>NZ_PTJA01000001.1 GCF_002934545.1 Lacrimispora xylanisolvens
AAACGGCAAGGCACAAACAGAATCCCCTTTTTATCATAGACATAAAAGCTCCTTTCTAAGTATCTCAAATTTTCCTTCAGGAGATCCGGAGCAGCTGCGATCAGAAAAGGAAGTGAGATACAATAAAAATTTGTACAAAAAAGGAAGGGCAGGGCTTGCCCTTCCTGATCTGCCGTGACATTGGTCTTTATTTCGCAATCTGCCGGAAAAATTTAATTCCGAATCTGACTGCCATTCCAGCACCCACAACAACTAAAGCAATTGGGAGAGCTGCGGCAATCGTAGCTAACATGTCACCTTGCACACTGGTAAATGCAGTCGTCATGATTCCGGTAATATCAACAGTACCTTCCGCTGCATAAGCTGGAACGGCAGTAGCCGTTGATACCGCAACCGGGAGAGCAACAAGTCCAATCCTGCGTGCATTTTCCTGAATTTTGTTAGTCATAAAATATCCTCCTTTAAGATTTTATCATTAACCCCAGTAGGGAGCTAATTACATAGAAAATCAGTTCAACAATCAGTTTTAATATGATACCGATACAAATACCACCGGAACATACTGCTATGTATGTTTCAATCATGCCAGGGCCTCCTGCTTATCAAACAAACACCGATCAAAACACCTAAGAACAACAAAAGAACGATTGCAAAATCTTGGTCAGGGTAAACAGCGGAAGAGGTCTCTTCTTCATCTTCAAGGGTATATGCTTCCGATTGATCAACCTCCAAATCAAAATCAGCTTCCGATAATGTAGGAAGAATCATTAGCTCACCTTCTTGTCAGGCTTTTGATCAGGTTCATGATTTGTATTGAATTGGCTGTCAGGTACCGGAGTAATCTGTACATCGGAAATATAGTCAAGATCAATAATCTTAAGGACTGGCTTTCCATCACTACCAATTGACATACTAAATTCTGCATCATAGAGAGCGGGAGCCCTTTTGATTTTTCCCATTACCTGAAATTCACAAGAGGACTTAGCCGGGCGGGTTCCTTTGGTGCCGTTTACATTGTCTTCGGCGACCAAATCCGTGTTAAAGTAATAATTGACAGATGTTCCCTGAACACGTTTTCCTGAATCGTCGGTCATATCGTACTGACCAGCATAAAGTAAAATAATCTGCATTTTCATAAAAATATACCTTCCTTTCGTCTTAGACAGCCCTAAAAAACTATCTTCAATTAATATGACATATTTGATATACTACAAGGTTCAAAATCGGGGAGAGTAACCCGGCCAAGGCCTGACTGATATTTAGGTATCGGCCGAGCAATTTGGGCCCCCCGGCGATGCCCCCAAATTGCCAAGCTGCTGTACCGGATACCCGATACGGAGCCAGGCGGGGCGGTAATCAAGGAAAAAAGGGGAATTGCATCAACCTGGCGAAGGTTGAAGTATTGACTGATGTAAGCTGTTGTAAGCACCCAGCGCAATGGCTACGCCTGCGCCGGGTGCCTGACCGAACGGCGGGGAATTTCGCCCGGTCAGTTTCGGGCCAGACCTAAACCAAAACCCGGCCCGGATTTTCATTTTTGAATGGTTTGGTTTAAAACCCTTGTAATGCTTTCTTTGGCATTCATGACACCAGCCGTCCCATACATGGTATGGAAAACGATATCATTAACAACCTGACCAATACCAAAGTCAAACAATACGTAATACTTAATAAAGCCTTTTAAAATATCTTTATCACTTAAATCCCTATGTGCCAGAGCGAGCAGCCAGATTTTTAAATCTTCCGTGTACCGTTCCATTAATGAATCCTCCCCCCTTTCCATGTATCTCACTTACCGCAGCTGCAGCCTGGCTAATGAAGCAGTTTTGAGATACAGAATTAAATGATATGGCGACTGCGGATATATGTTATATCAAAGGATAATGATCTCAATTCAGATGCTAATTCATCTAACCGTTTCGCAGTATCCTTAAGATACTTCTCCCGTTCGGAAATCTGCTTATTAAGCCGATCAAGCGTTTCATTTCTTTCTGGTTCGGTATCTCTGGCATCCCGGATAACATTAACAAACTTCTGGTTGAACCCTTCCCCTGAATAACTGTTTATGTAATCGTAAATCTCTTCCGGAACCCTTACACTTTTTGCAACACTCATGCGGACACCTCCTGAAGCATTCCATGATCCATCAAGTACTGAATGCTGAAATGATCAATCTGATAATCGGTGCCTTCTGATTCGTTTCGAAAGCAGATGATCGTGTCGCCTAAGACGGGTGTAACAGTTACACGGATATAGTCACCAGTAACGGGGTGTTGATATGACATCCAGTAGCAGGAATGATGATGACTAAAGTCGCATTTGTGCACCAAGGGGAGATTGTTGTTGACTGCACTCATAAGTGCATACATCTTAGATTTGTTTAGATTAAGCTTATAACCCATTTGACCTCCTATCCGCAGCGGGTATAAGAGCCTGCCGCAAACACATCATTAATAAGTTACTATGTTTACAGGAGCGGTCAAAAATGTTAGAATAAGACAGCGACGTTTTATTTAACATTTTTGGTGCTCCTGTGTTGGAGCTCCATATTAGACATCTGAGAAGATGATAATATGGCGGTTTCTGTGAGGGGTGAAAAGGTAACACGCCTTACGTTTTTTATTATATCCCAACATAATGGGATTGTCAATTAATATATCCCAATTAAATGGGAAATATGAGAGGATAAATATGATTGATGAATTAGGATTTGGTCAAAGATTAGAACAAGCTATGATAAAATCTGGATATAGCAATGCGAGATTAACTAAAGAACTGAATCTATCTAAAAATGCAATAGGTAATTATAAAAACAATCAAATCCCTAATACTATCACATTATTCGAGATATCCCAAAGATTAGGGATAAGTATGGAGTATTTATTGACCGGAGAAGAAAAGCATAGGGAACTTTCAGAAGATGAGCTAGAATTATTAAAGTATTTTCGAATGTTGCCCCAAAAAATAAAAGATCGAGAAATAGGACGTTTGGAGGATAGGGCTGAACAATACTCGACGGGGAAATCATCAGATTCAATGATAGGATAAAACATAAATAGATTGTATCTCAACTCAATTCCTGATCGGAGCAGCTCCGGGCAACCAGGGCGGAAAATTGAGATACAAAAGAGGGGAGCTCTCGAAAACAGAGCCCCCCTCTTTGCGAAAATTATAGACGAAACACGAAAAAGGAAATATAATGTAAAGTGCTGTTATAGCCCAAACTGCACAGCAGGAAGGGGGTGCAACAGTTGGAATACATATTAACCCTTATGCTTTCGGTCATAGCAGGCGTAGTGACTCATTTCGTTTGCAAATGGCTCGACCGAAAGGACAAATAACAGCGAGCATAAGAAAACCCAGGGACGGCCATCCCTGGGTTTTCGTTTGTGCAACAATTGAAATACATAATCCCTTTGTATCTCTATTTTATACCTAAAGTACTGGCGTGTCAACAGTTGCGATTAAAAAGTATCTCAAAACAATCGCAGCTGCCAGGATCCAAAATGTAAATTGAGATACAGTGAAACTAAGAAAGCCCAAGGTAATTATCTTGGACTTCCTTAGTTATAATACTCCCATAACCCGACAACGGAAAGGGTACTAACATTCTATAACCAAATGAAGCACATGTCAATCGCTCCTGCACCTCAGAACCCGCTCTGATCGCTGGCTGCAGCTCTCAAAACGAGATACAAAAACAAATTCCTCTTAATCTATTTGTCCAGGGTTCGAGTCCCTGAAGGCGCACTAAAAAAGTACTGGTTTTGCAGACGGAGAGCTGCGGGGTCGGTGCTTTTCCTTTGTGTAAAAATAATGGTGGGAATCTATTTGTCCTTTGGGAAGGACTTGAGGGTAAAAAAAGTACTGTCTTTGACGGGTGGGAGCGTTGGGGACAGTACTTCTTTTTGTTTCTGTAAATGTTATATTACATATTCAATTTTTAACATAATACGTAACTAACATAATTCAAAACTTCGAGTATTTTGAAAGTATGGCAATGTCATGAAGTAACCGCTCAAACGATTCTTTGTCCCAAAATCTAGGATTGATATAACCATGAATAACATTATTGCGATTTTCTATCTTATCAATAGGGCTTGAAAATAAAAAATAAGACTTAGTCTTTTCATGAAGTGCAAAACTCAATCCCTGATTGGAGCAGCTCCGGGCAACCAGTGAGGAAGTTTGCTACTACATACGTAAATGGTTAGATCGAAACAATAAGGACAACTAACCAAAAAGAAACCCTAGGAATTCGCACTTCCTAGGGTTTCGCTTTATGTAACATGCCATATTAAGTTTTTTAGCTATCTTTATATTACACCATATATAGTGTATCTGTAAACTGCTGGATATAATATGCACCTCAAAATCTCTGCAGCTGCCAGGATCTAAAATACAAATTGAGATACAGGGAAACTAAGAAAGCCCAAGGCAATCACCTTGAACTTCCTTAGTTATAATACTCCCTACCCGACAGCAGGGTACTATTTTCTTGTTACTGTTGGTATAGAATTCAATTATCTCAAAATATCATTCTTCACAATAGGCTGTTGATGAAGTTATTTCTACTCTTTAATTCCCTTGGTATAATGATTCATTCTGAAAAAAACAATGCTGTAAATACATCTGTGCTCCTGCCAGATCAAGTTCTTCCAAAGATGTCTGATTGTACTCTACTTGAAAGGCTCCCTCCCTGGGATAATAATGAAACATACCCAGATGTAGCATTAACTGCTCGTGAAAATATTCATCTGCATGAGCATAGTCACCCTGAAAAATAACCAGCTCAGGATCAAAAACCAAAGATATGTTTCTGATTAAAAAGGCAAACTGTCTGGCGATATAAGCCACCAGTTCCTTAGCCAGTCCATCCCCCTGCCGGGAGTGGGAGAAAACGGCAGGCAGCCCGATTTGCTCGATCGGCAATTCACGTAATGAAGATTGTTGATACAAATCGTATATTTGCCTAATCAATCGGCGGATTCTTTGGATACTTAGCAGCTGTTCTGCACAGCCATAGCTGCCACAGCCACAGCGGGTCGTATCATTGGGATCAAGCACCATGTGACCAACCTCCCCGATCAATGAATTTTTACCGTTTAAAACATGACCTTTCTCAATCAGACAGGCCGAAAGACCCCAGGTTGAGAAAAACACCAGCACACGCTTGCTTTTTATATTGTCACGTTTTAATTCAGAACGCCCGGTCATCTTACCGGTATTATCAATTAACAGCTTAACCTCTTTGCCAAAAATCTTTTCCAGATAATCTTTTACCGGAATATTTACTCCCCACTGCGGTAAGCTGGCGCTGTATTTTAAGAGACCGCGGGCATAGTCAACCGTACCCGAAGTGGAGAGCGAAACGCCATACAAGTCAGACAGTGTATATCCATGCTCTGCCAACATATGAAGGGCATGCTCTTTTATTACATCAAAAGCCTCTTCCGGCGTTTCTTTCATTGGCGCTTCTAAACGAAAGGAAGCCGTCATTTTCAGGTTCATATTACAAAGGCCAATTCTTAAAAGATTAGGCCATAACGTAATGATCATCAATTGTTTATTCGAAATAAAGCTGTATAACTCCGGCTTTTTCCCACCCAGTTCTGTAGAATCACCTTTTCCGTCTGATATGACAATTCCTTTTTGGGTGAAATGCTGAATACATTTTATTACGGTGGGGCGGCTGATACCGGTATGCTTTGAAATCTCAGCCGTAGTACAGGCATTTCCATCCCGCATCGCATTAAGAACCAGCATACGATTTCGTACTTTTAAATCTATCGGCTTAGCTCCTGTACTTTTTTCTTTCACTTTCATATATTCATCAGATGCTCCTTAACATAGTTTGTAAATATTATTTTATAACATTATCATAATCCGCTTTTTTTTTCAATAATCTCTTAATACACCGTTTTATTTTCTCATATTTTATGTTATAATCCGGTTATGAAACTTCATTTAATAACCAGAAAGAAAGGAGATCAAAGCAATGAGTCGGTTTTTTAGTCAGATTCCCCAGATTATATACGAAGGCCCGGACAGTAAAAATCCTCTGGCTTTTAAGTATTACAATCCCAAGCATGTCATAATGGGAAAAACCATGGTTGAACATTTGCCTTTTGCAATGGCATGGTGGCACAACCTTTGTGCAGAAGGTACTGATATGTTTGGCGTCGGAACTGCTGATAAGTCATTTGGTGCCCCCCGAAATACAATGGCACATGCCAGGGCGAAGGTAGATGCCGGATTTGAATTTATGCAGAAGCTGGGAATCCCTTATTTTTGTTTTCATGATGTTGATTTAATCCCTGAAGGAGAAACCATTACTGAAACAAACGCAAGACTTGACGAAATCAGCGATTATATCAAAGAAAAGATGGATGAAACCGGCATTAAATGTCTCTGGGGAACTGCGAATATGTTTACCAATCCCCGCTTCATGAATGGTGCCGGCAGTACGAACTCTGCCGATGTTTACTGCTTCGCCGCTGCTCAGATTAAAAAAGCGCTTGATATCACAGTTAAACTCGGTGGTAAAGGTTATGTTTTCTGGGGCGGGCGTGAAGGTTACGAAACTCTGTTGAATACGGACGTCTTATTTGAACAGGAGAATATTGCCAGCCTGATGAAAATGGCAGTAGAATATGGCCGCAGCATTGGTTTTAAGGGAGACTTTTTGATTGAACCAAAACCAAAGGAGCCAATGAAGCACCAGTATGATTTTGACGCAGCAACAGCAATTGGTTTTCTCCGTCAATACGGTCTGGACAAGGATTTCAAAATGAATATTGAAGCAAATCATGCGACGTTAGCCGGACATACCTTCCAGCATGAATTGCGGATCAGCGCTATTAACGGCATGCTTGGTAGTATTGATGCAAATCAGGGAGATATCCTTCTTGGCTGGGATACAGATGAATTCCCATTCAATGTATACGATACGACCCTTTGCATGTATGAAGTCCTGAAAGCCGGCGGAATAAAAGGCGGCTTTAACTTTGATTCCAAGACACGCCGTCCAAGCAATACAAAGGAAGATATGTTCTATAGTTATATCCTGGGGATGGACGCCTTTGCCCTTGGCTTAATCAAAGCGGCAGCTTTGATTGAAGACGGCCGTCTGGATGCCTTTGTGAAAGAACGATATGAAAGCTTTGAAAGCCCCATCGGCAAAAAAATCCGGGAAAACACCGCAACTTTAGCTGAACTCGCCCTTCATGCAGAACAGCTGGGAAATCCGCCAAGTCCAAGCAGCGGGAAACAGGAATATCTGGAATGTATTTTGAATCAGATTTTATTTTCACAAAACTAAAGATATATAATAAATGAGAGTGCCGTATAATGAAAACTTATAACAAGGTGTGGTAACCGGCCGTGTGGTCAGGACCAATATCTTGTATAAAATTCATTTTGCGGCATTCTTTTCATTAATCTTTCAATCAGGCCTCATCTAAAACTCTGTCTCATATCTGATGTTTATCCTTTATAAACAATGCTCCCTGTACCATTCACATTTTTGATAATTAAATTTTATAGGAAGAATTAAAAAAACAAGCATATTACGGTAAAGAATATGTAATACTTGTTTTTAAAGGAAATGCACTCCATATAAAAACATTTGAGTGCACAGAAATTATTTACCGTAATCTTCCAATTAATATTTCATTTAATAGGAAGAAATAGAGTCAGGATTATGTATATTCACACGGGAGCATTTGTTAGATTTGATAGCATCACATTAACATGATAATAAGGTGATTGGTTTTTTTACTATCATATATGCTGTATTTATATATTCATTCGTTACTTATGACGGTGAAATGAAAAAAACAAAAAAAATACATGGCATTTTACACAAAATATTAGAAATAAATTGTATATATAGCCTTTAAAAATACATCGATTCTATGAAACTTTACATTTTGTTTACATCTAAAGTTAAATAATTAATAAAAAATTCAGATTTAGACATGCTAAAATTGTTCCAAATGTTCAAACAATTGTGCGCATTAATAAGATGTTATGAATTAGACGAAAAGTTGACAATTTTTGCAGATGAAAGTATGATACACGGTATACCTGAGCGATATTGTATATTTATATGTACAATTCGTACGATTTTGTTTATCGGGAAGCTTTAATCTAAGAAAGGAAGTGAGCATTACGGAGGAGCTTGCAGAGAAGTTATTAGAGGAACTGAACTGCGAAACGATCTTTACCATTCCGATATTTGGCGGCATTCCAATCGCTGAATCCGTAGTGGTGACATGGATAATCATGTTGGCATTAACTGTTATTTCCATCATTGCAGTGAGAAATTTACAGATTGAAAATCCCGGAAAGAAGCAGCAGGTGCTTGAGATGATCATCGGCGGACTTTATAATTTTTTTGAAGATCTGATCGGTGAGGAAGGGAAACGCTATATCCCTTATCTGATTTCTGTGGCAATTTATGTCGGTGCAGCGAACTTAATCGGTCTCATTGGTTTTAAGCCGCCCACCAAGGATTTAAATGCCACCGCAGCGCTTGCTATTGTTAGCATTCTGCTGATTGAGTATGCAGGCTTACACAGAAAAGGTCTTAAAGGCTTTTTAAAAGGCTTTGCAGAGCCGGTCGCAATTATCGCGCCGATCAATATCCTGGAATTGTTTATTAAACCATTGTCATTATGTATGCGATTGTTTGGTAATGTTTTAGGAGCATTCGTAGTTATGGAGTTAATTAAGCTTGTTGCAGCGCCGATTATACCAATTCCGTTTTCTATGTATTTCGATATATTTGATGGATTGATACAGGCGTATGTATTTGTTTTTCTGACTGCTCTTTTTATCAGAGAGTCAATGGAGTAAAACTACTTTAAATCAAAAGGAGAGATTATTATGTTTACAGCTATTGGAGCAGGACTCGCAGTATTAACAGGTGTAGGTGCAGGTGTAGGTATTGGTTTAGCAACGGCTAAATCCGTAGATGCTATTGCCAGACAGCCAGAAGCAGAAGGCAAGATCAGCAAGGCTCTTTTATTAGGTTGTGCTCTTGCAGAGGCAACAGCCATCTATGGTTTCGTTATCGCTCTTCTTATTATCTTATTCCTTAAATGATGCCTCTAATCAGAGGTACGGAAAATTTGAAAAGAAAGGCAGGCGATAAAGATGCTTAGACTGGATATAAACCTTGTGTTTAATATGTTGAATCTTATTGTCCTATATCTCTTGCTTAGACATTTCCTTATTCAACCGGTTATGAATGTCATGAATAAGCGGAAGGAAATGATTGAGAACAGCATTTCAAATGCCAGGAAATCTGAAGGGCAGGCAGCTCAGATTAAAAAGCAGTATGAAGAAAAAATAGCTGCGTCTGAAGAAGAAGGATCAAAGATTATAGAGGAAGCAAAAAAACGGGCCAAGGTTCAGTATGACCGTATTTTAAAAAATGCAGAAGAGGACGCTGGCAGAGTGGTTGGTGACGCATATAAAAAAGCGGAGGCAGATCAGAGAAAGGCTATGGAAGAAGCTAAGGCGCAGATTGCCGGTTTAGTAATTGCGGCAGCAGCAAAGGTAGTTAATCAGGAAGTGAGCACGATGACAAACAAAGCGCTTTATGATTCATTTATAGCAGAAGCAGGTGATTCACATGATGCAGGCAGCAATTAATTACGGAAAGGTGCTTTTTGAACTGTCCATTCCCAAATCCGTCATAGAAGAAGCAGCTCTGACATTTAAAACAGTGCCGGAGCTCAAGCGTGCTCTCAGCAGCCCGATTGTAGCAAAAAGCAGCAAGCACCGGGTGATTGAACGCATATTCCCTGAAGAAATTAAGAATTTTTTAAAGGTATTAGTAGATCGGCGGGATATGAATATTGTTGAGGATGCGTTTGAGGCATGGCGTTCTTACACGGTGGAAAAGGAAGGCGCTTTAGAAGCTTTTTTATACTACGTTACTGAACCGGAGGAAGAACAGCTTCAGGAAATAAAAGCGATGCTTGGCAGAAAGTACGGAAAAAAGGATATTAGACTCCGCTTAATCAAAGACCCCGGTTTAATCGGTGGCTTCATCCTCCGTGTGGGAGATGTGGAGACTGACTGGAGTTTAAAGGGACGTCTGAGACAATTAGAACAAAATATAATGCGGAGGTGAAAAACGTGGCTTCCATCAATTCAGATGAAATTATTTCTATATTGAGAAGTGAAATTAAGGATTATGACGCTCATGCCAGAGACCAGGAAGTGGGAACTGTCTTAAGCGTAGGAGACGGCATTGCAACGGTATACGGAATTGATCATGCAATGTACGGTGAAATTGTTATATTTGATAACGGTGTCAAGGGAATGGTTCAGGATATCAGAAGAGAAGATATCGGCTGCATTCTCTTTGGTTCAGACCGCGATATAAAGGAAGGCTGCAAGGTCACAAGGACAAAAAGACGTGCCGGAATTCCGGTTGGCGATCAGTTTGTGGGCAGAGTCGTAAATGCACTGGGAGCACCGATTGATGGAAAGGGAGAGATTCCTTCTGATGATTTCCGTCCAATTGAAAATGAGGCACCTGGTATCATCGACAGAAAGAGCGTATCCGTTCCCATGGAAACCGGAATTCTTGCCATTGACTCCATGTTCCCAATCGGACGCGGACAGAGAGAGTTAATCATCGGTGACCGTCAGACAGGTAAGACTTCAATTGCAGTAGACGCTATCTTAAACCAGAAAGGCAAAGATGTAATCTGTGTTTACGTGGCAGTTGGTCAGAAAGCATCCACAGTTGCCAAGCTTGTAAATACCCTGACTCATTATGGCGCCATGGATTACACCATAGTAGTGTCTTCCACTGCAAGTGAGCCAGCTCCCCTGCAGTATATTGCACCTTACTCAGGAACAGCACTTGCTGAGCATTTCATGTATAAAGGCAAAGATGTACTGATTGTATATGATGATCTTTCCAAGCATGCGGTTGCATACCGTGCATTATCTCTGCTTCTTGAGCGTTCTCCAGGACGTGAAGCGTACCCAGGTGATGTTTTCTATCTTCATTCCAGGCTGTTGGAGCGTTCCAGCCGCTTAAAGGAAGAACTGGGAGGCGGATCCATTACAGCTCTTCCCATTATTGAGACACAGGCTGGAGACGTATCTGCCTATATCCCGACAAATGTTATTTCTATTACAGATGGACAGATCTTTTTAGAGAGTGACCTCTTTTTCTCCGGTATGAGACCTGCAGTTAACGTTGGTCTTTCTGTATCCCGTGTAGGTGGTGCAGCTCAGACAAAGGCCATGAAAAAAGCAGCAGGAAGCATTCGTATCGATCTGGCACAGTGCCGTGAGATGGAGGTATTTACCCAGTTTAGTTCCGATCTTGATGCGGCTACCAAGGAACAGATTCAGTTCGGAAGAGGTTTAACGGAGCTGTTAAAGCAGCCATTATGCCACCCATTAAGTCTTCATGAGCAGGTAATCAGTCTGTTAACAGCCAATAACCGCCTTTTACTCGATGTGGAAGTTCCCAAGATGAAAGAATTCCAGAGAAACTTACTTGAATTCTTTGAAAGTGTTCATCCGGAGATCGTCAAAGAGATTGAGGAAACCAAGGCATTGTCTGATGATCTGAAACAGAAGATTCTTGACGGGGTTGCAGAATTTAAACAGAAACGGGTGTAAGATATGGCAAATGCGAGAGAAATACAAAGCAGGATGAACAGTATCAAGAGTACCATGAAAATAACCAATGCGATGTATACCATTTCCTCGTCAAAGTTAAAAAGGGCCAGAAAAGCCCTGACTGATACGGAGCCTTATTTTTACGGGCTGCAAAGAACCATTGACCGAATCATAAGGCATACGCCCGACATTGATGACCAGTATTTAGATACCCGGCCAGAGATCAAAAAAGAGGATCGTAAAATCGGATATATCGTAGTAACAGCAGATAAGGGTCTTGCAGGTGCTTATAATCACAACGTTTTTAAACTGGCACAGGAACAGATCGACAAGGGAGGAAATCCCACTCTGTTTGTTGTAGGCGATCTGGGACAGCAGTATTTCTCTAAAAAAGGAATACCGGTGGAACAGGATTTCCGCTATACAGTTCAGAAACCCAATATGAGCCGTGCAAGAATTATTGAAGAGAAAATCGTTGATTATTTTCTGTCAGGGAAACTTGATGAAGTGTATATGATCTATACCAGAATGGTCAATGCGATGAAAATGGAAGCCGAAATACAGCAGCTTCTGCCTATTCCCAAAAATCGTCTGGGACAGAATGTTCCTTTGAATGTTCATTTAGAGGAAATCACCATGAAGCCATCTCCACAGGCAGTGATCGACTCCATCGTGCCCAACTATATTGCAGGATTTATTTATGGAGGACTGGTGGAATCTTATTCCAGCGAGCAGAATTCCAGGATGATGGCAATGCAGGCGGCCACAAAGAGTGCCCAGGAAATGCTTGACAGCCTGGCAATCACTTACAACCGGGTGCGGCAGGCCGCAATTACCCAGGAAATTACCGAGGTAATCAGCGGAGCAAAGGCACAGAAGAAGAAACAAAAAAAGGCTTAGGCTGTATCGTATTTTCCATAAATTGAGAGAGGAGGAGTCCTCACGACTGTGAGTAACAGATTATGAATAAAGGCAAAATTGTTCAGGTCTTAGGACCTGTAGTAGATGTGGAATTTTTAGAGGGCAGCGACCTTCCCTGCATCAAAGACGCCCTTGAGGTGGATAATGACGGGAAACGCTGCGTAATGGAAGTTGCCCAGCATATGGGCAACAGTACAGTCCGTTGTATTATGCTGGCTTCCAGCGAAGGTCTGTGCAAGGATATGGAAGTAACCGCTACGGGAGAAGGAATTAAAGTTCCTGTTGGCGAGCAGACTTTAGGACGTTTATTTAACGTTCTTGGTGATACCATCGATAATGGAGAAGAGTTAAAGGATGGTCCTAAGTGGGTCATTCACAGAGATCCCCCTCCATTTGAAGAACAGAGTCCGGTAGCTGAAATCCTGGAGACAGGTATTAAGGTAATCGACCTTCTTGCTCCTTACGCGAAGGGTGGTAAAGTTGGTTTGTTCGGAGGCGCTGGTGTTGGTAAGACCGTTTTAATCCAGGAGCTGATTCATAACATCGCAACAGAGCATGGCGGATATTCCATTTTTACCGGTGTTGGAGAGCGTTCCCGTGAAGGTAATGACTTATGGACTGAAATGGGAGAATCCGGCGTTATTGCAAAGACTGCCCTGGTATTCGGACAGATGAACGAGCCGCCGGGCGCACGTATGCGTGTTGCTGAGACCGGACTTACCATGGCGGAATATTTCCGTGATGAGGAGCATAAAAACGTGCTTTTATTCATTGATAACATTTTCCGTTTTACACAGGCTGGTTCTGAGGTTTCTGCGCTTCTTGGACGTATGCCATCTGCGGTTGGTTATCAGCCGACGCTGGCTACTGAGATGGGTGAGCTGCAGGAGAGAATCACATCAACAAGAAATGGTTCTGTAACTTCGGTACAGGCTGTTTATGTTCCTGCTGATGACCTGACAGATCCCGCTCCGGCAACTACATTTGCTCATCTGGATGCAACTACGGTTTTATCCAGAAAGATTGTGGAACAGGGTATTTATCCGGCGGTTGATCCTCTGGAATCCAACTCCCGTATCTTAGAGCCTGATGTAGTTGGGGAAGAGCATTACGAAGTAGCTCGAAAAGTACAGGAGCTTCTTCAGAAATACAAAGAGCTTCAGGATATTATTGCAATTCTTGGTATGGAAGAACTGGGTGATGACGATAAGACCACTGTTTATCGTGCAAGAAAGATTCAGAAATTCTTATCCCAGCCGTTCTCTGTTGCAGAGAATTTTACCGGAATCACAGGAAAGTATGTTCCTTTAAAGGAGACTGTCCGCGGATTTAAAGCAATCGTCGACGGTGAGATGGATCAGTATCCGGAAGCTGCGTTCTTTAATGTGGGAACTATTGACGAAGTAATAGAAAAGGCCAGGACATTACAGGCTTAACTTGGAGGTGCTGCCAGTGAGTACAAGTACATTTTTCCTTCAGGTGCTTGCCAGTGACAAGGTTTTTTACAAAGGACCGTGCCAAAAGTTAATTATTCCTCTTGCAGATGGTGAAAAAGCAATTCTGCCTCATCATGAAGATATGGCAATTGCTGTTGCCATCGGAGAGATGAGACTGATGAACGAAGACGGAGAATGGATTCATGCCGTGGTAGGAAACGGATTTGTTCAGATTGTTAACAACCGTGTGACTCTTCTGGTGGATACCGCAGAGCTGCCTCAGGATATTGACGAACGCCGTGCGGAAGAAGCCAGAGAGAGAGCAGAGGAACAGTTAAGACAGGGCAAGAGCCTTCAGGAGCATTCTCATTTTGAAGCATCCTTAGCCAGATCTCTGGCAAGACTGCGTACCAAGCATAAATATGAGATCCGATAGGAAATTACAGTCATAAGAAAGATACCCGAAAACGGCAGAATCTGCTGGCAGGGTATCTTTTTTTTGTATGAAAAATTATCCAATAATATGGTTTTTATTGGAAATACTGCGGTTGACGGTGCATTTGATTGGTGCTATAGTAAACATTGCAAAACCTGGTAACAACAGGGTAAACAGATTATGGAGGAGTTGTAGTGTTTAGGAATCTAAAGATAAGAGCGAAGGTTTTTGCTGCTTTTGGTATGATTATTGTATTTGGTATACTTGCCTTTTCCGGTCTTCTAATGGGCATGAAAAAGATTGCAGGCAATGCTCAGGATCTATATGACAAGCCATATTCGGCAGCTCAGAACACATGGGAGATCCGTCGGGGACTGTTAGACAGCCAGATGGCTCTTTACCGCCTGACCAGCGTAAAAAAGACTGAACTTAATTCAGCAACTGAGGAAGCCAGGACAGTTATGGATCAGGATAGTAAGGAGATCGAACAAGCGGTAACAGAATTAGGACAGAAGTTAAGAACTCAGGAAGAGAAGGACGTACTGGCAAAGATACAGGCCGGCATAGCAGAGACATCAGAGATCAGAGAGAGTGTGTTAAGCCTGACTTCGGGCGGAAAGCTTGACGAGGCAAGAAGTCTTGTAAAAAGTGCTTACGAACCAAAGTTTGAAGAGGTCAGGTCTCAGGCTGTGAATCTGGGTGATCTTGTAGCAAAGGATGCCCAGGGGTTTGTGGGAGCAGCAAACAGGTCCAGTAACCTGTATCTTATGGCAGGTATCATGGCTATGGTAATGACCATTGTATTATGCGGGGTGACGGGGTACTTTTTCTCAAAATCTATTTTAAAGCCATTAAAGGAACTGGATCTGGCGGCAAAGGAGATGGCAAAGGGAGATTTAAAAGCAGTCCGTTATATTACATACCAATCCCGTGATGAGCTGGGGGGGCTGGCAGATAACCTCCGCCTTACCATGAAGACTCTGGATGCTTATATCTCAGAAATATCATCCATTCTTTTACGGCTGTCCAAGGGAGATTTAACGGTGCCGCGAGATCAGATTACTGATTTTGTAGGTGATTTTTCAGAAATTAAAAGCTCCTTTGTTACCATATTAAAGAGCTTTAACAGTACATTGGGAGATATTCACGAAGCCAGTGCCCAGGTTGATGTCAGTTCCGATCAGGTTTCTGATGCGGCTCAGCTGCTGTCTCAGGGATCCACAGAACAGGCAACTGCATTAGAGGATCTGACAGGGGCGATTTCTCATATTTCAGAGCAGATCCGGGACAATGCAGATCATGCCAAGAAGGCCAATTCTCTTACGGAACAGGCGCAGGCAGAAGTGGAAGAAAGCAATCATCACATGGTATCCATGAATGATGCCATGAGGGAGATCAGCCAGTCATCCCAGGAGATTGGAAAGATTATGAAAGCAATTGAGGATATTGCATTTCAGACCAATATTCTTGCTTTAAATGCAGCTGTAGAAGCAGCAAGAGCAGGTGAAGCAGGAAAAGGATTTGCAGTGGTAGCGGATGAAGTAAGAAACTTAGCCAGCAAGAGTGCGGAAGCCAGCAAGAATACGGCTGTTTTAATAGAAAACTCTGTCAGCACAGTGGAAAAGGGAATGGGTATTGCAGAGCAGACTTCCCGCTCCCTGAATGTGGTGAGAGAAACCATGGATCAGGTAGTGGATACGGTCAACCGCATCACCCTGGCATCGGAAAAACAGGCAGAGTCAGTAGAGAATGTATCTGGCAGGGTTAATCAGATTGCCGCAGTGGTACAGACCAATTCTGCTACCGCAGAGGAGAGTGCAGCTGCCAGCGAGGAGATGTCCAGTCAGGCGGCATATTTGGAGCAGCTTGTGGAGCGGTTCCACCTGTACTGCGACAGAAAAGAAACGGAAAACGAATCCTGTTAATAAAATGGACCCTGGATGGTGAAATACCTTCCAGGGTCCGTTTGTTAGCCTAAAGAAACGTCCAGTATCATCATAACAAGAAATCCTGCCATAACCCCCAGCGTTCCCACATTAGAATGCTCGCCTAAGTGAGCCTCCGGGATCAGCTCTTCAACTACAACATACATCATGGCACCTGCAGCAAAAGACAAAAGCCATGGCATTAGTGGTGCAATGCTTCCAGCAACAATAACGGTAAGAATACCAAAAACAGGTTCCACAATTCCAGATAAACTTCCCTTTATAAATGCTTTTTTTGCAGAGAGCCCTTCCTGTCTCAGGGGAAGGGAAATAGCAGCACCTTCCGGAAAGTTCTGAATACCAATTCCTATGGCGAGAGCCATGGCTGAGGTATAAAGCGCAGGATCCCCTCCGTGCTGCGCTGCAAGAGCAAAGGCCAGACCGACTGCCATACCTTCCGGTATGTTATGAAGGGTAACAGCCATGACCAACAGTGTGGTTCGTTTCCAGGAAGATGAAACGCCTTCCGCTTTATTCACTCCAGGACTGCTCACATCTGGATGAAGATGAGGCAGATAGGAATCCAGTACAATTAAAAACAGTACGCCCAGTAAAAATCCACCGGCGGCTGGAATCCAGCCGATGCCGCCCTTTGCTTCCGCCTCTTCTATGGCAGGTATGAGCAGAGACCAGACAGATGCTGCAATCATAACGCCTGCCGCAAATCCAAGAAAGACTCTCTGGACTGATTGGTTTACTTCCTTCCGGAAGAAAAATACAACCGAAGCTCCCAGTGTTGTCATCAGAAATGTAAAGCCGGTTCCTCCGGCAGCCCATAATATTGGTGTCATAAAATTCCTCCTTTCTATCAGAAAAAGTTAGCAAATGCTAACCTGCATTTCTTACATTTACTATACCATAACCCATTAAATGTGGCAATGAAATAAATTCCCTTTCCATTTACGACAAAATTGTGTTAAAATAGACCTGATTTTACATAGGAAAGGAAATTGATTGATGAACATAGATAAAGACTGGAACAGACGTTTTGCAGGGCCGGTTTTACTGGCCGCAATGACTGCAGCCTGCCTGTCTGCATGCAATAGTGAGAGTGGAATTAACAAGGAAACAGGGGTTGCCACACCTTCCGTAGCTACCGTTTCTGAAGCAAAGAAAGAGCAGTCAGTTAACATTCTGACACCGGGAGGATTATTGCTTCCAGATGTTGATAATGTTCCGGTGCTGAAAGACAATCCAATCCCGGAGTTTTTGAGAAATGGTGTGGAGCATCCGGTGGTGGCCAGCCTTCAGGAACGTCTGATGAATCTTGGATTTATGGATAACGATGAACCTACGAAATATTTCGGAAACGTGACAGAGGCAGCAGTAAAGACTTACCAAAGACAAAACGGACTGGTTCAGGATGGGATTGTGGGACCGGAAACCTTAAATTCCATCATGTCTCCGTCGGCAAAATATTATGCGGTTGCCAAAGGGGTTCAGGGAGAAGATATTACCAGGATTCAGAACCGCCTTTATGAACTGGGGTATCTTGCCAATGCAGGACAGGTTTCTGGAAGCTTCGGTGATGAGACGGAAGTAGCGGTTCAGAAACTACAGGAGGTCAACGGTCTTAATGTTGATGGAAAGGTTGGACGCCAGACGATCAACCTGCTTTACAGTGAAGAGATCCGTCCCAATTATCTGACCTATGGAGAAAAGAGTGACGTAGTGCTTGCCTGCCAGCAGCGCTTAAAGGCACTTGGATATTTGATGACGGAACCGGATGGCGCTTATGGAAACGATACAGTAACTGCTGTGAAGCAGTTCCAGTCACGCAATGACCTTGTAGTAGATGGTTATCTGGGGCCCTCGACCAGAGTTGCTTTAAACAGCTCAGAGGCTCAGCCTAATGGTATGGGACTTGGAGAACAGGGAGATTCTGTAACAAAAATTCAACAGCTCTTAAATAAATACGGATATCTGGCAAAAGGCAACATAACCGGCTATTACGGGGAAGCAACAGAAAAAGCCGTAAAAGAATTCCAAAGCAGAAACGGCCTTTCATCCGATGGTGCTGTAGGTCAGATGACCTTAAGTAAATTATCCGGAAGCGGCGTAAAATCTGCCGGAAGTTCCGGCGGATCAGGCGGCAATACGGTCAAGGGAGGAACTGTCAAGGGCGGCTCTGGCGTCAGCGGACTCCTTTCCATTGCAAGATCCAAGCTGGGCAGCCCTTACGTGTGGGGCGCAAAAGGATCAGGCTCTTTTGACTGTTCCGGTTTTGTATACTGGTCTTTAAATCAGGCTGGTGTCCGTCAGAGTTATATTACCTCTTCTGGTTGGAGGAATGTTGGAAAATATACGAAGATATCAAGCTTCGGCAGTCTGCAGGCAGGAGATATTATCGTTGTTAGCGGTCATGTGGGAATCGTGGCAGGCGGCGGTAAGGTAATCGATGCTTCTTCCAGTAACGGACGTGTGGTAGAACGGTCTTTAAGCTCCTGGTGGAGCAACAACTTTATCTGCGGCTGGCGTATATTTGGATAGGAACGGTTCAGAATAATGGGTATGAAAAAACAGAGAAAAGAAATTAACATGATTACGGATCATCCGGGAAGGTCGCTTCTCCTTTTTGCACTTCCCATGATCCTTGGTAACTTATTTCAGCAGTTTTATAATATTATTGATTCGGTTGTGGTTGGACGTTTTGTTGGGGAAGAAGCCCTTGCTTCCGTGGGGGCATCTTTCTCTATTACCAATGTATTTATTGCCATAGCCGTAGGCGGAGGAATCGGAAGTTCCGTGGTGGTATCACAGTTTCTTGGGGCAAAGCAGACGGGGAATATGAAGACAGCCATTTCCACAACGCTGATTAACTTCCTGACGATAGGTGTGATTCTGGGGGGCCTTGGTCTGTTTTTTAATGACCGGATTTTATTTCTCATGAATACACCCTCCAATGTTTTTGAACAGGCAGCGGTATATTTAAGTATTTATTTTATCGGTCTGCCATTTCTGTTTATGTATAACGTTCAGGCAGCGGTGTTTCAGTCTCTGGGAGACTCTAAAACACCGCTTTATCTTCTGCTTTTTTCTTCGTTGTTAAATATTGTGCTGGACCTGGTGTTTGTAACACAGTTCCATAAAGGTGTATCTGGTGTTGCAGTAGCTACTTTAATAGCGCAGGGGTTGTCAGCTGTTTTGTCATTTTTCGTTCTGATCAGGCGCCTTAAATCTTATGAAACCACAGAATTATTCCATATCTATGACTGGAAGATGACAGTCCATATGATGCGGGTAGCCATTCCTTCCACGCTTCAGCAGTCCATTGTGCACATTGGGATGCTGTTGGTTCAGTCGGTTGTCAATGGGTTTGGATCTGCGGTTATGGCAGGATTTGCAGCAGGGACCAGAATTGAATCCATCTGTATCGTACCAATGCTGGCACTTGGAAATGCCATGTCTACGTATACTGCTCAGAATATGGGGGCTAAAAAAACAGATCGTGTTAAGAAGGGGTATGGTGTCTGCTGCATGATGGCAGCAGCATTTGCAGTGATTATCTGCGTCATGATGGAGGGCTTTGGAGAAATATTTATCAGAAGCTTTCTAAATGAGAGCAGTGCCAGTGAAGCGTTTGCCACTGGAATCAGCTATGTTCATTTCATATCATTCTTTTATATCTTTATTGGGTTAAAGGCAATCACAGACGGGCTTTTAAGAGGTGCAGGAGATGTGGTGGTGTTTACGGCTGCCAATCTGGTAAATCTGGCTATCCGTGTATCGGGAGCGGCTTTGCTTGCGCCTGTAATCGGGGTCCAGGCCGTATGGTTTGCAGTACCCATCGGCTGGACCGCTAATTACATCATATCACTGATCCGTTATCTCACAGGGAAGTGGGAACGAATCCACCTTATTTCTTAAGGGGAAATGCAACAGTTGCTTTAAACAAATCTCCGTCAATATAAAGCTGGAACTGCCCTCCCTGAAGCTCTGTCAGGCTCTTCGCAATGGAGATTCCCAGACCGCTTCCTTCGGTAGTTCTTGCAACATCACCGCGGACGAACCGCTCCGTCAGTTCGTCCGCCCGGATGTTTAACGGATTTTCAGAAATATTTTTAATAGTAAATAAGATCTTATCTTCTTCTTTCGTAATGTCTACATAAACACGGCTGTGTTCCATTGCATATTTAAATGCATTGTTGTAAAGGTTTTCAAGGACTCTCCAAAGGTACCGTCCGTCTGCCTCAATCAACATGGCGTCATCAGGAAGCGTAGACACCAGTTCTAAATGCCTCAGTGCAAACTTTTCTTCAAATTCCCCGTTCGTCTGGTAAATCAGTTCAACAAAATCAATACTTGTCATATCTAATTTCAAGTTACCGGAGCTTGCTTTGGAAGCCTCCACCAGGTCTTCGGTCAATGTCTTCAGCCGTTGGGATTTCTGTTCCAGAACCTCAAGGTAACCCTGAATTCGAGGATCCTGAATTTTCTCCCTTTTAATTAAATCCACATAATTGATGATGGACGTAAGAGGAGTTTTTATGTCGTGTGATACATTGGTGATCAGATCAGCTTTCAGCCGTTCACTGCGGACCTTTTCCTGCAGCGCAGTTTCAAGTCCTGTGCTGATATGATTGATATTTTCAGCCAACTCCCGTTCTTTTCCATAAAATAATCTGGTATCAATCTTATATGTGGTGTTTCCGTTGGAGATGTTTAACAGGGCCTGGTTAATCTGATCCGTCTGCCAGGCATTTTTATACATCTGATGAAATACCCAAAGATCCAGGAGTATAAACAACACGGCTACCGCTCCCATAAGAATTCTGGATTCCAAATCGTTATAGGTAAAGAGTAAAAATGAAAATGCCATAATCATCACAACATTAAAAATTAGAAACAGAGAATAGGTTATCATGATTCTGGTTGTAAAACGGTGATGCTTAAAATAGAGTAAAAGGGTTCTCAACCCTTTATTTAGCAGGCTGTTCTTCCATAGAACTCCGGACTTATACTGTTTTAAAAGGCTTAATACTGCAGAAACCCCTGTCACATATAAGATGAGAACTTTTAAAACCAGCTCGCCATAGTACCAGACCTCAGTGGAAAGAAACAAATGGATAATCTTAAAAAGTATAAGCTGTGAAACCAACAGTGCAATGCCGCAAGCAGCCAGGTATAAAACCAGACTGATCTCCGCAGGAAGCCGATCCATTCTCTTCATGAGAGGAGAAGTACTTTGTTCTTCCGGAGCACCGGTAAGCAGAACCATCATGTAAAGTGTTGCGGCACATCCTAAGATTCCAAGAGCAAGGCAGATCATACCAACGATGAAAAACAGGCGCATCTGATCAAAGGATTCAGCAGCCTGAAAGTAGGCGTCTTTGTAAGGATAGGATGTATTAACAGCCACTGACATATGATAGTTCCCATTGTTATAGGGATTCATCTTTTCAAGTTCAGGCGATACGTTCTTTGGAACAGATGTTAAGTTGGAGTCGACATAGAGAGCCTCGCCTGTAACGTATAAATATTTCCCTAGGGATTTAAACTCATCAACGGTTTTACCTGGGTAATTGGTATAGAGTTTATAATCCTTGTCTGTATTCTGATACTGAATTTCAAACTTTAAGTTCCCCGGGTTCTGGATAAACCGGTAATAGAACCGGTAATAGTTACCCAGGTGAGAGAGAACCTCATAGGAGAGCTGATCAATGGACTGAAAGGAGTCACCCGGCTCAGCGGCTTTAAAGTCCGGTTCATAGGCCCGGTAAACCACCTGATAATTTAAATCTTCACCTGTTTTATTAGGGTGACCGCCGCTTACTTTAAACTGTTCATTTAAATAATAGCCCTGTGACTTGGCATGTCGGATCATCTCATCTAATGTAAAATCTTTCGTAGTTCCCGGCCCATCAGCAACCCGTATGATAAATTTGGAGTAATCCAGTTTTCCGTTGGTCTCAAATACTTCCTTGTATTTTACATAGTTAAAAATATCATCAATGTCAGATTTTAACTGGCCTGCAAACTCGGGGGTATCTTCATAACTTTCGTTGGCAATCCAGCCGATTCCTTCTCCATAATGGGTGTTGTTGTACATGACAGAGACACCGATTACTACAAGAAGGGAGAACAGGAGATGGGCCAGAATGGCCTTTTCTTTTCTTTTTTTCATATTAGCTCCTATTGCTTTTCGATCTTATACCCAACGCCCCAGACCACTTTTAAATACCGCGGCTCTCTGGGATTGATCTCGATTTTTTCCCGGATATGGCGGATATGAACAGCAACCGTGTTATCGGCGCCAATTGCCTCCTCATTCCAGATTTGTTCATAGATCTCATCAATGGAGAAGACCTTTCCTTCGTTTTTCACAAGAAGTAAAAGGATGTTATATTCAATAGGAGTCAGCTTAATGATTTCATCATCAACCGTAACTTCTTTATTATCATCGTTAATAGCAAGTCCACCGCATTTATAAATCTGTCCGGCAGGCTGCTGATTCATATTTCCAAGCTGGGTATAGCGGCGCATCTGAGATTTGACTCTTGCCACAAGTTCCAGTGGGTTAAATGGCTTGGTAATGTAGTCATCTGCACCAATATTTAAACCGAGTATTTTATCGGTGTCCTCCGATTTGGCTGAAAGAATGATGATCGGGATGCTGCTGGTTTCCCGCACTTTTAAGGTGGTGCGGATACCGTCAAGACCAGGCATCATTACGTCCAGAATCATGAGATCCACTTCATTTTCCTCCAGTAGTTCCAGAGCTTCAAAGCCATCGTAGGCTTTTATTACATGGAAGCCTTCTCCGGTCAGATATATATCAATCGCTTCAACAATTTGCTTGTCATCGTCACATACTAAGATATTTTGCATTTGATAACCTCCTTTTTTCAATATTATACAACGAAGGCAGTAAAAAAGCACATTACATTTTTATGAAGCTTGGAAATCCTTGATTTAGCGGGGCGCTGCATTATCCTGGATTAGCGAAGTAAATAACTATATACAATGTAATTAATGTGATATATTTACGTATCTAATTTATCTATATTGTTTTATTTAATTATAGAATAAAAATAATTTGGTAATATTTTCTAAATAATTGTTGCCATAATTTGCATTTAAGTTATAATAAATAGATATAAATATAAAAACCAAGGGAGAGACAAATGAAAAAAGTAAAATTAGTTGTTGCAACTATCATTGCGACAACTGTAATGAGTATGACAGCTTTTGCAGGGGAATGGAAACAAGATACGACAGGCTGGTGGTATCAGAATGATAATGGAAGTTATCCTATAAATTGTTGGCAAGAAATTAATGGTAAACAATACTATTTTAATGAATCAGGCTATATGTTAGCAAACACTATTACACCAGATGGAAAACAGGTTGGTATTAATGGAGAGTTGGTTCAAGAGCCACTTTTTGATATTGCAACAGATAAATACCGCAAGAAATACACTGATTACCAATTATCTACTGATTATCATGGTAATGCTGTAATAGTTATATACTTTGATTTCACAAACAACTCCAATGGCATTATGTCCGCTAGTGGTGGTTCTATTTACACGTCAGCTTATCAAAATGGTGTCAAGCTTGATCTTGGTATAATTCGTAAAGATAATGATGAGACTCATAGGGCACACAAAGGTCAAGTAGATTACTTTAAATTAATTGAGCCAGGAGAAACACGAAATGTTGCAGATATTTATATACTTAACGATAATAGTCCTGTTACTTTTAAAGTTGAGTCATTCGGATACGGTAAAGATGCAACGGTTGTCTTTAATCTTGAATAATTAGTTTTTTATAGACAAACTACAGGCGGGTCCGGTATGACGGGCTCGCCTATATAGTTCTTTTAAATTGTAATCAATGTAATTCAGCAGTTTCTATTATGTTTCTATCATGTTTCCAGCTGATTTTTCATATGCTTTACCAATTCAGGTAAAAGGGTGCTGCTATGAACATATATGTAGTACAGCCGGGTGACAGTGTAGATTCCATTGCCGCGTCCCAGAACGTTCCGGTAGAAGCTTTGACATATGACAATCAGATTTATCCTCCATACCGCCTGGCAGTTGGTCAGGCACTTTATATCAGGGGTGACAGTCCTCCCGAAGACAGGATTCCTCTTTATGTGTTTGGCTATGCATATCCCTTCATTAATCCGGATAATCTGGATGAAACCCTTCCATTTCTCACTGATCTTTACGTTTTTTCCTATGGATTTACGTTAGAGGGAGATATAGTTCCGCCTCAGAGCCCGGATGACTGGATGATCGATCGTGCATTGGAAGCTGGAGTGCGCCCGATTCTGACTTTAACGCCCTTCGGACCAGACGGCCGGTTTAATAATAATCTTGTAACAAACCTGGTACACAACCCACAGATTCAGCAGCGCCTGATATGGAATCTTGGTAAGATCATGCAGGAGAAACGATTTGGCGGTCTGGATATTGACTTTGAGTACATTATGGCAGATGACCGTCAGGCTTATGCGGACTTTGTAAAACGGATCACCCAGATCATGAATCAGTTTGGCTATCAGGTAACAGTAGCACTTGCCCCCAAAACATCGGCAGATCAGAGCGGGCTGTTATATGAGGGCGTGGATTACAGGCTTCTGGGGGAAGCGGCAAACAGGGTTTTGCTTATGACTTATGAGTGGGGGTATACATACGGCCCGCCCATGGCAGTAGCACCAATCAATATGGTTAGAAAAGTGGTAGACTACGCAATTACTGAAATCCCATTATATAAGATCAGTCTGGGAATCCCGAATTACGGATATGACTGGCCGCTCCCATACGAAAGGGGAGTCACCAGAGCGGAAACCGTAAGCAATTTGGAAGCGGTTCAGATTGCAATTGAAAATGGTGCAGAAATTCAGTTTGATGAAGAGGCCATGTCACCATTTTTCCATTATTGGAAATATGGAGTGGAACATGAAGTCTGGTTTGAAGATGTGAGGAGTTATAAGGCTAAATTTGATCTTATAAAAGAGTATGGATTAACGGGAGCAGGATATTGGCAGATTATGCAGTTCTTCCGGGCTAACTGGCTGGTGTTGAGTCAGATGTTTGTGGCAAGGAAGGTTGGGGATTAAAGATAGTGAATGCAGGGTGAGGAAATTGTAAATTTCCTCACCCTGCATTTTTTATAGTTGTTTATGCTAATGAGAATGTAATCTACTGATAATGGCAAACAAATTGCCTATTTCTAAAACTTATGCTATAGTATACTAAAAAGTTAGCTAAAACTAACTCAATGACTGCAGTGCTTCATATTAAAGAGGAAAGACAAATGAATCAAAACAATTTAGTGTTGAAATATGCAAAAGCAAATTTAGAAATGGACGAAGCATTCCATATATGCGTTCCTCCCGGCAGCAGGGTAGATGCTGTGACGACCATGCAGGGGGTTTGCGGATTTGTAATTCCCATCCATGGAAAAGCATTATTTAAGGTATGTAATGAAAACTATGAGTTGAAAAGAGGAACCATCCTCCATGCAGGGCCGGACATGAACTTAAGTAAGGAAGTAATTGGAGAGGAAGAGTGGGAGTTCATATTGCTCCATTACCGGGTGTTACAAGAGGAAAAAAGGATAGATTCTCTTTTAAATATGCATTATACAATAAATCTATTTCCCAGTCAGAGTGAGGAAATCATGAAAATTACAGATTACATCATGGACCAGCAGAAGCAATATGGTACGAGATATATGCTATCCACAAAAATTTTATTATATGAGCTGATTGAAAAACTCTTTGCCTTTTCCGAAGAGTGTCCGGTAAAAAAGCCAAAGGATTGGATTGAGGAGGTTCTTTTATACATTCAGGAACATTTGGAAGACAATTTATCTGTATCTCAGATTGCAGAACATTTTAAAATGGGTGGGAAGCAGTTTTCCTATTCCTTTCAGAAAAAGACAGGACTCCCACCAAAGAGATATATTATGGATATCCAACTGAAAAAAGCCAAAGAGCTTTTGTCAGAAAGCAGTTTAAGCATTGCAGAGGTTTCCAGACGGATTGGCTATGAGGATGCACTTCATTTTAGCCGGATGTTCAAGCGGAGTACAGGCATAGCGCCCAGTGTATTTCATCGCCATTTTGGAAAAAATCCATATTAATTTGGGAAAAAGTCCATTCATTTTCCCATTTTCTTATGCTATATTCTCCTTTGTAAAGGAAAGATAAAGTAAAAAGGAGACCATATGAAAAAAATTTTATCCATTGTAGCCGCTACAGCATTATCCGTGTCATTACTATCAGGCTGTCAAAGCAACAGGGAAAAGACAACTGCAGATATAAAGGACTCAGCAGATATGACTGAATCAGCTGTGGAATCAGTTACTGAATCCGGAATAACTTATCCATATGAATACACAGATGCAGCAGGAAGAACCATTGCCATTGAAAAAGAACCACAAGCGGTGGTGACCAATTATCTTCCGTTATGGGAAACCTTGATTCTTTTAGGAGTTAAGCCAATTGCTGTATCTGGTGCAGATAATTACATAAAGACCTGGGATGCCTTTTCGGGGTACGATGTAAGCGGAGTGAAGGATCTTGGTGCCAGTGAGCTTAACCTGGAATTGCTTGCCCAGTTAAAACCGGATATGATACTAAACCAGAGCTATGATATGAAAAATCTGGAGATTGAAAATCTGGAGAAAATCGGACCAGTCGCTGTCTTTGGAAATGATACGAAGATGGATTGGCGGCTTAGCCTGAGAGAAGTTGCAAAAATAGTGAATAAACAGGACAAGGCAGAAGAAGTAATTAAAGACATGGATGAAAAGCTGGGGGCGGACAGAGAAAAGCTGGCAGAAAAATATAAAGACCAGACCGTAGTTCAGTTTTCACTTATGGGTAAAGATAAATATTACGTTGCATACCGCCCGGATCTATATGATAAGGAGAAAGGACTGGGATTAAATGTTCCGGAGGGCTTTACACAGTCAGAAACTTATGAGCAGATTTCAATGGAAGCACTTGTTAAGATGAACCCTGATTACATCTTTGTCAATGTATTTGACGGGGATGAGCCGTTATTGGAAGAACTTGAGAATAACTCTGTGTGGAAGTCATTAAAGGCGGTAAAGAATGAACATATATACCAGATTGATGGAAGCGGACATGCAGCCAGTCCTCTTGCAACTTTATATACCGTAAATTTTATCACTGATAAATTAACGGCCGATTAAATTGCAGAAACTTAAGGAAAAGTGGTATTTTCAAACAGGCAGATACGGTGTCTTTACGAATGTATCTGTCTGTTTCATTCTTTAGAAATGAGAGAAACGATGTTAAAACAGGCAATAAAGTATTATAAGCCCTATAAATTTCTATTTTTAATTGATTTACTCTGTGCAGTGGCGGTAGCTGTAATTGAATTATTATTTCCCTATGCCATCAGTCACATTGTTGACGACCTGCTTCCCCTGGGAAAATGGGATGAGATGGTAAAAATCAGTCTTTTGCTGGTTCTTGCATATTTTATAAATACCTTTTTATATATGGTCATTGATTATTGGGGTGAAAAGCTGGGCATGTACATTGAAAATGACCTGCGTAATGACCTCTTTACCCACTTGCAGAAGATGTCTTATCAGTTCTTTGATAATAATAAAACCGGACAGCTAATTGCAAAGGTTACGAACGATCTGCATCAGATAGGAACGGTTGCTCACTATGCACCAGAGCAGTTTCTGGTTGCCGGATCTATGTTAGTAACCACAGTGATCATTATGATGTCGATCAGTAAGATGCTTGCCTGCCTGATCGTAATAAATGTAGGGTTACTGTTAGCGGTCAATATTAATTTTACAAAGGTCATGGTCAATATTTCACGGAGATTGTTTGGCAATGTGGAAGAGATGTCAGCAGAACTGGAAGAGAATTTTGCGGGAATTCGTGTGGTACAGGCTTATTGCTGTGAAGCACATCAAAGAGAGACATTCCAAAAAACCACAGAGCGTTATTGCAAACGGCAGCAGGAGGGCTTTCTTCGAATGGCGGCCTGTAATGGAATTACATATTTTGTCACAAAACTTCTTCCGGTGTTAATTATACTGGCTGGTGGCTGGCTGGCACTCCATGGCAGAATCAGTGAGGGACAATTTTTTAGTTTTATTCTGCTTACCAATCTGCTGCTAAAACCGGTTGAAATGCTAAGTAATTTTGCTGCACGATACCCAAAAGGAATTGCTGGATTTCAAAATTTTGTGGAACTCATGAAGATAGAGCCTGATATTAAGGACCGTGAGGATGCAGTGGAACTGGAACAGCCAAAGGGCGAGATTGTATTTAAGGATGTGAACTTTTCCTATGAAGAAGGAAAAACGGTTCTTGAGAATCTGTCTCTTACCATAAGGGAAGGAGAGACGGTAGCTTTTGTAGGAAACTCTGGCTCTGGAAAAAGTACGATCTGCGGTTTGATTCCAAGATTCTATGAAATCAGCAAAGGCTCCATTCACATTGAAGGAAAGAACATTCAGGATATCCGTTTAAAATCCTTGAGACAGCATATCGGTGTAGTGGCGCAGGATGTATTTCTTTTCTCCGGAACAATAGAAGAAAATATCCGGGTGGGAAAACAAGATGCAAGTGAGGAAGAGCTGTGGAAAGCAGCAAAGCAGGCAAATCTTTATGATTTTATTATAGAACAGCCCAAAGGAATGAAAACCATGATCGGGGAGCGGGGAATCAAGCTTTCCGGCGGGCAAAAGCAAAGACTATCCATTGCAAGAATGTTTTTAAAAAATCCCCCGATTCTGATTCTTGATGAGGCAACCTCAGCTCTTGATGCAGAAAATGAAATGGAAATCCACCGCTCCTTACGAGAACTTTCCAAAGGAAGAACCACACTTTTAATTGCCCATCGTTTTTCTACCATTAAAGATGCCAGCCGTATCATTGTGGTGGAGCCAGGCGGAACAATTCAGGAAGGAACTCACGAAGAGCTAATGAAAGGCAATGGGATTTATAAAAAGTTATATGAATTACAACAGAATGCACTTACTAATGACAGATTGAGTGGGAAGGAGTAAGAATGAAATACAGGAACCGGGCTATAATCGTGATTTCAGGCAGCCTTTTTGTGCTCTGCGTGGCGATTTTCATATCCATTATGACGGGTGCCGCTAACCTCACTTTTCAGGTCGTGAGTGACTCATTTTTCTCGTTTCATGCAGACGACTCAAATCATCTGCTGGTTCGGGACATGAGAGTACCGAGAGCGATCTCCGGTGCCTTAATCGGAGCTGCACTTGCTGTGGCAGGAGCAATGATGCAGGGTATGACCAGAAATCCACTGGCAGATTCCGGTCTTATGGGACTAAGTGCAGGTGCGGGATTATTTTTGGCAGTTTCCCTGATATTTTTAAAGGGAATGAGTTATTCCGGGATTATTGGAATGACCTTTCTTGGAGCCGCTTTTGGCGCAGGGAGCGTACATCTGATCAGCATTTTGGTTCCGGGGGGAAATGAATCCATGAAGCTGGTACTTGCAGGGGCTACTGTAAGCACATTATTTTCTGCTATCAGCCAGGCCATTGCCATCTACACCAATGCTTCCCAAAGTATTATGTTCTGGACCATGGGAAATGCTTCTGGAGTCACCTGGTCCCAGTTAAGGATCGGAGGCCCCGTAATAGCCGCCAGCATTGTGGCTGGAATTGGTTTATCAAAGAGAATTTCTATCTTGAATATGGGAGAGGAGACCGCAAGGGGGTTAGGAGTAAACACCGGACAGACCAGAAGACTGGGAACGATTCTGGTAGTACTGCTTTCTGGAACCTCCTTTGCTCTTTGCGGAAGTATTACTTTTGTAGGAATGATGATTCCTCATTTTGTAAGATTTCTGGTGGGACCGGATTATCGGCTCATTATCCCGATCAGCGCCTTACAGGGAGCCGTTTTGGTGGTGGTGGCAGATGTGTTCTCAAAGACCATTAATGCTCCGGCTGAGATTCCCCTGGGAGCGGTAATCGGGGTGATTGGTGTCCCGATCTTTCTTTATTATGCAAGCAAAGAAAGGGGGAGGGATTAAATGCAGAATCTATGGAAACAGTCCCGCTGTATTCGTTTACTGGCAATGTCATTACTGCTCTTAGGCTTCCTTTTCTTTGTAAGTATTAACGCTGGCTATACTCCCATTGGAATGGGAGATATGCTGCGTATTTTAAGCGGTGGGGGAGATGGTGGAGAGAACATGATTGTATTCGACTTCCGCCTTCCTCGTATCGTGACTGCTATATTAGTGGGCATGGGATTTTCCCTGTCAGGATGTGTGCTGCAGGGCATTACGAGAAATCCGTTGGCAGATCCGGGACTTCTGGGCATTAATTCCGGTGCAGGAATCGTAGTTCTGATTTTTATGACATTGTCCGGTACCCTTAGTATGGGAGGTGTTCTGAGCCTTCCCTTCCTATCCTTGCTTGGAGCATTGCTGACCAGTGGATTGCTATATGTCATCTCAGTGCAAAAAGGACGGGGACTCAATACTGCCCGTCTGATACTCAATGGAATTGCCATTCAGGCCGGTATCAATGCACTGATGACCATACTGGTCCTTAAACTGGATGACACTCAGTACAATACTCTGGCTGTCTGGCAAGCGGGAAGTATTCATAATTCCAACTGGAAGATGGTTATCAGTCTGGTCCCCTGGATTTTTACCGCAATGGGATACCTGTGTTTGAGAGCGAGGGAGCTGGATATTTTGATGGTCGGCGATGAACTTTCTGCCGGAGTGGGAGTTTCAGTTCAAAAAGAGAAGAAAATACTCCTATTTATGGCGGTGGCACTAGCGGCCGCTTCTGTATCAGTAAGCGGAAGCCTGCATTTTGTAGGACTTTTAGGACCACATATGGCAAGAAGAATTGTTGGCTCCAGACACAGGATTCTTCTTCCTTTTTGCGCTGTGACCGGTGCAATTCTGGTACTGGCAGCGGATACCATAGGCAGGATTATAATAGAGCCGTCGGAGATTCCGGCAGGAATTGTAGCTGCAATTTTAGGCGCACCTTATTTCCTCTTTCTTTTAGTTGCAAACAGCCGTGCTGGAAGAAAAGAGAACACAGGAATATAAAACATTTGGGAGGAACCAGGATGAGAGAATTGAAGACAGAACAGGTGAGAGTGGCTTATGGGGAGAATGTTATTATTGAAAACTTAAGCTTAGAGATACCTTCTGGTAAAATCACCACCATCATAGGTCCCAATGGATGCGGCAAATCCACTCTGTTAAAAACCATCGGAAGGCTTATGAAGGCGAAAAAGGGAGTGGTGTATCTGGATGGCACAGACATCTACCGGTTATCCGGTAAAGAATTTGCCAGGAAACTTGCAATTCTTCCTCAGAGTCCTCTTGCACCCGAAGGTCTGACAGCGGAAGAACTGGTATCTTATGGACGATATGCTCATCAAAAGGGATTTGTAAAACAAAGTGAAAAGGACCGGGAGATAATCAGGTGGGCGCTTGAAGTTACCAATCTTTCAGCACTTGGCAAAAGAAGTATTGACCATATGTCCGGAGGACAACGGCAGAGGGTGTGGATAGCCATGGCATTGGCACAGCAGGCAGATATAATTTTACTTGATGAGCCAACTACTTATCTGGATGTGGCCTATCAGCTTGAGATATTGGAACTATTAGAAAATCTCAATAAAACCCAGGGGTGTACCATTGTAATGGTGCTTCATGACATCAATATGGCTTCCAGGTATGCGGATTATCTCATTGCATTAAAAAAAGGAAAAGTAATAGGGAAAGGTACGCCCCATCAGGTGATTACCAGGGAGTTACTCCGGGAGGTCTATCAGATTGAGGCGGATATTATGATAGAAGATTACAGTAAAAAGCCGGTTTGCATGTCCTGTCGGCTTTGCCGTAGCAAGGAAATTGACACAGCGGTGGTAGAAACAGCAATCGTGTAGTAAAATGGAGGTCATTAAAATATGAAGAAAATAGCAATATACGGAAAAGGCGGCATTGGAAAATCCACTACAGTTTCCAATCTGTCTGCAGCACTGGCTGCTAAAGGATATAGAGTGATGCAGATCGGGTGTGATCCTAAAGCAGATTCCTCCAGGAATTTGACCGGAGGAAAGAAAATTCCAACGGTACTGGAGCTTTTGCGGGATAAAGAGAATCTGGTTCTTACGGATCTGGTCCATGAGGGAGATGAAGGCGTACTATGCGTGGAAGCCGGAGGACCGGTTCCTGGAGTTGGATGTGCAGGGCGAGGAATTATAACGGCATTTGAGAAGCTGGAGGAGTTAGATGCATTTTCCGTATATCAGCCGGATATTGTAATCTATGATGTCCTGGGAGATGTGGTATGCGGTGGATTTGCCATGCCAATTCGGGGCGGTTATGCAGAGGAAGTCTACATCGTATCTTCCGGTGAGATGATGTCCTTGTACGCAGCAAATAACATTGCATCAGCCGTTAAGATGTTTGGGAAACGAAAATATGCCTCTCTCCGGGGAATTATTTTAAACAGCAAAAACATTGATAATGAAGAAGCGCTGGTGGAACAGGCAGCCAGGGAGATTGAGACCCAGGTGGTGTTTCAGATACCAAGAAATCCGCTGATCCAGCAGGCAGAAGCATTGGGAAAAACCGTAGTCAGTGCATTCCCGGATAGTGAGATGGCAAAAAACTATGAGAAACTTGGCAATTTGATTTTTAGTTAAGCCAGTTATTTACCAAACTGAAAAGGAGATTTTTATGAGTCAACAGCATAAGGCCTGTCTGTTATCTGAGGTAGAGAGCAATCAGGGAATCCCTTTTTCCCATGCAGCCCCGGCCGTGGGGCATCATTGTCCCATGCATACGGCTCTGGCAACGCTTCAGGGGGTAAGGGGTGTTTCCACGCTTGTTGTGGGAATGCCGGAGTGCGGATTTTACAGCAGATATGTAATGGAGACACCAAAAGGTCCTGATGGAGAACTTCACTATACGTATGTGTTAGATGACAATGAAGTGGTATTTGGATGCCGGGAAGGATTACTAAAAGCGCTGGAAGAAATGCAACGAGACGGGGCAGATGCAATTGCTGTCATAATGACTTGTGTCCCGGCACTGATTGGAGAAGACATTCAGGAAATTACGGAAAGTTTTGGTACAGGGCACAGGGCCAGGGCAGCTGCCATGGATCTGGCCCATTATAAGCGCAATGGCTATGAGGCTGGTTATTATGAAACTTATCTGGCACTGGCAGAATTTTGTGATGCATCAAAGAAGGAAAATATGGTCTTTCTTTTAGGCGGAGCCCAGTCACAAGAGGGCAGGGAACTATGTGAATGGTTGTATACAGGGCCTTCTTCCTATGATATCGTTACAATTGAAGATGTCTTTGAATTAAGTCAGTTTACTAAAATCAGCAGTTCCTGCCTCAATATCGTCACGAATATCCATTTCCTTCCGCTGGCAAAGCGGTTAGAAGCAATCTATGATATCCCTTATGTTTTTTTGGGAGAAACTTATGGAAGAGGTGGCATTCAGGAGGTATATAAGAAAATCGGAGCCACCCTTCTGTTGAAAGAGACTCCGGTCTTTTCCCACTCCCAGGAGGCCGCTAAGTTAGAGGCCAGTGTGAGAGAAAGGTTAGAGGGCAGCCGCTTTCTCCTTACAGCAAACATTCCGGATGCCCTGATTTTAACCGAGTATCTGTGTTCCCTTTCTATGACGCCCTGTTTTCTTCATCTGGAAGAATACCAGCAGTGGATGAAAGAATGGAAAAATAAGATATTGTCCCACGGTTCCAATCCTTTGACTGCATTTCTTGTAGAAGATAGCATAGCAGAAGACGGATTTAAGGAGCTTGGTTTTGAAAAGCCGGGAAGTTATCGGTTTGTCATTGGAAAAGAGATTGGAGAGGAGATTGGTTGTCTGAAAGCTGGAAGAAGCTTTTTGCCGCCGCTCATTGGATATGAGAGAACCCTTGCCCTTCTTAAACTTCTTGACGGGCTTTTAAGAGAGGAGAATACCTATGCCGCTTTATAAGAACGTACCGGAGCCATCGGGAAGAATGGGACTAATATGGTCGCTGGCGACAATCTATGACAGCGCAGTCATTGAATATGGTTCTATGGGACATATGCTGTACGCCCAAAAATGGATGAATCAGACCGGGATGATAAAATATGGGGAATTGATATCTACTCATTTGTCCGAAAAGGATATTGCACTGGGGATTACAAAAAGGCTGGAAGAATGTGTAGAAGAAGTGGTAAAACCTGGTCGTGCCAAAGTGATATTTTTGATTCCATCAAGTGTGCCCGAGATGATTGGGACCGATCTGGAATCCATTGGTGAAGAGCTGTCGGCGGCATATCCGGGCATCCCAATTATTACATTTAAAGCAGGTAATTTTAAGGCATCAAGGGAACAGGGGATGGAGGAAGCCTATGAGAAAATTGTCCGACACTTGTCAGAAGAAGGCAATGAAGGAATCGGTACATTAAAAAAGGATTCTTTTAATTTATTTGGAATCTCCTGTGACTGGTCACGTTTTCAGGCGGACACAGCAGAGATCTGCCGCATGATGGAGAGAGGTTTTGACATGGAACCGGCGGCAATATTGGGATCATCCTGCAGTATGGATCAGATCTGCCAAATGACAAAGGCAAAAATAACGCTGGTTATTCGAAAAGAAGGCCTTAAAGCAGCTAAGCTACTTTATAAACAGTGGGGCGTTCCCTACCTTTATCTGGCACCTTATGGACTTGCCGGAACTCTTCAGTGGATAAAGGAACTGGAAACAATTCTTGGTAAAAGGGCAGAACAAACTTTCCTTAAAAAGGAGCAGGAAGAGGTCGCCCATGCAAAACATATCTGCCAGCTTTATACCCGACTTCATAAAGAGCGGGCAAACATATGGATTGGCGGAGAAGATGAATTAGCCAGAGGTATTAGCACATTTGCCATGAACGAGATTGGATTTACATTTGCTCAGGGTGGAATTCATATGTCCGATGGAGTAGAGCTTAGGAATAATCCCGGGTTGTTTTCCATTGAAGTCAGGCGCAGCATTCTGTCTCAGAGTATAAACCCTTATGAACTTCCATTTATGGGATTTCGGGGAGCCTTAAATTTATGCGGACTGTGGCACCAATATATAACGGACAGGACATTTCAGTGATTTGTTATGTGACACCAGAAAAGGAAGGAGCCGGCAAGAGGGGGGATCCTGCCGGCTAAAGTATGAAAAAAAGTATATTCTAAAAGGTTACTGGCCTCTTTACATTTATTACTATACCGGGAAATTGTGATAGGAGTTTGTTGTAACTGTGAATAGTTTGTGAAATGCAGTGGAGGATCTATGAGAACAATGGAGATTCTAACGGAGCGTCTGTGTTTAAAAGAATATGATAAGAGCTGTATTAATGATTTTTATAAGCTGAAATCATGCCCATCTGTCTGGACTTATTCAACTTTTGTTCCTGTGCAGAGTATGGGGGAAGCAGAACTTTTATTAAATGAACAAATTGTTTCAAGGCAACAGAACAAAGGGGGATTTATGCCTCTATATAAAAGAGATAATGGCCAGTATATCGGAGAGGCTGGAATTATTTCAATAAACAGGAATGCGGATCGATGTGAGATTGGCTATAATCTGCTGCCTGAATTTTGGAATCAGGGTTATGCCACTGAGATTGCCACAAAGCTGGTATTACATGCAATTAACGCTCTGAAATTTGAGCGAGTAGAAGCATTAGTGCTTTCAGATAACAAAGCATCATGCAGAGTCATGGAAAAATGTGGTTTTAAATGTGAAGGTATTCTAAGGCACTTTAATAAGCATGATGATAATTACCGTGATGTTAATTACTACGGTATCATATCCTCGGATATTAATTCTATCTGATGACATAATGAATAGGTGACAGACAGTTGTCCTGTTATATGTAGTATGATAGTAAAAAAGGAGGTATGACTAAGATATGAAATTAGATGGATTTGGCATTTTTGTAGAGGATATGTCAGTAATGGTACGGTTTTATCGTGATGTACTGGGATTTGATATAAAGGAAGACGAAAACACAACAAATGTTTACCTGGAGAAAGATGGTACCTTGTTTTTGCTGTATCGGAGAAGTGATTTTGAGAAGATGACAAACAGGGGATTTCATTATGCCAAGGGGATTAATGGGCATTATGAAATTGCGTTGGGCGTGGAAAATTTTGATGCTGTTGATCTGGCATTCCAGGATGTGGTTTCTAAGGGAGCTACTCCGGTTATGGAACCGGCCACAGAGCCATGGGGGCAGCGTACCTGCTATATTGCAGATCCGGAAGGTAATTTGATTGAAATTGGTTCATTTAATCAATAAATACAAACAGTAAGGCTGCTAACGTCCAGAATGAGCGTTAGCAGCCTTACTATCTGTCATTAAGCATCTGATTTCAAATGGCGAGCTTAATCCTTCGAAGGAAAAAGCTTATCGTGATAATACGCATTGGCCTGATAAATCGCGCCCAAAGGATTATGGCACAATACACGGTCTTTGACTGCAAATACGGTGACAGGAGCTTCGGAATACTTTATAAACAGAGAATCGTGTCCGACACAAAGACCAAGTACGATGTTTAAATCCGTTTTTGCTTCATTGAGAAAATGGGCCTGTGCGATTGGATTACACATAGCCACCGGATTATCATGAATTCCAATTAGCTCCCTGGAGAGATGACCGGTTTTACATAATATGGATTCCACCTGAAAACCATTGCTTACAAGTACTTTCCGCAATACTTCTGCTTCCTCTGTAAGCCCGATACAAAATGCCAGCCCCAGATTTTTGTATTCACATTCTCTGGCAAAGTCCATGGTTTCTTCCAATCTGGTTTTACTACCATATCTGTCACTTACCACAATCGCAGAAGCCCTGGAGATTTTTAAGTTTTCCTCATCCTGATATAAAGATGACAGATTCTCCATATCATTTGAGAGACTTGGGCAGCCTTTGGGTGCATTTGAAAAATCACCTGAACTGCAGGAATGAACTTTACAGGAAGCACAAAAATACATAATATTCACTTCTTTCTTTTCGTATTTTCTATTTTAGTAATTTTAATGTGTTTAATATCTCCTGGGCTTTACTCTGGGTATCCGGTGTATATAATGAGAAGACAAATATTATTTTATTTCCTCGGATACAGGCATAAAAATCTAAATTAATAACATTACTGTAGATATATCTGGATTTTATTGCTGCAAATTCCCCCAGCTGAGTGTTGGTTCGATCAATAAAAGTCACCTGTTCCGTTAATGCACTGACAAAACCCACTTCATATGCATTGGCATATATTTGTGGATCAAGATATTCAGGACATGTTTCGTTATCAAATGTAATTAACATTTTGTCGTTGGATATATCAAATGTTTGAGTATTACCATCAAAAGCAGTAGTGGTCACATCCCCTGGAATCTCAAGAGAGTACCCAAATTCTGTATTTTTATATGTATTGGAAGTTTTCTCTTTGTCGGCATTTGAATCAAGCCATTTCCCGGAAGCATCAAAGGTATAATTTACACCATTAATATTTTGTGTGGTATTTGTTAACATCACACCATTTTCATCAAAATAATACCAGTTACCCTGATCCTCAATCCACTGGCTGACCACTGGTGTTCCGTTCTGATCGTATTTCCACTGACCATTATCCTGTTGGATCCAACCAGCAAACGATTGTATGGCGAAAAGAGATGACAGACATGCTGATAATAATAGAATTTTTACTTTTTTCATATGATCCCCCTATTGTAACTGTTTTTATTTATTATATAGGAAAAAGGTACAGATTACAATCAGATGTGTCGAGCTGCCTCTGTTATTACAGACGGGCTCAATAGGCTTAGAAAAAGGGAGGAGCCGGTAAGATTGGCGGGATCCTACCGGCTGAAGTATGAAAAAGTATTTATATGAAAGGGTTATTAGCCTCTTTGTAATTATTAATATACCGGAAAAATGTGACCAGATCATGATGCTTCTGTGAAGAGTTTGTGAAAATGAGGAATTGACACTTCTCTTCCTGATTGCTATAATTCCTATAAACATATTAATAAAGTGTGGTAAAAGGAGACTATATGAATATACAAGAGAAAGACCAGAAATTGAGGACTTATATTTCAGAGTTGGAAAGTCTGGCAGTTGCTTTTTCTTCAGGGGTGGATTCAACATTTTTATTAAAAACGGCACATGAAGTTCTTGGAGACCGGGTGATTGCAGTGACAGCCAAATCCTGTTCCTTTCCGGAACGGGAGCTGAATGAGGCAATGCAGTTTTGTGAGAGAGAAGGAATCCGGCATTTTATTGTTGACAGTGAAGAACTGGATATAGAAGGTTTTAGCAGCAATCCAAAAAACAGATGCTATTTATGCAAGCATGAGTTGTTTGAAAAAGTGGCAGAAGTTGCGGCAGAGCATGGGATAAAGGAGATAGCGGAAGGCTCTAATCTGGATGATAACGGCGATTACCGTCCCGGGCTCATTGCAGTTGCAGAGCTGGGGGTCCACAGCCCCCTTCGCTATGCAGAGCTGAATAAGGAGGAAATAAGGGAGTTATCCAGGGGACTGGGATTAGATACATGGAATAAGCAATCGTTCGCCTGCCTGTCCAGCCGGTTTGTGTATGGGGAAACTATTTCCAAAGAAAAGCTCTCTATGGTTGACAAAGCGGAACAGCTTTTACTGGACTTAGGGTTTTCCCAGGTGAGAGTCCGCATCCATGGTACAATAGCCAGGATTGAAGTGCTCCCGGATCAGATTGCCCAGCTTATTACAGAACCTAAAAAAAGTGTGATAACGGCAGAGTTTCATCGGATTGGATTTACCTACGTGACACTGGATTTAGACGGTTACCGCATGGGGAGCATGAACTTAACGTTGAATAAAGAATAAATATAAGGAGAATCTACAGGAGAAAATTATTTTTCCTGAAGGTTCTTTTTTTTAACTGTTGATTTTTATGTCCTTTTCTGTTATATTGATTTGTTAAACAATCTATTGGAGAGGTATTAAAATGTTTTTATATCAGACAGTAAATGACCATGTGCGGATTTTGACCTCCAGAGGGTACGGGGGTGTTGTGCGTGTTCCGGAAAAAATTGGAAATCTTCCAGTGACGGAGTTGGCGGAGTATGCATTCTCCAACAGCGAAGGAAGAAATGAGATGCTCTCTCATATGGGAAATGGCATTCAAATGTGCGATGAAGAGGGAAATCCCGCTTCCTATGAGGAAAAGGATCTGCCTCCAGAAATAACAGGCGATCTTTTAGAGGATCTGTATCTACCTCCTTCCATTAGAAAAATTGGAAACTACGCTTTTTATAATTGTTTTAAATTTCGCCATTTGGAGTGTTACAGCTCTATAGCGGATCTGGGCTCCGGTTTATTTACGGGATGCCTTGGAATCAGAAATCTGGATCTTCATATTACAGACGGGAGCCGTTCCTGTATGCAGGGCATTGTATCGGAGCTCAGGCAGGAACTTTATGTAAATTATTATACAAAGGAAATGACTGCAAGATTGATATTTCCTGAAATGTACGAGGAGTCGGTGGAACACACGCCAGCTCGGATTGTATTCCGGGAGATGCATGGATGCGGTCATTTGTACCGATATTGCTTCGACCAGTCCGAATTTCAGTTTCATAAATATGATGCATTATTTCCCCATGTCCGTGTTCAGGAGCCGGATCGCCTGACTGCAGCGCTTGCGCTTTTAAGACTGTATACGCCTCTTAATCTTCTTCCCAGAGACAGAAAGACTTATGAGGATTATTTGAGGGAGCATCTACAGGCAGCTGCAGAAGCGACACAAAAAGAAAGTGAATTATTTCTCTGGCTGGCAGCTGAGTATTGCAAGGATCAGACAGATTTTGACCGGATGATGGATCTGGCATCGGAAAATAATAATACGGAGCTGTTAAGTTCACTAATGGATTTAAGACATTTGCGTTTCCCAGTAAAAAAACGTACATTTTCTCTTTAGTATGAATTAATTTTAATATTATTATTAATATAGAATGGTGTATGAAATGGGAGTTCGCTGGTTTCATGCACCTTTTTTAAATGCCTGTTCATGGGTATTGACATAAATTATAAATGGGTGTAGAATGGTGAACTGTTAGTTTACTTTAATGCACTAATATGAAAATAAACTTGCTTTATTATAATTTTCTTTTTTACTTTGATTAAAAGTAAGGCCAAAACAATAGAAAAAGAGTACTAATTTTGTTAGAATGAATTTATATAGAATCGCTGTCAGAATGATTCCTTTAGCGTTGTATATAATATTTAGGTTTTACTGTATTTAGGAAAGTATAGAAAGAAGGTAAATAGAATGATTGATCCGGTGAGACAGCGTCAGCTTGATGAACTGAACGAGGTAGAACTCGGACATGAAATACTTGGTAATGCAAGAAACGAACTTTATTTAAACTTCAGATATTTAGATGTTGCATTAAGCAGTTTTGGGTTTGAAGCAGATCGTTCCGGTTCCGGTCTCAGTACAGACGGCTATGTAATTTATTATCAGCCGGATTTGTTGTTTTCCATGTTCCGGGGAAGCCGTATAAGAATTAACCGGGCATATCTTCATATGCTTTTTCACTGTTTGTTCTGGCATCTGGGCTCTATGGGAAACCGTGATAAGCAATACTGGGATCTGGCATGTGATATTGTGGTTGAATCAATACTGGATGGATTTTATGTAAAATCTGTTTTTCAGCACCAGTCACCATATCGGCGTGAAATTTATGGCCAGATAAAAAGCAGACTTACTGTATTCACAGCGGAAGGTATCTACCGTCTTCTTATGGAAATGAATCTGTCAGAAGAAGCATTTCGCCGAATGCAGACAGAATTTTATGTAGACAGCCATGATAAGTGGGAGCAGGAAGAAGATCCCCGTATGAAGATAGAACGTCAGAATAAATGGCAGGATATCAGGGATAAAATGGAAACGGAGATGGAATCCTTTGGAGAAGAGGAGGATGATTCCTCCAGACAGCTTTTGGAACAGGTAAAGATAGAAAACCGGGAACGCTATGATTATAAACGGTTTTTAAGAAAATTCGCAGTTCTGAAAGAGGAAGCGGAGGTAGATCCTGATTCTTATGATTCCATATTCTATACGTATGGCCTGACGCTCTATAAAAATATGCCTTTGATTGAACCTCTTGAGACACGAGAAGTTTTTAAGATTGAAGATTTTGTAATCGTAATCGATACTTCCATGTCTGTCTCAGGTGATCTGGTGCGAAGCTTTCTGGAGCAGACCTACGAGGTTCTTGGGGAATCTGAAAGTTATTTTCGTAAAATAAACATTCATATCATACAGTGTGATGAACAGATCCGTTCCGATGTAACAATTACAAGCAGAGAAGAAATGGAAGATTATATGAAACATTTCACTCTTTCCGGATTTGGAGGAACTGATTTTCGGCCTGCATTTGAGTATGTAAATGGTCTGCTGAATAAAGGAACCTTTAAAAAACTCCGGGGGTTGTTGTATTTTACAGACGGCAAAGGAATCTATCCAGTAAAAATGCCTCCCTATGAAACTGCATTTGTGTTTATGGAAGATCAGTATCAGGACATATCAGTGCCAGGCTGGGCAATGAAAGTAATATTGACCAGGGAGGATCTGGAAGTAAATTAACAGGAGACCAACAAAACAATGAATATAAAACGAGCAAAAGAAGAAATTAAAAATACCATAGAGGCTTATCTGTTAAAAGATAACTACGGCTCCTACGAAATTCCTGCAATGCGGCAGAGACCGGTTTTCTTAATGGGACCGCCCGGAGTGGGAAAAACACAGATTATGGAGCAGATTGCAAGAGAGTGCCAGATTGGTCTGGTGGCTTATACCATCACCCATCATACAAGACAGAGCGCGGTGGGACTTCCATTTATCACAGATAAGGAATATGGAGGAAAACAGTACCGTGTGACGGAATATACCATGAGTGAAATTGTGGCATCTGTTTATAATAAGATAGAAAGCACTGGGTTATCGGAGGGAATTCTCTTTATTGATGAGATAAACTGCGTATCTGAAACACTGGCACCCACCATGCTTCAATTCCTACAATATAAAACTTTTGGAAATCACCGCATACCAGAAGGATGGATCATTGTAACTGCGGGAAATCCTCCGGAGTATAACAAATCCGTCCGTGATTTTGATGTGGTTACCTTAGATCGTATAAAACTGATTCATGTGGAGCCGGATTATGAGGTTTGGAAGGCTTATGCCTATGAGCATGAAGTCCATCCTGCAGTTATTTCCTATCTGAATGCAAGAACGGAAAACTTCTGTCGGATTGAAACTACAGTAGATGGAAAATTCTTTGCAACGCCAAGAGGCTGGGAGGATTTATCCAGTTTCATTAAAATTTATGAGCGTCTGGATAAGAAGCCAGATCGTGATGTAGTGGGTGAGTACATTCAGTATCCAAAGATAGCCAAGGATTTTGCCAATTATCTGGAGCTGTACTATAAATACCGGGATGATTATCAGATTGACGAAATACTGTCTGGCACAATCCGGGAAAGTTTGTGCAACAAATTAAGCCGTGCTCCCTTTGATGAGAAGCTAAATGTAATGGGACTCCTTTTATCCAGGTTGAGTCAGCATTTTAAGAAGGTGGCTGATCAGGGAGACCGTACAGGCCTGTTAATGGAAGAACTGAAAAAAGTTGATCCGGAAACAGATGGGAACACAAGCACCTCCATGGTGGAACGGTTACGTGACGTAAGAAGCCAGTGGAGTGAATCCGTAAAACAAAAACGGGAAGCAGGACTTTTAAACAGACGGGAAGATTTTTTATACCGTGATGTAGAAGCAATGCTGCTTAATATAGAAGAAACGATTAAAAAATCTTCAAAAAACAACATGGAAGAGGACTGGAAGCAGATTAGAGAGAGATTCCAAAAAGAAACAGAACGATACGATATGTTTTTTTCAGAAAGTGGAAAATCCCTTGAGCACGCATTTGATTTTCTGGAAGCATCCTTTGCAGCCGGCCAGGAAATGGTATTGTTTATTACAGAGCTAAATACTGGTTTTTACAGTATGAAGTTTTTAAAAGAGTATGAGTGTGAACGCTATTATCAATATAATAAAAGTCTTTTATTTAAAGACCGGGAGGACGAAATCAGATCAAGAATCACGAGTTTGGGAAAATAATGTATAAAAACCAAGAAGCTACTCCATAATATAAGGGAAAAGGAGGTAGTGCCATGGGAAATAAAGCATTAAATTACACAGCTCTGACAATTGCCATCATCGGTGCAGTAAACTGGGGGCTGGTAGGTTTCTTCAATTTCAACCTGGTGTCATTTATTTTCGGCAGCATGACCTGGCTGACAAGGATCGTGTATGCCGTCGTAGGGATCTGCGGATTATATCTGCTTACCTTTTATGGTCATTCAGAAACAAGTACGGAAAGATAGTTGATGATGGTAGCGGGGGCGTTGCGGCATGGCAGATTATTAAGCTATGGAGCAATGCCCTTCATCTATGTTGGTTTAGTCTTATGTTATTCTATTAAAAATTGATATGCATGAATATTTGCGTACGGAGGACAGCAAATGGAGGCACAGTTGCGGGAAAGAACGCAGGCACAAATGCAGTTTGAATCATATCTTCGCAGTGAAAATTTATCTGAAAGTACAATCATCACTTATATATCTGCAGTAAGGTCTTATTTCACCCAATATAATGATATCAGCAAAGATAATTTATTGGCCTATAAAGGCTATCTCATGGAAAGTTATAAACCCAAAACCGTAAATTTAAAGGTTCAGGCCATGAATAAATATCTCTATTATAAAGAGCAGCAGCCCCTGCAGCTTAAAAATGTTAAGATACAGCAGAAAAATTTCCTCGAAAATGTAATTAGTAATGCAGACTATCAATATTTAAAAAAGAAATTAAAGCAGGATGGAAACATGGAATGGTATTTTGTCGTATGGTTCCTGGCAGCAACCGGCGCCAGAGTCAGTGAACTGATACAGATCAAGGCAGAGCATGTTGAACTTGGATATCTGGATCTCTACTCCAAAGGTGGAAAGCTTCGCAGAGTCTATATTCCCGAAAAGCTGAAACGGGAAGCGAAGGTATGGATGGATCAAAATCAGATAACCAGTGGTTACTTATTTAAAAACCGCTACGGGGAACGGATCTCAACCCGGGGAGTTGGTCAGCAGTTAAAACGATATGCTATAAAATACGGACTTGATCCCGATGTGGTCTATCCTCATTCCTTTCGACATAGATATGCAAAGAATTTTCTGGAAAAATACAACGACATCTCATTTCTTGCTGACCTTATGGGTCATGAAAGCATTGAGACCACAAGGATATATTTAAGAAGGACGGCAACGGAGCAGCAGAGCCTGATTGATAAAATCGTTACATGGTGATATACCAATTTAATAGTTAAAAGATAAACGAAAAAGAGTCTTAACTCGTCTGTAAAACAGATAGGTTAAGACTCTTTTTTTGATTTATATTGACCTTTACCGGGCACCATTTATTTAAAACAGGTTCAATTTACCATGTTCCCATAATGTGTATTATAGGAACATAAACTGCGCAGGCAAAAGCTGATTATATCCTTTAAATACGCGTGAATTACTCACTAAAATGTATATCGGCTAAAGAAAAATTTTAATAAGGATTTTTTTTGAAAAATCTAGAAGTTACACAAAATAAAAGAAACAAAGATAAAAGCAGGTTGTTGTAATACACATTCTGGGAATATATGTCAATTAGTTACAAAAATATCAATGCAGGCTTCGTAAAAACAAGGAGGTGACGCGAATGTTATCGTTAGGAAGGAATCCAGGTGAGTATCTCGTAATCAATGGAAACATAGTAATTCAGGTGGTGTCCGTGGAGGGAGATTTAAGACTTGCCATTGATGCACCAAAAGATATTTCTATTGTAAGAGGAGAGATCTATGAAAAAGGCCACCCAATTCCCCAATGTTTGAAAAAACTCAGGGAAAGGCATTTACGTTGGTAAAAACAGTTTACTACGCTTTCAGCTTTTTCCTCAAGGGCCCGAGGGAAAGTTAGAAATAAAAAAACAAAAGTAACATGAGGGAAATGGAAGTCCCTGTCATAATTCAAGGAGGTAATACATATGAGAATTCAACACAATATTGCAGCATTAAACGCCTACAGGCAGTTAGGAAACAACAACAATACGGTATCAAAGAACCTGGAAAAATTATCCTCTGGATATCGGATTAACCGTGCAGGTGATGATGCTGCCGGTCTTGCTATTTCTGAAAAGATGAGAGCACAGATCACAGGCCTTGAGACAGCTCAGAAAAATGCGAATGACGGTATCTCACTGGTACAGACAGCAGAAGGTGCTTTAACAGAAGTTCATTCTATGCTGAACCGTATGGTGGAACTTGCTGATCAGTCTGCAAATGCTACTTATCAGGATAACGTAGACAGGGAAAACCTTCAGAAGGAAGTTACTTCTTTGAAGGCAGAAATTAATCGTATTTCAGATAGTACGAATTTCAACGGTATCAACTTGTTGGATGGTTCAGTTAACCAGACAAAAGCCATCACAACTGCAGCAATTACTGTTAAGACAAACCCGGCCGAAACGACGAAAGCTCTTGGGGCTTTTGATAAGGTAACTTCTGGTAAAAAAGAAGCAGCAACAGCAGCAGTTGATTATTCAGCAAAACTATATGTAGGAAATATTACAAATACCAATAGTGCAGCAAAAAATCTTGTATTTAATTATAAGGACAATACTGGTGCGGATCAGACCGTTAAAATTGAAATTGCTGCTGGTAAGGGTATTAGTACTGATAACATTGCTGATGCATTTGCTGGAGGACCATCCGGTAATATATCGGCAGTAACCGATTCCGGTACAGCATTTGCAGGGGGCGGTGAAGCTGGTAAGTTTACGGATCTCTATGATGTATCCGCTGATGGAAATATCATTACAATTACAGCCAAAGCAGATAAGACTGCGGCTGGTACTGGAGAAATTGTAGACGGTTCTAAGTTAGGTGCTGTCTCTGTAGATGTAAGTGATATTGATGCAGCTGATGTAGCTGCGGCAACCGCAACATTAAAAGAGAAATATAATGGAACAACTGAAAACCCAATTGGGTACGGCAAACTTGCAGGAAAGGAAACTGATTATATTAAAGGACAATCAGCTTCTTATCAGGTAGCAAGTAAAGAACTCACTTTAGACTTAGACAGTTCAAATGCAGGTAAGTCAGCGCATAACAGAGCTGTTACGGTAGGCGACAGAACCTATGTTATCCAGAGCAGCAATGCTGAATTAAAGGGGTTGCCAACAGATTCATCAGAAAGAGATAAATATACAACCGTAACTGTCAATGACAGCGACGATGCGGATACAGTAGCTGATAAACTGGCAGCTGCAATAACCGCAGAAGAAAGTGGAACAAATAACAATGGTGGTTATGTTGCATCTTCTGCGACGGGCGGCAAAATTACAATTTCTGAGTCAACATCAAGAGGTGCTGTAATAAGAGATGATGCAACAAAAGGCGCAACTAATGCAACGGGAATAGCTACAGCAAAACAGCTTACTCTTGTTTCTGCAAGTGCTGACACAGGAAATGGAACACTGGCAACCTTTGATGCTTCCAAGATGACAAACGGTACCAGTATTTCCGTTAACGGAAAGAATTATACCTTTGTCAACAAGGCTGACGAAGAGGTTGCAGAGGGTGATACGAAGATCGTATACTCTACAAGTGACACAAGTGAACAACTGGCATCAAAACTTGCTGATAAGCTTACTGAGGATGGAGTTACCGGAGCAAGTGCGCAGGGCGCCGCAGTAAAACTGAATGAGTCCAATTTAACAAAGTCAGCATCTGCACAAGGAGCAGGTCTTACTCTTCAAATTGGTGATACAGCAGATAACTTTAACAGAATGTCAGTTAAAATTTCTTCAACTAGTGCAAAATCACTGGGAATTGCAGGTGTTGATATCAGCACTGATTCTGGGGCAACAGCAGCAATTGCAGTTATAAAAAATGCAATTAATAGCGTTTCCTCTACTCGTGGTGATCTTGGCGCAATTCAGAACCGATTAGATCATACAATTAACAACTTAAATGTAACAAGTGAAAATATGTCAGCTGCTGAAAGCCGTGTACGTGATGTTGATATGGCAAAAGAAATGATGGCATATACCAAGAACAACATCCTGGTTCAGGCATCTCAGTCCATGCTGGCACAGGCAAACCAGGTTCCACAGGGCGTTCTGCAGTTATTAAAATAATAATTGTAAAAACATCAGTATTATTTACCAGGCCGCTGCATCATAATGCAGCGGTCTGTCTGGCGTGTAAAATGACCGGGCTATGATGTTTCATCTTTTTGTGCTATACTCTTAATCAAAAGCAACGCCAACCATTTTTTGCTGTTGGTTTCATTAGGAGGTATGGGATGTTTTTCATATGCGGAATGAGTCAGGGGAAAAAGCTGCTGGATTATACCAGGACAGTGATCTGCTCTTTATGCGGAGGCTATGGTAGATATCAGGTCTTTATGACCTACAGCTATTTCAGTGTATTTTTTATACCCATTATAAAATGGAACAGGCATTATTACGTACAGATGTCGTGTTGTAATACCGTTTATGAGCTGGATGGAGAAAAGGGGAAAAAGTTAAGCAGAAGAGAACCGGTTGAAATTGAGGAGCGGGATTTAACCCTGGTTCAATCCGGACAAAGAAGTGCAGAGTGGAATAAAAGGCAATGCTCCCACTGCGGGTATGAAACAGCAGAGGATTTTGAATACTGTCCCAAATGCGGACAGAGATTTTAAAACAGCCGAACCGGAGTATTTCCGGAACGGCTGTTTTTTCGATTTTTGTACATTAGATAATAATATCCTCTAATGCTCGTTTGGGAACATAATGAATCTGATTTTCATCTCTGTAATACTTAACGTTTCCATCTTCCTTAACAGGAACGATGACCACCTCTTCCTTCGGCTTTCCAAGAGCCAGAACCAGATCTACCGAATAAAGAGAGGTATCAATACCAAGCGACTCAGCCAGCTGGCTTCGCCGTACATTTCCAAGCATGCAGCCGCCATAACCTTTTTCTACTGCGCCAAGCATCATGGTCTGAGCGGCAATGCCATCATCGGTAAGCTTGTTCTTACCAAGTGACAAATCACAGAGAATGATGATATAGGCAGATGGGCGCTCCCCTTCCTCGGGTCCGTCCCAGTCAGGAAGTGCTCCCGCCCAGCCTAAAGTATCAAATATCAGTGCATTTTCCTCTGGTGTATTGCTGATCTTAAATTTCAGTGCCTGTGAGTTGGCCGTGGAAGCAGTAAGTCTCGCCAGATCAATCAGCTCCAGTAACTCATCTTTAGAAATCTGGTACTCCTGATAGAAGCGTCGGTATGTACGGCATTTGGAAACGAGATCCTTTAACATAGTTGATTCCTCCTGTTATCATATTCAATCAGTATTTATTTATAAAGTATAGCAGGTATGAAATTGATCTGCAACGAATAAAAAGGAAATGGATTTGTTAATATAGCACAAAAATTAAGCCTTATAGTCTATAAAAACTGGTGTAATTTTCGAATGGACAAAATGCAAACAAATACAATAAAAAAAACTCAAGAGCATAAATCCATAATTTATTGTTAGACATATTATCCCTAATTGTAAATTTAATTAAGAATTTGCCACTTTTATATTAAGAAAAAAATCATAATGAATTCATTGACTTTATTTTCTTAAGGTGTTAAACTGTGTCTCGGCTTTAGAAATTAATAAAAAAAAGCCGCGGCATACATATTTAACAATAAACACAGGTAGCCGCAAGGAGGAGAAATATTATGAAATTAACAGCAAAGAAACTGGTACTTACAGGATTAGCAGTATTAACAATGGCAGCAATTTCTGCATGTGGAAGCACAAAGACTGCTGAAACAACAGCAGCAACAGAAGTTACTACAGAAGCAGCTACAACAGAAGCAGTTACAACAGAAGCAGCTACAAAAGAAGAAGTTACAACAGAAGAATCTTCTGAGTCTGTAGAAGAAACAACAGAAGAAGCATCTGCAAAAGAGTCTTCTGAAGAAGCTTCCAGCGTAGAAGCAACTACTGAAGCTACAGAAACTACAAAGGCTGCTAACTAATTATTATAGAAATAACAGCTTAGATGGAATAAAAATTTCCGCAGGCGGGGACAGAGGTCTCCGCCTTTTTTGCGCGCATCTGCTATGCAGAATGGATCAGTATGTGATATAATTTCTCCAAACAGTCATTTGAAGGAGGCCGCTTTTTATGAAAATTACTTACGTTCATCACAGTGCATTCCTGGCAGACTTGTCGTCTGCTGCTCTGCTATTTGATTATACCCAGGGTATACTTCCGGACCTGGATACCAATAAACCACTTTTTATCTTCGCCAGTCATCGCCATGGAGATCATTATTCGGATAAAATTTTTGATCTGGGGAACGGATCCAGGGAAGTTCATTATGTTTTGTCTGACGATATCTCCAGGAAAAAGATTGGTGAGGAACAAAGAAGCCATATTTCATTTGTTAAACCGGGAGAAACCCTCACCCTTTCGTATGGTACAGGAGGTAATCTGGCATTAGAAATTACTACCTTTCAATCCACAGATGAGGGTGTCGCATTTCTAATAAAAGTGAATGGAACCGTAATTTACCATGCCGGTGATCTAAACAACTGGAGATGGGAAGGCGAGCCAGAGGAATGGAACCGGAATATGGCTAAGAACTATTCATTAGAAGTGGACAAGCTGGCAGGAGAGAAAATTGATGCAGCCTTTCTGCCTCTGGATCCGAGACAGGAGAAAAACTTCTATCTGGGTTTTGATGAATTTATGAGAAAGGCAGAAGTATTGCATGCATTTCCCATGCACTGCTGGGATGATTATTCCGTAATAGGGCGTTTAAAATCAATGGAAGTTTCCATTCCTTACCGGGACCGGATTGTTATGATGGAAAGAGACGGAGAATCGTTTATTTTGGAACAGGAGCCTCAAATTCATGAATGAGCGGAAAGAGGAAGAGCGGGAGGTCTTAGATGCGGCCATGCTGGCTGGTCATATTCTGCTGGAAAATGGTGCTGAGATTTTCCGGGTGGAAGAAACCATGGATCGGATCTGCCGCCATTATGGAATTAAATCCTGCAGCTCCTTTGTGTTAAGCAATGGGATTTTTACCACGGCAGGGAATGAGAGAGAAGAGATATTTGCAAAGGTCCAGCACATCCCGGTGAGCGGAACGCATTTAGACCGTGTTGCTGCAGTGAATCAGCTATCCAGGGAGATTGAAGCAGGATCTTTAACTCCCCATGCAGTAAGAGAAAGGCTGGATCAGATACAGCGGATGCCTGGAAAGTCAAAGAAGATGCAGATTCTGGCATCGGGAGTGGGAAGTGCCTGTTTCTGTTTTCTGTTCGGAGGTAATGGTAAAGATGCAGCAGCTGCGTTTTTCTCCGGTGTGGTGCTATATGGATATATCATTTTTCTGGCAGGTCCTCATCTTACCAAGCTGGTGGCTAATATTGGAGGAGGAGCTCTTGTCACTGCGCTGTGTACTCTCTTGTACAAGCTTCATCTGGGAGAACATTTAAACTTTATGATTATTGGTTCAATAATGCCTTTGATTCCAGGAGTTGCATTTACCAACGCAATTCGTGATATTGCAGACGGAGATTATATCGCTGGTTCTGTGCGAATGATGGATGCACTGCTGGTATTCTTCTGCATTGCCATGGGAGTAGGGCTTGTATTCAGCCTTCTTCACCGGTTTACAGGAGGTGGATTTTTATGACGGCTGTCTGTGAGATGGCAGTTGCAGCCCTTGGTACGGTTGCATTCGCCCTCCTGTTTGGAGTACCTGCCATATACTATCCTTATTGCGGTCTGATTGGGGGAACAGGCTGGTTCGTATATAGCATGCTGGCACAGGGATTTTCAGAGCCGGCATCCGCAATGTTTGCAACCATTGCTGTAATTCTTCTTTCCAGAATATTTGCGGTCAGAAAACAGTGCCCGGTAACCATCTTTTTGATTTCCGGTATTTTTCCGTTAGTTCCAGGTGCGCTGGTATATTGGACCGCTTACTACATTGTAACCGACGAAATAGCACTTGCTGCCCGAACCGGGTTTCTTGCTCTGAAAGTGGCAGTTGCGATTGTGCTTGGTATTGTGTTTGTTTTTGAACTGCCTCAGGGATTCTTCCGCTTTGCGGCAAAGAAGGATAAACGGGCATTAAAAGAGAAAGGGAGAAAGAAACGATGATATGGATTAAAAATGTTCACGTAATTGACCCGGCAACCCGGACAGAGCAGGATATGGATATCTGCATAGAAGATGGAATCATAGCCGGGATGGGAACGGATCAAAATCCTCCCGGGGCAGGGACTTCAAAAAATGATGTGGTAATTGATGGTACCGGTCTTATCGCAGCGCCGGGACTTGTGGACGTACATGTTCATTTCCGGGATCCGGGACTTACTTACAAGGAAGATATTCAGACAGGTGCAAGAGCAGCAGCCAAAGGTGGTTTTACAACCGTTGTATGCATGGCCAATACAAAGCCTCCTGTCGATAATATAAGAACGTTGGAATATGTAAAGAAAGAAGGGGAGAAAACCGGAATCCATGTTCTTCATGCAGCAGCTGTATCCAAAGGGATGAAGGGCCGTGAGCTGACTGATATGGAGGCACTGGCAGCCCATGGAGCAGCAGGCTTTACCGATGATGGGATTCCGCTGATGGATGCGGAGCTTGTAAAAAGAGCCATGGAAAAAGCGGCCAGTTTAAATCTCCCGTTAAGCTTCCACGAAGAAGATCCTGCATTGATAGAGAACAACGGGATCAATCATGGGGCGGTATCCGAACAACTTGGTATTTATGGTTCTCCTGCTGAGGCGGAGGACAGTCTGGTGGCAAGAGACTGTATGCTTGCTCTCCACACCAAGGCTGCGGTAGATATTCAGCATATCAGTTCTGCTGCATCGGTACGTATGGTACAGTTTGCAAAGGATTTAGGGGCAGATGTTTATGCTGAAGTGACACCCCACCATTTCACATTGACAGAAGAGGCGGTTCTTTCCTATGGAAGTCTGGCTAAGATGAATCCCCCTCTTCGGACAGAGGCAGACCGTATGGCTGTAATAGAAGGTCTTAAAAATGGCAGCATTGATATCATAGCCACCGATCACGCACCTCACAGTACGGAAGAGAAAGCCAGGCCTTTGCTGGAGGCGCCCAGTGGAATTATCGGGCTGGAAACGGCACTTGGGCTGGGAGTAACCACTTTGGTACGTCAGGGTCATTTAACCATGATGCAGCTGTTGGAAAAGATGAGTATTAATCCGGCAAAGTTATATCGTCTGGACTGTGGAATGCTGAAAACCGGAGGCGCTGCAGATCTGGTAATATTTGATCCCAACGAGGAATGGACCGCAGGCGAATATGTCTCCAAATCATCCAACTCCCCATTTACCGGAAAAAAACTTTTTGGAAAAGTGAAATATACCATCTGCAAAGGTAAAATTGTCTACCAGGATGAACAGGATTAATCGGATAAATACGAGAAAAGGATAAGAGATGGAAATCAGGGCGCAGGACTCTGTTGTCCCGGGGGAGTTGAAAACAGAGGGGATAGCTGAGGGTAAAGTGAGTGGAAAAGCAGACTTGAATCTGTCTGTTGAAGCATTAAAAGCAAATGAGAAATTAATTGCAGGAGAAATATTACTTAATCAGGTGGCGGCTCAGACTCAGTCTATGAAGGAAGAGGCAAAAGCGGAATCTGAAAAAGCTGAAAAATCCAGGTCTGCCAGAGATACTGCTTCAGTGAGTGATACTCCTGATATTTGGGATGAGGAAGAATGGAGAGAGGCCTTTCATGAGATAACGGACTGGACTCCATCTGAAACCCTTCCTCTTTCAGAGGAATTAAAAGAGCTGGCAAAAATATACGAGGAACTTCTCTTAGCAGTTCTCACCCATGGAACACAAGAGGGCCAGGAAGCCGGGGAGCTGAATCAGGAATTGTCTGTGATGCTGCAAAAGCTTCTGATGTCCCGGCTTGGAGATCTGGAGCTACTGTTAAGTAATTACGGATCTGCCGTAAGTATTAATGCATTGAGGGCAGCCATCTGCCGAAGTGTTATGGGGAAGAATTTTACGGAGGCAGAGCTGAATCAGATATTTGGACAAAGCGGCGTGGATGGAAAGCAGGCAAGTGCTTCAAAGGAAGGCGGAATCAGGACCCCGGTTACCACAGGAGATAATGAAACCGGTATGGGAATTATTTACCAGCCAACAGCCTCCGGAACGATTAAAAATAATCCGGGATATGCCAAAAATCTGATGGATGAGACTTCTTTGACTATTCTGGAAAAAGGTGGGCCTTTCAAGAAAATAGCTGGAAAAGCCCAGGGAGCCAGCTTAACAATTTCCCCCATGAAAACGGGAAGGGTATATGAAATAAGCGATTTGGAGGCTGCACAGCGATTTGCGTCCTATATGAACCGGGAAGGAAATTTATTCAGAATATCAGGACTGTCTGGTAAAAGTGAAGAGCTCTTGGGATTTTTAGCCGCTCTTATGTCAATAAAAACACAGATCTTTGTATCAAGTCTGGGAGCGGAAAAAGGGATCGCCATGGATTTAAGAGAAGCCTGTGACCGGATGACCGATAAATTAATTCAGGAAATGGCGAGTCAGTCCGCTCTAAAATATTCCGGTGTGAGAAAACCGGTTTTTGAAGCAAAGGATGTATACCGGATCTTTTATTATATGATGAATCTTTACCAGAACAAGGCAGATGTAAATGAGACGGCCAATAAAGGGATTCGCTACGCCTATCAGCAGTTCCTAAAGAAAAAAGAAGTTTCAGAAATTAAGGGAGAGCCGGAACCTTTTTTTACAAAAGGTAAGAAAGAACCCTCAGAGGATTTTAAGGAAGGCAGGAAACAGATAGAACGGGATTGGAACGGATTTACGGAATTTTTAAACAATGGACAATCAACCGATATCCCTCAGGGCGTTCTGGTGCTCAGTCCCTGGGGGATGCTGGCGGAGCCGGAAACTTCCAGGGAGGTAAGCGATGGGAATATAAGTCCTGTTTTTTTCCTTGGTGGGGGCGCAGCCCTTATAATACTGATTATAATCATTTCTTTTATCTGGTTTTAGAACCACGATACATAAATTTCTTCTTTACAGAAAAACTTTACTGTGCTACCATGGTAACACATGAAAATTAAGAGGAGGATTTATGTTATGAAAAAAATAGTGATTCTGGCAGCAGCAATATTAGGAACAGCAGCGTTATTAAGCGGCTGTGCAGGAAAAAAGGAAGGACCTGCGGCGGCAGAGACAACAAAGGCAGAGTCTTCATCTGCAGAGACAACAAAAGCACAGGATACATCTTCGGCAGCTTCTGAAAAAGATACGTTTACAGTGGGATTTGATCAGGACTTTCCTCCCATGGGATTTGTTGGAGATAATGGAGAGTATACAGGATTTGACTTAGATCTTGCAAAAGAGGTGGCAGATCGCCTTGGTAAAAAGTTTGTAGCTCAGCCAATCGCCTGGGACGCAAAGGATATGGAACTGGAAAGCGGTAACATTGACTGTATCTGGAATGGATTTACCATCAATGGAAGAGAAGACGGTTATACATGGACAAAGCCTTATATGGCAAACAGACAGGTCTTTGTTGTGGCAAAGGACTCCGGAATCAAGACACTTGCGGATCTTTCCGGAAAAGTAGTGGAGGTACAGGCTGACTCTTCTGCAGAGGCTGCATTAAAGGATAATGATACATTAGCCAAAACATTTAAGACACTTCAGACCACACCAGATTATAATACTGCATTTATGGATCTGGAGATGGGAGCAGTGAACTGCGTGGCTATGGATGAGATTGTAGCTGCTTATCAGATTCAGCAGAGAAAATCAGATTTCGTAATTCTTGATGAAGCACTTGCAGCAGAGGAGTATGGAGTTGGTTTTAAAAAGGGAAATGATGGACTAAGAGACAAGGTGCAGGAGCAGCTGGAGGCAATGGCAGCAGACGGAACCTTAAAGACCGTTTCTGAAAAATGGTTCGGTAAAGATGTAACAACAATAGGAAAATAATTGATACTGACGGAGGGGCAATCATGGCTTTTACAAAGATACTTACACAACTGGCAGGAGGAATGTGGGTCAGCATCCAGATCTTTCTGGTAACACTCATCTTTTCTCTTCCTCTGGGACTTCTGGTCTCCTTTGGGAGGATGTCAAAAAACCGGGTCATAGAGGCCATTGTTAAATTCTATATATCAGTCATGAGAGGAACCCCTCTGATGCTTCAGCTTATGGTGGTTTATTTCGGTCCCTATTACCTTTTTGGAGTGAAGGTGGGGAACGGATACCGCCTTTGGGCCGCATTTATTGGTTTCGTGATCAACTATGCCGCTTACTTTGCTGAAATCTACAGAAGCGGAATTCAATCCATGCCTGCCGGACAGTATGAGGCAGCAAAGCTTTTAGGATACTCAAAGAATCAGACCTTTTTTAGAATCATATTCCCCCAGGTAGTAAAACGGATTCTTCCGTCAGTCACCAACGAGGTAATAACTCTGGTAAAGGATACCTCCCTTGCGTTTACCATCAGCGTGCTGGAGATGTTTGCCGTAGCCAAGGCGCTGGCGTCCTCACAGACAAGCCTGATTCCCTTTGTGGCAGCAGGTCTTTTCTATTATGTATTTAATCTGGTAGTGGCTATGCTGATGGAATACATAGAAAAACGGATGAATTATTACCAATAGGAGGAATCGAAATGCACGTACTGGAAATGAACCATGTGGAAAAATCATTTAATGAACAGAACGTCCTTCGGGATATCTCTCTGTCTGTAAAAGAAGGGGAGATCCTTTCTGTCATCGGGCCTTCCGGTTCCGGAAAGTCCACGCTCCTTCGATGTGCCACATTGCTGGAACAGATGGATAAAGGAGAACTGTTTTACCTGGGAGAAAAGGCAGCGTGGAACGGAAGCGATGGAACGACTGTCTATGCTAAAAAGGAAAAACTGAAAGAGATCCAGAAGAATTACGGTCTTGTTTTTCAGAATTTTAATTTGTTTCCTCATATGACCGTTTTAAATAATATTATTGATGCACCAATCCATGTTCAGAAACGGAGCAAAGAGGATGCCATAAAGGAGGCTACGGAGCTTCTTCAGAAAATGGGACTTGCTGATAAAGCAGATGCATATCCCTGCCAGCTTTCTGGCGGGCAGTGCCAGAGAGTGGCGATTGCAAGGGCACTGGCTCTGAACCCCAAGATACTATTTTTTGATGAGCCTACTTCTGCACTGGATCCGGAGCTGACCGGTGAAGTGCTTAAGGTTATTAAATCCCTTGCCGACCTGCATATTGCAATGGTAATTGTCACTCATGAGATGGCATTTGCCAGAGATATCTCTGACCGGGTGATTTTTATGGCAGAGGGTGTGATCGTTGAGGAAGGGACTCCGGAGGAAGTGTTTGCGTCCAACAATGTCAGGACACAAAATTTTCTTGGGAGGTATGGAGATATTTTGTAGGAATAAATAAAATTTTATGATAGCCCCTGGAACACATGGTTATGTGTGATTCAGGGGCTTTGTTTTGTATTATGCTTTATTTTTAATATATCATTGACACCAAATGCGACACCATAATATAATGTATTATAAAGAGAGGATTAATAAATGTCACAATGGGATAAATTATTGAATAGAATATACTCTTTATCAAAAGATCTGCGATTTAGTGAATTGCAACGTGTCTTGGAGTACTATGGATATGAAATGAAGTCGCCCAAGGGGGGAAGTAGTCATTATACGTTTCGGAAATCAGGGTGTATGCCAATTACTCTGCCAAAGCATGAACCAATAAAAAAAGTTTATGTACAGATGGTTAGAGAGATTGTTGAAAGTGAGGTATCAGATGATGAGAACAATTGATGATTATATGAATCTGCACTATAGAATGGAGATTATTGAAGATCCTGATGAGGGAGGATATATTGTATCATTTCCAGATTTAAGGGGCTGTATAACATGTGGTGAGACAATCGAAGCAGCAATTGCTAATGCCAAAGATGCCCAAAAAGCCTGGCTGGAAGCAATGCTTGAAGATGGTTGTGAAATCCCTGAGCCAGATAATCTGGATAAATATTCCGGACAGTTTAAATTAAGAATACCCAAGTCATTACATCGGGAATTAGCGGAGCACTCAAAGAAAGAGGGGATCAGCATGAACCAGTACTGTTTGTATCTCCTGGCTAGAAATGATAGGGCACGTAATTAAATAGATAAAAGTAAATTAAGAAAAAAGATAAAAACTTTTCACAAACGGATGATATACTAAATGCGATATATCAGGAAATGGCAAACATAGAAAAGAGGATGCTTTATGAAAAGAACCTTAATGATCGCATTAGCAGTCTGCACTGCAGTTATATTATCGGCCTGCGGGAAATCATCGAAGCCGGCGCAAAACGCAGCTGGTACCGTTGCACAGACAGAAACTTCAAATGAAACTTCTCCGGCGGCAAGTACCCAGGCACCCGGAAGTACAGCAGAATTTAAGATATTAACCGGTAAAGTCACCGAGGTATCTGATAATATGGAATCCATGACCGTTTTAGATGGAGAGTCGAAAACTGTTTTTCATCTGGATAATGCTGTAGTGGAAACCTCCTACGCACTGGAACCGGATGTGAAAGTTTCCATCATCTATAAGGGTGAGATATCTGGGTCTGACACGACCAATGCAAAGGTGATTTTAGTCCTTGATGCCCAGGATAAGATGGAAATAAAAGAAGTGACCGGAACCGTAAAGGATCAGGCCATGAGTACATTTACCATCGATACGGGTTCAGCAAAAGAGATGGGATTTATCAAAGATAACTGCGAAGGGCTGGATACCGGAGTGCTTGGAAATGCTACAGATGACAGCAACGGAAGTGGAGCTTTGGTAAAAGTTACCTATGTTACAGTTACCTATGATGCAGGCAGCGAATCAAACTTCCCCTTAAAGGTGGAAGCGGCGAAGTAAAAAACAGGTATAAATCCCGGATCGGCAGGGCTTTTTTGATAAAAGGCTTGCAAATTCGGGATTTTCATGTACAATAAGAGAGATGACAGAAAAGGGGCCAAAAGACCCCTATTTTGATGATTTCGGCCATGACTTTGCTGAAATCAGAAGCAGAGCTTACGATATGGAATAAAACCAGATTTCAGAAAGGGAATTAAGATGATTAGTGCACATAACGTAACATTAAGACTTGGAAAAAAAGCATTGTTTGAAGATGTAAATATTAAGTTTACGGAAGGCAACTGTTATGGCTTAATCGGTGCCAATGGTGCCGGAAAATCCACGTTCTTAAAAATTCTTTCCGGGGAACTGGAGCCTACTGGCGGTGATATTGTAATCACACCGGGCCAGAGACTTTCTTTCTTAAAACAGGACCATTTTAAATATGATGAGAGTCAGGTTCTTGATACAGTCATCATGGGAAATGTCAGATTATATGAGATCATGAAGGAAAAGGATGCGATCTACGCGAAGGAGGACTTCACGGATGAAGATGGCATTAAGGCTGCAGATCTGGAGGGAGAATTCGCAACCATGAATGGTTGGGAAGCGGAATCCGATGCAGCTAACTTATTAAACGGTCTTGGAATTGAGACTGACTTACACTATAAACTGATGAAGGATTTAACCGGAGCCCAGAAGGTGAAAGTGCTTCTTGCACAGGCACTTTTTGGCAATCCTGATATACTTCTTTTAGATGAGCCGACCAACCATTTGGATCTGGATGCCATTGCATGGCTGGAAGAGTTCCTGATTAACTTTGAGAATACGGTAATCGTGGTTTCCCATGACCGTTACTTCTTAAACAAGGTTTGTACCCACATCGCGGATATTGACTACAGCAAGATCCAGCTGTATGCCGGTAACTATGATTTCTGGTATGAGTCAAGTCAGCTTATGGTTAAGCAGATGAAGGAAGCCAACAGAAAGAAGGAAGAAAAGATTAAGGAGCTGCAGGATTTTATTCAGCGCTTCTCTGCCAATGCTTCCAAATCCAAGCAGGCTACTTCCAGAAAACGTGCGTTAGAGAAAATCGAACTGGATGATATTAAACCTTCCAGCCGTAAATATCCTTATATCGATTTCCGTCCGGCACGGGAGATTGGTAATGAGGTTCTTACCGTGAATGATTTAACTAAAACCATTGACGGTGTGAAGATTCTTGATCATATTTCCTTTACACTCACCAGAGAAGATAAGGTGGCTTTTGTAGGACCGAATGAGCTTGCGAAAACTGTTTTGTTTAAGATCCTTTCCGGAGAGATGGAACCAGATGAGGGCGATTATAAATGGGGTCTCACCACTACCCAGAGCTATTTCCCCAAAGACAACACAGCAGAGTTTGATAACGATGATACCATTGTGGACTGGCTGACCCAGTACTCTCCTGAGAAAGATGCAACTTATGTCCGTGGATTCCTTGGACGTATGCTGTTTGCCGGAGAAGACGGCGTGAAGAAAGTCCGCGTTTTATCCGGTGGTGAGAAAGTGCGCTGTATGCTTTCAAAGCTGATGATAACCGGTGCCAACGTATTGCTTTTAGATGAGCCTACAGACCACCTGGATATGGAATCTATTACAGCATTGAACAACGGACTTGTGAAATTCCAGGGAGTACTCCTCTTTTCCTCCCGTGACCATCAGATCGTACAGACTACAGCAAACCGCATTATGGAAATCGTAGGCGGACAGCTGATTGATAAAATTACTACTTATGACGAGTATCTGGAAAGTGATGAAATGGCTCGTAAGAGACAGGTATTTACTTTGACAGAAGAACAGATGACTGAAAACCAGTAATAAAAAGGCCGTTGCTTTGCAGGTTTGTTATGATACCTGCGAAGCAGCGGCTTTCCTATTCATGAAATTATTTTAGTCCATTATATAATGTGTCAAGAAGCTCTCCATTGGAATCCTGACCAAGCTCCCATACCATGGCACCGCCTAACTTCTTTGATTTGATATAATCTGTTTTATAAGCGATGGACTGTGGGTCTTCGTAGCTGATGAAGATTGTTCCGTTAAATAACCATGGAACCATTGACTGAGAATGAAAATATCTGGTATAACCGGTTTTGTTTAAATAATTTGCCTTGATGTCCTTGTAGCTGATTGAGTTGGCACCGCCATATGTCTGGTATAAGCCGTTATTGGAATTATTCACGGAAGAGTACAGGTACCCATAGAACGGGATTCCCATAACCAGCTTATCGGCAGGGAAGGAAGCGTTTAACCATGCAGTGACTCCGGAGTCCACGCTTGCTTTATATTGGGGTGAGGAATCATTGTTATTATAAAGGGGTGCCAGTAAATCCGTGTAAGGATCCCAGGTTCCGTGCAAATCATAAGTCATTATATTTGCGTAATCCAGATATTGAGCCAGTTTAGCCATTTCTACATTTTTTACGTAGGAAGCATCCGCTCCCCCGGCAATGGTGAGAAGATAGTGCTTCTGGTCCATGGCACCGCGGGCATCCAGCTTTTCTCTTATTTTTTGAAGAAGCAGGGTGAAATTCTGTTTATCCTCCGGCCTTCTGGTGTTGGTCGCCAGACCTCCGCTTACGGGATATTCCCAGTCCAGATCGATGCCGTCAAATCCATATTTTGTGATAAAATCCACCGCACTGTCTGCAAAGGCATTTCTGGATGCGTCGGTCAGAGCCGCGTCTGAGAATCTTCCGGACCAGTTCCAGCCGCCAACGGAAATCAATGTTTTTAAATTTGGATTTTGTAATTTTAATGAATTTAAAAGCCTTATATTATTGGGATCCACATCCGGATATCCCAAGGTAATCTTTAAATCCGGACCAATGTTGGCAAAGGCGTAATTAATATGAGTCAGCTTGCTGGCATCGATCTGATCGGGGCAAATGCCGCTGTAGGCTTCCCAGGCAGCAAAGTAGCCAACAATTCTTCCGGATTGGGGCTGGGTTTCTGCCGGAGGTAAAGCGGGTGCTGCAGTGGTAACAGAAACGGTATTGCTGGCAGGAGATATATTTCTTTTGGTATCTTTTGCTTTTACATAAAACTGGTAAGTAGTTGCCGGTGTTAATCCGGTAACGGTATATGTAATTGAGGTTGTGGAGCAAAGATAAGTATTATTCTTGTAAATCTGGTATTCTCTTACTCCCAGACCCCCTGTGGGTGGGGACCAGGTCAGGGTGAGTGAGTTACTGGTAATATCAGCCGCATTTAAATTTTGGGGAGCAGTGGAAGTGCTTTTGTCAGGCTTTGCCGCAAATGAATTTTTCGTGCAGTAGTTGCTGATTAGAAAAAGTAATAAAACAGATATCGTCCACATGATTGCTTTTCTTGTACTTCTTTTCATCGTGTTCTCCTTCATAACTTATTGTGGAATTAAGTATAACATGATGGATTTTCCTTGAATAGCGCGCAAAAACTGGTATATTTTCATAAATTTGGTAATGATTCAGAAATACCGGAAAAACCTGTACTTGCAGATGATTTCTTAATCGCTTATAATCAGCCTTAAAAGGAGGTGAGAACGATTAATACCATAGATTCCTATGCTTATGAATCCCAAATAAAAGGAATAAACCCTGGATTAAAAGCAGCTGTGGCAATGGCCGCATTATTATTTTGTATTGGAACTGGAGATGTTCTGGTATCTGTTACAGTGTTTCTGTCCATGGGTATTATTACGATTTTTATGGGAGGGCTTTCCGTTCAGAAGTATCTTGCCCTATTAAAGATACCAGTAACTTTTTTAATTCTTGGAACTGCTGCCATTGTATTTGGGATATCTCATGTGCCGGCAGGACGCTTTTATATTACCATGCCAGGCTTTTATCTTTATTTGTCAGACGGAGGAGCAGCTCTTGCTGCACGGCTGATTTTAAAAGCAATGGCTGCCGTAAGCGCCATGTATATGCTTGTACTTTCCACACCGGCAAGTGAGATCATTAATCTGCTTGGAAAACTGCATGTGCCCAAACTGATATCGGAGCTGATGAATCTCATATACCGGTTCATTTTTGTTATGATGGATGTCCAGCTCCATATGAAACAGGCGGCAGAGTCCAGGCTGGGATACCATAATTTCCTCACGTCTTGCAGGTCTTTCGGAGGGATTGGAGCCAATCTTTTTATTGTTTCATTAAAGAAGGCCGGGATGTATTATGATGCCATGACTGCCAGATGTTATGAGGGCGAACTTCTGTTTCTGGAGGAGAAAAGGCCGGTGAAAGCAAAGGAGGCAGCGGCAGCGGCGGGCTATGTTGCATTTCTTCTGCTTATATGGCTGGTGTAAAAACGAGGAGGAACAGATGATGGAAGAAATACTTTTACAGGCAGAAAATCTTTCGTATTCCTATGGCACGGGAAGTAAAGCACTTCATGATGTGTCACTGTCTGTGAGAAAAGGGGAGAAGATTGCAGTTCTTGGTTCCAATGGAGCCGGGAAATCCACCTGCTTTTTAAACCTGAACGGTGTCCTGATCCCGGATACGGGAACAATCAGGTATAAGGGAAAGATAATTGGGAAAAAAGACTTAAATGAGCTTCGAAGAGAAGTGGGAATTGTTTTTCAGGATGCAGACAATCAGATAATTGCATCTACCGTTTCTGCTGAGGTATCCTTCGGACCTATGAATTTAAGGCTATCCAGAGAAGAGGTGAAACAGCGGGTTGAAATGGCGTTAAAGTCCATGAATTTAATGATGCTGAAAGACCGCCCTCCCCACTACTTAAGCGGCGGAGAGAAGAAACGAGTAAGCATAGCAGACATCATTGCCATGGAACCGGAGGTAATCATATTTGATGAACCAACTGCATCTTTAGATCCGGTTAATGTGGAAATACTCACACAGGTTCTTGATGAAATGACAAAAATGGGGAAAACTCTTCTGATTTCAACCCATGATGTGGATTTCGCCTATAAATGGGCAGACCGGGCGGTGGTTTTTGCCGGTGGAACGATTATTGCCGATGGTCCGGTAACAGAGATCCTGACATCTAATGTGATCTTAACTCAGGGAAATCTAAAGAAGCCGGTTTTAATGGAAGTTTATGACAGTCTGGTGAAATGCCGGATATTGCCGGAAATGAGTCCTTATTTCAGGGATACAAAAGAATTGAACCAGCTGCTTAGCAGGCAGTATGAAGGTTGACAGAATTTGGTATTGCAGTTACAATACAAGCGTATTATCTAAAAGGTGCCTGTGAAATTCTCCGCAGGATAATAGGGAAAAGGGTGAAAGTCCCTTACGGTCCCGCCGCTGTATATGCAGAGCAGGGCTCCATAAGTCACTGGGAAACCGGGAAGAGGGAGCAGCTGTGTTTGATGCATGAGTCAGAAGACCTGCCTTTTTGTTTGGAGTATCCGGTTACGAGCGATGACCGGTGCCGGGAAGTCTTTTTGTAGTACAAAGATTTACCCATAGGGCACCAGTCTGATGTGTGGGAACCATCGGATGTAAGGTGCTTATTTTATTGGAAGGAGAATGAAAATGAGTAAGAAAGAAAAAAGTATCATGAAACTTGCAACTGCATTTGCACTGACATTTGGAATCGTTCCCAGTGCCTATGCAATGCATATTATGGAGGGCTATTTGCCAGTAGGGTATTGTATTGCCTGGGGGGCAGTCTGTGTGCCGTTTCTCATTGCGGGCTTCTTTTCCATACAGAAGACGCTCCGGGAGAACAGAAAGGCGATCACAGTTCTTGCCATGTCAGGAGCATTTGTGTTTGTCATTTCCTCATTAAAGATTCCGTCTGTGACTGGTAGCTGTTCACATATGACTGGAACCGGTCTTGGCGCTATTTTGTTTGGACCGTCGGCGGTCAGTATTCTGGGCATTATTGTTTTGATTTTTCAGGCGGTGCTGCTTGCCCACGGAGGTCTTACCACACTGGGAGCGAATACCTTTTCCATGGCAATTGCAGGTCCTTTCGTGTCTTTTGGAATATATAAACTTTGTAAGGTATTAAAAGTAAACAAAATGGTGGCGGTTTTTCTTGCTGCAACGTTAGGCGATTTATTTACATACTGTGTAACCAGTTTACAGCTTGCCATAGCCTATCCTTCTGAAATAGGAGGCGTTGGTGCTTCTGCTGTTAAATTCCTTGGTGTATTTGCACCGACTCAGCTGCCTCTTGCAGTAATTGAGGGAATTCTCACTACAGTCATCGTTATGACTCTTGAGACTTATGCTCTTCCGGAGTTAAAAGCCATAGGATTTACAAGGGAGGTAAAATAAAATGAGCAGGAAAAGAAAACAGACAATCGCAGTGCTGCTGGTTCTCGTATGTCTGATTGCCATTATTCCTTTGTTTGTATTAAAGGGAGCAGAGTTCGGCGGATCGGATGATGCAGGAAGCCAGATGATTACAGAAATCCGCGGTTCGGAATATGAACCATGGTTTACTCCCGTTTTGGAAGCTGCCATAGGCGGAGAACTTCCCGGGGAAATAGAAAGCCTTTTGTTCTGTCTTCAGACGGGAATCGGAGTGGGAGTCATCGCATTTTTTATGGGAAGACTGGTAGAACGGAAAAAATGGCAGGATAAACAGTTATAATCGTTCAATAGACAGATACAATAAAAGAGCTGGTTCAGATATCAATATCTGAATCGGATCTTTTTTTGTATCGTCATAAACTGTTTTCATTGACAGCCATGGTCGCAAGAGATGAAAAATCCTTAATTCTGTATCTTTTTTTGTCCATATGCTGCAGTATATCCGCCTCACATAGAACCGAAAACACATGAAGCAGGTGACGGTAGCTGACACCCAGGTATTCCGCAACCTCTGTGTGTTTCCTGTTATAGATTTCTCCGTCTGCAGATAATAGTATAAAATTTGCCAGACGGTTTACCAGAGGATAATTCTGGTTAGTAGCATAATTTGAAGTATTGCGCAGAGCCTTCCGGCATAAAAACAGGCACAGATAATTTAAGAATTTCGTATCGTTTTTTAGAAGATGGCTGACCTCTCTTAGGGGCAGCAGGATGCAGACGCACTTATCCAAAGCAATGACTCCATTGGTAAATTTCTGCGCTCCCATAAATTCCATCTCCCCAAATAAGGTTGGAGATTTAAAAAAATCAATGATGGTAACTTTTCCGTTTTCATGAGTCAGGAAAAGCTTGGCATTTCCCTTTATTAGAAATACCAGATCAGATAAATCATCCCCTTCTCTGCATATTAATTCGTTTTTCCGAAATTCTTTCCATTTGGCATATGGAGTAATATCAAAAGAAAAGATATTAGTGACATAGGAGGGAATTGTTTCGTTCGCCTTTTTCATATTCATAGACAAATCTCTTTCAAACTCTTTTTTATAATTTATCTTACTATAAAACTTCCCTAAATTCCAGATTTATGTGAGAAAACTCATATTTTTCACAAAAAGCAAATGATATAATATTGCGTATTATAAGGAGCAGAAATTACTTAAACTATCAAACGTTTTCCAGGGGGGTCTCATGATTAAATTTGCACTACCATACAATGGAGATATGGATTTCATTGATCAATCGCTTTATATGTACGGGAATTATATTGAAAGCTATTTTGGTAATTTGGGAATTGATGATTTTGGCGGGGGACGCGCCCAGACTCAAAATATTGTGAAACAGGAAAATGAATTGAAAGCAATCCTGGACAAGCTGAACGCCGCCGGCATTGACTTTAATTATGTCATCAATAATAACGGCCTGATGAACGAGGAATTTACCGAAAAGTATCAGGAAAGGTATCTGAGATTTATCAACAAATTAGTTGATTTGGGAATACGAAAGGTAACATTGAGCAATCCATATTTAATCCAATATACAAAACAGAAGCTGCCAGCTTTAAAAATATCAGCATCGGTGAATTTAAAAACACGTTCCTGGGAAGAACTTGAATATCTGATTCAATTGGGCATTGATGAAGCAACGCTGCATTATGATTTAATTAAGAATTTTGCAGAGCTGATCCGGATTCGTTCGAAAACTGATCTATTATTAAAGCTTATTCCAAATGATTTGTACATTTCAAACTGCCCCTGGCAAAAAGGCCATACTCGCATGCAGGGTTCCCACAGCAAGCATAAAGAAACGAAAACACCATACTTCAGCTATTACAGAAATAAATGTGTGAATATCCGGAATTTAAGGCCAGAGGAAATATATAGTGGAAAATGGATTGCTCCGGCTGATATTCCCAAATACATGGAAATCGGTTATAAAAATTTCAAACTGCTGGACCGTCTGGCTACGACAGAATGGATCATGAAATCCATAGAAATATATATTGAGCAAAGCCGGACAACCCATCTGGAAGAAATATTAGGCACCTATGGCTCCAAATCTAACATTCATGCCACCATCTCTGATGGCCCTTTGGAGCAGGCTCTTTATCCAAGAGACCAGCTGGAGCTGATACCTGAAATATCTCAGGTGGAAAATAAACTCTGGTATTCTGCTGCTCACACGGACAATTGCATGCACTGCACATTATGCCGTCATGCCGCTGACCAGGGACTGATTTATCCGGAGGATAAGAGAGAACAGTATATTGAAAATAACAGGAGGTGGCAGAGCAGAATAACAAAATTACCGTATATCAAAGAGTTAAATTTTGGTGAGGTACAGCGTATAGAATATAAGTAAGGGGGCAGGTACCAATGGGTGAAATGTTACTACCATTATACTTGGATGAGAGCTTTATGGACTCTGAGTCAGAGGGCAGAATTTATTTGACCAGATTTGAGCAGGATTTTCAAAAAGATTGTTTTTTGTTTCATGAAGCGAGGGACTATGCAATCTCGCCGGAAGAGGCCAGGAGCATAAGCGGCAGGCATCAGTTATGTTATGCTTATGATATGTTTCATTTCGAAAACAGAGAATTCACCGTAGAGGGGTATCAGGAGATTTGCAAAGATATTGAATCTATGATTGACACCGGATTTAAATATATTCTGGTATCTAACCCCTATATTATTGAACTGCTTTGCAACGAATACAGCAAAGATATTCGTGTGATTGTTTCATCCCAGCTGGAAATCAATCATGCACACAGTAAAATATTTTTTGATGTTTTAAACAATACCAGAAATATTTCTTATGTTATCGTATCTCAGAATCATCTTCACAAACAAGAATTTGAAGAAATGAGACGCACATTCGGAAGTATTGGGCTTATGGTTGAGCTGGACCGCCTGATCTCTGATAATCAGATCGTGCATGAGCAATTCAATAACATGATCTACGGATATTATAATGATTCTGTAAAATGCCATTTAAAAGAGTATATAGAGGAAAACCGGCGTTATTTCAGAAAGCAGGATCTGGTGGACCAGTTTGATGAAAACATTTCTTATAAGCTGGGAGAGTTTGGTGTGGAGAAGGAACTTCCGGAAAAAAATCTGAGACATCTGCTTAATAATGAATTGGAAGAGATCCAGGTAATTGATTATGACCTATGGCAGTGAAAAAGAACGAAATAAACAATAATATGAATGTAATTTATTATAGGGATGCGAGGGTATGGAACATGAAGCTTTTAATATTAGATTTTGACGGAACAATAGCAGATACAAAGAGCAGCATTGTTAATACAATTCAGGCCACGGGAAAAGAACTGGGCTATGGAATTGCCAGGGAGAAGGACATACAGGAAAAAATAGGGCTGCCCCTTAAGGATACCTTTTCATCCGTATTAAAAGTCCCGGACAGCGAGATGGATCATGCCATTGATTTATACCGCAGAAAATACCAGGATATCTGCATGGAAAGTGTTACCTTGTTTCCTGATGTAAAGAGCACCATAGAGTATCTGTCACAAAAGGGAGTAGTTATTACAGTTGCCTCAAGTAAGGGCAAGGACGCTCTTCATCTGTTGCTTGATCATTTACAGGTAAGTCCTTTTATTTCCCGCATCTACGGAGAGCAGGACGTAAAAAATAAAAAGCCGGCTCCGGACATGGCACAATTAATACTGGAGCAGGAAAAATGTGATCCGGAAGAGGCATTGGTGGTAGGGGATACGGTATTTGACCTTCAGATGGGACGTGGTGCAGGCTGCCACACCTGTGGTGTAACCTATGGAAACAATTCTTACGAAGAGCTGAAAGCGCAAAACCCCACCTTTCTCATCAATAATTTCGGCGAATTGAAAAGCATCTTTTAAGCAGCAGGAGGAAAAGAGGTCTCAAATGTTTAAATTATATAATGAAATTTCCAGAACCTTTAACGAATATCTGCTGATCCCTAATTTATCCACTCCCCTGTGTATGCCTGAGAAAATTGATCTGACCACTCCTATTACAAGATTTAGACCAGGGGAAGCACACGTAAGGTTAAACATTCCGTTTGTATCTGCCATTATGCAGGCTGTGTCCGATCACAAACTTGCTATCTCACTGGCCCGGTGCGGAGGTCTGTCATTTATTTATGGGGCACAGACCATTGATTCCCAGGCTGAAATGATACGGAAAGTAAAAAAATTCAAGTCCGGCTTTGTTGTATGCGATTCCTACCTTTCGCCGGAACACACTTTGAATGAGATCCTGAGGCTGAAGGAGGATACCGGGCATACTACCATAGCGGTTACCTCTAACGGAAAATCGGACGGTATTCTTACCGGACTTATTACGAGCAGAGATTACAGAATAAGCAGGGATCCCCTGGATAAAAAAGTCTGTGATATTATGACTCCTTTTGAATCACTTATTACAGGAAGGGATGGGATTTCCCTGAATGAAGCCAATGACCTGATCTGGGCAAATAAATTAAATTGTCTTCCTATCGTCAACGAGAATCAGCAGCTGGTCCATATGGTGTTCCGTAAGGATTACGAAGCTCATAAAGAGAATCCTTTTGAGCTTCTCGATGAGAAGAAGAGCCTTCTTGTAGGTGCCGGAATTAATACTTACGATTATCAGGACCGGGTTCCGGCACTGCTGGAAGCAGGCGCTGACATCTTATGTCTGGATTCATCCGATGGTTATTCCACATGGCAATATGACGCCATTACCTACATAAAATCAAATTATCCCAAGGCATATATCGGTGCCGGCAACGTGGTTGATGCCGAAGGCTTCCGCTATCTGGCTGATGCAGGAGCAGACTTTGTAAAGGTGGGAATTGGCGGCGGGTCTATTTGTATTACACGTGAGCAGAAGGGGATTGGCAGAGGTCAGGCGACTGCCATACTGGAAGTTGCTTCTGCCAGGGACAAATATATGGAGGAAACCGGTATCTACATCCCCATTTGTTCCGACGGAGGAATTGTGTATGATAATCACATTGCCATAGCCCTGGCCATGGGAGCGGATTTTGTAATGATGGGAAGATACTTTGCAAGGTTTGATGAAAGCCCCGGAAAGAAGCTGAAAAGAGGCAATGAATATGTAAAGGAATATTGGGGAGAAGGATCAGACCGGGCAAAGAACTGGCAGCGCTACAGCATGTCAGCCAGCAAAGATACTCATTTTGAAGAAGGTGTTGACAGTTATGTTCCTTATGCAGGTGCACTGAAGGATAATTTATCTGTCACGATCAGTAAGATAAAGTCCACAATGTCCAGCTGCGGGGCGGCTTCCATTGAGGAATTTCAGAAAAAAGCAAGGATCACTCTTGTTTCTCCCATGAGTATTCGGGAAGGCGGAGCCCATGATATCATACTGAAAAATAAAGATTATTAAACAAGCATACTCATGTTAATGCTACTCCAGGGGAGTGTTGCTCAACTAAGAAAAAGTCAGTTGAGCAGCAGCTCCCTTTTTTCCTTATTAGTTTTGCAACACGCCCTTTTCGAATGCTGTTTAAAATGGTATACTAACACTATCTTTTTGACGGAGGTGAATGCGATGAAAAAAATGATATCATGGAATGTGAATGGACTTCGTGCCTGTGTGGAGAAAGGCTTTCTGGATTATTTTAATGAGGTAGATGCGGACGTGTTCTGTATTCAGGAAAGCAAGCTGCAGGAAGGGCAGATCGACCTTTCTCTTCCAGGCTATTATCAATATTGGAATTACGCACAAAAGAAAGGATATTCAGGTACTGCCCTGTTTACCAGGGAGGAGCCACTATCAGTTACTTATGGGATGGGAATAGAAGAGCATGATAAAGAGGGACGGATTATTACGGCTGAGTTTCCGGACTATTATGTAGTAACCTGCTATACTCCAAATTCCCAGAATGAACTGGCGCGCCTTCCCTACCGTTTGACCTGGGAGGAGGCATTTCTGGCCTATCTAAAAGGGTTGGAGGAGAATAAGCCTGTTATTTTCTGCGGAGACTTAAATGTAGCTCATAAGGAAATTGATTTGAAAAATCCCAAATCCAACCGGAAAAATGCAGGGTTTACCGATGAGGAGAGGGAGAAGTTTACCATCCTTGTAGAGAATGGTTTTATCGATACCTACCGGTATTTCTATCCACAGCAGGAAGAGATGTACTCCTGGTGGTCCTACCGCTTTAAGGCGAGGGAGAAGAATGCAGGTTGGCGTATTGATTATTTCTGTGTATCACAAAGTCTGGAGGACAGGCTGGTAAGTGCAGATATTCATACCCAGGTGACAGGCTCTGACCACTGTCCGGTGGAACTTGTAATTAAATAATAACGGATCAGACAGAGTATTACACAGGAGAATAATAAAAACATGAATTTATTAACAATTGAGCATTTAACAAAATCATATACAGAACGGCTTCTTTTTGATGATACCAGCTTCAGCATAAATGAAGGGGAAAAGATCGGTCTGATTGGTATTAATGGCACAGGAAAGTCTACGCTTTTACGTATCGTGGCAGGGCTTGAAGAGCCGGATGAGGGAACCTTGGCAAAGGGAAGAAACTTGGATATCCGTTTTCTTTCTCAGAATCCCAGATTCGAGGCAGGAGAGACCATTCTGGAAAGCATAATCCGGGAGAATGAGGGTCATGAACATGTATGGGATTTAGAAAGCCAGGCAAAGAACATGCTGACCAGACTTGGCTTTACGGAATTTGATACCAAAGTGGACACTTTATCCGGCGGACAGAGAAAGAGGGTTGCGCTTGTGAGCGTTCTTCTTTCTACTGCAGATTTACTGGTTCTGGATGAGCCTACCAACCACTTAGACAGCAGTATGGCGGACTGGCTGGAGGATTATCTGCGCCGATTTAAAGGTGCTCTTTTGATGGTTACCCATGACCGGTATTTTTTAGACAGTGTGACAAACCGGATTGTGGAGCTTGATAAGGGAAAGCTTTACAGCTATCAGGAGAATTATGAAGGCTATTTAAAACTAAAGGCAGACCGGCTGGATATGGAGCAGGCTACTGAACGGAAACGCCAGTCAATCCTCCGTATCGAGCTGCAGTGGATGCAAAGAGGGGCAAGGGCGCGTTCCACCAAGCAGAAGGCCCATATCGAGCGATACGAGACGCTTCGTGACCAGAAGGCACCTGAGTTTGATAAAAACGTGGAACTGGATTCCATTGAGAGCCGTCTTGGACGCACCACCGTTGAGCTGGAGGGTATTTCAAAGGCTTTTGGTGATAAGGTTCTGATGAAAGATTTTAACTATATCTTTTTGAAAAATGACCGCATAGGAATCATTGGCCCCAATGGGTCCGGTAAGTCCACGCTTATGAAAATTATAGTTGGATGGCTTCAGCCGGATGAGGGAACCTTAACGGTGGGACAGACTGTTAAGATGGGTTATTTCTCCCAGGAGAGCGAAGATATGGACGGCAGCTTAAAGGTCATCGATTATATCCGGAGTGCGGCTGAGTATGTGAAAACAAAAGACGGCAGTGTCAGTGCCTCCCAGATGCTGGAACGGTTTTTATTTCCGCCAAGTGTTCAGTATACCACAGTTGAAAAGCTTTCCGGAGGGGAAAAACGGCGGCTGTATCTGCTGCGCATCCTGATGGAGGCACCCAATGTCCTTCTTCTAGACGAGCCTACCAATGATCTGGATATTCAGACACTTACCATCCTTGAGGATTACTTAGACAGCTTTCCAGGCATTGTCATAACCGTATCTCATGACCGCTATTTTCTGGACCGGGTGGTGCGCAGAATTTTCGCATTTGAAGGACAGGGAAAGGTCACTCAATACGAGGGTGGATTTACGGATTATCAGGCTGCTTTCGCTGCAAAATATCCGGATGGGCTTCCCGGGGAAGCAGCTGGAACTTACAAAAAGGAAGATGCAGGAGAGAAGAAGGGGAAGGAAAAACCCAAATTAGAGCGAAAGCTTAAGTTCTCCTATAAAGAACAGAAGGAATGGGAAACCATTGAAGATGATATTGCCGGTTTGGAAGAGGCCATCGAGGTTCTGGATAAAAAGATAGAAGAGGCTGCCAGTGACTATGGCAAATTGAATCAGCTGATGGAAGAAAAGGCAGTAAAAGAAGGATTATTAGAGGAGAAGATGGAACGCTGGATGTATTTAAATGATCTGGCAGAACAGATTCAGAACCAGTAACAGGACTGTCACAGAGGAGAAGAGGGATGAAACAGTACAGGATCGACAAGAGAGAAACAGGATATTATCCCATGGGAATGACTAAGACTGGGGAGGGGGTTCATTTCAGCGTTGCGGCTCAGGGAAAGGAATTAAAACTACTTTTTTTTCGTGGCGATGAAAAGGAACCCATCTGCGCCTTTCTCTTTCCGGAAAAAGAGAAACGGGGAGAGGTTTTTTCTGTTACAATTCTTGGAGATGACTTTACCGGAATTTCCTATTGCTACGAGATTGATGGCAAACGGTTCTCTGATCCATATGGAAGAGCTTTTACAGATAAGGATCGCTGGGGAGATTTAGAGAGAGCAGCTGTTTTATCCAAAAGTCCGGTTACATTTAAAGCTTTTGACTGGGAAGAGGACAATCGTCCGCTGATTCCATATGAGGATTCTGTGGTCTATCGGATTCATGTCCGGGGATTTACCATGCATTCCTCTTCCGGAACCAGGAATAAAGGAACCTTTCGGGGGATAGAGGAAAAAATTCCCTACTTAAAAGAACTGGGAATCACAACTGTGGAACTGATGCCGGTTTATGAATTTCAGGAAGTGATCCTTCCTGAAATTGTGCAGGGAAGTCCATACGGTGTGGATAAACCTACGGGAAAAATAAATTATTGGGGATATACCTCGGGATTCTATTTCGCTCCCAAAGCGTCTTATGCCTCGGATAATAAGGAAACACCGGCTTTGGAATTGAAAAATCTGGTTAAGGCCCTTCATAAAGAAGGGATAGAACTTATTGCAGAATTGTATTTTTCAGGGAAGGAGTCTCCAACCTTTGTTCTTGATGCGGTACGGTTCTGGACAGAAGAATTTCACCTGGATGGAATTCATCTGGTCGGGTTCCCGCCTCTTGATTTAATCGGACGTGATCCCTATTTAAAAGGGTTAAAGCTATGGGCTGATTCCTGGGGTGACATTCCTGTAAAGGGATTTAAATATCTGGCAGAATATAATGACAGCTTTCAGACGGATATGAGAAGAGTGCTGAAAGGGGACGAGGAGCAGATGAAAAATCTGGTCTTCCGAACCAGAAACAATCCGTCTGACCGGGGCATGATTCAATATATGGCCAATACCAATGGGTTTACCATGATGGATCTGGTTTCCTATGATACTAAGCATAATGAAGCCAATGGAGAATCCAATCTGGATGGCAATCCCTATAATTATTCCTGGAATTGCGGGACAGAAGGTACAACGAGAAAGAAAAAAGTGGTGGAGCTTAGGAAAAAACAGCTGCGCAATGCTTTTTTGCTGCTGCTCTTAAGTCAGGGTACGCCCCTTTTTATGGCGGGGGATGAATTTGGCAATACTCAGTCGGGCAATAACAATGCTTATTGCCAGGATAATGATATTTCCTGGTTAAACTGGAACCTCTTAAAAACAAACAGGGATCTTTTTGAATTTGTGAAAGCAGTCATTGCTTTTAGAAAGGCACATCCCGTATTTCACAGAAGAGAAGAAGCAAAGAACATGGATTACCTTGCATGCGGAGTCCCTGATGTTTCTTATCATGGAGTAAAACCTTGGTATCCGGAATATGAGAATTTCAGGCGTCAGCTGGGTATCCTTTATTGGGGAGACTATGCCAGAAAAGCAGACGGGACGGCTGATAATCATTTTTATATCGCTTATAACATGCACTGGGAACCCCATACGTTCGATCTTCCAAACCTTCCGAAAAAACATCAGTGGCATGTGGTGTTTCATACGGATAAGGAGGAAGAGAACGGGAAATATGAGGTTGGAAAAGAACCGGTACTGGAAGGAAAGAGTTTTCCCGTTCCTCCCAGAACCATTGTAGTATTTATAGGAAAGAAGGATGATTGACCGGAAACTCCGGTCTTTCTCCATTTAAGACCCGATAGATGTCCATAGCAGCAAAAAGCTCCATACGGTCAAGGGCTTCCCTGGTATTGGCGGCGCAGTGGGGAGAAACAATGATATTGCTATATTTAAGCAGTGCGCTGTCTGCAGGAAGAGGTTCTGTTTCGAACACATCAAGGGCAGCCCCTTTAATTTTTTTGTCTATTACAGCCTGAACTAAATCGTCTTCCTGTATTAATCCACCCCTGGAGACATTGATTAAGACAGCGGATGGCTTCATCATATCCAGCTGCTCTCTGGCAATCATGTGCCGGTTTTTTTCAGTAAAAGGAACATGGAGAGAAATGAAGTCCGCATTCTGATAGACCTCTTCCGGAGAGGACACCGGAGTAACACCAGCGGGAGCATTGTCAGGGGTTAAATGGTGATCATAGACGATAACCTTCATATCAAATCCCATAGCAGCTTTTTTTGCCACCAGCTTTCCAATATTACCAAAGCCAATCAGTCCCAGGGTGAGACCAGACAGTTCAATGTTAAAAACATCCTTTCGGATTGAAAAATCACTTTTCTTTACAGCTTCCGACATGATGTCATGGTTTTTAGCACAGGCAAGCATGAAAAAAATAGTATGCTCCGCCACCGCATTGGAGTTGGCATTTCCAGAGTTAGTCACCTGGATGCCCAGTTTTTCTGCATAGACTGTATCAATATAGTCAACTCCAGCACTGAAGCTTGAGATTACTTTTAAGTTTTTGCACCGGTCCAGTAATGGTTTATCGTACCGGAATTTTCTGGTAGGACCTGTAAGTATGGCGTGACATTGTTCAAAAACAGGGTCATCTCCTGATTTGGGAGCAGATAATATAAGCTCGCAGCCTTTTTTTGTTAAATAATCGGTACCTGTATGAGAGATCGTTCTTGGGACCAGCACTTTAAACATATTAGATTCCTTTCTGGAGGCATAGCCACTAATCTTATCAATGATAGTAACACAGGCCTGAAAGGGTTTCAAGCGAATCTGTTATAGTCCGGAATCGATGGTCTCATCACACCAGCCAATGGTGGCCTGGCAGGACAAGACACCTCTGCGAAGCATAGCCTTTAAAAAGCGGGAGCGTTCTTCAGAAATTTTCTCAATTCCCTGTTCCAGATCGTGCTGCATGTCTAGGTATTTTTCCAGTTTTTTAACGTGGAGTTGTTTATAATCTTCCAGCATTTTAATAATATGCTCTTTTGGCTGGTTACTTGAGAATAACAATTTCAGCATAAATTCAGAGCGTATGGGCTGTATTTCTGTGTCTTCCATAAGCCAGGATTCTAACTCCAGCCGACCTTTTGGAGTAATCTGGTACTGTATTTTTTTTTCGCTTGTTTCGCTTTCTACAATCTCTACCAGTTCATCTATGAGCATTTTTTTCAGTGTTGGGTATATATGCCCAAAGTTTTCGTTCCAGAAACCGGAGAGAACGGTATCGCAATATTTTTTAATATCATAGCCAGTGCCTGGTGAGACATTTAAGATTCCTAAAATCGCATATAAAGATTTGTTTTTTAATGCCATGTTAAGTGCCTTTCTTTTATTTGTTAACGTAACTTTCCAATTTTTCAACTGTAAGATCCCAATTGGAACAGCTTCTCATTTCATGGGAAATTCTAAGGCAGTTCTCCTTTATTGTATCATCAGAAAGGAGCTGCTGGATCTGGCCTTTTAGTTTTTCTGCTGATAGTTCCTTCATGTTATCTGATAAACCCAGATTCATGGATACAAGCCTTTTGGCAGTCATATGCTGATCATTGACCAGAGGGATGGCAAGCATGGGTACACCAAAGTATAATGCCTCATTCACACTGTTAAATCCTGCATGGGTGATGAATGCATCTGCTTTATCTAAAATCTCAAGCTGGGGAAATACATTTTTAACCAGAAAGTTGTCCGGTAATTCCCCCAATTGATTAACGTTGCACTTGGTTCCAATGGACATACACACATAATAGTCTGTATTTTCAAATGCACAGATGCACATCTTATAGAAATCCATAAAATCCGTGTTCAGGCTGCCTAGTGAGATATATAACAGTTTTCTGTTTTCAATCCCGGATAAGTCTACAGACTCTGTATTTTTTGTCCGCTCCATAGAAGGTCCGGCAAATAAATATTGAGGTTCGGTTACTGCATCATCCCCGTTAAATTCTCTGGTGGTATATACAATATTGTGATCGGCTTTGCTTATAAAAACTTCTTCCAGTGTAGGTTCTTCTATTTTATAACAAGTAAAGATTCTGTTCAATATCTGATAGCAGTAATCCAGCTGTGGGTGAGTTCCGGGTACCAGCATACGCGGTGGTACCGGTGCATGGCTCATGGCAAAAGAAGAATGGGAACAGATAACCGGTGTATGAGTAAGCTGTTTTAAAAAGCATCCGCCGCCAAAGATGGAGTCACAAAAGATGAGGTCATAGTTGCGTTCTTTTAAAATATCCAGAATCTGAGGCAGCATTACCTCATCGTATAAAAGAATATATTCCATCAGCATGTAAAACGGATGCCGGTCTGTGGGGCGGTAATTTTTAAAAAAAAGACTCAGGCCGCTTCCAAAATCAATCCAGTCTGCACCTGATTTTTTTACCTGCTCCGAAAATTCCACGGAGCAGAAATAATCTACTTTATGCCCTTTTTCTGTAAGCTTCTTCACCAGTCCAAGTGTGGGATTGATATGTCCATACAGATTTGCATTTACAAATAAAATATTCATCCTTTGCCTCCTTGTATCACTCTGATATAGTTTGAATTTTATATCAGAGTGATATAGTTGTCAAGGAATTTGTAAGACAATCATTATTATAAATCTTCCAGGTACCAGGTTCCAGGTAAAAACTCTGCGGGCAGGTCGCAGGACTTAAAGTAATCAACCATTGCAATACATGCAAATTTTTCTGTAGAATAGTGTGTTCCGCCTATGACATTAATGGAATGCTCCCTGGAAATTTTATGAAATTCCATGGTAGGCTCAAAATATGGTAAGGGTCTTGTAAATCCGGTAATATAACAATTGATACCTCTTTCAGCAACTTCCGTTGCAGCAAATGGATAACTGCCTCCCCCGGCTGCCACAGCCACCAGGCTATCTTTTAAGGTATCTGCCCCATATGCATAAAGACGGCACTTATGACCCACTGTTTTTTCCATAAGCTTTTGTATCTCTCTTATCTGTTCCAATGGAGATTTGCAGATAACTCCCACTTTTGTATTTTTATCATATTGGCAAAATGGCTCTATAATCTCTAAGCCCAAAGCGCGGACCAGGCTTACAGAAGTGGAGAATTTACCATACTGGTCTAAGGGTGAATGGAGCATATAGAACGAGATTCTGCGTTTTTTCAGCTCTTTTAGATACTCAACCGGGATATCATAAAAGGGGAAGCCATCCAGTAAATTCTCATATCCCATTGCATGATGGGAGAACAGAAGAATGTCAGATTCATTCCGGTCAAAGATTTTTTTTAATAGCGCTTTGTCAGGAAATGTGACAGTGTATACTTTCTTAATTATTTCAGTATTATCAAGTACCAGTCCCATATATTCAGTTCTGAACTCAGGTGTAATAAATTCATTATCAAAATTCATAAAGCCCCAATCGTCAGTTCTGTTTGCCAGATCAAAATCAGTATAGAGTTTGTTATATAAATCCCGGGCAATCATTTTATACCTCCACTAAAATATGTTTCTACCTTAGCTAACCGGTAGTATTTTCCTGAAAGCTATGCTATCATATTTGTTATCAAGTAATAAGGTCAAATGACCCGTTTTTCGGTAGGGGGAAAAATGTTTACAGACATTCGTAATATGATGCCAGAATCCGTCAGCAAACGTCTTATCAGGAAATACTATAAGGCAGGAAGTCCCATTATCCTGGCTGAAATGGAAAATAATTATGTATATTTTTTAGTAGAAGGCAGCGCAGAGGCTGCTGTTTTACATTGCAGCGGGGCGATTGCATCTGTCTATCTATATGAAACGGGTGGGATTTTTGGAGAAATTGAACCTTTTTATGAAGGCGTTAAACCTGTGACGATTACGGCACTTACTCCCTGCGTAGTGGACATTCTATATAAAGATGATTTTATCCATTGGCTGAAAGAAGACTTTGAAGCAACTAAAGTGCTTATCTCACTGATTGCTTTGAAATTGGTCCGAAGCAGTGAGCGGATTGAGGAGATGACAATTCTCTCGGTTAGAGAGCGTGTTTTGCGTTGTGTGGCAGTGTATCAGCATAAGAGTATTCTTAACCGGCTGACCAAAAGTCTGCTGGCAAATGAGACAGGTGCACCTGTTCGCAGCATTAACCGGGCAATTGCCCAGTGTGCAGAGCAGGGATTATTTTATTATACCAATGGCAAGTTTCATGTAAAGGATTCTATGGCATTAAAGAATCATCTTCCTGATTTTATAAAATAAATAAGCAGCAGGCATCAGCTGAATATATCACCAGCTGCCCTGCTGCTTATTTATTAATTCATTGTATAACGATACTGTCCCCGGGAATCTGTTCCGTAAAAGTCGGCAAAAGACAGATGGAAGATATCAGTCTTAACAGTATCAAGAGATACCTGATTTTTGATCAGATACTGATAGATACCTGTGTAATCAATAGGCCCCTGAATCATAATACTCTGAAGGCGTCCATCACGTAAGATTGCCCTTTTATAACAACCGGAGTCCTCCTGTGACAGGATCTGGTCTCCGTCTTTTGCAATTCCATCCCCTAAAGAGAGGGTTGTAAGCCCATAAAAATTCATGGTATTTTTCATGCCGTAAGGATCTTCATAAGGGGTTTTAACTCCGCACATATTGCAGGCAGCTGTGTATCCCTGTTTCATGGCATTGGGCCAGATGGCAGCAATTCCGTTCACGTCTCCTGCAGCGTAAATATTTTTGCAGGATGTTTCCATGCAGTCATTTACCTTAATAAAGCGGTCAACGGCAATTTCACAGTTTTCTGTGCAGTCTGTTGCCGGGCGGACTCCGGCTGCGACAACAATCATATCACATTCCAGAATAGTCCCGTCATCAAGCATAACGGAGTCAATCTGATCGTTTTCCGGCATGGTGGTTAAAACAACCTTTCTTCCCAGAACGAATTTGCACCCATGCTGTGCAAATAATTTCTGATAGGCTTTACCAGCTTTTTCATCCAGCTGCTTTGGAAGAATCCGGTCTGCCAGCTCTAAAACTGTTACATCCTTTTTCTGCTCCAGAAATGCATAAGCGGCGTCCATTCCTACCAGTCCGGAGCCTAATACCAGAATTCTATCTGCGGTCTGTGCAAATTTGCGGATTTTTCTTGCATCACTCAAATTCCGGAGGCCAAAGACATTTTTGGCTTCTCTTAAATTAACAATGGGAGGTATCACGCTGTGTGCACCTGTTGCGATCAGAAGGCGGTCAAAGTTAAGCTCTGTACCGTCATCAAGTAAAACAGTCTGCTTCATCGGATCAATATGTACCGCTTCTTTATTCTTCAGCCACTTGATTCCAAGTGCATCAAAAAAATCTTCCGGAACAAAAGAAAGTGCTGCTTCATCCCGTTCATGGCTTAAGTACTTATGGAGCATACAACGGGAATGAACCTGGTCGTCAACCGACACCATGATGATATCCGCTTTTGGTTCCAGCTTTCGGATTGTTTTAGCAGCCGAGATACCGGCAGCCCCTGCGCCAATAATTACATGAGTCATCATTCCACCTCCTTCACGTAGATTGCTTTGGTAGGACATGCTTTTACGCAGCTTGGCTCGCTGCCGTGATCAAAGCAGAAGTCGCATTTGATCACACTGGTTTTTGTGGTGGTGTCCGCTTTTAACACACCGTACGGGCAGTTCATCACACACATGAAGCAGGAACCGCACTTTTTCTCGTCGTAATATACGTGGCCCGATGCTTCGTCCTTTACAAGAGCTCCGCTCATACAGGACATCACACATTCCGGCTGGTCGCAGTGGCGGCAGAAGATGGGAGCATAGTGACCGTTCCCTTTCATGACGATGTGATTTCTGGATTCATTTTCCGGATTGGTTAAATCCAGATCATAAATGCTTCCGCCATCTTTTCTATGTGCCTGCATACAGGCGAGAACACAGTTCTTACACCCGTCGCATTTGGCTTCATCAATGAATATCCGTTTCATATGCCCTCCTCCTATATATTAAGACCGGTCCGCTTCTCCATAATAATTTTTTCCAGTATGTCGGCACTTTCCACAGCATCATTATTAATAATGACCTGACCGCCGGTTAATGATTTCATACCGTCTGTGAGAACCTTAACAGCAACTTTGCTTCCTGTTACAAAAGGAGGAAGTCCTAAATGAAGGGGAAGACCAAGGGCAAGGCCAAAGCAGCCATCTGCAAGAGCCTGCTCTTCCAGCCACTGAGCTGCAGAGAGTACAAGTGGAAGTTTGGGAAGATCCACACCAAGCTCCTGTGCAATTTCAGTAGCGACAATTTCAAGACGTCCGATAGCAAGGCAGGGGCCAAAATTGAGAACTGGCGGAATTCCCAGCTTTTTGCAGACCTCTCTTAACTTAGGACCGGCAAATTCAGCAGCTTCCGGTGTCATAAGCCCGCAGTTTTCAATGCCGCCTGAAGAACAGCCTGCAGTCAGTACGATAATATCTTTGGCAATCAGTTCCTTTGTCAGTTCCACAGTAAGAACATCGTGTCCTCCTGCGGTTAAGTTGGAACAGCCTACCACGCCAGCGATACCTTTAATATCTCCGGATACGATTAAATCAATAAGCGGCTTCCAGCTTCCGCCCAGGAAGTCCTTTAAGGAACCTTCACTGACACCGGTCAGAGTATTCTCATATCCATGGTCAGGCATAAGATTAAGGGGCACCGTGCCACGGCGTTCCTGATAGGATTTCACCACTTTATCAATGATCTTTTCACTCTGCTCTCTGCGGTGGTCAAAATCGAACTTCATAAGCTCTGCATTTGATTTTTTAGCCACATCATCAAGACAGATCTGTTTAATCTTAAGCTCTTCACAAATTGGTTCAATACCAGGAAGAGTACAGTTAAACTCAGAAAGAACGGCATCAATGGCGCCGGTTGCAAGAATCGCCTCGCTGGTGTAGTTGTTTCCTGCATGGCCGTCAAATACCTCCTGGTAATGAGCGCCTCGTAACTGCAGGTCCTGACCTACACAGGTACAGCCTACCAGCTTAAAGCCTTTGGCTCCAACTGCTTTTGCCTTGGCAACTGCCTCAGGGGAAATAAGCTGTTCCTGTAAGTCAACAAAAATAGTATGCTGATGTCCGGTAATCATGATGTTGATATAATCAGGGTCAATCACACGAAGGCCTACGGGAGCCATACGAAGTTCCGGCTGACCAAGAAGCACATCATTTAACAGGTTTGTAAGAGTCAGTCCGTAAATACCTGTGGAGACACCCAGTCTTAAGCAGTCAACCAGCATATCTAAGGGATCGGAGTTTAAGTTGGTGGAACATTTGACCACGCCCTTGAATACTTCGGATTTAGCTCCTCCTGGCATGATTCCAAGTTCTTTCCAGCGGGCAACTCTTGGAGCGTAAGCAACTTTTTCCGTCAGCTCCATTTCCACATATTCCGGTTTATAGATATCAGCAATTACCGCATCAGCGACTTTCTCTGCCTTTTTGTACACATCGGATTCTACGATTCCGAAGATGTCAGCCAGGTGGTCAAGAGATTTTAATCCCTTTAATTCGCCTTTTATTTTTGCTGTGTTTTTTAAATTTAATGCTGTATTTTCAACAATGTGTATGTAACAGCCGCTTCCTGAAGCCACCGCCCTTAAAAAGTTTCTGGCAACAATTGTGTCTGCATCCGCTCCGCATATTCCACGGGGAGCATCCGGTGTAATACGGCAGGGGCCGTTGGCACAGAGTCTGCAGCAGACTCCCTGGAGACCAAATCCGCATTTGGTGCTTTGTTTTTCTACTCTGTGATGAGAAGTCTCCATCGGCAGGGAAGAGATGAACGTTTCTAAAGGTTTGTCGGCGCTTTGACAGGTGTTGCACCCGTAACATTGATTCATTGTTTTTCCTCCTTTTGAATCTATACCATTTTAGTAAAGATTTAATTAAAAAAATTATCCGTGCAGTAGTTTTGCCAAAGAACATTCTTTCAGTTCCCGATTAAGATTCAGTTGAATTCTTAAGAACTCCCTGTGAGCCAGGCAAGGCTGCTTGGGCTGGTTCACGAGGCAGTCATAGCCGGACTGCATACATTCGATCAGCAGCATTTTGGAATCAATCACAGTGAGAATATCATATAAACTTGTGCGTTCCAGATCACAGTTTAAGGCATAGCCTCCCGCGCTTCCACGATAGCTTTTGATTAATCCCGCTTTTTCCAGCTTTCGCGCCATCTTGTAGGCGATGGCTGAAGTCAGGGATTCTTTCTCACAGATCGTAGGAACGTTCATGATATCGCCTGATGATAAGGCTCTTATGATTCTTATGGCATAATCGCATTCTCTGGTTATGAGCATATCGCACCTCCACGTTATAAGATTAACATACTGTACTTAAATGGTCAAGTTTTATCAATAAGATTTTTGCATTCCAGAAAGCTGTGAAAGATCTGTGAACCTGCCATTCTTTCAAGTTGATTTCAGGTTTGATCTGTATAATCTGCGTAAAGTAACACAGAAAAGCGGATAAGGAGGTTTTTATGAGTGGATATCAAATGACATTTGAACGGACAGAAATGAAATATCTATTAGAACCGGTACAATACTTACAGCTTAAAGAGAGGCTGATGGGAAAAATGGAAACCGATCAATATGGTAATTCCACAATATGCAATGTTTATTTTGACACACCGGATGCAAGGCTGATCAGAAAATCCTTGGAAAAACCAGTTTATAAGGAAAAATTCAGACTCCGCAGCTATGGGCTGCCAGGACAAACCAGTTCTGTGTTTCTGGAATTGAAAAAGAAATACCAGGGTATTGTTTATAAACGCCGTGAAACCCTTAATTTAGCTGATGCAGAGGCGTATTTATACCGGGGAATAAAGCCTGAACGTCAAACCCAGGTGCTTCGTGAAATTGACTGGTTTCTGCATTATTATGAAAATATGATTCCTGCTATGTATATTTCCTATGAAAGAACTGCTCTGTATGGACTGGAGGATGAGAACCTGCGGCTGACATTAGACGGGAATATTCTTTGGAGAACCGATTGCTTAAGACTGGAAAATGGTCCCTGGGGAACCCCTCTTTTAGAAGATGGCTGGTTCCTTATGGAAATAAAAATTCCTGGGTCCATGCCTCTCTGGCTGGGGCATATTCTGGATGAGCTGAAAATATATCCGGCTTCCTTTTCCAAATACGGTCAGGCATATGAAAAGCAGCAAATAATGAGATCAGAGAAAAAAGGAGGGATCAGCTGTGCTTAATACATGGTTTCAATCAATCTTAATAGAGGAATCAGAGGTTGCATTTTCACCTGGATCATTTCTTGTATGCTTAACCGCTTCTCTGGTTCTTGGGCTAATAATTGCAGGTATTCACATGTACCGGAATTCGTATTCAAAGGGGTTTGTGGTGACAATTGCATTGCTTCCCGCTATGGTGCAGATGGTTATTTTACTGGTAAACGGAAACCTTGGCACCGGGGTTGCAGTAATGGGGGCCTTTTCCCTGGTCCGCTTCCGGTCGGTTCCTGGAAAGGCAGAGGAGATCAGCACCATTTTTCAGGCAATGGCGGTTGGGCTGGCTACGGGAATGGGTTACGTTGGCATGGCAGTTTTATTTGTTCTTATTATGGGAGGGGTAAATATATTACTGGCTTTCCTTAAATTTGGGCAGCAGAAGACAGGCGTAAAAGTACTTAAGATCACAATTCCAGAGTCTTTGGATTATACATCTGTATTTGATGAAGTATTTGCACGGTATCTGAAAAATTGGGATTTGAATCAGGTGAAGACAACCAATATGGGAAGTCTTTATAAACTGGATTATGAAGTGGTTTTAAAAAATAACGGAGAAGAAAAGAAACTGATAGACGATTTACGATGCAGAAACGGGAATCTTGAAATATTTTTGGGAAGACCTTTTGGCAATAAGGAGGAACTATAATGGTAAAAAGAAAGCTGTTCAGAGGTAAAGCAGCCGCACTGGTGTTAATAATGGCGCTGGCGTCAGCAACTATTTCCGGCTGTAAAAGCCAGACTTCAACGGAAAATACAGTTGTAACCCAAAGCACACAGGCAGATTCTGGCTCTGATGGTACTACAGACAGCAGTACGGCAGAAGCAACGGTTGACAAGGACTTTACAGACCGCGATAAGGATGGAAGCTACGACGAAAGCAGTGCAGTTAAAATAAATTTGAATTCAGACAAAGCAGAGGCAGAGGGAGCTGGTGTCAGTATATCTGGAAGCACTGTAACCTTAAGCAAAGAAGGGACTTATCTGGTAAGCGGAACGCTGGATAACGGTCAGATTATTGTTGATGCAGCGGATACAGACAAGGTTCAGATCGTTTTAGCAAATGCCGGAATTAATTGTGAAACCAGTGCGGCAATTTATGTTAAATCTGCTGATAAGGTTTTTGTTACTCTGGCAGATGGAACAACAAATAAGCTGTCAGGAGGAACGGAGTACATAGATACTGATGACAATACGGTAGATGGGGTTATATTCTCGAAAGACGATCTGACTGTAAACGGCAGTGGAAGTCTGGAGGTAAATGCCAGCTATAAACACGGAATTGTTTCAAAAGATACGTTGGCAGTTACAGGAGGAAATATCTCTGTTAACGCAGTCTCCCAGTGTCTGGCAGGTAAGGATGAAGTGAAAATCCTGGATGGAACATTTCTGCTGACAACTTCAGGAAAAGCGGTGAAATCAAGTAATGAGGATGATACATCTCTTGGAAACATCTATGTGGCAGGCGGAACCTTTACTGTCAATTCCAAAGACGACTCCTTCCATGCCAGCGGAACCATGGTAATTGACGGAGGTACCTTTACGGTAGAAAGTGGAGATGATGCGTTCCATGCAGACCAGGATGTAGTGATCAATAACGGTACCATAACGGTCACCAGCTGCTATGAAGGACTGGAAGGTTACCGGGTAACGGTGAATGGAGGGGAAATCTCAATTCAGGCTTCCGATGATGGAATTAATGCGGCACAGCCAAAATCTTCGTCTGCAGAAGGTCAGGATACCGGACAGGGTAATGGGAAAGAAAAACCTGAGATGCCGCGGGAAGGCCAGAGGAAAGGGAATTCTCCCAGGTCGGAGGAAAACCAGTCCGGGGCCCAATCAGAAGAAAATCTGCCGCAAGAAGGCCAGCAAAGAAGAAGAGGCGGCGGTCCTGGTGGCAAAGGTGTAATGGGCGGTGGTCAAATGGGCGGAAGTATGGAGAATGATACCAATGCTTATATTAAGATAACAGGAGGCACGCTGTACGTAGACGCAGGCGGAGACGGACTGGATTCCAATGGAAGTCTTTCGGTATCAGGAGGTATGGTTTATGTCACTGGTCCGGTAAGCGACGGAGATGGGGCAATCGATTATAATGGAGAAGGGATTATTACAGGAGGAACAGTAATAGCGGTTGGCAGCTCTGGTATGGCACAGGGATTTGATGATTCCTCTACCCAATGCTCTGTCTTACATAATTTAACCGCACAGCAGGAAGCAGGGGCTGTAATTACACTTAAGGACAAGGAAGGAAATGAGCTTATGAGCTTTACTCCTGAGAAAAAGTATTCTTCCGTTGTCATCAGCAGTCCCAAACTGCAGACTGGCAGCACCTACACCCTCACGGCAGGTTCGGAACAAGCCCAACTGACCCTTGAGTCAATTGTCACTTCAAACGCAGTCCGAGAAGGGGGTAGGGGCAGTATGCCGCCTGGAAACAACCGCTAATCTGCCGGATAAATGAGGTGTTCGTCATCAATGCCGTAAAGAACCGTATCTAGAAATTTTCTGGCAAGATACTTAGCCATACCGGGGTTCATATCCAGATAGTTTCCGCAGTCTCTGGCTGCGGCCCCGGGGATTTCTCCCTCAAAATCACGCATGAATTCATACATTTCAGTGATGAGTGGTACGATATCCCTGGATTTGTAATCTCCAGCCAAAAGAAGGTAGAAGCCGGTGCGGCATCCCATAGGGCCAAAGTATAAAACTTTGGAAGCAAACAATTGGTGATTTCTTAAGAATGTAGCACCTAAGTGCTCCATGGTGTGTATCTCTGCTGTATTCATGACCGGTTCAAAATTCGGTCTGGTCATGCGGATATCGAACGTAGTAACAGTGGTATCGTTCACTTTGTCTTTGCGGGAGACGTAGATCCCCGGAAGAAGCTTTAAGTGATTGATTGTAAAGCTTGTAATTTTTTCCATATTGATCAGGTCCTTTCTGAAAGGTGGTTAAGCCGCTGGATCTATTGGCTGTCTTCAGTCAGATTATAATAAAAAAAACGGCTGCATGCAATAGGAACAATTGCATGCAGCCGTATCCATGGTCTGATGGATAGCTTATTTTAATGCGTCGGAAACTTCTGTAAGCATCATAGGAACAGATTCCAGTCCATAACCGGACAGATACCAGGTCGCCGGATTAAGATAGATAATCTTTCCGTCTTTTGCGGCTGTTGTATTGTTTACCAGGTCATTGTCCAGTGTTTTTGTTGCAACATCGCTGCCGCCTACAACGGTGGTGCGATCTACTACAAAGATCAGGTCAGGATTTTTTTCTGCAATATACTCGAAACCAATCTCCATACCGTGTTTGCTTACTTCTATGGTGTCATCAACCGGGGTAATGCCAAGGACTCCGTGAATGATACCAAAACGGGAGCCAGGGCCATAGGCACTGATTTTTCCGTCGTTGGTCTGAACCACAAGTGCTTTTTTGCCGCTTTCTTCTGCAGCTTTATGGATTTCTTCTGCCTGGGTTTTTAACTGATCAATTTTTGACTCTGCTTCCTGTTTTTTATCAAAGATTTCTGCAGTCATCAGGTTGACTCGTTCAAATTCATTCCAGAAGTCGGTGTATTCAACGGATGTGTAAATCGTTGGTGCAATTTTAGAAAATTCTTCATAAAGACCGGCCTGGCGCCCTCCAATTATGATGAGATCCGGTTTGAACTCATTGATTGCTTCCACATCTGGCTCTACCAGACTTCCGGCATCTGCATAGGAATCATCTTTGTATTTTTTTAAATATTCCGGCAGATGAGTTTTAGGAACTATGATTTCCGGTGCTGCACCAAGAAAATCTATGGTTTCTAAAATGCTGTAATCCAGAACGGCAACTCTTTTTGGATTAACCGGAACCTCGGCAGTACCAAGAGTGTGCGTGATAGTAACAGAAGAAGGGGGATTGGCAGCCTCTTCTGTTGCTTCGCTTGCAGCAGAAGCGGCAGCAGGAGCCGGTGATTCTGACTTTGCGCAGCCAGTCATAATCGCGCCTGTCATTAATACAGCCAGTGCAGATAAATAAAGTTTTTTCATAAGTAACCTCCTGAAAATGTTTTATGTTAATCATCCCATTGGGACAATGAATAACCTTATGTGTAATAAATGCAGATGTCTTTCCCGTCAATGGTATTGATTTGTATGTTCATATCATAGATACCTGAGAGCACATCTGAGTTAATAATTTCTTTTTTCTCCCCTGTTTTTATCAGCATTCCATCTTTTAAAGCTAAGATATGGTCTGCATAACAGGAGACAAAATTAATGTCATGGATGACGATGACTATGGTCTTTCCCAGATCATCCACTAATTTTCTTAATATCTTCATAATCTGAACGGAGTGCTTCATATCCAGATTGTTTAACGGTTCATCAAGGAAGATATACCGGGTGTCCTGGGCGATTACCATGGCAATGTAGGCCATCTGCCGCTGCCCTCCGCTGAGTTCATCCAGATATCGGTCTTTTAAATCAAGAATTTCTGTATATTCAAGAGCCTCTTTTATCTTCTCTTCATCTTCCTCTGTCAGCTGCCCTTTCGAGTATGGGTACCGTCCAAAGCTGACAAGTTCCCAAATGGTCAGACGCAGGTTCATGTGATTAGACTGCCGGAGTATGGAGATCCGCTTTGACAGCTCCTCCTGGTTCCATGCCAAAACCTCTGTTCCGTCAATGATCACTTTCCCGTCATCCGGTTTTAAAAGCCTGCTGATTATGGATAAAAGAGTGCTTTTTCCGGCTCCGTTACTCCCGATAAAGGCAGTCAGCCTGCCCTCTGTTATCACAGCAGATACCTGATTCACTACGGTCTTTTTTCCATATTTTTTTGTAATATTCTGTATTTCTATCATCGCCTGCTCTCCTTTAACAAAATAAAGATAAAATAAATGCCCCCGATGAAGTTTAATATTACGCTTACCGTTGCATTTCCTGAAAGCAGCCGTTCAGAAATAAACTGACCCACTGGAAGGGAAATAATACCCATAAATACAGCGCCTGGAATCAGATACCTGTGGCGGTAGGTTTTTAGTATCTCTCTGGAAAGACTGACAAGAAGGATTCCCAAAAAGGTAACTGGTCCCACAAGCACGGTGGAAACCGCTGTCAGTGCTGAGATAACCAGCATGGTACGTTTAATCAGGCTGTCATAATAAATTCCCAGACTAATGGCATTGTCTTTGGAAAGTCCCAGTACATCAAAACGGGAAATATCCTTTCTTGTAAAAAACAGGCTGACGGCGACAATGATACAGGACACGCCTAAAAGCTTTTCATTGATATTCCTGAAACTTGCAAACAGACTTCCCTGAAGAATAGAAAACTCATTGGGATCTATTAATAGCTGTAAAAAAGATGAAATTCCCCTAAAAAAGGTGCCCATAATCATTCCTGCCAAAACCAGAGTATAGATATTGAAACCTTCTGCCCGGAATACAAGCCGGTAAATAATCAGGGAAGCTGCCATCATGGCTCCTACCGATAGAATAAAGTGAAGTGAGCTGTTCATACGCATCAGTTTTTCTGCGCCCATTAAGTAAACAATAAAAGACTGTATGAACAAGTAAAGGGAATCCAGTCCCATAACTCCGGGAGTTAAAATTCTGCTCTCTGTTATTGTCTGAAATACCACGGAAGAATAGCCCACGCATATGCTGACCAGTATCATGGCAGCAATCTTTTTAATCCGCCTTGGAAAATTAAAATCAAAATTATTCTGGTTCAGCCCCTGAAAAATAAACAGCAGAATGGCAATAGCAGCAATAGCTGCCAGAATAATAAGGCATGCTGCTGCCCGTTTGTCTGTACGGCTTCGTATTAAGTTTCTGGTCATTTCTTTGCCCCCTTCAGTACCATAATAAGAAAAACGGCACTTCCCGTTACGCTGATCATCATGCCAATGGGAATTTCATAGGGATAGATCAGAACTCTGCCCAGTATGTCACAGAAAAGAATAAAATTGGCGCCAAGGAGCGCAGTGTCCAGAAGACTGTTTTTCAAGTTATCACCTTTTATCATGCTCATGATATTAGGTATAATCAGGTCAAGAAAGGGAAGTCCGCCTACTGTAACCGTTACCACCGAGGTGATAACCGAAACAAGTACAAGCCCCAGATTCACGATCTGTTCATGGTTTAGTCCCAGATTCATGGAAAAATCTTTTCCCATACCCGCAATTGTAAACTTGTCCGCATAAAGGTAACCCAGAATCAGAAATGGAATTCCCACATACAGAAGTTCATATCTTCCCTTCAAAATAAGAGAGAAGCTGCCCTGCATCCAGGAGCTCATATTTTGAATGAGATCAAACCGGTATGCAAAAAACGTAGAGGCTGCCTCCACGACGTTGCCCATCATCAGTCCAATTAAAGGGATTAAAATTCCATTTCTAATACGGATTTTTGATAACAGCCGGATAAAGAGGAAGGATCCAAACATGCAGCTTACAAAAGCCACCAGCATTTTGACCATAGTACTGGAGTTGCCAAAGAACAACATGGCTATTAAAATACCAAGCCTTGCCCAGTCAGCTGTACCGGCCGTTGTTGGAGAGACAAATTTGTTTTTCGTAATGGTCTGCATAATAAGACCAGTCATGCTTAAGCTGCAGCCAGCTACCAGTATACTCACCAGCCTGGGAAACCGGCTGATAAAGATGATCTCCATGTCTTCAAAAGAAGGGTGGAGAAAAGAGATGTTTTTCACACCAACCAGAATGGACAAAATGCATTGGATAAAAAGGATTCCAAAAAGAATCAGTTTCATATTTTTGTGATTGGTGTATGGCTTTTCCAAAACACGTACACTCCTTATTTTCGTAATTCGGTTAGCGATAGCTAACTAAAGGCTAAAAATAAAAGATCAACCATGTTGACCCTTTTCCTGAATAACCTGTGAAACAGTATAACGTGGTTTACGTAAAGTGTCAATAAAAGGTACAGATAATAAATATCATTAACATACTTAAAAAGTGGGAATAAAAAACAACCATCACCTTACGCAGGGAAAATCATTCATGAAACTCCCGTCCTGTTTCATACCATAGTAGGAGAAATGGGAAGGAGCGTCATTAATGGAAGAATGGTTTCGTTTATCAGAGGATGAAGTCTTAAAACAGCTTCATGCTGACAGGAATGGACTGAATTCCGAAGAAATTCTCAGGCGCAGGCAGGAACATGGTCCCAATCTGCTGAAAAAAGCAAAACGTAAAAGTGCCTTTCAAGTATTTCTGGATCAGTTTAAAGACTTATTAGTCATCATTCTGATTATAGCAGCGGTAATTTCCATGGTATCTGGTGACGTGGAAAGTACCGGAGTAATTTTTGCAGTGTTACTGCTTAATGCAATTCTTGGAACCGTACAGCATCAGAAAGCAGAAAAATCCTTAGACAGCCTGATGTCATTATCTGCGCCAGTGGCGTGGGTGAGAAGAGAGGGGAAAAATAAAGAAGTCCTGTCGGAAGAAATCGTACCAGGAGATATACTTTTATTAGAGGCAGGAGATATGGTGGCGGCAGACGGCCGTATCCTGGAAAATTACTCTCTTTTGGTCAATGAAAGCTCTCTGACCGGAGAATCAGTCAATGTGGAAAAGCATACAGGAAGACTGCGAATGGAGAAGGTTCCGCTGGCAGAACAGTCCAATATGGTTTTTTCCGGCTCTCAGGTTGCAGCAGGAAGAGCCATTGCAGTGGTCACAGGAACAGGCATGAATACAGAAATCGGAAGAATTGCCTCTTTAATGAATGATACAGGCGAGAAGAAGACGCCTCTTCAGGTGAGCCTTGACCAGTTTGGAAGCAGACTGGCGGTAGCCATCCTCTTTATCTGTGCGATTGTTTTTGGATTAAGTATTTACAGAAAAATGCCAATTCTGGACTCCCTTATGTTTGCAGTAGCACTGGCGGTCGCCGCCATACCAGAGGCCCTCAGTTCTATCGTCACAATTGTTCAGGCAATGGGAACCCAGAAGATGGCGGGAGAGAATGCAATTATTAAGGATTTAAAAGCGGTAGAAAGCCTTGGATGTGTATCTGTTATCTGCTCCGATAAAACAGGTACCCTCACCCAGAACCGAATGACCGTGCAGCAGGTTTTTGTTAATAACAGGCTTTATCTTCCTGAAATGTTAAAGCCTGAGATTCCCGTACATAAATATTTGCTTTATGATGCTGTTTTAAACAATGATTCCAGCCATGTAAATGGAGTTCTTAACGGGGAGCCTACTGAAACCGCGTTACTCCAGATGGCGGAGCGCGCCGGAGTAGATGACGAGGCAGTCAGATCCTATCACCCAAGATTAGGAGAGGTTCCCTTTGATTCCAGAAGAAAGCTTATGAGTACGCTTCATTATCTGGAAGGAAAAAATATTCTATTTACAAAAGGAGCAGTGGATATTCTTCTTCCCAGGATAACCCAGATCTGGTCTTCCGAAGGAATCCGTCCGTTCAGAGACGGTGATAAACAGATGCTTATGGAGCAGAACATGATGTTCTCTGCCCAGGGGCTTCGGGTTCTTACCTTTGTATGCAGGGAGATGGAGGACCAGGAGAAGCTTTCGGAAAATTCAGAAAACGGATATACATTTCTCGGAATGGTATCCATGATGGATCCTCCCCGGCCGGAATCCAGAAATGCAGTCGCCAATGCCAGGAGAGCGGGAATCTTCCCGGTGATGATTACGGGAGATCATAAAATTACGGCAGCAGCTATAGCGGAACGGATTGGCATTCTGGAGGAAGATGATCTGGCAATCAGCGGCCCGGAGCTTGATGATATGACGGAAGATGAGCTGGGGCACCGGCTGGAATCCATTAGTGTATATGCCCGGGTATCCCCGGAACACAAAATCAGAATTGTCCGTGCATGGCAGAAGAAGGGGCACATTGTCGCCATGACAGGAGATGGTGTCAACGATGCTCCCGCGTTAAAGCAGGCAGATATTGGAGTTGCCATGGGACAGATGGGAACAGAAGTCTCTAAAGAAGCCTCTTCCATGATTCTGACCGATGACAATTTTGCTACAATTATTAAAGCGGTGGCCAATGGACGAAACGTATACCGGAATATAAGAAATGCCATTAAGTTCCTGCTTTCAGGAAACATGGCAGGAATTTTATGTGTGCTTTATACCTCTCTTATGGCACTCCCCATGCCCTTTGCACCGGTTCATCTGCTGTTTATCAACCTGTTGACAGACTCCCTTCCTGCCATTGCAATCGGAATGGAGCAGGCAGAAGCAGACCTGTTGTCCCAGAAGCCCAGAAGTCCCAAGGAAGGCATTTTAACAAAGAGGTTTATCCTTGTGATTCTCTTTCAGGGGGCACTTATTGCAGTATGCACCATGGCTTCCTATAGTACCGGGTTGTTAACCGGCAGTGAGGCTGCAGCCAGCACTATGGCATTCTCCACCCTGACACTTGCCAGATTGTTCCATGGATTTAACTGCCGCAGCAGTCACTCTATTTTGAAAATCGGTTTTATGAGCAACTTATGGAGTATCATGGCGTTTGAGGCGGGAGCAGTATTACTGGGAGCAGTTCTTTTTATTCCTGCGCTTCACGATCTTTTTTATGTGGCAGATTTAACAGGAAGACAATTTATAACTATATTTATATTTGCAATTCTTCCTACACTGGTGATCCAGGCAATGAAAACCATCAGGGAGAGTATGCATTAAGGTATTTTACAGGTAAAATTTGTATTTATTGTAGAACTTGACATATTTTTGCCTGCGTGGTAGTATAAATTTGTGTTATTTAATAATAAGCCTAAGAGACGACAGAGCCAGGTGATGAGTGCGGGGAACCGTTCATTTCCAAGGCTCTTTCTTTATTATTTGGTAAAAAATTAACGAATGAAAGAAGATGGAAGGGGAAGGAATCATGGGAAAATATGTGATCGCTATGGATCAGGGAACTACCAGTTCCCGGTGCATACTGTTTGATGAGAAAGGGGGCATCTGCAGCGAGGCACAAAAAGAGTTCAGGCAGATTTTTCCAAAACCAGGCTGGGTGGAGCATGACCCCATGGAGATATGGTCATCACAGCTTTCAGTGACCATGGAAGCAATGGGAAAAATTGGGGCGCATTACAGCGACATTGCTGCAATTGGAATTACAAATCAGAGAGAAACCACAGTTGTGTGGGATAAGGAGACAGGGGAGCCCGTTTACAATGCCATTGTATGGCAGTGCAGAAGGACCGCTGACCGCATTGAACGTCTGAAAGAAGATGGGCTGGAAGGGCTGATCAGAGACCGTACCGGTCTGATTCCGGACGCGTACTTTTCCGGAAGTAAGATTGAGTGGATCCTGGATCACGTAGAGGGAGCCAGAGAAAAGGCAGAACGTGGAGAACTGCTTTTTGGAACCGTGGACAGCTGGCTGATCTGGAATCTGACCAAGGGCTGTATCCACGTAACGGATTATACCAACGCTTCCCGAACCATGCTGTTTGATATTCATAAAAAGTGCTGGGACGAAGACATTCTTAACTATTTTAATATACCAAAAGCAATGCTTCCGGATGTAAAACCATCCAGCTGTGTATATGGTTATACCTCTTCTGACGTAATGGGCGGAAAGATCCCCATTGCAGGGGCAGCAGGAGATCAGCAGGCAGCTTTATTCGGACAGTGCTGCTTCGAAGCCGGTGAAGTTAAAAATACATACGGAACCGGCTGCTTTCTCCTTATGAACACCGGAGAGAAAGCGGTAAAATCAGAACACGGACTGCTGACCACTATAGCGGCCAGTGATCAGGAACGGATTCAGTATGCACTGGAAGGAAGCGTATTTGTGGCAGGCGCTGCCATTCAATGGCTGCGGGATGCCATGCGTATGGTACGGTCTGCTTCCCAGACCGAAGAGTATGCCCAGGCGGTGGAAGATACCGGAGGGGTTTACGTGGTACCTGCATTTGCAGGTCTTGGCGCTCCCTATTGGGATCAGTATGCCAGAGGTACCATTGTAGGAGTGACTAGAGGAACCAGCAAGGAACAGTTTATCCGTGCCACTCTGGAATCCATGGCATATCAGGTATCTGATCTGATAGAAGCCATGGAACAGGACTCTCAGATCCACTTAAAAGAATTAAGAGTAGACGGAGGAGCCTGCGCCAACAATTTCCTCCTGCAGTTCCAGGCAGATGTACTGGATACACGGATTGTCAGACCCAAATGCATTGAGACAACAGCTCTTGGTGCTGCTTATCTGGCAGGCCTGGCTGTAGGGTACTGGAAAGACCGGGAAGAGATCAGACAAAACTGGGAAGCCTCCAGAACCTTCGACAATCAGATGGAAGACGAGTGCCGCAAAAAGAGGATAAAGGGCTGGAAGCGGGCAGTGAAATGTGCTCTTTACTGGTCTCAGGATGAGGATTAAGCCAGGCTATAAATCACTTGACAATCAGAATGAAATTATGTTAGCATTAATACAATTGAATAAATAACCTTTGAGACGAAAGAGTAAGGATTATAATACGGAGCTATCCGTTTATTTTCCTTACTCTTTTTTTCTATAGTCCCGGCGAACCGGGAATTATCACGGATTTGGAGGAGATTGATTATGAAGGAATTAAATTACGATGCGGCGATAATCGGCGGCGGCGTTACCGGCTGTGCCATAGCCAGAGAGCTGTCCCGTTATCAGCTGAACATCTGCGTCATTGAGCGGGAGGAAGATGTCTGCTCCGGTACATCAAAATCCAACAGTGCTATTGTGCATGCAGGATACGATGCGGAGCCAGGCTCATTAAAGGCAAGATTTAATACAGAAGGAAACCGCATGATGGGAGATCTTTCAAAAGCTCTTGATTTTTCCTTTGATCGAAACGGTTCACTGGTTCTCTGTTTTTCTGAAGAAGACAGACCGTCACTCAATGCGTTGTATGAAAAAGGATTAAAAAACGGTGTTCCTGAGTTATCCATACTGACGGGGGATGAAGTACGTGCCATGGAGCCCAGTGTTTCTGAAACAGTGGTGGCCGCATTATATGCGCCAACCGGAGGAATTGTCTGCCCCTTTGGACTGACCATCGCTCTGGCAGAGAATGCCTGTGATAATGGAACCGATTTCTTATTTGAGACAGAAATTGAGACAATTAACAAAACAGATTCCGGTTACGATCTGATCTCCAGTGATAAAATCATTCACGCCACCTACGTGGTAAATGCAGCCGGCGTTTATTCAGACCAGATCCACAACATGGTCAGTGAGTCAAAGCTTCATATCATACCACGAAAAGGAGATTACTGCCTGTTAGATAAAGAAGCGGGAAATCTGGTAAGCCATACCATATTCCAGCTTCCCGGAAAGATGGGAAAAGGTGTTTTGGTAACACCCACTGTTCATGGCAATCTGCTGACAGGACCTACGGCAATTAATGTAACTGACAAAGAGGAGACCTCCACAACAGCCCAGGAGCTTGCCGATATTATGGAAAAAGCAGCCTGGGGAGTGAACAATATTCCCTTCCGCCAGGTTATTACATCTTTCTCCGGTCTTCGTGCCCATGAAGAGGGAGATGATTTCGTTGTGGGAGAAGTAAAGGATGCAGACGGATTCTTCGACGCGGCAGGTATGGAATCTCCGGGACTTTCAAGCGCTCCTGCAGTGGGGGTTTACTTAGCAGAGCAGATAGCCCTGAAAGCCAATGCAAAAAAGAAAGAAAACTTCATTGAAACCAGAAAAGGTATTATTAATCCTCAGAAGCTTTCCCTGGAAGAGAGGGGAGAACTGATCAAAAAGGATCCCAGATACGGAACCATCATCTGCCGTTGTGAAGGCATCAGTGAGGGTGAAATTGCAGATGCTGTGACAAGAACCCTGGGAGCAGTCTCCGTAGATGGAGTTAAGCGCCGGGTGCGTGCAGGAATGGGACGCTGCCAGTCAGGCTTCTGTATCCCGAAAACAATGGAAATTCTGGCAAGGGAAACAGGAAGAAACATGGAAGACATCTGCAAAAACAGATCCGGTTCTAATTTACTGACTGGGAAAAGACAAGGAGGAGAGTGACATGACAGAGCATGATATCGTTATTATTGGGGGAGGCCCTGCTGGTCTGGCTGCCGCTGCGGCTGCAAAGAAAGCCGGAACAGAAGATATTCTGATCCTGGAGCGGGAAGGTCATTTAGGCGGCATTTTAAATCAGTGCATTCACAACGGCTTTGGTCTTCACACATTTAAAGAAGAGCTGACAGGACCGGAATATGCGTCCCGTTATATTGATTTGATTGAAAAAGAGCAGATCCCTTATAAGCTTAATACCATGGTTCTTTCCATCAGCAGTGACAGAGTGCTGACCGTGATAAACCGGGAAGAAGGCTTAATTCAGATAAAAGCAGGTGCTGTGATTCTGGCAATGGGATGCAGGGAGCGTCCAAGGGGAGCTCTTAACATTCCAGGTTATCGTCCGGCAGGAATTTATTCAGCAGGTACTGCCCAGCGTCTTATGAATTTAGACGGCTATGAAGTGGGAAAAGAAGTGGTCATACTGGGTTCAGGAGACATCGGTCTCATTATGGCAAGACGTATGACGTTAGAGGGCGCTAAAGTTAAAGTTGTGGCAGAGCTTATGCCCTATTCCGGCGGATTAAAAAGAAACATTGTACAGTGTCTGGATGATTACGGAATTCCCTTAAAATTAAGCCATACGGTAGTAGAGATTCATGGAAAGGAGCGGGTAACAGGAGTAACGCTTGCGGCAGTGGATGAGAAACGCAGACCAGTTCCGGGAACGGAAGAATATTATTCCTGTGATACACTTCTTCTGTCAGTCGGTCTGATTCCGGAAAACGAGCTGTCAAAAAGCGCAGGAGTGGATCTTGACCAGATAACCGGCGGCCCTGTTGTCAACGACTGCCTGGAAACCAGTATAAGCGGCGTATTTGCCTGTGGAAATGTACTTCATGTTCATGATCTGGTGGATTACGTTTCCGAAGAGGCGGCTCTTGCTGGAAGAAGTGCTGCAGCCTATGCCAGATCCCAGAAAGAGGAACCTTCTTCCTCCAATATCAGAATCCGTGCTGTAAACGGCGTCCGCTATACAGTTCCCCAGTTTGTTAACCGGGAGTCGGAGGCTGATCAGTGGAAGATCCGTTTCCGTGTTTCCGATGTATACCGGGACCGTTATATCAGTATTTATTATGGAGATGAACGAGTTTATCATAAGAAGAAAAAGGTTCTCGCACCTGGGGAGATGGAGCAGGTAGCAATTAAGAAAGAAAGTCTGGAAAAATATCCGGATTTGGCAGAAATCGTAATCTGCACAGAGGAGGATTGAAATGGAAGAACGTGAACTGATCTGTATCTGCTGTCCCCTGGGCTGCCCTATGACCGTACGTATCGACAACGGTGTGGTGACCGTTACTGGTAATTCCTGTGCGAGAGGTGCAGAATACGGGGAGAAAGAAGTGTTAAGCCCAACCCGGGTTGTGACCTCCACGGTAAAAGTAATTGACGGAGAATTTGCCATGGTTCCCGTAAAAACCAAAACAGATATTCCAAAAGGTAAGATCTTTGATTGCATGAAAGAGATTCAGAAAGCCTCCGTTCATGCCCCGGTCGCCATTGGAGATGTAATCATTGAAAACTGCGCAGGCACCGGAGTATCCATCATTGCCGCAAGAAATGTAAAAAGATCATAACTTGGGAGATCTATGTGAAGTAATTGCCATGTTCTTTATTCCTACATGTACAGTGCGGAGTTTCTATGGTATAATTTCAGTTAGCTTATTCTAACTATCTGTCTTGCCATAGAGGTGCAGTATGTATACACACAACAATTCATTAAATTTCACACAAAGGGAAATCGCCGCCGGGATTCAGGTATGGAACCGGGCGGCTGTTTCCCTTTTGGATATTCGACATAACTTGATTTCCCCCAAGGAAGCCATCTGCAATTACCGTCTTCCCGCCAGTGCGTTTCTGTATACGAGCGGGAAAGGGGAGATAGCCCTGGACGAAACCGTGTATCACGCAGATCGGTTTGACTTGTTTCACGGCGGCAAGGGGACGCAATTGTCCATCCGGCCCCGCCAACACTGGTTCGAGTACTATATGGTGCTGTACAAAACCGAAGAGCCGCCCGTTCACAAGCGGGAGTTTGCAAAGCTATTGGAGCAATGCAATCCGTTCCGGCAGCAGTATGGATTTAAACCCCAAAACCCACTGTTTTTTGCCGATCAGCTCAAAAAGATGTTTGAATGCTGGAAGGAGCCCACAGCCCTAAATCTGTTCTATGGAAAAGCGGGCTTTTATCCGTTTGTCTATGCGGTGTATGAAGAGCTGGAGCGAGGCAATGTTCGTATTCTTGAGCCGGATGTTGTTTCTATGGCGGTACGGTATCTGGAGGCCAATTTTCAAAAAAATGTTACCATTCAGGAATTGTGTGCTATGCTTGGCGTAAGCTACAGCCATTTTCACCGTTTGTTTAAGCGAAAAACAGAAAAGACGCCGCAGGAATACTTAATTCATAGAAGGCTAAGGGCTGCTCGGGTATATCTTCAAAACAGCAGTGCGTCCGTACGGGAAATCGCCGAGCGGTGCGGTTTTATTGATGAATCCAGCTTCTATCGCCTGTTTACGAAAAATGAGGGGCAATCACCTGGCTTATATAGAGAGGTATCACAGTCGCTCATGAGAGATTCCACAATAGAAAAGGTATTTTCTTTTCCTTATAATGAGGAAAGCCAGGTTAGCGTTGGCGAACTCAAAGGAAAAGGAGTAACTTTTATGACGAATCAAATGCGAAGCAAAGCGGTGATCGCGGCTGCGCTGTCCCTACTGTTGATGATGAGCGCTTGCGGCACCACGACTGCAGGCAGCAGCGGTGCGGATACCACGCCGACAACGGCGGCGACTACACAGACGGCAGAAACGGAGACGACAGTATCCGCGGAAGAAGGAACAAGGACAATTAGAACCGCGATGGGTGATGTGGAGATTCCGCAAAATCCAAAACGCATTCTGGCAACGCTGATGGAAGGAGATCTGATTGCGTTTGGCGTAGAACCGGCGGCCATTATGGATGTCGGAATTGAATATGAAAAAACTCCATATCATGAGTCGTTGGCAGGGCTATCAAGTATCAATGCCGAAGACATGGAAGCGGTTATAGCGGCCGAGCCTGATGTTATTATTACATACAGCCCGGAATTATATGAAAAGTTCTCAAAAATTGCGCCCACGCTGCTGGTCGACGCCAGCGGAATGGATATCTACGAACGCACCCGGATGATCGGTGAATTGCTCAATCAGCAATACAAGGCGGAAGAACTGATCGCAGCGTTAGATAAGCGGATATCCGAACTGCGCCAAAAGCTGGAAGAAGCAGGCCTGGCGGATAAAACCGTTACGATTATGGAAGGCGCAGGCAGCGGCGAAGTATGGATTACCACAAGTGGCCGGGGATCCATTCCGCTTTATAACCTGTTGGGCTTTCAAATGTCCCCAAAAGTAGAGGAGGAGTTGTCAGCTGAAGGAAACTGGCTGAATCAATGGCTGAAGGTGTCACTGGAGGTTTTGCCTGCATATGTGGGGGATTATGTGTTTTTCTCGGATCAGGTTTCCCTGGACGAGGTCGGTTTGACCAACAACCCTGTTTGGGAAAGTATTGCCGCGGTAAAGCAGGGGCACGTTTATATGTCAAGCTTCCCCTATTTCTTTCCCCAGGATATTTATTCCGTTATGAAGCAAATGGATTTCATTGAATCGGTATTGCTGGAAGACTAATGTATCACTATGAGCAGCTAAAACTGGATGCCAATTGTCTGACGCTTGATGCACCTGCGCGCATTGCCGTGCCTGTCAGGAGTTGGACGGATGTACACCAGTAAAAATCCTGTTGATCGTACAAAAAGGGAAATCGCTGCCGCGCTCCAGATATGGAGCCGGGCGGCGATTTCCCTTTTGGACATTCGCCATAATTTAATTGCTCCCATAGTATCCTTATGAATACTCATCTAATGCCGGGGGTTTATTTTAATCAGTAAGTGGTAGAAAAAGACTGAAAAGAGACTTTATTTTTGAAAGAAAATAAAGAAAGAGGAAGAATTTTCTTGACGGTGATGGTAAGGATTGATAAAGTAGAACAAGATCCATAGTTTTTTGGGTGCGGAGGGATAATAATGAAAGCAATAGAACTGCTGGAGACGTCTCCGGTGATTGCGGCAGTAAAGGATGAAGGCGGGCTGAAACGGTGTTTTGAATCAGAGTGCCAGGTCGTTTTTGTTCTGTACGGAAGTATTTTAAACATCGGAACTATAGTACGGCAGATAAAAGAACATGGAAAGTACGCTATGGTACATGCAGATCTGACTCATGGTCTTAATTCAAAAGAGATCGTGGTGGATTTCATCAAGGAAAATACGTTAGCTGATGGTATCATCAGCACGAAGCCGCTTCTTGTAAAGCGGGCAGTGGAACTTGGATTGTTCGGGATTCAGAGAACGTTTATTATCGATTCCCTTGCCATGAGTACGACAAAAAAGCAGATTGATACCTTCCATCCGGATATGGTTGAGATCATGCCCGGAGTAATGCCCAAAGCACTGGAAGAGATCCGCAGATACACCAATATTCCCATCATTGCCGGTGGACTCATATCGGACAAGAAGGATATTATGGCTGCTTTTAACGCAGGAGCAGATGCGATCTCTACTACCAGGGAAGAGTTATGGTTCATGTAGAAGGAGGATTTTATGAAATTAGTTACTTACGAGGTTGACCGTAGAAGAGATATCGGAGTCGTGAGCAGGGATGAGATGTGGGTTTTCCCTCTTAAGGCATTCGGTATGGAATACAGAGAGATGCTGGAAGTTGTAAAGGGACTGAGCCAGTCAGAACGGGACTTGCTTGAACACGCATCTGGGCTGGATCCTGACAGCAGCAACATCGTTGGAGCAGCTATGATGAAAGAAGTTACCCTCCTGGCCCCGATTCTGACACCAGATCAGGATATTATCTGTCTGGGTCTTAATTACATGGAACATGCCGAGGAGTCAGCGCGTTATAAAAAAGAAGCGTTTGACGGGGAAAGAAACCATGCAGTCTATTTCTCAAAGAGAGTGAATGAGGCAGTTGCTCCTTATGGTGATATATTAAGTCATAGCGATATAGTGGACAGCCTGGATTATGAAGCTGAATTAGCAGTTATCATTGGAAAAGATGCAAAGGATGTGCCTCTGGAAAAGGCAGAAGATTATATATTTGGTTATACCATCATCAACGATGTGAGTGCACGTAATATACAGACCGCCCACAAGCAATGGTATTTTGGAAAAAGCCTGGACGGATTTACGCCCATGGGTCCCTGTATTCTCACAGCCAATTCCATTTCCTATCCGCCTGAGCTTTCCATTCAGTCAAAGGTGAACGGAGAACTGCGACAGGACAGCAATACAGGACTTATGATATTCCAGATCGGTCACATTATCAGTGAATTATCAAGAGGCATGACCTTAAAGGCGGGAACCATTATATCCACCGGAACTCCAAAAGGGGTGGGCATGGGCTTTAATCCCCCGGCATTTCTGTCTGCAGGTGATGAGGTAGAATGTATCATAGAAAAGATTGGTTCCATTAAAAACCGTGTAAAATAACTGAATTATTTTTTAAAAGTGTACAATTGATCGATACAGTTGTGCACTTTTTTTCTGTCTTCAAATATTCAATCATGCTGTACAAAGCGGATAAACGTGATAGAATATATAAAAACGGAGGGATGAACAATGGATCACTTATCATTGGAAATACTGGAATATATTGAGGAACACAGCAGCGAGACATATGAACTTCTGCTGAACCTTGGGACAATACCTGCGCCTTCCAATCAGGAAGAAAAAAGAGCAGAGTTCTGCCGGGACTGGCTGGTGAGACAGGGGGCAGAAAATGTCTATATTGATTCCGCTCTGAATGTGGTTTACCCAATTGGATGTACCAGGGATAACCCCGTAGTGGTATTTATGGCACATACAGATGTGGTTTTTCCCGATACCACACCTCTTCCTGTTGTAGTGGAAGCCGGTAGGATAAAAGCTCCCGGCATTGGAGACGATACCGCTAATCTGTGCACACTTCTTATGTGTGCCAAATACATTGCGGATAAGAAGATTACTCCAGCAGACTGCGGATTGCTTCTTGTAGCCAATGCAGGAGAGGAAGGGCTGGGCAATTTAAAAGGCTCCAGACAGATTGTTAAGGAATATGAAGGGCGAATCAGAGAGTTCTATTCCATAGACGGATATATGGATCATATTACAACAGATGCGGTAGGCTCTAAGCGGTATGAGGTGGAGGTATTGACAGAAGGTGGTCATTCCTTTACAAATTTTGGAAACCGCAATGCCATTGCCTATCTGGCATCCATGATTGATACTCTTTATACATTAAAGGTACCTCAAACAAAGACAAAAACCACCTATAATGTTGGAACCATTCAGGGCGGAACCTCAGTCAACACCATAGCCCAGCAGGCCAAAATGCTTTATGAGTTCCGATCTGACAGCAGAGAAGATCTGGAATTTATGGATCTGCATTTTCGGGCGGTGGCAGAAAGTTACCGTTCAAAGCAGGTGGAGGTAAACACAATTCTGGTAGGAGAACGTCCATGCAGCAGTGGTGTTGATCCGGTAAAACAGGATCGTATCACCAGCAAGGTGACAGAAATTTTAAAAAAACATACAGGTACTGAACCCAAAAACCAATGTGGCTCTACAGACTGTAACATTCCTCTGTCACAGGGAATTCCCAGCGTCTGTTTTGGCGCAGTCAGGGGAGGTGGAGCCCATACCCGGCAGGAATGGGTTGATATCGCCAGTCTGAAAGAAGGGTATCGTGTTACATTTGAACTGATACTATCCTGCTTTTAAGAAAAAGAAAGAGATGAGGTACAAAGACGATGATTACTGTCAGCGCATGTCTGATTGTAAAGAATGAAGAAAATGTATTGGCCCGCTGTCTTTCAAGTCTGAAGGATCTGGCTGATGAGATAATTCTTGTGGATACCGGATCCACAGACGCAACCAAAGAGATTGGAGCACAGTTCGGCTGCAAAATCTATGATTTTACCTGGGTGGATGATTTTGCAGCCGCAAGAAATTTTTCCTTTGAAAAAGCCGGGATGGACTATATCTACACCGCAGATGCCGATGAGGTCATTGACGAAGAAAACAGAAAACGGTTTATGGATTTAAAACAGTGTATCCTGCCTGAAATAGAGATTGTACAGATGAAATACACCAATCAGCTTCAGTTTAATACAACCTATAACTTTGACTGCGAGTACCGGCCCAAATTATTTAAAAGAACCCGCAGGTTTGAGTGGATGGACCCCGTTCATGAAACCATTCGTTTAGAACCTGTTATATTTGACAGTGATATTGAAATCATACATATGCCCGAAGGAAATCATTCCAAACGGGATTTTGATATATTTAGCAAGCTGATCAGAAAAGGGGTTCCTCTTTCTAAAAAGCTTCGTTCCATGTACGCCAGAGAACTGTTTATTTCCGGAGAAGACCAGGATTTTCTGGAAGCGGAAGATTATTTTAACGGGTTGCTGTCAGAGGACAGGGCAGAAGAAGAGTTAAAAATCATTCAGTGCGTTCTGACCAGATGCGGACGGATTAAAAAGGATGGAACCCAGATCTTAAAAAATGCCTTAAAAAATGTTGCCTGTGGCAAGGCGAGCTCAGAGGTCTGCTATGACGTTGGGGAGTATTTTATGGAGGCAGGAGATTTTAATGAGGCTGTCATCTGGTTTTATAATGCCGCTTATGAAACAGAATGTGAACTGAATATTCGTTATTCCAGAGAACTCCCTCTTCTTAAACTGGCAAGATGTTATGAACAAGCCGGAGATGTGACTCAGGCAAAGTTTTATGAAGAGCTTGCCAGAAAAGCAGTGGACGAGAAAGCTATAGATGAGTAGAAATAAAAAACGGGGCAGAAGTCAAACGAATGAAATTCATTTGGCTTTTGCCCCGTTCCTGCCATAACGGAGAGTTTATGGCAGTGCTTTAGTAATTTTCAGATTTTCTTTCAAAATAGGCCTTTGGATGAGCACATACCGGACAAATCTCAGGAGCATCCACACCTTCATGGATATAACCGCAGTTGCGGCATTTCCAGCCAAGGGGAGCATCTCCCTTAAAGGTTTTATCATTTTTCAGGCTATCCAGCAGTTTTAAATATCTCTTTTCGTGAGCTGCCTCTACCTTGCCCACGAATTCAAACTTCAGTGCAAGTTCAGTGAATCCTTCTGCTCTGGCTTCTTCTGCCATTCTTTTATACATATCGGTCCACTCATAGTTTTCACCCTCTGCAGCGTCTGCAAGGTTTTCTGCCGGAGTGCCAATGCCATGGAGTTCTTTAAACCACATCTTGGCATGTTCTTTCTCCTGGTCAGCAGTTTCCAGATATAAAGCAGCCATCTGCTCATAACCGGCTTTTTTAGCAGCAGACGCGTAGAATGTATACTTGTTTCTTGCCATGGATTCGCCTGCAAATGCATCTTTTAAGTTCTGTTCTGTTTTTGTACCCGCATATTTAGACATCGTAAAACCCTCCTTTTGAAAATGGATTAGCCGAAGTATCTTTCCAGTAAGCCCTTGAATGCTTTTCCGTGACGTGCTTCATCTTTTGCCATCTCATGTACGGTATCATGGATTGCATCTAAGTTTAATGCTTTTGCACGTTTTGCAAGATCAAATTTGCCTGCTGTTGCACCATTTTCAGCTACTACTCTTAATTCCAGATTTTTCTTTGTGCTGGAGGTTACACATTCACCTAATAATTCAGCAAACTTGGAAGCATGCTCAGCCTCTTCGAAAGCAGCTTTTTCATAATATAAGCCGATTTCAGGATAGCCTTCTCTGTGAGCAGCTCTGGACATAGCAAGGTACATACCTACTTCAGTACATTCCCCTTCAAAGTTTGCTCTTAAATCCTTCATGATATCTTCTGGAGAACCCTGAGCTACACCAATCTCATGCTCGCAGGCCCAGGACATATCTCCGTCCTGTAACTTAAATTTCTCAGAACCAGCTTTACATACTGGACAGAATTCCGGAGCTGTGTCTCCTTCGTGAACATAACCGCATACTGTACAAACCCATTTTTTCATGATCTCATGTCTCCTTTTATTTTAATTTTTATTTTTGTTATATGTTGGCAATCAATAACAATAATGATTACTGATATTAAGTTACCACAAGATTTGTCTTATGTCAAGAGAATTTCTCAATTATTTTCCAAACAATCATTACAAGTACCGTAAAAATAAATCTTGTGACTGTCTATCTGGCCCTCCGCATGTTTTTGAGCCAGTTGATTAATACTGTCCATGGGTTCCATAGGCAAATCATACACCTGCCCGCAATTCCTGCATACGAAATGATAATGCGGTGATGTATCCGCATCAAAGTGGTCGGCACCGTCTCCACAGGTCAGCTTCTGAATTTCTCCCAGTTCCACCAGAAGGTTTAAATTCCGATAAACGGTACCAAGGCTGATATTGGGAAATTCTTCGCGAATCGATGTGTATAAGGCGTCGGCAGTGGGGTGATCGTGTCTCGCCATTAAGCAGGTCTTAATAGATTCCCGTTGACGGCTGTACTTTAATGTTTTCATGGCCGCTCCCTTTCTATAAATAATAATTATAGTAATAATCGTTACTATTTAATAATATAGGATTATGCTCCGTTTGTCAATCTGCAGTTAAAATCTATATATTTTCCCTGGCAATGCGGATAAATTCTTCTGTAGCCTGGGACAGGTATCTGCCCTTGTGGCATCCAAAAGCGAGGATGCCATGGCTTCGCATGTAATTTAATGAAAAGTAATTTAATCCGGTTTTTTTCATAACGGAACCGGAGCCATCCTGGTTTCCGGACATAAACATCTTAGGATAAAAGGTAATACCCATTCCTTTGGAAGCCAGGGCGAGAACTGTTTCAATATTTTCTGTCTCCAGAAGAATATTGGGGGTAAGCTGTGCTTCCTCAAATATCTCATCGGCTATGGTGCGTACCCGGTTTCCTTTATTAATGAGCAGATAGGGACAATCCTTTAACAGGGTAACATCTGCATTGGATTCCAGTTCCTTTTTGACTGATTCCTGTCTGCCTGCAAAATAGCGGTCTAATATCTGATCCGGAACAACAAGAAGAATTTCCTCCTCGCAGATGGGTACTGTTTCTACATTCTCAGCTTTAAATGGAAGAAGGTCAATCATAAGATCGATCTCTCCATGGATCAGAGCATTGCTTAATTCAAACGAATTCCCCTCTACCAGATGAAGTTCAATATTGGGAAACTTCTCCTGAAAAGCGGGAAGAATAACGGGGAGAAGAAAGCGTCCTCTGGTATGAGATACACCAATGGAGAGCTGACCAATGGTGAAATCCTTAATATCTGCCAGCTGCCGGTATGTTTCATCCTTTAAATCCAGGAGTTCTTTGGCACGGATCTTTAAGGCGCGGCCTGCATAGGTCAGTGTCAGGGGCATGGTGCGGTTAAAGAGCTGAACATCAAATTCTTTCTCCATATTGGAAATATGGTTGCTTAAAGACTGCTGGGAAATATAAAGCCGCTTGGCGGCCCTTGTAATATTTAATTCTTCCGCAACAGCCAGAAAATATTCCAGGTTCAGGAAGTTAATCATAAATAAGCCTCCAGCTTGGGAATATAAGGGAGCAGCCGGTCAATGGAACTGTTTACAACCAGCTCCTCCGGAAATGAAATCTCCTCAAGAAGCTCCAATGCGCGGGCGTGATTTCCTACGTCAGCCTCAATGTGGGCATCACTGTTTATAATAACGGATGCTCCGTAGCGGCGGCATAGATCCAGCATTACCATATAGTTTTCCCTTGCATTCTTTCGTGGACTTAATGGGTGGAGAGAACTGGAGTTGACTTCCAAAAGGGTATGGTTTTTTGCCGCAGCGGCAACCAGGGTATCGTAATCGATTGGAAAACGGCTGTCATCCGGGTGACCGATAATTTTCACATATGGGTTTTCCATGGCACCCACACAGGCACTGGTATTCTGTGCCATTGTTCCGTTTTTATAACAGGGTTCGTGTATGCTTGCAATGGTGTAATCAAGATTTTGAAGAATGCCTTCTCTTAAGTCGATCCGGCCGGTATAATCCAGTATATTTAGCTCTGCTCCCATAAGAATATGAATTCCAAAGAGCGTTCGCGGGATCACTTTAAAATTAATAAAATAAAATTCGTTGCATGTTCCTGGCATTTTTGGTGCGTGGTCGGTGGAACCCATGAGAGCCAGCCCTTTTTCAGAGGCCGATCTTACCATTTCATACAAGGTGCTGTATGCGTGTCCGCTGGCCACGGTATGTGTATGCAGGTCCATTATGTCTTTCATCATGTTTGTCCTTTCTATTACAAAGCCGGATCATCTGATTCCGGCAGGTATGTATATTTCTTAAAATATAACATATTTTTCCTGATAAAACTATAGAAATATCGGGCGGGATGTGTTAAATATATACTTAGATTATGCCTGAAATAAGGTATTTTATGAATGGAGGAATTGTTATGGAAGAAGAGATGAAGACAGACGCCGTTTTAGAGGAGCATGTGGAGACCATGGATGACTACGCTGCAGAGCTGGAGGCATCCTTTAAACGGGTCAGAGAAGGCGATACAATTACAGGAACAGTAATCCGTGTCACCGAAGACCAGGTCTTTCTGGATTTAAAATATTATGCAGAAGGAATTATAAACAAGGAAGATTTAAGCAGTGATCCTGAATACAACCCACTTCTGGAAATTCATATGGGAGATGAAATCACTGCAACTGTGATTAAAACCGATGATGGGGAAGGAAATATTCTCCTTTCCAGAAAGCTTCAAAACGATCAGGCAGCATGGGAGAAGTTAAAGACCATGATGGAAGAACGCACCATCATAAAGGTGAAGGTTGCTGAGGTTGTAAAAGGCGGAGTTGTGGTTCACCTGGAAGGAATCCGCGGATTTATCCCGGCGTCCAAGCTGGCTGCGGAATATGTGGAAAATCTGGAAGAATTCAGCGGGAAGACCATCGATGTTACTGTTATTACTGCCGATGAAGAAAACCGCAAGCTGGTTCTGTCTGGAAAAGAACCTGCATTGTTAAAACAAAAAGAAGAAACCAGCAGGAAAATTGCCAAATGCCAGGCTGGAGCGGTGATGGAAGGAACGGTTGATACCATAAAGGATTACGGTGCATTTATTAATCTGGAAAACGGTCTTTCCGGTCTTCTTCACATTTCCCAGATCAGCAATCAGAGAATCAAACATCCGGGAGCAGTTTTAAAAGAAGGACAGACTGTGAAGGTTAAAATCATCTCAACTGCAGATAATAAGATCAGTTTAAGCATGAAAGCGGTGGAGGCTGATGAAGAAGAGGCAGAAGAGATTTTTGATTACAAAGAAGAAGGAAGTGCCTTTACCGGACTCTCCGGTCTTTTAAAAGGATTAAAATTTTAGAAACTGGGGAAAAACAATATAAAATATCGGGTTTCTATGGTATACTGTAAAAGAAGTAGCAGGGGCTGTCTATTGGGCTGCCCCTGTCTCACTGACCCAGACAGGTTACCAGGGAGAGGGGGAATGTGGAATGAATATTCCCAAATCATTTGATCAGGTTGACCAGTGGAAATCCGTCATATTTTTGTATGACTCAGCATTAAGGGAAATTAATACAAAAATAGAGATACTCAACAATGAGTTTGTGCATATCTATAATTACAACCCCATTGAGCACATCAAGTCAAGGCTTAAGACACCGGACAGTATTGTTAAAAAATTAAAACGGTACGGATACGATGTGACCATCGATAATATGGTGGAAAAGTTAAACGATATTGCAGGAATACGGATTATCTGCTCGTTTACTTCAGATATTTATCAGATTGCGGAGATGATAACAAAGCAAAGTGATGTAACAGTCCTTTATGTAAAGGATTATATTGAGAATCCAAAACCCAATGGATATAAGAGCTACCACATGGTAGTGACCATCCCCATCTATCTCACAGACGGGCCGGTTGACACCAAAGTGGAGGTTCAGATCAGAACGGTTGCCATGGATTTCTGGGCAAGTCTGGAGCATAAGATTTACTACAAGTTTGAAGGCAATGCGCCGGCATATCTGCAGCAGGAGTTAAAAGCATGTGCAGATGTGGTGAATATGCTTGATAAGAAGATGTTTTCTTTGAATCAGGCCATTCTGGAATTGAGTGAAGCACAAAAGCCCATACCGGACGGCGGGGACAGCAAAGCAGAGGAAGAATGATGAAAAAAGGGTACAGCCTTGACGATTCCACTCGCTTAAGGCTGTTTTTTAACTTCATAAAAAGAAGGTTGTTCTATGGGCACATTAACAAAAGACACATTTAAGATTCTCAAATATAATCAGAGGAATGGTTTTATCTTCACGCTGCTGTTTCGTCTGATCACAACTCCTCTGTATCTGCTTGCACTGAATGCAGGTCTGAAGTTTGCGCTTAAAATGGCAGATTACAGCTATTTAACTGTGTCAAACATCGGTTTATTTCTGATAAAGCCATGGACAGCAGTGACCATTGCAGTTCTTCTGATTCTTGGAATCATAGTGCTGCTTTTGGAAGCGGGCTGTCTGATTACATTGTATCAGGGGGCTTTTTATTTCAGAAAGCTGAATTTGTGGCAGATTCTGGCAGGAGGCTTATCAAAACTTCTGGATGAGATTCGCCGGAAAAACTGGCAGCTGGGACTTCTGGTTCTGGCAGATTACTTTATAACCAATGTATATCTGATTTACCGGGTATTTACCCATGTAAAACCCATTAATTTCGTTACTACTGAAATCCTGAGACAGCCATTGGGCCGCATGGTTCTGGCAGCAGTGATCCTGATACTTCTGCTCATTGTGCTTCCGGGACTTTATACGTTTCATGCCTGTATGGTGGAACAAAAGCGGTTTCGGGACGGCTATTTAAAAAGCTGGTGGCTTTTGAGACGAAGAATATTTGAGGTTCTTCCTCTGATGTTCTGTTACTACGGGCTTGCCATTCTTGCACTCTGGATGCTTTACGGATTCTGTGTGCTGATTACTGCCATTGCAGTCACCTTATTTACAGATAACCGTCTGGCACTTGCTGTACTGCCGGCAGCCTGTGACTGGATCGAACTGGTGCTTATATTCATTTCCAGTATGCTTCTGGCTGTAGGCAAATACGGGGCAGTCAGTGTTCAGTATTTCCGCTTTAACAGCAGGATTACCAGAAAGGCGGCAGCCATCGGTTATGAGGGCAAGCCTTTTGGAAACCGGAAGACAGCAGGCATTATTATGGCAGCAGCATCGGCGCTTTGCCTGATGTCCCTCTTCTATGTATTGAGAAACGGTTCGGTTATCACCGGAGATATGCTGAGTGAGATACAGATTACGGCTCACCGCGGCAGTTCCAATGAAGCACCGGAGAATACCATGGCAGCCCTTCATAAGGCAGTGAATGATCTGGCCGATTATGCAGAGATAGATGTCCAGGAAACACGGGACGGGATTGTGGTGCTGGGGCATGATTATACACTAAACCGGGTAGCCGGTGTGAACCGCAGCATAGGCTCTTATGATTTTGACGATCTGATGAAGTTAGATGTAGGTTCCTGGTTTTCCGATGAATATAAAGAGGAACGTATCCCGACTTTAAAGGAAGTCATGGAATACTGCAAAGGGAAGATCAATTTAAATATTGAGATTAAAAACATGGGGGAGGACAGTAACCTGCCCGATAAAGTGATGCAGCTGATTGAAGAATATCAGATGGAAGAGCAGTGCGTGGTCACATCTACCCGGTTCTCCTATCTGGTCAGAATCAAAAAGGCGGATCCCCAGATCCGGACCGGATATATTATTTCTGCGGCGTATGGGGATTTTTATTCCAGTGATTCCATCGATTTTATCAGCCTTCGCTCCAGCTTCATCAATGAACGGCTGGTGGAGGCTGCCCATGAAAAAGGTAAGGCAGTTCATGCATGGACTGTAAACGGGAAAAGTGAGATGGAACGCATGAAGATGCTGGGAGTGGATAACATTATTACAGATTACCCGATTCTTGCGCGGGAGATCATTTACCGGGAAGCTGCTACTGAAAGTCTGCTGGAATATCTGCAGCTGGTATTAAAATAGACAGGAGAGCACATATGAGGATTGTTTTACAGCGGGTCGCCCATGCTGCAGTCACCGTAGATGGACAGGAAACCGGCTCAATAGGGAAAGGCTTTCTTCTTCTGTTAGGAGTTTCGGATACCGATACAGAAGAGATTGCGGATAAGATGGTGGACAAAATTTGCAAACTCAGAGTTTTCGCTGATGAAAACGGGAAGACGAATCTATCCTTATCTCAGGTGGATGGAGAGATTCTGGTAGTGAGTCAGTTTACACTTTACGCAGACTGCAAAAAAGGAAACCGGCCCAGCTTTGATAAAGCAGGCTCTCCCCAGCTGGCGAACCATCTTTATGAATACACAGCTTCCCGTTTTGCCAATTACGTAAGAAGGGTGCAAACCGGCAGCTTTGGTGCAGATATGAAAGTATCATTATTAAACGACGGACCGTTTACGCTGGTATTAGACAGTGAGACAATTTGTCCGTCAATGACTCATTAACAGGGCTAAGCCCTAATAACAACGGAGGATTATTTACCATGGATAAAACAATTGGACAAAAGCTTCAGGATGAATTGACATTTAAATTTCCCCATATTGGAAAAGAAGCGCCGGAACAGACAGAAGAGGCAGAGATGTTTTGCCAGGGATATAAAAGATTCCTTGATAACGGTAAGACAGAGCGTGAATGTGTAAGAGAGGCCGTTGCCATGCTGGAGATGCAGGGCTATGTCCCGTTCGACTCATCAAAGAGCTACCGCCCGGGAGACAAGGTATACCAGGTGAACAGAGGAAAGGCAATTCTTGCCACCACCTTTGGAACACAGGGGCTTGAGAAAGGAATCCGCATTAACGGTGCCCATATTGATTCCCCCAGACTTGATCTAAAACCCAATCCTGTTTACGAGAAAAACGATCTCGCCTACTTTAAAACTCACTATTACGGCGGAATCCGCAAATACCAGTGGGCCACTACTCCATTATCCATGCATGGTGTAATTATTAAGAAGAGCGGAGAAATCATCGAAGTCAACATCGGTGAAAAAGAAGGAGATCCAGTCTTTTGCATTACAGATTTACTTCCCCATCTGGCAGCAGACCAGAATGAGAGAAAGTTAAGAGACGGACTGAAGGGAGAAGAACTGAATGTAGTAATCGGATCCCTGCCTTTTAATGACGATGCTGAAATCAAAGAGCCGGTAAAACTGATGGCTCTCAAGCTATTAAACGACCGTTTTGGTATTACAGAAGCAGATTTCTTACGGGCTGAGATCGAGATGGTACCGGCACAGAAAGCCAGCGATGTAGGTCTGGATCGAAGCATCATCGGTGCATATGGACAGGATGACCGGGTATGTGCTTATACCGCTCTTATGGCGGAAATCGATGCAGTGAAACCGGAATACACCACACTTACCATACTGGCTGACAAAGAAGAGGTGGGTTCTGACGGAAATACCGGATTAAACTCCCATTTTGTTCTTCATTTTATTGAGGATCTGGCAGAAGTGGCTCATGCAAATGTCAGATCGGTTCTGCGCAACTCCATGTGTTTATCATCTGACGTGAATGCGGCTTATGATCCTACCTTTGCTTCTGTTTACGAAGAGCGCAATGCCTGCTATCTGAATAAAGGCTGTGTTCTGACAAAGTACACCGGTGTCAGGGGAAAAGCAGGATCCAATGATGCCAGCGCAGAGCTTATGGCTAAGGTGATTGCCATGATGGAGAAGGAAGGCGTATACTGGCAGATCGGTGAATTGGGAGCAGTTGACCAGGGCGGCGGCGGAACCATAGCCAAGTATGTAGCTGCCATGGATGTTGATGTAGTGGATTTAGGAGTGCCCATCCTTTCCATGCATTCCCCATTCGAGCTTTCTTCCAAATTGGATGTTTATAATACATATAAGGCATTCAAGGCATTTTACAAATAATAACGGAATTTTGAAATTTTTGTTAATTTCCGGAAAGTGCTTTTTTTACTGTGCCTGATATGGTATAACTGACAGGAAGCGGTACGAATATGTTATATAATTTTAGAAGGAAAAAGGATTGTATTATGAGAAAATTTTTAAATGTATGTATGTGCGGTCTTGTTGCCGCCGCAATTATGACCGGTTGTTCTAAAAAACCGGCAGCTGAGACGACAACAGCAGCACCTGAAACAACAGAAGCTACCGAATCCTCTGCACAGGAAACTGTTCCCTCTGTAGATTTATCAAAAGTGGATAACGGAACCATTACACTGGGAAATTACAAAGGCATAGAAGTAAAAAGAGACACTGTAGAAGTGACCGATGAAGAAGTACAGCAGGCAATCCAGAGTGATCTGGCAGCTCATGAAAAAGACGTTGAAGTAGATCGTGCTGTACAGTCCGGTGACGTTGTAAACATCGATTTTGTTGGAAAGAAAGATGGTACAGCATTTGACGGCGGCACTGCTCAGGGCTATGATTTAACCATCGGAGCCAATCAGTTTATTCCTGGATTTGAAGAGGGTATCATCGGCGCTAAAAAAGGAGACAAGCTCTCTTTAGACCTCACTTTCCCTCAGGAATATACCAACAAGGATCTGGCAGGTAAACCTGTTGTATTCGAAGTAACCGTTAATACAATTAAAGAAAAGCAGACCCCTGAATTAAACGATGCATTTGTTCAGGAGAATACAAAGTTTAAAACAGTTGACGAATATAAGGAAGATAAGAAAACCACTCTTCTCCAGAATAAGAATGATCAGGCTGATCAGACTGTAAAGAGCAATATTTACGATGCAGTTTTAGCAAACTCCACAGTTGAGGCTAATCAGGAAGCCATTGATGCCAATGTTGAGAACGTAGTAGCAAGATATACCAATCAGGCAGCCGCCTATGGCATGGATTTTGCGTCCTTTATTACAGCTTTTACCGGAATGAAGGAAGAAGACTTCAGAAACACAGTGAAAACTCAGGCTGAGGGAATCGTAAAGCAGAGACTGGTATTAAATGCCATTGCTGAAAAAGAGGGAATCACAGTGAGTGATGATGACCGCACAGATGTAGCACAGAAGATGGGCTACGAAAGTGTAGACAGCATGATCCAGGCAGCAGGACAGTATGAAGTAGATGATTATATCATCAGCAATAAAGTACTGGATTTCTTAAAGGAAAACGCTAAGATTACCCAATAAATCACATACCATAGGGGGAACCTTTATGCAGCTTTTAAAGGATAGAATACGGAAGGACGGAAAGATTAAGTCCGGTGACGTACTGAAAGTAGACAGCTTTTTAAATCACCAGATGGATATTAAGCTGTTCGTGGAGATCGGAAAAGAGTTTAAGAGACGATTTGCAGATGAAGAAGTGAACAAAATCCTGACCATTGAGGCCTCCGGTATCGGTATCGCCTGTATTGTAGCTCAGTATTTTGATGTTCCAGTCGTATTTGCCAAGAAATCCAAGACGAAGAATATCGCCGGAGACGTTTATACCACTCAGGTAGAATCCTTCACCCATGGAAGAACCTATGATGTAATGGTATCCAGGGAGTTCATAGGTGCAGGCGACAAGGTTCTGCTCATAGATGATTTCTTAGCCAACGGCAAAGCACTGGAGGGACTTGCAGCGATTGTAAAAGATTCCGGTGCTGAGCTGGTAGGCGCAGGTATTGTCATTGAGAAGGGATTTCAGCCCGGCGGAGACCACCTTCGTTCAGAAGGAATCCGGGTAGAATCACTTGCGATTGTAGAAAGTATGGATGAAGCCACCGGTACCATCTGTTTTCGAGGTGACCGATGACAGGAAAGAGAAAAGCCCTGTTTTTTGATATTGACGGTACTCTGTTTTCGGAAATTAACCGGAATGTGCCGGAAAGCGCAAAGCAGGCCATTGAGCGGGCGAGAGAGGCAGGGCATCTGGTATTTATTAATTCCGGACGCACCTACTGCCTCACCGGGCCCATTCGGTCTCTCCTGGAGGTAGACGGCTATTGCTGCGGCTGCGGGACACGGATTGTGGCTGGGAATGACGTGATTTATTCTGCCTCAATTCCTCATGAAACGGGCATTAAAATTAAGAAAATGATTGTGAAATACGGTCTTGACGGGATCTTAGAGGGATCAGAAAGCTGCTATTTTAATAAAGAGGAATCACGAATCGAAAAGGTCAGAATCATGAAGGAGCATGTAGCTTCGGAGGGAAACTGTTCTCCGCTCAGCTGGGATGACGACGGTTATGACTTTGATAAATTCTGCGTTATGGAAGATGAACAAAGTGATATGAAGGGCTTTGCCAGAGAACTGGGACTGGATTTTGATATTATTAACCGGGGCGGCGGATTTTACGAATGTGTTCCGGCAGGACATTCTAAGGCGACTGCCATCGAGGAAGTAATCAGGCATTATGGAGTGGAACTTTCCGATACATACGTATTCGGTGACAGCACCAATGATTTATCTATGTTTGAATATGCAAAGAACTGTATCTTAATGGGACACCACAGCGTGGAGCTGGAGCCGTATGCCACCTTCTATACAAAGAATGTGGAAGATGACGGAGTGGCTTATGCGATGAAAAAGCTTGGACTTATCTAAAACTTTCAGAATAATAAAAGGGAGTATTGCGAAATGATGTGAAATCTCTATGATTTCATATCAGAGGCAATGCTCCTTTTTTTTAAACAAAACAATATACATTTAAATGAGATAATATCACACTTTAATGTTGATTATATATAAAAACCGGGTATAATAAAAGGTAGAAAAGAAGGTGAGGTAAATATCATGTTAATACAGTTTAATTTTAAAAATTATAAATCCTTCAGAGACGAAGCTACATTAGACCTTTCAGCAGCCAAAATGACTGAGTTTTCAGAACGTGTTGTTTGCATTGGCAGTGAAAAAATTCTTCCTGTTGCAGCAATTTATGGTGCAAATGCAAGTGGTAAGTCAAATGTCTACAATGCATTTGAATACATGACAGAATATATAGTAGAATCATTTAAGTACGGTGACGAAGAAGAAAAATTTACAGAGTATAGACCCACCCCATTTTTGCTTGACAGTAATTCAGAAAATGTAGAATCCAGCTTTGAAGTCTATTTTACAATACCTGGTGATAAAACGGAAAAATCATATAACTATGGGTTCTGCATTGGTAAAGTAGGTATTACAGAAGAATGGTTAAATGTAAAAGCAAAAACAGCCAGAAAATATAGCCCTGTATTTTATCGTTCAGAGGATACTTTGGATCTTATTGGTATTCCAAAGAATAGCAGAGAGAATATAGAAGTTGCTTTAGAAAAACAGGTTCTGATTGTGTCCTTGGGAGCCAAATTAAAGATTGCAAAATGTAAAGCAATTCGTGATTGGTTTTTTGCAAATCAATTTGCTGATTTTGGAGATGTGATTACCAATTTTTTTATGTCGAAAAGATTGCCAAAAGAATTCGTAGAAGATAAAAACGTACAAAAGAGAGTAGTTGAATTTTTTGCATCTTTTGATGAAAACATTAAAGACTTTCGTGTTGAAAAGATTTCGGCAGAGGGAGACTCAAAAGAAGGTAAATATAAAATTAATGCACTTCATAAAAAGATAGACTCGGATGAAATGGCAGAGATTCCATTGTATTTGGAATCAGCAGGAACTTTAAAAATGTTTGCTTTATATCCAGAGATACAGGAAGTAATCAATAAAGGAAGCATATTCTTTATAGATGAATTAAACGCACGGTTACACCCACTACTGGTAAGAAATTTCATTCTTACATTTTTAAATCCGCAGATAAATGTAAATCATGCACAGTTGGTATTTACAACACATGATACCTGGCAGTTATCAAATCAATTGCTTAGACGAGATGAAATTTGGTTTACTGAAAAAAGTCATGAAGGAATATCCACCTTATATTCACTCGCGGATTTTGTAAATGAAGATGGGACCAGAATCAGAAAGGATGAGAGTTACGAAAAGAATTATCTGATTGGTAAGTATGGCGCAATTCCCTCCTTAAAGAGTATTGACATTTTTAAGGAGGGTTAAGAGTGGCAAGAAATGAAAGAACAGGTAATCGAAAAACAAGGGAACAACGCAATAAGGTTAGAGTACCTGAGTTGGTGAGGGAGATAAAAAGAAAAATTAATAATGTTTAACATTGATTCATATTACGAAAGATAAAAAAGGGGGGGGATACAAAACCAACTTACGTTAGTATTGTATCCCCCCTTTTTGCACTTTAATTTAACTTACTTAAAATACTTCTGGCAACGCTGATACCATTGGCAGAGGCCTGCTGAAGCCCCCGTGTCACGGAAGCACCATCTCCGATGGCGCGCAGCCCCAGCACGCTGGTTTCGAAATCACTGTTAACAACCACTTTATTGGAGTAGAATTTAACTTCCACACCATAAAGAAGCGTCTCGTCGCTTGCGATACCAGGTGTAACCTTATCAAGGGCAAGCAGCATTTCCTTAATATCAACCATAATTCTGTGAGGGAATACCAGGGATAAATCGCCTGGAACCGCATCCTTTAAGGTTGGAATAATATTGTTGCGGCATAAGCGCTCTTCTGTGGTACGTCTTCCTCTCTGGAAATCTCCAAAGGTCTGTACCAGAATCCTGCCGTCACACAGCATGTTGCTTAACTGTGAGATATGTTTTCCGTATTCAATCGGTGTTTTAAATGGCTTGGTAAAGTTCTTGGATACCAGGATTGCAAAATTGGTGTTATTGGTTTTGTATTCCTGGGACTTGTATGCGTGTCCATTGACAACTGCCAGTCCGTTCTCGTAATATTCTGTGGCTACCTCTCCGGAAGGATTGGTACAGAAAGTACGTACCTTATCATCAAAGGTTGGAGTGTAATAAACAAGCTTCGCTTCATAGAGATTCTTATTTAAAAATTCCATTACTTCATCTCTGACTTCAACACGAACTCCGATATCAACAGTTCCCACCTTTGTCTCAATTCCATGATTTCCGCAGATATGGCTGAACCAGTCAGATCCCTCGCGGCCGATGGCAGAAACGATCTCAGGGGCCTCATAGATCTCATCCTTATCTGTGATAATTCCCTTAGCCTGATTATCCTCGATAATGATGTCTTTAACCATGGTATTAAATTCCATCTCCACACCCTGTTCCAGTAAATGTTCCTGAAGACGGGTGTAGATTTTATAGCCTTCCTCCGTACCCAGATGGCGGATGGGGCATTCAATTAGTTTTAAATTGGCGTTTATGGCTTTGCGGCGGATCTCCTGGATCTCCTTTTGCTTATCAACACCGTATACATTGGTATCTGCGCCGAATTTTAAATAAATATTATCAGATTCTTTTAACAGTTCCACGGTTTTATCATATCCCAGTATTTCAGGAAGATTACCTCCTACGTCAGGAGATAAGGATAATTTACCGTCTGAAAATGCTCCTGCACCTGCAAAGCCAGTGGTGATGGAGCATGGTTTGCAGCCTACACATACTTTGGTTGTACGTTTGGGGCAGGTACGTTTTTCAATCGGACGGCCCTTTTCAATCATCAGGATCTTTAAATCCGGTTTTTTATCGATCAGTTCATAAGCGCAGAAAATACCGGAAGGGCCTGCACCGATGATGATCACATCGTAATTTTTTGAAGCTTCCTTCATGAACATCACTCCTTTTTCCTTCTAACCCTTATAGTCAACTATTGAGGTAGTTGGTAGAAACGTTCAACCAATTTTGAACTTATATAAGCGCAACGGTTTTATTTTAACATAATGGGAGGAGGTATGACAAGGGACATGAGTATAAAATTTTAATAACGGGAAAGTCTGTTATTTTATTTGTTTACGGCTGCAGGGCATGGTATGATACTTATAATATTCTGGGGGGAACAACACAGGGAGGAGACAAAATGCCGGGGATAGCGATGTTATTGCCCAATATTGAGCTTTTACAGATTGCAGGTGAGCTTTGTAAAGACCATTCCAATGTGATTATCTGTAAAAGAACATTAAACGAGAATGTTGAGGCAGATGCGAAAGAAGCAGTTAAAATGGGAGCCAGTGTGATTGTTGCCAGGGGGACTCAGGCTGAGAGAATCCGCTATACAGTGGATATTCCGGTTGTGGATATCGTCTGGACTGCACAGGAGATTGGGCTTGCAATATTAAAAGCCAAGGAAATGATACAGGATACATGCCCTGTCATTGGAATTATCGGATTGAAGAGCATGTTTTGCGATACAGTCCATTTTGAAACTTTATTTCATGCAAAAATTAAAACTTTTTATTACACCTCCATAGAGGAAAAAGAAAGTATGTTCAAAGAAGTGGAGACATGGGGGGCGGATATGCTGATCGGTGCTCAGGATATCCTCAGGCAATTTGGATATTTGAATATTCCTGTCCTGCCGGTGGAATCCACAGAGGAATCCGTCAGGATTGCCATCAGCCAGGCAGAGACTCTTTTCTCTAACAATGAGATAAAACGCCGCAATGAATCCAAAGTGAATTCTCTTTTAGACAGCATGTTTAATGGACTGATTCAAATTGACAGTACCGGGACGATAGTAATGATGAACCGGATTACGGAAGGTATATTAAATAAAGGCCAGGAAGAGGTACTTGGTAATAATGTAAAAGATATTATTAAGGACATTAATACGGATCTGATTCATCAGGTACTCAACAGTCCAAGAGAAAGCTTTTCTTCATTTCTCAATGTAAATGGACGGGCTATGGTTATGATTTTATCCCCCATTATGGTTGATGATCAGATCACCGGTGCCTATTTATCATTAAAGAAAATAAGCCGGAATGATGAAATTGATTATGCCATTCAGGAGGCGGAACGCAGAGGCGGATTTGTAGCTTACCGAAACTTTGGAGATATCTGCTATACCTCTGAGAAGATGTCCAGGCTCATTGAGCAGGCAAAGCTCTATTCCCAGTCCAACACGCCGCTGATGATAGAAGGACAGACTGGAGATGACAGGGAAAGCCTTTGTCAGGGAATTCATAATTACAGTCTCCGTAAGAATGGTCCTTATGTGATGGTCAGTATGGTAGGGCTGTCTCAGGAAAGGCAGATGGAGCTGTTATTTGGTAGCGGGGACGAAAGACGGAACAGCCAGAGGGTTATTGGTGCACTTGAAAAGGCCAACGGAGGAACCCTGGTTATTACAGGGATCGGATTTGCCGCAGCCAGCACACAGTCAGCCTTGTGCCGGTTTATCAGGGAAAATACAGGAGTACAGCTGGGGAACGGAGAAATAAAGCTGTTGGATGTAAGGTTAATTGTTACTTCCACAGAATCCCTTTTACAAATGAGAAAAAACGATACGGTTACATTTACCTTCTACTATATTTTTTCCGGCCTGGTTTTAAGGCTGCCGCCCCTTTCTGAGAGAAGGGAGGATGTGGTGAACTTTGTAAACCTTTATTTAAAACGATATACCCAGCGGTATTCCAGATTTCAGGTTTTAACCGATGAAGCCATGGAATATCTAAAAACGTATAACTGGTGCGGAAGTGCGCTGCAGATTGAACGATTTATTGAACGAATGGTGCTTACCATTGAGAAGCGTACCATCAAAAAACATATCGTGGAAGACCTTTTGCAGGAAATGTACCCGGATGAAGTTTTTGAAGAGGGAAACCTGGCAGTCAAAGAAGAATCCATGGATGCCTATGAAATCCTTTTGAGAAATACCTTGTTAAAAAACTCCGGAAACCGTAATGCAACCGCAAAGGAGCTGGGAATCAGCCCGACTACGCTATGGCGAAAAATGAAAAAATATGGGATCACAGACTAAAAGTTTTCAATATGAAAGACATACTTGAAATACAAGAACTAAATTAGAAATAAAATCGCAATAAAATGAAATGTATGTCCATTACGATGAGAGAAGAACGCATTTATTAGTCAATATGGCAATGGTGCGTTCTTTTTTATGTTTATATAATTTACATATCTTACAAGCACGATGGGGAAGGGAAGGAGAACATGCAGCAAAAAAAAGAAAAGAGGTTTATTAATATACGTACCATACCGTATCTGATGGTACTGCCCTCAATATCAGTCATTGTCATTTTTATGTTTTACCCTATTTTTAAAACATTCTATAACAGCTTTCATCATTATATCTTAACCAGACCAAAAGATTATGGCTTCGTAGGACTGGATAATTACGTTAAGCTGTTTTCTGATCCGCTGTTTTATAAGTCATTAAACAATACAGTAATCTGGACCTTTTTTAACGTATTCTTCCAGTGTATTCTGGGGCTTCTGGTAGCACTTCTTATGAATACAGAATTTAAGGGACGGAAGTTTTACCGTATGATCGTTTTTTCACCATGGGCATTCGGTGGAATGCTGGTAGCATTAATATTCAGCTATATGTTTACCGGACAAACCGGTGTGATCAACGATTTACTGATGAAATCCGGCCTGATTCATGAACGGATCTCCTGGTTTTCCACAGGCAGTCTTGCAAGAGGAACCCTGATCTTTACAACAACCTGGAGAGGAATTCCGTTTTTTGCAGTATCCTTTCTGGCCGCCCTTCAATCCATACCTGGGGACTATTATGAAGCAGCAGATGTGGATGGTGCCAATAATATTTATCAGTTCTGGAGAATTACACTGCCTTTGATAAAAAATACACTGATTTTAACCACGCTTCTCCGTACGATCTGGACGTTTAACATTGTTGATATTATTGCTGGTATGACAGATGGCGGACCCAACAATTCTACCATGACACTGCCCCATTACCTTATGACAAAGTTCAATGAAGGTCTGGATATCGGATATTCCAGCACTATGGCAGCAGTAATGGCGCTGATTCTGGCAGTATTTGCCGGTGTCTACGTTGCGGCAGGAGGATTTGGCAAGGAGGGAGACTTATAATCATTATGAGCAATAAGACAAAGAAAAGATTAATCCGGATTTTTACTGTTAATATACCGTTGGTTGTCCTGTTTATCATTACCATTTTTCCGCTGTACTGGACAATTGTAACTTCCCTAAAGCCTGAGAATCAGATAATGAAGCTGCCCTTAAAGTATTGGCCCAGCCCAATTACATTTGATAATTATAAATATATCTGGAATAACATGGGATTTGATATTTACTTCTGGAACAGTGTAATGGTAACAGTAATCAGTACCGTGGTGTGTACGGTGGTTTCCCTCTTCGGAGGCTATGCCATTGCCAGATATCCATATAAAGGAAAGAAACTTACATATCTGATATTACTTGTTTCACAGATGTTTCCCGGTGTGGTCTTAATGATTCCACTGTTTGAAATCTTTAAAAATATGGGGATTGTGAATTCACCCTATTCCCTTATTTTAACCTATACCACAGTCCGGATTCCGTTTTGCATGATTATGATCAGCGGATTCGTTGCTGGTGTATCCCCTGCTCTGGAAGAGGCAGCTCAAATTGACGGATGTTCTGTTTTGGGGGCAATTACGAGAATTGTAGTACCAACCATCGCTCCCGGACTGGTGGCAGCAGGCGCATTTGCCTTTGTAAGCTCCTGGAATGAGTACGTATATGCATTTTGCTTTTTAAGCAGCGAACGGTATTTTACACTTCCCATTGGATTGAAGCTTATGAAGGGTGAGTTTTCAGTGGCGTATGGTAGTCTGGCAGCAGGCTGTGTCATGGCGCTGATCCCTGTAATTTTATTGTTTGCTTATATTCAGAAATACCTGGTTTCCGGTTTATCAGCCGGTGCCGTTAAAGGTTAATATAATTTTAAGGAGGAACTTATGAGAAAGGCAGTAGCAGCTATTTTAGCACTAAGTATGATTGTGGGACTTACCGGATGTGCAGGTAAAAAGGAGGAGACAGCCCCTGCAAAGGAACAGACTGAGAGCAGCGGGGAAGCAGGAAAGAAAGAGGGAGAAAGCACTGCAGCAGAAACAACTAAGAGCGCAGGCGGAGATCAGGCTCCTGTTACCCTGACATTCTGGCACAGGGATGGAAATACAACCTCAAACCCGATGTTTGATGTAATTATTAAAGATTTTGAAGAGAAATATCCATGGATTACAGTGGAGTATACGGGACTTGCAGCGGATTCTTATATGACCAAATATAACACCGCCATTGTAACCGGAGAAACACCAGACGTTTGTACCATTTCCAACAAGGATCTTAACGCACTGGTGGCACAGGATGCACTGCTGGATCTGGAAGAGTCGTTTAACCAGTGGGAGGAGAAAGATCAGATGCTTCCGGAGATTCTTGATTCTGCCCGCTTCCTTTCCGGAGATGGCAAGTTATATATGCTGGGTTATGGCATGACTCAGGAAACTTCCTGGTATAACAAGAAATGGCATGAGGAGCATGGAATTGAGCCGGCACAAACCATAGACCAGCTGGTGGAATATAGTAAAAAATATGCGGATAAGAGCAAAGGGGAATATTATTTCACTCTTCGCGGTGGTGCCGGATCAGCGGAAAACTTATTTATGTTCCTGATGTCCTATGCAGGCGTTACCTCTTTCTTTCAGGAAGACGGAACCTGTAATTTAAACAATCCAAAAATTGCAGAAGGTCTTGATGTATATGCAAGCCTCTACAAAGATGGTCTTGTTTCTGTTGATGCAATTTCCAATGGATTTAAAGAAATGGTAGCAGAATTTGGTTCTGGTACAGCTCAGTATATGATGCACAATTCCTCCTCTGTAGCAGAAAATGAAAAGAACTTAGGGGCTGAGAATGTAATGGTTGTTAAGCCTCTGGCAGGAAAGGACGGAATTGCAGTTTGTAAAGCGCCATCTTTTATGGGAGCTGCAGCGTTTAAAGCAACAAAGCATCCGGAAGAAGCCACTTTGTTTGTGGAATATCTTGCTTCAGCAGTTGGTGCAGGTTATGCAGATGTAACAGAGGGAAGAGTTCCGGTCAATAAAGGTATTTATGAACAGGACTGGTATAAGGAAAATCCTTACTATCAGGTTTATGCAACATTTGCAGAAGAGGGCGTTAAATTTGCCGAATTCCCGTTTTGGCTGGATGGCTATAATGAGTACGCAAAAACTAACATTACTGCAGATTTCCAGGCAGTTTTACATGGTGAAAAACAGGCTGCAGACGTTTGCAATGCCTGGGCAAATGATTTGGGCAAGATGCAGAAAGAGTATCTGTCAAAATAAATAAAGGCTGGGCTGTCCGCTAAAAGGACAGCCCAAATTAATAAAATGCCAAGTAATGAAATTACAGGAGACTATAACAATGGTATTTGAGCGCTATATCAAGAATTACATAAAAGAATTCAATGATCTTGACCGGGAGGTTTGGAACTATGAGGATGGCTGCATTTTAATTGGAGCTGAGAAATTATTTCATGCCACAGGTGAGTCATTTTATTATGACTGTATCAGGAACTATGTAGATCGCTATGTTGATGAAGATGGCAATATTAAGGGGTATGAAAGAGAAGAATATAATATTGACAGAATTCCGTCCGGTCTTGTTTTGTTCTTATTATATGAAAAAAGCGGGGAAATCAAATACCGGAAAGCAATAGAAGCCCTGAGGCTGCAGCTGAAACATCATCCAAGGACGAAAAGCGGAAGCTTCTGGCATAAAAAAATTTATCCAAATCAGATCTGGCTGGATGGCCTTTATATGGGAATGCCCTATTATCTTACCTACGAAAAAATGTTTGGAACGAGAGATGCTTATGACGATGTAATGATGCAGTTTAATAATGCAAGAAATACGTTGTTTGATGAAGGGAAAAAGCTTTATTACCATGGCTGGGATGAGGCAAAAGAAATATTCTGGGCAGATAAAGAAACCGGATTATCAAAAAATTTCTGGTCCAGGGCTCTGGGCTGGTATCTGATGGCGCTCATTGACTGTTATGAAATACTGCCAGAGGAGGAGACAAAACACCGGAACAGGCTGGGAGAACTTTTAAAGGAGGCGGTAGACGGACTGCTTCTTTATCAGGACAAAGAAAGCGGATTGTTCTATCAGCTGACCGCTTTAAAAGATGTGAAAGGAAATTACCTTGAAACCTCCTCCTCAATTATGTTTGCTTATGGAATTTTAAAGGGTGTACGCCTTGGCGTTTTAGAGGAGGCAAAGTACCGGGGCAGAGGAGAAGAAATACTGATTGGAGTGGAAACACGGATGTTTCAACAGTATGAAGGAAAAATCCAGCTGACCGGTATCTGCAAAGGAGCCGGGCTCGGTCCGGCAGACAATCTTTTCCGTGATGGAAGTGTTGAGTATTATTTAAAAGAGGAAGTTGTAGCTGATGAGCAGAAGGGTGTGGGAGTTATGATGATGGCATTCGGAGAATGGCTCCAGCTTTTAAAGAATAAACCGGTTGAACCAACCAATTATCCCAGAGTAGAAATCTGGAATGGACAATATTAGGAGGCTGCAGGAATGAAGGCAATTTATATAAACGCACCTGGTGAAGTAGTGGTGAAAGAGACTCAGATACCTGTACGTAAAAGTGGTGAAGCTCTTTTAAAGGTGTTATACGGCGGTATTTGCGGCAGTGATCTTGGCTCTTATAAGGGAACCTTTGCGTACTTTGATTATCCCAGAATTCCAGGGCATGAGTTTTCTGCTGAAATTGTGGAAATAGATGAAAATTCCCAAGGTCTGAAACCTGGCATGATCGTAACCTGTAATCCATATTTCAATTGCGGAACCTGCTACTCCTGCTCTCAGGGGATAGTAAATGCCTGCCAGGACAATCACACCATGGGCTGTCAGATGGACGGTGCATTTTCAGAATACATTACCATGCCGGTGGAACGGATTTATGAGGGGAAAGGTCTGGATCCGAAAGTTCTGGCTGCCATAGAGCCTTTTTGTATCAGCTATCATGGTGTCAGCAGAGCAGATGTACGGCCTATGGAAAAGGTACTGGTTGTAGGCGCCGGAACCATTGGTATTCTTGCGGCAATTGCAGCAAAAGCAAAAGGAGCCGTAGTATATATATCGGATGTATCCGAAGGCAAACTGAAACTTGCCCAGTCGTTTGGTGTTGATGGAACAATTTTAAATTCTTCTCCCATGCATTTTGTCAACGAGGTGGAGCGGATAACAAATGGAAATGGTTTTGATGTCACAATCGAAGCAGTGGGTCTGCCGTCTACTTTCCAGAACTGCATTGATGCAGCCTGTTTTGGAGGAAGAGTAGTCGTAATCGGAGTAGGAAAGAAGAATCTTGATTTTAATTTTACGCTGATCCAGAAAAAAGAGTTAAATGTCTTTGGTTCCAGAAATGCATTAAAGAAAGACTTTATAGAACTGATCGATCTGGTAAAATCAGGTGAAATTCTTCTTGATCAGATTATTACTGATACATACTCCTTAGAGGATGCCCCCAGGGCATTTGAGGATTTTGCAAATAATCCGGGAAATATGCTTAAAGTTATGATTGATTTCAGAAAGTAAATAAATAGAAGATGCTGCAGGAGATATGTCTGACCTGCAGCATCTTTTTTTAAATAAATTGTTTTAGCGCCCGGTTAATTTTATTTCTGACTGCAATTAGATAGGCTGCTGATTTCGGATACGTCTGAAACGTAATTGGTTCCGATAAGTCCTCTTCTAAAAGATCAATTACAGCTTCTCTGCCGATGTGCTGTTCCAGCAGCTTTAACGCTCTGTGATCCTGTATGGCTTCGTATAAAACCATAAGCCGTATGGACTCTTCCGGATGCCTGTCCGCTCCCGGATAAACTAAAAATGCATCTCCGGATGGAAAACTCCCCCCGCTGTCCGTGACCAGATAAGGGTTGATGTGCTCCAGAGAATATTCGGAATTATAAAAGTTAAAGCCCCAGTGAAGGATACCTTCAATTCCAAATTTATAAACCTGAATCCCATAGATCCGGTTCCTTTCTGAAGGCATCGCCATAAAGCGGTTGGCAACATCAACACACTGAGCGGTACAATAGTAGCTCCACAAATGGGGGACACCGTGCTGTAAAAATGCTTCTATATGGTCGGTAGCACAAACGGGGCGATCTACCAGACCGGATTCATAAAAAGAATAATCAGAAAGAGCATCTATCAGCTTGCAGCCCTTTAAGTGTTCCATAACGGATTCTCTGGCTGCAGCATAGGAGTTGAAGTTGGCAGGTTTTGGTTCGTCGGATATGTGGAACCAGGTATCATCTAAGAGATCCAGGAGCTTTAACTCCTCTTTCAGTGCAGGAAGAAACTGATTAAGGAAACAGGTGTAGTCCCCTATGGCAGGGGTATGCCAGCCAAACCGTTTAATTTCCGTCCCGTGGGTTGTAACCAAAATCTTAGGTGCAGATTCTGCGCCCCATTGAGTAAAGAGATGAGCCATTTCAAAATATCTGATTCCAGATGCTTTACAGATTGATACCCATCTTCTTAACCTGGTGAAATCAAACTGGTAAATACCGTTCTCTTCAATGATATCCACCAGCTGTATGGTGGTCCGCTCTCCGCCTCTTGCCGTATCAAGCGGCGGGGTGAAGATTGGTGTTAGTATCATATTCATTCCTCTTTTTGCGTAAAGAGAAATAAAATGCTCAAGAATAGTCCAATGTTCCTCAGAAAAAACGGGGACATGATAATAATCAGCCAGGCAGTCCCCATGAAACCACTGGGTGTGAATCAGTTCCTGCATGGGCAATGAGGCAGGTATGATTTCCAGTGTGGCTGTGACTGATGCAGCAATTGACTGATCGGATTTTATGAGTGAAACGGTTATTGGATAGATACCTGGGTTGATTTCGCTGGTGAGAGATACATACACCCACAAACTTTGCCATTTGCCGGGTACCAGAAGGAGACTGTCATGATCCAGATTTCTAAGAAGATCCGGGTAAAGGCCCGGAGTGTGGCGTAGATAATGACTGTCCCGTTTTTCATGAGCAGGGTAAGCGGAGGGGACGGATATCACCTGTCTGATCCGGATCTGTTTTTCCAGGGGAGAATCGATTAAAACCTGAAGCGTTTCCTTCTCTTCACCGGAAAAGGAGCAGGCTGTCTGAAAAGAAACCGTTTCCCCATAAAGACCGGTAAGACGGCAGCATTCCGGATAAAATAAGGGCTCTTCATCAGTAAATACTTTAGTTAATGAGCTTAAAAGAATCATGCGGTAAGTATTAATTGTTTGTTCCATGTCAGGTTCCTTTCTCAAATACCTACATTATAGCTTTCTGGCTGAATGATTTCAATGGAATAAAATTATTCTGTGATTCTGCCTTTACATCCTTCTTTTAAACTGCTAAAATGAGAGGAATCGCGTTAGGTGCCCCCATATGGGAAATCTAACGCTTTTCGGGCGTTCATAAAACTCCATGATCAGTCATGAAATGCAACTGCTGTTAATATAGACAATAATAAGGAGAATCATCATGTACATCATCGCAGGATTAGGTAATCCAACTAGAGAATATGATAAAACAAGACACAACGTGGGTTTTGAGGCTATTGATGTTCTGGCGGACAAACTGGGAATCCCCATGACGGAAAAGAAGCATAAAGCAATCTATGGGATGGGAATGGCAGGATATCAGAAGGTTATTCTCTCAAAACCCCAGACCTATATGAATTTAAGCGGAGAGAGCATCCGTTCCATGGCTGACTTTTATAAGGTTGAACCGGAACATGTTATCGTGATCTGCGATGACATCAACCTTGTGGAGGGACAGCTTCGGATTCGTCTGAAAGGAAGTGCCGGTGGACACAACGGACTGAAAAACATCATACAGCACTTAGGAACCCAGGAATTTCCAAGAATCAGAGTTGGAGTGGGTGAGAAGCCTAAGGAGATGGATCTGGCAGACTATGTGCTTGGACGTTTTCCAAAAGAGCTGGAGTCTGTTATGGCGGATGCTTACGTGGCAGCGGCAGAGGCGGCAATCATGATGGTGGAAGACGGAGCTGAAAAGGCGATGAATTATTTCAACAGGAAGAAATAAGGAGATTTCATGAACGATCTATTTGAGAAACCATTAAGGGAACTAAAAGATTTTGAAGGTCTTTGCACTGATCTGAAAAAGAAGGCCGGACCAGTGATGGCAAGTGGCTGCATGGATTCCCAGAAAGTTCATCTGATGTATGAAGCGGCAAAACAGGCAGGTCTTAAGCTGGTGATCACCTATGATGATACCAGGGCAAGAGAGATCTATGAAGACCTACGCTATTTTGATTCTGACACGTGGCTTTATCCCGCAAGGGACTTGCTGTTTTTCAATGCAGATATCCATGGAAATCTGCTGACCAAGCAGCGAATGGAGGTATTCCGTCATTTAATGGAACAGTCCTCCGGTTGGGTGGTAACAACCTTTGACGGTCTGATGGACCACCTTATGCCTCTTGCTGATTTGAAGAAACAGGCGCTTTCTGTTGAGAACGGCCAGATTATTGATGTGGAGCTGTGGAAAAAGCAGCTTACCCAGCTGGGATATGAGCGTATGGGCCAGGTAGATGGAATGGGGCAGTTTTCCATCCGTGGCGGTATCATCGATATTTTTCCCTTAACAGAAGAACTTCCTGTCCGTATTGAACTTTGGGACAATGAGGTGGACTCCATCCGAACCTTTGATTTAGAAAGTCAGAGATCCATAGACCAGCTTGATGAAATCTGTATTTATCCTGCCACAGAGATGGTTCTTACCTCCCAGCAGATTAACGATGGGCTGGAGGAACTTCAAAAAGAGCTGAAAAAATATGAAAAAGATCTGCGGGCTCAGTCAAAGATTCAGGAAGCCGCCAGAATCCGGTCCATTGTTTCAGAACTGATAGAAGGCTTAAAGGAAGGCTGGAAGCAGCATGGACTTGATGGCTATATTCAGTACTTCTGTAAAGGAAGCGTATCCTTCCTTGATTATTTTTCTCCTGAAGATACAGTCTTTTTCTTAGATGAGCCGGAGCGGCTGAAGGAAAAGGGAGAAACTGTTGAGATGGAATTCCGGGAAAGCATGATTCATCGTCTGGAAAATGGTTATCTCCTTCCGGGGCAGACGAATCTTCTTTATCCGGCAAAAGAGATGTTAGCCAGAATTCAGATGAAAAGCGGAGTATATTTAACCGGTCTGGAACAGAAGCTGTCAGGCTTTGTGGTGAAAAACCGCTACAGTTTTCAGGTGAAAAACGTTAATTCCTATCAAAACAGTTTCGAACTGCTTATTAAGGATTTAACCAGATGGAAGCGGGAGGGATACCGGGTCATCCTTCTGTCCGCCTCCAGAACCAGAGCCAGCCGTCTGGCAGGCGATTTAAGAGAATACGAATTACGCGCTTACTGCCCGGACGATCAGGATGGGGAGCATGAGGTAAAGCCGGGAGAAATTCTGGTCACCCACGGCAACATTCACCGGGGATTTGAATACCCCATGATCAAATTCCTTGTGATCACCGAAGGCGACATGTTTGGTGTGGAGAAAAAGAAACGTAAACGGAAAAAGACGGTCTATGAAGGTACCAGAATCCAGAACTTCTCCGATCTCGCTGTTGGTGATTATGTGGTTCATGAGGACCATGGCCTGGGAATATACCGGGGAATTGAAAAGATAGAACAGGATGGCGTCATCAAGGATTACCTGAAAGTGGAGTATGCAGAAAACGGCAACCTTTATCTTCCTGCTACAAGGCTTGACGGAATTCAGAAGTATGCCGGTGCGGAAGCCAAGAAGCCAAAGCTGAACCGCCTTGGAGGAGATCAGTGGAATAAAACCAAAACCAGAGTAAAGGGTGCTGTAAAAGAGATAGCCAAGGATCTGGTTATGCTCTATGCAGCCAGACAGCAGACACATGGATTCCGTTACAGTGAGGATACGGTCTGGCAGAAAGAGTTTGAAGAGATGTTTCCCTACGAAGAGACTGAGGATCAGTGGGATGCAATCGAATCCACAAAAGCAGATATGGAAAGCGGCAAAATTATGGACCGTTTAATCTGCGGAGATGTGGGATATGGTAAAACGGAAATTGCACTGAGAGCGGCCTTTAAAGCGGTTCAGGAAGGAAAACAGGTGGTCTACCTGGTTCCCACCACGATTCTGGCTCAACAGCATTATAATACCTTTGCACAGAGAATGAAAGACTTTCCGGTGCGGGTGGATTTAATGTCCCGGTTTAAGACCTCTGCCCAGATTAAGAAAACGGTGGAAGACTTAAGAAAAGGCATGGTGGATATCGTGGTAGGCACCCACCGTGTATTATCCAAAGATGTGCAGTTTAAGGATCTGGGTCTTTTGATTATTGATGAAGAACAGCGTTTTGGAGTTGCCCATAAGGAGAAAATCAAGCAGTTAAAAGAAAACATTGACGTTCTTACCCTTACCGCCACCCCAATCCCAAGGACCCTTCATATGAGCCTTGTGGGAATCCGGGACATGAGCGTTCTGGAAGAGCCCCCTGTTGACCGAATGCCCATACAGACCTATGTAATGGAGCATAATGACGAAATGGTCCGGGAAGCCATCCACAGGGAACTGTCAAGGGGAGGACAGGTCTATTATGTATATAACCGGGTTAATAACATCGATGAAATCGCAAACCACATTGCAAAGCTGGTTCCGGAGGCAGTGGTTACATTTGCTCATGGACAGATGCATGAGCATGAACTGGAACGAATCATGTTTGATTTTGTAAACGGTGAAATTGATGTTCTGGTATGTACCACAATTATTGAGACAGGACTTGATATTTCCAATGCAAACACCATGATTATTCAGGATGCGGACCGAATGGGACTTTCCCAGCTTTACCAGTTAAGAGGGCGTGTAGGACGTTCCAGCCGTACTGCATACGCGTTTCTCATGTATAAACGGGATAAGATGTTAAAAGAAGAAGCAGAGAAACGTCTTCAGGCGATCCGGGAATTTACAGAGCTTGGCTCTGGTATCAAAATTGCCATGCGTGACCTGGAAATAAGAGGAGCAGGCAATGTTCTGGGTGCAGAGCAGCATGGCCATATGGAAGCGGTGGGGTATGATCTTTACTGCAAACTTTTGAACCAGGCGGTTTTGGAACTGAAGGGTGAAAGAAAAGAAGAGGACACTTACCAGACCGTGGTGGACTGCGATATCGATGCCTACATTCCAACCTCTTATATTAAAAATGAATATCAGAAACTTGATATCTATAAGCGCATTTCTTCGATTGAAAACGAAGAAGAACATATGGATATGCAGGATGAACTGATGGACCGTTTCGGCGAGATGCCAAAGCCGGTTGAGAATCTCCTTAAGGTTGCGGCATTAAAGGCCCTGGCACACAGCGCCTATGTGACCGAGGTAAATATTAACCGCCAGGAAATCCGGCTTACCATGTACCGGAATGCAAAGCTTAAGGTAGAAGGAATTCCTAAGATTATAGAGCAGTACAGAGGAGATTTAAAATTCCATATGGGAGAAGAACCCAAATTTGCCTACCTTGACCGGAAGAAAAATGCGACAACAGATGCTATGATAAGCCAGGCTGAGATCATCTTGAAGCAGATTAGTGAATTATCTGATAAATAGAAAAATATAGAAAATATAACTAAAAAAATAAGGCTTGTCTGGTTGATTTTTCGGCATTTTGTGATATACTAATAGTAGAAGATGGGATTAAGTCCCGGATGCTTTCTTACTTCAATACATTTGTTTCGAAGAAAGGTGGTAGCTATGGACGTTTTAGGTATGTATCTTCTCCAACGAGTATCAGATGAATTAACCATTCAGCGCTATGGTTCTTTTGAAAACAGATTTGTGTCCCCTGTTCCCGATAATCCGGCAGCAAAAGTGGCACATGAGGCGTATATAACCTCTTCAAAAGAAGTTCCCCATCGTGTCAAACAAGGTGATTTTTAATCTGGGTATGGAACATCCCACTTCTTAAAATTTCATAATTTACTAATTAAAAATCAGGGTTAGACTTTATTAAAAGTCTGGCCCTGATTTTAAAATTTGGGAAAAATGGCAGACTTAAGTATAATCTGGTGTAATCGATGCAAAATAATATCAGTGATATAAAAATGCACAAGATGGAGGAATATTAAATATGAAAGCAACTGGTATTGTAAGAAGAATTGATGATCTTGGACGCGTGGTAATACCAAAAGAGATCAGACGAACACTCAGACTCAGAGAAGGAACTCCGCTTGAGATATTTACAGACAGAGAAGGCGAAATTATATTAAAAAAATATTCTCCTATGGTAGAGCTTACTGCATTTGCTTCCCAGTATGCGGAAGCAATGGCACAGACTACCGGACTGACCGTATGTATCAGTGACCGCGATCAGATTATCGCTGTGGCTGGCGGATCAAAAAAGGAGCTTCTCCAAAAGACCATCAGCAAGCAGCTGGAGACAATCATTAATGAGCGTACCGTTGTTGTGGCAGGAAAAGATGATAAAGGATTTGTAGCATTGACAGGAGAGACCCTGGAAGGCATAACGGCTCAGGTAGTGGCACCAATTATTTGCGAAGGAGATGCCATTGGAGCAGTTGCACTTTTAAGCAGAGAGCCAAGAGCACGCTTTGGTGATATGGAGACAAAACTTGCGACAACAGCTGCCGGATTTTTAGGACGCCAGATGGAAGGTTAAGGAGGTGAGAACATGAGGATTTTTATGCCCGAAGAGGATGACTACAGTGATGGCGATATCCCGGAGATTGATACGGACCCTTACAAAGACGGTTTTTATGTAGAGCCACTGCCAGAATCAGAAAGACCAAGAAGAGACGGTCCTGGAGGGGATTAATACAAAAAATGCGCAACTAAAAACGGCAGCCAGAAATTAATAGGCTGCCGTTTTGATGACGGGTCGTGATTAGTTGATGGTCTGATCGCCATCCTTAATACAATAGTTAACCTTTACACCCAGCTCTTCCATCCATTTTCTGGTCTCCAGGGTTTTCCAGTCGCCGCTGCCGATACCGCTGCCGTTATCATTATTCCACAGCCAGAGCGGACATGGCCATAATGCGATCTGGGGTTTAATGGCTGCGTATACTTCCCGGCTTACGCCATACTGTCCATGGTGGGACATCTGCACAATATCGCTTTTTAAATCAGCTGCGCTTGTCTCTTCCAAAAGAAGTTTTCCCGCCTCAGGCCCCATATCTCCCAAAACAAGAATGCTTACATTGTTTAAAAAGAATTTGTATGCAACAGAGCTGTTGTTTACTGATGTTACATCAAGCAAGTATGGGTTATTCAGTACCTTGGCCTTTATTGAGCCCACCTGGATCTCGTCTCCTTTTTTCACGGTATGGAGACTTGCTGCCGGGAGTGTAGATAAGGCAGAACGCAAATCCGTTACCAAAAGAGATCGGGAGGACTCTACCTTATCATACCAGGACTGGTCCGCAAGAGAATAGTAAACATTGTCAATTGTAATTTTACGATCTGGATTATTTAAAATTTTAACCAGTGCTCCCACGTGGTCGGAGTGGGGATGGGTGACAAACCAGGCAGAGACATGTCCGCCTTTTGAACGGATTACATCACTTAAATGATCCGCATCAATATCCCAGCCGCCGTCAATGACTACCAGAGATCCGTTCTTGTCCTGCAATACCATGGAAAGCATCTGACGGTTGTCATAATCTGCAAGAAGGGAAAGGCTCCCTCCGTTAAAGATCTTGCCGCCAGGGCCGATATTTAAGGAAGGACCAATGCCCATACGTACGGCTGTCAACTCATCGGCGGTACTTCCGGGCGTCACAATTTCAGGTGTAAATGCACTTAAAACGATGTTAATAAACAGCACGCAGGCGGCTATTTTTTTCCATATACTAAAATGTTTCATGTTAACCTCCGGTTTTATTTAACTGCACTTATTATAATAGAATCAAGGGATTTTTAACAGGGGTCCGGGACAAATGTCAGAAAAACGTCAGAATTGGAAACAGATTCCCCCGGTATGTGTTATAATCTGAAAAAAGGAGGTTCCGTGCATGTATACTTTTCAAGATTTAGTAGATATTACAAATAAACTGCGGGCGGAGGATGGTTGTCCCTGGGACAGAGAACAGACTCACGAGAGCTTAAAAAAGCATCTGGAGGAAGAGAGCCAGGAAGTATTCCAGGCAATTGACCATAAGGATATGGAAAATCTTTGTGAAGAACTGGGAGATGTTTTGTTTCAGGTAATGCTGCACAGCCAGATTGCCAAGGAAAGCCACTGCTTTTCCATCGACGATGTGGTGAATGGAATCTGTGAGAAAATGATCCGCAGACATCCCCATGTTTTTGGCGATAAAAAGGTGATTTCGTCGGAAGAGGGAGAGGCTGTCTGGAATGCGATAAAAATGCAGGAGAAGGCTCGCGAAAAGAGCAAAAAACCTTGACAAAAACAGGAGAAACAGCTATAAATGATATAGTAATCGTGTCAACGAGAAAATCAGTAGCCTGGTGCTACATTCTAGGAGGAAGATATCAATGAACAAAGCAGAGTTAATCGCGGCAGTAGCAGAGAAAGCAGAGCTGTCCAAGAAGGATGCAGAAAAGGCAGTAAAAGCTTTAACAGATGTAATATCTGAAGAATTAGTTAAGGGCGAGAAAATCCAGTTAGTTGGCTTTGGTACATTCGAAGTATCTGAGAGAGCTGCCAGAGAAGGCAGAAATCCTAAGAGCGGTGAAGTAATGAATATACCGGCTTCCAAGACTCCAAAGTTCAAAGCAGGTAAGGCATTAAAGGATATGGTGAACGCATAATCCATGAGACTTGATAAGTTTCTGAAAGTTTCCAGGATCATTAAGAGAAGAACCGTAGCAAACGAAGCCTGTGATGCAGGCCGTGTGCTTGTGAATGATAAACCTGCAAAAGCCTCCTTAAACATTAAGGAAGGCGATGTAATTGAAATACACTTTGGCACCAGTTCGGTTAAGGTAGAGGTTCTTGATGTGGCGGAAACCGTAAAAAAAGATGAGGCAAAAGAGCTTTATCGATATCTTTAGCCTTTGACTTGATACAAAAGTTTAATTTCAGGAATATTGGAGCTCGCCTCCTAATATACTTTATACAGGTATATTAGGAGGTTTTTCTTTATGGAAGAAAAGATAAGCGTACGCCCTCACAGGCTGACAATAGATAATCGTGCTTCCAGTACGATGACTGGAATACGGGACGTGGTATCTTTCGATGAAAACCAGGTGGTACTGGATACGGATATGGGGCTTTTGACTTTAAAGGGCAAGGATCTTCATGTCAGCCGGTTAACTCTGGAAAAGGGGGAAGTGGATTTAAACGGCACCATAGAGAGTCTTTTATATTCCTCTAACGAGGCTCTTAGAAGGTCAGGGGAGTCTCTTCTGTCCAGGCTGTTTAAATAAAATCCAGAGGGAGTCATATGAGCGTTCATATCGTATATGAAGTAAAACTTCTGCTCTACAGCTTTTTTACAGGTGCAGGGCTTATGATGACATATGACCTGCTTCGAATTTTCCGTATATTTATTCCTCATTCTTATGTATTTACAGGAATTGAGGACATGATTTATTGGGTTTATGCCGCGCTGGTGACATTTTCCCTGTTGTATGAACAAAATGACGGAGGTTTGAGAGGATATGTCATAGCCGGGGTTTTTCTTGGGATGTTTTTATATGACCGGCTGGTCAGCAGGTTTTTTTTAAAATCCTTGAAAAACCTTCAGAAATACCTTAAAATGATAATGCATAAGTGGATCCGTCCAAAGAGACGGCAGTAGGAACAACTGGTGATTGTATGAATAAGATGGGAAAGTCAAGAAGAAAAAGAAAAGATAGATGGGGCAACCGCATGACCTTGATTGGAATTACCTTTGTGGTATTCAGTCTGGCAGTGATTGTCACGATTGAAGGTGCTTCGCTCAAAGAAAAAGAACTGGAATATCAGTATCGCCTGCAAAATCTTCAGGCGCAGGTGGACAAGGAGCAGAGTCGTGCCAAAGAACTGGAAGAATACCGGGTATATGTCCAGACCAAGCAGTATGTGGAGGAAGTGGCAAAGCAGAAGCTGGGGCTTGTGAAACCCGATGAAATACTATTGAAACCATCGCAGAAGAAGTAGAATCTCTGCGGGTATCCCCCTATGTCTAAAAAACCTGGACATAATTAGAGGAGCACCCTGCGGGTATCCCTTGATGCCCAAAAAACTTGGACATAATTAGAGGAAACTGTCGTACAATTTTAAAAATGAATCAGCTGTTTTGACAAAATTTTCCCTCCTGCCTGTATATAATGGTTTAAAGCATGATACAGGCAGGAGGGATTTTTGTGTTCAGACGTAAGGCGGCACATCACGATATGGCTGATGTGAATGTATATACGGCAAAGAGATTAAACGACATGGCAAATTCGCTAGGGGAACTTGCCAGAGCGTGCACAGATGAGCTGTCCGCAGAACAGGGACTTACAAAGGAAGATGGGATAGCAGCACTGGAGACTGCTGCTGCAATGGTATGCGCAGGCTGCAACAAATGTATCGTATATCCCGGTAAGGAACAGGACAACCAGTATTATCTGCAGTATTTAATTCGTGCGTTTGAACAAAAGGGAAGCGTAGATTACGGGGACATGCCCCGTTTTTTTCTGGAAAGCTGTAAAAGAAGGGAAGAATATCTGGCTCACTTAAACAGGGGGCTTGGGCGGGCGACCATGAATCTTGCATGGAAGAACCGTTTTTTGGAAAGCAGGGATGCAATCATTGTTCAGTTTAAAGAACTGGCAGTGATTTTAGAAGAATTTTCCCATCAGGTGGAGCATGCAACTGACATTACACCGGAATGGGAAGAGGAGATCAAACGGGCTTTCCGCAAAAATCATATTGTGATAGAAAAAATGCTTCTCCTGGAATATGAGAATCAGCAGAGAGAGGCCTATCTCACTATGAGAACTTTAAATGGGCGCTGCGTCACGGTTAAGGAGGCGGCAGAGATATTAGAGGATGCCATGGAAGAAGGGGAGTGGACGGTTGCTCCTGACGGAAGAACTCTGGTTACCAGGTCAGCGGACACCATCCGCTTTGTTGAAAAGGGAGATTATCAGATTATCTATGGTGCTGCAAAGGCCGTTAAAACAGGAGAAGAGATTTCCGGAGATAACTATACATTTGGACAGGTTCAGCCAGGACAGGCTATTATGAGTCTGTCTGACGGCATGGGAAGCGGTAAAATAGCAGAGGAAGAGAGCAGACAGGTAATCGAGCTGACCCAGAGACTGCTGGAAGCCGGATTTTCTACCAGGGCGGCGCTGAAAATGGTAAATACCGTACTTCTTCTTACCGGACTAACCCAGCATCCGGCCACCCTTGACTTATGCTGCATTGATTTAAAGACCGGAATCATGGAGGCTATGAAGCTGGGAGCAGCGGCCACCTATATCCGCAGTGAGAGAGGTGTGGAACGCTTAGAGGCAGGCGAAGTACCCATGGGTATATTAAGTCCTGTGGAACCGGTGCTTTTATCCAAGAAGCTGTGGGATGATAACCGGATCATCATGGTAAGCGACGGCGTCTTAGATGCACTTCCTGCAGATGACAAGGAGCTGATGCTTCAGGAGTTTATTGCAGGAATGCCAATAAAGAATCCCCAGGATATGGCGGATCGGATTCTTTTATTTGCAAGATCATTTACAGAAAGTGCCGCCGATGATATGACGGTGCTGACTGCAGGAATATGGAAAAGAAAATAATAATTGCAACAGACATGTTTTACGGGTATATTTATGATAGAGAGGGGAGAAAATCAACTAAGGAAGGTGGCTGAATGTACAAAACGATTTTAGATTATGTCAGACGGAACCAGCTGTTTGACCGGGGAGACCGCGTGATTGTGGCGTTATCCGGTGGGGCCGATTCTGTCTGTCTTCTTGTAGTTTTAAACGAAATGAAGCAGGAGTTTGATCTGGCTTTAAAGGCAGTGCATGTTCATCATGGATTAAGAGGAGAAGAAGCGGACAGAGACAGTAACTATGCCGGGGAACTCTCAGAAAAACTGGGAGTGCCCTTTTCCTGCGCTCATGTAGACGCAGCAGGCTATGCAAAAGAGCATGGAATGTCTGTGGAGGAAGCAGGAAGGCATTTAAGATATAAGATTTTTGAAGAAGAAAGATTATTATTCGAGGGAACGAAGATTGCGGTGGCTCATCACGGTGATGATCAGGCTGAGACCATATTGTACAATTTATTCCGGGGTACCGGATTAAAGGGTCTGGGTGGAATGCGGCCATTAAGAGACCGGATTGTGCGGCCTCTGCTCTGTGTAGGAAGAGAGGAAATTCTTGCATATCTCAGCGAAAATGGGATATCTTATTGTGAGGATTCCACCAACAGTGAGACCGAATATGCCAGAAACCGGATCAGGAAAGTGATCCTTCCCCAGATTAAGGAACAGCTCAATGCAAGGGCAGGGGAGAACATTATCCATGCAGGCTTAATGGCGTCGAAAGCAGATGCCTACCTGGAAAAACAGGCAGACAGCCTGCTGACCAATCATGGAGATTTGAAGAAAGACAAAGACGGAACCGTTTATCAGTGGGGAATCGGAACTGAACTACTCTTAAACGAGGATGACATCATAAGGGGTTATGTAATCCGCCAGATGATTAAAGGTGTCAATGGGTCCATGAAAGACATTACCATGATTCATGTGGAAAGCGCGGCAGCGCTTCTTTTTGGTCCTGCAGGCAGGCAGATTGACCTTCCCGGAGGACTGATTGCAGTCAGAACCGGGAAACAAATGTGGATAAAAAAGAAAAATGTCGAAGATCTGGTGGATAACCACCTGGAAGTTTCTCTCCCAAATGTTGATTTTTCTGTATTTTCCTACAAAAAAGGCATGGAAATTCCCAAAAACGGGTATACGAAATGGTTTGATTATGATAAAATCAAATGTGCACTTTCTGTGAGGTATCGGGAAACCGGAGATTACATGACGCTGGCCGGGGGCGGAAGAAAGACTTTAAAGTCTTATCTGATCGATTCCAAGGTTCCCAAAGAAGAACGTGGAAAAATTCCCCTCGTAACGGAAGGTTCCCATGTTCTATGGGTAATCGGATACCGGATCAGTGAATACTATAAGATAACAGATGATACCCATACAGTAATACAAATGCAGCTAGACGGAGGAAAAGTTAATGGATGACAAGATACGTGTAATGTTATCAGAGGAAGAGATAGCAACAAGAATTAAGGAAGTAGCAGAAGAGATCAGCAGGGACTATGAGGGAAAACCTCTTCACCTGATTTGCATTTTAAAGGGAGGCGTTTTCTTTACCTGCGAACTGGCAAAACGGATTAGTCTGCCGTTAACCATGGACTTCATGTCTGTTTCCAGCTATGGATCCGGAACCGTATCAAGCGGAATCGTGAAAATCATCAAAGATTTGGATGACCCAATTGAAGGCAAGGACGTATTGATTGTGGAGGATATCATTGATTCCGGCAATACTCTTTCTTACTTAATCGAGGTGCTGAAACAGAGAAATCCAAACAGTGTTGAGTTATGTACCCTGCTTGATAAACCGGAACGACGGGTGAAGAAACAGGTTGAAGTGAAATATACCTGCTTTACCGTACCGGATGAGTTTATCATCGGTTATGGTCTTGACTACGATCAGATATACAGGAATTTGCCATATATTGGAGTGATAGAACAGCAATAAGGAGGCAGCATGTTGAAACAACAGCAACCATTTAAAGGCTTGGGATTCCTGCTCCTTCTGGCTATAATGCTATTATTTGCCAGCAGACTGCCCCAAAAGAGCGGAATCATTACAAACCAGGAACTCATGCAGGCGATTGACAATGGGACCATAACCTCAGCGACAGTCAGACAGAACGATCCGCCGCCAACCGGCAGAATCGAGATGGTCATGACTGACAATTCATTAAAGCAGGCCAATGTATCCAATGTGATTGAGATCCAGGATCTTCTGGACCGGAATGGAATTACCTACACAGTGGATGCAGTCCAGAAAGAGAATCTTTTTCTTGTCATAACCCTACCCATTATTTTAACGGCAGTAGCCCTGGTTTTTCTGTTTATGTTAATGAATGCCAGAGCCGGAGCCGGCAGCGCCAATGCCAAGATGATGAATTTTGGAAGAAGCCGTGCTCATCTTGCAAAGGATGCCAATAAAATAAACTTCAGCAAGGTAGCTGGACTGGAAGAGGAGAAAGAGGAGCTGGAGGAAGTTGTGGACTTCTTAAAGAATCCTCAAAAATATACCGGCGTGGGAGCCCGTATTCCCAAGGGAATTCTTTTGGTAGGACCTCCCGGAACAGGAAAAACCCTTCTTGCTAAAGCAGTGGCTGGAGAAGCGGGTGTACCGTTCTTTTCGATTTCCGGTTCGGATTTCGTTGAGATGTTTGTGGGTGTTGGTGCATCCCGTGTCAGAGATTTGTTTGAAGAGGGAAAGAAGCACGCACCGTGTATCATCTTTATCGATGAGATCGATGCAGTTGCACGCCGCAGAGGAACCGGAATGGGCGGCGGCCATGATGAAAGAGAGCAGACATTAAACCAGCTTCTCGTTGAGATGGACGGTTTTGGAATCAATGAAGGAATCATCGTAATGGCAGCTACCAACCGTGTGGATATTTTAGACCCGGCTATTTTAAGACCCGGACGTTTCGACCGTAAGGTCAGCGTAGGGAGACCGGATGTGAAGGGAAGAGAAGAGATCTTAATGGTTCATTCCAAGGAGAAACCTCTGGCGGAAGATGTGGACTTAAGAAGAATCGCTCAGACCACAGCCGGATTCACAGGTGCAGATTTAGAGAACCTGATGAATGAAGTAGCTATTTATGCAGCAAGACATGGGAAAAAGTATATCAATCAGTCTGATATCGATAAAGCCTTTGTAAAGGTGGGAATCGGTGCGGAAAAGAAAAGCAAGGTTATTACGGAGAAAGAGAAGAAGATTACGGCCTACCACGAAGCAGGGCATGCAATCCTTTTCCATCTGCTTCCGGATGAGGGACCGGTTCATACCATATCCATCATACCTACGGGAGTCAGTGCTGCCGGTTATACCATGCCTCTTCCGGAAAGTGATCATATGTTTAACACGAAAGGCAAGATGCTGCAGGATATTATGGTGGATCTGGGCGGAAGGATCGCAGAAGAGATTATCTTTGGCGACATCACCACAGGTGCTTCCCAGGATATCAAGCAGGCAACAGCTCTTGCCAGGGCTATGGTAACCCAGTATGGAATGTCTGATCAGGTTGGAATGATCAATTATGATAATGATGGCGATGAGGTATTCATCGGTAGGGATCTGGCTCATACCAAGAATTATGGAGGCCAGGTTGCCAATACCATTGATAATGAAGTGAAGCGAATTATTGATGAATGCTATGAGAAGGCAAAGGAAATTATCTTAAAACATGAAGATGTTCTTCATGCCTGCTGTAAGCTGCTGATGGAAAAGGAGAAGATAGGCCAGAAAGAATTTGAAAGCCTGTTTCCTGCTGAAGCAGAAGTCTGATGACGAAACTTTGATTTGAGATAAAAGCGCAGAGATCCGGTAAAATATCTAAGTTTTTGCCTGCGAATCTGCGCTTTTTTGTTGCCTGTGGAGAATGGGTGAAAAAATGCATAAAAAAATATTAATAAAAAATTGATGTTTGTGCACACTTATTTTCTCAGGCGTGGTATATTAATAAACGTAAACCCCCCCAATACATTATATAGTTTTTGCTACACCCCATAAGAAACGAAATACCTTCTCCGAAAAACGGTCAGCTACCCCGCTGGCCGTTTTTTATTGCAATTTAGAAAAAGGCGGGGTTGTATAATTGAATCCAATCAGATAAAATGGTAATAGAGTAGATGGGAAAGGATAGGAAGAATCTATGTGCTTCCAGGCAGAGGCGTTAAATTTAGATGCATTATTCACCGATGAAACTGAAAGCTTCCGGTTTCCTTCGGAACCTGAGGAAGGAGATGAAGTAGTTCTTCTCTTCCGGACGGCAGCTAATAATGCAGATTCTGTAAATTATATTGAGACCGGAAGTCCGTCCGGTTTTGCCATGATTAAAACAGATTCAGACGATATGTTTGATTATTATGAATACAGGCTGAAGGCGGGAGACTGCCCCATCCAATATTGTTTTTCAGTAACTAAGGGAGATATGATGTGCTATTACAGCCGTCTCGGCCCTGTCTGGCAGTATCCGGATACGGGCTGGTTTACCATCGTACCGGGATTTTCCACACCTGACTGGGCGAAAGGCGCTGTGATGTACCAGATATTCGTGGATCGTTTTTACAACGGGGATCGCTCCAATGATGTGGAAAAAGATGAATATCTCTATATCGGACAAAGAGTCATGGCAGTGGATGACTGGGATAAATATCCGGATCAGTTTGATGTGGGCTGCTTTTATGGCGGAGATTTACAGGGGGTCTGGGATAAGCTTGACTACCTTGAAAATCTAGGGGTTGAAGTCATTTATTTAAATCCCATATTTGTTTCACCTTCCAACCACAAGTATGATTGTCAGGATTATGATTATATAGATCCCCATTACGGTGTGATTGTAAAGGATGGAGGAGAGGTGCTGACTCCGGAAGCTTCTGATAACCGTAGTGCTACCAGGTATATGATCCGCACAACGGATCGGGAAAATTTAAAGGCCAGCAATGAGTTTTTTGCCAGATTTGTGGCAGAAGTCCATAAGCGCGGCATGAAAGTGATTCTGGACGGTGTATTTAATCACTGTGGTTCATTTCATAAATGGTTAGACGGAGAACGGATTTATGAACTGTCAGGGAACTATGAGCCGGGAGCATTTGAATCGGAAAACAGTCCTTACCAGTCATTTTTTAAGTTTTTTGAATCAAAATGGCCATACAATGATTCTTACGATGGATGGTGGGGGCATTCCACTCTGCCAAAGCTTAATTATGAGGGATCTGAGACCCTTTGCCGTTATATCCTGGATATTGCCGCTAAATGGGTTTCTGAGCCTTACAACGCCGATGGGTGGCGTCTTGATGTGGCAGCAGACTTAGGCCACAGCAGCCAGTTTAATCATAAGTTCTGGAAGGACTTTCGAAAAGCGGTTAAGGCAGCAAATCCCAATGCCATTGTCCTGGCGGAGCATTACGGAGATCCATCTGGATGGCTCCAGGGGGATGAATGGGATACTGTAATGAATTATGATGCATTTATGGAGCCTGTCTCCTGGTTTTTAACCGGTATGGAAAAACATAGCGATGAGAAAAATTTAAAGCTTTTGGGAGATGGTGAGACATTCTTTCATTCCATGAATTACCATATGAGCCGTATGATGTCAGGATCAATATTAACCGCCATGAACCAGCTCTCCAACCATGATCATTCCCGGTTCCTTACAAGAACCAATGGAAAGACAGGCCGTACCTCAACGGAAGGACCCGAGGCTGCTTCCCAAGGGATCAGCTATGGCATATTCCGGGAAGGTGTGATGATTCAGATGACCTGGCCGGGAGCACCTGCCATTTACTACGGGGATGAGGCTGGTGTCTGCGGTTGGACAGATCCGGATAATCGGAGAACTTATCCGTGGGGAAATGAAAATCTGGAGCTGATTGAATTTCACAGATATATGACTGAGCTGCATCGAAGTCTTCCGGCACTGCGCATTGGTTCATTAAAATCCCTTCTTACAGGAGATCACCTGATTGCGTACGGGCGTTTTTTTAATAATTGTATCTGTGCAGTTGCAGTGAGCAACCATATGAGTGAGCAGGAGGTTTCCATACCGGTGTGGCAGCTTGGTATGAAGGATGGTGAGACAATGTCCCGGGTTATGCTGACGTATGAGAGTGGTTATAATGTAGGTAAGATCTCATTTGCAGTGGAACATGGCTGCGTAAGTGTTTTAATGCCTCCGTTCAGTTCAGTTTTACTGGTGGGAGACAGGGAATAACTTGTACATTTTTATTAGAATTTTTTAAAAATACCTTGATTTTTTAACTTGTCTATGTTAAAATAACACTCGCTTGATGATAAAGCATGGGCGGATTCCCGAGTGGCCAAAGGGGGCAGACTGTAAATCTGTTATCGACGATTTCGAAGGTTCGAATCCTTCTCCGCCCATTAAAAAAAGAGCGTTATAAAAGACGGTGTGTTCCAGTGGACACACCGTCTTTTTCATATTACCAGATTATTCTGCCTGTAGTGCTGCCATGGTAAAGTAATTGTATGGCTTATTAAAATGTGGCAGGAAAAAGATATCTGTCAGCTTTAACCGGTCGATGGTTACCTGCTCCTGAATGGCAAGTGAGAACATGTGAATTGCCATGGAGATATCATATTCAGAACACATCTGTGCACCTAAGACAATCCGTGTCTTTTTATCATATACAATCCGGATTTTAACTTTATAATTATCATGCTGGATGAATGCAGGTTTCTGCGTATCTTCATAATCAGCTGCAGCTGCATCATAACCCAGCTTTTTCGCTTTTTCCAATGAGATTCCGGTAGATACCATCTTCAGATTCCAGATACAGATACCATTGGAGCCCTGAACACCGATGGATTCAAGGGGGGTGCCGCAGGCGTTATGAGCTGCCACGATACCGGAGCGGACCGCATTGGTTGCAAGCGCAATATAGTTGGTAGCCTGAATGGAATTATCAAATACAGTAGCACAGTCTCCGATGGCATAAACATCAGGTATACTTGTCTGCTGATGTCTGTCAACCAGATAAGCACCATTCTTAAACAGTTTAAGATTATCTTTGCCCAGCTGGCTGTTAGGCTTAAAGCCAATTCCCAGGACTACCATATCCGCTGCATACTCATTTTTATCTGTTACAACCTTTTCTACTTTACCGTTGCCTTTCAGGCTGGTTACAGTTTCTTCATAGGCGAGCTTAATTCCATGGCTCTCCAGATTTTTGGACATAATATCTGTAAATTCACGATCGTAATAACCAGACAGACAGGTACTCATGTTGTCAATTAAAGTGACTTTCTTGCCAATCCGGTTAAATGCTTCCGCCAGTTCCACACCGATGTATCCGGCACCTACAACAACAACATTGCGGATCATGGATTCGTGAAGCTTCTCAATGACTTCCTTGGCGTTCTGATATAATTTAACGAACTGAACATTGGCAAGATCTGTACCCTCAATGTTTGGAGAGATGGGAAGTGATCCGGAGGCAATAATCAGCTTGTCATAAGGCTGCTGATAACTCTGTCCATCTTTTCCTGTTGCAAATACCACCTTCTTTTCAAAATCAACATGATAAACGATGGTCTCTAAATAAACTTTTGCGCCTTTCTGTTCAAAAATCTCTTTGCTGCAATAAAACAGCCCATCTGGTGATGTGATCTGGTTTCCGATCCATAAAGCCATACCGCAGCCTAAAAAACTGATATTGTTATTGGAATCAAATATTGTTACTTCTTTATCTTTATAATTATCTAAAATAGTGTTAATTGCAGCAGTACCTGCATGGTTTGCTCCGATTACTACGATGCGCTCCATAAAATACCCTCCTTAGTGGATTTTTTTTTATTATATCACATCGTTAAAATAAAAACAATTACTATTATTGATAAAAACAATCTTTTTTATTTCCTTTTTCAGGATGAAATAAAGTCGAAAATAGTTGACAAGTCAGATATGATTTTGTATAATCTCTATGTTGTGCAGTGCGCAAGCATTGTATTCAGTTGTTGCCGGCGTGGCGGAACTGGCAGACGCACAGGACTTAAAATCCTGCGGGCCTAATCGCCCGTACCGGTTCGATTCCGGTCGCCGGCATAAGGAAAAGGGCTGTTGTACTTTTGGGTACGACAGCCTTTTATAATGCAAAAAAATTCCGCTTGACAATACTTTTATATAAAACTATTATAGTACTATGAGAGAACAAGACATTATATCAATGCTGTCCAAGATCAGGGCGCAGGCAAATAAATTTATTATCGATAAAATGGCGGATTATGGAGTGCATGAATTGGCACCGTCCCATGGAGATATTATTTTTACATTACTCAATACAGAAAGAATTACCATGAAGGATCTGGCAGGTTCCATTAAAAAAGATAAATCAACGGTGACTGTGCTTATAGAAAAACTGGTCCGTTTAGGATATATAAAAAAGGAACGGGATGCGGGAGATAACAGGATAACCTATCTCTCCCTTACGCAAAAGGGAACGGATTTAAGACCTATGTTTGAGGATATTTCAAAGAATCTATTTGAAACTGTATATAAAGATATCCCAAAAGAAGAGCGGGAAGCCCTGATGAAATCCCTGGAAAAAATCAACCGGAATTTTAGCGATATTTAAAAAATATAATTTAACAGAGCTTTAAAAAAATTGTATTTTTTTAATAAAATAGTTTTATATAAAACTAATAGAAGGAGAAAGACATATGGGAAAAATTTTTAGGGAAACAGCCAGTTTAAGCAAAGCAGAATTGTTTTATTATGATACAAAGGAAGAAAAACCGGTGATTATCTGTATCCATGGAATGTATGGCAGAGCGGAAACCTGGAGTGATTTTATTATTCATTACGCAGATCGATACAGAGTAATCGCGCCAGACTTAAGAGGGCATGGTCGAAGCAGTAAACCGGATGGCTATTATACCATTGATGAAATGGGAGAAGATATCAGGGAACTGATGGAGATGCTTGGCATAGAACATGCCATTCTTGTGGGGCATTCCATGGGGGGAGGTATTGCGGGATATCTTGCTGCCAGGTATCGCCATATGGTTAAGGCGGCAGCTATTCTGGATAAGACGGCGAAGGGGCCTGAAAAGCACGCTCCTATCTTGTCAAGTCAGGTAAAAGAATACGATGCCTTTACAAAGGAGTGGCGCGAAACATTTGACACAAGAAGAGAAGCTTTGGAGTGTATAAGAATGTCATCAGGCTCTGAACTGGAGACAGAGTATTTCGTTAATAGTTTATATGAAGATAAATCCGGATATCACTTTATGTTTTCAAAGCAGGCGTTAGCCGCATATCGGGCGAATAATTATGACTGGATGGATCTGCTTTCTCTGATTACATGCAAAACATTACTTATAAAGTCGGCAGGAGAAGGATGTGTCACTAAACAGGATTTTATGGAAATGGAAGCATGTTTAAAAGATGCCATTGTTTATACGATGAGCAATACAAACCATAATGTGCATTTGGCAGAAAAGGAAGAGTTTTATCAGGTATTTGACCAATTTTTGAATTACATTACGCAACAAAAAAATAAAAGTTGTGGAAATAAATAGCCTTCTTATGTATAATTAGAAGAAAACAAAAGAGGGGCTGAGTAGAAATGTATTGCAAGAAATGCGGGCAGGAACTCGCGGAAGACGGAATGTTTTGTGTTCATTGTGGAACAAAACGGGAGGTTGTAAGTTTAGATGAAGAAAGTAAGTCTGATCCTTTAGAAATAACTCCTAAATCAAAGAAATTCAATATGAAACAACAAGTAGGTGCAATGATAATTGTTCTGGCTATAGCAATTTTTGCATTAATCGGATGGCAGTATTCATTGGTAAACAGGGCGAAGAGCCTTTATGACAAAAATGATTATGAAGCTGCGTATAAAACACAAAAAAGTATTATGAACCCTGCATCTTTAGGTGATTATAAAGACAAAATTGATGTTATGTATCACATTACAGTGGATTATAACGGTTGGAAACAAATAAAAACAAATGACACATTACAGCAAGTATTTGCATGGTCTACTCTAAATAAATGCGTTGGATATTCTATGATTGCTCAGGAATCAGGGTGCATAGATGAAGTTGTTTCCATGGCCAGCGATGTTGCTTTGTGGCTGCATGAAAGAAATTATAATATTGAGGATAATTTGAAAAAGCAGTACAAAAAGAGTAGTTTCGATTTCAAACCATTGAGTGATACTGCAACAGATAAGGAAGTTGAAGATATTATTGACACGTATGCGATCCTGGTTCCAGGCAGTAATTAATAAGAAGAGCAGAAGCTATCTTAAACAGTACAGCGTTTAAAATAACATCTGCTTTTATTTATAAAATCTGCTATGTTTTTTCCGGCAAAGAAAGGGTCACCTGGCATCCTCCTCCTGTAACATTGGAAAAAGAGGCAGTGCCGTTATGAGCTTTCATAATCTGTCGGACGATGGTTAGCCCCAATCCGTGATTATCCAGTTCCATTGGTTCTATAGGATGATTGAGGCACTTCAGCGTCTGCACTGGAAATCCGGTTCCATTATCTGTAACGGAAAGGAATGCTGTCCCGGATCCCGTGTTCAGCTGGATTGTAATATCACAGCCATCTGGATTATGTCTTATGCTGTTCAAAGTTATATTAGTAATGGCCCGCTTTATCAGCTGGCTGTCCCCGATGATAGAAATATTCTGTGCATTCTCATCTATTGATAAACTCAGTGTATGTCTGGGTGAACAATTACTGTTTAACAGTTCTGCGACAATACTGCGGATAAGAGGTGCAAGCAGAAATTCTTCTTTTCGTATGGGCTGCATATCATATTCCAGCTTGGAGGCCAAATTCAGATCATTGATTAAAGCTTTTATTTTCTGGCATTGAATCCGTATTGTAACAGCAAGTTCCTGCTGTTTCTTATTTAGAGTATTGTCTTCTTCCATCTGGCCTGCATATCCCATAATTACAGACAGGGGAGTCCGGATGTCATGGGATATGCCCGCAATCCATGTGGTGCGGGCATTATCCCGTTTATTCAGGGCGGACTCCTGCCGGATCAGTTGGGCTGATGCATGATTGATACCCGTAGCCAGATCTCCCAGAATCCCCTGAGCCGGCAATGAAACGGGTTGCATCCGAGCTAAGCTCTCAATGCCTGCGGTCAGTTTTTTTAAAGCTAAAAACAGCCGGTAACCGAAGAGCAGGGCAAGTAATACAGCGGTTATAAGATTTAGAATTAGTAGCGCAGGTATGAGGATTTCTGAATTGTTGACTAATTTCATTGGAAGTTCCAGACCGATTTTCCACATGCTGTTTTTAGGGCTTCCAACTACGAAAAGTCCGTTTTCATGCTGCCAGACCTTAACTGGATAGTCTTTTAAGTACCAGCGGGATAACCCTGCCACATCAGTCAGCTTATAATTAAGTGGCACATCAGAAGGCAGATCCGTACTCCATGCAACCGCACCTTTCTCATCTATCAGCATAGCCCATTGCTGTTTATTCTTAAGTTCCCTGGCAACGGGTTCAGAAAGTGAATATATTCCATCAGCCTCTGTTAACTCTTCTGCCATCTGTGAAACGGTGTAGTTTTTTCCGTATTCACTGGCAGATTGATATAGCCAGACAGTCAGAACTGTAAAGTTAATAATGAGCAGAATTATGGCGGTAGCCGCAGCTGAAAGCACATATCTGGATAAGATTTTCATTAAGCTTTTCAAGACGATGTCACCCCCACCAGTTTATAACCCAGTCCTCGGACGGTAATTAGAAATTCAGGGTCGGAAGGTTCCGGCTCTATTTTTTCGCGCAAACGCCGAATGTGGACCATAAGTGTATTTTCATATCCATAGAGAGGGTCTCCCCATGCTGCAAGGCAGAGGCTGTCTCCCGTCACAATCTTTTCTTTGTTATCAAACAATTTCTCAAGGAGTGCAAACTCCTTTGCTGTAAGTGTAAAAGTTCCTTTTTCAGAAGTAATAGAGCCGCTGTTTAGATCGATCATTGTCTTTCCCAGATAAAAGACAGGCTTCTCCTTTTGGTTTAGCACAACTGGAAAATAGGTACGGTTTAAGACTGCATGCAGCCGCAGGATCAGTTCTCTTGGCAGAAATGGTTTGGTGATATAATCATCTGCACCCAGTCCCAGGCCCAATAGGCGGTTCTCATCTTCATCTCTGGCAGAAAGAAACAAAACCGGAGCCGCAGAAATAGAGCGGAATTCACGCATCAGTGAAAAACCATCGCCGTCTGGAAGAGAAACATCCAGTATTACTCCATCTGGTTTTTCAGAAGTAAACAGCAGACGAGCGTGGCTGCAGTCTGCCGCAGAAATGATCTTTTTAAAACCGCTTTGTCTTAACATGCTTCCAACCATTCTGCGTAGCTCTGGTTCATCATCAACAAGAAGGAGTTTACAGTCAAAGATATCATTCATTGCATTTGTTCCTTTCTGTTTTTATAGCTATCATTATAACCGAATTATTAAAAAATTTAACAAAAAAACAAATGTTTAAGGTAAATGTAAGGTCACCTACAGGCTGGTGTAAGGCAGCATTGTTAGACTGAAACCATAATAAACAGAGGAGATTAACATTATGGCAAATATTATTACCACCAGTGGACTTTGCAAACAATATGGAGCTGCTATGGGAGTAAAGGATTTAGATCTTTCCGTACCAGAGGGGGTGATTTATGGGTTTCTGGGACCAAATGGAGCAGGAAAATCAACAACCATGAAAATGATACTGGGGCTGGCAAAGCCAACCAGGGGAACCATTATCGTATTTGATAAAGAGGTAAATCGAAGAAACCGTCTTGCTATTTTAAAAGAGACAGGTTCTCTCATTGAAGCCCCCAGCTTCTACGCCCATCTGACGGGAAAAGAAAATTTAAAGATTATCAGTACCTTAAAAGAACTGCCGGACAGTGAAATTGACCGGGTACTGAAGTTTGTCCGTCTGGAGGATCAAAAAAACAAAAAAGCAGGTCAATACTCTCTGGGAATGAAGCAAAGACTTGGTCTGGCCGGGGCATTGCTTGGTAATCCAAGGCTTCTGATTTTAGATGAGCCCACCAATGGACTTGATCCGGCTGGAATTCAGGAAATACGGGAACTGATTTGTTCCCTTCCTAAATCCTTTGGTATAACAGTGATGGTTTCCAGTCATTTGTTAAGCGAAATTGATCAGATGGCGGGACATATTGGTGTTATATCAAGAGGAGAATTGGTTTTTCAGGATCGGCTGTCCGCGCTTCATGACAGAAGTGAAAGCCGTATTGCAATTCGTACGCTGGATAACATAGCGGCTGGAAGTGTATTAAGCAGCCAGGGAATTGCATATCAGGAACAGGAAGGCTACCTGCTGATTCCTAAATTAAATGATAATCAGCTGGCAGGGTATTTTATTAGATTTTTAAAAGAAGACATTGGTGTTGTCCGCATAGAGGAGCGAAAGAAAACATTAGAGGATATATTTTTGGAATTAACAGGAATGGCGGTGAAGCTTTGATGAAAGGAATACGTCTTGAATTTTATAAATTACGGAGGAGAAAAATCTGGGTTATTATTCTGGTGCTGCTTGTAGTACAGTGTCTTTGGGGGATGTGGGCATTTCGGAATATGGATGCAAAAAAGCTATCTCAGGGTTATATGCAGTGCCTGTACCATTTTTCCGTGTTAAATACGATCATGATGCCGATGATTGCAGCAATAACGGCATCAAAGGTCTGTGATCTGGAGCATAAGGGACAGACCTTTAAGTTTCTCTTGACAGTCATGCCGGCGGGGGCCTTATTTGATGCGAAATTTATCTGCGCTTCCATGTATATGGTAGCAGTAGGCGTAGCCCAGACGGCCTTTATTATGGTTCTGGGTAAAGTGGCAGGATTTACGGAGACATTTCCGCCAGGCTATCTGCTTTATTATTTGATTATAACAATTACAGTGACTGTTGTAATTTTAGCAATTCAACAGGCATTTTCTCTATTGTTTACCAATCAGATGGTTTCTTTTGTGATTGGGATTACAGGAAGTTTTGCGGGGTTGTTCAGTTTATTTCTTCCCCGGAATATACAAAGAGGGATTTTATGGAGCTATTACGGAGTTTTAATGCCAGTAAGAATGAATTGGGACAGCCAGACCAGGATAGCAGATTTGCAGTATATTCCTGTGGACTGGAGCAGTTTCTGGCTGCTTATGGGATTGTTTGCAATGATCTATTTCACTGGACGGCGGTGTTTTGCAAGAAAGGAGCGTTGAGCTGATGCTGTGGAAAGTAATTCGTGGGGAACAAATGAAGCTGAGGAGAAGTCCTGTATGGCTGGCATTCTTTATTTTGCCTGTTCTCCCTGCATTTATGGGAACATTTAATTATTTGCAAAATATTGAGATTTTAAAAGATGGGTGGTACAGTCTGTGGACTCAGCACACCCTGTTTACCTGCTACTTCTTTTTGCCTGCAACAATTGCTGTGTATTGCTCTTACCTTTTTCGTCTGGAACACACCAATCATAACTGGAATTGTGTGATGACGCTGCCTGTTTCTGCACTGCATTTATATCTTGCAAAGCTTATTATGGCATCTGCAATGGTAATAATGACTCAGCTATGGGTAGGAGTTTTGTTTATTATCTCAGGAAAAATGTCAGGACTGTCAGGTCCGGTTCCACCAGAATTAACCGAATGGCTGGTGTACGGAGCAATAGGAGGAATTGTTATATGCGGAATTCAGCTTTGTATTTCTCTTGTAGTTAGGAGTTTTGCTGTACCGGTGGGAATTGCAATGGCAGGAGGAATACTTGGAATTGGGGCTCTTTCCAAAGGAGTCGGTGCATTTTACCCTTATACACTGTTAAGTCTCGGCATGAGAGCTAACAGCCCCGGCGGTTCTATGGCATGCAGTCAGGTACAGTTTATGGCAGGAAGCCTGTTTTATTTAATAATTTCTGCTTTGGTAGCAATTTTATGGCTGAGTAACACAGATGTAACGACTGAGTAGTCAGCGGTTCCTATTTGGGGTTCCTATAGTGTATGTATTATACAACAATTGTGTAAATAGTTGGTAAAAATTGTAAAACATAGGTAAAGTGTCTATGCTAATCAGAATATTATCCGTTATAATGATCCTGTCTCTTTCCATAATGGAATAGAACAACACGTTTATAACGGAGGACAGCAGAAATGAAAAGACATCAGACGGGAATAAAGAGAGAATTGATCTTGTTTACCATGGGCTGTATTATCTGTATTGTATTAATATTATCCGCAGGCTCTGTATATCTTTCCTACGATTTAAACCGCAGAACCTTAAATAAGTGTCTGAAGGAGACATCAGAGCTGGTATCAGAAAAAATTACACAGCAGTTAAAAGAGTATTCGGTTATAGCAGAATCCATTGCCCTTTATCAGAAAGGGAATGCAGCGCGGGGAGGAAATATCGGACTGTTTTTAAACATGTCCAGTTCCCAGTATGGCCTCAATAAGATTGATATTCTTTCCAAGGACGGAGTTTCTATTGTAAACGGAGATTCTTATGCCCAGGATCCGGCGTTTTTGCAAGTGGCAGACGGAAAAGGCTCTTTATCTGATCCAATTGTAAAAGAAGGCAATGTTTCTTATGAATATATTTATCCTTACGGAGATATTGTAGTGGTGCTTGAATTTCCTTACTCCATATTTGATGGTATTATAAAGGACACCAAGCTTGGTGACACTGGAATTACTTATATGATCAACCGGGAAGGCAGAAAAATGGCACATGAAGATTTCTCCCTGGTTTTAGAAGGTCAAAATGATATTGAAGATGCAAAAAAGAATCCGAAGGCATATGGAGAAGCGGCAAGTCTGGAGCGTTCCATGATAAATGGAGATGCAGGCTTTCGGTTTTTTAAGATAAAAGGGGAGAAAAAAATCGGTGCATATACTCCCATAGCAGATACAAATGGCTGGTCTGTCAATGTGACAGCAAAGGAAGCAGAATTTATGTCAGGGGTTACCGTTTCCGTGCTGGGTTCCCTGGTTCTTGGAATTGTATCCATGCTGCTCGCAGGACTGGCTATGCTTCATATTGCAAACAGAATTACAAAACCCATTGGTCAGGCGGCAGAGGCGATTGAACGTTTATCAGGAGGCGATCTAAACCTGGAGTTGTCTGCACGGCGAAGTGATGAGATTGGTCAGATTGTACTGAAGGTTAATGAGATGGCGGGAAAATACAAAGATATAATCTCAGATATATCCCGGTTTCTTCATGAATTATCCTGCGGTAATTTACAGGCAGAAAGCAGCTGCCAGTATCCCGGAGAATTTAATGGAATACGGATATCTATGGAAGCGATTGCTTTACGTCTGAGAGAGACCATGCAGAGAATTAATGCTTCTGCAGATGAGGTGACTGTGGGAGCTGGCCAGGTTTGGGATGGAGCACAGGAACTCGCAAAACGGTCCTCTGAGCAGGCGGGCGCCATAGAGGAACTTCAGACTGCCATGGATGGTGTTTTCAGGCAGTCAGTAAAAAATGCGGATTATGTAAAGAAGGCCTCTGCATATGCAATAGAATCCGGGAAAAAAGTGGATGAAGGTAATTTACATATGCGCAGCTTAAATCACGCCATGGAAGAGGTGGATCTGACTTCCAGAAAAATCACAGGAATTACAAAGCTGATTGAAGATATTGCGTTTCAGACCAATATACTTGCTTTAAATGCTGCGGTGGAAGCGGGGCGTGCAGGGGCAGCAGGAAAAGGGTTTGCAGTGGTTGCGGGTGAGGTCCGTAACCTGGCTGCAAAATCAGCAGAGGCTGCAAAAGAAACCAAGGGACTGGTGGAACAATCGGTAAATGCAGTTTCAAAGGGCAGACTTCTGGCTGAAAATACCGACCGGATCTTAAAGGAAATTGCAGGACAGGCAGGAATGACAGAAGAGGTAATCAGGGAGATTGAAGCCTCCTCTATGGATCAGGTACAGGTGATGGAACAGATCAGCCAGAGCCTTATGACCGTATCAGAAGTTGTTCAGTCCAATATGGAAACTGCAAGGGAAAGCTCCGGCTCCAGTGAACGGCTGGCTGGTCAGGCACAGGCTCTTCAGACTGAGGTGTCCCATTTTCGGGTAAATGAGAAAGAGAAGCAGATTGAATCAGACCAGTAAGAAGTCTGATTCAACCTGCTTTCATTATTAAATATAGAAATCGACTGCAGAATAAGAAAACTGTTCCGTCAGGGTTCTTCCGCCTGAAGCAAAAAGCAGTTCAATGTTTTTCGTATTACCGCTTTTTAAGCTGTCTGTAAAACGGTCAATAAGAATGGAATATTTCTCGTAATCAGAAAGCTCCTTTACATTGGTTGCATACTGGGGGATGTTATCAAACTGCTCCCAATAGAGTTTTTCGGAATAGAAACCACCCTTGCTGTTATATTGGCTTTTAAAATCACTTACTGCCTGCTGGGCGCCCTTTTGAAATGCTGCTTTTATGTCATTGCTATCCTGATACTGATCCAGTGTATAACGATAAATCCTGCTTATCGCCTCTCTGTTTAATGAATGCTTTATCCCTGGTAAATTCGTTCTGTCTGCAGCATTGGCCAGGTTCTCGTCAAGGCGGTTTATATATTTGTCCATATAGACATTGGCTGAGTTTTTTATAAGGGAAGACATCTCTGCACCAATGCCTGTTTTTCTTATTAATAAATCTGTCTTCATTGACTGAAGCGCCAAATCCAGGCCGATGCGGGTTTCTTCGTCGGGAAATAGTTCCATTTGTATGGAATTGTATTGCTTTGAACTTTCTGAGGCAAATAATCCTGCAACAGCAAGATCCCGGAGAGAGTATGTACTGCTTTCAGCATCAGAACTGTCGGAGGTTTTTAATGTGCTGTTTTTGGATACGGCGTATTCCCGCAGCCTGGCTGCCATGTAGGAATCATCGGTTCTCAGCCACTCTTCACCCTGGTTTTCAATACCAGAGTAATCACCAGCTTCTTTTAACATGTCCTCATATTCAGCAGTTCGGTTTTCAATTCCTGAAAGCATGCTTTGATACATCTTTTCTTTTGAATCACTGGAACCCAGGGATTCGTAAAAACTGCCAACAGTCTTGGAGTATGAAGTTGCGAGAGTTTCTTTTGATTTCTGATAGAGATCTTCAAGTCGGGTCAGATTCTCTTCTTTTTGGGTTCCGGTAAATGAGTTTTGTATGTAATCTTTTAAATAAACATATCTGGAAGATAAGTAATCTACCTTGTTATTAAGTTTATCCGCATTATTAAAATCAATTTTCATATCGCTTAAATCGCTTGTCAAGCCGAACCAGTCGATATCCTTTGACTTTTCTGCCTTTGCCAGGTATTGGGCGTAGTCTTTTAGTTCATCAGCAGTCACTTTATCTCTCTGAATAAGGCGGAGCGGCGAATCGGAATTGTCGATAACGGTTCCGTCCTTGATCTTTATATCTGCCCGGTACTGCTTCATATATTGGTCAAGCAGCGCATCCTCCTTTGTGTAGGAATCCTTTTCAGATGGTGATTGAAAAATTATCCTGCTCAAAGATTCATCTCTTGGTGCGATTTCATAAGAAGTAATTCCTTTTAAGTATTTCATTTGGTTTCCGTTAGATAAGCTTGATATTCTCATATGTCCTCCCTTTAATCTTTTGTATGGTTCTGTAAAAAATTAAATAAAAAACTCCTCACCAAATAAAAAATCCAGGTGAGGAGTAAACTTCAGTTCTCTTAAAAAATGTTTCAACACATTCGATTTCCGGTATTGATATGATAGTCCCCCAGACCATAACTATTGTTTGCAACGTTATTTTCTCATATACGCATATCTCGTCGTCTAGAGTAAATTATAAACGATGCCACCGTCTGTGTCAACAAAGGTACCACTATGCCTCTGTCTTCCAGAAGCCGTGAAGATTACATACCGCATATGCCGCTTTAGGAGAGTCTCCTTCTTCTAAAGTGAAGTGGGCGATTGGCTGGCAATCAGGGGTTAAATGAATTCTCATCATACACCCGGCGTTTGTTTCAAGCATAATACAGGTAATGCTGTGTTCTGCTGTCATAGGGTGAAGCACGCTTCCCACTGAGATGGTGACATGAAGACCATTTGTCTCCAGAACAGGAGCGTGCTTTTCCGCAGCTCCATCGGATGTGTTGGGTTCTAACACCTCAAAGGGTTTTAAGCTGTCAGGAATGGCGGCATTGGGTGTTCCCAGAATTGCTTCCAGTATGACATTTCGATTCTTATCGGTAAAAAATAACGGTTTTTGTATCATTGTTTTCCTCCTGTCATAAATTCTTCTTTTTTGCCTCATACTAATAAAAAAGAAAAGAGGTGCAGGTATGAGTGCTGATGCAGAATTACTTAATTTCATTTATCAGAATTCCCAAATGGGAGTGGAAACATTACACCAACTTTTACCAATGACGGATAATGAGGCTTTTAAAAAGCAGCTTCATGCACAATTGAAGGAGTATACCGGTATTCATGAAGAGGCGAAGGAGCTGTTAAACAAAAATGGATGCCAGGAAAAAGAAATAGGGCAGATTCAAAAAATCATGACCTACTTAGCCATTGATATGAAGACCATGACTGATAAAAGTGCTTCTCATATGGCTGAGATGCTGATACTTGGCAGTGTACGGGGTATTATTGACTGTATCAAGCGAATCCGCCAGTATGAGGGAGATGCTGAAAAAGAAATTGTGGATTTGATGAAGCGGCTGCTGAAATTTGAAGAAAATAATGTGGAACAGCTGAAGTCATCTCTTTAGTCTGTTATAACAAAAGCTGCATATAAAAACCCTGGAAAAAATCAGGTTTTTATATGCAGCTTTTTAATGGATTTTACTAGCTGCGTAATGGGCAGGATACCATTTCTGAAACCATTTGGTAAAGCATCCCAACAGGAAAGGAAGTGCCGTGTTTATGATGCTTAAAGGTACTTTATGATCTGAAAAAAGAAATAAATAAGTCCACAAGGGAGTAACCAGATACAGAATCCCCCAGCATGCCGTTAAAATTCGGTTGGTTTTTATGAATAGAGGATTCTTTAAAGCAGTTTTTCCTCCATATTCTTTCATGGAATAGTATGCGGTCAGGGGAATTTCTAAAAATACAGTTACAGACCACATGAGCCCGAATATGAGATAGGATACGGGCACTAAAACCACGGGCGAAAAACCTGATATGGCAAGGACTCCAAGAAATGCCGTAGTAAACCCTGAAAATACTTCAAATACAGTGGGCTGATACCGGAAAAAGAAGACAGGTATGGTTGAACTGATCAAAATCGAAAGAATACCCCCCAAGACAGGTTGAGTAATACCTATAAACCAGAGAGGAAACCATGGGAGCAGCATCAGAGTCATGTTGCTTTTCTTTTCTGGAACAACCTGTTGAATATCGTGTTTTGATGGAGAACCCAGATAATCATCCCAGTGAAGCATCAGCTGAAAATCGCCATCAACCTGATAGAGATGTTTCATTAACGCAGTCTGACCGTCAATTTCGCCTTTTGCAATGCTCATCCATACAGAAAGAGGAGTTGATATTCGGGTGGTAAAAGGCTGAAAGTCCTGAGTTAAAACCTTACAGCCGTCTTTTCCCATGATTAACTGGACGGTTTTATCTTCATCAGTATAATGCATTTCCAAAATAAGGTCTTTTCCGTTCCATGAGTCCTTTTGGTAGAGTGCGGCCATCTGTCTGGTAAACGTAATTGCTGGATGGGACTTCTCCTGTACTCTGTTCTGATCCGGTGGCTCAATTCCCCAACTGGCATCTGCCATACGTTCAAATACGTCTCTTGGAAAAATAAGCTGAGAAAGCAAACTTCTGGTTTCTTTGGTGATACTGCCTGCTGCAAACTCTCTGCCTGCAGCACGGACATACTCTAAATATTCCTCTGTACGATTTTTTAATTCAGGTACACTAAAAAGCTCTCCCTGGCCGCAGTATATAGATTCATAACTTCCTTCACCCAGGTGACGAGAAAACTGTGCGTCAATGGAATCGTAATTGCCTTCCGCTGTATAGAAACCGCAGGTTGAGATTAGTACATAACGCTTGTCAGACATATCATACCGGGAGGGATGAGCGCCGCTGTGAGAGCCACTTTTCATGAAAGGTAAGACCATAGGAAGCTGTCTGTCTATTAGTGCCTTTAACGGGGAAGGAAATCCAAAATAATAGAGAGGAAAGCTATATATTAATACATCAGCAGATAGAATTTTTTCTATAACCACTGTCATATCATCGGAAATGCAGCATTTTCCAGGGGTCTCCTTCCAACAGTGAAAGCAGCCGATACACGGTTTGATGTCCAGCTTTGAAACTGTCAGGGTCTCAGATTGTACCGTTGATGTTTCCTTCATTCCCTGAAGGAATGCTTCTGTCAGTTTCAGGGAATTGCTTTTAGTACCTTTGGGACTTCCGTTGATAATCAGGACATTCATTCCAGTTCCTCCAGTTTTTTTATGGACCGTTTGGCCCAGTCTATACACATTTGAATATAGCAGTAACCAAAATCTGCAGAAAGTTCCCAATATAGTTTTTGTTCCGATCCTACAAGATTGCCATACTGGCCGATGCTGCCAGGAATTTGCTGCATTTCACTTTTATATTGACTGCAGTCGTTAATAAAATCAGACAGCATATGAATGCATTCTTTGGGGGGTCTGCAGCCGGAAAAGAAAACTTTCATTAAAAATGCATTTTTATTGCCCTTGGATAATTCATCATTCTCCTGGGACAACCAGCATAAAAATTCATCTTTTCCTTTTGATGTTATAGAATATATTTTTTTACTGGGTTTTTCTGTCTGGATAATGATTTCGCAGGTGACAAACTCCTTCTTCTCCAGTTTATTAAGCTCTAAATAGATCTGGCTGGTCTGTGCATACCAGAAAAACCGGACGGACGAGCTAAATGCCTTGGCCAGATCGTATCCGGTCATGCTTTGATAAGATAAAAAACCTAATATGCTGTGGCTTAGGGACATAAATGTATCTCCTTTTATATTATAATTTTATAATATAATAATATTGGAATATGGTCAAGATAAAAAATGTTAATATTATATATTTTTTTCCAAAAATTTTAAAAACTTGTCTTGACAATTGGAATAAAATCTTGTAAAATTACTGATGTTGCAGGAGAATAAGCCCAGATAGCTCAGTTGGTAGAGCAGAGGACTGAAAATCCTCGTGTCGCTGGTTCGATTCCGGCTTTGGGCACTGTGCTTCTGAAGCACATTTGAAATATTTCTGAAATCCTTGCGGGTGTAGTTCAATGGTAGAACACTAGCCTTCCAAGCTAGATACGTGGGTTCGATTCCCATCACCCGCTTCTTACTGAAAACGGGAAACTTCAATTTTGAGGTTTCCCGTTTTTGTGCTGTTAAAAGCGAACCATGATCAAATCAGATGTTATTAGTTAAAAATATATCGTAACATACCATCTGTTTTCTACCCACCTGTCAATTCAGGACCTTATAATCGTTAAGAACATGTCGAGGTATTCATTTTCCCCCTTTTTAATTGAATTTAGTAGAAATAAATTTAGTCAAAGCAGATAGCAGCTTTTGATTGCCTCTCATTAAATGACAGATAATATGATTAAAAGTTTTAACAAGCAAGTTAATATATATTGTTAAATAATAATCGTTAAAAGATAAATAAATATCAATGAAATGTGAAAAAAATAATTAAATTGACAGTTATAAAATTAAGCCTATAATGATTATACATGAGTATGGGCAATGTCAGGCCAATAAAAGATATCAGAATGAAAGCGAGGAAAAGCATATGAAGGATATTACACTTCAGGATACATATCAATTATTTATAGGTGGAGAGTGGAAACCTGCTTCCGACGGAAAAACATTTACCGTTACCTGTCCAGCAGACGGCAGAGTACTGGCTCAGTGTGCAGAAGCGACGAAGGAAGATGTGGATGATGCGGTAAAAGCAGCATGGAAGGCTTTTGAAACATGGAAGAATGTTCCGGTTAACCAGAGAGCAGCTATCTTAAATAAAATTGCAGATATCATTGATGCAAACAAAGAGCATCTGGCTATGGTTGAAACACTGGACAATGGAAAACCAATCAGGGAGACTTTAAATGTGGATATCCCCCTGGCTGCCCAGCACTTCCGTTATTTTGCCGGCTGTATCATGGCAGAGGAAGGAAGCGCCAGTATATTGGGAGATAATATGCTAAGCCTTATTTTAAAAGAACCCATTGGCGTGGTCGGTCAGATCGTTCCCTGGAACTTCCCGTTTTTAATGGCTGCCTGGAAGCTGGCGCCTGTTCTTGCAAGCGGCTGCTGTACTGTATTTAAGACCTCCAGCACAACTCCTTTAAGTGTATTTGAGCTGGCAAGACTGATTCAGGATGTAATTCCGGCAGGTGTATTTAATGTAATCTCAGGAGGCGGTTCCAGATCAGGACAGTATATGCTGGAGCATCCTGGCTTCAGAAAACTGGCTTTCACAGGATCTACCGATGTGGGAAGAAATGTAGCCCTGGCTGCAGCAGAAAAGCTGATTCCTGCAACCTTGGAGCTGGGCGGTAAGTCGGCCAATATATTCTTTAATGACTGCGACTGGGAGATGGCAATGGATGGTGTACAGCTTGGGATCTTATTTAATCAGGGTCAGGTATGCTGCGCAGGTTCCAGAGTATTTGTACAGGAGGATATTTACGACCGTTTTGTAAAGGAAGCTGTGGAGCGGTTTAACAAAGTGAAGGTTGGACTCCCGTGGGAGGAAGATACTCAGATGGGCAGCCAGATTAATAAAGGACATTTGCAGAAAATATTAGGATATGTTGAGATCGGTAAAGAAGAAGGTGCCAAGGTTCTGTGCGGAGGTGAGGCATTTACAGAAGATGGTCTTGAGAATGGTGCATTTCTCCGTCCCACTCTTCTTGGAGATGTGACCAACGATATGAGAGTGGCAAAAGAAGAGATCTTCGGACCGGTTGCATGCATTATCAAATTTAAAACGGAAGATGAAGTGATTGCCATGGCCAATGATAGTGAATTCGGACTGGGCGGAGCGGTATGGACCAGAGACATAAACCGTGCAATACGCGTGGCAAGAGCTGTGGAAACAGGACGTATGTGGGTCAATACCTACAATGCAATCCCGGAGGGAGCACCTTTTGGCGGATATAAGACTTCCGGAGTTGGACGTGAAACTCATAAGGTAATGCTGGAGCATTATACCCAGACAAAGAATATTATGATTAATTTAAGTGAAGCGCCTTCAGGTTTTTATCCCGTTAAATAATAATTCTCAATAAATAGGTTATGCCGTGTACAGTTTTTATTGCTGTACACGGCATTTTTTATGCCCGTATATCAGGAATGAAACAAAAAAATGGGAAAGAAATCAGGAAGTTTTTGACTTAATAAAACAAAGTGTGCCAAAATGATACATTTGTATTACGATCTCTATCTAAAACCAATAAAATAACCAAAATAAATGTGTAAAATAACCAATAAAAACGCTGAAAATGATAAATATTAGTTAATATGCACAAAAATTCATTGCATTGCAGGCATGCAAATGATATACTGAATTCATAAAAGAACTACATAAATCTACAAAAAACGACAAGAAAACAAGCATAAAAATGAATGATGCAGCAATTAGCAGTAACACAGCAGATCGGAGGAGCATGCAGAAAATGACAGAAGACCAGCTGATACATATCATGGAGACAGAGCTGGTAAAAGCATTAGGGTGTACAGAGCCTATCGCAATTGCATATGCAAGTGCAACGGCAAGGAAATATCTGGGAGCCATTCCTGAAAAAATAACAGTCTCCTGCAGTGGGAACATGATTAAGAATGCAAAAGCAGTGGTGGTACCCATGACGGGTGGCATGAAGGGAATTGAGGCAGCAGCAGCAGTGGGGGCAGCAGGTGGAGATCCGGATAAGGGACTTGAAGTACTGACATCAGTCAGGGAACCGGATTTACAGATTGCAAACCGGTTGCTTGAGGAAAAAATATGCCGGGTTGAATTGCTGGATACCTCGGAGAAGCTTCACTTAATTGTAATTATGACACAGGGCTTAAATGAGGTTAAGGTGGAACTGAAAAAAACACATCTTGGAATAACTGGAATTGAGAAAAACAAGCAGGTCCTTTTTGAAGAAAAGGAAGGCGGGGAAGAAGAACAGGTAGATTACAGCTGTCTGAATATGGATTCCATATTTGAATTTACAGAACAGGTAGACTTAAAAAAAGTGAGGAGGCTGATTGCTGAACAAATTGAATGTAATACCAACATTGCTCAGGCGGGGCTGTCAAGCAACTATGGAGCCGAGATTGGAAAGACACTTTTATCCGTTTATGGGGATGATGTAAAGATCAGGGCAAAAGCAGTGGCAGCGGCCGGCTCGGATGCCCGAATGAACGGCTGCGAGCTTCCGGTAGTCATTAATTCCGGCAGCGGTAATCAGGGAATGACAGTATCCCTTCCGGTAATTGAGTATGCAAAAACACTCAGAAGCAAAGAAGATGAACTGTACCGGGCGCTGGTGCTCAGCAATCTGATTGCTATTTATCAGAAATACCGTATGGGCAGATTGTCTGCTTATTGCGGAGCGGTAAGTGCAGCAGCAGGTGCAGGTGCCGGAATTACTTACTTAATGGGCGGACAGAGGGAACAGATCGAAAACACCATTATCAATACTCTGGCCAATACATCGGGAATTGTATGCGATGGTGCAAGCGCTTCCTGCGCAGCAAAGATTGCTTCCAGTGTGGATGCGGCAATTATGGGCAGCTATTTATCCATGAATGGTCACGTTTTTCTACCAGGAGACGGGATTGTAAAGGAAGATATCCAGAAGACAGTGGATGGGGTAATCACACTGGCAAGGGAAGGGATGAAGGAGACAGACGAGGTCATTTTAAATATTATGGTTCAGAGTTAAGATAATAACTCAGATAAGGAAAGGAAGGTAGTTTCAGTTATGAAAAAGGGGTTTATCAGGTATTCATTGGCAATGATGGCACTTGCAGGGTTACTTTCAGGCTGTGCACAGGGGAATGGACAGAGTACAGAAGGAACTTCTGCGGCCAAGACGGAAGGAACCAGCTCAAAAGGCGGAGAAGGAACGGTCAAGATTGCAGTAGCTGGTCCGATGACTGGAGATAATTCAGAATATGGAATTGGCTTTACCAATGCAGCCAAATTAATGGCAGATCAGTGGAATGCTCAGGGAGGGGTTCTGGGCAAACAGATTGAAATCGTACCTTATGATGATAAGAATACATCAGAGGAAGCAACCACCATTGCACAGAAAATTGTATCCGATGGAGATATCAGCGGCGTAATCGGTCATTTCTCGTCCGGAGTATGTATGACTGCAGCTCCTATTTACCAGGAGAATAAGATTATTGAGATTTCACCGTCTGCATCTCACCCGGATTATTCTAAGATCGGTAATTACATTTTCAGAAATAATACAGTCATATCAAAAGAAGGTGCGGCTTCAGTCGATATTGCTGTTCATGATCTGAAGAAGAAAAATATCGGTATTATATCCATTATGACTGACTGGGGAACCAATACATCCGGAATTATCAAAGATCTGGTTACCGGATTAAATGATCCCAATGTAAAAGTGGTTGCACATGAAGAAGTAATGGAAGGTTCCGATGATTATACACCGGCAATCACCAAGCTGAAAGAAGCAGGCGCAGATGTGGTAATCTGCTGCGGAATGTATAATCTGGTGGCACCTGTTGCCAAACAGTATAAAAACATTGATCCGGATATTGCCATAGTTGGATTCTCCAACGCTTACAGCCAGCAGCTGATTCAGCTGGGAGGCGAAGCGGTGGAAGATGTATGCTTCCCGGTTATTTTCTTCTCAGAATCGGATGATGCAGATGTAAAGGCTTATGTGGATGAGTATAAGAAAGTCTATGGAAATTCACCCTCTGCCCTGACCTCTCAGGCCTATGATTCTGTGGGAATTCTTCTTACTGCCATGAAGGAAGCGGGTACGACTGATTCAGAAAAAGTAAGAGACAAGTTAAATGAGATCACCTACAAAGGAGTAACTGGAAACATCAAGTTTGACGAGCAGGGTGATGTCGATAAGCAGTTTAACAAGGTAACCATTAAAGATGGAAAATTTGTCAAGATGAACTAGATTAAGCGGCGGGAATGGCCAGGCGCTGTTCCCGCAGAAAGGTGAAGCCATGATTGCACAACAGATATTTAACGGACTGGCTTTGGGAATGGGATATGCCCTGATTGCGGTAGGATATTCCCTGGTGTTTGGTATACTCCGGCTGGTCAATTTTTCTCACGGTTCCGTCTATGCTTTCGGGGCTCAGATGGCAATGGTTTTCATAGGTCTCCGGTTTGGCGTAATTCCTGGTTTAATCGCCAGTATGGTGCTTACAGGCGTCCTTGGAGTAGCGATTGATAAGCTTGCTCTGGAACCTTTGAGAAAAAAGAAATCCATACCTATTGCGTCTTTAATTACAACCATTGGAATCTCCAACATAGTGACAAATCTTCTGATTGTAGCGTTTGGAAGTGAAAAACGGGCGTTTCCGCCTCTGTTTAATTCCGGAACTCTCCAGCTTGGGAAAATTGTTGTTTCCTCCACACAGATCGGTATGCTTGTGGTATCCCTGATTCTGATGCTGATACTGGTCGGAATTGTATTTTATACAAAAATAGGGCTGGCAATGAGGGCGGCGGAACAGAATCCAAAAGCGGCAAACTTAATGGGGATTAACGTTAACTTTGTTATCTCATTTACCTTTTTCTTAAGCGGAATATCCGCATCCATCGCCGGTTCTCTGGTAGGCAGCTATTATCAGATTGTTTACCCGAATATGGGATTTATGGCAGGTTTAAAAGCATTTGCTGCGGCTGTGCTTGGCGGCATTGGAAGTTTACCCGGTGCAATTATCGGCGGGCTGATTGTGGGCGTGTCTGAGTCTATGGCAGCTACTGTTTTAGGATCCACCTATCGGGATTCCATGGCATTTATCATATTAATTATTGTTCTGATCGTCAGGCCCAATGGATTGTTCGGAAAGAAAGGGATCACGAAGGTATAAAGTATGACAAATACAAGAATGGAAAAACACAGCTTTTTATATCAGTTTGAAAGCTTTATAAGCAAGAATCAAAAGCTGCTTCTTATTTTGCTGGCTGCATTTCTCTGTCTGTTGCCCAAAAGCGTAAACAATCAGTATTTTCTGACCGTAATTGTAAAGATGGCAGTCTATGCCATGTTTGGTCTTGGACTTAATATACTTACCGGCTATACCGGTCTTGTATCCTTAGGACATGCGGGGTTTGTTGCAATTGGTGCCTATACGGCCTCTCTTTGTGCAGTCAAACTTGGCTTAAGCTTCTTTCCCTCCATGCTCCTTGGTATGGTAGCGGCAGGACTTGTGGGAATTCTTCTGGGACTTCCGACTCTCCGGCTGACAGGAACCTATCTATCCATTGTTACACTGGGGTTTGGTGAAATTATAAAAATGATTGCAATGAACTGGTCTCCTGTAACAAATGGAACACTGGGCGTTAAAAATATTCCAAAGCCTGCCGTTTTCGGTATGAAGCTTACCATCGCAAATCACGGTCTGTACTATCTGGTTATGATCATTCTGATTGTCTGCACTGTCTTCTGTCTGGTTCTTGTTAAATCAAAAACAGGAAGAGCGCTGCAGGCAATAAAGGGAGACGAGCTTGCCAGCGTAATGATGGGAATTAATGTTACTTACTATAAAATCCTGGCATTTGTACTGTCAGCCTGTATTTGCGCCGCTGCTGGTGCACTATATGCCACTCTTATCGGATATGTAGATCCTAATACCTTTAACTTTGATGTATCCACTCTGATTCTTTCCATTGTAATTCTGGGCGGAATGGGAACAATACGGGGAATGTTTCTGGGAGCAGCCATTTTAATAGCTCTTCCGGAGGTGTCCAGATTTTTAATGGTTTATCGTTTTGTTTTATACGGCGTGATTCTGGTGGTAATGATGCGATTCAGACCTCAGGGAATTCTTGGCTGGAAATCCCAGCTTCCATATAAATTATCCAGGCAGGTTGTGGAACGGCTTAAAACGGCGGAGACAGAGGAGGCGGGAGACAATGGCTGACAATGCATACTTATCGGTGAAAGGAATTACCAAAAGATTCGGCGGTATTGTTGCAGTAGAGCAGGTAAGCTTTGAGATAAACAAAGGGGAAGTGGTTTCTATTATCGGCCCCAATGGTGCAGGAAAAACCACGGTTTTTAATATGCTGACGGGTGTGTACCAGGTGGACGAGGGAACCATTGTTTTTAACGGAGAAGAGATACAGAATAAAAAGCCCAAGCATATTGTTATGGCAGGGATGTCCCGGACCTTTCAGAATATCCGGCTGTTTCAGGATATGAGAGTAATTGAAAACGTACTTATTGGGGCACATATAAAGACTTCTTACAGTTTCCTTGATTCCACCTTCCGTACGGCGAGATACCGCAAGGAAGAGGATGAAAAGGTGCTGCAGGCCATTGAACTTCTGAAATCAGTAGGACTGGAGCACAGAAAAGATGACTATGCCTCCAATCTGCCTTATGGAGACCAGAGGAAACTGGAAATTGCCAGGGCAATTGCTACCGGTGCAGGGCTGCTTTTATTAGATGAGCCGGCAGCGGGTATGAATCCGAAGGAATCAGAGGAGCTGATGCTTTTTATCCGATCCTTAAAACAGAAGGGATATACCGTACTCCTCATCGAACATGATATGAGTGTGGTTATGAACATCTCAGACCGGATTTATGTAATTGATCATGGCAAACCAATTGCCCACGGGCTTCCTGTGGAAATTGCAAACAATGAACGAGTCATTGAAGCTTATTTGGGAGGAGTGCATAAGGATGCTGAAGATAACTGATTTAAATACTCATTACGGTCCCATACATGCTCTCAAAGGCGTGGATATGGAGATTGGAAAAGGGGAAGTCGTCTCTTTGATTGGCAGCAACGGAGCCGGGAAATCCACCCTGTTAAATACCATTGTAGGAATTGCCAGATCATCCGGAGGCAGGGTTGAGTTTATGGGCAAGGAGATTACCAACAGCCCGCCTCATACAATGACTAAGCTGGGAATCAGCATTTCGCCGGAAGGCAGAGAGGTATTTCCTGCTCTTACAGTGGAGGAAAATCTCCGCCTTGGCGCTTATACGGTAAATGACAAGAAAAAGATTGCAGACAGCTATGAGCGTGTGTACCAGATATTTCCCAGGCTGAAAGAACGAATCAGGCAGTCGGCAGGTACTCTCTCTGGAGGAGAGCAGCAGATGCTTGCGATTGGCAGGGCATTAATGTGCGGACCTGAGCTGTTGTTGTTAGATGAGCCGTCGCTTGGCCTGGCACCAAACTTTGTACTGCTGATTTTTGATCTGATAAAAGAGATTAACAGGCAGGGAGTAACGATTCTTCTCATTGAACAGAACGCCAACATGGCTTTAAGTGCTTCAAACAGGGCATATGTACTGGAAAATGGAAAAGTCACCATGTCAGGTGACGCGAAAGAAATTGCTAATGATCCCAGAATTAAAAAAGCATATTTAGGCTTAGGTTAAAGGAGGTACCATGAAAAAGATTATTAACAAACCTATGGACGTGGTAGGGGAGGCACTTCGGGGAATGGAGCTTGCCCATCCCGAACTTTTGTATACACCGGGATATGAAGTAATATCCCGGAAGGAGAAAGCAGATAAAGTGGCGGTTATCTCCGGAGGCGGGGCTGGACATGAACCAGCTCATGCGGGGTATGTGGGAAAAGGCATGCTTGATGCGGCTGTATCTGGAAATGTATTTTCCTCTCCCAGTCCTGACCGGATCGGCGATGCCATAAACCGGATGAATTCGGGAAAAGGAATTCTTTTAATTATTAAGAATTATTCCGGAGATATTATGAACTTCGGACTTGCCTCTGATCTTGCAGAGGCAGAGGATATTGAGGTGGAAAGCGTAGTTGTTAAGGATGATGTGGCTGTTCCTGACAGTACCTATTCCACAGGAAGAAGGGGCATCGCAGGCACCGTATTTGTTCATAAGATCGCTGGGGCAAAGGCAGAGCTTGGTGGAAATTTAAAAGAGGTGAAAGCAGCAGCCGAAAAGGCTATTGCCAACATCAGAAGCATGGGAATGGCCATGAGCCCCTGCGTTCTTCCGGCAGTTGGAAAACCCGGATTCGTTCTGGAAGACAACGAGATTGAGATTGGTATGGGAATCCATGGAGAGCCGGGAGTAGAAAGAACCCGGGTTAAAACAGCAAAAGAGACTGCCGGAATTTTACTTGAGAAGATTCTTGAGGACTATGATTATACCGGAAGTGAAGTGGCAGTGCTGGTAAATGGTCTTGGCGGCACTCCTCTGATGGAACTCTATATCCTGAATATGGAAGTTCAGAAGCTGTTAGAAGAAAAGAATATCAGGGCTTATAAAACACTTGTGGGAAATTATATGACCGCACTGGATATGACTGGCTGTTCTTTAACCCTTATGAAGCTGGATGACGAGTTAAAGGAGCTTCTTGACGCTCCCTGTGATACTCCGGCTTTAAAAATCAGATAAGGCGGTGAAAAGATGGGATTTGAATTAACGGGTAAGGATTATGCGGATTACATAAAGAAAGCATATGAACTGATTCATGAAAACGGAGACTATGTGACAGAGCTTGATCTGGCAACTGGAGACGGGGATCACTGGTCCAATATTAATATGGGCTTTGAAAAACTGGTTGAGAAATCTGAGGAACTGGGGCAGCTTCCCATCAGCGAGGAATTTAAGGAAATTGGCAAGACCATGATGGCGGTAATCGGAGGTTCCTCCGGAGTGCTTTACGGATCTGCGTACCTCGCGGCAGCCAAAGCGGTAAAGGGCAGAGAGACATTGGACTGCCAGGGAGTTTGTGACAGTCTGGAAGCCATGCTGGAGGCAATTATCTCCAGAGGGCAGGCAAAAGAAGGGTTTAAAACCATGATTGACAGCCTTGGACCGGCAGTCATGGCATATAAGAAGGGGATTTCTGATGGCATCAGTGAGTTGGAAATCTGTGAAATTGTGAAACAGGCAGCCGTTGACGGTGCCGAGAATACAAAAAACATGGAAGCGGTGAAGGGAAGAGCAACTTATCAGGCCAATAAAGGGCTTGGACACCTGGATCCGGGAGCAGTTACCATGTCATATCAAATCGGAACGTTAATGAATTGCATAAAAGAAAAAATTAATTTCTAAGGAGGAACAGTTATGTACAGCAACATACCGGAAGACAGAGGTCAGCACATTAAGGATTTACGGGACGGAATCGAGCATAGAGCCACCTGGTTCTACTATATGTTCACAGAGGCTAAGAAAAGAGGGTTAGATAGTGAATTTGCTCATGATGCCATTAAGAAATGCGGCTGCTTCCATGGTCAGAACAAATATACAAAGACCAGTGACTTAAAAGCTTTTGAGAAGGAATTTGTCAGTGACAATGTAAGAAACATCTTCGAGATGGATACAGAATGCACCGATGACAAGCTGGAAATCACCTTTCACCACTGCCCGCTTGTAGCTGCATGGAGAAAGCTGACCGATGACGAGGAACTGATTGCAGAGATGTGTGAAATTGCCATGGATGGAGACCGGGGAATCTGCTCCCAGTTTGAGGACTTCACCTTCCATCTGGGAAAAACCATTGCAAAGGGTGATTCCATCTGTGAGGTAACCTTCAATAAGAATCAGGATTAATAAACAGAATCAGACTGTTTCACCAAAAGGGTTGTTGTACGAATACAGCATCCCTGTTTGGCGTTTATAAAAGAATATTTGTGAGGTGTGGGAATGGAGAAAAGCCTGTTGGGGTTAATTGGAGGTTATACCAATCATTTGGCAAGAATTATTTCTGATACACTGGATACAGACATACTGATTATAGATACCAATATGAACATAGTGGGAAGCTCCTTTAAATACTTAAACCTTTATACCGATATCAGGATCGGCACCATTATATCCACCATATTAATTGAAAACAGAAATGTGATTGTGGAAGACAAATCACGTCTTGCCGGCTGCCGCAAATGCGATCAGTACCGGGAATGTAAAATGAGCAGTTTTGTAGGAGTACCCATAAGGGTTGATAATCAGGCAGTGGGTGCCCTTGCTCTTATTTTAACCAGGCACAGAGCCAAGTTTTTATTTGAAAGCCTGGATTCAACCGTTTCATTTCTGGAGAATTTTGCGGAGCTTATTTCCGGAAAGATAGAAAATGAAACAAGAACCATCCGATTGGAAAACCGCTTAAAAGAAATTGAGGCCATTATAGACAAAATGTTTGAGGCGGTTATTTACACTGACTATTTCGGAAATATCATTCATGTTAACAAGCGTTTCTGCGATGTAATTCATCTGGATAAGGACATGCTGGGAAGCAACATGGAGGAACTGTTTCCGTTTCAATTGATAGAGGACTATTTTAAAAACCACCAGGATATTAGCAATGAACGGCTGACTTTTGAGATGAAAGGCCATCTGTTTCATGGTGTGGTTTCCAGTAAAAAGATTTATTTAAGCGATACGGAATTCGGGACTTTGTTTTATTTTAAACCACAGAGTGATTTTGTAAAACGGATTAACATATCGGAACAGGGCTCCCTGGTGACGTTTGACTGGCTTAAAAAGTACTTCACTGCCCAGGAACTTCAAATGGCTAGGGAAATGGCAAAAACAAACCATAATCTACTTATTCAGAGTTCGGATAATGAGTTAAACCTTCTTCTTGCCAAAGCGGTTTTTAACACTTCGGAACGAAATCTTCATGATCTGTATGTGGTTTATTCCGATAATCTTTACAGGGATTTATTTGAAATCTATATGATGGATGAGTACGGAGTCTTAAAAAATGCAGACGGTTGTACGGTGGTAATTGTCCAGCCGGAAAAAATGCCATTGTATATTCAGCATTATATTGCTGATTTTATGAAGACTGGTAAATTTAAAACCCATGATAAATCGGTACGTTCCAATGTCAGGTTTTTATTCTGCGTCGACAGGGAACTGGAATCTCTGGTGGAACAGCAGCTGTTTTCCTCTGAATTATACCGCCTTATTGCCCGTTATAAGATCAGCTTTGAAGGAATGGAGAAAGATATGGTAAAATTCCGGGGTTATGTAACGTCTGGTCTCAATTATTACAGGAGGCTTTATGATAATAAAGGCGTGGAGCTGTCTGCAGAACTGCTTACATATTTAAGAAATCATTTTACTGAGATTGGAAAGCACAGTATGGAGATTATTCTTGAACGGATTGCAGCAGAGTTCTCTGGGAGAGTAACTGTTGAGGAATTAAGAGACAAGAATCTGATTCCTGAAAATGATCCTGGTTACAGCGGGCTGGAGGAAATGTCCAAGGAACAGATAAAAATCATGCTGGAGCGTGGGTATTCAAAAACTGATATAGCGGATATTCTGGGGATTTCCAGATCTACCCTGTATCGAAAAATCAGAGAGATTGAAGAAGTGTAACATGTATTTCGCCTAATGGGACTGGCGGACAGGGCAACCTGAAATAAGAGATAAGAAACAGGCTTTGACAGTTTTAATACATTGTCAAAGTCTGTTTTTTCATCCAAAATTAACCAGTCATACGCAAAAATAAAGAAAAAACAACTTGTATGCAATCTTGACGAGGGTAAAAATAGGAGGTTTTTAAAAAAGAGTTGTGCAAAAACACGTCGATATTGGAGAAAAACTATCGAACGCTGTATAAAATATGAAAATTATAGTTGATTTTCAAAAATAGATGTGTTATATTTTACAAAAAGGAAGACCACTGCAAAGTAGCAAATGCTAACTGATATGCATTTGGCGGGATACTGATATGCAATATTAACGAATCGGAATACTTGTATGCATTTCATATCCGTTGATAGTAAGGAGAATAAAAATGCCAGAATTGGAACCAGAAAAAGGTAACCAGAGAAATGATATCTATAATCAACTGAGAATGCAGATACTGAATCTGACGATCAAACCGGGAGAACGACTCAGTGAAAATACACTATCAAGTCAGATGAATGCCAGCCGGACCATGGTTAGAGATGCACTTTCAAAGCTGGTTGAAGAAGGATACATTGTAGTCTATCCGCAGCGTGGTACGGAAGTAACTTTACTTGATTTAGAGCGGATCAGACAGGTTGTTTTTTCACATACTGTATTGGAACAGGCCATGATTGAGGAGATTTGCCGCAAAGGATTAACTGATAATCAATTTGAACAGCTGGAAGAGGTTTTAAATCGACAGAAATTGGAGATAAATAAAGAAAATCCCCTGGAATTTCTGGTGATAGAGCAGCAGGTACATTATCTTCTATCCGCTTTCTGCGGTCGGGAATATACCTGGGAGGTATTTAGAACCATTGACTCAGATCTGCTGCGTTTAAACTATCTTCAATTTACTACATTCAACTACCGCATTGATATGTCTTCTCTGACCAGTTGGGAACATGTTCAGGTAGAAGGACGGCTTCTCCTTGATAATTTAAGGAGAAAGGATGCGGAAGCAGCCAGCCTGATCTGTGCCAACCATTTTAACACGATTTTATGGAATGCAGGCACACTTCGGGATATTTATCCACAGTTCTTTTCCGGACAGGCATAGGAAGCAGGCCCGGTTAGAAATAGAAATACCATATGAGAGGAAAGGAGCGGGGAATCCAGGTTTTGAGAATAGGCTGCTCATTGGCAGACCGGTTAACTATTATCAGCAGTATGGGGAATAAAAAGTTATAGGAGGTATTATTGTGGAGTACATTATTGGTATTATATTATTAATTTCATTCTTTGGTTTGGCGTATTACTGTATCAAAGGCCATAACCTGATGATCGGCTTCTTGCTGATTACTCTTCTTTGGACCATTCTTCCACTTGGAGGAACACTGTTTGTAAGCGAGTCTTTTCTTGCTTCCAATCCAATTCTGCAGTTTGGAAAAGACAATACTCTGATTGCTGCCTTAAATAAGATTTATCAGTCAGCACCAGAAGGCTGGGGAACAACTCTGGTAAACGTATGCTGGGGTGCATGGTTTGGCCGTGTACTTATGGATACCGGAATTGCATCAACCCTGATCCGTAAGACAGTTGAATTAGGCGGAGATAAGCCATTTGTAACAGTAGCACTTTTAAATGTAGTAACTGCTCTTATTTTTACTGCCATGACAGGTGCAGGCCCGGTAATTGCAATCGGTGTTATCGTACTTCCGATTCTTATGTCTCTCGGAATTCCAAAATCTGTGGCTCTGTTTACATTCATGGGATCCGTTGCAGCAGGTATTTATATCAATCCGGTTAACTTCACACAGTATCGTGCGTTTTTCTTAAAACCAGACGAGATGCCTGATTTTACACTGGGCTGGTATGCTGCTCACTGGGGCTATGCTGCTCTGATTATCATGCTGGTTATTACGACTGTTCTGGCTGCTTTCTATTTAAAGCGTGCAAAAACAGTTCATGCATGGGCTGCTCAGACAAGAGGCGCTGCTTCCGAGCAGAAAAATGCACCATTTTATACCTTAATCCTTCCGGTAGTACCGGTTGTATTAAAAATCTGGCTGGACTTCTCCGTAATCGGAGGTTTCGTAATTGCTGGTTTCCTCGCACTGTTCCTTTGCGGAAGAATGAAAGGAAGCTTCAAAGAGAATTGTCAGCTTGTAAACAAGCTTTATTATGACGGTGTGGTTGATACCGCTCCGCTGGTAGGATTCCTTCTTACCCTTCCTATGTTTAACTCAGTTGCAGCACTTGCTTCTCCTTACTTCAAGGTGATTCTTGGAAATGTAATGCCAAGAAGCGAGATTGTTGTTTGTATTGTATTCGCATTACTTCTTTGCATGGGTCTGTTCCGTGGACCAATGACCTTAGTAGGCTGCGGCGCAGCAACACTTGGTGTGCTTTCCAATGTTGCATCTTTCTCAGTTCCATTCCTCTATGCGGTATTTGCAATTCCGACTATTACCGTAAATATCGGAAGCTGTATTACTCAGTCATGGGTTGCATGGGGACTTGCTTATTCGAAGGTTGAATCACGAGACTTCTTAAAGCTTTCCATTCCCAATGCATATTTTGCCGGAGTGCTGCAGTATGTAGCTACATTCATTATGTTAGGTGGACTTGGCGCTGCATGGTTCCTGTCTTAATAACAGTCTCGGACAAGGAGACGAACTCTCAAAACCCCAAAAGATAACCCCTGTCCGGGCGCGCCCCCTGCGCACCCGGACGCTTTTCAACAATTTGTAATTGAGGAGCAGTACATGAAAATCTTGTTAGTAAAATTTGACTTATCTATCTGGAAAGGAATGGAATACAATGGCAGAGCGTGAACACAGAGCAGTCCGAATGGGCATCGACGTAGGCGGAACTTATACCAAATGCGTAGCCATGGACAATGAAACCCATGAAATTATTGGGAAAAATGAAGTGAAGACCACACATGATGATAAAGATGGCGTTGCTGCCGGTGTTGTACAGAGTTTTAGAAACTGTATGCGGGAAAGTAATATTTCACCGGAAGATGTAGTTTTCGTAGCCCATTCAACCACTCAGGCGACCAATGCTTTTATTGAAGGCGACGTTGCTACGGTGGGTGTGGTAGGCGTTGCCGGAGGCGGTCTGGAAGGATTTCTGGCAAAACGTCAGCTGGCGCTGAAAGATATTGTGCTGGATGAAAAAGTAGGACGTATGATCAAGGTTTATAATACGTTTATTAAGAAGAAAATGCTGACTGAGGATGTCATTAATCAGAACATCAGCGAACTCCTGGACCAGGGAGCCAAGGTAGTAGTGGCTTCTATGGCGTTTGGTGTAGACAGCATGGATGAGGAGCTTCGCATCCACGACTGTGCAAAGAAGAAAAATGTGCCGGTAACAATGGCTTCTGATATTACAAAACTGTATGGACTGACCCGCCGTACCCGTACGGCTGCAATTAATGCATCCATACTTCCAAAGATGATGTCTACTGCAAATGCCACAGAAAGTTCGGTTCGTGCGGCAGGAATCACAGTTCCGTTAATGATCATGAGAGGTGATGGCGGCGTTATGGAAATCAATGAGATGCGGAAGCGTCCCATTCTCACGGCTCTTTCCGGCCCGGCTGCTTCTGTTATGGGATCTTTGATGTATCTTCGTGCTTCCAATGCCATCTACTTCGAGGTAGGAGGAACCACTACCAACATCGGTGTGATTAAGAATGGCCGTCCAGGTGTGGATTATGCGAAAATCGGTGGTCATGATACGTACATTAACTCCCTGGACGTAAGAATTTTAGGCTGTGCAGGCGGATCCATGGTTCGTATCAGTGACAAGGCTGTTGTAGACGTCGGCCCTCGTTCTGCTCATATTGCAGGCTGCGAATATGCATGCTTTTTACCGGAAGAAGAAATTGAGGATCCCCAGATCGAACTGGTAAGTCCAAAGCCGGGAGATCCAGCTGATTATGTAACTCTTCGTTTAAAGAACGGAAAGAAAATCTGTTTTACAAACACAGATGCAGCCAATGTTCTTGGACTGATCGACGAGAAGTATTTTGCACACGGCAATGCGGCATCTGCACGCAAGGCGATGAAGCCGGTGGCAGACAAACTTGGAATTACAGTGGAAGAGCTTGCGACTCAGATTCTTGATAAGGATTACGAAAAGGTAAGTGCCTGTATCAATGCTCTGGCAGATAAATATAAGCTGGATCATGACAGCATGAGACTGGTTGGCTGTGGAGGCGGAGCTGCTTCCTTAGTACCTTACTGTGCAGAGAAGATGGGACTTCAGTACAGCATTCCGGAGAATGCAGAAGTAATTTCCTCCATTGGTGTAGCTTTATCCATGGTTCGTGATGTGGTAGAACGTGTTATTCCAAATCCAAGCCAGGAAGACATCAGGGATTTAAAGAAAGAAGCGGCAGATCTTGCAGTTAGTTCCGGTGCTTCTCCAGATACAGTGGAAATTCATATTGAAATTGACAATCAGACCGGTAAGGTAACCGCCATTGCTACCGGTTCCACAGAAGTTAAGACAACCGATCTGTTAAAAGAATGCGATGAACCAGAAGCACGCAAACTGGCAGAAGAAGATTTTGGTCCCAAAGTTACCGATATCAGACTGGCAGATAAGACCGATAAATTCTTTGTATACCAGGGCAGCAGAGAAGGAAAATCACCCCTTAGAATCGTGGATAAGAAGGGATTCATCAAGGTTCAGTGTTCTGATGGTGTGGTGGAGAAATGCCATATTAAGAACTATGAGGAAACCGTTGAAAAGATCTGGAATGAGAATGCAGTCTTTAAAACAGATACCGTACTGCGCCCGGACTTTTATGTCTGCGTAGGACCAAGAGTCAGTGATTACAGCGCTGTAGATTTAGAGCAGGTTATGCTGTTAATGAGTCTGGATCTGGGTGATCGGGAGCCGGAAGAGGAAGTCCTGATTATCGCATCCGTTAGAGAAAGTTAAAAATTATGACAAAAGAAGAATTCAGGGAAGCCTTAAAACCCATTGGGGCGGGGCTTTTAGGCAGACCAAGCCAGCAAAGATATGAACGTCCCCATTTCCCAATCCGCCCCATCGGGGACATGCTTTCTGATCTGGCTGTAATAGAACCATGGGAATGGTATGGCTATGCATTTTCCAGAGAGCCTCTGAACGGAAAATTTAATGATGACCAGCGCAGGGAATGGATGGAAAAGAGCCTCGCATGCGGAAAAGAATATGCCGGTATTGTATGCAGAGAATATGGAACCCAGGATCCAAAGGAACTGGCAAAAGCCATGGGTATGAACGTTTCTTATCCGGAATTTCCGGAAAAGACGGACCGTGTTCTGTTTGCAGAATTCCGGGTGCCTGACAAGATCTGTATTTATATGGATGCAGTCAACAAAGCTGCCAGACTGTTTTCAAAACCGGAAGTAACTCAGGTTTTGACAGAAGGGCTTGATGTAAGCAGACTTTTATTGGCTCACGAACTCTTTCATTTTGTAGAAGAACGATATAAGCATGAAATTTTCACAAAAACGGAGAAAATAAGACTTTGGTCTCTGGGATTCATTCATAACGATTCCAATGTAATTGCTTTTAGTGAGATTGCAGCAATGGGATTTGCCCAGGAAATTATGAAAATCAGTTATTCTCCGTATCTGATGGATGTGTTTCTGGTTTATGGCTATTCTCCGGAAGAGGCAAGCGGATTGTATGAAGAGATGATGCAGGCTGCAAAGAGAGTACCCAGACCCGCCCCACAGGAACCTTCATTGGGTGAAGAAACGACAGTATAAAAAAAGGCAGGAGAAAAGGAGAAGATATGAGTATAAAAGTTCCTTATGAAAAAGTAAAAGAAACCGTAGAGAAAGCACTTTTGCAGGCAGGACTTTCCAAAGAAAAGGCGGAAATCTGTGCAAAAATTCATGCCCAGTCCAGTGCAGACGGTGTGGAAAGCCACGGCTTAAACCGTGTTCCCCGTTTTGTGGAGTATGTATTAGGCGGTCTGGTAGATCCGGAAGGTGAGCCGGAATTAATCGGTGGCAAGGGTGCTGTAGAAAATTATGACGGACATCTGGGAATCGGCATTACCAATGCTCTTTTCTGTGCAGACCGTGCCATGGAGCTTGCCAAAGTTCACGGAATCGGCTGTGTTGCATTAAAAAATACCACTCACTGGATGCGTGGCGGCACATATGCATGGAGAATGGCAGAAGCAGGATTTATGGGAATGAGCTGGATTAATACGGAAAGCTGTATGCCGCTTTGGGGAAGCGATGAACCGGGCGTAGGAAACAATCCTTTCTGTATTGCAGTTCCAAGAGAAGACGGCCCCATCGTACTTGATATGGCAATGAGCCAGTATGCTTACGGAAAGCTTGGAGTTTACCGTCTGGCAGGCAAAAAGCTTCCTTTCCCAGGCGGCTTTGATAAAGAAGGCAATTTAACCGATGATCCGGGAGCAATTGAGGAGAGCAAACGAATTCTTCCTACCGGTTACTGGAAGGGAAGCTCCATGGCCATCGCTCTGGATCTGGCGGCTGCTCTTATGGCTAACGGAAAAAGCGGTCTGAATCTGGATGAAGAAGGAAGAGGAAGCTGTACCGGCTGCTGTCAGATCTTCATTGCCTACGATCCATATCTGTTCGGCACCAGGGAAGAAATTCAGGAAATGTTAAACAAGAGAGTAGCAGCTGCAGATGCCAGCCATCCGGAAAAAGAGGGCGGCAAAGTTACCTGTCCAGGCGAGCGTACCATAGAGACGAGAAAGCAAAGTATGGAAAACGGAGTCAATGTGGATGAACTGATCTGGGATCAGATCGTTGCCATCTCTGAGGGAAACTTAGAAACAAAAGATATTGCAAGCAAATAAAACACAGCCCTGTTAAGCGGAAAGAGGAGAAGATTATGCTGTTTTCTAATATCACAGTTGCAGAGAAATATAATTATCTGGAAGAAAAATTTACAAAGGCCTATGAATGGCTGAGATCAACGGATATCGCATCCCTTCAGCCGGGAAGCTATCCCATTGCTGGTGACCAGGTTGTAGCAAATGTTCAGGAGTACACCACAATTTCTCCAGATGAGGCTTCATTTGAAACTCATGAAAAGTTCTTCGATATCCAGTACGTAGTTTCCGGCAGGGAGCAGTTTGGTGTGTGCAAACGGGAAGGACTCACTGTTAAGGAACGCCGGGAGGAGAACGACTTAATCTTTTATGAAGAACCGGGACTGAGCGGCAGTGTACTTCTGGAAGAGGGAGACTTGATCATCGTTGCACCTGAGGATGCTCATAAGCCCCGCTGCGTGGCAGGAGTTCCCTGCCAGGTCAAAAAAGTAGTAGTAAAGGTGGCTCTGTAGCAGCTTGCCTATATCAGATAAGATTCATGCCTAGAGGCATCATTAAATGAGCAATTAAAACCTGATAAGCCTGATCGGTATTTCCGTCCTTTAATTGCTGATAAAAATTTTCATGTTCCTCTAAGGTGGCCTGTGTCCGCCCTGTAACAGTAAGGGCATTGGCTGTGGTCAGATGAATCATATAAAGGAGGCGCTGGAATAAGTGGTCAAATTCACTGTTCCTGGCGAAATGGACCAGAAGCATATGAAACTGATGGTCCTCCTCCGTAAATGAGGCTGGGAAGTTGTCTGAAGTCAGCGCGGCCTTTTGTCTCTTAAGAGATTCTTCCATCTCCTTAAGGAGAGTTGTAAACCGTTCGTCTCCTCTTAATGAAGCAGCGAGATGAACGCAGAAACCTTCAATGGCACAGCGGACTTCGATGGATTCACGCATGGTTTCTTTATCAAGACGGCGAATTTTAAATCCCCGGCTGGGAATGATGGTGATGTAGCCATCCTGGGAAAGGCACTGGAGAGCTTCCCGAAGGGGAGTCCGTGAAATTCCAAGTTCTTTTGCAAGTCTGGTCTCTGAATATAAAAGATCGGAGTCCAGTGATTTGGATAAAATCTGTTCTTTGATGGTATTATAAGCCTGTGACTGCAGGGAACCGCTATCGTACATGAAAAACTCCTTTCATGGGTTTTAGCCTATCATACCCTAGAAAATTTCACAAGTCAACAAAAAATGATTGACCGGTATACCGGTATACAGGTATAATAGTAGCAGTAAGAAAAATAATATTTTATCTCGCAGGAGGAAAATCAAATGAGCGTATCACAATTAGGAAATGGTTTAAGAGTAATCGATTTAACAAAGCAGCTGGATCCGGCTACCGAATCAAGACGGTGCCATTTATTCCGTTTTAACACAGGCGGCCCGATTCCGGATTTCCATACCATCATGGATTTAACCAGCCATTTAGGAACCCATGTAGAATGTCCGTATCACCACAACGATAACTGGACTGATGTTCAGGGTCTTCCAATCAGCACATTTATGGGACGCGCTATTTACGTAAGCATAACCCATATGGAGCCCAACGGAAAAATTAAGGCAGAAGATTTAGAGAAAGCCTGCGGCGACCGCATTAAAGAAGGCGATATCGTAATTCTGGATTCCCAGTATAAGCTGCCTCCATTTACTCCAGCTTCCAACACAGAAGAGGATAAGAGACTTTTTATCTGCCGTGAAACAGCTGAGTGGCTGAAAGAGAAGAAAGTGAAATGTGTGGGATTCGGCGATGGCGTTTCCATCGAAAGCAACAACACCGATGTTTCTGCATTCCATGATGTTTTAATGGAGGTTGATGTGGTGTTCTTAGAAGTGCTTAAGAATTTAGAGGAGCTGACAACCGACACCTTCTTTATGTCCTATACACCAATCCCGATCAAAGGTCTTGATTCCTGCCCGATTCGTGCTTATGCCATTGAGGGTATTGCAGAGTTTTCCAGATAACGGAAGGTGAATGGACATGAAAATTGCAGTAATCGGGGCTGGAGCCATGGGTTCCATCTATGGTGGTCACCTGTCCCAAAAGCATGAAGTTTATCTGATTGATACTTCCCCTGCCATCGTAGAACATATCCAGAAGGAAGGAATCAGACTTCAGGAAAATGGGGAAGAAAACGTATACCAGCCCAATGCAGTCACTTCTGCAGAAGGCCTTCCAGTTATGGACCTGGTACTTCTTTTTGTGAAATCTCTGTACTCCAGGGATGCGCTTGTATCAGGTAAGAACCTGATCGGGAAAGATACCTATTTAATGACGCTGCAAAATGGTTCCGGTCATGAAGACATTCTGGAAGAATTTGCTCCCACGGATCACATTATTATTGGCACAACAGAAGACAACGGAGCAGTTCTGGGTCCTGGATTGATCAGGAGAGGCGGAACGGGAAATACCAATGTGGGAATGCTCACAGAAGACAGTCATGGATTTCTTCCCAGGTTAAAAGAGGAATTTGAATGCTGCGGTTTTTCCGTGAAGATTCATTCCAATATCCAGCAGCTGATCTGGAACAAACTGTTTACCAATGTTTCCTTAAGTGCAGTTACCGGTATTTTGCAGGTAGACATGGGATACATTGCTGCCAATGACCATGCCTGGAATATGACAGTCCGACTGATCCGCGAAGCGGTGGCTGTGGCTCATGGTCTGGGTCTGGAAGCAGATGCAGAAGAAATTATAGAAAAAGTAAAAAAGACATCAGAAATGTCACCAAATGGATGTACCTCAATTCGTGCTGATATACAGAATGGACGGAAAACTGAGGTGGATATGATCAGCGGTTCCGTTGTAAGAGCAGCTGGTAAATGCGGGATACCTGTTCCGACCCACGAGTTTGTAGTGGAAATGGTACATGCTTTGGAAGGAAAACAACGGTAATTTGCTCAAGAGAAGGGAGGGTGTCCCAAAGAGTCAGTGTGAATGAATACAGCATGCTATCTGCTTTTTGAGACACCCGTTTTTTATTTCAATCCGGAATCAGACCGGGACAATATGGGGTTCATTTAAATGTCAGGGGGACATACTAACATGAAAAAATTAATTGTTGCTTCAATAACACCATTTGACAGACAGGGTAAAATCAACGAAACTTCAGCCAGACAGCTTTGGGAAAGAAACCTTACAGAAGGTGCAGACGGCTTCTTTATCGGAGGAAGCTCCGGTGAGTGCTTTCTGTTAACCAGAGAAGAACGGATCCGTTCCTTTGAACTGGCATCGGAGTTAAAAGACCGCTGTGATCTCTATGCACATGTAGGTGCCATCAGCACTGAGGAAGCCATTTTTTACGCAAAGAAAGCAAAGGAACTTGGAATTCGCGGCATTGCGGCAACACCGCCTTTGTATTTTGGATTTTCGGAGAAGGAAATTGCAGGATACTATTACGATATTGCCCAGGCAGTGGGGGAATCCGTCCTCTACTATAATATCCCATCAAGCACTCACAGGGAGCTGGATCTAAATAATCCGGAGACCAGAGAACTTATAAAATCCGGAGCAATTGGAGCAATCAAGCACACCAATTTAAATCTTCTTCAGATGGAACGGATCAAAAACATAAATTCCGACATCATCTGTTACGGAGGTTTTGAAAGCTCCATGGTGGCATTTCTTGCGTTTGGCTGTGATGGATTTATTGGAAGCAGCTTCAATTTTATGCTGCCCCAGTTCAAACGGATCATGGAATTGTACCTGGAAGGAAAAGAGGAAGAAGCCAGAGCTCTTCAGACCAAATCCAACAACATTTTGGATGTGCTTTTGAAAAACGGTCTCTGTGCGAACTTAAAGTACATCGTTTCCAATCAGGGGATTCCAGCCGGTGAAGTAAGAAAGCCCATGCTGCCATTGACAGAAAGCCGGAAAGAAGAAATGGATGAGATTCTTTCCAAATATCTGGAGGTACGCTAAGACATAAAGGAGATGAATCATATGAAAGCGGTACAGATTGTAAAACCGGGAGAATTAAAGGTAATTGATATAGAAAAACCTGTTCTTGATGAAGAAAACAATGTGATTGTAAAAATGACAGCTGCCGGAATCTGCGGTTCAGACGTTGGTATCTACCACGGAACCAACGCAGCAGCAACATATCCAAGAATTATCGGACATGAGATGGTAGGTGTCGTGGCAGAGACCGGTGCCTCTGTTCAGAAACTTAAAGTGGGTGACCGAGTCATTGTTAACCAGGTTACCAGCTGCGGACACTGCTATCCATGCAGGAAGGGAAGAGGCAATGTCTGTGATCATTTAAAGGTAAGGGGCGTTCATATTGACGGAGGCTATCGGGAGTTTATCGCGGTACCGGAAGCTGACTGCTATATTCTGCCTGATTCCATATCAGACCGGGATGCGGTTATGATTGAACCAACCACCATTGCCATACAGTCCTGCACCAGAGCAGAACTGGAAAAAGACGATATGCTTCTTATTTACGGCTCCGGTGCTCTTGGAAGCTCTATTTTAAAGATTGCCAGTCAAATCTGCGATCACATAATAGTCGCTGATATTCAGGATGATAAGCTTGAGACGGCGAAAGCAAATGGTGCAAAATACACGATTAACGTATTAAATGAGGATCTTGTGGAGAAAGTAAAAGAATACACCCATATGCATGGAGCCACCGTATCCATCGATGCTGTCTGCAACAAGGATTCCCTGATCCGCCTTTTAAATGCCACCGGAAACGCAGGAAAGGTTATCACCATGGGATTTTCAACTGCCCCCACAGAGATCAATCAGTTTGCCATAACAGCCAAGGAGCTTGATGTGAGAGGCTCCAGACTTCAGAATAAAATGTTTGGAAAAGCTATTAATTTGATTCAGGAGGGAAAACTGGATCTGACCGGTTCTGTTTCCCACACATTCCCGCTTATTAAGGCTCAGGAGGCCTTTGATTTTGTGGATAGTCATGATCCATCTATCCGCAAGATTATTCTTACATTTGATTTTTAAAACCCCACTCTCTCTCTAAAAGAAGAGGTTCCTTCTGCTTATTAAAACAGAAGGAACCTTTTCTTTTTATCAAAAGACCTGTGAAGTGCATCGGTCAAATAATCGTATATCCGATTCATGGCTGCTAATTCAACCCATTCCGGAGTATCCCGGTATCCGCCGTGCATGGTAGTGGAAATCTCCATCTGATCCAGGATCATATGAAATTCCGGGGGTCTGCCTAATAAACCACTGCCCATCCTGGAAAGAGCATTTAGATACTGGATATCCCATCTTGGAACGCTGGCAATACTGATTGCCGGAGTCCGGCTGCCGGAAAAGGAAGCTTCATCACTTCCCGGGAGATATTTTACAAGCACACCGTTATGGTCTGCCAGGACTTCTTTTCTGCAAAATGCTTCCACTCCCGGCTTTCGTTCATATCCCCGGCTGTTAACCGCAATGGTATCCCCATAACCGCACACATCCAGATTAATAACTCCTGTTATCTCCTGATGATTCATGGAAGCAGCATAGAGTCTGCTCCCGGTATTACCGGTTTCTTCCCCATCAAAAAATGCAAATCTTGCAGGAAAATTCTCTTCTTTCAGTTTTCCCGCAAGAGTGATGAGTATGCACAAAGCAGCAGCATTATCATTGGCGCCAAAGCTGCCGGGCACTGCATCATAATGAGCACAGAAAAGAGGACCGGGATCACTGTTCCATGGTGCCAGAATATAGTTATAAATCCCTCTTGGAGCCTTTTGGGAAGGAGGATCCTCCTGTAGATCAAAATCCAGATGCTCCTTTACAAGAACTTCCCTGAGCGCATTGCGTCTCTGATCCGGATCTTTCAAAGAAAGCGTCTCCAGATAATGGTTTAATTCCATATTTGGTGACCTCCTAACGGGTACTGTCCGGCAGGCAGCTATCTAACGGTACTTTAATTACAATCTTTCTGATGGAAGACTTTGTATCCCCTGATTGAATTGCAGGAATATGCACATCCCAGGGGAAATAAATGGCAAAAGTTCCCGGTATCATATGAATCCGGCCTTCCTCAGCGGCGGGATCATTTTTATAAAAAAGAATATCTCTTGGAGTATCAAGAAGATTCTCTTCAACCTGCCCGTTGCCGTCATCTGTGTAAAAGCCGGCCTCTTCCGGACCGCCGCAGGCGAGAAACTGTACATCAATATTCTTTCTGTGAATTTCAGGACGAAGTCCGCTCCGGTCACCGGTCTTTAAGTCAAGCACCTGAAGAATTACCGGGATACCATCTAAATCTATAGTAAACACCCCTGGTTCATGGGCTGCCATATCATGCTCGGTCAGATAACGGATCGCGCAGCTAAGAGGAGCAGGCAGAATGGCAAGCTGTTCTTTTAACATGGAACTATAAATATTTCCGAAAATCATAATCGATTCCTCCATCAATTCTTATATTCTGATTTATGTGACCTTTACTGCATAGCGGTTAAACCGCCGTCTACACCAAGAATCTGTCCAGTTACAAAGGAAGAGGCATCGCTGCATAAAAATACCGCAGCTGCCGCAATATCTTCTTCCTGACCAATTCGTCCCAAAGGAATCCGTTTCGTTAAAGTCTGGTAAAACTCAGGATCATCCAGCTGAAAGGCGTTAATAGGGGTCCGGACAAAGGTTGGGGCAATGGCGTTACATGTGACTCCGTATTTGCCCCATTCGCAGGCAAGCTGTTTGGTATACATATTCACAGCCCCTTTGCTGGTGCAGTAAGCCAGGTAATCCTGTCCGGTTCCAATAAGGCCTTTTACCGATGACAGATTTAAAATCCGTCCGTATCCAGATGGGATCATAAAACGTTTTCCCACAGCCCGGGTTACTGTATGAATTCCAAGCACATTTAAATCCATAACCTGTGCGAACACTTCTTCTTCGTAATCTTCGGCTGGAATCAGCCGGTTCATACCCGCGCTGTTCACTAAGATATCAAGGCTGCAAAATTCCCGGCTAATCTCGTCCATCATTTCTTCTACCTTATGGCGATCTGTAATATCACAGCCGAGAGTGAGAAGTCGTCTGCCTTCCCTGTCTGCTGTTTCTCTTAAAAAACCGGCCTTTTCCGGATGCCCTCCGCAGACGGCAACATCGGCTCCGCTTTGAAGAAATGCTTTTGCAATGGAACTTCCAAGCCCGCCTGTGCCTCCGGCAATCAGAGCCTTTTTTCCAGTCAGGGCAAATCTGGTTTGTATACAATCATTCATCGTAGCTGATTCCTTTCTGATAGTAGGATGCCGCCGTATCATAACCTGGCTGGCTTTCAAGAAAATAATCCGGATAACACTCCTGCAAAGGTGGGATCAGAAGCTGTATCCGGGATAAATGATGACGGTAGATGGTGCATGCGCGATCGGTGTTTCTTGCAGCCAGTGCATCGGTAAGAGACGTAAGATCCTTTATAAAATCTTCTGTAACCGAAGAATCTGACGCAGCCAGATATAAAAGTCTCTGAAGATCCATACCGGCTTTCTGCACAGCCTCCCATATATAATTCATCTTTCCTCCCAGTTCATAAAGAAGATGGTAATAATCAGTAATTAACCGGACGGAGTGGGATAAATCTCCCTGAGCTAAATAGTCCTCCAGCTCCCGTAAATGGTGATAGAGGATATCAAACTGAGTGCCCTTGACATTCCGGATAAAGATATTCTGGATCATGGCTGTTCCAAGCTGCTTATGAATCCATAAGGTCTGCTCGATCCGAGCAGTATCGATCTTTGAAACAAACGCACCTTTCTGAGGAATAATATCAATCAGATTTTTTCTGGAAAGCTTGTACAGAGTATCGTGGACAGGAGTCCGGCTGATATTTAACGCATCTGCCAGTTCTACTTCGTTCATCTTTCTTCCGGGAGGAAGATGGAGATTTAAAATAAAATGCCGTATGATCCGGTACGCATACTGTCTTGCATCTTCCGTATGCCTTCTGGGCGGTAATTTTTGAAACGGTATGAGTGACATGTAAAACTCCGTTCTGCCGTATTGAGACGGCATATTTCTTCCTATATTATACCATGAATTTTGTTATTTGGTAAACCCTTATGATAAAATCATGACATTCATGGAATGAAAATATTCGTTACAAAAATCTTAATTAATATTTAAAAAATTAACGGGTTGTTACCACTGGGATTTTATGCTATAATTTTACTGCTTTCGATTTTACATATAAAAGCAGGGGGATTGCCAATACCAATTGACGAGGAGAAATTATGAAAAAGAGAATTTATTCTATCTTACTGGCCTGTTTATTAATTGCAGCACTTGCAGGCTGCGGTAAAAAGGCAGAAGCCGTTGCAACAGAAACAACTGTTGCTGAATCACAGGTAACAACAGAGGCAACAACAGAAGAAAGCAAAGCAGCTGAAGCCAGCGCAGACGCTTTCACAGCATTTGAAGATCCAAACGGATTATTTACAGCCAGCTACCCGGGAACACCCAAAGAGATGAAGCAGTCAGCTTCTTCTGAAGGAACCACAATCGATCTGTATTCTTATATGCTTGAGCAGGAAGATGCGCTTTATAATGTTATGTACAGTGTCATACCTGAGGGTGCGTCAGGAGATCCTGCCGCTATGTTAGAAGGCGCAGTTGCTAATATTCCCTATACCATTGAGGACAGCAAGGATATTACCCTTGGAGAATACCAGGGTAAAGAATTAAAATACAGTGCTCCGCTGGGATCTGATACCATCGTCTTCTATCACAGAGTATATATCACAGGAGATTATATTTACCAGCTTCAGGCAGTGTCTGAATCAGGAGAAAGAACACCGGAAATTGACACTTTCTTTAATTCCTTTGCACTTAAAAAATAATATGCAGTAACCGATCATCAGGATTCCCCAATTCTGTTCATTATGTATAGTTAGAAAGATTCCCGTTTTAAAAGACAGGAAAATCCCCGTGAGAGAAGTATTTCCATACTTGCTTTCACGGGGATTTTTAATTACTGAATAAAGGTTCCTGCCTTAATCTGATCAACTATTTCTTTATACTGTGTCTGAATATCCTGTGGAACTAAATTGGAAAATGTTCCGATACTTAAGCATCCGTTGCTTAAATCACCGTAGATGGTTTTGCCGCCAAAGGTATCTGCTTCCACATCCTTCATACAGGCTTTTAATAAAGCCGCGTTGTCGGTCACAACAGAGCAGATGATAATTTTGTGATCAGCAGAACCTAAATCACCTGGCTGACCGATATCGTATCTGCCCTCTGATCCGGCCAGTGCTTCCCGTGCTCCGGTATCAACTGCGGAGGCATCACCAAACATAACGTCAACATCATAGGTGGAAACCATGGAGGAAGCGATTTCCTTACCCTTGGCAGTATCGCTGAAAGAGCCTGCATAAGCAGAGGAAACTTTAATATCAGGATTTACTTTTTTGGCTGCCTTTTCATAGCATTCCAGCTTCGCCTTTGTGGTATCCAGCTCCATACCGCCGATAAATCCGATGTTGTTGGTCTTGCTCATAAGACCTGCCAGAGCACCTGCCATGTAACCGATCTGCTTTGCATCAGGAAGAATGGAGGTGATGTTTTCTGTTTCAACAGTACCATTTAACAGAGCAAACTTGATGTCCGGATATTCTTCTGCTACCTGCTTAACTGCATCGGTATACTGATTGCCTGGTGCGAAGATCAGGTTGTAACCCAGTTCTGCGTAATCGGTCATAACTGTGGCAAAATCAGCAGTCGCTACATTGTCTGTATACACAGTTTCCCAGCCGCTGTCTTTTGCTGCATTTACCATAGCCTGATAGCAGCTTGCGCCCCAGCCTCCGTCAGAAACAGAAGAGTCAAGGACCATGGCCACTTTATAGCCGGATGCTTTTGATGAGTCAGCAGCCTTTGTTTCTTCTGCTTTTGTGGTTTCTGCCTTTGTGGTCTCCGCTGCAGAAGTTTCTGCTGATGAGCCTGCCGCTTTTGTTGGTGCAGCCGCGCTGCCGCATGCGGCCAGGCTCATGGCTGTAAGGACTGCGGCCATGATAAGAGATGCTGTTTTCATAGTCTTTTTCATAATAAATCCTCCTTTTATGTTTGAAAAAATATATAATCGCAGGGCTGTCCTGGAATTATCATCATCGTTCTTCCCTGTAATAGGGCTGTCCGTTGGCTTTTGGTCCGCTTTTTCGTATTCCGAAAAATGCAAGAACAAACAGGGTACACAGATAGGGGATCATCTGGAGAAGCTGGTAGGGGGTGGACGGACTTAACAGCTGGAGCCGGATCTGCAGTGCATCACAAAATCCAAAAAGCAGGCAGGCTAACAATACACCGGAAGGCATCCAACGCCCGAATATAACAGCTGAAAGAGCAATAAACCCACGGCCTGCCACAATTCCCTCGGAGTAGGTGCTGGTGTAGCAGATGGTTAAATACGCTCCGCCGATTCCCGCAAGTGCGCCACAGATGATGCAGGCAATGTATTTTTGAAGCACAACATTGATTCCCAGTGTTTCTGCCGCTTTGGGAAATTCGCCTACGGCTTTAAAATTAAGTCCTGCTTTCGTCCTGTTAAAGAACACTGCAGTGACAGGTACCAGCAGATATGCCATGTATACCAGTGGTATGTGGTTGAAAAACAAAGGTCCAAGTACCGGAATACTGCTAAGGACCGGAATGGGCATTGCTTTCATGGATACACCCTGGATCAGTGTTGAGGTATCGGAAAAGGATAGGCGGTAGATAAAGGAAGCCAGTGCCGGTGCAAAAATATTAATTGCCATACCATAAACAATCTGGGGAGCACATAAACGGATGGTACAGAATGCATAAATCATATTAATGGCAACGCCTGACAGGGCACCAGCCAGAATACCGGTTGTAGGGCTCCCGGTTTTATAACCGATTAAGAAACCAATTAATGCGCCAAAGGACATGATTCCGTCAAGACCGATATTGACCAGTCCCGCCCGTTCGGAGTAGGTTTCAGCCAGTGCAACAAACAGAATGGGAGTTGCCATTCGAATGGTAGAAAGAAGCAGTTCTGTGAGAAAATTCATGTTGAAAAATGCATCCATCAGTTGGTAACCTCCTTTTTCCCCATATGGCTGTTTATGTATTGTCTGATTGCGGGAAGCTTTAGCAGCGCTGTACCAGCCACCGCAAATATAATTACCAATGCCTGAATGATATCAACCACTGCGGTAGGAATCTGCATACCGGTCTGCAAGGTACTTGCCCCTTTTCTAAGTACGGCAAAGATAAATGCAACTGCAGCAGTTCCGATGGGATTAAGCTGGGCAATCAGTGCGATTGCCACTCCGTCAAAGCCGAAACCCTGTCCAAATCCCCCCATCAGTCTTAACTGTTTTCCGTGAAGCTCTACACTTCCGCCCAGCCCGGCAACCGCTCCAGAGGCAATAAAAGAGAAGAGTACATACCGGTTTACGGGAAAACCATTGAAAAATGCGGCAGTTGAATTTAAGCCCACTGCCCTCAGTTTGAATCCCTTAGAGGTATAGAATAAAAAGTAATACCCTGCAAATGCCAGAAATAAAGCAACCCATACACCCCAGTGGACAGGAAAGCTTTTTGATACAACTGCCAGTTTGGTGCTGTCAGGGATTGCAAAGGTCTGGGGTACACTTCCGTCACGTAAAAGGGTGGTATAAACGTAACCCATAAAAAGGGTTGCCACGTAATTCAGCATGATGCTGACAATCATTTCATTTAAGCCTCTTGTAATCTTTAAAATTCCTGGAATTGCACCCCATACGGCTCCTGCCGCAGCGCCGATGAGAAGGCTGAGCAATATTCCTGCAATTCCTCCGATCCCGGTCTTGGTTACAAAAAAGATGCTGGCGACGGCACCCATAACAAACTGGCCTTCGCCTCCAAGGTTAAAAACACCGCATTTATACGAAAATGCTGCAGTCAGTCCGGTAAATATTAAAGGACAGGCGATTACAAGGGTCTGGGCGATCTTTCTGCTGCTTCCAAAAGCGCCGGAAAACAGAAATCCATATGCCTGAAAGGGATTTTTACCCAGGCAGATCATAATAATCCCTCCGATGATAAATGCCACCAGAATGGATAACACGGGCACGATGACTTTCATTAAATTTTCTTTTTGCTTCATGTCCTAATTCCCCTTTCCTGCCATTGCAAGTGAGATTTGTTCAATGGGCGGGTTAACTCCTGAGTAGGTTCCCATGACCTGACCCTCGAACATAACCAGAATCCGGTCTGATAAATTGAGAATTTCATCAAAATCAGCACTGATTAACAAAATCGCACAGCCCTGATCCCTGGCAGCAGCCATAGTATCATGAACATAACGGGCGGCGCCAATATCCAGGCCTCTGGTTGGATGAACCGCAATCAGAAGTTCCGGGTCATTTTCCATTTCTCTGGCAAGTATAATTTTCTGCTGGTTTCCTCCGGATAAGTTTCGTACCTCCTGCTCAATGGAGGCGCAGCGGATATCATTTTTTTCCTTCATTTCAAGTGCAAATTTTGTAATGGCTTTGTTCTTTAAGAGTGCTCCGTGTCCATAGGAAAAACGGGCTTCCTCTGTGGCTTTTAAAATCAGATTTTCCCTGACTGTCATATTGCCGATCAGTCCCATCTTATTACGGTCTTCCGGAACATGGGAAACGTGGGAGAGAATAAAGCCATTTGGAGCAAAACGGGATACGCGGGAGGCTTTTAACATGACCTCTCCTTCTTCCGGTGCAATAATTCCGGCTGCAAGCTGCGCAAGCTGTGACTGACCGTTCCCGTCAACTCCTGCGATGCCAAGAATTTCTCCCTTTCGTATGGTAAGGCTTACCTGATTTAAGCCGCTGTGCTTGTGCTGCTTTTGATAGCTGATATTTTGAAAGCTTAGGACTTCATCTCCGTCAGAGGTGACCTTTTTATAATTACTGGGCACCATTTCCCTTCCGATCATTAAATTTGCCAGCTGAGTGCCATCAGTGTCCTCTTTGTTTAAGGTGGTGACGGTCTCACCTGCCCGCAAAATAGTAATTCTGTCACTGATGGAAAGAACCTCTCTCATCTTATGGGAAATAAATATTACAGATTTTTGTTCCCCAGTCAGTTTCCGGATTATGGAAAAAAGTCCTTCTGCTTCAATGTCGGTGAGCGCAGCAGTGGGTTCATCAAGTATAAGAAGTTCCGCTCCCCGGTAAAGAGCTTTTAATATTTCTACACGCTGCTGGGCTCCTACGGAGATTTCAGTGATCTGCTTGTCCAGTTCCACGTCAAGACCATACTTTTCTGAAAGAGCCAGGATTTCCTTTCTTACCTGATCCTTTTTTATGAAGACAGAGGAATCCTTCCGGCTTCCAAGAATAATGTTTTCCAATACAGTCATGGCCTCTACAAGCATAAAATGCTGATGTACCATGCCAATGCCCATTTTTACCGCTGCCTTTGGTGAGTCAATTTTCACTTTTTCACCACGCAGATAAATGGTTCCGGCAGTAGGCTGGTATAAGCCGATTAAAATATTCATCAGGGTGCTTTTTCCTGCTCCGTTTTCTCCCAGCAGAGTATGTACTTCACCCTCCATTACAGAGAGATTGATATTGCGATTGGCATATACATCCCCAAACTGCTTGGTAATCTGCTCCATTTTCAGCAATTCCTTCATTGGTTCCTCCTAGCCTCTGATCTCTCTGATCAGGATTGATTTGCAATAAGCAAAATAAGAATCTAAGTCAAAAGCCTCTTTATCAACCAGAAACTGAACTGCGGCTCCCTCCAGCAATGAAACCGCAATTCCGGCTATCAGATTCTGCTTTTCCGAGGGCATATCTGGTGCAAATGTTTCTGCGATTTCCCGGATTTCTGTTCTCCAGTTCTGATAGGAAAGACAGAATTCCTGATGCATATCAGGATCCAGGCGGGACTGGTTCCAAAAATCAAGCTCCGCCACATCGTATTTATCATCTATTAGAATTGTATAAATCTTTTGTTTTATAAAAATGTCCAGGCGATCTTCCAGAGTCGCTTCCGGACCAATACCTGACTGATGAATGGATTGCTGGCGGATTTCGCGGTAACGGTTTAAGACTTTTTTCTGAACAGCAAGGAGAAGCTCTTTCTTACTGTTGTAATAATAATGAATGTTGGATTGAAACAAATTTGCTTTTTCTGCCACCTGACGGATTCTCAATCCGCTGATGGTTTTTTCCTGAATGATGGTAAGGGCTGCATCCAGAATTCTGTCTTCTGTTGAAGTGCTGCAGGGTTGTTCTTCTATTGATAAAATTTGACCCATATCATGCCTCCCTTTTGGTCAGATGACCAATTTCTTGCATTATACGGAACCGACTCTACGGTGTCAATGAAAAATCAGAACAATTGGTTATATTAAGTGATGGATTTAGAATATAAAAGAATAACACTTGAAGATTAACAAAACAAGGAAGATAATAAGGGATGATGGGTAATGTTTCCAGCTTTAATTAAAGAAACTGGATTTGTTAAAGTTTCCTAATTTTCTGAAATACACCTTTGTTTTGTATTATTTCTGTTATAAAAAAAATTAAGATATATATTGCAAATTTACACTGTATATGATATAATGCCAGTGTTGTGAAATGTATATTTCATGCGCGAGTGGCTCAGTTGGTGGAGTACGACCTTGCCAAGGTCGGGGTCGCGGGTTCGAGTCCCGTCTCGCGCTTTTATTAATAGGTAGCTGGAACCTTGATTTTACAAGGGTTTTCAGCTCTTTTTTATTTTATAGAAATGCTACTGGCGGCAGCCATATTTGAAAATTACCTTAAGGAATTGTCGGTTTCCCAATTTCCTCCATATAATCTTTGAATGCCTCAGCTATTTCTTTGTACTTTGTATGATGAAGGTAATGGGACCCTTCCATAGGAATCATCTTACCGATGGAGGATTGCTTTACCTGCTCTTCATGCAGTGGAATCCAATTAGGATTTTGTTCATTATTGGATTGAACGAAAAGTAACAGTGGAAGATCACTGGGATAAGTGAGATTTTCTGCATTTTTAAAGTTCGATCCCAGGTGTTTCAACTCATTAATCAAGGTTGGATTGCTTGAGACTTGATTGGAGATTAGATTCATCTGTTCTTTGGTTTGTTCATCGTATGCAAGAGATCCATAGGAGTCACCCCCTACCTTTTTTATCAATCTCATTAAACCGGATTTTTGTAGAAATACCATGGTACCTAAAGGCAATTTAGCGTCCATGCCAGGCTGATTTGGAACACTGCTATCAATGCCTACAAAAGCAGTAACTTCCTCAGGATAATTCTTTATATAGGTCGCCCCATAAAGACCTGTAATGGAATGTCCCATTAGAATGTAATGGTCAAGCCCTAATTGCTGTACGGCTTCGTGGATTTCGCTGACGATATTCTCTGTTGTTCTTTCCTTCTCGGTTCGATCACTTAATCCATAACCAAAAGGCTCGATTGCCACGACCTTATAATCTGGAGTTAATTCATCAATTAACAGCTTAAAGTCAAGCATAGGTGAAGGGGTTCCTTGACCAGGGAGAAGAACGATGGTCTGCTCTCCATTCCCCTGTATGGACACATTCATGTTTTTTCCATCCACAACAACATGCTGACCGTAAGGCTTTATTTTCTTTTTCTCAATCCCATTGCAGATTACATTCACAACATACGTAATGCCAAGAAATAAGATGAATGCGACAATAATACCTGCAATTATTTTTATTAATAAGTATCGTTTTTTACCATTCTTAGTCCCATCATTTTTTGAGACTTTCTCTGTTTGCGCCATGTTCTAATTCTCCAGTCTTTGTATCATTAGATCAATTTCTAAATAGACAATAAGTATAATAAATTAATATGTCCCCTTTGTGATGGTTATATGTACTGAGTGTAAACAACCGGAGTGTGTTGCTATTTATGGGGATGATGGATGCTATGAATATGCGCTTTTAGATGAAGATAACCAGACTATTATTTATATATTTACTCAATGGGAGAATGCAGATGATAAATACAATAGAAAATAAGTGCACCTTTAATACGTTGACAGGGCTGGGACAATCCATTATTCATTTAATGAATTACTGCACATAGAAAACTTAATATTGATAATAGATAGTAATCGGTGTATTCTTATTTGAAAAGATTAGTTTTGAAGAGGAGATAAATATATAAAATGAGACAAAGCTTTCTTCACCATATTTGTATTCAAACTAACGACTATGAGCAGTCGTTAAAATTTTATTGTAAGATGCTTGATATGGAAATAATAGAGGAAACACCTAATTTCCATGGAAGAGAGTATAATACATGGATTAAAAATGACTACCTTTGTATTGAATTACAGACACCAAAAAATGAACAACAGTTTGATCAAATAGATGATGATCATACGGGTGTCTCTCATATTTGCCTTTGGGTAAATGATATAAATCAATTATATTATGAACTCGGTGAAAAAGGAGCCCATTCATTTATTAAACATGGTGCAAATGATATTTATGAAGTAAATGGTGGTAAATTATTTAAATTGAAGTCTCCGGAAGGTACAATTATTGAATTTAGAAATAAATTGGGGTGCTGACATATTTTTTTTGTTGGGGGGTAAACCCGGTTTCTTAAAATCGATAAGTAAGGGTAATGATAGGATTGGCGTACCATGGCTTAAACTGGCGTATATCTATTAACTACAGTCACTCCGGTATTAATAAATTGTGAACCTGTATCCAATCCCCTTAATGCAGCAATTGCCTCAGCCATACCCAAATAGCCCATTGTAAATGGGCTTTGTACTAATACAGCTTTTATAATATTATTTCTTATCATTTCCTGTATGGTCTCTGTGAGATCAAATCCAATCCCGATAATATTTGTATTAGTTTCTTTCAAAGCGTTTCCCATTCCTAACGTAGTACCTTCATTGGTTGAAAAGATACCAACAAGATTGGGATTGTCTCTTATATATTTTTTCGTTGCCTGTTTTGATAGTTCCGGGTCACCATTGGTGTAAATAGTATCTAATATTTGATATTTGCTAAACATATTAAAATAATCGCGGAATCCTAAATCCCGATTTACAGTCGTTCTGTTTTCAGGCGTTACCCCAATGACTCCTATTGTACCACTAGTGAGCCCAGCCTCATCTAATTCGTAAAACATATTTTCTCCGGCTATCTTACCAGCTGCATAATTATCAGTAGCTAAGGTTACGATGGCTTGTTCAAATGCGGGTGCATCAACATAAATGATTTTTATACCCTTTGATTTCGCATCTTCAACTGAACTTGAAATCTTTAAAGGATCACTGGCGGCTAACATGATTGCATCTGCTCCCGCTGCGACGGCATTGTTAAATATCTCGATTTGTTTATTTACATCTCTTGTCAGGGGGGCATCCCATACATATGTAACACCTAACATAGAAGCCATTTCTCTGGCACCATTATCCATAAAACTCCAAAATTCATCACTTTTATCCATTGTTACTAAATAAATTTTATAATTCATATATACCATTTGGTTCAATTCTGCATCATCCCCTATAATAATAATCAATTTAATTGTTGGTTCATTTCTGGTGCTGAGATCCTTTATCTGCAATTTTAGTTAATACTCCTATATCCGGCATTATTAAGTTTTGAAAGAATACATGGATATTCATTTATATGCGAGGGAGGTGGGGATCATTACTTGAGAACTGCGGTTACCACTTTTAGAAAGCCTATTGCATTTTATCATGTACAGCTTTAAGATATTAGAAACGAAATTATGATATATTGAGAAGATTAACTGCGAAAGGGTGCGTCTGGTATGCGGTTGTTCCATGTAAGCGAGGATGGTAATATTGATATTTTTAACCCCAGGATTCCTAAAAGAGAGGACTTAGATAAAAGTGTTGGATTAGTATGGGCTATAGATGAAAAGCATTTGCCAAATTTTTTGACTCCGAGAGATTGCCCAAGAGTAACTTACTACGCAGATGAACATACTTCAAAGCATGACAAAGAGGTATTTTTTACCTCACCTGAGATTCAGCATGTTGTTATTATTGAGAGTAAATGGTTTGGAACTATGAAAAATACGCATTTATATCTTTATGAATTTGCTCCGGAAGGTTTTGAAGTTCAGGATGAGATTGCAGGGTATTATATTTCCAGAGTGGCTCAAAAACCCATTGAAAAATATATTGTTAATGATTTATTCGAGGCTTTGTTAAAAAGAAATGTGGAACTTCGAATTATAAAGAATTTATGGGGTATATCTGATAAAATTAAAACTACAACATTAAATTGGTCGATATGCCGTATGGGATATGCCCAGCCAAGATTATAAAATTATAAAAGAAACCGGGAGAATTTATTATGAACTATGATGCATTAATAATTGTGGACATGCAGACGGCTTTGGTAGAAGCAGAACCTTACAACTGGGTGACTGTGGTAGATAATATAAAGGAATTATTGGATTCATGCAGAAAAAAAGACCTCCCCATTATTTACATTCAACACGATGGCGGAATTGGCGATGAACTGGAGCATGGCAGCGTCGGCTGGACGGTATACAAAGAAATAGCTCCGATGCCAGATGAAAAAATATTTGAGAAACAGTATAACAGTGCATTTAGAAAAACCGGGCTTCATGAATATCTTCAGAAAATTGGTGTAAAAAACATTATTTTATGTGGAATGCAGACGGAGTACTGTCTGGATGTCACCTGTAAAGTGGCGTTTGAATACGAATATGAGGTAACCATACCTCAGTCGACAACAACTACATTTGATAATGCATTTGCAAGCGGAAAAGATTTGGCAGAATATTATGAAAACAAAATTTGGAACAACCGATATGCAAAGGTTGTAAGCATGGAGCAGGTTTTAAAATAATTCGCTATTGACTCTCGCATAATGTGAGGGTTTATACTCCTGTTGTAAGAATGCGATAAGCGTCAGGAGGTTTGTATTTATGCAAAAGAAATTAATTGAGCTGGAGCATCATGCACACGACTATGAATGTATGTGGAATGGAATTGAGGATTTGTATATACGAGAAACTGGTGAAACGCTTCCGCCAAATTTCTTTTTCAGTCTCGCCTCTTTCGGATCCTTCTGCTACTTGAAAACGCCGAAATCTGACCTGAAACGAATGATTGCGCTTGGAGATGGACGCACGAAGCAGATGTATGAATTTCTTGCCCCCATTGTAGGCTTTGAATACAAACATTACGAATATAAAATGTTTGAGCAGGCCATTAGAAAGGCTAAGTCAGAAATTGATGCGGGGTATCCGCCAGTTTTGGGGGCACTGGATATGTATTATCTGCCATACTATTCAAAAATTTATCTTAAAGAGCATATTCCATTCCATTATGTTTTGATGATAGGTTATGATGAAGATGCACAATGCATAGATTTGCTAGATTGCGGGCGTAAGGAGGTTGAGACACTTCCTTATACGCAACTGCGTAAAGCCTGGAATTGCAGTTATTCAGGTTTATCTAAACCAAACACTGTCTGCACGGTCAGATTAAATAACGCAAAGACCAAATACCAGATTGCTGAAGAATCACTTGCAAAAAAAAGTGAGATGTTTTTAAACCCCCAGGTGAACTTTACCGGCAGAAAAGGATTACAAAAATTTATATATGAATTGCCAAAACTAAAAAGTGAACTCACAAAGGAGGATTATGATAAGATACTCTTAAACCTGGTTATGTTTTTTGGTGCAGTGCCCACAGTTCCTAACGTTCTTCGTGGAATTAAGGAACCGGACGAAGTAAACTTCTACGGTGGTTTTGATAAAATGAGCTGTGTTCTAAATGATATTGGAAAAGAATTTGGTAATGAGACCTGGCTTAATGCATCCGTTATTTTTAGGCAGGGAGCCGTTATCATTTTAGATATAAAAGATATAATAGTAGCCTACCTGACTGGAGAAAAGGACAGGACCAACCAACTGCCAGGATTGTTTACAAAAATAATGGAGATCATGACAGAGGGATTTATTCTTCTGGAAAGATAGTATTTTATTTGAAAAAATAATAAGTGAATAGTGGGGGCTAAAAAATGGCTTTTGATTATAAGAAAGAGTATAAAGAATTTTATATGCCGGGGAGTACTCCAGAGATCGTAACAGTTCCGGTTACCAATTATGTTGCAGTAAGAGGCAAAGGAGATCCGAATCAGGAAGGCGGAGCATATCAGAAAGCGTTGGGAATCTTATATGGGGTAGCTTATACCATCAAAATGAGTTATAAGGGTTCACATAAAATAGAAGGCTTTTTTGAGTATGTGGTTCCTCCTCTGGAAGGCTTCTGGTGGCAGGATGATGTCGCGGGGGTGGACTATGCACATAAGGACACATTTAATTGGATTTCAGTAATTCGTCTGCCGGATTTTGTGACGAAAAAGGACTTTGACTGGGCAGTTACAGAGGCCGGTAAAAAGAAAAAAATGGATTGTTCGTCAGCCGAGTTCTTAACGGTAGACGAGGGGCTATGCGTACAAATTATGCACATAGGACCATTTGATGACGAACCTGCTACTGTTGCCATTATGGATGAGTATCTGGTTGAAAATGGGTATAGGAATGATATGACAGATATACGCCTTCATCATGAAATTTATCTTTCAGATATCCGTAAAGTTCAGCCCTCAAAATGGAAGACCATCATACGTCATCCTATAAAAAAGGAATGTATCTAAGCGCAAATGAATTTTTCAGGAGATTAAAATGAATGATATCAATGCAATGGTGTGGCTGTTCCCAATCCTCTTTATGTTTCACGATTTTGAAGAAATAATTTTCATGCAATCATGGATCAGTAAAAACAGAAATTATCTAGACCATAGGTTTCCTGCACTATCAAAAAAATTATCCTCTCATTTTGATCAGATAACAACCTCTGCCTTTGCCCTTGGCGTGGCAGAGGAATTTATCATAATCAGTATAATTACAGTTGTTTCTTATGTGACCAACTGGTATATTCTGTGGACAGGATTATTGATAACCTTTGCTTTGCATTTGGTAATTCACTGTATTCAGGCATTGGTGTTAAGAAAATATGTACCAGCTATTATTACAAGTATCATCTGCCTGCCAATCTGCATCTATATAATTAGCAATGTGGTGAAACTGTTTCCTCTGAACGATGTTATCTTGTACTCTGTTTTGTCTTTTGTATTTATGGTGATTAATTTGATTATGATCCACAGAGCTATGGAGGTTTTCAGCAAATGGTCAGCACAATAGGAACGGCAAAACAAACAGATGGGGCTGTCAAAATTTCAAGTCCTATTCCTGTATTCACTGGGCTGGATACCCACACAGGATTTAAAAACCCTGCTGAAATAAGCGCTGTCCGGATAACCGGATAATTCCCCCACCTTCTGAACCTCCATATCCGGATTATGCAGCAGCAGCCGTTTTGCCTCGTTGATCCGCAGTCTGGTCAGGTACTTGGAAGGTGTTTCTCCAGTTCTCTTCTTAAATATTTTTCCAAGGTATTCCGGTGTAAATCCGAACCGTTCACTCATTTCCTGAAAAAAGACCTCCTGCTTATAATTCTCCTGAAGATATTTTTCCATAAGTCCGCAGATGGACTCCTGACTCAGCCTTTCGTTCACGGTACAGTAAGATTCCAATGCGCTTGTCTCGGATTTCATGGTAATCAGTAGCTTTTGTAGTGATTCAAAAAGGCTTTTTGCAGTGACCGGTTTTAATAAATAATCCACGACCCCATAGCGGATAGCAGACTGGGCATAGGAAAAATCATTATATCCGCTTATAATAATCACCTTAACACTGGGATGATTTTTCTTTAGATAGCTTGCCAGTTCAATTCCGTCACATTGGGGCATACGGATATCGGTAATGATGAGATCGGGACAGTTTTTTTCTGTTGTTTCTATGGCTTCCAGTCCATTGGCGGCTTCTCCGGCCAGCTTAAGAGGCAGATTTAAGGAAGTGATTTTCTTGATCAGGTTTTTTCGAATAAGGCTTTCGTCTTCCGCCACAAGATAACTATAACTCTGGATGGTGCTCATAATATTCCTCCCTTGAATGATAGACAGGACCTCCCACTATAAAACTGGTTTTGCAGGGACTGGAGCAGTCAATTTGAAAAACTGCTTCAGTGCCGTAAAGAAGTCTTAGACGCAGGCAGACATTTTTAAGTCCCATATTTCCGATTTGCAATGAATTCCATTCTTTATTCATATCCAGGTTCTCATAGATCCTTAACAGTTCTTCTCTCTTATCTTCACTTAGGAGTCCTCCATTATCCTCAACCTTCAGATACCACCGGTCATTTTTTGTATAAGAAGCAATTGACAGCTGCCATGGCGGGGCAATCTGGAATCCGTACTTGAAGGCATTTTCCACAATTGGCTGGATAATGAGTTTTGGGATATAGAATTCTTCCGTTCCTTCATCTATGTTCATGGTATAGGTAAAGCCTTCGTTATAACGCATCTGCATGCAGTTTAAGTAACATTCCGTATAAAGGATTTCTTCTTTCAGGGGGACAATCATTTCCCTTGAGGATGAAATGTAGCGGAAGTAATCGCATAGGTAGCTGCACATTCGTACAATGTCCTCATTCATATCTTCTTCTGCCATAACAGAGATATTTGTCAGACAGTTATAAAGGAAATGGGGATTGATCAGTGACTGGGCCGCCTGAAATTTGGCGCGGGTTTCCTCGGATTTTGATAATAAAACTTCCTGTGAAGTGGAACGCAGTTTCTCGTACATGCTGCGGATGGATTCGCAGAGAAGGGAAAGTTCTTTTATACTGCTGTCGGCGGAGGTTAAATTAACCTTTTTCTCATCAAGTACCCGGTTGATGGTTATTTTCCCAGTGGCTGCCGTCAGCTTTTCCAGAGGAACGGTCAGGCGCTTGGAAATAAAAAAACAAAGAAACAGGGTAACAAGGATGGAAAATGCTCCGATCAGGAAAAACGTTGTACGGAAAAGGGATAGTGACTTATAAAATGCAGATTGGGGCCTGACCAGGATGACCGTCCAGTCGTAACCTTCAATGGTCTGGTAGGAATAAAGAAACTTTCCGCTGCTTCCTGTACTTATGACTCCTGCCTGGTTTTCCGGTACGGAAGCCTGGGTTATTATGGAATAATAGTCCGGGTAGGAAGAATTGGAAGCATACGGATATACCAGCTCCTGCCTGTTATTGTAGATAAATACATGGCTGTCCGGGTTCTGATTCTCAAGCTGGGAGGAAAGGGAGAAAATCCTGTCACAATCCTGCACAACTTCAACAATTCCCTCCGGTGTGCCGTCTGAGTCCAGAAAAAGACGTACCAGGGAGATGAATTTTTGAGACTTCTGATTTTCGCCTTTTGCTGGCAGTTCTTTGTTTACCACTGGTGCAGTTATGTATTTATGTCCGTTTAATGCAAGAGTCTGGGAGTACCAGGGCAGATGCTCCAAATCTACGGAGGTGGTTTTAAGCCAGTAGCCCGCCTCAACGCAGGAACCGTCCATGGTATATAAGTTGATTCCGGAGGCACTTTGATATGCTCCGATCATAGCTGTGACGATATCATGGATTGCCATGGCTTTTTCACGTGAGGCAGCCTGATCTGTGGGCGCCGCAGCGTATTTTTGGTATGAGGTGGAGAATTCCCTGAAATTCATTTTAATCGCATTGGAATATACGATATTCATGGATATGGATGAAAGGTTATCCAGCTGGGTTCTTACGGAGCTTTCTACCGAAGCGCACATATTTTCCAGATCCTTAGAAGCATCTTTTAAGGCATTTTTGCGGTAATGGGTATAAGTAAATACAAAGAATATAACCAGCAGTATCAGGATAAGAAGACCATATATAATAAAGAGATACCATTTTTGGGAATATTGTTTTCCTGGCGGTTTCATAGAAAAGCACCTCCCTTCGTGCAATATTATACAATGTAGTTCAAAAAAATGCAAATGGCAGTTTGGAATTGTCTATTTTGCCCTTTAAAGCCTTGTGGTATTATGAAATTATAACAAATCATTATTTTTATTCAGCGGTATATTTAAGAAAAGTAACAAGTCTAAGTGTGGAAAGTAAAGGAGAAGGTCATGAAAAGAAGCGGAAAGAAATTAATCAGTCTGACTCTGGCGGCAATTTTGGCAGCAGGGATGACAGCGGGCTGCAGTACGGGGACCAGCAGCACAAAAAGTGGTGACAATGGGGGTGCGAAAAAGAATGTTACCCTGACATTTGGCAGTCACCAAAGCGGACTTCCTACTTCCGGTATTGTTCAGGAGCTTGCCAAGGAGTTTGAAGGAGAGACCGGAATCAAGATTGATTTCCAGATTTCCCCGGATGCCCAGTGGAGAGATTTAATCAAAGTAAAGCTGGATTCCGGAGAGGCACCTGATATTATCTGTGTGGATACACCAATCAGCCTTGTTTCCAGTATTCACATGGATCGGTATTGTGCAGAGCTGACAGACCAGGACTGGGTAAACCGGATGGATGCAAGTGCCAAATCGGCAGTTTCTGTTGATAATAAAGTATATGGGATTACTTTCCCAGGAGCAAAGATGTATTTTTACCTCTATAACAAGGACATTTTCAATAAACTGGGGCTGACGGTTCCTACCAATTATGCGGAGTTTAAAGACGTCTGCCAGAAGATTAAGGATTCCGGTACTACACCAATTTATGAAGCTACCACCAATGGCTGGCATCAGGTACTGCCGCTGTTTGAAACAGGGGGATTATGGCTGGCGCAGGATCCGGATATCTATCAGAAATTAAATGACAATAAAATCGATCTGGATCAGATTCCCGCACTTTCAACCATTATCGGTCAGTTAGATGAATGCGCGCGAGCAGGATATTTTGGAGACGATTATTTAAGCAATGCATGGGAAAATGGAAAAGAAGCAATGGCATCCGGCAGATGTGCCATGACAATTGCGGAACTGGGTTACCGGGGGCAGATTGACGCGGATTATCCTGACTTTAAAGCTTCAGAAAAATTAGGTGCTTTCGTAATGCCATGGGGCGACAATCAGACCGTTGGAGTGAACCCTGCAAGCAATGCTTATTTTATTAATAAGGACGGTAAGTATGTAGAGGAAGCAAAGCAGTTTTTTGAATTCCTTTCTAGACCGGAAAACTTACAGAAACGTCTGGATGGACAGCCGGAACTCAGCAATTTATGCTGGTCTGAGATTAAGAGCAAGTATTCGGAAGAGGATCAGAAGTTTCTGGATTCTCTAAAAAAGGCAAACGTGGTTCAGACCTCAGTTAATTACATAGACAGTCAGTGGATGGATGTAGGAAAAGATTTAGAATCCATGTATACCGGCGCAATGACACCTAAGGATGTACTCGACTCGATTATGAAACGGCGTACGGAGCAGGCAACGCTCCAAAAAGATCCGGGCTGGGTAAAATAAAGGAACGATGAAATGAACAGAAAAAAAATATACCCCTGGTACTATGCTGCAGGCGCAGCCATTCTCTTCTTTCTCCTGTGTTTTCTACCGGGAGTGCTTGGAATAGCCTATTCCTTTACAGACTGGAATAATTTCAGCGATGAGATTCATTTTGTAGGACTGGCAAACTATAAGACGGTTTTTCATGGAAATTCGGAATATATGAAATACATAGTGAATACCCTTTGGTTTACAGTTGCAACAACGGTTTTAAAAACGGTTGTGGGCCTGGCACTGGGGCTTTTATTAACCCAGACCTTCATTAAGGGAAAAAATCTCCACCGTATGATCATATTTTCACCCCAGGTCATGTCCTATCTGGTGGTAGGTCTGGTTTTTCGCAGCATGCTTCATCCAACCACAGGCTTTTTAAATAATTTCTTAAGAGGCATTGGTTTCGGAGGGCTGGCAAAAAACTGGCTGACGGATTTAAAGTTTGTTTTCCCAACTGTAATCTTAGTCGATACCTGGAAGGGTATGGGATATATTATGGTGATTGTTATTGCGGGGCTGCTTTCTGTAGCCCCGGAATACTACGAGGCTGCCAGCATTGATGGGGCCAGCTTTTTTAAGAAGTTTACCTGTATTACTCTGCCGCTTTTAAAACCGGTTCTTGTAAATGTAACCGTTTTAAATGTGACTTACGGTCTGCGGGTTTTTGATATGATCTATTCCCTGACAAACGGCGGGCCGGGGAATGCAACTGGTGTGATAAATACGGCAGTCTATAAAGAATTTTCCAAAGGTAATCTGGCTATGGGAACCACTCTTTCCAGCATATTATTTCTTGTAGTTCTATCTCTTTTGTATTTTATTATCTGGTCCATGGAAAACAAGGAGGTGGAAGTGTAATGAAGAAGAGCATTGTATCCATCGTGGGGAATCTGGTTTCATTTGTAATCAGCCTGATTGTACTGCTTCCGCTGGCAGTCTTATTTATCAATTCTTTTAAAACCTCAGCGGAGGCCAACCGGATGACCCTTTCTCTTCCTAAAAAATGGGTGGTTGAGAATTATGTTACTGTAGTTGAGAAAGGAAAGCTGTTTTCGTCTTTCTTAAACGGAATTTTATATGCTTCCTGCAGTGTTGTGATCATTGTTATTCTTGTGTCCGCAGCCGCCTTTGTAATCTCCAGGAATCAGAAAGGGATTAACCGCTTTTTGTATTATTTTATTATTTCAGGCATTGCAGTGCCGATTAACAATGTCGCGCTGATGAAGGTTCTTCAGGTTCTGCATCTGGTAAATACACGGATTGGTATTATTCTTTTATACGCCGCAATTAATATTCCTTTAAGTCTTTTTCTATCCTTTGGATTTATTGCGACAATTCCCAGGGAGATTGATGAAGCGGCGGTGATTGACGGGTGCAGTCCCAGACAGCTGTTTCTAAGAGTGATTGTTCCGTTAATCAAGCCCATTATGTCAACGGTATTCGTATTGGAATTTATGACGGTGTGGAATGATTTTACCATGCCCCTGTATTACTTGAATAATTCGAGAAAATGGCCCATGACTCTTGCGGTCTACAGTTTTTTCGGAGCATTTGAGAATTCGTGGAATCTGGTGGCAGCCGATATAATTTTAACTCTGGCACCGGTTCTGATCGTATTTATACTGGGCCAGAAGTATATTGTAGGAGGAGTATCCGCTGGTTCGGTTAAAGGATAAGCAACAGGAGGTTTTCATGGAAAGGCATGAGATAGAGGAATTAATAAAAGAACTGTCATTGGAAGAAAAGATAGGGATGATACATGGTCAGGGGATTTTTCATACGGGCGGAGTAGAGCGGTTTAATATTCCACCGCTCTGGATGTCCGATGGACCAATGGGAGTGAGAAGAGAGCTTGAAGATGATAACTGGAATCCCAGCGGGACTACAGAAGATTTTGTTTCCTATTTACCCTCCAATACGGCTCTCGCATGCACATGGAACCGCAGACAGGCAGAACAGATGGGGCGTGTTTTGGGAGCAGAGGCAAGGGGAAGGGGAAAAGATGTAATCCTGGCTCCGGGAATCAATATAATCCGCACCCCGCTTTGCGGCCGAAACTTTGAATATATGAGTGAAGACCCATATCTGACTGCCCGGCTGGCAGTTCCGCTGATAAGAGGAATTCAGGAAAATGATACAGCTGCCTGCGTGAAACATTTTGCGGTGAACAATCAGGAAACAAACCGGCTTACTGTCAGTGTGGAGGTCAGTGAACGGGCGCTGCGGGAAATTTACCTGCCAGGTTTTGAAGCAGCAGTAAAAGAGGGAAAATCCATGACTATTATGGGTGCCTATAATAAGCTGCGGGGAGAATTTTGCTGCCACAACCCATACCTTCTTCAGGAGATTCTTCGTAAGGAATGGAATTTTGACGGGGTCGTGATTTCAGACTGGGGCGCTGTCCATAATACATTAGAAGCTGCTTTAGGCGGACTAGATATCGAAATGTCAGTTACCAATGATTTTGATGATTATTATATGGCAGATCCACTTTACCAAAAGGTGTTGGAAAAAGAAGTGGATGAGGAAATTATAAATGAGAAGGTCAGACATATTCTTAATTTAATGAATTGTCTGTCCATGCTTGGAGAAGAAAGAAAAAACAGAACACCAGGTGTGTTTAATATTTCAGCTCATCAGGATGCGATCCGTTCCTGCGGGGAAGAAGCGGTGGTTCTGTTAAAAAATGAAGAGGATCGGCTCCCCATAATGCTGGAAGGAAAGAAGCGTCTGGCAATCATTGGTGAAAATGCAGCCGCACTCCATGCCCCGGGAGGCGGAAGCGCCGGAATTAAAGCATTGTATGAGATTTCGCCTCTTATGGGGCTTAAGATTGAGGCCGGCGGTAACATTGGGGTGGATTATGAACCCGGAGTGGGTCCAGAAGGACTTAAAAAGGCTGAGATTCTGGCAGCAGAATGTGAGGATGTGATTGTCTTTACCGGTTTGAATCATCAATCAGATGTGGAAGGGCAGGATCGGAAAGATATGAAACTTCCTGCTGGTCAGGAGGAATTAATTTCGGCAGTGTTAGGTGTCAATGAAAATGCTGTTATCGTTGTTCTGGCGGGATCACCGGTGGAATTAGAAGCCTTTGCAGACCGTGCCAAAGCAATTGTCTATACCAGCTACAATGGAATGGAGGGAGGACGGGCACTTGCCAGAGTTCTTCTGGGCAATGTGAATCCTTCCGGAAAGCTGCCATTTACGTTACCCAGGTGTCTGGAAGACTGTCCGGCGCATAAACTGGGAGAATTTCCGGGAGATGAGACAGTTGTTTACAGGGAAGGTGTATTTGTGGGGTACCGTTACTTTGAATCAGAACAGGTTCCAGTAAGATATTGCTTTGGTCATGGATTATCTTATACAAAGTATGGATATGAGAATCTTAGAGTTGAGAAGACCAGTCAGGGTTACTTGGTAAAGGCAGACGTGGCAAACTGCGGAAACCGGGCTGGTCTTGAAACCGTTCAGGTTTACGTCAGGGCAGCAGGGGAAACGATAAAGCGGCCTGCCATGGAGCTGCGTGGGTTTGATAAAGTATTATTAGAGCCTGGAGAAAAAAGGACACTGGAATTCTGCTTAGCTGAAAAAGATTTTTCTTATTATAATGAAGAGTTAAAGTGCTTTGCTGTGCCTGAGGATAAGTATGATATCTGTGTGGGAAGCTCTGTTTCGGATATCCGTTTAAAGCAGCGGATAGAGGTTAATGAATGCGTTCTGGAATGAAGAAATTAAATGGGTCAGAAACTGATTCATTCAGGTAAGGAGAAAGATATGAAATTCACCAATGGTTTTTGGAAAATAAGAGAGGAAATTACACCCCTCTATGCAGTTGAATATGGAGGCTGCCGGATCAACGGAGGGGAATTAACCATTTATGCTCCTGGGAAACAGATAAGAAGCAGAGGAGACATTCTCAACCTGGGGATGCTGACAATACGCATTACCAGTCCCATGGAAGATGTGTTGAAAATCTCCGTCTCTCATTTTGAAGGAGCTGCAGACCCCGGGCCTTTTACCGTAATCGAAGAGTGTGACCCGAGGGTAAGCATTATTGAATCAGAAGAAAATATTATTTTCCAGACAGGCAGCACGAAAGCAGTTGTTGACAAACGGCCTGATTCCTGGGGAATCCGATTTTTAGATGAAGACAGGGAGCTTACCAGTACCGGCTTAAAAAATATGGCGTATATGAAAAATCGGGACAATGGAAAATGCTATATGGTGGAGCAGCTGGCACTTGACGTGGGAGAATATGTTTATGGGATGGGTGAGCGGTTTACACCGTTTGTTAAGAATGGGCAGATCGTGGAAATGTGGAATGAAGATGGAGGAACTGCCAGTGAAATCGCCTATAAAAACATTCCGTTTTATCTTACCAATAAGGGTTATGGGGTTTTAGTCAGTAATCCTGGCGATGTGTCCTATGAGGTTGCCAGCGAAAAGGTGGAGCGTATCCAGTTTTCTTTGGAAGGCGAGCGTCTGGACTATTATGTAATTAATGGCGGCACACCCAAAGGCACCATTAAAAAATACACGGATCTTACAGGAAAACCTTCACTACCGCCTGCCTGGTCCTTTGGACTATGGCTCACCACATCGTTTACTACGGACTATGACGAGGATACAACCTCCGGTTTTATCGATGGAATGGCAAAGCGTGATATTCCCCTGCAGGTTTTTCATTTTGACTGTTTCTGGATGGAAGCTTATGAGTGGTGTAATTTTACCTGGGACTCTAAGACATTTCCAGACCCAGTGGGAATGCTGAAACGTTACCATGAAAAAGGGCTTAAAATCTGTGTTTGGATCAACCCTTATATAGCCCAGAAGTCTCCTCTGTTTCAGGAGGGAATGGAAAATGGCTATTTCATTAAAAAGAGAAACGGTTCTGTGTGGCAGACCGATATGTGGCAGGCGGGTATGGGGGTGGTGGATTTCACCAATCCTGAAGCAGCTGCCTGGTATCAGCAAAAGCTAAAAACCCTTCTTGACATGGGTGTTGACTGCTTTAAGACGGATTTCGGTGAAAGAATTCCTGTAAAAGATATTGTATACCATGATGGGTCTGATCCGGTGGGGATGCATAATTACTATACTTATTTATATAACAAAGCTGTCTTTGAACTTCTTGTAAAGGAGAGGGGAGAAGGCGAGGCAGTTTTATTTGCCCGTTCGGCTGCGGCAGGCAGTCAGAAGTTTCCGGTTCATTGGGGAGGAGACTGCTCTGCTTCTTACCCTTCCATGGCTGAGACCCTTCGAAGCGGTTTGTCTCTGGCCTGTTCCGGGTTTGGCTTCTGGAGTCATGATATCGGTGGATTTGAGAGCACGGCTACCGCTGATGTGTATAAACGCTGGTGCCAGTTTGGTCTCTTAAGTTCACACAGCCGTCTTCATGGATCTTCTTCCTACCGGGTTCCCTGGCTGTTTGACGAGGAGGCTTGTGATGTACTCCGGAAATTTGTTAAACTGAAATGCAGGTTAATGCCCTATTTATACAGGCAGGCAGTGGCAGCCCATGAAAATGGGATTCCGGTCATGCGCCCCATGTTTATGGAATTTCCTGAGGATCGTGCCTGTGAGGTTCTTGACAGACAGTATATGCTGGGAGACAGTCTTCTGGTGGCTCCTGTTTTTAAAGAATCAGGAGATGTGGAATATTATCTGCCGGATGGGAAATGGGTAAATCTGCTGAGTGAAAAGGTGATGGAAGGTGGAAGCTGGAAGAAGGAAACATTTGATTATTTCGGTCTCCCGGTTCTGGTAAGAGAAAACAGTATTATAACGGTTGGCAGTTGTGACAGCAGGACTGATTATGAATATGGTGACGGAGTCGAATTCTGGCTTTCTGTATTTGAAGATGGGGGAATCGGTGAAACATCGGTTACTGATTTAAGAGGTAAAGTTGTGATAAACGTAAAGGCAGTTCGGGAAGCAGATGTGATCCGGCTTTTTGTGACAGGCGGGAACGGTAACTGGAGTTATAAGGTTTTGGGAGCACAAAACGTAAAAGTTCTTACAATTTAATGAACCGCTTGACATTTAACATCTGCAGCCGTAGACTTTTAATATAGTTTACGATTGTAGATGTTAATTGTTAATGTGGGATCAATGTATGCAGGAGGGAATGATATGTTTTGTGGCAGTAAGACTTTGATTACTTTAGGTACAGCTTTTTTTATTATGGCAGTTCCATTTACATCCATGGCGGCATCCAGTACAATCAATGATGTTTCCATTGATATCGTATCGGCTGGCGGAACCGCTGACGGTGGCGGTAATTTAGATGTGGTGGTTACAACTGATTCTGATATGTATCACTTAGAAAAGGCATATGATATAGATGAGCCGGATGGTGATTTTAAAGAGATTGACCGGCCGACGCTTGTGGTTTTGATCAAAGCGGATGGTAATTATACTTTTTCCAGCCGGGCTGTAAAAAATATAAAAATTAACGGCGCAAAAGGAACGGTTATTGGCGGCTTGATGAATGAAACAAATATAAAGGTTTATATTGTATTTGATGCCTTATATGACAATGGCAGCAACCATAGTCTAAACGTGATTGATCTTAATGTAAATGAGTTGAAATGGGATAAGACAACCGGGCTGGTGAGATGGGGTGCAGTAAGTGAAGCCGATAATTACCAGTTAAGACTTTACCGTGGCAGCGGATTGATAAGCTCATTTATTACAAAAGACCCCAATTATGACTTGTCTGCCTATATAACAAAAGAGGGTAAGTATTCCTACCAGGTCCGTGCAGTGACGGATTCCTCCCTCAAGGGAACATGGTGTAAGTCAGATGTTTTCCAGGTGACTTCCGAAGATGCTTCAAGAATCAGTTTTGGCAAATCAAAGAAGGGTCTGGAAGGTCCCGGAAGCCGTTGGCAATTTAAGAATGATAAGTGGTATTTTATGAATGAATCAGGAACTATGGTTACCGGTTGGATCAATTGGAAATCAAAGTGGTATTACTGTGGCAATGATGGTGCCATGTACACCAATACAACGACCCCGGATGGATATAAAGTAGGTAGTGATGGAGCCTGGGTGGAATGATAAATGCTTTATAAATCGGTATAACAAACAACGCCCTCCTGGTATACAGGAGGGCGTTGTTTGTTAAGAGTAACTATCTAATGACATTCTATATTTTATTTACTCATCAAAAAATGCATTGTCATATTCTCTCATTTCATCAGTCACTTCTATGTCTTTCCGTTCATGGGCTGCATTGGTGAGAAGATGGTGCTTATTCTCTTCCTCCATCAGCTGTATCTGATAAAGATTCTTACTGTAGTCAAGTACTTTCCTTTTATTTGCACTATTAAGCTTATTATAATTAATAGAAAGCTCATTATCGGAGGAAAGAACACTGACTTTATGTTCGCTTGAACCAGGAGTCTGAACTCTTTCCATAGGTACATCAAAACCCATTAACCATGCCTCACTCACATTAAGAGCTTTACCAAGTACAAACAATTTCTTCTGGTTAGGTTCTGTTTTACCAGCGCAATACTGGCTGATATCAGATTTATTCATCTTAACGTTATACATTTCGCAAAAAGGAATCGCCAGATTTAATATGTCGGTCTGACGTAAATTTTTATCTTCCATAATTTTCTTTAATCGAATAGCAGTGTTTTCATTTTTCATTATATAAACCGCCTCTCTGTATCTGTTATATCATATGTTACATAAAAGTTCAATATAACAATCCTATGGTTTAAATTATTGAACTTTTGCGTTGACAGAAGAATCTAATCATGTTATGATACGGATAGTTCAAAATATTGAACTTAAAAGCTTACAAAATAAGTCACATCAGGTATATCAACGGTTATAGGTAGATGTGGTTTATTTTTTACTCAATTAGTTCAAAATATTGAACTATAAAATAATTGCCTGAAATATAGTTTGGCAAATATTAATGTTGAGCAACATGACTGTAAATAAAACAAAAATATCTGGGAGGATAAAAGAATGGGAAATGTCAGACCTTTAAATTACAGCAAATACGGAATCAGTAAAAACCGCTTCTGGGAATTGTATTTTTGGTGTCTTCAATATGGAGAATGGAGAGAGGAGCTTAAGTATAAAACAGATACGGTTAAATCTGTGAGAATTGCCAGCATGCCATCGTCTCATAGTCCGGTGGACGTTACACAGCAGCTTGCAATCAGAAGGGTAATGCTTGAGCAGAACTGTAAGCTGATTGAACAGACGGCAATAGAAACAGATGCGGACATTTACAAATATATATTAAAAGCTGTGACAGAGAAAGAAATTACGTATGAATATTTGCGAATGATAATGGAAATTCCTTGTAGTCACAATACATATTATGACAGACGCCGCAAATTTTACTGGCTTCTGGATAAAAGAAAAAATTAAGATTGGTAATCAAGGGACAAATCAACATGCTATATTAGTAGTATGAAAAAGGGTTTCCACACAGGAGACTCTTTTTTATTATTATTCACTGCCTTAAAAAATAAAAAAGAAAGGGGAAAGAATCAAAGATGTCAAAAGCAAAGGACACAAAAAAAACAGTGAGGGAACCGGTAAAATTTAATAGGGAGGCACTTCTTGCAAGCAAGGAATTTTCCGGATATCAACCGGACTTTGCAAAGGTGCTTCTTACAAAACCGGAGTACACACTGGAAGAAGCAAAGGAAATTCTTGATAAATTTTTCGAAAATAAGGAGGAAAAGTAAATGGCTGGAGGAACATGGACATCACAAAGTAAAAAGCAGCCGGGTGTTTACATTAATGTGAAATCAAGTATGGAGCAGTCGGTTAAAGTAGGGGACAGGGGAATTGTAGCAATCTGTGAACCATTGTCATGGGGACCAGAAGGAGAACTTATGACAATCAATGCAGGGGACGATTTTACGTCATATATTGGTTACTCTGCAACCAGTGAAAAGTCATTGTTTTTAAGAGAGATTTTTAAAGGAAGTGAGCGTACAAGCGGACCTGCAAAGGTTATGCTTTACCGCCCAGCTGCAGAAGGCTCGGCAAAAGCCACGGCTGTTGTTGGTGATCTTACTGTTACTGCAAGATATCAGGGGGTACGTGGTAATGATATTTCGGTTTCACTTACCCAGGATCCGGATCAGTCAGGAAATTATGTAGTACGAACCATTGTAGAGGGATTAGTAAAAAATACTCAGACAGGAAAAACTGTTTCTGATTTAAAAGAAAACGACTGGGTTGCTTTTTCAGGCAGCGGTACCCTGACAGCTTCAGCTGGAACTTCTTTAACAGGAGGCAGCGATGGCACAGTGAAAAATGCAGAGTATTCCAATTTTTTAACTGCTCTGGAATCCCGTAATTTTCAGATTCTTATCTATGACGGCGCTGACAGCACAATTAAGGAAGCATACATAGCCTTTATTAAACGGATGCGTGAAAATTCAGGAAGGAAGTGTCAGGCAGTTATGTCTGGTGCTGAAAGTGATACTGAGGCAGTCATCTCTGTTAAAAACGGGGTGGTGCTTTCAGATGGAACTACACTTACCCCACAGAAAACAACCTGGTGGGTTGGCGGTGTGCAGGCAGGAGCAAATTATACGGAGTCTCTGGTCTATGCCCAGTATCCCAATGCAGCAGATGTATCTCCACGTCTGACATCAGCAGAAATTGATGAAGCGCTGGACAAAGGGCAGATTGTATTTTTTGAAGAATTTGGTTCCGTTAAGATTGTGTCAGATATTAATACACTTACTTCTTACACGGCAAACAAAGGAGAAGCATTCAGCTTAAACCAGGTAATTCGGACGGCTGATACTCTTACCAGCGATATTTATAAGAATTTTTCCCAGAACTTTGTTGGGAAGACTCAGAACAACGCAACGGGCTGGGACTTATTGAAGTCCTGGATTGTGGGGTATTTAAATGAGATTCAGGCAAATGGAGGAATCCAGAATTTTGAATCTGATGATGTGACCGTAGAAGCGGGAAATGCACTGAATGCAGTTTTAATAACACTGGCAATTCAGCCGGTAGCTGCAGTGGAAAAAATTTATATCACAGCAACCCTGACGGATTAGGAGGAGATAGATTATGAGCTTTTTATTAGAACGCGATGCTTTAAACGGAAAGGCCGGAAGAGCCTTTGCAGTAATTGACGGACGCAATGTGGAAATGTTCGGATTAAAGAAAATTCAGGCAGATGCAGAGTTTCAGGAATCTGATTTTAAGGTGGTCGGAACCAATCTGGTACAGAAAAAGACATCAGGTGTTTCCCTTACCGGTTCCGCCACGGTATACTATGGCACACCGGAATTTTTAAACATGCTGAAAACTTATTTAAAGACGGGAGCACTTCCGTACTTTACAATTCAGATTACCAATGAAGATGAAGGCAGTTCCATTGGCAGCCAGACGGTAGCTCTTTATAACGTAAAGCTCCAGAAGCTCCCCATTGCCATGCTGGACGCAGATACAGAGTTTTTAACAATGGATATTGCTTTCAGCTTTACTAACGTAGAAGTATTAAACGCATTTTCAACCCCGGTTCAGCTGGGAGAATAGGAGGATATTATGAGTGCATTAAAAGCATTTTTACAGCCATCAGTGGAGGGAGTAACCAAAGAGGTGATTATTTCCGAACGTTTTAAAGGAGAAGATGGGAAACCTGTCCCCTTTGTGATCAAAGCTATTTCCCAGAAGGAAAATGAGAAGCTTGCCCGCATGAGCCGCAAAACAGCTAAGGTTGATGGCGTTCCGGTAGAGAAAACAGACAGCATTCTTTATACCAGAAGACTGATTCTTGCATGTGTACAGGAACCGGATTTCAGCGATCAGGAAATGTGTAAATATTACGGAACAGAAGATCCCCTGGAGGTTCCTTCCCAGATGCTGAGTGTGGGAGAATATAACCGTTTATCCAATGCGATTCTGGAATTAAATGACATGAAGAGCATGGGAGAGAAGAGTGAAGAAGCAAAAAACTCCTAAACGGGGGAGATATGGACGTGCAGTTGGCTTACTACATGTTTGTTAACCACGGCCGCTTCCCCGGGGAAGTTGCCAGGCTTCCGGAAAACGATAGAATATTAATGTTCCAGATGGCGGTGAAAGAAATTAAAAGCCGACCTAAGAAGTAGAGGAGGAACGATGGGAACGATAACAGGAGAATTAGTAGTAAGTGACCAGTTCAGTGAATCTTTTTCCAGGTTCATTGAACTTGGGAATTCTTCGGTGGAGCAATTGGGGCGAATTAGTCAGGCTGCTGTAAAAACTGAATTGACCATGCGTCGTTCCATGGGTGGAGCGGCCGGCGCAATAATCGGAAATATAAGACAGTCAAGCAGTGAGACAGTAATGCAGTTAGATCGCATTACTGCCTCAATTGAAAAAATGGGAGAAGATTCCCAGTTTGTGGCAATTCAAGGGATGAATGAAATCAATGAAAACATAAAAAAGGTGGTTGCAAATACTTCAAAGGCTGAGGAAGAGCAGGACGAATACAATATAAGATTAAAACAGTCATTAGAATTCGGTAAGAAGTTAAAGGACACAATTAAAAAAATAGGATCGCTGGGAGTAACAGCAGGAAAAGGGCTGATTGGATTATCAGATAAGATGTCTCAGTCAAATACCCGTGTAAATGGAATGAACAAAAGCTTTCACCCTTCTGAAAACGCTTCAGCTGAGGGAAATGGAGCAGCCAGCAATGAACTGGAGGAAACCAGCCGCATACAGGAACTCATTTATCAGTCTGCCCAACGAACCAGAATGAGCTATCTTGGAACTGTAGATGCGGTTACTGCCTTAGCAAAGGGGGCAGGAGATGCCTTTTCCAGCAGTGATGAAGTTGTTGCGTTTGCAGAAAATATGAATAAGCAGCTAAAGTCAGCTGGGGCCAGCCAGCAGGATGCTGCTTCTGCGTCTGAACAGCTGACCAAGGCACTGGGAGCCGGAGTGCTTACAAGTGAGCAGTTTAATGCGGTTTCTGGCACAGCTCCCAATATTATTCAGACAATTGCCGATTATATGGGAAAACCTGTAAAAGAAGTCAGGAAACTGGCTGCCGAAGGAAAAATCACCTCAGACATTGTAAAAAATGCCATGCTTGGCGCAACGGATAATATAAACGAAGAGTTTAAGAGTGTGCCTATGACATGGACTAATGCTTGGGAATTAATAAAAAATGCGGCAACTTATTCACTAAGCGGAGTTACAGAGAACATTAATGAATTTTTAAACAGTGATAGTGCACAGAAAGCCCTTGGGGGAATTGTGGGTGCAATTGATATTCTGGCTGATGTAGCAGAAGGAGTAATTGGTATGCTGACGACTGGAGCTGGATTTATAGTTGATAATCTGGGATTTATATTGCCAGTACTTGCAGCTATCGGAGTAATGCTTGCTATTATAAATAGTGCTGCAATAGCGGTAGCATTGTCAACTGTTGGAGGTGCACTGGCTACAGCAGGGGCCTGGATTGTCGCAAACTGGCCATTACTGTTATTTATAGCCGTTCTGGCCAGCGCTTTTATTGCTGCTCAAAAATTAGGCGTTGGAATGGAAGAAATAGGCGGTTGGGTCGGGCAGATTTTTGGAACCATCTATGCGGTTGGATATAACATTTTTGTTGCTCTTTGGAATGTCATTGCTTCCTTTGCTGAATTTTTTGCAAATGTTTGGAATGAACCGTTAGGCGCGACAGTCCGAATGTTCGCTGATGTATTTGATGGCATTCTTGGTATTGTAGAAACTGCTGCAGGTGTCATAGATGCAATGCTTGATAGTGATCTTACATCTGCAGTTTCCGGATTCAGGGATGAGGTTAAATCCTGGGTAAAAGAAAACTTAGGTGAAAATGAAATTAAAATAGAAAGAATGAATAACATTGATGTAAAGGAAACAGCAGCGGCTAGTGGAGAATTCTTTGAAAAAATAGGTGAAAAAATCGATAATATGAAATTTGATCCTATCGAAACAATAAGTAAATATACAGGAACCTTGGGAGGCAATAAAGATGGCTACGGATCTATGACTGATAACATAGGAAATGTATCAGGTGTCGATAAAGTAGGCAGCGTAGAAAAAATCAATCAGGATGTAAACATTGCTGATGAAAATATTAAGCTTCTCAGAGATTTATCAGAGCGGCAGTATGTAGCCCTTGTCAATCTGACGGTACCACAGACCAATGCGACGATCAACCAGACTGTACATGGCGGCGGCGGATCTGATGTAGATTCCATGGTGGGTGCGCTAAACAATATACTTGGAGTACAACAGTCAGTCAGCAGCAATGTATTAGTAACCTAGGAGGAATTATGGGAAACAGATATAAGTTTTTTGCAGATATTGGTGGAGACACCATAGAATTCCCTGTTAATCCAAAGGAGTATACCATTTCATATCCGGCCGATCATAAAACCTACGACATATTGGATATAGGTGAAATTATAGTTCCCAGGCTGCCTTCTTTAATGGAGGTATCCTGGGATTCCTATTTCCCGGGGAACAGTGATGATCCGCTGATATACGGACATGACTGGATGGAGCCAGGGGACTATGTGGAAGCCATAAAGGATGCCATGGATAATCAGGAAATATGTGATCTAGTCATAAGCCGGTATAATGCAGGCGGAAGCAGGATGTATGATACCAATATCAGTGCAGTAATTGCAGATTTTGAAACAACGGAAAAGGGCGGGGAAGCAGGAGACGTATACTACAAGATTAAATTCAAAGAATACCGGAATTACACACCTATAAAAATACCCCTGCAAAATAATAACAATACAGACAGTTCCTCCACTTCCGAAAATTTACAAAGAGCCGAATCCCCTGCTTTGGAACTAAGGGTAGGAGCCGCCGTTATCGCAAATGGCACCTATTATAGCAGCAGTTATGGGGATAAGCCGACTGGTACGGCTAATAACTTATCTACTGTAGTCTCAAGGATTATTCCAGATGCTTCCAGACCATATCCAATTCTGATTGGGGGAAGCCGTGGCTGGATTAAGGCAGATCAGCTGCAGGTGACCGGATGAGTTATAAACTTCTGGTTTTGAATACTGAAACCAATACCTTATTTGATTATGCCCCTGTGACCGAAAGCGTCACTTATACAACCAACAGAAACGGAAGTGCCGGTACACTTACATTTACTTTACTTAAAAACCAATCCCTAAACCTTACAGAAGGAGCAAGAGTTCAATTTTATGTTGATGGAAAAGAAATCTTCCTGGGATTTGTTTTTGTTATTGAGCAAAACCGCTGGGGGGAGATCTCTGTTACGGCCTATGATCAGCTGCGGTACTTAAAATGCAATGCCAGCTACAGCTTTATCAATAAAACTCTTGGGGAAATCATTCAGCAGATTGCAACGGATATGGAACTGAAAACGGGTGTTCTGGAAAATACCGGACACTCGTTTGATAAGCTGACAAAAGAAAATACTTCATGTCTGGATATCATTGAGTATGGACTTATGTTAACTCAATACAAAACTGGAAAAACCTTTGTATTTTATGATGATTTCGGAAAGCTATGCCTTAGGGAAGCCCAGAATATGAAATCAGATATTCTGATTGGAGATGGAAGCGTTATAACCGATTACACCTATAAATCAGATATTGATACAGATACTTATAATCAGGTGAAACTGGTGAAATCAAATAAGGAAACCGGTCAGATAGACAATTATATATTTAAAGATCAGACAACAATTAAAAAATGGGGATTACTCCAGAATTTTGTTAAAGTGGATGAGAATCTAAACGATGCCCAAATCAGTGAGCAGGGAAATATTATGATGGCATATTATGACCGGGTATTAAAAACAATAACCATAAACGGTGTCGGCGGAGCACCGGATTTAAAAGCAGGTGCAATGGCTTACTTTAAACTTAAGGATGTACCAGAACTGAAAACCAGGTACTCATTAATTCTGGATAAAGTAAAGCACACCTTTGCCGCCGGAGAACACACAATGAACCTGGAAGCCAGGATTGTTGATAAGGAGGTATATCTGGGTGGAATTAATTGAAAGACTGCAATCCATTATTATTGATACAACAAGAGCCCTGGATTTACTTGATACAGGTTATGCGACTGTTATATCGGCCTCACCTCTTACACTTTGCATAGAGGCGACAAGGTTAAATGTTACGGAACCGGTGGCAGTGATGACAGATAATGTACGATACAAGGCTGTTACCGTTCAGGGAGAAACTGTAGTAATTAATAAAGGTCTGAAGCCAGGAGATAAGGTTTTGTACTTAAAAGCCGACTCCGGTCAGAGCTATATAGTAATTTCGAAAGTGTAGGTGAAGAAAAAACATGGCAACATTGCCGGATTCATCAAGTGCATTTTTATATGAAGGCGAGAAGAGAGAGTACCCTACGGATACATATCTGGTTGACAAAGGAACTGGGACAATCAGAAAAATGGGACAAGGTCTGGAGGCCATGAAACAGGCGGCTGATATTATATTGAGTGTGGAACGGTATGAAAACCAGATCTATTCTTCAAATTTTGGCAGAGAGTTAAAAAAACTGGTGGGCAAGCCGCCAGAATATGTGACAAGTATGTTGAAACGGCGGATCAGAGAGGCATTTTCCGTAGACTCTCGGTTTTTGTCAGTGGATAACTTTGTCTTTGAGATAACTGACACCGGTACAATAAAATGCGGATTTCAGTTAAAGACCGCGTTTGGTACTCTTTCAGAGGAGGTGGAAATTTGATTGATTTTAGTAATAAGACTTATGGAAATATATTAAGCAGGCAGCTAAATCGTGTACCCGATACCATAGATAAGAGAGAGGGATCCATGATTCAGACCGCTCTTGGACCGGAAAGCTGGTATCTGGAAGGCTTGTATCTTGATCTGGATTCTGTACAAAAAAATGCTTATGCCGAAACCGCAGGAGGTAATTTCCTTGACTTACTGGTGGCTGAGCGTGGGATTGAGAGAAAAACATCTACTTATGCAGTTAAAAAGGGTGTATTTAACAGAACGGTTTCGGTTGGATCCCGTTTCTCTGCCCTTACAGGTGATGGATACCTGACTTATCAGGTTACAGAATTCATTGGGCAGACGGAGACTGGTTATGCCTATAAAATGAAATGTGAAGCTGCCGGAGAAATCGGAAATAATTATACGGGTCAGTTGATAGCAATTGATTATGTCACCGGGCTGACTTCTGCAGAGCTTACTGAACTTTTATCAGCAGGAACGGAAGAAGAAAAGGATAGTTCTTTGCGGGAACGGTATCTGGCAACTTTTGATGTGGCTTCATTTGGAGGTAACATAGCCTCTTACCGCAATGCGATTCTTGCCATAGACGGAGTAGGAGAAGTACAGGTTTATCCGGCATGGAAAGGGGGAGGTACAGTACTGTGCAGCATTCTTGACGGGAATCTGCGTCCCGCTGGCGAGGAACTGATACATGCGGTTCAAGAAACCATTTGTCCTTTGGAAGAAGGGGGAACAGTGCCTTCGGCAAGTGGTTATGGACTTGCTCCTATTGGGGCAGAAGTCACCATTGGGACGGGAACTGAGTTAGAGTTAAATATTTCTCTTACGGTTCAGTTTCTTAATACTGTACCTAACGGAGGTTCCGCCTATAAAAGCCAGATAGAAAAGAAAATAGAGGAATATCTTCAGTCAGTTCGTCAGTCATGGGGAACCATGGTGAAAAGCCAGAAAATAGAATATGCCGTTACTGTGTATATATCCAGAATAATTTATGCAATTCTTGATATTCCAGAGGTGGTAAATGTAACTGAAGTATTAATAAACGGTGCGGCATCTGACGTGGTATGCAAAGAAGATTTTTCGCTGCAGCAGGTGCCAATATTAGGGAAGGTGACGGTAAATGGCAGTTGATCTGAAAATGCTTCTTCCGGAATGGTTTCAAAATGTAGTTGAATTTAATGAATTGCTGGAAACAGAGGCCATAGAACTGGAAGAAGCCGAAGATTGTATCCGTTCTGTGAGGAATAATTGTTATATACAGACTGCTGATGAAGCGACTATTTTACTTTTAGAAAAAAGATTTGGCATTGTTTATCGGGGAGAAAGCCTGGAATTCAGAAGAAGCCGTATCATGCAGAGATATAATACGGTGGTTCCTTTTACGGTAGGGTTTTTAAAAGATCGTCTGGCGGAGCTTTATGGAGTGGATGGATACAAGGTTATGGTAGATGGTAAAAAAAGTTTAATTGATATTAAAATTACCTCAGACCGTTATGGAGCCGTTGATCTTCTTTACAATTTGCTATGGGATATTTTACCGGCACATATACAGATTACCGCCAGGCAGGTGAATACAAAGAATTTTAAAGGCGTTTTAAGTCTGGGATCAACGGTAAGTGGAACCAAGGTAATTACAATTTAAGGAGGTTTTATGGGACAATATAATAAAGCAGTTTTGACGACTGCGGGAGAAAAATTAATTGCACGGGCTTTGGCGGGAGAGATCAAGCTGAATATTACTAAGGCGAAAACATCCGATTTTGCGTATCCGGAAAATGCAGATTTAAAACGTCTGACGGATATGCAGGGCGTCAGGCAAACAGTCTGTGATCCGGAAACAGTGGTATTTAATGAAACAATAATTCAGACCAGGGTACTGTTTAGTAATGAGGATATTGCGTCAACGTACTACATACACAACATTGGTCTATATGCAATGGACGGGACTCATGAGGTCCTTTTTTCTATTGTGACAGCAGAGATGCCAGATGAAATGCCACAATACAATGGGGTAGCGTCTACCTCTTATATTTACAATATTCAGAATGTTGTTCAGGATGCCGCTCAACTCAATATTTCTTTGAATCCTTCCGGAACGGCTACAATCCAGGATGTATTGGAACGGGTGGATGCAACTAGTGGCGATATATCAGAAACAGTCATTGAAACTCTGGAAACCGTAGAGGATAAATATCCGGTACCGGCTGCGGGGGAGAGTGTAAAGCGGTTTTTCGGGAAGATAATTACGTTCATGAAAAACATAAAACCTCTTACGGGAGATATCAATATCTATGTATCAGCTAATACGGGATCTGATATAACTGGTGATGGTAATCAGGATAGGCCATATTTCAGCATTACAAAAGCATTAGAAATGGCACCAAAAGATCTAAATGGGTATAAGGCAACTATATTTATATCTGGCGGGACATATAATGAAGATTTAACCATTTCCGGATTTGGTACAAGTGGTTACTTAATGTTTTCGTTATCCGGAAATGTAACCATAGGACACGTTTTGGTAAGAGGATCACTATTAACAATCGGTTCTTCTGTTACGGAAACCTCACGTACATTTACCATGAACTCATTAACAATAACTGATGGAAGTAATTTTAATGCGTGGTCCAATGTTTATATTTCAACGGTTTCAAAACAATCATTGGATACAATTGGAAATAATTATTCTATAGCGATTTCTCGTAACAGTAGTGCATATGTGTCGGGAATTACAACATTGGGGGGAAATAATGGAACTGCCATACGTATTCATACTATGTCAAAAGCGTACTTTTATTCAATCTCGGGTAGTGGTTTTAATATAGGTATTGCAGTAGAAACAAATTCACAACTTTCAAGTTGGTCTAACAACATATTAGCAACTACGCCAATATATCATGATGCTGGTGGTATGATTATTCATCCAAATGGTACTCAAATAGCGGGTATATTTACATCTGGATTATCATGTACATGGGGAACATTATCCGGAGGGTATATAAGGAATGGTAACGCTATTGGAACTGCAATGATTACAATAGCACTTACAGTAACTATTACAACGGCTTTATCTGCGGGCACACAATATTTCATATCAGGTTTTCCGCAAGTTGCTGGTACAAGTACAATTGCTGTTTCCGTGCATGACAAACTAGATGTTTATTATTGTTTTCTGTATCATGATGGTAGAATAGAACTTTCATTAATAAATCCATTATCAGCAGGTAGTTTTCTTGTATTTAACTGCACATATATGACGACAAGTTAATTAAGGAAATCGTGGGATCAAACAAGCTCAATAATAAATAATCGTAAAGACAATGCCTCTAAATAGAGTATGTTAATATGACTTTTATTAACCTGGATTGAGTTGGTTTTATATGGATTTAGGGCTTTGTGAATGGAGTATTTTCACAGAGCCCTTTTTAATGGTTGAATATGGATCAATCATAAAAATGATAGTCATAATAAAGATTTATGAGAAGGAATGTTTTCCTTAACATCATATCACCCAATTCATAATACATGGATTGATCTACAAGATCCTCCATATTATTTGCATTATGCTCACTTAAATACTCAGATAGTCTTTGATCGTAATGTTCCTGCCACTCCTGTTGGGTGGTTCTTAAAACTTCCAGTTCATCTTCAGATAATTTTTCTAAACATAATTTAAAAATCTTATTCATCTCATTATAACAGCCATTTTTGTAATTGCGGGCATTTAAATTAACTTCTTCCTGGTCTTCAAGACTGATATTATAGTAAGCTCTAAAATCCATTAAATAAGCAAGAGTATCCAGATAATTTTGCCTGTCGTAAGAATCTGACTTCGATACTGCGTCTTTCGTTTCTGTACTATCAACAAGCAATTGGTCTATTGCTTGTTGACAGTAATCATGCCACTCTACATCTGGCAAGCTATCAAACGAATCTAAGTGTTTATCAAATGTATCCTTATCAACTGGCATATCATGTTTAAAATAGGTAATGTCAGGAGTCCCCCCAACTGAATTTATCATATCATCCTGAAAAAAAGTATCTCCAATAAACAACACCTTGCTCACGGAAGTATCACTTGAGCTGCTTGATGACATAAATGAACCATCTGCTTTGAGATTATACATTGTCCTATATGAAACAATAAAGCCATATACGTTGCCTTCTTTATATCGCAGGATAATAAACCCGTTATAATCCTCTATTGCCAGCACGACCTCAGATACTCCATCACCATCCAGATCTACTACAGCGAATTGCGGGGTTTTTATTGGATTTGAATCATAAGCAAGTTCATTCAAGTAACCATTCCATTCATGATCTAAATCATTATAAGGAGATTTGTCTGTACATAATAGAGTTTGTTCATTTAGGAGCACGGCTTTGAAAGTTTGCATAGGGGATAAAGCATCGGTGTCGGAAGTTAAAGGGGTAGGTGATATGTTTGATGAACTAGATTCATTCTCTGATTTAGTTGTACTTAATGAGCTGGGAGACATTTGTTCATTAGTAATGCCCTCTGTTGACGAGGATTTACTACAGGAGCTCAACAAAAATAATCCCAGGAAAGCTAAAATAACAATATATTTTTTCATAATACTACATTCTCCCAATAATAGTGGAATTAATAATTTTTTCTTAACCACGTGTTATAAATATCTATAACCAAAGTTTACCATTGTAATCTCACTGTGTCAAACCTACAAAAATGTATTGTGATACAAAGCTTTCTCTTGTAAATTGACAGTTTATTAGATAATATAAATATAATACAGGTATAAAATTATATATGTAGCCTGGGGGGAGGAACCAATATTATAAAAAAAGAAGTTCTAATTCTATTAACTCACCAATGGTGCGATTGGGAAGGAAGTTACGCGATTGCCGTAATTAATTCATTTTCCGATTATACAGTAAAAACCATAGCGATCGATAATCTTCCTAAAACCTCAATGGGCGGTATCAGAGCCGGCGTTGATTATACCATTGAAGATTACCATTCCTATGAAAACCTTGCTATGGTAATTATGCCGGGAGGTCTTTCCTGGGAAGAAAACGATTATATAGAAATAAAAGAATTTGTCAAACAGCTTATCGATAGGAATATTCCAGTAGCAGCAATCTGTGGTGCCACCTATTTCCTGTGTAAACACGGATTCCTTGATCATGTTAAGCATACGGGAGATTCTTTGGAGTATTTCAAGAGTGCAAAAAATTACAAAGGTGAAGATCACTATATCCCCGCTCAGGTCGTAGTAGACGGAGGGATCATGACTGCCAATGAAACCGCAGCCGTTGAATTCGCCTATGAGATTTTTAAAATCCTTAAAATAGACAGTGATGAGGAAATGAGTCAGTGGTATGATAATTTTAAGAATGGGGCTGTACGGCAGATTTAGACTATAAAGGAGAAGATATGGATTTCAGAAAAACGTTTGACACAATTCCAGAGCAATTTGATAAATGGAGACCCAGGTATTGTGAGGAGCTTTATTCCGAAATAATTACCCGTACAGATCTGGGTACCCACAAATCAGCTCTGGAAATCGGACCGGGGACAGGGCAGGCCACGGAGCCTTTCCTAAAGACAGGATGTGACTATCTGGCGATCGAGCTGGGGGAAAATTTTGCTGAGTACATGCAAAACAAGTTTGGTACTTATGATAATTTCCATATTGTGAATGACGACTTTGAGACCCACAATTTTGGAGACCGGAAATTTGACCTCATATACTCTGCTGCAACCATACAGTGGATTCCGGAGAACATTGGATTTCCTAAGATATTTGACCTTTTAAAACCCGGTGGGATCTTAGCTATGTTCATGACATACTCCGATTACAAAAGTGGGAATGAAGCGTTGTATGAACAGATGGAGGAAGTATACAGAAAGCATTTTTATGTTGAAACAAAGTATACGTGCAGACTGGACTACGAACATGCTCTCAATTACGGATTTACGGACTTAAACTACCAGGAATGGAATAAAGAGAGATTTCTAAGTGCAGACGAGTATGTGGAATACTTAGCAGGAACCCAGGTGGAGCATATAACATTAAAAGAGCCCTATAAAACCAGATTTTATGAGGGGATCAGGGAAGCTGTTAGGAATGCCGGAAATCAGATAAAAATAATTGATACAATTGCATTATATTTGACTAAGAAGCCTGATTCTGATGCCGTTTCACTATAATAAGTAAAGACTCGGATTTCCTCTTGGGAAGTCCGAGTTTTTCTGTCCCTGGGATCGAACATGCTCTATTTAATAATATTGGTTTTCCGGTTAATAATAATTAAGAAATTTCTTTAACAGAATAAGACATTGCATTTAGTGCAATAAAATATTATAATACATAGCTATTCACTTCATATTTATGAATCCATTACAAGGGAGGTAAGCATGATAAAACATGTAAAAAACATACTTAAAATATTCGTGGGAGACTTAAAGCATATATTTTCCAACCCGGTAGCGACGCTGATTGCCTTTGGACTGACACTGATACCTGCATTATATGCCTGGTTTAATATAGCTGCAAGCTGGGATCCCTATGCAAATACCAAGGGTTTAAAGGTGGCAGTTGTCAATTTGGATGAAGGTGCCTCCATTGACAGCATTTTTGATTCTGATATTGATGATTCAGCCATTAATATTGGTGAGATGATCCTTGATGAACTTAGAAAAAATGATAAAATCGGCTGGCAGTTTGTGGATAAGGAAGAGGCCATGGATGGGGTAGAGTCCGGAAAATACTATGCTGCAGTGGTTGTACCGGAAGACTTTAGTACAAAGATATCAAGCGTACTGACATCCCATATCGAACGGCCGGTTTTACAATACTATGTAAATGAAAAAAAGAATGCTGTTGCGACGAAGATCACCGATAAAGGCGTAGCCAGCGTACAGCAGCAGATCAATGAAACATTTATCAGTTCTGCATCCAAAGTGATGGGCAAACTGGTGAACGGATACTCCGATGACTGGAGCACCAGGAAAGACACTGACAGAGGGGATGCCATCAGCGCCCTGAATGAGATCAAGGACAGTCTTAATCAGCTTACGGATACCATTGGTATACTAAAAGGTACTCTTCGTACAGTAAACAGCTTAAATGACGGAGTGAAAGGTACCCTGCCCGATGTAAACAAGATGATAACTTCGGGAGAAGACACCGCCCAAAGTGCCAGGACTCTGGTTGATTCCACAAGAGGAATGTCTGATATTGTTACGCAAGGTGTGGATGATACCCTGGATCAGATTACCCAGACAGAAGAAACGATCTATGAAACATTTAATGTGCTTGGAAATATATCAGATACATCCGCCGATGCAGCTATCAATACTATAAAAGCCATGGAAAGCATGACTTCGGCGATGATCACACAGTTAAACAGCTTCGGTAAGCTTCTGAATGATATCAATTCCAAACTTCCAATCAAATTAACAGATGTAACACAGATCCAGCAGCAGTTAGGCGCTGCAGTGAAACAGCAGCAGGATCTTTTAGTAAAGCTTCAGTCAGCTGAAAAGACTGTAAAAGAGACCAGAAGATTACCAAATGATATGAAAGATGATATTGGGGACAGTCTGTCTCTGGCATATAACACAATCTCTGATATTAATAATTTCTATAAAGGAAAGGTTGAGGTGCCTTTAAAAGACAGTCTGGATAAAACCTATGATGCCCTGGGAACTACTGCAGGAGCACTTGGCAGCATCGGGAATCTGGTAGGGCAGATTGATACCACACTTACCAGCGTCAATACTTCATCTCAAAGTCTCATTGAAGCTTTGGACAGTTCCCTGAATCTGATTAATAAGAGTCAGGAACGCGTTGATGATATGATCGAAGACGTGAATAAAATTGCAGATAATAAGCAGCTGAACAAAATAATGGATATCATGAAGAATGATCCGGAACGGTTCAGCGACTTTATGATGAAGCCTACGGATATGCAGACAAACAAAATATATCCGGTAGAAAATTATGGCTCAGCCATGGCACCATTTTATACCATACTTGCTATTTGGGTCGGAGGTCTGATCCTGGTGGCATTGCTGAAAACAAAAGTGGAACCTTCACGGGCAGAGGGACTGAAGCTGTATGAAACGTATTTTGGCAGATACCTTACGTTTATGCTTCTTGGAATTTTTCAGGCACTGGTTGTTTCCCTGGGCGATCTTTATATGTTGAAAATTCAGTGTGTAGAGCCGGGTAAATTTGTGCTGGCTGCGGTAATTGCAAGTATCATTTTTACAAATATAACGTACTCCATGACAGTGTCTTTTGGAGACGTAGGAAAAGCCATCGTTGTTGTATTTATGGTTATACAGGTAGCTGGATCTGGCGGTACGTTCCCCATTCAGGTAACACCAAAATTCTTTCAGATGGTAAATCCCCTGCTTCCCTTCACTCACTTAATTAACGCCATGAGGGAATGTGTGGCAGGACTTTATGGAAATGCTTACTGGATTGACATTAGAAATGTCCTGGTGTATATTCCACTCTCCCTGTTGGTGGGAATTGTATTAAGGAAGAAGGTGCTTGAAATTAATGAATTCTTTGAAGAAAAACTCAGCCAGACCGGCATCATGTAATAATAAGAAGAAACCGATTATCTGGGCAGCAGGGATAGCAGTGACTGTTATTGTTCTTGCTGCAGCAGGCTGGCATTATCTTCCTATCTATTATGCCAGGTTTTATCTTGGCCGCTCTGCCCTTCAGACACAGGGCATGCTAAAGGAGCTTTGGGGAAGTGAAAAGGGCAATGGCAACGCGTATGAGGATTCCTTTAAACTGGTTGCAGACGAAGCTTACCTAAATGGGAAGTCGGTACTGATTCTGCCCGGAGGACTTGGCATTTCCGTCACAGAACAGAGGAATCTTGAGAATACATTTGCCCAGGGTAAGATAGACGTTTACTTTCTGGGAGCGATTCGGGAGGGAGCACAATATTGGGCAGATCCCGACCGGGTGGTAATCCATGTGCCCCAGATCTCTGCGGCACTGGTTAAAACAACACAGGCTGATGTTAAGAACCAGATTGGAGTATCCCCTATACCAGAGAAAAAGGCGAAGGTGGAAAATCGCTTAAAACAGCTGGAGGATCACATCATTGATGTGGTAGGAAAGAGCCGGGTTGAGTTTACCGGAAGAGATAAAAACGGTGTTACCATACGTGCGCTGGTTCCGGCAAAACAGTTTGACTCCATTTTGCAGGAAACAGGTGAGCTGATGGAGGACGTTCCCGGAAGGGAGCCAAAAAGCTGGGCGAAACTGTTGAAAGAACGAAGGACAGAAGGGGAAAATCAGGAAGTTCTCTTTTCCATACGCAAAGATCTTTCCATTTCACAGGTCATTATACCGGATCTTGCCTATGTTGGATTTCAAAGAGTAGAAAATCAGGGAGCACTTTTATCTGGTCAGATAACCGGAACGGAAGGTGAAATCAGTTTTAATACCACGGTGTATTTTGGAAACGGTGATGATAAAAAACGTGCTTTTCAGATAAAAGAACTGAATATCATATACAATAAGAAGGATTTAAATCTCAGACTTAAGCTCAGCGGCGGATACGAGGGCGGAAGAATTTCAGCCGGAGTACTGGATCAGGAAAAACTTGCTTCAGAAGGGGAAGAGACTGTGAGCTTGTCAGAAATAAAGGATAAATTCCTGGCAATGATAAAAGTATTGGGACTGGATGTAGAATAATTTGCAAAAATTCTATTGACAAATACAACTGTAACTTTTATAATAACAGTAACAAAACAAAATAAGAAAAAGTTAAAGGATATACAGTCCTATAGATACAGGGCATAATCCATGAAATAATGATAAGACTAATGGAATAAAGCAAATTCCCTGAAATAAGAGATAGAATGAAGGAGGAGTAATATATGTCAATCGTAACATTAACAAAGCAGAACTTTGATGAAGAGGTTTTAAAAACTGATGATGTCGTGCTGGTGGATTTCTGGGCAACCTGGTGCGGTCCTTGTAAGATGTTTGCACCGGTTCTTGATGAGATTGCATCTGAGAATCATTCCGGTTTAAAGATTGGTAAGGTTGATGTGGACAATGAGCCGGATCTTGCCGGACAGTTTAAGGTTATGAGCATTCCTACGGTAGGAATTTTCAAGGGCGGTAAGCTGGCGGCAACTTCTGTAGGAGTAAAATCCAAGAAAGACATTCTGCAGATGGTAGAGCAGGTAAAATAATCAGACTCATAAAACCACAGGTCAATCCGGTGAAAGGAGGAACCTGTGGTTTTTTTATGAAAAGAAATAACAAATAAGTAGGTATTGACATTCCCCTATACGGGAAGGATTATACTGGTTCTATATGTATATAGTACGAATGATAAAATGAGTAAATCGAACACGGAACACATAGACAATGCCAGTGCTTATGGGGGTTTACATGGAAGAAAAAAAACTGTACTCAATAGGGGAAGTGAGTAAGATCTGCAACATTTCAACAAAGGCTCTGCGTTTTTACGACAAGATCGGAATCATATCACCAGATATGATATGTAAGGAGAACAGCTACCGCTATTACAACAAAGAAACACTTATGACCGTACCTGTTGTAAAGTATTACAAGCAGATGGGATTTAAGCTGGAAGAGATGCAGGGGCTTGTTGAGGGCAATACCTACTATTATCTGGAACAGAATTTCCGCAACAAAATCGACCAGCTCTGCCTCCAGGAGCAGCAGATTCACAACAGCTATGTAGCTGTTAAGGATTGGTACGAGCTGATTCAGGAAGCCAAGATGGTGCTCCAGAACAATGTACATGAGGTATCTGTGAGATTCCTTCCGGAGTCCACGTTTTGCAGCCTGACACAGAGTTTTGGATACAATTATATGGAATCCATTATTAATATAGAATGGACCAATCACCTTGAAAAGGCTGAGAATGAGATTACAGGTCCTGTAATTCTTAAGTTTGACTCCTTCGAGGATAAGATGAAAGGCAGATGCGACACTGCAACCATTATGCAGAAAGCCATTCACCCCTGCAAGGAATGCTTAAACCGCCAGACTTATGGAGGTATCATGGTTGCTTCCGTCTATCACATTGGAAAACATGAGACCATAGACGAAGAATACGAGCGGATCGTAAACTGGGCAGCCAAGCGGGGATATCAGTGCGGGAAAGAAAGCTTTGAGCGGTATGTGGTGGATTACTGGACTACCAGGAACCCGGAAGAGTTCGTAACAGAAGTGATTGTGCCGGTCTACCGCCAGTAAGGGAGCATGAATCCAACTCCCGACGGTTAAAAAAGTTAATTTTACAGGTTCTTTTGGAATAGAAATGAGTAAAAATTTCTGTTTCAGGAGAGCCTTTTTTATGTGTGGAGCACCAGGGTAAAAATTACCATTTAATCTGGTGTAAAAATAAAAAAAAATCAGTTGACATTCCCCATAGGGGGAAGTCCTATACTAAATGCATAGAAAAATGCAGGCAGCCAGTAGAAAATTAGTAACATTAACAGGCGTCGTGCATTTTCTAAACGTTTTCAGCTGAACGTGAAAGAAAAAGCAACAGGACAACTTAAATTTTGTGCACTATTCAGATGGGGAAGGAAACTTAAATGACGGAAGCGCGAAAGAAATTTAAACGAATTGGCGTTACAACCGGTTTGATATCCGGTCTTATGTACGGGTTATACACCACCTTCGTACTGATCGCCGGATACTACAAACCACTCGCCGGGGCAGTGGGGCTTTTTGCTGCTCCCTACGTAACATCTGGTCTCAATGACTTATTTGCCGGGATCTGGCTTACTGTGTACAACATAAAGACCGGAAGAATACGTGAGATCGGAAGAAGCTTAAAACTGTTTCCAGGCAAAATCATTTTACTTGGTTCCCTTGTAGGAGGACCAATTGCCAGCGGTGCATACTTAATGGGCCTGGCAATGGCAGGAGCTTATGCAATCCCGATTTCTGCCATGTACATTCTTTTCGGAGCATTATTTGCACGGATCTTCTTAAAACAGAAAATCGTACCCAGAGTTGGTCTTGGTATGCTGATCTGTGTTGTGGGAGCAATCGTTATTAACTGGGTAAAACCAGAAGGCAGCTCCAACTTTACTCTTGGTATCATTTGTGCCTTTGTAGCAGCAATTGGCTGGGCGCTGGAAGGCGTATTTGCAGCTTACGGAAGTGCAATGCTTGACACAGATGTAGTAATCAATATCCGTCAGCTTTTATCCGGAATTGTAGATTTAATTGTAATTCTGCCTATCGTAGGCGGTATGGGACTTTTAAAAGGCACACTCTTTTCCCTGCCTCCCGTTGCATGGCTGATCGTTTCCGGTCTCTGTGCGGCAATCTCCTATCTCTGCTGGTATAAGTCAAACAGCACAGTAGGCTGTGCCATGGGAATGTCACTTAACATCACCTACGCGTTCTGGGGCGTGCTGTTTTGTATCCTGTTTATCAAACAGCCAGTAACCCCGACCATTATCATTGGTTCTATTATCATTATCATCGGAGCCGTACTGGTATCCGTTGACCCATTTGAATTGCTAAATAAAAAGGAGGACTAAACAATGAAATATGATGCATTAGGAATGATCGAAACAAAAGGTTTAATCGGCTCAATCGAAGCTGCAGACGCTATGGTAAAAGCAGCAAATGTAACACTTGTTGGTAAAGAATTTGTAGGCGGCGGACTTGTTACTGTTATGGTAAGAGGTGATGTAGGCGCAGTGAAAGCAGCTACTGACGCAGGCGCAGCAGCAGCACAGAGAGTTGGAGAACTGGTATCTGTACACGTGATTCCACGTCCACATGCAGAAGTTGAGACAATTCTTCCGAAGGATAAAAAGGAGATTAAGTAATGGGTAACCAAGGAATGACATCAGCATCTGCGGATGCGAAAATGGCAGCTATTAACAAAAAATTCAGGACAACTGGAATGACAACCGGTGCATTATCCGGACTTACCTACGGAATTTATACAGTTCTTGTACTGGTAGCCGGTTACTATGAACCTCTTGCCAGCGCAGCAGGCCTTTTAGCAGGACCATATGTATTATCCGGCTTAAATGACCTTTTCGCAGGAATCTGGCTGACTGCTTACAATGCAAAGAGCGGCCGTCTCCGTGAGATGGGCAGAAGTCTTAATACATTCCCTGGAAAAATGATTGTAATCGGATCCATTCTTGGCGGACCTATTGCAAACGGCGCTTATCTGGTTGGTCTTGCCATGGCAGGAGCTTACGCAATCCCGATCTCCGCATTATGCAGTTTGTTTGGTGCAATCTTTGCCTGGATCTTCTTAAAACAGAAAATTACAAAAAGAGTTATGGTTGGTATGATTGTATGTGTGGCTGGTGCCATCATCATCAACTGGACCAAGCCGGAAGGCAGTGATAACTTCACTCTGGGAATTATCTTCTCCTTCATCGCAGCAATCTGCTGGGCGCTGGAAGGTGTATTCTCTACCTACGGCGGAGCTATGATCGACACTGATGTTGCTGTAAACTTACGTCAGCTTATCTCCGGTATTATAGACTTATTTGTAATTCTTCCTATCGTTGGAGGCTTAGGACTTTTAGGCGGAACTTTAACAGCAGGAATTCCGGTTATCTGGCTGGCAGTTGCAGGCTTAAGTGCAGCAGTATCTTTCCTTTGCTGGTATAAGAGCAACTCCACCGTTGGCTGTGCAATTGGTATGTCCTTAAATGTAACATATGCGTTCTGGGGCGTTTTCTTCTGTATCCTGTTTCTGGGACAGGCAGTTACCCCTACGATTGTAATCGGCTCTATCGTAATCGTATTAGGTGCGATTGTAGTTACCATGAATCCACTGGATTTATTCAGGAAAGGGGAATAAAAACATGTTATTACCTGCAAGAACAGCGGTTTTAAATTATTTATACGGAGTAGAAAGTGCTGACATCGCTCAGATTATGGGAGCTTTAAAGTCAGAGTACGGCAGTGAACGTCAGTTTACAAAAGATCGTTATATGGATCACGTTATGTCCTTAGAGGCAAACGGACTGGTTAACTTACAGAGCTATGATTTAGATGAAAAGGGTGATCTGCGCATGCGTTATGCAATTAATGACGATGGCAAGGCAACCGTAGACAAGTACGTAGACAAGAAATACCGCAAATAAATTTCAGGAGGTTTACGAAGGTGAGATATTACGGAGATGAAGCATTAGGGCTGGTAGAGACTCTCGGATTAACTCCGGCTCTGGAAGCAGCAGATAAGATGTTAAAAGCAGCAGACGTAGAATTAATTTCCTATGAGAACGTAGGCTCAACCCTGGTAACCATTATGGTAAAGGGCGACGTGGCAGCAGTACGTTCCGCAGTTGACGCAGGCGCAGAAGCAGCAGCAGCCATCGGCAAACTGACTGCACATAATGTAATGCCAAGACCGATCAAAGAAGTCGGCGACATTGTATCAGTTCATGATATTGACGCGTAAAGAGAGGAAAACAGTATATGGTAAGATATGAAGCCATCGGCTCAATTGAAACATTTGGTTTGGTATTCGCATTAGAAGCGGCTGACGCTATGTGTAAGGCTGCAGATGTTGAACTTATTGGTTATGAGAACGTTGCTTCCGGATATATTTCCGTTCTGGTACGCGGAGATGTAGGAGCTTGCAAGACTGCAGTAGATGCAGGCGTTAAAGCAGTAAGCGATATGGGCGCTGAGATTTACAGCTGTGTTGTAATCCCAAGACCTCATCCGGATCTTGAAAAGATCATCAGGAGATATGCAATCGCTGCGCCGGAGCAGGAATAGAACGTATCCCGGTTGAAGGGAGAACAGAGAAATGAATTTTGTAGATAAAGACCTTCTCTCCATTCAGGAGGCAAGGATTTTAATGGAAAGCGCAAGAGACGCCGGTAAGACCATGCTCACCTTCCCCCAGGAAAAGCTTGATACCATCGTCGAAGGTCTTGCGAGTGCAGCAAAGGATCTGGCAGAAGAACTGGCCGTGATGTCCGCAGAGGAAACAGGCTACGGACGTGCAAAAGATAAGCTTGTAAAAGACACCTTTGTCTGCGAATTTCTTCCGAAGCACTTACGGGACATGAAATGTGTGGGCGTTTTAAATGAAGACCCTGTACGTAAAACCATGGACGTAGGCGTTCCGGTGGGAGTCATCGCTGCTTTAACTCCTTCTGTAAGCCCGGTCTCCACTGCGATTTATAACGTACTGATTGCAGTGAAGTCCGGAAACCCCATCGTCATCGCTCCTCATGAGCGGGCGGTGAAGGTAACAGGCAGACTTCTTGACTGTATGAAGGAAGCCGGTCTTCGCTACGGACTTCCGGAAGGAGCCATCGGATATTTAAAGACGGTAACGAAGGCAGGAGCTTTGGAACTGATTCATCACCCGGCAGCAGCCATGGTGGTCAATACCGGAGTGCCGGAATTAAACCGTGAGGCAGCACAAAGCGGAAAGCCCTACATCTACGGAGGCACCGGAAATGGTCCTGTATTTATAGAGCGGACAGCTGATTTGAAACAGGCGGTTGAAGATATTATCATTAGCCGTACCTTTGATTACGGAATCGTATCTGCGGCAGAACAGTATGTGGTAGTGGACAGCTTAATCGCGGCAGAAGTAAAAGCGGAAATGTTGAAAAACGGTGCGTATTTCATGAACGGGGAAGAAGAAAAGCAGTTAATTGATCTTCTCAACCTGGAGCATGGAAATGCAGATACGGAGATTATGGGAAGACCGGCCATAGAACTTGCAAGACGTGCAGGTTTTACAGTACCGGAAAACACAAGTGTTCTGGTTTCCCAGCAGAAATATATTTCTGACAGAAACCCATTTGCAAAAGAACTTCTCTGTCCCGTACTTGCCTACTACATCGAAAACGACTGGATGCATGCCTGCGAGAAATGTATGAATCTCCTGGTAAATGAAAGCCATGGCCACACTCTGGTAATCCATTCCAGAGACGAAGAAGTAATCCGCCAGTTCGCTTTGAAAAAACCGGTTGGAAGAGTGCTTGTCAATACCCCTGCCACATTAGGCAGCATGGGAATGACCACGAATTTATTTCCTGCAATGACATTAGGAAGTATTACAGCCGGAGCCGGTATTACATCGGATAATGTTTCCCCCATGAATTTCATCTATATCCGGAAAGTGGGATATGGAGTGAGAAAAGCCGATGAATATCTGGAAAATGCAAAAACAGAATTGTGTTCCTGCACCCAGGCTGCGGCACCTGCCAGTCAGCATGGAGATGCAAAAGAACTATTAAAGCAGATATTAGAAGCATTATCAAAGGAACTGTAAGAGAAATAATTGAAAGAGAGGGTAAACAGATTGGATATTCGTGAATTTTCTAATAAATTTGTAGAAGCAACGAAAAACATGACACCAGAAGAAAGAGCTTCCCTGATGAAGATGTTTGAAACTGTTTCTGACGAAATCAATAAAAATGAGCCTGCAAAAGCAGCAACTGCAGTATATGCCGAGGAGGGCACAACCATTCCTGACGGTATTACAACAAGACTTCAGAAATTAAAAGAGAACTACTTAACACACAAGCCAACCATCACAACATACCGTGCCCGCGCGATCACAAAGATTGCTGCAGAAAATCCAGGTATGCCAAAGATCATGCTTCGTGCAAAATGTTTCCGTTACTGCTGCGAAACAGCTCCCCTTGTAATTCAGGACAACGAGCTGATCGTAGGTGCTCCAAACGGCGCTCCTCGTGCAGGTGCTTTCTCTCCTGATATTGCATGGAGATGGATGAAGGATGAAATCGATACCATCGGAAGCCGTCCTCAGGATCCATTCTATATCTCTGATGAAGACAAAAAGATCATGAGAGAAGAGCTTTTCCCATACTGGGAGGGTAAATCCGTTGATGAGTACTGCGAAGATCAGTATCGTGAAGCTGGTGTTTGGGAATTATCCGGCGAATCCTTCGTTTCTGACTGTTCCTATCATGCAGTAAACGGCGGCGGTGACTCCAACCCTGGTTATGACGTAATCTTAATGAACAAGGGTATGCTTGATATCCAGCAGGAAGCAAAGGATCATTTAAAAGAGTTAAAATACGAAAATCCAGATGACATTGAGAAGATCTACTTCTACAAGTCCATTATTGATACAACAGAAGGCGTTATGATCTACGCTAAGAGACTTTCTGAGTATGCAAAAGAACTTGCTGCGAAAGAAACCAATCCAAAGCGTAAAGATGAGCTTTTAAAGATCGCTGAAGTAAATGCATACGTTCCAGCTCACAAGCCAAGAACTTACTGGGAAGCAATTCAGTCTGTATGGACCATCGAGTCACTGCTTGTAGTAGAAGAGAACCAGACTGGTATGTCCATCGGACGTGTAGACCAGTATATGTACCCTTACTACAAAGCTGATATCGAAGCTGGCCGTATGAATGATTTCCAGGCATTTGAGCTTTCAGGCTGTATGCTTATTAAGATGTCTGAGATGATGTGGATCACCAGCGAAGGCGGTTCCAAATTCTTCGCAGGTTACCAGCCATTCGTTAATATGTGCGTAGGTGGTGTAACAAGAAGCGGAATGGATGCAACCAATGACTTAACATACCTTCTTATGGATGCTGTCCGTCATGTAAAGATTTATCAGCCATCTCTTGCATGCCGTATTCACAACAAGTCCCCGAAGAAGTACTTGAAGAAAATCGTAGATGTTGTTCGTTCCGGTATGGGATTCCCTGCCTGCCACTTTGACGACGCACACATCAAGATGATGCTTGCAAAGGGCGTTTCTATTGAAGATGCACGTGACTACTGTCTGATGGGTTGTGTAGAGCCTCAGAAATCAGGACGTCTGTATCAGTGGACTTCAACTGCTTATACACAGTGGCCAATCTGTATCGAGCTTGTACTTAACAAAGGTGTACCGTTATGGTATGGCAAACAGGTTTGTCCTGATATGGGAGACATCAACAGCTTTAAGACTTATGAAGAGTTCGAAGCAGCTGTGAAGGAAGAAATTAAGTACATTACAAAATGGTCTTCTGTTGCAACCGTTATTTCCCAGCGCGTTCACAGAGAGCTTGCTCCAAAGCCATTAATGTCCATCATGTATGAAGGATGTATGGAAAAAGCAAAAGACGTATCAGCAGGCGGAGCTATGTATAACTTCGGACCTGGTGTTGTATGGTCAGGACTTGCAACCTATGCAGATTCCATGGCAGCAATTAAAAAGCTGGTATTTGAAGAGAAAAAATATACACTTGCACAGTTAAATGAAGCATTAAAGGCTGACTTTGTGGGCTATGACCAGATCCGCACCGATTGCCTCAATGCACCAAAATACGGAAATGACGATGATTACGCAGATTTAATCGCTGCAGATTTAGTTGACTTTACTGAGCATGAGCACAGACAGTATAAGACTTTATACTCTGTATTAAGCCACGGTACATTATCCATTTCCAACAACACACCATTTGGTCAGTTAACAGGCGCTTCTGCAAACGGACGTCATGCATGGCTGCCATTATCCGATGGTATCAGCCCAACTCAGGGTGCTGACTTCAAGGGACCGACAGCGATCATCAAGTCTGTATCCAAGATGGCGAACGACAGCATGAATATCGGTATGGTACACAACTTTAAGATTATGGCCGGACTTCTTGATACACCAGAAGGAGAAGAAAGCTTAATTACTCTTCTTCGTACCGCATGCATGTTCGGAAACGGCGAAATGCAGTTTAACTACTTAGATAACAACACACTGATTGAGGCTCAGAAACATCCGGAACTTTACCGTGACTTAATCGTCCGCGTAGCTGGATACAGCGCATTCTTCGTAGAGCTGTGCAAGGATGTACAGGATGAGATCATCAGCAGAACCATGTTGACACATTTCTAAAAGAAAACGGAGAACAATCACAATGGACCATGGAAATACAGGAGATATTGAACGTAAGGCGCTGATCTTTAACGTACAGAAGTACAACATGTATGACGGACCGGGAATCAGAACCCTGGTATTCTTTAAAGGCTGCCCGCTCCGGTGTAAATGGTGTGCCAATCCGGAAGGACTGGTACGGAAATTCCAGGTGATGTTTAAGCAGAATTCCTGTACAGACTGCGGGGCATGCGAAAGCGTCTGCCCCGTAGGAATCCATGTGATGTCCAAAGAGACCGGAAAACATGAAATCAGACGGGATAAGGATTGTATCGGCTGCATGAAATGTAAGAATGTCTGCCCCAATTCAGCGCTTTCCATTGCCGGAGAGGTAAAGACAATTTCCGAGCTGTTAAAAATCGTAGAGGAAGATGCCGCATTTTATGATATATCCGGCGGCGGTGTGACATTAGGCGGCGGTGAAGTGACTGCTCAGCCTGAGGCAGCCTTAAATCTTTTGATGGCATGCAAGAGGGAAGGCATTAACACAGCCATTGAAACCTGTGGTTACACAAAAACCGAAACGATTTTACAGATCGCAGAATATGTGGATTTATTCCTTTATGACATCAAGCATATGGATCCGGTTCGCCACAATGAACTGGCCGGTGTAAACAATGAACAGATCTTAATCAATTTAAAAGAACTGCTTCACCGTCGTTACAACGTAAAGGTTCGTATGCCAATGTTAAAGGGAATCAACGACAGCCGGGAAGAAATCGATGCAGTAATTAAATTCTTAATGCCGTTCCGTGATTACAAAAACTTTAAGGGAATTGACTTACTTCCTTATCACAAGCTGGGAGTAAACAAATACAACCAGCTGGATATGGAATATCCAATTGATGGAGATCCAAGCTTAAGTGCGGAGGATTTAGACCGTATCGAAGGCTGGATGAATGAGTATCAGTTCCCGGTTACTGTGGTGAAACACTAGAAAGGGGAGAGCGCCGTGTCAGAGATACAGCGAGTCATAGAAGAATCCGTTCCCGGCAAGCAGGTTACCATCGCTCATGTAATCGCTTCGCCAATACCGGAGGTATATGAGTGTCTGGGTATCGATGAGCTTGGAGCCATCGGAATTTTAACCCTGTCCCCTTTTGAAACCTCCATCATTGCTGCTGATATTGCAGCGAAGGCAGCCAGTGTTCAGGTGGGATTTTTAGACCGTTTCACCGGCTCCGTCATCATCGCAGGAGATGTGGACAGTGTGGAGACAGGCCTTCGGGCAGTGTGTGAAACCTTACGGCGTGTACTTGGTTTTACCGTGCCGGACATAACCAAAACATGAGAAAAAAGAGAATCATGATCATCGGACCGGGCGGCAGCGGAAAAACTGCCCTTGCAGCCGCAATCAATGGTTTAGACGGTCCTGTCAAACGGACACAGAACATGGTATATGGGGAGAAAACCTTAGATGTACCGGGAGTTTATTTAGAGAGTCCCTGGATGCACAAACACATCATCGCGGCAGCTCAGGACGCCTCCCATGTACTGATGCTGGTAGACCAGTCCTCATGCCGGGAGAGTTATCCCCCGGGATTTGCAAAAGCATTCCGGGTGCCGGTAATCGGAGTTATTACAGGAAGCGGAAAAAAGCCGGAGAATGACGGCTGGTGTATCCGTCAGTTAAAGAAAGCAGGAATTTCAACTCCCTGCATTCACATCAACTTATCGGACCGCACGGGAATTGATGAGTTGATGGAAGTTATAAAAAGCCCAGAAAGCATGGGCAAATCTAAAGAAATACCCTACGGGTATACCTCAATGCCCAAAGAACATGGGCAAATATTAGGAAAGGAGGGAAATGTAACGTGGAGCAATTTGTAATGAACACAAAGGTATATATGGGATCTTCCTGTCTGGAAAAAATCAAGGAACTCTCTATAGAAAAAGCTTATATCATCTGTGATCCCTTTATGGCTCAGTCCGGTAAGGTGAATTTAATTACAGACCTGCTGACAGAAAAAGGAAGCAGCTTTGAAGTTTTCTCAGAAGTAGTGCCTGATCCTACGATTGCCGTTGTATCAAAGGCAATCGGTGGAATGAAAGGCTTTGGACCGGATACGATAATCGCTTTAGGCGGAGGTTCTGCCATCGATACCGCAAAGGCAGCCAGCCACATTTACACACAGATGGGAAATGACAAGCTGAATTTAATTGCAGTTCCAACTACCAGCGGAACCGGAAGCGAAGTAACTAATTTTTCCGTTATTTCTGATCCGGAAGCTCAGGCGAAATATCCTCTGCGTTCCGACAGTATGGTACCGGATGCAGCATTCCTTGATCCCCGCTTTACAGTGTCAGTACCGCCTCATATTACGGCAGATACCGGTATGGATGTTTTAACCCATGCGTTAGAAGCCTATGTTTCAACCAATGCAGGTGATTTTACTGATGCATGTGCGGAAAAGGCAGTCAGACTGGTATGGAGCTATCTGGCACGTACTGTGGAAGAAGGAAGCGACATGGAGGCAAGAACTCACATGCACAATGCTTCCTGTCTGGCAGGAGTTGCTTTTAACGGTGCATCTTTAGGACTTTGCCATAGTATGGCACATGCACTGGGAGCCCGTTTCCACATTCCGCATGGAAGAAGCAATGCAATTCTGCTTCATCATGTCATCAGCTATAACGCTGGTTTAGAGGAAGCCGGAGATTTTGCAGCATGCAGCAGATATGTTGCCATTGCCAACATGCTTGGCATAGCAGCAGGAACAGAGAAAGCCACGGTACACGGCCTGGTGCGTCACATTAAAAATCTTATGAGTAAGATTAAAATACCGCAGCAGATCACCGATTTAAACGTGGACAAAGACGAATTCGAACAGGCTGTACGGGAAATGGCAGAGAAAGCACTAAAGGATAACTGCACATTGACCAACCCAAGAGTGCCTACGGTAGAAGAGATCGAAACAATTTACCGTAAGCTTTGTAAGGGGGGCTATTAATGAAATTCATCACCGAAGAAGATTTGAGAATTTTATTCAGAAGAGAACCCTTTGCCTCTTATGATCTTCCTGCACAGGCAAAGCTTACACCAGGAGCGCGTCAGTTCCTGTTGGACAAAAAGATATCATTTTGCGATGATCCCCTGACGGCGAAACGCAAACTGACAAAACCTGCAGAAGTGATCGCAGAGACACCAGTTGCAGTCACAGTTACAGAGCCTGCGCCGGACCGTTTCTTATTAAAACTGGAAACCTTAAAGGCACAGTTTCTGGAAGCCGGAATTTCCTTATTAGACAGGGACGTGCTGTTAGCAGAGCAGGTATTTGATTTAGAGCGGAAGTTATCTTTCGTGGGGAAAGGTGCTTCGGGCGACATAAATCCATTTGAGTCCTGCACCGGATTTAATAAGGAAAACCAAAACGAACCATACTCTGACTGCTTTGAGATCACCGGCTTTCATGCCCAATCCGAAAAAGGAAGAGAAATTGTATTGTTACACCGTCTGCGCTGCTGTGTCAGAGAACTTGCAGCAGAAGCAGGAGAAAAGAATTTTAACCCGGTTATTAACCGCCTATCCCAGATGATCTGCCTGTTGTATGGAGGAAATGCATGTCAAAGAAAGAAATAACATTTGATAGCTGCAACCAACTGGTAAGCCAGTTTGAAGCAGTGGTAAAAAATCCTGTCAGGGAACGTTCCTCCGTTTATTATACGGGGGTGGATTTAGGAACAGCGTGCGTGGTAGTAGCTGTACTTGATGAGAATTTCAGGCCAGTGGCTGGCGCTTACCGGTATGCGGATGTGGTCCGTGACGGAATGGTAGTTGATTACATCGGCGCCATCCGAATCGTTCGTGAGTTAAAGGCAGAACTGGAGGAAAAGCTGGATACGGAACTGCTTTATGCAGCTGCAGCCATTCCTCCGGGAACCGATTCACTGGACGGAGGCGCAATCAAGAATGTGGTACAGGGAGCTGGATTTGAAATCACTGCCCTTCTTGATGAACCAACGGCAGCAAACGCAGTACTAAAGATACAAAACGGCGCAGTGGTGGATATCGGCGGCGGAACCACTGGAATTTCTATCTTAAAAGATGGAAAAGTAGTTTACGTAGCTGATGAGCCCACGGGAGGAACTCATTTTTCCCTGGTTGTATCCGGAGCTTATAACCTCTCCTTTTCAGAAGCAGAGCTTTATAAGCGAAAAGAAGAAAACCATAAAGAGCTGCTTCCGGTATTAAAGCCGGTAATCGAAAAGGTAGCCTCCATCATTAACCGCCACATCAAAGGATATGACGTAGATGAGATTTACTTAGTAGGCGGTACCTGCTGCTTAGCAGGAATCGAAACAATTATTGAGAAGCAGACTGGGATCCATACACGAAAACCGGACAACCCCATGTTTGTAACTCCTCTGGGAATCGCATTCTCCTGTACTCAGGAGGAAATGGATTAAAAGGAAGTGGACGTATGGAATATCGGATTATTAAATCGCCGTCACCTGGAACCATTGATATTTTAAACCGCAGAAAAGGCTCAGGAGCTTCCACTCCTATCGGAAAGGTGGATGCCATTGGTCTCATTCAGGGCCGGATTATAGAAATGGTATGTGCCGCCGATGTGGCTGAAAAAGCCGTGGGTGTTACAGTAGAAGATATCAAGGGTAGCTGCCCACAGAACATGATCATGCTAGCGATTTTTGGAGATACGGCATCGGTAGAGGCAGCGATGGAAGAAATCAGGCAAAGAGAGAAGAGAGGCGGGATGGAATGGTAGCAGCAAGACTGATTGACAATATCTGGGCGACCAGAAAGGCAGAGTCTTTAAACGGTTATAAGTTTATGCTTGCCGAGATCATTGGTGGTACACGGGAAGGTGAACGACTGATTGTAGCAGACATCATCAGCGCCGGAATCGGTGACCGCGTGATCGTTTCCACCGGCTCTTCAGCCAGACGCATGCTGGGAAACGATGAGATTCCCGTTGATGCCGTAGTAATTGGGATTATTGATGAAGACTGCCAGTTTATATAGAAGGGAAGTGATCATATGAAGCAGTTGATATGCGCAAAAGACGTGGAAACATTGCATGCAGAAGGCAAGAGTGTATTTCACGTAGAGAGCGGAAGCATTATCACACCGTCAGCAAAAGATGCAGCAGATGCTTACGGAATCACCTTCTGCGACAAAGCAGAGGAGAAGGCAGAAGCGAAAGGAGCGTTTGCAGGAATGGATATTGACAGCGAGAAAATTTATATGGTACTGAAGGCTCTCATGGAGAAGGGAATGTTAAACGACATTTTAAAACCATATGAGTCAGAAAGCCATGGCAACGGTTTAAAGGTTGTTCGCGGAAGTTCTGTAAAGATGGATGTATTCGATACAGGTGATCCAAATGTAAAAGCTTATTATCAGGAGCTTGTAAGCAAAGAAGAGTCAAAAATGAGCGCTGGTTTCCTGGTGATTGACCATTCTGAATTTGAGTGGGAACTGACCTATGAAGAAATCGACTATGTAATCGAAGGAACCTTAACTGTGACCATTGACGGAAAGACCTTTACGGCAAAAGCCGGAGATGTGCTCTTTGTACCGTCAGGATCAAAGGTAATCTGGGGTTCTCCGGACAAGGCAAGAGTATTCTACTCAACCTATCCGGCTAACTGGGCTGACTTGGTTTAAGGAGGTAAATGATGCAGGCACTTGGCTTTATAGAAACAAAAGGTGTGCTGGTGGCAATTGAAGCTGCCGATGCCATGTTAAAGGCAGCGGATGTGTCTCTGGTAGAGAAAACCAAAGTTGGCGGAGGTCTCATTACTGTTACGGTGACCGGCGATGTGGCGGCAGTGAAGGCAGCGGTTGAGGCCGGAGCGGCGGCAGTGGAGCGAATTAACAGTGCCGCATTAATCACACGCCATGTGATTCCAAGGCCTCATGAGGAACTTGCAGCTGTCATCGGCGGCAACACTCCAGATGAACCGGAGAAGGCACCAGTACCGGAGATTACTATGGAACCGGAAGTAGAGGCAGCCACACCAGTCGATGAGACAGTTGAATCATCTGCTCAGATAACAGACGAAGAACCAAACTCAGAGACAGAGCTGGTGGATACCATAAAGAGAGAGACCATTGATCTTTGGATGCACCAGGACGGTCTTACTGAGACCATGAAGATACTTGAAGATATGAAGGTAACAGAGCTTAGGACGCTTGCCCGTGAATATCCCGAATTCAGCATAGCTGGAAGAGAGATTTCAAAGGCAAATAAAACCCTGCTGCTGGAAGAATTCAGGAAGTATTACGGACAAAATGATTAAGATTTTTAGAAAAGGAGATACGGAACATGGAAAATTTTGATTATGATTTGCGTTCCATCCAGGAAGCAAGGGATTTAGCCAGAAACGGCGAAGCGGCAGCAAAGAAAATAGCAGGATATACAGCAGAACAGATTGATGTCATCTTAAGAAGTATGGCAAAGGCAGGCGAGGAGCACTCCCTGTGTCTGGCTCAGATGGCAGTGGAAGAAACAGGATTCGGTAAAGTGATGGATAAGGCTTATAAGAACCATGCAGCTTCCACACTTTTATATGAAGAGATCAAGGACATGAAGACAAGAGGAATTCTTTGTGAAGATACCACAAAGCAGACCTTTGAAGTAGCAGAGCCGGTAGGTCTTGTAATGGGTATCGTACCTTCTACAAACCCAACCTCTACTGTATTCTTCAAATCCATGATCGCAATTAAATCAGGAAATGCAATCGTATTTTCCCCACATCCATCTGCAGCAAAATGTACTCAGAAAGCAGCAGAGGTTATGCGTGAAGCTGCCATTGCAGCTGGTGCACCAGAAGGAATTATCGGCTGCGTGACCATGCCTTCCATGGGATCAACCAATGAGCTGATGAAATGTAAGGAAGTTTCCTTAATCATCGCAACAGGCGGTCCTGGTATGGTTAAAGCTGCTTACAGTGCAGGAAAACCTGCAATCGGCGTAGGCGCAGGAAACTCTCCGGCATACATCGAAAAGACTGCTGACGTAAAACATGCAGTAAGAACCATTATGGCCAGCAAGACATTTGACTACGGTACTATCTGTGCATCTGAGCAGTCCATTATCTGCGAAGAGAGCAATCACGCAGAAGTTGTAGCAGAGTTAAAGAGCCAGGGCGGTTACTTCATGACAAAAGAAGAAACTGACAAGGTTTGCAACCTGTTATTCAAAAACGGTCATAACATGAACGCAAAGTTTGTAGGACGTTCCCCTGAAGTGATCGCTGCAGCTGCAGGTATCACCATTCCGGAAGGCACAAAAGTGTTAATCGGTAAACAGGAAGGCGTAGGCGAAGGATATCCGTTATCCTATGAAAAGCTGACAACCGTTCTTGGTTTCTATACCGTTAAGGACTGGGAAGAAGCATGTGGTTTAAGCTACCGTCTGTTACAGAACGGTATCGGACATACCATGAGCATTCATACTCAGGACAGAGATATGGTATTAAAATTTGCAGCAAAACCAGCTTCCAGAATTCTTGTAAACACAGGCGGAAGCCAGGGCGGAACCGGAATCAGCACAGGCCTTCCAATTGCCTTCACATTAGGCTGCGGAACCTGCGGCGGAAGCTCCGTTTCTGAAAATGTAAGCCCGAAACACTTACTGAACGTTAAGACAGTAGCATTCGGCTTAAAAGACTGCGCAACCATTGTAGATGACGATCCAACTTTCATGTGGAAAGAAAAATCACAGGCTTCCTCTTCCTTTAGTCCTGCTGAGCTTGTTGCTTCCTTTGAGAAAAAGGAAAGCGCTCCGGCGACTTCCTGCCAGAGCGGCTGCGATGACAATGATAAGCTTGCGGCTCTTGTAAAGGAAATCGTTCTGGCTATGAAAGGCCAGTAATCAGAACTGAAAAAGGAGAACAGCAATGGATAAGTATGAAGCGGTAATCAAGCTTTTAATGGACGCGGTTAAATCAGAATCCGGCAGTGATGAGCTGACGATTCCGGTAGGCGTTTCCAACCGCCATGTGCATTTGTCTCAGGAAGATTTAGATACTCTGTTTGGAAACGGCTACCAGCTGACCAACATGAAAGAGTTATCCCAGCCTGGACAGTATGCATGCAAGGAAATGGTAACAGTATGCGGTCCCAAGGGAGCTATTGAGAAAGTCCGCATTTTAGGACCTGTAAGAAAGCAGACCCAGGTAGAAATCCTGGCTGCAGACTGCTTTAAACTTGGCAGAAATACAACACCTAAAATGTCTGGCGAACTGGCAGGAACACCAGGAATCACTCTGGTAGGACCAAAAGGCACCGTAGAGACAAAAGAGGGCTTAATCATTGCCCAGAGACATATTCACATGTCACCGGCTGACGCTTTAAAATTCGGCGTACACGATGGTGAGACAGTTAAGATTGAAACAGAGGGCATCCGTGGAGGAATCTTTAACAACGTGGCAATCCGCGTAACAGAGACTTCAGCGTTAGAATGTCACTTAGACACGGAAGAAGCCAATGCTATGGGCCTTTCCGGTTCATCTAAGGTAACAATTGTTAAATAGGGAACTATTAAAAATTAATTATAAAAACCCAGGAGGATTTAAAAATGAAATATGATGCATTAGGAATGATCGAGACTAAAGGTTTAATTGGATCCATCGAGGCAGCAGATGCTATGGTTAAGGCAGCTAACGTAACTTTAATTGGTAAAGAATTCGTAGGCGGCGGTCTTGTAACTGTTATGGTAAGAGGCGATGTAGGAGCTGTTAAGGCAGCAACTGATGCAGGTGCAGCAGCAGCTCAGCGTGTAGGCGAACTGGTTTCCGTACATGTAATTCCTCGTCCACATGCAGAAGTAGAAACAATTCTTCCTGCAGCAAAAGAAGTTTAATTCATATAATCCGGCTGGCCCCGATTTATCGCGGGTCAGCCGGATTTTTTTATAAACAATACGTCTGAAACTGTCTATAAAATGGTTACATCTTTTATTATATTTTAACCAAATTATGGGAAAATATATAAGTTCTTTATCTATGTCTTACAAATGTCAAGTTAAAATTCCGTGTATAATAGACAAAACTCTTTTTATCATGTATAATAATTAATACATGAGCAGGGATAGAAAGCAGGTGAAGTTATGCACAATAACAGAAGCGTAATGAGAAGCTTCATGATGGTAACCCAACTGGGAATCAGTGTTATGGTGCCTGTTTTTGTCTGTATTTTTGCTGGTTACTATATTGACCGGTATGCAGGAACGAGATTTACCTTACTGTTTCTCATTCTTGGATTTATGGCTGGGGGTCTTAATGCATATAAACTGGCAAAGGCTACCCTGGCGATGAATGAAAAAGAAGAGCGGGAGGCTCTTAAGAAGCTGCAGAGTGAAAAAAAGGCTGAAGTACGGCAGATTGTTAATAAGCCGAAACAGCCGAGCCGCGTAAAGAAATGAAGGAATGGAGACGCGTATAAAGGGAGGATTTATTGATGGAAAAAGTGACGAAGAATCTTATTATAGAGGTCTTGGTCGGTATTGTTATATTTACGGTGGCAGCAATGCTCGCCGCATTATTTTTATATCCCAAGCCTTCTGTTTTCGCAGGACTTCTTCTTGGCATGCTGCTTGCCCTTTCTGCTTTTTTATCTATGGCTTTGGTGCTGGTGAATGCCATGAAATCATCTGACCCAAAGATAGTACAGAGGAACAGTATAATAGGTACTTCAATCCGTTATCTGCTGTTGATTGCAATTCTGGTTATCGTAATTGTTTATTTCCAGTCGCAGATCAATCCGGTAGCGTTGGTAATCGGAGTCTTTGGACTCAAAGCAGGAGCATTCTTACAGCCTGTCATACACAAAATTACAGTCCGTTTCGCTAAGAGGAATTAAAGCTGTATTTATGTGAATTATCTACGGAAGAAAGGAGGCAATAGCGTATGGTCGTTGCAAGTGCCAATCAAGTGGATTTTATGATCAAGGGTATAACAAAGTTTCATGCTTTCGGGCAGGAACTGTGGGTTACTACAACGGAGATAGGCCTGAGTATTGTAACAATCGTTATTCTGATTCTTGTGTTCATTACAGATAAGAAGATGAAGACGGCGACAGAAGTACCGGGGACGTTCCAGAATATAATTGAATTTGTCGTGGAATCGCTGGACAAACTGGTCGGCGCAACCATGGGACACAACGCGAAAAAGTTTGTTAATTACATTGGAACAATCTTTATTTTTATTCTTTTTTGCAATATCAGCGGTCTGTTCGGTCTCAGAACTCCCACAGGAGACTTTGGTGTCACGTTTATGCTCGGTCTGTTCACGTTCTTCATCGTGCAGTACCAGGGAATTAAGAACCATGGAATCGGACATTTTACAAGTCTTGCAAAGCCGTTTCCTGTTTTATTACCGATTAATATAATCGGAGAGATTACAAATCCGTTATCTCAGGCACTCCGTCTATTTGGAAACATGATGTCCGGAGTAGTGATTATGGGATTGTGGTATGGGATGATGCCGATTTTTGTAAATATCGGTATTCCCGCATTTTTACATGTGTATTGCGATTTGTTCTCTGGCTGTATACAGACTTATGTGTTCTGTATGCTGACCATGGTATATGTAAATGACAAGTTAGACTAAGCATGTATTTTTTCAGAATCAGGCAGAAATTAATTATTTTAACTCAGGAGGATTTATCTATGAACGGAATTTCAGGACAGGATTTTATCTACGGTTGCTCAGCAATTGGTGCAGGTATTGCCATGATCGCAGGTATTGGACCTGGTGTTGGACAGGGTATTGCAGCCGGACACGCGGCAGCAGCAGTTGGACGTAATCCAGGAGCTAAATCTGACATCACATCCACCATGCTTTTAGGTCAGGCAGTTGCAGAGACAACTGGTCTTTATGGTTTCGCAGTAGCAGCCATTCTTATGTTCTTAAAACCTTTCAGCTAAAGAAAATAGCAGAATTCAGTAAGAAAGAGCAAGAGGAGGCGAGAACTTGGAACGATTATTGGGATTTGACCCACAGCTGCTTTTTGGTTCGTTTATAACGGGTATTAACGTATTTATCCTGTTTTTCGCATTATCCTATAAGTTATTTAATCCGGTGCGCGATGCCCTGGAAAAAAGAAAACAAAAGATCGCAGGAGAACTGAAAAGTGCTGCCGAAGACAAGGAAGCTGCCCATATCATGAAGAATGAATATGAGGCCAGGCTTTCAGAAGTGAAAAAAGAGGCAGAAGCGATCTTAGAGGATGCGAGAAAAAGAGCGAAGCAGCGTGAGGCTGAGATTATTTCAGAAGCCAGGGAAGAAGCGAACCGTATCGTCATGAGGGGAAATCGTGAAGTAGAATTAGAGAGGAAGAAAGCACTTGATGATATGAAAGAGCAGATTATATCCATCGCATCCGTTATGGCGGGTAAAGTGGTAGCTGCATCCATTGATTCTTCCGTGCAGGATTCACTGATCGATGAAACCTTGAGAGAGATGGGGGAAAGCACATGGCAAAGCTAGTATCAAAGATATATGGCGATGCTTTGTTTGAGGAAGCCTTGGAAAAGCAGGAAGTGGACGCTTTGTTTGAGGAAGTGAAAGCTCTGTTAAGCATTTGGCATGAGAATGAGGATTTGGCGGGACTTCTTGATAATCCTAAGATCGGTAAGGAAGATAAGACCGGGATTATTAAGGAAGTATTTAGTGGCCGCATATCGGATACTCTGCTTTTTTTTCTAATTATTATTGTCGAAAAAGGCAGACAAAAGGAAATTAATGCGATATGCAATTATTTTATCAGTACCGTCAGGGAATATAAAAAAATTGGTGTGGCCCATGTGACCAGCGCTGTGGAATTAAAAGCAGACCAGAAGGCTCAGCTTGAAAAGAAACTCCTGGAAACAACCAGTTATGTGGAATTTGAGATGAATTATTCGGTAGATCCCGCAATTATAGGGGGACTGGTTATTCGAATTGGAGACCGGGTCATTGATTCCAGCATTAAAACCCAGATTTATGAGTTACGCCGCAGTTTATCAAAGCTGCAGCTAACATGATTTCCTTAATAAAATCAGAAAGAAGGTGCAAACCTTAATGAATTTAAGACCAGAAGAGATCAGTTCCGTCATCAAGGAACAGATTCAAAGATATTCAACGAAGCTGGAAGTCTCTGATGTCGGTACAGTCATTCAGGTAGCGGACGGTATCGCCCGTATTCACGGTCTTGAGAATGCAATGCAGGGAGAACTTCTGGAATTTCCCGGAGAAATCTATGGCATGGTTCTCAACCTGGAAGAGGACAACGTTGGTGCAGTATTACTTGGTGCCGGCGCGATCAGTGAAGGCGATATTGTAAAAACTACCGGGCGTGTGGTAGAAGTTCCGGTAGGAGATGCACTGACCGGGCGAGTGGTGAATGCCCTTGGTCAGCCGATCGACGGAAAAGGACCGATTCAGACAGATAAGTTCCGTAAAATTGAACGTGTTGCTCATGGCGTTATTGACAGAAAATCAGTAGATACTCCTCTTCAAACCGGTATTAAGGCAATTGATGCCATGATTCCCATTGGAAGAGGTCAGAGAGAGCTGATTATCGGAGACCGTCAGACAGGAAAAACAGCCATTGCCCTGGATACCATTATTAACCAGAAGGGTCAGGGAGTGCACTGTATTTATGTAGCCATCGGTCAGAAATCATCTACCGTTGCTAGCATTGTAAAAACACTGGAACAGTATGGCGCTATGGATTACACAACCGTTGTGGTATCCACTGCTTCCGATTTAGCTCCTCTACAGTATATCGCTCCTTACTCCGGCTGTGCAATGGGAGAAGAGTGGATGGAAAATGGTGGAGATGTGCTTGTTATTTATGACGATTTAAGTAAACATGCAGCAGCTTACCGTACCCTGTCACTGCTTCTTAAGAGACCGCCGGGCCGTGAAGCTTATCCTGGAGACGTATTCTACCTTCATTCCAGACTTCTGGAACGTGCTTCCAGACTTTCCGACGAGTTAGGCGGAGGCTCCTTAACGGCGCTTCCCATCATTGAGACTCAGGCGGGCGACGTATCAGCTTACATTCCGACCAATGTTATTTCTATCACAGATGGTCAGATTTATCTGGAGACAGAGATGTTTAACTCAGGATTCCGCCCTGCTATTAATGCAGGCCTTTCCGTATCACGAGTTGGCGGTTCTGCTCAGATCAAGGCGATGAAGAAGATCGCAGCTCCGATCCGTGTGGAGCTGGCTCAGTACAGAGAGCTTGCAAGCTTTGCCCAGTTTGGCTCCGAGCTTGACAAGGAGACAGCTGAACAGCTGGCACAGGGAGAAAGAATCAGGGAAGTATTAAAGCAGGGTCAGTATCAGCCCATTCCGGTTGAATATCAGATCATCATTATCTTTGCAGCCACGAGAAAACTGCTTTTGGATATTCCGACAGCGAAAATCCTCGACTTCGAGAAGGCTTTAACAAGCTTTATTGACAGCAAATATTCTGAGATTCCTGCAAGTATACGTGAAACAAAACAGCTGACACCTGAGACAGAAGAACTGTTGGTAAAGGCAATCAACGAGTGCAAAGCAGGTGTTTTTTAAAGGCAGGTGAAAATCATGGCATCCATTAGGGATATCAAACGAAGAAGAGACAGTATTTCCAGTACCGAACAGATTACCAAAGCCATGAAGCTCATATCGACCGTTAAATTGCAGAAATCCAGAGCGAAAGCAGAAGCTTCCAAGCCATATTATGATATGATGTATGATACCATTCAGTCCATGCTCCGCAAGTCCGGTACAATTGAGCATAAATATTTAAAGGCAGGGGATTCCAAAAGGAAGGCAGTTATTGTGATTACTTCCAACAGGGGTCTCGCCGGCGGATATAACAGCAACATTGCAAAGCTGGTTCAGCAGGATGAGCGTTTAATCCCTGAGCTTACCGATATCTATGCCATTGGACGCAAGGGGAAAGAAGCACTGGGGAAAAAGGGATATAAGATTGCCCAGGATTATTCCGAAGTAATCAATGAACCTATTTACCGGGATGCTGCTGACATAACCATGGAGCTCCTGGACGCATTCGGGCAAAACCGGATCGGAGAGATCTATCTGGTTTATACTTCATTTAAGAATACGGTGACTCAGATTCCAACACTTAAGAAGCTGCTCCCAGTTGAGATGGAAACGGGAAGCGATAAGATGGATCTGGCGTTTATGAACTATGAGCCGAATGAGGAAGTGGTTCTGGATTCCATTATTCCAAAATATATGAGCAGTCTGATTTACGGTGCCTTATTAGAAGCCGTAGCCAGTGAAAATGGGGCCAGAATGACTGCCATGGACTCTGCAACCAATAATGCGGAAGATATGATAGAAGAGCTTGGGCTGATCTATAACAGGGCAAGACAGGGGTCTATTACCCAGGAGCTTACCGAAATTATAGCCGGTGCCAATGCAATATCATAACTGTTCGGATCGTTTAGCAGGCCGAACTTCCTTAATAAAGAAAGAAATATAAATAAAGGAGAAACAAGATGGCAGAACAAAATATTGGTAAGATCACCCAGATCATCGGTGCCGTACTGGATATCAAGTTCAGCCAGGGCAAGCTGCCGGACATCAATGAAGCCATTGATATCACTACAAAAGACGGCGGCAGACTGGTTGTAGAAGTATCCCAGCATCTTGGCGATGATACCGTTAGATGTATCGCCATGGGCTCAACCGATGGACTGGTACGTGGTATGGAAGCCGCAGCAACAGGCGCTCCTATTACCGTGCCGGTTGGAGAAGAAACTCTGGGACGTATCTTTAACGTTCTGGGTGATCCAATCGATAAAAAACCAGCACCGGAAGTAAAAGAGTATTTCCCGATTCACAGACCAGCTCCCACCTTTGCTGAGCAGCTGACGGAAACGGAAATTCTTGAGACCGGAATCAAAGTCGTTGACCTTCTCTGTCCTTATCAGAAGGGCGGTAAGATCGGACTCTTTGGCGGTGCAGGAGTTGGTAAAACCGTATTGATTCAGGAATTAATCCGTAACATTGCAACAGAGCACGGCGGATATTCCGTATTTACGGGAGTTGGCGAGAGAACCCGTGAAGGAAATGACTTATATCACGAAATGCAGGAATCAGGCGTTATTAATAAAACAACCATGGTATTCGGCCAGATGAACGAACCGCCGGGTGCACGTATGAGAGTGGGTCTGACTGGACTTACCATGGCAGAATATTTCCGTGACCAGGGTGGTAAGGATGTTCTCTTATTCATCGACAACATCTTCCGTTTTACCCAGGCCGGTTCTGAGGTATCCGCACTTCTTGGACGTATGCCTTCAGCCGTTGGTTATCAGCCCACTCTTCAAACAGAGATGGGTGCACTTCAGGAGCGTATTACATCTACAAAGAACGGTTCTATCACCTCTGTTCAGGCAGTTTATGTGCCGGCAGATGACTTAACTGATCCGGCTCCGGCTAATACGTTTGCTCATCTCGATGCCACTACGGTTCTTGACCGTTCCATCGTAGAGCTTGGTATCTATCCGGCAGTTGATCCTCTTGGATCTACTTCCAGAATTCTGGATCCCCGCATTGTGGGTGAAGAGCATTACCGTGTTGCCCGTGACGTGCAGGAGGTTCTTCAGAAGTACAAAGAGCTTCAGGATATTATCGCCATGCTTGGTATGGATGAACTTTCTGAGGAAGATAAGCTGACAGTAGCCCGTGCAAGAAAGATTCAGAGATTCTTATCCCAGCCTTTCTTCGTTGCAACTCAGTTTAACGGTCTGGAGGGACGTTATGTGCCTCTTACTGAAACCATTCAGGGCTTTAAGGAGATTCTGGAAGGAAAGCACGATGATATACCGGAAAGCTATTTCTTAAATGCAGGTAGCATTGATGACGTTCTTGCCCGCGTGAAAAAATAGGGGGTGGGAAGATGGCTGATTTATTTAAACTGCAGATCATAACTCCCGAGAGAACGTTTTATGAGGGAGAGGCCTCTATGGTAGAACTCACCACAACTGAAGGTGAAATCGGTGTATACCGGGGACACATTCCGATGACGGCGATTGTAGCACCGGGAGTCTTAAAAATTCACGAAGCAGGGGGCATAAAAGAAGCTGCTCTGATGTCTGGATTTCTTGAGATTTTACCGGAGAAAATTGTTGTTATGGCTGAAGTGGCAGAGTGGCCGGAGGAAATCGATTTAAACCGTGCAGAAGAGGCAAAGGTTCGTGCAGAACGCCGCTTGAAAGAGCAGAGCGGAGAGATCGATATAGTAAGAGCGGAAACAGCACTGAAAAAGGCGCTTGTTAGAATTTCGCTTACAAAATAGCAAAAAGGGATTTAAGCCGCTATGGTTTAAATCCCTTTTTGCTTTTATAACTGGATTAATATGTGACAGTAAATTCCTTTTCTTTAACGCTTAAGAATGTATTTTTATCAATTTTGATTCCGCCGCTGCGGTAGGGGTTGCTGCAATATGTATGTTTAAGATCGGTTCCATTGTGAAGAAGCTGAACACAATTTGATTCACTTTTACGATAATGAAAGGTACATACCGTTCCAAAACATTCCAGGCTAAGTTCAAAATCACCCAGGTAATTGGGAAGAACAGGATCAATAATAATAGCACTGGCCTGAAAACGAATTCCAAGAATATGACTGATTAACTGGTGCATATAAATGCCTGGGCCAGAGGAATAGAGGCGCCAGCCGCCTTTTACCGGAATGCTGCCGCTGCGCAGAAGGTGGAAATCCTGCTGGTACTCATAACGATCCTTATAATCTCCGTCAGAGCTGCTAAAGTACATATTGCTTTGCCGGAGACAGGCATTTGGAACTGTTTTCTGAATGAGAACGGGATTGATTTGGAATAATCCTTCCCAGGCTTTTTTCGCATTTCCGTATTTTGCCATTGCTTCAATGTAACGAATATGTGCATGGGAGTATTGGAGACTGATTTCCCTTCCTACGTTTGCTGCCTGCTCGGCTCGTTTAAACAGATGGCTTACACCTCCGTCGTAAGACGCCGGGGCGTCCATCAGTCTGACTCCATCCGGGCATTCCAGATACTGATGGATAATTTCAATGTTTTTGGCAGCCTGACTCTGGTCAGCCAGCTCTGCTATGATACTTCTGGTTTGAGGCAGCAGCCGGTAATGAATATTGGTCTCATTGTCTGCTGGATGCAGCAAGTGTTTCGCGGTTTCGTTCCACTCTAAGAACCCTGCTATAATATGGTCTTTTACTGCATAGTCTGAAAATGCTTTTCTGGTGCATTCTCCTAAATCTAAGAGTGTACGGGAGAAAGGCGCATCATAATGGGAAAGAGCCTCCCCCAGAATCATAAAAGTCTGGCATGCTAAAGCCTGAGTCCAGGTGCTGACAAGTTTTTCCTTCATTTCCGGATTTTCCGGCTGTAACGTGTCATCCCAATCCCCGCCTGCATAAGTGATCAGCCCGGTGCCGGGTATAAAACGGTCTTTCTGTATCTGGGATACTGCAGCCTGAATATGGGAAAACAGAGATTCTTTTTTCTCCCAATTATCCCCGTATGGCAGAATTTCCTGCAATATAGTGTAGTCCTGGCTGGCAGTAAGATAATCTGCAAGGCTCTTTAATGGCCAGAAGATAACATCTCCATGGCATTCGCCGGCATTCATATCATAACGGTCAAACATAAACCATTGTGGCCACTCATTGGTCGCGCTCTCCTGATGAGAAAATATGTTAATTAATATTTCTCGTATAATCCCATAATTGCCCGTAGACAGGAAATATTCCAACGGTCCCTGGCAGATATCTCTTGTTCCCCATGCTGCACCTCCGGGCTGCTCCAATCCGTGAGGCATTAAGAAATGAATCATGGCGTTGTGTGTGTACCACCACGCGGTCTCATTTAGAATAGATAAACGTTCATTTTCTTCCAGGGCATATAAATGAAAATGTTTCATAATAGAGGCATACTGCTCCATTGCATATGCTTTTTCTTTCCCAAAATCAGCTATACTGGAAATGCAGGCATTCGGATCAAAACTTCCGCCGATTGTCAGATGGAGGGTATCGGTATTTGTATAGGAGAACGTAACAAAGGTCTCATCAAAAGGCAACGCTTCTTCATAGAAAATACGGTCGTCAGAGATTATGCATGATTCATGCGAAATAATATCATAAGATAGATTCTCGTATTTATCTGTCTGAAACGGAAAATGTATTTTGTTTTCTGTAACTGTTCCCAAGATGTCATGAGTGAATTCATTGGTACCCATGGATAACTGATTGGTAACAATGAAGTCATATTTGCAGCCATTCACACTTAACACTTCCAGATGCACCTGGGAAGCCTGAGGCAGGGCTTTTTCATGAATTGGATTCTTGCTGCTGCAATAAGCAGTGACAAGAATCAGGTCATCTTCGGTTTTATAGTACCAACGAGAGTAGTTCATACCCATCTCGTAAAGGGAAGGAAGAGAGAGCAGGTGGAAATCTCTGTCTTTGCGCACATAGATCCGCTGTCCGCTGTTTTTTAGTATATTTAAAAAGCCTCTGGGAGTGGATATGAGTTTATGCAGGTTGGTATTTCCTAAAACTACATGGCTGTTAAAAACTCCGTACATATAATGTGTAGAAGAAATAAGATCGTTGGAAATAGTACTCCCATCAGGAGGCGTAATAATGATAGTTCCATGAGGGCGGATTACCTCTTCTTCTTTTTTTACAGTCACAACATGGCTATGATCCGGTGTAAAAAAAGAAATGATTTGTGAGTCTTTTGTTTCCGCCAATAGCTGCTGGGGAAACAGTCTTCTTATTTCGTCACTGCTCATTTCGAGAGAATTTAAGGGCGCCCCGTACATTTCCTTTATCCGGTAAGTTTGAACCGGGCTGAATGTACCCTCTCCAGAGTGTTTTTGTTTATATTGCTCTTTTATGACGGTCAGAAAATCTGGATGAGTAATTTTCTCTTTGTGATGTTTAAAAAAATGACCATAAAAAACAGAGGTATCACTTCCGGAAAATGTAAATGGTTCAGTCAGGAGTGAGCTGTATGCAAACTCATACTGCAGATTTCGGTCGGTAAGACCATTGAGCAATGCTGCTGGCGTATTGGTTTTTTTATACTCCAGACCAAAAAAATCCAGACCATCAGTTGCGTAGTGTATGATTCTGTGTGACAGAGATCCTTGCTGCAGATATGGATTACAGCCGTTGTCCGGCATGTTTTGCCTGGAACAGATGGTATATCCATATTCCCCCTCAAAAACACTGTGTCCCAGATATTGAGAGGTATAAAGTTCATTGGTAAGAACATTTTCCTTGCCTGACAAACCAATATCCTGTCCGTATAGTAAGTCGACCGTTATCTCGTCTTCGCTATTCAGCGTAATTTCGTAAAACCAAGAGTTTTCAATTAGAAAAAGATCTGTGATATAGGCGATTCCTGCACAGCGCCCTTCGTACCGGATACAGTTTTCGTTTCGGCTTACGTGGCAGGCGGATTGCTGTCCTAAGAGAGGATGGACTGATTTTACTTTATTGTTTTCATATATTCTTAAAAAGATATTATTGGCTGAGCCATCCTTTGCATTTCCGCGAAATTGATTGATGAGGACTGAGCCTGAACTCATTTCAAATATGTCTCCGGTCGGAACAAGCAGAAAATTAAGGGTATCCGAGTGCAGAGAGAGTAAATCGTGGGGTCGTTTCATAATGAGTATCCTTTCTGTAATCAAATCTTGTAATAAATTATGTCTATGTGAAAACGTTTCCATAAAAATGTGAAAATGATAAAACTTAATGCAAAGTATAGAAGAAAAAAATATGAAAGTCAATAATATAATTAAAACAAGTAGAAAAACGCCTGCTTTTAGAATGAAAAATGACAAAAAAGTGTTTGACAAAGCGCAAGATGAATAATATAATCAGTGCATAAAACACAAAATGAAAAGCATATGTAAACGTTTCCATGTGAAAAACGAATAAATTTACAGTTTATGGGGCTGCTACCAGACTGTAATGGAACTGTGCTGCAGAAAGGAAGAGAATAATTTGAAGAGTATAAAGCTACACTGGAATCATTTTGTCCATGAAGTGAGAAAGAAATATATTTTGTTTCTTATGGTGTTACCGGTCTTAATTTATTTTTTTATATTTGCTTACATACCTATGCCTGGTGCATATATTGCGTTTGTTGATTATAACATAGGGAAAGGCATTTTTGGAAGTGCCTTTGTCGGTCTTAAAAACTTTGAATTTCTGTTTCGTACCGGAGATCTGCTACGCATTACAAAAAATACAATTCTATATAATCTTGTATTTCTTATTTTGGGTAATGCATTCCAGATTGTTTTTGCTGTTATGATTTCAGAAGTAGGAAATAAGTGGTTTAAGAAAATATCCCAGTCAATTATATTGTTGCCGTATTTTATTTCTATGGTAATAGTAGGATTTTTTTCTTACAACCTGTTTAATTATGATTATGGTTTCATTAATACCATATTGGCTGGTCTGGGATTTCCCAAACATGAATTCTATTCCGATCAGGGGATATGGAAATATATTATTGTATTTTTTAAAATCTGGTCTGGCACTGGATATGGAATGATTATTTATCTGGCCTCGATTGCCGGAATTGAACAGGATATTTACGAAGCGGCATCTTTAGATGGGGCTTCCCCCATGCAGAAAATCCGGTATATTACATTTCCCATGCTGAAACCAACAATGATATTGTTAATTCTTTTTGGTCTTGGTGGTATTCTAAAAGGCTCATTCGATTTGTTTTACAATTTAATTGGAACAAATTCCGTGCTTTATCCACAGACAGATGTGATTGACACCTTTGTTTTCCGCAGTCTGGTTGGACAGTTTAATTTCTCCCAGGGAGCTGCTGTTGGATTTTATCAATCGGTATTCGGCCTGGTGCTGGTTCTGACGGTAAATGCAATAGTAAAAAAGATCGAGCCGGACAGTGCATTGTTTTAGCCTATTAGATCAGGAGGATATATATGGAAAAGAAAAAAATTGCAGGACGCAGTGAAAAGATGATGCAGATATGCTTCTATACAATCATTACGATTTTTGCGTTGTCCTGTCTCTTTCCGTTTTTGTTAATGGTTACATCTTCATTTATGGGTGAGAAGGAAATTGTAAGTGAGGGATATAAGTTGATTCCGGATACAGTTTCTCTTAGTGCTTACAAGTTCCTGTTTCGCAATTTTACTAATTTGTTTAATGCATACAGGGTAACTATTTTTATTGCAGTTACAGGAACCGTTTTTGGATTGTTTTTTATGTCTATGGCCGGATATGTTTTGTGCCGTAAAGATTTTCGCTATAGAAATCAGATTTCATTTTTTATTTATTTTACCACACTATTCAGCGGTGGGCTGATTCCAACATACATGCTGTATGTCAATGGCCTGGGGTTAAAGGACAGCATCTGGTCAATGGTTTTGCCGGGTCTTATGAGTCCGTGGTCCATTTTCTTAATGAAAAATTTCATGAAATCCATTCCGGATTCTCTGTATGAATCGGCAAATATAGATGGGGCAAATGATTTCAGAATCTACTGGCAGATCTATATGCCTCTGGCAAAAGCCTCCCTTGCAACAATAGGGCTGTTCCAGGTTCTGGGATACTGGAATGAGTGGTACAATGCAATGCTCTACATCCAGACACCGGCAAAGTTTCCTCTGCAGTATTTTTTGCAGAGAATTGTAAGTCAGGCGAATATACAACTGCTGATTCAGCAGGGGCTGACCATAAACACCGGAGATTTACCGTCTGAATCTATTAAAATGGCGACTGCAGTGATTGCAACTGGTCCCATTGTTCTGCTTTATCCGTTTGTTCAGAAATATTTTGTAAGCGGACTTACCATAGGTGCCGTGAAGGGCTAGCCCATATCCGGCTGATCAATTCTACAACAGGAGGAAATGAAAATGATAAAAAAACTGATTTCAGCAATTCTGGCAATCACTGTGGCTGCAGGGCTTGTCACAGGCTGTACAAATAGCAATCCGTCTGCAGGGGCAGCAAAAACAAAGGACAGCGATGGAGTAAATCTGGTTATGTATTTATATGGAACAGAAGGTGTGGCAAATAAAGATGTTCTGTCGGCGTTAAATGAAAAACTGAAGACCAGTATTAATACGACACTGGAGATTAAATATATTGATTGGAATGATGTTGCAACAAAGTATCCGCTGCTCTGGGCATCTGGGGAAAAATTTGATATGGCATATGTATCAGGAACTGCTCCGGTACCATACGCAACACTGGCAAAACAGGGAACTCTTGCAGATATTACAGATCTGCTGACCAATGAAGCGCCATCTTTAAAGTCTTCCATTGGTGACAGCTACTGGAAGAGCATGGAAGTAAACGGTAAAATTTATGGTGTACCCAGCACTTATAGTGAATATACAGCATACGGCTTTGTTACCCGGAAAGATTTACTGGAAAAGAGTGGGATTGCTAACGTAAATTCAGTGGAAGATATGGAACGCTACATGGATGCGGCAAAAGAAAATGGCTGGGCACCTTTAAACGGAAGTGCCAACCTGTCTATGGATTTGTACCGAATGTTTGTTGGAACAACCAGCGACTGGATTGATGCTCCGGGAGTGCCAAATACGGAGATGTATCTGACTTCCTCCCTGAAGAATACGGACAAAGTATTTCACCCTGCATTTACCAGTGAATTTGAAGCATTCGCGGTTAAAATGCATGAATGGGCGGAAAAAGGATATTGGGGAAAAGATGTTTTATCTTCTGCCCAGGATGACAAGGATAATTTTTATAATGGATTATCGGCTTCCTACATCAGCCATCAGCCAGACTGGACAGGTTCCTATGGAACACAAAAAAAGAAATTACCCGATGTTGAAACCCAGTTCTACGCTTTCGCAGAAGCTGCAAATAAAATTGAACGGAAAATGGGTGTAGAGAATGCAACTGGTATCAGTGCAAACTCAAAATATCCGGATCGCTGTTTGAAAGTAATAGAAAAGCTGATGACAGATAAAGAATGTTATGATCTGTTCCAGTATGGAATTCTTGGAAGAGAGTATGAAGTAGCTGACGGTATGATCAGGCAGCCTGATACCTTTAATTCGGATAAAGACGGTTTTGGATTTGCCGGTTGGGGATTGCGGACTGATTCATTAAATATACCACAGGCCACAGAGGATCCCCGCCGTTATACATTAAACGAAGAATGGGGCAAGTCTGCAATTGACAACCCGTACGCAGGTTTCAGCTTTGACAGTTCTTCTGTATCTTCACAGCTGTCTGCAATTTCTAATGTAGATTCTCAGCTGGGAATACAGATTATGCTGGGTCTGACAAAACAGGAGCCAAAAGAAGCTGTGGCAGAATACAGAAAACAACTGGAGGCAGCAGGGGTTAATGATGTAATAAAAGCTGTTAATGATCAGTTAACGGAATATACATCAGCGGAGAAGAAATGATTTGTAGATTTTCACAAGGGGAAATGTTAAAATAGTGTTAGATTGGTTTCAGGGTTAAGACAGGGCAGGAAAGGATGCAGCACATGAGTGTAACAATTAAAGACATTGCAAAATTATCCGGAGTTGGTATTTCCACTGTATCGCGGGTGTTAAATGGAAGCGGCTTCGCCAGTCCGGTGACAAAGCAGAAAGTTATGGCGGCTGTGCATGAGTTAAATTATATACCGAATAATAATGCAAGAAATTTGAAAAGGACCCAGACAAAGACGATTGCGGTTCTGGTAAAGAGTATAACAAATCCCTTTTTTCAGAAAATGATTCATACCATAGAGCAAAAAACTATGCTGCGCGGCTACTGTCTGGAACTTCGCAATGTTAACTCCAACGGGCAGGAAATGCTGATTGCACAGCAGGAAGTTATGGATAAAAATCTATGTGGCATCATTTTGATGGGAGGAGGATTTGAATATACAGAAGAGGACTTTAAACATTTGGGTGTGCCATGTGTGCTGCTGACTGTCTCAGCTGATGATAAGGTGAATAAAGACCTGTATTCCAGCGTAATTATTGACGATGAGGCTGAGAATTTTAAGGCAACCGATTACCTGATTAAATTAGGTCATAAAAGAATTGGCTGTATCTACAATGCATATGGTCAGCTGAAGACTCCCAATACCCTTCGGTTTGAAGGATATAAAAGGGCTCTTTTGGAAAATGGAATCCCGTTTGATCCACTGCTTGTATCCAGTTTTAATACATCCCAGTCCGGTTATGAATTCGGGTTTAATATGATGAAAAACCTGATGATGAGAAATAAAGATATGACGGCTGTTGTTGCCATGGCGGATATCATGGCGGTAGGAGCGGCTAAGGCTATTCTGTCTGAAGGCCTGCGTATCCCAGAGGATATTTCCGTCATTGGCTTCGATGGTATTGAAGTGGCAGAGTATTACAGTCCTGCACTGGATACGATCTCTCAGCCTGCGGAGCAGATGGCAGTCAGTGCAATTGACGCATTGTTTGCAATGATGCAGGGAGAGAAGACCAGTCACATCGTATATGAAGCAGTTCTGCTTAAACGGGGGTCCTGCATTGGACTTACAAATCATTCGTAAAGGAAAATAATATGGAAGATGGAAAATTAAAAGAATTACTGAGTGATATGTCTGTAGAAGAAAAAATAGACCAGTTGTTACAGGTGACGGGCTATTATTTTGAAGAAGAGGGAGTCGTGACGGGTCCCAATAACCAGGCAGGTTTTATGCAGCAGGAGGTTGATCTGGCCGGTTCTGTACTGGGTATCGCAGGTGCGGATAAACTGATTGGTATACAGAAAAAATACATGGAAAAACAGCCGCATCAGATACCGCTGCTGTTTATGGCGGATATTATCAATGGATTCCGTACTATTTTCCCCATACCACTGGCGCAGGGGTGCAGCTTTGATCCGGAGATTGCTAAGATAGGAGCAGAGGTCGCTGCAAAAGAGTCGGCAGTATCAGGACTGCATCTTACATTTTCCCCCATGGTTGATCTTGTCAGAGATCCCAGATGGGGAAGAGTAATGGAGTCAACTGGGGAAGATCCCTATCTGAACAGTGAATTTGCGCGCGCCATGGTCAAAGGCTATCAGGGGGATGGGGAATTGAGCCAGCCCTATAAAATTGCAGCATGTGTAAAGCATTTTGCAGGATATGGTGCTCCCATGGCAGGTAGGGAATACAATACGGTAGAATTGTCTAACCGAACATTATTTGACAGTTATCTTCCGTCCTATCAGGCTGCCATCGATGCTGGCTGTGCAACCGCAATGACTTCATTTAATACATTAGACAGAATACCGTCAACAGCAAATAAGTGGCTGATGCGGGATATTTTAAGAACACATATGGGATTTGAAGGAGTATTGATTTCTGACTGGGCTGCAATTGAGGAAATTATTCATCACGGTGTTGCCGAGGGCAAAAAGCAGGCAGCGCGGCTGGCTCTGGAAGCGGGCGTGGATATTGATATGATGACAACCTGTTATTGCAGAAATATCAAAGAATTGCTGGATGAGAATAAAATTGATTCAGCATTGCTTGATGAAGCAGTATATCGGGTTCTGGTATTGAAAAACAGGCTTGGATTATTTGAAAATCCCTTTAAAGATGCAAACAGCCAGTGGGAAGAAGATGTGATTCTTTCAAAGGAGCACAGGAAACTGGCAAGACAGGCAGCAGCACAGACAATGGTACTGCTTAAAAATGAAGATCAGATACTGCCGCTGAAAAAGGAAGGACAAAAAATTGCATTTATTGGTCCTCACGCAGACAGTCCATATCTGATGGGAGTGTGGTCAATCTTTGGAAGAATGGAAGATGTGATAACAATCAAAGAGGGAGTAAAGCGGGCTGGCGTGACGGAAGCTTCCTTTTATCGAGGGGCTCCTGTTGTATCTGACCTTACAAAGCTGGAACTGCATTCTGAAGTAAGGGAGCAGATTTTGTCAGATATCAAAGCTTCCAAAGCTCTGTTAAAAGAGGCACTGCTTGCTGCTCAGGATTCAGATATTGTTGTCCTTGCACTGGGAGAATATCCTGCACAATCAGGAGAGGCTGCGTCCAGAACCAATCTGCATCTGGATCCGCTTCAGCTGGAACTGCTCCGTCAGGTGAAGAAAATAAACCCAAACATAGTTACTGTATTACTCAATGGAAGACCCCTTATTATAGAAGATGTGCTTGCGGATTCAAAGGCAGTTCTGGAGGCGTGGCTTCCGGGAACAGAGGGAGGCAATGCCATTGCAGATATTTTATTTGGCGACGTAACCCCTTCTGGAAAACTATCTATGAGTTTTCCGAGGACAGTGGGTCAGATTCCCATATATTATAACGACTTCCCAACAGGCAGGCCGGTGCTGGGGAAAAAGGAAAAATACCTTTCCCAATATATTGATTGTCCCAATGAGCCTTTATTTCCATTTGGGTACGGCTTGTCTTATACAGCATTTGAAATTTCACCCATCACCTTAAGCCACAAAATTCTGAGCGGGGATGGATCAATCCAGGCGTCTGTCTGTGTGAGAAATACCGGACACCGGGAGGGGGCGCAGGTGATTCAGCTGTACATTAAGGACGAAGTGGGAAGTGTATCCAGGCCGAACCGGGAACTTAAGGGCTTTCGAAAAGTTTATCTAAAGCCGGGAGAAGAGGCAGAGGTGGTTTTTGATATCAATACTTCCATGCTGAAATTCTATGATAATACCATGCAGTACGTCTGTGAGCCTGGTTCATTCAGACTTTTTATCGGAGCAGATTCTGCAACTGAAAATTCTGTTTCGTTTACAGTGGAATAATAAGTAAGGGTAAAGGTTCTCGCTGAATGTGGATTATCTGCCAAAATTATGCTATACTATGGAACAGATAAAACGAAACAGGGAGAATGTATTATGAAAGAAACATCTTTAGTTATTATGGCAGCCGGAATCGGGAGCCGGTTTGGCGGCGGAATCAAACAGTTGGAACCAGTTGGCCCCAGTGGCGAGATCATTATGGACTATTCCATTTATGATGCTTTGAATGCAGGCTTTAACAAAATTGTATTTATCATTCGTAAAGATCTGGAACAGGATTTTAAAGAGATTATTGGCAACCGGATTGAAAAGATTGCACCGGTGGAGTATGCGTTCCAGGAACTTGATGATCTGCCGGCGGGCTTTCATAAGCCGGAAGAAAGAACGAAACCCTGGGGAACAGGACAGGCAATTCTGTGCACCAAAGATGTGATACAGGAGCCGTTTGCGGTAATCAATGCAGATGACTATTATGGAAAAGAAGGGTTTATTAAGATTCATGATTATCTGGTCAACCAGATGGATCCAGATGTCAGGCCATTTGATCTGTGCATGAGCGGGTTTATCCTGGGCAATACCTTAAGCGAAAACGGAGGTGTGACCAGAGGGGTATGTCAGGTAGGGTCTGACGGTGTCTTAGAGAAAGTTACGGAGACTTATGAGCTCATTATGGACGGCGGCGAAGCTCATGGAAGAGATGAGGCGGGTAATCCGGTTAAGGTCTCTTTAGATCAGAACGTATCCATGAATATGTGGGGACTTTCACCGGCATTTTTAATGGAACTGGAGCATGGATTCCCTGTATTTTTAGAGAACCTGAAGGAAGGGGACATTAAATCCGAATATCTTCTTCCTAAGATTATTGACCGGCTGATCAGCCAGGATAAAGCCAGAGTTCACGTACTGGAGACAAGAGATAAGTGGTTTGGGGTAACTTATAAAGAAGATAAACCAGCTGTTTCAGCGGCAATCAAAGATCTGGTTTCAAAAGGAATTTATCCAGAACGTCTTTTTTAATGGCAATAACCGAACTTTTTTATACTTCTTAGCATAGAATGGTGTTGTATAAGCTAAAAGCAGGGAGTGATAACAACCGTGCCAGGCAACCCGGACTATACTTATGGAGAGGATAATGAGAGCCTGCCCCCATACATGCTTTATGGTGACAGGAGCATCAGGGAAAGTTCTCTGGAGCCGAAGGATATCATTGCAAAGGATCTGGAATATTTACAGGGAATGTACCCGGGACATATGAAACGTCTGCAGGAATACGTCGTTTCCGCATGTGATCACCTGGATTATAAAGACAGCCCAATGTACGATGAATTCCCCGATCGACTGTTGATTCATCAGGTTTGTGATTCCATTTGCGCAAAGATTCGTGAAGAAGGAACCATAACGGATGAATTGCTGATGGGGAACAATGATAAGACTGAGACAGCAGCGCAGATGCAGCAAGAGCCAGCGGATTGGGAAAATGAGGAGTTAGAAAAAGCGGAACTTAATGACAGATACTCCACATGGGGGCCTCCCGGTTGGGGCCCGCCCGGACCAAAACCTCCTGGCTGGAGGCCGCCGCCCGGGCCGAGACCGCCTTACTGGGGTCCGCCCGCACCAAGACCACCTTACTGGGGACCAGGACCAAGACCGCCTTACTGGGGACCAGGACCCGGACCGAAACCACCCTACTGGGGACCAGGACCCGGGCCGAAACCGCCTTACTGGGGACCAGGACCCGGACCGAAGCCTCCTTATTGGGGAGCAAATCCCGGACCGGCACAGGGGAATGGTCTGCTGGGGGATATCGTGTCAGTACTGCTACTGAATGAAATGCACCGAAGAAGATGTAACTCCGGACGGTGCAGATAGGGAATAGTGAAAGCAGCTTCCTTTAAAAAGGGGGCTGTTTTTCTGTTTTCTTAAGCTGTTGGTATAACAAAAAGGAAAAATAATCAAGTATTTGTTGTTGTTTGGTATAGACATTGTTAACAATCAAAAATTATATTCTTGATATATTATGAATTTTAAGCGGTTTCATCTGTAAAAATATAGTTCAAAATTACAAATAAACAGTCCGATTGAGGCAGTCATTTTTTTCTGAAATTCTTTACTATGAAAGAATCAATACACAGGAGGTTTTCATGGAAAAAGAAAATAAGAAATTAGGGCTGCTGGCACTGACTGCACTGGTAATCAGCTCTTCTGTCGGGAGCGGAATTTTTGGAATCGCATCAGACATGGCGGCGGGGACAAGCCCGGGAGCGGCCATTGCAGCGTGGATCATTTCAGGCGCAGGTGTTCTCATGCTTTGCCTGTCACTGACTAACATCATTAGTAAGAAGCCTGAATTAAGCGGAATTTTCAGCTATGCAACAGAAACCTTTGGTCCCTTTGGAGGATTCATCAGCGGGTGGGGATACTGGTTATCTGCATGGCTGGGTAACATTGCCTTCGCCACCATTATGATGAGCGCACTTAGTTATTTTATTCCTGCACTTGGGAATGGAAATAATCTTCTCTCTATTATTACAGCAAGTATTATTTTATGGATTATGTGTCTGGTCGTAAACAGGGGGATTGAAAGTGCTGCATTTTTAAATACCATAATTACCATCTGTAAGCTGGTTCCCCTTTTGCTTTTTGTAATTGCTGCAATAATTGCGTTTAAGGCTGATATATTTGCTGCCGATTTTTGGGGGACTGTATCAGGAAATTTTTCCCTGAAGGATGTGATGTCTCAGGTAAATTCCAGCATGATGGTGCTTATGTGGGTATTTGTGGGAATCGAAGGAGCGGCAATGATGGCAGACCGTGCAGAAACAAAAGCAACTGCTGGAAAGGCGACTGTGCTGGGCCTGATAGGGCTTTTATGTGTTTATCTTCTTTTGACTCTTTTACCTTATGGGCTGATGAGCCGTGCCCAAATATGCGAATTAAAGCAGCCTGCCATGGCATACCTTCTTTCTTATATTGTAGGTCCATGGGGAGCGGCTTTTATAAATATTGCTATGATTATATCTGTTGCGGGCTGCTGGCTGTCGTGGACCATGCTTCCGGTTGAGACCACATTGCTAATGGCACAACAGAATCTTCTTCCAAAGAAATTCGGAGAAGTAAATGACAAGAATGTCCCAACCTTCTCACTGGTTTTTATGACGGTTCTTTCACAGATTTTTATCTTCACTCTGTTATTTACGAATAAGGCTTATAATTTTGCATATTCACTCTGTACTGCAGCAATTTTCGTAACCTGGATTCTGGTGTGCATATATCAGGTAAAGCTCTCTTATATAAATAGAGAAAAAAAGGGAGAAGCCAGACAATTAACAATCGGACTTCTTGGAACTGCCTTTTACGCATGGGCGATTTGGGCATCCGGAATTGGATATTTTCTTCTTTGCATGCTGGTTTATATAATTGGCATTTTCCTCTATATAAAAGCAGGAAAGGAAAATGGAGTGGAAAAAGTCTTTTCAAAAAAGGAAAAAGTCGTAATCATGTTCATTCTGATAGGAGCAGCCATATCTGTTTACATGCTGATAACAGGCGCAATTACCGTCTGATCATTAATCTTTTAGCATTCTTCTATTTTCAGAGAAGCCTACTAAATCATGATTAATCAATGGGCTGAATTGACAAAAATTTACTTTTAATGATATGATTCGACATAAGGAGAATAATTGGAAACGGTAGCAAAGCAAGGTGTTTCAGAGGAGAAGCAGTATGGATAATGTGAGGTCCAAATGAGTACAACAATTTTTATCTTCGACATCGTATTAATTATAATATTTGCCTGTTCCTGTACAATTAATGTAACTGCATACTGCAAAACAAAGCATGTCCGGGAGTTTGAGACCGGCATGCTTATGTTCTTTTATTGTCTTAATTCCATGATTATTTTCATGTCAGAATTTTTGCTCAAACTGCCTCTTTTTGAAGGAACCTATAATGTATTGACCTATTTCAGCGTTAAGGTTATATGTGGAATTGCCATAAGTACCCTGTATATGCTTCTCACCGCTTCTTTACTTGAAAAAAAGATCGGTATCCTTCATGCAATCATTATGATGCCTTTGATCTGTATAACGGTTTATGTCGGAGATTTAAACGGATCAGTCAGTCAGCACTGGGTATTTTATACAGTACGGCAGATTTATCTGGCATGCTTTGTTCTTTCTTATTTTATCCGGTATGCTTTTTCGAAAGACAGGGAGTATAAAGTAAGGATCAGGGCATATCGGTTTCTTTTTCTCATAGGCGGCCTGTTTTCTGTGCTGATTTTTGCGGAAGACAGCATGGTCATCTACCACTTTCAATATGTGATCAATACGTTGAACCTAAAGGTATTTATGGAGCATAATTTAAGTGAAGACATATTTTTCGTAATCCTGGCAGTGATCGGAGTAAAAAGCGGATTCTCCCAGCTGATTCAGAGAAGAGAACCGGCTGAGATAATGGAGTCCGGAATTCCTCTTCCTGTTGCGGCAGTCTGTGAGGCTAAGACCCCTTACCCGGAGGATCCTTTTATCAGGACTTATGGATTAAGCAATCGTCAGTGTGATGTACTGTATCTTCTGCTGAAGGACAAGACCTATCAGGAAATGGGAAAAGAACTGGGACTGTCTGTGGGGACCGTAAAATTTCATGCCCATGGCATCTATGAAAAAACGGATTCCAGAAACCGGTCGGAACTGATTGGTAAATATGAAAAGTTTTATGAAAGCCGGCAGCAGACGACCTTAACCTGACTTCTGCTTTTTTGTGTTCTCGTAAAGAATATATAATTCCTGCCGGGACTTTGCCCCGGTTTTTTTTAAGAGGTTATGGACATGGGAGCGGACGGTAAAGGACGAGATCAGAAGCTTGGCGCTGATCTGCTCATCAGTGGTGCGGTTTAACAGTTCCGTAAGGATGGTCTGTTCTCTCAGAGTGAGGGAATAGGCTTTACAAAAAGAATAATAAGAGGCAGATTCGGTATCTGGGGAAGTGAAAGATTCCGGCACCTGCTCCTGGGAATTTACAGCAGCTTTGCATGTGTGCAGAGCTGCTGTTTTTCGAAGGAAAAAACAGATATAAACCAGGGCAGATATGCCAAATAAAAAGTCAATAGAAAAGATACGGCAGAAGGATAGCCTGATGCGGGCAGGGAAAATAAAAATCCTGATATAGTTTTCAATGATGCCGGAAAGAGAAAAGAGGAAAACGGACCAGAATAGCACAGGACGAAAATCAGAAAAAAGCTTCTTGTTCTGACTGCAGGCCGCCTGATTCTTAAGAGCGTAAAAGGAGGAGACTCTGTAAAGTAAGAAAAGGGGGAACAGAGAGCTGTAAAAAAACAAGGTAGTCCTGCTGCTTTTTAAGGTGGGAATCAGCAACAGAAGAAAAATGAATATACACAGAATCATGTATTCATAAAATGGAAGCTTTGATGTGTGGTTTAGCTGATAACTCAGGTATAAAAGGCAGATAGCAGCGGATATGGATATAACCGTATTCCATACAGGCATAGTAAAATAGGCAGCCCGGTAGAACTGACCGAATTCAGGGATAAATTCTGCCATGGCTGCAACAAGCTGATTGACGGATAAACAGAGATAGAGTGCGGACAAACAGGCAGAGATGCAGCACCGCTCACTCAAGTAGCGGCAGAAAGCAAGAAGGCTCACTCCAAAGTATAAAATTAAAAGTATATTGTCGTATAAGTAAAGTAACAGCTTCATAATTACCTTTTGGCTTTTTTCTTCCAGTATAGCAAACTGCAAAGTAGAGGTCAAGAAAATTGTGCAAAATGTATAAGGTTTAGGCTTGGTTTTGTTCAAAAAGCATAACTATGCATAAAAATAAATGATAAAGTTTATTCCAAACCCAATTTTTTGATGCTATTCTTTGGAAGACGCCAAGGCTAAGAAGCGGAAGCGTTACAAAATGCCAATGATAAAACATAAAAGGAGGTTATTAAATATGCAGAGTATTAATGTAAAAAGTGAAATTGGCCGCTTGAAGAAAGTATTGCTGCACAGACCGGGAAAGGAATTATTAAATCTGACACCAGATACACTGGAGAGGCTTCTCTTTGATGATATTCCTTTTTTAGAGGCGGCGCAGCAGGAGCATGATGCATTTGCCGAGACATTAAGAAACAATGGCGTAGAGGTATTGTATCTGGAAGATGTTATGGCTGAGGTGCTGGATTTAAGCGATGAAATCAGAGATGAGTTCATTAAGCAATGGATCAATGAAGCTGGGATATCCACAGGACTGTATAAAAAGAAAATCTACGATTATATGATGCAGTTTAAGGATGACAGCAAGGTGCTTGTGCTCAAATCCATGGAAGGCATTGTCCTGAAGGAACTCAATTATACGAAAAGCGATTCTCTGGTTGACCTTATGAGTGACCCCTCTAAGCTGGTGATTGATCCCATGCCCAATCTGTATTTTACCCGTGATCCATTTGCATGCATTGGTAATGGAGTGAGCCTGAACCGGATGTATTCTGTGACCAGGAACCGGGAGACGATTTATGGCGAGTATATTTTCAAATACCATCCCGATTTTAAGGAAAAGGTTGAAAAATACTATGACCGTTACAATGCATTTCATATTGAAGGCGGAGATATCTTAAATATCAACGATAAGGTTCTTGCTGTGGGAATTTCCCAAAGAACGGAACCAGATGCACTGGAGCTGCTGGCTAAAAATATTTTTGAGAATGAAAACAGTGCCATCGAGACCATACTCGGGTTTGATATTCCCAACAGCCGCGCGTTTATGCATCTGGACACGGTATTTACACAGATTGATTACGACAAATTTACGATCCACCCGGGAATTCTTGGACCTCTTCGGATTTATAAGATTGAAAAAGGAAACTGCAGAGGTGAGATTAAGGTGGAAGTTCAGAATTCTGACCTTGAGACCATTCTTGAGAAAAGCCTGGGCATCGATCAGGTAGAACTGATCAAATGCGGAGGAGAGGATATGATTGCAGCAGAAAGAGAGCAGTGGAATGACGGCTCCAATACTCTTTGTATCTCTCCGGGAACCATTATCACCTACCAGCGCAATACAAAAACCAATGAATTATTGAAACAGCGGGGACTGAAGGTGCTGGAAATTCCAAGTGCAGAGCTGTCCAGGGGCAGAGGCGGCCCCCGTTGCATGAGCATGCCGCTGGACCGTGAACCGGTCAATTACTAAGAAAAGAGGAGAAAAAGAAATGGCAGTTAACTTACGAGGCCGAAGCTATTTGAAATTACTGGATTTTACACCGGAGGAAATCCGCTACTTAATTGATCTGGCTAAGAATTTTAAGGATTTAAAGAGGACCAATACTCCCCACAAGTATCTTGAGGGAAAAAATATTGTTCTCCTATTTGAAAAAACTTCTACAAGAACCCGCTGCTCATTTGAAGTGGCAGGCAACGATCTGGGGATGGGAGTTACCTATCTTGACCCGGGCAGTTCCCAGATGGGGAAGAAAGAAAGCATTGAGGATACGGCCAGAGTTCTTGGAAGAATGTACGATGGGATTGAATACCGGGGATATAGCCAGGAACTGGTTACCAAGCTCGCTCAGTATGCTGGAGTACCCGTCTGGAATGGATTAACGGATCAGTTTCACCCCACACAGATGCTCGCAGATCTACTGACCATAGAAGAGCATTTTGGATTTTTAAAAGGAATAAACTTTACCTTTATGGGTGATGCGAGAAACAATATGGGAAATTCACTGATGGTGGCATGTGCCAAAATGGGACTTAATTTTACCGCCTGTGCTCCAAAGGATTTATGGCCGGCTGAAGATCTGGTTGATGTGTGCAAAGGGATTGCAGCAGAGAATCATTGCACCATAACATTAACGGAGGATGCACAAGAGGGAACAAAGGGAGCGGATGTTGTCTATACGGATATCTGGGTTTCCATGGGAGAACCGGATTGTGTATGGGAGACACGAATCAAGCTGCTGAGCCCATATCAGGTAAATGAAAAGATCATGAAGAATGCAGGCAGTCAGGCCATCTTTATGCATTGTCTCCCCTCTTTCCATGATAGAAAAACTACCATCGGCGAGGATATCTTTCAGAAATTCGGTCTGGCTGAAATGGAAGCAACAGACAAGGTATTTGAAGCAAAATATTCCAAGGTTTTTGATGAGGCAGAAAATCGTATGCATACCATTAAAGCTGTGATGTATGCAACCCTTTGCTAGAAAGGCAGGTCAGAGTGAAAAGAATTGTAATCGCGCTGGGTGGAAATGCGTTAGGCAATACATCGGAAGAACAGCTGGAACGGGTAAGAATTACGGCCAAAGCAGTTGTGGATATAGTGAAGGCAGGATATGAGGTGGTCGTATGTCATGGTAATGGTCCGCAGGTAGGAATGATAAACCTTGCTTTTGAGAAAGGTCATGAGGCTGGAATCGTACCTGAAATGCATCTTCCTGAGTGTACGGCAATGAGTCAGGGGTATATCGGCTATCATCTCCAGCAGGCCATTGATCAGGAGCTTGTTAAGAAGCAGATTCAGGATACGGTTGTGATTACCATGCTGACACAGGTGATCGTAGACGAAAAGGATCCGGCTTTTAATAATCAGACGAAGCCCATAGGCAGGTATTATGATGAAGCAGAAGCCGGGCGCCTGATGGCGGAAACAGGACAGAAGTATGTTGAGGATTCCGGGCGCGGATACCGCCGGGTGGTTGCTTCTCCCCAACCGGTAAGTATCTATGAAAGAATTTCATTAAATACGCTGATCAATGCCCATCATGTCGTCATTGCTGGGGGAGGCGGCGGAATTCCTGTAGTGAAAGAGCCGGATGGCTCTTATCATGGAGTTGCCGCAGTGGTTGATAAGGACCTGGCAGCTGAAAAGCTGGCAGAACTGGTGAATGCAGATGCATTTGTAATACTGACAGCCGTAGATAAGGTCTCCATTCGCTTTGGAAAACCGGATCAGGAGGATCTTTCCGAAATCACTCTTTCCCAGGCAGAGCAGTACATAAAGGAGGGCCATTTCGCTGCAGGAAGTATGCTTCCAAAGGTAAAAGCTGCTATGAAATTCATAGAACAGAAAAAGGAGGGCGTATCCATTATCTGTTCTCTGGAAAAGGCTGCAGAGGCTTTAAGCGGTAAAACCGGAACAAGGATTGTCAACAAATAAGATCATGGAGAAAACAGGATCCCATTTTATTTATATACAGGTAAAATGGGATATTTCCCCCAGGTGTATGAATAGAACTACTTATATTATTAGAAAACATATGAATATACGAAAGCTTATAAACGTATTACTCAAAATCTGGAAGGATTTGATAAGATGAAGGAGTATATTGAACTGCAGACACAGTTCTGCTCAAAGACAGATATAAAAAAAATATGCACCTTTGATTACGAAATAATCGCGGAAAGAACTTTGCCGTTGTATCACAAAAGTCCGAGATTCATTTTGGTAAGAGAAGGGAAAGGCAGTATTGAAATAGACAGGGAGCGGTATGAACTAAAATCAGGGATACTGCTTTCCATACTGCCATGGGAGTGTACGCAGATCGTGGATGTGAAAGAAGTCTTGAGCTTCGAAATTGTTAAATATAATTATGATGTGGTGGCGGAAACGATAAAATCCTCTTCCTCCATGTCAGATCCGGTTTCTGCTTTAAAAAAACTGGAAGAGACCCCATATGCGTATCTTACGCAGGAAACGAAAGAAGAGGTGGAATATCTGTTTTTTAAGATCAGGGAAGAGGCAGGGGTTGAATCTGTATTGGATTTCAGGGAAAGAAGATCCTATGAGGAGATAAATATTATTATGCTGATTTCTTCTTTGATTATCGCATTTTGCCGTGTGATGGATAACCCGAATAAAAAGTTATGTATGAAAAACGGTTCAAAAGACAACCGGCTGCTGATCCTGCGTTATATCTACATGCATTTGGGAGAAAAAATCACACTGGAGAGAATCGCAAAACAATTTTATTTAAGCAGATCATCGGTCCGAATGTACATATTTGAGAAGACAGGACTTGCATTTCATGAACTGGTCAGTGAGATGCGGATTGTGAAGACAATCAATTATCTCTTGTATACGGATATGACTCTGGAAGAAATAGCGTCTGTTCTTGGATATGTGGATGCGGCGCATATATCCAAGGTATTTTCCTACCGTATGGAAAATAAGATCAGCGATTATCGGAGGACCTACCAAAGGGTTTTGAATATAACTAATATAGAAGAAAAAAAACTGGCTTACCAGCTGGTAGAATATATTTCCCAAAATTATCAGGATGAAATACAGGCCCTGGAAACGTCAGATAGATTCGGCATTTCCATAGAGGAGATGAACCGCCATTTATTGATGCAGGTAGAATGTAATTTTTCTGATTTTGTAAACCGGCTCCGGATTGACAAATCCTGTGAGATGCTTCTTGATACGGATAAATCTATTACTGATATTGCAATAGAGGTGGGCTATAGTACGGTTAAGACATTTCGCAGGAACTTTATCCAGCTCAGGCATGTCCTGCCCAATGAATTCCGGGCAGCCCAGGCCGTGGTTGTGAACTGATGGGAAAAAGAGAGGGAAAAAATGGAATACCAGAATGAAGAATATGTAACTTGTGATCATCTGATCAAAATGAAATTTAAGGTCGGAAAAATCGTAAAATGTACGGAAGTCAACCAGTCGAACCGGCTTTTATGCTTTCAGGTGGAGGTTGGGAATAAGACATGTCAGATCCTGTCCGGACTTAAGGGATATTATAAAACCGAAGAAGTTATTGGAAAAAAAGTGATGGTTCTGGAAAACGTGAAAACTACCAGGATGGCAGGATTAAAATCGGAAGGGATGCTTATGGTGGCAGAGGATCGGGAAGGGAAGCTGGCCCTTATGGTTCCTGACCGGGACATGGAAGCCGGAGTTGAGATTATTTAGGCGCGCAGACAAAGGGGAATGCCGTGAATGAATTAGAAAAAGAGAATGTAAAAAGCAGGCGCCAGAAGAAAATTCTTGAATTGATCAGGAGACAGCCCATCAAAACTCAGACAATGCTTAAGGAATACTTAGGCCCGGAGGGGATTCATGTGACCCAGGCGACTTTATCCAGGGATATCCGTGAGATGAATCTGATAAAAGGAGTAAATGGGGAAGGATATATTCAAAGCGGGATTATTTCCAAACATCAGATTTCCCACAGGCTTTTTGTACTGTTTTCCATGGCAGTCAGGGCAGTGGAGCAGTCAGGAAATGTAGTTGTCATCACCTGCGAGCCAGGTATGGCGGCCTCTGTCTGTTCGTTTATCGATGAATTGGGCTGGAACGAAATTGTAGGAACCATTGCCGGGAACAATACCATCTTTGTGATCACCAGGGAAGGGACTTCCTATCAGCTGGCGGAGCAGTTTAGGAATATCAGCAGCTAAGAAGGGATTTTTGTAAGATGCCAATCGACTTTTTTCCCATTTAACGAATGTTTAAGAAAGTTTTCATTGTAGTTTTGTTCATTATTGTTTACAATAAAGAAGATCAAAACTGGGAAAATAAAGGATGTTTTATATGAATCGTTTGGCTAAAAAGATAGGTATTTTATCTGTGGTATTCGTAATGGCTATCGCAGTTTATTTTATGTGGAATCAGAGAAATACAGAAAAAAATGATGTAATGGTATATACCTCCATGGATGAGGCAGCCCTTCCTGTTGTATACGCGGACATGTACGGGAAAAAGATGAATCTTCTGCATGGCTATGTTCAGGATATGGCACAGACTGTATCAAGAGAGGCACTTACCGTACTTCCCCAGGACCGGAATTTAAACCTTGGGATTGCAGATTATAACGGCACCATAACCGGGATACAGTATGAAGTGCGCAGTCTTGATTTAAGCCGCCTTGTGGAACGCACCAGCCTAAGCAAATGGGACCAGGAAGAAGGCGTCGTAAAGGCATCTCTTCCCATACAGAATCTTCTGACAAAAGACAAGGAATATATACTGGTTCTTACACTGGACACCTCGGATAACGGAACACTTTATTATTACACCCGGATCATGTGGACGGACAGTACCAATGCAAAGGATATGATTGATTTTGCTGTTGATTTCACAACGAAGACATTTAACTATGACCAGGCAAGGGATCTGACCACATATCTGGAGACCAGTAATACGGAAGATAACAGTTCTCTGGGTCATGTTTCCATACGGTCCAGTTTTTCCCAGCTCACCTGGGGAGGGATGTCTATGAAACCGGTTGGAGAAATCCGGACCACTCTGAAAGATTTGGATGGTGTGATGTGCAGTGTCAGTCTGGAGTACCAGGCTGAGAGGGCTGGTGAAGGAGTAGATTCAGAACTGTATGAGGTGGAAGATACCTACACAATGAAATGGGACAGCCGCCGCATTTATCTGATGGACTTTGAACGGAATACCAATCAGATATTCTCCGGACAGAAAGAACTGTTCTCTGGAAAACGGATCACACTTGGGATCACCAATGCAGATGAAGTTCAGACAAAGAAAAGTCCTGGCGGAAATTGTATTGCTTATGGAATCAATCGGGATTTATGGACCTACGATCAGAAACAGGGTCATGCAGTAAAGGTGTTTTCATTCCGGAGCGGAACCGACGATGGTCTTCGCAGTGGTTATAACCAGCATGACATCAAGGTTCTTTCCGTAAGTGACAACGGCGATGTGGATTTTCTAGTCTACGGATATATGAACCGGGGGATACATGAAGGGAGCATGGGTATTGCTCTCTACCGGTACAGCAGCGGCGAGAATGCCATAGGGGAGCGGTTCTTTACACCGGTCACCTCATCCTTTGAGATGCTGAAAGAAGAAGTGGGTCAGCTTTCCCATTTAGGGACCAACGGAATGCTCTATCTTATGGCCGGCAGGTCTGTTTATGGAATTGATTTAAACAGCAACGAATATATGGTGCTGGCAGATTCTGTTTCTGAGGGAGGCTATGCGGTCAGCAGTACAGAGCGTCATTTTGCATGGCAGGAAGGAAATGACGTTTTCGGTGCCAGTGTGATTCATCTGATGGACCTGGATACCGGAATTAAAAGAGAAATCAGCGGAGGAGAGGACAACCGTTTTCGTCCTTTGGGCTTCGTAGGTGATGATTTCATCTATGGAATTGCGAAAAACGGTGATATCTGGTCTCAGAACGGCAGGGTTCTTGATGCTCCCATGTACCGGATTGAGATTATGGATCAAGGCGGTTCGATTGTTAAGAAATATGAACAGGATCAGACTTATATTGCGGATGTGACGGTAGATGGAAGCCGGATTCACTTAACCCAGGTACTTAAAAACGACAGCCAGTCCTATTCGGTCTCCAGGCAGGATACCATTGTCTGCAACCAGGAGATTTCCAATGAAGAATTAAAGGGGATCGGCTGGTACGCTTCAGAGGACCGCAAAAAGATTTATTTTGTCCAGCTGGATCAGGAAGCATCCAGCCGGGATGTAACCATTGCAGTGCCAAAGAAGGTAGCCTATGAAACAACCGAGGTGGTTGAATTAAAGAGCCGCCCTAAGAGTCAGGATAACAGATATCTGGCCTATGCAGGAGGTCATTATCTGGGAAGCAGCAGAAGTTTTATTAAGGCGATGGAGCTTGCCTATGATAAGATGGGGATTGTGACTGATCAGAATCAGCAGATTTTGTGGAACCGTGTGAATCGGCCTCCTGTTAAAGCCATGAAAGACCCATTGAAGAAAGGCGCAGCTTTAATCCGGAATCTGTCAGGCTTTGAAGATGATGGATTAATGGATGGAGTCTTTATGATTGATGCCAGAGGTGCTACCTTAAATCAGATTCTTTATTTTATCGGCCAGGGGTGTCCGGTTGCAGCCTTCACAGGTCAGGGAGGGTATGTTCTTATCTCAGGCTATGACCAGTATAATGTCACACTATATAATCCGGAAACGAAGGATAGTCAGAAAATGGGCCTAAATGATGCCTCTGCTTACTTCTCTGGCCTTGGAAATGATTTTATCTGCGGAGTAATAATGGAATAAGAAAATGCGTTCTCTTTACAAATCCGTAAGATATGTTATAATCATGAAAGGCGAATGTTAAAAATTAAGAGAATTGTAATAGATAAAAGGATAGTCAGAGGTGTGAAATGGAGCAGTATATTATGAAAGGCGGTAATCCCCTGGTCGGAGAAGTGACCATTGGAGGAGCCAAGAATGCCGCTTTGGGAATTCTTGCAGCAGCTATCATGACAGATGAGGATGTGCTGATTGATAATCTGCCTGATGTAAGAGATATTAACGTATTACTGGAAGCAATCGAGGAAATCGGAGCCACAGTAGAGCGGATAGACAGACATACGGTCCGCATTAATGGACAGACAATCCGTGAAGTATCGGTTGATGATGAATATATCCGCAGAATCAGAGCTTCGTACTATTTTATCGGAGCCATGCTTGGTAAATACAAAAGTGCACAGGTTCCTCTTCCGGGAGGCTGTAACATTGGAAGCAGACCAATTGACCAGCATTTAAAGGGCTTTCGTGCTCTGGGTGCCGACGTAAAGATTGAACGGGGAGCAGTAATCGCTCACGCCATCGATCTGGTAGCCAGCCATATCTATCTTGATGTGGTAAGCGTTGGCGCAACCATCAACATTATGATGGCGGCAACTCTTGCAGAAGGACAGACCATTTTAGAGAACGTGGCGAAGGAACCTCACGTCGTTGACGTGGCTAACTTTTTAAACAGTATGGGCGCCAATATTAAGGGAGCCGGAACCGACACCATCCGAATAAAAGGAGTTTCCAGACTTCACGGGACAGAATATTCCATTATTCCTGATCAGATTGAGGCTGGTACATTTATGTGTGCAGCAGCAATTACCCGGGGAGATGTCATGGTGAAGAATGTAATTCCAAAGCACCTGGAAGCCATTTCGGCCAAGCTTCTGGAGATGGGTTGCGAAGTGGTGGAATTTGACGACGCAGTTCGTGTAGTAGGTAAAACCAATCAGAAGCATACTGATATAAAAACACTTCCCTATCCGGGATTCCCAACTGATATGCAGCCTCAGATGGCAGTAACACTTGCTCTGGCAGGCGGTACCAGTGTGGTAACTGAGAGTATATTTGAAAACCGCTTCCGCTATGTGGATGAGCTTTCCCGCATGGGTGCCAACGTAAAGGTGGAAGGTAACGTGGCTGTCATTGACGGCGTAACCGGCTTAACAGGAGCCTTTGTGAATGCACCTGATTTAAGGGCAGGGGCCGCATTGGTGATTGCCGGTCTTGCAGCAGACGGATATACGGTAGTAGATGAAATTGGTTATATACAAAGAGGTTATGAATGCTTTGAAGATAAGCTTCAGGGTCTGGGAGCCATGATTGAAAAAGTGGACTCAGAAAAAGAAGCTCAGAAATTTAAATTAAAAGTAGGATAGGCGGGGGCTTCCCCCGCCGTTTTGCTTGACAGGAGGATGGGGATATGGAAATGAAAAAGAAACCGGTGCTTGTTATTATGGCAGCGGGGATGGGCAGCCGGTACGGCGGATTAAAACAGATCGATCCGGTGGACGCCCATGGAAACAAGATTATTGATTTTTCTATTTACGATGCAGTGGAAGCAGGCTTTGAAAAGGTGGTTTTCATCATTAAGAAAGCCATTGAGAAAGAATTTAAAGAGCATATCGGTGACCGCATGGCAGCTCACGTAAAGGTGGAATATGTCTATCAGGAGCTTTTTAAACTGCCTGACGGATTTGAAGTGCCGGACGGACGGGTTAAACCCTGGGGAACGGGTCATGCCATCCTTTGCTGTGAGGAAGTGATTGATGGTCCATTCGCCGTGATCAATGCGGATGATTATTATGGAAAAAGTGCGTTTCAATCTGTTTTCAACTTCTTATCCCAGGTTCAGGACGGGAATAAATACCAGTTTTCCATGGTTGGCTATAAGCTTTACAACACACTGACAGAGAACGGCCATGTTGCCAGAGGTGTATGCACGGTTTCGGAACATGGACTGCTCACCGATATCTGTGAGAGGACCAGAATAGAAAAACATGGAGAGAAGGCGGAATTTACGGAAGATGATGGTGCAACCTGGACCGGTCTTTCAGAAGATACTCTTGTATCCATGAATTTATGGGGATTTACCAGTAGTATCTTAACGGAGCTGAAAGAACGATTCCCCGTCTTTTTAAACAAAGAGTTAAAAGAGAATCCTCTTAAATGCGAATACTTTCTTCCCTTTGTGGTAGATGAACTGCTAAAAGAAGAAAAAGCAGAGGTAACTGTATTAAAAAGTACAGACCGCTGGTATGGTGTCACTTATCAGGAAGATAAAAAGACGGTAGTGGACGCAATTGCAGGCTTTAAAGCCGCCGGTCTTTACCCCGAAAAGCTTTGGGACTGACCTGACAGAAAAAATACTGGACTATTGACATATGCCCGTTATTAGAGTAAAATGGAAAAGCAGATATTGTAACTGCTAAAATTGAATAACAAATGAAAAGTCGTAATATCCCTTATTCAGAGTGATGGAGATACAAAGGATCTGTGAAGTCACGGCAACCCCAGTCGGTTTTGTGGTTTATAACCATAAGAAACGCCCGGAAGGTGCCAACCTGAGCGAGAAATCGAGCAATAAGAGGATTTGATACAAATATGAATCAAGTCCGCGTTGCTGCGGACTTTTCTTTTTGTTATTCCCCCATGTAAGCAGAGGAGGAAATGACAACATGGAAAAATTATTATTTACATCAGAATCCGTTACTGAAGGACATCCGGATAAAATGTGTGATCAGATTTCAGATGCAATTCTTGATGAGATGTTAAGACAGGACCCCATGAGCAGGGTAGCCTGTGAGACCTGTACTACCACCGGTCTTGTTATGGTTATGGGTGAGATCACAACCCAGGCATACGTAGACATTCAGAAGGTAGTGCGTGAAACAGTAAGAGAAATTGGTTATGACCGTGCAAAGTATGGTTTTGACTGTGATACCTGCGGTGTGATTGTTGCTCTTGATGAGCAGTCCCAGGATATTGCGATGGGTGTAGACCGCGCCCTTGAAGCAAAAGAAAACAAGATGTCAGACAAAGAAATCGATGCCATCGGAGCCGGAGATCAGGGCATGATGTTTGGATACGCCAGCAACGAGACAGAAGAATATATGCCATATCCCATTGCACTGGCTCATAAGCTTGCACTTCAGCTGACAAAAGTTCGTAAGAACGGAACTTTAACGTATCTGCGTCCCGATGGAAAAACACAGGTGACGGTAGAATACGATGAGAACGGCAAACCTCTTCGCCTTGATGCGGTGGTATTATCTACCCAGCACGATGAAGATGTCAGCCAGGAACAGATCCACAAAGACATTAAAAAGTATGTATTTGATGAGATCCTTCCTGCTGAGCTGGTGGATGATCATACTAAATTTTTCATTAACCCGACCGGCCGTTTTGTAATTGGCGGACCTCATGGAGACAGCGGTCTTACCGGTCGTAAGATCATTGTAGATACCTATGGCGGTTATGCACGTCACGGCGGCGGAGCATTCTCTGGAAAGGACTGCACCAAGGTAGACCGTTCAGCCGCTTATGCAGCCCGTTATGTTGCAAAGAACATCGTAGCAGCAGGCCTTGCCGATAAGTGCGAGATTCAGCTGTCCTATGCCATTGGAGTTGCTCACCCTACCTCCATCATGGTTGATACCTTTGGAACCGGTAAACTAAGCAATGAAAAGCTGGTTGAGATTGTCCGGGTAAACTTTGACTTACGTCCGGCTGGAATTATTAAGATGCTGGATTTACGCCGTCCGATTTATAAGCAGACTGCTGCTTATGGTCATTTTGGAAGAAACGATTTAGATCTGCCATGGGAGAAGCTTGATAAGGTTTCCCTTTTAAAAGCATATTTATAATTATGATAGGAAAAAGATGCCGCGAGACAGCTGATTTACAGCTGAAAGCGGCATCTTTTTTTATGGATAAACAGAGACTGACTATGTTTTTTAATATTTGGCGCTAAAACTAGCGCCAAATCCCAGTTACTTCGTGTTGAAATTTAAACCTCACATTGATTATAATAGGGCTATGAAAAGGAATTGATTGGCCAATCATACCTTCCACGGGTCACACAGTAAATACTATATCATAAAGTGAGGGTATGCAAAATGAAAGAGAAGGTACAAGTATTTGGCCGCTTTTTAAGCGGTATGGTAATGCCGAACATCGGTGCATTTATTGCATGGGGACTGATTACGGCATTGTTTATTCCAACGGGATGGTATCCCAATGAAGCTATCGGAGCACTGGTTTCTCCTATGGCCAGCATGCTTCTGCCACTTTTGATCGGCTACACGGGTGGTACGATCGTTTATGGTCAGAGGGGCGGCGTGATCGGAGCAATCACAGCCATGGGAGTGATCGTTGGATCCAGTATCCCCATGTTTATGGGGGCAATGATTGTAGGTCCGGTCAGTGCCTGGATACTTAAACAGTTTGATCGGAAAATAGAGAAAAAGATCCCCGCCGGTTTCGAGATGTTGATTAATAACTTTTCCCTGGGCATCATCGGTGCTATCTTAACAGCTATCGCCTTAAAGGGAGTTGCACCTGTTGTAGAGGTTCTGAACCGGGTGATGGAAGCAGGAGTCGGGTTCTTTGTGGATCATAAACTGCTGCCTCTGGCAAGCGTCTTTATTGAACCTGCCAAGGTTCTGTTTTTAAACAATGCCGTCAACCATGGAATTCTTTCTCCTATGGGAATCCAGCAGGTAGAGGAAGTGGGGAAATCCATATTCTTTCTTCTGGAGGCAAACCCGGGACCGGGACTTGGAATTTTACTGGCATATTGCATCGCGGGTAAAGGATCTGCCAAGAGCTCAGCGCCCGGCGCAATCATCATTCACTTTTTAGGGGGAATCCATGAGATTTATTTCCCTTATATCCTGATGAATCCTCTTTTACTTCTGGCAGTTATAGCAGGTGGAGCCAGTGGAATTTTTGTCTTCCAGATCCTGGGCGTGGGATTAATCTCACCAGCATCTCCCGGAAGCATTCTGGCTGTTCTTGCAATGACACCTAAAGGCGGATACTTTGGTACGCTGGCAGGTGTTGCAGTAGCTGCCGCAGTTTCCTTCCTTGTGGCTCTTCCTCTGCTTCGGTTCACAGGAAAAGGCGGAGATTTAGAGGAATCGAAGGATAAAGTTAAGAAGATGAAACAGGAGTCCAAAGGAAATCAGACGGTAGAAATGAATGTATCATCTGGCAGCAGTATTAAAAAAATTGTATTTGCCTGTGATGCAGGTATGGGTTCCAGCGCAATGGGAGCTACTGTATTGAAAAAAAAGCTGGCAGCAGCAGGATTTGGAGATATTTCAGTGGTTCACTCGCCCGTATCCTCCATTCCTCAGGATGCCCAGATCGTGGTAACTCATAAGGAATTAAAGGAGCGTGCAGCTCACAGCAATCCCAATGCACAGCTGGTCCTGATAACAAATTTTATGGCGGCTCCGGAATATGACCAGCTGGTGGAATCATTAAAAGAAAATTAGATTAATTCATTGTGAAACTACTGCCTTTCATCTGATTGTAAACCATGTTATAATACTTACAAAAATATATAATGGGTTTAAAAGGGGAATTTCACAGATGAAATTAGCGGGGAAAGTACTGAAGTATTACAGCAGGGTGATTGCTGAATGCATACCTCTTTTTGTGACAGCAGGACTGCTGTCAGCCTTTTCGGCAGGCATATTCCAGAATGAGCACCTGTATGAAATGTCAAAAATTTTATCTTCTCTGGTGATTCCGGTATTTATGGGATATAAAGCAGGCACTGTGTGCGGCGGGGAGGTCGGCGGGTTAGCCGGCACCCTTGCCGCTTCTGTTGTTGTAATAGCAGAGCCTGCCTCTGCCATGGTTCTGTCTGTCATGGCAGGTAGTATGGCCGGGTTTCTATGCAGGAAGGGGTTAGACCGGATCAAAAATTGGATTCCTTCCGGCTTTGAGATGCTTTTTAGCAACTTATATTTAGCATCGTTAGGGCTTCTTGCCGGGGGCGCTGCCTATTTCTTTGTGATACCGGAGGCAGAATGGCTGTTGGGATTTTTAGGAAATGGTTTATCATTTATGATAGACAGGGGAATCATCCCCTTTATCAGCTTTATAGTAGAGCCGTTAAAAATTATTTTCTTTAATAACTGGATTAATCATGGCTTTTTTCTGCCGCTGGGGCTGGAACAGTTAAAAACCCAGGAGAGTTCCATTTTGTTTCTTTTGGAGACCAATCCCGGACCGGGATTTGGTATTCTTCTTGCTTATGCCCTGGTTCACCCCAATATGAGAAAAACAATGGTTTCCAGCCTTATTATACAATCTCTGGGAGGTATTCATGAGGTTTATTTCCCTTATATCCTGTCAGATATCCGGTTATTGGCAGGTGCCATAGCCGGAAGCATTGCGGGGAATTACTGTTTCATGATGACAGGCAGCGGACTTCTGGGACCGGCTTCCCCCGGAAGCATGATTACCATACTGATTATGGCAGATAAAAAGCATTGGCTGGGAATTGTTATGGGAATTTTTATTTCCGCTGCTGTGGCCTGCCTTGTATCCTGCCTGATTCTGCTGGGAAACAGGGGGAAATCATCTGCTGATACAGAAAAGGAACAAAAGGATGAAGTGATGCCAATGAGAATGGAACATGCAAAAATATATTTTGTCTGCGATGTAGGAATGGGATCCAGTGCCATGGCCAGTGCACTTTTTAAGAAGAGACTGAGACTGGAAGGCTTAACAGGGATAGAGGTATTCCATGTGTCCGCTGACCGGATTCCTGCTGATGCAGATGCGGTTGTCTGCCAGAAGGATTTTGCCCGCACTCTGCCGCAAATTCATATTCCGTGCTTCACGGTGGACAATTTAACAGATATGTCTGGTTATAAGGAACTCCTGAACTGGTTAATGGGAGGTGGATAAGATGGGAGGCAGTGATTTTACGCCCAGAATGCAGCAAATCGTTCTGGCATTGATTAAAGAACAGGGGCCTGTTCCTGTAAAGCAGCTTGCAGACCAGATCCGTATCAGCAAAAGAACCGTGCAACGGGAGCTGGAGTATATTCCCAGGGCGTTGAAGAAATACGGGCTGACTTTTTGCTCCAAAACCGGGACTGGTATCTGGCTGGAAGGAGACAGAACTCAGATCGAAGCCTTAAAGGCCGAGCTTGAAGCAGATGATGCCCTTGATGTTTCAGACCGGATTGAACGCCAGAAGCGTCTGATCCTGGAAATACTCAAAGATAAGACATTAAAGAAACTGTATTATTACAGTGATATATTTGGGGTAAGCGAAGCGACTGTCAGTTCGGATCTGGAAGCAGTGAAAGAGTGGTTTCACAGATATCATCTGGAAATTAAGAGAAAACCGGGATACGGTGTGTTTATTGAGGGCAGTGAACGGGATTTCCGCAGGGCTCTCCGGGTTTTTATCGATGAAAACATCCATACAGAGATGATACAGGGGATGTATGAAGACAGAAACCAGACCGTGTTAGATGTAATTCAAAATAAGAGTGAGAGAAACATTTACAGAATTCTGGACGATGATATTGTAAAGCGGGTGACTGCCTGTATCTTAAGGATAAGAGATAAGCGAATACTGAATCTGACCCAGGATTCCTATCTTGGTCTGGTGATCCATGTGGCAATTGCCGTAAACCGGATCCGCCGCCAGGAGATTATAGAAGAGAATCCCATGATGGCAGATTTTCTGCAGAAAGATCAGGATTATGATCTTGCAGAAACCATAACCAAATCCCTGGAAGAAGAATTCCGGATTCAGATTCCGGAAATTGAGTGTGCCTATATCTGCCTGCACATCAAAGGCTCTAAGATTCAGCAGCTGAATATTGATGAAAAGTCAAAAAGTGAAATAGAGGAATCCAGGGAGCTGTGGGAGGTGGTCAATGAAATGATTGACTGCTATAACGATGGCATGGCATATTTACTGAAGCAGGATGAGGAATTTGTAATCCAGGGACTGATTGCTCATTTAAAACCCACTCTGGTTCGCCTTGCCAATGGGATGAAGATCCAGAACCCTTTGCTGGAGCAGATCAAACGGGATTATCCTGCCATATTTGATCGGTGCAGAACCGTTGCCAGGGTAATTGAAGACCGATACGGATATGAGGTGCCGGAGCCGGAGATCGGGTTTCTTGCCGTACACTTTGGCGCGGCTGAGGTCCGTATGGAAAGCAGAAAGGAAAGCCGGAGAAAGGTGAATATCGGGATCGTCTGCGCCAGCGGAATCGGGATTTCCCGGCTTATGTCTTCCAGAATTGCCAGAGATTTTTCAGACAGGGTGGAGCTGTCTGTTTATGGCATGACGGACTTATCGCCCTATGTGTTAAACAAGACAGATTTCTTTGTATCCACGGTACCACTGAAAGAAGAAGCAGACATCCTGTATGTGAGTCCTCTCCTTTCCGTGGAAGAAATGGAACGGATTGCGGGGAAGGTGCGCCAATGCGAATATATGCCTAAAAAGCAGGATAACAAGGAGTTTACCATTCAGCTGGACCAGGTGAATTTTATGGCGGTCCAGATTAAAAATGTGATCAGGCTCATGGAATATCAGCGGGTAGACAATGGGATCACCTTTGAGGAGCTTCTCATCGCTGTCAGTGAAAAGCTGGCTTCTTATCCGGAACGTCAGTCCATGATACAGGAGGATTTAATGAGGAGAGAACGGCTTAGCAGCCAGATTTTCCCTGATTTAAACTTCGCCCTGCTTCATGCCAGGACGGAAGGAGTGGTAAAGCCGGTATTTTCAGTCTGCCAGACAAAAGATGGAACCTCATTTTCTGATCCATATTTTAAAGGAGTATGTGTTGTGCTGGTCATGCTGGTTCCAAAGGATGACCACACAGCAGAAAACAGTGAAATCCTTGGGGTGTTAAGCGAGCGGCTGATTGAGGAAGAGGCGTTTTTAGAAGCTGTCAGGCATGGAGGAAAAGAGGAAATAAGAGCATTTGTTTCCCAATATCTGAATCAATATTTCAGACATTATCTGGATAAAATCTAAGGAATCAAAACAGGAAAGCCGGGTCCGTAAAGGACCTGGTTTTTTTGTGCTTTTTAATTTTGGCATTATCTGATGGCGCCAAATGCCATTTTGTTTTCGTTGAAAAACATAAGACAGGAACCCTATAATTTAATAGAACACCAGCGAAGGAGGGGAACAGCGTGTTTGGATACGGGAAAAAAAATGAAGAAAAGAATACAGAACTTTTGGAACTTGGGAATATCCGCCTGAATTGCAGATCCGGAGAAAAAGATACAGTCATAAGAGAAGTGGGGAGAATGCTTTGGGAAAGTGGCTGTGTGGATGAATCCTATATAGATGCAATGCTTCAGCGGGAACTGACCTTCCCAACTAATATCGGCAATGGAATTGCACTTCCTCACGGTGTGGAGGAAGCCAAAAAAAACATCAGACGTTCCGGTATTGCAGTCATGGTATTTCCTGATGGAACAGACTGGGGAGGAGAGATGGTAAAACTGGTTATAGGGATTGCGGGAGCAGGAGAGGAGCATCTGGAAATACTTTCTGTCATTGCACAGTGTCTTGCTGATCCGGACGATGTGGACCGGATCACCAGATGCAGTGCCAAGGAAATCTATACCATGTTTACCGGAAAGGGGTGTTCTTAAATGATCGTTACAGTAACCATGAATCCAGCCATTGATAAAACAGTGGATATTGGAAAATTTGAACGGGGAGATTTAAACAGAATAAAGCGGGTGGAAATTGATGCCGGTGGAAAAGGCATTAACGTTTCCAAAACAATCAGAGAATTAGGAGGGGAGAGTATTGCCACAGGTTTTGTGGGAGGAACCAGCGGCACCATCATCAAACAGGTTCTGACTGACCTGGGGCTCAGGACCGATTTCGTGGAAGTAAAAGGGGAGACGAGAACGAATTTAAAGGTGGTGGAGGAAACCGGTGAGGTGACAGAACTGAATGAGCCTGGACCGGAAGTATCAAAGGAACAGCTTAACGATCTTCTTAAGAGGCTGGAAGGTTATGCAAATCCGGATACCCTGTTTGTACTGGCAGGAAGCATCCCGGCGGGGATACCAACGGATATATACAGAAAAATTACGGAACAGGTTCACCAAAAAGGGGCAATGGTTTTGCTGGATGCAGACGGCGTGCTGTTTTCAGAATCCTTAAAAGGAAAACCGGATATGTTAAAACCCAACCGCTCAGAACTGGAACGGTATTATCAGATGGATTACAGGGCTTCCGAACAGGAACTGGTTTCCATGGGCGGGAAACTTCTTGATCAGGGAGTCTCCATGGCAGCAATCTCTCTTGGGCAAATGGGTGCCATTTTTTTAACAAAGGATAAACGGTACCGTTGTCCCGGGCTTCGGGTGAAAGCCCATTCCACTGTAGGCGCCGGGGATGCTCTGGTTGCAGCCATGGCATACAGCTGGGATGAAAAGCTTCCCCTTGAAACCTGTATTCGCTTATGTATGGGGGCTTCAGCAGGTGCGGTCACCAGCATAGGAACCAAGCCGCCTAAACGCAGCCTGGTGGATGAACTGGTGGAGCGGGTAGAACTGTTGGAGATTTAATACTAAAATTCATGAATAGGCTGGAGGCTGGAAATATGAAAACAAAAGCGGTAAGAATGTACGGTGCAGATGACTTAAGACTGGAGGAGTTTGAACTTCCTCCCATTAAGGAAGATGAGATTCTTGTAAAAATCGTAAGCGACAGTATCTGTATGTCCACCTACAAGCTGGTAAAGCAGGGGAAAAAGCATAAAAGAGCACCTCAGAACATGGATACCAATCCAGTCATTGTGGGTCATGAGTGTGCGGGACTGATTGTGGAAGTTGGGAACAAGTGGAAGGACCAGTTTCGGCCGGGACAGAAATTTTCTCTTCAGCCAGCATTAAATTACAAGGGAAAGCTGGATTCACCGGGATATTCCTATGAATTCTGCGGAGGGGCCTGTACTTACTGTATTATGCCTAACGAGGTTATGGAACTGGGATGTCTTCTTGATTATAACGGTGAGAGCTTTTTTGAAGCATCACTGGGAGAGCCAATGAGCTGTATCATTGGTGGATTTCATGCCAATTATCATACCAACAAAAGGAATTACGATCATGCAATGGGAACGAAAGCAGATGGTAACATCCTGATTATGGGAGGCTGTGGTCCCATGGGACTGGGAGCAGTCAGTTATGGTCTGCAGTTTGAAAATAAGCCAAAAAGAATTGTGGTAACGGATATCAGTGATGAGCGGATTGCCCGGGCAAAGGAAGTTATTACAGAAGAGTCTGCTTTGGAGAGAGGGATTGAGCTTCGCTATGTGAATACAGCTGTCATGGCTGATCCTGTTTCGGAACTTATGGCATTTACGGAGGGGCATGGTTATGATGATGTATTTGTGTATGTACCTGTGAAAGAGGTAGCACAGATGGGGGATAAACTCCTGGCATTTGACGGCTGTATGAACTTCTTTGCCGGACCCTCTGACAGCCAGTTTAAGGCGGAAATCAATCTTTACAACTGCCATTATACAAGTACACATATTATGGGAACGACTGGCGGTAATACAGATGATCTGGTAGAAGCCAATCAGCTGTCGGCCGATGGAGCCATTGAAGCGGCTGTTATGGTGACCCATGTAGGAGGAATTGACAGCATTGCAGAGGCGACAAAGAATCTGCCATCCATTCCCGGAGGGAAAAAACTTACCTATACCCAATTTGATCTGCCTTTAACAGCCATTGACGATTTTGAAGAACTGGGAAAGACTAATCCGCTATTTAAAAAGCTCAGTGAATCCTGCAGTGCCCATAAGGGACTATGGAACCGGGAGGCTGAAAAAATTCTTTTTGATCATTTTGGTATTAATCCAAATGAATTATAAATAAATACGAAGCAGGGATCGTTGGTCCATAAGTGACATTTAAACTTATGGGTCAACGGTCCTTTCTAATTTATGAATAAAAACGGTAATATCATCTATTTTACATAATGACTTAAATTTTAGAATTGTTTTATAAATTTTGAGAGCTATGTGTGTTATAATACCTTTACGTAATATTAAATTTTTGTTATAAATCAAAGATAACGTGGGAGAGACGAAAAGGTGAAACTAAAATTAAGAACACGCCTGGTCGTAGCGTTTATAATCATAACGGTCGTTCCTCTGACCATGATTTTTGCAGTGGTGGCAGGTCTTGGAAGTTATCAGATGAAAGCATTCCGCAAAGCCTATAACTTAACGGAGCATGTAGATCTGTTATCCGGCAATTCCCTGCAGATATTTAACCGTTTAACCAGAGAAACCCAAAAAGAGATCAGCCGGATATTACAAAGTGACCCTGACCAGTTTAATGATCAGGATTTTTTGCAGAAGCTTAATGATAATCTGGCATCCAAATACGCCTATATGATTGTGCGGAAAGGGAATAATCTGATTTATGACGGTAACAGCCATATCACTCAGGGAATTTTCGACCAGCTGCCCAAGTATGAGGAGATAGACAGCACTCTTGATGGTGCGATTTATCTGGATGGGGAGACACAGCATCTGGTGAAGCAGATGGACTTCCTGTATTCAGACCAGGAGACGGGAAGTGTTTTCATCGTATCCAACGTAGACGGTCTTCTGCCTGAAATTAAGGTTATGATGGCAGAGATGCTGTTTGCAGCCATTATGATTATATTATTTACGGATGCGATTTTAATGATGTGGGTATACCGGTCAGTCGTAAGTCCTCTGGGACGGCTGCAGGTAGCCACGAAAAAGATCAAGGATGGGAATCTGGATTTTAATCTGGAAGTAGAGAATGATGACGAGATCGGTCAGCTCTGCCAGGATTTTGAAGAGATGAGAATCCGGTTAAAGGAATCAGCAGAGGAAAAGGTTCAGTACGACAAGGAGAATAAGGAACTGATCAGTAACATTTCCCATGATTTAAAGACGCCCATTACCGCCATTAAAGGATATGTGGAGGGAATTATGGATGGGGTTGCCTCATCCCCTGAGAAGTTAGACCGTTATATCCGGACAATCTATAACAAAGCCAACGATATGGATAAGCTGATTGATGAGCTGACCTTTTATTCCAAGATCGATACCAATAAGATTCCTTATACGTTTTCCAAAATCAATGTGTCCAATTATTTTGGTGACTGCATCGATGAGGTAGGTCTGGAGATGGAGGCAAGAAGCATTGAGCTTGGTTATTTTAATTATGTAGATGAAGATGTGATTATTATAGCGGATGCAGAACAGATGCGAAGAGTCATTAACAACATCGTCAGCAATTCAGTAAAGTATATGGATAAGAAAAACGGCATCATTAATATCAGGATCAAGGATGTAGGTGATTTTATCCAGGTTGAGATTGAAGACAACGGAAAAGGAATTCCGGCGAAGGACTTACCAAGTATTTTTGACCGCTTCTACCGGACTGATTCTTCGCGAAATTCTTCCCAGGGCGGAAGCGGAATCGGTTTATCCATTGTCAAGAAGATCATTGAGGATCACGGAGGCAGAATCTGGGCCACCAGCAAAGAAGGAATTGGAACTGAGATACATTTTGTTTTAAGAAAATACCAGGAGGTCATGCAGGAATGAGCAGAATATTGATAGTGGAAGATGAAGAGAGCATCGCAGAGCTGGAGAAAGATTATCTTGAGTTAAGCGGTTTTGAAGTTGAGATTGAAAATGACGGAGAAGAAGGGCTTAAGCTGGCGCTCCATGAGGATTTTGATTTACTCATACTGGATCTCATGCTTCCTGGAGTGGATGGATTTGAGATTTGCAGGAAGGTTCGTGAAGTGAAAAACACTCCCATTATTATGGTTTCTGCTAAAAAAGAGGACATCGATAAAATCAGGGGACTTGGACTGGGTGCTGATGATTATATTACGAAACCCTTTTCTCCCAGCGAGATGGTTGCCCGCGTGAAGGCTCATCTTGCCCGTTATGAGCGGTTGATTGGCAGCGGTATGCCGGATAATGAGATGATCGAGATCCGCGGACTTAAGATCGATAAGACGGCAAGACGCGTATGGGTAAATGGGGAAGAGAAGAACTTTACTACCAAAGAATTCGATCTGCTTACATTCCTGGCTCAGAACCCCAACCATGTTTATACGAAAGAAGAGCTGTTCAATAAGATCTGGGATATGGAATCCATCGGAGATATCGCCACAGTAACGGTGCATATTAAAAAGATCAGGGAAAAAATTGAATTCAACACGGCGAAACCTCAGTATATTGAGACAATCTGGGGCGTAGGTTACCGCTTTAAGGTGTGATGATGAAGGAAAAACTATACGAGATTCCCCTAAATGATGCCATGGATGCGGATGAAGAATGTCCCTTTTGCTATTTAGAGCGCAAAGGGGAAGAAGAGCTGATGGACTTCGTACTGGGATCCTGTGCCTCCTATATGGAGAGTGATACCAGAGAGAAAACCGACTGCGCAGGCTTTTGCCGGACTCACCAGAAGCGGATGTTTGATTACGGCAATGCCCTGGGCAATGGCTGGATATTAAAAACCTATTACAAGAAGATGATATCAGAAATGCAGGAAGAATTTAAGAATTTTTCCCCCGGTAAAAAGTCCCTGAAGGACCGGATCACCGGCAGAAAGACAGAGGAGAATTCCATATGCAGCTGGATTGAGGGCAAAGAGAAGACCTGCTATATCTGCGACAGGTCTTCGGCGGTTTATGAACGCTACATTGCTACGTTTTATCATCTGTATAAAAAAGATGCTTCCTTCACTGAAAAGATGAAAAATAGCAAAGGTTTTTGCCTTCATCACTTTGGAGACCTGTTAAGAGAGTCAGACCGGTATTTAAATGACGAAGAACGGACCCGGCTGTATTCTGTAATTTTTCCGCTGACGCTTAAGAATATGGAACGGGTTTCCGGTGACATAGACTGGTTTATTGAAAAGTATGATTATTTAAACAGAGATGCGGACTGGAAGCAGTCAAAGGATGCCGTCCAGCGCGGTATGCAGAAGATCAGGGGAGGATACCCTGCTGATCCTCCCTATAAGCAGAAATAGTCTGTTTTGGTGTCTACGGATTAAGCCGTTTAAATTGCCCCGGTGTACAGCCGGTTGTCTGCCGGAACGTGCGGATAAAGTTGGAGTAATCCACAAAACCTGACAGATGGCAGGCTTCTGAAACCGTATGACCTTTTAAGAGCAGTTCTTTTGCAAGAGCTACCCGCTTAACCACAATATACTGGAAGATGCTGCTCTCTGTCTCTGATTTAAATAAGTGGCTTAAATAATATTTATCCAGGGACAGGGCAAGGGAGATAGAGTCCAGTGTAAGGGGTTCGGTCAGATTGTCATCAATATAATTCATGATTGCCTGTGCCCGATGAGGTCTTGGCGCTGTTTTTACAGAGCCGGTATTCTGCCAGGCCTGATTAATCAGTATGAGAATTTGAATAATGGTTGTTAACGCTGTTAAATCGCTGCCGTACGGGCGGCGATTTTTTATTGCCTTCTCCAGATTTTTTGCCATGGAAATGAGAAGTTCATGATCGGTCTGGGACAGCAATACCAGATTGTTTTTTCCGGGATCTCTGTGAAAGCAGTCTAAGAGATTGGTTGATGGGGTACAATAAGGCCGGATGTAAGATGGATTAACGTGAATCACCAGTCTGGTAAAGGGTTCATTGGAGGTATTGATTGCTTTATGAATCTCCCGGTTGGAAAACAGAATCAGGCTGCCGGGACTCATGTCATAGCATGCATTTTCAACAAAATACTGGATATGGCCGTCTACCAGTAGATAAATTTCATGGCTGTTATGCATGTGAAAATCCACATTACCAGCCATATTGCTGGTGGTGAAATCACAGCTGATGGGATCGGAAAATTCACTGTAATGATAGGGGCTTTCCTTTTTCATGGGCACCTCCTTAAATAGACAATCTACGCATGTTTATAGTCAATCTGCGCAAACAAATTGCGTTAAAATAATTATATAATAGAAATACAGAAGAAACAAGGAAAAGAAAAGGGGAATGATTATGGTTCGGGTTGGAGTGATTGGATGCGGAAATATCGGAAAAGTCCATTCCATGATCTTGAAGGAATTAAAAGAAGTCAGACTCTGTGCCATGGCTGATATTCGTATAGACAGGGCAGAGGAATTCTGTCGCCAATATACGGAAGGAAAAGGCCATGCATATGAATCCTTAGAAGAGATGCTTGAGCAAGAAGAACTGGATGGAATTCATATTTGTACGCCTCATTTTTGTCATGTTCCAATGGCAGAAAGGGCCTTAAAGAAGGGCCTTCACGTATTTATGGAGAAGCCGCCGGCCATTAGCAGGCAGCAATTTGAACAGTTAGAGAAGGCATCTTCAGAAAGTGGCGCAAGACTTGGAATCTGTTTTCAGAACCGGTATAACGAGACAACGAAAAAAGCCACCGAGCTGATTGAGGAAGGTAAAATCGGAGCCCTGCGGGGAGGAAGAGCGTTTGTTACCTGGAACAGGAATGCACCTTATTACACCGAAAGCGGATGGAGAGGAAAGCTGGAGACAGAAGGCGGCGGAGCCCTTATGAATCAGTCCATACATGCTCTTGATCTGCTGCTCCGCTGGCTTGGCAAGCCGATCAAAACAGAAGCTTCCATGAGCAATCATCACTTAAAGGGTATTGTAGAGGTGGAGGATACCCTGGAAGCCTATATGGAGTTTACCCAGGGGAAAGATCCTGTAAGAGCCAGTTTCTACGCCACCACTGCGTACGTCAGTGACGCACCTGTTCTCATTGAGATTGCGGGGGAAAGAGGATTTATCCGGGTGGAAGGAGATACAGTCACTTATCAGGAGGCAGGAGAGATGGAACCTGTTATCTGGCGTTCGAAACAAAGCCTTGTACCGGGAAAATCTTATTGGGGCAGTGGTCATGAAGCCTGCATTCACGATTTTTATGACTGCGTCAGCACAGGAAAAGCTTATAGGAATGATCTTAAGTCGGTTCGGCTTACGTTTAATACAATGATGGATATCTATGAATCTGCAGGAAGTGAGGAGAAATAAATCATGGAAAAAGTGAGACTGGGAATTATCGGAATTGGTAATATGGGTACCAACCATTTAAAAAGTATTCAGGAAGGGAAGGTTCCGGAGATTGAAGTGACAGCAGTGGCTGACAGGGAGGATGGACGGATTGCCTGGGCGAAAGAATATATGCCTGCTGAGACCCTGTTTTTTAAAGAAGGATCGGATTTAATTGATGCAGGAGTGTGTGATGCTGTATTAATTGCTGTACCTCATTATCAGCATCCGGAGCTTACAATCTATGCTATGGAGCACGGCCACCATGTTCTGTGTGAGAAGCCTGCAGGTGTTTACACAGCTCAGGTCAGAGAGATGAATGAAGCAGCGCAAAAATCTGACCGGGTATTTGCCATGATGTTCAATCAAAGAACCAACTGCATTTACAGAAAGCTGCATGAGCTGGTAACTGGCGGAGAGTTAGGAGCAATCAAACGGGTGAACTGGATTGTAACCGACTGGTACAGAACCCAGTCCTATTATGATTCCGGCAGCTGGAGAGCAACCTGGGACGGAGAAGGCGGAGGCGTACTGCTAAATCAATGTCCTCATAATATGGACCTGCTTCAATGGATTTGCGGAATGCCGGATAAGGTACGTGCCTTCTGCCACAACGGAAAATGGCATGATATTGAGGTGGAGGATGATGTGACAGCCTATCTGGAATATCCAAACGGGGCAACAGGAGTCTTTGTAACCACAACAGCAGATGCACCCGGTACAAACCGGTTCGAGATCACCCTGGAGATGGGGAAAGTGGTTTGTGAAAATGACCGCCTTATGCTTCATAAACTGGCGGAAAATGAGCGAACCTTCTGTAAAACCGCAAAAGGCGGATTTGATACACCAGAATGTACCGTCACAGAGGTGGAGACAGACGGTGTCAACGAGCAGCATGTGGGAGTATTAAAGGCATTTGCAGGGAAGATTTTAAGAGGAACACCTTTGGTGGCAGAAGGAGTGGAAGGAATCAATGGACTGACCTTATCAAACGCCATGCATTTATCCAGCTGGCTGAATCAGGAAGTTGAAATTCCATTTGATGAAAATCTGTTTTTAGAGGAATTAAATAAACGACGTGCTGCTTCCAGAAAAAAAGAGGGAACTGGCGTGGTATTTGATACAGAAGGAAGTTATTAAGAAAAGGAGAGAGCATAATGTGGGACAAAATAAAACTATCCGGATTTGCAGATGAGATTGATATGGATTTAGACGTTCAGATGAACGTGCTTAAAAAACTGGGAATGTCTTATGTAGAGATGCGCGGAGTAGATGGGAAAGGTCTGGTGGAGCATACAACAGAAGAGGCAAAAGAGATTAAAAGACGCCTTGACAGCAATGGAATCAAATTATCATCCGTAGGTTCTCCCATTGGTAAAATTAAAATTGCAGATGAGTTTGCTCCTCATATGGAGTTATTTAGGCATACAGTGGAACTGGCACATGTAATGGAAACTCCCAATATCCGTATGTTCAGCTTTTTTATGCCGGAAAATTCCAGCTATGAGCCTTATAAAAACAAGGTGATGGATCAGCTGGGTCAGTTTGTGGATTATGCCAAAGCAAATGAAGTGATTCTTCTTCATGAAAATGAGAAGGATATTTATGGCGATATGGCAGACCGATGCCTGGAAATTATGAAAGAATTTTATGGGGATCATTTTAAGGCAGTATTTGATTTTGCCAACTTTGTACAGTGCAAACAGGATACCATGGAAGCTTATGAGATGTTAAAACCCTACATTTCCTACATTCATATAAAGGATGCGCTCTGGGCGGATGCAAGCGTGGTTCCTGCAGGAATGGGAGACGGAAATGTGGAAAAGATACTTGGAAACTTGAAAGAAAGTGGATATCAGGGCTTTTTATCCCTGGAACCCCATCTCAGTGATTTTGCCGGCTTCTCCGCACTGGAACAGCATGGGGAGCAAAAGAAGAAGATGAGCGGGGAAGAGGCGTTCACCATGGCACATGATGCTTTGATAAAAATACTGGAAAGGATTTAATCAGATACTTTAGCATCATGCTGGAGGAAAATTTCTTATACCTTTGAGCCCGATCAGGATATAGCTATAGCTGTTTAAAAGGAAGGTACTGAAATATGGCAGTACCTTCCTAATGTCGTATTACAAACAATAAAACACCCTGTTATACAAAGGGGAAGTATAAATCTTATAGTTATATAAGAAATCTCCATCTATAACTTGTGAATAACAGTTTTATAAGAGCCTGTATCTATTGGTGATTGGCTGACAAGGTATTTATTGTCTGGCAGCAAATTTTCAAAGTAAGTGATAGACGGGGCATAAATCCAAGTTCCTCCTGTTACAAGTGACTTCAATATTTTCATGTAAACCTTTGCATAGGAAATATCCAAACCATCCTTTTGGGAAAAATGATGGAGAAAGTGACTGCTAAAAGAAAGGTTGGAAATAATCGTTCCCCATCTTTGATTTCCATATTCAAATTCAAGCCAATTACCGTTAAAAAAATAGCCTTTGTCTATCTGTAAGCGATCTATTCCAAAAGCTTCCAACCCTTGTTCTCTTAAATAATTGACTAAATAACCGTGTTCTCCACAACCTATATCCAATATAGGTTCTTTTAAATGCTGCCTGTCTATACCTAGTAACTCCATTTGAAAAGCTGACGAATATTCAGCTGATGTGAAATGTTTCGCATATCTGTCTGGGTTACGGTTGATTTGGTAAATGCCTGGATTTGTTTTTCTTATAAACCAACATATTCGTTCATAATGACGTTTTTCCACTTCTTCAATCTGAAATTTAGAAACATCACGTAACATCAACAGATAGATTTGTGGAATTATCAACTTATCTTCAGCGTTAAAGTTAATATAAGGATCTGTTCTGTAAAATGTCCAAATGAATCTGTTTATAATATTCTGTAATAGAACATCCACATCTTCATTGGTAAATTTATCTGATTTCTGTTCATTTAGCAGCTGAAGTGCCTTTCTCGTATTTACATTAAAATGAATTTGACTTTCTACCGTGCAAAACAAGTTTTTAAACAAGCTTTGCTGAAACTGCTGATCTACAACATCAACCAATTCTGCCACGCTGACCTTCATGCCTTTATATCACACTCCTCTTTTAAATAAAGCGTAAAAAAAGTCACCGAGGTTTCCGCAATATGCTGCTTAAGCAATTCTTTGTCATGTATGATTCCTCTGCCATTTATATAACTTGATACTTCACCAACAATATAGCAATGCACATCATGTAATACACGGCGTATTGATTTTCGATCAAGCTCATTGGAATAAATGCCAATCCAGATATTTCTCAACAATTCAACCATTTCCGATACAGTTTTCTCTGTGACGATCTTATCTTTATCCGGTCGCACAACGTCAATGTAATCCAGCCACGCAAGACGAAACCAGCCTTTATTATCCAGATAAAATTCTGACAGAAAATAATAAAACTGATAAAGCTTAGCCTTAGGATCTTGTATGCGTTCAAGGATCAAGTTCATTTGTTGAATAAACTTTATCCCAATTTCTATATGGGCTTCCCAAAGCAAATCATTAAAAGAGGGGTAATAATTATATAAATTTGTGTGAGCGCAGCCAAGAACACGAGCAATTTCCCGAAGATTTATTTCCCGAATATTGCTTTTGTCCTTTAACAATTCAAGTGCTGTTTCAATTATTTGTTCTTTTGATATACTTTTTTTCATATGGATCGCCTTTCTGATTACCAGTGGTAATTACCGCTGGTAATCAGAGTTTAAATCTATTTTACATAAATGTCAATCTCTTTTCTAAAGTGAAGAAATATCAATTGGGAGGATATAATTCCCCTCCATTCATCTGTTTCACGTAAGCACTAGGCGACATACCTGTATTCTTCTTAAAGATCTGGCTGAAATACTGGGGGTTGTTTCCGCAGCCCACCTTTTCTGCAATCCATTGAATCTGTTCTGCGTGCCCCTCAGCCAGAAGCTTCTTTGCTTTCTGGATTCGCTGAGTAGTCAGGTAATTGGAAAATTTCTGCCGGGTTTCTTTCATAAAACGGGCACTGACGTAATCCACATTCATAAATAAGTAATTGTCAGCAATCCATTTCAGTGTCAGACTTGGATTGTCTAAATTGTTTTCCACATACTGTATGACTTTTTCAATGAACGGACTGTAGGACCGGGTGGTTTCCAAAGAGTCCTCCAGTATCCTGTTTATTTTCTCCATCAGCATATTGCGTATGATCTCCGGATCCGTCTGCTGGTTTAAGGTCATTAAATATTCGGTGGCTACGATAGAAGAGCCATAGCGGTTTCCAGCTGTTAATTTAATAATAATGCGGGAGCCTGCCTGCTTTAAAAAATCAGGATTGCTGATATCGTGAAGCGTGTCCTTTAGTTCTTTTAGGCCCATCTGCTGTTCTGCCATATCTGCTTCCATCAAAAGAGTGGTCAGTTGTTCCAGTTTCTCAATCAGATTTTTGTAATTGCAGATTGGTACTGGTCTTAACCCATTCATAAAATAAATCATACCATACCGTCTGATCTTCGCGGTTAATGCCTCGATCAGCTGAATCAGATTTGAATAGCTGTTTCTGTGATAATCCAGTGTAACAGACTGATTGTTTCGTGCCAGCCGTATCATAAAATCATCCAGAAGTTCATAGGAAACCTGGTGGCTTTCGAAAAACAAAATCAGGGTATTTTTAACGTAAATACTGTATACAGCAATGCCTGGTGCACTTTCGGTCATGTAGTCATAAATCTGCTGGAGGGCTGTTTCCAGGAGGGGTTCCTCCAGATAATGAAGGTAGCACAGCTCGTAACCGGTGTAGCAGAAGTCCATAAAGCCGGAATAGACTTCCCAGGCGGGACTGGAACCATCCTCCATAAAAATTCCTTCGTTAATAATATTTGCCAGCACACTGTAATGAAGGTGGCAGGTCAGCGCTTTCTGCCTGTCCTGCAGATCTTTAAAGGCACGCCTGTGATAATATTCCTTAATCACATCTTTCATGCTTTCAATAATCTGCTCTTCATTGCTGGGCTTTAGCAGGTAATGGTGTACCCGGTATTTCATGGCCTGTTTGGCATATTCAAATTCTCCGAACCCGGAAAGAATAATAAACTGAATATCCATGTCTGTCTGTGAAATCCGCTCAACCAGTTCAAGACCGGAAATCCCCGGCATACGGATATCGGTCAGAACAATATCAGGGGATTCATCAAGTATCATGTTATAGGCCTCGATGCCATCGCTGCAGCTTCCGATCAGCTCAATTCCCAGACTGTTCCAGTTAATTAAACTGGAAATGGATTCCCGTATCATACGTTCGTCATCTGCAATCATTAATTTCAGCAATTTCCATTCTCCTTTCGGACAAGAGGAAAGGCAAGCCTTGCCACTGCCTGTTCATTTTCATTATAAAGGGTGAGACCGTATTCCTCTCCATAGGTCAGCTGCATCCGCTGCAGGATGTTAAGCAGACCGATTCCAAAGCCATGGGGACTGATTTGATTGGTCTTCAGCTTTTCTAACAGCTGATCCTCAAAAGCAGATCCGTTATTTTTTATGTAAACATAAAGGACATCCAGAGACCGTTCTGCCAATATGTGAATAAAACAGCCCTCTGTATTCTCTTCCAGGCCGTATCGTATGGAGTTTTCCACCAATGGCTGCAGGGTGAGTTTTAACACGTAGCAGGAGTAAAGATCTTCGGGAACTGTAATTTTATATTCCAGCCGGTCTTCATAACGAAATTTCTGAATGGTCATATAGCACTGCACCAGCTCCAGTTCTCTCCTTAAAGGAACTTCCTTGCTTTTCTGATCCAGAGTAATTCTTAAAAGTGTGCCCAGATTTTCGGCCATGGAAGAGATATCCTTAGCTCCCACCGATTTGGCTCTCCAGTTGATGGATTCCAGTGTGTTGTAAAGGAAGTGGGGGTTCATCTGGGTTTCCAGGGCTTTTAGCTGTGCTTCTTTTCTTAAAATTTCGTTTAAGTAGCCATTCTGAATCAGTATATTTACCTCATTTACCATCTGGTCAAACTGGGTATGAAGGATACCCAGTTCATCGGTCCGCCCTGTATAATCATAGGGAATGTTAAGGGGCTCTTTCTGCCCGTCAGCAAAGTTTTTCATTTTTAACAGCAGGTTATTAAAGTGCCGGATTATGGAGTCAATCAGTGCGGAAGAAAGAATACTGGATATAATTACTGCAATGACGGTAATAAAAAAAGAAAACCGAAAACTTGTGGTAAGAGAAGCCAGGATATTATCATAAGGAATGATGCAGACATAATCCCAGTTATAATTGGAAAGAGCCTGCCTTACATAGAAATAGTTCCTGCCCATGGACTGAAACAGACCGTAACGGGATTGAAAGATCTTTGAGACCACCGAAGGATCTTTGTCAGTGACAGCTGAAGACTGATAGATTAAATTCTCCCCATCATACAGAATATAATCGGCAGATTCGTAGAGATGGCTGTTATCCGTGGAGGAATCAATCAGCTGTTTCATATCAATGTTTATGATCAGACTGCCGATGGAATCCAGCTTTAAAAACTGGGTGCGGCGGATGTTCTTAACCATAAAAAGTCCGTACTGGTTGCTGTAATCCGTTACCAGAATGGTCTTTCCCTTTGCCGCTTCAGCCCGTGAAATTAAGTCCTTACGTATGGAATCGGGAAGTTTTTCTTTATTGATAATGTGGGTGTGAATGGAAAAATTGCCCTGGTACAGGCTCATGTAGCGGATGTTATTTTTCCTGAAGTTAAAATAGTATTCATTTAACATACCATAGATCGCCTTATAGGCCACAGTGCGTTCCTGGATCTTCTCTGTATCCTTTAGAATTCCCAGATTTTTCTGCATGGTACTGTCTGCAAGCACCATATCCGCCATGGTGCTGATCACGTCCAGATGGTTATTCAGTTCCTTGGCGGAAAAAGACAAAGAGGAAGCAACTGTCTGATAAAGAACCTTCTGGTGAGCCACAGAGATCATGCGGATATTAAATACAGAAACGGTAGTAAGGAGCAGGATACATAGAAATACAATGGACTGAATCTTCTTTTTTAACGTAAGATTCCGGATAAATGCTTTCATACGTCCTCCTTAACGGGACAGCCCTGGTCTGATAAACAGATTATATATAAAACGTGACAATAATACAACACAAAACCGTTAAAAATATACAAATTATACAAAAAAACTCGGTTTTTTCCACTTTCAACTCGGTTTTCCACATTTACTGCTTATTCTCAGAAACGTATAATAAAGCTACCTAAGATGAGTAATTAATTTTAAGGAGGAAGGTATTATGAAGAAAAAAATTGCATTACTGATGTCATGCTGTATGGCGGCAGCTACTCTGGCAGGATGCGGAGGAAGTTCTGCAAGTGCTACCACAGCTGCAGCCCAGGCACCTGCAACCACACAGGCAACCACGGCAGCTCCTTCTAAGGAAGCCTCCGGTGGAAGCGGAGATGTAAAACTTACTATGAGCTGGTGGGGGAACCAGGTCAGAAATGAGAGAACACAGGCAGCTTTAGACCTTTATTCCGAGCAGAATAAAGGAGTAACCATTGAAGGACAGTTTTCCGAGTGGTCTGATTACTGGAACAAGCTTGCTACATCGGCAGCAGGCCAGTCACTTCCTGATCTTGTTCAGATGGATTACATGTACATAGATCAGTATGTAAAGAACAACCTGTTAGTTGATTTAAAGCCTTATATTGAAAAGGGAACCCTGGATGTATCCAATATTTCGGAAAACACCATGGCTTCCGGTACCGTGGACGGAGGAGTTTATGCAATCTGCGCAGGTATTAACTCTCCTGCCATGATGTATAACAAGACGTTACTTGATAAGAACGGTATTACAATTAAGGACTATATGACCATTGACGACTTCGAGGCAGTATGCCGTCAGGTTTATGAAAAAACGGGATATAAGACGTCAATTGTTTACGGCACAGCCCAGACTTATCTGGACTATTTTATGAGAGCATACGATGTGGTTTTATTCGGTGATAAGAAGATGGGCGGAACAGCAGAGAGCTACATTCCGTTCTTCCAGATGTATGAGACCGGCTTAAAAGAGGGATGGCTCATCGATCCGGGTGTATTTGCAGAAATCTCCATTGGTTCTGTGGAGCAGGATCCACTTGTAAACGGTTCCAGTCCGGAAACCATGTCCTGGTGTGCATTTGCAAACTCCAACCAGCTGACAGCAGTTCAGAACGCTGCTCCGGAAGGTGTGACCATTGGCATGACTACCTGGCCCTCTCCTGATCCCAAGAAGTCCGGCTACTTAAAATCCAGCCAGTTCTTCTCCATCGGAGCTCATACCAAGAATCCGGATGAAGCAGTGAAAGTGTTAAATTATCTGATTAATTCAAGCGATGCAAATAATATTCTTTTAGGCGAAAGAGGCGTTCCTGCATCCAGCAAGATTGCGCAGGAGCTTTCACCCAAGATGGATGCCATCAACCAGGAGATCATCCGCTATATCAACGAAGTTGTAACACCTAACAGTTCACCGATCAATCCTCCCCAGCCAGATGGAGCAAGTGAGGTATTTAATCTGTTAAATCAGGTTCAGGAGCAGCTTTGCTATGGTACATTTGATTCAAAAGCAGCTGCTGAGGAATTCTATAACAGTGCCAATAAGATCATGAGCCAGAAATAATTACCGGTAATATTCGGGGCAGAGAACGCTCTGCCCCGTTTTCAATCAGAGCAGTGATATGTGAACGGAGGGGACGTATATGAAAGAAAAAAAGAGGGAAAGCTTCAGACATTTTATGAACAGGGAAAGTACGGCAGGATTCGTATTCAGCCTTCCGTTTAGCATAGGATTTCTCATGTTCATGGTAGTTCCCATGGGGCTGTCCCTTTATTATTCTTTTTGCGACTACAATATTCTGGCACCGCCAGTCTTTGTAGGAATGAAAAATTACATAAAGATGTTTACGGATGATCCGGTGTTTTTAAAGACCATCGGAGTCACCTTTTATTTTGCATTTGTATCGGTTCCCATGCGTCTGGTATTTGCCCTGATTGTAGCACTTATTCTGTTTAGGACTACAAAAGCTACGGCATTCTACCGGGCGGCCTACTATCTTCCGTCTATTATCGGTGGTTCGGTGGCGGTGGCGATTCTGTGGAAGCGTATATTTGCAACTGACGGAGTGGTAAATCAGCTGCTTCGGATTATTGGAATAAAAACCAGTTTCCCATGGCTTGGAAATGTAAATACAGCCATCTGGACCCTGATTATACTGGCTGTCTGGCAGTTTGGTTCTTCCATGCTGATCTTCCTATCGTCGCTAAAACAGATTCCGGTTACGCTTTATGAAGCCGCGAGAGTGGACGGAGCAAACCGTTTTTCCCAGTTTTTTAAGATCACACTTCCTCTTCTGACACCCACCATATTTTTTAATCTGGTGATGCAGACCATCAATGGATTTTTGGCATTTACTCAGTGCTTTATTATTACACAGGGGAAACCCCTGAATTCCACTTTGTTTTACACCGTTTATATGTACCAGCAATCCTTTGAGTTTTACAATACCGGTTACGGTGCCGCACTGGCATGGGTCATGCTGGGGATTATCGGTCTGATTACATTAATCTTATTTGCTACTAAAAAATTCTGGGTCTATACGGAAGGAGTGTAATATTCATGAAAACAAGGAAAAGAATGGGCGGGATCGTCTATCACGTCATTGTCTGCGGCCTTGGTCTGATCATGATTTACCCTCTTGTCTGGATGATCATGAGTTCGTTTAAGGAGAGCAATACTATTTTTATCACAGCAGGTCAGCTGATACCTAAGAAGTTTGTGTTTGCTAATTATGCAACCGGCTGGAGGGGATTTGCAAAAACAGGATTTGCTGTATTTTTAAGAAATTCCATGTTTATTGCTGTTGTTGCAACCCTTGGTACGGTATTTTCCTCTGCTTTTGTGGCATATGGACTGGCCAGATGCAGATTTTTCGGAAGAAAGTTCCTGTTCGTAGCCATGCTTCTTTCCATGATGCTGCCGGCGCAGGTATTAATGATTCCCCAGTATTTATGGTATCAGAAGCTGGGTTGGGTAGGAAGTTACAGACCTCTGATTGTCCCCTATTATTTTGCAATTCAGGGCTTCTTTATCTACCTGATGATTAACTTTATTGACGGAATTCCCAGGGAACTTGATGAAGCCGCTAAGATTGACGGCTGCTCCTACTACGGTATATTTGCAAGAATTATACTGCCCTTAATTACACCGGCTTTAATTACTTCAAGTATTTTCTCATTCATGTGGAGATGGGATGATTTCCTTTCCGCCCTCTTATACATTAATGAATCTGCAAAGTATCCGGTCAGTCTTGCATTAAAATTGTTCTGTGATCCAGGTTCCTCCTCTGATTACGGAGCCATGTTTGCAATGGCAACACTCTCCATTTTGCCTGCAGTTATTATCTTTATCAGCCTGCAGAAGTATCTGGTGGAAGGAATCAGCACATCTGGATTAAAAGGTTAAAATATGGCAGAGGCAGTACAAAAAACAGCTTTTTTGTGCGCCTCTGTTATTTTTTTCGGTTTAGACCTTTCATTTGTCAGTCTAAATTGATATAATTGGGCAGTTTAGTAGTACAATCTGGTTAAGGCACAGGAAATGGAGGAAATTATGATTTACAATGTATTGGAATTCGGAGCAAAAGGCGATGGGAAAACAAATGACGCTGCAGCAATTCAGAAAGCAATTGACAAATGCACCGGCGCAGGCGGCGGCCGTGTACTCCTTCCCGGCGGATATATCTATAACAGCGGTTCTATTCTTCTTAAATCAAATGTAGAGTTTCATTTAGAGATGGGAGCAGTATTAAAGGCCAGCGATGATTTAAATGATTATTATCCTCTGGCCAACGGCGGAAAGATCGTGGCTCATGAATCCGGTCTTCCATCTTTTTTAAACAGTGAATATAATGGCAGACCATTTCATGCATTTATATACGGTTATGACCAGGAGAATGTGGCAATTACCGGATTTGGTACCATAGATGCCAATGAGGCCATATTTTACGGGGATAATTCCGGTTATCACATTGAAGGAACTTATTATCCCAGAATTCCCCTGATGCTGTTAGAAAAATTTAACCATCTCACCATCCGTGACGTGAAGCTGGTAAACTGCGCATTCTGGACCGTTCATCTGGTGGGATGCAACGATGTATTAATTGAGGGAATCCGCCTTCTTAATAACTTACAGATGGCTAATTCCGACGGCATTGATCCGGATCACTGTACCAATGTACGGATTATCGGCTGCCACATTGAATGCGGCGACGATGCAATTGTATTAAAAAATTCAGGCGACTATAAACAGTACGGTCCCTGTGAGAATATTGTAATCTCAAACTGTACCTTAATCTCCACCAGTGCTGCGATCAAGTTCGGAACGGAAGGGGAAAGTGATTTTAGAAATGTTCTCGTAGAAAACTGCACCATCAGTAAAAGCAACCGTGGTATCTCCATACAGATCAGAGACGGAGGAAATGTAGAGAATGTGGTATTCTCCAATATCACCATTGAAACACGCCGCTTCTCCCATGAGTGGTGGGGAAGGGCAGAACCGATCTGCATTACAGCCCATGACAGAAAGCCGGGTGTAAAGGCCGGAAAAATCAAAAATGTGCGGTTTGAGAATATCAGCTGCAAGGGTGAAAATGGAATCTTTATCCGGGGAAGTGAAGATAACTATATTGAAGACGTGAGTTTTGAAAACATCCACCTCACTCTGGAGAAAAACTCCCGTTGGGAGATTGAGGGATATGATATCCGCCCCTGCCAGGGAGATGGACTGATTCGTACTAAAATATCGGGAATTTACGCGGAGTATGCCAGGGATATCCGGTTTGAGCATGTAAAGATCCAGGTGGCGGAAAGTATGAGACCGTTCTACAAGCAGGATGTTACCTTAAGTCACTCCCAGGAAATCACGATTTAATCTTCATAAGAAGCAACGGAAATGGCGCAGTTTTGCTCTTTGCAATAGGAGCAGAATGCGTCTTCCGGCATCTTTTCCGTTAAAATATAATCAAACTGATTCATATCTCCATAGGTCATAAGAGATGCCCGGCCAAACTTGGAAGAATCCGCCAGAAGATAATGCTTCTGGCTTTTTTTTAATGCTGCTTTTTTTATGTTGTACTCATCCGTTGATGCATTACAGATTCCTGATTCCACGGAAATACCGGTACATGCCATAAATGCACGCACAATATTATAATCCTCTAAATATTCCACACAGGAGCTGCCGGTCAGAGAAGCCGTATCCCTTTTTAACGTGCCTGGGAGCACGATTAAGTCAATATTGGGATAATTCATGGATTTGTTAATGACCTGAACGCTGTTTGTTATGACAGTGACTGTATTTAAATGAGTAAGAAAGTCTACAATATTCATGGTAGTGGTTCCGCTGTCAATGAATATGATATCTCTGTCCCGCACAAAGGAAGCGGCAAGAGATGCAATTCTCTGTTTGCTTAAAAAATTGCGGCTGGCTCTGTCCTGAAATGTGACGAGATCTGGGATTGGAGGGATATTTTCTGAGGCAATCACACCTCCATAAACCTTTTCCACAGTTCCTCTACCCACAAGCACCTCCAGATCCCGGCGCAGCGTGTTTTTGGAAATCTGAAATAATTCGCACAGGGTATCGATGGATGCGGATTTGTGCTCCAGTATATATTGCTCTAATTGTTCAATTCGGGAAATTCTCATAGCTTGTACTCCTTATATGGCGGTTCCATTGTTCTGCTGTTATTGACCTATTATATCAGACACAAGCAAAAATATCAAGAAATCACCAATAGATCACCAAATTAAGAAAAAAATTTTTCTGTAGATCTTGACCGTTCTCGATTAAGGTGTTAGAATATAACCAACACATTACAAAAACAAAATCAAAACATACTCATAAAGGGAGGAAGAGAGAGGAAACAGGACATGGGATTAGTAAAAATGAAAGATTTGCTAAATCAGGCATCAGAGCAAAATCGGGCGGTGGGAGCATTCAGTGTTGGTAATTTAGAGATGATAAAAGGTGCCATAAAGGCAGCTGAAGAAATGAACACTCCCATTATCTTACAGATTGCAGAAGTCCGTCTGCCACATTCCCCGCTGTCACTCATGGGGCCTATGATGGTAGAAGCTGCAAGGAACGCAAAGGTAGAGGTTGCAGTTCATTTGGATCACGGCAAGACCATTGGTGTGCTGAGACAGGCTCTGGAATATGGATTTACCTCAGTCATGATGGACGGCTCTACACTTCCCTTTGAAGAGAACATTAACAAAACCTTAGAAGCAGCCCGTCTGGCAAAAGAATATGGGGCCACCGTGGAAGCGGAACTTGGTCTTGTAGGCGGTAGTGAAGATGGGAGCACAGATGATGGAATCCGCTGCACCAATCCGGAAGATGCGAAAGTATTTTGCGAGAGGACAGGTGTGGACGCGTTGGCAGTAGCCATCGGCAATGCCCACGGCAACTATCCGGTTGCACCCAGACTGGCATTTGATGTTTTAAAGGCAATTGATGAAAAGACAGATGTTCCCCTGGTACTGCACGGCGGAACCGGTATTACTCCGGAAGACTTCAGAAAAGCGGTTGGACTAGGAATCCGAAAGATCAACATTGCAACAGCCAGCTTTGACAGTCTCACCAGAGAAGCTGAAAAGTATTTGAAATCAGAAGGCAGACATGATTACTTTGGATTGAATGAAGCCATGGTCCAGGGAGTATATGAGAATGTGAAACAGCATATCAGGATCTTTAACTGCGTAGAGCCGCTATCATATTAACTATTAAATATATAAAACAGCTAAGAAAGGAAAGGATAGAAAGATGGGAGAAGTAAAAACATTAAAGTATTTTGTAAACGGTCAGTGGAAGGAATCTAAAACAACGAAGTATACAGATGCCTTTGACCCAAGCACTGGTGAAGTGATTGCGAAAGTACCATGCTGTACTCCGGATGAAGTGGAAGAGGCTGTAGCAGCAGCGAAAGCAGCATTTCCATCCTGGTCAGCAACTCCGGTTATTAAAAGAGTTCAGATTCTTTATAAGCTGAGAGATTTACTGATCGAGCATATGGATGAACTGACCATGCTGGTAGCGAAAGAAAACGGTAAAAACTGGGAAGAAGCTCAGGGTGATGTGCTGAAAGCAAAAGAAGGAACTGAGCAGGCCATCAGCGCTCCGTCACTGATGATGGGAGAAAGTTTAATGGACGCTTCCAGCGGATTTGACACAGTATTATACCGTATGCCTCTGGGTGTATTTGCAGGTATCGTACCATTTAACTTCCCGGCGATGATTCCAATGGGCTGGATGACTCCTATGTGTATCGCCTGCGGTAACACCATCGTATTAAAAGCAGCTTCCTTTACTCCTCAGTCCAGCATGCGTATTGCTGAGCTGTACAAAGAAGCAGGACTTCCGGACGGCGTAATTAATATCGTTACCTGCTCCAGAAACGAAGCAGAGATTCTTCTTACACACGATGATGTTAAGGGAATTACCTTCGTAGGTTCCACATCGGTTGGAAAGCACATTTATTCCACAGCTGCAGCAACAGGAAAGAGAGTTCAGGCTCTTTGCGAAGCCAAGAACCATGCTCTTGTATTAAAAGATGCTCCTGTTAAACGTGTGGCAGCAGGTATCATTAACTCCACATTTGGCTGTGCTGGTGAAAGATGTATGGCTCTTCCGGTAGTCGTTGTTCAGGAAGAAATTGCGGATGCACTTGTAGCAGAAATCGTAGCACAGGCTAAAAAGTTAAAAGTGGGACCAGCTTATGACAAAACCACAAATCTTGGACCGGTTATCAATCAGGCACACAAAGATTCCGTTGTAAAATGGATTGAGACAGGAATCGCAGAGGGTGCCAAGGTGGTACTGGACGGCCGTGATGTGGTAGTAGAAGGATTTGAAAACGGATTCTACTTAGGGCCAACAATTCTTGATCATGTTACTCCTGAAATGAGCGTAGGCGAAAGAGAGATCTTCGGACCGGTACTTTGCATTAAGAGAGTAAAGACCTTCGAGGAAGGACTTGCAGTTATGAATGCCAATCCATTTGCCAACGGATCTGTTATCTTTACACAGAACGGTCGCTATGCAAGAGAGTTTGCAAGACATACAGACGGCGGTATGATTGGTATCAACGTAGGAATTCCGGTACCGGTTGGCATGTTCCCATTCAACGGCAATAAGCTGTCATTTATCGGAGACCTTCACTGCTTAGGAAAAGATGGTTTCAGATTCTATACAGAGAATAAAGTAGTTACCACCAGATGGTTCGACGAAGAAACCGGAGAGTCCACAGCTGTTAATACCTGGGATGGAACAATCTAAAAGTTGTTTTTATTGAAAAAATAGCACGCATACACTTGCGTGCTATTTTTATGTGTGATATGATTGGTGAAGTGAATTGCTTAAAGGAGAGAACAGATGGCGGGAACGATTCGGGAAATAGCAGAGCGGGCAGGTGTGTCCAGAGGTACTGTTGACCGCGCGTTAAATAAACGGGGGCGGATTGACAAGGAAGTGGAAGAGCGGATCTTTCAGATTGCAGACGAAATCGGTTATGTGCCGAAAAAAGAAAAGACGGCAGTAAAAAAGGAATCGGTTAAAATCGGCATAGTAACCCAGCTGGCTAAATCGTCATTTATGATTCCCATCAGAAAAGGGTTAGAAGATGCACAAAAAGAATTGAAAAAAAGAGGAATCGTCTTTGTAATGGAAGAGTGTGTTACTGTGAGCGAGGAAGAGCAGCTTGCAGCCATTGAAAGGCTGGAAAAAAACAAGGTCTCAGGAATTGCAATCATGCCTGTGGAGTGTGATAAAATAAGGGATAAAATTAATTCCCTGATTGAGCAGGGAATCTCGGTGGTGACTTTTAATACGGATATTGTAGGGACAAAACGAAGCTGTTTTGTGGGTCAGGACAACAAACGGAGCGGACGCACGGCTGCTGGGCTTATGGGAATGCTCACCGGCGGACAGGGAAAGATTCTCGCTATTACTGGATATTTTGGGAATAGTGTTAACAGTATGCGTGTGGATGGGTTTGTGGATGAGATAAAGAGGACGTTTCCGGGGCTTGAGCTTGTGGGAGTACAGAGCAGCTTTGACGAAAAGGAAGAGGTGGAAAAAATCCTTGTCAACACTCTGACTGCTTATCCGGATCTCCAGGGTGCGGTGATATTCTCAGGAGGCCAGGGGGGCGTAAAAAAGGCGTTTGAAGAGCTGAAGCTGGAAAAAAAGCCCCATATTATTATCTATGATCTGACCACGGGTAATATCAGGGCTTTGGAAGAAGGAATCGCTGATTTTCTCATTGACCAGAATGGTTATACACAAGGGTACCGCGCCCTGTTCATCCTTACGGATATCATGCAGGCTGGAAGCGGAAAAGGGCAGGAATTTTTTTACACGGATATTATTATTAAAACAAAATACAATATTTAAAATCACCATGGAATCAGGGGTCTGTTCAGGATAAAAAACAGATCCTGATTTTTTTTATTAAGTAAGCGAAATCACTTGCACGCGGACTGCGTGCGTGGTATAATGTAGGCACATGAGATGAGCGAAAAAGCACGCAAACAGATGGGAGAGGTGTAACGATGGAATATATAAAATTTAACGAAGCCAGAGAGCTTGATTTAATACTTCTTGGCAGAGTGGCCATTGATTTTAACCCTGCTTACAATGAGCAGGTGAAGGAAGAGTTTAAGCCGCTTAAAAAGGTTCACATGTTTGAAAAATTTGTAGGCGGTTCTCCTGCCAACATTGCCGTAGGCGTGACAAGACATGGAATGAAAGCTGGATTTCTTGGAAAAGTATCCGATGACCAGTTCGGCGAATTTGTAGTGGATTATTTTAATGAACAGGGAATTGATACCTCCCACATTACCAAATGTAAAAACGGAGAAAAACTGGGACTTACGTTTACAGAGATGCTGTCCTCCAGCGAAAGCAGCATTCTGATGTATCGAAACTGCATTGCTGATTTGCAGCTGAGTGTGGAAGACATTGACGAAGAATATATTAAAAAGGCAAAAGCCATTTTAATTTCAGGTACTGCACTTGCAGAGAGCCCATCAAGAGAAGCGGCTCTTAAGGCTGTGATGCTGGCTAAGAGAAACGATGTAAGAATTATATTTGACATTGATTACAGGGCATATAACTGGAAAAATACAGATGAGTTATCTATTTACTACTCAACGGTTGCAAAAGAAGCGGATATTATTATGGGATCAAGAGAAGAATTTGATCTGACAGAAAAGCTGATTAAACCTGGTATGACAGATGAAGAAAGTGCTGCTTTATGGCAGGGATACCATGCAGCAATTGTGGTAATCAAGCATGGTATGAAGGGGTCTACCGCATATACCCGGGATGGCCAGTCATTTTCCATAAAACCGTTCCCGGTAGAGGCAAGAAAGGGCTTTGGAGGCGGAGATGGATATGGTTCCGGTTTCCTGTATGGTCTGTATCAGGGCTGGGATATTATTGACTGCCTGGAATTTGGTTCTGCAGAAGCGTCCATGATGGTAAAGAGCAATAACTGCTCGGACTCTCTTCCCACACCAGAGGAAGTGCATGCATTTATAAAAGAGGAAAAGGAAAAATTCGGTGAGATGATCGCCCGTGTATAAAAATATAAAGGAGAGCGGAACATGTCAAAAACAATAAGAATGACAACAGCACAGGCACTTGTAAAGTTCCTGGATAACCAGTATGTTTCAGTGGATGGAACAGAAATTAAGTTTGTTGAAGGTTTTTTTACAATCTTCGGCCATGGAATTGCAGTTGGTCTGGGAGAGGCTCTGGACACGAATCCGGGACAGCTTCGGGTTCTTCAGGGAAGAAACGAGCAGGGGATGTGCCATACAGCCATTGCATTTGCCAAACAGAACCAACGCAGAAGAATTATTCCCTGTGCTTCCTCAGTAGGACCTGGAGCTGCCAATATGGTGACAGCCTGTGCTACTGCAACTGTCAATAACATTCCATTGCTGGTATTTCCTGCGGACACCTTCGCATCCAGACAGCCTGATCCGGTGCTTCAGCAGTTAGAGCAGAGCAGCAGCCTTGCCACCACCACCAACGATGCATTTAAACCGGTATGCAAGTACTGGGACAGAATTACCAGACCTGAGATGATTATGAGCGCCTTAATTAATGCCATGCGGGTGCTCACAGATCCGGCAGAGACAGGAGCCTGCTGTATTTCCCTCTGTCAGGATGTAGAGGGAGAATCCTTTGATTATCCGGAGTATTTCTTTAAAAAACGGGTTCATAAGATTACAAGACCTGTTGCAGTGGAAGAAGAACTGGAAGAAATTGCTGAAATCATTGCAGAAGCGAAGAAACCCATCGTGATTGTAGGCGGAGGAGTTCGTTACTCAGATGCAGGAGAAGTGGTAGAACAATTCTGTGAAGAATTTAAGATTCCCTTTGGAGAGAGCCAGGCTGGAAAGAGCGCCTGCAAATCCAGCCATCCCTACTGTCTTGGAGGAATTGGAGTAACCGGTACTTATGCCTCCAATGTCATTGCAAAGGATGCAGATGTGGTAATCGCCATTGGAACCAGACTCAGCGATTTTACCACCAGCTCCAAGTGGCTGTTTAAAAGAGAAAATGTGAAATTTGTTACTATAAATAACAGCAGATTCCATGCCTATAAAATGGATGCATCCATGGCAGTGGGAGATGCAAAAGTAACCGTAGAGGCACTGACAGAAAAGCTGAGAGAAAAACAGTATGTATCCCAGTACCGCAATGAGATCACAGACGCAAAGAAAAAGTGGGATGAAGAGATGGTTCGCCTGGGCAGCATTGAGTATACAGGAGATGATTTCGAACCCATTATCAAAGCCAGAGATCCAAGAACGATTCCGGAATTTGTCCGTCTGACCAATGGTAAGATCACCCAGACCGCAGCACTGGCAGCAATCAGAAGAGTGATTGATGCAGATGCCACAATCATTACGGCAGGAGGTTCCCTTCCAAGCTGTATGCAGCGTATGTGGACCACTGACAAGCGGGGCGGATATCATGCCGAGTATGGATATTCCTGTATGGGATATGAAGTGGCAGCAACTCTGGGCGTTAAATTTGCAGAGCCGGAACATGAGGTTTACTGCGTAGTCGGCGATTCCAGTTTTCAGATGCTGCACAGTGAAATTATGACAATTATGCAGGAGAGACAAAAAGTCAATATCCTGATCTTTGATAACTGCGGTTTTGGATGTATCAACAACCTGGAGATGAACCATGGAATTGGAAGCCTTGCAACAGAGTACCGCTATACAGACGGGAAAAAACCAACCGGCGATTTAATTCCTGTTGACTATGCAAAGGTGGGAGAAGGTTATGGATTAAAGACTTATACCTGCCGTACCATTGCAGAACTGGAAGATGCATTGAATGATGCCAAGAGCCAGGAGAGAGCCTGCCTGTTTGACTTAAAGGTAATTCCGAAGACCATGTCCGACGGATATGAATCCTGGTGGAATGTGGGACTTGCTGATACGTCTGAAAAAACCAGCGTAAACGAAGCGTTTGGAAGAGTCATGGAAGGCAGAAACGCAGCAAGAAAGTATTAAACGGCCGGATATGACCGGAAAGGAAGAAAATATGAGTCAGGTATTCGGATATCCGGAATTTGATGAGTCCGGAGAAAAGATTTTAACAACTTATACCAATGAGTATAAGGAAATGAACATGGACATTCGTGTTTACCGCATGAAAGCCGGGGAAACCAGAACCTTTTTAAAAGAGGAAGAAGAAACTGCTGTGCTTCTTTTAAAGGGAAAGATCGTATACCGTGGCGGCAATGTGGAGCAGGAAGCCTCAAGAATTGATGTTTTTACGGAGGGACCATGGTGTCTGCATGGCTGTGCAGGAACAGAGATTTCCGTGGAAGCAAAAGAGGATTCAGAAATTTTAGTCCAGTCAGCAGAAAATAAAAGAACCTTTGAAGCAAAACTGTATCAGCCCGAAGATGCACCATGGAAGTATTCTTCTGTGGGCAAGTTTGGCAATGTGGCAAAACGTCGGGTGAATACCATTTTTGACATAGAGATCGCTCCTTACTCCAATATGGTTTTAGGAGAGGTTTTAAATGACCGGGGGAACTGGTCCGGTTATCTTCCTCACAGACATCCACAGCCGGAGACCTACTATTTCCTTTTTGACCACCCGGAAGGATTTGGTGCCAGCTTTGTAGGCGACCAGGTATTTAAAAGCACAGATGGAAGCTTTTCCGCAATTCCGGGAGGGGAACTTCATCCCCAGGCAGTGGCTCCGGGATACCAGATGTATACCTGTTGGATGATCCGCCATCTGGAGGGCAATCCATGGAATCAGACTGACCGCAACGAAGATGAACGATACGTGTGGCTGCATGATGCCGAGTTTTAATAACACAGGGGTTAATCGCCGCGAAACCAGCGGTATAAAAATATGAAAAGACAGGGAAGGGAAGCAAAAATGTTAAACAAGGAGAAAGTTAAATTAGGAATTGCACCAATTGCATGGACAAACGATGATCTTCCGGATTTAGGTAAGGAGAATACCTTCGAGCAGTGTGTCAGCGAAATGGCACTTGCAGGATTTACCGGTTCTGAAGTGGGTAATAAATACCCCAAAGATCCGGAGGTTTTAAAGAAGGCTCTGGAATTAAGAGGGGTTGAGATCTGCAATGCATGGTTTTCCACATTCTTAATCAGCAAACCTTACGAAGAGACTGAGGCTGAGTTTGAGAAACACGTAGCTTTCTTAGCTGCCATGGGCGCAAAGGTAGTAGGTGTTTCCGAGCAGAGCTACAGCACACAGGGAATTCAGGACCAGCCGGTTTTCGAAGGAAAGCATGAGATGGACGACAGAGAATGGGATCTTCTGTGCACAGGCTTAAACCGTCTTGGCAAGCTGTCCAAGGAAAAATACGGCGTGGCATTAACATTCCACCATCATATGGGAACCGTAGTTCAGTCAGCTGCTGAGACAGACCGCATGATGGAACATACAGATCCGGAATACGTAAGTCTGCTTTTTGACAGCGGCCACTTCGCTTACTGCGGAGAGAATCCGGTTGAGATGGTAACAAAGCACATCAAGCGTATTAAACATGTTCATTTAAAAGATATCCGTCCGGAAGTAGTGAAACAGGTGAGAGAAGAGAAGATGAGCTTCCTGGCAGGCGTACGTGCAGGCGCATTCACCATTCCAGGCGATGGCTGTGTAGAGTTTGAGCCAATCTTCAAGGTGCTGGAAGATGCAGCTTATGAGGGATATATGGTAGTGGAAGCAGAGCAGGATCCGGCTAAGGCCAATCCGTTAGAATATGCAATCCGTGCAAGAAAATTCATTGCTGAAAAGACAGGTCTTTAATTTAAAGGATAAAAGGAGAAGAATATTATGGTAACCGTAGGAATTATCGGAGCAGGCAGAATCGGAAAGGTTCATACCGCAAGCATCTGCAATATCGTTAAGAACGCAACAATTAAGACAATCGCTGACCCATTTATGAACGAGGAAACAGCAAACTGGGCAAAGAGCATGGGTGTATCCAATACAACCAAGGATTATAAAGAAATTCTGGCAGATCCAGAGATCGATGCAGTTTTAATCTGCTCCTCTACAAACACTCATTCTCCTATCTCTGTAGAAGCAATTAAGGCTGGAAAGCATGTATTCTGCGAGAAGCCAATTGATCATGACGTAGATAAGATCAAAGAGGTAATTGATGCATTAAAGGATAGCAAGGTAAAATATCAGGTAGGCTTTAACCGCCGTTTTGACCACAACTTTGAAGCAGTGAGAAATGCAGTTGCAGCAGGAAAAATTGGCGATCCCCATATTATCAAAGTGACTTCCAGAGATCCTGAGCCACCCAGCGCAGAATATGCAGCTGTATCCGGCGGTATGTTCCTTGATATGACCATTCATGATTTTGATATGGTACGTTATCTGGCTGGATGTGATGCAGAAGAGATCTATGTACAGTCTGCAGTTTTAGTTGATCCTGCCATTGGAGAAGCTGGCGATGTGGATACTGCTGTAATCACCATCAAGATGGAGAACGGCGCAATTGCTGTAATCGACAACTCCAGAAAAGCAGCTTACGGCTATGACCAGAGAGCAGAAGTATTTGGCTCCAAGGGTATGGTTGCAACCACCAATGACACAGAATCCAGTGCAGTTTTAAGCACTGCTGACGGTGTGACTGGCGAGAAACCTCTTTACTTCTTCTTAGAGCGTTATATGCAGTCCTTTGCAAAAGAAGTGAACTGCTTTATCCAGGCCATTGAGAATAATACAGACACTCCTCTTGGCGTATTAGATGGTTTAAAACCGGTATTAATGGGAATCGCAGCGAAGAAATCTGTTGAAGAGCACAGACCGGTTAAAATCTCCGAAATTACAATGTAAATGGAAAGATCCGCTGTGTTTCCCGCGGAGGACATTTTCAAACTGTGGTAAAATTGTTCGTATGTATCGGCAGGCAGTGAGTACTTACTGCCTGCCGATTTTTTTATGCATCCTTTGGCAATCCATAACCTTCCCTTTTTATTACTTTCATTGTAAAAAATACTGTGATATTGTTATATGGACTGTTGATTTAGGAAGGAGAATGAAAATGGAAGAATGTATTCTTTTGGTGGATGATGAAAAAGGAATTTTAGATATGCTGGAAATTGTTTTGAAAAAAGAAGGATTTCGTAATATTAAAAAAGCACAGACAGGCAAGGCTGCATCTCAGCTAATTCAGGAATTCAATCCCAGACTTATTGTATTAGATGTCATGCTTCCAGATGTTAACGGACTGGAGTTTTGTATGGAACTGCGTAAAAAAACAGATGTACCAGTGCTTTTTTTAACAGCCAAAACATCTGATTATGATAAGCTGACCGGTTTTGCAATGGGAGGGGACGATTATATTACCAAGCCTTTTAACCCAATGGAGGTGACCGCACGAATAAAGGTACAACTGAGACACCAGCACTTGTATTCTCAAATTGATCAAAGTAACATGCTGGAATTCCAGGATTTCAGCATAAATAAGAATTCTTGTGAGGTTAAAAAAGATGGAAGTGTTTTGGAGTTTACTGCACTTGAATACTCCTTACTGCTATATTTTGCAGAACATCCCAACAGGATATTTACGACTTCACAATTATATGAAAATGTATGGGAACAGATAAATTTTGGAGATGAAAAAACCGTTGTTATGCATATTTCCAGGATACGAAAAAAAATAGAACCTGAAACAGATAAAGTAAAATATATTCACAATATTCGGGGATTGGGGTATAAATTTATTCCTCATAAAAAGGAGGCACTGTAATGAGAAGTGTCTTTCGGACAATAGGAAAAGTTTTGCTGCTAATGATCATCCCTTTAGTTGTTTACCTGCTCAGTGTCCGCGTATTTATGGGATTGTTTTTATTTCTGCATAAGGTATGTCCTCTGATAGGTTTAGCAAATGAAGAAAACATGCGCCACACAGCTATTTTTCTTTCGGCTGTTCTTGTTGCAAGCCTGTTTTTTATATTTGTTTTACGACCTGTTTTATATGTGATTCATTGGATACAATCATTGGATGGAGGGAATTTTAACGAACCGGACAGTTGTTTTCATGGCGGAAATTTTCTGCTCAGCAGATGGTCGCGGTTTTTGTACAGAGAACTTTTGCAGCAGATGTACAGCTTAAGCAATAAACTGAAACAAAGTGAGGCTGATCAGGTAGCACTGGAAAAAAGCAGACGGGAATGGCTTGCTGGAATAACACATGATTTAAAAACTCCGCTGACCTATATTCAGGGGTATGCCTCTATGATATCCGCACAGGACTACAAGTGGGAGGACGGAGAGATAATAGATTTTGGTAGAAAAATAGAGGAAAAATCCAGGCATATAAAAGATTTAATTGATGATCTCAATCTTTCTTTTCAATCGAAGGATGGAAAAATTATTGTGCACAAAACAGAAGTGGAAGTTGTTGGATTTATACGCAATTGCGTATTAGATATTGCAAACTCTCAGCAATTTTCTGATTACATGTTTTCTTTTGATTCAGACTTGGATGGCTTATCTATGGTGATAGATACGACTTTGATACAGAGAGCCCTGCAGAATATTCTTATTAACGGAATTATACACAATCCCCCTGAAACAGAAATCAACGTATCTGTGGGAAAACAACAAAACAATCTTTTAATTAAAGTTAAAGATAATGGAAATGGGATGGATGAAGAAACAAAAAGTAAGCTTTTTGACACTTATTACCGCGGAACGCCGACAGACCGTCCTACAGAAGGATCGGGGCTTGGTATGTCCATAGCCAAACAATTTATCGAACTGCATAATGGGTCAATTCACGCTGAAAGTACGATAGGGCAAGGCAGCTTTATATTTTTTGAACTGCCTATTTTACTTAATTGAACGATTTTATATACATTTTACTTTTGTTTACCTGGAAGTTAGAGTAATTATGTATACTCCTGTCAGAAAGAAAAATACAGGAGGGTCTCTTATGTCTGAATATATTATCGAAACGGATGGGTTGACACGTCGTTATGGTCAACATGTTTCTGTAGATCATATTAATTTACGGGTTCCAAAAGGAAAAATTTACGGTTTTTTAGGAGCAAACGGTGCAGGAAAAACCACAACAATTCGTATGCTCCTCAGCTTAATTCGTGGGGATGAGGGCTCTATACGGATTATGGGACAATCTTTGCAACGGGATCGTGAAAAGATTCTGAGAAATGTTGGATCACTGGTGGAAGGTCCTTCTTACTATGGACATCTGTCAGCATATAAAAATCTGAAAATAATCTGCATGCTTTTGGATTTGCCTGAGAAGGATATTGACGAGTTCCTTGACATTGTACGGTTATCTCCTTTTGCCAGGCAAACGGTAAAAGGCTACTCCCTCGGTATGAAGCAGCGTCTTGGTATTGCGCAGGCATTAATCCGCAGACCGAAACTGCTTATTTTAGACGAGCCCATGAATGGTCTTGATCCGGCAGGCATTCAGGAAATTCGTAACTTAATGTTATCGCTTTGCCATCAACAAGGAATTACCATTTTTTTATCCAGCCATATTTTAAGTGAAATTCAGACTATAGCAGATGAAATTGGGATTATACAAAATGGCAGGCTCATTTTTCAAGACAGTATACAGGAACTGGAGAAAAAAAGTACGACCAGACTTTTGGTGCGGATTGAAAATCAGCAAGAGGCATTCCGCGTACTGTCGGCTGCTGGTGCCGATGTAGTTTTACAGGAGGGAGAACTGCTTATATCTTTATCGGATGAAATAGATCAGGCAAGAGTGTTCAATATTCTTCAATCTTTTTCCATACAGCATATGCAGGAATTAACGGTTTCTTTAGAAGACATCTTCCTGAACCTGACTGGCATGGATGGTAGTTTATGATGAAACGGTTATTTTTTGCAGAGTTTTATAAGACAAGGAAAATTTGCTATATTGTCCCTTCTGTTAGTGCTGTGGTATTAATTTTATTCACTTGTCTGGAGTGGTATTTATATTTCAGGCAAGGGGATTCAGGAATATATGCAGGCTTAAATATTATTTATATGTTTTTGTCTTTTAGTATGCTGCTAACAATATCGCTGCTTTGCAGCATGGTATCTGAAACAGAACATCAATCCCAGGGTCTCAAATTTCTTTTTGCCTCACCAGTAAACCGTATGGCTTTTTACTTTACAAAAGCAGTCTGGGTTATTCTTCTGATGCTTTGGTACAGCATTCTGGTCTTAGGTGGTTTCTGCCTGGTATGGTCTTTGTATACAAATAAAATTCTGCCATTTTCATTTTTAGTGAAACAGATTTTTGGCTGTTTAGCGGCTTCGTTTCCTGTACTATCTATCCAGTTATTTCTTTCCATTTCCATACCCAATCAAACACTTCCACTTGGTTTGGGTGTGACTGGTGCAATATCAAGCCTCTTCTTGCCTCGAATTACGCAGTATGATGTTTTATACATCCTTCCCTGGTCATATCCTTCTATGTCAAGCCCATTCATTGGAGGGTATACGACATGGATTGCTATCGCTATGGGATCAGGTCTGATTTTGTTTGTAGCAGGTGCTATGGGATTTTGTTCTTTAGAAATAAAATAGGAGAGTACAGTATGTATAAATTACTTTATTCGGAGTATCAAAAAATAAAATGGCTCTTTATTCTTAGCATAATTTTATTAGAAGGTGTTTTAACATGGATTCTCGCTGCGGGCAATACAAAGTCTTTGTCCTACTATTTTCCCTATAATTGGACGACACTTTATTTTCAGGCAGTATCTTTTCATGGTATGTTTTTTTTGCCTCTTTTCACAGGTATTTTTGCTGCGCTTCTATGCTTTTATGAACATAAAGATGGAGGCTGGAAGCAGTTACTTACAATGCCCTATCCGCGTTTTAAAGTGATCCTGTCCAAATTATTAGCTTTAATTACTTTGATTGCTTTGATGCAGGTTTTGTTCCTGGCAGAATATTTAATAACGGGAAGTATAATTTATGTAGAGGGTATGATTCCATGGAAATGTATTTTGCAGGGGATCATAGGTGGCTGGCTGGCCTGTTTTCCTCTTGCTATGTTACAGGTTTGGCTGGCTACCCGCTTTCAATCTTTTGGCGTTGCACTATTGCTTTGCATTTTTTCTGTAATTCCCAATATTGTTTTGACAGGGCTTCCTGCTTCACTTGGGGCATGGTTCCCATTTTCCGCCCCGTATTACGCCATGTTTCCACAAGGGATAAATCTTTCTCCGCAAGTGGAACCAACTACATATATATTAATTCTTCTGATCACATTTTTCGCCTATTTTATGATAGGCATACGATCTTTTGTCCGTAAAGACTGGAAGTAGTTTCTGTTACCTTCCTTAAATTATTATCCTGACCGTAAAAAGTACAAAAAGTGCATAGTAACCAGCATGGAAAAAGCAATTTCTGCGCTGACGTTTCCGGTTAAACATGTTAAATTAATAGCATATTTTAATAGATATAGTTCATTACAGAAAAGAGGAGTTGTCATGTATCAATTGGAACAGATGGTGATTGGCTGGGTGGAGCGTTATGACCTGGTCTATCAGACCAGTTTGCTTTTACGAATCGTCGTGGCCGGTTTTTCAGGATATTTAATCGGATACGAAAGAAAAAACCGGAATAAAGGGGCTGGAATGAGAACCCATGCCATTGTGGCGATGGGAGCCGCTCTTATGATGGTTGTATCCAAGTACGGCTTTCAGGATATTCCCAAGTTTGATGCCTCCAGAATCGCCGCCCAGATTGTATCGGGAATTGGTTTCCTGGGAGCGGGCGTTATTTTTGTAAAGAACAATTCAGTCAGCGGACTGACTACTGCTGCCGGGATCTGGGCAACTGCAGGAGTGGGAATGGCGGTAGGAGCCGGTGCTTATTATCTGGGCTGTGGTTCCGCGTTTCTGTTGATTATGATACAGGTTCTGCTCCACGATGTCCCATTTTTGTCCAAGGAACCTTACCGGTGCATGCTGAAAATCAACACATCCCATTACGACGCCGTTATTACAGAGTTGTTTCATAAACTCAATGAGGATAAGGTTAAGGTGCTGAATGTAAAGATCGGGAAATCCAAGGACGGGACCAAGATTGAACTTGATCTGCTTTATCCTGCTGGCTATGAAAAAAATGATCTGGTTATCCGTCTGTCCAATGATAAACGGATTGATTCAGTGAACGGTTAGAATGAGAAAAACAAAAATTGCAATAATTATGGAAAGAAAGACAAAAATAATGTAGAAGCTTTGCGGGTAAAAGGGATATACTCATCGGGTAAGAATACGAGAAAAAGTAAAGTGGGAATTTTATGATAAAACATCTTGCTGCAGATTTGCACACTCATACAGATATAAGCAGGCATGCTTACAGTACCGTTTATGAAATCATAACGGCAGCAAAGGATTTTGGATTAATGGCTGTGGGAATCAGCAACCACTGTCCGGCTCACCCGGATGGGGCACCTGAAGGTCATTTTCGAAATCTCAGGGTAATACCAGAGTGGGTGGACGGTATCCGTGTATATCGCGGAGCTGAACTGAATTTCACTGACTTTGAAGGTGAAATTGATTTAAGCCCTGATACCATAATGAACCGTCTGGACTATACCATAGCCTCTTTTCATGATGATGTGATACCACCGGGAAGCGTAGAGGATCATACAAGAGCGTATCTTCATGCGGCTGAAAATCCACTGGTGGATATTATTGGTCACAGCGGGACTGCCCGTTATGAATATGATTATGAACGGGTAATACCGGAGTTTGGAAAGAATGGCAAGGTGGTAGAGATTAATGAAGGAACCTTTCATGTCAGAAAAAGTTCTGCAGATAATTGCCGGACCATTGCCAGATTATGTATGAAATACAGCGTTCCCGTAATAGTCAGCTCTGATGCTCATTTTTGCCGGAGTGTGGGAGTGTTTGAAGAAGCGCTTTCTATGTTAAACAGCCTGGACTTTCCGGAAGAACTGGTAGTAAATGCAGACATGAAGCAGTTGGAGTCCTGGTTTCTTCATAAACGGAGAGTGCAGTAGAGAAGAGAATGCCGGGGCGTAGCTGCGCTCCGGCAGTTGTGCGCGGAAGGGAGCGGATAGAAAATGAAGTATTATATCGGAATAGACTTAGGCGGAACCAATATAGCCGCAGGTCTGGTAGGAGAAGACGGAACACTTTTTACCCGCCTGTCTGTACCAACCAAAAGCGGAAGAAGTGCAGGGGAAATTGTTCAGGATATGGCGGAGCTGGCTAAGAAGGCAGCCAAGGAAGGTAATATTGCCTGGGAAGAGATTGAAGCGGTAGGACTTGGGGTGCCGGGTACAGCCAACAAGGAGACCGGCATGGTGGAATATGCCAATAATCTGGGATTCTATGATGAGCCGGTGGTTTCCATGATGGAGAAGGCACTTCCTGGTAAAAAAATTCGTTTTGATAACGATGCCAATGCGGCGGCCTGGGGAGAGTATATAGCAGGAAGCGGAAAAGGTGTAAGCTCCATGCTGGCGGTTACTCTGGGAACCGGTGTAGGCGGCGGAATCATACTTGACGGAAAACTTTTTGAGGGAATTAATTATGCAGCAGGAGAATTTGGGCATTTCACCATAGACCGGAACGGAATTCCCTGCAATTGCGGAAGAAAAGGATGCTTTGAGGCATATGCATCCGCCACTGCCCTGATTTCTCAGACAAAAGAGGCGATGCTTGAAAACACACAATCCATCCTCTGGGAACTTTGCGGCGGGGAGATTGAGCGCGTGGAAGGCAAGACACTTTTTGACGGTGTCAGAAGACAGGATGGAACGGCGCTTAAGGTATTTGACCGGTACATTGAATATCTGGCGGCTGGTCTGCTGGATTTAATCAATATATTCCAGCCGGAGTTAATCTGCATCGGCGGAGGCATCAGCAAAGCCGGCGATTTGCTGTTAGAACCATTGAAAAGGGTGATTGATCAGGGCGACTATGCAAGAACCTCAAAACGCAGGACAAGAATTGTTCCAGCGGTGTTGGACAATGATGCAGGACTTATCGGAGCTGCTTTATTAGACTAGAAGAAAAGAGGACAATAATTATGAAACGATATATGGGACATCTGATACGTTCCGCAGAGAAGCGGGTGGATCATTTTTTAAGCACACAGGTCACCAATGAGAAGGATCCTTTTTATGGCGGAATGAAACGTGCCATTTTAGAGGTAAAGCCAACCATCTATGTGATGGCAGATGCTGCTTCGGTTTATTTAAATTCTGAGAGCAGATACTATAAAGACGCTGGGCTACTTCGTGCCATGGAGGCAGCTGTAACCTTTATCGCAAACTGCCAGAGAGAAGATGGAAGCTTTGATTATCCATCCTGCAATTTTAAATCTGCGCCGGATACCTCTTTTTGCTTTAAACGTCTTATTGCAACTTACCGTCTGTTTTTAAAATATACCGGGGAAGGCGAACTGGACAAACTGAAAGATGGTTACCGCTTTATACTGGAAGAATCCTTAAACGCTCTTTTAACTGGTGGTTTTCATACTCCAAACCACCGTTGGGGCATTACTGCAGCTCTGATGCAGGGTGCTAATCTTGTAAAAGAAGACAATCCTGAATTTGCGGCTCAGCTTCTTGCCCGGGCTGACCAGTATCTGGCAGAAGGAATTGACGGGAACGAGGAAGGGGAGTACGCAGAACGTTCCACTGGCAATTACAATGCAGTGGTTAACAATGCCATGATGGCAATGTATGAGGAAACCGACGATGATAATTACCTTGGTTATGTAGAACGAAACTTAAAAATGATGCTCTTTTACATTGACCCCGACGATACCATTTTCACACAGAACTCAACAAGGCAGGATCAGGGCAAAGCCGATTATCCGGATAAGTATTTCTACCAGTATTTATATATGGCTGCAAAAACGGGAGAAGAAATCTTTGACCGCGCCGCTCATAAAATCATCAAAGACAATATGGAGCGGGGTGATATGGCACCGGAATGCCTGCATATAATCATGCTTCATGATTTTATGGAACAGTATGAGTTTAAGGGCTACGGCTTTCTGGATACCTACCATAAGCATTTTGAAGAAGCAGGCGTAATCAGAGGAAAGACTAACAATTACGGCTACAGCATTCTCAAGGGAAAAAGTGCATTTTTGTTCTTGAAATTTAAAGAAACTCTGGTATATTTAAAAATAGGCGAAAGCTACTGTGATATTCGTAATTTCGTTCCCCAGACCATTGAGGAAAAAGATGGGGGCTGTGTTTTGACCTCTGTAGCCAAAGGCTGGTATTATCTTCCCTTTAAGGAAAAGCAGGATACAACTGACTGGTGGAAGATGGATCATAAGAAACGTGAGATATTAAACAGCAGTGAAATTCGTATGACAGTTACACTGAAAGAATTAACTGACGGTATGGAAGTAACTGTTAAGGCAGAAGGACTTGATAAAGCACCTCTTCGTGTGGAAATTTGTATTCCGGCAGGCAGTGTTCTGGAAAATGAGCACTTCCACATGAGAGCAGAAAAGGCAGGAGAGATGGTTCTCAGAGATGGCTTCGTCAACCTGATTCACGAAGATCAGAAGCTTCTCATCGGACCGGGTTACGGAACACATGAGTTCGGCGGTCATTATTCTGGGGAGGAAATCAACACTACCGGCTTTACTCTCTATTTAAATGACTATACTCCTTATGAAAGAACGTTTTCCATTCGAAATATATAAAAAAAGCAGAGTCATATTTGCAAGATTGTTCATAATAAATATATCATATGCCAAAAGAGGCAGTTGTCCGGCTTGACGACTGTCTTTTTTACTACTTGGGTTATGGTGAAACTACTATTAACATATTAAAACTATAGAAAAATAGGATATATGTCGAAATATGTTGATAAAAGTAAGCAGTTCGTTATATAATGGTTTTAACTTTTTCTGATGAATGACAGATAAGTTTTAAGGGACAGTATATGAAAGGAGAAAATTATGAAAAAGAATTTTATGAAACGTGCGGGCATTCTTTTGGCAGCTGTTATGGTGCTTGGAGGACTTACCGCGTGCGGCGGCAAAGATCCGGCAGCAGAGGGAACAACAGCAGTGTCCGGCAGCTCAGCAGGGGCTGGTGAGACCACAGCAGAGGCGGCGAAACCGTCTGAGGGAGGAGAGAGTACATTTACCTATGCCATCGCAGGTGATCCGGGTGCTAATGTAAATGTAATTACAACCAGTGACCGTTTTGGTCTTATGACTATTAAGATGATCTATTCCCCGTTATATATGTATAATGCGGACGGAATTAACTATTTCCTTGCAAAGAGCATAGATACCTCCGATGATAATTTAACTTATACCATGCATTTACGCGATGATGTAAAGTGGTCAGACGGAGAGAAATTTACCGCTGATGACGTTGTCTTTACATTCGAGGCTATGGAGAAGGAAGAGAATGCAGGCTGGGCTTATTCCCAGTTGGTTTATAAGGAAGGTGCGGTAAAGATCGAAAAGGTTGATGATTATACTGTTAAATTAACCATGCCTTTTGTAAATTCCGCAGCAGTGGAGATGTTCTCCCAGATATTCATCATGCCAAAGCATGTGTATGAGAATGTAACTAATTTTGAAAATAATGATGTTAATACAAAGCCAGTGGGAACCGGACCTTATGTAATGTCTGAGTACTCAGCAGGTTCCTATGTGAAGTTTACAAAGAATGAGAACTATTTCCTGGGAGCACCTTCTATTGATAATATCGTATACCGTATTATTGAAAATGAGAATACAGCCATGACAGCAATCCAGAGCGGCGAAGTAGATGCATGGATTGGAACTCCGGCTCAGGTTGCTCAGATGAATCTTGATTCTGCTAACTTAACTGTTTATCCTTATCAGGAAGGCCGTGTGGCATATATGATGATCAATGCAGCCCGTGTTCAGAATGAGGATTTAAGAAAAGCAATTCTGTATGCTCTTGATAAGAAGGCAATTGCAGATGCGGCTCTTTTAAGCTCTGATTATTATGATCTGCCATGGAGTTTCATGCCGCCGAACAGCAAGTTCTTTACAGAAGATGTTGAAAAATACGAGCAGAACCTTGAGAAATCCAAAGAATATCTTGCGGCTTCCGGCGTACAGAAGCCTGAACTGAATCTTGCATACAGCGGTTCAGACACCTTACAGTCCACTTCAGCATTACTGGTACAGGAACAGCTTGAGAAAGCTGGATTTAAAGTGACTCTTTCCGGTATTGATTCCAAGGCGCTCAGCCAGCAGATGAAGGATAAGAATAATACCTATGATATGTACTTTGGCGGTTATATCATGGGAATTGACCCTGACACCTTCTCCAGCTTATTTGAAACAGGCGCTGCATACAATTATATGTATTATGATCAGCCTGAAATCAATGAGATGTTTGCACAGGGACGTAAAGAAACAGACGAGACAAAACGGAAAGAAATTTACACCAATCTTCAGAAGAAGATTCAGGATACAGCATGCTTCTATCCGTTATATTCCAACAAACGCCTCTTAGTTGTTTCTAAGAATGTATCAGGCATTGATGCTGCAAAGCTGGTTCCTGTTTATACCTTTGAGGATACCTCTAAGTTACAGAAAAAGTAATTGCATCTGCAAAAAAATGAGAGAGAATGGTGTTTCGCTGCATTAACTGCAGCAGACACCTCTTTCTTTATTAAGGAGAAATGATATGGCCAGATATATATTGAAACGAATATTAACAGCCATCCCTATGGTCCTTCTCATAACGGTTCTATGCTTTGCGCTGATGCATTTTGCGCCCTATGATGCCATTGACGCCATGACAACCCCTAAGATGTCACAGGAGACAATCAATTTAATCAAAGCAAAATACGGTTATGACCAGCCGGTGTATATTCAGTACGTCCGCTGGCTTGACGGGATTATGAACGGTAATTTCGGATATTCCATCGTGACAAAACAAAGTATTGCGGCAGATCTCGGGGTGAGACTTCCCAATACGATAAAACTTGTACTTCCGGCTTTTATAACCGCTTATATTCTGGCGGTTGTTCTGGGTCTGATTGCTGGTGCCAATAAAAATAAAAAAGCGGATAAGATCATAGATGCGGTTTCTTCCGTGGGAATTGCAGTTCCTTCCTTCTGGTTTGCCATGCTTCTTATCTTTGTTCTGGGTTATAAGCTTAAGCTTCTGCCCATTGTTGGAATGCATGCAGTAGGAATGGAATCCTCTGTAGTTGACTTTTTAAAACACTTTATCATGCCGTTTCTCACGCTCACCGTATCCTTCATGCCGGCGAATATTAAATTTGTCCGTTCCTCAACTCTAACACAGTTCTCTGAGGACTATGTTCTGGTTCAACGGGCGTTTGGCGCGACAAAAAGTGAAATCATGTTTAAGCATGTATGTAAAAATGTGCTTCTGCCTGTGATCACGCGCCTTGGTATGGCATTGCCGCTTTTGGTAACAGGAGCAATTATTACAGAGACAGTGTTTAGCTGGCCAGGAGTGGGGCCTTATTTCATCAAAGCGATTCAGGGTATGGATTATCCCATCGTTATGATCATTCTGGTGTTGTCCTCCACATTGGTTATTTTAGGAAATTTACTGTCGGATATCCTGTATTGTCTGATTGATCCGCGGATTAAGGAAATGGGGTGACAGGATATGAAAAACGAAACGAAAAATAAAGATAAATCAATTCGGATTGACAGTGTTAAGCTGGCCTTAAAGCATGATAAAGCAGCAGTTATCTCTCTGATCCTTTTAGGTATCATTATTCTGTTTGCACTTCTGGCGCCCTTTCTTCCCATGGAGCCCAATGCAACGGATATTGCCAATAGACTGAAAGAACCGTCTCTTACCCATTGGTTTGGTACGGATGAAGTGGGAAGAGATTATTTTGCAAGGGTGATCTATGGCGGCAGGGTTTCCCTGATTGTGGCTTTTTTAGCCATGCTCACAAGTTTAACCATTGGTGTGGCGGCAGGAACCATTGCAGGGCTGACCGGCGGAATCGTGGATATGATTCTGATGAGAATCGTTGATATTCTTCATTCCATACCGTGGATGGTACTGGTTACCGTTGTCAGCATTTTCTTAAAGCCGGGAATCCAGTCTATTATACTGGTGATTGGTCTTTTTACATGGATGGAGATTGCGCGGCTTGTGCGGGCCGAGACGCTGTCTTTAAAAGAACGGGAGTTTATTCTTTATGCTGGTTTTTCCGGAGTCAGTAAATGGAAAATAATTATCAGCCATATTATACCGTCGGTTTTCCCAACTATTATTGTGGCAGCTACCACCAGTATGGCGAATGCCATTATGACGGAATCTTCCTTAAGCTTTCTTGGAGTTGGTATTCAGCAGCCCATGTCTTCCTGGGGAAGCCTTCTGCAAAATGCCCAGGGAACCATGCAGAACAGTTTTCATATGGCTCTGATTCCGGGTCTATTAATTATCATTACAATTTTTGCTTTTAATAAGCTGGGTAATCTGCTCCGCGTCTATGTAGAACCAAAGGTAATGAGCGGTGAGAAAGAGTAAAGGAGGGACGAAGAATTGGAAGAGACATTAAAAAAGAAAGAAAAAATACTGTCTGCTGCAGACATTCGGACCACCTTCCATACTCATGGCAGGACCGTACAGGCAGTGCGTGGAGTCAGTCTGTATGTGAAATCCGGTGAGATTCTGGCAGTGGTTGGAGAATCCGGAAGCGGAAAAAGTGTACTTATGAAATCGGTTATGGGACTGATGCCGGATAATGCAGAGGTGAAGGCTGATGAACTTACGTTTGCCGGGCAGGATATGCTGTCTATGGATCCGGAGCAGTTAAGAAAGATGCGGGGAAAAGAAATGGCCATGATTTTCCAGGATCCCATGACTGCCTTAAATCCTTTAAAGACCATTGGCTCTCACTTAATGGAGGTATTAAAACGCCACCGGGGAATGGATAAAGAAGCGGCAAGAAAAGAATCGGTTGCTGTATTAAACCAGGTTGGAATTCCCTCTCCGGAGAAGCGGTTGGGACAGTATCCCCACGAATTTTCCGGAGGAATGAGACAAAGGGTTTTAATCGCCATGGCTCTTTGCTGCAGGCCAAAGCTTTTAATTGCCGATGAACCTACCACTGCTCTTGATGTGACAATTCAGGCACAGATCCTGGATCTGCTTAAGAGTCTTCAGGAAGAAACCGGTATGAGCATTATTCTCATCACCCATGACTTAGGGGTGGTAGCCAGTTTAAGCCATAGAATCGCAGTTATGTACGGCGGACTTTTAATGGAGGAAGGAACCACAGAGGAGATCTTCTATTCCCCCAAACATCCTTATACCAGGGCACTTCTTCATGCAGTGCCCAAACCCCGTTCAGCAGGGAAAGAACGCCTGGAGCCCATACCAGGCATGGCACCATCACTGATTAACCCGCCATCTGGCTGTCCTTTTGCGGAACGGTGCAAATTCGCCTGTGAAGACTGCAGGAAAGAAATTCCCCAGTACCGCACTTACAGCGATACCCAGAGAGCCTTGTGCATCTATTCCGGGGAAGAGCTGGATCATAAGGAAGGGGAGGTAGAATCCCATGGATAATAAAAATAATGAGATACTTCTGGAAGCCAGAGATCTTTGTAAGTATTTTCCAGCCAGAGATTTCTTTGGCAGGAAAAAAGCGGAGGTAAAGGCAGTTGATCATATTAATCTGGCCATACGAAAAGGAGAGACCTTTGGTCTGGTAGGAGAATCCGGGTGCGGAAAATCCACCCTTGGCCGTACTTTAATCCGTATGTATGATCCCACTTCCGGCTCTATTTTGTTTAAAGATCAGGATATCACCGGCCTTAAAGGAAGGCAGCTTCTTCCTGTTCATAAACAGATGCAGATCATTTTCCAGGATCCCTATTCTTCTTTAGATCCCCACCACAATGTGCGGGAGATATTAAAAGAGTCCCTGACTGCAGTTTCCGGTTTATCCAATGATGAAATGGAAGGCAGAATGGAAGAGATCTTAAAAAAGGTGGGATTGAAACCGGATGATATGTATAAATATGCATATGAGTTTTCCGGCGGACAGCGCCAGAGAATCGGAATTGCAAGAGCATTATTAGTGGAACCGGAGTTTCTTCTGTGCGATGAGCCCATCTCTGCCCTTGACGTATCCATTCAGGCCCAGGTGGTTAATCTGTTAGAGGATTTACAAAAGGAGATGGGGCTTACCTATCTGTTTGTTGCCCACGATTTATCCATGGTGCGCCACATTTCAACCAGGATCGGAGTCATGTATTTAGGAAGACTGGTGGAGATTGCAGATAGTGATGAGTTGTATGAAAACCCCCTTCATCCCTACACAAAGGCGCTGCTTTCTGCCATTCCACTGGCAGATCCAAAGCTGGCAGCCCAGTCAAAACGGGTGATGCTAAGCGGTGAGCTTCCCAGTCCCATGAATGTTCCAACCGGATGTCATTTCCATACCAGATGTATGTATGCAAGGGAAGACTGTAAAAACCATATACCGGAAATGATGGAAGTTTCTCCCGGTCATTTTGTAGCCTGCCCCTATGCAGGGGAAAATAATTCTTGACTTTTGATGCAAAACTTTTTATAATAACAACAATTAAAAAACGCAACCAGGCAAAGGCGCCTAAGAACTTAAGATTCTTAGGCGCCTTTATGCTTTTTTTCAGAAATTACGCAGAGAGGGGCTGGAAACATGCCAGATATGGTGAAAGTTGAAAACTTAAAAAAGAACTTCGGAGACCTTGAGGTGTTAAAGGACATCAGCCTTACGGTCAGGGAAGGGGAAAAACTGGTAATCATCGGACCATCCGGCTCCGGAAAATCCACGTTTATCCGTTGCATTAACTATTTAGAGGAGCCTACCAGCGGTACCATTACCGTGGCAGGCACACAGGTAACAAAGAAAAATCATTTGGAAATGGCAAAAAAATACTCGTCTATGGTATTTCAGCAATTTAATTTATATCCCCATCTGACTGTTCTGGAAAATCTGACACTGGCACCCGTTAAACTTCAGCACGTTCCCAAGGAAGAAGCAAAAAAGATAGCAATGAAGTGTCTGGAACGTGTAGGTTTAAAAGATAAAGCGGGTAATTATCCGGTACAGCTTTCCGGCGGACAGCAGCAGAGGGTGGCAATTGCCAGAGCATTATGCACGAAGCAGCCGCTGATTTTATTTGATGAACCCACATCAGCACTGGATCCAGAGATGGTGCAGGAGGTATTAAACGTTATGGTGGAGCTGGCTCATGAGAATATTACCATGATTTGTGTGACACACGAGATGGGATTTGCCCGTCAGGTTGCAGACCGTGTAATTTTCATGGATGGTGGGTATATTCTGGAAGAGGGAACACCGGAACACTTCTTTGAATGTCCGGAACATGAGCGGACAAAAGCGTTCTTAAGCAAAATCCTTCATTAGGGTGATGTTTAATATAATAAGATGATTGAGGAGGAAACAATTATGATGAAGAAAATGTTATCCCTGGCACTGACGCTTGCTATGGCAGCGACCTTAACCGCATGCGGTTCCAAAGCACCGGAGACAACCACCGCACCGGCAGATACCAAAGCAGCAGGTTCTTCTGCAGAAGCAACAACCGGATCAGGTGCAGCAGGCACAGCTGCTAAAGACGTGCAGAAGATTATTGACCGCGGAGTGTTAAAAGTAGGCTGTAAATCAGATATTCCAAAGTTCAGCTTACAGAATACAGCAACTGGGCAGTACGAAGGATTTGAAGATGATCTTGCATATGAGATCGCCGGATCCATCTTCGGATGCAGCGCAGCTGAGGCAAAGGAAAAGAAACTGGTGGAATTCCAGGGCGTAACGGCTAAAACAAGAGGACCTTTATTAGAGAATGGGGAAATCGATCTGGTTATTGCAACCTTTACCATTACACCAGAAAGAAAAGAAACCTATAATTTCTCCACACCATACTATACCGATGCAGTAGGTCTTTTAGTAAATAAAGATTCCGGAATCAAATCCATTCAGGATTTAGATGGTAAAGTAATCGGTGTTGCACAGTCTTCCACAACAAAGGACGGATTTAAGAAGTATGTGGATGAAAAAGGATTAAAGGTAAACCCACAGTTCCAGGAATTTGATGGTTATCCTGCGCTGGCTCAGGCACTGGCAACCAAGCAGATTGACTGCTTCTCTGTTGACCGCGCCATCCTTGCAGGTTATGTAAATGACGGAAATATGATTCTGGAAGACCGCTTCGCAGAGCAGGATTACGGTGTTGCAGCTGCAAAGGGAAATACAGGTCTTGCAGAGGCAGTAGAGAAAAAAGTTACTTCCATGCTTTCTGATGGTTCCATGAAGAAACTTCAGGATCAGTGGGGATTACAGTAAGCTGTTTTAAGTAAAGGAAAAATGACATGATTAAAGGTCTTTTTGATGGAAAACGATGGAGTGCCCTCTTCGCGGCATTCCCCGAATATTATATCCCTGGATTTCTTATGACACTTAAAATATCACTGGTAGGACTGGCGGTTGCGCTGGTCCTTGGAGTGATATTCGGCATGTTCTCTTCATCCAAGTGGAAGCTGCTTAAGATCATTTCACGAATCTATGTGGAATTCATACAGAATACGCCTCTGGCTTTACAGGTCATGTGTTATTACTCGGTTCTTCCCATGCTGTTTTCCAGTTCCGGGTTTCGTATCCCTAAGTTTGTATTAGGGGTTATCGGGGTAGGCGTCTATCATGGTGCCTATATTTCTGAGGTCATAAGAACCGGAATTGAAGCGATTCCAAAGGGGCAGTCTGAGGCAGCAGCATCTCAGGGTTTTAGCTATCTGGAAACCATGTATCATATCATTCTGCCTCAGACCATTAAAATTATTATGCCGCCTCTCGCCAATCAGGCATTAAACCTGGTTAAAAACACTTCCATACTCGCCATGGTTGCGGGCATGGATCTGATGTATTTTACGGATTCATGGGGCGCTGACAGAGGGTATTTTGCCCAGGCATATTTTACAAGTGCAGTGATGTACTTTATTATCTGTTTCCCGTTAGCCAGACTGGCAAGATATTTGGAAATCCGCTCCATGCGGCTGCCAGTTGCAAAAAAGCTTGAGATACAGGCAGACGAGGAGGCAGCATGTTAGAATTATTTCAACAGATATTTACACCGGCAAATGTACTTTTCATGCTGAAAGGCTTACAGATGACGGTCATGATCGCTGTGCTGGCTACGATCCTCAGTATATTTTTCGGAACCATACTGGCACTGATCCGTACTTATTCTTCCGGAAAATGGAAGTGGGCAGGAACTTTGGTAGCAGTCTATACAGAGTTCTTCCGCTGTACCCCCAACCTTTTATGGATTCTCTGGATCTATTTTACAGTAAAAGGGAATAAAGTAGGAGTATCGGTATTTGCCATTACCCTGTTCACTTCTGCAGTTATGGCAGAGATCTTTCGGGGTGGGTTAAATTCCATTCCCAAGGGGCAGTTTGAAGGGGCGCAATCCCAGGGCTTCAGCTTTTTTCAGACATTGTGGCACATTATACTGCCTCAGACATATAAGAAGGTGATTCCGGCTCTCTTAAGCCAGGTGATTACCATTATTAAGGATACCTCATTCTTAAAGATGGTAGACGTAGCAGAATTCATGAGAAACTGCGCCGTAGTCCTTGGCAGTATCTACGATGTCAGAGGAATGATGATGCTGTTTGCTTTCGAGGCACTTTGCTATTTTACCATCTGTTTTGCCCTCAGCTGTGTAGTCAGGGGATATCAGAAAACAATTGTGACCGGTTAGGGAGGTACATCTGTTATGGAGAAGTTTACGATCACCATTACCCGTGAGTTTGGCAGTCTGGGGCGTTCCATTGCCAGAGAACTGTCACAGATTCTGGGAGTGGAGTTTTATGACCGGGATATTGTGGAAGAAGTTGCAAATAAGCTGAATCTGCCGGTTTCAACAGTCAGTAACGAGGAGGAAAAATCCAGGCACAGCTTTCTTCCAAGAATGTTCCCTTTAGGAACTGACGAGGAATATATGCAGGATATTATATTTGATGTGCAGAAGGATATTATTCTCAATCTGGCAAAAAAAACAAGCTGTATCCTGGTTGGCAGATGCTCTGATTTTCTTCTTGAAAAGGAAAAAAATAATATCAACATTTTTATCTACGCTTCTTATGAGAAACGTCTGCAAAACTGTGTGGATACACTTGGTATGACAGAGTCTGAGGCGAAACGTATGATTTTATCCGTAGACAGAGCCCGCAACGCGTATCATAAAAAATATGCAGGCTATTTACCTGGTGATCCGGAGCATAAGCAGCTGATGATTGACTCCTCGTTACTTGGCGTGACTGGAACCGCAAAGTTAATCGCAGAGATTGTACATCAGTTATTTGAATCATAAAATGGATTCAGAAGTTTCCTATTAAAATAGGCCTTTTTGGTGAAACTAGGATGGGAGTCCCAAGGTTTGCCCAAAAGGCCTGTTCTATTGACAAGTGAAATGTCAGGTACTAAACTTAGAAAAGGCAGGTCAAAACAGGACCGAGTATCGGGTTTAGGAGGAAACAGATGTGAGATATAAATTAGACAAAAGACTGATTCCCGTAAAGGGGGAAGAATCGATATCTGAGGATGATGTTCTGATTGATATTTTAAGCAAAGAAGAATATCTAAAGGGGCATCATACCCGTTACGAAGACCATATATTAATCCGGAGTCTGGAGCGGGGGCAGTACTGCAGAACAGATTTGTTAAAAGACTGTGTGGTAGGTACCCTGGTAATACCTGTGAAGAAAAATCCTTTGAAACGCCCACTGATATTTGGTTATTATATGAATGAAAACCGCCTGATCCTGATTGATGACAGCGGAGAAGCTGATAGAATGTTAAAGGAGATTGATAAGACACAGATTTTTGAGAAGACTTATCCGGCCCATCTCCTGTTCGAGTTTTTGGAATATCAGGTCAGAGATGACATTGAATATCTTCAGAAATATGAGGAATACTTAACGGAAATGGAAGACAGAATCATGAGCGGCAGAAGGGAAAAGGAAGACGTGCTGGGAATCATTCTAAAGGCCAGGAAGGAACTGGCTAAGGTGGCGTCTTATTATGGGCAGCTGATGAATATGAGTCAGACCTTAACGGAGAATTATAATGGTCTGTTAAAGGATGAGGAACGGGCACTGTTTCACCTGTTTGCCGGTAGAATGGCAAGGCTTTTGGAATACGGGAGAGAACTGCGAGAATACGCTCAGCAGATTCGGGAGATGTATCAGGTGAGAATGGAAATGAAGCAGAATCACGCATTATCCTTTTTAACCATGGTGACTGCTGTTTTTGCTCCTTTGTCTCTTATAGCGGGCTGGTATGGCATGAATTTTAAAAATATGCCGGAGCTTAACTGGACTTATGGATATCCTTTTTGTATTCTTTTAAGTATCCTTTTAATTGGATTAGAAATATGGTATTTTACGAAAAAAGGGTGGTTAAAAAAATAACGGAAAACAGGAATAAAATTCCCATTTAACAGTAGAAAAATTAATATGAATCCCTTGACATGAAAAAAAAAACCTGTTATACTTTACTTTCGTGTGAAACGAGAGGATGAAGGTCTGAAACGTGCCTGATACCTCTCGTTTTGTTTGCGATAGTGTGTTTGTGCGGCCGTCGGCAACATAAGAACCCGGCTGGCAATGAGAAAGGAATTAATCATTTATGGAAACAGTTAGATTTGATGAGTTACAATTAGATGAAAGAATTCTGCGGGCAGTAGCAGATATGGGATTTGAAGAGGCATCTCCGATCCAGACCCAGGCAATTCCGGTACAGCTGGAGGGAAGAGATATCATTGGTCAGGCCCAGACAGGAACTGGAAAGACCGCTGCCTTTGGTATTCCCCTGTTACAGAAAATTGACCCTAAGGTAAAAAAGCTTCAGGCGGTGGCCCTCTGTCCAACCAGAGAGCTTGCTATTCAGGTGGCAGATGAGATCCGCAGGCTTGCTAAATATATGCATGGTGTGAAGGTTCTCCCTATCTACGGAGGCCAGGACATCGTGAAACAGATCCGTTCTTTAAAAGACGGTACTCAGATCATCATCGGAACTCCGGGACGTGTTATGGATCATATGCGCCGGAAAACCGTTAAGTTTGATTTTGTCCATACAGTTGTTATGGATGAGGCAGATGAGATGCTGAACATGGGATTTTTAGAGGATATGGAAACGATTTTAAGCCAGCTTCCCGAAGAGCGTCAGACCGTTATGTTCTCCGCTACCATGCCTCCGGCAATTCTTGATATCGCAAGAAAGTTCCAGCAGGAGCCGGTAAATGTGAAAGTAGTGAAGAAAGAACTGACAGTCCCGAAAGTAACCCAGTATTACTATGAAGTAAAACCAAAGAGCAAAGTGGAAGTTATGTGCCGTCTGTTAGATATGTATGCACCAAAGCTTTCCGTTGTTTTCTGTAACACCAAGAAGCAGGTTGATGAGTTAGTACAGGCACTTCAGGGAAGAGGATATTTTGCAGAAGGTCTTCACGGAGACTTAAAGCAGATCCAGCGTGATCGTGTCATGAACAGCTTCCGTAACGGTAAGACAGAGATTCTTGTGGCTACTGATGTGGCAGCCCGTGGAATCGACGTAGACGACGTAGAAGCGGTATTTAACTATGACCTTCCACAGGATGACGAATACTACGTACACCGTATCGGCCGTACCGGTCGTGCCGGACGTGAAGGAATCGCATTCAGCTTTGTTGTTGGCAAGGAAGTATACAAGCTTCGTGACATTCAGCGTTACTGCAAGACCAAGATCGTACCTCAGGCAATACCATCTCTTAACGATGTAACTGCCATCAAGGTAGACAAGATCCTGGAAGGCGTTGCAGCAACTATCGGTGATACTGATTTAAGCAAGACCGTTAATATCATTGAGAAGAAGCTGTTGGAAGAGGATTATACCTCTCTTGATCTGGCAGCAGCCCTCTTACGTATGATGATGGGTGAGGAAAACGAAGACATCATCGATACCAGAGAACCCCGTTCCCTTGACGAGCTGGAAGGCTTCGGCGGCGGAAACGGCAGAGGCAGAGGCAGAAGCAACAACGGCGGCCGCGGCGGAAACGGCGGAAGATATGATTCTTCCTCCAGAGATGACATGGCCCGCTTATTCATTAACATCGGTAAGAACCAGAATGTAAAGCCAGGAGATATTCTTGGTGCCATTGCTGGAGAATCCGGTATGCCAGGCAAGATGGTTGGAAGCATCGACATGTATGACAAATATACTTTTGTAGAAGTTCCAAGAGAAAGCGCTGATGCCGTATTAACTGCAATGAAAGATGTTAAAATCAAAGGTAAAAATATCCATATGGAAAAAGCCAACGGAAAAGGCAAATAAATTTTCGGGAGCTGAACAACGAAGGAAGACGTCCTGTCTTGCGGGAGTTGTTTAGCTCCTGTTTTTTTCTTGCTTCCTGAGAAAAAACAGGATACAATTAGTTCAAATGAGGAGTCAATTGGAGGACGAAATGGCAGAGTGGAAGAAAAATGACAGGATCCAGGTAATAATTGAGGATCTGAGTGAGACAGGAGAAGGAATCGGTAAAACGGATGGTTTTACCTGGTTTATAAAGGATACAGTAATTGGTGATCAGGTGGAAGCAAAAGCCATGAAGGTGAAGAAAAATTACGGCTTTGCGCATTTAGAACAGATTATCAAGCCGTCAGAAAGCAGAATTACCCCATTGTGCCCAGTAGCGAAACAGTGCGGAGGCTGCCAGCTTCAGTCTATGAGCTACGAAGAGGAACTTCGCTACAAGGAACGCAAAATCTATGGCAATATTACCCGGATCGGCGGCTTTAAAGATGTTCCAATGCTTCCTATTATGGGGATGGACGAGCCATGGAGGTATCGAAATAAAGCACAGTTTCCCTGGGGGGTGGATAAGGATGGGAGGCCTGTGGCAGGCTTTTATGCAGGGAGGACTCATGCCATTATCGGGTGCGAGGACTGTTTGTTAGGTGTGGAAGAGAATCGGGAAGTGTTAGGGCATATTAAGGCCCATATGGAGCGATACCATCTGGCTCCTTATGATGAGAGCACTCATAAGGGACTGATCCGCCATACGCTGATCCGGAAAGGATTCCAGACAGGTGAGCTGATGGTGTGTCAGGTGATTAACGGGAATCAGCTTCCACATAGTGAGGAGTTGGTGAAGAGCCTGCTTGAGATCCCTGGGATGGCAAGTATATCTTTGAATGTGAATAAGGAACAGACTAATGTGATTCTGGGTAACAAGGTGGAGAACCTTTTTGGACCCGGATATATCACTGATTATATAGGTTCTGTACAGTACCGTATTTCTCCTCTTTCTTTTTATCAGGTTAATCCGGTACAGACTAAGAAGCTATATGAAACTGCTTTGGAGTATGCGGGGCTTACAGGCGGTGAGACGGTATGGGATCTGTATTGCGGAATCGGTACGATCTCTTTATTTCTTGCGCAGAAAGCGAAGAAGGTCTATGGAGTGGAAATCGTTCCCCAGGCGATTGATGATGCAAGGGAGAATGCAAGGTTAAATGGGATTGAGAACGCAGAGTTTTTTGTAGGAAAAGCGGAGGAGGTACTGCCGGAACAGTTTGAGAAAAATCAGGTTTATGCCGATGTAATTGTTGTGGACCCGCCAAGAAAAGGGTGCGATGAGAAATGTCTGGAGACCATTGTGAAGATGGCACCGAAGCGGGTGGTGTATGTCAGCTGTGACTCTGCGACGTTAGCAAGGGATTTGAAATATCTGGCGGAGCGGGGGTATGAGCTTGTGCAGGTGAGAGGGTGTGACATGTTTCCCTGGACGACGCACGTTGAAACTGTGATTCTGATGACTCGTTGTTATTAAAACGATAGATAAGCTACTTGTCTAAGATAGTATTGCAGAAATTCAAACGCAAGGAATGTTTTATATGCTGATGGATTTGTACACTTCCCACCAATACACAAGGCGTGTTCCTGGGAAATGAACGTCTGAATCCAATTCCTATGAGGTTATGTTCTTCGTTACTGAAAAACATAGCCTTTTTTGTTGTCTACTTTAACTTGACAAATAATATTATTTTATGTTTTAATAATAATGTAAAATAAATAATTAAACAATATTTATTTTACATTATTATAAATGAAAGGTTGTGATTCCATTGGGATTTAAGGTTTACAATTAAAAATCAATATCTTACAATTACTAATTAAAATTTGGAGGGAAAGTTTATGGGAAGTGTAAAAAGGTATTTAGGATTATTTCTTTCATGTTTTCTAATTTTAGGAACCAATTTGACAGCATTTGCCGCTACACAGTATCAGGATGTGATTACTCAAACTGAAGCGGGGGCTGAGGAAACAAGGTTAGGTAATTTTTCAAACAAAAAGGTGGTTGAATTTCAGCCTCAGGCAATAGCTGGGCTCGCAAAAAAAGATGTTATTGTCATTTCAAATGTAAGCAAACCTACAAGATATAATTTATTTCAACCAATATCAAATTATGTTGCTGCTCCGGGAACTGTCTCAGTTTCAAGAGGCGTCAGCACTACAATCAGTGCTTCTGTCACTGGCGGTGTCACGGTAGATGCAGAAATTTTAAAAGCCAATGTAGCTTCAACATTAGGCGGTTCTGTTACATTTACTACAACACAGACTATTTCTTATCCTGTCTCTTCTGGATATAAGGGGAGAATAGTATTAAGATATTCACAGGATCGTTATACATATACTGTAACAAAGAATAGTAAATCGTATAATTGCTCTGGGTATACCGCCGCTTATGATGAGTATTATGCGTTACAGCAGATATCATTAAGATAGAGTGGTAACGTAAATATAAGGCATAGGAGTGAATAAGTAACTTATTCACTCCTATCGTTTTTCAGCGTAAGGATTAGAATAATAAATTATTAATGATAAAAGTTAGCTTATTTGTGCTTTGAGAATTGAAAGGAATACAATTATGAAAAAATTATTTATTTTACTGACAGCTACATTAATAATTTTACTAAGTGGTTGTAATGAAAATGAATTCCAAAGAATATTAAAAAAGGTTGATTTTAATCAAGATATTGGTTTATATTATATTGATAATTCCAAAGATACTGACTCGCTGTTGCTTTTTGCAAGTACAAAAAACTTAAGTGATGAAGAATTTAATTATTTAGTTGACTCGAATATACATATTATGTTAATGTCCGATAATAATAAACTAATGTTAGAACCCGATAATATTGAATGGAAACGGTGTGATCCTAATCTACTTAAAAATGGGATTTCTTTACGCTTGTTTTTAAATAAAACGAAAGACATGCAAGAAATGGTCTTTAAGAATATAGTCTTTACAAGTAAAAAAACAAAAGTTACAATGAAGATTCAGCCTATTTATTTAAATGTATATACAAGTGAAAAAAATGGAATTTCTATTATGGAATCTCCAATTGCACCTCAAAATAAAGTCTCTTTAAATAAAAATCATTCGTATGCATATAAAATTCTGGATGCGAATGGAGTCATTACCGAAGATTTAGAAGTTGAAATGTTCTATCCTGAGAATGTTCATAATTATATAGATATTAGCAGTCTCATTGCTTCAAGAGATGAAAATACAGAAAAGCAAATTAGAGAAGATTATAAAAATACAATAAGTGAAGAAGAATTAGCCAAAATAAAGGTCTATGAAGTTCGTTGTGATTATATAATAAAGAAAGAGTCGAATATTACTTTTCAGCCCAAAATTAAAATTAGGTTTTCAGAGAAGGAACAGGATCTTGTACCTTTTGAACCCATCTGCTTTTTTAATAATACGAGGTGATGAGTGAAAATAAATGGAGTTTGAAACGATCTTTACTGAGGATTCTCAAAATATTGGATCTTGTACCTTGAACGAAGAGAAAGGAATAAAAATTTATGAAACATAGAGTTCTAATTATTATAGTATCCATACTTTTTTTATTATTGCAAGGATGTGGAACAAAAAGCAGCAGTAATGATATTGAGAAAACAACAGATGATAATACTTATAATCTATTGATTACGAATAATACTCCACTGTTTTTGAAAAGTATTGTTATAAAAAGTAGTGATATTGACAAAAGTAAAGAAAATACTGATGCACTTATAGACAGTAATATAAAAACCGGAGAAGTTGGAAAGTTTAACATATCTAATGTTGGACCATATAATTTCAGAATAACTCTCAATCCTAAAAATAATTACTCTGTTAGCCAAGAGTTTGAAGAAAATTTCAATAAAGGTTCAATAGTAAATTATGAGGTTGTGATTGAAAATAATGAGATTACTATTAAAAAAATTGATAAGTAAGTCTGGTGTTCGATTACAGTGTAAGTGGTAGACCTGGCAGGTCTACCACTACGAGTTTTATGAATCTTGAACCTTTATGACTGGCATTCTCTTTTTTTATAATATTCTGATCTGAGAACACTTTTTTAACTGATTTTCTTAGTTTTTATATAATCTAATATTGTATTCATATCATCTTCAGATATCTTTTTCAAATGTTGTCCTTGTTTGTAAAAATAATATTGTCCGTCTTCCTGATATAGAAAAACACGTTCATCTATTACTTCTTTTTGCGATTCCTTATCGTCTCTAATCCATCCAGAGTATATACCGGTGGTAAGAGGAAAGCTAATAATAAAGTATTTGTCATATTTTTCTTCATCAAAAGACATAAGGGCCTTGCTGGAAACCTCCGTAGCATTATCATACAACTTTTTTATCATGGCTGCCCCATTTACATCATATAAATCTACAATATTTTGGTAATCCCCTTTTTGAAATTCGGAAATGGACAAATTTAAAAATTGAGACCTTGTAATAACTTGCTGACTTTCTTTTCCTTGCCATACAATATCTGCTTCTCCATTCCATGGAATTTTAACTGAGAATTGATTATTGGGATAGAAAACAGATGGCATAATCTCATATATCTTAATTTTTATTTGATTGTTTTTATTATCCTCATATATTTTAATTCTGGCACTTGTATTTGCTCCTTCAATAGTTCCATGTATCCAATAAACTTTACTATCCATATCATAATTCCATTCATAATTAATAGGTGCATCTCCAATAAATATAGGAGTTCCAATAATAAATAAGCGGAGAAAAATTGCAATTAGTATAATACAAAAAATTGTAATAACCCCTGACAAGATATAAGCTCTCTGTTTAAAGGAGTGTTTTACTTTTCGCATATAGTCAATTTCCTTCTTTGGTACTGTCGGGCAGTCAATAGGCTTTTGTATATTTTCAAGGTATTTTCTGCAGGACTCGCACTGTTCCAGATGCCGATGGATTGCATTATTACTATCTTCACTGGTTAGATTTTCAACAAACAATGGGAGCATATCCCGAACGATACTACAATCTAATGTATTTTTCATTCCAATCCCTCCATTAATTTTTTCTTACCTCGATAAAAGGTTACCCGCGCCCATGTCTCTGATTGATTTAAAAGCTCTCCTATTTCTCTGAAACTAAGTTCTCCTGAAAGCCTCAGATACATAACCTCTCTCATAGGCTCGGGCAGATTGTGAAGCATTCGGTATATTGACATTTTATCCTGCTTATCTATCACCGTAGACTCAACGGATTTTGAATAATCAGGAAAAGTTTCATCCAAGGGTTCCGTTTTTTTTCGTCGGTTTTTATCCAATTCCTGATACCATAGATGTTTTGCGATCTGGCAGAGCCATGTAGACATTCTACAGTTTCCGTTATATGTATGAATGGATAACATGGCACGATAAAAAGTCTCTTGTGTCAATTCTTCCGCTGTATGAGCGTTTAAAGACAGGGAAAACAAGTATTTATAAATTAAGTCCGCATATTCTTTGTAAATCCCATCCATTTCCCACACACAATCACCTCCTGAGCCGATGTTTACTTCGAAGCAGTTTATTCAGAAAATACAGCAATTGCCGAAGCTTATATTGTTAGTAAACTGCTATATGTTCTGCAATCTTTCAAATGGAGCAGACACGAATATAAATGAGTGTCTGCCCACCAGTTAATCTGACACTGGAATAGTTATATATGAACCATCTGTCCCTAAGGCAAAAATGATTTCTTTCACGCCATTGGACACAATAACCTGACCTATCTCAAGATTCGAATCTTCGTTGTCTGCCACGGAGTCACTTTGAATAGGGGGGTGTTTATCGGCAAATAAAGTAACTTCAGTATTATTTTTACCTATTAACTGCAACGAAGTAGGATTAGCCTTTGCGTTTACGATACCGCATGTTAACAACCCTATTACAGCCACCAAACATATTGCAGTTAATGGTCTTCTGATTTTGTTAAGCATAAAAGCACCTCATTTCTTCTTGATAACTTTGTATAGTTCCTTATGCGGATATAATATTCAATGGAATCACCTCCTAAAACATATATCCATTTTAGTAGTAATTCGTTACATTGAAATATAAAATTCTATAATAAGACATATGAATTGTCATCATTATCTAATGCAATTTTTAAGGGTTTGCTACCTGAAGTTTGAATATAGGCAGCAAACCCTTGAATCCAAAAGATATAGGGCAGGTAACAATTACTTCACTTACTTTTTGTTTAACTTGTCCGACCAAATGAGCCGTCTACTTAGGTTATTTTTCATAACCGCATTCTTTACATGTACTGCTGAATAAGGGGTAGGAGTGTTTATATTTTGTCCACGAGCCATAAAATTTAAAACCAGTTTTTTTACATTGCACACAACGTGCATTTTGAACAGTTCTAATCCTATAACAATATGTAGAATCTGACTTATTATAACTATTACTTTGAGCGGTCACAGATCCATATGCCTCTAATTGAGTATGAGAGCAGGTCTCAGTAGCCTTTAACAAAGAGTTTATTAAAGGCGCGGTATAAAATGATTGATCTTCGTTTACTTTGATTACCACATCATTACCTGTTTCAGTATGAATGACATTACCAACCGAAACAGGTTCGTGATTATGTTGAGATGATGAAGCAAAAACAGTTGTATTTATTGAAATAACCATTAATGCTGCTAAAGATAAAGAAAATATTTTTTTAAACATAACAATCCTCTCTTTCATTTATTTGGAATAACAAGTAATACTATAATAATTAAACTTATGAAAACATTGGAATCACTCCTTTACTATATTGTTTTATGTAAAAATATTATGTTTACAATTTGTGACATTGTATTATAAATAATAATAAAATATTTATAATACAATATAATTAAATCATGTTTACTGTTAGAATGTCAACAAATTTCTAAAAAATAACGTTATAAATAAAATAATTATAAGTTGCTATAAAAATGTATTATATTTAAGTGATATATTTAAGTGAATTTATGGAAGAGAAACACTTGTTATGGACGGTTTATGTGAAATATAGTAAACTCAACGTAATAAAACGTGCAATCTGAATTCTGGTATTTAGGATAGGTTCAAGTGTTCTAAAGAGGTCAAAATTGATGAGATCATCGGAGGAGTTATATGAAAATTAGCGGAAAGGCTCCTAATGCAAAGATATTAGCAATCATTTTGCCAATAAGCACATTGCTAATTCTAATACTTGTGACATTATATAAATTTGGCGTCAGCAGTAATAAGACGGCAATTACTATTGTTGAGGACGAGATTGCAGCAACAGCAGAAGGATTTTCTTCCCAGATTTATGAGGATCTTGACAATATGACCCGTATGGGAATCGCATTTCGTGATATGATAGTTGCTTTACCTATGGAAAAATCCAAAGATGCGTTACCATTGATCGGAACTTTATGTGCCAATTCCCAGGCTTATATGGTGGTTTATTGTGATACGGATGGGATTGGAGTTACACAGAATGGCATTAAAGTAAACGTTGAGAAAGATGAATTGCTTCATCCAAATGCAGGAACGGCACCTTATTATGCATACATTCAAAAAGATCGAATTATGCAGGCGGAAGCAGTTGTATCAGTAATTCCAGTTGTCAGGGAAGGGACTGTCAGCAATTACATATTAATGTATTATTCCGTCAGCCGTATAAAGAGGATTTTTCATCAAAATAAATTATTTGATAACGCGAATTTTGTATTTAGCGTAGATCATGGTATTGTGATTACAACCGATGGCATTGAAGAGAAACCGCCTAAGGGAACAACAATAATTCAATTACTAAAGGACTGGGATCTTAAGACCGATACAGATCAATTGCAGATGGCTTTAAATAGTAATAAAAAAATAGCTGCCTTTACAAGTCAAACGTATAATAAATATGTAATCTGTACACCCGTCGGGATTAATGACTGGTATATTACAATTGGGTTTGACAAGAAATTGTATGACAATCTGTTAACAAGAGAATGGGGTGATATAAAAAAGCTAATCGACTATTTACTTGCTCTGATCATTACCTTTGTTATTGTATTAATAGGAACCATGATTATTATGCGCATCATTTATAACAAAACAAATAAAAAACTGCTAAAGCAAGCCAATATGGATCTCCTCACCGGATTATATAATAAGATGGCAACAGAGAGTAAGATCAAGGAGTATATAAAGGATTATCCTCATGCAGGAGGGATATTGTTTATATTGGATATTGATAATTTTAAAAATATCAACGACAGCCGTGGACATGCAGAAGGGGATGCGGTTTTAAAAAGAGTGGGACATCATTTGCAAGAAGCGTATGGTGATCATCATGTGGTGGGCAGAATTGGTGGAGATGAATTTATTATATTTGTTAAAGACATTCTTTTGGAACAAGAAGTAGCAGAACAAATTAAAAAAATGAAGGAATGCCTGCAAGTTTTAACCCAAACGGAGGGAAGCGTACAACCTTGTACCTTCAGCGCAGGTGCATGCTTATACCCCAATGACGCACAAGAATTCAGTAATCTCTATAAAGCGGCGGACAGGGCGTTATATGAGGCGAAAAAAAATGGGAAAAATCAGCTGAAAATCATACAGAGAGATGAGGGGTAGAAGGATGCGGAGGATGAAAAGTTTTTTCCTTATTGCAAGTGTTTGTATGATTTTATCTGGTTGCAGCAATGGGTATAACTCAGAGAAGGTAAAAACAGATGAGAGTGTAACGGCTTCTTTTGATAAAGAAAAATATGAAATAGCCTTGGTATCGTTCTTTGGAACAACCCAGGACCATTCCTTTGGACAGGCCACATGGGAAGGAATCGAACAGTATGCAAAAGAACATAATATTACGTATAAATTATATCAGCCAGAGGAAGCTACTTCAGATAATTACATCGAGAAGATTGATTTGGCAGTTGAAAATGGAGCCAAAATAATTGTTTGCCCTGGGTTTTTATTTGAAACACCTGTTTTTATAGAACAGGATAAATATCCGGATGTAAAATTTGTTTTGATTGACGGACAGCCTCATAATGCATCTTATACGGAAACCCGAATAAACGATAATGTATTATCGCTGGTATTTTCGGAGGAGCAGGCAGGATTTTTAGCTGGATATGCTGCAGTAAAGGATGGCTATAAAAAACTGGGATTTATGGGGGGAATGGCGGTGCCATCCGTAATTCGTTATGGTTATGGGTTCGTACAAGGCTGTAACCTGGCTGCAGAAGAATTGGGGACAAAGGTTGAAATTACATATAACTACACAGGTACTTTCTTTGAGTCACCGGATATCAAGTCACTGGCAGACAGTTGGTATCACCAGGGCACACAAGTGATTTTTGCATGCGGCGGTGCGATCGGCAAATCGGTTATGAGTTCTGCAGAGGAAAATAAGGCAAAGGTTATTGGCGTTGATCTTGATCAGAGCTCAGAATCAGTGACGGTAATTACTTCAGCCATGAAGATGTTAAAACTAGTTGTTTATGATGCGTTAAAGGATTACTATACTGGTTCGTTTCATGGAGGAGTCCCCCAAACCTATTCCGTTAATAATAATGGCATAGGACTTCCTATGGAAACATCTAAATTCAGTACATTTTCAAAGCAGGATTATGATGCAATATTTGCCAAGCTGGCAGCAGGGGAAATTATTATCTATAATAAAACAGATGATTCAACAACAACAGATCTTAATTTAACAGCCGCAAAAGTTATTTATATAAAATAATGGAATTCAATAACAGTTGTTTTAACCAGCCCAGGCTTATAGCTGCCATGTAATAATTTATCAATAAAAAACTATTGCAATTTTAAAAACATTGATATATAATGTTGATTGAACAAATGATGAATGAAAATTTCAATTACAATTTTTTACCTGGAGAAAAGAACGTATTATTTTTCCAGGTAGTTTTTAAAGATTTTTATTCACTGAATGTTCAATGAAATACAAAACCATACAAACTAACATCACAATTACGAGGAGGATACCGACATGAAACTTTATTTTAACGATCAGGCATTTTCATTTGAATTATTAAGGGCAGCAGCCTACGCAGGTTATCAGGGTGCAGAGATAGGGGAGTGCCTTGCAACCGCAGCAAAAATGGAAGAAGGCAACTTTGAAAGCTGGTTTCTGGAATGGAGAAAAACAGCGGACAGAACTTACCAGACGGCGATGGATTGCTTTAATAAGAAGCATAAGGTAAGCGCCAGAGAGGCATTTTTACGGGCCCATAATTACTATCGTACTGGAGAATTCTTTTTAGATGGAACTGACGAAAGAAGAATGGAAAATTTTGATAAAAGCGTCATGGCATTTGAAAAAGGAATGGAGCTTTTAGACACACATTTTGAAGTTGTAAAAATCCCTTACGAAGGAACTCATTTGAAAGGATATTTTTACGGTGCATCTGAGGACAAAAAAGGAGAACTTAAAAAACGTCCGGTGCTTGTATTTATAGGCGGATATGATTCCACTTTACAGGAACTGTATTTCTGCGGAGCCGCTGCAGCAATCAAAAGAGGCTATCATTGTCTGGTATTTGAAATGCCAGGACAGGGAGAAGCGTTACGGAAACAGAATCTTTTCATGCGACATGACGCAGAAGTGCCGGTAAGCGCAGCTCTTGATTATTTAGAGACAAGACCAGAAGTTGATATGGAGAAGCTGGCACTGCTTGGTATGAGTCTTGGTGGCTATTTTGCACCGAGAGCAGCGGCATTTGATGAGCGGGTTAAGGCTTGTATCGCATTCAATGTATTTTACGATACCTTTGATTCTACCCTGAATCAGAATCCACAGCTGGCTCAGGTACTTCAGCTTCCGGAGGAAAAAAGAGAGCAGATGCTTGCCATGGCAGAGGAACACAATTCTAATCTAAAATGGATGCTTAACAATGGAAAATGGGTGTTTGGCTTACAGCACCGGTATGAAGTGTTTGAAGAAATGAAAAAAGCTTCTTTAAAAGGAATTGCTGGAACTATTAAATGTCCTGTTTTGCTAACCATGGGAGAGACAGACCACTTTGTATCCAAAGACCAGCTGGATACTTTGCTGGAAGAAATAAAAGCTCCCAAGACAGTCCGTGTGTTTACCATTGAGGAAGGGGCGGAAGAGCATTGCCAGGAGGGAAATCATGCACTTTTCCATCAGGTTATGTTTGACTGGATGGATGAAGTGTTTGACTGTAACATGGAGGAAATTTAATAAAGGCAGGTGCGATTATGTATGCAGATGAAATTAAAAAGGTTGCGGAATCGGCACAGAATAAAAGTGATTTTTTAAATGGAAACCTCTCAAAATATATGGTATTGGCAATGATGTCCGGATTTTTTATTATCATAGGAGTTGCTCTTTCCTTTTCCGTAGCTGCAATTACCCAGGTAGAAGGAAAATTTTATGGAAAAATAGCAATCGGGCTTACCTTTTGGGTAGCCCTTGGGCTGTTGGCATTTGCCGGAGGTGAACTTTTTACTGGAAATTGTTTTGTATTTACAGTCGGATGCCTGGAAAGAACGGTAAGTCTTAAAAAGGCAGCAAAGCTGTTGCTGATAAACTATATTGGAAATCTTCTGGGTTGCGTGGTATTATCTTTTATTTATGTGCAAAGTAAAGCCATGATTGGAATATCTGATGTATATATTGAAAAAACAGCAATTTCAAAACTTGGTATACCTTGGGGACAGTTATTTTTCCGCGCTGTGCTGTGTAATTTTGTTGTTTGCCTTGCAATCTGGCTGTGTTACAAGATGAAAGAGGAAAGTGCGAAGCTGATTATGATGCTATTTTGTGTATTGGCATTTTCAGCTTCCGGGTTTGAGCATTCCATCGCCAATATGGGTATTTTCTCAATTGCGCTAATGCTGCCCCATGAAGCGGGTTTGACCGTTTTGGCTGTAATAAAAAATATATTGATTGTTACCGTTGGTAATATGGTAGGGGGATCGCTTCTGCTTGCAGTACCTTATTGGTATGCTTCCAAATCAAAGTCAGTTGGGTAAGAGTTAAATTTGTTCTTCTTTTAAGAGCAAGGTATATAGAAATATGTACCCTGCTCTTTTTTTTGAACAATGAAAAAGCCCTTGGGATATGGCCCCTCTCTGCATAAATAAAATATTCTTGACAAAAGCGTATGGCAACCATATACTGTTGGTATGGAAAAAAATAAAAACAACAAACATGAAATTGCATATGAATCCTTAGATCTGGCGTTTGCATTAATGGAACTGGATAAAAAAACACGTTACTACGGAACGGATGTACCAATTTTCCACTCAGAAATCCATGTGATAAAGGCGATAGCAGAACACCCCTGCATTCACGTGGGCGGCCTGGCGGATATTTTGGGTATAACAAAGGGAGCTGTTTCTGAAATTCTGAGAAAGCTGGAGAGAAAGGCTCTGGTTAAAAAAGAAGTTGATGAACTAAATTTATCCAGATATTTACTGAGCCTGACAGAAAAAGGAGAAAACGCTCATAAAAATCACATGTATTATCATGAAATTATAAACAACATGGTGGAAAATGAACTGCAAGATGCTACAGATTCGAATATAAAATTTTTGTCAGAATTCTTGTCTGGCTTAATTAACAAGATCCAGAATTTTGATGAAAATATAATCAGATAAAAATTTTGCATAAGTGTATGGTAACCATACACATTTTTCACAACACTGGGTTAGGAGGGACTAACATGAAAAAGAAAATAAAAGAACATTATACTCATGAACATAGTGAGGTTAGCGAACAGCAGTATCAGCAAAAACTCAAAGTTAACCAAAAATTACTTGAAGCACTTTTTAATTCATTTTCTCAATGCTTCAGCGCACCTTTTTATCCATATGATCGTTCTGCCTTTACAGAAACTGATTTGTTTATCAATCAACCGGTAGATAACGAGAAGAATAAGAGTTCAAAGTTAAAAAAGTAATTGTGTCAAAGGGTATGGTAACTATACGCTTTGTATTACAGTTTAAAGTGGAGGATCAGCTGTGAAACAGGATAAGAATGATGGATTGAGAAAGAAACTTAGTCCATCAAGGGAAGAATATTTAAAGGCTATATATATGCTTTCTCAAAGAACTCAATTAGTACGTTCAATTGATATTGCTGTATATTTAGGGGTTTCCAAGCCCAGCGTCCATTGTGCGGTAAATGCCTTACAGGATGAAGGGCTGGTTATCAAACCTTTAGGTGGGGAAATTCAGCTCACTGAGAAAGGACGTAAACAGGGTGAGATTATTACAACTAAATTTCAGATAATTAAGGATTTTCTGATTGCATGTTGTAATGTCAATGAACTGACAGCAAGTGCAGATGCCTGCAAAATGGAGCATATTATCAGTAATGATTCTGTTTTTGCTCTGAAAAAATATATAGGTTAGAGTAAGTAAACGATCCTTTCCTTGCCCAGGAAAAAATTGAACCGCTGGATGAAGAATAGAACTTGACTGTATAAATGGGACTAACTATACTAAATTAGAAAACAAAATATTATTATTTAGTAATGGAATGCTTTTAAATATAAATTATGAAAGGGGTTTAAAATGAAAATTCTCATAGTCGGCTATTTCACTGAGACATCAAAAATAAATATTATAAATTGCTTCCCAAAAGAATGGGACATCGTTATTGTTCCGCCTGGGGAGGAAATGCTGCATCATATTGAAGATTGCCAGGTGATTATACCAGAGCATGTTAAGATTGACCGAAATCTGCTTTCAAAAGCGAAACGATTAAAATTGGTACAAACAGGTGCGGGATACGATAATGTAGATATCGATGCCTGTACACAACTGGGAATTTGGGCGGCCAATGCGGCTGGAGTGAATGCCAATGCAGTGGCCGAGCATGTAATGGCATTCATATTGTCTTATTATAAAAACATACCGCTTCTTGACGGTTTTATGAAAAATAAGACGGATCAAAATCAATTGGAGTATACAGGAAGCGAGTTAGAAGGAAAAACCATAGGCATTATTGGATTTGGCGCTATTGGTAAAAAAGTGGCCAGGTTATGCAAGGCGTTTGATATAAATGTGCTGGTTTACACAAGAAATACTGCTGTACAGTCTTATGAGAATGTCCAGATTACTGATTTTGATAATCTTGTAAGCACGTCAGATATTGTAACGGTGCATTCAGCTTTAAATGAGCAAACCCAAAAGCTGATCGACAAAGAAGTATTCAGGAAAATGAAAAACACAGCACTATTTATCAATACAGCCCGTGGTCGAATTGTAAATGAAGAAGACTTAATAGATGCCTTAAAAAACAAAGAAATTTCAGGTGCATGTCTTGATGTGTTTGAAACGGAGCCACTTCCAATTGACAGTGAGCTGCGTAGTCTGAGTAATGTGATACTCACACCTCATACGGCGGGCATGCCTGACGGCCTTAAACTTCATAAAAAGAGATATGATTTCTTTGTGAAAAATATAAGACGTGTAGAAAATGGTAAAGAGCCTGAAAGCAGGCTTAACCAGTTATTCTGATTGGATTAGCCACTTTTTTCCCTTTGTGCAAAAGGAAAAAAGTGGCTTTCTGTCTGGATGTTACTCTCCTGATCTGTTCCCATCTTTGTCAAGAAATAACAACTCGTAGTATTTTTTGGGACGTCCTTTACCGTTGTCCCGCTTTTCAAATACTGTTTGTACATAATTTTTCTCTTCAATTTTATTGAGAATACGATTTGCACCTCTGACGGTCATGGACAGGCATTGAGCAACATCCTCAGAGGATAATTTGTTTGTTCTCATGATTTCCGCATAAGATATGATTTTCTGTAAATTAATGTTATTTATTCCCATACGTTTGGCCAATGAGATGATTCCAGGGTCTCCCTGTTCGGAGAACTGTATCACATTCATACTCTTCATCGGGCCGATCACCTTCTGATCCTCGTTTATAAAAAAGCTGCAGCTGCCGGTAAAGGCTTTTGCCTGTCTGTGAGCTTTCGTTGCATTTTCGTTGGCCTGATAATATTCATGTCCAGAGCCCCATCCTATTTTCACAGTTTCGCTTACAGACTCACCCAGATATTCCAGCAGGGTGCAGTTAAGGGCGTCTGAGGTGATTTTCATAAAACTACCGTATGTGGTGTAAAGCCTCACATAGCCTTCTGAAATCTGAGCTGTATCCGCCAGATTCACGCTGAGCAGAAATCTGCTGACAAGGTCCTTCAGCTCTTGAAGCTGCTCTATCGCTGGCAGCTGCGCCGTTTCAATCGATAAGCATGCTACGACTGCTCTCTGGTTCTTGAGCTTTAGAATGGTAATTTCATTGATGATCTCTGTTATGGTCTCTTTCACGTTTTCCAAAGTGGGGCGTATTAAGATATACCTTACCCCGTGCTTTTTGAGTTCTGGAACAAAGTGGCCGAACGCGGTGATGGACAAGTCTGTTTTTTTCTCTTCCCACAGAGTTATATGGTTTTCGAGCATTGTTTCCACTCGTTCAAAAAAATCGTTGCTGTCAACAGGCTTCCCCTCATGAGTCAGGTATTTTTGAAATTCACTGAAAGAATCGATAATATATGCATAATCCACATAGATTCTGGAGATGTCAAGCTCAGGTTCTGTGACCAATAGTCTGAAAAGTTCTCGATAAAGAAGGTTTTCATTATCCTGCAAAATGTGAGTGGGTACTTTGGTATCCAGACATTCCTTATCGATTGATTCGTAGAGCAATCTGCCACTGATAACAAACCCGTCCACCAAACCTAAATTTTTCAAATATATGTCTGTTGTCTCCCGGAAGTTGCTTATTGTAAGAAAACGAAACTGACATACTGACCGCATTTCTTCTTCAATGGCGCGAAAATAGTCCATATGGGTCTCAGGTGTGATTATACCCAGCTTGATTTTCATGGTAGATTCCTTTCATAAACAAATTCAATGAAAAGAATTATATCATAATAAATGTGATATTTCAATGTGCCCAGGAGTTGAGAAGAAGTGTTCTTAAAATGTCTTAAATTATTCTTGACAGAGGACAGGCTTATAAGTATAATAAAAGTGTTCTTAAAATGTCTTAAAATATAAGGCAGGCAATTTGACTCTGTTGTTTGCTAATTCAATTTATGTTATAGGAGGTGTTGATTGTGATTAATAAAGCCGGAGACTTTTTGGATATGGCCAATCAGCTGCAGGAAAAGTTGGTTATGTACAGGCATCGTCTTCATGCGATTCCGGAACTTGATTTGAGTTTACCCAGGACGACTGCTTATGTAAAAGAGATGTTGGAGTCGATGGGTCTTACGCCCACTCCTGTGGGAGAATCAGGCTTAATGGTTACCATTGGTGGACAACGGCCTGGAAAGGTAATTCTTATCCGTGCAGATATGGATGGGCTGCCAATAAAAGAAGAAGCGGATATTTCATTTGCATCATTGAATGGAAATATGCATGCATGCGGTCATGACCTGCATACTTCTATGCTGCTGGGGGCTGCAGAGATACTAAAGGAAAAGGAAGAACAGCTTTGCGGCACGGTCAAACTAATGTTTCAGCCAGGGGAAGAAACTTTGCACGGGGCAAAGATGATGCTCGAAAATGGAATTCTGGAAAATCCTAAAGTGGATGCAGCAATGATGCTCCATGTGTTGTCTGGAATGCCAATTCCTGAGGGAGAATTTTTAATTCCTGAGGCTGGAGATACGATCTCGTCTTCCTCAGATTGGTTTGAAATAGTCATTCACGGAAGAGGAGCACATGGAGCAATGCCCGATGCCGCCGTGGATCCGTTAAATGTAGCTGCTCATCTTCATTTGGCGCTACAGGGTATTATAAGCCGTGAAATCTCTCCGATTGAGAGTGCGGTTCTTACAATTGGAGTGATGGAAGGTGGAAGTACCAACAATGTGATTCCCGATATTGCCAGAATGAAAGGCAGTGTACGCACATTTAAATCCATATTGCGTGATAAGATTGAAACCCGTATTCACGAAATTTCTACAGGTATAGGGGAAACATTTCATGCAAAGGTAGATGTGATATATACCAGGGGCTGTCCTGAGGTGAAAATTGACAGCGGACTTAACGATCAAATGAAAACAACGATTACAGACACCTTTGGTGCCAGTTCTTTTATCAATCTGACACAATTGATACCCGGTGGTAAATTAATGGGATCGGAAGACTTTGCATTTGTAACACAAGCGGTGCCAAGTACCTCAGTGTTTATTACCGCAGGCGATACCAAAGAAGGCTATAGCTACCCTATGCACCATCCGAAGGTAATGTTTTCGGATGATGTGCTTAGTAAAGGAGCTGCAGTTTACGCTGCTTTCGCCAGAGACTGGCTTGAAAGTAATAGATAATATCTAAACAAAACAAGGAGGAATTTAAATGACAGAGAGACGTATGATAGGACCAACAAAATTTGAAGAGTACTCGGAGAAGTACAAAGAATTTCTATTAATGACCAGGCGTGACGGAATAATTGAAGTGCGGCTGCACACCGACGGGGGCCCTTATCATCATAATTGGGAAGCCCATACGGCATGGTCTCATGCATGGTCAGATATCGGCCGTGACCCTGAAAATGAGGTTTTGATTATATCCGGAACAGGAGATAAATGGGTTGTCGGAAACCCCGATGTCTGGAATACTAAATTTATGGATTGGCCGAAACAAAAGAAACTGGAACAGTATCATGAATCCCTGAGACTGCTTGAAAATATGATATTCTGCATCGATATCCCCACAATCGGGGCAATTAATGGGCCGGGAACCCATTGTGAAATCGCAACGCTCTGCGACATTACCATTTGTACAGAAGATGCGGACTTTTTTGATCCCCATTTTCTGGGGGGAACACCTCCAGGGGACGGAATGATACTTACACTTCAGAATATGTTAGGTTTTAAGAAAGCAGCATACTACGCATATACCGGTAAGAATATTGATGGAAAGACAGCATTGGACCTTGGAATTGTCAGTGAAGTGCTCCCCCGTGAAAACCTGCTTCCCCGTGCCTGGGAACTTGCAGAGATGATAATGCAGGCACCTCGTTCCACCAGACATCTTACCCATTCCATTTTATCCCGTCCATGGAAACAAGCCTTAGTCAGTGATCAGGGATTCCACCTTACTCACCAGATGTACGATATGGCGATAGACGAAGAAGGAGCGTTTGAACGACTGACCAAAATGAAAGGGCGATTAATGGGCAAATAAAGTCACTGACAGTTATAGCAATGAAATAATGGCAGAGGGGCTATCCCGTTTTTGATGCAACTTAGGTACACAGCCCCCTTGCTATTTTCATGAAAGACAGCCCCATTATAAGATCGGAGGTATTAAATGTCAGAGCAATGTATGGCAGGACCTACAAAACTGGAAGAATATTCGGAAAAGTACAAAGACCTGCTTTTAATGACCCGCCGTAACGGCATATTGGAAGTACGTATGCATACGCAGGGGGAATCGCTTCAATTTGACTGGCCAGTTCTGACTGCATACGGGAATGCATGGTCAGATATTGGCCGTGATCCTGAAAACGAGGTAATGATTCTCACTGGAACGGGAGATCATTGGCAAGTAGCAAACCCTGAAATATGGAAAACAAAATTTATGGACTGGCGGAAGAACCGTAAGCTGGAAATGTATCAGGAATCATTGAGAATGATTGAAAATTTGATCTTTTGCGTGGATATTCCAACAATTGGGGTGATCAATGGTACAGGATCACACTGGCAAATGGGAACATTATGTGATATTACAATTTGTGCCGAAGACACGAATTTTTTCGATGCGCATTACCTGGGCGGTGTGTCTCCCGGTGATGGGATTGTATTAGCACTACAAAATTTAACAGGCATTAAGAGAGCGGCATTTTGCGCATATACGGGCATGAACATAAATGCACAGGTGGCATTAGAACTTGGTATTGTAAGTGAGGTACTGCCTCATGAAATGCTTCTTCCCCGTGCGTGGGAACTTGCAGAGATGATAGTGCAGGCTCCCCGATCTACAAGACATCTGACCCATTCCATCTTGTCCCGTCCATGGAAAAAAGCCCTTGTCAGTAATCAGGGATTCCAACTTGCACACCAAATGTACGACATGGCCATTGATGAAGAGGGTACTTATGAGAGACTGATGAAAATAAGGGAACGTTTTCAGAAGAATAATTCCGCCTCCTAAATATCAGCATTAGCCGACAGATAGACCGCTTTCATCATATCCACGATTTGCCTCTCAACGCTTTCCAGAGAAATAGATTTTTTATGAGTGAGCCACCACTGTAAAGTTTCGAGGATGGCACCAGTAAAAAAATGGGCCATAACCTCAGGGTCAGCAATGAGTCGATACCCTTTTTCTGCATTCTCTTTCAGCTTTTGAAGAATATCAAATTCAACCTGCTCCGATAGAATTCGAAGTAAAGACGGAAAACATTCACTCTTTAGCACAGATTGGATGAGCCTCTCCCTTTCTGTGAGAAATATTATGACCCGATGGACAATGGTAATATAAAAATCAATAGGCATATCAGTATCCAGGCTGCCCGTGATTTCCTTGTCAAACTCCCCCTGAATCTCCCGTATAATAAAGGTAAAAAACTCATATTTGTCACCGAAATGCTTATAAAATGTAGCTCTGCGTACCATTGCCCGGTCACAGAGTTCATTGACTGTGATATCCTCAAAACGCTTTTCTTCCAGCAATTCATAAAAAGTACTGGTAAGCGCCATATAGGTTTTTTGTATTCGTAAGTCCATTTTCTTCAAAACTCCATTCGTTGGGAAACAATTGCAGTGTATTTGTCAATTAAGTTACATTCGCGTACGCTTTGAGCGTTGCATATATACTCCTTAAAAGTATAATAGATATAGTAACAGATGTCAATTAATTATCATCTGTGACTATACTAAAATACTGAAAGGAGTTTTTTTATGAACACTGATGTATTATTTGAGCCTATTCAGGTGGGCAATGTGGAACTGAAAAATCGCATTGCCATGTCCCCCATGAACATGGGGTATACAGGACCGGAAGGCTATACCAGCGAACAGTCCAATGCATGGTATGCAACCCGTGCCAGAGGTGGGTTTGGTCTGATTATCACAGAATGTGTTGTGGCTAATCCTTTTCCGTGGCGTGGCAGCGACAGTCTGAATCCGCTGCTGGCAGATAGTCAGAAAAAGTACCGCCAGCTTAGTCAGATGGCGGATGTAATTCATTCCTATAAAGGAACGAAGGTATTTGTCCAGATTTCCCCGGGTTGGGGGCGGCAGGGGCATCCCGATGAGAATGGCATCGCATCTGGTGCACCCAGTGCGGTACCCCTTAATATTGACTTGCGAAACATTAATAAGGGATGGTATCGGCAATTAAGCCGCATTATGAAACAGGCGGGAATCTCTCTCCCATCAGATATTTGGGACTACGATAAAATTAAAAGCTTAAGCGATGATGAATACGAAGCAATCAAACCTCATATTCTCAGCATGTTAAAGGAAAAAGCTCCCGAATATTACCACATTATATGTGGGCAGACCCCCCGTGAACTGACAATCAGTGAGATCGAAAAACTTGAGGATTTCATGGTGGAAGCGGTATGTGCCTGCTACGATCTTGGTTTCGATGGCGTGGAGCTGCATACCCCTCATGGATACCTGCTCCACCAGTTTCTGTCGGGGCGATCCAATCAACGTACCGACTTGTATGGAGGCAGCATAGAAAACCGCGGTCGTGTAGTAACAAATATCATTGAGCGTGTGCGCAGAAAAGCAGGCCCGGATAAGGTACTGGGATGCCGTCTGTCTGGTGATGAGCTTATGCCTCAGGGTCTGACCAATGAAGAGGCATGCGCATTTGTAAAGCTTTTTACAGATGCGGGAGCTAATTATTTCAATGTGTCCCAGGGCGGTTATGAAAATCTGGGAGCGGGATTTGCACCAGATGGTGAAGATGATTTTACAAAATGGGCGCCAGGTTTTAAAGCAACTTCTGGCGGACTGCCAATTATAACGCCAAGCTTTATGAATCCCGAAACCGCTGCAAAGGCAATTGCATCCGGAAAAACCGATATCATATCTTTGGGGCGCCAATCCATTGCCGATCCTTACTGGCCTGCAAAGGTAAAAGAAGGACGTGAGTGTGACATTGTCAAATGTGCACGTTGCCAGCAATGCTACATGAACCTGTTTGAAAACCGCTGGATTCGCTGCGCTGTTAATCCAACTGCGGGCTTTGAGAAATATTATCCCGAACTCTGGAAAACGGAAGGTCTGATGGATGTCCGTGCTAAGAAGTTTATGGAAAAATGCGATGGCTTGTCACTGATCTAAGGAAAGGAGATTACGCTTATGAATCACAATGTATGGGAAGATGGCTTTTTTAAAATTGATCCAGAATGTCATATTATCGGTGATATGGAGCCAGTCAATCATTACCCCGGCGTTCAGATGTGGTGGCGTGCCATTGATGGAATTATGCGTCCCACGCTGCAGTGTGCGCCTGAGTCTCTCTTAAATACCATTGAACCATGGGAAATGACAAAAAGTACAGATCCTGAAAATATTATTCGGGCAATGGACAAGTATGGTGTAGATGTGGCCTGCCTCCTGCCTGAATCCATGATGGATACCACGGGATACTCCAGCCGCTGGTGCACAAATGGTGATGCATGGAAGGCAGTGCAGACCCATCCCGATCGTTTCATTATCGAGCCAAATCTGTCACCCATTAAACAGAGAGGCGTTAAAAATGCCATTTGGGAAATGGAATACTGGATGGATAAGGGTGCGAAGATTTTTAAATATTATTCCCCTGAAGATACATATATGAATGATCCCGAACTGTGGCCATTTTACAAACGGGCCGAAGAACTGGGCGCGGTTTTGTGTATGCATACCGGATTTTCCTGGGTTCCCCCTGGCAAGAGCAAATACTGCCATCCGACCCAGCTTGATGATGTAGCCCGGGATTTTCCAGGACTGAAGATTGTTGCATTTCACATGGGGTATCCGTACACTGACGCACTGAATATGGTTGCACTTGGCCATCCCAATGTCTATTTGTGTCTGAGTCTGCTGGTGCCCTGGGCGCTGACTGCTCCGTACAAATTTGCACATATTCTTGGAGAGGCGATCCGCTTTGTTGGTCCGGACAGGATTATCTGGGGAACAGACAGTGCCGGTTATGGTGCACAAATCGGAGCAGCTTCTTTGGGTCTGCTGGATTTTCAGATACCTGAGGAACTGCAGTGGAAATATGGATACCTGCCGCTTTCCGATGAGGATAAACGTAAGATTTTCGGTAGTAACCTTGGAAAGCTGTTGGGGATTGATACTACAAAACGCCGCGGAGGAGAAAATGCCATACATGATTCGCTGAATGATAATACCCCAAAAATTGTTCTTACGACACCACCGAGCGCAATAAAAAAAGATGCTGATGTTATGGAGAATGAATATGAAGTTTCAATATCCACACCAATGGGTGAAATGCCTGGTAAAATTGTTTTGAACGTGGAGGGAGCTTCGTTGTCTGGCATTATATCCTTCATGAAAAATGATAATGTTTTTTCAGATGGATCCATTGATGCAGATGGAAATATTGCTTTTAAAGGCGATTTGAAAACAACTATGGGTAAAATACCTTACACTATTTCAGGAACGTTTATGAATGGTATAATCAATGCCATTGCTATTACAAAGATGGGTGATTTAAAGATAAAATCTAAATAAAACATGGACAATCCGGGGCGGTCATACGACTGCCCCGAATTGCATGATAAAGCAAATCATACAGAAGTTTTAAATTTCTTATTTAAATATCTGATAGCTTTCGTGAATATCTTGTGTTAAAATTTAATAAAACAATAAAAAACATTGTAATGCTGTAACTCCCTTGCACAGGGAAAACAATGCCATATTGCCGGAGGGGGCATGTTTTTGTGAGATGTTATTAAGCAAATTTAAAGGAGAGAATTATATTGAATTTTTTATCATCATGGATTTACAATAAGGATATTACTCATAATGTTGTATTAACCGTTTTATATGGCTGGGTTTTATTTCGTATATGTATACTTACCTATAAGAATATTAAAAATACAGCGGAAGAAAGGAAGCATTATTATTTCCGCAAGCTGTTCCTGCTATTAATGATGTATTTCTTCTTAGGTGAACTAATTTTTCTATTACTCAGGAAACGGTTTTTTATTAACTGGCTGCCCAGTGGCTGGTTTATGCAAGACATTGTTCTATATATAATTTACTCAGTTATGGTTGTCAGTTGTCTGTTATTTCTGATAAAAGGGATAAAGAAGATTCTAAAGAGAGAGAAGAGTATAGGGGGTACGATTTGGACCGTTATTATGATTCTTTTTTCAGAATTCCTGATAGGTTCTTTTGCTCTGATCGTATTTAATGGCGCTCTGAGTTCCGTCAGGGTTGAATTAGAGTCTCCGACGATAATTGTGGGCGAGGGTAATGAAACGTTAGCGATCAATAAAATGAGAATGGTGCTTCCCAATGGGGTTGAAAATGGAATAACCACAAATGTTGTAAAGTTTACACTTGTTGCAGTTAACTTAAAAGATGGGAAAAAGTGCTGGACCCGCTTATCTGGCTGGCAGGAATACGTCATAGGGGAAAGTGTCAATGGTATTATGACTATAGATAATAAGAAAAAGACGCTAAACTTTATAAATCCCAAAACAGGAAAAATAAACATTACAGAGAAAGAATGGGTGAAAAAACTTCCAGAACTAAAAGATAATCTAAGCTATAATGAAAATGATTATGACCTTGTTTCGGAAGATGAATTATATTTATATGCATTGGATGGTAAATACTATAAGGTTGACATGGTTAACAATATCGTAACTGAAAGTCCGGATTATAAGAATGCTTTATCTGATAAATTTTCCAATTCCAGGAACACAATAAAGTTATCAGAAGAGGACTTGCAGTGGGTACAACAGGCAGGCACTGATTATTATTCAGATATGTTAGATATGAGCATATTGTGGGCTGAGGATAGAAATTCAGCGCTAATCGCTTACCATGAAAAGAGAAATGATGAAAATTTAAGTATTTCCATGGTTTCGCTTAACCAGCGTTCCATTAAATGGACTAAAACTATTGAGTACAAAAACACTGGTATGTCTAAAAATGCTATTTCCATCTCGAAGCAAGAGGGCTGGTTCTATATCATTTCCAACGGCAACTTATATAAAATAAGTCAGGATGAAGGAAACATCGATTATGTTTATCAATACCGCTGGAATAAAGTAAAATAAAGGCTGTATTTTTAAGTGATCAACCATGGTTATCGAAACTTATATCAATAACCATGGTTGATGATTTTCCAATCAGCGTCTTCAGAATCCAGTCAACTCCTGTAATTTTTCGGGGCTCTTTCCATAGTCAGTTACTTCTCCTTCTACAATGTTATCAGCCCATTCCCGTCCATTGGTAAACTCAATTTTCTGGCTGCCATCTGTTAAAGTAACATGAATCTCATCTGCGTTTTCTATTAAAGCCAGTAAGAAAAGGGCGTTTGCCCGGAACGTATCGGATGCAGCTGAACTTTCACTCTTGTAATCTGAAAGGGATTGTGCTGGAACGGAATATACAATTGTTACCTTATGTGGCGGGGAAGCGGTTTGTAATTCAAAATGGTCATATTGCATGCCTATTGGAACAGGAAGCAATCCAATCAGCTTTCCAACCGCAGAATTATCGCCTACATACTTCGTACGTGCATCCCACAAATCTTTAATCGGGTATGTTGTAACTAATGTTTCTTTTGGCTCTAACTGGATTGTGGTGGCCTTTGCCCTTGTGGGATAACTTTCCTGGATTTCACCTAAAAAGAGCACCACGTGGTCACCCTCGGTGAAATCATCAATGGATATTATGACGGGTTCCTCTTTGTTTATCACTGTCTGAAGATTTGCATCCTTCCAGTTGACGATACAATTATCACCAATGGGACTATTGGTGTCAATTCCCTTTACTGTGATGGTCTGATTGATTTTGTCAATTTTAAGAATGGTTGCATTGACAGCAACAGATTTACCGGACAGATCCTTTGGACTTGTTGTTAAGCCGATAACCACAAAAACAACGGCCAGTACGGAAACCAAAACCGCCCAAAAACCAGGCTTTCTATAATTCAGCACATTTCTAATTCTGCCTTTTGTATCGCCTTCTCCAAAGGCAAGAGGTGTACCGCTTACAATTCTTTTACCCGTTGCAAGAGTCAGAAGGGAGGCAGAATAATCTTTTTTAACATCATCACCCAGCCGTTTAATAACTGCTTCATCGCAGGACATCTCCATATCTTTGCCACTAAGAAAAAATGCGGCCCATACAAAAGGGTTAAACCAATGAATGCAAAGTGCCAAAAAGCTTATGAGTTTAAAAATGTGGTCAAGCCGCCTTATATGTGTTTGTTCATGTAACAGAATATAGCTTCGCTCAGCAGCATTTAAATTAGAGGGAAGATAAATCTTTGGGCAAAAAATACCCATGACAAAGGCGGTGTCAATTCTGGACGAAATAAAAATATTATCTCGATACAGGGTGGCATTCATTAATTCCTTTTTTAGGCGAAAGAGCGCAAAAAGACTATATACCAGCATAGCTGCAACACCAAATAACCACATATGACTAAAGATTACTATCAAGATCTGTAATGGATTGGCGCTGGTTTGCGGTGTTGCAGCTGGAAGAATCGCATTAACAGAATGATTGATTACTCCTATACCAGTATCAATTTTCGGCGTCTGCATATAGAGGATATCCTGTGAGATCGGATTTGCCTTTGCAGGCATAAGACTAAATATGCTCTCAAAGGAGAACGGACAGATTAATCGGAACAGAACCACCGACCACAGCAAATAGGAGAATACTTTTGGCGCTTTTCGCAAAATAGTTCTTACAGCCAAAACAAAAGCAATGGCAATACTCGCTGTGAGGCTCATATTTAAAAGTTGTATAAATACTGATTCCAACATTGCTATTCCTCCTTATATCCATCAATCAGGTGCTGTATCTCCTCGATTTCTGTGGCATTTAGCTTTTTTCTGCGGGTAAATGCCGCCAAAAACTGTGGAAGGGAGCCAGCGAAAGCCTCCGACAGAAACTGTTCACCCTGTGCGGCTCCAAACTCATTTTTTGACATCAAGGCAGTGACTGTGCCGTTATTATTTTCAAAAAGCTTACGCTCGCACAATCGCTTTAGCATGGTGTAAGTTGTTGTACGTTTCCAGGCAAATTCCTTTTCACATAGTTCTGTGAGCGTGCGGGAGCTGACCGGCTCATTTGCCCAGATCATGTCAGCAAATTTCTGCTCCATTTCACCCAATTTATATTGTTCCACTGAAATATCCTCCTGTCGAATCTTATTAGACTAAGTTAGTCTAACACAATTAGACAAAGACGTCAATCATTGATAGTGTGGTAATTTTTGTTATTTGTTGATATTGATGACTTATCTACTTTAAATTTATCTCCAATCAGCGGTAGGTAACAAATTGATCAGGTTCCTACCTGATCCTCACTTTACAAGAGAATAATAATATGCTATCATAAACCAAAATTTTACAAGGAAGGAGAAAGGGCTATGCTTTATGATAATTCAAGCTTGACTTCGCCGGAACCTGAAAATGAAAAGCTATTTGAGATTGTAAAAAGATACGGCAAGAAAGTAACGTATCCGGCAAAAAAGCTATTTCTGGAACCTGGTGATATGGTAGAAGGGGTGTATTATATCTGTGAAGGAAGGACCCGTCATTACATGGTAGATCTGGAAGGAAGGGAAAAAGTACTGTATACATTGAGTGCAGGCTGGTTTTATGGAGAAGCGCCCTGTTCCCTTCAGGAGCCTACCGGACTTTATTCAAAAACGGAACTGAAAACCGTCATGTATAAAATTGGTATGCCCGAATATAGAAATCTGATTGATAATGAAAAAATCTTCCGTGATGCTGTATTAAACAGCTATGCAAGGAAAGTTCTCATTTTAAGGCATGAAATTGAGAACATTACTTTTTACTCCTGTAAAAACAGACTTCTTCGCGTTTTCTGCACGACAGCAGACACTGCAAAAGTATCAGAAGGAAAATGGTATGACCTGCGGATGAATTATACTCATTATGAGTTGAGCATTATTGTGGGAGGGGCCAGGGTAAATATTAGTAAAATACTGAACGAAATGTGCTCGGAAGGAATAATACGTATATTAAATCGTAATATCCAGCTGAATGCGGAAGAATACAATCGATTTACCCTTAATCATATTGAATAAATATGTTTATTTTATAAGTAATATTAATTAGAATATAAATTAATAATATTATAAAATTAAGTTTAACTTAAAATTAATTGCAAAAATAACCAAAAATTATTAATAAAATAAAGTATGGCGGTTATTTTGTAGTAATTGCTACAAGTTTGCAATTCTTTCATTGTTGTTTTTGAGATAGAATCAACCGTTTACTTGCGATAGGATGAACAGGCATAAGGACAGCGAAGTCCGTGTAGTGATACATGGGCTTTTCATTTACCCAAATTCAGCAGAAAGGATGGAGGCAGCAGTAGTTTACAAAAGAAACGGCTATAGAATTGTTTTATTACGGGTTCAATAATTTAACTATTAGATAATAACATATATTTATAGTATGCTTATATGTATATTGAACCATAAGTTCAGATTGAGGAGGATATGGAATGATAAATTTGACAGGGTCATGGGTGGCAATGCCCACACCATTTACAGAAGATAATAAGGTTGATTATAAAGGATTTGAAACTTTGATCGAAAGACAGATAAAGTATGGCACGTCCCAGTTGTTTATTCTTGGCTCAGCAGGAGAGGTAACTCTTTTGTCCCAGGAAGAAAAGAAAGAGATCGTTCATGAAGTGATAAAAATGACAAAGAATAAAATTCCTGTATTTTTTTCTGCAGCGTCATTGACAACAGAATCCAGCATCGAGTTTGCAAGATATTGTCAGGATGAAGGAGCAGACGGTGTCATTTTTACGGTACCGCCTTATGTACTGGTTCCTCAGGCAGCTGCATTTGCCCATCTTGATGACTGTATGAGTGCGGTTACTATTCCATGTGGAATATATAATAATCCCTCCAGACTTGGAGTACAGGTAACACCGGAATCGATTCGCGCCTTATCGGAAAAACATTCTCATTTTGTAGTGGACAAAGAAGCAACTTCCAGTGTGGAACAGTTGGTGCAGGTTCAGAGGCTTTGTGAAGGAAGGGTAAAGATAATGTGCTGTGATTATCCAAAATACTCCATCGTGATCCCAACTCTGGGCGTGGGAGGAACAGGAACAGCAAATATTGGAGGGAATATCATCCCAGAAGAGGCGGCTCTTTATTCAAGACCGTGGACAAGCATGGAAATTGTTGAGGAAGGAAGAGCAGGGTATTATAAATGGTTTCCGCTTCTCCAGGATCTTTATGCATTTTCTAATCCCATAGTCATTAAAGCGGCACTCAATATTTTGGGACTGCCCGGCGGGCACTTACGCAGACCATATCAGGATCTTAGTGGCTCCAGGCTGCAGGATTTGGAAAAGTTAATGGGCGAACTGGGAGTTATTGATAAATACGGCGTAAAGAGATAAGGGTTTAAAACAGAAAGGGACGAGCAGATGATCATTCAATTTGAAAACGTAGAGAAAACCTTCAACAGCAGGAAAATTCAGGTGAATGCCTGTAAAAACATTAATCTGACCGTGGATGAGGGGGACATCTTCGGGGTGGTAGGTTACAGCGGAGCCGGAAAATCCACCTTGATCCGAATGGTAAATGCTTTGGAACGGCCCACATCTGGTAAGGTAGTGGTAAATGGAGTTGTGATCAATGAACTGAGAGGAAATGAGCTGAGAAAAGCCAGAAAAGGAATATCCATGATTTTTCAGCAATTTAATCTGGTAAATGCAAAAACCGTTTATGAAAATGTGGCCATGCCTCTGATCCTGAACCATACGCCAAAGGAAGAAATTAAAAAAAGGGTGAAGGAAATACTGGAATTTGTAGAGCTGACGGATAAGGCAGATACATATCCCGGAAAATTGTCAGGGGGCCAGAAACAGAGAGTGGGGATTGCCAGAGCACTGACAACCAATCCAAGTATTCTTTTGTGTGATGAGCCAACCAGTGCGCTGGATCCGAAAACAACTGATTCCATCTTGAATCTTTTAAAGAAAGTCAACCAGGAACTGAATATAACAATTATGATCATCACTCACCAGATTAATATCGTACAGAAAATATGCAACAAGGTAGCAGTCATGGAAGATGGCTGTGTTGTGGAAATGGGAAAGGTAAAGGAAGTTTTTGCAAAGCCAGTGCAGCCCCTTACAAAGGCATTTGTGGATACAGTGGTAGACCAGTCCATTCCAGAAACCATTTTTGAAGCGGCAGCGGCAGAAAAAGGAAATTCGAAAATTGTGAAGATACGGTGTTTAGACGGGAATGTGTGTGATACCTTTACACCAGGCTTAAGAGAGAACTTTACCGCAGAGATAAAAACACTCTTTCTGTCAGTAAATGAGATGCAGGGTTCCGTTCTCACCATTATAGGTCTGCAGATTAAGGGAACAAGGGAAGAAATCGAAGAAGTGCTGGTATATCTGAGAGAGAACTATGAATATGAGGAGGTGGCAGTATGATTGAAAATTATTTAAAGGTTCCGGGTTCAACCATAGCACTTGCCGCTTCCCAGACCCTATACATGGTCGGCTGGTCTCTGGCTGCGGGTGCGATTCTCGGAATGATTCTGGCTATTATTCTGGTACTTACAAGACCTGATGGACTTCTGGAAAACAGAATCATATTTTTTATTTTCAGTACCACGGTTAATATTGTGCGAAGTGTGCCGTTTATCATAATGATGGTTGCCATCATGCCTCTTACAAAACTGGTGGTTGGTACGAGGGTCGGTACGATAGCAGCCCTCATTCCATTAATCGTCCATATCGCCCCTTATCTTGCCCGGCTTTTCGAAAGCTCTTTATTGGAAGTCAATACGGGAATCATTGAAGCCGCCCAGTCCATGGGTGCCACCACTCCCCAGGTGATCTGGTATTTTCTTATACCGGAGGCAAAAGCTTCTCTCATTCTTGCTTTAACCACTGGAACCATCGGGCTTCTGGGTGCCACGGCCATGGCAGGAGCCATTGGTGCAGGCGGAGTTGGAAATCTGGCGCTTACTTATGGATATGAAAGGCTTAACATGCCGTTAATGATTGTGACCGTAATTATACTGGTGGTTATTGTACAGCTGATACAGAGTCTGGGCAATGTGATTGCCCGTGAACTAAGACATAATTAAAAGGAGAGAAAATTATGAGAAAATTACACAAGAGATTAGTAACAATTGCAGCAGGTGCGATCCTCGCTTCTTCCTTAAGCGGCTGCGCAGGATCTAAAACAGCAGCTCCTGCAACAAAGGCGGATCAGCCGGAAACAACCACGACGCAGGCGGAATCTTCAAAGGCGGAGACAGAAGCAGCCAGTGAGGCAGCCGGTGCCAAAGATCATCCGGAAATCAAATACAGAAGAATGCCTACCGCAACCAGTGATTTATTTGAAGCAGGAATTGTCCCCATTCTGGAAAAGAAAGGCTACAAATTTACGCCGGTAGAAATCACAGATTCCGTTCAGAGGGAAATCGCATTAAGTGAGGATGAAATTGATATGCATGTGGATGCGCATACTGCCTACATTAACAATTTCAATAAAGACCAGGGGACTGAACTGACTGCAGTTCTTGCCATACCTACAGTTCCTACGGGGATTTACAGCGGTTCCAAAGATAAACTTGATAACGTTGCAGACGGCGATAAGATTGCATTCCCAAATGACGCTTCCAATGAAGCCCGTTCACTGCAGCTTTTAAGTGAGATCGGATTTATTACGATGAACGAAGGTATTGAGCCTACCAAGTATACTCTTGCAGATATTAAGGAAAACCCTCATAAACTGGAATTTGTAGAAATGAAAGGCGGTACCATTGCAGGCGTGAGAACAGATTTTGCATTTATTATTCTCAGAGGTTCTGATGCTTATAATGCAGGGATAGATTTTGGTACCGCTCTGGCAGCAGAATCCCAGAAGGACATTCTTCCTGATAATATGATGCAGATAATAGTAAATGGTAAGCATAAGGATGAGGCCTGGGTTCAAGATGTGAAAGCAGCGTATCAGTCCGAAGAATTCAAAGAATTTATAAAGACCCAGAGTTCGTTTTGGATTCTGCCAGATTATTTAAAATAAACGGAAACTTAATGTAAAAGGCGGATTCTTCACAGAGTCCGCTTTTCTGGATATGAGGATACGACATTGAACATACTCAAACTGATATCTGATATAGAGGCAAATATCTATGAAATATATAAAGTCATTCATGAAAACCCGGAGCTGGGAATGGAAGAATATGAGACAAGCCGGTTAATTCGGAAAGAACTGTCAGAACAGGATGACTGCGACGAAATTCTATCAATTGGAAAAACGGGTCTGGTAGCAGTGTTAAAAGGAGAAAAGGAAGGGACGAAACATTGTCTCCTTTTAAGAGGAGACATGGATGCCCTCCCAGTAAACGAAGATCCGGATCACTACCCCAAAAGCAAAAATACAGGGGTGATGCATGCATGCGGACACGATGCCCATACCGCTATTTTACTTGGGACTTTGCGAACCATGAAGCAATATAAAAAGTATTTTTCCGGTACCATTTATTTCTTTTTTCAGCCTGCTGAGGAAATACTAAAAGGAGCAAAGTCTTTATTTCTCTCAAAAGAGATTGATTTTGATAATATAGAAGGTGTGGCGGCCTGCCATGTAATGCCTGATTTATATGCCGGTGATATCGGATTAAAAACGGGAATCACACTTGCCAGCGCAGATCATTTTGACGTTACGGTATTAGGAAAAGGCGGACATGGAGCTCATCCGTATACCACCATCGATCCGGTTGTGATTGCATCGGATATAATCATACAGCTTCAAAATCTGGTTGCAAGAGAAGTAAGTGCGTTTGATTCAGCAGTGATCTCTGTCTGCAGTATCCACAGTGACGGAGATACCTACAATGTGATTCCGGATCATGTGAGGCTAAAAGGAACTCTAAGAGCGCTGACCAAAGAAACAAGAGGGCGTTTGTCTGCCAGAATCGTGGAAGTCTGCACAAAAGTGGCACAAGCGGGTCGGGCAGAGGCGGATGTCCGTTTTGAGGAGGGACCGCCTCCGTTTCGAAACGATGATCTCTGGGTGGAGAGGACAAAAAGAATGGCAGACCGGCTTTTAGGAGAAGATCATGTAAAGATGTTAGATATCGTCACCATGGGAGCAGAAGATTTCGCGTTTATCAAAGATAGGTATCCTGGTGTTTTTGTCAGGATCGGATGCCGAAGCGAAGGAAAAGAATTCACGCCCATACACAGCAGTAAGTTTACAGTGGACCGGAAAGCTTTGTCTGTAGGAATAAAAACGATGTGCGGTATTGCTCTGGACTTTTTTGAGATAGAAAAAGATGTTTATGGCTTATAAAGGTGAAAAAATAATATGATGAAGCAATTGTATGAAGTAACGGTAAAGCAGGGACAGGATATTAAGACTGTAATTACCGAATATATTCTGGATCATGGCTGGAAAAACGTATACATCACAGGGGCTGTGGGGAGCGTGATCGATATGGTATTTACGGCTCCCACTCAGAACCATTTACCCCTGCGATGCGGTAAAACGCCTGTCAGCGGTGCAGCAGAGATTATCAGCATGTGTGGAGAAGTTATGCCGATCGAACAGATGGACCCGGATCTGGAAGATGTTTATCCAGATAAGGACAGTCCTCTGTTTGTACATATTCATGCGGCATGTGCGACTGCCGGAGGCCATGTGTTCGGCGGAGGCTTAAGTGGCGGCAGAGCGTTTCGGGCTTTAAGAGTGTTTATGACCCCTCTTGAAGGGGAAGGAGAAGAATTTAATGATTGATTTGTGGAAAGAAAGAGTATCTTTAAGGCGTTATGCACCAGAGACCATTCGGGAAGAAGATATGGAAGCAATATTAAGTGCAGCTTTAAGTTCCCCTACTGCCGGAAACCAAATGTTGTATTCCGTCTTAAAGATTGAAGATCAGAAAGCAAAGGAGAGGATTGCGGAACTTTGCAATCAGCAGAAATTTATTGCTGCAGCACCAACTGTTCTGGTATTTTTGGCAGATCAGTATAAATGGTATAACTATTACGAAATGAACGGGGTACCTGAATATGCCAGGGAAGAGGGAATTGCCTATCATCCACCCGGCCCGGCCGATCTGCTTCTCGCATTTGAGGACACTATGATAGCGGCACATAGCGCTGTGATAGCAGCAGAGAGTCTGGGAATAGGGAGCTGCTATGTGGGTTCATCGCTGGTAAATGAAAAAGAACTGGCAGAATTTTTAAACCTTCCGGAATATGTAGTGCCCTTGATGGTAGTTCCCATGGGATATTACCCAAACAATTTTAAACGGGTTCACTCCCAGCGTTTTGAGAAACGTTTTGTGGTATTTAATGAAACGTATCACAGGTTGAATATAGAGGAACTGAAAGAGATGTTTCGTAGCAGGGAAGAACAATATTCCTGTCATGCACAAACTCATAATAATAAAAATTTTGCTCAGTATTACTATATAAAGAAGACTGGGAGTTCATTCATGAATCGTATGGCCCAGTCTTTGGAGCGTATCTATTATCGATGGAATAGTAAGCATGCCCTTTCTAAAAAAACAAAAAATACCGCGCAGTGACCTGTTTATATTCTTCATAAGCTGTGCCGAAAGCAGTAGGAAGAAACCGTTCCTCCTCAAGAATCTGTAGATGGAGCACCGCCACACACAACAGCGTGAACATTAACTGGACAGGATTGGAAAAAGCAAGTCCAAAGCCTATATAGAACAGGTCAAAACCCAGAAAAGCCGGATTGCGGCTGATGCGGTAAATTCCGCTTTTTACCAGTGATGTGCGCTGGATCGCATCAATACCCGCCCGCCAACTGGTTTTCATGCATACCATGGCTGTAATAAATACACCAGTGCCCAGGAAAGCGATACTGATTCCGGTAAAGCGGATAATTGGAGATGTCAGTACCAGATAACCTTTTTCCATCACCAGGAGGCTGATTATCTGCACGGCTGCCATGGAAAAAGTTGCAAGCTTAAGAGCCGTTTCAATTATGAATGTACGTGCTGGCTTATTGCCGCGGCCAAGGCGGTTTGTATCAATGCCCTTCCTTTTTAACAAAACTTGTTTACATAAGTAACTGCCATAAAACAAGATCAATACAATAAAACCTAACATGTTTAATGGATTCATATTGTTACCCCTTTCTATCAGATCTTCGATCCTCTATACAGATTTTTTTGGAGGTGCTATTCATAGCACCTCCTGTAAAATCAGTCTTTTGTCCGCAACACCCGCATTGCGTTGAGAATTGCAATCAGTGATACGCCCACATCTGCGAAAACCGCTTCCCACATAGTGGCAATACCGAAGGCGCCAAACAAAAGGATGATGCCTTTTACTCCAAGTGCAAACGCAATATTCTGCCACACGATCCGTTTTGTTTTGCGTGCAATTGCAATGGCTTCCACAAGCTTTGTGGGTTCATCCGTCATCAGTACTACGTCTGCCGCTTCAATGGCAGCATCCGAGCCCAGACCGCCCATGGCAATGCCAATATCCGCACGCGCCAGGACTGGTGCATCATTAATGCCGTCTCCTACAAAAGCCAGCTTGCCCTTTGCAGGTTTGTTCTTATCTAAAATTTCAACCTGTTCCACTTTTTGATCGGGAAGCAGCTGGGCATGGACCTCACTAAGACCCAGCTCATTTGCAATTGCCTCAGCAATCTGTACATTATCTCCGGTCAGCATGACAGTCTTTCGTACTCCGGCATCCTTAAGGCGTGCAATTGCCGAACGGCTGTCGGCCTTAATTTCGTCGGCAATAACAATTGCTCCGGCAAAGATTCCATTTACAGCCACATACACCTTCGTACCAATTTCATCATTTTGCTGGAAGTCAATGTTTTCACGCTTCATCAGTTTATCATTTCCGGCAAGAATCACCGATTCATCCGATGTGACACGGATGCCATGACCGGAAATTTCTTCATAATCACGCAGAGCTTCCTTTTCTATTTCACCGCCATATGCTTTCATAATGGAACGTGCAATGGGGTGGTTGGAAAAGCTTTCAGCTTTTGCTGCGTATTCCAACAGCTGCTCTTTAGTCGTTTCACCGGCAGGGTACAGGCCTGTGACTTCGAAAACACCTTTGGTAAGTGTACCAGTTTTATCAAACACAACAGTATCCAGATTGTTAAGCGCCTCCAGATAGTTGCTGCCCTTTACCAGGATGCCCCGTTTGGAAGCAGCTCCGATCCCCCCGAAAAATCCAAGGGGGATTGAAATAACCAGTGCACAGGGGCAGGAAATTACAAGGAAGATGAGTCCGCGGTTAATCCACTCCGTCCAGGTACCACCAAAGAACAGCGGAGGAATGACGGCCAGCAGAAGTGCGAGCCCCACCACGACCGGCGTATAGTAACGTGAAAAGGTTGTGATAAAGTTTTCAGAGGGCGCTTTTTTGCTGCTGGCATTTTCTACCAGATCAATAATCTTTGCAACGGTTGATTCGCCAAATTCCCGGGTTACCTCCACCGTCAGAACACCGCTTTGATTAATGCAACCTGCCAGCACCGCTTCCCCTGCTTTCACAGAACGGGGAACCGATTCCCCGGTTAGTGCGCTGGTGTCTAACATGGATTCGCCATCTAATACCGATCCGTCTAACGGGATCTTTTCGCCTGGGCGAATCAAAATGATATCACCAATTTTAACCGTGTCAGGCGCAACCTTTTCTGTATCATTTCCCCGCTTTAAATTGGCGTAATCGGGGCGGATATCCATAAGTGATGTAATGGATTTTTTTGACTTTTGCACTGCGGCATCCTGAAAATACTCACCGATCTGATAAAAAAGCATTACTGCAACACCCTCTGGGAAATCACCAATTGCAAATGCTCCGATTGTTGCAACACTCATCAGAAAGTTTTCATCAAAAATCTGGCCTTTGGTAATATTTTTAAACGCCTGCCAGACAACCTCTCCTCCAAGTATTAAATAGCTAAGTCCAAATATAGCAAAGTGATATGTGACCTCATCTGGGAACGCTTTTTTCAGTAACAGACCTGCTGCAAACAGAATGATACCTGATATCAGCTGTATGATTTTTCTCTTGTTTAACTCTCCGCCTTCATGCTCGTGTGCATGATCATGGGAATGGCTGTGGGAATGTTCATGATTGTGTGCCATATTAATAACCTTCCTTCCTTTTATCATTAAAGCAAATATTGACTGTTGAATGATCCTTCAATTGTATTATAATTGAATATATGATCAACTGTCAATATGAAAATCGAAACTATTAAAAAAATTATAAATATATGGTTTTACTATTAATATGTTCCAGTATTATTATGAGGTGTATCCGACTTACATAATGCAGAAAAGTACTGGTAATGTTGAGATAATAATAGATTTAATATATTTACAATCGGAAAAATGTTACGGTATGTTGCAGATTAGTGGCAGAAAATGCAAGAACAATAGTAATTGTGACGTTTTTTTGTAATCATGCAAAACATTATGGAATAATATGTCAAAATATGGTATATTTTATTATATTAGAAGAAATCCAATTTGCTTCTAATTTTAAATTATTATTATATATAAGTGGAGGATACAAAAGATGTATTGTAAAAATTGTTCAAAAGAGATTGATGACAAAGCAGCCATCTGTCCACATTGTGGTGTGGCACAGGCTCCTCAAGTGGTTGATAATGGCGGTTTTGGGTGGGGACTTTTAGGCTGCTGTATTCCATTAGTAGGATTAATTCTGTTTCTGGTTTGGAAAGATTCAAAACCAAAGACTGCGAAAGCAGCAGGTATTGGCGCATTAATCAGCGTTGTTTGCATGATTCTTTTTTATGCATTAATGTTTGGACTGGGACTTCTTGGTGCTATGGCGGGTTATTAAATCCGGCGGCCCTACTTGTTATGAGTGGTTTTTTCTATCGATGGCTTCCAATTTTCTTTGGCTGCCATTGCAGGGCGGAACGTTCATTTTTTCTGAATGGAAAGCAATTTCCTATTTGTGCAAGATGTACCGGTGAATTGGTGGGGATTCTATTGTTAGGATTTACCTATGCAATGTATCACCCACCAATCTTATATGCTTTGATTTTCTTGATTCCCATGATACTTGACGGTGGCATTCAGTTACTGACTAAATATGAAAGCACCAATATCAGGAGGTTTTTGACCGGACTGTTTTTTGGATATGGTCTTTTTAATCTGTTTCTGGCAAGTATAATTGCTACATATTGGTCTGGATATCATATGGTAAAGTGAATCAGTTAAATCTGGCAAAATAAAAAAGGCAGGAGCAGACACAAAGAAGATGAAGTATAACTTGGTGAGGAGAGCTGTTTTATGGCGACTCATCAATAAAATTCATCCGTTTGACGTCTGGTTCTGCCTTTTTGTCTGACAAAAGAAACTCTGTTAATGAGTCACGATATGATATCTGAATTTTAAGGGAGAATGATATATGGTTAAAGCAATTAAAGGCGCCTATTTGAAGTTAAAAAGCAATCTTGACCAGAATGATTATGAATTAATTCACATGCTTGAGATACAATGCGCCCGGAACGATCAAATCACTCTGAAGCTTGAGCTGGACTATAAACTGAGTGATGCCCAAAACAGAACGGCGGATACCCTGATTTCTGATATAAATGAATTCATGTACTTTAACGGTGAAGAATTAATCGGATATATGGGGATATGCAGTTTTGGAGGAATAACACAACCATTGGAGATTACCGGAATGGTACACCCTGAGTACAGACGTCAGGGGATTTTTTCAAAATTGATGGAATTGGTGGTTGCAGAATGCAGAAAAAGAAATGCAGAAGAGATTCTGGCATTGTGTGATAAAAAATCCATTTCCGGTCAGGGATTTTTAAAAAAAATCAGCGCTGTTTATAAATTTTCCGAATTTGAAATGTATCTGAATCATAAATCTTATGAGACGTTGGAAAAACAGCAGCCTTCTGGCATCACATTCAGAAAAGCTGTTAATGCAGACGCTTCAGAGATAACCCGGCAAAACATGGTTTATTTTGGAGATGATTCGGAAGAAGAAAATGAGGATTCTGAAGATCGTGGCATTCTTCTGCCCGAAGAGGAAGAAAAACGAGGCATGACGATCTATATCGCAGAAAAGGAAGATAGGATAATCGGGAAGGTGAATCTTCAGATGTCTGATGGTGGTACTGGCGGAATCTATGGGCTTGGTGTATTGCCTGAGTTTAGGGGGAACGGGTTTGGAAGGGCAATTCTCACTTTTGGGGTAGAAAAGCTGAAAGATGCAAAAGCCACAGAGGTGATGCTTCAGGTAGCTGCGGAAAATGGAACGGCTCTCAACTTGTACAAATCCTGCGGATTCCAGGAAACATCGGTTATGGATTATTTTGAGTTAAAGTAAATGTGAAGAAGGAAACGATCACAAAATGAAGAATTCGTTGTTAAAGCATCCACTGATTGAATTGTTAAAGAATAACAAGGGAAATCCGAAAACTCTGATTTTAATGGAGCCTCTCTGGGGAATTCCCTATAATTTGATTGCACCTTTTGCCACATTATATATGTACACACAGGGAATCACAGACGTTCAGATTGGTTTGATTTTATCGGTTTCCATGGTTGTTCAGGTGCTTTTTTCTTTTATTGGAGGTATCCTCACTGATAAGCTGGGACGTAAGTTCACAACCATGATGGGGGATTTCTTTGGCTGGGGTGTAGCCTGCCTCATATGGGCGGTTTCTGGAAATTTCTGGTTCTTTTTAACAGCGGTTTTATTTAACAGTTTTGAACAGATTAACCAGACTGCGTGGTACTGTCTGCTTATCGAAGATGCAGACTCCAGGGATTTAATCGGAATCTATACATGGGTAAATATTGGCGGGCTGATTGCAATCTTCTTTGCACCAATCTCTGGATTGCTGATCAATACCTTTTCCGTGGTTCCGGTTGTACGTGTCCTATATGTTGTTTTTGCTGTGAATATGATGATTAAAGTAATTATTACGTTCCGGTATTGTGAAGAAACCCGGCAGGGGAAGATCCGTATGGCTGAAACGAAAAACACCTCTGTCTTTCATATGATTTATGAATATAAGGACTTAATACCAAAAGTACTGATGAATAAAGAGATTGTAAAAGTGCTGATTGTCTGTGTTATATTACATATAGCAAATCTGGTAAACACCAGCTTCTTTAGTCTGTATGTGACGCAAAGGCTGGGAATTGCAGACCGTTATCTTGCTTTTTTCCCGATTTTAAATGCCGCTGTAATGCTGATTTTCATGATTGGTGTACAGCACCGTTTGGAATCTGTGAAATTTCGGATACCAATGTGGATCGGTCTTGTATTATATGCCGCTTGCTCTGTTCTCCTGATCCTGACTCCCATTGGCAGCAGTATGCCGTTTATTATCGTCTATGTTTTTGTTGGAGCGGTGGCAGGCGGACTTGTAATGCCCCGCAAAGATGCCTTGCTTCAGCTAAACATCAATCCCGATGAACGGGCTCGTATTAATGCTCTTATTATGTCCTTTACCATTGCATTTGCATCTCCCTTTGGTTATCTGGCAGGCTTGCTGTCCAGTATAGACCGCCGTTTACCATTTGTATTTACATTTACAATCTATGCCATAGCAATAATCATTGTTGGTAAAATCTGCGATCCTGAATTTGCAGAAAAGTGATATAATCTCCATAAAAATATGCCTGATATAAAAAAGTCGGGAGTTTTAAAGGGTTAATTCTGCGGCTGTAACTAGCGCCCCTTTAAAACTCCCGAAAAAGTTGTTACTTATAGTTATTCAGGTCTAAATTGTTTGTTTCACTGTTTCAATTGTAATTTCCAGAACTCTGGTCAGAAATGGAAATTTTTCTTTCATCATATCAAATTCTGAGCCAGATTCCAGAAAATCTGCGGTTCCATTGATCAGAAATCCTGCTCCCATATGTTTGTGCCCCATTACTTCTTTGCTTCCTAATGTGACCAATACACGATTATTATGTCCGATGTTCTTTTGGGTTTTGCGCATCCCGGCAGCAGGGATAAGGATTTTGTTGTTTTCTATGACAACATATGAATTCCATGTATTAACGACATGTGGTTCGTCAGTTCCGCTGGATACAATTGCTACTACACCTTCGTGTCTGATAACTTCATATAATTTTTCGTTGGACATATAAAACCTCCTGTAGTTTTGTAAATTGACATTTTTGCAATATAAGTATATTATTAAATTGGCATGTATGGAAGAACCAATTATGAACTATTTGGAGGATACAGTTGGAGGAGAATATGATAATATTAAATAACAATGTACAAACTCCTATCTATATACAAATTTATGAACAGCTTAGAGATGAGATCATAAGAGGGGAGTTGCCTGAGGGTTCAAAATTAGTATCTACCCGCTATCTTGCAGAATCACTTGCAGTTGGCAGAAATACGGTAGAGAAAGCTTACCTGCAGCTTTCTTCAGAAGGATATGTTGAAAGCCGAGTTGGAAGCGGATTTTATGTGCAGAACATTCATAATATATTTTCCCTGGGTAATGACAGAAAGAATGTTGAGTTACCCTCAGAGCATAAAGGAAGAGAATTACAGGAAAATATTATCTGCAATTTTCAATATGGATACTTAAGTCCACAGGACTTCCCTCAAAACATATGGCGAAAAGTTTCAATGAAAGCGTTGGCATCATTGAATGCAGAAGATATGACAATGTATAGTGATCCCAAGGGTGAACTGCAATTAAGAAAAGAACTGGCAGAATATTTAAGGAAATCAAGAGGAGTTATCTGCAGTGCAGAGCAGATTATCTTATGCTCCGGTTTAGAGTCTGCTTTATCTTTATTAAGTCAGTTGTTCCGCAATACTTACAGTCAAATTGCTTTTGAAGAGCCTGGCTATTTCGGCGCAAGAGAGATTTTTGAGCATAATGGATTTAATACGGTCTCTGTAAGCGTTGATAAAGATGGGGTAAATGTAAAAGAGTTAGAAAAAAGCTCAGCTCAGGTGATTTATGTAACACCATCCCATCAATTTCCAACTGGTGCAGTTATGCCCATACAAAAGAGATTCCTTTTGCTGGAGTGGGCTGCGAAAAACAATGGAATAATTATTGAAGATGATTATGACAGTGAATTACGTTACAATACAAGACCTATTCCATCAATCAGCAATGTCTCCGGAAATGATAATGTTATATATATTGGAACGATGTCCAAGTCTTTATCCCCAAGTTTACGGGTCAGCTATATGGTATTGCCTCAAAAATGGATGAAACGGTATCATGAAGAGTTTAAATTATATCAATCGCCTGTATCCATAATTCAACAGCGAATTCTTTATGAATTTATTTACTCCGGTCATTTTGAAAGTCATTTACGTAAGTTATGTGTGATAAATAAACGTAAGCATGATCTGCTGGTGCGGCTGATACATGAATTAATGAGCAACGAAGTAGTGATTCACGGTAAACATGCAGGCTTGCATATTCTGCTTGAATCGACACAGGGATTAACGGAGAAAGAAATGATTGACCGTGCAAAGGAATACGGAGTATTGGTTTATCCCGTATCAATATTCTGGCATGATGTGAAATGTTATTCTAATAATATGGTTTTGTTAAGCTTTGGAAATGTATCAGAAAAACAACTGATTAAAGGAATAGAGCAATTGTCAAAGGCGTGGAATAATACCATATATTGACTAATTAGCCTGTATTCTTGACAAACAGCCACTTATTCTGTATACTGACACCATAGATAGGTAACTATTTTCAAACGTTTTTAGAGGCTCTATTCTTGAAGAATAGAGCCTTTACCTTTGAAAGATAATAGATCAATTAATGATTGGAGGAAGACGAGATGTCAATGAAAGATATAGAAAAAATGAAAAAATTACTGGAAGAGAAGAAATCCAAGGGTGCTTTTTTACAGGCTGAAAAGAAAATTGGTTGTGGTAAAGTTGAAAAGAGGAATAAGAATATAGGAATTGAATTTACGAGAACGCATAAAATTTCACAGTAAATGTGAATTAGGACAGACAATACAGATTCTAGAGGAGAATGCATGCAGTTTAAAGATTTAAAGATTATGCCTGATATTATTAAGGCACTGGAAAAAGAGAATTACGAAACTCCCACACCGATTCAGGAAAAAGCAATACCCGTTGTATTGGAAGGCAGGGATTTATTGGGCTGTGCCCAGACAGGTACTGGAAAGACGGCCGCATTTGCCATACCAACCCTTCAGCTCTTAAGCAAGGAAAATGCCCCTCGTACTTCAAAACAAAATATTAGAGCGCTTGTCATAACACCAACCAGAGAACTTGCTCTTCAGATTCATGAAAGTTTTCATACCTACGGACAGTTTACCAATTTAAAAAGCTGTGTGGTCTTTGGGGGAGTATCCCAAAAACCCCAGGAAGAAGAATTAAAACAGGGAGTTGATATTCTTGTGGCAACTCCGGGCAGACTGCTGGCACTCATGGATCAGAAGCTTATCAATATAGATCATTTAAAAATACTGATCCTGGATGAAGCAGACCGTATGCTGGATATGGGATTTATAAATGATGTGAAAAAGATCATAGCTAAAACACCCCCTAAGAAGCAGACATTACTCTTTTCCGCGACGATGCCACCGGACATTGCCAGACTGGCAGGTACGATTCTAAAAAATCCAGCGGAAATAAAAATAACCCCCGTATCTTCAACCGTGGATACCATTAACCAGTATCTCTATTACACGGATAAAAGCAGTAAAAAAGATCTGCTTTTGCATATTCTGGAAAACAAAGAGATTGTTTCTGTCCTGGTTTTTGTGCGTACAAAGCATGGTGCGGACCGTCTGATCAAGCAATTGGCAAGGAGTAACGTATCGGCACAGGCGATTCACGGGGATAAATCCCAGGGAGCACGTCAGCGTGCGCTAAGCTGCTTTAAAGACAAGACACTGCGGATTCTGCTTGCTACAGATATTGCAGCAAGAGGAATCGACATTGATGAATTAACTCATGTCATAAACTTTGACTTGCCGGATACTCCTGAGACATATGTACACCGGATTGGGCGTACAGGCAGAGCGGGTCTTTCCGGAACAGCAATATCCTTTTGTGATTTTGATGAAAAAGAACAGCTGAAGGATATTGAACGGTTAATTGGAAAAAAATTAACAGAGGTGAGCGATCATCCCTATCCATTAAAAAACAACTTTCCGGCAATAAAAACCACTCAGCCCAGAAGAGATACAGGACGTACAGAAAAGGCAAAAAGCCATCCAGCCTCACAGAAATCAAATGCAGCATCAAAAAGAGAATCACACCAGCCCGTAACGGGAAAAAAGGCATCAGCCACAAAGAAAAAATATCGGATGACAGCGGATGGAACATTAAAAGAGAAAAAGAGTTATAATAGTTTTTCGGCAAGAAGAAGCAGCAGATAAAAAGAGAGGTATTGAGATTGATGTGAAAATCTCAATACCTCTCTTTTTACTAAAGTACATGTTCAGATATAGGAGGAAAGATGGACAAAGCGGATCACATCAGATACAATTCTTATATCAAATAAAACGGGCTTTGCATTTAAATACACCTGCTGCAAAGTATCCCTTTCAATTCTCTGATATAATTCCCACTGGAGGTAAGGCGATGGATTGGCAAAAGCAAATGAACCAGGCAATGGAATATATTGAAAATAATCTTTCGGGAAAACCTGACTATAATACAGCAGCGCAATTTATGAATTGCTCTGAATGGGAGTTTCGGAGAATTTTTTCTTTTCTGACCCAAATTCCAGTATCGGAGTATATCCGCCGCAGGCGGTTAACCGTGGCAGTGAGTGATATTCAAAACGGAGATAAGATCATTGATATTGCACAGCGTTATGGGTACGAGTCCCAGGCCGCTTTTTCAAGGGCATTCCGACAATTGCATGGGGTAGCACCATCCCACGCCCGTGACAAGGGGGTTACGCTGAACCCATTCCCGCCTTTAACCTTTAAACTTGTATTAATGGAGGGTATCGCAGTGGAAAGAGATGTGAATCAAAGAACAAATATTATTGGTGCAGGAGAAGTTGGCTATGCTGTATCAGTAGATCTGAACCGGGAAACTATTCATAAAACCAACAAATTCTTTTGGGGTACAAAAGGAAACCAGGTGTTAGGGGCATTGGCACTTCCGCTTTATGGCTCATTTGTTTCAGAAGAAACGTGCCGCTTTTTTGATGAGGTAGCCGGTAAAAAAGTATTGGAAATAGGCTGCGGAACCGGCCATTCCCTACAGTATATAGGGGAGCGGGGGGCATCTGAACTATGGGGAATTGATATTACAAGAGAGCAGATAAATAAAGCAGAGCAGCATCTTAAGATGTGTAATCTCACAGCAAAACTGATTTGCTCGTCTATGGAAGAGGAATGCGGGCTGCCAGAGGATTATTTTGATTTCGTCTATTCGGTGTATGGTATAGGCTGGACCACTGATCTGGATGGTACATTCCGGCGGATCGCTTCTTATCTCAAAAAAGGAGGCGTATTTATATTCAGCTGGTCACATCCCATTCATAAATGTGTCGCAGTGGAAGATGATATGCTTGTCTTTAAGAAATGTTATTTTGACGAATCATGGTATACCGTCTCCGTTGGGGAAGGCGTGCTGTCACTGTCAGACCGTAAATTATCAACCTACATCAATGCACTGGCACGGGCAGGATTCATCATTGAACAGTTAATTGAAGAATCTGATGAGGACATAATAAAATCAAAGGACAACAGCTTTGCGAAGAAAGCCAGTATGCTTCCTGTTACGTTTGTTATAAAAGCAATTAAAAAATAGGTAAAATATTGATTGAAAATATAATTAATAACACGAAAAAACGGCACAGAACCATATCCATAGGAATAAAATGAACTGAGAATAAAAATGTAATCGGAGCAGTTTACAGGAGTTTATATGGATGGTAGTAGTTATAGTAGTGGAGCATTAGCGAGTGCTGGATTACCCTATGATAATATAAACTGGTATGATATAGAGGGTCAGCCCTTTGGTCCAGCCTCCAAATTAAATGTTATTGTATTTAATGATGCCAATAACATTGTTGACGTGGAAGGACCTGTGGCCATTGGAGGAAGTTTTTACAGCCCAAGAGGTTTCAGCGGGGGGTTTTCCAGAGATAAGGGCAGCAGAGATGCCAATTACTCACCGGATCTGGTGCGTTTTCTCGTTGGCGGCAATGTGGCAATGAGTGAGCCACTGGTGATTGTAGGCCATACGGTTGTCGGCGGCGGCTTCCGTGCAGGCAAGGGAAGCACATACTTAATTGGAAAAAGTGGAAAGGCGGATCAGGCAAAAGAACTGGCAGCTTTATATCAGGCCAATGGCGGAAGTCAGTATTGGACACCATCAGACAAAGGAAATCATTATCTAATTTCCAGCTATGATGTTCCAAGATATATACCTGCAGGCAGAATCAATGCAAACGTTTCAAAATTCTTTCAGGATGCAAAGAACGGAATTGGATACTATAAAAACTGTATTGATAATTTAACACCAACCGGAACTGTAGTAGATAATAATTACGAATGGATATTAAGGGGAAATGATCCTGTACAGAATGTATTCCTCATTGATGTAAGACCAAACGGTCTGGTTAACAAAGGGATCCGTGCAGAAGTTCCCGAAGGAAGTAATGTGATCGTAAGGCTGAGAACAGGTCCTGATGCTCACCTGCAATATGGTCTCTATGGAGAAGAGAGCAAAGCCAACCGGACTTTGTATGTATTTGAGGATGCCACAAACATTTATATGGAAAAATCCTCCGATATCTGGGGAAGTATACTGGCGCCCCAGGCAATGTTCCATGCCCATCCCACTGGCGGTCATGTAAGCGGTAATGCGGCGTTAGGATCATTTGCAGTCAATGCGGCCAGCGGCTTTGAATTTCATTATTACCCCTTTGTGGGTGGCGTAATGTGCCAGGTTCCGGCACCAGAAGTGCCAGAGGTATCACCGGGAAATGAGGAGCAGCCTGTGGTATGTCCGACTTGTCCGGCACCCCCTGCACCTGTACCATGCCCGACCCCGCCGCCATGTCCCACACCTGAGCCATGTCCGACCCCGCCGCCATGCCCGACCTGCCCGACTCCGCCGCCTTGCCCCAAGCCGGAACCATGCCCTGCTTGTCCAGTGTGCCCGAAGCCTGAGCCCTGTCCGGCATGTCCCAAACCTCAGCCGTGCCCGACCTGTCCGGTGTGCCCGAAGCCTGAGCCCTGTCCGACTTGTCCGGCGTGTCCGAAGCCTGAGCCCTGTCCGACATGCCCGGTCTGCCCGGAATGTCCGAAGCCAGAGCCATGTCCAGCATGTCCGGTCTGTCCGGAGTGTCCGAAACCAGAACCCTGTCCGGTCTGTCCGGTCTGTCCGGAATGTCCAAAGCCAGAGCCATGTCCAGTCTGCCAGGAATGTCTGATTAAGCCAGGTATTATTGCTGGATGTATCTGGGGCTGCGGCTGCGGTGATTTCCATGACTGGGAAGTAAAGTTATACAAGAGGGTCAATGATGTTGATACAATGATGTTCTGTATCAAGATCTGCGGTTGTGGCTGCTTTGAATTTGCAGCTCCCTATGATGGCTGCTATATTTTAAAAGTAAGGATGTGTGAGAACTGTTGGAACACATTCTGGTGTAAGCCAATTATTACACTGAATAACATTGGTGTAGCCAGTTTCATGATTGATTAAATATTATAATGTATTTTGGATTATGAAAAACTGCCGCAAGCGGTTTATTTACTCGATTGCGGCAGTTTTTTTATGGGAGAATATATACGTTTAGTGTTATGATTTTATAGCCCAGCGTAATTTAGCACACCGGGCACGTCCGTTGGAATTACATTCTTCTGCTGAAGGTCTGATTGCATCAGGTGCGATTTCTTTATAAATACCGCTTCGATGGAGACGCTGAAACGATTTTTTTACAAGACGGTCTTCACCTGAATGAAAAGTAAGTATCGCCACACGTCCCCCTATGGCCAAAGCATCCGGAAGCTTTTCTAAAAAGTCGTACAACACCTCAAATTCATTATTCACATCAATCCGCAGCGCCTGAAAGCAGCGCTGACAGGATTTTTTAATTTCATTCTCTCTGTCCTTTTCCGGAATAAATTTTAGCGTATCCTTAATAATCTGCCGGAGCTGGCTGGTTGTTGTTACCTCTTCCCCTTTTTTAATTGCTAAAGTCACCGCACGGGCAATTTCTTCAGCATGAGGCTCGTCTGCATTTTCTAAAAGCATTCCGCATAATTCATTTTGGGAAATGGTTTTTAAACGCTCAGCAGCGGAGATTCCCTTTGACGGATTCAGCCGCAGATCAAGAGGTCCCTCGGTTTTAAATGAAAATCCCCGATCCGGGTTGTCTATCTGCATGGAAGATACACCTAAATCAGCCAGGATAAAATCCAGGGGGCCCGATTCCGGAATTATCTCGTCAATATTGGAAAAATTGGTTTGCCTGATTGTCAGTATCTCCGGACCATAACCCAGATTTTGAAGGCGTTCCCGTGTCCGGGGTAATTCGATAGGATCCACATCGGTTGCATACATATGCCCTTTTGAATCCAGACATTTAAGCATCTCTAACGTATGACCGCCGTAGCCTAATGTTGCATCTAATCCGGTCTCGCCGGGGGTGATTTTTAAAATATCCAGTATTTCCTGTACGCAGATAGAGCGATGCATGCCAGCTGGTGTATTGCCCTTTTGAATCACCTTGGCAACGGTATCAGAATATAGTTCCGGATTCAATTCTTTATATTTATCCTTAAAAGCCTTTGGATGAGTCCCTTTATATCTGGGACGGCGCTGATGTTTTTGTTCCTGATTATCCATTTTTGTTCCACCTTCTTTAAATATCTTTTATAAATGTATCTGCTTACATGATAACAAACCCATGACAGAATGGCAAATGATTGTTTTTATTTTATTTCGTTATATAATGTAATTATCTATGATTAAATGGGAGGTAAAATTATGTTATTGGATATTTTAAAATCCAGAAGAAGCATCAGGAAATTTCAAAACAAAGAGATTGAACAGGAAAAGATTGATACCATACTAAAAAGTGCGCTGCTGGCCCCTTCATCACGCTCCATAAGACCCTGGGAATTTGTAGCAGTCACCAATAAAGAAATAATAAACCAGCTTTCACAAAGCAGAGATCCTGGTTCGGGATTTTTGGCAGGTGCGCCTCTTGCAGTTGCAGTAATTGCGGATCATACATTAAGCGATGTCTGGGTTGAGGATGCGTCCATAGCTGCAACAATAATTCAGTTAACAGCTCAGGATTTAGGTCTTGGTTCCTGTTGGATTCAGGTGAGGGAACGATTTCATAAAGAGCAGGAAACAGCTGGGGATTATATCAGAGAAGTTCTGGGAATACCTGGACAGTACTGTGTTGAATGCCTGATTGCCATTGGTTATCCTGCTGAAGAGAAGAAACCGTATGAAGAAGATATGCTCAAGCGGGAAAAGCTGCATTTTGACAAATTTTAATTACTTAGATAAAATTTGCTGAAAGATCGAATGGAATGAAAAAAGCTTTTGCTGTAGGGCTGAATTGGAAGCAGGGGGGGATAAAATGGAGATTATATTTAAGAGTGAATTTATTATGACATTGGACAGGTATTTATATTTTTGTAATAATCCTGTTGGTGAGGAAGCAAAAAGAAAGTCTGGGGCGTGGAAAAACAGAAATGTCTTGTTTTTTATTATATCATTACTATGCGCATTGATATCTGCCTTAATGAAAGAATGGATCGGATCTTGTTTGTTCCTTGGTCTTGGTGCAGGTTTTACTTATAAGTTTGTTTATCAGCGTAACAGAGTAAATACAAGGTTTTATAATAGTATTCGAAAGTCGCTGGATTCAGCTGAATGGATCAGATCCACAACTTTTGCTGATGTAATGAAAGTACAAGAAGGAAATACAGAAAGCGTTTACGAATATTCTTACATTAAAAGAATAACAGAAGACAATGAATACTTTTATCTATGGCATAATTCAGATTTTGTTATCCGGATTCCCCAGGACAGCTTTGTGATTGGAGACAAAAAGGATTTCAAAAATTTTATTGCAGATAGAATTTACGAAAGCAGGGTCACAAGTTAACATAAAAAATAAAAAATTATATCCTCCACCGGGGCTTGTTGAGATCAAATAACGTTTTATAATTGTACTTAGCAGAAAGTAAAATTATGAAAGGTTGGTAAGAACATGCATATTCCAGACAATTATTTAAGCCCGTCGACCTGTGCCGCAATGGGTGCTGCCATGGTTCCTGTTTGGACAAAGGCAATCAGGAAGGTGAAGGAAGAAATTCCTAAAGCAAAGATCCCCCTGCTTGGTGTGGGGGCAGCATTTTCATTTCTTCTTATGATGTTTAATGTACCGCTTCCAGGAGGAACAACAGGGCATGCTGTAGGTGGTACACTATTGGCTGTTTTGATGGGGCCTTATGCCGCCTGCATCAGTGTTACGGTTGCGCTCTTCATTCAGGCGTTGTTATTTGGCGACGGTGGTATTCTTGCTTTTGGGGCAAATTGTTTTAATATGGCATTTGTTCTGCCGTTTTTTGGATATTATATTTATAAATTTATTAAAGACCATGTCAGGTCAGAAAAAGGGGAATACCTGGGTATTATTCTGGGTTCCTATGCCGGAATTAATGTAGCTGCACTCTGTGCCGCCATTGAATTTGGAATTCAGCCCCTTTTATTTAAAGATGGCGCGGGGCAGGCACTTTATTGTCCATACCCCCTCTCTGTTTCCATACCTGCCATGCTGATTCCTCATCTCCTGGTTGCAGGAATTGTGGAAGCTGTTTTTACGGCTGCAATTGTCATTTACATAAAAAAAGTATCTCCAGGTACATTTTATAAGGGTGCCAAAGAAAAGACGAGAGCTGTTTACGGTTTGGTAGCAGGGCTTATCTGCTTTACTCCGCTGGGGCTTCTGGCAACAGGAACTGCATGGGGAGAATGGGGGACAGATGAAATTAAGGAGGTAGTATCCGGGGGAAATGCTTTGGGATTTGTTCCTCACGGTATGAAGGAAGGCTTTAATTTTAGTGCCGTTATGCCGGATTATGCAGTGAGCGGACTGCCGGAAGTGGCAGGATATTTATTGTCTGCAGTTGCTGGAGTGGCAATCATGATTATTTTCTTTAAGATACTTGGTAATATGAAAAAAGACAAGGCTGGAAACAACGTTGGATCATACAGAAATTAAAGTAAATGATATGCCGGAATGGCTTTTAAAAAACGAGAACTACATACCGTCAGCCGATAAGGATACTTTTGTTAATAAAAGTATCCTGTCTGTATTTAAGGTGTTATCCAGAATAAAAAAACAGGATTCACCAGGGAAAACAGCTTTTCAAATGAATGTACCTCTTCAGGTTTTAGGCACACTCGTTTTAATTTTACTGGTTTCACTCACAAGAAGCTTTGTATTCGTTATAATTGTAAATGTCTGGTTATTGGCAGTCTTAAGCATGACTGATACAACGCATATGATAGTAATCTTGAAGCTAAGTATGGGTATTACTTTTTTTACGGCTATTATTATGCTGCCGGCATTTATTTTGGGTAATACCTATAGCAGTATCATGATTACTACAAAGGTGTTTGCTACAATCACTGTCATGGGTCTGCTTTCTCATTCCACAAAGTGGAGTGCACTGACTCAGGCACTGAAACGATTTTATTTACCTGATATTTTTATATTCATACTTGATATTACAATCAAATATATTTATATGCTGGGTGAATTCTCGTTAAATATGTTTTATGCATTAAAGCTTCGGTCTGTGGGAAAGAACCGCAGCAAGTATTCGTCAATGGCAGGAATTGCAGGAACTGTATTTCTTCAGTCCAAAGAAATGGCCGAGGATATGTATCATGCCATGGAATGCAGAGGATTTACGGGAGAATATCATTTAAATGATAAATCAAAGTTTAAATGGCGGGATTACCTCTATATTGGAATAATTGCTGTTTTTTTCACTTTATTTATTTACTTTGGAAGGGTGTAACATGATTGAACTAAAGGATGTCTGTTTTTCATATACGGATATGATTGCATTGGATCACATTAATCTCAGCATAAAAACAGGGGAAGCAATTGCGTTAATGGGGGCAAATGGCTGTGGCAAGTCTACTCTGTTAAAGCTATTAAATGGAATTATTTCTCCAGACTCTGGAAGCTATTGGTTTCATGGGGAAGAAGTCACTCATAAAAAACTTCAGGATGAAAAATTTTCAAAGCTTCTTCATCAAAAAATTGGATTCGTATTTCAGAATTCCGATACGCAGCTGTTTTGTTCCAGTGTCTATGATGAAGTGGCGTTCGGGCCAAGGCAGATGGGCCTTGAAGAATCAGAGGTGGAACATCGGGTAAATGATTGTCTTGCTTTGCTGGGGATACAGGAATTCCGTAATAGGATACCATATCACTTAAGCGGAGGAGAAAAGCGGAAAGTTGCGATTGCCTGCGTGCTGTCATTAAATCCTGAGGTTCTGGTTCTTGATGAACCAATGAACGGACTTGATCCCAAGACGCAGAGATGGCTTGTGGATTTTCTGAAGAAGTTAAACAAAGCAGGGAAGACTTTAATAACTTCCACTCATAATCTTGAGCTTGTGCATGAAATATCAAATAGGGCTGTTCTCTTTGGAGAATCCCATACCATTGTGGCAGATATGGTTACCGAAGAGCTGTTAACGGATGTGGAACTGTTAAAAAGGGTAAATCTTGTGGATTCGTGTTATCAATACAAGGTGTAGTCTTCTATTTAGGTGGAAAGACTTGATTCGTTGATTAGCCAAAGATATAATAATTATTGATTCATAATAGTTTAAGGGGAAAACGTATGAAAAGAAAGGTGATGTTAATTGCCGCGGCAATACTGACTTTAAGTATAACTGCGGGCTGTCAGAAGCAAAAGGCTGAGAATATCCCTAAGGAGTCAGAATCTATCAGTGGTATTGATATTAAATATGAAACGGAAACTGCATCATCCGGTGATGACGATTCGTCCGGTTTAGATGTGAGGCTTGATGAAAACCGGATTATACTTGAGCAGTCCTTTCATGCTGAACTGGGCGACTGGGGAGATGTAAGGTTTGTGTCATACGGTCCTGCAGCTGGTTCGGATTTTGAAGATGTTTCATTTTACCTGATGAAAAATGGTAAGGTGGTTTTTGCATTTCCCTTTTATGGTGAAAATAATAAAACGGATCAATATGCCGGGCTTTTTGACAGTGTGGAGTCGGTGGCGTTTCATGATGTAAATGGGGATAATATAAAGGATGTAATTGTTATTATTAACTACATTACCGGTGCCGGTCCCCAGGGGATGGAGCCCCGTCCCAAAGCCAGAATATTCCTCGCGGACAAAAAGGGATTTATTCTGGCGAAGGATATGACAGATGATGTAAATGATCATATTGAAGAAAAAGATATGAGCATGGGGCACATTTACGATTATCTGAAAAACAAATAATTTCTGATTGATTATATGGCATATTTTAAACAAGCGCCCCAGGTGTTCATAGGACACTGGGAGCGTTTGTTTTTATATTAATATGATTATGCTTTTGTGTAATCGGCTGCATTTGTTTTAAGCTTAGGACCATAGGTGACTCCATCTCCATTGTAGATTGCTCCCATCTTATTAAAATCCCGTGACTGGCAGGTTTTTATCAGAGAACCGTTGCTGTACTTTGCAATAAAGGTACAAAAGCCTTTCATCTGGTTGTCTTCGCTAATGCTAAAGTCATTAAACATAGCCTTTGGTGAACTAAAACCTGTGACCTCATAGTGAAAGCCCATAATATGGGGAAGACCCATACTAATGGAATAATAAGCGTAGTATTCGTTAATTCCAATTGCCAGATTAAATGCATCGTATTCACTGGCCTGATTTCCGGTGTGGGTTTTATTCCATGTTCCATTTTTGTAATAATAATGTACTTTATCCTCAACTTTAAAGGTCTTGGAGGCGTTTGAAACATTCTTTAAGAAAATATGGTTTTCAAAACGGATTAATAGTTTTCCGCTGGTAAAACCTGATCCGGAAGATTCTGTGAGAATAAAGCCGCCTAACACGTCATCCCCAATGGAGTACTTAGAGGCAAAGGAAGAAATAATTGATCCAAATTTCTTTTTAAGGTTTATTGCGGCTGCGCTGGCTCCGGAACTGCCGTCAGAGGTGGCATTATCAAGAGCGGTGAGAGTAGCTTTACCAGCATATCCAGAGTTATCATAATCTGCCATAATCTTATCTCCTTTTATTACTTTAAATTTGCAAATTCAGTAATAAAAAAGGAGATATCAGTCATATTTGTAAACTTTAAACGTTTATTAAATAATAAATAATTTTTTAGTTTACAAATCTCTCCCCCCATTCTTTTTAACAGGTAGATTTGCAGATCAATTGCTTCTCCGTCTATGCCGGCTAAGGGGGGCCATTTGAAATTTTAAAAATCCAGGAGGTAATAAAAGATGAATAAAACAATTGCAAAATCAGTCGGTAATTCCAACCCTCTGATCGATCACCACTTAGGAGCAGATCCGTTTGCCCTGACTTACAATGGAAGAGTTTACATCTATATGTCCAGCGACAATTATGAGTACAACGCAGATGGATCAATCAAAGAAAACAGTTTTAATAATTTAAAGAGTGTTTTTGTAATATCGTCAGAAGATATGGTTAACTGGACCGATCATGGAGCCATTCCGGTAGCAGGTGCAAACGGTGCTAACGCAGGGCAGGGAATTGCAAAATGGGCAGGCGGCTCCTGGGCACCGGCAGCTGCGGTGAAAAATATCAATGGCAAGGACAAATTTTTCCTTTATTTCGCTAACGGCGGAAACGGCATCGGCGTATTGACGGCTGACAGCCCCATTGGTCCATGGAGTGATCCACTGGGCAGAGCGCTGGTATCAGGCAGTACACCAGGCATCTCCGGTGTGGTATGGCTCTTTGATCCGGCTGTCTTTGTAGACAGTGACGGAACAGGATATCTGTACTGCGGCGGCGGAGTTCCGGGAGGACAGAATCCGTCACAGTCCCAGTGGGCAAATCCAAAGACTGCCAGAGTTCTTAAGCTGGGCCAGGATATGATCAGTATTGTGGGAAGCGCTTCCACCATTGATGCTCCTTTCATGTTTGAAGATTCAGGAATCCACAAATATAACGGGGTTTATTACTACTCTTACTGCATTAATTTTTCCGGCTCTCACCCAGGAAGCGTTCCTCCAGGAGAAATCGGATATATGACCAGCAACAGTCCAATGGGACCATTTACCTACAGAGGTCATTTCTTAAAGAATCCGGGCAGCTTTTTCGGAGGCGGAGGCAATAACCATCATTGTGTTTTCCAGTTTAAGAATCAGTGGTACGTAGTTTATCATACTCAGACCGTGAGTCTTGCATTATATGGTTCCGGTAAAGGTTACCGTTCTCCTCACATTAACCAGTTGTTCCATAACAGCGATGGAACCATTGGTGAGGTTGCAGCAAACTATGCAGGAGTGAGTCAGCTTTCCAATTTAAATCCATATAAGCGGGTGGAAGCAGAAACCATTGGCTGGAATGGAAGAATTTTAACAGAAAAGTGCTCTGCTGGTGGAGGCCCTGTATACAATCAGGATGTGACAGGAATTCAGAACGGAGACTGGATTGGTGTAGGAAATGCAGATTTTGGTTCCACAGGTGCCAAACGCTTTAAGGCTAACGTTGCTTCAACTTCCGGAGGTAAGATTGAAGTTCGTCTGGACAGCGAGACCGGTAAGCTGGTGGGGACTCTTACTGTACCTAATACCGGAGGCATGCAAAACTGGAGAGAAGTAGAAACAACAATTAGCGGTGCTACAGGAGTACATAAACTGTTCTTTGCGTTTACCGGAAACGGCAGCGGAAACTTATTTAATTTTGACTATTGGCAGTTTTCGTAAAGGGGATCTATTATGGATAATAGTATGAATGAGACAATAAAAGCAGCCTGGCAGTCAGATAACGGAAATGGTACTTACACCAATCCAATACTAAATGCGGATTATCCTGACATTGCGGCAATTCGGGTTGGAAAAGATTTTTATATGGTAAGCTCTACGTTTGTGTCCTTTCCTTCCATCCCAATCATGCATTCAAGGGATCTGGTAAACTGGGAGATAATCGGATATGTGACGGCAGATTTAAATGGAACCGGGAAATCTTATACCCTCACTAACAATTTTGAGGATTATGGGCATGGATGCTGGGCACCTACCATTGCTTACCGTAACGGTGTTTATTATGTGGGAATTTATCAGGCACAGGGCAAATTTATTCTGTGTACTTCCACCAATCCGGCAGGCCCTTATACGAAAACAGTGTTTAATCAGGGATTTCATGATCCGGCGCTGTTTCTTGATGATGATGGAACCGGATATATTATTTCAGAAGCAAATGATGTGAAGATCAGTAAACTGAGCGGGGATTATAAGTCTGTGGTAAACAGCAGAGTATCCACCCGTATTGAAGGAATTACCGGCAAGTATCTGGTGGAAGGCACTCATGTTATAAAAAAGAACGGGTATTACTATATATTCCGGAATTCTACACCACCAGAATCCTATACTTATTGTCTGCGGTCTAAAAATATTTACGGGCCTTATGAAATGAGAATCCTTTTAAATGGGCCCAGGATACCAGGCGGCAGCCAGATTCATCAGGGAGGTCCCATTGACACACCCACCGGAGAGTGGTGGTTCTATGTATTTCAGGATGGAAACGGCTTAGGACGCCGTGATATTCTGGTACCCATGCAGTGGCAGAATGACTGGCCGGTGCTGGGGGATCCGTCTACCATTAAGAATGTGACAATCGGGGGAAAGAGCTATCCTATGGGAAGTGTTCCCATTACGTACAGAAAACCAGATGTGGGAGCTTCTTATCCGGTAGTATCGATTCCTGACAGTGATGAATTTAATTCCACTGTTCTGGGAGTTCAGTGGCAGTGGAACCATTATCCCGACAACAGCAAATGGTCACTAAGCGAGAGACCGGGATATTTACGGCTTCGGGCAAAACAGGCCAATAATCTGTGGAGAGCAACGAATACACTTACCCAAAGAGTTCAGGGACCGGACTGCCAGGGAACCATTGAGCTGGATACTGCCAATATGGCAGATGGGGATCAGGCAGGACTTTGCCTGTTAAACATTCCTTATGGCTGCATTGGAGTGGTGAAGTCCGCTGGTGTAAAAAAGATCGTTGCCAATATCAACGCTAAGGAAGATGCCCAGGGAGTGATTACCAATGGTCCTGAACTTCGCAGTAATATTGTGTACTTACGGGCCAATGCTAATCTTCTTACAGATAAGGCAGTCTTTTCCTACAGTACAGACAATGTGAATTTCACTCAGCTTGGAGGGCAGCTGAATATGCCGTTTGACCTTGGGTTCTTCCAGGGAGATAAGTTTGGTATCTACAACTTTAACACAGCATCAGCTGGTGGATACGTTGATGTAAACTGGTTCCGGTTTGTCTCCTCAAACAGAAAAACAACAGGTACTATGGAGGCAGCCGTAACAGAAGATATGCTGGAAGCAAGTATGGCTGTATCCGCGTCAGGCGGAGATGCAGCAATTAATCTGGCAGCACAGAAACAGCTGATCCGGGGGTACGGAGGAATCAACCACCCTGCATGGATTGGCGATCTGACGGCGGCTCAGAGAGAGACTGCATTTGGAAACGGAACTAACCAGCTGGGATTTAGTATTTTAAGAATTTATATTGATGAAAATAAGAACAACTGGAGCTGAGAACTGGCGACGGCGAAGAAGGCAAAGGAAAAAGGAGCCTTACTATTTGCATCACCATGGAATCCGCCCAGTGATATGGCAGAGACTTTCACCCGTGACGGTGTAGCAAATCAGAAACGGCTTAAGTACGATAAGTACGGTGCCTACGCCCAGCACCTCAATGATTTTGTCACCTTTATGAAGAACAATGGGGTGGAGCTTTACGCCATATCCGTTCAGAATGAGCCCGATTATGCACATACGTGGACCTGGTGGACTCCTTCTGAAATGCTGAACTTCATGAAAAATTATGCGGGATCTATTAACTGCAAAGTCATCGCACCGGAATCATTTTCTTATATGAAGAACATGTCAGACCCCATATTAAATGATTCTCAGGCTCTTGCCAACATGGATATTCTTGGAGCACATCTTTATGGTACACCGGAGAGCAGCTTCTCTTATCCGCTTTTCAAGCAGAAGGGGGCAAATAAGGAGCTTTGGATGACGGAGGTATATTATCCAAACAGCAATAATAATTCAGCTGATTTATGGCCGGAGGCACTTGAGGTATCCTATCACATTCACAATGCTATGGTTTTAGGTGATTTTCAGGCTTACGTATGGTGGTATATCCGCAGACAGTATGGTCCCATGAAGGAAGACGGAACAATCAGCAAACGAGGCTATAATATGGCACATTTCTCCAAATTTGTCAGACCTGGCTATGTGAGGGTAGACGCTACAGCCAATCCGTCAAATGGTGTTTATATTTCCGCTTACAAAGGAGATAATAAGGCAGTGATTGTAGCAATTAATAAGAATACATCTGCTGTCAGTCAGAAATTTACTTTCCAGAACGGTACGGGAGGTTCGGTATCCTCCTGGATCACAGACGGAAGCAGAAATCTTGCAGCAGGTTCCAGTTACCGTGTATCCGGTAATGCCTTCACTGCCCAGCTTCCAGCCAGAAGTGTCACAACCTTCGTAACCAGCTTAAGTTAAGCAGGCGTATAAAAATGAATGAGGCAGGGTGCTCTGACAGTCAGTCAGGGTGCCCTGTTTCATCGGCTAAATTCTTAAGTATTTTGATTTGTATTTACGGGCTGGGAAACTGGTATTATAATACGCTTATAATGAAAATGAGAGAGGAGAAAGATGAAGAAAGAATTACCCTATTTCAGTATTGGAGATTCCTTCGGGGGAAATCAGGACTGGTTCCGGGATCCGATGATGCATTTAGGCGGCTGCGGAGCCGCAGCTGCATGTGATGTCTGCATTAATCTGGCGCTCCATCACAACAGAACTCATCTGTATCCATCTGATATCCAGGAACTTGACAAGGAAGCTTACATTAGGTTTTCCAGCACGATGAAGCCGTATCTGAGACCGCGCTTTGGAGGGATTGATACGCTGGAAGTGTTTATGGATGGATTTAATCAATATTTAGAATATGTAAATGAGAAGAAGATACAGTTGTCCGGCTGTCCTGGAGATACTCCCCCAAGGGAAGCAGCAGCTAAAGTGAAAGATCAGATTGACAGGGGAATTCCAATTCCTATTTTACAGCTTCGCCATAAGAATGTGAATTTTAAGGATCTGGTGTGGCATTGGTTTATGCTGGTGGGATATAAAGAATTTGAGAATGAATTTTATGTTAAAATTGCTACCTACGGGGGATTTCGCTGGCTCTCGTTCTATGAGCTGTGGGAGACTGGATATAAGCGTAAGGGTGGAATGGTGTTATTGCAGCAGAAGGATGAGTAAGGAGATACGGTGAAAGCAGCAATTTGTGATGATGATGGAGCGTTTCAGTTGTTCCTGCGGGAAAGGCTGGAATCGTATTATGGTATCCTGGAGATTGAAATAGAAGATTTTTGTACTGGTACGAGTTTTATTGAGAAGTTCAGAGATCATCCATATGAATATCATCTGATTTTTATGGATATTGAAATGCCGGGCATGAATGGAATAGAGACTTCAAGACTGATTCGGAATATCAATCCATCCGTGCCGGTGATTTTTTTAACCAGCCACAGGGAATATGCTTTGGAAGGGTATGAAGTGGATGCATTTCGTTACCTGGAAAAACCGCTGCAGGTGGAGAAACTGGAAAAAGCATTAAATGATTATAATAAATTATGGATGCAGAGTGGCAGGGTTTCTTTCCAGGACGGTGAAAATACCGTTCTGGTAAACTGGGCAGATATACAGTATGTGCATAGTGAGAATGTTTATATCCATATTTACCTGGAACAGGGAAAATATCTGATTCGTAAAAGAATCAGTGAGCTGGAAATGCAGATGCCAAAAAATTTATTCTTCAAGCCTCACAGAAGCTATCTGATCAATCTGGGGTTTGTGAGTTCCTTTGATGGTAAAAGAATCATCATGAAGAACAGCTATAAAATACCCGTCAGCAGAGGAAAACGGGATGGATTAAAAGAAGCAGTATTAAATTATTTACGGATATCAGGATAAGACAGGTGAGTCATGTTAGAAAAAGCATACATAGTAATGGGGTGCACAGAATTATTATTGATAATGATATTAATTGGTAAGTATATCTATTTTGAGCAATTATTACATCATGTCCGTTCGTGGAGTATCTATCTGATACTTTTTCTGTTCTGTGAAGTTTTAGTCTGTTTTATGAATAATGAAAGCCTTGCCCTGATTGCTTTGCCTTTTGTATTTTTCAGCGGGCTGATTTTTTTTACAAGAAAGTCTAAAAAGATCAGAGGTATATTTATAACAGTGCCCATCACAGGTATGATATTTTCGTTATTGATCCTGCCGGTCTCTCTTATTTTTCTTTTTTCTGAATCCATGGTTTTTACCATTGACCATTCATCTGCATGGATGTGGATTTACGATGTCCTGTTCCTGACTGGCTTTGTCTTGTTTTTTTGGAAGGTGAAAAAACATTTTGATGAATCAGTTATAAATCGAACACTTTCTAATTGGGAAAGAAATCTGATCAATATGACCGGTCTGTTTCTATTTATTTTCACAATGCTGATTGTGTGTGTGGATGAGTTTAAAATAGCATCTTTTTACTCAAAATGCTTTGTGGGATCTGGCATTTTCATTATTGTTTTTCTGGAAGCATCCATTATTGCAATGGTGATACAGGGAAATGGTAAGATTTATTTTCAGCAGGCCGCTGTCTTAAATGAACATTATCTGAAAGTACAGCTGGAGCATTTTAAAGCATATCAGGAAACTCAGAAAGAGACTAGAAGAGTATATCATGATATGAAAAACCATATCAGCTGTGTATACAATCTGATTCAGCAGGGCAGATATGAGGAAACCGGGAATTATCTGATGGATTTAAATGCACAGATACAGAACATAAAAAAAGAGCTTTACACCGGAAATGATATTGTAGATGCCATCATGAATGAGAAGCTGTCGATTGCTTCAAATAATAACATATCCATATCAATTGATGGAAAACTTGGATATCTGCCGGTGAATCCCATTGATCTCTGCACTATTTTTTCCAATGCTGCAGACAATGGGATAGAAGCATTAAGGGACAGTCGTATATCGGATAAGGTGTTGGAAATCCGGTTTAAGAAACAAGGTGAGATGCAGTGGATTATGTTCCGCAATCCGGTGAAGTACAGGGGAGCTGCCTTTTTGCCCGTTACGTCAAAAGGGGATTATTCCAATCATGGATTTGGTCTGTTAAATATAAGGATGGCTGTGGAAAAATATAAGGGACACATGGAGTATCGTCTGGAAGCTGATGGTGATCTTACGTATTTTGTACTGGAGATCCTTTTGTTTGTGCACAACACAACACGATAGTGACATTTCACAACAAAAATTACTATGAGCAGATATCTGGAGCTATGATAAATCTTGAAATATAGCAAAGGAGACAAAAGAAATGAGTTGTGATTCCCAAACAAATGAAAAACAATGGAATAAAAGGGAGATAAGAAAAAATACATCTAAATTAGTCCGGGGCATTCTTCTATACGAACTGATTATGTTTCTTACTGTAATTGTTGATATAACCTGCAGAATCATTGGCGTTTCCCGCAACGCAGATTTTAATATGGATGCGGTTCTTGATGAGGCCATGAAGAGTGGTAATTCCAGTATTATTGCTGTAATTCTGGGTATTGCTTTTCTATTCTTTTATTTCCGAAAAAGTGACTGCCGCAAGCTGGTGTTTTATAACAGAAATAAAATGACCTGGAGGTCATTCCTGATTCTATTGACTGTATTTATGTCCGCACAGGCTGCTTTCAGCTTATTAGGCGGAGGTATGGAGCTTGGCTTTAACCAGTTTGGTTACAGTATTCTGGGAGAGATTGAAAACGCTTCTGCTAACAGCAGTACGTTCTCTATGTTGATATACGTTTCATTCATCGGACCTGTTTCAGAAGAAATTATTTTCCGAGGTTTCATAATGAGAGGGTTTCAAAAGTATGGTGCCAGATATGCGGTAGTAATGTCTGCTGTCATCTTTGGATTGTTTCATGGAAATCTGATTCAGAGTATTTTCGCAGTGATGGTTGGTCTGGTGCTTGGATATACGGCTATGAACTATTCTATAAAATGGTCTATATTGTTGCATATTATAAATAATTTTGTATTTGGTGAATTATTTACCCGTTTGATTTCAGGCATGAATGTATCCGTGCAGTCTATGGTATTTTATGCCGTAGAGGGTGCGTTCCTGGCAGGAACAGTGCATCTGATGGTGATGAATCGGGAGAAATTAAGAGAGGAAATGAAGGAGACCAGGATTGAACGGGGCTTGCTGGGAGTCACATGTTCTTCTATATGGCTTCTGATATTTTTTGCCTTTCAACTATACTTAGGAATATCCGGAATAGAAAAACTGCCGGTTTAAAATTTCAGTGCCCGCCTACTTGAGACAGAGGCGGGCACTTTTATGGACAAAACGCGGGATCTGTTTATAATTACTGCATCAGGCGGCAGCTAAGTCTCCCGGACTTCTTCTGCCAATGGTTCTCACTGCAGAAACAGCAAATACCAGCATCAGTATTAAAGTACATACATAATAGCGGCCGCGTACGCTGTCACCAGCCAGAATATAAGATACTCTTGTTACAACATAGGGAGCCAGTGTCTGACCGATGTTAACAACAGCGCCGTTAATAGCAATGCATAAAGTAATGGCCGCCGGAGAAACGCTGGAGATAATATTGGTGATGATCTGTGGAAATACCATCATCATACCCACACCTGTAAGCAGGCCTGAAACATAGACAAGAACCGGCGAGTATGCAATAGCCATAGAAAGAAGACCGAGAGCAGAAAGCAGAAAGCCTGCCGGCAGAGTCCATTTCTTAAGCACATTTGCAATTTTTCCATAGACCGCTCCGCAGACAAAGCCACCGATGGTGAGCATGGAAAGACCGATTCCGGATATAGCAGCAGTGCCGATTCCTTCCCCTTCTACAAACAGGGATAAGTTTACCGCAAAACAGTGAAGGAATGTCATGTAGACAAATATGACTGCATACCAGTAGAACACTGCCCCTGGAAGCTTCATCTTCTGTCCGGCAGTACCTTCTTTTTTCTTCCGAACCGGCTGATCCTGGGGAAGACAGAACAATACACCGAAAAATGCTGCAAGACCAAGAAGATGAACAAGGAATATGTATTTATAGCTTATGACAACTACAATTCCCCCAATGATGGTCATTATAATGCTCCCTACTGAGCCGGAACTGTTTAACCAGCCCAGTATGGTATCTCTTTCTGAAGGTGCGTCAGCAAAGCTTTCAAAAATAATCGCCTGGCTGAGGGGCTGGAGTAAACCGATTCCAAGACCCACCAGTAACCTTGAAAGATACAGTACCGTAAAGGAATCAGAAAAAAACGGGATACATCCGCCTGCTGTAAAGATGCACAGAGCAATCAGGGAAAGTGTCTTTTTTGAAATTACATTAGCAATTGGCCCGGATAGAAAACTCACTACAACAATAACAAGAGCCGGAATCGTGATCAGTGTCTGAATGGTCTCGATGCTTACGTCCGGATAAGCTGCTGCAATACTGCTTAAACCAGCGGAAATTGCCATTGCCCCCATTGATATTAGTCCCAGAAACAAAATCCCTATCACTGTTTTGATATTACCCTTAAACATAAAAGTCCCCTCTCAATAATGACCTGTTCTGACTGCGTTCTACTCAGCGAAGCTTGTAAGCTTCACGGTAACCGGAAGCAACGGCCTGTTTGATTCTGCCGATGTGGTTGGCATCGCCAATCACGATTACGTTCATAAATTCTTTTTTCAGTTCATCAGCCAGCCGGTTCTCTGGTTTTACCCCAAGTGAAAGTACCACAGCGTCTGCAGCCAGAGTCTTCTTATTTCCGTCTTTATCTTCCAGAATAACTCCGTCAGGCAGTATCTCAAGCAGCTTATGGCCGGGATAATATTCAGGATTTGAAGCACCCAGTTTTTTCTTGATATCAGTCAGTGGCTGCCAGTAAGCTCCAGGTCCGATCTCATCAGCCATATCCACAATTTCCAGAGTGTTTCCCATGCTTGCCAGCAGTTCGGCAGTTTCCATGCCGGTCAGTCCGGAGCCGATAACTGCTATTTTTTTATTAGAAAATGTGGTCTTTCCGCTTAATATCTCCTCTGTTGTATAGACATTGGAACCACTGACACCAGGAATAGATCCGGGAATGACTGGCTTTGAACCGGTCGCAACAAACACTGCATGAGGGTTCAGCTTTTTGATTTCCTCTGCTGTGGCGGGAGTATTAAGGCGAACGTCCACATTCAGCTTCTGGAACATGCTTTCATAGTATTCACCCATCCAGCCCATTTTCTCTTTGCATGGAGGTTTTGAACCAAGCCATACCTGACCGCCAAGGTGATCACATTTTTCAAATAATGTAACAGCAAAACCTCTCTGAGCAAGTGTCAGGGCGGCTTCCATGCCAGCAGGACCAGCCCCGATTACTGCAATACAGCGCCCGTTACCATTGTTTTCAATGTCATTATAAAACCACTCCTGTCCCGTACGTGGGTTGACAGAGCAGTTAATGCCGTCAAACATTGTCTCCATACAGTTAAGACATGAGATACAGCGGCGGATTTCATCAGTGCGCCCGCTCTCTGCTTTATTGCACCATTCCGGATCGGCAAGAAGTCCGCGGGCAATGGTCACTCCGTCGGTGCGTCCCTGGGCAATAATACGTTCCGCAAATTCCGGATTACGGATCACTCCCACTGCAAACACGGGAACATCAATTACTTTTTTAATCTCCTCAGCAAGATATACCTTCCAGCCTTCCGGATAGGAAACTGGCTCCCATGCTTCGTTCATGGTCTCGTATACGCCTGCAGAGACATTGACTGCATCAATTCCAAAGGGTACTAAATATTTAACGATTTCAATGGATTCCTCCAGTTTTAAACCTGTTTCATTCTCTGGAATTGGAAATACAGAGCGCTCAAGGAATTCATCTGCTGATATTCTCAGCATAATTGGGTAGTCGCCCAGTCTCTCACGAATCCCTGTTACAATTTCCTGAATGATGCGGGCGCGTTTCTGAGGGCTGCCGCCGTATTTATCTGTTCTTTTATTGGTGTAGGGAGAGAGAAACTGATTGAGCATGTAGCCGTGGGCAGCGTGGATCTCAACTCCGTCAATTCCGGCTTTTTTACACCGTTCTGCACCGTCCACAAACTGTTTTACAAGTTCTTCTACCTGTTGGGTGGTCATCTCAAAGCAGGGCCAGTTTATCAGCAGACTTTTCACTCCGCTGGGGGTTGCGCACATTCCGCCTGGTACTGCGGTCTGGCGGCCCGGGTGGTGAAGCTGAACGAAGATGGCACCGTCATAATAATGAACCGCATCGGCCAGTCTTGTGAGGTCGGGAATAAACTTGTCATCAGTGACAGAAGTCTGACGGTCGCCCATCATACCGTGTTCATCATTTACGCGGGTTACTTCGTTAACAATAAGTCCGACTCCGCCCTTTGCACGGGCAGCATAGTATGCGATTTCCTTATCGGAAACGGTCTGATCCGGATTGGCAGTCATGTTGCCCATTGCTCCCATGACCACACGGTTTCTGATTGTTAAAGAGCCTATTTTTAAAGGAGAAAATAAATTTGGATAGTTCATAGTAAATCCTTTCTTTTTGCTTTACTGATAATTGTCATAAACCTTTGCCATCATATCTGTGAGGACAGCTTCATCCTGGGGAACAATACATCCCATGCGCATCATTTCGCCAAGTGCGTATGTAACAGTGGATAGAACCTGCTCTCTGGTAAAGCCAAGGTCTTTCATGGAAGGAATTCCGATTCTGCGGTTGAACGAACGAACTGCATCTGCAAGTTTTGTGGGAAGCTCTTCAACAGAAGAAATCTCCAGTTCAAATATTTCCGCTACTTTTCCATAAATTTCAGGCCTTGCTGCAGCGACCAGCTCGATTACAGACGGAGTTACAAGGGCGCAGCCGATACCATGAGGAATATGTAATCTGGCTCCCAGTGCATGTGCCATGGCATGTCCCACATTTACCTGGGAATCCTGGAATGCGATACCTGCAAAGTTGCTGGCGATGGCCAGATTATAACGAGCTTCTTTGCAGTTTGGGTCGTCCACAGCCACAGGAAGCCATTTGTAAATTCGTTCCATACTGCTCAGTGCTAACGTGTCGGAATGAGGGTTTGGCATTACGTTACAGAGACATTCGTTGCAGTGGGAAAATGCATCCATGCCAGTGTAGGCAGTAATTGTTTTACCCAGTCCCAGTGTTAAGTCGGGATCTACGATAGCAGCGTTTGCCCACACGATACAGCCACATTTCTGATGTGTTTCTGTATCAGTAATAACAGCTACAAAAGTGGACTCTGAACCGGTTCCTGAAGTAGTCGGTATCATAATTGTTTTCAGGGCAGGTGCTAATATAAGTGGATTCGCTGGATCAAAATGAATCATTTTTTTAATAGTAACGTTTTTCTTATTGGTAACATATAAGGCAATACCTTTGGCCGTATCAAGACTGGAGCCGCCACCGCATCCGATTACTGCGTCTGCACCAATGCTTTCTGCAAGCTGGGCGCCTTCCATAACGGTAGTATCCGGGGCGTCCATTTTTACTCCGTCATAAATGCTGACTTTAATTCCACTCTGCAATAGGCTGTCCATAACTCTCTCAGGAATTCCAGTCTCTGCAATTGCTTTTTCCGTTACCAGGAGTACATGGGTCATTCCTAATTCTTTTGCTATGGCACCTGTGTTGTTTACTTCCCCTGGTCCGAAATAAACCGGGCATAATTGTGAATATCTTGACATTGTGGCATCTCCTTATTAAGATAGTAGTAGAAAATGTTTGTTACTATAATAACAATCTCTCTGCAATCAGTGTAGCAATTATAATGAGTGCCTACAATGGCACAGATTATGAAAATTTTAACAAAGTATTGTTGTTATAAGATAGACGGCGTTTGTTTCAGAATGACAAACGCCGTCTGTGCGATTTGTTGAAATTTTACAACCGTTTGCGTGGAAAGTATGGTAAAATTTATGAATGCATCACATTTGTTTACCAGGCGAAAATGAAAGGCGATGACGATTTATGATGACTGATTCTGAAACTGGAAAAAATACCGATGATTTTATTAACAAACTACTTGATGCCTCCAACAGCAGTCATAATATACAGCTGTTGCTGGATATCGGTTATCAGGAGCTGGGTAATCCTGTGCTGCTGGTTGATGTTGCCCTTTGCTTTGTTGCACAGACCGGAGGTGGTCTGATCACGGATGAACCGCTTTGGGACTGGACTCTTTCCAAAGGCTATGTGACGGAGGAATACGTGAAGTATATCTTAAGCGGTGATAATTCCCAGTATGACCCCGGTGAAGAGTGGTCGACCGGGGACTCCAGATTCATCTGGCAGGAAGGACTCCTTCATCACAGGCAGCTGGTTGGAAAGGTGAACAGAAACGGAATTCCCATTGGTTATCTGAAGCTTCTGGAATACAACAAACCCATAACGGATGAAGATGTGAATAAGCTGAATATTCTCTGCAAATTTCTTGCAATCTGTATGAATACCTCCATGGGAACGTCAGACCAGGAAGATTCACTGATCGATACACTCCTGACTTCTATGCTCACCCAGCGTCTGTATGACAAATATGCCATTGAGGAAAGAGTGAACCGCTTCGGCTTAAAGCTCTATGAAAATCTGTCGGTAATTGTACTGGGGACCCGTAAACTGATTACGGATAAAATTTATTTTATAAAGAAAAAAATGAAGAATTTTTTGAATCGGGAAACGGTCATTACATTTAAAGGGAATCTGATTATTCTTTATGATTACAAAACAAAAGTACCGTTTTCTGAAAATGAACTGATTAATCTGGAAAAATTATGCGCCGATTTTGATATTAAAGCAGGCATCAGCAATTCGTTTAAGGAAATTTATAAGTTTGAATCGTTTTATCACCAGGCACTCACTGCACTGGAACTCAGTACGGAGACAAACCATAAAGAGCGGGTAGCTTTATATGATGAGTTCTGCATTCATCATATGGTCAGCCTGTTTTCAGAGCATAGTGATCCGGTGGTTTTAATCCACCCTGCTATCAGGTTTTTAAAAGAGCATGACCTGGAATACAGCAGTGAATTGTGCCCGACGTTAAAGGAGTATTTAAAAAACAATCAGGATTTATCTCTGACTTCGTCGGCACTTCATATTCATTACAATACATTAAAGTACCGGATTAACAAGATCATTGAACTTACGGATCTTAGTTTTTCTGATAAAACTATTTTTCGTCTGCATCTGTCGTTTATTGTATTTGATTATCTGACTGAAACAGGAAAATCAAATCTATTGAAATAAAAGCAGGGACAGGCTGAATACTGGGGGGAATATGTTACGTTTCGTTTTTCATTATTATAGTAAATATAAGAAAGGCATAGTTTTGGCACTACTGCTATCCTTACTTAATTCTTTTATGACAGTGTTGTGTTCACAATTTTTAAAAGATGTAATTAAGGGCACTCTGGCGGGAAAAAGCAGTTTTCTGGCAGAAAAGATTGCCCAGATACTTTGTCTGACACTGGTTTGGGTTATGGTAATCTATAGTTCCAAATTGGTAACTGGAAGATTAAGTATTTACATGACCAGCAGGTTAAGGCAGGATGTAATGGAAAAGATAATGAATATGCGGTATGATTATCTTATGGGTCAGCAGAAGGGAACTTTTTTAAATAAACTGAATGAAGATATCTCCGATGTCAGCAGATACTTTGAGCAGCTTTTGTTTTCTGTTTTTTTAAATGGAATCAGCGTTTTGGTAATTCTTGTATATTTACTTGCGACTGACTGGAAGCTTACTTTAATATCCATGATCTGGATTCCATTTACCACCATACTGTATCATAACTTTTTAAACAGCATTGCCGGTTTTACCAGAGAAAAGAAGAAACAGCAGGATGCACTTACTGCTAAAACTCAGGAACTGTTTGAATGCTATGAGACAGAGAAAAGCTATAATTTACAGGAGATAAATTTATCTGAAATTGATACCAATATTTGGAAGGTTTATCAGGCTGATTTAAAACGGCAGAAAAAAGAGGCTATGACAAATGCTTTCAGCTCTATGATTCGCTGCCTGCCTGTTTTGTTTTGCAGTATATTTGCAGCAGGTATGGTGATAGAGGGAGCATTAACAGCGGAAAACTTTATTTCTTTTCTTGTTCTGCTGGGGTTTATTTCATCCCCCATCAGCAATTTTACGTCAGTGTTAGTGGAACTGAATAAAGCAGGAGTCAGTGCAGAACGGTTACGCAGACTGTTAGAGGCACCGGAAGAAAGCAGCAGAGGCAATGTAACCAGCCTTCCTTTTTCTGACCCGGTGATACAATTCCAGGATATCTGTTTTTCTTATGATGGTTTAAATCCTATTTTAAATGATCTGACTTTTGAACTGAAAAAAGGAGAGCGGATTGCTTTTGTGGGAGGTTCCGGAAGCGGAAAGACAACTTTAATGAATCTGATACTGGGACTGTTTGAGCCTCAGAAGGGAAATTACCTTCTTTATGGAACTCAGGTTACAGATCTGGATATAAAACTGGTGCGGGGGTGCTTTTCCATTGTTTCTCAGGAGACGTTTTTATTTCCGGATACCATAGAACAAAACTTATTGTACGGAAACCGCAGTGCAACCAGAGCAGAGCTGGAAAAAGCGGTAGGAGACGCAGGGCTTGCTCCTTTCATCGAAAACCTGCCTGAGGGGTATGATACCATACTGGAAGAGAATGGGGTCAATCTGTCGGGAGGGCAGAGGCAGAGATTTGCCATAGCAAGGGCTCTTCTTAGAAACAGTGAAGTGATTATATTTGATGAACCAACTTCGGCTCTTGATCCAAAATCAGAAAAGGAAATCACGGAATTAATTGAAAGGACATTAAGTTCCAAAACCATTATCTCCGTTGCTCATAAGCTGAATACAGTCCTGGACTATGACAGGATTTATCTGATGGATCACGGGGAATTGAAAGAACAGGGAAGTCACCAGGAACTGCTTGGGAAAAAAGGACTTTATTATCAATTATTTCACAGTCAGAATGGTATGGGGAGGGATTTGGTATGAAACATTACCTGTCTCAGATAAAAGAGGCACTGGACTATCTGGGGAAAGAAAAGAGACTGTATCTTGTATTTCTTCTTTCTTTGGGATTAGGCTATTCAGGAATGGCTATTACAATTTCTCTGATCCCACAGGTGCTCATTGATGCTTCTGTCAGTGGGAACTATGAACATATGAAGGAAAAGCTGTTCCTTTATGCCGGACTGTTTTTTATGTCCTTTTTAACATCAATCCTGTCCCAATACATATACAGACGATGTGTTCTCCGGTTCCAGGCCGGGCTTAGAAGAAGTGTGATGGAAAAGAAAACAAGGCTGCCAGTTTCCTATTTTGAAAACAGCCACAGCGGAGAGTTCCTTTCACAGATGATCTATGATATAAATAAGGCAGAAGAACTTTACCGGTCTAAATACAAAGAAGCGTTTAATCCCATTGTCGCTTTGATTACCAGTGTGATTCCCATGTTTCTTCTGGATCATACTTTGACCATGTTATTGCTTTTTATTTCTCTCCTTTGTGTTTTGGCCAATGCTGCTTTCTCAGAACGGGTGAAAACAGCCGGCCGTCTGACAGCTGGTGCAAGTGCTAAACTGTCAGAACGGTCAACCGATATTTTATCCGGAATATTGACCATTAAGGAATACCAGTTAAATGAGGTTTTATCCGGGAAATTTCGTACTGCAAATAAAGAATATGCAGGGAATGCCCTTAACAGAGAGAAAATTGGTGCATTTTTAGAGGCTATGAACAGTGGTTTTACTGTATTATGCAGCATTGTATTTCTCGTTGCCGGATCGGTTATGGTACAGTCGGGGAAGACAACCTATGGTACTCTGGTGGCACTTATGAATCTGGAATCCAGTATTATCTGGTCTGCCTTATCAGCAGGAAAGAGATTCCCGGAACTTTTTGATAATATTGCAAGCCTGGAACGCATTCAATCTTTTTTAACTATGGAGGAAGAAGTAATCCATGTACCAGACCGGCTGGAGGAGAATCAAAATCAGAGTTTTATTGAGTTTAAAAATGTGGATTTTAGCTACAAAAACAACAGAGAAGTACTGAATCATTTTAATATGCAGATTAACCAGAATGAGGTGGCAGTTATAACCGGCAGGTCGGGCTGCGGGAAATCAACCATTTTTAAATTATTGCTGGGATTTTATAATGCGGATAAAGGTTATATAGCAATCGATGGAAAGAGTCTGGAGGAATACGGAGCAAATGAACTCCGCCAGATGATTGCATATATACCACAGCGGCCATATCTATTTTATGGCACCATTGAAAAAAACATACGTTTCGGTAACCCACAAGCGTCCTTTGAACAGATTGTTCAGGCGGCGAAGGCAGCCTGTGCCCATGATTTCATTATGGAACTGCCGGGAGGATACGATTACGTAGTGGGAGATAAAGGCAGTAAATTATCCTTTGGACAACGGCAGCGGATAGCAATTGCAAGAGCATTTTTAAAAGATGCTCCCATTATTCTGTTTGATGAAGCCACATCCGGATTGGATTATGAGTCAGAACGGTTCGTATTACAGGCGGCAGAACAATTGATACAGAATAAAACAGCCCTCATTATCTCACACCGGGAATCCGGTGTAAGGTTATGCAATAGAAAAATTGAAATCTCATCAGTAAGATGAAGTCTTAATAAAATGGAGGTATCATGAATAAAAAAATTCTACTTACGATAATTACAGTATCCTTTCTGGCAGCAGGCTGCCAGAAAGCGGCTTCGTCGGACCCCTTACAGGATACAGAAAGTTCGTCTGTGAAAGAGACTCAGGATATAACCATATCCATACAGTCAACTCAGGAGAGTAAGCCTTCTGAAACTACCATGGCGGAGAAAGAAAAAGAAACAGACTATATGGATTATTTTAAAAAGAACTGGATCAGAAATACAGACAGCAACTTCCCTGAAAACGGAGGCATCACGTTTGTGATTAACGGTATTTACAACGGTAAACTTAGGGGAGAGATTACAGCGGTGGGCGGCAGTCCTTCTTACAACATCGACAATTCTCAATTTGAAGGAATTGTAGACGGGGATACAGCAGAATGCGTGCTTATAGATGATACAAGGGGAAATGAAGGGACGCTGAAATTAACATTTAAATCTCCCAGTGAAATGACTGCAGAAATAAAGATTACTAAGAAATCGGAAGATACGGTAATGACGATTCCTGAAGGTAAGTTTGACTTTGCTCCTAATAATCTGAAAAATATAGAAGGTTTTGAACCAATTGAGAATCAATCCTTTCTGGTGGATCTGGATTCGTGGGGAAAAGTTAAATTTGTATCTGGAAAGCTGACTCAGGGGAATCATGTACCGGTAGTTTTTTATCTGACCAATGAAGAAGGGGATATTTTCTACGAATTTACCAACGGCTTTCCTTACAGTGTTGATGTAGAAGCAGTTTCATTTAAAGATTTAAATAATGATGGGTTAAAGGACATTATTACAATCGTTTCCGATCAATACGATGGAGGCAGCGGCCAGTTAATTGCTGAAGTATGTTTTCAGCAGAAGGATGGTACCTTTATAACAAATTCTGAGCTCAGTCAGGAAATCAATGATTCCGGTAACAACAAAGATATTAAAACGGTTACCAGTTATATCCTGAATAAAAAATAAAGAAATTTAATAACAACTATTGACAAAATAATTAATAGTGTATATAGTTAACTGTGTTAGCTAATTAAAACAAAACAAGAAGGTGACAAAATGGATTATACAAGCCTGGCCCGTGAATATATGCAGATCATGCACCAGATGCGCAATATGAATGGGCAGAAGAAGATACATGATTCCATGCATGGCGAAAATTTTATGCTCTTTTATATTTCTAAACGTCAGGGCGGTATTATTCCAAGTGAAATCAGCAACGAAATGGGAATCACCTCTGCCAGAATCGCTGCAGCGCTGAATAGTCTGGAGGCAAAAGGCCTGATTACCCGGAGAATTGACACAGAGGATCGCAGAAGAATTCTCGTAGATCTGACTGAAGCAGGAAGAGAACAGGCGAAGAAACATTCTGATATGATTTTGAATATTACTAGAAGCATGCTTGAGTATCTGGGAGAAACAGATGCCACGGAGTTGATCCGGATCATGAAGAAGCTTGCAAAAAGAAATCCCCAGGAGTTTAATTAATATGCGGCCGATTAGTCGGCTGCATATTTTACCAGAATTAACTAATACTATTAGTATATAACGAAGTTAGTAAACAGGAGGATCATACATGTTAAGTATACTGAAACGTTTGAAAAAGGCAGAATGGCTACAGGTTTTTGCCAGTCTGATATTTATTGTTGCTCAGGTCTGGCTGGATTTAAAGCTTCCGGACTATATGTCAGAAATTACCAGGCTGACACAGGTTCCAGGCAGTGAGATGGCAGACATATGGGCGGCAGGAGCAAAAATGCTGGTATGTGCTTTAGGCAGCCTGGTTTCTGCAGTAGCAGTCGGCTTCTTTGCAGCCAGAATTGCAGCTTCTTTTTCCCAGAGACTCAGAAGTCTTTTGTTCTCAAAAGTAGATTCTTTCTCCATGGAAGAAATTAACCGCTTTTCTACTGACAGCTTAATTACAAGGTCCACCAATGATATCACCCAGGTGCAGATGCTTATTACCATGGGGCTTCAGATGCTTATTAAGGCTCCCATTATGGTGGTTTGGGCGATTACAAAAATTGCTGGAAAAGGTTATGAGTGGACTGTGGCAACAGGTGTTGCAGTGGGAATTATGGTTGTGGTCATTGGGACAATTATGATGTTCATTATGCCCAAATTTAAAAAAATGCAGTCACTGACGGACAGTTTAAACCGGGTTACAAGAGAGAATTTAACTGGTTTACGGGTTGTAAGAGCGTATAATGCAGAAAATTACCAGGAAGAGAAGTTTGAACAGGCCAATCAGGAACTGACTGCCACCCAGTTATACACCAACCGTGGCATGGCAATTATGATGCCTATGATGACTACATTAATGAGCGGTTTGTCTCTGGCAATTTACTGGATTGGTGCTAATTTAATTAACGCCGCCCAGGCTATGGACCGGCTGACTATATTCTCCAACATGGTGGTATTCTCATCTTATGCGGTTCAGGTAATCATGTCCTTTATGATGCTGGTAATGATTTTTATCCTTCTTCCAAGAGCATCCGTCTCTGCAAAGCGTATTAATGAGGTACTTGAAACAAAGCCGGTTATTATTGACGGAGATAAAAAAGAAGGGAAAATGGGTGCCCAGGGAACCATTGAATTTAAAAACGTCAGCTTTCAATATCCGGGAGCTGCCGACTGTGTTCTGGAGAACATTAGTTTTCAGGCAGGTAAGGGTGAGACAGTGGCATTTATCGGTTCTACCGGAAGCGGTAAAAGTACGCTGATCAGTCTGATACCCAGGTTTTATGACGCAACAGAAGGCGAGATTCTGGTCGATGGTGTGAATGTAAAGGATTATACACAGGAGGCTCTTCATAATAAGATTGGTTATGTGCCCCAGAAAGCAGTGATGTTTCGCGGGACAGTAAGCAGCAATGTGGCGTTTGGCGATAATGGAAAGAAGAAACCACTGCCAGAAGAGATTAAATCAGCCGTAAGGACTGCTCAGGGCAGTGAATTTGTGGAGAACATGGAACATCAGTATGAGGCAGAGATCGCACAGGGAGGGACCAATGTATCAGGAGGACAGAAACAGCGTCTTGCCATTGCCCGTGCCGTCTGCCGAAAACCGGAGATTTATATTTTCGATGACAGCTTTTCTGCACTGGACTATAAAACTGACCGGGTGTTAAGATCTGCTCTTAAAAAGGAATCCCAGGGAGCCACCAGTCTGATTGTTGCACAGAGAATTGGTACAATTATGGATGCAGATCAGATTATTGTTCTGGATGAAGGAAAGATCGTTGGAAAAGGAACACACAGAGAGCTGCTTCAAACCTGCAGTGTTTACAGGGAAATCGCAATGTCACAGCTTAGTCAGGAGGAATTAATATCATGAGTGAACAACAAGGAAAAAAGAATTCCCATACAGGTCCAATGTCAGGCGGTCCCATGGGAAAGGGATCTATGGGGCAGGTTGTGGAAAAACCAAAAAACTTTAATACTACAATGACAAAGCTTCTGGCGTATTGCAAACAATATCTTCCTGCCATCATCTTTGCCCTGGCTGCGGCTGCGGCTGGAACCATATTACAGATTATTGGACCGGATCAATTAAAAAACTTAACAAATGAAATCATGAAAGGGCTGCCTGCCATGGTAAATGGAGCGCCTGTTCTGGGAACCATTGACATGAATGCCGTTTTAAAAATTGGGTGGACGCTGGCTGTGTTTTACGGTGTTTCACTACTGTTAAACTATATACAGAGTCTGGTCATGGCAACCATTACACAGGTTATCTCGAAAAAGATGAGGACAGATATTTCTCAGAAGATGAACCGCCTGCCTTTGAAATACTTTGATTCGGTTAGCATCGGAGATGTATTAAGCCGTGTGACCAATGATGTGGATGCCATCGGACAGACATTAAATCAAAGTGTTGGAACTTTAATTTCTGCTATTACCATGCTGGCTGGTTCTTTGATCATGATGGTTTATAACAGCTGGATTCTTGCGTTGACTGCGGTAGGTTCCAGTGTAATAGGCTTTAGTTTCATGATGATTATCATGAAACAGTCACAGAAATACTTTAAACAACAGCAGACAGAATTAGGTCAGATTAACGGGCTGATTGAGGAAGTTTATACTGGTCATAATGTAGTTAAGGTTTATAATGGCAGCAGGGAAGCCAAAGATGCGTTTGAAAACAGCAACCGCAGTTTATACAGCAGTGCATGGAAATCACAGTTTCTTTCAGGACTCATGATGCCTCTGATGAGCTTTGTGGGGAACTTTGGATATGTCGCTGTCTGCGTGGTAGGTGCGTCTCTTGCTATGAAAGGAACCATCACCTTTGGTGTGATTGTGGCATTTATGTTGTATATCCGTTTATTTACCCAGCCGTTATCCCAGATCGCACAGGCAATGAATAATCTTCAGAGAACTGCAGCTGCAAGTGAACGTGTTTTTGAATTCCTTGATGAAGAGGAGCTTGAGAACGAATCAGGGAAAAAGAATGTTCTGACTGATGTAAAAGGAACTGTAGAATTTAAAAATGTCAGATTTGGTTACACACCCAATAAGCCGGTAATCAATAACTTCTCTGCAAAAATTAATGCAGGACAGAAGGTGGCTATCGTTGGACCTACGGGAGCTGGAAAGACTACCATGGTCAATCTGCTTATGAGATTTTATGAGACGGATGGAGGAGAAATTCTGATTGACGGGGTACCGGTAAATCAGGTACCAAGGGAGAATGTGCATGCGCAGTTTAGTATGGTATTACAGGATACCTGGATTTTTGAAGGAACCATACGGGAAAATATTATTTACAGCAAGCAGGGGGTGACCAATGAAGATGTAATCAATGCCTGCAAAACGGTAGGTCTGCATCATTTTATTATGACATTACCAAAGGGTTATGATACAATATTAAATGATAAGGCCAGTCTTTCAGAAGGCCAGAAGCAGCTGATTACCATTGCAAGAGCCATGATACAAAACGCACCTTTATTAATCCTTGATGAAGCCACAAGCTCGGTTGATACCCGTACAGAACGTATGGTTCAGACGGCTATGGATCAGCTTACAAAAGGAAGAACGTCCTTTGTAATTGCACACCGGCTTTCAACCATTAAAAATGCAGATTTAATTCTGGTTATGAAGGATGGTGACATTATCGAAAGCGGAAGCCATGAGGAACTGCTTTCAAAGAACGGATTTTATGCACAGCTCTATAACAGTCAGTTTGAGGCAGCTTAATAAAAATATGATAGTAAATACGGAGGCAGGATATGAAGTTTTGTTGGACAACCATTCATGTAAAATCTTTAGAAGAGTCAATCCGGTTTTATCACAACATCATTGGTCTTGGCATTGTAAGTCAGTTTGAGGCTGGACCCCATATGAAAATCGCCATGCTCGGTGAGCCGGGCAATGCGCTCATTGAGTTAATCGAACAGAACGGTATTTCCCAGGAGAGCAAAGGGATATCAATTGGGTTTGAAGTTCCATCAATTGAAGAGGCGATGGCGATGGTAAAGCAGAATCAGATAGAAATTAAAAGCGGTCCATTTTCGCCAGCACCTTCCACCACGTTCTTTTTTGTGGAAGACCCCAATGGTTTGGAAGTACAGATTGTGCAGCACGGATAGAGTTATGTGATTGTTTTTTAAGAAGGAGAGGGCTATGAACAGAGGCGTGGTTGTGACAGGGGGAGCTCACGGAATAGGAAAACAAATATGTTCTGCTTTTATCAATGCAGGAGATCGGGTGTGTTTTATTGACACAGACGAAAAAAGATCCCTGGATATTGTAAACCAGACCCCCGGTTTGTTTTATTTTAATGGAGATGTGGCAGATCCGGCAGACCTGAAAAATTTTATTGAATTTGCCCTTGATAAGCTGAAACGGATTGATATTCTGGTCAATAACGCCTGCCGGGGAAACAAAGGGATCTTGTCAGGATTAACTTACGAAGAATTCGACAACACCTTATCCATCGGATTGAAGGCTCCTTACGAATTAAGCCGTTTATGCAAGGATGAATTGAAGAAGAACCGGGGCAGAATTATTAACATTGCCTCTTCCCGCGCATTTCAGTCAGAACCTGATACGGAAGCCTATGCCAGTGCGAAAGGTGGGATCGTTGCTTTGACTCATGCACTGGCGATCTCATTAGGTCCGGAGGTTTTGGTTAATTGTATTGCACCTGGCTGGATTAATGTGACCGAACAGGAAAAATTTAGCCGGGAAGATGTGGCTGCGATTCCGGCTGGGAAAGTGGGAACGCCAAAGGATATTTCAAAGATGGTGGCATTTTTATGTGATCAGGATTTTATTACAGGAGAAACCATTACTGTAGATGGCGGTATGAATAAGCGGATGATCTACCATGGTGACTGGAACTGGCATTTTAAACCCAATTCACATAACTGAATTACAAAGGAACCATGACACAGAGTAGGCAGTAAATTACTGGATTGATGAATATAAAAGAAAAAGCTTTGTGCGCTAGTCCGTAATCTCGAAAAATTTGGAACCATAGAGGTGTTTCAGAGAAGATCCAGTGATGATTTTAATCAATGTGGTTTACTAAATTTTCAATGGACGGATCATAAACTGTTGGACATGATGGAACGGAATATGAAAATTATTGGATTATTTTAAAATAAAAATCAGATTCCCCTTTGCTTTTTTTGAAACTGTCAGTATAATAAAAGTATTTTTCAAAAAAAGAAGATACTTTAAACAGCCAAAAAAAGGAAAAGGAGCTGATCGTATGATAATAGAAATTTGGTCCGATTTTGTCTGCCCCTTCTGCTATATGGGCAAAACGAAGTTCGAAATGGCATTAGATAAGTTTGAGCATAAAGATGAAGTGGAAGTCGTATATAGAAGTTTTGAGCTAAACATGTCAGGAGAATCTGTAAAAGGAAAAGATATTAATCAGGTAATCGCAGATAAGTACCACACCAGCTATGAGGAGGCAAAACGTAATAATGATATGATTGTGAAAGCAGCAGCTGAAGTCGGACTTCATTACCGTTTTGATTTATTAAAGCTTAATAGCACAGGACTGGCTCATGAGATAATTCAATATGCAAAGTCAAAAGGAAAAGCGAATCAATTGGTGAACCGCTTCTTTCAGGGGTATTTTGAAGAAGGAATGGATATCGGAGACAGGGAAGCTCTTCTACAGCTGGCGGAAGAAGCAGGTCTTGATATTGCTGACTTAACCATACAATTGGCTGGTGATCAGCTTAAGTCAGCGGTGAGAAAGGAAGAGGAAATGGCCGGGAGATTAAATATCAATGGAGTACCGTATTTTTTAATTAATAACTGGTATGCAGTCTCTGGTGCTCAGAATCCTGATACATTTCTTCACGCACTGCAGGAAGCATATGAATCGGAAAAATAATATGACTTTATGATTTACAGTTAATAATAAAACTGCCGTTATAAACCGCCTTAAATCCGGTATAAACGGCAGTTTTTATTATTTATTTTTACTTTCAGACACTACCTGCACCACCGGGCGACTTCACAATTAGGTGAACTGCGGGATCCATTACGGCTGACTTAATGATAAATTTACCACATATATTATAAAATATGTGCAAAGTGCACTACAAAAAAAGTCATAAAAGAATACAATCAGTACAAATGTATTGAAGGGAGAAGCTTTTATGAATGATGCACAAAGTAAAATATATGATATTTTAAAAGCACGTGGAATTGATGCAGAAAATGCTGATGGCATTAAGGAAGAGGATATACCGGAAGCGTCAGAACGTTTTAATAAGCTAATGGACATCTATTATTCTATGAAGGTTACCGCAGATATGGAGATACCTTACTGGTATAACAGGCTGTGGTGGGAGAATGACGGAGATATACTTGAGGTAAGAAGAGCCAGAGCAGTGGGAGGTGCGTATGCTCACAGCACTCCGACAGTACTGCCTTATGAAAAACTGGTCATGAGCAAAACAAAGAATTTCCGCGGAGCATTTCCATTTCCCTGGGTCTGTGCCAGCTTTTTCAATTCTCTTGCAGAATCCCTGATGAATGAAGTAGATGCCCCTGCAGAGAGCGAGGCAGATGCTGTCTCAGTAGTAGGCGCAGGAGGCGGTAACGTAACTGAAAGCTACGGAGATATTATTTCCATTGCGAAGAAATTTGGAATGAGAAAAGAAGAAATTCCCGTCCTGGTTAAGGTATCCAAGTATTGGGAGGGTATATCTGTTGAAGACATCAGTGATAAATATGCACAGATGCTTCCGGATTACGATCAGTTTAAGCGCATCATGGATGCAGTGGTTGTCATGTTTGATTCTTTTGCCATTCCTCAGGGCAGGGAGGTAATCAATTATTATATGCCATTACAGTATGGTTTTGACCGGATCATTCAGCTTTGCGATGAAAAGATTAATGAGACAATGGGGGAAGCAGGCGAAGACGGCATATTAGGAATGAGCCGCGGTTATTATTATGCAGCAATGAAGGAAATTACGGCAGGCTTAAGTAAATGGTGCGATAACTATGGAAAAAGGGCAGAGGACCTTGCAACAAGAGAACCGGATGAAGAAGTCAGGGCAAATTATTTAGAAATCGCCCAGGTGATGCACAATGTTGCCCATAAACGTCCATCCACCTTCCGTGAAGCCCTTCAGATGACATTATGCTGCCATTTGGGCGTCGTAAACGAAGATCCCCAGTCAGGACAATCCATCGGACGTCTGGGTCAGGTGCTTCAGCCGTTCTATGAGAAAGATATCGAAGATGGAATTACCACAGATGAGGAAGTAATCGAACTGCTGGAACTCTACCGGATTAAGATAACCTGTATCGAGTGCTTTGCCTCTGCCGGTGTATCAGGCGGTGTGCTTTCCGGAAATACCTTTAATAACCTTTCCCTTGGAGGACAGAATTATGACGGTTTATCAGCAGTCACTCCTCTTGAATATCTGATTGTGGAAGCGGCTATGAGAGCAAAGACCCCACAGCCCACGCTTTCTGTTCTTTATGATGAAAAGACACCGGAAGATTTCTTAATGAAAGCCGCAGCCTGTACAAAGCTTGGTATGGGTTTCCCGGCATGGATGAACAATCAGACCGGAATGAACTTTATGTTAAGACAGTACGGTGCAGAGGGAATGGACCTTTACGATGCTAGAGCGTGGTGTCTGGGCGGCTGCCTGGAATCGGCTCCGGGCTGCTTTATGCCTTTGGATTATAACGGGAAAGTCACCATGATTCCCGGAGGCGCCTCTCCAACCTGCGGAACCGGAATTCATTTTACCGGTCTTCCAAAGATTCTGGAGCTGGTTCTTACAAACGGTCTTGATAAGAGAACTGGAAAACAGGTATTCCCTCCTCATAATGAGAAAATTGATACATATGAGCAGATGGTGGATTTATGGAAAAAGTATCTGGATATATCAAACCGGATTGTAAACCGGATCAACAATATGCAGATGGATATCTGGAGAAAGTATAACATGCCTGCTGTGAATTCCCTGCTGAAACCGGACTGCTTTGCAAAGGGACAGCACATTGGCAACTGTGGATCGAGATATAATGCCTGTATCAACTTTGAGTCCTGCGGCACCATAACATTTATTAACTCCCTGGCTTCTATAAAGAAGAATGTATTTGATGACCGGGTGTTTACGCTGGAAGAGATGACAGAGGCTCTGGTTAATAACTTCGGTTTTAAGACTGCGTATGAGACCAATGTATTTTCCCCGGATTTCAGAGAAAGCACTGAGTCTGCTTCAAAGTATGACCGGATATTTGCAGCATGCATTCATGCTCCCAAATACGGAAATGCGGATTCCTATGTAGACAGTCTGCTGAAGGACTATCACATGTTTATGCTTCACTACCTGCCCACACTCCGCTCCTATTATGGCAAGCCGGAATATTTATGTCAGATTTCCGTATCTACCCATGGCCCCCAGGGCTTTGTCACTCTGGCGACTCCGGATGGAAGGCTTGCAGGAACCACTTATTCCGACGGTTCTGTTTCCGCAGCGGCAGGAACCGATAAAAACGGAATTTATGCCATCTTTGAATCAGCCACTGTATATGACCACTCTCAAAATCAGAATGCGCAGATGAACTTAAAGCTTCATCCGTCAGCCGTGAAAGGACTTTCCGGAACAAGAAAGCTCCTTGACGTAATCCGTGCCTATATGCGCAAGGGCGGATTTCATGTTCAGTTTAATGTTGTTGGCTCGGATACCTTAAAGGAAGCTCAAAAGGAGCCTGACAAATACAGGGACTTAATGGTCCGTGTAGCCGGGTTCACCCAGTATTGGTGTGAAATCGGCAAGCCGATTCAGGATGAAGTGATCTATAGAACCGAGTATGATCAGGCTTAAAGCCAACAATAAGGAGGAAGAACAGATGAAGCATGTTAAATGCGTGAACTTTTTAAACTTAGATTGTGAAAAGGGAATGTGTGCCCTGAGCAAGGCAATCGTTCCGATTGATGGAGAAGGAAGTGACGCATGTCAAAGTTACCAGCCGGCTCCGGAATGCGGAAATTGCCGCCATTTCTATGATGGAGACAAATACGGAATGGGAATGTGCAAAGGATATGAAAAGGAAAACTGGGCATATGCCACCTGCGGCGCATTCTCCTGTGAAAAATATGAAAGCAGAAGATATCAGGAAGCCTGATATGGAAAAAAAAGGGCTGATATTTGATATTCAGGCTTTTTCCGTACATGACGGTCCGGGCTGCCGCACCAATGTTTTTCTGGCCGGCTGCCCGCTTCAGTGTAAATGGTGCGCCAATCCCGAAAGCTGGATCTGTAAAAAGCACCTGATGTTTGCTGAAAAAATGTGTAAATATGATCATGGATGCAGGGCATGCAAGGATGCGTGCCCCTACGGTTCCATTGTCATAACGGAAAGCGAAAAGCCACGTATAAACTGGGAGATATGTAAGAACTGCAGGACCTTTGAATGCACCGGAGTATGCCCGAACAATGTTTTAAAGCAATGTGTGAAAGAGTATGAGCCGGAAGAACTGGTAAGCATTCTGCGGCGTGATTTTAATAACTGGGGGGCTGAGGGGGGGGTGACCTTTTCCGGAGGCGATCCCATACTTCAGCATGAGTTTCTCATTGAGGTGCTGAAAGACTGCAGGAAATGGAATATTCATACATCCATTGAAACCAGTGCATACTTTCCGGAAGAAATATTTCTCCAGGTAATGGAGTACATTCATTTCGCATTTATTGATGTGAAAAATATGGACTCCATCGCTCATGAGATGGGAACGGGGGTTGGAAATGAACGGATTCTTTCCAACATTTCCGCATTGAAAGCCTCTGGCTGGAAGGGCAGACTCGTATTGCGTCAACCCACCATTTGGGGTTATAATGACAGTGATGAAAATGCAAGACAGCTGATTGCGTTCATGCAGGAGAATGACTTATTCGAAGTGAATCTTTTAAAATTCCACCGGTTAGGTACAACGAAGTGGGAGCAGCTGGGTAAAACTTATGAATACTCCGATCATGGAGATATGAGCGACGAGCGGATGAAAGAATTACAAAATATTTATTTAAAAGCAAATATAGCGTGCTACATCGGTGATGACACCTTGTTTTAATACCTATAACCAGCAGGAGAAGAGTATGGATTTAAAGGACAGTTACATTTATGAATTTATTAAAGAGAGGAATATCGGTGATATCTCTTTAAAAAGCTGCAAAAAAGGAAGCGTCATTACAGACGGTGCAGATGACAGAATACATGTAATTTTCCTGCTGGAGGGCGCTATTAAGGTTGTGACTACCAGCATTGAAGGCAAGCAGATTCTCATAGATGAGGTATGTGAAAACAGTTTCAGCGGACACATCAGCAAGGTAAGGGGACAGAACTTTTTTGCCACTGTCATAGCCAAAACAAATTGCATTTATCTGGATTTTCCTGACAAGGTATTTGATGAATTGATGAAAAACCAGGATTTTGCCTGCTTCTTCTACAAAAGCACCAGTGACCGGGTTTATCTCATGTACCGTAAGCTGTTAGCGAAAGAACTGTTTTCACAGGAAGAAATGATCGCTTATTACCTGCTATCCAAAGCAGATAAAGAAGATCTGGTTGCGCTCAGTAAATATTATATCTGCGAAGCCATGGGAATCAGCAGAAGAAATTTTTATAATATAATAAACAGATTTTATAAAAATGGCTGGGTTAAAAAAGAGGGTATGTGTGTCAGAATCATAAGAGGTGACGAGCTGGAGAGAGTTTCTAATCGTATGCGCTGGTTTTTTGCGGAAAGCAGCATATAACTGTATCGTGCATTGAAGCAGGAGAATGTGAGATCGAAGAAGATGGCATATATAATTGAAAAAATAACAGAGAATCACTGGAAGATCAATTTTACAACATCTGCCGCCCACTGGATGAAGCTGTTGGAGAGTGATGCAGGAAAAACAAAGCATAAGCTGGAGAGATTCGCCCAGGAAGAATTTGAAAAATTTGCGGAGGACTGTGAACGTATCATACTTTCAGAGTCCGCTTTTCATATGGAGCAGATGAAGCTTGACAAGCCGCTGGTTTTTTCTATAAAGGCAGAGCTGTCACCCAAGGTCATCCTTGGTCAATATAAGAACCTTAAAGTGTTTGTCAAAGAGGATTCTTATACTGAGGCAGACAAAAGAGAGTCGGCGTTAATGGAACTTCTGATTCAGGGTTCCGGATTTGGAGATGTCACAGCAATGATTGAGAAGATGATACAGCAGATGACAGAAGAATATGCCAGCCGCTTAAGTCAGGAGGGATTGTCCCTTGAACAGTTTTACAAGATGACAGGCAGCTCCCTGACAGACTTAATGAAGCAGTTTCAGCCTGCGGCAGAGCGCAGGGTAAAGGGCCGGCTGGTTTTGTATGCCGTTGCAAAGGCTGAGGGGATTAAGGTCAGTCCTGAAGAACTGGATTATGAACTGAAACGCTTATCAGCGCTTTATCTGATGCCGGCTGACCAGATCAGAAAGCTTTTGGCCGGAAGTGAGGGCAGAAAGCTGAAGCAGGATATTCTGATCAATAAAACCATGAGATACTTAATGGATCAGAATGAATTTGCGGTAAGCGCAGAGGCTGGCGTTGTAAAATAACAATAAAACTGCCGTTAGAACCGGATGTATTCCGGTTTATACGGCAGTTCTTTTTGTATAAGGATATTTTAATTACTCAGATTATTAATTTGAATTTATCACCGATACAAAGTTGCTGACAAAGAATGGTGAGAGTATTATCTGAATCATGTACAACACTGTCAATACGTAATAGAGGATAACCTTTTGCAATTTCTAAGGATCTGGCCTCTTTCGGGGGCGCGAATATGATGTCTATCTCCTTGGAAGAATGCTCTAAAAAAATGTTATACTTGGTTTTCAAAATTTCATAGAGTGATTGATCATTCAGGTTTTCAGAAAACAGGAATGAAAACATCTCAGGAAATCTGTTTGATTCCAATACCACAGGTTTGGAATCTGCATAACGGATGCGCTCTAATACTAATATTTTTTCATCTGGCTTTAAATTCATAAGCTCAATATCTTTCGCAGTGGGGTCTTCCAATGCAATTTTTGTGGTTTTTGCACCGGGTATGGCTCCCATTAGCTTGCACAGTTCTGTAAAGCTTACTGCACCGGCAGAAATACCTCTTTGCAGTTTTTTTTCCGCCACAAAAGTTCCCTTACCGGTTTTTCGCTCCAGATAACCAAGCTCTGAGAGTCTGGCGAGGGCTTTCCTTACCGTTACTCTGCTTACATTGTATTGCTCGCTTAATTCATTTTCTGTTGGGATACGCGTACCAGCGGCACGTTCTCCCCGTTCAATTTCACTGCGAAGTATATTCTCAAGCTGCTGATAGAGCGGGGTAGCGACTGTACTATTCAATTCCATAAAACTTCACCTCTGATTCCTAAATAATCACCCAATTTGTTTGTGTTATAGAAATTATTATAATACAATAAGCTACGTTTGTATACAAAAAAACCATATTTACCTGTTTGATCTTTTGATTATTGACAAATGTATTATAATGTATTATCATGAAACTACAAAAATAAAATACAAAACAAACATAAAAGGAGAGCTGATATGTCGTATAATAGTTCAGATATCAAAAGAATCATAGCAGAAATAATTGAAGCAAAGAAAGATAAGGGAGGTGTAAGATCTCTTTATCTGGTAGGATGCGGGGGATCTCTGGGAGCTCTTTATCCTGCGAAAACATTTATGGAAAAAGAAAGTGCAAAGATTAAATCAGCCTGGATTAACAGTAGCGAATTTGTCCATAGCACACCAAAAGATTTTGGAGAAAATTCGATTATCCTTCTTGCGTGCCATAAAGGTAATACACCAGAAACAATTCAGGCGGCTAAGCTTGGAAGAGATAGGGGAGCAGCCGTAATTATTCTTACATGGCTGGAGGAATCTGAAATTGTTGAATTTGGTGATTATATTGTATTGTATTCTTTTGATGCAAGTCCGGACCATCTTGCCGGTAATATCGATTATTCGGGAGAAAAAACACTCTGCGCTTTATATGTAGCTGTTGAACTTCTGGCACAGACAGAAGAGGGTTACGCAAATTATGACAAATTTTATGAAGGTGCCAGAATGATCACCACGATTATTCGTAATGCAAGAAATCATGTGGCGGACCGGGCAAAGGAATTTGCAATGGCAAGAAAGAATGACAGTGTAATTTATACAATGGGCAGTGGCGCATCTTATGGAGCGGCTTATATGGAAAGTATCTGTATATTTATGGAGATGCAGTGGCTGGATTCCAGTTCTATTCATACGGGAGAGTATTTTCATGGACCATTTGAAATTACAGATTCTAACAGGCCATTCATGATTCAGATTTCCGAAGGTTCTACACGGGAATTGGATGAAAGAGCACTTGTATTCTTAAAAAAATATGCTAAAAACATCGAAATTCTGGATGCAAAAGAGCTTGGTTTATCTGTGATTGATGGTTCTGTAATCGATTATTTCAATCACTCTTTATTTAATAATGTATATCCGATTTATAACCATGAACTGGCAGCGGAGCGTCAGCATCCATTGCCAACACGCCGTTATATGTGGAAGGTAGAATATTAAATATATCGTATGGCAGGAGCGTAATAAGGTCCCGGTATGGAGAGACTTCTCTATGCTGGGGCTTTTTTATAACAAATGTATTATAATGTATTTTAAGACTGTGAAAAACACCCAAATAAATATTGATAAATTATACAATATGTAGAAAAAATCAATAACTATTGACAAAATAACAAGAAAAATATAATATTGTATTAAATACAAAGCAATACAATTAGATACAATATAAAATAAATCGAACGGTTGTGAGTATTAATAATGTGCGCGCATTGTTTCTAAAAGAAAAGACAAAATTTATAAACTAGAGGAGGATTTGTTATGTTTTGGATAGAGTTAGCTATTGTCCTGGCAATTATATTCCTGGGTGTGCGTAAAGGGGGAACATTCCTTGCCTTTGCTGGTGGCATTGGAATGTTAATCATGACTTTTGTATTACATGTGAAACCATCTGATCCGCCAATTACAGTTATCCTGATCATGATCGCAGTAATATGTGCCGCTTCAACAATGCAGGCGTGTGGGGGCCTTGATTTCCTGGTAATGATTGCGGAAAAGATTCTTCGGAAGAATCCTAAAATGATTACAGTATTGGCACCAATTGTTTCTTATGTATTTACATTTATGTGTGGAACGGGGCACATAGTATACAGCTTACTTCCAGTTATTAATGAAATTTCAATTGATACCGGAGTAAGGCCGGAACGTCCAATCTCTGCCTCCGTTATTTCATCACAGCAGGCAATTACAGCTTGTCCAATATCCGCAGCTACCGTAGCCATTCTTGCATTTATGGCAGAGTCACCTTATACAGGTGTAAATATCTTTACATTGCTGTTTGTCTGTATTCCGGCTACTCTGATAGGAACCATTGCAGCAGCACTTGCAGTTATTAAAAAGGGAAAAGAACTTGCAGATGATCCGGAATTCCAGAGGCGTGTAGCGGCTGGTCAGTTTATCGGATCCACTGAAAAGCAGAAAGAGGAGAAAGAAGTTTCAAAAGAAGCGAAAGTATCTGTCACAATTTTTTTAACCGCAATGGTAGGGATTGTTCTTTTAGGCGCAGTGAAAGCACTGGTTCCAACGCTTTCCGATGGTTCAAAACTGCCGCTTACCACCGTAATTGAAATATTTATGTTAGTTGCAGCAGCAGTGATGGTGCTCGTAACAAAGCTTGACAGTAATAAAGTTTTGGATCAGCCAGTTTTCCGTACCGGAATGTTTGCAGTGATCTTAGCATTTGGGCTTTGCTGGTTGGTTAATACATTTATCGGAGATCAGGCATCCTTTATCACAGATCATATGTCGGCACTGACAAATCAGTATCCCTGGATTTACATCCTGGCAGTATTTATTGTAGGTGCGATCACAACCAGTCAGTCCTCTACAACAATGATCATGGTTCCCATTGGTATTGCATTAGGACTTCCTGCTAATATCATTGTTGCGGGCTGGATTGCCTGTTCTTCAAATTATTTTATCCCGGCTTCTGGTCAATGTGTAGCAGCTATAGCATTTGATTCTGCCGGTACAACTAAAATTGGAAAGTTTGTTATCAATCATAGTTATATGATTCCAGGTCTGGTATGTACGGTTGTATCTGTAACCGTGGCAATGCTTCTTGGGGCATTTATTTTCTAAGACTATAATCAGGAGGAGTAGAAGGATGAAACACAGTAAAATAATTGCTATCGGGGATAATGTCTGTGATAAATATCTTTCCAGAGGAACCATGTATCCGGGCGGACAATGCGTGAATACCTGTGTCTATACCACAATGAATGGAATGGATTGTGCATATCTTGGAAAGTACGGAACTGATGAGGTAGCTGATTGTGTTCATAATACACTTGTAAAGATTGGTATTGATGACAGCCACTGCAGAACATTTGAAGGTGAAAATGGATTTGCACTTGTCACTTTAAATAATAGTGACCGCGTATTTCTTGGTTCCAATAAAGGAGGAATAGCAAAGGAGAATCCTTTTAATTTTACAGATGAGGATTATCGTTATATTAAGGATTTCCAGCTGATTTATACAAACCTGAACAGTTATATTGAGAATGATCTGGAAAATCTGAAAGAGACAGGTGTGCCAATAGCATTTGACTTTTCTACCAGATGGACAGATGAATATCTGATTGAGGTGTGCCCGTATGTTACAATTGCGATCCTGTCCTGTGCCCATTTAAATGAAAAAGACAGGGAAAGAGAGATGCGGAAGGTACAGGGAAATGGCGTAAAAATCGTACTGGGAACCGTGGGGGAAGAAGGCTCTTACGTGTTATATAAAAATAAGACTTATTATGCCAAAGCAGTGCAGGCAGAGAACGTGATTGATACAATGGGTGCTGGAGATTCCTATTTTTCTGCATTTCTCTGTTCCTTATTAGAAAGCTCTGAAACAGATGAACTGATAGAAGAGGATGATCATAAAATGGAGCTGCGATTACTGGCTGCAATGAAGCAGGGAGCAGAATTCGCTGCAAAGGTCTGCGCTATGGAAGGGGCTTTTGGCTACGGGGTACCAATTGCCGGAAGGACACAGCTATAAAGTCAAAAAATAAGAAAGTATGAGGGTAACTAATATGACACCAGATATATATGAAAATAATAATGAAGGAATCTTATGTGTATACAAAAACGAGAAATGGCTGGTAAGCATTAAAAACTGGAAGCCGGATAATGACATTGATGGAATCGCACATCTGGAAATTCATCACTCAACGGATGAACAGTTTATACTTGCCGCTGGAAAGGCAATTTTAATTACTGCAGAAAGAGAAAATGATCAGTTTAAAATAGAGTTAACTCTTATGGAGCAGGGAAAAGTATACAATGTGCCAAAGGAGGTATGGTTTTATTCCATCACACAGAAGGATACCAAGATGATGTATGTGCAGGACTCCAATTGTTCTATGGAAAACAGTGATTTTTTGGATCTGACAGAGGCGGAAGTGGCTTACATAAAAGAAAAAGCCAGAAAAATGTTTGAAATGTAAGAGGCATTAAAAAGAGAGTTATTGCATAAGTAGAAACCTGCTGGCATAACTCTCTTTTTGTGTGAAAAAGGCTATTTGTGGTTTAAGTACCGGTAAACAGTGGGCTCAGAAACAAAAAGCTGTTTTGCAATTTCAGAGACTGCCCCTTTCATGGTCAGAATCCCCTGTTCATTCAACTGCTTAACAATATGAATCTTTTCTTGTCTGGACATGCGCTGAGGTGAGACTCCCGCGTCTTTCACTGCCTGATTTACAAGGGTGGAAAGCATCTCTTCAACCGGAGTGCTTAAATCTTCCTGTATATCCTTTCTTCCTTCTGTCAGATTATAATGCTTTTTCAAATTGGACAAAGCCAGATCCAATTCATGAATCGCTGTTGTATTACGGTTCACGCAGAGCAGACCGATCAGCCTGTCTTCATTCTTAATAAAATAGGTATTGGATATAAAATTTTTGCTTTTACTCACACCATGATAATTCGTAAGATAATCCTGGGTTTTGTAAATCTGATCTTTTCTGATCTGATTGGCAAGATCAGTCATGGGAGAACCAATCCCCCGTCCGGAGTGATGGCCGTTGGCAACCGCTATTACAGTGCCGCTGTCTGATTTTGACACATCATGAAGCAGAACCTCGCAGCCGGGACCGCACAGGCTGGATAAAAAAGAAACCATTGGTTTATACATTTCTAATAATTCGTTATCTGTCATTATCACTCACATTCCTTTCATACTCTCTTTCATTATAACATTTTTCCATGAAGAATCAATTATGAAACAAAAAAATAAATAATAATTTTGTCACATTGATAAAAATATTGTCAAAACATGAAAAGCGTGATATGATAATTTTACAATCAAAAAGATAAAAAAATTATTAAAAAGGAGGAATGTTTTGTTGCAGAAAAAAGAACTGAGTACTGACAAAGCTCCATCTGCGATTGGACCTTATTCTCAGGCAGTTATGACATCCGGGATGATCTATGTATCGGGACAGCTTCCCATTGATCCATCAACCGGATCATTTGCCGGAGGTGACATTAAGGCCCAGACCAGACAGTCTCTGGAGAATATCCGGGCTGTCTTGGAATCTGCCGGTGGCAGTTTGGAGAATGTGGTGAAAACCACCGTATTACTAAAGGATATTGGGGAGTTTACAGAAATGAATGAGGTTTATGCACAATATTTCACGGGTACCTGCCCTGCCAGAGCGGCATTCCAGGTAGGCAGCCTTCCAAAGGATGCCAGAGTGGAGATTGAGGCGGTCGCAGTATTGTAGTATGTATGAAAACTAATTGATAAGACGATTATGGAGGAGGAAACATAATGGAAGAGCATGGCAAAAAGCTCGGTATGTTAAATATTTTCGGTCTTGGCTTGGGTGGGGCAATTGGTTCAGGTATCTTTGTTTTACTTGGATTTGGAATCGGTTATACAGGCAGATCCATTGTCCTGGTATGTGTCGGCGGATGTTTGTTTATGCTTCTGGCTTATATGTACAATGTAATCATGAGTTCCATGTTTGTATTTAAAGGGGGGGATTACAGCCAGAAAGCGCTGCTGTTTAATCCGACAATGACTGGTTTTTCAGCAACGATGGCTCTGGTAAACAGCATGGCAATGTCAAGCTATGCTCTTGGTATGGTTAACTATATTTCAGCTGTATTTCCCGGAGTAGCGCCGTTTACCCGTCCGGTGGCGGTTCTGATTATGACTCTCTTTTTTGCAAGCACTCTGCGGGGGTCCCGATTTATAACACTTTTAGAAAATGCAATGACAGTAATTTTAATTGGAGCAATTGCAATTTTTGTTATTTTTGGTATGCCTCAGGTAAGACCCGACTATTTTTCCAATGCAGACGGTGGTTTCTTCCATGGAGGCTTTGCTGGTTTTGTCAGTGCAATTGCAATTATGGGCTGGGCCTGCCAGGGAACCACTATGGCACCGGTATCCATGGTTGCAGTTACTGAAAAACCGAAAAAAACCATCCCGCTTGCTATACTCTGGATTACTGTGGCATTAGCTGTAATATATGGGTTGATGAGTATTGTTGCGGCCGGAGTATTGCCCTATGATCAGGTTGCAGGAGCAAATTTAGGAGCAACTGCGAAGGCAATATTCCCCAATAGCATTTATGTTGTGTTTATTTTAGGCGGCGGTGTATTTGCAATTGCGACCAGCTTGTTAGGTGGTATTGCCATGTTCCGTTATCCGCTGATGAAGATTGCAGAAGATGGCTGGCTTCCGCCAGTATTTAAAAAGACGACAAAAGGTGGATTTCCCTGGGTCATTCAGCTTGCCTTTTATTTACTCAGTGTAATGCCAATTCTGCTTGGATTCAGTCTGGATTCCATTATATCACTGGTAATGATTCCATCCATGGTAATGAATGTATATCTTAATATGGCATGTATTACACTGCCGAAAAAATATCCGGACCAGTGGAAAAAATGTGCCCTTCGTATGCCCATACCGGTGTATAATGTTATTTGTGTTCTGTCCGCAGCCTGTGCTGGAGTGGTAGCTTTTAACTTATTTAAAGATTTAAAAGGAAAGGATATCATTGCTTCCCTTGTTATTCTGGCAATATGCGTTGGATTCTCCTTACTTCGTATCCATACCGGAGCAGTGAAAAAGGAGTTTCTGGAGGAAAACAAAAAGGCGATTATCGTTCAGGCACTTGCAGATGATGAGGCGTAAATATATAAAATAAATACAAAGTGTTTGCTGTCACTAAAGTTTACCGTGCCGACGGCGAATTAAGATAAAGGAGGATATTAGCTATGAAATACGATTTTACATCAATTATGGACCGCAGAGGCAAAGATGCCATTGCTGTGGATGGTCTTGGAACTTTACCAGGTTTCGCTCCGGATCTTCCAAAGGAGGGCTATGATACGATTCCGATGTGGGTTGCAGATATGAACTTTCCAACCGTGCCATCCATTTGTGCAACCATTGTGGAACGTGTACAGCACCCGGCATTCGGTTATTTCAGCCCATCAGAGGAATATTACAATGCCATTATAAAGTGGCAGGAGGAGAGAAACGGGGTAACAGGACTGACCAAAGAATGCATCGGATATGAAAACGGTGTACTTGGCGGAGTCATCTCTGTACTGAATGCATTTTCAGCACCTGGCGATGCAGTACTCCTCCATTCCCCTACCTATATTGGTTTTACCATGAGTCTTGAAAATAATGGACGCAAAATCATACATAGTCCATTAAAGCAGGATGAGAACGGCGTATGGCGCATGGACTATGAGGATATGGATAAAAAAATAAAGGCTCATAAGATTCATACCGCTATTTTCTGCAATCCTCACAATCCATGCGGACGAGTATGGGAAAAATGGGAGATTGAAAAAGCAATGGAAGTCTATAAGAATAATGATTGTATCGTTATTTCTGACGAGATCTGGTCCGATCTTATTTTAGACGGAAATAAACATATTCCGGTTCAGTCCGTCAGTGAAGATGCCCGCATGCGTACCATAGCCCTTTATGCACCCAGCAAAACCTTTAACCTGGCAGGGCTGATCGGTTCCTATCATATTATTTATGATCCATATTTAAGAGACCGCGTCCGCGCCCAGAGCAGCAAATCCCATTACAATGACATGAATGTGCTGAGCATGCATGCGTTAATCGGTGCCTATAGATCGGAAGGCGCAGAATGGGTGGATGAGCTGTGCCAGGTGCTCACAAAAAATGTGGATTATGCTTATGACTATATTACAAAGAATTTCAAAGGCGTAAAGCTTTCCAAACCACAGGGAACCTATATGCTGTTTATGGATTGTACGGACTGGTGTAAAGAAAATGGAAAAACCATTGATGAACTGGAAAAGTCCGGCTGGGATGTAGGCGTTGCATGGCAGGATGGCCGCATGTTCCACGGACCATGCTCCATTCGTCTGAATCTGGCTCTTCCTTTCAGCAGAGTTGAGGAAGCAATGAAGCGTCTGAATGAGCATGTTTTTAACGCCAAATAAATTCACAGAAAAACGAGGTGCACAATATGGCAAAAATAGATGTAAATGACAAGATGCGTGATTTTACATTTGATACACCTTTTCGTAAAAATGTCCGGCTCAGTGAGGCAGCAGGCGGAAAGAAACTGGCTCTTGTATTTCTCCGCTATTATGGGTGTACACTGTGCCAGTATGATCTCTCCCAGTATGCGAAAAACTATGAAAAGATCACGGCAGCAGGAGGAGAATTACTGGTGGTACTGCAGAGCGATCCGGATTTATTAAGAGAGGACATGGGAAAAGAAGATATGTTCCCTTTTGAAATCGTCTGTGATCCAAAGGAAGAACTCTACCGGGAGTTTGAGATTCTTCCGGCAGCCAGTAAAAAAGATCTGGCAGGGCTAAAGACCATGGTGAAGGTGGGGAAAGCCATGGCAGCAGGATTCTCTCATGGAAGGTATGAGGGGGACGAACTGCAGCTGCCAGCGGCATTTATCTTATCACCTGACCTTACTGTAACATACGCTCATTATGCGAAGGTAATCGATGATGTTCTGGATGCAGAACAGATTGTGGACATGATGAAGTAATTTATCCAGCTAAGAAATTAATTTTAAAAATTCAGACATGGCAAACGTAATATACCGGTTCTTCTTACTGAAGAAACAGATATTACGTTTGCTTTTTTCTTCGTCAAGCTTGTAATAAATCATATCCGTAAGTGCAGGTGATTTACATAATAGTGTATCGCTGACAAAACAGATCCCCATACCGGAGCAGGCAATGTGATATGCGGTTGACTGCTGATCCAGTTCAAACAGGATATCAGGCTTAAATCCATTTGCTTTACATAAATGGGTTCCCCTTTGCATGGTATCATTATTCGGCTTCAGCATGATAAAGGGATAATCCTTAAATTCCATCAAAGGCACTACAGGAACTTTTGGGTCCTGACATGCATCTGACCGGATCTGTTCCAGAGAAACCTGATATTCCTGAAGGTTTTGATTAATCGGGTATTTTTTGGGAACGGCGATCATTAAATGTTCTTCCCGGTATAAAAAAGTATCAAACTTGGTTTCGCACAGGGTGCTGTTATCTACGATAAAATCCAGTGACCCCAGTAAAAGCTGGGATTCAAGATTGCTGGTATTGTCTTCGATGATGGTTACGTTAATCCCTGGATACTTCTGGTGCAGGCTGGAGATAAGAGGGGGAATGACATAGGAAGTAAATAAATTGCTGCCTCCAATGGTCAGTGTTCCGGTCTGTAAATTCCTGGCATCATCGAGATAATTACGAAAGTCCTGTTCTATTGCCATAATGGATTCTGCTGCCTGTATGTATTTAAGCCCGCACTCCGTCAGCCCCACAGGTGTTATGCTCCGGTCAAAAATCGGCATACCGATTCTGGTTTCAATTCTTTTAATGGTGGAACTTAACGAGGGCTGTGAAATATAGAGATTGTTTGCTGCTTTTGAGAAACTCTTTTCTTTGTAGACCTCATAAACGTATTCTTTTCCAGAAAACATGGCTGCCTCCATATAAATGTAAAGTTATGATAATTATAAATCAATTGATATTTGATTATAGTATAAATGGAATATATACTTATTACAAGAATTACATATCAAACAATTGCAAAAAGTGAGGGTATCCAATGGAATACAGGATGAATGATAAAGAGAAAGAGTATCGTGTGGAAAAAGACATCATAGGTGAGATGAAGGTTTTAAAAAGTGCTTATTATGGCAGTCAGTCCTTAAGGGCAAAAGAAAATTTTCATATTACAGGACTTAACATGCATCCTGAAATTATTAAAAATGTGGTTTATATTAAAAAGGCCGCTGCGATTACCAATTTTGAAGCGGGTCTTCTGGATGAAGCAATCTCCCTGGCAATTGTCCAGGCATGCGATGAATTACTGAAAGGAAGGCTTCTGGAATATTTTATTGTAGATCCCATACAGGGCGGAGCGGGAACTTCCCTGAATATGAATGCCAATGAAGTCATTGCAAACAGAGCCATAGAGATCCTGGGCGGAGAAAAAGGAGACTATAGCCTGGTTAATCCCAATGATCATGTAAACTGCGGACAATCCACCAATGATGTAATTCCTACAGCAGGTAAAATGACATGTTATGTTCTTTTAAAGAAAGCATTAATACAGCTGGAGCGCCTTAAACTGGCATTTGAGGAAAAATCAAAGGAATTTGATCATGTGATTAAAATGGGAAGAACCCAGTTACAGGATGCAGTACCCATTCGTCTGGGGCAGGAATTCCAGGCCTATGCAACGGCTGTCAAAAGGGATATGATCCGCATTGAAAAAGTATTTGAAGAAATAAGATATGTCAATTTAGGCGGAACCGCCATAGGTACCGGAATTAACGCGGATGAACATTATATGAAGCGGATTGTGCCAAAATTAAAAGAAATATCCGGCATAGATTTAATCCAGGCTTCCGATCTGTTTGATGCAACACAAAGCCTGGATTCCTTCGTAGCGGTATCCGGGGCTGTTAAGGCCTGCGCAGTTACCCTCTCAAAAATAGCCAGTGATTTACGGCTGATGTCTTCCGGTCCAAGAACGGGATTTGGAGAAATCAACCTTCCGGCAAGACAGAACGGCTCTTCCATTATGCCAGGAAAAGTAAATCCGGTAATTCCGGAGGTAGTTAATCAGGTGGCTTTCCAAATCATTGGGAATGATCTGACCATAACATTAGCGGCTGAAGCGGGACAGCTGGAGTTAAACGCTTTTGAACCCATTGTGTTTTATTCTCTGTTTCAATCCCTTGATACGTTGACAAATGTGGTAGAGACATTTGTGGATCACTGTATCACCGGCATTACTGCAAATGAGGATCGATGCCGTCAATTAGTAGAAAACAGTGTGGGAGTTATCACTGCTTTATGTCCTCACATCGGTTACAGAGATTCTGCGGAAATTGCGAAGGAGGCCATTCGGACAGGAAGACCAGTGAGGGAGCTGATTATAAAAAAAGGATTGCTGTCTCCGGCAGATGTTAATATAGTTTTGAATCCCATGAATATGACACGACCGGGAATTGCAAAAAAGAGTTGTTAGTTTTAAAGCCACTGCAAAGACAGAACATGCAGTGGCTTTTTTATGGATAACATAAAATGCAAACATATATTTAAAATAACTACAAATATATAGACATAAAACAACAAAAGTGTTATTATTACCATTATATAAGATAGAAGGGAGATGATACTATTTTTTGGGACGCATCAAAGGATGAACTAAAAAACGGGTATATCAAAGAGGGGGAAACATATACCTGTGTTGTCTGCGGGGAAAGCTATCTGGAAGGACGGATCTATGAAAAAGACGGGCTTTTCTATGACGCAGAAAAATCAATGAAAGAGCATATAAAAGAAAAACATGGGTCTATGTTAACCTATATCCTGAATATGAGTTATGGAAATACTGGCATTACCCAGGCACAGCAGAAGGTGCTCCAGCTCATTGCACAGGGGATGTCAGACAGGGAGGTAGCTTCTGCACTGGGCGTTGCTGATTCAACCATTCGAAACCACAAGTATAAATTAAGGGAAAAAGAAAAGCAGGCCAAGGTTTTTCTGGCTATGATGGAACTGCTGTCTGAGCAGACACAAAAGGAGATCAGCCGGCTGGAAGGAAGTGTTCTGCAAGATGCACACAACTCTGCCACCATGGTGGATGACCGCTATAATATAACAGATAAAGAGGTTGAGAGTATCAGAAAAACCTATTTTAATGAAAAGGGCGGTTTAAAGAGCATACCTGCAAGAGAGAAGAAAAAGCTGGTTGTGTTAAGCGAAATTGTAAAGAATTTTGTCCCGGGTAAGCAATATGAAGAGAAGGAATTAAACCGTATCTTAAAAAGAATTTATGATGATAATGCCGCCATTCGAAGAGCGCTTATTGAATATGGCTTTATGGATCGGACGAACGATGGTACTTTCTACTGGGTGAAAGAGTAGGGATAAGCTGTCTGACCCATAGGTTTCGGAATCAAAAAAGGAAAGGATAAAGTATGAAAAAAATAGACTGTCTGGGCGAGATCTGCCCGGTACCAGTAATGAAACTGCAGGCAGTTATGGATTCCATACAAAAAGGAGAAGACTATCTGCTGGTTACAGATCACAGCTGCACCATTTCCAATCTGGAATCCTTTTGCAAAGCCAATAAATTAAGTTACCAGTTGGATGAGGTAATGAATGGAGTATGGGAAATTACCATAACAGCAGGCAGATAGTGCCAGGCAATTCTTCAATAAAAAAAACATATCCTTGTAAAGCTTAAAAACGGGCTTTATAAGGATTTTTTATTTCGCTGGGATGTGAACTCTTTCCCGGAATGGTAACTGACCAATCCGGGAAAGAGTTCACATCCCTTTTTTGATTTATTTTATATATTTGATTCCTGGTCGAACCGTCATCAATAATTCCTCAAAATTTTTAATATTTATTTTGGAATAAATATTGTTCAAATGTTTTTTTAATGTGTTTCCAGAAATAAAAAGCCGCTCAGCCAGATCTTTTCGAGTGACACCATCACAGATGAGCTGCACGATTTCAAATTCCCGGTCTGTCAGATGATAGGTTGACTTATATAAACTTTTGCTCTGATCAAAAGAACTCCTCTGGATTCCCCTTGGAAAAATATCTTTGAAACGCAGGCAGAGATGATGGTTGATGGTCTTAAGAATTGCCATCTCCCGGTCAGAAAAATTGCCTTCTTCTTTTGAACGATAGAGACAGATATTACCGTAGCTGTAGTTATCGGCAACGATATTGGATACGGCACCATAATATGCGTTGATAGGTTCCATCCATTCCTTCATAAAGATGGATTCAGCCATGTACTTTTCAACCACAATGTCCGATTCACGGAAGGTCATCTCCTTGGGTGACACACTGTACCATAGGATGAAATCATAATTAATATATTGTGTGCGGTACAGCTCGATATGAGCAGGAGGGATATCCTTACTCTGATATGAGAAAAATTCAATGTTTTTATTATCATCACTAATCAGACAACTGAAAGAATGGGAATAGGGGATGATTTCCTTCAATTTTTCAATAATCTGACTTAAATCAGGGTATGGCTGGGTGGTGTAAATGAATGCCGTGATTTCGTTGATAATACCCCAGTCTTCCGTTGAAATCATTGTTGATTCTGCCTCTTTATTTGTATTCATAACATTTTCTCCTTGTTCATTATTATACAATGGGTGCTTTAGAAAAGCAATGAGTACTGTGAGTTCTACATAAGGTTCTAGAAGGTAGTATAGAGTTACATCTGGGGGATTAATGACAGATATGCATTCTGGGGGTAATTGAAGGTTATGAAAAGAGGCGTATATAATGAGCTCACAATAAATGATTTGGAACTGTCAAAGGAGGAAAAGTGATGGCAAGAAGAATTGAAGGTTCAACTCCAAAAGCTGATGGATACAGAATGCCTGCAGAGTTTGAAGAGCAGGAATGTATCTGGATACTTTGGCCATGGCGTAATGACAATTACAGACTTGGAGCAAAACCGGCACAGGCGGCTTACGTTGATGTGGCGAGGGCCATTAGTGAATTTGAGATGGTTAATATGCTTGTTCCACCAATCCAGTATGAGAACGCATTGGCTCGCATTGCCCCAATTAACAATGGAAATATCAATATCATTGAGATGACAAATGATGACGCCTGGATTCGTGATACAGGTCCCACATTCCTGGTAAATGATAGGGGTGGTATTCGTGCAGTGGACTGGGGATTCAATGCATATGGCGGTTTAGTCGATGGATTGTATTTCCCATGGCATGAAGATGAGCTGATTGCCCGTAAAGTCTGTGAAATTGCAAACGTGGATACTTATAAACCAAAGAATACGGCAGTTGAGGAGAAAGACTTTATCCTGGAAGGCGGGTCCATTCATGTTGATGGAGAGGGAACCTGTATTGTAACAGAGATGTGTCTTTTGCATGAATCACGGAATCCAGAGATGAGTAAGGAACAGATTGAAGAAAAATTAAAAGAATATCTGAATGTAGAAAAGGTTCTGTGGGTAAAAGATGGTATTGATCCATACGAGACAAATGGCCATATCGATGATGTTGCCTGTTTTGTTCGCCCAGGTGAGGTTATGTGTATTTACACAGATGATGAAAAACATCCATTCTATAAAGAAGCACAAGCCGCTTATCATTTCCTCTCTGAGCAGACAGATGCAAAGGGACGGAAACTCAAAGTACACAAATTATGTGTAACAAAGGAACCATGTTATTTGAAAGATGCAGACACCATTGACTTTTCAGAAGGTGCAATACCACGTGTAGAGGGAGAGATATCCATTGCTTCGTATCTGAATTATCTGATTGTAAACGGCGCAGTCATTCTTCCACAGTATGGAGACGAGAATGATGCACTTGCAATGGAGCAGGTTCAGACAGCATTTCCAGAACGTAAGGTGGTAGGAGTGTACACACCAGAAATTGCATATGGTGGTGGAAATATTCACTGTATTACACAGCAGCAGCCAAAAGCAAAATGATTTTATAAAGGAGAATATATTTATGTACGCAAATGGAGTAAGACATTTTATTAACATTCAGGATTATTCGAAAGATGAAATCATGGGGATTGTTAAGCTTTCAATCGAAATTAAAAAATGTATCAAAGCAGGTTACTATCCACCACTGTTAAAAGGAAAAACACTTGGAATGATCTTTCAGCAGTCATCAACAAGAACAAGAGTATCCTTTGAAACCGCTATGCAGCAGCTGGGTGGACATGCTCAATATCTTGGACCGGGCATGATCCAGCTTGGCGGACATGAAACAATCGGCGATACCGGAAAAGTCCTTTCTCAGTTAATTGATATTGTTATGGCACGTGTGATTGACCATAAGACAATTGTGGAGCTTGGGAATGCCTGTACCATCCCGGTATTAAACGGAATGTCAGACTATAGCCATCCAACACAGGCTATTGCTGATGTTATCACAATGGTTGAACACCTTCCCCAGGGTAAAAAAATTGAAGATATGAAAGTTGTTTATGTTGGTGACGGAACACAGACAGCGGCTTCTCTTGCAACAATCTGTACAAAGATCGGTATGGCATTTGTACACCTTGGTCCGAAGGAATACTGGCTGGAGCACAGTCCATCAGCAGATGCGCTTCCTCATATTCTTGAAAACTGCAAAGAATCTGGCGCAACGTTCCTTGCAACAGAAGACAAAGCTGCTTTATCAGGGGCGGATGTTATCTACACAGACGTTTGGTATGGTCTGTATGAAAATGAAACTCCAAAGGATGTTCGTGTCTCAATCTTTGGTGAATATCAGGTGAATCGGGAACTTATGGCACAGGGAAATATCGGTTGCAAATTTATGCATCCACTGCCAGCAACAAGAAATGAAGATGTTACAGATGAAGTTCTTGATTCTGATTCTTCCCTCTGCTGGCTGGAAGCTGGAAACAGACTTACAGCGATGAGAGGTCTTCTTGTGTATCTGACACAGTACATGAGAAAGCAGGCTCCAACTGAACTTTCTATTGCTGCCGCAAAAGAGTCCTTAGAGAAATTTATGGCTGACAGCGGGATCGAATAATTAAACCAGGAAAATCCCGGAATCTTAACAGTTCCGGGAAATCCATTTTAAGGAGATTAGAATGTCAAAAATCGTAATAGCATTAGGGGGAAATGCGCTTCAATCAAAGAATAGCGCACCTACAGCAGAAGGACAGCTGGAAGTTGTTCGTAAGACATGTGAGTCATTGGCACAGATTTGTGCAGATGGACACGAAATTGCAATCGTGCATGGAAACGGGCCCCAGGTAGGGAGAATTCTTCTTGCATCTGAAACGGCAAAAGATGTCACACCGGCAATGCCGTTTGATGTATGCGGTGCCATGTCACAAGGATACATTGGATATCAGATTCAACAGGCACTGCGATATGCATTAAGGCTTAAAAATATCAATTGTCCGGTACTTACAGTTGCAACACAGATGGTAGTAGACAAAGATGATCCGGCATTTAAAAATCCTACAAAACCAATAGGAGCTTTTTATACAGAAGAAGAGGCAACCGAATTACAGAAAACAAAAGGCTACACCATGAAAGAGGATGCCGGACGTGGCTGGCGACGGGTAGTAGCATCCCCGATTCCTAAGAAAATCATAGAGATTGAGGCTATAAAAAAACTTTGGGATTCTTCTGTAGTGATTTCATGCGGTGGTGGTGGGATTCCTATTGTAGAAAATATGGATGGAAATCTTGAAGGTGTTGCAGCAGTCATCGATAAAGATTTTGCAGCAGAACTGTTATCAGAGGAGGTCGAGGCTGATATTCTGATGATTCTTACAGAAGTGGATAAGGTGGCAATCAATTGGGGCAAAGAAAATCAGGAAAGCATTTCATCTATGAGCTTAAAGAAAGCAACTCAGTACATCGATGAGGGGCAGTTTGCACCTGGAAGTATGCTTCCCAAAGTAGAAGCGGCAATGAAATTTGTTCGGGCTTATCCACAGAAAAAGGCAATTATCACAAGCCTTGAGCATGCAATTGATGCACTGAATGGGGAGACGGGAACAGTAATTACATTTGCCTAAATTGTAATCAGGGGGAGAAGAAAAAGCACATAGAAAAAGATTGGGGAAAATACATATGGAAAGAGAAAAAACTCTGACGCTGGTTGACATGATCGGTATGACGTTATCTGCTTTTGTTTCCATGGAGCTGATTGCATCAATGGCACAGGTAGGCCCATCTGTCATCGTATCATTTATTATTTTAGGCGGCTCCTATTTGTACACACACTGTGTGCTTTGTGCAGAACTTGGAAGTACCTACCCGGAGCAGGGAGGTATTTATTCCTGGGTGAAGAAAGCATTGGGGCCTAAGTGGGCGGGAAGAACAAACTGGTGGTATTGGGTAAACTGTGTGGGGTTTGTTCCATCGGTCATGATTCCGTTTGTTGCAATTTTTAAACAGTTATTCTGGCCGGACATGACACTCACAATGACAATCATGTTAAGTGTGGCAGGAACCTGGATGATTGTGTTATTTAATATTATTCCTCTTAAGGATTCAAAGCATTTAAATAACATTGGTACAGCAGCAAAAATATTATTCTGTCTGTCATTAATCGTGGGTGGTATTTACTATGCAGTAAAAGGAAATGCAGTTGTGTCATTTAATGCAGGGACTATGGTTCCGAAATTCGATTTGACACTGGTCGCTTTGATTCCTGTATTTGTATATGGCCTTACAGGAATGGATGCCGTAGGCTGTGCATCAGAAGAAATGAAAAATCCAAAGAAGGATATGCCAAAGGCATTGATTATATCCTCCCTTGTATCAGTTGGGCTTTATATATTTTCTACAATGGCAGTAGAATTCATTCTTCCGGCAGATGCAATTGACGGAACAACAGGTTTAATTGATGCTATCATGGTCATCTATGGAGGCAGCAAGGTTTTTGTGATTCTCATTGCCATCTGTCTGGCTCTCTTATTTTTCAGCAACGCATTTGCATGGCCGCTGGCAGCAAACAAAGTTATTCTTGAGGCAGCAGAAGCAGGAGAATTTCCAAAAGTATTTGCGGTTAAGAATAAATATGGATCACCTGTTGGGGCATCTGTTATTTTAGGAATAGCAGCTACAGGACTGATTGTGTTCTATGGAATGATTGCAACATCAAATGAGGGATTATTTTGGTCAATTCTTGCATTTACAGGAGTTGTTTACCTGGCGCCCTATGTTTTGCTATCTCTCGCATTTATTAAACTGCGTAAAGCAGATCCAGATAAAGAAAGACCATTCAAGGCACCGGGAAGTAAGTTTGCAATTGCATGTGCAGTGTACCATATGCTTATTTTAATCGGATCCTGTATTTCATTCCTCTTTCCACAGGGGGGCGGAATCATTGGTACAGTTGTAATCCTGGTAAGCCTGATTATTACGCAAATTGTGGGTGAGATTATGATTGCAAGGTCAATTAATACAAAATAAGTTCAATAACAAAATTATTAGCAGATCGTGTCCTTTAATATTTTTTCAATATATTTTATGAGCTTTGCCGATTCAGGAGAAGCAGGAACATCACCAGAACGTTTGATGGAGTAGTAATCATTTTCAAACTCCAGCCCGGGACATTCAATGATGCGAAGCTGCTTATGGTAAAGCTCTTTTTTTATTGCCATATAGGGCAGAAAAGCAAGTCCGAACCCGTTAATTGCCGACAGCTTAATGGATTCCGTGGATTCCAGTGTGTAGGGAATATGAAGTCTGCCGATCTGAATTCCGTTTTTAACCAGAGATTTGTCCAGGAGCTGCCTGGTTTTCTGGTTCTTTACAAGCATCAGCAGAGGATAGTCATAAAGTTCCTCAGAGGACAGCTGGTCCGGAACCTCCATCTTTTCTCCTGCAACCAGACAGAACCGGTCGGTAAATACCTTTTTAGAGGAAAGATTTTTATCCTTTGGTTTGCCGATAATAATCCCCATATCTGCCTGACCTTTCGTTATTTTTTCTTCAATGTTCTGGCTGGACATGACCTCCATCTGAAGGGTGTATTGGGGATAATTGTTCTTTACATGATAAAGGGTACAGGGCAGAGCATAAGAATAGACACAGGGGTTGGCCATAATATGTATGGTTTTATTCTGGTTTTGAGAGTTGGAGATATCAAGAAACATTCGGTCATAAGAAGATGTAATTTCCGTGGCATAATGGGATACGATTTTACCTGTATCAGTAGGAACAACTCCGTTATAATTGCGCTCAAAAAGCCGGGTTCCAATTTCCAGCTCCATGGCCCGAAGCTGCTGGCTTAGTGCAGACTGGCTGATGTTCATTAATTCTGCAGCCTTTGAGATGCTTCCAGTTTCCACTATTTTAATAAACATCTTCAAATTTAGAACGTTCATAAGAATCCCCCTTCTTAAAACTGTTAACTGTTAAAATTCTGTACGTTTCCCCTTGGCCAATTATAACAAATATACGGCATTATGACTAGTGGCAAGATTTATTTGGGTATAAGGATATCTTATACCATATAAAAATCTTGATTAACAGCTTTCCATTTATTATGATATAATTTAACCGTAAAGATCGTTATATAATTATCAATGTAGAAGGGAGGATTCAAGTGTCAGAGACTAATTCAAGTACCGAAACAGGTACACAAAGAGTGCGTAAGCCTAGAAAGCCCAAAAAGAGTCAGATTCCATTTGCGCTGTTGCTTACTGCACTGATCATCGCTTTTGGATTCTATTTGGGGCAGGGGAGTAATAAGCTTCCGGTTTACTGGATTTTTGGTATCGCATTTGGTTATATTCTGCAGCGTTCCAGATTCTGCTTTACAGCAGCGTTCCGTGATCCCTGCATAACAGGTAGCACATCAGTAACGAGAGCTGTCCTGGTGGCAGCTGCTGTATCAAGCGTGGGATTCGTGGCAATTAAGTATGCCAGCGCCATGGGCGGCGGAGATTCCAATTTAAACATGGCGGGGGTATCCCCCATCGGTCTGCCGTTAATGATCGGAGCCGTTTTATTTGGAATCGGTATGGTAATTGCAGGAGGCTGTGCTTCCGGAACATTAATGCGTGTAGGAGAGGGTTTCCTTATGCAGATGCTGTCACTGGTATTTTTTATTGCAGGTTCCGTATGGGGTGCTCATGACATGGGATTCTGGGGCAAATTAAATACCAATGCTCCAAAGATATTTTTACCTGACGTGTTTGGCTGGTTTGGAGCAATTGTGGTTCAGGGCCTGATTATTGTATTGCTCTACATAGCTGCTGTGAAATGGCAGCAGAAGAAAATGGGAAGTATTGAATAAATTTTATTTGAAGGAGATAAAAAATGGCTGAATTTACACTGGATTGTTTAGGCGAGGCTTGTCCTGTACCGTTAATGAAAACAGAAAAAAAGATGAGTGAGTTATCTGTAGGAGATGTGCTGGTTGTTTCCATCGACCACAGCTGTGCAATGAAGAATGTACCTGAATGGGCAAGAAAACAGGGACACAATGTTGAAATTGAAGAAGTAGATGACGGTGAATGGGAAATCGTTATTGAGAAAGCAAAATAATAACCGCTTTGAAAGTAGGTGAATGAATTGAAAGAGTTTTTTATTAAACTGGGTGATCATCCGATTTACAAAAAACTGTTAAAGGAACCTTTAACCTATGTGGCGGGAGCCGTTTTACTTTCCGTTTTCCAGATTGCTCATTTCACAGTATTTGGAAAAGGCTGGGGAGTAACAAGTACATTTGCTGTCTGGGGAACCTGGGTTTATAACGCACTGGGCGGAGATGCAGGCAGCTGGGCCTATTATGCATCAGAAAAGATGCAGCAGGAGCTTCATACCAGTTTTCTGACAGACGGCGGTTCCATCCGAAATCTTGGCATTATTTTCGGAGCATTGGCGGCGACCTTATTTGCATCACAGTTTAAAATAAAGAAGATTAAAACCCTGCGTCAGGTAGTGGCAGCTATCCTGGGCGGTCTGCTTATGGGATACGGAGCAAGGCTTGCAAACGGCTGTAACATCGGAGCATTGTTTACCGCAATTGCCTCCTTCTCCTTATCCGGCTGGGTATTTGGAGCGTTCCTTCTGGTGGGAGCATTTATCGGAAGCAAATTACTGGCAAAATATTTTATGTAATGGATGGAGCAATCAGAAATGATTGCTCCAATCCTTTAGAAAGGATCTTATTACCATGGAAAAGAAGACATTACAGTATGATGTAGTCATCATTGGCGGCGGTGCGGCTGGTTTAACTGCCGGTATCTATTGCGGCAGGGCAAAATTAAAGACACTGATTATTGAAAAGACTCTGGTGGGAGGACTGGCAACGTATACCAATGAGATTGAAAACTATCCTGGTTTCCCGGAAGGAGCCACCGGTCTTGGACTGATGGATCTGTTTCATAAGCAGGCTAAAAAATTCGGAGTGGACTTTAAATTAACTGATGTAAGAAGCGTATCTCTTGAGGGAGATATAAAAAAAGTGGAAACCTTCCGCAATATTTTTGAGGCAAAGGCAGTAATCATAGCAAGCGGTGGAAAGCCTCGTCTGACCGGTGCAAAGAATGAGGAACTGTATCTATATGATAAAGGTATCTCTTTCTGCGCCACCTGCGATGCTGCGGCCAACACGGGAAAAACCGTTATGGTAATCGGCAGCGGAGATGCAGCCATTGAAGAGGGGATGTTCTTAACCAAATTTGCGGATAAGGTGATTGTTTCCGTCATGCATGAGAAGGGAAAGATGGACTGTAATGAAATAGCAAAGGCTCAGGCACTTGCCAATCCCAAAATGGAATTTATGTGGAATACAGTTGTGGACAGCTTTGAGGGAGAGGAAAGACTTGGCACGGTTGTCTTAAAAAATGTAAAGACGGAAGAAAAAATTCCGGTAACCGTTGACAGCTGCTTCTTATTTATTGGCTATCTGCCTAATACCGAGATATTTAAGGGTATGCTGGATATGAACCGTGGTGGTTATTTAATTACCAATGAGCGGATGGAAACCAATATACCCGGAGTTTATGCAGTCGGTGATGTCCGGGATAAATTCTTAAAGCAGGTTGCAACTGCAGTGGGAGACGGAGCCGTAGCAGGCTATGGTGCTGAAAAATATCTTTCTGAGTGTGAGATATTTGAGCAGCAGATTATGAATGAAGGAAAGCCTTCTCTGGTCTATATCTATAATGCAGTTGATGCAGATTCCAGAGAACTTCTATCTGTATTCAAAGAATTTGAGCAGAACCACAGGAATATACGGGTATCCTGTATTGACATCTATAAATCGGACGGACTTGCAAAACGCCTTGGTGTTTCAAATGGTCCCTGCGCAGTATGGATTAAGGACTGTAAGATACAGGAGAAGATTGACAGCGAAATCACAAAGGAACAGATTGAGAGTATTTGTAAATAGGTTAATAAATTTATAAGTGATCCCCAGCCAGGTGCCATCAGGTGCCTGTCAGGGGATTTTCTGTTTTATCCCACGGGATATGTGAGTTAGTCACGGATAATAATAAAATAAGTTTTATAATGAAAATAAGCTTAACAAATATCTGGAACTACTAGAGGAGATCATAATATGTTTGAATTTTTAAAAAGAAGTACAGGAAAAGTAATTCACGTAAATGATTTGGACCCGCTTATTGGCAGCATTGAGTTAATTGATATTCGGGAACCATTTGAATTTAAAAGCGGAACCATGAGAACAGCAAAAAATATCCCCATGGGCAGCTTAATCAATAACCCGGAAAAATATTTAATAAAGGACAAAACCTACTATATTATGTGCCAGTCCGGTGCAAGAAGCAAACGTACCTGCAGCTCTCTTTTAAAAAAGGGCTTTGATGTAGTAAATGTAGCCGGCGGAATAGGCTCCTACGTTGGTACAAAGAGAAAATAAAAAATGTCAGCTTCCGGTTTCATTTTCAGGGCTCTGAAATGGAACCGGATTTTTTTGCCTGTCTTTAGAAAAATCTCTTCTGTTAATCCCTTTGAAAGCATCATATAATGAAAATAAGTTTCATAGTTTTCGTCTCATATTGAAACTATAATACAAACCCGCTAGAATGAGATTCAATACAACTGCAAAGTGCATGGAATCCCTTCAGGCTTTTTAGAAAGGAACAGAGAATGAAAGGTCTGCTTGTAAGAATTGATGACTATGTTCAAAATGCCGGAGAGGCCGAAAAACAACTGATCAGCCGGCTTCAGAGAAATCCGGAATCTGTGTTAAGGAAGACCATTAAGGAGATTGCAAAAGAAACCTACACTTCCCCCGCAACCATTGTCCGGCTGTGTAAAAAGCTGGGCTGCAAAGGTTATAAAGACTTTCAGAGTACTCTTGCCTACGAGGTGGCTTTATTTCGGGAAAGCCGGGACATTGCATTTCAGAAGATTACCCAGAAGGACACGGTGGAAGACATTATTTACAAGGTAACAAAGAAAAACATCGAGTCACTGGAAACAACAAGAAAGCTTCTGGAACCTAAGACGATCACTTCCTGTGTGAAGCTTTTGGAAACCAGCAGAACCGTTTCCCTGTTTGGACTTGGCACCTCACTTCTGGTGGCAAGGGATTTATATCTTAAGCTTTTAAGGGCAGATGTGATCTGCAATTTATGTGATGACTGGCATGCCCAGTTTTTAACAGCAAGAAATTTACGAGCCGGAGATGTGGCAATTGTTATCAGCTATTCCGGTCTGACAGAAGAAATGCTTCAGTGCGCCAAAGAAGCAAAGGCCAATGGTGCAAAGGTAATTGCCATTACCAGGGCTGTAGAGTCAAAGCTTGCGGCAGAAGCAGATTATGTTTTGCCTGTAGCTGCGACGGAGCTTATTCACAGAAGCGGAGCCATGTCTTCCAGAATTTCCCAGCTGAATGTGGTAGATGTGCTGTTTACTGCTTACGTAAATCGGAATTACGAGTTCTGCATGAACCAGTTTGGCAGAACCCATATACAGAAGGACGGAGGAACATAAAAGATGATTGATTTATCAAAACTGACAACCGAGTCAAGAAACCCGGATACTATGGGGTTAGACGAGATGACTCCCACTCAAATTGCCCGGATTATGAACCAGGAGGATGGTGCTGTTATTAAGGCAATCGGGGATGTAATCCCTCAGATCGCACAGGCGATTGAATGGGCGACGGAAAGCCTGAAATCAGGAGGCAGAATCATCTATGTGGGAGCGGGAACATCAGGCCGCCTGGGAGTACTTGATGCAGTGGAATGTCCTCCTACCTTTGGCGTGCCGCCACAGATGGTTGTGGGTCTGATTGCAGGAGGTGAAAAAGCATTCGTAGAGGCAGTGGAAGGCGCGGAAGACAGTGAAACCCTGTGCAAAGAGGAATTAAAAGCCATCTGGCTGTCAAAGGAAGATATCGTAATAGGTCTTGCTGCATCCGGCAGAACGCCTTATGTCATTCATGGACTCCGGTATGCACGTTCCATTGGCTGTAAAACCGTAGCCATTTCATGCAACAGGAATTCTGACATTGGAAAGGAAGCAATGTTAGCCATTGAACCGGTCACCGGACCGGAAGTACTTACCGGCTCCACCAGACTGAAAGCAGGAACTGCTCAGAAAATGGTTTTAAACATGATATCAACCGGAAGCATGATTGGAATCGGAAAGGTCTATCAGAATTTAATGGTGGATGTCAGACAGAGCAATGAAAAGCTGGTAGTGAGATCACAAAATATTGTGATGACTGCAACCGGGTGTGAGAGAGAGGAAGCAAAAGAGGTACTGGAACAGGCAGACGGTCATGTGAAAACAGCAGTAATTATGATTTTATCTGATTGTGATGCCAGCGAAGCGAGAGAAAAGCTGTTAAAAGCAGGCGGGAATGTCCGTCAGGCTTTGAAATAGAATAAGAAAGGGGGCTTTGGTTTACCAGCTAAGCCGGAACTATAAAATTATCATTAAAGGAGGAGAACAATGGATTACAAGCAAGTCAGTGAAGAACTGTTATCACTGTTGGGAGGAAAAACCAACATTACATCCAATGCTGCATGTATGACAAGGCTTCGCATCGGGGTGAAAGATTTATCAAAAGTGGATTTAGAGCAGTTAAAGAAGGTGGAGGGAGTTCTTGGCGTAGTAGAAAGCAATACCCTTCAGATCGTCTTTGGTCCTGGCAAGGTAAACAAAGTGTTAGAAGAATTTTATAAGCTTACAGGACTTCCCAAAGGTCAGGCAGATGACGGGGAGAATGGTGCAGATATTAATACAGTTACAAGAGAAAACAAAGAACTGCAAAAGGCAAAATACGACAAACCAGTTCAGAGATTCTTAAAGAAAATTGCCAATATTTTCGTAGCACTTCTGCCAGGAATCATCGCAGCAGGTTTAATTAACGGTATCTGCAATGTTATCAATGTTTCTACACACGGAGCACTTGCAGGAGTTTGGTGGTTCGCCTGCATCAGAACCATGGGCTGGGCTTTGTTTGCCTACCTTCCTATTCTGGTAGGTTACAATGCAGCAAGAGAGTTCGGTGGCTCCGGAGCACTGGGCGCCATTGCAGGAGCGATGTCCATAGCCAATGCAGGCATGCCGCTTCTTGCAACCATTAATGAAAAGCAGATTCTTCTGCCAATTACCAACGCCCCGTTTAACCCCGCTTCCGGAGGTCTTTTAGCAGCGTTAATTGCAGGTATGTTTTTTGCAGAACTGGAGAAACGGATCAGAAAGCACATGCCGGATTTAATTGATACCTTTATCAGTCCTCTTCTGGTGCTGATCATTGGCGGAATTGTTGCTTTGTTAGTTATTCAGCCGCTGGGAGCCGGACTGACCAAGGTGATCTTTGCAGTATTAAGCTTTGCATATGAGAAAATGGGAGTTGTAGGCGGTTATATTCTTTCTGCGGGCTTCCTCCCTCTGGTAGCAGTTGGACTGCATCAGGCACTGACGCCCATTCATGCCATGTTAAATGACCCGGCTGGTGCCACAGGCGGCATCAATTATCTGCTCCCCATCTTAATGATGGCAGGAGGCGGTCAGGTTGGAGCCGGAATTGCTCTTTATGTGAAAACAAAAAACAAGAAATTAAAAAGATACATAAGAGACTCCATACCAGTAGGAATTCTTGGAATCGGAGAACCAATGATGTACGCAGTTACCCTGCCTCTTGGCAGATCATTTTTAACTGCCTGTATCGGCAGCGGCTTCGGAGGAGCGCTGGCAGCTCTTCTTCATCTGGGAACTGTTTCCCAGGGAGTTTCCGGTCTGTTCGGGCTTCTCATTGTAAAACCGGGCCAGCAGCTGTCCTTTATACTGGCTATGCTGGTAGCTTACGCAGGCGGATTTTTAGTAACTTACTTCTTTGGCGTAGATGAAAACAGAATCAATGAGGTATACGGAGAGGAATAATGAAAACTGGAATTTCCATTTACTTCTCCAGCGGTATGGAGAAGAATGAAACACTGATTAAAAAAGCGGTAAAAAACGGAGTCACCTATGCATTTACCTCTCTCCACATACCGGAAGAGACAGGGGTGGATTATGGCAGGAGCATCAGGCAGCTTTTAGACTGCTGCAGGGAAGAAAAATTAAACCTGATTGCAGATGTGGGACCGGAAACCTATGAAAAGCTGGGTGTTGCCAGCATGGAAGAATTAAAATCCTTAGGAATCACCCATGTCAGGCTGGATTATGGCTTTTCCCCCAGGGAAGTGGTTGAAATATCCAAACACTTTTATGTTGTTTTTAATGCCTCCACCATTATGGAGGAGGAACTTTTGGAATGGAAGCAGTGTGGGGCTGATTTTACTAAATTTGCAGCCTGCCATAACTTTTATCCCAAACAGTTTACCGCCTTGTCTTTAAGACAGGTGAGGGAAATCAACAACCGTTTAAAGTATCTGGGATTTACAACCATGGCATTTGTGCCGGGTAACTTGACGCTCAGAGGACCGCTTTTTGAAGGATTACCAACCGTGGAAGACCACAGAAGCCGAATGGATGAGGTGGCTTATAACATGCTGGAGCTTTCCATGGAGGGAGGCTGTGATGTGGTGCTGGTTGGAGATGTGGACATCAGAGAGAAGGACTGGGAAGCTGTAAAATGCATCAGTCAGGGTTATGTGGAACTGAGGACCGACTTATTACCAGGCTACGAATTTGTCAGAGATCAGATTCATCATGACAGGCCCGATTCCAGTGAATATCTGTTCCGCTCCCAGGAATCCAGATTGTATCAACAGGTGATTGAAGCGGAAGAAAGAGAAAACGGGATGCCGATCAGAAAAGCAGGAAGTATCTCCATCTCTAATAAAAAATATTTGAGGTATATGGGGGAGCTTGAAATTGCACGTGTGGATCTTCCCATGGATGAACGTTTGAATGTAATCGGGCAGATAAAGGAAAAGGATATGAAATATCTAACGTACGTTCAGAAAGGTTTTGGAGTTAAGCTGATATTAGATTGAGGAAACTCAAAAAAATCAGACCGGAGAAAAAGACATTGGCTGTCTTTTCTCCGGTCTGATTTAATACGTTCCCTTTATTTCGATCCCTTTCCCATCAACGATTTCAATGCCGCTACGCCATCCAGTATTTCCTTTTCACTTAAATGACCGTAGCCCAATAATAATTTATTTGTATGTAAATTTTCATCATTGCAGTACTGGGAGACAGTCTGTATTTGAATGCCGTTTTTTTTGCAGTCTGAAACAAAATCATTTCCAAAATTCATATCCGGAAATTCGAGAGCCACATGAAGTCCCGATTCATCGCCCCAGGAATTAACCTTATTGCCAAATGCCTCCTTCGCCGCTGTCAGAAGGGTTTCGCGCTTCTTTGCATACACTTTGCGCATACGCCCAATGTGATGATCCATTTTCCTGCTCTTTAAAAATTCCGTAAGAGCGATCTGCTCTAAAACGGGATTCTGAACATCCAGATAATTCCGGTAATGCCTCCATTTTTCCTGCAGCACTTTAGGAATCACTGCAAATCCGATTCTCAGGGCAGGAAACAGAGTTTTGCTAAAGGTTCCCACATAGATGACCCTGGAGGGATCCATGGAGTAAAGAGGGGTTACCGGTGAACCGCTATAGCGGTATTCACTGTCGTAATCATCCTCAATAATATAGTAATCTTTTTCTGCTGCCAACCGAATAAGGGCTGTGCGGCGTGCAGCAGGCAGAATACTGCCTAAGGGAAACTGGTGGGAAGGAGTAACATATACGGCAGATAAATCCATTGTTTTAATCCATGATTCATCGGCACCCTGCCGGTCAACAGGCATGTAGCACAGAGGATAATTCCGGTCATTTATGACAGTACGAATCCCTGGGTGGGAAGGATTCTCTAACGCAAAAGGCCGTCCTTTTTTATATAAAATATCCACCAGCAAATAGAATGCCTGGGTTGCTCCTGAGGTAATAAACAGATCTTCCGGATCAACCTCCATGCTTCTGCTGCGCATCAGCCACCTGGATATCTCGATACATAAAGGTTCATATCCTTTTGGACCGCTGTATTCCAGCTGATGCACAGAAAGACTATTCAATGCTTTGTGAATCATCTGGCTCCAGGAAGAACACGGAAAAAGTGACAGATCCGGCTGTCCGGTTTTAAAATTCCAACGAATCACCGGCTCGCTTTTTTCTGTAATCTGGGTGCTTTCTGGACTTCCTGGTATCATATGCAGCCCTTCTGACACCCTTGATGGAGCACCCTGCCGGCTGATAATGAACCCCTCTGTCAACAGCATGTCATAGGCTTCACATACAGTATTGCGTGAGGTTCCCAACCCTTTTGCAAGTTCCCTGGTGGAGGGAAGTGGTTCGCCTGGAACAATCTCTCCTGTTAAAATCCGTTTCCGGAGGGAAAGGAAAATCTGGCGTGCCAGACTAATTTCGCTGTTGGTGCATAATTCAATTCCCCACATAATATTTCCTTTCACTGGACCATTGAAAATAAGTCTTAACTGGCTCTTACCATAGCCAGTTCCTTACGATATCATTATAGCAAATATCTGCTGTATTGCAATGCTGTGTGAAAGGGAAGAGATGAAAAATATTTCTGGAAAAATTTATTTAATGCTTGGATTTTCCTTAGCCGGGACTTCCGTTGTTACTGGATCAGTGCTTACGGAAAGTCTGAATGGACGCGTGATAACACCGATCAGCTTAGGGATTATGCTTATATGTCTGTTCCCTTTTTATGGAGTCAGGTCTATTCGTACGGCTGCCCGCCTAAAGAAAAGGGATCTGGCAGTTTTTACGTTGCAGGCGGGCTTTGGGATTGTTTTATTCCGCCTGTTCCTTTTGACAGGCGTGGGTCTGACAAGCACTGTGGAAGCCGGTATCTTAACTGGTACAACACCAGCGATTACCTCTATTCTGGCATTTCTGGTATTAAAAGAAACCTGCCATAGCTGGACTGTATCTGGCATTGCCAGCAGCGTGTTGGGAATTATACTGATACAGAATAGTCCACAGAATTTAGCTGTATTTTCTATAAGCCATGCCGCTGGAAATTTACTGGTTCTCTGTGCTGCGGCAAGTGAATCAACATTCAATATTATCTCAAGAAAATACAGGGAAGAGGGTAATGATACAGAATTACGTTTGGTTCCGCCTATGATACAAATGTATCTGGTATCATTAATTGCCTTTTTATTATCTCTGATCCCTGGTTTTTATAAGATGCCTGTAGCGTTACTTTCTGACATTGGCTGGAAGGAATGGCTGGCACTTGGCTGGTACGGTCTGGTGGTTACTGCCTTGGCTTTTATATTCTTCTTTGAGGGAGTCAGGCGCACGGATGCATATACGACAGCTGCATTTTCAGGTATGATTCCCCTGACCTCCATGCTGCTGTCACTGTTTTTCCTGAAAGAACCAATTGGTCTGAATCAATGGGCTGGGGGAGGTTTTATTATTTTAAGCATGCTTTTAATCGGACGGCAGTCACAAAAAAGGAGGCAATTATGATTATATTTGAAGAAAGCGTAGAAAAAATTTATCCTGGCACTCATTTAGGAGTCCTGATTGTAAAAGGAATTACACAAAAAGCAGAATGCAAAAAAGAAGATGAGGCCGCATTTTTAAATGCGCTGAGGAAGAAATATGAGGGGGTTACCAGAAAAGAATTAAAAAAACAAAGTCCTGTTGATGCCTACGCAGCCTATTACAAAAGGTTTGGACAAAGCTATCATCTGCTGGCACAGCTTGATTCCATGCTAAAAGGGGAAAAAACATGCGTTTATAAATCACCTTTGCTTCAGTCCATGTTTTTTAATGAGCTGGAAAGTATGCTGCTGACTGCCGGTCATGATTTAAACAAGCTGAAGCTACCACTTCACTTAAATCTTGCAGCAGGAACTGAATGCTACCAGTCTATTTCCGGAAGAGAATTGACCGCAGCAGCAGGTGATATGATAATGAGTGACAGCACCAGAGTGTTTTCCAGTATTTTAAAAGGGCCGGACTATGATACCAGATTAACTCCGGATACAAGGGACGTTCTGTTTACAATCTATGCGCCTCCGGGGATTGATGCCTTTAAAGTAAAGACTGCGCTGATAAGACTGGAAGAGAGAATCCGTGCGTTTGCGCCGGGTTCGAAAACGGAGATACTGCAGGTTCTGACAGTTATGAGTCGTTAATAAATGTGAAAAAAATCTCATTGGTTGACAAATGAGATTGTATGAGAGATACTAATAGTAATTTTTGAGTATTGATAAAAATAATTATTTAGGAGGCATGTTATATGAAATTATTTAAATGTACTGTATGCGGCTATGTTCATGAAGGAGAGACCGCTCCGGAAGTTTGCCCGAAATGTAAAGTGGGAGCAGAGAAGTTTGAAGAACTCAGTGAAGAAGATGCTGAAAAAATATACCGTTCTGATCGTACCAACGCCATTCACATGGAAGTGATCACATTAGCAGAGAAGATGATCGCATTATGCAAAGAAGGTATTGAGGATAACTTAGATCCCAAATGTGTATCAGCATTCACACAGGCCAAGGATGAAGCATGGGTTATTAAGCAGAGATCCAAAACAGAGCTTGCAGGTCATATGAAGTTAGGAAAATACTAGAAATCAGAAAAAATTTATTGACTATCTGGTATAATCCGTTATAATTATTTGTAAAGATACAAAGAAGTATTTGAATATGGACTGCTTCTTGTATAAGCTCATTAATATGGTTTGAGCGTCTCGACCAGGCGACCTTAAATTGCCCTAGGCTACATGAGCACAGACTGAACTGCCGCTTCAAAGGAAGCAGTTGTTTTGTGTGTGTTTCGTGTGCCTGGGGCTTTTTTTTATCCAATTGCCCGAAGAAATGCATGCAGACCAGCGGCAAAAACAGGAATGAAAAGGAGTAAGGAAAGGTATGAAAAAGACGATTCGCTTCTTTCTGAATGGGAAATTGAAAGAGATTTCCGTCAATGGGGAAACAACAGTTTTGGAGCTTCTTCGAAGCCGGTTTCAGTTAAATGGAATCAAGGAAGGCTGCGGAGAGGGGGACTGCGGAGCATGCACGGTAGTGATCGGGGAAGTAAGAGAAGGAAAGGTACATTATAAGTCCGTTGCGGGCTGTTTGTATCTGGCAGCAAAGCTGGAGGGGAAACATCTCATTACCATTGAGGGGCTTGCACAAAAAGAAAAGCTTCATCCCATACAGGAAGCTGTTTTAAATGCACATGCAACCCAGTGCGGATTTTGTACACCAGGCGTAATTTTGTCTATACTGGCTCTGTATCTGGAGAGACCGAATCCCGGAAGAGAAGAATTCCGCAGATATTTAGAGGGAAATCTCTGCCGGTGCACGGGATATGCATCCATTCGGAAAGTGCCGGAATACTTAAAGGATTTAATCATTGATTCTGAAGAAATCCGTCCCTCTTATCTGGAGGAGACAGAAGAAAAACAGCTGGCTTTTGTCCATGAAGACATTTTTATTGATGATGGGGCTCATGCGTATTATTCCCCTGTTTCAGAAGATCACCTGGAAGCTTTTATAAGAGACCACGAAGAGCTTGTTTCCGGACAGAATTTAAGATTTTTAAATGGCGGAAGCGATGTAGTAGTGGGAATCAAGAAAAGAAACCAGCATTACAGACTTCTTGTAGATATCAGCAGAATATCATCTTTGCAAAATATTTCATACAGGGATAATCAGCTGACCATTGGAGGCGGAGTCACATTGTCGGATATTATTGATCGGGTGAATCCATTTTTTCCACAGTTTTCGGATGTGGTTTCAGGCATGTGTTCGGAGCAGGTAAGATCGTCAGCGACCCTGGCAGGTAATCTTGTTAATGCCTCGCCAGTAGCAGATACCGTACCTCTTTTGATGGCAGTAAATGCAGTCGTACATTTAAACGGCTGTAACGGAACAAGAAACGTTCCTGTCCGGGAGTTTTATCATGGTTATAAACAGACAGAGAACAAATCAGATGAGTGGGTTGCTTCTATTTCCATTCCGGTGGGAGAGTATGATTTTATCCACTTTGAAAAGGTCAGCAAGAGAAAAGAAGTGGACATATCCGCAGTTAATTCAGCCATAGCCTTACAGATATCAGAGGGCATGATTAAAAAGGCATCCATAGCCTGCGGAGGTGTAGGCCCTACTACACTTTATATGCCAAAAACCTCTCATTACCTGGAAGGGAAGCCTATGACAGAGGAAACTTTTTTAGGGGCTTATGACATAATCAGCGGAGAGGCATCACCCATCGGCGATGTGAGAGGGAGTGCAGATTACCGGGAAGCTGTAATGGAGAATCTTTTAATGAAACATTATCTGGCTTATGAAAGCAGTCAGGAGGCAGAGTGTCATGAAGAATGAACAGATAAGACAAAACAATCAGTGGGGGCAGGCAGGAACATCACCGTTACACGTAAGCGGACGTGATCACGTAATGGGCCGTTCCCAGTTTATTGATGATATTCCGAAACCCGGAAACCTGCTCTATGTAAAAGTCATGGTTAGTCCATTTGCAAACGGACGGATTGTTAAACTGGATACACAAAAGGCCAGTGAGATGCCAGGGGTGGCTGCTGTTCTGACTGCAGAGGATATTCCGGGTGAGAACCAGATCGGTGGAATCATTAAAGATGAGGTATGTCTGGCTCAGGGGCATGTACAGTTTGTGGGTGAACCTGTTGCAGTCATTGCTGCAGAAAGCATAAGGGAAGCGGAAGCAGCCATGGAACAGATCCTGTTTGAGGTAGAAGAAGAGACACCTGTGCTGACTGTAAGGGAAGCCATAAAAAGAGATCAGTATGTGGGTCCTGTGCGGAAAATAGAACGTGGTGATGTGGAGTCAGTATTTGCTGACTGCCCCTGTTATATGGAGGGTGTAATCAGAAACGACGGACAGGAACATTTTTATCTGGAAACCCAGAGTGCCCTCGCTGTGCCGGAAGACAACGGCGGCATTACCCTGTATTCCTCTTCTCAAAATCCCAATGAGATTCAGAAGATGGCATCGGGAGTTCTGGGGCTGCCTCAGAATATGGTTACAGTTGACATTAAAAGACTGGGCGGAGGATTCGGTGGAAAGGAATCCCAGGCAACCTCCTGGGCCTGCCTTGCCGCTCTTACAGCCTATCATACAGGGCAGCCTGCTCTGATACGCCTGACCAGAGATGAGGATATGCTCTCAACTGGAAAGCGCCATGCTTTTGAAAGCGATTATCGGGTTGCATTTGATAAGGAAGGAAAGATTCTTGCATATTCCGTAGAACTTAATTCCAACTGTGGGGCGGTTGCCGATGTGAGCACCTCCGTTTTGGAGCGGGCAATGCTCCATGCTGAAAACAGTTATCACATTGAAAATATTAAAATTATCGGCAGACCCTGTAAGACAAACTTACACCCCGCTACTGCATTTCGGGGATTTGGCGGACCTCAGGGAATTTTCGCAATTGAAAGTGTTATTGAGAGAATTGCATATACCCTGGGACTGGATCCATATGATGTGAGAATGAAGAACATGTACCACAAAGGAGATCTGGCTCCTTACGGGCAGGAAATCCATCATGGGGAAGACATTGGAAGAATCTTAGAAAAACTGAGAGCTGACAGCCGGTGGGATGAACGGAAAAAAGAGATTGCTGCGTTCAATCAGAAAAACCGGTTTGCGAAAAAAGGACTTGGGATCACTCCGGTGAAGTTTGGCATTTCCTTTACGGCAGCCCATTTAAACCAGGGAAGTGCCCTGATTCAGGTATATACAGATGGATCAGTTTCCGTCACCCACGGAGCCATTGAGATGGGCCAGGAAGTTAACACAAAGATCGCCCAGATTGCGGCAACTACCCTGGGGGTTCCCATTGGAACAATCAGAATTGAAAGCAATAATACCAAACGAGTCGCCAACACTTCGGCAACTGCTGCGTCTTCCGGATGTGATTTAAACGGGCATGCGGTGGAGAATGCCGCGCTTAAAATCCTTGGAAGGCTTAAAGAACTGGTATCAAAGTTATATCCCGGAGAAGACGGAGTATTTGAGAACGGCTATGTCTATGGGGTGCATGAGGGGAAAACAGATTATGAGAATCCTCTTATTTCATTTAAGGAGCTGGTACAAAAAGCATATTTTGAGCGGATTGATTTATGCGATCATGGGTATTATGCAACTCCTGGTATCTACTTTGACAGGGACAAAGGAGAAGGGCATCCATTTTTATATTATGTATTTGGCGCTGCAGTCACAGAAGTAACCGTTGATTTGCTTACCGGCCGCACTACCCTTGATTCAGCCCATATCCTTCACGACTGCGCAAGCAGCATTAACCCGATGGTGGATATCGGTCAGATTCAGGGTGCTTTTATCCAGGGCGTGGGCTGGGTTACAACGGAAGAACTGGTGTATCAGGACAAAGGAAGACTTCTAAGCAGTTCACCGGCAACCTATAAGATTCCAACCATCGGCGATATTCCGGAGGAATTTCATATTGAACTGATGGAAGGCTGCATGAATGAACTTGGCATTAAGCGGTCAAAGGCCATTGGAGAACCGCCGTTTATCTATGGAGAATCCGTATTTTTTGCTATTACAAATGCTCTTAGTTCTCTGGGAATTTATCCGGATGAATTAAGCATTCCGGCAACTCCGGAGAAAATCTGGAGAGTGATAAAAAGGAATAAAGAACAGTGATCCGATAACGATTGGATTATAGAGAAAAGGAGAGAAGCTTATTGACCGCTTTTCTCCTTTTGTTTTTGAGTAATGAATTTAAGAATCGCGTCAGTAGATATTTCCTGCTGATCTTCTTCAGAAATCAAAGCAATACCATCCCCTTTCTGACTTCCATAATTTCCAAAGCCAGCGTGATTTCCCCCCTCTATGGGTATCACATCTGCAGCTCCTTTTATTTTTTCCCGGCTTAACACACCATCCATAGTTCCATACAGCACAAGCGCCTTTTGTGTGTCAATATCTCCATAAGGATAGGCGCCAAGAAGGATCAGTCCATTCAAGGAGTCAGGGTGAGATGCCATGTAACTGCTTGCCATGGCTCCACCCAGAGAATGTCCGCCAATATACCAGTTTTTTATATCCGGTATCTCCTTCATGATTTTATCTGCGGCGGCGGGGTTAAATACAGCAAGATGAAATGGCATTTTAACAAGGATACAGGTGATTCCCTGGTCGGAGATTTTTGACAGAAGCGGATAGTAAGCCGCCGCTTCCACTTTTCCCCCTGGATAAAAAATAAGGGCCGTATCGGTCTGGGTTTTGGAAGGTAAAAGGATATACTGGCTTTCCTCTTTTGCACGTCCGCTTTTTATGTCCTGATTCAATGCGTTTACAGCAACGTCTTCTGCTTTATAGTAGATGGATGTATAAATAAAAAATGCAGTGATAAAGAGGATCATGGTTGTCAGGAAGACTGCTGCCGTTTTTTTAAACAACCTTTTCATAAACATCAATCCTTTCAATGAAATAAGTAATGAAACACGTTACAGGTATTATATACCTTCAACAGGGCATTTAAAACAGATTTACTTGAGTAAACAGATCGAATGATTTATATTTATCGTGTCAGGAGGTGTTCCATTGAGATTATTGCTGCAGCATAGAAAAGAGTTACAGGAAACAGAGATAGAAATCAGATATCCAAATATGACGGAACGGATTACAAGGCTGGTCCAGCACATCAGGCAATATAATTTTACGCTGGAAGGTTTTAAAGAAGATAAGGTTTATCAGATTCCTTTGGATCAGGTTTGTTACATCGAAACAATAGACAGGAAAACATTTATCTATTCAGACAGGAATATTTATGAGACAAGAAAGACCATTCAGGGAATGGAGTCGGAGCTGGAGGAAACAACGATTGTCCGAATTTCTAAATCGCAATTACTAAATATTACTGCTGTCAACAGTGTGAAATCCTATCCAAATCACAGACTTATGGTAGAACTTAATAACGGAGAGCATCTTCTTGTTTCAAGAAAATATATAACAGACTTAAAAGAAAAGATAAGGAGATAATATGGTGCATAAGATTTTGAAAACATATATACCTGCGATTTCAATGTGCTTTACGGTCATAATATTGCTGGCAGGTATGATTAATTTAGTTACTGAGGGTAGAAAAAACCTCTTTATTGGGTTTGCCTTTGAAGTGGCGGGGTATTTAGTTCTTACCTGCATTTTAGATGAACTGATAGGGAGAATTAATTTTAAGACGTATCTGGGACATTTTATTGCAGAAGCAGCATTGCTGTATCCAGTTAACCTGTTCTTTGCAGTGAATTTTAAATGGATTGGCATTAATACAGGCTCCATTATACTGTGTTCCATCGTGTATTTTTTTGTAATGGCAGCGAATCATTTATATTTTTACTATATGGAAAAAAGCAGCGCAGAGGAAATAAACCGATTATTGGAAGATTGGAGAGACAGGAATGTGTGATAGATCGAAATTTCCTGATTCGGCATCATTTTTTATGTATCATATTGCTTTATTACTTATGATAGCGGCAGAAGCCTTTATCGTTATCTATACACATCCAAAAGACCGGGAGACAGATAAAACCAATAAGCGGGATAAAGGAACCAAATGGCTGCTGATTATTAATTTTTATGTATGTATTTATTTGAGTTTCTTTATGGTTGGACAGAAAGGCTGGGACTCCATTCTCAATACTAAATTGCCAGTGGTGTTCACCTGCCCTGGAATTATTTTAATGCTGGCTGGAATTCTGATCCGTTTATGGGCGGTATTAACGTTAAAGAGATCGTTTACTTTAACAGTGCAGACTTCCAAAGAGCAGCATCTTATCACTACTGGCATCTACAAAAAAGTTAGAAATCCGGCATATACAGGAAGTATCTGCAGTCTGGCTGGGACAGCGCTTGGACTTAGGGGTGCGATTGCATTGGCTATGGTATTGACAGGTTCCATAATAAGCTATTCAGCCAGGATTTCCGTGGAAGAGGAGGTTTTAAGAAGCCATTTTGGAAACGAATATAAGGAATATGAAAAACACACCTATCGGTTGATTCCTTATGTGTGGTAGACTGTTTCTATTTAGTACCTAAGTTTCTTGAAATAGTTGATTTAAAAGATCAGCTTCCGTCTTTTTTCTGCAATACCCATACACCGGAAGTGTAACTGGTGAAAGAGATGGAAGTACTTTTAACCGCCTCTCTTGCTTTATTAATTTTTCAGGCAACAATGCAATAGCCCGGTTGGCTGACAGCAGAGTAATCATTAAATCCAGGGTGTCCACTTCAATCAAAGACAATTGAATTTTTCCCTGACTCAGGGTCTGCAAGGTTAAATGGCGAAGTGGGCATAGCTTATCCCGGCTGACTATGACCGGCAAAACTTCTTCCTGGTTCCAATCCAGGCTGGAGGAGGCAGCCCATAAAAGGACTTCCGGGTATTGAATCTGAAAAATTCCAGTATCCGGAGACTGGGGCATGTGAGTGATGACTATATCATAAATCTGACTGTTAAAGTTACGGTTTAATTTTTTTACAGCATCAGTATGCATGGTAAAATAACTGCTTTTTTCAAATAGCCATGGGAAGTAGAGCCTGGAAAGAAGCTGTGTTGAGCCTACACGGATTTCCTGGCTTTCCGTCTGAAATTCCTGGTACAGTTTTTTAAGTGTATCTTCCATTATAACGGCATATTGATAAAAACGTTCTCCTTCAGGAAGTATTTTAAGCCCTGATCTGGTACGGAGAAAAAAAGTACCATGAAATTCTTTCTCAAGTTTCATAAGACGGGCGGACACATTGGACTGGGTATAGTTCAGGAGTTCTGCTGTTTTCGTTATGGATCTGTTTCTGTATAACTCCATAAAGATAGTGATGTCATTTATTTCCATATTTTCTCTCCTATCCATCATTATGAATGATGTTTGAATTCATTATTAATTATTATACTATTATGAAATAGTAATGTAAAATGAAGTTATAGAAAATAAAAGGAGGGAGATTTAAAATGACAGGAATGCAGTATGTAATAACACTTCCAGGTGATTACGATATGGATATTATCAGAAAACGGGTGAAGGAAAACGGAAATAAAACGGATGGCTTTCCGGGATTGAAATATAAATGCTATCTGATACGTGAAAAAGGGATGGATGGTTTTGAACAGGCATATGCGCCTCTTTATTTATGGGATCAGGAAGAGGGCATGAATCAATTTCTCTTTGGCGGATATTATGATCAAATCATCAAATCCTTTGGCTGGCAGCAAGTTAATATTGGCGTACCTCTGTTTGCCGAATTTGATAATCAGTTTCTGAATTCCCGCTATGTAATGGAAATAACCGGCAGTATCTCTCCGGAATTATCCTTAAGTAATGTTCCCCGGAAAATCAGGCTGATGACAGAAAGCAAAGAGGAAATCACCGGGCAGGTATGTATCTATAATCCTGATAAATGGAAATATAGTGTATTTTTATTTATGAAAGAACGCCCTCAAATCCAGGAAGGCTGCAGAATTTATCAGATTCTTCATATTTCAGAGGGAAGGAGCCGCTAAGATCTCACATTCAGTCAATATGTTTGCTTATAATGCCAAAACACTCTGCTTAATAAGTGCTTTGGCATTTTTTTGCTGCTACAGATAGTAAGGAGGAGTGGATCACTTTCATTTTATTAATTCCTGTCCGCAGGACATTGACATTTGTCTGCTGATTATCTAAAATAACAAGCGGGAGAGGAGTTATACATATGAATAATGTTTCATTGAGCGTATTACTGATCATTTCTTCTGCACTGATCGGTAATTTTGTTATTTATGGTCTTGCCAGAAGAAAAATTCCTGGTGTTTTCTATTTTTGTCTTTTAATGACTGCAATGATTTTTCACTGCGTAGGGTATGCATTTGAGCTGTTGTCAGATACAGTGGGAACCATGTATATCTGGACTCGTGTTGAATATATTGGAGCGTCATTTTATCCGTTTTTAATTATGATGTTTACCAGGGAGTATACAGAAGAAAAAAAGTTTGCCAATCGATTTGTGGTAACCCTCATACTGATGGTTAATGTCATTACATTAATTCTTGTTTATACCAATAATTATCATTTTCTATATTACTCATCCATAGGCGTGGACGATTCACCTGGATTTCCCATACTGGTACTGGAAAAGGGAATCTGGTATTATATTCAGGTGCTCGTTCTCTGCATTTCCATTTTATACAGCATAACGGTATTAATAATAAAACTGAAAAGATCCAGTGGCAGTTACAGGGATAAAGTGTTGTTTCTGTTATTAGGGGTAAGTGCACCTGTAATTACGATGATGCTTTATATGTTGGGGGTGGGGCCTGTTTATCTGGATCTGACTCCATTTTCCTATTTCATTATGAGCATTTCCATTACAGTGGGTCTTTTCAGATATGATATGCTGGTTCTTAATCCAATTACCTATGAAATGATATTCCAAAGCATTAACGAAGCGGTTCTTGTAATCGACAGCAATGGCATGCTGTTAGGTTTTAATAATGTATCCAAAGAATTTTTCCCGTCTCTCTCAAAAATGAAAATCGGACAGTCTTATGAATTGATTGAAGAGTTAAAAGACCATAACCTGGACTCGATAAATCCGGTACATGAAATTTGTGGCAGGAAATACAGTTTTAAGGCAATTGCGATGAAAACTCACAGAGTCTGCATTTATGTTGCCAATGATATCACAGAATCGGAAAATGCAAAAAAACAGCTGGAGATTCTGGCGACCATTGATTCTCTGACCGGGCTTTATAACCGCAGATATTTTATGGAACAGGTGGAGCAGTCCCGTTTAGACGGTGTATTCATAATTATGGACTTAGATCATTTTAAAGTGATCAATGATACCTTCGGTCATTTTGAGGGAGACCGGGTTTTAAGTGATTTTGGAATATTGATTCAGCATACCTTTCCAGACCATATTTCCTGCCGTTACGGAGGGGAAGAGTTTGCCATATTTCTGGCAGAAACCAGTTTGGGAGAGGCTTATAAACGGGTGGAGTCTTTAAGACAGAAAAACAATATGGGAACACAGAGCTGCAAGGTCACATTTTCAGCTGGAATTTCTGAATATGTGTTAGGAACAGAGACAGTCTCTGAGGCACTGATACAGGCAGACAAAAAGCTTTACGAAGCAAAGGAGAGGGGAAGAGACAGAATTTGCTTTTAAAGTTTTATGATTTTCCTCAGACAATATGCAGCAATTGAAGACAGGAAAAAAACAATCTGAAATCTTATAATGATATGTGACAAGGGGGTGCAGATAATGGAATGGGTGAAACTTTTACAAACGGCGCTTGACTACATGGAGGCTCATCTTTTGGAGAAGATCAGCTATGAGGATGTTGCCAGAGAGGTCCATATGTCCAGCTATAATTTTCACAGAACCTTTAGTCTCATGGCAGGAATGACAGCCAGTGAGTACATAAGGAACCGCAGGCTGTCTCTGGCTGGCCAGGAGCTTCAGATGACGGATATTAAGGTGATTGATGCTGCCTATAAATACGGATATGAAACTCCGGAAAGCTTTGCAAAGGCATTTTCCAGATTTCACGGAGTGACTCCGAAAGCGGCAAAGTTAAGGGGTACCCGGCTTTCATTATTCAATGCCCTGGTTATTAAAATCACATTGGAAGGTGGAAAAAATATGGATTACAGAATTGTGGATACGGGGAATATGAGATTTGCTGCAAAAGTGAAAGCATTTAAAAATGAGATAATAAACGACGGGGAAAATCATGAGATACCTGATTTCTGGACAGCGTGCAGGAAGGAAAAGATTTTTGATGAGCTTTATGCGCTGGGGCAGGAAGGGAAAAGAGATATTTACGGGTTGTGCAGCCCTACCAGAGAAAACGAAGGGACTTTTGACTACGGTATCGGAGTAATCCTTGATGCGGATACACCGGTTGAGAAAGTGGAAGAGTTACTTAGTCAGGGATATCGGATCTGGGAGACCGGGCCTGCAACGTATGCAGTTTTCTCCTGTTTTGGTGATGATGGAGGCTGTATCAGTGAGATGTGGGGCAGATTTTTTAAAGAATTTCTCCCGCAGTCCGGTTATGAACATACGGATGAGACGGATTTCGAAATTTATTTTGAGAAAGGTGCTCCCGGACTGTTCTGTGAACTCTGGATACCTGTTACAGTACGCAAGAAAATGTGACAGGAAGCTGCCCTGGTAATCTGGATAAAATATGGTAGATATGCTATACTTCAGATAACAAATGGATATATGTTAAAAAACACTTGGAGGGGTAAAATGAGGTATCGAAAACTGGGTAAAACGGGGCTAATGGTCAGCGAAATCGGCCTGGGGGGCGAATGGCTGGAACGTAAAAATTATGATGAAGTAAAAGAGGTGGTAAGGCTTTGCAAAGAACAGGGAGTCAATATTTTAGACTGCTGGATGTCAGAGCCAAATGTGAGAACCAATCTGGGGGAAGCGATTAAAGACTGCAGAGATCAATGGATTATACAGGGGCATTTAGGCGCTACCTGGCAGAATGGACAGTATGTCAGAACCCGTGATATGGATAAGGTAAAGGAAGCCTTTGAAGATCTGCTGACCCGTTTCCAGACGGATTACATGGATCTTGGAATGATACACTTTGTGGATGAGTCAGCTGAGTTTGATAATATTATGAACGGGGAGTTTATTGAATACGTCAGGGGGCTGAAAGAAAAAGGAGTGATTCGCCATATCGGTATGAGTACTCACAATCCCGCTGTTGCAAAACTGGCTGCTTTAAGCGGTGAGATTGAGATGATTCTTTTCAGTTTAAACCCGGCATTCGATCTGCTTCCGCCGACAGAGGATATGACTGAATTGTTCCAGAAGGATTATCAGGAAGATTTAAATGGAATAGCTCCTGAGCGGGCTGAACTTTATAAGCTTTGTGACAGGGAAGGTGTTGGTATTACAGTAATGAAGGGATATGGGGGAGGCAGGCTGTTTTCAGCAGAAAATTCTCCTTTTGGAGTGGCTTTAACTCCGGTGCAGTGCATTCATTATGCTCTCACCCGTCCGGCAGTCGCTTCCATAATGGTGGGATTAAGCACACCAGATGAAGTAAAAGCGGCTCTTGCCTACGAGACTGCCACAGAACAGGAAAAGGATTATGCCAGTGTACTTGCCAGTGCTCCCCATCATGCCTATTCCGGTCAGTGTACTTATTGTGGTCATTGCGCACCCTGCCCTGCCCACATCGATATTGCCATGGTAAATAAACTGTATGATCTGGCTGCCATGCAGGAAGAAGTTCCTGGGACAGTACGTGCCCATTATGAAAATCTTTCATCCAATGCCTCTGACTGTATCGCATGCAAGGCATGTGAAACCCGTTGCCCATTTGAGGTGCCAATTGTTGAAAGAATGGAGAAAGCCAGGGTCTTGCTGGGCTAAAAGTTGGAGGAGGCAGATGAAATTAGCGGTATTTTCCGATATTCACAGTAATTATCATGGGTTTCATGCATGTTACGAGGAAGCAGTAAAAAGAGGGGTGAATCAGTTTCTGTTTCTGGGAGACTATGTCAGTGACTGTGCATACCCGGAAAAGACAATGGGGCTTATCTACCATATCAGAGACCGGTATCCCTGTACTTTTATACGGGGGAACCGGGAGGATTATTTATTAAATCATAAAAACGGGGTAGAAGATGGCTGGGTTTCTCCATCTTCTGCTTCCGGAAGTCTTTTGTATACCTACGAACATCTGACAATAGAAGATCTGGAATTTTTTGAAAGTATGGATTTGTCAGGAAAAATGAAGACAGAAGGTTATTCTGATTTTTATTACTGCCACGGAACGTTAGAAAATACCAGGGGTGTGTTCCACCTGGGAAGTGAAAGCGCAAAGGAAGTGCTGAACCATTTGGATGCAGATCTTATTATCTGCGGACATACTCACAGGCAGGGGATCTTCCAATATAAAGGGAAGACTCACGTCAATACGGGGTCTGTAGGTGTTCCCTGGGACTATGGCGGAGATGCGCAGTTTTGTATTCTTCACGGAGATAAGGGAATATGGAAACCGGAGCTGATTCAGTTGAATTACGATAAATCTTTGGCGGTAAAGGAACTATATGAAAGCCATTTAAATGAAAAGGCCAGGGTCTGGACGAGGATTGTTGAGAAAACACTGATTACAGGAATTGATCAGTCCATGCTTTGCCTTACAACTGCACTTAAAAAATGGGAGAACGACGGAGGGAGCGGTATCTGGTCCATGCTTCCAGAAACGTATTGGGAAGATGCAGCAGCTGAATTGGGATTATGAATAGTATATAAAAATAAAGGTGATATCTTTGGCAGCAGGTTAGCAGCTAAAGATATCACCTTTATTTTTTAGTGTCCATTATATTTTAGGGGCTGAAAATATAAACAAAAGTATCCATGATATTGGCATTAGCAGATCCGGCAGAATCGTCCATGTATTATGTGGCGCATAGTTCTTTTTTTTAACAACTTCCCAGATATGGTTGATTCCAGCCAGCAGATATAAAGGAGATGCCAGCACGATTGCAGCCAACCAGAATTCCCGGTGATAAAAAATACAGAATAGTCCAGCCAGAGCAAATCCTGCTTCTGCAAATCCCAGTTCCTTCTGAAAGGGGCTTCCCTTGCCCCAGCCAATTGACTCAGCTACCATGTCAGACCGAAATACATGGCCTATAAAGCTGACAGCACCGGAAATTGTAAGCGTAATTGTAAGCTGGTAAAACAACAGATTCTGGCAGAATGAAGAAAATGTGTGCATTGCCGGGTTTATAACTGCCGTGATAAATCCAACTAATAGGCCCAGAATCCAGATAACTAAAAAAATCATAATATTACCTCCTGAGTATAATTTGAGCATTTACTCAAATTATACTCCTTGATCATAATAAGTCAATTATATTTGAATAATTGCTCAATATTTATTGACAACCAGATTATGGTTCTATATATTCAACATGGGGAGGCGTTAATATGAAATCAAATCAGGCAACGCGGCAGCCAAAACAGACGCGCAGTATTAAGACAAAAGAAAAAATAAGAAATATGGCTTATCAGCTTTTTTGTGAGAAAGGTTATTTTAAGACCACAACCAACGAAATTGCCAAAGAGGCGAAAGTCTCTATTGGAAGTCTTTATTTTTATTATCGGGATAAAGATATGATACTGGTAGAAATATTAGATCGTTATAATGAATCGTTTTTAAAAATACATGAATCTATGAATATTCAGTTAGAATCGTACCGGGAAAATCCCCGGCTCTGGATTACGGGATTTATGGAAGAAATGATAAAAAGTCACAGAGCATCAAAAGAATTCAACAAAGAATTAAAAATCCTCAGTCATTCCATGCCAGAGGTGAGTGCAGTTATGGAAAAGCAGCAGGAGACAGTCCGTCTAATGACACTGGACTATTTAAAAGCCTTTCATGATATGCTGAGAGTAAAGGATCTAGAGGCGGCTTCCATTGTGGTGGTTAATATAATGAGCTCCTTAGTCGATCAGATTGTTTTTCAGGATAATCCAGTTGATGATTCCAGAATTATAAGGGAAGGCGTTGATGCCATTCATCAGTATCTGATTAAACAAGACGGTATTTGAAAACAGGGCGTTCCAAAAGGAGCGCCCTGTTTGATTAAGAGATAGCAGGATTCTGTAGGAATTCGTCCAGCAGAAGTTTCTCCACTCCCGCAAGCACTGCAATACCAATTCCGTGAGGATCGTTAAAGCGCCACCCCAGCTGGCGGTAATACGACCGGCTGTAAGAACAGTCAGATCCACGGCAGACACCATATAAGTCGCCCTTCCGGTTAATTACTGTTTTTTTCATGCCAGTCCATGCCTTTGCTATGGAAGTAATGCACCGGTTTTTCAGAGTATCTTTTATAATACCAAGCCGAATACCTCTTGAAAAGGCGCAGATGAACATGGAGGTGGAAGAAGCCTCTTCATAGGTGGTGAAATCATCAAGAATCTGATGCCACATACCTGTTTCGTCCTGTACCTGCAATATGCCTTCTGTCATTTCAAGAAAGAAGGAAGTGACGGCAACGTAATCCGGATGTTCCTTTGGCAGGATAAGAAGAAGTTCGGAGAGGGCAAGAACTACCCAGCCGTTTCCTCTGCTCCATGGAATCCGGTTCATCTTACCGTAATTTAAATCAATGATATGGGACATCAGCATTTTATCCGTCATGAAAAAGTACTGTTTAAAAAGCTTTGCCTGGCGGCACGCATCATCCAGATATGCAGAGTCTCCGCTGAGCTGATAGTACCGGCATAAGAAGGGGATACTCATATACATATCATCAATCCACATGGTATTGTTATTTCTGGAAAAAACCATGTCCTGTTCTCTTCTCTGATGGTTTCTCATAAAATCAGCAATTACATCAGCAAGTTTTTCAGCCTCTCTGGCAGGCCGGTATTTGTAGGCTTCTAACAGAAAGGAACCAAAAGATCCACAGTCGTCCAGCTCGCTTAACCAGCAAAGCTGTGTATTAACTCCAGGATAGCCAAAAACGGATTTGTCATATACGGAATAATCATAGACTGCAGCCGTCATACGGGCATATTCCAAAGCATATTCCTGCCAGTCAGTGCGGTTAAGATAACGGCTGGCCGTTAACAGACCATATAAGGTAACTCCACAGGGATAAGTCCATTTTCCGTATAATTCTTCTTCTGCAAATATTCTCACAAATGAATCCGGCAGATCAGCCTTCCAATAGCACGTACCATTTATTCCGTCGTAAACCTTTTCCATAGACAAAAGGTCTGGGACAGGCGGAATATGATCACCAAACATACCGGTATAAAGCCATGAGCCTTCGTACCCTTTCACTCCTGCATTCAGAGGAATGGCACTGCCGTCAGTCTCCAGCTGAAAATCGAATCCAGCCTCTTCACCAGCCTTTTTTTCACACAATATAAGGACGTTATGTGAGCCTCCATGAAACATGATTTCTGATTCCCAGGTTCCGTTTTGCCACTCTCCCCTTAACTCACCGTCAATGAAAATCCTGGTCTGGGTCTTGCTTTTACCTGCGACATGGACTGTCTTTGCTTTATCAAGAACAAATCCACTTTTTAAAACAGCGGTTCCCTGGCTCGAGGAGCCAAAGATCCGTGTGATGGGGCAGTCTGACTGCGTCTTATCATACTCATTGCGTGGATACCAGGCAATATCATCATAGCAGCCGGAAAGTATGGATTTTAAACCATCCGTATTCCACTGAACCGGTTCACTGTAAACAAAGCCTGCCTGCCCCTTTCGTTCTGGTATGGGTGAGAGAAAATGAGGCGGTTCCCATTGCGGTTTTGCATTCCGCAGAGTAAATCCAAAACCGATTTCTGTTTTTTCTGTCACAAGAACAAAATGATTAAGACCTGATAAAAGAGCAATGGAGAAAAAAGCAGAGGTCTTAAAACTCTCATCTCCAGGCTGGGATCGGTATACCTCTTCACCGTTTACATAACATACAACGGGCCCCTGACAGCGAACCTCAAAGCGGGAAGGAGTCTGTTCGTGGCTGTAAAGGTCACCTGCACCATAGCAGATATCACCAATCTGCGCATTGGGAAATCGATTGTTAAAATCAAACAAATACCATCCCTTTGTGTCACATAATATACCGGTTGTAAAATCCAGCCGGTACTGATAAGGTACCTGGGGATTTTCCCCGATGAAGCGGTTGGCAAGCAGTGCAATTACATCCTTGTCCCTGTCCCCATAAACTGCATAAGCACTGTCTTCCTCATTAAAATATCTCATAAATAGTCTCCTTAAGTATTAATTTGAGAGTGATAGGAGCCAAAATGAATGGTTTTTTTGTGAAAACCTACATAAAAACACGTCCATTTATGATATAATTTTAGCGAATGTATGGTTTTTCGTCAAGAAGATAAAACCCACTTCCCCAAAGCACAGGAAAATGATAGTATAAACATACCAATATACTATGAATGTACATGGCACTGCCAGAAAATTCATTTTTGCAGGTAAGGGGAAACATGTTAGAATAAAGACATAAGGCGCTGATAAGCGTAGCCGTTTCAGGAGAAGGAGCAGAGGCATATGAGAGAACTGATTGATAAATTATATAAGAATCACAACCTGGAAAAAGAAGAGTTCATTTATTTAATAGAAAATTTTGATAAAGATACCAGTGAATATCTTTTTTCCCTGGCGCAGACAACCAGCCAGGAGCATTTTCAAAAGGAAGTTTATATCAGAGGACTGATAGAATTTACCAATTACTGTAAAAATGATTGTTACTACTGCGGGATCAGAAGGGGCAATAAAAACGTCAGCCGTTACCGCCTGAGCAAAGAGGAGATTCTTTCCTGCTGTCAGAACGGTTATGAGCTTGGTTTCCGGACCTTTGTTCTTCAGGGCGGAGAAGATCCGGCATTTACTGATGAAATTATGATTGATATTATAAAAGCCATGAGAGAAGGATATCCGGATTGTGCCATTACTCTTTCCATTGGGGAAAAAAGCTACGATCAGTATCAGGCGTATTACGAAGCTGGTGCCAACCGGTTCCTTTTGCGCCATGAGACTGCCAATGAAGAACATTATAAAAAGCTTCACCCAGAGTCCCTTTCTCTTGAAAACAGGAAGGAATGTTTAAGAAATTTAAAGGAAATCGGGTATCAGGTAGGAACCGGATTTATGGTGGGCTCTCCTTACCAGACCCCTGAGTGTCTGGCAGAGGATCTTGCATTTATTAAAGAATTGTCTCCGCAGATGGTTGGAATCGGCCCTTTCATACCACATAAGGAAACTCCGTTTAAGGATTTTCCAGCTGGCAGCATGGATTTAACCCTGTTTCTCATTGGAATGCTCAGGCTTATGCTTCCCAATGCTTTAATACCGGCTACAACTGCGTTAGGAACCATAGATCCCAAGGGAAGAGAGAAAGGAATTCTATCTGGCTCCAATGTTTTAATGCCTAATTTATCTCCCATTGGTGTCAGAAAAAAGTATGAGCTGTATGATAATAAAATCTGTACGGGAGAAGAAGCAGCAGAGTGTAATGTTTGTCTGAGAAACCGTGTTGCCTCAATTGGTTACAATGTGGTAGAAAAAAGAGGGGACTTTGTAGAGATTTAACAAACTTTTAACTGGATGAGCTGATTTTCTGGACTTATATCACCATAGCGCTGTGATGTTTTGATACATTGATGGGTATTTGCAGGATATATTCGGAAAATAAATCGATAGAAGCATATAAAAAGAGAAAATAGTCAAAAAATTAACAAATTAATGTTGTTGCTTAACAGGAGTGAAATCTATATAATAGGTGTCGGTGAAAAGGCATTATAACAAAACGCAAAAACTATTAAATCACCTACTGGAATGAGGAGAGCAACAATGAAGAAAAAGCTTTTTTGGATAGCAATAGGCCAGTTTATCTCTGCATGTGCATATTGTCAGATTCTAAACGCCAACAATTTAGTCGCTACCGGACTTGGGGGACTGGCAACGGTATTTAACCGTCTGACTGGTGCCGATGTACAGCTGCTTTTGATTATTATGGCATTGCCCATATTTGTCTGGGCATTTTTCAGCTATAGTAAGAAACAGATTTTTTATGCTGGATTCAGTTATTTTATGTTTACTTTTTATGTAGGTATTGTTAACCGGTTTCTGCCGCAGTTTCTCACAGATCCTATCGCTGCAGCCATCAGCGGCGGCGTTGTAGGTGGAATTGCTGGTGGTATTATTATGAAACAGAGAGTAGCCAACGGACCAGAATCCATTGTGGCATTGTATCTGAAAGAAAAAAAGGGTTTATCAATTGGATCCTACTATTTAATTATTAATACGGTAGTTATTTTCTCTTCTATTATCTATGGAGATATGACTATGATCGTTTATTCCCTTATCTGTACCTTCGTTCAAAGCGTGGTAACGGATAAGCTGATCATTGGATTTGAGAAATATTATAATGTTAATATTATGTCAGATCAGTATTTAGAGATTACACAGTTTATACGCAATGATTTAAACAGAGGAGCCACCTTTATTCAGGGTATGGATACTTCCAATGTAAAAAAGAAGATGCTGATTCAGGCGGTGGTAAATCAGCAGGAGTTAATCGCAATCAAAGAATTTGTAAAGTCCTTTCATGATGACAGCTTTATCTGCGCAAGCATAAGCAACAACATCATAGGCAGGGGATTTGATGTAGAATAAATGAAATAAAGAGCTGCCGGCAGTTTTTTCATTCCATTGTTGAAGTGGATTAAAAAATTGCCGGCAGCTCTCTTTTTAAGTAGACAGCAGTTCAATAACAAATGCAGTAGTCTGGGGAGGTATGCTTGCGGTCTGAAAAGTAGCATGCTTAACGCGGATCATTTTCCCAGGTTTAAGATCATCAAGAGTCAGGGGATTTCCATTCTCATCTATGATTTCTGTGGCACTGGTAATAACAAAACGCATCTGGTCTGCTTCATCATTGGGATTCCCGGTATAGATGAAATTGTTGTTTGAATCAACCAACAGAATCCGGTCTGTTGTTATATTGTAGGATAAGGCATCTACCATGGCAATCACCCGGTAGGCGTTTGACTGGGGGGAATGCTTCTTGTCATCATTGTGGAAAAAGTTGCATTGACATAGGTTCCTTTTGTAATGCTGCATAAACTTATGTTATCGCCAAACTGATTAATGAGGATTGTTTCCCAGCCAATATTTAATTGAAGTAATTCAATGTTTATCATATCGTTTTCACCAGGATCAGCATAAGAGATAAGGAGATATCCCGTCCTGCTGTTGGAAGTATACATTTCCTCCACAAGTGCATTCTGTACCTCCATAATACTTCCGCTCATTGTAATCATTCCTCTTGCGTCCTCGTTTTCTCCGATCATAAAGACTCCCTTGACAATAAGTTTCTATTTCATTATATGCGTACAGTAATATTTATTTCATTAAATAAAGAAGACATTACCATTTTGAAAATGGAAAAAAGATTCATTCAGTTAAAGGATGATTTATGTTAATATGTAATTATGCATAAAAAAACAATATTCGACACGGATAAATAATGAAAAACAAACAAAACAAATCTGGTTATGGGAAGAGAATCTGGATGGAACAATACCGATAGTTATTGACAGGGGTGAAGAAAAATGGACAGGCGAATGAAGCAGATCTTGGATATTTTATCAGACAGAGATTACTATACGGCTGAGATGCTTGCGGAAGAAATTCATGCGGGGACAAAAACGGTCCGTAATCTTTTAAAGGAAATTAATCAGGAAATAGAACCCCATGGGGCGGGGATTGTGTCCAAATATGGAGTAGGTTACTTCCTTAATATTCAGGACAATGAAAAATATGAGGCTTACTGCCGCAAGGATCATGCACATGGCTCGGAAGAATACTTACCCTCCACCTCAGAGGAACGGATCCAGTATTTACTGGAGTACTTAATTAACAGCGGATCCTATGTAAAGTTGGAGAAATTAAGTGAAAGTCTGTATATTTCCAAACGGACGCTGACGGAAGATTTGAAAGAAGTAGAACAGTTTTTAAAAAAATTCAATATTCGCGTGATACGAAAGCCTAATTATGGAATCCGCCTGGAAGGAAAAGAATTTGATACCAGACTTTGTATTGCATCTTTTTCCAGCAAGAGATTTCATAAGGGGAATGAAAGCATGGATGAGATTGCTGTCATTGTCTCAACAGTTTTAAAGGAAAATGATTTTATGATTACCGGAGCAGCGTATCAGAATCTGGTAGTCCACCTTTACATTGCCATCAGCAGAATTATGGAATGCCACTATGTTCCCATGCCGGAAGGGCTTATGGAAAATCCCAGGGAGCGGTACGAATATCAGATAGCCCAGGTAGTAGCCAGACAGCTGGAAGAGAGGTTTCACATCAGTTTCCCTGAAAATGAAGTTGCCTATATTGCCATTCATCTGGCGGGTAAGAAAGTGTTCTTAGAGGAAGAAAATGTAGAAGAAAATGTGATAATTACCCAGGAAATCAGTGATCTGGTAACTGCCATGCTGGAACGGGTTTATGATTTATTTAAATTTGATTTTCGCAGTGATTTAGAACTGAGAATGATCTTAAGCCAGCATCTGGTCCCATTAAGTGTCCGCATCCGGTTTGATATGGATATGAAGAATCCGATGCTCCGTGATGTAAAGGAAAAATTCTGTCTGTCCTATACCATGGCGTGTAACGCGGTCACAGTTCTCAATGAACACTTTAAAGTATCTCTGTCAGAGGATGAGGTAGCATACTTTGCATTTGCTTTTGCCCTTGCCCTGGAACGCAGGAAAACAGAAATTAAAAAAAAGAATGTCATTCTGGTCTGCTCTTCCGGCAGAGGAAGTGCCCAGCTTTTGCAGTATAAGTATAAGAATTCGTTCAAAGATTATATCGATGAGATCATTGCCTGTGACGTGGGAAGTTTATACAAAATGGATTTTTCCAGATATGACTACATCTTTACAACTGTCCCCATCACCGTTTCGGTACCTCTGCCCATTCTGGAGGTGGAATATTTTCTGGGCGATGAAGACATAGTTAATGTAAAGAAAGTTCTTTGTGAACAGAAGACTTCCTCTGTATTAAGCTACTATGAACGTGATCTGTTTCTGCCTCATTTAAAGTTTAAAACAAAAACAGAGGTTCTTCGCTTTATGTGCCAGTTTGTGATAGAAAAGAAGAATCTTCCCCAGGAATTTTATGAGTCAGTGCTGCAGCGGGAGCGGATGGCAAAAACAGCCTTCGGCAATCAGGTTGCAATGCCCCATGCCTATAAAGCCATGAGCAGCGAGACCTTTGTCTGCGTGGGAATTCTGGACGAACCGGTGGAGTGGGGAGATCAGAAAATACGGGCCATTTTCCTGGTGTGCATCGCGGATAAAGACCATACCAGTGTGGAGCTTCAGCACTTTTATCAGCTGACTGCCTCTTTTCTGTTAAGCCAGAAGCAGATTCAGGAGTTGGTGAAGAAGCAGGATTATGATGCTTTTATTAAGGCTATGACTCAGATAGAAGAAGCACAGATGATGTGAGCAGGGTCAGCAATGAGCAAAAGTGATATAGCAAAAGTAATGCTTTTAGGAGTAACTGAATACAGGGTGGAACCTCCCGGCTTTTATGTCTTTACGTCATGATAAGAGGGGAGGTGGTGTCGGATATGTTTTCATTTGCAGATGTGCTGTTATTTGCAACATTTATCTTGGCATTGCTAACTTACATAGACAAGTTAAAAAAATAGCCTACCCTGACGCAACCAGGGTAGGCGGTGTCCGTTAGGACATACGTTTACTATGGGAGCTTCCACCTTGTGTGGCAGTTACTCTTTTTATAGTTTTAATATAACATAACTTATGTTTACTTGCAATAGATAGTTTAATATATACCAAGTAATTATACACGTTAAAATATATTTCTTAATATATTTCTGTAAATTGTAGTACTTATGTACCTAAATCTCTTCCCAGTACAAACTCATTCCATTCGACTCAATAACTTTCTTATACCAGTAAAAGGATTTCTTCTTCATACGATTATAAGTCCCTTTACCGTAATCATCGCAGTCCACATAGATATAACCATAACGCTTCGACATCTGCTTGGTGGATTCAGAAACCAGATCGATACACCCCCAGGAAGTATAACCAAGACAATCCACCCCATCTTCTTCAATGGCATCTAAAATAGCCTTCATATGTTCCCTTAAGTAATCAATCCGGTACTGATCATCAATTGTCCCATCTTCGTTCACCACATCTGCAGCGCCAAGCCCGTTCTCAACAATAAACAGCGGCTTACGGTAGCGGTCGTAAAGATCCACCATAGATATCCGCAGCCCCGTAGGATCAATCTGCCAACCCCAGTCAGAAGCCTTTAAGTACGGATTCTTAATGGCATTTATGGTATTGCCTGAGGTAACATTCAAATTAGAAGTATCTTCAGCCGCACAGGAGGAATTATAGTAGGAGAAGGAAACAAAATCCACAGGATAGGATTTCATGATTTCATCATCCCCGTCTTCTTTCCGTATGGTAATGCCATTATTTTTAAAACGGGAGAGTAAGTAAGCCGGGTATTCTCCAAACACCTGGGTATCACTGTAACAATAGGTTCCCCGCATGGTCTGCTGTGCCTTTAATACATCTTCCGGCTTACAGGTATAGGGATAGTAGGTCAGCTTTGTCAGCATGCAGCCAACTAAAGAGCCGGGAATTATTTCATGACAGATTCTGGTTGCATGAGCAGATGCAACAAACTGGTGGTGCATTGCCTGGAAAATTACCTCTTCAAAGTTCTGACCTGGGAAACGATCTTCGATTAATCCGCCAGTGGTATAAGGGTGACGAATCATGGAATCCACTTCATTAAAGGTCAGCCAGTATTTTACTTTATCCTTATACCGGGTACAGATGGTTTCTACATATCGTGTGAAAAAGCCGACGACCTCTCTGGAATACCAGCCCTTATAGTTTAATACCAGATTTAAAGGCGGTTCATAGTGGGACATGGTCACAAGAGGTTCGATCCCATATTTATGAAGCTCATCAAATACATCATCATAGAATTTAAGTCCTTCTTCATTGGGCGCTTCCTCATCTCCATTTGGGAAGATACGTGACCAGGCAATGGACAGGCGGTAGACTTTAAAGCCCATTTCTGCAAAAAGCCTGATATCTTCTTTATAATGGTGATAAAAATCAGATCCGTGGCGTTTGGGATAATATACTTCATCATCGGTAGCAAGTGCAGCTTCTATATCTTGTGACGTTACTGCGTTGTGAGCCTTATAATTCGTTACATCTGTATCAAAGTGCGCTCTGGCACAGTCAGATACGGAGATCCCCTTTCCGCCTTCGTTCCATCCCCCCTCAACCTGGTTGGCAGCGGTTGCACCTCCCCAGAGAAAGCCTTCCGGAAATGTTTGTTTGTGATTCATATGATACCCTCCCTCTTCCTTTGCTGTTTTAGTTACTCTGTTTCATGCAATCATTATAGCAGAGCTGTAAATCAATATCCAAGAACACTTTTTCCAAATTGGTGGTGGCGTCTGTTTCTCTTTATGAGAAGAAGAAAATGCCATTATGAAATTGGAAAAACTGAACATGGAGTTTGAAATGCAATTATGATAACATGACAATACGCATAAGAAAACCTGAAATAAAAAAGGTAAAACAGGTGAAATGCACAAAATTTGGGGAAATGCGAAACGATTTAATGGAAATACCGTTTATACGGTGGAGATGGAGGAAAAGATGAAAGACAAATTAATGAACGGCATGCTGTCTGCAGCAGGGGCAATGCAGACACAAAGACATCTGGCAGCGATTAAGAATGCATTTATGAGCCTTCTGCCAATAATTATTATCGGCTCATTCTGTACACTGTTTTCCAATGTTATCTGCAACACAACACCAGGATTTTTCAGTCTTGCAAACATTCCGGGTTTAAGCTTTCTTGGAAAATTAAATCCCATGTTTACAGCAGCCAACTACGGAACCATGAACTTTATAGCAATCGGCTGTGTAATCTTAATTGCAATGGAATTGGGGGAACACTACGGAATTACCGATAAAGCACTTCCGGTTGTGGCACTGGGAGCCTATATTTCCCTCTGCGCCTTTACAGCAAGCGGAAAGGCAGCGGACGGAACCGAAGTGGCAGTTACCAATGTTCTATCCAGAGTCTATACCAATGCCCAGGGGTTATTTGTAGGAATGTTTGCTTCCATAGCAGCTACTGAAATTTACTGCCGGCTGGTGAAAAGCGGAAAACTGGAAATCCATATGCCTGACGGCGTACCATCAAATGTAGCCAGATCTTTTACAATCCTGTTTCCATCACTGATTACCGTAGTTATTATTTCCGCTGTGGGAATGATATTTGAAATGGCGACAGGCATGACATTGTTTAATGCAATTACCGCATTTATCCAGAAGCCATTGTCCCATATCTTAACCAGCTTCCCTGGATACATTACACTGATTTTCATCACCACTGTTTTATGGACTTTTGGTATTCACGGAACTCAGGTGACAAAGGCGGTATACGAGCCCATTCTTCTGGCTGCCTTTGCAGAGAATGAGGCTGCATACGCAGCAGGAACAGCAATTCCCAATATTATCAGCACACCATTCATGTCCTGTTTTTCAACAGTTACCGGAGCTGGAATTACGGGAGGACTGATTATTGCTATCATGCTCTTTTCCAAGCGTGAAGATTATAAAGCAATTGCAAAACTGGCACTTCCCTGCGCATTGTTTAACATCAACGAACCGCTGACCTTCGGGCTTCCGATTGTAATGAATCCCGTGCTTGCCATTCCATTTATGATATCACCGGCAGTGTCAGCCACCTTTGCCTATGCCATGACAAAGATTGGTTTCTGCGGAAGAATGGTGGTAAATGCACCATGGACCACACCTCCGGGACTTATGGCGTTTCTTTGCTCCGGCGGAAATATAGGGGCAGCAGTAACACAGATTATCTGTATCCTCCTGGCGTTTGTTGTGTATATCCCGTTTGTCCTGATTTCAAACAAACAGCAGGTTTTAACAGAAGAATAACAGCATGAAACTTAAATGAGGTGATTATGAGTTTGACAAAAAGAGGAGGAGATCTTAACATGAAGGAAAAGCAGGAGCTTCAGGTCACGGATGTATTTACAAAATCAAGGATTTTTACTTATCTGTGGATTGTTTTTTGTCCGCCCTACGGACTTTACCGTGTTTTAAGCCCTTCGTCTGAATTTCGCAGACCGGAAAAATGGGTATGGACCATGATTGTCATCTGTACCCTGGTTACATATGTGAAACTCATCATCACTGGTTAGGAGAGAGAGGCAGCAAAGAGATGGATATTGAAATGATTGTTATGAGACTTGTAGTAAACGGAGGGAATGCAAGAAGTACAGCAATAGAAGCCCTGCGTGCGGCCAAAGTGGGTGACTTTAAGAAAGCAGATGAACTCATGGAGGAGGCAGACACCACACTGAAGGAAGCTCACGAGATACAGACAGAGATGATCCAGAACGAATTAAATGGCAACAAAGTGGAGGTGGGGCTTTTAATGGTTCATGCCCAGGATCATTTGATGAATGCCATGACGGTCATGGATTTATGCAAAGAAATGATTGATATTTTAAGAAAATAAGTTAAAATATTCCAAGAAGGGAAGTTGTTAATATGAGAAATATTGTATTGTTTTGTGCCGCAGGCATGTCAACAAGCCTTTTAGTAAATAAGATGAAAGAAGCAGCTGCAAAAGAAAATTACGAATGTCAGATTAACGCCTATGCGCTGGCAAGCGCAAGAGAGAAAGGGCCGGATGCGGATATTATTCTCTTAGGACCTCAGGTTCGTTTTGGCAAGGCGAAAGTCGAAAAAGAATGCCCTGGAAAAATCGTTGAGTGTATCGATATGCAGGCCTATGGAACCATGAACGGAGCCAAAGTGATTGCCCAGGTAAAAAAGGCACTTGGTGATTAAGTTAAGACATAAGAAAGACCTACGCAGTAACAGGCAGCTGACAGAGGAGAAACATGGATCTGGCTTACATTACAGCAACAAAAATAATCGAAATGTTTATTATTCTGCTAGTCGGCGCAGGCGCATATAAAGCGGGAATTGCCGATGAGGAGACAGGCAGCAGGCTGACCCGTGTCCTGCTTAACATTATTTCTCCCTGTGTGATACTTTTATCCTATCAGATTGATTTTGACAAAGAGCGTCTGTATGGTCTTGCAGTTACAGCCATCTTGTCTTTCGCAAGCTTTGTGATCGCCATTGCAGTTTCAAAGATTGCAGTTTCAAAGAAAACAGGTACTGATATGGCTGTGGAACGAATGTCCATTGTTTATTCCAATTGCGGTTTTATCGGAATTCCTTTAATCGATGGAATACTGGGTGGAGAAGGCGTATTTTATATGACCGCTTATCTGACTGTATTTAATCTGTTTGTCTGGTCTCATGGAATCATGTTAATGAGCGGAAAATCAGAAAGCGTCAAAAAGACGGTAAGAAGCCTGATAAACCCCTCCAATGCAGCTATTATTCTGGGTGTATTCCTGTTTTTAACAGGCATTCAGCTTCCAGAAATAATCAGGGAACCAGTTGGGTTAATCGGTGGTATGAATACACCGGCAGCAATGCTGATCTCCGGTATTAATCTGGCTCAAAGTGATTTTCTGGGGGGATTAAAGAATAAAAGAACCTACATAGTCAGCCTGTCCAAGCTGATTGTAATTCCAGCTCTGACGCTGCTTCTTTTACTGGCAGCAGGAGCGGACAGAAGCATATCCATTACGATTTTAACTGCGGCTGCCTGTCCAAGCGGAGCCATGGGTACCATGTTTGCTCTTCAATATAAAAGAAACAGTCAGTACGCGTCCAATCTTTTAACCATAACAACAGCGCTGTCCTTAATAACCATACCTGCCATTATGGCGGCAGCCAGCGGAATTTTATAATAATAAAGGGGATAAAAATGATTATAGTCAATGCACCATTGAAACAGGAGACGTTTCAGAAGTATGCAGAGGATGAAGGACTTGTTTTTATAAAGAAATCAGGTATGAAGCTTTTTTTCGAAAATCCGGAGGGAGAGGATGGGAAAAAAGCAGAGGTATTAAAGAAGAAACTAAAGGGGGAAAAGGAACTGGCAGCTATTTATTTTTCCGTTCAGGCCCAATAACAAGAGTATGAAAACCGTACTTCACTTATACCGCAATCTGGTATAAATGAAGTGCGTTTTTTTTGTTGTTGTGCTATACTGAATTTTGTTTCTTTTAATTGTTCACGGCATAAAATCTTGAGAATATTCTAGAATAAGCAGGTGATCTGGCAATCCGGTTAAGTTTGATATGGACGGGAGGTGGATTCCATCGTGATACCTGATGATATCCGCAATATAGAAATAGAGAAACAATATCAGACCATAGATTTTAACTGGCTGAATCTGCATTATAAGACTACGGTAAGTATTGTTTTTTTTACACTGGTTGTAGAATGCCTGATGAGCGTGGTCTTTGCCCGATCCGGTCTGATTCACACTAACATACAACGCTATGTACTAAAATATATCATGATTCCTTCCGGGCTTAATCTGATCTGTATTCTGGCAGAAACCCTGATTATGAAATCAGGAGTATTTTCTCAGAAACAGAAAATATACAGCGTATCCCTGATGCTGGTTCTGATTTCATTTGTGCTGTTTACCGTTCACAGTGGTTTTACTGCCACCTATTATATTTTTCCGGGAGCAATCATGATGACGATTATCTATGCGGATCAGAGACTGACGGGAATTACAGCCACGTTCTGCATTGTATCAGCCTCATTTTCTGAGATATTTATCAAATGGGATTCCGATAAAGTTGGAATATTTGACAGCAGCTTAAGCATGGGTAACTTTCTTGTATCCATGGTAATACTGGTTATTTTTTCTGCAGCAAGTATGGTAGTAATCCGGTTTGAGCAAAAGAAAAACGATGCCAGTATCAGAACTGACCTGGAGAGACACCAGTTAAAGCAAAGCATACAGGTAGACGAACTGACAGGAATTTTTAACCGCAAAGCCCTTGATGAAGCAATGTCTGTTATGGAGATTGAAAAGCCCTGTGAGGATCATATACTGGCTGTTGTTGATATTGATCATTTTAAAAGCATCAATGACCGGTTCGGACACTTTATGGGGGACAGATGCTTAATTGAATTTGCCAGAGTATTGATGGAACATTCCTGTGTCTATACGCCATATCGTTATGGCGGAGATGAATTCTGCCTTCTGTTTCACAATATATCAATGGAAGAAGCTGTTCTGGTGTGTGAGGAGATCAGACGGCTGACGGAAGAGATCCGGATCGAGGAAGAAAAAGAAATCCGCTTTACTGCCAGTTTTGGATTATCCGCATATTCCAGTCCGCTGAATGCATCCAGGCTTTTTGTTCTATCTGATTATGCCTTATATGATGCCAAAAAATTCCGTAACTCCGTAAGAGTATATGAAAAGGGGATGAAGATCGCAGAGTGACTGGGCGGTCCATCCCCTATTTTTTTATCTTGACATTACATACTATGTAATGTTATAATTTGTGTAACGATAATACAAGCAAGGAGAAAGTAAAATGGATCATATTAAACTATCTACCAAGAAGGAACTGGAAATTTATATGAATCCGGTGAGGCAGAATCTCCTCCGGCTACTGGAGCGTTCCAAACTGCCCATGACACCAAAGCAGCTTTCACAAAAGTTGGATATCTCCCCATCCAGTGTTCAGCATCATATTAAAAAACTGGAATCCCTTGGGGTCATTGAGCTGGATCATACAGAGGTTATTAATGGAATCACAGCCAGATATTATTGTCCGACCTATGTCAATGTCCGGATTGGTCTGGACCACCCCGACGATACCCAGCTGCAGAAAGAGGTTCTGGTTCAGGAGCAGATTGCAAGAACCTATGAAGGCTTTTTAACACAGAAGAAAAAATTTATAGAGCAGTTTAATAATGAGGATTTGGAATCAAGATGGGACTTGGGGGATATTCTGACCGGAGTGGTTCACTTATCGCCTGGCGAAGGGGAGGAATTATTAAAGCTTATTAAGGATTTTCTGGATGCGCATGCGGTACCTTCTGCAGAGAAGTCTCCATGGGAATATGCCTTTATTCTTTATAACGCGGAGGAAAATCTGTATGAGTAAGACAAAACAGCTGATCATTTTTTTAAACTACACTTCCCTGGGTATCCTTCTGCCGGTGCTGAATTTAATCCTTCTGAAAAAGGGAGCAGATTTAAAAACCCTTCCTCTGTTAATTGCCAGTTATTCAGCTACGGTGTTATGCTTTGAACTGCCCAGCGGAATCTGTGCAGATTTGTATGGGAGAAAAACTGTTTTTCTCATATCCGGAATCTGTCAGCTTTTATCGGTTAGTCTGCTTTTATTCTCACAGAATCTGATCTGGTTATTTTGCTGCCTGGTTCTCAATGGAATCAGCAGGGCATTTTCTTCGGGAAGCCTGGATGCCTTAATTGTAGATCAGGCATTGGCCAAAAGAGGAGAGGAATGTCTGCCTGATGTGACCTCCCGTCTTGCCATCATGGAACAGACAGGTCTGGCACTGGGTTGTATTCTTGGGGGCTTTCTTTCCAGCTTAGGAGATTCCTATAATGCCAACATTCTGCTTCGCATTACATTAACCGCGGTAACCATGGGGCTTTGTATATTTGGAATAAAAGAAGTACGAATATTTGGCAGTGGAACAAAACGCCCTAACATTGCCAGACATTTAAAGGAAGGATTTGTTACTGTATTTTCCAAGAGGGATTTTCCATTTATTTTAGCAGGCATGTTGTTCACCGGATTTTTTATTACTCCCATTGAGACATACTGGCAGCCGGTTTATCTGAAACTGTCTGATTCCTCACAGGGAACCTGGATGCTGGGAGTATTGTCTTTTGTGGGATTTTTTCTGGCAGCAGCAGGAAATTCTCTTTGCAGAAGGCTGCTCATAAAATATCCGGGAAGACAGTGGAGAATCTACAGCATCAGCCGAGTGCTGGGTGGCAGCGCTTTACTGATTCTGGCTCTTTTTCAATCGGCATGGATCTTTGTTATTTTATATGGAGGTATCTATCTGTTCCTGGGAACCGGCGGTGTGGCTGAAAATACTTTAATCAATCAGTATACGCCAGGTCCTTTGAGAGCCAGTGTTTTGTCAGTGGGCTCATTTCTCTTACAGACAGGATCCATGTTTGGGTCTGTTTACAGCAGCCTGACGGTGGACCGCATTGACGTTACAGGGCTCTGGCTTACATCTGGTGGGGTTTTAATCGGATATACCTTTTTAATTACTTTGCTTTTAATGGCTCAAAAAAAGAAAATAAATTTATATGATATTGAATCATTTGAAAACTCCTGATATAAATAAAGGTACAGGCAATGAAAAGAAGCTGTTTTTGCGGATTTCCGGAAATAACCAGGTTCTCATGCCAGAAAAGGTACCGGAATCAGAAATGGCGACCCAGAGCTATGCTGGATCGTCATTTTTTGATTAATTAAAAAGGCCCTTTTTATAATTTGGAAATAATTGGATTATTTTCCAGAGATTAAACCGTCATATAATAAAATATTATAAGCAAAGGAGTTTTTACCATGCCAAGAAGAGGAGAAAATATTTATAAACGGAAAGATGGAAGATGGGAAGGGAGAACATTAAAACAAACGGGGAAATATCAGTATTTTTATTCTAAAAGCTATAAAGGCGTTAAGGAAAAGATGAAAAATTACAAAGAAAACCAGGTGCCTGCAAAAGAAAAAAGATCTGGTGAGATAAAGGGAGGGGCTGCACTTTTTGAGGAATGGCTTATTGATGTTTCTATAAGAGTAAAGCCTTCAACCTATGAAAGCTATTACCGCTGCATAAATAAGTATGTGATTCCTTTTTTTGAGAAAGAGAAAGATCAGCGTGTTACTACGGGATCTGTTGCACGGTTTGTAAAGGAAATGTATGAAAATGAGGAACTGGCAGATTCATCAAAAAAGAAGAATCTTACCATTTTTAAGATTGCAGTAAAGGAGATTTTAAAGGGATCCGCTGATTGCTTTGCAGTGATGGATTTAATTAAATATCCAAAGCCGGATGATAAAGAAGTTGAAGTTTTCTCCATGAAAGAGCAGCGTCAGATTGAACAGGCAGCTTTTCATTACAATGACAGGAGAGCAATGGGGATTCTTCTTTGTTTTTATACCGGTATCCGTCTTGGAGAACTATGCGCATTAAAATGGGGGGATATTGATATGGAAACAGGAACTTTATCCATCAGCAGAACCGTATCCCGAATCCGCCATTTTGAAGAGGAAGAACACAAGACCGCATTGTTTGTGGGGGCACCAAAAAGCCGTAAATCCATGAGAAAGATTCCTCTACCCCAGTTTTTACTTAGCATGCCAGTACTGACTACATATAAAAGCCGAAATCAGGATAATTATATATTTACAGAGACAAACGTACCTTTTGACCCCAGGTGTTTTCAGAAACTGTATAAACGGCTTTTAAAGGAAGCTCACGTCAAGGACCGGAAATTTCATGCCATACGCCATACCTTTGCCACCCGGGCATTGGAGCTGGGAGTGGATATTAAGACGATCAGCGAGCTTCTTGGACATTCCAGTGTGTCCATTACCTTAAATGTCTATGCCCACTCTCTGATGGAACAAAAAAAGGCTGCTATTGAAAAATTCAATGATATGTATCAACTGAATGCTGATTTGAGCGGACCGTTAATAAAAAATAATTATGAAATTATGGAAGATTCCTATGCCAGGTAGGTTGGATATGTATTTTTCAATATTCGGTTACAATTTAAATGAAGATTCCCCATTTTTCTGTCACAATTGACAAATATCTACATGTTGATATATAATATTGATTAATTAAATGCTGTAAAAATTTTACATAACATGCAATTTATTTCCAGAATGCAAATGATGAGTAGGAGGATATGGCTGTGGCGGGAAGGATTAAGGCATTTCAGAGAGTCATTAAAAAATCAGGGGAGGGTAATGATTCGGAAGGAAAGAAAAAATCCATAAAAGGTAGATTGTTATTTGGCATCATCGCCATGTGTATCACAATTTCCGTCCTCTTTGGACTTTTTAATGGTTATCTTTTCTATCGTGATGCAAAAAAAAACACTGACATGAGATTGATGGAATCTGCGGAAGCTTATAGCCAGTCTGTTCAAAATGCAATTGATATTTATAAGATTAAAATTGAGGCCATTGCGCAATACACCTCTATTACAAATCAGAATAAGAATGCAGATCAAAGAAAAGATGCGATGGATAAGCTGGCGGAGGCTTACGGTTTTCTGGAGGTCACAACCGCAGATGTGAACGGGAAGGCAGCAAATGGAACAGATATGAGTCAGTTGGAGTTTTTCAACCGTGCGCTTAAGGGAGAAACCTATATTTCAACCACCATGAAAAACGAAGAACTTGGCAAAACTGTTCTGGTAATTGCAGCTAAGATAAATAACGGTCAGTACAATGGAGTTGTAACCGGAACTCTGGATGCCGATGTATTCAGCAAAATGATTGATGGAGTATCCATTGGAAAATCAGGTTATGGATTTATAGTAGATAAAGAAGGAAAGGTAGTTGCCCATAAGGACAGAGCTACCGTTACCAATGAAACCAACTATATTGAGATGGGAAAAACCGATAAGACTTTTGCGGCAACTTCCAATAATATTAAGGATATGATTGCAGGCAATACCTCTATCCGCTCATCCCGTTTAAGGGGTAAAACGCTGGTGATGGGATATACGCCAATTACTAATTCTGACGGCTGGTCCATTGCAGTTGTAGCAGAACAGTCGGAGATGATGGCTGGTTTTTATCAGTCTCTGGTTATAACCATCGTCCTGGCTGCTTTGATGATTCTGGCTTCTCTGATTATGTCCTTCAAAATTGCAGCACCTATTGTGAAGCCGATTGTTAATCTGGTAGAACGTATTAAAAAGCTTGACGAAGGGGACCTGCACTCTGAAGTACCTCAGATTCATACAGGAGATGAACTGGAATCTCTTTCCAGATCATTTACCGGAACCATTAACACCCTGAATAATTATATCAATGAGATTTCTTCCATATTAAGCGGGTTGGAAAAGGGAGATTGCACCGTTTTAGTAACCCAGGATTATAAAGGTGATTTTGTACAGATCAAAGATTCCTTAAATGGAATTACATACAACTTAAATTCTGTATTTTCAAAGATCAAGGAATCCTCCGACAGAGTAGCAGACGGATCCAGGCAGATTTCTGATGCTTCCCAGGCTCTTGCATCAGGAGCAGCCGAACAGGCGGCCACAGTTGAGGAATTAAGTGCATCTGTAAGCGGAGTGTCAACCCGCGCCCAGGAGAATGCGGACAATGTTCAGAAAGCAACTGGATACGTAAGACAGGCTGTGAGCGGTATGGATGAAGGCAACGCCTATATGGAAAAGCTGGATCATTCCATGAAAGAAATCGGTCAGGCATCTGAGAAAATCTCAAGTATTACCAAGGTAATCGAAGATATTGCATTCCAGACCAACATTCTGGCTCTCAATGCAGCTGTTGAATCAGCCAGAGCAGGAGAAGCAGGTAAGGGTTTTGCAGTCGTTGCAGATGAAGTCCGCAATCTTGCCGGCAAATCAGCAGAGGCTGCCAAGCAGACGGCAGAACTGATCGGCCATTCCGTTGAGACTGTATCAGAAGGCGTAAAGATTGCCTATGAAACAACCCGGATTTTAAAATCTGCTGCCGAGAAGTCCGGACAGGTTGAACGAACCATTCAGGAGATTGCAGCTGCTTCCAATGAGCAGGTGGAGGCAATCGAGCAGATTAACCAGGGACTCAACCAGGTGTCTTCCGTAGTACAGACCAATGCGGCAACGGCGGAAGAAAGCTCCGCTTCCAGTGAAGAGTTAGATACCCAGGCTCAGGTATTAAAACAGGAAGTTGAACGATTCAGGCTTCAGGGAGAATGTACGCAGCAAGTAGAGGAACCTGTGTTATATGAAGCTGCAGCTACAGCTGAGCTGCAGGAAGATACGGGATTCCAGGAATATACAGCACAAAAAGAAGAGACTGTATTACCAGTTTCCTATATACATGATTCAGCAAAATATTAATTTATCAGATCAGCCCCAAGATGGAAACCATTTTGCGGCTGATCTTTTTTGTTTTGTGTTCGGTGAGTTCATGGTATAATAGCAAAAAAGGGGGACCTTGAGGTGAAAATTGACAGGCTGATCGGAATCATTTCCATATTGCTGCAAAAAGATAAGGTGACAGCTCCTTATCTTGCTGAAAAGTTCGAAGTATCCAGAAGAACCATAAACCGTGATGTGGAGAATTTATGCAAGGCTGGAATACCAATCGTTACGGAGCAGGGGAAAAATGGCGGGATTTCTATCGCTGAGGGCTATAAGGTAGATAAGACATTATTTACTTCTGGGGAGATACAGGCAATTCTTTCCGGCTTAAAGAGTCTGGACAGTGTATCAGGAAGCAACCGGTATCAGCTTTTGATGGATAAGCTTTCCTTTGGCAGTAATGACTACGTAGGCGCCAGTGGTCCGGTGGTTATTAATTTAAGCTCCTGGTATCAGTCATCTCTTCCTCCAAAATTCGAACTGATTAAGGATGCAATCGAGAGAAAAAAGAAGATTGAGTTTCATTATTATGGTCCTGGTGGGGATAACATGCGTTTATTAGAGCCCTGTCTGTTGATATTTGAATGGTCTTCCTGGTATGTTTGGGGATATTGTCTGCTTAGAGATGATTTCCGCATGTTTAAATTAAACCGGATGGATCAGATCCGATGCACCAATGAGGACTGTGAAAAAAGAGAGATTCCTCTCTACCATATGGATCCCCGTAAGGTTTCGTGGACCAATGGAGTGGAGGTAACAGCAGAATTTGATAAATCCATGAAATGGAGGCTCATAGAGGAATTCGGCATTAACAGCTTCAGTGAAAATGCAGACGGCAGGTTATTAATGAATATTAGCTGGTCGGATCAGGAGTCGCTATTTGGCTGGCTTCTAGGATTCCGGGATTGCGTGCGGATTATTGAGCCGGTGGAATACCAGAAAAACTTTTTAAATCTGCTGGAACGGATTAAGAATCTCTATTGATAAATAGAATCACATGGTACCATATTGACAATGTCCGCGGAATCTATCATAATATACAGATACCCCTTATGGTATCCGGAGGTGCGAAATGAAACAGTGTATGGATGCAGACAATCTGCATCGGCGTTTAAAAAAGATCATCGGTCAGGTTCAGGCGATTGACCGCATGGTAGATGAAGATGTCCCCTGTGAGGACGTACTTGCCCAGATCAATGCGGCAAAATCTGCGCTGCACCGGGTTGGACAGGTAGTTTTGGAGGGACATATTAATCATTGTGTCAGAGATGGAATTGAGCATGGAGATGCAGATAAAACCATAGAAAGTTTTACTAAAGCAGTCGAGCGTTTTGCCAACATGACATAATTGATACGTAGAAGCAGGACATCCGTTATAGCGGAGGCCCTGCTATTTTTTTTCCACAGCCACCCATATTTCGCAGGAATAGTCTGGATTGTTTACATCATCGGATGGATAGACTTCAAAGTCCGTACCCCCGCAGGGCCTGTATTCACTGGCGGGGAAAAACTCACTGTATATTTGCTGATACAGTCTGGTAAATGCATCTGGCATGGAACCAATGCACGGAAAAACGGCATACGTATGAGCCGGAACTTCCCATATCATTAAATCTTTTTCTGCAGGCAGATTACCGTCATAGAAAACCCCGATGGCATAGGGGCAGCCGGAATCTGCTGCATCTTTTCCAAAACCTGTTCCCGCTATGTTTTTCCCAAACATCGTATCAGAAGAAATATACCGGGCAAGCGCGCCAATTGTTCCATCCATGCGGCATTGTTTCCAGAAATCAGAGATTCTGGCAGAGGTCAATTCATTTTTGCCGGACACCTCCATGGGTTTACCAATCATTTGAAAGCTGTTCCTCTTTTCAATCCTGTAATCAGTCACATTGGCTCCAGTCAGTATCAGCTTAACAGAAAGACGGGAAAATGATTTCAGACTGGCACCATTTCGCACCTGGGTAGGGGACACGCCATGAAAGCGTGTAAAAGCGCGGCTGAAGCTTTCCTGGGTGTCGTAACCGTATTTTACTGCGATATCCAGAATGCGTGTGTCAGTGTCCGCCAGCTCACACCCTGCCAGAGTCAGCTTTCGCATACGGATATATTCCCCCAGGGTAAATCCGCAGAGTATTCCGAATACCCGCTGAAAATGAAAGCTGGATGAACATGCCTGTTTTGCAATCTCACTAAAATCCAGTTCTGTGGTTATATGGTCTTCCACGTAATCCACTGCTTTTTGTATGCCGCTAATCCAATCCATCGTTGTTTCTCCCCTTGTTTTATTCAAATAGTGGAATGATATCTCTGGTAATCAGTGTAGTCTGTATTTTGAAATTCGGTACAAACCGGGACGCAATCGCTACAACAATACTTTTTTCAGGATTGACAAAAATGAAGTTTCCACTATCGCCAATTGCCGCATAACAACGGTCTCCCTCACTGTCTGTAATCCACCATAAATACCCATATGAAAAATCTCCCCAACGGCTCCTTACTTTTGTGCATTCTTCAATCCAGTTCCGTGACAGAATTTCCCTGCCTTCATAGCTGCCGCCGTTTAAATAAAGCTGTCCGATTTTTGCCATATCCCGTGGAGTAAGGCAAAGTCCCCATCCGGCTGTGTTCACGCCCTGTGGATCCACCACCCAGCCGTTTACAGCTCTGCTGGATAGAAAGGCAAGATGTTCCTCTTTATTTTTGATTATCGTATTACCGGGAATTGTAATACCCAGTGGTGTAAACAGATTTTCTGCTGCAAAATCAAATACGGATCTGCCAGTGGCGTTAACTATGATTCCGGATAAAATCTGCGTACCAATTGTGGAATACTTAAATTCTCCGGTTATACCAGATTTACCACCTAATAAATCCAGGGCAGATTTAGTCCAGTCATCACTGGAATAGACCTTTGTGTAAGGTTCCGACTTATATTTGTATGGCGCAGTCATGGTAAGCATATTTTTTATGGTGACCTGCTTTATGGTCTGTTCCCCCCGCTTAAGCTTGTAAGCTGGGAAAAAATCCAGAACGTTCTGATCGGGGCTTTCTATATAACCCTGATCAATGGCAATGCCAATCAGTGTGGCCACAATGCTTTTGGTTACCGACATTACGTGAACAGCATCCACCGGGGTATACCCGTCGAAATAGCGTTCATAAACAACTTCCCCTTTTTTTTGTACAACAATACCAGCGATATTACCGTAATCTGCTGCAATTATATTTTCTAACCGAATAATACCATCGTTCATGACATTTCCCCGCTTTCTCTTTCCATAATCTGTTGCAATTCACAGATACTATGATACGGGAAAATGGATTTAACCGCCTGACATTTTGTGCGGAGCGGTGTCACATGCAGCTATAGTACAGTATATCAGAATATGTATTTTTTTCAATCGGAGTGAAATTGCATGTTTCTGCTTGACAATTGATACCTATAGGGGTATATTTGGTTATGATAAATACATATACCCCTATAGGTATAAAAAGGGAGGCAGATCATGAATCGTATCAATCAGTTTTTAGAGTGGGGAGGGCCCTTGAAAGAAAAAGGGAGTCTTGCAGTTTCTGTGATTGCCCTTATTATCAGTTTTTTTGATTTGGCTCCAATCCCCTTTGATGCTGCCTGGATTGCAGTTCTTCTTTGCGGCATTCCAATTATTCTGGAGGCAGTTATTGGTTTAATCACCGAATTTGATATAAAAGCAGATGTTCTGGTATCCATTGCACTGATTGCTTCTGTCATAACAGGGGAGATATTTGCTGCGGGAGAAATTGCTTTTATTATGCAGTTGGGGGCATTTCTTGAAGATTTCACAGTAAAACGGGCAAGAGACGGGATTGAAAAACTGGTGCATTTAACTCCCCGCACAGCCAGGAGGCTTAATGGGGCGCTGGAGACGATTATTCCGGCAGAAGAGGTATTAAAGGGAGATCTTCTTCGTGTATTACCGGGAGAGACGGTTCCTGCAGACGGAGTCATCACAACTGGAAGAACCTCTGTGAATCAGGCTGTTATGACGGGGGAGTCCCTTCCTGTGGACAAAGGACCGGAAGATGAAGTGTCCAGTGGCACAGTCAATCAGTTTGGTTCTTTTGATATGGAGGCAACCAGGGTAGGAGAAGACAGTTCCATACAGAGAATGATACGTCTGGTTCAGTCTGCAGACGCACGAAAGGCTAAAATAGTAGGCGTTGCAGACCGATGGGCGACGTGGATTGTGGTCATAGCTCTGGCAACTGCCGTGCTGACCTGGTTTTTTACAGGTGAGCCTATGCGAGCCGTTACCATACTGGTTGTATTTTGTCCCTGCGCACTTGTTCTGGCTACCCCGACAGCCATTATGGCTGCCATAGGCAATGCGACTAAGCATGGCTTCCTGGTCAGGGAGGGAGATGCACTGGAACGTTTGTCTGCAGTCAGTAAACTGACCTTTGACAAGACTGGTACTTTAACCTATGGGACTCCCCAGGTGGTGTCTGCAGTCAGCTTTACAAAAGAGTATGGGGAAGATGAAATATTTGAGCTGGCAGCAGCGGCAGAGTCCCGTTCGGAACATCCGCTGGGGAAAGCAGTGGTCCGCTCATTAAAAGAGCAAAAGAAAAAGGATGTGATGCCCGCAGATGAATTCGAAATGATTCCCGGACGGGGTGTTAGGTCTGTTGTTAAGGGAAAGAAAATTCTGGCTGGTACTCCGGAACTTTTGTCTGAAAACGGAATTCTGATGGAAGATTGGCATAGAAGAGAGGCAGAAGTTTATCTTAATCAGGGCTGTACGGTTATCTATCTTTCAAAAGGCAATACTCCTGCTGGTTTTCTTGCTTTATCGGATACCATCAGAAAGGAGGCAGGTGAGGTGATTGGCCGGATTAAAGAAATTGGTTCAGAACCTGTGCTGCTTACAGGAGACCATAAAAGCGCAGCCATGCATATTGCCGGTCAGCTTGGGATTATGGAGATTCATGCAGAGTGTCTGCCTGAGGATAAACTCAATTGGGTGAATACCTATGAGGAGGAAAAGAAACGGGTTTGCATGATTGGTGATGGTATCAATGATGCCCCGGCTTTAAAACGTGCTTTTGTTGGGATAGCCATGGGCGGGATCGGCAGTGATATAGCAGTGGAAGCTGCGGACATTGCTCTGGTGAGCGATGATATAAAAGAAATCCCCCATCTTCTGGCTCTGTCAAAGAAGATGATGAGTACCATACATTATAATCTGTTCTTTTCCATGTTCTTAAACTTTATGGCTATTATACTGGCGGTAACCGGGATATTAAATCCGGTGGTAGGCGCACTGGTACATAATGCAGGATCTCTGGCTGTAATCATTAACTCAGCGTTTCTTCTGAAATGGAGTGCAAAATAAATAAGCAGCATTGGAAAGCATGACTTTTCAATGCTGCCTATCTATTATTCTTTTTCTCTGCCGTTTACAAAGGCTTTAATTGCTGCAAAACTTTCAGCACTGATCACATGTTCAATCCGGCATGCATCCTCTAATGCGATCTTACGTTCGACGCCCAGAGCCATAAGCCAGTCCGAAAGGAAGGTGTGGCGCTCGTACATCCGCTCTGCGATTTCCTGACCTTTTTCCAACAGCGTTATATGTCCATTTTCATCCATATCAATAAAACCATTCTCGCGAAGATTCTTCATTGCCACACTGACGCTGGGTTTGGAAAATTCCAACTCACCGGCTATATCAATTGAGCGTACATATCCGTTGCGTTTATGCAGCATTAAAATTGCTTCCAGATAATTTTCAGCAGATTCCTGTATTTTCGTAACAGCACCTTCTTTCAAAGTTCTTTTTGTATCTGTTTATTGTAACACAAACAGGCTTGTATTTTCAAGTCAGGTTATCCAAACCTTTTTCATGCTTTTTTATCATGGTGCGGAACTGACTGATGGAAATTCCCAGTTCTCTGCTGGCGGTCCGTAAGGAGTACTCCCGGTTCAGCCATTTTTCGTATATAGGAAAAAATTCATCCGGAAGGGGGGAAGGATATCTCCCCAGATGCTTTCCCTGTGCTTTTGCTATGGCAATTCCTTCTGCCTGCCTTTGTCTGATATTTTCTCTTTCCGCCTGGGCTACATAAGAAAGCAGCTGTAAGACAATATCAGAGATCAGCGTTCCGATTAAATCCTTATTGGTCCGTGTATCCAGAATTGGCATGTCAATAATCACAATGTCTGCTTTTGTGATTTTAACAATATCTCTCCATTCTTTCTGAATGTCTTCATAATTTCTTCCAAGGCGGTCCAGACTTTTGACCACCAGTACATCGCCCTCTTTCAATTTGCGCTTTAATTTCTGGTACTGGGGCCGGTTAAAATCTTTTCCCGACAATTTATCACAGTAAATATTTTTCTCTAAAACTCCCCATTTAATCAACTCTACAAGCTGCCGTTCAACGTTCTGATCAAGCGTAGATACTCTGACGTAACCATAGAAATTATTCATATATTATTTACCTCCTGTCTTTTCTATTATGGCAGAAAGAGTAGATTTTAAAATGAGACAAGCATAAAGTATTGCTAAAAAGGTGTACCTTTTCGGCAATACTTTATGCTTGTTAAATTAGTATAATTAACCATAATATATTATAATAAAAACTTCGACATATTTCAACAAAAATATAGCAGAAAGGAGATTTTGGGTGTCGATATAGAAAGGTACACCTTTTTGACAATAAAATTCATGGCAAAACGGTTATATTAATCGAAAATAAGATGATTATAACAATATTAAGTAACAATGAAAGGGGGAACCGGCATATATCCGGTACAAAACTATGAAAAGAACTTCGATGAAGAAGGCATTTATTCTGCATTTTCTTGCAATTACTGTTTCCGTACTTATTATGGTAATCTCTGTAACCTTAAGTTTTCAGTCCATTAATAAGGTGAATGGGTTGATTTCGGAATGTTATGAAGAGAAAGAATTGCTTTTATCCGCACAGACCGCTCACTACAAATGGGGGAGCAATTTAAGCAATTCATTAAATTACGGAACGGAATTTACAGGTCAAAAGGATGAAACCAAGTGTGATTTTGGAACGTATCTGTACAGTGACAAAGTAAAGAATTCACAGGATATGGCTGAATTTTATAAAAAGGCTGAGCCGCTGCATAAAGAGATTCATGAACTTGCCGACCAGGTGCTGGATCTGGAAAAAACCAATAAGAGTGCAGCAATTGAACTGGAGAAAAACAGTGTTAATGAAAAAATTGAGCAATTAGTTCAGCTACTTGATTCTGCAAAGGTACAAAAGCAGGCCAATATTGACCAGCAGCTTAAAAATATGAAGATTACCATTTTCAAGGGAGTGGCAATGTGTGCTGCCGTATTAATTATTACACTTGTACTTTTAATTTTAACCTTCCGTTATGTCAGCCGCCATATTGTCAGCCCCATACTTAAGCTTCAGGAAGAATGTAAAAAATTAAAGGCAGGCTTACTGGATGTGTCATTTACAAACCGCCTTACAAATGAAGTCGGGGATTTAGGCAATTCTCTGGATGATTCCGTTTCGGCTATTAAAGACTACATAAAGGCAATAGACTATGCCATGTCCCAGTTTGCCAATGGAAATTTTGCATGTGAATGCACCATAGAGTTTGAAGGCGATTTTTATAACATACAGAAATCAATCGAATATTTCCAGAATCAGATGAATCATACCCTGTCTGAAATAAAACAGGGGTATGAACAGGTTTCTACGGGAGCAGAACAGGTTTCTGCCGCTTCTCAGAGCCTTGCACAGGGTGCAGCAGAGCAGGCCAGCAGTGTAGAGGAACTGTCTGCTGCAATTGCACAGGTGCAGATACAGGCAAAGGATAGTGCCCAGTACGCCCAGAATGTGGATACCATAGGAAACCAGGCAGGGCAGACAGTAAGAGAAAGCCTTGTTGAAATGGAACATCTTAAAAATGCCATTGGCAACATATCGGAAGTATCGCAACATATTACAGAGATTATAGAGACAATTAATGCAATTGCTGCTGAGACAAATCTGCTTGCATTAAATGCTGCAATTGAGGCAGCCAGAGCAGGAAGTGCAGGCGCAGGTTTTGCAGTTGTCGCAGATGAGATCAGAAAGCTGTCTCAGGGATCTGCGGAAGCGGCCAAGAATATTTCGGCTCTCATAGAAAATTCCATTGCAACCATTCGTCAGGGAGAAACATACGCCTCAAGTACCAGTCAGGCATTTACTGAGGTAGCAGAGCATGCCAACACCATTATCAGCATGGTAGGAAAAATTGCTGAAGCTTCGGAAAGACAGTCCCTGTCGGTAACGGAAATTTCCCGGGGAATGGATCAGATTTCTTTTGTTGTTCAGTCCAATTCCGCGACTTCAGAGGAAAGTGCTGCGGCAAGTGAGGAGTTAAACAGTCAGGCAGAGGTAATGATGAACCTGATAAGCCAGTTTAAACTGAAAACAAGCGCAAACTCATGATTGAAGGTGTAGTTAATGACGGAAAAAGATGCTCATGTTCTTCTTGGGCAGATTCAGAGTATTATTACAAATAATCCTGTAACAGGACAGCTGGAGGGCGATACTCCGGTTTATAAGGAACTACAGGACACCATTTCTTGTCTTTCCGGATATATGTTGAAAATGAACCAGCAGGTAACCAGAAGCAGGGGATTTAATTCCCTGCTTCTGGCTATCATTAACAGTCTGAAGGATTGGGTTGTTGTAACAGAGGAGAAGACAGGCAAAATCCTTTATACCAACTATCTTGTAAAAAATCGGTTTTATAATGAGGAGACCGGACAGTTTATCTGCGGAGAGGCATGCGGATTGATGGACCGGCTTCAGTCGCCAGGTAAAATAGAAGACAAACAAAAATTTGAGTATCAATGCAAACAGAAAAAAATCTTTCAGGTGGAATCCCACTGGGTTCACTGGGAAGATACGAGAGTAGTTATTCATTTAATTAGTGATGTGACATTTCAGAAAGAAAAAGAGGCCCATCTGGAAATAATGGCATATAAAGATGAACTGACCGGGCTTAATAACCGGAGGTGCTGTATCAGCACCATCGATGAGTATATGAAAGCGGAACCTTTATTTGCCTTATGTATGATTGATCTGGATGGATTAAAAACAATCAATGATCAATTTGGTCACCTAAACGGAGATCAGTATTTAACATGTGTTTCACGGGAATTAAAAGAGTCTGTCAATCAGGGGGATTTTATATGCCGTTTTGGCGGAGATGAATTTGTAATTCTATACCGCGGATTAACAGAAGAGGAGGCTGAGAAACGGTTAGCCGAAGTTAATCAAAACCTGGCGGCAAATCCGGTGGGTTATTCCATGTCTTTCAGTTATGGAATTGTCTGTATTAAAAAGGAAATGGATCTGTTACCTGAGACTGCTATAAAGATAGCAGATGAAAAAATGTATCAATTTAAACGGATGCGTAAGTAAAAAAAGAAGTCTTTAGAAAGCAGCAGCTGACAGGCGTATCTTTTCTTGTGTTTTTTGTGGTTTTACATTATAATGATAGTCAGGTAAAATGAAATGGGAGCAAGAAAAGAATGAGATTTATTGGAAGCAAGACACTGCTGCTGGACCAGATTAAGTATGTAATAGATGAAAAAGCGCCGGAAGCGAAAAGCTTTTGTGATATATTTTCTGGAACCGCTGCGGTTGCCAGATATTTTAAACAGTGGTATCAGGTCTGTTCCAATGACCTGCTGTATTTTTCTTATGTTCTTCAGCGGGCAACCGTTGAGAACGACCAGATGCCGGAGTTTACCCGTTTGCAGGCAGAAACAGGGATTGAAGATCCTCTGGATTATTTTAACGGGATAGAGAAAAAAGAGATGGAAGAACTGCCGGTGGAACGGCGCTTTTTCCAGAATACATATGCTCCTGTTGGCGGCCGGATGTATTTAAACGATGACAACGCTCTTCGCATTGACTTTGCACGCTGTACGGTAGAGGATTGGAAAGCTGCCGGTTTGTTAAGTGAAGAGGAGTATTTTTATCTGGTAGCCTGTATTGTGGAGGGAATCCCTTTTGTTTCCAATACATCTGGAACCTATGGTGCGTTTCATAAGTCATGGGAGAGAAGAAGCTATAAGCATTATGAATTATACCGTCTGCCAGTGACTCATAACGGAAAAGAAAACCGCTGTTACAATGAAAATGGCTCGGATTTGTTAAAAAGGATGGAAGGCGATATTCTTTATATTGATCCTCCTTACAACTCCAGACAGTATTTTTCAAATTATCATGTTTTGGAAACCGCTGCCAGATATGATTATCCAAGTGTGCGGGGAGTCACCGGACAAAGACCGGAAGCGGAAGGACAGAAATCTGAGTTCTGCATGAAAAACAAGGCAGTTCCTGCCTTTGAAGAACTGATTTCCAATGCCAGGTACCGCCATATCATACTGAGCTATAGTACAGACGGGTTGATGTCGATGGAAGAGATAGAAGCAGTTATGAAAAAATTCGGAAAGCCAGAGACCTACCATGTGTATGAGATCCCTTACCGAAGATACAAGAGCCGTAAGGTGAAAGAAACGGAACGTTTAAAGGAGCTTTTGATTTACATAGAAAAGCAGGTGCCGCCATGTACATAAAAAGTCCTCTGAACTATACAGGAGGAAAGTTTAAGATTCTGGAATCTGTTTTTCAGGCGTTTCCAGCCAATATCCGGACGTTTGTGGATGTATTTGCCGGTGGATTTAATGTAGGAATTAATGTAGAGGCCGAGACAATTATCTGCAATGATCAGATTCATTATTTAATTGAGCTGTTTCAGCTGTTTCAGGCTACGGATATAGACAAGTTGCTGGAGCGGATCCGGGAAATTATTAACACCTACCAGCTGACCCAGCAGAATAAAGACGGATACTATGCGCTTCGGGCAGATTACAACAAAACCGGTGATCTAACAAAACTTTTTGTTCTGACCTGCTATGCGTTTAATCATCAGATCCGGTTTAATAACAGCCATGAATTCAATTCTCCTTTTGGGAGAAACCGGAGTTCTTTTAACAGCAATATTGAAAAGAATTTAACCCGGTTTTGCCAGGCGCTTCAGCAGAAAAAGATCCAGTTCACCAACAAGGACTTTACAGAACTGAATTATTTAAAACTTGGGCCGGAGGATTTAGTTTACTGTGATCCCCCCTATCTGATTTCAACAGGTAATTATAACGATGGTAACCGGGGATTTAAAGACTGGAAGGAAAAGGAAGAGCGGGAACTGCTTGAGCTGCTCGATAAACTCAATCAGACTGGAATCCGGTTTGCTTTGTCAAATGTATTTTATCATAAGGGGCTTTCCAATGAACTTTTGATTGAATGGAGCCGGAAGTATCACATTCATTATATTGATAAAACTTATTCTAATTGTAATTATCAGTTTAAAGAACGGGATGCAGTAACGGTTGAAGTACTTATAACAAATTATTAATAAAAGCGGGAGCTCTGATTCGTTTGCAGAGTCTCCGCTTTTTTTAATTTTAATAGGGACTAACTTGGAGGAGGGCGCCATGACCCAGGAGCGAAACAATCAGATTGGAGGACATGATGCCTGATTTTCCGAAAGTAAGGGTAAATGAAGCAGGATAATTGTAGCCCATATGATGATAAGATTCCAATTAAGGATATTTACGAATTAGAAGGGGAATTATTTAATGTGTCGAATTCATTGACAATTTTATAAAATCGTGTTATCCTGAAGGTACAAATGGTAGCCAACTCCACAGAGTGGCTTCCAAATTCTTGTTTAATTATTTGAAAATAATCACCAATTGCTTTGGTCGGCTGGGTGATTATTTTTTTGTACCTTTGTCACTGTGTTTTACGTATGTAAGTATTGCAACGATTAACGCTGCAACATTTATGATTACCATAAATTCCTCATAAGTGTTCACAATTACCACCCCCTTTCGGAGATGGAAACCACCCGGCAGATTGACTACCATAATAATCATACCATATAATAGTAGTTTTTACAAATCCTTACATAGCTCGATTCCTTAATCAGATCCGATAAAAAAAAATAGAGATGTGCAGCATCTAGCTAATCTGGAATGCTGCACATCTATTTATTCAAGATAAGTTACTTTTTGCAGTTATTACTTTTATCTCATCCATTTTATAGGGCTTATTATTATTTATCTCCCTCTTTCTCCACCTTAATTTCCCAATGGATCAAAAAGGTGAGTGCAGCCCGAAGAACAATAATGGCAGCAACCAGGGCAACCTCTGAAAGCTCTCGAACCACTACAGTTCTTAGAATCTCGCTTCCTAGCTTAAACTCCAGTCCCAGTGCCATACCCTCAGCAAGATGCAGGCGTATGGCAGGATTATGCTTGACATAGTTGATAATACCTTTGATACCCGATACAATGATGACAATTACTCCCATGAATTCAAAGAGAAGAATTGCCATGTCTACCACCTGCCGCAACAAAAGTTCCAGATTCCCTACCATATGTTCCCCTCCGTCTGGTATTTATTAATTAGATTTTACTTCTTTCCAGGCTTCGTTATAAAGGCTGTCTGACTGGTCTCCCAGGTACTTGTAAACTTCGCTGTTCTTTAACATGCTGTCATCCGGGAATAAAGCCTTGTTGTTTTTCAGTTCCGGATCAAGCAGATCAAAAGCACCTTTATTTGGTGTTGGATATGTGATGTATTCAAAGTTTTTCTTTGCAATGTCGGGACGGCATAAGAAGTTAATCCATTTTTCCGCATTCTCCTTGTTGGGAGCATTGGCAGGAATTACCCAGGAATCAAGCCAGAGATTGGTTCCCTCTTCCGGAATTACATATTCCAGAGAATAATCAAGTCCAAGATCCTTCACTTCATTCTGAATATAAAGCATTTCACCGGAATAGATCACGCCTACAGCGGCTTCTCCGCCGATCATCTTATCACGAACCTGATCGATTACATAAGCCTGTACCAGGGGCTTCTGTTTGATTAAAAGCTCTTTTGCTTCTTTGATTTCCTGCTCGTTGGTGGTATTCATGGAATATCCCAGTGATTTTAATGCCACCATAAATGCATCCCGGACACTGTCCTGCATCAGGATGTTGTCTTTGAATTTCTCATCCCACAGATCAGACCATTTGGTAGGAATATCTTCTTTCGCCACCATTTTGGTATTGTAAAGAATTCCTACGGTTCCCCAGGAGTAGGGGACAGAATATTTATTTTCCGGGTCAAAGCTCTTTGACATCTCCAAATATTTGGGATCAATTTCCTTGTAATTTGGAATGTTGTCAAAGTTGATTTCTGCAAGAAGGTTGTTCTGTGCCATCTTCTGAATCATATAGTCAGAGGGGCAGACTGCGTCGTATTTGACACCGCCAGCTTCAATAACCGGGTACATCTCTTCATTGGTTTCGAATAAATCGTATACTACCTTAATACCTGTTTCTTTTTCAAATTCCTCAATGACAGATTCGTCAATATATTCACCCCAGTTGTAAACATAAACCTCACCATTGCTTCCTGCCTTGGCCTGGGATTTCCCACAGCCGCTTAACAGGGAAGAGGAGAGCAGGGCAAGGGCGCTGATTGCCATAACCATTTGAATTCTTTTTTTCATATTAATGATCTCCTGTTATTTTTTTCGCTTTGGTGCAAAGTTTGTGATTAAGAGAAGAACCAGCACCGTTAAAAAGATAATCGTGGAAAGTGCATACATGGAAGGTTTAATTCCCCTGCGCACTTCACTGTAAATTAAAGTCGATAATGTATTAATACCGGCACCCTTTGTAAAGTGTGTGATAATAAAATCATCAAGTGACATGGTAAATGCCAGCAAAAATCCGGAAAGTACACCTGGCAGAATATCCGGGAATACTACCTTGAAAAATGCGGAAACTGAGGTGGCTCCCAAGTCCATGGCTGCCTCGTAGGTACTTTTATCAGTCTGCTTTAACTTCGGCATGACACTTAATATGACATACGGAATGTTAAAGGTAATATGTGCGATCAGTATGGTCTTAAATCCCAGAGAAATCCCAAAGGCGATGAACGCCAGCATCAGGGAAATTCCGGTTACGATATCCGCGTTCAGCATGGGAATGTTAGTAATGCCCATGAGAAGAGAGCGGGGAAACGGCTTCATGCTGTTAATTGCAATGGCGGCTGCAGTGCCGATAATAACTGCAATCAGAGACGATACAAATGCTATCAGCAGCGTGGTATAAAGTGCATCCATAATCGTACTGCTGGAAAACAATTCTGTGTACCATCTGGTAGTAAAACCGCCCCATTGGGTACGGGATTTTGAATTATTAAAGGACAGCACTGTCATAGTTGCAATGGGTGCATATAAAAACACCACAATAAGAACCAGGTAAAAATCCTGGAAAAAACGTTTGATAAAAGCTGTTTTTCTATTTATCACAGTACCGTTCCCTCCCCATTTTTATCATACTTGGCGATGAGCGCCATGCTGATTAAAATAAATATCATAAGGACCAGAGAAAGGCCGGAGCCTAAGTTCCAGTTGCTCCCTTTTGTAAATTCCTGTTCAATTACATTTCCGATTAGAAGAATTTTGCTTCCGCCTAATATATTGGAGATTACGAAGGTGGTAAGTGCAGGAACAAAAACCATGGTGATGCCGCTTACGATTCCAGGTATGCTTAAAGGAAGAAGAATCCGAATGAGCACCTGAAGGGAATTAGCACCTAAGTCTCTTGCTGCATTTACTACATTGTCATCGATTTTCATCAGCACATTATAAATCGGAAGAACCATGAATGGAAGGAAGTTATATACCATACCAAGGATAATGGCCCCCGGAGTGTTGATAAGTCCCTGATTTGGCAGGTGGAGTGCGGATAAGATTCCGTTAATTACACCGTTCTTCTCCAAAAGCGTCTGCCATGCAAGGGTGCGGAGAAGAAAATTCATCCACATAGGAAGGATAAATATAAATACGATAAAGCTTCCCTGGCCCATCCCTCTGGTACGGAGAATCATCGCAAGAGGATAAGCCAGTACCAGGCACAAAACAGTACTTAAAAGGGATAAACCCAGAGAGAGCCACAGTGCTTTCGCATGTTCCTCTGTAGAAATAGAAAGAACATTGGAAAGTGTGAACGCTCCGCTCTTGTCAGTCAGTCCGTAAAATACGATCAGTGCAAGTGGAATCAGAATGAAACCAATCATCCACATCAGATACGGTCCGGACAATAATTTCTTATTCATTGACTCCCACGGCCTCCTCATCCTCTGAAGCCGGCTTGTTCATGATCTGGATATCAAAAGGATCTACATGAATCCCTACCTTTTGTCCCACTGGGAATAAGTCCGTACTGTGCACCAGCCATTCAAAGCCGTCCGGTGAAGTTACTTCCATTTCATAATGAACGCCTTTAAAGATTAAATGTGTTACCACTCCCTCCAGGCTGCCGTTTTCCGGAGCAACCAGGTCGATGTCTTCCGGTCTGATGACCACATCCACAGGAGCATTGGAACCGAATCCCTTATCTACACAGGCAAATTTGGCACCGAATATTTCAACCAGCTCATCTCTTAACATAATTCCGGGAACGATGTTGCTTTCCCCGATGAAGTCAGCTACAAATGCGTTCTCTGGTTCATTGTAAATGTTTTCCGGAGAGCCCATCTGCTGAATATAGCCCTGATTCATTACGACTATGGTATCTGACATGGTCAGAGCCTCTTCCTGATCATGGGTTACATAAATAAAGGTAATGCCAAGCTCATTTTTTAAACGAATCAGCTCATACTGCATATCCTGACGAAGTTTTAAATCCAGTGCGCCTAAAGGCTCATCAAGAAGCAGAACCCTTGGTTCGTTGACGATAGCTCTTGCAATGGCGATTCGCTGCTGCTGTCCGCCGCTTAAGGAACTGACGCTGCGGTTTTCAAAACCGTCTAAGTTTACCAGCTTTAAGGCGTATTTAATCTTATCCTGAATATAAGATTTGGATTTATTCTTGATTTTCAAACCAAATGCAATGTTTTCCGCAATGGACATATGGGTGAAAAGAGCATACTTCTGAAAGACCGTATTCAGCTGTCTTTTATTGGGCGGGAGATTGGTGATGTTCTGACCGTCAAAGATAACCTCGCCTTTGCTGGGGCTCTCAAAGCCTCCGATAATACGAAGTGTGGTGGTCTTTCCGCAGCCGCTTGGGCCCAGTAATGTAACGAATGTGTTCTCCTTTACGGAGAGATTTAAATCATCAAGAACCATAGTTCCGTCAAAGCTTTTTGATATATTTCGTAAATCAATGAGTGACTGACCCATGAGCTTTATCCTCCTGTTAAAAGCTTGGAGGTGAACTTACCCAGATTAAGGAAGCACCTGCCTTGCTGCTTAAGTAATGTTTTTTATCTGGTATAAAGTAAAAGGATTCCCCTTTTTTCGCTTTATATGTTTTATTTCCTATATGAATGGAAATGCTTCCCTGCAGTATATACCCGAATTCTTCTCCTTCATGTGGATTGTCCGGATAAGTCTGTCCTCCTGACTCCAGAGTCAGCAGGATGGGCTCCATCATATTTTTCTGTGCGTTTGGAATAATCCATTTAATTTCATTTTTCAAATCTGCGTCGTGCTTTTCAAAATAGTCGGTTTTGCCAAATACGATCTGCTCTTCCCGGCTTTCATTAAAAAACTCTCCGATGGAGGTACCCAGACACTGTAAAATATCCATAAGAGTTGCAATGGAGGGGGAAGTTAAGTCCCTTTCCAGCTGAGATATAAATCCCTTTGACAGTTCCGCGCGGTCAGCCAGTTCTTCCTGAGTCAGTCCTTTTAATACACGCAGTTCCTTTAATTTTGTACCGATATCCATTTGCTCCTCCTTCTTATTATGTTAAGCTGAAAGTTTACTTATACTAACTGACGATAAATATAACTATAAAGTTTAGTAATAATAAACACGCAGCAAGATACATTATACTTGTTTTTCCATGTATGTCAATAGTTTTTAAGGAAGTTTTTCCTTAACAAACAGGGAAACTTATGATATGATATTTCTAGTTTATACAAGGAAGATTCGAGGAGGAAAAGTGTTATGACAGGTAAATATATGGCGTATGTAGGTTCCTATTCCTACAATGGACAGGCCAAGGGCATCACGGTGTATGATGTGGATGTGGAAAAGGGCCGTTTTATCCCTAGATGTGAGGTGGAAGTAGACAATTCTTCTTATGTAATAGCTTCCAACAATGGCAGGACACTTTATTCCATAGCTGATGAAGGCGTAGTATCGTTCCGCATTCATGAGAACGGTTCCATAACAAGATTAAACTCCGCAAATATTAAGGGTATGAGAGGCTGTCATTTATCTACGGACAAAGATGACAGATATATTTTTGTATCCGGCTATCATGACGGAAAGTGCACCGTGCTCCGATTAAATGACGATGGTTCCGTTGGTGAGATTGTAACCAGTGTGTTCCATAAGGGACTGGGCAGCGTGGCTGAAAGGAATTTCCGCCCTCATGTAAGCTGCTCCAGACGGACTCCGGACGGAAAATTCATTATGGTTGCCGATCTGGGAATTGATCAGGTGAAGATCTACCATTTTGATGAGAAGGACGAAGAGTTGCTTTTGGTGGATGCCATCAGAAGTGAATTAGAGTCAGCCCCCAGATTCTTCCGGTTCAGTAAAGACGGAAAGTTCTTCTATCTGGTTCATGAACTTAAGAATGTCATCGATGTATTTACCTATGAAACAGGAGACCATCAGCCGAAGATTGAAAAGATCCAGACCATTAAGACAACCGGTCCCAAACCGCTGACTCAGTTAACCGCAGCCAGTGCCCTGCGTTTTTCAAACGACGAAACACACATGTTTTGCGGAAATGCAGGAGATAATACGGTTACGGTGTATGACCGTGATCCCCAGACTGGTCTGTTAACCTATTTATGCTGCCTGCCCATCAGCGGAAGCTATCCAAAAGATATTTGTGTATTTCCAGATGACAAGCATATTGCATCCATTAACCACGAAACTGGCAGCATTACCTTCTTTACGGTGGATTACGAAAAGGGTCTTTTAATTATGAACGGAAAAGAATTAAAAGTGAATGAACCGAACAGCTGTGTAATCGTAAAAGTCAGCAAATAAAGGAGAGACAACGATGGCGGGATCCACACTTGGCACAATATTTAAAATCACAACATGGGGAGAATCCCACGGAAAAGGAATCGGTGTGGTGGTTGACGGCTGTCCAGCCGGTCTTTCTCTGGAAGAAAAGGATATTCAGTGCTTCCTTGACCGCAGAAAGCCGGGACAAAGCAAATTTACCACAATGCGAAACGAAGGGGATCAGGTGGAGATTTTATCCGGGGTGTTTGAAGGTAAGACAACCGGAACTCCCATTTCCATGATTGTCTGGAATACGGATCAGCGTTCTAAGGACTATGGTAATATTATGGAAGTTTACCGTCCGGGCCATGCAGATTATACCTTTGATGAAAAATATGGTTTCAGGGATTACCGGGGTGGTGGACGATCCTCCGGAAGGGAAACCATTGGCAGAGTTGCGGCAGGCGCCATAGCTGCCTGCTTTTTAAGAAGCCTGGGTATCACTGTAACGGCTTATACCAGATCGGTGGGACCGTATGAAGTCAAAGAAGAACGTTTTGACTTAAAAGAGCGGGACCAGAACCGTCTTTATATGCCTGATAAGGAGACCTCTCTTTTGGCAGAACAGTATTTAGAAGAAATGATGGGAAGAAAAGATTCTGTAGGAGGCGTGGTGGAATGCATCATTGACGGTGTACCGGCCGGAATCGGTGATCCTGTCTTTGATAAATACGACGCATCTCTTGCAAAAGCAGTGATGTCCATCGGAGCAGTAAAAGGATTTGAGATCGGAGATGGATTTTTAGCTTCCCGTGCTCTGGGATCTGAAAATAATGATGGTTTCTGTATGGAACCAGATGGCAGAGCGAAGAAAGTGACCAATCATGCCGGAGGTATCCTTGGCGGAATCAGCGATGGATCCAGGGTGGTTTTTCGGGCTGCTTTTAAACCGACTCCCTCCATTGCCCAGCCTCAGAAGACTGTTACCAGACAGGGAGAAGAGACTGAGATTGAAATTAAGGGCCGCCATGATCCGATCATTGTACCCCGTGCGGTTGTGGTAGTTGAGGCAATGGCGGCGCTTACAACGGTTGACTTGCTGCTTGCCAATTTATCTGCCAGAATGGATCGTATTATTTCCTTTTATAGGGAAGAAACTGAATAACTTGATTATATCCGGTATTTATGCTATGTTAAATGCCGGATATATTACTGACTTATTTTATATAGAAACAGGAGAATGATAATGAAGATAGCAATGGGTAATGATCATACAGCAATAGAGATGAAAGAAGCTATTAAGGAGTTTGTGGAAAGCAAAGGTTATGAAGTAATTGATTTTGGTACCAATTCAACAGAAAGCTGCGACTACCCGGAGTATGGTGAGAAAGTTGGCCGTGCGGTTACAGAAGGAAAAGCAGATTTGGGAATCGCAATCTGCGGAACCGGAGTGGGTATTTCCCTTGCATGCAACAAAGTTAAGGGAATCCGTGCCTGTGTCTGCAGTGAGCCATACACAGCAAAGCTTTCCAGAATGCATAATGATTCCAATGTCCTTTGTTTTGGCGCAAGAGTTGTAGGAGTGGAGATGGCAAAGATGATTACGGAAGAATGGCTGGATGCCCAGTACGAAGGCGGAAGACATCAGCGCCGTGTAGATATGGTAATGGATATCGAAAAGAGAAATTAACTCTGTGAAAGGGGAGGCTCATGAGTCACGAACCGGAGAACAGAACAAAACAAACCCTGGCTGAACAGGTAGCAGAGCAGATCCTGAATGATATTGTGGAAAAGGGACTGGAGATTGGTGCTAAAATCCCAAATGAATTTGAACTTGCCCAGGAAATTGGAGTGGGCAGGGGAACCATCAGGGAAGCTGTTAAGATATTGGTTTCCAGAGAGATTCTTACCATACGAAGAGGGGCGGGGACTTTTGTTTCTGAACGACAGGGACTTTTAGATGATCCTCTGGGGCTTTCCTTTTTAAAGGATAAAACCAATCTGGCTCTTGATTTATTAAGTGTCCGTCTGATGCTGGAACCGGAAATTGCAGCACTGGCTGCCGTGAATGCCAGACCAGAGCAGCTAAAGGAACTGGAAGAATTAAAAGGCAAGGTAGAGGAACTGATTTATCGGGGAGAAGACCATACCCATGCAGACATTCTTTTTCACCGGCAGATCGCCGCATGCAGCGGCAATCGGGTGGTGGAAAAGCTGATTCCTGTGATTAATTCATCCATCTCTCTGTTTGTGGATTTAACCAATGCAAGACTGGGACAGGAGACCATTGATACGCACAGAGAAATCACAGACTGTATTATCAGAAAGGATCCGGAAGGGGCCAGATGCGCCATGTATATGCATCTGACTGTGAACCGGAGAATGCTTAAATCTTTGGAGGGGAATTAGATGGTTATTTCAATCTGGTTCCCCTCCAGATCTATGATACAGCTTTCATAATAGCCGTCACCGGTCGTCCGGGGACCGCTGATTACTTCATACCCATCCTGTTTTAGCTGAATGGTGAGACTTTCAACGTTTTCTCTGGTTCCTGCCTGGAAGGCTATGTGGATAAAGCCAGTGCGGGTGAGTGTTTTCTGTGGATCTTCCATATTCGGTTTATTCATGATTTCCAGCCGGCAGCCGTCTTCAAAGGTTAGAAAATAGGAACGGAACCCAGTTTTGGGATTGTGGTAACCGTCATTTGCTTTTCCATTAAAATAATTAGTAAAAAATTTTTTTGTTTTTTCCAAATCATTTACATACATGGCTACATGTTCAATTTTCATTATGTCCCCCTTATTAATCGGATTTCCGTCTGATTAAAATTCCCTTCATAAATTCTGTTTTATTATGAGTATGATAGATCATTTCTTTTTCTTCTTCTGTACAGCCGATCAGAATCTTTATTTCAGAATCCCGTTTCATTAAATCAACAATACACATAATTGCATCAATTCTTTGCTTTTTCTCAGTACCAACCCAGACGTCTATGCCTTGCCCATCCATGGAGGATGTGTTATTTAAATATCCATAATCGACTTTGTATATGAAATCAGGATACTTTGGATGAACAGATCCCTTCGGTCTGTCAATGACAATTTCAGAATCACCCACCAGCTGATCCAATGCAGTCCAAAAATCAGGATTCACTTAAACCGCCTCCATTCTCATCGTAAAAATGCGTTAGATTGGCTGAAATTTCCCGCCATAGTTTCCAGACATCGTCCCCATAATTACTTACTATTGTTATCAGTATCTGTTTTTTCTTGTCAAAGGATGATTTGAAACTTACACCCGGATCACAGCCCTGAAAATAGGGATTAAAGTCATTCTCAGTTTTCTTAAGCCACATTCCATATCCATAGCACTGGCTTTCTCCGCTATGATTTGATAACATGGTTTTCGTCATGGAAGGGGACAGCAGTTGATATGACAGAAGGTTTTTCCAGAATAAACGGACATCACCGATTGTTGTAAAGGCACCTCCTGCGCCCGTTCCTTTTACATCTACACTGTATATATTTGTACGGAAGTCATTTCTTTCCTCGTCATATATGTAATTAAAGGCGCATTTTGCGGGCAGTCTGTCCAGCTCATAATATCCGGTATGTTTCATCTTACAGGGAACAAATACGAATTCTTCCAGATACCGGTCGAATTCCATTCCGGTGATCTTTTCAAGAATCATTGCCAACACCACAAAACCAGTATTATTATATTGGAATTTGCTTCCTCTTGGATACATCATCGGCTTGTGAATAAAAAGCGGCAGCAGGTCTTTGTTGGAACGTATTCTATAGTTTGGAAAGTCATACCACAATTCTTCATATTCTGTCATTACAGATTCATCGAAATAGTCTGGTATCCCAGAAGTATGGGTAAGAAGCTGCTCAACTGTAATTTCCTTGTCAATCTGCTCTAAGTCAAAATCAAAGAATGAACCTATTTTATCTTCCAGGTGAAGCAGTCCCTTTTCAATCAGCTGCAGGATTCCAACGGCTACAAATGCCTTTCCTGCAGAAGCTGTTGCAAATCTGGTTTCCATATCATTCAGAACCTGATTGGGCAGATCTGCATATCCGTATGCCTTCTCAATTAACATCTTATCATTCTGATAAATGGAAATACAGCCTCGAAAATCAGCTGGTATTATTCTATCAATATTCATACAGATATCTCCTTTTCACTCCAATGTAATTCCTTTCATAGTAACAAAAAATTATAGTAAAGTATAGAGCATTTCAAAAAAGTAGTTTAATTCTGGCACATAATAAATTGCCAAATACATCGTATGTATTTGGAGTTGTAAAATTAATAAATATATATAAATACCTAAAATTAATTCGTATATTGACTTTTTAATCGTATAATGATAATTTTATATTAAAATACATCATACGTATTACAAACAAAAAGGGGAACAAATAAGATGGAATTAAGAAGTCAGCAGGTAAGAAAGATTGCTCCTGAAATGGACCCGTTAAAAATGGGAATGGGCTGGTCCGTGGATGATTTGGAGAGACCGCAGATCATAATTGAAAGTACCTTTGGAGAAAGTCATCCGGGAAGTGCCCATCTTCTGGAACTGGTGGATCAGGCAGCAGACGGAATCTATGAATCTGGCGGCAGGGGAGCACGTTATTTTGCCACGGATACGTGTGACGGCATGAGCCAGGGGCATGACGGAGGAAATTATTCTCTGGTATCCAGAGATATGATCTGCAACATGATTGAAATACATAATAACGCAACTCCTTATGATGCAGGGGTATTTGTGGCAAGCTGCGATAAGGCAGTACCAGCCCATCTCATGGGAATAGGCAGAATTAACATTCCCTCCATCGTGATAACGGGAGGTGTCATGGATGCAGGTCCGGATCTTTTAACTCTGGAACAGATTGGAATGTACAGCGCCATGTGTAAAAGGGGAGAAATCTCTGAGGAGAAACTTACCTGGTATAAGCACCATGCCTGTCCCTCCTGCGGGGCCTGCTCCTTTATGGGAACAGCTTCCACCATGCAGATCATGGCAGAAGCCCTGGGTCTCATGCTGCCGGGAACGGCACTTATGCCTGCCACCTCAAAAGAACTGAAAATTAAGGCGAAAGAAGCAGGTGTTCAGGCAGTATGGCTTGCAAGGAACGGCTTAACTCCCAGGAAAATGATAACCATGGAGTCGTTTGAGAATGCGATTATGGTCCACGCTGCCATATCCGGTTCTACCAATTCCCTGCTTCACATTCCTGCCATTGCCCATGAACTGGGTCTCACCATTGATGCCCATACCTTTGACCGGATTCATAAAAACGCCCATTATCTACTGGATATCCGACCAGCAGGAAAATGGCCGGCTCAGTACTTCTACTATGCAGGAGGTGTACCAAGAATCATGGAGGAGATAAAATCCATGCTTCACTTAGAATGCATGACAGTGACTGGAAAGGCTTTAGGGCAGAACCTGGAGGATTTAAAGAAGAATAATTTTTATGAGGCATGCGACGAATATCTGAAAAAAATAGGAATAAAGCGGACGGACGTAATCCGCTCTTTTGATAATCCCATTGGCAAAAACGGAACTGTTGCTATTTTAAAAGGTAATTTAGCGCCTGACGGAGCAGTTGTAAAACACAGCGCAGTAGCGAAAGAGATGCATCAGGCAGTATTAAAGGCAAAACCGTTTGACAGTGAAGAAGAGGCTATGGAAGCAGTGCTTCAGGGAAAGATTAAGCCTGGTCAGGCAGTAATAATCCGTTATGAAGGTCCAAAAGGAAGCGGAATGCCGGAGATGTTTTATACCACCGAAGCCATTTCCTCTGATCCTGTTTTATCAAAATCCATTGCACTTTTAACAGACGGCAGATTCTCCGGTGCCACAAAAGGTCCTGCCATCGGGCATATTTCACCGGAAGCCGCCAACGGAGGCCCAATTGCATTAATTGAAGAAGATGATCTGATTGAGATTGATATACCGGGGAGAAGTCTTCGGATTACGGGAATAAAAGGGAAAGCCATGAGCGGGGAGGAGGTAGACCGGATTTTAGAAGAACGGAGGAAGGTCTGGAAGCCAAGAGAAGACAGAATAAAAACAGGCGTTCTTAAAATCTTTTCCCAGCATGCAGTATCGCCCATGAAAGGGGGATATATGGAATAAGAAAACGGGTGGAAGGAAAACGGGAAATGATCCCTGGATTCCTTCCGCCCGTTTTTTACTGAAGCTGTTTGATTGAAGGGAAATAGCGGAACAATACTTTGGCAATAATCTTTTTCTTTTTTACGTACTTATTTTTCCACCTTCTGGCATCAGCCGAATAATTCCGGTTGTCACCCAGCATGAAGTAAGAATCGTCAGGTACCTCATAATGGGCGGCTGGTTCAGGCTCCATGGGTTCTGGCAGATATGGCTCATCAAGTGGAGTGTCGGAATTATTAATATAGACTTTTCCGTCCCGGATATCAATGATGTCGCCCGGGAGACCGATGACTCGCTTTACATAATATGTCTTCCCAGTAGGATCGTCAGGAAAATGGAAGATGACAATGTCGCCCCGTTCCGGCTCTTCAAAGTAATAGGAAAGTCTGGAGCCGATAACCCGGTCGCCGGTCATAATGGTCTTTTCCATAGAACCGCTTGGAACCCTGCTGTTAGCAATAATAAAATTGTTCAGCAAAAATGCAATAACGGCAGCTGTAATAATTATTTTAATCCAGCTGATAATCTCTTCTTTCCAGTTAAATGGTTCCTGTGGCATGTTTTCTTCTCTTTTCATAATGTTCTCTTCTTTGCTTTCTTCTTAGTTCTGTATCAAAGTTTAAATGAGTTTGGAAAATTGTGCAAGGGGTTTCACAAAATGGTAAGAAAATATTCACAAACATTCATGAAATGTCCATAATCATGTGGTAAAGTTTATTCCATAAAAACACTCACATCTGGGGGAAGCTGGATATGGAAAAAAGAGAGAAAAGCACAGACAAAAAATTGATTATCAGTTCGGCAGTCTTACTTATATCGTCGTTTACATTCCAGATTCTGGCCAGAACAGTATCTGGAATCGGGGACTGGTATGCGAAACTGATTTATCCGGTAGTGGTAGGAAGTATCGGCAGATTATCAGGTTTATTTCCTTTTGCAGTGGTTGAAATTTTATCTTATGCCCTGATCCTGTATTGCCTTGTATATGGAATCCGGCACTTCAGAGAAGGGAAGCGCCTTTTAATCCGGACTCTGTTTCTGATTGCGTGTCTGTTTTTCCTTTTTACCTTCAACTGCGGGATTAATTATTACAGAACTCCGTTTTCTAAAACTTCGGGGCTGGAGATGAAAAAGTCTTCAGAAGAAGAACTGAAGAATCTCTGCCTTTCTTTGACAGAGATTGTCAACGGAATGTGTAAAGAAGGAATTAACGAGCAGGTGGATACGGCTGTTGTGAAAAAAGAGAGCGTAAAGGCCATGAGGAAGCTGGGAGAGACCTACCCGGAATTATCCGGATATTATCCACAGCCAAAGCCTCTAATTTTGTCTCAGTATTTTTCTGTCCAGCAGCTATGCGGTCAGTACTCGCCTTTTACAGTGGAAGCGACTTACAACCGTTCCATGCCCGATTATAATATTCCCCATACGGTCTGCCATGAGCTGTCTCATTTAAGAGGATTTATGAGAGAAGACGAAGCAAACTTTATCGGATATTTAGCCTGCATTGGTTCGGATAATGAGGCTTTCCGCTACAGCGGATATTTAACTGGCTGGGTCTATGCCACCAACGCATTGTCTAAAACAGATCTGGTTTCTTACAGGGAGATCTGTCACCAGCTCGATCAGAAAGCATGGGATGATTTAAGAGATAACAACGAATTCTGGGGACGGTATGAAGGCAAAGCGGCAGAGGTTTCCAATAAAATGAATAATACATATCTAAAAATGAACAGCCAGTCAGACGGAGTAAAAAGCTATGGAAGAATGGTGGATCTGATGCTTGCTTACGCAAGAACAAGGTGAGGAAAGCCACCTGCATCTATTGAAAAATACTTTCTGCTTTGATAAAATTACGGTACAGAATCAAAGAAGCGGGAGGAGCCAGATATGGATAAAACTTTATATGATTTAATGGATTGGGCGGGTATTGAGGAAATCGTATATTCGGAAGCCGCAGATCCCCACCGGTTATTGGGACCACATGTGACAGGTGCGGGGCTTTTGATTCAGGCCTTTATTCCCACCGCTGTAACTGTGTCGGTAAAAGGAATCAGGGACGGCATACTTCATCCCATGGAGCGGGTAGATGATGCAGGATTTTTTGCGGTGCTTTTACCTGGAAAGACGAAATTCCAGTACCTCTATCAGGTTACATATGACAACCAAACCAATGAGGAACTGATTGACCCTTACAGTTTTGAGCCTTACTATACGGATACAGACATAAAAAAATTCAGTTCCGGAATTCATTACAGCATTTTCGATAAAATGGGAGCGCACCCAATGACCATGAAAGACACGAAAGGCGTTTATTTTTCTGTCTGGGCACCTTGTGCCATGAGAGTCAGCGTTGTGGGTGATTTTAACCTGTGGGACGGCAGGCGGCATCCCATGCGAAAGCTTGGTGATTCCGGAATTTTTGAATTATTTATTCCAGGTTTACATGTGGGGATGATTTATAAATATGAGATTAAGGCTATGTATGGGGGGATTCAGCTGAAAAGCGACCCTTATGCAAGCTATTGTGAACTGCGTCCGGACAATGCTTCTGTAATATGGGATATGAAAAGTTACTCCTGGAATGATGAGGGGTGGCTGAAGAAAAGAGCATCTTGGAATCTTACCAGAGAGCCGCTTTCTATCTATGAGGTCCATCTTGGGTCATGGCTTCGCAAGGAAGCAGAATATAACAGTGACGGAGAGCCCTTAAATGGATCAGAATTTCTCAACTACCGGGAGATTGGTAAGAAGCTGGTATCATACGTAAAAGAAATGGGCTATACTCATGTAGAGCTGCTTCCTGTGATGGAACACCCCCTTGATGCTTCCTGGGGGTACCAGGTAACTGGCTATTATGCACCTACCAGCCGCTTTGGAACGCCCGATGATTTTAAATATTTTGTAGAACTTTTGCACCAGCAGGGAATTGGTGTGATTCTTGACTGGGTTCCGGCTCATTTTCCAAGAGACAGTTTTGGACTAGCCTGTTTTGACGGTACCTGCGTTTATGAGCATAAAGATCCCAGACAGGGAGCTCACCCTCACTGGGGAACTCTGATCTATAATTACGGGCGCCCTCAGGTGACCAATTTTTTAATTGCCAATGCTCTGTACTGGGTGGAAAAATATCATGCAGATGGAATTCGCATGGATGCAGTGGCTTCTATGTTGTATCTGGATTACGGGAAGGATCCAGGCGAATGGATTCCCAATCTTTATGGTGGAAATGAAAATCTGGAAGCAGTGGAATTTTTAAAGCACTTAAACTCCATTTTTAAGAACCGTAAGGATGGCGCCGTTTTGATCGCCGAGGAGTCCACAGCCTGGCCCAGAGTTACCGGAGACGTAAAAGAAGAAGGGCTGGGATTTGATTTTAAATGGAATATGGGCTGGATGAATGACTTTACCGGATATATGCAGTGTGACCCTTATTTCAGAAAGCACCATTATGGTGAATTGACCTTTAGCCTGTTGTATGCCTACAGCGAAGATTTTATACTGGTTTTCTCCCATGACGAGGTAGTTCATTTAAAGGGATCTATGATTGGAAAGATGCCGGGTGATACTTTGGAGTTGAAGGCAGCGAACCTGAGGGCGGCTTATGGATTTATGGCAGGGCATCCGGGGAAAAAGCTTCTGTTTATGGGTCAGGAATTTGGACAGATCCGGGAATGGGATGAAAACAGAAGCCTGGACTGGGAGCTTTTAGAAGATACGCTGCACAGCCAGCTGAGGGAGTATGTAAAAGCCCTGAATCACCTCTATTTAAGCCAGCCGGCTTTGTATGCTCTTGATTACGATCCGGATGGTTTCGAATGGGTGGAATGTACAAAATCCGGAGACAGTATCATTGTATTCTTAAGAAAAACAAAAAAGAAAGAAGAAACCCTTCTTTTTGTCTGCAACTTTGACACCATGTTACATGAGAAATACTGCATCGGTGTTCCCTTTGAAGGAAAATATAAGGAACTGATTAACAGCAGTGACCAGGCATTTGGTGGAGACGGATACCAGAATAAGAGAGTAAAGATATCGAAAAAGAAAGAAGCAGACGAGCGGGAAAATTCCATTGAAATTAACGTGGCTCCTCTCAGTGTAGCCGTTTTTTCCTGCACGCCTGTAAAAGTGAAGAACACAAAAAGTGTTGTAATAAAAAAGGATAAGAAAGTGAAACAGGAGAATCTGATATGATCGTACATTTGATTGCGGCTGCAGCGTCACAGGAAACCACCACTGCAGCACCCCAGGAAACCATTGCAGCACTGCAGGAAGTACAGGAAAACCTGGAACAATTAAAACCCAATGTTATGTTGGAAACCATAAAAGGCTGGATGCCTTCCATCATTTCATTTGGAATCAGTATTTTACTAGCAATCGTAATTTTTTTCATTGGATCAAGAGTGATTAAAATTTTACATGGAATGCTGAATCGCTCTTTTAAAAGAGTGGATATGGAAGTCAGCGTAAGGAAATTTCTTCTCTCTGTCATAAATGCGGCTATGTACTGCCTTCTGGCATTTATCATCGCAGGGCAGGTGGGAGTGAATTCTGCATCTATCGTGGCACTACTTGGTTCTGCCAGTATTGCCATCGGCCTTGCTGTCCAGGGAAGCCTTGCAAATTTTGCGGGAGGGGTTTTAATCCTTCTTATGAAGCCGTTCCGGGTCGGTGATTATATTGTATCAGAATCAGGAGAAGGAACTGTCCGTACCATTGGTCTGGTCTATACTGTTCTTACTACAGCAGATAATAAGCAGGTTGTGATACCAAACGGGACGCTTTCCAACCATCCGCTAACCAATGTAACAGCCATGGATAAACGCAGACTTGATATACTTGTGGAGATTGGCTATGGAGCGGATTTAAAAAAGGCGAAGGAGCTGCTTCAAATGATTTTTGACAGTCAGCCAGAGGTAAAAAAGGATGAGCCGATTGATATTTTCGTCAATGCGCTATCGGCTAATTCTGTGACTCTTGGGGGAAGAGGATGGACTTTAGTGGAAGATTACTGGACAGCCAGGTGGAAGATTCTAGAGAGGATTAAGCTGGAGTTTGATGAGGCGGGGATTGAGATCCCTTACAGCCAGCTGGATGTTCATATTAAAGATGGTGGGAGGTAGAAAGAAAGCAGCATGTTCTGAGAATGTCTCTGAGCATGCTGCTGCTTTTAGTTATTTAATGCTGTAGGTTACGGTAACCTGTGCCGTTACGCTGATCTGACCAGGCTCAATGGCTAAGGCCTTGGCACCAGACTCAAGGGAAGCTGTGGCTGAGTCAGCATTATAAGTGGTATAGCGGTTCTCATTGTAAGAACTGATTTCCTGTACATTTGTGACTTCGCCAAGAGATTTTCCGCTTGCAGCGGCCATAGCCTCGGCTTTTACTTTCGAGGTTTCAACTGCCTTTTTTAAGGCTTCCTGATAGGACTCATCATATTTGCTGGACAGGTAAGAAATCCGGTCTATGGTATTGATACCTGCCTCTATGGAAGAAGAGAGGAGTGTACCCACCTGATCCATAGGAATATCAGATACAACAATACCAGTTCTCATCTCATATCCGGTTATTTTTTGTCCGTTGTTCCAGTCGTAAACAGGCTGAAGACCGAAGCTGGAAGTCTGAATGGATTTTTCATCAATGCCTGTGCTTTTTAAAAAGCTGAGCACTTTATCTACATCAGTGCTGTTTAAATCCTGAACCGATTTTGGATCTGCGGCCTGGGAAGAAACTGCAAAGCTGACTTCGGCTTTGTCGGGAACGACCTTTACTTCCTCCTGACTTTGTACCTGTATATTGTTCTGGTTCTGTGTGTTTACAATCGCCTGATTAGCTGGGGCAGCGCCGGTCGTCTGGGTGCAGGCGGTTAAGCCGATTACTGCGGCTGCTGCAGCAGCTGCTGCCAGTGGTTTATTCATCTTTCTCATAATAAAATCCTCCTAATGTTGTAGTAGTTGCTGCTTTGTTGTTACATCCTTATTCTACATGAAATCAAACGAATTAGTATTTCTTTTCTCTTAACATTCCGGGTCGAAATTCCTATGATTTATTTACAAAAAAATCCTGAGGAGGCAATGGTTGCCATTCCAATGGCTTTATGATATTGTTAACCAATAAGAACGTTGAAACATAGGAAAAATGTGTAGATAAAGGAGACTGGTTTATGCGGAAATGCGGTATATTGCTTCCGGTTTCAAGCCTTCCGTCCAAGTACGGAATCGGAGCGTTTTCAAAAGAGGCATATGAATGGATTGATCTGTTAAAAAGGGCGGGACAGCATTACTGGCAGATTCTGCCTCTTGGACCTACGGGATATGGGGATTCTCCTTACCAGTCCTTTTCCTCCTTTGCAGGAAATCCTTATTTTATTGATCTGGAGGAACTGGTCAGAGAGGATTTAATATCTGCCACCCAGTGCGATTTACTGAATTTTGGTGATGATGCCTCATCTGTAAATTATGAAAAGATTTATGAAAACCGTTATCCATTGCTTAAGCAGGCATATGTATCCTGGAAAGAAAAAGGGAATTCTGCAGAAGCAATCTCAGAAACGCTGAGTGAGGAAACGGTGTGGTATTGCTTTTTTATGGCATTAAAGGATCATTTTCAGGGAAAAAGCTGGATTCACTGGGAAGAGGACATTCGTTTAAAAAAAGAAGAGGCAGTTGTACATTATAAGAAACTGCTTGCTGATGAAATGGGCTTTTATATATTTCTTCAGATTAAGTTTTGGGAACAATGGAAGAAGTTAAAGGCCTATGCCGGTGAACAGGGAATCCGGATTATTGGTGATCTGCCTATCTACGTGGCATTTGACAGCGCAGATGCCTGGGGACATCCGGAACTGTTTCAGTTTGATGAAAAAGGATATCCGGAGGCAGTAGCCGGCTGTCCGCCCGATGCATTTTCTTCTACTGGCCAGCTGTGGGGCAATCCACTTTACCGATGGGACTATCATAAAGAGACTGGATATGAATGGTGGATGAAGCGACTGGAATACAGCTTTTGCCTCTATGATACGGTGAGAGTGGATCATTTCCGGGGGTTTGATGAGTATTACCGCGTACCTGCAGGAAGAGAAGATGCCATGGTGGGAACCTGGGAAAAGGGACCGGGAATCCAGCTGTTTACCCAGCTAAAAGAGAGATTCGGTGATCTTGACATCATTGCAGAAGATCTGGGATTTCTGACACCATCGGTACTGGATCTGCTTTCTGAAACAGGTTTTCCGGGAATGAAGGTTTTAGAATTTGCATTTGATGCCAATGGGGAAAGCATTTATCTCCCTCATAATTATTCGAAAAATTGTGTTGTTTACACCGGCACTCATGATAACCAGACCCTGAAAAGCTGGTACGAGGACATTTCTGAAGCAGACCGGAATTTCAGCCGCAGATACTTAAATAATTACAATACCCCTTATGAGGAGATTCACTGGGATTTCATCAGGCTGGCCCTTGCAAGTGTGGCAAATCTTGCAGTAATACCGGTGCAGGACTATCTGGGAACGGGCAGGAACGGGAGAATCAATGAGCCGTCTACTCTTGGGAATAACTGGAAGTGGCGCTTGAAACCAGGTGAGATAACAGAAGATCTTGTGCTTAAGTGCAGAGAGTTAGCGCTTTTGTATGGAAGAAAATAAAAAAGCCGGATCCGTGCCTTTACAGGGAACATGGATCCGGCTTTTGCCGTATAAGCAAATAGATTATTTCTTTTTGCCTGTATTTGATTTGGAAGTAGATTTCGTAGTGTCTGTACTCTTAACAGACTCTTTCGAGGATTTGGTACTGTTTGTGGATTTGGTATTGTTAGTTGATTTTGTAACGCTGGTTGATTTTGTATCGTTGGTTGATTTTGTATCGCTTACTGATTTTGTTTCTTTTGTTTCATCTTCAGCATCGGTTTCTAAGGAAGTATTTGTGTCAGCAGTGTCTCCATTTTCTGCAGCTTCTTCGTTTTTCATCTCAGCATCTTCGAAACTATCTCCCTGAGGGGTAAAGGTAACATGAAGTTCATTGCCAATCTTATCCTTGGCTGTAATGGTGATGTTCTCCTTCTTAATTTCAAATGTCACAAGTCCGGTACTGCGGTCAATAGAAAGAGGAAGGATATCCGTATTATCTTCATCAGAGGCCGTAATGGAGGAATAATCCACACCAGACTGAGTATCTTCCAGACGGAATGAAAGAATGCCATTATCAAGAACATTGTCTTTCACAGCAGGAGGAGTATCATCAAGAACATTAACTGTTTCATAGGAAACAGACTTCATCTTATTAAATCCAGTCAGCTTCACTTCCAGTGTTCCGTTATTTTTTAATGTGGTTTTATAAGTACTTCCCCCTGTCTTGGTTAATTCAATGGGGGTACTGTCCAGGGAAACTTCCATAGTCTTTATGGGAAGAAGGGATTTCACCTTTAATTCCATCGTGGTAGAAATAAAATCGCTGCTTTCACCAATGGTAATCTCTGCCTTCGGGCGGGCTGTTACCAGTAAAAAGATAATTCCGTTAATTACGATGAAAGGAAGCACATAAAACAGAAGGACCGAAAGAAAACCGCTTTTTCCGTTGTCACGCCGGTATCCGGAGCTTGTCCTGCGGCGATCCGGCCTGGTTTGATTGTTATACTGAGTCATATGAATTCAAATTCCTCCTGATAATTATTCCGTTACCTAGCATAGCAGAAAATGGGGGATCTTACAAGTTTATATGATAAATTGTAATAATTTAATTTATTCTTACGATAAGACCGGTACACGTGTATTTAAAAGCATTTAATGTATAAAAAATACGCCCGTATGGGCGCATTTTTAAGTTATCTGATAGTCAGAACATAGCTGTCTTTTGTACCAGAAGGCTCCAGCGTAATGGAGAGAGGATTCTGGGATTCAGCGACTTCCTGGGGACACTGAAACAGGAAGTGTACTCCTAATGTCTGGAGAGGTTTAATGGATGTAATGTTGGCATAGGTAAAACCGGTGTTTCCATCTTCAGGAACTGCCTGTCCGGAGTAGGTATAGCCTCCATTGTAATCAGCGGTAGCTGTTATGATTTCGTCACAGGGTAAATTTTGTTTAGCCAGATTCTTAACATCAAGATCCAGATGAATGTAAACATTGCCTGGATCAGCTGCATAATGGGTATAGAATCCCGAAGTATCATCTGGAAGAACATCATAGGATAGTTCCGCTTTATTCACTGTGATCTCCATGGCATCCGTGGTAATTACGCCTCCGATGGCGATGGGTGTACCGTTCTGGACTGCCTTTGTCTCTTCCACTGTGGTTTCCGGAACTGTTTCAAGCTGAGCCTTTAAATCAGCATTTTCCTGCTTTAATTCTTCTACCTGGGCCTTTAAACTTTCCACCTGGGAATTATCAGGGGCAGTCGTGGAAGCTTTACTGCCGCAGGCAGACAGGCTGATAGAAGCCACGCATAATACAGGAATTAACCATTTCTTTTTCATACTTTTTACCTCTTTTATCTTTTGTATTATTAAAAAGCCTAAGGCTGTTTTAATCTAAATCATTATTATACCCTATTTTCAGCCTAAATGCGAATCTTATTAATATGAATAGTTTAAATAATTAAGTTATTTTGAAATGTGGTCTGTTAAATAGTCAAAATCTGTGCTAATATAAAAAAAAAGACAAGGAGATCAGGTATGGTGGAGAAAGCTGTTGCATTTGCGGCCAAGTGCCATGAGGGAACCTGCAGGAAAGGAACTCACATCCCCTATATTGTCCACCCTTTGGAGACAGCAGTAATTGTATCTTTGATGACTGCTGACCAGGAACTCATATGCGCTGCGCTGCTTCATGATGTGATTGAAGATGCGGGAGTCACGAAATCACAGCTGGAAGAAGAATTTGGAAGCCGTGTGGCACATCTGGTTATGGAAGAAACGGAAGACAAAACAAAAAGCTGGAAAGAACGTAAGAGTGCCACATTAAAGCACTTGGAACATGCCTCAGAGGAGATTAAGATTCTTGTATTGGCAGACAAGCTTAGTAATCTCAGATCAACTGCCAGAGATTACCTTCTTATAGGTGATGAGATCTGGAAGCGTTTCAATGAAAAGGACAAAGCCCAGCATGCGTGGTACTATCTGAATATAGCCGATCTCTTAATTGAATTAGAAAATTTTGGTGTTTATCAGGAGTATAAAACTCTGTGTGAACAAGTATTTGGTAAGAGTCATAAGTAAGAAATGTAAATATTGCGATTCATTCTATATTTTTATCTGCTATTTTTCTTTTAACTGATTATTTGCGATAAACTGCCGATGCTCATTCGGTAGTTTTAAAGTCATTTCTTTTCGTATTTTCCCAACATTAAATGGATATTGAATCCTTTTGAGAAGTCATGGATAAAGCTATTTATCAATGGTTTGGTTAAAAACCTCCTTTTTCAGGCAAACTACCAGATAAAGGCTTTATGATATGATTTGTTACCGAAAGGAGTGCGGCATATGAACAAACTTTGTATTGTTGTGCCATGCTATAACGAGGAACAGGCGCTTTTGTATACCAATGCAGAATTAATAAATATTATGAACAGACTGGTGAAATCTGGAAAAGTTGACAAAACCAGTTTTATTCTTTATGTAGACGACGGCAGTAAGGATGGTACCTGGAATTTAATTTGTAATTTCAGGAAACAGTCAGCCATGATCTTTGGTCTTAAGCTTGCCAGAAACACAGGACATCAAAATGCTTTGACCGCTGGTCTTTTAACAGCCATGAATTATGCTGATATGGTTATTTCAATTGATGCGGACTTACAGGATGATGTCTCTGTTATGGAAGAGATGGTGGATTTATACCTTCGGGGTAATGATATCGTGTATGGAGTTCGTAACAGGCGTGATACAGATACTTTATTTAAAAAGTTTTCTGCTCTTGGCTTTTACAGGCTGATGCAGCTGATGAAGATAAAGATTGTTTATAATCATGCGGATTACCGGCTTATGTCCAAACGTGCGCTGCTGCAATTTTCTCTATATAAGGAACGAAATTTATTTTTAAGAGGAATTGTACCTTTAATTGGATATCCATCAGCTACAGTCATGTATGACCGGAAATCCCGGGTTGCTGGCAGATCCAAATATTCATTGGGCAAGATGTTCTCCATGGCGTTTGAAGGAATTACATCTTTTAGCATACAACCCATCCAGATGATAACCGATTTAGGTCTTGGGATTGTGTTGTTCAGTATATGCGCAGCAATCTACGCCTTTTATTCCTATATTACTGGAAAAGTGGTTGCAGGCTGGACTTCTACCATTTTATCAATCTGGTTTATCGGTGGTGTACAGCTTTTATCTGTGGGACTTATTGGCACTTATATAGGAAAGATTTATGTGGAAGTGAAAGAACGGCCCAGATATGCCATTGAGGTAAACCATTTAACGGAGATCAGGCATGAACAATCGTAAGGACAAAGGTCCTGTTCCATATATCAACTTCTTTATTAAACTACTGCAGGGAGTAAGAAAAAAGATAGGGAAAATCAATTCCATTATGGAAGGGAAATATTCTCCTGCCCTTCTTGCATCTGGTGTAACAGCCATTGCAGCACTGATTACCATCATAATTCTTTTTCTGCCAAATTATCTTGGCGTTGCAAATGATGGTACCACAGATGGAATTATGAAATCTGCCGGTTTCTACTATATGAATAAAGATTCGGATACCAACTATGGAGATTATTTTATAAAAACTTATACAGAAGTTGCATCTGGAGAGGAAGTTCAGGGGAACGTATGGAATAGTCAGCTTATTTTTTTCAGGGCAGCAAAAGCATTGGATCAGCTGTTTACGCGAGACAGTATTTTTGATATCCGATTTTTAGCCCTGATTTATTTCTTGCTGTATCTTCCTGCCCTGTACCTTATAATACGGCAGAGCTGTGAACGGGTAAAAACCTTTTCAGAAGGGGCATTGATTGCAGGAGTGGGGCTGATCATTTTCTCAGATGTAGGTTATATGACTTATTTTAATTCATTCTATCCGGAGGCAATCTGGTTTCTTGCCATACTTTATTGTGTGGGAGGATATATGTCGTTTCAGAAAAAGAGGTCTGGTTACAAAGATTTGTCCGCCCTGTTTCTGATTGTGATATCGGGGAGTATAATGGTCAGTTCCAGACGACAATGTGCGGTGATGGGGTTTATTCTTGCTATATCGATGATTCGTCTGGTAACGGTCCGCAGAAGCTTTATCTGGGGAGGCGTCTGTATAGCCAGCGCTTTTTTACTAAGCATGCTTTCCTTTGTCTGTATTCTGGGCTACCCATCTGATTTTAATGAAACCAGTAAATTACACGCCATGACAAGAGGCGTTTTGTTCAGTTCTGCCGATCCGGCGAAGACTCTTACGGAATTTAACATTGATCCTTCCTACGAATTGCTGGCGGATGCATCTGCCTATGATTATCTGCCTTTTGTAAGATCCGGTGACAGTTCCTTATACCATGGCTTTATGGATCAATATACCATTCCCGACATTGGAATTTATTATTTACGCCATCCGGACAGCCTGATTGGTATGATTGACGTTTCCATTAAACAAGGGATGGATATGAGAAGAAGTAATTGCGGAAACTATGAAAAAGAGGCAGGATTTCCAAAGAAAGCAAAAAGCCTTTTCTGGTCTTTATGGAGCAGCTTTAAAGAATTATCCGCTCCAAAAACGGTGGGATATTTAATTCTGCTGACTTTTGCGGTTATTATCTTATTTTATAAAGGATATTCCCTGCGCAGGGTGGAAGACAGAAGAAATACAGTATTTTTGGATATGCTTATTATGGTTCTGGCCTTTTTACTCTCTCAGTCCATTTTAGTAATTGTTAACAGCGGTGATGCCGAGATGGCTCAGAGGCTGTTTCTGGTGGGGCTGTCAATTGATATTATGACCTACTGTGTGTTTGGGGAGTTGCTTCATAAGCTTAGAATCGTTTAGAACCAGCATATGTGCTTGAAATGTGAGGAAAATAATGACAAATAGACATTCGTTTGGTTATCTTTTGCAGGATATTGGACTGGTAATTTTGTTGTTTTGCTTATTTGCAGGAGCAATGGTAGTCAGCTACTCAGAAAAATCCACCATGCTTGAAGCGGTTATCATGCTTCTTGGAACATTTTTCGTGATTTTATTTTCAGGGTTTAAGCTGTTTTCATTGTCCCTTGTACTGGCTGGAATAGAGGTCACCTTCTATACTGCTTACCGGCTGTATTTATTCTTATCCTATGATATTGAAATTCCGTTTTACAGCTATATCTGGATTCTCATACCCCTTATTTCTGCTGCAGCCATGTATCTGTTCGTATCAGGAACCAACAGACTGGAGCTTGAAAATGACATGTTAAGGAGGCAGGTAGATGAACTGGTTGTGCTGAACCCGCTGACAAAACTCTACAATCTGAGAAGTCTTTACAATGATCTTAATGTTCTGGCCGCTTATGCTGAGAGAAACCAGATGTCCCTTTCCCTTATGATAATCATGCTGAAATATGAAGCGGAGCTAAAAAGCGTATTGTCCAGGCAAAATTATGAGCTTGTAATACAGAGACTGGCTGAACTTGTGGTAGATACGGTTCGGGTGGAAGATAAGACCTATTCCATTGATAATAAAGGATCTCTGGCTGTTATACTGACCTGCGGCAAAGAGGGTAGTGAGATAGCAATGAGGAGGATCAGAAACCGGATTTCTGAACGGGATGCTTTTAGCGGCATTACTGATAAAGCAATCAAGATAGAAGTAAAGATGGCAAGTCTGGAATATGAAAAAGAGATTTATGAAAACAATATGATTCTCTTTAAACAGAGGGTGGAAAATGAACTGCAGTATGATGTATAAAAAAATCTTATTTTGTATTGTGGGATTCCTGTTGATTTCTTTTGCCAGTTTGGGAAAAACGGTGTCTTCCCTGGCAGAAGAGGTGCCAAAAGGAGATATCCTGATTATCTATCAGGATAATGCTGATGATAATACGAAGGCTGCGGTGGAGGATCTTGTAAAACTCCTGACCTTTCAAAGCTTTAAAATCAGCTATGGCCCGGCTTCCTGGGGGATGGAGTATCTGGATGGGTTCTCCTATGTGATCTGCTATGATTTAGAACAGAGTCCGCCTGGATTTACCAGCAGACTAAGTCGATATGAAGCCAGAAGCGCAATTGATGGGAAAATGGAATCACCCCATATTTTATTTATAGGAAATCAGTATTTCAAAACTTATCTGGATAGCACAAACAGGTCCGATCAGTATGAACTGTTAAACAGCACTGTGGGACAGCTGCAATATTCGTTCTATGGCTCAGAAAGTAAACATGGTCTGGTACGAGAAGATTATTTTATATTTTTGAAAAATTCCTCCTACCAAAATGGCATAGTAACAGTCGATCATAAAAATGGATATTTTTGCGCAAAAGATGGCAGATTAACCCATATCCCTGTTGCTGATAGAAGCAGTCAATTGGTTCGGGCGGCTATGACCAGAGAGGTTTCAAAGTGGAAATGGCCGTATAACGGTAATCCTCACATATTTGCCCAGTACATCTTAATTGACAAAGTCTACCCTTATGAAGATCCAGAAAAGCTGTTACAGGCAGTGAAACTGATGATAGAGAGAAAAATTCCATTTGTGATCTCTGTGATGCCTATGTATGTAAACGGAGACTATCCTTCCATGACACATTTTTGTGAAGTATTGCGATTCGCCCAGGCTGGAGGCGGTGCAGTAATTATTAACGCCCCCATTGACCAGATGAATCCGCTGGATAAAGAGGTAATGCTTGATTATCTTGCCCGGGCAATGACCATATACAACAAACAGGGAGTTTATCCACTGGCTTTAGAAGTACCACAAAACTGGATGTTTCATAAAGATACCATCGAAATTATGAGTCATTTTAAAACAATTTTTTCTTCCGATGAGGTGGATTCTTATTTAAGTAAGGAAGATATGGATCACAATGAGGTTTATAAAGACGGACATCAATGGGTCGGGGCATCCATTCCTGTGGATGATACGAATGTCAGTTATTTATCCGTTTATTCGACTGCAGTACCCATTGGTCTGGACGAGGATATTGAGGAGATCCAAAGAAAAGTGGAAGTCTGTCAAAGCTCCTTTGTACCTTTAAAAAGTCTCTGGGATGTGGAGCACAGCTATTGGCTGGACAAACAGCTGATGACTTATAAAAATGGAGATTTAATTCTGAATGAGAAAAAAATGGATTTAAGCTTTACCCCCACTGTTTATCCGGAACAATACAATTATCGCCGTAATATGCTTCAGCGGTTTTCACGGGATTTGACGACCCAGAGCAGAAGACTGGTGATTGCGGTAGGACTTACTTCCATACTTTTTGTGTTCCTGATTTTCTGGGCCAGATTAAAGAACAGAAAAAATTATTTCTTTCATGATTAGGGAGAGTGCCATGTCATTTATTGATATTCTTGCAATCTATTCCATCTTTGCTATCTGGGGGCTGCTGTTTATAAATATTCTGCTCTCTATAGGCGGTTATATTTACATTATGAGAATGTACCGCACGGATGGACATCATACGGTTTTGGAGTACCCAATCGTAACGGTTATGGTTCCTGCCCATAATGAAAGTATTGTGCTGAAAAAAACCATGGAGGCACTGATAAAATTTGATTATCCCAAGGACCGGTATGAGATCATCGTTGTTAATGACAACTCTACCGATGATTCCGCTCAGGTTTTAAAAACCATTCAGCATAACAATCCGTCTGCAAAAATTATCGTCATCAATACAGACCGGGTAGTGGGGGGGAAAGGAAAATCCAATGCGTTAAATATTGCCCTGTCAGTGGCTTCCGGTTCTGTCATTGCCATTTATGATGCAGATAATACACCAGAGAAGCAGGCTCTTAAGATTCTTGTGGAAAATCTGATGTCAGACGATAAGCTGGGGGCGGTGATTGGTAAGTTCCGAACCAGAAATAAATATGCATCTTTACTGACAAGATTTGTAAACATTGAAACTTTGGCTTATCAGTGCATGAACCAGGCCGGAAGATTTTTCTTTTTCAAACTGTGCACCATTCCCGGAACCAATTACGTAATAAGGCGGGAATTAATTGACCAGATGGGTGGCTGGGATGTAAATGCACTAGCAGAAGATACAGAAATCAGTTTTCGTCTGTACAGAATGGGCTATTATATTAAATTTATTCCTCAGGCAGTCACCTGGGAGCAGGAGCCACAGAAACTGAAGCAATGGTTTAAGCAGAGAACCAGGTGGGTAAAAGGCAATTTATATGTATTAAAAAGTAATTTTAAATATGCCTTTGATCCCCATGCAGGAATCATGAGGCTGGATGTGATCTATTACGCCCTGGTTTACTTACTGATGTTCAGCTCCCTCATTTTTTCGGATATTATTTTTGTCATTGGAATTCTGGGACTTGGTCATGTGACCTTAGGGGGATTTTCCTCTTTGCTGTGGGAAATGGCAATTTTGCTGTTCGTTTTAAATGTAGCAATTACCTTATCGGTGGAAAGAAATGAATTCAATATTAATAATATACTTCTCACCTTTGTCATGCTGTTTACTTATGCAAAAATGTGGGTTCTGGTTGTAGCAAATGGCATGATTCAGGGAATCCGGGATGCGCTCTATCAAAAAGAAGTTGTCTGGGACAAGACGGAACGCTTTGAGGAAATGACTGAGAAAGCCGTAAAAAATACGAAGCAGGTTTGAAAATAAGGAGACGACTATGACAACGTTGATGGATATAGTTAAGAAGAAAATTAAGAGGCCGGGAAAAATATCCGCAGTCTGTCTGATGCTGTTTATCCTGACGATAACCCCTCTGGCAGCGTACGCATTAAATGTCAATGCTGCGGCAGTTAGTAATACCCGTGGAAAAAAACAGGCTGAAAAGACAGACTCCAAAAAAGAGGATGAGATCCATCTTCTTCCTGTTGCAGAGCCTGAATCTGCTCCATTACCAGATCAGAATGAGCCCGTATATGAACCGGTCAGTCATACCCAGGACAACTTTTTTTACAGGAAAACGCTAAAAGGCATTTATTCTTCCACGGATCTGTATTTTTATGTGGAGGATTACTGGGATACAAAATATGTATATGCAAAAATTCAGTATGATGTAAGCCAGCTCATTGAGAGCGCTGCCTCATCTGTTACCTTTGCAATAAATGATGTCCCCATCCAGTCTAATAAGCTGGAATATAAAGACGGCAATTCCCAGATTCTGTATGTGAAAATCCCCATGGATCAGGTTCGTTCCGGTTATAATTCCTTTTCTATATCTGCTTATGCCAGACTGTTTGATCAGCAGGGCTGCGTCGATGATTATTCGGATGCCAACTGGCTGGGTATTGCTGACACATCTTATATCAGATGCGGCTATGAAAGCAGGGATCCTGAGCACAGGATTTCATTTTATCCGTATCCATTTATGTCAACTTATAATCCCACTGGAAAGGGACTTTTCATTGCTGTATCTGATGAAGCTGCATCAGGAGAAGTAGCTGCTGCCATGAGCCTGATGGCGGATTTAAGTAAGCAGACCGGAAAAAGAAATGAAATTGAACTATGCCGAATCTCTGATTTAAAGTCCAATAGTCCTTCCGATACCATACTCATATCGGATTATAACAATCTTCCTGCCGAGTATAAAGATAAAATGACAAAGGCGCCGGATTCATCCGGAAATGCAATTGTTAATTTTATTGATGATTCCAATTTAAAGCCCCTTCTGCTGATTACATCAAACGATGACTCAAGTCTAAAGGAAGCGGCTGACATGCTTATGGATGAAAGCCGCCGGAAGCAGGAAACCGGAAATCTTGCAGTTGTGGAAAAGGGAAGCGGGGAGCAGGCGGTAAACGCGGCAAAACAAAGTGATCTGACTGCCTGGAATTACACTCTGGAGGATATTATGGGAAGCGGACTTTCCTTTGTAGGGCCGTTTCATCAGGAAAAATATGTCTACCTTCCTGTTTCCAGGGATTTTGTGCTGGCACAGGGCGGTAAGGTAGTTTTAAAGTTCCGTTACAGTGAAAATCTGGATTTTAAACGATCTCTGATCACTGTTTTCTGGGGTGATGTTCCCTGCGCCAGCAAGCGCCTCAGCCAGGAAAAGGCGTCCGGTGATGAACTGAACTTTGAAATGCCAGCTGATGTCATAGGAACGTCTGCTGCCAGTTTGAAAATAGCATTTGACCTGGAAATTCCTGATTTAATTTGTACTCCCAGGCAGAGTGATATGCCCTGGGCCTATGTATCCAGAGAATCTGCCATATTTTTGCCGCCTGCAGCAGATATGAGATTGTCTTTTGATTCCGGAGTCTCACCTTTTAGCCGGAACGGAAAATTCAATGACGTATTGCTGGTAATTGGTGATAACCCAACTCCTGTTGAACTGAATCTGCTGGGGCAGACTCTGGCAATGTATGGGAGGGAAGCAAAACCTTACGGAACCATACTTGTGAAACGGGCCGGTGAATTTAATAAAGACGATGGGGATTATAACATCATTACGGCGGGTACACTGTCTGGGAATACGTTTTTAGCCCAGGTGAATAACAATCTGGCATTTCAGTTTTCTCAGGATGGTAACTCCTTTGAGAGCAATGATCAGCTGATTTTGTCCAGGGAATATGCAGGAAAGATCGGGGTTATGCAGCTGTTAAAATCCCCCTATTCCCTTAACCGGACTCTGCTGGTGCTGGCAGGAAGCAGCCAGGATACCCTTAAGAACCTTGAGGATTATCTGAGAGACAGCAGTAAAAGAGAAGAATTGAAAAAGGACTGTGTGGTGATAGATGCCAATCAGAATATCACCACTCTCAAGTTTATAAAAGCTGAGGAAGTGAAGGAAGGTCCCACTCTGGCAGAGAAACTGGTCCGGAATAAGAAATCCCTTGTTTTTACAGTCATTGCAACATCAGCTATGTTTTTAATGCTGTTTGCCGTAATCATTATTTTGCTGCGGATACGGGTATACAGAAAAAAGAATGAAGAATAGGCAGATAATTTTGGAAAGGGGTGAAGATAAGGATGAGATTGGAGAAAAACTGGTTTTATCATTTCTGTATTGCGTTATCAATTGCAGGCATGGGGTACATCCTGATTGCAGGCGTCTCCGATGCACAGGGAAATCAGGAATATCCTTATGCAATGAAAGGGATGCTCATTCTCATCTTCTTCCTTACCTGGGCAGGAGTAAACTTCCTGGCGCTCCTGTCTGCCAGACTTTCCATCACTGCGAAGCTTCAAAAATATCATAATTACCTTTTGGCGATGGAAGTAATTTACGTCATTCTTATTCTGGTTCTGGCATTTGCAGCCAGACGTTTCGTCATACGGAATCTGCCTATGGAACCGGCATCTGATTATAAAACCTATTACGAGATAGCTAAAATGTTAAAGGAAGGGGTTCTGCAGGAAAAGGGAGAAGGTTATTGCAACTACATTGGGATGTTTCCCCATATATTGGGTTACTGCTATATTTTAAAAACTATTTTTGTTGTATTTGGAACCAGCATCTTAAACGGACAGATAGCCAATGTCTTGTTTTCCGTTGGAACGGTTTTTCTTATTTACAGGATTGCCAGGAAGCTGGGTGGGAGAATGGCAGGGTTGGCAGCACTTACAGCTTCGGCATTCTGGCCATCTCAAATCCTTTACGTCAATATGCTTGCAGCGGAATACTCCTTTACATTTTTCTTATACCTGTGTGTGCTGCTTTTTCTTCATTTGGTCATGGATTATGATGGTGCCACTAAGCATGGGATCAGAGGAGTTCTTCTTCATATTGTCCTTGGCTGTCTGATTGCAGTAACTGCGGCAATCCGTCCAATGGCCGTAATATTATTAATTGCAATCCTTATATTTCTGATTCCACTTAAGTCCAAATTACCGGAAATACCACTCAACAGCATTTCTGTCTGGGTAAGATTTCTGGCCAGGGGATTTATGAGGGCAGCGCTCATTGTGTTGGCCTATATGGCGGTATCCAGTGTTCTTAATACAGATATAGAACTCACCATTAATAAATCAACACCCTCCTTCAGCCAGTCCTTTGGCTATAATCTTTTGGTGGGACTTAATCAGGAATCCGGCGGGGGATGGAATGAAGAAGATTCCAGGTACTTATATGAGAATCTGGAACGGACCGGTTCGCCCATAGAAGCACAGACTGCCTGCCGGAATCTGGCATTTAAGCGGTTGTCTGCAGGGCCGGGGGGATTATTTAACCTGTTTATAAAAAAATACGAATTGCTGTGGGAAAATGATAATTATGGGGCTGACTGGAATCTGGCTTTCTTAAAAGAGCAAAATGAACTGACTCCAGACAGGGCAGTATTTCTCAATCAGGCAAAAAGCGCCAGCCAGATTGTTTATATGGTGGCTGTGCTCTTTTCTTTTCTGACTTTGATTTATCTGCTGCAAAGAAAGGCGTCCTCTCTTTATGTTCTGGTTCTGGTTTATTTAGGGACAGCAGCCATGCATCTTATGGTTGAAAGCCAGAATCGGTATCATTTCCATATTTTACCTGTATTTATAATTATTGCATCTGTAGGAATAAAATATATTTTTGAAAATGCTGTAACATTTGTAAATACTTCTGACTGGGAACAGCAGCTGAAAAATGAACAACAAATCAGGGAAGAGACTGCATTAAAACAATTTGAATTAGAAGAACATAAAGCCATTGAGCAGCGCTATAAAAGTATGACCAATGCTTTTGATATGCAGTCGGCCATTTTAAACGGCAATGTTACTGTTACTGTTTCAGAAGCTTATACCCAGCCCGATCTCTTTATGAAACAAAAGAACCAGGTTTCTTCCGCTGAGACATCTCCAAAGATATCACAGGAAAAAGAAACAGAGAAAGAGATAAAGAAGGAACCGGCGAGATCGGAACATTCCGATTTAGAGGAGCTTATTCTGGAACTGGAAGAGATTGCAGAGACAGGAAAGGTGCCCAGTAAACATGAGGAAAGGGGACATAAGGGATGAAAAAGACCCTTCCGCGAAGCAGAGTGGAGAAGATATTAATTATGATCCTTTGCATTCTTACGGTATTTACTGCAGGGGGTCTTCTTTTCCTGTCTCACTATTTCAATAAGGAGGAATTGCTGAAAAGTCAGAGGGGAAACGCAGATGAAACTTCTCTTGATGATATCACGGCGATTTTTCCAGAAAACTGCAATATCAATGAGAAAATTCCTGACATCCGCTTTACGAATGAATCAGGGGACATAGTGACAATGAAAGATTTTCTGGGAAAGCCGGCCATAATAACCTTCTGGGCCAGCTGGTGTCCGGATTGCAGAAAAGAACTTTCTCATATCAGGGAGTTCCTAAATACCTCAAAAGTTTATGGCGACATCAATTATATTCTTATAAATAGAACAGATAATAAAAAGGAAACAAAAGAGACAGCAAAAAGGTATCTGTCAGAACAGGGAATTGCCATGGATACTTACTATGACAAAGATATGACCGCCTGTCAGGAGCTTGGCCTTCATGCCATCCCAACCACATTGTTTCTGGACGAGCATGGAGTGATCCGGTCATGGAGTATTAAGCCGATTGAAAAGACCTCTGTATTTGAAGGATATTTAAAAGATCTGACAGAAGGAAGCGGGAAGGTGACTGGGGATTTTGTCCGGAACCATCTCATGGATGACCGGGGAGGAGTTCATACAATTTATGATCCTGAGGCAGACAGTGCCATAAAAAGCGATGTTCTAAGCGAAACTCAGGGCGTGATGCTGGAATATGCGTTATTGCGAAAAGATCAGCAGCTATTTGAAAAAATTCTCTCTTATATCAACGGGGTAATGCGGGTAAATGGTATAACCAGTTGGAACGTCAGCAATGACAAGCCGTCGGAGGTGAATTCACTTTTGGATGATTTTCGTATCCTGGGTGCACTGCTCTCTGCCAATGATTTATGGGGCGGTTATGACCAGTTAATAACCAGTTATTCAGACGAAATTGCAAAATACGGAATACACAATAGAAATTATGTGGATTTCTATGATTCCGGTTATAAAAAATATGCTGACCGCTTTACCCTCTGCTATGGAGACTTACCGGTTATGTCCCGGCTGGCGGTCCTGGATGAACGTTTTACACAGCCTTATGAGTCAGCGAAGAAATTAATTCTTGGAGGGAAAATAAGTGAAGGATTTCCTCTGTATTACAGTTGGTATGATTATAATAAAAACTCATATGTTTCTGATGATTTAAATACTGCAGAAGCCATGGTCACGCTGCTTCACCTGGCAGAGGCTGGTTTGCTGGGGGATGATACCATAGCCTGGCTAAAAACGCAAATGGATGCAGGCGGTGTGAAAGCACGATACAAAACAGATGGAACGGTAGTGGAAGGTTATAATTATGATTCAACGGCTGTTTATGCGCTGATCGCCATGATTGGGGAAATAGAAGGAGATAAAAAACTCCAGGGAAAAGCTCTGAAGAAAATGGAAAAAATGAGGATTATGGATACCGCTTATCCCTATTACGGGGCATTTGGGCTGGAAGATGGAAGCGGCATCACATCTTTTGATCAGGTTATGGCAATGCTGGCGTATGAATATACTGGAAAACCGGCAGACTGACTGATTTGGCAAAATTAATTAACATAAAAGGAGTTTTGTGCCGTGAAGAATATTATGCTGGTATTTGGGACAAGACCAGAGGCCATTAAAATGTGCCCTCTGGTAATTGAGTTGAGAGGCAGGAAAGAAGCAAGGGTTTGCGTCTGTGTAACAGGTCAGCATAAATCCATGTTAAAGCAGGTTTTAGATGCATTTTCAATTAATCCGGACTATGATCTTTCCATTATGAAAGAAAAGCAGACACTTTTCGAAATTACCGTAAGCATTTTAAATATGATTCGTGAGGTTCTGGAAAAAGAAAAGCCAGATATCGTATTGGTTCATGGGGATACTTCCACGGCATTTGCCTGTGCCCTTGCCTGTTTTTATATGCAGATACCGGTGGGACATGTGGAGGCCGGGTTAAGAACCTATGATATTTATTCCCCCTATCCTGAGGAATTTAACAGACAGGTCATTGGTATCATTGCAAACTATCACTTTGCTCCCACGGAAAAATCCAGGGAGAATTTAATTTCTGAGGGTAAGAATCCTTCTGCCATATTTGTCACAGGGAACACAGGAATTGATGCATTAAAAACTACAGTGAGAGCGGACTACAGCCATGAGCTTTTAACGTGGTCTTTGGGAAGCCGGCTGATATTGCTGACTGTACACCGAAGAGAAAATTTAGGGGAACCCATGAGACAGATTTTCCGTGCGGTCAAACGGATCACTGATGCACATCCTGAGGTTAAGGTTATTTATCCCATTCACTTAAACCCGCGTGTCAGGGAAATTGCCGGTACTGTATTAGAGGGAGAGGAACGGATTCGTCTGATTGAACCACTGGACGTAATTGATTTTCATAATTTTATGGCGAGAGCAGATCTTATTTTAACGGATAGCGGGGGAATACAGGAAGAGGCACCAAGCCTGGGAAAACCGGTGCTTGTTCTTCGCAAATCAACAGAGCGGCCGGAAGGAGTTGATTCTGGAGCGCTGCTTTTGGTTGGGATTGAAGAAGAACGTATTTACGAAGCCGTAATAAGTTTATTGGATGATAATGGGCTCTATGACAGGATGCGCAGTGCAGATAATCCCTACGGTGATGGAGAAGCGAGCAGAAGAATTGCAGATATTTTACTGGAAAAGAAGGAAAATAAGGAAAACAAATAGTACAGGCTCTGCATGTAAAACAGGAAGGCCTGTACTAATATGAATGAACCTATAATGATTTTGCTCTGTCCGCGATATTCTTATTAAAATTAATTACCTGATGCTCATAGGTAGACTCCATAAGAGGAGAGGTAATGATGAAATCTGCAGTTGCACGGGTGTTGGCAATGGGAATATCATAAACCTGGGCAATACGAAGCAGTGCTTTAACATCAGGGTCATGAGGCTGTGCAGTCAGGGGATCAGAAAAGAAGATGATCAGATCAATCCTGCCTTCTACAATCTTTGCACCGATCTGCTGGTCTCCGCCTAAAGGACCACTGTTATAGCCTTTTACCGGAAGGCCTGTCTGATCTGTAATCATACGGGCAGTAGTGCCGGTACCGCACAGAGTGTGGTTTTTTAAAATATCCCTGTGTTCGGTGCACCATTCAATTAATGAATGTTTTTCGTTATCATGGGCAATCAGCGCAATGTTTTTTTGCTTTTGAAGCGTCAGTGTAATAAAATCTTCCTGTAACATCATAGTCCTCCTGTTGTAGGTATTAATAAGAGTGTCAGAACCTCATTTAAAACGGCAGAACACTTTGCAGAGAGTAGGTAATGGACAGATCTTTTCTGGAATATTCCTTTTTAAAATTCTGAATAATCCGCTTTAAAACCATCTCTCCGTTTTCATAGGTGGCAGTAGGAAGAAGCATCAGATACTGGCTTACGCTGTAACGGCTGTAAACGTCTCCTCTGCGAAGAGAGTTGCGGATGGAACTGCCCAGTTCATCCATGGCACGGGTCTGTACCGCTGGCTTTAATAACTCACCCTTTAAATTGCTGATGGTTAGCAGGCATAAAAAGATGGAATCGCCGGTTCGCTCTATGGCTCTGGCCTCCAGCTGGTAGATATCCCGGAATACGGAAGGCTCGCAGCAAAATGCTCCCTTATTGGTTCCGCCCTCTAAAAGAATCTCCCTGATGGTGCTTAAATCCATGGTGATTCCATGCTTTTTATCGCTGATCATTTTATACAGCTCTTTAAAGCGGATAGATGGAGTGATGGCAAACTCGTTGTAGAACATGTCGTTTACCCGTTTGTAATGTTCCAGGGACATCATCTGGTTGCCGCTCTGGTACAGAGCATAGATCAGATAGTAATGTGCTTCTTCCCCATAAGGATCGATGGAGATTGTCTGCTGGCAGACATCTATCATCGTAGGATAATCCTTTCTGTCATCTAACATTACCAGGATCTTTTTCACTAATTTCTGATATAGGGTATGATAATAGGTGTGGATCGGGATTACCCAGGATTCCCATTCGGATTTTGGAAGAAAGTTTCCTTTATAAAGGTTAAATGCCTCCATTGACAGTTTCAGGCGGGTCTCTTCTGGAAATTCCTTGCTATCAGCCTGCAGACAAAGCTCTTCGAACTTGTCCGTGTCGCATACGGTGGTAAGATCCCTTGTCCAGCCATATGCCTTTCTGTTTTGAAATACCAGTTCCTGAGTGGGAAACCCAAGTGGCTCAAGAAGCTTTCGCACGCGGAACATCAGCGTCTTTAAAGCGCCAGCAGGATTATTGCTGGCTTCATCTTTCCAAAACAGATCGATTAATTCATCAACGGGAATATCCCTGCCACGAAACGTGATTAAATATTCCAAAAGACTCCATGGTTTTTTAGCCTGATTATTCTGATCAACAATTATTTTGTCTCCGATGGTAACGGAGAATCCACCCAGCATGTTCACATAAATGATCGTCTCTTGATTTTTCATAGTTTTCTCCAAAGTAACATTTTCTTTCCTTAGTATATAGAAAAAAACGTTAAAAGTCTAGCGCAGCTTATAAAAGATTGAGATTTTTATTAAAATAAGCTATACTAAAGCGGAAGAATATGAAAAAGAAAGCAGGAGATTGCTATGAACAGAAAAAAACTGTCGACAGGAATTCTTATACTTGCATTTCTGCTTCTGGCTGTGGGAGCCGGAGTGCTTTACTTTGATTACCGTGACAGGCAGTATTCTGACAACCTGTATGAAAGCCTGGCTGAGCTGGCAAAGGAACCAGAAGAGAGCGTGACTGCCCCGTCGGAAACACAGAAAGAGAAAGAAGAACCTTATGTATCTCCTATTTCTTTTGATGAACTAAAAAAGATTAATCCTGACATTGTTGGCTGGATCCGCATTGCTGATACGAGTATTGATTACCCTATCGTCCACACGGACAACAATGATACTTACCTGGATACGGATTTTGATGGAAAAAAGAATCCGTCAGGAACCATATTTCTTGACTGTGACAGTGAACCTGATTTTTCCGGAAGGCATAACATAATTTATGGGCATCATATGAAAGATGGTTCCATGTTTAAGGATATCATAAAGTATAAAGAGGAATCTTTTTATCGTGCCCATCAGGATATTGTGATCTATACACCGCAGCAGGAATTCCATTTGCGGCCGGTCACTGTGCTTTATACGGATGCAGGCGGAATACGCAGAAAAACAAAATTTGAATCAGATGAGAGCTTTTCCCTGTATGTGGATGAGATGACAAAGAACGGCATGTTTTATCAGGCACCCCAAGAGCCAATTAAAACTCTGTGGTCATTTGTTACCTGCAGCTATGAATTTGATGATGCAAGAACCATTCTATATGCAGCATTAGTCCCTTAGATTGAAAAGAATAAAAATATATGGTATATTACAAATCAAATTGTATAACGACAGATTTATAAAGGAGAATTAATAAAATGGGTAAATATTTTGGAACAGATGGTTTTAGAGGAGAAGCAAATGTTACGCTGACTGTTGAGGATGCGTTTAAGGTAGGCCGCTTTTTAGGCTGGTACTATGGACAGAAAAAACCGGCTGAAGTATGCAGGATCGTTATCGGAAAAGATACAAGACGCAGCAGCTATATGTTTGAATATTCTCTTGTGGCAGGTCTTACCGCATCAGGAGCCGATGCCTATCTGCTTCATGTCACCACCACCCCCAGCGTATCCTATGTTGTCCGTACAGAAGGATTTTCCTGCGGGATCATGATCTCTGCAAGCCATAATCCATACTACGATAACGGGATTAAAGTGATTAATGAAAAGGGAGAGAAGTTAGAAGAATCTGTCATCACGGAGATTGAGAAATATTTAGACGGAGAGATGGGAGAACTGCCATTTGCAACCCAGGATAAGATCGGAAGAACAGTGGATTTTGCAGCAGGAAGAAACCGTTATATTGGCTATCTGATCTCTACGGCAACCAGATCCTTTAAAAATAAAAAAGTGGCACTGGACTGTGCCAACGGTAGCGCCTCCGCCATTGCAAAGAATGTATTTGATGCACTTGGCGCAGAGACTCATGTGATCAGCAACGAGCCAAATGGCTTGAATATTAATACGAACTGCGGTTCCACCCATATGGGACAGCTGGTGAAGTTTGTGAAAGAGGTAGGGGCTGATGTGGGCTTTGCTTACGATGGAGATGCAGACCGCTGTCTGTGCGTTGATGAGAACGGAAATGTAGTTGATGGAGATGGTATCTTATACATCTGCGGAAAATATATGAAAGAGCAGGGCCTGCTTAAAAATAACAAAGTGGTTACAACTGTGATGTCCAATTTCGGGTTATATAAAGCTTTGGACCGGGAAGGGATTGATTACGAAAAAACAGCAGTTGGTGACAAATATGTTTATGAGAACATGGTAACCAATGGAAACTGTCTTGGCGGCGAACAGTCAGGACATATCATATTCAGTAAGCATGCAACAACCGGAGATGGAATCCTGACTTCATTAAAGGTAATGGAAGTAATTCTGGAAAAGAAAGAAAGCCTTGGAAAGCTGGCTTCTGAGCTGGAGATCTTTCCACAGGTATTAAAGAATGTACGGGTTCACGACAAGACAGCGGCTCAGGATGACGAAGCGGTTAAAGCGGAAGTGGAGAAAGTGGCACAAAGTCTTGGAGACAGCGGAAGAATTCTTCTTCGCCAGTCAGGTACCGAGCCGGTGGTTCGAGTCATGGTAGAAGCAGCTGATTTAAAAACATGTGAGCAGTACGTGGAGCAGGTAATTGATGTCATGAAATCAAGAGGTCACGTCATTTCCTGATTGTAAATGAAAGTCATTGAAAACCGAAGATAACAGCCGGTTTTTCAATGACTTTTTCAGTTTTAATAACGGCGTCTCATTGTAAATGAAGACAATTCATGATATCATTGTATTTATCTGCAAATTTATTTTGGGAGATCGGAAATATGGATAAAAAAGATAAATCAAACTTAGGAGAACAAATCCGCAGTACGGTGCAAAGTGCCATTGATTCCAGAGATTTTAACCAGCTGAACCGAATCATATCCGATTCCGTAAATTTTGCCCTGGATGAAGCAAAAAATCAGCTGGCAAAAGGAACAAAAAGCTGGACGCAGCCGCCGGTACGGGATAACAGGGGTGAAACTGGTGAGGTGGAGAAGGCGGCAGATGACGAACCGGGATACCGGGCGTTTCAGACCAGCCGCACGGTAAAAGAGCGTACAGGCAGTTCATTAGCAGGAGCAGGGAAACAGGAGATTAAAATTAACCAGCAGGGGCGTGTGGGCGGAGTACTTTTAACCATTTTTGGAAGTCTTTTTCTTGGGATTGATCTGATTGGGATTCTGATATCTCTTTTTGCTTCCATGATTTTAAAACCTGTCGCATGGGCGGCAGCCGGTGCGTTTACCTTTCTACTGGTAGCAGGAATTGTTTCCGGCTGCATGCTTTTTTCCGGAATCGCCATAAATGGAAGATTAAAAAGAGCCAGAATCTATGCAAAACAGTCCGAAAAACGAATGTATTGTAATTTGGAGGAACTGGCTGCAAGTATTGGCAAATCAAAGGAATATGTATTAAAAGACGTGGAGAAAATGATGAGACTGGGTATTTTCCCCCAGGCACACTTAGACGAGCAGAAAACCTGCCTGATATTAAGCGAAGCCACATATAACCAGTATCTGGAGTGCCAGAAAGCGTTAAAGGAGCGGGAAAAAGAGGAAGAACTGAGACAGATATCAGACAATGAAACCCAGGAAAATCAAGCGTTACAGAAAATGATGACTCAGGGAAGAGATTACCTGAGAATATTAAAAGAAGCCAATGACGCCATTCCGGGCGAAGTGATTTCCCGAAAAATATCCATGCTGGAGGATGTAATACAGAGAATTTTTGACACTGTTTTAAAACATCCGGATCAAATGGGAGAGATGGAGCAGTTTATGGACTACTACCTCCCTACAACGGTAAAGCTGGTGAATGCTTACCGGGATTTTGACAGCACAGGCATAGAAGGCAATAATATTATCAATGCAAAAAAAGAAATTGAAGGAACTCTTGATACCATCAATCTGGCTTTTGAACGGCTGCTTGATGATCTGTACCAGGATACGGCTATGGACATTACCACGGATGCATCGGTACTCCAGACAATGTTAAAGAAGAATGGATGGGCCGAAAGTGATTTTACAGGAGGAAATAAAGAATGAGCAAAGATTTGGAAGAGATGATAAATGAAGCGCCGCAGCTGACCCTTACACCATTTGATCAGAAAGAAGGTGTGAAAGAGGGACATGCACTGACCGAGGCAGTACCTGTATCTGAACCAGTGCCTGCACCGGAGCTTACACCAGAGGAAGAACGTCTGGTTTCTGATTTCGCTGATAAAATTAATTTAAAAGATTCCAATATGGTTCTTCAGTATGGCGCAGGAGCACAAAAGAAGATCGCTGATTTTTCTGAGTCAGCCCTTGATAATGTAAAATCAAAGGATCTGGGTGAAGTGGGACAGATGCTCACCAATGTGGTGACAGAGTTAAAAAGCTTTGAAACGGAAGGAGAGGAAAAAGGCTTTTTTGGTTTCTTTAAAAAGAGTGCTAACCGCCTTGATAACATGAAAGCGAAGTATGCATCAGCGGAGACCAATGTGAACCAGATCTGCAAGATCCTTCAGAATCATCAGATTCAGCTTTTAAAGGACATTGCCCTTCTGGATAAAATGTATGAGTTAAACACCACTTATTTTAAAGAACTGACCATGTATATCCTGGCTGGAAAGAGAAAACTTGCAAAAGTTCAGCAGGAAGAGCTCCCTCTGTTAATGGAACGGGCGGCAAAAAGCGGTCTTCCGGAGGATGCCCAGGCAGCCAATGATTTGTCTGCCATGTGCGGACGTTTTGAAAAGAAGATCCATGACCTGGAGCTCACCCGCATGATTTCCATTCAGATGGCGCCCCAGATCAGACTGGTTCAAAATAATGATACCTTAATGACAGAGAAGATCCAGTCCACCCTTGTCAACACCATTCCTCTCTGGAAGAGTCAGATGGTTCTTGCCATCGGAATCAATCATTCAGAGCAGGCTGCAAAGGCACAAAGAGAAGTGACCGACATGACCAACGAGCTGCTTCGAAAGAATGCAGAGGTATTAAAAACTGCAACCATTGAGACGGCAAAAGAGTCAGAGCGTGGAATCGTTGACATGGAAACCCTGAAAAAGACCAATGAGTCCCTGATTACAACCCTTGATGAAGTGGTACGGATTCAGGCAGAGGGAAGACAAAAACGAAAAGAAGCAGAAGTGGAACTTGCCCGTATGGAAGGGGAATTAAAGACCAAGCTTTTACAGATGAGCAGGTAAAAGATTCTGTGGTTTTTAAAGTTTTTGTTGTAAGTCATTTTTACTCGTGCTATAATAGCATAACACTTTACCGTGGTGGTTTGTCAGAGCACGGCATGTGATTTTATTGCAAAGGAATGATGACAGATGGGGTTAGACCTTTAAAACCCACGTTGTTCATTGTCAAAAAATACAGCGTGATTTATCGACTCCAAAGCCTGAACTGATTTTTTTATGAAGAAAATACAGACAAAAAAGGAATATGGAGGAGATCAGACATGTTGAATTATGAAAGATATAAGCGGGTACCGGTAGTAGATTATCCGGAAAGACAATGGCCGTGCAGGGAGATTAAGAAAGCGCCGATCTGGTGCAGTGTGGATTTGAGAGATGGAAACCAGGCTCTTATTGAGCCCATGGTGGTGGAAGAAAAGATTGAGATGTTTAACCTTCTGATTAAACTTGGTTTTAAGGAGATTGAAGTGGGATTTCCTGCTGCTTCCCAGATTGAGTTTGATTTCTTAAGACAGCTTGTAGAACGGAAACTGATTCCTGATGACGTGGTGATTCAGGTTCTGGTTCAGTGCAGAGAGCATTTGATTAAGAGGACATTTGAAGCCTTAGAGGGAGTTAAGAAGTCAATCGTTCATATCTACAATTCCACATCTACATTACAGCGTAATGTGGTCTTCCGCAAAGAGATGGATGAGATCAAGGAGATCGCCATACAGGGAACCCAGTGGGTGAAACAGTATATGCAGGATTTTAAGGGAGAAGTTACGCTTGAATATTCTCCTGAAAGCTTTACCGGAACGGAACTTCAATTTGCACTTGATATCTGTACGGCAGTGCAGGAAACCTGGGAAGCCACTCCGGAAAAGAAGATTATTTTCAATCTTCCTTCCACTGTGGAGATGACAACTCCCAACGTATATGCTGATCAGATTGAATGGATGAATTCCCGGTTCAAAAACCGTGACAGCATTATTTTAAGTGTTCATCCTCATAATGACAGAGGAACAGGGATTGCAGCCACTGAGCTGGCTCTTCTTGCAGGAGCTGACCGTGTGGAAGGAACTCTGCTTGGGAATGGAGAACGTACCGGTAACGTGGATATTTTAACAGTTGCCTATAATATGTTTTCTCAGGGCATCAATCCGGAACTTCATCTTGAAAATATCCGTGAAATCGTGGATGTTTACGAACGATGTACCAAGATGGAAGTGGAACCAAGACACCCTTATGCGGGAAAACTTGTTTTTACTGCATTTTCCGGATCCCATCAGGATGCCATTAACAAAGGTATGCAGGCGATGCATGAGAAGAAGAATCCATTCTGGGAGGTTCCTTACCTTCCAATCGATCCTTCCGATATTGGCAGACAGTATGAACCAATTGTCAGAATCAACAGCCAGTCCGGCAAGGGCGGCGTAGCCTTTGTCATGGATACCTTCTATGGATTCAAGCTTCCAAAGGGTATGCACAAGGAGTTTGCCGATGTGATTCAGGCAATTTCCGAAAAGCAGGGTGAGGTTGCTCCAGAGCAGATTCTGGAAGAATTCAAGAGCTGCTATACCGAACGGAAGGAACCCATTCATTTCAGAAAGAGCCAGATTACAGAGGCAGAAGAAGATGTGGAGTTCTCAACCCTTGCCAAAGTCCGCTACACAGACCATGGTGTGGAGAAAGTTTTCGAGGGTGTGGGAAACGGACCCATCGATGCTGTTCAAAAGGGTCTGGAGAAGGAGCTTGGTATCGAAATCCGGGTGCTGGATTACTACGAGCACGCACTTGCTTCCGGATCAGGGGCACAGGCTGCATCCTACATCCATTTGCTTGATGTAAAGACCGGAAAGGCTACTTATGGTGTGGGAATCAGTTCCAACATTACCAGAGCGTCTATCCGGGGTATCTTCAGTGCAGTAAACCGGTTATTTTATTAATATCAGATAATGAAAGGGATCCAGTCTTTTTGAGGCAGGATCCCTTTTAGTTATCTGATTCTTATTTCAAAACAAACAGCTTCATCCCGCCCCTGATATTTCCCATAGTTTGGAATAATGTGAAAGCCGTTTCTAATGTAGAAGCTGCATGCGCCTGCGTTGATTTTTCTGGTTTCGCAGATCAGTCTGCTATATCCAAATTCCAGTGCCTTATTTTCAAGAAAATTTAAGATAGAAGTGCCAACACCCAGTCCCTGTTCTTTTGCATACATCCGTTTTAATTCCCCAGTGGAATCGTCTATTCGGCGTATTGCGCCGCAGCCTGCTGCCTTACTTCCACTTCTTGCAATGACAAAAATTGATTTCTCATCTTCCATATCATTGACTGAAAATGAGGATTCTCCGCTGTTTCCGGTTATGTGATTGAGACTTCCGGATAATTCATTTAACAGTGACAGAGATTCATCTGTGTTAATATCAGCCTCTATCATCTGAAGTGCTGTTTGAATATTATTATTCTCACTCATTGTGTTTAAATATCATCTCCTCTCACATTCATAATAATTATAAACCCATCTATTTATTGAAACAATGATTATTTAAAATTACACATATAGAACCGGCGTTTACTTTTCTGAAAGACTCTAGTATAATTAATTCAGTTTATAAAACGACAGGAGAGTAAAGATGAAGAAATATGATTATGTGCTTGTCGGAGGTGGTCTTTATTCCGGCGTATTTGCCTATCTGGCCAGGAAACAGGGGAAGAAATGTCTGGTCCTTGAAAAGAGGGAACATTTAGGTGGCAATTTGTATTGCGAAGAGACAGAAGGAATCCATGTACACCGGTATGGCGCTCATATTTTCCATACAAGCAACCGTAAGGTCTGGCAGTTTGTCAATGAGCTGGCAGAGTTTAACCGGTATACCAATAGTCCCGTTGCCAACTATTTAGGAGAAATGTACAATCTTCCTTTTAACATGAATACCTTCAGCAAGATGTGGGGGGTGTCAACTCCTGAACAGGCAAAAGCAAAGATTCATGAGCAGAGACAGGTGATTACCAGTGAGCCGAAAAATCTGGAAGAGCAGGCAATCAGCCTGGTGGGAACGGATATCTACGAAAAACTGGTAAAGGGTTATACGGAAAAGCAGTGGGGAAGAGATTGCAAGGAGCTTCCGGCCTTTATTATTAAGCGTCTCCCTGTACGGTTTACCTATGACAATAATTATTTTAATGACTTATATCAGGGCATTCCCATCGGCGGTTACAACGTAATTACAGACAAGCTATTTGAAGGTTGCGATGTAGAGCTTTCTGTTGATTATTTAGATAACAGGGAGCAATATGACAGTCTGGGAGAGAAAATCATATACACCGGAATGATCGATGCTTTCTACGGATACCAGTTTGGTAAACTGGAGTACCGCAGTCTGAAGTTTGAGACTGAAACCCTTAATACAGACAATTACCAGGGTGTTGCAGTTGTAAATTATACAGACCGTGAAACTCCTTATACCAGAATTATTGAGCATAAACATTTTGAGTTCGGAACCCAGGATAAGACGGTTATAACCAGAGAATATCCCATTGACTGGAGTGAGGGTATGGAACCTTATTATCCCGTTAATGATGAGACTAATCAGAACTTGTATCAGGCATATGAAAAACTTGCCCAAAAAGAGGAACGCGTTATCTTTGGAGGCAGACTGGCAGAATATAAATATTACGATATGGACAAAGTCATTGAGTCTGCTTTTAAAATGGCTGAGTCTGAACTGGGCCTCCTCCCCTAGCCGCCGGCTGTTTACTTTTCTAATCAGATATAGTACAATACAACGATAAAATTGGTATGCGGGGAGGATATTATGAATATAGTTTACGCTTCCAACGATAAGTTTGCCAGACACCTTGCTGTTTCTCTCTACTCTCTTCTTGATCGGAATCAAAAGATTGAAACGCTTGATGTCTGGGTTTTATCCATGGGGTTGTCAAGGGAATCAAAAGACCGCTTATGCGGGATCGCACAGGAATTTGATCGTGAGCTTTCTGTGATTGAACTGGGAAATTTAAAGGAACGGTTTTCCCACGAGGTGGACACAGGAGGATTTGATTTAAGCATTATGGCCCGCTTGTTTTTAGGAGATGTGCTCCCTGAACATGTGGAACGGGTACTTTATCTGGATTGCGATACCGTGATATTGTCTTCTTTGGAAAAATTATGGAAGGCTGATCTGGGTCCGTTCCTGTTAGGCGCTGTCATGGAGCCAACCATTTATCCTTGTATTAAAGAAGAAATCGGATTAAGACCGGAAGAACCCTATTTTAATTCAGGGGTGCTTTTAATTGACTTAAACCGGTGGAGAGAAGAGAATGTTCAAAAGAAGCTTCTTGATTTTTACAGGTCCAAGGGAGGGAAACTGTTTGCAGGCGATCAGGATACTATTAATGGGAGTTTAAAGGGCAGAATCAGACCTCTTTCTCCCCGTTATAATTATTTTACCAATTACCGGTATTTCCATTACAGACATTTAGTCCGGCTGTCTCCAGTGTACGCACTTATTACTGAAAATGGCTTCCGTGAAGCTGGCAGACATCCGGCGATTCTTCATTTCATGGGGGACGAGAGACCCTGGAAGGAAGGAAATTTAAATCACTACCGCAGAGCTTACGACAAGTATCTGGCGAAAACCCCATGGGCAGGAACTCCAAAGGAAAAAGGAAACCGGTTTTATATGGCAGCTTATCATCTTATGAATTATGGCACCTATTTGTGCCCTCCATTTCGTGATTTTATCAGCCGCCGTTTTGGAATGAAGCTTGTAAATTCCAGAAAAGGATCTTAAAAGGAGCAGATATGAATGTAAGTTGTATCATTTTAAACTACAATGATGCTGATACCACATTAAAACTGGTTCAGGGGATGAAAGATTATACTTCTCTTGATTCCATTGTTGTGGTGGATAATCATTCCACAGATGATTCGGTTGCCAGACTAAAGGATTTAGAAGGCGGCCGGGTACACGTGATCGGCTCCTTAAAAAATGGCGGTTATGGTTATGGAAATAATCTGGGAATCCGTTATGCTTACAGGGAACTTGGTGCCACCCATGTGTTAATTGCAAATCCCGATGTCATGGTTACAGAGGAGACGATTACCGCCATGAAAAACGCATTTATGACGGATGAACGTATTGCAGTCACTGCCGCCGTGCCGGTAGACCAAAGGGGCAGGGAAGGACTGATGGGCTGGAAACTGACTGGTCTGTTTGAAGATTTGCTTGATACAGGGCTGGTTACACGACGGTTATTTAGACGGTGGCTCACAGATGAACCGGGGAAACGGGCATTTCAACTGAAAACACCTGTGGCAACGGAATGCTGTGCGTGGGCGGATGCAGTTCCTGGTTCTCTTTTACTGGCTGACTTGAAGGCGATGATGGCATGCGGCCTTTATGATGAGGAAGTATTTCTCTATTATGAAGAAAAGATTCTTGGGTTTCAGTTGAAGAAAAAGGGGTACCGGACACTTCTGCTTCTTGACCGGACTTATCTCCATCTTCATTCCGTCTCCATTGACAAATCCGTTAGTTCCATTCTGAAAAAACAGGCGCTGCTTCATAAAAGTAAGCTTCATTACTATAAAAAATATTTAAAAATAAACCGGTTTCAGGAATTTGCTGCAAAAGCATTCCTGGAATTTCTCATGTTTGAGATCTGGTTTTTAACAGAGATTCTGGGAATGTCATGGTAAACGACAGGGAAAGAGGGGATAGAATGATAACAGTACTTTTGGCTGCCTGTAACGGAGAAAGATATCTAAAAGAACAGATGGAATCACTTTTGGGACAGACCTATCAGGAATTTACCATTTTAATTTCCGATGACGGTTCCTCTGACAGAACTCCCCAAATCATCTCAGAATATGAAAGCAGGTTTCCAGACCGGATAAAAAGCTTAAAGAATTTAAAACCATCAGGAAGTGCCAGAGACAATTTCTTCCGGCTTTTAAAATCTGTGTCTGATGAGTATCTGATGTTTTGTGATCAGGATGATATCTGGCTGACGGATAAAGTAGAGGTTACCTTAAGAGAGATGAGGAAGATGGAAAAGATATGGGGAAAGGATATGCCTATTCTGATCCATTCAGATTTGTCTGTGACTGATGCTGCGGGAACGGTACTTCATACTTCCATGGCAAGATACCAGAAGATCGGAGTTAACGATAACCGCACCAGCCATTATCTGGTGGAAAATAATATCACAGGCAATACCATGATGATTAACCGGTCCTTAAGAAATCTGACGGAGCAAATCCCGGATACCTGTGTCATGCATGACTGGTGGCTCGGTCTTGTGGCAAGCTGTTTTGGGAAAATTTCCTATATTGACCGTCCGCTGGTTCGCTACCGACAGCATGGTAACAATCAGGTTGGTGCAAAAAGCGGCATGAAACAGCTGTCGGAGAGAATGAGCAGACAGGAGAAAGTTCATGAAAATTACCGTCTCCTGTTTGAACAGGCAAAATCCTTTCTTTCTATTTACAGACAGTTCATGACTCCCTCTCAGAGAGAGTTGTTTGAAGAATTTATAACCCTTCGCCGTAAAAGCAGAGCAGGGAAAATAAAGACTATTTTAAAATACAAATTATTTAAAAGTACCCGTGTCAGAACGCTTGGACAGATGTTTTCTATTTAACAAAGCAGTGCATGGGAAATGAGGAGAATGGTAGAATGATACCAAATGAAAAAGAAATACTGGTAACGAGGGCTTCCATGCCTTCCTACGAAGAATTTATTGCTGAGATCAAACCGATCTGGGAAACTGCCTGGATGACCAATATGGGAGAATTTCACGACAGATTAAAGGATCAGCTGAAGGAATATTTAAAAGCGGAAAATCTTCTGCTGTTTGTGAACGGACATATGGCTCTTGAGATGGCGCTGCAGGCGATGAACTTAACCGGAGAGGTGATTACCACCCCTTTTTCCTTTGCTTCCACCACCCATGCGATTATAAGAAATAATCTCACGCCAGTATTCTGCGATATCAGAGACGACGACTACACCATCGATGCCGATCAGATTGAAGCGCTGATTACAGATAAAACCACAGCGATTCTTCCGGTGCATGTATATGGTAATGTCTGCGATGTGGATAAAATAGAGTCCATAGCCAGAAAGCACAACTTAAAAGTGATTTATGACGCAGCACATGCATTTGGAGTAGAGGTGAATCATCGTGGAATCGGCACCTACGGAGATGCATCCATGTTCAGCTTTCACGCTACCAAGGTATTTAATACCATAGAGGGCGGAGCAGTTACTTTTAAAGATCCATCCCTGGAAATTCTACTTAATTATTTAAAAAACTTTGGAATAACCGGAAAAGAATCCGTGGAATATATAGGCGGCAATGCAAAGATGAATGAATTCCAGGCTGCCATGGGAATTTGCAATCTGCGTCATGTAGAGGAAAATATTGAAAAACGCAGACTGGTTTCAGAACGTTATCGGGAGCATTTACAGGGAGTTTCCGGAATTCACCTTAATCCCATAAAGCAGGGAATCAGTCAGAATTATGCATATTTTCCTGTATCATTTGATGGGTTTGAATTGACCAGAAATCAGGTATATGATCTTCTCGCTACCCATAATATCTTTGCCAGAAAATATTTCTATCCCCTCATTACGGATTTTGAATGCTACAGGGAGCGTTTTTCGGATCTTGATCTTCCCAATGCCAAACGGGCAGCAGACAGTGTTCTTACCCTGCCCCTTTATGCAGATCTGCCTCTTGAAGATGTGGACAGGATATGCGAGATTATTTTAAGTGCCGCAAAGAAAGGAAAATAGTGCGTATGAAAGCTGCAGTTGTAACCGCAATCGGATCATTTTCCGCTGATATTGTTATTAAAAATTTGAAAAATATGGGCCTTAAGGTGATCGGCTGCGATATATATCCGGCAGAATGGATTGCTGACTCTTCCAGTGTTTCTGCTTTTTATCAGGTTCCTCTTGCAACACAGGAAGAGGAGTATGTAGAGGAAATTCTGACTATCTGTAAAAAAGAAGGGGCTGACGGACTGATCGTTTTAACCGATGCAGAAGTAGATGTATGGAACCGTCATAGAAACAAATTAAAGGAAGCAGGAGTGACGCTATGCCTGTCCCCGGAAGAGACCATAACGGTCTGTAGAGATAAGATGAAACTTTATGAGTTTCTTTCTGAAAGAGGGATTGGAACTATGATACCTACCAGAATGCTGGCTGGTATTTCTTCTGAATCCATTTCCTATCCGGCAGTTGTAAAGCCATATAATGGAAGAAGCAGCCAGGGGCTTTCCTACCTTCATAATCAGGAAGAAATGGAGCGGTTTCTTGCCGGAGTGGAAGCGGAAAATTACGTGGTACAGCCCTATTTTAAGGGAAGTATTATTACAGTAGATGTAGTGCATCAGGCGGACACGGGGTGTTCAGCAGCTGTCTGCCGGAAAGAATTACTGCGGACTCCCAACGGTGCAGGTACATCTGTTCTGGTATTTTCAAATCCAACTCTGGAAGCAGTATGCAAAGAGGCAGCCAGTGCCTTGGGAATTCAGGGTTGTGTCAATTTTGAATTTATTGAAGGGGAAGATGGAACCTTTTCCATGCTGGAATGCAACCCACGTTTTTCAGGCGGAGTGGAATTCTCCTGTATAGCGGGATATGACTGCGTCTTAAATCATGTAAGGTGTTTTCAGGGGGAGGACATTTTGCCTTCCGGTCCTGTAAAGGAAATGTATATTGCCAGAAAATACGAGGAATACGTAACGAAGGTGCTTGATAAGGAAGGGACTAAGATATGAAAGACGGATCAAATAGCGAAATCATGGCCAGCATTAACTGTGTCACCTTTAACCATGGTGCCTTCATCCGCCAGGCTCTTGACAGCTTTCTGATGCAGAAAACGAATTTTGAGTATGAGATTCTGGTTCATGATGATGCTTCCACGGACGGGACAGGGGATATCATCAGGGAATATACAGAAAAGTATCCGGATAAGATCCGGCCTCTGATTCAGACAGAAAATCAGTATTCCCAGGGCATTGATAACATAAGCGGTGCGTTTAATTTCCCCCGTGCAAGAGGAAAATATATATTCATGTGTGATGGGGATGATTACTTTGATTCGCCGGATAAGCTTCAAAAGCAGGTGGACTATATGGAGTCCCATCCGGACTGCACCCTTTGCATCCATAGTGCAAAGATCCAGTTGATGGGAAAAGCAGTGACGGAAAGCCAGATGAGGCCATATCGGAAGACCACAGTACTGACGCCAGAAGAGATCATTGATAAAACTTCGGGGTATGCCATGTCTTCCATGGCATTTCCTGCAAGACTCGTGAAAGAACTTCCTGATTACTATACAGATTGTCCGGTCGGAGATACCCCTTTGCAGCTGATGGCAGCTGCGAACGGCTATGGTTATTATATAGATGAACCCATGAGTGTATATCGGGTTGGAGTCTCCGGTTCCTGGACGGCTGAGGGGAAAAAAGGAAATTACGCCGCAAAGCAGCAGGCCTATTATGAGCGTATGAGACAGGTTTATAAAGAATTTGACAAAGCAACAGGCGGCCGTTTTAAGGCGGCCGCCATAAGTGCATCCAAACGAACCTATTACCAGACGAAGGTCAATACCAGGGATTTTAAAGAGATATTAAATCCTGCATACCGAAAGTATTATAAGGAACTTACTCCTCTGACCAGGTTCTTTATTCAGTTTCAATACCGCACTCCCGGCCTGTATGGTTTCCTTCGAAAATCATTTACCGGAAGTAAAGGTTAAATTTCACACTGCTGTTACATGTTCGGATCAGTCGGATCCCAGGTTTGTGTATCTGGTATGATCTGCTCAATGGCAGGTCGTTCATATGGTCCAGGAACGGGTGATTCGTAAATGGTTACCGTAGTTCCAAGAGCACAGTGATCATAGATCCACTTGGCATCGCCGGAGAGAAGACGGATACAGCCGGCTGATTCCGCAATGCTTAAATAATTATATGTAGAGGGATCCAGAGTCATCTTATCCGGGCGGCTGTAAAGAATGGAGTGGATTAAAAAGCCCTTCCAGATACGGGTTGCATATTGGGTAAAGATACCGTGGTCCATATCCCGCCAGCGGTATTTCACTGGTGTCTGGAATGTTCCAAGTGGTGTATCCGGACCTGTAGAGGTAAGGAATGACTTTACCGGAATAATGAATCCGTTGGCGCCGTCTTTTGCAAAGACTGTCATACAGTTCATCTGTTTGTTGATGCTGATAAAGAATGGTCCCGAGTTTCCGATGATGGGCTCTAAATCAGTAAGCATCTTGCCAGAATTTAAATCAAAATAGTACTTGAAGCCGTCGATGTACTGCCAGCCTACAACTGGAAGAGAGTCCTTAAAATAATACCGGTCATTTTCAAGCCATGCCCAGCCGGTAAAAGGGGTACCGTCTCCGTTAAAGTAGCGCAGTCCGCCGTCAACAATCTGCATTCCGTCTTTTGTGGCGGAAATCAGTGGCTTATCTGTCTTATATGGGAAGGCAGAGTTCTTAGCATAGAATGCCATACGAAAACCTGTGATATAACGTCCGGTTCCCATGGTTCCTGCACTGGTGCCGTTCTTTGCCCAGTCCGTGGTGGTGCCGTCGTCTAATTTTGCTGAATAATAGAGATTGAACTGATTGTTTACATAACCGGAAAACCTCATCTGTATGGCTTCAATATTCACGTCATTGGGATAATTGGTTGTCTGTTGTCCATTCATGACCCATGGGGACCAGCCAGTGCCTGATGTGTAGGTCCGGTAGAGTACGTTTCCTACGATATTCGTGAGAAATGTAGATAATCCATGAAAGCCCTGTCCCTCGTTGGTGATCCAGGCATCGTTGACAAAAGGCTGTGTCCAGTTGCCATCACCAATCATAACAGTGGTCTGAAGTCGTGGGAAATTGGCTTTTAATGCTTCCTGAGCAGCCCGGGTCGCTTCATCAACAACACCGTCTTCTCCTCCTCCAGCTCCTTCTTTTCCGATATCTATTCCTGCATTTGCCAAAGCGGTTTCTGCTTCCTCTGTAGTTACGCCTCCCTCAGTCTCGCTTGCAGCTGCACTCTGTTTTCCAGATTTACTGCTGTCGCTGAGGCTGACGCCATTCCTGTAACCCGGTCCATATGCCTCGTCCGCCCGCGTAAGGGCAGCCTGTCCCAGGACAAGAGCAGCTGTCAGGCAGAATGCCGCCAGGCCGCGTGTCAGTTTACGCATCATAAAAACCTCCTGTAAATCATTATAAATTTTAAAGTGATTCCATAATACTTTAACATAACTAACTGGAAAATGCTATATACGATTTACATTTATTGGGCAATATAGTACAATAAGGCGGAAATGTAAATTGGATGATTGAGGAGAAAAGCCAGTATGTACCAGGAAAATATGAAAGAGAGAGTGCTTTCCGGACTGTTTTGGAAAGTCATGGAAAATGGGGGAACACAGGGAATTCAGTTCCTTGTATCCGTACTTTTAGCCAGACTTTTAACGCCGTCCGAATCCGGGGAAGTCATGCTGATTATGATATTTATTACCATCGGCAATGTATTTGTCCAGAGTGGTTTTAACACTTCTCTGATTCAGAAGCAGGAAGTGGATGAAAGAGATTATTCTTCTGCTTTTTGCGTAAGCTTTCTGATTGCCTTCGTTCTATATATAATTTTGTTCTTTTCTGCGCCTGCAATCGGGGATTTTTATGGACAGCCAGTGTTTGTACCAGTGTTAAGAATTCTGTCCCTGACGTTGTTCTTCGGCGCAGTCATATCGGTGCAGTCCGCCTCCGTTTCCAGAAATATGGAATTTAGAAAGCTTTGTATGGCAAGCCTTTTTGCTGCGGCAGGTTCCGGCATCATCGGAGTGCTGATGGCTTTAGAAGGATATGGACTATGGGCACTTGCCATGCAGCAGTTTTTTTACAGCTTTTTTCTCATGGCTGTGCTGCATTTTTTAAAGACCTGGAAACCAAGTCTTAAATTTTCCATTGAAAAAGCGGGAGAGTTATTCTCATATGGCTGGAAGATTCTCATGTCTGGCCTCATTGATACGGTTTTTACCAATGTTTATGGTCTGGTGATTGGAAAAATATATAATTCGGCTATGATGGGGCAATACTCTAGAGGAAATCAGTTTCCTGCACTCATTGCCAATAATTTAGGGGCAGCGATCCAGTCGGTTATGCTTCCTGCTTTTTCTGCCTGCCAGGATGACAGAGAGAGGGTAAAAAGCATGGTAAGAAGGTCGATTGTGACAAGCTCTTATCTTGTTTTTCCCATGATGGCAGGACTGATTGCCGTAGCAGAGCCTATGGTAAAGCTTTTACTGACAGACCAGTATTTACCTTGTGTCCCCATGCTCCGGCTCCTTTGCATTGCCTATGCTACCTGGCCCCTTCATGTGGCCAATTTACAGGCAATCAATGCCCTTGGAAGAAGTGAGATTTTCTTAAAACTGGAGATTATTAAAAAAGCAGTCAGTGTGGTGGCGTTAATCATCAGCATTCCCTTTGGAATTTATACCATGGTGGCGTTAAGAGCAGTGACGGATTTTATCTGTACATTTATCAATGCCTATCCGAATAAGAAGCTTCTTCATTACAGCTTTCTTCAGCAGTGGAGAGATGTATTTCCTTCTTTACTTTTATCGGCTGCCATGTGCGGTGTGGTTTACAGCGTGCAGTTCCTGGTAAATGGAACTCTGCTGACACTGACGTTGCAGATTGTCACAGGAGTCCTGTTTTATGCAGGCTTTTCCTGGCTGTTTAAGATTGAAAGCTTCTTTTACTTATGCAGAACTGTGAAAAACATGGGCAGGTAAGATAGACGTTAGCGGTTTACTTTTTTAGGCGAATCATGTAGAATAAAAAGAACTTGTTAAATGAAATGAAATAGAGGAACTATAATGGAACGTAAAAACGTGGCATGGAATATGATCGGAAGCCTGGTTTACGCGGGATCCAGCATGCTGCTGACAGCTCTGGTTAATCATCTGGTGGGAACGGATCAGGGAGGCATATTTGGCTTTGCTTTCAGCACATTCGGACAGCAGATGTTTCTTGTGGCCTATTTTGGAATGAGACCCATTCAGAGTACGGATGTGAGAGAGAGCTATACCTTTGGCGAATACCGGATGGCACGTATGGTTACCTGTGGTATGGCGCTGATTTTTGGCATTTGCTACATTCTATGGAAGGTTTTCGTTTCTTCTTCCGACTATACCTATGAAAAAATCATGGTTGTTTTCTTCATGGTTCTTTATAAGGTGCTTGACGGATTTGCTGATGTATACGAGTCGGAATTTCAAAGAAAAGGAAAGCTTTATTTAACCGGACAGGCTATGACCTGGCGAACCCTGTTTTCCGTGTGTCTGTTTTTAGGCACTCTGGCATTGACACGGGATTTAATTGTCGCTTCTGCGGTTGCCGCCGCTTCTCAGGCAGTTGGAATCTGGCTGTTTGATAAAAGGACAGCAGATAGAATAACGGAAATTAATTATGTACATGCAAAAGGAAGGCACAAACAGCTTTTACAGGACAGCTTCCTTTTGTTTTTGTCTGTATTTTTAGACGGACTTATCTTTGCAATGGCAAAGTATGCAGTGGATTCCCAGATGACTTCTGCGGACAATGCTGTATTTGTGGCAATATTTATGCCTACCTCCGTGATCAATCTTGCAGCTAATTTTGTAATCCGTCCATTCCTTACCAGACTTTCCTTACTCTGGGATGAAAACAGGACTTCGGAGTTTCTTGGAGTTCTAAGAAAGTTGTCCGGAATTATCCTGTTTCTTACTGTAGTTGCTCTGGCCGGAGCCTGGGTAATGGGCGTTCCGGTACTTTCCGCTGTTTTTAATGTGGAACTGGCGCCTTACCTTCCGGGACTACTGGCGATTATCCTGGGGGGCGGATTCTTTGCAGTGATGAATTTATTTTATTATGTCCTGGTAATTATGAAGAAACAGAGACTGATATTTTTTGGATATGTTCCGGTCTGCCTCCTTTCGTTTGTTCTTTCCTATCAGTTTGTGAAGATAGGCGGAATTAACGGTGGTGCGTATTCCTACATGATTGAGATGCTGATTCTCATGCTGTGTTTTATGGGACAGGCGATCCGGGTTATTGGTACAAAAGAAAAAGGAAGGAGAGAGCAGAGGATATGACAGACCGGGTACTGGTAGTAATACCTGCATACAATGAGGCTTTAAATATTGAGCGGGTAGTGGGAGAAGTCATTGAGAATTATCCCATGTATGACTATGTAATCATAAATGACGGTTCTACGGACAACACCGCCAGAATTTGCAGAAAGCATGGCTGGAAGATCATTGATCTGCCTATGAATTTAGGCCTGGCAGGCGCATTTCAGACAGGACTTAAGTATGCACACAGAAAGGGCTATGGCTACGCCATACAGTTTGACGGTGACGGTCAGCACCGCCCGGAGTTTATACTTCCCATGAAAGAAAAGATGGATCAGGGATATGATATTGTGATTGGCTCCAGGTTTGTAACAGAAAAAAAGCCCCGTTCTCTCCGCATGCTTGGCAGCCGGATGTTAAGCGGTGCCATCTGGTTTACAACCGGTGTTAAGGTAAACGATCCCACTTCCGGTATGCGCATGTTCAGCCGAAAGATGATCAAGGAATTTGCAGACGGTCTGAATTACGGTCCGGAACCGGATACCATTTCCTATCTCATCCGCCATGGTGCCAGAGTGGCGGAAATACCTGTAATCATGGATGAGCGGATACTGGGAGAGAGTTACTTAAATCCCTTGAATGCGGCAAAGTATATGGGAAAGATGCTGTTTTCCATTTTACTGGTTCAGAGCTTTCGCATCCGGGACAGAAGATAAAAGAAGGGGGTACGTAATATGACGTTTTTACTTCGCTGCGTACTGATATGCGTTTCCCTGGTACTGACTTTTTATGTACTGGGAAGGATTCGCCACTCCAAAATGAGGATAGAGGATTCCATATTCTGGGTAATGTTTTCCATGCTGTTAGTGATTTTCAGCGTCTTTCCGAAGGTGGCTGATTTTATATCCAGTCTGGTGGGAACCTATTCCACAGCTAATTTCATTTTTACCCTGATGATCTTTATTCTGCTCACCAAGGTCTTTTTTCAGTCGATTAAGATATCCCAGTTAGAACGCAGAGTGACGGAGTTAATCCAGATGCTGGCGCTTGATAAGGAGGAAGCCATAGAGAAGGAGGAGCATAAACTGTGAAACGTTTGTTAAGGACGAAAGGCTTGTGGCTTGCAGCCGGAAGCATTCTGCTTTTGATGTTCCTGTTCGTCAGAACCTATATGAAAACCATCGTTGGAATTCCTTCTCCGGAATTTGAGCCGGTTCGCCGGTTTTACTGGTGGTTTATTGTCTTCGGTTGTGGATTTCTTGCTGCGTTAGCCTTTCTTTTGTGGATAAAGGATGTTTTTAACCAGTGGCTGTTCCCGTTGGTGGTGATCGGACTGGGTACTTTTTATCTGTTTGCTTTAACACCTTTTACTGCACCCGATGAAGCAGCTCACTTCGTGACTGCCTATCGCCTCTCCAGTCAGATGATGGGAAAACAGGCGGTGGCTGGGGACGACTTTTTAAAGCATGCAACACCGGAAGAGAAGGAACGGTTGAAAAAAGGGGCGAATGTCCTGGTCAGAAGTGATGATGATGTGTCAGGTCTCTATGCAGAGCCTGGTCAGAGAACCTACAACCGTATACTGACAGAACTGTTTTCTCTTGATCACAGCCAGTCAGAGACGGTGCGGGAGGAAGTGCCGGTGAATGCTACTCCTGTGGTCTATCTGCCTCAGGCGGCAGGGATCACTCTCGCCAGACTTTTGCATCTTGGTTATATTCCTCTGGTGTATCTGGGACGTTTTATGAATCTTCTGGCGTTTGCAGCTATGGCAGCAGTGTCTGTTCGGCTGATGCCCTTTAAAAAGGAAGTTTTAATGGCGGTATCCTGCCTGCCCATGACTCTTCACCTGGCATCGTCCTATTCTTATGATACTGCATTTATTGGCATGTCCATGCTTTTGCTTTCCTGGTGTTTCCATCTTGCTTACGAAAAAGAAGAGATAAAATTAAAAGATTTGCTGGTTCTTACACTTTTACTGATCCTGTTAGAGCCTGGGAAAATCGTTTATTTGCCTGCAGCTGGAATTTGTCTGCTGATTCCAAAATCTAAATTTAAATCCAATAGACATTACTGGATTTCTCTTTTCTGTATCCTTGGGGTCATGCTGCTGGCAGTTTTCCTGGTAAACCGCCTGATTCTCTCTGCCTGGGCAGGTGCTACGGAAAGTTACGTGGGGTGGAGTGAAGCTGCAGGTTATAATTTATCCGATGTATGGCAGCGTCCGTTTTACGTATTTACGGTCTTTTATGAAACCCTGGTAACCCAGTATGACTATTATCTGGTGACTATGCTGGGTGGCTTTTTGGGAAATTTAGATCCCAACTTAACGGTACCGCCGGTCTGCCTTACCCTTCTTTGGTATGCGCTCTTTATCAGTGTGGTAAAGAGAGAGGGGGAAGTGGTGAAAATGACGGACGGTCAGAAGCTATGGATCTTGTTTCTGGTATTTACAAGTGCAGTACTGGTTCTGACTTCCATGTTTTTAGGGTATACCCCCAGAAATTTAACGTATATTACAGGAGTCCAGGGACGTTATTTCATTCCCCTTCTGCCCCTGCTGTTACTGACCATATATGACCGGCGTCTGGTAATCGGTGTGGATTTAAGAAAAAGTGCATGGTATCTGGAATGCTTTGTCAGTATCTATGCCCTGATCCGTATCTGCTCCACGTCGTGTCTGCGCTACTGATAGGAAAGAAGGGAGTTTCAATGGAAGAAATGATGGCAGATCAAAGAACCGTTGATGTGATCATACCGGTTTATAAGCCTGACGAAACACTGATGCGGCTTTTTCACAGGCTGGGAGAACAGTCTTATCCCATACGGAAAATCATTGTGATGAATACGGAGAAATCCTACTGGAAGGATTCGAAGTATGCACAAGTGAAAAATCTGGAAGTTCATCATGTGACAAAAGAAGAATTTGACCATGGCGGAACAAGAAACAGAGGAGCCGGCTATTCCAAGGCGGATATCATGGTATTTATGACTGATGATGCGGTTCCTGCAGATAAAAATTTAATCAGTGCTCTTGTAAACGCGTTTGTTAAAACAGGAAGTGGCGGGGAAAAGGTGGTCATGGCATATGCAAGGCAGCTGCCAAATCCTGACTGTGCCCTGGCGGAACAGTACACCCGTTCCTTTAATTACCCATCTGAGAGCCGGGTTAAGACAGAGGCAGATTTAAAAGAGCTGGGAATCAAAACGTTTTTTGCCTCCAATGTCTGCTGTGCCTATGACAGAAGTATTTTCCTGGAAGCAGGCGGATTCACCAAAACCACCATTTTCAATGAAGATATGATCTATGCAGGAAATGCGGTGCGGTACAGAGGCGAGGCTGTGGCGTATGCGGCTGATGCCAAGGTGATTCATTCCCATAATTACGGCTGTATCGCCCAGTTTAAGCGGAATTTTGACCTGGCGGTATCTCAGGCAGATCATCCGGAAGTGTTTGGTGGAATTCGCTCAGAGAGCGAGGGAATCCGGCTGGTGAAAAATACATGCGCCTGGCTGGTAAAACAAAAGAAGCCCTGGCTGATACCGGGAGTGATTATAAAAAGTGGTTTTAAATATATGGGATATCTCATGGGAAAACGGTACCGGACTCTTCCCAGACGGCTCATATTAAGCTGTACCATGAACCAGTCTTACTGGGGAAAACATAAAACTGAATAAAATATACCAATCAATAAAGTATTTTTAACTAGAGCAGATAAAAATACTTTATTTTTTTGTCTTTTTTTACCAATGAATTATACTATGGTGAAAACTATAATGCAAATAACACAATAAATCGCCGGTATTTATTAAAAAAGTAAACAAAGTGCAAAAGAGGAGGTATCAGAATGGGTAAAAGCATGGATCTTGTCATTAGAAATGGAGTGGTTGTTTTCCCAGATCGTGTGGAAAAGGCTGATATTGGGGTAATTGACGGAAAAATTGTGGAGATATCACAGGAGATTTCTCAGGATGGAAAAGAAGTAATTGATGCGGCAGGCAAACACATTTTTCCAGCAGCCACCGACGGTCATGTACACTTTGATGATCCGGGAAGAACGGAATGGGAGACCATAAAAAATGGCAGCCAGGCTCTTGCGGCAGGCGGCGGCGGTGTATTTTTTGATATGCCCTTAAACAGCTCTCCCTGTACACTGGACAGAGTTAATTTCGAAAAGAAGCTTGCCATTGCAAAAAGAGATTCCGTCTGTGATTTCGGTCTGTGGGGAGGGTTATGTCCCACAAACCTGGACAAGCTGGAGGAGCTTGCAGAATGCGGAGTTGTGGGCTTTAAAGCATTTTCCTGCTTCAGCGGAATTGATGAGTTCCCTGGAATTGATGACTATACCGCTTACAAGGGGATGGAGAAATTAAAGAAACTGAACCTTCCGCTTATGGTTCACTGCGAAAATGACGGTATCACTGGAAAAGTGACCGGTTTAAAAAATGCGCAGAACAAAACTGGGGTGAAGGATTATTTTGAGGCTCATGCACCTATTACAGAAATCGAAAGCATTTCCAGAATGATTACCTTTGCAGAAGAAACAGGCTGTAAACTGATTATTGCTCATGTAAGTACGGCAAAGGGCGTGGAACTGGTAACAGAGGCAAGAAAACGGGGTGTGGACATCTCCTGTGAAACAATTGGTCATTATCTCATTCTCACAGATGAGGATGTGGAAAGACTGGGTACTCTTGGAAAATGTTCTCCTCCGATCCGTGACGCAGCAAACCAGCAGAAGATGTGGGGGAAATTGTTTAATGGAGAAATTACATTTATTTCATCCGATCATTCTCCCAGCGATCCTAAATTAAAAGAGAAAGAGTTCATGAAAGCATGGGGAGGCATCTCTGGCTGTCAGAGTACGCTGCCGGCTGTTTTAACTCATGGTTACCATGATAGAAAGCTGATGCTTACAAAGGTTGCAGCGCTTACTGCCTCCAATGTTAATGAAGTATTTCATATCGAAGGAAAAGGAAAGATTCAGACCGGTTTTGATGCGGATTTTGCAATTGTTGATCTGGATAAAGAATATGTGCTGGATGCAGATTCCTTATTCTATTTACATAAAGTAAGTCCCTATGTGGGAATGAAGTTCAAGGGTCAGGTTACACAGACAATTGTGCGGGGAAGAACCATTTTTCAGGATGGTAAGATTACGGCGGTTTCAGGCGGAAAACTGATCACTCCTGCCAGAATGTCATAAGTCACAAACATATATAAGGAGAAAATCATGGGAGAAAGTGTGATGACAGAAGAAAAGGCATTGGAAGGTGTAATAAAACAGGATGGGATGGAGCCGGTTCCTGTTAGTAAGAGAACAATGGGGGCATTTTCCTACTGGCTGGTCTGGCTTGGGGGCTGTGTCTCTACCGCAAACTTAACACTTGGGTCAGATCTGGTTTCTGGTGGACTGAACCTTGTTCAGGCAATTATTGCAATTACATTGGGATCAGCGCTTTGCGTTATATGCATGGTCTTAAACGATAAACTATGTTACACAACCGGAATTCCATATGTGGTGCAGCTAAGAGGTGCTTTTGGCTTTAAAGGTACTGTTATCCCAGCTCTGTGCAGAGGTATTCCAGCCGTTATATGGTATGGCTTTCAAAGCTGGATCGGCGCTTCGGGCCTGAATGAAATCAGTAAAATTGTCATTGGCTTTGACAGCATTGTATTATGGTTTATTCTGTTTCAGGCAATGCAGATCGGACTTTCTGCACTGGGCTTTCAGGGAATTAAGGTAATTAACAACATTGGCGGGGCTGTTGTTATTATTGCTCTGGTTTATATGCTGGTCACAATTCTTGGTATGCATGGCGATGTAGTGACAGAAGTAGTTAATAAGAAGGGATCCTGGGGACTTCCATTTTTTGGAGCTGTAACCACCTTTATTGGAGTTAACTGCGCTCTTCTGGTTAATATCGGCGATTCAGTAAGGCAGCTAAAGCCTGGCTGCGGCCCTGTGAAACGAGGCTCTGCTTATGCGTTTGCGATGATTCCCGCTGTAGTATTTATGGGCGTTATCGGTCTTCTTGTTACAAGTGTAACCGGGATTGCCAACCCCATCGTAGGCTTTGCATATATCATGCCCAATAAGGCAATCGTTGTAATTACATTATTCTGTATCGTTTGTGGTACATTGACCACCAATATGCTCAATAACGCACTTCCCCCCATCTATGTACTGGTAGATCTTTTAAAAGTATCAGTTAAAAAGAGTGCGATTATTGTGGGACTGCTTGCATATGCTACATTTCCATGGGAGCTTGTAAAGGAATCATCAGCAGCCGGGCTCAACCTGTTTGTATTGATTTCCTCTTCTGTACTGGGACCGGTTTTTGCTATTCTGGTGGTGGATTATTATATCATTAAAAAACAGAAAATTGATCTGAGTGATTATTACAATCCGGACGGAGCATTTAAGGGAATCAACCTTGCTGCAATCGGGGGTTTAATTGCAGGTATGGCTGCAGCCCTTACCTTTATTAAAATATCATGGCTGGCAAGTATTCTGCCTGCAGGGATCGTTTATTATGTGTTGATAAAGTATTTTGAAAAAAAGAAAAAATAAAGAAAAGGAAAGAGGTCTGCATGGCATAAGTTGTCTTGCAGGCTTCTTTTTTTAGTGTCTTCCTAATTAAAAATCAGAGTATAAACGTAATAAATTCCACAGAGAGAATCAAAGCCGGAGGAATGCCCCACAGCTTCAAACGAGGCATGGATATCTTCGACAGATGCTGGAAAAACAAGATCCTTAATTGGTTTGCTAAAATGTGACGAAAGAGCACATCGAAGGAAGGTACGGCTGATATCGTTTGTATTGTTGAGAGACGTACTGATCCTGTTCTTAAGAATGGAAGTAAACGTTTGATCTGAGTTACCCGTTAGTATCAGCCCCGCCAGTACACCACACAAAAAGTCATCTCCGCTTGGGGTAAGACCCACTCCAAGACCGATCAGAGAAATCAGTTCTTCTGTGGCTTTTTCATAATCCGCTGTCTGCATATAGGTACTGCAGGCTGTAAGATGGTTCTTTGCCGCTGCAGTTACAAGCTCCGCCCCCAGATTATTTTCCTGCTCCTTCATACAGGAGGGAGCAAATATGGCGGAAAAACCTCCTGCGGCAGTATGATCCAGTACTGACTTTAACGTATCACGCAAAAGCTTTGGAGATTTACTGATTAGTTTGGATTCAAACAGGTCTGCTTCTAAAAAATAGAAGTTAATAACAGAAACAGAGCCGTATATTGTAAGGATACCCGGACTCACCTTCACCTTTAATCCCGGAGAAACAGGAAGTGTTTCCATGGATGCTGCGTCTAATTCTGTAATGAGACTGACAGGTGATACTGGAGACAAATCTGCCTGTAAAGCCAGTAAAAAATCTCCCAATTGTATGTTAATGGTTTTTCTGTATACAGAGTGTACCAGGCCTTCTGACACAGAATTTAAAATCTCCAGAGCATAAGAACCAATGGTTGTAATATTAAAATGCATGATCACTTGTTATCTCCTTTCGATGATAGTATAAATTCTAGCAAAAAGCTTAAAAAAACACAAATAAAATAAAATAAATTACACATCTTGGACAAAAAACCTAACGAAATTTTACCTCATTTTGCATTGTTTTCCCAGACATTATTTAATAAAATAATGAAATGTTTCATCAGTCAGTTATCATTCATCAACCAGAAACGGAGGAGAAGGTATGTATGATTTATTAGTAAAAAATGGGAAGATTGTAACAGCAGATTGTGTGTTTTCGGGAAACATTGCGGTAAAAGAGGGTAAAATTGCAGCGGTGCTACTTGCAGGAGAAGAGCCGGAAGCAAAAAAGGTAATTGATGCAAAAGAAAATTATGTTTTTCCAGGTGCAATTGATACCCATGCACATTTAAATGACCCCGGTTATGAATGGCGTGAGGATTATGAGCACGGAACTGCTGCAGCTGCGGTAGGCGGATATACAACCATTATTGATATGCCGCTGCAAAACGAGCCAGCCATGACGAACGCTACAATTTTTGATAAGAAGTTTGAAAAGGTATCTCCCAATGCATATGTGGATTATTGCTTCTGGGGTGGTTTGATTCCTGATAATTTCCAGGATTTAAAGGGGATGGATGAAAAGGGCTGCGTAGCGTTTAAATCCTTTATCGGCCCTGTCTCACCTGATTACAGCTCCTTAAATTATGGACAAGTATATGAGGCAATGCAGATCATCCATGAGTTTGACGGACGTGCCGGTTTCCACTGCGAAGATTTTGCCGCAATTAAGTGGCAGGAACAGAGAATGAAAAAAGAGGGCAGACTGGACTGGAAAGGATTTTTAGAATCAAGACCGGTTGTTGCAGAAATGGTAGCCACGGTTGATGTCATTGAGCTTGCAAAAGCCACCGGCTGCAAAGCACACATTTGCCACGTAAGCAGTCCTGATGTTGCTCAGAAGATTAAAGAGGCGCAGCAGGAAGGTTACGATATTACAGCAGAAACCTGTTCTCATTATTTAAGCATGACGGATGAAGATGTGATCAAGAACGGACCGTTGTTTAAATGCGCCCCGCCTCTGCGTTCCCAGGAAGAAGTGGACAGGCTGTGGACCTATGTGGAGGATGGCACATTCAGCGGTATTGCAAGTGATCATTCCCCATGTTCCTATGATGAAAAATTCAAGGAAATTCTGGGTAATAAAATCGAAACTCCATTTGATGTATGGGGAGGAATCAGTGGAATTCAGAGCGGATTTCAGGTAAGCTTCCATGAAGGATGCGTAAAACGGGGAATCTCACCATCGGTTCTTGCAAATGCAATGGCAAAGAAACCCGCAGAGGCATTTGGAATCTACGGAAAAAAAGGAGACATCAGAACCGGATTCGACGCGGATTTCATTATTGTAGATGCAGATAAGGAATGGGAGATAACAGAAGATTCCCTTCTCTACGTAAACAAGATTTCTGCTTTCGTTGGAATGAAGGGAAAAGGATTGCCGGTCTGCACCATTGTCCGCGGTGAGGTAGTGGCAGAAGACGGAAAAGTTGTAGGTGAAAAAGGATTCGGAAACCTGGTTAAAAAGCTGTAATATGCGGATTCATAAGAATCCGCAATCAAGTTTATGGTTATAAGAAGCGGTCCGTGTGGTTATTTAAAAATTCAACAGTTGCATTTAAAAGTTGAGTAGCCGCAGGGTCCGCTTCATTTCTGTCAAAATCATGTACAGAACCTGGGACAACAAACTGTTTTGCCTGATACATACTGCAAAGGTTAAGAAATTCTGAATATGGAACGTCTGTATCATTCATGCTGTGAGCACAAAATAAAGGAGCGGGAAGTTTTTCACAGGTTCGAAGTGAATAATCCAGAAAGAAGTATTTATCCCTGCCTTCATAGAACAGTGATTTCCATGATCCTGTCTGTCTGGCGTAAACATAGATACTGTAATGGGAATCTAGATTCCCCTCAGTATGAACCTGATCAGAAACTGCATTAAGGCAGGAACTGTTAACGGGTGGAAGAGAACAATAGTAACTGTTTGGAGTATCAAACCAGCTGTCGCACAGGAAACCATAACCGTAATAAGACAGGATTCCCTTTGGAGGAAGTAAAAGACGCTGGTCTTTTGAAGCCAGCAGGCATAGGTATGCCCCTGCAGAACGGCCCCATAGAAAGTAGGGAAGTTCCTGGGAAACATAAAGTGACCGGTTCAAAAGATAGTGATTGATGGAATCTATTACAGATTTCAGTATTATATCAATTTTGGCGGCGGGAGCAAGGGGATAGTCATAGGAAATAATAAGATATCCGGCATTGGTAAGGCTGTTCACATGCAGCTGGGGCAGATCCAGACGTGAGCCGTACAAAAGTCCGCCGCCATGAAAATATAAGATGCAGGCCTTAGGTACAACAGCCATATTATGATATATCGTAACATTAACCGGATAAGATAATTCGTTGAGCGTCATTTCAATTTGTTTTGTCATTGTGGTAATTCCTTTCTGCTTTCGATAAAAAACACATGAATGTAAGATCATTATAACTGTTAAAAAATAAACAAGCAGGGCAAAAGTGGATAAAACGGGAACGGTATTTTATCTCATAATATAATTGAAATACTTTATAATACCTGCCATAATAAACAGGTATAAATTGGTTGACTGAATGAATATGACCTAATGGAAAGTGAGGAGCTTTATTATGAGTTATTTAAACGGGCAGACAGGATACCGTGATGACTTATTAGCCACCAGATCCGTCGTTAAAAAAGAAAATTATGTTTTAATTGAGCCGGATGGAATTGTGAAAAATGCGATTCCAGGATATGAGAAGTGTGATGTCACGATTCTTGGCTCTCCTCAGATGGGAGCTTCCTTTGCGGATTACTTAGTGACAGTTCACGAAGGCGGAAAGAATTCTGCATTCGGCGGGGAAGGACTGGAATCATTCATTTATGTAATGGAAGGTTCCATTAAGGTTAAAAATGCGGACAAAGAAGAGACTCTGACAGAGGGTGGTTATATTTATTCCCCTGCCAGCAACACCATTTCTTTTGAAAATGCGGGAAAAGAGGATGCAAAGCTCTTTGCTTATAAACGCAGATATGACGAGCTGGCTGGATACAGCGCCTACACGGTAGTGGGAAATGCAAATGATCTTCCATGGATTCCATATGAAGGTATGGAGAACTGCTATATCCGTGATTTCCTGCCTGCAGCAGAGAATTTTGGATTCGATATGAATATGCATATTCTGAAATTCCATTTAGGTGCATCCCACGGCTACATAGAGACTCATATCCAGGAGCATGGCATGTATTTCCTTACAGGAAGCGCGATGTACAGACTGGATAATGACTGGGTTCCGGTGAAAAAGGGTGATTATGTATTTATGGATGCTTATTGCCCGCAGGCCTGCTACGCAGTAGGACGGGAAGAAGATTTAACTTATATCTATTCCAAGGACTGCAACAGGGATGTAAAGCTGTAATCATTGTTTTGATGTTCTTCCTAAGAATTTTTATAGATACAAAAAAACTGGTTTTCCGGTGTCTGATTCATACCGGAAAGCCAGTTTTTTTATTTACTGATTTTCCTAAAATACCACGAAAGTGGATAAAAATCAAACCTACATTTATCTAGTTATTTGATTGAAACGGGGTAGAAAAATAGCCATAATAGATAAAGAAATTCTGGTTGGCAGCAATTTGCTGAACAAAAATAACCATAAATCAGGAAGGCGAGGAAGGATAAATGAAACTTGTAAGAGCTGAATTAAAAGACTTAATGAAGAAAAAATTAATGAGAGCCGGTTTGAAAGAAGATCATGCTGATATCACAGCGGAGATTCTTACCTGGTCAGATGAAAGAGGATATCACTCCCATGGAGCAGTAAGAGTGGAGTATTACTGCGAAAGAATTTCAAAGGGAGGCATTACCGTAGATCCTCATTTTGAATTTAAAGAGACTGGTCCCTGTTCTGCAATCTTTGAAGGTGACAACGGCTGCGGATATGTAGCTGCTACGAAAGCAATGGAACAGGCAATTGAGATGGCAAAGAAAAACGGCATCGCAGTGGTTGGTGTCCGCAACATATCCCACAGCGGCGCTCTTGGTTATTATACAGAAATGGCAGCAGACCAGAACCTGGTTGCAATCTCCTTCTGCCAGTCAGATCCAATGGCAGTACCAACTGGCGGTACTGAACCGTATTACGGAACAAATCCTATTTCCTTTGCAGCTCCTACCGCAGATGAGAGAAAAGTGGTATTTGACATGGCAACAACCGTACAGGCGTGGGGAAAAATCCTGGACAAACGATCCAGAGGAGAATCCATTCCGGATACATGGGCGGTAGATGAAAAAGGAAATCCCGTTACAGATCCAAACAAAGTAAATGCACTGGTTCCCATTGCCGGTGCAAAGGGATATGGTCTTATGATGATGGTTGATATCTTTTCCGGTATTCTTTTAGGCGTACCGTTTGGCAAACATGTAAGCTCCATGTACCATGACTGCTCAAAGGGCAGAGAACTGGGTCATATGCATATCGTTATGGATCCAAAGCGTTTTACAAACATCGAAGAGTTTATGAAAAACATGTCCATTACCTGTGATGAATTAAATGCAATCCCACCAGCAGACGGATATGACAAAGTTTATTATCCAGGCGAAAGAGCCGTTATGAGAAGAGATAAATACCATAACAATGGCGGAATTGAAATTGTAGATGCAATCTATGAGTACTTAAAAAGTGATGCCATTCATTTTAACCGATATGACCACAAGAACAGATTTGCAGAATAAGGAGAAATATTATTATGTTAAGAACAGCAGTAAAAAAGGGAAGTTATCACGATTCTGTAGTACTGATGCTTCTTACCAATCAGATCTCAACGATTCAGGGTGTAAAGAAGGCTTCTGTTATGATGGCCACACCTGCTAACAAGGACATCTTTAAGCAGAGCGGCCTTGATACAAAAGAATTAATGGAATCTACAGCCAATGATATGGTTATCGTTGCTGACGTGGAAGATGACAGTCTTCTGGATACCATTATGAAAGAGGCAGAAGAATTCTTTAAAAAGCAGTCCGTATCAGCAGGAAACGGGAAAGAATCCCGAATTGCAAAATCATGGGATCAGGCACTGAATCAGCTGCCAGATGCCAATCTTGCGGTAATTTCCATACCAGGAGCTTACGCGGCTCTGGAGGCAGATCGTGCGCTTGATGAGGGCATGAATGTATTCATGTTCAGCGACAACGTTACCATTGAGGACGAAAAAAAATTAAAAGAGAAGGCTCATGAAAAAGGGCTTGTGGTTATGGGGCCTGATTGCGGAACCAGTATCATTCAGGGTGTGCCTATTGCATTTACCAACAGTGTAACACCGGGAGCCATTGGAATTATAGGTGCTTCCGGAACTGGTATCCAGGAACTGACTACTATCATAGACCGCCTTGGAGAAGGTGTAAAAAATGCCATTGGTACCGGAGGCAGGGATTTATCAACCCAGGTGGGTGGAATCACCATGATGGATATGATTGATGCAATGGAAGACGATGATAGTGTGTCTGTCATGATTGTTATTTCCAAGCCGCCGGCAAAGGCAGTCAGGGAAAAAGTATCAGTAAGGCTCAGTGTCTGCAAAAAGCCGGTTATTACGTTATTCCTGGGAGAAAAACCAGAGTATCATGAGGAAAATTTCTATCATACCTATACCCTTGATGAAGCAGCACGTCTGGCAGTCAGCCTGGTGCGGGGAGAGACGGTAAAAGAGGGCGAAGTATCTGTGGACCGGTCTTCATTTTACCGCAGGGAAGAAAAGAAGACAATCAAGGCATATTATTCCGGCGGTACCCTTGCCGGAGAGGCAGCCATGCTGATCAAAGATGCACTGGATTTAAAGATCCCGCCGGAAAAAGCAGAAGGATACATGTTAAAAACCGGGGGACACATTGTGGTGGATCTTGGCGATGATGTATATACACAGGGAAAACCACACCCAATGATCGATCCGGCTAAGAGAATTGAATGTATGAAAGAAGCCATTGATGACAAATCAACAGGAGTTATTCTTCTTGATGTCATGCTGGGATATGGCTCCCATGCCGATATGGCAGGCGCTCTGCTTCCTGCAATCAGGGAGCTTGGGGATCAGGCAGAACGAGAAGGCAGAAAGGTTTTCTTTATTGCAACGGTATGCGGAACCAGAAAGGATTTCCAGGGGTATGATAAGGCGGTGAAAAAGCTGACTGATGCCGGAGTAATCGTATGCGAAACCAATAAACTGGCTGTCCGTACAGCAATTCAGGCAATCGGCCTTGACTTTGCTGAGGTGAAAAAAGAGATTCGGTCAAAGAAAGCTTCTGACACCATTCCTGGAAAGGCATCTGATAAACTGCTTCAGATGCTGGCAGAGAAACCAAGAATCATCAATATCGGACTGAAAAGCTTTTCTGAAGTTGCAAAAGAGTTTGGCTGTGAAGTGGTTCAGTACGACTGGATGCCTCCGGCAGGGGGAAATGTAGAATTAATCAAAATCCTTAATTTCCTTAGAAACAATAAAGATCTGGACATTGATGAAGCAAACCGCAGAGTGATCATGAAAGTGGTTGCCAGTCAGCCAGTCATTACAGATAACACACGGGCGAAAAATGTAATTCCTGAATTAAACAATGGAAAAGTGATACTTCATGCAGGCCCGCCGGTTGCCTATAAAGACATGCCAGATCCAATGCAGGGATCCTGTGTGGGAGCCGTTCTTTTTGAAGAATGGGCTGATACCGAAGAAGATGCCAGACGACTTTTGGAATCCGGAGAAGTGAAGTTTCTGCCATGCCACAGTGTAAGAGCAGTGGGTCCCATGGGCGGAATTACGACGGCTAACATGCCAGTATTTGTTGTGGAAAATAAGACAGACGGCAATGAAGGTTACTGCACCATGAATGAAGGAATCGGTAAGGTACTTCGTTTTGGTGCCTACTCCGAAGAGGTTGTTAACAGACTTCGCTGGATGAGAGATGTTCTTGGACCAGTGCTGCAGACTGCGATCAAAGAACTTGGCGGAATAAATGTGAATCCTCTGGTAGCAAAAGCCATTGCGATGGGAGATGAATTCCATCAGAGAAATATTGCTGCCTCCCTGGCATTTTTAAAGGAAGTTGCACCTGTTATTACAAAAATGAAGATATCCGATCAGGATCGTTATGATGTCATTAAATTCTTATCCGATACGGACCAGTTCTTCTTAAATATCATGATGGCAACCGGCAAGTCCGTTATGGATACGGCCCGTACTGTGACCGACGGTACCATAGTGACTGCCATGTGCCGAAATGGTGTGGAATTTGGAATCCGCATTGCAGGTATGGGAGATCAGTGGTTTACAGGGCCGGTTAATACACCTCAGGGACTGTATTTCACCGGATATGACAAAGAGGACGGCTGTCCGGATATGGGTGACAGCGCCATTACTGAGACCTTCGGAGTAGGCGGTATGGCAATGATTGCAGCTCCCGCTGTTACCAGATTTGTAGGCGCAGGCGGATATGAAGATGCTCTTCGTACCAGCACAGAGATGGCGGAGATCACCATAGACAGAAACCCCAATTTTATCATTCCCAACTGGAATTTCCAGGGATGCACTCTTGGAATTGATGCAAGACTTGTAGTAGAAAAAGGCATTACACCGGTAATTAATACGGGAATTGCCCATAAAGTTGCAGGATATGGACAAATTGGAGCAGGAACCGTACACCCGCCAATGGAATGCTTTGAAAAAGCAATCACAGCATATGCAAAGAAACTGGGATATACTCAGTAGATTTTAGGAGAAGGTTGTGGAAAATAGAAAAATAGTAATTGCTCTGGGCGGAAACGCCCTGGGCAATGATATCGAAGAGCAAAAAGAAGCTGTCGCCAGGACAGCAGAGGTAATTGCAGATCTTGCACAGCAGGGACTGTCCATTATCGTCACACATGGTAACGGACCCCAGGTTGGGATGATCCAGACTGCCATGGATCACCTTACCCTGGTGCAGGAAGGCATGAAACAGGTGCCCCTTCCCACCAGCGTGGCAATGAGCCAGGGATACATAGGAATTGATTTACAGAATGCAATTAAATATGAGTTTCACAGACGAGGCATGGACAGAAAAGTTTCAACCATTCTTTCTCAGGTTGAAGTCAGTAAGGATGATGAAGCGTTTCAAAATCCGGCAAAACCCATTGGAAGATTTCTTACAAAGGAAGAAGCGGAAAAAAATGAGGCAAAAGGGATCCGGTGTATGGAGGATGCAGGCAGAGGTTACCGCATTGTAGTTCCCTCTCCCATGCCGGTGAGAATCCGGGAACTGGAAACCATCAAAACCTTAATGAATGCAGGCCATGTAGTCATCACCTGCGGCGGCGGAGGAATTCCGGTAGTAAGCGAAGAAGGAAAGCTGACCGGTGTCAATGCAGTCATTGATAAAGATAATGTAAGCAGTCTGCTGGCTTCCCAGATTGATGCGGATTACCTGGTTATTTTAACAGCAGTGGAAAAGGTTGCGGTTAATTTTGGAAAAGAAAACCAGGAATGGTTGTCAGAGCTGAGTACAAAAGAAGCCAGAGAATACATTGCACAGGGGCAGTTTGCCAAAGGCTCCATGCTTCCTAAAATTGAAGCTGCTCTCCGGTTTGCAGAATCAGGAGAAGGCAGAAAAACATTAATCACACTGCTTGATAAAGCCGCTGACGGCATTGCCGGGAAGACAGGAACTGTTATTCATGCTTAGTAAGAACGAGGAAATTTAAAATGAATATACCAGTAAATCTATTTACATGGGCAATGGCTTTTCTGCCAATTATTGCACTCATAATCCTGATGATTCAATTTCACTGGGGTGCAACGGAGGCTGCGGCAGTTGGACTTATGATTACAGTCGTTACAGGAGTATTTCTTTTTAAGGCAGGTGTCACAGTCATTGCGGCGGAAAGTGCAAAGGGCATCTGGAATGCACTGATTATTCTCATTATTGTCTGGACAGCAATCCTTTTGTACCAGGTGGGAGACGAAGCAAAAGCCTTTCTGGTTATCCGGGATGGAATGAGAAGGCTTTTGCCTAACGAGCTGCTTCTGGTATTTGCCATGGGCTGGGTGATTGAAAGCTTTCTCCAGGGAATCACAGGCTTTGGGGTTCCCGTTGCAGTGGGTGCCCCGCTTTTAATCGGAATCGGTGTTCACCCAATCTGGGCAGTTATTATCCCTCTGCTTGGACAGGCATGGGGAAATACCTTCGGAACACTGGGAGTTGCATGGGATTCCCTGGCCATGAGCGTAAATCTGGAGGCAGGCAGCAAAGAATACTTATTAACTGCATTCTGGACCGCCGTTTTTATCTGGTTCTGGAACGTTGTGGGAGGAGTTGTGGTATGCTGGTTTTACGGAAAAGGCAGGGCTGTTAAGAAAGGTCTGGCAGCCGTAATGTTAATATCCCTGATTCAGGGAGGCGGACAGCTTTTGCTGACCCAGGTTAATACAACCATTTCCTGTTTTGTCCCCTCCTGCATCTCTTTAATTGTGATCCTTCTTCTGGGAAGAACCCGGATGTACAAAGAGGAATGGAGCCTGAAAGACAGTCCAATTATGAACCGGGAATTTACGAAGCAGGAAGGGGAAGAGCTTCCCCAGGGTATGACCCTTGTACAGGCGTTTGTTCCCTATTTTCTTCTTTCAGCGATTACTCTGATTGTTCTAACCATAAAACCGGTACATGATCTTTTAGGAAAGTTTCAGTTTGGTTTTGCATTCCCGGAGACAGTAACCGGATACGGACATGTAAACAAAGCAAGCAGCAGCTTCTCTCCGCTGTCCCCATTTACCCATGCAAGCTTTTTCCTGCTGGTATCTTCCCTTGCCGGACTGATTTATTACAAGAAGAATGGCTGGATCAAAGAGGGAGGAACAAAGCGTGTATTTGTCAAATCGGTATCTATGACCATGCCTTCGGGAATTGCGGTAATCGGTCTGGTTATTATGTCTAAGATCATGGACGGAACGGGACAGACTGCAGTTCTGGCAGATGGAATTGCAAAAGTGCTGGGAAAAGCATATATCGCTCTGGTGCCTTTTGTGGGGCTTTTAGGCACATTTATGACTGGAAGCAACATGAGTTCCAATATTTTATTCGGAGGATTCCAGATGACCACAGCAAATCTTCTGCATGTGAATCCTGCAGCGGTTCTGGGAGCACAGTCAGCCGGAGGTTCCATCGGAAGTGCGGTCAGTCCAAGCAAAATCATACTGGGAACCACTACGGCCAATATTCTTGGAAGCGAAGGGGAAGTATTAAAAAGAATTCTTATGGTTACAGTTCCAGTAACAATTGCAATTGGGGTATTTTTGTTCTTCATGCTGGCAATTTAGGAAATACATAGAAAGTGAAAGTAAATGTGAGATGAAAAAGAATGATTTTTTTCGGACAAAAGAAGGGGGATTAACCATTGCCTTTCTTGCAATTATGGTTGCATTTGTTACAATAATAGTTGGACTTAATCATGCCAATAAAGTATTGTGCTTCTCTGGTTTAGTAATTATTATTGCTGCAATGCTTTATTCACCTTGTAAAAAGTATATTTACGATTGCCGGAAATACGATAAATCAAAATAAGCGAGGGTAAATAAATGGCTGTTGCAGAAAAAACAGGCAGAATTGCCAAGGATTTGGAATGTTTAAAAAAGTTTACTGCGACTCCGGGAGAAGGATGCACCCGTCTTCCTTTTACAAAAGAGTCCAGAGATGCGGTGAATTATCTTAAAACAGTTATGGAAGAAGCCGGACTTCAGGTACAGGAAGATGCGGCAGGAAATGTATTTGGAATTCTTGAGGGGGAAGATCCTGATCTGCCCTGTGTTATGATGGGATCTCATTACGATTCCGTAGTAAATGGCGGAGATTTTGACGGCATTGCCGGAATCGTATGTGCAATCGAAGTTGCACGGGAATTAAAGAGCAAAAACCTGACACCAAAAAGAAACTTTGTTGTTGTTGGATTTTGTGATGAAGAGGGCATGCGGTTTGGAACCGGTTATTTTGGTTCCGGTGCAATGTTGGGAAACAGGAATGCAGAGTATTGCAGGAAATACAAAGACACCGATGGCATTTCCATCTATGACGCCATGAAAGAATACGGTCTGGATCCTGAACGAGTGGAAGAAGCCAGATGGCCAATCGGTTCCATCGGGTATTTCCTGGAAACCCACATTGAACAGGGACCAGTTCTTGATGCAGAAGGAATTGAGCTGGGGCTGGTGGACTGCATTGTTGGAATTCAAAGATATATGGTCACCGTACACGGAAGATCAGACCATGCGGGAACAACTCCCATGGACATGAGAAAGGATGCGGTGGATGCAGCTTCTAAGGTTATCTCAAAAATAGCAGACTGGGCAAGAGAAAAAGCCGATGGAACCGTTGCAACAGTTGGCTATATCAATACGGTACCGGGCGGTATGAATATCGTAGCGGAAGAATGCCAGTTTACCGTTGATATCCGGTCCAGAAACAACGAACACATCAATGACATTGCGAAAAGAATCCGTGCCGCTTTAGATCGGGAAGTGAAAGCGATCGGGGGCAGTTACGAAATGGACAATAAACTTACCATTACTTCTGTGAACTTATCCAAGGAAATGCTGAAGACGATGGAAGAAAGCTGCAGAAAACATGGCTTCAGCTATGAGTATCTTCCAAGCGGAGCAGGACATGACGCACTGGAAATCGGACAGGTAATACCAACCGTAATGCTTTTTGTACCAAGCAAGGATGGAAGAAGCCATTGTCCGGTAGAATTTACGAAATTCAGCGATTTCGCCAAAGCTTCTATTATAATGGAAGAACTTGCAATAAAACTGCTTGTATAAATGAGCCGGGGGGCAATGAGACGTTTATATACAGCAGGGAATCAGCCGGGCAGGAAAGCCCGGCCTTTCTTGCATGAACTACCAGTTACTGCTGCATTATGTTATACTGATAAAGGAGAAAAAATAATAAGAAGGGGCTGGGCAAAGAAGGAAATGAAATTTACAGTAGAAGAATTTCTCAAAACGGAGAACTTGGGAAAAATGACTCTGATTTGCGGAGAGAGTGGCTTACGGAAGGAAATTAAGGGCGCGACAATCATTGAGGCACCGGATATTGTTAAGTTTATTAATGGAGGAGAACTGCTGCTGACTGGTTTATATGCATTTAACTCCTGTACCATTGAAGAATTTAAATTCTATATTTCCGAACTTGAGAAGAAGAATGTCAGCGGACTGATTTTAAAAAAGAGAAAACTGGTGGAAGGCGTGGAAAGTAAGATTGTCCTTCTACGGGAATACGCAGAAAACTTCGGGATTCCATTGATTGAAGTCTCTTTTGAAGTCTCGTTCCAGACCATTATGTCACTGGTCATGGAACGGCTTTTTAATGAGGAAGTGACAAAATTAAAGTATTATAAAACCACTCATGATAATTTTATGGCGTTATCCCTTTCCAATAGCTATAAGAAGAATCCGGTAGGGGATATTCTCGATATGTTAAATAAGCTGATCCGCAATCCCATTGCTCTTTATAATCAGGATATGTCCTGTTATGCGGCGACTGGCAGCGAGGAATATGAATTTGAATTATCCCCTAAGGCAGCTGAGTTTGATCCGGGTATTTTCTCCAATTACGAGTATACCAGGCAGGAGGGGGAGTACCCCTGTTATGTTGTCAGAATGAATTTGAATGTGGGAATACAGATGTATCTTGTTATAACGGAAAAATACGATAAATTTAATATGATGGACTGCATTGCGGTGGAAAATGCCATTGTTGCCCTTCAATATGAATTCTCAAGAAAGTTTGCCGTCTCAAAACTTGAAAAAAAGTACCAGCACGACTTATTAAACAATATTCTCAACGGAAAAGTCACCTCTGCGGATGAACTGAAAAAGAATGCCAGCCTCCTTGGTATGGACCCCAATGGACATTACCGTGTGATTGTCTTTGGAGTCACTTATGAAGGAAGCACCCAGAAGAAAATGAATGAAAAGCTTCAGCAGATCAACTGGCTGGAAGACGTGGTTAGACAGAGGCTGACTGATGTAAAAGTACATACGGATATGGACAAAGTGGTTGCCATAAAAACTGCCAATCCAAACCGGACCCAGGCCGAGTACCGCAAAGATTTAAAAGAGATGTGGAGTAAGGTTCAGGCAGGTATGGCACAGCATAACAAAAAGCTTGTGGTAAAGGCAGGTGCAGGCAAGATCGTAGAGGGAATCATGCAGCTGGAGGGGTCATATAAGGAAGCTGCAGATGCATTTTCTTTTATTGACATTGCAGCGGATATCTCCTATGAGGGGAACGCCTATATCATGATGTTTTCCGATCTGGGAATCTTTAAGCTCCTTTGTCAGGTCGACGATCCGGCGCTTTTAATGGAATATGTTCCGGAATCCCTTCAGAAACTGTTTAACTATAAAAAACCCCAGCAGGAAGATCTTATCATAACGCTGAAGACTTATTTAAACTACAATCAGAATCTTTCCAAGACGGCTCAGGACTTATACGTTCACTATAAAACAGCAGCTTACCGGATTGGAAAAATTGCTAAAATAACAGGGATTGATTTTGATAATGCCAACGAAAGGCTGGCGGTAAGAATCGGTCTTGTCGTTTACAGAATGATTGAAAACTATAACAAGAAATAGACTTTAAGCGGTTTATCCAGGTTGGATAAACCGCTTTTCCTTTTTTGTCATCATGCTCCGATGCAAAGTGTTAATAAATTATCTATACTGGTTATGATAGAAATAATCCGGTAAGAATAAAGCGATTATTATGGGAAAAAGCGGGTCACAAAAGAAGGGAGAAGATGATGTATCGAATATTAAAAGCACAAAAGCTGGCAGATAAAATAGTTCTTATGGATGTGTATGCGCCGCGCATTGCAGCCAATTGCCAGCCAGGACAGTTTGTAATCGTAAAAATGGGAGAGAATGGTGAGAGAATCCCGCTTACGATCTGTGATTATAACAGGGTGGAGGGAACAATTACCATTGTATTCCAGGAAGTAGGAGTTTCCACCGTAAAGATGGCAGATTTAAAAGAAAATGACAGTTTCCGTGATTTTGCAGGACCTTTAGGAAATCCTTCTGATTTAGTCCATGAAGATCTGGAAGAATTAAAACATAAAAAGCTCCTTTTTGTTGCGGGAGGTGTAGGTGCTGCACCAGTTTACCCTCAGGTAAAGTGGCTGCATGAGAATGGAATTGAGGCAGACGTGATCATCGGAGCAAAGACAAAGGATATGCTTATTCTGGAAGATGAGCTTAAAAAAGTCTCTGGTAATCTGTATGTGACAACCGATGATGGTTCTTACGGACGATCCGGTCTTGTGACTAACGTTATGGAGGACTTAATCCAGAACCAGGGAAAGAAATACGATGCCTGTATAACAATCGGGCCCATGATTATGATGAAGTTTGTATGCCTGCTGACCAGAAAGTATGATTTAAAAACAGTTGTCAGTATGAATCCGGTTATGGTGGACGGCACAGGAATGTGTGGTGCATGCCGCCTTATGGTGGGAGATCAGGTTAAATTTGCCTGTATTGACGGACCGGAATTTGACGGACATCTGGTGGATTTTGACCAGGCAATCAAAAGGAGCCAGATGTATAAAACAGAGGAAGGTCGTGTCATGTTAAAACAGCAGGAAGGAAACACACATCACGGGGGCTGCGGGAACTGCGAGGAGAGTACAAATGGCTGATATGTTAAAGAAAGTACCTGTCAGAGAACAGGAAGCAAAGGTACGTGTTACAAATTTTGAAGAAGTCTGTGAAGGATATAATCAGGAAGAAGCAGTGAGAGAAGCATCCAGATGTTTCGGTTGTAAAAATGCAAAATGTATTGATGGCTGTCCTGTAGCTATTGATATTCCCAGATTTATTAAAGAAATTCAGGAAGGTAATATAGAAGAAGCATATAAGGTAATCAGCAAATCTTCAGCCCTGCCTGCAGTCTGCGGACGTGTCTGCCCCCAGGAAACCCAGTGTGAAGGAAAATGCATCCGTGGGATTAAAGGGGAGCCTGTTTCCATTGGTAAGTTAGAACGGTTTGCAGCAGATTATGCCTTAGAACATGACATCAGGCCAGACTCCTCCAAGGAAAAGAACGGACATAAGGTAGCTGTGATCGGTTCCGGCCCCTCCGGTCTTACCTGTGCAGGAGATTTGGCAAAGCAGGGATATGATGTAACGGTTTTTGAGGCACTTCATGAATTAGGAGGGGTGCTTGTATATGGAATTCCGGAGTTCCGTCTTCCAAAAGAAAAAGTCGTAGCAAAAGAAATTGAAAAGGTAAAAGATCTGGGTGTAAAATTCGAGACCAACGTGGTCATTGGAAAATCAACAACAATAGATCAGCTGTTTGAAGATGAGGGATTTGAAGCTGTTTACATAGGTTCCGGCGCCGGACTTCCCATGTTTATGGGGATTCCGGGAGAAAATGCAAACGGTGTTTTCTCCGCCAATGAATATTTAACAAGAGCCAACCTGATGAAAGCATTTGATGAGAATTATGATACTCCCATATTTGCCGGAACAAACGTTGCCGTAGTAGGCGGTGGTAATGTTGCCATGGATGCAGCCAGAGTAGCAGCAAGGCTTGGCGCCTGTGTACATGTTGTTTACAGAAGAAGTGAGGCAGAGCTTCCAGCCAGAGCGGAGGAAGTCCATCATGCCAGGGAAGAGGGAATTATCTTTGATCTTCTAACCAATCCAAAAGAGATACTTGTGGATGAGAATGGCTATGTAAAAGGCATGAAGGTGGTTAAGATGCAGCTTGGAGAACCAGATGCATCAGGAAGAAGACGCCCGGAGGAAATACCGGGATCAGAGTATGAGATAAAAACAGATACAGTAATCATGTCTCTGGGTACCTCCCCCAATCCCCTAATTTCTTCCACCACAAAAGGCCTGGATATGAACCGGTGGAAATGTATTATTGCAGATGAAGAAAACGGACAGACCACAAAAGAAGGTGTGTTTGCAGGCGGTGATGCCGTTACAGGAGCCGCAACGGTTATTCTGGCAATGGGAGCAGGAAAGGCCGGTGCAAAAGGGATTGACGAATATTTAAAGAATAAATAAAGTTCAGTGCTTCAATCATGATGGATTGCAGACTCTGCTAAGTGGCAGGTTTCCAAATATCATTTTTGAAGCACTGTTTTTTACAATAACTTGTCGGAATTGGTAACTTTATCATCTCAGTTGCAGAGTTACGTAATTATAATATTGCACAAATAAAAATATAATAAAGGCATCTGATTGATACTATTATACAAAATACTTTGAAAATTGTGGTGATCTGATTCTGAAATTTCCGAGAAACCGGTTTCACCCAATAAACCTGGCAGGAGTACAGCAGAAAGCGGAACTGATATGGAGAGAGACAAGGTAAGCATTTATCGAATTGCTGAGGAGGCGGGAGTATCCCCTGCCACAGTATCCAGGGTTTTAACACAGAAAGCCAATGTAAGTGACGAGAAGAAGAAAAAAGTGGAGAAACTTATTTCCAAATACCACTTCAGTCCCAATGCAATGGCAAGGGGGCTTACCAGCAGCCGGTCCGGAATCATAGGGGTTCTGATACCGGATATCCGCAATCCGTTTTATGCGGGGCTGGCGGTGGAATGTGAGCAGGCGGCACATGATAGGGATTATAGCCTGATGCTCAGTAATTATATGAACGATATGGAGTTGGAGGAGCAGCGCCTCTATAAAATGATCAGTCAGCAGATTGATGCTCTAATCATTATGGGAGGCAGAGTTGATGAACTGATCACTGATGAAGTATACGCAGAACGCATCAATCATATCAGCAAATTAATGCCTGTGGTGATTACTGGAAAGCTGGATGGCAGCGATTGCTATCAGGTAAACTTAGATAACAGTGAAGCCATAGATCGGATCATGGAATATTTAATTTCTAATGGCCATCATGATATCTGCATGATAGGAGGCAGGAAAGAGGTAGATTCCACTTATACAAAGAGGACCCGCTACCGCAGCATGCTGCACAGGCACGGAATTGAATTTTGTCCGGACTATCTTGTTGAAACCGGTGATTATTCCATGGAATCAGGATACCGGGGCATGAACAGCCTGATTGAGAGTACCAGAAAGCTGCCAAGCGCAGTGATTGCAATTAATGATTTAACTGCACTTGGAATAATACAGTCATTAAGAGAGCATTCCATTGGTATTCCTGAGGATATCTCACTGGTCAGCTTTGACAATACAATCCTTGCTGAAACCAGTGTTCCCCGTCTGACCAGCATGGACTACAATTATGATCAGTATGGGAAAACGCTGATTGATACGGCTCTTGCCGTTTTAGAGGGGGGAAAGCCCCAAAAGATTCAGATCATACCTACAGAACTGATCATAAGAGACTCATGCCGGAGTTTAAACAAAGGCATTTAAATTTACCCTTAGTTTGAAACCGGTTTCAAAAATAATAATTACAACAGGAACAGGGAGGATATGAGGTTGAAAGCAAAAGGAAAAAAACAGGGAGTGCAGGCATTGCCGCATAGAAAACCAGTCGGGAGAGTAATCAGAGATAATCGGATCTTAATCCTTATGTGCCTTCCGGCGGTATTGTTTTTTATTGTATTCTTTTATTGTCCATTGCCGGGCGTATACATAGCATTTACCAATTATAATTTCCGTGACGGAATTTTCGGCAGTCCGTTTGTTGGATTTAAAAATTTTGAATTTCTTATTAAATCCGGTCAGTTATGGGCACTTACAAGAAATACAGTTCTTTATAATCTGGCATTTATACTTTTGGGAAATATCCTGCAGATCATACTTGCTATTATGGTAAATGAAATCAGGTGCAGCTGGTTTAAGAAGGTATCACAGACAATCATGTTTCTGCCATATTTTATTTCAGCAGTTCTCATCGGAGTTCTTGCATTTAATATTTTGAACTATGATACAGGCGCTTTAAATACGCTGATTCGCTCGGCAGGGGCAAATCCGGTAAAAATATACAGTATGGCAGGTATCTGGCCATTTATTATTATTTTGTGTAATATCTGGCAGCAGACCGGATACGGTTCTATTGTATATTTTGCAGCCATCTGTGGGATTGATTCCCAGATCATAGAGGCAGCTGAGGTAGACGGTGCCACCAGCTGGCAAAGAATCCGTTATATTATTTTGCCCAGCTTAAAGCCAACGTTTATTATCCTGATGCTGTTTGCACTTGGTGGTATTATGAAGGGCAATTTCGGACTGTTCTACAATCTGATTGGTCCGGCCAACTCTCAGCTTTTCCCCAATACGGATATCATTGAGACCTTTGTATTCCGGACAATGATGAATCAGAATAATTTTGCAACCTCTTCTGCAGTAGGGCTATACCAGTCTGTTTTTGGGTTTATTCTGGTTATGTTCAGCAACTGGGTGGTCAGAAAGATTGATCCTGATTATGCATTATTCTAGGAGGCGGATTATGAAAAAGAACGGTGTAAAGATGACTGCCAGTACGGCTGTTGTCCGGATAATATCCTATATTTGTGTCTTGTTTTTCTCTTTGATGTGTCTGATGCCATTTTTACTTATGATATCAGCTTCCTTCAGTGATGAAGGGATTATCACAAGAGAGGGGTTCGGGTTATTGCCAAAGGGCTTTAGTCTGACTGCTTATGGATGGGTTTTCCGATATCCCAAAGTTATTCTTGGTTCCTATGGTGTCACGATTACAATGACTGTTTTCGGAACAATCTTAGGCCTTTTCCTTATTGCCATGACTGGATATGCCTTACAAAGACAGGATTTTCCGTTTCGAAATGCTCTTTCCTTCTTTATTTATTTTACGACCCTGTTCTCTGCAGGTATGGCGCCTACATATATCTGGGTTTCCCGCTATCTGAACTTAAAGGGGAGCTACATGGCAGTATTTCTACAGCTTTTAATGACGCCCTGGCTGATTATTCTTATGAAGAACTTTGCCAGATCTGTGCCCTATGAAATTACAGAATCCGGTAAGATGGACGGAGCGGATGATTTTAAAATCTTTATCATGCTCATTCTTCCCATGTTAAAGCCGGCACTTGCAACCGTAGGACTGTTTCTGGCACTAGGGTACTGGAATGAATGGTATAACTCCATGCTGTATCTTGGTTCCGCGGTGACGTATAAACCACTGCAGTATTATCTGTACAGCATTATTAACACTGCAGCACAGCTTAAAAGTTCCATGGCAGGGGCGGCAATCACAATTACAGATCTGCCAAGTAACACATTAAAGATGGCGACTGCTGTTGTTGCTACAGGACCAATTATATTCCTGTATCCGTTTGTTCAGAGATATTTTATATCAGGTATAACCATTGGAGCTGTGAAAGGCTGAGCATACTGCTGCATGCCAAACGGCATGTGTGGTAATAAATAAATTATTTAAGGGAGGTAAAATATGAGGAAACATGCAGTTAAGAAAATTACTGCAGCTCTATTGGCAGGGGTTATGGTTATGAGCCTTGCTGGCTGCGGAGGGAAGCAAAAAAGCGCTGCTGTGGGAGCGGATGGTAAAGTTGATACATCCAAACACGAGGTGATCAACATGCTGGTATTAGGTGATAAGCCCAGCAATGGACGGTGTGAAGCCATGCTTGAGAAACTCAATGCAGTACTGAAGGAAAAAGTAAATGCAGAGCTTAAGCTGACGTATGTGGAATGGGCTGACTGGCAGACTCAGTATAATGTTCAGCTTTTAAGCGGAGATAAGAGTCTGGATATTATTACAACTGCTACAGACTGGCTTTATGCATGGGAAAACACCCAGAAGGGTGCATTTATGCCCCTCTCTGAGGATCTTTTAAAAGTGTATGCTCCAAAGACATACGAACAGGTCTCTTCCATGGATGACTGGAAGTATTGCAAATACCAGGATCAGATCTATTTTATTCCGGAAGATCATTATACCCAGTATACCAACCATGGCCTGTTTTACCGCGGCGACTGGGCAAAAGAATCAGGAATTGAGAATGGTGATATCAAAGAATTTGAGCAGATCGGAACTTATTTCCAGTGGATCAAGGATCATAAGGAAGGAGTAATTCCGTGGGATATAGGCGGGAAGATTAATCCCGGTGGTTTACTGGGTGGATATCTGAACTCAAAAACAGACAATATTGTAATTCCAAGTGTAAATGTAGGCAATTATGAGTTCTGGATGGGAGTTTCCAAGGATGATCCATTTACCGTAACCTCTCCCTATATGGAAAGTGATACAATCTATGATGCGGCAGAGCTGATGAAGAAGTGGAATGATGCAGGATTCTGGAGAGAGGATGTCCTTAACTATGATGGTGATTGCAGGGAGGCAATGTTTGCCGGAACTTCCGGAGCCGATGAACATCATTCCCAGACTTACTATTCCAAGATCAGACCAAGTATGGACCGGAAGCAGCCAGGATCCGATGCCAAAATGTACTGGTGGGGAACAGAAAATAACAATGTCTCCAAACCATTAAAAACACACGGTGCAGCAGCGATCAGTGCCAATTCCCAGCATCCCGAGCGTGCGCTGATGGTATATGATCTGCTTCGCAATGATGAGACATGTTACAGGCTGATTAACTATGGTATTGAAGGAGTCGATTATACGATTACATCCGATGGGAAGCTGGATCATCCGGAGGGCTGGGATAAGAGTAAAGATTCTTTGGATTCCAATTACTGGTGTGGAAGAAATGATGATCTGGAACTGCAGGATGTTCAGTGGTGGGATGGAACGAAAGGTATGATTGATATGTATAATACCTTTGCGTATGATAATCCTTATACCGGACTGGTTGTAGATAAGAATTCGGTAGAAGCTGAAATGTCTGCAATGGCAAATGTTCTTTCCGAGTACATTCCCCAGCTGGCATATGGTAAGTACCCGGATCCCAGGAAAGCAGTAGATGAAATGAGAGAAAAGCTGAAAGAGGCAGGCTATGATAAGGTAAAAGAATCCATTCAGCAGAACATGGATACTTATAAGGCAGCGTTAGGAAAATAATAGCATGAGAACAGGGACCGAAAAAGAAACCCATCAGGGTATGCTTCTTTTCCGGTCCCTTAATCAATGTTTATGTATGACTCCTTCGCAGAACGGAGGGGGTTGCACCGTATTTTTCCGTAAATATCTTATAGAAATAACCCTTGTTACGGTAACCAACTGTTTCGATTATATCATCAATGCTTTTTTGCGTATGAAACAGCATATGCTCTGCGGCTGACAGGCGGATCTGCTGTACATATCCGGAATAAGTTAACCCTGTTTTATCCTTAATCAGCCTGTTAAAATAATCTTCCTGAAAATGAAATGTATTCACCAGGTCCCGTATGGTTACGGTCGCATAATGATCTTTTATATAATCCGAAATTTCTTCAAACATAAACCAGTTCATTGTTCTTCTCTGTTCACTGGAAAGAGAAAATTCATACCGTGTGCTCAGCAGCAGAAATATGCGTATTAACATTCCTTTGCAGATGAAACGGGAACCTGGATCGTTTAAATCCAGCTCATTCAACAGAGATATCAGATGAGACTCCATCTGAGTAGTAACAGTTCCTATGGGCTTAAAGTGAAGATATTGTTTTAAGCTTTTTTGCTTTAGCAGAGCAGATTGCAGAAAGGAAATCATTTTCTTTGCCGATATTTGTTCAACCATGATTTCATCGAAAATGTCATTGGAGAGACCGAGAAACAGGATCACAGCAGGCTGATCAAGGAGAAAGTCCTGGTGAATACAATTCTTATCAATCAGATACAGATCGCCTTTTGTAAAGGTGATATCCCTGCCAAGAATTCTCTGAGAAAATTTCCCCTCAACAATATAAGCCAGCTCAAGATAGTCGTGAGTATGGAGCTGTGTTTTGTCTCCGTGCTGAAATGATCCATGATAACAAAACGATAAGGGGGAGGGCTTCATTGTAGAAAGAAGCTGTCCTCCCTCTGTAAAATTCCAGCACACCAAAAATAATTTATCATTGTTAATTAAAGGATAAGTTTTTACTTCCTGTTCTGATTTTGAATACTCAGGACAAACAAGTCTCTTACCAATTGCGTGCTCACTGGGCAGGTGTGAAGCTGCTCCCTCTGTGAACTGTTTACAAAGCTCCAGTAAAGAAGACATGTGGGAATCCCGCCTTTCCATTTAACTACTGCCATTATACAAAAAATGCTACTCCATTGCAAATTTATCCTACTTTTGTTTTCCTATGTATTCTAGTATAATGAAATAAAACAGTTGAATGACTTGGAGGGGAGTCTATGCAAAACGGGAAAAAGGGTCTGCTTTTTTTAATGCTTGCCGGGTTATCCGGAATCGTGTTTCTTACACTCTTAACCTCCTCTTTTTATGGATATGTGCTCAAGAAGATCGGGGTGGAGCATGCGGAAAACACGGTAACATACCGGTATCATTACGTAATGATCATTGACAATTTAGATTCCCAGTTCTGGAATGACGTATACCAGAGTGTGAAAGAAGAAGCAGCACAATACGATGCATATGTAGAACTGAAGGGGAAAAACCAGTCATCAGAGTATTCCACCCTGGATTTTATGGATATGAGTATCGCTGCCAAAGTGGATGGGATTCTACTTGAATTTACCGGAGAACAAATGCTGGAAGAACGGATCAATGAAGCGGCGAGGAAAGGAATTCCGGTGGTAACCATTTTAAATGATGCCCCTAACACGGAGCGGAAAAGTTACGTAGGGATCAATTCCTACCAGCTTGGGCAGGAATACGGAAATCAGATCTTAAAAATCCTTCCAAACCACGACGGTATTACCCGGGTTATGATGCTGCTCCACGATAATTCCATAGACAGCAATCAGGCTCAGATCTTTAATCAAATTAATAATCGTATGGTTACTACGAAAGAAAATGCAGACAGAATCAAGGTGGAAGAAATCAGGATTCCTTCCGGAAGAGCATTTGAATCAGAAGAGATTGTCCGCAACCTTTTTCAGAATGCACAGGGACCTCCGGATGTGATTGTATGCATGGATGAGGTGGATACGGAAGCGGTTTACCAGGCAGTCATTGACTATAACAGAGTGGGAAAAACCCAGGTGATTGGTTATTACAAATCAAAAGCAGCGTTAGAGGCTGTGGAGAAGGGAACCATGGCGATGACTCTCTGTATTGATACCAGTCAGATGGGCAAATATAGTGTACAGGCACTGACGGAATCCATAAAGGATGGGCGGACCAATTCCTTTTACAGTGTAGATCTGCAGTTTGTGACAGAGGAACAGGTTCCGGAATACAAGAGGCAGGAGCGAAAAGCCCATGAAAAATAAGCCAAATTCAATCTGGGAGAATTTACCCATTACCAGAAAGCTTTTTCTGGAAATCGCGGTAACAGCGGTGGTCCTCTTTGCCAGCAATCTGTTTATCTATGCTCAGATCAATCAGATGGTGGAACGGATGAATTCCGTTTATATGAGCAATGTGAATCTAAACGAATTATCCGACGCGCTGACCAATGTTCAGAACTTTATGTACAAATACTTACAGGTAAAAGACTCCGAGTCTCTAACAGATTATTACCGCGCAGAACAGGATTACAGGAAACTTTTAGATGGACTGAATGTGCTGGTGACGGACAACCCCGTTCAGCTTCTGGAGAAAAATATCCGCAATATGTCTGACAGCTATCTGGCGGTTACAGATGAAACGGTACAGGCAAAGCGGGGACAGAATGTAGAAAAATACAAAAGCTCCTATGAATCCGCATTAAAGCTTTACCAGTTTATAAACCACGATATTGCTGTTCTCAACAGCAGACAGTTTAAGAACAACTCTGCCAGCTATCAGACTCTTCAGGCGGCGCTCCAGTATTTAGAGGTGATCAGCTCTGTTATACTGGTGATCGTTATGATTATCAGCCTCACTGTCATGATGATGATGACCAGGGACATCGTCACCCCTCTCACCAGTCTGGCCCATACGGCAAAGCTGGTTGGACAGGGAAATTTTCATGTAAAAGTACCTTATATCCGTTCGGGGGATGAACTTGGGATTGTAACAAAGACTTTTAACCAAATGGTGGACAGTTTGGCCGATTACGTGAATAAAATTAAAGAGAGTGCAGAAAAAGAGCAGGAGATGAAAGAACGGGAGCTTTTAATGGAAAATCACTTAAAAGAAGCCCGTTTACGATATCTCCAGTCCCAGATTAATCCTCATTTTCTGTTTAATTCCCTCAATGCAGGCGTACAGCTGGCGATGATGGAGGATGCGGAGAAAACCTCAGTATTTATGGAAAAAATGGCAGATTTCTTTCGGTACAATGTAAAAAAAGGTGCGGAAGATGCCACCATTCGGGAAGAAGTAGGTACGGTTGAAAACTATATCTACATTTTAAATGTCCGGTTCGCAGGTGATATTCACTATGAATCAAGCCTGGAGGAAGATGCTTTGGACTATTCCATGCCCAGCATGACCCTGCAGCCGCTGGTAGAGAATGCAGTAACACACGGAATCCGGAATATCAGCTGGCCGGGAAATATCCGTCTTACTGTGAAAAACCAGGAAGACGCCATAGAAATCCGCATTGAGGATAATGGAAAGGGAATTGAAAAAGAAAAATTAAAACGGATACAGGAAGGCGTAAGAATCCAGGAAGATACGGCATCTACCGGAATCGGTATTTACAATGTGATTTCCCGTCTGGAGCTTTATTATAATAGAAAGGAACTGTTTTCTATTGTCAGTGAAGGGGAGGATCAGGGGACTTCAGTAATTTTGCGGATTCCTAAAAAGGGGGAAGAGATACATGTTTCGGATACTGGTAGCAGATGATGAAGGGATTATGCTGGAATCCATACGCAGTATTATTGAATCAAACTTCAAAAGTGAGTGTGAGATCGTCTGCGTAAAGACAGGAAGAGCGGTAATTGAACAGGCCGGTCAATTCCGCCCGGATATTGCTTTTGTAGACATTCAGATGCCTGGATTAAGCGGAATCCAGGCAATCCGGGAGATACGTAAATTTAACCAGACCATGGTATTTATCATTATGACAGCCTTTGATAAGTTTTCTTACGCCCAGGAAGCGGTGAACCTTGGTGTGATGGAATTCATTATGAAGCCGGTTAATAAGAAGAAAATTCTCGATGTCTGCGTAAAGGCCATGCATCAGGTTGAGGAAGCAAGGCAGAAGATCAGCGATGATCTAAAGATAAGAGAACGTCTGGAAATTGTCGTTCCCATGATCGAAAGCGGATTTATTTACACCATACTTCAGGAAGATTCAGACCCCTTTCACAGCGGGTACCCGGAGATGCTTGATATCCGAAAGCCCTATGGTTTCATCGTGGTTTTGGAATTTGGAGACAGCATGGAAGGGGGAACCATGACCAATGCCATCGGAGTAGGGGTGAAGGTCAATAAATATTACAGCATGGTGCGGGAGATTCTTAAGGACTATTTTGAATGTGTCATCGGTCCTGCCATGGGGAACCGGCTGGTTTTGTTTCTTTCCTTTGATCAGGAAAAGATGCAGTACGAAAAGCGGGTGGAGGTGATCACAAGGACCAGGAACATGATTCATAAGCTGGAAAACAGCATGGACATTAAGTGCAGAGGCGGAATCGGATCTGTGAAACCTCTGGCCGAAATCCGCCATTCCTATACGGAGGCCTTAAAATCCTTAAGAGAAAGTGACAGCCATGTGGTGCATATAACCGACATTCCCGCAGTGGCGGAATACGATGGGGAATATCCTCTTGATCTGGAGAACCAGTACCTCCAAAGAGGCATGAAAGCAGACCGGGAGGGTGCGTTATCCTGTGCCAATGAATTTTTCGACTGGATGCTGGTACATGACGGTGACATGAGATCCAATATTGAAATCAAGGTTCTGGAACTGGTGATGAGACTGGAGCGGAGGGCTTTTGAAGCCGGGAATGTCCGCTACGGATTCCGTTACCGGGAAAACTATATGGCAGAGTTAAAGGAAGCAGCTGACGGAGAAGGGGTACGGCGCTGGTTCTTAAGTAAAACCAGGGATATCTGCGATAAGATCAGTACCTCCAGGGAGCGGGAATTTGAAAATGTGGTATCAAGGGTCAAGGGGTATATAGACGAGAACTACGCCAGGGACATTTCTCTTGACGACGTATCGCGAATGGTGGACATCAGCCCCTATTATTTCAGCAAGCTGTTCAAACAGGAGGTAGGGGAAAATTTCATAGAATATGTGACCAGGACCAGAATCAAAAACGCCAGAAGGCTGCTGGAGGATCCCAGATACAGCATCAAAGAGATCTGTGTGATGTCCGGCTACAGTGATCCCAATTATTTCAGCAGGATTTTTAAGAAATATGAAGGGATGACACCAACCGAATACAGGGAGAGGTAAGGTTATGAAAATGTGGGGCGAGAGGTTATTACTGATGGGATTAGCCTGTTGTATTCTGATGTCAGGGTGCAGACAGGCAAAAATTGAGACTGCAGAGCAGGAACAGGAAAAGGCGGGGGAGAGGCCTTTGCAGATCGGTCTGAGCATTGATTCATTTGTCATTGAGCGGTGGATCAGAGACCGGGATGTCTTCGTTTCTGCTGCAAAAGAAATGGGTGCAGAAGTCAATGTACAGAATGCCAACGGTGATGTGAATGAACAGATCGAGCAGATCCAGTATTTTATTAAGAAGCAGATGGATGTCATTGTGGTGGTGGCAGGAGACTGCGAGGCTCTGTCAGATGTGATGAAGAAAGCAAAGGCGGCAGGAATAAAGACCATGAGCTATGACCGTCTGGTTTTAAATGCAAATAGTGATATGTATATTTCCTTTGACAACAAGGGCGTGGGGAGCCTGATGGCAGAAAATCTGGTTCAGAACATACCTGAGGGTGGAAAAGTCATAATGATTCAGGGACCGGAATCCGATCATAATGTGGCAATGATCCGTGAGGGCTTTAATTCCGTTTTAGAAGGTAAAAATTTAGATGTAGTGTATCAGAACAATTGTGAGGGCTGGCTTGCAGAGCACGCCTACGATTATGCCAAAGAAGCACTTGAAAAATATCCGGATGTGAAGGGAATCATGTGTGGAAATGACGATCTGGCCACCCAGGTTTTCAAAGTGCTGTCCGAAGACCGGCTGGCAGGGAAGGTGTGTCTTGTTGGTCAGGACGGCGATTTAATGGCATGTCAGCGGATTGTGGAGGGCACCCAGAATATGACTGCTTTTAAGTCGGTGGAAGAGGAAGCCAGACTGGCAGCGGAGTATGCGGTTAAGCTGGGTAAGGGGGAGCCCTTAACGGGAATCGACCAGACCATTAACGACGGAACCTATGATGTGCCGTATCTGGAACTGAATCCGGTTGCAGTGACTCGGGAAAACATGGATTCTGTCATCATTCAGGGCGGTTTTCATGCCAGGGAAGATGTATACTTAAATGTCATACAGCAGTAGCATTTTTTTGCCAGTTAAAAAAGTCCTGTTCACCCAGGGCTTTTTTTATGTGGATGAATCCGTGCTAACGGTTGGCAAACAAGTCCTGATTCTTCCATGCTAAAATATGCATATCAAAAACAAGTATTGGAGGAGGATTTATCAATGAAAAGAAAACTTTTAGCAGTCGCAATGACTCTTGCCATGACGGCAGGAATGCTGGCTGGGTGCAGCGGGGGAAGCAAGGCACCGGAAACCAAAGCTCCAGAGACCACCACTACGGCAGCTGCTGCTGAGACAACCAAAGCAGCAGAGACCACTACCGCAGCAGCAAAAACAGAAAAGAAAGACGGAGTTTTAATCGGTGTTGCCATGCCGACCAAGGATTTACAAAGATGGAATCAGGATGGCTCCAACATGAAGAAAGAACTGGAAGCTGCAGGCTATAAGGTAGATTTACAGTATGCCAGCAACGACGTTCAAACCCAGGTTTCCCAGATTGAAAACATGATCTCCAATGGCTGCAAAATGTTAGTTATCGCTTCCATCGATGGTAGTTCTTTAGGAGAACCGCTTTCTCAGGCAAAATCCATGGGAATTCCGGTTATTGCTTATGACCGTCTGATCATGAACTCAGATGCAGTTACATATTATGCTACTTTTGATAACTACAAAGTAGGCCAGAAACAGGGCGAGTATTTAGAAAAGTCTCTTGGACTTGACAAAGCCGGTGATCCGAAGAACATCGAATTCTTCACAGGCGATCCTGCTGATAATAACTGCAAGTTCTTCTTCGGAGGAGCTATGGATGTTTTAAAGAAATATGTAGACAACGGCAGACTGGTTGTTAAATCAGGCCAGACAGCATTTGAGCAGGTAGCAACCGAGAAATGGGATTCTGAGAAAGCTCAGAACCGTATGGATACCATTATCGCAGGCAACTATTCAGACGGAACCGTACTTGACGCAGTTCTCTGCTCCAACGATTCCACCGCTCTTGGTGTTGAAAATGCACTTGCTTCTTCTTACACCGGAAAATATCCGATTATCACAGGCCAGGACTGCGATATCGCAAACGTAAAAAACATGATCCAGGGAAAACAGGCCATGAGCGTATTTAAGGATACCAGAACTCTGGCTACCCAGGTAGTTAAGATGGTAGATTCCGTTATGCAGGGCGGCAAAGCTGAAATCAACGATACCAAGTCCTATGACAACGGAACCGGAATCATTCCAACCTATCTTTGTGATCCAGTGGTTGTTACCGTTGACAACTATAAAGAGATGCTGATCACTTCCGGTTATTATACCGAGGACCAGTTAAAGTAATCAGGCGGATTTCCTTATGGGGGACGGCTTTTATCAATGAAAGCCGTCCTCTGAATATATAAAGAGGGAGGGATATTCTTGGCAAATATACTTTTGGAAATGAAAAACATCACCAAGACGTTTCCGGGTGTGAAAGCCCTGGATTTAGTAAACCTTCAGGTAGAAGAAGGAGAGATCCATGCTCTGGTGGGCGAAAATGGAGCGGGGAAATCCACTCTGATGAATGTACTCAGCGGTATCTATCCCTACGGTTCTTACGAAGGAGATATCATTTATAACGGAGAGATTTGTAAATTCAGTCATATCAGTGACAGTGAAAAAAAAGGAATTGTCATTATTCATCAGGAGCTGGCACTGGTTCCCTATATGACAATTGCGGAAAACATGTATCTTGGAAATGAAAAAGGAAAGAAATTCGCAATCAACTGGAATGAAACTTTTGGGGAGGCTGATCAGTATTTAAAAACAGTAGGACTTTCCGAATCCTCCCATACGCTTATTAAGGATATCGGAGTAGGAAAGCAGCAGCTGGTAGAAATAGCAAAGGCACTTGCCAAAAAGGCAAAACTGCTGATTCTCGATGAACCGACTGCATCCTTAAATGAAGATGATTCAAAAGCACTTCTGGACCTTTTGAAAAAGTTCAAAGCAGAAGGTATGACTTCTATCATCATATCTCATAAACTGAATGAAATTGCCTATGTAGCAGATAAAATTACCATTATCCGCGATGGCTCAACCATAGAAACACTGAACAGGAAGACAGATAATGTAACAGAAGACCGGATTATAAAAGGAATGGTGGGAAGAGAACTGGTAGACCGTTTCCCCAAGCGTACGGGCATTCAAATCGGTGAAAAATCCATGGAAGTGGAACACTGGAATGCCAGCCATCCCCTTTATTCAGAGCGTAAGTTAGTAAACGACGTATCCTTCTATGTAAAAAAAGGAGAAGTTGTGGGAATCTGCGGTCTGATGGGAGCAGGAAGAACAGAACTTGCCATGAGTCTTTTTGGAAAAAGCTATGGAGCAAATATTTCCGGTACGTTAAAGATTCACGGTCAGGAAGTCCATCTTCGTTCCGTGCGGGATGCAATCCGGCATAAGCTGGCTTACGTGACGGAAGACCGGAAAGGCAATGGCCTGATTCTAGGAAATCCCATACGAATCAATACCACCCTTGCCAATCTGCGTGCAGTCAGCTTCCGAACCATTATTGACAAAGACAGGGAAGTTCTGGCTGCTGAAGATTATATTAATAAGCTAAAGACCAAATGCCCTTCTGTGGAACAGACTGTAGGAAACCTAAGCGGAGGAAACCAGCAAAAGGTTCTTTTATCCAAATGGATGTTTGCAGAGCCGGATATTATGATTTTAGACGAACCAACCAGAGGAATTGACGTAGGCGCCAAATATGAAATCTACTGTATCATAAACAAACTGGCTGCCGCCGGAAAATCCATTGTCATGATATCCTCAGAGCTGCCGGAGATTCTCGGTATGTCTGACCGGATTTATATCATGAACGAGGGGCGTATTGTCGGAGAGATGAACTCACAGGAGGCCACACAGGAAAAAATCATGGCATGCATTTTAAAATCAGATAAGCATCCTTCGGGAATACCTTTAACCCCGGATAACATGGGCATGGAAGAGGAAGGGAGAGTAGAAGATGGAGAATAAATTAAAAATGTCGGAAGCACTAAAAAAATATACGATGGTAATCGTTCTGGCAGTAGTCGTAATCTTGTTTACGGTAAATACAGGAGGGAAAATGCTTCTTGCCCAGAACGTAAATAACTTAATCGCGCAAAATGCATATGTGTTTATTCTGGCAACCGGAATGCTCTTCTGTATTCTGACAGGCGGCAACATTGATTTATCAGTTGGTTCTGTGGTCTGCTTCGTAGGAGCCATAGGCGGAAGCATGATGATTAAGATGGGAATGAATCCTTATCTTTCCCTTTTTTCCATGATTATCATCGGCATACTGGCTGGAGCCTGGCAGGGCTTCTGGATTGCTTACGTACGAATCCCGCCATTTATCGTAACACTGGCAGGAATGCTCATCTTCCGCGGTCTTTCAAACGTAGTCCTTCAGGGAATGACCCTTTCTCCCGTACCGGACAGCTTTTTAAATCTGTTTAATACCTATGTTCCTGATGTATTTGGCATGAAGGGCTTTAATCTCACCTGCTTCCTTGTAGGAATTATAGCCTGTTGCATCTTTATAGTATCAGAGCTGATCACCAGAAAAAGAAAACTGAAAAAGGGATACCGGGTAGATCCTCTAAACAGTATGATCATTAAAATGGTATTGATGACTGCAGTAATACTTTTCTTCATGTATAAGCTGTCTCTCTACAAAGGAATCCCCAATGCTCTGATTTGGGTTGTAGTAATCATCGGAATTTACAGCTACATATCTTCCAAAACAACCACAGGACGATATTTCTATGCAGTGGGCGGAAATGAAAAGGCAACCAGACTTTCTGGTATTGACACCAATAAGGTTTATTTCCTTGCTTATTTAAATATGGGTCTGCTGGCAGCCGTAGCAGGCATGGTAACACTGGCACGTTTAAACTCTGCCAACCCAACCGCAGGAAATAACTACGAAATGGATGCCATCGGAGCCTGCTTCATCGGCGGAGCCTCTGCATATGGTGGAACAGGAACCGTACCAGGTGTTATTGTAGGCGCCACGCTGATGGGTGTTTTAAACCTGGGTATGAGTATTATGGGTGTGGATCAGAACCTTCAAAAGGTGGTAAAGGGAACCGTTCTTTTGGCGGCAGTTATATTTGATGTGGTAAGTAAGAGAAAATCATTTATTGTGAAGCAGTAAGCTTATAGTTTTTAGAAGTAAACCGGTTGTCTCTGCATAAAATTACTGTTTCTGGAATTCTCTGTAATATTTAAGACAGATTTAAGCATAGAGTGATAAATTGTTATGGAGAAAACAGAACAAACCGCTGGCTGGTATCTTGGCCCGGATTAAAATTGCAGGAGGTAACAGACGTGTTTCAATATAAAAAGACTATGGCTATATTGAGTACCGCAGTTTTTATGACCTTATATCCGCTTTCTTCTATGGCATCGACTCAAACCACGATCAGCAGTGTCTCGCTGTCCATTGATTCAGACATAGAAACAGGAAGCAGTTCCAGTGATGTAACAGTTACTACCAGTTCCAGTAAATACAGTGTGGAAGATACAACCGTTTCCAATACTCCTGATGATGAGTGGGAAGATGGAGATAAGCCAAAACTGAAGGTTTATCTGGAGGCTGATGATGATTACTATTTTGCCAGTGGATTTTCCAAAAGCAGTGTAAGCATCAGCGGATCTGATGGTACAGTTACCTCTGTAAGCAGGAGCAGCAGTTCCGAACTGATTGTCTATATCACTCTTGACGCATTGGACGATGACAGCAGCGACAGTTATTCTCTTGATGTCAGTGATTTAACGTGGAATGAATCCACTGGAACGGCTAACTGGGATGAGGCGGAAGATGCAAAAAAATATGAAATCAGGCTTTACAGAGGGAGCAGTACAGTGACTTCTGTGCTCACCACCACCAGTTCCAGCTATAATTTTTCCAGTTATATTACTTTCAGCGGCTATTATACATTCAAAGTAAGAGGCGTCTATAATTCTTCCAATAAAGGAAGCTGGGAAGAGTCGGATTCCTGGTACGTGACTTCTTCGGTGGCCCAGGAGATCAGTACCAGCAGTTCTGTCAGCACCAGCAATTCTTCCGGTCCTGGAGCTTCAGCAAGTACCGGTGCATGGTTAAAGGATGACAGGGGCTGGTGGTACTGTAATGCAGATAAAAGCTATACAGTTAGTAACTGGCAGTATATTAACGGATATTGGTACTATTTCAATGAACATGGATATATGGTAACAGGCTGGGTGTTATGGAATGCAAAATGGTATTACTGTGGAGACAACGGTGCCATGTATACCAGCGCTGAAACACCGGATGGGTATTATGTAGGAACCGATGGTGCATGGACCGGTGCGTGAATCTGATCGGATAATTGTTAAAGTTAAGAAATAATAAACGTTGCCGTCTGGCTGATAAATCATCAGCCGGGCGGCATCTTTGTCTAAAATCATTCAGGAGTAATAAAAGTCGCCGTCCATCAGAAATTTTTCAGTTGGGCGGCATTTATGCATAGATGTATCACAAATGAGACGTCAATCGGGCTTAAACCAATAAAAATTTTCCTATATATAGAAATCTTGGCTGAGTTGTGGTAGAATGCTACAAGTAAAAGAATGTTTTGATATGTAAAGGAGCATAAAAAATGGGAAAGATAAAAGTAACAACATGTGAGATAGAAGGGCTTTATGTTATTGAACCAACTGTATTTCCAGATTCCAGAGGATATTTTGTGGAAACCTATAACCAGAATGATTTTCACGAAGCAGGACTGACCATGAATTTCGTACAGGATAATCAGTCCATGTCCGTAAAAGGTGTACTTAGAGGGCTGCATTTTCAGAAGCAGTTTCCCCAGGGAAAACTGGTACGAGCAGTGAGAGGAACTGTGTTTGATGTGGCAGTTGATTTAAGAGCTAATTCCAAAACTTATGGTAAATGGTTTGGTGTGGAACTGTCTGCAGAAAACAAAAAGCAGTTCTATATTTCAGAAGGCTTTGCACATGGATTTTTAGTTCTGTCTGATGAAGCAGAATTTGCATATAAATGTACGGATTTTTATCATCCGGGCGACGAAGGCGGAATTCTTTGGAGTGATCCCGAAATCGGTATTGAATGGCCTATTTCAGAAGGTATGGAGCTGGTTATATCCGACAAAGACAAGAAGTGGGACGGAATCCGGGATACGTTTAAATTTTAACGAGAGGAGAAAACCATGAATTATCTGGTTTCCTTATTAAAAGAAATCTATATAAAAAGAAAACTGATTCTGGATTTAGCAAAAGCAGATTTTAAGAAGCGTTTTGTAGGCTCTTATTTCGGAATTGCATGGATGTTTCTGCAGCCGATTGCCACGGTTCTTGTTTATTTTTTTGTTTTCCAGTTGGGATTTAAAAGTGTGCCACCAATCGCGGTATTTCCCTATGTACTGTGGTTAATACCAGGCATTGTACCATGGTTTTTTATCAGTGAGGTTTTAAACATGGGTACTAACTGTCTGCAGGAATATAATTATCTGGTAAAAAAGGTAGTTTTCCGTGTGGAGATTCTTCCATTTATTAAGATGTTATCCTGTCTGATGGTACATGGAATATTTGCTATTATTATGTTTGTAGTATTTTTATGCTATGGCTTTTTGCCAAAGGCCAGCTGGTTTCAGATCATTTACTATACCTTTGCTGCCTCCATGTTGTCTCTGGCTATTACCTATTTTACCAGTGCCATCAATGTGTTTTTCAAGGATATGGCACAGATTGTGGGTATCTGCCTGCAGTTTGGTATGTGGATGGTGCCGATTATGTGGGCTCCGGAGATGTTTAAGAATGCTCCTGAGTGGCTTCCCAGCGTGCTGAAAATAAATCCGGTTTATTATATTGTTGCCGGATATCGTGACAGCATGTTATATGGGAACTGGGTTACTGAACGGCCAACTCTTGGTCTTTATTTCTGGTTTGTCACTATTGTCCTGTTTTTAATAGGACTGAAAGTATTTAAAAAGCTGCGCCCGCATTTTTCCGATGTGCTGTAGGCAGTTACCATGGAGGATTCAATGTCCGTAGAATCAAATAACAAAGCATTGACGGTTAATAATGTAACCAAAATATATAAATTATATGAAAAACCCATTGACCGGTTAAAAGAGGCCATGAGTCTGACTCATAAAAATTACCACCGTGATTTTTTCGCCTTGAACGGGATTTCTTTTAATGTGGAAAAGGGACAGACTGTAGGTATTATTGGTACCAACGGTTCTGGAAAATCCACCATTTTAAAGATTATTACCGGAGTACTGACTCCAACTACCGGAGATGTTCAGGTAAATGGAGTGATCTCTGCTCTTTTGGAACTTGGAGCAGGATTCAACATGGATTATACCGGGATCGAAAACATCTACATGAACGGTACCATGATGGGATTTTCCAGAAAAGAGATGGATGCGAAACTGCAGGACATCCTGGATTTTGCCGATATCGGAGATTTTGTCTATCAGCCGGTAAAGACCTATTCCAGCGGTATGTTTGTCCGCCTTGCATTTGCCCTTGCCATTAATGTAGAGCCGGAGATTCTCATCGTTGATGAGGCTCTTTCCGTAGGAGATGTTTTCTTTCAGGCGAAATGCTACCGCCGTATGGAGGAAATCCGTAAAAATGGCACCACCATCCTCATGGTTACCCATGATATGGGTGCTATCATCAAGTATTGTGACCGTGTAGTCGTGCTGAACAAAGGCAATTTCATCGCAGAAGGCGAGCCGGGAAAAATGGTGGATCTTTACAAGAAGATTCTGGCAAACCAGATGGATGATCTGAATGAAGAACTGGAAGCTGCGGACAACGGACTATATAATGATTTTTCCGGCGACCAGGCAATTGCGGAAAGAAGCAGGGTGGCAGCAGGCGGAATGATGAAAGATAAGCTGACCATCAATCCAAACCGCACGGAATATGGGGATAAGAGGGCAGAGATCATAGATTTTGGCCTTCTTGATGAGAGAGGAAATATCACTAATCTTCTGTTAAAAGGAGAGCGTTTTACCATAAAGGAACGAATTCATTTCCACGGAGAAATCGAAACACCGATTTTCACTTATACCATCAAGGACAAGCGTGGGGCAGATCTGACCGGTACCAATACCATGTTTGAGTCCTCCGATGTAAAATCTGTTAAAAAAGGCGATGAATACGTCGTGGAATTTACCCAGAAGATGACTCTTCAGGGTGGAGAATACTTACTGTCCATGAGCTGTACCGGATTTGAAAACGGGGAGCATGTGGTTTACCACCGTCTGTATGATATTGTGAACATTACCGTTATATCCAACAAGAATACGGTTGGTGTTTACGATATGGAATCGGATGTAAGCTTAACACTTATGCGTGCAGAAAGGTAAGGAGGAATAATGCATGAATGATTTAAGCCCTGAACTTAAAAAGCTGTATCAGAATTATAATGGAGATATCAAAAAGCTGCTGCAGGAAAATCCCAGGCTGGATTATTTATATGCCTTATCGGAGATTAGAGAAAATCTGCTGGACTGGTTTGAATTTAAACCAGATGCAACACTTTTGCAGGTGGGATCTGACTACGGCGCGTTAACAGGCTTATACAGCAGACGAGTGAAAGCAGTAACCGTATTAGACCCCTGCCACAACAATTTATCGTTCAACCGCCTTCGCAATCAAAAACAAAACAACATTCATTACGTGAACAATGATTTAAACTCATTTACCAGTGAAGAGGGTTTTGACTATATCGTTTTTGCAGGTTCTCTTTGTGAACCGTATCAGGACATGATGCGAAAGGCCAAAGAACTTTTAAAACCCGAAGGAATGCTGATTACTGCCATTTCAAACCGTCTGGGATTAAAGTATCAGGCTGGTGCAAAGGCGGAGCAGTTTTGCCTTTCCAGAACAGAGTTAAAGGAACTTTTATGCGGAAGTGAAGGGAACGAAGGTACTGTGCAATTTTACTATCCCATGCCCGATTACCGCCTTCCCGTAACTTTATATTCCGATGGGTATCTTCCTGGTAAGGGAGATTTAACCCACGCCATTCTTGCCTATGATTATCCCAAGTACTTACGTTTCGATTTAGGTAAGATGTTTGATGAAGTATGTGAAGGAAAACAGTTTGAGACATTTGCCAATTCATTTTTAACCATTTGGAGCCGTCATGAAGAAAATTAATTTTGTAAAATATAATAAAACAAGAAGAGAAGCTTTTCAGATACGCACCAGTCTGGTGGAAGAAAATGGACTGCCTTATGTGGAAAAGACTGCCCTGACGGCAGAGGGAATCTCTCATATCCGTTCCTTTGAAGAAAAATACAATAACTTAACGGAACAAAATCAGGGGTTACATGTGGCAGACGTAACGGTCAGCTCAGATGGAACAACCGCCCGGTTTGCATTTTTAAAAGGAGAGACGTATGCTGAGATTCTTGGCCGGCAGATCGTAAATGGGAAAGTTTCGGAAGCCTCTCTGGAAGACGGCATCTCCATGATTTTAAAGGTACATGATGATTACATGACGCCGTTCCATATCACGCCGGAGTTTGAAGAAGTATTCGGTGTGCTTCCGGATTCTGCAGAGCAGATCAGGAGAGACTGGGCATTTAAACATTCCAATATAGACTGCCTGTTTGAGAATATCATGATGACTGAAGACGGTCCTTACTGTCTGGATTATGAATGGGTATTCTCTTTTCCTGTTCCCGTTAATTTCATAAAATTCCGGGTGCTGTATTATTTTTATGAGCAGTATAAAAGCATCCTGAGCTATGAATCCAGGGAAGTGTTTATGGAAGAGCAGGGAGTGGACGGTGAACTGATTGGTATCTATGAAGAGATGGAACGCCATTTTCAGGAATATGTTCACGGTGAGAATCAGCAGATTTATCTCTTAAACTATATGCATGAGACATTTGCCCTGCCGGACAGCATGTTTGAGGTATCTCAGATAATTGATGATACCAAGGATCAGATTGCCCAGATGAAGGCTGAATTAAAGGAAAAGGATCTGACCATTACAAAACAGCAGGAGGAAAAGCGCTTAACGGATAACCATGTTGCCAACCAGGACATGATTATTGCTTCCCTTAGAAAAGATTGTGAAACCATGCAGGGGATTATTGAACAGTTAAGAAAGCATGAATCCTTCTCCTATAAGGTACTGCGCAGGCTGAAAAGAATCTTTAATGAGAAATTTCCACAAGGCACAAAGAAACGGAAAGTGCTGTTTTATATAAAGGAAACCATTCTTCACCCTATAAAATCCATTTCCCTCTATACAACAGATGAGGGAAGAAATCTCATGGAAGGCGACATGAAAATCGGAGAGGTATACCGGACACATGGAAAACTTCGTTTTGTAAAAGAAGGACATCCCATGGTATCCATCGTCATTCCTGTTTACAACCAGATCCATTATACTTATGCATGCCTCCTGTCCATACTGGAGCACACAAAAAATGTGGATTATGAGATAATCATTGCAGATGATGTATCAACAGATGCAACAGCAGAGCTGTCCAAATTCACGGAGAATGTGGTGATCTGCCGCAATGAAACCAACCAGGGATTTTTAAGAAACTGCAATCAGGCGGCAAAGTCGGCAAGAGGAAAGTACATCATGTTTTTAAACAATGATACTCAGGTAACCGACGGCTGGCTGGACAGTCTGGTTAATTTAATCGAGTCAGACCCTTCCATCGGAATGGTGGGATCCAAGCTGGTTTATCCTGACGGACGGCTTCAAGAGGCCGGCGGAATCTTATGGAGCGACGGCTCCGGCTGGAATTACGGACGCCTGGATGACCCGGAGAAACCTGAATACAATTATGTAAAAGACGTAGATTATATTTCCGGTGCTGCAATCCTTCTTTCCAGTGATTTGTGGAAACGGATTGGCGGCTTCGATGAACGATTTGCACCAGCTTATTGTGAAGATTCCGATCTTGCCTTTGAGGTGCGTAAGGCTGGTTATCGGGTGGTTTATCAGCCTCTTTCCAAAGTAATTCACTTTGAAGGCATTTCAAACGGAACAGATGTCAATGGCTCCGGTTTAAAACGCTATCAGGTGGAAAACAGTAAAAAGCTGAAAGAAAAATGGGCGGCTGAGTTCAGCTGTCAGAGCGAGAATAACGGTAATCCTGACCCATTCCGTGCCAGAGAAAGAAGCCAGGGAAAGGATATCATCCTGGTGGTGGATCATTATGTACCTACCTACGACCGGGATGCTGGTTCCAAAACCACATTCCAATATTTAAAAATGTTTATTGATAAGGGATATGTGGTTAAGTTCCTGGGAGACAATTTCCTTCATGAAGAGCCTTATTCCACCGCATTACAGCAGATGGGAATTGAGATTCTTTACGGCAGGGAATATCAGGCAGGCATCTGGGACTGGTTAAAGGCACATGGTGATGATATAAAGGCAGCTTATTTAAACCGCCCCCATATCGCTCAGAAATATATTGATTTTCTCCGGGAAAATACCAGCATGAAGCTGATTTATTACGGACATGACCTTCATTTCCTGCGAGAAGGCAGGGAATACGAGCTTACCGGAGATCCTAAGAAACGGGAAGCTTCCGAATACTGGAGATCTATGGAGCTCCGCCTGATGAAAAAAGCGGCAGTTTCCTATTACCCGTCTTATGTTGAGCGGGAGGCCATTCATGAAATTGAGCCTTCCGTTCCTGTAAAAGCAATTGTAGCTTACGTGTTTGACCGGTTTTTAAATCAGATTCCAAATGACTTTGAAAAGAGGGAAGGCCTGCTGTTTGTTGGCGGCTTTGCCCATCCGCCCAATGCAGATGCGGTATTGTGGTTTGCAAGAGAGATATTCCCATTAATCAGAGAGCAGATACCGGTTAATTTCTACATTGTGGGTTCCAAGGTTACCGATGAGATCAAAGCCCTGGAACAGCCGGATAATGGAATTATTGTAAAAGGTTTTGTTACGGAAGAAGAACTGGCAAGTCTTTATGCCAGCTGCCGGATTGTGGTTGTTCCTCTGCGATACGGAGCAGGTGTAAAGGGAAAAGTAATTGAAGCACTTTATTATGGTGCTCCTGTAGTAACCACTTCCATCGGAGCTGAAGGAATCCCTGAGGCAGATCAGGTGATGGTGGTAAGAGATGAGCCTGGAACATTTGCTGAGGAAGTAATTGCTCTTTATAATGATCCGGACAGTCTAAGACAGATGAGTCAGAATACCCAGAACTACATTCGGACGTATCACAGCATTGATGCGGCATGGAGCGTAGTGGGAGAGGATTTTTAATATATAACAAAGGAGGACATTAAGATGCAGGCAGTTTTGCTGGCAGGCGGGCTTGGTACCAGACTGCGATCCGTAGTAAGTGACCGGCCAAAGCCTATGGCGCTGATAGAAGAGAAGCCTTTTATGGAATATGTGGTGAGACAGCTTATCCGGTATGGCGTGACTGAGATTATCTTTGCAGTAGGATATAAAGGTTCTATGGTAGAAGATTATTTTGGAGATGGTTCCAATTGGGGAATCCGTGTTTCTTATGCTTACGAGGAGGAACTGTTAGGAACGGCAGGAGCCATAAAGAATGCCGGAAAACAGGTGACAGAAGACATGTTTTTCGCCTTAAATGCAGATACCTTCTATCAGATCGACTGCAGCAGCTTTACGGAACTGATGGAGGAAAAGGACCTTGATATGGCTCTTGTTCTCCGGAAAGTTCCTGATGTATCCCGCTATGGACAGGCGGTTTTAGAAAACGGCCGTCTGACCGCCTTTGATGAAAAGGTAGAAGAGTCTAAAGAAGGAACCATCAACGGCGGTTTTTATTTAATAAAACGAGCTCTGTTAGAGACCATACCGGAAGGAAAGGTATCTCTTGAGCATGATATGATTCCACTATGGCTTTCGGAGGGAAGAAAGCTTGGAGGCCTGGTAAATGATGGCTATTTCATTGATATCGGAATTCCGGAAGATTATTACCGTTTCATGGAAGATGTTAAGGAAGGAAGGGTGATTATATGATAATCAGAGGACGTGCCCCCCTGCGTGTCAGCTTTGGAGGTGGAGGAACTGATGTTGCTCCCTTCTGCATCGAGCAGGGAGGAGCCATAATCGGCAGTACCATTAACAAATATGCATACTGCTCCATTGTTCCCAGACAGGATGACCAGATCATCGTCCATTCCCTGGATTTTGACATGACAGTCAAGTATAATACAAAAGAAAATTATGTATACGATGGACGGCTGGATCTTGTTACGGCTGCCTTAAAAGCAATGGACATCAAACAGGGCTGCGAAGTTTACTTACAGTGTGACGCGCCTCCCGGATCTGGTCTTGGAACTTCTTCTACTGTGATGGTAGCACTTTTAACTGCTATGGCAAGATGGAAAGGTGTGGAGCTGGACAGCTACGCCATGGCTGATCTTGCTTATCAGGTGGAGAGAGAGGACCTTAAGATTGACGGCGGATATCAGGATCAGTATGCCGCAACCTTTGGCGGTTTTAATTTTATAGAATTCCACGGACGCAATAACGTGGTAGTGAATCCCCTCAGAATTAAAAAGGAAATCATTCATGAATTGCAGTATAATCTTCTGCTTTGCTATACAGGAAATGTTCATGTATCTGCCAACATTATCAAAGATCAGGTCTCAAACTATGAGAAAAAGGATCCATTTGAGGCGATGTGTGAAGTGAAGGCGCTTGCTTATGCCATGAAAGATGAACTCTTAAAGGGCAACTTATACAGCTTTGGCAAGCTATTGGATTATGGCTGGAAAAGCAAAAAGAGGATGAGCAGCAAGATTACCACTCCACAGATTGATGAACTTTATGAAGAGGCCTTAAAAGCTGGTGCACTGGGCGGAAAGCTTCTTGGAGCCGGTGGCGGCGGATTTTTACTGGTTTACTGTCCCTATAATGTGCGTCATAAAGTGGCTGCAAGGATGGAAGCGGCTGGTGGACAGCTGACTGACTGGAACTTTGAGTTACGAGGTGCCCAAAGCTGGATAACGGATGAAGCGAGATGGGATTATCAGGACGTTAAGGTTTCCATACCGGGCGGACAGTATCATTTTAATTTAAAATAAAACGTGAAAAAAACAGGCAGCAGAGGAAGGGATAAGAATGGATAAAATAGTTTTTTTAGATCGGGATGGGACAATTAATGAAGAAGTGGAATATTTACACAAACCTTCGGATTTAGTGATTCTTCCCGGTGTCTCTGCTGCATTAAAACGATTAAAGGAACAGGGGTTTCGTCTGGTAGTTGTGACCAATCAGGCGGGAGTTGCCAGAGGGTATTACAGCGAGTCGGATGTAGAACAGCTGCATGAATACATGAACCGTCTTCTTGCAAAAGACGGAGCAGAGATAGACCGCTATTTTTACTGCCCTCATCATCCGGTTCATGGAATCGGAGAATATAAACGATCCTGTCATTGCCGCAAACCGGATATCGGAATGTTTGAGATGGCAGAGAAGTACTTTAAGGTGGACAAGTCCCATTCCTACATGATCGGAGACAAGCTTCTGGACACAGAGGCGGGGCGCAGATATGGTGTAAAATCTATTCTGGTAGGTACGGGATATGGAAAAGAATTATATAACGGCCTGGCGGAAGCAGAAAAAATGGCAGCATTCGATGCTTATGCAGAAGATATGACATCGGCAGCAGAATGGATCTTAAAAAGAGAAGGAGTGTGAGCTTGATGGAACCCATGAATTATTTGGAGGAGCTTCTTACACGTTATCCGGTATTAACCAGTGTTAAGGATGACATAAAGGAAGCTTATGAGATTCTTGAGAACTGTTATAAAAACGGAGGAAAGCTTTTAATTGCCGGAAATGGTGGAAGCTGCGCGGACGCGGAGCACATCGTCGGAGAATTAATGAAGGGCTTCGTAAAACCCAGAGCAGTATCAGCAGAATTTGCAGAAAAGCTTACCGGGGCAGATCCGGTTCGCGGTAAGGAACTTGCAGATAAACTTCAGGGAGGACTTCCAGCCATTGCCTTAACAGGCCACCCGGGACTCTCCACTGCTTATTTAAATGATGTAGACGGAAATCTAATCTATGCTCAGCAGACATACGGCTATGGAAAAGAGGGCGATGTTCTTCTTGGCATTTCCACATCAGGAAATTCAAAAAATATTATGTATGCCATGACGGCAGCCAGGGCAATCGGTATGAAAACCATTGGCCTGACCGGAAGAGATGGCGGTGAGTTAAAAGAGACGGCTGACGTATCCATCGTGGTGCCAGAGAAAGAAACCTTTAAAATTCAGGAGCTTCATCTGCCAGTATATCATGCATTATGTCTGATGCTGGAAGAACGGTTTTTCTAATATTTACGGGAAAAGGAGGAAAATATGGAAGAGAGACAATGGATGGGTAAGGAAGCGTTATGGAAAAACGAAGTCATTGCAGCTCTGCTTTTGATTTCCTTTGCCTTTTTCATTAACAGAGGCATTAAAATAAATGGACTTTATATGGATGATCTCTATCTATGGTCCTGTTATGGGGAACAAACCTTTCGACAGTTTGTAATTCCACTTGGAAGTACCCGGTTCCGCTTTGTTTATTATCTGGCGGCCTGGCTGGAAATGATGGCTCTGGGAAGTCATACGGAATGGTTCGTGCCCTTTAATATTCTACTAAACAGCTGTATTGCGTATACCATATACCGTTTTGGGAAACGTCTTTCCCATCGGTGGTTTGTTGGATTGGGCTGCGGAATCTTATATCTTCTTTCCAGAATGTCTTACTATCAGATCAGCCAGGTATACGGTCTTATGGAAAGTATGGCTCTTTGGATGGCAATCGGAATCCTCTACTCTTTGTACCAGTATTTATCCGGAGAAAAGCAGAACGATCGATATATCTGGACAGCGGTTGGGCTGTATTTTAGTGTTTGCTTTGTCCATGAACGTTATATGGTTCTTCTTCCTTTGTTTTTCATTGCATTCCTAATGAAAAAGGAAAAAAAAGTTACCTATTGGCTTAGCATAACCGAAGCATTTCTGGCAGTTCAGTTTATCCGTTTCCTCACCATTGGAAGTATTTCTCCTGCAGGAACCGGAGGAACTACAGTAGCCGATACATTCAGCGTATCTCAAAGCATCCGATATGCATTCGACCAGGTGCTTTATATATTTGGAGTCAATGCAGGTCCTGATTATTTAAGCGGTTTAAGCTGGAGCCAGTCGCCCTCCTGGGTTCGGGTACTTGTTATGCTTGCCAATTTATCTCTTGTGATCATGATTGCAGGATTTCTAATCGTGTTATTTAAAGAAAGAGAAAAATTAAAACTACGGCTTCCGATTATTACATTATTTGTTGTATTCATAGCCCTGTGCATTGGATCTTCAAGTGTCACCATCCGTGTGGAAACCAGATGGATCTATGTATCCATGACTGCCGCATGGCTGTTTGCCGCGTATTTATGCGGAGAAACAGTACCGCTGAAAGAGGGACAGATACTTACTGCAAAACCTCTTTTGTATTGCGGTCTTTTTGTGCTTTATGGACTTTTGATGCTCCCAGTTGAAAGTTTTTACCGTGGGGAATACCCTAATCTTTACTACTGGTCCTCTCAGCTTAGATACAATTCTCTGGCAGAAGAGACTTATGGAAAGTATGGGAACAATATATTCGGTAAAAAGATCTATATTATCGGAAATACTTATGAAATGAGTGATTTCACAGCCCGCACCTTTTTTAAGACCTTTGACAGCAAACGTCTGGCGGAAGGAACTGAAGTTATATTTATCGATTCCATCAGAGATATTGGTCTTGTTACTCCCAACATGCTGATCCTGCGTGAAGATCCGGAGCACAATGCATTCCAGGATGTGACTGCATTTGTGAAAGATCTGAAATTTCAGCGTGTTTACGGCAGCTATGAAGACGGCTGGCTTGATGAAGATGCAAAGATCAGAATCATGGCAGGCAAAGAGGGGAAGATCAAACTGAAATTCTATTATCCCGGAGTGATAACCGGACTGGAACACATCACCGTTACTGTAGAAGGAAAAGATAAGACAGTTGTTTCCATTGATTCCAGCACTGCGACTGCGCAGATCGATGTCCCTGCGTATAAAGTATCAGAATTAAGGTTTGAAAGTAACTTTTTTTACCAGGCAGCATCGGAGCAGCGGAGCGATAAGCATCTGGCTGTAGTAGCTGAAATTACAGCCGATTAAGAGACAGAGGTGAGACGATGAAGCAAAAATACCGATACTATATAGTCCCTCTTCTGGGAACCATATTCTGCCTCTGGTACATCTTTTCGGCAAGCTGCGACGGGATTTACTCAGACTATGTCCGTCTGGTAAACAGCTATCTTCCTGATGTGTTTGATCCGGGACGCTTTTTTGTACCGGATATCCTGACTCGGATTCCAGTCAATTATGTGGCAAGAATTATAAATGTTACCTTTTTTGATTACAATATCATGTTTGATCGAGTACTGGGGGTACTGGCACTGGGACTTTCCGGTGCCGCCATTACTGCCTATTGCGTCCGGAAAAAGCTATCTTTTGGCTGGTTTCTGGTGCTCATGTTTGTACTGTTTAGCCTGAATAAATGGGAGATGTTAAATAACGGAAGCGGATTTGCTCACTTTCTGTCATTTGCCCTTTTTTACTGGCATTACGAAGTTTTTGATCGGGTGTGGAATGGGAGTGACCGGGTATATGACCGGATCTGCCTGATTGTAATCCCGTTTGCAACAACCCTTCTTGTAGCAGGGCCATATTGTGCGATCTATTCCGTTACCGTACTTTTATCCTGTGTCATGCTATTTTTTCATCAACGGAAAAAACGGGAGATCTGGCCAGCCATATATGGACTTAGTGCCCTGACTCCGTTTCTTTTGTATCTGTGGAGCAACAGCTATGCAGTGGAAGACCATGCGGCACCTGCGACTGTGTCACTTCTTACACAGCTTATGGACACTCCTGGATTTTTTGTCCGATTTTTTGTCAAATCATTTTCTTCCATGGTAATTGAAGGAGAGAGGGCAGAAGAAATCTTTCGCACCAATGGTCCATTCCTGTTTTTGGGTATTCTGGTGATAGCATTCTATGCGATTGCGTTGTGGTATAACTGGTATTACCGCCTTTATGAAGAAACGATTTTACCGGTGCTGCTTATTATATCTGGGGGATTGAATCATGTGCTGATCGTACTGTCCAGATGGATCTTTCTTCTGGAGAATTACGGACTCAGCTCCAGGTATGCCCTCCAGTTTCAGACTGGCATACTTGGTATTATACTTACCTTTGCACTGCTTTTCAGAAAGAAGAGATACCGGGTTGGTTTTGCTGCGAAACTGGTGGCTGGAATTGCCTGTTTTGTATTTTTAGCAGGAAATTGTTATACCAATTATATTGAGATAAAAAAAGCCCCCCATAGGCTTAATGCTTATGAAAAACGGGCTGAAATGGCTTTGAAGTTTGAAGAACTGACTGACGATGAGCTCCGGGCTAATTTCGAATACCGACCCAGCAGAGAGGACAGCGGGCAGAAAGTTAGAAGTGCACTGACTATATTAAAAGAAAATGGTTACAGTGTATTTCGAGAGGGAAACCAGTAGCTAAGGAGCAAATATATGAAAAAGACATTATCGGTGGTTGTATCCTGTTACAATGAAGAACTGGCTCTTGACCGGTTCTACGAGGAAACAGCCAGCATTTTGAAGAAACTAAGCTGGAAATATGAACTTATCTTTGTTAATGACGGAAGCCAGGATCAGACTCTTTCTGTACTTACCCGGCTGTCCCAGTCAGACGAAAGGGTAAAGGTAATAAGCTTTTCCAGAAATTTTGGACATGAAGCAGCCATGATTGCAGGTCTGGATTACAGTCAGGGTGACGGAATTGTGTGTATGGATGCAGATTTGCAGCACCCTCCGGAATATTTACCTGAGATCGTGAAAAAGCTGGAAGAGGGCTTTGATGTGATTAACATGGTACGTACCAGAAATGAATCTGCCGGCTGGTTTAAAAATATTGCCTCCTCTGCATTCTACCGTCTGATCAATGTGCTTTCTGATGTTAAATTTGAGCCCAATGCTTCCGATTTTTTTGCGGTTTCAGGAAAAGCGGCAAAGGTATTGAAAGACAACTACAGAGAAAAAGTTCGTTTTCTAAGAGGATACGTACAGAATATCGGTTACCCCAGAACCACAATCGAATATGAAGCAAGAACGAGAGTTGCAGGCGAAAGCAAATATAGCATAAAGAAATTAATCGCATTTTCTGTAAATACCATTATGTGTTTTTCCAATCTCCCTTTGAAACTCGGGATTTATGCTGGCTGCGGTGCAGGTATTCTGGGAATTATCATGATGATTTATACCATATGGAGTTGGGCAAGAGTAGGAACGCCCAGCGGGTATGCCACCATTATCGTTCTTATGTGCTTTATGTTTGCAGTCCTGTTTTTGATCGTTGGAATTATTGGAAATTATATTGCGATCCTGTTTGCGGAACTAAAGGACAGGCCGATTTATATTGTTGAAGAGACGAAAAACATTCATTGATTCCTTTTTCCCGGAATGATATAATGATCTTAGGATTATTATTGTTCCCTGGAGAGGGAAAGGATACCAATGACAAAGTATAAACCGTATGAGCAACTTGAACTTACGGACGATTTTATGTTTTCCTATGTGATGCGCAGCAATGGGGAATTGTGCAGACATCTGTTGGAAAGCATATTGAATTTCCCCATAGACAGAATTGATTTTATCAGTTCACAGGAAACCATTGATACTTATGCATTTTCTAAGGGTGTAAGACTAGATGTATTTGCTAAGAGCGGTAACAAAAGTTTTGATGTAGAACTTCAGACGTCAAACAAAAGAGATCTTCCACAAAGAAGCAGATATTATCAAAGTCAGATGGATACTGCCATGCTTCAGAAAGGTCAGATGTATCGGGAATTGGGTAATAGCTACATTATATTTCTCTGTACCTTTGATCCCTTTGGATATGGACAGTATATTTACAGTTTCCAGAACAAATGCACAGAGTTGCCAGCGATACCGCTGAATGATGGAGCTTACAAAGTATTTGTCAATGCCCAGGGGACCCGCGGTGCAGTCGGAGATGAATTAAAAGAATTTCTATTATTTCTGATGTCTCCTAGCAGATTTAAGGCACGGGATAACGGTGAGTTGGTTAAGAAAGCAATCATTGGTGTGGAAGAAGGACGTAGAAATGATGAATGGAGGTTGATTTATATGACGCTGATGACCAAGTTTGATGAACTTCTGGCAGAAGGGAAGGAACAGGGGTTAGCTGAAGGACGTAGAGAAGGAATGCGGCAAGGAATTCTGGAAGGAAGACAGGAGGGGGTGGTGGAAGGTGAAGCCCGATTTGCACGTCTTACTGAAATTCTGTTGTTAGAAGGTAAAATGGCGGACTTGCAAAGGTCCATTTCTGATACGAAATTTCGTGAGCAGCTCTACTCAATATATAAGTTATACAAGTGAACATAAAATCAAAGAATAAGAGAGACCTGGGATTTTCCAATTCCCAGGCCTTTTCCTATATTATCATTTAATGTATTCCAGGCCCAATCTCTTTGCCTGGAGCAGTTTCACTTGCTGTTCCTGCATTACCTGAGTTCGTGTTACCTGACCCGGTAGAGTTATTTTGTGGAGTTGTACCAGGTGCAGCAGATTGTGTTTCACCAGTAGTCTCCTGAGTAGTTTCAGCAGGAGTTAAGGTGCATACACCGCTTGCATCAGCAGTATAGGAAACACCATCAACCGCAAATGTTTCTGATACTTTCATCTTACCGTCAGACGGATTTAAATAATACTGTTTGCCGTTAACAGTTATCATACCCGAAGCCATAGCCCCGCTATCTCCGAAATAATACCAGCTTCCGTCTACCTGTCTCCAGCCAACGGTCATCTTACCAGACGAGTTGCTTAAATAATACTTAGCGCCACGGTCATCAAGCCACCCAGAATGCATCTTACCATCGCTCTCCATGTAATACCAGCTTCCGTCTGCATTGACCCATCCGCTGCTCATGCTGCCATTGGTATTAAAGTAATACCAGCTGTTATCCAGCTGCTTCCATCCAGAAGTGGCACTGCCGTCTTCCGCCATGTAATATTTGGTCATCCCATCTGTATGCCAGCCAGTCACCATGGAACCGTCATTATTTAAATAATATCGTTTGTTATTTAAATCAAGCCAACCAGTTGACATAACACCACTATCCTGTAAGAAATACCGTTTTCCGTTGAGATCCATCCATCCGGTCTTCATCTGGCCTGATGTGTCGCTCATGTAGTAATGCTGCCCGTTTAGATCGACCCATCCGGTAGCCATGGAACCGTCAGAATTTAAATAATATTTAGCACCATTGTCCATAAGCCAGCCAGTATTCATGGAGCCGCTTGCATTGAAGAAATACCATTTGTCAGAAAGCTGTTTCCAACCAGTGAACATCCGTCCATTGGTATCATCGAGATAGTAGCGCTGTCCATCCTTATCAAACCAACCGGTAGAAGCCTGTCCTTCATTATTCATATAAAACCAGCCCGTTCCATCATTGATCCAGGTATTCTTTTGCATGGAGTAATTCTGGTAATAGTAGGTCTTATCTCCGATTTTTCTCCAAAGATTACCTGGAAGCTTGGGTGTTAAATCCTGATACAGAAAGTCAATATCCACATTTCCGTTAATTCCCTGAATCTGTCCGGTGCTGGTTACCTGCCACATAACCGGATTCTGGAACGTATGCTTTGCTTCATAGCGGGCAACCCAGATGTCATATTTCATCTGAGATAAATCAATCTTATTTGACAGCCAGTAATCATTGGCATAGACAAGGGGATGATACCCGGCTTCTCTTATTCGGTCACAGAACGCATTGATGATCTGGCTTACCTGATAGGGCGGAAGAGTACCCAGTGTGGAACTGTCTTCTGCGTCAAAGGCAATAGGAAAAGAAATGGGGTAATCCTTAACTAAATCCAGGACAAAATCTGCCTCTGCTCTTGCCATATCGGTAGTGGTAGCCAGAGAATAGATATAGGCGCCTACCTTCAGTCCAGCTGCTGAGGCCCCCTGTACATTTGTGTGAAAATTAGGATCAGTCACACCTTTGGAACGGGTTCCAAGCATTACGAAACTGACATCATTTGCAGCAACCGCTGTCCAGTCCACATTTCCCTGCCAGCGGGATACATCAATTCCTCTGGCAATTGCTTCTTTAATCACTGTGCCGTCTTTTAACTGATAGTAACCATTAACCCGTTCATAAGGCGCTGCCTGAGTGCTCATAGCTGGATAGAATCCGGCTGACATGCCGATCAAAACGCTGAGTGCAGCTGTGGCAAAACGCATGCTGATTTTCGTGTGTCTCAATGTAATATCCTCCTTTGTTTCTTAAGTATCAATAATACAATCATATATGTACATAAAAAGACCAAAAAAATAAGTGTGGGCATCTGCGGAAAAGTGCAGATACCCACACAGAAAAAATCCGGTTAATGATCAACCTGGTCCGCTGGTTAATCCAGGTGATAACTGATAGGTACCGCTGCCGGAAGAATTAGATGTTCCACCCGGCGTGTCATTGGACTGACTGGTGGGAGGGCTGGTTAAATTATTCGCTCCAGTCGATGATCCGCCTGGTCCTCCGGAATTCGTTGTAGAAGAACCTCCTGGGGCGCTGCTGTTGCTGTCGGTGCCTCCGGGAGTATTGCTGTTAGAAGAACCCGTCGGTGTACCGGAAGAGCCGTTCTGATATGCTCCGTTGGAAGCGAAGCTATAGCTCTTTCCATCTATTGTGAGTGTAGTATTCGCTGCCATCTTTCCAGTTGAAGGATCGAGATAATAATATACACCCGAAAGCTGAATCCAACCGGTAGTCATATGTCCTGAGTCGCCGAAATAATAGTAGGCACCTTCAATCTGCTTCCAGCCATGAGCCATCTTACCATTGCTGGTATCCATATAGTACTTATTGGTACCGTCACTGAGCCAGCCAGTCATCATCTTACCTAATACTGATTTGGAATCGGCATTCAGATAATAGTAGGCGTTGTCAATCTGTTTCCAGCCGGTTATCATCTTTCCGTCAGAACCGAAATAAAACCAGTCATTACCAACCTGTCCCCATCCGATGACGCAGGTACCGTCTTCCTTAAAATAGAACCAGCCATTATCCATATCTCTCCAGCCGGTAGCCATGGCACCGTCACCCTTCATATAGTAGTAACTGTTGCCTATTTTAAGCCATCCTTTTACAAGAACTCCGGTATCGTCCATGAGATAATAATACTTTCCGTTGTCCTTGATCCACTTGGTAGCCATAGATCCATTAGAATGGAAATAATACCAGTTTCCATTAATCTGCTTCCAGCCTGTCGCCATGATACCGGTAGTTAAATCAAGATAGTAAAACGTGCCGTCAGATGTCTTAACCCAGCCTTTATGAACGGATCCATCCGCATCAAAATATTTCCACTGAGAACCTTCCTTAACCCAGCCTGTCGCAGCCCAGGCTGTATTAGCTGGTATCAAAGCTGCGGTTCCTATCAGTCCTGCAAGCAGCAGAGCCGCTGTTTTCTTTCCGTATCGCATACCGTTCTCTTCCTCCTGTTCCAGCTATTTCTATATTACACATAGAGACATTATAACATAGTGCTAATCATAATACCTAAACATTTTATTACGATTTGCAGACAAATTTCCAAAAATGTCAAATATTCGGAAGCTCCATACATTTCTTATAGTATGTTTTTGCATATCGATACATGATTATGGTGTATTCGCCAAATTCCTCTCCCAGAAATGCTTTATAAATAGCCCAGAGACTCCATAAAAAGCCACCCAGAGCCATGTAAGCATAAACCGTATAGCGTTCTTCCGTGGTTGGAGTCCGCTTTAGATATATTTCAATCAGCCGATCAGTTTCTTCTTCATTATAATAGGAATAGATTGCGCACATGGATATATCGACAAGTGGATCACACATGCCCGCATATTCCCAGTCGATGAGACGAACGGTTCCATTGGGAAGCATTAAGAAGTTGTCCACTACCGTATCCAGATGAGACAGAACTTTTTTATGTCCCAGTTTCTCTAATTTATTTAGCAGCTCGCACATCTGGCTACGGACATCTGAATAATCCTCAAAGGGAATCGCTCCATATTTTCTGCAGAGATTTTCATAAAAATCAATCCGTTCCTGGAAATCAAAGGTGTGAGATACCTCAATTCCAGATTTATGAAATTCCCGTACAAGAGCCATACAACGTTCGATCTCTTCAAGGCTATTGGGGTTGGCATTGTGAGCACCTTCATAATATTCTGCAATTTTATACCCTGTCTCACCATTAAAGTAGATAACCTTTTCTGTAATATCATATTGAGATAACGCATCATAAACTGCCTTCTCCTGTTGTCTGTTAATCAGCAGTTCCGTACCGGGGCCGGGGATTCTGCAGATATAATGGCGGTCTTTGATCTTAAACAGGAAGGATTTGTTGGTCATACCTGCTTTTAAACATCTGATCTCCGTGATTTCAGATTCAGGAACAGAGAAAACCTTGGAGACCAGCTCCAGAGCTTCATTGTCAGAGCGGTGCTGATACTTGATATCGAACCGGCGCAGTTCTTCCAGATTTTCAAATTCATACACTTCGTCAGCTGGTCTCCGGTTGATATACAGCTCAATTTCACGTCCAGCTTCAGAAAATTCAGGAAGACGTTTTGCAGTTTCACCTGAGAGCATCTCCATTAAGACATTTTCCCAATAAAACTGTTCGGTTCCGGGAATCTCATAATAAGCTTCCAGTACAGGCAGAAACTGGTCTGAGAAGGACTTGGAGAAAAAGACGGGACCATACATCACCCATTTGTCCTGCCCACCAACTGTTACATTTAAAATGCGTCCTTTCTTATTATAATCAAAACACCATTCAGAAGTTTCCCCTTCCATATAAGAGGAGGAGTACCACGCGCCTCCTTCGTAGGAGTGATACATATTATGGCGCATCCAGTTATCAGAGGAGAGGAGGTACATATTTCTGTTTTTGAATAACTCCCTGGCGTGGTAAATGGTAGCCAGAGTATTCTTTTTAGAGTATTCAGGATTATAAAGAAGCTTAACCTTATATTTATCTATAAGGTACTCGAATTTCTCTTTCAGGTATCCGACTACGATTGTGATGTCATAGATACCGGATTCATGAAGCTGTCGGATCTGGCGTTCGATCATGCGCTCACCAAATACTTCTAAAAGTCCTTTTGGCGTTTCAAAAGTCAGTGGAACAAAACGAGATCCGAAGCCGGCAGCAATGATTACGGCGCCATCAACTTTATGTTCATTCAGAAGTGCTTTTCCGGCAGGAAGGAGTTCGTAGGATTCATTCATCTTACCGGGTGCGATTAATTCTATTTCAATACAGTCCTTAACCAGACTGTTTGCGGTACCGAGTGAAACCATAAGTTCCTGTGATATCTCTCTTTGTGTGACCGCCGGATTTTCCAGAATCAGACGGCAGATAATAACATTACGATTCATAGTAAAATAACCTCCACATATATTAAATTGGGTATAATCTGATGTTCAAAATTATAATTGTGTAAATTTATATGAACATTATACCATTGAACTGGTAAAAATCAATAGATGATTCACGTTGCAAAAATTGTAGAAAATGCAGATAAAATAAGGATTTTAGCTTCAAATTAGGCTTGTGTATTTTAAAAAAACAATTTATCCTAAAAAATGCCATTCTGTAATAATTCTGTAAGAAATTGAACAGATAAATGTTATAGCATTTTTACAAAAAATGTATTATAATGTTCCATGTGATGGAGGAATTGATAGCTTCTTCCGAAATTGTTAATATTTTTTTGAATATGCAAAATATGCAAAAAAAGTAAAAAAAGTATTGATAATTTCCATTATAGGAAGTATAATTACCTCGTAATGCTATTAGGAATTTCAGAAAGTATTTCAAAAAGAAAAAAGGAGAGTGCATTAATTATGAGAAAGCAGACTAAATTAGTTGCTGTTTTATCTACAGCAGCACTGCTTGCAGTAGGCGCTTCCATGACCTCTTTCGCAGCAACTGGCTGGCAGGAAGAAAATGGTACATGGGTATATTACAGCAAGAGCGGAGACAAAGAAACAGAGAAGTGGGAGAAATCCGGCGACAACTGGTTCTACCTTAACGAAGATGGTGAGATGACTACCGATAAGATCGTTGAATATAATGATCAGTACTACTATGTAGACGAGAACGGTGCTATGGTAACCAATAAGTGGGTTTCCGTTGAGAATGAAGATTATGATGGAAGCAACTCTGATGATCCAGTAAATAACTGGTATTACTTCGGTTCTAACGGTAAGGCTTATAAGACAGCTAGCTCTACCAACACTGCTACATTCAAGACCATTAATGGTAAGAAATATATCTTTAATGATGAAGGCAAGATGTTATATGGTTGGATCAATGCTGAAGGTCAGAGAGAAACTGGCGATGAGAAGTGGCGTGATGGCGTTTACTATTGCGGCGATGAGAATGATGGAGCACAGGCACTTGGCTGGGCTTCCCTTGATATCGTAGATAATAACTACACTGATGACGATGCTCCTGGTGTAAGCAGTAGCAGAGTTTTCGATGATGAGAATCAGACTCGTTGGTTCTACTTCAATACTAATGGTAAGAAGTATGTTAGCAAAGATGGTAAGACTATTAACGGTAAAAAATACAGCTTCGATCAGTATGGCCGTATGAATGCAGAATGGGTTGCTTTCGGTGCAACACCTACTACTGCTACTATAGCATCTGCTGGTGCTGGTATTACTGCAACTTATGGTTCAGCTGAATATACAGATAACTGGAGATATTTTGGCTCACCTGAAGATGGAGCAAGAATTACCAAGGGTTGGTTCAAGGTAGTTCCTGATTATTATCTGAATACATCTAAATATAACGATGACGAGGATTCTTGGTATTATTCAGATCGTAATGGTAATTTAGTTGCTGGTAAAATCGAAACAATCAATGGCAAGAAATATGCATTTGATGAGTTCGGTAGAATGAAAGACGGATTAAAGTTTATCAAGTTTAAAGATAACAGCAAAACTCAGATCGCTGAAATTTTAGGTGATGATAATGATCGTCTTCCATTTGATACAGAGGATAACTTTAAAAATAATGCTCCTCAGTTAGATGCAGAAGGATACTATTGCTATTACTTCGGAAATGGCGATGATGGATCTATGAAGACTAATAAGCAGACTATCTCTATTGATGGAGAATCTAATACATTCTTATTCAATAAGTCTGGTGGCTGGAAAGGCGCTGGTAAGACAGGCGTTGATAATAAGAAGTATTATCAGTCTGGTAGAATGTTAGCTGCTAGTAAAGATGATAAATATTCTGTTGTTAAAGAATACACTATTAATGTAGATGGCGTTGATCATACCGTTTATACTCTGTTAACAACTGATGATTTCCTTAATAATGAGTCAGCTGTAACAAAGAATCGTGTAACAAAATCAGGATATAGCGATTATCAGGAGATTACCATTGCTTCAGGCGCTAAGTACTACTTAGTAAATACAGCTGGTACTGTTCAGAAGAGCAAAAACAAAGCAAAAGATGGTAACGATAACTGCTACAAAGTCAATGGTAGCGGCACAATTGAAGCTGTTTTTGTAGAAGACTAATTTTATATTAATTATAAAGTTGAGAAAGGGTAAGGTTCTTAGAACCTTACCCTTTCTTTTTGAGAAATAAAGTGGTATACTTAAACAACAAATATTTGACAGGAAAGGAAAATAGGGTATGTCAATAAATACTTATAATGAATTAAGTGAAAAGCCAAATTTTTTATCAATCTTACTTAACATATATATGATCTCAATTGGTGTAGGTCTTCCTCTGGTTTTTAGACATTATTACTTTGACATTCTTCAATTTAAGTATTACTATTATTGCTTTTGTACGATTGCAATGTTGGTATTGGTAATGACCTATTATATTATGGAAAAAGTCAAGACCGATCAGAGCTATTTGCATAATACAAGCAGAATTAGAAAAAAGTTATCACTAGTAGACTATTTCGTAATAATTTACTGGTTTATAGCTATTTTATCAACGCTTAATTCAGATTATCTCTATGAGTCGTTTTGGGGTAATGAAGGAAGATTTACTGGACTTTTTTTGATTTCCTGGTATGTTCTGTCTTATTTCTGCGTAAGTAGACTTTGGAATTTTAAAGAATGGTATTTAGATTTAATTCTAATAGCAGGTTTTTTAGTATGCTTGTTTGGAATAACAGATTATTTTAGATTGGATATTTTTGGGTTTAAAGTTAACATGATACCTGACCAGAAAGACATCTTTACTTCAACGATTGGAAATATAAATACCTATACGGCATATGTAGGTATAATAACGGCGCTATCAACAGTTCTTTACGCTAAAGAAAACAGATCCACGCATTTGATGTGCTACTATATTTGTATGGTTACAAGTTTTTTTGCAATTATCATGGGGGTAAGTGATAACGCTTATTTAACTTTAATGGCGTTATTTGGTCTATTGCCTATTTTCTTATTTCTAAATATGAGAGGCATTAAAAGGTATTTTATTATCATTACAACATTTTTTTCTGTAGCGCAATGCATTGATTGGATAAATTATAAATTTAGTAATCAGGTTATAGGAATAGACAGTGCTTTTAAACTTGTGCTAGAATTTAAGTTTTTACACATTTTGGTCATAATACTGTGGTCATTATTATTATTATGGCATATTTGGGATTTAAAAGGTAAAAATAAGTTATTTGAATTGGGTAATGTAATGGTATATATATGGATTGGTATAATTACAATTACATCATTAATTATCATTTTTATTTTGCTTGATTGTAACATTGCTGGACATGCATCAAAATATAATGGTCTTAGTAATTATTTTGTACTTAATGATGATTGGGGAACACACCGCGGTTATATATGGAGAAATGGGTTGGAATGTTTCTCAAAACTAACTTTTTGGAAAAAAATGATAGGCTATGGCCCGGAAACATTTGGAATATTAATATTGAAAGCTACAGCAAATAACAAATATAATGAAATATTTGATAGCGCTCATAATGAGTACTTACACATGCTTATTACAGTAGGAGTTTTTGGATTGATATCTTACTTAATTTTTGTTTTTTCTATTATAAAAAAATGCTTTAAACATAAAGAAAATAATTATTTAATGGCAATTGCATTTGGTATTATTTGCTACAGTGCCCAAGCATTTGTTAATCTTAATCTCCCTATTGCTACACCTATATTTTGGCTTTTGATTAGTATGGCTAGTGCAAAACTAAATCATGCAGAGTAAATGTATTAAATTTATATTATTTATAAGAGAAGAGAAGGTAAGGTTCTTTGAACCTTACCCTTTTTAAAATTATGGTATATGTAAAATATTTTAGATTAAGCTTTTATAGTAAATGTTTTAAAAGTAAACGGTAAAACGTTCGTACCTTAACAGTAATACCGTATTGCTGGCGGCACATACTTGTGAACTGGCTACAATTAACTAGACAGAAATTTTAAAGGCATATATGATAATCTTAATAAGAAAAGGATGATGCCCCCTATGCCTAAAAACAAAGAACCAAGTCCACGCCGTACATTTACACCTTTATTAAAGCAACAAATCGTTGATCCCTACCGAGGTGGAAAAAGTAAATGCGATATTATCAGAGAATATGATATTGCATATTCACTCTGCAGGCGGATAACAGTAGTCCCTTTAAGGAAAAAGATAGCCGTTCTACAGAAGATGCAGAGCTGATCAGGCTTCGCAAAGAAAACCAGTAGCTTAAGATGGAAAACGATATTTTAAAACAAGCAGCGCTGATGTTAGGGCAAAAGTAAATGCAATCAAGGAAAACCGTGATAATTACGGAACGCGGAATATAATTCAGATCTAAAGGATAGAAATCTAATCGCTTCCGGCCACCGTATCCAGGTTTATACGACTGCCCGGTTCCGTATGCATAAAGATACCTGCAAAGAGTCAAAAATTGAAAACGTTGTTGATTCAATAAACAACTATATAGAAATATTGGTTTAAGAACCACAGATTGATTCTTCACTAGGATATTTGGCAGCGGTGAAGTATAGAATGATCATCCTTAAAAAGTTGTCAATAAAAACTGTTGACAATCCAGCGTGTAGTTTTTAAAACTATATTATCTCAAAAAGATTAATTAGGAGATATTGTTAAATAAGGTATAATATTCATAAAAACTTAAAAAATAACATCTTTTTTTCTAAGGTATAAGATTGTACATACTATAAATATTATGATATACTAATAAGGACTTTGCTACTGATATATTATCTAGATAAATGAAGGTGTAATCAATGAAAATCAATCAGAAATTTAAAAGGCTTATTAGACTTTTTTTTACTTTTGGTATCACATCTATGCTTATTATATTATATAGCTGGACATGGATAGGATATTATAATAAAATTATTGAGTTTCCTTTTTTTCGTAGAGGGAATTGGATGATGATATTTTTATATGGTGTTATTCTAATATTATTTATGAGTATATATGGAGGTTATAAAGTTGGATATTTAAAAAAAGGCAATTTAATTTATTCCCAAGTTTTAGCAGTCATATTTACTAATCTATTTACATATTTACAAATCGCAGTTTTAGATAAGCACTTTTTAAACCCTTTACAATTAATAAAAATGTCGATTGTAGATTTTTCAATTATTATTGTTTGGACTATAGTATATCAATGGTTTTATCGAAAATTGTTTCCGCCAAGAAAAATGTTATTAATATCTGGAGGAAGATCTGATTACCATCTTGCCGAAAAAATAAATTCAAGGGAAGATAAATATGAAATTTGCCAGACAATAAACATACAATATGGAATCGATTTAATCCAGCGAGAAATAATGAATTACGATGGTACTATTATTGGTGATATTTCATCACATGAAAGAAATTTAATTTTAAAATATTGTTATGAAAATTCTATTCGCACTTATAGCGTACCTAAGATATCAGATATCTTGTTAAAAAGTACTGTTGAGTTAAATTTATTTGATTCTCCGCTTTTATTATCAAGAAATGAAGGATTGTCTATTGAACAACTATTTATTAAAAGGCTAACAGATATTGCTGGCGCTATTGTAGGCTTAATTATAACTGCACCACTATTTTTACTAATTTGTCTTTTAATTAAATTTACAGATAAAGGTCCGGCTTTTTTTAAACAAGCCAGGTTAACAAAGGATAATAAGATATTTTATATCTATAAATTCCGCACTATGATTCAGGAAGCTGAAAAGGATGGAGTGGCTCGTTTAGCAGAAGATGGTGATAATCGGATAATTCCAATTGGGCATCTATTAAGAAGAATGAGATTAGATGAATTACCACAGCTAGTTAATATACTCATGGGGGATATGTCTTTTGTAGGACCAAGACCAGAGAGGCCAGAACTAATGCGTGAAATTGTTAATGATATTCCTGAGTTTTCATATAGAACTAAGGTTAAGGCTGGACTCACAGGATATGCTCAGATTTATGGAAAATACAATACTACGGCGTATGATAAACTTAAATTAGATTTAACATATATTAGAAATTATTCATTTCTTTTAGATTTAAAGCTAATATTAATGACTCCTAAAATTTTGTTTATGAAAGAAAGCACTGAAGGAGTAAAAATATCTAAGGATAATATGGTAAAAAAAAATCATGAATATGATATAAATGATTAAATCTATTTATTTTATAAATAATTTTTGTAGTGGGAAATTATAAAATTGAGTGACCGGAGGAATATGAAAATAAAAGATATAGATGTTGAGATGACGAACCCATTTGTTTCGATAATAATGGGAGTTTATAATGCTGGAAAGTCAAATATGTTGCAGCAAGCCATAGAATCAATTTTAAATCAGACTATGCAAAATTTCGAGTTTATTATATGTGATGATGCCTCAACGGATTCTTCATATAATATCTTACAGAGTTATATGCACGATTCAAGAATTGTAGTTATTAAAAATGATAAAAATCGAGGTCTGGCATACAGTTTAAATAAATGTATTTCTATTGCAAAAGGGAAATATATCGTAAGACAAGATGCTGATGATTATTCGGATACATCAAGGTTAAATGTTCTGGTAGAGTATATGGAGAGCCATCCTAATTATGATATTGTAGGTAGTAATATTAAATATTTTGATGAGAGTGGATTATGGGGAAAATATGTATTACCGCAGTATCCTCAAAAGAAAGATTTTTTGTTCACGGTCCCATTTATTCATGCAACTGTTATATTAAAGAAAGAATCTATTTTAAAAGTTGGGGGATACAGAGTTCATAAGGAAACTTTTAGATGCGAAGATTATGATTTGTTTATGACAATGTACAGTAAGGGAATGAGGGGGGCGAATATTCAACGATACCTTTATAATGTGAGAGAGGACTCAGCTGCACAAAAGAGGAGAAAATATAAGTATAGGATAGATGAGGCGAAAGTACGATTATCAGGTTATAGAAAACTGAAGTTACTACCTATAGGGTATTTATATGCGTTAAAGCCTTTACTGGTAGGATTAATACCAACATCATTTTTGAAAGTAATTAAAGACAAATACTATCAAAGAAGGAGTAAAAAGTGAACAGTAATTATGTTATAGATAGAATTAGAGGTTTTATAAAGTATATGCCTCTTTTAAACCAGCTAGTTAAACGAGATATTAAAGTAAGATATCGTAAATCTTTTCTGGGAATGCTCTGGACAGTTTTAAATCCTCTGATGATGATGGGGGTAATGACAATAGTATTCTCCACTTTATTTGAATCTAATATTGAAAATTTTCCCGTATACTTTTTGACAGGTAACTTGATTTTCGCATTTAATTCTGAGGCTACTCAGCAGGCATTGTCATCAATTATTGGTAATTCGTTATTAATAAAGAAAATATATGTACCAAAATATCTATTTCCAGTTTCCAGAGTTGTATCGTGCCTTGTAAACTTCTTCTTTTCATTTATTGCATTGCTTATAGTAATGATTGTAACAAAAGCGAAGTTTTATATAACTATTTTATTAATACCACTACCTATCCTTGCGTTGTTACTATTTACAATAGGATTAAGCTTATTACTATCGTCTATAACTGTATTTTTTAGAGATATTGGTCACTTTTATGGAGTTTTTATTCTGGCCTGGAATTATTTAACACCAGTATTTTATCCAGTCACTATACTCCCAGAAAGGTTCAGGTGGATAGTTAACTTTAATCCCTTATATCATTATATTACGTATTTTAGATTATTAGTTCGGGATGGTGTATTTCCATCATTTGAATTAAACTTGTATTGCTTTGGAATGGGTATAGCAATGTTAATAATTGGTGTTGCTATATTTTGGAAAAAGCAAGATAGATTTATCTTATATATATAAGGATGGAGAGCAGCAATGGAGAATGATGTTATTATTGATGTATCTGGAATATCAATGATGTTTAATCTAAGTAATGAAAAAATTGATAATATAAAGGAATATGTAATAAAATTTTTAAAAAGAGAATTGATGTTTAATGAATTTTGGGCCTTAAAAGATGTATCTTTTAGTATAAAAAAAGGGGAGTCAGTTGGTTTAGTGGGGCTAAATGGTTCAGGAAAAAGCACCATGTTAAAAGTTATTGCAGGTGTAATGAAACCGACTAAAGGAAAAGTACTTGTAAATGGTACAATAGCACCATTAATTGAATTAGGGGCTGGATTTGATACCGACTTGTCTGCAAGAGAAAACATTTATTTAAATGGTGCTATGCTTGGGTTTTCTAAAAAACAAATGAATGAGAAATTTAATGAAATTATGGATTTTGCAGAGCTTTGGGAGTTCGTTGATGTGGCGATAAAAAATTTCTCATCTGGTATGTTAGCAAGGCTGGGATTTAGCATAGCAACTGCTAGTCGACCAGATATACTAATTGTAGATGAGATATTAGCAGTGGGTGACTACAAATTTCAACAAAAATGCGAAGAACGTATAAATAAGATGATTGAGGATGGTACTACTATAGTTATGGTATCACATTCGATTGATCAAGTTAAGAGAATCTGTAAAAAAGCAGTTTGGCTGGAATCAGGAAAGGTCCGAATGTATGGCGATGCTGACTATGTGTGTCAGGAATATCAACAGTAATTTAAATGAGATATGTGAGGGGAAAAGATGAAGATCTGGTATTTAACGAGTGAATTTCCACCTGAGTTTGGTGGAGGTATAGGAATGTATGTTGATCAAGTATCTAAAATAATGGCTAGAAATGGTCATGAAGTCACAGTTTTTGTAAGGGATACTAATAGTGATAAAATTGAGCAACCGGAAAGTAATTTGCGTTATATTAGGTTTTTACATTGTCAGGGTACAATTTATAAAACATTGGGATATTGGGCAGCATTATCGTACCAATATTATGAGATTGTAAACCGTATGCTTGAAAGTGGTGAAAAACCAGATGTGATAGAGATTCAGGAGTATGGAGCAATTGGATATTATATTCTGCAAAATAAATTGGTGGGTAACAAAAATCTTACAAAAATACCTATAATTGTTCATTTGCATACACCGGTATTTGAATTATCTAGAATCAACCAATCCCCTCAATATAAATTTCCTAATTATTGGGTAGGACAGATGGAAAAATTCTGTATGAATGCTGCAGATTTTTTGGTTTGCCCTAGTGAGTTCCTTAAGCGGCAAATACAGAATATAGCACCTAATAACCCAATTGAAGTCATTAATCTTCCATATTGTGTAGATATGAAGAATTACCCAGAAAGAACATATGATTCAAATACAATCCTATATGGTGGTAGAACAGAATATCGAAAGGGAATATATCAAACAATAGCTATATTTGAAAAACTTTGGTTAGAAGGGAATACTGTTAAATTAAGAATATTCGGTGGAGATCCTTATTTTAGTCCCAAAGCTACAACTCTTGGTGAGATAATTAAGAAGAAATATAAGAAGTGGATAGATTTAGGGCTTTTAGAGCTAAATAATGCAATAGAACCAGAGAAATTAGATTTAGAGATTCTTAAAGCTAAAGCAGTTATTGTCCCCTCCATTTATGAGAACTTCCCCTACTCATGTGTTACTGCAATGTGGCTGGGGACACCTATGCTTGTATCACGTCAAGGTGGACAAGCAGAAATGGTTGAAGAAGATGGAAAATGCGGTTTAATCTTTGATTGGGATAATAATGATTTCAAAGATAAATTAGAACAACTTTTAAGTATGACACCAGAAGAGCTTAAAGAATTGGGAAATAATGGAAGAGAAAGAATATTTTCTCTTTGTAATATTGATAAAAATGTAAAATTAAGAGAAACTTTTTATATTAATTCTATATCAAATTATACACCTAAAAAGAACTTTCCTTTTATTAATCATGATATATTAAAAACAGAATTAAAAGCACAAGAAGATTCAATTAAAAATATGCTCTCAATTATTATTCCATACTACAATTTAGGTAGTTATATTATGGAGACTATTGAAAGTGCAGTAAGTTCGAATTATAATGATAAAGAGATAATTATAGTTAATGATGGTTCAACTGATGAAGAGAGCATTAAGATATTAGAAGAAATAAAATCTAAATATAATTTTATAAATGTTATTGATATTCCAAATGGAGGATTGGCAAACGCAAGAAATGTTGGTGTTGCTGCATCGAAAAGTGAATATGTAACATTTTTAGATGCTGATGATTTAGTAGATCCTACTTTTTACACAAAAGCGATTGACGTTTTAAAGACCTATTCAAACGTTTCGTTTGTTTATAGTTGGGTTGAATATTTTGAGAAAGGAAGTGGAATCTGGCCAACATTTAATACGGAATTGCCTTATTTATTATGTGCTAATATGTTGTCTGCTTTTTCTGTTGTTAGAAGAATAGATTATTTAAATTACGGAAAAAATAGAATTATAATGGAATACGGTATGGAAGACTATGATGGTTGGATAGGTCTTGTTGAAAATGGCTATTTTGGAGTAAGTATACCTGAAGCTTTGGTTAAATACCGTATTAGACAAGATTCTATGTCAAGACAGTTTAACCCTGATATGAGATTTTATTTAAGTGAGCAAGTTGCAATTGGTCATAAAGAAGTATATAAAAAGTATGGAGATGAAATTTTAAATTTATTAATGCAAAATGGACCAAGTTATTTATGGAATAACCCTACTTTTGATAATACTGGTGGTGTTGTAAATAATAGTGCTAATTCAAATACAAATATATATGGATATAAAACGGAATTACTTAGAATTGCTAATTCTAAGTGGGGAAGTCGAATGGTTAAGCTTTTATTTAAACTAAAGATTAATCGATTATTTCAATAAAAGTTAGAAAGGCTGGATTTTAAATGGAACGTTTAGCGTTTGGAGATGAATACGAATACAGTGCGATAGAGGGAGCAATTCACCTAACCAGATATGCGTTAGCTAAGGATTTATGTAAGGATAAAAAAGTCTTGGATATTGCATGCGGGGAGGGTTATGGAAGCTATTTTATGGGTTTATGGGGAGCCAAACATATTGAAGCAGTCGACATTAGCAAAGAAGCTATTGATAATGCTGCTAAGAGATTTCCAGCTGATAATATCAATTATGTATGTCATCAAGCTCAAAAATTAGATTATCCGGACTCAACATTTGATTTAGTAGTTTCACTTGAGACAATAGAGCATTTAGATAAACCTGAAGAGTTTTTAAAAGAAATTAAAAGGGTTTTAAAGCCAAGCGGCACCCTTATATTATCTTGTCCAAATGATGCGTATTTCATTAATGTTGGAGGGGCTCCCGAGAATCCTTATCATAAAAAAAGATATACATTTAAAGAATTTAGTGATTTAGCTGAGAGCTATTTTGGAGGAAATTGTAATTATTTTCTAGGTTATGCAGCAGGAGGTTTTATTAATTTACCTATTCAAAAAAATGATAGACATGGACAATATAATTCTAGAAATCCATTTCAAATGTTTCAATATAAAGAGAATGGTAATTATTTTGAAATACCATCACATCTTCAGCTAAATACAGAAAACAGTAGCTATTATGTTGGTATATGGGGACGTAATGAAGGTATTGTTAATAATGCAGTTTTTTATGCAAAGGATCAATGCAATCAGCAGTATGAGTTTGAATTATTAAATAAAGTTAGACAAATCGATTTATTACGAAAAGAGTATGATGAACTATATTCTAAATATAGTGAGATAGAAAAAAATAATAATAGAGCAATTGAAGTAGATCGTTTACACACAGCTTTACAGTTATCTGAAAAGGAAAAAAATATTATACGCGATAATATGTGCTTAAATTGGGAGGCAGCAAATAAGTATCAAAACGAATTAGAACAAATTTATAATTCCAGAACTTTTCGCTGTTTAATGCCTATTTATAAACTAAAAGATAAGATGCACCGACTATTCAAATAAAACCATATGAATATTGGAGGCAAGAGGAAATTGGAAAAAAGAGCAGGATATCAAACAGAAGAATTAACATATATTACGAGTAAAAGGCACATGTTGCTTGGGAGTGGTATTGGCACCAAAAGCATAACTAATATAGGTGAAAATGGTGAGAATCTAACAATAGCCGTTTTATCTATGAATCGATCGAATTTAACTATTAAATTGATGAATTCTATATCAGAATATATACCGGAATTTAAAGGTGAATTTCTAATTGGCGATAACGGTTCTCATGATGAAGAAAAAAAAATATTAAAGAAAAAGATGAAACAAATGCCATATAAATGTCGAATGATTGAATTTGATCGTAATTATGGTGTTGGGGGGGGGAGAAATAGGCTTAACTCATATGTTAATACGGATTGGATATTTCAGTTGGATAATGATATTTATTTTATAAATAATCCTCTAGATGAAGTTCAGGAAGTTTTATCCTTACTGGGTTGTCATTTTCTTTGTATGCCATTAATAAACAAAGATGATAATAAGGTTTTTTTGTACGGAGGGAATTTATATGTAGAACAAAATAGCAAGGTACTTACCATCGGCGGAGGTACAGCCTATCAAGTTGAAGGTGATATTGAGGGTGAACAGCCGCCTTTCCTATGCACATTTGTGCCAGGTGGAGCAAGTATAATGCGAAAGGACACTTTCTTTGCATGTGGTGGCTATGATGAGGGAATGTTTGTAGGCTTTGAAGATACGGAGTTTTCAATGAGACTGTTTCAGGCAGGTTATAAAATTGGAAGTTGTGGAATGGTTAGTTTAATACATGATCACCCAAAGCCAGAAATAGCTGTTGATATTGAATATGAGAAGCAAAGGTTTTCAACTAGTAAGTTGTTTGAATCTGCGAAGTACTTTGAAGGAAAACACCATATTAATGTTTGGAATCCTTCCGTAGAAGGGTGGGTGAATGAGAGATTGAAAAATCTTTTAAATGACGAAAATATTGATAATGGAATAATATCAGCTAATAAAGTCAACAAAACAAAAATTGCGCTTGTTGTAGATAATCCTAATTGGGCATTACATAATATTGCTAAGCAAATTAAAAAGAATTTACATTATCATTATGATATAGAAATTTATTTCCTTTGTAATGTTGATAATATTATGAGTATTTTTTTACTGGCTGAAGACTGTGCACTTATTCATTTTTTATGGCGGTCTTGGATTCCTTCATTAGGAACAGACTATACCGAAGTATATGCGAGGAAGTTGGGATTGTCTTACCTGGAATTTAGACAAAGATATATTGATAATAAAATAATTACAACATCTGTTTATGATCATTTATATTTAGATGATGAATTTAATATAACAGAGAGATTGTTTTCATCATCAGATACTGTGGTAAAGGGGTATACGGTGTCCTCAAATAAATTATTTAATATCTATACAAATGATTCAAGGATTGCACATAAGCCTAACATGGTGATTACTGATGGGGTTGATTTGAAATTATTTAGACCATATAGGCTAGAACGTTTTAATGAAAGAACTAAAAACCAAAAATTAATTATTGGCTGGGCAGGCAATAGCATGTGGGCAGCTGATAAAGAGGATTTTAAAGGTTATCACAGTATTATTAAGCCAGTTATCGAAGAATTAATATTAGAAGGATATAATTTAGAATTGAATATAGCAGATAGAAACATAAAGTTGATATCTCATGATGATATGCCTAAATATTATTCCAATATTGATTTATATATCTGTGCCTCTAAAATAGAAGGTACCCCTAATCCAATTCTTGAGTGTATGGCATGTGGTATACCATTTATATCAACAGACGTGGGAATAGTTCGAGAAGTATCGGGACCGATGCAGAGTAGGTACATATTAGAAAAAAGAAGTAAAGAAGAATTGAAAAAGAAACTAAAAGAAATTCTAGGCGATATTAATATTCTACAAAAATTGTCAAAAGAAAATTTAGAAAGCATAAAACAGTGGGACTGGGTATATAAAACAGAAGTATTTAAAGAATTTTTTGATTCGATGCTTATTTCAAGTATGAAAAATTAAAATATTATAAATGAAGTGCTTATATCAAATTAATCTATAAAGGATTGAAAGATTAAGTATGGATAGAATCGAATTATCCTTAACGTCTTGTTGAATCATGGAATCAAAGATCTTGTTAATAGTGAATATAACGAGAAATGGGCGATCGAAAAGATATCGCCTTAATAGTTTGCGATAATGACTTGTAAGATCTTATAAAATAATGTTAAATAAAACTCCCCAGTCCCCTTATGAGTAAGGGGCAGGGGAGTGAAAGTATCGAAGGGTCTTCTATGAGGAAAGTAGTATTTATATACAATGCTTAATAAAGTAATGCCTTGAGATATTATTTGCAATTGTAATTAGAATAATTGATTGATTCTGTTACTATGAAAATTTATAAAGAGAATATATCGTTAGTAAAACAATGGGATTACCTATGTAATGACTACTACAGGAGATTGAGATATGAATAATTTCTTTAAAATATATAAAAGACCAATTGTTATAGCCCTGATTCAATGGTTTGTGACCACTGTATTACAGATAGATAGACTATTTTTTTCATATGATGCTGAAACTGTTTACATGGTAGGAACAAAGGTTATGTATCTTTTTTTTCTGCTGATTTCGTGGTGCTTTGGATTTAATGCATTGAAAAAAATAAAATCAAAGGATGGATTTTATTCTAGAGCTTTTTATATTTTTAAAGTCTATTTGACAATAATATTAATTTTTTTATTAATTTTATGGCCAGGAATCTGGTCATGGGACGATTTGTGGACGTTAGACAGCATAGCTGGTTATGAAAGTTGGTATCCATGGCAGCATGCATTTACAGGAATTTATCAGAATGTGCTCTTACAAATTTTACCGTTTCCAGGAGGCATTATATTCCTACAGAATGTCATTGTCGGATTGTGCGTGGCATTTAGTGTTACAAAACTTGAAGAAGCATACAATCTTAAACATTTAAAATATAAGATTATTGATACAGCCGTAAAATTATTACCTTTTTTACTTCCACCTGTATTGAGTTATCAATTTTCTGGTTACAGAATAGGATTGTATGTGTATCTTGAATTGGTTATGTTAGTGATCTTGATAACTGCAGTAAAAGATAGAAAGGAATGGAGTATATCGTATTTGTTACTTTTTTGCTCGCTTTGTATAGTTGTTGCTTCCTGGAGGACAGAATCATTCTTCTATGTACCATGTGCGTGTCTTCTTATATTGGCAGTAAATGAAAAGATTATACCATACATAAAAAAAGGAATTTGCTTATTTATTATAGTTGTTGGTTTTTTTTGTGTTAATAAGTTTCAAAGCTATCAATTAGGTAATTCAAATTATGCAGTCATATCTTTAATGAGACCTTGTGTTGTTCTTGTGCATGCTGCAAACCAAGAGGTTGATGCAAAAGAACTTGCAGCAATTGACCGTGTAACTTCATTAAAAACTATCTACGACAATCCATCATATGATGGAGAGGAAATATATTGGAGTACTGATGCTGTTAGAAATGCGTACTCAGTTGATGATTATAGCAACTTTTTAGAGGCAATTGTAAAATTGTCAATTAAATATCCAAAAGTGGTTCTTGCGGAAAGATGGAACTTGTTTGTAAATGGATCTGGAATGACAGGTAAAACAGGAACCAATATCGTGGTAGCAGAGAGATTATTTGAGGAAAATAACGGAAATACTGCTGCGATAGCTACATTAGGCAGGGGATGGATTGTAAATAGACCGGTATTTAAAAATTTCAGAGCAAAATTTATTCATTCAATGGGTATGACTGATAGGGTGATTATTCAGAGAGTTGTTTGGAATTCAATGATTCCTTTAACGGTGTTAATCTTAGCATGGCTTAAACTTTTGCGAAAAAAAAGTTGGTATCTTCTAGGAATATGTACGGCAGTATTAATAAGAGTACCTGTTGTGGTTTTGACCCAGCCATCAGGTTTGATTATGTATGTGTTATCTTTTTATTTTTTGGGATATGTATATTTGATTTTTGAAATATTAATTGAATTTAGCGAGCATAGGAAAATCAAGGAGATTGAGATAGATGGATAAAATCTTATTATTTATACCCATGTATAACTGTGAAAAGCAAATCACACGTGTTTTTAATCAGCTTACAGATGAAGTCTGTGGACATCTTAATGAAGTACTCGTAATAAATAATCGTAGCACGGATAATAGTGAGCAGGTGGTAGTAGATTATCTTAAAGTAAATGAAATACCGGTAAAGATTAGCCTGCTAAGAAATGATGATAATTATGGTTTAGGTGGATCACATAAGGTTGCATTTCAGTATGCTGTAGATAATGATTTTGATTATGTGATTCTTCTACATGGAGATGACCAAGGTGATATTTCAAATATTTTGCCATATTTAAAAAATCTGGAATATAACAAATACGACTGTTTTCTCGGTGCAAGATTTATCAAGGGATCACAGCTTCGTGGATATTCAAAGTTCAGAACATTTGGAAATATTATCTATGACCTTCTGTTTTCTATTGGTTGTGGATATAAAGTCTATGATCTTGGATCAGGACTTAACATGTATAAAACAGAAATACTGAAAGATAAATTTTATCTGAAGTATAAGGATAATCTTATTTTTAATTATTGTATGGTAATGGGTTCTGCTTACTATAAGCATAAGATAAAGTTTTTTCCTATAATTTGGAGAGAGGATGATCAGGTTTCTAATGTTAAAATGGTCAACCAGGCAATTACAGTTCTAAAACTATTATTGATCTTTGTTGTGAATAAGAAAAAATTTGTTGAAGATGAACACCGGAATAAGATTGTAGAGAGTTATACCGCCAAAGTCATCTATACGAATAAATAACAGGTGGTGTATTAGTGGAAAAGAAAAAAAATACCGCGTATTATCTGACAAATATTGTAATGCTATGCGTTATATTAGGTATATTTGCAATTCGCTATAAAAATGTGAGCAGACTTTTTGAAAGGGATACCGCATTATCTAATGTAGTGCTTTTACTGAGCGTTTTAATAGTACATGGAATTAAGGCGATAAGATTATATTTTGCTTTGTATGGACATGACATCAGTTTGAGAAGATATTTTAAAACATATTGTAAAGTAACACCGATTTCGGTTTTATTGCCGTTCAAGCTTGGAGAATTTTTTAGAATGTATTGCTATGGTAAGGAGATAGGGAATATTCTTAAAGGTATAGTGATAGTACTCCTTGACCGATTTATGGACACATTGGCATTACTTATGATTCTTCTTATAATTATATCGATAAATGGCGGGACAATAAATGGCTTTGCTGCAGCCTTACTTATTTTTCTCATGATGGCAATTTTTATATATTTTATTTTCCCTAGTTTTTATCACTTTTGGAAAAAGTATCTTTTAAATGCTAAAGCATCGGAACACAAGTTGTGGGGATTACGGACGCTAAAAAATATTCAGGCTCTTTATAGCGAGATAGAGCAGGTTATAAGAGGCAGGGGGATAATACTTTTTGGAGTGTCATTAATTGCATGGGGGGTAGAGTTATCGTCGGTATTATTAATAAACAAGGCATACTTATCAGAAAACGGATATCCTGTATTAATGGAATACCTTATGTCAGCTATGTCAAGCGGCAAATCACAGGACTTGAGTAAATTTGTATTTGTCAGTGCTCTGATGTTTATAGCTTTCTACTTTATAATGATGTTTCCGTTAAAATTTAAAAAAAAGGTGAGACGAAATGAAAATATATGTCATATACGATGACACAGGTAGAAAAAGTGAAGTAATTGCAGATATAATCGGAGATAAGGGTTTTGCAGATGTAGTTGTCAAAAAGAAAAAGCTAGAAGAATATTACAGAATCTGTATAGAAGAAGTATATAAGGATGTGGAGTGGAGAAAAATTCGTTCTATATTTGAATATGCTGATCTTATAAAATCATTAGACTTGGCAGGCGAAACAGGAAAGGTAATTCATTGCTTTTCTAACTATATTTTTTCAGATAAAGATAAGGCGCTTCTTACTTTTAAGAAGTTAGAATATATTGATGATCCATACAAAGTAATGGATGGAAAAGGGGCTGTTGCCGCAATGTTTCCATCTGTGGATGAGTATGCTAAATTCTGTAAAACAATAATTTCGGGTCAAAAAGCGAAGGATGTTCTAAAAAAGTATATAGATTATATGAATATCGAAGGTCTTGTAGATATCAGCATCATAGGTAACTTCATACAATGCATCACCGGAAATTTTGAGTCAAGATATTTTAACTCTCTTAAGGGAAATGAGTATACTCTTGTAAAGAGTTCTACAAACAAGAAAAAGATAAAAGCAGAATATAGTTTTTATCATCTTTTACCTGAGGATATGAAAATCTGGTTCGTTTTGCCATTTAACTATCAGGAAACAGATAATAGTGCCAGCTATATGATGGAGCGACTTCATATGACAGATCTTTCTATCAAATGGGTTCATGGTTCAATGGATGAGTTCGAATTTGAAGATCTGATGGATAAATATTTTTATTTTTTTACTGGAAGACATAAAAGAAAATGTCTAATGGATGAGTATCAGAAAATTGCTAACAATCTCTATGTGAAAAAAGTAATAGATAGAATTATGGATTTAAAGAAGTTACCTGAATATGCGAAAATTGAAAAGCTTTTAGAAAGTTCTGGGAATATTAGCATTGATGCCTTAGTAGAGAAATATTTTACCTTAAAGGATAAAATTGAGGCAAAAAATCAGTATCCCCAAATTAGTGTGATTGGTCATGGTGATCCTTGTTTTGCAAATACCATGTACAATAAGTCTACAAAGACACTTAAATTTATTGATCCCAAAGGGGCACTTACAGAGGCGGATTTATGGACAAACGCTTACTATGATGTTGCCAAGCTTAGCCATTCTGTATGTGGAAGATATGATTTCTTCAATAATGCGTTATTTGACATACGCATAGATGGAAATCTTAACTTTGATCTAGAGATTCCTTTTAATAATTCAAAGTATATTCAAATCTTTAAACAGAAGGTAGAAGAAAACGGATTTGACTATCTTACAGTAAGAATATATGAGGCATCTCTATTCCTTTCTATGTTACCTTTACACATTGATAATCTACATAAAGTTTTTGGCTTCATCTTGAACGCTAATAATATTTTAAAGGAGATTGAAAAAAATGTTTAAGGATTATTCATTTGTATTTGATGTTGATGGAACATTATGTCCTATTAAGAAAAAAAACGAAAAATATGAGGATTTAATTCCATTGTCTGATATGGTTGAAAAGTTGAAATATTACAAGGAAAATGGTGCAAAGATTATATTATATACTTCCAGAAATATGAATTCATATAACGGAAATATTGGCCTTATTAACAAGCATACAGCTATAGTTTTGTCTGAGTGGTTGAAAAAATGGGAAATCCCTTATGATGAAGTCGTTTATGGGAAGGTATGGCCGGGGCACAAGGGATTTTATATTGATGATCGTACAATAAGACCAGACGAGTTCCTTAAATATTCAACAGATGAGTTAGAAAAAATATGTGCGGCTTCTAGACTTCGTTCGTGATTTTTTAAATGAGAAAGGGGATATTCAATGCGAAAGATAGATGTTGTAATTACAATGGGAGGATTGGGTTCCAGATTCCGTAAAATGGGCTATACAGTGCCTAAGTATATGATTGAGGCAAAGGGAAAAACATTATTTGAGTGGTCCATGATTTCTCTTGAGGGATATAAGGCAGATGTTGAGTCCTATATATTTATAGCGATGAAAGATGATGCAGTAGATGCCGAAAAATTTATAATAGAACAGTGTCAGAAGATGAATCTTCCTAATTATCGTGTGATAATGCTAGATTATCTTACAGATGGCCAGGCCACAACTGCTTCATTAGCATCTGAGTATTGGAATTCGTGCAATGCACTTCTAATATATAATATTGATACTTATGTTGAAGCTGGAATAATGAATTCTGCAGAGCTTAAGGGAGATGGATTTATCCCTTGTTTCCAGGCCGAAGGGGATCATTGGAGTTTTGTAAGGCTTGATGATACTGGTAAAGTAGTTGAAATTAAGGAGAAAAAGAGAATCTCCAATTATTGTACGCTTGGAGCATATTATTTCAAGAGCTGTAAGCTCTATAAAGATCTGTACAATGAGTATTACAGCAAGACGCAGGAACTTGTAAATGGTGAGAAATACGTGGCTCCATTGTACGATTATCTACTTTTTAAAGGTGGAGAAATCTATATTTCTGACATTCCGCTGAAGAGGGTGCATGTGCTTGGAACACCTGAAGAACTTCAGAGGTTTCTAGTGGAATAGAAATAGCTAATTAATTCTGAAACCGAATTTTATGTTTTATAAGAAGCAAAGACTTATTGAGGAACTTTTATAAAATATATACAGGTGGTAGGCCATATGATAATGAAAAAATCGGAGGAAAGTTGATTGAAAACATTAATCAGTCAGGCAATTAGATTTATTGGCTTAAGTGGAGTGGGCTGGTTGCTTGATTTTGGGATATATACATTAATAGGCTTAGTTTCTGCAAATTTGGTGCTGAATAATTCAATAAGTTCGTGGGTGGGAGTTACCTTTGTTTTTATCTTTGCTACAAGGAAAGTATTTGATAATGATAGTAATATTCCACTTAAGTGGAAGTATGTACTGTATTTGCTTTATCAGTGTTTGCTTATTTATTTTATTTCAAAGCTACTTAATGTAATCAATGCAGTTATATTAGCAAATATTATGATTGATATTATAAAAAAATCTTCTGCTATAATTGCAAAGATACTAATAACGCCGATTACAATGACCTTAAACTTCTTTGTAATGAAGGGAGTAATTGAGAAATTATAGAATTGTATATGAGTGATTCTAATTGACGCCTTTAGCCATCTATCAGGCTAATTTCGATAGGTTATCATACTAAGTGTTTTTAGACTTTTCAATTGTTTTATTGTTAACTATGTAAAGACATTAGAATTGTATGTTTATTCAAACAAAATATAACGAAAAATAAAGTATGCGGAAACGGACTGATTATATTTATGAACTATTATATAAAAAGGTAGTGTAATAAATTTTGTGCCTCTGGAAATAAATGGATTCTTTCTGGGAATGAATTAGAGGTTCTTTGTCAATAGTTGGGGTGGGATTCGTATGAATCCTCCCCCTTTCTTGTGTTTAGAGCGTAAGGGCATAGTTTCGGGGTAGATATCAAAATTTATTCCCGGTTTCTTTTAGCAGAAGTTTTGCTCTTAATAATTGAAAGCTATTTCGACCATACATGATCCTTTTGGTTAATTTTATTTTATTAACGCTTCCTTCTGCTAGACCATTATTATATTTATAATGAATACCATTATTGACAGCATCAATATCTGCATTTAACCCATTTATGTAAGTATCTAGTTCATCAATCTGTAGAGCAGCTACTGCTGTCATCCATGAGTCCAACTTATTTTATTTTCCTTTCGTGAAAACACAATACCATGAAATTCTTTTAGGAGTGAATATAACTGCCCAATAACCGGATACTTTGTTATCGTTGCCTCGTACTGCCCTTGTGTCATTCCTTTCACATGTTCTAAATCACGATAGATTAATTGACACAGGCTCTTTCTAGGAATATATTCAACAGACACTGTTTGTTCAGCTGCCGAAATACGTTTCTGATGGGTTTCTTTCTTTTTGCATAAAAACCCGCAAAGAAGCAACGGTTCCGGTATATCCCTTGTGGCAAATGTACTCATGAATTTTTTTATAGGTTATTCCCTGTGAACGCATGGCTACCACTTCTTGCTCATAAGGTGCTAGCTTACCTGGCATCCGACAGTCATAATGACCATTGTTAGAAGAGCACTCTTCTTCTAAATATTTTTTTACCGTCTGATATGTAAGACCAGTCAGACGAGTAATTTCGTCTATGGCATGTCCTTCTTAATACAATTTACTCACCTCATTAATTGCTAACTGCTTGTTTGCCAGTGTCTGAATATGTTGGCGTTCTCGTATGTAGTGTATTGGTACAACTTCTATTTTCTCTTGAACTTTTGGAACAGAGTCAGGAATCATAGAGGCTTTCCTCCTCAGCCGCTTTATATTCTAATAAAAAGAACTGGTAGATATATCGTTATGGTAGCACCAGGCTTAATCAGATAAGCGGCTTATGCGGCGCTGCTGGATGCAATCCATCCAGTATTTATCTTTTTGAGTTTTTGTCATATTTTAAAATCCTTCAAGAAAATATGGAGTAAAATCATACAAAAGTTTGAAGTAAAATAGCAGTGAAATGCCACAACCTTTGTTGTTCAAGAACAGAGCTGTGAATTACTCCAACTGTCCTTATTTTACAGTAAAAAATCAATTAAGACGACTGTAGATTATGTTGCGCTTACCTTAATTTAATTATTTTATTTTCCTAATATAAACATATGTTGCTGAAAATAAATGTTGAATTATCATCCCCAGTATTGTCTTCATAGCCTCCATTAAAAACTATCTTCATCCTTCCATACAAATTGGATACGTCAATCATATACTGATGCCACTCTTCATCAATATCATGATAGCTTACCAATAGCTCAGCAAGCATTTCTCCGCAATCATTAAATATCATTACTGTAGGTTGTCCATGATCGTTCTTCTTCCTTCCATAAAAGACTAGATACTTGTGTTCACTAGAAATATCAACAGTAGTACTAGCTCCAACGAAATTACTTTCTCTTAGTGAGTCCTCAATACTGTATTTGTCACCACTTTTTCGTTGCAAACTGCCCACACATTCGATCCCTAGTTCTCCATTGTATTGATTTTCAATTATTCTTGCATTTTTAAACTCAAAATTTGGAATGTCTAACGAAACAACAAAAGGCGTTGCTCCCGTCAGCTCTTTGTTATATAATGCAGCCGAATAAAAATCATTTTCATAATCTTCTTGCTGATTTATACTCATATAATCAAATGACGTATAATACTCCATCTCTTTTGCTAAATAATCTTTATAATTATCTTTCGTTAAATGATATTGTCCTTCATGCATCCACTTCAACATCAGGCTATTTACCCATGTTCCATAATGCAAAACATCCTTATAATTATTCAAATCAGTCGTAATATCATAACGATTATTAAAAGAAAAAAGTCTTATGTTATCTGACTCTAGTATTAATTCAATAATGTATTGTTCCGCCTCTATTTGTCTATATATTCCCCCATTGGCAAACAATGTATGCCACCAAGAAATGCTATATGGAGAAAAGAAATAATAGAAATCCACGTTCGGATATTCGTTAGCGAGAGAAGTTACGTTCTGTTCAATATTTTCTTTAATTAATTCTTTTTCCTGTGTAGTAAGATGTACTGGCTCTCTTAGTTGGAAGTTTGCTATGCCCTCTGGTAATACTGTTTTTATGCCAAATTTATAGCCTTGTTGCCAGCCAGCATAATCATCAAACGACGTTATTCCAGGTGTGAAATCGTCTGCATCATTTGCAATAACCATTTCATACGTTCTACCCCAGATAATATCCCTATTCAATAGATATTTTACATCATTAAACGGGTTATCATCATACAGATATGTCGGATACTCACCTAAATCCAATCGCATACCATCTTTTTCATCAAAAAAATAACTCATATCCAAACAGCGAACGATTGTTTTTAAATTTGGATTATGTGTCAATGCAACCTTCAAGTTATCATTTATTTCTTTATATGAACCACCTGAGTATGGCACCTTAATCGATGTACACTTGAAAACATCATCCATTTCACTCGTTTTGAAATTCTGGGTCATAGAAGTACCTGTAATCAGTGCATCATAGTCAAAATGCTTTGTAATTCCATCATTTTGACTTCTTGTATTGCTTAAAACATAGTAATATCTATCTGTATTTGGTTTATGATAATGCATAAACGGATCAACTTTATATACCCAGAATCCAATCGTTCCAGTAATCACCAGAACAATAGCCAACCATCCTGCTACCCATATCTTTGATTTCATATTCTCACACTTCCTTTAAAAATTAAAATATACAAACACAGATTCAGCACCCAAACAAGTAAATGCCCATACAAAAGCTACAGATGCATAAATCATACTAATCCAAGATATATTATCTTTGTTTCTATAATTGTTTTCTGGAATAAGGCATATTGCAAAGGCACTAAATGTAAACAACAACATCCATAAACCACGTACACCGCTTAATTTATTCATAATCGGAATAATCTTTAAAATAAATGCTTGCTCTGGTAAATTGAAGGCATCTAAAAGACCGCCTGTTATTGCCGTATTTTGGAATAGACATACTGTTCTTACTATCTCTTTCCACTGCTGAATTGAATCTGACCTAAATAGCAACCAAAGAAAATTAATTAATGCAAACGTCATTATCCGTCGCGCTGGCTCAAATATTTTCTTCTGTTTATCTTCGGTAACTCTATCAAAAATACTAAATGCACCATGAAGAATTCCCCACAAGATGAACGTCCAATTTGCCCCATGCCATATACCGCTAACAATGAAAACTATCATCGTATTGACAACAATGAAGAGCTTTCCCCTCCTACTTCCACCTAATGGAAAATAAATATATTTAGTAAAGAAACTCGTTAATGAAATATGCCATCTTTTCCAAAAATCTCTGATGGAAAGCGACTTGTACGGTGAGTCAAAATTAATTGGAAGCGTAATATTTAACATAAGTGATGACCCAACAGCCATATCGCTATATCCACTAAAATCAAAATAGATTTCAAACGTATAAAACAGTGTGATAAATATCCAGTCCATTGAAGTTGCAGTGCTTATATTTGAATAACCCCACGATACCCCTTTTGCAAACGTATCTGCTAAAAGTAATTTTTTAAATAATCCATATGAAAAAAGCTTAATTCCAACTGCAATATTATTCCAATCAATTTTTTTTAATTCTGTATTATTAATCTGCTGATAAAAATCAGCCGGTTCTACCAACGGTCCCATTAAAATTTTGGGAAAATATAGAATATATGCCATGTAATCTAAAATTGATGTATTAACAATTCCTGTATATACAGATACCAGATATGATATTTGCTGAAAGGTAAAGAAACTAATACCTAAAGGTTGAATTATTGATTTTAATGGGATTTCCCTTGCAAATAATATATTAATATTTGATATTGCAAAGTTTGTATACTTAAAAAATAAAAGCAAAGTAAGATTTATAATTATCGGAATGCAAAGAAAAACTCGTTTCCAATTAAATCGATTTATACAAATCGAAAACAAATAGTTTATAATACCACTCAAAAGCATTACTTTGATAAGTGAAATATCTGAGTAGGCATAAAAAATAATACTTCCAATAACTATAACAGCCTTCCCCAGCTTGTCATTTATCCTATTTGAAAAAAAATAGCTTATTACTTGTAACGGCAAAAACAACAGAATAAAAACATATGAATTGAACTGCATACTAAAACTCCCTCTGAATTATGTACTTTTACGAATTAACCATTCTATGAATCAACTTTCTAAGAATACCATAAAACAGGCCTTCTTCCAAGTTTTTTTTAATTACATAGCCTCTTTTCTGACCTATTCATGCTTGTTTTGAAAAAATTTCCTCTTCGTGTATCAAGCATAGGCATATCTTGGACAACAATGTCAATTCCCTTATCCTTATTTAAAATTCTCCACTGTTCTAAGATTTCCTCATAGTTTCTGCCTAAACGGTCAATACTTTTTATATGCATAAGGTCATCTCGTTTCAGCTTTGGAATCATTTCTCTGTATTGGGAACGTTAGAAGTCTTTCCCTGATTGCCTATCAAAAAAGAATTCTTCTCTATAATATCCTGTCTTCATTATGTCCTTTTGTACTTACTCGAATATAACTATAAACATTTTCCATCTTCTAATCCCCCTTTTAGCTAATAAGAAATGATCCTGCATATCAGATATTTATCGACTGCTGAAACTAAATTATGGGGAATCATGAACACCCGTCATAGCGGGTGCGCGGTGTTTGTTACACAAAAAAATCACCTTTCCGTTATAATAAGGTTGTTCAAGCCAATTTATAACGATAGGAAAGGTAATTTTAATGGCCAATAAGGCAAACAGTTTGGCACATACCAAATGGATGTGCAAGTATCACATAGTGTTCACACCAAAGTACAGGAGAAAAATAATTTATAACCAGTACAAGGAAAGTATTAGAGATATTCTGAAACAACTATGTGGATACAAAGGTGTAGAAATATTGGATGGTCATATAATGCCCGACCATATCATATGCTAGTAAGCATTCCACCTAAACTGAGTGTATCACAATTTATGGGATATCTCAAAGGAAAAAGTGCGCTTATGATCTTTGATCAGCACGCAAATTTAAAGTATAAGTTTGAAAACCGACATTTTTGGGCAGAGGGATATTATGTGAGTACAGTCGGTCTTAACGAGGCAACTATAAGAAAGTATATCTAGGAACAAAATGCAATGGATAAATTGAGCGTCAAAGAGTATGAGGACTCTTTTAAGGGTAATGTTATTTACAATTAAATTAGAATAATTGAATAATTCTGTTACTATGGATATTTATGAAGAGTATATTACAATATATCATTAGGAAACAATGGGAAGTTGTGATCCCTTGATAAATCTTGCACCGAGAAATCAGTTGTATTTGTATTCAAATTTCAAAACATTTGGAAATATTATCTATGACCTTTTGTTTTGTTTGTGGATATAAAGTGTATGATCAAGTTGCTCCATGCTCAATAGTGGAGTTAAGGATATGGAAAATTAAGAATTATTAAATGATAACATTTTAATATATATAAAATTAAGGTTTAAAATTCATTTTTACTAGCAGTTATCACAATTTATTCTTTTATTATACTGCTATAAATATCGAACATAGCATCATCGACTTTTTCCCTGCAAAAACTTTTTGCTCGGATCGCATTTCTTTTGCCCATTTCTTCTAATGATTTTTTGCTATTCAGGATTAAAAAGATAGCCTGACTATATGACGATATATCAGTAGGCTGTTTTACCAAAATACCCCCATCACACACATCTATTGCTTCTACTGCACATTTTCCCATTAAATCTCTGCTTCCACGTATATCAGAACAAATTACGGGTAGGCCATAAGCCATAGCTTCTAATAGTGCCATTGGCAATCCTTCCTGGTACGAAGGGAATATAAAAAGGTCTGAAATTTGAAAGATATCCATCATATCATTTCGATATCCTAAAAAGGATATATGTTCAGATACATTCAAATTTTCTGCCAAGTCTTTTAAATAGTATTCTAACTCTCCCTGACCACAAATAATGTAATGGAAAGGAATTGTACCAATAAAATTTTTATAGTATTGAATTGTTCTAATAATTGTCTCATGATTTTTTCGTTTTATTAATTCTCCTGAAGATAATAAGATGAATTTATCAGCAGGAAGTCCTAGTTCTTGTTTTTTACCACTTTTGTTAATTGATTTTTTTACTTTATTGATATCCAGACCTACTCCCGGAATATAGTTAACATGCTTTGCATGAAAATGTTTTTGTGCTCTTTTATAATCTTCTTGATTAATACATATCAATTGATCTGTAAAGAATGATAGTAATTTTTCCACTGGATAATAAAATAACCAGTTAATATATGAGGCACCTTTAAAAAAGTGAAACCCGTGGGCCGTATATATTACAGGACCAGTTTTTGTTGCGTGGGCTGCAAGCCTGGCAATGACGCTGCCCATTGGGGTATGGCAATGCACAAGATCAAAGTGTTCCTTTATCATCAATCGTTTCAATTGATGGTAAACATTTATATTATGAATATTAAATGGGCTGCGTACAAAATCTATCTGGTGCTGAATAATCCCAGTACCGTCCAAGCGTTTATTATCTTTTCCGTAGGCAGGTGTATTATAATTGGTAGCATAATGAATCTCATATCCCATGCTTTGTAAAATATGAACATTTGACATTTCAAATTGTGGTATGAATCCACTAACTGTTGTCACTAATAATGCTTTTCTAGGGGGGATCATAATAAACTCCTTAAGCAGAATATATTTAAATGGGGCGGTTTTGTTTTTTATTTACTTATTTTGTATATTTACACATTTACGTCATCAACATATAGATATAAAAACGTTTGGATTAAAAGTTAAGGATATCTATTTTATTCTCTTTACCTCAAACTATTATATTACTTTTATACAGTGATAGCAACTAAATCTGAAATAAACCAATTTATCTTTTATTTTTTTAGGCTGATACAGATAAGTGCCTTCAGCAACCTATTCTTCAACTTTTAAAAATATATAGTTTGTGTATGTAAATCTTACAATCTACTCCATTCCTAATAAGTTAAAAAACAAAACAGATCAATAAGTCATAATTAATTTCGGGTTTTATATCTCCCTAAGCGATATGATAAATTATCCGCAACATGGTATAACGCTATAGATAATCTCAATTTATGAGCCCACTCCAATACCGTATTTTAACATGCTGCATACCGCCCAATCAAGCGGAGCTTGTTTCATTCAACCGACTGACGAAAACAATCAGATTAAGGAGGAATTATTTATGGATCCATTAATTGGCCAAATTCAGTTATTTCCCTATAACTTTGAACCAAGAGGCTGGATGCTCTGTGATGGAAGATCATTAGAAATTGCTTACTACCAGGCATTATATTCTCTATTAGGTATCACCTTTGGAGGAAATTCTACTAGTTTTAAGCTGCCGGACTTGACAAATGCAAATCCCCTTGCTGTAACCAATCAGATGAAATATTACATTGCAGTCGAAGGTCTGTATCCCCAGAGACCATAATTTTGCAGTGATTTCTGGATAAGAAAGGAGAGAAGATACATGGATGAAGTTTTGTTAGGTCAAATATTACTTGTACCCTATACGTTTGCTCCTATGGACACAGTGTATTGTGATGGTAAGGAATACCCGATACTGCAATATCAGGCGTTGTATTCTTTGCTTGGAAATACATTTGGAGGCAATGTTAATACCACATTTTGTATACCCAATTTAAAGGGGTTTGAGCCAAATCCCGGTGTTCATTATGTTATTGCCATGTATGGTTACTATCCGACCCGGTCATAGTCATCAGGCTGGGTATGAGAGAATAACCGTATTTCAATTTACCGGAAAGGATTGATGAGATAAATATGGGTAAAAATTTAGCTTTAAATGCGGACATAACTGCAAGCAGTTATGTCGATCCTTACGAACCTGGAAGAGCTGTAAATGGTATAGTGAGTGACCCAACCTCCAGATGGCTGTGCGCTGCATTGCCAGGATGGCTGCGTCTGGATCTGAATAAATCATGCTGGATCGGTGAATGGACAGTGAAAAGTATTAGTGGATATGCTGGCTGGCCGGCCGATTATCGTATGACTTCATTTAGTTTGGAAAGAAGTATAGATGGGACTAATTGGATCACAGTTGATTCTGTAACAAGCAATACATATAATGTTTGTACCCGTGTGTTGGCCAGCCCCGTATATGCCAGATATTTCAGGCTCTTTGTTCCTAATAATGGAGGACTACAAGCCAATAAATCCGCGGCGTCTGTCATGGAGCTGGAGCTGGTAGAAACAGAAGTAGACGTACTGACTTCATTGGTAATAAAAGATAAGGAAGAACACACAGCACTGCTGACTCCGGCATTCCATCCAGATACACTGTCATATACTTCCAATGTGGGATATGATTCTGATTGCATCACAGTAATTCCGGTTGCATCAAAAACTACGGCAGCTATTACGGTTAATGGGCAGGAATTGATAGGGGGAAAAGCTTCTGTTGCGATGACCAGTGGTTTGAATAACGTTGAAATTAAGGTGACTTCAGCAGTCGGTTATACAGTGACTTATATGGTAACTGTTACAAGGGCCAGCAGCCCTTATCTGGCTTCTGTGACAATGACAGGATTCCGCATACCCGGTTTTTCAAAGACCACGTATAGTTATAATCTTACAACCCGGAATCTTGCCAGTACAAAAGTCACTCCTACACCTGAAGATCAAGAAGCAGTTGTTATCATTTCTTTAAATGGCACCACATTTAACAGCGGTCAGGCAATATCACTTATTAAAGGCTTAAATCCAATCAAGATTGTGGTAGCTTCTAAGACCGGATTTGATAGCAGAACCTATATTTTCAATATAAATAAGACGTCATAATATTCAAAAATATTTTCAGCGGCATAGAGGAGGAAGCTTGTTTCCCCTCTATGCCTTTGAGAATTGTATGGGAGAGAGGGATTGAATGTTTTTAAATAAAAAGTTACGCTGCTTAAGCGGGATGCTCACTGTGGTACTGCTTGTTACTACAGTCCCAGTGTGTGTTTATGGTGAAACAGGAGAATTATTAAGTTCAGAAGATCAGGATGCAACCTCAATTTCAGGCTGGGTTGGAAACATTGATTACAACAATAATTTTGATTTTTCCACGGTGTTCCCAGAGAAAGACTGGTATCAGTATAATCAACTAAATCTGGCTGGAGAAACTTCACCTAAGGATGTGAACGACAATGATAATAACAGCGATATTATTGAATACTGTACTGCATATCATACAAAGACTCCGGGTGTGGGAAAGATTTATAAGGATTATACTTTAAACACTCCGGGATATTATTATTTAAATGCTTCTGCTCAGGTTTTTCCCTATATGAATACAGATAAAGGAGCGCTGCGAATTGAATTGTACGATAATGAAACAGGAAGTGGCGAGCCTGTTGGGAGCAGTTATGAGGTGAGTAAGAGCGCAGCTGGGATAAGCACAAGTATTCCCGCCTGGGAAACAGTTGCGGTGCCATCTCTGTATGTAAAATCAAATGTTAAAATGATACGTGTTGTGCTGGAAGCTGAAGTCACTTACCCGGACGATGCAGGTGACTATGTGGATTTTGACGGTCTGAGTGTTATGCTTACGGGCGCAGCCGCACCTCCCATTATCTCAAATTTAGATGGAGATACAGTGTCATTTACAGAAGGAGGATCTGCAGTACCTCTGGATAAAGACAGTAATGCCACAGTAAAAGTAGACTCCGCGCGCGGCAGTTCCTATACTGGCGGTTCAGTTACTGCTTCCATTACCAGTAATAAAGTTACTTCAGAAGATGTGCTTGAAATTGCTCAGACAGGTGGGATCACACTTTCCGGTAGCAACGTCCTCTACAGCGGAACATCTATTGGCTCGTATTCAGGAGGCACTTCAGGATCAGGATTAACCGTTTTACTAAATTTAAATGCAAATGATACCAATGTTGAGGCATTAATAAAAGCGATCACATACAAAAACACAAATATAGTAAAACCAGATACAAAACCAAGAACGATTAAGGTAGCTGCAGTAGATAATCTTTACCATTCAGAACCGGTTTACACAACCGTTAATGTGCAAGGTGTAAACTATCCTCCTGTCAGAAAAAGTAATGTAGGAGCCAGCGTATCAGCCAGTTTGCCAGTTAAAACCGCATTTTCTGTGGACTTAAGTACAATATTTGAGGACCCGGATACGGACTTTATGACCTATAAAGTAAAGATTAACGACACGTCGTTTGTATCAGCAGGAAACAATTACTCCTATACCCCTTCCCCAGCAGGCACATATACCCTTGTATTTATTGCTAATGACGGAACGGTGGACTCTTCAGACACCTATACTGTAACACTTAATGCAGTTAATACAGCACCAGTAAGGAAAAGCGGAGTGCCAGCATCTAAATCGGAAAACGTTACAAAAGGTGATCCTATTAACATTAATTTAAATGATATTTTTGAGGATGCCGATCATGATAATTTAAATTATAAGGTAAAAGTGAATGGGGGAGCAGAAACTGCGGCAAATGATGTGCTACCCTATACTCCATCAGTTGTTGGACCGTTAACCCTGGAATTTATAGCAAATGACGGAATTGCGGATTCGGAAGATACCTATACTCTAAATTTGAATGTGAAGGCGGCCAACACGCCGCCAGTAAGGCAGGATGATATAAATGAAGTGGTACCAGAAAGTATAGCAGTTAATAAACCATATATAATCAATCTAAATACAATATTTCAGGATAATGAAGGTGATTATTTAACCTATAAGGTAAAGGTAAACGGAGGTGCGGAAGAGACAGCAGATGCGCACTATTCATTTAAACCAACCTCCGCGGGAACCAATATGCTGGAATTCAGAGCGAATGATGGATCAGTCGATTCCACAGAGACCTATACAGTAATACTCACGGCAGTAAATACGATTCCAAATCGAAAAATTGATATAGGAGCCGCTACAACCGAAAATATAACAGTCAATACCACCTATGCATTAAATCTAAGTACAATATTTGAAGATGAGAATCAGGACACGTTAAACTATAAAGTAAAAGTTGACGGGGGTACTCAAACGGCAGCTGACAAAGATTATACTTTTGTACCGGATCAGGTTAGAACGTATACACTGGAATTTACCGCCAATGACGGAACTGCCGATTCTACAGATACCTACAAGGTAACTCTGAATGCAAAAGCAGCAAACACACCTCCAGAAAGAAAAAGCGGAGTAAGTGAGTCCGTAGTGGACAGCGTGGCAGTCCATAAAACCTACTCCATTCATCTAAATGAAATCTTTGAAGATGTTGATCATGATGCTCTGACCTATAAAGTAATAGTAAATGGCGGGGTGGAAGAAACAGCAGATGCAAGTTATTCCTATAAGCCTACCGCTATAGGTGCCAATACACTGGTATTCAGAGCCAATGATGGATCAGCCGATTCCACAGATACCTATACGGTAACGCTCAATGCCGTTAATACAATTCCAGAGAGGATAAGTGGGGTAGATGGGGCAGAGTCCGCAACAATAATAGTCAATCATGCTTATACACTGGATTTGGATACAATATTTGTTGATGAAAATAAGGACGATTTGACCTATAAAGTAAAAGTAGACGAGGAAGTAGAGAAGTCTGCTGCCAGGAACTATTCCTACACACCGACAGAAGCCGGAACATATACACTGGTATTCAAAGCCAATGACGGAACTGCCGATTCAGAAGATACCTATACCGTAACTTTATCAGCAACCAAAAATGCGTTGAGATCTATTACATCTCCTGCGCCGGTTACTGGAATAGCAAATGGCGTATCAAAAACTGCTTCTGCACTAGGGTTGCCTGAGAATGTATTTCTTGAGACTGAAATGGGTGAGGTATCCGCAGAAGTTACCTGGGACGTGGAAGGAAGCTCCTATAATACAGATCAGAAGGAAGAGCAGGCGTTTGATGTGGAAGGAACTGTGTTTCTTCCTGACGATGTATATAATCCAGATGGAATATCCCTTCAGGCAACGATCCATGTTACTGTAAATGCTGAGGTGCCGGTTAATAAAGTTCTGGAGAGTATCTCAGCATTACCCGCTGTAACAGGGGTTTCCAATGGCGCATCAAAAACTGCTTCTGCACTAGGGCTGCCTGAGAATGTGAACCTTGAGACAGATAAAGGAACTGTATCAGCTGTTGTAACCTGGGACGTAGCAGCAAGCTCCTATGATCCTGAGCAGAAGACAGAACAGACCTTTACCGTGGAAGGAACCGTGACTCTTCCAGACAAAGTGGTGAATCCCAATGATATCCCTCTTACTGTGGCCGTTGAAGTAACAGTGGATGCCGAATCAGCAACAGATAAAATCCTGGAAAAAATTTATCCTCTGTCTGCGATAAAAGGAATTACCAACGGAACTGCCAAAACAGTTACTGCCCTGGGAATACCGGCAAAAGTTACGTTAGGAACCAATTACGGAAACGTCCAGGCAGATGTGGTCTGGGATTTAGAATCAAGCGCCTATGATCCGTTACTAAGTGAAGAACAGAGCTTTACCGTGGAAGGAACCGTAGTACTTCCAGACAACGTGATTAATCCCAGTGGAATCCCACTTGATGTAATCATTCACATAACGGTTTTGGAAGAACAGGAAGAGCAGGAATACTACACTCTTCGAATCAAAATAACAAAAAGGCCGGATAAAGTCAGCTATACACTGGGAGAAGACCTGGATACACAGGGTCTCGAAGTAACCGAATATCAGAAAGCCAGTCCTTCCAATGCAGTCAGAAAAACAGCTTTATCAGAGGGACAGTATGATCTGGAATACAATCTTACCAGAACAGGAACCCGGACGGTTAAGGTTATATATTATGCAGCTGACCGGTATGGAAATGAGAAAGAGTTCACAGATGATTTCACAGTCACAGTAAAAGCGCTTCCCAGAGACGATAGTGATGATGATGACAGAGAGATTACAGAACCCGGAAAACGAACGGGCGGAGACGATGATCATTATTACCCGGGCAGCTGGCAATCAGATGAAAATGGCTGGAAGATAATCGGAAAAGATGGAAGCCGACCGGTAAACCGGTGGGTGTATACGGACTGGAAAGGAACAAATAACTGGTATTTCTTTGATGAAAACGGATATATGGTAACTGGCTGGTTTGAATACAGAGGAAGTGTGTATTATTTAAATCCGGTCAGTGACGGGAAAAAGGGATATATGTATACAGGCTGGAACATGATTGATGGGAAATGGTACTATTTCAGTGAGGCAGCAGATGTCACCAAAGGTTCCATGCTCAAAGATACCGTAACACCCGACGGACATCGTGTAGGGCCGGATGGAGAACGTATTTCATAATACGACAACATTTAAAAAGCCTATTTCACCATTTATTCAGTAATAGAATATGTATCCCCCAGATACAAAAAAGAAAGAGCGCATACAGTATAAAAACGATCTGTTTGCGCCCTTTCTTTTTGCTGCATTATGAAAAAATATTTTTATTGCTATATTTTTCCATAAATAGTAAAATAAACAAAAATACACGAAATTTAATGCATGATCGGCAACAGATCCGGGGGAAGAATTAAACAAATAATGAAAGAAAAATACAAGAAGAACAGAAAAGCCCTTTTATTTTTAATTCTGTCAGTCTGTCTGATATCAGGTTTGGTAAGCATCCGGAATCAATATATTTCGTATCCGATAGCAGATGGTTTTTTAAATCTGTCAAAAGAGAATCTGGAGGAAAAGGCTGTTCAGTTAAATGGAGTATGGAAGTTCTATGAAGGTACATTAGATGGTACCGGCTCCCAGACAGCAGACAGTTTAGAAGTTCCGGGATCCTGGCGGGGTAAGGTGATAAACGGAAAGAAACTGGGGAAACATGGCATTGGAGTATATGAACTGCGTGTGAAAGTACCCTCTCCCGGTGATTACTGCATGAAGCTTAATTATGTCTCCAGTGCATACCAGCTTTACATAAATGATAAAAAAATTGTGGAGAATGGAACAATTGGCGCAGATAAAGCCACTGAAATTCCAAGCTGGAACCCTCAGTTTGTTTACTTTCATGCGGATCAAAACGATCTCGTAATTAAAATTAAGGTATCTAATTTTCATTGTAACAATGGAGGGATCGTCCTTCCTGTCTATATTGGGAAACAGGTTCCTTTATTTCGGTTTCATCTTTTTAATCTGATGAAAAATATTGGATTTATAGGTATTCTGGCTGGAATGGCATGCTATTTGTATGTTTTTAACTGGTGCCTGAATAAAAAAGCCCAGTCCATCTGCCTCTGGATTTTTTGTATTTCTGTGCTGGTTGTTGCTTCTATTATAGACGGCGAGAGTCTGGTCAGTATTTTTCCTTTTCTCACCATTGATACAGTTCTAAAGGCAGAGTATGTGTCCTTTATGGTTCAGATCACCTCTATACAGTTTTTTCTATGGAGTATGTACCCGGAGCTGGGGAAAACTCACCCTTTCCGCTTTTTAAAAATGTTAGATTTAATCTATACTGCCATTCTTATTTGTCTGCCGGCTATGCCGGTTTTGTATGACGATATAGTATTTATACCAATTTTATTTGTAAATGCGCTTTGCTATTTTTTAAAAATTGCCAAGGCTTTTAAATTAAAAAAGGCCAATGCCGGACCGGTTTTTCTGGGTTATTGTGTATATATTGTTTCATGTGTCCTGCAGATTGTGGATATCCAGCATAATATTGATGTAAAATTTTTAAACGATTTCAATTTCTACTATTTTGGAGTGCTTTTTTTCCTCCTTAGTCAGGGATATGTTCTGGCAGTCAATGTGGAAGATACCTTCCGCCAGTCGGAACTTGCCCATGAAATGGAGATCGCTTCTTTGCAGGCGCAAATTTCCCCTCACTTCCTATTTAATATTCTCCACAACATATACTGCCTTATGGACACCAATGTGAACATGGCAAAAAATATGCTCATGTGCCTGTCAGACTTTCTAAGGGTGAAATACAGGTTTGATTACAGAACCTATACTCTATATCAGTTAAAGGAAGAACTGGATCTGGTTAATGCATATGTGGAACTGGAAAATGTGAGAATGAACGGTGCCTTAAAGCTTGAGATTGATGCGCCGGATGAACTCCTTTCAAATGACATCCTTCCATTGACGATTCAACCTCTGGTAGAGAACTCCATCAAGCATGGATATAAGTCTGGTGAACTGAATATTCTGATACGGGTCATGGCGGCTGGAGACAGGTTGGTAATCAGTGTAGAGGATGACGGCAGGGGGATCAGCCCGGAAACCCTTGAGACTATTGATAAAAGTAACATTCCAAAAAGCAGCACTTCAAAAAACGGTGTTGGGATCAGCAATATCAATTACCGGCTTAACATATGTTTTCAAAGCAGACTGTTTATTGAAAGTCTGGGCTTAAAGGGAACGAAAATCAGCTTTGAGATTCCAAAGAGGGGGTAATGTACAGATATGCAGGTTGTAATTATTGATGATGAAAAAAATTCAATTGAATATCTTACGGAATTGCTGAAGAAAAAAGAGGAATTTACTCTTGCTGGGGCATTTTCTGATTCCAGAGAGGGACTGGCATATTTATTAAAGAACCCTTGTGACCTGCTGTTTTTGGACATAGACATGCCTGGAATTAATGGCATGTACATTGCAGAACAAATCAGCAGTCTTCACCCAAAGACTAAAATCTGTTTTGTAACGGCATATAATGGTTATGCAGCAAAGGCATTTGAACTGAATGCAGTGGACTATCTGCTAAAACCCTATACCAAAGAACGACTTTTTAAATGCCTGAATAAATTAGAGACTACCACTACCGGACAAAACGTGTATCAGGAGATCAGCGGGCAGTATGATTATAATTTAGATATGATCTGCGGGTTTAACGAGGAAGACATTGTTCTGATACCGGCGGCTGATATATTTTATATAGAAGCGTTACAGGGGGTTTGTATGATACATACCAGGGATCACGTATTCCGTGGAAATAAAACTCTGAATTTTTATGAGGAAAAGCTGAAGAAGAATTCATTTTTCCGCACTCATAAATGCTATCTGGCTAATTTATCCAGAGCAGACCGGTTCCGGCCGCGGATTAACTATACCTATGATATGTATTTTAAAGACATTTCCGATGTGATACTGGTTAGTCGGAATAAGGTAAAAGAACTGAAACAATATTTTAATTAATTCAGGAGGAAAATACGATGGGTGAAAAAGTCAGAGTAAGTGATCTAAAGGCAGGAGATATCCTTTTACTGGAGCCGAATAACGAAAAGATATCTAAAATAATTGCCTGGGTTACCAGATCAGAAGTGAGCCATACCGCTTTAAGCTGCGGGCCGGACAAGCCTGTAGGAACCGTGATTGAAGAAACGCCCCCCAATGCGCTGGAGGATACCATCCTTACCAGAACAGCAAGAACCGCCTATGTGATGCGGTTAAATCCAGGGAATAACAATTGCCAGCCAGTCATGGACATTGCAGCCCGCTATGTCAGTGAGAAGCTGCCCTATGCACATGCCCAGCTTCCGTTTATCGGGCTTTATTGCATCACTAACAACATGTTGGGTGATACAGGGCTTCAAGGCCTTGTAACAAGGATTGTGAAGCTTTCCATGGGTATCTTAATGGAACTGGAAGATGCCTTAATATACAAGGGCAGAGAAGCGATGATGTGCTCCCAGTTTGCTTATCATTGTTATAAGGAAGCGGGAGATGAGTATGAGATTCAATTAAAGGGTAATCCAGGCTTTCCTCTCCTTGACCGGATTATTGAAATCATACAAAAGGATCCTGCCAGCTACAACAACCGTATATTTCAGGCAGATGTGGAAAACAGTCCCGTATCCGATGAAAATGTGGATGAAGCAATTGACCAGCTATATGAAGCACTCAGTAAAAAACAGTATGAGACAGAACTGTCTGCTTCTTATGAACTGTCGGATGACCTTATTATAGAAGTAACCCGTTTTTGCATACAATTTGTAAAGACTTTTTCCGGTGGAACAGACGGTGGTAACAATGATGCAGTACCATATTTGCAAAAGTTAAAAGATATGTATGAATATTTCATCTCTCCGGGAGACTTATTAAAAAACACCTTAAATCTAACCTGCATCGGCACGGTTGATTACGACGGTTATCAGAGTTACGGTAGTTTCTGATAACATGTTATAAGCCGTTTAACCCCACTGATTTACCAGTTGTGGCGGTTTTTTGCATCATAAGGATATCCCCCCTCCAATGAAAAAAATGCAGATATAATGTAGCCAGTTGATATTCACAAATCAGCTGGCTTCTTTTTGTGCAAAAAAACACATAAAAGAGCCGTTTAAGGAAGGCGGGGGAATGAAATGGATTATGAAAAAACCAGACAATGGCTGGATGATCATGGAGTAATACTGGAAGAAAGCTTTTACACTGCATTAAATAATCTGGCTAAAGACTATAAGAGGACAAATGATTTGAGGCTTCTCGAGGAGGTCTATCAGAAACTGGGAGTTAATAAACAGGCTGTTTCCTGGTGGAAAAATCACCCATGCAGCACCCAGACAAGGCAGTCCAAGATACAGTTGATCGCCTCTTGTGCAGAGTTATTTCATTTAACAGCAGAGGAAACCGAGCTACTGGCTAATAAAGCAGGTCTTTCTCTAAACGGTGATCATGATTTTTGCGGGTATTTCAGACAATTATTAAATGGCAGGAGAGGAAGGTGCAAGTCCATCTGTGACGCGGCCAATGTCAGTGAACGGATGCTGCAATACATTAAGAGCTATAAACAGCCGTCCAAGGAGACACTGCTGGCGATTGCCATTTCACTTGGTCTTGGAATTGACGAAATACAGCATCTGCTTAAAAAAGCGGGATATGCGTTGTCTGCATCTCTTCCCAATGATGCAGTTGTCTGCTGGTTCCTTTCCGGTGACAGAAAGGCGGATGGAACTGTTTCAGTGCTGTTTCATATTAATGAAGTGCTAGACGAGCTTAAGCTCCCTCTTCTCATGACGAGGCTTAAAAACTCGTGAGTAAGATAGTACAGAAAATTAAATCTTTATTTTCAGCCGGACTCAGTGCCGGCTTATTGAAGTTGGCGGTCAATAAATAGATATATAGCATTATATATGTGAAAAATCTGACGAGATCAAAAGAGCGTGTGATAAATTAAAATAATTATCATCAAAACCTTTATAATTAATATCAATTATGTCGACAATATAAGATTGAAGGCAATCGCATATCTAGTACCAGATTAATATCGATATGGCATATGTAGTGCTTGTTTTAAAATTATCATAGATTAAATGGTTAAATTGGCTAAAATAAAGTAAAAAATGTCGAATTATGCGATAAAATTCACTTTTCAAACACTTAGAAAGGACTTATATTGATTACAAGAAAAGCAGAAGAAGGAGGGGGTATCTTTATGACAGATGCTGAGAAACTGCGGATTGTAGAGATGGAGAATGAGAAGCTGATGGAAGAAAATTCGAGACTCCATAAAGTGATTGAAAGGTTGAATCAGACACTGAACAGATTGATCGGACGTTACATAAGTACTGACAAAATCGCCTGACAGGGGGATGGATAAGGAGTGCAGGGGGGCACTCCCGGAATGTCCCTGTCAGGGATCAATCCCCTAATGGGATTCATCCTGATCACTTATATTTAATCCTTTGTTTTTACGTACCATTTCCCAAATTGTCTGGTGCATCCATTCAATGGTTTTATTCAGTTTTTCATTTTCAATCTCCAGTTCGGTGATGCGGTCTCCCATTCGGGCAATGATTTCCCGGTTATTATTTACTTTGTGGGGCACAAGAATGCGCTTTACATAGGGAGACGATGAAGCAATGATTTGAGAGGAAAGCAATTCGTCCCTTTCTTCACAGGACAAATCCATGAAAGCCTGATAGCTGATGGACAACGCAAGCATGTCCACCTTGCACTTTGGGCATACCGCATTCCTCTCCAGCTGATAATAACCATAATACCCGCATTTGGAACAATAGTACACGGACAGTTCTCTCATTGGTCTCCTCCTTTTTTTATAGATTGATAAACAATCTACTCCTATATGTATAACGTTAAATCGACAAAAATATAACGCAAAAACAGAAATATCGATAAAAAAATTACTATTTAGGCATTTTGTATAGTTACAACTCTTATAATTGTTAAAAACAAATAAAAGCCCGCAGCTGTTACACTGCGGGCTTTTTGGCAATTGAACGGATGTTTCATTTATAAAGGTGTTCTATTTACTGAATAATACCATTTACATCAACAACATAAACTTTTTCATTGGTGTCTTTGAAATCTCTGTAGCCTGCGCCAAGCTCTGGTTTTGCTGTGGACTTAGATGTGGAGGAAGCTTTCTGAAGAACACCATTGGTATTCACCAGATAGTTTTTACCGTTAAGAGTGAATGCTTCAACTCTTAAATCCGCATCTGCCTGTTTTCTTAAACCATACTCGTAAAGAGTATCGTCAAGAATACCGTGGAAGCCCTGACCCTTCTTGCTTCCGGAAGTTACAAAGTACCAAATCTGGTTATCGCCTGAATCTTCATTCGTAATGGACTGTTTTCCAGTGTTGATCACGCCGTTGTCTGCGAAATAGAAGTTTGCAGTATTTCCGTCTTCCAGGTTCACAACCTTAAGACCGGTCTGCATTTCACCTTTTGTATTAAATCCATATTTCTGGGAGTTTACAGTGAATAATTCAATACCCTTTTTCGCAAAGTAAGGAGCACCGTTTTTAAAGAAGAACCAGTGCTGTTCGCCTTCTGCGCTGATGCCCTCGATGCCTTCGATTTCTCTCCAGCCATCGACTCTTGCACCGCTCTCATCATAGTACTGATAGCCTGCTGCGGAAGTCTTGTTGTCAGTATTTTCGGCCGCTTCTGAAGGAGTTGCTGTTACAGGAAGTTTGTACCAGCCGGTCTGCATTTCGCCATTTACAAAGGTGAAGTAGGAACCGTTAATTTTTTTATCTACCTGATCTTTAACCATAACGCCGTCTTTGTCAAAATAGTACCATGCATTTGTATGGTCGGAATCTTCTTTCGTACTCTCAAGCTCAAACCAGCCTGTTTTCTGTGCGCCGTCATTTTCGTTACCCAGGTAATAAGTAGATCCAGCGATTTCTACCTTGCCAGTAAGCATCTGACCCTGTTCGTCAAAATAATACCAGTTGTCGTTGATCTTCTGCCATTTGGAAACGACTTCTTTTCCGTCTTTTCCGTAATAATGCCAGTAATTTTCCGGTGAATCAGGGGAGTCCCAGTAGCTGTCATTGGTAACAGAAACCCAGTAATTGGATACTCTCTTTCCGCTCTCGTCTACATAGTACTCATCAACTTTCTGACCGACAGCGATTTCGCCATCCTCATTTAAGTAATACCAGTCTTCTCCGTACTTCTTCCAGGAATCAGTGGCGTAGTAATCACCCTCCTCATAGAATTTCCATGTACCGTTTTCTTCTACCCAGCCAGTTGCCTTGGCATAGACAGTAGAGGCTGTGTTTAAGATGCCCAGTTGTGGGGCAGCTGCAGTTAAAATACCGGCAGCGGATAATACAGCCATCAATTTAATTTGCTTTTTCATAAATATGTTCTCTCCTTTTTTGCAGTAAGTTTTATCGTGGCCGAAAATCCATAGTTGCATTACTCTGCGATTATAACGTAAATGAAAGGAACAAAGAAAGTGTGGTTTGATGGCAGATATGGAAGGAGCTAACAGAACAGGAGAAAAGTTGCTGACAGGCAGGGGTTACCCGGAATGCATCAAAACGCTGTAACCAAGAGCGTATCGGCAGTTGCCTGTAAAATAAGGCTGAGCGGGGAAACAAAGGTTACATAACTGGTAAAGTTGCCAAAGAAAGCATGTTTTTTGGAAAAATGGAAGCTTTTAGAAAGTAAGAAAACTTTAATAGGAAAATAAAGTACGGTGTGGTATAATCACAGACAGATAATTACCATTCCTTAATAAAGGAGAAAATAACATGAGAATGAAAATATCCAATTATATAGCCCAGAGGCTGGTGGAGCTTGGGATCTCCCAGGTGTTTACGGTAACAGGAGGAGGTGCCATGCATTTAAACGATGCATTGGGACATCAGGAAGGGCTTACCTGTCTCTATAACCATCATGAGCAGGCATGCGCCATTGCTGCCGAATCCTATGCCAGAATCAGGGGGCAGATTGCCGCTGTCTGTGTGACCACAGGCCCGGGGGGTACCAATGCCATAACCGGAGTTTTAGGCGGCTGGCTGGATTCCATTCCCATGCTGATTCTGTCAGGACAGGTTCGCTACGATACCACAGCCAGATGGTCCGGCGTGGGAATCCGTGCCATGGGAGATCAGGAATTTGACATTACAAAGGCAGTTGACTGCATGACCAAATACAGCGAGATGGTGATTGATCCCATGCGAATCCGCTACTGTCTGGAAAAGGCAGTTTATCTTGCCTATTCCGGCCGTCCGGGACCTGCCTGGTTAGACATCCCTCTGAATGTGCAGGGCGCTTACGTAGAAACCGACGATCTCATTGGCTTTGATGCAAAAAATTATGAGAATGGTGGAGACGGCTGGGTTTCTGCCAGTGATGCCAGGATAACTGAGGACGAGAGCGGTCTTGGAGAAAAACGTCAGATACTGCCCCCTAAGCCCGATAAGAATGCAGTTCGTGAGGTCCTTTTAAAGATAAAATCAGCCTCCCGCCCCGTGATTAATGCAGGGAATGGTATTCGCATCGGACAGGCCCATGACGCATTTATGCGTGTCGCAGAAAAGCTGGGAGTTCCTGTTGTAACCGGCTGGAACAGCCTGGACTGCATCTACGATGCCCACCCTCTTTATACCGGAAGAGGTGGTGGAATGGGAGACCGTCCCGGTAATTTTGCCATTCAAAACAGTGATCTGGTGCTTTCCCTGGCCAGCCGTTTAAGCATTCGTCAGGTTGGATATAATTTTGCAACCTGGGCCAGAGAAGCTTATGTGATTGTAAACGATATTGATCCCGAGGAATTAAAGAAACCATCGGTACATTCCGATATGCGGATTCATGCAGATGTGAAAGATCTGCTGGAAGTGATGGAAGATCTTCTGGATCACGAATTTATGGCAACCAGGGAAGATCCTCTCTTTCAAGGCGGAACAGGGATTGATTCCCTTACCTGGAATGAGACATGCCGTATGTGGAAAGAGACCTATCCGGTGGTACTTCCAAGGCATTACAGCCAGGATGACCACAAGGAAGTAAACATTTATGCTTTTATAAAGGAACTGAGCTCCCGCCTTCCTGAGAACAGGATCACTGTGGTTGGCAATGGATCAGCCTGTGTGGTAGGCGGTCATGCTTATGTGATAAAGCCCGGCCAGCGCTTTATTTCCAATTCTGCCGTAGCCTCCATGGGATATGATCTGCCTGCAGCCATCGGTATTTCCAAGGCCGATCAGGGAGAAGACATTATTCTGGTAACAGGAGACGGAAGTATCCAGATGAATCTGCAGGAACTGCAGACCATTATACATCATCGCCTCCCCATTAAGATATTTGTAATCAATAACGGGGGTTATCATTCCATTCGCCAGACCCAGAAGAACTATTTTGGAGAACCGCTTGTGGGAATCGGAGATGACAGCAGAGATTTAAGCTTCCCCGATATGGAGAAACTTTCTGCTGCATACGGATATCCCTACGTCAGTGCCCGCCACAACAGTGAGATTGACCAGGCGCTTGTTCACACCCTGTCTTTAGACGGACCGGTGATTTGCGAAGTATTTGTCAGCAGAGATCAGAATTTTGAACCCAAATCTGCGGCAAAGCGGCTTCCTGATGGAACCATGGTTTCTCCTCCCTTAGAGGATTTGTCTCCGTTCCTTTCCGAGGAAGAGATGGACCGGAATATGATTATTCCCCGGATCAGGGACTAGATTTTTATACAGGGAGGAAATAAGGTGAACGTTGTTGTAACAGGAGCGACCAGCTTCCTGGGAAGAGCTGTGGCGAACCGCCTTTTAAAGCAGGGCAGCAGAGTATATGCGGTGGTTCGCCCCGGTTCGGGGAATTTAAGATATCTTCCGTCAAATCAGGACGGTCTGGTAATAATAGAACGGGAACTAGGTGAGCTTGATACACTGGATCAGGTAATTGATGAACCTTGTCAGGCCTTTTACCATTTTGGCTGGGATGGATCCGGAAGTGAAAACCGGATGAAACGGGAAGTCCAGCAGAAGAATGTGGTGGACGCTTTAAAAGCATTAGAGGGAGCCAGACGTTTAGGCTGCAGCCGTTTTCTCTTTAGCGGTTCTCAGGCGGAATACGGAATTCACAAAGGATCCCTTTCTGAGGAAACCGAATGCAGCCCGGTTTCTGAATACGGAAAGGCAAAGCTGGACTTTTTAAAACAGGCAACAAAAAAGACGAACCAGTGGCAGCAGGAAGGGATATCTTCCATGGAGTATATCCATGCGCGGATTTTCAGCGTGTACGGACCGGGAGATCATCCCTGGTCTCTGGTGGAAAGCTGTTTAAGGGCATTCGGAAAAGGAGAATACATTTCTCTTGGGGAATGCACCCAAATGTGGAATTTTTTATATCTGGAGGATTGTGTCCGGGCGCTGATACTTTTAATGGAACAGGAAAAAGAATCGGTTTCCGGAATTTATAATGTAGCAGCGCCGGAACGGGAAACAAAGCCCTTGCGGGAATACATACGGCAGATGTATGAAACCATGGGATTCCATGGCAGCTACAGCTATGGAAGAAGACGTCCCAATGCAGAGGGGCTTGCAAATCTGATTCCGGACATTAGTAAGCTGGAGAAAAATACGGGATTTTCCCCTCTTGTAAGCTTTTCTGAGGGAGTAAAGAAGACCTGCGGCTATTAAAAAGGGATTGACACGGAGGAGATTTTGTGGTATGAGAGATAGGATTTGTATTGTATGCGGACAGGAACTTGACGGGCAGCCTTTGATGACACTGGATCGCATGCCGGCATCTGCCCAGGATATCCCGGGTATGGAAGATCTGGCAGAAGACAAAGGAATCAGTTTAAATCTGCATCAGTGCAGCTGCTGCGGTCTGGTTCAGTTTGATTGTGAACCTGTGCCATATTATAAGGACGTTATCCGGTCAGGCGGATTCAGCACCACTATGGTGGAGCTAAGAAAACGCCAGTACCGGCATTTTATTGATTTCTGCCATCTGGAAGGGAAGAAGTTAATTGAGGCCGGCTGCGGTCAGGGAGAATTTCTTTCGGTTCTTTCCCAGTTTCCCGTTACTTCATGCGGGATTGAGCACAGGGAGAGCCTGGTTTTACTTGGAAAAGAAAAGGGACTGAACGTCTGGAAGCAGTTTGCGGGGAAGGGGGAGATCCTTACGTCTCCCGATGGAAGCACCAGTGGCCCTTATGATGGATTTTTGTCCTTTAACTATCTGGAACATCAGCCGGATCCGGTGGGTATGCTTCGCTGCATCGCGGATAATTTAACAGATGATGGCGTGGGACTGATTACCGTACCCAGCCTTGAGTATATTCTGGAATACGATGGCTACTACGAACTGATCCGGGATCATATCGCTTACTATACCTTTGACACCCTTCGTTTTGCAGCAGACCAGGCTGGTTTCGAAGTGCTTGAAGAGGAGATGGTAAACCGGGATACCTTATCCGTCATTGTCAGAAAGAAAAAGACTGTAAAAGAGAATGGGGGAAGGAAAAATCCCGAAAAACTGGATGTCTCAGGTCTGCTTAAAAGCCGGGTGATCATCGATGAGGAACTGAAACGTCTGGTTGATGAGTTAGAGTCAGAAGGAAAGAATCTTGGGATCTGGGGAGCCAGCCATCAGGGATTTACCCTGGCATCCACAACGGTGATCGGGGATTTTGCCAGATATATCATTGATTCAGCACCCTTTAAGCAGGGACGGTTTGCACCTGCGTCCCATTTGCCTATCGTGGCACCGGATCATTTCCTTACGGACCCGGTAGATGCCATTTTAATCGTGGCGCCAGGCTATACAGAAGAGATCGCTAAATCCATTGTGGAAAAATTTGGACGGAATGTGGAGATTTTAGCGTTGAAATCCAATCATTTGGAAAGGATATAAGAAAAAAGTATGAAAGCATTTGTTTTAGTTGAACCAGGAGTAGTGGGCTGGCATGATGCGCCAGAGCCCCAGCTTACGCCTTATGGGGCGATTCTTCGACCTGTAGCTGTAACACCCTGCTCCTCAGACGTTCATACCGTATACGGCGGAGGCTCAAGAAAAGCTCCGAATCTTATTTTAGGCCATGAATGTGTGGCAGAGGTTTTAGAAACAGGAGATCTGGTAAAAGATTTTAAGCCTGGAGAAATTGTTGCGGTTCCTGCCATAACACCCGACTGGAGAGCCATGGGCATTCAGGAAGGGAATTATAAGCATGCATCTGCTCCGTTTTCCGGTCATCAGTTGGGCAGATCCATACCCGGCGTATTTGCGGAACGGTTTCTCATCCCAGATGCGGATACCACACTGGCTAAGATTCCTGAGGGAGTTACTCTGGAACAGGCTCTGATGTGTGTGGACGTTGTGACTACCGGTTTTACCGGAGCGGAATATGCAGATATTCAGTTTGGCGATACGGTAGTGGTTATGGGAATTGGCCCCATCGGTCTGATGGCTATTGAGGGTGCCAGACATTTGGGGGCAGCCCGGATCATTGCAGTGGGAACAAGACCTGTCTGTACCAGCCTTGCCCTGGAATATGGGGCAACTGAGGTTTTAAGCTATAAAAACGGCAATATCGTTGATCAGGTGATGGAACGGACCGGCGGTCTGGGCGCTGATGGCGTTATCATCTGCGGAGGCGGTGATGAGGTATTTACCCAGGCTGTTGATATGGCCAGATACGGAATCGGAACTATTTCCAATGTGAATTATTTTGGCGGTACCGGAAACCTTGGTTTCCCTAAATTTTCAGGGGGCAGGGGAATGGCCGGAAAAACCATTCATACGGAACTGGCAAAAGGCGGAAGAATCCGGATTGAACGCCTTTTAAAGATGATACAGTACGGCAGAATTAATCCCCAGAAGCTGGTGACCCATCACCTGCATGGACTGGATGAAGTGGAGACTGCGCTCCAGATGATGAAAGAAAAACCTGCAGATTTAGTAAAGGTGATGGTTAAGACAGATGGGAAGTGAACAGATGAAAACAATAAGCATTGTAGTTCCCTGTTATAATGAGGAAGAAAACGTAGAAGCCATGTATCAGGCCATATCAGGCGTTTTTAAAAGGGAATTAAACAAATACCGTTATGAACTGATTTTTATTGATAATGATTCCGCGGACAGAACCAGAGAGATCATACGTAATTTATGCTCAAAGGACCAGGGGGTAAAGGGAATCTTTAATGCGAAAAATTTTGGTCAGTTCAACTCCCCATACTATGCCATGCTTCAGTCTGACGGCGACTGTACGATTTTGATGGCAGCAGATTTTCAGGATCCGGTGGAGATGATCCCCAGATACGTAAAGGAATGGGAAGACGGCTATAAAATCGTAATCGGAATTAAAAAGTCCAGCAAAGAAAGTAAGATCATGTACTGGCTGAGAAGCTGTTACTATAAGATGATTAAAAAACTGTCCGATGTGGAGCAGATCGAACATTTTACCGGATTCGGACTTTATGATAAGACATTTATTCATGTTTTAAGACAGCTTGATGATCCCACTCCGTTTCTTCGGGGAATCGTGGCTGAACTTGGTTTCAGAAGAAAAGAAATTCCTTACGAGCAGCCCAAACGGCGGGCAGGAAAAACCAGCAATAACTTTTATAAGCTCTATGATGCAGCCATGTTAAGCATTACTTCCTACACAAAGGTCGGACTTCGTCTGGCGACGATTTTTGGAAGTATCTGCTCCTTCGCCAGCATGATGGTAGCTCTTGTTTATCTAATTTTAAAGCTGATTTACTGGGACCGTTTCCCTGCTGGAATGGCGCCTCTCCTGATTGGCATGTGCTTTTTAGGATCCGTTCAGATATTTTTTATCGGTCTTGTAGGGGAGTATATTCTTTCCATCAATGCCCGCATAATGAAACGTCCACTTGTGATTGAAGAAGAGCGGATTAATTTTACCTGCGATGCACAGGAAGATACAGATGAGGATCTGCTTCTTATGGCAGCCTCCATGGAGGATGGGAAACAGAGATGAAATATAAGATAGATGTTATGAGAATCCGGGACAATTCCATCGTATTAAACGGCTGGGTGATCGGAAAAACTCCGGAAGAAGAGGTACAGTTCCAGGTGCTTGATGAGCAGGATACCCCTGTGGAATTCAAATACGTACCGGTACGCAGAGACGATGTAAGCCAGATTTATTTTAAGAAGACAGTTGAGAAAGATCTTGGATTTGATATCCGGATTCCTTATGTGAGGGACAGTAAAAAAGACCGGACTCTGGTGATTCAATGTGAAAACAAGTCAGTGGCGGTAAAGCTGAATGCAGATATTATTGAAAAGCAGAACAGCTCTTCCCACAAAAAGTCAGCAAAATTAAAGAGCATGATGAATAAGCAGACCCTGCAGTCTGCCATGGATTTTCTTATGGAAAACGGGCTCAAAGCTTTCGTGATTAAATCCAGACATAAACTTCAGGGCATTGACAGCGATTACGATTATCCGGAATGGGTCTCCCTTACAAAAACAACGGAGGAAGAACTGGCACAGCAGAGAGAGACCGTATTTGACTATATGCCAAAACTTTCCGTTGTCATACCTGCTTACAAAACACCGGAACGTTTTCTTTCTGCAATGCTTGATTCCCTTCTTGCCCAGACCTATACAAACTGGGAGGTCTGTGTGGCTGACGGAAGTCCCAGGGGAGAGGGTGTGGAGCGGGTATTAAAGCGCTACGCCATGAAGGATGAAAGGTTCCGTTATGTGATACTGGGAGAAAACAAGGGCATTTCCGGCAATACCAATGCTGCCATTGAGATGGCTACCGGTGATTTCATTGTCCTCGCAGATCATGACGATACTCTGGCGCCTGATGCACTGTTTGAATGTGTAAAGGCCATTAATCAGGATCCTGAGATTGATGTGGTTTATACCGATGAAGATAAACTTGATATCGACGGAGGGGAATTGTTTGAGCCTCATTTCAAACCTGACTTCAATCCGGATTTATTAACCAGTGTCAACTATATCTGCCATTTGTTTGTGGTAAATCATGAACTGCTTCTGGAAGTAGGATTATTTAAGGAAGAATTTGACGGAGCTCAGGATTATGATTTTATTTTACGGTGTACAGAGAAGGCAAGGAAAATCTGTCATATTCCAAAAGCGCTTTACCACTGGCGGTGCCATCAGGATTCAACAGCCAGTAATCCGGAAAGCAAGCTTTATGCTTTTGAAGCCGGTGCCAGAGCTGTGAAAGCCCATTATGACCGGTTGGGAATCCCTGTGAAGTCTGTTGAAAAGGGGATAGACTACGGCATCTACCACACAACATTTGAAATTACCGGAGATCCTCTGGTATCTGTGATTATTCCAAACAAGGACCACAGTGCAGACCTGGATCTATGCATGCGTTCCCTGATTGAAAAATCAACTTATAAAAATCTGGAATTCATTGTAGTGGAAAATAACAGCGCGGATCCGGCAACATTTGCCTACTATGAAAAGATTCAGAAGGAATTTGAATTTGTTCATGTTGTAACCTGGGAAAGAGAATTCAATTATTCTGCCATTAATAATTTTGGTGTTACCTTTGCAAAGGGAGAGTACCTTTTGTTTTTAAATAACGATACGGAGCTGATCAATCCCGAGAGTATGGAAGAGATGTTAGGATACTGCCAGAGAGAGGATGTAGGAATTACGGGAGTGAGGCTTCTGTATTCCGATGATACCATTCAGCATGCCGGAGTCGTTGTGGGATTCGGCGGAATTGCAGGCCACACCTTTATCGGTCTTCATAAAGCGGAGAGCAGCTATTTCAACCAGGCCATGTGCGCAAGAAATTACAGTGCAGTTACCGCAGCCTGTATGATGAGCAAGCGATCCCTGTTTGATCAGGTGGGAGGATTTTCCGAAGATCTGGCAGTTGCATTTAATGACATTGATTACTGTATGAAGATTCGTTCCTTAAATAAACTGGTTGTTTACGTACCTTATGCCCTGTTCTATCATTATGAGTCAAAGTCCAGAGGACTGGAGGACACACCAGAAAAGGTGGAACGCTTCAACAGGGAGATTAAGAAATTTTCAGAAAAATGGCCGGATATTTTACGGGACGGTGATCCCTACTATAACCCCAATTTAACTCTTCGCAAATCCAATTTTGCACTGAGGGATTTGAAGAAAGAAAAAATAGGGGAACCCTATCAGTTAGAGGTTTAAAATGCAAAAGAAAGTAACAATCATTATTCCCAATTATAACGGATTAAAATTTATGGAACCCTGTTTTAAGGCCTTAAGAGCTCAAAGTGATCAGAACTTTGAGCTTCTTGTGGTGGATAACGGCTCCACTGACGGCAGTGTAAAATGGCTGGAAGACCATCAGATTCCGTCCATATTTTTAGAAGAGAATACGGGATTTTCCGGTGCTGTCAATATCGGAATACGGGAATCCGTGACCCCCTATGTCATACTGCTAAACAATGATACAGAGCCTCAGCCGGATTACGTAAAAGAGATGGTAAAAGCCATCCAGCGTTCTCCTAAGATATTCTCCGTCAGCAGTAAGATGATTCAGCTTTACCATAAAGATCTGATGGATGATGCCGGAGATATGTACAGCGTATTGGGCTGGGCCTATCAACGGGGGGTGGGACAAAAAAGCAGCGGGTATAAAAAAGCCTGCCGTGTATTTTCTGCCTGTGCCGGCGCTGCCATTTACCGGAGAGAAGTTTTTGATAAGATCGGAGGCTTTGATGAGGACCATTTCGCATATTTGGAAGATATCGATGTGGGATACCGGGCGAAGATCTGCGGTTATGAGAACTGGTACTGCCCCAAAGCTGTGGTATATCATGTGGGGAGCGGAACCAGTGGTTCCAAATACAATTCCTTTAAAGTAAAACTGGCTGCAAGAAACAATCTTTATCTGAATTATAAAAATATGCCTTTCCTCCAGTTAATCCTGAATTCTCTCCCCATTCTGGCGGGAATGGCAGTAAAATATATGTTTTTCCGTCGGATTGGCTTCGCTTCTGATTATATCGAAGGAGTGAAGGAAGGGCTGAAAACTTTGAAAAAAACAAAGAAAGTCAGGTTTCAAATGTCCCGCCTTGGTAATTATATAAGAATTGAGGTAGAGCTGATATTGGGCACATTTCTCTATGTTTGGGAATTTATGAAAAGGAAACTAAAAATTGACAGGTCAATTTAAGAATATTTTAATGGCATCATATTGACATATCATGTATAATAAACGGGAAATTATCATGGAAGAGTATGGAGTCATGCAAGTAGGAAGGTTTTGCTGCTATGATTAAAGATAATCAAAAAAAATTTAATGGGTTTCATGTAGTACTGGATGGACTGGTTATAATTCTGTCTTATGTGATTGCCTGGCTGCTTCTTTTACTGGGTAACTGGTTCTTCAGCCCTTATAAGCAGGTTCTGCCACCTCAGTACTATTTTGCGGCGCTTCTCCTGATTTTGCCGACCTATCTGCTCCTCTACGGCATTTTCCAGCTGTATGCACCGAAGCGGGTTCAGGAAAGGCGTTACGAGTTTACTAATATCTTAAAAGCCAACGTACTGGGGCTTCTGCTTTTTACCCTCAGTCTGTTCCTGGTTAAGAAAAACCCGTATTTCAGTGAGTTTTCAACCAGACTGGTTTTTTATTTCTTTGCTGTTAATGTAATATTGGAGACAGCGGAACGAAATTTAATCCGTATAGCCCTTCATTCCATGCGGACCAAGGGATACAATCAGAAGCATATCCTTCTGATCGGCTACAGCCGTGCAGCAGAAGGCTTTATTGAACGGGTGCGTATGAATCCTGAATGGGGCTATCAGATCAAAGGAATTCTTGACAATAAGAAAGAATGGGGTTATGAGTTTAAAGGAATCCATGTCATAGGAAAGGTAAGTGACTTGGATGAGATACTTGCCCTCAATTCCCTTGACGAAATTGCCATCACCCTAAGCATCAGCGAATATGCGGATTTAGAACGGATTGTGGCTTCCTGTGAGAAATCAGGAGTACACACAAAATTTATACCTGATTATAATAATATGATTCCCACAAGGCCTTACATTGAAGACCTCCAGGGGCTTCCTGTGGTCAATATCCGGCGTGTGCCGCTGACTGACCCGGTAAATGCCCTGTTAAAACGGGCGGTAGACATATTCGGAGCAGCCTTTGCTCTTTTGGTCTTTTCGCCGATTATGCTTCTTACTGCCATATTAATCAAGCTTACTGCTCCCGGTCCTCTTATCTATAAGCAGGAGAGAGTCGGGCTTCACAACCGGTCATTCCATATGTACAAATTCCGGTCCATGGTGGTACAGGCTCCTTCAGAAGAGAAAATGAAGTGGACAACCAAACACGATTCCAGAGTTACCCCAGTGGGGCGTTTTATCAGAAAGACCAGTATTGATGAGATGCCGCAGTTTCTTAATGTATTAAGGGGAGATATGAGTCTGGTGGGTCCAAGACCAGAACGGCCTCTTTTCGTGGAAAAATTTAAAGAGGAAATCCCAAGGTACATGATTAAACATCAGGTACGCCCCGGAATCACAGGCTGGGCTCAGGTTAATGGGCTTCGGGGAGACACTTCCATTACAAAACGGATTGAACATGATCTTTATTATATTGAAAACTGGACACTGGGATTTGATATTAAGATCCTGTTCCTGACGATGTTCAAAGGGTTTATTAATAAAAATGCGTACTGATATCGGATACGACACAATTAGGATGAGGATAAGTAAATGAGAAATGATTTTGATGATGAATTAAACCGTGAAAGCTCACGTAAAGAAAGGCGCGGTTCTGATTCGAAGCCAGATTCTGCCAGCAGCAGCGGGCAGCCCATGTTTAAAGGACAATCATCAGCAGGCAGACAGCAGGCATCGTCAGGCGCAACACGCAGACAGCAGGAAGGCGCTGCCAGACCCCAAAGGACTGGTGCAAGGCAGCCGGAAGAGAACAGGGCCAGAACGAACATGGAACAGGAAAACCGCAGAAGCCGCGCCTCTAAAGAGGAAGGAAGAACACCCGCGAGAGATCAGATCGTGATCGGAGACGGTGCTTCCAGACAGCAGCCAAGAATTTCTCCTCAGGAGAAGGCCGCTGCAGCCAGCCGGTTAGCTGCTCATACAGAAAAAAAGAGACGGATCCGTAAATTCATAATCCTTGCAGTTGCAGAAATATTTACCCTCGCACTTATTTTCTCCTATGCGTATGTGGCGAGACTCATGGGTTCGATCCAGAAGCCTGATAATTTTAATACAAATCAGGTACGCAACGAAGTAATGACTGCAGATCAGAAGAAGCATATGACCGGATATCGGACCATAGCAGTATTCGGTGTTGACAGCCGTGATGGTAATGTAAATAAAGGAACCAATGCCGATGTTATTATGCTTTGTAACATCAACAGAGGTACTGGAGAAATAAAAATTGTATCCATTTTCCGTGATACATATTTAAACATCAATGAAGGCAATACTTATAATAAAATTAATGCAGCCTATGCAAACGGCGGTGCTGCCCAGGCACTTGCAGCAATTAACAGAAACTTAGATCTGGATGTCACTGAGTATGTGACCTTCAACTGGAAGTCCGTAGCAGATGGAATTAACATGCTGGACGGCGTGGATATTGATATCAGCAAGGCTGAATTCCGCTATATCAACTCCTTTATTACAGAGACTGTTGAGAAAACCGGAGTCCCATCCGTTCATTTAAAATCAGCTGGTCTCAACCATTTAGATGGCGTTCAGGCCGTGGCCTACGCCAGACTCAGAAAGATGGATACAGACTTTGCAAGAACAGAGCGTCAGCGTCTTGTAATTCAGAAATCTTTTGAAAAGGCAAAGAAAGCGGATCTGGGTCTGCTTAACAGAATTCTTCTTATGGAAGTTGACCAGATCGGCTCTAATTTAACATTCAGTGATTTTACTGAACTGTTATTAGATATTGGTAAATATCACATTGGTGAAACAGGCGGCTTCCCATATGCCCGCGGTGATATGGACATAGGTAAAAAAGGTGACTGTGTAATTCCTCAGACATTGGAAACAAACGTGGTACAGCTGCATAAATTCCTTTTCGACAAGGACAGCTATGAACCCTCCGATATGGTGAAAAAGATCAGTGCCAAGATTGCGGCTGATTCCGGCATGTATAAGCAGGGAACAAGCGTGGATCATGTGCCTACGGACAAGGGATATGATGGCGGAGACAAAACCAAACCGGCGGTAAAGGAGACGAAGAGTACAGAGGCAGAAGAGACCAGCAAAGAGGAAACTGTGAGTGCTACTGACGAATTCGGAAACCCTGTAAAGACTACTGAAAGCTCTGAAAACGTCACCGGACCCACAAAAGAAACCAAGCCTAATGAAACCACCAAAGGCACCGGAAAACCGGGAGAATCAAAACCAACTACCTCAGGAACCACTGAGACAACCACTGCATCGGCTGGACCTGGAACCAGCGAGACAACCAAGGCAGCTGTCCCGGAGGAAACAAAGACCACAGGTCCTGGTGAAGCTCCCACGAAACAGCAGACCGATACGGCTCCCACCACAGCAGCGACAGCTCCAGGGGGCAATACAGATACAGTTGTAGTTCCTGCACCTCCAGTCAATTAAATTTAAAATAAAATACAAAATCCCTGCACACAGCGCTTTGCAAAAAAGCTCTTTTTGCAGGGATTTTTTCAATTCACATATTCAATATAGATTTATCACAGAATGGTCACATTTCATTGGTAGACTTTGTTTATCAGATGAGATAACAAACATACATGAAAGGAGATTGATGTTATGTATGACGAAAATGACAATATTGAAACAGGCCGGGTAAACCCGGAAGCCAATAAAGATGAAGCCGTAACAACCAATTTTATAATGAGAGATCCGGAACCGGAAAAGGAACAGTCTCAGAACACCATTCCCCATTATCAGGAATACCGTTATCAGAGAACACCGGACCAGACCCCTTATGAAGAAGAAGGAAAGAAACGGAAAAAAGGCAATTTTGGAAAAAAGGCAGCAGCAGTTGTTGGAAGCGCTCTGGTCTTTGGAATCGTTGCCGGAAGCACCATAGTGGGAATCAACTGGGCAGCAGGCTCCTATGCTCAAAATAAATCGGTAGAGATAAGCCGTGCGGAAACCCTTCCCACAGCACAGGCAAATAACTCACTTCCCGCTTCCAATACATCCAGCATTTCCACAATCAATGACGTTTCTCCTATCGTTGACAAAGCAATGCCATCGGTAGTTGCCATTACAAGCAAGGTGGTCTATGAAAGTCAGACATGGTTTGGCCCCATGCAGCAGGAAGGAGAAGGAAGCGGTTCCGGAATTGTTGTTGGCAAAAACGATGATGAGCTTTTAATTGTGACCAACAACCACGTGGTTCAGGGAGCCAAGGAGTTAAAAGTTACCTTTATTGACCAGACAGCCGTAGATGCAGCCATTAAAGGAACCGACGCAGACAGTGATTTAGCAGTGATAGCAGTTCCATTAAAAAATATCTCCTCTGACACATTATCCAAAATAGCAATTGCCTCACTTGGAAAATCCGAAACATTAAAAGTAGGTCAGGGCGTTATTGCCATCGGTAATGCACTTGGATACGGCCAGTCCGTAACCGTAGGTTATATCAGTGCACTGGACCGCGCTGTACAGACCGAAGACGGAACAAACCGTGATCTGCTTCAGACCGATGCAGCCATCAACCCAGGTAACAGCGGCGGCGCACTTTTAAATATGCAGGGAGAAGTAATCGGCATTAACTCAGCCAAATATTCCTCTACAGAAGTAGAAGGTATGGGATACGCCATTCCGATCTCCAAAGCCCAGACAATCATAGACGGTCTCATAACCAGGAAGACCAGAACTCAGGTTGCAGACAATGATCAGGGTTATTTAGGAATCCAGTGCAAGAACATTGATTCCACCACCAGCCAGCAGCTTGGTATGCCACAGGGTGTATTTATCTACAAAATTGTAGAAGGCGGAGCAGCTTCCCAGTCAGATCTTCGTGAAAAAGACATCATCACCAAATTCGACGGACAGGGAATTAAAACCTATGATGACTTAACAAGCATGCTCAAATACTATGCAGGAGGAACAAAAGTATCTCTGACTGTACAGTCACTTGAAAACGGCCAGTATGTAGAACGTAATGTTGACATCACCCTGGGCAAAAAGCCGGCAGACGCCAATCAGCAATAAACAATAAAACAATAAAACACTAAGACATGAAACTCCCGGGATTCCAAGTAGAATTCCGGGAGTTTTCCCATTTCATTAAAAAACTCTAAACTGTCTGTCTCCTCTTGTACGACTCTTTTAAATGCTTTATAATAATCTGATATACAGTATAGAATTACAGACAAAAGGAGATTATACTTTGAACGATAAAGATTTTCTGGAGGAGAAGATGGAAGACAATAAGATCCAAAACTCTGATATTGATAAAGAAAAAAAAGAAGACGAATCAGAATACGAAAAAATCTGTTACGTATGCCGCAGACCAGAAAGCAAAGCAGGCTCCATGGTATCCATGCCAGGAGGCATGAACTTATGCCACGACTGTATGCAGAAAGCCTTTGATTCCGTTACTCAGGGAGGTCTTGACCTAAGCAAGCTTCCCGGAATGCCCTACATGAACTTGAACCTCAACGACTTGGGAAGCTTAAACAAAGATCTGGAGATCCCAAAGAAACAAAAGATCAAAAAGAGATCCGACAAAGAGCCCCAAAAGCAGCTGGAGCGAAAAGACATCCCAGCCCCTCATACCGTCCGTCAGAAGCTTGACGAATACATCATCGGCCAGGAGCAGGCGAAGAAAGCCATATCCGTAGCAGTTTACAATCACTATAAGCGGGTATACTTAGCAGACACAGCGCAAAACGACGAAGATGCCGTCCAGATCGAGAAATCCAACATTCTCATGATCGGGCCAACCGGCAGCGGCAAGACCTATCTGGTAAAGACATTAGCCAGACTCTTAGATGTCCCCCTTGCAATCGCAGATGCCACCTCCTTAACAGAGGCCGGATACATCGGCGATGACATTGAAAGTGTAGTATCAAAGCTGCTTTCTGCCGCAGATAACGATGTAGAGCGGGCAGAACGTGGAATCATCTTCATCGATGAAATTGACAAAATTGCAAAAAAGAAGAATACCAGCAGCAGAGATGTAAGCGGCGAGTCCGTCCAGCAGGAACTATTAAAGTTACTGGAAGGAAGCACCGTAGAAGTTCCTGTAGGTGCAAACCAGAAGAATGCCATGACCCCCATGACCACCGTACGCACCGAGAACATCCTGTTCATCTGCGGCGGAGCCTTCCCTGATCTGGAGGATATCATCAAAGAGCGCCTCAAAGAAAAGACCTCCATAGGATTTTCTTCCGAATTAAAAGACAAGTACGACAAGGATGCCAACATACTTTCACGTGTAACCAATGAAGACCTGAAAAAATTTGGAATGATACCCGAGTTCCTCGGACGACTGCCCATCACAGTCACTCTGGAGACCTTAACCAAAGAACTGTTAGTCCGGGTATTAAACGAGCCAAGGAATGCCATATTAAAACAGTATCAGAAGCTTTTGGAGCTGGACGAGGTAAAACTGGTATTTGAAGACGAAGCCCTGGAATGGATTGCAGAGGAGGCACTGAAGAAAAAGACCGGTGCAAGAGCCCTCCGTGCCATTATAGAAAGCTTCATGCTTGACATCATGTATGAGATCCCCAAAGACCCCAACATCGGTTCCGTCATCATCACCAGAGCTTACTTAGACAAAAACGGAGGCCCTCTCATTCAGATGAGAGGATAAGAAGAAAGGAGAGTGGAACATGCTATATATCGGCATTATAGGTATCCTTGCGGCTCTCGACTTATTCATCAAGCAGGCCATAGAACAGCAAAACGAATCAGACTTCCCCAAAGAATTACAGAAAAGCGGCGGTAAGATCCTTTTATACAAGAATCACAATCCCGGCTTCTCCTTTGGCTATTTAAAAGACCACCCGGAGCTTGTTTCCATGATTCCCCTGGCAGTTGCTTCCTTCATCGGAGGAATGTTAGCATGCCTCTTAAAAAGCAAAGGAAAAACAGCAGAAAAGCTTGCCTTCTCCATTGCCCTTGGGGGAGCGGTCAGCAATCTGTACGACCGGCTGGTTCGTCATTACGTAGTGGACTATTTCAGCATTCAGTACGGAAAGCTGAAAAAAGTGGTCTTTAACCTGGGTGATTTATTCATCTTTCTGGGCGCTGGTCTCATCATCATCATTGAAACCATACGTACATTCAAAGAACGCTAAACTAAAAAAAACGGCTGTCTTCTTGACACAGCCGTTTTTCTATTGTACAATCATTCGTAAAATATAAAAAAACAGGAGTTGATTTTTTTGGATTCGAGTGACTATATACAGTTGCTTACGTTAGTTTTATTAGTTTCATTATCAGCATTTTTCTCATCCGCTGAGACAGCACTTACGACGGTGAACCGGATCAGGGTCAGAACACTGGCAGAAGCAGGCAACAAGAATGCCATTACGCTTACGAAGATACTGGAAAACCAGGGCAAGATGCTCAGCGCAATTCTCGTTGGAAACAATGTGGCAAATTTAACCGCCTCTTCTTTGTCCACCACACTTGTCATGAGTATTTGGGGAAATAAGGCGGTCAGCATTGGAACCGGCATTCTGACCCTTGTAATATTGGTTTTCGGTGAAATTTCCCCTAAGACCATATCAACCCTATATTCCGAAACAATTGCATTAAGGTATGCAAAAATCGTCTACGCATTTATGACAATCATGACACCAGTCATTTACGTAGTACACATCCTATCCTCCAGCTTTTTGCGTTTCATCCACGTAAACCCCAACAAAAAGCAGGATTCCATTACAGAAGACGAACTGAGAACCATCGTAGATGTAAGCCATGAAGAAGGCGTAATTGAATCAGAAGAAAGAAAGATGATTAACAATGTTTTCGATTTTGGCGATTCCGTAGCCAGGGACATCATGATACCCCGTATTGACATGACATTAGTAGATGTGAATGCCACATACGAAGAGCTCATCGATATTTTCCGTGAAGAGATGTACACCAGAATTCCCGTTTACGAAGAAACCAATGACAATGTAATTGGAATTATCAACATGAAAGACCTTCTTTTAACCGATAACAGCACCGATTTCAACATCCGTAATTTCCTAAGAGAGCCCCTCTATACATATGAGTACAAAAAAACGGCTGAACTCATGATAGAGATGCGTCAGACCTGTAACAACGTGGTTATTGTCCTGGACGAATACGGAGCGACAGCCGGCATGATCACTCTGGAAGATTTACTGGAGGAGATTGTAGGAGAGATCCGTGATGAATACGATGAAGACGAAGAAAACGAGCTTGTAGAAGTAGCCCCGCTGGAATACCTGGTGGAAGGTTCCATGAAGCTGGACGATTTAAACGACAGACTTGGTCTGGAACTGGAATCAGAGGACTACGATTCCATAGCCGGATTAATCATCGGACTGTTAGACCGTCTTCCCGAGCAGGGAGAAGAAGTAGTTTGCAATAATATCAGGCTGGTAGTAGAGGCACTGGATAAGAATAGAATTGATAAAGTAAGAATGTATCTGGGGGTTGAAGAAACAGGACAGCCCAAGAGGGACTGAGACGGAGTTTCGGCGGGATAACTTCTAAGGCCGGACAGGCACAAAAAACATGGGATCGGAAACACTTCACCCGAATTTCTGAAAGAAATTCGCGCTCAGGGTTTCCTCGGAAATTGGCTTTGAAGCCAATTTCCGCCCATGTTTTTTGCACCTCTCCGGCCTAAGAAGTTCTAACCCCGCCTCCAAACCGTCTCCGCCCCTCTTGGTCTGTCCTGTTTCCAGCGACGCATCAGGCCCCTCCACTGTTAAAAAAACTCCTCCACGTCATCAATCCTAAAGAAGTAAAGGTGCTTATTTCACCTTTTCGTCCGCGACGTTTTTTCCCAGATGGAGAAGCAGTGTTGAACAGAAAATGAGGAGTCCGGTCCCCGGATACAGCGATTTGTGCAGGGCGTCGATAGGTGTTAGGGAGAGGAAGTGCAAAAATGAGGACAAAAAACGGACTCACAAAGTCCGTTTTTTAGGCGCCCTGAGTCGGGTTTTCATCAAGAAAACCTGACGAATGGTGCCGGTGTCCTTATTTTTGTGCTTTCTCACCCTTACACCTATCCCGCCCGAAACCATGAGCGTATCCGGGGACCGGACTCCTCATTTTCCGCCAGCCCCCCATGCCTCCCCATCTCTAAACCAACCGTCCTCCCACTAACTAAGCATCCCCCCCGCAGTCCCACTAGCTGCGCAGATCGCCATGGTAGTCAGTATCTGATTCATCGACCCGTTAATCCCTCTGTTCAGCATAAAGGAAACTGCCAGCAGCACAAGGAAATACAAAAGACCCAGTAACAGGCCCCAGAAGAATCTCCTCTGCTTTATGCTCTTCCCCATGAGAATCCCTCCAAAGAGACAGGTGATAATGTAAACTGCATTGACACCCAGCCGGATCTGACCTTCCTTCAGCCGGAATCTATAAAGCGCTAAGGCCAGGATCACCAGCAGGACTCCGGTCAATATGTAGGTGACAAGCAGATTTCTAAGTGTGACCTGAAGCTTTGATTTTTCCATGTTTTTTCTCCTTATGTCTTGTCTTCTGGTTCAGTATATTCGTCCATCAGGGAGGATATTCGAATATATTGGCGGTTGAAAAAAATGTTTCGGCGCCTCCCTGAGGGGGCAATTCATCTTGCACTGGTTAAAAACATGTGGTATAATCTCAAAGAATTAGGCAAATACAGGAGGTGTAAGTTTATGAAACACGTAAAAACATTAAGTTCCAGTACATTAAAAGAATCTATGAAAAAAGGCGGCTGCGGTGAGTGCCAGACTTCCTGTCAGTCAGCTTGCAAAACATCCTGTACAGTAGGTAACCAGAGCTGCGAGAACAGCAATCGCTAGTATAAAACTGTATAGTACAGCCATAAGGCAGATAAGCACATGCCCCTACGGTCGTTAGACGGTAGGGGTTGCTTCGCTTGTCTGCTAAAAATGATTACGGGTTTAAATTTTAATTAAGGAGAATACAAGTGATCCATCAATATATTAATAACGGCTTCCATATTATTATGGATGTCAACAGCGGGTCTGTTCATTCGGTTGATCCGGTTATGTATGATGCTGTAAAGATTGCAGCTCAGCTGGTACCGGATATGGAAAAGGCTGCAGCGCTTCCAAAGGAAGCGGAAGAGAAAGTGCTTTTGGAGCTTTTAAGTACCTATGAAGAGGCTGAGGTGAGAGAGGCTCTGGAAGAAATTCAGTTTCTGATTGATGAAGGGGAACTGTTTACCAAGGATATTTACCATGATTATGTGGTTGATTTTAAAAAGAGAAAGACCGTTGTGAAGGCTCTTTGCCTGCATATTGCTCATGACTGCAACCTTGCATGCAAGTACTGCTTTGCGGAAGAAGGGGAGTATCATGGACGCCGTGCGCTGATGTCATTTGAGGTTGGTAAGAAGGCGCTGGATTTTCTGGTTGAGAATTCGGGAAATCGTAAGAATCTGGAAGTGGACTTTTTTGGCGGCGAACCGTTGATGAACTGGGACGTTGTAAAACAGCTTGTTGAATACGGGCGCTCAAAAGAGAAAGAATATAATAAGAAATTTCGTTTTACCATGACTACCAACGGTGTCCTTTTAAATGATGAGATTATGGAATACTGTAATCGGGAAATGAGCAACGTGGTGTTAAGTCTTGATGGACGGAAAGAAGTGAATGATCAGATGAGGCCGTTTAGGAACGGGAAGGGAAGCTATGAGCTGATTGTTCCTAAATTTCAGAAGTTCGCAAAACTGAGAGGGGAAAAGGATTATTATATCCGGGGGACTTTTACACGGAATAATATGGATTTTTCAAAAGATGTTCTGGAGTTTGCGGATCTTGGTTTTGAGAGCATGTCCATTGAACCGGTTGTGGCTCAGGATGAAGAGGACTATTCCATCAGACAGGAAGATATTCCTGCTATTTTAGAGGAGTATGATAAGCTGGCTGTTGAGTATATTAAGAGACAAAAGGAAGGAAGAGGATTTAATTTCTTCCACTTTAATATTGATCTGACTCAGGGACCCTGTGTGGCAAAGAGATTGTCTGGCTGCGGTTCAGGGACCGAGTATCTGGCGGTTACGCCATGGGGGGATTTCTATCCATGCCACCAATTTGTCGGAGAAGAAGAATTTCTTCTGGGCAATGTAGATACAGGTGTGACAAACACACAGATCCGCGATGAATTTAAACTTTGCAACGTTTATGCAAAAGACAAATGCCGGGATTGCTTCGCAAGGTTTTATTGCAGCGGGGGCTGTGCAGCTAATTCCTATAATTTTCATGGTAGCATTACAGATGCGTATGATACTGGCTGCGAGATGCAGAAGAAGCGGATTGAGTGTGCGATCATGATCAAGGCGGCGTTGGCGGAAGGCTAAGACTGAACGTTCAAGCATTTAGTCTTAGACTTGTGTATTACAAAAGTGAAGGAGAGAAGTAATGAAAAGCAACAAAGGTAAAGGGTTATTGGGGCTGATTTTTGCTCTGGCAATGGTTGGATTAACCGGTTATTTCGGATATACCACCATGAGTGACATTAAGCTTGGACTGGATCTGGCGGGGGGCGTCAGCATCACTTATCAGGCAAAAGAAGAGAAACCAAGTGCTGAGAATATGAAGGACACGATCTACAAACTTCAGCAGAGGGTTGAGAACTACAGCACAGAGGCAGAGGTGTACCAGGAGGGAGACAACCGTATTAATGTTGATATCCCTGGCGTATCAGATGCCAATGCAATTCTTGAAGAGCTTGGAAAACCTGGCTCCTTAACATTTACAGATGAAGCGGGAAAAGTTATTTTAAATGGTAATCAGGTAGCAACAGCAAAGCCGGTTATTACTGAAAATAACGGCATCAAGCAGTATATGGTAGATCTGACCTTTACTGATGAAGGAAAAAAAGTATTCGGCGATGCCACAACTGCCAATGTTGGAAAACGAATTGCTATTATTTATGATGGAAAGGTTTATTCAAACCCCGTTGTTCAGGAACCAATTACTCAGGGACAGTGTCAGATCAGCGGAATGAGCTCTTATGAAGAGGCGGAAACCCTGGCTTCCACAATCCGCATCGGATCTCTTTCTCTGGAGCTGGAAGAATTACGTTCCAATGTAGTAGGTGCAAAGCTTGGACAGGAAGCGATTACTACCAGCTTAAAGGCAGGTGTAATCGGATTTGCGATCGTAGCAGTGTTTATGATTCTGGTTTATTTACTGCCTGGTTTTGCATCAGTGGTAGCATTGTCTATTTATGTAGGTGTTATTTTAATTCTGTTAAAGGCATTTGAAGTCACACTGACTCTTCCGGGAGTTGCAGGTATTATTCTTTCCATCGGTATGGCGGTGGATGCAAACGTTATTATTTTTACCCGTATCAAAGAAGAGATCGGATACGGAAAAACGGTTAAATCAGCGATTGAAGCCGGTTTTCATAAAGCGTTGTCAGCAATCATCGACGGTAACGTCACAACTCTGATCGCTGCGGGCGTACTGTTCTGGAGAGGCTCCGGTACAGTAAAGGGATTTGCCGCCACATTGGCTATCGGTATTGTGCTTTCCATGATTACAGCACTGTTTGTAACCAAATTTGTATTAAACAGTCTGTTTCAGTTAGGTTTTGATAATGAGAAGCTTTATGGAATTAAAAAAGACAGGAAACCTTTTGATTTTGTTTCTAAACGCGTAATCTGGTTCTCAGCCTCTATACTTGTTATTGTACTTGGGTTTGTATGGCTTGGTGTCAATCAGTCTCAGACCGGAAGTATTTTAAATTACAGTATGGAGTTTAAAGGCGGTACATCTACAAATGTAACGTTTAATGAAGACATGACACTGGAGAAGATTTCTTCAGAGGTAGTTCCGGTTGTGGAAGAGGTGACTAAGGATGCAGATGTTCAGACACAGAAAGTAGCTGGAAGCAATGAAGTAATTATTAAGACCAGAACCTTAACTGTGGATGAAAGAGAAGTACTGAATAAATCCATGGTGGATCACTTTGGTGTGGAACAGGAAAAAATTACTGCTGAAAGTATTTCTGGTGCAGTCAGCCAGGAGATGAAGCGGGATGCAGTTGTGGCTGTTATCATAGCTACTATCTGTATGCTTCTGTACATCTGGTTCCGGTTTAAGGATATCCGGTTCGCCAGCAGTGCAGTACTGGCGCTGGTTCATGATGTATTAGTTGTGTTTACCTGTTATTCTGTGCTCAGATGGTCAGTAGGTTCAACATTTATTGCATGTATGCTTACTATTTTGGGATACTCTATTAATGCAACCATCGTTATCTTTGACCGTATCCGCGAAAACTTAAAGACCCAGAGTAAGATGGAACTGATTGAAATTGTTAACTTAAGTATTACTCAGACATTCACCAGAAGTATTAATACCTCTCTTACCACATTTATCATGGTATTTGTACTGTATATCATGGGTGTTTCCTCCATTCGGGAGTTTGCCCTTCCTCTTATGGTGGGTATTGTATGCGGTACTTATTCTTCCGTATGTATGACAGGATCCCTGTGGTATATTATGACAGTGAATAAGGGGAAAAAGAAATCTGGTGTAAAAGCAACTGCTAAAAACAGCAAAAAATAAAAGTAAGGAATTGTAAATGAACTATAAAATCATTGCAAAAGACGGACGTGCAAAACGGGCGGAAGTGACTACGGTGCATGGAACAATCCAGACGCCGGTGTTTATGAATGTGGGAACGGTAGCAGCCATTAAAGGGGCTGTTTCCACCGATGATCTCAGGGAAATTAAAACCCAGGTGGAACTTTCCAATACCTATCATCTTCATGTGCGCACAGGCGACCGGTTGATTAAGGAATTTGGCGGTCTTCACCAGTTTATGAACTGGGACCGCCCTATTCTTACAGACTCCGGTGGTTTTCAGGTATTTTCTCTGACCGGACTCAGAAAGATTAAGGAAGAGGGTGTGTACTTCCAGTCTCATATTGACGGACACAAGATCTTTATGGGTCCGGAAGAGAGCATGCAGATCCAGTCCAATCTGGCATCTACCATTGCTATGGCGTTTGATGAATGCCCTCCTCATCCGGCTACCAGGGAATATATGCAAAACAGTGTGGACCGTACCACCAGATGGCTGGAGAGGTGCAGGAAAGAGATGGCAAGGTTAAATGAGCTGCCTGATACCATTAATAAAGATCAGCTGCTCTTTGGTATTAATCAGGGCGGAACGTTTGAAGACATCAGAATAGCCCATGCCAAAACCATATCTGCCATGGATCTGGATGGATATGCTCTGGGCGGTCTTGCAGTAGGAGAGAGCCACTCGGAGATGTACCGGATTCTTGATGAGACGGTGCCTTATCTGCCTGAGAATAAGCCTACTTACCTGATGGGAGTTGGAACTCCGGCGAATATCCTGGAAGGTGTGGACCGGGGAGTGGATTTCTTTGACTGTGTTTATCCGTCAAGAAACGGCCGTCACGGCCACGTTTATACAAACCATGGAAAATTAAATTTATTTAATTCCAAATTTGAACTGGATCATAAGCCGATTGAAGAAGGGTGCCAGTGCCCCGCCTGCCGTTCCTACAGCAGAGCTTACATCAGGCATTTATTAAAAGCAAAAGAAATGCTGGGCATGAGATTATGTGTCTTGCATAATCTGTATTTTTATAATACAATGATGGAAGAGATTCGCGAAGCAATCGAGAATCACCGTTATGGAGAGTATAAGGAGAGGAAACTGTCCGGCATGATGGCCGGTGGTTCCGAGGCATAAGGCCCCCTTTTCGGACAGGCAGACGGCAGATCGATATTTAAGGAGGAAACGGTTATGTTATTAGCAACAGGCGGTACAATGGGCATGGGTTTCTGGGTAATTTACATTGCAGTAATCTTTGGCTTCATGTATTTTATTGCGATCAGACCACAGAAGAAAGAGAAAAAAAGACAGCAGGAGATGTTCGCCAGTATTGCAGTGGGTGACAGTATATTAACCAGCAGCGGATTTTATGGAGTTATTATCGATATGACTGATGATACTGTTATCGTTGAATTTGGCAATAACAAAAACTGCAGAATTCCTATGCAGAAGTCACAAATTGCACAGGTTGAAAAGCCAGAAGCATAAAAATTATTACCCGGAAAAGGATTTCTTTTTCCGGGTTTTTTCTATACAGGGTTGACAGGTGCATTTCTATGAGATATACTTCAAAAGTAAACGGTTCAATAATGAACTATTGAAAACGTTGTAATAGCTGCCATAGTATACAGTGGGGAAATTTTCTCATATGATTTAATAAGGGTGTTGTTATGAATGAGTCTATAACCAATATGCCAGGAGAAAGAATGAGACAGGAAGAAGAGTGCTGTCTGGCATGTTTTGTAAAAATTGATAAGGTATACCAGAAGCTGTGCAGCCAGTCTGTATCGGAATATGGTTTCACTCCCAATGAGATAGTAGTTATGATGTTTCTGGCCAATAGTGAAGGACTGAAAAGTGCTTCGGAGATCGCGCAGTATAGAAATATCTCCAAGGGCCTGATCGCAAGATCTGTGGATTCTCTCAGTGAGAAAGGATATTTAACAGCAGACCGGGATAAAAATGACAGAAGGCTGGTCCGCCTCCAGCTTACGAAAAAAAGCGAGGAAATTGTGGAACGGATCAGGCGGTGCAGGAAGGAATTTGTGGAGGAACTCCACAGGGAGATTCCCGAAGAAGATCTTAAAATCCTTCACCGCACCGCGTCAATCATGAATCAGAATGTGGAGAGCTTTTTAAATAAATCCTCCGTCAAGACCGATGATCTGACCGGTTAGATAGGAATTTTTATAACCCAGGTGATAGACAAGATCTGCCACCTCTTCCGCTTTTCCCAGTCTTCCGGCTGGAATCTCATCGATGAGAGCGATTAATTCATCTTCGCTTAGAAACTGATTCATCTCCGTATCGATGGCTCCGCATGCCACTGCATTGACCTGGATATTACTTGGGGCCAGCTCTTTGGCCAGAGCTTTGGTGAATGCATTAATCCCACCCTTGGTGGCGGAATAGGCGACTTCACAGGATGCACCCGAGACACCCCAGATAGAGGAGATGTTTATGATTTTGCCCTGCTTGCGTTCCAGCATTCCCGGAATTGCCAGCTTGGAACAATGAAAGGCAGAGGTTAAATTGGTCCGTATAATTCGGTCCCAGGCTTCTGTCGTCATATCCTGAAGGAGTCCGATGTAGGAGATCCCTGCATTATTAACCAGTACATCCAGAGAACCAAACTGTTTTTTTATCATCTGGAAGAGTTCCTGGCACTGATTCATATCTCCCATATCACCCATATAGGAAAGGCAGGAGATCTGATAGGACTCCAGTTCCTTCCTGGTCTGCAAAAGGCGGTCTTCATTATGAAGACAGTTAATGACCACATTATATCCTTTTTTTGCAAATTTGACAGCAATGGCCTTTCCGATTCCCCGGGAAGCGCCAGTTACAAGTACTGTTTTTCTAGACATAAAACCACCCTTTCTGTCGTTATGTGATGCTATTATTTTAACAAATTCTGCTTTAAAATGCAACGAGGGCATTGCATACAAAAAGACGGGTGAGATATAATGATTACAAAAGAATCTGTAATATAAATAAAGAAAGCAGGTAGATAAAATGAATGAGATTTATGACGTTGTGATTATAGGGTCAGGTCCGGCAGGTCTTACTGCTGCAGTATATGGAAAAAGAGCTGAGCTAAAGATGGTAGTGATTGAAAAAGAAGTCGCCAGCGGCGGCCAGATTCTCAATACCTACGAAGTGGATAATTATCCGGGTCTTCCCGGAATTAACGGATTTGACTTGGGTATGAAATTTCGGGATCATGCAGAAAAGCTGGGAGCTGATTTTGTCACAGACGAAGTGCTTCGGATTGAGGCAGCAGACGGAGAATTTACCGTTGTAGGTCAGGAGAAGTCCTATGTAACAAAATCGGTCATTATCGCAACTGGTGCTCTGTATAGAAAGCTCAGCGTCGTTGGAGAGAAAGAACTGACCGGAATGGGTGTTTCCTATTGTGCAACCTGTGACGGAGCATTTTTCCGAAACAAGGTAGCCGCCGTTGTAGGCGGAGGCGATGTGGCAATCGAAGACGCCATATTCCTTTCCAGAATGTGCAAGAAGGTGTACTTAATTCACAGAAGAGACGAACTGCGCGGTGCAAAGACACTGCAGACCCAGTTATTTAACCAGGAGAATGTTGAAATCATCTGGGATACCGTAGTCGAAGAAATAGAAGGCGGAGACCAGGTTGAGTCTCTTACCATAAAGAATTCCAAAACGGAAGAAACAAATAAACTTTCCGTTGATGGCGTGTTTATTGCAGTGGGAATTAATCCACAGAGCGAGGCCTTTGATAACCTTGTGGAAATGGATCATGGTTACATCAAGGCAGGAGAGGACTGTGAGACCAATGTCCCCGGTATTTTTGCTGCAGGTGATGTTCGGACCAAACAGTTAAGACAGGTATCCACGGCAGTTTCAGACGGGGCCAATGCAATTACAAGTGTAGAACGTTATCTGACAAGATACGGAAAGTAAAAAACTGATTAAAATAAATCCTCCGATAAGGGTATGCATTGCCTTTATCGGAGGATTTTTGCTAACCGTTAAATTCCTGTTTTTCAGATTCATAAGTATCAAAAGGATTTCTGGAAGAAACTGCTTCCTTGTTTTGGCTTCCTGCTTTTTTCTGCGAGGATGTAGCCTCTGCTTTTAATTGCTGTATCTGCTTGTCTAATTCCTTGATCCTCTTTTCCAGCTCTTTGTATTTCTCACTTTGCTGCAAAGCGAAAGGATTTCTTTCTTTATCCCGCTGCCCCTCCAGTTTCCCCTTTTCCTTATCCAGGGTTTTTATCTGCTGTTCAATATCGTCGGTATTGTCCTGTTCTGGCTGTGTAACAGGGCCTGTTTCAGACGGGAATTGTGGTGGGGATATCCCTATGCTGCTGATATTCATCGTAATGCCTCCTTTTTTTCTGAGATACTATGAATATATAAGGGATATCATGGAGATTCAAGTGAGATGCATTGAGATGCTGTCTGAGTGTTGTGGAATGAGAAAAAGTACGGTTAATCGAAATGTTTTGGGAGTTTTTTCAATTTGAACTGTACCATGGTATTTCTCGGCAACCGCTTTTATACTCTGAAGTCCGATTCCAGTACCACTGACGGGCAAAAAAACGTCAGAACGGCTGTTTTTGATGTTAATCATAAAAAAGTCGCCTTTCTGAATTGTTTTCAGAGTTAGAAATGGACCGGTTTGATTTCCTGCAATACAGGCTTTAACAGCATTATCTACCGCATTGGAGAATAGGATGCACAAATCCATATCATCGAGCATACAGTTGTCAGGAATTTTCACGGTGCAGTCAACATCGATTCCCTTTTGATGCGCAATTCCCAATTTATTTGTTAACAGGATATTTAATACCGCATTTCCTGTCTGGCATGGAAAGGTAAGCTGATCGGACATAGTGGTCAGCTTTCCAAGATATTCCAATGCTTTATCTGCTTCTCCTGTTTTTAAAAAGCCGCCAAGAACGGTCCAGTGACCATTTAAGTCATGCCGGAACGTTCTTGTCATTTCATATCGCATCTGCATTTCCTGGACCGAGTTGGCCTGAGCATTTACCTGCTGTTCCAGAAGCGTATTGCGCATCTGAAGAGCGAAACCTTTCAGTAATTCTTTATAAGCAAAAAGAACTGCAAACAGGCATAGATAGGCTGCTATCTGAATGATCAGCATGGTCCAGTCATTTACCTCAGGAGAAATTCTGGTTCCATCAGCACTGACAGTAACTGTATTTCCATATATTGAAAAAACATACTGCATAACCAGAAGCACAAAGAGGATTGGCAGCATCAGTATCAGGATATATGGCAGCATGGGAACTTTTCTGTCTTTCAGCCATGTCAGGACAAGGCGATAGGAGAAAAAAACAGTTATCATCACCAACAGACCGCTTATTGTTGTAAGAACCATTGTATAGGGAAATAGGACTGTTAAGAGGAGGCTTAACAATGACTGAAATATGCCGTTAACAACTTGCATAATGCAGATGGCAAGTATGGCTGCAGTTGCGGATATTGCCGGTGCACATTTTAAAGCCAGCCAGCCGAATAAAAAAAGTGCGCCCAGTTCCATAAAGGTAGATAGAGAAAATGCAGCTCGTATGGATATTTCCATAGAAGCCAACAGGTATATGATCAGTATGTAAGAAGCAAAATAATACCATTTTACTTTCTTATTTGAAAATCTGCTGAAAAACCAGACTTCCATACAGGCAAGACAGGCATTTAAAAAGCAAAAAAAGTAAATAAAATCAAACCACCTGTTAAACAGTTCCGTGAATGGCATCTATCTGTCTCCTTTCTTCATATAGTTTAACATTGCTTCCATGAACGCCTGCATACGTAGTCTTGAAACCGGTATGCTCTCCCCGTTGACCAGTTTAGCCTGGCCATTTTCATATCCGCATACGGCCTTAAGGTTAACAAGATAGCTGCGATGGCAGCAGAAGAAATCAGGTTCCAGCTGATTTTCCAATGAATTAATCTTAAAATAGTAGTCGATAATTTCCTGTTTTGTATGAACGAAGATTTTTCTGTTAATTGCTTCGCAGTATAAAATATCCGAGAATGGGATTGATTTACACCAGGCTCCTTTCTGAATGGTTAAAACGGCTGTTTTTTTATCCTGAACATGTTGAAGAACGCGGGCCATTGTAGATTGAAAGTGCTGAGTGTCTAAGGGCTTTAACAGATAATCCGAAGCTTCTACGGAAAAGGCATCATAGACATATTCTTTCAGGATAGTAACAAAAATAAGAAAGCTTTCCAAACCGGACTGCCTGATCTGTTTTGCTGCTTCCATACCAGTCATATTTCCCATCTGTATGTCCAGAAAAATAATATCATAGAATTCATCGCTTATAAGCAGGTCCTCAGCACAGGAAAATGAATGAACCTCGGCTTTATAACTGGTTTCACTCATATAATCGAATATCCTGTTTTTTAACTCAAGTATCATATTGTCATTATCATCACATACAGCAATATTAATCAAACTCAGTACCTCAGCATCAAATAGTATAAAAAGCCACATTAAGAATACCTTTGACGGTTAAAAAATTCAAGTGGAATGTGGTGAAATGCAGTCAGATTGAATTGATATGTCAGGCAAAAAATTTAACTATATAATTAACCATGTTTTTTTATAAGATTCATCCGGTTGTGAAATACGCCTTAATTGATAGAATTGTTAGTAAGACGCAATTGTTTGCGGCAAAATAATAGGAGGGAAAATAAGAGATGAAAAGATTACTGGGGAAAACCGGGGCGGTCTGTGTGAGTATTCTGGTCTGTCTTAATATGACAATGGGAATGTCTCTGGCAGACGAGCAGTCTACTAAAGATCAGGAGAAGAAAGAAGTTCATATAGAAAATCTCACTCCCTTAAAGGATATTTATAAGGGAAAATTCCTGATTGGAAACATTTATAACAGCATTAACCTTACGGGAGTGGATAGAGATATGGTACTTCATCATTTCAATGTGGTTACACCGGAAAATATGATGAAACCAGATGCCATGCAGCTGCAAAAAGGCGTATTTACTTTTGAGTCGGCAGATGCCATGACCGGATTCTGCCAGGAGAACGGTTTAAAGACGGTGGGGCATACACTGGCATGGCATAGTCAGACGCCTGATTGGATGAATGCGGCATGCGGACGGGAAGAAGCAATTGGCAGACTGAGAGATCACATTTCAAATGTTGCAGGGCACTACAGTGGAAAACTATTATCCTGGGATGTGGTAAACGAAGCGATTCAGGATGGAGCAAAACTTCCAGCAGATGGAAACTGGAAATCCTGTTTACGGGATACTCCCTGGCTAAGAAATATTGGAACTGATTACATAGAACTGGCTTTTCAGTTTGCCCATGAGGCAGATCCCAATGCAAAATTATATTATAACGATTACAATTTAAATGATAACAACAAAGCCGAAATAGCAGCCGCTATGTATACTGATTTAAAGAAAAAAGGTATACCCATTGACGGAATCGGTATGCAGGCGCACTACAGTACCACGCTGCCTGTGGCTACGGTAGAACATTCCCTGGAACTGTTTAAAAAGACCGGGGCTGAAATTTCAATAACAGAGCTTGATGTAGTAGTCAGTAAGGCGAAGGAAACCGGGCTTACCAAGGAAGAGGAGATCGCTCAGGCGCAGACGTATGCCCAGCTTTTCAGACTTTATAATCAATATTCGGATGTCATTGAAAGAGTGACATTTTGGGGCTATACGGATACAAGAAGCTGGAGAAGCTCCAGTTTCCCCTGTTTATTTGACGGAGATTACAAAGCCAAAGAAGCTTATTATGCAGTTGCAGATCCTGACGGATATTTAAATAAACATCCTCTGAAAGAGATTCCAGAGCCAAACACCATAAACGCAGTAAAAGGTACACCGGTAATTGATGGAACAGTGGATGAAATCTGGAATCAGGCTAAGGAAGAACCGGTTCGTATTATGACAATGGCATGGCAGGGCGCAACTGGTACTGTAAAAACACTTTGGGATGAAAAAAATATTTATGTTCTTGTCCGTGTTAAAGATAAAACCTTAAATACTGATAGTAAAAATGCTTATGAGCAGGATTCTGTGGAACTGTTCTTAGATGAAAACAATGACAAATCCTACTATTATCAGGAAGACGACGGGCAGTTTCGCGTTTCCTGTAAAAACATGGTGACCTTTGGAAGCAATGGGAAAAGAGAAGGATTTCAGTCATCTGTGAAAGTGACGGAAGATGGATATCTTGTAGAAGCAAAGATTCCACTTACCACCACAGCTGAAAAAGGGAAAGTTATGGGATTTGATGTTCAGATCAATGACAGCAATGAGCGGGGAGAGAGAATCAGCGTAGCAAAATTTAATGATGATTCTGATAATTCCTGGCAGTCAACTGCCCGATGGGGAAATCTTCTTTTAAAAGAGTAAATAAAAAATGCCTCAGGCTTAACAGGCCTGGGGCATTTTTTATATATAAATAGTTCCTTATAATAATTCAGGTTCAATCAATCCGTAAGTGCCGCCCTTTCTTTTATAAACCACATTCACTTCATCGGTATCTCCATTGAGGAATACATAGAAGCTGTGTCCAAGAAGCTCCATCTGTACACAGGCCTCTTCCGGATCCATGGGTTTGACAGCAAACTTCTTTGTTTTGACAATTTCCACATCGTCATCGACTGCGCTTTCATCTTCCAAAAATGCTGTTGAAAAGGAGGGAGCGTTTAATTTTTTGTCGATTAACTTGTTTTTATATTTTTTCAACTGGCGTTCCAGGATCTCTTCTACCAGATCGATGGAAACGTACATATCATTGCTTGATTCTTCGGCTCGAATTATATGTCCTTTCACTGGAATAGTAACTTCAATTTTCTGAATATCTTTCTGCACGCTGAGTCTTACTGTTGCCTCTGTAGCAGGTGCGAAAAAACGGTCCAGTTTTCCAAGCTTGTCCTCAACTGCCTCCCGTAACCCTGCTGTCACCTCAATATTTCTTCCTGTAATTGTAAAACGCATAAGTCATCAGCTCCTTTTTCTTGAGATAGGTATAGTATAGCACATTTATTAGAATAATTCAATATTGATGTAAAGTATTAAGATAATTTAAGAAAAGATTTTGTAAAAAGACTCTTCTTATATTTTATCAATTTATTGAAAAACTATAGATAAGGTTAAAAAAAAGTCAAGGGAAAAATGGATTTTTTCGTCGAAAAAGAAAATTTTATGACAAGTATACAAAAATTAACGTATTTGTCATTGTGATGGGAATGCTGGTATTATGTGGAGAATAAATGTGGATAATGTGGATAACTCGGTGTATAACTGATTTATTTCGCAAATTCGAGGGTTGGAGGTGGGGATAAAAATGGGGGAAAAATACACAATCCAATGTGGATAATGTGGAAAAGTCGGGAATCGAACAAATTTTTTGTGCAATGTGTCAGGTTAACCATAATTTTAACTTAAATTTGCTGGAGGTTGCCGAAGAAAATGGCAGTACCTGGCAATATAAGGTCAGATTATTACCAGAATGTTAATTTTTTATGAATTCGTTGAATTAAAGGCAGGTTAGTGCTACAATATACAGGATTGTACGGTGTATATTGAAAGATAGAGTAGGAGAATAAATCATGAACTTGGTTCAAAAAATATTTGGAACTCATAGTGAAAGAGAATTGAAAATCATTAATCCCATTGTGGATAAAATAGAATCTCTGCGCCCGACCATGGTTGCACTTACGGATGAGGAATTAAAAAACAACACGAAGCTTTTTAAGGAAAGACTGGCAGCAGGAGAAACTCTTGATGATATCTTGCCTGAAGCATTCGCAACTGTAAGAGAAGCCGGAAGGCGAGTTCTTAATATGGAACATTTCCGTGTGCAGTTAATCGGTGGCGTGGTATTACACCAGGGACGTATTGCGGAGATGAGAACTGGTGAAGGTAAAACTCTTGTATCCACATGTCCGGCTTATTTAAATGCGCTGGCAGGCAACGGAGTACAGATTGTAACCGTTAACGACTATCTGGCAAAGCGTGATGCGGAGTGGATGGGAAGAATCCACGAGTTCCTTGGAATGACAGTAGGCGTTGTATTAAACGACATGAGCTCAGATGAGAGACGCGATGCTTATAACTGCGATATTACCTATGTAACCAACAATGAGCTTGGTTTTGATTATTTAAGAGATAACATGGCCATCTATAAAGAACAGATGGTTTTGAGAAATTTAGATTTCTGTATCATTGATGAGGTTGACTCTGTTTTAATTGATGAGGCCAGAACACCTCTTATCATTTCCGGACAGAGCGGCAAGTCCACAAAGCTCTATGAAGTCTGCGATATTCTTGCACGCCAGTTAGAAAAGGGCGAAGCTTCCGGCGAGTTTTCCAAGATGGGTGCCATTATGGGAGAAGAAATCACTGAGACCGGTGATTTTATTGTGGATGAAAAGGATAAGGTTGTCAACTTAACAGAGCAGGGTGTGGAAAAAGTAGAGCAGTTCTTCCACATCGAGAACCTGTCAGACCCACAGAACTTAGAGATCCAGCATAACATCATTCTGGCTCTCCGTGCCAATTATCTGATGTTTCGGGATAAGGACTATGTGGTAAAAGACGATGAGGTTCTCATTGTAGATGAATTTACAGGACGTATTATGCCAGGCAGACGGTATTCCGACGGTCTTCACCAGGCAATTGAAGCAAAAGAGCATGTGAATGTCCGCAGAGAGAGCAAAACTCTTGCGACCATCACTTTCCAGAACTTCTTTAATAAGTATAACAAAAAAGCAGGTATGACGGGTACTGCTCTTACAGAGGAGAAGGAATTCAGAAATACCTATGGAATGGATGCCATTTCAATTCCCACAAACCGTCCCATTGCCCGTATTGACCAGGAAGATGCGGTTTATAAGACGAAGAAAGAAAAATTTGAAGCAGTATGCGACGAAGTGGCAGCTGCTTATGAAAAGGGTCAGCCAGTACTGGTTGGTACCATAACCATTGATACATCTGAGATGTTAAGCGGTATGTTAAAACGCAGAGGCATTCCTCATAAAGTCTTAAATGCTAAGTATCACGAGCTTGAGGCGGAGATCGTTGCTGACGCTGGTGTTCATAAAGCAGTTACCATTGCAACCAACATGGCAGGCCGTGGTACGGATATTAAGCTTGATGATGAATCCAAAGCTGCCGGAGGTCTTAAGATTATCGGTACAGAGCGTCATGAGTCACGCCGTATAGATAACCAGCTGCGTGGTCGTTCCGGCCGTCAGGGAGATCCGGGTGAGTCCAGATTCTATATTTCTCTGGAAGATGATTTAATGCGTCTGTTTGGTTCCGAACGTCTTGTAGGCATGTTTAATGCACTTGGTGTACCAGAAGGCGAGCAGATTGAGCATAAGATGCTTTCCAATGCTATCGAAAAAGCTCAGATGAAGATTGAGACCAACAACTATGGTATCCGTGAGAATCTTTTAAAATACGATGAAGTCATGAACGAGCAGCGTGAAGTTATTTACGCAGAAAGAAGAAAAGTTCTTGACGGAGACAACATGCGTGACGTTGTCTTAAAGATGGTTACTGATATTGTGGAGAATGCTGTGGATCTGTCTATCAGTGACGAACAGACTCCGGAAGAATGGGATTTAAATGAATTAAATACCCTGCTTCTGCCAGTGATTCCTCTTCAGCCAATCACCATTCCGGAAGACAAAAAGGTGAGAAAAAATGAGCTGAAGCATATGCTGAAAGAAGAAGCAATTAAGCTTTATGAAACAAAAGAGGCAGAGTTCCCTGAGGGAGAGCAGATCCGTGAAATCGAGCGGGTAATTCTCTTAAAGGTAATTGATAATAAATGGATGTCCCATATTGATGATATGGACCAGCTGCGCCAGGGTATCGGTCTTCAGGCTTATGGCCAGAGAGATCCTCTTGTGGAATATAAGATGAGCGGCTATCAGATGTTTGATGAGATGACAGCAGCCATCCGGGAAGATACCGTACGTATCCTCTTCCACATCAGAGTTGAGCAGAAGGTGGAACGTGAACCGGCTGCCAAAGTGACAGGAACCAACAAGGATGACAGTTCGGTGAAAGCACCGGTGAAAAAGGCTGATAATAAGGTCTATCCCAATGATCCATGTCCATGCGGTTCCGGCAAAAAGTATAAGCAGTGCTGCGGACGCAAACTAGTATAGTATTTTTATGAGATTGGAGTCCGCTCCCTTTTACGGGATCGGACCCCAATTTTGTATTTATAAATTAAAAAATGAAAGTGGGTGACACAGTGGTAGAGTTAGATCAGTACAAATACGAATTATCTTCGTATGAAAAACCATTAGTGGAAGTGAGGGATTCACTTTGACTTGGATAACAAGTTAAAGCGAATTGATGAGTTAGACAAGTCTATGGAAGAGCCAGGCTTCTGGGAAGATCCGGAAAAGTCAGGTAAGATCGTCCAGCTTGCAAAGAATTTAAAAGATACGGTACAAGGCTACAAAGAATTAGAACAGCAGTATGAAGACATCGGGGTCATGATCCAGATGGGTAACGAAGAAAACGATGCCTCCCTGATTCCGGAAATAGCCCAGATGCTTGCTGAATTGAAAGAAAATCTGGAAGAGATGCGTATTAATACGCTGCTTTCCGGTGAATATGACAGCCACAACGCCATATTAAAACTGAATGCCGGTGCCGGCGGAACCGAATCCTGCGACTGGTGCAGCATGCTTTACCGCATGTTCTGCCGCTGGGCGGAGAAAAAGGGCTTTCAGACGGAAGTACTTGATTATCTTGACGGTGATGAAGCCGGAATTAAATCCGTAACCATACAGATTAATGGTGTCAATGCTTTTGGTTATTTAAAGTCAGAAAAAGGGGTTCACCGTCTGGTGCGTATTTCTCCGTTTAATGCGGCTGGAAAGCGTCAGACTTCCTTTGTATCCTGCGATGTTATGCCGGATATTGAAGAGGACCTTGATGTGGATATTAACGATGAGGATTTAAGAATTGATACCTACCGCTCCAGCGGAGCAGGTGGACAGCATATCAATAAAACTTCATCTGCCATTCGAATCACTCACCTTCCTACGGGAATTGTGGTGCAGTGCCAGAATGAACGGTCTCAGTTCCAGAACAAGGATAAGGCAATGCAGATGTTAAAAGCAAAGCTTTATATGTTAAAGCAGCAGGAGAATGCGGAAAAACTTTCCGGCATCCGTGGAGATGTAACGGAGATCGGCTGGGGAAACCAGATTCGTTCCTATGTGCTGCAGCCCTATACCATGGTGAAAGATCACAGGACCAATTCCGAGACCGGTAACGTAAACAGTGTCCTTGACGGAGCGTTAGACCAGTTTATGTACGCCTATCTGCGCTGGTTAAGTACCGGAGCAAAAGCTGGTGAGGATTCTGCAGAAATCTAGTTTTTTCATGCATTTTTTTAAATACCGAATAAAATAAACTCAAAAATAGTTGCATACCATGCACAAATATGATAATATCTTCCCTATGAGCACAGATGTATTTCCGATGCGGACACAGAAGGGAAGATATTTTTTTATGGAAGATAAAAGTAAATATTTTGTGGTAAAGCAGAAAGCTGTACCTGAAGTATTGCTGAAAGTTGTTGAGGCAAAAAAATTATTAGAGTCGGAACGGGTTATCACCGTACAGGAGGCAACTGACCGGGTTGGAATCAGCCGCAGTTCCTTTTACAAATACAAAGATGATATCTTTCCGTTTTATGACAATGCCAAGGGAAAGACCATCACACTGGTTATGCAGATGGATGACGAACCTGGTCTTCTTTCGGATTTGCTTCATGTGGTAGCTGTGTACCGCGCGAATATATTAACCATTCATCAGAGTATTCCGGTCAATGGCGTTGCCACCCTCACACTTAGCGTGGAGGTTCTTGAGACAACAGGCAATGTTTCAAAGATGGTTGAGGATATGGAAGAAAAGAATGGAGTCCACTACGTAAAAATTTTAGCCAGGGAGTGAGAATATGATGAATGTTGCAGTTATGGGCTATGGTACCATCGGATCAGGAGTTGTAGAAATTCTGGAACAGAACAAAGATATAATTGCCAGACAGACCGGTGACACGGTGAATGTAAAATATATTCTCGATTTAAGAGAATTCCCCGGTACACCGATTGAAAAAAAGATTGTTCATGATTTTTCCGTTATTGAAAAGGACCCGGAGGTATCTATGGTAATTGAAACCATGGGAGGTTTAAACCCGGCTTATCCTTTTGTGAAAGCAAGCCTTCAGGCAGGCAAGCATGTGGCCACCTCCAACAAGGCGCTGGTAGCAGCATATGGAACGGAACTTTTAAAAATAGCAGAAGAGAATCAGGTAAACTTTCTCTTTGAGGCAAGTGTAGGAGGCGGTATTCCCATAATCCGTCCTTTGTATACTTCGCTGGCCGGTGAGCAGATTGAAGAAATAACCGGTATATTAAATGGTACCACCAACTACATACTGACTAAAATGGACAAAGCCGGAGAGACTTTTGAAGAGGCACTGAGCAAAGCCCAGGAACTGGGATATGCGGAGCGCAATCCGGAGGCAGATGTGGAAGGACATGATACCTGCAGGAAAATTGCCATATTAACTGCTCTGGCTTCGGGACACGAAGTGAATTACGAGCATATTTATACAGAAGGGATTACTAATATAACGGATGTGGATTTCCGTTATGCCGACGCTCTTGGAACTTCTGTTAAATTATTTGGATCCAGCAGAATCAGTGATCAGGGAGTTCATGCGTTTGTAGCTCCGGTTATGATAGGAAAGGATCATCCGCTGTATTCTGTAAACGACGTATACAACGGCATTCTGGTAAAGGGAAATATGCTGGGAACTTCCATGTTTTATGGAAGCGGAGCCGGAAAACTTCCCACGGCCAGTGCAGTTGTAGCTGATATTATTGAAGCCCTTAAAAACCCGGGTCATCATGTGAAGATGGGCTGGGATGGAAATCGCCTTAACATCTCTGCCATGGACAGCGTTTCCTTCCGGTATTTTGTAAGAATCAAGGGAATTGCTGCAAAGCGGCTTGCTGAAGCAGAGGCTGCTTTTGGAAAGGTAGAAGTAACAGAGCTGGACCACATGGATGAATTTGCAGTCATGACAGAGGTTATGACTGAGGAGGAATACCATTTAAGAGCGAAAAAGCTGTCAGGAATCAGACAGCGCATCCGCGCAGAAATTTAATTTTCGCCAGGAGGCATCAATGTTAGTTGTTAAAAAATTTGGCGGTAGCTCCGTCGCAGACAAAGAAAGAATATTCAATGTAGCAAAACGCTGCATTGAGGATTATGAAAAAGGCAATCAGGTAGTAGTGGTTTTATCCGCTATGGGAAAGACTACGGACGGTCTGATCGCCAAAGCTCATGAGATAAACCCCAATCCTCCAAAGAGAGAGCTGGATATGCTTCTGGCAACCGGAGAGCAGGTGAGCGTGGCACTGATGTCCATGGCCATGAATGCTCTCGGCGTACCGTCTGTATCATTAAACGCGTCCCAGGTAGCCATGCATACCTCTTCCGCTTATGGAATGGCAAAATTAAAGAAAATTGATACGGAACGGATCCAGCATGAACTGGAAGCGAAGAAAATCGTTATCATCACAGGTTTTCAGGGTATTAATAAATATGATGATCTGACAACTCTTGGACGAGGGGGATCAGATACCACGGCTGTAGCTCTGGCTGCCGCACTCCATGCCGATGCATGTGAGATTTACACAGATGTGGACGGAGTTTATACAGCAGATCCGCGAATTGTTCCCGATGCCAGAAAGCTATTGGAGGTTTCCTACGATGAGATGCTTGAGTTTGCTTCTCTGGGGGCCAAAGTGCTTCACAACCGTTCGGTAGAGATGGCGAAACGCTATGGAGTACAGCTGGTAGTACGATCAAGTCTGAACAGAGAAGAAGGTACCATCGTCAAGGAGGAAACAAAATTGGAAAGAATGCTGGTGAGCGGAGTTGCCGCAGATAAAAATGTAGCCCGTATTTCCGTAATCGGGGTTAAGAATGAGCCTGGAGTCGCATTTAAAATATTTAATCTTCTGGCAAAACACAACATTAACGTTGATATCATTATCCAGTCCATTGGCAGAGAAGAAAGAAAAGACATCTCCTTTACGGTGGCGAAGCAGGATTTAAAAGAAACCATGGATCTTTTAAACGAACACAAGGATGGGATTACAGCCCAGAATGTAACCAGTGAAGAGGATGTAGCAAAGCTTTCTATCATCGGCGCAGGGATGACCAGTAATCCAGGAGTTGCTGCAAAGATGTTTGAAGCCCTTTACAATGCCAATATTAACATCAAGATGATTGCAACATCTGAAATAAGGATTACGGTCCTCATTCATGAAGAGGACGTAAACCGCGCCATGAGAACGGTTCACGATGCCTTTGATCTTGCAGATTAAACGAAGGTGGAACGAATGATCTGGTTAAGAAAAATTTGGAAAATAGGATCCGTCTGTATCTTTCATTCCCTCACCGGGCTCTACTGTCCCGGCTGCGGGGGAACGAGAGCAGTACGGACTTTGTTACAGGGGGACCTGCGGATGAGCGTTCAGTATCATCCGCTGGTCCTTTATACTGTTATCGCTGTTTTGACTGAAGGTATCATCCGGTTTTTATCAAAAAAAAGAAAGCACCCGTTGGACCATAGAAAAAGGGAACGGATACTTATTCTTATTGGAGCTGCAATTGTAGTGATAAACTGGATCTTCAAGAACTATATGCTGGTGGTGAAAGGAATTGATCTTTTACCACCATTATAATAATTTATCTGCCTACGCCGCCCGTGGGCATCAGTGCCTGGGTGGTGGCTTCAAATACCTGTCTGAAGTACAGCCCCAAAGGGGTGTTGGTATCCATGACATCATAGACAAATATAATGAACAATGCCAGTAACAGGCCACAGACAGCAGATATGATGGAAAGGATCAGTCCAAGCTGTGCCTGGTGGCTGAAGGGCTTACCTTTTTTTGATAATATAGCAAGAGCAATGCCTGTGAGACCGAAAATCAGACCTGCCGGCAGATTCCAGATACTGAATAAGGGAAGGCAGTCTGTCAGCAGTCCCAGACCGCCTAAAAGGACAGACCAGAATGCCAGGAACGAACCTGTATTCGGAGTTTGCGGAAGCATTCCTTTATTGCTGTTATAATTTTCTCCCATTGGTGTTTACCTCGTATGTGTATAGTACAGAAGTCATCCAGGATTTTCCTGATCTGTTTCTGTATTTTATGATTGTAGCACGAAAAGACCGCTGTGTCCAGACGGGTATTGCATAACGGGGAATGATGAATTATAATAGTTGAATTGAACCAACTATGAAAAATAAGAGGTACAGCATGGATATAATAAAGATTTTACAGGAAGAACTTTCCATTTCCAGAAATCAGGTGGAAGAGACAATCAGACTTATTGATGAGGGGAATACCATTCCTTTTATAGCCAGATACCGAAAAGAGGTAACCGGCTCTTTAAATGACGAAGTTCTGCGTAATTTAGATGAAAGGCTACGTTATTTAAGGAATTTAGAGGAGCGGAAAGAACAGGTACTCTCATCCATCAGAGAACAGGAGAAGCTGACGCCGGAACTGGAAAAGAAGATTATGGAAGCCCAGACTCTGGTTGCAGTGGAAGATTTATACCGCCCTTATAAACAGAAAAGGCGGACAAGAGCCACCATCGCCAAAGAAAAAGGATTAGAGCCATTAGCAGATCTCATTATCCTTCAGATGACGAAGACCCCGCTTCTGGAATCTGCATCGGACTATGTTTCGGAAGAAAAAGGAGTGGCCACTGCCCAGGAAGCCATTGACGGTGCAAAGGATATTCTGGCAGAGCGGATTTCCGATCAGGCGGAGTACCGCACTTATATCCGGAATGCAACCATGAACCAGGGAAGCCTTTTATCTGCTGCCAAGGATGAGGAAGCAGAGTCTGTATATGAAATGTATTATAATTATGAAGAACCTTTAAAGAAGGCAGCGGGACACCGGATTCTTGCCATTAACAGAGGCGAAAAGGAAAAGGTTCTGACTGTGAAGGTGGCGGCACCGGAAGAAGTGATTCTCCGTTTTCTGGAAAAGCAGGTAATTATTCGGGACAATCCAGTTACTTCCCCCATATTAAAGGAAGTAGTAAAAGACAGTTACGACCGTCTCATCGCGCCGGCAATTGAGCGGGAGATCCGCAGCGAATTAACGGAAACAGCGGAGAATGGAGCAATCCGTGTATTTGGTAAAAATTTAGAGCAGCTACTGATGCAGCCTCCCATTGTAGGAAGAGTGGTACTTGGCTGGGATCCGGCTTTTCGTACCGGATGTAAACTGGCGGTAGTAGATGAAACAGGAAAAGTGCTGGATACCGTTGTGATTTATCCCACTGCGCCTCAAAATAAAGTGGAAGAAGCCAAGACTGTTTTAAAGAAGCTGATTAAGAAATACGGAATTTCCCTGATTTCTGTGGGAAATGGAACTGCCTCAAGAGAATCGGAGGCTATTATTGTAGAATTGTTAAAAGAAATCCCGGAGCCGGTTCAGTATATTATAGTGAATGAAGCAGGGGCTTCTGTTTATTCCGCCAGCAAGCTGGCAACAGAGGAATTCCCTAACTTTGATGTAGGCCAGAGAAGTGCAGCCTCCATTGCCAGAAGACTGCAGGATCCTCTCGCAGAGCTGGTAAAGATTGATCCCAAGTCCATTGGTGTTGGCCAGTACCAGCATGATATGAACCAGAAGCATTTAAGTGAAGCATTACAGGGAGTTGTGGAAGACAGCGTAAATAAAGTAGGTGTGGATCTAAATACGGCATCTGCTTCTCTTCTGGAATATATATCCGGTATTTCAAAGCCCATAGCAAAGAATATTGTGGTTTACCGGGAGGAGAACGGTGCGTTTGAAAGCAGGAGCCAGCTGTTAAAGGTTGCAAAGCTTGGACCAAAAGCATTCGAACAATGTGCCGGCTTTATGAGAATTCAGGGAGGAAAGAATCCACTAGATTTAACCAGCGTTCATCCGGAGTCCTATGATGCGGCTAAAAAGCTGCTGAAAAAATTAGGATATGAGGCAAAAGAGCTGATGAACGGGGGATTAAACGGAATCAGTAAAAAGATTCATAACTATAAAGAACTGGCTGAAGAATTAGAAATTGGTGAAATCACCCTCCGGGATATAGTAAAGGAACTGGAAAAGCCGGCAAGAGATCCCCGAGACGAGATGCCGAAGCCCATATTGCGTACGGATGTTATGGAGATGAAGGATTTACAGCCTGGGATGGTTTTAAAGGGAACGGTTCGAAATGTAATTGACTTCGGTGCCTTTGTAGATATTGGAGTTCACCAGGATGGGTTGGTTCACATTTCCCAGATATCGGACAAATTTATTAAACATCCCTTAGAAGCCGTCAGCGTAGGAGACATCGTTGAGGTAAAGGTAATTAGCGTAGATGTTCCCAAAAAGAGAATCGCCCTTACCATGAAATTCTAAGCAGATACAGTGAAATGCTGTATAAAAGGAGGAAAATGTGGAACAGAAAAATCCGCTTATATTAGATGTGAGACTGACTGCAAAAGATCTCTGGAAATTTTCCATGTACCATTCTTACCGGGGATTTCAGGGGATATTCAGTTTCCTTTTCAGTGCCGCTGCTCTTTACGTTCTCATTGCAACCTGGACGACATCATCCCGTCCTTACCGGATCCTGATTCTTGTCTGCGCGCTGATGTTCACGGTCTGGCAGCCTTTCGTCCTCTATACGAAGGCAGCAAGACAGGCAAAAAAATCTGCCATTCGTGATGGTATGACCCTTTCTTTTTCAGCAGAAGGAATTGTGGTAACCCAGGGGCAGGAGAAGCTGGAATTATTGTGGGAAGATGTGATGGTGGTAAAACGAATCGGCAAAATGCTGATTATTTATATGGACCGGATTCATGCCTATCTGCTTCCGGATTCTGTTGCAGGTGAGAAAGCGCCGGAAATAACGGCATTAATGAAAGAAAATCTGCCTCCGGAGAGGCGAAAGAGGATATAAATGATGGTAATAGAAAGCTGGAAACCAGAGGATACCTTTGAATTAGGAAAAAAACTGGGAGAGGAAGCGGACCCTTCCACCATATTTTGCTTAAATGGAGATCTGGGGGTGGGGAAGACTGTATTTACCCAGGGGTTTGCCGCCGGACTTGGCATTACAGAACCGGTGGACAGTCCAACCTTTACCATAGTAAAGCAATATGACGACGGACGCCTTCCCTTTTACCATTTTGACGTTTACCGGATTGGCGATGTCAGTGAAATGGACGAGATCGGCTATGAAGACTGCTTTTACGGGGAAGGTGTCACATTAATTGAATGGTCCGGACTGATCGAAGAGATTCTTCCCAGACAGGTTATTACAGTAACCATTGAAAAAGATTTGAATAAAGGATTTGACTACAGAAAAATTACCGTGGAGGGAATGTAAATGAACATATTAGGAATTGAAAGTTCGTCTCTTGTTGCATCGGTCGCCCTTCTTTCGGATGACATACTGACTGCAGAATATACGGTCAATTTTAAAAAGACCCATTCCCAGACACTGCTCCCCATGCTTGACGAGATTGTAACCATGACAGGAGTCAGCCTGGATAACGTTGATGCCATCGCAGTTTCAGCAGGACCAGGCTCCTTTACCGGTCTTAGGATCGGTTCTGCCACAGGAAAGGGTTTGGGACTTGCCCTGAAAAAACCGCTTATTTCAGTTCCTACAATCGATGCAATGGCCTATGAGTTCTACGGCTGCGCTTCTATTATATGCCCAATTATGGATGCCAGAAGAAACCAGGTCTATACCGGGATCTATGATAACCGAAAGGGATTCTCCATCGTGAAGGAATCCTGTGCCATGGATATCAGAGATTTAATTGAAGAACTTAATTCCATAGGTGAACGTGTGATTTTCTCAGGAGACGGGATACCTGCATATAAAGAAAGTATAGAAGAATTCATGAGGGTTCCCTTTGAATTTGCACCTGCGCATTTAAGCAGACAGCGGGCAGGTGCGGTGGCAGCTTATGGAGCCCGTCTGTTCCTTGAGGGGAAAACGGTAACAGCAGCGGAGCATGCTCCCGATTATCTGCGAAAGCCCCAGGCAGAGCGTGAAAGAGAAGAGGCATTAAAAGGAGAATAAGATGATTCGTGAGATGACTCCGGAGGATGTTTTAGGTGTACTGGAAATAGAAATGCAGTGCTTTTCCGATCCGTGGTCTTTTGATATGATTAATAAGGGATTAGAAAGCAGTCTCGATACCTGGCTGGTGCTTTGGGAAGAAGGAGCAGCAGCGGGATACTGTGTTTTCCGGACAATCGCAGATGAATGCGAGCTGCTTCGGATCGCAGTCCTTCCTGAACTGAGGGGGAGGGGCCTTTCCAAGAAACTTATGGACCAGATGGTTTTTTATTCCAGACAAAAAGAAGTAAAATCCATATTTTTAGAAGTAAGAGAAAGTAATGACAGGGCAAGAAACCTTTATAAATCCTATGGATTTGTGGAGGAGGGGATCAGAAAACATTACTACTCAAATCCCAGTGAAAATGCGGTCCTTATGGTCTGTTACCATATTTGAAACATTTACCACTAAAAATAGGGCATAACACCGTTTATAATGTAGGGGTATCCAGTAAGGATGCCCTTTTTTCTATCCTGGTGTGCAGGGAGGCAGGAAAAGGGATTTTTCTGGAAAATGTGAAAAAGGAACGCCTTGCAGGCATACCATTATGCCCGGAAAGAAAAGCATGGGCGGTAAAAGGAAAGGTGAGAGTAAGATGAGAAAGTACAAAAACGGCGGTCAGCTAGAAACAGTTGTTTGCAACTGCTGCGGCAAAAAAATTATTGTGTCAGAAGGGATTGCCAGGGAAGGGGTCATCAGCATCAATCACGCATGGGACTTCTTTTCAGAGAAAGATGGGGAGATCCATCATTTTGATTTATGTGAAACCTGTTACGATGCATTGATATCTGAGTTTAAGATACCGGTGGAGGTAGAGGAACAGCTGGAATATTTATAGTTGCTAATTCCCTCTGCTTTGTGTTATGATTTTATGTGGCAGTTTTTTGTTCTGCCCACTGAATGAGACAAAAGCGAGGAAATTCTATGTTGGATATATGTTTGCTGGGAACCGGAGGCATGATGCCTCTGCCATACCGCTGGCTGACAGCTATGATGGCACGGTGTGATGGCAGCAATCTTTTGATTGACTGCGGGGAAGGAACTCAGATTGCATTAAAAGAAAAGGGCTGGAGCCCAAAACCCATTGATATTATCTGCTTTACCCATTATCATGCGGACCACATCAGCGGTCTGCCCGGACTTCTTTTGACAATGGGAAATGCAGAACGGACAGAACCCTTAACTCTGATTGGTCCGAAAGGGCTTGAGCGGGTGGTGGGAGCACTTCGTACCATTGCGCCAGAGCTTCCTTTTGAACTTAAATTCATTGAACTCTCTGAAAACAGAGAGCAGATAACCATGGCGCCTTACGTAATTGATGCTTACCGCGTCAATCATAACGTTGTCTGCTATGGTTATTCCATTTCTATTCCAAGAACCGGAAGATTTGATGTGGACCGGGCCAAAGCGGCAGAGATTCCTCAAAAATTCTGGAGTCGTCTTCAAAAGGGAGAAACCATTGATTATGATGGTAGAATTCTGACGCCTGATCTTGTTTTAGGACCGGACAGGCGTGGACTAAAGGTGACTTACTGTACAGATACCAGACCCGTACCGGTAATTGCTGAGTATGCAAAGGATGCTGATCTTTTTATATGCGAAGGCATGTACGGCGAAGATGGAAAAGAGGCAAAGGCAAGGGAATACCGCCACATGACATTTTATGAGGCTGCCAGACTTGCAAAAGAAGCTCAGCCAAGACAGATGTGGCTGACCCATTACAGTCCCTCTTTAACCAGACCGGAGGATTTTATGGACAAGGTCCGTGAGATTTTCCCAAGGGCAAAAGCAGCAAGAGATGCCTGGACGCTGGAACTGGAATTTGATGAGGAATGAGGGAATGGCGATGAAGAAAAATAATACAGAAGAAGATGTCTATATACTTGCAATTGAAAGTTCCTGTGACGAGACGGCAGCAGCCGTAGTGAAGAACGGAAGGGAGATCTTGTCCAATGTAATCTCCTCCCAGATCGATCTTCATACCTTATATGGCGGAGTCGTTCCCGAAATTGCTTCCAGAAAGCATATAGAAAAGATCAACCAGGTCATAGAGTCTGCACTTTTGGAGTCTGGGCTTACACTTGAGAATATGGATGCCATTGGAGTCACTTACGGCCCCGGACTTGTGGGAGCACTTTTAGTGGGAGTGGCGGAAGCAAAGGCAATGGCTTATGCGGCAAACAAGCCATTAGTGGGAGTCCATCATATAGAAGGTCATGTCTCCGCTAATTTTATTGAGCATCCAGACCTGGAACCGCCTTTTATGTGTCTGATTGTATCAGGCGGCCATACACATCTGGTGATTGTAAGGGATTACGGAGAGTTTGAAATACTCGGAAGAACCAGAGATGATGCGGCAGGCGAAGCATTTGACAAGGTGGCCAGAGCTGTGGGGCTTGGGTATCCAGGCGGGCCAAAAGTCGACAAGGCAGCGAAAGAAGGAAATCCACAGGCAATAAAATTCCCGAGAGCAAAAGTAGACGGAAATAGATACGATTTTAGCTTTAGTGGGTTAAAGTCTGCAGTATTAAATCACATTAATCATGCCAATATGATGGGAGAGGAAATCAATGTGCCCGATCTACTGGCATCATTCCAGAATGCTGTGGTTGATGTTCTGGTATCTCATACCGTTGATGCTGCAAAAGAATATGGCTTTAAAAAAGTTGCCATAGCAGGGGGCGTGGCGTCTAACTCTGCCCTTCGAAAAGGCATGAAAGAAGCCTGTGAAAAAAATGGAATTACATTTTACTATCCTTCTCCCATTTATTGTACGGATAATGCTGCCATGATTGGAACAGCGGCTTATTATGAATTTATTAACGGAGCCAGGGCTGACTGGGATTTAAATGCAGTTCCCAATCTGAAACTGGGAGAAAGGTAACCGGACTATGGAAAGAACAGCAGCAGTCGTCCTGGCAGCAGGAAAAGGCTCCCGCATGGAAAGTACAATCCACAAGCAGTATATGGAGCTGTGCGGCAGACCCCTTCTTTATCATACCTTAAGAGCCTTTGAAGAAAGCTCTGTAGATGAGGTTGTTCTGGTAACTGGTCCCGGCGAAGTTTCTTTCTGCAGGACGGAGATTGTGGACCGTTATGGGTTTCGCAAGATAACAGACGTAACAGAAGGCGGAAAAGAGAGATATCACTCCGTTTATGCCGGACTGAAAGCAGTAAAGAACTGCGCCTACGTTCTGATTCATGATGGTGCAAGACCCTGTGTTACCAAAGAAATTATTGATACATCAAAAGCTGGGGCAATGAAGTATGGAGCTTGTGTGATCGGCATGCCTGTTAAGGATACCATTAAGATATCGGATGAAAATGGATATGCGGCATCAACTCCGGATCGTGCAAGCCTCTGGCAGATCCAGACACCTCAGGCATTCCGATATGATCTTGTATTTAAGGCATATCAAAGACTGATGGAATCGGAATGTTTTCAAAAAGGGGTTACGGACGATGCCATGGTGGTAGAATCCATGACAGAAGAAAAGGTGAAGTTAATAAAGGGTGATTATACCAATATAAAGGTAACTACACCGGAGGATTTAGAGATCGCCAGCGTATTTCTTAACAGAATATATGGAAAAAAATAAAAGGAATGCTGTAGGAGCAGCTTCCTTTTTATTTTTTTCCACCTGTTTTTAATAGATCCTTAACGATCAGATGTAGGTGCTCAAGCTGCTCTCGATTTAAATGCTGTGCATCTTCCATAAGTTCTTTGACTTTGGCAGGACTGGTTACATCGCGGGAAAAGAATTCAGCTGGTTCAATATCCAGATACTCACATATATAAAAGAAACCCATCATGGACGGAAGCGCCCGCCCATTTTCTATTTTATGGATATATGTGGGATTCTGTCCGAGAGAAAGACTCATATCACGTGCGGACACACCCTTTTGAGCCCTGAGCTCTGAGAGGCGTTTGGAAAAATTGAAGTCTATATACATGGGTAACTCCTCCTGATTCCATAGTATTGCATTAAATGAAATATGTGTAGTAAATAATGCATTCCATCACTTGACATGTTGCATTCATTACAATATTATTATTTATATAGAGTATTTAATGTATGATCAGGCTAAGAAATCCTTTATTAGGATTACATGGCTATTAGATAGTATCAGCTGTTTCGTCAGATGAAAAGTAGGAAAGAAGGTACAATAGATGGAAACTGGAAAAACCAGGAATGAAACGGATACAGGCACCAGGGAGGGTTTACTGGAACGAATTGCATCAGAATTAGGCTGCATGTATTTATCGGATCTGCGGGGAAGCACAGGCAAAGCAAGATTCCGGATCGTCGTTTCTAATATTCCTGCAATTGATTATTCAGTAAAAGTATGGCAGGATGCGCTCTACTATATAACAGGAATAGAAGAAAACTTTAGCACTGCTGAGCAGGCAAAGCAACGTCTTTTAGAGCATTTGTAGATGGGTTAAAAAATATTTGAAAAATATGTAAAAATATGTTGACAGATGATACAAACAATGATAAACTATCGAAGTTGCCGCTGATGAAGACGGTAATTGATAGAAAAAAGCTCCAAGAGATTTGAAAAAAATAGAAAAAAGTGCTTGACAAAAACACGAACTTCTATTAAAATGTAAAAGCGCGTTTGGAGAGGTATCGAAGTGGTCATAACGAGGCGGTCTTGAAAACCGTTTGTCCGCAAGGGCGCGTGGGTTCGAATCCCACCCTCTCCGTTGGCAGGTTTTAAGCCGCTAATAACATAGAATCAGCTAACTGCAGAAGTACCCAAGTGGCTGAAGGGGCTCCCCTGGAAAGGGAGTAGGCCGTTAGTAGCGGCGCGAGGGTTCAAATCCCTCCTTCTGCGTCAGCATTGAGAAGAGACAAGCGTTTCTGCGAGATGCAAACAGCACTTTGAAAACAGAAGATTGAACAGTATGTAAAACCCTGAAAATTCTAATAATAAGCTGTGTTTGAACAGCTTTGAATGAGAAATTCAGAAC
>NZ_PTJA01000002.1 GCF_002934545.1 Lacrimispora xylanisolvens
TTCTGTGTGAAAAGTTTGTTAGAAACTTTTCAACTTTACACCATTATCTCAATTTTATGAGGAATCCAAAAGTAGACGGGTTATTTACCATTTACTTTTAAGTATATAATTTGAGGGAGAAAGTGATGTATGTCAAATGCAGAAATGATATTAGAATTAGTGCGAAAGAATAATGGAGTGGTAACAGCAGCAGAAGTAACCCAAGCTGGTATTTCAAGAGGTAGTTTAAATCATCTGGTCAATTCTGGGTTATTAGAACATGCCTCTAGAGACGTGTATCAATTAGCAGAGGTCTGGGATAATGAAATGTATCAACTGCAAATTAGATATAAGAAGGGTATTTTTTCAGGTAAAACAGCGCTATTTCTCAATGATTTAACGGATAGAACACCAATTCGTTTTCATATGACATTTCCATTAAAATATAATATTGGAGTATTGAAAAAGCAAAATGTCAAATGTAATCGAACAAAACCATAGTGGTATGAGATGGGTGTGATTCAACTAAAAACTCCAGCAGGTAACTTGGTAAATGCGTACTGTATGGAGAAAACTCTTTGTGATATTTTGAGAACCCAAAATGATGTAAATATCCAAGTGGTTTCTGATGCATTTAAAAGATACGTCAAGCGATTGGATAAAAATATTCCTTTAATATCAGAATACGCTAAAAACTTGCATGTAGAAAAACGGCTTAGAGCTTATTTGGAGATACTGTTATGAAAAATGTAATGCAACTTAAAGTATAGCAAAAAAAAAGTATTTCAGCTCAGCTTATCATGCAGAATTATATGTTAGAAAGGCGGCAAAATCACTGGAGACGCTATCAAAAAGATTTTGTATATGCCAAGGATATTTCTTATGAAGAAACCTGTATTTCAGTAAGAAACTTGATGGAATAAATTTATGAAGCAAATTAGCTACTAAGCAAGCAGATAGGAAGCCTATCCCCTCCAACCCCGCGTTTGGGAATCTACCGAATTAGTTTGAACCTGAGTTGGAAAAGAACTTAGAAAATCCTATTCTACCGTAGTGCCTATTATATGATAACTACCGGTGAATTCGCGTTCTGTTATTATAATGCTATAATTCCCTTTTGTTAGTGTCACGGTATCGGTGCCAGATTGATATTCTTTCATTGGGTACACAAAGTCTTTTGTGTCCTTATCTTTTATTCCAAGCTTGAAGTCTCCAGATTCATTGGATACGGTAATAGTGAATTCTGTGTTATCCGCGACTTTAAAATCATAACGCAATGGTTGTGCATATGCAGAGTTTTCGATTTTATATAACTCTTTTGGTAAATCCAAAATTTCCTCATTGTTATTAATCGTGTTGTCCTTTAAAGCATTAGTTTCCACCTCAGAGAGGGTGGACTTATCAATATATTCACTAGTTGTACACCCAACCAATATAAACATTAAATTAATGATTAAAAAAATGCAGATTCTCTTCATATAAACCTCCACAAACGTAAAAAAACGTATAACCATGCAACTACTCAATTAATGATACAGCATATGCAGAGATTGTCAACTATTTCCTGGGTTTCTTTAACTGGATATAGTCCCACCCCTCCATCTGGTTGATGGATAGGATATCTGATGAAAAAGCTTTTTAACTTAATTTTCCAAAGCATATAATTATATAGTAGAAATGACGTGGTTTATTGTATATAATAAGAAAGATATTTTAGCTAAAAATACACCCAGGGTATGACGAAGAGGAGCAAATGTGAAAAAGCATATACTACTACTCAGCAATCTTATTATCATTATTTCCATTGTAATTGGATTTATCGGTATTGTTTATCGAGATACCACCGCGTATCAGGATCTGGCGGAAAAACATTTGGAAAATATTTTAAGCCTGTCTAATAAAGATATTTCCAGCCATGTGGAAGACGCTATGACGAAACCAGTAATGGTTTCCAAAACAATGGCGAATGATGAGTTTCTGAAAAAATGGCTTTCACAGGAACCCCAAAATGTTGGAAATGATACATACCTGAAACAATTATATAATTATTTGAACGCGTATCGGAATAAGTATGGATATACCACGGTGTTTTGTATTTCAGCAGAAACAGGAAATTATTATTATCAGGACGGCTTTAATAAGATAATTTCAAAGACAGATGAGCACGATATCTGGTATTATAATTTTATTAAATCAGGCAATGAGTATGATCTTGAGGTAGATACCAATGAGACAAAGGAAGACTATATAACGGTCTTTGTTAATTTCCGTGTGGAAGGCAATGATGGAACACTTCTGGGTGTGATTGGAGTGGGGCTACAGGTTGATTCCCTGGGTGATACGATCTATTCTTATGAAAGAGACTATGGCTTGTCGGTTCATATCATTAATGTCATGGGAGCCGAAACTTCTTTTAAAGGGGATACCGATATCTTTATCAGTGAAGAAGAACTGCAAAAAAGGGTTGGGATTAAAGAACGTCTTCAGTTAAATCAGTCAGAAACCCCAATCATGCAGTGGTACACATCGGAAGGAAAGCGAAAATGCTTAATCACCCAGTATGATAAAATACTTGGCTGGTATCTGGTTCTTGAGATGGATACCAGTTCCATTAGCCAGGTGTTTCAGGAACGCGTAAAAAGCAATGTGTTTTTTATGCTTGTTGCACTGGCTGCCTGTATTGTAGTTTCCACATCTGTATTTATCAATTGCAATTTGCGTATTGTAAAGATTGAGAATACGGATGAGTTAACAGGACTTCCCAATCGAAAGCAATTTTCCAAACGGTATTTGTCATTTCTTCGAAAGAACCGGAAGACGAAAAAAACGCTGTTTATGTTCGACATAGACCATTTTAAGGATATTAATGATACATATGGCCACATATTTGGAAATTCAGTCATTGCAATGGTTGGGGAAGACTTGCAACATGCAATAGGCGAAAATGGAATCGCAGCACGATGGGGTGGAGATGAATTCTTCGGAGTTTTATTGGTGGGAGTGGATGAAGCAAAGCAAATCATGGAACAGTTTATGGAGTCATTGATAAGTGAGGAAAAGAATGAAAGTTACCATGTGACCATCAGCGTGGGGATTTCAGCGGTGGATGAAGATCTTAGTATGGAGCAGATGGTTAAGAGAGTTGATGAGGCATTATATCATTCTAAGAAAAACGGACGGAATCAAATTTCGATTTTATAACCATTTAAAACGAATAAAGTTTGTTATAGTGGCAAAGCAATTAGAAGATAATGGATAATTTATTAACAATATGAAAAATTCAATATCTATATGAGTCCATATGCTTGTATGAAAAGTACGAGCATATGGGCTTATTTTATTGTCCGATATAACAATAACATCTTTCAAGTCATGTCCTTACTTACTATTTCGTTCGTATAACACAAAATAGTGCCTTATTGCAAAATTTTAGTATCTTTATTATAGTAAAAGTACAGAAGCGCTATCTGAATGATTGACGTCAATTAATTTGCGGGCACTAATTAAAATAATACCTATCTGGAGGGATACGTAATGGAAAAAATAAATGTTAACGATATAACAGAAATAATGAAGCGGAAAGCACTATTTACAGAGGGCACAATGGATTCTGGGATTTTATTCTATGAGCCAGGAGAGACAATGACTCCTCATAAACATTCGAATTTAGATGAAATTTTCTATGTTATCAGTGGAAAAGGAATCATAACCATAGATGGCAAGGATATTTCAATAAAAGAGAAAGATGTGATGCTGTCTCCCCATGATGAGAGTCATGGTTTTACAAATGATGGAGATGAAAAACTGGTGATTTTACAGATAAAGAATACATTTGTAAAATAATTCTAATAAAGAGAAAGGTTTTTTTATATGTATTATATTTCTATGGTAATCACAGTATTGGCAACTGTAATGTATAATATCAGCCAAAAATCAATTAATCAAACGATAAATCCTTTTATATCGATGATAGTGACATATATTACAGCAATCCTTTTTTCGGTATTAGCATTTGCTTTTTTACCCATCGATCGCAATATAGTAAGCTCACTAAAACAATTAAACTGGGCCAGCTATTTATTAGGCTTATCAGCGCTAGGATTGGAGATCGGATATTTGTATCTTTATAGAAGTGGCTGGAATATAGCTGTTGCTCCTCTTTTTGTAAGTATAATTTCAACAATTATGTTAATTATCATTGGAATTATTTTTTATAAAACAAAAATTTCTCCTGTGAATACCATTGGAGTATGTATCAGTATTATCGGGTTAATTCTAATGAATAAAAAATAATGAAGTTGTTGAATGAATCTAAATAGGGGGTCAGACAGTTACAGTAAACTGCCTGACCCCCTTTCCCTTAGTAAATTATATATCATTATTTATCAGCATCAGCATCAATTTGTGCCATATGTTTTTTCCCCCATTGATTCATCTCTTCCAGAATGGGACCTAATGATTTTCCAAGTTCCGTCAGGGAGTACTCTACCTTTGGAGGAACTTCGGGATATACCGTTCTACAAATGATTCCATCCGCTTCCAATTGCCGAAGCTGCTGTGTCAGCATTTTCTGACTGATTCCATTAATTCCCTTACTTAACTCAATGAATCTCTGGGTGCCGGAATTAAATAAATTTCGTAATATAAGAACCTTCCATTTATGCCCAATCAGATTGACCGTATGCTCAATAGGGCAGAATTTATCACAAGGCATAATTAATCATCCTTTCATTGCTTTTTACCGATATTGAATTAGTATAACATAAAAAAATATTTTCTTGCAAAAAAATAGTTACTATATTATCGCTTCTGTGTGATATAAATAGATCCCATATATAAAATAAGTGCACAAAACATCAATTCATAATGACACATTCCCCACTGGACAGTCAACCCTCTATCTGATAGTATAAGGAAAATAAATATTGAAAATGCAAAGAAAAGGATTAGTATCTGTAAACTGGTTTCAGAAAGTTGCTGGTTGATGCGAAGCAATAGAAGGAATACAGAGAACTCACCTTTGAGCAGTCTTAGTCAAATCGGATTATGGTTTGTTCCAATCAGAGAGTAGCTAAGATCGGAAAACCCACCGTTACATGGGGCGGATATAAGGCATCATTGCCCGTATCCTGATAAGCGCATAACTGAATTGTTATGAATCGGAGTGGTACCGCGTAAGATCAAGTCTTTCGTCTCCCTGGCAGATTGCCGGAGATGTGAGGCTTTTTTTATTATCATGAAGGAGGAATGAATTATGTTTAGTCATCAGAAATATGAGAAAAAATTCTATTTACCCCCAGTGATCTCTTATGATTGGGTAAAAAAGGAATCAATTGAGAAAGCACCAGTCTGGTGCAGTGTGGATTTAAGAGATGGAAATCAGGCATTACCCATTCCCATGACATTACAGGAAAAACTCGAGATGTATCAAATGTTATTGGAGATTGGATTTAAAGAAATTGAAGTGGCATTTCCAGCCGCTTCGGAAACAGATTATCAGTTTTTAAGGACATTAATCGAAAATAAAATGATTCCGGAAGATGTTACGATTCAGGTAATTACTCAGGCAAGAGAGCACATTATCCGCAGAACCTTTGAGGCACTGGATGGCGTTCCAAAAGCCATTGTGCATTTGTATAATTCCACATCAGAAGCCCAGCGCAGGCAGGTATTCCATAAATCAAAAGAAGATATTAAGAAGCTGGCAGTTGACGGAGCCAGATTATTTAAGAAACTGGCTGAAGAAACAATGGGGGATTTCTATTTTCAATACAGTCCTGAAAGTTTTCCGGGAACAGAGGTTGACTATGCCCTTGATATTTGCAACAGTGTCTTAGAAATATGGAAGCCTGCGCCCAATCATAAAGCAAATATCAATATTCCAACAACGGTAGAGAACGCCATGCCACACATCTACGCCAGTCAATTGGAGTATATCAACAATAATCTGTTGGACAGAGATTCTGTTGTTTTATCCATTCATCCTCATAATGACAGAGGTTGTGGTGTCTGTGACGCGGAGTATGGAATCTTAGCCGGTGCTCAGCGTGTGGAAGGGACTCTTTTTGGAAATGGAGAACGCACGGGAAATGTTGATCTTATCACAGTGGCCATGAATCTGTATACACAGGGAGTAGATCCTGAATTGAATTTCAGTAATATGAATCAGATTTGTGATACTTATAAGCGTTTAACAAAAATGTCAATTTCTGAAAGACAGCCATACTCAGGTTCCCTTGTTTTTACAGCATTTTCAGGATCCCATCAGGATGCAATTTCAAAAGGAATGAAATATCGGGAACAGGAAAAAATGCAGAAGTGGGATGTGCCGTATATTCCAGTAGACCCCTCCGACTTGGGAAGAAATTATGAAACCGATGTTATCCGTATTAACAGTCAGTCTGGTAAAGGGGGAATCGGTTATATACTGGAAAATGCTTATGGTATTCATATGCCATATCGAATGAATGAAGAATTCGGATATTTTGTAAAAAAAGTATCAGACAGAGATAGTAAAGAGTTGTCAACGGAAGAAATATATCAATTATTCAGGCAGCAATACGTTGAATACTTTCCTGCATTTCAAATCCAATCCATAAAAGTTAATGTAGAAGAAGCAAATGAAGCTTTTCTTACCATATTACAGGATGATAATACAATCGGTGTAAAAGGTCACGGAGCAGGCAGCCTTGATGCAATCAGCAATGCATTAAAGAAACATTTTTCCGTAGAATATGACTTAGAAGTATACGAAGAACATTCTATGGGAGCAGACTCATCTGCTTTAGCTTCCGCTTATATAGGAATTCAAAAAAATGGAAAACAATACTGGGGTGTTGGAATCAATCGTGATATTATAAAAGCATCAGCGTTTGCACTGGCCATTGCTATGAATCGATTATTGGGAGAATTCAGCGGATGAATGACAAAAAGATAGCTAAGAGTGAAGTGATGCAGCATTTAAAAGAGTATAATGACAAGGAAATCTTTTATCACCATTATGCCTCGATTTACAATGACAAAGAAGCTTTAAAGCATTTTCTGGAACAGCACGATCCGGCCAGGCTAATAAAAGAAAGAATCTATATAAAGGAAATACTCCCCAAATCATATGAAGCATTTAACGGTGAGGAATCCATGTGGGAGAGCCTGGAGACAGATATTTATATTGAAAAATACTGTCGTCTTATGCCTCATCTTTCCGCAATTCATGATTTCTTTGAAATTGTATATGTTGTAGATAATAATATGCAAATAGAAATCGGAGAGAATCCCTTAACCTTACAACCAGGCGATGTCTGCTTTATCTCGCCTGGAATTCTTCATACGCCCTATGTTATGGAGGAAACAATAGCCCTGCAGATGACTGTCCGCAAAAGCACATTCCGGAAAGAGTTTTTCCGATGCTTAGCGGGAAATAGTCTGACCTCAGACTTTTTTCTCAATGCGTTATATTCTCAAAATGGGGGGAGTGTCTTATTGTTTCATATGGATTCAGATGAGGAGATCAAAAATGTGTTCCTTCAGATGTACCAGGAGAACTACAATCAATATGCAGGGTTTCAAAATGTCATGAATAATCTTTTTGAAATTTTGTTGTGCTATTTATTAAGATGTGACCCGGCTGAAATTGAAATAATACGAGATTGTCAAAAAGCTGATACCCGTATGACTCAGATACTGCAGTATATTGAAAATAACTGTGAAAGGGTTACAATTGCTGATTTATCGCAAAAATTCCATTTAACTAAAACATATCTGTCAAAATATATAACACATAAAACAGGGAAATCATTTCGCTCTATTTTACAGGAGATAAGATTAGAAAAAGCACGCAGCATGCTTTGTTCCAGTAATCTTTTGATTGAAGATATATCTGAAGCGGTTGGTTATCACAACGTAGAGCATTTTATCCGGCTTTTTAAACAGAGATATCAAAAGACGCCAAACCAATTTCGCAAAGATAAATAAATTACAATAGCTGTAACATGACAGGACCACCACATTGAACCCCATTTATTTATGTGATACAATTACAAAATCCAATCCTCTGATGGGGAAATGGGGGAGAAAATCATGAAAATTAATAAATATAACTCACTCATCATAAAAGCATTCTTTTCCGTGCTTGTTTACATCAATATTTTTGCGGCTGGGAGAGACAGAATAATCGTTCTGATAATTTTATATACTTTAAGTACTTGCAATGATTTTTATAGAAAAAAGGAATTAAGAAATAACAACCCAGAGGTAACCTGGGACACAAAAGCCATAGCATCCATTTTATTCTCCATGGGTACAGCCTGCATTTTAAAATATATTGCAGGCACATATATTTATATCTATATTATTTTAATTGAACTGCTGTTTTATGATAGAAAGCAAATACCCGCCAATTTGCTGGGCTTATACGGAGTAAGTTATCTGCTAACGGATTTAGGACGATTTTTAAAGGAAGGCAGCACGGAAACTGCCTGGTCCTATGTGGGGTATGATATTGTATATTTTCTTATCGGTGTATTTATCTGTATCCTCATCATGGAGCAAATTAAGCAGAAAGAAAAATTAGAGTTGCTGAATCACCAGTTAAATGAAAAAAATGAATTGTTAAAGCAACAGCAGCAACTAAATGAGGAATTGGCAAGAAGCAGGGAACGGGAGGCGATTGCGCAGGAATTGCATGATTCTATCGGGCACACCTTAGTTGCAGTAAAGATGTATGTTAAGGTGCTGGAAAAATACATTGCAATCAATCCTGAAAAAGAGAAGGAAATCCTTTCTTCCTTGAATGAAGTAATACAGGACAGTATTTTACAGCTGCGAAATACAGTATATCGGCTTAAAGAAAATAGTAAGTATTCTGATTTAAAGGCCGCACTGGAGCAGTTGATTCAATCCATAGTTCAAACCGAGAGTCAGGAGATTCATCTCGATTGTGATGAAAGAATAGACAAAGTTGATTTGGGCTTAAAGGAAGATATCTATAAATTAATTCGGGAAAGTATCACAAATTCCATGAAATATTCGGATGCAAAGCATATCTGGATTGCATTAACCATGACGGATGGGGGTCTGGAGTTTTCTGTGAAAGATGATGGAGTAGGAGCGGATACCATCCATAAATCTTATGGAATTCTTGGAATTGAGGAACGTATGAAGAAATGGAATGGTGTCTGTACACTAAATAGTACGGAGAACAACGGATTTTCTTTAAAAGTAGAGATTAAATTCAGTCAGGAGGAACGATTCGGTGATTCGAATAATAATACAGATGATCAGCCCATTATTCGTCATGGACTACGGTATGTAATCGGCCTGGATTCAGAGCTTAAGCTGGTAGAAGAAGCAGCGGATGGAATTGATTTAATCGATAAAATGGAACAGCTATCCTGTGATGTGATTCTTATGGATATTCGAATGCCCCGCATGGATGGGGTAGAAGCAACACTGATGGCAAAAAAGAAATATCCTGATGTAAAAGTACTGATTTTAACAACATTTGAAGATGAAGAATATATTTTTCATGCATTGGAGAATGGAGCAGACGGATATCTGTTAAAAGATTCCGATCCAGATGATCTGATCCATGCAATAAAGACCATTGCAAAGGGAGGAATGCTGCTCCACCCAAGGGTTACGGAGACTGTAGTATCAGCGCTGCGGCTGAATAAAGGCGGAATCGGGGCAGATGAACCAGACGCAAATCCAGTAACAGAAAATTCAGGTAAGAGACCGGAAGTATTGCAGGAACTTACAAGCCGTGAATTTGAAATCGCATGTATGGTCATGCAGGGAAATACAAACCGGGAAATCGCTTCCAAGGTGTTTGTGTCAGAGGGAACTGTAAAAAATCATGTGACCAAAATACTGGACAAGCTGGGGATGGAAAATCGGAAGCAATTGATGGTATATATGACCAAAGTCATGGACAATTAATTGTTTTGTGACCTTCCATATGACTTAAGGTAGATGAAAAGCATAGCAATTCCTGATAAGCTTTTACTATAAAAATTAAAGGAATCAGGAAGAGGAGATAATCTATGCAGCAGATAATCACTGTTATTATTTCAATTGCAGTATTTGCTTTTTTTGTCACAAATCATTTTAAGAAACAGGAAATTAATGGGAGGATTTTTATTCCATTTGTGATTTTTATGCTGGTTTCCATTGAGCGATATATTCATTGCAGGTTCCTGCACTCAGTAGTAACCGGACTTTCTTTCAGGATTTTTGTTGGACTCGCCATTGGTATCCTGCAAGGCATACTTGCCAGAATCACCATTGCAGACCATAAAGCCTTTACAGAAGGGACCATGCTTGGAATGTCGTTCTGGCTTGTTTTTATTCCAGTGAGAGTTTTGGTGTTACCATGGTTTGAAACAATTGCTGGCGGAGAAGTCAATTTAAATAGTGGGGAATATATCGGACTCACTGCTCTTTATATATTTACAGGCTTTTTCCTGGCAAAAGCAATCACGCTGATTCTTAGAAAAAAAGCGGTATTTGTGAGAGAGGGAATTGTATCATGACAATGTCGTATGGGATTGTGATTCTGTTGCTTTTAAAAATATCCAATGTTTCGAAAGGGAAAACAAAACTAATTAAATTTCCAAATCTATGGATTATGCCTGTTTTATTTATTGGAATGATGTTAGAAGATTATGGAAAGCAGAATTTTTCTTACTCATCTGAAATGATGATGGCATTAGCTGTCTTTGGAATTATAGGTTTGTGTGTTGGCTTGATGAGAGGGGGATCTTTAAAGTATGAAAGAGATTCAGACGAAAAAATGTACTATAAAGAATCCTATTTAAGCCTTCTTATCTATATTTTAGTTATCCTAGCGAAATGGGGACTGAAATTCATAGGGGATGCAGGCAGTGATATAATTGGAGTCGGACTTATGAGCTTTGCGTGTGGATCATTGATTGGAAGATGCAGTTATATTTCTTATCGGTATCTTTTTTCTGGAAATTTGTAAATATAATTGAATGGGGCTCATTGACTGTTATTCACTGGAGTGCTATAATGCGATTGCAGGAGGCGGAAAATGAGAATATCAAAAGAACCAGAAGTCCGTAAGCGTGAAATTGCAGATAACGCCATGAGATTATTTTGTGAAAAAGGTTATGAAGCAACTTCCATGAAAGATATTGCAAGAGCAGTCCATGTTGTTCCAGGTCTTTGCTATAACTATTTTAAATCAAAGTACGAATTATATGAGTATGCCTTAACACTCTATGCAGAAGAGTGTATCTCTCCCATAATTGAAATTCTGCAAAGGGATGAGGAATCGTTGAATGTGTACTATCAAAAAATAGTAGATGCCTTCATCAGAAATGATGGAAAAGAAAAGTATCATGATTTTTTTCATAAAGATGGAAACCAGCTATTTCATAAGCAATTGGAAATTAAGATGAATGATAAAGTTCAGCCATATATAAAAGAGTTTATTGTCCGCCTTAACAGGAATGGACAGTTGAATGTGAAAGATCCTGAAAGCATATCAAAGTTTATTGTATATGGGCAGTCACCAATTATTAATGATGATTCTCTGACAGCAGAAGAAAAAGCGGATAAGGTCATCTCGGTTATCAATTTATTATTGAACTAGTAAATACCCCGGAATATTGCCGGGGTAAAAAATTGATTATCGAATGAATAACAGTCAATGAATTGCAATCAATAGATGATAAAGGAGAAAAATTATGAAACATGCGGTATTAATTACGGGAGCAACCAGTGGACTTGGTTTGGCATATGCAAAGGAATATGCGAAAAGAGGATACAATCTTATTATTACAGGAAGAAGAGAAAATAAGATAATAGAAAATGCAAACTATATAGAAAACACATATCATGTAAAAGTGAAAGTAGTAATAGTTGATCTGGCGAAGGAAGAAGGTTTAAACCTCCTTCTTAATGAAATCAAGGAAGAAGAGATTGAGGTATTAGTAAATAATGCAGGATTTGGGCTGAAGCCTGTATTTTCAGAAGTACCAAAAGAAGATGTGGATCGCATTATGTTTCTACAAATGAATGCAGTCGTTCTATTAACCCAAAATATATTAAAGCAGATGCTGCCCAGACATAAGGGGACTATTATTAATATTTCTTCCGATGGTGCCTTTGCAGTAATGCCAAGAAACGTTCTATATTCTTCAACCAAATTATTTATACTTAATTTTACGGAGGGGCTTTATATGGAACTGATTGATACCGCTATTCGAGTTCAGGTGGTATGCCCTGGCTTTATCGATTCAGATTTTCATGAAAGTGCAGGAATGAAAGTGGTCAAGAAGAAAAATGGCTTTATGAAATTCATGGATCCTCAGGAAATCGTTCGTTTGGCAATGAAAGACTTAAAGAAGGGGCGGGTAGTAAGTGTGCCAGGTTCGGAGGCAAAAATAATCCGGTTTATAGCTGCGTTCCTTCCGAGAAAAATTTTTTATAATATAATAATTAATTTTACAAGAAAAAGAAATCATAAATTAGATACCAATATTAGAAAAAATGACGATTAGTATCGCTTTTTCTACATCATTAATGGATCATACAGGTTTAATGTTACCTTAATATATATACCACTAATATGAATGGATTCAAATCCATTGATATAAAAAAAATAAGGAGGTAACTAAAATGAGTGGAATGATCAGCTTAACAAATGAGGAACTCAATTTGGTGAAAGGGGGAGCCTGTAATTCTGACTATGGATATTATTTTTGCTGTCCTTCAAGTAAGAAAAAGTTTCAGGACAATGTAAAAAAATATAAGGATTCAGATTACGAAAAGGCTAAAAAATATATACAGTTTGTGTATGAGTGCTGTGACCTCTAAAAAGTCCTGTATTTATTTTGGGCTAGAATCTTTATTTTTAAAGATTCTAGCCTTTTGATATAACTATATGGCAAAGGACGAAAGCTTATGAGATATAAATGCATTAAACAGTATGATTCGACTGATTGTGCGAGTGCCTGCATAGCATCTATAGCTTGGCATTATGGAAAAAGAGTATCATTATCTAAGATTCAGAATTATACAAATATGGATAAAGAAGGTATTAATATAAATGATATAATACAAGCTTCCCAGAGGCTTGGTATGCTTGCTAGTGCTGCAAAAAAAACGGAAGAATTTAACAGTAGTGAAATTGACCTGCCATGCATTGCACATACCTACAATGAAAATGGTGTAGGTCATTTTATAGTAATCTATAATATTAAAAAAAATAATTTGATAATTTTTGATCCTGCTGTGGGTCTGTTAACAGTTGATAAAGACAGCTTTTTTAATTCTGATAAGAAAGAAATTACACCATATATTTGGAGTGGAATATTAATATTTTTAAAACCAGGTAAAGATTTTACAAAGCATTCTGAAGATACAAATAATAAAAAACTTTGGAAACTCATACAGTTCCAGAAAGAGAATGCTGTAAAGATTATTATTTTATCTTTTTTGTCAATGTTACTTAGTATTCTAATGTCATTTTATTTTCAGATAATAATAGATGTAATAATACCAAAAAAATGGGAATATTCACTTATTTTAATTACTTCTATTTTTATTGGTCTTACTGTTATAAATGCATATTTAAATAAAATACGAGTTAGTTTATCATTGGAGATAAGTAAGAATATTAGTTTAAAGTTATCATTAGATTATTTTGATCATATTTTAAACTTACCGCTTTCATTTCATGAGTCAAGAAAAAGTGGCGATATTATTTCCAGATTTCAAGATGCCAGTAAAGTACAAGAGATATTAGTAACCAGTATCTTAATACTGCCAGTTGACATTATGTTTATAATAATTGTGGGTATTATTTTATGCTTAAAAAGTATAGAACTGTTTATTCTGGTATTAATAATGTGTATTAGTTATGTTATTTCAATAGTTATTTATAGAGAGAAGTATTCCGTATTAAATGCAAAACATATGAATCAGCAGTCTGTTATAACCAGCCATTTAGTTGATTCATTAGATGGAATTGAGACGATTAAAGTTTATCAAAAGCAAACTGATATTTTTAATACAGGAAAAGAAAAATTTATTAAATGGCAGAATTTAATTATTCAATTAGGTAATGCTGAAAATAATCAGGCTGCATTAAAGACCGTAATTAATAGCGTAGGTGAGATTTTGATTCTTTGTGTAGGAACGTTTGAGGTGATTCACGGGATGATATCCCTTGGCGAGCTAATTACATATAACATATTAATCAGGTATATGCTGATGCCAATTAGTAATATAGTAAACTTGCAACCGGAGTATTATATAGCCAAAGTAGCAATGGAGCGTTTAGATTCAATAATGGGAGTCAAAAAGGAGTATGGCTTAGGAGATGATTTAACGGGTATCCAGTGTATTGAAATGAAAAATATTAACTTTGGTTTTAATTCATATAAAGATGTACTAAATCTAGCTGGAGTTCAGATTGATAAGGGTAAGAATATAGCAATTGTGGGAGATAATGGCAGTGGTAAGACTACAATTGCTAAGCTTTTAATGAAGTTATATCTGCCACAAACAGGAAAAATATTGATCAATAATGTGGATCATTTAAAACTAAGCTTAAATTACCTGCGTAAACATATTGGATATGTGACACAAGAGGATTTTATTTTTTCAGGAAGTATAAGAGATAACTTGCTAATGGGCGAGAATAATATTACAGAGGATCAGTTAGTTACTGTGGCTAAAATGATGGGGGTACATGATTTTGTAAGTAATATGCCAAGGGGGTATGATAGTATATTGACGGAGCGGGGAAATAATATCTCAAAAGGGCAAAGACAAAAAATAGCCTTGGCCAGGGCAGTACTATATAATCCGGATTTTTTAATACTAGATGAGGCGACAAGCAACATGGATATTATCAGTGAACGTAAAATTATTGAAACATTGAAGAATGATACAAACATAACATTAATTATTATCACCCATAGACTGAATAATATTATGGATTGTAATCGGATTTTTGTTATGGATAAGGGGCAAATTGTTGCAGAGGGAAATCATGAGGCTTTATTGAATAAAAGCCAGCTTTATAGAAAGTATTATGAGAATCAGGAGGGGTAATCATGAGGAAAAAGATAATGAATGGTATTATAGTCTTATTTGTATTAATATTAATTGGAGGAGGGGCCTTTTTTCTATTGCCAAAGGTAAGAGAAGAGACTGCCGGCAGCAGGAATGTTAAATATACTTTGGAACAATTATATAGTCTCAACGGACATTTCTATGTATATTTTAATCGGGAAGATTGTCCCTATTGCGATAATGTAAAAACAGACATAGAAGAATTGGCTGGTCATGAGAAGGTAATTATGGTTGACACAGAATTGTTGAAGGGCATACAAAATTATGATTGGGATGCGCATGAGGCAAAATATGATGTGGAGATTGGAGAAAAAACTGATGGAGGAGAGATCAAATTTTACGATGGCAAAACTGAAAAAGATATTAAACAGTTGTATCCTCCTTTAAATTATAAAATTTTATGGGTTAATAAGAGATATGCAGAATTACATGAGGGCAAAGAATTTGGAAAAGTATATGCAGTTTATACTCATCCAGTTCTGGAGAAAGATGATCTGAAGAAAGAAAATCTAATAATACCTGCAGTTCCTATATTAGTAGAATTTAATGATCATGAAGTAATTAATTACTTCTTTGATGATAAAGAGATTATAGGACACTTAAATTCAAATACGAAACCTTTGGATTCCTATTGGAATCTGGATTAATAAGGAGATGGCTTTTTATGAAAGCATTACAATTAATTTCCATAACAAAGACATATGAAAGTGGCAATTTATTTATAAACGTGTTGGATGATATTAATCTAACCATATATCCAAATGAATTTGTCTCAATCATTGGTTCGTCAGGAAGCGGGAAAACCACATTGCTCAACGTAATAAGTGGATTGGAGAACCCTGACTCAGGCAGAGTTATTATCAATGAAACTGATTTTACAGATTTCAATGATGAGGAAAGAGCAAAATTCAGATTGAAAAATATAGGCTTCGTTTTTCAGAATTACAACCTGATTCCCGTGATCAATGTTTTGGAGAATATAATACTCCCTGCCAAACTTGATGGAAGAAAAATTGATATAAACGAAGTAACTGAGATAGCAAAAATACTTGAAATAGAGGATAAGTTATACCAGATGCCCAATTTACTATCTGGCGGTCAGCAGCAGAGGGTTGCAATAGCAAGAACATTATATACGAAACCAGCCATTGTTCTTGCAGATGAGCCGACTGGTAATCTGGATTCAAAGACAAGTGCGAATGTTATTCAACTGATGAAACGTATGAGCCAGAAATTTGGTCAAACCATGATTGTTGTCACCCATGATAATAAGGTAGCAGAGGCAGCAGACCGAGTCATACAAATAGAGGATGGAAAGATTGTTAGTGATGGGAAATAATAAATATAACGTTAATCAGAATGGAATAAGAGTACTATACAATGCCTATAGAAAATACAATAAAAAGCGTGATGCTGTTTTAATCTCGGGCGTTTCAATTATGATCGGTTTAACATTTATTATTTTTAGCTTCCTGTATGGGAAGTTAAATCTGGATATATTAAAAAATATAAGAGAGGATGGCATCGCTGTATCCTCTTATTTAGAATATGGAACTATGGAGATAGAGGATAAAATCAGAAATCTTCCGTATGTGGAACGTGTTGGTAAAGAAAAATTAGCGGGAAATATTTTTTTAGATAATCAGAAAATCTGTACATGTATAGCAACAGATGATTTTACATATCAGTCTATGATAAAACCGGCATATACGGATGTAGTTGGGAACTATCCACAAAATGTGGACGAGATAATGCTATCTGATAAAACATTAAAATACTTGGGAATTACAGATCCCAGTATTGGTATGAAGATTAATTTAGAGTTTTATTGGAATAGTCTCAGTAAAGAGAAGCTGACTGGCATGCAGTCGTTTGTTTTGTCTGGATATTATACAGACTACCATAATCGTTTAAGCGATCAGTCGATTGCTTATATTTCCATTAACAGATGTAAGGAGGGGGAGGTTGATCTTTATCCAGCCCGGATCTTAATTGATGTGAAGTCAAAATACGGGAAAGCGGAACAGATTGAGAGAAGTTTGTATCAAAATATATCCTTAAGCGATGATAACCAATATTTTAACAGTAGTGAGACTGCCCAGTACAGAGCAATGGAAAACATAGCAGGTGGATTTGGCAGTGCGATGGTATTCATTTTATTAATAGGCTTTAGTATGTTTATATTTGTTTATAATACTCTTTTTATTTCATTAAACTATGATATTAAGCAGTATGGGCTTTTAGAAGTGATAGGTGTAACAGGGAGACAGATTAAAATAATGATATACCGGCAGGTTTTAAGAATATTTCTGGCGGGTTGTGCAGTTGGGGGTGGAATCGGCGCAATTGTGGTGTATCAGCTTCTGCCTGAATTATTAAATCATATGTATCTTGGTAATGAAGGAAATTTCAGGGGAATTCGTGCTTTTAATAATACCTTTCTGGTAATAACCATTTTATTGGCAGCTGTAATTATGTTTACCACAGCAAAAACAGTAGTGGATAAATTACTGAAGATGAGCCCTGTTGAGGCATTGAAAGGTATAAAGCAGGCGGAGAGAGTAAAAGAGAACGTAACAAAAAAGGAAAGGCATTATAACTTAAATCCGATTCTAAATCTGGCGATTGGAAATATACTGCGGGATAAGAAAAAGTTTATTTTTACGGTAATTTCTTTAACAATTGGCTGTGGAATAGCAATCGGTTCCTGTGTACTGGCTTTAGGGACAGATTCCTTAAACAGATTATCTCAAAACCCTGATTTTGAAATACGGATTACCCAAAATGCGATTAACAATCTTTTAGAAAATAGTGATGACTCATCGGAGAAGCAGCTGATAACGGAATCAATGATTTCAGATTTAATGCATAAATCGGACTTAAACAATGAGAATTTATTAAAAACATATGGATATTTACCCATTTATGATGGATCAACGCTAAATGTTTTAAAAGTGTTAAAAGATTACAAAAAACATACTATAGTGGTGCAAAAAGTCGATTATCAGGAATGGGAACATTTGTTGAACTATATTACGAAGAACGAATTGAGCATTGACACGAAAGAATTTGCTGAAGGGGCTGGGACCATCATCTTACATAGTCATTTAGCTTCAGGAGAAAGTGAACAGGAACAACAAAAATTAATTGGAGAAACAGTCATTCTTAATGACATTGTTGAGCAAGGTACGAAAATAACGGATATGAATTCCATACAATTAAAAAACTGTGGATATTTAGATATCACAGCTTCGGATTTTCCGGATTTAAAGTTAAGTGAACGTGGTTCGAATACCATTTACTTTCTGGTAAGGGAAGAGGAATTCAATCGTTTATCAAAGACATTAACCAGGCAGCTATTGAGAACTGAGATAAACGTGTCAAAAGAGCAGGAAAATAATATGAAAATTTTACTGAAAAACTGGGTAAAAGAGAAAAACTTAGAATATCAGACAAAGAATAATGTACAGAATCAAGACTTACTGGATCTTGTTTGTAATTCTGATGTGATAGCAAGTCAGAAAAATTATATAGCAGGCAGCAGAATTATTATGATGTCCGTCAGCACAGCGTTAATATTGATTGGTATTATTAACTACATCAATACAATGGTTATGACTATACTGACAAGAAAAAAAGAACTGATCATACTGGAAAGCATTGGTTTAAACAGAAAAGGAGTAAAAATTATGCTTACTGTGGAAGGGGCATTATACAGTCTGACGATAACAGGACTTCTGCTGACTATCGGTAATCTGTTATTGCTTTTTATGGTTAAATATATTCAGGTTAAAATAAGTTATTTTAAATTCATATATCCGTTTTCAGCCTTATTTTTTATAGTAATGGCATTAATTGCCACGTGTATTTTTATTCCATTTATCATGTACGGACGTCATTGTAAATATAGTATTAGTCTGCGAATAAAACAAATTTTAGAATAAAATACTGTCAATTACTTACAAATAATTTACATATTTTTACAAAAAAATAAACTTCATTGACTTATAACTACAATTAAATATATACTCTAGGCAGATCCGGATCAGAATAAACATTTATAAGGAGGTCAGAAGCTTTGAAAAAAAGGTGTTTAATAGTTACAGCCATATCTATGGCTTTAACGATAGGAAGTGCAATGTCAACATTTGCGGCTGGTTTCGAAAGCACTCCACAGGGGGTAAAATATAGATGGGGGTCTGGCGATTATTGTATAAATAACTGGGTCAACTTTAAAGGTCATTGGTACTTTTTTGGAAATGATGAGCTTATGCGTACTGGATGGATTCAAAGGGATGATTCCTGGTATTTCACAACTGATACTGGTGAGCTTCAGGGTGGAATTATGAAAATAAATGGTAATGTATACTACTTTAACACCAATTCACTGAAAATGGTGACCGGACCCTATACCTATAATGAAACCACCTATAATTTTACCGAAAACGGAACAACGGGCGGTGCTCCTTATGTGTATACAGAATGGAACAGCGATGGCACTATCAGAAGGGGTAATAAAATTAAGGTTCGTTAATTTTTACCACTTCCGGATTAACTGGTTTTGGAATTAATACTCCATAAGGGAAGAATGATATTGGATTTGGTACCTCACCCTTCCCTTCTTTATGCTCCTTTATTTGTAAGTATCCATACTGGATAACAGCTTCAAATTTACCTGCTCGTTTTTGTTAAACACACTGTCTTTAAAATTTTCAGCTGTGATTGACGGTTCGTACCAAATCTGTCCTTTAAAATAGTTATTTAAATCTTCATTCTTAAAAATATAACCATGCCTTGCATAAATCTCATTTTTGGCCAGATGTATGATTAATGGAGGAACCTGATCAAAGTCCTGTTTTTGATAAATTTTCAAATCTGTGAAAAATAAAGGTTCCACAACAGAAGAAATATCCCTTACCTCCCGCACATTTTCTAAATAATTGGAGACTTCTGGATAGAAAGAACATTGATCACGGTATTGTTTTCGCTCAGCAATTGCATTTTGCATTTCCCTTTCCGTCCAGGAGGCGTAATATTTTTTATACACTATGTCGAATATATCTGGTTCTGTTGTTTGGCTGGCTGTAGTTTCTTTGTTCTGTATCCCGCGCTCCAGCTTATATACACCGGAAAATCCATATCCAGATAAATTGGTATCTTTCATTTTATAATCTTGTATCTCAATCTGAATGGCATCGTCCCTGGTGAATGTAATATGAAGAATTCCAGAACCGCCCCAGCCGTCATCGTCATATTTATAGTTCAATTCCCCATTGATGATCTTACCAGTAATGTTATCAATTTCCGCAATGCGTTCGGTGGTGCCCTGTTGCATAAACAAGTATCCGTTAAAATTAGTTTTATCAGTGACCTGAAAAGAAAATTCTAAACCACCATAGGAGAGAACCTCTTCATGACTGAAACTGCTTTCAGTCCAAAGACCAGAGTACCCTTCGTAATTTTCGGCCTCCGTTTGTGAAATCGCAGTTGTACTGGCCTGATCCACAGTTTCTGGCTTTGTGTCTGCAGCTTTCTCTGAATGACTGTTATTGGCTTTCGCGCAGCCTGACAGGATAAGAATACAGACAATCATTATAATTGCTTTGTTTTTCATCAAAATCACCTTTCTGATTAGACGTTGCATAACAGTCGGTTTTGATGATAGTATAACACATTTTATAAACTAAGGGGAGGTGCCTTGTAAACGCTCCGTGACATCATCACAGAAATAATTATTTTTTTGAGGTAAAATAACATTATCAAAAACATAGTTGTTATAAACGGAAAGGAGCATATACGATGAGCGTATTGAAAATAACGAAGGAAAATTTTGAGAAGGAGGTAATGCAGTCAGATAAACCCATTTTACTTGACTTCTGGGCATCCTGGTGCGGTCCGTGCAAGATGGTGGGACCCGTTGTTGAGCAGGTAGCTGCAGAAACAGCAGAAGTGGCAAGAGTCGGCAAAATTAATGTGGATGAGGAGCAGGAACTTGCCCAGGCTTTTAAGGTTATGAGCATTCCTACCTTAGTGGTTATGAAAGAGGGAAAAGTGGTAAAAAGCACAGTTGGTGTCCAGTCCAAGCAGACGCTTTTATCAATGCTCCAGTAAAAAATAGTACGATTGGAGCAAGATATGGCACACAAGTTTAAAGTTATAAATAAGAGTAAGCTGGACAGTCCAAAACGCAGAGAAGTATTGCCTGCAAAAGAGATCCTGAAAACAGTAGGGATAAAAGAATCGGATGTTGTTGCAGATATTGGCTGTGGAATTGGTTTTTTTACTTTCCCATTATCCGAGGCAGTAGGCGAAGAGGGAATTGTATATGCTTTGGATATAGAAAAAGAGATGCTTGATGATGTAGAAGCAGGAATGCTGGAACGAAATATAAAAAATGTGCGCCCGGTTGTGACACAGGAATACCGTTTGATTTTAGAGGATAAATCCGTTGATGTTGCTTTTTTATGTACCGTAATGCATGAAGTGAAGATGCGTGAGAAATTTTTAAAGGAAGCAAGTCGGATTCTGTATCCTGACGGACGTATCATTATCATTGAATGGATCAGGAAAGACAGTGACTACGGACCGCCCGCTGATCACCGGCTGGATAAGAATATTTTAAAAAGAAATCTTCAGAGGACGGGATTTAAAGATATCCAGATCACAGATTTTAATAATTATTTTTATATTGCAGATGCAAAAAAGAAATAGATAAAGAAAAGATTGAGACACAATTGTTGCCTCAATCTTTTCTTTATGAGCTCAGGCTGGCTGAATATAGAGTTTTCCTGATGCAGCAATTACCTATGGGGTGCGGGAGGAACCAATTATTAATGATGTGACAGAAAAAGAGGCAATGGATTCGGGACTTCATATGGTTGCTCGGGTTATTTCCACCGGCTGCGCATCTCCAGGGACAATTTTAGCTGACTGCAGCCCTGAGTTTGTTGATATTTATAATAGCTCCGACGTTATAATCAGCAAAGGACAGGGGAACTTTGAAGCTCTTTCAGGAGAAAAAGGAAATTTGTTTTTTCTGCTGAAAGCAAAATGTCCGGCAATCGCAGAAAAGTTTCATGTAAAAATTAATGATTATATTTTTCATTATGAAAATGCTAAATATTGACATATGTCAAAAATAGTATTAATATAATTAGCAAAGGAAAAGACAGGAGAAGAGAATATGAGCGAAGATGCAAGGGGTTGTTCAAACAGCAGCTGTACCAGGGAATCCTGTGCAGGCTGTGAGCATAGCAAAGAAAGCATGCTGGAGCAGTTAAACCAGTACAGTTCCATAAAAAATGTAATTGGTATCGTCAGCGGTAAAGGCGGAGTAGGAAAATCATTTGTAACGGCAATGCTAGCGGTTTTGTTGAATAGAAAAGGATACCGTGTGGGTATCTTAGATGCAGATATTACTGGCCCCTCCATTCCGAGAATGTTTGGGATAAATGAAAAAGCATCTGCAAATGAACTGGGATTACTTCCGGAATTAACAGTAAATAACATAAAAATAATGTCTGTAAATCTGCTGCTGGATAAAGAAGATTCTCCCGTTGTATGGAGGGGGCCTATTCTGGCTGGCACGGTGAAACAGTTCTGGACAGATGTGGTATGGGATGAATTAGACTATCTTTTTATTGATATGCCGCCGGGAACGGGTGACGTCCCCCTAACAGTATTTCAGTCCATTCCTCTGGACGGAATTGTTATTGTTTCCTCACCTCAGGATCTGGTTTCCATGATTGTGAAGAAAGCCTATAACATGGCTAAATTAATGAATATTCCCATTCTTGGCTATGTAGAAAATATGAGTTACGTGAAATGTCCGGATTGCGGAAAAGAAATTCCTATATTTGGAGAGAGCAAACTGGGTGAAATAGCTGAAGAAACGGGTGTTGATATTTTAGGAAGAATACCCATTGATCCAGTACTTGCAAGTCTGGTAGATAAGGGAGAGTTTGAACGATTTTCCTGTGATTATCTGTCAGGTGCGGCGGAGCACATAGAAAAAATGTATGAGAAAAAAGTGTAAGTATAACAGTTAAAAATAAACCACTGCCTTATTCGTGTCATGTCAACACAGACTACTGAAATGGCAGCGGTTTTTCTTTTTCTTTTATAGAAAAAGCTTTGGTAGTATAATAAGAGTATGCTGAAGAGCGAAATTAAATTAAGGAAGGTACAAACATTTGGTTGATCAAAATAAACTGGTAAGAGATAAGATTCCGGATATAATTGAAAATAGTGGACGCAAGGCAAAATATCATATACTGACAGAGGCAGAATATCTGACCGCTCTGGATGAAAAATTATTTGAAGAAGTAAATGAATATCAGGCAGACAAAAGCCTGGAGGAAATGGCAGATGTTCTGGAAGTTTTGTATGCAATTTGCATTGCACGGGGATACAGCATAGAGGAGCTGGAAGAAAAGAGGGTAGAAAAGTTAATACACCGGGGCGGATTCCATAAGAAATTATTTTTGGAGTACTGCGAAGAAGAGAGGTGATATCATGGGAAAAATACTGTTTATAGATGTAGATGGAACATTGGTGGACTATGAGACCAATCTGCCGGATTCGGCCGTGGAAGCGGTCAGAAGAGCAAGAAAAAACGGACACAGAGTCTACATCTGTACTGGACGCAGCAAAGCGGAAATATATCAGGACATCTGGGATATTGGTTTGGATGGCATGATTGGTGGGAACGGAAGCTATGTAGAGGATCATGGAAATGTGGTTCTGCACCGGTTAATTTCAAAAGAGGAAAGCAAGCGTATTGTTGACTGGCTGCATGACAGAAAGCTGGAGTTTTATTTGGAAAGCAATAACGGACTGTTTGCCAGTGAGAACTTTGAATCAAGGGCAGATGCATCCCTGAAGGAATATGCCCGAAGAAAAGGAATTGACGGTGCTGATCGTGTAACGGTCAGAAGTATATTTCCGGATATGATTTTCGGAGGAGAGTTATACCGGGAAGATTTAAATAAAGTCAGTTACATGCTTCATTCCTATCAGGATTTTCTTGACACAAGAGCGCAGTTTCCCGATCTGGAATCAGGAACATGGGGGGGAAGAGGAGAAGAGGCTCTCTTTGGTGATCTGGGAGTAAAGGGGATTACAAAAGGAAAAGCCATAGAGCATTTGCTGCATTACCTGAATGCAGACAAATCAGATACTATCGCATTTGGAGATGCAAAAGTCGATATACCCATGTTGGAAGCCTGTGCGTATGGTGTAGCAATGGGCAGCGGTGGAGATGAAATTAAAAAGGTGGCAGATTTTATTACAGACGATGTAGATAAAGACGGCTTGTATCATGCTTTTTCAAGATTGAATCTCATATAATAAGAGTAAATGATTGCACAAAACAGGATTCTGCCTTAGAATTGAATGAATATGAAAATGGTATCTGATATTTGGAGGGCGAATGGGACAATTATGTACTTTATGAATTAGTGCCGGATGCAGTGGTGATGAAAGAAATGAATATTCACGGGGGCCGGATGCGGCGCCATGTAAAATAAATAACCAGAAGATGAGGTGGTAATAAAATGGGAGAATTAACACACTTTGATGACCATGGCAATGCGGTTATGGTGGATGTATCAAATAAAGATATCACTGCCCGTACTGCAGTTGCAAAAGGCAGGATTATGGTAAATGCTGATGTCATGGAAGCAATTTTAAATCATACGGTAAAAAAGGGAGATGTTCTTGGTGTAGCCAGGGTAGCCGGGATTATGGCGGTAAAAAACACTTCTTCCCTCATTCCCATGTGCCACCCCCTGGCGATAAACAAATGCCAGATAGATTTTGAGGTTCATAAAGAAACCGGTAGTATTCAGGCTGTATGCCTTGTTAAAACCGAGGGAAAAACCGGTGTTGAGATGGAAGCACTCACGGGAGTTACGGTAGCGCTGCTTACGGTTTATGATATGTGTAAAGCAATTGATAAGAATATGGAAATAACGGATATTTTTCTTGAGAAAAAGACCGGAGGAAAAAGCGGAGATATATTTAACGGAAAGGACCTGGAATGAAAGATCAATGGGAACGAAAGATCGATTATATTCGCATATCCGTAACAGACAGATGCAATCTTCGCTGTATTTATTGTATGCCTGAGGAGGGAGTGCCCTCTATTCCCCACGAAGAGATTCTGACCTATGATGAGATTGTGCGGCTCTGCCGGTGCTTTCTAAAATTTGGTATTAATAAAGTTAAGATTACTGGCGGAGAACCTTTAGTAAGAAAAGATATTACAATTCTCATCAGACAGCTGAAAGCACTGGACGGAATGGAAGCAGTTACCTTAACAACCAATGGACTGTTACTGGAGAAGTACCTGCCGGAGCTGATGGCTTCTGGTTTGGATGGCGTTAATATAAGTCTGGATACTCTGAATCCGTTAAAGTATGAGCGGATTACCAGGAAAGATGCTTTAACAGATGTACTGTCTGCAATAGAAAAAGCACTGGAATATCAAAATTTAAAAGTAAAGATTAATTGCGTCCCGTTTGAGGATACAGATAAGGAAGATATCATTAGAATTGCCGGTCTGGCCAGGGATTCCAGGCTGGGGGTTCGCTTTATCGAGATGATGCCAATTGGGTTAGGAAAAAATTTCTCCTATTATAGTGAAGAGAACATCACTGCAGTCCTTAAAGAAGCGTATGGGCAGTTAGAACCTGTGGATACAGTAATTGGAAATGGACCGGCTCATTATTACCGTGTGCCCGGGTTTAAAGGCAAGATCGGTTTTATCAGTGCACGTTCCCATAAATTCTGCAATGAATGCAACCGGGTAAGGCTTACTTCCCAGGGGTATTTAAAAACCTGCCTGCAATACGATCATGGAACGGACTTAAAAACTTTATTAAGAACCAATGAGGAAGATTCTGTGTTGGAGCAGATGATTAAACAGACAATTTATGAAAAGCCGGTCAGCCACAATTTTACAGGAGACAATCCACAGGGAATTTATGAGACTGACGGCATGTCAAAAATAGGAGGATAAGAAGAAATACCTATGGGAAAAATTATTGCAGTCTGCATCAGCGAAAAAAAAGGGACTCAGAAGAAAAATATTCACTGCGCAGAATTCATAAAAGAATATGGTATAAAAGGAGATGCCCATGCTGGAAAATGGCACAGACAGGTCAGCCTGCTGTCCAATGAAAAGATTGAGGCATTTAAAGAAAGAGGTGCCCAGTTGGAAGAAGGCGCCTTTGGTGAAAATTTGATTGTAGATGGAATTGATTTTCGTTCCCTGCCGGTAGGCACCAGGTTTCAATGCAATGACGTTCTCTTAGAACTTACCCAGATTGGAAAAGAGTGCCATACCGGCTGTGAGATCTATCAGAAAATGGGGGATTGTATCATGCCGAGAGAGGGAGTATTTGCCCGAGTGTTATCGGGAGGCATCATTCGGGAGGGTGATGATCTGACCGTATTGGATGAAGGGATAGAAAAACCAAAGACAGATAAATTACGGGTGGCAGTAATAACCTCAAGCGATTCCGGATTTTCGGGAGAAAGAGAAGACATTAGCGGATTTGTTATCTGCCGGATTGTGAAAGAATATGGATACGAAGTCGTTCATCAGACAATTCTTCCTGACGACATGACCATGTTATGTGATGAGATGAAATATATTTGCGATAATAACAGAGCGGATCTTATTTTGACAACTGGTGGAACTGGTTTCTCCAAAAGAGACTGTATGCCTGAAGCCACCCAAAAGGTTGCCGAACGTATGGTGCCTGGAATTCCGGAAGCAATGCGTGCCTACAGTCTGCAGATCACTAAGCGTTCCATGTTATCAAGGGCTGCCTGCGGGATCCGGAAATCAACGTTAATATTAAATCTGCCAGGAAGTCCCAAAGCCGTGGAAGAATGTCTTACCTATGTAATTACGGAATTGGAGCACGGTCTGAAAATTCTGATTGGCACCGCAGATAATTGTGCCAGATAATAAGAAACAGTATGCATGAAAAATGCTCCGGCCATCGTGACCGGAGCAACTTTTGTTTTTATTAGATATAAATAATTTCTACTCCTGCAAAATTAAGTTCTCCCACCAGTTTTAATACGGGTGCAGTATCACTGGTCACAAACCCTCTCCCTTTCTCACTAACTCCACCGACCACGGATTCGATCTCATTTTCCACCCGCCATTCTTTCGGAACATAAAGTTCGATTCCGCAGAAGTTACCGCTAATTTGCACAATGGCCTCTGTTTCCACGTGTGCTTTATTAAAATAAACCTGTATGGAGCCAAAGCTGCAGTCTAAATCCGCCTGTTTAAAATTATCTGAGTTTATATATTTTGTGCTGGCTCCAAACGTGGTGCTTTGTTTTACATGGTCATTGTCTTCTGCATCGATCACTTCCACCCGTGGATCCTGATTAAAGCTGTTGTATTTATGATGATGGTTATACCAATAATGGTTCTTCTTGTGAAACAGTAACGACAACCCGATGCTTCCAAGGAGTGCTACTGCAAGGACAGTCCAGGGGGTGAGACTCTCGATCCCCAGGACCTTGTCATAAGTGATACACAGGAATGCAATTGGAAATAAGATTCCTGAAAAATTCAGACGCGGAATGCTTTTCACGATGATGGCCAGCATAAATACAGTGAAAACTAAGGAAAATGGGCTGAAGCTTCCAAGATAGCCCAGTTTTCCGATTATTACAAATGCTGCTGCCAGGAGAAACATAATTCCCCAAAATAATCTATTTTTTTGCATATTGATTTTACCTCTCTTTTTTATCGTTCCATGTGCTGGTGATCCAGCTTCCATTTTAAAAGCTTATAGTAGTTTCTTGATACATAGACCTTTTTATAGGAGTTTTGAAATTCCACTCTGCTGGAGGCAGTGGGGCTGCGTGTGATGCTGTAAACCTTTGTGGTGTTTAATATGGTGGATTTTGAGATTCTCATAAAATAAGGGGGGAGAAGCTCTTCCAGTTCATAAAGCTTATATTCTACCAGAAATTCATCATCGGTTGTATGGGCAAAGATGCCCTTGTCTGCAGTCTCAAAAAACAGGACTCTGCTTACATGAAAATAGAATTCCGTATCATTTTGATAGAAAATCATCTGTGTCTGGCTGTTATCCAGTTCCGAAATCATTTTTTGAATCAGGGTAATCTCCTCATTGATTTCAGGACAGCGGATACGCAATTCACTTTCCTGTAAAGCCGTATCAATTTCTATTTCAATTTTCATAATAAAGTGATATCCATCCTCCTGTTCTTTCTGGTCAGCTGCCGGCACCTGTTTTTAATATGTGCTAATTTTATCTGAAAATAACAGCTATGTAAATATGTTTCAGGCAAGTGGTGGGTTATTGGCGGTAAGAGGTGTATTTTTATACAGTGAAAGGCAATATCATACAAGAAAGCAGACACCATCTATGTTATACTATGCATGAGACAGGAGAGAAAGGAGGGACCCGTTTATGAAGCAGGAAATACGGACTGTGAAATATGATGGGGAATTAAATGTTGAGGCCTATCATTTTCAGGGGATTATGCAAAAATTTCCCAACCATTTTCATGATTATTACGTGATTGGGTTCATAGACGCAGGCCAGCGGTATCTGCACTGTAAAAACAAGGATTACACCGTAGAACCGGGGGATTTATTGCTGTTTAATCCCCGGGATAATCATGCCTGCGCACAGATTGACGGAAAAGCGTTTGATTATCGGTGTATTAATATCCAGCCTGAAATAATGAAAAAGGCTATGGTTGAAATAACCGGAAAAGAGTATCTGCCTTATTTCACATCTCAGGTAATCTTTCATAGTGAACTGGTTGTGATACTAAAGGAACTTCATCAGATGATTATGGAGGAAGAAACGGATTTTAAAAAAGAGGAGATATTCTTCTTTCTTCTGGGGCAGCTGGTTGAAGAATATACAAAACAGCATCTGCCAAAAGAACAAATGGTGCAAAGCACAGAGGCAAAGGTGGTCTGCGAATTTCTGGAATCTCATTATATGGAAACTATTTCGCTCAATGATCTTTGTAATATGACAGGGCTGAGTAAATACTACCTGCTTCGGTCATTTACCAGGCAAAAAGGAATCTCTCCTTACAGCTACCTGGAAACCATACGGATTGACAGGGCAAAGAAGCTGCTGGAGCAGGGGGCTATGCCTGTAGAGGCAGCAATACAGACCGGATTCAGTGATCAAAGCCATTTTTCCAACTTTTTTAAACGATACATTGGACTTACACCAAAGCAATATAGTAAAATATTTAAAGATACTTGATGCTGACTGATAAAAAGAAAGGGTTTTCATGGACAGAAAGAAAGAGATTAAAGGACATTTGTTTTCATTATTTACAATATTTATCTGGGGTACCACATTCATATCGACTAAAATACTTTTAAAGTCATTTACTCCCATAGAAATATTATTTATAAGATTTGTAATAGGCTATTTTGCATTACTTGCGTTGTACCCCCACCGCCTGAAGGTGAAGGAAAGAAAACAGGAGCTGTATTTTGCAGGAGCAGGATTATGTGGTATTACACTTTATTTTCTGCTGGAAAATATAGCTTTGACTTATACACTGGCTTCAAATGTTGGCGTTATTATCTCCATTGCACCGTTTTTTACTGCGATTTTCGCCCATTTACTTTTGGCTGGGGAAAAAATGAGAGCCCAGTTTTTTATTGGGTTTGCTGTGGCAGTGGCTGGGATATTTCTTATCAGCTTTAACGGAAGCAGTCAATTGAAATTAAATCCAATAGGAGATATACTGGCGGTTCTGGCGGCTATCGTATGGGCTATATATTCCGTACTTACTAAGAAAATCAGCGGGTATCATTACCACACCATTTCAGTGACACGAAGAATTTTCTTTTACGGCTTACTGTTTATGATGCCTGTATTATTTATATTTAAGTTTGAGCCAGACATTGGTCAGATTATAAAACCGGTGAATTTGTTAAACATCATCTTTCTTGGATTTGGAGCCTCTGCTATTTGCTTTGTAACCTGGAATTATGCGCTGAAAATACTGGGAGCTGTAAAAACCAGTGTCTATATTTATATGGTTCCGGTAATTACTGTTATTACCTCTGTACTGATCCTTCACGAGACAATTACAGGTACCGCTGTGCTTGGAATCCTGCTTACACTGGCCGGACTATTTATTTCAGAAATAAAGTTGCCGGCCAGACACCAGAATGAATAGAAATGGTTTTAAAAAATCTCCTGTTCATGATAATATAAGTACATAAATGGAATGTCATACTGTTGGAAATAATAAGAGCAGACAGACGGAAAGGGGAATAAAGATGTTAGAAACAGGAATAAAAGCACCATCATTTGAATTACCGGACCAGAATGGAGTAATCCATACATTAGATGAATACAGGGGAAAGAAAGTGATTCTTTATTTTTATCCAAAAGACCAGACACCGGGCTGCACCAGTCAGGCCTGTGGATTTGCGCAGCTTTATCCCCAGTTTCTTGAAAAGGATGCTGTCGTGATCGGCATCAGCAAAGACAGCGTTGCTTCTCATAAGAAATTTGAGGAGAAGAATGGTTTGCCGTTTACGCTGCTTTCTGATCCGGAGCTGACTGCGATACAGGCTTACGATGTGTGGCAGGAAAAGAATATGTATGGAAAAAAGACCATGGGTGTGGTTCGCACCACCTATCTGATTGATGAACAGGGAGTAATTATAAAGGCATTGGGAAAAGTAAAGGCGGCTGAAAATCCGGCACAGATGTTAAAGGAAATCTAAATGAAGATCATAATTTCACCAGCGAAAAAAATGAATGTGGATACCGATTCCATGGCCACAACAGGACTGCCTGTCTTATTAGATCAGACCAGAATACTCTGGGAAGGAATTAAAAAGTTGTCCTATGATGAGGCAAAGAAGTTATGGGGCTGCAACGATAAGCTTGCGGGATTAAACTACAGGCGGTTTGCTGAAATGAACTTAGAAAAAAACATAACTCCTGCAGTACTGGCCTATGAGGGACTTCAATACCAGCGTATGGCGCCTCTGATTATGACCAGACAGGCACTTGATTATCTGGGAGATCATCTGCGGATTCTCTCCGGGTTTTATGGAATCTTATCTCCCTTTGATGGAGTAGTGCCATACCGTCTTGAGATGCAGGCGCGTATGGCTGTTGCTGGCAGCAGGGATTTATACGGCTTCTGGGACAATAGAATCTATAAAGAACTGGCAGGGGAAGAGCATATTATAATAAATCTCGCATCTAAGGAGTACTCTCAGGCGGTGAAGCCATATTTGTCGTCTGCTGATACATTTGTCACATGTATCTTTGGAGAACTGGCTCATGGTAAGATAAAGCAGAAGGGGACTCTTGCCAAGATGGCAAGGGGAGAGATGGTTCGGTATATGGCAGAGAACAATGTGACAGAGGTCAGACAGTTAAAGAAATTTAATGCATTGGGGTACCGGTACATAGAGGAGTTATCCACTGAGACAGAAATGACTTTTGTCATTGGTGGATAATATATCCCATTTGATGAATAATTGTTGATTATAGCCGAAAAAGGCTATATAATGCAATTATAGATATTGGAGGTATTGGTATGTACTTTTTAATCAATTATCAACCCTATATTGCAATTATAGGAGATATAAAGGGATCCAAAGCAATTAAAAACAGAAAAGAGGTCCAGGAAAATCTGGCAATGGTGCTGAATGAAATCAATGATCACTATTCAGACGATATTGCATCCAGATTCATGATTACTCTGGGAGATGAATTTCAGGGTTTATTATTAAACGGTACCAGTGCGATGAAGATTATTTCGAGAATAGAAGGAAGGCTGGATCCCGTGAAACTGCGGTTTGGGATCGGTGTGGGAGAGATCACTACTAAGATCAATCCGTATATGGCGATCGGAGCGGATGGACCGGGGTACCACAAAGCGAGGGCTGCCATTGAATATTTAAAGGAAAATGAAAAGAGAAAGCAGAGTAGCGTTTCTGATATCCGACTTGAGGTGGAGGGAGAAAATCAGGAGCCCCAGATGTTTATAAACACCATATTCGGATTGATGGCGGCATTAAAAGCCTCGTGGACAAAGCGTCAGAGAGAAATTATTCAGGATATGCTGGAACATCGGGACAACCAGACAGAAACAGCAAAAAGACTGAATATTAAGCAGCCAACAGTGAGCAAGGTTCTGGTGACCGGAAATTACTATGCTTATGAAGGGGCGTTTGATACTGTAGAAAAGGTATTAGGGGAAATTGGGTGATTAGAAATTGAAACAATATATGATGGTGCTCCTGTTAGGGCACGTTTTGGGTGATTTTTATATACAGACAGAGGAGATTGCAAAAAAGAAGGAGAGCAGATTCCTTTGGGTTTTGATCCATTGTCTGGCTTATTTAGGCACCATGACCTTAACCAGTTTGGTGATTTTACCGGGAAGTGCGATTTATATTAGTCTGACTTCGGGCCTTTGTCATTTAATGATCGATTCGGGCAAATTTTATTCTCTGAGGTCTTTGACCAGTCAAAAGAAAAAAACACCGGAAAAGGAACGAAATATATTTTGCCTGGATCAGATTTTCCATATAATAAGTCTTTTATTCATTTCTTATATTCCGTTATACTGGCATTTTCAGACATGGAAGTGGCAGATAGTTACTGACTTTTTTGAAATAGCCGGCATTTCCTTCGAGTTAACTGCTGCCTGGATTCTTGCCTTGCTCCTTGTACATAAACCCATGAATTTATTGATTCAGAAAATGCTTTTGATTTCCAGAGGACAGTATTCGGCAGCTGGGCTTGTGTTAACTGCAAAATCCATAGCCAGGTATGACCGGATATCCAAAGATCAGGATTTTGCAGAATACTATTTGCTTGGAACGTTAATGAGTACAGCCGGTGCCATATTATGTTCCCGATTTCTTATAATCTGAGTCTGAGCCATCCGTTTTACCTCTGTTTTTGCAAATTGCAACTGCTGGTTGTCAGATCATACAGTGCACTTGGTAGTTGACAACCGGTGAAAATCTTATAATAGAGGCAGTCAACGGACATCATTCGCTTTCTTTCAGATTATAACACAATAGAAAGCAAAAGATGGGCAGTATGACCAATATGAATGATGAGAGGATGGATCATTGTGATTTTAGCAGAAAAAATTATGGAACTCAGAAAGAAAAATGGGTGGTCTCAGGAGGAACTGGCTTTCCAGGTGGATGTATCCAGACAATCAGTCTCAAAGTGGGAGTCAGGGGCTTCAATTCCGGATCTGGAACGAATCTTAAAACTCAGTCAACTGTTTGGTGTATCTACGGATTATCTTCTGAAGGAGGAGTTAGAAGACTTACCGGCAGCTTTACCTGAAAATTCTGATGGTGAAAACGGGAGAAGACGAATCACCATGGAAGTTGCAAGTGAATTTATGGAGAATAAGATCAAAGCATCGAAGAAGATAGCCGGGGCTGTTTCAGCCTGCATCTTATCTCCGGTTGTTCTTATTTATCTGGGGGCACTGTCGCAGTTTAAAGAAAATGTAATCAGCGAAGGGATGGCAGGGGGAGTCGGTGTTGTTGTTCTGCTTCTGATTGTGGGACTTTCTACGGTATTTTTCATATTAAACGGGATGAAGATGGAAGCATATGAACATCTGGAAAAAGAAACATTTCAGCTGGAATATGGAGTAGAAGCAGTAGTACGCAAAAAAATGGCACAATATGAAGGGATTAACCGTCTCTATACGGTTACAGGTGTGTTTTTATGCATCATTTCCGTTTGTCCGTTGCTGATCGCATCTTCTATAGGTGTTTCTGAATATATACAGACAATTTGTCTGTTACTATTATTTGTTGTAGTGTCTGCAGGTGTTTTTCTAATCATCGTGGCAGGCGAGAAGAAATCCTGCTTTCATATTCTTCTTCAGGAGGGAGATTATTCAGAAGGCAAAAAAGTGGAAAAGAAAAAAAATGATAGTGTTCCAGCTATTTACTGGTGTATCGTGACTGCAGTTTATCTGGGGATCAGTTTTTTAACTGAAGGCTGGGGTAAGACCTGGATTATCTGGCCAAGTGCGGCGGTTTTGTATGGAGCTGTACTGGGAATTGCCGGGGCATTGAGAAAAGATTGATATCAGAAGGACTTAAGTGCAAATTCTTATTGATGAAACTCGCATGATTTAATGCGGGGGAAAGTTTCTTTTAATGAATTTACTCTTAAGTCCCGATGATACCGGGAGGTGACAACATGAAGATTAAAATAATCGGATCAGGCGGCTGTGTCAGCATACCACGACCATTATGTCAATGCAGAATCTGCAAGGAGGCCAGAATAAAAGGAGTTCCATACGCAAGATGTGGATGCAGTCTGTATTTAGAAGATTTGAACTTGTTAATAGATACACCGGAAGACATCAATGCAGCACTAAACCATGCTGATGTGAAAGCAATTGAAACCATCTTGTTCAGCCACGCGGACCCGGATCACACCATGGGTATCAGGGTGATTGAACAGTTAAAGATGGACTGGCTCGCCCAGTCTGTGGGGATAACCTGCAGTCAGCCTTTGACCGTAGGGGCGATGCCTGAGATTATAAAGGAACTGAGGAGCCAGTGCAGTAAATATGGTTCCATGCTGAAATATTATGAAGATATGGGGCTGGCAAAAGTCAAAAATATGAACCATCTGGAACAAAACGGAATTCAGATCGAATTTGTCCCGGTTGATGAAAGTGGAATTGTAACCGTTTTTGTGATAAAGGATAAAGACCGGAAAGTGATTTATGCGCCCTGTGATGTAAAACCATTTCCAGATCACCTGCTATTTTATAAAGCCGATGTCTTAATTATTGGCAATACCATTGTGGGAGATCAGTTAAAGGATGGGTTTGTACTTGATGAAACAAATATTCTGCGGAAAGAATTATTTGTTATGGATGAGATTGTTGCATTAAAAAAGAATTATCAGATAGGAAAGGTAATCATTACTCATTTAGAAGAAGACTGGGGAAAGTCCTATGACGATTACTTCAGGCTGCAAAGACAGTATGAAGGAATTGAATTTGCCTATGATGGAATGAAGATAGAACTCCCATAGGGCTTTCTATTTCATGGACATTGCGGTGTCCTTGAAATCGGCCATCTGGGAGTTAAATGCGTGGCATTCATTATAGCAGAGATAAAAGTAGCGGTTCATGGGCATGTCCTTTATGGGACAGGCATGGATCACTTCAGAACGGGAAGACCCCTTTACATAGCGGGTGGAGATAACTCCGATGCCAAGGTTGCGGGCAACACCGTCCAGTATGGCAGATCCGCTGTAGGATTCCCATTTAACGTGATAAGGAATATGCCGGGTCTGCATGAGATTTTCAAAGATAGAACGTGTTCCGCTGCCAACTTCCCGCAGTATAAATTCACAGTTGTATAAATCCTCAGCTCTGATCACATCCCTTCCGGAAAAAGGATGGTCGATGCTGTAAATCAGCTGCAGCTCGTCTTCCATAATTGGTTCTGTATGAATTTTCTCATTTAATATCACGCCTTCCACCAGAGCGATATCAAGCTCATTGTGAATCAGGCGGTGTTCCAGTATCTTTGTATTTTCTATATATACAGAGCATGAGATGTCCGGATGGCTCTTTTGCAGTCTCTGTATCATATCACTGATCATGGTATCTCCGATGGTTAAGGTAACTCCCACCCGCAGAGGGCGAAGTACGGCAGAGTTTTTCATGGATTGGTTTAATGTCTCATAGCTGTTTAAAACATTCAGGGCTCTGTCCCAGAAAAGTTTTCCCATGGGAGTCAGTTCCAGACGCTTTGGATATCGTTTAAAAAATGTAGTTTCATATTCTTTTTCCAAATCTGCAATAATCTGACTCACGGTAGGCTGGGACAGATAGAGCCGTTTGGCTGCCTCACTCATCTTTAATGTCTCTGCCACCGCTATAAAGGTCTTTAACTGCTTTAAGGTTGCCATCTTACTCTCTCCCTTTATCTGGTATAGATAAAACCAATATCATGCTTTAGATAATACTATTTTACGGTGCAAAAAACAAGTGCTATGATAGTGTCAATAACAGAAAACAGGAGCGGTAAAATTATGGCATGTACAATAAAACCAGATGAGATCAAGAGGGTGAAAGCACTTGGCTTTTTAAATAATAAGGGAACGGATTTATTTAACGGACGTATAATCACCGTAAATGGTAAGATTACGGCGGATCAGATGGCTGCAATTGCGGATGCAGCAAGAAAGTATGGCAACGGAGAAGTGGAATTTACAGCTCGTTTAAGCATTGAAGTCAGAGGAATTCAATTAAATGACATAGAGAAATTTCGCAGCCATCTGGCGGAAGCTGGACTAGAGACCGGAGGAACCGGAGCATTAGTGCGTCCTGTTGTATCCTGTAAGGGAACCACATGTCAGTATGGGCTATATGATACGTTTGCTTTGTCAGAAAAAATACATGAACGGTTTTACAAGGGCTATCATATGGTAAAGCTGCCGCATAAATTCAAGATTGCCACAGGAGGTTGTCCCAATAACTGTGTAAAGCCAAATTTAAATGATATTGGTATTGTGGGACAATTAATTCCGTGTGCGAAGAAAGATCTGTGCCGTGGATGCAGGAAGTGCCAGGTTGAGATTGCATGTCCTATGAAAGCGGCAAAACTTTCAGACGGACTGATTAGCATTGATCCGGAGAAGTGCATCAACTGCGGACGGTGTACCGGTAAATGCCCGTTTGGAGTAACTGAGAAGGGGATACCTGGATTTCGTGTCTATATTGGTGGAAGATGGGGAAAAAAGATAAATCATGGAAAAGCGCTATCGAGGATCTTTAAGAGCGAAGAGGAAGTGCTGTCAGTGGTTGAAAAGACCATTCTCCTGTTTCGGGAGCAGGGACAGGCTGGAGAGCGGTTTGCGGATACCATTGAACGGATTGGGTTTGAAAACGTTGAAGCACAGCTTCTTACCGATGATATTTTAAGCAGAAAGCAGGAAATACTGGATGCAAAGCTTTATTTAGTGGGCGGGGCAACCTGCTAAGCATCCAGTTTCCGTGTATTCTGATTTGCAATTTTCACAGCTCCCGACAGTTTATCAGAATGGGAGCTGTTTTTTCAGCCATGCACTGGCAAGTTGGAACCAGGTCTCAACTTCTGGAGATATCTGGCTTGGAGTGTTGGCTGTTACCTGATTTGCCAGAGCCAGTCCATGCTCTCCTTCCTGGAAGATATGGAGTTCGTAAGGGACATGGTGTCTGGCCATCTCAAGTGCAAATACCAGAGAGTTTTCGGAGTAAACCAGCCCATCCTCTGAAGTATGCCACAAAAAAGAGGGCGGAGTATTCGAAGAGACAAACCGGGAGGGGCTGAAAGTCTGGATCACACTCTCTGTGATCTTTTTCTCTCCGGTCAGAGCCACATTTGCCTGGTCCATAAAATCAAACATCTGTTTTTTTGACTCATCTTGTGCCAATTCGGCCGATTTCTCCTTCATCACCTGATAATCCAGCAGACCATATGCGAGAATCAGTGCGCTTGGCCGGATCTCTTCCGGACGGGCCGCTTCAGGCGAAAGAGATTTTCCCAGCTCTTTTTCATGCCAGTGTAGGCCAAGGCTGGCAGCAAGGTGAGCGCCTGCGGAAAAACCACAGATCCCAATCTTATCAGGGTCAATGAGCAGGTGTTCGCAATTCTGCCTTAAGTACCGGACCGTCTGAGCCAGTTCTTTTATCGCAGTGTCAGCCACTCCGATTCTGTTTTCCGCCGGATTACCGGTTGTATATCTTAATACAACGGCATGATATCCCATGGATAAGAATTTAAATGCGATGGGTTCCGCTTCCCGGTCAGAGGTGAACAGATAGCCTCCCCCAGGCGCAATTACTATTACTGGACGTTTTTTACCGGGTAAAAGCTCTTTGGAATCCTCGATCAGGTACGCGGTAAAAAATCCAGCAGTTTCATTAAATTTGTGTGTTTGAATAATCAAGATGTCAGCTCCTTCCATTAAAAATATTAATGTATTCATTGTATCAGATACCATTGACAATCACCAGGTTTTAAACCAGAACACTGAACTATCACAAATCTTTCACAGAATGAAAATAATTATTTAAGCTGTATTTCAGGTTTGTAATATACAATGTTTTCAAAATGAAAAGTCAATAAGTCAGAGGAGGCAGTAAATATGCATTTTAACAGATTTAATAAAACAATGGCTGGAATTTTAGTCATGACGATGGTGGTTTCCATGGCGTCACAGACAGTAACGATTCATGCTGCAAATACAACACAGGTAACAACTCAGTCCTCAGAGCCGCCCGCAGGTGGACCCGGTGGCCAGCAGCCGCCCGAAGGGGCTCCAACTGGTCAACCCCCTGAAAATGGACAACAGCCACCCGAAGGAGCTCCAACAGGTCAACCTCCTGAGAATGGCCAGCAGCCGCCTGACGGAGCACCTGCCGGTCAGACACAACAGGGGGAAGAAAAAACTCAGGGTCAGCAGCCCTCTGACATGAATCAGGCGCCTCCTGGAGGAGTGGGAGGTGCAGATACCATGACATTTGATTATAAGGGTAGTTATACGGCTGCGCTGGTAGCTGACGGGAAAGAGGTTTCCTCTGATAAAGAATCCATCACTGCTTCAGACCCAGACCAGAACGCTGCACTGGTTCAAAACGGAGGAACTTTAACCATTACAGAGGGTACATTACAGAAATCCGGTGATGATACCAATGGAGACAATTGTAATTTTTACGGTCTGAATTCCATTCTTCTTGGGGTAAACAGTGATTCAAAGGCATATATATCTGGAAGTTCCTTAAGGGCTGACAGTGAAGGGAGTAACGGTATCTTTTCTACCGATAATGCTGTGATTTATGCCAATGACAATCAGATTTCTACCTCTGCCGGCAATTCCAGAGGTTTGGATGCTACCTATGGAGGTACAATCATAGCGAATTTAATGGATATTTCCACCAAAGGGGATCATAGTGCAGCCATTGCTACAGACCGGGGAGGCGGAACCATATCCGTTACCAACAGTACATTATCTACGGAAGGATCGGGATCTCCTCTTCTTTATTCCACAGGTAATATTGAGGTAGACAACGTTACTGGTTCATCAACAGGCAGCCAGATTGCAGGAATGGAAGGGCTTAATACAATTCGTATTTATCATTCCAGTCTTACCAGTGCCAATACAGGTAAAACAGCCAGTGATCCGGTTGCAAACGGAATCATTATCTATCAGTCAACATCAGGAGATGCGGAAGCCTCCACTGGTGAAGCAGCAACCTTTGAAGCAGCAGATTCCACATTAAAAAGCGCAGTAAAAAGTGGTTCCATGTTTTATAGTACCAATACAGAAGCCAATATTGTGCTGAGCAATACAAAACTGGATTTTGACAGCGATAATGCAGGTCTGCTCACTGTGGAGGGCAATGATTCCAATAACTGGGGAACTGCCGGAAGCAATGGTTCAAAAGTGAAATTTACCGGATTAAACCAGACACTAAACGGGACAATTTCAGTTGATACCATCAGCAGCCTGGAACTGTATCTTCTTGAAAATACAACCTACACCGGTTCAACTGTAATTCAGACCAATTCTGTGAATACGAAGACAACAGAGTCACCTGTTACCGTCAATCTGGACAGTACCTCCAAGTGGGTGCTTGTAAAGGACTGTGAGATCAGTAATCTGAACGCCGAAAAAGGCGCTTCTATTGTGGATGAAGATGGAAAGACAGTAACCATTGTAGCAAATGGAAAGACAGTGGTAACCGGTACAGGTTCCCGGACTCTGACTGTTACAGGAACTTATACAGAGACAATAACAACAGACACCAGCAATGCTTTAAGTACTTCCTATTCAGACAGATCTGAATTTGACAAGTATTATGGAATTTCCACTACATTTGGTGAGAATATTGCTGCAAAGGATGGGAAAGCTGAGACATCTGCGGAAAGCCAGTCTGAAGCCGAAAGCCAGGCAGGTAACCAGGAAGAAACGTCTCAAAATAGTCCTGGTGGCATTCTGGCAGTAATCGCATCGGTTTGTGCTATTATTGGCGTTGGAGGCGTTTTGGCTTACAGAAAGAAAAGAAAATAAAGTATCAGGAGGAAAGAAAGTTAAGCATAGACTTGACATTCTTAAGAGCCTATGTTAATGTGATAAAGTGAAAAAGTAATAAACCAACAAGCGAAGTTCGTAGGAAAATGACGATTGTCTGCCGAAGGAGTAACACTCTCAGGCATCCGGAGTACCGGATAAGGACTATGAATGGATGTGGCTCTGGAGAATCTCATGAATGAGTGCCGAAGGTGCAAGGCGCGGGAAACCGCGTTAATCTCTCAGGCAAAAGGACAGAGTTTAAGTTCAAACGTTTAGCGGCAGTGATGCCCTTATTTGTTTGCTTTCAGAGCCAAATCATCCCGTATGGTTTGGCTTTTTTTATTAAACAAAAAGAGAGGGTCTATCACATGGAACAATTTACACAGCTGGTCGATCAAGTCAGCGGCATTGTCTGGAACAGCATTTTACTGTATCTGCTGGTTGGAACAGGTATTTTATTTACTGTCCGCACCCGGTTTGTACAGGTCAGAAAATTTGGAGAAGGATTTAAGCGGATGTTCGGCAGTTTTAAGCTGAACGGCGAAAATGCCGGCAAAGACGGAATGTCCTCCTTTCAGGCATTAACTACGGCAATTGCAGCCCAGGTAGGTACGGGTAATATTGCAGGCTGTGCCACAGCACTTTATTCCGGAGGACCTGGAGCAATATTCTGGATGTGGCTCAGTGCCTTTTTTGGAATGGCGACCAACTATGGAGAAGCTGTTCTCGCTCAAAAATATAAAACTGTCAATTCCCATGGTGAAGTGACAGGGGGTCCGATTTATTATATCAGAGCCCGTTTTAAAGGAACTGCCGGTAAGATAATGGCTGTATTTTTCTCTCTGGCAATCATTTTTGCACTGGGATTTACCGGTAATATGGTTCAGGCTAATTCCATCGGTCTGGCGTTTCACACCGCATTTGGTCTGGATCCCCTGATTGTTGGTATCGTCATTGCTGCAGTTGCGGCTTTTACCTTTATGGGAGGAGTAAAACGGATTGCTTCTCTGACTGAAAAACTGGTTCCGGCCATGGCTGCTTTTTATATAATCGGCTGTCTGATTGTGCTGGTAATAAACCGTAGCGAACTCCTGCCGGCTTTGGAGTCCATTCTGATTGGTGCATTCCGCCCCCAGGCACTGCTTGGCGGTGCAGCAGGAATCGGAGTTCAGAAAGCCATGCGCTATGGCGTTGCAAGAGGTCTTTTTTCCAATGAGGCAGGTATGGGTTCAACGCCTCATGCCCATGCAATGGCAAAGGTGGAGAAGCCTCAGGATCAGGGTGTTATGGCCATTATGGGCGTATTCATTGATACCTTTGTAGTACTTAATCTCACCGCACTGGTAATACTTACTTCTGGCAAACTGGCACCAGGGGTGGAGGGAGCGCCTCAGGGAACCGCCCTTGCACAGGCAGCCTTCAGTCAGGCGTTTGGTTCCTTTGGCAACGCTTTTGTAGCAATCTGCCTCCTGTTTTTCGCATTTTCAACAATCATTGGCTGGTACTTTTTCGGTGAGGTAAATGTGAAAGCACTTTTTGGACCGAAAGCAACCAAGGTATATGCGTTGATCGTTGTACTGTTCCTGGTGCTTGGATCATTTCTAAAGGTTCAGCTGGTCTGGAATTTATCTGACCTTTTTAACGCACTTATGGTATTTCCAAACCTGATCGCTCTTCTGGCTTCCTCTGGTATCGTAGCCAGAGCTGCCAGGGGAGAAGATATCATGAAATAATCTACTCTTTGAATCCGGTTAAAAATCCGCTGAATTCATGGAAAAGAGTTTCTTCTATCTTTTTCATCCATACGGTAATACCGTCTTCTGACAGAGTTAAAAGGATATGGATGGAACCCACGTATTCTCCCACAACGGAAACAGGGAGATAAAGTGTTCTGGAATCTGCCCACAAAGCTTTGACTGCAATTCTCTGTTTGTAGCCATTTAAGATGCTGACAGCAGGTTCTGTAAAGGAAAAAGAGAATGTGTATGTCTTATCCGGTCCGGACAGGGTAAGACTGCCTTCTTTGGAGTCAAGGGAAAGGGCAAGCCTTGTAAATCTCTGACGGCCGGGCAGAAGGCGGTAAACGGCGTTTAAATGAGAGGGACCGGAAAAGACAGGAAAGCTGGGAACCGGACTTAGAAATTCCTTTAGTCCATCCCGAACCAGATCCAGTATTTTTTGTTGTCCCCCTCTGATATTCTGAGTATTTGCCGTAATGACTATGACCATATCCAGCTCCGGATAAAAAAGCACATACTGACTTCCCATACCATACATGGCAAAGCCATTCCGGATCTGCCATATCTGATAGCCGTATCCCTGCTTCTCATCTAAGGTCTGTCCGAAATGAATGGTGGGAACCTGAAAGGAAACGGCATCTCTTAAATAATCTGCAAAAACCCCCGTCCCATGTTTCAATGTATTCATACAGAATCTGCCAGTCTTTAATAAATCAAGGGAATAGGCCATCAGGCCGGAGCCGCCCATTTCACTACCAAAGGGATCTTTTATAATATACGCATCTTTGGAAAAATCAAGTTTATCCAGACATTTCTCTCTTAAATAATCAAGAACTCCTTTTCCTGTCAGTTTTTTTACAAGTGCTGCCAGCGTATGGGCAGCGGAAGTATCATAGAGAAAGGTTTCCCCGCTTTTATGGGTAGGCGGAACCAAAAAGAAGCTTTCCACCCAGTTTTTCTGCCTGTCAATCTTATAGGTGGTTGAAGAGTGGCAGGTCTGCATCATCAGCATTTGCTGTATGGTCATATTCATGAGCCAGGGACTTTTCGTTTCAGCATCTGAGTATTCCGGGAAATAGCCGGTTATAGGATCTGAAAGGGAAATCAGACCGTCCTCAAGAAGATATCCCACTGCCAGGGAGCAGAAGCTCTTTGTGATGGAGAACATGCGGTGAAGGTCCTGTTTTGTATAAGGTGCCTGATAGTTTTCCGTAAGAAGAGTTCCGCCCTGTTCAGCCAGAAAACTATGAATGGGAAGCCCGCTTTCTTTCAGTCTGAGCCAAAGCTGTTCCATGTGTTCTTTTGATGGTATCTTGTTGTTATGCATTTACCTTATCCCTCATTTCCTTCGGTGATACACCAAAATTCTTTTTAAATGCCCTCCTGAAAGAGGCGGCATTGTTATAACCAAGATATTCGTATAGCGTGGAAAGACTGGTATCAGTTGTTGATATGATCTCCTTTGCCTTTGCCATTCTAAGTCGTTCTAAGTAAGTGGAAAAATTCTCGGACACCTCTCTTTTAAAGAGATAGCTGAAATAATTTTCCGAAATACCAAATATATCCGATATTTTTGTCAGGCATAAATCTGGATCATGGTAATTATTGACGATATAATCCTGTATTTTAATAATCAGCTCGTTGCTTTCTGTTTCTGTTCCGCAGACATCACAAAGCTCTAATGCGATGGTTTTTAAGCTGTCAATACTGATTTCTCCTTCAAACTGTTTATCAATCATATCAAGCAGTTTCAGCCTGTCTTCTAAAAGACCTTCTTCTGTAATGCTATGTCTCTTTTTAAACACAGTGGAACGAATATCCGATAAAAGCCATTTTTGCTGGGTAAAGGAAAGGCTGCGTCTTGATGTATTCTCATCCCGTATCAGCTTAAAAAGCTCCTTTACCTGTTCTTTGTTACCGGTGGAAATAAAACCGCTCAGCTGAATGGACAGACTTTCCGGATAATAATAAACATCATTGGATTTTGTAAAATCATAGCGGCTTAAAATATATTTTTCCGTAGTTGTGATGGATTTGGCTTCCTTTGCCTGCTGATAGGATTTCCAGGTATAGGAAATCAGCCCGTTACGTGCGCCCAGCCCGCCGCGGATCCAGATTCCATATTTTTGCAGAAGTTCATTATGCATAGAAATAAAGGTATTTCTGCTCTGTTCTAAAACCTGTTCAAAATGTAAAGATTCACCAGACGCAATCAATATGGCAAAAGCCCGGTCTGAAGGCTTGTAAATATATCCGGTATCCGGGTAATAGCGCCGGAGGGCTTCTCTCACCAGCATATCGTAATTTTCAAAGCACAATTCCAAATCCTTGGTACAGATATGGGATTCCTCAGATGGGGATACTTCTGTATACAAAACGTGGAATTTAGTGTCAGGGCGTTCCAGACCAAGTTCATCTATGATATACTGCATCTCTACGTTATTGGTAATGCTGCCTTCCATGATCCGTCGCATATAGGACTCAGCCACAACCGGTTTTTGCTTTTCCACAAGCAGGTTTAAGGAGCTTGCCAGCGATTCCTTTAGGTTCAGTTCATTGGACAGCTTTAAAATCTTTTGATTTCCAAAGGATGAAAAGATCACAGCCAGGATTCCCCCAAGAATGATGGCTGCCAGAGTCACGGTTGTAAAAAAACGCTGATAGGGGGTGATGGAGTAGTAGGCTTCTTCCTCCGGCTGTATCAGGTAGTAATTCCAGTTACTATAGGAAGAAGATACAGTAGTGATCAGCATTTCCTCCCTGTTACTGCCCTGGGTAAAATGTGCGATATTATGTTCAAAGTCCATATTTTTCAAGGTTTCGTATTCAATAACAGGCCCGCCTCCGGAGAGAAGGAACGTCTGATTGCCGTTTTTGTCGTATGCAACCAGATACCCGTTATGATATAAATTAATATTTGAAAAAAATGCCATAATTTTTTCGTGTTCAAACTGATAGCAGATCACGGAACTGCTGTGATTGGCCACCTGAGAGGCAGATGTCAGAGGATATAGGTACAAAAAGTTTTTTGACGAGGTGCCAAGTTGTTCAAAAGGAATAAATTTGTTCCAGTAAGACGGATCTACCAGTATTTTTGATAACTGGGCTGGATCGATTGGATACTTTGTATTATTCCAGATAAAGAAATCGAAATCCGAAAAAAGAATGGGGGAGATGGCATAGCTGGATTTCTCTATATAAATGAAGGAGTTGTTTATTGGCAGCAGAAATTCCACCGGTGTAATGGATTTAAGACTCTGCTGGGTCTTATAACCAAGATAATAAAACGAAGAATCCCCCCTGTTTACTTTGTTGATCAGGTTATTAAACAGGCTGTTGGTGGTAATCTGCTTCACGGCTGCATTGGTAAGCTCCATCGTATTGTCCAGCTGTTTAACAGAGGCAGACAGACTGAGCCGGTTCTGCTGATAAATACCGTTTTTTACCTGACGGTAGGAAAGAGAGTAAAGAATTACCCCAATCAGAAGAATGATTGCCAGAATCAACGTATAGGACAGCATCAGCTGATTTTTATAGGACATATTTCTATTATGTTTTAATGTGAGTTTGCGATTTTTCATATGCACCATTCCTTTTTTCATATTGAAAATTATAGTATGAAACGGTACTAAAATCAATCAAATCCACTTCTTACATGAAGAACTGTACATAGAACGTAAAATATGTACTCAAAACCGATCCCAGTCGCTTCCTATATAATAATGTCGAATGGGAGAAGGACTAATACCGGTAATATAAAATGTGCATAATAAATAGCTTGGAAAACGGACTGTTTAGCTAAAAATGAACAACGATAGTAAATAATGCGCGTTGATATTGTGTGTATGAGATGCTATGATGGCAATGCGAAAAGGTGCGCACCACCAATAATAAAAAATTATATATAGGGAGGTTTCAAATGAGAGTAAAAAAAATGCTTGCAGCTGGTATGGCGGTTACCATGGCTGCATCAATGGCTTTAAGCGGCTGTTCCTCATCTGCCAAATCTGGAGCAGATGTGACGAAAGCCGGTGGGAATACGGAAAGCAGCTCTTCAACAGGAGAGAGCAAAGCGGAGAATGAAATTAAAAAACCGGAGAAGATTACCATTATGGTAAATGCAACAGTTATGACAAAACAAAATAACAGAGATGCATTTGAAAAAAGATGGGAAGAACTGACCGGGATTGATTTAGAGATTGTACAGCCGGATCATGATGCTTACTTTGATGTTCTGGGTCAGACGTTTGCTTCCGGTCCAGAGAACTGGCCGGATGCAATTATCCTTGCTGGCAGCTTCTATACCGGATATGCGGAGGAAGGTGCACTCTGGGATATGACACAGGCATGGGAGAATTCAGAACTTAAGTCATCCGGACGTTTTACCGGGGATGATGTTGTAGACAATATGAAGATTGACGGAAAGCTCTACGGATTTCCGGTTACCAGAGGAAACGGCTGTGTTACATATGTAAAGAAGAAATGGCTGGATAACTGCGGACTGACTGCACCTACAACTTATGATGAATATTTAAACATGCTGAAGGCATTTACAGAGGGTGATCCGGACGGCAACGGAGTAAATGGAGATACCTATGGTTTATCAGCTGCCGGATTCATCGGATCAGAAGAGCCATGGACCAATTATCTGCCGGAATTCTATCAGGACGCGTATCCTTCCTTTGCAAAGGGGGAAGACGGTGTCTGGTATGATGGATTTACCAAGGATAACTTTAAGGATGCGCTGCAGCGTATGAGAGAAGCTTATGCAGCAGGCTATATTGATAAGGAAACCTTAACAAACGGAACAAAAGACTGCCGTAATAAGTTTTACGAGGATAAATTCGGCGTATTTACTTACTGGGCAGGCACCTGGGCAAGCAATTTAAAGAACAATCTGGAATCAAACGGTCATGACAGTGAACTCATTCCATTAAAACCGATTAAAGAGGTTGGTACTTATGTGGAAAGAACGGCTCCGGTCTGGGCAATTACTTCTTCCTGTGAAAATCCGGAAGGCGTATTTAAATACCTGATCGAGTCCATGTTAGATGGCGGTGATATGGAAATGCTCTGGACCTATGGAGTGGAAGATGTTCACTGGTCAAAGAAAGCAGAAACAGTTCTTGACAAGGCATATAATGAGGGTGAATTCCATTTAAGAGAAAGTCTTGAAAATCCTGGAACACAGTACACCAAACAGCATCTTGATCCAATGCTTTCCATCGCAACCTGGGAAGGGGATCCTGGAAAGGCTGCAGTAAAAGATGAGGCAAAGAATGCCCAGACTGTATTTAATGAAAACTGCCGTCAGGCAACCATCACTCCTTCTACCGAAGAAATGGCTACCTACAACGGAGATTTAATGACACTGAAGAAATCCATTATTGCAGATGTTGTCGTACAGGGTACTTCCATAGACGAAGCATTCAAGCGTTTCGAAAGCGATGGCGGTGTAAAATGGTCACAGACAATCGTGGATTCACTTAACAAGAAAGAATCTGCAAAATAGATTTAGAAAGGTTTCCTATGAATAAAAAGATGAAAGGGCCTGCAGCGTATGCTGCAGGCGAAAATAAACGGCCGTTGCTTGTTTCGCTCCATTATTACAGGGGATTTTATGTGATGTTTCTTCCTGTTCTGATTTTTGCACTGGTGTTTCATTATCTTCCCATGCTGGGCATCAGATATGCCTTTTATTCCTATAAAGGAATTAAAGAACCCGTATTTATCGGTCTGGCACATTTTGAAAAGATGATGAATATGCCGGGCTTCTGGAGTGCATTTGGGAATACCATTGTCTTAAGTATTGTGAAGCTTCTGCTGAATACCATTATGGCCGTTGTGCTTTCTCTTATGCTCAATGAGCTTCGGTCTGCGACCTTTAAAAAGATCACACAGACGATTGTGTATCTGCCGCATTTCATGTCATGGGTTGTTACTGCATCCGTTTTTTCCCTGATTCTTTCTCCTACCGGGGCCGGTCTTTTAAATGCCGTGCTGATCAGGCTTGGAATTTTAAATGAGGGAATCTATTATCTTGGAAGTCAGAACTGGTGGCGGCCGATGTATTATGTGATTAACGTCTGGAAGGATACAGGCTGGGGAACGATTATCTTCATGGCTACACTTTCCGGAATCAATCCGGAGCTTTATGAGGCAGCTTCCATGGATGGAGCAGGGCGGTTTAACAGGCTTCGTTACATAACCATGCCGGCACTTAACAACACCATTATTACAGTCCTGATTTTAAATCTTGCCAAGGTAATGAATCTGTTTGAATCTGTATTCGTTATGCAAAACGATGCGGTTCGCCAGCAGGCAGATGTACTTCAGACTTATATTTACACACAGACATTTAATTCCGGCGCTCTGCCTGATTATGGCTATACAACAGCAGTAGGTCTGATTTCCTCGCTGGTGGGCTGTTTCCTTGTGCTTCTCTGCAACAAGGCAAGCTATAAAGTTCGCGGAAGAGGAATTGTGTAGGGAGGAGAAAACATGAAAAAGAAAGCAACCGCATTTGACTATATGCTGGTGATCATATTTGTACTCATAAGTCTTATCATGATTATCCCGATCTACAAGGTTCTCATTGACTCCTTTGATTTAAAGACAGCTTATGGTATGAAACTGTTTCCGGAAAAATTTGGTTTTGCAGGTTATGTCTCTGTATTTACCAATCCGACTTTATATAAGCCGTTTCTGGTTTCTATATTTACAACCATAGTGGGGACGATTACTGGACTGACCGTGGCAACACTGGGCGCTTATGTGCTGATTCAGTGGAAGATGCCGGGAAGAACGCTGTTTGCAAATATTATGCTGTTTACCATGATTTTTAACGGCGGTATGATTCCCACCTATCTGGTAATGAAGTCATTTCATCTGACCAATACCTTATTTGTGGTAATACTTCTACCGGCTATTAATGTTTATAATATGGTACTTATGAGAAATTTCTTTGAGGGTATTCCAGCCAGCTTATTTGAATCAGCAGAAATTGACGGCTGTCCTCCTATGGGAATATTTTTAAAAATTGTCCTTCCATTATCAAAGGCTGCACTTACTGCAATTGGTCTGATGTACGCTGTATCTTACTGGAACGATTATACCAATTATAAACTTTATATCACAAATGATAATTTATATAATTTTCAAATGAAGTTAAGATCTGTTATAATGGGAAGTGATTTGCCCCAGGCAATTGGCGGTGCAACTGAGAACACAGTAAAGAACGCAGCTGTTATTGTGGCGATCCTCCCCTTCATGATCATTTATCCATTCTGCCAGAAGTATTTTATTCAGGGTGTTAATATTGGTGCCGTAAAGGAGTAACGATCAGGCAGAAAGAGGGGCAGAATTTCTGCTCCTTTTTTCACATGAACTATATTATGGGAGGCAATTGCGATGTCCATGTATCAGAATCCGGTTTTGTATGCCGATTATTCAGATCCCGATGTAATTCGGGTAGGAGAAGATTATTATATGGTAGCTTCTTCTTTTACATATCTTCCAGGTGTACCTCTTCTCCATTCCAGGGATCTGGTTCACTGGGAAATCATCAATCACTGTGTGGATTCACTGCCCTTTGAAAAATATGATCTGCCATCTCATGGCTCAGGAACCTGGGCACCCTCCATCCGTTTTCATGAGGGTACCTTTTACGTATTTATTCCCCTTCCTGATGAAGGGATTTTTGTAGCCACATCAAAAGATCCATATGGAGAATTTAAACTTCACTGCCTCCATGAGGCGAAAGGCTGGATTGATCCATGTCCTTTCTGGGATATTGATGGAAAAGCGTACATGGTATTTGCCTATGCCAACAGCCGGTGTGGGATCAAGCACAGACTGGATCTGGTAGAAATCGACCCTCTATGCAGAAATATTATTGGAGAGCCGGTTACTATATTTGACGGGGAACAGATTGCTCCCACAACAGAAGGACCCAAGATGTATTATGACCAGGGATATTATTATATTCTAATGCCGTCTGGAGGAGTTTCAACTGGCTGGCAGTCTGTATTGAGAGCGAAAGCTGTAAAAGGGCCATATGAATACAAGATTGTGATGCATCAGGGAAATACATTCGTAAACGGGCCTCATCAGGGCGGCTGGGTCATAGCACCTGACGGCAGGCACTGGTTTATTCATTTCCAGGACGTCAATGAGCTTGGAAGGATTGTTCATCTGCAGCCTATGTGCTTTCATAATGGCTGGCCTTTTATCGGAACGGATCAAAATGGAGACGGAATCGGAGAACCGGTTAAGGAGTGGAAGGTTCCCACAGAAGGGCAGCCAGAGTACAGAATTGCCCAGTCAGATGAGTTTAATGGGAAAAGCATCGGCCTTCAGTGGCAGTGGCAGGCAAATCCCCAAAAGTCCTATTATTCGCTGGCAGGGCATAATGGAATCCGTCTGTTTTGTATGAAGAACAATACCAGAGAAAATTACCTCTGGTATGCACCCAATGCCATGACTCAGATCCCCCAGCAAAAGACTTTCACAGCTGTCACAAAGGTACGCCTTAACTGGGAAGCGGAAGGGGATATGGCATCCATAGGAATGATTGGACATTCCTATGCCTATCTGGCTCTGGAGCGGACCATTGATGGCAACAGTCTTATGCTGTACAAAGGAACCGTAACAAAAAAGGAACTGCTTGGAGAAGCACGGGAAATTCTTGAAACTTCCAGTCCTTATGAGAATGATACGGTGTATCTGCGTCTGGAGTTACTTGCTGATAAAACATACCGCTTTTCCTGGTCACCGGATGAAACCAGCTATACCTCCATTGGAGATTCACAGCCCCTATGCCGGGCGACCTGGACAGGTGCAAAGCTTTGCCTGTGGAGTGCCAATAAAAACAACGTAAGATCAGAAGGGTATGGGGAATATGAATTTATACACATCAAAGACGGAAGCGGCAGCAAAGAGGGCGTTTGAGGCAGCAGAGCGGGGAGAGTATGAGACGGTTGTCCACCTGATTGATCACAGTTTCAATACAGAGGACTGCGATGAGAATGGGAACAGTCTTCTCCATTATGCAGTAAAAGGGAAAAACCAAAAACTGGTGGAGTATCTGGTGGAGCGCTGCAACATGGATCCCACATGGGCAAATCAGTCCATGTGCACGCCATATGATCTGGCGGCAGGGTCGCCCATGGAAGAGTATTTTAAACGTATATGCGGTTTTTCCTTAGAGGAATCATACCGCAATCCTGTTTTAAGGGGAATGCACCCGGATCCCAGTATTGTACGTGTGGGAGAAGATTATTACATGGTACATTCCAGTTTCCTGTTTTTTCCCTGCATTCCCATCTCTCATTCCAGGGATTTGATCCACTGGAAAACAATCGGTTACGCAGTTACAGATGAGATATGGGCAAAAGAATTTCTGGGAGATCTGGAAGGAGGAAGGGGATTCTGGGCGCCTGATATCAGCTTTTCCAATGGCAGATTTTATATCTGTGCAACTCTGCGCAATAATGATGATGCGCCTTATATTCAGACGCAGATGATCACCAGTTCCACTCATCCAGAAGGTCCTTATGAGACTCCGTTCATTCATAATCTCTTAGGGATTGATCCCTCCCTTTTTACGGATGAGGATGGAAAACGGTATATGCTGATTAACCGTGGAGCAAGAATAGTGGAGATTTCCCAGGATGGAAAACAACTGCTATCCAAACCGGAACTGATCTGGTACGGGCATTCCGGTCATGCGCCGGAGGGACCTCATCTGATAAAAAAGGATGGGTATTATTATTGCTTTCTGGCAGAAGGCGGAACTGGAAAAGGCCATATGATTACCGTTGCAAGATCCAGACGATTATTTGGACCCTATGAAAACTGCCCTTACAATCCAATCATGCATCAGTGGGATGAAATGGGTGCCATACAGTGCTGCGGCCATGGAATGCCGGTTGAGACACCAGACGGCAGATGGTTTATGGTATATTTATCTTCTCGTTTCATTAATGGGGCATGGGGAATGCTGGGCAGAGAAACCTGCCTGGACGAAATCATCTGGACTGCAGATGGGTGGCCTGTGGTAAATAAAAGAAAAGGTCCTTCCTATTTGGAACGGGTTCCATTTCCCAAAATGTACGAAAAGCCAGCGGCAGTCAATACGAAAGAGGTCTGGCTATCCCCAAGGACAAGAGACAGGAAACGTGTCTGGACAGGGGAAGATGGAACGCTGTGGATCAGAGGTGACGGATTTGATTTATGCAGCAAAAAGTGCAATAGCATGCTACTTAAATTTCAGCCGGATTTTAGCTTCGCAGCAGAGTTTGAGATGTGGATACCAGAGGAAGAGAAATCGGAATTCACCTCCGATGCAGGTGTGACCTTGTACTATGATGAAAACACCTACATAAAATTTGGTGTAACAAAAAATCAGATATTTGTAACGGAATATGTGGATAACGCTTATGTAAGGACAGAAAAGAAGGATTTTTCTTTTGAAGGGCGTGTTTTATTCCGCGTTGAGACAGATGGTCTTAACAGAACCTTTCTATTAAATAATAAAATCCTGTGGCGGTGGACTGATGTGACTTCTATCTGTTCGGAAGGTCTGACAAAAGGAAAACGTTTTACAGGAGCAGCTTATGGAGTGTACGTAAATGGCAGCAATCTTTTATGCTGGAGACAGCACAGTGAAATTTAATAAAGCTTCCACATATCCCCAGACAGGGATATCCCAGGCGATGCTTCTTTATCTGGCAGATGGTGTGGAGATGAAAAGCTATGCACAAAATGGGAGAAGTACGAAATCATTTCTGGATGAAGGCCGACTGGCTCTCATGGAAAAAGAAATGAAAGAGGGAGACTATCTCTTTATACAGTTTGGTCACAACGATGAAAAGGATGATCCGGCCCGCCATACTGACCCGGATACCACATTTAAAGAGAACCTGATGAAGTTTATTCAGGCGGCAAGAGAAAATGGCGCTTATCCAGTGCTCATTACTCCCATCGCCAGAAGGCATTTTAATGACCAGGGTAAATTTCTTCCCGGCAGCCACGGAGCCTATCCGGAGGCGGTCAGGCAGACAGGAAAAGAAGCCGGCGTTCCGGTTATTGACTTAACCGCTATCACAGAGACTTATCTTAACGCAGTGGGAGATTTAGCCTCTAAAGCATATTTCATGTGGCCTGGGGATAATACCCATCTAAAACCTGAGGGGGCTGTCATCATGGCAGGGTTTCTTTCCGAAGAATTGAGAAAGCTTGGGTCACCTTATGCAGATCTGTTAGACAGCAAAAACGTGGTAATAGAGAATCAGGGGCTTGATGTTTCCTAGGGAGAAGACGATGGATCAATATGAGAAAATGGAACACCGGTTTATTGACTGCTATAGGAAGTACAGGAATCATTCGGTTATGGTGCTGCTTGGATTTTATAAAGGGCAGTACCATAAGTTTCTTCTGTCCACTTTCTTTTTTGTAATCAAGCATGCACCCAGTCTCTTTGCTGCGCTTCTGACTGCCAATGTAATCAACGGAGCCATAGCAGGAGGAGAAGAGGGAAAGCGTCAGATCCTCTTAAATGTTGCAGTCTGGATTGGGCTTTTAGCAGTGCATCTTCCTGCAAACTGGCTTCACAACAAGTACAAAAATCAGGTTATACGAAAAACTGAAGCCGGTTTAAGAGGAGCTCTGGTCCGGAAACTTCAGGAATTGTCCATTCCATACCATACGCAGATACAATCAGGCAGGCTTCAGTCCAAGATCATACGTGACGTGGAAGCAGTGGAGACATTGTCCTCCCAGCTTTTTGTTAATCTCATGAATATTTTGATGAATCTGGTCATCACTCTGGGAATTACAGCCGTGAAAAACAGGTCAGTGCTCCTGTTCTTTCTTCTGGTGGCTCCGGTGACCGCTGTGACAGTCGTTGCATTTCGCAAACGGATTCACAGTGAGAACCGGGCGTTCCGACGTGAGATGGAGGAAACCAGTGCCCGTGTGATGGAGATGGTGGAGCTGGTTCCTGTTACAAGAGCCCATGCCCTTGAAAAACAAGAGGTGGATAAAATCAAAGAACAGCTGGAAGAAACGGCAGACAAAGGATACCGGCTGGATATGGTGCAGGCTCATTTCGGGGCTGTGAGCTGGTGTGTATTTCAGGTATTTCAGGCACTGTGTCTGGGGTTCTCCGGATATATGGCATGGAAAGGCTCCATAAAGATCGGCGATGTAACCTTTTACCAGGCAAGCTTTACCACGGTAGTCAACCAGTTTGCGGGGCTGATTAATCTGCTTCCCATACTGACCAAGGGACTGGAATCCGTTTCTTCCATCGGCGAGGTATTAATTTCCGATGATGTGGAGCATAATGAGGGAAAGAGGGAACTGAACCAGTTAAAGGGCAGATTTAGGTTTCAGAATGTCGCATTTTCCTATAAAGGCTCCAATGAACCGGTTTTATCGGGAATTGATCTGGAGGTGAAGGAAGGAGAGACCATCGCTTTGGTGGGAGAGTCCGGTTCAGGAAAGACCACCATATTAAATCTGTTAATTGGTTTTATAACACCAGGCGGCGGCAGGCTTTCCATTGATGGAACGGATATCAGTGAAATTAATTTAAGAAGCTACCGGAGATTTATCTCAGTGGTACCCCAGACCCCCATTCTCTTTACCGGTACGGTAAGGGAAAATATCACTTATGGTCTTACCAATGTATCTGATGAAGAGGTGAATCATGCAGTGGAAGCCGCAAATCTTAAATCAGTGATTGCGAAGCTGCCCAATGGTCTTAATACCATGATTGGAGAACATGGAGCCAATTTAAGCGGAGGTCAGAGACAGAGAATTTCCATAGCCAGGGCGATTATCAGAGATCCCCGGGTGATTATACTGGATGAAGCGACCTCGGCTCTTGATACCATATCAGAAAAGGAGATTCAGGATGCCCTCAATGAGCTGATTAAAGGAAGAACTACATTTATTGTTGCACACAGGCTTTCCACAGTAAGAGGGGCAGACCGGATCGTGGTTTTAGACCAGGGGAAAATAAGGGAAGAAGGAAGCTACCAGACGTTAATGGAGTTAAAAGGGGAATTCTATGAAATGGAGCGGCTTCAGATGGCATTGCGATGAAAAAACGGTTTACATCTGAATCGATCCGGTGTATAATCAAATCTTACATACGTAGTAATTTATCTGTATACAGGGAGGGTATAAAGTGTCCCTGTTCCTTTCATATTATAAATATTACAAGCGTAAGAATAAGGAGAATTATGCGCCGCAATCATCTATTTAAGAATAAAAGCTTACCTGATATTTCATTTCAGATTCCCAGATTGCTGATATTGGGATTATTTTTTGGATTTTTATTATCATCGCTGCTGGTAAGATTATACCACCTGCAGATTATGGAGGGAGCTGCCAGCCAGGAGGAATTCATCACCTCCATTATGAAAACCCAGAGGCTTCCCGGGAACAGAGGGAACATCTATGACAGGAACGGAACGCTTCTGGCATCAAACCGCCTTTCCTATAACATTACTCTGGAAGATTCCGGAAATTATAAGAATCAGAAAGAGAAACAGAAAACATTAAACGGAATCGCCTATCAGCTGATTGGTCTTGTGGGAGATGAAGATAAGTTAAATGTCAGTCTTCCCATTGTGGTAAACGAAGAAGGAAATTATCAATACTCGGTGGATGGCTGGAAGCTGAGCCGCTTTAAGGCTGACTTTTATGGTAAGAGCCAGGTTACGGATCTGACGGAAGAGCAGTCACAAAAGACCGCCGATGAACTGATGCAGGATCTTTGCGGAAAGAAGAAGTTTATGATTGATTCTTCCTATCCGGAAGAGGAGCAGAAATTGTACAGGCTTCCTGCGTCCTTAACACCCAAAGAGATCTTACAGATTGCCAATATTCGTTATGGTCTTTCCTTAAATTCTTACCGGAAATACCTGCCGTATCTGGTGGCCTCCGATGTATCTGACAAAGCCATGGTGGGGGTAATGGAACAAAAGCACGATCTTCAGGGAGCTGATGTGGAAAACAGCAGCATCCGGGTGTACTATGGCGGAGAAAGCATGTCTTCTATTTTAGGATATACAGGTGGCATATCAGCCGATGAGCTGGCTGCCGTTGGGGATAATAACGGTATTTATTCCAATCAGTCCGTAATCGGAAAAAGTGGAATTGAAAAATCCATGGAAGAATGGCTGAGAGGACAGGATGGAACTCAGGAATTTTATACCGACGTGGTAGGAAATCCGAAGACAGAACCAGTTATTACCAACAGCCCCGGAACTGGCAAGGATGTTTACCTAACGGTGGATAAAGGTTTGCAGGATGCAGTATATCAGATGCTGAAACAGCAGATAGCCGGAATTCTCCTTGCCAATATGGTGGAGACCAGAAGGGCAGAAATGCCAAAAGCAGCCGATGCCTCCCAGATCCGGATTGCTTCCGACGAAGTGTACTATGCGTTGATACAGAATCATGTCATCGATACGGAGCGATTAAAAGCTGAGAATGCAACGGATCTGGAAAAAAAGGTTTATGGAGATTTTAAACAGAAAAAAGAAGCTGTGATTGGTCAGCTTTCAGCCGCCTTCGACGCATCAGGTGCCTCTTACCAGGCACTTGGTCCCCAGATGCAGGGATACCTGGATTTTCTGGTCAGCCAGGCCCGTAAAGATCAGTTCCTGCTAAATGGAAGCGGCACATGGGACTGGAAAGAAAAAAGCTTACGACAATACCTGACCGAATCCATTGCAGCAGGTCATATGGATTTAAGCCGCCTGGAAAACAATGAAAAGTATACGGAGATCCAGGATGCAGAGCGCCTTGCGGAAGAAAAGATGTTACAGGATATCACCGAAAACCGTGATTTCGAACAGAAGATTTATCAGGCGATGATTGGAGAAGGATCCCTTAGCGGCAGAGAGACAGAGCAGCTTCTATATGAACAGGGAGTTCTGTCAAAAGATGATCCGGACTACCCTCTTCTTATGAATGGTCAGTTAAGTCCCTATCAGTTTATCCGTAAGAAAATTACCAATCTGGAGATTACACCGGCTCAGCTGGCGTTAAATCCCTGTTCCGGGTCAGCTGTTGTGGTCAATCCCCAGAACGGTGAGGTCATAGCCTGTGTCAGTTATCCGGGTTATGACAATAACCGGCTGGCGAACCAGATGGATACCTCCTATTACCAGCAGCTGGAACAGGATTTATCCCTGCCTCTGTTCAACCGTGCCACCAGCCAGTTAACGGCACCCGGATCTACCTTTAAACCGGTTACGGTCATTGCCGGATTAACGGAAGGTGTGATTCAGACGGATACCAGTGTATTATGTACTGGTGCATTTGACAAGGTGGAACCGCCTCTGCGATGCTGGAAACGTTCCGGCCACGGTGTGATTTCTTCCAGTGCCGATGCACTTAAAAACTCCTGTAACGTATATCTGTCAGAAATCACTTACAGGCTGGGAACAGGAACAGATGGAAGCTTTTCAGAGGATAAAGGACTTGGCTCCTTAGTTAAATATGCCCAGCTTCTGGATCTGGATAAGAATACAGGAATTGAGATTGGAGAGGCAAAACCTCATGTAACAGATCAGTATGCCATTCCTTCATCCATCGGTCAGGGAACTCATAACTACACCACATCCCAGATAGCCCGTTATACAGCTACGCTGGCGAACCATGGTCAAAGTTATCAGCTGTCTATGATTGGCAAGATTACTGATGGAGACGGCTCAGTGGTAAAATCCTTTACTCCTGCCTTAAACAGTACAGTAAGCTTACCGGAATTTGTATGGAATGATGTGGCAAAAGGTATGAACGAACTGGTAAAATCCAATGCAAACTTAAAAGATTTAAAAATTGATGCAGCAGGAAAAACCGGTACGGCAGAGGAATCAAAAACAAAACCAAACCATGGTCTTTTTATTGGATATGCACCCCTTGTGAATCCACAGATTGCCATAACGGTAAGAATCGCAAACGGATACAGCTCCGGTAATGTGGTAGGCGTAGGAAAAAATATATTTAATTATTATTTCCATCTGGAAGATACCGAGAAGATTTTAACGGGTACGGCTTCCGGTGTATCCAATAACCTTCGTACGGATTAAAGGAGAAATGGAATGAGACGGGGAACGAAACGGGGATTGAGACGATTTGTGTTTTCTGCTGTTTGCACGTTATTAATACTGATGATTGGTCTGGCCGGAGGATTTTTATTTCTCCGGCTTGAAAGTCAGAAGAACCAGTCAAAAAAGCCGGATGTGCTTTTCTCTGATTATGTGACAAACTTACAAAAGGCGGATTATGAATCCATGTATGGCATGCTTGACGGGCAGAGCCAGTTAAATATCAGCCAGGAAGATTTTATTGCCAGAAATAAGAAAATATATGAAGGAATTGAAGCGGAAAACATAAAAGCAGATATAACCGGCGTTGACTTAAAAGATGAGGAAGCAGTAGTCACTTATCAGATGAGTTTAACCAGTCTGGCAGGAGAGATCAGTTTTTCCAATCAGGCAGTATTTAAAAAAGAGAAGAAAACCGGCTATAAACTGGAATGGAATGACAGCATGATCTTTCCAGAGCTTAACAAAACTGATAAAGTCAGAGTTTCAACCGATGAGGCACAAAGAGGGTCTATTTTTGACAGGAACGGTCTTATGCTGGCGGGAAAGGGAACTGCTTCCTCTGTCGGCCTTGTTCCGGGGAAAATGAGTGAGAATTCCGGTGCGGATGTGGAAAAACTGGGAGAACTTCTATCCATGTCTCCGGAGAGTATTCAAAAGAAGCTGTCTGCTGGCTGGGTAAAAGAAGATTCCTTTGTTCCTTTAAAAACCTTGAAAAAGGTAGATGACTTTCAGATACACGCAGATCAGGTCAGTGAAGAAGATCAGAAAAACAAAGAGCTTCAGGATCAGCTCCTTACAATTCCCGGAGTGTTAATTACAGACACTTCCGTGCGTTCCTATCCTTTGGGGGTAAAGGGCGCCCATCTCATAGGATACGTCCAGAATGTGACCAGTGAGGACTTGGAGAAACATAAGGGAGAAGATTATTTAACAGACAGCGTAATTGGAAAAAGCGGTATGGAAGGGTTGTATGAAAAGGAATTAAAGGGAACCAACGGCCATACTGTTTCCATTACAGATGCAACGGGAACCAGCAAGAAAAAGCTGGCGGTAAGGCCCAGAACCGATGGTGCAGATATCACACTTACCATTGACAGTACGCTTCAGAGTGCGATCTATGATGCATTTCAGGAAGACAAAAGCTGCAGTGTAGCCATGAATCCCCATACAGGTGAGATTCTGGCTCTTGTGAGCACGCCTTCCTATGATGACAATGATTTTATTCTGGGAATGCCGGCAGAAAAATGGGATTCCTTAAATAATGATGAGCGAAAGCCCCTTTATAACCGGTTCCGTCAGAAGTTTGCTCCAGGATCTTCCTTTAAGCCCATTACGGCTGTGGTTGGACTTGAAAGCGGTGCCATTGATCCCAATGAGGATTATGGAAGTACCGGGTTAAGCTGGAGAAAAGATGAGAGTTGGGGAAACTATTACATAACCACCCTTCATGACAGCAGTCCCCTTAATTTAGAAAATGCTTTTATTTATTCAAATAATATTTATTTTGCCAAAGCTGCATTAAAGATTGGCTATGATGATTTTATGTCAGGGCTTAACAAGCTGGGATTTAACCAGGACCTTCCTTTTGAGATTTCCGTTGCCAAGTCCCAGTATTCCAATTCAGACCGGATCGAAACGGAAGTACAGCTGGCTGACAGCGGCTATGGACAGGGGCAGATGCTTGTTAATCCCATCCACCTGGCAGCCCTTTACACCATGTTTACCAATGGTGGCAATGTGATACAGCCTGTTTTAAAAGCAGAGCAAAATGCTGCCCCCAAAGTGTGGCTTCAGGGAGCCTGCTCAGCAGACAATGCCAATCTGGTCCGTGAGGATCTGATCAAGGTCGTCAGCTCAGAGCATGGAACCGGTCATGCCATTATGAGATCTGACCTGACCCTTGCAGGAAAGACAGGAACTGCTGAGATCAAGGCTTCCAAAGGGGATACTACCGGAACGGAGCTTGGCTGGTTTTCGGTATTTACTGCAGATCCTGATACCAGGACACCGCTGCTTCTTGTCAGCATGGTGGAAGATGTGAAGAACCGGGGCGGAAGCGGGTATGTTGTGAGAAAGGATAAGCTGATTCTTGATTCCTATATTCCGGTACAATAAATAAATAAGACAGAGCCTGAGGCTGGTGAGATTCTCCCGTCTCAGGCTCTGTTTTACTGTCTGTAGATATTCTGGTTCTCTAAAATGTCCAGAGTGATCGCTGCGGCAGTGCGTCCGTTGGCAGACTGGTCGCTTTGAATGTTGGTGGAGAACACATAAGTTTCATCCCTGGACTGTGCAAATCCGATAAACCAGCCATTGACATCCTGACCGTTTATATTGCCGGTTCCCGTTTTACCGTATAATGAAACACCCTGGCTGGCAGAAATAAAAAGGGAATCCTTAACGGCTTTGATATGATCCGGTTGAAACGGGAGAGTTCCCTGGCAAAGCCGGGTTAAGAGCTTCACCTGTTCTACCGGAGAGATTTTTAACGAAGACTCCAGCCAGTAGCTGCCGATTCCTCCTGATAAATCCTGATTTCCATATTCCAGTCGCCCAATGCAGTTTTTTAATGCGGATATGCCGCTTTCCTTATCCAGAGCATTAAAATACCAGTTAACAGAACGGCTCATGGCAGTATTCAGGTTCTGATCCTGATTCCAGGCTTCAAAGGGGAATACAGATCCGTCCCATTTAATATAAGAGGAGCCAGGAGTAATCACTCCCTGTTCCAGTGCGCACAGCGCGCTGTATATCTTGTAGGTGGAGTCAGGGGAAATCCTGGTTATTCCAGCTTTCTGATTATAAATATAATATTGATGGGAATTGACTCCGTAAAGAACAAAACTCCCTTCATAACCGTAAAAACAAGAGCCTAAATCCAGCTGTTTCATATGTTCAGGATAAAAAGAGTAAAAAGAACCGCTGGATGCATTGACAGACATGACAGGTATAAAAGCCAGCAGCACCAGACTGGTCACGGAGAGTAAAAACCGGCTTTTTAATTGTTTCCATCTGGATTCTTTGCGGTAAGAAGCAATGCAGCGGATTCTCCTCCTGATCTCTTTTTCAGAGCCTGCGATTTGGGAGGCAAAGGAAAGCCGCCTCACTATAGTTTCTGCAAAACGAATCAGGGTTTTTCCATAATCCAGATAGCTGTTTTCTTCTAACATGGATAAAACGGACAGATCACAACTAACTTCCTGGTCCTTCCTCATCTCTCTTAATCCAATCCAGACGACTGGATGATACCAGTACAGTGTCTGCATAAGAGCCAGGAAACGGTTAAGAAAAAGATCTCTGTGTTTAATATGGGTCAGTTCGTGAAGAAGAATAAAGCGAATCTCTTCTTCTGTAAATTCTGAAAGCATATGGATGGGGAGTATAATTATAGGTTTTACTAAACCCACAGCCATGGGAGAACTTAAATATGCACTGCTGTAAAGGGAAATTTTCTTTTTTATATTCATTTCACGGAGGCAGCAGTCGAACAATTCTCTGATCCGCCTGTTTTGGAGAGGGAGGCTGGCCTGTCTGATTCGTCTGATTTTAATGTCGGAAAAAAGATTAAGGATTGACATAATACCAATTCCCAGTCCCCATACATAAGGCAGAAAAGCAGGAAGTTGAAAAATACGGCTTCGGCTGACGGATATGGAGAAGTCTTGTATAAAGCTGGAAATACCGGCATCATTGGCAATAGTGGGAGTCATTACTTTGACAGGCGAGACACTGCCTCCAGAAAGGCTTAATAAACGAAGCCCTGCATGGATCATGGAGGAGGGGAGAAAAGGAAAGATCAGTACAAGCAACAGGTAATACCAGATTCTGTATTGGGCTTTCCAGGTAAGATGGTTTTTAAATAATTCTTTTATCAGCTGGATTATTCCGAATGACAGAATTATCACAACGCTGTTTAACATAAGACGGATCATAAGGGAATGAAGCATATTATGTTTCCTCCTCATGTTCCTTAAAAAGAAGCTTTTTCAGCTCGTCTAAGTCCTCGCTGGATATATGATTGCTGTTCATGTAGTTTGTTACCATACCGGATATGCTGCCGTTATAGAACCGGTTTAAAAAGTGGCTGTTTTCCTTCTTCAGATAGTCGTCCTCTTTAATAAGAGGAGTATAAATAAAAACACGGCTTTCCTTGGTGTAGGTAGCAGCCCCCTTTTGAACCAGTCTCTTTAACAGGGTGTGAATCGTCTTGGGATTCCAGTCGGTTGTCTGGATTAGCTTTTCAGTTACCTCGTTGGTGTTAATTGGAGCATACCTCCAAAGTACCTTCATCACTTCATATTCTGCCTCAGAAATTTGCGGAAGGTGGCTCATACTCATTCTCCTGTTCTTACAACTGTAATACATATATTATAAGAGTTTAGAGCCACAGTGTCAAGAAAGCAGAGGCTGATTATTTCATAAGTGTGCTTAAACCAGCCACATCATTCACTGGAAGAGAGAATGCAATTGCATGTTCTCCTGTTTCTTTTAATACGGTTTCACAGATGGATTTTAATATTGCCTGTTTATCTGCTTTAGGTACCAGCATCAGAAGAATTTCTTTTTCATTTGAGACGGTCATACCAAACAGTTTGCTGGTAGAATCTCCGCCCAGTTCTCTTGCTTTTATTAGTGTGCCGCCTTTACAGCCTGCATTTCGTGCAGATTCCATAATAGGGTTTGAAAGGTCTGTATTTATGACGGATGCAATTAATTCATACGCGTTCGTATCTGACATAGGATGATCCTCCTTGTGATAATCTGTAGATAAATGGTTCTCATTGCCTGCAATGCCGGAGTTAAGCAGGTTTGAAGCCGCGGCACTGATTCCTGACAGAGAGATGGTGAATACGATACCGTATCCAGGGTTATCCAGCTCCAGTTTTTTATGAAGCGCGGATATCAGGCTTTGGGAGGCTGACTGATCAACCGCTCCGATTACCAGGTCCTTTTCCGGCTCATCAAGCCCCAGGCAATCTTTAATTGCAGAACTGGCTGTTCCATGTCCTCTGACGTTAAGCAGCAGTTCCTGATGGTATTCTTTGAAAACGGAAGCAGCTTTTTCGCCTTTTCCACGGTCAACAATAACCGTAATCCAGTAAACTTTATGATTGGAAGTCATCTGCTTCATCCTTTCCTAATTCAATAAATTCCAGTTCCATATCAATTGAGGCGACTCCTGCAAGAGAACTGGATTTCTTCGTTTTAAAATGGTAAATCACACCGATCAGCTGAATGGTGATTAAGGGTGTCATGGCCACCATGGCAACGATTCCAAAGGCATCGGTCACTATGTTACCGCCCACTGCTTCACATGCGCCCATTGCAAAGGGAAGCAGGAAGGTAGCCGTCATGGGACCGGAAGCCACACCACCGGAGTCAAAAGCGATTGATGTAAAAATGGGCGGTACAACAAAGGAAAGACCCAGTGCCAGCGCATATCCGGGGATCAAAAGTGCAAGAAGGGGGAGGCCCGTTAATATCCTAATGACAGATAATCCCAAAGAAACAGACATACCTACCGATAATCCTGTCATCATGGTTTTTTCTGAAATGGCGCCTCCTGTTATATCTTCTACCTGTTTATTTAATACTAAAACAGCTGGTTCTGCTTTTACAATATAGTAACCAATCAGCATGCCGATTGGAATCATAATCCAATTAAAGGGTAGAGAAGCCAGCTGTTTTCCAAGATAATTGCCGGCAGGCATGAATCCAACATTGACACCAGTTAAAAACAGTGTGAGTCCAATGTAGGAGTACAGCATTCCCATCAGTATTTTAATGATCTGTCTTTGTCTGAGTTTTAAGAAAAATATCTGGAAAACTATAAAAAATAAAAGAATGGGAAACAAAGCCAGAAAAACTTCCTTTGCATAAACCGGAAATTCATGTTGAAAAGCCAGCCACAGATCCTGTGAATTGGTGAAGGCAGGAATTACCGTGGGTTCATAGCTGCTGGAAGAGGAGCCATAGAGTAACCCCAGAATCATGACTGAAAGAATCGGTCCTACAGAGCAGAGGGCCACAAGACCAAAGCTGTCGCTGCCTGAATTCTTACTCCTTCCAACAGAGGAAAGACCCACGCCAAGAGCCATGATAAATGGAACGGTAATAGGTCCGGTTGTTACACCACCGGAGTCAAAAGCCACAGCCAGAAAATCTTTTGGAACAAAAATTGCGGTAACAAAGAGTACTCCATAGCAGATCAGAAGAAGCTTGGATAAATTCCAACCCAGCAGAGTTCTTAAAAATGCCAGGGCGAGGAAGATTCCCACACCGGCTGCGACTGAGAGAATCAGCACCATATCCGGTACTGCAGGGGTCTGACCAGCCAGAACCTGAAGATCTGGTTCAGCAATGGTAATGATAAAACCAATGATGAAGCAGGCAAAAACAATAATAGGTAATTTTTTTGATTTTGCCAGATGGTTTCCTACTTTCTCCCCGATAATCATCATGGACATATCTACGCCAAGTGTAAAAAAGCCCATTCCGACAATGAGTAAGGTTGCACCTACCAGAAACAGCATCAGCGGATCAAGCGGCATAGGTGTAATGGTTATACACAAAATCAGCACAATGCATGTAACGGGCAGTACAGATGAAAGGGATTCAATAATTTTTTCCTTTAGTTTTTGATTCAAGCGAATACCTCCTGTTGTCCGTTTTTTTTGAGTCAGTGGTGCAAAAGCTGAGAAGAAGCAAAATTCATGCCTTTGCAACTCTGACTCTATTCGATTATATTAAGTGTAACACAAAAATAGTTGCGAGTGCAACTATAATTTTGTTAGAGCTTCGTTAACAATTACCTGTATTTGGAAACTTCTTCGTAACTTTCTCCCAGTCTGGTTTCTGTAAAGGGCACAGAAGGACCAATGCGAAAGACCGGTTTTAACACGATTGGTGTGATTATTGTGGTAATAATGACAACAAGAACCACTGGTCCCAGAAAATCACCGCTGAGAAGTCCAAGCTGCTGTCCTTTTCCTGCAACAATCAGAGCGACTTCTCCTCTGGAAATCATTCCAACCCCGATTCGAATGCTCTGATAATTTTTATAACCGCAGATCTTGGCTCCGATTCCGCAGCCAATTACTTTTGTTAGTATGGCAGTAAGTGTTAAAAGAAATGCAAAAAGAATAATTGCTGGAGTCATGGACGGGAGTTCCACCTTAAGACCAATGCTTGCAAAAAATACCGGTGAAAGCAGAAGATAGGACAGGGTGTCAAATTTAGAGGTCAGGAACTGGGATTTCTGGGTGTTGGATATGATAACTCCGGCTATGTAGGCTCCTGTAATATCGGCCACGCCGAAAAAGTGTTCTGCGATGTAAGACATGAGAAGACAGAGACAAAAAGCAGCGATTGCATGGCGTTGCAGGCCACGTTCCGCGTCGTTGCTCCAACGGGAATATGCTTTATAGATCAAAATGCCGCCAATGGCAGAAAAGACAAAGAATGCGGCGATTTTTAATAAGACGGCAAACAGATTGACATTGGGGTCGGTGGTGCTGGTAATGATGGTTAGTGCGATAATTCCCAGTACATCATCAATGATGGCGGCCCCCAGAATAGCGTTGCCGGAATGGGTCTTTATCTTACCGATTTCTTTTAAGGTTTCCGCTGTTATGCTTACGGAGGTTGCAGTCAGAATGACTCCGATGAACATATTCTGAAGAAACAAAGAGCAGGTAGCATCGGAAGAAATCACACCAGGGCGGTTAAAGAAAGAAGCAACAGCAAAGCCGCCGAATAAAGGTACGATGACACCGATCAGTGCGATTATAAATGCTGATTTACCACTCTTTTTTAATTCTGCGGTATCTGTCTCCAGACCAGCGCAAAACATGAGGACAATCACACCAATTTCCGCCAGTTTGTCAAGGAATTCGGTTTCATGGAGTGTGCCCAGCATGGCAGGACCAAGAATTACCCCCGCTAACAGTGCTCCTACTACCTGCGGCATGTGAAACTTCCGCGTTACAAGACCTAAAACCTTAGTGCTTAAAAGAATAATTGTGAGATTTAACAAAAAGCTGTAATCCATACAAACCCCTCCTTTTAATTATATAAGAATTATATAAGATCAACAAAATTTATCTTACTCCTATTGAATCTTACTGTCAATTGTTACTAATAGTTTGTCTCTTCTTTACATGCATCCGTTTTCATGATATAGTGACAAAGTAATTCACTACGAAATTCGGAGGGCAGATTTATGCCATTATCTATTTTCTCATTATATGATCCCACGTAGAAAAAATTTATAGAAGATTGGTATTAAAAAAGCACTGTGAAAACAGAGCTTATTTTTGGTACCTGTTATTTTGTAAATACGGATCATTGGAGAAAATATGAAAGATAAAAAAAATATATATTTGCTTTATGCCCTTTCCTTTCTACAGGGACTGGTATTTTATGGACCTGTGGCCACTCTCTACAGACAGGCAGCAGGTGTCAGCGTATTTCAGATTACAGTAATCGAAAGCATTTCTCTTGCTCTCTGTATTGCTCTTGAGATGCCCTGGGGACTGGTCGCGGACCGGATCGGATATAGAAAGACCATGATTATCACCTGCGGAATCTATTTTATTTCCAAGGTGGTTTTCTGGAAAGCGGACGGGTTTGGTTTGTTTTTACTGGAGCGATTGCTGCTCAGTGTGGTGATGGCAGGAATGTCAGGATGTGATTTAAGCATTCTCTATTTTTCCTGCCGGGAGGAAGAAAGCCAGCAGGTATTTGGCATTTACCAGTCCTTAGGAATGGCGGGGTTGCTTTTGGCTTCTCTTTCTTATTCTGTTTTTATTGGGGATAATTACAGGCTGGCAGGTTTTTTTACCATGGCAGCATATGGAGTGGCAGCCGTTCTTGTCTTTGGATTAAAAGAAGTAAAAGAGCCGGAGAAAGAGAAAAAAAGCAGCATGCATTTTTTTCACACCTTTCTTGACGTGGTAAAAGACCGGTATTTCCTTCTTGGCATGGTGGGAATTACACTGCTTGAGGAGACAAATCAGACGATCACTGTCTTTTTAAACCAGCTGCAGTATGTGAAATGCGGGATGGAGCCAAAGACAATGGGCTATGTTTTTATTATGGTCACATTGTCAGGAATTGCAGGAGGTATGTGGTCCTGCCGGCTGAATAAAAAAATGGGGATTCTTCCTTTTACCATTGCCCTGTTTTTAGGCGGGGGAATGTCCTGCCTGGTTCTTTTCCAGACTAAAAGTGGATTGCTTTCCGTCCTCAGCATCATTATTTTAAGACTTGCGTCTTCTCTGTTCGGACCATTAAAGGCCAGGCTGCAAAACTGCCGGGTTACTTCTACAGACCGGGCTACCGTACTTAGTATCTATGCAGTGATTGGGGAGGCATGCGGGACGGGAACCAATCTCATATTTGGGAAGGCTGCCGCCGCTGACCTTACCTATGCCATGCTTTGGGGCAGCCTGTTGTGTATGGTGGGCGGCGTACTTTTTGTAATTTCCCATTTAAAAATGATTAAAAACAATTAAGGTGTGGTAAAACTGACGTCTCCTGTGTGTATGGTTTCATAACCGTTAAAATGCAGGAGACTGTTTTTAAATTCCCTAGAGCGGATTGTTTCCAGGAGAGCCGTAAAGGCTGGCTGTTCCATGGCAGATTTAAGTATGACCAGATCCATGGAGGCCTCTTTGAACGGGATAAAATCCATATGGGGATATGCAGCCAGATGGGAGAGATCCCCCATACTGACATCAGCAAGCCCGGAAGCAACCGCATTGGCAGATGACATGTGAGACAGGCTTTCATCTGCGTAACCCTTAATAAGGAACCTGTCTATTTTTTTCTCTGTCAGTATCCGGTCTAAATAAATCCGCAGACCATTTCCCTTTTCCCGGTTTAAAAATTTAATTTCAGGGCGGCATAAATCCTTTGGGCTGCTTATATGATCCGGATTTCCTTCTTTTACATAAAAGCCAGTTTTTAATGTGCAGATATGGATGACCGCAGCTTCTTTCCCAGGAAGGAAATGGCTGATCTGGCTGATCCGTTCTTCAAACTGTTCAAAGCAAAAACAGGTCAGTGCCATATGGGTCTTCTCATAATAAAGCGAATAAAGACTGTTGTAATCGTTCATATAAGAATGAAGGAGCGGCAGGCTGTTATCTCTCTGACTTAACAGACTGCGAAGCAGTTCTACTGTCCTGGATTCCTGACTGTTAATAATAAGCCCGTTTGTATGAAGAAGATAATCCATCTGTCTGCTGGCCTGATCGGCTGAAAAACGGGGGATATCCATAACGGGAGGCAGAACATTGGTAAATCCGGCCGCCTCTTTCTTCTGGTTTGTTCTGGTGAGATACTCATCAAGCTGATCCTGGCTGATGCGGATCTGCTTCCCCACCTTTGCGGACTTTAATTCTCCCCGCTTAATTAATTCATATACGGTCGTTTTTTTGATTTTTAGCTGATCCGCCACTTCCTGGGGTCTGTATATTTTTTCCATGTGATATCCTCTTTCCCCTGTCTCATAATTATTTATGGTATAACAAGGTTTATTTTTTGTCAATCAAAGGTGAGGACTAATATGTTGAAATAAATTCATTAATTATTGAAGAAAAATAAGAAATAATCGGAACATATAGGGATATTGACTTTTAATTGTGTATCATTTAAAATAAACAAATACTTACAAAACGCAACAAAACAGAACAAAACGGAACAATAATGAATCAACTAAAAAGAGGAGGAAAAAAGATGAAAAAAAGAAAAAGATTACTGCAAATTATGATGGCGGTATCACTGGCTGGCGGATTGCTTTCAGGCTGTGGTCTGGCGGGGGTAAAAGCGGTTCCTGCCACCCAGGCTGCATCAGCACAAACTGAGACATCAAAACCTGCCCAGGAGACAACAACCGCTGTTCAGACTGCAAAGGCAGAGGAAACAAAGCCGGTTGATGTATATGTGTTTATTGCAGCAAGTCTGAAAAACACCATGGAAAAGATTAAGGAGAATTATGAAAGTGAACACCCCGGAGTAACTATCATTTACAATGCAGACAGTTCGGGTACTCTTCAAAAACAGATTGAGGAGGGCGCCCAGTGCGATATTTTCTTTTCAGCAGCGCCCAAGCAGATGAATGCTTTAAAGGAAGGTGGATTGGTAGAAGAGGGGACCGATACGAACCTTCTTGTAAACAAGGTTGTGCTTATTAAGCCGAAGGGGGAAAAGACGGCAGTAACCGGATTTGAGAATATCACGGCGGCTTCCAGTCTTGCACTTGCAGGAGAAGATGTACCGGTGGGACAGTATGCCAGAAAACTCTTTACCAATATGGGAATACTGGATCAGGTCATGAAAATGGAGATCAACGAAGGTGCCAATGTCACCGCAGTTTTAACCGCAGTTGCAGAAGGCAGTAACGAGGTAGGTGTGGTTTATGCAACAGATGCCGCTTCCATGCCGGATAAAGTTGAGATTATAGCAGAGGCGGATAAAACTAAGATTGATCCCGCTGTCTATCCGGTGGGTCTGATTAAGGACAAGGAAGCCAGTGAGGATCAGAAAAAGGCAGCAGCAGAATTTAAGAAATATTTGACCAGTGATGAGAGTGTAATGAAGCTCTTTACAGATGCAGGGTTTAACAAATATACAGAATAAAAGACCGTATGAAGGAGGTGAATGCATTGGGGGAGATACTTAGAACCATCGACTGGAGTCCTTTCTATCTGTCATTAAAAACAGGAATTGTAGCCACTGTACTGACCTTCTTTTTAGGAATTGGTGCAGCCAGGCAGATTATGAAGCTGAATAATACGACAAAAGCCATTGTGGATGGAATTCTTACACTCCCCCTTGTGCTGCCTCCAACGGTAGCAGGCTTTTTTCTCCTTTTGATTTTCAGCCTGAGAAGACCCTTTGGAAGATATCTTCTGGAAAATTTTGATATCAAGCTGGTGCAGACCTGGCCGGGATGCGTTATGGCAGCATTTGTCATAGCCTTTCCCCTTATGTACCGCAATGCCAGAGCCGCATTTGAACAGGTAGACGTAACCATGATTCAGGCAGGAAGAACGTTAGGACTGTCGGAACGTAAAATTTTCTGGAAGATTGTGGTACCAATTGCTGCTCCGGGACTGGCTTCCGGTACCGTACTTTCTTTTGCAAGAGCCATTGGAGAGTATGGTGCAACTACCATGCTGGCGGGAAATATTCTGGGTAAAACCAGAACGGTATCCGTAGCCATTGCTACGGAAGTGACTGCTGGAAACTGGGACACGGCAGGATTCTGGGTACTGGTCATTGTCCTTTTATCGTTTTTTATTGTGGCAGCAATGAATGTAATATCAGGAAAAAACAGGATAAATGGAAGCGGGTGGGTCTGATATGCTGGAAGCGAGGATCGTAAAAAATTTCCATGGTTTTAAACTGGATGCGGAATTTAAAACCGACAGAGGATGCATGGGAATATTAGGGGCTTCCGGATGCGGAAAAAGCATGACTTTAAAGTGTGTGGCAGGCATTGAAAAACCGGACAGCGGAAAAATCGTTCACAATGGAAACGTGCTTTTTGATTCCGAAAAAGGAATTAATCTGCCGGCAAGGGAACGCCATGTGGGGTATTTGTTTCAGAATTACGCCTTGTTTCCCACCATGACAGTGGAGGAAAACTTAAGTATTTCCCTGACAGGCAGGGATAAGGAAAAGCGGGTTCAGGTTTTGGAACAGATCCAGCGTTTTCAGCTGCAGGGACTGGAAAAGCGCCTTCCCTCCCAGTTATCTGGAGGTCAGCAGCAGCGGGTGGCGCTGGCACGCATGCTTTTATGCAAGCCGGAAATGATTCTGTTAGATGAGCCCTTTTCTGCTTTGGACGGATTTCTAAAGGATACTCTCCAACTGGAGATGCTGGAACTGTTAAAAGAATTCAGTGGTGATGTGCTGTTTGTTTCTCATTCCAGAGACGAGATCTACCGGTTCTGTGACCATATGATCCTGCTGTCCAATGGAGAAAGCGTTGTAAAGGGGCTTACAAAAGAAATTTTTAGGAAACCTTTAAGAGTAGAAGCGGCAAGACTGACTGGCTGCAAAAATATTTCTCCCATAGAACGGATCAGCGAATATGAACTATATGCGCTGGATTGGGGGATAAAACTGAAGACAGCCGAACCAATTGAAGACTCCATTTGCTACATTGGAATCAGAGGTCATAATCTGGTGCCGGCTGCCAATCCTGAGGAAGAGAACACAATGAAAATCTCTCTTGCAGGAAGTGCCCATACAACCTTTCAGCGGCAATATTTAGTTCAGAATGCTTCCAGGTTGTCATCTTCCAAAATCTGGTGGATCAGGGAAAAGAAAGAATATGAAGCGGAAGAAAAGGAGACAATCCCATTATATTTAAAATTCCCAAAGGAAGATCTGTTACTTTTGTCTTAATTTTATTAGGTATTTTTGAATTAGATTGACAAAAGCAGGGACAATATTTATTATGAATAAAAATAACCGGATTGAGAGGAAGGCTGATCATATGAAAATAAGTGCCAGAAATCAGTTAAAAGGAAAGGTTGTAGAGATTGAGTCCGGCTCAGTAAATGCAATCGTAACCATAGACATCGGAGGAGGTAATTTTATATCCGCCACGATTTCCATGGCATCAGTAAAGGATTTAAAGCTGGAAGTTGGGTCAGATGCATATGCTATTATAAAGGCAACTTCTGTTATGGTAGGAATTGATTCATAAGACGGAAGGGGCCTGTGATACGGCTCCTTTTCTTTTATCACAGCGGCAGTCCAGGCGGGCTGTTATTTTTTTAGATGGAATAATTTTTAGATAACAAGCATTGGTTTGTATAAAATACTGTAAATAATTAATTTTAAGATTTATATTTGTGCATTGTGGTGTATTGAATTCAATGGTGAAAACATATATAGTGATAGCAACCTAAGTCGTCGACAAAACTTCAGGGTTACTTTTTCATTTTCTATTCACAAAGAGGTGGAATGGCAGGATCTGCAATAGATCTGCCTTCCGCCTCTTCTTTTATGTAAGGAGGAATTGGTTATGAGACAGGTTGCTATCTATGGAAAAGGCGGTATCGGTAAATCTACAACGACTCAGAACTTAACAGCAGGTCTGGCAGAGATGGGCAAGCACATTATGATTGTTGGGTGCGACCCGAAAGCAGACTCCACCAGACTGGTTTTAGGAGGTCTGGCACAGAAGACGGTACTGGATACCCTTCGGGATGAAGGCGATGATATCGAGCTGGAGGCAGTGTTAAAAGAAGGTTACGGCAAAATTAAAGGAGTGGAATCCGGCGGACCGGAGCCAGGAGTTGGCTGTGCAGGCCGGGGCATTATCACTTCCATTAATCTGTTGGAGCAGCTGGGAGCCTATACCGACGATCTGGATTATGTATTCTATGACGTTCTTGGTGATGTAGTATGCGGAGGTTTTGCAATGCCCATCCGGGAAGGGAAGGCACAGGAAATTTATATTGTATGCTCCGGCGAGATGATGGCGCTATATGCGGCAAATAACATTTCCAAAGGTATCACCAAGTACGCAAAGACCGGTGGCGTCAGGCTTGGAGGTCTGATCTGCAACTCCAGAAAGGTTGATAAGGAACAGGATCTTGTAGAAGCCGTAGCAGCGAAGATCGGAACACAGATGATTCATTTTGTACCTCGTGACAATGCGGTGCAGAGGGCTGAGATCAGAAAAAGGACTGTAATCGATTTTTCTCCTGAGGAGCCACAGGCAGATGAATACCGTACTCTGGCAAGAAAAGTGGATTCCAATGAAATGTTCGTCATTCCCAATCCTATGAAGATTGATGAACTGGAAGAAATTTTAATGCAGTACGGAGTTATGGACTAAGGGGTCAGGAGAGGAGAAAATATTATGTTATTGGTGAGAGCGATTATCAGGCCGGAAAAAGCAGATTATGTCATGAAGGAAGCATCAGAAGCTGGATTTCAGGCAGTGACCAAGATGGATGTATATGGACGGGGCAAACAAAAGGGAATTACGGTAGGGGATGTTCATTACGATGAAATTCCAAAAGAAATGCTGTTGTTTTTCTGCAGTGACGAAGACAAGGATGATCTGGTTAAGGTGATTATGAGAACTGCCAGAACAGGGGAAGGCAATTATGGAGACGGACGTATCTTTGTATCTCCCGTAGAAGATGCCTACACCATCAGCACAGGAAAGCAGGGACTTTAGGAGGAACGATTGCTATGAAAGAAGTAATGGCATTTATCCGGGTGAACAAAATAAACCCTACAAAGAAGGCGCTTGCAGAAGGCGGATTTCCTGCATTTACCTGCAGACCGGTATTAGGAAGAGGAAAGAAGCGGATTGATCCGGAGCTTTTGTCCCTGGTTCTGGAAACAGGAGAGCTTCCCATGTCTCCAAAAGGAGAATATTTAACAGAATCATTCCGATGGATTCCAAAACGGCTGATTACGTTGATTGTAGAAGATCCCCAGGTGAAGGGTGTGGTGGATATCCTGATAAAGACAAACCAGACAGGAAATCCCGGTGACGGAAAAATATTTGTGCTTCCCATTTATGAAGCTTATACCGTCAGAAGCGGAGAAAGCACAATTGAGGCTTATTGACAGGAGGTGAGGGAGATGTCAAAGGAACGAGATTTATTACTGGATAAATATTCATCCAGAGTATTTAAAAATAGAAAAAGTCATATCACCCAGCTGGAATTCGGAGAAAATGGGGATGAGATTACAGCAAATACCAGGGCAATACCAGGGATTATTACAGCAAGAGGCTGCTGCTATGCAGGCTGCAAAGGCGTTGTGGTAGGACCTGTCAAAGATTCTGTGGTTATCACACACGGTCCCATTGGCTGTGCCTTCTATTCCTGGGGAACCAGAAGGAATAAGGCAAAACCTTCCTATGAAGGCGAACCTAACTTTGTTCCATATTCCTTTTGTACAGATATGAGGGCATCAGATATTGTATTTGGAGGTGAAAAGAAGCTGGAAGAGGGAATCGATGAGATCATGGAGCTGTTCCATCCCAAATGCATTTTCATCTGCTCCACCTGCCCCATTGGTCTGATTGGTGATGACGTGCAGGCGGTGGCAAGAAGAGTGGAGGAAAAATACGGCATTACAGCCATTGGATATTCCTGCGAAGGCTATAAGGGAGTTTCCCAGTCAGCCGGTCATCACATTGCCAACAACGGACTGATGCGCTATGTAATCGGAAAAGGGGAAGAGGCGCCAAAGGGAAAATACAGCGTCAATATCCTGGGGGAATACAACATCGGAGGTGATGGATGGGAGCAGGAGCGGATCTTAAAGAAAATCGGATACGAAGTAGTTTCTGTATTTACCGGAGACGGTTCCTATGAAACCTTAAAAAATTCCCATCTGGCAGATTTAAATCTTGTCATGTGCCACCGGTCCATTAATTACATAGCGGAGATGATGAAAACAAAATATGGAGTTGACTGGCTGAAAGTGAATTTCATTGGAGTAGGGGCCACCTCCAAATCACTGCGTATGATGGCTAAATATTTTAACGATCCGGAGCTTACAAAGCGGACAGAGGAAGTGATTGCAGAGGAACTGGCAGAAATTAATGAGGATATGGAGTATTACAAGTCCAAATTAAAGGGAAAAACAGCCGGAATCTTTGTAGGCGGCTCCCGTTCCCATCACTACCAGATGCTTTTAAGGGATTTTGGTATGGAAACCACCATTGCCGGTTATGAATTTGCCCACCGGGATGATTATGAAGGGCGGGATGTCATACCCCAGATTAAAGCAGATGCAGATTCTAAAAACATTGAAGAGATATCAGTGGAGAGAGCGGTTGGATATGATGACAGATACTCTGTGGAAGAGTTGACCAGTCTGCGAAACCAGGGGGTGGAGCTGGATACTTACAACGGAATGATAAAAGATATGAAGGAAGGCTATATGGTAGTGGACGATTACAACATGTTTGAAACCGACCAGCTGATTGAAGAGTATAAACCAGACATTTTCTTTTCCGGAATCAAAGATAAATACGCCATACAGCATGGAGGGGTCGTGTCCCGCCAGATGCATTCCTATGATTACTCCGGACCCTATGCAGGCTTTCGGGGCGCAGTAAATTTTGGAAGAGATGTAACCATGAGTCTTTATACCAACGCCTGGTCGCTGGTGAAGCCGCCGTGGAAGACCATGCCAATGTTAGAAGGAACGTTAGGAGGTGCAGGCTGATGCTTGAATTAACACCAAAAGAAATAATGGAAAACCGCCACATGACCATCAATCCCTGTAAAACCTGTGAGCCCGTAGGCGCCATGTTCTGCGCACTGGGTGCCGAAAAGTGTATGCCTCATTCCCATGGATCACAGGGGTGCTGTTCCTATCACAGAACGGTGCTGAGCCGGCATTTTAAAGAGCCTGCCATTGCTTCCTCAAGCTCCTTTACAGAGGGTGCCTCTGTATTCGGAGGACGCAGCAATATCACCACAGCAGTGAAGAATGTGTTTGACATTTATAAACCGGATATTATGGCAATCCATACCACCTGTCTTTCTGAAACCATTGGTGATGACGTTGGTTCCTATATTATGGATATGGAAGTGCCGGAAGGGAAAACCGTTCTTTATGCCAGTACCCCTTCCTACGAAGGCTCCCATATTCAGGGATTCTCCAACATGATGATTGGCTTCATGCGGTATATGACCAAGAAAACCGGGACCCCCAATGGAAAAGTAGCCATCTTTCCAGGCTGGGTCAATCCCGGAGATGACAGGGAGTTAAAGAAGATTGCAGGGTTAATGGGCGCAGAATATATTTATTTTCCTGATCATGAGGGGATACTGGATCACCCGATGGATGGAAAGAGTGAGTATTTTCATGAAAATGCAGGAACCAAGGCCAAAGATATTGGGGCACTGGGAGATTGTGAAAAGCTGATCTCCATGGGGATCTACTGTTCTCTGGAACCGTCGGAGTATTTAAAAAAGGAATATAAAGTTCCTTTCTCCAATATTCCAGTTCCGGTCGGCGTCAAGCTGACTGATCAGTACATATTGGAACTTCAGAAGTTTACAAAGAAAGAAGTTCCGAAAGAACTGGAGGATGAGCGGGGCAGACTGGTGGATTTAATGCTGGATTCCCACCAGTATGTATATAAGAAGAAAGCCGCCATCTATGGAGATCCTGATATTGTGTATGGCTTCACCGCCTTATGTCTGGAACTGGGGATGAGCCCCAAATACATCATAACCGGTACACCAAAAGCGCACTGGGAAAAAGAGATCAAAGAGCTGATGGATCAGTATGGTGTAGATGAAAGCGAATATGTGGTAAAGGCAGATACGGATTTGTTTTATCTTCATCAGCTGATTAAAAATGAGTCTGTAGATCTTCTTTTAGGCTCCAGTTATGGAAAACAGATTGCAAAGGCAGAAGATATTCCCCTGGTACGTATGGGATTTCCTGTACTGGACCGATACGGTAATCCCATACAGGCCACGGTTGGATATGCAGGTGCAATCCGGTATACAGAAAAGATTGTAGACGCCATGATGGACCGGCAGGACCGGGATGCGGCAGACGAAGATTTCGATGTAGTCATGTAAATCAATTATGAAATGGAACCAGGGAGGGAGCCACCCCTCCCTATTTCTGTTTAAATTTGCGGGTCTTTGAAAGGAGTATGATTATGGAAACGGAGAACAGCAACCGGAATATATTGGACGCAAGGAAAAGTTCCATTGTTGTAAAAGACGGGTGCAGCGGCATGGGGGGTGGAATTTCATGTGACAGCAACAGTGTATCCGGTTCCGTGTCCCAGCGGGCCTGTGTATACTGCGGAGCCAGAGTTGTTTTAAATCCCATTACCGATGCCTGGCATATTGTACATGGTCCCATCGGATGTTCCAGCTATACCTGGGATATCAGGGGATCTTTAACCAGTGGGGAGGATATTTACAGAAACAGCTTTTCCACGGATTTGCAGGAAACAGATATTATATTTGGAGGAATCAGAAAGCTAGAGGCAGCAGTCGATGAGCTGATGGAGAAAGAAGATAATGTGAAGCTGATCTTTATCTATGCCACCTGTATTGTTGGGGTAATCGGAGACGATGTGGAGGCTCTGTGCAAGATGAAATCAGAGCAGTATGACATTCCAGTGATTCCGGTAAAGTCTCCTGGTTTTTCCGGTAATAAATCCACGGGCTACCGGATGGCATGTGATGCGATTATGAATGTGCTTCTGCCTCATAAAAGTGAAGAGAAAAGATCTGCCATTAACATATTAGGGGATTTTAATCTGGCAGGGGAAATGTGGATTATTAAGAATTATTTCAGGGAAATCGGCATTGATGTGATCTCAGGTTTTACCGGTGATACCTGCTATGAGGATATGATTGAGGCGCCGAAGGCTGCTTTAAATATAGTCCAGTGCGCAGGCTCCAGTACCTATCTGGCAAACCGAATGGAGGAGGAATTTGGCATTCCCTTTATCAAGGTCAGTTTCTTCGGAATCGAAGACACTACCAATTCCTTAATCAGGACAGCAGAGGCGCTCCAAAATGAACTGGCAAGAAGAAAAGCGGTGGAATTTTGCAGGAGGAAAGCAGAGGAGCTGGAAAATTTCTTAGGCCGTTACCGGAAAAACCTGGAGGGGAAAAAGGCTGCTATCTACGTAGGGGGCGGATTTAAAGCAATTTCCCTCATACGCCAGTTTCAGGCAATGGGGATGGAAACGGTGGTGGTGGGAACCCAGACAGGGAAAAAAGAAGATTATGAAGTGATTGAGAGTCTGGTGAAATCCGATACTGTAATTTTAGACGATGCCAATCCGGCAGAGTTAGAAACCTTTATGAAAGAAAAGGGGGCGGATATTCTGGTCGGAGGCGTCAAGGAAAGACCTCTTGCCTATAAGCTGGGAATCGCATTCTGTGATCACAATCATGAGAGAAAGTTTCCCTTAGCCGGTTTTGAAGGGGTGGTCAATTTCACCATGGAAATCAATAAAAGCATAAACAGTCCGGTATGGGGCTATATCAGCTGACAGAAAGGCGGAATGACGATGAAGAGTGAAGTAAAACCTCTGGTGAATTTAAATATCAATCCCTGTAAAATGTGTATGCCCATGGGGAGTGCAACGGCATTCTACGGTCTGAAGAACTGCATGACAATCCTTCACGGTTCACAGGGGTGTGCTACCTACATCCGGCGTCATATGGCGACCCACTACAATGAACCGGTGGATATTGCTTCCTCATCCCTGACTGAACAGGGAACCGTCTATGGCGGCAGTGAAAATTTAAAAAAAGGATTAAAAAATTTAATTGAGCTTTACCACCCTGAAATCATCGGTGTCATGACAACATGCCTGGCAGAAACCATAGGAGAGGATGTTCCGGGAATACTCCAGTCTTTTCTGGAAGAAAATCCAGGGTATGAGGACATTACACTGATTCCCTGCCATTCCCCTGGATACAGTGGAAGCCAGTATGAGGGATATTTCGCAGCTCTTTCTGCCATTGTTTCTTCTATTAAAATGGAGACAGAAAAGAATCATCTGGTGAATGTAATCACGGCACCCATAAGCCCGGCAGATACCAGATATTTAAAAAGGATGTTCTCCCTTTTTGGAATTGATGCCGTTCTCCTTCCTGACTTATCCGATAATTTAGACGGAGCCCACGACCCCAGTTACAACCGCCTTCCTCATGAGGGAACGGATCTGGCACAGTTAAAGCAGATGGGTGGAGCCAGATTTACATTGGAATTGACCGCATTTCACCATAAGAATTCTGTGGGAGAATATTTATCCGAAACATATGGAGTACCTTATGAGCGGCTGCCCCTGCCAGTAGGATTAAGGGATACGGATGCATTTTTAAATACACTGTCCCATATTTCCGGGAAAGAAATCCCTGATGAATTAAAAAAAGAGAGAGGGCGCTATTTAGATGCCATGATTGATTCTCATAAATACCATTCTTCAGGAAGAGCGGCTGTATTTGGGGAACCGGATCTGGTATATTCCACTGTGCGCATGATGTGTGAATGCGGAGTCATGCCGGTAGTCTGTGCAGCGGGATCGGCAAGTCCGGAACTTGACGGACTGATCAGACCGGAGATTTCTGATCTTGCAGGTCTGTACCTGGTAGATGAGTATAAAATTGCAGATAAAGCGGATTTTAAGGATATTGAGGAGATGATTGTTACCTATAAGGCCAATATCCTTGCAGGCAGTTCTGACGGAAGGCGTATCGCAGAAGATTTACACCTTCCCCTGGTTCGAAGAGGATTTCCCATACATGATCATGTGGGAGGACAGCGGCTTAAAATGCTTGGCTATGAAGGATCGGTAGAATATATGGATGAGATTGCAAATCAGCTGATCGACACGGTTGAAACCACATTTCGGGAGACTTTATATGATACGTATTATAAAGGTACAGCCATTGATCAGAAGAAGGAACCGGAATCTGCGGAAGAGATCATGAAGCGTAAGACAAAGGAGCACCCCTGCTATAATTGCCAGGCTCATCAGTTTGCCAGAATCCATCTTCCGGTAGCACCTGCCTGCAATGTTCAGTGCGGCTACTGTGTAAGAAAATTTGACTGCCCCAATGAAAGCCGTCCGGGAGTCACTTCTTCCATTCTGACACCTGAGGAAGCACTTAACCGCTATCTGTCAGTGAAGGAGAAAATGCCAAACTTAACTGTTGTGGGGATAGCCGGACCTGGGGAAGCCCTGGAAAACTGGGAGAATGTAAGAAACGTGTTTGAACTCATAAGAAAACAGGATCCCAACGTAACCTTCTGTCTTTCTACCAATGGACTGAAGCTTCCCCAGTATGCGCTGGAACTAAAGGAACTGGGCGTTTCCCATGTAACCGTAACCATGAATGCGGTGGATCCCCATATCAGTGGACAGATGTACCAGTATATCCGGTATATGGGCAGGGAATACACCGGTGACGCAGCAGGAGCCCTTATGGTGGCAAACCAGATTGCGGGAATCAGGCAGTTAATTGCCAATGGAATACTGGTAAAAGTTAATATTGTGACAGTGAAAGGAATCAATGACAGCCATGTACCGGAGGTTGTAAAGACCGTCAAATCACTGGGATGCTTTATTACCAATATTATGCAGATGATTCCGGTGAAGGGGAGTGCGCTGGAACATGTGGAGCCGGTTTCAAACAAACAGTTAAATGAGATCAGAAAGCAGTGTGAAGAGATCATGCCCCAGATGTATCACTGCCAGCACTGCCGGGCAGATGCAGTTGGAACCCTGACCGATGACAAATCCATACAATTAAAAGGATTTGTGGCAGAGGAAAGACCGGTTCTCGTTCCTGTTTCAAAAAGCCTTCGTTTTGCAGTCGCTTCCAAAAGCGGGGTGGTAGTGGATACCCACTTTGGTCATGCAAAGGAATTTTATTTGTATGACTACCGCAACGGAGAAGTCCGGTTTGCAGGTAAACGAAGTGTTGAGCAGTACTGTCAGGGGGAAGAAGAGTGCGGGGAAAAAGAGGATAAAATAGAACGGATTATAGCTGCTTTAAATGGCTGCAGCGGAGTCATTGCCATGCGTATCGGTATGGAACCAGCCAAAAAGCTGACAAAACTGGGCATTAAGCCGGTGAATACCTATGACATGATTGAAGATGCGGTAAAAAAAGCGGCGGAAGCCATGTAAGAGGAGGAGAAAGATGGTACAGCCAAAATATCATGTATTTATCTGCACAAGCTGCAGAATCAACGGGACACAAAAAGGGATGTGTTACCAGAAGGGAGCGGTTGACTTAATCCAGGCTTTTATGCAGGAGATTGAAGACAGGGATCTTTCCGGAGAAGTAGTGATCAACAATACCGGGTGCTTTGGGATCTGTGACAAGGGTCCTGTTGTGGTGGTTTATCCGGAAGGAGTCTGGTATGGCAATGTATCAGAGGATGATGTGGAACGTATATTTGATGAGCATTTTGAAGGAGGAAATCCGGTTGGTGATTTATTGATTTAATACCTGGAATGATGCGGAAGGAAGCACAGGAAAAAGGAGGGGCTGCTGTTGATTAAAATCATTGATGCCACACTGACGATGCTGGAGGAATATCCGTTAAAAAAGGAACTGGTGTATGAATTTGCCCGGACATTAGAGAGTCTTTGCATATGGGGAGCCGTGTTAACCCCAAGAGTTTATCAGCTGATGCAGGGGGACTTACCTCAGGGGATCATCTGGTATATGGAACTTCCCAGTCCATCGGAAAGCGTTAAATATCCCGGAATTCATTTCTTTTTTTCTTCTTTTTGCGATGGTACAGGAAAATATATACGTAATATACAGGTCAATGATGTATCGGAGTTAAGGGGGCTGGAATGTGCCAGACCAGATAACCGGTTAAGACTTACGGGGCTGGACGATTTACTCATCTATGAAAGCCGTGATATTTATGAGCGGGGGATGAAGCTGTTAATCCAGGCTTCTCCCATCCTGTATCCGGAAAACTCCTGCTATTGTGCTTCTGCCATTGCTGCTGATTATTTACAAAATCACCATAACGGAACGGTGATGACTACCTTTACCGGGATCGGAAACAAGGCAGCTACGGAACAGGTCATTCTTGCCATGAGGGTGGTGGAACGTTATAAACCCAACAACAGCTTTGAGAAGCTGGCGGACTTACGAGATATCTTTGAAGCCATGACAAACACACAGATACCGGGTCATACCCCCGTTATTGGAAGAAAGATCTTTTATGTAGAATCGGGGCTGCACGTGGATGGCGTTTTGAAAAAGCCATCCAATTACGAATCCTTTCCTCCCGAGCTTGTGGGAGCATCAAGAAAGGTGATTCTGGGAAAACATTCGGGAGGCACATCCATTCGGTATAAGCTGAAGCAGTACCAGATGGAGGACTGTTATCCGGTAGAGCATCTTTTAGAAATGGTAAAGCGTCTCAGTATTAAAAAGGGCGGGGAAGTAACTGATGAAGAGTTTTTAACAATGATGAGTGAGTGTGATAAGTATGAAAAGGCGAATCAAAATAGTTGATACCACTCTTCGTGATGGCGAACAGTGTCCGGGTGTTGTATTCTCACCTTCTGATAAAGTGCGTCTGGCTTTGTTTTTAGACAGCATCGGTGTTTCCGAAATCGAGGCAGGGATTTACGATGTAGGTACAGAGGGCGTTCATTATATCAGCGAAATTATGAAAAAGAAAAAACAGGCAGCCATCTCCCTATGGTCTAAATTAAACCCTGAAAATGTGGAAGAGTCAGCCAGACAGAAACCGGATCTGATTCATATCGGCACTCCTGTATCCTATGCTCAGATATATAATAAATTAGGGAAAAATAAAAAATGGATTGAAAATTCCCTTCAGGAATGTATGGAAGTCGCCAGGAATTATAACATCCCCATTACGGTAGGTCTGGAAGATGCGTCAAGGGCAGATGTGGCTTTCCTGGTATCTTTAATTCGTCTGATGCGTCAAAAGGGAGTGGAAACCATTCGCCTTGCAGATACGGTTGGGGTGCTGTTCCCCAGACGGGCAGGGGAGCTGGTGCGGGAAATAAAGCAGACAGGAATTATGATCGAGGTTCATGAGCATAATGACTTTGGAATGGCAGTGGCCAATTCCATGGTTATGGCACTTTCCGGGGCTGATATGGTAGATGGGACACTGCTTGGGATCGGGGAGCGTGCCGGTAACTGCAACCTTTACGAATTTGTCCATAGTGCAGCCCGTAAGTTTGATCTAAATGTAAGCAGTGCAGATATCAAAAAAGGGGAAAATCTTTTAAAATCCATAATGAATGGAGGGAAGAAGAATGATTCGGAAAATCAAATTTGAAGATGGCAGAAAAAAAATGGCAGAGGGAATTTTAAGTCTCTGCCGCGTTCTCTCCTGTGAGGGGCAGGTAATGGTAAATGGTGCTTACAGTTTTGCTGCTTCTGAGGTAGCTGGAAAGCTTGAGGGAACAGATTTGTTTTTTAACCAGGGAATCCGTCTGGCAGCTGCAGCCATTGGTGAAATCAATCAGGCAGCAGGCTGCGGAACGGGGGAGTCAGCCCGTCTTGCAGCCCAGCTTCTGGCTTACTGCGAAAGGAAATCTGCGTCTGGAATCAGTCCGGTACTTCTTGCCCGGGAATTAAAAGCCGCTGCAACAGCGGTGGAAGAATTTGTTGGTGAAAAAGCAATCCCCCTGCCTGATATAAACCCGGATTTAATAGAAGGAATCACCAAAGACCAGAGGACTGCCCAAATGATTGTGGAAGGATCAGAAGCGGGGGAACTGGTTGTAAAAGAATCCATGTCTGGGGAAACCAGGCTTGAAATAATAAAAGGAATGCGTCTTGATGGAGGTTTGACAGTGGGGGCGGAAGGAACGGTAGGGGATGCCCTTGTTCTGATTGTAAAAACCCCCATTATTTCCTTTTCAGGCATCTACCCCCTTCTTCAAAAGATTGGACAGCAGAACCTTTTTATTCTGGCTGACGGGATAGAGGGGGAAGCCCTGACTCTTCTGAGTGCAAATGTAAAACAGAACCGCATTCATGTAAGAGCCATGAAGGCGCCGGGGATTGGCAGGAGAAAAGAAGATCTTTTTGAGGATGCTGCGGTGTATACGGATACCATGGTTTTTGACGGTATTTATCCTTGTCAGATGGAAGAAATTTCGCCCGCCATGCTGGGGCGGGTAAAAGCAGTGACAGCTGCCGGTTCTTATACAATTATGAAAGGAAATGCGGATAACAGCCGGATAAACAGGCGGATAGATGGAATTAAAGAGCGGATTGGGGATCCCAAAACCAATTATTACGACAAGCAGATGCTGCGGGGTAGAATTGCAGGATTAATGGGTTGTGCGCCAGTCATCTATGCAGGTGGATATACCACGGTTCAGGCGAAAGAGGAGAAACGCAGAATTGAATCTGCAGTAGCCTATTATCAGACCGTAAAGAAGTTTGGAGTACTGAAAAAAGATGATTTAATTAACTATCAAGCTGGATCAGAAGCAGAAAAGTACCTGACAGAATCCATGAAGAAATGTTTTCAGAATGAGGAAATCAGTGCATACCTGATGATCCTCACGATTCAAAAGATCTGTGGGATGATTGTCATGTGGCTGACAACCGGAGCGGTCATGGTGAGTACCGGATATGACAGAGAAGATTTAGAACTGATAAAAAGCGGAGTGGATGTAGAAAGGTTAAGGAGCTGATATGAACATCAGAAAAGTAAAGCTGAAGCCTGGATTTGCTTTAATGGAACTGGGAGGAGAATTCTGTATTTTCGATGAAAGAGACAGCCAGAACGGTTCCTTAGACGGTCTGCCATCGGTAAATGAGATCTGTATCTTCTTATGGAACAGCCTGGAGAGGGGAGCGGGAGTGGAGGAATTAATCACTCTGTTATCTGAGGAAAAAAATATTGATGAAGAAGATGCAAGGCTTGAGCTGGAGGAGTTTCTTGCAAAACTGATCCATGGTAATGTGGTTGAAATCAACGGGTAAAGGAGGAGCAGACGGGTGGAAAAAATAGCAGTGATCAGCAAAGATCAGGAACTGGTTCCTTTTTTGTATTGCAACCTGGTGGAAATTTTTGAAAAGGTGGGGGAACAGTGGCAGGTGGTGCGTACCGCTTCCTTTTCTCCCATAACAGGAAATACCATTGAAAAACTGAGAAAAGAAGCGGAAGCAATCATGACTCTCGCAGAAGATGCGAAAGCAGTTTTGTGCAGAGAACTTTCAGGAATCCCATTTTCCGTATTTAACCAAAACGGATATTGCATCTTTTGTTCAGAAAAAGCGGACCAGGACACTTTTGACGGAATGATAAAGGATATAGAGGAAAGTGATGAAAAACGCAGAAGGAAAGAAGCAATGATTCAGAATGCCGGTCCTGTGGAAACGCAGACACCTGGAATCTATTTTCTGGATTTGGTCCAGCTTCAGAAAGAGTGCCCTGAGATATCATCCAAAAAGGCACTTTTGCCCTTCCTTTCCCATACTCCGTTTCTCGAATTGCAGCTTGTCTGTGCCCATATTCCGCCATGGCTTGAAACATATGATTCCTATGAAAAAAAGGTGCTTAACGGAAATGGGAAAGTACATATAACCATAACCAGAAAACAGTGTTAGCAGGAGGTGGAAAATATGCAAAATTATATGGTTTTAGACGCTGGGACGCTTCAGACCCCTTATGGAATCCTGGGTGGAGTAGATTCCTTTCTCTGTCATCCAAACGGAGAATTATCAGGAGTAACCCTGTCGGAAAAAAATATGATTGTTACCCAGGCAGGAGAATTAATTCCGGCTTATACGGAAAACGGCAGAAGAAAAAAGAAGCCGTCTGTAGAATTTGACAGGCAGGGAATGGTGGTGAGTGTGGCGTTAGAAGAGCAGCAGGAGGTCCTTACCCCCATTGGAGAGCTTCCGGTTGAACTGATTAAATTTTACCCAACTGGAGAGCTTCACCGAATATTTATCCTCGATGGACAGATCAGCGGTTTTTGGACAGAGGAAGATGAACGGGAGCTTAACATTTCCCTGACCTTTGATCTGGGCTTTACGGAATTTCGGGCAATGATTAATGGTCTTTGTTTTTATAAAAGCGGAGATATAAAAAGTATCACACTTTTTCCGGGGGAAAGGGCTGCCATACGGACTCCCATGGGAATGGTGGAAACTAAGGTGGGACTTTCCTTGTATGAGTCGGGAAACTTAAAATCAGTAGAACCGGCAGAGCCTGTCCTGGTATCAACTCCCATTGGAAGAATAACCGCTTACGATCCGGACCAGATTGGAATCAATGCTGACAGTAATTCTCTTTCGTTTACGGAAAGCGGGGAGATCAAAAGTCTCATCACCTGTGATCACTCCATCTATGTTCAGACTGAGGAAGCGGTAATGAGAAAGTATTCTCCCCACATAAAGCCCCATCCACTCTATGATGAGGTCCTCACTGTATCCGGGATTAAAGTAGAGTTTCTTCCTGAATCAGGAGAAGTATTGATTGAAAATGACAGATATGAACTGGAATCGTGCGGATTTACCATAGAACCGTTTGCACGGCCGGGAATGCACTGCAGCCCTTCTGACTGTGCTAACTGTTCCCTGTGCAATAAGTCCATGGCAGAATAAATGGTTCCAGATTCAACCCTCACTTTCCTGTCCCTTTCAAGAGCCGGTTTTACGTGTTAATAATTCATGCATAAGGATCATAATAAGTAAAACAGCCAGCAGATACAATGGCAATAATGCCACAGTTATCTTATTTGCCAGTATTCCAAATATAGGAGGCATGAGGCAGGTACCAATATAGGCACTTGCCATTTGCACTCCAATAATCGCTTGAGAACGTTCCGCCCCAAAATGTGTTGGAGTGGAATGTATGATGCAGGGATAAATGGGGGCGCACCCAAGACCAATTAAAATCAGGCCAATGAGGGAAAATATCTGCATGGCAGGAAGTAACATTGTAAATATTCCCACTGCAATTAAAATCTGGCCCAGTCGAATCATCTGAACATTATTTAATTTCATTGTAATAAATCCACTGATTGCCCGGCCGATTGTAATCCCAATAAAGAATAAACTGGCAAAACTGGCTGCCGTTTCCGGGGCGATGCCCTTATACAGTGTCAGATAACTGCTTGCCCAAAGCCCAGTCGTCTGCTCTAATGCACAGTAACAAAAAAAGCAAAGCATAACTTCTTTTGCACCTGGAATACGGAAGATTTGATGTAAGGACAGTGGCTTCTTACTTGTATCCGTGCTGACCGGAGCAGTAGTTTTTGAACTTTTCCAAAGTGGAAGGCTGAAAAAGAGTACTGCTGTCAACAGGATCTGCAAGATACCAATATAACGATAACCCATATTCCAGCCATTTCCACCTGTTAGTGCAAAGCCCATAATATAAGGTCCTAAAGTTGCACCGATTCCCCACATGCAATGCAGCCAGCTCATGTGCCTGCTCTCATAATGCAAGGCAACATAATTATTGAGTGAAGCATCAACACTGCCTGCGCCCAAACCATAAGGAATCGCCCAAAGGCAAAGCATTGCAAAAGAATGTGACATAGAAAAACCAAATAGTGCAAGAGCAGTCATAACAACACTGAAGGCAGTTACTTTGCCGGTTCCCAATGTGCGTGTCAGCCGATCACTTTGCAGACTGGAAACAATGGTCCCAAATGCAATAATCATGGATATGATTCCTGCATAAGAAAGGGGCACACCGAATTCCGTATATATGGACGGCCAAGCAGAACCCAGTAAAGAATCTGGCAGTCCAAGACTGATAAAAGCTATATAGATAATTGCTAAAAGAAAATGTGTCATCTTGTAATCCTCCTTCTTTGTTGATATGATTATATCAGCGCAAAGGTAAGAATTATAGAATGAAATCGTCGATTTCCTATGATTATATCTTCGTTTTTGCTAAAAATGGAAAGGGGGTATGATTGTGGCATTATCTGCTTGTGAAGTTATCACGGATAAAACCAGAAAAGAACTGGTCAGTCACGGAGGTGTTATGTTTCCCATTGCCTGCTATGAAGACGATTTAGCATTAACAACGGTACCATGGCATTGGCATGATGAGTTTGAATTTATTATGATAACAGAAGGGTTCGCTCCGGTACAGGTGGAAGAAACAACCATTCAGCTCATGGAGGGAGATGCTGTATTTATCAATTCAGGTGCGCTCCACAACATAGACCATGGAAAAGCGGTGGAAGCCAGATACCACTCCCTGGTGTTTCACGCCAGGCTCATAGGCGGAAGTATTGACAGTATTTTCTGGCAGAAGCTCATTACTCCCTTGATACAGGATAAATCCTTTCGATATCTGCATCTGAGTCATTCCATTTCCTGGCAGGCAGATCTAATTAAAAATATGTCAGAAGCATGGCAGGCAGTAGTGAATAAAAAAGATGATTACGAAAATTTTACACGCTACAGTTTATCAAAAGCATTCCGGCTCTTAAACAACAATCAAAAAGTGCCAGATGCAAAAACAAGTTACCGGGAAAGATTATCCGTCGAGCGGACTAAGATTATGATACAGTACATGGAAGAGCATTATTCTGAGGAACTATCTCTGGATACCATTGCAGACAGTGCATTTGTAAGCAAAAGTGTGTGCCTGCGCTGTTTCAGCCAGGTGATTGGTACCACACCGATTCGATACCTGGTTCAATACCGCATAGAAAAAGCAGCGGAGCGATTAACAGAAACCGATGAAAAGGCGAATGAAATTGCAATAAGCTGTGGATTTTCAGATATTAGCTATTTCTCTAAGTGCTTTCGTGAGATAAAGGGGCTTACTCCATTGAAATATAGAAAATTATTTACGAAGATGTGAATATGTATTTGTTGACTCTTATTTGGATTAATCATATAATTCTGTTAAGTCTACAGACTGACAATGGGACGCTGCTTATTAAAATCAGGGAATGCACAATTATTGGAGGTATGGCAATGAAATTGTTTATAAAATATATATCTATTGTTCTTGCAATCTATCTGCTGTCATTGGTATTAAACACCATTTATATAGGGAGCTTTGGTTCGCTTTTCATTATGGGCATGGTACTTTTGCTTGTAAATCTGATAATAAAACCGATTCTTATGTTGATTACATTACCGGCCAATTTGTTGACGTTAGGCTTATTCAGCTTTATCGTAAATGCATGGACGATCATGATTGCCGATTCCCTTGTTGGAAATATAAGTATGGGTGGCTTTCTCAATTCACTGATTGCGGCTTTCGTCATTACTATTTTAAATAATCTGTTTCAGGATAAAGATTAATTAAGTGCACAAAAGCATGGCCTGAATCCAGGAGTATGGATTCCGACCATGCTTGTTGCTTCCTAATATTTGACACCCTTCCAGTAAAGCGGTTTATAAACATCTGCCTCTTCCGGCAAAGTCACATCCTTCATTGCCCAACGGTAGAATTCTTCAAATCCGGTCCGGTCCACGATATATCCGATGTGTTCCTTTCCGCCGGGAGCGGTGGTATCAATGTATTTTGTTACATAATCATAAGTGTTTAAAATAATTTTTAAAATGCTGTCCTCATCGGCCCATTTGATGAAATCCTCGCCCAAACGGGGATTCTTCTTTCCAGTACGACCAAGCAGGGTGAGGCGGTAAAACTTCTCCTGACTTCTGGTCCAGGCTCTGGTGGGGCAGGCAAGTACACATTCCCCGCAGCCAATGCAGGTCTCATGATTGCGGGTTACCTTGCAGTTTACTGTTTCCAGAGCCCCGGTAGATTTCCGCTTGCATGCTTTCACACAGGCGCCGCAATTGACACAGCGGTCCGCATCGTAGTGGGGGAGTGTCATTCCCATAATGCCGAAATCATGCATCCTTACCTTGGCACAGTCGTTGGGACAGCCGGTTAATGCAACCTTAAAATGGAGATTGTTGGGGAAAATGGCTTTCTCTATTTTCTTTGCAAAATCCGCCGTATTATAGCAGGCATAAGGGCAGACGTTATTGCCGATGCATGCGGTTATATTCCGGGTTCCCGCAGCGCTGTAGCCCTCCCCTGATTTTTCCTGGTTAATACCCAGTCCTTCAATAATCGGCTGCAGGAGAGCATTGACCTTTGGAATATCCGCAAATGGGATTCCAGGGATCTCAAACCCCTGTCTGGAGGTAATGTGTACAGTGCCATTACCGTAAGTATCAGCAATATTCTGAATCATAGATAAAAATCTGGCTTCCAGATAACCGCCTGGAACCCGGACGCGGGAGGCAGTAAGACCTCTGTGTTTCGTTATCCGGAAAGCATTTTTTTTCAGTTCCTTTGTGTTAATATCCATTAGACGTTCCCCTTTCTAATCCAAGAGTTTGCGGCCTTTGGTAAATGGAAAGACAGGTCCGTCCAGGCACACATAGGTGTCATCAATTTTACAGTGTCCACATTTGCCGATTCCGCAGCACATTTTCCGTTCATGGGATATCCAGATATTTTCTTCCTTTAATCCGATATCCAGAAGTCCCTGGGTGGTAAAGCGCATCATGGCAGGAGGTCCCACCACAATAGCAGTGGTTTCTTCTTTGTTCTTCAGCTTTAGTTTTGGTATATACTGGGTGACCAGTCCGATCTGGCATGCCGTGTCATCATCTGCACAGTCGACAGTCAGAATGACTTCCATTGCCTGCTTCCATTTGCCGAAGTCCTCCAGAAAGAGAATGTCCCTGGGTGTCTTAAATCCGGCAATGAGTGTCATGCCCTTTGTTTCTTCCATATGACTGGAAAAATAATCAACCACACCCTTTACAGGAGAAAGCCCGGTTCCGCCTGCTATGACCAGAAGCTCTTTGCCGCGGAAATTTTCCATATCAAATCCATTGCCGTAAGGTCCTCTTAAAAACAGGCTGTCTCCCTGATAACGTTCAAAGATTTCTCCTGTCACCTTACCTACCCGGCGAATGGTTAAATCTACGGAATCCTCCCGGATGCCGCTGACAGAAATAGGCGCTTCCCCGAACTTTGGAATGGAAACCTCAAAGAACTGTCCCGGTTTTACGTCTCCATGATAAGCCATGCGAAATGTGTATTCAATGTCCGTATGGCGGATTACCTCCTTGATTTCAGAACGGAAAGGAAGATATTCATTATGATTCATTTCCATTTACCTCCTTCATGGCATCTTCCAGCTGATTGATGCAGTGGGAAAATGAGATGTACTCCGGGCAGACATCGTCGCACCGGCCGCAGCCTACGCACATATGAATGCCATTACGTTTCTTGTAGTCATATACCTTGTGAAGAACTTTAAAGCGCATGCGCTGTCCGTTGTTCTGGCGGTAGCTGCCGCCTCCTGCAACATCCGTAAAACCATCCGTCATACAGGAAGCCCATACTCTGCGGCGTTCTCCAACTTTACCGTTATCAGTATAGAAAATATCCTGCATGGTAAAACAGGTACAGGTCGGACATACAAAATTACACCGTCCGCAGTTGATGCAGCGGCTGTCATATTGTTTCCACATGGATGACTTCATGACATCTAAGGAAAGAGACTCAGGAATGCTGACCTGTGTTTCAGTCTCGGTTACGTAAGAGGGGGTTACATCTGCCTGTTTTGAACAGTTGGCAGCAAATAACTCATCCCATTCCGGATTTTTATTATCAATTCTCACCCCGTCTTCCGACAGTTCCATGGAAGCATGGTAGTCGTCTGAACGATTGGTACCCATATCAACACAGAAACAGCTCTCAAAGGAGTCTTTACACCCCATAAGTACGAATTTCACCCGGTCCCGAAGACGTTTATAATAAGGGTCTTCAGCCCCGTTATGGAGATACATGGTATCTAAGCGTTTCACCGCATGAAGATCGCAGCTGCGCAGAAATATAATTGCCTGTTTCACAGGGGCTTCCGGTTCCTTTACCGAATCTTCCGTAAAATAAAATAAGGTCTCCGAGATGGGAAGAAGTATTTCTTTAAAAGAAAAGTCTGACTTCTGATCAAATACGATTTCGTCAATGGACTGGATTTCTCCGTAGTGAACAGAGTCCGTATCAGAAAAAGCACCTCCGTTTTTCATCAGCATGGGAGCATAGATGACGGAATCCTTTTTCCAGTTTTGAAATACTTGGTTGATCTCTTTTGTATTAAGGATATATCCCATGCTAAGCCTCCTTTTTTCCGGAAATCAGATAATAGGGAACAGCAGTAAATAAAATTCCGCCTGCCATATTTCCAAGAGTTACAACCAGAATATTGTAAAAATATCCGGAAAGTGAAACTGCCGCACCGTTGGGACTTAAGACTCCCACCGTGAGCAGTGTCATATTTGCAATGCTGTGCTCATAACCGCTTGTTATAAACGCAAAAAGACACCAGAACACCATGATTAATTTTCCGCTTTCTGATTTGCAACGGAAACTGCACCAGATAGCAAGGCAAACTAAGATGTTGCAGAGAACCGCTCTGAAAAAGAGAGGAATGAGGGGGATTGCCATTTTTGCAGCAGCAGCATTTGCCATAAATTCCCCAACTGGCCCCTTTGCCAGCCCGGCACCCCAGAAAATAAGAGCAAGGAGAATGGAGCCAGCCCAGTTTCCAAGTAAACAGACCACCCACAGTCTGACAGTCTCCGAAAATGTGACCGTACCGCTGAACATTCCGCCTGCCATTACTAAATTATTGCCGGTAAACAGTTCTGCTCCTGCCATAACAACAAGACTGAGGGCGATGCCAAAAGATGCACCCATAATAATCTTGACGTAAGGCTGACTGGAAATCATCCCTCCGGCAGAGAAGATCAATAGAATTCCAAAACCCACATAAATACCTGCCAGCATGGCCGCAACCCAGTATCCGACAGGATTCTTTTTCAGTAACTTTGATTTGTTTTCTGCCGCTTTTGCTAACATTGAATATTCTTCCTGAAACATAAACAACCTCCTTTGTTTATTTTTTATCAAACTACCCACAAAACCAGTATAATCAATAAATTAATAAATCACCGTGATCTAAATCACGGTAACAGGTAATTTTATTACGATAACAGGATAAATAGGAATATAGATAGAATAGGGATTTGACCTTATGCAAACTTAATGATAAAATTAATCTGATTTTAATTAAAATTAAGCATAGAAGCAGGTAATTAAATGGAAAAAAAAGTTACAATGCAAATGATTGCTCAACGGGCTGGTGTTAGTGTGGTAACTGTATCAAATGTGCTCTCTGGAAAGAAAGGGGCAAGTGATCAGGTGCGCAATCTGATCTTTGCTTTGGCAGAGGAAACCGGATATCGTAAGAGTGCATCGAAAACACAGGATGGTGGGCAGACATATCGCTTCGGAGTTTTGATTGCTGAACGTTATGTAAAAGAATATCCTTCGTTTTATATGCATATATACAAAGAAATTGCGCAGGAGGCGGCTAAACGGGACTGTATCACAATTTTGGATGTAATTGATGAAACTTGTGAACGCATTGCAGATCCGGTTTATCTATTTCCGGATGCTGAAATAGATGGGCTTTTGATTATTGGTGAGATGGCCTCTTTGTTCGTGGATTTAGTCAGGGAAAATTCAAAGGTGCCTGTAGTGGGTGTGGATTTTTATGATGTGGATAAAGAGATGGATTTTATCATTGCGGACAGTTTCAGGGGAATGCAGAAGGCAACGGAAAGATTAATTGAATGCGGTCATAAGGATATTGTATTTCTTGGAACACCCAGAGCGACAAACAGTATTATGGACCGGTATATGGGTTATTGTAAAGCAATGTTACTGAACCATATTGATCATACCAGCCTGATCTGTGACCGCAGCGTGGATGAATATGGCTCTGTAATCGATTTTGATTTACCTTCACAGCTGCCAGCCGCATTTGTTTGTAATTGTGAAAGAAGTACTGCCTTACTAATTGAGAAACTGAGGGAAAGAGGCGTGAGAATTCCGGAGGATGTATCAATCGCAGCGTTTGACCGTTTTTTGGATGAATATCCGGATGGGCTGAAAGTGACAACGTATGAAATTGATGAGAAAGTATTGGCACGGATCAGTGTTAACACACTTTTAAAAAGAATCAAAGGAAAAGGCAAGAGCTTTGGTATCCGAATGGTGGATGGTGTTATAAAAGAAGGAAATACCGTAAAAAGAAGGGGTAGGTAAGTCTTTGGCTAGAATAGTGACGTTAAAAGATATTGCAAACGAATTAGGGACAAGTATTGTGACGGTATCAAATGCTCTTTCCGGCAAGAAGGGAGTCAGTGAAGCTGTTAGAACTCAGGTTATTGAAAAGGCAAGAGAGCTGGGCTATGACAATGCAAAGCAGAATAAAATCCCGCAAGGAAAAGTTACAATAGGTGTGATTGTATCAGAGCAGTATATTGGTATTGGAACCTCTTTTTATTGGACAATGTATCAGCAGGCAGTCTGGGCTGCCTCCACACACAAAGCGCTTACAACGCTTGAGATTATCAGTACTGACCAGGAAAAGAAGCTTGAACCGCCTCGCCTGGCTGCTGACGAAGCAATTGACGGTCTTATTGTGATCGGAAAACTGGAAAAAATATATCTGGATTGTATACTTAAAGTGCTGAAGGTTCCCGTGGTTCTGCTGGATTTCAGATGTGAGGAATCCGGCTGTTCCTCTGTTATGTCCAACAATTATATAGGAATGTATAAAATGACCCGGTATCTGTTAAAGAAGGGACACCGCAGCATCGGATATGTGGGGGAAGTAGAAACAAATGAAAACCTATGTGACCGTTATTTCGGATATCGAAAAGTAATGGAAGAGTGGGGAGTTCCAGTGAATCAGGAGTGGGTGATTGCAGATCCCCAGGTTGTCAGCCAGAAGGCAGCGATATCGCTGCCAAAAACCCTGCCCACGGCATTTGTGTGCTGCAATGATTACGTTGCAGGTTTTCTCTATGACAGACTTTCCCAGTTGGGATATCGCGTTCCGGAAGATATATCGCTGGTAGGATACGATAATTACCTGTACGGGCATTCCCTGGCAAAGAAGCTTACAACTTATAATGTGGATATGAAAGAGATGGCCGCTGTTGCAGTAAAAATGCTTTTAAAAAAGGCAAATGGAAAGTCAGATTATTATAAAATAGTATATTTGGACAGTCAAATCGTGGAAAGGGATAGTGTAAAAAGCATAACAGTATAATTCTAAAATGGGTGGCAGTGTGCCACTCTTTTTTTATTTATGAATAAAAATTTAACTTAAATTAAATAAACTTAAATTTAAGCCAAAATTTAATAAGACAAAGTACATTTAGATAATGGTAATATGTATTGTGCATAAGAATATTACATAAAAATGTGATATATAAACAAAAATATAGGAAAAATGAAAATAAACTTGTGATTAAAATACAAATATGCTAAGATTAATTTAAGTTAAAAAAGATTAAATAATTGGGAGGTTTTATCATGAGGGTAAGATATGGGAAACAACTTCTGGCAATTGTTCTTGCCGGAACATTAACCGTTTCACTGGCGGCCTGCAATAAAAAAGTGGAAAGCAGCGCAGATAAGACAGACACAGCGGTTGTATTTGACCAGGTTAAGCTGGGAGAGCATACAGACTTAAAGGCAAATTTAAAATTTCTGACCCATAAAACAGACATTGTTGACACGACGTTTAAAGAGTATGTTTCAGAGTTTCAAAAAATGTATCCAAACATTAGTATTGAATATGAGGGGATTACCAATTATGCCAATGATATCACCACCCGGCTGACTACGGGAGACTGGGGAGATATCTGTATGATTCCGGTCACGGTAGATAAGAATGAACTTAAGAATTATTTTGTTACCTTTGGAAATTTAGATGAGATGTCAAAAGAATATACAATGCTGTTTAATTACAGCTATGACAACAAGGTATATGGACTTCCATCCATGGGTAATACTCAGGGGATTGTTTATAACAAGAGGATATTTGAAGAGGCTGGGGTGAAAGAGATTCCTAAAACCCCGGATGAATTTTTGGACGCTCTTTCGAAGATAAAAGAACATACAGATGCAATTCCGCTTTATACGAATTTTGCAGCCGGTTGGACCATGACAGCCTGGGATGCTTACATAGATGCATGTGCTACCGGGCAGGCGGATTTTGCCCATGAAGGACGTGTTAAGGGAAAAAATCCATTTGCCGACAGGGGGGACCAGACCGGACCTTACGCCGTATATAACTTGCTTTACGAGGCAGTTTCAAGAGGGCTTACAGAGGAAGACCCCACCACTACAGACTGGGAAGGAAGCAAGGCCCGTTTAAACAGGGGAGAGATTGCCTGTATGGCACTGGGCTCATGGTCTATCGCCCAGATGAAGGCTGCGGCAGAGCATGGGGATGATGTGGCATATATGCCATTCCCGATTTCTGTTAACGGAAAACAGTATACTTCCGTATCCCCCGATTATAATTACGGGATCAACTGCAACAGCTCAGCAGACAATCAGCTTGCCGCAATGCTGTATGTCAAATGGCTTATAGATAAGTCAGGCTTTGAAGTGAGCCAGGGTGGAATTCCGATTAAAGTAAATGCTCAGTTGCCGGATTTTCTGAAAGCCTTTGACGGAGTGGGGCTTCTATATGATTTACCCACACCGGCAGGTGAGGAAACCCTGGGGAATGATGTGAACAATGAATCAGAGCTGGGAGTGAATGTATCCGGCGGTCTGGCTAAAGCTGTGGTAGAAGCAGCAATTAATGGTCAGCCAGGAATGAAAGAGCTGGCTGCAGAGTGGGATGAAAAATGGACGGCTGCACAGGAGAAATGCGGAATTACTCATTGACAGACAGCAAAAGGGGAGATGATATGAACACAAAAAGAGCACCATTTAATTTTTTTAAGTGGATTCAGTCGGGAAAAGTAAACCGCAGGCTGTGTATGGTTACGTTCATGCTCACACCGCTCTTATTACTTCTGGTTTTTACATATATTCCTTTTGTAAAGATGTTTCAATTCAGCTTTTATGATATGAAATACATCGGAGAACGGAAATTCGTAGGTCTTAAAAATTATTCAGAAGTATTTTCCAGAAAGGATTGCTTTCAGGCATTAAAGCTGAGCGGTTACTATATTGCTGCTTCCTTCTTACAGTTGGGAATTGCTTTGTGGTTCGCCTCTATTTTAAGCTTCCGGGTAAAAGGCGGCAGTCTGTATAAAGGATTTCTGTTTTTTCCATACCTTGTTTGCGGAATCGCTGTAGGTTTTATATTCAAATTCTTTTATACCAGGGGATTTGTGCTGGACACAGTTCTTCAGTGGATCGGATTTGATCTGCAATCTCTGCCTTATTGGCTGAAGGATAAGAAAATCAATAACATTTCAATCACCGCCACCTCCGTGTGGCGGTACACAGGGCAGAACATGGTTCTGTTTATCGGTGCCATTATGTCTGTTGACAGTACACTTTACGAGGCGGCGGCCATTGATGGAGCAACAGGTTGGAATAAGTTCCGGTATATTATTTTGCCCAGTATTAAAACAATTATTGTTTTGAATATGATACTGTCAATTACCGGTTCACTCAGTGTTTTTGAACCGCCTTATGTTATTACAGGCGGTGAGTTCGGAACTGGTACCTATTTTGTTATTATGAATAAGCTGGCCCATGAAAGCCAGAAGGTGGGTCTGGCTTCAGCTATGGCAATCGTTCTCTTTGTATTAATTCTGGTGGCAACGCTGCTTCAGAAAGCGGGAGAGTGGTATTTTCTGGGAGTTGGTGATCGGGAGCCAATACGGACCATAAGAAGGCAGAAGCGGATCGTAAAGCAGACAGAGGAGGGCGGAAGATGAGGAAGTTCAATTTAAAGAAAATTATTTGGACAATAGTAAAATATATATCATTGATTCTGGGTTCTGTCATTTCCGTGCTTCCGGTTATTGTTTGTGTAATCACCGCTTTTAAAACGCCGGAAGAATATGCGACCACCAGTGTTATGACTCTTCCGGACAGCTGGCTCTATCTGAATAATTTCATAGAGGCATGGCAGAAAGCAAATATGGGAGTGGCTTTTCGGAATTCGCTGATCATTCTGGTGTGCGTGCTGGCTGGTTCTGTGCTGACCGGATCTATGCTGGCTTATATTTTAAGCCGGTTCAAGTTTCCCGGTAATGGTTTAATCCGCAGCCTTTTTTTGTTTGCTTCCCTGCTTCCCGGAATTGCCATGCAGGTGTCCGTATATCAGATTATGTACAGCCTGGGCTGGATCAACAGCCTGATGGGATACATGATCCTGATGTGCGGTACTGATGTCATGTCCATTTATATTTTCATTCAGTACTTTGAAAATATACCCGTATCCCTGGATGAATCGGCTATTATGGATGGCTGCACCTATTTTGGAGTATATTTTCGGGTGCTCCTGCCACTTCTGAAACCGGCGATCATTACCGTGATGATTTTAAAAGGAGTGGGAACTTATAATGAATACTATGCAGCAAATCTTTATCTTCAGGATAAAAACAGGCTGGTGACAGTGGCAACGTCTCTGTTTAAATTCACGGGGCCTCTTGGAAACCAGTACAATTATATTTGTGCAGGAGTCATAATAACGATGATTCCTGCGTTGACTGTCTTTATCCTGTGTCAAAAACAGATTTACAGTGGCCTGACCCAGGGAGCAGTCAAGGCATAAACAGGAACTGGAGTCATTGCAATACATAAATGGAGGAAACGATCATGAGTGAAGTAAGAATAATTGGGTCACACGTTCCGAATATGCCGTGGCAGGATAGACCGGAGAGAGCAAAAAAATGGATGCCTGTGTGGAGATATGATAAAAATCCCATTATTGAGCGGAATCCACTGGAGGGGGTAGCCCGTATTTTCAACAGTGCTGTGATTCCATATGAGAATGAATTTATGGGAGTATTCAGGGGAGAACAGACAAATGGAGTTCCATTTATATATCTGGGACACAGCAAAGATGGGATTTCCTGGGAGTTTGAACGTGAAAAAATACAGTTTGTTGATGAGAATGGAGAACCATTCATGCCTGTTTACGCGTATGACCCCCGGCTTGTAAAGGTAGAAGAAACTTATTATCTCATGTGGTGTCAGGACTGTTACGGCGCTTCCATTGGGATGGCACGGACCAGGTATTTTAAGACATTTACAAGAATTGAGAATCCTTTTTTGCCTTTTAACAGAAATGCAGTCCTTTTCCCCAGAAAGATCAGAGGGAACTTCATGATGCTTTCCAGACCCAGTGACAGCGGGCATACGCCCTTTGGTGACATTTATATCTCTGAGAGTCCCGATCTGATCTATTGGGGAAAACACAGGCATGTAATGGGGAAAACAGGAGACAGCTGGTGGGAGAATGTGAAGATAGGGGGCGGAGCGGCTCCTATTGAAACCACAGAGGGCTGGTTATTGTTCTATCATGGAGTAACAGGAACCTGCAATGGTTTTGTGTACAGCATAGGCGGAGCAATCCTGGATATTGACAATCCCTCTATTGTGAAATACCGCTGCAGGAATTTTCTTCTAACACCGGAAGAATGGTATGAGGAGCGGGGATTTGTACCCAATGTGACCTTTCCCTGTGCAACAATACATGATTCAGAAACCGGCAGGATTGCAATTTATTACGGAGCGGCTGACAGCTACGTAGGTCTGGCATTTACAACCGTACAGGATGTAGCGGCCTATATAAAAGAACATAGTTGGGTTACGGAAAGTGATACAGAAATAGGATTGCGCTAGAGGAGATAAGCATATGTTAGCGGAGGAAATGAAACAGCACCTCACAAGGGATATCATTCCCTTCTGGGAAAAACTTGAGGATAAGGAGTTTGGTGGTTTTTACGGATATATGGGATATGACTTAAAGGTCCATAAGAAGGCGGTAAAGGGATGTATTTTAAACAGCCGTATCCTCTGGTTCTTTTCAAATGCGTATCTGCTTTTGCAGGAAGACAGTCTCCTTTTTTATGCCAGCCATGCCTATTCATTTCTCAAAGATCAATGTCTGGATAAAGAAAACGGAGGGGTGTACTGGTCCGTGACATTTGACGGACATCCGGAAGAAAAAGTTAAGCATACATATAATCAGGCATTTGCGATTTATGCACTGTCGTCCTACTATGATGCTTCGGGAGACGAAGAGGCACTGGATCTTGCAAAGGCTCTCTTTGAATTGGTAGAGACAAAGTGTACCGATGAATACGGTTATCAGGAAGCCTTTGATGAAGCATTTCATATCATTGATAACGAAAAACTTTCGGAAAATGGAATTGTTGCAGAAAAAACAATGAATACTTTGCTCCATGTATTTGAAGCTTACACGGAACTTTTCCGGGTGAGCAAAGATCAAGATGTAGCAGAGCGGATGCGCTTCATTCTCGATACATTTGCAGAACGTGTCTATAATCGGGAGGCCGGACATCAGGAGGTGTTTTTTGACCGGGAGTGGAATTCTTTAATTGACCTTTATTCATACGGTCATGATATTGAGACCGCATGGCTGATAGACAGGGGCTGTGAGATTCTGGGAGATAACAATTACAAGGATAAGCTGGGAGTAATTACAAAAGAGATCACTGCGAATATTTATAACAGAGCCTATGTGGACTCATCGCTTATGAACGAGTGCTTAAACGGAATAAATGATACCACAAGAGTCTGGTGGGTTCAGGCGGAGGCTGTAGTTGGTTTTTTAAATGGATATGAAAAGAACCATAAGGAACACCAGTATTTGGAAGCAGCAAACGCTGTATGGAACTACATAAAAACGTACTTGATTGATCGACGCACCGGATCGGAATGGTACTGGGCACTTGATCAGGATAGAATTCCATTAAACAGGCCCATTGTGGAGCCGTGGAAATGTCCGTACCATAATGGAAGAATGTGTTTTGAGGTAATAAGGAGGGCGAAGCATGATTCATAGCAGATATTATACAGAGCTTGACAAATACAACCAGCTGATAAAGAAAAAAAACAAAAAAAGCGGATTTTATAATGGTATTATTGACCGATATGAAAATCCGGTACTGACAAGAAATCATGCACCGCTTATCTGGAGATACGATCTTGATGCAGAAAGAAATCCTTTTTTTATGGAACGTCTTGGCATAAATGCAGTCATGAATTCTGGTGCAATTGAAATAAACAATAAATTTTATCTCGTAGCACGGGTTGAGGGAAATGACAGAAAATCTTTTTTTGCTGTGGCAGAAAGCAGCAGCGGAATTGATGAATTCCAATTTTGGGATTATCCTGTTTTACTTCCTGACACCTGCCCCGAAGAAACCAATGTTTACGATATGCGGCTGACAAAGCACCAGGACGGTTTTATTTACGGCGTCTTCTGCTCCGAAAGTAAGGACACAAAAAGCAGTGATTTATCTGCGGCAGTGGCCGCGGCAGGAATTGTAAGAACAAAAGATCTAAAAACCTGGGAGCGCCTAGATAACCTGACCACACTGCATTCACCACAGCAGAGAAATGTAGTTTTGCATCCGGAATTTGTAGACGGAAAGTATGCATTTTATACCAGGCCAATGGATGGGTTTATTGAGACGGGAAACGGTGGAGGAATTGGGTTCGGACTCTGTGAAAATATAGCACATGCCGTGATTGAGGAGGAGAGAATTATCAGCCGTCGGGTCTACCATACGTTGACAGAAGTGAAAAACGGCGCTGGTGCAGTTCCTATTAAGGGAAAGAAAAGCTGGATTCATATTGCTCACGGAGTGCGCAACACAGCAGCAGGACTTCGCTATGTACTTTATGTTTTTGCAACGGATCTAAATGACCCCTCCAAAGTGATTGCCCAACCATCTGGTCTGTTTCTGGCGCCGTTAGGAATGGAACGGGTGGGGGATGTATCTAATGTAGTGTTTACCAATGGTGCAATTGCCAGGGATAATGGTGAAGTTTACCTGTATTATGCTTCCTGCGACACACGTATGCATGTGGCAACTACTACAATAGATCAATTAGAGGATTATGCATTTCATACGCCGGAGGATCCCCTTCGCTCCTCAGAATGCGTATTACAAAGATACCGGATCATACATGACAATTTAAAATTATTAGAAGATAAAGGTGAAAAGGGAGCTGTTTATGAAAATCAACTTGGATGATCGTAAGCTCCAGTACAGCGGGCGAATTGACAATACGGACCCCAGTCGCCCGGTATTTATCTTTCCGGCCAGCTCTCTCTCCTTTACCTTTATAGGAACAGGGGCAACAGTTGTCATAGATAATCAAAGAGCCTATTGGGATAACTACATAGGAATCATTGTGGATGGAGTACAAAGAAAAGAACGTCTTGCGGATACAGGAAGCAGAAAAATCGTTCTGGCTGAGAACCTGGAGGAGAAGGAACACCGTATTATGATATTCAAACGTCAGGATTCCTGCCATATATTTACAATCCAGGAACTGACTCTGACCGGTGCAGGAAATCTGACGGATAGTCTGGTAAGACCAGTGCGCAGGATTGAAGTCTACGGAGATTCCGTATCTGCAGGAGAGGTGTCAGAGGCAACCGCGTATGCCGGAATGGCAGACCCCTGTCACAGCGGAGAGTACTCTAACAGCTGGTATTCATATGGCTGGATAGCAGCCAGAAAATTAAAGGCTGAAATCCATATTATAGCACAGGGAGGAATTGCCCTGCAAAACGGAACTGGCTGGTTCTTAGCACCTCAGTATCTGGGGATGGAAGACGTCTGGAATAAAGTACATTATAATCCTCAGCTTGGAGCTGTCATGGATTGGGATTTAAATAAGTATATTCCCCATGTGGTAATTGTGGCAATTGGACAAAATGACAATAATCCTGAGGATTACATGAAGGCGGATATAGAAGGAGAAAAAGCTCAGCTCTGGCGGTTAACTTATAAAACCTGGATACAGAAAATCCGGGAAAAATATCCCAAGGCGCTCATTATTCTTTCAACTACCATATTGGAGCATAATGGGAATTGGGATGCTTCTATTGGCAGGGTGTGCCGTGAACTTAAGGATGACAAAATTGTTCATTTTCTATACTCAAAAAACGGTGTGGGGACTCCTGGTCACATACGTATCATGGAGGCGGAGCAGATGGCAGATGAGCTATGTGCATTTATAGAAAGTGTATCGGAGGGTGTCTGGGAATGAATGGAAAATTAATTGATGATGGAACGCTGATATCCGGCATGGAGGCTGTGACGGATCAGGAAATAGCAGATAACAGTGTGTACAGTAAGGGAAATCTGTCGCGTCTCATCAATGTTTTTAAGAAAGCAAACAGAGGGGAGTGCGTGACAATTTCTTATCTGGGCGGTTCTATTACCAATGGTTCCAGCGCAGATCCCAAGGAGACCAATTGTTTCGCATACCGAACTACTCAGTGGTGGAAGAAAACGTTTCCTGATGCAAAGATTAACTATGTCAATGCCGGTATTGGAGCCACGGATTCCTATCTTGGTGTCCATCGCGTTGCGCAGGATGTACTTTTTAAGAATCCTGATCTGGTGGTAGTAGAATTTAGTGTAAACGACTATCGCAGCCATAACCAGGAGAGCTACGAAAGTTTATTGCGGAGAATACTTAAGTACAAGACAAAGCCTGCAGTAGTGGCCTTGTGCCTGACCGAGTTTTCACAGGAAGGCCAATGCATTGATTACAGCCAGTACCATAAAATAATAGCAGATCACTATGACGTCTCTGTAATCAGCTATGGAGACGTAGTGGGGGCAAGGCTTGAAAACGGGACGTTACAGTGGAACCAGTTAGGTCCTTCCGATGACTTCACGCATCCCAATAATGCTGGACATAAGATCATATCACGGTGTCTGAACTGCTTCTACGAAAAGGTACTGGAGGATATAAAGAGCCAGAGTGACGGCGATTTCGGTATCTATGAGATGCCGGAAGATACTCTGACTGAATCCAGATATGAAAATGGTAAAATTCTGGATCACCGTTCCGGCAGCATGGATGGCATTTCCATATCAGGCAGCAATGTGTTCAGAGTTACGTTAGAAAATGCTCAGTTTCCATATGGGTGGCAGACTGATACAGGGGCAGATATTACATTTACAATTGAAAATGCCACCAACATTGGACTGATATATTATGGAGGAATGGAAAAGAGCTACGGAATTTTTGATGTATATATGGATGATCGGTATATTGATACCATCGATACATATTTTTATGGAAGCTGGGGAAGCCATGCGGATTATAAGCTGCTTCTGACAGATGGAACCACAGGTCATCATACGGTGCGTATCATGAAAAATGAGAACAGCCAGGGAAATAAATTTATCATTTTGGGATTTACCGTATCAGGGAGCTGTTATGAATAAGCACCAGAAAGAGAATGTGAGAAAATAAGATGGAAGCCAGAAAAGAATATGAATCATGGTGTAAAAATCCATTTTTTGATGAGAGGATTAAAAAGGAACTGCTTGCCATTAAGGATAATGAGACAGAGATTCAGGACCGTTTTTATAAAGAACTGGAATTTGGGACCGGAGGACTAAGAGGTATAATGGGAGCAGGTACAAACCGAATGAATATCTATACGGTCCGCAGGGCAACCCAGGGGCTGGCTAATTATATTATCGGGGAAAAGGGAGAAAATAGAGGTGTAGCCATTGCCTATGATTCCAGGAATCATTCCCCAGAGTTTGCTCAGGAGGTGGCTCTTTGCCTGGCAGCAAACGGAATCGGCTCTTACATATTTGATTCATTGAAACCGACACCTATGCTTTCCTTTGCAGTTCGAAGGCTGGGGTGTATTGCTGGAGTTGTGATTACAGCCAGCCATAATCCACCTGAATACAATGGTTATAAGGTATATTGGGAAGACGGTGCACAAATTACTGCTCCAAAAGATAAGGAAATAATCGGAGAGGTAAAGAAAGTAACGGATTATGCGCAGGTCAGGACCATGAATTTGGAAGAAGCAATTAAAAAGGGTTTTTACCACGTAATTGAAAAGGAATTAGAGGATTGCTATATGGAGGAATTAAAAAAGCTGGTAATTCACCCGGAAATTATTCTTAAACAGCAAAAAAAGCTGAAAATTGTATATACCCCTCTTCATGGAGCCGGTAATTTACCGGTGCGTCGTATCTTAAAAGAACTAGGCTTTGAGCAGGTTTATGTAGTGCCTGAGCAGGAAATTCCGGATGGAAATTTCCCTACTGTAAATTATCCCAATCCGGAAGACAGTAACGCTTTTTCCCTTGCAATTAAGCTGGCAAAAGAGGTGGATGCAGATATTATTCTTGCTACGGATCCGGATGCAGACCGCCTGGGAGTTCATGTAAAGAACGGCGTAAACGGAGAATATGTGTCCTTTACTGGAAATATGTCGGGAATGATTATCCTGGAGTATATCTTATCACAGAAAAAAGACAATTATGAGCTTCTTAAGAATGGGGCAGTAGTAACAACCATAGTATCAGGCAAAATGTCCAAGGCTATTGCAAAGGCTTATGGCGTGGAATTAATAGAAACTCTGACAGGCTTTAAATACATCGGAGAGCAGATAAAACGATTTGAGCAAAGCGGCAGCCATAACTTTTTATTTGGCTATGAGGAAAGCTATGGCTGCCTTGAGGGAACGCATGCCAGGGATAAGGATGCGGTAGTCACAGCAATGGTACTATGTGAAGCGGCAGCTTATTATCAGACACTGGGAAGAAATCTATGTCAGCAGATGGAGCATTTATACAAAAAATATGGTTATTATAGAGAAAATCTCAACACCATCATTTTTAAGGGAATGGATGGTGCAGAAAAAATAAATGGAATATTGGAAGCGATCAGAAAAAATCCTCCGTCCTGCATCGGGACATTTCCAATAATAAAATTCCGTGATTACGAAACCGGAGTGGTAAAAGATTTGAAAAGCAGGGCAGAGTATCCTACATACCTTCCGCTTTCCAATGTTTTGTATTTTGATTTGGCTGACGAGGCATGGTGTTGTATCCGTCCGTCAGGAACTGAGCCGAAGATAAAATGTTATATCGGCGTAAAAGGCTCTGAAAGCTGTGATGCAGCGGAAAAGCTGGCTGGTCTTACCGCTGCGGTAAAAGTCTTAATCAGCAATTAATTCCCTTAAAAAATGCAGACAGGGCATCTCTGTCAGGAATGACAATTTTACCTCTTAAAATACGGACCAGCCCCTGATCGGTTAAATGCTTTAACTGACGGGAAACGGTTTCCCGTCTGGAACCCAGCATATCTGCCAGATAAGTAATGCTTAATTCCATATTGATTAAGGTCCCTTCCTCATGGGGTATGCCGTAATCCTTGGAAAGCCGCCACAGCTTTGCCGCGATCTTCTTTTCCCCATGTATGGAGTTGGAAGTATTTTTTAACTGCCGGTATAAGCGGCGGTTTTTTAAAGCAAGGGAATCAAGAATCAGTTTTGTCAGTTCAAAATCATGACGCATAACCTCTAAAAAATCCATCTTTCCAAAGCACAGAACTACCGATGATTCAAAGGCTTCGCAGTTAATGGAGGCGGGCATATTCTGCAAAACCTCTTCATTCACCATTTCCCCTTTCCCCAATAGAAAAATGGTTTTTCTCTCTCCCTGGGAATTAATCTTATAAAGGGATACGAAACCGGTTACTACTATATAAAGCGTCTGGCTCATTTCTTTATCCCAGAACAGGTGTGATCCTTTTGGAAAACGCCTCAGGCTGCCACAGGCCATCAGTGTCGCAGCTGATTTTTCAGATATGTTTTGAAAAAGCTGGGTACAGGAACAGGCTTCTTTTATATTCATGGGAACCGAATTCTCCTTTTGTATCTTTGTTTGTCAGGTATATGATGTATGCAAGTATTATACAATGCCATGAAATTCAACGCAAGGAGTAGGAAAACATTACTGCCCTGAGGATTTGTTTCATTGTAATAAGATCTTTTTGAGAGCCATAAATCATTGCTTTACACCTTTACTCTTCCCCGTGTTTCATAATGTGAGCTCCAAACAGCAGTACCAGGTAAAAGACACTTAAAATCAAGATATGTAATGCCGTCTTAATAAACAAAGGAAGGCCTCCAAATGGATCCATGAAGGAAAATGCAGCGTAATAGATTCCAATAGCCAGTATCATGAGTGCCGATGGTTTTGCAATCATATCCCACGCATTCCACACAAAATCCACCATTTTCTTCAAAGTCAGAACATGCATGAAAGCCAGCAGCAGTTCACTTGCCAGAGCTCCCACCAGATATGCAAATATTCCCAGCCGGGGGATACCAAAAAGCACAAACAGGAGCCGGAGAGTCATGGCAATGACGTTCTGGGTAAACGTGATGGAGGTTTTCCCCAGTCCGTTTAAGATACTTCCCATGGTGGTAGCCATGTAAAGAAATGGGCAGAGCCATGCCAGCACAGTCATATACTGTCCGGCAGAACTGTCTTTAAACACACTGACTCCCAGATCATTGCCGAATAAAGTAAATATACCAATGCAAAGAATTCCTACATACATACAGTAACGAAGGGACATGGAAATCGCCGTTCCGATCCGTTTCTCATTCCCCTCAGACTGGGCTTCTGCCACGGTAGGCAGTAATAGTACTGCCAGGGAATTAAATACAGTGGAAGGGAACAAAATAAAAGGCAGTGCCATTCCGGTCAAAACACCGTATACAGAAAATGCGGCCGAATCCGAAAGACCGGACATCTGCAGTCTGCTGGGAATGAGTATGGCCTCTGCACTGGCAAGAATATTTAATACCAGCCGGTTTCCCATAAGAGGAACTGCCAGGTGAAGGAGTCCCGGAGCCGTTTCACTGAAATGGGAGGAATCATAAGCAAAATCTTTGGCCATTTTTGGCGGGAAAAAGCGGTAGGCAAAAACCGTAAAGAGAGAAGAGGCAATCTCCCCGATTAAATGCCCCATAACTGCCAGCTGGACAGTAATGGTAATTCCTGACTGGATCATAATGTCAGCAATGAGGAAAACAGCGCCGATTCTGATGATCTGCTCCATGATCTGTGCCAATGCCGGAACGGAGGGACGCTGCATACCATAATAGTAACCGTTGATACAGGCATGAATCGCCGCGCAGGGAACCGATACGGCAAGGAAAGTAAGTAATGGCGCGCAGCGAGGTTCCATCAAAATAGAACTGGCAATAAAATCCTTAAACTGAATAATAAGATAAGCAAGGATCATGGAAATAGCCACTGAAATGATGAGACCGCTGCGAAAAACAGAACGGCCTTTCTTCACATTAGCGGCTACGGACTGGGAGATGGCGGTCTGAATGGACCCTGCACAAAGGGCAAAGCAGATTCCAAAAACCGGATGAATCAGATTAAAAATACCCAGACCCTCAGCTCCAATGGTACGGGAGAGGAAGATCCGGTAAAAAAAGCCCAGCACCCGTGTGATAAGCCCGGCTGACGTCAGAAGAAGGGTGCCGGTCAGAAGCGCATATTTTCTTTTTGAAAGTTTTCTGGGGATCTTTAGAGAATCATTCATGAAATCTCCTGAAAAAGAGAATTATTATAAATATATGGAAATTGTTCTTTCTTCATGACACAATCATAATGAGAATCATTCCTATTGAATTTCTAGGAAATGTGTGTATAATAGGAAATGTAGATGAAGCTTTTAACTTTAGAACTACAGAAAGGCGGAACTAACAAATATGAAACAACTGATTTATTTAGACAACGCAGCGACGACCAAAACCAGACCAGAGGTCGTAGAAGCCATGCTGCCTTACTTTACGGAATATTATGGTAATCCATCTTCCGTATACGAATTTTCCGGTATCTCAAAGAAAGCGGTTCAGGATTCCAGAGAGATCATCGCAGGTTCTCTTGGAGCCAAGACGAACGAGATTTATTTCACAGCCGGCGGTTCTGAATCCGACAACTGGGCTCTCATCGCAACAGCAGAAGCCTATGCAGACAAAGGAAAACACATCATTACCAGCAAAATCGAGCATCATGCCGTGCTTCACACCTGTGAATATCTGGAGAAACGCGGTTTTGATATCACTTATCTGAATGTAGATGAGAATGGTTCCATAAAGTTAGACGAGCTGAAAAAAGCCATTCGCCCTGACACCATCCTCATTTCTATCATGTTTGCCAATAACGAGATCGGCACCATTGAACCCATTAAGGAAATTGGTGAGATAGCAAAAGAGCATAAGATCCTATTCCATACGGATGCAGTTCAGGCATTCGGTCATGTGCCCATTAACGTAGATGAATACCACATTGATATGTTAAGTGCCAGCGGTCATAAGATTAACGGACCAAAGGGAATTGGATTTTTATATATCAGAACAGGCGTTAAGTCCCGTTCCTTTATTCATGGCGGCGGCCAGGAAAGAAAGCGCCGTGCAGGAACAGAGAATGTAACAGGAATCGTAGGTTTCGGAAAAGCGGTTGAGCTTGCAGTCGCAGGAATGGAAGAGAGAACCCGCAAAGAAACCGAGCTTCGTGAATATTTAATGGAACGTGTCATGAAAGAAGTTCCATACACCAGAATTAACGGCAGCAGAAAGAGCCGCCTTTCCAATAACGTAAATTTTGCCTTCCAGTTTATTGAAGGTGAATCCTTACTGATCATGCTGGATATGAAAGGAATCTGCGGATCCAGCGGTTCAGCATGTACTTCCGGTTCCTTAGATCCGTCTCATGTACTTCTGGCAATCGGTCTTCCTCATGAGATCGCTCACGGTTCTCTCCGTCTGACCCTTGATGAGGTAAACACCAGGGAAGAGATGGATTATGTGGTGGAAGCCATTAAGGAGATCGTAGCAAAACTGCGCAGTATGTCACCTCTTTATGAGGATTATATCAGACATCAGGGAAACTAGTACAAGGTAGAAGAATTACCAGAAAGTGGAGATTATAGAATATGTATACAGAGAAAGTTATGGATCATTTTGAACACCCGAGAAATGTGGGTGAAATAGAGAACGCCAGCGGCATGGGTACAGTTGGTAATGCAAAATGCGGCGATATTATGAGAATTTATCTGGATATTGATGACAACCAGATTATTCAGGATGTGAAATTTAAAACATTTGGCTGCGGTGCAGCGGTTGCTACCAGCAGCATGGCAACAGAGATGGTAAAAGGAAAATCAGTTCAGGAAGCTATGGAGGTTACCAATAAGGCTGTATGTGAGGCACTTGATGGTCTGCCCCCTGTAAAAGTCCACTGCTCCTTACTGGCCGAAGAAGCAATCCATGCTGCGTTGTGGGATTATGCAACCAAGCATGACATTAAGATTGAAGGCTTGGAGAAGCCGAAGTCTGATATCGGCGAGGAAGAAGTAGAAGAAGAATATTAATGGAAATGGAATACTATGAGTAAAGCGAAAGTAGTAGTTGGAATGTCAGGCGGCGTGGATTCTTCCGTTGCAGCCTGGCTGTTAAAGGAACAGGGCTATGACGTAATCGGCGTGACCATGCAGATCTGGCAGGACGAGGATAACGTGACCCAGGAAGAGAACGGAGGCTGCTGCGGGCTCAGTGCCGTGGACGATGCCAGAAGAGTTGCCTGGGATCTTGGAATTCCTTATTATGTTATGAATTTTAAAGAAGAATTTAAATCACAGGTTATCGATTACTTTGTAGAGGAATACCAGAGAGGACGGACTCCCAATCCCTGTATCGCCTGCAACCGCTATGTCAAGTGGGAGTCTCTTTTAAAGCGGAGTTTAGATATTGGAGCGGATTATATTGCCACAGGTCATTACGCCCAGATCGACCGGCTTCCAAACGGCAGATATGCCCTTAAGAAGTCAGTGACTGCAGCAAAAGACCAGACCTATGCTCTTTATAACTTAACCCAGGACCAGCTGGCCTGCACTCTGATGCCGGTAGGTGCCTATTCCAAGGATCAGATCAGGGCAATTGCTGACCAGATTAATCTAAACGTCGCTCATAAACCGGACAGCCAGGAGATCTGCTTTATACCGGATCATGATTATGCCGGATTTATTGAAGAGAGCGCAGGAGAGCGGGCCCCGGAAGGCAATTTTGTAGATCTGGATGGTCAGGTTATTGGACGCCATAAAGGAATCACCCATTACACCGTTGGGCAGAGAAAAGGGCTTAATTTATCCCTTGGCTACCCGGTTTTTGTTGTGGAGATACGGCCTGAGACAAATGAAGTGGTGATTGGAACGGGAGAGGATGTCTATTCTGACACTCTTCGCGCCGGTCATTTAAACTGGATGGCAGTTGACGGTCTTCATGGAGAAGAGATGGAGGTAATGGCAAAGATCCGTTACAGCCATAAAGGCGCCCCCTGTACCATAAAAGAGGTGGAGGACGGCGTGGTGGAATGCAGATTTGAGGAGCCGCAAAGAGCGATCACTCCCGGACAGGCTGTGGTATTTTACCAGGGCGAATATGTAGTGGGAGGAGGAACCATACTGTGATAATCAGAAAAAAATTATTAAGGTGGATGGTTCCTACCGTCCTGCTTTTTTGTCTGTTTCTGCTTTCCGGCTGCGGGAAAAAATATGAAGCCATACAGACTCCTGCAGTGGAAGAAGCCAAAGGAGAATTATCCCAGGAGGCTGAAAGTGCTCCTGTAACCATTGAAGACGATACGGAAAAGACGGCGGAAAAAAGCTCTCACGAAGCTTCTGTGACGAAGGAGACAGCTCCTGAGTTTCAAAAAGCAGATGAGACGGTTTATGTGACAGGCAGCGGAGTGAATGTCAGGACACAGCCATCTTCTTCCGGCCAGATAGCAGCCTCTCTTAATCAGGGAACAGCTCTGAAGCGAACCGGATACAGCCAGAGCTGGAGCCGTGTTATCTATGAGAACAAAGAATGTTATGTGTCTTCCCGTTATTTATCCAAGGACAAGCCGGCGGATAAGGCGGCAGTCACTCCTTCCGTATCAGGAAGCGGGAACGGAAAGCTCATTGCCATTGATCCGGGACACCAGGCAAAGGGTAACTCGGAAAAGGAACCCATCGGACCAGGATCCTCTCAGATGAAACCAAAGGTGGCTTCCGGAACCCAGGGTGTGGCTACGGGCATACCGGAATATAAGCTGACTCTGGATGTCTCCCTTAAATTAAAGCAGGAGCTGCTGAACCGGGGATATCGTGTTTATATGATCCGGGAGACCCATGATGTGAATATCAGCAATGCAGAGCGTGCCAATATGGCAAATGAAAGCGGAGCGGATATTTTTGTAAGGGTTCATGCTAATTCATTAAACGACAGCTCTGTAGCCGGAGTCCTGACCATGTGTCAGACTTCTAAGAATTCTTATAACGGCAATCTGTACGGTAAAAGTTCCGCTCTTTCTAAAACAGTGGTAAACGGGATCAGCAGCCAGACCGGATTTAAAAACCGGGGGGTACAGGAGACCGATTCCATGAGCGGAATTAACTGGTGTAAAATACCGGTAACCATCGTGGAGATGGGCTTTATGAGTAATGCAGAAGAAGATAAAAAGATGGCCACCGATGAATATCGGGACAAGATTGTAAAAGGAATTGCAGATGGAATCGATGCCTATTATGCAGGCGGGAATTAAATCGATATAAGATGCCGGAAAGTAAGAGGGGAACCCCTTCTGCTTTCCGGCTTTTGGCTGTCTTCCTTCCTCCTGCCAGGTCATAAATGAACGGAAAAAAGCATACATTTTCCTGAAACGTTTCTTCAGGCAAGGAGAAGAAAAACATGGCGGATTATGGGCTTGCGTTAGCAGGAGGGGGAACCAGAGGAGCGGTTCATGTAGGCGTTCTTACGGCGTTAGAAGAAAACGGTCTTTTGCCCACCCAGGTTGCAGGAGCCAGTGCAGGAAGTATTGTGGCTGGATTATACGCATCGGGAATGGATATTGGAAAAATGAGAGATACAGTGAGATGGCTGGCAGCCCACGGAGAAAATTATATTGATCCAAATATAATCGGTGTCATTTTGTTTCTGCCTCAGGTGCTGCTACATAGAAAGACATCTTTAATGGGCTTAATTAAAGGCAACCGGCTTTCTGATTTTCTCTGCGATTTAACCGAAGGGATAGAAATACAGGATTGTAAGAAGGGGCTGTTAATTCCGGCAGTGGATATTAACAGCGGGAACACGGTTGTATTTACAAATCTCTTTCAGGAAAAGGTTCCTATGTCAGCACTTCGGGAAGAAAATGTGAGGTGGCAGAAAAACGGGCTTTTATGCGACATTATGATGGCAAGTTCTTCTGTTCCGGCAGTATTCTGTCCAAGACAGATTAATGGCTTTATGCTGGTGGATGGGGGAGTGACCAACAATCTTCCGGTAGACTTACTGATTTCAACGGGAGTATCAAACGTCATTGCGGTTGATATTGGGGAAGCGTATGAAATGCCAAAGGATCATTCCATCATGGAGATTTCGTTCCATTCATTCTCCATTATGAGCAGGGAGTTAAAGGACTGCCGTTCCAGCGGTGAGATTCTTCTGTTAAAGCCCCCCATCCCCAAAGGGTCTGGGCTTTTAACCTTTGAGTTTATGGAGGAATGCATGGAAAGCGGATATCTGTATACGAAAAAAATGATGCCGCGGATTAAGCATATTCTGGAAAAAATAAAATAAATACGGTATACTGTATAAAAATACATTTACAAGAGGAGAAATAAAATGGAACTGACCTTTCGATATGCACAGGAATCGGATACGGCACTGATTCTGGAATTCATTAAAGCACTGGCAGATTACGAGAAAATGTCAGATGATGTGGTTGCTACAGAAGAGCTTTTAAAGGAATGGCTGTTCGGGCAGAAAAAAGCAGAAGTAATCTTCGCACTTGCAGATGGGAAAGAAGTAGGGTTTGCGTTGTTTTTCCATAATTTCTCCACATTCCTCGGCAGAGGCGGAATCTATCTGGAAGACTTGTTTGTAAAGCCTGAATACAGAGGGAAGGGAATTGGAAAAGCCATTTTTAAGAAGTTGGGCGCCATTGCAAGAGAACGTGGCTGTGGAAGACTGGAGTGGTGGTGTTTGGACTGGAATCAGCCCAGCATCGACTTTTATCGTTCCATGGGAGCAGTGGCAATGGATGAATGGACGGTATACCGCATAGCCGGTGAGGGTCTGAACCGACTGGCAGATGGTGGCGAAAAATAAAGGGATCAGAATACAGGAAGCCAGGGAGCGTTATCATGAAAACGCTCCCTTTTTTATTTGGAAAAGAATCATGAAATTGTAATGTCTTTGTAACCAATTTTATTTCATTACAGGTTATACTGCTATTGTAAGAAATAAATTCCAAGGAGGATATCATGAGACGTATCATGGGGAAAAATAATAAAAAACAAAGCAGGAGGCTGCTGGCTGCATTGTTGCTTTTTAGTATATTAGGAGTAAGCGGGTGCAGTATAAAACAAACAGACAGGACAGCTGGTAGTAGGAACGAGTCCACAGTCCCTTCCATAACCCAGACTGAGGCTGCAACGGAAAGTTCTACGGCTGCAGAAATCACTACAGCTGCAGTCACAACGTCAGCAGAAAATGAGTCAGCCCGGTTAGACCGTTACATTGGTTTGCTGGGTCTTACAAAAGAGGAACTGGTGAATAATCTGGGCGAAGAACCGGAGAAGATTGACGAGGGGGGGCTGGAATTTAAAAAAGCCGGAATCCGCATCTGGTTTGATCAGACCAACTACAAGACAGCAGAACAGATCTTTGTCATGGATCCGGATTTTGATATTCATGGTGTGAAACTGGGAGAAAAAATTGACAAATTTAAAGAAGTATTAAAAGATCCGGTCAGCGACCGGAACGGCGATGCTCATTTTAAATATAACGATATCTATCTGTCCATTAACTACGACACAAACACCCAGGTTACCTATGGATTGTATCTGCTGAAAAATGATTTTTGACTTCAGGAGCACAGCAGCTTTAAAAGAGACGGAGAGACAGACATGAAGAGAAATAATAAAAATATCCTGTTGCAGACAGCAATCGCAGCAGCAATGGCCGCGTACTTATCCGGATGCAGTTATTCCGGCAATCAGGCGGGGTTCATACAGCAGCCCAAAGCGGACAATTCTAAAGAAGAAGACCTTACACAGAAAATAAAAAGTATTCTGCCTGCAGGCGCTGAATATTTAACGGCTGATCATTCAGATAAGAAACAAAGCATCGTTCTTGATGACATCAATCAGGATGGAAAACAGGAAGCGCTGGTTTTATATCGGGATACCAGGGATAATAAGCAGGCACATTTTCTGATATTACAGGAAAAGGAGGGGCATTACGAAAAAATATGGGACCAGGAGACAGGTTTTACCTCTTTTGATTCATTTGAAGTGGTGGATTTAGAGGAAGACGGAAAAAAGGAGATTATAGCAGGCGGACAGATTTCCGGACCGGAGAGCCCAAAGCAGCTTTTCATCTATGAGCTTAATCAGGATCAGCTCGTGCAAAAAGAAAACAGAAGTTATGAAAAGCTTTTAATCAGGCAGTTTGGAAACAGTCAGACCCTTTCTATATTTTTATTAGACGGAAAAATAGAGGAAGAACAGAAAGCAGAACTGTTTTCCTATGAGGCAGGTCAATTGATATCCCGTTCCAGCGTGGAGTTAAATCCCCAGGCAGTCCCGGAACATATCACAGCCGGACTTCTGGCAGATGGGGCAGATGCCGTCTTTATTGACAGCGGACTGGGTGCCCATTCCATGTTAACGGAAATTCTTGGAGTGAAAGATGGGAAACTGATAAAAATCGGAGATGACAACGACAGTACTCTGATGAAGGCATATCCCCTTTACAGCAGAGATATTAACGGAGACGGTGTGATTGAGGCAGGAGGAATGTATATACCAGACGGGTATGAAGATGCTGCTATGGCTGAAATTCCATTTATCCAGGTTTATTATGACTATAAGCTGGATGGATCAAAAACGGCTGTTGAGGAACGTTATGCAGAAGAAGGACAGCATTTTTATATTACCATCCCTCCCGATTTATACGGTAAGATCACCATAAAACCATTGGATCAGGGTGTACAGCTTGTAACCGTTTCAGGGGGAGAGACCGTGTTTGAAGTGAAATGGGCAAAGAAAGATGATGCTGGACAGCACGGCACCGTTTTGGGAAAGACAAACGATACGATCTATTATACTGAGTTAAAAGATGAACTGCCTATATCCAAAGACCAGTTTCACCTGGTGGGGGAGGAAAATGAAAGCAATACTGGTAGTTGAGGATGAGTTGTCCATCAGAAGCTTCATCTGCCTGAATTTAAGAAGAAAGAAGTATGAGGTTTTAGAGGCAGAGACCGGAGAAAAGGCTCTTGAATTGTTTGCTTCCAATCCGGTGGATGTGGTGTTACTTGATCTCATGCTCCCAGGTATGGATGGATTTGCTGTCTGTGAGAAGATGAGAGAGTTAAGTCCTCTGGCAGGAATTATTATGTTAACTGCACGTTCCCAGGAAGAGGATAAGATAAAGGGACTGATTCAGGGAGCCGATGATTATATCACTAAACCATTCAGTATGACAGAGCTGGAGGCCAGAATCATTTCTCTTCTGCGCCGTATGGATTTGAGATCCTCTGATCAGGAGGGGACAAGGCTTTGTTCCGGACCATTTGAGCTGGATTTTGAAAAGAACCGGTTATTAAGAAAAGGTGCTGCCGTGAAGGTGACGCCAACGGAGTTCAGCCTCATTCAGTTCTTTATCAGAAATAAAAACAGGGTTTTTACCAGAAACCAGATTTTAGATCAGGTGTGGGGAGAAAACTATGTGGGAGATATAAAGGTGGTTGATGTTAACATCAGGCGGATCCGAAGAAAGATTGAAGATGACCCGGCAAGTCCAGTGTATCTGTGTACGGAATGGGGATATGGATATATATGGAAGGAGTGATTGATTGAAACGGAAAGTAATGGCCTATTTTATGATAATCATCCTTCTTACACTGGGACTTGTACTGACAAGCTTTGGCATTGGTGTAAAAAAATATTTATATCAGCAGATATCAGATACCTTTGAACATTATGCCCAGGCGGTTGTTCCTGTTTGGGATGGCCAGTCTGATTCCCGCCCGTTTGGGCTGTCGGATTTCAGTGACCAGATTATTAAAAACTATACGTTTCAGGGTGCAGATTTAGAGCTGCTAACCAGGAGCGGACAGATGATCCAGTCTTCAACCGGATTTTACAAAGACCGAAGTTACTGGGTAGATTCCCAGGTGCCTGGCGGAAAAACTGTTTACAGGGTGGAAAAAAACGGTCAGACGAAAGAACGGATTATGGCTGTATACACGCCTTTATTGTATGAAGAGCAGGTAGTGGGAATATTAAGATATACCACCTCTTTAAATCCGGTGGACAGCACCATTTTAAGAATTTTCTCTTATGCACTGCTCACCTGTACTGCAATAGCAGCCATTACTTTTTTTGTCAGTCTTCATCTTGGAAATTCCATTGTAAAGCCACTGGAGGATATTATCTCTTTAACAGGAAAAATGGCAGAGGGAAATTACCGGGAGAAAATTAAGAAGCAGTATCCTTATGAGGCTGGAGAGCTGGTAACCATATTAAATCATATGGGAGATGAAATTGGAAAAGCGGATCAGTTGAAAAATGATTTCATTTCTTCCATATCCCATGAGCTTCGCACTCCTCTGACAGGAATTAAGGGCTGGGTGGAAACCATGAGAGAGCCTGAGGGGTTACAGGAAGAAGAGATGGAATTTGGTCTTAAGATTATTGAACATGAAACCCAGCGGTTGATCACCATGGTAGAAACCCTGCTTGACTTTTCCCGATATCAGTCGGACCGGGTGACTGTTTCATTTCAGCGGCTAGACATAGAAAAACTGGTTATGGAAGCAGTGTTTCAATTGCAGAAAAAAGCAGAAAAGAAGGAGATACAGCTTGTGACCAGCACAGCTTTTTCAGAAGTTTACGGAGATGGCGATAAACTGAGACAAGTACTGCTGAATGTAATAGATAATAGTATTAAATTCTCAAACGAGCACAGTACCATTTACGTGGATCAGAAAAAGGAAACGGATTGGGTTACAATTACAGTCCGTGATTCTGGAACAGGGATCAAACCAGAAGATCTTTCTTACGTGACCAGATCCTTTTATAAAGGAGAGGATCAATCAGCTGGAGAAGGGATTGGTTTATCCATCTCCCAAAAGATAATGGAATTACATGGAGGAAAACTTGAAATAGAAAGCGAATATGGAACAGGGACCACGGTTACCATTTTCATTCCCGAAAACCATTCCATGGACTGCTCATAAAATAAGATACCGCACACCTTTATTGGGCTGCGGTATCTTTACTATTAATATTTGTCTGTTAAAATGGGAGCTTCCATAACATCTGTTTCTTCCGCTGTATCTGGTATTTCTATTATTTCATTTATCGGTTCGCTTAAAATCTTTTTTTCAGAAACAGTATCACTCATCAGCTGAATCCAGCTGATCTCATCTTTCATTGCCTGTGCCTGTGCTGCCAACTCTTCGCTGGAAGCAGAACTTTCCTCTGCAGTAGCCGCATTGGTCTGGACTACGGATGAAACCTGGGTTAAGCCTGTGTTGATCTGCTGAATGGCATCTACCTGCTCAGCAGACGCACTGCGGATTTTTTCCATGGATTCACCCAGGAAGTCTGCTTTGTCAGCCAGACCTTTCAGTATTTCCACCGTCTCCCTGGATAAATTTTCTCCATTCTCAACAAGTGAAGAAGAGTGTGCCAGCAGGGAAGAAGTTTCTCCAGCCGCTGCCGTTACCTTTTCAGCCAGATTACGGACTTCATCTGCAACGACTGCAAAGCCTTTTCCGGCCTCCCCGGCCCTTGCGGCTTCAATGGCGGCATTCAGTGCCAGAATGTTGGTCTGGAATGCAATGTCTTCAATCACTTTGGTGATATTTGTGATTTTCTTAGAAGCGTCTCCAATCTCACTCATGGCCTGATTTAAATTCTGTATGTAAGAATTACCTTTTGTAAGCTCTATTCCAGTCTGTTTTACGTACTCATTTACAGTAGAAACGGTGACTACATTTTCCTCAGAATGATGGGCTACATTGGAAATGGAAGCATTTAGTTCCTCTACAGTAGCCGCCTGCTGTGTCGTACCGGAAGCTAAAAGCTGGGCTCCCGAGGAGATCTGATCTGCTCCGCTTGAGATCTGATTAATGGAGCTTCTGAAATTACCGAAAATGGTATTTAAATTGCTGATAATTCCATTAATCGATGTTTTAAGCAGAATAAAATCTGCTTTGTATTCCGATTCAATGGTTAACGTACAGTTTCCTTTTTCTACACCGTCTAAAACAGTGGTGGCATCATTGATGATGGAACGAAGAGAAGAAACGGTATACTTTAAGGATTTGGATAGAGTGCCGATCTCATCCTCGCTTACATACTCCGGAACTTCAGAGTGAAGATCTCCCTGAGAGAGGAGTTCCAGTCTGTCCACCATTTTAATGATGGGGTTAACGATGGGAGAGGCAATCCTTACTGCACTGATCAAGGCGATTATTAGAAATACAGCTACGAAAAGCACCATAACAATAATTGAGAGATAGAAACCTTCCATAAGTTCAGAGGTTTTTGCTGAAACTCCCAAAGACCAGCCGTCTGTATTGGGGATGGGGGCATAGCCGACGGTAAGATGATTTCCTTTATATTGAATGGATTCAATACTGGATTTACCTGCTGTCATGTTCTGCACCATTTTCCCAGCCTGTGAAACGGATGTATCTGTTTTGGCAGCTTCGATGTAATTTAACTGCTGGTTCACATTATCCTGATTCTTATGAGCCACAACGGTTCCTGTTTTATCCACGATAAATCCGTAGCCTGATTTTCCCAGGGAAATGTCATTGATCATTTTGCTGAAAGAGTCACAGGAAAGCCTTGCAAATACGATGCCTTTGCTTCCATCGCCATTCACAGGCGCTGAGAGAATCATAATCATCGTATTGGTTGTTTTGCTTAAAAGGGGAGAGGAGATATAGGTTTCCCCGTTTGTGGATTTCTGAAAATATTCCCTGTCTTTGACATCGGTTCCGTCGGAGGTAATCCCCTGGGTGTTACAGACGACTATGGAATCAAATCCGTATTCCTTCGCCAGCTGGGTCAGGTTCTTCTGAAGCTGTTCCGATGAACCGGATGCGTTCCCGATTCTGCTATCTTTTGAGATTGATTCGATTTTAGTCTTATAGATAAGAATGGCATTCTCTACGGAGTGGCTGTATGCGTTGGTGTTTTCCTGGATTCTGAGCTGCATGTTATTCCTTGCATCCCGATAGATAATAATGGAATTGACGGTACCGAAAAGTAATGTAATGACTGTTGCCAATGCTGCGATACTGATTTGAAGCTTGCGTTTGATTGAATTTTTACTCATGATTTTACCCGTTTGCATTTTGGTGTCTTGAATGGGCATTTGTTTTTCCTGCGACATTTTTCTCTCCTGATTTGGTTTTATTCTTTTTACTATTCTGCCAAAATTCCCTATTATGTAATCAGAGCAATTATAAATCAACCGTATCAGGCTGTCAATTGTACTGGTGAAGAAAATAAAGATTAAACATTATGTAGAATTTTCAAATCGGTTCATGCCCGATTGTTGTGAATAATGATCTGCTTTCAGACAGAAAAACAGGAATTGAGACTGAACTTCAGTATCCTCAATTCCTGTTTTATTTAGATATGATTATTTTTTTAGTTCCTGCATCTTCATGGCACGAACTTTTAATGGAAGACCGAAAAGAGTGATGAAGCCTTCCGCATCGTGATGATCATAGAGATCACCAGTAGTAAAGGAAGCAAGAGATTCGCTGTATAAGGAGTAAGGGGAAGTGGTTCCAGCTTTGATGATGTTACCCTTATAAAGTTTGAACTTCACTTCTCCGGTTACATATTCCTGTGTGGAAGTAACAAATGCCTGAACTGCTTCACGAAGCGGTGTGAACCATTTCCCTTCGTATACGATCTGTGCAAATTTATTACCCATATCTTTTTTTACTTCCATAGTAGCACGGTCTAATACCAGCTCTTCCAGCTGCTGATGTGCTTCTAAGAGAATGGTTCCGCCTGGTGTTTCATAAACGCCTCTGGATTTCATACCCACTACACGGTTTTCCACGATATCCACAATGCCGATGCCGTGCTTACCGCCAAGCTCATTTAACTTTGTGATAATATCGGAAACCTTCATGGCTTCTCCGTTTACGCTGACAGGAATACCTTTTTCAAAGGTCATGGTTACGTACTCTCCTTCATCAGGAGCCTTTTCAGGAGAAACGCCAAGCACCAGAAGGTGATCGTAATTTGGCTCATTCGCCGGATCTTCCAGCTCTAAGCCCTCATGGCTGATGTGCCATAAATTGCGGTCACGGCTGTAGCTGTTGTTTGCTGAGAACGGAAGATCGATTCCGTGCTTTTTGCAGTATTCAATCTCATCTTCACGGGACTGCATGGTCCATACATCTGTCATACGCCATGGTGCGATGATTTTTAAATCAGGAGCAAGAGCCTTGATGCCAAGTTCGAAACGGATCTGGTCATTGCCCTTACCGGTAGCTCCGTGGCAGATGGCAGTAGCGCCTTCCTTCCTTGCGATCTCAACCAGTCTTTTTGCAATGGCTGGACGAGCCATGGAAGTACCCAGAAGATACTTATTCTCATAAACAGCATTGGCCTGTACACATGGGATAATGTAGTTGTCGCAGAAGTCATCTACCAGATCTTCTATATATAATTTGGAAGCGCCTGATAATTTGGCTCTCTCCTCAAGACCATCAAGTTCATTGCCCTGTCCGCAGTCGATGCAGCAGCAGACTACATCATAATCAAAATTTTCCTTTAACCATGGAATAATGGCAGTGGTGTCAAGTCCGCCGGAATAGGCTAAAATTACTTTCTCTTTCATATATGATTCCTCCTCTATGGTTTTTGTATATTTTCTTTTTGAACTTACATAAATATACAACAAAACTGGGGGAAATGCAAGGGTAAAATGAAAAATATAAAAACATCTTGCATAATATACAAAAGAGATGTATAATTATGAAAATCCTGAAGGGAAAGGGTATACGCTCATGAATGGAGAGCCCAGGACCGATACAAAATAGAGAATGCAAAGGAGCGATGACGATGATTAAAGCAGGAATTATAGGATCAACCGGATATGCAGGCGGTGAGTTGGCAAGACTTTTACTCCAGAGAGATGACGTGGAGATTAAGTGGTACGGATCAAAAAGCTATGTGGACCAGAAATACGCTTCCATTTATCAGAATATGTTTGAAATCGTCAGCGATTCCTGCATGGATGATAATATAGAAGCATTGGCAGAGAAGGTGGACGTGATTTTCACAGCGACGCCTCAGGGGTTTCTGGCATCTGCTTTAAATGACCGTATTTTATCAAACGCCAAAGTCATTGATTTAAGTGCGGATTTTCGGATTCAGGATGTAAACATCTATGAAGAGTGGTATCAGATCCAGCACAAATCTCCTCAATATATAAAGGAAGCGGTATACGGACTTCCGGAAATCAACCGGGAAAAGATTAAAAATGCAAGGCTGATAGCCAATCCGGGCTGTTACCCTACGTGTTCGGAGCTTTCCATTTATCCTCTGGTAAAAGAAGGCCTGATTGATCCTGATACAATTATTATCGATGCAAAATCAGGTACATCCGGAGCAGGAAGAGGAGCAAAGCTTGACAATCTTTACTGTGAAGTAAATGAGAACATCAAAGCTTACGGAGTCGGTGTACACAGACACACGCCTGAGATTGAAGAGCAGCTTTCCTACGGAGCAGGAAAACCGGTAACCATCAGTTTCACACCTCACCTGGTTCCCATGAACAGAGGAATTCTCATAACTGCTTATGCATCCTTAACCAGTAAGGTTTCTTATGAAGAAGTAAAGTCTGTTTACGATAAATATTATGGCAAAGAATTTTTTGTCCGGGTACTGGAAAAAGATGTGACACCACAGACAAAATGGGTGGAAGGAAGCAACTTTGTCGATGTGAATTTCAAGATCGATCCAAGAACCAACCGCATTGTGATGATGGGAGCCATGGATAATCTGGTTAAGGGAGCCGCGGGGCAGGCAGTCCAGAACATGAATCTTTTATTTGGACTGGAGGAAAACAAGGGACTGAAGCTGATTCCCATGTTTCCGTAGATGTTGAAAGGGCGAATAGCCGTAAAGGAAAAAAGAATGATAATACGATCAATGACAATCGATGATTATAACCAGGTATATGCACTATGGTCAGGAATTAAGGGATTCGGTATCCGGGCTATTGATGATTCCAGGGAAGGGATCAACCGGTTTCTTCTTAGAAATCCTGATTTGTGCGTGGTTGCAGAGGATAACAATACAATTATAGGTTCTATATTATGCGGTCATGACGGGCGCAGGGGAACGTTATACCATGTGTGCGTGGCAGAAAATTACAGAAAGCATGGAGTCGGTCATGAGATGGTTTTGGAAGCTGTCAGCCGATTAAAGAAAGAGGGAATTAACAAAGTCAATTTAATTGCCTTTCGTAATAACCTTTTGGGAAATAATTTCTGGCGGAAAGAAAAATTCACATTCCGTGATGATTTAAATTACTATGATTTGACCATCAGTGAGGAAAACAAAACTGATTTTGTAAGCTGACCGGATATTATGACAGGAACAGGGAGGAAGTATATAATGAAACAGATAAGCGGAGGAGTAACAGCAGCAAAGGGATTTAAAGCTGCATCAACAGCAGCAGGCATTAAATATAAAAATAACCGGAAAGATATGGCAATGATTTACAGTGAGGTTCCATGCAAGGCAGCAGGTACATTTACTACCAATATTGTAAAAGCAGCCCCGGTTAAATGGGATAAGGAGATTGTGACCAGTTCTCCCTTTGCGCAGGCAGTTGTAGTAAATGCAGGTATTGCCAATGCATGTACCGGAGAAGAAGGATTTTCTTACTGCAGTCAGACGGCAAAAGCTGTTTCCCAGTGCCTTTCCATCCCGGAAGATTCCGTTCTGGTGGCTTCTACCGGCGTCATCGGAATGCAGCTTCCCATTGACCGCATCACAGCGGGGGTAAAGGCAATGTCTGCTATTCTGGACGGCAGCGAAGAGAGCGGAACTGCAGCAGCACAGGCGATTATGACGACCGATACAGTAAAAAAGGAAGTAGCCGTTCAGTTTGAGGCAGGCGGGGCTACCATCACCATCGGAGGTATGTGTAAAGGCTCGGGAATGATTCACCCTGACATGTGTACCATGTTAAGTTTTGTTACTACAGATGCAGCCATTTCCAAAGAACTGCTTCAGGAAGCATTAAGGGAAGATATCAAGGATACCTACAATATGATTTCTGTTGACGGAGATACGTCCACCAACGATACCGTTCTTCTTCTGGCAAACGGAATGGCTGGAAATAAAGAAATTACGGCAAAAAATGAAGATTATCAGTTATTTATCAAAGCACTTAATTTTATCAATGAAACTCTGGCAAAAAAGATGGCAGGGGACGGAGAAGGCTGTACTGCTTTATTTGAGGTGAAAATTATTGGTGCAGAGACAAAGGCACAGGCTGTAACATTATCAAAATCGGTAATTACCTCCAGTCTGACAAAAGCAGCCATTTTTGGTCATGATGCCAACTGGGGACGGATTCTTTGTGCCATGGGATACTCAGGGGCTTCCTTTGACCCGGAAAAAGTAGATCTGTATTTTGAAAGCGCGGCAGGAAAGCTTCAGATTATAGAAAACGGCGTGGCACTTCCCTACAGTGAGGAAGAGGCGACTAAGATATTATCGGAGCCGGAAGTGACTGCCATAGCCGACATTAAAATGGGAAATGCATCTGCAACGGCCTGGGGCTGTGACCTGACCTTTGATTATGTGAAAATCAACGCAGATTACCGTTCATAATTATTTAAGGGCAGATCATAAGAAGGAGAGGAAACAGGAAATGATACTGGATCATAGCATTATGCAAAAAGCTGAGGTATTAATTGAGGCACTTCCTTATATACAAAGGTTTAACCGTAAAACCATTGTGGTAAAATACGGCGGAAGCGCCATGGTAGATGAGGAATTAAAAAAACAGGTAATTCAGGATGTTGTTCTTTTAAAGCTGGTAGGATTTAAGCCTATTATTGTTCACGGCGGCGGAAAAGAGATCAGCAGATGGGTGGAGAAAACCGGAATGGAGCCACATTTTGTCAATGGTTTACGGGTAACGGATGAAGCCACCATGGAGATTGCAGAAATGGTATTAAACCGGGTGAACAAAAGCCTGGTTCAGCTTGTCAATGAGCTTGGAGTTAAGGCTGTGGGAATCAGCGGAAAAGACGGCATGATGTTAAAATGTCAGAAGCGCTATTCTAATGGTGAAGACATCGGTTTTGTAGGCGACATCACTGCGGTAGATACCCAGATCATCAATGATCTTCTGGAAAAAGATTTTCTTCCCATCATCTGTCCGGTAGGATTTGATGAGGACTTTAAAACTTATAACATCAACGCAGACGATGCGGCCTGCGCCATTGCAACAGCCATGGAGGCAGAGAAGCTGGCTTTTTTGACTGATGTGGAGGGCGTTTACCGGGACTTTCAGGATAAGGATTCTTTGATTTCTGAAATGTCCATTGAAGAGGCTCAGGAGTTCGTAAGCGGAGGGACTCTTGGAGGCGGAATGCTCCCCAAACTTCAAAACTGCATTGATGCCATGAATCACGGGGTGTCCAGAGTACATATTATGGACGGAAGAATTCCCCACTGTCTGCTGCTTGAGATCTTCACCAACAGAGGAATCGGAACTGCAATCGTAAGCCCGGGAGAGGAGCGTTTTTATCATGCTGAATAAACAGGAATATATCGATAAGGCGGAATCAGAGATTTATAAGACCTATAACCGTTTTCCAGTTGTCTTTGACCATGGGGACGGAGTACGGCTTTATGATACAGACGGAAATGAGTACCTGGATTTCTATGCCGGAATTGCAGTAAATGGTCTGGGCTATAATGATGCGGAATTTAATGAGGCAGTAAAGGCTCAGGTAGATAAACTGCTTCACATTTCCAATCTCTATTATAATGTACCGTCTGTAGAGGCGGCAGAACTGCTTTTAAAGGCATCCCAGATGGATAAAGTGTTTTTCACCAACAGCGGAACGGAAGCCATAGAGGGAGCTTTAAAAATTGCCAGAAGATACGCTTATAATAAGGACGGCGGTCATGACCATGAAATCATCGCCATGAATCATTCCTTTCACGGAAGAAGCCTGGGGGCACTTTCCGTAACTGGAAATGATCATTATCAGGAGCCGTTTAAACCTTTAATTCCAGGCATTAAGTTTGCCGATTTTAATGATCTGGAAAGTGTAAAGGCTGTTGTAAATGAAAAAACCTGCGCCATTATTATGGAAACTGTTCAGGGAGAAGGCGGAATCTATCCTGCAACCCAGGAATTTTTATCCGGAGTAAGAGAGCTTTGTGATAAAAATGATATTCTGTTAATCCTTGATGAAATCCAGTGCGGCATGGGGCGCACAGGTTCCATGTTTGCCTGGCAGCAATACGGCGTGAAACCCGATGTAATGACGGTTGCAAAAGCACTGGGGAACGGAGTTCCCATTGGGGCATTTCTGGCATCTGGGAAAGCAGCAACGGCTATGGTCCCCGGGGATCATGGAACTACTTATGGAGGGAATCCGTTTGTGACTGCTGCTGCATATAAGGTATTGGAATTGTTTGAGAAACGGGATATTGTGAATCATGTAAAGGAAATGGGAGATTATCTGACTAAGAAGCTTGATAAGCTGAAAGATAACTATGACATTATTATAGCCAGAAGAGGACTGGGCCTCATTCAGGGGTTGGAATTTAAAGTACCGGTTTCCCCTATTATCAGTCAGGCGTTGATCGGGCAGAAGCTGGTGATAATTAGCGCAGGAACTAATATTATACGGTTTGTCCCCCCTCTGGTGATTGAAAAAGAACATGTGGATGAGATGGTGGAAAAACTGTCTGCAGTGTTGGATGAGCAAAAATAAAAACAGTGAATTGAAATATGTAAGAGCCAATAACCGCGTAACAGGGTTATTGGCTCTCTCATATTTACGGCTGACTAATTGACCGGCGTTTATCAGCAGCTTCATAACAATAATCGATTCACATGTCATCTGGGTTTAAAATACAGTTAGGAGAAAAGATCATTTTTGGAACAGCAGATTCCTCTTTTTTCCATTATAATAAAGCTACCACGTGGAAAAAAAGAGAAAGGAGGCAGAAAAATATGGAAGCCGAAGACAGAATATCCAAGGTTGCGGTTTTGGTTGATGAACATATAAAAGAGGGATTGAACACTCTGCAGCTGTCAACCTGGGCAGGTTATTCACCCGGCTATTTTACCAGATGTTTCAAAACAAAATTCGGGATCTCTCCCATGGAATATGTAAAGCAGAGAAAACTTTTAACAGCTGCAAAGGAGATTGCAAATGGGAGGCGGATTCTTGACACAGCCCTGGATTATGGCTGGGAAACACACAGCGGATTCACCAAATCCTTTACCTCTGTATTTGGATACTCCCCTGTTTTGCTGCGGGCCTTCTATGTTCGTGATGCCTCTGTGAAAGGAGACAGACAATCAATGGAAGCATATATAAAAACAACACAGTTATATAAAAAGCCGGAGGAATTATGGCAGATTCTATGCCTTACATTAAAAGAGAATAAAACAGAGTATGACAATGGGAAATTAAGAAGTATATACGAACTGGCAAGAACGTTACATGAGGGAGCGAAACGAAAATCCGGAGAGGAATATATCACCCACCCGTTAAATGTTGCAATCATTCTGGCGGATATGGGGGCGGATGAAAATACTGTCTGTGCCGGACTTCTCCATGATGTATGGAGGGAGGAGCATAAGGAGATAATCTCCCGGGATGCTGGATCTGCAGTACGTGAGATTCTTTTCTCTTATGAAGAATTTGAGCGCACCCATGAAAGCCATGATGACCGTGGAGTTCTGGTAGCACTTTGTGATCGTCTTCATAACATGCGAACCATTGAATTTGTTGATGCGGCAACATGGAAAAAACGGGCAGAAGATACCTTGCGTCTGTTTTCTCCCATTGCTTCAAAATGTGCCGACTTCAGACTTCGCTCAGAGCTTGATGAACTTTCCATAAAATTTCTTTAAGGTTGACAGGACGGTTGAGTGCTGATAAAATCTTTAAATTAAAAAGGATGTATATTAATACGATAATAGTGCATAGAACACATGCTTTTTGACGAGAGGAGAAATAAGATGAAGATTGGTGCGATTACAGTGGGGCAGAGTCCCAGAACAGATGTTACAGCTGATATTATGAGTATTTTTGAGGGAAAGGCAGAACTTCGTGAAAAAGGAGGATTAGACGGGCTGACAAAGGAGGAGATCCGGAAATTTAAGCCGGAGAAAGGCGATTACGTGCTGGTATCCAGATTAAATGATGGTTCTTCCGTAACATTTGCAGAACACTTTATTCTTCCCAGACTTCAGACAGCTATTAACGAACTGGAGGCAGAAGGAGCAGAACTTATCATGATGTTTTGCACCGGCAAGTTTCCGGATACGTTAAGATCCCGGGTTCCCCTGATTTATCCCTGCGATATTCTGGACCGAATGGTACCGCTGTTTTCCCCAAATTCATCTATTATTGTAGTAACCCCATCCCCTGAACAGTTAAAACAGAGTCTGGACAAATGGTCACAGATTGTTGCGAATGTAAACGTTATTTCTGCTTCTCCATATGGAGAGTGGAAGGAAATTTTAAAAGCGGCAGAGAAGATAAAGGGGTTAAGTGCAGATGTGATTGTACTGGACTGTATTGGATACAGTCAGGAAATGAAAAAGGTGTTTGCAAAAGAAACAAAAAAACCGGTAATTCTTCCCAGGACACTGCTTGCGCGTATGATTTCGGAATTAACTGACCATTGAATTGTAAAATCTCCTGATTCTTGTGCACACTGCTTAATTTGTGCAGAAATGACTGTGCACGCAGCTATTTACAAAGAAGAATCCGCCTGATAGTATATTCATAATAATTTATAATTATAAGTCGGGAGGATTCTTATTATGAGTGATATCTTATTCAGAGCAAAGGAATTGGAGTCATATGGGATTGCCATGAGACGGCAGATTCATAAGAATCCTGAACTTGGTTTTGAACTTCCAAAGACATTAGAGCTTGTAGAGCGGGAACTGGCTTCTTTGGGGTATGCGCCGGTTCGCTGCGGAAAAGCCGGAATCACTGTTACCGCTGGAAAACCAGGCAGGACTTTTTTACTCCGGGCAGATATGGATGCTCTTCCGATGAAAGAAGAGACCGGTCTGGAGTTTGCATCTGAGAACAATTGTATGCACGCCTGCGGACATGACATCCATACTAGCGCTCTCCTTGTGGCGGCCCGGATCTTAAAAGAAAGAGAAGAAGAATTACAGGGAACTGTAAAACTGATGTTTCAGCCCTGTGAAGAAGGCGTAGCAGGTGCACTTGACATGGTAAGAGCGGGAGTGCTTGAAAATCCTCACCCGGACGCAGCTATGGCCCTTCATGTACTGCATGGGAAAGCAGGTACTGTAGGATATTCATGGACGACGGCCTGTGCTTCCAGTGATATATTTACCATAACTGTGAAAGGAAAGGGCGGTCATGGAGCAGCACCTCACAACTGTGTGGATCCCATCAATGCAGCGGTGCATATACATATGGCTCTGCAGGGAGTAAACAGCAGAGAGGTTCACCCGGATGAGATGCTGGTGCTTAGTATCTGTGAAATACATGGAGGAACCGCTTCCAATATATTTCCTGAGACAGCAGTGATGAAGGGGACGATTCGTACTATGAATCCGGAAGTCAGAAGTTTTGCAAAGAATCGTCTGGTTCAGATCGCAAAGCAGACGGCTGACGCATTTCGGGCAGAAGCCACAGTGGAGTTTCTTCACGAAGGGGTTCCGCCTATGAAAAATGATACCATTCTTCTGCAGGAAACCACCGGATACATTAACCGTATTTTAGGAGAAGATTCCTGCTATGAACTTCCCCGTATGACAGGTTCAGAAGATTTTTCCGTTGTGTCCCAGCTGGTTCCTTCGGTCCTCTATTGGGTAGGTACCGGGTCAGAGGAAGAAGGATACCCCTACGGTGTTCATGATCCGAGAGTTACATTTGATGAGAAAAGTTTACATAAAATGGCAGCCGTCTATGCGGGAACTGCGATGGAATGGCTGAGAGAACATTCTTAAGTCTGGGATTTATTTTATACTGGCATAATAAACGATAGTTAAAGGCGACTATGTCCTCTTTGGCTGTCGTTTTATTAAAATATAAAGAAAAGAGGAAGAATTATGAAAAAGAGAATCTTAGCAGCATTTGCCGCCTTGGCAGCTACTGCTGTCCTAAGTGCATGCGGCTCTGATAAACCAGCCTCGACAGCAGCAGCGACGGAGCAGGCCAGCACAGCACAAGAGACGGCAAAAGAAGAGAAGACACCTGGGGAACCGGTATCCGGAGGCGTTTTAACCATCTCCCTTTCATCCTCCCCTAAGAACCTGGATCCTGTAAAATATACGGGGACTTACGAATCTCAGATCATTGGAACCGTCTGCGATACGCTTGTAGAGTACAATACAGAATTGACAGAAATCCAGCCTGGTCTGGCTAAATCGTGGAAGGTCAGTGAGGATGGACTGGCTTATACGTTTACACTTCGGGATGATGTATATTTCCAGCCTGGCAAATTTCAGGAAGGAAGAAAGATGACGGCAGAAGATGTGAAGTATTCTCTGGAACGTTCCAATCAGCTTTCCGCCATGAATCGTCTGGACATGCTTGATCACTGTGAGGTGGTCAGTGATACAGAACTGGTATGTTATCTGGCAGAGCCTAATGCCGTATTCTTAACAGCACTGACTGATGCAGGAAATGTAATTGTTCCTAAAGAAGAAGTGGAAGGCTGGGGAGATGATTTCGGAACTCACCTTGTGGGAACCGGCCCATTTGCGCTGGAGTCCTTTGAACTGGATCAGCAGGCAGTATTAAAACGCAACGACAAATACTGGGCCGCAAAACCTTATCTGGATGGGGTTACCTTTAAGCCGGTCAGTGATGGAAATCAGGCAGTGAATGCTCTGAGAACCGGAGAAATCAACCTGGCTACCAGCTTAAGCGGAGAAGCAGTCAAGATTGCAAGAGAAGATCAGTCAGTGAAACTGATGGAGACACCGGGACTTCATGTTGCATACATCTATTTCAACCAGAAAAGTGGTCCTACGGCAGACATAAAAGTGAGACAGGCAATAATTAAAGCAGTCAATGTGGATGAACTGACTGCCGGAGTATATCAGTATAATGAGGCAAAACCAGCCAGCCTTCCGCTGCCTCCTGGTTCCTGGGGATATGATTCCAGCCTTGAGTCAGAAAAGCTGGCCTATGATCCGGAAGGAGCAAAAAAGCTTTTGGCTGAGGCAGGATACCCGGATGGTTTTGATTTAAATATTTATATCTCCAACACGGAAGCCAGAATCAAGATGGCAACCCTGTTTCAGGCTTATTTAAAGCAGAATTTAAATATCAACGTAAACATCAACACCAGTGAATGGGGAACCTTCAGTGAAATTGCGGCATCCGGCAAAGCTGATGTGTTCGCAATGTCCTGGACCTGGTATCCGGATCCTTACTTCTTCTTAAACAAACTGTTCCACTCCAGCTCCATCGGATCTCTCGGAAACGGTCAGGGATTTGAAAATAAAGAGGTAGATCAGTATCTTAATGATGCCCTTCTTACAACAGATCAGACAAAGCGTGCAGAACTGTATAAGAAAGCCCTTGCTGTTATTGTAAAACAGTATCCGGGAATCTTTTATGCCAATGAAAATGTAAACTGGGGCGTAAGTTCCAATGTTCAGGGTCTCACACAGAGAGCAGATGGAAAAGTGAAAATCTGTACCCCTGATATCAATGTATGGTTATCAAAATAAGAAGCTGGGATGAGGGATATTGCGCAGGCAATATCCCCTGTTTCAAAAAACGAGAGGAGATCTATGTTTAAAACAATATTAATCCGATGTCTGCAGATCCTTCCATCTCTCTTTGTAGTCGTCACGCTGACGTTTATCCTTACCAGAATGATTCCCGGTGACCCGGCAAGAGCGGTTTTAGGTCCTCAGGCATCCGTAGAGGATGTACAGAAAATGCGTGAAACCATGGGGCTTGATCAGCCTCTTGCCAGTCAGTATAAAGATTATATGATCCAGATTGCAAAGGGAGACTTCGGAGTCTCCTATTCTTACAATCAGCCGGTTCTCGGGCTGATTGCAAAGAGGATTCCAAATACTTTGCTTTTAGCACTTCCGTCGGTATTGATCGCGCTGCTTGCAGGTCTGTTAATTGGTGTGACTTCGGCAGTCCGGCAGGGAACCTTCGTCGATTATCTGTTCATGGTGCTGGCTCTGGTGGGAGTTTCCATGCCTATTTTCTGGCTGGGTCTGATGCTGGTGCTGGTTTTCAGCGTTCATTTAGGCTGGCTGCCTGTGCTGGGGATGGGAAGTATTTCACAAGGGATCGGAGATGTGATCCGCCATATGGTACTGCCATGCTTTTGTCTGGCAACCATTCCGACTGCAACATTTTCCAGAATCACCCGTTCCAGTATTCTGGAATCCATTCATGGCGATTCCATCCGGGCTCTCAGAGCAAGGGGAATTAAGGAATCGGTTGTAATCTGGAAATATGCATTAAAAAGCGCACTTCCGCCTGTAGTCACAGTTTTGGGACTGCAGCTGGCAGGCTGTTTTGCAGGTGCGATTCTTACCGAGACTATTTTTGCCTGGCCTGGCATGGGAACCCTGATCGTAGGGGCAATTGACAACAGAGATTATGCCCTGATACAGGGAGCGGTTCTGGTGATTGCATTGGCATTTGTAATTATTAACATGCTTGTGGATGTGGTATATATGATCATCAATCCAAATGTCAGCTATGAAGGAGGTTTTTAAATGGCAAAGGTGCTTTTACTGGACCAGCAGTCCCAGGAAGAGATTCTGAGAAAAGAAAGAAAAGCAAATAACGCATGGAATAAGCTGAAACGGAATAAGACAGCGGTGCTGGGACTTGCAGCTGTTTGCTTTATGATTGCCATTGCAGTGTTTGCACCATTTATAACTGACGGGAAACCAAACGAAATCCACCCGATTGATGCTTATCTGACTTTTTTTGAAAAAGGCCATATATTTGGAACCGATGAATTTGGAAGAGACTTATTTACCAGAATCTGCTATGGAGCAAGAGTTTCCCTTTTAGTTGCTGCGGGAGCCACAATCGTGGGAGGCATTGCAGGCGTTCTTTTGGGACTTCTCTCCGGTTATATGGGGGGGATTGTGGATGCGGTAGTGATGCGGATTATGGATGGAGTTCTGGCATTTCCCTTTATACTGCTTTCCATTGTGCTTATGACTGTACTGGGCTCTGGAATGATCAATGTAATTCTTGCCATCGGAATTGCTGAAATTCCAAGGTTTGCAAGAGTGGTAAGAGGTCAGGTGCTGGTGGTGAAGCGGGAAGAGTACTGTAATGCAGGCAGAGTAATCGGAATCTCTCACCTGCGCATGCTGTTCCGCCATATTCTACCCAATACCATTTCGGAAGTGATTGTTTATGCGACTTTAAATATAGCCAGTGCCATTATTTCGGAATCAGCCTTAAGCTTTCTGGGGCTTGGAATCGATCTGCCCACAGCTTCCTGGGGAAGCATTCTGAGGGCAGGGAGAAATTCTCTGAATACAGCGCCTCATATTGCGGCTGTTTCCGGTGTATTTATCCTCATAACGGTAATTGGTTTTAATCTTCTTGGTGACGGGATTCGTGATGTGCTGGATCCTAAGATGAAAAAGTAGGGAAATGTATGGATATTAACAAAATAAAATCAGTGGCAGTACAGACGATTGAAGAAAGATCGGATCAGCTTTGGGAACTGGCTCTCTATCTGTGGAACAATCCGGAATATAATTTCTATGAATACGCCTCCAGCAAAGCGGTAAGTGAACTGCTTGAGACCTTTGGTTTTCAAGTGGAACGGAGAATCTGCGGTCTTGATACGGCATTTTGCGGACGGTATGAAAGTGGAAAGCCTGGTCCTCATATCGGCTTCCTCGCTGAATATGATGCGGTTCCCGGCATGGGGCATTCCTGCGGGCATAATCTAATGGCAGCCATGGCCGTGGGAGCAGGGGCCGGGGTTAAGTCAGTTATTGATCAGTTAGGCGGAACCATAACGGTATACGGAACCCCCGCAGAAGAAGGCGGAGGCGGAAAAGTGATTATGCTTGAACGGGGTGCCTTTCGGGAACTGGATGCAGCCATGATTATACACTCTGCAAACGAGACTGTGGTCAATGATATCTCCTATTCTGTAACCGACATCATAGTCACTTTCCATGGGAAAAAGGCCCATGGAGCAACCTGGCCGGAGGAGGGGGTCAGTGCACTGGAACCTTTGCTTTTGCTGTTCCAGTATATAAATGGACAGAGGCTGTCCTGGAATGGCAGAGGGACGATTCTGGGAGTGATAACGGATGGCGGCAGGGAACCAGTCACCATACCGGAAGTTACTCAGGCAAAGTTTACGGTCAGGTCTTTTGACCAGAAATTGAAAGAAAAAATATTAAAGGAATTTCTGGAAGCCGGAGAATCCATTGCACGGCTGACAAGGACTACCTTTGAGTATGAACAGGCAGGATATACATACGAGGATATCCGCAATAATCCCGGATTGGAAGCATTGCTTGAAAAGAACTTTACACAACTTGGAGAAGTGGTAATGCCAAGAAGAAAAGAGCTGGGAATCGGCTGCACTGATGTAGGAAATATCACTCATGTAATTCCTGCACTCCAGTCATACGTTAAGGTGGTGCCAGAACTGCGCGGACATACCAGGGAGTTTGAGGAGGCATGCAGAAGTGAAGACGGAAAGAAGGCTGTATTAACAGGGGCGAAGGCACTTGCTCTTACCGCTCTGGACCTTCTGGCATCTCCTGAGGAGATGGAGAAGGTGAAGAGAAGCTTTGAAGAAAGGAGGGAATGCTGTGAGTGAGGCATTATTAACTGTTAAGGATTTAAAAACTTATTTTTATACTTCAGGCGGTATCAGCAAGGCGGTAGACGGAGTGAGTTTTCAGATTAACCGGGGAGAGATTATGGGAATTGTGGGCGAATCAGGATCTGGAAAAAGTGTCACTTCCTCCTCAATTATCCGTCTTCTGCCGTCAGATACTGGAAAAATTGTAAGCGGCAGCATTGATTTTGACGGGACAGATGTCCTGGCTCTTAATAAGAAAGAGCTTCTGTCTTTCCGGGGTAAGGATGTTTCCATGATATTCCAAAATCCCATGACATCCTTATCTCCCGTTTTTAAAATCGGACACCAGATGACAGAATTAATCCGGACCCAGCAGAAAGTAGACCGGAAGACTGCCTGTCTTATGGCAGAAGAGGCATTGGTGAAAGTTGGCATAACGGATGCCAGACGGCGTCTTGATTCCTATCCTTATGAACTGTCAGGCGGCATGTGCCAGCGTGTGATCATTGCAATGTCTATTTTAAGCAGTCCCAAGATGATTATTGCCGATGAGCCCACCACTGCCCTTGATGTTACCATTCAGGCTCAGGTGCTGGACTTATTAAAAGAAATGCGAAAGACCTATCAGACCGCCATACTTTTAATCACCCACAATCTGGGAGTTGTCTGGAAAATGTGTGACAGCGTTATGGTGATGTATGCCGGAAAAACAGTGGAATACACCACATGCAGGGATCTGTATCACAATCCGCTGCACCCATACACGTGGGGGCTTCTTGATTCCATGCCAAAACTTGGCAGTGAACCAGAAGAAGAGCTGTCCACCATTCAGGGAACGCCGCCTGATCTAAGGCTGACAGGAACCTGCTGTAATTTTTCCAGTCGTTGTCCCTATGCAGGTGAAATCTGCAAAAGCATGGTGCCCGAATTAAAAGAACTGGAACCGGGACATTTTGTCGCCTGTCACAGGCAGTGCGGGGAGGGCGGTCTTGTGCGGGGAGGTGTGGATCAGGCATGAATGAAAATTCAATCATTTTACAGATAAAAAATCTGTCCAAGGATTTTGAGGTAAAGGGCAAAGGCCTGAAAGGAAAGAAATCGGTTCTTCATGCCTTAAAGGACATCAGTCTGGATATCAGAGAAGGAGAAGTTCTTGGAATTATCGGCGAATCGGGATGCGGTAAGTCAACGCTTGGAAGATGCCTTGTGGGACTGCATAAACCCACTGGAGGAGATATCTTGTTTGAAGGAAAGAGCATTTTAAACAGATCTTCCAAAGAACGGTTTGAGTTATGCAAAAACATTCAGATGGTTTTTCAGGATCCGTACTCATCCCTGGACCCCAGACATACAGCGGCAGATTCCGTAGCGGAGCCAATGATCGTCCATAAAACAGTAAAGGGCCGTCAGGAGCTGGAAAATAAGGTACTGGAGCTGTTTCATCAGGTAGGTCTGGATATTCAGCATATGAACCGCTATCCCCACGAGTTTTCAGGCGGACAGAGACAGCGTTTAAATGTGGCAAGAGCTATTTCCATTCAGCCTAAGGTGGTTGTCTGTGATGAGCCGGTATCGGCGCTTGATGTATCCATTCAGGCACAGGTAATCAATTTATTAAAGGGTCTGCAGAAAAAATATCATCTTACCTATGTGTTTATATCCCATGATTTAAGTGTGGTGAAATACGTCAGTGACCGGATTGCAATCATGTATCTGGGACAGATTGTGGAGCTGTGCAATGGGGGAGACATTTATAAAAATCCGCTTCATCCCTATACAAAGGCTCTTCTATCCGCCATTCCGCCGGAAAGTCCGGAGGAAAATAAGGAGCGGATCACACTGGAGGGAGAGATATCAAGCCCCATCGGAGACCGGGAAGGCTGTCCTCTCGCCGGACGGTGTCCAGAGTGTATGGAACGCTGTAAAAAAGAAGTTCCGTCGCTTTTGCAGTATGGAGAAGCCGGACATCAGGTAGCCTGCTTTTTATATGAAAACAGGATCGCGCAGGGAGGAAAATAATATGACAAAAAAAGAGCTGGTACAGTATGTGGAGGATCATCGTGATGAACTGATTACGCTGGTATCACAGCTGATTCAGATAAAAAGTGAAAATCCAATCGGCACACAGAGAGATGTGGTTGATTTTGTGGAAGCATTTTTAAAAGATGCCGGTATTGAATATAAGGAAACAGGCTGTAATCCGGATTATCCCTGTGTAGTGGCAGGCTACGGAACAGACATGGGATTTTCCCTGATTATAAATGGCCACGTGGATGTAGTTCCGGCAGGGGATTTAAGCCAGTGGGATTTTAATCCTTTTTCCGGTGAGATAACAGACACCCAGATACTGGGAAGAGGAACCTCGGATATGAAGGCGGGGGTAGCAGGTGTTTTATTCGCCCTCTCTCTTTTTGCAGGAAAACAGGTTCCCTTACATGGCAATATCCGTCTTCACATTGTTTCCGATGAGGAAAGCGGAGGACAGTTTGGAACCCAGTGGCTTTGTGCCAACGGTTATGGAGAGCATGCCGATGCATGTCTGGTGGCTGAGCCCACATCCATGAATACCATAGAAATCGGGCAGAAGGGCGGTCTGCTTCTAAAGATAAAATCCTATGGAAAATCCGCTCATGGAAGCCTTGGGGACTTTAAAGGAGAAAATGCCATATTAAAGCTTTCAAAAGTTCTTTCCCACGTTTCTCTGCTTTCCAAGATAGAAGGTCATTTTTCGGAGCGGCAGATAAAACCGCTGATGGATTCCAAACTGCTTGCGGAAAGAGAAAATCACATTCCCGGACTTGGCAGAGTGATTGATCATGTAAGCACCAATGTTGGTCTGATTCAGGGAGGAACCAGGCACAATATGGTTCCCGACTACTGCGAAGCGACCGTGGATGTCAGGCTTCCCATCGGAGTGAACAAAGAAGAAATAGATGAAACCTTAAAACAGATTCTTGAAATCAGTGGAGTCGAGGGTGTGGAGTATGAGCTTCAGTACAAGAGTGATGCCAATTTTACAGACCATGAAGCACCCATTGTACTGGCGTTTAAAGAAAATGCAGAACATCTTTTGGGAAAAGAAGTGATTCCTGCATACCAGTGGGCCTCCAGCGATGCAAGGGATTACCGTAAGCTTGGTATCCCGACGATTCAGTTTGGCCCTTCTAATACAGTCGGTATCCACTCTTATAATGAAACAGTCCAGATCGAGGATGTGGTCACAGCAGCTAAAATCTATGTGGCAGCTATTTGTGATTTGATGGAAATTAAGTAAAGAACATGGAGGATTTATCATGCTGATGAAACAATTGATCGAGGTATATGATCTGCTTGACAGCAGTTATGCCAGTGGAAAACAGGTGGAAAGCTATTTAAAAGGCATACGCAGTGATGCTGATGTGGAAGTTTATACTCTGGAAGGGCCAAAAGGAAAAACCGATATGGTCAAAGTGAGAATTCCGGGAATAAAAGGGAAAAGCAAAGGCATGGATGCCCCTACCATTGGATTGCTTGGAAGACTTGGAGGTCTGGGTGCAAGACCGGAGCGGATCGGCTTTGTATCAGACGGAGACGGCGCGTTGATTGCAATCTCTCTGGCAGCAAAAATTTTAGATATGCAAAACAAAGGGGATCATCTGGACGGGGATGTCTTTATTTCCACCCACGTTTGTCCGGATGCACCCACCAGAGAGCATCATCCGGTGCCTTTCATGGATTCTCCTGTAAACATGGCACAGGTTAACCGGGAAGAGGTGACAGAAGAACTGGATGCCATATTATCTGTGGACACCACAAAAGGCAACCGGATCATCAATACCAGAGGCTTCGCCATCTCACCCACAGTTAAGGATGGATATATCCTGAAGGTATCAGAAAGCATTCTTGATCTGATGCAGATGACCACCGGAAAGCAGCCCTTTGTATATGCCCTGTCTCAACAGGATATTACTCCTTATGGAAACGGCCTTTATCACCTGAACAGCATTCTTCAGCCGGCAACTGCCACAAAAGCACCGGTAATCGGAGTTGCCGTTACGACGGAGGCTCCTGTGGCAGGCTGTGCAACCGGAGCCACACATATCACGGACTGTGAAGAAACTGCCAGATTTATGCTGGAGGTAGCAAAAGCTTATGGCCGCGGAGAGTGCAGCTTTTACGATGTGGCAGAATATGAGCGGATTCAGTATCTTTACGGCAGCATGGATCACTTTCAGACGCTGGGAACAGGCAATGAGTGCGATGATGATGCCTGATGCTACATATTCTGAATCAGCTCGAAGGCACAGATTCCAAGGTAGAGGCGCAGGATATCCTCAACAGCAGACAGTTCACAGCAAAGCAGCTTTTTCGCCAATGTCAGACGTGAGGTCAGAGTATTTCTGTGTATAAATAGTTTCTGGGCTGTATCGGTTAAATTCATGGAGCTTTCCAGATATGTTTTAAGGGTGAGAAGAAGCTCACTTTTATTTTCCTGATCATAGGATACAAGCTCCTTTACCGTATCCCCGTAAATCTTATTTAATTCATAGGAACTAAGCTGTGTCAGAATATGGTAGGCGTACTGGGCGGAATAGGAGTTAACTTTAGATGTTTCTGTAAATTGAGTCTGCAGATGTAATGCCTGCAGGCTTTCTTCATATGCTTTTGCAATGGAAGAGCAGGATATATGACACCGGCTGATTCCAAGTCTGAAGAAGGAGTAATAGTCGTTCAGCGCTTCCATTAGCTGGGAAACTGCCTGGTTAGCAAGAAAAAGTGCTCTGCTATTGGGAATTTGTTTTGAATACAGAAAAAATATAACAATACGGTTTTCGTGGTTACACAAAAAGTATTTATAATCAAGACGAATCATCTCATGATTGATTAAATTGTACATACTGCGGAACAATCTGTTTTCTTTATCCAGACATTCCAGTGTGACGCAGACTCTTTTTAACTGATAAGGAAATGAATAGGAATCACAGATCAGCTGAATCTCTTCCACGGATTTTTTCTTTTTATCGGTAAGCATATAAAAGAAAGAATCAAAATAATTTTTTTGTGAAAATGTCCTGTTCTGAACCTGCATGGAGGACAGTTCCAAAGCGATTACGGAAAAAATCTGTTTTAAAATAACTGTGGTTGTCTCATCTATATCCGTTTTTGTGTGGTCAATGCACAAATAATGTCTGTTGTCAGGAAGCAGAAAAGTCTGAAAGGAAAGAAGCGTATTATTGAAATAAAATGTTCGGCTTCCGGATGGATCTTTTTCTGTGCCCTGGGGGGATACGGTATGAAGAGGCTGGGCATGAAGCTTATTTATTTTGTTAAATTCCTCCTGTTGTCTTAGAGGAATATAGTAATACAGCGGAAAATCAGAGATAGTGGTGATCATAACAATGGAATTGGTATAATGGGATATTTCTTCCAGCATTTTCATAATTCCTTCTTTGTTAAAATAGAGCTGGTGAAATTTTTCTGTTTCCCGGAGAATAAACTGCTGCAGGGAAATTTTCTGGTCAATTAAGTTTTGATTGATTACACTGATGATATTGGAGTAGACATGATAATAAGGGACGGAGACCAGCGGAACCCCATATTTTTCAGCCTCTTTGATCAGCGATTCCGGTATCTGATCAAAAAAGCGTTTTACTTTTATACAGAAAGCAGTGCATTCAATGGCATGGAGATCGGCAATGACCTGCTTTTGCAGCTCCACATCATTGTAGAATATATATCCGGTTGTCAGAATAATCTCATGTTTCTTAATCCATCTTACACCATCGGGATTATCGAGCACACTGATTCCGCTAATCGGCTTTTGAAGGTCTTCTTCCCTGCCGATTAATTCAAGGTTATCAATTGGTGTTTCATATAGAAACCATCCCAGCGTCAAGGGCGGAAACTTCATTCCATGCTCCTTTCTAAAAGAATCAAAAGGTGACAGTCTGTTTTTAGTTAACGACAATAATAACATCGATTCCCCAACATTACAAGGTTCTGCTGTAAAAATTTGTCGAAAAAGAACCTTGTGTTTTTTTCCCAAGGCCGATATAATGGTAAAAAATAATGCCGGGAAGAGAGGAACCTATAAATGATAAAGGATCTTACAGTTTCTGCGTTTCTGGAAGAATTGTCATCCAAAAGACCAACACCGGGAGGCGGAGGTGCGGCAGCACTTGGAGGCGCCCAGGGTGTGGCACTGGGAGAGATGGTAATTAATCTGACTCTGGGGAAAAAAAAGTATGCAGATGTGGAAGAAGAGATGCAGCTTCTTTTGGTTAAGCTGGAGGAAATGAGAGAAGAATTTCTAAGACTGGCTGATGAAGATGCGAAAGTATTTGCACCTCTGGCAGCCGCCTATGGCCTGCCTTCCGGAACGGAAGAAGAAAAAAAGCATAAGGAAGAAGTTTTAGAGACCCATCTCCTTGCAGCCAGCCTGGTTCCCAAAGCTGTGATGGAACAGGCCGTGGAGGCAATTAAAATCATGGATATTCTGGCTCGCAAAGGCAGCAGGCTGGCTGTCAGTGATGTAGGCGTAGGCGTTTCATTTCTCAGGTCAGCACTTTTAGGAGCAAAGATGAACGTATCGATCAATACAAAATTTATGAAGCGAAGGGAAACCGCCCAAAAGCTGGACCAGGAGGCGTACATGCTTGCTGAGATGGGCTGGAAGCTTTCTGATGAGATATATGCAAACGTAGAAGCTGCGTTAAAGTAAAGATAAAGGAGTCTGGGTAGCGTGATAACATTAAAAGGAGCAGTTGTATCTGCGAAAATCAAAGAAGAGGTAACAGAACTTTTACGTGAACTTGCGGGAACGATACCAAGACTTGCAATTGTAAGGGTAGGAGAACGGCCTGATGATATGGCATATGAACGTGGTGCATTGAAGAAAATGGAAAACTTCGGTCTGCAGGCAGAAAGCTTCTCCTACCCGGCAGATATTTCCGATGAAGATTTTCAGGCAGAATTTAAAAAGATTAATGAGAATCCTGGCATAGATGGAATTCTTCTTCTGCGTCCGCTGCCAAAACAGATTCATGAACGGGATATTGAGCGTATGATTCTTCCAGAAAAAGATTTGGACGGAATTTCACCTGAGAATATAGCCCGGGTTTTTGCCGGGGAAAGTGAGGGGTTCGCGCCCTGCACAGCAGAAGCGGTTATTGAGGTGCTAAAGGCCAATGACATTTCCCTGACAGGAAAGCGGGTGGCAGTTGTTGGAAGAAGCATGGTAGTGGGGCGTCCTCTTTCCATGCTCCTGCTAAAGGAGAATGCAACGGTTACCATCTGTCATACACGGACAAAGGAAATCGAAAAAACCTGTCAGAATGCAGAAATCTTAATAGCCGCCGCCGGACAGGCAAAGATGATAGATCCTTCTTATGTTGGTGCAGATGCGGTTGTGATTGACGTAGGAATTAATGTGGATAACGATGGAAATCTTTGCGGAGATGTGGATTTTGAATCATTAAACGGCGTTGCCTCCATGGCAACCCCAGTGCCGGGAGGTGTGGGAGCCGTGACGACAGCGGTTCTTGCAAAGCATCTGGTAATGGCAGCAAGGAAACGCAGAGGCAGCAGAGCGTAAATATTTAAAAGCGTCATAGACCGGACTGTATTTAACCGGTTTATGACGCTTTACATATATCCACACCATTTATTTCTTCGGAATATCCGAATGATGAATTTCTTCCGAGAATTCTGTTAATAATCGGCGTCGTTTTGCAGTTTCTTCCTGTATACGCTTTGGAGTGGGAGCCTTTCGTTTTGCCGAGGCACGCACAAATGGATAGCAGGCTGAGAAAAATGCAACCAAAGCCAGACCGGCGATAAATCCCAGTGTCTGTCCTTTTATAAATGGCATGCTGAACATGGCAACTACAAGGCCTGCCAAGGTAAATAAGGAACTGTATGGGAAACCGCACAATCTGCAGTTTCCTTCCGGTTTTCCGTTCTTTTTCCGGAAACGGATATGAGTTGCCATAAGCATAATATAAGTGAAAAGAAGTGCAAATCCTCCGGAACTGATTAAAAATAAATAAACTTCAGGAAAAATCAGACCAACATAAAGAAACAGCAGCATGGAGCAGCCGGAAAAAAGGATGCCGCGATAAGGAACGTCGGTTCTGTCTCTTAGAAAAGCGGGTCCCAGGCCATCCTCCACCAGAGAGCGAAGCATTCTTCCAATTCCAAACATTGCAGCCACCATTGTGGATAAAATGGCACTGATTAAGATGATTGTCATGGCTGTGCCCGCCCAAGACATCCGGAAACTGTTTAATGCCGTGACCATGGGACTTACCTCTTCACTTAAAGATGAGGTAGGGACCAGAAGCAGAAGCATGGAAATACAGAGAATATAAAGTGTAACCAGCCAGCCTACAGTCATATGAATTGCCCGGGGAACGTTTCTTTCCTTGTCCTTTGTTTCACTGGCTGCAAGTCCAATAATTTCGAATCCTGCATAGGTGAACAGGACAATCAGCATGCTGCCTGCCAGGCTTTTAATACCGCCGGGCAGAAATGGTTCTGACCTTAAGACCTGGAATCCAAGAGGTTTATAACCAGGAATCAGTCCAAACACAAAGAGAGCGCCGAAAACAATAAATCCCAGGATAGCAACAACTTTCACTCCAGCCAGAAGACTTTCCAGACTGCTGAGCTGACTGGCTCCCAGAAGATTAATAAGGGTCACTCCCAAAATCAGAATTGTCCCCAAAACCGGTATGGAAACAGTGGGAAACCAGGTTCGAAACAGCAGGGAAACTGCTGTTGCTTCACTTGACATAGAGATTACCATACCGGTCCAGTAAACCCAGCCCACTACAAATCCGGCGCCTTTACCTAAATATTCTGCCGCAAATGTCCGGAAGGAGCTGGAGGCAGGATTGGAGACCGTCATTTCTGAAAGTGCAAACAGGATGAAATAGACCATGACTCCGCAGATCAGGTAAGAAAGTATAATCCCGGGACCAGCGGCCTTTATGGCAACGGAAGACCCGAGGAAAAAGGAACCGCCGATCACAGTTCCCAAAGCCATCATTGTTAAGTGGCCTGCAGTCAGACCATTTGTTTTCTGTTTCATAAGAAGCCTCACTTTTTGCTTTTAGTCTTATTATTTCAGTTATTGTGAAAGTTATTCGAAATAAAAAAACAAGCTGTACAATACACAGCCTGTTTTTTTGCAATTCTTATTTTTTTCTTGCTCTGATTAAATATTGGTAAGTGGTAAATGCGTCCATACCGCTGGAACTGATCGCGCACAGCTGTTCAATAAGCTTTTGCTGCTCCGGAGTAATATAGATCCGGGTCACACCAATATCTTCAATCTGGTAACCAGTCTGGGAAAACATCCGTACAATCTCATTCTTGGTGAAGAAACGAAGATGGGTTTTATCCAGAATCCCGCTGTCTTCATAAGTCCAGTATCCGTTCAGCAGATTGCTGACAATTGAGATATGCATGATGTTTGGGATACTGGCAAGTATAGCGCCTCCTGGTTTTAAATACCGTTTCATATTTTCCAGCACAGTGGCAGGTTGATGAAGGTGCTCCAATACATCTCCAAAGATAATATAGTCAAAGTACCCATCCTCATAATCCAGGGTTTCCTCCACATTTCCCTGAGTGACAGGAAAGAGAAGGGAAGAGATATTCCAGGAACCTTCATCCAGCTCGATTCCGTGGAGGGTTGATTTGGGATATTTATTTTTAAGGGCAAGCAGGGAGGCACCGCAGGCACAGCCCACATCTAATACATTTATGGGCGTGTCAGCAGGATCTTTGATTAATGCCAGAATATCAGGACGTGGGAATAGAGAATAATTCAGCCGCACGTTCCATTTTTCATAGAAATGGTTGTAATCATACCAGCGGGCCTGATTGCTCTGCTCTAGACCAAAAGTATAAACATATCCATGATGGCATAAATAGGTGATCTTTTTTAATTTAAGAAGCTGAAAAGAAAAATCTTTTTGTGATACTTCCTGGGTAAGATAATTTTTATCAAATCCCGCCGTTTTATCAAAGACATCTCTTCGTATAAGGATAGTACAGCAGGAAGGGATCAGAACCGGATCCATTTGCTCGTCACCAGGAAGGTTATGTTCATCAGCATAAACGCTGGCCCGGTCAATGGGAGTAATAAAATCAGTCAGTCCAAAAACAACCCCGTTGGTAACCCCATTGACTGCACCAATGGATTCATCCTTATAAAGAGACATACGCAGCTGGAACATTGCGTGGGGAAGCAAGACGGATCCCTTGCCAAGGGCTAATAAATCCTCTTGTTTCTCTGTTTGTTCACAGGCTTTATTAAATGCTGCCCCAGGTGTCAGTCCTTTTACAGAAACAAGTTTAATTTCCTTTTGCTCTTTCAGCCATTCCGTGACTTCCATAGATACTTCTTCATCTGAAACTATTATGGTTTTAACATCTTCCCTGCTTAAGACACATGTCTGAAGGATGGCTTTCATCATATTTAAATCAGGGACAGAGGGGATTATGAGGGCGGCTTTTGGCAATTCATTTAAATGCGACTCTTCCCAGTCTTTTATTACTTCTGTCAGCCGGTTTGTATCCTCTTTACTGCTGCACAGGAACAGGCTGTGAGCGTAGCAGAGATAGGCCCGTTTAAGATTGCCATTCTGGTGATAATATTTCCCCATTTCTTCATAACTTTTATAATTCCGGCTGTTTTTTGCAGCCTCTAGATGTAGATCCTGAATATTCATGAAGACTCCTTTCAAAAAATCCTGACTGAATCATATAAGCGCTCTCATATCAGTATATTCCGCTGGTACATGCCAGCGTGATGAATCCATATGGTGCTACGTAATTAATAAAAATAGTGTGAAAGAAAAACTAAAATTCCGATAACTTGTTAAGGAAAGCTTAAGTATTGTTGAATTGAAACAAAGAATTTTGTTTGTTATAATAAATAAGACTGTATTTTACAAACAGTTTAAAATATTACACCAAAAGAAGGGGGAAAGAATATGACGACTATGAGTTTATTTTCCACAATTATTGCCGTTATTCTGATAGCAGGCATCCTGGGGATCCTGATGTCTGGGTATGTAAAGGCTCCGCCAGATATGGCATTTATTATTTCCGGATTAAGAAGAAAGACGGTGATTGGAAAAGCCAGTATCAAGATTCCGTTTCTTGAGCGGCTGGACCGGTTGAGTTTAAAATTAATACCCATTGATGTTAAAACATCCAACGCAGTTCCTACCGCGGATTATATTAATATTCAGGTAGATGCTGCTGTTAATGTAAAAATAAGCAGTGATCCAAACAGACTTTCTTTAGCAGCACAGAACTTTTTAAATCAGGATACCGAATACATAGGCCGGATTGCGAGAGAGGTTTTAGAAGGAAACATGCGTGAGATTGTGGGACGCATGAGACTGGAAGAGATGGTCAGCGACCGTATAAAATTTGCGGAGCTGGTAAAAGAAAATGCCATGCCGGACCTTGCGGCTATGGGACTTGATATAGTCAGCTTTAATGTACAGAATTTCTCTGATGCCAATGGTGTTATTGATGACCTTGGTATTGACAATATCTCACAGATCAAGAAAAAGGCAGCCATTGCAAAAGCAGAAGCGGATAAAGAAATAGCCATTGCAAAAGCCGCCGCAGATAAGCAGGCCAATGATGCGAGAATTAATTCGGAGCGTGAAATTGCGATCAAAAATAATGAGCTTGATCTTCAGAAGTCTGACTTAAAGAAGCATGCAGATGTTAAGAAAGCAGAGGCAGATGCGGCATACCAGATTCAGCAGGAAGAGCAACGTAAAACCATTGAGGTCACATCCGCAGATGCTGATATTGCCAAGCAGGAAAAAGAAGTTCTGATTAAGCAGAAGGAAGCCGAGGTTATGGAAAAGGCCCTTGATGCAGAAATCAGAAAGAAGGCGGAAGCAGACAAATTCGCCAGACAGCAGAAGGCAGAAGCTGAGCTTTATGAACGCCAGAAAAACGCGGAAGCAAAGCGTTTTGAAAAGGTTCAGGAGGCAGAAGCCCAGAAGGCAAGTGCAGAAGCTGAGCGTTACTCAAAAGAGCAGGAAGCCCAGGGAATTCGTATGGTGGGTGAAGCGGAAGCGGAAGCCATCAAGGCAAAGGGGCTTGCAGAAGCAGAAGCCATGGAAAAGAAAGCCCAGGCTTACCAGCAGTATAACAATGCGGCTGTAGCTGAAATGATCATTAAGGTATTACCGGAAGTAGCAGGAAAGATTGCAGAACCCCTTTCCCAGATTGATAAGATCACCATCATCGGAGGCGGTGAAGGCGGCAGTCTTGATTCCGTATCCGGCAATGTTCCGGCAGTTATGGCAAAGCTGTTTGAATCCATGAAGGAAACAACCGGAATTGATTTAGGCGACATTGTTAAGGCAGGGACCTATGATGCGAAGGTAAACCGGAATATTAATATTACGGGAGTGCCGGAGATTACTATTAAGCCGGAAGAAAAGACGGTGGTGCAGAAGACAGATGAAGTAATAGATACAGAACCAACAGTATAATGTAAATTGCGGTATCGGAGAAAAATCTCTGGTACCGCTTTTTTGTGCCCTGAATAGACATAACCTTACCAAAAATTACATGTAGAGCGTTATTTATTACATAATGCCCAAAAATGTTACAATATAAGATATAATAATTTAAAATATATCATTTTGTAATTATAAAAATTACTGTAATTTAATGTTGAAGTAATTTTAAGAAGGAGGAAATTTTATGACAGAATATATAAACGTAAAAATTATGTTAAATTCCCAAGAAATATTTTTAATTAATCCCATAATAAATATTCAAAAAAATGCAGGAGATCATACAAAGCTGAAAATACAGGGAGTTGTCAGGGAGAATAGCTATCGTCAGCTTATTATTGCTGACACAAGAACTGATGTGCAGGTACAACTCTCAGGTCAGCCTGAAAATCTTTTCTGGGGTATCGTAACTCACATCGATATTCAGGTTAGTGTATCTGAAGGAAAGCAATACCAGGAACTATATTTGGAGGCAAGGTCATTTAGCAGCTTGCTGGATAAAAATAAACAGTATCGTTCCTTTCAAAAGCAGAATGCCTCATATAAAGAAATTATTGAATTTATTATAAAAGATTACCAGGGATCCAATTACATAATAAACCCTGAACTGACAGAAAAATTTTTAAACCGTTTTACAGTGCAATACAATGAGACAGACTGGGAATTCCTTAAGAGGATAGCCTCCTTTCTTCATGTCCCGTTAGTAGCGAGTCATAATACGAAAGGAGCAAAATTTACATTTGGAGTGATCTGGAAAACTAAGGTATTCGAAATCTCCAAGGAGGATGAGTGTCAGGTAGAGATTATACATAGCTCTATTAATAAATCAGAGACAGCAGAAGATGATTATCAGGGAGAGCAACAGTATTTTAAATGGAAGGTAGATAGTACGGAAACTCCCGTCTTTGAAGTAGGTGACTGTGTACTCTATAAGGGAATTAGATGTTACGTTAAGAAAGCAGATGTGGCAATACAAAACCATATAATTACACAGGTGTGTTATCTATATGGTAAAAAAGGATTTTATGCTCCGGAAGAACGAAATAAGTTTATAACAGGTCTATCGCTTCCTGGAAGTGTAAAAGAGGTGAAGAATAATCAAATAAAGGTATCTCTTGATATTGATGCGTCAAATGAGAACGAATGCTGGTTTCTTTACTCCACTTTTTATTCCACATTTTATTGCATGCCAGAGAATGGAGATCGAGTAAACTTATATTTTCCAGATAATATAGAGAATCATGCTTTTGTATTGAATTCCGTCAGAACAGTTCCGCAAAAGGCTGTGAATGAATCCGCATCTCAAAAGACAGATGATACTTCTGGAGATGCTGGTAAGCAGGCAGGAACTAATTCTGTTAAACAGATGCAGGGAACGGAAGGGACAGAAATAGACATTTCACCAATATTGGAAATGCTGGCCAATCCTCAAAACGGAAAGCTTATCAATGCTTCTGTTACCTATAAGGAAAACATTGATGGGGCATCTATCCAGCAGCAAGGACAGGCAGAAAATCATGGTGGGAATGCCCAAAGAGGTATGGGGGGGACCTCTGGAAGAGCAGCAAAAAGTGCTCAGCCTAATTATGACTTCGAGACCCTGGCTGCGAATGAAAACACAAAGGTTCTATGTACAAAAGGAGGGAAAATGGTGATTTTAGATGACTCAAATGGCAGTGTGTCTATCGTTTGTAATGATGGAACCTTTATTGGTTTGGCAGGTTCGAATATTACGATTACCTCCAATAATAAAATAACCTTTTATGCAGCAGAAGATATTAATTTATCAGCAGGTAAGACTCTTAACATATCAGCAAAAGAAAAGATTCAGATAAATTGTGATCAGTGTGGATTGGAAATAGTGCCTGAGAAGATAGGAATACAGGGTACGGATATAAAGATAAATGAATAAAGGAGCAAAAGAAATGGTTACGACAGGAGCAAACCCCAAACAGGCTATTATTATGTCAGAATTAAAAAATAATTTTGGAAAAAGCGTATCAAATGGAATTTTCAGTGCGGCGGGCAAGGTTTTTTTCCCGACAGGGAGCAAAATGGAAAAGGCAGTGCAGAAGGGATACTATAATATCATTCAGTCCATGGTAAGCAGTCAGTGCTATAAAGACCAGAAATAGGGGGGATCTGATGGAGAAAGCGGAAGCACTAAAGATTTTTTTAGAGAAAGATGTTAGAGAAAGATCCAGGATTTTTTTGTTAAGTTCCTTAGATGAGTTGAAAATAGAATTAAGACAGAAGAGGATAGAAGCTTTCGTAAATGATTTTCTTATATTGCTTAATGAATGTGAAAAATCAGGAGAATCTGTTCGTTATATTCAGCTCTCACTTATCCGGTCAAAGGCACTTAGCAATAAGCCTTTTTATATTTTGGAAGCATATGGAAGTCTGTTTTATCTTTCACAGCCTATTGCAGTACGTGAACTTAGTCTCGACTGGTTCTATGAAAAATTTAATGAGTTCTGCGAAGCTGTTAAGAAGGACAGCAAGAAATATATCCTTAAGATTGGAGGAATGGAATTAGACCGCATAATTCTTGCAGAACTTATTAACTGCAACAGATTACTGAAATATCTTTTGGAGGAATCTTTGGTACATATCATTAGCCTGGAAGAATTTACTAAACTTAAGCTATCGGAAGGAATTCAGATTCAGATAGGAGAATATAGAGGACCGTTTGAAGTAATTATGGTAACCAACGAGTACACGTACAATATAGGCAGGTGGTGGAATGGAATATTATAGAATCACGCAAAAGGATGACTGGTGGAATGTGATAAAACCGGAGGTTCCTTCTGTGACCGAAATATGGGAAAAATCTGAACCGTTTTTTCTTTCTGGGATATCAAAGGAACCGGACGATTATTTAATGTTTTTACCATTTTATGATGGTGATACATTTTTGATTTCAGACCCAGTTAAATATATTTGGAAAAGATACCAAAAAGGAGGCCGATACCGTCCATGTGCATTTGGAAGCGTAAAACAGAGACAAATTCTGCCCTATTGTTTTATGATGCCAAGAATTCTGGAAGCAATCCACAGTGATACAGAATATTTTAAGAATGGTGATATCAGGGAACTGGTTTTAAATAAAAAAATCATTGGTGCAAACCGGGTATTTGGCGTAAGATCTCTCAGACGCATCAGACTGATTATTTCAGCAGATGTATTGGAAGAAATGATAAGAGAAAATATAACCGGATATAACTGGTCGAAGGTTAAAATAAGTCAGGGGTGATTCGAGATGTCAAAAAAGTATGTAATAGAAGAAGCTCTTTTAAACTGTCAGTATGGGAACTGTACATGTAAATTAAAACCATGGGATGACCGTCATATTTATATTGGGGATAAGCTGATTGCCAGTGAATGTGATATTGGGAAATTGTGTAGTAATGGAATATTTGGTTCGTGCAGGAGCCCGTTTGTGGCTTCTGTAAAGCGTGAGTACAGAGACGGAATGAAGAGTCAACAGCAGTTGGTCTTATGTAATGATATACCATGTGAGATGTCTGTACGCTTACAATGGCAAAATGCGAAGGATGATGTTTTTTTTGGAGGATATAAAGCGGTACTTGATGATGGCTGGACAATTTGCGAGACGGGTTTAGGAATAATTTCCCTGGTTGATTCCGGGCAGACGCAAGAAGCACTAATCCAGGAAATGCAGGAAAGGCTTTTGCAATTAAACAGTATTGTAGATGATTATATTAGTAAGCATGGAATTTCTCCAAAACAGAAATCTGCACTCATGGATAGTGTATTGCTTTGGAATGGATATTTAGGTCAGGACATTTGCTGGGATTATAAGAGCAATGAGACTAATCGTGAATTCTGTTCTTATCTGGAAAAAACAAATCCGAATCTATTTAATTACTTTGAACGTGGTCTTTATATTGATGATGGAGAGAATGGACCTATTGATTTAAGCTATATGATGGGTGTCAATAAGGCTCTTAATGGAACGAAAGATGAATGGGAATGCGTATCCCAGACTATTGCAGAAGACAGGGGAATGTATAACGGATATTTGGAAGCATGCCGGCAGGAACGTGGAAAAAATTCCTATGAATTACTAAACAATTTCCTTAATTCTTATAGCGATCCAGATTACGATAGTTATGGAAGATACGAATCATATGTCAATTATCCGCCTCAGGATTGGAGAGACAGATATTGCCGGGATCAGGGATATGACCCGAATGAACTATCTGTTACAGAACAGAATATAGGTGTTTTACACAACATGATTACGGGAAGAATACAAAATCATATGCCATATAATCCAGAGGAAGATCCCAAATTAGGAGATATTGTACAAGAACAGTCAAGGAACGCAAATAGGGTTGCGGATGTATTTCTTGGAGCGCTGAGAGAAGATTTAAAGAAGGGGGAATGAACATGGAGATTCTGGAACAGGGAAGTCTGGAATTGATTGGGAAAGAATGCTTTGGTTCCCTGGCAGATGTAAGCCTGCAACAGAGTTTTGGGAAGCATGGTTTTTTAAAGGCGAAAGTATGGCTGAAATATGGAACAGAATGGGATGAAAACAGTAAGCAGTGGGAAGATCTGCCGATTGCACTGATTCCCAGAGGTAAGACACAGGAGCCTATTTTTTCAGGAATTGTAACCTCCTCTGCGTTTTCTCTTATTAATGGAAGACCTGTGGTAAAATTGGAGGCTTATTCCTATACAATCATTATGGATAGATTTAATAGAGATCGTTCCTTTCAACAGGAGAGTAATACATATGGCGGTTTAGTTCGCAGCATACTGTCTCCCTACCAGGCGGCATATATCTGGAATTGTGAAGGGCGTGACGAACCAGTGGGAAGATTTCTGATGCAGTATCAGGAGAGCGATTGGGAATTCTTACGCAGAGTAGCATCTATTTATGGGCATCCAATTATGCCGGAAGTACGTTTTCCAGGAGCAAAGATGTTTATCGGACTGCCTGCTGGAAGAAAAGCTCAGCCTTTGGATGCGGAACAGTACCGGATTAAAAAAAGTCTTGATAAAACCTGCAAGAACCTGGATAATAAGACTACGGGAGGCCTTTCAGAGGGACTGGAGATAGAGGTCAAAGACCGTTATGAAAATTATTTTCTTGGAGATATTATAAAATTTCTAAAAGTTCATCTGGTAGTAACAGCAAAGAATTCTTACTTAAAAGGTGGTCAATGGGTTCATGATTATAGTTTGAGACCGTCAGTAAATTGTAAAATGGAGCGGATGGACAATCTTAGGCTGGCTGGAGCAGCCATACCAGGAAGGGTACTGGGAACCTCCCTGACATCTACAATGCTTGCTTTGGATACAGATATAGAAGGAATGGTGGAGAGCTGGCATGTACAGCCGGTATATTATGCAGGTGGTGGAAAAGGCTACAGTGGACAGCCAGAGAAGGGTGACGGCCAGTACCTGTATTTTCCAACTATGCGGGAAGAAGACCGTTATATCCTGGGAGGAGCAGATGCAGGAGAAGATAGGATCACGTCTATTGTGGCTAAGGCCTCGTCAGAAGAAAAAAAGGAAGAATTAAGAAGGAAGAAATTATCGGCTGGAGGAGATGGTCAGGCAACATCCCAGCCGCTTTCAAAAACAAAGAGCTGGACAACACCTGGAAATCAGAAATTGATACTTAATGGAAGTGGAGTCAGCTTGTCAAACAAAAAACAGACAAGAGTAAGCGTTACTGGGAGTGGGATTAATATATCCAGTTCTGGAAATTTATCACTTGAGACAGGAAATATTCTGGGGTATGGCAAAAATATAGAAATGAATGCTAAGGAATATGTCTGGATTAACTGTGAAGAGAGCGGGATTCTCCTGTTACCAGAGGCAGTTCATATGAAGGCAGAAGAAATCTACATAGAAAGCCCTCAAAATGTACCCCATGAAATTGTTAGGGAAGATGCTGTTGAGAAGATTCTTGGGATCTATGAAAAATCGAAAAAGACAATACCTCCTATATATGCTTCAGATGGAAGCATAATACGAAGAGAGGGGTATGACGATATTCTTTTCAGTGAGGAGCTGTTTCACTATTTCGAAGATAATGTGTATGGTAAAGGTGAGTACGAGAATCCAATTGGGCAGCCAGTCCTGAATTTTTATGACAGTTGGCTGGACGAGACATATGGAAAATCTAAATTAAAAAAATTTTGGGAGCACATGAGCACTCTCGATGGATTCCAGGATATGCTTGATGTTGCAGGTATCATTCTAGAGCCGGCGGATCTTCTTAATTGCTTTATTTATGCGTGCCGGGGGAATGGCAAGGAAGCAGTACTTTCATTAATTTGTACAGCACCGCTGATCGGTGATCTGATAGGAAAAGGCGGCAAGGCGGTAATGGGAGCCAGTACAGATTTGGCTCTGAAGCTTGGAAAAGACGGAAAGAAGATAGTGGAAGGTCTGGAATTGGTATATAAAACTTCGTCAGACGGAGCCGCATTTTTAAGAAAACATATCGATGACGCATTGGATCTTCTAAGCAGCGGCATGCGTGGGGAAGATGGCTATAGATTGGCATTTGCGGGAGGGGGATATTTTGATGATGCTGGTAAGATAACATTTAGCATAGTTGATGATGCAGGAAATGCTTCATCTTATGTCAGGTATATTGATGATGTTATGGATGGGGCGAATAGAAGTGCTAGAAACGGAAGTACCAAAGTTGTAGCTGAGGGGACGGGTAACCTAAAAAAGAGTCTTACCGATAAAATTAATAATATAAGAGAACAAATGCCTAATAATCCACTTAAAAATAAAGGTAATATGGCTACAGCAGAGGTTGATATTCCTGGGATTAAAAAAGAGTTTAGCGCTCATAGTAAGATTAATTCCTCACTAGATAAGGGCGCAGATATAAGTGATTTTTCTTTATTGAAACCAGAAGGGGATAGAATATTTAAAACTTATGAACCAGCATCATCTACACTAACAGGTACTCCATTTGACCGATTCCATGATACAGAAGCTAAAATTTTAGAAGATATTGCTTCGCAAATAACTGATCCAAATATCTCCGGAACCATAGATTTATTTACAGAATTACCAGCTTGCCAAAGTTGTACTAATATTATTTTTGAATTTAAAAGGAAGTTTCCTAATATTAAATTAAATATTCTTACTAAGGATTAGAAATGTGAAGGGAGAATTAAGCAATGGATTTAACTTATTTAGAAATTAAAGAAGATATGCAAGATTCATTTGACAGTTTATACAAAAGAGCCAATTACACTGCAAAAGACGCATTCTATGCGACACTAGAGGATTACATAACACATGATAGTTCAACAGAAACAGAAGAGTGTTGTATTTATGTAAATTTCGCATTAATTTTAATTAATGCTGAGGAAAAAATAGAGTTTTTAAAAAATAGGCTTTTGGAATTAATAGATGATAAGAATATAAGTTTTTACAAAGAGGAACTTAATAATGACTTTAACAACTTTTATCAAGATTTAATAACACTTAAAAAATTATTATAGTATTAATTATAGGCAATTATCCTGAATTATTAAACCCCCAAATTGATAGGAATTTTAAAATCACCCCTTTTGAAGGTTTTGGTTTGAATATGCTAATGTTTAAATGGAGTCGTTCATAACCCCGTAAATCTTTTGCATAAATGAGTATTCCCTACAAGCGCAACCTCGGTTACGACCCCAATGCCAAAAATCCGACCCCGATGATAAAGTTCTCTCAGCCCGCATTGCGGGCTGATGTTAGCCGAGTCGGGGAAGTTTTTGACCCCGGCTCTTTAACCTGCATCATTTTCGACCCCATGGTTCATCCCTGCTTTTGTAGCAAAATAGAGTGAAAATATTCCAGTTCAGGAATTTATAAATGGTTGCGATTATGCGACTTGAGGGATATGAAAAACTGGTCTATATGCGACATTTTTCTGAAAAATCAACCGGAAGACGAACAGGAGGCAATAGCAATCCAAACAGTTATTAGGTGCAAAGGGAAAATCCATATTTTTCAAATTTGCCCAACGAGGTGCTTTATTGCCTGAATGGCATATATGTTCCACCAGTGGTTTTAAAGGCCACACAGGGGTGATATTTTGCGACACAGGGCAAAACGAAAGTGGTCTATTGATTCTGTTCCACCAGAAGCTTAGTCAGATCATCTACCCTATGGTTCATGGTGAACCATGAATTTACTTCAAACTGGTTCTATGGTAAAATGGTGCTGCCGGGGGTTACAGGGGGTGAAAACACTTCTTCTGTAACTCCCTTTTCTGTTTCTTTTTCTGCCGTTCCTTTCTCCTGAAACTAAATCCAGAAATGACTTGCAATCCATTCCATACAGAGTTAACATCAACAACCAATAAAAGAAATAACTTGTCCATCCACCCATTGGTTTGTTGTAGATTGGCTGTCGCCCCCTTGCGGACTCGTGAAGAGTTAACGCTGTCATCTGAGGTTGCCGGTACGGGAACTGATTGGTTGGAAGCAAGATCTGGAGGGAGAGAATTGCAAAAAAGAGAAAATTTGCTTTATGTAGGAATTGACTTGCATAAGGAAAGTCATACCGCAGTGATGGTAAACTGCTGGAATGAAAAGTTAGAGATAGTAGTGATAGAAAACAAGCCTAGTGAATTTAAAAAGCTGGCAGAAAAGGTAAAGAGAAAATCCAATCATCTTGGGCTTGAACCTATTTACGGATTGGAGAATGCATACGGCTACGGCAGAAGTTTAGCTGTCTGGCTGATTGAAAAAGGTTACATTGTAAAAGACATTAATCCAGCTCTGGCTTATGACCAGAGAAAAAGTGCACCCATGCTCCGTAAAAATGATGAGCATGATGCGTATTGTGTGGCAACGGTACTCATAAACCAGTTACATACTTTGCCAGATGCTAAGCCAAAAGATAACGAATGGACATTGGCTCAATTAGTAAATCGGAGAGATTTATTGGTGAAAGACGGTATTCGCTTTAAGAACGGACTCCATGAGCAGATATCCATAGCTTATCCCAGCTACAGTAAGTTCTTCAGCGAAATAGACGGAAAATGTGCCATGTATTTCTGGAAAACCTACCCATCCCCTGTTCACTTACAGGGAAAAACGGCAGAAGACCTAACAATCGAATTTAAGGAAATATCCCGTATTGCCAAGAAAGATAAAGCGGAGTTGATTCTGGACTGTGTTCAGAATGATGGAAATACCTTTCGGGAATATCAGGAATCCAGAGATTTTATCACAACAAGTCTGGTACGGGATTTGGAACATCAAAAAGAAGAATTAGCAGGGCTTGATAAAGAAATCGATATAATCCTGCTTAGCTTTGATTATAAACTGACCAGTATGTCAGGGATTGGAACTTCTATAGCCAGCAAGCTGATTGCAGAAATCGGAGATATTCGAAGATTTCCCAGTGCAGATAAGCTGGCAAGATTCGCGGGAGTGGCTCCTGTAAAGTTCAGTTCCGCCGGAAAAGGCAAGGAGCAAAGCTCCAGACAAGGAAACCGCCAGTTGCATGGATTGTTTTATTTCCTGGCAGTAACCATGGTATCGAAGCCAAAGAACGGAATACCCAATCATCCGGTATTTTATGATTATTACATGCGGAAAATCGGTGAAGGAAAGACAAAGTCTCAAGCGCTGGTCTGTATCATGCGCCGTTTGGTGAACATTGTGTACGGAATGATGAAAAACAAGACGGAATACCGTGAACCGATTCCAAAAGAGGAACAGTAATTTTTCTATTTAAAAACGGCACAAAGGCGTGCTATAATTTTTTTAATTGAATACGAAAATTTACCGTTAGTCGGATATCTCAGTACTCCACCTGAGGGGGCGGGTTATGCTGGTAAAAATTCTTTAAATATTGTAAAAGAAACAGATATGTTTGTAGATTATGTCAATGAATCAGGTACAGTAATAAGAGTTCCAAAACAAACACCACAATCTATTGCTGATTCAATAAGTAAGAATTTAGATAGTGCAGATATTGGAGTAAGTACAGAGGCAAAAGTAGCAGATTTCATAAAAAATAATACTGATGCCACAATAACAGATTTTGGTAATAAAATTAAGTCTTCAAATGGAAATCTTTTGGGAGATATTGATGTTGCAACAGAAAATAGTCTAATTGAAGTAAAAGCATCAATTTCATCGGTAAAAGAAAAGCAATTATATAAGTATATTGATAGTTCTAAAAATACATATATAAATACTGGAAACAAGCAGGCTATATTGTATATTGGTGAACCTATAGATATGGCTAATCCGAATAATGTGAAATTGCTAGAACGAATAAAAGATATGGGTGTTACTGTTGTTAATGATATAAATGAATTGAAAGGAATGATTAAGTAATGGGATTATCTGGAATACTGTTAAAGAAGAAGGAGAAATTTGACTTTGATAAGTTAATATATGATATCAGGTGTGCAGCTAACGAAGCAAGTATTATTTGTTTAGATGGAATGGAATATGAAAAGAATAATAATGGAACATATGAATATGTAACATTTGTTCTTAAAGATACTGAAGTGGAGACTGATAATCAGTTTATCATGTATGTGTATAATGATGTTCATAATATGGTAGATGGAATGTTTAATTTTATTGATGAGAAAAATAACTATCAGCAATGTATAAATATTGAGGATTTTAGGTCGTGTAAAATGCTCTTAAATTTTATATATGAGTATATGAAATTAAACTTGGACGACATATTTTATGATGAATTAAAATGGCATTATACATTCACGGATATTGAAAAAATAGCTAAGAGTGAGAATTTTGACTCAGAATGGTGTTATAAAAATCCACGTGAATAAAAAACTATCAGATTGATTAAAAAAAACTTAATAGTTACCAGTAGGGTCTTGGTCAATAGTTGGGGTGGGGTTCGTTTTAATTCCTATCCATTCTTGTGTGGCAGTATAAATATCTCCTGCTATGCAGGGGGAGGGATGATTTAATAGTTTAGCCCATACTAAATGGGAATGCAAGTACAGGAACATGACAGGAAAATATTATCAGATAAATAAATCCTTTCTTTTCAAATTGGTTTAAAGGAGTTAAAGTAGGGTAAAGAATCGAATTAACAAGAATTCATTATAGGGTATCTGTTAAATAAGGATAAGGTAACTGGTTACGATTTTCTGGAGCCGTTAATAACCCCGTTATTCTTTTGCATAAATGGACATTCTCTGCAAGTGCGACCCCGCTTACGACCTCAATGCCCAAAATCCGACTCCGATGAAAAAGTGCTTTCAGTCCGCATTGCGGGCTGATGTATTCCGAGACGGGAGGTTTTTGACCCCGGCTCTTTAACCTGGATCATTTTCGACCCCATGGATGGTTCATCCCTGCTTTTGAAGCAAAATAAGGCGAGTATTTACCAGTTCAGGAATTTATAAATGGTTGCGATTGTGCGACTTGAGGGATATGAAAAACTGGCCTATATGCGATATTTTTCTGAAAAAGCAACAGGAAGACGAACAGGAGGCAATAGCAATCCAAACAGTTATCAGGTGCAACGGAAAAAGCCGGTCGCCTACCTTTAACTATTATAAATGAGATGAGGAGAATTAAGTGGTGAAAAAACGTAATTACTTGATGTGTGTTTTATTGACGATATTAACTTTGGGGTTGTACGGATTTTATTGGCTTGTGCAGATTACTGACACTGTTAATGAACTTGCAAAGCCTGATAAAAAGACTTCTGGCATAAAATCTTTGCTGTTTGAACTGCTTACCTGTGGAATCTATATCTATTTTTGGTCTTGGAAAATTGGTATTGTGCTGGATCAGGAAAGGAGCAAAGCAGGGCTGCCTCCTAAAAATTTAAAGCTGTTATTTCTGATTTTGGCATTCTTTGCTTGGCCGGTTTCTATGGCATTGATGCAGAAGGAAATTAATGAAATAGGCGGTATTCCTGAGAAAAATGCTTCCTTATATGATGTGCAGCAGAACACAAGCAACAGAATAATGAGATGGATCATCTCTATAGCAGGAACTTTTGCGTCTTTATTGTTCCTACTTGTCTCCCAAATCTTGAAACTGGGATTTGTACAGAAAAAGGGTATGGGGAAGGGGGTGGGATATGGTATCACCTTATGGATAAAAGATACCTTTACATATAATCCCTTTTCCTTCAGCCTAATTCTCACAGGCATCTGCATACTGGTTATTAGCTGTTTATTTCTGGGACCATGTTATGGAAGGAAAAAAAGCAGTGTAGTCAGTATAGTTGCGATGATAGCCATGATACTCTTATCTGTGTCTCTTTTTATAAATGGTATTTATTACAAGCCGTTCTACTCTGAATTTCGTTTCCTTAGTTCTTTGTTTATATGTAATATTGTTATGATTAGCAGTATGCTGGTGGCTGGGCTAAGTGCGGCAGTATTTTGTAGTATTGAATTTATGATTTCTATATCAATAAATAAACTGCGTTCGGTTTTCCTTGCTGCAACCACAGCCTTTTTTTGGAATTACAACAGTGGGTATTACCGTTATAGTATTGCTCCAACACAGAATCTATGTAGTGCCTGGTTATTTATTTCTTTTTGGATTCCCATTCCTGTTGCTTGCAATATCGCAGCTTTCCGGATGCATAAAGAGAAACTTTTGAATCCATTCCGACTATTTTTAGTTCATACCCTGAATCATTTTTGCCCCATGGTTCATCCCTGCTTAGTCTGTTTTTATATCATACACCGAAAAAAGAGATTTGAACAGGTTGCATTTCGCTTACAAAAACTGTGACTCGCTTTACAATTAAGTCACTAAATTCACTTTATGTTGACAAGAGAATATTATAGTGATATATTTATAACATAAAGTTATAAATATATCACTATTGGAGGTCTATCATGAAAGTCAACAAACTAGGTTTTTTATCCATTCTCGCGTTGCTGGGCTTTATGGGTTTTACTGTCAGTGCACCGTTTTTTGGCTTCTTTGGTTTTGCCCAATACGTCCGATACTTTTTTGTAACACCAGATGAGATGTTTCAGCAAAATGTCACAAAAGCGGCTGGTTTTGGTTTCTTTTCCGGTGCAGGGGTTACCAGCCTTGCCATTGCCTTACACTTCCTGTTTCCAGCCATTCTGCCAGTCAATATAGCACTGATCTCATGCTATGTTGTCTCAATGGTATGTTTTACAATCAGTCTGGTAGTACTGGAAATAAATGAACAGCGGGAGATGGGAACATGGCATTAGTTACTAAAATGAGAGAATACAGAGCAAAGCTCAATTTAACCCAGGATGAACTTGCTGCACTGGTTGGAGTGAGGCGGGAGACAATAATTAATCTGGAAAAAGGAAGGTATAATCCGTCGTTAAAACTTGCCATGGATATAGCCAAAGTATTTTCTGCCACTGTGGAGGAACTATTTATCTTCCATGAAGAAGAATAAGTATGTATGAAACAGAATCTAAAAAGGATGCTCACAGCGGATGAGCGTCCTTTTTTAGTTCAATCAATGAGATTTCTTATCAATTCCCATTTATGCAGCAAAACCGCATTTATTTAACAGTTTCTTTATACTTGAAAAGTCCAGTCTCATCATTTTTCCCGTATTAATAATCCGCATATTTTTGCGTATAATTGTTAAAAAAACGTAAAAGAATGTCGAAAAATAGTTAAAATTCTGCATGTTAAATATTTAACTTGTTCAAAATAGAAAGTTTTCATATTCTTCTGGAATGGTTTTCCATATTTTGCTTTTATAAGTTAAATCTGTATAAATTGTACACAAAACAAAACATTGACATCCCTTTTTCGTGTGATATAATGAGCACGAATTGATCAATTATGTAATATGACATCTTAGGTTTCGACATTTTAAATAACTAAAAAATAATTTTTAAGCGATTCTTGACAGAAATTATAAAAAGTAAGGTGATGAATGTATGGGTGCGATTACGGTATTGGTATTATTTCCTCTTCTGGCAGCGCTTGCTGTGCTTTTGGTGAAAGAGGACGAAGTAAGAAACAAAATTGTCCGGGTGAGTGCAGGCATAACAGCTGCTTTGACGCTGGTTGTTGTCTGTCTGTTTTTCCATAAGGGAATCGCTTATTCCTACCGCTGGGAAACTGTAATCGATTTAGTAATGGCGGTTGTGGAAGTGGTACTCGCCGCTTATATTATTACAATTGGTATCCGTTATAAAAATTATGCTATTTCTGTTCTTTCTTTTCTACAGACTGCAGCCATACTCTGTTTTGAACTGACCGCAAAAAGCCAGATCGAAGTGGAGAATGCGATTGTCTTTGATAAACTTACTGCAATCATGGTTGTAATCGTGGGAGTGGTAGGCAGCCTGATCTGCATTTATGCGGTGGGTTATATGAAAACTTATCATATACACCATACCGAGTATGAGGATCGCAAGGGTTTCTTTTTTGCAGTTTTATTCCTATTCCTTTCTGCAATGTTTGGTATTGTACTGAGCAATCAGCTTACCTGGATGTATTTTTGCTGGGAGCTGACTACATTCTGCTCCTTTTTACTGATTGGGTACACAAAGACGAAAGAGGCAAGAAACAATTCGTTCCGTGCACTTTTCATTAACCTCTTAGGAGGAGCAGCTTTTGCTGCCGGAATCATTATTATCGGCATGAGCAGACATACACTGGAACTATCTGTATTTACAGCACAAAAGCCAGATGCATACCTTATGATTCCTGTATTTCTGCTGTCTCTGGCAGCACTTACCAAATCGGCACAGCTGCCGTTTTCTTCCTGGCTGCTTGGCGCCATGGTTGCACCTACCCCCACATCGGCTCTGCTCCATTCGGCTACCATGGTTAAGGCAGGCGTGTATTTAATTATCAGACTGGCACCCCTTCTTGGTGCTTCGCCAGTGGGTAAAACAGTCACACTTGTGGGAGGAGTCACATTTTTAGCATGCTCTTTTATGGCGATTTCCCAAAGCGATGCCAAGAAGATTCTGGCCTATTCCACACTGGCAAACCTGGGTCTTATCGTTATCTGTGCCAGCGTTGGTACGGAAGAATCCATCTGGGCAGCAATCCTTTTAATTATTTTTCATGCAGTATCAAAGTCCCTGCTCTTTATATCTGTTGGTTCTGCGGAACATCAGATTGGAAACAGGAATGTGGAAAACATGGATATCCTTCTTGGGGTTTCAAGAAAACTGGCTCTGTGTATGATGATAGGAATTGCAGGTATGTTCCTTGCTCCCTTTGGTATGCTGATTTCCAAATGGGTGGCAATGAAAGCATTTATTGACTCCAATAATATTCTGATCGTCATTATCCTGGCTTATGGCAGCGCAGCCACGCTGTTTTACTGGACCAAGTGGATGGGTAAGCTGGTGTCAAAAGTTAATATGAGGCAGCAAAGTGAAAACGAATTTCACTTAGATGAGGAGATTCCCATTACAATCCTTGCTTGTTTGGTTGTTGTATCCTGCTTTACTTTTCCGATTGTATCCAAATATGCCCTGATACCTTATTTAAACCAAGTCTTTAAAGGTCAGGCTTTGATGCCCATCGGATCGGGAGATATCAAACTGATGCTTTATATGTTAAGTATGCTTATCATTCTGCCAATCAGCTTTATACCGGTTTATAAAAATGACAAACGAAGAAGAGTTCCCATTTATATGGCAGGAGAAAACACGGGAGACAATGAGACCTTTTACGGAGCCTGCGGGACTAAGCGGCAGGTGGAGCTTCATAACTGGTATATGGACAGCTATTTTGGAACAAAGAGGTTATCCTTCTTTAGTGACATTTTATCTTTTGTCATTCTCATTTGGGGAGTGATACTGCTGATCGGAGGGATTGCATCATGATGAACGTTCTAAGAATTATCGGGATAATAATTCTCGCACCTGTGGTAGGCGGTCTGCTGACCGGTATCGATCGTGTCATCACTGCCCGCATGCAGGGCAGACAGGGTCCTCCTGTTTTACAGCCGTTTTACGATGTGCTGAAGCTGACGCAGAAGGAATCCATTGAAGTCAATTCCATGCACCGTTTTTTCGTGTATGTATCAATGGTATTTGCTGTGTTTACCACAGTCATCATGCTTTCAGGCGGCGATATTTTATTGGCAATCTTTGCACTGACACTTGGATCTGTATTTTTTGTTCTGGGTGGTTACGCGTCAAATTCTCCATATAACACCATTGGATCGGAGCGGGAGCTCTTACAGATTATGGCTTATGAGCCAATGGTGCTTCTTACCTGCATTGGCCTTTACTACGCGGAAAAAAGCTTCTTTATCAAAGACATAGTCATGGCTGATAAACCATCTATTCTTTATCTGCCTGGGGTTTTCATCGGTCTGGTTTTTGTTCTGACATTTAAACTGAGAAAATCACCCTTTGATTTAAGCATGTCCCATCATGGACATCAGGAGATCGTCAAAGGTATTACCACCGAGTATTCCGGAAAGGATCTGGCTGTGATTGAGGTAACTCACTGGTATGAGGTGATCATATCGTTATCTCTTGTATATGTATTTTTTGCCACCTCTGCACCAGTCAGCCATGTGGTTGCTGCAATTGTGTGTCTCGGTGTGTATCTGTTTGAAATAATTGTAGATAACTGTGCAGCAAGGCTGAAATGGCAGCATGCACTTAATTCTGCGTGGATTGTTACGGGAGTAATGGGTACGGTGAATCTGGTGATCCTTTCATTTTTTATGAAATGAAATCCCGGGAAAATTGAGGAGAGTGCGTATGAATTTGAATGTGGTTAAGAAATCACCCTGGATTCTGCATTATGACGGCACAAGCTGCAATGGCTGTGATATCGAAGTACTGGCGTGTCTGACACCATTATATGACGTGGAACGTTTTGGGATTATCAATACCGGAAATCCCAAGCATGCGGATATCTTACTTATTACCGGCAGCGTCAATGAACAGAATATTCCGGTTGTGAAACAGCTTTATGAACAGATGCCGGAACCCAAAGCAGTGGTAGCAGTTGGAATCTGTGCAACCTCCGGCGGCATTTTTGCAGAATGCTATAACGTAGCTGGTGGTGTTGATAAGGTAATTCCTGTTGATGTATATGTGCCTGGATGTGCAGCACGTCCGGAATCCATTATCGATGGCGTAGTGAAAGCCCTTGATATTCTGGAAGAGAAGAAAAAAGCGATGCCGAAAAAGCGGATTGGAGAAAAATGAAAGAACAGATATTAAAAGAAATCTCCCCCAATGATCTGCTGACGGAGATTATGAAAATAAAAAATGATGGTTACCGGCTGGTAGCAATTTCCTGTACCAATAAAAATGGAATGGAATTAACCTATTCCTTTGATAAGGATTACGAATTGCTGAATATCCGGCTGATCACAGATACGGAAACCGAACTGCCAAGTATCAGCATTCTTTATCCCTATTCATTTCTTTATGAGAATGAGATAAAGGAACTGTTTGGAGTTAACATAACAGGCATTATACCGGATTTCAATGATAATCTTTATAAGATTCCGGTGAAGACACCATTTGGCGTGAACGAATAGCTGGCTGTGGCAGCCTGCATCAGTATGGAGGTTATTTATGGGAAATAGGACAATTGTTCCGTTTGGTCCGCAGCACCCGGTTCTTCCGGAGCCGATCCATCTGGATCTGGTGCTGGAGGATGAAACGGTTGTAGAAGCAATTCCTAGAATTGGATACATTCACAGAGGCTTGGAAAAGCTGGTGGAAAAAAGAGATTATCAGCAGTATTGTTACGTGGCAGAACGAATCTGCGGAATCTGCTCGTTTATGCATGGAATGGGATATTGTATGTCCATTGAGCGTATTATGGATGTGGAGGTGCCGGAGCGGGGCGAGTTTTTACGCACAATCTGGGCAGAGCTTTCAAGGCTTCACAGCCATCTGCTCTGGCTTGGACTTCTGGCGGATGCCTTTGGATTTGAAAGTCTGTTTATGCAGTCCTGGAAGTTAAGGGAGCAGGTTCTGGATATTTTTGAAGAGACCACAGGCGGACGTGTCATTTTCTCCGTATGTGATATCGGAGGAGTAAGAAAAGACATTAGTCCCGAGACGTTAATGAAGATTAAAACAGTTTTAACTGAAATGGAAAAGGAATTAAAAGAGACAACCAGTGTCTTTATCAACGATACCACAGTGAAGCTGCGCACCAAAGGTGTGGGAGTTCTGACAAAACAGATGGCATTTGATTTAGGTGCAGTAGGTCCTATGGCAAGAGCAAGCGGAATCGAAATGGATATGAGAACACAGGGATACAGTGCATATGGCAAGCTGGATTTTAAACCAATTACCAATGATGGCGGGGATTGTTATGCCAGAACCAGGGTAAGAATCAAGGAAATGTTCCAGTCAATCGATTTAATCAGACAGTGTATCGATATAATCCCTGGCGGTGATATTAACGTGAAAGTAAAAGGAACTCCAAACGGAGAACAGTTTATCCGGCTGGAGCAGCCCCGCGGTGAGGTTGTTTATTATACCAAAGCAAATGGAACCAAATTTTTGGACCGGGTAAGAGTCCGGACTCCTACCTTTGCCAATTTGCCTGCATTGCTTGAGACACTAAAGAACTGCTCGCTGGCAGACGTACCCATATTGATTCTTACCATAGATCCCTGTATCAGCTGTACCGAGCGGTAACAAACAGAGGTACAGCCAATCAGGTAACAGGATAACATGTAAATGCTGTCATAAGCAGCAGAATCGAGGGTATTATGTCTGTATTTAAGATGTCAAAGACACTGTTAAAGAATATATTCCATGGTCCCTATACCGTGCCATACCCGGTAAAGAAGAAGGAAACCTATGAACGGACCAGAGGAAAAATTGGAATTTCCATTGATGACTGTATTTTCTGCGGTATGTGTGAAAGAAGATGCCCGACCGGAGCGATTCAGACTGATAAGGCAAAGACGTCATGGAGCATTGAACGGTTGAAATGTATCCAGTGCGGTTACTGCAGTGAGGTCTGCCCGAAAAAATGTCTTACCATGGAAAATCAGTACACGGCTCCATCATATGGGAACGTAAGGGATGAATACGTAAAATGCACGAATATCCAATCACCAGGCGAATCATAGAAATCGCCGGAGAATATGCAAAGGACAATGGTGCATCTGAGGTAAAGGTGATCAATCTGGTTGTGGGAGATTACTGTGGTTATGTGGCAAGCTCCATTGAACTCTATTTTGAGCTGATTGCGGAGGGAACTCCATGTGAGCATGCAAAGCTTCATATCGAGAGGGTAGTTCCCAAACTGCGGTGCACAGGCTGCGGCCAGCTGTTTGTCAGAAAGCCCTTTACCTTTGAGTGCCCCCTTTGTAAGGGTGAAGGAACACCCACTGAAATAGGACAGGAATTTTATATTAAATCCATTGAAGTACAGGATTTAAATGAGCCGTAAAGCGGCTTGTTTACGAAAGGCAGGGATGTTGTCATGTCAGAAAATAAAGAAATTGAAATCATGCAGTCTGTCTATGATAAAAATGACCAGGTTGCAGCTAAAATCCAGGCTTCCCTGACAGAGAGCGGTATTTTTGCCGTCAATGTAATGGGAGCGCCCGGAGCGGGAAAGACCACCTCTCTGATTCAGCTGATCAAACGTCTGGAAGAAGTTACCGCTTATGTCATTGAAGGTGATATTGAGGCAGATTTTGATACAAAAACCTTACAATCCCTGGGTGTAAAAGCGATTCAGATCAACACCGGCGGAGCCTGTCATCTGGATTCTCCGTTAATCGGACAGGCGGTAGAGGATCTTCACATCAGTGATGGAGTGCTGTTTATTGAAAATATCGGAAATCTGGTTTGTCCTGCCGAATTTATGATTGGCGAGCATGCGAAAATGCTCATATCCACTGTAACAGAGGGAAGCGACAAGCCTTATAAATATCCTCTGGCATTTGAAAAGGCAGATTTAATTCTGTTAAACAAATGTGATCTTTTACCCTATGTAGACTTCGATGAAGACTTTTTCATGAAGGGAGTACGGGCATTAAATAAAACAGCTCCGGTGATCAAGGTCTCAGGAAAGACCGGAGAAGGCTATGAAAAGGCAGCAGAATGGATAATGGAAAAAATAAAGAAACAGCAGTAAAAATTAAAGTCTGCGGTATTGTACAGGGGGTTGGATTCCGACCCCTTGTTTATCGTGCAGCCAGAGAACTGGGGTTGAAAGGATGGGTACGAAACGTTGGCGGTGATGTGGAAATTGTGGCACAGGCATCAAAAACAGCACTGGACCGGTTCTTATCTGATTTAAAAGAAAATAAAGATCAAAGATATGAGATTATAAACATGGAGACAGAAGGTCTGCCGGTCTCTGATCTTGAAAATTTTGTTATCATACCAAGCGGTGAAGCAAAAGAAATTTCCATGATTCCTGCAGATCTGCCTGTCTGCCCCCAATGCTTAAAAGAACTTGCTGATCCATTGGACAGAAGATATGGCAATCCATTTATCAGCTGTATGGCGTGCGGTCCCAGATACACCATAATAGAAGAAATGCCCTATGACAGAGACAACACTGTCATGAAGGATTTCCCCATGTGCAGTGCCTGCAATAAGGAATACACTTCTCCCGAAAGCAGACGGTTTCATGCGCAGACAATTTCCTGTAATGACTGCGGACCCTATCTTTTATACCAGGATAACAGGCAGCGGGAGGCGGAAGAACTTACCGACCGGGAGGCCTTAAAAAAAGCCATAAAGGTGCTGGGAGATGGCGGAATCGTGGCAGTAAAAGGAATCGGAGGCTATCACCTGGTGTGTTCGCCTTTTCTCGAGAAATCGGTAGTCCGGCTTCGCCAATGCAAAGGACGGGAAGAAAAGCCTTTTGCCGTTATGTTTCATTCTGTTTCAGAAATAAAGAAATACTGTGATGTTTCAAGAGAAGAAGAGATACTGCTTACATCCAAAGCAAGACCCATCGTACTGCTTCCGATGCGGGAAGACCTCATGGCTCCGTCCACCAATAAAAAAAGCCTGTACTGCGGAGCATTTCTGCCCTATACGCCCCTTCAGCATCTGCTGACGGAAGAACTTGGCCCCCTTATTATGACAAGCGCCAATACATCAGGACAGCCAATTATCCGTGAAGATGATTGTATGTGTTCTCTTTCCGATCCATACCTTGATGGAGTATTGTATCATAGAAGAAGAATAGTAAGATCCGTAGATGATTCCGTAGCAAAGATCGTGGCAGGCAGTCCTCAGCTTATCAGAAGAAGCCGGGGATATGTTCCTTATCCGGTTTTTCTGCAAAAAGAAAAAGCCGGAGAAGCAGAGGTTTTCGCTGCGGGAGGAGATTTAAAAGCGGCTTTTTGTCTCAGCCGCGGGGCAAAAGCAGTTGTATCCCAGTATTTCGGTGATTTGGAAGAATTCAGTGTTAGGGAGGAGTATAAAAAATCCTACAAAGATCTGACACGCCTGTTAAACATTACCCCGAAGCTGGCAGTTTGTGACCAGCATCCCAATTATTACTCTTCCCGTTTTACCCAAAGTCTGATGCTCCCTGTGATGAAAGTTCAGCATCATCATGCCCATATTGCATCTGTTATGGCGGAGCATGGGCTGAAAGGTCCCGTAATAGGCGTGGCATTTGACGGAACCGGCTATGGAACCGATGGGAGCATATGGGGAGGGGAATTCTTAATTTGCGAAGGAACGGAATTTGTCCGGGCTGCTCATTTGCGCCCATTCCCGATTCTTGGAGGTGATCAGTCCATGCGGGATGGGAAAAAGACTGCAGTCTGTTATCTCCATCATGCAGGTCTTGACAGTTCATTTCCCGATGAAAGAAAGCAGCTGATAACGGCTGCTCTGGATCAAAGAATTAATACAGTTTTAACTTCCAGTATGGGCAGGCTCTTTGATGCAGCGGCATCTGTCCTTCAGATTGCCCATGAGAACAGGTATGAGGGAGAATGCGCCATACTGCTTGAACGGGAGGCTGAAATTGCCAGAAGAGAACATATAAAACCTCCGTCCCTGCCATTTCTGATAACTAAAGAGGATGGTGTTTTAAAACTGGACCCCAGACCATTTTTTGAAGCAGCAGTAAACTGCAAAGACAGAACGAAAACCGGTGCGCTGGCTCTGGGTTTTCACCATGCAGCAGCAGAAGGAATTGCAGAAATCTGTGAAATCTTGAGAGACTGTCACCATACCAGTGATGTGGCACTGAGTGGAGGTGTATTTCAGAACACGGTTCTTACAGAACTGACGATTACCCTTTTAAAGGAAAGAGGTTTTCATGTATACGTAAACCGCCTTGTTCCGCCGGGGGACGGCGGACTGAGTCTTGGACAGATCTACTTAGGCAGAGAACATTGGAAGGAAAGTAACAGGTAACTGGAAGAAAGGAGAGAATCTCATGTGCGTTGCAATACCAGGAAAAGTCATAGAAATACGGGGAGATTATGCAAGAGTGAATGTAATGGATAATATCACCGATGTGAATATAAAGCTTGTGGATGCTGGAATCGGAGATTATGTCCTGATCCACGCAGGCTGTGCCATAGAAGTAATAAGCGGGGAAATGGCTGAGGATATCTTAAGCCTTTTTTCAGAACTTCAGGAGGACAGGTATGAAGATCCAGGAAGTGATTGATGAACTGAAATCTTATGACGGGAAACCGGTGAAAATCATGGAGGTCTGCGGAACCCATACTTCAAGCATTTTTAAAAATGGAATCAGAAGTATGATATCTCCTAAAATTAAACTGATCTCCGGCCCCGGCTGTCCGGTTTGTGTTACCTCATCTGCTTATATCGACCGATTGACAGAATTTTCCTTAAAAGAGGATCACTGTGTTTTGACCTTTGGCGATATGATGAAAGTAAAAGGCAGCAGCATGTCCTTAACAGAAGCAAAGGCAGCAGGAGGAAAAGTGAAAATCCTGTATTCTCCATTAATGGCTTTAACAGAGGCCAGAGAGCATAAAAACATCCAGTATCTGTTTGCAGCGGTAGGGTTTGAGACGACCGCACCCATCTATGCTCTCATGATGGAGGAGATGAAGCAAAAAAATATTACCAATCTGAAACTTTTAACTTCTGTAAAAACAATCGTACCGGCCCTTTCTTATATCTGTGAGAGAGAAAAAAATATCGATGCATTCTTAAGCCCTGGCCATGTCAGCGTGATTACGGGGGCTGACAGCTACCGGGAACTGGCGGAAAAATACAGGAAGCCGTTTGTAATTGCAGGCTTTGAGGGAGAGCATATTCTGGCAGCTGTCTATGAAATCATGAGGCAGTTAAAAACAGGCCGATATGAAGTGAAAAATATGTACGCCACTGCAGTAAAGGAAAAAGGCAATGAAAAAGCCCGTGCCCTGCTTTCAGAGTATTTTGAACAGGGAGATGATTTCTGGCGGGGGATCGGTATCATTGAAAATTCCGCTTTAAGGCCGAAAAAGGAATATGAGATATTTGACGGGGGCAGCCGTATTGAGGGCATGAATGAGGAAATGCCCAAAGGGTGCAAATGTACAGACGTGATTCTGGGACGCAGGAATCCGGCAGAATGCCCGCTGTTTAAGACGGTCTGCACGCCGCTTCATGCAATTGGTCCCTGTATGGTGTCATCAGAAGGAGCCTGCGGGATCTGGTATCAGAATTCATAAATCCAATCACAATAACAGATGAAAGGTCAGGACAGAGGTTATGAAAATTGATATGTCTTACGGCAGCGGTGGCAAGCAGACCGGTGATCTAATTAATCAGGTTTTTTTAAAGCATTTCAATAATAAAACGTTAAACAGACTGGAAGATGCGGCAGTGCTGTCTGTTGAGGGAAAAATTGCCTACACAACAGATTCCTTTGTTGTTACCCCTCTGTTTTTCAGAGGAGGAAATATTGGCAAGCTGGCAGTGTGCGGGACTGTTAACGATTTGTCCATGATGGGAGCAGTTCCAAAGTATCTCACTGCAGGCTTTATTATAGAAGAAGGGACTGAGCTGGAAACCATAGAGGAAATCGCCCGCACCATGGCTCTGACTGCAAAAGAAGCAGGAGTCCGGATTGTAGCAGGCGATACCAAGGTAGTGGATGGCAATGGCGGTGTTTTTATTAATACGTCGGGAATAGGGGAAGTAATGAAAGGCGGTATCAGTATCTCTCACTGTAAACCAGGTGATGCCATTATTTTATCGGGAAACTTAGGAGAGCATCACGCGGCGATTCTTTCCCACCGCATGGGGATAGAAAATCAGATTGCCAGCGATTGTGCGCCGCTTAACTCCATAGTCCAGAACTTATTGGACAGCCAGATCAGGGTTCACTGCATGCGGGATGTCACCAGAGGCGGTCTTGCCACGGTTTTAAATGAAGCAGCAGAGCAGTCTGCATGCAGTGTGGAGATCTGGGAGGAAGCGCTTCCTGTCAGTCCTGAGGTAAAAGGCTTTTGCGGTATCCTGGGGCTGGATCCGCTCTATATGGCCAATGAGGGAAAGATGATAGCGGTTGTCCCGGGAAATCAGGCCGAAAAGGCGTTAAAAGCAGTGCAGAACAGTAAATACGGAACAAATGCCAGAATCATTGGAACAGTTCTCGAGGGAAACGGAGTCAGAATGAAAACCAGGCTTAATGGACTTCGAACCATTGATCTTTTGTATGGAGAAGGTCTTCCAAGAATCTGTTAGTGTAAGTGAAGAGGTCAGCTTATAAAAAGCGGGCTTCTTTTTTTCTTTTAGCAGAATAAATTTTATTGACGTAGTAACAACTTATTTGCTATAATGAAGTTGTTTCTTTTGGAGCAAAAGGAGAATAAATATATGGAAAAAGAAAAAAAACGTCAAATATCACTACAGCGGGCAGATGAACTGAAGGGGAGGATTGAAGATTTTCTTGAGGCAAGGAAATCAATTTCCACTGGTATCAGCAAAGAAGATGTGCTGAAGGAACGGAAAAACAAAATACTTCATATTTATTCGGCAACGGAAGAGGACTGGAATGACTACAGATGGCAATTGAAAAACAGAATTACAGATGTGGAGAGCTTAAGCCGGATTCTTCCTGTCAGCGAAAAAGAGAAGCAGCTGATCCGGGAAGTGGGGGAAAAATTTCGGTGGGCAGTTTCCCCGTATTACCTAAGTCTTGCAGATCCGGACGACAGCTTTGATCCCATACGTCTGATGAGTGTCCCAAACTATAAGGAGCTGGAAGACAGCTGTACGGATTTAGATCCTATGGCAGAAGAGTATACCAACCCAGCCGGATGTATTACCAGACGGTATCCGGACCGCCTGATTATCAACGTAACCAATGAATGTGCCATGTACTGCAGGCACTGCCAGAGACGGCGCAACATCGGGGAACAGGATGTCCACAATTCCCGTGACAAGATTGCAGAATCCATTCATTACATCAGAGAGAATGAGGAAATCAGGGATGTTCTTATCACAGGGGGAGATGCACTCACTCTGTCAGATCAGCAGCTGGAATGGATTATCAGCCAGTTAAAGGAGATTCCTCATGTGGATTACATAAGGCTTGGCAGCAGAATTCCCGTAACCATGCCCCAGAGAATCACCAAAGAGCTTTGCGATATGTTAAAGAAATACCACCCAATCTATCTAAACACTCATTTTAATCACCCCATGGAGATTACAGAAGAATCAAAAGCAGCCTGTGAAAGGCTTGCTGATGCAGGAATTGTTCTGGGAAATCAGGCAGTTTTGTTAAATGGTATTAACAATGACAAATTTGTAATGCGTGTGCTCAATCATGAATTGTTAAAGTGCAGGGTGCGGCCATATTATATTTTTCATGCGAAGCATGTACAGGGAACCACCCACTTTAACACATCCATTGAAGATGGCATTGAGATTATGGAATATTTAAGAGGATATACCTCCGGTATGGCAATTCCCACATTTATTGTCAATGCACCAAAGGGGCAGGGCAAAACTCCCATATTCCCCAATTATATTATTTCCAGAGGTCCGGGTTATGTAAAATTCAGAACCTGGGAAGGCAACGTAGTCAAATATGAGGATCATGAGACAAAAGACATTCATGAACTTCTCTGATTCATAGAAAACCGCTGATCCAGATGCGATGTTTCATTGGCAAATGGATCAGCGGTTTTTATCTGTTATTTTTGCATAATATGAATGGCAAAGCCTCCAAACTCACCGTCTAAATAGACATTTTTCAGTGTTCCATCTTCAAAATATGCCGCAGTCTCCATGTTAAAGGAAAAGCCTTTTTCTTTCAATTCCTGAACGGCAGAGGTTAAATCCGGTGTACGCATGGCAATGTGACCATTTGAACCCAGGAAAGGAGCTTTCATACATTCAAAATAAGGACCTCCAAACTCAGACTTCTGACCGTGGCGAGGCTCCAGGTTAAACATCATACTCAGCAGCTGCGCCAGTTTTTCTGCTTCTTCCGAATTTGGAGTGTTTATGCCAATATGCTCCAGTTCATATTTATTATTCATAACTGTACCTCTTTCTCATTTAAGTAGATTAACATTTTACATTGGGAACAATAGCAAAGCTCCGGCAGTTAAAGCAAGCAGTCTGATAAAGTACATCGGAATCGTGTATTTCCAAAACTCTGTCAGTTTATATTTACCAATTCCCATTACCATAGCTGGCATACCGTCAATTGGTAAGAAATGGCCATTCCAGCCTGAAATTACAATTGCAGCAGCGGCAGCTGTCGGATTCAGTCCAAGACTCATACAGGTAGCAATCGCCATAGGCGCAAATACATACACAGTACCGATTGTGGATCCTGTAAGGGTTGCAAGTACACTTGTTAACATACAGAATACAAAAATCAGAATGAAAGGATTGATATTTGTTCCAAGCATATTCGCTACTGTTTCTCCAACTAAAGCAGTTAATCCGGTGCCCCCAAGAGCATCAGCAACACCAATAACGCCAGCTGACATCAAAATAATTGGAGCTCCAATGTTATTACGAATTTCATCAAAATTCAGAACACCGATCACTAAAACCAGACCTGCAGATAAACCTGGAATCATATATCCGGCATCGCCTACTTTACTTTGAAGAATCATACCGATAACAGCTGCGATAAAGGCCGCATAGGTTGCATTTTCTTTCCATTTTGGTAAATCGTAAACGGTATCCCTGGATTTATCTGTGCCGGTTTCTGTATCTTCCACATTTTTGTTAGGCAAAATTTTATAACCAATTAAAGCCCATGCCACATAAGCCAGAGAAAGAATCAGATTTACAATAGAGAATTTCGCTAAGGAAACGCTGGTAATACCGGATTTGGCAGCTGCTAATACAGCAATAACAATGCCGTATTGTAATGTAACATTAACTGGGATCAGTGGGTGGTTAGCTGCGAAACCGGCAGCAGCGATCACCTTGCCACGTGGTAATTTGTCAGAGTACTGTATCGTAGATAAAATACCTAAAGTAAGAACATAGAATGCAGTGGAACCTGTTCCAAAGATACTGCTGGCCAGCATGACGATTATAAACAACATGATATATGCCTTGTATCCACCTTTGTCAGCCATATTCATAATTGTTTTTCTGAAAGCACCAATCAGGCTTGTCTTTTGAAGAGCGGCCACGATTGCCATGAAAGAGGCAAGCATAATAATGGTAGCGTTAGAAAAACCGCCGAAAGCAGTCTTGATATCGGTTATGCCAAAAAGAACCATTAGAAGACAGGCAAGTATTGGAGGTGCACCGAATGGAAGTTTGTCTGTCATAATCAAAATAATCATGAAAATTGTGATAGCAAGAGCAATAATCATTGGGATAGTCATTTGTTTGGACTCCTCTCTTATATAAAGCTATATTAATTGGCAGTAGGGTGCAATTTATCAATTTCAGGATTCTTTTCTGGCATGAACCATATGGATGGCGTAATCAATTGCATTGACCAGACTCAGTTCACTGGAGCGGCCGCTGCCAGCAAGATCGATGCCGGTTCCATGGTCTACACTGGCACGAATGACAGGCAGTCCGAGAGTCACGTTAACACCTTCAACCGCTTCCCAGTGTTTTTCTTCACGGTTATAAACAAACCCTTTTACCTTCAGGGGAATGTGACCCTGATCATGGTACATGGCGACAACAATATCGTACCAGCCGCCCAGTGCTTTAGAAAATATGGTATCGGGAGGGGTGGGCTTCTTTTCCGGAATAATAATTCCCTCAGCCATGGCTGCATCAATGGCAGGCTGGATTTCTTCGACTTCCTCCCAGCCAAACATGCCGTTCTCACCACAGTGGGGATTTAACCCTGCTACTCCGATTTTGGGTTCCTTTATTCCCAGGGCTTTGCAGCCTTCGTTGGCAATTCGAATGCAATCCAGAACACGGTCCTTTTTCACTCGATCACAAGCTTCCCGTAATGACACATGAGTGGAAACATGGACTACCCGCAGGTCGCCGTGAGCCAGCATCATGGTGTACTTTGGTGTATCCGTATAATCAGCATAAATTTCAGTATGACCGGAATAGTGATGACCTGCCATGTTTATGGCTTCTTTACTCAGGGCGTTGGTAACGGTAGCGTCAATCTGATGCTCCATAGCCAGCTGAATCACTTTTACTACATACTGGAAGGCTGCCTCACCACCCAGTGCACAGGCACCTACGCCAAAGGGTTTTGGTTCATTCAGTTCTGAGGTGTCCGGAATTGCATCTGCAGGAATCAGCTTTAAATCCATCAGATCAATGGTGCCATAAGTGTATTTGCCTTCAGCGGGAGAAGAGATGACATTCAGCTTCAAATGAATGCCATGAACTTTTTCAGCCACCTTTAAAGCGTAATTTATGGAAGTTTCATCCCCTACTATCAAAGGCTTACAGCGCTCATAGAGTTTTTCATCTGCCAATGCCCGAACCGTAATCTCCGGGCCATTTCCAAAGGGATCACCCATGGAAATTCCAATAATAGGTCTCATTAGATTATTCATATCAGCACATCCCTCTGTCGGCATTTTCCTTTAAAACCTGTTTTAGTGCGTCAATTCCTTCCTCACATAGATAGTTAAAAGGACGGCGGCAGTCGCCTACCGGATAACCAAGCAGAGAAACAGCCTTTTTAACAACCGTATTGGGGTTGCCATATTTGAATACAGCACGGAACGAGGCGATGGAGTCCTGAGCAGCCTTAGCCTCCTCCAGTTTACCGGCCTGAAACAGTTCATAAATAGATGCAAGAACATGTGGATATACGTTGGCACATCCGGCAATACCGCCGGCACCGCCTGCTTCAAGGCAGGGAAGGATAAGGGAATCGTTTCCGGATAATACACGGAAATCTTTATCTAAATCCTTTGTAAGGTTGATGTAGGCAAGTAAGTTATCCCAGTCACCGCTGGAATCTTTGGCACCCATAATAAGGTCTACATCTTTCGCCAGCTTTGCAACGGTCTCAGGAAGTAATTTATTGCCTGTACGTGCCGGGATGTTGTATAGCACAATTGGAATATCTACATGTTTGGCAATTTCCACGTAATGATCATAAAGCTCTTTCTGCGAAGCAAGAGCAAAGCTGGGTGTGATAATGGACAGCACATCAGCGCCAAGTTCCTGAGCTTTCCGGCTGACACGAATGGTATCAGACGTGGAAATGCAGCCTGTACCTGCATATACCGGAACACGATGGTTTACCTGATCGATGGCGGCCTCAAGCACTTCGATTTTTTCTTTTTCATTTAAAATATAACCTTCTCCATTGGTTCCAAATGGGAATATACCGTGAACACCACCCTCCAGCATTCGTTCAATCTGGTTACGCAGCTCCTCCAGATTAATAGATTCATCGGCGTTCATAGGGGTTAGAATTGGTGGGATAATGCCTTTTAATTCGACGTTCTTCATGATAATAATCTCCTCTGATTAAATAATTTTCTCATACAGTGACCTGGCATCAGCAGGTGTAACTTCCCGCATATTGTTTACCAGAAGGCGTGTTACCTGCATACCGGCCTCTACCAGTCCGTCTAAGTCTTCGGCGGGTACTCCAAACTCTTTTAAGCTGGTGGGGATTTCTAATTCTTTTACGATATTCTCCATCCACGCAAGCAGATAAGCACTTTTTTCTTCCGCTGTCTGGCAGTTTCCCTGGGTGTGAACACACCGGTCATAAACAGCAGCAAATTTCTCACGGCATACCGGTTCATTGAATCCCATGACCGGAGCCAGTAACATTGCGTTGGAAACGCCGTGTGGAATGTGGTATTTACCTCCAAGGGGATAGCTTAATGCGTGTACGGCAGTAGTTCCGGAGGCAGTAATAGCCAGTCCCCCGTAATAGGCCGCAATCTGCATCCTGTTTTTAGCTTCCATTGCCTCGGAGTTGTTACATGCCTCCATGATGTTGTTAAGAATCAGATCCAGACCCTCAAGTGCGTACAAATCGCTGAATGGATTTGCTTTATTGCTGGTAAAGCACTCGATGCAGTGAGCCAGAGCATCCACGCCCGTAGCTGCTGCAATCTTGCGGGGGACGTTCTTAATCATTCTGGCATCCAGTATCACATAGTCAGCAATCATGTTCTCGTTGACAATTCCCACCTTTAATTCCTTTTCCGGAACGGCAACAATGGCATTGGGGGTAACCTCTGCTCCAGTACCTGCAGTGGTGGGAATCAGAATAATGGGAACGCACTTTTGTGCACGGCCCGGATCGTCTAACAGTTCCTTCACTCCGTACTCGTCGGTGACGAGGATACTTGCCAGCTTGGCTGCGTCCATGACACTGCCGCCGCCGCAGGCTACGATCATATCCGCTTTGCTGGCTTTAAACTGGTCTACCAGCTTTTGAACTGCGGTATAAGTCGGTTCCGGAGGGAGTTCATCAAGGACATAGTAATGGGCTCCTGCAGCTTTTACTGCCTCCTCAGGCAGGGAGAACAGGCCGGATTCCTCGATTCCCTTATCTGTAAACATGGCAACCCGATTTACCTTTCGGTTTTTTAAGATGGTTGTGACGCTTTCCATGGCGTTTTCTCCGCCATATACGGCGTGGGGCATTTTAATGTTATAGGTTTTCAGCATTTTTAAATCCTCTCAGTGTTATTAATGGCTCTGGGCAGCAGTTGGGTTATAGAGTCCAACCCGTTCTCTCTTTTGACCCAGAACATCCTCCTCGGTGAATCGAAGGTATTTCACTCCGGCGCGGGTGTGGGAGGCATAGGCCAGATGGAGAGCCCCATCATCTGACTGCATCAGACAGGGATATTCGTACTGCCGGTTATTGGTTTTATTTTCCTCGCCCATATAGCCTTCCCCCCGTTCCATATAGCGGATGATGGGGAAAGTAAGACCGCCATCCTCAGTCAGTGCAACCGCAACCGGGCAGCGAAGACCAGGCCATGCAGCCTTGCCCGGATGGGGATCGGGTGTGCAGGTAGGGTTGTAGGCAATGGCAATGCGTCCGCTTTGCAGTTTCACTGCACTGATACTGGAGTTGTTGTTTGGAAGAGGTGTGGGAGCCGGCTCACTCCATGTTTCGCCCCAGTCAAAGGACTCACTGCGGTGGATACGGAATGCTTCACGGTTACGCATAAAAGCAACCAGATGACCGTTATCCAGCTCTATGACATTGGCATGAACATGACCGTTGCTCTCAGGCATCATTACCATGCGCCACGTCTTTCCTTCATCATCAGAGATGCGGAAAGCGGTGGGATCTCCGGACAGTCCTTCTTTGGAATCTGTGCACAGCCAGTTGGCGAAAATCCACCGTCCAGATGATAGTATCTGAATCGGCTGGCGGCAAAAGGTTCCTTCTTCGGGGAACACTGTTTCATAGGCCCCCCATGTTCTGCCCCCATCCGTACTCTTCTGGCAGCGTACTACGGCTGTATACTGCATGTTGTCTTTGCCTTCCTGGCGATCCATCTGGGCGGTGTACATAGCCCATACAGCATGATCAGGACCGTAGAATAAGGAGGGGTTCTGCTCACTGCGGTCAGGGTCACTGGAGATGTCCACAGGCGGAAGCCATGCTGCTGCGTCTTTAGGAAGAAGGGAGCAGATAATATGGATATCGGCGCTGCCTTCGTAGGTGCCTGCAAACCAGCAGCACAGCAGATCGCCGTCAGGCAGTTCAAGCATTGCCGGAGCATGGGCGGTGGGATATCCACCGGTAGGAAGGAGTGCTTCCAGAATTCCCATATCATCATTTTGGTAAATAGTGCCGTCCCAGGTCAGGCCAGGTAATTTCGCGTATTGCATGTTTTATCCTCCTGATTTGTATTTTTTTATGGCAATTATTTTATTGCCGGATACACAGATTTAAATTTGAAACCGGTCTGACAGATCCATAAAGAGAGATTCCCTGCCGAAACCACCTGATTTTGATATGATATTGATTCTTTTTCCCTTGTAGAGTACTTCTGAGAGTACAACACCCTGCTCAACCTCACAGACAGGTGATATCACGTTTATACCAGTCTGTTTTATAAACTGGTATAGAAGATCCCCGCCCATGAGAAATACAGTAGCGTTTACTCCGCGGTCAATCAGATCTTCGACCAGCCGCGCCATTACAGCCACCACATTTTCTCTGATCTGAGAAAGTTCAATTCCTCTTTCTTTTGCATATGCGTAGGTCTTCCCCGGCTCGTCCGGCCCGTTGGCATTTAAAATAACCACAGGTGATTCCTTGCAGGATTGAAACACATGAGACACCAGGCTGCAGGCTGAATCTCCATTTGCCCAGGCAGGACTCAGTTTTTCTTCCGGAGTCAGGTGGTAATGTGGAGCCCCGCTTCTAACAGCATAACTGCATTGGGCCAGAGATACCGGATGAATACTGCCGCATGCGATGAGCAAATGAGAAGATATTTCTGGTGTTTGAGGTTTGCTCCCGGAAATCCCTGTCAGCATGGGAAGCAGCGACGCGAATCCTGCGCAGCCCGACAGCAGATGTATTTCCCCTTTCTCTTTCAGCTTCTGTGCAATCTGTTCCAGATCGTCTGCTGACTGTGAATCATGAATGAGAATTCCCTCATACTGGCTCCAGTCCTGTCGGGGATCTTCTATAATAAAAGAAGGAATATCTGTCTGGGACCGGATAATCTGTGTGATGTCAGAGTATAAAACAGGTTCAAAGGGATCTTTTCCAAAAATGCTTTCATCAATAGGTACGCTGTCAGCGTAGTGGATTCCCTTTCTGGTGGTGCGGTTCATCTGGGGATAAGCGGGAATAAAATGGATCCTCTTCTGTCCGCCAGCTTTTAGTACAGCAGAAAGCTCTGCTCCGATATTTCCACGAAGAACGGAATCTGTTTTTTTATATATAAAAGGAATTCCGGCTTTTCGTGCGCGCTCTGTTATGGAAAACACAGCTTCATAGGCGTCTTTCTGGTTTAAGTGACGGGTTTCGGCATCAACCACCAGGACATCAGTTTCAGGGCTGAAATCTGTCGTATTAAACTTAGAATCTAAGGTAACATACGCAGTTGCACCACTTGCTGATAACTGGACACTGGTATCCAGTGCGCCCGTAAAATCATCTGATATTATTAATAATTTAATCATGTAATTTCCTTTTCCATCTGCTTTTATCAGGTTTTTATAAACGCCCTTGTATCTTAAAAACATGATACCATACGGGAATTGGTTCACCAACCAATTAAATCATTGTTTTAGTTCATTTATGAAACACATCATAGAAACGAGATACAGGTTTTTGTACAATATACACAAAATAATTTTATTGCTTTCAAAGAAAAATGAAATATGGTATAATAAACTACGAATCAAATGTTCCAAATATGAACGATTTGGAGCGACAACTTGGACATGCCATTCATTTATTTACGGGAGAAAAACTATGCGAAAAGAGTACTTAATGGAATCAACAGATGTTTTAAGCCAGTTGGAGACATCGCTTCAGGGACTTTCGGATGCTTCAGTGGAAGAGAGAAGGTCAAAGTATGGGTTTAACAAACTAAAGGAAGGGAAAAAGCCCAGCCTGATTGAAAAATTTTTAAAAGAACTTGCTAACTTTATGACAATTGTTCTGATTGTTGCAGCGGTTATTTCAGGTGTAACTTCGATTTATGCAGGGGAAAGCATGATTGATACCCTTATTATTATTTCTGTGGTTATTATCAATGCCGTTCTGGGTGTTTATCAGCAATCCAAAGCAGAATCTGCAATCCAATCGTTACAGGAGATGGCTGCAGCCACATCAAAGGTAATTCGAAATGACAAGCTTCTTATTGTCCGGTCCGAAGAACTGGTTCCTGGTGACATCATTCTTCTGGAAGCAGGGGACAGCGTACCTGCAGATTCCAGAGTCCTGGAATCTGCCAGCTTAAAGGTAGAGGAAGCGGCGCTGACAGGAGAATCCGTATCCGTATCTAAGATGATGGAAGCCGTTTCAGGCGGCTCAGGAGAGGTTGGGCTGGCAGACAGAAAGAACATGGTTTATACCGGTTCTACCATTGTTTATGGAAGAGGGAAGGCTGTGGTATGCTATACTGGCATGGAAACTGAAATCGGTCATATTGCCGATGCACTCAACACAGCCAGGGAGGAAGAGACTCCGCTGCAGATTAAATTAGATCAGCTTTCCAAAGTACTGTCCATTATGGTACTTGGAATCTGTGCTCTTATGTTCGCCATAGATTTAATAAGAATTGGCATATCTGGAGGCGGGATTCATTTAGATCAGATTATTGATACCTTTATGATTGCGGTTTCTCTGGCAGTAGCCGCTATTCCGGAAGGTCTGGCAGCCGTTGTCACCATTCTGCTTTCCATTGGTGTGACTAAGATGTCAAAGAAACATGCCATTATCAGAAGACTGACAGCTGTGGAAACCCTGGGCTGTACCCAGATTATCTGCTCGGATAAGACAGGAACCTTAACACAAAACAAAATGACGGTTGTGGAGCATTCTGCCTCTGATGAAACTCTTTTAATGACTGCCATGTCACTGTGCTGTGATGCGCAACTGGATCTGGACAGTTCCCAGGCAGTGGGAGAACCTACGGAATGTGCCCTGGTTAACGATGCATTTAAAAACGGTCTGTCAAAGCCGGAGTTATCCAGGATATATGTCAGAATTGGGGAAGCACCCTTTGATTCGGTCAGAAAAATGATGTCAACGGTACATAAAAAAGCAGACGGCACTGTAATACAGTTTACAAAAGGAGCTCCTGATGAGGTTTTAAAGCGATGCACCAAAGTATATACAGGGGATGGCATTGCAGAAATGACAGATGAAATCCGGGAAGCCATTTTAAAAGCCAATAAAAGCATGGCTGATAAGGCACTCAGGGTTTTGTGCGCTTCCATGAGAGAGTGGGACAGCGCCCCGGCTGCCATGGAACCGGATATTCTGGAAAAAGATCTGGTGTATCTGGGACTGTCCGGAATGATTGATCCGGTACGCCCGGAAGTAAAAGCAGCCATTACAGAGTGCCAGGAAGCAGGCATCCGTCCCATTATGATCACTGGAGACCATAAGGATACCGCAGTTGCCATTGCAAAAGAGCTTGGAATTCTTGAAAATGAAAGTATGGCGATTACCGGTGCCGAACTTCAGAAGATTTCCGAGGAGGAACTGGAAAAGACCATACAGAATTATTCTGTTTATGCAAGAGTTCAGCCGGAACATAAAGTACGGATTGTTAAGACATGGAAGAAGCTTTCCAAAGTAACAGCCATGACAGGAGATGGAGTGAACGATGCTCCTTCTATTAAAGAAGCTGATATTGGCGTGGGAATGGGAATTACCGGAACAGATGTGACTAAGGATGTTGCAGATATGGTGCTTGCTGATGACAATTTTGCAACCATCGTAGCTGCAGTAGCAGAGGGACGCCGTATTTACGACAATATCCGTAAGGCGATCCAGTTTTTACTTTCCTCAAATCTTGCAGAGGTAATTGCCGTATTTGTCGCCAGTCTTTTCGGGTTTACTATTTTAAAACCGGTGCATTTGTTGTGGATTAACCTGATTACAGACTGTTTCCCTGCTATCGGTCTTGGTATGGAAGCAGAAGAAGGCGATATTATGAAGCGCGATCCAAGAAGCCCCAAAGATGGTGTGTTTTCCGATGGAGTAGGGGCCGAAACGGCATTTCAGGGCATGGTAATTGCCATTCTCACTCTGGCTGCGTACTTGATCGGACATTATATGGAAAGCGGAGTATGGGAAATTGCAGAGAGTTCCGATGGTATGACTATGGCGTTTTTAGCCCTGTCCCTGCTGGAGATGTTTCATTCCTTTAATATGCGTTCCAGAAAGGATTCCATCTTTCATTTAAAATCAAGGAATAACTTTTTAACCGCATCATTAGCAGTGTCCTTTGTTCTGACAACCGCAGTCATTTATGTTCCATTTTTACGGGAAGCGTTTTCCTTTGAGCATATTTCACTGGTGGAATATCTTGTGGCAGTATTGATTTCCGTTTCCATTATTCCGATCGTGGAGATTATGAAGCTGTTAACACATAAAAAGAAATAAGTAATATAGCGAAAAATACCGTCCGGGAGGGCGGTATTTTTCGCTTGCATTGTGCCCGCTGTAATTTATATTTACTTAATGTCAGCCGATAATAGAAATAGAAAAGCATAATTAATTTCTATAAACTGTTACCGTGGACACTGTAAGGAGGAAAAATTTTATGGAAATAACCGGGTTAAATAAATACTGCCATACTGATACCGTATCAAAGAATGTGGGAACAAAATACAATGGTGGCACAGAAATAAATATGGCAGAGGTATTTAGAAATGAAGTATTAAAATGGGAGGAAAAAATTAAAAAGAAGATTAATGAGGATTTAGAAAATGACCGTGAATGCAATAATAATATGTCTGAAAAAAAATGGAGTGCTTTCATGAATGGAGTGGATAGAGCGCTGAATGTTTTTGACCAAAATGGAAATACAGATATTAAAGCCAAAGATTCCAGACCAGATAAGGAAAGTAAACGACTTCATGATGATTCTTTTGCAAGATACCAAATAAGTGTACAGCAGCGCAGCGACAAATAAAATAATAGTCCAGACAGGATATATCTCTATGCTGGACTATTATCTATTTTAGCCGTTTACTGCCTGGCGTTTCATCTGGGTGATGGCTTCGATGACCGGTGGCAGATATAATATTACGATAGTTACAACCATTTCAGGAATAATATAGGTAGCGTTATATCCAAAGGTATATAAAAGCGGGTTCATGCCTTCCGGCGCATAGGAAGCAAAGAATATGTAGCCGGAAATAACATGGCATAAATATCTGCCTAAAACACCTGTGATATATCCTGGAATCAGTCCGTATTTTCTGTTATGAAATAATCCGGAAAGGCCCAGGCAGCCGAATGCTATGGGATAGTCCAGGAGAACCTGAACGGGAGCGTAAATATATGGCCCCATAATAAACTGAAGAATTCCGTATGCCACTCCTGTCATGATTCCGGCTTTAACGCCGTAGATATAGCCAATCAGACAGATAAACAGCATGGAAAACAATGTGATGGAACCTCCGAACGGAAGTGAGGCAAATTTGATGAAGGATGCCACCATAGCCAGTGCCATCGCACCTGCGCAGGTTACCATCTGCCGGGTTTTCAGCTGTCTGGTGGGAAGTGATTTTCCAGTAAGCAGATGAATTCCCAGTAAAATTATTAAAAGTGCTGCAATCACCAGTCCGTAACCGGCTGGTTTTAAAAGGTATTCTCCGGATTCCTGAGAATAGGTTAGAAAAAATGACATAAAAAAACCTCCTTCGTATGCACAGGAGGGGACTACTACTATTGCTTCCTTCCGCCGGCATTGTCCGGTTCAAGTAGTAAGGGTCAGGTAAATACCATTCTCAGCCTAAGGCTCCCCCAGCGTGTCATAATTTTTTCATTTCGGTGTGAGTATAACTGAAATAAAAGGGAATGTCAAGTTATTTGAGACTGTAAAATAAGTATAAAAAAGTAAATTAAGCACAACCTAGTAAAGCAGTGCATCATTGCATTTTTTCAAATAAAAAAATACAGATGCGGAGGTTGTGTAAATGACAGGCTTTATCATTGCTCTGATATCAGGAGCGCTAATGAGCATACAGGGAGTATTAAATACGGGAGTGTCCAAACAGACAAGTATGTGGGTTTCCACGGGTTGGGTCCAGCTGACCGCTTTTTTAACCTGCCTCATTTTATGGTATTTCTCAGGGAGGGACGATATTTCAACCCTTCTTTCGGTTCACCCCAAATATATGCTGATCGGAGGCATTATCGGCGCATTTATTACTTATACAGTTGTAAAAAGTATGGGGACGCTAGGTCCGGCAAAAGCAGCGCTGGTGATAGTAGTATCCCAGATCGTGGTGGCTTATGCAGTGGAGGTATTTGGTTTATTCGGCGTGGAAAAAGTTGGATTTGAGTGGAAAAAACTGATTGGGGCAGTTGTAGCCATCATAGGCATTATAATCTTTAACTAATTTGGAAATAGTGCTTGTATTTACTTATTTCTTTAGGTAGAATAGGTACAAGGGCTGAGGATGGGATCCTTTTTTGCAAAATTTTGTAAAGGGAGGATTCCATGAACCATCATAGGATTAAGATCGCAGCCATAGCTTTCTGCGTAATCATATGCAGTATTTGCTATGGCTTAAACAGAAATCATAAATACCGGGAAGACGGGTTTGTTTCCATTCAGGAGACGCCTGCATCGTCACAAGAGGAAACTTTAGCCGGGGATTTAAAAGAAACATCAAAAGAACCGTTACGTATTTGCTATGTACATATATGCGGAGAGGTGGTGTCCCCAGGCGTCTATGAGCTGGAGGAGGGAAGCCGCATCTTTCAGGCTGTGGCAGTAGCCGGTGGTTTTACGGAACATGCAGCAGCTGATTCGCTAAACATGGCGGAACCGGTCAAAGACGGGATGAAGATAAAAGTTCCGGACAAGGAAGAAGCCAAAGTGCTTTTGGACCAGGCATTTTCTTCCGGAACAGGTTCATCAGAAGGCAGACGTAAAGTGAATCTTAACACGGCTGATAAGAGCCAGCTCATGACCTTAAGAGGAGTGGGAGAGGCGAAAGCGGATGACATCATTCGTTACCGGGAGAGTCACGGTGGATTTCAGAAGATTGAAGACATTATGAAGATATCAGGGATTAAGGAGGCAGCCTTTCAGAAGATAAAAGACGATATCACGGTTTAAATAGAAGACAGAGGTGCAAAATGGCAAGTGTTTTAGTAGTAGATGACGAAAAACTGATTGTAAAGGGAATGAGATTCAGTCTGGAGCAGGACGGTATGGAAGTGGACTGTGCCTATGACGGTGAGGAAGCCATTAATCTGGCAAAACAGAAGGAATACGATGTAGTGCTTTTGGATGTCATGCTTCCAAAGTTTGATGGATATGAGGTTTGTCAGGCGATCCGGGAGTTTTCCGAGATGCCCATCATTATGCTGACAGCCAAGGGCAACGATATGGATAAGATTCTGGGGCTTGAGTATGGAGCGGATGATTACATTACGAAGCCCTTTAACATTCTGGAAGTAAAAGCAAGAATTAAGGCAATTATGCGAAGAAATGCCAAGAAGGGGAGACGGGATCACAAGGAAGACAGCCATCTGGTGACAGCCGGTGATTTAAAGCTGGACCGGGATGCCAGAAGGGTCTTTATTGCAGAGAAGGAGATCAATTTAACAGCAAAGGAATTCGATCTTCTGGAGCTTTTAACCTGCAATCCCAGCAAAGTTTACAGCAGAGAACAGTTGCTTACTTATGTTTGGGGGAACAAGGCGATGGACACTGGTGATGTCCGTACTGTAGATGTTCATGTAAGGCGTCTGAGGGAGAAAATTGAGCCCAGCCCCAGCGATCCCAAATATGTGCATACGAAATGGGGCGTAGGATATTATTTCCGCGTCTAGTGAAAAAAGGAGGATTTCTGCCGGGAGACCGGCGAGATCCGCCTTTTCTTAAATTAAGGAGTGCCGAAACGATGAAGAAAAGCCCGCAGGGTGAACGATGGAGAAGGCTTGACAATACGGCAAAGATTTTTCCTGTCATAGCCGATGAAAATTTAAGCAATGTGTTCCGGATCAGTGCCCAGTTAAAAAGTGAAGTGGTACCTGGAACCCTACAGAGAGCGTTAGAGGAAGTTCTGCCACAGTTTGAAGGATTTTCCGTAAAACTGAGGAGAGGCTTTTTCTGGTATTATTTTGAACACAACAGCCGGATGCCGGTCATTGAACGGGAGACAACCTATCCCTGTAAGTATATTGACCCTCACAGCAACCAGCTTTTTTTATTCCGGGTCACTTATTTTGGCAGCCGGATCAATCTGGAAGTATTTCATGCTGTCACAGATGGACTGGGTGCTGTTAATTTTTTAAAGGCACTGGTTTACCGCTATCTGGATCTGGTAAAGGATTCAAGAACCGGTCACAGGGCGCCCCAGAAGATTTCTTCCGATGTTTCCATGAATGTGGAGGACAGTTATGTCCGTAATTATAGAAAGATCCGGAAACAGAAATACAGTTCTGCAAAAGCCTATCATATTACCGGGGAGCTGCTCTCTTTGGATGAGGAGAATATTCTTCACGGTTATATCGGTTTAAAAGAGATGAAGGCTGTGAGCAAGGGGTATGGCGTCAGCATTACCCGTTTTTTAACTGCTGCACTGATCTGGTCTATTTATCAGGAGTATTTAAAAAAGAAGCCGTCTGAACAATCCATAGGAATCAGCATTCCCATCAATCTGAGGAATTTTTTCGGTTCTGAGACAATGGCGAATTTTTTTGCCGTGACGTTAGTGGAATTTCTTTCTTACGGAGAGAATCATACCTTTGAGGAAATACTACATGTGGTCTGTACCCAGATGGATGAAAAGATTACAAAAGAGAAGATGGAGGAGACTATTTCCTATAATGTTTCCAGTGAGAAGAAGTGGTATCTGCGCATTACTCCTCTTGTTATAAAATGGCTTGCTTTAAATCTGATATTCTGGAGGAACAATGGGGCATATACCATGACATTGTCAAACATCGGTCCCATTGAGATGGATGAAGAATATGCAAATGAGATTGAACGCTTTACCATGATGATCGGTGTATCCCGCAGACAGCCCATGAAATGCGGAGTTTGTTCCTATGATGATGAGGTGATTGTTACCTTCAGTTCCGTTTTTCAGGATACAAGGCTTGCGGACACGTTTTTTGGCTTTCTAAGGAATGAAGGGATTCCGGTTGAACTGGAAAGCAATGGGGTGCCGGACCACAGAGATGATAAGGGACAGTATCCCCAGATCCGGTATGACAAGGAGCGGATGAAAAAGATTGCCAATATCTTTTACGGCATTATGATCTTTGCCGCGGTGATTCTTGGAATCATTAACCTGGCTACCTATTCTGGTTCCATATGGTCAGTGATCGCAATTGCCTTAATGGCCTATTCCGTCATGACAGTCCGGTATTCCTTTATGCGACATTCCAATCTGGCAGGGAAAGTAGTCATGCAGACCATAGCGGCAGAGCTGGTATGGGTTGCGATTGATCATGTGACAGGGTACAGCGGCTGGTCTGTGAACTATGGGATACCAAGTACCATATTATTTGCTGACCTGGCGGTGGTATTTTTAATTCTTGTTAACCGAATGAACTGGCAAAGCTATTTCATGTATCAGATTGCAGTTACTGTTTTCAGCTTTATTCCGTTAATTCTATGGGCAGCAGGGCTGATTACCAGACCGCTTCTGTCCATTGTGACAGTGGTGGTGACCGTAATAATTCTTGCAGTCACCATTGTTTTGGGAGACCGGAGAGTAAAGAATGAGCTGATCAGACGATTTCATATATAGAATGTGCTGTCTGGAAAGGAGGTAGACATATGAGAAGAAAAAAAGTAAGTGTGATGGGAAATCTGGTGAGAGATATGATGCAGAATGTGATGGAAACTTCGTTTAAGCAGCCATTCCAGAGCGGCGAACTGAGAAAAAATCCGGTAGAGCCCGCCTGGGTATGTCCGGCTGGATATGAATATGAAATTATAGAAAAATGTGATTTAAAGATGGAATATTTAAGACCTGTTGGAGTGGTCACAGGGCGTGTGATTCTTCAGCTTCATGGTGGCGGTTATATCGGCCCAATGAAGAATATTTACCGGAGATTTGCAGTCCGGTACTCCAAGATCAGTTATGGAGGAGATGTTCTGACTCCGGATTACCGGGTAGCTCCGGAAGATCCCTATCCGGCTGCTTTGCAGGATGCCGTTTCGGCTTACCAGTGGCTATTGCAGGAGAAGGGGTATGCCCCTGAAAACATTGTAATAGCAGGTGATTCGGCCGGCGGTGGTTTGGGCCTTGCACTGGGCCTTTATTTAAAGGACAATCACCTGCCTCTTCCCGGAGGCTTTCTCACCATGTCTGCCTGGACGGATTTAACAAACAGTGGGGAAAGTTATCAGGCTAATTATGAGCTGGATCCCCTTTTTGGTAATTCCACCCATAACATGCTTTACGATTCTGCGTATATCGGAGAGGCGGATCCCATGGAACCGTATATCTCACCGCTGTTCGGAGACTTTAGCGGATTTCCTCCCGTTCTGATGCAGGTGGGAAATTACGAGATACTGTTAAGCGACACCCTGTTGGTTGGTCAGAAGTTAAAAAAAGCTGGGGTGAAATGCCGGATATCCGTCTTTGAAGGAATGTTTCATGTATTCCAGATGGGGCTGGATCTAATCCCTGAAAGCCGAGAAGCCTGGGAGGAAGCGGAAGAATTCTTACGGGTTATTTATCATATTAATGTAAAACCGGAAGGAAAAGTTGTCCGGAAAGTAAAGACAGGGCAGAAACGTTCTGCGAGAGATATCACTGGCTTTTTAATTGCCATGATGAAGAAAGAACTGAATGGATAGAGGAGATACGAATGAAGATCACATTGGTAACTGTGGGGAAGATAAAAGAAAAGTTTTATACTGACGCCATAGCCGAATATAGCAAGAGACTGAGCCGATATTGCAAGTTGGAGGTGATCCAGGTGGCAGATGAAAAGACGCCTGATCATGCCAGTGAGACGGTGGAACGGCAGATTAAGGAGAAGGAAGGTGAGAGAATCCTTCTTTCTATCAAGGAAGGTGCTTATGTGATCGCTCTGGCTATTGACGGAGATACCCCGGATTCGGTAAAGCTGTCAGAAAAAATAGCGGCTCTTGGAGTGGGCGGGGTAAGCCAGATTGTATTTATTATCGGCGGTTCCCTTGGGCTGGCTGACGCTGTGTTAAAGCGGGCGGATTACAAGCTGAGCTTTTCTAATATGACGTTCCCCCACCAGTTGATGCGGGTGATTTTACTGGAACAGATTTACCGGAGTTATCGGATTATTAATGGGGAACCTTATCATAAATAGATGTAACAGAGTATTATTTTACAGTTTTATAGAAAAAGATACGCTCACTTGTTCAATTCGTTCGAAAGGGATTGCAGTGAGCGTTTTTTTATTCCCATGGAATTCATGCAATATAATTATCTGCTTTTAATGTATTATTTACTCAATTTTGGACTCTTTATAAATTGCAAAAACTACATCCAGTTTTATTCCATCGTCAGACTTCTCTGCATCTTTATATAGCACCTGTATTCTATCGTCAACAGAAATATCTGGGACTCCATCTGCAGATACTACTTTTTTAGGGACCCAGACTTTATCGCCCATGTCTTTTATGGGTTCACCCTCATTTGGAATTACTATAAAGTAAGTATCAGTGACTTCTGAAACAATTCCTTTAAAGTATTTTTCTTTTTTTTCATTGCTGCATCCGATTAATAACAACAAAATAATGATAAAAACGAACAATGATCTTTTTTTGGTCATAGTTTTACTCCTTTTCCCTAACGTTTGTTTAATTAAAAATAATGTACTATTTTCAAGTTCATATTTTGAACAATAAAGCAAACAAGAACCGAATCATGTTGTAAACTTCATTTCATATCACTTTATATTATTTCATATGTTATACGTTTTATAAAGAGGCTTTATAACATCTTTTTGTGAATTTGCAGTTATAAATGGGAAAAAAGCAACAACTTTTTCTACACGGAAGAATGGAACACGGTGTCATAGGGGGGGGAGATGATCTAAGACTGCCTCCATCTTGTTTTTAGGAATCATTTGATTTTGCACTACCATTTTTAACAGACTGGTTATACTTTCATTAATAGCAAGAATATCTTTTATATTGTAAGAATCTTTACAGCAATTAGCCTGATACTGTAATTTGCGCATTCCGCCTTAATTATAAGACTAAGGGCTTAGCTTATTATTGAATAAGTGTAAAAATATTGAATATAATTCACACAAACAGTTGTCAAATCTTGTCGTTTTTTGTATAATATAGATAGATAAAGCTGTTGAATTTTAAACAAAATATAGGGGGGATCTGTATGAATTTGCCGCAGTTATATTATTTCATAAAATTAGCAGAATTACAGCATTATACGAAAGCCGCAAAAGAACTTTACATCGCTCAGCCCTCGTTAAGTGACTCGATCGCTTCACTGGAAAGTGAGCTTGGAATATCCCTGTTTCAGAAAAAAGGACGTAATGTAACACTGACAAAATACGGAGAAGAATTTTATATCCATGTATCACAGGCGCTGAATGAACTGGAACGGGGAATAGCCACCATGAAGATGCATTCCGGTCAGCTGGGAGGTACCATTGATGTAGGATGTATCCCCACTTTATTAGGTGATTTTCTTCCGACAGCAATTCAAAATTACATGAAAAAGAATCCTCAGGCGAAATTTAATATATTCCAGGGGATGTCTATTGAGGTCGCTCATGGGGTAGCAGCCGGAAAATATGACCTGGGTTTTTGTTCCATGGTGGAAGATGAGCCCGATCTTTTATTTGTTCCCATTATGGCACAGGAGCTGGTTTTGATCGTTAACGACACCCATCCCCTTGCAGAAAGAAAAGAATTATGTTTAAGCGAATTAAAGAATTATAATCTTACTACATATCGTGATTGCATACCTATCGGAAAGGTTGTCCGAAATCTTTTGCAGCAGCATGAGGTGGAGGCAACGTTTTCTTATGATGATGAAATTTCCATCGGAGGTGTGATCTCAGAGACAAATCTGGCAGCGATCGTTGCCCGCACTCCCTTTTTAAAACAATTTGATAACCTGGTACTGATTCCACTGTCAGATGTACCAAAGGATACCCGCCTGATTTATATGACATTCAGCAGAAAGAATTTCGTTTCCTCCTCTGTGGAAGCATTTGCAGATTTCATTGTGGCGCACGAGATGAATCTGCCGTAATCGGACAGACAGGCTGGAGCAGAATATGAGATTAAGATGGGTTTCTGGATTTTTTCAGACTTTTTTAAACACTTATAAAGAGGATTAAACGCATTGTTACATTTTTATAAAAAGAAACAGCGGTATGCTGCCACAAGCGCATACCGCTGTTTCTTTATCATACATGATCCGTACCCACCAGATTATACAATACCCACTGTCGCCATAAGTGCAATTACCAATCCGGCAATAAAAGCTGGGATCATGGTACCTAAAATAATATGTTTATAGCTTTCCTTTAAGCTGCATCCGCAGATGGACATGGTGAGGATTGCAACGGAGGAGTTTGGCAGTTTATTTAAGATCAGGGCAGATTCTGTTACAATGCGGTGAAGAGCAGCAACATTGACTCCCATATCAACAAATGCCTTTCCAAAGCTCTCCATGAAGATGGTTTCACCTGAAATTGCGGAACCGGTCAGTCCGGTCAGCACCGTTGTACCGAAAAATGCTTTCAGATATGCGGGCATATTCATGGCAAGCACTGCCTGCTGCAGCTGCTGGAATGCAGGAGAAGCGCCTAAAACCTTGGAAAGACCCATAACTGCAGCAACCGTAAGCATGGAGTTTAAGCCGGAGCTGCTGCCGGTTTTAATGGAAGTTTTCATGTTCTTAATCCGCTTTAGCTGGGTGCAGATAATTAACAGGATACCAATTACCAGAGAGAACATAATGCTTGGGGAAGTTCCCCAGCTGGAGGTTGCAACTACACAGCCTAAAACAAGGACAAAAGGAAGAACGGACATGAAAATTCCGGGAAGTTCCTCTTCCGAAACGGCTGTCTGCTGTGTCTTATACATGGCAAGAAGCTGTTCCGGTGTATTGTTTTTCAAACTCTGTTTTTGTGCATAATTAAAATACAGGAAGTAAGAAACAGCAAGGATCGCGGTAAACACAAAGGAAAGCAGAGGCGCTGATCCAAGGGAGGTATTTAAGTATTTACTTGGCAGTACATTGCAGATATCTAAGGAATAGGCAAAACCATTGGCAGAAGCACCGCCGCCCAAAAGAAGGAAGGGAAGCACCCGCCGGTCCATTTTATTTTCATATAAAAGGTTATCGGCAATAGGATAAAGGACAAATACCATAATATAACCGTTGATACCAAGCAGAGTGATGAAAAAAGTACAGATCAGGATGACCAGACCTACCATTTTCGTTCCCAGCTTCTTTGTCAGTGTCTGAGCGATTTTTGTTGCCAGACCTGTTTCTAAAACAAGCTGGCCAAAAACTCCGCCAAGCCCCAGGATCAGAAACCAGGAGGCGACAAAGCCGCCGGCACCGCCGGAAAATGTGGTCAGAAACCCTTCGTTCAAATTCAGTCCGCTTGTGACCAGAATAATGGCTGCCGTGATCACCGTCGCTGTTATCATATCGATGCCCTTGATAATCATTACAACTAAAAGTGCAATGGCAATAATAAGACCAATTGTAGCTAACATAATGTTCCCTCCAATAATTATATAGTCTGTCAGTCAGGAAAACTCTTCATTAAGCTTTCTCATTTGCACCGGACTGCCACTGCGCCGTCATTTTATCAAGCGGAATCGCAGTCAGCCCTGTTTCCCTGGAAAAGGAATAGATTACAAATCCACGTTTACAGCGGAAGACGCATTCCAGGCATGGGTCTTCATCGCAATAGGCAAAGGCATCGGTGTCTGCCAGGGAAAAAACAAGAGGAGGACGCTTTGTCTCAGGTAAATATTTTAAGTACCCCCCGGTAAAAGTTTTTAAATACATCCACTCCGGCATATATTCCGGCTTTAATGCTTCCCAAAATACTTCCACGGCGTTATCATTGTAGCCTCCGGTGATTCGATAGCTTAAGTGAATTTTATCGTTTACCAGGTCCGGTGATTCCGGTATTAAATGGACCGCTTTTGAACCACAGCATATAATTTCCGTTTCACCAGGGGGAGGTGCAGCAATGGCGGGAAACAGTCCGCCGCATGTTTCGCATCGGTAAAAGGATACTTCCGGGCACTGGTTAGCCGGAGGTTTTCTTGTGTCACGGCATCTTCTTGGTCCGAATGTTTGTTGAATCATAGCCTGTCACCCCTTCATCCGTTTTAACAGCTCTTCCCGCAGCAGATATTTTTTTACCTTTCCGCTGCCTGTGTGGGGAATTCGTTTAATTAGTTCCAGACGTTCCGGCCAGAAGCGTTTGGATATGCGGTGCTCTTTTAAATAGTCGATTACATCGGTCAGGGACAGGTTTTCAAACCCTTCTGCAACAACCACAAAAGCGCAGATCCGTTCCCCCAGGCGTTCATCCGGCATACCAATGACGGTATGGTCCAGAATTCCGGGACAGCCTTCTAGATTATCATTGATTTCATTGGAATTTAAATTTTCACCGCCACGGACGATCATATCTTTCTTTCTTCCGATAATCCGTATGTTTCCATCTTCATCCATAACGCAGAGATCTCCGCTGTGATACCAGCCGTCATCGTCAAGAACTTCATCGGTAATCCCCCGGTTTTTTAAATATCCCACAAATACATTGGGACCTCTTGACAATTCTTCTCCAGCAGTTCCAAAAGGTACATCTGCACCGTTTTCATCCACTACACGAATCTCGACTCCCTCCAGTGGTTTTCCTGAAGTAGTTCCATTTAGCCTTAATGCGTCACAGGGTCTGACAAAAACATGGGGAACACTCTCCGTGGAACCATACACCTCACATAGAAGTATCCCATAATCCCAGGCTTTTTGTACCATATATCCCGGAACAGGCGCACCGCCGCATAAATAGAATTTAAGAGAAGGAATTGCACCTCCGTTGGTCTCTAAATCCCTTAAAATATCATAGATAAAAGGAGTGGCGCCCATGGAATAAGTACAGGCCTCCAGATTCATTAAATCAATGGCTTCCCGACAGCAGTATTTCTGCTGTAAAACCACCTTAGCTCCTGTGAGCATGGGAGCAATAATCCCATGGTGAAAACCGGTTGCATGGTTGAGAGGGGCAGGCATAAACATGATATCGTCCATTGAGACTCCCAGCTCCCGGTTAAAGGTCTCCTCGCTGTAACGGATGTTATCATGAGTTAAAATTACACCCTTTGAGCCGCAGGTAGTGCCGGAGGTTCCAAGAATGACGGCAATATCCTGTCCAGTCTGCCGGGCACACTCCTCACTCCTTAATGGCCTGTAATCATGGAGAATATTCTTCCAGGCATAACAGCTGCTTTTTATCTCCCTGGTCTGATCCAGCAAAACCACTGCACGAAGGCTGTTAATATGAGGTAGTGCTGATTGAATCATTTCCTCATAATCGGTTTTGTGAAACCAGGTGGGAGCAAAATAAGCTTTGGACTGGGTTAGATTTAAGCAGCGGACCAGTTCTTTTTCCTCGTATGACATGGCAATCGGGTGGGCAGCAGCACCTGCCTTAAAGCAGGCAATGGTGATTACTGCGAATTCGCTCCAGATGGGAATCTGATAGGAAACCACATCACCGGGGCCGATTCCCTGGGAACGGAGAAAGGCCGCCACTTTGGAAGCGGCCTCATCCATCTGCCTGTATGTATATCGGCATCCTCTGTCATCTACCACATATTCCCTGTCCGGATATTTTCTGACTGACTCATGAAAGCAGTCTGAAAGTGTCCGGTCTGACCAGTATCCATTCTTCAAATACTGAAGTTTTAAATCAGGATTTATTTTTATTTCTTCAAGCATAACCCTTCTCCTTGGAAATGAAGAGCAGAGGTATGATAAGGTTATCCCTGCTGCCTCGCCTTCAGCTCTTTGACAAGAGCAGGAACCACTTCAAATAAATCGCCAACGATGCAATAGTCCGCAACCTCGAAAATAGGAGCGGTTTCATCCTTGTTAATGGCAATGATGGTTCCTGACTCGCTCATCCCGGCTACATGCTGCACTGCTCCTGAAATACCGCAGGCAAAATATATTTTAGGGGAAACAGTAGCGCCCGTCTGCCCAACCTGCTTGCTCTGAGGCATCCAGCCTGCATCAACAGCAGCGCGGGAACAGCCTACGGTACCGCAAAGTACATCAGCCAATTCCTTTAATACAGAAAAGTTCTCGGCTGATTTCATTCCCCGGCCGCCGGAAACGATAATTTCAGCCTCATCAAGCCGTAAGTCATTGTCTTCACAGGCTTTGATAAAGTCAATTACCTTAGTCCGGATATCCTGGGCCGGAGTGGAGATTTCTTCCCGGATCACAACTGGTTTATTGTCCGGATTCTTTTCCGGTTTTTTAAATGCTCCCGGTCTGCAGGTACCCATCTGAGGTCTGGTTTCACTGCAAAGGATCTGGGCATATAAATTGCCTCCGAAAGCAGGACGTTCCCAGACAACATTGCCGGTTTCCTCATCAACGCTGAGGGCAGTACAGTCTGCAGTCAGACCGGTGCGCAGGCTTACCGCAATTTTGGATCCTAAGTCTCTGCCGTTTACTGTCGCTCCAACTAAGATCGTATTGGGCTGATACTTTTCACATAGTTTTAAAAATACATTTCCATAGGCATCGGCAGAGTAATCTTCGTATTCCGCTCCCTCAACCACATAAATTTTATCCGCACCATATTCTCCGGCGGCTTTTACAGCCTCTTTGGTATCATTTCCGATTACTACTGCACAAAGATCCTGTTTTAATCCTTCTGCCAGTTTTCTGCCCTGTCCTAAAAGTTCCAGCCCTACGCTTTTTGGCTGGTCTTTAAAACATTCAACAAATACCCAAACATCCTTCCATGCTTCAAAACTCATTTTCTTCGGCCTCCTTTTACAGTATTTTCCCGTCGGCCAGCTTGCCGATCAGTGCGTTAGCAATTTCACCGGGAGTAGTTCCCTCTATGGTCACGCCGCAGGCGGTCCGTTTTGGTGTGAAAGTAGCTTTTACCTTGGTGGGAGAGCCTTTGAGCCCCATTTTTGACACATCCGCATCTGGTAAATCAGCCAGGGTGATTTCTGGTATCTCTGCTTTTAAAGAGGCGATTTTTCTCTTTATGGTAGCGTATCTGGGTTTGTTGCTTTCCTTTGTTGCAGTACAGAGAATGGGGAAGCGGGCCTCGATTACTTCGATTCCTTCCTCCACCTGCCGCCTGGCAATTACCTTATCCCCGTCTGCCTCTAAATCCAGGATATAAGTAAGCCTTGCAGCGCCAAGGTGTTCTGCAATACTGGGGGCAGTCTGACCCGTATCCCCGTCAATAGCCTGTTTTCCACCCAGAATCACATCGAAGTCACCAAGCTTTTTAATGGCCTGTGACAGGATATAGCTGGTGGCATAGGTATCAGAACCGCCAAATGCACGGTCTGTCACCAGATAAGCCTCATCAGCTCCCATGGAAAGAGCCTCTCTTAATACAGCCTTTGCCTGAGGAGGCCCCATGGAGATCACAGTCACTTTTCCGCCGTAGCGGTCCTTTAAGGAAAGCCCTGTTTCTAAGGCATTTTTGTCAAATGGATTCATGATGCTTGGTACACCTGTACGGATCAGGGTGTTTTTTACCGGATCGATTTTAATCTCTGTTGTATCCGGAACCTGCTTGATGCAAACAACGATATTCATCCTGTTATGTCCTCCTATCTGTATTCCTTATCCAGCACATTTGCAATGGTCATACGCTGGATCTGGTTGGCGCCTTCAAAAATCTGGAACACTTTGCAGTCTCTCATCAGTTTTTCTACGGGATATTCTCTGCTGTATCCGTAACCGCCGAAGATCTGTACTGCATTGGAGGTAACCTCCTGTGCACAGTCGGAGACAAAGGTTTTGCAGATGGAGCCTTCCTTCTGAACCATGATTCCCTGGTCCATCATGCGCATGGTGTTATTAACCAGACACCGGGAGGCCTCAACCTTGATTGCCATATCCGCAAGCAGAGCCTGAACCATCTGGAACTTAATGATGGGAGTCCCGAACTGTTTGCGTTCTTTGGCATATTTTACGGATTCATCAAGGGCTCTCTGCATAATTCCCACTGCCAGGGTTGCAACAAATGCACGGGATAAGTTCAGTGCATTTAAAGCCAGCTTAAAGCCGGAGCCTTCCGGTCCAACCATAGCGGAAGCTTTTACCCGCACATTTTCAAAGATTAAGTCAGTGGTATTGGAAAGACGAAGTCCCATCTTGTTTTCATGAGCGCCAACGGTAACGCCAGGTGCATTCGCATCGATAATAAAGGCGGAAATTCCCTTGTGTCCGGCAGCCGGGCTGGTTTTGAAAAATCCTACAAATACATCAGAGAGAGCTCCGTTTGTAATAAAGGTTTTTGTTCCGTTTAAGATGTATTCATCACCATCTAAGACTGCGGTGGAACGCATGGCAGCCGGATCAGAGCCTGCATTGGGCTCGGTTAAGGCAAATCCTGCAAATGATCCTGGTCTTATTTTGTCAGCAAAATACTGTCCCTGCTCCTTGGTTCCTGCAAGAATTACGTTTCTTAAAGCAACAAAGGTGGTTACAAAGGTGATGGCATAGCCTGCATCTACTTTTGCCAGCTCTTCAAATATCATGGCAGTGGTTTCATAGCTTAAGCCGGTCCCGCCGTATTCCTCGGGAATTTCCAGCATGTGAAGTCCCATATCAAAACCCCATTTAAAGAGTTCTCTCGGGCATTCCCCTTTCTCATCTGCTTCTTTTACGTAAGGCTTGATTTCGTTTTCAGCCATTTCTCTTACGAGAGCAAGAAGCTCTTTTTGTTCTTCGGTGTATAGTAAACTCATGTCATCTCACCTTTCCATTCTATCGTGTTTATTTTTTCAGCTTTGTTTCCCCGGTGGCTGCACCGGAGGCAAGAATCTCACCGATTTCACCCTGACTGTATCCCAGATGATTAAGAATCTCAACCGTATGGGCACCCTGGGAGCCGCCGATCCGATATTCCGGTTCTCCAACAGAACCAAAGTTTACCGGGTTTGTGGGAAGGTAGCGTTCACCGGAGGGATAGGGGATCTTTGCAATAATGCGATTGGCCCAGACCTGTTCATCGTCATACATATCAAGAGGTTCATAGGCAGCTTCGCAGGCTAAATCGTTGGCTTTAAACATGCTCATCAATTCTTTTCTTGTGAGTTTGCCAATGGCGGCATCAAGAACATCAATGACCTCATGGTTTAAATGACCTGCATTTACGTCAGCACATCTCATGTAACGGGAATTTCCAACCATATCCGGCCTGCCTAACAGTGTCATAATTTTCTCGTAGTCACGATCATACTCCGGACAGCAGATTACCACCCATTTCTGGTCGCTGGTGCGGTATACGTTATTAAATGGATTAGGAACTTCCTTTCTGCTTTTTGGATACTGATTGCCATACTGGGCAGAAATCACTCCTGTGCTCAGTGCGTAAACTGCAGCATGATGGAGGGAGACCGTGATCTTATCGCCTTTTCCTGATTTTTCCCGTGCATAAAGAGCAGCACAGATTCCAGAGGCAAGACCTAAGGAAACCTGGAAGTCGCCAAAGCCGTTGGTTGGGATCATGGGAGCATCCCCTTTGTTTACGGTAGTTCCGAACACGCCCCCTCTGGCCATGTAGCAGGTAACATCAAATCCGGCAGAATCTTTTTCCGGACCGTTCTCCCCATAGCCTAAGACCTGAGCAAAAACCAGCTTCGGGAAACGTTGGCTTAATGTTTCATAGTCAAGACCCAGTTTTGTTAAGGATTTTGTTCTGGTGTTGGTGACAAAAACATCGGCTTCTCCAATGAGTTTGTAAGCGATTTCCAGACCCTTTTCGGATTTTAAATCCAGGGTAATAAAGCGTTTGTTCATGTTGGCAACATCAAATGCCAGGTTTTCATCGTCTTCATAGGGCATATTAAATACTGCGCCCTGTGTTCTTGCAGGATCACCCTTGGCGGACTCGATTTTAATGCAGTCGGCGCCCCATTCTCCCAGAACGCGGACTGTGGTAGGGGCTGCAAGATATGTGGTTAAATCTACTACTTTTACTCCCTCTAAAGGTTTCATACGGATCCTCCTCCTTTACAAAAACCTGGGGTCATCAGGCCCATACGGAACCGGATGACCCCAAGGTGAATTCCTGTTAGATGATGTATTCCATTTTTGCGCCATGCTTAATGGTATTTCTGGAAATGGTGATACGCTGAACCGTAGGAGCACCCTCTTCCAGCCACATTGCGCGGCAGTCACGGTAGAGACGTTCAACCGGACCGTATTTGCAGTCTTCAAAGTATCCCACTCCGCCGAAGATCTCTAACATCTCATCACTGACTTTTCTTGTGGTATCAATGCTGTACAGCTTGCACATAGCTGCTTTCTCTTCAATGTACTCGCCGGTAGGATTCTCTTCATAAGATTTAGCAAAATCGTAAACCATGCAGCGCAGTGCATGAACCATCATGGACATATCAGCAATTTTGCAGCGGATTGCCTGACGGGTTCCGATTGGTTTTCCAAATGTGACACGGTCATTTGCATACTGTAAGGAAAGTTCCAGCATTCTCTGAGCCATACCTAAGTTACTTGCTGCGATATGGGCGCGGGATACAGATAAGGAATGCATGGCAATTTCAAGACCCTGGCCTTCTTTTCCTAATAAATACTTTTTGTCGATCTTGCAGTCTGTAAATTTCAGCTCTCCGTGTCCGGCTCCGCGGCAGCCCATCATATGAGGCATGTTGATGACTTCAAATCCTGGAGCATCCATGGGAACAAAGAATGCGGAAAGTCTGTCGTCTTTCTTGGATTCAGGATTGGTAACTGCAATTACATAAGCAAATTCGCAGCAGTCGGTATGGGAGATTAATGTTTTTTCTCCGTTTAATACGTAGGAATCGCCATCTTTTACTGCCATGGTATGTAAATCAGCTCCGGTACCGCCGGTTGCCTCTGTCAGAGCGAAACAGGTGAATACGGATTTATCCTGGAACTTGTTCATGTACTCATCTTTCAGTTCCTTGCTGCCGTAATCATCAAGGATTCTCCAGTTTAAATCCATTGCATAGTGAAGATGCATTCTCATTCCGCCCGGTCCTCTGGAGAATTCTTCCTGTACCTGTAAAATCTCAAGCTCGGACAGACCGTAGCCGCCGTATTCTACGGGCAGAGCGCAGCGGTATAAATCATTTTTGATTGACAGATCGTAGAATTCTTTTGGAAATTTATTGGTAACCTCGACTTCCTTCTGGATCTCTTCCAACGGTCCTTCTGCCAGCTCTCGGATTTGCATTAAATAGGATTGAAATTCTTCTTTGGATAATTTACTCATAGTTCCTTCCTCCTGGTTTTAAATAATTATTTTTTTAACAATCTTGCTGTTTTTATTATAAGCGTTGTATCTATAAAAATCCAATCGGCTCTATTCGGCCTTTTTTCAATCATTGATAGCCGGTGCCTATGCATGGATTTTGAACTTTGTTTTTTTATGATTGTCCAGAACGAAGCTGTATGGCATAATAAAAGCAATAAGAGTAAAAAGGAGTATGGGGATGAAAGACAAGCTGCTTGCGCCGATTCTTTCAGGGGAAGAGGAACTGATTCTCATTGAAGAAGAGGAATTAGTTAGAAAAATAGAGAGGGAAGAAGAAATCCGGGATGCCATAATCCGAAACGTCCGTATGAGTGGGAAGGATATTTCCCATATGCAGTTTTCCGCTTCCGTTTTTGAAAACTGCCTGTTTCAGGACTGTTCTTTTGAAAAAGGGGAATTTACCGATGTTATATTCCGTTCCTGTGATGTTTCCAACTGCGGTCTGGAAGACTGTTATTTTAACCGGACAGAATTTATTTCTTCCAAAGGGGTGGGCGCCAGGTTTTGCGGCAGTACCATACTACATACCAGAATAACAGACTGTAATTTCCGCTATGCCAATTTTGACAGTTCCAAAATGGAACATATTTACCTTACCGCCTCCCAGTTAGAGGGAGGGTTTCTTACCCAGTGCCGCATGAAGGGTCTGTTGTGGAATCAGGTTAACTTAGATAATGCCAGCTTTTTTAAGACTATGTTGAAAGGGATGGATTTTACCACCTGTACCATACACGGTCTTGTTCTGTCTGATGAGTGCAGGGAATTAAAAGGGGCAGTGGTGGATTTATATCAGGCAGCAGAGCTGGCAAAGTACTTAGGGGTGGTTGTAAAAAGCTAAGGAGTGATCATTTTTAATTCTTGGATGGCTTCAGATAGTAAGTTTAATGCAGTGATGTTCCGGGGCTTTTGCTGTTCCAGGGGAGCTTAGGTTTTACGTATTCTTATTTGGGGGCATAGGTAAAATATATCTGTTGCTATGCCTCAAATAATACAGATGGGACTGGAAAATTAGGGGAATGGGGCATGTGTAGGAAAAAGATTTAGTCTGTGCCACGCAAACGCAGAACTGCGGGGCATAAATAAAACGCTGTTTGCTGAGATGCCCTAATAGGGAAAAAGAAGGTCGGAAAAATGGAAAAATGGGGCATGTGCGGGAAAAAGATTTTATCTGTGCCACGCAAACATAAAACTGTGGGTCATAAATGTAAAGCTACTATTTTAATCCTCATTTTTAATTCTATATTAATTATAAGGTGTTATTTCCCATAATTTTGTGGTAAAATATTAACGATACAGCGGGTGAATGAGTGTTGAAAAGGAGGCGGGTTATTTATGATGGAACCCTCAAAGACTGCATAGCACGGGTTATGCAGTGAACTGATAAGTAATTGTATAGCCTTTGCTAATCCGGACAGAAAATTGTTTAGGAGGCAGCGATGCGCTATCAGAGAGCCAATGAAATTCTGCCAGAAGAGCTGGTGGAGCTGATTCAGAATTATATTGACGGGGAGTATGTCTATATCCCCAGAAAACAGGAAAACAAAAGGACCTGGGGAGAAGGAACCGGAGCGAGAGAAGAACGGAAACGCAGGGATCGTTCCATCTATCAAGATTACGTATCCGGATTTTGTGTAAAGGTTCTGGCGGAACGCTATTATCTGTCAGAGAAGAGCATTCAAAGGATCGTACTCCAGGAAAAGAAAGTAGATACAGGTAGTGTGTCATTGAAACGATGATACACTGCCTTTTTTTTATTTCATAAACGAGAGTGAGGTGGGAAGGCGGCTTCGTTCATAGTAGAGTGATCCGTAAAGACGACAATATGGAGGAAGATATGAATTGTAATTTACGGAAACTATGGCTGATTGTTCCCGATCAGCTGCCCACTGTCATAAGAAGGTGTCCAAAATGCAAAGGAAAAACAGAATTTCAAAACAGCGGTAAATTCAGGGTAAATGCCAATGGGAAACTGCTTGACGTATGGTTAATCTATCGCTGCAGCCATTGTGACACCTCCTGGAATATGACCATTATTGAGCGGGCAAACCCGGAGAATATAGATAAAGAAGAATATAAAGGCTTTTTAAGCAACAGCCCACAGCTGGCTGCCAGTTATGGAAGTAACAGAGAACTGTTTATAAAAAACAAAGCGGAAATCGTGGAAGCAAAATCTGGGTATCATATCCTGAAGACCCTCACTATCACACCAGGAAACAAAGAATATTCTCTGGAAATACAGATAAAAAATCCGTCTGCGCTGAAACTAAGGTTAGATGTTCTGCTTGCAGGGGAGCTTGAAGTTTCCAGAAATCAGATTAAAAAATGGTTTGATGGCGGGCTGGTGACTTCAGGACAGGAGGTTCTTTTGCCGGGGGCAAGAGTAATAGACGGGATGTTAATTCAGATAAAAAAGGAAGAGGCCATCGGGCAGGAATTGCTTGACGTTTGAATCATGCTGATTTATTCTTATAATGTAATAAAGTATAAGAACAAGGGTGATGAGAAATATGATAAAAACAGTTGCATCCGTAGGTCTGCCTGTAGGAGAAAGCTGGAATATATATAAAAACCGATTGGTACCAGAGGCGGTAACCGGTAAAGAAAAGCGGATCAGTATTGTCACCGGCGTTCATGGGGACGAGCTGGAAGGCCAGTTTGTATGTTATGAAATTAACCGTATTATCCGAGAAAATAAGGATTATTTAAAAGGAATTGTTGATATATATCCGGCACTTAACCCACTTGGAATCGATTCCATTACCAGAGGCCTGCCCGGGTATGACATTGATATGAACCGGATTTTTCCAGGTGATGAGGAGGGAGCTGTATCGGAACATATTGCTTCTGAGATCATGGCAGACATCTCCGGTTCTGATTTCTGCGTGGATTTACATGCCAGCAATATCTTTTTAAGAGAGATTCCCCAGATCCGTATGAGTGAAGCCTATGCAGACAAGCTGATCGGCTACGCAAAGCTGATGAATGTGGATCTGGTCTGGGTTTATGAAAATGCCGTAGTGCTGGATTCCACCCTGTCCCATGGTTTAAACAGCATTGGAGTTCCTACCTTCGTAGTTGAGATGGGAGTGGGGATGCGGATCACGAAAACCTATGGAAAGCAGCTGACAGAAGGAATCCTCTGCCTGATGAAGGAACTGGGAATATGGACAGGAGAAACCGTAATTCCCAAAGAACCCATGATTTCCTATAATCGGAAGCTTGGACTTTTGCATGCGGAAAGTCCGGGAATATTTATGCCCCTGGTGGAACATCTTGGTACGGTGAGAGAAAACCAGCCCATTGGGCAGATCTTAAATCCTTTAACCGGAACAATTCTGGAGGAAGTGGTTTCTCCCATAGACGGTCTGGTATTTACCCTCAGGGAATATCCGGTGGTATCGGCAGGATCTTTGCTGGCGCGGGTGTTAGGAGGGGAGCAGGCATGAGAAAAGAAATCATTTACACACTGAAGAATCTTTACAGGGATGATATGAATCTGTATGGCTATCATTTTGGCAAAGGGGAAAAGTCGGCCTGTATTGTAGGCGCCTGCAGAGGCAACGAGGTGCAGCAGCTTTATATCTGTTCCCAGTTAATCAGACAGCTGAAAGAGTTAGAGGAGCGGGGAGCCATCATTAAAGGCAATGAGATTATGGTGATTCCCACAGTGAATACAGCCTCATTAAACGTTGGCAAACGGTTCTGGCCTACCGATGATTCGGACATTAACCGCATGTATCCAGGAGACGGTAGCGGTGAAACGACGAAACGGATTGCTGCGGGCATCTTCGATGCAGTGAAAGAATACAGCTATGGAATTCAGTTTACCAGTTTTTATATACCCGGTAATTTCGTACCACATGTGCGTATGATGGATACCGGATTTCAAAACCCCAGTCTTGCAAATCTCTTTGGGCTTCCCTATGTGGTGGTTCGGGATGCCAAGCCATTTGATAAGGCAACACTGAATTATAACTGGCAGTTAAAGAATACCAGCGCATTCTCTATCTATACCAGCGGAACGGATCAGATTGATGAACCCTCTGCCCGTATGGCAGTAGCTTCTGTGCTGCGGTTTTTAACCCGAATGGGAATGGTGCGTTACACCAGTCACAGCGGCTATATTGCAACCGTTCTTCATGAAAGCGATTTATCCAGTGTCAGGACAGACTGTGCCGGCATTTACCGTCCCCACGTTAAGCCAGGCGAGGAAGTAAGCAGGGGGGAGATTCTGGCAGATATCCTGGATCCTTATGAAGGTGAGATTATAAGCCAGATTCTTGCGCCTACGGAAGGAATCGTATTCTTTTCCCATTCCCAGCCATTCGTTACTGAGGGGGGGATTATTTTTAAAATCATACGGCGGCTTCATGAATAATGTGCCGGTAAGAATGGAAAGGAGAGCGGACATGCAGGTTGCTGCTCTGGAGCGTATGCTCATTAATTCAATCATGGAAGTACAGATGAAACTGGGATATGAAAACGAAGTAATCCGGTTTTATTATCCTGAAAAAGCATTGCTTAATATTCTGAAAGCAGGGGATTCGGATGATGAAATAAAAACAGCACTGAAAGAATTCAAAGCTTATGTAAAAGACCGGCTGGGAGAAATAAAAATTACAAAAAGTCAGGACCGGTTCTGCTTTCTCATTCCCCCGGAAGGGGCACGCTATGTCTGGGAACAGGAAGAGAAGAGTGGTTTTTTAAAAGAATTTATTGAGATTATTGAAAAGCCTGGTGTAAAGCTGGAAGATATTAAAAACGTATTTTCCAGATATTCAGACGGTAAGTATATCTGCGAAAGCTGTGATGGGGAAGAATGCGATTTCATTTTGTATTTTGAAGACCCCTCCAGGGATTCATACCGTTATTTCATTAAATTCCATGATAATCATGGGACTTACCACAGATTTCTGTCAGAAGACGTGAAAGATATGGGATTCTAAAATTCACAGGAGGAGAAACCATGCATAAGAAAACATTAATTACAGTCTTATTTACAGGGATCTTAATCGCGGGATCAGTCAGCTTCCCGGCAAAGGCTGACACTGTTTCAGCAAACGAACCCATACCGCTGATAGAACCACTTATCATAAATACTGTAAATGGACCGGGTGCAAAAATAAACGGACCCTCTGCACCAAACCAGTCAGCAGCAGGAGATCAGGTGGTGTCCTTTGCAAGACAATTTTTAGGTAACCCTTACCGGTATGGAGGGACAAGCCTGACAGAGGGTGCAGACTGTTCCGGTTTTGTACAGAGTGTATATAAAAATTTTGGAATCAATCTGCCAAGAACCTCCCAGGATCAGGCAGCTGCAGGAGTGGATGCAGGCGGTATTGGAAATGCCAGACCGGGAGATCTTATCTCATACATAGGCCATATCGGGATTTATGCAGGCAATGGCCAGTTGATTCACGCCAGCGGCCCCGAAGATGGAATAAAGATATCCAATGTAGATTTTCAGCCCATTCAGTCGGTGAGGAGAATTCTAAATTAATAGAAAGAAAACAGAGGGAAAAACCCACCCATTCACTAAAAGAAGCCGGAGGATTAATATCCTGCGGCTTCTGCTTTCAGCATTATTTAAAAGAGTCATTAATTTTTAATGTCTGTCCCGTAAATTCCGTATCTTTATTTATGGTAACCATTTCTATAAGAGCGTTTTCCAAATCCAATCGATTCATCCCAATCAGTGATTCAGAAGAAGTCCGTTCCATCATCTTTTTACCAGATGCCTGATAAAAGTTATCTTCTATTAATTGTGAAATGTCTTTTAATTTTTCGCTTGCGCCGTTTAAGGCAGCCTTTATTTCAGCCGGATCACCGGACAGATCTGAAAGGCCCAGAGATTTTGCAGAAATATCCTGCAATACATTGCCCATCACCTTTGATGCCAGTCCATTGGAGTATTTATCATAAGTGTTAATCCAGTCATTATAAAACGAAACATAGGTATCAATCACTTCTGAAAAATCAGTTCTGATGCTATCTTTGTATTTGTCCACCAGTTCAGCTGCCCTCTTTTGCGAGATAACAGAATTATTTGTCTGTGATGAGTCACCGTTTGCAATTTTTTCATATTGGTCAATTTTAGATAGCGTGGTATCCAATTGTTTCATTTGATATTCTAACTCATCTTTTATGGAATTTATTCCATCACGCTGCATGGTCAGAGAGGATTCTGCCCACTCTGCCTCCGTCCGGTTTCCGCTTATAGGTGAATTTTTATAGTCTATTAATTTCGTTGTGTCTTTCTTCTCAGTCTCTTGTGATTGTATTGCCTCTAAGCTGATTTTAACAATATCAAAGTCTGGTTTTTTCTGCCTGGCATTGGTATTTATTCTGTTAATCACATTATTAAATTGGACATTTTGAGTGCGAAACCTGGATTTAAAATCAATCATAGAGTTGCTATTTTTTATAATCATACTTTTTCCCCCACCCCAACATTAAATAGAATAAATCTGTATATATTGGATATCGACTGTCAATGGGAAAAAATAACTGAATTTGTAATTATTCCGCCAGCTGTCTTTAAAGCGCTGAAAGCAGATACATGGTAAAGGAACCGGCAGCCAGAAGTATTCCATCGGAAGATGTAACTTCCACTCTGTTTACCACAGACCGGCTTCCTTTATGAATGGCGTTTGCTTCCACAAAGATCTGGCCGGAGCTGATTCCTTTTATAAAATCAATGTTTCCATGCTGTGTGACATTGGCGTACTCGTAAGCATAGGCAGCCATACCTGATGTAATATCACAAAGGGTAAAAATAAAGCCCCCATGGAGATTTCCGTATAGATTTAAGGCACCTTCTGTAATTTCTAAAGTGATTTTTGAGTGTCCCGGCCATACCTCTAAAAGTTCGGCTTTCTCCACACCGCTTAAAGGGAGGATGTGACGCCGGATTCCTTCCATAATTTCTTCACGCATTTGGTCTTCCTCCTCTTCTTTATAAAAAGAATTTTCGTACTTTCTGCAATATATCATACTTTTTTACCGGCATACAAGCGGTAAATAAATATATGGTCAAAAACTATTGATCCGCGTTTACACATAGGAGGGATCGATTGGATGTTATTTCGTACATGTCTTATAATATGACTATATTGTTAAAAAAACGACATAGTTCGACTTTCACGGGGAGAGGGGTGCTGGGTCGTCATAAAGGAGGATGGTATTATGAGCACCGGAATTGCAGGTAACAGAAATCAAACCAGTACAGTAGACTGGAAAACCGTAGTTGTATTTGTTTCTATTGCATTTAGTTCCCAGTGCGGTGGCGGATTTGCTGCCGGTTCTACACCCTGGTCCTATTTTTTTATGAATACGGGATTTTACGGGATGCTGCCTAAAGTAACACAGTCTTACTTCTGCCTGTTCATGCCCCTTGTGGTAGCGGCAATCAACTGTTTTATTATCTATTTTTTTATGAAGTTTGCAATGGATTTTAAAACCTTTGACTATGGTGAGTTTTTAAAGAAATATGGTTCCCGTTTTCTGGGAGGCAGGTTTGCAAAACCAATGCAGATTGTATACGAGTTTAACTTTAACTGGCTTTTAATCGTATGCATGGCTCTTGCCTATTCTTCTTCCGGATCGGCGTTAGCAGAGCTTTCCGGAATGCCCTACCTGATTACCACCTTTGCAGTCGGAATTATTATGTTTTTACTTTGCATGAAAGGAGCCGGACTTGTAAGGAAAAATGCGGTTTTTATGAGTGCAGTGATCTTTGTCACTTTACTGGCAATTCACGTTCCCAATCTTATTTACAATATCAGCTGCGGCAGACTGACAAGAGAACTGGGAGTGATGGGAGAATCCTTAAACCAGGGAATTGCCTCAGGAGCAGGAAGCTTTCTAAGTTACCTTCTGACTGCTTTATGCTGGGCTTACATATTCTCCGGTCAGAATCTTGGTGGTTTCGGAGCTTACGTAAATCATGCACAGCTGTTTAAAAATAAAAGCACGTTGCGCTGGTCTGTGGTTCTGTCTGTTATTTTAAACTGGATTTTTCTTGAGATAACCGTGGTCAATTTAGCCGCTAATTACTCTGAAGTTTTAGAAGGCTGGAAAGCGGGAAAAGCGGTGTACACCATTTTGGTGGTGCAAAACGGATTCGGGGGAGAGCAGGTGAAAGCGGTTTTACTGACTCTCATTACCATTTCCATCTTTTTTGCCACCATTTCCACTGCAATTAACTATGCTCAGGGCTTTAATGACCGTGTAATTAACTGGTATCAGAAGAAAACAGGTGAGAATGCCCAGACAGCAGAAGCAAAAAGAAACAGAAGAGGAGCTTTGCTCACTTTGTTTTATATTATTTTCACCTGGGGTGTCTCTCAGGTAGGGCTTACCAGCCTTGTTTCCAAAGGACTTACGCTGGTATCCTATATTAATTTATTTACACTCATTATTCCCACTGTCTTGAATGCTGTAATTGGATGGCGGGATGGAGATTATTCTAAAGAATAGATAAGAAGGGGCAATATGATGGAAAAAGAAAATAAGAAAGCATTGAAACAAAAGAAATCAGCAGGCAGAAAAATTATGGACAAATTGGAAAACAAGTCCATAAAAAAGAGGCTTCTTTATGGAATCATCGGTATGGCAGTTTCCATATCAGCCATCTACGGATTGATTAACGGCATGATGTTTTACCGGGATGCCAAAAATAATATTGAGCTTCGTCTGACGGAATGTGCCACTGCCTACAGCCAGTCTGTGGAGAATTCCATTGATCTTTACAGAGCCAGAATTGAATTTATTGCACAAAATCCGGATATTACAGATCCATCCTTAAGTAAGGATCAGAGGACCCAGTTACTGGCTGAGATTGCAAAAGACAACGGATTTGCAACGCTTTCCATTGCTGGTGCGGACGGAAAAACTAGCGATGGAGGGGATGCCAGTGAACGGGAGTATTTTAAACAGTCCATTGCGGGAAATACATACATATCCTCAACCATTGTAAGCAAAGTAACCGGTAAAACGGTATTAATTGTGTCCGCAAAGGTAAAAAGCGATGATTATAATGGAATTGTCATTGCAACACTGGATTCTGATACCTTCAGCACGATGATTGATGGTGTGGAGGTTGGAAAGTCCGGCTATGGATTTATTATAGATAAAGAGGGCAAGATTATCGCCCACAAAAACAGAGACCGGGTAAAAGATCAGACTAACTATATTGAAATGGCTAAAACAGATAAAAACTATCAGGGTACATCTGATGAAATGAAGGATATGATAGCGGGTAAGACAGGAATACAGACGGTTAATTTCAAAGGGGTGAATATGACCACTGGTTATACTCCCATAAAAGGAACAGACGGCTGGTCAATCGGTGTGGTTACAAAGGAATCGGAGATGATGTCAAGCTTTCGGACCTCCCTTTTTACTACGATGATGATCACTCTGCTTATGATCATTCTGTCCTTTGTAATTGCTTTCAGAATTGCAAAACCAATTGTGGAACCTATTTTAAATCTGGTTAACCGGATCCGCCTTTTAGAAGAAGGAGATCTTCATTCTCCAGTTCCCCAGGTTATTACGGGAAATGAACTGGAGACCCTTTCCAAATCATTTACCGGTACAGTTGCCACCTTAAACAGTTACATCAATGAAATTTCAGTTATTCTCACCAGTCTGGAAAAAGGAGACTGCACCGTCAGTGTAACCCAGGATTATAAAGGAGATTTCGTTCAGATCAAGGATTCCTTAAGAGGAATTATTTTAAATCTCAATTCGGTTTTAGGAAACATCCGTGTATCCTCTGATCAGGTAGCAGAAGGTTCCAAACAGATATCCAGTGCTTCCCAGTCTCTTGCGACGGGGGCAACCGAACAGGCGGCTACTGTGGAAGAGTTAAATGCTGCCATTTCCAATGTCTCCAGCCAGGCAGAGGAAAATGCGAAACGGGTAGAAAATGCCACCAGATTTGTAAAGGAAGCTGTGACAGGAGTCAGGGAAGGCAATGAATGTATGGATCAGCTGGACCGCTCCATGAAAGAAATCGGTGCAGCTTCCGAAAAGATTAAAAACATTACAAAGGTAATAGAGGATATTGCATTTCAGACCAATATTCTGGCTTTAAACGCTGCTGTGGAATCGGCCCGTGCAGGAGAAGCCGGAAAGGGATTTGCAGTGGTTGCCGATGAAGTACGTAATCTGGCAGCCAAATCTGCAGAAGCAGCCAAGCAGACAGCAGATTTAATCGGTTATTCCGTGGCTACTATTTCAGAAGGAGGAAAACTGGCTGACCAGTCTGCGGGAATTTTAAAAACAGTGGAAGAAAAAGCTGGTCTGGTTGATGACATTATTCATGAGATTGCCCTGGCTTCAGAAGCGCAGGTTCAGGCAATGGAAGAGATTAACCAGGGATTGTCCCAGGTATCCACAGTGGTACAAAACAATGCCGCCACGGCCGAGGAAAGCTCCGCTTCCAGTGAGGAACTGGATTCTCTGGCACAGGCACTGAAACAGGAAGTGGAGACTTTTAAACTGAGAGACAGCATGTAAAAATAACAGATTCCATAGGAAGTCCGTTTTTTACGTCAGAATTATGACGCAAAGAACGGACTTTTTTTAAGTCATAATTTGTCCCACTTTTCATATATTGAGGTAAGAGGAGGGATGAGAGTGGAGAGAAAAGACGAGCTGATCAATCTGTTTTCTAAAAACGTAAGAGAAATCTTAAACAAGGTAGCCTTAAATTTTGACGAAGTCCAGGAAATAAGGCTCCGCGTGGCTGCCCCTCTTATGCTGGTGTACAGAAACGAAGAGTATTATTTAACCGGATCAGGTAATATCAGCAAAAAACTGGAAGAAGCCTATCACATTACAAAAAACGAACTGAAGGAAACCATGGAGTATATGAGCAATTACTCCCTGTATGCGTTTGAAGAAGAATTAAAGCAGGGCTTCCTTACTGTACAAGGGGGGCACAGAATCGGGATTGCAGGCAAGACAATCCTTGATGAGTCCGGGATAAAGACCATGAAATACATATCTTTTATTAATATCCGCCTTTCCCATCAGGTAAAGGGCTGTGCTTCTCCCATACTGCCTTTTGTCTATAAAAATCAAAGAGAAGTCTGCCATACCCTGATTATTTCCCCGCCCAGATGCGGAAAGACCACACTGCTTCGTGATTTGATCCGGCAGATATCAGATGGTTCCAGAGAGTTTGCAGGTATGAACGTGGGAGTAGTAGATGAGCGGTCTGAGATCGGAGCCTGTTACCAGGGAGCGCCGCAAAATGATCTGGGAATCCGTACTGATATTTTAGACTGCTGTCCAAAGGCAAAGGGGATGATGATGTTAATCCGCACCATGTCTCCCAGAGTGATTGCAGTGGATGAGGTGGGAAGCAGGGAAGACTTAGATGCCATCGAATACGTAATGAACTGCGGATGCAAACTGATCGCAACGGTACACGGCAGCTCCATTGAAGATTTAAGACAGAAGCCGGTGCTGAGAACCCTTTTGGAGGAACGGATTTTTGAACGGTATATTGTTTTAAATAACTTAGGCAGAATCGGAAACATTGATCAGATCTTTGATTCCAGAGGAACCCAGTTATATAAGGCAAATATATTTGGAACCGGGGTCCGGCCGGACAGGCAGGAGAGCAGGGCTTATGGGTAATACATGGTTAAGACTGGCAGGGGCAGCCCTTGTAATCGTATCCTGCTCCGGTCTTGGTTTTTATATGGCCTCCCAGTGGAATGAGCATTTAAAAACAGTGGAACATTTAAGAAAAATGATCTTCCTTTTAAAAGGGGAAATCGTCTATGCCAATTCTCCCCTGGCAGAAGCCTTCGAGCGGACAGGCAGGAAAGCAGGAGGGCAGATGGGAGATTTGTTTTTAAAGGTGTCAGAACGACTGACGGGGCAAAGAGGGGAAAGCTTTTACGGCATCTGGCAGGAAGAAATTGACGGTCTTCCAAAAGAGGTGTGTCTATCCAGTGAGGATAAGCAGAATTTAAAGGGGCTTGGGGAACATCTGGGTTATTTAGATACCGGAATGCAGGAGAGGACAATCCTTCTTTATCTGGAACAACTGGATCTGTCAATTGATTATCTAAGAAATCATAAACAGGAAAAGAGCCGGCTTTATACAAGCCTTGGCATCATGGGAGGTTTATTCCTGACCATTGTAATGTATTAAGGAGGATAGCATGGGAGTCAATTTGATATTTAAAATTGCAGCAGTGGGAATTCTGGTTTCCGTCATCTGCCAGGTATTAAAACACAGCGGACGGGAAGAACAGGCATTTTTAACAAGCCTGGCAGGGCTCATTCTTGTGCTGTTCTGGCTGGTACCTTACATTTATCAGCTGTTTGAATCCATTAAAAATCTGTTTGCATTGTAGGTGAGAATATGACGGTTGTTTCCATAGCTGTTGTGGGGATTGTGGCAGTGCTTCTGGCAGTTTCCCTTAAAGGAATGAAGGGGGAATACGGAACCTTTCTGGTCCTTGCAGCAGGGTTTTTTATCTTTTTTTATGGGGTAGGGAAGCTTAGCACAATTCTTGATACCATGAAAGAAATCCAGTCCTACATAAAAATCAACAGCGTCTATCTGTCCACCCTGGTAAAGATGATAGGAATTACCTATATTGCAGAGTTTGCATCGGGAATCTGTAAAGATGCAGGTTACAGTGCAGTGGGAACCCAGATTGAGATATTTGGAAAGCTTTCCGTGCTGGCAGTCAGTATGCCAATTCTTCTGGCACTGATTGAAACACTTCAGGTATTTTTATCATGACAGGAGGAAGGAACATGAAAAGGAGGTTTTTATTTTTTCTGTGTCTTCTGTGTTTTCTTTTTCCCGCCAGTATCTCCTGGGGAGCGCAGGCTCCGGCAAAAGAGCAGGAAACAGAGGTTACTCAGGGGCTTGATCTGGATCAGTATGATCTGACTGACATTCAGAAATTTCTGGATCAGAGAAATGATAATCAGGGGCTTAATCTTTCCTTTCAGGATTTAATGAAAAGTCTTATGGATGGGAAGTTAAATGATGTGCTCAGCCAGACTGGAAAAGCGCTTAAAAAAATGCTGATGGGCGAAATCGAAAGCAGCGGGCATATGATGGGCCAGATTCTTGTACTTGGCATTATCGGGGCTGTCTTTTCTAATTTTTCCAGTGTATTTACAGGAAGTCAGATCTCCGAAACCGGTTTTTTTGTTACTTATTTATTACTGTTTACCTATCTGGCAGCCAGCTTTTTCACCAGCATTTCCATTGTAAGCGGCGTGGTTGACCAGATACTGGGGTTTATGAGAGTGCTGATGCCTGCGTATTTTCTGGCGGCGGCATTTGCAGGAAGCAGTGCCACCGCAGTGGCATCTTATGAGTTTACCCTGGTTATCTTATCTGCTTCCCAGTGGCTTTTAGGAACGGTGCTGTTATCACTGATCCGTGTATACGCTCTTCTGGTTATGGCAGGTCATATTGCAAAAGAAGACATGTTATCAAAGCTGACGGAACTGTTAGAGCAGGTGGTTTCCTGGAGCTTAAAGACTTTAGTCGGACTGGTACTGGGATTTCAGATGATCCAGTCCATGGTGCTTCCTTATGTGGATTCCTTAAAGACGGGAGCAGTTCAAAAGCTGGTGGGTGCAATTCCAGGGATTGGACAGGGGGTCAGCTCTGTGGCCCAGATGGTATTAGGCTCTGGTGTACTGATTAAGAATACCATTGGAGCAGCCGGTATCCTGATTCTCATTGTTCTTACCATCGTTCCCATTCTAAAGCTTGTTATCTTAATGTTATTTTATCAATGTGTGGCAGCCCTTTTGCAGCCAGTCTGTGATAAACGGATAGTATCCTGCATTTCCGATATGGCAAAGGGACATAAAATGCTATTGTCTGTCGCCATATCCTGCATGATTTTATTTATCGTCACCATAGCACTTGTGTGTGCTTCTACCAATGTAACCTATTATTCCGGGTGAGTGGCATGGATCAATTATATGAATGGATCAGAAATATCACTTATTATCTGATCTTTATCACTGTGGTAGAAAATCTTCTGCCGAATAAAAAGTATGAAAAATACGTCAAATTCTTTGCCGGTATGGTGCTGATTCTTCTTGTATTAAAGCCCGTTACAGGCGGATTAAGACTGGATGATAAACTGGCCTATTCATTTGAAGCAATAAGCCTTAAAAAGGAAGCAGGCGAATTAACCGGGAAAGTTTCAAAAATGGAGGAATCAAGACTGAAACGAATGATTTCCGGTTACGAAAAAGCAGTGGGAACTGATTTGGAGACCATGGCGCAGACAGCAGGTTTTTCCTGCAAAGAAACCAGTGCAGAAATTAACAGTGATCAGTCCAGTGACCGGTTCGGTCATGTGGTAAAGGTTTCCCTTGTGCTCACCTCAGGAAAAGAGGAAATGCAGGCAGAGGAAGCAGCTTCTGTTGGCAGTAAAATGGATCCTGTTAAGAAGGTTGAGGAAATAAAAAATATTAAAATAACTGGGAAAGAATTGGATCAAAGTTCTGAAATAAAGCCGGAAGATGGAAAAAATGAAGAGCAGAAAGAAAATTCCAGTCTATCTGGTCTTAGAAGGAGGATTGCGGAATATTATGGATTGGAGGAACAGGATATTGAAATTCAAATGGAAGATGGGTAAGGATAAATTGTTAATCCTGCTGGCGGTTGGAATGCTGATCCTGATCCTTACATTTCCTTCTGGTCCCGGAATTGCAAAGAAAGTGGAAAAGACTGCGCAGAAAGAAAATAATAAGCAATCCACTTTACAGCAGGGTATTGTAACACAGCCTGCAGACGGAGATGCTGCCGCTTCCGTTTCCGCTGACCGCACTTATGAAGAAGAACTGGAAGCCAGGGTGAAAAAAATATTAAAAACCGTGGATGGAGTCGGTCAGGTTGATGTGCTCATTGTAGTAAAATCTTCAGGGGAAAAGGTACTGAGAGTGGATAAAGATAACTCAAATTCCACCACCGAAGAAAATGACACATCAGGAGGATCGAGAAAGATTACAAGCGCAGAATTAAAAGAGAGTACCATTCTTACCGGCCAGGGAGAAAATACGGCTCCCATTGTGGAGAAAGAAATACGTCCTGAAATAGAAGGAATTATTATCAGTGCCCAGGGCGGAGGCAGTCCTACGGTAAAAGCTGAAATTTCCAGTGCCATGGAAGCATTATTTAACCTGCCCCCACATAAAATAAAAGTATTAAAGAGGGTGGAATAAAAAGGAGTGTCAGGTATGAAAAGTTGGAAAACAAGCAATGAACCCAATGTCCCGAAAACCCCAAAGAAAATGGATATGAAGAAACTGTTTCGAAGAAACCAGATTATCATTACAACTCTGGCAGTCATGATTGCTGCCGCCGGATATTTAAATTATGCCGGAAAGCAGGATGCAGCCTCCGGAACCGATGTGTATGAAGCCGGAATGACAGACATTTCCGAAGAAGACATTTTAGCAGAGAACCAGGCATTAAATGGCAGTGATTCCAGCAAGGATATCGCCAGTCTGGATCAGGATGCCGCAGATATTGACAAACTGGCAGCAGCCGATTCTGCGGGCAGCGCAGATAAGACAGCGGCCGGAAGTACCCAGGTAGCAGCTGGGAACGAAACAGCTCAGAGTCTTGCAGCAGGTGAGACCCAGGCAGCAGCCAGCCTTACAGAAGGTGAAACACAGGCAGCTGATACCGGTCTTGACAATCCTGGTGAGGCTGTTTTAACCAGCGGTATGAACGTAGCAGATTACATATCAAGCGTGCAGTTAAACAGAGAACAGGTAAGGGCCAGAAATAAAGAAACCCTGATGAACTTAATCAACAATCCAAACATTGAAGAGGCTGCCAAACAGCAGGCCATTCAGCAGATGGTTGATATGACAGCCATTGCCGAGAAGGAAAATGCAGCAGAAACCCTTCTTCTTGCAAAAGGATTTGCAGATCCGGTTGTCAGCATTTCAAATGGAAAAGTTGATGTTGTCATCAATGCCGCCAGCATTACTGATCCCCAGCGTGCCCAGATTGAAGATATCGTAAAGAGAAAAACCGAAGTGGGAGCAGAGAGCATTGTTATTACTCTCATGAAACTGGAAGAGTAAAAAGCCTTTGCAAACAGTTGACAATTTTGCTATAATGATTTCAGAACCCAGAAATACTAAACAGGAGGGAATCGAAGTGGCAGAATTGGAAAACAGAAATACTCATAAAGTATATGAAAAAGATAAAATCGGCGAAGTTCAGATCGCAGATGATGTAGTTGCGATTATCGCAGGTCTTGCTGCGACAGAAGTAGATGGTGTGGATTCCATGGCAGGCAACATCACCAACGAACTGGTGGCGAAGCTGGGCATGAAAAACTTATCCAAAGGTGTCAAAGTGGAACTGACAGAGGAACATGTTTCCGTAGATTTGTCCTTAAACATAAAATATGGTTACAGTATCCCAACCGTCAGTGAAAAAGTTCAGGAAAAGGTGCAGAATGCCATTGAGAACATGACTGGCCTTTCCGTTCTTGATGTGAACATCCGGATTGCCGGTGTTGCACTGGATGAGAACAAATAATTTTATAATTTACAGCGGGAATAACCGGTCAGACGGTTCATTCCCGCTGTTTTTTTTACTGAAAAGATGAAATTATCCTTGTAATGATATAGGACAGGATTTATAATGGACGATATTGTGAATCGAAAGATTCTTAAGGACAGGTGTTTTTAAATATGATGAATCGTAGAAACGGGGGGCACTATCCGCCTGGTTTGCTGATCCTGGCAAGTCTTGTGATATCTGTGATTATCGGAATCTGCGTTTTAAACTTCTATTATTTTCATGAAGTGGAACAGAGTCTGTTTCAGCAGACGCACAGGGATTTAAAGCAGAAGAATGATAAAGCACTGAATTATATAGAATCCATGATACAGACCAAATTCGAATGGCTGGAATTGTTTGCATTTTACTGTGATCTGCCGGATGGATCAGGCAACGAACAGTGGTGGCAGCAGGTTCAGGATTACGAAAAAGAAGATTCCCGGTTTGGTGTTGCAGATACGTCAGGTACTCTTTATTATGGTAATCGTGAAACCCAGGACATTTCTACCCGTGACTATTATAAAAAAGCGTTAGACGGTGAAAAGAATATATCCGGATTATTGAAAGAAAGCTTTAAGGGCCAGGACAGTATCATTTTAACCGTCCCCATTATCAGAGACGGCGTTGTAAAGGGGACTGCGTGTCTGGAGTTGTCTTCCGATAAGCTGAAGCAGTATTTAAGCGATACGGATTTAAGCCGTTACGGTGCCAATATGATATTTCAAAAAGATGGAGAGATTTTGATTTCCTGTACGGCATGTGAAAATCAGAACTCTCTCTTTGAGATGCTTAAAACAAGGAAATTCGGACCGGGTCAGACATTTACAGAAATGGAAGCCGGAATCAGCCAGGGGCTGTCCGGTTATATTACTTATTATGAAAATGATTACCGGCGCCTTCTTTATTACCAGCCCATGGGAATCAATGACTGGTATATGGCTACCTTTGTGGAGACGGAAGGATATGAAAATACGTTTCATAAGATCAAATCCCTTTCTGCAAAATTTATAGCAGGATCAACCTTCCTTTTGTTTTGCGGAGTGATACTGATCCTTTTAATTGTTCACACCAGAAAAAAAGAAGAAAAGAGACTGCAGAAGGATTATCTAACGGGAGTTTATACCAGAGAAACAGCAAGAAAACTGGTGGAGCATGGATTAAAAGCCGGCGGAAAAAACCGCTTTTATGCATGTATGTTCCTTGACATCGATGATTTTAAGAAAATAAACGATACCTTTGGTCACCATAAAGGGGATCTGGTTCTCGTCCAGGCGGGACAGATATTAAGTGCCTGTACCAGACAGGAGGATGTAATCGTCCGGTTCGGAGGAGATGAATTCTGTATCTGGCTATATGGAATGAGAGGAAGGAAACAGCCCGAAGCAATTGCCCAGCGTATTATTAATGCGTTTCATGTTTCAGGAAAGGTACATGCCAGTATTGGAATTACTTTGATTGGAGAGAATGAAACTGAATACGATGCCATCTTAAGAAGGGCAGATCAGGCATTATACGAGGCAAAGGGAAAAGGAAAAAACCAGTATGCCATTACCAATTAGCATTCCATACAGGCACGCAAAAGTTTCTATTGTATAAAAAACCCTGTTAAGGTATAATAATTCCAAACGTCCAGTTAAATCACCAATAGGAGGACCATGGTAAATGACCAGAAGTAAAATGCGTGAACACTGCTTTAAGATGCTTTTCTGCGCTGATTTTCACCCCGCAGAGGAGAAGCTTTGGCAGATTAATCAATATTTTGAGGAACCAAAAGAGGATGATCTCAATACGGAAGGTGTAGAAGAGATTGTTCATGATGTGGATATGAGTGAAGAGAATTCTGCTTTCTTAAAAGAAAAGACAGAAGCAATTATGAATAAAATTCCGGAACTGGATGAAAAAATTAATGAAGTGGCAGAAGGCTGGAAGACAAAACGTATGGGAAGAGCGGAATTGACCATTCTCCGCCTTGCTCTTTATGAAATCTTATTCGATGATGAGGTGCCGGAAAAGGTAGCCATCAACGAAGCAGTAGAACTGGGTAAAAAATACGGCGGAAACGAAGCTCCGGCTTTCATTAACGGAGTTCTTGCAAAGCTGGTGTAAGTATGGCAGGTGTCTATTCCGTAACCCAGATCAATGCTTATATTAAAAACATGTTTGCCCAGGATTTTGCTCTGAACCGGATTTCCATCAAAGGGGAAGTGTCCAACTGCAAATATCATACTTCCGGTCATATCTATTTTACCTTAAAAGACAAAGCCTCTTCTATTTCGGCAGTGATGTTTGCCGGATCCAGAAAAGGTCTTTCCTTTCATCTGGAAGAAGGACAGCAGATCGTTGCAAAGGGAAGCGTCGAGGTTTATGAAAGAGACGGAAGATATCAGCTTTACGCCCAGGAAATTACGAAAGAGGGAATGGGAGATTTATTCGAACGTTTTTTAAAGCTTCGTAATGAACTGGAAGAGATGGGGATGTTTTCCCCTGAATACAAGAAAGAAATCCCCAGATATGCAAGGCGTGTGGGTGTGGTAACTGCCCCCACAGGCGCTGCGATCCGGGATATTATGAATATATCCGCCAGGCGGAACCCCTTTGTGCAGCTCTATCTTTACCCCGCACTTGTGCAGGGAAGCGGTGCTGCAGAAAGTATTGTAAAAGGAATTGAGACCTTAGACCAGATGGGACTTGATGTTCTCATTGTGGGAAGAGGGGGCGGCTCCATTGAAGACTTATGGGCTTTTAATGAAGAAGCGGTTGCCAGAGCAATCTTTCACTGCTCGGTACCGGTGATTTCTGCAGTCGGTCATGAAACCGATGTGACCATCGCAGATTATGTTGCGGACATGCGTGCCCCCACCCCATCGGCAGCTGCAGAGCTGGCAGTATTTGATTATAAACAGTTTAAAGAACAGACAGAGACCATCCGGTATACATTAAAAACCATGATGGAGCGAAAGCTGGAGCGGTATCGTTTCTCTGTGAACCAATATGGATTAAAGTTAAAGTACTTTGATCCGAAGCGAAGCATTCGTGAGCAGCGCCAGCGTCTTCATGATCTGGAAGAGAAGCTGAAAAGCCTTCTTTTAAAGCAGATTGAGGCGGAGCGCAGGCAACTTGACGAATCCGCTGTTAAGATGAGTCAGCTTATTGAGAAGCAGACTTTAAGAGACAGGCACAGGCTGGAACTTCTTGCCGGACGCCTTCATGCCTGTTCCCCGCTGGCTAAAATAGGCGGCGGCTACGGTTTTATCACTGATTCAGGGAATCACAGGATTGATTCTGTCATGCAGGTAAAGACCGGAGATGCTCTTCGTCTTAAATTGCGGGATGGAACTATCCATGCTCTGGTATCAGGAGTGGAGCCACTAACAGTGTCAGAGGCAGAAAAATAAGGAGAAACAGGCTTATGGCAGTAAAAAAAGAAAGAACCATTGAAGAGACCTTAAAGGACTTGGAGGAGCTGATCAAAAAGCTGGAAAGCGGAGAGAGCTCCTTAGAGGAATCCTTTGAATATTACGAGACAGGTATGAAACTTGTTAAGTCCTGCAATGATAAAATAGATAAAGTGGAAAAAAAGATAATTGTACTGGAGGAAAACGGTGAAGAACATGAACTTTGAGGATGAGTTGCTGAAACGGACCAAAGATGTGTGGGAGATTGTGGAAAGTTTCCTTCCGGCTGTAGAGGGACATCAGAGCACTGTTCTTGAGGCAATGGATTACAGTATGCGGGCAGGCGGAAAGCGGCTGCGTCCTATGCTGATGAGAGAGACATACCGCCTTTTTGGAGGTTTGGGAAAAGAGATAGAGCCATTTATGGCAGCCATAGAGATGATTCACACCTCTTCTCTGATTCACGATGATCTTCCCTGTATGGATAATGATACCCTTCGCAGAGGACTTCCCACTGCCTGGGTGAAATTTGGATATGATATGGCGGTGCTGGCAGGTGACGGTCTTTTAATTTATTCCATGGAGACAGCAGCCAAGGCACTTAACTATTCGGACAGGCCGGACCGGGTCGCCAGGGCTATGGGTATTCTGGCGCAAAAGACAGGTATATTCGGGATGATAGGCGGCCAGACGGTAGATGTGGAACTGGCTGGAAAGCCGATTCCAGGCGACAAGCTTGACTTTATCTACCGGTTAAAGACCGGAGCTCTTTTAGAGGCTTCCATGATGATCGGTGCGCTCCTTGGCGGAGCCAGTGAAGACCAGTTAAAGGCAGTGGAAGAGATGGCATCAAAAATCGGACTTGCTTTTCAGATTCAGGATGATATTCTTGATGTGACAAGCAATGCCGAAGTATTGGGAAAACCCGTATTCAGCGATGAAAAAAATAATAAAACCACCTATGTAACATTGGAGGGATTGGAACAGGCGAAGATGGCTGTGGAGAGAATTTCCGCAGAAGCAGTTGCCTGCCTTCAAAAGCTGCCGGGAGAGAACCGCTTTCTGGAAGAACTGATCCGGATGCTGGTTAACCGGGAAAAATAAAGGATTAAAAAATTATGATACTGGAACTGATTAACGGACCTGATGATATAAAGAAATTCTCCAAACAGGAGCTGACCATATTAAGTCAGGAAATCCGTGATTTTTTAATAGAAAAGATAAGTACCACAGGCGGTCATCTGGCCTCCAATTTAGGAGTTGTGGAGCTGACCATGGCAATTTATCTTGCTTTTGATCTGCCAATGGATAAGATTGTCTGGGATGTAGGGCATCAGTCCTATACCCATAAGATCTTAAGCGGAAGAAGAATGGAATTTGATGAACTGCGCCAGTACGGCGGCATGAGCGGTTTTCCGAAGAGAAAGGAAAGCCCCTGTGATGCCTTTGATACCGGACACAGCTCTACTTCTATTTCTGCCGGGCTGGGACTTGCCCAGGCAAGAGATGTGCTGGGGGAAGGCCATTTTGTGGTTTCAGTTATCGGAGATGGTTCCCTGACTGGAGGCATGGCATATGAAGCACTGAATAATGCAGCCCAGATGAAGAAAAATTTTGTTATTATTCTCAATGACAATAATATGTCCATATCCGAAAATGTAGGCGGCATGTCCACCTATTTAAATAGTATTCGTACCGGGAATGGATATCTGGATTTAAAGAAACATGTTACTGACATGCTATCAAGAATTCCGGTTATTGGAGATACACTGATAGACAGAATCAGTCGTACAAAAAATGGGATAAAGCAGCTACTCATACCGGGAATGCTGTTTGAAAACATGGGAATTACCTATCTGGGACCGGTAGATGGTCATAATTTGAAAGCTTTAACAAGAGCGCTGAGAGAGGCGAAAAAGCTGGATCATGCTGTGTTGGTTCATGTTATTACAAAAAAAGGGAAAGGATATGCACCTGCAGAAAACAATCCATCCAAGTTTCATGCAGTGGACCCTTTTGATATCCTTACTGGAAAGTCTAAAAAAGAAAAAAAAGTATTCAGCTATACAGATGTGTTTTCTAAAACAATCTGCCGTCTGGCAAAAGAGGATAAGAAGATTGTAGCGGTAACTGCTGCGATGCCGGATGGAACCGGATTGAAACGGTTCTCAAACCTGTATCCGGACCGCTTTTTTGATGTGGGGATTGCAGAAGAGCATGCAGTGACTTCGGCGGCAGGAATGGCAGCAGGCGGTTTGAAACCGGTAGTAGCTGTTTATTCCTCTTTTTTGCAGAGAGGGTTTGATCAGGTACTTCATGATGTGTGTATACAGAATCTTCCTGTTGTATTCGCAGTTGACCGGGCAGGACTGGTAGGCAGCGATGGAGAGACCCATCAGGGAATTTTTGATCTGTCCTTTTTAAGTGCCATACCCAATATGAGCATTTTTGCACCTAAAAATGACTGGGAGCTGGCGAATGGACTGGAGTTTGCATTTTCTCTTGACAGTCCCATTGCAGTACGCTATCCCAGAGGGGAAGCCTATCAGGGGCTGGAAGATTTTAAAGCCCCCATTGAATACGGAAAAGGCGAAATCATTTATGAAGAAACCGATATTGCCCTTCTGGCAGTAGGCAGTATGGTAAGCACAGGAGAGCATGTAAGGCAGAAATTAAAAGCGGAAGGCTGGAACTGTACTCTTGCAAACGGTCGCTTTATTAAGCCTTTTGATAAAAAACTCATTGATCACCTGGCAAAAAATCACTGGCTGATTGTGACCATGGAAGAGAATGTGCTCCAGGGTGGGTATGGATGCCTGATCAATGGTTATATCCATGAACACTATCCAAAAGTAAAGGTACTAAACATTGCCCTGCCGGATGCATACGTGGAGCACGGCAACGTTTCTCTGCTTCGAAAAGGACTTGGGATTGACAGCGATTCCATAATCTGGCGCATGAAAAAGGAATACCTGGATATGGAGCGGCAGAACAGAGAATGGAAGGATAAGATGAAGTAAATGAAAGAACGGTTGGATGTGCTATTAGTAAAACAGGGACATGCAGAGTCCAGGGAAAAGGCGAAAGCCATCATCATGTCCGGAATCGTATACGTGGACGGTGACAAAGAGGACAAAGCCGGTTCCACATTTGAAGAAACTGCACTCGTTGAAGTGAGAGGCAGCACTTTAAAATATGTAAGCCGGGGCGGATTGAAGCTTGAAAAGGCCATGACCCATTTTGATGTTACGCTGGAGGGAAAGGTCTGCATGGATGTGGGCTCCTCTACCGGAGGTTTTACGGACTGCATGCTTCAAAACGGTGCGGTGAAAGTCTATGCAGTTGATGTGGGGCATGGGCAGCTTGCGTGGAAGCTTCGCAACGATGAACGGGTAGTCTGTATGGAAAAGACCAATATCCGTTATGTAACGCCAGAGGATATTAAGGACAGGATTGAGTTTTCATCCATTGATGTATCATTTATATCTCTTACAAAAGTTCTTTTGCCGGTTAAAAACCTTTTGTCAGAAGACGGAGAGATTGTCTGTCTGATTAAGCCTCAGTTTGAAGCAGGCCGTGAAAAGGTTGGCAAAAAGGGAGTGGTAAGAGAAAAATCGGTTCATCTGGAAGTAATCCAGTCCGTGATCTCTTATGGAATCAGCATTGGATTTGAAATTCTTCATCTGGAGTTTTCTCCCATTAAGGGACCGGAAGGGAATATAGAATATCTGCTTCATCTTAAAAATCATCCCGCTGGGGAGAACTTTCCTGATTACAGCGTTAATCCGGAAAAAGTGGTGGAAGAGGCACACAAAGACTTAAGCGAAGGCAAATAAGGAGTCTGAAATGAAACATTTTTACGTAATCATGAATCCGGATAAAAAAGGAGCCCGTGAAACCGCGGAGCAGATCCGGGAATTTCTCACTGCCAGGGGAGCAGTCTGCCTGATCGGCAGAGGAGAAAAGGTAGATTGGCAGGCAGGTAAGCATTACACTGACTCAGCCATGGTGCCAAAGGAAACGGAATGCGTGATTACTCTGGGGGGAGACGGTACATTAATTCAGGCAGCCAGAGATTTATCCGGACGCAATTTACCCATTCTTGGGATTAACAGAGGGACTCTGGGGTATTTAACCCAGGTTTCCAGAACAGAAGACATTGAATCGGCGCTGTCAGCCCTGTTTAACGATGACTATAAGCTGGAAGAGCGGATGATGCTGAGCGGAAGTGCATTCAGGGACGGAAAAGAGATTTACCGGGATATCGCCCTTAATGAAATCGTCATAACACGGGGCGAATACTTAAAGATGCTTCAGTTTAAAGTGTATGTAAACGGGGAATTCTTAACGGAGTACCGGGCGGACGGGCTGATAGCAGCGACGCCCACAGGCTCTACTGCCTATAATTTATCGGCAGGCGGGCCCATCATAGTCCCTGATTCCAAGATGCTGGTGCTAACACCCATCTGTTCCCATGCCCTCAATGCCAGAAGCATCGTGCTTTCTGCAGAAGACAAAATCAGGATTGAAATCGTGGGACAGGAAGGAATCAGCCAGGCAGCAGTATTTGACGGAGATTCGGCAGTCAGTCTTTTACCTGGGGACTGGATCGATATGGAGCGCGCCCAGATCAAGACCATATTAGTCAAATTAAAAAATTTATCATTTTTAGATAATCTTCGAAACAAGATGGCGGGTATATAAGGAGGTGACACGATGAAACTGGAAAGACATAGCAAAATAGTAGAACTGATTGGGAAGTATGAAATTGAAACCCAGGAAGAACTGGCGGATTATTTAAATCAGGCTGGTTTTGCAGTAACACAGGCGACTGTATCCAGAGATATCAGGGAGTTAAAGCTGACAAAGGTGCAGTCAGAATCAGGGAAACAGCGTTATATGGTACTTCAGAATCAGGGATCATTCAGCGATAAATACATCCGTATTTTAAGAGATGGTTATTTATCCATGGATATGGCGCAGAATATACTGGTAATCAAGACTGTATCCGGAATGGCCATGGCAGTGGCAGCAGCGTTAGATGCCCTTCATTTCAGCGAAATGGTAGGCTGTATCGCAGGAGACGATACCATCATGTGTGCCATCAGGACTGTAGATGACACCATACTCATGATGGATAAACTGAAAAAACTCATTACGGGATAAAGGAGGCAAGCCATGCTTTCAGAATTACACGTAAAGAACTTAGCATTAATTGAAAAAGCCGATGTGGAGTTTAAAGAGGGACTGAATGTCTTAACTGGTGAAACAGGTGCCGGAAAATCCATTATTATCGGCTCGGTAACCATTGCCTTAGGTGGCAAGGTACCAAAGGATATGATCAGAAACGGGGCAGAATACGCCTACATAGAGCTGATCTTTACCGTCAGCGATGAAAGAAAGATCCATCTGTTAAAAGAAATGGATGTATTTCCCGACCAGGACGGCATTGTTATTATTTCTAAAAAAATCATGCCGTCTAAAAGTCTCAGCAAAATTAATGATGAAACAGTAACTGCAGGGAAACTGCGGGATATCACCGGTCTTCTCATCGATATTCATGGACAGCATGAACATCAGTCTTTACTCTACAAATCAGTACATCTGGAGATCCTGGACCGTTACCAGGAGAAAAAGTCCCACGAGCTAAAAATGAATATTGCTAAGACCTACAGAGAATATATCCGGTTAAAGGAACGGCTTGCGTCATTTCAGCTTGATGAGGATACCAGACTGCGGGAGATGGATTTTATCCGCTATGAGATAGAAGAGATTGAGAATGCAGGGTTAAGAGAGGGAGAAGAGGAAGAACTATCCTCAAAGTACCGTCTGTTTCTTCATGGGAAAAAAATTATGGAAAGTCTTTCTGTGGCTTATGATGCAGTCAATTCCGATGTCACAGGGCGGGCTTTAAAAGAGGTGGAAGCAGCGGCTGTCTATGATGAACGCCTGCTTACCATCAGAGACCAGCTTTTTGATGTGGACTCCATTTTAAGCGACATTAATCATGAAATCACCTCTTATCTGGAGGACTTGTCTTTTGATGAAGAAGATTTCCAGAAAATGGAGGAGCGTCTTGACTTAATTCATAACATGGAAGCAAAGTATGGAAAAGGTGTTGACGTCATTTTCAAAAATTTGGACGAAAAGAGAATCAGGCTGGGTGAACTGGAAGATTATGACCGTTTAAAACAGCAGACAGAAAAAGAGATTCTTGTGACTGAGGATAAATTAGAAGGTTTATGCGGACAATTATCCTGTATGAGGAAAGAAACAGCAAAAGAACTGACAGTAAAGATTAAAGAAGGCTTACATGATTTAAATTTTATTGATGTTAATTTTGATATGGAATTTAGCAGACTGGATCATTATACGGCAAACGGTTTTGATGAAGCGGAATTTATGATTTCTGCCAATCCCGGGGAGGCCTTAAAGCCTTTAAAATCCGTAGCTTCCGGCGGTGAGATGTCAAGAATTATGCTGGCAATCAAAACAGTTCTGGCTGATTCTGACGATATTCCAACCCTGATTTTTGATGAAATTGATACCGGTATCAGCGGAAGAACCGCACAGAAGGTTTCAGAAAAGCTTTCTTATATAGCAGCCAATCATCAGGTTATCTGCATTACCCATCTGCCTCAGATTGCAGCCATGGCAGATGCTCATTTTGAAATTAAAAAATCGGCAGAGGCTGGAAAAACCACCACAGGAATCCAGGCACTGCAGGATGAGGAAATTGTGGAAGAACTTGCAAGGCTCCTTGGCGGAGCAGAGATTACGGATGCAGTAAAAGGTAATGCCAGAGAGATGAAGCGTCTTGCGGCCGAAAAAAAGTTAAAAAAGTCATAACTGGTCCAAACACCAGAATTAAATGAATTCAACTAAAATATGACAGAGTGTTTTTAACGAATTCTCACATACTATGAGAGGAGTCAAAAAATTGTCTCCTTTATTCTTCTAAGGAGGTATGTGAGATGGCAAAAAAGAAATTTCATAAACTAATTGTAAGGGCGTTCTGGATCAGCCTGATCTTTTGTATCGGATTTACCTGGTTTTATATGAAGCGGGTCATTCCGGACAAATTGAACATCGTTGCAGCAGAAGAAGAACAGTTTCATTTCTCCATGCCTTTTGATGTGACGCTGCATTCCGACAGCGAGGAAGTGGTACTGAACAACGGTTCCAATATTCCTTCCGATCAAATTCACCTTCAGGTGAATCAGCCGTTTTCCGTGTATTCCAAGAATCTGGGAAGCTATAAGCTGGGATTAAAGCTGTTCGGCTGGATACAGTTAAAAGATATTCAGGTAAATGTAGTTGATACCAAATACGCTGTTCCTTGCGGTACTCCAGTTGGAATTTATTTAAAATCAAATGGAGTCATGGTAATCGGTACAGGAGACGTAACGAAAAAAGATGGAATGGTTGTAGAGCCAGCATTTGGAGTTTTACAATCAGGGGATTATCTGGAATCTATCAATGGCATCCCGCTTAGCGACAAGGAAACACTGATGAATGAGCTGAATAAAATCGGCGCATCGGAAGCTGTTTTAAAGGTCAGAAGAGGCGATGATAACATTGATATTAAGATGAATCCCATAGAAACAGAGGACGGATCCTATAAACTGGGAGTCTGGGTTCGAGATGACACTCAGGGAATAGGTACCATGACCTATGTGGATATGAACGGACAGTTTGGTGCACTGGGTCATGGAATCAGTGACAGTGATACCGGGAATGTAGTCCAGATCACAGATGGTTCTCTCTATGAAACAGCAATTTTGGGAATCGAAAAAGGAACCTTTGGGAAACCAGGTGTTATGAGCGGAATCATCTATTATGGTCCGGGATCCAACTTGGGAACAATCAAAGAAAATACAGAAGAAGGTATTTTCGGTACAGTAAATGACCGCTTTAAGCAGGGAATTTCACAGGATGCCCTACCCATCGGTTATCGGCAGGATGTGAAGAAGGGAAAAGCCTATATAAGAAGTGATGTTTCTGGAAAAGTGCGTGATTACGAAATAGAAATCCAGCGGGTTGATTACTCCACCACTCATAAAAGCAAGGGAATGGTAATAAAAGTTACGGACCCCGATCTTCTGGCATTGACCGGGGGAATTGTTCAGGGTATGTCCGGAAGTCCTATCATACAGGATGGAAAGCTGATAGGAGCTGTTACTCATGTTTTTATACAGGACTCAACAAGAGGCTATGGTATCTTTATCGAGAATATGATCAATCATTAACAATATTTGCCAGGAAATAAAAGGACAGAATCGTAATATTCTTACGGTGCCGTCCTTTTCTTTTCCTTTTTATTTTTTGAAGGTAATAAATCCATAACTGTTCAGGATATGGAAGTACCTGGACAGTCGTTCGTAGAGTGGAGATGCTTCCTCTCCGAACTGCTCCTTTACTAAGGCAGAAAGGCTGAGGATATCCCGGCTGCCATCGATGAGACACCATACAAAGCTTCCCATAGGATCCAGGTGTATGTGGCTGACTTTTGGTTTATGAAAAAATCTTTGGGCAAACCGGTGAAAGATGCCTTTGTTTTCCACATCCAGTGTCACCAGACCGTTTTCTTCTACAGACCAGAGTATATGTTCAGTCCGAATGGGGATCTTATCCAGATAGTTATTGCTTTTTTCACTGTTCTGTTTCATTTTTTTACTTTCTTCCAGACTGTAGATTTAAGCAGGCTTAAGACCACAAGTCCGAATAAAATAAGACTGCCAAGATCCAAAACAGAAGAAGGAAGATTTAATTTTGAGGACAGATCCAGAGCCTTGTCCAAACCAAATACCGCTAAAAGTGCCAGCAGGATCCCCACAAGACCTTCGCCTGCAATCATTCCGGAGCAGTAAAGCATTCCGTCGCTGATTAACTGATCTTTTTCTTTTTTGTCTTCTTTTTTTATTCTGTCAAAATATAAGCGTACCAGACCACCTACCATAATACATGCATTTAACTGAACGGGAAGATACACACCGATTGCAAAAGGAAGGACCGGAATTCCCACAATCTCCACAGCTGCAGCTAAAAAGACTCCCATAAATACCAGCGGCCAGGGAAGATTATTTTCCATAACTCCTTCAATAATCATCTTCATCAGCATTGCCTGAGGTGCACCCAGCTGCTCAGAGCCAAAGCCCCACGCTGCATTTAACAGATATAAAACGCCGCCTATTGCAAAAGCAGCAGCAACTACTCCAATCAGCTCACCGATCTGCTGTTTTTTCGGAGTGGCTCCAAGGAGATAACCTGTTTTTAAATCCTGTGACGTATCGCCGGCAATAGCGGCAACAATACAGATAATAGAACCAATGGCAATTGCACCTTTCATACCATGAATACCGTTGTCCCCGGTTGCTTTTAAGGTAATGGTTGCAATCAGAAGCGTTGCAATGGCCATACCGGAAACAGGGTTATTACTGCTTCCTACCAGACCTACCATTCTGGAAGACACGGTAGCAAAGAAAAATCCGAAGATTACAACAATAATGGCACCTACCAAAGTCACAGGTATGACTGGAATCAGCCAGACGAGAATGGTGAGAAGTACGATTCCTCCCAATATTACCTGAAAGCTTAAATCCTGCTCGGTCCTCAGTCCGCTGCCCGTATTGTTTTGTCCGAGTCCCTTAATGGCATCCCGGAATGTACGAATAATTAACGGAAGGGATTTCACAAGACTGATAATACCGCCTGCTGCAAGTGTTCCTGCACCAATGTAACGGATGTAGGTTCCCCAGATACCGCCGGCTCCTTTGGCAGCAAACAGCTCCCCAATGGGAACAGTACCGGGATACAGGGTTAAATCGGCTCCAAAAAGAACAATTGCCGGGATAAATACCAGCCAGCTGATAATACCTCCTGCAAACATATAGGAAGATATCCTGGGTCCGCAGATATATCCCACGCTCATGACGGCAGGGTAAATCTGTGTACCAATCTCACCGGCATAGCCCTTCACACGGAAGGAAACTTCCCCCGGCACCAGTTTGATCCCATCAATGATAAATTTAAAAACAGCGGCAAAACCCATTCCGGCAAATACCGTAGAAGCATTGGCACCCCCTTCTTCGCCGGCTAAAAGTACCTCAGCACATGCGGTTCCTTCCGGATAGGGAAGAATTCCATGTTCTTTTACAATGAGTGCGTTTCTAAGCGGAACCATGAAAAGGACACCCAGAATCCCTCCAATGAGAGAGATCAGTGTAATTTCCAGAATACCAGGTTCGTCCATTTTTCCTTCTGCAGCCCATAAAAAAAGAGCTGGCAGTGTAAAGATAGCACCTGCAGCCAGAGATTCTCCTGCAGAACCCACCGTCTGAACAATGTTGCTTTCCAATATGGAGTTTTTCTTCATCATGACCCTGATCACACCCATGGAGATGACTGCGGCAGGAATCGATGCGGAGATGGTCATACCAACGCGGAGACCCAGATAGGCATTTGCAGCGCCGAAGACAACAGCCAGAATGATACCCAGAACAATAGAGGTAACAGTAAATTCCGGTGTGACCTTTTCAGCCGGTATGTACGGCTTGAAATCATTTTGTTCTTTCATTTGTATTTCCCCCTAAAATTTTTATACAGTACCAATTATATCCATTTATTCAGGAAGGGGCAAGTGTTATTGTGCTTTTTCGATAATAAAAAAAAATAAAATAATAATTTTATCAGCATAATGCTTAAATTATTATTGATAAAAAATAGACCCAATCTCAGTGAAAAGCTTTTCATCCTATTTTTTATGTGTTAGTATAAGAGATAGCAGCATTGTTTTTCATGTTTTTTTGACGACAAGTAGTTTCAATTTTCAACACCGGTAAAAAAAAGGGGGAAACGTGGATTCAGACCGGGCAAGACCTTTTCTTCATTCGACAGTGGGACAATTCAGACAGAATCCCATATTCGATAAAATAAACGTTTTTCCTGTCGAATAATGCGATAGAATCACGTTGCGGCATAAGCTAGGGCAAGATTATAATGGCTATACACTAGTTTTCATTTATTTTGAAGAATCAGGAGGAGAGTATCAATATGTCAGAAATCAGTATCGCTATTGCAGATGATAACCTGCAGACCTTAAATCTGCTGAATGATATACTGGAAGGAGAGGAGGATTTTCATGTAGTGGGAAGAGCGGATAACGGCGAAGACGCTTATAACATGATCCTCAAAACAAATCCGGATGTTGTCTTATTGGATGTGATTATGCCGAGAATGGACGGAATTACAGTAATGGAGCGGGTAAGAGGAAACGGTGCTGTGACAAAGATTCCCTCATTTATTATGGTAACCGCCGCAGGAAGTGAGAATATTACCGAAGATGCTTTCCGAATGGGGGCGAATTATTACATAATGAAGCCGTTTAACAAGGAAGTTATCGTCGATAAGGTGCGAAGAGTAGGGCAGAGAAAGACGAAAACACCAAGTCTCCAGGGTATGAAAAAGGTGAAACCTTATGTCAATAAGACAGAATACATGGAGCAGAATTTAGAAAATGATGTAATACAGATGCTTCATGAAATCGGAATTCCGGCGCATATAAAGGGATATCAGTATTTAAGGGATGCCATTGTGATATCGGTACAGGATCAGGAGATGCTTACCTCTGTGACTAAGATTCTTTATCCTTCCATTGCAAAGAAACATCAGACCACACCCAGCCGTGTTGAGCGTGCCATCCGCCATGCCATTGAAGTGGCCTGGAGCCGTGGAAAGATGGATACCATCAACGAGCTGTTTGGATATACCGTTAGTACAGGAAAAGGAAAACCAACCAATTCCGAGTTTATTGCACTCATTGCTGATAAAATAAGGCTTGATTACAAAAAACTTTCATAAAAGTTAAGGGAAAGATACTTCCTTATTTTCTGAAAATGCAGTATACTATAGCATAACAGACAATGCCCGGAAGGGATAAGGATAAGGGAGGTTTTTGGATGAAGAAGATTTTGTTCGTTGCATCGGAGGCAGTACCTTTTGTTAAAACGGGTGGTCTTGCAGATGTAGTGGGATCCCTTCCCAAGTGCTTTGATCAGGAGTATTATGATGTGAGAGTTATGATTCCCAAATATCTCTGTATCAAAGAAGATTTGAGAAACCAGATGACTTATGTGGATCATTTCTATATGGATTATCTGGGACAAAGCAGATACGTTGGGATTCTTCAGTGTGTCTGGGACGGAATCACCTTCTATTTCATTGATAATGAAGGCTATTACCAGGGTCCGAAGCCATACGGAGAATGGTATCAGGATTTAGAAAAGTTCTGCTTTTTTTCAAGAGCCGCTTTGTCTTCTCTTCCGGTAATCGGATTTCAGCCGGATGTGGTTCATTGCCATGACTGGCAGACCGGTTTAATACCTGTTCTGTTAAAGGACCGTTTTCGTGAAGGAGATTTCTTCCGGAACATGAAGTCGGTAATTACCATTCACAATTTAAAATTCCAGGGTGTGTGGGATGTAAAGACCATACAGGCACTGACCTGTCTGCCTGATTATTATTTTACACCTGATAAACTGGAGGCTTACAAGGATGGGAATTTGTTAAAGGGTGGCATAGTATATGCAGATGCCATCACAACAGTCAGCGAGACCTATGCTCAGGAGATAAAGATGCCTTTCTATGGGGAAGGCCTTGACGGTCTGATGCGGGCCAGAGAAGGCAGTTTAAGAGGAATTGTAAACGGAATTGATTATGACGAGTTTGATCCAGAGACGGATTCGTATATTGTAGAAAACTATAATCTGCGTAATTTCCGCAAGGAGAAAGAAAAAAATAAAGCTGCGCTTCAAAAGGAACTTTCTTTGGCGCAGGATGAAAGTAAGTTTATGATTGGAATCGTTTCCAGACTGACTGACCAGAAGGGACTTGATTTAGTCCAGTGTGTCATGGATGAATTATGTCAGGACAATATCCAGCTGGTTATTCTTGGTACCGGAGAAGAGCGGTATGAAAATATGTTCCGCCATTATGCATGGAAGTATCCGGATAAGGTTTCTGCCAATATTTATTATTCGGAGGCTATGTCTCATAAGATTTATGCTGCCTGTGATGCATTCCTGATGCCGTCTTTGTTTGAACCCTGCGGTTTAAGCCAGCTGATGGCACTCAGATACGGCACTGTACCTGTTGTCCGGGAAACCGGAGGTTTAAAAGACACGGTAGAACCCTATAATGAGTATGAGAGTAAGGGCACGGGATTTTCCTTTGCCAACTACAATGCTCATGAGATGCTTGGTGCCGTCCGCTATGCACAGCGCATTTATTATGATAAGAGACGTGAGTGGAACAAAATTATCGACCGGGCTATGTCAAAGGATTATTCCTGGAAAACTTCAGCCATGAAGTATCAGGAATTATATGACTGGCTGACTGGCTGTTAAGCCGGTCCACACTATGAAGAAGGAAGCGACTAAATAACCATGAAAAACTTGTATTTAACCCCTGAGGAAGAGCAGGAAGCCATAAAGTGGGCAGAAGATGCCTCCTGGGTGGAACGGGAAGACTATAATATGGATTTGGAATACCTTGCCTGTGTGAAGGATATTTTAGACCACAAGGTATTCCAGTCCATGGATCATTATATGCAGCATGGAGATACTACCTGCAAGGCTCATTGCATTAAGGTGTCCTATTTAAGCTACTGCATATGCAGAAAATTAGGTTGGGAATATAAAGAAGCAGCCAGAGCAGGTCTGCTTCATGATTTCTTTCTATATGACTGGCATACTCACGCCAGAGAGACCGGGGAACGTTTCCATGGTTTTACTCATCCAAGGGCTGCTTTAAAGAATGCAGTGAAGCATTTCGATTTAACGGAGAATGAGAAGGACATGATCCTGCGGCATATGTGGCCGCTTACACCGGTTCCGCCCAAAACGAAAGGCGGAATGGTAATAATTTATGCAGATAAATTATGTGGTCTGGTGGAAACTACTGCAAGGATTAAGCGTTGGATATTGTACGGTTTTGGCAGGAAGAGCGCGGCATAAGATGGAGGAAACCATGAAATTTTGGGAAGTGATTCTAAAGAATCAGGTCTTAGTGACTGCAGTTACCGGCTGGCTGGTAGCGCAGGTGTTAAAAACACTGATCGACCTGGCTCTTAATAAAAGTTTTAATCCGGAGAGGCTTGTGGGATCCGGCGGTATGCCAAGTTCCCACTCCTCTACGGTCTGTGCATTGACGACCGCCGCCAGTTACCGCTATGGCGTCGGTTCTTTTGAGTTTGCAATCAGTTTTGTACTCTCCATGATTGTGATGTATGATGCTATGGGAGTACGAAGAGAAACAGGAAAGCAGGCAAAGCTTTTAAACAGCATTCTCTTAGAAAATCCCCTGAAGCTGAACGGCGAGATTTTACAGGAAAAATTAAAGGAATATGTGGGACATAGTCCTCTGCAGGTTGGAGCAGGAGCCATACTTGGCATTTTACTTGCAGTTTTGATAGCGCAATATTATTAATAAAAAAGAAAAATTTTGGGGAATCGTAAGAAAATAACCCTTGATTTCTTTAGATATCCATATTATACTTTAACAAGTTAAAAAATTGTTAATTTTGGAGGCAAATTGGATATGTCAATTTATCATAGGATAAACTGTTTTTTCCTATTCAGCTTTCTGGGTTATCTTCTTGAATGCGCTGTACTTAGCTATGAAAACAAAAGACCGGTTTTTAACCGCGGATTTGGACACGGACCGTTCTGCATCATATATGGATTTGGATCTGTTGGGGCCACAGTGCTTTTAAGCCCTTTCATTGACAGTCCGGTGCGCCTGTATTTCGCCTCTATGGTGATGGCAACTTTCATGGAGCTCGTTACGGCTTATATGATGATTAAGCTGTTTGGATCATTCTGGTGGGATTATAGCAGGAAGCCATTTAACTACAAAGGAATTATCTGTCTGGAGAGCAGCATTGCCTGGGGATTTTTAGGAATCTTTTATTTCCGCTTCCTCAGTGGATTTGTGAATCAGGCGGCAGGTATGATTCCAGATGATTTTCAACGTATTACAGGTATATTTTTGTTGGTTTTTTATGCAACCGATTTTGTATATACCATGAGGATGCAGCTGAAAGCAGACTGTGAGGAAGATGAGTCGTCCTTAGTGGGACGCCTGAAAGTATATTAAAGAATGGCGGGATTCGTAACGGGTCCCGCCTGTTTGCAATTTCATGAGTCAGGAATTATAATAGAAGAGAGAGGACACTAATGATAAGAGATTATAAGATTGTGCTTGCTTCGGCATCACCAAGAAGAAGAGAACTTTTAAGCCAGATCAGTCTGAATCCTGTAATAGAACCAAGTACGGTTATTGAGGTGATTACTACCAGGGTTCCTGAAGATGCAGTGATGGAGCTGTCTTTGCAAAAAGCAGAGGATGTGGCAAGGCATCAGCAGCCGGGAACGATTGTAATCGGAGCAGATACTGTCGTGGCAGCTGAAGGTAAGATTCTTGGAAAACCTAAGAGCCATCAGGAAGCATATGAGATGATTGAATCCTTTCAGGGAAAAACCCATCAGGTCTTTACCGGTGTGACTTTGATTTACTGTGGAACGAATGGAACCACAGTCCGCAGTTTTGCAGAACGGACTGATGTTCATGTATACCCTATGACTCCGGAAGAGATCCGATTATATGCAGAAGATGAGGAGCCTATGGATAAGGCCGGTGCTTATGGAATCCAGGGGCGGTTTGCTGCTTTTATCAAAGGGATTGACGGAGATTACAGTAATGTAGTAGGATTGCCTGTAGGACGAGTCTATCAGGAATTAAAGCAGATCTGTGAGCAGGAGGAAAAAGCATGATAAAACTGATTGTATCAGATATTGACGGAACACTGGTGCCAGACGGAGGATATGAAGTTCCGGCTGAGCTTTATGAGGTAATATTGAAATTACGGGCAAAGGGCATTCAGTTTGCAGCAGCAAGCGGAAGGCAGTGGGTCAGTATTGAATCCATCTTTGATCCGGTGAAAGAAAAAATATTCTATCTTTCTGATAACGGTGCTTATATAGGCTGTCACGGCAGAAATCTGTTTCTGAATCCAATTGAACGTAAGACTGCCATGGATATGGTGGAAGATGTAAGGAAGACAGAAGGACTTGAAGTTATGCTCAGCGGTCCTGATGTGGTGTATATGGAGACGAAAGACAAGGATTTTATTGACTGGATGGTTAACAGCTATAAATTTCGGGTGGAAATGGTAGAGGATTTAACAAAAGTTGAGTCTGAATTTATTAAAGTAAGTGTCTACCGGAAAACAGATGTAGAAAGCCATACCAGACAGTTAAGGGAAAAATACAGGGACCGGTTAAAGATCACCATTGCCGGAGATATGTGGATGGACTGTATGAGGCCTGGAACTAACAAAGGTGAGGCGGTAAAGCTTCTTCAGGAAAGTCTGTCCATCACACCGGAAGAGACCATGGCATTTGGCGACCAGCTAAATGATATTGAGATGTTAAATCAGGCATACTACAGCTTTGCTGTCGCCAATGCCAGAAAAGAAGTAAAAGAGGCAGCACGGTTTCAGACCGATACCAATTTGAATCAGGGCGTATTAAAAATATTAAAGCTGCTTTTATAAGAAAGAGGGGTGCGTATGAAAAATCTACGCAGATACTGGGGAAGACTCCTTATAATTGCGGCGGCGGTATCCGCCATGCTTTCCGGCTGCAAGACGGAGATCCCCCTTGTATCGGAAATCAAGGAAACAAAGCTATACACCCTTCCACAGTCCATGATTATACTGGCGACTGAGAGGAATAAATATCAACAGCTTTACACCAGCCAGATCTGGGGGGTGGAGCTTCCCGGCGGACAAACATTTGAAACCTATCTCATGGATCAGGTAAGAGAATTTCTTCAGGAGATGAAGATGATGAATCTTCTTGCTGAAAGTAAGGGTGTGACCCTGACCAGCGGGGAGAAGGAAGAGATGCGCAAGGCTTCAGAGGAATTTTATAATTCCCTGACTCCTGATGATATTGCTTATATGGGAGTGAGCCAGTCAGATGTAAGATTTATGTATGAGGAGTATTATCTGTCTAATAAAGTTGTTGTAGAACTCACCAGGGACATGAATCTGGAGATCAGTGACAGTGAGGCCAAGGTAATTGATGTGGAAGAGATCGTAATGTCTGACAAAGCCGCGGCAGATGAAGTCCTTTTAAAGCTGAAGGAACAGGGAGCTGATTTTTCGGCCATTGCCAGAGAATACTCGGAAAATGGAGTAATTGAACGGAAGATGGGAAGAGGGGAACATCCAGGAGCTTTAGAAGATGCGGCCTTTGGTCTGGCTGAAGGTGAAATCAGCCAGGTGACAGAGAGTCAGGGTAAATACTATATTATCCGGTGCGTCAGTGATTACGATGAAGCAGCTACCCAGGAACGAAAGTCCGGCTTATATACCAGCCGGAAAAAAGAAGCATTTGACCAGATTTATGCCCAGTTTAAACAGGACAACCCCGTTACGTTTGGCAATAATATCTGGAAGGATCTTACATTTTCCAAAGATGATAAAACCACAACCACCAGCTTTTTTGAAATTTACAAAAAATATTTTTCTGATTGACCCATAAGGAAGGAAGAGCAGGATACCAATGAAGCAGGAAGAGATTCGAAGTGGTAAAAGACGCAGCCGCAGGCGAAGAGGAAGACGGGGACAGGAGTCGTTCATAAAAGTTATCATTTTTTTATGTTTCTTTCTGCTTTTGGTTGTACTGACTGCAGGAGGGATGTTTGGGTACCGATATATTCAGGGGGATAAAACCTCTCCTGAAACCCTGGAATCCAGCAGAGAGGTTTTACCGGAAACCATGGGGCAGCTGCCGCAATAAACAGGGATCGCAGACTGAGGGAATTTTTTTCCATTCCCTCAGTGATTAAGAAAAGAATAAAATGTTATTGCAAGATAGCAAAAATAATGATATATTATGAGTAAGTTGAAAACAACTGAATAAATCATTATGATGACGTGTTACTGGTAATGCAGGCAAGATCGGATTAGACGAATGGCTATAAGATGGATGGGGTATTTTGTCTTATAAAGAGTTCGTTTAATTGGGTCTTTTTATTTTGTCATTCCGGCCGGATGAGGAGATAAGAAAATACTTGAAAGGGGAATTGTATATGAATTATAATCAAATAGCCAAAGATATCTTGACCAATGTTGGCGGTTCTGGAAACGTAAAAGGACTGACCCATTGTTTTACAAGATTAAGATTTCAATTAAAGGATTCAAAAAAAGCAAATAAAGAGACCATCGAGCATCTGGAAGGAGTTATCTCTGTTGTAGAAAGCGGAGGACAGTTTCAGGTAGTACTGGGAACCAAAGTAAACCAGGTTTATGATGCCATCATACCTATGATATCCATAGATGAAACAACAGAAATCAGCGAAGAGAAGGTGTCCATCTGGAATCGGATTCTGATTGCAGTTTCTGCTATGTTTACCCCCATGGTTCCGGCGATTGCAGCTTCCGGACTTTTAAAGGGCTTCCTTACCATTGCAAAGATTATGGCAGCGAAACAAGGTGTGGATATTACGGTTAATCAGACATATACGCTGATTATGGCTGGTACGGATGCCTTATTCTATTTCATGCCTGTTATTTTAGCTTATACCAGTGCCAAGGTGTTTAAAGCAAATGAATTTATTGCCATGGCTCTTGGCGGTACCATGTGTTATCCGTCAGTCGTAGCACTGATGACTGGGAAAGATGTAGTAAGCATGTTTGGTGTTACCATTACCAAAGCAAGCTATGCTTCCTCCGTTATTCCGATTATCATTGGAGTTTTCATTCTTTCCTATGTGCAGAAATTTTTAGAAAAAGTAATTCCTGAAATTTTAAAAATCATTCTGGTTCCTGGCTTATCACTTTTAGTTATGCTTCCGGCAACCTTTATGGTGTTTGGTCCCATTGGTATCTACATCGGTAATGCAATCACCTTTGTTTACACGGGTATGATGAATTTAAGCCCGGCCATCTGTGGTGCCTTTATCGGCGGTATGTGGTGCGTGTTTGTTATTTTTGGAGCGCATAGAGCACTTCTTCCAATTGGTATTAATGATGTCGCTCAGTTCGGGCACCAGAATCTTTTGGCTTTTGCAGGAGCTGCCAACTTTTCACAGGGCGGAGCAGCTCTGGGTGTTATGTTAAAAACCAAGAATAAAGATTTAAAAACGGTGGCGGCATCAGCGGCAATCTCTGCTTCCGTTTGCGGTATTACGGAACCTGCCATTTATGGGTGTAACCTTCGTTTAAAAAGACCGATGATTTACGCCATCATTTGCGGTGCCATTGGCGGAGCGATTATGGGCGTTGGCGGTGTATATGGGGATTCCTTTGCAAACAACGGAATTCTTACCTTTGCAACGTATGCGGCATTTGGTATGAAACCATTTGTGTACTATCTGGTCGGGGTAGGCGTTTCTTTCTTTGGTGCCATGATACTTACTTATCTGTTTGGATTTGATGAAATGGGAGATAAGAAAAAGAAAACAGAAGCAACCCCAGTTACCACTATTACAAAGAATCTTGAATTAGATCCATCAGAAGCTGATTTTTTCATATCTTCACCCATTGAAGGTGAAGCCGTCTCCATGACAAAAGTAAATGACGAAGTATTTTCCTCTATGGCGTTAGGAAACGGAATTGCTATTATCCCGGAAAAAGGAGAGGTAGTAGCTCCGGAAGACTGTACTGTAACCTTAATCTATCCCACTCTTCATGCACTTGGCCTTATGCTGGATAATGGGGTGGAGATGATCATTCATGTTGGGATTAATACGGTTCAGTTAGAAGGAAAGCATTTTAAGAAGTTTGTAGAAGAAGGCAGTCATATTAAAAAAGGAACTAAAATTCTGTCCTTTGATATTGATGCATTAAAAAAAGAAGGCTACGATACCATTGTTCCGATTATTGTAAGCAATACTCCTGTATTTCAGCAGGTTTCCGGAATTACAGGAAAAGGGGCAACTCTTGAGAAGTCTGTTATTGCCATCAAGAAAAATCAGTAAAGGAGTTTTAATATGAACAGATTGAAAACGAAGTTTCCTGATCACTTTTTATGGGGAGCATCCTCATCTGCATTTCAGATTGAAGGCGGCTGGGATGAAGGCGGAAAAGGACCCACGGTTGCAGATATAAACTCCTTTAAGCGTTCTCATTTACAGGCTGACAGTAAAGTTGCCAGCGATTTTTTCCATCACTGGAAAGAAGATATTGCTCTGATGAAAGAGATGGGACTTAATATTTACCGTTTTTCCATTGCCTGGGCAAGAATCATACCAGATGGAGACGGGGAAATGAACCAGGCAGGAATCGATTTTTATAATGATGTCATTAACTGCCTGTTAGAAAATGACATTCAGCCATTTATTACCTTATATCACTTTGACCTTCCCTATGCACTGGTTGAGAAATACAATGGGTGGGAATCCAGAGAATGTGTAAAAGCATTTGAGCGCTATGCAAAGATCTGCTTTGAAACCTTTGGTGACAGAGTGACCTATTGGCAGGTTCATAACGAACAAAACCTCATGGTCCGTGTGGATGAACGAGTGAATATTACCGCCGAAGACAGCTGGGAGGCTGACCGTCAGAGAGCGCAGATGGATTATCACATGTTCCTGGCTCATGCACTGGCAGTGAAAGCGTGCCATTGTATCATTCCAAATGGCAAGATTGGTCCGGCAGTTTCTTCCACCTGTACATATCCGGAGAGCAACCGTCCGGAAGATGTATGGGCAGCCCGGTTAAATGACTGGTTTAAGACGGATTACTGTCTGGACATGCATTACTACGGCTGTTATCCGGGATACTACATGAGATATCTGGAGGAGAGAAATATCGTTCCTATTATGATGCCAGAGGATGAGGAAATACTAAAGGGTGCAAAGATGGACTTTATTGCCCTGAATTATTACCGAACCCTTTGCGTCCGGTATCTGCCGGCAGATGATGCTCATCCGGTGGGAGAAAGAGCGTTCCCCATCAATCAGGTTGATTTTGATCAGTATGGATATTTCCATCATCTGAAAAATGAACATCTTGCTTCCAGTGAATACGGAGCACAGATTGACCCGCTGGGCCTTCGAACCGTATTAAATAATTATTATCAAAAATATCATCTTCCTCTTATCGTGACAGAAAATGGACTGGGCACTGCAGATACTCTGACAGAGGACGGAAAAGTCCATGACGATTATCGAATTGATTACTTAAAGGCACATATTCTGGCTTGCAGTCAGGCCATAGAAGACGGAGTTGAGATGCTGGGGTATTCCCCATGGACCTTTATGGACCTGCTCAGCTCCCACGAAGGATTTAAGAAACGTTATGGTTTCATTTATGTCAATCGTGACGATCATGACTTAAAAGATATGAGCCGGATTAAGAAAGACAGTTTTTACTGGTATCGGCGCGTCATCGAAACCAACGGGGAAGAACTCTAAATAACAGAAATGGGGTTTGGTTATGAGGGTTGTTAAGGTAATGAATAATTCTCTGCTGCTGGCACTTGACGACAGCGGCAGAGAGGTAATTCTGATGGGGAAGGGAATCGGTTTTAATAAATCCATTGGACATCATTTAAAAAGTGAAGACATTGAGAAAGTGTTTGTCTTAAAAGACCGGTCTATATCCAAGAATATTATCCGTCTCGCATCTGAAATTGACAGTACTTATTTTGAACTGGCAAAGCAGGTGATAGACTATGCCATTGAGGCTTATGGAATGGTTCTGATGGAGCACATTTATCTGGGACTTACAGATCATCTTTCTTTTGCTGTAAAAAGATATCAAGAGGGGATTTTAATACAGAATTTTTATACACAGACATTGAAGCGTTTTAATCCCAGGGAATTTCAGGTGGGATTATATGCCCTGCAGCTTGTGAGGGAGCAGCTGCATGTGGAGTTGCCTCAGGATGAGGCCGGAAATATTGCCTTTCATTTTATCAATGCACAAACAAATAACTCTTATAGTACAGACAACCAGACCATATTTGAAACCGTTCAGGGGATCCTGGATATCGTTAAATATAACTTTTCCATTCTCTACAATGAAGAGGGGATCGGTTATACCCGGTTCATTACTCATTTGCGGTTTTTTGCACAGCGGCTTGTGAATGGCAGTCAGGATTTATATGAATATGAAGATTCTTTTTATACTCATGTAATTGAAAGCTGTAAAAGGGAATATGACTGTGTCAGAAAAATCGGGATCTTTATTCAGGAAAAATTTGATTCCAGATTGTCCAGGCAGGAAGAGATGTATTTAACGGTCCATATTCATCGGATATTAGAGGAATACTCTCATCAAAATAAGAAATGAAGGGGCAGAAATTGAACGAGCAAATTTTTACGCGCAAACAGGAAATCCGCTATCTTGCAATGGTTTCCCTGTTCTGGTTTGCGCAGTACATATACATTCCATATCAGACGACCTATCTGACTCTTATAGGAGTCGGCAGCGCATTTACCGGAATGGTGCTGGGTGCTTATGGACTTACCCAGCTGGTATTTCGTTTTCCAATAGGGCTATGTGCGGATTCCATAGGAAAGCATAAGTGCTTCATCCAGGCAGGAACTCTTTTTTCCGGCCTGGCATCATTGTTCCGGATATTCTGGGGAAACGGGATGGGTTTTTTAGCTGCAAATCTTTTTTCCGGCATTGCTTCCGCCATGTGGATTTCGTTTATGGTGTTTTACACCAATCATTTTCCACAAAAAGACCAGCAGTCAGCTACCAGCAGAATCGTGATGTTTAATAATTTTGGTATGCTTATCGGCTTTTTAGCAAGTACCATGGGATACAGCAGGATTGGAATGGCAGGAATCTGTATTCTTAGTGTTTTGGCCGGTCTTCTTGCCTTTTTTCTCTCGCTTCAAATCAAAGAACCATGCAGGAAGACTGGGAAAATTGATGCAAAGGAACTTATTACTGTATGTAAAATAAAACGGCTGTGGCTATTCTCCATTCTGGCTTTGATTCAGCAGGGGATTCAGCTTACGACTGCCATGTCGTTTACAAATCAGATTCTGAAAGATCTGGGAGCCGCCAATGGATTGGTTGGATTATCCTCAATTATTTATATGGTTTCGGCAGTAGGATTTGCAGCCTTTGCTTCTGCCGGTTACTGTTGTAAGAGAGGTCCCAGATTTTGGATCCCAGCCGTCTTTGTAATGATATCTGTCTATTGTGTGCTGGTACCTTCGGCGAAAAATGCGACTGAGCTTTTATTCCTGCAGATACTTCCCGGAATGTCTACCGGTATCTTGTTTTCGTATCTTACTTCAGAGGCAATGTGTGGAATTGAAGCGGAAAAACGTTCCACTGCCATGGGGCTTTTTCAGGCAGTTTATGCCATAGGCATGACCGCGTTTCCTATCTTTACCGGGAAAATTGCCTCTGCATTCAGCATCCGGCATGGTTATCTGGTGCTGGCAGGAATTTCTCTTATAGGAATTGTAATCTCGCTTGTTTATTATAGGAACAGAACTGAATGCAAAAATAATCCATAAGTGAAGAATACGCCTTGATACGGAATTTTATCCGGTCAAGACGTATTTTTTACAGACTTTATTTAAGCTTTGAAAAATTCTTCTGCCAGTCTTACCAGTGCTTCCTGATCCTTCACACCCATAAGCTCTCTGGCTGAATGCATGGCCAGCATGGGAACACCTACATCCACTGTGCGCATAGTCAGCAAAGCAGAAGAAATGCTTCCCAGAGTAGATCCGCCTTTTACGTCGGAACGGTTTGAAAACTTCTTATAAGGGATATCAAAGGCGCGGCAGATACCCTCGATCACGCCTGTGCTGGTGGCATCGGTTGCATAGGCCTGACTTGCTGCAAGTTTGATGGCGACTCCGTCTCCCATCATGATCTGATTTTTGATATCACATTTCTCTCCGTGGTTTGGATGAATGGCATGAGCCACATCCATGGAAAGAAGAAATCCGCTTAACAAAGCATTTAAAAAGTCGGTTCTGGTATAACCAAGGGAGGCGTAGATCTTTTCCAGAATATGTTCAGTCAGTGCAGAAGCGGCCCCCTGTTTTGTGTGGCTTCCGATCTCTTCGTTATCATACAGGGCGATGGCATGGATTCCACTCTCATGTGTATCAGAAAGAATGCCGCTTAAGCATGCAGAAACGGAAGTAATATTATCAAGTCTGGGAGCGGAATAAAATTCATTCTGCAAACCAAGAGTGGTTCCGGACTCATAATTGTAGATGCAGATTTCATAATCCAGAATGTCTTCTTTCTTTACCCCGGCTTCTTTTGCAAGCGCATCAATAAAAAAGCTTTCTTTGTTTAATTCATCAGTAATCCGGGCAATTAAAGGAAGCATGTCCACTTGTGCATTTAAGGCAAATCCTTCATTGGCATTGCGGTTCATATGAATGGCCAGATTGGGAATGGTAAGTACCGGGCGGGAGAAATTCACAAAGATAGTCCTTGGATTCATAAGCGTGTCACCTGTCACGCTGACCTTTCCTGCCATGGATAAGGGACGGTCAAACCAGGTACCTAAGAGAGGACCGCCATAGACCTCAACGTTGAGCTTTCCGTATTCCAGAGCAGTTACTTCCGGAGATGGCTTTACCTTCAGACATGGCCAGTCCGTATGAGAAGCTGCCAGTTTCAGCTGGGGGACAGCTGTCAGCTCATCGCCGACGGTAAATGCGATTAAGGTGGAGTCAAATGCGTTTATGTAGTAGGAGCCCCCCTGCTTTAATTCCCAGGATTCTGCCAAAGGCAGCTCCTTAAATTCTCCTGCAGTAAGCCGTTTCGCAGCAGCCTGAATGCAGTGGTATGGAGAGACCGATGCAGCAATCAGTTCTTCCAGCTGTTTCATATGATTCATATCATTATCCTCTTTTCTGATTTTCAATTGGTTTTCTGACTGAAACCGTTGAATCTATTATAGCATAGAAGAGAGTGGTTTGGAATACCGACAGGGAGAGTGAAATCCTGCGTTGACATTGGAAGAGTTTCCGTTGTATAGTTAACGGAGAAAATACGGATGGGGAGAATGAAACCATGATTGCGTTGAATATAGAAGAGATGAAACCTTTTACGACAAAGTTGTTTGTAGGAGAAGTTTTTGACCGTTTTCTTGTAAAAGAGGCTTCAGTCACTACCTTTAATACATTTACCATTGACGGAGCCATACGGTCTGGCTATTATACTGCAGAGGAAAAGGAGGCCCTGGACTTGGGAGAGCTGTCCACCTGGGCCATGATGAAGCCCTTTTGTTTTTCGCTGATCAAGGGCAAACGGCTGCCTGGGAGTTTTAAGATTGTAATGCAGATGCCCAAAGAGGATACGGAGCGTTTTCTTTCCCAGCGAAAGATTCCTTTCACTTCAAATGAGGTTAAAGGACTGTATATCAATATCAGATACGAGGAAGAACGCCTGACCTGTGTGACAGGTACCTCAGTGTCTGTTTTTACTCTGGATAAGACCTTAGATCAGGAATGGGACCAGGCATTTAAGGAGTTTTTAAAGCAAAACCAGATTGTTTATCTGGAAGAATGACATTATCAGCACTCAAACGGTTTGAGTGCTGATTTTCTATTGACAATTCCATTTCTGCGTATTAAAATACTCTTTGCAGGTATAAATTGTAAAAATTCCATGATGGTCATGGAACAAAAATAGAATAAGAGAGTAAGGAGTGTTCTGATATGGCAAAAACAGGAAGTTTGACAATCAACAGCGAAAATATTTTCCCGATTATTAAAAAATGGTTGTACTCAGACCATGATATTTTCTACCGTGAATTGGTATCCAATGGAAGCGATGCCATCACAAAGCTGAAAAAGCTTGATGTTATGGGAGAGTGGCAGAAGCCGGATGATCTGGAGTTTAAGATTGAAGTAATCACAGATTCCAATGAAAAGACGATTACCTTTAAAGATAACGGTATTGGTATGACCATGGAAGAAGTTGATGAGTATATCAATCAGATCGCATTTTCCGGAGCAAAGGATTTCCTTGAAAAATATAAGGACAAGACCAACGAAGATCAGATCATCGGACATTTCGGACTTGGTTTTTACTCCGCTTTTATGGTTGCAGATAAAGTAACCATCGATACAAAGTCCTACAAAGAAGGTGCAGCACCTGTTCACTGGGAGTCTGACGGCGGTACAGAGTATGAGATGGAAGAAGGGGATAAAGAAGAAGCTGGTACTACCATTAAGCTTTATCTCAATGAAGACTGTCTGGAGTTCTGTAACGAATACAGAGCAAGAGAGGTTTTAGAAAAATATTGTTCCTTTATGCCAGTTGCCATCTACTTATCCAATGTAACAGCTGAGCCTCAGTATGAGACGATCGAAAAGGAAGAACTGACTGAGAAGGATACTGTGGTTGAGACCATTGTGGAGGAAGCCAAAACAGAAGAAATAGAAAAAGAAAACGGCGAAAAAGAAATAGTGGAAGTTTCTCCGGCCAAAGAAAAATATAAGATTAATAAGCGCCCGGTGGCTGTCAATGATACCAACCCTCTGTGGAATAAGCATCCAAATGACTGCTCTGAAGAGGATTACAAGGGCTTTTACCGCAAGGTATTCCATGATTATAAAGAGCCATTATTCTGGATCCATTTAAACATGGATTATCCGTTTAACTTAAAGGGAATTCTCTATTTCCCAAAACTGAACTTAAACTATGACAGCCTGGAAGGAACCATTAAGCTGTACAACAACCAGGTGTTTATCGCAGATAATATTAAAGAAGTAATACCGGAATTCTTAATGCTCTTAAAGGGTGTTATCGACTGTCCGGATCTTCCTCTGAATGTATCCAGAAGTGCGCTGCAAAATGACGGCTTTGTTAAGAAGATCTCAGATTATATTACAAAGAAGGTTGCAGATAAGCTGACTGGAATGTTTAAGACAGATCGTGAGAATTATGATAAATACTGGGCAGATATCAATCCATTTATCAAATTCGGCTGCTTAAAAGATGAGAAATTTGCAGAAAAGATCAATGATTCCATTCTCTTTAAGAATCTGGAGGGCAAGTATTTAACACTGGCAGAATGTCTGGAAGAGAATAAGGAAAAACATGAGAACAAAGTATTCTATATTACCAATGAAAAAGAACAGAGCCAGTATATCAACCTCTTTAAAGAAGCAGGACTTGATGCGGTTTATTTAACAGAGAATATTGACAACCCGTTTGTGGGATACTTAGAGCAGAAGAATGAGAATGTGAAGTTCTTATGTATTAACTCTGATTTATCCGATACGTTTAAAGAAGAAGTAACAGAAGAGGACAAAGAGGCCATGAAGGCTGATGTGGAAGCTTTGACTGAACTGTTCCGTAAAGCTTTAAATAAAGAGAATTTAGAGGTTAAGGTTGAGAAATTAAAGAATGATAACGTTTCTTCCATGATTACTGTTTCCGAAGAATCAAGACGGATGCAGGAAATGATGAAGATGTACACCATGCCTGGTATGGATGCTTCTATGTTTGGAGCAGGCGGCGAAACTCTGGTTCTTAACTATAACAACAAACTGGTTCAGTATGTATTAGGACATAAAGATGGTGCTCATACCAACGCAATCTGTGAGCAGCTTTACGATCTGGCAGCGTTAAGCCACGGATCTCTCACACCGGAGCGTATGACAGGCTTTATTGCAAGAAGCAATGAGCTGATGTTAGTAATGGCAGAAGAATAAGGATTTTTTAATACAGCAGATAAAAGGGATGTCAAAAACAGAAGGCCTTTCTAAGGGAGGTGGCTGTTTTTGACATCCATTTTTTTCATATATATTCTATTGACAGACCAACTTTGTTTCTCTATAATATATAGTAATGAATACTACATGATAAGTTTCGTGCCAGGAGGAAGAATATAGATATGAGCTATAAAATCATTGGGGACAGTTGTACGGACCTGACGCCGGATCTGAAGAAAGATCCCCACTTTCAGATCATTCCGTTAATTTTACAGGTCGGTAATACACAGATCATTGATGACGAGACGTTTGATCAGAAGAGTTTTCTTGAGCTGGTAAAAAACAGCAGTGAATCTCCTAAGACAGCATGTCCGTCTCCTGAATTATATAAAGAGGCATTCGAGTGTGAAGAGGACCAGGTCTTTGTTATCACTCTTTCCGAGCATTTAAGCGGAAGCTATAACAGTGCAGTACTGGGTAAGAAGCTGTATGAAGAGGAACATGGAAAAGACAGCAAGAAGATTGCCGTATTTGGATCCGATTCTGCTTCCTGCGGACAGCTTAATATAGCTGTTTACATTCAGTCTCTCTGCCAGGCATCTCTTCCCTTTGAAGAGATTGAAGATAAGGTGAGAGCCTATATAAAGAGTATGAGAACCTACTTTGTTCTGGAAAGCCTTGATACCTTAAGAAAGAACGGACGCCTTACCGGTCTGCAGGCATTCTTTGCTACTGCGCTTAATATTAAGCCTGTTATGGGAGCTGAATCTGGCGTGATCATTAAGCTGGATCAGGCCAGGGGAATTAACAAAGCACTGACCCGTATGGCTGATATTGCCATGAAGGATGCCGGAGATACCAGGAACAAGGTACTGGCAATCGCTCATTGCAATAATCCGGAGCGGGCGGAGTTTGTAAAGCAGGAGATGTTGAAAAGAGGCATTTTTAAGGACATAATGATTACTGAAACAGCAGGTGTAGCGACAGTATATGCCAATGACGGCGGAATTATTATGACATTATAAGTCAGGTGTGACAACGTTCATATACAGGAAAAAAGCCGGTTTTGCAGAGAATAGGATATGTGTATCCTTTCTGTAAAACCGGCTTTTTTGCTTAATCTCCCTGATTTGACAAAAACATGGAACCAGTGTAAGATGTAAAAATGGGAATTAATCCCAGGTGATAGATAAGGGATCTGTTATGAATCATCCACAAAAAACTGTGGAAAAGTGAGTTGTTCAGTCGTATATGGGGAAAAAAGATCAATAATTGTGGAAAAAGTTATGAACCAGCAAAAAGTATGTGGAAATTATTAACAATCTGGAGGAGTAAATGAAGAAGACCAATGGAGCCATGAAGTTTCTGATTATCCTTCCCGTATTGCTGTTTGTCGTGCTGGCGGGGTGGATTGGAGGAACAGAATGGAAGCAGAGACAGGAAACAAAAGAAACAGTCAGTAAAGCAGCGGGAGATACGAATCCGTCTTCTGTTACCCAGCAGGATACCAGGAGTGCACGGGAAGAAAGCAGCAGTCAGGAAATTATGACTGTAACGGAAGATACAAAAGAATCCAAAGAATCCATTACAAATCAGGAGAAAAATCCAGTGGTACATCTCCTTTTTGCAGGGGATATATTACTTTCTACTCATGTTACGACAGCATATGATAAAAATGGCGGTATTAATGGCGTGCTGGATGAGGGGATGCGGGGGGAAATCAGTAAGGCTGATATCTTTATGGCCAATCAGGAATTCCCATTCAGCAACCGGGGATCTGCAGCACCGGACAAGCAGTTTACATTCCGGTTAAATCCGGACCGGGTTTCCATGATGAATGAAATTGGTGTGGATATCGTAACAATCGCCAACAATCATACACTGGATTACGGAACGGATGCACTTTTAGATACCTGTACGGCGCTGGATGGAGCTGGAATCCGCTATGTGGGCGCAGGACCTGATATGAACCGTGCAAAACAGCTTGAGACTATGGAAGTAAATGGGAAAACCTTCGGTTTTCTTGCCGCATCAAGAGTTTATCCCGATCCCAACTGGGTGGCCAACAGCAAAAAGCCAGGTATGGTAAGCGGATACGATCCAACCATACTTCTTGAGGAAATCCGTAAGGCCAGAAGTATATGTGACTATGTGGTGGTCTATGTTCACTGGGGAATAGAGCGGGAAGAAAAGCCAAAAGAATATCAGCGGCAGCTGGGACAGCAGCTGATTGATGCAGGTGCAGATCTGGTAGTGGGCAGCCATCCCCATGTTCTTCAGGGAGTGGAATATTACAAGGGAAAGCCAATCTGCTACAGTCTGGGCAATTTTATCTTTGGCAGCAGCATTCCTAAGACTGCCCTTATGAGGGCAGATGTAAATTTTGAGGATAATACCACCACTCTATCTCTTGTTCCGGGAACCTCAGGTGCAGGATTTACCAAAACGCTGGCAAAACCGGAAGAGGTGAACGGATTTTATCAGTATTTTCAAAATCTGTCTTTTGGAATTACAATCGATGACAATGGTGTCATACACAATAACGGCAATTGATTCAGACGAGGTATCTGTCACCCTGGCAGATGCCTCGTTCTTTTAAACGCTTTGTCAGGGTATTCAGTACCAGACGCTTGTTGCCGCTCCACAAAGGGGCGAGAAGAAGTTCCTTGGGACCATCTCCGCTCAGCCGGTGAATGACCACAGATGGTGGCAGAAGGGAGAGACAGTCTATGACAAGATCTGTATATTCTAAAAGAGAATATACGGGTACAGTCCCCTTCCTGTAAAGATCCGCCAGGTCAGTTCCTTCCAGAATGTGAAGAAGTTGCAGTTTAATTCCGTCGATTCCGTGTTCACCTAAATTCCCCAGATAGCGGATGGTCTCAAAAATCATATCGTTGGATTCTCCGGGAAGTCCTAAAATGACGTGAGCGATCACCGTGATTCCTGCTTCTTTTAAATTCTTCCATGCATGATAAAAATCGGACAGCGGATACCCTCTCCGAATGAACTCTGCTGTGGATTCATGAATCGTCTGGAGCCCCAGTTCCACCCACACCGGTTTTATCCGGTTTAATTCCTTTAACAAAAGAATAACATCAGGAGGAAGACAGTCAGGTCTTGTGGCAATGGATAAAACAACCACATCAGGATGGGAGATAGCCTGTGTAAAGAGTTCACGCAAATAGGATACTGACCCATAAGTGTTGGTGTAGGACTGAAAATAAGCAATATAGAGACCGTTTTCCCCGTTCATTTTAAGAGACACCCGCTTTTTGGCAGAGTGAATCTGTTCTGCTACAGAAGTATGAAGTCCTTTGGCTTCTGCAAATTCCCCGGAGCCGCCTCCGCTGCAGAAAATACAGCCACCTGTTCCCAGTAAGCCATCCCGGTTGGGGCAGGTCATACCGCCATCCAGTGCAAGCTTATAGACTTTCTGCCCATACTGCATTTTCAGTTCATAATCCAGAGCGTGGTAAGGCTTGTCATTCCAGAACATGTTGACCTCCAGTTTTTTGATTGTTTCATTATAGAAGAGAGATTGAGGGAAGTCAAATTATTTTATAGCTTTTCGTAAAATATTATATTGTGAAAACTTTGGCACTTATGATATACTCGAGATAATGGCGCTTGTATGCCAATGAATGGGGAAAAGGAGATTTTTAAGAATGAAAACAGATGAAACAATCCGTTTTTTAGAATCCGAAAAGGCAGGAAAACTAATGACTGCTTTGTATGGCGAAAAAGCGGCAGGAGAGAATATTTTAAGATATCAGAACCTGGTAAAGGACTTTAAAAATCATTTTCCGGAAGAAGATGTTCTTTTATTTACATCACCTGGGCGTACGGAGATCAGCGGGAATCATACCGATCATAATCACGGGAAAGTTCTGGCAGGAAGCATCAATCTGGACTGTGTAGGTGTGGCTGCAAAAAATAACAGCAGCCTGATTAATATTGTCAGTGTGACTTACAACCAGAGCTTTACCATAGATCTTGATGATCTGGCTCCAAGCGATAAAAAAGCCGGCACCATTGATTTAGTAAAGGGTCTGTTAAAGGGATTTTTAGAAAAAGGCTATGAGATCGGTGGATTTAATGCCTATATAACCAGCAATGTAATCAGCGCGGCAGGTGTCAGCTCTTCCGCTTCGTTTGAGATGCTTCTATGTTCCATACTGAACACATTTTTTAATGACAGCCGCATGGATACAGTGGCTTATGCACATATTGGAAGATATGCGGAAAACGTCTATTGGGACAAGGCTTCCGGTCTCCTTGACCAGATGGCATGTGCTGTTGGCGGTCTGATTACCATTGATTTTAAGGACCCGTTAAAGCCTGCTGTGGAGCAGATTGATTTTGATTTCGCATCCCAGAACCATAGTCTGATTATTGTCAATACAGGAAAGGGACATGCGGATTTAAGCGCCGATTATTCATCCGTTCCTGAAGAGATGAAGAAAGTGGCAGAGTTTTTTGGAAAAGAGGTTTGTGCAGATATAACGGAAGAAGATGTGATTGGTCAGTTAAGTGCAGTTCGGGAGTTTGCAGGAGACCGTTCTGTACTCAGGGCCCTTCATTTCTTTGAAGAAAATAAGCGTGTGGATGCAGAAGTGACTGCTTTAAAAGAAGGAAGATTTGACGAATTTCTTTTAAATATTACTGCTTCCGGAAATTCTTCCTGGAAGTGGCTTCAGAACTGCTTTACCAATACCAGTTTCCAGGAACAGGGAATTACGGTGGCTCTTGCTCTTACGGAATTGTTTATCGCTGGTAAAAAGCGGGGGGCATGCCGGATTCACGGAGGTGGATTTGCAGGGGTTATTATGGCGGTTCTTCCCAATGAAATCACAGAGGAATACATCTCCTATATGGAAACGGCAATGGGAGAAGGCAATGCTTACCGTATGAGTATCAGACCTTATGGTTCCATCTGTTTTAATACAGTTGCAGAGCAATAATAATTGTAAATCCTGCCATAATAGAGTACAATAGAAGCAAGAAAACCTTCATATATCATGTAAGGGAAAAGGAGGCAGGCATTATGAAAGAAAAAAGTAATCTGATCATCACCATAGGAAGGCAGTACGGAAGCGGTGGACGTATTGTGGGAAAAGCTCTTGCAGAGGAACTGGGGATTCATTTTTATGATGAGGAGATTCTGACGATCACATCGGAACAAAGTGCGGTTGGAGAAGTTTTTTTCCGCCTTGCAGATGAAAAAGCCGGCAATAATCTGTTATACCGGATTGTCAGCGGATTAAAACCGCAGCTTGGCAAGCCCTCCACAGATGCGGACATTGTAAAACCGGAGAATTTATTCCGTTTTCAGTCACAGGTTATTAAGGAACTGGCGAAAGAGGAGTCCTGTATTATCGCCGGAAGATGCGCGGATTATATTTTAAGCCGTGAGGAAGAGGATGTTCCTGGGCTTGTGAAGATCTTTGTCTATGCAGATACACCTACACTGATCCAGAGAACCATGGAAGTTGATAAGATTGATGAGAAGGAAGCAGCCAGACGGGTAAAGAAGGTTAACAGGGAACGGAAAGAATATTACCGCTACTATACCGGTGAAAACTGGGAAGACTGGAACAATTATGATCTCATTATTAACACAAGCCGGATTGATCTGGAACAAACGGCCAGGTTGATTAAAGATTATATTAAATTAAGAGGAATTGAAGCCTGAAACATATTGTAAATCCTTTGATGCAGAGATATAATGAATATTAGAAGTGAGAAAAGCCGGTTGGAAAAGTTTCCACTGGCTTTTTTCAGAAAACGTGTTTTCAGAACGGAGATCACTTATATGAACTACGGAAAAGACTCCAGGATTACGTCTGTGATCGTGAGCATGTTCAGTGTTCTTATTTTGTTGGTCCTTGCTTTTATTTTCTTATCCAGTCAGCAGGAAAAGCTGAATCAGGAATTCAATCAGTTGATTTATTCAAGTCTTACTTCCTTTACAGACACACAAAAAAATCAGATATTAAAGATAGCCGATGATGCGAGTACGATAAAATACGGCATGGAAAGTATGATAGAGGCGGTCAGTCTGTCTCCGGAAGATCAATGGATGAATCATTACCTGACAAAAATGGAGGGGGAAAATCCGGATTATCAACTGGAATATGTCTCATGCAGCAATTGGAAAGAAATAATATCCGGAGAAGGAAAACGAAGGATTTTTGAACAGGTTATAAACAATAAAACAGATGTACTGGATATTTTGTGTCCTGCGGAAAATGCAGATGGATACATATTTTTAGTAGCTGAGCCGCTTACGGCTAATGGTACAGTGGCAGGAGTTTTATTTTTTACCTTTAAGACGGAGAAGTTTGGAGAAATTGCTAAAGATCATATGCCCTTTAAAAAGATCCAATCGCAGATCATTAAATCAGATGGCAGTATTGTTTATTGCAATAGTGATCAGTTAATACGCGGCAGTAATCTATTTTCCTCCATCAAAACCAACGAAGCACAAAACCAGAATATAAAATCCATTAAAACCCAGATAGAAAACGAAGATTCATTCACTACCTCTATTGCCATGAACGGGAAGAACTATTATATTTCGGCAATGAAGGTAGGGATCAATGACTGGATTCTGATTAACTATGTCCGATCTCCGGATATTATGCTGCAGTCAGAATATGTATTTGGTATGTTTTTCGGTACGGCAATTTTGCTGATCCTGTTGACAATTGCAGGATGCAGCTGGATATTCCTTTTATTTTACAGACAGAACCAGAAGCTTCAGCTGGAGTCGGAACGTTATTCCGTTTTATCCCAATTTACCGATACGCTGCTTTACGAGTACGATTATGAAACAGATACCATTGAATTTACCTCCAATGCCAGAAGAAAACTGTTCCTGGAAAAATTAAAGGCAAGAGGGGTTTTAAGGCTGAACCGGGGGGAATATTTAATGCACCCGGAGGACTGGCAGAAGGGGGAACGCCTTCGCTGGGCGCTGTTAGGAAGTAAGCCGGATGAGGTAAGGTATTGCAGAATCCGGTTAAAAGGGCATTCAGGAGAATATCGGTGGTTTAGCTGTCAGTATAAGATTCTTCCCGGACAGGCCGGCTGCAAGTCCCGGATGGTTGGGAAGCTGGAGGATATTACCGATCAGCTGGGAAGAGAAGAGATGCTTTTAAACCGTGCAAGAAAAGACCCCTTAACAGGAGTATATAACCGTTCGGGAGAGCAGATTATTGATGGCAAACTCTCACTGATGTGCAGCGGAATTTTTTTCATGATTGATCTGGATAATTTTAAGGAGATCAATGATTCCTGCGGACATGCGGCAGGAGACCACGTCTTAACCAGAGTAGCGGAATCCCTGGAAAAGCTGGTGGGAAAAGACGGAATCGTGGCGAGAGTAGGCGGAGATGAGTTTGTAGTCTTTATTACGGAGAACTGGGAAGAGTCCCAGATCACTGATATGGCAGAGTCCATTCTTGATCTTATGGATCATACAGAAGAGGGATATTATACGGTTATTCGTGTTACTGCCAGCATCGGAATTGCCATTGCACCAAAGGACGGTAGCAGCTATGAAGAATTATATAATGCTGCAGATAAGGCGATGTACTACATAAAACAAAACAGCAAAAGAGGATATGCTTTTTATAAAGGAGAAGAAAAAGCGCATCTATAAAACCGGAACCAGCTGGCCAGTGTTTTGGACTGTCTGATTCCGGTTTTTATTCTTATTTAATCGGGGAACCCGTTTTCTTTCTTGCAGAACTGGTTTTTACCACAACAGATATCTGCCCTGCTCTGGTCGGTGCAATGTCCAAGCAGACCTCTTTTCTGGGAACAGTTTTTCCCGCAGCAGTACCTGGATTCCGGGCATAAAGTATAATTGCCTCCCTGAATAATCAGCTTCTTCCCATTAACAAGAGCATCTGCAAGTTTGCTTCTGGCGCTGTCATAGATCGCCTGCACCGTTGTTCTTGCCACACTCATCTGTTGGGAGCATTCATTCTGAGTAAGCTTCAGATGATCAATTAAGCGGATCACTTCGTATTCATCCACTGACATCTCTATGGTCATAAGTTTTTCTTTGTTGCAGGGGGCAAATTCCATTGTTTCAGGCATTTCACATACACGTCGCTGTTTTACGGGTCTGGCCATCTTATCTGTCACCTCATTTCAAATAAGGTTAGTATATCTGTAGTTGAATAAAATGTCAATCATACAGCTGAGAAAGGAACAGATTAAATGAAAAGCGGAATCAGAAAATAATGTTCCGATTCCGCATTTTTATTAGATAAATAAGTTTACATTGGATTCTTCAGCATCTCCCAGATAGGCACCTACGCCACCCAGTTCTACGCCGTCAATCAGCTCTTCCGGATGAATTCCCATTACATCCATACTCATGGTACAGGCAACAATACGAACGCCTGCTTTCATGGCTTTCTTTATCAGGGTTTCCAGGGAATCAACATTTTTGTCATTCATGATTTTTTTCATCATGGCAGTTCCCATTCCGCCCATATTCATCTTAGACAGTTTCAGTTTTTTGCTTCCCCGGGGGAGCATCGCACCAAACATGGACTCTGTCAGAGTTTTTTTAACCTGTTGTTTCTCTTCTTTTCTTAAGGCATTCAGTCCCCAGAATGTGAAGAACATCGTAACCGGCCTACCCATGGCAGCAGCACCGTTGGCGATGATAAAGCTGGCAAGAACTTTATCCAAGTCTCCGGAAAATACAATCAGCGTTTTTCCGTCAGCAGCCTCTTTTTGTGGGGCAGAAGGGGACGGGGAGTTTTTTTTAACCAGTGCCACATAATCATTATCCCGCCGTTCATTGGATAAAAGGGTGTGGCCTGTTCTGCGGCACCATGCTCCGATATCTCTGGCAAAACCTGGATCAGAAGCGGAAACTTCCATTACCGAACCTTCTTTCATGTCTTTCATGGTTTCAAAAACCTTCATGATGGGTCCGGGGCACTGCATACCGCTGCAATCCAGACGCATGGCTGCTGTGGGAATATCCTTCGTATCCATCTGCCCGTTATCTGAGAATGAGACCGGCGTGGTAATCTTTGGCGTGGTGTCATTTTCGTAATGGGTGGACTGATAAAATCGCACTCCGCCTGGATAGATCTTTACATGAGCAAACCCGTTCTGCATTAAAATGCGTGCTGCATTATAAGCGCGGACTCCAATGGCACAGAAGGTGATGATTTCTTTGGAAGGATCCAGTTCTTTTAACCGGTCTCTCAGCTGTCCAAGTGGAATGTGCTTCGCCTGAGGCAGTGCAAAGGCCATCAGCTCTGCATCCTCTCTGACATCCAGCAGCTGTGCGCCTGTATTTTTATCCGGTGAATCCCAGGAAGCAAAGGAAACTCTTCCTTCCAGAAGGTTTTCTGCAGTAAATCCCGCCATATTAACCGGGTCTTTGGCAGAAGAAAATGGAGGCGCATAAGCTAATTCCAGGTATTTTAAATCTTCAATTGTGGCTCCAAGACGTATGGAAACGGCAAGTGTATCGATCCGCTTATCTACGCCGTCCATACCCACAATCTGGGCACCGTAAATGGTTTTCCCATCCATGGAGAATAAAAGCTTCAATGTGAGGGGAACTGCCCCGGGGTAATAACCGGCATGAGAATTCTGGGTGATAATGATACTTTCATAATCAGTTCCCTTTTTCAAACCTCGTTTCATCAGTGCTTTTTCATTGGCACCGGTTGAAGCAGCAGTTAAATCAAATACTTTTGCAACAGAGGTTCCCTGGGTTTTTTTATAAGTTTCTTTACCGCCCGCTATGTTATTGGCAGCAATGCGTCCCTGCTTATTGGCAGGACCTGCAAGCGGCACCATGGCAGCATCTCCAAAGGTGAAATCACTGACTTCGATCACATCACCCACAGCATAGATATCAGGATCTGAGGTTTTTAAAGTATCATCAACAATGATTCCGCCCCGCTCATTGACAGCCAGACCGCAGGATTTTGCAAGTTCACTGTTTGGACGTACGCCAATAGAAAGAATCACCAGTTCTGCTTTTAAGATCTTACCGCTTTTTAGTGTGATTGCCACAGAGTCGTTTTCATCAGCAAAGGATGAAACTCCGTCTCCAAGATAAAGCGAAACCTGGTTCTGGACGATGTTCTCATGAAGCAGCTGAGCCATCTCATAGTCGATGGGCGCCAGTACCTGATCCTGCATTTCGATGAGAGACACGCTTAGGCCGGTATGGCGAAGGTTTTCAGCCATCTCAAGCCCGATGAAGCCTCCTCCGATAACCGCAGCAGTTTTAATCCCTTTTTCTTTAATCAGACCGCGGATGCGGTCAGTATCCGGAACGGTCCACAGAGTCTGAATCCGGGAAGATTCGATTCCTTTAATAGGCGGTCGGACAGGAGAGGAGCCTGTGGAAATGACCAGAGTGTCGTAGGATTCCTCATAGGATTCCCCTGTTTCCAGTTTCCGGACCGTTATTTTTTTGTCTTCCCTGTCTATGGCTGTTACTTCATTTTTTACTCGGACATCAACCCCGTATTTCTTTCTCATGGCTTCCGGCGTCTGTAAAAGCAGAGCATCTCTGGATTTGATCACATCGCCAACGTGGTAAGGAAGACCACAGTTTGCATAGGAAATATACTCACCCCGTTCCAGAATGAGAATCTGAGCATCTTCATCCAGTCTCCTGAGTCTGGCCGCACAGCTGGCTCCGCCTGCGACTCCGCCGATTATAACAGTTTTCTTCATGGTGCGCCTCCTGATATATGAAAAGTTTCATTCAAATAAGCTTGTTATGTTTTTGACACTCTCAGTATAGGACGCCAGAAGAAAAATGTCTGTGACAGAGTCACATAAAATAATATCAGTTCAATAGGCTGTTATCTACAGGCTGGCTGCAAAATCCCGAACCTGCTCCAGCTTTTCCGATTTAAGCATGCTTCCTTTTTCGGCCATACCTGATATGGTGATTACCCCTTTGTTTTCCCATTTTAAATAAGAGCAAATGGAATTTAACTGGGCTTTTGCTGCATCGTATACTCCGTCAGCCCCGGAATTTAAAAGCATGGCTATGGATTTAATATGAAATCCTTTTTTTGCAAATGCGTACATTCGGTCAATGAAGCACTTTGTCTGTGCGGATACATCAAACCAGTACACAGGGGATGCCAGTACCAGCATGTCTGCCTGACTTAAATCTGTTAAAATGCTGTTCATATCATCATTTTGAATACATACTCCGTCATGAGTAAAGCAATAGGTGCATGCCAGACATGGTTCCACCTTTAAGGTACTTAACTCTTTGACCGTAACTTCATGGCCAGCCTCTCTTGCTGATTTTGCAAAAGCAGACGCCATAATCTCTGTATTGCCGTTTTTTCTTGGACTACCTGTGACTACTAATATGTTCAAACTAACCTACCTCCGTTTTTTTATGAATGAAGAACCCAGGAAAATAAGTATTTCATTTCAGAAGAAGTTTTTATTTCTGGAACAGGAAGCTTTTTAAATTCACCTGGAAGCTTCTTCTCAGCAGCAGCCAGACCAAAATGGCAGGCAGCAATTCCCACATCAACTCTCTGGATATCTACAGAGTTCTTCCCTTCCTTTAATGTCTTTGCTTCGTAGAAATGATAGGCGTCCTGACTTTTTACAACTCTCCAGGGCTGTTTATTTACAGCGGAGGGTGCCAGTCTTGTCATTTCCAGGGCAAAAGCAAAATCACCTGCATCGGATTTTGCCAGAGGAGAGGAGAAATCATCCTGGAAGAAAAGCTCTTTCCAGTCTTTCCGCTGGTCAGATTTGGCGGTCCACTTTATGATTGATTCCATGGGCCTTTTTTTACCAGTGGGATATCCAAGGGGGGAAATAACCGGAAATAAATCTCCCTCCTTCAAGTCCATGACATGTGAGAAGGCGCTTTTATCAAAGGTACCTCCCAGCCAGCACGTGCCATATCCAAGTGCTACTGCGTAGAGAACTAAGTGCTCCATAGAATATCCCAGTGCCTCCAGTGCCAGATCGCAATCCGGTACAGTGGCGCCAATAAAGTTCCTGGCACCTTTAATAACTCCGTAGGTGCCAAGTTTTTCTCCTTTCAGTGCGTCACTGCTTTCCAGAATACGAAAGCTTACGTCCACAGAGAATGGATTGTTTAAAGTCTTAATAAAATCATGGAACAGTTCTGTTTCCTCTGGTGTGAGAGAGCGGGGCTCATAGGACCTGATACTGCTGCGCTCCCTGATGGTTTTTTCCACGGGAAAAACAGGTTTCATAGAATTTTGTCCTTTCTTTTATATAAGAGTTTTATAAAAATTACTGTCTCCTGGTTTTTCAACCAATTCTTTCATCACACCAATGGCATCTTTAAAATGCTCAGATGCTCCGTGAGCAGCCAGACTGGCCTGATCTTCCCATTCTTCCAGCATGGTTATAATATGGGGATCTTTTACGTCCTGAACCAGCTCGTACCGGATACAGCCGGCATCCTTTTCTCTGGTCTGCTTTACCAGCTGTGTGGCGACTTCAATAAATGCATCGATTTTCTCTTCTTTAATATAATTTTTTGCAACAACCTTAATCATTTTATTTTATTCTCCTTTGTTTATGCCCATTTTTCATAATGTACGCGTTCTGCTTTATACCGGTCTGTAAATTCATTTTTCTGTCCATCGGGATAACCAATGGCGATCAGTCCGTAGGGTTTGATATGGTCCGGAAGCTGAAAGTAACTGCGTACCTGTTCAATCACCACATCAGAAGTAGCCACACCCAGCCAGACGGCTCCCAGTCCTAAGTGAACAGCCTCTAACAGCATATTCTGGGAAGCTGCACCTAAATCCTCTTCCCAGCCCTTCGGAACCTTAAATTCATTTTCATTTCCAAGAAGAGCAATGGTAACAGCTGATCCTGCCACTGGTTTGGCGTAGGGAGATACGTCAGCCAGTTTCTTTAAATTTTCTTTGTCCTCTATCACAATAAATTCCCATGGCTGCTGGTTGGCTGCTGACGGCGCCTGCATGGCTGCCCGCAGAATTTTGTCAATCTTCTCCGGCTCTACGGCATCAGTGGTAAATTTGCGGATACTCCGTCTGTTAAAAATCTCCTGCATAAAAAAATCCTCCTTAATTGTTTTCAAGTTTACCCAACAGTTTTTTACTGAGGGTCAGAAACTGGGCTGTCTCTTCTTCTGTCAGAATCCCATGATACTGTTCATAAAGAAAATTCCAGGATTCCATAATGTTTTTCTGAAGTGCAAGACCCTGGGGCGTAGTGCTTAAAATTACGGACTTTCCCTCACAGCGTTTGGATACAAGACTTTTGTGTTCCAGCTTTTCAATCAGCCGGGTGATGGTGGAAGGCGTTAAATGAAGCGTTTCCCCCAGCTCCTTCTGAAGTATCTCTTCTTTCTGATTAACCAGATAAAGCAAAAGAGCATGGCTGGGAGAGAGTCCGGTTTTTGAGAAAGCTTCCTCTGCAATTTTGCCAAACACTCTGGAAAGCTTAACTGTGGTAAAAAACAGGCAGCCGTTAAGAGAGCAGGCCTGTTCCTCTGTTGTGTTATTTTTGTTCAAAACATCACCTCTCTTGTTTGTACATACAAATGATATCACTCTAAAAAACCACTGTCAACATAAAAATGTAATTTGCCCAAATTAATTTATTACAATTAAATGTTATAAAACTATTGACAGGAAAGCAGAAGTATTTTATAATAAAGATAACTTAAAAAATAAGCTTTTATCATAGATACAAGGAGGTATTACAATGTCTGTTTATGATTTTACTGTAAAAACTATGTCCGGAGAGGATAAAAAGTTATCTGATTACAAAGGAAAGGTACTTCTTATTGTGAACACAGCAACAGCCTGCGGATTTACTCCTCATTATACCGATCTTCAGGCAATTTATTCAGAGTACAGGGACAGCGGTCTGGAAATTCTTGATTTCCCCTGCAATCAGTTTGGCAATCAGGCACCTGGAGATAATGAGGAGATTCATACGTTCTGTACCGGACGTTTTGGCGTAACATTTCCACAGTTCTCAAAGATTGATGTAAATGGTGAGAATGCGATTCCACTGTATCAGTATCTGGTGAAGGAAAAAGGGTTTGATGGCTTTGATCCAGAGCACAAGCTGACCAGTGTGCTGGAAGAGATGTTTGAGAAGGCAAATCCCAATTATAAGAATGAGCCGGCTATTAAGTGGAATTTCACAAAGTTTCTTGTTGACAGAGACGGGAATGTAGTGAGAAGATTTGAACCAACTGCTGATATGAAGCTGGTGGAAGAAAGCATAAAAGAATTGCTGTAATAAAATACAGGACAGCAGGAGAACGGAGAAACGTGATGAATTATGACCGATTAAAAATAGAGAACCAGCTTTGCTTTCCGCTTTATGCCTCCGCCCGGGAAATTGTCAGGCTTTATAAGCCGTTTCTCGATGAGATTGACTTAACCTACACCCAGTATATTGCCATGATGGTATTGTGGGACAGGAAGAAAGTCACTGTTAAGCAATTGGGTGAGATCCTTTATCTGGACAGCGGTACGCTGACTCCCCTGCTAAAGAAGATGGAAGCTGGAGGCCTTTTAACCCGTAACAGGGACAAGGAAGATGAGCGCAGTGTCATTGTAGAACTGACTGAAAAAGGGGAGCAGTTAAAAGAGCAGGCGGTAACCATACCCGAACGGATCTCTCAGTGTGTCCCTCTTAACCAGGAAGAAGCAAAAGAACTTTACCATCTTTTATACAAAATACTAGGTAATACAATCAAACATCTGGAATAAAAGAAAAACTCAGGGAGGCCGTGAAGCCATTCCTGAGTTTTTTTAGTTAACTGTTGTGTGACAGGCTGAATCTTCCAACTTCCTGCTTTAAAGCGTGCGCCTGTGCAGCAAGCTCTTCACTGGAAGCAGAACTTTCTTCCGCTGTGGCCGCGTTGCTTTGGATGACAGCAGATACCTGATTGATACCCTGATTGATTTCTTCCATGGAAGCTACCTGGACCGATGACGTGGATTCCACTTCTCTGATGGATACTTCTGCAAGTCTTGCCTTTTCCCCTACTTCAAGGAGTATATCAGAGGCTTCTTTTGCCAGTTTCTCACCTTCTGCGACACTGATTGCGGAATTTTCAATTAATGCAGCAGTCTGCTTCGCAGCTTCTGCAGATTTGGCGGCCAGGTTTCTTACTTCATCTGCAACAACAGCGAAGCCTTTTCCAGCGCTGCCGGCGCGGGCAGATTCCACGGCTGCATTCAGTGCCAGTATGTTGGTCTGGAACGCGATGTCTTCAATAACCTTGGTAATGCTGGAGATTTTTTCCGAGGAAGTACTGATTTCTTTCATGGATGAATTCAGTCTGTTCATATGTTCATTGCTCTTTTTAACACCTGTGTCAGCTGCGGCAACATATCCGGCTGCAATCTGCATATTTTCTGAATTCTGCTGTGCCTGTTTTGCCACTGTGGCAATGGAGGCAGTCAGCTCTTCTATGGCTGCAGCCTGTTCTGTGGTTCCGGAAGCAAGTGACTGGGAAGCAGAGGACACCTGTCCGGCGCCGCTGTTAACCTGGTCAGCCGCGTCGTGGACAATAAGAAGTGCCTGATTTAAATCCCGTTCAATTTTCTGAAGGGCCAGCCCTAACACATCGGCATCCGAGCGAAGAGGAATGACGCTTGTGAAATCACCGTTGCTGATCGCAGTAGCGGATTGGGCCTGATCCTTAATTCCTTCCAGCATTTTAGAAAATGCATCAGCCAGCTGCCCGGTTTCATCCCTGGAATCAAGGTCGGCTAAGTCAACATCTATATAACCAAGAGAGATCAGCTCCGCTGCTTTTACCACCTGTTTAATTGGTCTGCTGATTATTGTGGAAATTCTTATTCCCAGTAAGACAGCTGCTGAAACACCGCAGATGATTAAGAGAACAAGAACCACTGTGGCAATGAGCGCAACAAGCTCATTTAAGTCACTAAGCTCCTTTGTTTCACTCATACGCTCATCAATGATAGCATCGAAGTTATCATATACTTTCTGTATGCTGGCCTGCTGATCGGTCATGGCTTTCTCAGCTTCCTCTTTTTTTCCGGCTTTTGCAAATTCAATGGATTTTGTCATGGCAGGATCATAGGAACCGGAGAAGAGAGAAACTGCCTCTTCAAATAAAGTCATGGACTGAGAGCCTGCAGGAATGGAAGCTTTATAAACTGCAGAGTGGTTTAAAAACTGTTCCTTTTCCTGTGCGTAAGATTTTTCCAATTCTCCAATCCGTTCTTTATTGCCGGCACTGCTTATAATATCCTTGGAATCGGTTCTGATCTGATACAGACTTTCGATTGTGTGGAACATATCGTCAAGAGGGGCTGTCTTTGAACGATACATATAAGTATCCTTTCTGTTTATAAACAGCATACTGGCAAGTCCTACAATGCCTACCAGCAATGTGATGAGAGCCACCGAAAGAAATCCTGTCAGCAGCTTTTTAGAAATGGGGTAGTCTTTGAAATTTTTCATTTGTAATAACTCCTTTTTTGGCACGAATTTGTATAGGGTCAAAACAGAGGAATAGCAGTAAATCTTAATAAATTGTATCAGTATTATATCTGATCATAAGAAAAAACACAATCAGATTCATGAAAACAGACGCCCTGCCGGCGGCTTAACCGGAGTGGCGTCTGTGCTTTCCTGTCACCCTATAAATGGGAACAGCGGCAGGAATTTCCAATTGCCTGAGGATAGGTGAAAATCTTGCAGGGGTCGTATTCTTTTCTCACCTTTTTCAATCTGCAGACATGGCTGCCATAATATTCTTCCAGATAGCAGGGGAGTCCTCCGTATGGAAAATTCACATAAGAGCCTGTTGTGACAGAAGACAGGTAACCAGACTGTCGTGCCACCCACAGGGCATTTTCCCCTTTGCTGTTTTCAAAAACCGTATTGAGCCAGACAATGTATCTGGCATCTCTATAATAAAAAGCAGTGGAATCTGTTGGCACTTCTGAAACCCTTCCGCCAAGTGCGTAGAGAGAAAGTGCGGTGTAAATGGATCCTGTGGGGCGTTTGTTAATAAGCCCTGCCAGTTTCAGACATTCACATTCGGTCAGCTCTCTTTTTACGAAACCGCTTGCGGATAAAAAGGCTTCAAAAGGAGGATAAAAGCTTCCGATTATCGTAACTGCTTCTATAAATGTCACGTATTTTAAACGGTACTTCACCCCGCCAAGTTCCAGAAGGGGGGCGATGCTTCCAAGAGCAGCTTCCGGTGGTCCATAGAAAAAGCCTCTGGATAGAATGGAGAGACCTTCTTCCTGGGAATTAAAAATCCTCCCCACCAGTGTAATTCGCGGATCCGCGTGTTCCAGCCATTCCTGCCAGGCAAGAAGAAAGTAAGCCTGCTTTTCCTGATCGGCAGCGGGATACATGATTTCAACCAGGGTAATTTTATCCACCTTTTTGGGAAGCCGGAAGGTCATGGAGACAATAATTCCGTAATTGCCACCACCACCGCCCCTGCACGCCCAGTACAGATCCGGATTTTCTTCTGAACTGGCAGTGATAAAGCTGCCTTCTGAATTAACCATGGTAAAATTCAAAAGGCTGTCACATCCTAGTCCCAGATAGCGGCAGGAGAGTCCCCAGCCACCCCCCATGACAAAACCACTGACTCCCACTGAGGGGCAGGTACCGCCGGGAAACGGGTATCCTCTGGAAGATACAAATTCGTAAAGCTGTCTGTTATTTACACCGCCCTCTACGGTAAGAGTGCGGTTTTCCTCATCAATCGAAATGTGATTCATTTCACTAAGATCAATATCAAGTACATCATTGCCTGTAGAATATCCTTCATAATTGTGGCCTCCGCTTCGAATGCGAAGACAGATATCCCGTTTTCTGGCCCATAACACTGCATTGCTGACTTCGGAACTATTCCGGCAGTAAACAATGGCCAGAGGAAACCGGTTGACAGCCCGGTTATAGACTTGTCTGGCCTCATGATAGAAAGGATCATCTGGAGTTACCACACGGCCGGTAAGACCGTCAAAACTGCAGGTGCTCATACTGATTGCCTCCTTTCTTACTACCATGGTATTAAGGAAGGAGGCAATTGGTGCCGGAGAGGAGATTCTAGAGCTTCATGATCTTTTTCTCATCTAAATTGGTCAGGCCCTCTGGTGTATGGGTAGATAAATAGACCGTTGGATTCTGGCTGATAAAGGAACGAACCTTTGTCAGAGTTTCTTTTGCAGCCTCAAGATCCTCAAAAACCACAGACAGGCGGTTTTCTATCAGGGCAGCATCGGTATAAGTAATGTCCCCGTGAATGAGATAAAACAATCCGTCATTTTCTGCAATCACAATGCTGTTTCCTTTTGTATGTCCAGGTGCAGGAAGGAAATAAACTCCGTCTGTGATCGTTTCACTTGCTTCAAAGTTATGGTAGGCTCCATCCTGAAACTCCACAGGGACAATATTGTCTCCGCTTAACTTTAAAGCTTCTGCCTCTGCTTTGGAAAGGTAGATTTTTGCGTTAGGAAAGCTTCTAAGCTCGCCGGAATGATCCGGATGCTTGTGAGTCAGAAGAATCCGGGTCACATCCTCTGGCTTGTAGCCCAAATGGGAAAGAGCGGTTACATAATCATGAATCCGTTTCCCCTGATAGATTTTCTGCCCTTCTTTTGCAGGGGTGTCGGGAACCTCCTTTGGGACGCCGGTATCAATTAAAATGACTTCGCTTCCGGTATCAAAAAGATAATTTTGAAGACTGGATTCATAGGTCTTGTTTTCATCAAAAACCGGTTCGCTGACTCCGCCTCCCATTGCGAATGGTTGTGTCATAAAACCGCCCTCATATAATTTAACCGCTTTAATTTCCATGTGAATACTTCCTTTCCTGCCTGTCTGGCTCTTTATTTAATCCGCATTTGTTATAAAAGTGCGAGAATATCTTTTTCCAATTTCTCCGGTTTATCGGTAGGAGCATAGCGCTTTGTCACAGATCCATTTTTATCAACCAGGAATTTTGTAAAATTCCATTTAATATTAGAACCCAGAATACCTGACTGCTGTGATTTTAAATAAGAATATAACGGGGATTCTGAGGAACCATTGACTTCGATTTTTGCAAACTGGGGAAAGGATACTTCATAGTTCATGGTACAAAACTGATGAATCTCTTCCTCTGTTCCTGGAGCCTGATGCCCGAACTGATTGCATGGAAAATCAAGAATCTCAAAGCCCTGGTTTCTGTATTTACGATAAAGTGCTTCTAAGCCTTCATACTGAGGCGTAAATCCACAGCCAGTTGCAGTGTTAACAATCAGCAGTGTTTTTCCTTTGTACTGGGACAGAGTAACAGGGTTGCCTTTTCTGTCTGTAACTGTGATATCATATAAATTCATATCTGCCACCTCGCATTTGATTTATTTATTTTGCTAAATTAGATTGTACACAATTTAATTTGAAATGTCAATAGTTTTTTTGCAAAATAAAAAGACGCATATCTGACCCTGGAATGAATCGGGCGCGGTCGTATGCGTCTGTCTTTATTTTAGGTTAAAAAACCTGATTCAGGCTTAAAAAAATAGTAACAATAAATGGATCAAACTGTGTTCCGGAACAGCGACCGATTTCATCCATTGCAGTCTGGCTATCCAAAGCTTTCCGGTATGAGCGGTTATTGGTCATGGCGTCATAGGCATCAGCCACTGCAAGGATCCGGCAGAGAAGAGGAATATCGGCTCCTTTCAGACCTCTTGGGTAACCCGTTCCATCCCATCGTTCATGATGAGAGAGAATGTATTCTGATACAGTGGAAAGCTCAGGTGTGTTCTGGGCAATGCGGTAGCCGATTTCCGGATGGCGCATCATTTCTTTCCATTCCTCGTCATTTAAAGGTCCTGGTTTGTTTAACGTTTCGATATTGACCCCTACCTTGCCGATATCATGGAGGATTGCCAGAAGAGATAATTCATTTTTATCCTCAGAAGACAGATTCAGCTTTTCTGCAATAGCCATACAGTAGGTTTCTAATCTTACAGCATGCTCCTCCGTTTCCATGCTCTTTTCATAAAGCGTGGCAAGAAGTGTGGTAATAATGCTGTTACGGTAGCTCTTTCCTTCTAAAAGCTTCTTATGATACATTTTTTCTTCTGCTTTTTGCAGGGACTGGCTTAAGGAATAGGAAAGATCTTCTTTCACATCAAATCCAAGAGCTACACTTACCTCCAGCGGGAGCCTGCTGCTTTTTCGGAAGGCTTCTTCCAGCCGTCCGATGATGTCCTGCGCCTTTTTGTGATCCGTATGAGGAAGAAGAACCAGGAATTCATCACCACCCCAACGGGCAGCAATGCCCATGTTTTTAAGCGTATATTGAAGGGTTTTGGCAACCTCTTTTAATAAAAGATCTCCGGTTCTGTGTCCAAATACATCATTGATGACTTTAAGCCCATTCACATCTCCCATGATAACTGCAATTGGAAGCTGGGAAGTCTGATCCATACGTTCTAATTCTTCTTCCATATATCTGCGGTTAAATATCTGGGTCAGGGGGTCATGATAGCTTAAATAAAGGATTCGTTCCTGCTGTCGTTTCTCCTGACTGACGTCCCGAAATACCATGACTACACCGTAAACATGCCCATTCTCATCACGTATGGGTGCGGCACTGTCCGCAATGGGAATTAAATCCCCGCTTTTATTTAACAAAACGGTATGGTTTGCAAGCCCCACAATCATGCCAGTCTCCAGTACTGCACTAATGGGATTTGGTACAATCTTTCCGGTTGTTTCATTGCGCAGATCAAAGATTTCCATAAAGGATCTGGAGCAGGCATCCTTACTGTTCCAGCCGGTAATTTCCTCGGCTGCCTGATTTAAGTAAGTCACTTTTCCATCTAAATCTGTTGTGACGACCCCATCTCCAATGGAATTTAAGGTAACGCTTAACATCTCTTTTTCCCGGTAAAGATCGTCTCTAAACTGTTCCCTGTCTGACACGTCAAAAATAATGGAATAAAGTCTTGTTTCATCTCCATAAGTGACAGGGCTGGAGTACACATCCACCATTTTAATCTCACCGTTTTTCAGTCGGTGGGGAAACAGAAAATACTGCCGCTCCCTGTTAAATGCCTGGATACGCATCTGCTTGGTCGCATGGTCTGAGGCTGCATTAATTTCATCAATACTCATACGAAGCATCTCTTCCTTGCTATAGCCATAAAAACTGCATGCCTGAGGGTTGGCATCCAGTATTTTTCCCGTTATAGCATCAATAATCAGCATAACAGCAGAATGCTCTGTAAACATGGAGTTGTAATTTTCTAAAAGTTGTTCCCGTTCCTGTTTTAACCGCTTTAGCTCGGTGATATCAAGGCGTGAGCCAATGATATAGGAAATCTGCCCATCCTCCATAATAGGAGTAAGGCGTACGAGCCAGTCCCTGGTGCCCTCGGGGAAATCAACGGTCTCTTCATATGTCAGACCCTCTCCGGAAGCGATGCATCGTTCATAGCCTTCTCTTAAAGCAGCTCCTACCTTTTCTCCCAGCACTTCCACCGGGGTTTTGCCAAGGAGCGGGATTTTAATCCCCGTCAGCTGCTGGTGAACTGCATTATTCTTTATATAACGGAATTCACCGCCCTGGTATGTGACGAGAAATAATCCGTCCTGGGTGCTGTTAAAAAAGATATCAATATCCCGTACCAGTTTTTCATTTGTTTTCTTTACCCTGTGAAGCTCGCTGACCAATTCCGTTACTTCATCAAAAATTGTAATGAGAGTGTTGGGATCCGGATAGCTTACAGTAATCTTATAAAAATGATTTCCTGCCTCCAGAAAGGGGGGGTGATTCCATTGATCCGGATTTTTGTAAAATTCAAGCCAGGCTGGTTGGTCAGATAAAGAAGGAAGAATCATCAACATGCTTTTTAGCAGGGCATCCTCTTTTTTTAAACCCAGATAGCGGAAAAATGTATCATTCGCTTCGGTAAGAATATAATCCCTTGTTTGTGAATCCTTATTGAAAATAATGGTATGGCGGGCATAGCCCAACGGCAGCTGCATGAAAGCCTGATCGAAAGGTTCTTTTATCATAATGGGACCCCCTTTGCCTTGTTGAAAATATTGTCATATTTGGTAAATATTTGTAATAAAATAATATCAGATGTTTGTAGCAATTGCAATGAATAGGAATTGAAACAATGTGCATGTACAATATTATATTGCCAATTGGAAGAGTGTGTGAAAATGGTGAGGATAGCAACGAGGTAATTATGATGATAAATTTTAAAAAATTATATTTTTATTAGGTTGACAGGTACTTTTCCGGCTTTTTCATCATAAAATAAGACAAATTGTTTAATTGAAAGGCAGTATTATGATGACTTCTTGCCCCGAAGGATTGTTTTCCTATACAATACAATCCGGCGATACACTTTGGCTGATATCCAGACGTCACTACACTACCGTTGAAGCGATTATGGCAGCAAATCCTGGTATTAATCCTGGCAATCTTCAGGTTGGTCAGATGATCTGTATCCCTTCAGGAAACAGAACCGCCCAGCCCCAGACCCAGCCAACCCAGCCAACCCAGCCGGCTCAGCCAACCCAGCCGACCCAGCCGACCCAGCCGACTCAGCCGACCCAGCCGACCCAGCCGACTCAGCCGACCCAGCCGACCCAGCCGACCCAGCCAGCCCAGTCGACCCAGCCGACCCAGCCAACCCAGTCGACCCAGCCAGCCCAACCGGCCCAGTCAACCCAGCCGACTCAGCCAACTCAGCCGCGCATGCAGCCGACTCAGCCTTCTCAGCCCCAGACCGCACCTGGCAACACTTCTCAAATGTCGACAAACCCATTAAGAAGTGAGGCTGTTTCTGGAAACACAACCCGCTGCCCGGTAGGTTTACGTGCCTATACCATTCAGAAAGGGGATACCCTTTGGCTTCTGGCCAAGAAATATTGTACGAATGTTGAAGCCATAATGGCATTAAATCCAGGTATCAAACCAGGAAATTTAATGATTGGCCAGGTAATCTGGATTCCTGCAGGATATAAGTTCCGGAATCTTCCGCCATGGGCGCAGTCCATGGACAATACCATACAGCAAAGGACAGAAACTGAGTATCCGATTTGTCCTCAGGGGACCCGTTCCTATACCATTGAAGCGGGTGATACACTCTGGCTTTTGTCCCAGCGTTACAATACTACAGTAGAAGCAATTATGGCTGCAAATCCGGGAGTAAATCCCACCAATCTGTTTGTAGGGCAGGTGATCTGCATTCCTAGAAACCGTCCGCAGCCCAGTCCCCGGCCCAATCCTCAGCCCAGCCCCGAACCCCAGCTTCCTACGTACATGTGGGTCAGCAAAGCTGAGCAGAATTTAGGCAATTACTTAAGGTTTTTGAGTCTTCAACAGGTATATTGGCTTAGAATGGCAATTCAGAGTGAACTGTGGAATCTATCAGATGCAGAGTATGTAATGAATCGTCTGATGGAAAACCCGCAGGATTTCCAAATGGCATTCAAAACATTTTATGGGGATGAAAATGCCAAAAAATTAGCAGATCTCCTGACGAATCATTTGACCATGGTAATTAATTATGTAATGGCAACAAGGGATGGCAACACTCAGGCAGCAGCAGATGCAGAGAATCAGTTAAACAATAATGCTGTTCAGATGATTTCTTTCCTGACATCCATTAATCCAAACTGGGAGACTACAGACTTACAGAGAATGATAAGCGAATACATGAGTCTGACAAAGGAAGAGATTGACGCCACAATGTCCCAGAATTTTGAAGACAGTATCAATATTTTTGCAGATATAGAGCGTGGTGCACTGGAAATGGCCGATATGATGACCAAGGGGATTGTAAATCAGTTTCCCCAGTATTTCAGATAAAAAAGAAATGGCAGTCCGGTGTGTTAAATCCGGGCTGCCTTTTTACTCTACGAAACGTAGATTGAAAAAAAATATTTAGTCAGTTACAATAATAGAAATAAGCACATACTAAGGACTGAATTATTAAACACAGAGAGGAGGGATACTCATGCCTGATAGTAACATAGGAACCTTAATTCGAATGCTTCGCAGTGAGCATGGTATGACGCAGAAACAGCTTTCAGATAAGATGCATATCAGTGATAAAACTGTATCTAAATGGGAGAGAGGCAAAGGTCTTCCAGACATCACACTCATTTCAGAACTGTCCAGACTTTTTGGAGTTGATATACAAAATTTGTTGAACGGGGATTTAACGCCCAATGACATAACAGGAGGAAATATGAAGCAGATAAAATACTATGTCTGTCCCACCTGCAAAAGCATCAGCTTTTCCACTGGGGATCCGGAGATTTCCTGCTGCAAAAGAAAGCTTACTGCACTGGAGCCGAAAAAAGCAGAGGAAGGAGAAAAGCTTTCCGTATCGGTGAATGAAGAGGACTGGTTTATCACCAGCGCCCATCCTATGAATAAAGAGTACTACATTTCCTTTCTGGCCTTTGCATCGGGAGACCGCATCTCAGTAATCAAGCAGTATCCGGAATGGGATTTTAATGTTCGTATACCCAGAAGGGGACATGGAATGCTGATCTGGTACAGCACAAAGCATGGTTTGCTTTACCAGCTTTTATAAAAAAACATCGCTTCGAAAGAAACGATGTTTTTATTTCAACGATTACGTTTTCAGCATATACGAAGCGGCCATGCAGGAAATTCCGGGTATTAAAAATAAAATACCGGAAAAGTAAAAACTGGCAAAGATGATATCTGGAACAAGAAGCAGTCTGTTTTTAAGCTGGCAGTATTCGTAAAACATTAAAACGAAAAAAAGAAGCAGAAACAATAACCCTAAAATAAACAAAAGGTTTTTTGCAAATTTTCTCATGTTGCTCCCCCAATAACGACTCTTTCTGTATCAGTTATTTAAATATAGCGGCAGTTCCATAAGCAAGAATTTCAGCCGCTCCCTGCATGACGGAGGAGGAGGCGTAACGAATATTGACAATGGCCTCTGCATTCATAGCCTCACCTTCCTGTACCATACGCTTGGTTGCGAGCTCTCTTGCCTCATCCATCATTTCCGTATACGCCTTTAATTCTCCGCCAACTAAGGTCTTTAACCCCTGAGAAATATCTTTCCCCAAATTTTTTGACTGTATTGTGCTGCCTTTTACCATACCTAAAAGTGTCAGTTCTTTTCCTGGAATATAATCCGTAGTGACTAAAAGCATTTAAATCACGCTCCTTTCTCTATAGAAAACAGTTTTAACATAAAGATTGAAAAATATGTATTCTTGATTTGTTACTTGACTCTCACATTATGGTATACTCTATACTAAATGTGAGCTCAAAAAAAACATATATGTGAGGAAAAAAGCATGCTGAAAATAGGAGATTTTTCTAAACTGTCAAGAATCAGTATCCGAATGCTCCGCCATTACGACGAGATCGGACTGATGACGCCAAGGAGCACCGACCACTTTACCGGATACCGTTATTACAGCGAGGACCAGCTCTTAAAAGCGGCCAGGATTAATTCCTTAAAAGATATGGGATTCAGTCTTGCCGCAATTGGGGAGATATTGAATAACTATGATGATCCCAAAGAGCTGGCAAATTATTTAGAGGTACGGAAAGTAGAAGTCCAGGAAGAAATAAAAGAAAGCGGACAACGGCTTATGCTCCTTGATGCAGCCATACAAAGGCTGAGAAAGGATGATATGGTAATGAATTATAGCGTAGCATTAAAGACCATGCCCCAACGATATGTGGCCAGCGTAAGAGAAATTATTCCGGCTTATAATCAGGAAGGGCTGCTGTGGAAAAAACTTGGGGAAGAGACTCATGACATAAATCTGCAGATGTCTGATCCCGCTTACTCTCTGGCGGTATTCCATGACCGTGATTTTAAAGATGGCGACGTGGAGGTTGAGATTCAGATTTCTGTAAAAGGCACTTATGAAAATACGGAGCACGTAGTATTTAAAACAGTACCTAAGGTGGATATAGCATCAGCGGTATACAAAGGAAGCTACGATCAGATAACTGATGTGAATCTGGCAGTGGCAAACTGGGTCAGAGACAATGAATATGAATTTAACGGTCCCATGTTCTGCATTTATCATGTCAGTCCTGCTCAGACCCAAAATCCGGAGGAATTGGTAACAGAAGTCTGTTATCCAGTTAAAAAAATATAAATAATATAAAAAATGGCTGCCTGCTTGTAACAGGCAGCCGTTTTTGCTATAATAAACAGGAATGAAACAAAAACACGGTTCCTGAGTCGATTGGAGGTTGGAAATATGCTGTTTAATAGGAAATTAACAGAGATATACAGTACACAGGATCTTGAAAAGCTATTTCGTGTAAAAAATATACTGAGAGATAATCATATCTATTATATGACGGAAACCACCAATAACAGCTTGCGTTTATCCATGAATAACTTAAATGGAAGAAATCCAATCTTAGGAAGGACCGGGAACGTAAAAGATTTTTACAGACTTTTTGTATATAAGAAAGATCAGGAAAAGGCAGCCTACATCCTTTCCCAGTTAAGATAATTTATAAAACAGCCAATGGCTAACATAAGCCGCTGGCTGTTATTAATTTTACATAAGGACTGCTTCAAACAAAAGCAGGGCAATGAGAAAAACAAGATTGAGAACTGTAAAGATCCCTAAAAAAGACAAAGTTTTTTTGGGATAGGCAGCAGTAAACAGTTTATAAGAGATTACACTTGCCATGGAGGCGATCAGAGTGCCCATACCTCCTACATTTACTCCGGTAAGAAGACTGGGAGCATTATCTGTAAAACCGGACAGCATGACGGCTGCAGGAACATTGCTGATAAACTGGCTTAGTAAAGCAGCCGTCACCATGGTATCCTTTCTGATTAAACCGGAAACGGTCTGAAAAACCCAGTCAATCCTTGCTAAGTTTCCCACAAATATAAAAATTGCGGCAAACGTAAGGAGAAGGAAATAATCAACCTGATAAAGGGTGCGTCTGTCAAGAATTGCTGTAGCAGCCAGAATGATCAGGGCAGCAGCCTGATAAGGAACCAGCCGCAACACCGCAGCCACCGCCAGTAAAAACATGGTGCCATAGGCTATGACCTGTTTTTTTCGTATAACAGGAACTGTGGTTGTCTCCTGGTTGATGGGATAGCGTGGAATAAAAAAGCACACCAGCAAAAGCAGCACCCCTCCAAATAAAACAAAAGGGAAAGTCACTTTTAGAAAAGAAGGCAGACCAAACTCATACCGGGTAAACAGATAAAGATTCTGGGGATTCCCGATGGGCGTAAAGCTGGAACCAATGTTTGCGGCAATCGTCTGTAAGACTACAACGAGGGCAGTATGGCGTTCCTGACCGCACAGGGAGAGTACTGACAAGGTGATAGGAACCAGAGCGATTAAAGCGACGTCATTTGTCATAAACATGGATGCAAAGAAACTGGTAAAAACAAGGAGTAAAATCAGCGGTTTTAAATCTTTCATTCCGGATGACAGTTTTATCGAGACCGCGTTTAATAATCCTTCCCGCTCAATCCCTTTCAGTGAGGTCATGAGGCAGAACAGGCAAAGCAGGGTCTTAAAATCAATATAATTCAGATAGGCCAAATCCGGGGGGATAAAAAAGACAGAAATGAAAGCAAGAATAGACGCAGCAGTCAGAACGGGTTCTTTCTGAATAAATAAAATGGGTTGTTTCATAAGTCATCTCCAGTAGTAGAAAGGGTAGTAATCATACTTCCGTGCTATTATATATCATAAATCCGTCTACTTCAATCCTTGTTTTGCACACCTAAAGCTGCCAGTAAATAAGACCGCATCATTCCCAACAGGAATCATACGGTCTTTTTCTATATTACAGCCCCATCGCTTTTCTTTTTTTCATGATGTGGCTTTCGATTTTTTCCGCCACTTCCACAGGATCATCTCCCAGAGCCACCTTGCCGCCTGTCAGACTTTCCACATCCTCTGTGAGCAGTTTCACAAGCTTTGGTGCACCAGTGATAAATGGAGTGGGTGAAAGATGGGTGAAGGCACCGTAAGCAACGGCAAATATACCGTCTATGGTGGCTTTCTGCTCCATCCATTCCGGAGCTGTGACAGCAATGGGAAGATCGGAGATATCTGCATCCAGATAGTCAGCCAGGGCTGTTACCAGCATGGAGATTCTTCCCGTATCCGTGCAGGTTCCGAAGCTTAATACCGGCGGGATTTTCAGAGCACTGCAGACTGCTTTCAAGCCGTCTCCGGCCTGGTTTATGGCATCCAGATTACACATACCGGCAACCTCCAAACCATGATTTCCGCAGCCGCCGGCCACAACCAGAATATCTCTCTTAATCAGCTGCTTTGCCAGGTTTACAGTATTCCAGTCCTGTGGACCGTTTCTTAAAGTGGAGCAGTTTGCCAGCGCTACAATTCCTTTGAGCTGTCCTTTTGCAATGACATCTACAAGATTCTGTAAATCATTTCCGATTGCATTCAGAACGGCTTCCGTTGAGAAGCCGGCAATTGCTTTCTGAACATGCCGTGGTACCATGGGTTTTATTTTACCATGTCTTTTTTTGAAGTTCTCAATTGCGATATGAATGCATTTATCCGCCATTTCTTCCGCTTTTTGAGGATAGTAAGGCATCTCATGTTCCGTTCCGGGGACGCCGATGATCGTACTGACACTGACAAGGGCAACCTGATATTTTTCTGCATATTGATCAATGGCAGGCGGAGAGCAGTTTTCCTCCATGACAAAGGCATCCACGGTACCAGTTGCCAGAAACGGTTCAATTGCCAGCCAGTTTCCCATCAGTCCCACAAAAACATCATCCATTTCAAATCTCTGGAGCAGTTCCTGACCCGTCTCAATGGATCCTACGATGTGGATTCCTTTTGCACCGCATTGCTTTGCCAGATCCTGAAATTCCTTTGTTTTCGCTTTCATAAGGGCAGCAGCTCCGATCCAGGGCTGGTGGCCGTTAAATGCAATGTTTACATAATCCGGATCCATAATACCCATATCCACATCAACTTCATGAGGCTTAGGAGTTCCAAATAAAATATCCTGAGTCATTTCAAGTCCGATCTGGGCAGTATAAATGGTGGATAACCCCAGCCGCAATGCCTTTTTTGCAAGAGAGACATAGTCTCCATCCACATTGGTCAGGCAGCTTGCAATACTGTTTTGCACTTCATGTTCAATTCCGGAAGGATAAATGTTTAGCTCATGCCATATTTTCTTCCGTTTTTTCGGAGCAAATGCCTCCACCATGATACTGTGCTGGTCCGGGTTTACTTTCATCTCCCGGTCTAACAGCTCCGCAAGACAGGTTGCCATCTCGTTGATGGACTGACTGGTGTCAATTCCTGTTTTTTCGCACATCCATTTTAGTTTTTCCGTATCAGTGATCTGAAAGGTTGTATTACCCTTTCCCGTTTCTTTCAGTGTCCGAAATGCTTCATAGGCATGATGGGCATAAGTAGCAGCTCCCATGATGTTTCTCATGAGGAGATTTCTCATTGCCATGGCGTCGGGCCCGATTCCGCAGGCGCCCTTTTCAGGACCTTTCTGTTCGTTAATCCGGCAGGGACCGTTGGTGCACAACTGGCAGCTCAGACCCTGGAGACAAAATTTGCATCGTATCTTTTCCTGCTCATCAAATCTTGAGAATACGCTGGATAAACCGTCATCTCGGATCCGTACCAGCATTTCTTCAACGGAATCGTGATAACTGACACGATCCTTTGGTTTTTCTAAAACTGCTTCTGACATAATGACCTCCATTCTTTTAATCAAAGGTAGTATGTCAGCTTTCAGAAAAATCAATTCAGAAAAATGTTATTTTATATTCCATTCTTTCTTTAAGACAGCATACTGATATGTGTTTTCATAAAGCGGTGTTCCGTCGGGATTGTTAACAAATGAAATAAATTCAACAAATAAACCTTCCCGCCTCATTCCAAGGCGTTCACAAAGTTTCTGGGAGGGGAGATTATCATCCTCTGCGTAGGCATAGATTCTTCTTGCATCATTTTCAAAAAGATTGGTAATAACTGCTTCGGCTGCTTCCTTTGCATACCCTTTTCTGCCATATTTCAGATTGAAATTCCAACCAATGCTGTATGTGTCCGGATGTTCTTTCATTGTAAATATTTCTCCAATGATAAAATCCGTATCACGCAGACATACGGCGTAGCTGTCTCCATGACCATCTCCATTTTGTTTTTCTTTTACTTTTTTTACGGCTTCATCGTAAGAGTTTACTTTTTCACTGTAAAAGCAATGTACGGGTGGTGCGGCAAGATATTCGTATAAACCTGCCGCGTCCTTTTCTTCAAAGTTTCGGATCATCAGTCTGTCTGTTTCTATATGCATTTCTTTTGTCCTCCGTTATTTAATATTCAGTCAGAAAAAAATGGGACAAGATCTTTTTAGATCTTATCCCACTTAAATAATCATGATGATTATAAGTCCTCTGACAAGTTAACTTATATGGAAAGTTTATCATAAAAAACGTAAAAAGTCTTGTATTTTCTATTTTACATCTCTTTATCGTATTTCATTCGATAGTAAACACCAGAAGCAAAAAGCCGTAAAGGAGTTTGTCTTTTGCTTCGACTGGTCAGAGTGTTTATGTTTTGATATAATAATACAATTAGAAGACTAACAAAACAAAGCACTAAAAATCGGGAAAATCCCCTCTTTAAAATGTAAGATAGAGTTACAGACAGGAGGTGTTTTACATGGAGTGGAGTGAATGTATCAGTAAAGCGGTCAGTTATATTGAAGATCATATTACGGAAGAACTCACGATCAAAGATATTTCAAAAGAGGCTATGGTATCACCCTACTATTTTCAAAAAGGATTTGCCATGCTTTGCGGTTTTACGGTTGGAGAGTATATTAAGAAACGGAGACTTGCGATAGCTGGCATGGAGTTAATTTCCACTGACAGAAAAATCATCGATATTGCACTTCAATACGGATATGATTCACCGGATGGCTTTACCAGAGCTTTTACCAGGTTTCATGGTGCTACACCTGCTTCTGTACGTAAAGGCGAGGCAATGATAAAATCCTTTGCTGCGCTTAAAATCAGACTGTCATTAGAAGGAGGTTATACCATGGATTACAAAATTGTAGAAAAAGACCAGTTTACTATGAGCGGAGTCTCAAAAGTATTTCAGTATGATGGAGCGGAGACTGAGATTCCAAAAATGTGGAGAGAGTACTATGAAACAGGAAAAAATCATAAGGTTTGCAGTGCGTACGGGATATCCATTGATGAACGGATGGAGGGAAATGAGTTTGAATATTTGATTGGTGATAATTATAATCCATCAGCGGAAATACCAGAAGGTTTTGTCACAAGGGTTATTCCGGAATCTATGTGGGCGGTTTTTGCCTGTAAAGGTGCTAATCCCAAGTCATTGCAGGAGGTTCACGGAAGAATATTTGCTGAGTGGTTACCCAACTGTAAGGACTATGAGATAGCATCAGGGTATCATATTGAAATGTACGATGACCCAGGAGAGTATCCCAATGGAGCCCAGGATGAGAACTATTATTGTGAAATCTGGATTCCTGTGCGAAGAAAATAAAATAACTTCCTTATGTTTAAAAGGAGAAACAGCCTCTTCCATTGATTCTAATAGTGGAGGCTGTTTTCTGTTATTGGGATCTGACCATTGGAACTTAGGTTTCTGGAGAGAAGTAAGCATTCAAATTCCCTTTATTTAAAAATGTGTTATAATACATTATCATGGTATAATCGGAAAGGGATGAATAAACAATTGTATCAACAATTTCTTTATCGTGCAATGCATAAGCTTTTGCACGTAAAATAATTGAAAACCAGGAGAATTATTATGAGTTTTAATTTGATTGATATAAATAATTGGGTGCGTAAGGAATATTACAATCACTATATGCACAAGGTGTGCTGCACCTATAGCGTAACCTCTAATATTGACATAACTGGTGTCAGAACAGCATTGAAAAGCATGAACAAAAAGATATATCCAGCACAAATATATATGCTTACCACTGTTGTTAATCGTTATCAGGAGTTTCGTATGAATATTGATTCCAACGGTAATTTAGGTTTTTGGGATGAACTTAATCCAAGTTACACCATATTCAATAAAGAAAAAGAATTGTTTTCCAGCATATGGACGATTCACAGCGATTCTTTTATACAGTTTTATGAAAACTGCATATCTGATATTGACTGTTATTCAAGTGCTGAAAATCTGATGCCAAAACCGGATCAACCACTCAATACGTTCAACATATCATGTTTGCCTTGGACGAGTTTTACCGGATTTAACTTAAATGTATACACAGATGGAAGTTATTTGCCCCCCATATTTACTATTGGAAAGTTTATCGAGCAGGATAACAAGGTTCTGATGCCATTATCAGTCCAGGTACATCACTCAGTATGTGACGGATTTCATGTAGGAAGATTTACCAATGCATTGCAGGAATTAGCAAATAACTATAACGATTGGCTTAATAAGTAATGTTTTAGTCTGCATCAAAAGTTATTCCATTTCCTTCGGACCGCTTAACAATTATGGTTCCAGCCAAGAGAGAAAGAATTTCTGCAATACCAACTGTAAACCATACAAGCGCGCCGTTGGAAACCATAGAAATACCCCACACGCAGGCAGGTATGAACACAAAACCCCGGAGTATATTAAGCAGTACAGACTCCTTTGTTCTTTTCGTGGAATAAAGATAGGCAGCAATTATAGTATTGAGTGCTGCAAACAGGAACAACCAACCGTATTTTGGCATTGTTGCAACTGCTAATTTCGTTGCGGCAGCATCTGCACCGAACAAGTGACAGATGCTTGCCCCAATGAAAAAGGTGACGAGATATATCAGCCCACTTCCTGAAAAACTGAGAATCCGGCCCACCTGGAAATAATATTTCATGTTCTGTGCATTCTGCTCGCCATAACTTTGTCCAAACAGAGGCTGCATACCCTCTGCAACTCCGAGAATTACGGCAAAGGTGAAGGAAGCAACATAACTGATTACAGAATAGGCATTGATTCCGTCATTGCCGATATACTTTAATACTACTGCATTCATACACACCATCATAATTGGAGTGGTCAGCTGGGAAAGCATTTCCGGCAGGCCACGGGTCATCACCTTTTTCAGTAATGTCCAATCCATCTTAAATCTGGAAATCTTCAATTCTCCACGCTTAAAAATAAAGTGTCCACCAATAATGACAAAAGAGAGGGTCTGAGAAATACCCGTTGCAATGGCAGCCCCAGCGATTCCGCCCTGAAGGGGGAAGACAAAGAGCCAGTCCAGAACAATGTTGCAGACAGTACTGGCTATGGTAGCGGTCATAACCAAAACCGGGGCGTTATCATTTCGGCCAAAGCCCTGTAAAAGCATAGACAAAGCTGACGGAACGGTAAAAAGGCTGTACCAGAAAATGTATTTCACCACCATGTTGTGATATACACCTGTTGCACCCAGAGCAATTGCAAGTGGACTTGTAAAAATAGTACCAACAATGGTGAATATGACGGCAGCCAAGATAGTCAGGCACAGGGAATGCATAAATACTTGGTTTGCTCCATAAAAATCCTTACGCCCAATGCGGATGGCAGTAATTGTTACACCGCCGATGGTAGTCATCATATAGAACGCGGTGATAATCATAACAAAGGGCAGTGCCATGTTGACAGCGCCCAAAGCATCTGTTCCAACGCCTCGACCTACAAAAATACCGTCAATAATGGTAAAGAGGAAAATAGCACATTGGCTGAAAACTGTGGGAACTACGAATTTAAGAACATTTTTAAATTGGTTTGAATTCATAATCAGGGTTTCTCCTTTAGTTATCTTTTATAATGTAAAATAAAAAGCCGACAACAGCAAATTCTTGCGTTATCGGCTCTGCGTCTTAGCGTCTGGCTCTTTGATAATTGATATTTTAAAGTGATTGACATCGATAAGTGTTTCCTGCTTGCATTTAGGACAATAAAGCGGAAAATTTTTAAGTTCTGTATTTTCCTGTATCCTGAGTCTCGTTTTCTGCTGACAAACTGGACAGTTCAACCATTGCCACACCATCACACTCACTCCTTTCTTCATAACCCGGTTAATGTGCCAAGCACCCTGTCTCTTTCACGCCGTATATTTTCATTGTATCTTTGATATAGAGAAATATAGGTTTCTCTTTCCTCATCGGTAAACATTAGAAATGCTTCTTCTTCAAGCTCATCAATTTTACTGATAATACGTTCTGTAAATTGTTCCCCAGCCTCTGTTAAAAGAATCCTCTTGCGATTTCTCGTTCCAGGGATTGTTTCAAGCCATACAAGGCCTTCTTTTTGCAATTTTGAGACTGACGAGTTGATTGTCTGTACAGGGTAAAACCAGTTATTGCATAAATCATTTTGTGTACAGTCCCCTTCCGTGTGAGAGATTGCGTACAATATCCAAAACGCTGTGTCTGTCAGTCCAAACCTACTTGCAATACCACGATAAAGATCATCACTTTCTTTATATAGGCGTTTAAGCGTATTTAGTTGTTGCTGCAAATTTTGTTCCATTAATACACCTCCTGTTTCATTAATTGAATTCTTAACCATTGCATAAGTTTCTGATTTCGGAAACATATGAATTATAATCCGATTTCGGAAACTTGTCAAGTAAAGTTATTAATTGAAAGCAGATAAAATAGAAACACCCTGCTTTTTTCGCAAAAAAGCAGGGTGATCTACCTAATATAATGACTGATCCACAGTCGGTGATTTTACAAATTCTGTGGAGAAAGTTTTTTATCTATCCTCGTATTCCTTCGCATGGAATTCAGATGAGAGGAGGCCATACACCTTAGTGTCAATATACTCTTCTTCATATCTGAAATCTTCCCTTAAAATACCCTCTAAGACAAAACCATTTTTTATGTAAACATGCTCGCCGCGGGGATTGAAGCTGAACACATGAAGTCCTATTTTATGAAGTTTGAGGGTATTAAATCCATACTCAAGAAAAAGCGAGGTGGCTTCACTTCCCAAGCCTTTGTTTCTTCCGTCTGGTCCGATAAGGATTCGAAAATTAACCTTATTGGAACTGTCATCATATTCGTTAAAGACAACTTCTCCAACAACTTTGTTTGTTTTCTTATCTACAATGGCCAGATCAAGACGATTTTTCTGTTCATTCCGGGTGCGGTACCAGTGCCTGGTTTTCTCTAATTCTTCTTCCGATGATGGGGTATAGGCTTCCTTATCATTGCAGACAGAACCCGTGAGTTTTCGTACTTCATAATCGGATAAAATATCAAGCATGGTGTCAATGTCTTCAATCTGGAATGGGCGAAGAATCACTTTTTCGCCCAGTAAAGTTGGTTTCTGCAGAAAATTTGGTTCTAATTTCATGTTTCATCCTCCCTCTGATATTACACAGATTTATCGTACATGTTTACATTTTTTCATCTTTCAAGGCATAAACAAACCCGCGTAAACCATTAATTTACGCGGGTTCGCTGTTAGCGGAAGCGGTGGGATTCGAACCCACGTGCCCTTGCGGACAACCGCATTTCGAGTGCGGCTCGTTATGACCACTTCGATACGCTTCCATTTGAAAACACAACGACACAATTATACACGATAATTCAAAATTTGGGTAGTCTTTTCCTTAAAAAAAATACACTTTTCCCGTATAACCCTTCACTCAGTGGAAATAATAGGATTAAATAGATAAATTGTACATGATTGTGACGAAAAAGTAAAATATTTTAGTGAAAATCATGAATAAGCGGTAGAAGAAAGATGGTGTCTGAAGTGAGAAAGATCAAGCATACATTTTCCACAGTAGAGGAACTGGTGGCTTTTGTGGTAAAGGCGGAACGGTGCAATTTTGAAATAAAAGTCATTTCCAACCATCTGGTGATTGACGGGAAATCACTGATGGGAGTTATGATTATCGGAATTGGAACACAGGTGGAGATTGTCTGTTATAACGAAGCATTCTGCCCGGAGCAGTTAGTGGATTATGCAGCGTGAACAGAATAAAACATAATAAAAAGAAGCCGGTCTTTTTCTCACCAGGGCAGGGAAAGAGGCCGGTTCATTTTTATGTTATCCCGGATTTTTCCTTGCAATCAGTAATTTCAAGAGCTATAATTTTATACTGTGTGTAAATGAGCAATAAATTAAGAAGGATTTACAGGAGGAATCGTAATGCAGACAGAAGGTCATACGGTACAAAAAACCATTAACCGTTACCGGAGTTTTCGATATGAACTGATACTGGAAGGGATTCTGACAGGTGCCATAGCCGGCTCTGTAGTGGTATTATTCCGGTATTTATTAAGCCATGGAGAAGAGATTTTAAAATGGGTACTAAATGCGGTAAAGGGGAAACCGCTACTCATCGCCATCTGGTTTCTGGCTCTTACTGCCGGTGCCTTTTTTGTGGCAGTCCTGCTTAAATGGGAGTCTTTTATCTCAGGCAGTGGAATTCCCCAGGTAGAAGGGGAAATGATTGGTGAGCTGGATCCCTGCTGGTGGAAAACCCTTGCTGCAAAGCTTGCGGGCGGGCTGGTATCTCTTGGATTTGGTCTTTCCCTTGGACGGGAAGGCCCCAGTATTCAACTTGGAGCCATGACAGCAAAAGGCATTTCCCGAATTTCAAAAAGATCTAAGACAGAAGAGAAGCTTTTAATCACATGCGGAGCCAGTGCAGGTCTTTCTGCTGCCTTTAATGCGCCCATTGCCGGAGTTTTATTCTCCCTGGAAGAGATACATAAACATTTTTCACCGGAAATTCTCTTATCTACCATGGCATCCTCCATCACTGCGGATTTCGTTTCCCGGAATGTATTTGGTTTAAAACCGGTTTTTGATCTTCAGATCACAGAAATGATTCCTCTTAATTGCTACGGATATGTAGTCGCATTTGGAGTGATTATCGGAGCAATGGGTGTGGTATATAATACAACACTTTCTAAGACCCAGGATTTGTATCAGAAAATCCCAAATCAATTTGTGCGGTTAATGATACCGTTTTTATTAGCGGGAGTGTTCGGACTATATTATCCGGCAGTACTGGGCGGAGGTCATTCACTGATAGAAGTACTGACATCAGGGCAGATGATGCTTGGAGCATTGTGTGTGTTATTGCTGTTAAAGTTTGCCTTTTCTCTTATCAGTTTTGGATCCGGCGCTCCGGGCGGAATCTTTCTGCCGCTCCTGGTGCTTGGCGCAGTAATCGGAAGTATCTATTGCAACGCAGTGGGAATCATGACAGATTCCCTTCAGGGTCTTTTGGATAATTTCATCATACTGGGAATGGCAGGTTATTTCGCAGCCATTGTGAGAGCACCCATTACCGGAATTATTTTAATCAGTGAAATGACTGGAAGCTTTACCCATTTACTTTCTCTTTCCCTTGTATCCCTGATCGCATATGTAATCCCCGATATGGTACGCTGCGCTCCTGTTTACGACCAGCTGCTTCACCGCCTTTTACGAAAATTAAATCCTGACAGAGAAACTTCCCTTACAGGGGAAAAGGTGCTGGTGGAAGGGATGATTTTTCATGGCAGCGAGGCAGAAGGAAAGAAAGTTTCCGAAATCCAGTGGCCACGTACCTGTCTTCTCATCTCTCTTTTAAGGGGAGAAGCTGAGTTCGTTCCCAGAGGGGAAACAAAGTTTCTGGCAGGTGATAAAATGGTTATTCTCTGTGATGAGTCAGCTCAGGGAAAGCTTCATGAAGTCCTGTTAAATGTGTGTGAAACTGTCAAGATGGAATCGGTAATCCGATCACATTCCTGACATTTTGGTTGACTTTTTCTTTGGAATAGACGTAAACTGGTAGAAAAGGCAGTCAGGAGTTTGAGCCATGAATAATCAGACAAAAGATAGAATGGATGAACTGGAACGCCGGCGCAGGTCAAGAGAACGCCGGTATAAGCAAAAGAAAAAGAAGAAAAAAAGAGCATTCTTTTACATATTCCTGCGGTTCGTCATATGGACCGGATTATTAGCCTGTATTCTATGGGGATTAATTTCTCTTTTCGGAAGAAACTATGTGGATATCAGGTCAATTACCATGCCGGATTACGTCCAGCAGGACTTCCTTGACTTCAATCCTTATTCAAGACCGGGAACTAAGATGAAACGAATTAACGGAATTGTAATTCACTATGTTGCCAACCCCGGTACTACAGCAAAGCAGAACCGGGATTATTTTGCCAGCTTAAAGGATCAGACAGGGGAGAAAAAGATCTCTGCAAGCAGTCACTTTATTATTGGCCTGGAAGGGGAGATTCTTCAGGAAATCCCCATCTACGAAGTAGCCTATGCAACCTCAAAGGAGAAAAATAAGGATACGGTTTCCATAGAATGCTGTCATCCCGATGAAACCGGTAAATTTAATGACCAGACTTATGCTTCTTTGGTGAAATTTACGGCTCTTTTGTGCAAAGAACTGGGATTGACGGAAAAGGATGTAATCCGGCATTATGATGCCACCGGCAAGGATTGCCCCAGATATTTCGTGGCCCATGAGGATGCATGGAAGCAGTTCTTACAAGATGTAAAAACAGAGAGAAAGGGTATCAAAGAGGAGTAAAACTACAGGCAATGGGGGATTGCAATGTACCGATTATTGATTGTTGACGATGAAGCCATTATCAGACAGGGACTTGGAATGCTGCCCTGGAAGGAAAATGAGATTGAGGTTGTGGGGATTTTAAAAGACGGCATTGAGGCAGAAGAGTGGATCGACAGTCAGGAGATCGATATTTTACTTACGGACATCCGGATGCCCGGGCTATCTGGAATCGAACTGGCAAAACGTACCCTGCAGAATTATCCGGATGCAAAAGTCATTCTTCTCACGGGATACGGTGAGTTTGAATACGCAAGGGAAGCCATTTCACTTGGGGTATCTGACTATATCTTAAAACCATCCACACCAGACGAAATCATGGCATGTGTGAAGAATGCATGTGAGAAATTTAATCAGGAAAAAAAGACGAAAATAAAGCTGGAGGAGCTGGAATCAAAAATTCAGGGATATTCAGCTCTTGTTAAGCCTGCAGAAGAGATTCTGGAAGCAGAAGAAGAACGGATTGGAAAAATCATAAAATATATCTATGAAAATTATGACAGAGAGTTAAGCTTATCGGTTCTTTCCGAAGAATTTCACTTTACCACTGTTTATATGAGCCATTATATAAAAAAAGAAACAGGATATACATTTCTTGAGATTCTCACTTCCGTGAGAATGTATTATGCCGCAAAATATCTTACAGAAACCAAGCTGAAAAACGGAGAAATCTGCAGTAAAATCGGTATCTCAGACGAACGGTATTTCGGACAGATATTTAAGAAGAACTATGGTATGACACCGTATGAATACCGAAAATCAGGAAGCCATGCAGTCAATCCCTTTCAGAAATTTACGGAGACAGCCCAGTTATGAAAAGATGGTATCGCAGACAAAATTTTCACAGTAAGCTGATGTTTCTTTTTCTCACTCTGATTCTCGTTCCCGTCATTTTTCTCTCGTTTATGGAGTTTTCCTATGCAAGAAGAATACTGGCGGATAAAACCAATGATTACTTAAAGAATCTTGCGTCAGTCACACTTTCAAAAATTGAAAGCACAGTGACTGCGATTGAAAATGTTGCTTTTTATATCAATGGAAACGATACCATACAAAGTTCTTTAAAATCAGAACAGGAGCTGGCAGACGACAGACTGGCTTATTACCGTCTCCACAGCAATATCCGGGAGATCCTTTCTTCCTATGCCCTGCTGCGGCAGGAGATTAACGCAATCAGCATCCGGTCTGACTCAGACAGAGAGTACACTTATACGAAAATTCGCAGCGGGACTCCCATGGATATCAGAGAATATATCCGGGATGAGAATCAGTACTGGGAAGTAAAAAACGGGCATATTGTTCTGATGAAAAAGCTGTATGGATTTCCTTCAAAAAAGTCCCTTGGATATGTTGCCCTGGATGTAAATGAGAAAAGTTTATATGATATTATTTCTGATATCGATCTGTCCCAGGAAGGCAACGTTTTTCTTGTCAATGAAGAAGGGCGCATTCTGGCTGCCAGTTCCAAGGAGCTTTCCGGAGAAGTGTTGAAAGAACCTTATATTAACTGCTTCGGGGAGAAGGAAGCATTCTACCGGGATGTAAAAATCGGAGATCAGAATTACAGCATTTATAACAGTGCTCCGATCTCAAATGGCTGGCACATGATGCTTGCCATACCAAGAGATTATTACCTGCGGGATGTAACAAAACTAAAGAACATCGTTATACTGGTCACCGCCATAACGGCTTGTCTGGCAGCCCTCATCTCTGCTCTGGTATCCAGAAATATGACTAAACCCCTTCGGGAACTGACAAAGGCCATGGAGAATTTCGGTCAGGGAGATTTTAATATAAACTGCGAAGTCAATTCCGAAGATGAGATCGGACGGCTGAGCCATACCTTTAATCAGATGGTAAACGATATGAACAGTCTGGTCAGTACGGTCTATGAGCAGAAGGTAATGAAACAGGAAGCCCAGATGAAATCTCTGCAGATGCAGATTAATCCTCATTTTCTCTATAATACCCTGGACACCATTAACTGGATGGCGCGAATCCGTCACGCAGATGATATCGGGGATATGGTGGCAGCCCTGGGTAATATGATGCGTTATTCTCTGGAAAAGAAGTCATTCGTCCGCATTCGGGAAGAGGTTAAGAATTTAGAGGATTATCTAGCGATTCAGAATTACCGTTATCAGGATAAGATGGAGGCAGTCATAAAAATTGATGAAAGCCTGATGGATCTTTCTATCCCCCGCCTTTTAATACAGCCCATTCTGGAAAATGCTATCGTACACGGTATTGAGGAAAAGCTGGACAAAGGACATATTGTGGTTGCAGCCTGGTTAGAGGGTGACGATTTGTATATCCAGGTGGAAGATGACGGCGTGGGCATGACGGAAGAAGCCATTTCCCAAATCCTGTCCGAGGATTACTCCATGAAAAAGAGAGGCCATACTTCCATTGGAGTTGTCAATGTCAATCGCAGAATCCAGATGATTTACGGTCAGGATTATGGTCTTCTGATACAAAGTGTATTAGGAGCCGGAACCAGAATGACCATACACATTCCGGCTGTTTTAAAAGAGCAAAATGAAATAAAGTAAAAATTAATGAAGTTCGGTAGGCATGAATAATGCCTGCTGAACTTTTTTTGATCAATATGATTAATATTTTAAACATTTTCATTAAATTAGTATGTATAAACCATAACTATAAATTGCTATAATAAGGAACAGAAATCAGCGCTGATGGGGAATGATAAGTAATATTGGCAACCAGAATGATATTTTGCCGTTTTATGACGGCAGATTGGAGAGGGCTATGAAAAAAAGACAAATCGGAATGTTGTTATGTGCAGCGGCAGCAGCCATTGCTCTGGCAGGATGCGGCAGCGGGAAAACAAAAACGGAGGACACCAAGGCTGGTCAGGAAAGCAGTAAGGAAACCGGTAAGGAAAGCAGTCAGGCTGCAGCAGGCGGGGATGTGGTAATCAAGGTATTTTCCAACTTACCAGACCGTACCAGCGGCCAGGGTCTCATCGAGCAGATGCTGTTTGACCAGTATATGGAGAAGAATCCCAATGTAAAGATCCAGGTGGAAGCGCTGGACGACGAAAGCTATAAAACCAAATTCAAAGCATATGCATCAGGTTCCGATATGCCGGATTTAGTAAATGCATGGGGGCAGCCGTCATTTCTTGATGAAGTGATTGATGCCGGGCTTCTGGCAGAATTAAATCCAGCAGATTATAAGGATTATGGATTTATCCAGGGTGCTCTGGACGGATTCAGCAAGGATGGAAAATTATATGGACTAGCAAGAAATACCGACGTAATGGCATTTTATTATAACAAGTCCATGTTTGAAAAATATGGAGTAAAGGTTCCTGAGACCTATGATGATTTACTGGCAGCTGTTAATACATTCAAGGCAGCAGGCGTAATTCCGGTATCCATGGATGGTTCTGACAAATGGCCTCTTTCCATCTATATCAATGCATTGTATCAGCAGTATAACGGCAGCTCATCTTCCAAGGAAATCAGAGAGGCAGTAAAAACAGGTGATTATTCCAACGAAGCATGGACAAAATCTCTGGATCAGCTGAAAAAATCCATTGATGCAGGTATTTTCCAGACCGGATTTGAGACAACCGATTATGCCACCAGCATGAATTTATTCACCAATGGCCAGGCTGCCATGTATTACATGGGAAGCTGGGAGATGTCCATGGCAACCAATGAAAATATTCCGGAAGAGATCAGAAATAACATCGGCGTATTCAACATGCCGGCAGTAGAAGGCGGAAAAGGCACAAAGACCGATCTTACGGCATGGAATGGCGGCGGTCATGCAGTAACAGCCAACTCCAAGGTAAAAGCGGAAGCCATCAAGCTGTTAAATTATATGTATCAGCCTGAAAACTGGTCCAAACTTTGCTGGGAAAAGGGAGTATGTATGTCAGCCCAGAATTTCTCACAGTATTTAACAGGCAAAGAAACTGCACTGCAGCTGGAGTTTGTAGATAAAGTAAATCATGCAACAAGCATTTCCGGAGTAACATTTAACGATCTGGGAACCAACCAGTTTAAAACTGTCAGTGAGGATGCCTCTGTTGAATTTGCCATCGGTCAGCTTACAGCAAAGGATTTTACAGATAAACTGGCAGGTGCAATGAAGAAATAGAACTTCGGTTTTCACATAAGGGGGCTGCAGCAACAGCTCCCTTTGTCTTACAAAAAGTGAGGAAAAAATATGCATAAATTATACAGCAATAAGAAAGTCATCTTTTCTTTGATGGCTCCCGGGCTCTTTGTATTTGCAGCTGCCATTCTGGCGCCCATTCTTTTAAGTGTGTATTATGGTTTTACCGACTACTCAGGAATCGGAAAAAGCAGCTTCATCGGACTTGATAACTACAGGACCCTGTTTCAGGATTCCGTATTCTGGACAGCTCTTCGCAATTCCCTGTTTTTAGCCATTGGTTTCATCTGTATCCAGCATCCACTTGCCATGCTGACTGCCATTAAGCTAGACCAGCTCCAGGGAAAGGCAGAGGGACTGTTTCGCTGTATTTTCTTTATCCCAAACGTAATTTCTGTTGCAGTAATCGCCTACCTGTGGAAATTTATCTATAATCCCAACTTCGGTCTGGTGGCTAAGGTGTTAAAGAACTTAGGATTTACGGGCCAGCTTAATCTCTTAGGCTCCGGCAACGCAATCTGGTCGGTTCTGGTGGTCTTAATCTGGCACGGATTTGGCTGGGGAATGCTGATTTATTATACTGGTGTTAAAAATATAGATCCTGTTATGTATGAAGCAGCCTCCATTGACGGGGCAAATGGAAGGGATATTTTCTTTCATATCACTCTGCCCTTAATGAAACCGGTCATTCAGGTGAATGTGACCATGGCGGTAATCGCAGCATTAAAACAGATGGAGACCGTATATTTACTCACGGCAGGTGGTCCCGGCAATGAGACCCAGTTTATGGCAAGTTACTTATACAAACAGGCGTTCCAGTCCTATAAATACGGTTATGGAAATTCCATCAGTGTAATGTTTATTGTGATCTGTCTGATATCCACTGTTGCACTTAACCGCATATTTGCAGAAAGAGGGGAATAGGCATATGGATAAATCAGCGATAGCAACCAGAAATAATCCGGGAAGAGTGCTGACCATCACGGTTATGACGATCATAGCCGGAATCCAGATGTTTCCGTTAATCTGGCTGATTGACTTTTCTCTATGCAACAGCAATGAACTGTTTACAAATGGAATTCTGGTATGGCCGAAAAAAATTCAGTGGGTGAATTATGTTCTGGCTTTTACAAACGGAAATTTTTTCCATTATTTGAAAAACAGCCTGTTAATCAATACACTGGCGGTGGTACTTGTCTTAATTATCTCCATTATGGCGGCATTTGCCTGCAGCAGAATGGAGTGGAAATTAAAGCACGCAGCCTCCATTTTAATGGTGATGGGTATGATGATTCCGGTCCATGCAACCCTGCTTCCCAATTACGTAATTTATGACAAACTGGGGATTACAGATACCATATGGGCACTGCTCATTCCCTACGTGGCATTTTCCCTGCCTCAGGGCTTTTTCCTCACTACCAGTTTCATGAGCTCCATTCCCAAGGAACTGGAAGAGGCCGCTTTGATTGACGGTTGTGGAATTTACCGCATCCTGACCATCATTATTTTTCCACTTATGAAATCTTCAATCGTTACAGTATCAATTATGACCTATTTAAATAACTGGAATGAATTTATGCTGGCAATTACCTATTTAAGCAGTAAAAAATGGAAGACCCTCCCCTTTGCCATTCTGGAATTTACAGGGCAGTATTCATCCAACTACGCAGTTCAGTTTGCGGTAATGGCTTTGTCAGCAGCACCGGCATTAATTATTTATATTATTTTAAATAAGCACATTACAAAAGGGGTAGCACTTGGAGCAGTTAAGGGTTAAGAAAAGGAGGTATGGCGTTGAATATACATCAGTATCTGACATTTGGCGATGCAATGCTTTTGCAGGAAGAATCGGCTGGGGAATTTCTTCCTGATGATGGAACGGAAAATGAGGTGATTAATCTTTATCCTCACATGGGTTATCAGACCATGGAAGGATTTGGAGGTGCATTTACCGATGCAGCAGGATCTGTATTTGCAAAGATGAGCAAAGAGCAGCAGGATGAGCTGATTGGGAAGTATTTTTCACCAGAGCAGATGAATTACCAAATGGTCCGGATTCCAGTGGACAGCTGTGATTTTTCCACCCATATGTACGCAGCAGATGATAAGGAAGATGATGAAGATTTTGAATATTTCAGCTTTCAGGATGTAGAGCAGTACATTCTGCCTCTTTTGGACCGGGCAGAGGCATACTGCAAACGAAAACTGCCGATCATGCTTTCCCCGTGGTCTCCTCCCGCCTATATGAAAACCAATTTAAACCGGAAAGAGGGCGGAGCCCTGAGAAAAAAGTATTACAGCCGGTGGGCCAGATATTTATGCCGTTATATGAAAGAATATACGGACAGAGGCTATCACATTCAGAGGCTTTCCATACAAAATGAACCAAAAGCAGTACAGCCATGGGATTCCTGTGTTTACTCTGCCAGCGAGGAACGAGATTTTATCAGAGATTTCCTGGTGCCGGAGATGGAGAAAAACAATTTAAGCCATATCGAATTGTTTATATGGGATCACAATAAAGAACGGGCATTTGAACGGGCCTGTGAAGTGATGAGTGACAAGACAGAAGAACTGGTTGCAGGCGTGGCGTTTCACTGGTACAGCGGAGATCATTTTGACGCTCTGTCACTGATTCACGAGAAATATCCGGATAAAAAGCTGATCTTATCCGAAAGCTGTCTGGAGTTCTCTAAATTTGGAAAAGAAGATCAGTCTGTCAATGCCGGAAGGCTGGCCCATGATATGATTGGCAATTTAAATCACGGAATGAGCGGATTTTACGACTGGAACGTTCTGCTTGACGAAAAAGGAGGGCCGAATCATACCGGAAATTACTGTGATGCACCATTTCTTTATCATGAAGAGACAAAAGAACTGGAAGAGAGGTTCGTACTTCGGTATTACTGGCATTTTACCCATTTTATTCAGCCAGGTGCAGTGAGAATTGCAGCTACCTGTTATACGTCTTTCCTTGATGTAACGGCCTGGGAAAATCCGGATCATTCCATTGCAGTGATCATTCTGAACAGAAGCAGCAGTGATCTGCCCTATGTGCTTCGAATATCCGGAAAGCTGGTAAAATATACAGCAAAGGCTTCCTCCATTATAACAGCAGTAATAAAAGAATAGAAGAATCGGATTAACGTTCCGATTCTTCTTTAAATAATGTCCGTTCGATTATCATGACCGCATCAGCGATGCAGTCGTTGCAGGGGCGAAGAACCTTTCCGGTTTCAACCCCTTTTAAATCCTTACATACAACGCTTCCATTCTGTTCTTTAAAGCTTTGAAGACATGCTTTGGATGCTTCGTAAGAAGTTCTTTTGGAGTTTGGTTTATCTAGCTGAGCCGTACTGTTTTTTAAACCCGACAAAACGGCAGCAGCACCGATGGCTCCGCATGTCCCCTCCATTCCTCCCATTCCAAGCCCCATGCCTTCCGTGAAACGGAACATAGTTGCTTCATCCACACCGGTTTTATCGCAGAATACGCAGGAAACTGCCTGTGCACAATTATAACCCTCTGCGTGTTTTTCCAGAGCTTTCTTTGCTCTGTCAGTCATTGGTTCTGTCATGTGTCATTCCTCCTGATGAATGATTTAAATTAATATAACTCCTGGTCAGACAGTCTGCCGGGAAGAATAAAGATGAAATTTCCCAAATATGACGTGAAAGATAAATCCTCCCAGGCAGGTAACGGCCAGATAGAGGGCATTCCCGATGGAAATTCCATATTTTATGGCGATATCATGAAATACAATCTGTGCAGATGGATAATAAGGTGAGATATAAAACATATCCGCCTGGCCCAAAGGCTTTGCAGTCCGGTTAATGACTGATGCTACAATACAGCAGACAAAAAATAAAGGCAATGTCCGCACAAATCCCTTCAGGGTGGTGTCAGAACAGCGGGAAAAGGCAATTACCAGGCCGATATAAATCAGCAGCAGGTGCCAGATCAGGCCGTGAATAGTCAGTACCCAGTAAGGATGAAATAATCCTGACGGTTCAGCCAGTGCCATAATTCCGCCAAGGAGGTTAAAATCCTGCATAAAAGTATAGAGCACCGTCTTATTTCCAGCAGAGGGTACAAATGGCAGCACCAGACAGAAATACATGGGAAGGCTGCACAACTGAAATGGAAAATACCACCAGTTGTAAGTCTGGTCATTCACCACATAATATAAGAATAACTGTTTATAGCATTCCGAGGCTGCAAGTACAATGCCGCAGAGAAATAAAAGTCCGGGTATCTGGTTGTTCTTTATTTTTCTTGTGGTGTAATAGGACAGAAAAACTACGAAAATGAGCCCTGCAGAGACAAAAAAAAGGTGAAAAAACGAGTAGGGGGCAGGCGGTGTCATAGGCCATGCCGTTTTTATAAGGATATCCTTCATATCGGTTCCCTTTCTTCCCTGATTATCAATCAGGTATATTATAATGGATGGCAAAAAAACATGCAAGGCAATTGAACAATCTTCCTTCTAAGTACTTGATTAATTCCGAAAATGCTATATAATGTATAACTGATACTTATATTATAATTATGCAGATTTGTGTATAAGAGGAGGAATCATTATGAAGAAAAATAAAATTGCAGTTGCAGTAGCATTATGTATGGCAGCAGTATTAACCGCATGCGGCGGGACAGCAAAAACAGAGACAACAAAAGCAGCAGGAGCTGAGACAACCAAAGCTGGAGCTGAGACAACAAAAGCAGCAGGAGAAACAACAAAAGCTGGAGCAGAGAGCTCAGCAGCAGGCGGTAAGCTGGTTATGGTAACCAATGCAGAGTTCCCTCCTTACGAATATCATGATAACAATGATATCGTAGGTATTGATGCAGATATCGCAAAAGCCATTGCTGATAAGATGGGCATGGAACTGGAGATTCAGGATATGGCATTTGATTCCCTGATCCCTGCTGTTCAGTCTGGCAAAGCAGATTTTACTGCAGCTGGTATGACTGTAAATGAAGATCGTAAAAAGAATGTGGACTTTACTGATACCTATGCACAGGCAGCTCAGGTTATTATTGTAAAAGATGGCAGTGAGATTAAGGCACCGGCTGATTTAGACGGCAAAAAGATTGGTGTTCAGACCGGAACAACCGGAGATATTTATGCAGGAGACATTAAGGATGGCAATATTCAGCGTTTCAACAAGGGAATGGAAGCTGTTATGGCTCTTACCCAGGGAAAAGTTGATGCCGTAGTCATTGACCGTGAACCAGCAAAAGTATTTGTAAAAGAAAACGCAGGCTTAAAGATTCTTGATGAAGCATTTACAGAAGAAGAATATGCAATTGCTGTTAAAAAAGGTAATACAGAACTGTTAGAGAAGATGAATGCTGCAATCAAGGAATTAAAAGATTCCGGCGAACTTCAGAAGATTGTGGATAAATACATCACAGCAAAATAAGAATAAAGGAAGAGTGCCATGTGGGAAAAGCTAAGAGATGATTTCTATCAGAATTTTATCGTAGACAACCGTTGGAAATATATTGCCGACGGATTGCAGAATACGTTAAAAATCACGTTTTTTGCAGTCTTAATCGGAATATTGCTGGGATTTTTAGTTGCAGTGATCCGGTCTACTTATGAAAATACACATAAGCTGAAGGTACTGAACTGGATCTGCGGGGTTTATCTTACGGTAATCCGCGGAACACCGGTAGTAGTTCAGCTCATGATCATGTATTTTGTGATCTTTTCCTTTCATGATCCGGGACAGGTATTTACTGCGGTAGTCGCATTCGGAATCAACTCCGGTGCCTACGTGGCTGAAATCTTCCGAAGTGGTATCAGCAGCATTGAAAAGGGGCAGTTTGAAGCGGGAAGGAGTCTGGGCTTTAATTATGCCCAGACCATGTGGTTTATTATCATGCCCCAGGCATTTAAAAATGTAGTTCCGACTCTGGCCAATGAGTTTATCGTGCTGTTAAAGGAAACCTCAGTAGCAGGTTACATAGGACTGCAGGATCTAACGAAAGGCGGAGATATTATTAAGAGCCGCACCTATTCTGCATTCATGCCTCTGATCGCAGTGGCAGTCATTTATCTGGTTATGGTTATGGTGTTTTCACGGCTGGTAAAGGTACTGGAGAGGAGGCTGCAGAGAAGTGAGCATTAATAATATGGAAAAACCTTTGATTCAGGTACAGAATCTGGGAAAAAAATTTGGCGATATGGAAGTGTTGAAAGACATCTCCGTTGATATTTACAAAGGTGATGTGGTGTGTGTAATCGGACCTTCCGGTTCGGGAAAAAGTACATTCCTGCGTTGCTTAAACAGACTGGAAGAGCCCAGCGGCGGTCATATTCTTTTTGAAGGTGCCGATATCGTGGACAAGAAAACCGATATTGACAAGCACCGTCAGAAGATGGGAATGGTATTTCAGCAGTTTAACTTATTCCCTCATATGACAATTTTAAAGAACTTAACAATTGCACCCGTTAAGTTACAGGGAAAAAGTGAGAAAGAAGCGAAAGAACAGGCTTTAAAGCTCCTTCATAAGGTAGGACTGGCTGACCGTGCGGATGCTTATCCCAACCAGCTCTCCGGTGGTCAAAAGCAGAGAATTGCCATTGTGCGCGCTTTGTGTATGAATCCGGATGTGATGCTGTTTGATGAACCGACTTCTGCACTTGATCCGGAGATGGTAGGAGAAGTGTTAACCGTTATGCGGGAACTGGCAGAAGAAAAGATGACCATGGTAGTTGTTACCCATGAGATGGGATTTGCCAGAGAGGTAGCGACCAGAGTGATGTTTATGGACGGCGGTTACTTCCTGGAGGAGAATGAACCTGGAGAATTTTTTGCTAATCCAAAGAATGACCGGTTAAAGCTGTTCTTAAGTAAAGTACTTTAATGGTATTATAGTTTCAAAACTTATAAAAATATCTTAAAATGTCACTGATTTGTTACTGAATCGGTGACATTTTTGTTTAACAAATCTGATTATTGAAAATATTCTGCAGTATAAAAAATTACATCTATTATTTTCCGAAAACATGTGATATACTACAAAAAAATGTCGAATTTGTTGCTTTTATGTTGAATTATCAGAGACCACTAGGCTAAGATTTAGTCAGGATTGCTGATTTTTTTTAATTAAACTATTTTTGAAAGGGGTTGAACATTAAGATCAATTATAATGTATCATTTATGACATTGCGGCCAAACAACTAGAAGGATGAATCAAGGTTCTATCACGTTTCAGAGCAGGGAAGCCAGTGACAAGGACCGGACATAACTCCGTATCTCTGTAAGAAAAATTGGGAGAAAACGTATGATGAGGAGAATAATAAGCATATTTCTTATAATATGCATGGTCGTTGGTCTGACGCCGATATCGGTAGTGGCAGAGGAAGGGAATCCTGGCCAGACATCGGAAAGTTTTACCACACAAAGTGAAAATTATGAATCAGCAACACCGTCTGAGGCGGAAGAAGAGCCAGAGACGGAAGAACCACAGACAGAACCACAGACAGAAGCACCGCAGGAAACAACCGCAGAACCGGAACAGCTTGCAGAACCGGAAGCAGTTACAGAACCAGCTGCAATGCCTTTTGAGTTTGAAGAAGCAACGCCGGCTCAGGCATTGATGGCAGGTCTGGTGCCTGATATTGAGTATCTTGGGTTAACTTCTTATACATTTAATGCAGCGGATGAAGGCTATAGTTGGATAGCACCAAATCAAATACGTATTAACAACAACGGGGAAGCTTCTACTGGAAATTTGGATATTGTATTAACTGGAAGTAACAAAGATGACTATAGTATTAGTAAAACGTCTCTTCCCAGCATTGGGAAAAATGAATCTGATTATTTTAACGTATCGCCAAAAACCGGGCTTTCAGTTGGTATTTATACGGCTACTGTAACAGTATTGGACGGCAACGACGTACTTGGAAGTACGGAATTAAGTTTTACCGTTACACCTGCTGGATCAAAGTATCCTGTAATAATAAAAACTTATATTGATAACACTCTCTCCGATATGGAAGGAGCGGTGGAATTAAGAAATTTACAGACCACTACTGAGGTTCCTAAAACGGGAACTGGTTCGTATGAAACTACAGCTGCAAATGGTACATATAATGTCTATGTAGACGGCAAGGATACAAACCAGATTATTGAAATAAGTAATGCAACAAAGTATGTATTTCTTGATTATTATACAGTCAGTTTTTCGGCTTCCTATGCCGGAACAGCAACGGGAAGCAGTATTAATGCGACTGCTGGAGGGACAACCATTGCCAACGGTGCAAAGGTTATAAGAGGAACCGTTGTTACGATTATAGCAGCCGGAGTTGGTGCTGCAGGGTATGCTTATGCGTGGAGCGGAAGCGGAATAACCAGCGGTCAGACTACAGAATCACTGACAACGACTTACCTCTCCGGACCGATAAATGCAACATGCCTGGTAACCGGAGTAGGGGTAATGCCAACAGATCCTGATTATAAAATTGGTGACAACAGCTATATGTGGACCGGATCAGATCAGACAATTGTACTGTCAGGAACCAATGATACACTTAGTATTTTAAAATCTCCCACAGCTGTTATCAGAATTGACGTCAGATCTGAGGATTTATCCACAGTAACAATTGATGGAAATGATATTTCCTGTGATAAGACTTATATAGAAGTCTATAATGATATTACGCTGAATCTGATAGACCTTACGATTACTGCGCCTGATAAAGCGGGAGTGGAAAGCTCTGCAATGGTCCTTAATAAAACTGATGACGAAACGGATCAGATGAATATTATTGTAAGTGGAACCTGTAATTTAACCGGTTCCAGCTGGGGAAGTGGTATTCGCTCCATACACGACCAGGATTTATCCATTACCGGTAACGGTACATTAAATGTAACCGGCGGCAGCACTACCGACAGCAATCTTACCGCAGGTCAGGGAATCGATATGGAAGGTTATACTTATGCCAGCAATTCCGGTGCCAGGCTTACCATTGACGGAGGCGTAACGGTTAATGCAACGGGAGGAAATGGTGAGAATAATAACGGGGGAACCGGCATCAGAGTTGGCTGGGGAACGATCCGGATTGGAAATTCGGTGGTTACAGCAACTGGAGGAAATTCAAGCGCAGCCAGTAGCTGGACTCCTGGGCATGGTATTCAGGTTTCCTTCCCTGCCAATAATCATTCCAAGGGAGGAAATATTCTCATTGAGGATGGTACTGTAACGGCAACCGGAGGTGATTCGGAAAACACCCCTGCCGGAAGAGGAATCGATGCAATGAGCCAATTGGACGTCACCGGAGGAACTGTAACTGCAGAAGGCGGCTACAGCAAAAAAGCTCTGGGTGGATATGGAATTTATGCTTATGTGCAGAAGGTAAATATATCTGGGGGGACCGTAACAGCAACGGGCGGTGATAGTCAGGATTCCACTGCCGGAACAGCAATTGCTACCTATTACAAAGATGTGGATATTACTGGAGGAACCGTAACCGCCATTGGTGGTAACGGTAAAACAAACAGTTCGCTTGGATTGTACAGCAATTCGGGTAACATAAACATCTCCCAGGCTTCCGTAACCGCCATAGGCGGCAATGGTCAGGTCAACGGTTCCCACGCCGTTTATACACATACCGGACTAATAAACATTGGTGATGGAGCTGATGTTACTGCCATAGGAGGTAACGGAACTACCGGAGTCGGTGGTGTTGGATTGCGTGCTTACGGAAGCAGTGAAGTATCAAATGCTGACCGGGGAACTGTCAGCATCTCAAAAGATGCAGGAGATATCTATATTCGCGGCGGCCGGGGGGCTTCCGCAACCCGGGATTCTGTAATGGGAAGAAACATATACATTTCTACCGGAAATATTGATCTCATATCAATGGAAGCCGGGGCTTCCCGTACAATTATGAATGCAGAGGGCGGTGATAACGTATATCGTATGAAAGCGGCAGTCAGCCCTGCAGCTGAGACTGTTATTTCCTCAGAAGTAAACGGAACACCAGGAAGATACACTTACAGAGCTGTAACAAAGGACGATGGTGTAGCCTACCTGTGGCTTCCGGCAGGATCACAGACGGTATCCTCATCTGGTTATGCCAGTAAAACCTCAGATATACCTGGAAATGACAGTTCCGTAAAAGAAGTGACCCTCATAAAAACACCTACTGTAACGATTCCAGGAGCTCCCCAAAATGTTACAGCAGTTGCCGGCGATAGAAGTGCGGTTGTAAGCTTCAGTCCGCCAGCAAATAACGGTGGAAGCTCCGTTCTGTCTTACATAGTGACTTCCAGTCCAGGTGGTGTGGCAATCAGTGGATCTTCCAGTCCAATTACAGTAACAGGTCTGACAAATGGAGTTTCCTACACCTTTACTGTCAAAGCTGTCAATTCTGCAGGAGCAGGAACAGACTCCACACCATCTGCTCCGGTAACACCAAAAGCAGTTGTGGAAGGCACTTATAAAGTTTCTGGAAAAGTAGTTGAGGAAAACGGCAACCCCGTACCCGGTGCGTTCCTTGTACTAAAAAAAGGAAACCGTCAGGTAGGAACTACTTCAACGGACGAAACTGGTAATTTTACAATCAACGGTATACCAAACGGTACCTATAATTTACAGGTAACGAAAGATGGTAAAGTTGTGACAGTTCTGGTTGTGGTTGACAATGAAGATTGCGTACTAAGCGATTCAATCAGAATGCCGTCAGGTACGATCAACAGCATCGTCGAAGTAAAGACCGGAGCTCCTGATATTGTGGTGGGTAATTTAGAGGAACAGTTTACCCAGGAAGATAAGGAATTTGCACAGATTTCCGGCAACAAGGTGGAAATCAAACTGGTGGCAGATCTAAAACAAAAAGAAGAAATTAAAGATGATGCAGATAAGATCTTAAATGCTGCCGGTGGAAATCCCATCGGACTATACCTTGACCTGTCTGCATATAAAACACGGACAGAAAACAGCATACCAGGTACACCCGAGAGGCTGGGAAATCTGCCGGAGATTATTGAAATCGTATTTCCATTGCCTGAAAATCTGAGAGGAAAATCAGGGATAAACGTTCACAGGGTCCATAATGGAATCCCACAGACTCTTCAAAATGGCAGTCCGGATGAAAACGGAGAATATTTTGTAGCAGCAACAGATACAATTACCATTTATACAAAGAGCTTTTCAATCTATGCAATCAGTTACACGGAAAGCGGCACAGGAGGAAACGCAGGAAGTGACAGCGGTTCAGAAACATCAAAAGCAGTCTGCAGCAGATGGCCAGGCCAGCCGGTTATGGGTAGGGAAGATATTCCGGTCACTCATACAGAGAATGGAGAGGCTTATGCAGCAATTACAGAAAAAGCTGTTTTAGATGCTGCAACCAGAGCATGGGATGAAGCAAAAGCAAAAGGAAAGACAGCAAACGGCATCGGTATTTCTCTGACTGTAAAAGATTTAGGAGATGAGAAGGTTGTTGGATTTGTAATCCCACAGTACATATTAAAGATCCTGACAGAGAAATATATCAGACAATTTGAGTTAAAGAGCGATATGATAGTCTTAAATCTGGATTTAGAGGCACTGAGAAATCTTCGTGTCCAGAGTACGGGTGACGTTACCATTACCATGGCTCCTGAAACCAGACGTTCCGGCAACGCCCAGACAATGATTATGAACAGACCAGTATACCGGGTAACAGCCGGATATAACAAAGACGGCAATCATATGGAGATTAAATCAATTGGAAATGGAAGCGCCATCTACTCAATTCCATACACTCCGGACAAAGAAGAAACAGGATATCTTTACGCAGTATCGGTTGACGAACAGGGAAATGCAGCCCGTATTACAAACTCTGCCTATGACACTAATACAAAGAGTATAATCTTTACCTCCAATCAGTTCCAGACAGGCGGAGTGGGCTATACCCAGGGCAATCGTTTCACTGACATATCCACCCATTGGGCAAAAGAAGCAATGGATTATGCGGACGGAAGGGGACTGATTACCGGTACCTCTGACACCGTATTTTCACCAGATGGCAACATTACCCGTGGAATCCTTGCCACAGCCCTTGGCAGGCTGGCAAATGTCGACCCAGGGCTTTATCAGGCCAACAGTTTTACAGATGTAAGTTCTGAAAGCAATGCAGCTTCTTACGCAGACTGGGCGAATAAAAAAGGCATTATAAAAGCAACTGGAAACGGACAGTTTTTACCCGACCAGCCTGTAACCAGAGAAGAAATGGCTCTAATTTTACAAAATTATACGAAAGCAGTCATGAGTTGTCCGTTATCCATTACCAGAGATGCAATTAACTATGATGATAACGCAAGTATTGACAGTGTATACAAAAAAGCTGTTACTTCCATGCAACAGGCGTGCGTGATAATGGGCGAAAAGAATAATCACTTTAATCCAAAAAACAACGTCACCCGGGCTCAGGCCAGCATGGTGCTTTACCGTCTGGCAAAGCTCACCATAGATCCTTCCAGTGCACAGGGCTGGGCACGAAATGATGGCGGCCAGTATCTCTACTATAAGGATGGAAAAGCATATACCGGTTGGCTGGATACAAATGGTAAGAAATATTACTTCTATGCCGATGGTATCCTTGCAACAGGCACTAGAATTGACGGACATGATGTAGATGAAAATGGAGTTATGAAAACAGAATAACAGATAAGTAAATAGTAATGAAAATCCCCCTGATCATAAAAAATCGCTTTTTATTCCGCGCTTTTCCAATCAGGGGGATTTTTTACTATAAAAGTTTAGCCATATAATATTCATCAACGGATCTTCCATCTACAATCATAGAACGTTCTTTTTTTCCTTCGATGTAAAATCCCATTTTCTCATACAGATGGCGTGCCTGTTCATTCTCGGTCATGACGGTCAGTTCCAGTCTTGTAATGCCATTTTCTCTTGCCCACTGTTCCATTTTCTGAAAGAGCATCGCTCCGTATCCGTTCCCTCTGTAGTCTTTTAAAATTCCAACAACCAGATAGGCACTGTGGCGGATCCTTCGTGGCTCTCCCCTTAAAGCAGAAATAAAACCGACTAATTCCCCTTCATTTTCCAGCAAAAGAAAAAGAGATCCGGATCTTTCCCACTGCTCAATTCTATGCTTCATATCATCGGCTGTTGCAGTCCGTTCTCCCGGTTCATACATCATGAAGCTGGTTTCTGTATCCAACTGTTTTAACATTTTTACCAGGAGATCAGAGTCTTCTGGTATAACTGTTCTTATGTGCATCTGCATTTACCCCCATTCAAAAGTATTTCTCTTATTATACATGGCATCTGAAAAAATGCAATCGGAGTTTTAACACTCCATTGCCCTGTGTTTGGGGTTGTGGTAGAATAGGGACATGGTTTTGATTACGAGGTTTAGAGAAGAAAGCTGGAAAGAACATGTATTGTATGAGTGTGAGTCACAAGATGGCTCCGGTAAATATCAGAGAGAAATTAGCCTTCAGCACCAAAGAAAAGGCTGAATTAATAGAAAGACTGATGAAAAAGGATTCCATAACAGGCGTCGTCGTGCTTTGCACCTGTAACCGCAGTGAGATCTATGTTTCAGGATCAAAATATGCCGTTAGAGAACTCCAGAGGGAGGCTGCCGGTTTAAAAAACGTTCGTCTGGGAGAATTAATTAAATATTTAAATGTCTATCAGGAAGAAAGTGCCATAAGGCATTTATTTAAGGTTGCCTGTGGTTTTGATTCCATGGTTTTAGGAGAAGATGAGATTCTGGGACAGGTTCGGGAGGCTTATCAGTATTCCAGAGAATCAGGAGCTGCGGATTACGAACTGAATGTGCTGTTTCAGAAAGCGATGGCTGCAGCAAAGCGAATTAAAACAGATACCAGACTATCCAGAACCCCTCTTTCCATTGCAACTCTTGTGGCAAATGAAGTATTTCATTTCAACAATGAGGGAGAGTATAAAGATGTTATGGTAATCGGAATGACAGGGAAAATGGGGGGAACCATAACCAAGAATCTGCTAAGTAAGCCCGGTATCCGTGTAACAGGAACTGTCAGAACCCACTCCTCAGATTTGCTGCTGAAAGTGGACAGCGACCGGATCAGGGAAGTGGATTACAAAGAACGCTACCAATATATGAATGATATGGATGTGGTGATCAGTGCAACTTTAGGACCTCACTATACCATAACCAGAGAAGAACTGGAAAAATGTGCGAATTCGGATAAAAAGCGGCTTTTTATTGATGTAGCCGTACCTGTTGATATGGACCCTGAGATCAGGGAATATCCCGGACTTACATTATATGATATTGACTATTTTGAAACACTATCAAAGAACAATACCCAGATTAAGCTAAAAGAACTGGACTGCGCCAGAGAGATTATGGAAGAAGAACTGGATGGGGCATTAAAGGAAATTTTGTTTCATCCTTATATTTCCCAAATGGATGAATTAAAAGAAGTGCTGTCCGGTAAGCGGCTTGATACTCTTTTATACCGCATCCGGGATCATGTTACCAGTGAGGACTTAAAGGTGGTGCTTCGGACATTAGATGGGTTAAAGGACTGGATGAGAGAGGAGTGACAATGGCTTATTTTCCGTTTTTTGTAGAGCTTGAAGGGAAAACGTGCCTGATAGTAGGCGGTGGAATGGTTGCTTACAGAAAAGCACTTGTGTTAAAGGACTTCGGACCTGAAATTACGGTGGTTGGTTTCGAGATGATTTCTGAGATGGAGCAGCTTGCTGCCGCATGTGATAAGACCATGACTCTCATCAGGCGGGGCTTTGAAGATAAGGATATAGAACAGGCGGATTTTGTGATTGCCGCAACGTCAGACGAAGAACTGAACAGGCACATATCTGTTATATGCAGACAGCAGAAAATTCCGGTGAATGTGGTGGATGTACAGGAAGAATGCAGTTTTATATTTCCAGCTCTGATTAAAGAAGAGGATATCGTTGTGGGAATATCCACAGGAGGCAGTTCTCCCACCATCGCCCAGTATTTAAAAAAACGGTTTAAAGAAGCCATTCCCAAAGGATTTGGCATGCTGGCTGGCCAGCTTGGTACCTACCGGGAACTGGTAAAGGAAAGGGTGCCTTCCCTCCCTGTCCGGACTGAAATCTTTAAAATTATGGTAATAGAAGGAATCAGGCAGGGCGGAGTATTTACCAGAGAACAGGCCATAGAGCTGATAGAAAGGAAACTTGGGGAACATGAAAATTGATACCATACGCATTGGAACCAGAAAAAGTGCACTTGCTGTTGCACAGACTCAGCTGGTCGCCGATGCTTTGATAAAGGTTACACCCGGACTTACCGTGCAGCTGATGAAAAGGCAGACAGAAGGAGACCGCATTCTTAATAAGCCGCTTTTGGAGTTTGGCGGAAAAGGAGTGTTTGTAACAGAGTTTGAAGATGCACTTTTGCGGGGAGAGATTGATTTAGCTGTCCATAGTGCAAAGGATCTTCCCATGGATTTAAAAGAAGGTCTTGGAATTGTGGCAGTCCCGGCGCGTGAGGATCCAAGGGATGTACTCATAACCTTAAAAGGCACTGACTTAAATAAAAGAGAAGAGATTGTAATTGGTACTTCCAGCTTAAGAAGAAGGATACAGATCGAAGAGATCGGAAGTACTTTATGGAAAGAAATTCCGGTCCGGTGCGAGAATTTAAGAGGGAATGTGCAGACCCGTTTAAAACGGCTGGCTGATGGGGATTTTGATGGAATCATTCTTGCAGCTGCAGGGTTAAACCGCCTGAGTATCCAGTCAGATCCAGCCTTTGATTATCATTACTTCGACTGTGAGACCATGATTCCTGCCGGAGGACAGGGAATTCTGGCGGTAGAAGGAAGAGTGGGAATGGAAAACTGGCCGGAGATATGGCCAATTGAAAATAAAGAAGCAAGACTATGCCTGACACTGGAGCGAAAGATATTAAAGCTATTAAATGCAGGATGTCATGAGCCGGTGGGAGTCTACTCCCGCATTGAGGAAGGTCAGTTTGAGGTCTTTGGAATCAGAAGCAGAGACAGCCAGACAAAAAGAATCCATCTTAAGGGTAAAACAGAAGAGTTGGACAGCCTGGCGGAAGAAGCCGCAAAAAGACTTTAATTGAAAATGGAGGATGTCATGAAGAAAAATGGAGTGGTATACTTAGTCGGTGCCGGGCCGGGCGATCCCGGTCTCATCACCCAAAAAGGATTGAAGCGGCTTGGCAGCTGCGATGCACTGGTTTATGACTCCCTTGCTTCGGATTATTTCCTCGATGAGGTACCCGAGCATTGCAGAAAGATCTATGTGGGGAAACGGGCAGGCGCCCATTCCATGAAGCAGGAAGAGATTAACCGGCTCTTAGTGGAGCTGGCAGAGGAAGGTTTGAATGTGGTCCGTTTAAAAGGAGGAGATCCCTTTGTATTTGGACGGGGAGGAGAAGAGATTCTGACACTTTCGGAGGCAGGAATCCCCTTTGAAGTAGTACCTGGTGTGACCTCTGCGGTGGCAGCGCTTTCCATGGCAGGAATTCCTGTGACTCACAGGGCGGTGAGCCGAAGCTTCCATGTAATGACAGGACATACTCTCTCTGAGAATGGAACCCTTCCGCCTGATTTCGATTCCTTTGCCAGACTCTCAGGAACTCTGGTTTTTTTAATGGGACTCTCCAATCTTTCCCTGATTGTTAATGGTCTTATTAGAAATGGAAAGCCGGAAGATACACCGGCAGCTGTAATTGAAAACGGAACCCTTCCGCAGCAGAGAATAGTCCGGGGGACTCTGAAGGATATTGAGAGCAGAGCAAAACAGGCAGAGATTAAAAGTCCTGCCATCATTGTGGCAGGGGACGTGGCAGCTCTGGATTTTTCATCTACCCTGAATCAGCCCCTGAAGGGCTGCAGGATTGGTATTACCGGAACCGAATCCTTTACTGGAAGACTTCGTCAGGAGCTTGCAGAACTTGGAGGAATGACAGACAGTATATTGACTTTATCCATAGATTCCTATCGGTCAGGGGAAGCCATGAATAAAGCATATCAAAGGCTAAAAACCTATTCCTGGCTCATATTTACCAGCGCCAATGCAGTGAGAGAATTTTTCACCGGCCTTTTCGAAGGCGGTTATGATTTGCGCTCACTGGGAGCCATAAGATTTGCAGTGATAGGGAAAGGCACGGAAAATGAACTGGTTAAGTTTGGTTTTCATGCTGATTATATTCCTGACCGCTATCAGGTAACAGATCTTGCAAATGGATTAAAGACCCTATTGTCAAAAGAAGACCGGCTGCTCATACCCAGGTCATCAGGCGGGTCGCCGGAACTGAACCGGGTTCTTGATGAAGCAGGGATCTGTTACGATGATATTGTACTATATGATGTGGCGCTGAAAAAAAAGGAACAGGAAGAGCAGGGAAACGGATTGCCCCCTCTTCATTATCTGACTTTTGCCAGTGCATCCGGCGTAGATGCATTTTTTAGGGAAGAAAGAGAGAAAATCCTCAATTTGCTTTCCGCTTTAAAGGTGGTCTGCATCGGTGATATCACAGCAAAGGCGCTTTCCCGGTATGGGAGAGAAGCTGATTTAATTGCACCGGTTTACAGCGTATCAGGGCTGGCAGAAATCATTTGCCAGGACTGGTGTAAAGAAAAGGAGTAAATTATAATGAACACAGAAGAGTCAAAGAAATTATTTGAAGAATCCGGAAACTATTTCCCAGGCGGAGTTAACAGCCCTGTAAGAGCATTTGGCTCTGTGGGGGGAGTTCCCGTATTTATAAAAAAAGCGGAAGGATCCCGTATCTATGATGAGGATGGGAATGAATACATTGATTATGTGAATTCCTGGGGACCCTGTATTCTTGGACATGGGTATCAGCCAGTGGTAGAAGCGGTGAGAGAGGCATGTCTTTCCGGCTTATCCTATGGTGCGCCTACGAGAAGAGAGCTGGAACTTGGAAAACTGATTACACAATGTATTCCCTCCATGGAAATGATGCGAATGGTCAGCTCCGGAACGGAAGCTGTCATGAGTGCCATTCGTGCAGCAAGAGGGTTTACAGGGAGAGATAAAATCATTAAATTCAAGGGCTGCTACCACGGACATTCTGACGGTCTTTTAGTAAAAGCGGGTTCCGGAGCTCTGACAGGCAGCGCACCGGACAGTGCCGGTGTGCCTGAATCCTATACGAGACACACGCTGTTAGCAGGTTACAATCAGGAAGATACAGTGGAAGAGCTGTTTCGTCAGTATCCCGGAGAAATTGCAGCGATTGTGGTAGAGCCTGTGGCAGCCAATATGGGACTGGTGGCTCCCAAACCAGGTTTCCTTGAGTTTTTAAGAGACATTACAACCAGGTACGGAGCACTTTTAATCTTTGATGAGGTGATTACAGGATTTCGTATGGCTCTTGGGGGAGCTCAGGAATATTATCAGGTAAAACCCGATCTCACCACTCTTGGTAAGATTGCGGGAGGCGGCATGCCCATGGGCGTCTACGGCGGACGCAGGGATATCATGGAAGTTGTATCGCCTCTTGGGAAAGTTTATCAGGCCGGAACATTATCCGGGAACCCTATAGCAACTGCAGCAGGAATTGCAACAATCAAAGCTTTGATGGACAGGACGGATATCTATTCCTCCCTGGAGCAAAAAGCGGATACCCTGGTGCAGACTTTAAAGGAGATTCTCCCAGGCGCACAGGTGAACCAGGCAGGTTCCTTATTCAGTGTATTTTTTGCTAAGCACCCGGTGGTGGATTATGAGTCAGCTTTAAAATCGGATACCCGGATGTATGCAAAATATTTTCACTATCTCCTTGAGCATGGTATCTACACAGCTCCTTCCCAGTTTGAGATTCTGTTTTTGTCAGCAGCTCATACCCAGGAAGATATCGAAGAGACCAAAAGAATTATGAAAGAAGCGGCGGCAAATTTATAATCAGTCATGCATGGAGGATGTTACAGAAATTTATCTGTACCATCCTCTTTTTTTATTGTTATAAAAGAAGAAGTATAAATTCTAAAAGAACCATAAATTGTATTAACATTTACTCGAATCTATTGATAAATGTCCTGATTTGGTATATTTTATTGATAGAGGAGGCGAAATATATGGACTATTTAGTTGTGTATACAAGTAAAACCGGAAATACTCAGAAGGTAGCCATGAAGATATTCGAAGCGCTTCCGGGGAAATCGAAGGATATTGTTAATCTGGAGGAATACCATGGAGAAGAAGCAGATACGTATTTTGTAGGATTCTGGAACAACAGGGGAATTTGTACAACAGAAGTAATTGATTTCCTCTCCGACCTCCATGGCAAACAGATCGCTTTGTTTGGTACCTGCGGAATATTTGAAAATAAAGAATATTTAAAGCAGGTGGAAAATCAGGTTTCTGTTTTTCTGCCGGAAGATAATGAATACCTGGGCTGCTATTTATGCGGAGGTAAGATGGGACCAAAAGTACTGGAGAAATGCAGACAGATGCAGGCTCAGCTTAATACTCCCCAGATCAGGGAGATGATTTTAGCATATGAAGATGCCATGCTCCATCCCAATAAAGAAGATTTAGATCAGGCAGGTGTATTTACAGAATCGGTGTTAAACCGGATTCAAAGAAAAAAGGAGGAGCAAGATGGGATTAAAAGATGATGGAAGTTCTGGAAAGAACCATAAAAAACCATTTATTTATTATTACATGATTGTATTGGTCCTGATGATTATATTCAATGCCATGGCTGTACCGTGGCTTCAGTCCAAGACCGTGACGGAGGTCCCCTACAGTACCTTTTTGGAGATGGTAGATCAGGGCAAGATTCAGGCAGTTGCCAAAACGGAAACGGAAATTCAGTTTAAATCCGATACAGGAAAGAAGGACTGGGAAGGAAAACCGGTCTATGCTGTTTACAAGACGGGTATCTGGCCGGATGAGACGCTGACAGAACGGCTGATTGCCCATAATGTTGAGTTTGAAAAAACTATTGTACAGCAGATGTCGCCGTTAATTTCCATTCTCTTAACCTGGATTGTTCCCATTCTGATTTTTGTATTTCTGGGTAATTTTTTATCCGGTCAGATGCAAAAGAAGATGGGTGGAAATACCATGTCATTTGGTAAGTCCAATCCGAAGATTTATGCAGAATCAGAAACCGGTAAGAATTTCACGGATGTAGCCGGCCAGGAAGAAGCCAAGGACGCATTAAAGGAGATTGTAGATTTTCTTCATAATCCGGGTAAATATGCATCCATCGGAGCCTCACTTCCAAAAGGAGCCCTGCTTGTGGGACCTCCCGGAACTGGTAAGACCCTTCTTGCAAAAGCGGTGGCGGGAGAAGCTCATGTGCCGTTTTTCTCCATATCCGGTTCTGAGTTTGTGGAGATGTTTGTAGGTATGGGTGCTGCGAAAGTCAGGGATTTATTTAAACAGGCCAATGAAAAGGCACCCTGTATCGTATTTATTGATGAGATTGATACCATTGGAAAGAAGCGTGACGGCGGTGGATTCTCCGGCAACGATGAGAGAGAACAGACCTTAAATCAGCTTCTGGCTGAGATGGATGGATTTGACGGTAAAAAAGGAGTTGTGATTCTGGCGGCTACCAACCGTCCGGATTCTTTAGATAAAGCTCTTTTACGTCCGGGTCGTTTTGACCGCCGGATCCCGGTTGAATTGCCGGATTTAAATGGCAGGGAAGCCATTTTAAAGGTACATGGAAAAAATGTAAAGCTTTCGGATGATGTGGATTTTCACGCAATTGCCCTTGCAACCTCAGGCGCAAGCGGAGCCGAACTGGCCAATATGATTAATGAGGCTGCATTAAGAGCCGTGCGTATGGGAAGAAAGACGGTGACTCAGATCGATTTAGAAGAAAGTGTAGAAGTGGTGATTGCCGGATATCAGAAAAAGGATGCCTCCGTGAATGTGGAAGAAAAGAAGATCATAGCTTACCACGAAGTAGGGCATGCCCTGGTTGCCGCGTCCCAGACCCACTCGGCACCTGTTCATAAGATTACCATTATTCCCAGAACTTCAGGAGCTCTTGGATATACCATGCAGGTTGATGAAGAAGAACGCCATTTGCTTACAAAGGAAGCCGCGCTTAATAAAATTGCTACATTTACCGGAGGTAGGGCAGCAGAGGAACTGATTTTCCAGACAGTTACAAGCGGTGCGTCCAATGATATAGAGCAGGCCACAAGAATAGCCAGGGCAATGGTTACCCGTTACGGTATGACTGATGAGTTTGATATGGTAGCACTTGAGACAGTAACCAATCAGTATCTGGGCGGTGACACATCTCTTGCCTGTTCTCCAGATACTGCAAAGCGGATTGATGAAGCAGTGATTGGAATTGTGCGGCAGCAGCATCAGAAGGCTTATGAGATACTAAAAAGCAATCTGAACAAGCTTCATGAAATAGCAGAATATCTGTTGGAACGTGAGACCATTACCGGAGAGGAGTTTATGGAGATATTTAAAAGGGAAGCTGTAAAAAGCTTATAACTCCATGATTTTTCGATAGAACAGAAACAGAGGGAGTGTTGCAGTTTTGCAACACTCCCTGATTTTTTAATCCATATGATTAATAATCTTCATGTATAGAATACCATCTAACGTATTCACAATCAATATATTCTTCAAATGGTCAACAGAGGGTATCCTGATATAATCTATTAAGTCATATCATTTCGAAGTGCATCAATAATATTCTCTTTTTTTATCTTCCCAATGGCGTATAACATAGTAAGGAACACGATAAAGAGTACACTAAATGCGCTGATTACCATACTGGCGAAAGGAAAGAGAAACTTAAAATTCTCCGTCCGTTCTGCGATTACAAATCCTTTGTAAATCAGCCAGGATAGGATTCCAGCCATTGGAAGTCCCAGTAAAAGGGCCTGTATGCCATAAAAGATGCATTCAAATACCATCATTTTATTAAAAGACCACTCTGACATTCCAATTGAGCGCAGCATGGCCAGTTCCCGTCTGCGCAGCCTGATATTTGTGGAAATGGTGTTGAACACATTGGCTATGGCTATCAGTGAAATCATAATGACAAAAACATACGTAAATACGTCCGTGACAAATGTAAGGCTGTGAAACTGCTCAAGTATTTCATGCGCATTGTATAAATGGTATTGAGATGTAATTCCCTCACTCTGTATAATTGTTTCCATTTCCGCCGCTGACTGTGAAGGAGTCTTTGATTGAAAATTCATGCCAATGGCTAATGGACTATCCGGGATTATAAATTTCTCTTTAAGTGAATAAGGCGCTATCACCATAAAAACACAGAAATCTTTTTGAGACTGAGATGACTGTTTTGGTGGCGGATCAATGGGGTAAGTATCAACAAACGTAGTGTCTATATCCAGTTTCTGTTCTGTTTTCTGGTTACCCTCTGTGCCAGGGGTAATCGAAAGGATCATGGAGCGGTTTGGAAACAGATCATACACTTCATCCGGTTGGTCTGTTCTGACATTCCGCTGTTTTGCAATGGCGATCATTTTCCCGTTTGGTCCGGTATATTCTTCTTCGGATAAACCTGATTGGCGAATAAAATCCAGATAGTCACTGTCTGCGATAAACTGAAGATCCAATGGAATATGAACCATTTCATCCGGATTGGTATAACCTTTATATTGACGGTACTGATCCGAAAGATCACCAGCTCTGATGGTGCAGGAATAAGGGCAGATGACCTGATAGGTGCTTTCATAAACACCGTCAGCAGTCTTAAGTCTGTTGTAAAGAGGAAGCATTTCGCTGTCGTTCATGTCCTGAACGTCAAACAGAATGTCATAGTCAATATCCACCTTAAACTGCTGCAAAAGGCGTTTCAGAGTTGATCCAAAGGCATTGCCTGATACGAATAGTACGACGCTTAGAACAAGAGAAAGCACAATGCTTTGATAACGTCTTTTGTTTCTCTTGAAATTTTTAAGAGCCAGAGTACCTTCCAGCCCGTAAATTCGGCGGGATAGCTTTGATATTTTTACATCTTTTGAATGGATTTTCACCTCATTCGTCTGAAGAATATTCTCCATTACCGAAGTACCTGCCGCCTTTCGCGCTGGAATATAGGCTGAAATCAGGATAGTTATCAGACTAACAGCAGCGGAGGCAGCGATTGAAGCGGCGGATACCCACAAGGTTAAAGGTACGGTGCTGTAAAGAATATTATTAAATTTCCCTGCAACTATGGGAAGGATCAAACCAATACTTCCAATTCCTGCCAGAATACCAATGGGAATACCGATAGCACCGATACAAAATCCTTCAAAGAGAACTGAATTTCGAAGTTGTTTTTCAGTTGCCCCCACCGACGCAAAAATCCCAAACTGGTGTGTGCGTTCATTCAGGGAGATTTGAAAGGAGTTATAGATAAGAAGAACCGATCCAGTCATTATAATAGCAATCAGAATTCCCCCAACTGTATATAGAAGTGTGTTGATCAGCCGGTTTTCCGATATGCCTATGAAACGCAGAACATAATCATTTAATAAGTAATCTTGTTTTCCGGCTTTGTCGCTTACATAAGCTTTCACCTGGCGCGGGTTTTTCAGAGTAACAAAAAGGCTGAATCTGTCTGTGTTCTCTTTGCCGTCTGCTTTCGTTATCAGGGTGTATCCCGGAGCGGAATGCTCCTCGAATCCCGGACGCTGGCAGATTCCCACAACCCGATAGGTTTTCTTTGATCTGGACACCAGGGTTTCTCCCCCAGTTCCTGAATGATAGGGGATGTGCTGACTGAGATTCCTGTTTCCATCCACCCGGTCTCCGATTTCAAGGGAAATCGTATCCCCAACCCGGAACCGGACCCCTCCTTTTTCTGCAACGTGTGCCGGTACCAGAACCTCTCCGCTGTTTTCTGGAAGTCTGCCGGAGATCAGGTTTATGGGTAACGTATGAAATGCCTGGTCACTGAATCCTGCAATAAAAAGATAGGGCTTTTCCGGACTCTTTGCTCCTTCAAGCACAGCGTAACCCATATTTTCCACTGTTGCAATGCCGCTAATTTCTTTATCGTCAGCCCGTTCCTGGATGAAAGTAGAATCTACATCTGAAAATTCAACGTGCCAATTTCCGTATTTTACGATGGAACCTCTGATGAGAAAATGAAGGAGAGAAGTGCTAAAGGCGGCGACTCCCGTAATCATGGCAGTGGATAAAACAACTCCGATAATCGTAACAATCGTTCTGGTGCGATTCTTTTTCATGCTTTGCAGAGTGGCTTTATTTAATATATTCATGGCTGCACCACCCTTTGATCCCGTGTTACCTTTCCATCAGATATCCCAATAATACGATCTGCCTGCAATGCAATATTTTCGTCATGTGTAACAAGTATCAATGTCTGTCCATACTTTTTATTGCTTTCTTTCAGCAGTTTTATGATTTCATGCCCATTGCGGCTGTCCAGACTGCCGGTGGGTTCGTCGGCAAGCATGACAGCCGGGGCATTCATCAGGGCGCGTCCGATGGAAACCCGCTGTTGCTGCCCGCCAGACAGCTGATTGGGTAAATGGTTTTTGCGGTCCCATAGTCCAAGCATATGAAGAAGGTCATCGAGCCGCTCCTCATTGACAGGCCGTTTGTCCATCAGAACAGGCAGTGTAATGTTCTCAACCACATTAAGCGTAGGAATGAGGTTATGAAACTGATAAATCAGACCTACCTGACGCCTGCGGAAGATAGCCAGTTTTTCATTGTTCTGGGCGTATACATCCTGCCCATCTAAATATACCTTACCGCTTGTGGGTACATCCACACCCCCAATAATATGAAGCAATGTGGATTTACCGGAACCGGAAGAGCCGATAATAGCTGTAAATCCCCCTTTTTCAATGGTAAGAGAAACATGATCCAGTGCGGTAACCTGACTGTCACCTTTCCCGTAAACCTTGCAGAGATTTTCAATTTTTAAGAACTCCATTCTGTGAGTCTCCTTTCCTTTGGCTTACCCATAGAATAGAACTTTCTGCTTACATCCCAGTGACTTTTTGGTGAGAGATTCGTCACTTTGGAAAGCGTATGATGAAAACAGCGCCTCCCTGGGGATGATTTTTAGCGGTAATGGTTCCTTCATGCCCCGTTATAATCATTTGGCAGAGAGAAAGACCGATCCCGTATCCGCCGGTGTTCTGGTTTTTTCCCTGGTAAAACCGGTCAAAAATACAGGGTAAATCTTCTTCTTTAAAACCGTTCCCGCTGTCATGGATTACAATCTCGGTAAAGAGCGGAGTATCTGTACCGTTAATCTCAAGTTTTCCTGTTTCGCCTGTATTTTCTAAACAATTTTTTAAGATGTTTTGCAGCGCCTGCAAAAGCCAGTTAAAATCCCCATAGATAATAAGCCCGCCTGTTACATTGATTTGCAAATCAATCTGATGCAGTTCCATTTGAATGAGAAAAGGGTGTACAGCAGCATGGATTAAAGAGTTTACATCTACAGGGTCATGCTGAAATATTACGATTCCTGCATCTAAACGGGATAATTTTAACAGGGTGGTAATGAGCCAGTCCATCCGTACCAGCAATTCTTCCATTTCACGAAGCAGTCGCTTTCTTTGACCTTCATCCGGGTTATTTTCAAGCAATGACAAAATGAGATTTATAGATGTAAGAGGGGTTTTCAGCTGGTGGGCGATATCCGCCAGTGAATCTGCAAGATGTTTCTTTTCTTTTTTTAAGGCCTCATTCTGTTCCCGGATGCGCAGTGTCATTTTACCTATTTCACTGTGCAGTATGGAAAGCTCCCCTTCGTCCAATTCTCCAATATAGAGATGATCCGCATTATGAAGTATCAGGTCGATCTCATTGGAAATGCGGGCAATACTTTTATATCTGGCTTTTGTGAATGCAAAAAACAGGGTACCAAAGGCAGCAGAAGAAGAGACTGCAAGAACTCCTGCCGCAGTACTGATTACAAATCCTATAATCACTGTGATGCCCGCCATGACAGAGAACAATAGGGCAGACTGCCGAAATTCCTTATTCCGAAGCATTTCCGCACCCCAATCGATACCCTGTCCCACGGACAGTCGTAATAATCTGTGGGTTAGCCGGATCGTCCTCGATCTTCAGCCGTAATCGTTTGATGTATACAGTCAGTGTATTGTCATTGACATATTCGCCCGCAGCGTCCCATAATTCGTCTAACAGCATACCCCTAGTAATGATATTTTTTGGATTGTTTAAAAACACCAGCAGCAGACGGTATTCCAAAGCAGACAGAAAGATTTCCATGCCGTTTTTTCTTACAATACTACTGGCCGTATCCACATGGAGTCCTCCAATCTCAAACTCAGATCCGGTACGCCCGCTTTTACGCAGGGCAGTTCTGATCCGCGCGATTAATTCACGGGGGCGAAACGGTTTTGTGATATAGTCATCTGCACCGATATTGAGCCCGGTAACCACACTGGCTTCATCCTGGCAGGCTGTCAGAAAGATTACGGGTATACGAAGGGTTTCCCTGATTTGTGTACATACAGTAAATCCATTTCCGTCAGGCAGTGAAATATCAATGAGCCCCAGATCAAATTTATTCTGTCCAAGTGCGGCAAGAGCTTCACCCTGGGTAGAAGCATGGGTGACTGTAAATCCTTCCGAACTCAGCAAAAGCATAAGGTTTTTAGCGATTGCCTTATCGTCTTCCACTAAAAATATACGTGGCATTCGTCTATCCTCCGATTTTTCATTATTGACACTATCACGCCCTATTATATTTCTTTTGACTGGCAGTTACAAGCCGAAGTATAATTTATACATAAAAAAATGAACCAATCCGGGTCATCAGGACTCTAAGTATATAGATGCATCTAAAAAAGGAAAGGAAACAGGTTATGAACGAAGAAAAGAAGGCTTTGGTGGAACTCATGCTTGGCGGAAGCGAAGCTGCATTTGACGAGTTATACCGTTCCTCTTCCAAAAAGCTGTACCGTATGGCGTATTTTATCACTGGAAACCGGTCTGACAGTGAGGACATCCTGCAGGAGACTTTTGTAAAATGCTTTCTTCACAGAGATAAATTAAGAGAACCGGAACGATTTGAATCCTGGCTCTATCAGATTCTGGTGAGAACTGCCTGGCGGATGGAAAAAAGGAAGAAAAGCAGGTCGGAACTCTCCTTTGAAGGGATTCTGGATCAGGAGGAAGATCACGTAAGAGCGGATTGGATTGAAGAGGATGAAAGGGGAAAAGGCCCCCTGGTAGTGATTTTAGAGGCTGAAACAGCTGGGCAGATCCGTGAAGCCCTTAGAAAACTTGATGTCAAATACCGTACAGTGATTCTGTTATATTATTACAATGAGCTAAGCACGAAAGAAATTGCCAGAGTGACAGGAACCATGGAGGGCACAGTGAAATCACGCCTGTTCAAGGCAAGAAAGCTCTTAAAGGGAATCCTGGAAGCGGAAGATATCATGGAAGGAGAACAGGAAAGGGGGATTTGTCATGGCTAGAACCTTAGAAGAACAGTTAAAACGTTTTATCAATACAGAACTGGATTCCATAACTCCGGATATGGACGAAGAACGGCGGCTATTGGAAATCCATAAAGAATTAAATAAAAGGAGTGATTTTATGAAATTTCGAAAAAATAAATTTGCAGTGGCATTGACATCAATTATGGTTATCATGTTATTTGGAACGGTTACAGCAGTAGCGGCGGGGAAAATCACAGGTTATATCAGTACAAGTGACGAAAAAACTCATTCCGCAGCGGAATTGCGTGAATTGTCAAAAACCAAGATGCAAACCTCCCCCAAAATCCCAGACAATTTCTCAAACGGTATGACATTTGTGAACGGTTACATTTCAGAGGTAAAGGGAGTTGACGATGATAACAATCAGGTTATCACCTATTCGGAAGTATACGCAAATTATGGCGGCAATCAGCAGGTGACCCTCACCAGCAATGTGCATCAGGACATGGCCTCAGAAGACTCGGATCTGCCAGGGCAGAATGAGGTCTATCAGGATATTAAACTCACTGCCAAGGAAGAACTGTATTTATTCCTGCCTGAGGGGAAAGAACCTACTGAAGAAGATAAGAAACTGGAAGAGGAAGGAAAGCTGACGATCAGCTATGGATCCGGTCAGGAAGAACGCAAGCTGTTTCGATCAGTAAGCTGGTCAGAGAATGGGATCGATTATCTGATATTCACATTTGCTGATAAAGAACTGAATTCTCTGACCTCCATGGCAAAGGAAGTCATAGATATGAAATAATTATTTTTTCTTTAAAACCTCTGCATACATCCAGCCATTGTATTTAAACAAAGACTGATCTTTTAAAATCGACATCTGTTTCCGCCAGTCTCTGGGAGTCTCTCCCATGATGGCAAGAAAATGCCGGTTAAAGCTTGAGATGGAGTGAAACCCCACCCGCTCAGAAATGTTTAAAACGGATTCCTCAGTCATGCGGAGTAAATCCGAAGCTTTTCTGATGCGGGTGGTATTTAAATATTCCAAGGGCCGGTTTCCCATAATCGAAGAAAACAGCCTTCTAAAATGAGCAGGACTCAGGCTGCATAGGTCAGCAAGCTGCTCCATGGGAAAGTCTTCCATAAAATGATACCGGATAAAGTCCAGAGCAGGGGCAATGACCAGCGCATTTTCAGGCGTCTGGTCTTTTTTCTTATGGTTTAAGGAGGCAGCTCTCATAAGATTGGTTGCCAGTGCCAGAAACAGACCGCGGACTGCGATCTCATAACCCGGTTCCTGTTTTTTCATCTCTTCCATTATTTCAGTGACAATGGAATAAATAACCGAATAATTTATTTTCCCCATAATCAGATTTAAATGATGATCCAGAAAGGAGAAGAGTTCCACATTATGAAGATCTGCACCAGAAAAAAATGGGTGGAGCAGTTCGCCCATATCTACAAACAAATAAGACCATTTGCTGTTGGTTCCGGGTGCGCTGAATGTGGTGTGCGGGATATCACAGGATATGGCAGTGACATCTCCTGCGTAAAAGGAATAAGTGGTATCTTCAAATTTAATGGTTCCGCTGTCAGTCTCACACAGCCCGATCTCCAGGCAATTATGAATATGAAGCCGTCCTGAGGGTACATCAGAGATACGCCAATGATCCCCAGTCAGAAGAAGTACAGGAAAATGAGCCGGTAAATCATAATCCCTGAATTCAATAACGGTCTTTTTCTTTTTAGACATATATTCCTGATACCTCCTTCTTTTACTCCTATAATTATACATGATATCTAATTCTCATTTCAATCAATAATCTTTAAAAAATAATCCTATATAAAGAAAAACCAAGCCTTAATCTGACAAAAAAGCAGAAATGCCCGGAAAATGATGGAATCAAGCCATTACAATTTTCTTGCCTGTAATAATAAATGATTGAAAATGCATAGTTTAAAGAATGATTTGATTGGAAACGAAATTGTGCATTTTTTATAATAGAGTTATAGAAAATTACGGAGATGGGGGGATATTATGGTGAAATCTGAAATAGAGGCGGGCTACGGTTTCAATAAGCAGAAAAAAAAGAATCGGTTACTTCGGTATTTGCAGCGGGACTGGCAGCTATATGTACTTATGGTTCTTCCAATGCTTTTCATACTGGTTTTTAAATTCCTGCCATACAGCGGTCTGTCCATAGCATTTAAGGATTATAAGGTGGCAAAGGGGTATGCCGGAAGCTCCTGGGTGGGATTTTCCATCTTTCATAAGGTCTTTGGCAAACGGGACTTTGGTCAGGCATTAACCAACACTTTGTTGTTAAATATCCTGGATCTGGTATTTGGTTTTCCCATGCCAATTATTTTGGCTCTTATCCTCAATGAAATCAAAAACAGATACTTTAAAAGTATCATGCAGACACTCTTGTATTTACCTCATTTTTTGTCCTGGGTCATTATTGGAGGAATCGGTTATTCCATGTTCTCCGTCAGCAGCGGTGTGGTAAATGTTCTGATAAAGAATGCCGGTCATAGTCCGGTTCCGTTTCTACAGGAGAATACCTGGTGGCTGATCAGCTATGTGCTCATTGGTGTGTGGCAGTCTATGGGCTGGGGAACCATTATCTATCTGGCCGCAATCACCGGTGTGAATTCCGAGCTTTATGAAGCGGCAAGAGTAGATGGTGCCGGAAGGTTAAAACAGTGTATTCACGTAACACTTCCCTGCATACGAAGCACCATAGTAACACTGCTGATTATGAATCTTGGCAAACTGATGGGTGGGTCCTTTGAACGGGTATTTGCTCTGGCAAATGCCAAGGCGACTCAATATACCACCACAATTCCGGTTTTGGTTTACCGATGGGGAATTGAAAGCGGAAAATTCAGCGAAGCAACTGCACTGGGACTCTTTCAGTCCGTGATTGGCCTGGCTCTTGTGGTGGCGGCTGATCTCATAGCCAAACGGCTGGGTGAAGATGGTCTGATTTAAGGAGGGGAAAAGATGGATCAAAATCAATATAAAAAGCCCTGGGCATGGACCAGGACCAGAAAAAAGGATTTTGCAGTTGATGTATTTTTTCATATCCTTCTCATTGCAATTTCAATGACATGTCTGCTTCCGTTCATCCATATATTTGCCAAGTCCGTCAGCAGAGAAGCATATGTAATTGCAAATAAGATCTTTCTGGTGCCAAAAGGAATCAACTTTGATGCTTACAGAAAAGTTTTACAGGATTCATCGATTGTAAGATCTTTATATGTCTCAGTAATCGTAACGGTTTCTTTCACTGCAATCGGGACATTTCTTACCATAAGCGCTGCCTACGCCTTAAGCCGGGTACAGCTAAAGGGCAGAAAAATCATGACATTTTTAATTATGTTCACCATGTATTTTACAGCCGGAACCATACCGGATTATTTACTGATGAACGACCTGCATATGCTGGATACCTGGTGGTGCATGATTTTACCTTTGTCATTTGCAGCCTATAATTTCCTGATTATGAAAAATAACTTTAAGGCCTCCATACCAGACAGCCTGATCGAGTCAGCCTTAATAGATGGTGCCAGCCATTTTAAAATTTTAAGCTATATTGTGGTGCCGCTTTCCAAACCCATTATAGCCACAATTTCTTTGTTTTACGCGGTAGGGCGGTGGAATGCTTATTCTGATGCATTATTCTATATCAAGCAAAGGGTGGATTTACGCCCGCTGCAGTTAAAACTTTACTATCTGGTGGTTGCTGCCAGTGAATCCTTTAAAGCAGAGGGAGGACTAACGGCAGGTCAGATCACCAATCCGGAGGTATTAAAGGCTTCCTGCATTATTTTTGCAACATTGCCCATTATCTGTATCTATCCCTTTATACAAAAATATTTTGTACAGGGAACCATGATAGGTGCAGTAAAAGGCTGATGATAATGGTAAGAAAGAAAAGGAGGATATTCATGAGGAAAAGGATGAGTTTAAAAAGGGCAGCGGCGTGGGGGACTATTTTTGCAATGACAGCTGGGGTGATGTCCGGATGCAGTGCCAAAAAGGAGGCGTCCGTCACTACCCAGGAGACGAAGAAAGAAGAAACCAGTCAGACGGTGGAAACTGAGGCAAAAGCAGAGGGAAAAAGTTACACAGATTATTCCAAGGGCTTTCCAGAAAAAGTAACCATTAAGATCCCTGTGTATGACAGAGGTTTCGAAGGCTGGGATCCCGCAAATAATTATTACACCAAGTGGATTCAAAAAGAGTTTGGCGATAAATACAATGTGACAGTCCAGTATGTGGCAATCAACAGGCAGAAAGAGATTGCAGATTATATGCAGATGATCGCTGCCGGCAATGCCCCTGATATTATTTTCCATTACGACATGCCCCAGGCGGTAAACTACAATTCCGAGGGCGCCATGCAGGAACTGGACCTTGATGAAATAAAATATTATGCACCCGACTACTATAAGAATGCAGAAAAAATAATCAGTCAATACGGAAAGCTGGATGGGAAAAACACATTCTTCTTTGCACAGAGAAATCCAATTTATTATAACTGGGTGACACTTATCCGGCAGGACTGGCTGGATAAAGTAGGAAAACAGAAGCCTGCCACAAGAGAGGAACTTCAAGAGGCAGCCAAAGCGTGGAAGGAAGCCGGGCTTGGCAAGCTGGGAGCCCAGATCGTAAATAAGAGCTATACCTACGAGTATCCATTTATCAGCTCTTCACCGGATAAAAAAGAACTGAATCTTTATCTGGATCTGAATGTTGCACCTCTTATCTGGAGTGCGACGAAAGCTTACTTAAAAACCATGAATCAGGAATTTAATGATGGAATCCTTGATCCTGAGTTTTACCTAAATGCAGATGATGCCGCTTGGAAAGCCGACTTTGTCGCTGGAAATGTAGGAACCTATTCCTTCTATATTTCTTCAAACACAGATGTGATAAGCAGTTTAAAGGCAAACGATCCGGGGGCAGAAGTTTCCGTTTTAAATCCTACAGCCATTTCACCCAAAGACAGCCATCCGTATTATTATAAATATCCCCCATACGGAATGGTAATGGGAATTAACTCTAAAACAGATGAAAAGCAAAGAGCAGCAGTCTGGATGTTTTTAAACTGGATGTCCCAGCCTGAAAATCTTTTCTATTTGCAAAACGGTGTGGAGGGCGCTAATTATACTTTGGATTCCGATAAAATTGCAGTACCTGTCAAGGATTTCAAGGGTGAATCCAAGCTGTCCAACAATAACAACAAGGATTACTGGTGTCTGGTTACTGAGATGGCTGACTACGGCGATGAGGCAAAAAATCTGAAAGCCAATATCAGGATGTTAGCTCCGGCTGGATATGAAGACCTGGTGAAACAATCCTATGATTATGCCAAAGAAGTGGAACAGTATGGGCTGATCAGTCCGATTTTCACCAAGAGCGTTGCTTCAACAGGTGAGTATGCGGCAGACTTAACTGCCATGTGGCAGGAATTTTATGTAGACATGATTACTTGCAAACCAGAGGAACTGGATGCAAAGTATGAAGCGTATTGTAAAGAATATTTAGACAACGGATATCAGGAAATTCTGGATGAAAAACAGAAGCTGATTGATTCCGGTGATTATATCGCTCAATAAGAACATGGGGCTGTTGCGGATCTGGCAGCAGCCCTTTCTTAAAAAGCGGGCGATCAATCATGTACGGGTAAAAGGAGTTATTATGACACAATATGTTTTTTATCAGACAGAGGACAGAAAAACTGGAATTCAAGTAGAACCATCCCGGTATTATGAATCCGGCGAAGGGTTTGGCTTCTCTTATTCCTGCAGACGGCCCGAGCTTAATACTGGATTTATTCCTGGACCAGAGGTTCTAAAGAAGATTGAAGTAAAACAGGATCAGAATGGCTGCTATGTTGATTCCAAAGCAGCATGTTACCCATTATCGTTCCAGGCAGATGTAAAGCAGCAGGGAAATTATCTCATGACGATCACCCTTTACGCCAGGGAAGAAGAAAAAGAGGTACTCTTGTTTGTGGGCAGAAGGCAGCTGGTCTGGCGGGGCAGCTTAAAAGCTCGGGAAGAGTGGAGCCAATCCTTTCCGGTAACCATTACGGATTTTATACCAAGAGGAGAAACAGAACGGTTTCGGGATGGGGCTGTAAAAGTGACTGTAATCAGCCGGTCAGTCCGTTTGAAAAAGCTGGACATAAAAAAATGGAAGGGGAGGACGATGTATCTGGCGGGAGATTCTACTGTGACCGATCAGACTGCCGATTATCCTTACAATCCCGCAGAGAGTTATGGGGGATGGGGGCAGATGTTTCCTGCATTTCTAAACGGCACATATGCGGTTTCCAATCATGCCCACTCCGGTCTTACTACAGAAAGCTTCCGGACAGAGGGGCATTATAAGATTCTGATGGAGTATATCATCAAAGGAGATATCTGCCTGTTTCAGTTCGGCCATAATGACCAGAAACTTGAACATCTGGACGCAGCAGGAGGCTACCGCAATAACCTGATCCGGTATATGGGAGAAATCCGGAAAAAGGAAGCCGTTCCGGTACTCATCACACCCATTGCCAGAAACAGCTGGCTGAAAAATGGAGAAATTTACGACGACCGCTTAAAAGAATATGGGGAAGAAGTTATGCAGCTTTCAAAAAATATGGCAGTACCTGTAGTGGACCTCCATGAAATGAGTATGGAATTTATAAAAGAACATGGTCTTTACCGGTCTGGACGATGGTTTTATCCCTCGGATTATACTCATACCAATGATTACGGTGCGTGGAAAATGGCTGGCTTTGTATGGAAAGGATTGATCAAAGCAGGTGTGATATCATCGGACGATAAGGAGATTCCAGTATGGGAGCCTCCAAAGGGAGCTGTCCGGTTATCAATAAATAAAGGAGAACATTTATGAGTGAGACAGAAAGAGGAAGTTTTACCCTTCCCGGAGAATCGGGCTATGAAGAATTAACCCTGGAGCTTGCAAAACGCTGGGGCGCAGATATGATACGTGACAGTGATGGGACGGTACTTTCTGATGAGCTGATTAACGCAGGATATGGAATTTATTCCACAATCTGCCTGATTCGGGATCACAACCAATGGGCAAACGCTCATCCCGAGCAGCTTCAGCAGACTTTTTTAATTACAGAGCCAAGATCAGCGACCGGTGAAACCCTGGAGATTTCTTTGTTGAAAGATTTTTATAAGGAACAGTTTCGTATCAATGAAAGCCCTGAATCCATAAAGTACTGGCAGGTATATGACCGAACGTCTAACATGGAGTTAAACAGGGATTCCTGGAGCTATGATCCCCTGACCCAGTCAGTAACAATCAGGGATATTGTGCCTTTTCATCAATACACCGTGAATTTTATGGCGTATCGGATATGGGAAGAGATCTCCATGTATAATCATGTAACCAATCACTGGGAGAAAGAACACCTGATGCCTCTGGACCCAAGACACGTGGAAACAAGAAGCTATTTGTACAACTGGCTTAAAACATGGTGTGAGGAGCATCCGGCCACAACCGTGGTGCGTTTTACCTCTCTCTTTTACAACTTTGTCTGGATGTGGGGAAGCAGTGAAAGAAAACGAAATCTGTTCAGTGACTGGGGTTCCTATGATTTCACGGTAAGCCCGGCAGCACTGAGAGAATTTGAAGAGGAATACGGTTATGGTCTGGTTTCCGAGGATTTTATTAATCAGGGAAAATTCCACGTAACCCATATGCCGCCGGGAAGACGTCAGCTTGATTATATGGAATTTATTAACCGTTTTGTGGTGGATTACGGAAAACAGCTGGTAGAGCTGGTCCACAGCTATGGAAAGCAGGCCTGCGTCTTTTACGATGACAGCTGGATCGGTCTGGAGCCCTATCACAGCAGGTTTAAAGAGTTTGGCTTTGACGGGCTTATCAAATGTGTATTTTCCGGCTATGAGGCAAGACTTTGTGCGGGCGTACCGGTTAAAACCCACGAGCTGAGGCTTCACCCCTATCTGTTTCCTGTGGGGCTAAACGGAACGCCTACATTTGCGCCAGGAGGCGATCCTACAAAGGATGCCCTTGAATACTGGAACAGAGTCAGACGTGCACTCCTGCGCCAGAAGATTGACCGGATCGGCCTTGGCGGATATCTTCATCTCACTGCCGATTTTCCGGATTTTTGCAGCTGCATAGAGAAAATAGCCGATGAATTCCGTACCTTTAAGGGACTGCATGAAGCAGGAGAGGTGTATACACTTCCCATAAAAATAGCTGTAGTCCACGCCTGGGGGAAATTAAGGTCGTGGACTTTATCCGGACATTTTCACGAAACCTATATGCATGATCTCATTCACATAAACGAAGCTTTATCCGGTCTTCCACTGCAGGTGGAGTTTATTAGCTTTGAAGACATTAAAAACGGAGCATTAAATAATGTGGATGTTCTTATTAATGCAGGGGCGTACGGGACTGCCTGGAGTGGAGGGGATGCCTGGAAAGAGGATGAGATTGTAGATGAAACAGCCCGGTTTGTCCATAATGGAGGTATATTTCTGGGAGTGAATGAACCCTCTGCTGCAGACGGATATCAGACTTTTTTCCGTATGTCACAGGTACTTGGAATTGATCAGGATACAGGTGCCAGAGTATGCCATGGGCGCATGGAATATAAGATAGAAACAATTCCCGGACTGATTCCAGAGGGAGCCAGGATAAATGGAAAAAAAGGCTTGTACTTAACGGATCAGGAAACCTCTGTCCTGGCAGAGGAAAACAATGTCCCGTCCATTACGTATCATCCATTTGGAACAGGAGCCGGAATCTATTTAAGCAGCTTTTCTTTTAACAATATCAATACAAGAATGCTGTTAAATCTCATTCTTTACAGCAGAAACAGGAATCTGGATCAGAACTATCTGACGGATAATCCAGAGACCGAATGTGCCTGGTATCCGGATTGCCGGACACTTGTAATAGTCAATAACAGTGAGGTTCCCCAGACTGCATCTGTTAAAACAGAGTATTCCGTAGTAAAAACTGTACTCGCTCCTTATGAAACCATAATAAAAGTAATGTGATCCAATTGGAACAAAAGTTCAAAAATAATTGGTCAATTGTTATGAAAAATAACAAAAAAACATTACAATTATTGTATAAATATGGTATAATCTGGTTGACATACAGACATGCTGCGGAAGGGGGATTACGCAATGATGTGGAAACGATTAGGAAAGGGGAAAAAAATACGGTTAGGAAACGGAGGTAGATTTACACATCTTTCAACAAGAATTGCATTTATGGCTGGAATCATGCTGGTGGTGGTATTTGGTATGTTAATCGGGTTTACCTCCCGAATGACAAAGCGTGCGATGCAGCAGTCAGCATTTGGGGAACTAAAAACCCTGGCATCAGAAAACGGGAAAGATATCCAGCAGATCTTTGATACCGCCAATCAGGTGTCAAACCGGATCACCTATTATCTGGAAAATTCATCGGAAAACAGAAGGCTGATGCTGAGTCTTAGAATCAAGGCAGGGAATACGGCGGAACCGTTTTATAAAAGCCGGATATCTGACAAGGTAACACTGGATACCAATGGTATGAGAATTGAAGATTACATGATTTCAACCATTCGGTCTTCTGTGATGTATTCTGAGGATATTAAAGGAATCAGCATTATGTTTGAGCAGTACGGGTTGAGTTCGGCTGCCAGAAGCTACGGGATCTATTCCAGCCAGGATGGAACTGTTACAAGCTGTGGTAATTATGAAGATTACTCATCAAAAGACTATTATCAGAAAGTGCTGGAGACGGGAGAACGGGTCATTACAGAGCCTTATGAGTCTAATGGTGAGATGATTATTACCATGGCAGTGCCGGTCAGTGTCAATGACAGGATGCTTTGCGTGGTTTCTGTCGATGTGGGACTGGATCGGTTCAGCCAGGTAAAAACAGCCGCTTCCTATCCCAGTATGTTTACCTTTATTCTGAACGAAGCCGGAACCATCATATCTGAAAGCACGGGAAAAGGACTTGCCGGAACCAATGTATCTGATTTTGTCAGCACCCAGTCCTGTAAGGAAGGGATAAAAGCAGGAGTTTCATCAGGAGAAGCGTTTCATGTAATTGATGGGGATCGTAAGGGACAAGTATATTATTTTTTTGAGCCTATCCAGTTAAACGGTTCCATCTGGTATTCCATAACAGCGGTAAATGCCGGCGATATGAATCGGGAAGCGGAGCGTATGGCTACCCTGATGACAGTCATATCTGTGGCAGCCATGATCATAATTTTGTTTATGATCACCGCAGTTATTAAGAAACAGTTAAGGCCCTTACATAAATTATCTGCAGCAGCGGAACAGATCGCAGAGGGAGATTTAAGCGGATTTTCCGGAGTGGAATCAAGAGATGAGATCGGTCAGACCGCAAAGTCCTTTGAGCGGATGTCGTCGAATTTAAAAATTATTATCGACCGGATTTCCCTGGCTCTTCATGAGATTTCGGACAATCATCTGGATCTGGATGTGGACATGGGGCTGTCCGGAGATTTCTTCAAACTGGAAGAAGCAGTAAAAAAAATTACATTAAACTTAAATGCGGTTATGTATGAAGTGAATCAGTCAGCCGGCCAGGTTGCTGCAAGTTCGGGTCAGGTAGCAGAGGGGTCCAAGGTTTTGGCAGATGGAGCAGATGCCCAGGAAAAAACCATTGAGCTGCTGTCAGAATCCGTAAATCATGTATCTGGAAATATCAAGAAGCTGGCGGAGAAAGCTGGAGACGTTTCCATGCAGGTTCAGCAGACCGGTACCGAAGTGGTAAACTGTGATATGTCCATGCAGAACTTATCAAAAGCCATGGATGAAATACGTGTTTCTTCCGGAGAAATTGAAAAAATAATTAAGGTAATTGAAGACATTGCTTTCCAGACCAATATTCTTGCACTGAATGCAGCCATCGAAGCTGCCAGAGCCGGAGAATTTGGCAAAGGCTTTGCAGTGGTTGCAGGTGAAGTGAGGAACTTAGCTGCCAAAAGCTCAGAGGCGGCAAAGAATACAACAGACCTGATACAGAGTTCCATATCGGCTGTGGAGAATGGAAACAGTCTTTTGAATGAAACTGCCAACTCTCTGATGAAGGTGCTAGAGGATTCGGCTATGGCAGTGGAAGCAGTGGATTCCATTTCTGCAGACGCGGGGAAAGAAGCCAGAGCAGTAGAAGAGATAACAAAAGAACTGGACCAGATATCTTTAGCAGTCCGCAACAATTCAGCCACAGCAGAGGAAAGTGCCGTTTCCAGCCAGGAACTTTCCAGACAGGCTCAGTTATTGCGCGAATTGGTGGAACGATTCCGGTTAAGAACCGAATAAGGGGAAAACGCAGAGGGATAATTAACATTTAACTCTGCGTTTTCCTTTTTTTCGACAGAAAACAGCAATTATTGTATTAATCTAACCAAAAATATATTCTGCTTTTATATAAAATATTGTATATATAATCTAAATAATTATACACAATATAAAAATTAACAATTAAATCATAAAATAAATAAAAGTATATTGACAAATAACGAAATACAGGTTATAATTATGACATAACAAAGGGAAACCAAAGTTACAAAGAAGAGAAAATCTAATGAAAGGAGGTACAGTCCACCAGAAAGAGCAGATCCGTTTCATTCGAAAGAATGAAACAAAAAACCCCCCACAATCTACCGATGTGAAAGATCAGTGGAGACGAATCAATTGAATGAAGTGCTGCATGATTCGTAGTAAAACAAAAGATGGATTCATTAAGAAACTGGTTGTAGCAACGGAGAGCGTAAAAAATTTATATAGAGCATGTTTAACACATACATAAATTGTAAGTAAACATGAGATGGAAAAGAGGTATTGATTCCAATGGACGAGATAATATAGAAAGGGATATCGATGATAAAATAAATAATCGGTATCCCTTTCTATCTGTTTAATCGATTATAATCCCTTCTAAATCAAATGGCGGTGTATATTCTTCCTTTGCACTGCTTTTTTCCTGCATAAATCCCTGTACCAGATCCAGCTCAATGGCTTTGTTAAGGACCTTATTGTATTCATAAGAGGTGATTCTGCGGTTAATTTCCGGGTACTGAACACTTTTGTAGAACGGAGTGTACTGGCTTAACAGGCTGATATAATACATTCCTTTTTCCAATTCCTCCTTTATCCAGGTAAGCAGAGCCATAGAATCATCTTTCGCTCCCGGAAGAACCATGTGGCGTATGATTACACCCTTTTCCATCAGTTCACCGGATGGGTCAAACCTGGGAGCCCCGGTCTGGCTGATCATCTGTTTAATGGCTTTTGAAGCTTTCTCAAAATAATCGGCTGCATTGCTATAACGGGCAGAGAGGGAGCTGCTTTGATATTTTAAATCAGGAAGCCATATATCCACATATCCATCCAGTGCTTTAATCACTTCTACTGATTCATATCCCCCGCAGTTGTAGACTACCGGAATGGAAAGCTTTGATTTAACAAGATCCAGGGCTTTCAACACGGACGGAAGGTACTGTGTGGCAGTTACCAGATTGATGTTGTGGGCACCCTCATCCTGAAGCCTTAAAAATATCCTGGAAAGCTGTTCTACTGTCAGTTCTCTTCCAAAATGTTCCTGGCTGATGGAGTAATTCTGACAAAAGCAGCAGCGCAGTGTGCAGCCCGAAAAAAAGACGGTTCCGCTTCCCCTGCTTCCGCTGATACAGGGTTCTTCCCAGTGATGGAGGGCAGCCCGGGCTGCCATGACAGTATCTGTGCAGCCGCAGTATCCAGTGCTTTGCCGGCGGTTAACGTTGCAGTTTCTGGGACACAGACTGCATGAATCATACATATAGTCAAAGTTCATATGATAGGCTCCTGTTGTTGACAAATTATTAATGGTACTTTAATATAATAAAAAATATGCCGGAAAAAGGCAATCAAAAACGACAGGAAATACATTATGGAGAATCAGTACAAAAAAATGGAAGCATTGAAATATGCCTTCCCCAAAACACTGCCCGTTATGGCAGGGTATGTGGTATTAGGCGCAGCCTTTGGAATATTAATGAGAGTAAATGGCTTTGGCATTTTCTGGGCACTCTTATGGAGCGTATTTGTATATGCCGGGAGTCTGCAGTATCTTGGTATTACATTTTTTACGGCAATGGTGAATCCCTGGTATGCGTTATTCATGTCTGTGATGTTGAATGCCAGACATTTATTTTACGGGCTGTCAATGGTAGATCAGTTAAAAGATGCCGGCAGGTTCAGGCCCTATCTCATATTTTCCATGACAGATGAGACTTTTTCAGTTCTTTGCAGTGAACAGGTGCCAGACCATCTTTCCAGACACTGGGTTTATTTTTTTATTGCGGCATTGGACCAGCTGTACTGGGTTTTTGGAACGCTTGCAGGAGCCATAGCAGGTACCATGATCCGGTTCGACACTGCTGGTATGGATTTTGCCCTGACTGCTCTGTTCACGGTGATTTTTATCGATCAATGGAAATCCTGTAAGGATCATGGACCGGCATGTATCGGAGTTATTTCTTCTGTTTTGTGCGTTATGCTTTTTGGCAAGGATGTTTTTATTGTACCTGCCATGGTGGTGATTATTTCCGTTATTACCATTGGTTATTGGAAGAGGAAAGATAAGGAGGAACGAAATTGAAACATTATTTAATCAGTTATGCACTAATTACGCTGGCTATGATTCTGGCTACGGTGCTCACCAGGTTTCTGCCTTTTCTCTTTTTCCCCGCAGGAAAGAAAACACCAAAATATGTGATTTACCTGGGCAATACACTTCCCTATGCTACCATAGGTTTATTAGTGGTTTACTGCTTAAGAGGAGTTTCTTTTACGGCCCATCCCTATGGCATTCCTGAGGTACTTTCCATCGCAGTCATAGCTGTACTGCATATATGGAAGGGAAATTCTCTTTTAAGTATTGGCGGTGGCACGGCTCTTTATATGGTACTGATTCAAACTTTTTTTAAATAACCGGGGAGCATGGAGGCTAAAAAAAGATATCTGATTCCTTTTCTTTGTGAAAAATGGAGTAAGATATCTTTTTTTATTTAGATAATAGACGCTTGTCTATTAAAAGATCAATAAAATCCCATTGTCAATTTATGGATACGTTGACAAATAGTTACAAAATATCGTATAATGAAAAAAACCATTTATGAAATGTCATGGTTCACATTTACCAAAGATGAGACAAGGAGCATAAGACTATGAAAACACCGGGGGATAAGAAGTGGAATCGGAAGACCCAAAAGGCAAAAGGAATGGGGTTGGGTAAGAAAAAGAATGGCGGAGCATCAATCAAGGCAAAATTATCTGTGAAATCATTGAAGATGAAGATGCTGATGTTTATTATTGCAATTATTCTTGGTCTTTCCGTGACCAACATGATTGTCAGTATTTCGGTAAGTTTTGGTGGTATAACAGATGTTGTAAAGAGTGATCTGGAAGCAACAGGAAAGCTGGTAAATAATCTGATCGTTCAGAATTTAGACCAGATGAAGGTCAGCATTGAAGCCAGTGCTCAGGGAGGAAGCTTAAAGTCAATTAACTCCAGAGTGGTTACAGAGTACTTAAGTAACCAGTGTACCCTTTATGGTTATAAAGATCTGGAAGTAATCAGTAAAGAAGGCGTAGTAACACGCAGTGCCAGCGGGGAGCACATCGGTGACAGCTTCGCAGGTATGGATTACATAACAAAAGCATTAAACGGACAGACCACAATTTCAACTACGGAATACGACAGCAACAATGCGCTTGTAATCCGGGTGGCTACTCCTTATGATTTTGGAATTCTTGTAGGTACCTATGACGGAAGTGTGTTAAGTAATCTGATTAAAGACTTTAAAATTGGTAAAACAGGAAATGCATTTCTTTTAGACAGTACCGGAACTTTAATCGGCGGCAACAATGCGGATCTTGTTCAGGAACGAAGCAACATGATTGAAAAGGCAAAGAGTGATTCTTCTTACGCCTCTATTGGAAAGATGTTTCAGAAGATCACATCTGGCGGCACCGGAATCGGAAAATACGAGTATATGGGTGTAAGCAGATTCTGCTACTACAGCCCCATAAGCGGCAGTGATGGCTGGTCACTTGGAGTTGTGGCACCGATTCATGAAACAACAACCTCAATTTATGCGGTAGTGGCAGGTATGTCAATTCTCCTGCTTGTATCTATTATTGCAGGCTGTTTCATGGCTTTCTGGTTTGCAGGTTCCATTGCAAGTCCGATATCTGCAATTGCAGACAGAATGAAGCTGTTATCCAATGGAGATTTAACCAGCGAAGTGCCGGTTATAAAACGGAAAGACGAGATTGGGCAGCTTGCTGAGGAAATCGGCAATTATGTTACCAGTGTCAGAGTATATAACAATACCATTGCGGCATCTATGGACAAGATCGCTTCCGGTGATTTCCGCCGTTCCCAGGACATGAACTTCAATGGTGATTATGTTGTGATACAGGATGCCATTATGAAGGCGGAAGATATGCTTTCTAAAACCATGGAAACATTTGATGAGCATGACATTCAGATTGCGGTGCTGGATATTGAAATGCCCGGGATCAACGGCATTGAGGCGGCACAAGAGATGCGGCGGCGCAAAAGTCAGTGCAGTATTATTTTTCTGACCGCTTTTGATGATTTTTCTTATGCCAAAAAGGCTATCGGAATCCGGGTTCTTGACTATTTATTAAAGCCCTGCAAGGGAGAGGAACTGATTGGTGTGCTGGATGAAGCCATGCGTCTGGCTGACAAAGCTCTGCTGGAAGAGAAGGGGGCGGAAGTTCAGACAATAATGGAACCTGTATTCAGGCCTTCTGCTGAATTGAGCGCAGGTGACGGGCAGATAAGGCTTCATAAAGTAGCAGAGGCGATACGGCAATACATGGAGGAAAACTATGTCAGGGACTTATCCATGCAGGATGTGGCGAGGGTGATGAATTATTCAGAAGCATATTTTTGTAAATTGTTTAAACAATGCTTTGATAAAAATTTTACTACATATCTTACGGAATGCAGAGTGGAAGCTGCAAAAAAACTTTTGACAGAGCCGATGGTCAATGTAAAGGAGATCGGAGAAGCTGTAGGATATAATGATTCCAATTACTTTGCAAAGGTATTTAAGAGGGTTACCGGTATCAGTCCAACAGAATACCGTATAAGCATATTCAACAGAAAATAGAGGCGAATATTGTTGAATATATAAAAATTTAACCGTTTCCTTGCGAAAAGCTGCCAGATATAATAAAATATGTTAATAGGATGTTAAGAAGGGGCAGAAAACTATTAAGACAGCGTTAAGGAAGGACGGGGGTTTATGAGAAGGGGACTACCAGGTGTATTGATGGGTGTTGTCATGGCAGTAGTTCTTTCTGGCTGCATAGGATCAGAACAGACAGTTGCGAAGGGGGATCCGGACAAGAATCAGGGTCCGACAGAAGCGGCTACCCCTGAATATGTATTTACCTATGCAGAAAACCAGGCGGAAGATTATCCCACAACCCAGGGAGCATATAAATTTGCAGAACTGATCAGCCAGAAAACCAATGGAAGAATTTTAATCAATGTCCAGGCAGGCGGGGTATTGGGAGATGAAAAGTCAGTATGTGAGCAGCTGCAGTTTGGTGGCATTGATTTTATGAGAATGTCCTTGTCTCCATTGGCAGAGTTTGTTCCAAAGCTGAACGTACTGCAGCTTCCCTATCTTTACCGGGATGCAGACCACATGTGGCAGGTGCTTGACGGAGCCATTGGAAAGGATTTCATGAATTCCTTTGAAGGTTCCAATCTGGTGCCTTTATCCTGGTATGATGCCGGTGCCAGAAATTTTTATAATTCCGTCCGTCCCATCAGGAGGCTGGAAGATATGAAAGGGCTAAAAATTCGTGTTCAGGAATCAGAGATGATGATTGGGATGGTAGAAGCACTGGGAGCAAGTCCTGCACCGATGTCTTACGCGGAAGTTTATTCCGCCCTGCAGACAGGAGCAATTAATGGTGCAGAAAACAACTGGCCCTCCTATGAATCCACCAGTCATTATGAAGTGGCAAAGTTTTACACCATTGATGAACATAACCGCGTACCAGAACTTCAGCTTTGTTCACAGCCTACCTGGGACAAACTTTCCATGGCGGATCAGGAAACAATTAAAGAGTGTGCATTGGAGTCAGCGGAGTATGAAAGAATGCTGTGGTCGGAACGTGAAAGAAAATCGGAGGAAAAGGTCCGTCAGGCAGGGTGCCAGATTATAGAACTGTCGCCGGGCGAGAAGCAGAAATTTCAGGATGCAGTAAAGCCCATGTATGAGAAGTACTGCAGTGATTATATGGATATTGTAGATGCAATTATAGATACTGGAAAATAAGAATGACCCAGCCGGATGTCTTTTGGATATCCGGCTGGGTTTCTCTTTTGGGAATCACTGCTTTTTATCTTTCACCTTTGCTTTGGGAAGATAGGGGTAGAGATCCTGGTATGCTTCCCGTTCTTCGTCTGAGGCCGGTTCTGCCGGTATCAGTCCGGTTAAATCTGTGGTGGAACAGGCCTGAATATCAATGTCATAGTTGTTTTTTGCAGTGACCCGGTCCGCCTTCCCGGCAGAGTCTTTATTTTTATCTGATTTCATATCAAGTCTCCTTTCCGTGTGATTGTTATCCCTTTTTAGTGTGAGAAAATCTACTGTAAATATTCATGGTTTCGTAAAGTCCCCTTTGGCGTTATAATATTGACCAAACGTTATTGAATAAGGGCGATTTGTCCGTAAATAGATTTACAGGGGGATAATTTATGAAAATTGCCTTATTAATTGACCAAAGGCTTAAAATGATTGTCGAAGGAACGGAGTATAATATGATTTTATTATATCCCGAAATGCAGGAAAATTCCAATAAGCTTTTAAAATATGCTGCTTTTTTTAATGGAAAACCATATATTTTCAACATGAAGGAGATCTTATATCTGGAATCCTATTATCGGAAGACAAGCATTGTGATAAAAAATGAAAGAATGCGGATTAAGGCAAGGCTGAATGAAGAGGAAGGAAAATTTCCCAAAGACTGGTTTACCCGTATCAGCCGCCATAATATTGTCAATATGCAGCATATTAAGACTGTAAAAGGAGATGAGATCGAAATGGCCAATGGAGATGTTTTGTATATCAGCCATAGCAGAAGAAAAGAATTTGGAAAGAATTACAGAGCTTTTTTAAAATTAAATGATAGATTGATTTAAAACAGAAAACGCCATAATAATGACAAAAAGTGCACACCCCATTGTCAGGAGCATAGTCGGGTGTTATTGTTAATGCAATGCAAATACTTCCAAGATCGGCAGTTCCTATCTAATTCGATTCTGTTATACGTAATCCAATTGCAGACAGCGAAAGTTCAGCCGATTTCGCTGTCTGTTTTTCTTTGCCTTATGTGACTGGCATATCTTTTGAAAATTCTTCTAAAATGCAGAACCGCCTGTAGATCCTTCTGAAAATCAGGAATGACAGGAAAAGAAACACAGTTCCGGCCGCGAACAAAATCCGGTTTATGATAAAAGCCCTGGGCTGGATTAAGAAAGGGGATCCCATTGCATTTATCTCCTCCTCACTATATCCCGCATCTGATAAATAACTATGAAAATATGGAATCAGTTTCTGTTTCATAGGGATGATCTCACCGTCAATAAATATTTCCATCCGGGGCTTTTGACCGCCTTTTAAGAATGCATAAGTTTCATCAGTCAGTCTGTCAAAAGATAAATTCTGATTATGATCTGTTTTAAGACCCAGATAACCGCCGTAAAAAGGAATGATATAATAGTTTCCAGAGTTCTTCTTTGGAACGATGATACCTTCGCTGTTTTTTTCATAAGTGGTATCGGAGGCGAAATAATCCAGTGCATAAACCACATTCCCCTCAACATGACTCCCGATTTTGATTTCTCTTCCATCAAGAAGATCTTCAAAGGTGACAGGAGGGAGAAATGATGTAATAAAGCCAGAGAAAGAGAGCAGGATGAGAATCATGCCTGCTGTAAATAATATTAAAATACTGCCGTTAATAGACTGCAAGATTTTATTCATTGATCCATAAACTCCTTCTCCATAAGTTTATACAATGTCATGGTAACAAAAGTGATAATAAATGTCAAGAAATATAAATATATGAAACCGAAAAAACAAATGGTCGTTTTTATGAAACGTTTAATATTTCTATATTGACAATTTATAAAAAATCTGAGTTAATAAATAAAAAGATCTCTGGAGGAAATAATGGCGACAATTAAAGAGCTGGCAAAATGCTGCGGCGTATCAGTGGCTACAGTTTCCAATATTTTAAATAATAAACCTGGTGCCAGTGATAAAACCAGGAAGCTGGTTTTGGAAATGGCAGAGCGGCTGAATTATACGCCCAATATTGTGGCAAAAAATTTAAAGATGCAGAAAACCAGAAGCATCGGTGTAATTGCGGAAGATATGACTATATTCAGCATACCGGATATTATTGACGGAATCACGGATTATTGTCAGAAGCAGGAATACCAGATTCTGTTAACCAATCTAAGACTGTTTAAAAAATATAATGATACTTACTATAACAAAGACGATTATTATGAACTGGTCAGGCAGGAAATTAAAAAGCTGATGGAAAAACAGGTAGAGGGAATTATCTACGTGGCTGCTCATGAGCGTGTGATTCACTGCATACCGGATAACCTGCCCATTCCCGCTGTTATGGCATACGGGTATTCCAAAAGCAGGAAAATCCCTTCTGTCGTGGTAGATGATGTCAGTGGAGCCGCTGCGATTGTAACCTATCTGCTGGATCAGGGACACAAAAAGGTAGGGGTTATAACCGGAAAGCCGGACAGTCTTCATGCACAGGCCAGGCTGGTGGGATATCAGCAGGTTTTATTTCAGAATAAAATTCTATATGATCCAGGTCTTGTGGCAGAGGGGGACTGGACAAGAGAGTCCGGATACCGCTGTGCCGCCGAACTTCTTGAAAAAGGAGTTTCTGCCATATTTGCAATGAATGATCTGATGGCAGGCGGGGTTTACGACAGAGTGGAGGAATTAAAACAGACCATAGGCAATGAAATCTCCGTTGCCGGATATGATGACAGAGAACTTTCAGGATACTACCATCCGCCTCTGACAACGGTCAGTCTGCCGCTCCATGATATTGGATATAAGGCCAGCGAGTGGATGATAGAGCTGCTAAACGGAGGAGAGCTGGAACATACAGAGGAAAATGTATGCGCAGTGGAATGCATGCTTCTGATACGGAAATCAGTGAAGAATATCAAATAGAATTTAAGTATTTATTCGAACGTTTATCTGTTGTTAACACAGACAGACGTTCTTTTTTTGCCTTGAAAAGATAATTCGACAAAATTAAACAAAAAATTATATAAAATTACATAGTTAAACGATTTAAATTCAGTTTAAAATTATGCAAAAATACTTTACATTACCCTTTTCATGTGTTAGTATGCAATCATATATATGAATTTTAGTGAAAAACAGGCATCGTGAGCAGAGATAAACACAATAAAAGCCGGATTAGTGAAAAATTATATGAAACGTTTAATAAGCCGGCAGGTACCTCCCTGGGGGGAGCTTTTTAGAATCATGCAGATGGCAGAATCTGTGTTGATAAGAAAGAATTAAAAAGGAGGATTCATTCATGAAAAAAAGAGTATTGGGGGCTCTTGCATGTGCGGCCATGGCGGTGATACTGGCAGCAGGCTGCAGTACTAAAGGCAGTTCGGGTGAAGCAGGAAGCAAAGGGGCCTCTGCCGGAAAGAAGTCAATGGAGGTAGCAGGCAGCGATGTTACTACCATAAATGTGTGGACATTTATTGAATTGCATCAGGACTTTTATGTTAACATGGCTGAAAAGTGGAATGAGGCACATCCTGATAAAAAGGTGAAGCTGGTGTTAAGCAATATGCCTTACGATGACATGCATAATAAGCTGTCTCTTGCATTGGAATCAGGAGAAGGGGCACCTGATGTTGTGGACATTGAGCTTGGCAAGTTTCCGGCCTTCATGGTTGGCAATATCGGTTTAATGGAACTGAATGATGTAATTGATCCTTACCGCGATAATATTGTGAAATCCCGTCTTGGAATCTATTCCAAAGATGGAAAGGAATATGGTCTTCCCACCCATGTAGGTACTACGGTGGCATTTTACAATGAAAAGCTGTTGAAAGACGCAGGAATTAATTATCAGGATATCAAAACCTGGGATCAGTTTAAAGAGGCGGGAGTGAAATATCACGAAGCCACCGGAAAGTATTTCTCCTGTGTGGAGACCTCGGCATCCTGGATGGTGAACCTGATGCTGGCTCAAAAAGGCGGAGATTACGTTGATGAGAAAGGGAATCTAAACTTAAACAGCAAGGAACTGACAGAAGTATTGGAATACATAAAAGGAATGCAGGAAACTGGAGCCTTTGCAACTGTTCCGGGAGGACAGCCGGATAATGAAGAGGCTTATCCTTCCTACAATACGGGAGAGTATGCCGTGCAGATCATGCCGTTCTGGCAGACATCCAGATTTGTAAACTACATGAAAGACTTAAAAAAGCAGGTTGCCATCTCAACCGTGCCTGTCTGGAATGAGAATGATAAAGAGGTAGCAACCATCGGCGGAGGCGGTACAGGAACCGCAATTGTAAAATCAGGCAAGAATGCAAAGCTGGCTGCAGAAGTCATGGCTTATATCAAGCTTTCCGAAGATTCCAACCGTGAAGTATGGAATGTGCTTGGATTTGATCCTGTTAATACGGCAGTATGGACGGATAAGTCTCTAACCCAGAATCCCGATAACCAGTTCATTCAGTATTTTACCAATTACCCCTTTGATACGCTTTTAAAAACAAAGGACAGCATCGGACTTTTAAGAGCATATACCGATGAGAAGTATCCTTCGATCAATAATGAATTGTGTACTGTAACCTTAAACAGTATTTTTGAGGATGGGAAAGATGTAAAAGAAGTCCTTGATTCTTCCCAGGAAACCTTAAAAAATGAATTTAAAAAATAAGATCAGGAACGCCGCAGGGAGTGATACCCCTGCGGCTGCTGTGTAGAAATCATTACTGGAAGGAGGACAAAATGAAGAAATTCTTCTATTCGAAAAAAATAGCTCCTTATGTATTCATCTGCCCTTTTGTGATAACCGTGCTGTTGTTCTGGATCGTTCCTGTCTGCAACGGGGTACTTTTAAGTTTTCAGGATGTATTGAAAAATAAATGGGTGGGGTTTGATAATTATTCCAGACTTTTAACGGATAAAATATTTATAAAAGCTTTATGGAACAGTTTTAAATACATGACCGGAACCTTGATTTTACTGATCCCATTTCCCATGCTGTTTGCAACCATGTTAAACAGCAGGTGGATTAAAAAGACGGAGTTTTTTAAGTCTGTGTATTTTATACCGGCTCTTACCTCTGTTGTAGTTGCAGGTACCATATTCCGGCTGATGTTTGGAGAATCTGCGACCTCTCTGTTTAATCAGGTTCTGGGAATGCTGGGAGTAAGTCCGGTTAAATGGTTAAAAGGGGCAGGCACAAGCTTTTTTGCTCTTCTTCTCCTGGCTTGCTGGAGATGGACCGGCGTAAATATTTTATATTTTCTGGCAGGCTTACAGAGCATACCAACGGATTTATATGAAGCAGCTTCCATAGACGGTGCGTCCGGCTGGCAGCAGTTTATTAAAATCTCAGTACCTCTTGTAAAGCCCACCACCGTTTATGTGCTGACCATCAGCATCTATGCCGGCCTTTCCATGTTCTTAGAGAGCAACATGCTGTTTAAAGGAAACAATTCTCCCAATAACATCGGGCTTACAATCGTGGGATATTTATACAGACAGGGAGTGGAGAAACGGGCTTTGGGTTATGCATGTGCAGTCGGTCTTATTTTACTTCTAGTCGTTATGATTGTGAACTTAATTCAGCTGAAGGTGACTGGAACGTTTGAAGAGGGGAGGGACTGATATGAGCAGAAGCATGAAAAAAAGTGGGGTAACCGTTGTCTTTTATTTGATCTTTACCCTTCTTGCTGTGGGGATTTTTCTTCCCATCTGGGTCCTTTTTATTGCCAGCTTTAAACCGGGAGGCGATCTTCTCCAATATGGCCTGAATCTGGATTTAAATGTTTCCAGAATGAATCTGGATAATTATATTCTTCTGTTTTCAGGGCAGCATGAATACTGGAGATGGTTTTTCAACAGTATTACTCTGACTGTGATCACAGTACTTGGTACTTTACTGATCAGCTCTTTTGTGGGATATGGTTTTGCCGCCTACGATTTCAAGGGAAAAAAGTTTCTGTTTATCCTGGTGCTCCTTATTTTATCCATTCCTCTGGAAGTTGTTATGCTGCCCCTGTATAAACAGATTTCCTCATGGAAGCTGATGGACAGCTATACAGCTATCGTTCTGCCGTTCCTGGCCCATGCATCAACCATCTTTTTTTTCCGGCAGTATCTGCTCAGCATTCCAAGGTCATTAATGGAAGCTGGGAGAATTGACGGTGCTACGGAGTATGGAATCTTTTACCGTCTTATTGTTCCGCTTATGAAACCGGCGTTTTCTGCTATGGCAATCTTAAATGGAATGAATGCATGGAACAATTATCTATGGCCTCTGCTGGTAATCCGGTCTTCGGATAAATATCCGTTGACGTTAGGGTTAAACACACTGATTAATCCTTATGGAGATAATTACAGTCTTTTGATCGTGGGTTCCGTTTTTTCTGTCATTCCTATTTTTCTGCTTTTTGTTGCATTTCAAAAGTACTTTATCGAAGGAATGATGGCAGGTGCAGTAAAAGGCTGACGATATATTATGGCAGATATGCCAGGTGCGATTCATTTTGAGCTTAGTGAAATTTAGACAGGGTGAAAGCTTTCAAGTTATAAAATTCAAATCCTCAGGACAGAGATGTTCAGGGGATTTTTTGCTGCCATGCCTCAAATAGTATAGAACGGATCTAAAATTGAAGAAAAAGGGCATATAAAGAAAAATGTTCTTATCATGCCACGCAAGTTAATAACGGCGAGGCAAGGATAAAGAGCCGATTGCTGATATGCCCTAAACAAGAATAGAGAAGGTTGGAAAATCGGAGATATGTGGCAGAGGGATGAAAAATAGTTATTGATGCCTCATTATATTTAAAATAGTAATGATTAGGTGGTGGTGAAATTTACTTTTTCAAATCATATAGAAAACGTTTTCCTCGTTTTAACTTGATGTACACATCTGGAGACGTTATAATAGAAATGTTACAAAAGATAAAAGGATTAAGTCCTGTTGCATACAGAAATGGAGGGAACTATGGCTGGAATCGAATTGACAGGCAGACGTTTGAACCAATACATAGAAAATTACGTAGTATTTGATTTAGAGACAACGGGAGTGGATACACAGGAAGACTCCATTATAGAGATATCTGCAGTGAAAGTGAAGAATCATGTGATAACGGACCAGTTCAGCAGGTTAATTAATCCAGGGACTCATATACCGGCAGGGGCAACAAAAGTTAACGGAATAACGGATGAGATGGTAAGAGAAGCGCCCAGGCTTACTGAGGTTCTGCCGGAATTTCTTTCTTTTATAGAGGGAGAAGTCTTAATCGGGCATAATATTCAGACCTTTGATCTGCTGTTTTTATATCGGGTATCGGAAGAACTTCTTAGAATATCGTTACCCAATGATTATATTGATACCTTATATATGGCAAAGGAGCGACTGCCCCAGTTGTATCGCCACCGGCTTACGGATATTTCCGAACATTTTAATATACCCACGGAAGGGGCACACCGGGCTCTTTCAGACTGCATGATGAATCAGCAGTGTTATGAGCAGATGGGAAAGCTTTCCGGGACTGGAGAAGAATTCATATGTCCCCAGTGTGGTGGCTTATTAAAGAAAAGAAACGGCAAATTTGGTGTATTTTACGGCTGTTCCAATTATCCCCAGTGCCGTTTTACAAAAAATGGTTGAATCACGCTGACTGTGTGATGCAAAGAAGACAGACTGCATAGACTGTTGTACCAGAAAAAGGAGGGAGCGGTATGGAGGATAAAAATTTATATAATAAGGTCATGTTCATTGCACTTTGTTTAATTGTTGTATTGCTTTGTGCCGGAGTTTACAGTTACATAACGGGCAGTAATGATATAGATGTTCCCAGAGGGAAAGCACAGGTTGTAACAACGGAAGCGACAGTTTCATCTACACTCCTTCTCTGACAGAAAGGAAAAACATGGAATTTAGTATTGAGCGGGCATCTGGGGAAGATGCCGAAATGATGGCGGAAATCATTGAAAAAGTATGGGCGGACATCGATAACAAGCACTGGTTTGTTGCTGATGACAGTGAATATACTACCCGAATCCTGAAAGAAGGAAACGGACTGGGATATAAAGCGGTGGATAAAGATTCCGGCGCGGTTGCAGGTGTTTTTATTGTTGCGCTGCCTGGAATGAAAGAAGAGAATTTAGGCAGGGATATTGGGCTGGCGCAGGAGGAATTGGAAAAAGTGGCACACATGGAATCGGTTGCAATCCTTCCTTCCTACAGAGGCAATGGCCTTCAGTATTCCATGATGCAGCGGGGAGAAGCAGATCTTAAAAAAATGGGATACAAATATCTGATGTGTACCGTTCACCCTGATAATAACTATAGCAGAAATAATGTATTAAGGCAGGGATATGAAGTAGTTCTCACCAAAGAGAAATACGGTGGATATATTCGGGATATACTGTTAAAAAAGCTGTTTTAAGCGCATTTAGGTACAGCAGAGGAAAGGTGAGAAGGATGGACATAAAAGAAATGCTTAACCTGGTAAAAAACGGTGAGATGGGGGTAGATGAGGCACAAAAGATCTTAAAGGATCTTCCTTATGAAGATTTGGGATATGCCAAACTGGATCATCACCGGGCTCTCCGCTCGGGCTTTGGAGAAACAGTGTTCTGTCAGGGCAAGCCAGATGAATATCTGGTGCAGATCTACAAAAAATTCTTTGAACGGGACGGAGAGGTCCTGGGAACCAGAGCGACGAAAGAACAGTTTGAGTTAGTGAAAGCGGCAGTTCCTGAAGTTACCTACGATCCTATTTCAAGAATCCTTAAGGTTGAACGGAAGAATAAAGAAAGAACCGGCTGCATAGCGGTCTGCACGGGCGGTACTGCGGATATACCGGTTGCAGAGGAAGCAGCCCAGACAGCGGAATACTTCGGTTCTTACGTGGATCGGATTTATGATGTGGGCGTGGCGGGAATACACCGCCTGTTGTCCAACCGGGAACGAATTGGACAAGCCAACTGCATCGTGGCAGCGGCCGGAATGGAAGGCGCTTTGGGAACTGTCATAGCAGGCATAGCGGAATGCCCGGTAATAGCGGTACCCACATCAGTTGGGTATGGGGCCAGCTTTCATGGATTATCAGCACTTTTAACCATGCTTAATTCCTGCGCAAATGGCATTTCGGTAGTAAATATTGACAATGGGTATGGGGCAGGATACATTGCGACACAGATCAATCGACTGGCGGTAAGATAAAATGAAAAAAATATTATATTTGGAATGTAATTCGGGAATCAGCGGGGATATGACGGTGGGAGCTCTCCTGGATCTGGGCGCGGATAAAGAAGTACTGGAAAACGCGCTGGATAGCCTTAATTTAAGTGGATACCACCTTCATTTTGGAAGAACAAAAAAGTGTGGACTTGATGCGTACGATTTTGATGTTCATCTGGAGACGGAGCGTGAGCATAGCCATGAGCATGAACACAGCCATGAGCATGAACACAGCCACGAGCATGAGCACAGCCATGAACATGAACACAGCCATGAGCATGAACACAGCCATGAGCATGAACACAGCCATGAGCATGAACACAGTCATGAACATGACCACAGTAATGAGAATCATCATTCTCATGAACACAGGAACATAGGTGATATATATAAAATTATAGACCGTCTGGCAGCGGATGAACGGGTAAAAGCTATGGCAAGACGGATGTTTGATATTGTAGCGGAGGCAGAGGCCAAAGCTCATGGTATTCCGTTGGAAGAGGTACATTTTCATGAGGTTGGGGCGATTGATTCCATTATTGACATTATCAGTGTTGCTGTCTGCGTGGATAATCTGGGAGTGGATGCAATCGTTGTTTCACCTTTGGCAGAGGGATTTGGAAGCGTACGCTGCCAGCATGGAGTGATTCCTGTTCCCGTACCAGCCACAGCGAATATCGCATCGGCATATAGTTTGAAACTGCGTCTGACCGATAATGAGGGAGAGATGGTTACCCCTACTGGTGCGGCGATTGCGGCGGCTTTAAAAACAGAAGACAGACTGCCGTCATCCTGTCAGATTCTTAAGACTGGAATGGGGGCAGGGAAAAAGGAATTTAAGCAGGCCAATGTTCTGCGCGCCATGATTCTTTCTGAGGAGGAAGATTCGGCGGGAGATGAGATGTGGGTTTTGGAGTCCAACATTGATGACTGCAGCGGTGAGGCACTTGGCCTTGCCATGGAGTCTCTGCTTGACGCAGGCGCGGCTGACGTGTGGTATACACCAATCTTCATGAAAAAGAACCGGCCCGCCTATATGCTTTCTGTCATCTGTAAAAAAAACCAGATCGAATCCATGGAAGAGATCCTGTTTATTCAGACGACAACCATTGGAATAAGGAGATGCCCTGTTAACAGGACGGTTCTGCCTCGTGAAAAGAGAACAGTGATGACACAGTGGGGAGAAGCAGAGATTAAGGTGTGTAAATATAAAGACAGGGAATTTTATTATCCGGAATATGAGAGTGTAAAAGCCCTGTGCCGAAAGAGCGGACTGGATTATCATACTATTTACCGGAATCTGCAAAGGGAGGATTAAGATCACATGGATGAAAACTTATTAAGTCTTAAGGTAAAACTGGAAGAGGCGATGGGGGAGTACGCCAAAGAAGATATCTGTCTTGCTTTTTCCGGTGGAGTTGATTCCAGTCTCCTGTTAAAAGTTGCGGCAAAAGCGGTGGAAAAGACAGGGAAAAAGGTGTATGCTGTAACATTTGACAGCAGGCTCCATCCATCCTGTGATCTTCAAATTGCTTCTAATGTGGCAAAAGAGCTGGGGGGAATTCACCAGATAATTACCGTAGATGAGCTGGAGCAGGAGGAGATTCGTTTCAATCCAGTAGACAGATGCTATTTATGCAAGAAAAAGCTGTTTTTAAGTCTGAAGGAATTTGCAGGGGAAAGAAATATTCCTGTTATTATGGATGGAACCAATGAAGATGATATGCATGTGTACCGTCCTGGGATCAGAGCTTTAAAAGAACTGGGAATCATCAGCCTTCTGGCAGAACTTCATATCACCAAGGCACAGGTAAAGGCATTAGCCGCGGAATATGGAATCTCTGTGGCACAGAGACCATCTGCTCCCTGTATGGCAACCAGACTGCCGTATAATACAGAAATAGATTATGATATTCTGGGAAAAATCGGTGAGGGGGAGGAGTTCCTCCGATCCCGTTTTAAGGGGAATGTTCGGCTGAGGCTGCATAAGGATATTGTTCGGATTGAAGTGGATCAGGATTCGTTTGCCAGTGTTTTAAAAGACAGGGATGCTGTGATCTCTTATTTAAAAGAACTTGGTTTTGCCTATATTACTTTGGATTTGGAAGGGTTTCGCTCTGGAAGCATGGATGTGGGGATTCAATAATTTGAAATTATTTACAGGGGGGATAGTATGCATAAGTTAGGTATTTCAATTTACCCGGAACACAGTACAAAAAGTGAAATAAAAAGCTACATGAAACTGGCATCAGGGTATGGTTTTAATAGAATTTTCACCTGCCTGCTGTCAGTTCGGAAATCAAAAGAAGAGATAATAAAAGAGTTTGCTGAATTTATGGAACTTGCACACCAATACGGGTTTGAAGTTGCCGTTGATACCAATCCGGCAGTATTTGCATATCTGGGAGCGACTCCCTTTGAAATAAAACCATTTGCTGATTTAGGAGTCGATATTATCCGATTGGATGGACATTTCGGAGATTTGGAAGATATTGCAATTACCAGGAATCCCTATATGATACCCATTGAATTTAATGGATCATCCAATATGGATCTGGATTTATTGGTGGAGCGGGGTGCTGATCGCTGGAATATGGTGACGTGTCATAATTTTTACCCGCAACGATATTCAGGGCTTGGTTGGAAACGTTTTCTGAATTTAACTGAGAAATATAAAAAAAGTGGATTCAGGACCGCGGCTTTTGTTTCAAGCCAGAATAAGAACACCTTTGGACCGTGGCCGGTAAAAGCAGGGCTGCCCACCTGTGAAATTCACCGTAATCTCCCTATAGATTTGCAAATGAGGCATTTGTTAGCCACCAATATAATTGATGATATAATTATAGGTAATTGCTTTGCAACAGAAGAAGAGTTAAAGCTTATGTCTGAAGTGGATTGCAGTAAAATTACGTTTCATATTGAGATAGTGAAAGACTGTACAGAATCTGAAAGAGAGCTTATATTTAAATACAGACATCTTTCAAGAGGAGATGCATCTGATTATATGATACGCTCGTCCTGGCCCAGAGAAGCGTATAGGAATAAAAGTATCCCTTGCAGAGAATTGAAAGGAGATTTCTTTCATAAAGGAGATGTGGTTGCGGTAAACGATAATCTGGCACATTACAGAGGAGAACTGCAAATTGTGCTTCAGGATATGCCAAATGATGGTGAAAGAAACCTGATCGGGAAAATACCGCGGGAAGAATGGATTCTGTTGGAATGTCTGCTGCCTGAATATGAATTTGGATTCATACATAACTGATAACTACAAGAGTGAGAGATTTTTGATCTTTCACTCTTGCAATTGTTTTTGAATAAAACAAAGGGAGAAATAAAAATGGATAAGATCAATTTAGAAGAAAAGTTTCAGCTCTTTCACGAATATTGGAGCCCCAAAATTGTTGGAGAATTAAATGAATCATACGTAAAGATTGCTAAGTTTAAGGGAGAGTTCACCTGGCATACCCATGACAACGAAGATGAGATGTTCTATGTGGTAAAAGGCGTGCTGACAGTAAAATTCAGAGATAAAGATGTATGCCTGAAGGAGGGAGAAACAATTATTATCCCCAAGGGAGTAGAACATATGCCTGTTGCGGAGAATGAAGTTCATGTGCTTTTAATTGAACCTAAAAGTACATTAAATACTGGCAACGTCACAAACAGTAAGACGGTTGTAGATCTGGAGAGAATTTAATAAATAAGGCAGATTCTGTAGAACCTGCCTTTTAAAATTTATGGTATTATTACTGTGCACTTATGGAATCTGCAATGGACATATGGCAGATGCGTTTTACTGGACCTCGTACAGCCAGAATAACGGATAATAAGACAATTGTTATGATAATGGCCATTTGTATAAATGGAACATTCCACTGCTCGCCCCAGTGAGAAGTTACCAGTTTTGCGTACAGGAACTGGTTGAGCATTAACCCGAAAATACTGCCGAAGATACAACCTGTAATCGCATAGGCAGAGGCTTCTGCAACTATCATATTTATCAGCTGGCGGTTACTTAAGCCAATGGCACGAAATGCACCATACTGCTTCATACGGGAGGAGACACTCATGGCAATGCTGTTTACAATATTGAATATGGTAATTAAAGCAATCAAAGCCATGAATCCATAGATAAACAATCCAAAAGAGTAATACGAACCTATTACGCTGCGATTACCGGAGCGTTCATCGGAAAAGGTGACATCCATACCAACTGTTCTGTGAATTTCATCAACATCAGCTTCTGTTGCGTTCTTAGATAGCTTCAAATCAATAATGGTATAATTCGTTTTACCGGTCAGCTGCCGGAATGTATTTTCAGAACAGATGATTGTTCCAATGTCGGGGGCATTGTTAAAGGGGCTGGAAGAAAGAGAACCGACGATTTTTATATCTGCCGTTTGCCCCCCTATGTGCAGAGAGACCGTATCTCCGGTTTTTATGGTATTTTGCGGTTTAAAAACAATCAGTCCGGTATTGTTTTTCTGTTGGACGGAATTGAAAGATCCATCCAGTAAATAATTCTTAGCCCATCTGAATTGATTTTCCTCATAAGAAATCAAATCCACTTTTTTTTCCTGACCATTTACCGTAATTGGTACGTTATAGGCAAACATTCTCCCGTATACCTGCTTAACCGCCGGATTTTCTTTTAATTTTTCCAATAAGCTACCAGGAACCGAACAGGTATTATTAGGGCTTACAATAGATAAATCCGGAGTCCACGGCTTCAAGGGAGTAAGGGAATGATGCATAAAATCAATTGTGACCGAAAACCCCAAAAAAAGAATAATACTGAGTGAAAAGGAAGCTACCATCAAAATAAAGTTTTTTTTGCTGGCTTTCGCATGATGGAATCCAAGAACTGTATCAATTTTAAATAGTGTTGTATTTGCCGCTTTGCGCACAGGCTGCAGAGAATTTGCATTTCCGGATACGGCTGCAAGTGGCGAAACCCCGGCAGCTCTTTTTGCCGGTGAACGAGCCGCCAGCAGAACCGTCAGGATACCAACACAGATGCCGGCCATGATACTGGGCAGGCTTATTCCAAATACCGGCATTTCAGCAAAGTATTCCGGGCTGAGAAAACGTAGTAAGGCGCACAAGATCCAAATAATAACGGCTCCCAAAGAAATGCCCGACGGTATAGCAAACTTACACCAGCCAAGGGCTTCCCTCCGGACGAATCTCATCAACTGCTTTGGGGTGGCACCGATACAGCGAATCATTCCAAAAAATTCCGTGCGCTGTGCCACATTGCTGTTTAGGCTGCTGGCAATCATCATAATGCCTGCCAGCAATACTAATAAAAATAAAACAGCAGCTGAACAATAGATTTGCATCATAAAAGAATTTCCGCTTTGACCAAGTAAGCCCAGTAACTTCGTATTTTCCGAAACCTGTTCGTCCGAAAGTCCCAGTTGAGATTTCATATCGGCAATTGTACTTCGTATATTGCTATGAGTAGAAAACTGTACAAAAAAGATGCTGTTATACTCAGCAGGCTGACCATTTGAGACTCCAGGATATAAAGAGCGAAATGCCTGGGTAGTCAGGCAAACTGCGTAGGAGTCTTCTTTCATTGTTTTAGCAGCATTTTTAGTAAAGCCAGAAATCATGAATTTATAGCTGGTTCCGTCAGGTCCATAGACTGAAATGGAATCTCCGATTTGCAAGCCAAGCATTGTCTTCGCGTTTTCGGTGACCATAGCCTCATGGTCATTCTGTGGAAAGTCTCCGTCCTGAATATCATGAGTTTGCATTTTAGTAATCCAGTCTTTATCACTTCCCACTATAATCACGTTTTTTCCTGATACAGTATAGCCTTGTTCGCCCCTGAAATTAAGGACACCGTACCAGGAAGATGCGGTTACCTCCGGCCGTGCAGAAATCAGGGTGGCTTGTTCTTCGTTTATGTTTCGAAACATCACATGCCAATTACCGTCCTCAATACGGGCCTGCATGATCTGGCTGCGTATAAACATGTCGGCCATACCAAAAATAGTTGTGACCAGAAACACCGCTAAAACAATGCAGAATACAGACATTCTGTTCTGCCTTTTATGGACTTTGGCTGAAATGGGAACAAGGTCAAGATAACTTTTCATTCTCTTTGCCTCCCAAATCCGTCAGAACCCCATCCGAAACCCGCAGCACGCGGTCTACTGAGGTAGTCAGATGATTGTTATGGGTAATCATCAGAATCGTTTGCTGATAAAGGCGGGATGCCTTGACCAGTAAATCAATTACATCCTTACTGTTTTTGCTGTCCAGATTTCCGGTGGGTTCATCCGCCAGGATCAGTTTGGGCCTTGTGATCAGAGCCCGTCCAATGGCAACACGCTGCTGCTGGCCGCCGGATAACTGGCAAGGCAAGTGATGGCGGCGTTCCAAAAGCCCTAAGACTTTTAAAATTTCATTCACAGCCGATTGATCGGGTTTTCTGTAATCCAGAAGAATGGGAAACATAATATTCTGCTCCACAGTCAATTCTGCAACAAGCTGGAAAGACTGAAATACAAAGCCGATATTACGCCGCCTGAAAATGGTACGCTGTTCTTCTTCCATTGAAAATAAATCATTTCCGTCCATATAGATATTCCCGGCAGTAGGGGTATCCAGAGCTCCGATACAATTAAGCAGCGTACTTTTACCGGAACCTGATTCTCCAACAACGGCAGCAAATTCTCCCTGTTCTAATGTAAAAGAGACATCTTTCAGGGCATTTACCTGATTTTCACCTGTTCCGTAGGTTTTTGATAAATGACGTACTTTTAAAATCTGCATATGATGAGTACCTCCTTTCAGAAGAGAATAACAGGTACATCTTACAATCGGGTGAATAACAGCTTACAGTTACGTAAGGAAGGAAATCGTAAAAACGGTCCCTTCCCCCAGTGCGCTTTGAATGGAGATGATACCTCCCTGACCCTCAACAATGGCTTTTGCCAGTGACAGACCCAGACCGATTCCCTGGGTATCCAGAGATTTTTTGCTGCGGTAAAAACGTTTGAATACGTGATGTAAATCTTCCGGTGCAATACCGGAGCCATTATCTGAAATCATGATGCGCAGCATGGCAGGGGTCCGGTTCCAGGAAACGTGGATTGTTCCACCCGAATCGGTATGATCCAAAGCATTTTTAACTATATTTCCAATTGCTTCGCTGGTCCACTGCTTATCGCAAATAAGAGTTTCTTCCGGTACTTCATCTACAATAATTTCTTTTCCCTCACGGGCTGCCCTTGTTGTCAGTTCACTGACAGACTGGGAAATTAATTCCCATAAACCACAGCTTTCTTTTCCAAACACAATACTGCCGGCGTCTAATCGGGTTATTTTCAGCATGACTTGAATCAGTTGTTCCATACGTTTTAGTGCTAATTCTGTTTTTTGGGAGTATTCTATTACGGTTTGAACATGATCCGGCTCCTCAGAAATAATTTCATGATACATAGTAAGAGCCGCAAGTGGTGTTTTCAGCTGATGTGATATGTCTGAAATAGTACTTTTTAAAAAATCTTTCGCTTTCTTCTCAGCTTCGTTTTTTGACTGCAGGATCATAGCAAGCTGATCTACACAGGCAAAGAGACGATATATGGTTCCTTCTTTCATTTGCGGCATGTGGTAAGAAAAATCGCCTTCTGTAAAATTGGTAATTACCTTTGCTGCCTGCAGATAGAGCTGCTCTCTTTTCCAAAAAAAAATAAATGATCCAGCCAAAAGCAAAGAGGACAGAATCACGCTAAAAAGCAGCATACAGTATAAGGAAATCTTATGAAATTCATCAATAAAGGGAAGAAATCTGATTGCGGTATGCTCTGTTACACCTATATCAGCAAGCAGAGCGGCTCCCTCCTGGCTGTTTGTTGTACTGGTAATGGCTTTGGCAATTACATCTTTTGAAACACCCTGTTGAAAAAGAGAAGTCACAACGGCATTGTCGTGGGATAGAAACAGACCATGCATGGCTTTTACCTGAACAGCATTCAAACTAATGACAGAAAGAAAAATCAGCAAAACAAGAGTTAAAATAAACGCGGTATAATGTTTGATTTGCTTATCTTGAAAGAGGTTCATACAGACACCTCATTCCACTGATAACCAAAACCCCGGATGGTGATTAAATGCTCCGGATGGGATGGATCAGCTTCAATTTTTTCCCGGAGCCGGCGAACGTAAACGGAAAGAGTGTTATCGTCCACAAAGTCGCCTGGATTGTCCCACAGTTCATTTAAAATCTGATTGCGGGTAATGACCCGGTTGGAATTTCTTACTAATAAGCAGATAAGACGGTATTCTGCACTGGTTAAATCTAGAGTTTTTTCATTTAACAGCACCCTGCTTCCTAAAAGATCAATCCAAATATCACCACATTCTATAACGGTAAGGTTATTTTGACCGGATTTTCCCGCCCGGCGCAGTAAGGCACGAATCCGGGAACAAAGCTCACCCAGTTTAAAGGGTTTTGTCACATAGTCATCGCCGCCGCTGTCCAGCCCGCGAATGACATTTACCTCTTCATCGGAAGCTGTTAAAAACAGAATCGGAATCGGATATCCCTGTTTTCTCACTTTTTCACATACTTCAAAACCCGTTCCATCCGGCAATGCCACATCAAGAATTAGTAAGTCGTATTGATCCATTTTAGGTAAACAGCCTATGGCTTCTTCTACGGTACGGACGAGTTCAACATCAAAGCCATTGCGCTTTAAAGAATAGTTCAATCCATCTACTAAGCTGATGTCATCCTCTAAAAGTAAAATCCGATTGCTCATCATACCTCCTCCTTTTGTTTCTGGGCTGGATTTAAGAAATATAAGTGGATTCCATATCTTTGATTTTTTTATAAAGCATATCGTTTACTGGAACAGCAAGACCGTGTTTCGCGGCAAGTCTGCGTACTGTGCCCGAAAACATCTCTACTTCCGATGGTCTGTGGGCGATCCCATCCTGGCGCATGGATGGAACTCCCTCAGGTGAAAGGGTTTTTAAAAGTTCTATGTATGCTTCCAGGTCGCCTTCTGTCAGGGTAATGCCTTCTTTTTGCGCCAGCAATATTACTTCTCTCATGGCTCCGACTAATGTATCGTATGGGGTACCTGGAGTAAGAGCCTGGGCATAATTGGCCTCATATGCCATACAGGTCTGATTGATTCCCACATTTAACATGAATTTCCCCCAGAGCCTTTTTGAAAAATCACGTTCGGTACGATAGGAGATTCCGGCGGAATCAAAATATCTGGTTAAGGCATCGAGCCGATTTTCCTGTCCCTTTATTCTGGTACCAAGACATAATTCTCCGGATCTGGTATAAGTTAAATCGGCGCCGAATTTCATGGCATCCATTCCCTGAGCGATACAATAGAGTACTTTTTCATCTCCATACCGTTTGCCTGCTATCGCTTCGCTGTCAATTCCATTCATAACTGAGATTATGGTGGTATCAGGCCCCACTGAGGAAGCCATTAGTTCCAGTGCTGATGGCAGGGCGTTGTATTTAACCGCTATAATTATCAAATCTGCAGGACATGCATTTTCAGGCGCTTTCATGGGAAAAGACCAGGGGGTCCCATTTATTGTAAAAGTCATTTTCTGATAGCGCTGGATTCGTTTCTGGTCAGCAAGAAAATAGACAGAATCAGGTCCAAAAGCAGAGTAGATCTGGCTTGCATATAACATACCCAGTGCACCCATTCCAATGACGGCAGTCTTTTTAATATCTTTGTTCATGTTTTCCCTCCCCAGGATTAAATTACCAAATTATAAGTTATAAAATTAATCTTATCATAGATGTTTTGCTTTTGGAATATGAAGATACATGATCTGGCAATCCAAAAGCAGAGTTACTTACTCTGCTTTTTTCTGAAGGGTTAACTGAAACAAGTCATTGTCTTCGATATCTTCTATATTTATAATATCTGATATTTCCAGAATCCCCTTTTTTAATGTGGGATCTGCCATTCGCTTTGCTGATTCAGCAGCAATCAGTCCGGTAAATCTTCCTTCATCATGTCCCCATGCATACAGGCTTTTCTTACCGGACTGAATAGACACGATAAAAATATCTGAACCAATTTTGGGATTCCGAAGCAATTGTTCTGCCATCTTATATATTTTTTTATTCTTCAATAATCTGAGAAATCCAAGTTTGTTTGCCCAATACAGGAATACAGTGATAATAGACTGATCGAAACCCAGATAAGTGGTAAATATCTTATCTTTAAATTTATTATTTAACATGTGCTGGTCCACAAAGTTAAAATTAAACGAATAAAATCGCTTCTGCATTGTCTCCATTTTGTTTTTTTTAGTAAATGGCTTCATATTACCATGGATGATATGACTGTAGTTTTTCGTAAAATTATCCAGAGTCCATTTTATGGCAGCATCTCCGTGTTTTTCGCCCATCCCTAAGATAAGCTGTATATCAATATATTTTTCTGTGGGATACATTTGGACAAATTTTTCGGCCAGAAGATTTGTAAGTCCAGGAGCAAGACCAATTCCCAGCAAAATTTTGCTTGTGCCCTTAAGTTTAAGTTTACGAATCTTATCAATATATTCTGAATTTGCAGTGACATCCATATAATCGATTCCGTTTTTATCACAATATTCTACCAGCAGGGTATTCTCCTGATCGACACAAACAATAACCCAGCCTACATTTTGTAGCAATGCAAAATCAATGTTAAGAATATCCATTACGCAGATTTCTGCTTTTAGCTGTTCTTTTTGAATGAACCTTTTCATTTTCTCTTCGTTTCGTCCTGCCAGGATCAAACTGTAGTTTTTCAGTTCTTTTGTAATAGACTGGCCTACCTTACCATGCCCGCCAATAATCATGATTTTACGATCTGGATTCATTTTCGCCCTCCTCTTTTGGATTATGAGTGATTTTGTATTAAACCGATAGCATGTTCTAAAAATCCTTTAATAGTTGCTAAATTTTCGCTGGAAGTTCCATTGAGAAAATCGAAAAGTGATTGATCATTATCACTATGATATTTTTCATGAGCCCTGTAGGCAGCATTTCCCTTTTCCGTCAAATAAAGTAAATAGCGTTTTTTATCTTCCGGATCATCTTTTTTTATGATTAAATCTCTCTCTGATAATTTCTGTAAAGTCTTATGAACAACCGGTCTTGTTATACCATATTTCCTCGCAAGCTCAGCACTGTGAATTCCCGGATAATCTCCAATTGTTTTAATCATGTGAATTTCTCCACGATGAAACGTCATATCCTCACTTCCAAAATTGAGAATATTCGTTTTAGAATTTGAAATACTTTCCGTTAATTCAATAAATGAGTTGATTACATCTTTTGAATTCACAGATTCATTCTTTTCCTCTTTTCGGTAAATGTAACCCTCAAACATAGCAACCTTCACCCTGTCCACTGGAGTAAGACCACACGTTTGTAATGCTGTTTCAATATCCTGAGCACCAGGAGGTAAGGGGATGCCATCCAGAAACCCGGACAGCCAGCTTAACATATTTGCAGGAACAGCGTCTTTTTCATCTGCAAACTGCCCTATAATAAACAAATAACCGCCGTCTTCTAATGAATCAGATACTTTCTTTATGAAATCAGTTAAATCACCCTCAACAAAGTTCAGAACGCCTGAGGCAATAACCATATTATAAAGTCCGCCCAAAGGGTCATGATTGAAATCACCTGAAATCACCTGGACCTTTTGCTGTACCCCATATTTCTCCACAATTTCCCTTGTAACCTTAGAAACATCCGGCGTTTCCATGACGGTTGCCTTACTGTTTGGAAAATGTTTGATCAGTTCCACATCCAGAATGCCTGCTCCGCCTCCCAGATCCAGTATGTTGAGATACTCGTTATGATCAGGAAATAACTTGTCCACTTGATTTATAAATGCCTGTACACGTCCGGAGTACATTTCAGGAATAGACAAACGGGCAAGTTCAGAAAAATCATAAGTCTCATTATTTGCGGAAGGTACTGACTTTATCTTTTCTTCCAGTTGTCCAAGAGAGGTCATCTTTTCCCGAAACAAGAGTGTATCACCAAGAAACACATTGCTGTTGCGGGATAAAAAGTTTCTTGTTTCTGGTGTATTTCTATAATATTCTTCCTGCTTATTCACCAAACCGCAGGAGACCAGTGATAACAACATAAGTTCCATATGATGCTTGTCGCAATTAATCGCTTCTGCTACAGCTTGTGCAGTCTGAGGTGTATCAAGATAGGAAAAAATATTCAAACGTATTGCAGCAAAAAGCAATTGAGCCTCCTGGTAATTGTGCATGACTTTATAATAACGCTTTGGACTGTTTTCTACTTCAGACATAAATACTTCTCCTTTATTATAATAATTATTCTTACTAATGTTATCCTAGCATACAATCGTTTTGTTTGTCAATAAAACATTATTAGTTTGCACATGAAAAGCCTACCATCGGTGATGAGGCGATTGGTAGGCTATGAGTAGGAGCATATTAAAGTTTTATATTACATACTTAATGGATGAATTCGTCCCATAAGGTTTTCCGTGCAGGCCAATTTTCCATCTAAGGTTATTACGACAGCACCCAAATCTTTCAGATTATTCACTTTATGAATGATTGATACTGCATCCAGTCCAAACAATTCTGTGGTATAAATATCACAGTCCAGGGACCGGTCGGCGACCACAGTCAGAGAAGCAATATTGCTTTCCATGGGATAGCCGGTTTTGCTGTTAAAAATATGATGGTATTTACTGCCTTCCTTTTCAAGGACTCTTTCGTAGATACCTGATGTTACAACAGACTGATTCCTTATTTTAACCAGTGCAGCCGCATTTCCTCTGGGTAAAAACGGGTTCTGGATTCCCACGTTCCAGTCACTGCCATCGGAGGGGGAGTCTCCATGCACCAGCACATTGCCGCCCATATCTACCATAGCTGAAACCGCGCCATGATCTTTAAAAAACTCCATGACCTTATCTGCGAAATAGCCCTTGGCAATGGCTCCCAGGTCTAGTTCCATTCCTTTTTTTTGCAGAAAGACGGTTTTGTTCTCCTCATTAAGCTGGATCGATTCAGGATCTAAAAGCTCCAGCACTTTTGCTATGGACTCTTTATCTGGTACATGTGCTTCTGTAAAACCGATTTTCCAAAGCTTTATTAACGGTCCGATTGCGATGTTTAAAAATGAATTCTCATTCAGACTATGTTTTTTTCCTGTTTTTATCAGTTCATACAGCTCCTCATCCACCTTTTGAGGTGCGATTCCAGCCATTTTTTTTATCATCGCAAGCTGGGAGTGATCACTGTTGGCACTAAAGATCTCATTATAACGGATCAGCATTTCTTCCGCCTTTTTTGCCAGCATTTCTGTTTCTTCTCCCTTAATAGAAAGGGAAATTTTTGTTCCCATAAGATATATAATCTTTGTATACTCTGTCATTTCATTCTCCCAGATCGGAATTGTTCTGTCCATGAATCAAAAAGGCATTTATCAGGTCATGATCAATATTGGATAGTTTTCTTTCATTGTGGTATGCTATGAAGTAGTCTAAGCTCAGTTCGTCTATGGGTATCTGATAGAGATTGTATTCCGACGGACTTTCCTTCACATAGACGCTTTCGGGAATAAAGGTGATTCCTAAATTACCTGTGGCAAGCTTTAAAATGGTATTGATCTCTGTGCTCTCCATGATGATACGGGGTTCAACCTTATAAAGGTTTAGCAATTGGTCGATTTGTTTTCTGATGGCGGAGCCTTTGGAGGTGAGAACCAGCTTTTGGCATAAGATTTTACTCATGTCGATGCTGCCTTCCGAAATGACGGCTCTATCTTCCTGATACAAATCGCTGCAGCGGGGGATCACAGCCCGGTATCTGTGTCTGCCCCAGCTGACCGAGTTTAAGTTGGGTGAAATATTCCTTGAATTTTGCCCAATCCAGAAATCCAGCTCATTGTTTTGGGTCAGCTTCTCATTTTTTTCAGGCAGACTTTCCAATAATTCAATTCTGCAGTCTGGATGCAGGGTAAGAAAATCAGGTAGAAAAAGAGGTAGAAGGTAGGTACCAAGACTGGGAAGAACCCCTATTTTTATAACCGTTTTGTCAATATCTGATACATCGGATATTTCCCTTAGCAGCTTTGCATAATTATTTTCTAATGAGGTCAGATATTGATAATAGATTTTTCCCTGTTCGGTTAACCGATAAGGCAGCTTGTTCCTGGTGATCAGTTCGCAGTTTAATTCATTTTCCACTCTTTTAATCACCTGCGTCAGATAAGGTTGAGAAATATAAAGGGATTTAGCAGCCTTGCCATAGTTACTGTATTTTAAAATGGCATCAATATAATACAGAATTTCCTGAGAAGAGATTTTCGACATTTTATTCCTTTCTTTGAGAAATAATTTGCTTTTTTGCGATTATTTTTGATTATAACAAATTTGTTATCAAACTTCAATAAATAACTATTAGATAATATAAGAACGATGTGTTAAAATTATATCAAACACATAAGTACAACTGTGAGAACTTAATGGATAGGAAGGAGATTACTATGAAATATTTAGCAATCGTGGGCACGAATTCAGATGTGTCAACTAATCGCATGCTGCTTCAATTTATGCAAAAACATTTTTCCAGTGAGGCGGAGATTGAATTATATGAGATAAAAGATTTACCAGCCTTTATGGAACCAGAGGATTCTGAAGTTCCTGAAAAGGTAGAGGAGTTATCCGAAAAAATCTTAAATGCAGACGGCGTTATTATAGCAACTCCGGAGTATGATCATGCCATACCAGCAGTTTTAAAGAGTGCTCTTGAATGGATCAGCTATACAAGTCAGGCGCTTACGGATAAGCCTGTTTTAATTGTAGGGGCTTCCCATGGTACACTTGGTTCTTCCCGTGCCCAGGCCCACTTAAGACAGATTCTTGATTCCCCTGAGCTGGCAGCCAGAATTATGCCAAGCAGTGAGTTCCTGTTAGGAAAATCACAAGCCGCATTTGATAATGCCGGAGATCTCATCTATCCGGACAAGTTAGCCGAGCTTGATGAAATTTTCAGGGAATTTGTTCTGTTTACGGATATCACGATGAAACTTTTGGCAGAAAAGGTTCAGAAGAAAAGCGCAAAAAAATTCACTTGGCAAGAGTAGGAGGATTCATATCAATGAAATTTATAGCAATTGTTGGAACGAATGCAAAAAAATCATATAATCGTAAACTCCTTCAGTTTATGAAAAAACATTTTGAGTCAAAAGCAGAAATTGAAGTACTTGATATCACAGATGTTCCCATGTTTAATCAGTCTGATAACCAGTCCTACGGTGAAGTGATCCAGATGTTTAATAATAAGATCACCGAGTGTGACGGTGTTATTATGGCTACTCCTGAATACAATCATTCCATTCCATCCGGACTTAAAAGTCTGATTGAGTGGCTGAGCTTTGATCTCCATCCACTTGCAGGCAAGCCGGTTATGATCGTTGGCGCTTCTTTGGGAACACAGGGATCTTCCCGTGCCCAGCTTCACCTTCGCCAGATCCTGGATGCACCGGGTGTGGATGCAAATGTAATGCCAGGATATGAGTTTTTACTGGGAAATGCAAGCAAGGCATTTGATGAAGCCGGTGATCTGGTTAATGAAGGAACTATCGATTTCCTGGATATCTGTTTCCTTCGCTTTATGCGTTTTGCCACCATCGCAAATCAGCTTAATGAGGAAGAGGATTTTTCCTTTACTCCTGGCGAATATGAAGTAAACGCAATCGGTCACAGCGGAAATCTTCCAATGAAGGTATCCTTCAGCGAAAAAAGAATTGAAAGCATTCATATAGATACCAAGGGTGAAACCGAGGGAATCGCAGATGTGGTATTTGTAAGAATACCGGATAAAATCATTGAAGGACAGACTCTGAATGTGGATGCGCTCTCTGGTGCATCTGAAACCAGCAACGGTGTAATTGATGGTGTTGCCAAAGCAGTGAAGCTTGCCGGAGTCAACCCTGATATACTTAAGAGACGTCCAAAACCTGCCAGCAGCCGGAACAGACAAGACGAAGAGTATACTTGTGATGTGGTAGTTGTTGGTGGAGGCGGCGCCGGACTCAGCGCGGCTGCCACTGCATTACAGAATGGCTCCAGTGTAATTGTACTTGAAAAATATCCGGCAGTAGGCGGAAATACCATACGTTCCGGTGGTCCGGTTAATGCGGCTGATCCTGAATGGCAGAGAGAGTTTGAGGAAAATCCGGGAGAAAGACATACCATCGAGTCATTGTTAGCTACCGATGAAAGCCAGATTCATCCGGAATATTTAGATGATTTCCATGCACTGAAAGAAGAGTTTGCCAAATACCAGGAGAAATTTGGGACAGGAAAAGGTCATTTATTCGATTCCCCTCTTCTTCACAGAATGCAGACCTATTTTGGCGGAAAGCGTACCGACTTACAAGGCAATACCATCTACGGACAGTACGACCTGGTAAAAATCCTTACTGACAGAGCATTAGAAAGTGTTAAATGGCTGGAAGAGATCGGCGTTGAGTATGACAAGAGCGTTGTATTTGCTCCGGTTGGAGCTCTTTGGCGCCGTGGCCATAAGCCAGTGAAAAGCTATGGTACCGCATTTATCCTTGCTCTCACAAAATATGTGGAGGAGCACTCCGGAAAGATTATCACTGACAGTCCTGTAAAAGAATTTATTCTGGAAAATGGCGAGATCACAGGAGTTATAGCAACTGGTGTCAATGGCCAGAAGATCACAGTTCATGCCAAAGCTGTTGTACTTGCAAGCGGCGGTTTTGGTGCCAATACAAAGATGTTAAAGGAATATAACACCTATTGGAGTGCCATCGATGACAACATAAGAACCACCAATTCCTTTGCTATGACAGGTGATGGAATCCAGCTTGGTAAATCAGTAGGAGCAGCACTGACAGGTATGGGATTTACCCAGATGATGCCTGTTGCAGATCCGGATACTGGTGAGCTGTTTAGTGGAATTCAGGTACCACCGGAAAACTTTGTAATCGTTAATAAAAACGGAAGACGTTTTGTAAATGAGTTCTCAGGCAGAGATGTATTAACAAAAGCGGCTATCGATCAGGGTGGTTTATTCTATCTGATTGCAGATGATGAAATCAAGAAAACCGCTGCCAATACAAGCCAGGAGAAATTAGACCGTCAGGTAGAAGCAGGTACCTTATTCAGAGCCGATACCATCGAAGAACTGGCAGTAAAAGTTGGTATGGATCCAGAAGTTCTTAAGGAGACCATTATAAAATATAATTCTTATGTCGATGCAGGCTTTGATCCGGAATTCCATAAGGATACATTCAGCCTGAAAGTGGAGAAAGCACCGTTCTATGCAACTCCAAGAAAGCCAGCGGTTCATCATACCATGGGTGGTCTTAAGATCGACACCAATACTCATGTATTAGATGAAAATGGCCAGCCAATTAAACATCTTTATGCGGCCGGAGAAGTTGCCGGAGGTATTCATGCAGGAAACCGTCTTGGCGGCAACGCATTAACAGATATCTTTACCTTTGGACGAATTGCCGGTAAGACTGCAGTGGATGAAATGAAATAATAATAAAGGCGTATAGACAAGAGCCGATGACATGCATATATAATTATGCGGTTATCGGCTTTTTCTTTTTATAATCAGATATAATTAGTTACTAAAAACAATATACAATTGTTGAAAGTTAACAAAAAGTAACGAATTTCCCTGGATCCCTATATTATTTCCTATTTATGCCGATACAAATAAAAGAATAAATAGAGGAGTGGGAGTATGAAATCAACAGTAAAAAAGATTGTTATCATTGTTTTAGCAGTATTTGCTGCATTGTTAATTGGTGGATACTTACTGATATCCAGCGCCTTGAAAAGAGACAAAGTCCAGCCTATGGATTTTACGCAGGATCTGAATTTAAAGAAACCAGACCCGGTGAAAGATCAGCCTTCGGTTTTATTTTTGGGAAACAGTATGACGTATACCAATGACCTGCCGTCTGTATTTACACAGTTAAGCCAAAGCGGTGGATTTATGGCTGATGTATATGAACTGACAGAAGGTTCCTATCGTCTGGAATATTTCGCAGACCGGGAGGATGAAGTTGGAAGCCAGGTATACGATGCACTGGAAAATTACACATGGGATTATGTGATTTTACAAGAGCAAAGCGGAATTGCCACCATGGGAGAAGAAACCATGTATTCAGCAGCCAGAACCCTTGATTCCCTGATCCGTCAGGCACAGGGAGAACCGGTATTTCTCATGACATGGGCGTTTAAAGAAGGGATTTCAATCGATCTTCTGGCAGGGCTTAAATATAGGGAGTCCAGAGATGAGATGCAGACAGAAATAGCCAGCCATTATATCAATATCGCAAAAGAACTGGATGCCTTGCTGGCTCCTGCTGGTATCGCTTTTATGAGATGTACCTCCCAGTTTCCGGAGATCGAGTTATGGGACAAAGATGAAAACCATCCGTCACCAGCAGGTACCTATCTTTCTGCCTGTGTTTTATATAACGTTCTTTATAATCAGTCACCGGAGGGACTTACATACTTTGGGGATCTGGATGAGCAGACAGCTGGAAAATTACAGCTGATTGCAGCTGGTATCAAATAGTATAAATTATAAAATTGGAGAGAATTAGTATGAAAAGCAAATGGAATGTTACAGTAAACGGAGTGAATCATGAGATTGCATTGAAACCGGGAGTTTTTAAAGCAAAGGCAGTCGTCGATGGTGTCTCAACCCCAATTAAGAACAAAAGCCTGTTTATTCGTCTGTTTGATGTTCCCCTTGATCTGGACGGAACCACAGTTCATCTGACTGCAATAGGCAGAAAAGTTGATCTGGCTGTGGATGGAGTTTATTTAAACTCAAAGGCACCTTACGTTCCTTTTGAAAACATACCGAAATGGACGTACATATTGTCTGCAATTCTGTCATTAGGAGGCTGGGCATTTTGCGGATTAATCGGTCTTTGTCTCGGTCTGCTGTCTAGCACCCTGATTATCAGCAGATCCGTTAATCCACAAAAAAAGAATCTGGCTGTATTTTCTATCTGTGTCACAGGTGTATGTTTATTGCTTGATTTGATCATATTATTTGGAGTCGCTATGATGACCATGTAAAAAGGCGCGTCCGGTTTTCCGGGCGCGTTTTCTTTCACTTAATTTGGAAAACAGGCAGCATGCTCCGTTTCATAATATTCTGTGAGAATATCCAAAAATGCTTTGGCGTATTTAGGCAGATACCGGTTTTTCTGATAAGCGGCTATCAGTGTATTATCGTTTCTGGTTTTTCCCACGGAAAGACAGACAGAAGAGGAAGGTTCTCTGTTTCTTAAATAGTGATAATAACTTTCCGGTGCGAACGCGGCACCCAGCCCCTCCATGGCCAGACGGATGGACATTTCGCTGTTACGGGTATGGAGCAGAATTTCCGGTTCCATTTCATATTCTTCAAAGAGCTTTAATGCGATTCCTCCCGTATTCTGATCAGGGTAAAGCAGAATGAAGGATTCCCCGGACAGAAGGCTTAAATCAATCCACGGATATTGAAAGCCTTCTTTTTTGATTGCTTTTTTTGCCAGTGGATTCTCGGCAGATAACACAAGAATCATTTCCTCTTTCCCAATAATCTGATAATCCAGATCAGTAGGGAACTCATGCACATTATAAAAGGTTAAGTCCACCGTATGATCCGTTAAGGTGTGTTCGGCTACAAAATTGACTTCCTCCATCATATTGACGGTGACATTTGGATAAAGCCTGTGAAATCTCATCAGTGTGGGGTCAATCAGACTGTTCCCAAGCATGATGGGGAGAGCGATGTTTAGGCGGCCGTGGTTATGGTGCATAATATCATCAAATTCAATATTCCATTCCATTCCGTACTCCACAATCTTTTCCGCATAATGAATGTAACGCTCTCCGATATAAGTGGGATAATAACCGCTTCCTACCCGGTCAAATAACCGGGTCCCAAGCTGCTGCTCCAGATTTTTTAAATATTTGCTTAAGGACGGCTGGGAAATAAAAAGCGTTTCTGCAGCTTTGCTGATGCTTTTATTTCTGGATATAGCAAGAATGTATCTGGCTTCTTTTAAATCCATGGCTGATTTCTCCTTTTTCTTGTTTGCCTATAGCTTTACTGCATAGAAAATATAGATTATATGTATTTGACGTACAGTATATCATAAATTATAATAAATGTATAGATATAAATTAATTGTACTTATAAGTAGTTATAAGAAACAGCAACGTTTGGAGTGCTGAAAGCATGGAGAGGTAAAAATGAAGAAACGCAGTGCATTTGTAATGATAATTCCCGGGCTGGTGATTCTGGCAGTATGTCTGTTCCTTCCGCTTTTGAGAGTATTGATTCCGTCTCTTCATACAGGAGAGTATCCCTTAAGCGCATACGTATCATTTTTCCAGGATGAATATTATCGAAAAATCTTTGTAAGAACGGTAAAGGTTGCGTGCCTGACAACCGGATTCTGCATGGTACTTGGAGTTCCCACCGCATATTTTATCAGCCGGTGCGGGAAAAAATGGAGAGGGATCCTGTTGTCTGTTTCCATATTTCCCATGATGACCAACTCTGTAATCCGAAGCTTTGCCTGGATCAATATTTTAGGGAGCAACGGTCTGATTAACCGGATACTGGTTACAGCGGGGATTGTGGAAAAACCCCTTAAGCTGCTTTATACAGACTTCGCCATTATTATTGGTTCGGTTTATTTATTTCTTCCCCTTATGATCGTAACTGTGGCTGGTGTCATGGAGAATATTGGTGATGATATGATGGAGGCGGCTTTAAGTCTTGGAGCAAACAGAATCCGTGCTTTTATGAAGGTGATTTTCCCCATGAGCCTGCCGGGCATCATTGTGGGCGGGATTTTGGTTTTTACTGGTACCTTGACTGCTTATACCACTCCCCAGCTGTTAGGCGGAAATAAAAATATGGTACTTTCCACATTTATTTACCAGAGAGCCATGAGTGTGGGAGACTGGGATGGCGCAGCCGTTATTTCCCTGATCATGATTGTTGTAACACTTGCTGTAATCAAAGGATTTAATTCACTGGCAGCAAGACTGGACAAGAGAGGAGGAGACCATGCGTAAAAATAAAATGCTCACTGTTTTTGCCGTTCTCGTGTTTTGCTTTTTAATATTGCCCCTGATTATTATAACAGTTACCGCTTTTGGCAAAGGCAGTGCAATTACCTTTCCCATCGAATCCTTTTCTGTGAAATGGTTTATAAAGGTTTTTACCACAAAATCCTTCCGTATTTCATTTTTAACCAGTCTTGAGATTGCCATGCTGGCGACTGTCATTGCCCTGCTGGTGGGAATACCGGCAGCCTATGCTCTTGCCAGATCCGGATTAAAGGGTAAGAACCTGATAAAATCCGTATTTCTTTCCCCCACCATAGTTCCGGGAATCGTAATCGGCTTTGTCCTTTATCAGTTCCTGGTTTTAACTTTGAGAGTGCCGGTATTTATGGGATTATTAGCCGGACATTTTATGGTGACTCTGCCCTATGTGATCCGGGTGGTAGGTTCCAGCCTTGAGCAGTTTGACTTTTCCACAGAGGAAGCGGCATGGAGCTTGGGCTGCGGAAAGCTCCGTGCATTTTTCCGGGTTGTACTTCCTAATATTACCTCCGGAATCTCTGCTGCCTTCATGCTGGCATTTATCAATTCCTTTAATAACATACCGGTATCCATGTTTCTTTCCGGACCGGGAGTATCCACCTTTCCGGCAACTTTGATGAATTATATTGAATATAATTATGACCCTACGGTGTCGGCAGTATCCGTATTATTGATGGCGGTTACAGTTCTTATGATGGTAATTGTAGATAAAACACTGGGAATAGCCGCCCTGGCGAAATAGGAGGAATGTGATATGGCATATATGACACTGAAGGATATTGATGTCCGTTATGATAAGAAAAAACAGGTGTTAAAAGGATTAAATCTGGAAGTAAAGGAAGGGGAACTGGTGTCATTATTAGGTCCCAGCGGATGTGGAAAAACCACCACTCTTCGTGTTGTGGCAGGATTTATAGAGCCTGAGAGCGGAGTATTTTCCCTGGACGGGGAAGACTTAACAAAGATTCCGGTTCATAAAAGAAACTTTGGTATTGTATTCCAGAGCTATGCACTGTTCCCTCATTTAAATGTTTATGATAACGTAGCTTTTGGTTTAAAAATGAGAAAGCTTGATAAACAGCAGATTGACCAGAAGGTTAAAAATATTTTGGAAGTCTGCGGTCTTTCAGAATTTGAAAAACGTTTTCCCCAGCAGATGTCCGGCGGGCAGAGACAGAGAGTTGCCCTTGCCAGAGCTCTGGTAATTGAGCCAAAGCTTTTACTCCTTGACGAGCCCCTCAGCAATTTAGATGCAAAGCTCAGGATCAACATGCGTATGGAGATTAAGCGGATTCAGAAAAAGCTTGGGATTACCACCTTATTTGTCACCCATGACCAGGAAGAATGTTTCTCCATCTCTGATAAGGTAGCGGTTATGAATCAGGGAATCATTGAGCAGTTTGATACACCGGAGAATATTTATCAGAGACCGGAAACGGAATTTGTCGCCAGATTTATCGGTTTTGAAAATTTCCTTACGTTAAATAGAGAAGGAAATGTATATAAAACCCAGGCTGGTACAGTATTTACAGTAGAGTCTGACAGAACCGGCGATTCTCTGGCAGGTACAATCAGGCCGGAAGATATCAGGATTGCAGGCGAGTCGGAAGAACGGAATGTTCTTACTGGAACAGTAGGCGTCCGGACATTTTTAGGAAAAAGCTATCAGTATGAAGTGCTGACAGCGGAAGGCAAGTTCCTGGTAAGCAGACCGGCAGAAGAGGTTTATGAAGAGGGCAGTAGCATCCGTCTGTATCTTCCTGAATCAAAGCTCATTCTTGTAAATAAGTAACAACGGCAATAAAGCCGGCAAATGATAAAAAGAGAGGATTAAAATTATGAAAAAAGTATTGGCATTATCTTTATGTGCAGCCATCGCACTGTCAGGCTGCGGAGCTGCTAAGAGTACAGGAGAAAGCACAACAGCAGGAACTGGCACCACAGCAGAACAGAGCACTGCCGCAGAAAAGAGCGCAGCTGGCAAAGATAAGAAACTGGTGTTATCCACTTACGGATTAAGCGAAGATATTTCAGAAGAAGAAGTATACAAACCATTTGAAGATGAGTTTGGCTGCAAAATTGTAACAGAGACAGGAAGTACCAATGAGCGCTATACAAAGCTGTCTGCAGATTCTCAGAGTACCATTGATGTAATCGAGTTATCCCAGGCAATGACTGCAAAAGGAATCGAAGAAGGATTATTTGAGACCTTGGATTTATCCAAGATTGAAAACAGCAAGAACTTAATCGGAACAGCAAAAACCATGGCAGATTCCGGACAGGGTGTTGCCTATACCATTAACAGCATTGGCATTATGTATGATCCGAAAGCGGTTGGATTTGAAATCAACAGCTTTGATGATCTTTGGAAAGCAGAATTAGAAGGAAGCGTTGCGATTCCGGATATCACCACTACCTTTGGTCCTGCCATGGTTTATATGGCAAGCGATCATGCAGGCGTTGATGTTACAACAGATAAGGGAGAGGCTGCATTTAAGGCACTGGAAGAATTAAAGCCCAACTTGGTTAAAACTTACGCAAAATCTTCTGACTTAATCAATATGTTTACCTCTGGTGAGATCAAGGCAGCAATTGTTGGAGATTTCGGCGTTCCGACCATCAAACAGGCAAATCCGGATCTGGTGTATGTAACTCCTGATGTAACTTATGCAAACTTCAATACCATCAGCATTACCAAGAACTGCAAGGACAAAGAACTGGCTTATGCATATATCAATTACCGCTTAAGCAAGGAGCTTCAGGACAAGACAACCAAGGCACTTAATGAGGCACCAACCAACAATCAGGTAACGGTTGATGAAGAAAATGCAAAAAATATGACATACGGAAAAACTGCAGAAAATGCAAAGGTTCTTGATTATTCCTTTGTAAACCCACTTTTAAAAGACTGGATTGACCAGTGGAACCGTATTATTAACAGCTAAGGAATGAGAATATGAAGGTTGACTTACTGATTCAGAATGGATGGGTCTACCGGACATACAGGCAGTGTTTTGAAAAAGCAGACATTGCAGTGGTGGGGGAAAAGTTTTATGACGTTTCCCCTGCTTCCTGTTATGAGGCAGACCATGTGGTAGATGCAAAGGATAACTATATTATACCGGGACTGATTGATATCCATATGCATATGGAGAGCTCCATGATCGGACCAGCGGAATTTTCCAGAGCGGTTCTTCCCTGGGGTGTCACGACAATAGTCGCAGATCCTCATGAGATAGCCAATGTATTTGGAATGGAAGGTATCAGTCGGTTTATGGAAGTAAAAACGGATCTGGATATCTATTATGCCATCCCTTCCAGTGTTCCGGCAGCAGGTGAGGCATATGAGACAACCGGCGGTGTCGTGGGAGAAGAAGAGGTTTTAAAGCTGTTAGAAGATGACCGGGTCATCTGCCTGGGAGAAGTGATGAATCACAGGGATTTAATTTCCCCGGAAGATACAAAGATAAAACGCCTGATTCAATTATGCCAGACAGCCAGCCGGGATATTAAGATTGAAGGCCATTGCCCATCTCTTACAGGAAGGGATCTGGCAGCTTTTATAAGAGGCGGAGTGGATGCAGATCATACCCAGCAGACGCCTGAGTCTGTCCTGGAAAAAACGGATCTGGGTATGTTTCTGGAGCTTCAGGGGAAATCCTTAACCCATGATGTGGTATCTGCCGTTGTGTCCAATGAGCTTTATGAAAATGTGGCACTGGTGACAGATGATGTCATGCCGGATCATCTGGTAACCGGACATTTAAACAGGATTCTTCGTCTGGCAGTGGAACAGGGAATGCCTGCAGAAAGGGCCGTTTATTGCAGTACTCTGACTCCAGCCAGAAGAATGGGACTAAATGACCGGGGGATGATAGCACCTGGGAAACTGGCTGATTTTATTATTTTAGAAGATCTGATCCATTTCAATCCTCTGGCAGTTTATAAAAAGGGAAAGCTTTATGAGTCCCCCTCAAAGGAAGAAAAAACCAGATATCCCGATGAGTTCTACCAGTCTGTAAAATGCCGGATTGCTTTAGAATCAGACTTTAAACTAAACCGCTGTAACATAAAGGACGGGGTGGCAGTGGTGTCAGTCATGCAGGTACAGGAGTATGGAACCAGAATCTGCCATGTTAAACGCAGGATTGCAGTAAAAGATCACTGCCTTTGCTGGCAGGAGGCAGGGTTGTGCCTTGCTGTAGTTTACGAAAGATACGGCAAAAACGGTAATGTCTCCTACGGTCTGGTAGAGAATGGATTAAAACTTCCAGGCGCTGTGGCAACCACCTGGAGTCATGACAGCCACAACCTTCTGGTTCTTGGAAATTCACCAAAGGATATGCTTCTGGCGCAGAATCGTGTGGTTCACATGCAGGGAGGTTATGTAACAGCCAGAGAGGGAGAAGTAACCGCTTTTGTCAATCTTCCTGTAGGCGGAATTCTCTCTGATGAGGGACTTTATAAGCTTTCCAAAAGCCTGGGTGAGGTTCGCCGGGAGATTGAAGATATGGGCTATCAAAACAGCAATGTGATCATGTCCATCTCAACCTTAACTCTGCTGGTTTCTCCGGAGTTAAAGCTCAGTGATAAGGGATTGTTTGATACGAAAGACAGGCAGGGAATTCCCCTGGTGGAAAAATACGAGTATGAAAAAGGAAAAGGTTGAAAAGTGTGAGAACGGTAATCGTAAATGCTACAGTAGTAACCATGAATCAAAAAGGGGAAATCTATAATCCGGGTTTTGTGATGTTTGAAGATGATGTGATCACAATGACAGGAGAAATGAAGGACTTAAAGGAAGATGCCAGCCTGGCGGATGCAACACGGCTGGATGCCAGAAACGCAATCGTAATGCCCGGCATGATAAATCTTCATACCCACATGGGAATGATTCCGTTCCGGGGTCTTGGAGATGACTGTAAGGATCGTCTCCGTGTCTTTCTGATTCCCATGGAGCAAAAATCCATGGATGAAGAACTGGTGTATCTCTCTACCCGTTATGCAGCCGCAGAAATGCTTCTTTCCGGTGTTACAACCGTTATGGATATGTATTATTACGAAGAAGAGGCTGCAAAAGCCATGGATGAGATGGGGCTCAGAGCAATCGCCGGGCAGACCGTTATGGATGAGGGAGCCTGTGATTTTGAGGACCCGTCGGAAGCCATTGCTTACGGGGAGAACTTAATTAAAAAATATAAAAACCACCCGAGAATTACCGCCTGTATTGCGCCCCACGGCACCACCACCTGTTCTCCAGATCTATTAAAAGAGGCATACAGAATTGATTCTTTCTATAAAGTACCATTCACCCTTCATACGGCGGAAATGGATTATGAGATGGAATATTTTGAAAAAGAAAAAAACATGACTCCGGTCAGCTTTTTAAACAGTATCGGAGTACTTGGGAAAGAAACACTGGCTGCACACTGCATTCATATGACAGAAGAGGATTTAGATCTTCTGAAAGAAAACAACGCGTCCGTTGCCCACTGTATCGGGTCCAATACAAAAGCCGCCAAGGGAGTTGCTCCAGTGAGCGGTATGAATCAGAGAGGGATTGCGGTTGGACTTGGAACAGACGGCCCCGCAAGCGGAAATACGCTGGATATACTGACCCAGATGAAACTGTGTGCAGATTTTCATAAAAATGAAACAAAAGACAGAAGTGCGTTTCCTGCAAAAGACATTGTTGAGATGGCCACCATAAGGGGAGCAAAAGCCCTGGGGCTTGATGGCATAACCGGATCTCTGGAACCGGGAAAGCAGGCAGATCTGGTGGTGATAGAGACGGATTCTGCCAATATGTTTCCTGTCTATGATCCTTATTCGGCTCTTGTTTACAGCGCCAATCCGTCCAATGTAGATACTGTTTATGTGGCGGGAGAATGTCTGGTAGAAGGAAAACGATTGAAAAAAAGCAACATGGAAGAGATTCGAAAATGCCTCCTAAACAAAATGAAACAGACGGATTTTGGAAAATATATGGAGCTTAACCGGGATTTGGATCTGTAAATAAAAGTCAGCTGGTATCAGATTTTAAGATCCGGCAACAATATAAAAAGAGGATATAAGTATTTGACAACTATATGCCCCTGTGGTAAACTATATCAGTATGAATACGCGCCGGTACCCGGTATTTCGGACACTCCATCCATTGCTTGGTACAAGGTGAGAATCTTAAATTTAAGGAGGAAATCAACATGATTTCAAAGGAAAAGAAAGCAGCTATTATTTCTGAATATGGCAGAAAGCCTGGCGATACAGGTTCACCGGAAGTTCAGATCGCAATTCTGACAGAGAGAATCACAGAGTTAACAGATCATCTTCAGCAGAATCCAAAAGATCATCATTCCAGAAGAGGTCTTCTGATGATGGTTGGACAGAGAAGAGGTCTTCTTGATTACTTAAAGAAAACCGATCTTGAAGGATATCGTACTTTAATTGAGAAGTTAGGAATCAGAAAATAATAACCATTTAGGGTGGAGAACTTCTCCACCCTATCTGTCTATTAAGAAAAGGATGTTAAAAGTAGAAGTATCCCCCGAGACCGCTGATGTACGCGTAAAAATAAGACCTGAAACATGGGATTTTTTACGCGCAGATCAGTAGTTTCGGCATCTTCTACTGTTAATATAAATTTATTTTTAAGGAGATACCAGTATGTATAAGAGTTTCAGTATGGAGCTTGCAGGCAGAACACTGACCGTTGAAGTGGGCAGAGTTGCCAAGCAGGCAAACGGTGCAGCATTGATGCACTATGGAGATACCGTTGTATTAGCAACTGCAACTGCATCCGATAAACCCAGAGACGGAATTGATTTCTTCCCTCTGAGTGTAGAATACGAAGAAAAATTATATGCAGTCGGAAAGATTCCGGGAGGCTTTAACAAGAGAGAAGGAAAGGCATCTGAGAATTCCATTTTAACCTCACGTGTGATTGACCGTCCCATGAGACCGCTGTTCCCTAAAGATTACCGCAACGATGTAACTTTGGATAATATCGTTATGTCAGTTGATCAGGACTGCTCACCGGAATTGACCGCCATGATCGGTTCTGCTATTGCAACCAGCATTTCTGATATTCCATTTGATGGTCCATGTTCTTCCACACAGGTAGGGCTTGTTGACGGAGAATTGGTGATCAATCCAACTCAGGCACAGAAGCAGGCTTCTGACATGGCTCTTACTGTTGCTTCTACCAGAGAGAAAGTAATTATGATTGAAGCCGGAGCCAACGAGGTTGCGGAAGATGTTATGATTCAGGCAATTTTTAAAGCTCATGAGGTAAACCAGGAGATCATTAAGTTTATTGATACCATCGTTGCTGAGTGCGGAAAAACAAAGCATGAATATACCAGCTGCGCAGTACCGGAAGAATTATTTGCAGCCATCAAAGAGATTGTAACTCCTGAAGAGATGGAAGTTGCTGTCTTTACAGATGAGAAGCAGATCAGAGAAGAGAACATTCGGAATATCACCAAGAAGTTAGAAGAGGCTTTTGCTGAAAAAGAAGAGTGGCTGGCTGTACTTTCTGAAGCCATTTATCAGTATCAGAAGAAGACTGTCCGCAAGATGATCTTAAAGGATCACAAGCGTCCGGATGGCCGTGCCATGAATCAGATCCGTCATCTGGCAGCAGAGATCGATCTGCTTCCAAGAGTACACGGTTCTGCGATGTTCACCCGTGGACAGACTCAGATTTTAAATATCTGTACTCTGGCTCCATTATCTGAAAGCCAGAGACTGGACGGCATCGATGATATGGAAACTTCCAAGAGATATATGCACCACTATAATTTCCCATCCTTCTCTGTAGGAGAGACAAGACCTTCCAGAGGACCGGGACGCCGCGAGATCGGTCATGGTGCACTGGCAGAAAGAGCTCTTGTTCCGGTTCTTCCTTCAGAAGTGGAATTCCCATATGCAATCCGTACCGTTTCCGAGACCATGGAATCCAACGGTTCCACTTCTCAGGCCAGCATCTGTTCTTCCTCCATGTCCTTAATGGCAGCAGGTGTGCCCATTAAGTCAGCAGTAGCAGGAATTTCCTGTGGTCTGGTTACCGGAGATACAGATGATGATTATGTGGTTTTAACTGACATTCAGGGTCTGGAAGATTTCTTTGGAGATATGGACTTTAAGGTAGGTGGTACCCATAAGGGAATCACTGCCATTCAGATGGATATTAAGATTCACGGTTTAACAAGACCAATTATTGAAGAAGCAATCCGCACCACAAGAGAAGCCAGACTTTACATTCTTGATGAGATTATGGCAAAAGCCATTGCAGAACCTCGTAAAGAAGTTGGAAAATATGCTCCTAAGATTGACCAGATTTCCATTGATCCTCAGAAGATCGGTGATGTAGTGGGCAAGCAGGGCAAGGTAATCAACAAGATTATCGAAGAAACCGGCGTGAAGATCGATATTTCTGATGATGGAAGTGTTTCTGTATGCGGAACCGATCAGGCGATGATTGACCGTGCAAAACAGATTATCAAGAGCATCGTGACTGATATTGAAGCAGGACAGATCTTTACTGGTAAAGTAGTAAGAATTATGAACTTCGGTGCCTTCGTAGAACTTGCTCCTAACAAAGACGGTATGATTCATATTTCCAAGCTTTCCGATAAGAGAGTTGCGAAGGTGGAAGATGTAGTAAACATCGGAGATATGGTTACTGTAAAAGTTATGGAAGTAGATAAGATGGGCAGAATCAACTTAAGCATGAAGCCAGGCGATTTAACTGCAAAAGCAGAAGAGCCAAAGGAAGCGAAAGAAGAAACTGTAACAGAATAAAAGCTGTTTAAATAACAGGCAGCAGACAGGATCCAACTGTCTGCTGCCTGTTATCAATTCCCCGGAAATTCCTGAAAGAGAAGATGAAAGTTACTGTGGCGGTTTAAAGAATTGGTGCCCTGGCTGATGAATTCCCAGGTATCTCTGTAATCGCCGGGAACCGTAAAATCATTACCGGAAAGTAAGGAGATGAAGGCAGAAGGGTTTGAAGAGTAGCGGTCTGCAAAGGCGTCTGCATAATTGACTTTTTCTTCATCAGTCAGATTTTTTTTGCTGTTATGAAAGATATGCTCCAGATTTCTGGAGAAGTAGTAGATAGAGTAGGGGATGGTACCAATTTTTCCAGTAAGGGAAAGCCGGGATAATATCTGGGATTTTCTTGCATTGCGGTTAATTACAGTTTCCGGAGATCGGGTTTCAATGTGATCGTTAAAATACAAGATTTCCGCCTGATCTGCGTAAACCACCTGATCCTCCCTGATAAATGCACCATCCATATCAACCAGATGTATTACTTTTAATATATCTTTTTTGTCGAATCCATAACGTTTTCGTTCTATATCAATGTGCTGATTCACGGTTTTTACTGCATTTTGGGCATTTACCGACCAGTTACTGGTTAAATCCCCATGTACAATATGAAACCTGACGTCTTCCTTCTGAAAAATCTGTTTCAAAACAGGGCTCAGGGTTCCTTCGTCCGTGGGTCCTTCTGCAATAAAAAGAATGACTTTTTTAGTCTTGTTTATCATAGAAAACCGCCTTTCCGGCACGCCGGAATGCGCGTCCAATTTCTACACTGTCTGTTTCTTCATAAATCTCCTCAGGCTGTCCTCCAAGTGTGATACTGCGCAGATACATATCCCGCAGGTTGTTGTTGCTTTTTACATTCTGAAGCCGGATATACCGGTTGGACGGATTTGCAGTGGAAAAAAGAATGCTTCTTTTGTGGATCATCTCCAGCGGTCTTAAATTGTGTGACGTAAAAATAAGCTGGCCTTTTGCCCCTTTTTCGAATACAGATAAAATCTCCCCTAACAGATATTCATAGATTCCAGCATCCAGTTCATCGATAATCAGGCACATGGAAGGGTGGTTATAGACGCACATCAGGACGTTCAGAACAGAGATAATCTTAATGATCCCTTCGGATTCATACTTAAGAGGGATTACAACTTCACCACGTTTTGATATCAGCTGAATCCGGTAGCCGGGTGCGCCGTTTTCCCGAAGCTGTTCCCCAAAGTTATGAATTCCTATGGTCAGCCCTGGAATGAGTGAGGTTAAAACCGAATTCATCTCTTCGATAATCTGGGTAACAAGCTGAAACTGATCCTTGCTGATCACCGAAGGATCATCAAGGCGGATGGTTAAATCACCTTTTGCAATCCGGTTTCCCAGGTTTAAACGAAACGCAAATGGAAGCCTGGAACTGGTGGTGATGGAACCGGAATGAGCGCTTGAAATAACAAACAGATTAAAGGAAGCGTATTGGTATAATGCCTCTATCACTGACAGGTAATCTTCAGTGACCTCTTCCGGTGCTGACTGAAATATGCTTCTGCTTTCCTGACTGAATAAAAAGGAGGAAGTGTTTTTCTGAGCCAGCTTTTTTGCCACGCTTAAGTTAATCCGGATGTCTTCCCCGCTTTTAGCCAGGGCTTCGTAACGGTATTTGGGTGTAAAGACAGGCCCGTTTGATGATGAGGAATAATCAATTAAAGTTTTCTTATTTTCAAACCGGGTTCCATTCCAGACAGCTGTACTTAAGGTTTCTCCGGATATCTCCATGGGAAAACTGTCACCTCTTATGAACTCTGCCGTATATTCCGCCAGAATGGACTTGTCAGAAAAACGAATCAGAAATTTCACTGTGATGCTGCAGCTTCCTGATTCTTCGGAAATATAGTGAACCGTGTCTTCCGGCAGTGATTTTCCAGCTAAAAGCATCTGAATGATGTCCATGGCTTCGATTACGGCAGTTTTTCCCGAACCATTTTGTCCATATATACCAAGCAGATCTGCTTTATCTGTAAAATAGTTTTTTTCTGCATGGGCTGGCATCTCAATCTTTCCATAATGTGTATTTTTTAAATCGGTTAGCTGGATTTCGCTGATCCGGACAATCGCTTCTGGCATAGATACCTCCTCTAAAAATTTTTGTTAATTTTATAGTAACATAAATAAAAGAAAACTCAATGTAAAAAATAAATATCGATACAATTTGTATCACTTTATATTATTACACATTTAAAAACTTATGATACATGCAGATTACTATTTGATAATTAAATCAGTGATTGTCTGACCATTAATAGTGAATAGTGAAAAAAGACAAGATTATACCAAAAATTACATACAGCGTGCTAATTATTACATATATCTACATTTTGTAACAATTTTATGTATAATGAATAGGTAATTAATTAGTGATAACCTTAAACCTTAGGAGGAGTATTTATGACAGAGGAACAACAGAAACTATATGAGAGGAAAGCGGAATTATTTGTAGGAGAGAATTATGGATATTACGAAAAACAGTGGCGTGGCAGAATGATGCAGCAAAACTTCTGCAGCTGGAACTGGGCGGCATTCTTTTTCCCCTTATATTGGCTGGTATACAGAAAAATGTATTTGGAAGGTTTTTTATTTGGGGTTATCACTTTATTTGCAGCTATCATTCCAGGAAGTAGACTGATTCTGCATATATTAGTTGGTATTTACGCCAACTCTTATTACCGAAAGAGAGAATTAAAAGTTCTGGCACAAACCAGACAATTGACAGAATGGGAAGCAATCCAGTACATAAAAAAACTAGGTGGTACCAGTGTTTTAGGCATCTTCGCTGCCTTACTGATAACAGTTTTTGTTGCCTTTACCGGTATCATTTTATTTCCTACTGGAGAGAAAGAAATTAATTTACAGTCTGTACGGTACAAAACCTTGATGATTCAATAGGATGGAATAATGAAAAAATATAGAATAAATATCTTCTGTTTACTGATCTTATTAATACTCTTTTCAGCTGCATTATTATTTACTAAAAATAATGTATCCAAAGAAGCCGGTTCTTTAAACATCAATGCTGGAGTACAGGATGCGATCAATAATTTGGATCAATACGCGGATTATTTTAAGGATAATCAATGGAATGCGGAAATTGTAACATATGATGATAAAGAGTGTTTAAACATAAAATTTGCTTCTGATGTGGAAGCTTTATATGGACCGGATTTAATAAAAATCAATAATAAGATTTTGTATCAGTATTATGGCAAGGAATATATCGTAAATTTAGAAATTAATAATATAGATCTGACAAAAAAGACTGCAAGGGTATCAACGGAATATAATGGAGGATATGGCACAACGGTTTGTTATTATCTCCCGGATTTTTATGACATGAAACCTGATTGGGGAGATTATTTGCAGGCAGACTTAGATATTAAAAAAATCATATCAAAGGAAGAACTAAAGGAATTATACTGTACAGCAGAACAGATGAAAGAAATGATAAATAATGAATATATGCGGCAAAATCAAACTAAATGAAAGCCTGACTCCATAGGAGCCGGGGAATATGTTCTCCCGGCTCTTAAGCTTTTTACCTTACCAGCGCAGACTGGTATTTTTTTATTAGTTCCTTAAATTCTTCATTAGAATGAAGGTAAGAATACTGATCGCCGTCTTCGAGTTCACTAAGAATTACTTTCATCAATTTTTTTCGAATTTCTGCCGTATGACTGGGCATTGAAATGTGCCGGTACAGGAGGGAGTTATTGAGCTCCCCAGGGTGAAGCAGAGAGGCCAGCATGGAATTCAGAAGGGTTATACTTTCGGAAACATTTTTCTGGTCAATTGCGGTTTGAAGGGGAGCTGCGTAAGTATCATACTCCTGTAAACAGAATAACTCTGCCAGTTTGGCTGATCGTTCTGATATTTTAGTTGCGTCCTGAGAATGTCCTTCCTTTAGTGCAATATCAGATAGTTTTATTAATAAAAGTTGTATCTCCTGAACTGCCATAAGCAGTCTTCGTTCTAATAATTCTCCTGCTTTCTCTGTTTTTCCCTGAGTAATTAAAATCTCTGCCATAAGAGGAAGCTTATCAATGGCGCTTTGTTCAGGCAGCAAATCCAACAACTTCTGAGCTTTGTCAGATTCCCCTATTCTTGTATAATGGGAAGCAAGCATAAAATTTGCCTGTCTGCGGGTTTGCTCATCGCCATATTTTGCAGCCTGCTCATAAAGGGATATAATATGACTGCTGTATTTCATTTTTTCCCCGGAACTCATGTCAGTCATCAACATGGCACCATCTAATAACGCTGCAGCAGTATGAATAAAATGACCGCATGTTGGATATTCACGAATCTTTTCCATCGTCAGGAGAAATCCGGTTTCAAATCCTTCCTTATGAATCACATCCATAATCGCTTTGCAGATCTGACTGACTTCTTCTTTGTCAGGTTCTGTATCAAAACATAAAAGAGTATTGATATCAATCTTTAAAAGCCGTGCCAGTGCAGGCAGCAGGGTGATGTCTGGGGAGGTGCTTCCTTTTTCCCATTTGCTTACGGCAGGGGCAGATACTCCAAGATAATCAGCTATTTCCTCCTGGGTTAGCCCGGCCTCTTTTCTTTTTTCCCGAATCACACTATTTAATGGCATTGGTTTGTCCTCCGGTTTGATCAAACATATGATACTGTAATCGTATCAGATCTGCTTTCAGACTTCAATGGAGTATTAATTAATCTGTTCTAGAGAAATTTAACCCCAGGTTAAGTCCTCATTATTCAAATCAGACCAATTTCTCAAAAATAAAGAATCAAATGACTTGAACTTATCTGCTATTTGTAATATTCTGATAATTAGGAGACTAAAATGTTTCAATTAATTCCAGGTACAAAATATCATGGGGGACAGGAGGTTGATGCAATGTTTGTTGTATGGGTTATTTTTATACTGTTGTTTGTTATGTCAGCCGTTTTACTGACAGGACGTGGTTCATTTCTCATTGCAGGGTATAATACGTCAAGCCCTGAGGAAAAGGAAAAATATAATTCACAAAAGTTGTGCCGGACGATGGGGGTTTCTATGTTACTCATACTATTCGCGACTGCAGGACTTTTTTTCATACCCTTAGACAGCGTTTACCGTACTCCCTATTTTATTTTTTATTTTATCTTCTTAATCGCTGATATCGGGATAGCCCTTTATATTTCCAATACCCGGTGTTATAAGGCGGGGTATGAGAATAAGAAAGATATACGTAAAAGCAAAAAAGAAACGTTATTTGTTGCTGCCGGTATCTTTATTGTTATGTTTCCAGTTCTGCTTTTGGTGAGTATCACGTTGTACCGGGCTTCATTACCACCTGTTTATACAATCGGCGGTGATACCCTGAAGATATCATCCTTTTATGGTGAAACCATTCCCCTTGACGGAATAAAAACCATTACACTGGAAGAAACCATGCCTTTTGGATTAAGTAAGAAAAATGGTTCTGATTTAGGTTCCATTTTAAAAGGCCGGTTTGATGCGGACGGAAATACTGCCCACGTATATATCGATGCTTCCAGGCCTCCTTTTATCCTGATTGAAACCGAAGAAGGACTGCATATTATAAATGATCAGAGCCGGGAAAAAACGGAGGCACTTTACACGCAGTTGAAGTCACTAATAAAATAGCCTGAATTTCAGATAGGAGAGTCGCGTATGGGTTTCTGGATTTTTATGACTGCAATGAATCTGGTATTACCTTTTATTATGATCGTGATTGGCTATATTTTTTTAAAAAATCCTCCCAAGGAAATAAATCATTTGGTGGGATACAGAACTACCATGTCCATGAAAAACAAAGACACCTGGGAGTTTGCTCACCACCATTGCGGAAAAAACTGGAAGATCATTGGCCTTTCCATGCTGATTCCATCTGCCTTGGTAATGTTGTTTTTCATTGGAAAAGATATAAATACAATAGGTGAATTTGGTTCCGTAGTGATGGGAGTGCAGACAGTTATCCTGCTGGCTTCTCTGATTCCAACGGAAATCGCATTAAGAAAGAATTTTGATAAAGATGGAAATCGTATACAGATGTGAAAACAAAGGAGAATATTATTATGACACAGGCACTGGTACATATTGCGCTGGTAGTAAAGGATTATGATGAAGCAATTGATTTTTACACAAAAAAACTGCATTTTAATCTGATCGAAGATACGTATCAGCCGGAGCAGGATAAACGCTGGGTTGTGGTATCTCCGCCCGGCGCTTATGGGACCACGGTTCTGCTGGCAAAGGCCTCGAAACCGGTACAGGAACCCTTTATCGGCAATCAGGCTGGAGGAAGGGTATTCCTGTTTTTGGGGACGGATGATTTTTACAGGGACTTTGAAGAGATGAAGCAGCTTGGAATTACATTTATTCGGGAACCCAAGGTCCAGGATTATGGTATTGTGGCTGTGTTTGAAGACCTGTATGGTAATCTCTGGGATCTGGTTCAGTTTCATGAAGGACACCCCATGGCTGACAGAGTAGTGAGAAAAGAGACTGCATTGGCTGATACAATCAAAGATCAGACCAGTCGCGCTCTATGGGAAGTGAAAAACGTAATTGATTGTGTTCCCGATGAATTGTGGAATAAGGAATACTGTAAAATGCCGTGCTGGAAACATATTTATCATATGCTGCATTCCCTGGATCTGTGGTTTATCAATCCCAGAGATAAAGAATATGGGGAACCGGAGATTCATGAGAAAGATTTAAACAATCTGGATGCGGTCTCAGTTAAACAGCTTACAAGAGAAGAAATAAATCACTATTATGAAAAGATAAACCGTAAGCTTGCCGATTATCTTCTGAAACTCACCGATGACGAATTAACCTGTATGCCAGGGGATTGCGAATACAACAGATTTACCCTTGTTTTGGCACAGTTTCGGCATTTGCATACCCACATGGGCATGGTAATGGGATTTATCATTGCAGATACCGGCTTGTGGCCAAGAGTATTAGGTTTGGAAAATCCGGTTCCAACAGAGGAATACAGCAAATACTTTTAAACGAGGAGATGGATTATGAAAACAATTGGTATCATAGGAGGTATGAGTTGGGAAAGTACAGTTACCTATTACCAGATCATGAATGAGACGGTAAAGCAGGAGCTGGGAGGCCTTCATTCAGCAAAGATTTTATTATACAGTGTGGATTTTTCAGAAATCGAGCGTTGTCAGGCGGAAGGAGACTGGGAGAAGAGTGGGGATATATTAGCTTCGGCAGCGGAGTCTCTTGAAAAAGCAGGAGCTGATTTCCTTGTAATTGCGACGAATACCATGCATAAAGTGGTACCACAGATACAAAAGAGAATTCACATTCCTATTGTACATGTTGCAGAAGTGACAGCGGAAGAATTGAAGCAGAATCACATCACCACAGTGGCTTTGCTGGGAACGAAATATACCATGACCCAGGAATTTTATAAAGAAAAGCTGGAAAATGCCGGCATTCAGGTACTTATTCCTGAAGCCAGTGAGATTGAAGTAGTAAACAGTATTATATTTGACGAATTATGTCTTGGTTCTATTTTGGAAACATCGAAGGAGCGGTATTTACAAATTATTGAGGGGCTTAAAAACCGCGGGGCACAGGGAGTGATACTGGGCTGTACGGAAATCGGACTTTTAATCAGGCAGGAGGATACGGAATTGCCTGTATTTGATACAACCAAAATACATGCGGTCAAAGCAGCAAAGCTGTCATTAGAGGTGTAGCTGTGATAAAAAAGCAGGGACAGAATTACCCTCTGTCCCTGCATACACGAAGCCCCATATCAGCCCCTATACCGTTTGGTTCGAATTTTCCCCGGTAGGATATCCTGCAGCTGGTAACATCGCCCACCCAGCCGCCTCCTTTCCATACCCGGTAAAATCCATTTGGAATAGTGGAATCCTGATACCAGTCAAAACACCATTCCCGAACATTCCCGGACATATCAAAGATTCCCAGTTCATTGGCTTTTTTACTACCAACAGGGTGAGTCTGATTTTCATTGGCCTCGATATCCGGCCAGTACCAGTCTCCCTTTAAATACTCTTTTCCTGCATTTCTCCAATACCATACGGTCTCTTCCTCATCAGAACTTCCGCTATATATAAATTTCCGGCTATTTAATCCTCCGCCTGCGGCATAAGTCCATTCGGCTTCGGTTGGAAGGCGGTATCCATTGGCTCCTTCCACTGTTGTAACAGCCCATCTCATATCATCATAATCGCAGACGTTTTCCGGATCCGGATTTTGTTTGTCAATTTTATAATAGGGAATCAGCCCTTCCTTTTCACTTCTCCTGTTGCAATATTCAATACTGTCATACCAGCTTACCGAATCAACAGGCAGATGGCGGCCTTTAAAAGCGGAAGGATTACTTCCCATTACCTCAGTCCATTCCTCTTGTGTTACCTCGTATTTTCCTATGTAAAAGTCCTCAATTGCGGGCGCTTTCTGGGTAGTTCCGGTTGAGACTGCAATGGCAGTCCCGCCTTCCACCAGTACCAGTTGTTCCGGTTCTTTTTTTGAGCATCCCCAGGAAAAAACAGCGACAGCGAACAAAAGCAAGACCAGCTTTTTCCTCATAGACAAGTCCCTTTCTAAGTCTTTTTTCCGATCTGGTTCTATAATATTTGCATAGTATGTAGGTAAGTATATATTAATAAACGGCTATTAAAAATGCAGACAGGATTACCAGACGGTTACATTTGCATAACCACTGCTTTGATATCCTTCTACACAAAAGGCCTGATAGGACCAGGAATTACCTAAGTTCATGCCCTTGCTTCTCCATGCATTTACATGATTTCCGAAGTTGATCTGAGCATTGCCGCCAGTCGGTCTTTTGGACTGTCTGACACTCCAGTACTGTGGAAATGTCTGATAACCGTCAATGGAAGGAGCGTTATAACGCATGGTTGTATAGATGTCATAATTGGCTCCATCGCTGTTTACGGTTCCCTTATAAGTTCCGGTAGGTCTGTAGGTTCCCCAGCTGTCAACTACATAGTATTCAATCAGGGAATTCCTTGTCCAACCATAAAACGTTAAATAACTGTTGCCTGATGGTGAAAATGCACCAGCATTGTAATTGACCACTCTGTTGGGAGTTCCGGCACTCCATCCTTTTCCAACAACGAAGTTTCCGCAGTTTGTCCAGTTAACGCTGAAATTTCCCCCGGAACCATTTACCATATTAACGGTTCCGCCTCCGTCGGTATAATCCTGCCAGTAATCGGTAGCTGCAAACGTTGTAAAGGAAAATATTCCGGAAAAACAAATGGCTGCAGTGGTAATTAACGATAAGACCTTCTTGCTTAATTCATTCATATAAAACCCCTCCTGTTTCATATACAGATTGATACACTTACCTACATACGATATAAATATTAACAGAGACCTCCTTTCATTTTTAAACGGTTTCATAAGTATCTTGCTTTGTGGATTTTATCTGCGGTTGAGAATCAACCTTGTAAATGAATTCATGTAAAAAGACTAGATTAACTGGTATGATATTATAGAAAATAATTTTATATTAAGCATGATATCAGATAAAAATAAGAAAGTAAATTCAAATATTAAAAAAATGAAATATTTGGTTAATTTAACTAATACATTCAGAGACAATTTTGTGAATAAGAGACAATTAAAATTTATTATACACATATATTAAAATGAAATCACTTGACAGACGAAACATACCCGGGTATAATCATTACTCATGAAGCTTTTGGTATTTGATTATAATTGAATGATTGGTTAAAAGGGAGTAGTTTAAATGTACCGTCAACATCCTGGCTGTAAGAATACAGTCTGGCGGTGCGTACCAGATTATGGTTACCAGACTTTTAATGTGCTTGTTCTGAATTTTTTCAGAGGGCTCATTAGAAGTCTTTTTTTTACTCTTTTATATCAGAGATAATCAGACTGAAGTTACACATTTTTGATGCGGGACACCTTAGGGTGTCAGAATGGAGGATAAGTTTGAACGAGTGGTATCAGAAAAGCGAAAATGAGATATTAAAGGAGCTTCACACACAAAAAGAAGGATTAAGTTCCGGGAAAGCGTCTGCTCTCCTTCAGGAAAAAGGGGAAAATATTCTGGAGGAAGGAAAGAAAAAAAGTACCATTGAAGTATTTGCAGAACAGTTTAAGGATCTGCTGGTAGTAATATTAATTGCGGCGGCTGTTATTTCCATGCTGTCAGGAAATGTGGAAAGTACCATTGTAATTATGGCAGTTATTATTCTCAATGCTGTTTTAGGTACGGTTCAGCATGAAAAGGCGCAGAAATCCCTTGCCAGCTTAAAATCCTTATCCTCACCCAATGCAAGGGTCATGAGAGACGGTCAGAAAACAGAAGTTGCTTCCAGAGAAGTTGTGCCTGGAGACATCCTGATGCTGGAAGCCGGTGATATGGTAGTGGCAGACGGAAGAATATTAAATAATTATTCTCTCCAGGTAAATGAAAGCTCCCTGACAGGAGAGTCCACCAATGTGGATAAAGAAGATGGGGCACTGGAGCTTTCCGTCCCTTTGGCAGACAGAACCAATATGGTGTATTCAGGAAGTCTGGTAACCTACGGAAGAGCGGTGGTTGTAGTAACCGATACCGGCATGAATACAGAAATCGGTAAGATCGCCAGCCTGATGAATGCAACAAAGGAAAAGAAGACTCCTCTTCAAATCAGTCTGGATCAGTTTTCCAGCCGCCTTGCCATGGTTATTATGGTCATCTGTGCCGCCGTGTTCTTATTAAGTCTTTACCGCAAAATGCCTCTTCTTGATTCCATGATGTTTGCGGTGGCTCTGGCAGTTGCAGCGATTCCGGAAGCGTTAAGCTCCATTGTTACCATAGTTCAGGCCATGGGCACTCAGCGTATGGCAAAAGAAAATGCAATTATTAAGGAACTTAAAGCAGTGGAAAGTCTTGGCTGTGTTTCAGTAATCTGTTCTGATAAAACCGGAACACTGACTCAGAATAAGATGACTGTCCAGGAAATTTACTTAGATGATCAGATCTTTAAACCAGAGGAACTGGAATTAACCAATCAGCTTCACCGTTATCTGCTTTATGATGCAGTGCTGACAAACGATTCCACCATTGCTGACGGCAAAGGAATTGGAGATCCTACCGAATATGCCCTCCTTGAGATGGCAGGTAAAATATCTGTGAGCCACAATACCATACGGGATCTCATGCACAGGCTGGAAGAGCTTCCCTTTGATTCAGACCGTAAGCTGATGAGTACCAAATACAAGCTTCACGGTGTTCCTACTATTTTGACAAAAGGAGCGGTTGATGTTCTGTTAGACCGGACCATAAGCATCCGTACTTCTCAGGGAATCAGAGATTTGACAGAAGCAGATAAAGAAGCTATTTTAAAACAGAATCAATTGTTTTCCGAAAATGGGCTTCGGGTATTGGCCTTCGGCTATAAAGAAGTGGAAGAGTCCCATGTACTTTCCCTTCATTCTGAAAATAACTTTATATTCCTGGGTCTTGTCTCCATGGTGGACCCGCCCAGAGAAGAATCAAAAGCTGCAGTAGCAGATGCTAAAAATGCAGGAATCAGACCGGTCATGATCACCGGAGATCATAAAATAACGGCAACAGCCATTGCAAGACAGATCGGCATTTATGAAGAGGGAGATTTAGCAGTGACAGGGGCGGAACTGGATGGAATGACAGATGAGGAGCTGGATGAAAAAATCGTAAACATCTCCGTATTTGCAAGGGTTTCCCCAGAAAATAAGATCCGGATTGTGGATGCATGGCAGAGAAGAGGCAATATCGTTTCCATGACTGGGGACGGGGTGAATGATGCTCCGGCACTTAAGAAGGCAGATATTGGAGTTGCCATGGGAATTACAGGTACGGAAGTATCAAAGGATGCTGCTTCCATGATATTATCAGATGATAATTTTGCCACCATCATAAAAGCTGTGGCAAATGGAAGAAACGTATACCGGAATATTAAGAATGCCATTCAGTTTTTATTGTCAGGCAATATGGCTGGTATTTTCTCAGTCCTTTATACCTCCATTATGGGATTACCCATCCCATTCGCACCAGTTCATTTATTATTCATTAACCTGTTAACGGATTCACTTCCTGCTATTGCAATCGGTATGGAGCCGGCTGAACACGGTCTGCTGAGCCAGAAGCCAAGAGACCCCAAAGAAAGCATACTGACAAAAGATTTTATGACAAAGGTTATGCTTCAGGGAGCTCTCATATCCGTTTGTACCATGATCGCGTTTCAATTGGGATTAAGACAGTCAGGGGCAGCGGTTGCCAGTACCATGGCATTTGCTACGCTGACTCTGGCACGGCTTTTCCATGGATTTAACTGCAGAAGCAGCCATTCCATCTTCCGTCTGGGATTTAAAGGCAACTGGTATAGTCTGGGAGCGTTTGTTTCGGGATTTGCTTTACTGAGTGTGGTACTGTTTGTTCCTGTCATGGGAAAACTGTTTTCTGTATCACCGTTAAGCGGATTTCAGGTTGGTATTGTTTACGGGCTTGCCATCATCCCTACTGTGGTCATTCAGCTGACAAAAGTGATGAGAGAAATTGTAAAATAATGCAGAAAAAAAGAGGTTTTGACTCAAAAAAAGAGTTGAACCTCTTTTTTATTAATGATAAAATAATTTCGTAACGAAAACTTAACATAGGAGAGGGAAACAAAACGACATGACAGGACAACCTTCATTGAGATTCAGAAATTACGGCCCGTTATCCAGACGGACCAAATTCCAGATTCTTGCCCTGGTGCCGATTTATTTTATTGTTGCAGGATTATGCCTGCAGCCGTTTGATGAAATCTGTAGGGGAATCATCACCATCGTACAGGAGCCGGATTTCCTGATTACGGATTACATTGCCATAGGTGGCATAGGAGCTGCGTTTATTAATGCAGGTGTATTAACGTTATTAAGCATTGCAATCGTATATTTTCTGGGGATGGATATGAGCGGTCATACCATTACCTCAAGCTTCCTCATGTTTGGCTTCTCGCTGTTTGGGAAAAATATCTTAAACATCTGGGCCATTATGATGGGAATCTGTTTATATTCTTATTATCATAAAACATCCATAACACGTTATATCTATGTAGGGTTTTACGGAACCTGTCTGTCTCCGGTTATTACCCAGATCATGCAGATAGGTAATCTGCCCCTGTCGGTCCGACTGGTTTTAAGTATTCTTGTGGGTATGAGCATCGGGTTTGTGCTTCCGCCTCTTTCTACCCATACTCATTATGCCCATCTGGGTTACTCCCTTTATAATGTGGGGTTTGCCTGTGGAATCATTGCCACGATTATTGTTTCTCTGATGAAATCCTTTGGGATCAGGATAGAGGAACGTCTGATCTGGTCGACTGGGCAGAATTTATTGTTTACCAGACTTTTGATTGTTTTATTTTTCGGAATGATACTATTTTCCTTCCTATTATCCACCCAGGTTTGGAAAAGATATGTAGAAATCTTAAAATCCTATGGACTCAGCGGAACTGATTATGTTAAAACCGAAGGGTTTGCGCCTACGCTTCTTAATATGGGGATTAACGGGATTGTCTCCACTCTGCTTATTATTTCGGTGGGGGGTGATTTAAACGGTCCCACCATAGGGGGGATTTTTACCATCGTTGGATTCAGTGCAACCGGAAAGCACACCCGTAATATTCTTCCAATCATGATCGGCGTGATTATTGGTGGGTATACGAAGAGATGGAGTATTACAGATCCAAGCGCCCAGCTTGCCCTTCTTCTTTCTACCACACTGGCGCCCATTGCCGGTGAATTCGGAGTGGGGGCTGGAATTCTTGCCGGATTTTTACACTCCTCAGCGGCTCTTAATGTAGGAATTGTTTACGGTGGGATGAACCTTTACAACAATGGATTTGCAGGAGGCCTTATTGCTACCTTTCTGGTACCTGTACTGAAATCGATCCGGGATCGAAAGGCACATGCAAAAACCCATGTCTCTCTTTAATGGCAGGGTGCTTGTATAATTTCGGTTATGTGATAGAATAAGACAAAAAGATAAATTGAGGAATGATAATATGCTGTACCAGATTATTGAAGGAACGGTTTCGGCGGGCGGAAATGTGATTCTTTCTCATATAAATTTTGAAATACGCGGCAGTGAAAAAATAGCTGTGGTTGGAAGCAATGGAGCCGGGAAAACCACTCTTTTAAAGCTGATCGCAGGAGAACTGGAGCTGGACCGGGATGATAAGCATCAGAACTGCGGTATTACAACAGCCAGAAAATTAACCATTGGATATCTAAAGCAGCAGGCATTTACAGAGAAGGATCGGACGGTGGAGGAAGAGATATTCTCTTCCTGCTCTTTTTCCAATGAGTACTCACAGGAACGATATGAATACGAGCGGGAATATGATATCCTGTTTACCGGATTCGGATTTCAAAAATCAGATAAAAAGAAAAAGCTGTCAGAATTTTCAGGAGGAGAGCAGACTAAGATTGCTCTGATCAGGCATCTTCTTTTAAAACCCGATATTCTTTTGTTAGACGAGCCTACCAATCATCTGGATATTCAGACCATACAGTGGCTGGAAGAATATTTAAATGGTTATGGAAAAGCAGTAGTTATGGTATCCCATGATCGCTTCTTTCTGGATCAGACGGTTTCTGTGATCTATGAACTGTCAGGCAAAACGCTCACCCGTTATGCAGGCAGCTACACCCAGTACAGGGAAGAGAAGAAAAAGAGAATCCGGCTGCAGACAAAGGCTTATGAGCGGCAGCAGGAAGAGAAGAAACGGCTAAATGACCTGGTGGAGCGCTTTAAACACAAGCCCAATAAAGCCGCATTTGCCCGGGCAAAACGAAAGGCGGCGGAGCGGCTGGTACCGGTAGAAAAACCGGAGGAAGATGAGGTCTCTCTTTTTGTAGAACCCATATCCCCCGCTATTTTAGGCAGTAAGTGGGTATTTGAATCAGAACATTTAAAAATCGGTTATGAGAAACCTCTTGCAGAACTTACATTTCGCATTCGGAGAGGACAAAAGATTGGTATTCTTGGACCAAACGGCGCAGGGAAAAGTACTCTTTTGAAAACGGCTGCTGGTCTGATCCCTGGTTTGTCCGGAGATTATTCCCTGGGAAATCAGATCACCATCGGCTATTTTGACCAGCTGTCTTCTGAGATTCAATCGGATAAAACCGTAGCAGAACATTTCCATGACTTATTTCCCGTAATGACAGAGAAAGAGGTAAGAAGTATTCTTGGTGCTTATTTGTTCGGAGGAAAAGAAGCTGGTAAACGTGTGGATGTTCTTTCGGGAGGTGAAAAAGCCAGGCTTGTTCTGGCGGAGCTTTTACAGAGCAGACCGAATTTTCTGATACTGGATGAACCAACCAATCATATGGATATCAAGGCAAAGGAAACCTTGGAATCTGCATTTCAGGCTTATACCGGAACTATTTTGTTTGTATCCCATGACCGCTATTTTTTGGACCGGGTAGCGGAGTCCATGCTGATCTTTGAGGAACAATCGGTTTTTTATTATCCATTTTCTTACGGTCATTATCTGGAGCGCACAAGGAAAGCAAAAGGGGGAGGCATCGCAGCCCAGATCAAAGCGGAGGAGCAGGCTTTGATTGCCGGAATCAGAGCAGTTCCAAAAGCGGAAAGGCACCGGCTGAAGGAGATATCCAGTGAGGAGGCTTATTCTGACTGGAAAATGAGACTTGTGACAGAGCGGCTTTTACAGGCAGAAGATCAGGTAAAAGAATTAGACAGTGCCTGTGAAAAACTGATCAATGACTGGCAGGAGTCTCCGGATTTCTGGTCAGGAGATGAGTGGAGTGAGGCCGCATTCTACCAGGGGTTACTGGAGCAGAGGGATGAGGCCTGGGAAATCTGGACATCACTTTGCCTGGAATGGTTTGATGAAGCTTTGGCTGTGGAAATTTAAAAGGAGCAGGTCAGGAATCACAATGAATTCCTGACCTGCTCCTTTTGATATGTATAATTAATATTTATCGAAACTGTCCATGCTTCTGGCAGTTGGGTATGATGTCTGTTTATATTCATAGGAGGAGAATGTCTGCTCACTCTTTAATCTGAATTTGCTGACCTCCTGCTGAAGTGTAACGGATTGAGCCGCCAGCTCTTCACTGGATGCAGAACTTTCTTCTGCAGTTGCCGCGTTGGTCTGGACAACAGAGGATACCTGGGAAAGACCCTGGTTAATCTCTTCAATTGCGATCACCTGCTGAGCAGAGGCGTTTTCGATTTCCTGAATCGCCTGTTCTACCAGCTTGGATTTTTCAGAAACTTCTTTCAGAATTCTTGCAGCCTCACTTGCCATATGTCCGCCTTCCGATACAGCTTCCACGGAGTGCATAATGAGAGTTGCAGTTTCCTGAGCAGCTTCTGCGGATTTAGTGGCAAGATTGCGTACTTCATCTGCTACCACAGCAAACCCTTTTCCAGCATTGCCAGCGCGGGCTGCTTCAATGGCAGCGTTTAAAGCAAGAATGTTTGTCTGGAATGCAATATCTTCAATTACCTTTGTAATATTAGAAATTTTCTCAGAAGCGGTGCTGATCTTTTCCATGGCACCATTTAAATTCTGCATGTGGCTGTTGCTTTCCTGCACACCGGTACCGGTCTGATGTACATAGCCGGCTGCAAGGCGGACATTGGTTGCGTTCTGATCTGCCTGTCTTGCCACGGTTGCAATGGAAGCATTTAATTCTTCAACAGTTGCCGCCTGTTCGGTGGAACCGGAGGCAAGAGCCTGTGCTGCGGAGGATACCTGCTCTGCGCCGGTATTGACCTGCTCTGCAGCGGTACTGATCAGAAGAAGAGTTTTATTTAAATCGTTTTCAATCTTACGAAGTGCAAGGCCAAGAATATCTTCGTCGGAACGAAGGGGAACTTCCTGAGTAAAGTCACCATTGCTGATTTCTTCGGCAACCAATACCTGTTTGCGGATTCCATGAATCATTTCATTAAAGGCACTTGCAAGCTGCCCTGTTTCATCTTTGGAATCAATTTCATTTAAGTCTACATCTACATGTCCCAAAGCAATCTTTTTAGCGGCTTCAACTACCTGAGTGATGGGTTTGCTGATCATTGCAGAAATTCTTAAGCTTAAGTAAAGGGCGGCACCAGCTCCAGCTGCTACGATAATTATAAGAGTCAGGGTAAGAATTCCTGCAGTCCTGTCATTATTCTGGCTGGTATCCTGGGCAGATTCCATACGCTTTTCAACCAGCTGATTAAAATCATCAAATATTTTTGCAATTTCATCTTCCTGCTCTGTTAAGATAGCCAGTGCCTCTTTGGAATTGCCCTGTTTTGCAGCTGCAATTGTTTTATCAATGGCAGGTGTATAGGTATCTGTAAACAGCTGTCTTAATTCCTCTGCAATAAGAATCGTATTTGGGTTTGTGATACTGGCCTTATATATATCAAAGCTTTTTAAAAATGTTTCCTTGTGGGAATTGTATGTCTGTTCCAGCGTTTCTAATTCTTTTGCATCACCGGCATAGACAATCATTCCACGGGAGTCAGCGCGTATCTGGTTTAAGCTGGTTGAGGCATTGATCAGCTCTTTTAAAGGCGCTGTCTGGTGTTCATATAAATATGAATCCATAGTATTGATACGAACCATGCCGAAAATTCCGACAATTCCCACAAATAGTATGATGGCTATCATACTGATAAAGGCTGTGAGAAGCTTTCTTGTGATGCTGAAATCCTTGAATTTCTTCATACTGAATTCCTCCTGAGTTTATCTTTTTAGTAAAGGTTTGATCTGATCTGGCATGCTCCCAATGAATTCTTACAGATGTATTATGAATATTAAATGTGGTCTCTCCCCCCCATACATTCATAGATCCAATTTGTGGACACAAAGTTTCGCAGTTTAACCAAAACTGTGTCATATTCATTAGAAATCCGCATTTTTACTAGAAAGTTGACTCTCATTGACGGAGTTTATGACGGCGTATTGTCCGGTTTCCATACTGGCTAAATGCATATTGTTAAATCGGTCAATTGCTATTTTTTTCTGTTCCATTAAAGAATGAGCATAAATGTTCATGGTAATGGAAACATTGGAATGCCCTAGTATATCACTGATTGTTTTAATATCAACATTGAGTTCCAACGCACGGGTAGCAAATGTATGGCGTATGGCATGAAATTTACGGTCAGGCACACCTGCTTTTTTTAGTATTTTTTTATAAAGTTTCTGGAATGCCCTTGGATCAATAGGAATTTCGCTGCCAGTCATAAAATAGCATGTTTCTTTGCCCGAACGTTGATAATATTCTTTAAATAATGCAATGAGAAATGATGGCAAAGGAATCTTTCTTGAAGAAGTTCTGCTTTTTGGTGTACCAATTAAAAGCAAAGTTTTATTATCGTCATCAGAAAAGTTCTTTGTACGGCTAACCGTGCGATTAATAAACAGGGTTTCATTTTCAAAATCAAAATCACACCATTTTAAGGCACAAAGTTCTCCCAGACGTATTCCTGAGTAAAAACACAGGATAATCCCCAGTGTTCGTTTATCTGGACAGCCTAAAACTGCTTTTTCGATGAGACACTGCTCTTTCATTGTAAATACCTGTACTTCGTTTTGCTCCGGCTTCGGAAATTTTATGTAATTCAATAATTTAATTGAATCAGGATTATTTTTCAATATTTCTCTGAGGGCAGTTTTATAGACTGCCAGTATCTTTCTTTTATAAGATTGGGAGATAGAATTGTCATCATTCATAAATTTTACAAATTCTGAAACCGTATCTTCTGTTAATTGATAATAATTACAGCTTGTATAAAAAGGAATAATATATTTTGTTACACAATGGTAATAGCTTTCATATGTAGAAGGTTTTACTCTTTTAACAAGATCGCTGTCCAACCAAAACTCAAAAAGTGATGATGCGCTTGCCAGAGTTTTCACCTCTTTTTTAATTTTAATTCCATTTTCCTGATAAGATTTGATACTATCTTTCACTTCACGGTAGCTTTTTCCATAAAAATATTGATATTTTCCATCGATCTTTAATTGCCGGCCTTCCCAACGACCATCTTTGCGTTTATAAATGTTTTCTCCTCTACGAGGCATATTGATATTACTCCTTTTCGGGTGACGAGTTTTTTGACGGCGAATAGTTTTTATTCAACTTAAAATGCAATAAATTTTTTCTCAATGATTCTGTAAATTCAATTATTAATGTTGTTTTTGTTTGTATTGACAAACAATAATGTCGTATTATATAATGGATCGTGTCGAAATTAGTCTGAAAATGGTGGCGTGGTTTTGGTTAAACTGCGCCTTTTTCATTAAATATAGTAATATATTTATAAAATTAACACATATAAAAAATAGGTTTTAGTATACTCAATTGATATCCATTATCAGTATACAAAGACTGATTTACATCGGAACAAATCATATAATCAGATATCATTATAACGATTTTTTGGAAATTTGCTATATCTAAATTTTACCATTTTTTTACTTTTACCATTATTTATTTCATGATATGATTGAATCAGTAGAAGGAATACGGAGAAGGTATTGAAAATCATGGAGACGCAGGTTAAATTTTACGATAAGGCAGAAGATGAGAAGCTGAAGTTTGCAGTTATTATTTCCAGAAATCAGGGAAAATGGGTTTTTTGCAGACATAAAGACAGAGATACATATGAAGTGCCGGGAGGACACCGGGAAGAGTCTGAAAATATCAATGATACTGCCAGGAGGGAACTTTGGGAAGAAACCGGTGCAGTGGAATTTGATATGATTCCACTGTGTGTATATTCTGTATGCGGTGAGACCAGGGATGGAGAGTATTTGGGGGAAGAAAGCCTTGGTATGCTTTACTTTGCTGAAATATATTCCTTTGAAGAAGAGCTCCATCATGAAATTGCAGAAGTAATCATTACAGAGCAGATGCCAGAGAAATGGACCTATCCCCATATTCAGCCATTGCTGATGGAAAAGTATAAGGAAATTGCATTTGACATGTGTCAGGATCTGTGATAATCTGTTACCTATTAATATAACTTAAGAGGTGGCTATGATGAATCGTAATCAACAATTTTCCATGTTGAATAGGGACGACGATTGATAGCGCTTGTATCTTTGAATGCTCATGGGTACAGGCGCTTTCGTTGCTGTGCCTATGTGGAAAGAATAGAATTCGGAACCGCATTGGTGGATAGTACTGATCCGTGTGGTTCTATTTTTTTACCCATACGGCAGTCATGAAGGGTGGTGATCGTGTGGGACATATGGATGATGTCCTTATGGATGGAATGGGATGGTTTAAAGTTGCATTCTATGAATCCTGGAGGAAAAAATATTGAAGAATATAGTTGGAATGATTGAAAAAGGAACCGTTGAGGCCGGGGATCTGGCAAATCATCTGAATGAAAAGATAAAAATTCATGGAAGTATCTATAAAATAAGAAAAATGAGCGGGTTTGCATTTATCCTGTTAAGAACCAAAAGAAATGTGGTCCAATGTATCTACAGCAATGAATTTTCTCTGTTTGAACTGGAAGAATTGACAGAAGAGAGCTGCGTGATTGCAACCGCACAGGTGATTCCGGAAGAAAGATCGAAAGCAGGTTTTGAGCTTCGGCTTCTTGAAATGGAGATTTTATCAAAACCCGATCAGCAGAGTCCCATTGTGATTAATAATAAACGAGTGGACACTTCCCTTGAAAATCTTCTTAATTTCAGACCTGTTACTCTGCGCAATGAGAAAGAACGGGCCATATTTTTATTACAGGAGGGAATTACCCTGGGAATTCGTGAGTTTTTAAAAAAGGAGAATTTTACAGAAATCCACTCACCGAAAATTGTTCATGCAGGCGCAGAGGGAGGAGCGAATATTTTCCGCTTCGATTATTTTGGCAAGGAGGCATATCTTGCCCAGAGTCCTCAGTTTTATAAGCAGATGATGGCGGGAGTCTATGAACGGGTATTTGAAATTGCTCCGGTATTCCGGGCAGAAAAGCATGATACCTCAAGACATCTCAATGAATATACAAGCGTGGATTTTGAGATGGGATATATTAAAAATTTTGAAGACATCATGGAAATGGAAACGGCTATGCTACGTCATGTGGTAGAGGTGCTGGAATCCGATTATGAAGAAGAACGGCGGATATTAAATGTAAAGCTGCCTTATATTAAAGAAATTCCATCAATTAAATTTATGGAGGCAAAAGAATTAATTTCCGCAAAATTTAACAGACCAATCCTGGATTTTGATGATTTTGAACCGGAAGAGGAAAAATTACTTTCCCAGATAATAAAAGAAGAAACAGGGAGTGATTTTGTATTTGTCACCCACTATCCAGGCAGGAAAAGACCATTTTACGCCATGGACAGCATAGAAAATGTAGAAGAAACAGAAAGCTTTGACTTACTGTTTAAAGGACTTGAGATTACCACAGGCGGACAGAGAATTCATAACTATGAGCAGCAGTTAAGTAAAATGAGGAAGCGGGAAATGAATACAGAATTATTTGAAAGCTATCTGATGATGCATAAATACGGCATGCCGCCCCATGGAGGCCTGGGACTTGGACTGGAACGTTTTACCAGCAGATTACTGGATCAGGATAATGTACGTCTGTCTTCTCTTTTTCCAAGAGATTTAAACAGGGTAACACCATAAGAAATTTTTTAATACAGTTTCATAAGCTGCGCCACTGAATCAGGCGTGCTTATGAAACTGTTTCTTCTATAATTATAGGGTGTAGCGGTAAATGGCATTAAAGCGGTCATTTCTATAAGGATCATAAAAGCCGTCGCTGATTTCCCAGCCTTCAAATTCATCCTTTGTAAACAGAAGATGTTCCTCGCGGTGAGAACGAATGGGAAGTTCGCCAATGAGCACACTTTTTTTCGCAACTCTTAACAGCTCGCTTGTGGCCTTTTTTGCATATTCCTTATTATCAAAATAGAGATAAACACCATAACAGATCACCTTATCAAAGGTATGATCTTTAAAGGGTAAATCGGCAGCTTCTCCGGTGAGGACGGAATTGTGCAGTATCTCGATGTGTTTTTTAACCAGTGTATGGGAATAATCCATTCCTGTGTAATCGCAGTCCAGGTATTGGGCAAGGGCACCTGCGCCGCAGCCAACTTCTAAAACCTTGTCATTTTTTTGTATATCCAGCCGTTTGGTTATCTGACGTGCCACTTCCTCCATATCTACCTGAGTTGCTTCGTAGCCGTCAAAGGCCAGTAAATCATTTCCCTCTGCTTTTCCTTTTCTTACCCAGATCTGCTTCCATGTTTCGTTTGCTGTTTCCTGTGCATTCATTTTAACTACCTCCTGAAATTATCGTAATATATGTTTTAGTGCGTCACATAGGCGCTTGTTATCTTCTTTATTTCTGACTGCGATCCGGATACATTCTCTTCCTTCCATACCTGGTTTGTGGGAGAGATCCTTTACAAGAATGTTGTAACGGTTTAAAAGCAGTTCGGCGATCTGATGGGCAGAGCATCCGTCCCTTACCTCACAGAGTATGAAATTGGCCTGGGACGGGTACAGGGTCAGCTGTCTTATGGAACCCAGTAAGCTAAACAATTCGTCTCTCGTTTCCTGAAATTGTTTTAGGGCATCCCGGTAATCCCCCTGATATTTTTCAAATATCTGAAGAAAATATTCTGCAAGAGAATTAATATTCCAGATGGGAAGCTCCTTTCGTACAAGAGCAATGATATCCGGATCTGCGCAGGTCAGGATTCCAAGCCGCAATCCTGGTACACCATAGGATTTTGAAATACTTTTTATCAGAACCAGATTCTGATTGGCGTTTAAGATCTCCGGTGTCATAAAAGATGGTTCCTCTTCTTTATCAGAAAAATCCAAAAAAGATTCATCTAAAATCAGCAGAGCATTCCGATCCTTGCAAAACTGAGCCAGCTTCTGAACGTCTTCTTTCTTTATGTAGTTTCCGCTGGGATTATCCGGATTTACTAAAACCAGTGCGGATAGTTCCTTATCGCTGTAAAAATCCATAAGATCCTCAGCTGTATAGGAGAAATCTCTGGAGGATACGGTATAAGGGATGACTGAGGCGGCACAGTTTTCATATTCGGAAAAAGAAGGACGTAAAACTCCCACTGGTTTTTCAAAGCTGCGAAGAAGCGGCTTTATCAGTTCTGTGGCGCCATTTCCGGTCAGTACCTGGTTTTTATCAAGTCCCAGGGATTTAGCAGCAAGAAGGTTGTTAATATCAAGTCCGGAAGGATAGCTGGTAGTAAGGATTTCAAAGCTGGCCTTGATCTCTCCCATAAGACGGCTGTTTGGGAAATAAGGATTTACCAGATAGCAGAAATCCAACAGTCCCGGATAGCGCCAGTACCCGCCGTAGCGTTCAGACAGGCGGAGCAGTCTGCTTTGGGAGTCTGTGAAAATGGATTCTGCAATATCTAAATCCTGTTCGTCATCAATTTCGTACCAGAAACCATTTTCCAGACGGGAAGCTTTTAAATCGTGATCATCCAGAAGGGAAATGACTTTCAGTACCTGCTCATAGTAGGCGTTATTACCCAATGCCTTGCTGTATGCCTCCAGGAAGGGGACATAATGGGTGGAGGAGAAGTTCTGGCTGAATTTGTAGATATTGACCGTTTTATAGTAGGAATGAATGTCTTCGAAGCGGAAGTCTTTTCTGGTTAAGAACTTCATGATATTGTCCTGCTGATCAATCAGTACAACGGTGCCGTCCATCCAGCTTTCAAAGGGGGCGGTCAGAGCCAGATTGGGGCGGGGGTCTTTAATAATCTGGGTTAAAACTTCCTGTTCAAATATTAAGTCCGATTCCAGAAGCAGGGTGTCATCTTCCAGGAGACAGTCCTTGGCAAGATAAAGGGAATAGATGTTGTTGGTGGTTTCATAAACCGGATTATCAATAAACACTACCGTTGTCCGGAGGGAAAGGGATTCCACAAAGGAACGCAGAAGTTCCCCCTTATGACCAGTCACAAGAATAATTTTCTCCAGGTCATATTGGTCAAGCTGCCTTAACATTCGTTCAATTAGTGGAATCTTGTTGACAGGTACCATACATTTGGGCTGATGTTCGGTTAACTGTTTTAGTCGCCGTCCCATACCGGCAGCCAGAATGATTGCTTGCATAGGCTCCTCCTTTTTGTGTTCAAAAAGTAAAATATTTCTAAATTTATGAACATAATAGCAGTTTAAAAACTGATTGTCAAGTGTGAAGACAGGGAAAAGAAAAATTTTATCAGTGGAAACAGGAAATGGTTTTCAATTTCGCCTTGACATTTAAAGGGAGAGTGCTATAATATGAAAATGATTTCTGATTTCGAAAATAGGGGATGAATATGGCAGAACGTGGAAGATATCGGACCAGGCAGCAGGAAATGATTGTGAGCTGCTTAAAGAAACAAAAAGAAATATTCTGTACCGTGGAAGAATTTATGGAACGTCTTAAAAGTGATGGTATCCACGTTGGACAGACTACCGTATACCGGGCTTTGGAACGTTTATGTGAGGATGGCGTGGTTGTGAAGATTCCGTCTGTTGACGGATCGAAGGCCCAATTCCGATATATTGGTGAGGAAATAAACAGGAATGTGGGAAAGCTGGTCTGTTTAAAATGCGGCTCCATGATTCCTTTAGAATGTTCCAGACTGGATGAGTTTTACCATCATATCCATGAGGACCATGGATTTAAGCTGGACCAGAAGCACATGGTGCTTTATGGTTATTGCAGCAGATGCCAGCAGTAAGCTGACAGAAAAGGAAGGATTTATTATGAAAGGCAGATTAAATCCCAGACAATGGGCAGCCCTTATGACAGCTTTGATTCTCACCGTAGTTTTTCTGGGCTCGTCGATATTTGTATTCACTCATCTTTCCCATGACTGCACAGGCAGACATTGCAGAGTCTGTCAGGAGATCGAAGTATGTATTTCGGCGCTCAGTGTAATTTTTGAAGCGATTGGAACAGCTGCAGTAATCGCTGTCTCCTTGCCAATTATAAAATATATCATGCTGCCTTATCTGGCAGGACTGTTTCTCTGTCCGGTTTCTCTTGTGGATTTAAAGATCCGTATGAATAATTGAATCGGTTGATACATACGGAAATCTGAATGAAACAGAAAAATCGGAGGTTTTTATTAATGAATAGAGTAACGAAAGCAATTCTGTTAGCAGCGGCAGCCTCTGCATTGCTGTTATCTGGATGTGGTCAGAAAAAAGAAGTAAATGACAGCGGAAAGCTGAATGTAATGGCAAGTTTTTATCCTATGTATGATTTTGCCGTTAAGATCGGCGGCGATAAAGTTAATGTTACAAACATGGTTCCTGCAGGAACAGAGCCTCACGACTGGGAGCCGGCGACAAAGGATATTACTGGTCTGGAAAAAGCAGATGTATTTGTATACAGCGGAGCTGGAATTGAGCACTGGGTGGAAGATGTGTTAAAGAGTCTTAAAAATAACAATCTGACTGTTACTGAGGCATCTTCAGGAATCTCCTTGTTGAAGGGGGAGGAACAGGAAGAGGCACAGAGTGAGGAACATGAGCATGGAGAATTCGATCCTCATGTGTGGTTAAGCCCTGTAAATGCAAAGAAAGAGATGGAGAATATTAAGGATGCCTTTGTTAAGGCAGATCCGGCTAATGAAGCATATTACCAGGCTAATTATGATACCTATGCCAGTAAATTTGATGAACTGGACAAGAAATATAAAGATACGTTAACTCCGCTGCCCAATAAATCGGTAGTCGTTGCCCATGAGGCATTTGGGTATCTTTGCAATGCCTATGGACTGACGCAGATGGGCATTGAGGGATTGACACCGGATTCTGAACCGGATCCGGCAAGAATGGCGGAAGTCATAGACTTTGTAAAAGAAAATAAGGTAAAAACCATATTCTTTGAAGATCTGGTCAGCCCCAAAGTGGCGGAGACCATTGCAAAAGAAACAGGCGCAAAAACAGAGGTGTTAAATCCGTTAGAAGGACTGACTGACGAACAGTTAAAAAATGGTGATGATTATTTTTCTGTTATGGAGAAGAATCTGACTGTTTTAAAAGAAGCGCTGGAATAAAAAGAACAGGAGTAAGAATGTGAACGCGATTGAAATGAAGGGACTGACATTTTCCTACGGAGGAACAAGGGTTTTAAACGGAGTGGATTTAGCCGTTCCCCAAGGCGGTTTTGCCGCGCTCACCGGTGACAACGGAGCTGGAAAAAGTACACTGATCCGGATCCTGTTAGGCGAGTTGTCCTTAACCGGAGAAGCAGGAAGCTTTAAACTGCTGGGAAAGGATATCCGCCAGTTCAGTGACTGGAAGGACGTGGGATACGTTCCCCAAAATGGAATGGATACTTACAAGGACTTTCCGGCCTCTGTTGAAGAGATCATTCAGGCGAATTTATACAGCCAGATCGGACTGTTTCGTTTGCCAGGGAAAAAAGAGAAGGAAAAAGTGACGGAAGCTCTTTGTGAGGTGGGAATGGAACCATATAGAAAACGCCTGATCGGGAAGCTGTCAGGCGGTCAGCAGCAGAGAGTATTGCTGGCAAGAGCCCTGGTTAACAAGCCCCGTCTGTTAATTCTTGACGAGCCCACCACCGGTGTGGATGAAAAGAATACGGAAGAATTTTACCGTCTGATCCTAAACTTCAATCGCAATGATCACATGACTGTTTTTATGGTAACACACGACAGGAAGCGGCTTGCCGGACTGGCAGATACTATTTTTCGGCTGGAGAACGGCGTGATGAGACAAATAACAATTCCGGGGGAGGCTGACTGTGATGGAGATATTTAATTATGCCTTTATGCAGAGGGCCTTTGTAGTGGGAATCCTGCTTGCCATGGTGATTCCCTGTATCGGTGTGGTAATTGTGTTAAAAAGGCTTTCCATGATTGGAGATGCGCTTTCCCATACTTCTCTGGCAGGAGTTGCGTTCGGGCTGATTATTGGAATTAATCCGGTTGCCGGAGCAGTGGCTGCCTGCATTATGGCTGCCCTTGGAATCGAGGCGATACGAAGAAGACTGCCCCGTTATTCGGAAATGTCCATCGCCATTATTATGTCTGCCGGAATCGGTCTGGCAGGTGTGCTGTCTGGCTTTGTGAAGAACTCTGCCAATTTTAACAGTTTTCTCTTTGGCAGTATTGTGGCAATCAGCGATATGGAGATGTTTCTGGTTATCGGAGTATCCTTAACGGTGCTTTTGCTGTTTGTACTTCTTTATAAAGAACTGTTTTACATTGCCCTTGATGAAAGGAGTGCAAGACTTGCCGGTGTTCCAGTTAAAATAGTCAATTTTATATTTACCGTATTAACGGCAGTTACGGTCTCCATTGCGGCAAGAACCGTAGGAGCCTTAATTGTTTCGTCCATGATGGTGATACCCACTGCCTGTTCCATGCAGTTTTCCAAAAATTACAGGCAGACGGTCCTTTATGCCATTGTTTTTGATGTGGTATTTATGATAATCGGTCTTTTTGCTGCCTATTATCTGGGATTAAAGCCGGGAGGAACCATTGTATTAGTAGGTGTGGTTTTCCTTCTCTTTATATTTATTGGAAAAAAACTGCTTGGAGTGAAAGGTTAGGTCACGATAAGGAGTAGATCAATGACAGATTTATATATCATATCCGGTTTTCTTGGGGCAGGTAAGACCACACTGATACAGACTATGGTCCCTGCCGTTTTTGAAAACCGGAAGGTTGTAGTAATAGAAAATGATTTCGGCGATGCCGGAATCGATGAAGAACTTTTAAAAGGTGACAGTTTAACTGTGACCAGTTTAAACTCAGGGTGTATCTGCTGCAGTCTGAACGGAGATTTTAACAGATCCCTGGAACAGGTTGTAAAGGAGTATGCGCCGGAGGTAATTTTAGTGGAGCCGTCTGGAGCAGGGAGACTTTCTGATATTATTAAAGCCTGTATGAACCAAAAGGATCTGGTGAAGATCTGCCGCTGTATTACGGTGGTGGATGTGATGAATTTTGATAAATACAGGGAAAATTTCGGAGACGTGTTTATTAATCAGATTCAATTCGGTGATTTAATTCTTTTGAGCCATTTAAGCGGGAAAGCAGGAGAGATCCGGGAGACCATGGATAAAATCAGGAAACTGAATCCTGAGGCAAGAATTGAAGCGGATTTTTGGGACGGGATTCCTGCAGAAGTATTTCGTGAGGGCGACAGGGTTTCTCTTACGGAGTCTTTGATGGAAGATCTGAAAAAGCCCATAGCGCTTAATCGGAAGATTCGAACCGGCGGTAAGGGAGAATGTGCGGTGCGACCTCTGTTTCGTTTTACCAGAGACTTCTTTTTATCAGTAAGTTTCGATTGTGAGGAAGTTCTTACAGAGGAGGAGCTGAAAGCGAAAATTAACAGAGTGACCGGTCAGGCTGATGGAATGATTCTGAGAGGAAAAGGGATCGTGAAAGGGCCAGCTGGAAGCATTTCTTTTCATTACATACCCGGAATGCTTAAGATACAAAGCTTACGGGGAGAAGGAAACAGTGTGTGTTTTATCGGGACGGGAATAAAGAAAGAACAGATTATATCATTGTTTAAAGGAGAATGACACCATGGTAATACCTGCTTGGGTAGTCACAGGATTTCTTGATTCCGGGAAGACAACGCTGATAAACCGGTTAATCCGGGAAGAGCTTTCTGAACAGGAAGTCCTGGTGATTCAATTTGAGAGGGGAGACACCCCCCTTGCTGAAGGGGAAGGAGTGCGCTCTCTTTATTATTCTAAGGCGGAAATAGAGGAATCACCATACGATGTGGCTGATTCCATTTGTGAAGAGATAAAGAAGGATCCGGCAGAGTTAATCTTAATTGAGTGGAACGGAATGGAGCATTTTCATCGATTTGAGGAGATGTTTCTTCAGTTTCATTTAAAGCCGGCCATCCATGTGGAAAAGGTTATTTATGCAGGCGATGAAAAAGGTCTGAAGCACAAAATTGCAGATTCCGGATTGATTTCCATGTCCCAGATTGCTGCAGGCAATCTGGCGTATTTAAGGGCGGAGGAGAATGCAGAACTAAATGCGCGGGAGCTTTTTCAGATTAATCCTGACATCCATGTATTTACAGAAGGAAAATGGGATCGTTTTAAGAAAAAAATGTTTCAGTATGAAGTAAAATCCCAGATATCCCTGCTACTGGTGGCTGCTGCAGCCATTTTTTATCTGATAGCCAATACTTATCTGGGATCTTTTGTTACCTTGTTTTTGGGAGTGTTTTTACAGGCGGTGCCTTTTCTTGTGATCGGGGTGTTACTTTCCTCCGCCATACAGGTTTATGTATCAGCGGACTGGATCCGGAGTAAATTTCCCAAGAATATGGTTTTAGGGCAGCTGTTTGCCATAGTGGCGGGATTCTGTCTTCCGGTTTGTGACTGTGCTTCCATACCAGTGTTTAAAGGTCTGGTAAAAAAAGGAGTTCCGTTATCGGCTGCAGTTACCTTTATGCTGGTTTCTCCAGTGATTAACCCGGTTGTAATATTGTCTACCTGGTATGCTTTTAATGGGAACCTGAAGATCATTGCAGCAAGATGCGGATTGGGAATGTTATGTGCAGTGCTGACGGGACTGACCTGTCTGATCAGTCCTCCCCAGAAGGTTCTGTTAGCAGATCCGGTAATACAGGGAGGAGATGGGTACGGAGATTATGAGATTCCCACATCGGATGACAGCAAAGCAGCCCGTTTCTTTAAGATGATGCGTCATGCCCAGAATGAATTTTTTACAGTTGGAACGTACCTGCTTACGGGGATTTTTGTATCCACCGTGCTGCAGGAGGTATGGCCGGGAATGACCCGGTCGGGAGGGGGAATTCCCATCCTGGCATCGGTAGGGTTTCTGATGGCAATGGCATTTATCCTGTCTTTGTGCTCCTCTTCCGATGCAATTGTGGCAAGAACCATGGCAGGTGTTTTCCCGGCTGGGGCACTGATGGGCTTTCTGGTGTTTGGTCCCATGATTGATTTAAAGAATGGAGCTATGCTTCTTGGCGGTTTTGAAAAGAAGTTTATTGTCCGCCTTTTTGTTACAACGTTCCTGATATGCTTTGGTGTAGTTGGAATATTTGCCTTACTTGGAAGCGGAGGGATCCGGATATGAAACTAAGAGGAAAGGGATTGAATATTCAGGCATTGACGGAAACGGCCTGCTATCTGATTTTTGGAATTCTTCTGTTTCGTCTGACTGTAACAGGCGCCTATCTGTCCTATGTGACTCCAAGAATGAAGCCTTATTTATATGGTTTATCTGCAGTCATGGTACTGTGGGCAGGAATGGCAGTTTCCAGAGTTTTCCGCCCCAAATATAAAGCCCGCCTGTTTCACTGTGTGGTTCTTGGTATTCCCATTCTTGTTTTAGCAGTGCCGCCGGCACCACCGACGGGAAGTGCTGCAATAAAGAATTATTCCAGTTCCAGCATACCCGGATCCTCTTTGGAAAGTGGCGGAAATGGTTATGGGAGTTCCAGTGAACAGGAAACGGCAGAGGCAGAACAACCGGATTATAGTGCCGGTTATGAAGGAAATGCAGAGGATGACCAGCAGGGACAGACTGAGCAGCCCGAGCTTTTAAAAGGAGCCGGTTTAAATGGAATTGATCAGGACAGCAAGACGATTACCATAGCAGATGATGACTATTATGCATGGATGACAGAGCTTGGGGCCCATGGGGATCAATACCAGGGCTATACCGTTACCATGAAAGGATTTGTATTTTTAGATTTGGAAAACCGGCAGGAAAATGAATTTGCCCTGGTTCGTCTGTCCATGTGGTGCTGTTCCGCAGATATGGCGCCCATGGGACTGATGGCATATGACTTAAAAGGGCAGGGGTTTAAAGAGAATGACTGGGTTACAGTTACGGGAAAGCTGTCTGTAAAAGACGGTTATCCTACCATTGAAGCAGAAACCATGGTGGCAGCGGAAAAGCCCCAGCAGGAGTATGTTTATCCTTATTACTGATAAAGCAGGAGAACGGTGCGTAACGCATTTTTCTCCTGCTTTATTGATATTTTATCTCAGTTGTCCTATGTTGACAGAAGGTGGATCCAATGATAGACTGTACAGGTATTTCTGCTAGTTAGCATAAACTAACTAATGAGAAATTAAATCAATAAGAACAAAGGAGTGTATAAGATTGAAGCTTATAAAACTTTTTTCCGGATTCATGGTACTTGCAGTTCTCTTATCTGGATGCGGGGCATCCGGACAGAGTGGGGAGAGTACGAAAACAGAAACCGTAACTGCGAAGACAACGGAAGGGGAGTCTTCCAGAGTCATTGAACATGCCATGGGAACAACGGAGATCAAAGGAACGCCTCTTAGAGTTGTAACGCTGTTCCAGGGAGCAACGGACAGCGCCCTCCTTCTTGGCGTAACCCCTCTTGGTGCAGTAGAATCCTGGGCGGAAAAGCCGGTTTATGAATACTTAAGGGGTCAGATGGATGGCGTGGTGAATTTAGGAATAGAAACCCAGCCCAACTTAGAGGAGATCATTGCGCTAAAGCCCGATTTAATTATTGCTTCTAAAGTCCGTCATGAAAAAATATATTCCCAGCTCAATGAAATTGCACCAACTGTTATGGTAAAAGAGGTGTATCAGTGGAAGGATACGTTGAATATCTGTGCAAAAGCCCTGAACAAAGAAGAAAAGGCAGAAGAGTTTTTTGCAAAGTGGGATGAAAAAACCGCATATTTTAAAGAAAAGGCAGCAGATAAAATCAAGGATACCAAGGTGGCAGTGATTGATTTCCGGGCGGATCATGCCCGAATCGTTTATACAGGCTTTGCTGCTACGGTATTAGATGACATGGGGATTGAACGTCCGGAAAGCCATAAGAAAGAGGAGTGGGGGGTTATGCTTCAGTCTGAGGAGGCAATTCCACAGATGGAGGCAGATCTGATTTTTGACCAGACCAACTTAAATGAGGCAGAAAATGTGACAAACCGGGATAAATGGACCTCCAATCCATTATGGTCCAATCTGACCGCAGTAAAAAACAATCAGGTATATCCGGTTAATTCTGTATTCTGGAACAGCGGCGGCGGCCCTCAGGCAGCCATGCATATGCTTGAGGAAGTATATGAATTTTACGGAATAGAATAAGAGAAAAGGAGAAAGGCCTATGGCTTGGCTGCGGACCACAACACAAAAAACAGCAGTATTAACTGGACTTCTTGCAGGAATGGTGTTCTGCTTTGGAGCCAGCGTATCTCTTGGTACTTATTCCATTGCTTTTCATGAGGTAGTTCAGGCGTTTATTCATTTTGATCCTGGTTTGACGGAGCATATTCTGGTTATACATACCAGGCTTCCAAGAGCAGTCACAGCCATGCTGGTGGGTGGAAGTTTAGGGGTTTCCGGCGTGCTGACCCAGGCACTGACCAGAAATCCCCTGGCTTCCCCCAGTATCCTGGGGATTAATTCAGGCGCCGTTTTTTTTGCGGTGCTAGCTTCCTCCTTTGCAGGGAATCTGCCTGCGGAAGGTGTTTTATGGGCAGCTTTTGCAGGAGCGGCTCTTTCTGCCGTTTGTGTATACGTTCTGGGGTCGGTAGGGAGAGATGGTCTGACACCTGTTAAGATCGTACTGGCCGGATCTGCCATTACTGCACTTTTTTCCTCTTTTACCCAGGGAATTCTGGTTTTAAGCGAATCGGGAATCCGTAACACCTTATCCTGGCTGGCAGGAGGCATTGCAGGCCGTGATATGAAACAGCAGATGATGGTGATTCCCTATATGGCAGCAGGTATGCTTCTGGCCCTGCTGCTTTCGGTTCCTGTGAATATTTTATCTTCAGGAGATGACGTTGCAAAAGGATTGGGACAGCGTACCCTGCTTGTTAAAATCATAATGGGAGTCTGCATTATATTATTAGCAGGCAGCTCCGTGGCAGCAGCAGGCTCCATCGGCTTTGTGGGTCTGGTAGTTCCCCATTTGTCCAGAAATCTTGTGGGGCAGGATCACAGGTGGATTATTCCCTACAGCGCAGTACTGGGAGCGGCTCTTTTATTATCTGCTGATGTACTGGCCAGATTTATAGTCATGCCTTCCGAAGCACCGGTGGGAGTCATGACAGCTCTCATAGGTGCACCATTTTTCATTTATATCGCAAGAAAAGGAGGGAAAGGCAGACGATGAAATTAAGATTAAAAACTGCAGCTGCAAAAGGTGCATCAGCACCAAAAAGAAAGCTTCTGATACTTGCCATATTACTGGCTGCTTCCTATGCGGCCTGCGTCTGCGCAGGATCTCTGATTCTTTCTCTAGATACTGTTCTTCTTGGAATTCTTGGAAAGTCTGACAGCCAGGTGAAAATGATTCTGGAGACTGTCCGGCTCCCCCGTGCAACAACTGCAGTTCTTGCAGGAGCAGCACTTGGAGTTTCCGGAACTCTCCTTCAGGGTACCATAAGAAATCCCTTAGCCGCTCCCAATGTAATCGGTATTACCGGAGGAGGCAGTCTTTTTGCAGTTCTGTTCCTCAATTATTTTCCGGATGGTGGAACGGTTTTCCTTTCTCTGGCATCATTTCTGGGAGCACTTGTAGCAGCAGTGCTTGTCTACTTGCTGGCATTTAAGAAAGGAGTAACCCCCATACGGCTCATACTGGTCGGGATCGGTGTTTCATCTGTGACAAGTGCTTTGACCACCCTGCTGCTTTCTAAAAGTAAAAATGCGGCAGTGGATAAGGCTTATTTATGGATGGTGGGCAGTGTGTATGGCGCGGACTGGAACGATGTGCGCCTTCTTCTGACCTGGTTTTCCATTTGCTTTTTCTTTTCCATGGCATACTCCCGCCATATTGATGTGCAGGGGCTGGGAGATGAAGTGGCAGCAGGTCTGGGAGCTCATTTACAGAGACACAGGGCAGTCATTATTTTACTCAGCGCTGCTTTATCGGGAGGCGCGGCAGCTGTGGTGGGAGCCATCGGATTTATCGGTCTGATTGCACCCCATATGGGCCGCCGTCTGGTGGGGACAGAGCATATCTTTCTGCTCCCTGCCTCGGCACTGATCGGTGCCTTGATCCTGCTGGTTTCCGATACGGTAGCCAGAACGGTATTCCTGCCGGTTGATGTGCCTGCAGGAGTATTTACTGCCGCAATCGGAGCTCCATTTTTCATTTACCAGCTTTACCGCAGCCGCAATCAGTCCAATTGACAGGAGAAAATACATGAATGAATTATTGACCAATCAATTATCTCTGTCCTACGGAGACCAGCTTATTATAGAACAATTAAATCTTCATATTCCAAAAGGAAAGATCACCATACTGGTGGGAAGCAACGGGTGCGGAAAGTCAACGCTGCTAAAATCCCTCTGCCGTCTGTTAAGACCCGGCAAAGGAAACGTGGTTCTGGACGGACAGGATATCTTTAAAATGTCCACAAAGGCTGTGGCAAGAAAACTGGCGGTATTGCCTCAGGGTCCCACTGCGCCGGAGGGACTGACCGTTTCCCAGTTAGTAAGACAGGGCAGATACCCTCATCAGAATTTTATGGGGCAATGGACCAGGCAGGACGAGGAAATGGTGCAAAAAGCCATGGAAGATACCAATGTGATAAGTATCGCTGACAGAACTGTAGATTCCCTCTCCGGCGGTCAGCGCCAGCGCGCCTGGATTGCCATGACTCTTGCCCAGGGAACGGAGTACCTGCTTTTAGACGAACCCACTACATATCTGGATCTTGCCCATCAGATTGAGGTGCTGGATCTGCTTTATGACTTAAATGCCAGAGAAGGACGCACCATTGTTATGGTACTTCACGATTTAAATCTTTCCTGCCGCTACGGCCATCACATGGTTGCATTAAGTAATCGCAGAGTATATGCCGAGGGGGCACCGGAAGAGGTTATGACTGCAGAGACAGTCAGAAAAGTCTTTCATCTGGAGTGTGAAATCTCCACAGACCCATTATTTGGAACACCTTTACTTATCCCCCATGGCAGAGGAAGGAACATGACCCCAGCCCATTCTGGTTGACAGACATCACTGGCTGATTTACAATAAACTTATACAAAATTTACCAGTAGATGAGTGACTCTACTGGTTTGGATAAGGAAGGAGCTGATACGATATGAAATTCAGCTTAAATGATTTTTTAATCGCTGTCTCCTTTGCATTGGACTTTATGGAGAAGGACCGGCTGGGAATGCAGTCCAATCATGGAAAGAGAACGGCATATTTAACCGTATGCATCGCCAGGAGGATGAATTTATCAGAGGAAGAGATTTATGATGCAGCTGCGCTCTCTATCCTGCATGATAACGGTTTAAGTGAATCAAGCCTTTATGAAGAGCTTCCCGGGGAATGGGATCATGCAGTAAATAGATTTGAAGGCTCCAGAGGCCATTGTATGATTGGAGAAAAGAATATAAAAGATTACCCGTTTCTGACAAAACCTCAGGATGTAATTCTCTATCATCATGAGCGTTATGACGGAAATGGGTATTTCGGGTTAGAAGGAGATGACATTCCCCTTATTTCCCAGATTATTGCTGCGGCTGACAGCTTTGAAAACTATTTCAAGTTTGCTGACGGAGATTATTCTCATGGAGAGGTGCTGAAATGGCTTTCCATCTGTCAGGCTGGCATGGTTTGTCCAAGGCTTGCCAAAGTTCTTCAGCAGATGGTGGAAGATCAGTCAGTCTGGGCAAATCTAAGCAATGACAGGATTGAGCAGGCACTTGATGAGGTGGTTCCGTCCTTTGAGATGGAGGTGCCTCTGGATAAAATTCGTCAGGTTACCGGCGTATTCTCCAGAATCGTTGACTGTAAATCCAGCTTTACCAGACGCCATTCCAAGGGTCTGGCGGAAAAAGCAGCCCGAATGGCAGAATATTATAATAAGGATCAGGCGGAGACAACCAGGCTGATAATTGCAGCTGATTTACATGATTTAGGGAAGCTGGCTGTGCCAAACAGCATTCTTGACGTTCCCCGTGCCCTGACACCGGAGGAATTTGAGACAGTTAAAAAGCATGTGTATTATACAAGAGTTGCCCTTGAGAAGATCAAGGGGTTTGAAGACATCACAGAATGGGCAGCCAACCACCATGAAAAGCTGAACGGGAGGGGATATCCCTTTGGTAAAACAGGCGCTGAACTGGATTTTAATTCCCGTATGATGGGTTGTCTTGATGTGTACCAGGCGCTTACGGAGGATCGCCCTTACCGGACTGGAATGCCTCACAGTCAGGCAGTTAAGGTCCTTTCTGATATGGCAGACAGTGGTTTTGTGGATTCTGGCATTACAAAGGATATAGACCAGGCATTTAGTTCTGTTTAACAAGGGGGAGTTTATGAAGTATGAAAAAGTAGCATTATCAATTATTCTGGTTTCTTTGCCATGCCTGGTTTTTGACTTTTTACTGCCTGCTTATACCACAGAGTTGGGCTATACCGTGTTTCAGTTAAGTATTCTGTATTCAGTTTATTCATTTTCAGAATTGGTAATGAGATTACTGATTGGGAAGATTTCAGACCGTTACAGCCGTTTTCTGGTGCTGTGTTGTGCCATGCTTCTGTACGGGATTGCTTATTTTTTATTTTCCCAGGCAAGAGGTCTGGGATATTTACTGGCTGCAAGAATGGTACAGGGTGCGGCGGGAATTCTCTTGACAATTTCAGCCGTCAGCCTGATTACAGCTGAGAAAACAAGTTTTGCAAAAGGGCTTGGAAGATATGGCGGGAACCGGCAGCTGGGCGGAATCATAGGAATCGGTCTGACATTTTATGTACTAAAACGCACTGATTTTTTAGAGGGCTGGAGCCAGATCTTTTTAATCAGTTCTGCTTTTGCAGTGGTTTCGCTGATTCTTTTATTTATAAAGAAACCTTCTCATGCAAGTGAACCGGCTTCCCGGACTGGGAAAGTGGTCTATACTCCACTGGAACAGAAGATCTGGATGTTGAATCTTTTATATTGTATACCGGTCAGGCTGGTGGGAGTTTTAGTGATTCCATATATGATGGAGGCATATCATACCGATATGCAGGCGATTGGATTCGTCTTTATGCTGCCGGTGATACTTACTGCCTTTTTAAGTCCCAGAATCGGACAGATTGGAGATAAGCTGGGCTATAAGAAAACAATTTTTTCTGCGACTCTGATTGCAGCTGCTTTCATGGTTTTGCTGGTTTTCAGCCCTAATCTGCAGATATTTGCCATTGTCTGGACCTTGTATCAGATCGCCCTTACGGCACAGGACTATTCCTTGGATGCACTGTTTGTGCAAGGGGTTCCGGAGCAGGTAATGGGAGATTTTTATGGAAAGTATATGCTTAGCACCAGTCTGGGCGGAATCATTGGCCCATTCATTGGAGGAAGCGTTTCTTTGCTGGCTGGGGGAAAGGCGCCCTATTTTCTCTGTGCTGTTTTTCTGACTGCTATCAGTATACTTGTATGGAAACTGATCCCTGCTGGAGGAAAGTCCGAAAGGAATGTGCCTGGGTTGACAGAAAATCAGGATGGTGATATAGTCATTTAATCAAAGGTAAGGAGAGCAGATAATGAATTTTTTTATTAGCGATCAATTGACAAGACGAATGAACTCTGTACAAATCAACCCGGTGAAACATTGTACAGAGTATGGCGGTTACTGATACGCTTATAAGATTCATCGGGAAACAGTGCAGCAATAAGAACAGCGTTACAGGCTGTTTCTTCTTTTGATGCCTGTTTTCCCTGCTTCTTTTTGCGGTGAAGGGTCATGGACAATGTTTTATTTGTTCATGGCCTTTTGTTGTATGAAGTTGAAACAGAAGGCTGAGAGAGTTTAATCCAGGTCTTCTGTTTTTTTATTTAAAACCTGCAAAGGGGATATCAGGATTGAAAGAGGAAATGGTCTGTATTTGAAATGAACACAGGAAAGAAGGAAATAAGACGTGAGTTTATTGGAGATTACAGGCTTATCTCACTCATTTGGAGATAATCAGTTATTTTTTGAAACAGATTTAGTTCTTAATAAAGGAGAACATATTGGAATTACAGGGCAGAATGGTACGGGGAAAAGTACCCTGATTAAAATTTGTACAGAACAGATCATACCGGATCAGGGCAGAGTGGTGTGGCATCCCGGCACAAAAGTGGGTTATCTGGATCAATACGCCAGCATGGACAATGGGATGACAATGAAAGCATTTTTAAAAACAGCATTTGAGGAGCTTTATACTCTGGAGAAAAGAATGAATGAGCTGTATGACCGTGCAGCCAGAGGGCAGGAAGGAGCTCTTAAGTCGGCGGCTGTCTGCCAGGAACAATTGGAGCATCGTGATTTTTACCGGATCGATTCACAGATTGATCTGGTTTGCCAGGGGCTGGGACTCACTTCCCTTGGGTTGAACCGTCTGATTGGAGAAATGAGCGGTGGTCAGAGAGCGAAAGTCATTATGGCAAAGCTTTTAATTGAAAAGCCGGATGTATTGCTTTTAGATGAGCCCACCAATTTTTTGGATCATGATCATATTGTCTGGCTTCAGGATTATTTAAGCGGGATCGAACAGGCATTTATGGTGATCTCTCATGACGAGGGGTTTCTGACCAAAACAACAAACTGGATTTGTGATATTGATCAAAAAAGAGTGGTGAAATATTTTGGCTCTTACGGAGAATTTTTGAAAAAGAAGGCTCAGCTACGGGAAAATTATACAAGGCAATACTGCGCACAGCAAAAAGAGATCAAAAAGACAGAAGAATTTATCCGTAAAAATATAGCAGGAAGAAAATCCAAAATGGCAAGAGGCAGGCAAAAACAGCTTGACCATCTGGAACGAATGGAGGCACTGGATCAAAAAGAAATCAGACCTTTTTTCCGGTTTGATCAGGGGACGATTCCGACCGCAGGAAAACTGAAGGTATCAAATCTGACTGTAGGTTACGGTTCTCCTGTTTTATCCTGTGTGAACTTTTCTATGAGAGAGGGGGAAAAGGTGGTGATAACGGGATTTAACGGAGCGGGTAAATCTACGCTGTTAAAAACCCTGATGAATCAGATTCCTGCCATAGGCGGTAATTTTTGTTTTTCTCAAAAGGCAGTCATCGGGTATTATGAGCAGGATCAGGTATGGGAAAATAACAGTCTGACACCCTTAGAAATCGTGTCGGATCATTTTCCATTACTGGATAGAATGGAAGTGAGAAAAAAACTGGCTCAGAATGGGATATCAAAAAAACATGCTCTGCAGCCTGTGGGAACCTTAAGCGGGGGAGAACAGGCAAAAGTTAAGCTATGTCTGCTGACAGGAAGAACTTATAATTTTTTAATACTGGATGAGCCAACCAATCATCTGGATGTACAGGCAAAACTGGCACTCAAAGAGGCATTGGGGGAATTTTCCGGCACTGTTTTGCTGGTCTCCCACGAGATTTCCTTTTACAGGGATTGGGTGGACAGAGTGATTGATATCAGTTTTTATTGATAATTAATTTTGTTAAATATAATTTATTAAAACCATATTGACTTACGTAGAATAATATGGTAGTATTTTACTATAATAATTGTTAATGAATAAAACACGTGAGAAGTGAGATGATTCTCATAGTGGTTTCATATAAAATAAGGAGGAACAAACATGATGTCATTTATTCAGAGCCTTGAGAAGAGAAGAACCTATTATAATATCAACCGTGAGCTTCCTGTATCGGAAGAGGAAGTACTGGATATTATCAGAAAGGTAACAGAAGCAACACCGGATGCGTTCAATATGAAGAGTGCCAGAGTAGTGGTTGCACTTGGAGAGAAGCAGGATCAGCTGTGGGACAGTGCCTATGAAGCATTTGGCGGGCAGGTGGATAAAAGTAAGACTGATTCCTTTAAGAACGGGTATGGAACCATTCTTTATTTTATCGATGAAGAACTTGTAAAGTCATATCAGGAACAGTTTGCCCTCTATGCAGATAACTTCCCGGTCTGGGCGAATCAGTCCAACGGCATGCTTCAGTCTAATATCTGGACTGCATTGCGGGAAGCAGGTGTGGGAGCATCTCTTCAGCATTATAATCCGGTTATCAATGAGGCGGTTGCCAGATTGTTTGACATTCCGGCTGGCTGGAAGCTGATTGGCCAGATGCCATTTGGAGGCATCGGCGCAGAACCAGATGGCAAAGAGAAGGAAGATATTAACAAGAGAGTTGTTGTAAAGAAGTAATGATCGTTTAAAAGCTGTCCGGCACTTGTTCGCCGGGCAGCTTTTTCCATTCTCTGATTCTGTTATGTGAAGTTATGTGAAGTCTTTTACTATTTTAATATATTCATTTGCATGATAATTCAAATACGATCCTTTCCGGTAAGCAGCCACAAAGTCAACCATGGTATTTGGCGTACCAAAGGAAAAACATATCAGCTTGTCTAGAAAATTCATATGCTTTAAATGGGTATCTGTGACAAACGTCACTCCATAATTTCTGGAAGCCAGCTCTGCTCCTGCCCGGATATTGCTTGTAATCAGCATCTTATCAGGCTGGAAGCCAACCTGCTGGAAGACACGTTCAATTGTCTGACGGGAACGCTGATCGGTCTCCTGAAGAATTAATATTTCATCCTTAAGAAGGCTTAAGTCAAACCATTGGTGATTGCAATCATCCCTGGTAATTCCCTGATCTGCCAGCGGATGTCTTTTTGACATGACAAGAAGCATTTCTTCATGGCTGATGACCTCATAATCAACATCAGGACTTTTTACCGGTTTGTTAAAAAAGGCAAGATCTGTCTCACCGGAGAGAATCATGCTTTCCAGTGTGGTTGAAGCAGACTCCTTAATATTAATAATGACATTTGGATACAGACTCTTGAAGATAGGAAGGGTACAGGGGAGCATATAGGTTCCACGCATAACCGGAAATGCAATATTTAATACCCCGATATTGCTCTTAATAATATCTGACAATTCATTGTCCAATTCTTTTTTCAGCTGGAGGATTTCTCCGGCTTTTTTCACGTATCGTTCCCCAGCATAGGTCAGTATAAAACGGTTTCCAATCTTTTTAAACAGCTTCTGTCCAAGGCTGCTTTCCAGACTTTGCAGGAACTTGGTAAGGGTAGGCTGGGAAATATAAAGGGAATTGGCAGCTTTTGTTATATTCTGATACTTGGCAACTGCCAAAACATAACTCAAATCTTTAAAATCCATGGTATCACCTCTTCATCCATTTTACCTGAAGCAAATCAAAAAAACAAGAAAATTATAGTTAAAAACTATAATTTATATGAAAAACATGAATTAGACATATAGTTAAGAAAATGTTATATTTACCATATCGATCGAATTATAATTCAGAGATGGTAACCGTTAGATAAAATTAAATAATGAGGTGGAACAGGCATGAACTACATAGATATTATATCTATTCTATTTTTATTTGTAGTGGTGGCAATTGGGTTTGTTAAAAAGTGCAATATTGGTGTCCTGGCAATCGGATCAGCGTTGATTCTTGCCAGATTGGGGGGCCTGAGTGACAGCAAGGTACTGGCCGGTTTTGATGCGAAATTGTTTATTACATTGGTTGGGGTGTCGTTTTTGTTCAGCGTTGCACAGGTGAATGGTACGCTGGAGCTTGTTGCAAAAAAAGGAATCGGACTTGCAGGAAAGAGAACTTATCTGGTTCCGGTCATTATATTCCTTGTAGCTGGATTCCTGACCATTATCGGACCAGGAAATATCGCGGTAGGAAACTTAATGACAGTAGTAGCAGTAACGATTGCAGTCAGCATGGGAGAAAATCCATTGTTATTTGCTTTGGCGGCGAAAGTGGCAGCCAATGGTTTTACCCTGTCTCCATTAACGCCTCCGGGAGTTTTAATGGAGAAGCTTGGAACAGAGGCAGGTTTTACCGGATTTGAAATCCCGGTCATGTGGAACTGCATTTTATGGTCAACCATCCTTATGATAGGTTTCTCTATTTATTATAAGATCTGGAAAATTAAACCTGCGGACAATAACAATATTTCACTGAAAGTCAAAGAACATCTGAATAAACAGCAGTGGATTACAATTATTGGCGTACTGGTTATGGTGGTCATGGTTGTTGGTCTGAATATTAACGTAGGGCTTGCTTCATTTTTTGTTGCAGCAGCATTGGTAATTTTAGGCGTAACAGATGAAAAGAAAGCGTTGGTAAAGGTACCATGGGGAACACTCCTTTTAATCTGTGGAGTGGGTGTGTTAATGAACGTTGTAATTGAACTGGGTGGCCTGGATCTGATGTCTAAAGGTCTGTTATCTATCATGACACCAAAGACAGCGGCTCCGATTATTGGAATCAGTGCTTCTATTTTATCATTCTTCAGTTCAACTACAGGTGTGGTAATGCCTTCCATGATCCCTACCCTTGGACCGATTGTACAGTCATTAGGAACTGGAAATGCAGGCTTTACAGAGCTTGCCAGTGTGGTAATCACTTCTTCCTTATCAGCAGCATTCAGCCCGGCATCTACCGGAGGCGGACTGATCCTGGCCGCATATATGACAGCGTCAAGCGCTGAGGACAAAGATCAGGAGCAGAATAAACTGTTCGGCCGTTTGTTTTTGATCGCATTTGTCTGCGTAATCGCAAATGCTATTTTAGCAACAATCGGAATTTATGGAATTATTCGATAATTGGAGGAACCAACATGTTAGATAGGCAAAGAAGAAGAATTCCCTGTTCCATTATGCGGGGAGGTACCAGTAAAGGTGTGTACATACTGGAGAATTATCTTCCTTCTGAGGAGCAGGCAAGGGATGAAATTCTCATGAAGATCATGGGAAGTCCTGATATCAAACAGATCAATGGTCTGGGAGGTGCAGCTTCTGTTACAAGTAAGGTTGCAATTATAGGGGTATCCAGCCGTGAGGATGCAGACGTGGATTATACCTTTGCACAGGTATCAGTGGATAAACCCCTTGTAAGCTATAAAGGAAACTGCGGCAATATTTCTTCCGGAGTGGGACCTTTTGCGGTTGAACAGGGACTTGTAAAAATAACCGAGCCTGTCACAATTGTTAAAGTATTCAATACAAATACAGGGAAAATTATTGAAGAAGAGGTACAGGTAAAAGACGGAGCAGTCAAATACGATGGTGATTTTGCCATTGCAGGAGTTCCGGGAACCGGTGCTCCCGTTAAAATGAAGTTTCTTGATCCGGCTGGAAGTGTCTCGGGAAAGCTGCTGCCTACGGGCAATGCAGTGGATCTGCTGGAGGTTCCCGGCATTGGGCAGGTAGAAGTATCCATTGTTGATGCAGCAAATCCATTGGTATTTGTAAAGGCTTCAGACCTGGGACTGACTGGAAAAGAACTTCCAAAAGAACTGGACTCTGATCAGGAAAAACTGGATCTTTTAGAGACGGTAAGAGGACTTGCAGCTGTTAAGATGGGATTAATCACCGATTACAAGAAATCGGCATGGGAGATGCCCGGAATCCCTAAAATGACGTTTGTGGCAGAACCGGATGAGTATGTGACCAACTCCGGAAGTACCATAAAGGGAGACAGCATTGATCTGTTATCCCGTATGATGTCCATGCAGAAGACTCACCCCACCTACGCCATGACTGGTGCCATGTGTACAGCAGCGGCTGCCATTATTCCGGGCAGTGTGGTAAATCAGGTTTTAAGACCAGGAGCAGATACAAAATTTATCCGTATCGGTCATGCAGGCGGTATTCTGGAAGCAGGTGTTGATTTCCATGTGGAAGGAAATGAAACAATTGTGGAAGATACATTTGGATTTCGGACCGCAAACCTGATACTGGAAGGATTTACATATTGCTGATCGGGGACGATGAAACAACTTAATTGTTAGAAAGCAGGAGGATTAACACGTGGTAAAACTTTATGACAGCGGCGTATATCTGATAAATGGTGAGGAAATTGTTTCTGAAGAGGATTACCTGAAATCAGGAGCCCTGACAGATTCAGAGAAAGAAGAAGCAAAAAAAGGGACAATATCCTATCATATTTTAAAGAACCATAACACTTCTGATAATATGTCCCATTTAAAAATTAAATTTGATGCCATGACCTCCCATGATCTCACTTTTGTAGGAGTTATCCAGACCGCCAAAGCATCTGGCATGGATAAATTCCCCATTCCTTATGTACTGACCAACTGCCACAATTCTTTGTGTGCAGTTGGCGGTACGATAAATGAAGACGATCATGTTTTTGGTTTGTCAGCGGCTCAAAAGTATGGAGGCATCTATGTTCCTCCTCATATTGCAGTCATTCATCAGTATATGAGGGAAATGCATGCAGGCGGCGGTCAGATGATTTTAGGTTCTGACTCCCATACCCGTTATGGAGCATTGGGAACCATGGCAGTTGGCGAGGGCGGCGGTGAGCTGGTAAAACAGCTTCTTTCAGATACCTATGATCTGGCTTATCCGGATATTATTGCTGTCTACCTGACTGGGAAGCCAAATCCCGGAGTGGGTCCGCAGGATATTGCCCTGGCAATTATCGGTGCAGTATTTAAAAATGGTTATGTGAAAAATAAAGTTATGGAATTCGTGGGACCAGGAATAGCCTCTATGAGCACGGACTTCCGCAACGGAATTGATGTAATGACAACGGAAACTACCTGTTTAAGCTCCATATGGAGTACAGATGAGGATACAAAAAGTTACTTGTCCATCCATGGCAGAGAGGCTGATTACCAGGAATTAAAACCTGCAGACAAGGCTTATTATGATGGCTGTGTATTTGTGGATTTAAGTACAGTGAAACCTATGATTGCACTGCCATTCCACCCCAGCAATACATATGAAATTGATGAGCTGAATGAAAATCTGGGTGACATTCTGCGTCAGGTAGAAAAAGAGGCAGAGAAAGTAAGTAAGGGACGTGCCCCATTTACTCTGACCGATAAAATAATCAATGGAAAACTTAACGTTCAGCAGGGAATTATTGCCGGCTGTGCAGGCGGCAATTATACCAATGTCATAGAAGCTGCCAATGCATTAAAAGGAAGAGACTGCGGCTATGGTGAATTCTCCCTTTCCGTTTATCCGTCATCACAGCCTGTTTACATGGATCTGGTGAAAAAAGGCGCTGTGACAGATTTGATGGAAGCAGGAGCCGTGTTAAAGACTGCTTTCTGCGGACCGTGCTTTGGTGCTGGTGATACACCTGCTCATAATGGCTTAAGTATCCGTCACACCACCAGAAACTTCCCCAACCGGGAAGGCTCCAAGCCTGGAAACGGTCAGATGGCGGCCGTTGCACTGATGGACGCCCGTTCCATTGCGGCCACTGCAGCAAATGGTGGTGTCCTTACTTCTGCAGAAGCCTTTGACTGCTGGGGAAATATACCGGATTATCAGTTTGACAGCACTGTATATAAAAAGAGAATATACCAGGGATTTAATCAGGAACAGAAAGAGAAGGAGCTGGTATGCGGTCCCAATATTAAAGACTGGCCGGAAATGAGCGCTTTGACAGAGAATATCCTCTTAAAAGTCTGCTCTAAGATTATGGATGAGGTTACAACTACAGATGAGTTAATACCTTCCGGTGAAACCGCTTCCTACCGCTCCAATCCATTGGGACTTGCTGAATTCACCTTATCCAGAAGAGATCCCGCTTATGTGGAACGAAGTAAAAGTGCTGACCGTCTGGAAAAAGCAAGAACTGCAGGAAAATCTCCGGCAGAGTTAGATCCCAAGCTGACAAAGATCTATGATTCCATTAAAAAAATACCTGGTATGGAAACCATTGAAATATCGGATACAGAAATCGGAAGTATGATTTATGCAATTAAGCCGGGAGATGGTTCTGCCAGAGAACAGGCAGCCAGCTGTCAGAGAGTCATTGGCGGACTTGCCAATATTACCAGAGAGTATGCAACAAAACGCTATCGTTCTAATGTGATGAACTGGGGAATGCTGCCATTTCAGATGAAGGCTGAACCGGAATTTGAAACTGGCGATTATATTTTTGTTCCTGGAGTATGTACTGCATTAGAAAGCGGAGATATGTCGGATATCACAGCCTATGTGATAAAAGAAGATTCAGCTCAGGAAATTCATTTATATATCACGGACATGACTCAGGAAGAACGTGAGATTGTGAAAGCAGGAAGCTTAATCAATTACAACAGAAAACGGAAATAAGAGGAGGAACAATATGGAAATCGTGCAGCCGGCAATGGCCGGAACACTGGAATCCAGCGACTGCCAGGTTACGGTAGAACCTGGTAATAATGGTATAGAATTTAATCTGGAAAGTGTGGTTATCAACCAGTATGGGAACCAGATAAAAAAGGTTGTAATGGAAACTCTTAAAAATATGGAAGTCAGTCAGGTGAAAATCTCCATCGTAGACAAAGGAGCACTGGATTGTACAATAAAAGCGCGTCTGGAAGGGGCATTGTTCCGTTCTGTCGGGCAATTTGATCATCTTCCATGGGGAGGAGCCATTCGATGATGAATCCGGAAAAGAAAAGACTGAGAAGAACCATGATGTTTTTAAATGCCCAGAAGCCGGGTTTAATCAAAGATCCCTACATTTATAAGCCGGATTCCATTATGCTGGATTTAGAGGATGCAGTGGCTGAAAACCAAAAGGATGCTGCACGCTTTTCCCTTTATCATGCTTTAAAAGAAATTGATTACCACAAGTGTGAACGGGTAGTCCGCATCAATGCCCTGGATACCCCTTACTGGAAAGAAGATATCCGTTGTGCCATAGCAGGTGGGTGTGATTCCATTCGAATTCCAAAGACAGAGCGGGCGGAGGATGTGAAGCTGGTTGAGGAAACGATTGCAGCAGCAGAAAAGGAATTCCATATTCCGGAAGGAAGAACCCTTATTATGGCAGCCATTGAATCCGCCAGAGGAGTAATGAAGGTTCTTGAAATCTGTGAATCCTCAGAACGGCTTTTTGGTATTGCCCTTTCCGGAGGAGATTACACCAAAGATTTACAGACACGCATTACCGGAACCGGTGTGGAGCTCATGGGTGCAAGGCAGCATATGATCATAGCAGCCAGAGCGGCGGGCGTCCAGTGCTTTGACACTGTTTATACGAATTTGGATGACATGGAAGGCTTTCGAAAAGAGGTTGAATCCATTCATTTAATGGGATTTGACGGAAAATCAATTATAAATCCAAGACAGATCAGGATTGTACATGAAATATTTACACCAACAGTGAAAGACATTATCTTTGCAGAAAAGGTAGTCAAGGAAATCGATGATAAGAAGGCAAAGGGAATCGGTGTATTTACCGTTGACGGAAAGATGATTGATATCGCATTTTATGACGGTGCGATCCGTACCATTTATATGGCGAAAGCATCTGGTGTATATAAGGGGGATTTGTAAAATGATAAATGCAGTTGGAAGAGATATCCCGGATGAGATCTTGAAAGCCACTGGAAAGGAAGTATTTCAGGGAATTCACTACAGAGACGGATATACTTATAAAAAAGATGGCCCGGTAACCAGATGTGTTAGTGATAATACCAGGAGTAAATTGGTAGACAGCATTCATGATGCACTGATTAAATGCAACATAAAAGATGGTATGACTCTTGGCTTCCATCATCACTTTCGGGAAGGTGACTATATCGTCAATATGGTAATGGAAGAAGTGCACCGGCTTGGCATTAAAGATATCACCATTTGCGCCAGTTCCCTTGGTAAGGCTCACGATCCAATCGTTCCATATATAGAAGACGGAACCATAACCAATATCCAGTCCTCTGGCGTCAGAGGAAAAATCGGACAGGCTATTTCCGCCGGAAAGTTAAAAGGACTGGCCATCATGCGTTCTCATGGAGGCCGGGTTCGCGCCATTGAAAGCGGAGAGACCAGAATTGATATTGCATTTATCGGTGCACCCACCTGTGACGACTACGGCAACTGCCGTGGAATCGGAGGCAAAAGTAACTGCGGTGTTCTTTCCTATGCTCTTGTAGACGGAGATTATGCTGACCAGGTTGTTGCAATTACCGACTGCCTGGTTCCTTTCCCCAATTTTCCTGCGCATATCAGCATGACAAAGGTGGATTATGTAGTCGTGGTAGATGCCATCGGAAACCCCGATAAGATTGCCACAGGTGCTGCAAAGCCCACCACAGATATGAGAAAGCTGATGATGGCGGATTACTGTACCCAGTTTGTTGTTAATACTCCTTATTTTAAAGACGGATTTTCTTATCAGACCGGAGTGGGAGGGGCCTCCATTGCATCTACCATCTCACTTGCTAAAATTATGAAGGAACGCAATATCCGCATGCGTTTTGGTGTAGGCGGACTGACAAAACCCATGTGTGATCTGTTGGCAAATGATCAGGTAGACTGTCTTTTGGATACCCAGGATTTCGATCTTGATGCAGTAGAATCAGTAAAAGATCTGAAACACTTCCGTATTTCTGCCGGAGAGTATGCAAATCCGTTTAATAAAGGTGCTGTTGTAAATAAACTGGATTTTGTTATTCTGGCTGCACTTGAAGTGGATATTAATTTCAACTGTAACGTGGTGGTTGGCTCAGACGGAGAGATCACCGGAGCCCAGGGAGGCCATCCGGACACAGCTGCCGGTGCCAAATGTGCAATCGTCATCGTTCCGCTGTTACAGGGAAGAATTCCTGCTGTCTGCACGGAAGTAACTGCTGTGACCACTCCGGGAGAAAGCATTGATGTAGTAGTGACTGATTATGGAATTGCCATCAATCCTAAGAGAAAGGACTTAATTGACGCCATGAGAGGAGTGGACCTTCCTTTTAAAACAATTGAAGAACTTCGGGACATTGCCTATTCCATGGTTGGAGAGCCAGAAAAAGTGAGATTTGATGATAAGGTGGTAGGGATTATCGAAAGCCGGGATGGAACCATATTAGATGTCGTGCGCAAGGTGAAAGAATATACATTCGCAGATAATTAGATGATAGATACAGACAAGAAGAAATATAGTACTTATGCCCACCGGATTGGAGACATGGCAGGATCAGCATTGCTGGAGGAAGTTTATACGGCGCCAAAGCCCGGGCTTGTGGATCCCCTCAGTAATGGAGCTCACCGGGATATGAATCTGCTTACATTTAAAAGAAGCACAAATGCTTTGCTGCCTTTTTTTCATGAATTTGCTGAAACAGGAATTCATATGTCTGAAAAACCAGAAGGCTGCTTCTTAAAGATCCGTCAGATCGGCATTCAGGCAGAAAATGCGATGTATGAAGCCACCGGGCAGGTCAATACCCATAAAGGGGCTGTGTTTACCATGGGTATCTTATGTGCGGCTGCCGGAAGCTGTTTTAAAAAGTATGGTCAGGTGTCCATCAGCAGTCTGATTATGCAGGAACAAAAAATGGTTCGGAATATTTTATTAAATGAACTTGACTCCATACAGTTTAAAAACAGGAAAGATACCCATGGCCAAAAGAATTTATGTACTTATGGTTCCAGAGGAATCAGGGGAGAGGCGGCAGATGGTTATCCTTCAGTCATAAACCTGGCATTACCCGTTATCAGACAGGGGAAGAAAGAGGGACGCCATTGGAATCTGGTGAAAATCCAGACGCTGTTTACCCTGATGAGTCAGGTGGAAGATGGAAATATCCTGTCCAGGTGCAGGCGTGAAGGGCTCAGGGAAGTACAGAAACTGTCTCAGGAATTTTTGCTTGCAGGCGGTGCTTATTCCCAAGGTGCTATGGAGGAGTTAATAAAACTTGACACCTATTTTATTCATAAAAACTATAGCAGCGGCGGATGCGCCGATTTGCTGGCCGCCTCTATCTTTTTATCTGAGATTGAGGATGGGTGGGCAGGAAAGTGAGCAGGTGAATTATGCTGGAAGGAAGACCATTGCAGGGCCGTGCACTGGAGGAATTAAAAATATTTTTAGCCAGTCAGGAACTTAACTATGATGAGGGGATTGAATATAGTGCATGTATACTTGACGATGATTTCAAAATCATTGCAGCAGGTTCTGTAGAAGAGAATGTGTTAAAGTGTATTGCGGTAGATCCTCATCATCTGGGAGAAGGATTATCCGGCAGTGTGGTGTCCCAGCTGATTCAGTATGAGTTTGAGCATGGAAGAAGCAGGCTTGTCCTATATACAAAACCAAAGAATGAGGAAATGTTTAAGAGTTTAGGATTTTATACCGTGTTCCAGACAAAATCTGTATTGTTTATGGAGAATGAGAAACAGGGATTTAAAAAATTTATCCAGGCAATACAGGAAATAACACCAATCGATGCCAAAGATTATGGGAGAATAGTTGGCGCTGTGGTTGCCAACTGTAATCCGTTTACACTGGGACACCGGTATTTAATAGAAGAAGCTTTGAAACAGTGTGACTATCTGCATGTGTTTGTATTATCGGATAAGCGGACCTTTTATAGCGCGAAAGACCGTTATCAGATAGTTTTAAAGGGAACAGAAGATTTAAATCGGGTGATGGTTCATCAGGCTTCTGATTATATGGTTTCTGCCGCCACTTTTCCCACCTACTATCTGAAAGAAAAGGCGTTTGCAAATAAAGCCAATTGTGAATTTGATCTGGAAATGTTTGCTGAAATAATTGCCCCACCCCTTAAGATATCCAGACGCTTTGTAGGAACAGAGCCTATATGCAGAGTAACCGGTTCTTATAATACAGCAATGAAACAGATTCTACCTGAATATGGAATAGAAGTCATAGAGATTGAACGAAACATACAGGGAGATGAAGTGATCAGCGCTTCAAGAGTCAGAGAAGCTGTTAAAAATGGCAGGTTTCAGGAAGCAGAAAGACTGGTGCCGGAAACGACATGGGAATATTTAACACAAAAATCATAAGTATGTAAGCAATCATAAAGTAGTAATCAAAGACCACCGGCTTATCTTGTCGGTGGTTTTTGATTATCCCTGGAAAGGGTTATTATTGGTATTACGTATAGATGGGAGAACGATTAATATATATTTTGAATTTGTTTCGCATATGGCGTAATGCTATAATTATGCTATATAAAATGAAAGATTAAGGAGTGCAAAATTTGTTTGACTTATCTTATTTTTTTAGCGTATTTCCAGTTATAGCATCAAAATTACAGGTGACACTTTTGCTGACCCTGACGGCTGCTGTTTTTTCCATCATCATTGGAATCACAATTGCAGTGATTGCATATTACAAGATCAGGATCTTTTATCCCATTACCCGTTTTTATTTGTCCATTTTAAGGGGGACTCCTCTGGTGGCTCAGTTATATTTTTTTTACTATGGGCTGGCGCGGGTCAGTGAAATTGTTCTGAACATGAAGCCGCTGACGGCAGTGGCATTGGTTTTAAGTCTAAATACCGGTGCCTTTATGTCAGAAAGCATTCGTGGAGCCCTTCTTTCAGTGGATTCAGGGCAAAAGGAAGCTGCCGCCATGATGGGGATGTCAGAGCTTCAGACAATCAGAAGAATCGTCCTGCCTCAGGCATTTCGTGTTTCACTGCCCGCACTGTTTAATGATTTGATTAATCTTTTAAAAGCTACGTCTCTTGCATTCATGCTTGGTGTCAGAGATATTATGGGACAGGCCAAGAGTGAGGGCGCGCAGTCCTTTCGTTACTTTGAAATCTATCTGGCAGTCATGATTATTTACTGGCTTTTAGTGTTGGGATTTTCTCATCTTCATAAGATTATGGATAGAAAATGCATGGAAATGTACTAATGACGAATTTAAATTGGGAGGAAATGAAAATGAAAAAAATGATACCGATTCTCTTCACTGCTGTGGCAGTGACCCTTTCTGGCTGCAGCAGTCAGGCTGTTTCCAAAGCAGCAGATGGAAAGAAAACAGCAGAAGAAAGCGTTAAATCAGAAGCCACAGTGGCTGCAGGGAAGCGTAAAGTTATTATAGCTACTGGCGGCACAGGAGAGCCTTACAGTCTGCTGAGCAGTGATGGAAAAGAATGGACCGGAATTGATGCAGAGATGTGGAGTGAAATCGGAAAACGTACTGGATGGGATATTGAAGTTAAGCAGGCAGAATTTTCCTCTTTATTTGGTGAACTGGATGCCGGACGTGTAGACGTGGCAGCAAATTGTTTTGCTACTACAGAAGCCAGAATGGACAAGTATACCACGTCTCATCCCTATTATGGTGATGCCCAGTGTGTGATTGTCAACGAAGATAAGTCGGATATCAACACCTTTGAAGCATTAAAAGACGTTACCATTGGAGTGACACAGGGGCAGGCCTCTCAGGTGTCTGTGGAAAAAATGGCAGATACATATGGTTGGAACGTAGTGGTTTATGAAACAAGTGATACGGGATATCAGGATCTGCATTTAAAGCGGATTGATGCCATGGCCACCACAGACAGCCTGGTACATAAATATGAAAAAACTCAGAACATGAAGTTTCATATTCTGGATAACAGACTGTTAGCCAATAACGTTGCCTATTATTTTCAAAAAAATGACAAAGGAAAGGAACTTTGTGAGGAAGTAAACCAGGTCCTTGATAAAATGATGGAGGATGGAACCACTTCAAAAATTGTTACAAAATGGATGTATTCCGATATGACCAAAATGATACACAAATAAGCACATGGAAAGGTACTGAAAATGATTGAAATAAGTCATTTATGGAAGTCGTTTGACGGAGAGACTGATATTTTAAAAGATATTAATATATCCATTCAAAAAGGTGAGATTGTAGCAATACTTGGTTCTTCAGGAACCGGAAAATCAACATTGCTACGGTGCCTGAATTATTTAACAAAGCCAACCGATGGAATCATTCGCATCGGCAGTCATGGGATTGATGCAAAGAAACATTCTAAAAAAGAGATTATGGAGCTGAGAAGTCACTCTGCCATGGTTTTTCAGAATTATAATTTATTTAAAAATAAAACAGCCATTGAAAATATTATGGAAGCCTTGATAACCGTGAAGGGGAAAAGTAAAAAGGAAGCACAGGAGATTGGTTTAAGGCTGCTGGATAAGGTCGGAATGCTGGAGCGGAAGGATTTTTTTCCCTCCAGGCTTTCCGGGGGTCAGCAGCAGCGGGTAGGCATAGCCAGAGCGCTGGCTCTCAATCCAGAGGTTTTATTACTGGATGAACCTACCTCTGCGCTGGACCCTGAGCTGGTAGGAGAGGTGTTAAACACCATTCAGAAAGTAGCGGAAGACGGTGCTACCATGATTCTTGTTACTCATGAGATTATGTTTGCACGAAGGATAGCCACCAGAATCTTGTTTATGGCAGAGGGTACCATAATTGCGGATGGGACACCAAAGGAGATACTGGACAACCCGGAAGATGAGAGAGTGAAACGTTTTCTGGATTATAATCTGAAATAAATTACCTCTCTGGGAATCAGAGAATCATATTTGAAAGGAGTCTTACAATGATCGAGATGAAAAAGGAACTGCCCCAGATATTTGATAGTTTTGCTGAGGCCAGAAAAAACGGGTTTCTTGCAGTAAAGAAAATTAAAGATTCAGGTAAGGGAGTGGTGGGACAGTTTTGTACTTACACACCTCTTGAGATATTTATGGCGGCAGGGCTGGTTTCTGTAAGCCTTTGTTCCACCAGTGACGAGACAATTCCTGATGCGGAAAAAGATCTGCCAGGTAATCTGTGTCCGCTTATTAAATCAAGCTATGGTTTTGCAGTTACGGATAAGTGTCCTTATATGTATTTTGCAGATCTGGTGGTTGGAGAAACAACCTGTGACGGCAAGGTAAAGATGTACGAACTGCTTGCCAAAAAGAAAAACTTACATATTTTACAGCTTCCACGCAATCAGTTTTCTCCGGAATCAAAGGCACTCTGGAGGTCAGAAATTGTCCGCTTAAAAGAGCGGGTAGAAAAAGACTTTGGCGTGACAATTACCGATGATATGCTGAGAGATGCCATTCATAAACGCAATGAAGAGCGGAGACTTCTAAAGGAGCTGTATGAGTTAAGCACCTTGTGTCCTCCTCCCATTACGGGCTTGCGCCAGCTTCAGATTTTATTTGGTTCCCAGTTTAAATTTGACTGGAAGGAAAAAACAGAAGAAATCCAGAATGCAATCAATCAGATAAAATCAGGCTATGAAGCAGGAGAACGGCCGGTATCCGTAGATGCCCCCCGGATTCTCATCACCGGATGCCCCATGGGGGGAGTAACGGAGAAGGTAGTTAAGGTGATTGAAGAAGCTGGCGGTGTAGTCGTTGCTTATGAAAACTGTACCGGAGCCAAGCAGATGGATCGGCAGTGTTTAGAAGAAGGAGATCTGATCACCAACATTGCAGAACACTACCTGCAGATTGGCTGTTCCATTATGACACCCAATCCCAACCGGTTTGAACTGTTAGGAAGGCTGTGTGAACAGTTCAAAGTGGATGGAGTAGTGGAAATGACTCTGCAGGCGTGTCATACGTATGCGGTAGAGTCCCATACAGTAAAGACGTTTTTAGAAGAAAGAAACATCCCTTACCTGCAATTAGAAACAGATTATGGAACAGCAGATATCGGACAGCTTTCAACAAGAGCTGGTGCATTTGTGGAGATGTTGTAAACAATGAAACAGATAACTGTAGGAATTGACTGTGGATCAGCCGCCTGTAAGGGAGTCCTGTTAAAAGAAGATTCCATTGCTGCAGTCTGTGTAAAACCCACAGGCTGGAATCCAAAAGAAACTGCCAGAACCGTCTTTCGGGAGCTTCTGGAACAGACAGAAACAGCGGAGCACGAGGTACGTGTGGCAGCAACTGGATACGGAAGAGTGGGAATTGATTTCGCCCATAAAAAAATAACAGAGATTACCTGCCATGGGTCAGGTGCAGATTACCTCCTTAAAGGAGTTCGCACAATTATTGATATTGGAGGCCAGGACTCCAAGGTGATTTCGGTGGAAAATGGTAAGGTGATGTCCTTTCAGATGAATGATAAATGTGCCGCCGGGACAGGGAGATTTCTTGAAATGTCTGCTCATCGCATGGGGTTGGATTTGTCTGATTTTCAAAAGCAGTTAACCGAAGGGAAACGCTGTTCTCTAAGCAGTATGTGTGCAGTTTTTGCCGATTCAGAAATCGTATCCCTGCTGGCAGCAGGGAACACCCGTGAAGAAATTGCCGGTGGAATTATCCAGTCTGTGGTGACAAAAGTAATGGCACTGGCAGGAAGAGTCGGGACGGAGTCTCCCATTCTTTTAACCGGAGGTCTGGCACAAATGGAGGGAATCCGCAAAGAACTGGAATTGCAGACCGGATGTCCCGTAAATGTTTCTCAATTCTCCCGCTATGCAGGAGCCATTGGAGCAGCATTAAAAGCATAAGTATTATAATAAGAGGTAAAGTTAAAATGCACAGTTACTTTCGGGTAATTGTGCATTCTTTGTTTGTATTTATAATTAGTTTTTATGGCTGTTATGAAAAATAGATACATTATTATTAAAACATAGCTGCTTTATAGATAAAATTAATAAAAGCAAACCACATTATAACCAATATTTTCTTGTAAAATGACAAAGTTTCCATTATTATTTAAATGTAGATTGTAGACAATCTACAATACTGACTGGTTTAAGGAGAAGTTATGGACATACGTAAGATTAATAAGTTTACCTCTTGTGGTGGCTGCATTGCCAAACTGCCTCAGGGCATGTTAAAAGAAGCGTTATTAAACATCCCTGTTTTTGACGACCAGAATCTTATTGTGGGATTTGATACTTCTGATGATGGGGCAGTATATCGTCTGAGGGATGATCTGGCGATTATTCAAACCCTCGATTTTTTCCCTCCCATGGTAGAGGATCCTTATTTATTTGGAAAAATAGCGGCAGCAAATGCATTAAGTGATATTTATGCAATGGGGGGAGAAGTGAAAGTTGCTCTTAATATTGTCTGCTTTCCTGAGGATGAAGACCCGGCTATCTTAGGTGAGATACTCAGGGGAGGAGCCGAAAAAGTAAAAGAAGCAGGAGGAGTTCTTAGCGGAGGTCATTCCATTACAGATAAGGAACCAAAATATGGCCTTTCTGTCACAGGAATCGTCAATCCCCAAAAGATTATGAGAAACAATTCCTGTTGTATGGGGGATGATATCATACTTACCAAGCCCCTGGGAGTGGGACTTGTAACATCTTCCTATAAAGCCGGAGAAGCCTCCCTGGAAAGCTATGAGCAGGCGGTTAACAGCATGCAGACATTAAATAAATATGCAGCAGATGCAGGTAGAAAATATCGGCTGCACGCTTGTACGGATGTGACTGGATTTGGTTTTTTAGGACATTTAAACGAAATGGTTACAGAGGAATATACCATTCAGGTAGAATGCTCAGAAATTCCTTATATAAAAGAAGCATACCGATTGGCGGAGGTATATTTAATTACAGGCGGAGGTAAGAAAAACCGGAAGTATTTGCAGGATAAATTGCGGTTTGAACAGGTCCCTCAGCCGATGCAGGAAATATTATTTGATCCTCAGACTTCCGGAGGTTTGCTGCTTAGTGTAGATCCACGGGACACAGAAGGGTTATTAAAGGATCTGGCTGATTTAAATATAGTAAGCTCTAAGGTTGCCTCTGTAATTTCACGTCAGGATAAGAACATGATTATCTCAGGATAATTACTTACATACTGGAATGAATCTTTTTGGTTGAAAGGTTGTGTCACTATGGATTTAAAACAACTGGAAGCATTTGTTTATGTGGCTAAGTTGAATAGTTTTTCAAAAGCGGCTGATACAATTTATTTATCTCAGCCTACGATTAGTTCCCATATTAATGCTTTGGAAAAGGAATTAGGCACGCAGCTGTTAATACGTTCCACAAAGGAAGTTTATCCGACTAAAAGCGGACTGGATTTTTTCGTATATGCTCAGAATATGCTGGCGCTGCGTGATGAGGCAATTCATTCTGTCGCACAGGGAGGCAGCAGTATCAGAGGGGAAATATCGTTATTGGCATCCAGTGTTCCGGCACAGTATTTACTGCCTTCTCTGATCGCCGTATTTCAGAAGAGCTATCCTGACATCCTGTTCAAGGTCCGGCAAAGTGACAGTGAGCAGGTAGGGAAGATGCTTTCTAACTGCATTTATGATTTTGGTATTACAGGTACAAGACTCTCTGGAAACAAGTTTGTTCAGGTACCATTTTATCATGATTCGCTGGTACTTGCAGTTCCTGCCTGTTATTCAACTCCACAGAATCTGTCACCGGAAATGTTAATCAAGCTCCTTCGGACCCAGCCGTTTATTATGAGGGAAGATGGATCCGGGACAAAGAAGGAACTGGAGAATTTCCTTCTTCATCTCAATCTGACTCTGGAACAGTTAAATACGGTCTGCTGCTTTAACAATACTCACAGCGTTTTACAGGCTGTATCCAGCGGAGCCGGTATCTCATTTGTATCGAGGGTATCTTCCGCCATGTATAAACAGATGGGATTAATAAAAACCATTGAGTTAAATGATTTTGTAATTAAACGGAACTTTTATCTCCTGTCAAAAAAAGAAATGATTCTACAGCCTGTTCAGAAATTGTTTCAGACATACCTTCTTAATTATTATAAGGAATAACGATGACGATACCAGTATTTAACTGGTGCCAGAAAGGATTTTATGATGTATTTTGATAGCGCTGCTACTTCATTGCCCAAACCTCAATGTGTAATCGATGCTGTTACAGCTGCAATGCTTACCCAGGGTAACCCATCAAGAGGAGTGAACAATGCTTCCCTTGCGGGACTCAGATGTATAACAAATGCGAGACAGGAGATTGCCCGTTTTTTCGGCGGTGAAAATGAGGTTGATGTGGCATTCTGCCAAAATGCCACCATGGCACTGAATCAGGCAATTGGCTCTGTCGGCAAACATATTGTGACGACTGCGGCAGAACACAATAGTGTCCTTCGGCCGGTTTACCGGACAGGAGATTATACCATTGTTCCAGTGGACACAAAAGGAAGACTGGATATAAAACAGGTAGAGGAAGCAATTCGGCCGGATACCGGGGCGGTTGTAATGACCCACGCTTCCAATGTGACTGGAAATAGTTATGATATATCCGCAGTTGGAGAACTTTGCAGGCAAAAAGGAATCTATTTTATTGTAGACGCCTCCCAGTCTGCCGGGCTTTTGCCCATTGATATGAAAGCAATGAACATAACTGCACTTTGCTTTAGCGGACATAAATCCCTATATGGTCCTCAGGGAACAGGCGGCATATGTGTAAAACCGGAGTTTTCCATATCTCCCATGTTGACAGGTGGAAGCGGCAGCAATACATATTCAAAAACCGGTCCGGAGGAGATGCCAGAGCGGCTGGAGGCCGGCACTCAAAACAGCCACGGGATTGCAGGACTTCTGGCTGGCGTCCGGTATGTAAGCGGGAATAGAGAATTGTTTTTAAATCAGGCAATGGAATTGACAGATTATTTTCTGGAAGAGTTAAGAAAAATACCCTCTATTCAGGTTTATGGTGATTTGAAGTGCACCGCACGTACTCCGGTAGTGGCTCTAAATGCAGCTAAAATGGGAAGCAGTGAATTGGCATTTGAGCTTAATGAAAAGTATGGGATCTGTGTCCGTGCGGGAGCCCATTGTGCTCCGCTTATGCATGAAGCCCTGGGAACAAGGGACAAAGGTGCGGTTCGTTTTTCCTTTTCACATATGAATACCATGGAAGAAGTGGAATCTGCCGTAAAGGCTCTTCGGGATATATGTAGTTAATATATAAAATTTGAATACAAGGAGATGACTGGTATGAAAATAATTGATGCTATGGGAAAGGCCTGTCCGGTTCCGGTAGTCCTGGCTAAGAAAGCAGCGGCAGAACTTGCTTCAGAGGGCGGAGAATTACAGGTGCTGGTAGATAATCAGCCTGCATGCGAGAATTTAAGAAATATGGCAGAAGGAAACGGCTATGCTGTCATGGAAGAAAAGATCGAGCCTGGCAGATATCGGGTTACCATAACGGTTCCGGTACAGGAACAGGCGCAGGTTCAGTCTGTCACAGAGCAGACTCCAGTAAAAAGGGAAGAGAGCGGACTGGTCGTTGTCATCAGCAAAGATTCTATGGGGCAGGGAAGTGAAGAACTGGGAAAAATACTTATTAAAGGGTTCTTGTTTTCCCTCACCCAGTTAAAGAATCCGCCAAAGGCTGTCTTATTTTTTAATTCAGGTGTCCTCCTCACGGTGGAGGGATGCAATACATTAGATGACCTGCGTGAACTGGAGCAGGCAGGTACCCAGATTGAAATCTGCGGAACTTGTGCGGATTATTATTCTGTGAAAGACTCCATTGGTGTTGGTAAGATTGTAAACATGATGACAATTACAGAGCGTATGGCTTATGCAGGCTCTGTCATTAACATATAAGCTGAAAGGAATGCCTCATGGAAGATATTTTGTTCACATTTCACAACACACATCATTCAATTATGGCTGAGACACTATTGCTGGGTGAAAAAATATCAGTAAAGGTTATGCCCATGCCGGAGGCGATTACTGCCGGCTGTGGGCTATGCCTTCGTCTGCCGGAAGGAGACTGCCCGAAAGCTCTTGAAATTCTGAAACAAAGCAGTATTATACCAAGAGGAGTTTTAAAAAAGACAGCAGAAACATATAGTAATCTGCCCATAGAGCGTTTTCAGGCTTCCCCATCAACCTGACAGGTCATTCTATGGCTTGGAGGATAATCAGGGAGAGCCTGACTCTTATGATAATGTCAATCTTGTTTAAATCAAGGCCGGTGATATCTTTAATCTTTTGAATGCGGTATTTTAGTGTATTAAAATGGATATGCAGACAATCCGAAGCAGTGTGCAGATCCAGCTGATGCTCCAGGTAGCAGGTCAGTGATTCCATTAAGGCTGTACTATGAAGCCTGTCATATTCAATCAGATCATGAATGCCTGGTTCCACTATGTGAACAGGCGGGTTTTGAAGCAGATAGGTTTCTGCCAGATCTTCTAAAATATAATCTTCATAATAAAACAATTGTTCCAGGCCTTTCTTTTGTCTTGAAAAATCAAAGGCTTTTTTTGCCTGTTCTAAGGCATGACCTGCCTGTGAGAGGTCCAAAAAGGCGCGGCTTACTCCTGCAAACAAATGATTCGCACTTAGAATCTGCAGAAAGTTCTGCAGCCGGTCATCATCAAGAGGAGACTTGGTGCATTGATCAGAATCCAGGAGGATCACTATCTTGCCTTCCAGCATCTGAGTCAGCCCTCCGATAAAAAATTTATTCAGCAGTGTACAGATATAAACCATTTTCTCCCTGGAGTCAAAAAGGTCATTGTCTGTAATATAAATTAAGTATATGTACTTTTTAAAGTGGAGTCCGGATTTCTTCATTAGCTGCCTGATCTTTTCCGGATTGGGCTGCTGGGTTTTTAAAACATAAAGAAATATCTCCGATAACGGGGAATCGTAGGAGCAGTAAAAATGCGCATCATTACATAACCGGATTCCCGCAAAATGAGCGAAGATCTGTAATAGTTCACTGGTAAATTCCGTAAATGGCCGATTGTATTCCAGTTCGCTGACAAAAGCAATATTCATATGACTCTGTCTGATGCGAAGAATACGCTGGCGGTGTTTATAAATATCCGGGTAATTCATAATATATGGCGTTGGGGAATTGATCATATGACGTTGAAAAGCGTAATCAGCGTTGCAGATATCGTTGTATTTTTGGGAGAAGGTCTGATTCTCCTTATATTCCATCCACTGAGGTTCATCCAACTGTTCCTCACCCCAGCAGGAGACCACCGGATTGTGGGCGGAATCGATCACTCTCAACGGATTTCCAACATACTTATAGGTTACTTCCAGCATTTTCTTCATGGCATCCGGATCGTCTAATGCCCGGATCATCTCTTCCTTGTACTGGTACAGAGTCAGTTCCTCAAAAAAGAATTCCTCTGTCAGGTTAATTAATTTTGGCAATGAAACCAGTCTGGGATCACAGACAATCCAGTTGATTTTATTTTCCATGCCATAGGAGCGGGGGAGTTCCTTATCCCCAATGAGTAAAAGATTGACAGCTTCTGAAAGCGGGAAAGAGTCAGGCAGGTCGGAAACGTGTGCGATGTAGACTATATCTGAGCAGAATGCCTCAGGTAAGCCATCCAGACAACGGCATGATCTTATGGTGAAATCATTACTGATATGACAATGACAGCTGTAATTCTTTAAAAACTCCGCCAGATTTTTCACATGCTTTGCCATAAGCGTCCTCTTTTCATATGAATTTATGAATCATTATAGGAAATATTATATCACTGTTTTTATGTGGTTTCCAGAATGAGCTGTTAAAATAATCAAAAAATGCAGATAAAATTGTTTGATTTAACAAAAATCATCTTGGTAAAACCCATAAGAAACTGGTAAAAGTTTATAGATTCAGACATACCCTTTTCCTTTTGTATTTGATACTATTTTTTCATAGCAAAAATAAAAGGAGAGGACAAATATGCAGAACAAATATGAAAAGCTTTTTGAACCGGTCAAAATCGGCAATGTTACATTGAAAAACCGCTTTGTTATGGCACCCATGGGTCCCCAGGGGCTAGGTGACTCTGTAGGGGGATTTAATCAGAGAGGAATTGATTATTATGTGGAGCGGGCCAAGGGCGGAACCGGGCTTATAATCACAGGAGTATGTTTTGTTGATAACGAAGCAGAACATCACTCCATGCCAAGTACTCCCTGTCCCACCATTAATCCGGTGCATTTTACCAGGACTGCAAGAGAAATGACAGAACGGATTCATGCTTATGATGCCAAAGTATTTCTCCAGTTAAGTGCTGGTTTCGGCCGTGTTGCACCTCCTGTTGATCCGGATTTAAAGCCGGTATCTGCGTCAGAGATTATGAACCGCTGGGTGGATATCCCTTGCAGAGCTTTGACAAAAGAGGAAATCCATCGGATTGTAAAACGGTTTGGGGAAGGAGCAGCAATTGCTAAAAATGCGGGATTTGACGGGATTCAGATTCATGCGGTTCATGAGGGGTACCTGCTTGACCAGTTTGCGATCTCATTTTTTAATAACAGAACGGATGAATACGGAGGGAGCTTAGAAAACCGCCTTCGCTTTGCAAGAGAAATCGTGGAGGAAATAAAGAAAACCTGCGGAGATGATTTCACAGTAACGCTTCGTTACAGTCTCAAATCATTTATTAAAGACTGGCGTGTCGGCGCTCTTCCCGGTGAGGTATTTGAAGAAAAAGGCCGTGACCTGCCGGAAGGCATTGATGCAGCCCAGCTGTTGGAGCAGTATGGGTATGATTCCCTTGACGTGGATGTGGGCTGTTATGATGCATGGTTCTGGAATCATCCGCCAATGTATCAAAAGAAAGGACTTTACATTCCTTATGCGAGAGCAATAAAAGAGGCAGTAAATGGTCCTGTTATCTGTGCCGGCCGTATGGATAACCCGGATCTGGCTCTTTCTGCAATTGAAGATGGAAGCTGCGATTTAATCGGACTTGGACGCCCCCTACTTGCAGATCCTGATTATGTTAATAAACTGCGTTTTGGTCAGACGGAACTGATTCGTCCATGTCTTTCCTGCCATGAGGGATGCCTCGGCCGAATGGTTCATTATGGATGGCTGAACTGCGCTGTCAACCCTTCCTGTGCCAGAGAACGGATTACAGAATTAAAGCCTGTTCTGAAAAAGAAAAAGGTATTGATTATCGGCGGAGGAGTGGCTGGATGCGAAGCTGCCAGGGTGTTGAGTTTAAGAGGCCATCAGCCAATGATCTATGAAAAGACAGACCGCCTGGGAGGAAATTTAATTCCAGGAGGAACACCGGATTTTAAAGAAGATGATCATGCGCTGGCAAAGTGGTATGAGAACACATTAAAAGATCTGTCAGTGCCGGTTTATTATAATACAGAGGTAACTCCTGAAATGGTTCGCAAAGCCAATCCCGATACGGTCATTGTTGCAACCGGGTCAAGACCCAGGGTATTTGGTCTTGGAGATGACAGTAAGGTATTTACAGCCGAAGAAGTCCTTCTAGGAACCAGAGATCCGGGCAGCCGTGTGGTGGTTTTGGGCGGAGGTCTGGTTGGCTGTGAACTGGCTTTGTGGCTTAAGAATAACGGGAAAGAAGTTTCCATTGTGGAAGCCCAGGACGGTTTATTAAAACTAAACGGTCCGCTGTGTTTTGCCAATATCAGCATGCTTTTATCTTTGATTGAAAGTAAAGGAATATCCGTTTATACAGGTTCCAAAGCAATTCATACGACTGAGCAGGGGGTTCTGATTGAGACTGGTGCAGGAAAAGAGGAACTAAACGCGGATTCTGTTGTGCTTGCAGTTGGTTACGATTCCGAAAACAGACTTTATGATGAATTAAAATATGAAGTCAGAGATCTTTACATACTGGGAGATGCAAGAAAGGTTTCCAATATTATGTACGCGATCTGGGATGCATTTGAGGTGGCATCCAATATTTAAATAGGGTAAAATGAGTTTCCGTCGCACAGACCAGCCAATATGGAGTACTGCGGGTGGAAACTCATTTTTTTTGCTATCGGATGAGCTCCTTATCATTCTTTATGATGTTACGTTTATCAACACCGTCAGGCACCATTCTGTAGACCAGGAACCGTACATCTTCATCAGATTCATTTTCCAGTGTATGAATGGAATTTTTTACTCTGACGATTGAATTTTCTGAAACAATCCGACATTCTGTCTGCTCCGCTTCTTTCCACAAAATTTTCAATTTACCGGAGATTATGAATATAACTTCTTCAATATGATGGTGTTTGTGCCATTCCTGAATGGAATGAGGGGGAAGGGTATTGAGATGAATTTCATATTCATCAAAAATAAAATAATTGACCTTTGTGTGGTTCTCTTTTTCTACGTAGATTGAGTCAGCAGTATCATAGATTTCCAGATTCATATTAACACTCCTTTGTACTCTTCCTTTAAAGAGATTTCTTTTCTTCAGTATAGGTCTGGTTTTTGTGATTTGCAATCAGAAATAGTAAAAAAGAACTGCAACCCGTAAGTTTTATCATAGGGCTGCAGTTCCTTTAAAACATATGTTTATCCAAAAATCTCTTTCAATTCTTTCCGGCTACCCTCATCGGTTAAGGCCAGAATATCATCCCCCACCAGAATTTGGGAATCCCCTTTTGGAATGACTAAGGCATCGTCTCTGGTAATGGCGATCAGTACTGTTTTTTGGGGGATAGACAGGTTTTTCAGTAACTGGTTAGCCGCTCTGGCAGACTCTGCAACTTTCATCTGGATAATGGAATAATCACCCCGTTTCAATTTTAATATGGTGAACATATCCTCTAAATCCATTTCTTCCACTACAAAGTGAGCCATTAAATCGGCCTGATTGACACCCACATCTACGCCCATACTGCTGTTATAAAGCCAGGCATTTTTGGGATTGTTCACCCTGGCAACCACCTTTGGAACACCAAATTCCATTTTAGCCAGAGTGGATACCACCAGATTGATTTCATCGGCATCGGTTACTGCTGCAATAACATCGGCAGATTCGATACCTGCCTGTTCCAGCACGGCAGGGTCTGATCCGAAGCCGTTAATTAATACTTCCGAAGGCAGTTCTTTTAATAGTTTATTAAAATTCTTATTCCGATGTTCAATTACCTTTATTTCATGTCCGTTGGATAATAACAGGGAAGCAAGATAGGTTCCGACCTGGCCCCCTCCTACAATAATCACTTTCATAGCTTTGTGGCATCCTTTCTTTCCATTTTCTCACAGTTCGCCTTGTTATCTATAACAGATCCAGCATGGATTTTAACTTATCCGTTGCAGCTATAATAACTGAAATGTACAGGATATCCTCTGCTTCCAGAATTGTACCAAGAGTGGGTAAAAAAGTTTTGTTATCCCGGCTGATGGAGACAACCTGTATTTCACCCAGCACTGTGATCTCATTTACCTGATGACCGACCAGGAGAGAGGGAACTTCAATACGGACCAGATTCACGGTACCATTTCCAATGTCATAGACACTGTCCAGATGATGATAGGTTAAAAACTGGGTTGCCCGTTCAATGCCCCAGGAAGTAGTGGATATAGTCTGAATGCCAAGCCTGTGATAGATTTCTGCCTTTTTCGTGTCATATAATCTGGCAACCACATGAGGGACACGGTAAATCGTTCGGGCGATCCTGGCGATTACGGCATTGATCTCATCGCTTTCCGTGCAGGATACCACAGCATCTACTTTGTCTATTCTGGCTTTGCTTAAAACGTCCCGGTCAAACCCAAATCCCAGAACCTTAATTCCTGCAAAATCGCTTCCCAGGCTGTCTAAAACTTCCGGATTTGAATCAATGACTGTTACCTCATGTCCTTTTTTAATTAAATTATTGGATAAGCCGATTCCCATTTTTCCTAAGCCAACTACAATCACTTTCATAACGATCACCTCTCTATGATTTTAATTTCCTGCCCGCTCTTTATTACGCAGCCAAAATTTCCTTCCCTCTTCAAGCAGCAATACCAGCGGTGGCCAGATGCATAACAGCAGCCAGTCAGAAAGCAGGAGAGGAGCCGTATGGAATACGGATTGCAATGGCGGCAGATAAACTAAGGCAAAGATTAATATAATCTCGATCAGGATTCCTAAGTTAACCTGTTTATTTTTAAATAATCCGACCTGAAACGCAGACTGTTTTTCAGTACGGCAGTTAAACACAGCTCCAATCTGGCTGAATACAATGGCTGCCAGCGCCATGGTAGTAGCCCTGAAATAAACCGGATTATTTCCGCTGGCCAAAGGCATATCCGGCCAGCCGTTCTGTATATTGACAAAGAAATAGGAAATGGCAGAGGCCAGAGAACCCAGCATTCCATACCATAAGAATGCTTTTATGATCAGTGGTCTGTTTAACAGAGTCTCTTTTGGATTACGGGGCGGCTGATCCATAATTCCTTTTTCCGGTTTCTCAGTCCCTAATCCCAGTGCGGGCATCATATCCGTCCCCAGGTCAATGGTGAGAATCTGCATGACAGTCAGGGGAAGGGGGATTGCACCCCGGGAAAACAGGAACAATGCCGATGGTACGGCTTCTGGCATATTGGAGTTTAAAATATACAGTAAGAACTTTCGGATATTACTGTAAACAGCCCGGCCTTCTTCAATGGCATGGACGATGGAAGCAAAGTTATCATCTGTTAAGATCATATCCGCTGCCTCTTTTGCCACATCGGTTCCGGCGATTCCCATGGCCACTCCGATATCGGCTTTTTTCAGGGCAGGAGAATCATTTACACCATCTCCGGTCACTGCAACAATCTCACCCAGCTCCTGTAAATTGGTTACAACCCTCAGCTTTTGCTCCGGTGCCACACGGGCAAAGATTATTTCGTCCTTTAAATATTCCTTTAACTGCTCATCAGACATCTCTTCCAGTTCCAGCCCTGATACAACCCTTGGATTTGTGCCTTTTACAATCCCAATACGTTTTGCAATGCTTTCTGCTGTCAATCCGTAGTCACCGGTTATCATAATAATGCGGATACCAGCATGTCTGCATTCTTCAACGGCTGCAGCTACTTCCGGTCTGGGCGGATCTGCCATGACTACCAGCCCCACAAAAGTCAGATCCTGTTCGATCAGATCTGGTGTATAGGCGCTCATGGCTGTTGGAATCTTATCTTCTTTTTTCAGAAGGCGGTATGCCACAGCCAGAACACGCAATCCCTGCCTGGCGTAATTGTCATTAGCATCCATGATTTCCCTTCGCATCTCTTCTTCCATGGGTGTGACAGCCCCATTTCTGCGAATGGTATTACTTAGTTTCATGATCTCTTTTGGAGCACCTTTTACGTAGGCAATCAGTCTGGTGCCTTCTATGGACCTTTGAAGCCGATGCACGGTTGTCATTCGTTTCCGGCGGGATTCAAATGGCAGTTCTCTTAATCTTGGTGTCAGTTCCGCCTGTTTTGCCACGTTAATCCCAGCTTTTTCTGCAACAACGCCAAGACATGCCTCGGTAGGATCTCCAAGCACTGTATAACGGGCGGATTCTTCTCCTGGGGGAAGCAATCTTGCATTGCTGCACAGTGCAGCACCAGTCAGCAAAAGATCCATGTCCTCATCTTCACTGGCTTTTACTGTTTTTCCGCCTGTCATGATCTCACCTTTTGGGCTGTAACCAACACCCGTTACTTCATATTCCCGGTCAGCAAGCCACAAATGATTGACTGTCATTTCATTCTGGGTTAGGGTTCCTGTTTTATCCGTACAGATTACTGTAGTACTTCCAAGTGCTTCCACAGAAGAAAGCTTTTTTACCAGAGCATTCCGCTTTGACATTCTTTGGACTGCCATGGCAAGAGATAACGTAACAGTTGGAAGAAGACCTTCCGGAATAAAAGCGACTATCATACCAAGAGCAAAGATGAAGGAGGAGGCCATGGGTTCCTTTACCAGCAACAAAGCTGCCACAAAGAAAAATACCCCAAATGAGATGGCAATCACGGAAATTTGTTTCGTTAAACGGTTCAGTTCCTTTTGCAGGGGACTTTGGACTTCTTTCATATTCTGTGTCAATCCCGCAATTTTTCCAAACTCCGTACGCATGCCAATTTCCATTACAACGGCTTTTCCGTTGCCCTCGGCTACGTTGGTGCCTGCAAATATCAGATTGGGGGTTTCCGCTTTAGTCAGATCATCTTTTAATACGGCATCTTTTACTTTCCGCACCGGATTGGATTCTCCGGTTAAAGTGGACTGATCCACCTGCAGATCACTGCTTTCTATTAATCGGGCATCAGCGGAGATCTTGTCCCCCTCCTCCAACAAGATAATATCGCCGATTATCAGATCTTCTGCCAGTATTTTCTGTTCTTCCCCGTCACGGATGACCCGCGCGTAGGAGGGCAGCATGTTTCTTAATGCATCTGTGGCTTTACCGGCCCGGTGTTCCTGCCAGAAGCTGAAAACACCATTAATGACGTTTACCAGCCAGACAGCCACTCCCAATTGGGGCATCCCCGCAAGAAATGCCACAGCACCGCCAATCCAGAGCAGAATCGCCATAAGATGTATAAAGTTTCCCAGAAAGATAAGTATTACAGATTTTTTCTTTTTTTCTTCAATTAGATTTTTGCCAAGTTTTTTTTGCCGTTCTGCCACCTGTGCCTGATTCAGTCCACGGACATTGCTTCCAAGTGCAGCATAGACCTGATCCGCAGGCAGCTTTGCAATATTCTCTTCAATACCTTCTTTTTCTGTAACCATTGTGTTATATCCTTCTTTCTCTTAAAAAATGATTTCGAAGACTTTTTAACTGAATCGTTTCTGAGAAAATAATTGTATACCCTATAAGATTGCCGCTCAATAATTTTAACGGAATCCATATACTTCCATATATTTCCTTAATACTATCTTTAAACTGGTAATTCTCCATTATATTATTATGATTTATTGTTAAATCCTATGCAAAAAAAGACAGGTAAAAGAATTTTCAACTTTTACCTGTCTATTATATATTTTTGTACATATCGGTTAAACAGCAAATCAAAAAAGTAGTTAATACCATACCGGGTATAAACGTTTTGCATTCCATTGGAAATGTAATCGCAGGATTGAAACTTGTCACTCAGAAAAATGATGGTGTCATAATATTCCTCAAACTGTTTTGCGTGGTTTAGTGTGATCAGAAATTTACGTGCCTTCACATCTTTTACGTCATCCTTGGTTGCAATGGCATAATTCCCAGATGCAGAGCAGGTAATCAGCAGATCATCTTCCGTAAGAGCCGGAAGAATACCGGTATTGCCGGATATATTGGTGACAAGCTTAATCAGTCTGCCAAGAGAAGTCATCTCCAGCTGAAATTCTTTGGCAGAAGAGCTTGAGGTGTCATAATTCAAAATGACAACATTACGGCTGCTTTTGATCAGATCCACAAGCAGTTCGATATTTTGCTGGTCGATGGTATCATTGATATCCGTCAGCATGTCAACCATGGAATTCATAATGTAATCATGAAAAGAGGACTGGTTGACGAAGTCAATAAATGCTCTGGTATGAACCCGCATATGTCTGATGTTATCCTTCATGTGTGTAAAGCTTTCAAAACCAATGCTTTTTACGAATCTGTGTATTGTACTCCTTGATACATAACAGTAATCGATCACATCATAAATGCTGATTTTATCCAGAATATCAATGCGCTCCAACAGATAATTTGCCAAAACGTAGTTAATATCGTCTTCGTTGGAATTATTAATGATAGCAAGCAGGGAAGAGGTAATATTAAAGCCCTTGAGACTAAATGCATTTTGCTGTTTTTTATTATTTTCATCCATGCCCAGATTATATATCAAAAATATAAGAGACACAATATAAATTCAGGGTAAAATAATTTAAATCCAGATTTGGTTTCATATTCTGAAACCCGCGGTTTTGTCGAAATCTGATATAATCTGGCTATGGAAATACATAAGGCGCGCTGGTGTAAATCCTATGGATCAATGAGGGTATGGTGAAACAAAAAGCAGACTATAAGAAGAGGGGAAAAATCATGGCAAAAAAAGATTATGTACAAATATGTGCAGATATAATCAATACTTGCGGAGGCGAATCAAACATTGCTAATGTTACACACTGTATGACCCGTCTGCGCATTCAGCTGCATGATGAGACAAAACTGAATAAAGATGAGGCAAAAAAAATCCCGGGCATTCTTAACCTGATTGTACAGAGCGGAGAGTACCAGTTTGTGATCGGACAGGATGTACCCGCACTTTTTGCAGAATTTAAGAAGCGTGACGGTATTAAAGCTGGCGGTGAAGTTCGGGATTCCAATGCAGTTAAGCAGGATGGGAAAGCTGGCAGAGGAAATGTTTTTGCAGGCATTATGGCATTTATCGGAGGCACATTTTCTCCGGTGATTCCCGTACTGATCGCTGGCGGTCTTACAGGGGCAGTGTTAACCCTTCTTACCACACTCTTCGGAGTGTCTTCTGAAGATGGGGCATACAAGATTTTCTATGCTGTAAACCAGGCGGCTTTTTATTCCCTGCCGGTATTTATCGGTTTTTCAGCAGCTAACAAATTAAAATCCAACGGATACCTGGGAGCGTTTCTTGGAGCAATCCTGTTATATTCCACCATCAATAATGCAGAAACTCTTGACTTCTTCGGCATTAAGGTTGCACAGATCGCATATAACTCGACGGTATTTCCTGTAATCCTTGGCGTTTTATTTATGTCCGTCATTTATAAATATTTACAGAAGATCGTACCAGTTTATCTGCGGACGATCTTTGTACCCCTGATTACCATGCTGGTTACGGTACCGGTCACACTGATTGTACTGGGCCCCATAGGAAATCTTGCAGGAACCTGGCTGGCAGACGGTGTACTGACTGTTTACAGAGTGGCTCCGGCAATTGCTGTTATGATCATTGGTATTACGACTCCCCTTATGGTGTTCTTTGGAATGAACAACGCAACGTATCCGGTAGTCTTCTTATTAATAGCTGAAATCGGTTCCGACCCGTTAATCTGTACCGGAATGGCTCCGGCTAATGTAGCTGTTGGGGGTGCCTGTCTGGCAGCAGCATTAATTGCAAAGAATGCGGAATCCCGCAGTATCGCAACAGGAGCCGGTATTACCGCACTGTGCGGCATTACAGAACCAGGTGTATACGGTGTATTATTTGTAAAAAAATACCCCCTTCTGGGTGCAATGATCGGCGGCGGTCTTGGCGGCCTCATAGCTGGTTTATTCGGTATGACCCAGTACGTAGTATCAACCCCTGGATTTATTTCAATTCCTGCTTATATCAACCCGGATGGAACAGGCAAAAACCTGATTGTTTCATTAGCGGTTATGGTAACTGCAGTTACGGTTTCATTTGTAATTACCTTAGTGCTTGGTAAAAGAGCGGAAAAGAAGGTGGGGGCCAATTAAGAAACGAATGACAAATTGTATGAAAAAACTGGAGGTGCAACATGTATTATAAAGAAGATCCTAAATTCCCCGAAAACTTTATGTGGGGTGCTTCAAGCGCTGCATGGCAGGTGGAAGGCGGAGTTGCAGAGGGCGGAAGAACACCGGCCATGATTGATATAAACAGCACGAAAAAGAAGCCATATGCGGATAATTCAATCGCAGCGGATCATTTTCACAGATATAAAGAAGATGTGGCACTGATGGCAGAATGCGGATTCAGCTCTTATCGTTTTTCCCTTTCCTGGTCAAGAATCATTCCTCATTCAGACGGAAAAGTCAACCCGGAAGGAATTAAATTCTACAACGGCCTGATTGATGAGCTGATTAAAAATAACATTACTCCGATTGTGACCATTTACCATTATGACCTGCCTGTATGGGTATATGAGGAATTAGGCGGCTGGAGAAGCAGAAAGACCATAGATGCATTTGAACATCTCTGTAAAGTCTGTTTTGAAAATTTCGGAGACAGAGTGAAATACTGGTTGTCACTGAATGAGCAGAATATGCAGATCTGCTATGGTCACTGGCTGGGTACAAGTGTGGGCTGCACAGACTGGGAAAGAGAGAAGTGGGATATTAACCATATCATGAATCTCTGTCATGCAAAAGCAGTCATCCGCTGTCATGAAATGGTGGAGGGCGGAAAAATCGGGCCTGTTCCAGGGTATGTTCCAATCTATCCAAAGACCTGTAATCCCGGCGACCAGATCGCTGCCATGAATGCGGAAGAATTAACCCAGAAGATCTGGAATGACACATATGTATATGGAGAATACAGTAATTTTGTAAAAAAATACTGGGAAACCCATGACATTCATCCAGATATCCGTCCGGAAGACTTAGAGCTGATGAAGAAGGCTAAAATTGACTTTATATCTGTAAACTGTTATAGAAGCAATACTGCATATGAATCAAAAATTGACAGTGAAAGACAGGAGTATGGACTGAATAAGTTTGGGATCAAAGGTCAGATGCAGTGGCCCAATGTCCCTGGAGAATATGCGTTATGTACCAACCCCTATGTGGAATATACAGACTGGGATTGGGAAATCGATCCCCAGGCGATGCGCTACTCTCTCCGTTATCTTTGGAATCACTACAGACTTCCCATGATGATTACGGAAAATGGATTTGGAGCAAACGAGACCAAGGATGCAGACGGACAGGTGCATGATACAGCAAGAATTGAATTCCTCAGAGATCAGATCTATCAAGTGGGCCTTGCCATTGAGGATGGCTGTGAAGTAATTGCATATAACCCATGGTCATTTACGGATTTATTATCAACCGGTAATGGAATTAAGAAGCGTTATGGGCTGGTTTACATTGATACAACAGATGATGAACTGGTTAACTGCAAGGATGTGTCAGAACTTAGTATGAAACGTATTAAAAAAGATTCCTACTATTGGTACTCAAAACTGATTAAATCCAATGGGAAGGATTGGGGCAAAAACATGAAATAGGAATTGCAAAAACACCGTAGCGGAAAAACTATGGTGTTTTTGTATTGACTCTACAACGATTGCAGACTTTATGATATACTAAAATAAATGAAGCAAAGGATGTAATTGATTTATGGAAAAGAATTTAACTAAAGGAAGTGTATTTAAGACCGTTGTATATTTTTCCTTACCGTACCTGCTGTCGTATTTTCTTCAGACACTGTATGGAATGGCAGATCTGTTTATAGTAGGTCAATTTAACGGAGTGGACAGCATTACAGCAGTTTCCATCGCAAGTCAGGTTATGCACATGATAACGGTCATGATCGTTGGTCTGGCAATGGGAGCAACCGTAATGATTGGACGGGCAGTGGGGGCAGGAAAGCATGAGGAGGTATCTACTGTTATCGGCAATACAATTGCTTTGTTTATGGTTTTGTCTGTCATAATTATGATTGTACTGCTCATGGTGGTGAAACCAATCGCTGCCGTTATGTTAACACCACCCGAAGCATTTGGAGAGACAGTTACATACCTTACAATCTGTATGATTGGAATTCCATTTATTACGGGATATAACATTATCAGTTCGATTTTCCGTGGAATGGGGGATTCCAAAAGCCCGATGTATTTTATTGGCATAGCCTGTGCGGCCAACATTGTTCTGGATTATCTTTTTATCGGAGTGTTTAAACTCGGGGCGGCAGGTGCTGCACTTGGTACCACTTTATCACAGTCAATCAGTGTAATTATTTCTCTGACCTTTATCCGGAAGCAGAAAATGGGAATCAGTCTTTCCCGGAAGGATCTTAAACCGAAAACAGAAGTGATTCTTAATCTGCTGAAAGTTGGCATTCCAGTGGCGTTGCAGGATGGATTTATTCAGATCTCTTTTCTTATTATAACAATAATTGCAAATAACAGGGGATTAAATGATGCAGCAGCAGTAGGAATTGTGGAAAAAATAATCGGCATCTTATTTTTGGTTCCCTCATCTATGTTGTCCACTGTATCTGTACTTTCCGCGCAAAATGCTGGTGCCGGGAAACATGATCGTGCCCGTCAGACACTTTGGATTGGGATTTTAATAACGGTTGTATTCGGTACAATATCAGCGGTTGTCATGCAATTTACTGCTGGATCAGTGATAGGACTGTTTACAGATAATACAAAGGTAATTCTGCTTGGCGGACAGTATATGAGCAGCTATGTATGGGATTGCATTTTTGCAGGAATACATTTTTGTTTCAGCGGGTATTTCTGTGCATATGGTTTGTCCGGAATATCCTTTATCCATAATTCCATATCCATTATCTGCGCCCGTATTCCCCTTGCCTATCTGGCATCAATATACTTTGCAGACACACTTTTCCCAATGGGAATTGCAGCTCCCGTGGGGTCAATTCTGTCAGTTGTTATATGTATCAGCGTATTTATCTGGCTGAGTAAGCGCCCAGGTAAGTTAAATGGTTCTATTTGAGAATGGAGAAGAAGATAAATGGAGAAAAGCGGATTATTTCAAATCGGTGATGTAGCTAAAATGTTTCATATAAGCGTTGGAACTCTGCGCCATTATGAGAAGTCCGGACTCTTACAGCCAGAATATACAGACAATAAAACGGGCTACCGCTATTACAGTACACGCCAGTTTGAATGTCTTAATACAATTCGTTATCTTCGAGTACTGGACATGCCGTTAGAGCAAATTGCTGATTTCATAAACAATCGGGATGTTGAACGGATGCAGATCATGCTGCGGCAGCAGAAAGAGATGGTTATCAGCAAACAAAAGGAATTAGAAATTATTGAAAGAAAAATAGAAAACAGGCTGAGACAGATTGAGGATGCTCTTTCCTCTCAGCTTGATACCATTTGTATCAGGCAATTTGAATCCAGACGGATTGCTTGGATTGAAAATACATTATCCATAAACTCCTATCTTGATTTAGAAACTTCCATTCGTCAGTTAGAACAGCACCAGCAGAACACCGTTGTTTTTCTCGGAAAAGTAGGGGTGGGAATTGCCAGGGAAAAGCTGTTAAACGGGGAATACAACAAATATGATAAGGTGTTTCTTTTGTTAGACAAAGAAGATGCTTATTCAGGACCAGTAGAAGAAATACCCGAAGAAACCTGTGTAACCCTGCGGTTTTGCGGCGGTCATAAGGAAGCTTTTGTATATTATAAAAGGATGATGGATTTTATAACAGAGCAGAAATTCCGTATTTCAGGTTTTTCAAAAGAAATTACAATGATTGATTACGGGATAACTGACGATACGGAAAAATTTGTGACAGAAATTCAGATACCTATTTCTCATAGCGAAGCATAGTTATGAGTACAAAAACCAGTCAATTACTATGATTCATGCTTGCGGAACTGGCGGAACTCAGATAGTAACTTTTTACATTAGCTGAGTTCCTCAGTAGGAAGCCACCTAGGAGCGATCATTCCATTCTTTATTTAATATTGAAAAAATATAGTCGTCATAAAATATATGATTGAGCTCATGATGATTTCTTAAAATTCCATCTCTCTTAAAGCCCATCTTATCCAATAATTCAATGGATTCTATATTAAAGCTGCCAGTTTGAGCATATATCTTATTTAACTCCATATTCTTGAACAAAATATCAAGCAGACTTGTAAGAGCTTCCCTCATATATCCGTATTTTCTGAACCTGGGTATCATATAATATCCTAACTCCATACTTCTGTTTCTTGGATTGTAATCGTTAAACGATACTTTGCCCACTAATTCCTCATCCTGTTTTCTCCATATGGAAAATATAAGGTTATTTTCTTTTTTAATAATTTGATTATAAAATTCAATCAACTCAATTCCTTCTCTTTTTATGATTGGCCGGCAAGTCATTTTATTTGTTTCGTCATATTTTGTATCATCTCTGATCAACAGCAAATCATCTGCTGTAATCTTTCTAATACATAATCTTTCAGTTATGATTGGAGATTTTATATAAACATTATCTATCATATTTTTATTTTCCCTTTCGCTTTGGTTGTTTTCCTTATTTCTTTCAAAAAAATCTTTGTATAAAAAAGAAAAACTTTCTCATATTAACTTTATTGTATCATATTTGATGTTTATCTAATGTATTCATTGACAACCCTCTAATTGATGTTATAATTAAAAAAATTGAACTGTATTTCGGCATCAAGTTGACAATTTAAAGTGATGAGGTCTTGGAATGAGCATAGAGTGTACGGTTATAAAAGAAATTGATTACTATATGGAGAGTATAGAATTATTATTTCGAATTATCAATAAAAAATCTTATCAGAACTTAAAAACGGATCTGTTAAAGCGGACAGATGAAAAGAAAAAGGCTGTTATCTCTTATCAATTAGATAAATTATCGTTTATTCAGGAAGAAATTGAAAGAAAAACGGATGTGAATAATCCTGTTATTAAATTCTACTTTACCTCATTTATATCAGAAAATATATGTATTGCAAAAATATTATTTCAATGTGTGCGACATTCCACTTTTTCCGGTAATAAAAACGAAGTGATACACTTTATTAACAACTATTTGAGTGCCATAAAAGATAATAACACGTTAGAACTATCGTTTGATGATGTAGATCTAAGAACTTCTGCTTATGAAAACAATAAAACCGTAACATTTACGGACAGAATTAATAATCTGGAATGTGAACCGGCACAAAAGTGGCAATTATTGGAGTTAATAGAACATTCCAGCAAACATGCGGAAATTCTTTACGAAATTCTTGAAAAGACGGTTTCAGAATTAAAAGAACAAGAAATAATATTGCTGGAATTAAAAGAAACAGCAACTGAGTATTGGATGGAATATTTTAAACAACACAGTTTCTATAAGTTAATGAATAGCTTTTATAATATTAAAGAAGACAGTTATCCCAGCAAACCCACATTTATAAGAACACAGATTATGGCTTGCAACCGGGTTATTTTTTATGGTAATGATGAAAACGTGGGGGATTATCATATATTGGATGTGGGTATACTATTTGACTGTAATTATAAAGTATCGAAACGACAATTGAGTAATCAGGAGTTGAGCAATGGATTAAAGTTATTATCTGATCCCAGTAAATTTGAAATTTTGTGTTTTATTCGGAATAAAAAAGCTTATGGGCAGGAAATTGCGGCAGAACTAAAGCTTACCACGGCTACCATTTCCCATCATATGAATACACTTATGAAGCTGGGACTTATTAATATAGAGAAATCAGATAATAAAGTTTATTATCAAATGAATAAGGAAGCAGTCAATTATTTATTAGAAGTTACGAAAAATAAATTGTTGGAGGATTAAAATGAAGTTTAATGAAATGCCATATCAAAGAATTAATTTAGAAGAAAAAAAGCTTCGGTTTGAAGAACTTATGAAGGATTTCGCTGCTGCGGCTAATGGAGAAGCCCAGTTTGAGGTTCATAAAAGATACTATGAATTCAAAGATGAAATCGATACGATGGTTATAATTGCAAGTATCAGACATGATATTGATACGACAGATGATTTCTATGAAAAAGAGCGGAATTACTATGATGAAATAGAGCCGGAACTGATCGATATGTACGTAAGATATGCACGGCTGATGTATGAATCTCCTTATAGAAATTATCTGGAGGAAAAGATAGGAACCGTTGCATTTAAGAATATTGAGCTGAATATCAGGTCATTTGATAAAAAACTGATCCCCCTTAAGCAGGAAGAGAACGCATTAACAACCGAATACGATAAATTAATCGCCAGTGCAGAAATTGACTGGGATGGGGAAATACTGAATCTTTCCTTATTAAGAAAGTACTTAACCCATAAAGACAGGGAAGTGCGCCGGAAAGCTTATTCAAAATACAGTTCCTTTTTCGAAGCCAATGGAGACAAACTTGATTCTATTTATGATAAGTTAGTAAAAAATCGTACAAGACAGGCAGAAGAATTAGGTCATGATAATTTCGTAGGGTTAGGTTATGACCGGGTACGGAGAAATTGTTATGACAAAGCTATGGTAGAAAATTTCAGAAAACAGGTAAAGGAATATTTTGTGCCTTTTGCTGAAAAGCTTCATGAGAAAAGAAGAAGCAGATTAGGAATTGAAAAATTATCCTGTATCGATGAAAGCGTTTTCTTTGAAAATGGCAATCCGGAACCAGTCGGTACGCCGGAAGAGATTATGGCCAGTGCGCAAGACATGTATGGAAAACTTTCCGATGAAACAAAGGAATTTTTTGATTTTATGTCTGAAAATGAATTGTTTGATGTGCTGGGCAGAAAGAAAAAACGGGCAGGAGGATACATGACCTACCTTCCTGTTTATAACGCACCTTTCATTTTTGCTAATTTCAATGGAACCAGCGGGGACATCAACGTGATTACTCATGAATGCGGCCACGCGTTCCAGGGGTATCTGTCCGGGAAAGATCCAATCAAAGAACATGCGGATATCACCATGGAAACAGCAGAGATTCACTCCATGTCCATGGAATTTTTTACAGCTCCATTTATGGACCAGTTCTTTGGCAGCCGTACGGAAGATTATAGTTCCATGCACTTAGAAGATGCTGCCATATTTATTCCTTATGGATGTATGGTGGATGAATTTCAGCACATTGTCTACGAAAATCCTCAGATGACTCCTGCGCAAAGGCACCAGGCGTGGATTCAGCTTGAAAAGGAATATCGGCCCCATCTGGATTATACCGGATATCCTTACTTTGAAAAGGGAGGATTCTGGCAGAAACAGCCTCATATCTATGACGATCCGTTCTATTATATTGATTACTGCATTGCTCAGATTTGTGCATTTCAGTACAAAATAAGAATGGATGAAAATTATCAGGAAGCCTGGGACAGCTATTTGAAGCTTTGTAAGTTGTCAGCCAGTGATTTCTTTACTAATATGCTGAAAGAGGTTGGGTTAGACAGCCCCTTTGAAGATGGCTGTGTGAAGAGAATTGTTGAGAAACTGGATACATTATGTCTTTAAATATCTGTATAGTATGCGAATAGCAGTCAGCTGATCGTTTAATCTATAAAAATTTTTAAGGAGGGTCGGTATGAAAAAGATTAATAGAGATGATCCAATCCCATAGATGCCAGTAGGCAATATGGGACTACATAAACGTATCATCAAATATTATAAAAGTGAAACGAAAGGGATGAATATTAATGAAATCAAAAAAAATTTTAAGTATGTTAATTGTATCAGGTCTGGTTGTCTCCAGTCTGGCTGGCTGCGGCGGCTCATCTGGCAAATCCACGGGCGGGAATACTGCAGAAACTCAAAAAACAGCACAAAGTGATAAAAAAGGACCCAATGGAGAGACACTAGCATCCGAACAGGTTGCACATGGGCAGCAGTTTAATGTGATTACTTTTGACACGGCACAGGTAGGAGATTCTGAGTCAGGTTCATTTTTCTTAGCAACCTGTGAAGGTTTATTCCGAGAGAATAAAGGTGTGATTGAAAATGCAGGCTGTGAAAAATATGAGGTTTCAGATGATGGTCTTACCTATACATTTCATTTAAGAAAAAACAAATGGTCAGATGGGGTAGAAGTAGTTGCCAGCCAGTATAAAGATGCGGTAGAAAGAGTACTGAATGCTGATTTGGCATGTGCCTATTCCTTCTTCGCATTCCCAATTAAAAATGCAGAAAAATACTACAACAAAGAATGTGGCTTTGACCAGGTCGGTGTAGAAGTAGTAGATGATTACACTTTAAAATTCACACTGGAAGCACCAGAACCTTATTTTGTTGATAAGTTATCTTATACCGTGTTTTATCCGGTCCGCGTAGATAATATTGAAAAGTATGGTGATACATATGGTACCGATGCAATGCAGACTTTATCCTGCGGACCTTATATGGTACAGGAATATACAGCCAATCAGAGTACTGTTCTGGTAAAAAATCCTGAATATTGGGACGCGGAAAATGTTTACTTAGATCAGATTGATCTGCAGCAGGTTGATGAAACTGCGACCCAGTTCCAGTTATTTGAGGCAGGCCAGTTAGATTATGTAGCAGCTTCCGGTGACTATCTGAAAAAATGGGATCAGGCAGCAAGTGAAGGCAAATGCCAGCTGTATACAGACGGAGATGTTGCTTCCCAATATTTTGCATTTAATACCCAGGAGTCATGTCCAAGCGGTTTAATGCAGAATGCAAAAATTAGAAAAGCAGTCGCTTATACATTTGACAGCCAGACATTTATTGATTCTGTTTACAACAGCAGATATACAGCTGCTTATGGACTTGTAACACCGAATATTAAAGTCGGAGACAAAGAATACCGTTCGGAAGTAGCCGAACCCATTAAAGAAGAATATAGCGAATATGCCAATAATCCGGAGAAGTTAAAAGCATTATTCCATGAAGGATTAAAGGAACTTGGAAAAGACACCGATGATTTAAGCACCATCACTCTTCAATTCTTGGGTTATGGCGAAACAACCATTGAAAAAGACATTGAACAATATGTAGTTCAGCGAATTCAGGATAATTTAGGTGTGAAAGTAAATTTAAATATTGTGGGTGACTTTGGTCTTGCACATGCTGCGCAGGTTGCTGGTGAGTTTGACTTATGTATGCAGGTATGGGGAGCAGATTACAATGATCCGATGACATTTATTGATATCTTCAGAACTGGCGGAAGCAGTAACTACGGTAAATACTCAAGTGAGAAATATGATCAGGTTCTGGATCAGTTATCAAAAGAGCAGGACAATGATAAACGTATCAAACTGTATGGGGATGCAGAAAGCATTCTGATCAAGGATGATGCAGCAATTAAACCTCTTCTCTATCGCGACAAACACAGTTATATCAGCAATCGCCTTCATGGCTTCCAATACCCTGTTTTCGGTGGAAAGCATGAATTCAAATATGCTTATATTGTGGAAGAATAAATAGATTTAAAGGTCATACCACATGGCGCATCACTGTACGGAGTGTGCTGTGTGGTATACTTTATAGATTAGGAGAATGAAAATGGTAAAATACATCATCCGAAGAGTATTGGAAATGCTGATTACCCTGTATTTGATAGTGACAGCTACTTTCTTCTTACTGTCCGCAATCCCTGGAAATGCGCTGACTTCCAAAATCGCCAAATTACCCCAAACGGTGCAGACTAAGATTATAGAAAAATATGGATATGATAAACCAGTTGCAGAGCGTTATGTAATTACCATGAAAGGGCTGCTGATCAATGGCGATTTCGGAGAATCCATTATCAGACCAGGCGAAACATTTGCCAAAAATTTAAAGCTTAAACTTCCGGTAACAATCAGGCTCAGTGTTCAGCAAATTTTATTAGGTGTGACGTTAGGCATTTTATTGGGAATTATCGCAGCTATGAAGAGGGGAACTTTCTGGGACAAGCTGATTTTAGTGGGGGCTATGATCTTAGTATCCATGCCTTCGCTGGTTATCTCACTTTTGCTTCAAAAATATTGTGCAAATGGTTCGTTCCTGAAATTGCCTATTATTGGCTGGCCAAAAGGAAAAGAATTATGGTTCGGAGGTTGGAAATACACAATCCTTCCAACCATTGCCGGTTCCTGCAGTTTTATTGCCTATTATTCAAGACTTACCAAAACAAGTATGCTGGAAAGTATCAATCAGGAATATACCCTTACAGCCAGATCAAAAGGACTTTCTGAACTGCAGATTGTAAAGAATCATGTAATACGTAATTCATTTATCCCAATTATCACTGTACTTCCTACTACAGTAGCAGGTATTTTAACTGGTTCTTTGTTTATTGAACGCGTTTTCTCCATTCCGGGTATGGGACGATATTATATAGAAGCTGTTCAGGGAAGAGATATTCCCATTGTCCTGGCAGGGACAACATTTTATGCCATTATTACGGTTATAACAATGCTGGTAACAGATATTTTATATGTTATTGTGGATCCCCGTATTAAAATCGGAGTCTCGAAATAACGGAAAGGAGAAAGAAAATGAATTCAATGGTAGATAAAAGATTTGAACTCGCCGACCAGTCTAAGTTTGATGCTGATGAGGTCGTAAGACCGAATATCAGTTACTGGCAGGATGCGTGGCGAAGATTAAAGAAGAATAAATTAGCCATGTTATCCATGGGCGTACTCCTCATTCTTTTTGTTATGTCTGTAATCGGACCTTCCATAAGCGGTCAGAATTATACAACATTAATGCCGGAAATTAAAAATTTACCCCCTGACAGTACCTATTGGCTGGGAACTGATTATTTAGGAAGAGACCTTTTTTCCCGTTTGTGGAAAGGTCTGAGATTTTCCATTATTGTTGCTGTGGTTGCAGCAAGTTTAAAGGTGCTGATCGGTTGTATTTATGGAGCTGTTATGGCATACCTGGGCGGTTTTGTAGATGATATTATGATGCGTATTGTTGAGGTATTAAACAGTATCCCTTATCTTATCGTTACTTTAATTATTTTAGTTGTACTGGGAAATGGTTATTTACCTTTATTATTTGCATTATGTATCACAAACTGGACAAGTACAGCCCGTATGGTAAGAGGTCAGATTTTAAAGCTTCGGGAAAGCGAATACATCATGGCATCAGCAGCTTTGGGAGCATCCTCCGGAAGAGTAATTATCAAACATTTAATTCCAAATACACTGAGTTTGTTAATTCTGGATCTGGCGACATCCATTCCTTATATTATTTTTGATGAGACTGTCCTTTCGTTCCTGGGAATCGGCCTTCAGCCCCCTGCATTTAGTTTAGGAACACTGCTTTCAGCAGGTCAGGAAGCCATGGCTTTTTATCCCACCCATTTATTATATCCTAGTATACTTTTATGCTTACTTGTATTGTCATTTAATATTTTAGGCGACGGTTTAAGGGATGCGCTTGATCCACAGCTTAGAGACTAGGAGGAAAACAGGATGAGTCAGGAACCTTTATTAAAAGTGGAAGATTTAAAAGTTTCTTTTCATACCTATGCAGGAGAAGTACAGGCTGTAAGAGGCGTGTCCTTTGATGTAAAAGCAGGAGAAGTGTTAGCCATCATCGGAGAGTCAGGCTGTGGCAAAAGTGTTACATCCAGAGCGATTATGTCTCTTGTCAGAGGTCCCCAGGGGGAAATCAAAAAGGGAAGTAAAATTCTCTATGAAGGAAAGAACATATTAGAAATGAATAAAAAGGAGCAAAGAGCCTTTCGTGGCGGTGAATGCTCCATGATTTTTCAGGATGCCTTAGTTTCGTTAAATCCAACCATGAAAATCGGAAAACAGATTATCGAAAATATCGTACAGCATAAAAAGATAAGCAAAAAAGAAGCCAGACAGGAAGCCATTCAGTTATTAGAAGCAGTTGGGATTCCCAATCCTGAAAAGAGAATTGACCAGTATCCATTCGAATTTTCCGGCGGTATGAGGCAAAGGGCCATGATTGCCATTGCAATTGCCTGCAATCCTAGGATTTTAATTGCAGATGAGCCTACCACAGCTCTTGATGTGACGATACAGGCACAGATTATGGAGCTGATTAAAAGTCTGAAAGAGAAACGAAATACGGCTGTTATTTTAATTACCCATGATTTTGGAGTTGTGGCAGGTTCTGCCAATCAAGTTGCCGTTATGTATGCGGGGCAGGTGATTGAAAGCGGGTCAAGAGATGAGATCTTCTACAATCCACAGCATCCATACACCTTAGCGCTTCTTGGCAGTGTGCCAAAATTAGAGTGGGCAAATAAACAGCTGTTACAGACAATTAAAGGAACGCCTCCAGATCTTATTTCTCCTCCAAAGGGCTGTGCATTTGCAAAACGCTGCAATTACTGTATGAATGTCTGCCTGGAAGAGATGCCTGGGACAACTGATTTTGAAGCTGGCCATCATACACGTTGCTGGCTGCATGATCAGGAAGTACCAGAGTCTGTTAAGAAAATGTTCTACGATGACAGAAAGATCATAACTGATAACGAAAATGATGTTACAGCAGTTGAGGGTGAATAAAATGAGTAGTCATGATATTTTAGAAGTAAAACATTTAAAGAAATATTTTAATGTGGGAAAGCATGATCTTTTAAAGGCGGTAGATGATGTTTCTTTCACCATAAAAGAAGGCGAAACCTTAGGCCTTGTAGGCGAATCCGGTTGTGGAAAGACAACCTGCGGCCGTACGGTTGTTGGAATGTACCGCGCAACAGATGGAGAAGTATACTATAAGGGACAAAATGTACATAAATTAAAAGGCAAAGATAAAAAGGCATTTAACAAAGATGTCCAGATCATTTTTCAGGACCCCTATGCGTCTTTAGATCCCAGAATGACCGTTGCGGAAATCATTGGGGAAGGGATTGAAATCCATGAACTGGCGAAAACAAAGCAGGAAAAAGAGGAAAAGATCGCTCATCTGTTAGAATTAGTGGGTTTGAATAAAGAGCATGCCAACCGCTTTATCCATGAATTTTCAGGCGGTCAGAGGCAGAGGATCGGGATTGCAAGAGCGCTTGCGGTTGAACCTAAATTTATTATGTGTGACGAGCCTATTTCAGCACTAGATGTATCCATTCAGGCACAGATTGCCAATATGCTGATTCAATTTCAGAAAGAAATGAAGCTTACCTACCTGTTTATTGCCCATGATCTGGCAATGGTAAAGCATATTTCAGATCGTATTGCCGTGATGTATCTGGGCTCGATTGTGGAACTGGCAGATTCGGAAGTACTTTACCGTCATCCGTTCCACCCTTATACGGAAGCATTAATGTCGGCGATTCCCATTGCTGATCCTAAAATTGAAGATTCCAGACAGAGAATTATGTTAGAAGGTGATGTGCCAAGTCCCATTAACACACCGCCAGGCTGTAAATTCCAGGGCAGATGCCGGAAAGCAATGGATCAGTGTAAATGTGATGCGCCTGAATTAAAAGAAGTAGAACCGGGACATTTTGTTGCCTGTCACTTATATAATAAATAGGTTGAATATAATGGAACGTTTAAAGACAGTGGGATTGGATTTTTATAAATGCCTGAAATACAGCAGTATTATCAGCGGCATCTTAGTGGTGGTTGTTGGTGTAAGCAGTTTTGTAATCTCAAGAGGAAATCTGATGGCTGCTCTGGAAAACATGAAGGCAATTTTGTTTGCTGCCGGAAGCATTGGACTCATTATGGGGGCAGTGTCAATTTTAAGAAAAGACCGGGAAAATGAAAAAGACTGGTTGGAGTGGAAAAAGAGATTTAAAATATTTTCTTACAGGGTAGCAATCAGCATTATGAGTATAATTATTTTGTTATATGGTTGCATAATAGATGAGCTATTGTTTATGTTAAATCATTAAATAATGGGATTAATAAGGCGCTTGCGGTATTTTATAAATGCTGCAAAGCGCCTTTTGTCAATTTATTAAATTATCAGTAGTTTATGTCAGATACCCATTTTACCCTTAATATGAGGATTGTGGTAATAAGTGCAGCCATATAATTGGAGAACAGGTTCCCCCAGAATACCGAATAAAAGCCCAGAACATGTTCGGTTGCCAATATAAATATGTAACGCAGAAGCCATACCCGCAGCAGGCTGATAAAGAGCGTGATCCGGGTTTTCCCCAGACCGATAAAAGCGCCCTGCTGAACCATACAGATACCAAAGCCAATTACGGAGTAGGTATAAATATGAAGTGCCTGATTTGCTACAGCCAGAACAGAGGCATCTCTGGTAAACAGTACCGTAAGTTTCGATGACAATGGGACCACCAGAGCGATTAAAAGTGCAGCAGTAATGGCACTTATGATACACCCATCAAAACAGGCTTTTTTCGCCTTCTCCGGCTGCTTGGCTCCGATATTCATGCTGACCATGGTAGTGACTGCAGAACCGAAAGAGGAGGGCAGTATGAAACATATGGAGGTTATGTTATTAGCAATTCCCTGCCCGTTTAATACAACAGCCCCGTATTTTTCCACTTCATTGTTGATCAGGAAGAAGCCCAGGTTGAGCATCAGACTGGAAAGCATGGCGGGAAAACCGATTCGCAGCAAGGTGTGAATGATAGACCAGTCAAACCGGAAGCCGGACAGGACAAAACGTTCTCCATTTTTTTTGATAAACAATTCAAAATACATCCATCCTGTAATTAAAAAGTTGGATGCCAGGGAAGCCATGACGGAACCTACAAGACCCCAGCGGAAAACTGCAATAAAGAGGGCGTTGAAAATAATTTTTAAAATCAGCATGATCACCATCCGGACAAATGTATCCTCCGGCTTGCCATTGGCATTTTTTATGGAGTTATAGATTGATTCCATAAAGGAAAACGGTGTCACACAGGCGTTCAATGCAAGATAAAGAAAGACATTGCGGGAAATTTCTTTATTTACATGGGCAGATATGGGAAATGCTAAGGCAACTAATATTGGTGCGAGGAAAAAGCCCAGTAAAAAAGTAAATACAATGATCTGAGTGGAAATCTTCCGGCTGTTTTTAAAGTCTCCGTTTCCATTGGACTGGCCGATAATGGCCATTCCAGCCACGCTCACTCCCTGGGCCAGGGCAGAGACCATGTTTACAATCGGGGTGCAGTAGGTGACGGCACTTGCCGCATTGGTTCCTACCAGATTGTTAAGAAACAAGCCATCGATAACTGGTATTGCGGATTGAATAAGACCCATCATCAGGGTGGGAATGGAAAGAAATAAAATGGTTCCAAAGACGGAGCCGTTGAGAATGAGATCCCGCCGCTGCTCGGTGCTTTGCTTTAAAAAGTTTGAATTCATGTCGGTTCACCTGATTTAGTAGATTTGCGGTAGAGTTTTCAGTCAGTACCGTACAAAATTAAAATATACTCTTGGGGGATAGGAAAGTCAAACAAAAACGAATACTTTTTTCTAAATGATAATTGAAAGTTGCCCCCAATCCGGGTTACATTTGCTCTTTTATCCATTTATGGCATCTAGTGAGGCATTCATAGTTCATTTTCAACCATATGCCTCATTTCTTAGATTTTTAAATCTTCTCTAACACGATTCGGGGTATTTTTAGCAACATATATTTATTTACTCCCTGTCGCATTCAAATTGCGTGGCGTAGATAAAATCTTTTTAATCCCTCTGCCCCGTTCCTTTGATTTTATAATCCTTTCTATATCATTTGAGGCATAGCATTAGATAGGTATCTGCCTATGCCCTCAATAAATATAACATAACTTAAGCTACATTTATAACATCTTTTTTCGAGTCAGCCTTTATTACAATGAAGATATTCCCTGATAAAACATATAATACAAGTTGATATGAAATCATAAAGATTTCACATCATTTTGCAACACTCCCCTTTTGTCAATTTATTAATTATCAGTAGTTTATGTCAGATACCCATACACATTTTACATTCCACCAGAATACCGAATGAAAGCCCATACATGTTCGGTTGCAATATAAATATGTAACGCAGAAGCCATACCCGCGGCAGGCTGATAAAGAGCGTGAGTCACGTTTTTCCCAGACCGATAAATGCTCCCTGCTGAACCATACAGATACCAAAGTCGATTACGGAGTAGGTATAAATATGAAGTGCCTGGTTCGTGACAGCCAGAACATGCCATCGATAACTGGTATTGCGGATTGGATATATACTCTTGGAAGATATAAGTCAAACGAAAACTTTTTTAAAGGGGCGTTTATGTGAGGTGGTTGTTCCTGGTAATTATATTGAATTTGTATTAAATGCACATATAATTATAAAACAATTGAAAAATTAATTACAATAATCACAATAAAATAAATAAAAGAAATTTGTACATATAAAAAATGCCTGTCTTTTCAGGGAAAGAAATCTTTGATATAATAAAAAATGCCATATATCCGGAAATACCACACCGGCTTCATGGTAATGCTTATTATAAAAACTGGAAAGAGGATAAGGGATGAAAAAATCTTCGAAATTATCAGTTCGTATGTTTCTTCTCCTTCTGCTGTGCGTAGTCATGCCTCTGGCAGGGCTTTGCTTTTATGTGCGTGCCAGTATGGAACATTTTATTCAGGAAAAACTGAGTGAAAAAGTCATTCAGAATATTTCCAGAGGAGAGCGAAATATCTGTGATAATTTACAGGATATAGCTGCGTTAACCAATGTCTTTGTATATGACGAGGAGCTGCAAAGGCGCATAACTGATTCAAATACCTCCGAATACGACAATACGAAGTACTTTGACCAGATGGTACATAAGCTGAGCATAGCCAGTGGATTTGATTTTGTTCAGGATATGAAGATTCTTTTGTTTGACAATTATGGCAGAGTCTACTCCAATTGGAGCATGAATTATCAGGATTACCAGTTTCTCCTGGATCAGGATTGGGTAAAAAAGAGCAGGGAGAACGATGGGCATATTGAATGGGCAATGTTTAATCCTGCCTATATCGTTGGTGAACAGAAAAACCAGACCTATATTTCTCTGGCCAAATCCCTTCTTAAGGACTATACCACGGGAAGTGTGATAGGAACTCTTATCATCAGCATTGACCAGAAAAAATTCAGTGACCTTTTGATGGAATACGCTTATGCGGGTGATATTGCCTATGTCTGCGTGGGAGAAGGAACCATTCTTTTGCAAAATGACATCAGCGGAGTTGTTCGTGATGAGGATTTAAGGAATCTATATCAGGAGACGGCGGAGAAAAAAAGCGGGAGTCTACGGTATCATACTGGTGGAGGAAATTTCCTGATTAGTTATTATACCATACCGAAGCCATGGGTGTTTAATGATCAGCAGATGAAGGTCTTTCATTTCACCAACTACCAGGAAGTGACCAATCAAATGCAAATGATTCAGTTTCGAATGAACATGATACTCCTGATTGTCTTATGTGCGCTGGTGCTCATCCTGTACATATCTATCAGGATGATGGTGAAACCCATTGTCAAGCTTAGCGGTCAGATGGAAAATTATACACTGAATATGGATTTGGAGGATATTGATATGGAGCGGTCCGATGAGATCGGCCGGTTAAACCGTTCCTTTCGGCAAATGTCTGTCAACATCAGCGGTTTGTTTGAACAGCTTAAAAATGAGCACGAGGTAAAGGAAAAGTACCGGTATGAATTCCTCCGTGCACAGCTGAATCCTCATTTTTTATTTAATACATTATCAACCATTCGTTGGATGGCAATTATAAGGGGCGCAGATAATATTGTGGACGGTATTGATGCTCTGGCTCATATCTTAAAATACAGCATGAGCAGGGAAAACTGTCTGGTAACAGTGTCAGAAGAGGTAGAAAATATCAAAAATTATCTTTATATCCAGAACTGCCGCTATGGAAACCACTGCAGGCTGGAAATAGATCTGGAGGATGATATTCTGAATTTAAAAACAGCTAAATTTATCCTTCAGCCTATTGTGGAGAATGCTATTATCCATGGATATGACAAGGATAGAGAAGAAATTCTGATACGTATTTACGGTTTTACAGAGGAGGGCAGCCTTAACATCTATGTGGAGGATGACGGAGTGGGTATTTCCCCCAATGTTATCAGGCAGTTTGAGGCATCCAGAAAGGATCGGATAAAGGAGAGCAAGCTTACAGGAATCGGGATTAAAAATGTAGATGAGTATATCCGGATTACATTTGGTAATCAGTATGGACTGACCATAGAAAACCTTAAAACCCGGGGGACGGTGGTATTGTTCACTCTTCCGGTAATCAGAGAGGAGGAAACAGGGCATGAAGAGAGTAATGATTGTGGATGATGAAGTTTTAGTGCGCCTGGGAATCCAGTCATTGATCCGATGGGAAAACTACGGATACCAGATTGTTTGTGATGCATCCGATGGGGAAGAAGCGCTTCAGAAGATCAGGCAGTATCAGCCGGATATCGTTCTCACAGATTTAAAGATGAGCCCAATGGATGGTTTTGAACTGATCTCAGAGTGCAGGGAAAAATATCCCAATATCCAGTTTATTGTCTTAAGCAGCTATAATGATTTTGACAATGTGAGAACTGCCATGAAAATAGGGGCATTTGATTATGTTTTTAAATTGACAGTAAAGCCGGAGGAACTGTTGAAAATTATGAACGAGGCCACCTCTCACGGGAAGGGAGCGGAGACGGCACAGGAGGTCTCTACCCTGTCGGAAAGGAATTTAGAAGTTATAAAAAGGGGACTGTTTAAAAGAATTATAAACTCAGAAACTTTTTTAAATAAAAACCTGGAAGAAATGATAAAACTACCCCTGACTATAAGTTTTGACCAACCCTTCTACGTTCTCTCTGTTACCATCGATGATTTTGATGTGGTAAGAAAAAAAGGAGATTTCATGGATTTGGAGCTTTTGATATTTACCATGGATAATATTCTTGGAGAGTTGTTCGGACGTCATCACCGGTATGAGGTGTTTCAATATGGAGAATACGATTTTGCTGTAGCTGTAAACCGGGAAGAAAAACAGAATTATGAGACCTTTTTTACGGAAATGGAAAAGGAGTTTGGTATCTTTGTCAACTGCTCCAGGCAGTATTACGGTCTTGAGGTGAGTGGTGCGTTAAGCAGAGAATGTCAGGGGATCCAGGAACTGAAAACTGCTATTACCCAGAACCGTGAAACGCTGAAGATGCGCTTTTTCTCAGAATCAGGAAAGCTCCACTTATATGAAGCGTGTAGCAGGGAAACAGTCGTTTTGCCTTCTGAGTATGATAACTCCGCCTTGGAAAGTTTGACAGCAGAACACGACTTTTATGGAATCAGAAAATTTATGGAGGGACTTTTTGGCTTTTTAAAAGAAAAAAATCGTTGGGAGCCGGAAGAAATTCGCTATCTGCTGAGAAAATCCTATGGAACCCTGTCTGCAGCCTTTGCCCGACGCAGAGTTGATATTGATATGTTTTTGGATAAAAATGGATTGAATATGGAAGCTTCTATCAGTGATTATACGTACCTGGAAAAAATCAGGCAATCTGTATTAGAACTTGTGGAACTTTATAAAAAAGAGTATGAATCAAATAGCGGCAGGATTTTGAGAAAAGAGGTTGCCGAAGCGAAGAGCTTTGTAAGAAAACATATGAAGGAAGAGTTGCAGGTGGCAGATATTGCGGCCCTGGTGAATATGAGTGGGAGTTATTTTTCTCATATATTTAAAAAGGAGGAAGGTATTAGTTTTTTGGAATATGTTTACCGGGTGCGAATGGAACATGCCAGATACTTACTGGAAAGCAGCGATTTAAAGGTGAACGAGATCGCGGACGAAGTTGGTATCGTTAATCCCAATTATTTTAGCACTCAGTTTAAAAAGAGTGTGGGACAATCCCCTCTGGAATACCGCCAGGCTCAATTAAATAAAACAGAAGAAAATAGCAGGATCTGAAAGAAAAACAGCAGGATTTTAGAGCATTGACAAAAATGAAAGATTAAGGAGCGGAAAATCGAAAGAATTGGGAGAAAGACAGCAGGCGGGGGGATATCTCTTACCTGCTGTTTTTGTTATAGTATAGACAGCTGTTACAGTTTGGTCGTGTCATTATTATTCAGTAATGGGGTCGAACTGCAATCAAATTATTGGAGGAAGGTATAATGAGAAAATGGAAGAAATTAGGGGCTTTGGGTATGGCATCTCTCATGGCAGTGTCAGTGATGACAGGTTGCCAGGGTAGTCAGAAAACGCAGCAGGCAGCCACATCTGCAGATACTGTAAAAACGGAGGGAGCGAAGACGGAGGGGGAAAAGACAGATAACCCGGCCCCCGTGGTTTTGCGGATGTGGGGAGGTGTTCCGGCAGAAGCTGGCCCTCAGGCAGTTTGTGATAACTTCAACCAGCTTTATAAGGACAAGGGGATACAGGTTGAGTATGAACGATTTGTAAATGATGATACAGGAAATTTAAAGCTGGAGACAAATCTTCTCTCAGGAGATGGAGTAGATCTTTATATGACCTACAGTACCGATGCTCTCACAAAGCGGGCGGAAGGAAACATGGCACTAGATCTTTCAAAGCTGATCGCCCGGGATAATTTCCAACTGACAAACTATTTTGGAACTTTGGCTGAGGCATATTACATTAATGGGAAACCCTATTCCATTCCAACAAAGCTTGATCAGTATGGAATTGTATTAAACCAGGACATGTTTGAAGCAGCGGGAATTGAAATTCCTACGGAATGGACGTTTGATGAATTCAGAGAGATTGCCAAAAAGCTTACTCATGGAGACGGACAGGATAAGGTATACGGAATGTTCTGGAATTCCCAACAGGATTTGACTTACCTTTTTACCTATCTGGCAGCCCAGACCAATGGCGGGGATCCTATGTATAAAAATGATAAGGAAACCAGCTTTGACGACCCAGTGGTAATTAAATCCGTTGAACTGATTAATAACATGATGAATGTAGATAAAACATCCCCTACACATACGGACTCTGTGACCCAGAAATTATCACAGGAAAGCATGTTTTTAACAGGAAAATCTGCCATGACGGTGGGCCCGTGGATTGTAAGAAGCATAAAAGACCAGGCCAGTTATCCTCATGAATTTAAGACAGCTTTTGCTCCATATCCGGTGGTAGAGAAAGGGCAGAGAAAGTACACACAAGGAGGTTATGGAGATCATTTATGCATTAATCCCAAGTCACAAAATATTGATGCAGCATGGGAGTTTGCTAAGTGGTATGCGACAAAAGGAATGCTTCCTGTGGTAGAAGGAGGACGGGTACCTGCTTCAAATACCTATAATGCTCTTGAAGTAACAGAGGCATTTGTTATGGGTGCTGAGAATTATCTGGATGCAGAAACCACACAGAAGATCCTTATAACACCAGCCGATAATTACGCAGTTCCTTCTATCACGAATCATATTGCCGAGGTAAAGAAAATAGCAGTCGAAGAATTGGAAGGGATCTTTATCGGAAAGCAGACGGTTGAAGATGGCATGAAAAAGGCCAAAGCAAGGGCAGATGAGCTTTTGCAAAAATAATCAGAGATAAGATTCCCGGAGCTGCCGAAAATGAGACGGCAGCTCCGGGAAAATAAAAAGAGAGGAGGGAATCATTGACATGAAAAAAATCAGGCTTAGCAAACAGTTAAAAATAGATTTGACAGGCTATGCTTTCATACTGCCCAATATTATCGGTGTATGTCTTTTTACCTTGTTTCCTATGATCTTTTCCCTGATTATCAGTTTTACGGACTGGGATTATACGAAAGGAATTGGAAACTGGAACTTTATTGGTCTTACGAATTTTGCTGAAATGTGGCAGGATGAATGGTTTACCAGTTCTCTGATTAACACCATAATTTTTGCGGTGGGAGTGGTGCCAGTGACGGTATTTCTGGCACTGATACTGGCGGTCATCATTGATAAATACTGTGTTGCCAGACTTCCCATGAGGCTGGCGCTTTTTATGCCTTATATTTCTAATATTGTGGCAGTAGCCATAGTATGGGTGATGATGTATTCTCCCTGGGGACCATTTACTCAGCTGGTAAAGCTCTTCGGCATGGAGAATCCTCCCCAGTGGCTGGGAGATACAACATGGGCCCTTCCGGCTCTGATGCTAATGACCGTATGGTCCGGAGTGGGTTATTCAAATATGATCTATACGTCGGCACTTCAAGGGCTTCCGCAGGATGTTTATGAGGCTGCGGACATTGACGGAGCGAATGAAATCCAAAAGTTTTTCAGACTTACGATTCCGTTTCTGTCACCAACCACCTTTTTCTTAATTATTACTACATTTATCACTTCCTTCCAGGTGTTTGCTCCGATCCAGATTATGACAAGGGGCGGCCCAGGAACGGCTACCAATGTGTTGGTGTACTATATTTACACCTCAGCCTTTACCTTCTATAAAATGGGATATGCCTCCGCCATGTCATGGATCTTATTTTTAATTCTTTTTGGCATAACAATGTTTCAATGGGCAGGGCAGAAAAAATGGGTCAGTTATTAAAGGCAGGAAATACCCTGCGGGTATCCCTGTATGCCCAAAGGGCGTGGGCAATAAAGAGGAAACACCCTGCGGGTATCCCTGTATGCCCAAAAAGCGTGGGCAATTAAGAGGAAACACCCTGCGGGTATCCCTTTATGCCCAAAAAGCGTGGGCAATTAAGAGGAAACACCCTGCGGGTATCCCTTTATGCCCAAAAAGCGTGGGCAATTAAGAGGAAAGTAGGCGGATGAAATGAAGAATTATAAACGGATTATCTTAAAGGTTCTGTTTACCGCAGTCATAGGGGTTCTGGCTTTCTCCATGATAACACCGTTTTTGTGGATGATTTCGGCATCAATGAAGCTTCCTATGGATGTAATGAAGCTGCCGATCGAATGGATACCAAAGTATTTTTACCCGGATAACTATAAGAAAGTGTGGAATGTAGGTGGGCTGGCAGCAAGGGATTATCATTTCGGTCTTGCATACTGGAATTCCATAAAGATCGCAGCGATTAATTTAACGGGATCTGTGCTTACCAGTACACTGGCAGGGTATGCTTTTGCCAAAATAAAGTTCAGAGGGCGAAATGCTCTGTTTCTGATTTACCTTGCTACCATGATGATCCCCAGCCAGGTAACGCTAATCCCCAAGTTTGTTATGTTTAACAAAATGGGGCTGACCGGAACCCACTTAACCCTGATTTTGCCGGGACTGATTACTATAACAGGCACATTTCTTATGCGTCAGTATTTTATGCAGATTCCGGATGAACTGAGGGAGTCTGCAAGGGTGGATGGTGCCCATGAATTTCTCATCTGGCTAAAGATTATGGTGCCAATTGCCAAGCCTAACATGGCATCTCTGGCTATGGTGGTGTTCCTTTGGAACTGGAACAGTTATTTAGAACCGCTGGTGTTTTTAAGCGACTGGAGGTTGTATACAATTCCCATTGCCCTGACAAATTTTATTGAAGAAAGCGTGACGGAATATAATTTGGTCATGGCAGCAGCAGCCTCTGCCCTGGTTCCGGCTTTCCTCGTATTTTTACTTGGGCAGAAATTTCTTGTCAAGGGTCTGGTGGCCGGCGCGGTGAAAGGTTAAGGTTGATAATATGAAATACATAATAGAAAACGAGAGAAAAATACCAGTAGTACGTGAAGTGGATGTGTTGGTACTGGGCGGTGGTCCGGCCGGAATTGGCGCGGCGGTTGCAGCAGCAAGGGAAGGCGCGGTAACTATGGTGGCAGAACAGACGGGAGATGTAGGAGGAATTGCGACAACGGGTCTTATGAGTCATTGGACGGGAAAAACAGAAGGGGGACTTTATGAAGAAATTCTAAGTCGTTCCGCAGAATTAACAGGAGAAGGACGGCAGATCATTAATCCGGAGCGTTTAAAAACAATTTTCCTGCGCATGCTTACGGAGGCAGGAGTTTACCTCCGGCTGTACTCCTTTGCCAGCGATGTCATTATGAATGATCATGTGATTCAGGGAGTCGTTCTGGAAAGCAAATCCGGCAGGGAGGCTGTACTTGCAAAGATTGTCATTGATGCTACTGGTGATGGAGATATTGCTGCCAAGGCAGGCGCACCTTATTTTAAAGGCAGAGAAAGCGACGGGCTTATGCAGCCGGCTACGATTATGTTTAAGGTGGCTGGCGTAGATGAGGAAAGAGCCGTTTTTCCAGGTGGGTTTGAAGAAAGCTTTTCCCTCCCTGACGGGGATTTACAGGAGCTTGGGAAAAAACATCTGCCAGGTCCTGCGGGACATGTGCTTTTATACAGAACAACGCTCCCAGGAATTGTGACCTGTAATATGACCAACTGCACCGGGGTCGACGGAACAAATGTGGAGGATCTTACGAAAGCAACTCTGGTCTGCAGAGAGCAGATGGATGATATTGTTGTTTTTCTAAAAAGATATGTCCCTGGTTTTGAAAATTGCTATATTATCAGTTCAGCTTCTCTGATGGGAATTCGGGAAACCAGGCATTTTAAGGGGGAGGAGACTATAACAGAGCAGGATATTTTAGAGGCCAGGGTATTTGATAACTGGGTGGTAACAAAGGCAAACTTTAATTTTGATGTACATAATTTAACTGGAAATGGACTTGATGAAACCGGCTGTCAAAAGCATTTTCCACAGATAAACGGATATACCATTCCTTACGGTTGCTTTGTGCCTTTGATAATTGACAATCTATATCTGGCGGGAAGAAATATTTCAGGAACCCATATGGCTCATTCCAATTATCGCGTTATGCCCATTTGCGTCAACATGGGGCAGGCGGTAGGCATTGCCGCATCCATGTGTGCTGCCTCCAAAGTGGTTCCCAGATTTCTTGAAGTAAAAAAAGTACAAAACCGTCTAATGGAACTGGGGGTGAGTCCGTGATAGTCTGCCAATATGATTTTGTAGTAGTGGGAGGCGGCATGTCTGGTGTCTGTGCAGCCATAGCCGCCGCCAGAAGAGGCGTGAAAACGGCTTTGGTTCATAACAGGCCAGTGTTAGGGGGAAATGCCAGTTCTGAAATACGGATGCATATCTGTGGGGCAGATCATCATATGTCGGCTCCTAATGCAAGAGAAACCGGAATTCTGGAAGAAATACTTTTAGAAAACAAGCTCAGAAACCCGGAAATGGTATACCCTATTTTTGATTCGGTTCTATGGGAAAAGGTTCATTATCAAAAAAATCTCACTCTTTATTTAAATACCCATATGACTGAGGTTCTATGTGATGGTGACAGGATTGAAGCAATATGCGCTTTGCAAATGACAACGGAAAAATCCTTCTGCATTCATGGCAGCTTGTTTTTAGATGCAACTGGAGATGGCGTTCTGGGAGCCAAAGCCGGAGCGGAATATCGGATCGGCAGAGAGAGCTGTTCTCAATATGGAGAGTCCCTGGCACCGGAAAAAGAAGATCCTTATACCATGGGAAATTCTCTCATGTTCAAAGCCAGAGACATGGGGCATGAGGTGCCCTTTATAAAGCCCTTCTGGGCTAATACCTATACAGAAGAGCAGCTTAGGCTTCGGGACCACAGTGACATTACTTCCGGTTATTGGTGGATTGAGTTGGGAGGCGGAGAGCATGATGTGATTTCCCAAGGGGAAGAACTTCGTGATGAACTGCTTAAAGCCGTGTTTGGTGTGTGGGATCATATTAAAAACGGCGGGGAACACGGAGCGGAAAAAATGGAATTAGAATGGGTGGGATTTCTGCCTGGAAAAAGGGAAAGCCGACGGCTTATGGGCGATTATGTTCTGACAGAAAAAGATTGTCTGGAAAGCACCCGGTTTGATGATGCCGTAGCCTATGGAGGGTGGCCCATGGATATCCATACGGTGGAAGGCTTTTTGAATGAGAGCGACGTACCTACAGTATGGAACCAGGTTAACGGCATGTATTCCATTCCTTACCGGTGCCTGTATTCAAGAAATATCCGGAATCTGTTTTTGGGAGGCAGGGCTATCAGTTGTTCCCATGTGGCATTTTCCTCTACAAGGGTGATGGGAACCTGTGCGGTAGTAGGCCAGGCGGTTGGTACAGCTGCTTCCATGGCAGTAACAAGAAATCTGGAGCCAGGAAAGCTCCTGGATTATGTGGAAGAACTACAGCAGGAACTTCTAAAAGATGACTGCTATATTCCCTGTGTTATTAACAAAGATCCTGCTGACTATGCCAGACAGGCGGTGGTGACAGCAGACAGCCACATTCCGGGATGCGATCCGGAAAAAGTGATAAACGGAGTGGCAAGAACGGTGGAGGAAGAGACAAACTGCTGGCGTGCACCCATAGAGAGCCGTCCATCTATTCTTCTTTCTCTTCCTGAGAAAATGCCCATCCGGGAGATTCGTCTGACTCTGGATTCTAATTTAAGCAAAGAAATCACTCCGTCCATAAATCAGAGTGTTCTGTCCAGGCAGAAGTCCGGGCCGCCACAGGAACTGTTAAAGGAATACGAAGTGAATATTCTTCTAAATGGAAAGGTTGTGAAGCATATGGCAGCCCAGTCTTATGGACAGAGGCTCCAATGTCTTTTCCCTGGCAGTATAGACGGAGATGCTGTACAAATCAACGCGATTTCCACATACGGCAGCAGAGACGCAACAATTTTTGAAGTGAGAATTTATTAATTAAAAAAAGCTGTGCCTTCTTCAGGGAAAAAGATTCCAGGAGAAGGCTTTTTTTTGTACGGTAGTAGAAATATCCCCCTGCTATTTATGCCGTTTTACAGCCTTGAGGACTCCGTTCTGGATAATAACAAAAATAAGTATAAGAAACACCATTGACAATATCACTAATTAGTGATATATTAAAACTATGAAAAAGAACACAATATCTTATGGAAAAGAAAACGATACCAATTTAAAAGCATTTATTGGACTCAGCAGAACAACCCAGGCACTTCACAGAAGAGCGGGTGCCATTTTTAGCCAGGGAGGCCTTACATCAGCGCAGTTTGCTGTGCTTGAGGCATTGTACCACAAAGGCGATTTGACAATTAACGAGATTATCGACAGTATACTTTCTACCTCCGGTAATATGACGGTGGTAATTAACAACTTAGAAAAAGATGCCATGATAGAAAGACATCCCAATCCAAATGATAAAAGGTCCTGTATTATTGCAATCACGCAAAAGGGGATAGAAAAAATTGAAGAGATCTTCCCCAGGCATGTGGAAGATTTAGCAGAGAGTTTTACAGGACTGAATGAAGAGGAAAAGGAAATGTTAGTGCATCTGTTAAAAAAAATAAACACAAGGAGTGAATCAAATGAGCAAAAAAATAAAGGCAATTGAAAAAATAGGATTTCAATGGGGAATGGACAGTCCGTTTCTGGCATGTATGCATCACAAGGATCAGTTCCCGGCAGGGAATGAAGTGCAGGGACCTGCGGTTTCGTTAGCAGGAAGAAATATGGGCAATGATTTTTCCGGAAAAGACGGCTTTAGTATGTATCATGGAGAAAAGGTTCCGGGATTTCCAGTTCACCCTCACCGTGGTTTTGAGACTGTTACCGTCGTACTGGAAGGAATTGTTGACCACTTTGATTCCAAGGGGGCAGAAGGACGTTATGGTAACGGAGACGTTCAGTGGCTGACTACCGGAGCAGGATGCCAGCATGTGGAGATGTTCCCGCTGATTCATCAGGATCAGGAAAATCCCCTGGAGCTGTTTCAGATCTGGCTGAATTTACCGGCGAAGAGTAAATTTGCAGACCCGGACTATAAGATGCTCTGGGCAGAAGAGATTCCAGTGATCAGGCATACCAGTGAAAAGGGAAAGACAGCAACCATCCGTTTAATTGCTGGTAAATACGAAGACAAAAAGAGCCTGGAGCCGACGAAAAATTCATGGGCGGCAAAGGAAGAAAATCATGTGGGAATCCAGCTTGTCATACTGGAGCCTGAGGCAGAGTTTCAAATCGCTGCAGGTTCTAAGACCTTAAACCGTAACCTGTATTTTTATAAGGGGAGCAGTTCCATCACCATTGACGGCAGGGATATTGATCCTTCTACCCGCATCAAGCTTTCAGGAGAAGATGAAATTACTGTGGTGAATGGAGATACAACCAGTTACCTTTTACTCCTGGAAGGGGAACCAATTAATGAACCAGTCGCACAATTTGGACCCTTTGTTATGAATTCCGAACAGGAAATACGAAAGGCATATGAGGATTATCAGAGAACACAGTTCGGAGGCTGGCCATGGCATGATGATGAGCCGGTTCATGAAAGGGAGATGGGAAGATTTGCCCGTTATCCAGACGGTAGTGTGGTTAAAAAGTAATGATTATCAGATAGATAGAAGGAGCGTTTACGGTATATGATTCATATACTGCGGACGCTCCTTTAATCAGATTTAAAAGTTAAAATCTAATTTTTTGTAACGATTGGTTGCGTAAAAGAACTTGCCAGTTAATGGCTATTCTATATTATATCTGCTAAAATGAAACTATCAAATTAATTGCGTAGTAAAAAGGAGATATCATGAAATTATCTGAGAAAATCCAGTATTTACGAAAAGAGAATAGCTTTACACAAGAACAATTAGCGGAGCAATGTAATGTGAGCCGGCAGGCAATTACTAAGTGGGAATCAGATATTTCCATACCGGAAACGGAAAAAATAGTTCTTTTAAGCAGATTATTTAAGGTTTCCATTGATGCTTTGCTGAGAGATGAGATTGATATTGATGGGGTAAAAGAAGTTTCTTACTGTGGAAAGAGTCTGGAAATAGAACTTAATAGTGGATTATACGAAGGCGCTTTAATTAAGGAAAGTATTACTGACGAAAACATTCTTGACCTGATGGAAATAAAAAAAGTAGAGTTATGGAAGACTGGAGGAAAAACAAAATACTGGACTGTATTGTTTTTTTCTTCAAAACTCAAAAATTTCCCCGAAGAAATTTCAAAAGTAATGAAATCAGGTGATACATCAGACGAAAATTGGTTTGTAGATTTCAAGTCTGACGGAATTAAGTATATCGTTTTCAAGAACCTGATATTAAATTACAGAATTGGAAATCAGGAAGAAAAACGGTTAGTATGTGAACGCTGCAGGGAATTGGGAATTCCGGATAATCAAATGCAATGGTCTGAATGAATTAAGGAGTATTTGCCAAATGAAAATCTCCATTTTGTAAATACTCCTTTTTGATAACATTACAATTAAAACTTAATCTTCTTCTCCAGCAACGAAATTCCCTGATACAAAATTGCAGAAACAATACAAAGAATCACAATACTCATCACAACCAGATCCATCTTAAACACCTGGCTGCCATAAATAATCAGATATCCCAGCCCCTTATTCGCTGCCAGGAATTCTCCAATTATTACCCCAACCAGACAAAGCCCGATATTCACCTTCATATTACTGATAATCAGAGGAACAGATCCCGGAAGCAGCACCTTTAACAGCACATCCTTTTTATTCCCTCCCAGGGAATAAATCAGCTTAATCTTATCCGGATCCGTCTGTGAAAATCCAGTATGGAGTGTCATGATGCACCCAAACACAGCAACAGAGATGGAAGCAACAATAATCGTCTTGATATTATTCCCCAGCCATACAATCAATATAGGAGCGAGCGCTGATTTTGGAAGACTGTTTAACATCACCAGATACGGCTCCAGAACTTCCGATATGCTGCGGCTGGACCAGAGGAGAACGGCAATCAGGAATCCGCACACAACCACCAGCACAAAGCTGACCAGTGTTTCCATGACGGTGACTCCGATGTGCATGAAGATACTTTTATCCTTTACCATTTCAAGAAAGCAGATGGTAACTCTGGAGGGGGAGCTGAAGATAAAGTCATTGATGATGCCCAGTCTGGCACACAGCTCCCATACAGAGAGCAGAAGAACCAGCAGCATGAAGCGCCATACTCTTACGTTTCTGCGGTGCAGTTTCTCTTTTTCAATAAATGCCTGCTGAGCTAACGTAGGGTGTGTCTCAATCATGATTTTGCAGCTCCTTCCATACCTGATTAAAATAAACGGAGAATTCCGGCATATTTCTGCGGTCCAGAGGCCGGATGTTCTCACTGCCGAAGGAGATGGGAACAACAGCCTTGATCCTGCCAGGTCTCTTTGTCAGGACGATTACCCGGTCTGCCACACTGATGGCTTCAGAAAGGTCATGGGTAATCAGAATAGCAGTTTTATGAGTACTTTTTATGATTGTACTGATATCGTCGCAGACGGAGAGTCTGGTCTGATAGTCTAAAGCGGAGAATGGTTCATCTAATAATAGAAGGTCCGGCTCCAGTGCCAGGGTGCGGACCAGAGCAGCACGCTGGCGCATACCGCCGGACAATTCGGACGGTCTTGCATTTTCAAAACTGCCAAGACCGTAAGTATGAAGCATGTTATGAAGCTTCTCTCTGGAACTGCTGTTTCGTTTCTTCTGAATTTCCAGTCCAAGCTCAGCATTTCCCATTATGGTGCGCCATTCAAAGAGATGGTCACGCTGCAGCATGTAGCCTATATTAACGCCTGATTCAGACTTCGGTACGCCGTCGATTAAAATGTCGCCCTCATCGGGAATCAGCAGTCCGCATAAAAGTGATAACAGGGTCGATTTCCCGCAGCCGGAGGGACCGACTACAGCAAGGAATTCCCCGTTGTCAGCAGTAAAGGATATATTGGAAAGGGCCAGTGTCTCACCCTCAAGGGAATGATAGGAGTAACTGAGCCCGGAAACTTCCAGTTTTGGTTTCATGGGTCCTCCTTATTTGACAGAACTAACTCTGATATAGTGTTATAATATGTACAAATAAAGGGATTGTGAAGAAAACTTTGTCCTCTCTCGTAATCGAAACAATTTAAGAAATTCGAATAATATACGGAAATATCAGAAAAAAACCAGAAAAACCCTTGCAATGCCAGGAAAAGGGTGTTATACTATTCAAGATAACAAGCATGTTTGACTGATAGAGAGTGGGCGGAAGTCCACTCTTTCCATTTTGTTTGGAAAGGTGGGAAGAAAATGGCTAAAAGAGAAGAGTATGAGGCAAAGACAGAAAGCTTTTTAATGCCCCTTATGAAAGAGAACAATTTCGAACTGGTTGACGTGGAATATGTAAAAGAAGCGGGAAACTGGTATTTACGGGCTTATATTGATAAAGAAGGCGGAATTACAGTTGATGACTGTGAAATTATAAGCAGAAAGCTGGGAGACTGGCTGGATGAAAAAGATTTTATTGCAGACAGCTACATTCTGGAGGTCAGTTCCCCGGGACTTGGCAGACCCTTAAAGAAAGATAAGGATTTTAACAGAAGCATCGGAGAAGATGTGGATATTAAGCTGTATAAGCCTTTGAACAAACAAAAGGACTTTACTGGTACGCTGATATCCTTTGACAAGGACACTGTAACCATTGCCCAGGAAGATGGAGCAGAGCTTACGCTCAACAGACCGGAGATCGCACTGATCCGGCTGGCATTTGATTTCTAAACAGTAAGAGATATTAGGAGGATAAAAAAATGAATAAGGAACTGTTAGAAGCACTGAATATTCTGGAAAAGGAGAACAGTATCAGCAAGGAGACCCTGTTGGAAGCAATAGAGAATTCCCTCCTTACTGCTTGCAAGAACCACTTCGGAAAAGCGGATAATATTAAAGTCAGCATCAACCGCGATACCTGTGATTTTAACGTTTCTGCAGAAAAAGAAGTGGTGGAGACAGTTGAAGATCCTCTGCTGCAGATCAGCCTGGCAGATGCAAAGATGACAGATCCCAAATACGATCTCGGAGATGTGATTCATTGTCCTATAGACTCGAAAAAGTTTGGAAGAATTGCCACACAGAATGCGAAGAACGTGATTCTGCAGAAGATCCGCGAAGAAGGCAGAAAATCACTGTTTAACGACTGGTACTGTCAGGAGCGGGAAGTCGTTACTGGTATTGTACAGAGATATCTGGGAAGAAACGTCAGTATCAACTTAGGCAAGGTAGACGCCATTTTAAATGAAACGGAGATGGTAAAGGGAGAAGTATTCAAGGCGACAGAGCGAATCAAGGTTTTTGTTCTGGAGGTGAAGGATACACCCAAAGGACCAAGAATTTCTGTATCAAGAACTCATCCGGATCTGGTAAAACGTCTGTTTGAGTCTGAAGTAACGGAAGTAAAGGACGGAACGGTAGAGATTAAGGCAATCGCAAGAGAAGCTGGTTCCAGAACCAAGATCGCCGTAAAATCCAATGACACCAACGTTGATCCGGTAGGTGCCTGCGTTGGTTTAAACGGAGCAAGAGTGAATTCCATTGTAAACGAGTTAAGGGGAGAAAAAATCGATATTATTAACTGGGATGACAATCCAGCTTACTTAATTGAGAATGCACTCAGCCCTGCAAAGGTAATCTGCGTTGTGGCTGACGAAGTATCCAAAGAGGCACAGGTGATTGTACCGGATTATCAGCTGTCACTGGCAATTGGTAAAGAAGGTCAGAATGCAAGACTTGCGGCAAGACTTACTGGCTACAAGATTGATATTAAGAGTGAAACACAGGCAAGAGAACTTGGTCTTTTTGAAGAACTTGGTCTGGAATATCAGGACAGTGCAAACAACGGCAGCAGCTCCTTCGAGGAAGCGTTGCAGGGTGAATTTCAGGAAGAAGAGTCCGAAGACAGCTACCAGGAATAATAATTAGGATGTGATGGAGACGTGAGTACAAAAAAGGTACCGCTCAGACAGTGTATCGGCTGCGGTGAGATGAAAAATAAAAAAGAGATGATACGTGTTTTAAAAACTTCGGAAGACAGCTTTGTTCTTGATGGAACCGGGCGTAAGAATGGACGGGGAGCTTATTTATGTCCTTCTATGGAATGCTTCAAAAAAGCGGTAAAAAGCAAGGGCTTGGAGCGTTCCTTTAAAATGTCGATTCCAAAAGAAGTTTACGAAGCGTTGGAAAGGGAGATGGAGCAGTTTGGTTAACAGACAGAAAATTCTGAATCTGATCGGGCTTGCAACGAAAGCCGGGAAGATTTCAAGCGGAGAGTTCATGACTGAGAAATCCGTTAAGGCAGGAAAAGCATCGTTAGTGATCGTTTCTGAGGAAGCCTCAGACAATACAAGGAAGATGTTTACCAATACGTGTACTTACTATAAGGTACCAATTTATTTCTTTGGAAGAAAGGAAGAACTGGGTCACGCTATGGGTAAGGAGATGAGGGCGTCTCTTGCTGTCGTGGATAATGGGTTTGCTAAGGCAATCGAGAAACTAATGAATACAAATGCAGGTAGTGAGTGTGAGAATGAGCCTTCACATCTACCAGTATGTGCTGCAGAATGTGCACAGAATGGAGGAAAGCATGAGAGTTTATGATCTGGCAAAAGAACTGGGAAAAGACACGAGTAAGGAGATACTGGATATATTGGAAAAACATAATATAAATTTAAAAAGCTCTTCAAACATCACCGATGAACAGGCATCAATTGTAAAAAAAGAAGTAGGCGCAGGAAGAGGAACTTCACCTGCACGTACGGAAACACCAGGCGGTGATGATTCCGAAGCACCAAAGAAAAAAATAGCGGCTGTATTCAGACCGCAGAATGCACAGATGAAACCACAGGGCCAGGGTACATCAAGACCTGCACAGAAGCCTGCACAGAATATGGGACAGAGAGATGACATGCAGAAAAAGACGGAACAGACATCAGAGAGTACAGTAAGAGAACATAGTACAGTAACACGTGAAGACAGACCACAGGGAAGCTATCAGGGAAATCGCGAAGACAGACCACAGGGCGGCTACCAGGGAAACCGTGAAGACAGACCACAGGGTGGCTACCAGGGAAACAGACCTCAGGGTCAGGGCGGCTACCAGGGAAACCGTGAAGGAAGACCTCAGGGTCAGGGCGGCTATCAGGGAAACAGACCTCAGGGTCAGGGCGGCTACCAGGGAAACCGTGAAGGAAGACCTCAGGGTCAGGGCGGTTACCAGGGAAACAGACCTCAGGGTCAGGGCGGCTACCAGGGAAATCGTGACGGAAGACCACAGGGTCAGGGCGGTTACCAGGGAAACAGACCTCAGGGCCAGGGCGGCTACCAGGGAAACCGGGAAGGAAGACCAGAAGGTCAGGGCGGTTACCAGGGAAGCAGACCTCAGGGCCAGGGCGGCTACCAGGGAAATCGTGATGGAAGACCTCAGGGCCAGGGCGGTTACCAGGGAAACAGACCCCAGGGTCAGGGCGGCTACCAGGGAAATCGTGATGGAAGACCTCAGGGCCAGGGCGGCTACCAGGGAAATCGTGACGGAAGACCCCAGGGTCAGGGCGGTTACCAGGGAAACAGACCCCAGGGTCAGGGCGGTTACCAGGGAAACAGACCTCAGGGTCAGGGCGGTTACGGATACGGAAGACCCCAGGGTCAGGGCGGTTACCAGGGAAACAGACCTCAGGGTCAGGGCGGTTACGGATACGGAAGACCCCAGGGTCAGGGCGGTTATCAGAATGACAAGGACGGCGATAACACCCGTGGAGGAAGACCACAGGGAGCACGTACCAGCAGAGACGGAGCACCAAAGTCTTTTGATACCCCAATCCAGGCAAAGCCTACCAGCAACAGAGCTACAAAGAATAACTACAAGAATGACAGGTTTGATAAGAGAGATAAAGAAGATGCAAGCAAGGGAAGAACAGCTGCCAAGGGCGGAAAAGCAGGAAAAGCTCCGATTCTGCCTCCGGTTCATGTAGAGCCTAAGGTTGAGGAAATCAAGACCATTATCGTACCTGAGATTTTAACCATAAAAGAACTGGCAGAGAAGATGAAGCTTCAGCCATCTGCCATCGTTAAGAAGCTGTTTTTAAAGGGCAAGATCGTTACCCTCAATACAGAGATTGACTTTGAGCAGGCAGAAGAGATCGCAATGGAATACGAAGTACTCTGCGAAAAAGAAGTGAAGATCGATGTTATTGAAGAGCTTCTGAAAGAGGAAGAAGAAAACGTAGAAGATATGGCAGCAAGACCACCGGTTGTCTGCGTTATGGGCCATGTAGACCACGGTAAAACTTCTCTTCTTGATGCAATCCGTCAGACCAGCGTTACCTCCAGAGAGGCAGGCGGTATTACCCAGCACATCGGTGCTTATACAGTTGATATCAGCGGACAGAAGATCACATTCCTCGACACACCCGGCCATGAAGCGTTTACAGCCATGCGTATGAGAGGTGCCCAGTCTACCGATATTGCTATCCTGGTTGTAGCAGCAGACGATGGAGTAATGCCTCAGACAATCGAGGCCATCAACCATGCAAAAGCAGCAGAAGTTGAGATCATTGTTGCCATCAATAAGATTGATAAGCCAAGTGCAAACATTGACAAAGTGAAACAGGAGTTATCTGAGTACGAACTGATTCCAGAAGATTGGGGCGGCAGTACGATATTTGTTCCTGTATCTGCACATACTAAAGAAGGAATCAAAGAACTTCTGGAGATGATTCTTCTGACTGCAGAAGTAAAAGAATTAAAAGCCAATGCTAACCGCCGTGCAAGAGGTCTCATTATTGAGGCAGAACTTGATAAGGGCAAGGGACCGGTTGCTACCGTTCTGGTACAGAAGGGAACCCTTCGCGTAGGCGATACGGTTACTGCAGGTTCCTGCTACGGTAAAGTCCGCGCCATGATGGATGATAAGGGACGGAGAGTAAAAGAAGCAGGCCCATCTACTCCGGTAGAGATTTTAGGCTTAAATGACGTTCCTGGTGCAGGTGATGTCCTGATCAGCACAGAGAATGAGAAAGAAGCAAGAAACTTTGCAGAAACATTTATCTCTGAAGGAAAGAACCGTCTGTTAGAAGATACAAAAGCGAAGCTTTCACTGGATGATCTGTTCACCCAGATTAAAGCTGGTAATGTAAAAGAACTTCCTATCATTGTAAAAGCAGATGTTCAGGGTTCTGTAGAAGCAGTAAAACAGAGTCTTGTGAAGCTGTCCAATGAAGAAGTTATGGTTAAGGTGATTCATGGCGGTGTTGGTGCCATCAATGAATCCGACGTTTCTCTGGCGTCTGCATCCAATGCGATTATCATCGGTTTCAATGTAAGACCTGATGTAACTGCAAAATCAATCGCAGACAGAGAGAAAGTAGATTTAAGACTCTACAAGGTAATTTATCAGGCCATTGAAGACGTGGAATCCGCTATGAAGGGTATGTTAGATCCGATCTTTGAAGAGAAGATCATCGGTCATGCCGTTGTGCGCCAGACCTTTAAGGCTTCCGGCGTTGGTACCATTGCAGGTTCTTACGTAATGGACGGTAAATTCCAGAGAGGCTGCAGCGTACGCATCACCCGTCAGGGAGAGAAGATCTATGATGGTCCTCTTGCATCCTTAAAGAGATTTAAAGATGATGTAAAAGAAGTTGCTACCGGTTATGAGTGCGGTCTTGTATTTGAGAAATTTAATGATATTATGGAAGATGACATGATTGAAGCATATGCCATGGTGGAGGTTCCACGCTAGGAACCCTCCCATGAACGTTCAAAAGATGAGCCCGTTAAAACGGGCTGGTCTTTTTGAATATGCGGGCAGACAGCGAAAGGAATAAGATGCGTAAAAACAGTATAAAAAATACCAGAATTAATATGGAAGTACAGAAGGAATTAAGCCAGATCATCCGTCTGGAAATCAAGGACCCAAGAATTCATCCAATGACGACTGTTGTTTCGGTTGAAGTAACTCCTGATTTAAAATTCTGTAAGGCTTATATCAGCATTCTGGGCGACGAAGAAGCAGGAAAAGCAACCATCGAAGGACTGAAAAGTGCAGAAGGCTACATTCGCCGGGAGCTTGCCCGGAGAGTCAATCTGCGAAATACACCCGAGATCAAATTTATACTGGACCAGTCCATTGAATATGGAGTGAATATGTCCAGACTCATTGACGAGGTTACGAAAGACATCAAAGAGTAAGGAGGTGCCATTGTGAGTTTCCTTGAAACAATTCTCAAAGATGTGAAAGATGTGGCGATTCTTGGCCATGTAAGGCCGGATGGGGACTGTATCGGTTCCTGTCTGGCTGTCTATAATTATCTGGAAGAAAATTATCCGGATATTCATGCAGTGGTTTATTTAGAAGAACCATCTGTGAAATTTTCATATTTAAAAAATATTGACCGCATTGTCAGTGACTTTGGCAGAGACGAAAGCTATGACCTTTGTATCTGCTTAGACAGCAGTGACACGCTTCGTTTTGGCGAGGCGGTTAAGTACTTAAACACAGCGAAAAAAAGCCTGTGTGTAGACCACCATATAACCAATATTGGTTATGGGACAGAGAATGTAGTAAAAGGCGATGCAAGCTCCACCTGTGAAGTTTTATATGGTCTCCTTGATGAAAGCAGGATCAGCAAAGCAGTGGCAGAGTGTATCTATACCGGAATCATTCATGATACCGGTGTTTTCAAGTATGACTGTACATCAGCCAAAACCATGGAAATTGCGGGAAAGATGATGGGAAAAGGAATTAATTTTTCCAGCATTATCGATGACAGCTTTTACAGAAAGACTTATATCCAGAATCAGATTTTAGGGAGAGCTTTATTAGAGAGCATCACCTTTCATGACGGCAGGTGCATTTTCAGTGCCATCAGCAAAAAAGAAATGGATTTTTATGAAGTCGGCAGCGCCGATATGGATGGAATCATTGACCAGCTAAGAATTACAGAAGGCGTGGAGTGTGCCATTTTTATCTATGAAACAGCATGCAGGGAATATAAGGTAAGCCTTCGTTCCACCACAGAGCTTGATGTAAGTAAAATTGCCGTTTATTTCGGCGGGGGCGGACATAAAAAAGCAGCCGGCTGTACTATGACAGGAAGTGTTCACGACGTGATCAACAATCTGTCAGATCAGATAGCAAAGCAGCTTAATTAGGAGATACAGGCAATGGCAGACGGTATTATTAATGTGTATAAAGAAAAAGGCTTTACCTCTCATGACGTCGTGGCGAAAATGAGAGGTATTTTAAAACAGAAAAAAATTGGCCACACAGGAACCCTGGACCCGGACGCAGAAGGAGTACTTCCTGTCTGTCTTGGTAAAGCAACCAAACTGTGTGACATGTTAACAGATAAAACGAAAACCTATGAGGCAGTGCTCCTTCTTGGTATGGAGACGGATACCCAGGATACTACAGGAACTGTATTAAATACGTATCCCGTAGAGGCAGGGGAAGAAGAGGTAAAGGCTGCAGTTATGAGCTTTCTGGGTCATTATGACCAGGTTCCCCCCATGTATTCTGCATTAAAGGTAGATGGAAAGAAGCTTTATGAACTGGCAAGAGCGGGGAAAGAGGTAGAACGGAAAGCAAGACCTGTGGAAATTCTGGATATCCGGATCCAACGGATGGATCTACCCAGAGTGACCATTACAGTCAGCTGTTCCAAAGGAACCTATATCCGCACACTCTGCTATGATATCGGTAAAAAACTGGGATGCGGCGGATGCATGGAATCCCTTTTAAGAACCAGAGTGTCAGATTTTGTGTTAGAGGACAGTCTTACACTTACCCAGATCGAACAGTTACGGGATGACGGAAGCCTGGGAGAGCACATTCTGGCAGTGGACAAGGTTTTTTCATCCTATCCCCAGCTGGTGATGAAAGAGGAGTTTGACAAACTGGTCCATAACGGCAATCCTTTTATGCGTAACCAGGCAGAAGGAGAATACCAGATCTCTGATGGTCCTGTCCGGGTTTATGACAGCACCATGGAGTTTATCGGAGTCTATGAACCAAATGAGGAAGGAAGTCTTTTAAAGCCTCAGAAGGTTTTTCTGGGAGGAAGCAGATGATGGAATATATCACTGGGACCAGAGTGTTTCAGATCGAAGAGCCGGCCGTGGTGACTCTGGGCAAATTTGACGGACGTCACAGAGGCCATAAAAAATTATTGCAGCAAATGCTGGAAATTAAGAAAGAAACGGGATACAGGACGGCAGTATTTACGTTTGACATGTCTCCCGGCACTCTTGTAAACGGAGTACTTCAGAAGGTAATTACCACCAATCTGGAGCGGAAAAACAATCTGGAGAGAGCAGGAATTGACTATCTGGTGGAATACCCCTTTACCAAAGAAACAGCCAGAATGGAGCCAGAAGAATTTGTAAAACAGATTCTTGTGGGACAGATGAATGCCAGAACCATTGTTGTGGGGACAGACTGCTCCTTTGGATATAAGGGTGCAGGAGATGCGGCACTGTTAGAGCAGTTAAAAAGCAAATATGGCTATGAACTGATTGTGATTCCAAAAGAGCAGGACGAGCACCGGGATATCAGCAGCACTTACGTCAGAGAGCAGCTGGATCTTGGAAATATGGAAAAAGCCAATGAGCTGCTGGGAGAACCTTATGCCATTCATGGTGAGGTGGTGCACGGCAACCATATCGGCGGAGCCATCCTTGGGTTTCCAACTGCCAACATCCTTCCTCCTCCGGAAAAACATCTGCCTGTATTTGGTGTTTATGTGTCCCGTGTTTACGTAGATGGAACTTATTACGGGGGGATTACCAATATTGGTAGAAAACCTACAGTAGAGGGGATTTCTCCAGTAGGTGCAGAAACTTACATTTTTGGTATAAATCAGGATATTTATGGAAAGACTATAGAGGTACAGCTTTTACACTTCATCCGTCCGGAACGGAAATTTGAGGGGCTTGAGCAGTTAAAAGAACAGATAGGAAAAGACAGGGAACTGGGATTAGAATATTTGAAGAACCTGCCTGAAACAGAAATCACTCAGTTGCAGTAGGAAAAGGGCATTTTCACCGCCCGTTTCACAATTAAAAAACTTGCGAAGGAAAGTGCATATGACTGACAAAGCATGGAAAGTACTTGGCTTTGCCATCGCCTGCGGGTGTACCGTATGGATGGGAACAGCAGATGTACAGGCCGCAAGAACAGAGACTGACGTCAGAACCGGATCGCCTGTAGCAGGCGTGGAGGTTTATATGGATCAATATCAGCAATCCAGAGAGCAGAAGTCAACGGGAGACACGGCCGGTCTTACGCAGGAAAAAGTGAGGTATGGAACCTTCAACACTATTTTTAACAACCTTGGAGTAGCAGTTGTGGAGGATTCCTTGAACATCAGGAAAGAACCAAAGAACGATGCGGAAATCGTAGGGAAATTAAGAAGCCATGCAGGCAGCAGTGTGCTGTCGGAAGAGAATGGCTGGTATAAAATAAAATCAGGGCAGGTAACCGGTTATGTATACGGAAAATACTTAGCCACTGGGCAGGAGGCCAGAGCAATCGCATATTACGATATGCAGCTGATGCTCCGGGTAGACATTGAGACCCTTCGTGTCCGCAAACAGCCTGATATGAATTCGGAAATTGTTGGAAGAATTCATGAAGGCGAAACGTACCGTTACATTTCCCGTAACGGAGGCTGGGCCAAAATTCAATACAACGGACAAATTGCGTATGCTTATGCGCCGGAGAACGCAACCATTGCCTATACCATTCCGGAGGCAGAGAAAAATGGGGATCTGCGAACCCAGGTCGTAAGCTATGCGGTGAAATTCGTTGGAAATCCATACCGCTGGGGCGGAACAAACCCCAACACAGGCGCTGACTGCTCTGGCTTCATTCAATATGTGATGGAGCATGCGGCAGGCGTCCAGCTGGATCGTACCTCCAGGCAGCAGGCTGCCGAGGGACAGGCGATTCCGTCTTCCAGCATGGAACCGGGTGACCTCTTATTTTATGCCAGCGGCAGGGAAATCGATCACGTTGCCATGTATATCGGGCAGGGAAAGATTGTTCATGCGGCCAACCGAAGAAGCGGGATTAAAATTTCCTCCTGGAATTACAGAAAACCGGTTACCATACGACGGGTAATCGATTAATTAAAAAAACGCAGACAGATGTATGACAATCAGTCATATTCCTGTCTGCATTTTTTGTTAATCTTTCTTTTTTCCCAGATAAGCGGCTTTTACGGATTCATCTGCAAGAAGCTCTTTACCAGGTCCTGACATGGTGATCCGTCCGGTTTCCAGTACATATCCTATATCAGCGGTATGAAGCGCCATGTTGGCGTTCTGCTCGATTAAGAGGACTGTCACACCCTTTTTATTGATCTCTTTAATGATTGAGAAGATATCCTTTACAATCAGTGGTGCAAGACCAAGAGACGGTTCATCCATCATGAGGATTCTCGGGTGGCTCATAAGTGCTCTGGCAACTGCCAGCATCTGCTGTTCCCCTCCGGAGAGAGTTCCGGAAAGCTGCCAGCTTCGTTCCTTAAGCCGTGGGAATAAATCATAGACCCAGTTAATATCCTCATCCAGATTGTCATTTCTTAAATAGGCCCCGATTTTAATATTCTCGATTACTGTCATATCCGGAAATACCCGGCGCCCCTCAGGAACCAGTGCGATTCCCTTTGCCACAATGTCTGGTGTATCCATACCGATTAATTCCTGTCCGTCCAGCGTGATGCTGCTTCCGGCAGAGGGCTTTGCAAGACCTACGATGGAGCGGAGAGTGGTACTTTTTCCAGCTCCGTTTGCTCCGATTAAGGTCACAATGCTTTTGTCCGGTACTTCAAAGGAGATTCCTTTCACGGCTTCGATTCCGCCGTAGTTTACTCTTAAGTTATCAATCTTCAGCATCGTCGCTCACCCCCAGATATGCTTCAATTACCCGTTCATTATTCTGGATTTCATCCGGCGTACCCTGTGCAATCAGTTTACCAAAATCCAGAACGTAGATGCGGTCGGAGATCTGCATAACCAGATCCATATGGTGTTCAATCATTAATACAGTCAGGTGGTAGGAATCCCGGATCTGTTTGATAAAATCAGTCAGCTCCTGGGTCTCCTGGGGATTCATGCCTGCAGCCGGTTCATCAAGAAGGAGAAATTTCGGCTCCGTAGCAAGGGCTCTGGCAATTTCCAGACGTCTTTGAAGGCCGTAAGGAAGAGAAGAGGCAATTTCATCTTTTAAATTGAGTAAGTTCTGCTCTTCTAAAAGAGCGGAGGTTTCTTCCCGCATTCTGGCTTCTTCCCTGCTGTTTAAACGCAGAGTCGCAGAGAATACGTTCTGTTTTGCCCTCATATGCTTTGCAATCAGTACGTTGTCAAAAACAGTCAGCTGACCAAACAGCCTGATATTCTGAAAGGTACGGGCAATTCCTTTTTTTGTTATAATATCCGGTGTGTTGCGTACAATGGAGAGCGGTCTGGGTTTTACTTCTCCCAGATACATTTTCTGCATCTTACCCTTGGGAGTGTTGGAGAGAATGGTTTCGCCCATAAAGTCCACCTGTCCGAAGGTGGGTTCATAAATACCGGTCACACAGTTAAATGCAGTGGTTTTTCCAGCACCATTCGGGCCGATTAAAGCAACGATTTCCCCCTCATTTACGTCGAGAGTTAAGCCGTTTACCGCCACAACACCGCCGAACTGCATGGTAACGTCCTGCATATGAAGTACATTTGCACGGTTTTTTGCTGTCGCTGACATTATGCGTTTTCTCCCTTCTGTGCTTTATTTTTCTTTTTTAGTCTGCCAGGGATTCCTTTTATCAGCCGGAACAATCCATTCCAGGAAAATTCGTTGCTTCCCATAATACCTCTGCGGTAGAAGAGTACCACTGCCATAAGAAGAATGGAGAAGATAACCATACGAAAACCGGAACGGAACAGTGGAATCTGAACGCCTGCAATGTAAAGTGGATTGTCAAAGAATCTCAGCCATTCCCTGCCTGCAGTAACCAGGAAAGATCCGATTACGCTGCCGGTAACGCTGCCGATACCGCCCAGAACCACGATCAGCAGAATATCATAGGTCAGGTTAATGGAAAAGGTCTTGGATTCAATGGAACGCATGAAGATGGCCAGAAGACCTCCGCCTACACCAGTGAAAAAAGAGGAGATAATAAATGCCAGCTCTTTATAACGAAACAGATTCAGTCCCATGGCCTGTGCTGCCACCTCATCTTCCCGGAGAGCCTTAAACGCCCGGCCGTAAGAGGAATTGATTAAAAGTACCATTAACAGGATACAAAGGGCACAAAGTCCGAATGCCACAAACAGGTTTGGGAAACCAGGAATGCTTTTTAATCCGTAAGAACCGTTTGTTACCTTGTTTAACTGGGGGGCAGCGATTACCGCACGGATAATCTCGGAAAATCCCAGAGTTGCAATTGCCAGATAATCGCTTTTTAAGCGGAGAACCGGAATGCCGATCAGGGCCGCAACTCCTGCGGCAAACAGTCCTGCAATAATCAGTGCAAGCCAGTAAGGGCACTGAAGGTTTGCCAGGAAAGGAGCAATGCCGTCTACATAGTAAACGCTGGCTCTGGTTTCCGCAGGGATGGTAAGAATGGCAACTGTATAAGCTCCGATTGCCATAAAACCTGCCTGGCCAAGAGAGAACAGACCGGTAAATCCAGTAAGTAAGTTCATGGAAACGGCTACCACTGCATAAATGGCACTTCGTTCCAGTATAGAGATCTGATAGCTGTACTGGGCGCTGTTAGCCTGTAAAAAGCCCAGGATGCCGATGATGAACAGCAAAGCGATCAGGGTATAGAGTTTGTTTTTGGAAAATGCTTTCTTTTTCATAGATGACACCTCACACTTTATCGGTTGTCTTCTCACCGAACAGGCCGGTAGGCTTGATCAGGAGAATCATGATTAACAGAACAAAGGTAAATGCGTCGCTGAACGTGGAATAACCCATGGCAACCAGAGCTGTTTCCCCAAGTCCCAGGATAAATCCGCCGATTACAGCGCCGGGAATGCTTCCAATACCTCCGAAAACTGCTGCTACGAAACATTTCAGACCAGGTAAAGAGCCGGAGAATGGAAAAACGGTCATACGGTCTGTAAAATACAGGATTGAGCCTACAGCAGCTAAAAGAGAACCGATGGCAAATGTAAAGGTGATAACGCGGTTGATCTTGATTCCCATTAAGGAAGCAGTATCGTAATCCTTGGAAACGGCACGCATTGCCATTCCGATTTTTGTTTTATTAATGAGAACGATCAGGGCGTATACAATGATTAAAGTAAGTACTGGTGTGAGAAATGTTACGAAAGATGCGGAAAGGCCGCCGATTTTAAAGATCTTCTTTAAAAACGGAATTTCCGGATAGCCCTTTGGCAGTGCCGTAAATAAGTAAGTAGCCAGGTTCTGCAGCAGGTAGGAAACACCGATTGCAGAAATCATAACGGACATTCTTGGTGCGGTACGTAAAGGACGGTATGCCACCCGCTCAATGGAAACACCTAAAAAGACGGTGATGAGTAAGACGATGGGAATGGCGATATACCATGGAAACGTTGCCATTGCGAAAATCATAAAATAGCCTGCCATCATAAAGATGTCACCGTGTGCGAAATTGATGAGCCGCAGGATGCCGTAAACCAGTGTGTAACCAATGGCAATCAGTGCGTAAGCACCGCCTAAGGAGATACCGGTCAGGCACTGCTGTAAGAAGGTTGAAAGACTCATGTGGCAAAATGCCTCCTATCTGTTTAGTATGGAATATGCATAAAATCAGCCTCCAAATGGAACGAGTGGGGAAAGAAATACGTCCCCACTCATCCGTTCGTGACTGCTTTGTCGCGGTATGTGCGTTTATTTTACTGTAGTTGTTGTTAAGAATTTAAACTTGCCGTCTTCAACGGTCTTGATAAATGCCATATCTTTCTTTGCGTCGCCGTTTTCATCGAAGGAAATGTTTCCAGTGACACCGTCTATGGTAACACCTTTTAATGCATCGCGGATTGCGGTGCCATCTGTGGAGCCTGCAGTTTCAATTGCTTTAAGTGCGCAAAGGTAAGCGTCATAACCAAGAGCTGATACGGCAGGAATGATTTCGTCCTGTTTCTGCTCCTTTAAGTATGTCTTGAATCCGGAGATGAAAGAAGCAGCTTCATCGTTAGCCGGTTCTGCCTCATCAAAGAAAGTGGAAAGTACGATGCCATTTGCAGAATCGCCTGCATTTTCAATGATGGTTGAGTTCTCCCATGTATCACCTGCGGCAATGGTTGCGGTAATACCAAGCTCGCGGGCCTGCTTAATAATAAGCGGAGCCGATGTAATGGAAGATGGTGCAAAGATGATGTCAGGGTTCTGTGCCTTGATATTGGTTAAAATTGCCTTGAAATCTGTCTGGTTGGTCTGGAACTGTTCTTCACTTACAATGGTTCCGCCAAGTTTTGTAAATGCTGTTTTAAAGAAAGAACCAAGTCCGGAGGAATAGTCGTCACCAAGCTGGGTGATAATGGCCGCTTTCTTCGCTCCGTTGTCATTGGCGTAGTTTGCCATAACAGTTCCCTGGAACGGATCTAAGAAGCATACACGGAAATAGAAATCGTTGCCCTGAGTAACCTGAGGATTGGTACAGGAAGCTCCGATTGCAGGAATCTTTGCATCTGCGAAAATCTGTCCGGCTGCAATGGATACACCGGAACCATAACTGCCCAGTACAACGGATACTTTTTCGCTGACAAGCTTCTGCGCTGCGTTTACGGCTTCTGTCTTATCAGATTTATTATCAACCTCCACTAATTTAACCTTATATTCCTCTCCGCCGATCTTTACAGTTGGATGAGTCTGGTTTGCATAACGCATACCTAATACTTCCTGCATACCGCCGCCGCCGTTCTCTCCGGTGGTTGGTTCAAAAACTCCGATCTTGATTATCTTCTCACCGTTATCCTTTGCAGACTGGGGACTGGAACTGCATCCGGCGATTACACTGGCGCTTAAGCATGCAGCCATAGTCAGTGCAAATACTTTTTTCAATTTCATAATTTTATCCTCCTTTTTGTGTATCTCATGCGAGAACAAGTGTCCTCCGTGTAGACACACGTTGCATTATATTATAGCAGAAGATGAGAAAAGTGCAAGAAAAAAATGAAAGAAAATAATAATATAAAGTAAATTCTTATTTTCAGAATGAAAATGAAGCATTGTTTTTGAAGAGGGGCTTAAAACCGTTGGTGGATTTATGGAAATATTGGAGCATGCTGGTCCTGATGGGAAACGCTATTTCATAATGAGTAAAAAAAGAGCCCGCCTCTCAGTGAGAGAGTGCGGACCCCATATTAAAAATGAATACATTCTACCTATGATTAACAGCAGCGCGGATGAATTCCCTGAACAGGGGGTGAGGCCTGTTGGGTCTGGACTTCAGTTCCGGGTGTCCCTGGGTTGCGATAAACCAGGGGTGTTCCGGAATTTCTATCATTTCCACGATACGTCCATCTGGTGAGATACCGGATAATTTCATACCTGCTTTAATTAAATCATCACGGTAATCGTTATTTACCTCATATCTGTGTCTGTGACGTTCATGAATCAGCTCCTCTCCATAAACTTCAAAGGACTTGGATGACTTGTCCAGGACGCATGGATAGGATCCAAGGCGGAGAGTTCCGCCGATATCTTCAATCCCGTTCTGGTCAGGCATTAAATGAATGACCGGATGAGTGGTGGTTTCATCAAGCTCTACGGAATGGGCGTCACTGAAACCGACTACGTGGCGGGCGAACTCCACGATTGCCATCTGCATACCGAGGCAGAGACCTAGGAACGGAATGTTGTTTTCTCTTGCATAACGGATTGTGGATATCTTGCCTTCGATTCCGCGGCTTCCAAAACCTCCGGGAACCAGAATTCCGTCTACGTCACCGAAGTATTCGGAAGCGTTCTCGTCGGTAACAAGCTCTGAATCCACCCACTTAATATGAACGTCTGCGCGGCTTTCGACTCCGCCGTGCTTTAAAGCTTCCACTACGGAAATATAAGCGTCGTGAAGCTGGATGTATTTTCCTACAAGAGCTACGGTCACTTCATGCTCTGGATGCTTCCAGTTGTCGATCATCGCAGCCCAATCCTTTAAATCGGGTTCCGGGCATGGTAAATGTAAGCTCTCGCATGCAACCTGAGCCAGGTGTTCTTCTTCCATTACAAGAGGGAGTTCATATAATACTTCCACGTCCAGGTTTTGTATTACGTGTGTCTTGGGAACATTACAGAATTGTGCGATTTTGCTGCGGATTCCGTCATCAAGGGGCAGTTCGGAACGGCATACGATGATGTCGGGCTGGATACCCATTCCCTGTAAATCTTTTACACTGGCCTGGGTTGGTTTTGTTTTCAGTTCGCCGGAAACTTTCAGATATGGAACCAGGGTCACGTGGATTAAAATCGCATTTTCGTGGCCTACTTCGTGTTGGAATTGTCGGATCGCCTCTAAGAAAGGCTGGCTTTCGATGTCACCTACCGTTCCGCCTACTTCTATAATAGCTATCTCAGTATCGGAGGAATTGTGGTTGCGGTGAAAACGGCTCTTTATTTCGTCGGTAATGTGAGGGATAACCTGTACGGTGCCTCCCCCGAAATCCCCGCGCCGTTCACGGGTCAGTACGTTCCAATAAACTTTACCAGTGGTAACATTGGAATTCTTTGTTAAGCTTTCGTCGATAAAACGCTCATAATGACCAAGGTCAAGGTCTGTCTCTGCGCCGTCCTCTGTAACGAAGACTTCTCCATGCTGAACCGGATTCATAGTACCTGGATCAATGTTGATGTAAGGATCGAATTTTTGCATTGTTACTTTGTAGCCTCTGGCTTTCAACAATCGTCCAAGCGATGCTGCGGTAATACCTTTGCCAAGTCCGGAAACAACGCCTCCGGTGACAAATACGTATTTCACTGACATAACAGTGTAACCTCCTTCTGTGATGGTATGGGGATAATTTCAAAAAAAGTATTATACGTCTTTTTTAATAAAAAATCTAGTGGTAAATTAAAAAAACTAAGATAATTAAGTGGAAACATTTACTATGAATATTATGTCCTGAAATGGTCAAAGAAATCATCTCAGAGGTTAATAAAAATTTGTCCAGATATTAATGTTCCTTATTGACAAGCGAAAAAATAATGATATACTAATAAATGTATTTTTACATTAAATAAGGGTATGACAATTGCGTCAGGTGAGCCATTGGTCCTTCCTGACGCATTTTTTCATGGTCCCAGCTGATGTTTAAGGAGGAAAAGTCTATGAAATTGAGGAAAATGATCGGCCTTGCACTTGTAAGTGTAATGGCACTGTCCCTGTCAGCGTGCGGAAGCTCCGCTCCGAAAGCAACTACTGCAGCAGAGAAAACAGAGACACAGGCTTCAGAAGCTGCCAAGACAGAGTCAAAAGCTGAAACCACAGAAGCTGCTGCCAAAGGTGGAATTGCCAAAGAAGATTTAAAAGTTGGATTTATCTATGTTGGTGATGAGAATGAGGGTTATACGGCAGCTCATTACAAGGGAGCCATGGAAATGAAAAAGGCTCTTGGTTTATCAGACGATCAGATCATTATTAAATGGAATGTACCGGAAGATGAGACCTGTAAGGACGCAGCCATGGATCTTGCTGATCAGGGCTGTAACATCATTTTCGCCAACAGTTTCGGACATGAATCCTATATGCTGGAAGCTGCAAAAGAGTATCCAGACGTACAGTTCTGTCATGCAACCGGTTATCAGGCTGCAACAAGCGGACTGAGCAACATGCACAACTACTTTACAAATGTTTACGAATCACGTTATGTATCCGGTGTTGTTGCAGGTCTTAAGTTAAACAAGATGGTAGAAGACGGCAAAGTAAATAAGGATGCAGTAAAAGTTGGTTATGTAGGCGCTTATCCTTACGCAGAGGTAATCAGTGGCTATACTTCTTTCTTCTTAGGTGTTCGTTCCGTATGTCCGGAAGCAACCATGGAAGTTAAGTATACAAACAGCTGGGCAAGCTTCGATCTTGAGAAGGAAGCAGCAGATGCCCTTATCTCAGACGGCTGCGTATTAATCAGCCAGCATGCTGATACAACCGGTGCTCCTACTGCATGTGAGGCAGCAGGCGTTCCCATCGTTGGATATAACATTTCCATGATCGCAACTGCTCCTAAGACAGCACTTACTTCTGCATCCATTGACTGGGGCCCATATGTAACCTACGCAGTACAGAGTGTCATTGACGGCAAGGCCATTGAGACTGACTGGTGCCAGGGATACAAAGAGGGAGCAAACTCCATTACAGAACTGAACAAAGATGCTGTAGCTCCTGGAACAGAGGAGAAGGTAAAAGAAGTGGAAGATGCCATCAAGGCAGGAACTCTTCATGTATTTGATACCTCTACCTTCACTGTAGGCGGTAAGAAACTGGAGACCTATAAAAAAGACGGAAGCGATGTTGAGTATATTGAAGATGGTTATTTCCATGAATCTGAGCACGGATCCGCACCGGCATTTGATATTTTAATTGATGGCATTACTACCATCGATAAATAAGATTTCGCCGGAAATGAACAGAAAGCGGCGCCAGACTATCTGGCCCGCTTTTTGGGTTGTATGAGACAATGGAAAAATGAGGAAAAAATGAAACGGAGGTTAGCCGGGTGAACGAAAATAATGCCATTGAACTTAAAAATATCACAAAACGGTTTGGCCAGGTAGTTGCCAATGACAAAGTCTGCCTGTCATTAAAAAAAGGAGAGATTCTCTCAATTCTGGGTGAGAACGGAAGCGGAAAGACCACTCTCATGAATATGATTTCGGGTATTTACTATCCGGATGAGGGACAGATATTGATTCATGGGAAAGAGGTCACCATACGGTCGCCGAAAGACTCCTTTGATCTGGGAATTGGTATGATTCATCAGCATTTCAAACTGGTGGATGTGCTTACTGCAGCAGATAACATCATTCTGGGACTGCCTGGAAAAGAGATTCTGGACCGGAAAGCAGTGAATGACAAGATCAATGAACTGACCGGAAAATATGGATTTGATCTGGATCCAGACCAGAAAATCTACCGAATGTCCGTATCCCAGAAGCAGACAGTTGAAATCGTAAAGATGCTTTACCGCGGAGTTGATATTTTAATTCTTGATGAGCCGACCGCCGTTTTAACCCCTCAGGAAGCTGACCGTCTGTTTGCCGTTTTGCGCAATATGAAAAAAGCAGGTCATTCCATTATTATCATTACACATAAACTCAACGAGGTTCTTTCCCTGTCAGACCGGGTGGCTGTTTTAAGAAAAGGACAATACATCGGCACAATTGAGACGAAAGATGCAACAGAAGAATCCTTAACCGAGATGATGGTTGGAAAAAAAGTGAGCTTAAACATCGAACGTCCAGACCCTGTAAACCCCAAAGAACGTCTCAATGTAAAGGGACTGACCTGTATCAGCAGGGAAGGGGTAAAGACGTTAAACAATGCCTCCTTTACTGCTAACAGCGGTGAAATCCTTGGAATCGCAGGCGTGGCAGGAAGCGGACAGAGAGAGCTTTTAGAAGCAATTGCAGGCCTGGTTCCTTCCGCAGAAGGTTCCATTTCCTATTATCCACCGGAGGGCGGGGAAAAGGAACTGACTTCCATGTCAGCTGCAGAAATTGCCAGAATCGGAGTCCGTTTATCCTTTGTTCCTGAGGACCGGCTGGGAATGGGACTTGTAGGAGCCATGGATATGACAGATAATATGATGCTTCGAAGCTACCGGAAGGGCAGACCGTTTTTTGCTGACAGAAAAGCACCAAAGGGTCTTGCCGAGCGTCTGATTGCCGAGCTTGAGATTGCTACTCCCGGAACGTCTGTACCCGTGCGGAAGCTTTCCGGTGGTAACGTTCAGAAGGTTTTGGTAGGAAGAGAAATCTCTCTGGCTCCGGCAGTTATGCTGGTTGCTTACCCCGTACGCGGACTTGATATTCACTCCTCTTACACCATTTATCATCTTCTCAATGAGCAGAAAAAGCAGGGAACTGCGGTTGTCTGTGTAGGAGAGGATCTTGACGTATTGATGGAGCTTTGTGACAGAATTCTGGTTATGTGCGGCGGAGAAATCAGCGGCATTGTAGACGGAAGGACTGCCACAAAAGAAGAAATCGGAAAACTGATGATGAAGACAGGAGGAACACAAGCATGAGTAAAGGAAGGGAACCGGTTTTTCAGATGACAAAGCGGGAAGCCATAGAACCATGGAAGGCCTGGCTGATCCGTCTGATTGCCGTGGCACTGTCTCTGGTTGTCTGCGCAGGTGTTATTATCGCTCTGACAGGACTGAATCCGGTGGAGGTTTATAAAGGAATTTTTGATGGAGCAGTGGGAACGAAGCGACGTGCATGGATGACAATTCGTGATACGCTGGTACTTCTTTGTATTGCAGTTGGTATTACACCTGCATTTAAGATGAGGTTCTGGAATATCGGAGCAGAAGGACAGATACTCATCGGAGGCGTGACTTCTGCAGCTATGATGATTTATTTGGGAAATACCCTTCCTCCTGTGATTTTATTTCCTTTAATGTTAGCAGGAAGCGCTCTGGCAGCCCTTGTGTGGGCAATCATTCCGGCATTTTTTAAGGCTTACTGGAATACCAACGAAACACTTTTCACCCTGATGATGAATTACGTTGCCATGCAGGTTGTCACCTTTGGAATCATTTTCTGGGAAAATCCCAAAGGCTCCAACTCTGTAGGAACCATAAATTCCGCGACAAAGGGAGGCTGGCTTCCCAAGCTGTTCGGTCTGGAATACGGCTGGAATCTGGTGATTGTACTGGCTCTGACTGTGGCGATGTTTATTTATTTAAGATACAGCAAACAGGGGTATGAAATAGCGGTAGTGGGCGAAAGCGGCAACACTGCCAGATATGCCGGAATTAATGTAAAGAAGGTAATCTTGAGAACCATGGCGATTTCCGGTGCAGTCTGCGGAATTGCTGGCTTTATCATTGTAAGCGGAGCCAGCCATACGATTTCCACCAGTACAGCAGGAGGCAGAGGCTTTACCGCCATTATCGTTTCTTGGATGAGTAAGTTTAATACCTTTGCCATGATTTTAGTATCCTTTTTCCTGGTTTTCATGCAAAAGGGTGCAGGTCAGATTGCTTCCCAGTTCAATTTAAACGAAAATGCCGCCGATGTAATTACCGGTATCATTCTCTTCTTCATCCTGGGCTGTGAATTTTTCATTGATTATAAAGTAAGAATAAGAAGCGCAAAACAGGCTGGGTCAGAAGAATAGGAAGGAGAAACGTTCATGGGATTTTTGGTAATATTTATTCAAAAAGTCATTGGTCAGGGAATCGGAATCCTTTATGGAGCCCTGGGAGAAATTCTGACGGAAAAATCCGGTAACTTAAATCTTGGAATTCCGGGCATGATGTATATGGGAGGAATTGCCGGACTGATCGGCGCCTTCCTTTATGAGAATAACACGGCACAGCCAAACGGTCTGGTTGGCGTTATTATATCATTTTTATGTGCATTTTTATGCGCGGCACTGGGCGGTCTGATTTACAGTATTTTAACCATTACCCTTCGTGCAAATCAGAACGTAACCGGTCTTGCACTGACCACGTTTGGTGTTGGCTTCGGTAACTTTTTCGGCGGTTCCTTATCAAAGCTTGCTGGCGGAGTTGGACAGATTTCCGTTGCAGCGACCGGAGCAGCATTTAAGACACCGGTACCGGGACTTTCCAAACTGGGTGTGATCGGTCAGGCGTTTTTCTCTTATGGCTTTTTAACCTATCTTGCCATTATTTTAGCGATTTTACTTTCCTTTTTCTTAAACAAAACCAGAAAAGGACTGAATTTAAGAGCAGTAGGCGAAAGCCCATCTACTGCAGATGCAGCAGGAATTCATGTAACGGCCTACCGGTATCTTGCTACCTGTATCGGAGGCGGTTTAAGCGGACTTGGCGGACTTTACTTCGTAATGGAATATTCCGGTGGTACCTGGACAAATAATGGATTCGGAGACAGAGGCTGGCTTGCCATTGCTCTGGTTATTTTCGCTCTCTGGAAACCGGTAAATGCGATCTGGGGTTCCCTTCTGTTTGGCGGTCTTTACATCCTTTATTTATACATTCCGGGACTCAGCCGCAGCACACAGGAAATCTTTAAAGCACTTCCTTATATAGTGACCATTGTGGTGTTGATTATAACAAGCCTTAGAAAGGAAAGAGAGCATCAGCCGCCTGCAAGTCTGGGGCGGGCTTATTTCCGGGAAGAACGTTAAAAAATTTGAAAATGTGAATTCCATCCAGTCCGCGTGTTTATAAGTATTTAATAATTCTTTTCTTGATTTATGGGGAGAATGACAATATAATGATAGAGGTATAGAATGGGTAGAAACTATCCGGATTGGAGAATTTACACAGATGGATAACAAGAATCAGAATAACAAAATGCCTAAGAATGCCCAGGCCATCGTTATCTGGGTTACAGCGTTTCTGATTGCGGTAGCAGGCATCTCGTATCTGCATAATGCCATAACGACGAGGACGAATAAAGAATTAAGCTACGATACCTTTATGAATATGGTAGATCAAAAACAGGTGGAATCGGTTGTAGTCGAGGATACCAGAATCACCATTACTCCCAAGAAGACCTGGGAGGAATATAAACCGGGTGTCAGCTATTATACGGTAAGAATGGACAACGATTTAAACCTGGCAGAGCGTCTTCGTACTGCTGGAGTGGAAACCGTAAGGACGCGCCGGGATGGAAACTTTTTCATCCAGACCATTGTCAGCTATCTTCTTTTATTTGCAGCAATGGGCTTCTTACTGAACTTTATGATGCGTCGTGTAGGCGGCGGCGGACTGATGGGCGTTGGAAAGAGCAATGCCAAGGTCTACGTACAGAAAGAAACAGGAATCACCTTTAAAGATGTGGCAGGTGAAGATGAAGCCAAGGAATCCTTAACGGAGATCGTTGATTTCCTTCATAATCCCGGAAAATATACAAAGATCGGTGCCAAGCTTCCTAAGGGAGCCCTTTTAGTAGGTCCTCCCGGAACAGGAAAGACGCTTCTTGCCAAGGCAGTTGCAGGTGAGGCTCATGTTCCTTTCTATTCTCTTTCCGGTTCAGATTTTGTAGAGATGTTTGTGGGTGTTGGTGCTTCCCGTGTCCGTGACTTATTTAAGCAGGCTCAGGAATCCGCTCCCTGTATTATATTTATTGATGAGGTAGATGCCATCGGTAAGAGCCGTGACTCCAGATTTGGCGGCGGCAACGATGAAAGAGAGCAGACGTTAAACCAGCTCCTTTCCGAGATGGATGGTTTTGATTCTTCCAAGGGTCTTCTGGTTCTGGCAGCTACCAACCGCCCGGAGATCCTGGATCCCGCACTCCTCCGTCCCGGTCGTTTTGACCGCCGGATTATCGTAGATAAGCCGGATTTAAAAGGCCGTGTGGACATCTTAAAGGTTCATGCGAAAGACGTACTTTTAGATGAAACAGTAGATTTGGATGCCATTGCACTTGCAACTTCCGGTGCTGTTGGTTCCGATCTTGCCAACATGATTAATGAAGGTGCCATTCTGGCAGTAAAGAACGGGCGTCATGCAGTATCCCAGAAGGATCTGTTTGAGGCAGTTGAAGTTGTCCTGGTTGGTAAGGAAAAGAAAGACAGGGTTCTTAATAAGGAAGAGAGACGGATCGTATCCTATCATGAAGTTGGCCATGCCTTAGTCAGCGCACTTCAAAAGGATGCAGAACCGGTGCAGAAGATCACCATTGTTCCAAGAACCATGGGAGCGCTGGGATATGTAATGCATGTGCCGGAGGAAGAGAAGTTCTTAAACTCCAAGAAAGAGCTTCACGCCATGCTGGTTGGTTACTTAGCCGGACGTGCGGCAGAGGAAATCGTATTTGATTCCATTACCACTGGAGCAGCCAATGATATCGAGCAGGCCACCAAGGTTGCCCGTGCCATGATTACCCAGTATGGTATGTCAGATAAATTCGGACTGATCGGTCTTGCTACGAAAGAAGATCAGTATTTAAGCGGAAGAATGGTTATGAACTGCGCAGAAGCAACTTCCTCCCAGATCGATGAAGAAGTCATGAAGATGTTAAAAGAGGCTTATGAAGAAGCTAAGAATCTTCTGATGGAGAACCGGGACATCATGGATCAGATTGCAGAATTCTTAATCGAGAGAGAGACCATTACAGGTAAAGAATTTATGAAGATCTTCCGTGAAGCAAAAGGAATTCCGGAACCGGTGAAAACAGACGAAGAGTCAGGAGATGACGAGTCATCTGAGGAGCCAAAAGACGGATTGACCGATTGGGTGAAAGAGGAAGTTAAGGCGAAAACAGAAGAATTTCGTGGTGACACAGAGGACAAAACAGAGTTATGATGGTTTGACCGTTTCACAAACTGATTGTAACAAATGGAGATTTTTGGTATAATAAAGGCAATAGCCTTGAATCAGATACAATAAGGAACGAAGAATCAAACGGCTGTCATGTAGGATGATAGCCGTTTCTTTCTGTCTGTTTTTATAGGAATAACAAAGTGATGGGAGATGAGTCAAAACAACCATGATACTGATGAATGAGATACCGGACCGTTTCTGGGGACTGTTCCGTTCCATAAACCGGTCGACCTACATAGAAGCCCTTTTAAGAATTAACGAAGAATATGAATACAGCAACTACTTTTTAAGCCGTGAGGTGTGTCTGCAGGTTTTAGAGGAGTATTTTGTCCAGAAACGTCTGGTGATCTGGCAGGATGAGCTGGAAGATGAGGCAGATGAATTACTGCCCCCTGCTTCCAGAGTATTAAACTGGCTTTTGAGGGCAGGCTGGCTTCGCAAGGTGGATGATTATGCCTCCATGACGGTGAATATCGTAATTCCTGATTATGCCGCTGTCATGATTGAGGCATTTTTTAAACTTTCCAGTGACGAAGAGGATGAAACACAGATTTATATTCAGAACATTTACGCCATTCTTTTCTCTTTGAAACATGATCCCAGGGCGGGAATCAGCCTTTTAAATACGGCTTATGTTAATACAAAGCGGCTCAATAAGTCTTTGCAGGATATGCTGCATAACATGGATAAGTTCTTTGCAAGTCTTTTGGAGCAGAAAGCGTACGGGGAGCTGTTAAAAGAGCATCTGGAAGGCTATGTGGAAGAGATCGTAAAAAAGAAGTACCACATTTTGAAGACGTCGGATAACTTTTATCTTTATAAAAATGATATTAAACGGTGGATTGGCAGTTTGCGGGACGATATTGGGTGGATGGAAGAAATGAGCCGGCGAAGCGCTAACCGGGTGACTGCTGCAGATGTGGCTGAAAAGCTGGATCAGATAGAACGGGGGTTTGATCACATCGAACACCGGATTTCCAATATGGACAAGGAGCATTCCCGCTACATCCGTGCTACGGTAACAAGGCTAAATTATCTTCTCAATCAGGAGGATAACATGAAAGGTCTTGTGATCCGGTTGTTAAATCATTTATCTCTTGTGGATGATCCGGAGGAAGCCATTGAAAAAGCGGGGAATTGTATGAACTTATCCCAGATGGCAATTCTTTCTGACAAATCCATTTATAAAAAGAGAAAGAGCAGAACGGAGTTTAAGGAAACACTGGTGCCGGATGAGGAACCTACGGAGCTGACTGCAGAGGAGATTCTGAATTTAAACCGGGTGAAGAATCGTTACAGCAGGAAGGAAATTGAAAGCTATATTGAATCCCGCATGGTAGATGGACGCATGGAGGTCAGGGAAGATACCATCCGCACACCGGAGGAATTTGAAAAGCTGATTCTGGCTTATGATTATTCCATAAGGAGAAAAAGCCTTTATAAAGTGGAGGATATGGATCCGGAGCTGGTCGATAATGGGAAGTACCGTTATCCCCGGCTGGTATTTGTAAGGAGGAATGAAGTATGACAAATGAAGAATATACTGGCTCTATCAGCCAGATTCCATATTATGACGGACTTTTGCAGGGAGAGAAGGCGGAATTAAGAGATGCCATACGGCTGCTGTTAAAACAGACCTTTATTCTGGAACACCGGTATGACAAGCGTTCCGGCCGTTTTATTTATAACCAGGAGTTTAAGGTCTGCAACAAGCACCTGGAGTTTATCCGGGCGTATCTGGCAGTCAGCGGTATTAATGTGCTGGAGAACAGCCAGCTGGGTCTCATCTATATACAGGGTGAGGACACCATGGGAGAAAAGCTGCCAAAGCTTGCTACCCTTTACATACTGGTGCTGAAGTTAATTTACGATGAGCAGATGGCGGCAGTTTCCACCAGCATCAATGTTTATACCACCATAAGCGAGATCCACGACAAGCTTGGCAATTACAGGCTTTTCAAAAAGCAGCCTTCTGTTACGGAGATCCGCCGTGCCATCGCTCTGCTGAAAAAATATCAGATTCTGGAGCCCCTTGATGTACTGGAAGATTTAGATGGGGACAACCGCATGATTATTTACCCCAGTATTAATGTGGTTTTATTTGGCGATGACGTAAGGTCTCTGCTGGAATCATTTGAAGAAGAAGGAGACAGCGATGACGAATCAGAATTTTGAGGCATTGTCCAGGATACTTTTAAATAACTGGCATTACATTACCCGTAAGACACTGTCTTTTCATGAAGAAATCAATTTTTTTACAGGACATTCCGGCAGCGGTAAGTCAACGGTCATTGATGCCATGCAGATCCTGCTTTATGCTAATACAGACGGAAGAGGATTCTTTAATAAAGCGGCTGCTGACGATTCGGACCGGAATCTGATCGAATATCTGCGGGGAATGGTCAATATCGGAGAAAATAATGAATTTGCCTATTTAAGGAACCAGAATTTCTCTACCACCATTGCTCTGGAGCTAAAGCGCACAGACAACGGGGAATGCCAGTGTGTGGGAATTATCTTTGATGTGGAAACAGCCACCAATGATATATCAAGGAAGTTTTTCTGGCACAAAGGCCCGTTGTGGGAAAATGAATACCGCACCGGAACAAGAACCATGACAATTGATGAAGTGACCTCTTACCTTCAGGTTCATTATGAGAAGGATGAGTATTTTACCACCTCTCATAACGAACGGTTCCGCAGACAGCTGTATGATGTCTATCTGGGGGGACTGGATTCGGAGAAGTTTCCTCTGCTCTTTAAGCGGGCGATTCCGTTCCGCATGAATATCCGGCTGGAGGATTTCGTAAAGGAATATATCTGCATGGAACAGGATATTCACATTGAGGACATGCAGGAAAGCGTCATGCAGTATGGGCGGATGAGAAAGAAGATCGAGGATACCTTTGTGGAGATTGGGTATTTAAAGGAAATGAGATCGCTCTACGATTCTGTGCTGGAAAAGGATGAGGAGATCCGGTCAAACACCTATTATTTCCGCAAAATGGAGATACTGGATTATCAGACCCGGATTCAGGCGCTGAAGGATAAGATCCGTTTATCAGGGGAGGAGTATAACCGTCAGGAAGAGCGGAAAGAAGGACTGGATGTTCAGATTAATGATCTGACAAAGCAGGGAGAAGAGCTACTCCGCCAGATTTCTTCCACCGGATATGAGGACTTAAAGAATCAGCTGGAGTCAGCCAGGGAGCTGGTGAACCATTTAAATAAAAGTGTGGTAAAATGGCAGCAGACGGCAGACCGCCTGAATGCATGGATTGATGAGGAATCCACCTCCAACCAGACCATATGGGACATTGAGGAATTTGAGAAAAATACCATTGATGAGGAGAAACTTGCCAGGTTAAAGAAATCCATCGCCCAAATGCAGGAAGAGACGGAAGATACGAAAAAAGAGGCAGAAAGCCTTTTGAGAGAAATCAAGAAACGGGAGCGTCAGACCAGTGAGGAACTTGCCCAGTTAAAAGCAGGTAGCAAGGCTTATCCAAAGCATGTGGAGCGGGCGAAAACATTTCTCCAGCAGCGTCTTCTTCAAAAGACAGGCAAGGCAGTGGAGGTTCACGTTCTTGCGGATCTTTTGGATATCCGGGATGAGAAATGGAGAAATGCGGCAGAGGGATATTTAGGCAATCACAAGCTGTCTTTGGTGGTTGCTCCAGCCCATGCAAAAGCAGCCATGGAAGTCTATGAGGAACTGGATCAGAGTGAAGCTTTTCATGTGGCAGTTCTGGATACTGAGAGGGCAGGAGAGAGCACCCATGAGGTTCTTACCAATTCTCTTGTGGAAGAAGTGATTGTAAGAGAGTCTTATTTGCAGCCTTATCTGGATTTGCTTCTTGGAAAAGTGATCAAATGCGAAAGTCTGGAAGAATTACGCAGCTGCCGGATCGGTATTACACCGGAATGTATGCTGTACCACACCTTCCGCTTACAGCACATAAATCCCGATCATTACACCAGATTTGCCTATATCGGTAAGGACAGTGTACGCCGCAGAATCCGTCTGCTGGAAAAGAATCTGGAAGCCATGGAGGCAGAGAAGAAGCCGCAGGAACTGATTATAGGGGAATGCAGCCGCATTCTTTCTCTGGAAGCTTTAACAGAGGGAACAGAGGTTTATGCAGAGTGGCAGCAGGAAATCGCTTCTTTCAAAGAAAAAGAGAAAGAAATCCGAAAGCTGGAGCAGAAACTGGAAAAGCTGAAAGCCCAGAATGTGGAGGAATGGGAAAAGGAGCGGGAAGCCATTTTAGGTCTTTGCGAGGGAAAACGTGCCGAGTTAAGGGTGTTAGACCGTCTCATGGGAGACCTTCAGAGAAAGGCAGAAGAGTTCCAGCGTGAAGCGGTTCAGTTAGAAGAAGAACTGGTGGCGAAGGAACGGGTATTGGAAGTTGACCAGGAGTTGGAGGGTGTATTAAAAACATCTCTGGAGGGCAATGAAACCCCACGATATGACCGTTTGAAGGATCGATACTTTGCCCTTTTAAAGAGGGCTGAGGAAGCCCGTGAAGAGGCGTACCGCCTTCTTGTCTCTGCAAGAGGTGAGTATGTGCGTAAGTATCCTAACCGGAACTTTTCACTGACTGCTGAGGATAATCAGGAATATGACCGTCTTCTGGAGATCATGGAGTGCGCAAATCTGGAAGAATATAAAGACATGGCAGCAGAACAGGCAAAGTCCGCAGTCCTTCATTTTAAAGACGACTTTATGTTTAAGATCCGAAGCGCCATTCGGGATGCACTGCAGAGAAGGGATGAGTTAAACCGGATTATCAACAGACTGGATTTCGGAAAGGACAAGTATCAGTTTGTTATCGGAAAGAACAAGGGACCGGATGGCAGGTACTATGACATGTTCATGGATGATTCTCTGGAAATCAATCCTTCCCAGCTGACGGATTCTCTGGATAATCAAATGAATCTTTTCACCATGGAACATGAAAATCAGTACGGGGAATTAATCAATGATCTGATTAATATCTTCATTCCGCCGGAAAATGCAACTCCGGAGCAGATGGAGGAAGCAAAGCGGAATATGGATAAATATGCGGATTACCGTACCTATCTGACCTTTGACATGCAGCAGCTGATTCAGAATGAGGATGAAGTCATAAAGATCCGTTTAAGCAAGATGATTAAGAAGAATTCCGGCGGAGAGGGGCAGAATCCCCTTTACGTGGCGCTTCTTGCCAGCTTTGCCCAGGCATACCGGATTAATGTGCCTCAGAAGATTCAGAGAACCCCAACCATCCGTCTTGTAGTTCTTGACGAGGCATTTTCCAAGATGGATGGGGAAAAGGTGGCAAGCTGTATCGAGCTGATCCGCGGCCTTGGTTTCCAGGCTATTATCAGCGCTACCAATGATAAGATTCAGAACTATGTGGAAAATGTAGACAAGACTTTTGTTTTCGCAAACCCCAACAAGAAATCCATCTCCATACAGGAATTTGAACGGGAGAGTTTTCCCCAGCTGATGAGGGAACTTGATGAGGAAGATGAGGATGCAGGTGGCGTGGCTGGAGAATAGTCATTCGCCTGATCAGATAACGAAAAAAACACCTTGCCCGGCTTTTTTTGCCGATGCAAGGTGTTTTTCTTATCCCCAGGCAGGGACTGCCAGATAATAGGCTGTATCAGGATTTGCATCCCAGGCGGCTTCCTTTACCCATCCCCAGGCTCCGGCCTCGTTCATAACCAGGATATAGGAGTGTCCGTCCTTTACTGCCCAGCCGATGGGGCAGACTGTTTCTCCAGGACTGACAGAGAAAGCGGGGGTATCTCCTTCCATAAAAGATGTGACAGGAAACGTATGGGATACCACATAATAATTCTCCGGATTCTGATGGAGAAACGCATTGGTGATCATATCATAATTCTTATTGAAATAAACATTCTGGGGTACTTCCTTTAATTTCCCGTCTTCATAAGACCAAATAAGATCTACGAAGTAACACCCAAACTGGAGAGTGGATCCCATAAATGGAGTATCTGCAGATACTTTTAAAATTCCGTCTCCCTCCGCTGTTAATCCTCCCTCACGGAAAAGAGATCCTTTTCCTCCGCAGACCGGACCTGCCAGATCTCCAATCAACTCCAGACTGCCGTTTTGGTAACGAAAGAAGCTGTATGAGAAAAGAGAATCGGATTCCTGGGATATATCCAGGTGAAGCTCGATTTGCTGATCCTTTTTATTAAGGTCCAATGCCGTCAGACTGATGTTGCCCCTTACATTTTCCGGAATCGAGGTCTGGCTCTTGCCATTAATAGAAAGTTTGAGGCTTTTCTCATAAGAATCTTTCGGGTCTTCGGTGCTGCTCCAGCGAATGGTTTCGCAGACACCATCACCATCTAAATCCAGCAGATAATCTTTGTCTGGCTTCAAGGTAACACCTTCATCAGTGATATCTTTGTCAGGCAGCTGGCTTTCCGCTGTCTTAATCAGCTCCAGATTTTTCTTTTCGATCTCATTTAGAACATCCTCTTTAAAATCAGCGGGAGACGTTTCTGCGTGATACCATGATTTACTGTTGAAATAATCCTGTAGATCTGCTGCATCAAATTTTCTTCCATGGCGGGCATAAATTTCGTTTCTTGCCAGTCTCAGCACAGATGGATCAGCTTCCAGCAAGTCTCCGCCTGTGAGATAGCCTGTGCTGCTTTCCGGAAATATATAATCTGGCTGTGCCGTGGCATTTACGGTTTCATCTTCTGATTTTTGCGCAGCTGCCATGAGCTGTTTCCCGTAATCATTGAGTTTATCTCCGATCTGCTTATAAGGGATCAGCGTTTCCTGTTGGGGAGAAGAGCTGATTTTTCCTCCATTCCACTGAGAAGATAATAAAATTCCTTCCTTTACAAGTGCAAACTGGCTAAGGTCGGAAGACATGATCTGGGTCAGAAGGGACGAGTTGGTACTGCCGTCGGCAGATGCCTGACCTGCCGCAGCCTGGGCAAGTACCAGCTTTAATCCCTCCGGATCATCGGAAAGAGCGGAAAGAGTGACCCTCTTTCCATTTTGCACATCATAGGAACTTAAAAAGGTAAATGTATCATTGCGGTTAGTTCCCCTGATGTCGGTGCCGTTCTGCTTCAGACTCAAAATTCTTCCGTCATTTCGCAGTACCTGATAATCAAAGGTATAAAGGTAATTTTTCTGTGGATTACCGGCTTCTGCTGGTGGGATTTCCATGGTATCACTGATAAAATTGTTTCGCCTGGTGTTCTGGTCATTCTCTCTAACGCTTCGGTTAATGAGATACTGGGAAGTGAGGTTATCAGAAATGATTACTTCCGGTACCCGGCTGTTCCAACGGTAAATCAGGGCACCGCGGTCAGTATATTTCTCACTGGTAACCGCAGTCCAGGTTTTTACTGTTACCGGACTGACGTTATTTTTCGTATTTGATTCTCCTGCTTCCGTACTGCTTTCTTCCTGTGCCTCTGTATCCTGTTTTGTGATGGATTCAGATGGTGGGGAAGGGGTCTCCTCCAACCGGGAATTCATCTTACATCCGGAGGCGGTTATGGAAAGAGTAAGGAATATAACTGGCAGTAATGGATGTGGTTTCATATATCTTCATTCCTCTCTTGTGGTTTATAATAATTATACCATGCTTTTTTTTCGAAAGACAGTTTTACCAAAATTTTCTTCCGGACGAGAAAAGCAGGATGGATTCTAAGAAATGCATTCAGGATTAAAATATTTATCGAACAAATGTTTGCAATGCGGTTCATATTGTGCTATAATGGGGAAAACCGGTTGCTGAGTAACTATGGGTGCGGACTTCATAACATAAGTCCGCATTCGATTGTTGTGAGATTAATAAATTTCAGGATATAACAGGAGTACAGTATGGCAAAACAGTATATTAAGATAAGAGGTGCCAATGAGCACAACCTAAAGAACGTGAGTCTGGACATTCCCAGGAATGAGCTGGTTGTATTAACCGGTCTCAGCGGTTCCGGGAAGTCTTCCCTGGCCTTTGATACCATTTATGCTGAAGGTCAGAGGCGGTATATGGAGTCTCTTTCCTCCTATGCACGGCAGTTCCTTGGCCAGATGGAGAAGCCGGACGTGGAGAGCATTGAAGGTCTGTCACCAGCCATTTCCATTGACCAGAAGTCGACCAACCGGAACCCTCGTTCCACAGTCGGTACCGTTACGGAAATTTATGATTATATGAGGCTTCTTTATGCCAGAATCGGTATCCCCCACTGTCCCAAGTGCGGAAGAGAGATTCGCAAGCAGACCATTGACCAGATGGTGGATCAGATTATGGAGCTGCCTGAGCGCACCAAGATTCAGCTGCTGGCTCCGGTTGTCCGCGGACGAAAGGGTGAACACGCCAAGGTTCTGGAGAGTGCACGCAAGAGCGGATACGTAAGAGTCCGTGTTGACGGCAGTCTCTACGAGCTTTCCGAAGAGATCAAGCTGGACAAGAACATCAAGCACAGTATCGATGTGGTTGTAGACCGTCTGGCCATCCGTGATGGAATCGCAAAGCGTCTTACCGATTCCATTGAGACCGTAATGGAGCTGGCAGGCGGGTTGATGACCGTTGATGTTATTGACGGAGAGCCCATTCATTTCAGCCAGAGCTTTTCCTGTCCGGACTGCGGAATCAGCATTGATGAAGTGGAGCCAAGAAGTTTCTCCTTTAATAACCCCTTTGGAGCCTGTCCGGACTGTTTCGGTCTGGGATACAAGATGGAGTTTGATGAGGATTTAATGATTCCTGATAAGAGTCTAAGCATTGATCAGGGTGCCATCACAGTGCTGGGCTGGCAGTCCTGTACGGATAAGGGAAGCTATACCCGTGCAGTCTTAGATGCTCTTGCCAGAGAATATAAGTTTAGTCTTGATACACCTTTTGAGGACTACCCACAGGAAGTTCATGACATTCTGATTCATGGAACCAAGGGAAAAGAGGTCAAGGTCTACTACAAGGGACAGCGTGGAGAAGGAGTCTACGATGTAGCATTTGAAGGACTGGTACAGAATGTTGCCAGAAGATATCGGGAGACCTATTCTGAATCCTCCAAGGCTGAATATGAGACATTTATGAGAATTACGCCCTGCCCTTCCTGCGGCGGCAAGCGATTAAAGAAGGAATCCCTGGCTGTAACAGTAGGGAATGAGAATATATATGACGCAACCAACATGTCCATCGTCCGTTTCCGTAATTTTATGGACGAGCTGCAGCTGACTGACATGCAGCATGCAATTGGAGATCAGATCTTAAAGGAGATCAGGGCAAGAATTTCCTTCCTTATTGATGTTGGTCTGGATTACCTGTCACTGACCCGTGCTACAGGAACTCTATCTGGTGGGGAAGCTCAGAGAATCAGACTGGCTACCCAGATCGGTTCCGGTCTGGTGGGTGTGGCATACATTTTAGATGAGCCAAGTATAGGTCTTCATCAAAGAGACAATGACAAGCTGTTGAAGACGCTTTTACATCTGAGAGATCTGGGTAACAGTGTAATTGTGGTGGAGCACGACGAAGATACCATGATGGCCGCTGACTATATTGTGGATATCGGACCGGGAGCTGGAGAGCATGGCGGTAATGTAGTCGCTGTCGGCAATGCAAAGCAGATCATGAAGAATAAGGACTCTGTTACCGGCGCTTATTTAAGTGGTAGAATTAAAATTCCGGTTCCCAATGAAAGAAGACAGCCTACAGGTTATCTTACGGTAAAGGGAGCCAGAGAGAACAATTTAAAGAATATTGATGTGACATTCCCACTGGGTGTAATGACATGCGTTACTGGAGTTTCTGGTTCTGGTAAGAGTTCTCTGGTGAATGAAATTCTTTATAAGGCATTGGCTAAGAAGTTAAACCGCGCCAGGACGATTCCTGGGAAGCATAAGGAGATTATTGGAACAGAACAGCTGGATAAGATTATTGCGATTGACCAGTCACCCATTGGAAGAACGCCGAGATCCAATCCAGCCACTTATACAGGTGTGTTTGATCTGATCCGTGATTTATTCTCTTCCACGGCAGATGCCAAGGCAAAGGGGTATTCCAAGGGTAGATTCAGTTTTAACGTGAAAGGCGGACGATGCGAAGCCTGCAGCGGTGATGGTATTATTAAGATCGAGATGCATTTCCTTCCTGATGTTTATGTACCATGTGAGGTTTGTAGTGGAAAGCGGTATAACCGCGAGACATTGGATGTGAAGTATAAGGGAAAGAGCATCTATGATGTTTTAAACATGACCGTAGAGGAAGCTCTGAAGTTTTTTGAAAATGTTCCTACGATTGCAAGGAAGATCTCTACGCTTAATGACGTGGGATTATCCTATATCCGGCTGGGACAGCCATCGACGGAGCTGTCAGGTGGTGAAGCACAGAGAATCAAGCTGGCTACTGAGCTGAGCAAGCGGGGAACTGGCAAGACTATTTATATTCTGGACGAGCCGACCACCGGACTTCACTTTGCTGATGTACACAAGCTGATTGAGATTCTCAGAAAGCTGTCTGAGGGCGGTAATACAGTGGTTGTTATTGAGCATAACTTAGACGTTATAAAGACAGCCGATTATCTGATTGATATTGGTCCGGAAGGCGGAGATAAGGGCGGAACAGTTATCGCTCAGGGAACGCCGGAAGAGGTCGTGAAGTGTCCGGAGTCTTATACCGGTTACTATGTAAAGAAGTATTTAGAGCAGTAGAAGAAGATTTATGAACGGAAGATCCCGGAGATTTTCCTGCCTGATTTCTCTTGCTGTCGTCTGTATGTGAGGATGTATGTGCAGGGGGCAGTTTGGGGGACGGGAATTTCCGGCATTTTCCGTTTTTTCTGTCTGATTGGTGAATAAAACAAGCTGACAGGAACCATTGGTTGTAGGATTCGACATCTTTTTCGCGAAACTTAGAAAATGCTTGTCAAGCCATTGGAAGTAGAATATAATATTATCCAAAGTGCTATTTGTTGAAGCTTAAATTAGGAGGAATACCCGTGAAGAGAGAAATGATTATCGTTCTGGATTTCGGCGGACAGTACAATCAGCTGATTGCCAGAAGAGTCAGAGAATGCAACGTTTACTGTGAGGTCCATCCCCACACACTGCCCCTGGACAAGATTAAGGAAATGAACCCCAAAGGAATCATTTTCACAGGCGGTCCAAACAGTGCCTACAAGGAAGAATCCCCTCGCTGTGAGAAAGAAATCTTTGAAATGGGAATCCCGATCCTTGGAATCTGCTATGGCTCCCAGTTAATTGCTCATATGCTTGGCGGTAAGGTTGCCACAGCTCCTGTCAGCGAGTATGGTAAGACGGAAGTTACCACGGTAGTTGGCAGCAAAATATTAGAGGATGTTAGTCCAAAGACCATCTGCTGGATGAGTCATACGGATTATATAGAGACAGCACCGGAAGGATTTACTGTTACCGCTCATACTCCGGTATGCCCGGTTGCAGGTATGGAATGTGAAGAGAAGGGGCTTTACGCTGTTCAGTTCCACCCTGAGGTTATGCACACACAGGAAGGAACCAAGATGCTTTCCAACTTCGTTTACAATGTGTGTAAATGTACTGGTGACTGGAAGATGGATTCTTTTGTGGAGACTTCTATTCAGTCCATTAAAGAGAAGGTTGGAGACGGAAAGGTTCTTTGTGCGCTGTCCGGCGGTGTAGATTCTTCTGTGGCAGCGGTTATGCTTGCAAAGGCGGTTGGGAAACAGCTTACCTGCGTATTCGTTGATCACGGTCTGCTTCGTAAGAACGAAGGTGACGAGGTTGAGGCGGTATTCGGACCTGCTGGCCCATATGATTTAAACTTTATCCGGGTGAATGCTCAGGAACGTTTCTATGAGAAACTGAACGGGGTGGAAGATCCGGAGACAAAGCGGAAGATTATTGGCGAAGAATTTATCCGTGTGTTTGAGGATGAAGCGAAGAAGATTGGCGTAGTGGATTATTTTGTGCAGGGAACCATTTATCCGGATGTGATTGAGTCAGGTCTTGGTAAGTCAGCTGTGATCAAGTCCCATCATAATGTGGGCGGACTTCCTGAGCATGTGGATTTCAAAGAGATTATTGAGCCACTTCGTCTGTTGTTTAAGGACGAGGTTCGTAAAGCTGGTCTGGAACTTGGAATTCCGGAATATCTGGTTTATCGTCAGCCATTCCCGGGTCCAGGGCTTGGTGTAAGGATTATTGGTGCAGTTACACCGGAAAAGGTAAGGATTGTACAGGAAGCAGATGCGATTTATAGAGAAGAGATTGCTAAGGCAGGCGTGGATAAGGGACTGGGACAGTACTTTGCTGCACTTACTAATATGCGTTCGGTTGGATGCATGGGCGATGAGAGAACCTATGATTATGCAATTGCTTTGAGAGCAGTATTGACTTCTGATTTCATGACTGCGGAATCTGCAGAGCTTCCTTGGGAGGTTCTGGGGGTTGTGACCAGAAGGATTGTGAATGAAGTGAAGGGCGTGAACCGGGTGTTGTATGACTGTACGGGGAAACCGCCGGCTACGATTGAGTTTGAGTAATTAATAAGAGCCCCCAAACCCGGTATTTTACGTGGATTTGCGGGCTCTCTTTGTGTACTATGTAATCAAAGGAAAATATATTTTAGAAAGATAAGCTGTTGTATAAAAAATAGTTAGTTTCTAGAGCAAAAAGAGAAATTAAGTAATAGAAAATTATTTTTAATGTTGGAGCTAGGACATTTTGTATGTTATAATTTAACATAACTGTTTCGATACTTTTATTAATAACACAATATAAATTGATTTAACTATGATTAGTATAGGATTGGTCAAATTAAAATTAATTAATAACTATAAGGAGATTTATGATGAGAGAATTTACGGCAGTTAGTTTGTTCTGTGGGGCGGGAGGTCTTGATATGGGATTTGATCGAGCTGGATTTCGCACTATATGGGCTAATGATTATAATGCGGATGCTTGTAGAACTCATCAGAATTGGAGCAATGCTGAAGTAATTTGTGGTGATATCTCAAAAATAGAATTAGATACTATTCCAATTTCTGATGTTATTCTTGGAGGTTTTCCTTGCCAAGGCTTTAGTTTAAGTGGACCTAGAAAAATTGATGATTCAAGAAATATTTTATACAAACATTATGTTAAAATAGTTGCTGATAAGCAACCCAAAATATTCGTTGGAGAGAATGTTAAAGGTCTTTTAACAATGGGGAATGGTCAGATAATTGAGGCTATAATCGAAGAGTTTTCATCATGTGGTTATAATGTTTTTTATCAATTAGTGAATGCTAAAAATTTTGGTGTGCCACAGGATAGAGAAAGAGTTATAATTTATGGATTTAGAAAAGACCTTCTTGTTGAAAACTTTGAATTACCGATACCAGAATTACCTATTGTGACATTAAAAGATGCATTAAATGGATTAGCAGAGCCAAAGGAAGATGAAGTATGTAATGCTCCATATTCATCCAGATATATGTCCCGAAATAGAAAGCGTAATTGGAACCAAGTTTCTTACACTATACCTGCTATGGCTAAACAGGTTGCTCTTTATCCTGGTTCGCCTGATATGCATAAACTGGATAAAGATTTATGGGAATTTGGTAAAAATGGAATTACTAGAAGACTCAGTTGGCGCGAAGCAGCAGCTATACAAACATTTCCTAAGGACCTGGAGTTTTATGGAGACTTAACAAGTAAATATAAACAGATTGGTAATGCTGTTCCTGTTACTTTAGGGGAATATGTAGCTAATGAGTTAAAAAAAGTATTGAAAGAGAGGGATGGAGTTTTATGGGGACAGGGATTCAGACCTCAAACGGAAAAGCATTTGAATATGCATGTATCATAGCATTATGTGAACATCTTTCTGATGGACAGGAAATTGTTATAAAACAGTCCCCTCAGATGATTACAGCCCAAAGACTTTATGACGATATTTCGGATGATATGAAGGATCATCTTGATGATGCTGCTAGAGCTTCAGTAAGAATTATAAAGAGATTAGAACCTCAATTATGCGAGGTGGATGGAAATGAACCACTTTATCTATCGCTTCAAGCTGATGCTGCCGGAATTAAAGGGGATGTGAGAGATGTATTGTGTTTAAGGAAACAAAATGGGTGGGAAATTGGTTTATCATGTAAGCACAACCACCATGCAGTAAAGCATAGTAGATTATCGGATACAATAGATTTTGGTAAAGAGTGGCTTGGCATTCCGTGTTCAAAAACTTATTTTAATAAAGTTGTTCCATTATTTACCCAATTACGTGTTATACGGGATGCGAGCAAAACAAAAGGGGAACCTATATTATGGAATAATATGTCTGATAAAGCTGAAAAATATTATATTCCTATTTTAGAAGCATTTATAGAAGAGTTGAAACGGATAGCGACTGAAAATGTAAACATACCAGAAAAGTTAATTCGTTATTTACTTGGTAGATATGACTTCTATAAAGTTATAACAGATGATAAAAATCGAACAACTCGAGTTGAGGCTGTTAATATTGCTGGCACATTAAATAAGCAATCAGGTCATCTAAAAGCTATTACAAAAATACCTTTGTTAAAAATGCCAATGCAGTTTTATCACATTGGATTTAAGCCAGGTTCTAATAATACAATTGAAGTCGTTTGTGATGAAGGGTGGCAGATATCAATGAGAATACATAGTGCTAGCTCTAAAATAGAACCATCGTTAAAGTTTGATGTGAATCTTATTTCATTACCATCATCTGTTTACACGCAAGTAGAACCTTGGGATAATGATTTAAATCAAAACAGAAGTCAAAGGCTTGGAACGTATGCAAAAAAAATACTTAAAATAGACAATACTGTAGAATGAATATAATTTCATTGGACTCAGACCATTGGCTTTTACTGTTTCAATTAGGGTGTATATATCAATACTTGCCTCGGTCCTTTGGGGCTGGCAAAGAACAGCCAGTTCATTTGCCAATTGTAGAGGGACGAATACTATTTTTGACCATTTATTTTTATATAATAAAATTGGTCGAAAGTTGTATTTGATCATTCTGTGTAGGTAAACCAGCAGGCACAACATTGATTTAAATGACGGGGGGCTGATGGTGTTGCTGCCTTATATAGACCTGCTGCAAAAAGCAAAAGTGAATGGTCTTAAAAGCCGTATAAGTACGTCTTGCTTGAGCTATTTATGCATTATCCAAGTGTGCATATGTGTATGCTAACTACCGGTCAGGGTTAGACAACCTTGTAGAATCAAGGAAATACGGCTCTTTACTTTACCTGGAAGCCATATTAAGGCGTGGAAATAGCAATTCATCAAATGATGGCTTGTTATTTTTACGTTTTTTTGTTTCAAATTTGAGCGAATGAAATATATTACGGAATATAGAGATTTGCTCTATCTTTATTCTAAAGTGAAAACCTTAGCCTTGGTAATGTCTGTCATTTCTAGGGCTGACTATATTGAAGCTTATTTAAAAAAGAATTTAACAACAAAAAAATTTACTAAATTAGCTAGTGATTACTTATTTAATCTAGAAAAAACTTATTATATCTAGACAATGCTAGTATATTGTTGCATTTTTACAATGTTCATGTTATATTATTGTAAATAATACAAGTTATGAAATTCAGAGGAGGATTTTTTATGAGTTTAGGTATTAATATACCTATTGTGTCACAGGGGTTTGATTCAGCACAGGATATTGTAGAAAGACATAATAAGAAACTGTCTGAAACAAAGGAGTATGTATATTTTAGCACATCTAATAGGATAGATCCTAAAAAAGCAGAAGATGTAGATTATATTTTGCTCTCAAATCAATATGGTCTTCGGTATCTATGCCAAGTTGTAGATTATATTTTTTATGTCGATAAAGGAATTCCAGTGGATTCTGTAGTTTATAGCCCTAAAAAATATGCTGATGTGCCTGTAAAACATTGGTTTAAGATTTGCTCAATAGAAATAATGGAATCAGAAGAGGTTAGAAAATTTATTCCTCTAAATCAAGCTGTGATACAGAAATATGGAAATGTGGAATCTTATATTGAAAATACAAAACGCTTACAGATTTTTTATTTTAAAAAATAGATAATACAAACAATAACTTTTAGATGGATAAATTAAAGGAGGTATTCCAATGGAAGATAAAGATAAATTAATACAAAAATTGCAACAAAAAGTATATATTCTCGAATCCAAAGTGGAATACCTTCAAGGCATTTTAAAAGAAGCAAATATTAATTATGAATATAGAATAAAACAATTTGAAGAGACAGTAATGCGTACTGATTCTATTTCAAGTAAAAAAAACCAAGGAGCTTGCATCCTCCCAGAAGTAATAACTCAAAATCATGCTAAATATTTTTATTCTATGTTTAAAGGAAGAATGGATGTATATAGTAAGCGTGGTGGTAAACCAAATTTCAAAACAGGTAAGACTGGCTACTATACACAATGTTGGAATTTTTGGAAAGACGGGATATGTCCCAAGAAGACTGGTAACAAGATAAAGTGTGGAGATTGTAAGAATCAAAACTATAAGCCCCTGATTGGTGAAAATATAATGCAACACCTAAAAGGTGAAAGGGAAGATTGCTCGGACGTCATTGCTCTATATCCGATGTTTCCAGATGAAACTTGCAATTTTCTGGTCTTTGATTTTGATAATCACGATGAAAAGACAAATGGAGACGATTTTGCAAATACTGACAATGAATGGATGGAAGAGGTAAATGCAATGCGTACCATTTGTAAAAATAATAATATTTATATATTGGTGGAACGATCCCGGTCAGGGAAAGGCGCACATATCTGGATGTTTTTTGAAGAATCTATTCCAGCATCTCTTGCCAGAAAATTTGGAACAGCATTGCTAACTAAAGGAGCGGAATCTGTAAATCAAAAGAATTTTAAATCGTATGATAGAATGTTACCAGCCCAGGATCATATGCCAGAGGGTGGATTAGGGAATCTGATTGCATTGCCACTACAAGGACAGGCTTTGAAATATGGTAACAGTGCTTTTATTGATGAAAAGTGGGAAGTATATCCTAATCAATGGAACGCCCTCAAAGAAACCAATAAGATATCCAAGGTATTCATGGAAGAAAAAATAAAAGAGTGGACGTCAGAAGGATTGCTAGGAGTTCTCGCAGAAGATATGAGTGGAAATGTTGAAAAGAATAACAACGAAGAATCAAAGCCATGGGAAAAGAAAAAACAAAGGCTGGAGTCTTCTGATGTTGATGGCACTTTAAGCATTACATTTGCAAACCAGATATATATAGATATCGAGAATGTTAAACCACGGTTACAGAATCAAATTCGAAGATTAGCTGCATTTAGTAATCCTGAGTTTTATAAAAATCAGGCGATGGGTTTTTCTACACAGGGGACTGCAAGAATTATATCCTGCAGTCAGGAGGCAGATCACTATATTTGCCTGCCGCGTGGTTGTGAGGACAAACTAGTTGAAAAGCTTACGGATTCTGGTGTACCATTTAAAAAAGATGATTGCAGGCAAGTTGGTAGAAGTATATCAGTATCTTTTTGTGGAGAACTGTATTCAGAACAAAAGAAAGCAGCCAATAAAATGCTTGACTATGATACTGGGATACTTGGAGCTGCTACAGCATTTGGAAAAACAGCAGTTGGTGCCTATCTGGTATCCGCACGTAAAGTGAACACTTTAATATTGGTGCATAACACAGAAATTATGAAGAACTGGGTAGAAGATTTTGAAAAGTTCCTACATATTAAGGAGGAGCCACCAGAGTATATAACAGCTACCGGAAGGATAAAGAAGAGAAAGAGTGTAATTGGACGTATGTATGCAGGACATAATTCGGTTACTGGAATTATAGATGTTGTAATGATTTCATCTCTTGGTAAAAAAGGTGAAATCAACCGGATCGTGAAAGATTATGGATTAGTTATTATGGATGAATGTCACCATGGGGCTTCGCAGACAGCAGAAGAAGTGTTAAATGAAATAAATGCAAAATTTGTTTATGGGCTGACTGCAACACCAAAACGCGATGATGGTCAGGAGCAGAAAGTATTTATGCAGTTTGGTCCAATTCGATATCGTTATACAGCAAAAGACAGGGCAAAAGAACAGGGAATAAAACATTTTGTTTATCCCCGGTTTACAAGGCTGGTACATCCTGAAGGAGAAACGCTAAAAATAAATGATGCATATCAAATGGTCAGAGAAAGCGATGTCAGAAATAATCTGATTATTTCTGATGTAGAAGATTGCCTTGCAAATGGAAGAACACCTTTGGTATTGACAAAATTCAAAGATCATGCAGCTTTTTTATATGATAAGTTAAGTGGGAATGCGGATCATGTTTTCTTGTTGCAGGGTGGGAAAAGTGCCAAAGAGCGAGACTTAATTAGAAAGCAAATGAAGGAAGTATCAGAAAATGAGACAATTATACTTGTGGCAATAGGACAATATATTGGTGAAGGGTTTAATTATCCAAGGCTTGATACCTTGATGTTAACGACGCCGATTGCATGGCAGGGAAATGTAGAACAATATGCAGGACGATTACATAGAGATTTTGAAGGAAAACAGGATGTAATTATTTATGATTATGTAGATTCCCATATCCGCGTGCTGGAAAGAATGTATCATAAGAGGCTTCGTGCATATAAAAAAATAGGCTATGAAATATGCTTAGCATTAACAGATAATAAACAGACTGCAAATGCTATTTACGATAATGAATCATATGGAGAAATTTATGAAAAGGATCTTCTTGAAGCGAATAGCAATATTATTATTTCTAGCCCAGGTATTAATGAAAAGAAAGTTAGTCGAATTATTTCATTGATGAGAGAAAGACAAGAATCCGGTGTGACTTTAATAGTTATAACCTTGAAGGCAGAATGTTATCCTGAAAACAGGTTTGAGAAAACCACACAATTAATTAATAAGCTAATAGGAGTTGGAATAAAGGTTATGCAAAAACCAATTATGCATGAACACTATGCGATTATTGATGGAGAAATTGTATGGTATGGTAGCATGAATTTACTGTCTGGAGAAAAAGAAGATGACAACTTGATGAGAGTTGTGAGTAGGGAAATTGCACAGGAGCTTATGGAGATTACATTTGGAACTGTAGTATATTAATAACCCCTTACATATGTGATATAAAATAACCATTTAATGCAATGATTAGTATCTTTAATGTAACTCCCTATTGCTTTCCCAGTCTTGATGTTTATGGTATTCTGAATAAGAAAGTAATCATAGAAATGGAGGATTAATAAAAATGACATTCTCAGACAAATTACAGATTATCCGAAAATCCAAAGGCATCACCCAGGAAGAATTAGCAGAAAAATTAAATGTATCCCGTCAGGCGGTAACAAAATGGGAGAGTGGCATGGTATACCCGGACATAATGAATCTAATACAATTAAGTGAACTATTCCATATAACGGTTGATTACCTTGTCAAAGACAATCAATGCAGCAAATCTCTAGAAATCACCTGTGATAATGACATGGACGAACTAATAGATTTTAAATTGGAAGCAATCAAAAACACTTACGCTGGCTATGCTGAAACTTGTGGCGCATCAAGACCTGGTTCAAACGATTATACCTACACAAAAGGTGATTACCAATATTATGATACGTGGTTAGGTGGGGAAAAGTTTTCCGGAGAGGAAGCTATCTGGAAAAAGGGAAAAGCAATTTATTCGATGAATTACTTTGGAAGAAACTTAGACGAGAGATTTAGCGGTGATTTTTTAAAAGAAGTATTAGGATCTGCAACAAAAGAATTACCTTATAGAGGTCCTGAATTTTATCAATCCGGAGAGTACACATATAAAACTAAGGTAATTGGAGATATGGACTGGTTCCAGGGATATGAAGAGATTTACTGCCAGAATATTAAAGTTTATGAATGTTTTTATCATGGAGGTATGTTGGTATAGTGAAGTAGCAGTTATTCCATTCTAAGATAATGTAAAGACCCCTGCAATAGTGTTAAATTAGATTAATGATTCAATTAGAGAGGTTCAATTTGAGCTTCTCTTTTTTGTGTTTTTTAAGTAGTAACAAGACAATTTAAAATTATCACCAAATACGTCTAATCTATTAATTTGCTCTTCTTCAAGGATCGGTGACTTAAAATGGACTCCAGCAGAACTGGATCGGACAACCGGAACAGGATCAACTACAATTAGTGGATTTTACCATGGGACGGTTGAGACAGAGGGGCGGAAAACTCCTTAAGAATTAGAAAATATACCCCTCTCCGCCGCCTGAATTATCGTCATTCAGTTCATCCATTTCATAAAGAAAATAATTCCTACAGAAGGTCTTCGTCACTTATAGGACATCTTCAGCATATACTTACCTTAGGGTTGTTTTAACACAAGTGCCGTTCGTTGAGTCCAATAATTTTTATTTAATACCATTGATTGGTACCATTTGGACTCTGATTTCCTACGGATAAAATATGATAAAAGTAAATTATATTTTATACTCAACTAAGTTATAAGATTAAAAATCAAATTTAAATAAAGCATTTGCAAAATCAAAAATAAAGCTTTTTAACATCATACTCAACGAATATAATCCCGGAACTTACGTTGGAATTTACCTGTATGTGGCATATGCTAAAAACCATTGAGTCTCAAAGGAAGGTACCATAATTTTCAGTGAAAGGAGTGATTCCATTGGATAATTTAAGTATTTTATCGTTTTGAAGATTCGTCGATTTTTTAGTATAAGAGGAGGTTATTTTAAAATGCAAAAAAAATCATTAAAAGAGCCCACAGGTGCTTATCAGAAAAGGTTCCTGGAATTATGGGAGATACTCCACGATTCCCAAAATGGATATTTCAGTCCCCAGGGAGTCCCCTATCATAGCATAGAAACCCTAATGGTAGAAGCCCCCGACTACGGTCATGTAACTACCAGTGAAACATTAAGCTATTATATCTGGCTCGAGGCCATGTATGGCAAATTCACCGGTGATTTCTCCGGTTTCAAAAAAGCATGGGATATTGCAGAAACCTATATCATCCCAACAGAAAAAGACCAGCCCAACAGCAGTATGTCTGGATACAATGCCAGTAAACCCGCCACCTATGCCCCTGAATGGGAGCTGCCAAGTCTTTATCCAGCCAAATTAGATTCTGGCGCAGCGGTAGGAACAGATCCAATCTATAACGATTTAAAATCAACCTATGGCACTTCTGTTATCTACGGCATGCACTGGCTGTTAGATGCGGACAACTGGTATGGTTTTGGCAGACGGGGAGATGGCAAGTCTGCACCGTCTTATATCAATACCTTCCAGAGAGGAAGAGAAGAATCTACCTGGGAGACAATTCCTCAGCCGTGCTGGGATGACATGCGTTTCGGTGGTAAAAATGGATTCCTGGATCTGTTTACCGGAGACAGCAATTACGCAAAACAGTTCAAGTATACCGATGCACCCGATGCAGATTCCCGGGCAATACAGGCGACATACTGGGCAGACCAGTGGGCCAGTGAATATGGGGTGGATCTTGAAACCTATATTGGCAAGGCAAGCAAAATGGGTGACTATTTAAGGTATGCCATGTTTGATAAATATTTCCGTAAAATTGGATCGTCAACTGCTGCCGGCACCGGTTACGATGCAGCTCATTATCTGCTCAGCTGGTATTATGCATGGGGTGGCGGCGAGAACGCAAACTGGTCATGGGTCATTGGATGCAGTCACAGCCATTTTGGTTACCAGAATCCCATGGCAGCCTGGATATTGTCACAGAATGATGAATTCAAACCACTTTCCCGTAATGGCGTAAGTGACTGGAGTAAGAGTCTGGAGAGACAGTTGGAATTCTATCAGTGGCTGCAGTCCGATGAAGGCGGAATTGCAGGTGGTGTCTCCAATTCTAATAAAGGCCGTTATGAAAGCTGGCCTTCAGGAACCGCAACCTTTTATGGAATGGGCTATCAGGAACACCCTGTATATGCCGATCCGGGAAGCAACCGGTGGTTTGGATTCCAGGCATGGTCAATGCAGCGTGTAGCAGAGTATTATTACAAAACAAACAATTTAAAGGCAAAAGCCTTACTGGATAAATGGGTTAAATGGATTAAAACTGTTGTTAAACTTAATGCAGACGGAACCTTTGCGATTCCTGATAATCTGGACTGGTCCGGCCAGCCTGATAATTGGACAGGATCCTATACCGGAAATCCCAATCTGCATGTAAATGTAAGCACCTATGGCACGGACCTTGGCGTGTCAGGATCCCTCGCCAACACCTTACTGTATTACAGCAAAGCTTCCGGTGACGATGAAGCCAGAGTACTTGCAAAAGAATTATTAGACCGTATGTGGAATTTATACAAAGGTGACAAAGGACTTTCCGTTCCCGAACAAAGGAATGACTATAGCCGCTTCTTTGATCAGGAAGTCTATGTACCGTCTGGATGGACAGGAACCATGCCAAACGGAGATGAGATTAAATCAGGAGTTAAGTTTATAGATATCCGTTCAAAATACAAAGATGATCCTGATTTTCAGAAGGTTGAGAACGCTTACAAAAGAGGAACAGCTCCGGTATTAAATTACCACCGCTTCTGGGCACAGTGTGATATTGCCATTGCAAATGGTGTATATTCCATGCTGTTTGAAGAAGGAGGAGAACCGGTAAACAACTCTGCCATTGTTCCCACATCAGCGGCTTTTGACAAAAAGGCAGGCAACCAGAAAGACATTAAAGTCACTCTTACCTTAAACGGAAATACCTTTATCGGGATTAAAGAGGGAAATAATTATTTAACAGAGGGTGTGGAGTACACCTTAACCGATAATACAGTTGTATTATTAAAAACCTATCTGGGAGAAAAAGAAGTCGGGAAATTAAAACTCACCTTCGACTTCAGCGCAGGAACTGACCCGGTACTTGTCCTGACTATAACAGATTCTTCAATACCAGTCGGAAACATCCAAGTACAAATGTATAATGATTCCACAAACCCACAGGTAAGTTCAATTGTACCGAAGTTTAAACTCACCAACACCGGAAAGACCAGTATCACACTTACAGATTTAAAACTCAGATATTATTACACCATAGACGAAGAAAAGGACCAGAATTTCTGGTGTGACTGGTCTACAGTCGGCAGCAGTAATGTAACAGGTACCTTTGTGAAAATGTCAGAAGCAAAGCCAGGTGCAGATTATTACCTGGAAATCGGATTTACAGCTGGAGCCGGTAAACTGGCAGAAGGTCAGTCCATTGAAGTACCGGTAAGATTCAATAAAATTGATTGGAGCAGTTATACGCAGACAGGAGATTATTCCTTTTCTAAATCAGGCAGCAGTTATGCAGACTGGACAAAAATCACAGGATATGTATCTGGCAGCCTGAAATGGGGAGTAGAGCCGTAATAAAAGCGTAGAGCTTAAAAATATATAAATTCTGGCCCAGATATCAGAAGACTGGATTTGGGTCAGGATTATCATAAGAACCCGTAAGGATGCGTTTCATCAATCGATCAGCGTACGAAACGATTGATAAGGAGATATAACTATGCGTACAAAAAAAATTACCACCCTTGCGGCTCAGCCGTCAAAAAAAGAGTCAAGTTATAATTACGGAGAAGCATTACAAAAAGCAATTATGTTTTATGAGTTCCAACGTTCCGGAAAACTGCCTTCTGATATCCGCAATAACTGGAGAGGAGATTCTGGGATGTCTGACGGTTCAGACGCAGGGATCGATTTAACTGGAGGCTGGTACGACGCAGGAGATCATGTGAAATTTAATCTCCCCATGGCTTATTCAGCCGCCATGCTGGCCTGGAGCGTATATGAGGCGGAGGATGCCTTAAAAGAAAGTGGTCAGTTAGAGTATTTATTAAAGGAAATCAAATGGGTAACTGATTATCTGATCAAGTGCCACCCAACGGCAGATGTCTTTTACTACCAGGTGGGAAATGGCAATACGGATCATTCCTGGTGGGGGCCGGCAGAAGTAATGCAGATGGGAAGACCGTCCTATCGGGTTGATGTTAACAGTCCAGGTTCTTCCGTATCAGCGGCGGCAGCGGCAGCTCTCGCGGCAGCAGCAGCCATTTTTTGTGTGACAGTAAAAAATAAACCCCCTGCTATGCAGGGGGAGGGCTGATCTTTAGATATAAGTTACTCCTGTGCTAAAATAAATGTAGGTCTGC
>NZ_PTJA01000003.1 GCF_002934545.1 Lacrimispora xylanisolvens
GGAGAATCCCCAGAGATGTCCTTACCACTATACTTATAAAAAAGAATAAGTCTGAAAGCAATTTTTCTTGCTTACAAACTTATTATACGAGGAGAGCAGGATATGGAAAGAGTATATAAAACCATGAGAAATGCAGGTGCATTAAATATTGTTGTTGGAATTATAGTGACAGCCATCGGACTTGCTGCCGGTATCATTTCAATCGTAAACGGAGCAATCTTAATGAAAAGAAAATCTGAAATTACATTTTAACCGTTATCACAAGAGCGGAGGCTGTCAGAATCCATAAAATTCTGGCAGCTCTCTCCTTTTGGAATAAAGATGGAGCTGTTATGATTAAAAATGCGACGAAACGGCAGAAATTTGGTTGGGTGATTTTTATAATTTACCTGATCTTTTTGGCGTATTTTCTGTTTTTCTCCGATTATTTTGGAAGAGGCGGCCATATACGGGAGGAATACGCATATAACCTGATTCCGCTGAAGGAAATTAAGAGATTTATTGTTTACCGCCATGTGGTGGGGTTTAAATCTTTCCTTTTAAATGTGGTTGGGAATATAGTCTGTTTCATGCCTTTTGGATTTTTTCTGCCGGTGATCAGCCGCAGGAGCCGCCGCTTTTTCAATACAACACTGCTCAGTTTTTTATTCAGTCTCTGTATCGAAACCACCCAGCTTATTTTCAAGGTGGGAAGTTTTGATGTGGATGATATGATTTTAAACTCCCTGGGAGGAATGATTGGATATATTTTTTATAAAATAGTACAGCACATAAGAGTAAGGAGGATGAGGCGTGTCAAAGCAGAAAAGAGTATCCTACATTAGAAAACCGTATGCTAAAAATAGTTTTCTGGCGTTGGGACTGGCTTTAGGAGCACTGGTTTTAGGGATACTTGGAATATCCAGTGCTGCAATTACTGCAGGACAGGCGCAGTTAAACGTTGCGGCTGTCTGCTTTTGCAGCATGTTAATTTCTATCTTTTCCCTGTTTTATGGTGTTCTTTCTTTCTTTGAAAAGGAAAAAAAATACATACTGTCTAAGATCGGAATTGGCATCAGTGTTTTGCTGATTATTTTTTGGATAGTTCTTCTTATTATTGGAATGAAGGGGTAAAAAAATGGATAGTAGAAAAATGTTTGAACAGGAAAATGAAGGAATTATGGAACGGTTTCAATTGTCTATGGAGCGGATCAGTCAGATCTCTTACGAGAAGACCGTGTCACAGCCGTTTCATGATTATTTTACAAGGACAGCCTCATTTATATGCCTGATGGGGGAATACCTCGACTTTATAGAAGAGGGAAAGCTTAATACTGCTTCCTTAAAAGAACTGAAAGAATGGAACCAGAAATTTTATGAGGACATTCTTCCTGACGCTTATGAAACCAGTTATGCCAATCCAGCTTATGCAGTGGAAAAACTGGGAGACGGATTCGGTCAGCTCCTTTGCTACCTTTATAAAGAAATCAGAGGGGATATTGTTTTTATTCATGAAAACAGACTGACTGATATCACGATTTTAAATGAGGCATTGATAGAAATCTATAACATGTTTGAAGAGGGAGTGCCGGAGGTGGCCTCTGTAAAGGAGGTTATTTACTGGTTTGTCAGTGATTATACGGACCATACAGTGACTTTCCGTGTAAGAGAGGGCTTAGATCCTTCCCTTACCTTTGCAACTGATATTATTCGGGGCAGTGATTTAACGGATCTTCGCTATCTCTACCGCTTTGGGGAATATATTACGGATTCCGAGCTTAAAGTTGCAGATTATCTCAATTCCCTTCCGGAGGAGAAGGTTCGTCTGATGGCGGATACTTATACGGAAGGTTACAGAAAAGGCTTTGAGGTAATGGGCAGAGATTTATCCAAAAAGAAAGCAGTCCAGATCCGCTATGAGCTTGGCTTTGAACGCATGGTAAAATATGCCATAGAGAATTTCGAAAAACTGGGGCTTAAGGTGATTTTATGCCGTGCTGCAGTCTGGGCAGTGAATACCAATGTTGGACGGAAAGCAGGCTATTATAGTACATCACCAAACCGTCAGTATGATTATGATCACCGTTATGATGATGCGATCTATGTCAATAAAGCCTTTAAAGACCGAAAAGCTTCTGTACTGAAAGTTGCATACGAGACATACAAAGATCTGGCTGCCGCATTTGCAGGACCTGCAGTGATTCAGACGTTTGGAAAAGAAGGCTTCCAGCCGGTTAATAAACCGGAAGCCAACCACCTTGATCCCAAACAGGAGAAGCTTTCTGTGGAGATGGCCAGTGAAACAGCCAGAATATTAAATGAGTATGTACCCGGTGATGAGATCAGCTTTACCATCATCGCATTTCCCGTTCCGGAAATCGGTGATAATTTTGAAGATATATTTAATGAGACCATTGCCATCAATACCCTGGATTATGAAAAGTACAAAGGACTGCAGCAAACCATAATCGATGCACTGGATGAAGCAGACTATGTGGAAATTACAGGAAAAGGGAATAATAAAACCCGTCTGACAGTGGCACTCCATCATTTAAAAGACAGGGATAAAGAAACGAATTTTGAAAACTGTGTGGCCGATGTGAATATTCCCCTCGGCGAAGTATTTACTTCACCCAGACTGGCTGGAACAAGCGGTGTATTAGAAGTCAGCACGGTATACATTACTGATTTCCAGTTTAAGGATCTGGTTATGACATTTGAAGACGGCATGATCAAAGACTATTCCTGCAGTAATTTTGAAGATCCAAAGGAAGGGAAGGAACTGATCAGACAGGTGATTTTAAAGAACCATGACACTCTGCCCATGGGTGAGTTTGCCATCGGAACCAATACCACTGCTTATGCTATGGCAAGAAAGTTTGATATTCTTGATAAGCTTCCTATTTTAATTGTGGAGAAGATGGGACCACATTTTGCAGTTGGTGATACGTGCTACAGCTGGGCGGAAGACAGCAAGCTGTATAATCCCAATGGCAAGGAGATTATAGCCAAGGAAAATGAGGTTTCAGCACTGAGAAAAGAAGATGCATCCAAGGCATATTTTAACTGTCATACAGACATCACCATCCCTTACGCGGAACTGGATAAGATTGAAACGGTTTGTGGAGATGGTAAACGAACTTTGATAATTGAAGATGGAAAATTTATATTAAAAGGTACGGAAGAATTGAATCTGCCATTTTCCGGGCTGTAGGCTTTCATAATTGAAAACTTAGAGATTGCCATTAAGATATATTTATAATTGCCGATAATACACTATCGGTGTGAGGACTTTACAAAAGAGATAGTTGGAGGATACCAGATGAAGAATTTAAAGATTGGCAAAAGAATTGCAGTCTCTTTTGGAATTATTTTTATTTTGTTTTTAATTGTATCAGGCACCTCGTTATACAGTCTGATCGTTAATAATTCCAGGTTTGTAGAATTTTACAACAACGGTCATGAGGTATCGATGCTGACGGTTGAGATGAGACGCAATGTTGAGTCAGCAGCGAAGAATGTGGGCTATGCAACCATGATTTCAGATTTAATAAAAAAAGGTAACTATATTGACCAGTCTGAGGCAGATTTTAATGAATTAAAACAAAATCTTCAACAGCTGAAAGACAAATACAAGGGTGACAAAGCCCTGGTTGAAGATATTGAAAAGGCCCTCAGCGAAGCAGAGCCTTCCAAAGAAGAAGTCTTCACCCTGGCAAAAGACAACAGAACCAGGCAGGCAACAGAGGTTTTCTTTGAATCACTGGAACCGCGTTTTGACCAGATTCAGGCTGATCTGATCCAGATCAGTGATTCTGCCAAACAGAGTGCTGACAGTGATTATAAAAGATCCCAGTCTGATATGACCGGTACTGAAGTGATTGTTATCCTGCTTCAGATTATTGGAGCGGCAGCCACCATCATTCTTGCAGCTGCCATGACAAGAAGCATTGTTGCTCCTGTGAAACAGATTGAAAAAGCAGCGGCAGAGATGTCAAAAGGCAGTCTCCATGTTGATTTGAATTATCAGTCAAAGGATGAACTTGGCGGCCTTGGCAACAGTATGCGTTCCACCATATTAAATATTGGCAGTATCATCGATGATATAATCTACATCCTTGGATCCATGGCAGCTGGAGATTTTACAGTTGTTTCAAAGAACCACGAGCAGTATGTTCTGGATTATGAACCAATATTACTGGCAATCAGGAATATCAGGGATAATTTAAGCGATGCCTTTACCCGGATTAATGAATCCGCTGACTTAGTTGCAGGCGGTTCTGAGCAGGTATCATCCGGAGCTCAGGCTCTGTCCCAGGGAGCTACGGAACAGGCCTCATCCATTCAGGAACTGGCAGCAACCATTAATGATATCTCCAATCAGATTAATAAGAATGCCGAGAACGCCAAAGAGGCACGGTTAAAATCAGAAGAAGCCAGTCTTAATGTAACAAAGAGCAATCAGAAGATGATGGAAATGAATCAGGCCATGACTGAGATTAACACCAAATCCAGTGAGATCGGCAAGATCATTAAAACCATTGAGGACATTGCATTCCAGACCAATATTCTGGCATTAAATGCGGCAGTAGAAGCTGCAAGAGCAGGAGAGGCAGGAAAAGGCTTTGCTGTGGTAGCAGACGAAGTCCGCAACCTTGCAAGCAAGTCAGGAGAAGCTGCTAAAAATACTACCATTCTCATTGAAGAAAGTCTGCAGGCAGTGGAGAATGGAAACAGAATCACTGCTGAAACAGCAAAGGCCATGCAGGAGGTTGTTGAAGGAAGCCGCCGCATTAATATGATTATAGAAGAAATAGCAGCCGCTTCGGACAAACAGGCTGCCGCTGTTAATCAGGTTACACTGGGAATCGATCAGATTTCCAGTGTGGTTCAGACCACTTCTGCTACAGCAGAACAGAGTGCGGCTGCCAGTGAAGAATTATCCGGACAGGCACAGATTATGAAAAGCCTGATTCAGCAATTCAAGGTACATGGCAGCACAGCGGAGAAGAGCAGCCTGCCTTTAAACACGGAAAAGAAAGAAGCAGAGGCTGATTTTATTCCGGTTTATCAGGAAGAAGAGCTGGAGCCGGTTGTCATTGACCCGGTATACTTTGAAGACTCCTCTTCATTTAAGAACAGCAAATATTAAATACAGAACAGGTGTGAAAAGCAGGAGGATGTCAGATCCTTCCGGTTTTCACGCCTGTTTTTTTTGTTACCGGGTATACTTAAAATTATAAAGAAAAATATTGACGAGTCAGAGAAAAGCTAGTATTATAATTAATAAGTGCAAATTAATTAATAAGCATATAATATTAGGTAAACTTATTAATAACATTACTCTTAATAATGATTACACACGATTGGAAGAGAAAGAGGAGAAATTACTATGGCAAATGTATCTATTGTTATGGGAAGTGATTCAGATATGCCTGTTATGGCGCAGGCTGCAGAGGTTCTTGAAAAACTGGGAGTAGAATTCGAAATGACTGTTATTTCTGCGCACAGAGAACCGGATATATTTTTTGAATATGCGAAAACAGCAGAAGCCAGAGGCATCAAAGTGATCATCGCCGGAGCAGGTAAAGCAGCTCACCTTCCTGGAATGTGTGCCGCATTATTTCCTATGCCTGTCATTGGTATTCCTATGAAGACTTCAGATCTTGGGGGAGTGGATTCCCTGTATTCCATTGTACAGATGCCTTCCGGCATTCCGGTAGCCACAGTAGCTATTAACGGAGGTACCAATGCTGGAATTCTGGCTGCAAAGATATTAGCTGCAGGAGATGCTAAGCTTTTGGCAAGGCTGAAGGATTATTCTGAGAATCTGAAGAATGATGTAGTGAAAAAAGCAGAGAAACTGGATAAGATCGGATATCAGGAATACTTGTCCCAGATGAAATAAAGGAAGAAAAAGCGGAGGAAAAAGAGATGGATTATAAGAATGCCGGAGTTGATATTGAAGCTGGTTACAAATCGGTTGAATTAATGAAAAAGCATGTACAGGAAACCATGAGACCAGAGGTACTTGGCGGACTTGGCGGATTTTCAGGAGCGTTTTCCATGTCAGCATTCAAAGATATGGAGAAGCCAACCCTGGTGTCCGGAACCGACGGAGTAGGAACTAAGCTGAAGATAGCATTTCTTATGGATCAACATAATACCGTTGGTATTGACTGTGTAGCCATGTGCGTCAATGATATTGCCTGTGCAGGCGGCGAACCTCTGTTTTTTCTTGACTATATTGCCTGCGGAAAGAATTATCCGGAAAAGATAGCTGAGATCGTCAGCGGTGTGGCAGAAGGCTGCAAGCAGGCAGGAGCCGCACTGATTGGAGGAGAAACTGCAGAGATGCCTGGTTTTTATCCTGAGGATGAATATGATCTTGCAGGTTTTGCAGTAGGAGTGGTTGATGAAAAAAATCTGATTACCGGCAAATCCATCGAAGCAGATGATGTGTTAATCGGTATTGCCTCCTCCGGTGTCCACAGCAATGGCTTTTCCCTTGTCCGCAAGGTTTTTGATGTAACAAAAGAGAATTTAAATGTTTATTATGAAGAGCTTGGTAAAACCCTTGGCGAATGCTTAATTGTGCCCACCAAGATTTATGTGAAAGCATTAAAAAGCGTAAAAGAGAGCGGTGTGACCATTAAAGGCTGCAGCCATATTACCGGAGGCGGATTTTACGAGAATATACCCCGTATGCTTCCAGATGGAATCTGTGCTGAAGTGGAAAAAGACAGCTATGAAGTGCCCGCAATCTTTAAGCTTATGGAAGCGAAAGGTGAGATAGCAGAAGAGATCATGTACAATACCTTTAACATGGGAATTGGTATGGTGCTGGCGGTGGATCCTGCTGATCAGGATAAAGCAATGGAGGCAATCAAAGCTGCAGGAGAAACCCCTTATGTAATCGGCTGTACAAAAGCCGGTGAGAAGGGTGTGGTCTTATGCTAAGAGTCGGCGTTCTGGTATCCGGCGGGGGAACCAATCTTCAGGCGGTTCTTAATGCCATTGACAGCGGGGAGATTAAAAACGCGGAAGTCAAAGTAGTCATCAGCAATAACAAAAGTGCCTACGCATTAGAACGTGCAAGGAATCATGGAATCGATGCTCTTTGCATTTCCCCTAAGGAGTTTGAAAACAGAACGCAGTTTCATAATGAACTATTATTGAAAATTGATGAGTATCGTCTTGATTTAATCGTACTAGCCGGTTTTCTGGTTACCATTCCTGAAGCGATGATTCAGAAATACAGAAACCGCATTATCAATATTCATCCTTCCCTGATCCCTTCTTTTTGCGGAACCGGCTATTTTGGGCTGAAGGTTCATGAAGCAGCATTGGCCAGAGGTGTGAAGATTACAGGTGCTACTGTCCATTATGTTGATGAGGGAACGGATACAGGTCCCATACTTCTGCAAAAGGCAGTGGAGGTAAAGGAAGGTGATACGCCGGAAGAACTTCAGAAAAGAGTCATGGAAGAAGCGGAGTGGGTCATTCTTCCCCAGGCGATTGCACTGATTGCAAAGGAACAGGAGGAAAAAGCATGAAGGTTCTGATCATTGGAGGCGGGGGCAGAGAGCATGCCATTGCATGGAAGGTCGCCCAGAGTCCTAAGGTTCAAAAGCTGTACTGCGCTCCGGGAAATGCCGGAATTGCTGAAATTGCAGAATGCGTTGACATCGGAGTGATGGATTTTGACAGTCAGGTGGAATTTGCCAGAAGCAAAGAGATTGACCTGGTAATTGTCGGACCCGATGATCCTCTTGTGGCAGGTGCTGCTGATGCATTTATAAACGCAGGAATCCGGGTATTTGGTCCGGAGAAAAAGGCTGCCTGTCTGGAAGGCTCCAAGTCTTTTTCTAAGGATCTGATGAAAAAATACGGAATCCCCACGGCTGCTTACGAAACCTTTGATTCAGCAGAGGATGCACTTGTTTATCTGGAAACTGCCAAAATGCCGGTTGTTTTAAAGGCAGATGGTCTGGCTCTTGGTAAAGGCGTATTAATCTGCAATTCATTAGAAGAGGCAAAGGACGGTGTCAGAACCCTGATGCTGGATAAGCAGTTCGGTTCTGCCGGTGACCGGATTGTAGTGGAAGAATTCATGGTTGGCCGGGAAGTGTCCGTACTTTCTTTTGTAGATGGCAAAAACATAAAGATAATGACTTCTGCCCAGGATCATAAACGGGCTCAGGACGGAGATCAAGGCCTTAACACAGGCGGAATGGGAACATTTTCTCCCAGTCCCTTCTATACTGAGGAGATAGATGCATTCTGCAAAAAATACATCTATCAGGCAACAGTGGATGCAATGTTGTCTGAGAACAGGGAATTTAAGGGAATTATCTTTTTTGGTTTAATGCTGACAAACCAGGGTCCTAAGGTTTTAGAGTATAATGCAAGATTTGGTGATCCGGAAACGCAGGTCGTACTTCCGAGAATGAAAAATGACATTATAGAGGTGTTTGAGGCCTGCATCGATGGAACACTAAATGACATTGACTTACAATTTGAAGATAATGCAGCGGTCTGTGTGGTTCTGGCTTCTGATGGATATCCGGAGCATTATGAAAAAGGGTTTCCAATCAAAGGGCTGGAGCGTTTTAAAGGACAGAATGGATACTATGCATTCCATGCAGGAAGCAAGTTTGATAAAGAGCAAATTCCCGTTACTAACGGTGGAAGAGTTCTTGGTGTGACAGCTCTTGGAGATAATTTAAAAGAAGCAAGAGCCAACGCTTATGAAGCCGTTAAATGGGTGGATTTTGAAAATAAATTTATGAGACATGATATTGGTAAGGCAATTGATGAAGCGTAGAGCCGCCTGATGTCAGCGGGTTTTCTGCATAAAAAAACGTTGACACGACAGAATTTTCATGATATTGTATCTCTACAGTAGGACTTTGTTCTTTTAAAGTGTTTTTCTACATCACTATCTGATGACGGCATAGGATAAGACTGGATTTACACAGTTTCATAGTACCGGAAGACATATAAAACGGGTTGCATAAAGGTGTAACTGAGCCGATATCCAGGTTACGGGTATCGGCTTTTCCCATAATGCCTGATAAAGGGAGGCTGATCGGCAGGAGTAATAAAAATAAAGTTGATGTTTAAAGGTAGAGGGTATGTCAAAATTTGACAAAATATGCTGGACGAGTAATATGACGAAAAATGTCTAAAATAAACTATGTAATACTAATGTTTGGGGTTTTTAAAAACTACATAGTTTGTACCAGTGCGGTCTTCGGTACAAACTTCAGGTGCATAATTATGCACAGGAATGGAGGAAAATATGCTAGAATGTTTACGTAAATTAAATTTACCGGAGTATGTACAGGATATTTTAAATCAGTCACAAGGTGTGGTCATTCCAAAATCAAGAAATGAACTGTTAACTCTTGCTATGGGCGGCGATGAGAATGTTACATTTGATGTTGATTATGAAGTGGAAGGCAAGGGAAGAGTGTTAGAGGCGACTGCAACCAGATGTAAAAATGGTATTGTAGTGAATTATATGGAAGATTACATGCGCAGACGTGATCCAAATTCCATGCTGATTGCAGATAAGAATCCTACGGATAAGCCAAGATATGAAGATGTTTATCACAAAGATTTCGAAATTCTCAGAATGGATACCTTTGACTGGCTGAAAAATCAGGAACTGATATTTTTCCCATTTAAATCCGGCGGTCTGGAGTATGGTTATGATTCTGTTTTAGTAGCTCCGGCCAACGCAGGATTTTTCGCAGCAGGCCTTGCGGATCTCCAGGGATTTTTAAACATAGACGAAATCACATATGATTTTAAACCGAGAGCTGTTGTTTTTCTCGCACCGCCATTCCGTCATACACATTTTAATGGAAAACAGGTAGTGGTTCATAACCGTCTTCAGGGAATACATGAGGTATATGCCTATAATCTTTATCCAGGTCCAAGTGCCAAAAAAGGTATTTATGGCGTGCTTTTAGACATTGGTGAGGAAGAAGGCTGGGTAACAGCACATGCATCCGCAGTAAAGGTTATCACTCCTTACGACAATGAAATCGTGATTATGCATGAAGGTGCTTCCGGCGGCGGAAAAAGTGAAATGCTGGAAGATATCCATAAAGAGATGGATGGAAGAGTTGTATTAGGAAAAAATACGGTGACAGGAGAAAAGTATTTCTTAAATCTCTCAGAGACCTGCGATTTGATTCCTGTAACAGATGATATGGCACTGTGCCACCCCAAGATGCAGCAGGGCAGTAAGAAACTGGTTGTAAAGGATGCAGAGTCTTCCTGGTTCTTAAGAGTGGATAATATTAAGCGTTACGGAGCTTCTCCCCAGTATGAAAGAATATTCATTCAGCCGGAAGAACCGTTAATCTTTTTAAACCTTCAGGGAGTACCGGAAGCAACCTGTCTGCCATGGGAGCATACCATGGACAGCACTGGAAAACCATGCCCCAATCCTCGGGTAATTCTGCCAAGAAAGCTGGTTCCAAATTCCATTGATGAGCCGGTTGAGGTTGATGTGAGAAGCTTTGGAGTCAGAACACCTGCCTGTACAAAGGCAAATCCGTCATATGGAATTATGGGTATTATGCATATCCTTCCTCCAGCTCTTGCATGGCTGTGGCGTCTGGTAGCACCAAGAGGTTACAACAACCCAAGTATTATTGACTCCCAGGGAATGACCAGCGAAGGAGTGGGCTCCTACTGGCCATTTGCAACAGGTAAGATGGTAACACAGGCAAACCTTCTTCTGGATCAGATATTACAGTCTACCAACACCCGCTATGTTCTGATTCCCAATCAGCATATCGGAGCGTATGAAGTGAGCTTTATGCCTGAGTGGATCTCCAGAGAATATATTGCACGCCGCGGAAGCGCGAAGTTCAAGCCAGAACATCTGGTAGAAGCCCGCTGTCCTCTGTTAGGATTTGGTCTTGATTCATTAAAGATTGATGGACAATATATCAGAAGAGCATTCTTAAGACCGGAGACACAGCAGGAAGTGGGAATCGAAGGCTATGATGCAGGTGCTGAAATCTTAACTGAGTTCTTCAGACAGGAACTGGTTAAATACAATACAGATGACTTAAATCCATTAGGAAAGCAGATTATTGAGATGTTCATGAAGGGTGCAACAGTTCAGGATTATCTTGAAATTATGCCTATGAGATATTAAAAAAGATACGCAGCTCTTAAGATGGGGTTCATCCATAGAGCTGCGTTTTTTGTCATTTATTATTTCTTTCGTACCTGATTCTGCCAGGACACTTTTCCGGATTAATCCGCCACATACAGATTTTGCAGTGAAGACAGGCTCCTGTATCTTTTCCGTTTCTGGCATCATTTGCCCAGTTGGGATTAACCAGAGTCCCCCGTCCGATATCAACCATATCGACGCCGGTTGCAGTTAATATTTCATCGGCCTGCTCTGGGGAAATGATTTCTCCCACGGTGAAAACCGGTACAGAGACCTGTTTCCTGATCTCCTGTGCACCGTAAATTAAGTCCGTGAACGGGTAGCTATCCGGCTTAAATGGGTCTGAAAGCTGCATAAATCCAAAAGAGATGTTGAGAAAATCAATCCCTTCTGCCTGGAAAATCAGGGCATGATCAATCCCGTCTGCCAGTGTTGGCTCGAACGCACCCAGCCGCATTCCCACGACAAAAGAATCGGGTGTTCGTTTTCGGATCTCTCTGATTATTTCCAGAGCAAACAGCGCCGGATTATTCCCATATTCATCATTTCGCACGTTCACCCGGCTGTTTAAGAACTGACTGATTAAATAGTTGTGGCATCCATGAAGCTCCACTCCATCATAACCTGCCTTATATGCCCGTTCTGCAGCATCTGCAAATGAGTTCTGAATCCGGTGCAATTCCAAACCTGTGAGTGCTCTGGATTTTTTCATGGTTCCCTTCACCATACACTGGATGTCACTGGGGCAGACGGTTTCTTCCATAAAGCCGAAGACGCCGCCGTGATGAATCTGTACGAAGATGGGTGTCCCTGTTTCATGAACCGCATTTGTAATTCTTTTAAGTCCTTCGATCTGCCCGTCTTCCCAGATTCCAATCTGTGAATCACAGAGTCTCCCATCCTTTTCCACACAGGTCGCCTCCTGAATGATGAGTCCTGGTCCGCCCTGGGCAATTTTACGGTAATGCTCCACCTGAATATCAGTTACATAGCCTGTGTCATCGGTACGGTTGTAGATTACCATGGGAGGTACGGCGATTCTGTTTTTTACCTCCAGATTACGAATCTTCATTGAATTAAATAATTTGTTCATTGATGATCTCCTTTTTATAATTATGATTATATCCATTGTCAGTCAGAAAGTAAAGAAGGGCAATGAGCGGCATGGCCATTCCTATGAGAGAAGCACCTGACCAGCTTGCATATGCATAAGCCCAGCCGCCCAGAAAAGAGCCAAGCGCTCCTCCGGTGAAGAAAACTGCCATAAATATGCCATTCATTCTTCCACGGGTCTGATCCCCCAGTTCGTAAATTGCCTTTTGGCTCACTACCAGATTTCCCGATACGGCCATATCAAGAAGAAGGGCAGCTGCCAGAAAGACCATAAGGGAGATTCGGGTGGGAGATAAGATCCCGTGGGTGAGCAGGAATGCCGCCGATGCAGTGAAAAAAGCCAGGAGAGTAAGCGGTTTTGTATACCCTTTGTCAGCCAGCTTTCCGGCAACAGGGGATACCGCTGCTCCTCCCACACCAGCCAGAGAAAATAATGCAATCCCGGTCTGGGTCAGGTGATAATGTTCTTCCAGCCACATAGGAGCCACAGTCCAGAAAAGACTGAAAGAGCAAAAGAGGCAGGCCTGATACACCGCCCTGCGCTTTAGTACAGGTGTGTGAATGAATAGCGGTAACAAAGAAGCGATCAGACTGCGGTATGACTGATTCTTTAAGGGACTGCGGGGAGGAAGCAGATACACCAGTAAAACTGCAATGACTGCCATAATACCGGCAGATAAAAGAAATACGCTTCGCCAGCCGGTAAATTGGGCAAGCAGGCTGGAAAAGGGACGTGCTGCCATAATACCAAGTAAAAGTCCACTCATAACATTGCCCACCATACGTCCCTGCTCCTTCGCGGGAACCAGCGAAGCGGAGTAAGGAACTAATATCTGTGCAGATACAGAACCAATACCGGTCAGGCAGGCTGCAAAAAGAAACAGGCCGGCATGGTGCGTGAGAGCACTAATGATCAGACCGCAGGCAGCCGTCATCAGGCCTAAGCCGGTTAAAAGCCGGTTTTCTGCCATATCGCTGAACGGTACGATAAAAAGAAGTCCAATTACGTACCCCAGCTGAGTCATGGTGACAATCAGCCCTGTCATTGATCTGGGCATGGAAAGGGAATTGCCGATCAGTCCGGCAAGAGGCTGAGCGTAATATAAATTTGCGGCAATCAGACCGCAGGAGGCAGCCAGAAGGAATACCAGCCACAGAGGAGATTGATTTTTGTTCATTTTATTTTCTTTCATAAAGAAACCTCATTTCTCTTGAATTATATAAACTGTACGTATCGTTTAGTAATTAAATCTTAATCCTATTCTATACAAATGTCAATCGATTTCCCTTGAAAAAAATAAACGAAAGATATATAATAAACGAAACGTTCATTATATAAAATTGCTAATTGAAAGGACAATAACCCAATATGGCAGGCAAGGGAAGACCGCGCAGTGAATCAACAGAGAAAGCAATCCTTAATTCCGCCCACACGCTGGTGGCAGACCATGGATTTCAGGCTGTTACAATAGAAGGGATCGCTAAGCATGCAGGTGTGAGCAAAGCAACGATTTATAAATGGTGGCCGAATAAGGCGGCTGTAGTGGCAGACAGCTTTTTCAAAACTTTAAAGGAGCAGTATCCTGTACCGGATACCGGTTCGGTAATAGAAGATCTGGTAATACAGATCAGCAACCTTTCTACGTTCCTGGCATCGGATGAAGGAAGGATTATAAGAGAATTGATTGCAGAAGGCCAGTCCGACTCTGATGTAGCAGAGGCTTACCAGTCCAGATATTTTTCTCCTCGCAGAGAAGTTTCCAGAACGATTCTGGAACGTGGAGTTGAGCGGGGGGAGATGAAGAGCGGGCTGAATCTGGAATTGTGTGTGGAAATGATTTATGCCCCGTTGTTTTACCGGCTTTTAATTACCGGAGAGGGGATTGATGAAGCATTTTTAAGAAATGTGGTTTCCTGTGTACTGAAAGGGCTTGGGGCGCTTTGAACTCCTTAACGGAAACATTACCCTATTGGGAAAGGTTTTTGCCTGGGAAATGTGAGGCTGGAGAGACAGAACGATTAAAATGCAGAAAATATGGACATGTGGTTCCCAAGATAATAAGGCATTGACATTGCCCTAGAGGGAAACGCTTATAATTAACTGGTAAAGTTTATATTTGCATGGATCGAGGTGGTATTAAATGGGAAATGAATATGGAGCTTCCTCAGAACAGGGAGAGCAGATCCGTATCGTTCAGGAAACAGTGGCAGGAAGAGAAATTACTCTGGCCCATATTATCGGAGGACCGCTGCCAGTGGTATATCGTAAGCTGGGTTTAAATCCGGAAATTGATTACCGTTCCTCTGCTATCGGAATTATGAATATGACTCCTCCGGAGTCGGCAGTCATAGCATCTGATATTGCGGTAAAGAGCGGAAATATTGATCTTGGATTTGCCGACCGGTTCAGCGGTACACTGATTATAACCGGTGAGATCGCAGAGGTTCAGGCTGCGATTACGGAGATCGTACAGTATTTTCATGATGAACTTGGGTATGTGACCTGTCAGATTACAAAGCGGTGATAAGATGAAAAAATTGTTTTTATGCGGAAGAAGCGAAGCAGGCAAGACTTCTCTGACCCAGGCATTAAAGGGAGAGCCGGTGGTTTATCATAAGACCCAGTACGTCAATCACTGGGATGTTACCATTGATACACCGGGAGAATACGTGGAAAATAAGAATATATCCATGCAGGCTCTCTGCTGTTTTTCCTATGAGTCAGATGTCATTGGCCTGCTGTGCGGGGCAGATGAGCCCTTTAATCTCTTTCCGCCGGGGATTATCAATGCCTGCAACCGGCCTATGATTGGAATCATAACCAAAATAGATGCTCCCGGTGCCAAGGTTGCCATGGTACGGCAGTGGCTGGAGGAAGCTGGTTGTGAACGGATTTTCCCGGTCAGCAGTATCACCGGGGAAGGCATTGCCTTGTTAAAGGAATATTTAGGGGAAGAGAAAAAAGGATAAACCCAGAAAGGGTGTGTTTAAATGACAGAAAAGCGGCCTGATCAGGAGGCATTACAGCAGATTTTAGGAAAAACACACAGACATGGGGGAAATGAGCAGATGCGTGTGGTGAAAGTCTCCGTTTCCGGGAAAGAAATATCAATGGCCCATGTCATCGGAGTTTCCGAACCTTCTGTATATAAGAATCTGGGCCTGGACATAGGTACCCATGCAGGAGAGGACTTTAAGGGAATGTCAATCGGCACCATACATATGTCCCCTCCCGAATCCACAGTTATTGCAGCAGATATCGCGGTTAAAGCCGGGTACGTGGAACTGGGATTTCTGGACCGGTTCAGCGGTACCCTGATTTTGACTGGTCCTTTGGAGGAAGTGAAAACTGCTGTGTTTGAGATTATGAAATATTTTCGTGAAGAGTTACAGTATAAGGCTTGTCCGGTTACAGTGAGATAGTATAAAAGCGGTTCTGCATGGAGTAATGATGCAGAGTCGCTTTTTACTGTTAAAATCACTCCACAAAAACCGCTAGCCCATCCGCCCGGATTAAATCCTTTAATTCTTCCAGATAATTTCGGGCGAATATACTTAAGTGTATCTTTGGATTCTCAATCCAGCCGATTCTCATACATTCCGAGGTAATAAGAGGAACGGCAATAATATTATCTCCATTTAAGTTGCTGTTTAAGATACCACTGCAGATGGTATAGCCATTTAACCCAATTAATAAATTAAATAACGTAGCCCGGTCACTGACGTAGATGATTTTCTTCCTTGGAACAGTACTTAATATTTCCTCAGAAAAATAAAAGGAGTTATTTTCCCCCTGTTCAAAAGCCAGAAATGGATAAGGCATTAAATCCTCCATTGTAACAGATAAACGACTGGAAAGAGGATGGGATGAACTGATAAATACATGAGGAGAAGCTTCAAACAATGGGTGAAAGATCAGTCCGCTGTCTTTGAAAAGCTTTTCAAGCACCTTCTCATTGAAATCATTTAAATAAACAATACCAAGTTCACTTCTGAAATTTTTCACATCTTCAATGATCTCAAACGTTCTTGTTTCCCGTAAAGTAAATTCATATTCGTCGTTGTCCTGCCTTTCCACCAGATTGACAAAGGCATTTACAGCAAATGCATAATGCTGGGTGGATATGGAGCAGATCCGTTTTGCCGGAGTTTTTTTCAAATAATGCTGTTCCAGTAAATCAGCCTGTTCCAGAACCTGCCTTGCATAGGAAAGAAATTCACTACCGTCTAAGGAAAGAGAGATCCCCTTTGGATTTCTGTTAAATATGGAGATGCCGTATTCCTGTTCCAGCTCTTTCACTGCATTGGAAAGGCTGGGCTGGGTAATGAAAAGCTGTTTTGCAGCCTCTGATATAGAGCCGCAGTTTACGATGGTGATGATATAGCGAAGCTGCTGAAGCGTCATGGCAACGGATTCCTCTCTTTTTCGTTCTGTTTTTATTCTAACACAAAGTGATATAGTTTAAAACTATATCACGTCATAAAAATATAGAATTTTACAGATATCCCTTTATCCGTTAGAATAAAGAAAAACAAGACAGGAAAAAAGAGAGGAGAGTAAAATCATGACACAGTTGAAAAAAAGAGCCCCATTTAAATTTGATATAGTAGGAAGTTTTTTGCGTCCGGATTATTTAAAGGAGGCAAGAGAAGGCTGGAAAAACGGAACCGTAACAGAAGAAGAATTAAGAAAAACTGAGGACAGAGCCATCACAGAGCTGATCGAAAAGCAAAAAGAGGCAGGACTTCCTGTCATTACAGACGGAGAATTTCGCAGAAGCTGGTGGCATCTGGATTTCATGTGGGGGCTTCAGGGTGTTAAAAAACTGGAAGTAGAACGTGGCTATGCGTTTCATGACGAAGTTACCAGAGGAGAATCAGCCGGCCTGAGCGGGAGAATCTCCGGGGAAAATCACCCCTTTGTAGAGCATTTTAAATTTGTGAAGTTGTTTGAGGATGATTCAGTTACTGCAAGACAGACCATACCGGCACCGGCCCAGTTTCTGGCGGAGCTGGAGCGGGGAGATAATCTGGAACAGACAAAGTCATACTATCCGGACGAAGAAGAACTGATCCGGGATATTGCATCTGCTTATCGCACCGTACTCCTTGATCTGTATGAGGCTGGATGCAGAAATGTCCAGTTTGACGACTGTACCTGGGGTATGTTCTGTGACACAAACTATTGGGAAGCCAGACAGAAGGGATCAAAATCTGTGACTTCCGAGGCAGAAAAGTATGTAAGGCTGAATAATCTGGCGATGGAGAATCTGCCGGAAGATCTGGTAATCAATACACATGTATGCAGAGGCAATTATCATTCCACCTGGGCTTCCTCCGGCGGATATGCCCCCATTGCCCCCCATTTATTTGGAAAAGAAAATGTTTCTGCTTACTACCTGGAATTTGATGATGAGCGTTCGGGAGATTTCGAACCCCTTCATTATGTGGATGGAGATAAGCAGGTAGTCCTTGGGCTGATTACAACCAAATCTCCGGATTTAGAAGAAAAGTCACGGATCATTGAGCGAATCCGCAAAGCTTCCCGTTATATCCCCCTGGACCGCTTATCCTTAAGCCCCCAATGTGGTTTTGCATCAACGGAAGAGGGAAATAAACTGACAGAAGAAGAACAGTGGGAAAAAATAAAACTGGTAAAAGAAATTTCAGAAGAGGTCTGGTAAAATTATCTTTAAAATGGTATTGTTGTTTGAGACATAAAAACAACAGTACCATTTTTAGTTTGGCAAAGGAGGGCACACCATGAATGTACAGATATTCGGAACCAAAAAGTGTTTTGATACGAAAAAAGCAGAACGTTATTTTAAAGAACGTAAAATTCCGTATCAGTTGATTGATATGAAGGAAAAAGGGATGAGCAAAGGGGAGTATAACAGTGTGAAACAGGCGGTGGGCGGTACGGATGCCATGCTTGATGAGAATTGCCGGAATCAGGATATTCTGGCTCTTATCAGATATATTGCTCCTGAGGATAAAGATGATAAGATTTTAGAAAACCAGGAAGTGTTGAAAACACCCATTGTCAGAAATGGAAAACAGGCAACAATCGGTTATCAGCCTGATACGTGGAAAGACTGGAAATAAAAACAGGCAGGTAGAATACGGCTGCCGGATCATCTTGACATTGTGATTAAAATTACTTAAAATTAAGAAAACTACGAAAAGGAGCGGCATAACATGAAAACGGAAAAAAATCAAAGATGGGTATTCAATCAGGATATTGAAGGGGAGAAAGCAGGAGACGGTGTTGTCAGAAAGGTGCTGGCATACTGTGATGGCATGATGTGTGTGGAGAATCATTTTGAGCAGGGAGCCATTGGTAAGATGCATAATCACCCCCATACACAGATTACATATGTGGCAAGCGGTGCGTTTGAATTTACCATTGGTGATGAAGTAAAGACAGTTAAGGCCGGAGATACTTTATTAAAACAGGATGGTGTGATACATGGCTGTGTATGCCTGGAAAAAGGAATTTTAGTTGATATTTTCACTCCGATGAGAGAAGATTTTGTATCATAAAACGTATATGAAGAGATCTGTATTTTGCCTGAAACCATGGCAGAGACAGATCTTTTTCCTCTTTTCGAATCAAAATGGATTGTCTAAAGTGACATGGTCACGGAAAATCTGGAAAAAATCTGTTAAGATTTAGAAAAAAACATGGAGGAAGCAATGACGTTACAAAAAAACAAGAGGTATGCAGTTGTAGATGAGACCCATTGTGTCGCCTGCGGCAGCTGTATGAAGGTGTGTCCAAAAGGAGCCATTACAATACCACGTGGGATCACAGCAAAAATAGACACGGAAAAATGTGTCGGCTGTGGTTTGTGTGCAAAGGCCTGTCCGGCATCTGTGATTCATATTGAAATACTGAAAAAGGGGGAAGATGGGAATGAATAAGAAAAAAAACTGGTATGATTATCTCTGGCTGGCATCCTTACTCTATCTGATCCTGGGATTCTTTAATATCCTTTTTGCCTGGCTGGGACTCCTTTGTTTCCTGATTCCATTGGGAATCTCTGCAGTTAAGGGAAATAAAACTTATTGCAATCACTACTGCGGCAGAGGCCAGCTTCTGGACCTTCTTGGAAACAAACTGAAATTATCCCGGAAAAAAGATATCCCTGCATTGATAAGAAGCCGTGGATTCCGATATGGATTTCTCATCTTTTTTCTTATCATGTTTGGAAATATGCTGTTTACCACCTATCTGGTTTTTTCAGATGCAGGAAGCTTAAAACAGGCAGTGCAGCTTTTATGGACCTTTAAACTTCCCTGGCATTTTGCTTATCATGGAACCATAGCAGCGGACTGGGTTGCCCAGTTTGCCTTTGGGTTCTACAGCGTCATGCTCACATCCACAGTGCTTGGTATTATCACCATGGTTTTGTATAAACCAAGATCCTGGTGCGTATACTGTCCCATGGGAACCATGACACAGCAGATTTGTAAGTTAAAGGACAAATCATCATAAATCTATTGATAAAAAACATATTATATGCTATAAAAGAAGCACAGAGAAATGTAAGGAGGTGACAGGGATGGCAAAGTATGTTTGTGAACCATGTGGATACGTATATGATCCGGAAATCGGTGATCCTGATTCTGGTATTGAGCCAGGCACTGCATTTGAGGATATTCCGGAGGATTGGGTTTGCCCAGTATGCGGAGTTGGTAAAGATATGTTTGTTGAAGAATAAACCTGCAGTCATCTTTGAACGGCAGACATGCCTTCAAGCCACAGGCGATTTATCGCCTGGCTTGAAGGCTTTTTTTAATTACTGGTGAAACGCTCAAACAGCCGGTTTATATCAACCTGACCGTATCCCCATATATTATTTGGATAGGTGTTTGCCGGATTTCTCACAGCACCGCTTATCATCAGACGGTTCACGTCATTGCCGGTGAGTCTGGGATAATTACCCTTTACAATTCCCCATTCAAATACCATGGCAATGATTCCCGCTGCATGGGCAGCAGCAGCTCCCGTTCCGGTTGCAGTTCCGTAAAGACCTCCTGGCACTGCACAGGTGAGTTCAAAGCCTGGAGCTGCAAGATCGGGTTTTACCTGACCCGTTCTTGTATAGCCTCTTCCTGATTCTGGAAGAATGCTGTCATTTAACTGATTATAGGCAGCAACAGTCAATTGGTGTCTTGCATTCCCTGGCGATGTAATGGTCGTATCCGGACTTGAATTCAGGAAAAAGGTATCATTTGATAAAAGACTGCCGGCGGGAAGCCAGGAATGAAAGGAAAAAGCCTCGTTTTCCGGACTCTGTGCCCGCAGATACCAGATTCCGGGAAGTGGATTACTAAAGCGCAGAAGAATCACCTGTTCCCCTGTCTCCTCTTCAAAAATAATGTTATTCACATAGATTGTAGTCTTATTAAAAATAAAGCTGAACTTTCTGCATTGGTTTAATCCCGGATAAACCGGCTGGGTAGATTCGCGGTTGGGAGAGGAGATATCAATGGAAAGTCTGGCAGGTGCATAAGTCCAGATTTCCATGGCAAATAAAGTATCACTGCTGCCCACTCTCAGCTCGATGTCATTGTAGTAAGGGGCAGCCAAAGTAGAATTGTAGTAGTGACGCTGGCTGTTTCCCTCATTGCCGGCAGCAACGGATATCCCATTGCCTGGAAGAAGGGCCAGATGGTCTAAATAAGCGCTGGCCGCACCTCTTCCGTCATGACCGCCCTGATTGCTCGCGAGAGCAATGCAGATGACAACAGGGCGGTTAACACGGGAAGCAACGGTAACGGCATAGCGGATGCCAAGAATTAAATCAGATTCCTGATAGCAGTTTGCATTTTCTGGAACAAAGGATACTTTTTTCAGAACAGGCTTCGCTTCCTTTAACTTAACAATCACCAGATCAGACTGGGGAACTACGCCGCTGAACCCCTGCTGCTCGTTGGGAGAGCCAGCCAGGATACTGGCAATGGCAGTTCCGTGTCCCAGCACATCTGTCATAGGAATAACGCTTAAGGGGTCTGGGGACTTGAGGGCAGCATTAATCTGTTCCCTGCTGTATTCGGTACCAAAGGTAAATTCGTTGGGGATTGTTCCTGACTGATCGGTCTGATCCCACATGGTAAGAATCCGGGAAGTGCCGTCATTAAAGAGAAATGCCGGATGACGGTAATCAATCCCAGTGTCAATGACCGCTACCAATACCCCTTGCCCGTATAAAGCCAGATAGGGATTTGTCTGTACCGTAGTAACTCCCGATTTTTCCAGGCTTATGGTTGAGGCAAGGTTGTAAAGGGTGGGAAAGCTGCTGTAGGAATGCTTTCCAAGATCACAGGGATCTCCGCTGCCGGCGGGGATATGAAGCAGAGAGTTCTGTCTGTTTAAATAGGTGATATTATCACCGGTATCATAGGTTGGAGCCAGGGCGGTGCTGATCATTAAATCATAATAACTGTTATCCAGAATTTTTGACAAACCTGTGCCTCCCTGCCAGTTTGGGCCGTAATTTATGATATATTTTATGCAGGAAGGCAGGGATTATGAGCTCTTAGTTGACAGGTGGTGCCGAAACAGTAGCGGTAGCCGTTGTAAAAGTAGACTTACCAGCTTTGTTTAAATATTCGATGATACCTTTGGCGTCAGCCTCTCCCAGTTTCTTTAACTGCTCGTCGGTGGAGAGAAATCCGGTTAAGTCGCTGATGTAGTTGATATATCCATGTTCAATGATAAAACCACGGAGACCGTACATCTGGGAATATCGGGGAATTGCATAGTAATCAGCAGTACTTCCATCTGGATATAAGGTTCCGTTTTTGGAATCCTGAAGGATTAATCCTCTGTTGTGAAGTCCAAGGCCCGTAAGCTGGTTTAAAATCGTATTTGCTGCCTCCTGGGACTGAATGGCGACGTCATTGTTAAAACGTCCGGTTCTGGGAGACATGGAACTGGCGCCGTAAGCGTTCCTTGTAGTGCCGTTTCCAGCGATGGAATCCACATGGAGACTGACAAACAAGTCTGCGCGGACGGATGCCGCAAAGGCAGCCCGCTGATCCAGAGGAACTGTGACTTCAGAACTGTCTTTCGTCAGATAAACGGTATAGTTGGAATTTTTCTCCAGATATTCTTTTGTATAATTGGCTATTTTCATTGTAATGATATCTTCATTATAGGTAACTCCGTTGTATTCGAAGTGGCAGCCGGAGTAGTGACCGTCTGTTTTTCCGTGTCCAGGGTCTAAAACAACTACACAGTTGGATTTTAAACTCATTCCAGGACCGATCTCAGGTGCAGCAGTATGGTTAACCGGCGGAGCAAAGGCAGGTCCGGATTCTTCTTCCGCTTTTGCTGTGAAAACAACAGAAGATGAGAACAGGGCTGCAAGCATGATGACACCGGTAGTACGTTTAAAAATCTGATTAAAACGAAACATGATAGATCCTCCTGAGCATTGGCATTTTGCCCAATATTATAGCACTAATTGTCAAAATCTGCAAATGGTATTCTATGAATTTTTCATCTCCTGTGGTAGAATGGGGAGTGTAAAAAAGGAACAGGAGAACTGACTATGAACTATTACTTCGCCCCCATGGAGGGGATTACAGGATATATTTACAGAAATGCACATCGTAAGTTTTTCAAGGATGTAGACGTATACTTCACACCTTTTATTGTACCGACACAGAACCGTGAATTTTCTTCCAGTGAAAAAAATGATATTCTTCCGGAGCATAATGAGGGCGCAAGGACGATTCCACAGATTATGACCAATCATTGGGAGGGCTTCGTCTGGACCGCTATGGAACTAAAAAAATATGGATATGATGAGGTAAATCTAAATCTGGGCTGTCCATCTAAAACGGTTGTATCCAAACAAAGAGGCTCTGGTTTTCTTGCAGTTCCTGATCAGTTAGACCAGTTTCTGGACCGGATTTTTTCCATTGATATGAGCATTTCCATTAAAACCAGAATCGGAAAAGACAGTCCGGAGGAATTTTACCGTCTTATGGAAATCTATAATAAGTATCCGGTTAAGGAACTGATTATCCACCCCAGAATTCAAACAGATTTTTACCGGAACACTCCAAACTGGGACATGTTTCAGATGGCGGTCACCGTTAGTAAAAATCCCGTCTGCTATAATGGAGACATATTTACTCCTGATGCTTATGACCGAATGGTTCAGACATTTCCGTCTGTGGACCGGGTAATGCTTGGCAGGGGACTGATTGCCAATCCCATGCTTGCAGGAGAAATAAAAGGACAGGGACGCTTAGAGAAAGAGCAGCTGCGGGCATTTCATGACGAAATCCTCTCTGGATACCGGGAAACGATTTTTGGCGACCGCAATCTATTGTTTAAAATGAAAGAACTGTGGGCTTATATGCTTCAGTCATTTGAAAACAGCGAAAAGCACGGGAAAAAGATACAAAAATCCCAGAATCTATGGGATTATATGTCTGCTGTAAATGCACTTTTCCAGGATCTGGAGTTAAAATCCTCTCTGGATTTTCTCCCCCGATGATTCTTTTGTAAAGATAAAAAACGAATATTTTGTGATGGGATGGTTGAAATTAACAATATCTTGTGGTATATTCATGAATATAGCTTTGATAACAGTTATTGATATTATTATAACGCAATAGAATGGCAGGAATCAGTATGGATGAATTATACGGTAAAAATGAGATATTGGCATACTTTAAGGAAGTACCTGAATTAAGTCCGGTACTTGATGAGATAGAGCGGGAATGGGATTCGCCGTCATACGGTCTTAACAAGCTTTATATAAAATTTATGACATTTTTTAAAGAGGACATGACTGGCAGAGAGAGACTTTCTGCACTGATTCAGGCAGCAGTTGAACTGACGACCCAGGAAGCCTCCGACTGGGAATACGTAAGTGCCAGAATTTATCTGGTTCAGTTTGGACGAATCCTGAGCGCAGAGCTTAACAGGCATGGCTTAAAAAGCTTCTATGATAAAGTTGCTTATTTAACAGGAGAGAATCTGTATGGGAGCTACATCCTTGAAAATTACAGCGAGGACGAACTTAACCGGTATGAAGCTTATATTGATCATACCAGAGACCGTCTGTTTAATTACTCCGGACTGGAACTGGTGTTAAACCGTTACGTAATTCATAGCAGGGAGAATGTTCCCCTTGAAACACCTCAGGAGATGTTTTTAGGGATTGCCATGCATCTTGCCATGCTGGAAAAGGTGGACCGGGACGGCTGGGTAAAGAAGTTTTATGATATGCTCAGCACATTAAAGGTGACCATGGCAACCCCTACTTTATCCAATGCGAGAAAACCCTACCATCAGCTTTCTTCCTGTTTTATCGATACAGTGCCGGACAGTCTGGACGGAATTTACCGAAGTATAGACAGTTTTGCCAAGATCAGTAAATTTGGCGGGGGCATGGGATTGTATTTTGGAAAAGTCCGGGCGGCTGGAAGTTCCATACGGGGATTTAAAGGAGCGGCGGGAGGTGTGATCCGTTGGATCAAGCTTGCCAATGATACGGCGGTTGCAGTGGATCAGCTGGGCATGCGTCAGGGGGCAGTAGCAGTGTACTTAGACGTATGGCACAAGGATCTTCCAGAATTTTTAATGCTTAAGACCAATAACGGCGATGACCGCATGAAAGCCCACGATGTGTTCCCGGCAGTCTGCTACCCCGATCTTTTCTGGCGGCAGGCGAAGGAAGATATGGAAAGTGACTGGTATCTGATGTGTCCCCACGAGATACTCACTGTAATGGGCTGGGCATTGGAAGACTGTTGGGGAGATTTGTGGGAGGAACGTTATCTTAAGTGTGTAAATGACGAAAGAATTCATAAAAGGGTTGTCCCGATTAAGGATATTATCCGACTTGTTTTAAAGAGTGCGGTAGAAACAGGAACTCCGTTTACATTTAACCGGGATGCAGTCAATAATTCCAATCCAAACAGCCACAAGGGAATCATCTACTGCAGCAATCTCTGTACGGAAATCGCCCAGAATATGAGCGCAGTGGAACAGGTGGAACAGAGCATGAAGACCGTGGGCGGGGAAACGGTTGTTGTTACCGTAACAAAGCCCGGGGATTTTGTTGTCTGTAATCTGGCCAGTTTATCCCTTGGAAAAATAGATGTGAATTCCAAAGAAGAAGTAACCGGACTGGTCCGCAGTGCAGTGCGTGCGCTTGACAATGTCATTGATCTTAACTATTTTCCAGTTCCTTATGCAGAGATCACCAATGAACGGTACCGGCCAATCGGTCTTGGAGTAAGCGGCTATCACCATATGCTTGCCAACAATAAAATCGCCTGGGAATCAGAGGAACATCTGGCTTTCGCAGATCAGGTTTTTGAGACCATAAATTATGCAGCGGTTGAGGCCAGCTGTGATCTTGCAAGAGAAAAAGGAAGCTATTCGTTCTTTGAAGGAAGCGACTGGCAGACAGGTGCTTATTTTAAAAAACGGGGCTATGAATCCCGTGAATGGGTCGAATTAGGTAAAAAAGTAAATGCATGCGGGATGAGAAACGGCTGGTTGATTGCCATAGCCCCCACCAGCAGTACAAGCATGATTGCAGGGACGACGGCAGGACTTGATCCGATTATGAGCCGGTATTATCTGGAAGAGAAAAAGAACGGACTGGTTCCAAGGGTTGCGCCTGGGCTTACTGCGGATACGTTCTGGCTATACAAAAATGCTCATTATATTGACCAGACCTGGTCTGTAAAGGCAGCAGGGGTCAGACAGCGCCATATTGACCAGGCCCAGAGCATGAATTTGTATATTACCAATGATTATACCTTAAGGCAGGTGCTTGGGCTGTACATTCTGGCGTGGGAATCGGGAGTAAAGACCATTTATTACATCCGCTCCAAAAGCCTTGAAGTGGACGACTGTGAGGCATGCTCCAGCTAAGAAGTTAAGAAAATAAGACAATAAAAAGGAGAGTGGAACCAGAACCCATGGAACAGTTAAAGAAAAGACCTCTATTTAATCCGGAAGGATCCGTGGAAGTAAGAGATCGGCGCATGATTAATGGCAATACCACCAATCTCAATGATTTTAACAATATGAAATACGGCTGGGTAAGTGACTGGTATCGTCAGGCTATGAATAATTTCTGGATACCGGAAGAGATAAATCTGTTAAGAGACAGTAAGGATTATCCTCTTTTAAGTCCTGGTGAGCGCAGAGCGTATGATAAGATTTTATCATTTCTGGTGTTTTTAGACAGCATCCAGACAGCCAACTTACCGGCTATCAGCGAATATGTGACAGCCAATGAGATCAATCTCTGCCTTGCAATTCAGACCTTTCAGGAGGCGGTTCACAGTCAGAGCTACAGCTATATGTTAGATACCATCTGCGAACCCCAGACGAGAAATGAGGTTTTGTATCAGTGGAAGAATGATCCTCATCTGCTGGCACGAAACACGTTTATCGGAGATCTGTATAATGAATTTCAGAAAGACAAGAGCAGCCGGGCATTTTTGAAAGCAGTGGTTGCCAACTTTATTCTGGAGGGAATCTATTTTTACAGTGGTTTTATGTTCTTCTACAATCTGGGACGAAATCATAAAATGACAGGTTCCTCTCAGGAGATCCGCTATATTAACCGGGATGAGAATACACACCTGTGGCTGTTTCGCAACATCATTCTGGAGCTGAAAAAGGAAGAACCCCAGTTGTTTACACCGGAATGCATCAGTGAGTACCGAAGTATGATCAAAGAAGGGTGTGAACAGGAAATCGCATGGGGAATCTATGCCATTGGAGATGAGGTTCCCGGATTAACAAAGGAAATGATCACAGATTACATCATGTATCTTGGGAATTTCCGGTGTGAAAGTCTTGGCTGGGAGCGGATTTACGAGGGGCATGAAAGAGAACCGGAGAGTATGTCCTGGGTCAGCCAGTACAGCAACGCAAATTTAATAAAAACTGATTTTTTTGAAGCAAGAAGCACCGCATATGCCAAGAGCAGCGCCCTGATTGACGATCTATAAATGGAACGCAGTGGATGTTGACATTTATTTTTTTTCGTGATACTATGATAATGCTCGCTTGAAGAGTACCAGTTAGGGGCAGTACTGGTTTCGACAGGGGCTATGCAGCTGGTGAAGCTATCCGTATGCGATGCGTTAAATGGCAAACCTAAATATAAACGCTAACAATAATAAATTAGCTTTAGCTGCTTAATGCAGCTTGTCGGCCTTAGAGCACTCACACTTTAAGATCCCGGCATCGACTATGTGAGAAACGACGTATGCAAAGCTTTGAGCATACGGGTGTATGATGAAGCTACTGAAGCAGCCAGGGTGTTAGTTCCCGGACTGTGGAGGGAATGTCAATGAACTAACTATGATAGTAGAAGAACAGGGAATTGGTTTTTGGACACGGGTTCAAATCCCGTCTGCTCCACTCGAAAAAGTCTAGTAAATACTAGGCTTTTTTATTTTTGTGTTTATATCATGTTGCATAAGGAGTGCAGATGTTAAAGTGATTTTTGAAATTTAATCAACATCTGCACGATAGTCTAAAATAATTTTTTATATATCAGAACTGGTAATTCTTTTTCAAATAAAGAAAGTTGTTCAACTAAGGTGATGAAATGTGGCGTCTGAGTATGACGCTGCAAAGCCTCCATATCCTCCCATTCTTCAATTAAGGTTAAGATATTGGGATTATTAAGTTCTTGAAATAATTCATAAGCGATACAGCCAGTTTCTTTTACGGTTTCAGCAACCAGATGCCTATAGATTTCTAATGCGTCAGATAAATGATTTTCTTTTATGACGCTTCTTGCAATTACTTTAATCATATTTTTCTCCTGATATAATTTTTTCTTTAAGCTTAACATAAAAGAATAATTTAATATACTTAATGTTAACTTAATCTGATATTTGGTTAATTTATGGTACACTTTGATGAGGAAGCGAATAAACAAGGTTTCAGAATGGTCAATATATAAGCTTTTAGAAGGGAGATCATTTCTGCAGTATGAGATGGTAGCCAACCCCATCTCTTTCCTTTTCCTGCCCGTAGTGGTATGATGAAGAGGGAGGGGAGAATATGTTATTAGTGATACTTAATATAATTAACATTGTATTAGTTATTTCAATTATTGTTGAAGCAATTGAATATTATAAAAAAAATAAAAGGAAGTAGAGGCACCAAATATTATAAGAAGACTAAAAAGAATGATCAAACCAGCAGAGGCACCCCGGTGTCTCTTTTTTTGTTATAAGAATCAGCCAGCCAGATTTGAAAAGTCGACAAAAGTGATTTGGACGATTTTTTTGCCATTTATCAACAAACGATTAATTATTAAATAAGTAAAAAAATATTGATATAATTTTATCGATGTCATATACTCTTTTATATAATGAAAAGGAGGTATACATAATGAAAGGTTTTGGAATGCACTCTATTGAAAATGCGGGCTGGATTGAAAAAGAACGCCCGAAATGCGGGGCTTTAGACGCAATTATCCGCCCAATCGTACTCGCCCCATGTTCCTCTGATAACCATCTTCTTCATGGTGGCTTCGGAGAACGCAAAGATTTAATTCTTGGACATGAAGCTGTTGGTGAGATAGTAGAAGTGGGCAATCTGGTTAATAATTTTAAAACAGGTGATATGGTCGTTGTACCTTGTACGACTCCCAACTGGCTCGCTGAAAATGTACAGGGAGAATATAATGCACATGATGAAGGACTCATGAAAAGTTTTAAATTCCTGGGTTCCAAAGACGGCACGTTTGCGGAATATTTTCATGTTAATCAGGCAGATGCTAATCTGGTACTTTTGCCAGAAAACGTATTGCCAGAGGCTGCTTTAATGACAGTGGACATGATGTCTACTGGTTTTCATGGTGTAGAAAACGCAAATGTGAGATTTGGTGATAAGGTTGTTGTAATCGGAATAGGTCCTGTTGGACTTATGGCAGTTGCCGGAGCCAAACTGCAGGGGGCTGGTCAGCTGATTGCAATCGGTACTCGTCCGAACTGTGTTAAAATTGCAAAGGAATACGGAGCAACAGACATCGTAAGCTACAAAGATGGCGATATCGTAAAACAGGTAATTGAATTAACCAAAGGCGGCGCTGATTCTGTCATTATTGCAGGAGGAAGCGGCGATATTCTTCGGCAGGCAGTTGAAATGACGGTTCCGGGTGGATATATTTCCAATGTTAATTTCTTTGACGCTCAGGACGTGCTCTCTATGCCAACATCATCATGGGGTCTTGGCATGTCCGATAAAACTATTCGCGGCGGATTCTGTCCTGGTGGCGCCCGTCGAATTAGAAAATTGCTTAATTTGGTTGAATATGGTAGGATAGATACAACAAAACTGATTACACATCGCTATAATGGTTTATCAAAAATTGAAGATGCTTTTTATTTAATGGATCAAAAGCCAAAGGATCTGATTAAACCTGTAGTTTTTATTAATTAATACCCATAAGTTTCACTGGAAAAGTCTGAAGTTATCCAGACTTTTCCAGGTTCAGTGTGTCCGGCGGGCACTCGTTATCAAGAAAGAGAGTAACTATGAAATTGATTGAAGTCAAAGAATTAAATACGGTACTGACAAAGCAACTTTTTGAAGTCTGGGACAAATCAGTTCGAGAAACACATTTGTTTTTATCTGATTCAGAGATTAAAGATATATCCAGGTATATTCCACAGGCCTTGAGCTCAATCGCTCATCTGATTGTTGCATTTAATGATGAAAATAATCCTGTTGCATTTATGGGAATTGAAGATAGAAAATTAGAAATGCTTTTTGTATCCCCCGGGTATCGTGGAAAGGGATTAGGAAAACAGCTGATCCATTATGGGATAGAGAATTATTCCATAAATGAATTAGGAGTGAATGAACAAAACCCACAAGCGAAAGCGTTTTATGAGCACATGGGATTTCAGGTCTATAAAAGAACTGACACGGATGAGCAGGGGAATCCTTATCCGATTTTATATATGCGATTGGTTTAAAATTCAAGGAGGCTATCCGAATGAATTACAGAAAAGGCAATTTAGACGATTGTATAGCAATCCATTCTTTAATATGCGAAATGGAAAACAGGGAACTTTCCTATGACAGATTTTATACAATCTATCAGGATCAGTTAAGTGACTGCCACTATTATTGTCTGGTCTGTGAACAGGAAAGGGCAGTGATTGGTGTTTTGAACTTACGTTTTGAAGCGCAGCTGCATCATACAGAAAATATCGCAGAAATCCTTGAATTTGCAGTTGCAGATACATACAGAAACAAAGGCATTGGAAAAGAAATGTTTTCCCAAAGCTGCCAGATTGCAAAAATTAACGGATGTTCACAAATTGAAGTGGCCTGCAATCAATTGCGGGAAAATACCCATCATTTTTATATGAGAGAGGGTATGAATAACTTCCATTTTAAATTCTCCAAACGTTTATGCGAAGATAGTGCTCAGCAGAATTCTATCGGAACATAATATGGAGGTAATGAAACAGAAAAAAACTGAGATTCATCAGTTTACTGATTTTTTCTATAACGTAATAACAACGTGACTAAGTTGAGCATGATTGTTACTACAAGGAGCAATCCAGTATTTGAGACCACTCCGCCTGAAGTGTCCGTAAGTGCAGACCAGTCTTTTATTTTTACAAGATAATCAGTATACAGGATTTGCATATACAGAGAAATCCCGCATACGCTAATACTTGTTGAGGAAAATATAACCCATTTAAGTTTGCTGGCCTTATTATATTGTACCAGGTTAATAACAGGAAGTGCCCATGCAATGAGCCCCAATATAAGGCTTGCTATATTCAGCCAACTTGCATCTAACATAGTGTTGTTCTCCTTTCAATGTAGAGTTTCAATCATATGGTAGTATTATAACACTGAATTGTCAATCGTTTATAAAGTTGCTTTTAGTTTGACTTCATATTGATAAGTGGTTAATTTAATGGTAGTTTATAAATAGATATATTTCATTTAGACGATATAATAAGGAGGGGTTATGTATGGAAAAGACACTTTATTCGATACTGGCAGTGTTTCCCACACCAGATATCGAAAAGACCGCTAAATTTTATAATGAAGTTATGGGATTTAGGGTGGTTAAATATTTAGAGGTAGAGGAGCCCCATATTTGTCTTTACCGTGATCGTGTGGAGGTGGTTCTGACAAAAGCTAATACCGACAAAGTTTACACGAACAGGGAGTTGTATGGTTACGGGGAAGATTCTTATTTTATTACGGATAATCAGGAAGAATTGCAAAATGAATTTATAAGCAAAGGCGCCAAAATTGTTCGCCCACTAAAGATGACAGATTACAATAATTTGGAATTTGTGTTAGAAGACATTGACGGGCGATGGATTGCTTTTGGTATGAAACAAAAATAGCAGTCGCTAAAACTCAACGTTATTTCTAATTATCATTAAGGTTTCAAGTATTTGCCTTCTTTGTTACGATGGAAGAAATAAAGAGGAGGCAGTATTGAAATGAGCATAAAATTAAAAACAGTAATTTTAGAATGTCGGGATATACCGCAATTAGTGTCTTTCTACACAAGCCTTTTACATTGGCCGGTAGTATATGAAATAGAAACATTTGTAGGAATACACTCCAATGAAGACGAAATGGGAATCGCTTTTCAATATGATGAAAATTATGTTCCCCCCACCTGGCCTGCCAAGCTGGGACAGCAACAGATGATGGCGCATTTGGATTTTGCTGTAGAGGATAAGAGTGCGCTAAAGGAAGCAGTGGAAAATGCCACTATATTAGGTGCAAAAATAGCAGATGAACAGTATGGCGGTGAAGAATGGATTACTATGCTGGACCCCGCCGGACATCCGTTTTGTTTTGTTGTATGGAATCATTAAAAGTAAGTGGTATAGCGTATATTGAGCTTTTTAGAACATAAATAAGGAAATACTGCAGGATTAGAGAATGATAAAAAAGATAGTTATTCTGGCTTTTAGTGTGTCACTTTTTTTGCTGTTAATTTGTATAAACATTTTTAATAATAGAGATGAAGCTTTTCATAGATCTGAAAGTAACGTGATACTAAATGATTTTTGTGATATCACCATGACCGTTGAATCAATAACTGATACGAAAATTACAGTTTGCATTAATTCCTCTTCTGATGTTTCTGTAATATTTGGTGAAGATTATATTATTGAAGTGAAAGATGGACAAAAGTGGTATTCATTACCGGTCAATGACGATATTATGTTTACTTCTATGGGCTATGAACTAAAAAGGGGAAGCAGCTTCCAATGGTCTGTTGATTTTAAAATATTATATGGAAGATTAGCTCCTGGAGAATATCGAATCATTAAAGGGTTTAGAAGTGATCCGCAACAAGACTCGGGTAAAGATTATTTTATTAGTGCAGACTTCTCATTATAAGCAATCATTTCATTGGATCCCTGCATGGAGAAATTACCCTCACAAGTCAACAATGTGAAACTAATAACAAAGGTAACGCACATTTAGTCTTATCCTGTTGATAATCACAGAGATTTAACTGCTTTTTTGTAGGATACATTCAATCACGTGACGGTACAACCCCGTTGAAACTGGTAGAAAACAGTCAAATGGCATGTATTAATTTGCAAAAAACTAAAATTAAACTATGCAATATGTATATAAAACGCATTATGTTAAATAAAAAACAATGCAATACATACAATAAAATTAAAATAATTTAAAATAAATATTGCAATATGCACAAATGTGTGCTATATTGTATATAAGTAAAATCCTAGAGAGAAGAGTGCAGATACGGCAGCAGAAATGCTGATTAGTCGTTATGCACTCTTTTTTTTGAAAGAAAAAATATATTCATATTTACGAAAGCTGGTCAATAGACAAGTAAGGAGTGTTGAAGGTGGACAACAAATTATGGACTGTTATTGAAAACAACCCTATCATTGCTGCAGTAAAAGATATGGCTGGCTTAAAGAAATGTGCAGAATCAGATGTTAAAGTGATTTTCATATTATTTGGAGACGTTTGCAATATCAGTGAGATCGTAGCCGAAGTGAAAAAAGAAGATAACATCATTATGGTACATATGGACTTGCTGGTTGGATTAAGCGGAAAGGAGGCTGCTGTAGATTTTATTAAAACACATACAAAAGCAGATGGAATTATAACCACCAAACAATCTTTGATCCAGCGGGCAAAAGAGATTGGACTTTATACGGTACTGCGATATTTTGTGATTGATTCCATGGCTCTGGTGAATATTGAAAAGCAGAATGTTTCCTGTGGGGTACATCCCGATGTCATTGAGATCTTGCCCGGAGTTATGCCAAAAGTAATAAAGAAGGTCTGTAAAATCAGCAAAGTGCCTGTAATTGCAGGCGGACTGATTTCAGATAAAGAAGATGTGATGTCAGCGTTAGGAAGCGGTGCGCTTTCCATATCAACCTCTGACCAGGCGGTATGGTTTATGTAGTGAAAAAGAAACTGTTTTTAATTGTGAGGAGGTAGTTAAAGATGAAAAAGTTCATGAATGACGTGGATCAGGCAGAGAACGAAATGATTTTGGGACTTGTTAAAGCATATCCAAAGGATTTACGAAAGCTTGACTGCGGAAATGTAGTAGTCCGAAGGAATAAAAAAGAAAATAAGGTTGCACTGATTAGCGGCGGCGGAAGCGGTCACGAGCCTGCCCATGCAGGATATGTAGGAACTGGAATGCTAGATGCTGCAGTGGCAGGGGCAGTATTTACCTCCCCCACTCCTGACCAGATTTATGAAGGGATCAAAGCAATTGCAAATGATGCCGGTGTATTAATGGTGATTAAAAATTACACCGGTGATGTAATGAATTTTGAAATGGCAGCAGAAATGGCAGAGGCCGATGGAATTCTGGTAAAACAGGTAATTGTAAATGATGACGTAGCTGTAAAAGACAGTTTATACACCGTAGGCAGAAGAGGTGTGGCAGGCACAGTATTTGTACATAAAATAGCGGGAGCTGCAGCTGAGAGGGGAGATGACCTGGGTCAGGTTCAGGAAACAGCTAATAAAGTAATCGCTAATGTCCGTACGATGGGTGCTGCAATCCGTCCCTGTACCGTACCCGCCGCAGGTAAGCCGGGATTTGAGCTGGCAGAAGATGAGATGGAGGTTGGGATTGGAATACATGGCGAGCCCGGTACTCACCGGGAGAAAATAAAAACAGCCAATGAAATCGTGGATCTGCTCCTTGATAAGATACTTTCTGATATTGATTATGAGGGAAGCGAAGTGGCGGTTATGGTTAATGGTTCCGGCGCGACTCCTCTGATGGAGCTTTTTATTATTAACAACCGGGTATCAGACGTCTTGAAAGAAAAGGGCATCTCTGTCTATAAGACCTACGTTGGAGAATACATGACCTCCATTGAGATGGAAGGATTTTCTGTTTCCCTGTTGAAATTAGATGCGCAGTTAAAATCGCTGTTAGATGAAAAAGCCGATACACCCGCATGGAAAGCATGATGATAATGGAGTGATGAGATGAACAAAGAAAAAATAATCCTGGTAATTGATCAGATGGCAGTTACTATGGAAAAACAGAAAGAGTTTCTGACTGAGCTTGATAATGTGATTGGTGACGGGGACCACGGCATTAATATGGCAAGAGGCTTCTCTGAAGTAATCAAAAAAAGAGATTCACTGGCGAAGATGGATGCTGGTGATATGATAAAAAACCTTGGAATGATTTTGGTGTCTACGGTCGGAGGTGCCTCAGGTCCATTATATGGCACCGCTTTTATGAAAGCAGGAATGTTTTTAAAAGGGAAAGAAGAAGTTACGTTTCCCGATTTTTTAGAGGCTTTTGCGTGTGCCATTGATGGAGTAATGGCACGGGGAAAGGCTGCAGAGGGTGAAAAGACAATGCTTGATGCCATGCTGCCTGCAAAACGTGCAATGGAACAGGAGTGGACGATTTCCGGTGATGGGAAAAAGTCAATGGAGGAAGGTCTTACTGCTGCAAGAAAAGGAATTGAGTATACAAAGACAATTATTGCAACAAAGGGAAGAGCGGCTTATCTTGGTGAACGCAGCATCGGCCATCAGGACCCCGGCGCAACGTCATTTGTATTCCTTTTGGAAGCAATCGCTTCCCAGATGTGACAGGAGGGAATATATGGTCGGTTTTGTAATTGTTTCCCACAGCCGGATGTTAGCTGAAAGTGTAGCTGATTTTACCAGGCTCATGGCGGAGCGCGTCACAGTTATTCCCGCCGGTGGGCTGGAGGACGGGAGTTTTGGCACCAGTTATCAGCTTATTTCAGAAGCCATAGAAAAGGCAAATAGCGGAGACGGTGTTTTGGTACTTATGGATATGGGAAGTGCCGTGATGACAACAGAAATGGTGTTGGAATCCATGGAGAATCACAAAGTTAAAATGGTTGACTGCCCTCTGGTGGAAGGTGCCGTTGCTGGAACCATTGCAGCAGCAGGGGGTCAGTCTTTGGAATTGATATACCGGAATCTGACTAAATCAGGATATGTTAACAAGTTTTAAAAGGTACGTAAAGTACTTATTAAATGAATAAATCAAAGGAGGGTATTATTGATGGCGAAGTACGTAATGGCTTTGGACTCAGGAACAACCAGCAACAGATGCATTTTATTTAACGAGAAGGGTGAGATGTGCAGTGTGGCTCAAAAAGAGTTTACACAGTATTTCCCCAAACCCGGCTGGGTTGAACACGATGCCAATGAAATCTGGTCTTCCCAGTTAGGAGTAGCGGTTGAAGCAATGTCTAAGATTGGTGCAGTTGCTGAAGATATTGCTGCAATTGGTATTACAAATCAGAGAGAGACAACAATTGTCTGGGACAAAGCGACTGGAGAGCCGGTATATCATGCAATCGTATGGCAGTGCAGACGTACTTCTGAGTATTGTGACTCTTTAAAAGAAAAGGGACTCACCGATTCATTCAGGCAAAAAACAGGTCTGATCATTGATGCTTATTTCTCAGGAACCAAGCTGAAATGGATTTTAGACAATGTGGAGGGCGTCAGAGAACGGGCCGAAGCAGGAGAATTGCTCTTTGGTACAGTGGAAACCTGGCTCATATGGAAGCTGACAAAGGGCAGGGTTCATGTGACGGATTATTCCAATGCATCAAGAACCATGTTATTCAATATACAGGAGCTGAAATGGGATCAGGATATCTTAAAAGAATTAAATATTCCGGAATGTATGCTTCCGGAAGCGAAGCCATCAAGTTTTGTGTACGGAGAATCTGATTCCCAGTTCTTTGGCGGTCCGATCCCCATTGGCGGTGCAGCAGGAGACCAGCAGTCCGCTCTGTTTGGCCAGACCTGTTTTACAGCCGGAGAAGCGAAAAATACATACGGAACCGGATGTTTCCTCCTTATGAATACCGGAGAGAAGCCTGTATATTCGAAAAATGGATTGGTTACAACAATTGCCTGGGGTCTTGACGGAAAGGTTAACTATGCTCTGGAAGGATCCATCTTTGTGGCGGGTGCTGCCATACAATGGCTTCGTGATGAGATGAAGCTGGTTGATTCCTCACAGGATTCTGAGTATATGGCGAAAAAGGTAAAAGATACCAATGGCTGCTACGTAGTCCCTGCATTTACAGGGCTTGGCGCGCCTCAATGGGATCAATATGCCAGAGGAACCATTGTAGGTATCACAAGAGGAGTCAACAAGTACCATATTATCCGGGCGACTCTTGAATCACTGGCTTTCCAGGTAAATGATGTAATAAGCGCTATGCAGGCAGACTCAGGCATTACCCTCAGCACATTAAAAGTGGATGGCGGAGCCAGTGCAAACAACTTCCTGATGCAGTTCCAGTCTGACATTATGGGAGCTCCGGTGCACAGACCGGTGTGTGTAGAGACGACTGCCATGGGAGCTGCATATCTTGCAGGGCTTGCGGTGGGTTACTGGGAGAGTAAGGAAGCGGTTGTAAAGAACTGGCAGATTGACAAAGTATTCCGTCCCGATATGGCCGAAGCTGAGAGAACAGAACTTGTAAATGGCTGGAATAAAGCTGTGAAATGTTCTTATGGCTGGGCAAAGGAATGATATCGTTTCTATCAACCGAGATTTCAGGAGGTAAGGGAGTATGTTGATTTTTATTTCAGAACTGATCGGTACCATGTTGCTGATATTACTTGGTGATGGCGTAGTAGCAAACGTTACGTTAAATAAGTCGGGGATGAAAGGGGCCGGACCGGTCCAGATTACATTTGCATGGGGTCTTGCAGTTATGCTGCCTGCCTTTATTTTCGGAGCCTCTTCTGGAGCACACTTTAATCCTGCATTAACCATCGCCCTGGCGGCAGAGGGATCTGTAAGCTGGAATGTAGTTCCAACATACATCATTGCACAATTACTTGGAGCATTTCTTGGAGCAACCCTTGTTTATGTGTTGTTTAAGGGACAGTTTGATCTTACAGAAGATGCCGCAACAAAGCTGGGCGTGTTTTCCACAGGTCCATCTGTACCCAATACCGGACTGAATCTGTTAAGCGAAGCAGTTGGAACATTCGTGCTTGTTTTTGCAATCAAAGGTATTGGAAATGTGGCAAACTTAGCCCCAGGCGTTGACAAACTGCTTACATTTGGTATCATTGTTTCCGTTGGTATGTCTCTTGGCGGTTTAACTGGATATGCCATTAACCCGGCCCGTGATTTAGGCCCCAGGATTGCCCATGCTTTACTTCCCATTAAGGGAAAAGGTGATTCCAATTGGAAATATTCCTGGATACCGGTAGTTGGTCCTGTGATTGGCGCACTTGTGGCTGTGTTGTTATTCAATGCAATTCCCTGGTAGAATAAAAAATTAATATACAATACCGAAGTGAAATCGTAAGCCGGGTAAACTAGCAGGTCCATGCTGATTTACCTGGCTTATCCTCATATGGGGGCATAGGCAAGCGGCTTCCTTTTTAAAGGACTTCATGGCAGCCGTAATACGCGGCTTTCCAAGGAGCTCCAGTGTCAGACCGGCCAGGGCAAATATCCTAACAGCGGTCATCCCCTTCTTCTCCGATTCAGCAACGGCCTTCTGTTTGAATACGAGCGAATAGGTAAGCTTTGTAGGGCTGACGGATACAATGTTTGGATTTTCTCTGAGGATTTTCATTTCCTCCTCTGTGAATTTTCTGTTCGTGGACATAACGTACCTCCAATAAATTTAATATATCACAGTATTGGCGATCCTAAAACGACTTTGGGCGAACTGTCTGTGCTGACATGGGACCAACCAGAAATTTTAGGTGTGAGACATAAAAAATCGTGTCTACGGAATGGGTCTGCTCAAAAAGTTGGGCATAAAAATAATTTTTCCGTGTCCACTCTATTGGGTACATTATAAGGAATAAAATTGAAGAAACAGGGCATACGTAGGGAAAAGATACTGTCTATGCCGCGCAAGATCATGACGGCGAGGCAGGAATAAAGAGTTGTTTGCTGGTATGCACAAAATAGGGATAGAAAAGTTTGGAAAATCGGAGAAATGAGGCATAGGGCGGAAAAAGAGTTATCTTTGTCCCATTTTATCATTGATTGTTGATGATTCAGTTGATAAAATGAAAATAAAATATAGATTCAAGGGGAAAAAGATGAAAAACCGATGTATCCATACTCAAAAGGTCATGAAGGAATACCATTATGCAGTTATGCTGGATTATTACCGGAAGCTGATAATCCCGTTTTTAATTGTGTACTTATTGATTATTATTAATTTTGTTATGAGATTTATGAAGCACGACATTGGTGTATTGACCATATTTAATGTGGCAGCCCCAGTGTTTCTGGCGGGAGTATTGATTGCGAAGCTGGAAAAAGTGATTCGATTAAATCTGCGGCGTATGCAGGTAATGTACGGGAAGTCTGATTGTGAATGCATGGTTGAGTTTAAGGATCTCATCCTGATTACCACAGAAAATAAAAATCAACGGGAGATTTCGTATCAACATATTTTAAGACAGATAGAGACTAAAAATTTGATTATACTTATTTTAGAAGGGCGAATGTTTATTCCTCTCGATAAAAATGGTTTTATCGAAGGAGATATAGAAAGCTTCAAAAAATTTATAGATGGTAAAATAAAAAAATAAAAGCATAACATAAAAATTGCAGATCTGATGTTTCAGACCTGCAATTTTTATGTTATTTATTTTAGCAAATCCTGATATTCCGGATGCTTTTCAAACCAGGTGATAGCATAGGAGCATGTCAGAACTGCTTTTTTTCCTTCCGAGCGCAGATGATCTGCCGCCGCTTTCATCAGCTGACCTGCGATGCCCTGTCCTCTGAGAGAATCATCCACAAAGGTATGATTGATATTAACCGTGTTGTCATCTACGTCTGGAAATGTAACTTCAGCCAGCAGATTACTGTCTGAATGATAAAGTGCAACCTTATTAGGGGTGTAGGTAAAGTTCATATATAATACCTCCTGTCATGTAATGAAATGATTATATCATTTCATGAAGAAAGGTTCAAGAAGTTCTCTATGTATTATGATTCATAACGAAATGAGGACAAAAAAAGAGCATCGTAGAAATTGGGGAAACGATGCTCCAAAGAAGAGTTATAGTAAGTATAACCTAAAAACATCATTATGTAAAGCTGAAAATATGTGAGAAGTGTGGAAATTTTGTGAATAAAACGTATTATTGTGATATTGGCTTATACATAAAATAAATTATTTTATATGATGTTTTACTGAAATATTTTAATACCTTTTCTTTACAAAACATGACATACAGCTGTCTTTTTTTCTGTGATAAGATGTTTTTATGTTCAATGAATTTTGGGCAGTCTGATACTGGAGGAATGAAGTATGAATGAAAGAAAAAGAATGAATCTTTATTGGAAGTATGTGGCGGAACAAAATGCAGATGAGCTTCTGAAATTTTTTCATGAGAAAGGGGTAATCCGCTGGCATTGTACAAACGAACAGTTCACTGTTCCTGAATTTATAAAAGCCAACTGTGAATATCCGGGGAAATGGAATGGTGCAATGGAACGAATGGAGCAGAATGGTGATCAGATTATTACTGTGGCCCATATCTGGTCTTCTGAGGTATCCTTCCATGTTGTTTCATTTTTTCAAGTGGAACAAGGTAAGATTCTACAGTTGGATGAGTATTGGGGCGATGATAGTGAAATTCCTGAATGGCGCCGGAACATGAGATTAGGCATGCCGATTCTATGAGATGTATTTTAATCCCTACTATTTGCTAATTTAAAGACAGTGAAGGGAATCACATGGAAATGACCGCTCCGGTAACTCTTCTTGACTGCGGGAGGTGTTGGAGTTAATATACTTAAAAAGGGGGGGTTTCTTATGAATGAAGACGTACAAAATTATTTGAATAAATACAGTGACGAATTAAAACAGCTCTTTATGAAACTAAGAGAGCAGATTATGGAAAGCATACCATGTGAAGCAGAGGAGCGGCTGTGGGCTAAATTACCAAGCTATTATGTGGGAGATAAGTTTGTCCGTCTTATCCCGTTTAAGGATCATATCAATGTTGAGGCTTCCGCATTATTGCCCCATAAGACCGAGCTGGAGCAATATAAAATGACGCCCAAAGGAATGCTTAAAATCTATTTGAATCAGGAACCTGTTTCTCTGTTTCAAACAATTTTTCAGGAAACGCTTATGGAGAAATAATCCTGATTCTATGTATTACAGTTTTTTTCTGAAAAATCCCTTTTGAAATAACATACCAAAGACAATTCCCATTGCTAATCCAATTAATAGATTATTAATTACTGAAGCACAGATCAAACCAACGCTGATGCCCAGTACCAGGCCGTTCTGGTCAGAGTTATTTTTGTTAAAATATGAATTTGGCATTATGTATTACCCCTTACGTTTTTTTACTATATTACATCAGTAATTACGTGAAGTACACTGGTATTTTCTGAGAGTAATACATATATAAGGGACATTTGCAAAGAGAGGGAAGAGATGGAAATGATATCATTTACAAAGAGACAGGCCTGCCGCTTTCTGCTTTTAAAGCAGGGACTGCTTGGAGACTACCGGTTTGAGGGAAAACAGGGAATTATGGAATTTATCCGTCAGGCAGGCTGTATCCAGTTTGACCCGGTGGATGTGTGCGGTAAAAATGCTGAGTTGGTTTTGCAGTCACGAATCAAGCGGTTCTCTAAAGAAATGCTTTCTGATCTTTTATATCAGGATCGTGTACTAGTCGATTATTTTGATAAAAACCTGGCAATTTTTCCTGTTGATGACTGGCCGTATTTTGAACGTTACCGGGAGCAGCACCGGCAATGGGAGAGAAGTCATGAGGCAGTTCGCGGGGCTCGGAGTCAGGTGAGAAAACACATTACAGATCACGGTCCGGTGTGTTCCGGGGATCTTGATATGCCGGATAAGGTGGACTGGTACTGGAGCCGCACCAAACTGTCCAGAGCAGTGCTTGAGCATATGTATTTTACCGGTGAGCTGGCTGTTCATCATAAAATAGGATCCATCAAGTACTATGATCTGATTGAAAACTGTATTCCGAGGACAATCTTATCAGCCCCTGAGCCTTACCTGGATGAGCATGACCATCAGACATGGCGTGTTTTACGCAGAATCGGCTCAGTGGGTCTGTTATGGAACAGGGCTTCAGATGCATGGCTGAACATCGGAGGGCTAAAATCAGCGGAGAGAAGCGCCGCCTTTACCCGGCTTCTCAGGGAACAGAAGATAGAAGCCGTTCATGTAGAAGGGATTAAAGAAGAACTTTATATGCGGGTGGAGGACATTCCCTTTGCCAGACAGTGTGTTGATCAGAACAGCTGGAAAAAAAGATGTGAATTCATTGCACCATTAGATAATTTAATGTGGGATCGAAAGTTAATACAGGCACTTTTTGGATTTGATTATAAATGGGAGATTTACACACCGGCAGATAAACGCAGATACGGTCACTATGTGCTGCCAGTCATTTACGGTGATCGTTTTATAGGCAGAATTGAAGCATCTGCTGACACCAAAAAACAGACATTACTGGTAAAAAATATATGGTTAGAACCAGATGTGAAACGGACGAAGAGGATGGATGAGGCCATTGATGCAGCAATCAGGAGATTTTCGTTATTTAATCAATGCAAAGATATTATAATGGTAAAATCAGACCAGAATGGGGAAATATAAAAATGAATATAGAAAAATTATCAAAGCAGTTTATTTGGAACGATGAAGCCGGACTGGTTACCAAATCATTAGGGGATGCAGCCGGAAGCCAGAAACTTTATGTAAATATTGATTACGTTCCACCAGGGGCATTCAGCACGAAATACCATAGCCATTCACAACAGGAGGAGTTTTTTCTGATTTTGTCCGGAAAAGGAACTTTACGGTTAAATGGACAGGAACAGGAAGTAGGAAAAGATGATTTTATTGCAAAACCGGCAGGAAAAAACATCGCTCATACATTCTTTAATTCCGGTAATGAAGCGTTGGTAATTCTTGATGTGGGAACAAAGGAGAATGAGGATACCTGTTATTATCCCGATGAGGATGTTTATATGCAAAAGTCCAATGGTTTAAGACGTGTATTTAAAGGGAACCAGCTAGATGAAACATGGTCATCCGATCCCAATTGTTAAGAGAACTTTTTTTCAAAAAATATGGAAAAAATTACCAATTCCATTTTATGGTAATAATATTGATTTTTACTTCAATAATTGCTAATATATGGTCAGAATACCAGAATCAGCAAGGAGACTTAAATATGGCTAGAGGAGTAAGAAAATCATCACTGGAAAAGCTTCAAAAGGAATTGGCAGACGTACAGGAATCAATTCAGCAGCATAAGAATTCAATTACTGAATTAATAGAAAAAGAAAAGGAAATCCAGGAAAAGATCAGTCTGGAACAGTTTAAGGAAGTATCTTCCATTCTGGATCAGCAGAAGATGACTATCACGGATTTAAAGGAATTCCTGTTATCCAGAACAAAATAAGAAGAATATGATGAGAGGTACCTTTTTGGTATCTCTTATTTTTTGGCCAATGAATCATAATCCAAATTGATTGCCAGCTGGAAAAAATTGGTGTATCCTTAAAGATATGTATTGACTAACCCACTGGAGGAGAGAGTTATGATTCGAATTGCAATCGTGGATGATGATGCAGGGAGTGTATCACAGCTAAAGGAATATTTACTCCGGTATCAGAACGAACGAAATGAGATGTTTAGCATTCTCACTTTTTCTGACGGAGATGAAATCGTTGAAAATTATAAAGCAGAGTACGATATTATTTTACTGGATATAGAGATGAGATTTATGGACGGAATGACGGCAGCACAGCTGATCCGGGAAAAAGATCCGGAGGTGATTCTTATTTTTATCACCAATATGGCACAGTATGCCATTAAGGGTTACACTGTCCGGGCAACCGATTATGTGTTAAAACCGGTTTCCTATTTTTCCTTTTCCCAGAGACTTGATAAGGTAATCGGGCGTATCAACCGGAATGTGAAAAAATATATGGCAGTTAATATAAAGGGAGGTACGGTGAAGCTGTATCTGCCGGATATTTATTATATTGAGAGTCTGGGACACCGGCTTATTTATCATACACTGACAGGGGAATATGTGACCTTTGGGGCGATGAAAGAGGTGGAGGAAAGACTGAAGGGGCTAAATTTCTTCCGCTGCAGTAAGGGATATCTTTTAAACCTGGAACATGTGGAAAGCGTGCAGGAGGGCTGTGTGCTGATGAAGGGAGCCCGGCTGACCATCAGCAGAACCAGGAAAAAGGAATTTATGGAGGAACTGACCAATTATCTGGGAGGGGCTTTATGATGAACCATATTGCGCTGACAGAGATTCCAAGGCTGTACACGGGGATCGCGGAATGGGCTGCATGCACCATCTATGTTTTGAATCTGAAAAGGAAATTGAAAGGACCTTCTCTGGCAGCAGTTATGTGTGCTGCGTGCCTTTTGCAATGCGGGATACAGCTGGCAGCAGGTACATTTCCCAAGTCACTGTGGATTCCCGGAATGCTTCTGGCAATCGGCCTGATGCAGGTATATTTTATGATCACCTGTGAGGTTACGGCTGGCAGTGCAGGGTATTACTGTGTCCGGTCATTTATTCTGGCAGAATTTACGGCATCGTTAGAGTGGCAGCTTTATTATAATGCTGTATTAAGTACCCAGATATCGGAGATGTGGCTTAACATTCTTGTTTTTTTCATCGTCTTCGGAGCTGTATTTGGAGGCGCTTATTTTTTGGAAAGAAAACATATCCGGAAGGAAACGATTACGCTGAAAGAACTGCTGTTTGTGACCGCTACCGGAGTAACTGTATTTTTCGTCAGCAATTTAAGCTTTGTATATTCCAATTCTCCATTCAGCAGCCAGATTACAAAAGAGATTTTTAACATCAGGACTCTGGTGGATCTAAGCGGTCTTGTCATCCTTTTTGCATATCACATATTAAGACAGGAGATGCAGGTAAAATACGATCTGGAGGCTATGCGTAACATCCTGCAGAGCCAGTATTCCCAGTACAGAAAATCCGGGGAGAGCATCGAGATGGTCAACCGGAAATACCATGATTTAAAACATCAGATCGCTGTTCTAAGGGCAGAGCAGGACTCTGAGAAACGCCTGGCATTCTTAGACGAAATGGAAAGCGAGATCCGTACCTATGAAGCCCAGAACAAAACAGGGAATTCCGTGGTGGACACCATACTCACCGGGAAAAGTATGACCTGTCAGAGACATGAGATCGAGCTGACCTCTGTGGTGGATGGAAAGCTGTTAAATTTCATTCATGTGATGGACATTTGCACCATTCTGGGAAATGCGTTGGATAACGCCATTGAATGTGCCATACAAATCGAAGAAAAGGAGAAACGTCTGATTCACGTGGAAGTCCTATCCAAAAAAGACTTTGTTGTCCTGCGGTTTGAGAATTATTTTGAAGGAAATATCCAGTTTGAAAATAATCAGCCGGCAACGACTAAGGCCAACAAGGAGTATCATGGGTATGGCATCAAAAGCATTAAATATACGGTTAAAAAATACAATGGCTGGGTAACCATTGATACCAAGGATAACTGGTTTAAACTAAATGTGGTCATTCCTCTTCCCAGAGAGGATTAAGTAAAAATCTGGCAGTGCCGCCTGTCCACCCGGACAGACGGCACTGCTTTTCATGCAGTAAAACCGACCAGTTGTGCAATCGGCAGTCCGGTCCGCCATAACTGTGCTAAAGTAAGAATACAAAAACAATGTATGGAGGAGGATGAAAGAAATGTTACAGATCAATATTGATGATGTGTTAAAAATCGTCAAGCTGTGTGTACCATATCTCATTGGCTTTGCCGTAGTTTTGGCAGCTGCGGTCATAGTCATGGTGGTATGCCGAAAGAGGAAGGGGTCTACAAGATATCTGATCCGTAAAAACAGTCTTATGGCTATGCTTCTTGCTTTGGTTGTGGTTGTAAACTTAATCTGCTGGGGACCAATGTCCAATCTGATTTCACTGGCAACCGGCAGCGGAACTATTTCACAGGAAACATCTGACGAGGCAACCGCTCTTTGTACCGAGATTGCCAGGGAAGGGATTGTTCTTTTAAAAAATGATGCAGGCCTTCTTCCCCTAAAGAATTCTTCCAATTTAAACGTATTTGGCTGGGCATCCACAAACCCATGCTATGGAGGAACGGGTTCCGGATCTTTATCAAAGGCATATGAGACGGAGTCACTGCTTCAGGGTCTTACGGATGCAGGTTTTAAACTGAATACCAGTCTGACTGATTTCTATACAGCATACCGGACAGACCGCCCAAGCGTTGGTATGTGGGATCAGGACTGGACGCTGCCGGAGCCTGCAGCAGATACCTATGGCGATAAGCTTATGGAAGACGCCAAAGCTTTTTCTGATACGGCTATGGTAGTCATTACCCGCGTTGGCGGAGAGGGGGCAGATCTTCCCACAGATGTAAGCAAGGTTACATACACCGATAACTCCAAGGATTATAAGGATTTTGAACCAGGGGAACACTATCTGCAGTTAAGCAAGACAGAGAAAAATCTGATGGATCTGGTATGTTCAAGCTTTGACAATGTCATTGTGGTATACAACGGTGCCAACGCCATGGAACTTGGCTTTGTCAATGATTACAGCCAGATAAAAGGCGTTCTCTGGTGTCCGGGTACCGGTCAGTCCGGTTTTAAAGGACTGGGTGAGATTATGAGCGGAGCCGTTAATCCATCAGGAAAAACAAGTGACACATTTGCGGCTGATCTGACAAAAGCACCTAATTACAATAACTTTGGAAGTTTCACCTACGATAACATGGATGAATTCAAAGGCAAGGCATTTAAAGGAGCGGATACCTATCCCAGCTTTGTCAACTATACAGAAGGCATTTACACAGGCTATCGTTTCTACGAGACCGCAGCAGCAGAAGGACTGATTGACTATAAAAAAGAGGTCATCTATCCCTTTGGCTATGGATTGTCCTATACGTCCTTTCAGCAGGAAATGGGGCAATTAACAGAACAGGACGGAACAATCTCATTTGATGTGACAGTAACCAACACAGGAAATAATCCGGGTAAGGATGTAGTGGAGGTCTATTACAATCCGCCTTATACCAATAAGGGAATTGAAAAAGCTTCCGCGAATCTGATCGCATTTGATAAAACCGATGTTTTAAAACCAGGGGACTCTCAGACCATTAAGATATCCCTTCAGGCGGAAGATATGGCTTCCTTTGATGAGGCGGTAAATGGCTGCTATGTATTGGAATCCGGAGATTATGGCATATCCATCCGGTCTGATTCCCACAATATCATTGCAGAACAGAAGTATCACGTACCAGAAACCGTGATATATAATGAGTCTGCACCTCGTACTTCAGATAAAGCAGCTGCAGTAAATCAGTTTAAAGATGCAAACGGAGATCTGACCTATCTTTCCCGCGCAGATGGTTTTGCCAACTATGAAAAAGCCACGGCAGCGCCAAAAAATATGAGCATGCCGGAGAAATACAAGAAAACCTTTGTAAACAACAGCAATTACGATCCGGCAGCCCACAACAATGACAGTGATCCCATGCCGGTGACAGGAGCAAAGAACGGGATAAAGCTTGCTGATATGCGGGGACTGTCCTTTGATGACCCCAAGTGGGAGAAGCTGCTTGACCAGCTGACGGTGAGTGATATGGATGCGCTGACTGCAATCGGAGGTTATCAGACCTCAGAGGCAAAAAGTGTGAATAAAGTTGGAACCGTAGACTGTGACGGCCCTGCTTCCATCAATAACAACTTTACCGGAACCGGTTCCATCGGTTTTCCGTCTGCAGTTATGATTGCCAGCACCTGGAATCATGATATTGCAGAGGCTTTTGGAGAGAAGATCGGTAAGATGGCGGATGAAATGAAGGTGTCCGGCTGGTATGCACCGGCCATGAATATCCACCGCTGTGCATTTGCAGGCCGTAACTTCGAGTACTATTCTGAGGACGGTGTACTTTCCGGACAGATGGCAGCCAAAGCAGTGGCTGGAGCCGAAAAGCACGGAGTTTATGCATATATCAAACATTTTGCATTAAACGACCAGGAAACCAACCGTCTTAATATGCTATGTACCTGGTCCAATGAGCAGGCAATCCGTGAGATTTATCTAAAGCCTTTTGAAATCGCGGTAAAAGAAGGTCACGCAAAGGCAGTTATGTCCTCCTTTAATTATATAGGGACCGTGTATTCCGGTGCCAATAATACGCTGCTTAATACGGTTCTGCGTGAGGAATGGGGATTCCAGGGATTTGTTCTTACCGATTATTTTGGAGGTTATGGATTCCAGAATGCAGATCAGGAGATCCGCAACGGCAATGACGCCATGCTGGTTGCCTATGATACGGAAACAAATCATGTAAAAGACAAGACCAGCGCTACCAGCTTAAATGCCATGAGAAAGTCCAGTAAAAATATTATGTATACAGTAGTAAACAGCCGTGCCTATGAAGGAAACAATGCAAATGTGAGCCTGCTGATGTGGCAGATTGCGGCAATTATCATTGATGTTATTCTGGCAGCAGGAATCATTATTTTAGAATTAAGAATTATTAAAAACTACAAAAAGCGGCTGGAAAAGGAAGGAATGACAGAATGAAACATGAGGATATCATCCGAAAAATGACAATGGAGGAAAAGGCGGCTTTCTTAAGCGGAAAAAACGTCTGGCAGTCCAGAAATATCGACCGGCTTGGAATTCCTTCCATATTTTGCGCGGATGGACCCCATGGAGTCCGTAAACAGGCCGGTGCAGGGGATCATTTAGGACTCAATGCCTCCCTGCCGGCGACCTGTTTCCCCACGGCTGCCACCGTGGCAAACAGCTGGGATGAGGATCTTGCAGAGGAAATCGGAAAGGCCCTTGGAGAGGAGGCTTCCAGCCAGGACGTAAATGTTCTGCTGGGGCCGGGGCTGAATATCAAGCGAAGCCCTCTTTGCGGAAGAAATTTTGAATATTTTTCAGAAGATCCTCTTTTGTCAGGTAAGATGGCAGCGGCCTATATCAGGGGAATCCAAAGTGAGGGAGTTTACGCCTGCCCCAAGCATTTTGCAGTCAACAGCCAGGAGCGGCTTCGGATGTCTGTGGATTCTGTTCTTGACGAACGGACACTCAGAGAGATTTATCTGGAAGGCTTTGAAATTGCGGTAAAAGAGGGCGGCGCAAAATCCATCATGACCAGCTACAACGCGGTAAATGGGGTTTATGCCAATGAGAATAAACATCTGCTAAAGGATATTCTGCGCACGGACTGGAAATTTGACGGAATTGTCATCACGGACTGGGGCGGTTCCAACAGCCATGTGGAGGGAGTTTTGGCTGGTTCTAATTTAGAGATGCCGGCACCTGGGCTTGGTTCTGCAAGAGAGCTGTTAGCGGCAGTGGAAAACGGCACACTTACCATGGAGGAACTGGATTCCTGTGTAGATGATTTATTAGATGCTGTTCTGGACCTTACAGCAGCTCCCCAAAATAAAAAGAAATCCTTTGACAAAGAAGCCCATCATGAACTGGCAAGAAAGGCATCGTTGGAAAGCATTGTACTACTTAAAAATGACGATGGTCTGCTTCCGTTAAATTCCGGTTGTAAGGTGGCCGTAATCGGAGATTTTGCATTTATCCCCCGTTATCAGGGGGCAGGATCTTCCATTGTTAATCCTCTGTCTCTGGAGACTATTGAGTCAGTAATAAAGAGTGCCCCCTTAAATCTGGTGGGGTGCTCCAAAGGATATGAACGAAACGGCAGAGAGAATGAAGCGCTGAAAAACCAGGCGCTTGCCCTGGCGGCAAACGCCGATGCAGTTCTTTACTGTTTCGGGCTTGATGAACTCAGTGAATCCGAGGGGCAGGACCGGACCCATCTGGAAATACCAGGCAACCAGATCAGCCTGCTGAACGATCTGGCCAGGGTCAATCCTAACATTGTGGGAGTTCTAAGTGCAGGATCTGTAATAGAATTACCGTGGCAGTCCAGTTGTAAATCCATTCTGCATGGTTACTTAGGCGGTCAGGCAGGTGCCGGAGCCATGATATCTGTCATAACCGGGGAGGTCAATCCCTCCGGCCGGTTGGCAGAAAGCTATCCCATGAACCTTACGGATACTCCCGCATATCGTTATTTTCCGGGGAAGGAACGCTGTGCAGAATACAGGGAAGGGATCTTTGTGGGTTACCGGTATTATAATACGGCAGGGATCCCCGTCCGTTATCCCTTTGGCTTCGGACTGTCCTACACAACATTTGATTATTCCGGTCTGCAGTTATTGGAAGACCGTGTTCGTTTTACCATCAGCAACAAGGGGGACCGGGATGGGAAAGAGGTGGCCCAGCTCTATGTAGGCGGGCCTGAGAAAACAATTTTCCGTCCGGTAAAAGAATTAAAAGGCTTTGTAAAGGTTGATTTAAAAGCAGGGGAGAGCAAGACAGTGGAGATCCTCTTTGACGACAAGACGTTCCGGTACTGGAATGTGGTGACAGAACGCTTTGAAGTGGAAAAAGGAGATTATACCATATCCATTGGAGCCAGCGTGGAAGATTTAAGATTAAGCGGGACGCTCACTCGTTCGGGTACCACTGATATATTGCCATATGCACCGGAAAAAATGAAATCTTATTATTCCGGGCGAATTGCTGATGTGCCCGCAGAAGAATTTGAGACGTTGTTAGGACACCCAATCCCCAACGGGAAATGGAGCGGAGAGCTGGGAATCAATGATGCATTCTGCCAGATGTACTATGCGAAGAGCCGGCTGGCAAGACTCATTTACGCCATTTTGACGGGACTGAAAAATAAAAGTGAAGCAAAGGGTAAACCGGATTTGAACCTCCTTTTTATTTACAGCATGCCGTTTCGGGGAATTGCAAAAATGACAAATGGCGTGGTCAGCATGGAAATGGCAGAGGGAATGGTTCTTGTTGTTAACGGACATTTCCTGAAAGGGATAAAAAAAGTAATCGGAGGCTTTTTCTCCAATGCAAAAGCGAACAAGATTTATGAAAAGAAGCTGTCTGGGAAATAGATTGGAGTGATGGAATGCTGACAGGTTTAAAAAAAGGGTGGAAGTCGTTTGCAGACAGACATCCCGCAATGGCACAATTTATAATATTTTTTATGGTATCCAACGGGGTTACGGTCCTGCAGATGATTTTAATGCCGGTTTTCAGGAATGTATTTGAAATGACCGCTCTTGTAAATACCAGTTTCCAGATCGGCCGCATTGGTTCCAACTTAGATGGCTCTCCTTACTATATTTTTAATTATGGGGCAGGAACTCTTTCCATGGGCGGAGGCGGAGGGCTTGCATATTTTCTGGCAGTGGAAATTACCATGGCAATTGCACAGGTGATTAATTTCTTTCTTCAGAGAAATGTGACATTCAAAGCCAATAACAGTATTTTTAAGGCTGCCGTGTGGTATGTGATCGCCTATGTGATCATTACCATCGGCGCAGCTGCCCTGCAGGGACTTTATAAGGCTCCGGTCTATGATCTTTTTATGAACAGGTTACATTTAGGCAGGAGCGGTGAAACCATGGCGGATGTGATCACAATGCTGATTAATTCAGCTGTTTCATTCTGGGTCTTTTTCCCCATCTTTCGTATTATTTTTAAAAATAAGGAAGCTTAAAGCGGTATTTCCAGGAACCGGCTCCGTTTTTGGGGCAGTTCACATCTTGTCTCTGCATTCCATATAATAAAGTGTACAGCAGATAAATCAAAATACACAAATGGCTAGTGAAACTTTTACGTCGCAGAAAGCTCTTTGCTGTCAGGAACATTTAAATACCTAAGTGTATTAACTTAAAGGTGTGAACGTTGAACTGCTTTTTCGAATCTTGCTGGAATAACTGTAATGGGAACTGCAGCGGCGACGATTGTAGTTAAAATAAGCGGAAGTCAGGTGGTATCGGCTTCCGCTTTTCACTTGAACAAAATAGAAAACAGACACAATTAGAGGGCAGGCTGCATATTCTGAATGGTACTATAAAAATATTAAAGGAAATTCAGAGCGATGCAAAGGGGGAAATACTACCGGGATTGCCTGCCGGTAAGGGAACCATATTACTGCCTGAAAGCAGTCAGGAAAGAAAGAAATGTACTAAAAGCGTGGATAAAAGGCATAATGTGGTATAAACAGGCACTGAAGCAGGAACCGCTTATTACAACGGAAGTAAAACGTGTGGCACAGCAGACTGGTGTGAATATGGTCGGTACCCAGTACCGGATCAAGTCTGTGGGCTCTTATTTAAAAAAATTCTACCGCAAATACAGCCAGACAGGGCAGGCGTGGGAAATTAACGACATACTGCGTTACACCTACACCATTTCTCCGGAAGTGCTTTCAGAAAAAGTATTGAAAATTATTGAGATCTACAAAAATTCTGGTTATAATACGGTTGAAATCGAGAATTACTGGCTTGACAGTCAAAATCCCTATAATGGAATTAATACCATACTGCGGTCACCACAGGGGCAGATGTTTGAGCTTCAGTATCATACACCGGAAAGCTTCGGTATAAAGAGCGGAAAAATCCATGAATTATATGAGAAACAAAGACTGATAAAGGATGTCAGCAGCAGGGAATACATAGAACTGGGTGATCAGATGTTTGAACTTTCTGATTCTATGGAAATTCCCAAGGGCATAAAGGATGTATTCCGATAAAAATACATCCTTTTATTTCCACTATTAATCGAACATACATTCGGTTATCATATACTCAGAGGTGAGTGTATGAATCGTGTTATTTTTCATATTGATGTAAATTCAGCGTTTTTAAGCTGGGAAGCGGTTTATCGTTTAAAGCATCTTTCGGGAAATCTGGATTTGCGGCTGGTGCCCTCCGCAGTGGGCGGAGATGTGACCATGCGCCATGGAATTATTCTGGCTAAAAGCATTCCTGCAAAGAAGTATGGCATCCACACCGGTCAGTCTGTTACGGAGGCACTCCAGAAGTGTCCGGGACTTTTACTGGTTCCGCCCAATTATAATCTGTACCAGCGCTCTTCCCAAAGCTTCATCCGCATTTTAAAGGAGTATTCTCCCACAGTAGAGCAGTATTCCATTGATGAGGCATACATGGATATGACGGGAATGGAAGCCCTGTTTGGAGAACCCGAAAAAGCAGCTTTGGAAATCGGAAGGAGAATCAGAGAAGAACTGGGCTTTACCGTTAATATTGGGATTGCTGATAATAAAGTCCTGGCAAAGATGGCTTCGGATTTTAAAAAGCCGGACCGGGTTCATACGCTGTGGACCGGAGAGATCCAGGAAAAACTCTGGCCATTGCCAGTCAGTGAACTGTTTTTTGTAGGCAGGGCCACGTTTCGCAAGCTTAGCCAGCTGGGAATAAAAACAATCAGAGATCTGGCAGAAACCGACCCTGGACTTATAAAAAGCCATTTTGGCAAGATGGGAGAGGTGATCTGGTGCTTTGCCAATGGACTGGATTTTTCAGCGGTAGAACCAGTTCCGCCGCCCAACAAAGGATATGGCAACAGCACCACCATCGCCTTTGATGTAGCAGATAAGGAACATGCCCATCTGGTACTGTTATCCCTTGCGGAAACCCTGGCTGCAAGACTTCGGTCGGATAACGTCCGGGCTGGAGTGTTGGCTGTGGGAATCAAGGACTGGGATTTTCACTATTACAGCCATCAGACCATTCTTTCTTCCCCTACCAATATAACAGAAGAGATCTTTCAGACAGCCTGCCAGGTATTTGATGAAGCATGGGATGAACAGCCGGTCCGCCACCTCGGAATTCACACAACCCGGATTACGAAGGGGAGTGACAGACAGCTTGGCCTGTTTGACACAGGAGATTATGAAAAGCAGCAGCGTCTTGATGAGACCGTGGATGAAATCAGAAAACGGTTCGGCAATGATTCTATTATAAGAGCCTCTTTTTTAACATCACCACAGAATACGGCAGCACGCTGTCTGGATCATATGGGAGGCGGAATCAGCAGGGAAAAAAGGACTGTGGATTACAGCAGACAGACTATTTTATAAAAACAGGAAGTGAGAAGGATGTCCACGTTTGGAATCGGGATCAATGCAGAGGCGATTGACAGCGGAGAAATAAAAGGTAAAATGTATCATATAGCCTGTAAGGCGTGGTTTACAGCCAGCTGTAATCTGAGACCGTTAAGCTTTAAATTTGAAGGTGATGACGGAGAGATCCAGACGGTAAGGGAAATCACGGTAAAACATAGCGAAAATAAAATTTATTCAGGAATTCCTTCCAAAGAATATGGGTGCGAGGCCATAATCGGAGGAATACGCCATGAATTTAAGCTGATTTTTTACATGGAAGCCTGCAAATGGGTTATGATATTACCAAAATAAAATACAGGGAGGGAGAATGGCATGTGCGGAAGGTATTATGTGGATGATGAGACAGCACGGGAAATTGAACAGCTGGTAAGAGAAATTGACAATAAAATAAACAGAGAGCGCCTTACCGGTGACGTTTATCCCACCAGCCAGGCAATGGTTCTTGTCAGCAGGGACCGTCAGGTGCTGCCTGTCCGGCAGCGCTTCGGATTTGAGAACTTTCAGAAAAAGGGTGTGATTTTTAATGCAAGATCGGAGTCTGTGCTTCAAAAGCCCCTGTTTCGTGAAAGCATTCTCTTACGGAGGGCAGTCATTCCATGCAGCGGATTTTATGAATGGAGTAAAAACAAGGAGAAAGCGGCATTTTACAGGGAACATCACCCCACCATGTTTCTGGCTGGTTTTTATCAGCGGGCAGAGGAAGACCGTTTCGTAATCCTCACAACCAATGCCAATTCTTTTGTGGCACCGGTTCATGACCGGATGCCGCTGATATTGGAAAAAGATGAGATCAGGGACTGGCTTTCGGACAAAGAAGCCTTCCGGGATATGCTGGAGGAGAGGCAGATTCCGCTGAAGCGGCGTCAGGAATATGAGCAGCAGGAGCTGAAGCTTTTCTGATTCTTTATTGAGATTTTATATCAAAAACCAACAAAAAAAAGAGGTTTTGCCGCCTGAATTCCATTAAAAAAAGGATTGTAAAGGGAATCAGGCGGTGTTATAATTTTATATAGTTAATTAGCTAACTATTAACAAGCTAACAAAAGGAGGCGTGAAAATGAAACCAATGTGCCATTTTGGAGCGGAAGGACCAATGGGAATGAGCTCACCGATGCACAACGTTATGACAAAATATATGAAGATCATGAAGATGCACCGGTGTATTTTAGATGAACAGGGAAAGCAGACCGGAGTATACCGAAGCCAGCATCAGATTTTAATGATGCTTTCTGAACATTCCAATGTGTCACAAAAGGAACTTGCAAAACGCCTTTACGTTTCCACTGCCACCATAGCGGTATCAGTAAAGAAACTGGAAAAAGGAGGTTACATTACCCGGATCGTCGACAAAGAGGATAATCGGATGAACCAATTGTGTCTGACAGAGAAAGGGAGGGATATGGTAAGCAAAAGCCGGGAATATTTCCGTAATGTAGAAATGAAGATGTTTCAGGGCTTTTCCGATGAAGATTTAATGAATATGAGTAAGGTTCTGGACCGTATTTATGACAATTTATCCCAAATACCTGTAGAAAAGGACATAATAGAAAGAGACATGGCAGAAAGAGAGGAATAACAACTTGAAACGATACTGGAAATATATTAGACCCTATCTGGGTGCCTTTATTCTGGCTCCAGTTCTGATGCTCACGGAAGTGTTCGGCGAGATACTGCTGCCCAGGCTGACTTCCATGATTATCAATAACGGAGTGTTGGTAAAAGATGAAACATACATTGTAAAAATGGGCATTATCATGGTTCTCATTGCTGTAGCCATGGCAATCGGTGGAATCGGAGCCGCTTATTTCTCAGCAAAGGCTTCCATCAGCTTCAGTACTGATTTAAGAAAAGATGTTTTTCATAAGGTTCAGGAATTTTCTTTTAAAAATATTGATGATTTCAGTACCGGATCACTGGTGACCAGGCTGACCAATGACATTCAGCAGATTCAAAACGTCGTGATGTTAACCCTTCGTATGATGTTTCGGGCTCCCGGCATGCTGATTGGCGGGTTAATCATGGCATATTTAATGAACAGGCAGCTGGTCAGCATTCTTCTTGTGGTGATTCCGGTGCTGGTCATTATAATTGCCATTATACTGATCATAGCATTTCCGCGGTTCGAGGTCATGCAAAAGAAGATCGACCGTTTAAACTCCGGCGTACAGGAGGCATTAACCAATGTCAGGGTAATAAAATCCTTTGTCAGGGAAAGCCATGAGGAAGAAAAGTTTCAGGCCACCAACCGGGACTTAAAAGAAGGCAGCTTAAATGCCATGAAGGTAGTGATCACTTCCATGCCCTTAATGATGCTGATGATGAACATCACCACCATCGCGGTCGTGTGGTATGGAGGGAATTTAATTATCGCAGGCAAAATGCCTGTGGGAGATTTAACTGCATTTACCATATACATTGTTCAGATTCTCATGTCTCTGATGATGCTTTCCATGGTATTTTTACAGGCCTCCCGTGCCATGGCATCTTTAAAGAGGGTAAAAGAGGTTTTAGATACGGAAATTGACTTGACGGATGAACATGCTTCTCAAAAATCAGCACAGATTACTGCCGGAAAAGTGGAGTTTCGCAATGTCTGCTTCCAATACACCCAGGACGATCTTGTTCTGGATCATATCAATTTTACTGCAAATCCCGGTGAGACCATTGGTATTATCGGTGCGACCGGAAGCGGCAAGACCTCCCTGGTTCAGCTCATCCCCCGTCTTTACGATGCAGGGGAAGGTGAAGTGCTGGTAGACGGGATTAATGTAAAAGATTATTCCATCCGGCATTTAAGAGAAAGCGTAGGTATGGTGCTTCAGAAAAATGTTCTTTTTTCCGGAACCATTGAAGAAAATTTACGATGGGGAAATGAAACGGCTGATCTGGAAGAAATAGTCCTGATGTCAGAAAGCGCTCAGGCTCATGGATTTATCTCCAGTTTCAAAGACGGGTATGATACCGATTTGGGGCAGGGCGGCTCCAATGTTTCAGGAGGACAAAAGCAAAGGCTGTGTATTGCCAGAACCCTTTTAAAGAAGCCTAAAATTCTCATTCTTGATGACAGCACCTCTGCAGTGGATACAGCAACCGAAGCAAAGATCAGGCAGAGCTTTAAAACCACACTGAAGGATACCACAAAATTTATCATTGCCCAGAGAATCGGGTCAGTGGAAAATGCGGATAAAATAATTGTTCTTGACGAAGGGAAAATTGCAGGGATTGGAACTCATCAGGAACTGATGGAAACCTGTGAGGCTTATCAGGAAATTTATTATTCACAAAAAGACCGGGAAAAGGAGGCAGGTGCATAATGGAAGAACAAAAGAAGATAGAAAGCTTAAAAAGGCGTTACGGCCGGTCTGCCTCAGCTCAAAAAGGCGGGAGAGGTCCCGGAGGTCCCGGAGGCCCCGGTCATGGCAGACCCATGAAAAAAGGCACTCCCAAGAATGCCAATGCAACTGCCAGACGTCTCCTGTCTTATTTAAGAGAATACAGACCCCAGATGGCAATCGCATTCGTGTGTGTAGTGATAGGAACCCTTTCTAATTTAGGCGGCTCTTATATGCTGCGGCCCATTATGAATCAGTTTATTGCACCTTTAGACGGAAGCAGAGGAGATGTGGCAGGTCTTGCAAAAGGTCTTGCAGTTATGGCGGCGGTTTTCCTGGTGGGAGTAGCGGCCAACTATGCCCAGTCAAGAATCATGATATCGGTTGCCCAGAATGCCCTTGAAAAAATAAGAGATGATTTATTTAAAAAGATGCAGACCCTACCGATACGGTTTTATGATACCAACAATACCGGAGATTTAATGAGCCGTTTCAGCAATGATGTGGATACCATCGGTCAGATGTTAAGCAATACCTTAATCCAGCTCTTCTCAGGAGCATTAAGTATTGTGGGAACGCTGTTTCTTATGATCTATACCAATATCTGGCTGACACTGGTGACACTGGTGCTGATACCGCTTATGATAAAGGCAGCAGGAATGATCGGTGCGAGAAGCCAGAAGTATTTCAGCGCTCAGCAAAGCTCTCTGGGTGCAGTAAATGGATATATTGAGGAGACAATCAGCGGACAGAAAGTGGTAAAAGTATTCTGCCATGAAGATGAGGCAGAAGAGGAATTTGGAATTCTCAATGATGATTTGAAGAATAACATGATAAAAGCCCAGTTTTTCGGCGGTGTCATGATGCCTATCATGTTTAACTTAAGTCAGTTAAATTATATATTAACTGCCTGCATTGGAGCACTTTTATGTGTAATAAAAGGATTTGACGTTGGCGGACTGACAGTATTTTTAAACTTTTCCAGACAGTTCAGCCGGCCAATTAATGAAATTTCCATGCAGATCAGCAACGTTTTCTCTGCTCTTGCAGGAGCGGAGCGGGTATTTGCAATTATGGATGAAAGCCCCGAGCCTGCAGACGGGGAAGATGCAAAAGTGATGGATCCAATGAATGGGTTTGTGGAATTGAAGAACGTAACCTTTGGCTATAATCCGGATAAAGTCATTTTAAAAGACATCAGCCTATATGCAAAGCCAGGTCAGAAGATTGCCTTTGTAGGTTCAACTGGAGCGGGTAAGACAACGATTACCAATTTGTTAAACCGTTTTTACGATATACAGGGCGGAGAAATTAACATTGACGGAGTGAATATCAGAAATATAAAAAGAGAAAATCTCCGGGAGAACATCGCCATGGTGCTCCAGGACACCCATTTGTTTACAGGAACCGTAATGGAGAATATTCGTTATGGAAGACTGGATGCCACCGATGAAGAAGTGATTGAAGCGGCAAAAACAGCTTCTGCCTATTCCTTTATCATGAGGCTGCATGACGGATTTCAAACGGTGTTAGAAGGAGATGGAGCTAATTTAAGCCAGGGTCAGAGACAGCTTCTTAACATAGCAAGAGCTGCTATCTCCAAAGCCCCCATTTTAATCCTTGACGAGGCAACAAGTTCCGTAGATACAAGAACAGAAAAGCATATTGAACGAGGGATGGATCGCCTTATGGCCAACCGGACCACCTTTGTAATCGCTCACCGGCTGTCCACAGTAAGAAATGCCAATGCCATAATGGTACTGGAAAATGGTGAGATCATCGAACGAGGGGATCACGAAGAGCTTTTAACTCATAAAGGACGGTATTATCAGCTTTACACCGGAGCAGCAGAACTGGATTAATCCATGGTTTTTAACAGATGATTTAGTGAGGGAGCATTGGGCAAAGCTATGAATAGAAAGGGATTTCTATTCATAGCATACTCAATGTTCCTTTTTTGTTATTATTTATTTTAATAAATAAAAGGGTTTATTAATGAAAAATATTTATGAATAATGAAGTTGATTTTTCAGAAAAAAGAAAAAATTAACAAAAATTTAACAAAGAAATATGTATAAAAATAAAAATATGAATTGGAAAATTTAATTATTTTGTTTTTTTATGTGTACAAGCAGAGCTGATTGTTTTTTTTTGTATACAAAGGCAATGGTTACAATGTTTAATTGTTTAACATTTAACAATAAATTCTGACATTAGTAGAAGCAATACCTCCTTCCAATGGTAAGAATTACAATTGGAACACAGTATACAATATGTAATTTCGGATTGTTTCAACTAACAGATTGTGTTATACTTATTCCGGTGACAAAATGAGAAAATTTTGTCGGGAGAGATAAAGAATTGTAAAGAAAGAGGGTTAGTCTAATGGGTTTGGCTACATTTAAAGGCGGCATTCACACCTATGAGGGGAAAGAATTGTCGGAAAATAAACCTGTGCAGGTACTGCAGCCAAAAGGCGAGATGGTGTTCCCGCTGTCCCAGCATATCGGTGCGCCTGCAAAGCCTCTGGTGGCAGCAGGAGATCAGGTACTGGTTGGTCAGAAGATCGGGGAGGCAGGCGGTTTTATTTCAGCCTGTGTGATCAGTTCTGTTTCAGGAACAGTAAAAACCATTGAGCCAAGAATGGTTGCCAACGGCTCCATGGTAATGTCAATTATAGTTGAGAATGACGGCAAATATCAGGAGGCGGAAGGCTTTGGTAAACAGCGGGATCCGAAATCCCTGTCAAAGGAAGAGATTCGTGATATCGTAAAAGAGGCCGGTATTGTAGGTCTTGGCGGTGCAGGATTTCCCACACATGTAAAGCTTACACCGAAGGATGAGACAAAGATTGATACGATTATCGTAAACGGAGCAGAATGCGAACCATATCTGACCTCCGATTATCGGATGATGATGGAAGAGCCGGAAAGTATTATAAAAGGCTTGAATATTATCCTGCAGCTGTTTGATAATGCCAAAGGTGTAATTGGAATTGAAAACAATAAACCGGAAGCAATCAAAGTGATGACGGAGCTGGTAAAAGATGAGCCCAGAATCACGGTTTGCCCCTTAAAGACAAAATATCCACAGGGTGGAGAGCGCGCTCTGATTTATGCGGTAACAGGAAGAAAAATCAACTCTTCCATGCTTCCTGCTGATGCAGGCTGCATCGTGGATAACGTGGATACGGTTATATCCATTTACAATGCAGTTGCAAACTCCACTCCTTTAATCAGAAGAATTATAACGGTTACCGGCGATGCGATTGCAAACCCACAGAACTATAATGTGAGAACAGGAACAAATTATGCCGAGCTGTTAGAGGCTTCCGGCGGATTTAAAACAGAACCGGAAAAAGTGATTTCCGGAGGACCGATGATGGGACAGGCGCTGTTTAACATGAATATCCCTGTTACCAAGACTTCCTCTGCGCTTACCTGTATGTCAAAGGATGAGGTTGCACTGAGTGCGCCTACTGCCTGTATCCGCTGCGGCAGATGTGTCAATGTATGTCCAAGCCGCGTGGTTCCACAGATGATGATGCAGGCAGCCATGAGATCTGACGTAGATACATTTGTAAAATTAGACGGTATGGAATGCTGCGAATGCGGCTGCTGTGCATATGCCTGTCCGGCAAAACTGCCATTAACCCAGGCATTTAAAGAGATGCGCAAAACAGTTATCGCAAGCAGAAAAAAAGCGTAGGAGAGTGAAGTATGAGTAAATTATTAAACGTATCATCATCACCTCATGTCAGGGACCAGGTAACATCACAGAATCTTATGCTGGATGTTGCAATTGCCATGATCCCGGCTACTGCGTATGGTGTATATCAGTTTGGAGTAAAAGCTGCACTGGTGTTGCTTGTCAGCATTTTATCCTGTGTATTAAGTGAATATGTTTTTGAAACCCTGATGGGGAAACCAGTAACTGTCAGTGACGGCAGTGCACTTGTAACCGGAATGATTCTTGGACTTAACATGCCTCCGGCAATTCCGTTATGGATGCCATTTTTAGGCGGTGTGTTTGCGATTATTGTTGTAAAACAGCTTTACGGCGGTCTGGGACAGAACTTTATGAACCCTGCCCTTGCGGCAAGATGTTTTCTTCTGATCTCTTTTGCAGGTCCTATGACCACGTTTACATACAATGACGCGGTTGTAAGTCCCACTCCTCTTGCAGCGTTTAAAGCTGGTCAGTCAGTTGATGTGGCTGCCATGTTTATCGGAAAAATTCCTGGAACAATCGGAGAAGTTTCTGTTATTGCCCTTCTGATTGGTGCAGCGTATTTAATCGCAAGAAAAGTAATATCAATCCGTATTCCGGCTGCCTATTTAATTACATTTTCTCTGTTTGTATTTGTGTTCGGACAGCATGACCTGATGTACGTCCTGACTCACTTATGCGGCGGCGGTATCATATTTGGTGCATTCTTTATGGCAACCGATTATGTAACAAGTCCTGTTACAACAAAGGGGCAGATCTATTTCGGAATTCTTTTAGGTGTGCTTACCGGTCTGTTCCGTCTTTTCGGAGGTTCTGCAGAGGGAGTTTCTTATGCAATCATCATCAGCAATATTCTGGTTCCGCTGATTGAGAAGATTTCACTTCCAAAAGCATTTGGAAAGGAGGGCAAATAAGATGAAGAGTGGCGGATATATGAAAGACGCGTTGATTTTATTTGTCATTACTCCGGTTTCCTGTTAGGCGGTGCTTATCAGATTACCAAAGCTCCTATCGAGAAGGCAACTCTGGCTGCCAACATTGTGGCATACAAAGCAGTATTTCCGGAAGCGGATGATTTTAAATCTGATGATAAGATGAAAGCTGCCATTGAAACCTGCAACGCAGATCTTACCACACAGGACTTCGGTAAGGTCGGTGTGAACAATGCACTTCAGGCGGTAGACGCAAGCGGTACACTGCTTGGTTATGTCATCACTTCCCATTCCGATGACAGCTATGGCGGTACAATCGAACTGTCTGTTGGAATTAAAGCCGATGGAAGCATAAGCGGAATTGAATTTCTGGCAATCAGCGATACTCCGGGCTTAGGTCTGAAAGCAAAAGATCCTGCATTTAAAGACCAGTATACAGGGAAAAATGCGGAGTCACTTACTGTTACCAAGTCAGGTAATGCAGGTGACGCTGAAATCAATGCCATCAGCGGTGCTACCATTACATCAAGCGCTACTACCAATGCGGTTAATGCAGCATTGTATTATGTGCATCACTATATGAATCAGTAGGAGGTGGGAAGATGAACAACAAATGTACAGAACGTTTATTTAACGGTATCGTAAAAGAGAACCCGACCTTCGTGCTGATGCTCGGTATGTGTCCGACTCTGGCTGTTACCACATCTGCAGTAAACGGAGCAGGTATGGGACTTTCCACGACTGTGGTACTGTTATTTTCCAATATGATTATTTCTGCTATGCGTAAGATTATTCCGGACCGTGTCAGAATTCCGGCTTACATTGTTATTGTAGCAACTCTTGTTACTATTGTGCAGCTGCTTTTACAGGCTTATGTGCCCAGCCTTTATTCCGCTCTTGGAATCTACATTCCTCTGATCGTAGTGAACTGTATTATCTTAGGCCGTGCAGAATCCTATGCTTCCAAGAACGACGTGGTGGCATCCACATTTGACGGAATCGGTATGGGACTTGGTTTCACCGTAGCATTAACCTGTATCGGTCTTATTCGTGAAATTCTGGGTTCCGGTGCCGTATTCGGACACACCATCATTCCGGAGAATTACCACATTGCTATTTTCGTTCTGGCTCCTGGTGCATTCTTTGTGCTTTCTATTTTAACTGCTCTGCAGAATAAGTTTAAAGCCCCGTCTGCAACCAATGGCTCTGTTCCGCAGTCTAAGTTAGCCTGTGGAGGTAACTGTATGTCCTGTACTGGTTCTTCCTGTATGTCAAATCATGAAGTATTGGAAACCAGAAAAAAACAGGCAGAGGAAGAAGCGCTTGCGGCTAAAAAAGCAGAAGCTGCCAGAAAAGAAGCAGAATCAGCATCTGCAACTTCCAAGAAAGACGAATAGGAGAGTGGATCGATGAAAGAATTATTATTAATTGCCATTGGCTCCGCACTGGTCAACAACGTTGTGCTTAGCCAGTTCCTCGGCCTTTGTCCATTCCTTGGAGTTTCCAAAAACGTGAAAACTTCTGCCGGCATGGGCGCGGCTGTTATCTTTGTTATTACCATTGCATCATTTGCTACCAGTGTTATATATAAGAGCATATTGGTTGGACTTCATCTGGAATTTTTGCAGACCATTGTGTTTATTCTTGTAATTGCTGCACTGGTGCAGTTTGTAGAGATGTTTTTAAAAAAATCCATGCCCGCTCTTTATGAGGCACTTGGAGTCTATCTTCCCCTGATCACAACCAACTGCGCAGTGTTAGGTGTGGCTCTGACCAATGTTCAGAAAGATTATAACATTCTGGAGAGTGTGATCAATGGTGTGGGTATATCCGTTGGTTTCACCATTGCCATTATAATGCTGGCTGGTGTCCGTGAAAGAATCGAATATAATGACGTTCCTCATTCCTTTAAGGGATCACCGATTGTTCTGATTACCTCTGGCCTGATGGCGATCGCATTTTTCGGATTTTCCGGATTAATTTAGAAGGGGGAGACGAAAGAATATGATAACAGGAATTATTTATGCGGCGGCCGTTGTGGGCATTATCGGTATTCTGATTGGCGTATTCCTCGGCATTGCAAGTGAGAAATTCAAAGTCGAAGTTGACGAAAAAGAAATTCTTGTCAGAGATGAGCTGCCAGGAAACAACTGCGGCGGCTGTGGATATGCAGGCTGTGATGCTCTTGCAAAAGCCATTGCTGCAGGTCAGGCTGACGTTGGTGCCTGCCCCGTAGGCGGCGCTGCCGTAGCAGAAAAGATTGGCGAAATCATGGGCGTTTCCGCAGGTGTTACTGATAAAAAAGTTGCTTTTGTAAAATGTAAAGGCAGCTGTGACAAAACGAAAGTACAGTATAATTATTATGGCATTGATGACTGCCGTAAGATCTCGGTTGTGCCGGGTTCTGGTGAGAAGTCATGTGTGTATGGCTGTATGGGATACGGATCCTGTGTGAAAGCATGTGAATTTGATGCGATCCATGTTGTGGATGGTATTGCGGTAGTTGATAAGGAGAAGTGCGTTGCCTGCGGCAAATGTGTGGCTTCCTGTCCCAATGCATTAATTGATATGGTTCCATATAAAGCAGAGTATTTAGTTCAGTGTAACTCCCATGATAAGGGGAAAGATGTTAAGGCGAAATGTGAAGTGGGCTGTATTGGCTGTACCATGTGTATCAAACAGTGTGAATTTGATGCCATCCATATGGACAATAATGTTGCAATCATTGATTATGACAAATGCACCAATTGCGGTAAATGTGCCGCCAAGTGCCCGGTTAAGGTAATTATATAAAAATGCGATAGGTATCAGAGTGCTGTAATACAGGCTTGTTTCATAACAGTCTTGTGTTACAGCATTTTTATTGTTAATTTTCTGGCAATTTAACAGAAAATGTTAAAAAAATGATTTATAATTTAGATTAATTCTTGATAAAAAGTAAATATACTGATATAATAGCAAATACAAAAAAGATACAAAGGAGATGGTTCTATGAAAAAAAACATGATAATTTATGTTCTTTCATTCTTGATTATATTCCTGCTTGCTGGCTGTGCCAGTTCAAAAGTTCAGGACAACACCACTGAATCCTCCGAAAAACTGGAACTTACATTGGATGAACTTTCAAAGTATAATGGTAAAGACGGAAATCCCGCTTATATCGCGGTTGACGGCGTGATCTATGATGTTACTGAAAGTAAGATGTGGAAGGACGGAGAACATAACGGCTATACGGCAGGTAAGGATCTGACAGAAGAGATTAAGAAAGTATCTCCTCACGGAACTTCAGTTTTAAAGAAGATGAAAGAAGTAGGAAAAATTGTGGAATAAACCGGAGGCGATGAGATGTATGAGGTATTAGGTATTACAAGCGCAGTTTTGTTTGCAATTGTTATGATGCCGTTTTTGCTGAGGCATATAAACCGGTTATTCTACAAAGGGAAGAATCGTATGATTACCAGTTGGAGAATGAGGTTTAGAAAGATTCATAAACCTGCCGGGTTTGGTCTGGCAGTGATTTCTCTGATTCATGGATACCTGGCGCTTGGTTCAATCCGGCTTCATACAGGTACCCTTGCCTGGATGGTCAGTATTGCAGCAGTGATTCTTGGAGTACTCTTTTCCATAAAGAAAAAAGCTGTAATCTTAGTATGGCACAGGAGAATGGCATTGCTGGCGATTCTTTTTATAGCTTTGCATCTGCTGGTACCAGGAGCGCTTTATTACATTGGATTTTAAAAGAAAAGTATTACATTATATGAGATTGAAGAGACCCACACAGGTAGAATAAATATCTAACCTTTGTGGGTCTCTTCATTTTAGTGGAACATAAAACCAGTATTTTATTACACATAAACTGCTATTTTCAACATGGTCCCGTATTTTGTAGATTTTTGTAGTATATTGGAATGACAGGCCGAGGGGGAGGTGAGTGCCATTTCGTATTAAGTATTGCATCAGGCCGCCGGATATCCGGTAATTGAATCAAAAGAATCTGGTAACAAAAGAAAATGGAGGGTAATTATTATGAAAAAGCTACTTTTAATGGTTCTGACTTTAACAATGGCGTTGTCAGCCAACAGCATTTCCTTTGCAGCACAGGAGAATTCCACAAAAGAATTTATAGAAGCGAAAACAGTTTCTGTAAACGGAGAGAGCAGCCCTGTAAATGGGGATTCCCTGAAAGCTCCCCAAGGCGCCCGAACTGCAAGACCGCAGGATAAATCAGGCGTTAAGAAGGATGATTTACTGAATCAGAGCCTGTCACGCCAGGCAGCCACTTCCTGGAAGTACTTAAACGGATATACCGTATACAGCCAGATCACAAACTATAATTGCGGCCCGGCAACTGTTCAGGCTGCATTAAATTATCTGGGCGTTGCCCGCAACCAGTCGGACATTGCAAGAGGATGCCGAACTACCACCAATGGCTCTTATCTTGCTGATATGATAAACTATATTAACGGACAGCAGACGAGAAACAGATACGTAGGAAGATACAATGAATCCTCCTCTGAGATGTGCAGACTCTTATACAACGGTGTTTCCTCATCAAAAGCAGCACCGATTATTGGACTGACCTTTTCAACCAGTGATGGCTGGCTCTATTCAACAAACGGTCATTTTATGTCGGTGTATGGAGCGAAAAGTGATAAGTCCGCGTTTGCCCTGGGTGATCCATGGATTGGGTACTCTGGTTCAGGATTGGTCGGAGAATCCTGGACATATACGAAGTCTGCTTCTACTTTATATAAAGCATACAGCCGGGTAAATATTGGATTTATGTATTAGATTTATCAAATGTCAGATTTCTTAAAAAGACTGAGGGGATATATTCCCTTTGGTCTTTTTAAGGCATCAAGAGGGAGTTGCTGAATATATGAATAAGAAAATAAAAGGCTTTATCCTGCCGCTGATCATGATAAGCATCATATTCCTGTCCGGATGCCATATTCAGCCGGATCATGGCAATGCCGGTGAATACTCATCAAATGAAATCCAGGCTTACAATGTGACCTTTGATGATTCTGCTCTGAGAACCTATATAGATATTTATGAGACTCAATTATTATATATGGAGATGAGCGAGTCGGATGCCACTTTTTATATTTACAATTTTAAGGATGGAAGTAATCAAAAGATTCTAACCGTGGATAATTTTGCTTTGAAAGGGAAGAGCAACGCATTGATCGATGATACGCTTTATTTCTATCTAAGTCTTTATAATGGATCAGAACTGGAAAATGACTTATATGCTGTAAATTTTTCAGAAGATAAGATGTATGCGGTATCTAAAAATATGTATTCCCAGAAGCTTATTCCATTAACAGTCTTAGGGGGCAGCCTGATATCTCTACAAGGTAATAATACCGAGAATGGAGACTTTTATTCTTTTGTGGAAACAATGAACAGTAACCAGAACATGGAGCAGGTGGAGCTGGATACAAAATCCGGTACCCCGATTTCAGGTAAAGTAAACGTACCCCGCCAGATTATATATTTAACCAGTGATGGGAGCTATCTATATGCTTTAGAAAAAAGCAAGTCTGATTCCAGTTTCAATTGCTTTATTACAAAGTATAATTCTGATTTCTCTTTTATTAGTGAAACAAATATAACCGATCTGCTAAAAACCTACGAATTAACCAGTGGGATAGGCTCTTTCAGCGTATTCAATCACTATTTTACGATTACGGATTATTCTAATAATACCATTGTCAGTGATTTTGAAAAAGGCGATAATCAGGCTCTTTTATATGAAAATGATGTTGAGTATGTCCGTGATTTTTCCGGTCTTACTGCGAATAAATACTTATATAAAAGAAATACGAATCAGATTTACAGAATAAAAGAGGATACGGGAAAAATTGAACTTCAAAATTTTGATTTAGAAAACGATTCATCAAATATTCGTGTCATGCTGTCTTATGGGGATAATCTCTTAATTGTCAAACAGCCGGATTCCGATCATGACGGCAGTGAAACGGTATATCTGATTCCCCAAAATAACGATAAATCATGAAGTGAAAAGAAAAGATGCCGTCAAGCAGCTGAAATCAGCCATGCTTTGCGGCACCCTGTTCTTATTCTGATGATTTAGAATCCAAAATAGTTCATGGCATTGTTATAAGAAATGCCTTCAATAATTTCTTTTAACGCTTTCTGGTCGTCCGGATATTCTCCGTTATCTACCCAGCCGCCTACCAGTTCACAAAGAATTCTGCGGAAATATTCGTGTCTGGTATAAGATAAGAAGCTTCTGGAGTCGGTAAGCATACCAATGAAGTTTCCAAGGCATCCTAAGTTGGCAAGAGAAGTCATCTGGTCTGTCATGCCGGTTTTGTGATCATTAAACCACCAGGCAGAACCCTGCTGGATCTTTCCTGGGTACTGACTCTGGAAGCAGCCAAGGATGGTTCCGATGGATGCGTTATCATTGGGGTTTAAGGAGTAGATAATTGTCTTCGGAATCTCATCAGTAGCGCTTAAGGCGTTAAGATAATCAGCCATCTGTGCGGAAGGAGCGTAATTGTTAATACAGTCAAATCCTGTATCAGGTCCTAACTGCTCAAACATATACGCATTGTTATCTCTCTTGCAGCCATAATGAAGCTGCATGATCCATCCCATGCGATTGTATTCTTTTGCTACAAATAACATAAATGCAGTTTTATATTTCAGCTCTTCTTCTTTCGTAACAGCTTTTCCGGAAACGCTCTTTGCAAAGATAGCATCAAGCTCTGCATCATCTGCAGGCACATACATTACGTACTCAAGTGCGTGGTCGGAAACACAGCAGCCCTGGCTTGCAAAGAATTCCATACGGTTCTTTAAAGCAGCCTTTAAAGAAGCAAAGTCTTTGATTTCCATATTGCTTGCTGCAGACAGTTTTTCAATATAAACAGCAAAATCAGGCTTTTCAACATTCATGGCTTTGTCTGGTCTCCATGCTGGAAGAACCTTTACCTCAAATGTAGAATCTGCAGCAATTTTCTGGTGCCATTCCAGTGTATCAGCAGGATCATCTGTAGTACAGATAACGGTTACATTGGACTGTCTGATTAAATTACGCACACTCATGGAATCCTGATGAAGCTTTTCGTTGCATAAATTCCAGACTTCTTCTGCCGTATCTCCGTTTAAGTAGCCGGTGTAACCAAAATATCTCTGAAGTTCCAAATGGCTCCAGTGATAAAGAGGGTTCCCAATGAGCTTTGGCATGGTTTCTGCCCATTTCTGGAATTTTTCTCTGTCAGTGGCATCTCCTGTAATGTATTTTTCCTCTACACCGTTGGAACGCATCTGACGCCATTTATAATGATCGCCGCCCAGCCATACCTGTGTAATGGTATCAAATTTGCGGTCTTCATAGATTTCCTGTGGATTGATGTGGCAATGATAGTCTACGATAGGCATCTTAGCCGCATAATTGTGATAAAGATCTTTTGCAGACTGGGTAGACAGTAAAAAGTCCTTGTCCATAAACTGTTTCATGTTGGTGAGTCCTCCTTAAAAATATATGTGATTAGAAATTAGTAGTACCTCGCTTTATCAGCTCTGGAGTAATGGTGGTCTTTGCAGGCACATTCCCTCCTTCTAACACCTTCATCAAAGTATTGACGGTAGTGGTGCAGAGAGCTTCAACCTTGTTGTCAACGGAAGTGATTTCGGGCGTTGTACAGCGGGACAATATGGAATTATTGTATCCGATGATGCTTAAGCCCTCAGGGATGGAAATTCCGGTCTGATTCGCATATTTTACCGCACCAACGGCCAAAATATCCTCAGCAGCTAAAATGGAATCAAACTTTATTCCGGAATCAGACAGTTCCTTAATCTGTTCCATGGCAAGATCCGGGTCTTTGGAGCAGAGAACCATAAGCTCGTCCCGTACCGGCAAACTGGCTGCAGCAGTGGCCTGACGATAGCCGGCGAGCTTCCGTAGATTGCTGTAAGAAGTACCGGAATAAAGATATAACAGAGCCGACCGGCCTGATTGGTAAAGCTTTGCAGCAGCAGAATAGACAGCGGCCTGATCGTCACAGACAGTGCTGTAGATCTGTCCGCCCTCCAGACAGCCATTGACCAGCATAATGGGGATGTCCTTTGCCGCTTCCAAAAGATAGGCATTGTCCTTTTCTTTTGCTTCCACGTAATGGGAGCCGGCAAGGATTATGGCATCCACGCGCTTGGAACGCAGCAGTTCCAGATACTTCTTTTTGGTTTCGGGAAGATAGCCGCTGCAGCATAAGATGGAATCGTATCCGCTGCTTCTCAGTTGCTTTTCCAGAAAATAGACAGCTTCTGCAAGCCATGGGTCAGAGGAATCCGCACACATGATTCCAATGGTCTTCATGGTGTTAAGCCCCAGACTTCTGGCGAACACATTCGGTGTATAACCAAGCTCGTCCATGACAGCGAGAACCCGCTTTCTGGTCTTCTCACTGACATTGGGATTCCCGTTAATCACACGGGAAACGGTGGCGATTGAAACATGAGCATGTTCGGAAACATCATAAATATTCAAAAGCATCCCTCCGTAATTGTAAGTATTTACATTCCTAAGTTATTATACATAATTATGATGTATATTACAATCCCTCATTTATTAATTTTGTAAAATAATCCATAAAATCAGTATAATCCTGTAAACACTTACAAATACTTCGTATATGCGAAAATAATCTTGCTTTTTTGTAGATCCCGGGAGTATACTAGAGCCTAGAAACGGAGGCTATACCATGAAACTTAACAGAACCACACAACGTACAGTAGAAATCCTGAAGCTTATTTCGAAAACACCGGAAGGCGCAACGTTAGATGATATCTGTCAGAAACTGGATTTACCAAAGACCAGTGCCTATGATATTGTCACCACTCTGGGAGAGATGGGCATGGTCAATGTGACACGGGGGCAGAAACAGAATTATACCATTGGCTTAATGGCATACAGAATCGGAGTTAATTATACCAATAATCTGAATTTCATCGGAATTATTGAGCCGGTACTGAAGGCATTTTCCAAAGAAGTAGGAAAAACTGTTTTCTTTGGAATTCCGTCGGATCATCATGTTGTATACATATGTAAGTTCGAACCGGAGAATCCTATCATTACAACCGCTACGGTGGGATCGAAAAATCCGATGTACTGCACTTCCCTGGGGAAAGTGATTCTTGCATACAGTGATGAGGAAAACAGAGATCAGATCATCAGCCGTATCCGATTTACCCGGTATACAGAACGAACCATTGAAAACAGAGAAGGCCTCCTTGCTGAACTGGAACAGGTCAGAGAAAGAGGATACGCCTTTGATGCAAGAGAGATGGAAGAGCATATGCAGTGCGTGGGAGCTCCGGTTTTTGACCGGGATGGCAACGTACTGGGAGCGATCAGCATTTCCAGCTTATATAAGCCGGCGGAAGATTATGAGGCTCTTGGAACGCTGGTTTCCAGAAAGGGTATGGAGGTTTCCAGGTTATTAGGCTTTCTTGGAAAAATATGAGGAATACTTATTGACAAAATGCCTGGAAGCGATTAATATTTCAAGTATAAGAATCGTAAATATGAAGTTGATTCGTATATGCGAATTTAAAAAAGGAGAGAAGAACAATCATGAAAAAAGAACAAGTTTTATCAAAGATGAAAAAAGACTGTCTGGTTGCTGTTGTTCGTGCAAAAAGCCTGGAACAGGGTGAGAAAGTCGTTGATGCAATCATTGCAGGCGGAATTAATTTTATTGAAATTACTATGACTATGGATGAAGGAAACCCAATTGAATTCATCGCTAAAATGTCTGAAAAATATAGCACCAATGAAGATGTTGTAATCGGTGCAGGTACAGTACTTGATCCAGAAACTGCAAGAGCAGCAATCCTTGCAGGTGCAAACTATGTGGTAAGCCCAGGCTTAAACGTAGAGACAATCAAGCTTTGCAACCGTTACAGAGTACCGATGCTCCCAGGTGTTATGACACCAACTGAAGCTATCACTGCACTGGAATGCGGCTGTGACATCATCAAGATCTTCCCAGGCAACATCATGGGACCAGCAGCGATCAGCTCCTTTAAAGGCCCCCTTCCTCAGGGTGATTTCATGCCATCCGGCGGTGTTGACGTTGATAACGTTGATAAGTGGATCAAGGCAGGTGCATATGCAGTTGGTACAGGCAGCAGCCTGACAAAGGGCGCTAACACAGGCGATTTTGCAGCAGTTACAGCAAAAGCAAAAGAATTTGTTGAAGCAGTAGCAGCAGCTCGCAAATAATAGAAAACAACTTGAGAATTAAGGAGAATACAAAATGGCAAAGATCGTAACCATGGGCGAGATCATGTTAAGATTATCTACCCCGAACAATGAAAAGTTTATTCAGGCAGATGAGTTTGATGTAAATTACGGCGGCGGCGAAGCAAACGTTGCTGTTTCTCTTGCAAATTACGGACATGAAGCAGAATTCGTTTCTGCAGTTCCGAAGAATCCAATCGGTGATTGCGCAGTTGCAGCATTAAGAAAATACAATGTTGGAACAAAGCACATTGCAAAGACCGGTGAAAGACTTGGTATCTACTTCTTAGAGACAGGCTCTGCTATGAGAGCCTCTACTGTTGTATATGACAGAGCACATTCCTCTATCTCTACTGCAACAGCAGCAGACTTTAACTTCGATGAGATCTTCGAGGGTGCAGACTGGTTCCACTTTACAGGAATCACTCCTGCTGTCAGCGACAGCGCAGCAGAACTGACTGAGGCAGCTTTAAAGGCAGCTAAGGCACATGGCGTAACTGTATCCGTTGACTTAAACTTCCGTAAGAAATTGTGGTCTTCTGAAAAAGCTCAGAAGGTTATGACTAACTTAATGCAGTATGTTGACGTATGTATCGGTAACGAAGAAGATGCAGAGAAAGTACTTGGCTTTAAGCCAGGCAACACAGATGTAACTTCCGGAGAACTGGAATTACAGGGATATGTTGATATCTTCAATCAGATGGTTGACAAGTTCAACTTCAAATATGTAATCAGCTCTTTACGTGAAAGCCATTCCGCTTCCGATAACGGCTGGTCTGCATGTATTATGGACGGAGCTACCCGTGAATTCTATCATTCCAGAAAGTATCACGTTACACCAATCGTAGACCGTGTAGGCGGCGGAGATTCCTTCGCAGCAGGCGTAATCTGCGGTATGGCTGATAAGAAAGATTTCAAGGCTGCTCTGGAATTTGCAGTAGCTGCTTCCGCATTAAAGCACACCATTCCTGGCGACTTTAACCTTGTATCCAGAGAAGATGTTGACAGCCTTGCTGGCGGTGACGGATCAGGACGTGTTCAGAGATAATCAGACAGATACATCGGGGGTCATTATGCATGACCCCCTTTTTTAAAATCTATGGAGGAACGATCAAGATGAGTGACAGACCATTTGATTTATTAAGCCTGGGAGAATTGCTTTTACGTCTGTCTCCGGACGGAGTGGAAAGACTGGTCCGGGGAGATTCCTTTCAGAAACAGGTTGGTGGAGCAGAGTTAAACGTTGCGGTAGGTGCGGCTCTTTTAGGACTTCATACCGGTGTAGTAACCCAGCTTCCTGCCAATGATATGGGAAATTTTGTAAAGAACAAAGTGCGTTCTTATGGAATCAGTGATGATTATTTTGTTTATGATAACAGCTCCAATGCCAGACTTGGACTTTATTATTATGAATATGGTGCATATCCGAGGAAACCCAAGGTAATTTACGACAGAAAGAACAGCTCTTTCTATAATATCAGTGAAGCCTCTTTTCCAGAGGACATGTACAAAGCAACTACCTGCTTTCATACCACCGGCATCACCCTTGCTCTGTGTGAGAATACGAGAAAGACTGCCATTGATATGATACGCAAATTCAAAGAGAGCGGCACCATCATTTCTTTTGATGTAAATTTCCGCGGTAATTTATGGACAGGAGAGGAAGCAAGAGCCTGCATCGAGCAGATCCTTCCCTTTGTGGACATTTTCTTCTGCTCGGAAGATACAGCAAGGCTGACCTTCAAAAAAGAAGGAACAGCCAAAGAGATGATGAAGAGCTTTACAAAAGATTATCCCATTTCCATCGTGGCTTCTACGCAGAGAATCGTACATAGTCCGAAGAGCCATACGTTCGGTTCCATTATTTACGATGCTGCAAGAAACGAGTATTATGAGGAAGAGCCATACCATAATATTGATGTTGTTGACCGGATTGGAAGCGGAGATGCTTATATAGCAGGTGCTCTTTATGGCCTTTTAAGCACTGGCGGTGACTGCATGAAGGCAGTTCAGTACGGCAATGCCACTGCAGCTTTAAAGAACACCATACCAGGTGATCTTCCAACCTCTGATTTGAGTGAAGTGAATACTGTAATTCGGGAACATAATGATAAGGGACCTCAAAGCGAGATGAGCAGGTAGGTAAATAAGATCCATTGACAGGCGGAACAGGATAATGAAATCCTGCTCCGCCTGATTTGATATCAGAAGCTTCATTCTGTAATAGGTTTAAACCTTTAAATAAAATATTATAATACATATCATATAAAAATAAATATATAATGCATAATTGACAAAATATAAATTATATTATATAGTTAGATTAGTTAATGTGTGTAATAAAATTTCTATAATTAATAATTTAAACGTTTAAATAACATTTACGCTGAAAGATTTTATATCATCTTTTAGCTATTCTTAAACATGCTGGTTTAAACGATTAAATAAAAAATAATCTGGAGGGAAAATTTTATGAGAAGGAAGAAATTATGGGGACTACTTTTTCTGACAGCGGCTGCAGTGGGAATGCTGGCCGGTTGCAGCACAAAAGGGGGAGAGACAGCCGGGGGCACAAAAAAAGACGGAGGACAGAAGGTTACCATCGCTGTATGGAATGAACCCAATCAGGATGAGGCACTGAATATGTATGCTCAGGCAGAAAAGGCAACCGGGATTAAAGTGGAAGTAACGGTGATTCCGGAAAGCGACTATTCTTCCAAGCTAAATCAGATGGTTTCCACAGGGGATAATTCTGCTGACATCTATGTGATCTGGGAAAATGATATCGCCAATTTTGCCAAGGCAAAAGGTATTATTCCCATGGATGATTACCTGAAAAATTCAACCGTCAAAACAGGAGATTTTATTGACGCAGTCTCCGCACTGTCCGCAGGGCTTGGAGGTACATATGGTCTGCCGTGGTGTGCTGCTACAGAGCTTCTTTTCTATAATAAAGATATGTTTGACGCTGCCGGGATTTCTTATCCGGACAACAACTGGTCTTATGAGGACTATAAGTCCGCTGCAGAAAAGCTGACTCAAAAAGCGGCTGACGGTACAACGAAACAGTATGGCTGTACACTTCCCAATACCCAGACCTGGTGGGCAGGAATTGGCGGGGCAGGCGATCAGGTATACGATCCTTCCAAGGGACAGATGGTCATTGGCGACGGTGCAATATCCTTTGTTTCAGATGTAGCTGCCATGGCAAAAAGCGGGGTAATGCCGGAACCATCTTCCGATACGGCAGATTTATTTGCTTCTGGCAAGGCGGCTATGAGCTGGCAGGGAAGCTGGAATATCGGAACTTATGGAAGCAGCCTTCCTTTTCAGTGGGATATTGCTACCATCCCCACGGATAAAGTAAAATACAATACACTTCATACCGGCTTTTACAGCATTAATGCAAAAAGTAAAAACCAGGATGCCGCATTTAAGTTAATCGAATATCTGATGGGAGAAGAGGGGCAGACCATTAATTCAAAGTCCAGCGGCAATCCATCTGCCATCAAATCCATTGCTGAAAAAGGTGCATGGAAGGTGGAAAGTGCCACTACCATCAAAAACTGGGATGCAATGACCGATTCCTTAAAGGCCGGTGTATTTGGATATACCTGTCTTCCATCCGGAGTTACCAACAATGCCATCAGCGAATTTAACGCGGCAGTACTTGGTCAGAAGACACCCGAAGAAGCTGTAAAAAAAGCTGATGCCTATGCCCGGGAAACCATCGGTTATTAGGCGGTAAGCTGGAAGGAAAGTGAATAATAATGGAAAAAGAAAGCAGTAAGACGGCGAAGAAGAAAAAGCTTATGAATCATCTGACAGCCTATGCCTTTTGTGCTCCGTGGATGATAGGATTTGTATGCTTCACCCTGTTTCCCATTGCCTTTTTATTTGCTGTCAGCCTGACAAACAGGAAACTAAATGGTGTTTCCCAGTTCATAGGTCTGGCTAATTATATAAACATGTTTCAAAGTGCCACGTTCTGGAATTCCATTCGTGTTACCTTGTTTTTCACAATTGTTATGATGATTGTAACTACAATATGGGCAGTAGTTATGGCATTGCTGCTAAATTACAGGCAAAGGCTCAATGGTCTCTTTCAGTTTTGTTATTTTCTACCGTCGGTTATTCCGACGGTAGCACTTGCCTATACATTCCGAACTATATTCGGAAAGGAAGCAGGGCTTTTAAATGGGATTATTTCTGCTTTAACCGGTAAAAATGTGATGGTTAACTGGCTGTACGACAGCCGCACCGTCTATCTGGCGCTATTTTTTATCACCCTGTTTACGTACAATACAGGACAAATGATGCTCATATTCCGATCCGGTTTAAATGATGTGCCCAGAGAGCTTTATGAGGCATGTGAAATTGACGGAGCCAGTCCATTGAAAAAATTCTTTGGGATCACCCTTCCCATGATATCACCCATTATCCTGTTTAATGCGGTTATGGGATGTATCAGTGCATTGAATGGCTCATTTGCCCTTTTATATCCACTGACTGGAGAGAATGGTGATCCTAACGGAATGTCACAGGTGCTCAGCCTTCTGATCTATAAAGAAGCGTTCAGCAATATGAAGGTAGGCTATGCCTGTGCCATGTCTGTCATACTGTTTCTGATTGCGTGCTGTTTTGGAATTGGAATATTTGCAATCTCAAAAAAGATTGTTTACTATGAAAATTAAAGGGGGAGAGACATGAAATCAGCTAAAACGAAAAAAAGAACCAGCCGGATTCTGGTTTTTATGATGAAAATTCTGGTAGGGATAATCATGTTTTCTCCGATTATATGGGTCCTCACCGGATCTTTTAAGACCTTAACAGAGTTTACTTCATCATCTGGTATTTTCCCTCAAAAAGAGACCTTAGAAAACTATCAGTATATTTTTTATCATTCCAACTATGTGCTTTATGTCAGAAACACAGTTCTTCTAATGGCGGGAACCACGGCGGGAACTTTAATTTCCTCCTCACTGGTTGCCTATCCCCTGGCCAGAATGGAGTTTCCGGGGAAAAATATGATTTTTTCCCTGATCGTGGGAACAATGATGATTCCAAATATTGCACTCATTGTTCCCCAGTATATTATGTTTGGAAAAGTTGGCTGGCTGGATTCCCTGCTTCCCATGATTGTACCTGCATTTTTTGCCTATCCCTATAACGTATTTCTGTTCCGTCAGTTTTTTCGTTCTATCCCGAAGGAACTGGATGAGGCGGCTACCATGGATGGCTGCAGCAGAATCGGTATCTTTTTCCGCGTGCTGATTCCTTTATCAAAGTCAACCTTTACCACAATTGGCGTGTTATCCTGCGTCTTCTGGTGGAATGAACTGACCCAGCCGGTTTTTTACATAAACAGTGATAAATGGAGGACTCTGACCATTGCACTTATGACTACATTTATGTATACTTCAGGTAATGCGTTTGTAATTAACTGGCCTTCCATAATGGCTGCCTCCACGCTCATGATTCTGCCTCCCATGCTGCTTTATCTGTTCGGATCCAGATTTTTGGTGGAAGGAATTAAAACGTCCGGGCTGAAGGGCTAAACAGGGAAAAGGAAAGAGAGAGTAGAGAATACATGACACTAAAGGAAATTGCATCAATGGCAGGAGTTTCCGTGGCAACGGTATCGTATGTTTTAAATAATACGGCACAGGTCAGTGATGAAACCAGAAAAAAGGTAGAAAAGATTATCAAGGAAACCGGTTATCGGTCCAATATCCTGGCAAAGAGCTTAAGAAGGAATGAATCCTTTCTGGTAGGGGTGATTGTAGAGGATGTAACAGTATGGCATACGGCTTATATTATTGACGGGATCAATGAGATTGCAGAAGCAAGAGGCTATAACACCATACTGAGCAATTTAAGGCTGTTAAATAAAATTGAATCCCAGTTCGATCACATTTCCAACTATCAGAAGGACATTGATAAGGCACTGGATGTGATGATCGGAATGCAGGTGGACGGCATTATTTATGTAGGCATGCATGACCGGAAAATCAGTCATATCCTGGGCAATATTAAAAAACCGGTGGTTTACTGCTACTGTTACACAGACGGAGAAGGATCATCGGTTCGCTATAGCAATGAAAAGACAGTTTATCATATGACAAAAATGCTCATTGAAAACGGACATAGAGAGTTTGGGGTTATTAACGGATTAAAGGAGTCAGAGCCCGCCGCATTAAGATACAATGGTTTCTTAAAAGCGTTAAACGAGGCCGGCATTACCATGAAAGAGGAGAATATAACCTGTGGGAACTGGAAGTACCGGGAAGGAAAAGAAGCTGCTAAGAAATTGTTGAATAAAAGTGATCACCCCACAGCCATTGTAGCGATGAATGATGACATGGCAGTGGGTGTCTATGATGCAGCAAGAGAGCTGGGACTGAAGGTGCCTGATGATGTTTCTGTCACAGGCTTTGATAATTCTGATATTATTCAATACGTAACGCCAAGGATTACAACCGTGGAACGGCCATTGCAGGAGATGGGCTACCGCGCTATGGAGCTGCTGCTTGAAAATGTAAGCGGAGTCAGCGTTGGAGATGTGAGCATCACACTTCCCTGTACTCTGATTGAAGGGGAGTCGGTAAAAAAACTGAATCAGGAAAATAGATAGCAGAGCGAGGAAAAGGTATGGTGGGAAATAAACTGACGGGTGCAGATTTAAAACATGTTACAATACAGGATACATTCTGGGGGAAATATATAGATCTGGTGGATGAGGTAATTCTGCCATTTCAATGGGACCTGATTAATGACCGGGTGGAGGGAGCGGAAAAAAGCTACTGCATCAGGAATTTCCGTATTGCAGCAGGGCAGGAGACAGGAGAGCATAAGGGCATGGTGTTTCAGGATACCGATGCAGCAAAGTGGCTGGAGGCAGTTGCCTGTTCCCTCAATAAAAACAGAAATGAGAGTCTTGAAAAAGCGGCGGATGAGGCCATTGATCTGATTGCTGCAGCCCAGTGCGAGGACGGATACCTAAACACTTATTATACAATTACCGGAAACAAAAGATGGTCAGACTTATTTGAGGGACATGAACTTTATACAGCTGGTCATATGATCGAGGCAGCTGTGGCGTATTTCGAGGCCACTGGAAAAAGAAAATTTCTCGATGTAATGTGTAAATTTGCAGATCATCTATGTCTTGTTTTTGGACCGGAGGAAGGTAAAATTCATGGCTATCCGGGGCATCCGGAAGTTGAGCTGGCACTGGTGAAATTATACCGGGTGACGGAAAACAGAAATTATCTCTGGCTTGCGGATTATTTTGTAAGGACAAGGGGAGAGAGACCCTGCTATTTCTTAAATGAGGATTGTATCAGGAACGGGAACTATATTTTTCCTGAATTTAAAGATTTTGATCTGGATTATAATCAGTCTCATATGCCATTGAAGGAGCAGGAGACAGCAGAAGGTCATTGTGTCCGGGCTGTTTATCTTTACAGTGCAATGGCAGACCTGGCTTATGAATATCAGGACGGAGCTCTTACCCGCCAGTGTGAAACGCTGTGGGAAAATATTGTAAACAGGCGGATGTATATAACCGGAAGTATTGGATCAGCCGCCTATGGGGAACGGTTTACAGCAGACTATGACCTGCCCAATGATACCAATTATTCAGAATCCTGTGCCACGGTAGGTCTCGCCATGTTCTCCAACCGGATGTTTCATCTCACCAGAGATGGAAAATACATGGACATCGTGGAGAAAGCCCTGTATAATACCCTTCTTGCAGGAATTGCCATGGATGGAACACATTTCTTCTACGTAAATCCCCTGGAGGTAGTGCCTGAGGTGGTGAAAAAAAATCCCACATACCGGCATATAAAAACAACCAGACAGCTATGGTTCGGAGTGGCCTGCTGTCCGCCCAATATTGCCAGAACCCTTGCTTCCCTTGGTAATTACATATACGCTTCAGATGAAAGTACAATCTACGTCAATCTTTTTATACGAAGCAGAATGGAGTGTCAGCTCTCAGGAGTCGGTATCTGTGTAAGTCAGGAATGCAATTTTCCTGAGAATGGAACGGTTACTCTTTCCATAAGTCCGGAAAAACCTGGAAGTCAGTTTACCCTTGCTGTGCGCATTCCTTCTTATTGCAAGGGAGCAGTACTTAAAATCAATGGAAAAGAAGAGGCTGGAACTCTGGAAAAAGGGTATCTTTATTTAAACAGAATCTGGGAAATGGATGATACTGTTGTTATGGAACTGAATGTTCCGTTCCGATACGTCAGATCCAACCCCAGAGTGCGCCATAATATAGGAAAAGTAAGCCTGATGAAGGGACCGGTGGTCTATTGCCTGGAAGAGGCGGATAATGGAAAATATTTATCCGGTGCGGTGATCGATACCAGCGTAGAGCCACAGGAAGAATATGACCATCAGCTTTTAAGAGGCACCCTGTGCGCCAGATTACAGGGAAGCCGTATTGATTATGAAAAGGCAGGGGATTCTCTATATGGAGAAGAGAGGCCGGTTTATGAAAAAACAGAATTGAAAGCAATTCCTTACTTTTGCTGGAACAATCGGGGAGAGGGAGAGATGACTGTCTGGATGAGAGAAAAGGAATAGAAGAAAGCCTGGATCACTTTAGCTGACTGATCCAGGCTTTCTTCATTTTAATTTCCGCATTCCACGCTGATTTCATTAAACTTCTCAAGTATAAAGTTAATATCCAGGCCATTTTTTTCTTCATCTGCGCAGTCCACAACTGCATTGCCCTGATGCATCATCAGAAGTCTGTTTCCGTAATCCACTGCGTAGCGCAGGTTATGGGTTACCATGATGGTGGTCAGCTGTTTCTCTTTCACGATCTTATCTGTCAGCTGCATGATAATCTCAGCCGTTTTCGGGTCGAGTGCTGCGGTGTGTTCATCAAGAATCAAAAACTCGATGGGAGTCATGGTTGACATCAAAAGTGCCATGGCCTGTCGCTGACCTCCGGATAAAACTCCAACCTTTACGTGAAGTTTGTCTTCCAGTCCAAGACCTAATGTATGAAGCTGTTCTTTGTAATAGCCAATCCGCTGCTTATTGGTTCCGGGAAGTAGATTAAAGGGTTTTCCTTTCGTATCAGCCAGTGCCATATTTTCCAGTATGGTCATATTGGGGCAGGTTCCCATGGCGGGGTTCTGATAAACTCTTCCAATGCGCCGCTGGCGGCGGTATTCAGGCATGTTGGTAATATCGGTGCCGTTAATGAGTATGGATCCGCTGTCCAGAGGAATGCTGCCGCAGATCAGATTTAAAAGAGAAGTCTTTCCAGATCCGTTGCTTCCCACAACAGAAACAAACTGCTGATCCTTTATGGTCAATCCAAAATTGTGGAACAGGCACATTTCGTTGACAGTCCCGTGGTTGTAATATTTATTTATGTTTTTCAGTTCAATCATGCTTTCACCTTCTTTTCCCTGCCGTTGCTCAATACCAGAATGGCCAGGAATAAAACTGATGTGATCAGTTTTAAGTCTGAAGCTTCCATTCCTAAGAAAATTGCAAAAGATACGCAGGCTTTGTAAATGATAGAGCCTATAATGACAGCAGTGGTTGATTTTACAAATCCGATCCGCTTAAAAAGCTTTGTACCGATAATGACATTGGCAAGCCCGATGACAATGGTTCCGGTTCCCATGCTGATTTCAAAGAAGCCTTTTTGCTGACAGTAGACAGAACCTGCAAGAGCGGCCAGACCGTTTGCAATGGCCAGACCCACTATTTTAACCATCCCTCTGTCTTTCGCAAGGGAAGTGACAAGTGTTTCGTTATCACCAACTGCCCTTAACAGATATCCGGAGCGGGTTTTTAAATACTGGTCTAAAATAAATTTAACAACGAAAACGATGACTGCCAGAATCACAACCACAGTAACACCGCTTAGTGACGCCGGAAACAGCCTGTTAACCAGGCTGTTTTCAAAAATGGTGCTCACATTGAAAAATGGAACATTGGCTTTTCCAGCAACTCTTAAATTAACGGAGTACAAAGCAGTCATGACAATAATACCAGACAAAAGATCCCGCACTTTTAATTTTACATGGATAAAACCTGTGATGCACCCTGCCAGAGCTCCAATGGCAAATGCGATAAACAGGGTTGCCAGAGGATTTATACCGGCTAATATAAGTGTAACGGTAACAGCGCCTCCAAGGGGAAACGTGCCATCAACGGAAAGATCCGGAAAATCCAGAATCTTATATGTGATGTATACGCCCAGCGCCATAATGGCATAAACCAGACCTTCTTCCAAAACGCCAAGTATAATTGACATGATTTCACTTCCTCCACTCAGTTTCTTCTTATTTTGTTCCTTTTGAAATATCAGTAAACATCTTGGCAGCAGAATCGGTCAGTTCCTTTGGTAAGGTAATGCCAAGTGTATCAGCAACTTTGGAATTTCCGTAAAATGCCGCATCTTTGATTACTTCAAAATTTAATTCGCTTGCTTTGGCTTCCCCTTTTAATACCTTAGCAGCCATAACACCGGTCTGTTTTCCCAAATCCACATAATCAAGACCCATTGCTGCAAGGCAGCCGATTTTTACCTGTTCCACTTCACTGCCAAATACCGGTATGTTTTTCTTGCCTGCTTTGTCAAGGATAAGTGGAAGAGAGCTGACTACGGTGTTATCCGTTAAATTGTTAAGGCAGTCAACCTTTTCTAAAAGGCTGTCAGTTGCCAGGGAAATATCAGCAGTAGAGGTAACTGCGCCTTCCACGATTTCAAACCCATAATTTGCAGCAGCAGCTTTGTATTCTTTGATGGCTGTCTCTGAGTTTACTTCGCTTGTGCTGTATAAAATTCCGATTTTCTTTGCATCGGGAAGAATCTTGCGGATCATCTCCAACTGTTTTTCAACAGGAAGCTTGTCACTGGTGCCGGTTATTTCCCCTACCGGAGTTCCGTCTTCTTTGGCAAGAGCAGCTGCCACCGGATCAGTTACGGCTGTGAATATAACAGGAACGTTGACTTTTTTAGCTCCGCCGTAGGCAGCCTGTGCCATGGGAGTTGCAATGGCGCAGATCAGATCGGTCTTCTTTGCAAGAAAGTTGTTTACGATCTGGCTAGCAGTACCACCGTCAGCCTGTGCATTTTCATAAAGGACAGTTAAGTTCTTTCCTTCCTCAATTCCCTCTGCGGCAAGGCCCTGTAAAAACCCTTCCCGGCAGTTGTCGAGAGAGCCGTGCTCTGCAAACTGGGCAACTCCGATGGTATAAGTTCCTGCTTCGCTTTTTGCAGATGCTGCTAACGTGGTTTCCTGTGTCTTTTCCGGAGCCTTGCCAGAGGCACAACCGGTGAGAGAAGCAGCGAGTGCTGCCAGTAACATAATTTTTAAAGATTTTTTCATAATAATTCCTCCTAGAATTTATTTTTATTGATAGAATCCCTTTTGTTGCATAAAAAAAGTCCCAAGTATGTTATACACATACTTGAGACGAATCATACAATCCGCGGTGCCACTCAAATTGGCTTACTATAAGCCCTCTTTTCATATACTAACATATATGCCACATCATATAACGGTTGTGGATTCCGTCAGCCCCTACTTCCATTCGGTTCAAGGCTGCCCTCAAAAGTCCATTCAGCTATCTGCACTATACCGCACTCACACCACCGGCGGCTCTCTGAAATACTGCTGGGAAAGCTTACTCTTCTTTTTCAACGGTTTCTTTTATTAATCAATATATTAATGCGTGAAAGGAATTTTGTCAACAGGTAATTAAAAAAACTTTATTTATTTTCCGGGATCTGTGATAGAATAAAAAAAAGACATGCGATGGAAGGAGAATTTATGAACAGACTGTTAGTTGTGGTGGACATGCAGAAGGATTTTATAGACGGTTCATTGGGAACCATAGAGGCCCAGGCAATCGTTGCCAGGGTAAAAAAGAAAATCGAAGCATATCAGGCGGCAGGAGACGATGTGATCTTTACTCTTGATACCCATGAACATAATTATATGGATACCCAGGAAGGAAAGAACCTTCCAGTCCTGCACTGCGTGAAGGGGACTGCCGGCTGGGAACTGGCTGATGCTTTAAAAGAGATTCCGGGCAGACGTTTTGAGAAAAACACCTTTGCCAGTACGGCTGTGGGGGAATATGCAGCATCAGGCAATTATGAATCCATAGAGCTCATCGGCCTGTGTACCGATATCTGTGTAATTTCCAATGCCCTTTTAATCAAGGCTTTTCTTCCGGAGACTCCGATACTTGTGGATTCTTCCTGCTGTGCGGGAGTAACACCAGAAAGTCATGAAAATGCGCTGAATTCCATGAAGATGTGCCAGGTTACCATTTTATAAGTAAGACAAAAAACAGCAAAAAAACAGGCCATCCGGCTGTTTTTTTGCTGTTTTTTTGTAATTATCTGCCCAGGCGTTCTAAGTCCTGATAGAAGCCGGGGTAGGAGATGTTTACGCATTCTGCTCCCTTAATTTCGGTTTCCCCTTCTGCACATAATCCGGCAACAGCGAAGGTCATGGCAATTCTATGATCCAGCTTACTGTCAATCACGGCTCCATGAAGGGGTCTGCCTCCACGGATGATCATTCCATCCTCAGTCTCTGTGACATCGGCGCCCATGGCAGAGAGATTGCGTACCATTACTTCAATCCGGTTGGATTCCTTAACCTTTAATTCTCCAGCATCTCTTATTACGGTTTCCCCCTCCGCAAAGCATGCCATGGCAGCTATGACGGGAAGTTCATCAATTAACGTGGGGATGATGGAACCACCTATTTCCGTTCCGTGAAGAGTACTGGATTTTACAAGAATATCGGCAGTCGGTTCCCCGGAATCGGTATTTTTGTTAAGCAGTGTGATGTCTGCACCCATATCCCTGCATACGGAAAGAATTCCGTCTCTGGTAGGATTGATTCCCACATGCTTTAGAAGTATTTCAGAGCCAGGTACTAAAAGACCTGCTGCAATGAAAAAGGCGGCAGAGGAGATATCTCCAGGAACCACAATTCTGTTTCCGTACAATTCCTTCGCAGGCCGTATGGAAGCAGTTGTACCTTCTGTGGATACATCGGCACCAAAGTATTTCAGCATGATTTCAGAATGGTTTCTTGATACATAAGGCTCCGTTACCTTTGTCTCGCCCTCTGCATAAAGACCTGCCAGAAGTATGGCAGATTTCACCTGGGCAGAGGCTACCTTACTGGTATAATGAATGCCGTAAAGCTTCTTTCCGGTAATGGCAAGAGGCGCACAGCCGTTGCCCTCCAGGCTTCTTATGTCTGCGCCCATGTGTGAGAGCGGATCCATGATCCGTTTCATCGGCCGCTTTTTAATGGAATCATCGCCGGTAAGAGTGACGTCAAAGTCCTGGGCAGCCAGAATACCAGATATGAGGCGGGTGGTGGTTCCGCTGTTTCCGCAGTCCAGTATTGTATCCGGTTTTTTCAGCCCAATGAGACCGTTTCCATGAACGATCACAGAGTCCCCGTTATTTTCAATCCCGATTCCCATTTTTTCAAAGCAGGCAATGGTGGACAGACAGTCAGCGCCCTGTAGAAAATTGGTGATCTCAGTGGTTCCCTTTGCCAGAGAACCGAACATAATACTGCGGTGGGAAATGGATTTATCGCCAGGTATGGATAGTTCTCCCCTGAGAGGGGAGGTTTTTGTAAATTTCATAGGATACCTCTCTTAATTGGATATTAATTCATAATGATAGCGTTCCAGCTGCTTCCAGGCCTGATCCATGGTTTCCTTGTCGTAAAATGCAATGCGCAGAGTTCCTTCTCCGTGCTCCCGGTTATGATTGATTCCGATATTCCGGATACTGATCCCTTTGGCAGCCAGGATAACAGAAAGGGTGGAAATGGCACCAACTTCATCTGCCATATCAACGGTAAAGGAATATTCAGGTGCAATGGGACCGGTTGCTTTTTCTGAAAAAGAATTCCGGTAATCCCTGGAGGTTTCAAACAGCTGGTTAATGTAACTGCCATTTTTTTTATTTAATTCACCCAGAATCAGATTTAAGGAAGCGATGTAGCGCTCCAGAATCAGAGAAAGATTTTTATGGTTTGTCATACAGATCTGTTCCCACATTTCCGGTGAAGAGGAGGCAATTCGGGTAATATCCTTAAATCCTCCGGCAGCAAGCCGTTTCATAAGCCCCTGCTGGTTGTCAGAGTCTTTTACCAGGTTTACCAGACTTGAGGCAACGATATGGGGCAGATGGCTGATGGCAGCCGTCACAAAATCGTGCTCATGATAATCTAAAACGATGGGAATGGAGCCGATTATTTCTGCAATATGAACGAGACGATTGGTCTGTTCCTTCGTTGTCTGCGCAGTGGGAGTAATGATATAGTAAGCATTTTCCAGCAAATGATCCGTAGAATTTTCATAGCCTGTTTTTTCTGAGCCAGCCATTGGGTGACCGCCCACAAACCAGGATTCCATGCCAAGGCGGATCACGGCTTCATGGATGTCGGTTTTGGTGCTTCCCACATCGGTGACGATGGCTCCCGGTTTTAAAAAAGGCTGGATTTTGCTTAGATATTCTGCATTGTATTCCACTGGGGTACAAAGGAATATAAAGTCACATTCCGAAAGCTCTTTTCCAATACCGTCGAGAATGACATCCACGATGCCGTCTTCTCTGGCTTTGTCAAGTCTGGAACGTGTCCGCATATAAGCCATAATTTTCGTATCTGGTGCTTCACGCTTGATCCGCCGGGCAATAGACCCACCGATCAGACCAAGCCCGATAAAGGCTATGACTTCATCATTCATTGAAAACCCTCCCTGAAAGTTTTGCGTATGGCTGTAACTCCTCTGTCAACTGTTCAAACTGCTCAAAGGTGAGAGACTGAGGACCATCAGATAATGCACAGGCAGGACAGGGATGAACTTCCACAATCAGACCGTCTGCACCCACTGCAAGGGCTGCCTTGGAGATGGGCTCAATGTAAGCACGTACACCAGTGGCATGACTGGGATCCACAATAATTGGAAGATGGCTCTTAGACCGGATAACCGGAATTGCGCTGATATCCAGGGTGTTTCTGGTTGCAGTTTCATATGTGCGGATTCCTCTTTCACAAAGAACAATGTTGGGATTGCCTTCGGAAGCGATGTACTCTGCTGCATTTAACCACTCGTCAATGGTAGCGCATAGACCTCTTTTTAAGAGAACAGGAATTCCTGCTTTTCCTGCTTCTTTTAAAAGCTCAAAATTCTGCATGTTTCTTGCGCCGATCTGGATCATATCAACGTATTTTACTGCAGTTTCCAGTGCTCTGAGACTGGTCACCTCACAGACTACATTCAGTCCTGTGGCCTCTCTGGCTTCTTTCATGTATTGTAACCCTTCTTCTTCCAGACCCTGAAATGCGTAGGGGGAAGTTCTTGGCTTGTAAGCGCCTCCTCGTAAGAACTGTGCTCCGGCTTTTTTTACTGCATAGGCTGTTTCTAAAAGCATGTCATGGTTTTCAATGGCACAGGGACCCGCCATCATGGTAAGGTGGCCCGGGCCGATTTTGGCATTGCCCACTGTAATAACAGAATCTTCCGGATGGAACTTCTTGTTTACTACCTTGTAGCTTTCTGTTACCGCAACGATTTTATCAACGCCATCCATCATCTCAATGTTAGCACCCTGAAGTTTCGTTTTATCCCCTACAACACCTACTATGGTTACTTCCGTTCCCTCCGATAAATGAGCGGTCAGGCCGTTGGATTCAATCAAGTGCTTTACTTTACTTACAGCCTCTGCAGAAGCGTTTGGTTTCATAATAATAATCATATCTCTTTTTCCTCTTTTCTTACAAATGATTAATCCCCATTGTAATGGATAGCAGGGAAGTTGTCAACGCTTTTATACGTTAAAGTTTAACACTTTAAAGTAAATTATTAATTTGAAAATTATTATTAAAAATATTGCACAGTGAACAAAGGAAGAATCCTGAATTATTATGATAAATATGCCAACAGATTATTAGAAACAGGAAAATGTTAAAAAAAGTTACATCAAACGTGGAAAATGCCATGTGATTTTTTGAAAAAATCATTTAATATAGACATAAAACAGATCAAAAATATATTTATTTATGCACCAAATGGGGCAGTAAAGGGATAAGACAATGGAAAAATTACAATTGAACAGAACCGGCTTTCTTACGAATTACCTGATATCCGGTCCAAAAGAAACGGATTTTATCAATCATGAATCAGATGACAACCAGCTGCGTTATGAACAGCATTTAAGATCCCTTGTGGCGGACTTAAATAAATCCTGCCCCAAAGGCCCGGTTATTCTTGGAGAGAACAGCAGACTTCAGATGCCATGGAAGTATTATTATCATTATGGAAACTGGTTTGTAGATGAAAGCACATTCTATTCCACATTGCAGAAAGTAGAACTGGATGCAGTGACGGGAATCGAGGTAAAAGAAGACATCACAGTGAATGCCGTTATCTGGTCCTATGCGGCAGTAGATGTGTGGTGCAATGGAGAACTGGTGTGCCGCATGGATACGCCGGTTTATAAGCCCATTAAAAAGAAACAGATGGAGCTTCGGCTGAAAAAGGGAATCAATGAAATTTATATCAGTCTGCAGACACTTGGTGTCAGGGATACGAGAACGTTATTCGGCATTCAGATTATGGATCATATGGAAGAGATCTGTGTTGTACTGCCTGATGAGAAACATACCGATGAACTGATACGGATGGAAAACTGGCTTGGTTCCATCTCCATTAAAGATTCCATTATGACTTTTAAGGAAAGCGCTCCCCAAGGTGCCTCTTTGGCCTATGACAGCCAAAGTCCTGATTTTGCACAGGTGAAAAGCCGGAAGGAATGGCAGGAGATCAGCGGGAAAAATCAGGTGAAACTTGAGGCCGGGAAGCCAGGTGTTATTTTTGTAAGTGTAAAAAATGACCACGGAGTACTCACCAGAAAAGTGGAGAATATTCTGGCTCAGAAACCGGAATATGGGAAAGACAAAGGCTTTGAGGAGAATAAAAAGGCTATTTTTCATAGAATTGCAGAAGCAGAAAGTTTGTCCAGAGGGGATAAATTTGGATTTTCCATTTCCAATATCCTTGCGAGAAAAGCCCTTGGAATGGACAACACGCGGGATATCCAACTTCTTTATGAGACGCTTAATCAGATTGAAAGCAGATACGACTGCTCTGATTTTCTGGTGTGCGGCATGGTCCGTTATCTAAAGAATTATCCGGTCAGTGAGGATCTGGCGCAACGTGCAAAAGAGGTTCTTTTAAACTGGCGTTACTGGATGGATCAAAAAGGATCTGACGCCATGTGCTTCTGGAGTGAAAACCATTCTCTTATGTTTTATACCTGTGCCATGAATGCTGGAGAGATGTACCCGGATGAGTATTTCCCGCGGGCAGACATGACCGGCAGAGAGCTTTTTAAAATTGGAAGAGCCAAAGTAGAAGCATGGCTGACTGATGTGGAGGAACATGGATTTGAAGAATTCTTAAGCACGGTTTATATGTGCGTTACCTTTGCAGCACTGTTAAATGTAATTGATTTTTCAGAGGAAGCCATTTCAAAAAGGGCTGTTAAGATTACGGATAAACTTCTTGAAATGCTGTGCCTCCATACCTATGACGGTGTTGTAATCGCCCCTATGGGACGCGTATACAGAGAAGTGATCCATCCCTTTGAACAGGGAGCCCAGGCACTGATGAATTTAATTAATCCAGAGGTCCCTTATTCCTATGGAGAAGGCTGGCTGGGCTTTTATTCATGCAGCAGCTATAAACTTCCAGAAGGACTAAAAGAACTTATGGAGCGCCCGGCGGATATGGATTATTCCACTGGAAATGCTTTAATAAGGCTGAAGAAAACATCGGAGTACTGTATGACCTCCGTTCAGTCTCCAAGACCGGACCCGGAATTTAAACGCTGGAAAAACCTGACTCTGGATCCGGATTCCGATACCACAACCTGTGAATACACCAAATCGCTGAACGAACGGTTCCATGGAACCACCTGCTTTGAGCCTGGTGTATATGGCTATCAGCAGCACATGTGGTATGCTGCCCTTGATATGGAGACAGATATCTTTACAAACCATCCGGGAGGAACCTGTGATTCCTGTTCCATGAGGCCGGGATACTGGTTCGGTAATGGTGTAATGCCTGCACTGGTTCAGGAAGGAAATTTGCTGGGAGCTGTTTATCATATACCGGAGGAGCATCCCATTCATTTCACCCATGCTTATTTTCCTTCACCGAAGTTTTCCGAGACCATGATCTCCGGCAATTGGCTCTTCGGCAGTAAGGCAGGGGGCTTTGTGGCCCTTTGGTGCAGCAGTACGTTGGAACCCGTGGATGACCAGCTGTTTGAATGTGAATACCGTACCTATGGGGATGATATTGCCTACTTCTGTGTATGCGGAGGAAATCAGGAATTTAAATCTCTTGCTCAGTTTTCAGCCTATGCAGAAAATCTCCAGCCGGTATTTGATAAAAAGCAACGTATTTTAACAGCGGGACCGTTGAAAGTGGGATTTACAGATAACAATGACAAAACTCAGTATATTTAGTGAAGATACTCAGGCAGCGGTGGCTTTTTTCGCCGCTGCCTATGAGAGTAATGAATATTTTATAAGAAATTACAGCAGATGCCGGGAACTTCTGCTGGTGGAAAAAGATCCTGAGGGAGCAGCAGAAGCCGTGATGTTTGGAATCAGGCATGCCAGACTCCTTCATTTGGATGACTTTTTGCTTCCGGTTATTTACATTGACTGGATGCTGCAGGAACTGGTACAGGAATTAGAAAAGCAGGGCATACCGGAAGCTGTTATCCGGGATTCTTTCAAAGATGTTGAAATATGGATCCAGTCATTTCGTAAATATCATAAGGGACAGGTGGGGCTTGACCGGATTGAGTGGGTATTCCGTTCCCTTACTGGAAAAGTACGAAGATTTTGCAGCCTGCAATTTGAGGAAGTGACTTATGAATTCCCGTTTCTGATTTTTGAGAACAGACAATCCGGTGAGTTTCAGGCAGTAGCATGTCCGGATCTGATGATTGACCAGAACGGATATATCTCAGGTACAAATGGAAGAAGTGTGATATGTGAAACAAAAACTTTTCTGGACTTTGGAGACAGGGCTTTAACTGGATATAGGGTGGATTTAGAATCAGGAACTGTAAAGATGGATACCCCTGTCGTGTTAAATCGAAAGGAGTGGGAGCTTAAGCTTGCACCGGGAGAGAAAGCAATTGCCGTTCATATTCCGGAAGGTTCTGATTTATCTCCTGACAGCATTGATTCTTCATTTCATAGGGCAAAGAATTATTATGAAAATCAGATTCTTGTCTGCGACAGCTGGCTTCTGGACCCCCATCTTAAGCATATTCTGCCGGAGACCAGCAAAATCATAAGCTTTATGAATCGATTTCATAAAATGCCTGTACTGACCGGACAGCCACAGATACTGGAGCGGGTTATGGGGTTTGATTTTACCATGGAAGCACTTGAACATTTTTCCTGCACTACTTCGCTGCAGGCCTCATTAAAAAAGTATCTTTTGGAAGGAAATGAGATGTTTACCACAGCAGGTTTTATGCGATGGAGATAACAAGCGGGAGGAGTGTTGGGTTATGACAGGATTTTTTGCCGGACTGGACGTGGGAGGGACCAACGGACGCCTGAAGGTCTGCGATCTTGCAGGTAACGTATTGGGGGAATTTACAGCACCTGGCTGCAGCCTCAATACAGATGGAACTGAAAAAAGCAGGCTGCGTTACCGGGAGCTGGTAATTCCAGCTTTAAAAAAGCTGAATCTGAATCCTGGCAGCTGCCAGGGAATCTGTGTGGCAGCAAGCGGAATTGATTTTCCAACCCACGAACGTGATTGCAGATCCTTTTTTGAAGAAATGGGATTTTTGCCTGACAAACTGAAGGTAATCAATGACTGCGAAGTATTTCTTTATCTGACGGAATTGCCGGCTCTTGTAATCATATCCGGCACCGGTTCCGTTTGCTTTGGAAGAGATAAGAACGGGATCATACACAGAACAGGAGGCTATAATCACATTGTAAGCGATGAAGGCAGCGGTTTTGATCTGGGGCTGAAGGTTTTAAGAGCGGTGGGCAATGATTTATCCGGGCGGGGCAGGAATCCCATTCTTACGCCTCTTTTTATCAACTCGACCGGAATTGATACATTGGGAAAAATAGATGATTATATCAATGCCAATCTTATGGAGAAATCCCAGATCGCCAGGTTTTCCCTGCTTGCCTTTCAGGCGGCAGCATTGGGAGACGAGACTGCCATAGAGATTCACCGGGAGTGTGCAGACGCCTTATGGGGGCTGATCCGTGATACTGCAGCTAAAATGGATGCAGATGGATTTGATCTCTGGTACTGGGGAAGCCTTCTTGTGAAAAATGATATTCTGCGGGAGATGGTGGATGAAAAAGTAAACAAAGGGCTGCCAGGGGTGAGGACTTCCATACCACGAATTACAGCACTTGATGGGGCACTCCAGGCAGCTGTGAAATTTCATCACTTACCCTGAAAAATCGGATTTTGTTATAAATACAATATTAATAGATAAATTTAGGAAAAGAAGAGGGCGGCACCCTCTTTTCTTTTATCAAAATATAGAAAAATGTCGAAAAATATTTGTGCAAATTGTACCTTTTACTTGCAATTATAAGACATTTTTAGTAAAATATTGTTATAGACTTAAATACCGAACAGGAGGAATGCTTATGAACGTGTATGGAACCAAACAAATCCGTAACGTCGCCTTACTTGGGCACGGGGGCGCCGGTAAAACTACCCTTGCTGAAGCAATGGCGTTAGTGACCGGAGCCATCAGCAGAATGGGAAAAGTTACCGATGGCAATACCATCAGCGATTATGACAAAGAAGAGATTAAGAGACAGTTCTCCATCTCCACTTCCCTGATTCCATTGGAATATGAAGGAGAGGATGGACCGATCAAGATTAATTTACTTGATACTCCCGGTTATTTTGATTTTGTTGGTGAGGTTGAAGAAGCAATCAGCGTAGCTGATGCTGCTGTTATCGTAGTTAACTGCAAGGCAGGAATTGAAGTTGGTACGTTAAAGGCATGGGAGCTCTGTGAAAAGTACAAGCTTCCCAGACTGTTTTTTGTAACCAATATGGATGACGATCAGGCCAGCTTTCGTGAGCTTCTTTTAAAGCTGGAGAAAGAATTCGGAAGAAAGATAGCTCCGTTCCACCTTCCTATCAGAGAGAACGAAAAGTTCGTAGGATTTGTGAATGTGGTGAAAATGGCTGGGCGGCGCTTCACCGTTAACAGTGATTATGAGGAATGTGAGATTCCTGAGTATAGCCAGAAGAATTTAGGAATTGCCAGAGAAGCTTTGATGGAAGCAGTTGCAGAAATCAGTGAGGAATATATGGAACGGTATTTCTCAGGCGACGAGTTTACCCTGGAAGAGATTTCTTCTGCACTTCGGGAACATGTAATACAGGGAAATATCGTTCCGGTCATGCTTGGTTCCGGAATTAATGCCCAGGGTGTAAAGATGGTGTTACAGGCAATTGACAAGTATTTTCCATCACCGGAGCGTTATGAATGCATCGGTGTGGATGTTTCCACCGGAGAACGTTTTACTGCCAGATACAATGATAATGTGTCTTTGTCAGCCCGGGTATTTAAGACAATCTTAGACCCGTTTATCGGCAAGTATTCTTTGATGAAGATCTGTACAGGAACATTGAAAGCAGATTCAGCCATCTATAATGTAAATAAAGATACGGAAGAGAAAATCGGAAAACTCTATCTGTTAAGAGGAAAAGATGCCATCGAAGTTCCGGAATTAAAAGCGGGAGATATTGGAGCCGTATCCAAATTGAACGTGACACAGACTGGCGATACCATAGCCCTTCGCTCCGCACCCATTGTCTATCACAAGCCTGAGATTTCCACCCCTTATACGTATATGCGTTATAAGACGAAAACAAAGGGTGACGATGATAAGGTTTCCAATGCACTGGCTAAATTAACGGAGGAGGACTGGACCTTAAAGGCAGTGAATGATACGGAGAACCGTCAGTCTCTTCTGTATGCAATCGGCGATCAGCAGCTGGAGGTAGTGGTCAGCAAGCTGCTAAACCGCTATAAGGTGGAGATTGAATTAAGCAAACCTAAATTTGCATTCCGTGAGACCATCCGCAAGAAAGTGGAGGTTCAGGGAAGATACAAGAAGCAGTCAGGCGGTCATGGCCAGTTTGGTGATGTAAAGATGACCTTTGAGCCTTCCGGTGATTTGGAGACTCCCTATATCTTTGAAGAATCTGTATTTGGCGGAGCGGTTCCCAAGAATTATTTTCCTGCAGTGGAAAAGGGAATTGCAGAATGCGTCTTAAAAGGACCATTAGCTGCCTATCCCGTAGTAGGAATCAAGGCAACGCTTACCGACGGATCCTATCATCCGGTGGATTCCTCTGAGCTTGCATTTAAGATGGCGGCGACCATGGCCTTTAAAAAAGGCTTTATGGATGCCAATCCGGTACTGCTGGAACCCATCGCTTCCTTAAAAGTAACAGTGCCTGATAAATTTACCGGTGATGTTATGGGAGATCTTAACCGGAGAAGAGGACGTGTTCTTGGAATGAACTCCAATCATCATGGAAAACAGGTCATTGAGGCGGATATTCCCATGTCCGAGCTGTTTGGCTATAATACAGACCTTCGCTCCATGACAGGTGGTATTGGTACCTTTGAATATGAGTTCAGCCGGTATGAGCTGGCTCCCGGAGATGTTCAGAAGAAAGAAGTGGAGGAACGGGCAGCCAAGGTTGACCGTACGGAAATATAAAATAGTAACCAGGGCGGATCCAATGCATGATTGGATCCGCCTTTTTGCAGTATCTGGATTCCGGATCCAATGTAAGCAATCGGGAGAATTGCGTATTTGCCCATTCTGTGTTAAACTGGTATGAGTTCAGCAGGAGGTAAGATTTTTGGTGGAAGAGACAAAGGGCGCAAAAAAAGTATTTGGCAGAATCGGACTTGGATATACGGGGTTTCTCAGTGCATCAATTGTACTGCAGATTGTGTTAAGGATTGTGATTCAGGTGGTCGGTCAGAAAGAAATTTTTAATTTGTCCAGGGGATGGTACTTATTTTCCGTTTCCCTGGCTAATTATGCAGCGGGAGGGCTGGTTTTATTTCTGATTATAAAGAATTTACCTGTTACCCATAAGCCGGTAAGCAGGAAACCGGAGAAAATGCTGCTGATTTATTCTTTTTTTATCTGTATCAGTGCATTGGTTGCAGGTAACCTGGCGGGACAGCTGCTTATGAGTCTCATCAGTGCTCTGGAAGGAAAACCAATGATGAATCCCGTTGCAGAAGTGCTTAAGGGACTGAATACAGGAACGATCTTTGCAATTATGGTAGTCATGGCGCCGGTCTGCGAAGAGGTTCTCTTTCGAAAACTGATCATTGACCGTATCCGCAGATATGGGGATAAGGCGGCTATATTGGTATCCGCTATTATTTTTGGATTGTGTCATGGGAATTTCTATCAATTTTTCTATGCATTTGGGATCGGTCTTGTATTTGGCTATATTTATACGAGAACAGGAAGAATCCGCTATACCATTGGGTTCCATATGATCATTAATTTCCTTGGATCCGTTGCAGCTATTTATATTCAGAATTCCATTCCCCTTGCAGCTGTCTACGCCCTGTTTTTGTATGGGTCGATGATCGCCGGTATCGTATTGTTTTTTGTCACGAGGGATAAATGGATTTTCTGGCAGGGTGAGGAATCGGTATGGGGCAGTGGGGCAGGTAAAATTCTGTTTTTGAACGTTGGTATGATTTTATTTTTTGTATTGTCTGCCATTTCCTTTGTTGTCGCAGAGTTTTCATAAAATCGGGTTGACACATCCGGGCAATTATGTTACATTTACACTTAGCAAAAATACTGTGATAAGGAGTAGTAAGCAGTCTGAATCATTCAGAGAGCCGGCGGCTGGTGAGAGCCGGTTGGGAAAGATTGCTGAACTGGCCTTTGAGTAGCATACTGAAGAAAGCCATGGCTTTTGTGTAGGTATAGCCGGAATCCCGACCGTTACAGCGGGCGGACAGGAGAGTCTGTCCGGTTGAGCGCATACGTTCTGTATGAAATAGAGTGGTACCACGCGGTAGATACTGCGTCTCTATAGCCGTTTTATTACGGGTGGAGACGCTTTTTTTATGCAATGAGAATTAAATTTACCGTTACTGTCTAATAAGGAGGAATTTTGTTATGGCATCATCTTATAACCACAGTGCCATTGAGAAAAAATGGCGGGAGAATTGGGAAAAGAACCCCATCAATGTTGACGATGGAAAGAAACCAAAATATTATTGTCTGGATATGTTCCCATATCCGTCTGGCAGCGGCCTTCATGTTGGCCATTGGAGAGGTTACGTGATCTCTGACGTCTGGAGCCGTTATCAGATTTTAAAGGGACATTATGTGATTCACCCCATGGGTTGGGATGCATTTGGCCTGCCTGCAGAGAATTATGCCATTAAGATGGGCGTTCATCCGGCAAAATCAACGGCTGAGAACGTAAGTAATATTAAACGGCAGATCAATGAGATCGCGGCTGTTTACGACTGGGATATGGAAGTAAATACCACAGATCCTGGATTTTATAAGTGGACCCAGTGGATTTTTGTCCAGATGTTTAAGAAGGGTCTTGCCTATGAAAAGGAATTCCCCATTAACTGGTGTCCTTCCTGTAAAACCGGTCTTGCCAATGAGGAAGTGGTAAACGGCTGCTGCGAGCGCTGCGGTACTACAGTTACAAAGAAGAATTTAAGACAGTGGATGTTAAAAATCACTGCCTATGCAGATCGCCTTTTAAATGATCTGGATAAGCTTGACTGGCCGGAAAAGGTTAAAAAGATGCAGACTGACTGGATCGGAAAATCTTACGGTGCAGAAGTTGACTTTAAAGTAGAGGGGAAAGAAGAAGCCATTACGGTTTATACCACAAGACCTGATACCTTATACGGAGCAACCTTTATGGTGCTTGCACCGGAGCATGCACTTGCTGCTTCTCTTGCAACAGAGGAAACCAAATCAGAAGTGGACCAGTATATCTATGACGCTTCCATGAAATCCAATGTTGACCGTCTCCAGGATAAGGAAAAGACAGGAGTATTTACCGGAAGCTATGCAATCAATCCTTTAAGCGGAGCAAAAGTTCCCATCTGGATATCCGATTATGTACTGGGTGACTACGGAACTGGCGCAATCATGTGTGTTCCGGCTCACGATGACAGAGACTTTGAATTTGCAACTAAATTTAATATTCCCATTATTCAGGTAATTGCAAAAGACGGAAAAGAAATTGAGAATATGACAGAGGCCTATACAGAGGCCAGCGGAACCATGATCAATTCCGGCGAATGGAATGGCATGGAATCAGCTGTTCTCAAAAAAGAAGCGCCTGCCATGATCGAAGCAAGAGGTCTTGGTAAGAAAACGGTAAACTTCAAACTTCGTGACTGGGTATTTTCCAGACAGCGTTACTGGGGTGAGCCGATTCCGATTATTCACTGCCCTCACTGCGGCAATGTTCCCGTGCCGGAAGATCAGCTTCCTCTTACACTTCCGGAAGTGGAAAGCTACCAGCCGACTGGTACAGGAGAATCCCCTCTGGCAGATATTGACGAATGGGTTAATACTACCTGCCCGGTATGCGGTGCGGCTGCAAAGAGAGAGACCAATACCATGCCTCAGTGGGCAGGATCTTCCTGGTATTTCCTGCGTTATGTAGACAGCCACAATGATCAGGAACTGGTATCCAGAGAAAAGGCAGACAAATATCTTCCTGTTGATATGTATATCGGCGGCGTAGAGCATGCAGTTCTTCATCTTCTGTATTCCCGTTTCTACACCAAGTTCTTAAATGATATCGGTGTGGTAGATTTTGACGAGCCATTCACCAAACTGTTTAACCAGGGAATGATTACTGGTAAAAACGGAATTAAGATGAGTAAATCAAAGGGTAATGTGGTTTCACCTGATGAGCTTGTTCAGGATTATGGATGCGATTCCCTTCGTATGTATGAACTTTTTGTAGGACCGCCAGAGTTAGATGCAGAGTGGGATGACAGAGGAATTGAAGGCGTCAGCCGTTTCTTAAACCGTTTCTATAATCTGGTATCAGATAACTGTGAAAAGAATGTGGAAGCCACCAAAGAGATGATCCGTCTCCGCAACAAACTGGTATTTGACATTGAACAGCGTTTCAACCAGTTTAACTTAAACACCGTAATTTCCGGTTTTATGGAATATAACAACAAGCTGATCGAGCTTGCAAAGACAGCAGGAGGCATTGACAAAGAGACATTAAAGACCTTTGTAATTCTTCTTGCACCATTTGCTCCTCATATTGGAGAAGAACTGTGGCAGCAGCTTGGCGGCACAGACTCTGTATTCCACGCTACATGGCCGGAGTGGAGTGAGGAAGCCATGAAGGAAGATGAAATAGAAGTGGCTGTTCAGGTAAATGGTAAAACAAGAGCAGTTGTAAAACTTCCGGCGGATGTTTCAAAGGAAGATGCAATTGAGGCTGGTAAGGCAATGATTCCGGATAAGATTACCGGAACCATTGTGAAGGAAATTTATGTTCCTGGAAGAATTGTAAATATCGTTTGCAAATAGATCATTTGTAACATAGAAGAAGGACATTACAGGCAGCCCCGTCAGGAGTTGTCTATAATGTCCTTTCTTTTATTATTTCTTTCCATTTCGTTTCATCATATTTTTCGAAAGCATGCGGACGGTTTGGATCCGCTGCCGTTCAGCTGGACTCATATTATCGCCCAGTATAGAAATAAGAAGATCTGTCTCATCATCGTTAAAATGGATCCCCTTCTGATTGGCTTCCGCGGTCAGACTCATGAGCGTGGGAAAAAGCTGGTCCTTTGGAGCAGCCTCAGCGCGTTTTGCAAATTCGGTCAGCATGGAAAGCTTCTGGGGATTCATATTTTTTAACCGTGGGTCCTGTTTCCAGTTGGAATTCATAAGTTGTTGTCCTTCCTTTCCTGTGAATATGTATGGAGTAAGATGGTGACAGTTGTATTTTAGTTCATCTGCTGCATGGCGGACATCATCATCTGCATGGTTTCCAGCCGTGACTGCTGTTCCGGAGGCATGAAGTTCTTTAACTGCTCAAAGGGCATTCTGCCAAATGGATTGCTGTTTTGGCGATGTGAGTTATTGGTACGGTTTTGTCCGTCTGACTGAGCCTGATTACGGGGTTGTGATTGTGCCTGCGCCTGAAGCGGGATCGTAGAACTTGGAACGGATTCTGAATAGGCATTTGCCATATTAAATCCCTGGAAGATGTTGATAAATAAGTCAATTAAGTCCTGCTCAGAAGGATTGGCATAGGGTTTAATGGTGTTTAACATCTCAAGGGGTGAGTTAGACCGTTCCTTTTCGCCTGCAGAACAGATTCCCATAGCAGCCACTTCTCCATCTTCAAATAAGTTTATGGTGCGCTGCAGTTCGTTGAATTTAACAAAGGTGGAGATCATACGTTGCTGGGGAACATTCATATAAGGCAGGGCGGCTTTCATCATATCAAGATGATTATCCCCGATACGGGAGTCTAATTCATTTGCGTGGACATTTTGTTCATTATTCATTTCATGGGATCCTTACTTTTCTTGTTGACAATATATGCGGCCGCATATATTAGTATTACAGGAGAGTGATTTATATGAGAAACCGATTAATCATAGATGGAAATGCGGTTTACGAAATTGATGATGAATGCATGAAACAAAAGCAAAACAGAAACAACCAGGAAGGAACAGGTAACCAGTCTGCTTTTACAAGGCCGGGACAGGAAAAAGGTCAGAGCCGCAGTTAAACGGAAACAGGACCCGAACCAAAGATGGTTCGGGTCCTGCTTTATGTTTTGTTTAGCAGCAGAAGTTACCGCCACCAAATCCGTTGCCGCCGCAGCAGAACAGAAGAATGATGATCCAAATCCAACTGCCACAACCATCATTTCCGCAACCGCCACAACCGTTGCCGCATCCGCCACCGCAGCTGTTATTGCCGCCACAGCAGAACAGAAGAAGGATAATAATCCAGATAAAACCACAACCGTTGTTATTACCACATCCTCCGTTGTTGCAATCGCATCCGCATCCACAGTTAGTTGCTGCCAGATCACTCATATTGGTTCCTCCAAAATAATTTGTTTACACTGTAAGTGTATGAATGTCAGCTTGCCACTGTTTCCATTTTTTCTGAAAAATTTTAGAATTGATATGATTGAACTTAAAGAAATGTTGTGTATAATTAGTAACAGCAGGATTAAAAGGAGCAAAAGATGGAAAAATTATATTATGAGAGACCTTATGTGAAACAGTTTGAAGCAGAGGTGACTGGGTGTATACCGGATAAAGACGTTAAATATCTGGTTCGTTTAAGCAGGACAGCCTTTTACCCTGAGGGGGGAGGGCAGCCCGCTGATACAGGCACATTGGGAGACGCCCTTGTCTTGGATGTCAGAGAGCGTCCGGAGGGAATCGTTCATATTACAGACAGGCCTCTTCCTGAAAATTCGCTGGTAACTGGAATTTTAGATTGGGAGAGAAGATTCAGTCATATGCAGAATCATTCCGGAGAACATTTATTTTCAGGCGTGGTACATAAGTATTACGGTTACGACAATGTAGGGTTTCACATGGGGAAAGATGAGGTCACCGTTGATTTCAACGGGATATTGACTCTGGAACAGGCAGAAGAAGTGGAAGCTGAAGTGAATGAACTGATCTGGCAGAATATACCGGTTTTAGAGACTTATCCGTCAAAGGAAGAACTGAATGCATTAAATTACAGAAGCAAGAAGGAATTAAGCGGTCAGGTGCGGATTATTGAATTCCCAGGGGCAGATATATGTGCCTGCTGCGGAACCCATGTGATGACTGCAGGAGAGATTGGAATTTTAAAAGTCACCGGTCTGATGCGATATAAAGGCGGCGTAAGAATATCCCTGCTGTGCGGCAGAGAGGCATTTCATGATTACCGCAGAAAATTAAAAGCTGTCCAGGGAATATCCGTGTTATTATCAGCGAAACCCGACAGTGTACTGGAGACAGTCACAAAACTAAAAGAGGACGGTGCGAAAAAGGATGGTGATCTTAGCCGGCTCACCAGAGAACTGCTTATATATAAAACGGCACAATATCCTGTTAGCGGCGATCCCCTGCTGGTGTTTGAAGAGCATCTTTTGCCAGCACAGCTCAGACAGTTTACCACCATGCTTTATGAGGAGAAGAAGGGGAGCGTTGTATTGGTATGTTCCGGAGAAGATGGCCTGTATCAGTATGCAGCAGGCAGCAGTGATATGGATATGCGGGAATTCAGCCGCCAGTTAAATGAAAAATTAAATGGCCGTGGCGGAGGGAATGCCCTGCTGGCACAGGGAACTTTTCAGACATCGTTTCAGGAAATTCAAAAAGTGTTTCAGGAAGAGATCCAGAGGAGGATTTAATGGAATTAAATGACAGCACAATAAAAAAATTACGATGGTTAATTATATTTACTGTGATTGCCGTAGTAGCCGGTATTAATTATAGAAGTTTATTTGCTCTGATTGTAAGGATAGTGGGGATTTTAACTCCTTTCTTATTAGGCGGAGTTATGGCATTTGTATTAAATGTTCCCATGCGGGCGATTGAACGCATACTGCCGGTGAAAAAAGAAAGTCAGTTTCGCCGCCCTTTCAGCCTGGTTCTTACTTTTGTGTTTGTAATCGGAATATTGCTTGTGGTTACGTTTGTAGTCATGCCCCAGCTGTTTGATACAGTTTTAAGTCTGCAGTACAGCTTACCTGTTTTTTTCAATGATGTAAAGCAGGGAGCAGAGAAGCTGTTTGCCCAATATCCGGAAATTTCAGATTATATTAACAATATACAGATTGACTGGAAATCCTATCTTGAAAATATTGTGCAGTTTTTAACCGTTGGTGCCGGAACCGTGTTGTCTTCTACTTTAGCCGCAGCTTTAAATTTTATAAGCGGAGTGACTACCTTTGTAATTGGTGTGGTATTTGCAGTTTACATTCTTTTGCAGAAGGAAAATTTATCAAGACAGATAAAGAAATTTATGAAAGCGTTTCTGCCGGATCATGTATCTAACAGAATTTTAGAGATATTAACTCTCACCAGCCGTACATTTTCCAATTTTCTGACTGGACAGTGTGTGGAGGCAGTAATACTGGGAAGCATGTTTTTTCTCACATTATCCATATTACGCCTTCCATATGCACTTCTTATTGGAGTCCTGATCGCGTTTACTGCTTTGATTCCTATGTTTGGGGCATTAATCGGCTGTGCAATCGGAGCCTTCTTAATGCTGATGGTGAAGCCCTTTGACGCAGCATTGTTTCTCATCATCTTCTTTGTTCTTCAACAGATCGAAGGAAATTTAATTTATCCCCACGTGGTTGGCAATTCAGTGGGACTTCCGGCTATCTGGGTTCTGGTAGCGGTGACCATTGGCGGCAGTGCCATGGGAATTGTAGGTATGCTGATATTTATCCCGCTTTGTTCCGTTCTCTATGCGATTTTAAGAGAAACTGTGAATAAAAGAATCTGGGCGAAAGAACGGGTAAAACGTAAAAAAACAGTAAAACAATAAAAAAAGGATTCCCTGAATGAACACATCGGGGAATCCTTTTCTCTGGTTTAATCAAGATCTGCGTGATAAACCGTACCGGAGCTGTGAATGTCAATTGCACTTAAGTTAAACTGATCTTCAAAGATCTGAATCTTGTACTCAAAAAACAGTTCATCTGTTTTTTTAGACATGAATACATAAGCTCCCGGTTCCTTGTCTTCAATCTCATCACAGATCTCATCGTAGATGTCCTGTCCGTTTATCGGACCTTCATATCCGGTATTACGAATGGCATCTTCGATCGCCTGATAAAATTCTTCCATAATAAAATACCTCATTTCTGGTTCGTATTGTACATCTGCTATTATAAGCAATCTTTTCCAATGCCGCAAGAATTACTTGAATCTTATTTGAGAGGGTGTATAATAGGACAGGAATAAAGGGAGGTAATGGAAATGGATTTATTATATAGACCCAGAAGACTTAGAACATCTGAGACTTTAAGAACAATGGTGCGGGAGACCAGAGTATCCAGAGAGGCTCTTGTTTATCCCCTGTTCGCCGTGGATGGAGAAGGCATTGTAGAAGAAATTCCTTCTATGGAGGGACAATATCGATATAGTGTAGACCGGCTTTGTGTAATTCTTGATAAACTGACTGCCGCCGGAATTAATAAGGTAATTCTGTTTGGCATACCAGCACAAAAAGACAGCTGCGGAAGCCAGGCTTTCGATGAGAATGGAATTGTGCAGCGCGCGGTCCGCTATATCAGGGAATTTTATCCGGCAGTATATATCATAACGGATGTATGTATGTGTGAATATACTTCTCATGGTCATTGCGGGATATTAGATGGAGAATATGTGGATAATGATCAGACTCTGGAGTACTTAAACCGCATTGCAGTTTCCCATGTAAAAGCAGGCGCTCATATGGTTGCCCCTTCTGATATGATGGATGGAAGGATTCATTCCATGAGGCTGGCACTTGATGAAGCCGGATTTTTAAATGTGCCCATTATGGCTTATTCTGCAAAATATGCGTCTGCCTTTTACGGTCCGTTTCGGGAGGCTGCCGGATCTGCACCTGCCTTTGGAGACCGTAAGAGCTATCAGATGGATTACCATAACAGGAAAGAAGCATTAAAGGAAGTAGAGCTTGACGTAGAAGAAGGTGCAGATATTGTTATGGTAAAACCTGCGCTTTCCTATCTGGATATTATACGTGAGGTGTCAGACAGCACGAAAGTGCCTGTGGCAGCCTACAGTGTAAGCGGAGAGTATTCCATGATTAAGGCTGCAGCAAAAGCCGGCTTTATGGATGAGGAAAAAACTGTTTGTGAAACAGCCGTCAGTATCTTTCGTGCTGGAGCAGATATTCTGATCACATATTTTGCCATGGATCTAGCCCGCTATATGGACGAAGGAAAAATCGGATAGTATGTGATTCTGGCAGGAGAGGTTACAGCCCCTTTTCCTGCCGTATTCTTTTAATATCATCGAGAAGCAGGGCTGAGATTCGAAGACCGCCTCTTCCTGAGCCTAAATCAATATCGGGCTTATTGGTTCCGTGAAAATCTGAGCCGCCGGTAGGAAAGAGCTGGTATTTTTTTGCAAGCTTTTTTAATTTTCCGCTTTCATATTGATTATTGGAAGAGTGATAGACTTCAAGACCATGAAGTCCCATCTCCTTTAAATAGGAAACAAGCTCTTCTGTTTTTTTGTCCCCCAGGTGATACTGGTATGGATGGGCGAGGACGGGGGAGGCGTTGCAGTCTCGAAGTATTTTCATGGCATGCTCCGGAGTAATCTTTTCTTTTCTCGGGCAGTACGGTCCGCTGTAGCTTAAATATTTCTTAAATGCCTGATCCATATTTGTGACATAGCCCTTTTCTAACAGAACCCGGGCAAAATGGGCTCGGGTAATAACCGTATCTGGATTACCGGCCTGTACCTCGGAAAGTGTGATGTCAATACCGGCATTTTGAAAACGGCGAATCATCTCCGTATTCCTTTTCATGCGGATGTCTTTTAACGTGTCAGTTTCAGTGATAAAATTTTTATCAGCCAGATCGACATAAAGCCCTAAAATGTGAATTTCTTCACCCAGATAAACACAGGAGAGTTCAATGCCGGGAATCACTTCCAAAGGCAGACTTTTTGCTGCCTCCAAAGCTTCGGGAATGCCTTCGATTGTATCGTGGTCTGTAAGCGCAATTGCCGAAAGCCCTTTTTGCGCCGCCAGTTCTACAACACTGGCAGGTGATAAGGTGCCGTCAGAAGCGTTTGAATGAACGTGAAGATCAATAAAATTCATAGGTACCTCCGAAATGAAATAGTTTATTAATACTATAGTAACATGTTTTTTTAGTTCTGTAAAATGTAGAATTTACGCGAAAAATAATTAAGAAAATTCATAAAAACGTAATAGCATTTCCCACAAAGTATGGTATACTACTCAGTGTAATGCTACATAATCATGTAAAAAGGTGAAGTAAATGAGTCAGGATGATAACAGACAAAGAAGCGGTGGAAGAACCTATTCCTCCCAGAACGGAAGCAAAAGAAATACGCCTAATTCAGGCAGAAGGACAAGCCAGTCTTACAGAGGAGGAAACTCCTATCAGCAAAGGCGCGGTAAGAAGAGAAGAAGAGGACCGCAGTACGGAATTACGAAGATTTTACTGGCTGCTGTTTTCGCTGTTGCCTCCGTTATCAGTGTTATGGCTGCTGTTAAGTATATTGGGGGTCATAAGACAAAAGAGACCGATGTGAACTCTACGAAAGTCTCTGAGACCCAGTTAAAAAAAGAGGTGCATGTAGACGGAGTTTCCATAACGGGTCTGTCAAAGACGGAAGCTAAAAAAGCAATTGACCAGTCCATAGGCTGGGGAATGAAAGTTACTTATGAGAATGAAACATACGAACTGAAGAATTTTTTAGATGACAGGATTGATACCCTGTTAGATGAAATTTACAGTAAGGATTCAAAAGAGGAATATACCATTGATACAGATGGTTTGGATGAGGAAGTAAAAACTGAGGTGAAAGCCATTGCTGGAAAGTGGGATGTACCCGCCAAGAATGGCTCTATCTCCGGATTTGACAAAGCCACTGGAAAGTTTGTTTATGCTGGCGAAAAAAAGGGAATTGCAATTGACCAGGACAAGCTGACTGCCGATATTCTGGCACAGATTAAAGCAAAGAATTATAAGGGCTCCATTGCTGCACAGGCCACTGAGACAGCTCCTAAGATTACGGAAGAGCAGGCGAAGGCGCTGTATAAAGTAATTGGAACTTACACGACAACAACAACGACTAACAGCGATAGGAATAAGAATATTGAGCTTGCTTCCACGGCACTCAATGGAATGATTCTGCAGCCAGGTGAGGAATTTTCCTTTAATAAGACAACCGGCGAGCGTTCCTCTGCAAAGGGATACCGTCCGGCAGGAGCTTATTTAAATGGAGTATTGATTGAAGAGCCGGGTGGCGGTGTATGCCAGGTTTCTTCTACCCTGTATAATGCAGTTGTTTTTGCAGGACTGACAACTACGGAGCGTCATGCCCACAGTTACGAACCCAGTTATGTGACTCCGGGTGAGGATGCGATGGTAAGCTTTGGGGGACCGGACATGAAGTTTGTTAATAATTCTTCCAGTGCCATCGCCATCAGAACCAGTTTTGCTGATCGCAAGCTTAAAATTTCTATCATAGGTATCCCTATACTGGAAGACGGTGTTACATTGTCAATGACTTCCAGCAAGACAGCAGAGTTAGATGCTCCGGCACCAATTTATGAAGAGGATCAGACCATGCAGCCAGGGGAAGAGAAAGTGATTAAGCAGGAAACAAAGGGAAGCCGTTGGGTAACCAATCTGGTTACTAAGAAGGACGGTGCTGTGGTAAGCGATGAGTTCTTCCATAACAGCACCTACCGCGGCAAGCCGGCTACAATAAAACGGAATACTACCGGCGTTGTGGTACCTGCCACAGATCCTTCCCAGACTGTACCGGAGACCCACCAGGGGAATGCTCCGACTCAGTCTGTACCGGGCAACGGACCGGGAACGAATGCAGCTGAGACGGCGCCCTCCACAGCGGCGGAAACCCAGAACACTCCTGCAACCCAGGCTGAAACGGAAGGGACAACAGCGGAAAATACACAGAGTATCATACAGCCAAATCCCATGAGTCAGTAATAAAATAATCCAAAAAGACAGCATCAGACACATATTTAAGGTCTGGTACTGTCTTTTTTTAAATTGTTTTGAAAATAATACTTTAATTTCCAGTTTTAATATTTGCTTTTTGTTGAATAATTGTTATAATAATGTCAGGTCACTTTCCCCTAAGGGGAACCAAATTATACAAATATTCACATTTGCAGGAGGAAATCAAGAATGGCAAGAAAAATGAAAACCATGGATGGAAACCATGCAGCAGCTCATGCATCCTATGCATTTACTGATGTAGCGGCAATCTATCCTATTACACCGTCTTCACCTATGGCAGAAGCTACAGATGAATGGTCTACAGACGGAAGAACTAATATTTTTGGCCAGACAGTGCACATTACAGAGATGCAGTCTGAGGCAGGTGCCGCAGGTGCGGTTCACGGTTCCTTGGCAGCAGGTGCTCTGACCACCACCTATACAGCTTCCCAGGGTCTGTTACTCATGATCCCTAATCTTTATAAAATTGCCGGCGAGCAGTTACCTGGTGTAATCAACGTATCTGCACGTGCTATCGCAAGCCATGCCTTATCAATCTTTGGTGACCACTCTGATGTTTATGCCTGTCGTCAGACCGGTTGTGCAATGTTATGTGAATCCAGCGTACAGGAAGTTATGGACTTAACTCCGGTTGCTCATATGGCAGCTCTTGAAGGTAAAGTACCATTTATTAACTTCTTCGATGGTTTCCGTACTTCTCATGAGATCCAGAAGATCGAAACATGGGATTATGAAGATTTAAAAGAGATGGTGAATATGGATTCCGTTGATGAGTTCCGCCGTCACGCATTAAATCCGAATCACCCATGTCTGAGAGGCTCTGCTCAGAACCCTGATATTTTCTTCCAGGCAAGAGAAGCATGCAACCCATATTATGATGCACTGCCTGCAATTGTTCAGAAATATATGGATAAGGTAAATGCAAAGATTGGTACAGATTACAAACTCTTCAATTACTACGGAGCTGCTGATGCAGATCATGTAATTGTTTCCATGGGTTCTGTTAATGATACCATTGAAGAGACTCTTGACTATTTAGTTGCAGCTGGCCATAAGGTTGGTGTGATTAAAGTTCGTCTTTACAGACCATTCAGCGCACAGGCTCTGATTGATGCGATTCCTGATACTGTTAAGACTATTTCTGTTTTAGACAGAACCAAAGAACCAGGCTCCTTAGGCGAACCATTATACTTAGATGTTGTTGCAGCTTTAAAGGGAACAAAGTTTGATCAGGTTAAGATTCTTACCGGACGTTATGGCCTTGGTTCCAAAGACACTACTCCAACTCAGATCGTAGCTGTTTACGAGAACAAGACAAAAACTCCATTTACAATCGGTATCGTGGATGATGTAACTCACCTTTCTCTTGAGACAGGAGATGATATCATCACAACTCCGGAAGGAACTTCTAACTGTAAGTTCTGGGGTCTTGGTGCTGACGGTACTGTAGGTGCCAATAAGAACTCCATTAAGATTATCGGTGATAATACAGATATGTATGCTCAGGCTTACTTCGACTATGATTCCAAGAAGTCCGGCGGTATCACGATGTCTCATTTACGTTTTGGCCATAAGCCGATTAAATCCACATATTTAATCCGCAAAGCTAATTTCGTAGCATGCCACAATCCTTCCTATATCCGTAAGTACAACATGGTACAGGAACTGGTTGACGGCGGTGTATTCTTATTAAACTGCCCATGGGATCAGGAAGGTCTTGAAAAGCACTTACCAGGACAGGTTAAGAAGTATATTGCTGATCATAACATTAAGTTCTATACCATCGACGGTGTGAAGATCGGTATCGAAACTGGTATGGGCGCAACCCGTATCAATACAATTCTTCAGTCTGCATTCTTTGAACTGACAGGAATCATTCCTGCAGAAAAAGCAAACGAGCTTATGAAAGCTGCTGCTAAAGCAACTTACGGCCGTAAGGGTGAAGAGATCGTTCAGAAGAACTGGGCAGCGATTGATGCCGGTGCAAAGGGCGTTGTTAAAGTTGAAGTTCCGGAAAGCTGGAAAAACGGCGAAGACGAAGGACTTGATTATAAGAAGATCAAAGAAGGAAGACAGGATGTTGTTGATTTCGTTAACAACGTTCAGACAAAAGTTAACGCTCAGGACGGTAACTCCTTACCAGTATCTGCATTCGTTGATTACGTTGATGGTTCTACACCTTCCGGATCTGCTGCTTACGAGAAACGTGGTATTGCAGTAACCATTCCTCAGTGGAATCCAGACAACTGTATTCAGTGTAACTTCTGTTCTTATGTTTGTCCTCATGCTGTTATCCGTCCTGTTGCTTTAACAGAGGAAGAAGCAGCTAAGAGACCAGAGAACATGAAAGTTCTTCCTATGACCGGAATGCCAGGATATCAGTTCGCAATCACTGTATCTGCATTTGACTGTACCGGCTGCGGATCCTGTGCAAATGTTTGTCCTGGAAAGAAGGGCGAAAAAGCTCTTACTATGGTAAACATGGAAGCTAACTGCGACGTAACACAGGAAAGATTTGAATATGGTCAGTCTCTGCCAATTAAGCAGGAAGTTATTGATAAATTCAAAGAAGCAACCGTTAAGGGAAGCCAGTTTAAACAGCCTCTTCTTGAGTACTCAGGAGCATGTGCAGGCTGCGGCGAGACACCTTATGCAAAATTAATCACTCAGTTATTCGGTGACAGAATGTACATTGCCAATGCAACTGGATGTTCTTCCATCTGGGGTAACTCCTCACCTTCTACACCATACACCGTAAATGCAAAGGGACAGGGTCCTGCATGGGCAAACTCCTTATTTGAGGATAATGCTGAGTTCGGTTACGGTATGCTTTTAGCTCAGAATGCAATCAGAGAAGGCTTAAAGAGCAAAGTAGAAGAAATCGCTAATTCCGATAAAGCATCTGATGAAGTAAAAGCAGCATGCAAAGAGTATTTAGATACCTTCAGCATCGGCGTTACCAACGGTTCTGCATCTGATAAACTGGTTGCAGCATTAGATGGTGTTGATTGCGATTTAGCAAAGGCTGTAGTAAAAAATAAAGATTTCCTTGGCAAGAAGTCTCAGTGGATCTTTGGTGGTGACGGCTGGGCATACGATATCGGTTTCGGCGGTGTTGACCACGTTCTTGCAAGCGGTAAGGACATCAACATCATGGTATTCGATACTGAGATCTATTCCAATACAGGCGGACAGTCTTCCAAGGCTACCAAGACTGGTGCAGTTGCACAGTTCGCAGCTGGCGGAAAAGATACAAAGAAGAAAGATCTTGCAAGCATTGCTATGAGCTATGGTTATGTATACGTTGCTCAGATTGCTATGGGTGCTGATTACAATCAGACTGTTAAAGCAATTGCAGAGGCAGAAGCTTATCCAGGTCCATCCTTAATTATCGCATACGCTCCATGTATCAGCCATGGTATCAAGAAGGGTATGTCAAAGGCACAGACAGAAGAGAAGCTTGCTGTAGAGTGCGGATACTGGAATAACTTCCGTTTCAATCCTGCTGCTGAGAAGAAATTCTCCTTAGACAGCAAGGCTCCTGCACTGGAAGGATATCAGGAATTCTTAAAGGGTGAAGTTCGTTATGCATCCTTAGCAATGAAGAATCCGGAAAGAGCAGCTGAATTATTCGGTAAGAATGAGGAAGATGCAAAAGCGAGATATGAATATCTTCAGAAGCTGGTTACTTTATACGGCAATGAATAATTAGAATATTGATAGAAAGAGGTGCACCTGATCAAAAGACCGGGTGCACCTCTTTTCCTTTTTCTGCCCATACTGCATATAATCCATAAAATTTGATATTCTGATAACAAATACGGGATGATTCCTGTCTGACAGGCACTGAGGATTGTTCGTGGAATAAACTTACTATATAACGATAATAAAGAGGGATTTTATGGGTATTATTTATTATATGCAAAATGACACTAATCAAAATCAACCCCCTGACTCCAATCAGGAAGCCAACCCATCTAATGTACCCGCTCCGGACCTTAGTGAGGATTGGCCATTAAAACAAAATCCCAGTGAAAATTCGGATACAGACGAGCATTGGACTTCCGTAATCACTGTGTTTCCCAAGCCAATTATACCATGCTATTTTTGTAATACCAGTGAATACGGACTGGTAAGATTTTTAAATGCTGCTGCGGGCTACGAACCATTTCAGATCTATATTAACAAACAGCTTGCGGTAAATGGGTTGGATAACGGGGACATGAGTCAATACGGAAGAGTTTCAGCCAAGAAGCAGACTGTGACTGTTCAAGGGGAGAATGGATACGTATATTTAGAGAAACAGATTGATGTCCTACTGGGGCAGGCAATGACGGTGGCAGTGTTTAACTCAGACACCGGTCTTGAAATAATGGAGATCATGGATATGTACTGCAACGGTGGAATTAACACCGGGTGCTTTCGGGTCTGCAATTTATCCATTACAAATCGAAAAGTGAACGTATTTTTAAATGGAGGAGTACTTACATTTAAGGAGGTAGACTATAAAGAGGTAACCGCCTTTAAATACCAAAAGATTGGTTTCTACCTGGTTTCGGTAATGAGCAGCAATGCCCATACTGATAATATCCTGCTTTCTTCTAATCTTTACATCAGAGGAAATGCTTCTTATACATTATATGTATTTAACTGGAGCAATACTATGAATGCGATTCGGATCCTGATTGTTGAAGACAGAAGAAATTATTAAATAACACTGCCTCCGGTTGACAGATCGGAGGCGATCTGCTATATTAAGTGTATTAAATGTATTGGTACAGTTAAGAAAGAGGTGAATTATGATTCTGCTTGATTATAAAGATCGCAGACCTATCTATGAACAGATAGTGGAAAAATTAAAAGACCTTATGATTTGCGGAGTGTTGGAACAGGATAGCCAGCTGCCTTCTGTCAGAAGTCTGGCCACAGATTTATCCATCAATCCCAATACCATACAGAGAGCTTATATGGAGCTTGAGAGGAGAGGTTTTATTTATTCCGTAAAAGGAAGAGGCAGTTTTGTTGCAGATACCAGCTCCATCCGTGCTCTCAAAACCAGTGAATTAAAGAACAAACTGGGGGACTGGATCGAAGAGGCAAAGAGGGCTGGGATAAAAGAGGATAAAGCCCATTCGTGGCTGGCAGAGGAATGGATATATGAAGAAACCGGATCAGGGGGAGGAGTGAAGGAATGATTAAGGCAGAAAATTTAACAAAACAATTTGACAATATCATGGCACTGGACCATGTAAGTGCTGAGATAAAGGACGGGAATGTATTTGGTCTCATCGGTACCAATGGAGCTGGCAAGAGCACATTTTTAAGGCTGCTAAGTGGAATTTTAAAACCAGATGAGGGAACTGTGACCATAGATGGAGAGTCTGTCTTTGAAAATGAGAATGTGAAGAAGAGATTTTTCTATATTTCAGATGATCAGTATTATTTTAATAATGCAACTCCCCGGGATATGATGGAATTTTACAGTAAAGTTTATCCGGAATTTGATCGGAAGCGCTTTGAAAGTCTGATCGGTAATTTTGGGCTGGAAATGAGAAGAAAGGTACATACCTTTTCAAAAGGTATGAAGAAGCAGCTGTCTGTAGCCTGCGGCATCAGTGCCAATACAGATTATTTATTCTGTGATGAGACATTTGACGGTCTGGATCCGGTTATGCGCCAGGCAGTAAAAAGTATTTTTGCCAATGATATGGCGGAAAGAAATTTAACTCCCATTATCGCCTCTCACAACTTAAGGGAGCTGGAAGATATATGTGACCATGTAGGACTGCTCCATAGAGGAGGCATACTGCTTTCAAAGGATTTAGATGATTTAAAGCTGAATATTCATAAGGTTCAGTGTGTGTTAAAAGATGGTATGACAGAGGCCGACCTGGTATCCTTAGACAGGATTAAGACGGAGACGAGAGGAAAGCTTTATACCATGACAGTGCGGGGAACCAGGGAAGAGGTTGTTGGAATGATGGAATCCTTCCAGCCTGTCTTCTATGAGATTATTCCCTTATCACTGGAAGAAATATTTATAAGTGAAACGGAGGTGGCAGGATATGACATCAAAAAGCTTATTTTTTAAATTGATACAGGAAGATGGTAAGCGCAGACTTTGGGCGGTGACTCTTGCTTTTCTGATGTTTTTCTTCTCACTCCCGGTTACCATCGCTATGGTAATTGGAGAATCTTTGAAACAGGAGGAAACCATAGCCAGTATTCATTCTCAACTAAGGCATTTAATGGGATTTCAGAATGGCTTTATCACCTTTTTGCTGATTGCTTTATCCATTGTGATGGGAGTTACAAGTTTTTCCTATCTTCACTCCAGACAAAAGGTTGACTTCTATCATGGAATTCCGGTAAACAGAAAACACTTATTCTGGGCCAATTATCTCAATGGTATATTCATTGTGGCAGTTGTATATGGGGTTAATTTAATTCTTACCCTGGGTGTTACTACGGCTTATGGTATATCACCTTCTGCACTTATGGGTTCCGTTATTTCAGGATATCTGCTTTTTATGCTTCATTATGCCATGATCTACGCTGTTACAGTACTGGCTATGATTATGACAGGAAGCGTGATTGTAGGTATATTTGGTACAGCAGTGTTCGAAGGTTATTTTACAATATTACTGTTTATTTTACAGGGATGTTATGGATACTTTTTTCATACCAGCTATAGAAGCGGAGAAGAACTGTTCCGCCCGTTTCTGGTAAAATCTTCTCCATATGCAATATTTATTTATAATGTTGCACTTGATAATGGCGGGAGACTGGGGGCTGAATTGGTTTCTCAGATTATAATTGTAGCTCTCTTGTTTGTTATATTCACCTTCCTTTGTCTGTTTTTGTATAAAAAAAGAGGTTCTGAGTCTGCAAAAAAGGCGATGGCATTTAAAATCAGTATGCCAATTATCCGGATTCCCATTGTTGTTTTATCTTCCCTTTCCGGATGCTTTGTTTTCTGGACCATACGTTCTGATATGGGGTGGGCGGTATTTGGTTTGCTTTGCGGCATGTTTCTGTCTCATTGTGTCATTGAAATCATTTACCACTTTGACTTTAGAAAATTATTTTCAAACTGGAAGCAGATGATTGCCTCAGCTCTTGTAGCGGCAGTGATATTTGGTGGCTTCCAAATGGATTTGTTTGGATATGACAGTTATATACCTTCGGAAAATTCCATAGATTCCATGGCGATATCCTTGAATAATGATAACAATTGGGTTTCATATGGAGAAGCAGTATGGGATACCGTAGATGATTATCGCTGGGTGTATCAAAGTGGAGATGATTATATTTTCAGCCATATGAAGCTGGAAAATAAAGCACCGGCGCTGTCTATGGTGAAAAAGGCGGTTGAATACAACCGGGGCAAAAATTGGGACCGATTACCTGATAACGATTGGGATCAATCAGACAGAAGCTGTAATTTCTCTGTAAAATATACCCTTAAGAACGGAAAAAATGTATATCGCAGCTATTCCCTGAAAAATTCAGAGGTAAAAGAGGAACTGTCCCAGCTATACGAAGACCAGGACTTCATTCAGGCAGTATATCCTATTTTCAGTCAGACAGCTGAGAATACATCTGCAGTGAGAGTCAGCAGGGGATCACAGTCAAATATTATAAGCCGTGACAAAAATGGCACAGATAAGGCTATGACGGAAAAACTCCTTCTTGCATATCAGAAAGATTTAAGTCAGTTGAAAGTTGAGACTATGAGCAAAGAAAATCCGGTAGCATCCATTCAGTTTATGACAAAGATTCAGGCTGAAGCAGACAGTAAGAGAGAGCTAAACCGGAATTCCTGGCAGTATAGTGATCTGACATCCAGAGGGTATTACCCGATCTATCCTTCCTTTACAAATACTCTGAATTTATTAAGGGAATGTCAGCTGGATGTAGACAGCTGGAATTCTTATGAAGAAATTAAAGAAATCACCTTTGATTTAAGCCAGTTATCCAAGTATGATAAGGATAATTATGAAAACAGCAGTTCTCTATACTATACAGTTTCGGATCCCCAGCTGATTGCTCAGATTATGAGTCAGGCCGCCATTGATGAATATGCAGGCATGAACCCATTTGGTATCTGGAATACAGAGTGTATCAGTTTTTCTGCTGTCAGCAGTGCATTGGGCAATCGCAGTGAGATTCAGTATATTGTACCTCTAAAGCAGCTTCCCGATTCCGTAAGAGAAGCTCTAAAGCCATAAACAGGAACTGTGATAACAGTCTTTCATTGACTTTTTCTTCCAATAAAGTTACAATGGTAGGAGCAAAAGTCAAAGGAGGAATCACGGATGGCATTTTTTGAAGAGCTGGGAAAGACACTTAGTGATACCGGCAAAGAGGTTGCAACGAAGGCGAAAGCACTGACTGAGACGATACAGCTAAAGACACAGATCGGTGCAGAGAAAACCAAGCTGGAAGAAGCTTATGCAGTCATTGGAAAACTGTATTATGAAGACAACAGTGAGCCTAAGGAAGCTTATACCAAAGCTTATGAAGCTGTCAGAGCCAGCCGGGCAAGAATTGCCGCCCTGGAGATTGAATTGACCCAAAGCGAAGGCAGCCGTATCTGTGCGGAGTGCGGAGCAAAGGTTCCCAAAAGCTCTCTGTTTTGCGGCAAGTGCGGGGCACCTGTGAAAGAGGCAGCAGCTGATCCTGATTCAGAAGAGATGGATGAGAAGGAGCAGACTACCTCTGCAGAGGAAGTGAATGCAACTGCCGGCATTAACGCTGTGAATGATGATGTGTTTGAACCTACGGAAGAAAAGGAATGATTATTAAGGGCCGGATTTATTCCGGTCCTTTTTTAGTGTGCCCGCTATAGAAATTTCTTCCTACACGTTGCTAATTTAAAAAAAGGTATGTAAATTTGCCGTAAAATGTGGTAGACTAAACCCGGTTCGCAAATGTGCAAAGAAGATGAGGTATAAAATGAAAGTTTATGTCAGATGGCTTTGGAAGCTTTTAGCTCTTTCTGCAGGTATTAATATAGTGATTGAGCTGGCCAGCCGGAAGTCGCTGTTAAATCTGGGTTCTTATATAGGGAATAGTTTTTTAATCTTTCTGCTTAATACATTAATTATTTTTCTTCCCTTTACAATTATGTTCATTACCAGGCGAAAAGCATTTGCCTGTATTTTAATTACTTTTCTATGGATTTTTATGGGGATTGTAAACGGTATTCTTCTGATCTTCCGTACAACTCCCTTTACAGCAGCCGATCTGCGCCTGGTGAAGTATGCCATAAGCCTTGCTACCGTTTATTTTACCTGGATGCAGATTATCCTCATGGTATCAGGGGGTGTACTTGCATTAATCTTATTAGTGGGAGTCTGGAAAAAAGCACCAGTCAGTCAGGAGAAAACCAGGCTGAGTCATGGGGTGGCAATCATTCTTCTGAGTACTGCACTGGTACTTGGTATTACAACCGGTGCCATGAGGTACGGACTGGTAGCGGTTCATTTTGGCAACATCGGACAAGGCTTTCGATCATACGGATTCCCATACTGTTTTTCCAATTCCGTATTTAATACCGGCATAGCAAAGCCGGAAGGATACGGGTCTGAAACATTGGAAACCATTCAGTCGGAGGAACTGGTGCCTGAAAACACCTATGCAATTACAGAAAACACAAAACCCAATGTAATTTTTATTCAGCTGGAATCGTTCTTTGACCCGTCTTTGTGGAAAAACAATCCGGTAGACTATGATCCCATTCCCTTTTTCCACCAACTGCAAAAAAATTATCCAGGGGGATATTTAAGCGTTCCTTCTGTTGGAGCAGGTACTGCTAATACAGAGTTTGAAAACATAACCGGTATGAATCTGGACTTTTTCGGCCCGGGTGAATATCCATATAAGACAGTACTTAAAAAAACCTCCTGTGAAAGCACTGCTTTTGATTTGAAAAATCTGGGATACACGGCTCATACCATTCACAATAACGAAGCCACTTTTTATGACAGAAACCGGGTATTTGCCCAGCTTGGATTTGATACCTTTACTCCGATTGAATATATGAACAATATTGAGCGGAATCCAACTGGGTGGTGTAAGGATAAAATTTTAACTGGCGAGATTATTAAGACACTGGATTCCACACCAGGACCGGATTATATTTACACCATATCGGTACAGGGTCATGGAAAGTATCCGAATTTCGAATATTACTGCCAGCAGATTAATGAGATGGATCAGTTTATTCGTTCCCTTGTCAATACATTAAGAACCCGAAAAGAACCTATCGTACTGGTGATGTATGGTGATCATCTTCCAGGTTTTGAATGGAGTGAGGATGAGATGAAGAATCACTCCCTGTTTCAGACAGAATATGTTATCTGGAATAACATGAATCTGCCTGTGGTTAAAAAGGATGTGGAGGCTTATCAGCTTTCTTCTCATGTTCTTAATATGCTGAATATTCATGAAGGAACCATGATCCGGTTTCATCAAAAATATTTAAATGGGGAAAATACCAATGAGGAAAGCTATCTGGAGGATATGAAAAATCTGGAGTATGATATTCTTTACGGAGAGCATAAAGTATATGGCGGAGATAGTCCATATCTGAAAACTGATTTAAAGATGGGAATTGATAAAATAAAAATTGATAAAGTGGTTTACAATGATTCAAACCTGCTGATTTACGGTGAGAATTTTACTCCTTATTCGAAAGTATGTCTTGATGGAAAAGAGGTGGACACCACCTATGTGTGGCCTCAGCTGATTATAGCCAAGGATGTTTCTGAAAAAAAGGTCAACAACAGTGAGATTTCAGTCTGGCAGATTGGAAGGGATAAAGTCCCCCTCAGTGAAGATGGAGTCTATCATATGGGGTGGTCTGATTAAAAGAGAAGAGAGAGGTTTTGAGAACCTCTCTCTTTTTGGATCCTTATATTGAAATTAATTCATATTCAGCATTTCCAAGTCCTATTTTCACCCCGTGTTCTATGGAAGATTTCCAGTTTGTAGTAGGGTGGGTATCTTTAAAATGGTCGTGGTGGTGGCTCCCGTGCTTTTCAAGAACGCTCCCTGCCATAACTGGCTGCTTATTTACTGCATCTGCACATGCAACATCCAGCGCCACAGGATCGAAGGAAGCGAACATTCCTACATCCGGAATGATCGGGATGTCATTTTCTGAGTGACAGTCGCAGTAAGGGGAAACATCCATTACAAGGCTGATATGAAAGTTGGGACGATCTTTTAGCACTGCATGTGTATATTCCGCTATTTTACAGTTTAAAATATCGTTTGATTCATCACAATCAGATTCGATGGCATCTACTGGGCAAACGCCAATGCAACGGCCGCAGCTGACACATCTGCTGCTGTTAATCATCGCTTTTTTATTTTCAAATGAAAAAGCATCATGAGCACAATTTTTCTCACAGGCATGACAGCCGATGCATGTCTCTTCGGTTACATGAGGTTTACCCGCATTATGCATCTCCATTTTTCCTGCTCTTGAACCGCATCCCATTCCGATATTTTTCAAAGTCCCTCCAAAACCTGTGCTTTCATGTCCTTTAAAATGCGTGAGAGATATGAAAATATCAGCGTCCATAACTGCCCGTCCGATTTTAGCTTCTTTAATGTATTCTCCGTCCATTGGAACCAGAATTTCATCCGTTCCTTTCAGACCATCGGCAATCAGAACATGGCAGCCAGTGGAAAATGGTGAAAATCCGTTTTCATAGGCAGTATCCAGATGATCCAGGGCATTCTTCCTGCTTCCCACATATAAGGTGTTGCAATCGGTTAAAAATGGTTTTCCGCCAGCTTCTTTAATTAAATCAACCACTACCTTTGCGTAATTAGGGCGTAAAAATGATAAGTTGCCCAGTTCTCCAAAATGGATTTTTACTGCGGCATATTTATTCTGGAAATCAATTTGCTCAGACATACCAGCTGTTTTAATGAGCCGGGCAAGTTTTTGAGGAAGGTTTTCACGGAAAGTGGTATGAAAATTTGTGTAATAAACCTTGGATTTTTCCATAGATGGTCTCCTTTTGATAATTTTTATTATTAAGCATTATACTGTAAATAAAAGGGAATTTCAATAAAACTTATTTGTTCCGTGAGCTGTTTGGCAAATACTTGCAAGATACCTGGTCAGGCGGTATAATATGAACCATGTAAAGAAACAAATTGGCGGAGTGGAGGTACAGAGGATGGGTCGTATCAAAAAGATGCTTAGGATTATCTTTGGAAGGTCTATGTTTGCAGTTATATCACTTATGATACAGATTCTGGTTATAGCAGCAGCATACCGCTTTCTGAGCTTTTATCTGGCGTATTTTTATGGTGCAGTTACATTGCTTAGCGCACTGGTTATTATTTATATCTTAAATAAAGAAGAGAATCCCAGCTTTAAAATGAGCTGGATGATACCTGTAACAGCAGTTCCTGTTTTTGGAACCTTTTTTTATATGCTGGTGGAATTACAGATTATTGAACGGTTTATGGAGAAGAAGTTAAAGTCCAGCATGGATGAGACGGAGTGCTATCTGGAGCAGAATCCCAGGGTTATGGAACGTTTATTAAAAGCCAGCAGGAGAAATGCAAATCTGGCACATTATATAAAAGAATATGGTCATTATCCAACCTATGGAAATACCAACGCACAGTACTATCCTTTGGGAGAAGCAATGTTTGAAGCTATGAAGCGGGAGATCGCTGATGCAAGGAGATTTATCTTTCTGGAATTTTTTATTATTGAAAGAGGGGAAATGTGGGATTCCTTACTGGAACTGCTGGAATCAAAAAGCAGAGAAGGGGTAGAAGTACGGATTATGTATGATGGGATGGGATCATTAACGGTGCTTCCTTATAATTATATTAAAATACTTCAGGAAAAGGGATTGAAGGCGAAAGTATTTTCACCAATCAAACCAGTGATATCCAGTTATCAGAATAACAGGGATCATCGAAAAATTCTTGTAATAGACGGACATACTGCGTTTACAGGCGGTATCAACCTGGCAGATGAATATATCAACAGAAAAGTAAGGTTTGGTCATTGGAAAGATACAGGAATTATGCTCAAGGGGGATGCTGTTACAAGCTTTACCATGATGTTTCTTCAAATGTGGAATATATCTGAGAAGGAACCGGAGAAATATGATCAATATTTAAGAGACCCGGAGTATTTTTACCCCCTGGAACTTAATATGGAGGGATTTGTGATTCCCTATGGAGACAGTCCTCTTGATAAGGAATCGGTTGGAGAAGAGGTTTACTTAGATATCATTAATAATGCCAGGTACTATGTTCATATTATGACTCCCTATCTGATTCTTGATTACGAGATGGTGAAAGCTCTGACATTTGCTGCAAAAAGAGGGGTGGATGTTTCCATTATCCTCCCACATATTCCGGATAAAAAATATGCTTTTCTGCTTGCTAAATCACACTATGGAGAGTTGATCCGGGCAGGCGTTAAAATATGGGAATATACTCCTGGGTTCATGCATGCAAAAGTCTTTACAAGTGATGATACAAAGGCAGCAGTTGGTACAATTAATTTGGACTTTCGAAGCCTGTATCTTCATTTTGAATGCGGAACATATTTGTATCGCAATGAAGTGATCCGGGATGTAGAACGGGATTATCAGGAAACACTGTCTTCGTGCAGAAGAATTGCGTTAGAAGATATACCAAATGATACGTGGTATGAAAGATTTGCGGGGCGGGCACTCAGGCTGTTTGCACCGCTAATGTGATAGAAAAAGCGCCGGTTTTTGCACCGGCGCTTTTTGTGGTTTAAGATCTATTACAATACAGAAACTTCAAGGATTATCATATGAGCGATAACCGGAGTTGTACCGTAGAATACATCCTGACCAGTTGTATTGATGATTTGTACGGTAGCAGGAACTGCACCTACTGTCACCAAAGCGGAACCATTAAGCTGACCAGTAACGATTGGTGAATCTGCAGGAATTCCTCCGCTGCCATTTATCTGAGTTGAGAATTCAACATAAGTGGAAGGTCCGGCACCATCTGTTGAGATCCACCAGGAAACATAATAGATACCTGTGGCTGTAATGGTTGCGACACCTGTAACTGTATTATAAGAAATATTTATACTTTGGTCATTTACAACTGTATTAAAGATGACAGGGCTGCCATTCGCAACAGTTTCTCCTGTAGTTAACAGTACCTCGATACCTCTTAGCTGAGCGCCAGGTCCAGCTGCACCAGTAGGTCCGGTAGGTCCGGTAGGTCCAGTATCTCCGGTAGGTCCGGTAGCACCGGTAGCACCAGTAGCACCAGTAGGTCCGGTAGGTCCGGTAGGTCCGGTAGGTCCAGTATCTCCGGTAGGTCCGGTAGCACCGGTAGCACCAGTAGCACCAGTAGGTCCGGTAGGTCCAGTAGCACCGGTAGCGCCAGTAGCGCCGGTAGGTCCGGTAGGTCCGGTAGCACCAGTAGCGCCAGTAGCACCGGTAGGTCCGGTAGGTCCGGTAGCACCGGTAGCGCCAGTAGCACCGGTAGGTCCGGTAGGTCCGGTAGCACCAGTAGCGCCAGTAGCACCGGTAGGTCCGGTAGGTCCGGTAGCACCAGTAGCACCAGTAGCACCAGTAGCACCAGTAGGTCCGGTAGGTCCGGCAGGTCCGGCAGGTCCGGTAGCGCCAGTAGCACCAGTAGCACCGGTAGGTCCGGTAGCACCAGTAGCACCAGTAGCACCAGTAGCACCAGTAGGTCCGGTAGGTCCGGTAGCGCCAGTAGCACCGGTAGCGCCAGTAGCGCCAGTAGGTCCGGTAGGTCCGGCAGGTCCGGCAGGTCCGGTAGCGCCAGTAGCACCAGTAGCGCCGGTAGCGCCAGTAGGTCCAGTAGCACCGGTAGCGCCAGTAGCGCCAGTAGCGCCGGTAGGTCCGGTAGGTCCGGTAGCGCCAGTAGCGCCAGTAGCACCAGTAGCACCAGTAGGTCCAGTAGGTCCAACTGGTCCCTGAATACCCTGCGGTCCTTGTGGTCCTACAGGACCCTGAGGACCACGTGGTCCGGTAGGTCCATCAGGACCTGGAATTCCTTGAGGTCCAGTAGGTCCGGTTGGACCCTGGAATCCTCTAGGTCCCTGTGGTCCGGTTGGGCCTGGGCAACCTCTTGGTCCCTGTGGTCCCTGTGGTCCGACTGGGCCTACACAGCCCCCGCCGCAACCACCACAACCACAGTGGTTTCTGTCCCAATCTCTACAATTACTCATTATAACTCCCTCCTGTCAAGGTGTAATTTTTTTACTTGTATGATGTCTTGTAGATGTGAATTGTATTATAAAGGGCTTTTTCAATCCTTTATAACATATCATATGTGATTAGTCTCAAGTTTGTTAGAGAAAACTTGATTCTCCATGGACACGATAAATATCTTAACTTGTAAAGTGCCGTATTTTGTTGATAATAGTACTTTTATATCAGATTCTGTTATTGAAATACGATTAAATTAAGATTTCTGTTAATCACACTTGCACTTGTGATATTTGTGGCAGCAGTATAAATTACTCTTAATTGATAGGTTGAAGTAGTAGTGGCTGGAGCAGTATCAACATAAGTGTTAGCAATTGCCGTATTTTGCGTAGCAGCAACTGAACCGCTGAAACTTGAAGTTCTTGTGTCTATTAAAGTTCCATCTCTGTATAATCTTAATTCGGCAGTATAACTGTAATCTGCAGTTGTTACATTCTGCAGATCAATTCCATAGTCAACTTTTACATTATTATCTGTAATAACTGAAGCTGTTGTAGATGCAACCGCCACCTCCGTGGCTAGAGGTGGAAAGACACCTACGGTTCCTGTTGCGTTAGTAAAAGCTAATGCACCACCAGCACCGGTTGGCCCAGTATCGCCGGTCGGTCCGGTCGGTCCGGTATCGCCAGTAGGTCCAGTGGGTCCGGTATCGCCGGTCGGTCCAGTGGGTCCGGTATCGCCGGTGGGTCCAGTCGGTCCAGTATCACCAGTCGGTCCAGTAGGTCCGGTATCGCCGGTCGGTCCAGTGTCGCCGGTAGGTCCAGTAGGTCCGGTATCGCCAGTAGGTCCAGTAGGTCCGGTATCGCCAGTAGGTCCAGTAGGTCCGGTATCGCCAGTAGGTCCAGTGGGTCCGGTATCGCCGGTTGGTCCAGTAGGTCCAGTGGGTCCGGTATCGCCGGTAGGTCCAGTAGGTCCGGTATCGCCAGTCGGTCCAGTGGGTCCGGTATCGCCGGTTGGTCCCGTAGGTCCAGTCGGTCCAGTATCGCCGGTAGGTCCAGTCGGTCCAGTATCACCAGTCGGTCCAGTATCACCCGTAGGCCCGGTATCGCCAGTCGGTCCAGTCGGTCCAGTATCGCCAGTCGGTCCCGTAGGTCCGGTATCGCCGGTAGGACCAGTCGGTCCGGTATCACCCGTAGGTCCAGTATCACCCGTAGGTCCGGTATCGCCAGTCGGTCCCGTAGGTCCGGTATCGCCGGTAGGACCAGTCGGTCCAGTATCACCCGTAGGTCCAGTATCACCCGTAGGCCCGGTATCGCCAGTCGGTCCCGTAGGTCCGGTATCGCCGGTAGGACCCGTAGGTCCAGTATCACCCGTAGGTCCGGTATCGCCGGTAGGACCAGTCGGTCCAGTATCGCCAGTCGGTCCCGTAGGTCCGGTATCGCCGGTAGGACCAGTCGGTCCAGTATCACCCGTAGGTCCAGTATCACCCGTAGGCCCGGTATCGCCGGTAGGACCAGTCGGTCCAGTATCACCCGTCGGTCCGGTATCGCCGGTAGGACCAGTCGGTCCAGTATCACCCGTAGGCCCGGTATCGCCAGTCGGTCCCGTAGGTCCGGTATCGCCGGTAGGACCAGTCGGTCCAGTATCACCCGTAGGTCCGGTATCGCCGGTCGGTCCAGTAGGTCCAGTATCGCCAGTCGGTCCCGTAGGTCCGGTATCGCCGGTAGGACCAGTCGGTCCAGTATCACCCGTAGGTCCAGTATCACCCGTAGGCCCGGTTGCACCAGTCGGTCCAGTATCACCCGTAGGCCCAGTATCGCCAGTCGGTCCAGTCGGTCCAGTATCACCCGTAGGCCCGGTATCGCCGGTAGGACCAGTCGGTCCAGTATCACCCGTAGGCCCGGTATTGCCAGTCGGTCCCGTAGGTCCGGTATCGCCAGTCGGTCCGGTATCGCCGGTAGGACCAGTCGGTCCAGTATCACCCGTAGGTCCAGTATCACCCGTAGGCCCAGTATCGCCAGTCGGTCCAGTAGGTCCAGTATCACCCGTAGGTCCGGTATCGCCAGTCGGTCCAGTAGGTCCAGTATCGCCAGTCGGTCCCGTAGGTCCGGTATCGCCGGTAGGACCAGTCGGTCCAGTATCACCCGTAGGTCCGGTATCACCAGTAGGCCCAGTGTCACCAGTAGGCCCAGTGTCACCAGTCGGTCCAGTAGGTCCGGTATCGCCAGTAGGTCCAGTAGGCCCGGTATCGCCAGTAGGTCCAGTAGGTCCGGTATCGCCAGTAGGTCCAGTCGGTCCGGTATTGCCAGTCGGTCCAGTAGGTCCGGTATCGCCGGTAGGTCCAGTCGGTCCAGTATCGCCAGTAGGTCCAGTAGGTCCGGTATCGCCGGTAGGTCCAGTCGGTCCAGTATCACCCGTAGGTCCAGTATCGCCAGTCGGTCCAGTAGGTCCAGTATCACCCGTAGGCCCGGTTGCACCAGTAGGTCCAGTATCACCCGTAGGCCCAGTATCGCCAGTAGGTCCAGTTGCGCCAGTAGGTCCAGTATCACCCGTCGGTCCGGTATCGCCGGTCGGTCCGGTTGCACCAGTAGGTCCGGTATCGCCAGTAGGCCCAGTGCCACCCGTCGGTCCAGTATCACCCGTAGGTCCAGTGTCACCAGTCGGTCCAGTAGGTCCGGTATCGCCAGTAGGTCCAGTAGGTCCAGTAGATCCAGTAGGTCCGGTATCGCCGGTAGGTCCAGTCGGTCCAGTAGGTCCGGTATCGCCAGTAGGTCCGGTTGCACCAGTAGGTCCGGTATCGCCAGTAGGTCCAGTATCACCCGTAGGCCCGGTATCGCCGGTAGGTCCAGTAGGTCCGGTATCACCAGTAGGTCCAGTGTCACCAGTAGGTCCAGTATCACCCGTAGGTCCGGTATCGCCAGTCGGTCCAGTAGGTCCGGTATCGCCCGTCGGTCCAGTAGGCCCGGTATCGCCAGTCGGTCCAGTAGGTCCGGTATCGCCCGTCGGTCCAGTCGGTCCGGTATTGCCAGTCGGTCCAGTAGGTCCGGTATCACCAGTCGGTCCAGTATCGCCAGTCGGTCCAGTATCACCCGTCGGTCCGGTATCACCCGTCGGTCCAGTATCACCTGTAGGCCCAGTATCGCCGGTCGGTCCTATAGGTCCAGTCGCGCCAGTAGGTCCAGTATCACCAGTCGGTCCAGTATCACCAGTCGGTCCGGTGTCACCAGTAGGTCCAGTATCGCCGGTCGGTCCGGTATCGCCGGTAGGCCCAGTATCACCAGTCGGTCCGGTATCGCCCGTAGGTCCAGTATCGCCAGTGGGTCCGGTAGCGCCGGTAGGCCCGGTATCGCCGGTGGGTCCTCCAGCCGGTCCAGTAGGCCCAGTATCGCCCGTAGGTCCGGTCACACCAGTTGGCCCAGTATCACCCGTAGGTCCGGTATCGCCCGTAGGTCCAGTATCGCCAGTCGGCCCAGTATCACCCGTCGGTCCAGTAACACCAGTCGGTCCGGTATCACCAGTAGGTCCAGTCGCGCCAGTAGGTCCAGTATCACCAGTGGGTCCAGTATCACCAGTGGGTCCGGTAGCCCCGGTCGGTCCAGTATCACCAGTGGGTCCAGCATCACCAGTGGGTCCGTTTGCGCCAGTTGGTCCAGTATCACCCGTAGGCCCGGTTACACCGGTAGGTCCAGTATCACCAGTTGGTCCAGTTGTGCCAGTAGGCCCGGTATTGCCAGTCGGTCCGGTATCGCCGGTAGGTCCAGTATCGCCAGCCGGTCCAGTATCACCAGTGGGTCCAGTAGCGCCAGTCGGTCCGGTTACGCCGGTAGGTCCAGTATCACCAGTCGGTCCAGTTGCACCGGTAGACCCGGTTGCACCAGTGGGTCCAGTATCACCAGTCGGTCCGGTATCGCCAGTCGGTCCAGTTGCACCGGTAGACCCGGTTGCACCAGTGGGTCCAGTATCACCAGTCGGTCCGGTATCGCCAGTCGGTCCGGTTGCCCCGGTCGGCCCAGTCGCGCCAGTTGGTCCGGTTACACCGGTAGGCCCAGTATCACCAGTCGGTCCAGTTGCACCGGTAGACCCGGTTGCACCAGTGGGTCCAGTATCACCAGTGGGTCCAGTATCACCAGTCGGTCCAGTAGCGCCAGTCGGTCCGGTTGCCCCGGTAGGTCCAGTATCACCAGTCGGTCCGGTAGCGCCAGTCGGTCCAGTAGCGCCAGTAGGCCCGGTATCGCCAGTAAGTCCAGTATCACCAGTCGGTCCAGTCGCGCCAGTCGGTCCGGTAGCGCCGGTCGGCCCAGTAGCGCCAGCCGGTCCAGTATCACCAGTCGGCCCAGTAGCGCCAGTAGGTCCGGTTACGCCGGTAGGCCCAGTATCACCAATTGGTCCAGTAGCACCGGTAGACCCGGTTGCACCAGTGGGTCCAGTATCACCAGTCGGTCCGGTAGCGCCAGTGGGTCCAGTTGCGCCGGTCGACCCAGTATCACCAGTCGGTCCGGTATCGCCAGTAGGTCCAGTAGCGCCAGTAGGTCCAGTTGCGCCAGTTGGCCCGGTAGCGCCAGTAAGTCCAGTATCACCAGTCGGCCCAGTCGCGCCAGTGGGTCCGGTAGCGCCGGTCGGCCCAGTATCACCAGTCGGCCCAGTCGCGCCAGTGGGTCCGGTAGCGCCGGTCGGCCCAGTATCACCAGTCGGTCCAGTTGCGCCAGTAGGTCCGGTTGCGCCGGTCGGTCCAGTATCACCAGTAGGTCCGGCTACACCAATAGGTCCAGTTGCGCCAGTAGGTCCAGTTGCGCCAGTAGGTCCAGTTGCGCCAGTAGGTCCAGTTGCGCCAGTAGGTCCGGTTGCGCCGGTCGGCCCAGTATCACCAGTGGGTCCAGTTGCGCCAGTAGGTCCAGTTGCGCCAGTAGGTCCGGTATCACCAGTAGATCCAGTCGCACCAGTCGGTCCAGTAGCCCCGGTAGATCCAGTATCACCAGTAGGTCCAGTAGCCCCGGTCGGTCCAGTCGCACCAGTAGGTCCGGTTACACCAATAGGTCCAGTTGCGCCAGTAGGTCCAGTAGCACCGGTAGATCCAGTATCACCAGTCGGTCCAGTAGCCCCAGTCGGTCCAGCAGCCCCGGTGGGTCCAGTAGCCCCAGTCGATCCGGTAGCCCCGGTCGGTCCGGTAGCCCCAGCAGATCCAGTAGACCCGGTCGGTCCAGTATCTCCAGTAGGTCCAGTAGCCCCGGTCGGTCCAGTAGGTCCCGCCGGCCCGGTCGGTCCAGTAGGTCCCGTCGGCCCAGTAGATCCATCACCTGTAACATTTTCCTGTACTATTACAATAGAACCCAGTAAAGGAACCTGTGGAGAGTAAAACACAGTTGCTGTGCTAATGTTTTCTAACGATAGAGTAACAGGAGCACTGACGACTTCAATAATTCCAGCTCCATATACTTCACCAGTTTTTAACGGAGAATTTCCTCTTAGAAAATCACCTTGTGAGGTAACAAGTGCAAATGAAGTTCCATTTGTAGATTGAGAAGATTGTGTTGCCAGCCACCAGTCAATAGAAAATCTTCCTGTTGCCAGAAAAGTGATGACACCTGTGGCAGGATCGTAAGCTATATTTCCTGAAGTGAAGACAATGCTGTCAAAAAGAACATTATTTCCAGCCTCTATGCTAACGGAATTGTTTAATTCCAATTGGAGAGCAATATCAGCCATAGTTATCCCCCTTGTTTAAATTGAGTTAAATAATGATACTGATTTTAATTAATCAGAAGTATCTATATATAGTATGTTAGCAGACGGATTTAGGGACATACGGCATAGGGATCTGGATACTGCAAACAATTTGTAAACCCGGATGGTATGAACACAAAAAAAGCTCCTCACAGCGTGAGAAGCCTTTTCTTTCAACAGAATAATAGGATCAGTCTTTTTCAGAGTTGTCCTGTTTCAATTTAGATGTATTTGTAATCTTAGAGAGCAGGACTACAATTGCTGTTAAGATTCCAATCACTATAAATATGGAAGCCATACCTTTTCCCATAATCTCTAAAGCGTAAATTATATTTTGTGTATTCATAATAAAGCTCCTTTCATCTAAGCCATATTCTTAAGAATCTGACTAACCAGATTTATAACGACGCCTCCTGCAACAACAGAACCAATCTGGCCTGCTACATTTGCGCTGATCGCATGCATCAGGAGATGATTGGTCGGATCTTCCTTAAGTCCCATTTTTTGAATGACACGGGCTGACATGGGGAAAGCAGAGATTCCTGCAGCGCCAACCATCGGATTGATTTTTTTCTTTAAAAACAGATTCAGGAATTTTGCAAATAAGACGCCGCCGATGGAGTCAAAAACAAATGCAACTAATCCAAGCAGCATAATAAGTAATGTATTCACATTTACAAATGCTTCCGCCTGCATACTAAAAGAAATTGTGATGCCAAGCAGCAAAGTGATGAGATTAGCAAGTGTGGTCTGAGCCGTATCAGATAAACTTCCCAGGCAGCCGCATTCTCTGATTAAATTTCCAAACATAAGGAAGCCTACCAGTGCAACAGACTGAGGTGCGATAAGCCCGGCAACTATGGTAACTATGATTGGAAACAGTATTCTGGTTAATTTTGTTACTGATGCCGGATTATAATCCATCCGGATCATACGTTCTTTTTTGGTAGTAACCAGTCTGATTGCAAAAGGTTGTACAATGGGTACCAGTGCCATATAAGAATATGCAGCAACCGCAATTGCTCCCATATAGTTTGAGTGCATAATTTGGGAAACCAGAATAGAGGTTGGACCATCCGCAGCACCGATAATACCAATTGCTGCAGCATCATTAAGATCAAAGTTAAAGATTACTGCCAGCAATATTGTAAAAAAGATACCAAACTGTGCAGCACCGCCGAATAAGAACATTTTTGGATTGGAAAGCAGTGGTCCGAAATCGATCATTGCTCCGATTCCAATAAACAAAAGAATTGGCAAAGCTTCAGAAGATTCAATGGTAGTCTCAAATAACCACTGGATTATTCCGTTTACATTCCCTACCCCTTCAATCGTCTGGTTTAGTACTCCTGACAAGGGAAGGTTAACGAGAATCGCTCCGAAACCCATAGGCAGCAAAAGTGAAGGTTCAAATCCTTTGACTATGGCAAGATAGATCAGTAATCCACCAATTCCATACATAACCAACTGCTGCCAAGTAATTGCTGTGACACCTGACAATAAAAACTCCATAATGAAAATCCTCCTTAGCTTGGTTTCCTTATTGTGTAAACTGCAACTATATTTAATAAATATAATATAAAATTTATGAAATAACAATAAAAATAAACATTTTTATTTTAAACTATGATCATTATTTGTGTCAATGCGTTCTTGAATTTTTATCTGTTAATTATTCGTTAATATTACAGATAAGTTTTATAATTCAAACGAATGGTTCATATCTAATTATTGTCATAAACTTTTGGAATATAATCCGTATTTAATAACAAAAATAGCGAAAAATATACATAATATACAAATAAATAACATAAAAATAGTTTAAGAACCAGTGCTATATGTGCATTATATCGAATTGTGTGATAGCATTTATTTGCTACTTGAACTTATTGCACTAAAATGCTAGTATTGGAGACAAAGCGAATTTTGCTTAATAAATGAAAGGGAGATGAGCTCTTTGGTACTTAATTTACAGTTTTTTCAGATCTTATCTATTATTATTTCAATGCTTGCTTTTGGCGTAGCATTCTGGCTTTACCGATGGGTTGAAGCACAGCCTTCCTCCAATCAAAGGATAGCAGAAATAAGTAAATTGATTCGCAATGGCGCAAACACATTTCTCACAAAAGAATACAAGACGTTATCACGCTTTTGTCTTGTAGCAGCAGTTGTTATTTTAATATTCCTTCCTTCACCCATATGGAAGGGCAATATTATTGGCAACATCATTATGGCAGTTTCGTATTTGTTCGGCACAGTTTTTTCCGCTATTGCGGGTAAGATTGGTATCAGTATTGCAACAATCGCCAATGTGAAGGCAGCTGAGGCTTCCACAAAGGGGATTAAACAGTCATTTATGTCAGGATTCCGAGGCGGCGCCGTTATGGGAATGGCAGTTGTGGGATCCAGCCTTCTGGGAGTGACCCTGGTTTTGCTTTTGACAAATAATACCACAGCACTTCTGGGATTCAGCTTCGGTGCAAGCTCCATGGCTCTTTTTGCAAAGGCAGGCGGCGGTATCTTTACAAAGACAGCAGATATCAGTGCGGATCTGGTTGGTAAGGTTGAACTTGGAATTCCCGAGGATGATCCCAGAAATCCTGCAGTTATTGCTGATAATGTAGGCGATAACGTAGGAGATGTGGCTGGAATGGGAGCGGATTTATTTGATTCCAATGTGGCTTCCATGGCAGCTGCGCTGGTTATGGCAGTATCCCTGGATGGTGCTTCTAAGGCAGCTGGTCAGACTGCCAACAATGCAGCCATGGTATTTTGCTATGCAGCAGTTGGTCTTCTGGCTTCCATGGTAGGTGTAATGACCGCAAGGATGAAGGAGGGCGGAGATCCCACTTTGGCATTAAACACAAATACATACGTAACAACGGGACTTTACGGTGTGCTGACTGCAGCCGCAACCTGGGCTTTTGGTTTTTCCTGGCGAATCTGGGGGGCCAGCGTGATTGGTCTTTTGGTAGGTGTTGTCATTGGTCTTGCCAGTGATTACTTTACAGATGACAAAAGGCCTCCGGTTCGTGCAGTGGCAAAGGCCTGTGAGTCCGGACCTGCATTTACTATCTTATCCGGAATCAGCTATGGTTTAATGAGCACCCTTCCGTCTATGATCGGAATTGGTGTGTCAGCACTTGCTGCCTACAAGCTTTGCTATCCAATGGGCGGAGGAAGTGTGGAATATGCCATGTTCGGAATCGCTATGGCTGCAGTTGGAATGCTTTCAATTGTAGGCATGATTATATCCAACGATGCGTATGGTCCAATCGTTGACAATGCAAGAGGTCTGGTCGAGATGGGTGATCTTGGCGATAAGGCGCTTGAAATAACCGATTCCCTGGACAGTGCAGGAAATACAGTAAAGGCAGTGACAAAAGGATTTGCCATCGGTGCTGCCGGTCTTACAGTAATCGCTTTGCTGGGAGCATTTATGAGTGAAGTGAACGGTGCGATTGATGAGCTTAATGCTGCTTCGGCAGGAGCGATTATGGATAAGATCACAGGCTTTGACGTGATTAATCCCAATGTATTTTTTGGATTATTAATTGGTGCAGCAATTCCTGCATTGTTTTCAGCCATGCTGATGCTTGGAGTTGACCGGAATGCACAGCGTATGGTTTCTGAAATTCACCGTCAGTTCAGAGAGATTGCCGGATTAAAAGAGGGAAAAGAAGGCGTTGTTCCGGAATACGACAAATGTATAGAAATTGCCACCGACGGCGCAATTAAGGAGCTGGTTCCAGCCGGACTTATGACCATCATTGCAACGTTGTTAGTTGGATTTATCGGAGGCGTACAGTCCATCGGCGGTTTCATTACTGGAAATATTGTCAGCGGATTATTATTCGCATTATTCATGTCCAATTCAGGAGGACTGTGGGATAATACAAAGAAATACATTGAGGCGGGGAATAACGGAGGCAAAAATTCACCGGCTCATAAGGCAGGAGTAGTAGGAGATACAGTAGGAGATCCATTTAAAGATACAGCAGGTCCGTCAATTAATACTCAGATTACGGTTGTATCCCTGGTGGCTTCTCTGACAGCTACTATTTTCCTTACCTTTAATCTGTTTGGATGATAATCATAAAATCAGGGCAGAAATCCTTTTGTATGGATTTCTGCCCCATTTTTTCTCAATCTATTCTATGGTTAATACTAAATCATTGAAATCCATTGATACTAAAACCCGGTAAATATCATGCTTCCAGGTTGTTTTCAGCCGGTCATCTGTTATGGGAAGGCATTCCTTTCTCATATGAGAGCTGCCGGTTACAGTTACTGTTCCAAGATCTCCGATTTTTATCTGATTCCCATCTAATGTTGGTTCCTCATAAAACATAAGGGATAATACCGGCTGTAACCCCTCCCCTTCGTAATGATCCGTTATAACAATCTGTTCGCCCTTTTTCATGACAGCCCTTCGCTCATAAGAATGAATCCGGTTGTCCGGATAAGCGCCGGCAATGTCCATTGAAATGCTGCACACAGCAGAACCAAGCTCATAAGAGACATTTCTGGCAGCAAAAGAAGCTCCGTCTTTCTGGATGATTTCTATATCTCCATCCAGGAAAGAGGGTAGGTTGTGATAACGGGACTGCATGGTCCATATATCATACCTTTCCGGAGAAAATGTCTTTTTGGTGTAGGTTTCCACACCAATATCGATCAGCAGCGGCCTGCCATCTTTATAAATGGTAAAGCTGCCGGTATCGTTGTGATTGTGGCTGTCATTGTTATCGCCTGCTTTGACGGCTAAGTACCGATGGTCATCCCTTGCAAGGAAGATTCCAACACTTTCATACCAGTAATCCTTATGTTTAATAGAAGGAGCTTTGTCAAAGGTAAGCATTTCCGAATATGTGAATACGGTCTGGAGCCGGTAAAATAAATTGTGCTCACTGACATCCAGTGGATCTTCCCCGTTCTGATAATCAGAAGCAGCAAATGCCATCAGTTCCTGGTTCCCTGTCCGTTTGCCAAATAAGAATTCTCTGGCGCCGCAGCGTCCGGCCACAGGAGAGCAGTCTGCAAAATTAACATAATAGATTCCATCAATATGAACGTTTAGAATATATGCTGCAATGTTCTTAACTTTCTTATTTGAGTATATGGTTTGAAAGGAATTATCTGTGATGCCGTTCAGTACCTCCAGACAATTAAACAGACATAATCCCGCATGACGATAATACTGGGCTCCCTCGTCACAGCATCCGTCGTCTCCGTATTCATCAAGAAAGTAATCGATGCTTTGGCATGCTTTCTCAAGAATCTGCTGTTTCCTGTCTTCATCAAGATCTCTTGTAAATGCAGAGAGAAGTACATTCTGTGTACACCATACCGTCCAGTTGTTCATGGGACTTTTGCCATCCCCCATCCACCAGAAATGTTCATTCAGATAAGGCTGAAAGATCCGTTCTTCCAGATTTTTATTGATCATTACCGACAGGAAAGGACTTACCTGAAGAAGCTCCTGCCTCAGAAGATACTCTGCGACAGACAGAACCGCTCCGGTTTCAGCAGCGAATAAATCAATAACAGGCCGGGTTACGTCAGGAAGGATGAACTGGGGTGTATCACGGATATACGAGTTGTGGGCAGGGAGCTGCCACGCATTTTCTTCGCAGATTAAATATAGGCCATTGATGATATCGTCCAGAAACCGCCCTTTATATTCGGCACATTCGGCAAGAACCAGAGAATTTAATACCGTCCTTCTTAAAAACATTTTATCCTGAAAATGACTCCTGTTTCCTGTTCTGGAGAATTCCATGAATTCAGTTGCAGGAAGGGAAGGGTAAGAAAAGCCAAGATATTGCTCCCCGTCCTGAATCAGACGTGATCGTAATTCTTCCGGCAGACCTTCCCAGGAATCCCGGTTTGAGGCAGGAAATAACGGGTTAAAGCTGGTAATGGGTTTCGTTAAATGCTGAAAAATTTCTGTAATCATGATGTGTTCTCCTTATTCTTCTTCCGGATCCATAGTGTTTTGCTGAATAAAGTCCCTGGGAGAGTATCCGGTGACTTTTTTAAATACCTTGCTGAAATAAAAAGCGCTTTCAAAGCCCAACTGGTCGGCTACTTCGTAAATCTTCATATCCTGTTCCAGGAGAAGGGTTTTTGCTTTATTGATTTTGGCCTGGGCGATGTATTCGGAAAATCCCAGGTGGCAGTTCTTTTTAAACAGAATGCTTAAATAATTAGGGCTTAGTCCGAATACACCGGCAACCTCATTTAAAGTGAGCTTTTCGGCGACGTGATTGTGAATATACTTTTGCACGTTTGTAATGACATGAGCCTTATAGGTTTTTCGTTTGGATTTTAAAATATCACACAAACCGTCCCGGAGTACGGTCATCCACTCAACAATCTGTTCCACATTGCTAAACCGGTAAATCGAACGGTAACCATCACTATAAGAAGAGAAAATCTCCGCCATATTTGCCTCTCCATCCGGCAGAAGAGACAATGCCAGATAAAGAATGTTGCAGGCGCCGTCTGCCGCCTGGGAAAAACGCAGCGGGTGAGCTTCAAACAGTTCTATAATTTCTGTTAAGGTGCGGGAGAGTACATCCGTATCAAATTCATTAAATGCCTTTGTAATTTCCCCTTTAAAGACTGAAATATTAAATGCATTCCGAATGGAATCCGTATCGCCGCTATTAAAAAATGCGATGGACTGGGAACGGTTCATCCGTCCAAATGCCTGACGTGCTTCCTGGTAGGATTCGCTGATTTTTAATGGCTGGGAGAAGGGGGACCCCACCCCGGTTAACACCGTTACATTAAAATAATTGTTTACCATTTCCGAAGCATTGAGAAAGGCATTTTTAATGGTATCTTCCTTAAATCCATCTAAGGATTCAAGGTGAAACACAACTGCAAAATGCTTCATATCCAGAGACACCACATAGGCGGGAAGATACCTGGTTATAATTTCCCGGTACATCTGCAGGGTACTGCTATATAGATTCATTAATTTACTGTATTCCATCTGAGTATGGTTGTTTTCTTGTATTTCGCAAAATGCTGCAAAGTAGCAGTGTTCTGCAAAACTCAGCTTTAAATCCTTTGACTGCAGATCAAACTGTTCTTCACTGTCAAATAAATTGTGTAAAAGCCGCATGAAAAATTTTTCATAATAGCTTTGAAGCAGAGGACGGCCTGATTCCTTATACTCGATGGAAACCCGAAGACTTTCTAAACGGGAGAGAGCTTTTTGAACGGATTCCAGTAAGGACTGGGCATTTAACTCCAGCTTGATTAAATAATCCACTGCTTCGTATGACATTGCTTCTTTGATCAGCTGAAATTCTTCATAACTTGTGAGAAATATAAACAGAGGGATTTTCCCGTATTTTTCCCGGCATGCCTTTGCAAGATCCAGACCGTTCATAATAGGCATGCGAATATCCGTAATGACGATTTCCGGCGAATATTCCTCAATTAAATCCAGAGCATTCTGACCATTTACTGCAGTGCCGCAGATTTCAATCCCGTAGTCTGTCCAGTTTAACATGGACTTTATTCCGATCTGAACCAGTGGTTCGTCATCCACGATCAATAATTTTGTCATATATATTACCTTTCTGCCAATTGTTTTTCTGTAAACAGTACGTAAGGCAGCCGAATAGTCATGGTAGTAAATTCACCTTGCCGGCTGGTAATTGTAATTCCGTATTCTGATCCGAAATCATACTGAATCCGCTTGTTTACATTACTAATGCCTACGTGCCGGAAGAACTCCGTTTTGTTATGAGAATCGGTATCTTCCCGAAGTACTTTCTCGATCATTTCCTCCGACATCCCGATTCCGTTATCTGTCACACGGATCATCAGTCCTTTTTCTCCAGCAATTTCTTCCGCTTCGGCTGATACAATGATCCTGCCTGCCGCTCCTTTTGGTTCGATTCCATGAAAGAGAGCGTTTTCAATAATGGGCTGAAGAGAAAACCGGTGAATCTGGCAGTTATAAAGTTCATCGGACTGAATCTGATATTCAATGGTTACACTGCCGCCGTAACGGTACTGCTGTATTAAAAAATAGTCCTTGATAAGATCCAGTTCTTCTCTCAGCGGAATCATGGAAGCAGTTCCTTTGGATACATTCTTTAAAAGCCGGGCCAGGGCAGTTGTCATGTCTGCGATGCCTCCCGCATTCTGAATGGTCGCCATCCACTTAATGGAATTCAGCGTGTTGTAGAGAAAATGAGGATTGATCTGGCTTTGAAGAATCTGATATTCCAGATCCTTTTTCTGTTTTTCATCGGAGACACGTTTTTCCATCAGCGTGATAATATTGCCGGACATGGTATTAATTCCTCTGCCGATCTGACCCAGCTCATGATTCCATTCAATGGTATTGTCTCTGGAAAAATCTCCGGTTGAAATACTGTCTATCTTATTACTCAGCTTATGAATTGGCTCCATAATAAAGCGGTTTAAAAAGAATGCAAGCAGGATGCCCATAGAAACAATAAAAAAGCAGATGCCGATAATCAGCAGTGTATATAAATTCTTTTGCTGTTTAAACTGCTGTTCAGATAAAATCTGAGATATACTCCAGTCGTTGACACCATCTATGGGACGCTCGATCAGAATTCGTTTTTCTCCGCCACTCATGGTTACAGAATGAACCTGGGTGCCTGCCAGGAAAGATTCCTTTCTGGCTGAATTTTCCGAAATCTCATAAGGCTTTTTTGTTTCCACCAGGGTATTGGACTGAAAACGATAGGTCTTATCCCCCATATTAATGAAAAAAAGACTGTCATCTGGAAGGGGATAGGTTGCCAGATAGTCCGTAAACAGTCTGGTTGAAATTTCAACATAAGTCCATCCGATGATCTCCGAATTAAATTTGTCATAGACAGGACGTACAATAGGAATGAATTCTCCCTGAGTGATGGAAGATAATGGGTCATGAATCAGCCCAATCCATAAAAAATCGTCAGCATGAAACAGAGGTTCAAAAAAATCGCTCTTCCTTATGAGTTTGGCAGCATAAGGAGAAGAGGTGCTGACGGAAGAGGTCATATGGAGAAAGTTATTTTCATTATTTGTAGAAACGATTGCACGAATATATTTGTAGGAACGGGTTTTATAATATTCTTCTTTCAGTCGGTTATGAGTGGAAAGAGCCATTGGCCGTAAATTGCTGGAATCATTGGAAGCCGTTGGAAGCTTGTTTACATCTTTAAATGCTTCCAGATAGTCCTGTATGACTCCATTGGAGCAGCACCATTTACTGAAATAAATGATATCCTTCATGTCTGTTGCTATGTTATTGCTCACAACCTGCAGACTGAATTCTGCAGACTGAACCTGATTTCTTCTGAGAAATAACTGAAAGACTGAGAAACAGACTGTGGTTGTAAGGACTGTGATAAGCAGCGTAACGGCTGCTGTCAAAATCATGATTTTGCCTCGGATGGTTTTTGGAATCAGTGTTTTCCACATGATATCAGACAAGTCCTTTCTATAATAGATGTATTGATACCCAACGCTGTCATTTTTTAAGTTAGCTTATTTCCTGTAAAATGTCAATGAAAAGAGCCGTGTTATTTTTATAAAAACAGGTCAATATGTATACAAAAGATAAATTTTACTGTTTATCATAAAATAATACATGTTTTAGTAATACAGAATTAATTTGTGAATAAATAGTGAATATTTTCTTAGATAATTTCCATTCTTAAATCCAATGGAAGCGGGTTATAATAGAGCCATGGTAAATCACAAGGGTTTACTGAAAACAATTTCAAATCAGGAGGGTATACAATGAAAAAAAGAGCACTTAGCCTTGCACTTGCCTGTACCATGGCAGTCACTGCACTTGCAGGCTGCGGCAGCAGTACCAAAGAAACCACAGCTGCATCAACAGAAGCAAGCAAAACAGAGACAAAGGCAGCAGAGACCACTGCATCAGCAGGCGGACAGACAACACTGAAATGGTCTGTTTGGGATATCAGTTCCACGACCTATTATCAGCCTCTGATCGACGCGTTTGAAAAAGCACATCCGGATGTTAAAATCGAGATGGTGGATCTTGGTTCTACCGATTATCAGACAGTTCTTGCAACAGAATTAACTGGCAGCGGTTCTGATTTTGATGTGGTAACAGTAAAGGATGTTCCAGGTTACATGACACTGGTAAACAAAGGTGTTTTAGAGCCTCTGGACAGCTACATCGAATCTTCCAAAGTGGATTTAACTCAGTATAAAGGCCTTACCGATCAGATTAAGGTAGAAAATAAATTATATGAGCTTCCATTCCGTAACGATTTCTGGGTACTGTTCTATAATAAGGACATCTTTGATAAAGCAGGTGTTGCTTACCCGACTAATGATATGACATTTGAACAGTATGATAAGCTGGCAAGAAGCTTAACAGTAGACACACCAGGACAGGAAGTATACGGAGCACATTATCATACATGGAGATCTGCAGTACAGTTATTTGGTGTGCTTGACGGAAAAAATACCATCATTGATGGAAAATATGATTTCTTAAAGCCTTACTATGATATGGTAATTAAAGAGCAGGAAGACGGCGTTTGCCAGGATTATGCTACATTAAAGACCAGCGGACTTCATTACTCAGGCGCATTTGCACAGGGCAACATTGCTATGATGAACATGGGTACCTGGTTTATCTCCACTTTAATGGATAAGATCCGTACAGGTGAATATACAGACTGCAAAAACTGGGGAATCGTGAAATATCCTCATGCAGAAGGCGTAGAGCCAGGTTCTACACTTGCTACCATTACTTCTCTTGCAATTCCTTCCAATGCACCTCATAAAGATCTTGCATGGGAATTCATTAACTTTGTAAGCGGAAAAGACGGAGCAGAGATTCTTGCTTCTACCGGAACCATTCCAGCTGTTATGAACAGCACAGTTGCTGATCTTGTATCCAGTGCAGACGGATTCCCAAAAGCAGATGGAACCAGTGTTGAAGCTTTAAACACTTCCAAGCTGTACTTAGAGATGCCTGTAAATCCAAAGAGCTCTGAGATCGAAACTGTATTAAATGAAGCACATGATGCAATCATGACAGGAAGTATGTCAGTTGATGACGGCATTGCTCAGATGAATGAAAAAATCGGTGCAATTCTTGGCAAATAAAGCAGCGTGGTAACAAAAACAGGCGGGCAGCATATAACGGCCCGCCTTATTTAAAAACTTCTGATTTGATTTTGACGGATAAGAACTGGAAAAGGAGGATAAGCCGTTTTACCGGGCTTTAAGACAGACTATGGCTAAGACAATAACAGAAGCGCAAAAACAGGAAAAAATCGCGGCTTTACATGAGAAACGGAATGCACTCAGTCTTTTGTTAAAAGACGCAAAACGTACTCATGAGCGCGACAGGCTGATTGCGAAAATCGAAACAATAGATGAGAAAATTAAGAAGGTGAGGACCGGAGAGATCCTTACCAGACAGGAAAAAAGAAATTTAGTCGCTTATTCTTTTATCGCTCCCAACTTTATCGGATTTGCCATATTTACGCTGGGACCCATTATCTTTGCGTTTGTACTGGCATTTATGAGCTGGGATGGCAACAGTCCCATGAAATTCGCAGGAATTAAAAACTTTATTGACATGTTTGGCAATGCAAGGTTTCATTCTGCCTTTATCAATACCATTGTATACTGTATCGCCACCGTACCTTTGACGTTAGTCAGTGCACTGGGACTGGCAATCGTTTTAAACCAGAAAATAAAGGGAAGGAATTTCTTCCGTACGGTAGGATTCTTCCCTTACGTAGCATCTCTGGTTGCAGTGGCAGCCGTGTGGAACATGCTTTTCAGTCCTCAGAAAAGCGGACCAGTCAATATGATTTTATATTATCTGGGAGTTCATGCAAAAAGCCTGCCTAAATGGTCGGCAGATCCTCACTGGGTTATGTTTACAATCGTGCTCTTTAGTGTATGGAAGAACATGGGTTACTACATGGTAATTTATCTTGCAGGACTTCAGGGAATCAATGCAGAGCTCTATGAGGCAGCTGGTCTTGACGGCTGTAATTCCTGGCAGCGGTTCCGCTATATTACCTGGCCCCAGCTTCAACCTACTACATTCTTTGTTACAATTATTCTGACCATTAACTGCTTTAAGGTTTACGATATTGTATATATGCTTGCAGGCGGCTCCAACGGTGTTGTAAGTTCCCAGGCTATGGTTTTGGTTTACCACATTTATGAAGAAGCATTCCGTAACTGGAATCTGGGCTATTCCAGTGCAGTTGCAATTGTGCTGTTCTTAATGGTTCTTGCAATCACCCTGGTTCAGTTCCGCGGTGAGAAAAAATATGCAAACTAGAAGAAGGAGGATATAACATGAAAGTAAAAAGCACAAATTATAAAATCAGCAGATCCCTCCTGTATGTGGTTTTGCTCATTCTTACAGCGGCTATGCTGATCCCGTTTGCATGGATGCTGTCAGCATCATTAAAACTTGATAAAGACGTATTTATCTTTCCCATTCAGTGGATTCCCAAAAATCCGCGGTGGATGAATTATGTTGATATCTGGACCAAAATCCCTCTGATGACCTTTGTGGGAAATACCATAAAGATCACTTTGATCGTAACATTTCTCCAGCTTTTAACCAGCAGCTTTGCTGCCTATGCATTTGCAAAGCTGAAATTTAAATACAAAGACACCCTTTTTATGGCGTATATTGCCACCATCGCTGTTCCATGGCAGGTTTACATGGTTCCCCAGTTCATGATGATGAGAAATTTCGGACTGAATGATTCCCATCTGGCGATTATTTTCCTTCAGGCGTTTTCAGCCTTCGGAGTATTCATGATGAGACAGTTCTATCAGGGAATTCCCGATGAATTGTGTGAAGCGGCAAGAATTGATGGTATGTCAGAGTATCAGATTTACTCTAAAATCATGCTTCCCTTGTCAAAACCAGCACTGTCTACACTGACAATCTTTACTTTTGTTAATACCTGGAATGACTTCTTAGGACCGTTAATTTATTTAAAGACGGAATCCAAGAAGACACTTCAGTTAGGACTTAAAATGTTTATCAGCCAGTACAGCTCAGAATTTGGTCTGATTATGGCAGCATCAGTACTTTCCTTAATACCCGTATTAATTGTATTTTTATCCCTTCAGAAATATTTCGTAGAAGGAATTGCAGCTACCGGCGTGAAAGGTTAAACAATGGAAATAATAAAAAATTTCGTGGACAATATTCATAACGGGGATTATAAAAGAAACTACAGAATCCCTGTTATACAAGAGGAAACCCTGATTTTCCCAGGAGGAAGAAGAACCCGGTCTTTAAACGGGGAATGGAACTTTTCTGTGGACCAGTACGATAACTGTTTAAGGGCAAAATGGTTTTTAGAACAGGAAATAAATGACGAAGGGCGCAGTGTCCCTCTTGATTACGCCTTTGACGACTGGGAAAAAATCAAAGTACCAGGAGTATGGAATCTTGCAAAACCGGAATATTTTTATTACGAAGGACCGGCGGTATACAGCCGCCGGTTTTCTTTGGAAGAAGAAAATAAAGGGCGTGTGTTTTTACAGTTTGGTGCCGTTTCCTATGAAGCCAGAATCTTTTTAAATGGAACATTCCTTGGAATCCACAAAGGAGGTTCTACACCGTTTTCCTTAGAAATTACAGCTCATTTAAAGGCTGAAAACAGATTAATTGTGGTGGCGGATAATACCAGAAGAAAAGAACAGATCCCCAGTGAAAATACGGACTGGTTCTTATATGGCGGTATTTACCGGGATGTTTCCCTCCTTTTTGTACCGAATGTCTACATTAAGAATATGAAAGTAAGTCTTGTTAACAGGGAAACCGGAGCGATTGAAGTGAAGGCTCTTATTGAGAGTGAGAAGAAACTGACAGATCATACGTTGACTTTTTTAATTCCGGAACTTAACATAGAAGAAACCGTTCCTGTAAGTGGAGACGGTACCTTTACAAAGATCGTCCATGCACAGAATTTATCCCTTTGGAGTCCTGAGAATCCCAAACGATATGATGTGATTCTGACATTGAAGGAAAAGGGAGAAGCAAAGGATGAGGTGACGGATGTCATCGGCTTACGTACCATAGAGACAAGAGACGGAAAGATATTGTTAAATGGCAGATCCATATTCTTACGGGGAGCCTGTCTCCATGAGGAAACCGAGAACCATGGGAAAGCGGTAACAAAGGAGGATATCCGGGAAGCATTTCAGAGAGCGAAAAAGATGAACTGTAATTTCCTGCGCCTCGCCCATTACCCCCATACCCAGTGGGTTTCTGAGATCGCAGATGAAGAAGGGATTCTACTTTGGGAGGAAATTCCGGTTTACTGGTGGATTGACTTTTCAAACCCGCAGACGCTAAATGATGCAAGAAACCAGCTTTCAGAATTAATCTCCCGGGATTTTAACCGCGCCAGTGTTATTATCTGGTCTGTTGGAAATGAAAATCCGGATACAGACGACAGGTATCACTTTATGAAGTATCTGGCAGAGACAGCCAAAGAAAAGGACCCTTCCCGTCTGATTTCAGCTGCGTGTCTGGTAGATTCCGTAAATTTAAGAATTGCTGACCGTTTGGAGAGCCATTTGGATGTCATCGGTTTTAATGAGTATTATGGCTGGTATGATCCCGATTATGAGAAGCTGACAGAAATTCTAAATGGTTCTAAGCCGGAAAAACCAGTGATAATCAGTGAGTTTGGTGCAGATGGGTACCATTCTGAAAATAAAACCGGTAAGAATGTCCGCGGCTCTGAAGAGGAACAGGAAGAAATCTATAAAAAGCAGGTAGAGATGTTTGGCAAAACAGAGTACATTCAGGGCACAGCGCCCTGGATCCTGTATGATTACCGGACGCCCAAGAGGCTTGGCGCATATCAGAAGGGATACAACATAAAGGGTCTGGTAACTGCGGATAGAAAGAGAGAAAAGCCTGCATTTGAAGTAATGAAGAAGTTTTATGAGGAGGTAAGGGAAAATGAAGGAAACGACGAAAGAATTGTTTGAAAGCAGACCGGAGCTGTCGGCAGACCAGTGCCGCAAAGCTTTGGACTTTGCTGTCAGACAGCTGAAGGATAATTTAGGGGAATTTACCCACTCTTTTAAAAAAGCTTATAGTGAAGACGGCTATTATAAGCCTACTCCCAATGTAAACTGGACCACCGGATTCTGGACTGGTCAGCTTTGGCTGGCGTATGAGTGGAGCAGGGATGACGCATTTGCCAAGGCTGGCAGCATTCAGGCAGAAAGCTTTTTAAAGAGAATTGAAGATAAGGTGGAAGTGGATCATCACGATATGGGATTTCTCTATTCCCCTTCCTGTGTGGCAGCCTATAAGCTGGTAGGAGATGAGACGGGAAAGAAGGCGGCAATCAAGGCAGCAGATCAGCTCATCAGCCGTTTTCAGCCAGTGGGGCAGTTTATTCAGGCATGGGGACCTATGAACCAGCCGGAGAATTACCGTTTTATCATTGACTGTCTTTTAAATCTGCCTCTTCTTTACTGGGCATCCGAAGAAACCAATGATACAAAGTACAGGGATATTGCTGAAAAGCACATTCATACTGCCATTGCCAATGTGATCAGAGAAGATTATTCCACCTGGCATACCTTCTTTATGAATATGGAGACTGGTGAGCCGGATCATGGTGCAACCTGCCAGGGATACCGGGACGGGTCTGCCTGGGCAAGAGGTCAGGCATGGGGAGTATATGGCTGTGCGTTAGCATACCGCTATACGAAACGAGAAGAATATGTAGAAGACTTTAAGCATGTGACTGGTTACTTCTTAGATCATCTCCCCGATGATTTAGTACCTTACTGGGATTTGGAATTTACAGATGGATCTGGGGAGCCAAAGGATTCTTCCTCCGCTTCCATTGCAGCCTGCGGAATGCTTGAAATGGCTAACTATCTGCCGGAAGCAGAAGCGGCTTACTATCGATCCATAGCGAAGAAGATTATGGAATCAGTAGTGTCTGGTTATGCGGTGAAAGAAGGAACCAAATCCAACGGACTGGTTCTTCACAGCACGTATTCCAAGAAATCTCCATACAATACCTGCACTCCCGAAGGTGTGGATGAATGCAACATCTGGGGAGATTATTTCTATTTAGAGGCGCTGATCCGTCTGTCCATAGACTGGAATCCATACTGGTAATAATCAATGATTGAAAAGAGGCGAATGTTCATGAAGCTTGAAACAAAAGAGGACTACAGACAGCTGATGTTTCAGCTGTTAGATCCATTAAAGCCATTATACAGTAACGGTTGTGCAAGACTGCATTTAGGAGACAGCGGTGTTACTTATCCTGCAGTCAGCATGGAAATGGAGGCTTTTTCAAGACCCCTGTGGGCTTTGGTGCCCTTATGGCTTGGAGGAGGAAAAGGCTATGAAGAAATCTATGTAAATGGTTTGAAAAATGGTACCGATCCACTCCATGGCGAATACTGGGGCGGCTTTAACGATTATGATCAGAGGTTTGTGGAGATGGCTGCAATTGCAAGCGGTCTGATCTTTACTCCGGAAAAACTATGGGAACCCTTAGAAGATCGGGAAAAAGACAACCTGGCTAAATGGCTTTACGGAATCAATGAGCACATTATACCGGACTGCAACTGGCAGTTTTTTATGATTCTTGTAAATGTTGCCCTGCAAAAGCTTGGCTATCCATACAGCAAAGAAAAGCTCTTATCAGGTCTTGATAAAATAGAAAGCTATTATATCGGTGACGGCTGGTACCGGGATGGCGGCTCCAGTCAGAAAGACTATTACATTTCTTTTGCCATGCATTATTACGGGCTTTTATACTCCGTAGCAATGGAAGAGGAAGATCCTAAGCGGTGCAGGGAATTTAGAGAACGGGCTAAGATTTTTGCCAGAGATTTTATTTACTGGTTTGATGAAAATGGAGCCGCACTGCCCTTTGGACGAAGTCTTTCTTACCGGTTCGGAGAAGCTGCATTCTGGTCTGCCTACTTATTTGCAGGGCTTGATGATATTTCCCCAGGCGTTGTAAAGGGAATTTTATCCCGTCATTTAAACTGGTGGCTGGATCAGAAAATCTTTGACCGGGACGGTGTTCTGACTATTGGATATGCGTATCCCAATCTGATTATGGCAGAGCGTTACAATGCGCCTGGATCTCCTTATTGGGGAATGAAGACGCTATTGTGTCTGGGACTGCCAGACAGCCATCCGTTCTGGTCTGCAAAAGCGGAACCATTGCCCAGTCTTGACAATATAAAGCTGTTAAAACAGGCGGATATGCTGATGCATCGGATCGGATCGGATGTAATCGCTTATCCAGCAGGTGTTTGTGAAAAATACGGTCATGGCCACGTACCGGAGAAATACTCCAAGTTTGCTTACTCCACCCGTTTTGGTTTCTCAGTCGCTAGGAGTCAGATTGTACTTCATGAAAATGCACCGGATTCTTCCCTTGCATTCGTCATTGATGGGGATGACTATGTCTTTGTAAGAAAATACAGTGACCAGTACGAAGTTTTAGAAGACCGTGTAATCAGTAGCTGGCATCCATTTCCCGGCATTGAGGTTACTACCACCATTGTGCCTCAGGAATATGGTCATTTAAGAATCCATGAGATAGTAAGCCAGTACGACTGTACTGCATACGATTGCGGATTTGCCGTAAAGAAGTTTGCGGAAGAATATGAACAGAAGGCAGCAGGGACAGCTGCTCTTGTATCAAACCGGGAGCAATGCTGTCAGGTAACAGGGGAAGGTCCTTGTGCAACTGGATTTGTTATTGAATCGGATCCTAACACCAACGTGCTATATCCCAATGCAGCGATTCCGTCAGTATCCTACCGGATTAAAAAAGGAGAAACCATTCGGATTGAAACCCAGGTGAAAAGCTCCATCCGCTAGCAGAGCCGGTTTTTACCACAGAGATTTTAAGGGCAAAGAAGATGTGGATCAATAACAGCTTCTTCGCCCTTATTTTTCATCCGGAAATCAAAAAATACAATGGATTCTTTTACCGTTGTCGCTTATAATAAATGTAATGTTCTTAAAAGAAGGAGGGGTTTTTAATGGAAGAAAAAACCGCAAAACTGGAATGGCTTAATGATCCTCAAGTATTTTCTGTAAACAGAATTTCTGCCCATTCCGATCATCAGTATTACGAGACAAAACAAGAGGCTGAAGAAGGTGATATGAGACTGCGCCAGATGCTTAATGGAAGCTGGCAGTTCTCCTTTGCAGAGAAACCGGAAGAACGGGTAAAGGATTTTTATGAGAAAGATTTTAATGCAGATAAATTTGATTCTATTATGGTGCCTGGACATATTGAATTACAGGGATTTGGCAGATGCCAGTATATCAATACCATGTATCCGTGGGATGGAATTTCATATTTAAGACCTCCCTTTACGGATCCGGAAAACAATCCGGTAGGAAGCTATCTTCGGGAATTTGAATTAGAAACTGAATTAAAGAATAAACGTCTCTTTCTTTCGTTTCAGGGGGTGGAAACTGCATTTTACGTATGGCTGAATGGAGTTTTTATCGGTTACTCGGAAGATTCCTTTACTCCGTCAGAATTTGAGATTACTCACGCAGTCTGTGATGGCGTTAACCGTCTTGCAGTGGAGGTTTATAAAAGAAGCAGCGCAAGCTGGATTGAGGATCAGGACTTTTTCCGGTTCTCCGGAATATTCCGTGATGTGTATTTATATGCAGTTCCTTCCTGCCATGTCAGAGACTTATTCGTGCATGCAGATGTTTCTGAAGATTACAAGGATGGACTTTTACGTGCGGAGTTAAGTCTTATGGGAGAAATCAAAGGAAGTGTCAGCGCTGTTTTAAAAGACAGGGAGGGAAAAGACGTTCTGTCCTTCGATGCTCAGACAGCCAAGGCTGATACTGTGTTTACCGGTTGTGTATCGGACGCCCGGTTATGGAATGGAGAGGATCCTTATCTTTATGAATTATGGATTTCCTTATTTGACGAGAATGGTCAGTTAAAAGAGGTAATTCCCCAGAAGCTGGGATTTCGCCGCTTTGAAATGGTGAATAACATTATGTGCCTCAACGGGAAACGAATTGTATTCCGGGGAGTCAACCGCCATGAGTTTAACGTCAGAAGAGGCCGTGCCATTACAAAAGAAGATATGCTGTGGGATATCCGTTTCATGAAACAGCATAACATCAATGCTGTTCGTACCTGCCACTATCCGGACCAGAGTCTGTGGTACAGGCTCTGTGATGAATACGGAATTTACTTAATTGATGAGGCGAATTTAGAAAGCCACGGTTCCTGGCAGAAGATGGGAGACTGTGAGCCTTCCTGGAATGTTCCCGGAAGCCTGCCTGAGTGGAAGGAATGTGTGGTAGACCGGGCAAAATCCATGCTGGAGAGAGACAAAAACCATCCCAGTATTCTGATCTGGTCCTGCGGGAATGAATCCTATGCAGGGGAGGATATTCTGGCCATGTCAGATTTTTTCAGGGAACGGGATCCGGACAGACTGGTTCATTACGAAGGTGTCTGCTGGAACAGGGAGTTTGACCGGACCAGTGATATGGAAAGCCGGATGTACGCAAAACCGGATGAGGTGGAGCGTTATCTGAGTGAGGACCCTAAAAAGCCATTTATTTTGTGTGAATATATGCATGCTATGGGCAATTCCCTTGGCGGTATGAATAAATATACGGATCTGGAAGACCGCTATGAGATGTATCAGGGTGGTTTTATCTGGGACTATATTGACCAGTCTCTGATGAAAAAAGATGCTTACGGAGAAGAGCATATGACATACGGCGGTGATTTTGAAGACCGTCCCACAGATTACAGCTTTTGCGGCGATGGAATTGTTTTCGCAGACCGCACCGCGTCTCCCAAGGCCCAGGAAGTGAAGTACCTTTATCAGGATCTTCGCCTGTTTCCCGATGAAAATGGAGTAAAAATTGAAAACCGCAGACTGTTTGAGAAAACTTCAGACTGTGAATTCATTTATACCGTATTAAAAAATGGGGAACCGATCTATCAGAAGCAGTTTGAGGCTGATGTGGAACCATTAAACAGCGCATATTTCGCGGTTGAAATCCCGGAATGGAACGAGGCAGGAGAGTACGTTCATCAGGTGTCTGCGGTTTTAAAGGAGGACACGTTATGGGCAGATTCTGGTTTTGAAACTGCGTTTGGCGAGATCGTCCGGGAGATTAAGGGGCAGCAGCAGCCTTGCGGTAAAAAGCCATTAAACATCGTTTATGGAGATGTCAATATTGGAGTATCAGGGGAAGGATTCCGAATTCTCTTTTCCAGACAGGAAGGAAGTATTGTTTCCATTGTTTATGACGGAAAAGAGTGGGTCGGAAGACCTCTCATGCCTGTATACTGGAGAGCGACTACTGATAATGATAAGGGTAACCGATTCTCCGTAAAAAGCTCTATGTGGTTTGGTGCAGGCAGATTTCCAGCTTACAGAAATGAAAACTGCAAAGTGGAAGAAGGTGATGGTTGCATTACAGTCACCTATACCTATCAGCTTTCAACGATACCCCAGACGGAAACTCAGGTTATCTATGAGGTAAATTCAACAGGAGCCATTCATGTGAAAGCGGTATATCATGGGAAAGAGGGACTGCCAGAGCTTCCCGCTTTTGGTATGAGACTCATAACTCCGGCTGCTGCAAAACAGTTTACCTGGTATGGCAGAGGACCAGAGGAAAATTACTGTGATCGTAAGGAAGGCGCCAGACTTGGAATCTATAAAGACACTCCGGAAGGAAATGTATCGCCTTATCTGGTTCCCCAGGAATGCGGTAACAGGACAGGTGTACGCTGGCTGAAAGTTTCTGACCGAAAGGGAAATTCCATCGGCTTTAGGTCTGTTAAAGCACCGTTTGAAGCATCCGTTCTCCCCTATACCGCTGAAGAACTGGAAGTTGCCACTCATAATGAAGAACTTCCTGCTCCACGATATACAGTCATCAGCATTTTTGGGGCAATGAGAGGAGTAGGCGGAGATGACAGCTGGGGGGCACCGGTTCATCCAGAATACTGCATTAGTGGAGAAGGGGAACTGGTAACGGAATTTACCATTGAACGAATGAGCATGGAAGAATACGATGAATATCATTTTTCATAAATATGACATACAGCTGTCGTGTTATGGGTGATATAATCTTTTAAACAGGTGACAGAGCAATCAACGAAAGGAGTTACTCATGCTGGAAAGGATCCCGGACCGGGAAGAAATGATCAGTTTGATTGGCGAGGAGGCTTTTCTTGCATGGGAAGCTCTCTGCAGTAAGATTGAAGAATCATATGACATGGACCGCCTTTGCAATAGCGGCGGTAAGGCGTGGAAGTACGAATACAAATACCGCAGAGGGGGGAAGACCCTCTGCGCACTCTATGCAAGAGAGGGCTGTTGTGGTTTCATGGTGATTCTGGGCAAAGCAGAACGGGACAAGTTTGAACTGGAAAGGCAAAACTTCTCCCCCCGGATACTGGAACTGTATGATACTTCAACCACATACCATGATGGAAAATGGATCATGTTCCCTGCGGATGATCTGTCTTTGTTTGATGATTATATGAATCTTCTGCAGATAAAGAGACGTCCTAACAGAAAATAGAGGATTTTGGGAGGTGCTATGATGCTATGAACTATCCGTGGATCGATGGCTTTTTAAAGGAAATGAATGGAGTTACCAGTGATTTTAAAGAGGAATGGAACTGGGACCGGTATATGATTGACGGTAAGATGTTTGCAGCTGTCTGCAGAGATGATCAGGGAAAGGAAAAGCTGATATCCATGAAGCTGGACCCTTTGGAAGGTGATTTTTTAAGGCAGCAGTACAAAGACATCGTACCGGGATATTATATGAACAAGGTTCATTGGAATTCAGTAATGGCAGACGGAGAAGTACCGGAAGATCTGTTAAAGGATATGCTGGAAAAGTCCTATTCTCTTATTTTTGCAAAGCTGCCTAAAAAAAGACAGAAAGAATTGCTGGACGAGAAAACCGTATAACAGAATCCTGTGGGGTGAGATTATGAAATATTTTGGTGAGGGATTAAGTGAAGAGCACAAGGCATTAAATAAGGTGATCCGGAAAAAGCAAAGTACCAAAGATGCGATTAATATTTTTCTGGACATTCATAAACAGCTGCATCGTACGAATATAAAAGATAGAGAAGAAAACGAAACCGACCGCCTGTTTGAAGATCTGGAACCACGGGAATATGCAATTATGCCAGGAAAAGATGATGAGACAATTGCCTGGGTAGTCTGGCATATTGCGAGAATTGAAGATCTGACCATGGGCATTCTGGCTGCAAGAGGAAACCAGCTTTTTGACGAGGACTGGAGCAGAAAAATTAATTCTCCAATAAAGGATACGGGAAATGCATTAACCGATGAGGAGATTATATCTTTCAGCAAACAGGTGAACTGTGAGGAACTGCTTAATTACCGCAGTGCTGTTGGAGAAAAAACCAGGGAAATCGTAAGCCGGTTTACCTATGAAGATATGATTCGGGATGTGAATGAAGCAGACCTTATGAAAATTAAAACAGAAGGCGGCGTAACCCCTCAAAAAGATTCTGAGTGGCTGCTGGAGTTTTGGGGAAACAAGGATGTGGCAGGACTTCTGCTGATGCCGCCAACCCGCCATGTGATGCTGCATCTCAATGACTGCTGTAAATGGAAAGAGAAAATTCGAACCAGAACTAAGTTTTTTCTGGAATAAGTGACTGCAATTTCCTATATTTCATAAAAGTTCAAAATTTGCTTGACAGAATAATAAATTGGCAGTATTCTTATAATTGTATATTAAATACAACAAAATTTAAGTAAAGGAGGCAGGAACTATGATGCGTAATCGTGGAATCAATGGACACAATCAAATAGTTAGAAATATATTACTAAATTCAGTCTGCCTCATGGAAAACTGTCTTTGCGTCTAAGGATGTCAGGGCAAATGCTGCTTCTTGATCGAAGCTTCTTTTTATGAGTCTATCCGCAGTCTGAATGACTGCGGTTATTTTTTTGCTTATTTACCGAAAAAGACCGCACTACGCAGTTTTTTTCGGTTTTTTTACATATATGGGAGAAAAGTCATGAAGTTTTTAAAAGAATAGGAGGAAATGGTATGAAAAATTTGTGGAAGTATGTAAGGAAATATAAGTTTCTTTACGTCCTTGCCCTTGCAGCGATGATTATCAGCATTTTGCTTGATGCATCAGCCCCCCAGATTACAAAACATATTATTGATGATGTAATTGTGGGTGGTGAAACAAAAATTCTTATGAAGCTGCTTTTAGGGCTTTTGGGAATTGGTTTCGGCAGAGCGATATTTCAGTATACAAAGGAATTTATCTTTGACTTTGCAGCTGCAAGGATCGCCTGTGGTTTAAGAAAGGATTTGTTTGATCATATTCAGACATTGTCCGTGGGTTATTTTGACAGCCATAATACGGGAGAGCTGATGGCCCGGATTAAGGATGATGCAGAGCGGATCTGGAATGCCTTTGGTTTTGTGGGAATGCTTGTGTTGGAATGCTCCATTCACACCATCATTGTTCTTGTGTGTATGCTTCGGTTAAGTCCTGTCCTGACACTGATTCCTATCGTCATCATGCCGATTATTGCCTGGTATGCGTTAAAGATGGAAAAAGGGCTGGGTGAGGTTTACGACAAGATCAGCGAACAGACTGCTGAGCTCAATACGGTTGCCCAGGAGAATCTGGCGGGAGTCAGGACAGTTAAGGCATTTGCCAGAGAAGACTATGAAATCAGTAAATTTAAGAAGCACAACAAGCAGTACTATGACTTAAACATGAGTCAGGCAAAGCTGCTGATCCGGTTCCAGCCAAACATCTCATTCCTGTCTAAATTCCTTATGATGTCAGTCATCGTCATCGGCGGAATTCTTGTAATTAAGGGAAAGATGTCCATTGGTGATTTGGGAGCATTTTCCGAATATGCAAACAATATCATCTGGCCCATGGAAATGGTGGGCTGGTTAAGCAATGATCTTGCGGCAGCCTTTGCTTCCAATAAGAAGATTAAAAAGATCATGGAAGAAAAACCGGTGATTGCAGATCCCGACAAACCAGTTCTTCCGGAAGTTGTGAAAGGGGAGCTTACCTTTCAGCATGTAGATTTTGAACTGGATGGAAAAGACATCTTAAATGATATTAATTTCACCCTGGAAAAAGGAAAGACACTGGGAATTATGGGCGTCACCGGTTCTGGAAAGACATCGATTGTCAATCTGATCGAGCGTTTCTATGATGTAACAGCGGGAGAGATTCTGCTTGACGGAATAAACATTAAAGATCTGCCGCTTCCCTTACTGAGAGGACAGATTTCGGTGGTTATGCAGGATGTATTTCTCTTTTCCGACAGCATTTCCGAGAATATCAAAACCGGAAATAAGGATGCTACGGAGTGGGAAAGCGTTCAGCAGGCAGCAATTTCCGCAGAGGCACACAGCTTCATTCAGAAGCTGTCAGAGCAGTATGATACGGTAATCGGGGAAAGAGGCGTAGGCTTATCCGGAGGTCAGAAACAGAGAATCAGTATAGCCAGAGCCATTGCAAAGGAAACGCCTATTTTAATTCTTGATGACTCCACCTCTGCTCTTGATATGGAAACCGAGAGGGAGATCGAATCTCATTTGTCAGAACTGAAAAACAGTTCTAAAATTGTCATTGCCCACAGAATATCAGCTGTGCGCAGAGCGGATGAGATTCTGATTCTGGAAGACGGAAAGATTATCGAGCGTGGAACTCATGAGGAGCTTATGGAGAAACGGGGACAGTATTACAGAACCTATGAGGTTCAGTATGGAGAGGAGGCTGCACTATGTCAGTAAATACCAGCAGAATCGATGAGGAACAGAAAGAGGTATTGAAAAAAGATACCATAATCCGTCTGTTTCGTTATCTGCTTGCTTATAAAAAGAAAATAGTGCTTGTTCTGTTTATTATGGGCGGCACCATTACCATCAGTATGCTGGCTCCTCTATTGATGGAGTATGCGGTAAACGTATGTGTGGCACAAAAGGATATCAATGGACTTTTATATGTGGGAATTGGAGCAATTGGATTATTTCTGCTGTTTTTAGTGGGTACCAAGGTTCGTATGCGTATCATGGCGGAAGTTTCAAACCGTGTGCTTTTAAACATCAGAGAGGAACTATATCAGCATATCCAGTCTCTGGGGTTTGGCTTCTTTGACAGCCGCCCCACAGGAAAAGTACTTGCAAGAATTATTGGTGATGTAAATTCACTAAAAGATGTATTATCGGATAGTGTTACCCAGCTGATTCCGGATTTCATTACGGTGATCTGTGTTCTCAGCATTATGCTGATTAAGAATTACCGTCTGGCGATGGCAGCTTTGCTGACAATTCCCATTCTGGCGGTCGGTATGTTTTTTATTCAGACCAATGTCCATAAAAGATGGCGGGTATACAGAAAGAAAACTTCTAATTTAAATGGCTACGTTCACGAAGACTTATCGGGAATCAGGATTATACAAAGCTATGCTGCTGAGGATGAGACAAAAGAGGTGTTTCATGATCTGGTAGACCAGCATTACCGTTCCTTTATTGATGCGGTAATCGTTGCTGATGCGTTCGGTCCTCTTGTTGAAATAACCTGGGGAATGGGTGGATTTTTGCTTTATTTTATCGGTATAAAAGTGGTGGGAGTGGAACAGATCGGAATTGGTACGTTTCTTGCATTTTCCACATACATCGCCATGTTCTGGAGTCCCATACGTAATCTTGCCAACTTCTATAATAAGCTGACTACCAATATCTCAGCTGCGGAGCGAATCTTTGATATCATAGATACGGAAGTTGAGATTAAGGATGAAGAGAATGCAGTAGAATTAAAGGAGTTAAAGGGTGAGGTACGGTTTGAAGAAGTTTCCTTCGCCTATGGAGATGAGCCGGACCGTCTGATCCTGGATCACGTAAGCTTTTCGGTAAAACCAGGTGAGACTATCGCTCTGGTAGGGCCGACAGGTGCAGGGAAAACGACCATTGTAAACCTGATCAGCCGTTTCTATGAAGTGACTGGCGGAGAGATCTTTATTGACGATCAGGAGATAAGAAGTGTGACATTAAAGAGTTTAAGAAGCCAGATGGGCATTATGACCCAGGACAATTTCCTCTTTTCCGGAACTATTCGGGATAACATTCGTTACGGCCGGTTAAATGCCACCGATGAAGAGATTGAAGAGGCTGCCAAAGCAGTTAACGCCCATGAGTTTATTATGAAGACGGAAAAAGGATATGATACGGAAATCAGTGAACGAGGAGCCGGCCTTTCCATCGGCCAGAGACAGCTTTTAGCCTTTGCAAGAACCATGGTATCAAAGCCCGGCATTCTTATTCTTGATGAGGCGACTTCCAGCATTGATACCCATACGGAACTGCTGGTTCAAAAGGGAATTGAAGTGCTTTTAAAGGAACGGACTTCCTTTATTATCGCCCACAGATTATCCACCATCCGCAAGGCAGACCGGATCTTCGTTATCGATCAGGGTACAATTAGGGAAGCAGGAAGCCATGACGAGTTAATGAAACTGGAAGGTGCTTATTATCAATTGTACCAAAGCCAGTTCGCGTAATGGCTGATTTTATTATGAACTTTTTTAAAAGAGTATAGATGTTCCGGTGGTTCTTGCTGTTCAGGGCAGTTTGGTTTTGAGTCCCTTAGGTGAGGGGCACTGAACAAGACCTATCTGCTACTATGCCTCAAGCAATATAAAAGTAGTTATAAGATTGAAGAAAAGGGGCAGGTGTAGGAAATAAATGCCATCTATGCCACGCAAACTCAGAATGGCGAGGCAAAAATATAGGATCGACTGCTAACCTGCCTAAAACGGGGATAGAGAAGGTCGGAATATCGGAGAGAAGGGGTAGAGGGCTGATAAAGAAGTTATCTATGCCCCTTCTCTTTCTATTGCTGTCAGAAGGAGTTATAAAGATATCATATATTATATAAAAGGGTGATTGTGAACTGTCTCCTGGGGCATGAAATTTGCTTTTTCAACTCTCAAGTTTGCCTGGCGATATCGAAAGGGATTGACCGGACCGGATAAATGAAATAAAATAGTAGGCGAGGTGATTTAAGATGACAGAAGGAGCTTTAGTTCTAGAAGGGGGATCCCTGCGGGGAGTATTTACTGCAGGAGTGTTGGATGTGTTCATGGAACAGGGGATTGAGATGTCCTATGTAAATGGTGTATCGGCCGGTTCCATGTCAGGTATGAGTTATGTCAGCAAGCAGATAGGCAGAACCATAAAAGTGGATTTGGATTATGTCAATGACAAACGTTTTTTAAGTTTCCGGAACTTAGTGGAAAAACGTTCGATCTTTAACTTTGACTTCCTGTTTGGGGAATTAAGCAATACATTGGTTCCCTTTGATTATGACACATTCTATAAGTCTGAACAGATTTTTGAAGTGGTTGCAACCCGTTGTAAGACGGGAAAGCCAGAATATTTTGAAAAGAGCAGATGTGATAATTTCATCGATGCGGTGAAAGCTTCCAGCAGCATTCCCATACTTTCCAGAATGATTACGGTGGAAGGAAAGAAGTACTTAGATGGCGGCTGCTCCATGCCAGTGGCTTATCAAAGAGCGATTGATCTGGGGTATGAAAAGGTTGTGCTGGTTCTCACCAGAGAACCGGGTTATCGGAAACCGCCCCTTGATAAATGGACGAAAAAAGGGTATGAGCGCTATTTCGCACCTCTTCCCAGATTTTTAAAGGCGCTGGAGGACGTTCCGGAGAGATATAACCGGATGCAGGAGGAGATTGACCGTCTGGAAAAAGAGGGCAGAATCTATGTAATCCGTCCGGATCATCACGTGACAGTTCAAAGAACAGAGCAGGACAAAAGGAAACTGGAGGCGCTGTATCAGGAGGGAAGACGGCTGGCACTGGAACATATGGATTCCCTGAAAGCCTATTTGAAGCTGAGCTGAAGCTATGGTGCCTGCGGCATCTCTCTATACCCTGAAAAGCGGGCAGGAACAAGGTGCCTGCGGCATCCCTCTATGCCTGAAAAACGGGCAGGAACAAGGTGCCTGCGGCATCCCTCTATGCCCTAAAAAGCGGGCAGGAACAAGGAAAGGAAAAAGCGTACAATTTATGAGTATTTATGATACATTAAATTCTATGCAGAAAGAGGCGGTACTTCAAACGGAGGGACCGCTTCTTGTGCTGGCAGGAGCGGGCTCTGGTAAAACCAGAGTTCTTACGCACCGGATTGCCTATTTAATAGAAGAAAAGGGTGTGAATCCCTGGAACATACTTGCTATAACATTTACCAATAAAGCTGCAGGAGAAATGAGAGAACGTGTGGATCGTCTGGTAGGATTTGGAGCTGACAGCATCTGGGTTTCCACATTTCATTCTTCCTGTGTGCGTATCTTAAGAAGGCATATAGAAAGTCTTGGATATACTACTAATTTTACCATATACGATTCAGATGACCAGAAGACTCTGATGCGGCATGTATTAAAAAAGCTGGACATAGATCCCAAGGTATACAAAGACCGTGCGATGCTGGGGCTGATTTCCACAGCCAAGAATGAGTTGATAAGTGCGGCGGAGTTTGAACTCAACTCTTCCGGCGATTTCCGCCAGAAGAAAGCAGCTTCTGTGTACAAAGAGTACCAAAGTGAGTTAAAGAAGAACAATGCACTGGACTTTGATGATCTGATTATGAAGACTGTGGAGTTGTTTCAGAATAACCCGGAAGTCTTAAACTACTATCAGGAGCGCTTCCGCTACATTATGGTGGACGAGTATCAGGACACCAATACGGCTCAGTTCCGTTTAATCAGCCTGCTTGCGGGAAAATATAAGAATCTTTGTGTTGTGGGTGATGATGATCAGTCCATTTATAAGTTCCGTGGTGCCAATATTGAGAACATTTTAAACTTTGAAAAATCTTATACTGGCGCAAAGGTAATTAAACTGGAACAGAATTACCGCTCAAGCCAGAATATTTTACAGGCTGCCAACGAGGTGATCCGTCACAACAGAGGCCGAAAGGATAAAACCTTATGGACTTCCAATGAAGAAGGCCCCATGGTTCAGTTTAAGCAGTTTGAAAATGCGACGGAGGAGGCGGATGCCATTGTCCGTGATATATTAAACAGTTCGTCTGATTATCAGGACTGTGCCGTTTTATACCGTACAAATGCCCAGTCCCGTCTGATCGAGGAAAAATGTCTTCAGCATAACGTCCCATACCGTATGGTGGGCGGCGTTAATTTCTATCAGAGAAAAGAGATCAAGGACATTTTAGCTTATTTAAAAACAATCGCAAACGGAAGAGATGACTTATCTGTCTTAAGAGTAATCAATGTCCCTAAAAGGGGAATTGGTACAACCAGTATCGGCAAGGTCCAGGCATTTGCTTCCGAACGTGGATTGGGTATCTACGATGCATTCTGCAGGGTAAAAGCTGTTCCGGGGCTTGGGAAGACAGCGGATAAAGTTCTTGGATTTACGGAAAAGATAGAAGATTTCAGAGACCGGCTGACAGAAGAAACCTATAGTATTCACGAATTGATTGAAGATATCCTTGATGAAACCGGCTATCAGAAAGAACTGGAAGCAGAGGGGGAAATCGAATATCAGACCCGACTGGAGAATATAGAAGAGTTGATCAACAAAGCAGTCAGCTTTGAAGGCGAGCATGAGCATCCGGAATTAAGTGAGTTTCTGGAGGAGGTTGCACTTGTTGCCGATGTAGACCGAATGGATGAATCAGAAAACCGTGTCACGCTGATGACGCTTCACAGCGCCAAGGGACTTGAGTTCCCAAGAGTCTATTTAAGCGGTATGGAAGATGGTTTATTCCCAAGTATGATGTCTATTTCTTCCGATAATAAAGAGGATGTGGAAGAAGAACGGAGACTTTGCTACGTTGGTATTACCAGAGCTCAGAAGTTTCTTATGATGACTGGTGCAAGACAGCGTATGGTAAATGGCGAAACCAGGTATTCTAAGATCAGCCGGTTTGTGGAAGAAATTCCAGCGGAATTATTGGACTCCAGCAGACTGGAGCAAAGACTTTCTTCCAGAGCCCAGTCCGATTTTGACGACAGCGGTCTTCCATGGGGCAATAGCGGGGCAGCAGGACGGACGGCTGGTGTCAGCAGCTTTGGACCAGGCAGCAACGCATATGCCTCAAAAACATCAAAGCCTGCAACGACTCCTGGATTCGGAAAAGCATTTACGATTGAAAAGCCGCTTTCTCTTGGTTACAAAGAGGGAGACCGGGTCAGCCATATCAAATTCGGTATCGGTGAGGTAAAGGAAATCAAAGATGGTGGAAGAGATTTCGAAGTAACGGTTCACTTTGACCAGGCAGGTGTGAAAAAAATGTTTGCTTCATTTGCAAAACTGAAGCTTGTGAGAGAATAATTTAAATTACTTAAAATTTTAAAAAAAACCAAAAACCATAGTAAAAAAGGCAATATAATGGTATAATAACTGCTACAGGCAAAGAGAGAAATCTATGCCGTAAAGGATATGAATGAAAGCAGGGCTCTCAGAAAGGACGTGGAGACATGAACAGATTTGATGCAATGAGCAAAGAAGCTATGAGCAAACTGGAAGATCTTATGAACTCAAGCAGAGTGAATGAATTGCTTCATAAAAGAGAACAGGAAGAAAAGAAGAAAAACTGTATCCTCTGGATACTCGCGATCATAGGCGCAGTAGCGGCAGTAGCTGGAATTGCTTACACCGTATATCGTTTCTTTACTCCGGATTATCTGGAAGATTTTGAAGACGATTTTGATGATGATTTCGACGATGATTTCTTTGAGGATGAGAAGTCGGAAGCTAGTTCCGAAGAATAAAATCTGGCATTAAAAGGAGAGCGTGCCTCAGAAAGTGAGACACGCTCTTTTACATGACAGAATATATAATTTAAATGAAAATTTAAGAGAATAAAAGGAGTCAGCATAAGTGAAAAAGGGTGAGATATATGAAGGTACAATCGGACGGTTTGAATTTCCGGATAAAGGCATGATAGAACTACCGGAAGGAAGAATTGGTGTAAAGCACGCACTTCCCGGACAGAAATTGAAAGTGATGATTAATAAAAAAAGAGGAGGCAAATGCGAAGGCCGGATTCTTGAAGTTTTAGAGAGGTCCCCTCTGGAATACGCAAAAGATCCCTGCCCTCATTTTGGAATCTGCGGGGGCTGCACCTATCAGACTATTCCTTACGAAGAACAGTTAAAGATTAAGGAACAGCAGGTGAAATCCCTGTTAGATGGTGTTGTGACAGGTGATTTTATATTTGAAGGAATTAAACCAAGCCCGACTGAAGATGAATATCGTAATAAGATGGAATTTTCCTTTGGAGATGAATATAAGGATGGTCCTCTTTCCCTGGGCATGCATAAAAGAGGAAGTTTTTATGATGTGGTGACGACGACAGAATGTAAGATTGTGGATACGGATTTTTGTGATATTTTAAAGGCGGCTAAGGATTATTTTGAAGACTTAGGGGTCGGATTTTATAAGAAGATGCAGCATACCGGATATCTGCGTCATCTTCTGGTGCGCAGAGCGGTGAAAACAGGAGAGATTCTGGTTGATCTTGTTACTACGACTCAGGAGGAACTTGATTTAAAGCCTTTTGCTGATGTGCTGCTTAACTTGAAACTGAATGGAAAAATTGTTGGAATTCTCCATACATTAAATGACAGTCTGGCAGATGTGGTAAAGAGTGACCGGACAGATATTTTATATGGACAGGATTATTTTTATGAGGAATTACTGGGACTGAAGTTTAAAATTTCACCGTTTTCTTTCTTTCAGACCAATTCTCTGGGGGCGGAAGTGCTGTATGAAACCACAAGAGGGTATGTAGGAGAAACAAAAGATAAGGTGGTATTTGATTTATATAGCGGTACTGGAACGATTGCCCAGATTATTGCACCTGTTGCAAAAAAAGTGGTGGGTGTGGAGATTGTAGAGGAGGCCGTGGAGGCGGCAAGAGAGAACGCTGCGCGAAACTGCCTGGATAACTGCGAGTTTATCGCGGGGGATGTTTTAAAGGTGATTGATGAACTGGAAGATAAGCCGGATCTTATTATTCTGGATCCGCCCAGAGATGGGATCCATCCCAAGGCGTTGGGGAAGATTATTGATTTCGGGGTAGACAGGCTGGTTTATGTGTCCTGTAAGCCGACGAGTCTGGTGAGAGATTTAGAAGTGCTGCAGATGAGGGGATATGAGGTGGTTAAGGTGTGTTGTGTGGACATGTTTCCTTCGACTGCAAACGTTGAAACTGTATGCTTGCTATCACACATAAAATAAGGATTTTCAATATTTGATATTCTGCAAACTGCGGGCGATGACAACCATTTGGCAACCAAATTTCTGGAGGTTTTCAAATGGAAGTCGCCTTTTCAAAGATATCAATATTACGTGATGAATATAAAAGGAGCCTATGCAAGAGCTCCTTTAGGTCACGGGCGTCTCAAGGTTAATGATTAAAATTAGTTTTTCAGGAACAGTTATTTTTCCAGCTGCACAATTAAATAACCAGGGAGATTTTCAATTGAAATAGTTTCTTGTTCCATAGAGTGTTGATTAACAAGTACTTATTAATTTTTTCTCCTCACTGAATCAATTAAATCATTCGCCTTATCAGCAATTGATTCTTTGATATCCTCACTGATTTGTACAGATTTTCCCATAGTCTCTTCAACCTTGCCTCTGGCTTCTCCGGCAAGATTTTGCAATTTACCACTCAGTTCCATCTGCTCAGAATCCATAGCTTTTCCAATATTTTCTTTGATAGTACCTACAACTTTATCGGTTTTACTTTTAATTGAATCATTCAAAAATTATACCTCCACTCTTTATTTTATTTGTTGATTTTATTAAATATCCACAAAACAATTAATGAGCCTATAAAGGCAACCAAAAGACTCCAAAGATTAAAGCCGGAAATGCCTGTTCCGCCTAGTAAACTCATGATGAATCCTCCGATAAGGCCACCAATAACGCCCACTATAATATTTGCGAAAGCTCCCATCTTTTTATCGTTCCCAGTAACCATGCTGGCGAGCCAACCAGCAATAGCACCAATGATAATCCAACCAATAATTCCCATAATAATCTCCTGACATAATTTATTTTTTAAATATAAAACAAACAACCTATTTAAAGGCTGCCTGGATTTCTTATATGAACAAATATATTAATAAACCGGTAAACGGATTGGGGGCAGCTCTTAAGTTCACAGAGCAATTTTATGAATTACTTCCATAGTAATGCCATTGTATTATTGTTCTATAAAAAAAGAAAAATATTCATTAAAATTGGGATTCTATGAGAAAAATGGAGCTATTTTAGTATATTACAACTAATGGTAAAGGTCCTATATTTTTGAGTAAAATGAAATAAGGGGAAAGGATATATGAAAGAATCTACTGAATTGTTTTAAGAATCGAGATATAATTATTTATGAGTACACAAAATGTGATACGATTTACAGTATTAACAGTTGTACACTATGACCACATAAATGAAGTGCGCCTAAAAGTCGATTTTAGGCACACTTCATTTTACAGTATACTATATTTTTAAATACAAGTCTATACATTTTTTGAAATTATAGTAAAATTATTATGTTGGCAAATGATGGTATGCATATTAATTTAAGAATTGGAGGAATCAAATGAGTGATAAAAATGAAAAAATGGAATTATGGGATATATATACAAAAGAACGATTAAAGACTGGAAAGTTGCAGAAAAGAGGTGAAAAACTGTCTGACGATGAATACCATCTTGTGATTCATGTATGTATTTTTAATAATAAGAATCAGTTGTTAATTCAACAGCGTCAGCCATTTAAAAGCGGATGGCCAAATATGTGGGATTTATCGGTAGGAGGTTCTGCAATTGCTGGAGAGAGTAGTAGTCAAGCGGCTGAAAGAGAGTTAGCAGAAGAATTAGGATTAAAAATGGATCTGTCAGACGTGCTTCCAAAGTTCACGACAACATTTAGAAATGGGTTTGATGATTTTTATATAGTAAAAAATGATGTTGATCTTTCACACATTAAATTACAGAAGGAAGAGGTGCAGGCTGTTAGATGGGCTGATAAAGAGGAAGTACTAAAAATGCAGCAAGAAGGAACCTTTATACCTTATTGGTTTTTAGATAAACTCTTTGAATTAGATAGTTGGTACAATACATTTCGTAATGAAGATTCGGCAATTAAGATTACATATGCGAGCAATGAAAATCTTTCATCATGGATGAGTATGGTTGAAATCGTAAAATGGAATTTCCCGGGATTAGAAACAGAGGAAAAAGTAATTGAATATAAGAATACTGTAAAGAAAAATATAGATAGGGGAACAGCCATATGTGCGTTGTTTGGGAATATGGTTGTAGGTATTCTCTTATTTTCAATAAAGCATAACATGCTTTGTTGTATGGCGGTGCATCCAGAGTTTCGAAGAAAACATATAGCTTCGAAGATGGTTAAGGTTATGCTTGACAGAATGGACAAAAACAGACCGATTGTTGTGGAAACATTTCGAGAAGAAGATGAAAAGGGAACTGCTCCACGGGCTTTTTATAAGAAAGCAGGGTTTGAGGAGGGAGAATTATGCTTTTTTGAAAATGAATATCCAGAACAAAGATTTTATTTAAGGAGATGGTAGTTTATGAATACTAATTTATATATGGATATTCCGGATTACAAATCATGGAAAGAAATTGTGTTAATTGAAAAGGGATATTCGATGGATAAAAAGTATCTTGTAACAACGGATTTAGGAGAGCATTTATTATTACGAATCTCAGATGTAAGTGAATTTGATATAAAGAAAAAAGAGTACGACATAATTCGTAAATTTACAAAATCGGGATTCACAATGTCGGAACCACTTTCCTTTGGAATATGTAATAATGGAAATAGTGTTTACATGATTTTATCTTGGGTGGAAGGAAGAGATTTAGAGGACGAGTTGGGAAAATTGTCAGAGCAACAGCAATATCTTTTGGGAAGACAGGCGGGGAAAATTCTTAAAGAGATTCATAGCATATATGTTCATAAAGAAGATTTACCTCAAAAAACAAAAGTAGATAAAAAATTATTACAGCTTGAGAAATATGAGAATTCCAAGGTAAGAGTTCCAAATGATGAAGATGCAATACGGTTTGTGAAACAAAATATTAATAAAATGTGGAGAAAAGCACCCACATATTTACATGGAGATTATCATCCGGGAAATCTGATTTATGTTCAAAATGAAAAAATAGGAGTTATTGATTTTAATCGTTGGGAAGTCGGAGATCCGTATGAAGAGTTTTATAAGTTAGAAAGCTTTGGGATAGAAGAGAGTATTCCATATTGCGTTGGCCAGATTGATGAGTATTTTAATGATGCCATTCCAACTGACTTTTGGGAAACTCTTGCTGTTTATGTTGCACATGCATCGCTGTATTCTGTCGAGTGGGCCGAAAAATTTGGCAGTGCAGAAATAGAGGGTATGAAAAAAAGGTGTGAAATTGCTTTTAAAAATTATAATAATTTTAAAGAGGTTGTGCCAGCCTGGTACGATCATGCATTACGATTAAAGTATGCAGAAAACATGAAATAGCCAGTATTTTTTATATATTTCTATTGACTTTATAGTTTGTATAGGGTTTACAATCACCTCATAAGGAGGTATATCTATGAACATTAAAGAAGTGGAACAAAGGACAGGAGTATCTGCACAAAATATCAGATTTTATGAAAAAGCAGAGTTGTTTTCAACAAAGCGTAATCCTGATAATGGATATCGGGAATATTCAGAGAATGACGTCAGAATACTAAAAGTAATTAAGATGCTTCGCATGCTTGATATGCCATTAGAACAAATTAAACTGGTTTTGCATGATAAGGAGAACCTGTCAAATTCCTTGGACAAACAACAGCATATATTAGAAAAAAGAATAAGTGATGACAAAAATGCCATTGAGTTTTGCAAGGCATTGAAGAAAAAGCAGATTACTATAGATGAATTAAATGTAGAAGAATATCTGCAAAGTATGGAAAAAGAGCATTTTTTCACTTCATGGATTAAGGATTACAAGGAAGTTATTGATTATGAACATGAGAGAGTCATTACTTTTACTCCAGATGATGCGATAATAAATAGCTATGATTTTGAAAATGTACTTTACAAATATGCAATGGAACGAGATATGGAGATTGAATTCACAAAGAAGGGGATGTATCCAGAATTCACACTCGATGGGATAGAGTATAGTGCTGAACGAAATTACGCAAGAGGGGGAGGGCTTCCGGTAGCAATCGTTAGATGTACAAGAAAAGATATGGCAGAAACAAAAGAAGAATACAAGCATGGTAGAAAAAAATGGTTACGGTTTCTTCATATTTACTTGCCGGGAATTCTTGTTGCGTTATTTATTATCGTTACAAGTGGAAAAAATAGTGTAAGGCAGTTATTCTCTTCAATAGAGGGCTTGATTTTGCTGGGAGTAATTATCATTGTGTGTTTAGCCAATGCTTTTCGTAACTATTATTTTTATTGGAATCGTGACAATAAATATGAGGATAAAGAAAAATAGGCATGAAGACATATGGATTTGACAAATAAGTATTATTTTCAGTGGGATTCCAAGGGGGCGAAGCCCCCCTTGGGACGCGAACTTTGCGTAAAATCTGGTGCGCTATACCTTTGTGAAGAGAGTGCCAGTCGGGAAGGAAATCCGCAACTGGGAAGCGGATTTCTTACCTGGTTTTTTCGTTGTATGAAAGGTAGTTAACCTATGAGGAATATTTTTTTCCTTCCCCCCCATGCTTTTCCAACCACCTCGCCCAAAGTAACATAGTTGTTATAAAAAGAATCATAAAGTACCATTCCACTCTTCATAGCATCAAGTTTAAGCGCAATGTATGCCAGATCATGTACACATGTTAATACGAATTCCACCAAAATACTCAGTATCAGAAATAATAGGATACTTAAAAGGAAGTGCGAGCTGCGAATCAAGATAAAGCCTTGATTCCTCTGGCTAGCAGAAGTTATTCTGTTAGACTTAGTAAGCTGATGAAATATAGCAGGGAAACCCTGCCAGAAAAGAAACTAACCAATCCATCTGTACCGAGTCCTTGGAGCCGAATCGGCAACGACGGGTTTAAGCGTAGGAACGGGAACAGCAGAGCCGGAGCGAAAGCGAAGTGATTGAGCTGGGAAATGTGTATCAGTTGAAGAGGTCGAGGACTTTTCCTTATCCGCAGACTGCATTGTACTTTATCGTAATGGTGAGATTTGTACGACTCTTCCCCAGTCTGAGAACCTGGCGAGGCTTATTTCATTGGAACTTGCCCCAAGCCAGACAAGCCGAAGAATACAAGTTAATATTTTTGAAGCAATCGTTAAGGCACATCATGCACGGGATGGGTCGGTGGAGTATAAAGATCACTAAATAAACGCCAGATTTGGTGTGAGGGTACATTTGGGACACAGAAACGAGATAATAATCTAAGGTATCTTTACAGGCGCGGAATAGAGGCAGCGGAAACACACTGTCTCTTATCGGCGACGGCAATGAACCTGAAACGCCTGATCAGGTGTATAGCATGTAGTTAAAATCAGCTTGGTATCTGCCTATCTGTTTCCAGTTATAGGGGAAAACAAGTATCTCTTTATGTCAAATCTATAAAAATCAGTATTTCACCTGAAAAATATCCACTTTGTCAACAGCCCCAACTTGGCCTGAAGTGGGCAGGGTTTTGGGTGGCTCCCCAACAAGCAGCATTTCGTGACTGTGGCCGCAGTCACATTGCTTGCCGTTTTGCAGAAACATATGGAAACAGAGTTATTCTTCAATGAATTTATAGCAAATTTTCAGAAAAGCTCCCCCTTGTTTCTCATTTTTACTTGTTATGATATAGCTGTAAAAAAACGCGAGAAGTGAGGGAATGCAAGTGGCGAAAATATATATATCACTTATTAAGACAAAATCTCCTATTGGTAGATTGGTTTCTCTTATAAAAAGAGATGAAGTAACACATGCTGCGATTTCATTGGACAAAAACCTGTATTCATTACATGGATTTGGACGTCGGTCTAACTGGATACCAATAATAGCCGGTTTTCGGAAAGAAACATATTCGGCTGGATACTACGGACGACTAAAAACTCTACCCGGTATAGTTTTGGAAATGAATGTAACTGAGGTACAGTACAATAAAGCGGCGAAAATTGTAAGCTGTTTTGCCCGGAACCCAAATAAATACCATTATAGTATAACGAAGCTGATTAGTAATCTTTTCAATATAGAGGTACAGAGCAGTAACAGTTTTATATGTTCGGAATTTGTCGCTTATGTGTTACAAAAAGCCGGTATTATGAATTTCACAACGCCTTTGAATTTGGTGCGGCCACAAGTGTTATTACAAGAGCTAATAAAGTGCCAGGCAATTCCTGTCTACCAAGGGGATATGAAGCAATACGGGGCTACGGCATGAGTTTACTTGCTCTTTACTTGAACTTGTGCAGTAGAAGGTTATGTATGATGCGTGCGGTGTTCGCAGGGCGGCTGGGGAACATGCTAAGCTCTTGAATAAGCTACAATATCTTTTAAACCAATTTCGTAAATGGGCTAAAATAAAGGCCTTTTTGTGAAAAATATATAAGAAAGTATAGAGAGGATGCACTATGAACAAAATTCTATTGATAGAAGATGATGTAGCTATAGCCCGTTATTTAGAATTGGAGCTTAAACATGAAGGGTATGCGCTTGTTATTCAGGACAATGGAAAATCCGGCTTGGATTGTGCTTTAGAAGAAGATTATGATTTGATACTGCTGGATATTCTGTTACCAGAAATGAGCGGATTGGAAGTATTGCGAAAAATTAGAAAAGAAAAAAACACGCCTATTATTATGCTAACGTCTAAAGGGGAAGTGTCCGATAAGGTGGCCGGGTTGGACAGTGGCGCAAATGATTATATTGCAAAGCCTTTCTTCATGGAAGAATTGCTGGCAAGAATAAGAGTTGTTTTCCGAAAAGACGAAACAGATAACATTCTCCAGTATGGGGAGCTGCAACTACATGTTTCTTCCCGGACTGTTACCATAGCCGGAGAGGAAATCCAGCTAACAAAGAGAGAATATGACCTGCTTGTATACCTGCTAAAAAATAAAAACATCGTCCTCTCACGGGAAAAAATCATTGAAAGTGTTTGGGGGTATGATTTTTATGACAATACAAATGTTGTGGACGTATACATCAAAAGTATTCGTCAAAAATTGGAACCCCTCATGCCGGAGAGGATGATACAGACAGTCAGGGGGATAGGATATGTTATCAAAGATAAGATCTAAAATCAATCGGTCCATTGTCGTAAAATCCACTATTACCAATATCGTGCTGTTCGGCCTTATATTTTTAGCGTTAGGCTGTGGAATATATCAAGCGTTTTCCAGCATTATGTTTGAAGGCGCAACTCTTGTATTGGAAGATCATTCACGGGTAATCAGTGATTTTGTTAAGGAAGGGTATAGTGATATAATTCCCTCCTATGCTGAAAATAGCGCCATTGTCGTAACAATGTCGCCAGCGAGCGGAGCATTTGCCCCCTCGGAAGTTGTAATTGACGGTGTGGAGATTATATATCGGTTTACGGTACAAAGCGGACCGGAGAGCTATGAGATCGTTATCACAAAAACATTGGCAAAAGAATGGAAAGCAATCCGGACTATGCTTATTTTTCTGATTGGTGCATCTGTAATTCTTGTTGCATTTATTCTGTTTATTACATCAATCACCACAAGGCGTACAGTAAAACCGATTCACGAAATGATTAACACAATAAATAACGGTGGCTTAGATGTACGTCTTGATGTGGCAAATTCTCAGAATGAATTAAAACTATTAGCTGAAACATTCAATGAACTGCTGGATAGGATTTGGAAAGTTTATAAAAATCAAGAACAGTTTGTTTCAGACGCTTCCCATGAATTGCGAACGCCGTTGCTTGTCATACAGGGATATTCGGACTTGATGGAGCGATGGGGCAAAAATGATGAATCTGTGCAAGCGGAGGCGGTTGCTTCTATTAAGCGGGAAGCGGTATACATGAATAAGCTGGTAGAGCGCCTGCTCTTTCTGGCTAATGCCGACCAAAACCGTCTGAAAATTGATTTTAAAGAAGTAGACCTACCGGAATTACTAGACAGTATCATACATGATTCCATACTTATTGATGATACTCACACCTATAAGCTGGAAACAGAAAATTTTCATATTAGGGCTGACGCTTCTCTTATTAAGCAGTTAATACGCATTCTATTAGATAATAGTGCAAAGTATTCTATCGTAGGCGGAAAGATTAACGTCAGGGCTTATCAAAAAGATAAATATATCTTTATTGAAGTAGAAGATAATGGCCCCGGTGTATCGGAAGAAAATCTTGCACATATTTTTGAACGTTTTTACAAAGCCGACAATTCCCGAACGCGAAAAAAAGGAGGTACGGGTCTTGGCTTATCCATAGCAAGGTGGATTGTAGAGGAACACGGCGGGATAATTCGTGCAAGTAACACATCCGATGGATTGTTGATAACGATTTTATTTCCGCGCATTTCCTAAAGTGCATTAGCCTTAATATGGATAGCGGCTATTGCCGGGATGGCCGCAAAATCAGTGAACGGGGCAAATCCATTCCTGCCGTTTATCAACTCGTTGGTTGTTCCTACCGTAGTTAAATACTAAGATATTATGTCAGGGTCAATATTAGTCAGGGCAGTATCTTCTTAACGCACCATTTCCATCAAGTGTTATTGATAAAGTTATGTTGATTTTAGCCTTGACTTTTTTGGAATAATTGCTGTATAATAAAAATAGAATTTTGAATGGAGGTGAGTAATATTATGAAAACTATTTTATGCATGAAAAACGAAGTAATATTGCTCACTTAATAAATATGGCGAAATAGCACTTCTGTTTATTATTTCAGCAATAAATTTATGCGCTTCTGTTTTTCAGGAGTGCTTTTTATTTTGAAAGGATAAACACATGCTTAAATTAAAACATTTGAATGAGAATTTTGAACTGGTAAAAGAAATCTTGAAGAGGTATTGGGAACACGACACCGTTGGGTTGGACGATATGCTGGGTTATTATCGGATATCCTCCAATGCAATATATCCCTATCGATTCCAAGGAGAGGTATGTTTTCTTCGTCTTGCGCCTGTAGAAGAAAAACTGAAGAAAAATCTATACGGCGAAATGGAGTTCATCCAGTATCTAGCAAAGAACAACTATCCCGCATTGAGGCCCATCTCAAGTAAATCTGGAGATATGTGCTTGGATTTGCATACTCCGTGGGGACGCTATTATGTCACGTCTTTTAGATGCGTAAAGGGAATACAAATTGCAAAGACAGATAAATCCAGTGATATCATGTACGCTTACGGAAAGGCACTGGGAAGGCTTCACACATTGTCATCCGCATATCGTCCGAACGTAAAAAAATGGGATCATGCCGAAGTTTTAGAGTGGATCCATGCCACGCTTTCTGAATACGAAGCCCCAAAATGTACTTTTAAAGAATGGAAGCAAATCAAAGCATCGTTTGATAATTTGTCAATTGACACGGACAATTACGGACTCATACACTACGATTTTGAGTTTGACAATGTATTTTATGATAAGAATTTCTGTTCCGTAATAGATTTTGACGATGGGATGTACCACTGGTATACTATGGATATTGCTCAGGTTTTCGATTGTATAGAGGAGGAATTGAGCAACAGCATGATCGAAGAAGCAAAAATAGAATTCCTAAAAGGATATCGTTCAGAACATTGCCTGACCGAGGAAATGCAAGCGTCTTATTCGCTTATGCAGCGTTTTACAAATCTATACGGTTACGCAAGGTTGATTCGTTGCGTTGCAGACCAATTTGATGTTGAGCCTGACTGGATGTCAGAGCTCAGAATTCAGCTGAAAAGCGAAATGCACAGTAAAGAAGCTAAAATGAATTGATAAATAAAAGTAAGCCTGTGGATTTTATCAATCCGCGGGCTTGCTTTTATTATAGATACACAAAATAAAGCAATCATAGGTTGCATATATTCAACTACAGGTTTATTTATTTTATTACATAATTAGGATAAAATTAGTGCAGACACATTAGTGGAGGTTCAAATGATCTTTTCTGAAAACTCGCTCTTATTCGTAGGAGTAAAGGACATGCACAGCCGAACAATGTAGCATACGCACTATATCAGATAAAAGAAATATCATTTGAGGACGAAAGCGTATGGAATAATTCAGAATATAGTAATTGGCTGGAAACATATAAAGGAAAAACGGTGGAAGTTTTGGTGTTGGAAAGCTTTTATCCGAGTAAATATAAAATCATGCAATGATAAGGCATAACGTGCAATTCTTGATGCGCTCTGCGCTCTTAATAAACTAATAATACGGAGGTACATTTATGCAGGTGGTTAATTTAATCGATGAAGTCAATAAGAATTCGGAACTATATGTCTACAAAAAAATAGGACTATTAAACGAACATGTTCTTAGTGTTGTGCAAGTAGAAAATCGTACATTAGACTTTCATGTGCATGAGCATTCGGATAAATTGTTTTACGTCATCGAGGGTAGCTTTTATTTAGAAACCGAGGAGCAGAAAATGAAAGTCAACGCGTTGACTAAGTTCTTAATGATTGAGCTGTCCGGTACCCTAAATAAAGAGAATAGCGGTGACTTATATGAGGACTAGCTCCTCTTGCTTTAGATTGTATCGTAACCGAGTACCTGTTGAACTTCATATCTTTTTCTGTAGAAGAGGTTAGAGATGATTTTTGAGAATTTAGAACAAAGAATAGCGCAGGCTTATATCCATTTGCTTCCACCGTTTGTTCCTGATGATCATGGGAGCGTAAGTGTGGGTGAACAAGAACAGTTCTATATTATGATAAAGAAGCTATATCAGTTAGCTTTTGACGAGCCATTGCTTTTTGTCACATCCCTTTATGAGGATGATGCTTATCCCGGGTTTATTAAATCTTCTTATGGCAAGCCTGAATTGCAGGTTAATATGAGAAAATTCAGTAAAACGATAGATATCCTGCTGCAAAATATGTTTCTCATGGGCCAGGGTTCTCCGGTGAAATGGAATAAGAGAGAAAAAGCAATCCTCTCTAGGCTTGGCATTAACGATTTTGCAAATCTACCTGCCGCCTGGATTTGGCTGTCAACCCGTCCTGACAGTAACTTAACCGAGTTTTCATTTTGCTTATTCGATAAAGAGTACCCGTACACTTCCGACATCTATGCATATCTGCTTGGGGAAGAGGCATTTCGCAAACTTGAAAACTGGATGATTGGACAAGGATATAGAAGATTTGATAATTACAACATCACGGCCAGTGACTGCAAGCTGTCCTTGACTTACGCAAACCCTGTGTGGAGCAAAGATCGTCCAACCGGCGGATTTGAATATAAAATCAGGCATACAGGCATATCGGCACGATATGACTCCTGTTTTGAAAATCCTGTTGTTTTTGGTTTGTGCATACCAAATGGCTTGAAAACATACTTGAAGGCTTTTGATTCAGCAAGTACCAATATAAAAAACTTTATCATAAAGCACACGAAAAAATGTGACGGATGTAGATATTGTGTGCAGACCGATCAAACAGGCGCACGCTCACTTGCCGTAATCAAGGTTGTTCATGAAGGCGAAGAGTATGACTTATGCCCTTATTTTCCAGGTTATGGTTATCGTTGGCACAGTATCAACAACGAACTGGCTGAACAGTTGATAGAAATGCTGGGTTTTATGGACAAGCTTTACAAGCATTCAAATAACCGCTGTAAGAATGTAATGACGAACGACTAAGGGAGATAAAATCGCCCAACTATGAGCTATGGGATGAACTTAGAGAACAGAAAGAGAGCTATTTTATCCATTTTTTTATGCTCCCTGTGCTTTATTCCTTACATTGCCTTTATGCTGTTCACCAAATAAATCACAAGCTATTTGCCATTTCAATCTGTTTGGACAACACAGGATGTATTATCAAGCGGATTCCCGGTAAATGTTGTTGGAATGCTTTTTAAAAAGAAACACTTGAAAAATAATTGCAGTTTTGACGCTGTACCTCTCTTATTCCGATATGATAAAGAGAGGATATTCAGCTTTATAACAAATATAATGACATAAGGAGTTAAGATATGGAATGGATAGAGAGATTAAACAGTGCAATTAACTATATAGAGGAACATCTTACGGATGAAATTGATTTTGATGAAATATCTAAGATCACGCTTTGTTCATCTTATCACTTTCAAAGAATGTTTGCATATATGGCAGATGTCCCGTTATCGGAATATATTAGGCGAAGAAAAATGTCAAGAGCTGCAGCAGACCTACAGGATGCTAGTAATAAAGTGATAGATGTTTCTTTAAAATATGGTTATGATTCACCTACGGCCTTTAACAGAGCTTTTCAGCGAATACATGGTATCGCTCCTTCAGAAGCGAGAGGAGGTCTGCATAGTTTGAAAGCATATCCTCCCATCAGCTTCAAAATATCAATTAAAGGAGATTGTGTGATGGATTATCGTATTGAGAAGAAAGAGGCATTTAGAATTGTTGGATTATCAATTCCATTAGAAAAAGAAATTGAGAAAAACTTTGAAGTCGTTCCGGCCATGTGGGGACAGGCTGCTCAAAATGGTATGATAGAAAAGTTGGCGAACATGATGGACGGAGAGGTTAAGGGACTATTAGGTGTCAGCTCATGTAATGAGGAATCCGACTGGAAATATTATATAGCAGTAGCAAGTAATCAGGAGGCAGAAACAGGCTTGGAAGAATTCATGGTGCCGGAAGCGACTTGGGCAATTTTTAGAGGGAACGGGACAAATATATCCATTCAGGAACTAGAGAAGCAAATTGTAACGGATTGGCTTCCAACATCAGGATATGAATATGGGAATGCACCGGATGTTGAGGTTTATATTAATCCAAACCCGGAAAATGCAATATATGAAGTTTGGATTCCTGTAGTTAAAAAGAATTGAGGAGCTTATAATGGTACATTTAGTATATTGTGAAAATATTGGTGTGACAGGTAAGAGAGTATTAGATAAGATTAATAGTGGAATAAAAACTATGGTTGTAAGGGGGGCGGCTGGACGCAAGATACCACATAGCAGAGTTTTTGAAGGTGAAATGTTATATTTTATGGAAAAAGGGACAGCAAAGATATCCACGAAAGCTATCGTGAAATCTGTCCAAAATTACGTAAAGCTAACCGATGATGAGATTGTAAAAGTACTTGCAGATAATCAGGATAAACTCAATTTAACAGAAAAACAAAAAATACGTTGGCACAAGAAATGCTTATGTCTGATAGAATTTCAAAATGTTACAGCAATTACTCCTGCGCTTGACTTTGACCATCAGGGAAACATGGATGATTGGTTTATGATTGAAAAGATTGATGATGTTGTTGTTGGGACAAGTATTCCATATACTTATCAAAAATCAAAGTTTTAGTTTATGTTGATGAGAAATTCTTGGCGGAGCAACGATAAAAATATGGAATGTGATCGCTTTTTTTGTAAGTGTATTTGAAAAAGCTAAGGGAGAGTAGCTTGCAGCTTGCTGTTTTCAAGTATAAACGACTCAATGAACAGTACCACCGTCAGGACTTTTTCTTTCTACAATTTGCGTATCGTGGCGACTATGATGCCCTAAGTGCAAAATAGATTGCTATATTGGACAACCCTATAGTGGTTATGCTGCTAAAAGAGAATCAGATGAAGAAGGTATCATTATCGGTGTGTTAATTCGGAAAGAAATATTTATTCGGGAATTTCTTGCGTCATTTTCCACAGACACTGCTATGCTCAATTTCTTTCTTGAACAGCATAAAAATCAGTACGCAGATGAATTCGTTCATTTAAGAATCCCAGATTCTTCTCCCAATAGCAGCAATTTCTATAAAGCATTTAATCAGTATTTTGGAACTTCTCCAAGACAGTTGTGACATCATTCTGTAATACTATATTCTCATAGAGTAATTTTTACCTCGTCATTACCTCGATAAACTATAATAATAAGGTATTGACTTAAAGTTAACTTAAAGGTTTATAATAAATTATGAGGAGGTAATCTAACATGAGATATATGAAATTGGGTAAATCTGATTTACAGGTGCCAACTATTGCAGTTGGCTGTATGCGTATTAATGAGCTGAGTACAGCCGATGCAGAGCGTCTTGTTCAGACTGCTCTGGAGGGCGGAGTGAATTTCTTCGATCACGCAGATATTTATGGCGGCGGAACATGTGAAGAATTATTTGCAGAGGCCATACACATGAACAGTACTGTCAGAGAAAAGATAATCCTGCAATCCAAATGTGGCATACGGAAAGGGATGTTTGATTTTTCAAAGGAACATATCTTAGAGGCGGTTGACGGCAGTCTGAAACGGTTGAAAACCGATTATTTAGATGTACTTCTTTTGCATCGCCCGGACGCACTGGTTGAGCCAGAGGAGGTTGCTGAGGCATTTGATAAGCTTTACAGCAGTGGGAAAGTACGTAATTTTGGCGTTTCAAATCAGAATCCCATGCAGATTCAGCTGCTTGAAAAATTTTTACACCAACCAATTATAGCAAACCAGTTACAGCTTAGTATCACCAATGCCACTATGATATCCGCAGGACTCCATGTCAACATGGCAGATGACACTGCTGTTAGCCGTGATGGAAGTGTACTTGATTTTTGTCGCTTACATGATATTACGGTACAGCCATGGTCTCCATTTCAATATGGATTTTTTGAGGGAGTTTTTCTAAATAATGATAAATTCCCAAAACTAAATGCGGCAATTGATAAAATAGCAGCAAATTATGAAGTGTCAAATACCACAATTGCATTAGCATGGATTCTTCGGCATCCGGCACATATGCAGCCTGTGACAGGAACGATGAATGCTGACAGGCTAAAAGACTGTATGAAGGCAGCGGATATTTATCTGACCCGTGAGGAATGGTATGAAATCTATTGTGCAGCCGGTAATGTTTTACCATAGTTTTGCGGAAGGTCCCATGCGGGAAACTTCTGTTTATATTTATTATATTGCAGACACGAAAATTGAATATACTAAATAGTTTTATTAACTAATTGGGTAAGGGGAAGCCTTGAGGGTATAGTCTCTCAAGGCTCTTTATTATCCGCTTTACAAAAGAAATTAGAAGAATACCTTCTAAATTAAGATAAGGAATATAGATAGCAAATGGATCAAAATAGTGATTTTCTAAGAAAACCGATACAAATAGAGAAAGTATATTCGATACCGGGAATCTTCCTGGTATGTTTTGCGACCGTACATAGCATATCACTTATTTTAGCAGCCGTTAGTACACTTGCTGCAATCCTGACGACTCTGACCCTGATTACATCTATTATAATTGTTCCCGTTCTACTTATAATAATTATCGTGCAGGTGATTATGAACCGGAGACAAAAATCATATTTAATAAAAGGTCTGGGATCTGTTTGCTTATCGTTCGTACTCATTGCTGGCAGCTGGCTGGTAGAACCATATATATCACCTTTGCTGACAAGTTATAAAACAGATTTACAGATTAGCAGGTATCAAAAAGTCGTTGATAAAATCCACAGAGGAGATAATAAGGAAGATATGGCCTATTCTGTAGGGGGGAAAAGTGGACATGAGGATGTGGCTTTTCTACAATATGCAATTCGTTTCGGGGCATCTGAATTTATCGTTTATTCAGAGGACGAGGAGATTGAAACGAATTTATTGCTGGAATATGATTATGATCAAAGAACCGATGTAAAAATTAAAGAAAACTGGTATCGAATAAACATTGAAAATTAAAAAATAATTTTTGAGGGGGATAAAATGAACAACATAGAGAACTCATAGAGAACTATACCATTAGAATTGAACAGGCAAAGGATCACTGGAATGTGGAGGATTTAACCAGAAAGGCCTTTTGGAATTTAAATGTTCCGGGATGCAGTGAACATTATATGGTACATGTCATGAGAAATCATCCGGATTTCATACCTGAACTTGATCTTGTCCTTGAAAAAGACAATCGCATTATCGGAAATATCATGTATACCAAGGCAAAGCTGGTAGATGAGGAAAACTGTGAAAAGCAGATACTTACCTTCGGGCCCTTAAGTATTCATCCTGACTTCCAAAGAAAGGGATATGGAAAAGTCCTGCTTGAATACTCCTTTGCAAAGGCAAAAGAAATGTCCTACGATGTGATCGTAATTTTTGGAAATCCGGATAACTACGTTTCCCGTGGATTTAAAAGTTGTAAAAAATTTGATGTTTACGTTAGAGAAGGCATTTATCCGGCAGCCATGATGGTAAAGGAGTTAACGGAGGGGTTCCTGGACAAGAGAAAGTGGCGTTATGTCGAAAGCGAAGTCTATGAGGTAGATGAAAGAGCGGCAGAGCAGTTTGATACGAATTTTGAAAAAATGGAAAAGAAATTCCAACCAAGTCAGGAAGAGTTTTATATTCACAGTCATTCAAGAATTGTTTAAAGTCATGGAATTATAATGAACATAATGGAATTATAAAAACAAATGCATCTTGAGAAAGCTATTAAAAGCCCATTCAAGATGCATTTGTTTTATATTGGGATATATTGCAGCTAAAGAGGAATTATGGCACCTGGTTTTTATTTTTCGTTGATGATCGAACGATCAGATTAGGAAGAGTTACAAAGGATTGAACTTGAAGCCCCGGATTCTTAATCTTCCTCAATAAGATAGAGGCCGCCTGTTTCCCCATTTCATGGACATCTATATCAATCACAGTCAGAGGAGGGTCAATGAGCTGTGAGAGAGGATAATCGTCAAATGTAATAAGTCCCATATCCTTTGGTATGGATAATTGATGTTTTTCTATTGCCCCAACGGCCCCCATTGCAATCTGATTATTTTCACAGATAACGGCATCGGGGAGAGTGGGCTGACTTAGGAGTTCTTCCATCATTAAAAATCCGCTTTCTTTTGTATAGGTACCGTATTTTATAAAATCATCTTGTATGGTGAGTCCATTAATATTCATATACGATACAAAACCTTGCAGGCGGTGCCTTGATATTTCATCGCTTTTAGGTCCTCCGATAAAAGCGATCTGAGAATAGCCGCATTTTTCCAAATATTCCATTGCCATTTGTCCGGAAACACGATTATTGGTATCGATCCAGGAAGAGGGACTGGCAAATGGGGGCCTCCCGATAATAATGTGTGGAAAGTTGTTTTTAGATAAAAAGTCAACCAATGCCCTTGAAGTGGCAGAACCATGGATCAAAATACCATCAGCTGTGTTACAACCAACGATTTTATTTGCTGAATCAAAAGCATCTTGTTTGTCAGATACGCCCAGGAAAGACAGATTATAGTTTTTGTCCCGGATTACATTTTGCGCACCGCATAGAATTTCAAACATGTGAGGATTATAAAAGGCAGTATGTATTTCCGTAACAGCAAGAAAGATAATGTTGCCAGTACGTTTGCATTTGAAATTACTGGCTTGTGCATTGGGATGATAATTGAGACGCTTCATTACTTCCATGACACGCTGAGTCGTACTTTCTGAAATATAAGGCTTGTTGTTCAGTATTTTAGATACCGTAGCCGTGGATACTCCGGCTTCCCTGGCAACATCTTTTATTGTAACAGCCATTGGACACCCCTTTCTTAAACTCCATTAGAATAGTATATCGTTTACCTAAAAAAATCAAGCAATATGTATAAAAAAACTTTGTTATTAGGAGTGACATTGTTATAATTTGCTTATAAATACCGGTATTTTATAAAACAGTAAACTACATATCAAGAATGGAGAAGGAAGGGGAAATGGTATTGAAAAAGATCTTAAAACGTATTGTAAGCTTTGTACTTTGTTTTATTATGACAATGCCTCTGTTACCTCCAATGGAGGTAAATGCAGCCGATAGTCTACGGGGAGAGTCTATTTATCAGATTATGGTTGATCGTTTTTATGATGGGGATAAAACGAATAATGCAACTGGAGAAGCTTTTCGATATGCAGAGAACTCAGAAGAAGATTATCGTTATATGCACGGTGGTGACTGGCAGGGAATCATAGATAAGATTTCTTACATTAGGGAAATGGGATATACCGCAATCTGGATTTCACCGGTATCTGACCCACAGCTATGGGGAATACCGGATTCCAGTGGCAAACAGTGGCCAACTGCCTATCATGGCTATAATGTATTTGATCCCAACCGGGCCAATCGTTATTTCGGTTCAAAAGATCCACAGGCCAGCAAGGATAAGCTAAAGGAATTAGTAAACATTTGCCATGAAAACGGAATTAAGGTCATTTTTGATGTAGTTCCCAATCATGTAGGAGATTATCTGCAGGGAATCGGAAGCAATGCACATTATACCAACGGTACAGGATTAAAGGAGGGCACTCAGTTACAGCCTGCGGCGCCGTTTAATAATGTCTCATGGTATCACAATAAAGGAGATATCAACTTTAACATAGAGCATCCTCATACATCAACAAGCACACAGATGCTTGAAGATCATGATCTGGGTGGACTGGATGATATTGACTTTGATAATAAAGATGCCAAGGGTGCAATGTTCGACTCTATAAAAAACTGGTTTACCTATACCGGGGCAGATGGGGCCAGAGTGGATGCGGCAAAATGTATGAAACCATCTGATATTCATGAATTACAGGAATATTTGGGAGTTGTAACCTTTGGCGAGAACTTTGATATGCATGTGGAATTTATTAAAGATTGGGTTGGAGATAACGCTGAAACAGGTATGCTTGATTTTCCTCTTTTTCAGGCTATTGTAAATGATTTTGCATATGGTAAGAATTTTAACAACACATCGGAAATCTCACTTCAATCCATTTTGGCACAGGATTATCTTTATGGCACTCACCTGAATGATATGGTTACATTTATTGATAATCACGACAGAAATCGTTTTCTGACAGAAGCTGGGGGTGATGTTGATAAACTCCATAATGCGTTAACGTTTATATTTACAGCAAGGGGAACCCCGGTGGTCTTCCAGGGAACAGAGCAAAACAGAGGAAATGCCAATGGTCAGGGGATTAATGGGATTGCAGATACCTGGAATCGTTGGTCCATGGTAACAAAAGATCAAAATGGCAATGTAATAAAAGATTATTTTAACACATCCACCAATACATATAAGCTTATCCGGACTTTAAATGATCTTCGGGAAAAATATGAAGCTTTAAGCTTTGGAACACAACGTGAGATGTGGACTTCCATGCATACTTATGCGTTTTCAAGAAGAATGGATAGCGGAAAGAATGCTGGACAGGAATTAATTTGTGCGTTTCATAATTCAAAAGGAACGGATACTGAAACGATGTCAATACGTGCCGAAAGTTCCATAAAGGCAGGGACTACGTTAGTAAATGTAATGAATCCCAATGATAAAATAACCGTATCCCAAGATAAGAAAGTTACAATAACCCTTACCGGAGACACCTCTAAAATATATGTGGCTGATGAAAATGCAGGTGATACCATTCCCGTGACCATTCATATTCGCAATACGTCTACGGACTGGGGACAGAATGTTTATATTCTAGGGAACTGTGCTGAACTTGGTAACTGGGATCCAAGCAAAGCAGCAGGGCCTGCGGCCTGTCCCAATTATCCAGAGTGGATTTTAACCGTATATATTCCGGCAGGTCAGAAAATTGAGTTTAAAGCAATTAAGAAGAATGCGGCAGGAAATGTCATTTGGCAAAGTGGAGATAATCGCAGCTTTACGGTGCCAGCGTCGGGGGCAGGAACAGTGAATATAGACTGGTAAGAGATTCGTAACATAGTTTTTAAATTTTGAATGGAGGGCATGAGAATTGAAGAAGATGGCACTGATTTTGTGTATTGCAATGACTGCAGCAATGTTTACAGGATGTAGTAAAAATACGGACAGCGTTGCAGCAAAGCAGGGGAATAAGGAAGCACTCAATACCATCCGTATCTGGCATGATGGAGATAAGGCAATGATACAGCTGATGGAAGATCATCTAAATGAGGCTTTAAGTGATGATGGAATCAATGTAAAATTCGAGCAAAAGAGCGGGTTAACAGATCAGATTAAGCTATATGGAAGCGATGAGGTGAATGGACCGGATCTTTATATGTATGCCCATGATTCTCTTGGAATGTTTGTGGAAATGGGGGCTTTGGCACCAATTACGGATGTGATTGATAAAACCGTTTATGCGGATATGCTTCCCATGACGCTGAAAGCAGGGAATTATAAGGATGCTCAATACCTGATGCCTGTCTACTTTGAAACACTGCTTTTTATTTATAATAAGGATTTGTGGGAGGGAGAAGTGCCTTCCACCACAGAAGAACTTTATTCCTACATGAAGAACCATACAGATGCCACTACAGGAACTTATGCTTTGGTGAACCAACATTCAACTGCTTATAATGTAGCTCCCTTTATAAACGGATTTGGCGGGTTCATTATCAATGAGCAGGCGAAGCCAGGACTAAATGATAAAAAGACCATGGAGGCAATTGAATATAATAAAAAGTTTGCAAAATTAGAAGCGGACGGGGACTATAATACGGTGAATGCCCTGTTTAAAGACGGAAAAGCCGCAGCAATTATTGGCGGACCATGGCTGATATCAGGTGTGAAAGAAGCTAAAATCAATTATGGAATAAAATCCTTATGTGATTTCAAACTGCCAAACGGTAATACACTGGTGCCATATTCAGGTGTGCAGGGAGTTGGTGTTATGAAGCATGCAGCCGAAACTAAAAAGGATGCGGTGGAAAAGGTGCTGAAAGAAATTGCTGAACCCCAGCTTGGAATTGATCTGGCTGAAAACTCCAGATGCGCTCCTGCGAATCAAAAATCCTATGAAAATCCAACGGTGTCAAAGGATGAAATGATAGCTGCTATGAGAAAGACTGCTGATACTGCCCAGCCAATGCCAAACATTCCCCAAATGAGCGTAATGTGGGGACCGGCAGAATCACTTCTTGCGGCAGTTAATAAATCTGGCAAAGATTTAAACAGCGTTGCGGATGAATATCAAAAGCAGGCAGAGACTGCAATTGCAGATATGCAATAAAAGTGTATGTACGTAGGAAGTTAGCAGAGGGTGTTTTTTAGCTCTTTGTATGACCGGTTAACTTGTTTTATATAGTTAATCGGTCATACAGTAGAAAACTTGTCTTACGATTATGTAGAGACACCTACCTGTCCTTTATAGGATAGATTGCTGCAGATTGGGGATATAGGAGTAGGCAATTTATGAACAAGAAAAATAAAATTCTTCCATGGGAATATAGTTTTCCCTCAATCATATTAATCGGATTAATTGTAGTATTTCCCATTATATATACCATATATATTTCGTTTACAAATATGAATCTGTATCATTGGACGGACTATGAATTTATAGTCTTGGATAATTATAGACGTGCATTAACCAAACTGGATTCAGGTTTTATGTCTGCATTATTAACTACAATCATTTGGACCGTTTTAAATATGGTCATACAGATTTTGGCTGCCTATTTGATTGCACTGGGATTGAATGCAAAAGGGCTAAAACTGGCGAGACTTTATAAAACACTCCTGATGTTTCCTTGGGCGATGCCGGCTTATATATCCATTTTATTATGGAGAGTAGGTATTTATAATCCGCAGTATGGTTTGTTGAATAAAATACGTTCTGCGCTGGGGCTATCCAGCATGGACTTTTTATCTGAAAACATTCCGGCTTTTATCTCTTGTATGGTGTTAAACTTATGGATGGCGCTGCCATTTCTCATTATGATGATGGATGGGGCGTTGCAGAGTGTGGATATCAGCTATTATGAAAGTGCAAGATTAGATGGAGGCGGATGGTGGGCTCAAAATTTATATATCACAATACCATGCATTAAGCCCATATTAGCTCCTTCCATAATTATGACGACATTTACCACCTTTAAGCAGTTTGACATTATCTATTTATTAACGATGCAAAAGGGCTCTCTTACAGGAGCAACTCTTCAGACAGTTATTACCTATGCGCACCAAAATGCGTTTGTATCTAATAATTATGGTCTTTCTTCCGCTGTATCAATTGTGATTTTTGGATTTATTATTCTATTTTCTTTATTTGTCAATCGAGGCATTCGGGAGGAACACGTATGAGAATAAAAACAGCAAGACGCATAGCCCGTTTAAGTATCTTAAATGTATTTTTTGTATTGTTATGTTTTATTACTTTAATTCCTATTCTATATGCATTTTTGCTTTCCGTAAGCAGTGATAGTTCTGCATTTGGAAACGGATTCTTACTTCCCCAGAGTCCTACCTTAAAAAATTATAAAGCCATCCTGGTGGAGGAGCCATTTCTTATTTGGCTTAAGAATTCAGTCGTTCTTAGTCTTGGGACCATGATACTTGCAATGGGAACTTCGGTGACAGCGTCGTATGCATTTTCCCGATTTCGGTTTCGGGGGAGAAATGAGATGTTAAAGCTATTGTTAATTTTGAATGCGTTTCCACAAATTTTATCGATGTTTGCTATATTTAGATTATTTAAAAACATGAATCTATTAAATAATTACATTGGTTTAATCCTGATTTATGCGGGAAGCATGTGTATATTCAGTATCTGGAATATGAAAGGTTACTTCGATACCATTCCTATCGAAATTGAAGAATCTGCAAGAATTGATGGCGGAAGTTCAGGACAAATCATATGGAAGATCATATTACCCCTTGCCAGACCTTCCATTATTGTGACTGCTGTCATGGTATTGATTTTTGTATGGAACGAGTATCTGTTTGCAACTACATTTATAATGAAAGAGGAGAACTATAACCTTGCAGGCGGTCTCTATCAGCTTCAGGCCAATGATTACAGCAGAAGCTGGTCGTTATTTTCAGCAGCCGCAATTTTAGTTTCAGTACCTATTTTGATCCTGTTTTTTTCCATACAAAAATATATGGTATCAGGATTGACTACAGGAGGAGTGAAAGGATAATGAAAAACAACATGAAAATAAATCATGAGGCTGTTTTGCATATTCCGTTATCAAATTATGCATTTGCCAATTCGGAACATAGATTGACCATAAGAATACGAACAAAAAAGGACAATGTTTCAGCGTGTACCTTATACTATGGTGATCGGGCTTGCCCTGTAACACCCGTCGTTTTTGAAGAAATTCAGATGGAAATAAAAGCAAGGGATGAATTTTTTGATTATTATGAAGCGACCTTTGAAACACCATATACCCGTGTATGTTATTATTTTAAGCTGCAAAATGAAGGAGAGTGGACTTATTATTACTCAGAACGTTTTTCAAATGAACTTGCAATTCTTTATTTTGAACGTAACATTATGGAAGAAAGAAGCGAGTATTATCAGTACCCCTACATATTAAGAAATGAAATACCAGATGTGCCAGCCTGGTTTAAGAAGGCTGTTGTCTATAATATATTTCCCGATAGCTTTGTCGGTGAGGAATCTGGTTCGCTTACACAGCCAAAGGAAGTGGTATTAGAAAATGGAAAGGTCTGTAGATCAAGATTAGGAGGAACGCTAAAAGAAGTTATAAAAAATCTGGATTATATCCAGGCACTTGGCGTTAACTGCATTTATTTTAATCCCATATTTGCAGCAGGAGAATACCACAAGTATGATACCATTGATTATTATCACATTGATCCGTGTTTTGGAACCAATGAGGAATTTAAACACTTAGTGGAAGAAATTCACAAACGAGAGATGAAGATCATTATAGATGGTGTATTTAATCATTGCAGCTGGGAATTTTTTGCCTTTGAAGATGTTATGGAAAAGGGAGAAAATTCAAAATATATTGATTGGTTTTATGACTTAAAGTTTCCGGTTTGCCGGCCGCAGTCGGAAAAAGAAAAACCTGGTTATGCCTGCTTTGCTTATGAGCCTAAGATGCCCAAACTAAACACTTCAAATGAAGAGGTGCAAAAGTATTTTGCCAATGTAGGTACTTATTGGATTCGTGAGTATCAGATAGATGGATGGCGACTAGACGTAGCAAATGAAATCGACCGAATTTTTTGGAGAAAGTTCAGGGAAGCAGTAAAAAAAGAAAATAAGGAAGCAATCCTCATTGGCGAAGTGTGGGAGAATGCAGAAAGCTGGCTTCGGGGAGATATCTTTGATTCAACCATGAATTACGAATTCAGACGAATTTGCCGTGATCACATCATCGGTGATAATAAAAATGCGATAACAGCTGCCAAACAGCTGGAACAGATGAGGCTTCGTTACCCTACCAATCTTGTAAACGGGCAGCTGAATCTTCTGGATAGCCATGATGTACCCAGATTTTTATCTCTTTGCAGGGGTGAACTGGGAAAATGGAAATTAGCTTGTATCCTTCTTATGCTGTTCCCGGGGGTCCCCAGCTTATTTTACGGCGATGAACAGGCAATTTGCGGAATGAAGGAACATGAATACAGGAATCCCATGGTATGGAACCAAAATCCACAACTATATGAATTTGTGCAGAAGATCATAGAGATAAGAAAAGAATATATAGAGAAAGACACTTCCTATGAAGTATTATGGAAAGAAACCGATGAACGAGTGTTGACTTTTGTGAGAGATGGAAGAAAGGGAAGATTATTTGTAAGTCTGAATGTTTCAGAAATGGATCAGGAGTGGAATAGAGGGGATAAAAATATGATTCTTGCCTCCACAGAAAATGAAGAGCTTCTGGAAGCAATGGGATATAAACTATATTTATAGATTTAATGGAAAGCGGTATCTTGCCATTTGTTCAAATCATCAATGGCAGGGTATCGTTTTTTTGATTGGTCAACAAGATACCAGGGGAATTGCATGGTACACTTTCTCTGTTGTAAATGATATTTTATTATGATAATATAGCAGTATTCTTGCTGCGTTTCATAGTAATTGCAGCTTAAATTTTTTTAGTGACACTGGAGCACTGTATAAAATAGGGGCTTTTCGTTGATGATAACGCTGTGTTTGCTTCGTCATATTAGTTATACTAAATTACACTTTACTACAATCAGCAATAAGGAGATAAAACTATGAATCCAATCATTCAGGTTAAAAACTTCACAAAAAAATATGGTGACTTTATCGCAGTAAATGATATCTCTTTTGATGTGGAAGAAGGCAGTGTATTTGCATTTCTGGGACCAAATGGTGCTGGAAAAAGCACAACCATAAATACGTTATGTACCATTTTTGAAAAAACTTCCGGTACGTTATTGATCGATGGAAAAGATGTGAGCAGGCAAAAAAGCGAGGTACGGTCTTCCATTGGAGTTGTATTTCAGGATTCCACTCTTGATGCGAAAATGACCATTGAAGAGAATTTAAAAATGCACTGTGTATTTTATAACATTCCAAACAAGGAAGTGGATGAACGAATTAAGTTTGTTCTCAATCTGGTGGATTTAACAAATGAAAGAAAGAAAATGGTTTCCGCTTTATCGGGAGGAATGAAACGGCGTGTTGAGATTGCCAGAGGCCTGGTGCATTATCCGAAGGTTTTATTCCTTGATGAGCCAACAACAGGGCTGGATCCCCAGACCAGGGCACATATATGGGAATATATTATGAAGCTTCAGAAAGAAAGAAACATTACAATCTTTCTAACCACCCATTACATGGAAGAAGCCGAGATCTGCAATAAGATAGCGATAATGGATGGCGGGGTAATTGTAGCACATGATACTCCTTACGCATTGAAGAAAATGTATACGAAGGATAAAGCTTATATCAATACAAATGATGAAGAAGAGTTTAAACGCCTGCTGACGGAGCATCAATTAAACTATTCAAAAAAAGATGGTTATTATAAGGTGGAAGCAGAGTATCTGGACCGCCTGCTGGAGGTGTTAAGCGTTCATAAGGAGCACATTACCAATATTGAAATTAAAAAAGGAACCTTTAATGATGTGTTTTTAGAGATAACAGGAAAAAAGATCAGGGAGGAGGGGTAATATGAATACAGTACTCGCCTTATGGAAAAGAGGGTTAAAAGCATTTGTACGAAATAAAACCGGGTTAATATTTTCGCTCATATTTCCTTTTTTCTTTGTATATGTGTTTGGTGCAATATTTAAAAATGATTTCATAGAAAATCCCATCGCTTACATGCTTTCCGGTGTTATTATCACCACTGTTTTTGAAAGTGCGCTAAACCTTGCGTCTTCAACGGTTGATGATATGGTCAGTGGTTTCATGAAAGAAGTTTTGGTCTCCCCTGCAAAGAGAGTTTATGTTGCGATGGGACAATTACTGTCTGCAGCAACGGTAGCCACCTTACAGGGTATCCTGATCCTGGTAATTGGTTTATTTATTGGTATAAAGTTTACCAGCTGGAAAACTCCTCTGTTGGTGCTCGCTTCCATGATTTTTATCGGCATCGTATTTTCTGGCGTTGGGTTATTTTTAGCCACGAAGGTACGCAACGGTCAGACATTCCAGATCGTCAAAACAGCAGTAACGATGCCCCTCACATTTCTGTCCGGTGCCTATGTTCCATTGTCCATGCTGCCAGGCTCTTTAAAGTTTGTAGCTTACCTTAATCCAATGACTTATGCCACAGCATTTTTTAGAATGATCGTCTTGGAAAAAGGGAATCTTCCTGTTTCCGAACTGATTAAAGAAGGTTTGGTAGTTGAAATAAATGGGTATGCAATTACTCCGATTATGACGTTTGGAGTTATTCTGGTCATTGGTTTGGTGTTCCTGCTTCTTTCAACTATATCCTTTGTTAAGACAGATTTTTCCCGTTTGAACCGAAGTGCCACCGATGCGAATGCGCTTTGGGGATAACAAATAGTCTGGTTATAACAAGCCTTGGGGGATATCGCCTCAAGGCTTGTTTTTTTATATCAGTTACCAATTACATACCAGTTGACATCTGGTTTAATCAGGCTATAATTGTTTCAGGGGAATAGTCTAATTAGACTAATAGTGTATTGAATAATTATAAACAAAAGAGAGGATAAACAATAATGAAATCTTTTTTAATGATCGGGCAGTCTAATATGGCTGGACGAGGTTTTGTTCATGAGGTGGCGCCGATTTATAATGAAAGAATACAGATGTTACGTAATGGCAGATGGCAGATGATGACCGAACCCATTAATTATGATCGTCCTGTTTCAGGAATAAGCCTTGCTGGTTCTTTCGCTGATATGTGGTGTCGTCAGAATCAGGAAGATGTGATTGGTCTGATTCCCTGTGCGGAAGGTGGCAGCATGCTGGATGAGTGGGCTGTTGACGGGGTACTATTTAAACATGCCGTAACAGAAGCTAAATTTGCGATGCAAAGCAGTGATTTAGCGGGAATATTGTGGCATCAGGGAGAAAGCGACAGCTCTAATGGAAACTACAAAGTATATTATGATAAATTGTTATTAATCATTGAGACGCTAAGAAAAGAGTTAAATGTCCCCAATATTCCAATTATCATTGGCGGGTTAGGTGATTTTTTGGGCAAAGAAGGGTTTGGGAAAAGTTGTACGGAATTTAAATATGTTAATCAGGAATTAGAAAGATTTGCATTTGAACAAGATAATTGTTACTTTGTCACTGCAAAAGGTTTAACATCAAATCATGATGGGATACATTTTGATTCAATTTCTCAAAGGAAATTTGGGGTACGATACTTTGATGCATTTTCTAATAAGCATCATGTATCAGAGCCATTGATGAATGAGAATGAACTGTTAAGCCTTATTCAATCCAGAACATATACCAAAACAGAAAAAAGTTATATAAAAAGTATGGAGTTTGCATTGGGGAAAATATCATATGAGGAATTCATATCCCATGTAATGTAGATTAATCATTCTTTAGAGGAGGTATTTCTTGATCCCATTACTAATTTTAGGTTTATTGAAACAAAATCCCGGATCTCACGGTTACGAATTATTATCCTTAATGGAAGAGAGACATTATAAATATATTGTTAATTTCACCAAAGGATCCTTTTATTACAATCTTCAACAATTAGAAGAGAAAAAATATATTGAGAAAGTTAACCAGTCAGAGAGTACAAGAGAGACAAATAATTATATTATCACTGAGTCAGGTAATCGGGAATTTGAAAAGCTGATGTTCAAGTATGGCTCTAAAACCGACTATATAAATTTATCCTTTTATATAGCCATGTTATTTGGTAATGAGTATAATGATAATGAACTGAAAAAATTAATAGAAATACAAATTGAAGAAACCAAAAAGAAAATATTGCTATTAGAACAATCAATTCAGCACGATAAAACTATCTCTGATAATTTTAGAAAGATGCTGGAAAATTCACGTTCTCATCACTTGGTTAATGTTCAGTGGTTTGAAGGTCTGTTAAAGGATATGGAGCTTTAGGGGTCAGTATTAAGAAGGGGGTATCTAAATATATGGAGAAGGTTAATATTAATCCGGATTGGGTGTTTAGTCCACAGCCAATGTATATCATTGGTACAAAAAACGAAAATGGCACTCCAAACTTTTGTATTATCACATGGATAGGATTTTCATTTGATAAGACACCACATTTAATGATGACCATAGGCGGAAGCAAGCTTACCAAGTCAAACATACTTCGGGATAAAATGTTCTCTGCTAATATGATTACTGAGGATAATCTCTGGCTTGCAGATTACTTTGGTAATACGCAAGGTGAGGAAGCCATGAAAAACAAAGTATCTTATAGCTATGAATGGGGAAAATGCCTGGAAGTTCCTATCGTAGAGGAATGTCACTGGGCATATGAATGTGAAGTATCCAAAATAATTGAGCTTGATGGTGCCCATCTATTTCTGGCTGAGATAAAAAATATTCAAATTGATAAAAAATATGAAACCATGGATCTGAAAAAAATTGATTTAACCGAATTGAAACCTGCAATCTATGCTCCTTATCATTATTTTTCCATTGGAAAGAAATTAGGTGAGATGGGTGAGTGGGAACGATACATTGAGTAAATTTATATGCAAACAGGATATAAGAAGTCTTAGTGGCTGCTTATATCCTGCATTCGATTGCTAATTTATCGTCTCTGATCCCTTTAAAAACTGGCTGCCGGAAGCTGTCTTTTTCGGTTGGCATGGATTCAACAATACATACCAGTTCCGGCGCCAGCCAAACAGCATCTTCGTTACCTTTGGGCACATAGCCAAAAGGAGAATAGTCAATAATCTGATACTTATGCTCATTTAATATCCTGAGACTTACCCCCAGGGTAACATGTCCCTTGTACACTAATAGATCATCGTCGTATTGACCCAGTATAAGGCTGGTCATGTTATTTTCCTTTGGTATATAACCGCAGATAACACAATCATCTGAAGCCATTATTTTACACTTAATCCAATCTTTTGATCGATTCCCCGGCCAGTACAGGCTGTCTTTTCTTTTTGCAACAATTCCTTCTAACCCTTTTTCTTTTACAAGGTTAAATAACATAATTCCATTGTTCTCAACATATCGGGAGACAGAGATCAGATGATTCTCAATAATCGCATCATCTAGATATTTCTTACGTTCCATAAGTGGGAGCATGGTGATATCTTTATCTTTGTAATATAAGATATCGTAGGCGATAATACTGGCGGGATATTTACTGGCAGCTAATTTAATTTTAAACTGATTGCTCATTAAAGCTCTTTTCTGGACTTCGTAGAAATCGGGCACTCCGTTTCTAAGAACTAGCAATTCATGGTCCAGAATGCACTTTACTTTTACCTGTTTATATAAGTCTTCCAACTCCGGGAATAGAGGTATCATTAATTTATTTCTTTTATTCCGCATATCAGTTTTATCGCTTAAAAATGATATGCATCGAATTCCGTCCCATTTTATCTCATAGATATGATCTGGTGAGTCAAAAGGGGCTTTCATCTCATAGATCAGCATGGGACTTACATTCTTACTGTCAAATAGATCCATCAGGCTAACCCTTTTGTACCTTTTGCCATCTCAACCGTTCTCTTCATGGCTTCCATCAGGTCAATGATATTATTCTGACTTTCCGTATCTGCGTTTACAATCTCTTTGCCTGCTATTTTTGTTTCAATGGCCTGGCGCAGTCTTTCCTGGTATTCGTCATGATAAAGGCCTGGATCGAATGTGGAAGTCATGGAATCAATTAAAGTTTTCGCCATATCTATTTCTGCCTTATTTACCTCCGCCTTGGCTGTTGCAACAGGTACTGCCTGAATTTCTGCCTGATAGAATAGGGTCTTTGCAATAATTCCATCTTTCGTCGGGTACAAAACCATTAAATTCTCAGTTGATCCGATTACTGTTTTTGCAATACCAACTTTCTTTTGTGACAGCATTGCCTGACGCAGCAATTCACAGGCTTTTTCTGCTCCCGGCTCAGGAACAACATAATAATTCTTCTCATAATAAATTTGATCCACGTCTGTTAATTTTGCAAAATGCTCAATATGGATTGTTTTATCTTTCTTGGTCTTGATTTTTTCCAGTTCATCCTCGGTAAATGTAACATACTTACCCTTTTCATATTCATAACCTTTAATGATTCCGTCAGGTTCCACCTCTTTATTACAGGAGGGACAGATCTTTTTGTATTTTACCCGTTCATGAGTATCTTTACAAAGCTGATTAAAACTAACAGAAATATCTTTCGTGGTTTTATATAATCCAACGGGGATATAGAGCATTCCTACACTGATTGCACTTTTATGAGCTACGGCCATTGTAACGCCTCCTTTTATTTTTATTATTGTTTGATAAAAGAATAAAAATATTCATTACGGAGTGGTTTTGAGCCATATTTTACGGATAAAGGTCACCTCAAGTCCAGTGACAGATGCCTTTTAAGAATGATCATTTCCTCACCGGTAACTGCTGCCGATTAACCCGCTCCATAACCTGTTTTAAAAAAGGAGCTGGTCCAACTACTCTAACTACCGGACCGAATGCAAGCACTTGAATTAACAGTTCGGTTTCCCTGGTTTTGTCATAGTAAATGGAACAGAGGTATTTTCCCGTTTCCTCCATCCGTTCCACTTTTTTCTGATAACTGGAAAAATGAAGCATGGTTCTTTCCAATGCATTGCGCTCATCTGAAATTTCCATAACCAGTGGTTCCTGACAGAGTGTATCATCTGCAAGTCTGTCTATTTGGACTGGTTCTTTGATGTAATATCCTGTTTCTTCTATTTTAACAATACGTCCAATATGTAAAACATCCATGCGCCAGCCATTTCTTCGTCTATATAGGGCGTAAAGCCGAAACTTGCCATCTTTGGCGGAATATTCAATCCAGCAGGGAAGATAAGTAAATTCAATCAGCCGCTGTTTGACCGAATAATAGGAGATTTTAAGCGTCTGGTGTTGTTCCACCGCCTTTAAAATCAGCTGAAAATGATGACGGAAAGAGGCGTTTATCACATCGTGATCCTGAAATTGATCAAAATAGTGAAAGGCCGATGGATCATAAAGCGGTGAGGCATCTGCTAATTCCTCCTGAAGCAGTTCCAGCTGTTGGTCAGTAAAAAACAGACGGATCCGTTCGTCTTTAAGCAGAACTTTCAGCCAGGATTTTTGAAGAGAAGTTAGCGGAAAACGAACGGGATTGCACAGGCGTGAAGTGAACTTTTTACCGCTGTCATCAGGTGAAAATAAAGCCCAGTCCCCATTTAGCAGATGGGGGATGATTGACAAGGCACTTTCATCGTAACCATATCTTTGGGCAATTTCCGTCATCTCGTTCTGGCTGACAGGCTTATGGGCCGCTTCCTCCAGTATTCGGGCGACAACCTGATAATAACAATTATATATTTCTGAAAAGAGTTCCATGTTACTGTCCTCCTGAAGGTATTGTATCAATATTTTCCCAGACATACATCTGCTGCATTTTCTTCATATCGTTCCAGAAACGTTGTTCCACCCGTTTATTTGAGCAGGTGAAATCAAGAATCCGTCCGGTGAAGGTTCTGATCCAGGGAAGTATTTCGGCGCTGTCCCAACATTCAATGGTATATTCGTAAATATCTGGCTGTATCCGTTTCAGCTGGCCTTGTCGGCCTTCCCGGTTGATCCTGTTAATCAGATAGCGTTCCGTCTTTTCTTCTATACTGAGCTGCAGGCATACCTGTTCCGGTTCCCTGCGGCAGCCAAACGAAACACCCCAGATATAATCGCTGTTATTCTCATAACCCGCCAGATACCGGTCGTAATTTATATCTGACTTAAGAAGGGATACAGTTTGTATGCTGTCCAGCCGATACGAAGCCAGACGTCCGTTTGTCAGTCTTCGTACACATACGTAGCGGCGGCCGGTCTGGGTACTGATCCGTATTTTTAAGGGCACACACTCAAATTCGTTGATATTACCGCTTCGAATATATTTGATTTGCATTCGTACTCGCTGTTTCTCCCTGATGGCCGTAAGAAGCGGAAGCAAAATCTCATCCTCCAGGGTGTGGGCCAGATAATCGTGTCGAAACCGAAAGTGGTCGTTTCGGCATCGCATTGAATCCAGTATGGTGCTTCCAATAAAACCAAAAGGAGCAGCAGTCTGATAATAGGAGGCAGCTTCTTTTAGACCATGATATAAATCCGGATGGCTGGTCAGCAGATCCGTGCATGCCGTGTACAGGTGCTGACGGCCTTCTTTTCTTACTGAGAACAGTCCGTTCTGCTCATATTCTATCAGTTTCTTGCGAACTGTCTGCACCTCAAACAGAGTCAGATAGCGTTCCTGTAATTCATCATTTATTGTTTCCACACTGCGTGATTTTCCATCCTGCATCAGATCCAGAAGAAAAAAGTGCAGCATGATATCGTTATTTGTAAAGCTTTTGCTTTTCCATACATGAAATAAAGGGTTACTGTCCATTCGGTTACTGTCCATGGTGATGGCAATTGATTTCTTATGGCTGGAGTCATAATCATACTGAATGTAATCAGCAAACCAGCTTTCGATCCGCCTCCGTTCATTATCATAAGTGCGTCTGCCAGATTCCGGATAATCCATACGGGATTTAAACCCATAGACATAGAAATCACGTACATAAGTGCGTACTTTATTAAAATGTTTGATCAATTCATTAAATTCTGCCATGTATTTTAGCTCCTGCACGATTAAATTGTGTTTATTTAATCTATTATATATGGATAATAGTTAAGTTCGCAACTTTTTTTAAATGATTAAAAGTATTTACGGTGCTATGATATAGCCATGGTAAGAAATGGAAACGGAGGAATCAATATGTTTGTTATTTATAATGAAAAAACAAGAAGGCCAATTAAGGTATGGCTGGAGAATATAGATCAGATTGAAAAAAGCTGTTTGGAGCAGGCGTATCACCTGGCTGATCTGCCATTTATACATAAGTGGGTTTGCCTGATGCCAGATACACATACCGGAAAGGGAATGCCCATTGGCGGAGTGATCGCCACCGAAGGTGTTATTATACCCAATGCCGTTGGAGTGGACATTGGCTGTGGAATGAACTTCATCTCCACTAATATTAAAGCTGCAGCGCTAAAAGAAGTGGTAACTGGGAATGGCACGCTTGTGCAGACCATAATTGCAGATATAATGCGGGAAATTCCTGTTGGTTTTAATTCACATACGGAAAAACAGACTTCCCATGTACTGGATCAGGCACTTGAACAGGCCGAAAAATATGATAGTAATCAGGAATTGTTTCCCTTAATCGAATCTGCCTATTTTCAGGTGGGAACTCTGGGCGGCGGAAATCATTTTATAGAGCTTCAGGAAGATCAGGATGGTCATTTGGGAATTATGCTTCATTCCGGCAGCCGCCACTTTGGCAAACGTATCTGTGATGCTTATCATAAGAAAGCAAGAACTCTAAATGAGATGTGGTATTCACAGGTTCCTGATGAGTATCGTCTGGCATTTCTTCCGGTTGATTCAGAAGAAGGGCAGGAATATATTACCTGGATGAATCTGGCTATGGATTACGCCTTTGAAAACCGCGCCAGAATGATGCAGCGCGTAAAAGATATTGTGGCAGAGAAAATTCAGAAACATTCTGATCAGAAGGTTGTATTCGGCGAAGAAATTAACTGTCACCATAACTATGCGTCTTTGGAACATCATTATGGTAAAAATGTCTGGGTACACAGAAAGGGTGCCACCAGAGCAAGAAGCGGTGAGCTGGCAGTAATACCCGGTGCAATGGGATCTTATAGCTATGTGGTAAAAGGCAGAGGAAATGAAGAAAGCTTTTGCACCTCTTCTCATGGTGCCGGACGTGCTTATTCCCGTAAAGGTGCAATGGAAACATTTAGCTGTGAAGCCGTATTAAATGATCTGAAAGAACAGGGTATCGTTCTTGGTAAAACAAAAAAGGCAGATGTGGCAGAAGAAAGCCGCTTTGCTTACAAAGATATTGAAACTGTAATGGATAATCAGAATGATCTGGTTGAGATTGTATCTAAATTAAAGACCATTGCAGTAGTAAAAGGATAATTATCTGCTATATACCAGCGTTAAATGCTGGATGGTGCCGGCTGTAATACAGTTCGGTATGCCGCAGAAATTATATAAATGCGAGGTGTGGGAAAAACCACATTCGCCCAAATGATTATTTGCAGGTTCGAATCCTGCCGGTTATGAAACCGATTCTCAATGGAAGAGAGATCATACAGACACCTGTCAAGTGTCCAACTTAATGAAATGTAAATATGGTATCTGCCAGTCAGTTCGCTTTCAGTGCCAGAAAACCGGCATTCTCAGTTTTTTGGAAAATTCCGGTGCTGGTATCTGCCAGCTATGACAGCAGAGCGGCAGCTTTGTACTGGTCGTTTCCTTCAGAACAGTTTATGGTCCCATTTCCTACAGGATGGAGAGTCAAAAGAAGGCTTTCCGGGCAGCAGGAAACCGGATCAGAAACCAGGCTTAGGCCGGTCAGTCCGCCGCTTCTCTGAGGCAGATATCAGACTTACATTCCCAAATAAAAAAGAAATAATATAAATAAGAGGTGACAGACTATGAAATATATAATCAATCAGAATGAATGTGGTTATTTAATAAAAAATGGTGTTTTTATCAAAACCTTATACTACGGTACGCATCGCTATTCCAGAACGTTTGGCTATCAGGTTATAATTGAAAAGATGGAAAACATGGTTGATTTTGAAATATTGCCCATAGAGGTATTGTTAAAGGATCAGTCATTTGCTGATAGAATTTTACATATCAGGATTCCGGAGGGACACATCGGCATATTGCGATATAATGGTGTGGTACAGAAGGTGCTGACTGAGCCTGTATATTTGTATTGGAATAACTGGAAACAATATGAGTATGAGCTTTTGGATATGAGAGAGACGAAAATGAAATCAGAAATCACAAAATCATGTCTGGCTCATATTCCGCTAAAATATTATAAGAAAGTGGAGATTAAAACAGGTGAAACCGGTATTTTATTTTTCGACAACCAGATTGTGGAAGAATTAGCGGCAGGTACTTATTATTACTGGACGTATGCCAAGGATGTATTATGCCAGGTGATTGATTTGAAAACTAAAACATTAGAGATAAACGGTCAGGAGATCCTGACAGCCGATCGAATCGGCATCAGAGTTAATCTGCTTTGTACATACCGGATTACTCAGGCACAAAGAATGCTTGAGACCATAAAGAATCTGGAAACTCAGCTGTATGCCTGCGCGCAGCTGGTGGTAAGAGAATATATCGGTTCCTATCGTCTGGATGAGATTTTAGAACAGAAAGAAGAGATCTCAGGTTTTATCTTTGCACGGCTGAAAGAGGTTCAGGAGGACTACTGCGTAGAATATCTGACTGCCGGTATCAAAGATATCATATTACCAGGCGAGATCCGGGATATTATGAATACTGTACTGATTGCAGAGCGGAAAGCACAGGCCAATGTTATCACCAGGCGGGAGGAGGTGGCTTCCACCCGGTCACTGCTCAATACGGCAAAGTTAATGGATGAGAACAAAACTCTCTATAAACTAAAAGAGTTAGAGTGTCTGGAACGTATCTGCATGCAGGTAGGTAATATCAATGTAGCAGGCAGCGGCGCATTGCTGGGACAGCTCAGAGAGTTAATGGGCAGCGGTGTGTAATTAAAAAACAGGTAGGGGGCAGATAAGAGAATATGAAAGATTTTAAAAAACTAATTAATTCAACTGAATATGATTTCCTTAGAAGTCATGAAAGATTGGGGAAAAATATTATCCTTCTTGGTTTGGGCGGCAGTTACGCATATGGAACAAACAATGAGAACAGTGATATTGATTTCCGTGGGATTACTCTCAATATGCCATCTGACCTGATTGGCTTAACAGAATTCCAACAGTATGAGGATTTAAAGACAGATACAGTCATTTATTCATTTAATAAGATAGTAAGATTGTTGCTTGAGTGTAATCCGAACACCTGTGAGATTCTTGGACTGGATGAAGACCAGTATTTAATTAAAACAGAACTGGGTCAGGAATTACTTGATAATAAGAAGCTTTTTCTCTCCAGAAGGGCGGCGAAATCTTTTGGAGGATATGCAGGTGCACAGCTGAGACGTCTTCAAAATGCAATAGCCAGGGATTCTATGCCTCAGACAGAAAAGGAGATACATATCTTAAATTCCGTCAAAAATGCACTGGAGGATTTTCAGCGGCGTTATGACAGCTTTGATCAGGGAAGCATTCATCTTTATATTGATACAGCTAAAAACCCTGAATTTGACACAGAGATATTTGTAGATGCCTCCTATAAGCACCTGCCGCTGCGTGATTATGAAAACATGTGGTCCGTTATGCATAATGTTGTTAAGGATTACGATAAGATAGGAAAACGGAACAGAAAAAAGGATGACAATCATCTGAACAAGCATGCCATGCACTTAATCAGGCTGTTTATGATGGCAATTGATATATTGGAAAAGGGTGAGATTAATACCAGCCGCAAGAATGACCTGGATCTGCTTAAAAAGATAAGGAGCGGCAGTTTTCAACGGGATGATAAAACATTTAACAGTGAATTCTATGATATACTTGCAGATTATGAAGGCAGGCTTGAAAAAGCAATAAAGGTAAGCGTTTTACCAGATAATCCGGATATGGATAAAGTGGAGGCGTTCGTCGAGTATATCAACAAAAAAGTGATAGAGGGTGATTATTAATGCTTGATATAAGTAAAGAAATTCAACAAAAGTTGTTGGAAATTGAAAAGAAAGAAACGGTAAAAATATTACATGCAGTGGAGTCAGGAAGCCGGGCATGGGGATTTGCATCGCCGGATAGTGATTATGATGTCCGATTTATTTACATCAGGAGAAAGGAAGATTATCTCAGACTAAATGAATCAAAGGATGTGATAGATTGGCAGCTTGATGAAGTGCTGGATATCAATGGCTGGGATTTAAAAAAAGTATTAAAACAGTTCTACCGGGGAAATGCAACTTTATTTGAATGGAGTAATTCTCCGATTGTATATAAGACAACTGAATTATGGAAACAGATATATGATGAAGCAAAAGGCTGCTTTTCAATAAAAGCAGCGGCATATCATTATTATGGTACTGCGAAAAGCACATATATGAAGTATTTGCAGGATGAGTCTGTGAAGTATAAAAAATATTTCTATGCATTAAGGCCTTTGCTTGCAGGAAAGTATATACAGGAATTTCAGGGTCCGCCTCCGGTATTATTTGATGATCTTATGAAAATGAATATTCCGTCAGAACTTCGTAATGGAATTGATGAGCTGTTAGAAATCAAAAAAAGGAGTGATGAAAAAGAAAAGGGTGCACAAATTTCCGTGATTCAGGATTTTATCATCAATGAATTAGAAAATCAAAAAGCTTATGTGGAAAGCATTTCGGATGATAGAAAACATGAATGGGATGATTTGAACCATATTTTTCTAAAAACGCTGAGTTAAAGATGTATAGCGCAGTAAGGAATTCTTTTGGTTAATAGTTGCATTTACACACAATAGATGATAAGTTAATTACTGTAAAGAGATAACTTCAGCTTGAAAGAGGTGATACAAAATGAGTAAATACAATGCATTATGGGAATACGTCCAGAAAAATGGCAGTCCGTCCTTTAAATTGACGTTTGATGAGATCGGCGAGATAGCAGGAATCCCTTTAGACCACTCTTTTTTAACATATAAAAAAGAACTGGCTGAATATGGATATCAGGTAGGAAAGATATCCATGAAAGAAAAAACGGTTATCTTCAATATTTTATAGGTGAGGGGGAATCTTCTGTGGAGGAAAAAGCAAAAATTAAGGGTAAATTTACGGATGGTAATCTTTACTGGATCAGAGAACTGAAAACCTGCGAGATTTCAGATGACAGAATTGAAATGATTACGGAGCCTGGAACTGATTTATGGCAGCGCACGTATTATGGATTTCAGAATGACAATGCTCCGGTACTTCAGCTGAAGACGAAAGAAACGTATTTTTCCTTTGTTGTAAAAACCGAGTTTGCAAGCGGCCATCGCTTTGATCAGTGTGGCGTAGTCATGTATCTGGACAGTGAGAACTGGCTGAAGGCATCTGTTGAATATGAAAATGAAGAATTTCAGCGGCTGGGAAGTGTTGTCACAAACCATGGCTACTCAGATTGGGCAACTACAGATATTGATGCTTCCATAAAAGAAATGTGGTATCGGTTAAGCAGGCGGGAGTCCGATTATTGCATCGAATGCAGTCTGGACGGAGTGAATTTTAAGCAGATGCGAATCTGTCATATGTGGGAAGGGGCAGAAGAGATATCTTTTGGGATCTATGCCTGCAGCCCGGAAGACTCCTCCTTTAAAGCAGTGTTTACACAGATGGATATCACGGAATGTATGTGGAAGGAACACAAATAAGTTGATTTTGAGAAAACCTTGAGTGGAAAGACTCCGGGTTTTCTTTTTTTTAGAGGCGATTTACATGAAATTAGTGGAATAAATATCCCCTCCCCTGGCTTGTGGGTAAATCAACATTAAAGTATAATTGCAACTATGTGAAAATGGACCATTTGCGTAGTTTTACATTGTACAGACAGAACTGGGGGCAGAATTAATGAACAGAGATGAACGACAGAAACCATGGGGAGATGGGGAGGACTATAACCGTTACATAGTTTCAGAACTGGCATCCTTTCGAAAAGATGCATGGAAAAGACAGATTGGAAAACATCTGAATGGAAGAAAAGGGTTAAAAATATTGGATGCCGGCACAGGACCCGGCTTTTTTGCGTGTATTCTTTCAGAGGAAGGACAACAGGTGACTGGAATTGACTATTCGGACGGTATGATTGCATGTGCCAAAAATAATGCAGAAAAACTGGGAGTGTCAGCAGATTTTAAGAAAATGGATCTCAATCATCTGGAGTTTGCGGATGAAGAATTTGATGTGATTGTTACAAGAAATGTGACTTGGACATTGGAGTATCCCAAACAAGTCTACAATGAATGGAAGCGGATCTTAAAGAAGAACGGAAAGCTCTTAATTTATGACGCCAACTGGCATCTTCATTTCTTTGATGAAGAAAAACTCAGGCGTGTCAGAGAAAGAGAAGAACGTTACTTACATAAATATGGACAAAAAGAGGTCGTAGCAATTGAAAATATGGAATTCTTTGCAGCTTCTCCGCTGACAAGTACACTGCGTCCGGTATGGGATAAACAGACACTTGAAAATATTGGCATGAGTGTGCAGATAAAGGATAATATTGGTGAAAACGTATATGAAGAATGGGAAAAGGATCTGTACGGGGAGTCTCCCCTGTTCGAGATCTGTGCCACAAAATGTTAATGAAGGGATTGTATCAAGGTGACAAATAAAACCATAGCCAGTCGTATCTTGCAGATTATCATCGTATTGTTTGGAATTGGCTTTTTGACTTTCGGCCTTACTTACCTGGCACCTGGTGATCCTGTAAAGGCAATGTATGCCGCAAATGGTGGGGTTCCCAGTGAAGAAGTGGTAGAGGCCATGCGGGAGAAAATGGGATTAAACAAACCATTTCCGATACAGTATTTCAACTGGTTATTCAGCTGTCTCCACGGAGATCTGGGTACTTCCTATTCACTGAATAAACCGGTTGTGTCTCTGCTGTTGCAAAGATTGTGGCCCACATTAAAACTTGCACTGTTTTCAATGATTCTCATGCTTGCAGTATCCGTTCCATCTGGTGTTCTTTCAGCAGTAAAACACAATAAGGCAGTTGACTATATCATACGAACCTTCTCATTTGTGGGAGTTTCATTGCCAGGCTTCTGGCTTGGCGTAATGCTGATTTACATTTTTGCACTGAAGTTTAAGCTGCTTCCTGTTATATCCTCTGATACAGGGTTTAAGAAAATGATTCTGCCGGCTGTCACTCTCGCTTTTTCCATGACAGCAAAATATACCAGGCAGATACGTGCTGCCGTATTAGAAGAATTACATCAGGATTATGTTGTAGGTGCACGGACAAGAGGATTAAAGGAGAGTACGGTCCTCTTTGGGCATGTCCTTCCTAATGTACTGCTTCCGTTAGTCACATTGCTGGGCTTATCCTTTGGATCCCTTCTTGGAGGAACCGCGGTGGCAGAAGTCATCTTTTCTTACCCGGGGTTAGGCAATCTGGCTGTATCGGCAGTAGCTGCCAGAGATTATCCGCTGATTCAGGGGTATGTTCTATTGGTTGCCCTGATTTATATGGTGATCAATCTGATTGTTGATATTGCCTATGAGAAGCTGGATCCCAGGACGAAAGTGAGGTGAGAGACATACAGAAGATACTTGCATTTTGCAAAAATCATAAACAGTTTACGGTCTTTTGTATCTTAGCTCTTGTTATAATTGGGACAGCTGTTTTTGCTCCTTTTATAGCTACTCATAACCCGTATGAAGCGGTGATAGCAAATGCAGAACAAGAGCCGGATGCAAAGCACTGGTTTGGAACAGATAAACTGGGACGAGACCTGTTTTCCCGAGTTATATATGGAACACGAACGTCTCTTACTTCGGCACTGCTCTTAGTGGTGATTACGCTTTTTATTGGATCGGCACTTGGCACTCTTGCAGGCTATTTCGGAGGAGTCACCGATTCTGTTATTATGAGAATATCTGATATGATGATTTCATTTCCCGGACTTGTACTGGCAATCGCAATTGCCGGAATTCTCGGTCCCAGTCTTTTAAATGCAGTCATTGCGATTGTAGCTGTCAGCTGGACAAAGTATGCGCGTCTCGCCCGGAGCCTGGTACTTAGAATAAAGCATAAGGATTATATGTCAGCAGCCGTACTGACTGGATCGAAGACTGGTTATATCCTTAGAAACTATATATGTAAAATGACGATGCCTGTTTTGATTGTTACGGCTGCTACAGATATAGGCACTATGATGCTTGAAATAGCTGCACTTTCCTTTCTTGGATTTGGAGCACAGCCACCAACCTCTGAATGGGGGATGATGCTTAATGAGGGACGTTCTTATTTACAGACAGCTCCGTGGATGATGTTTTTTCCAGGTCTGGCTGTATTTATTGTTGTTGCTGTGTTTAATTTGCTGGGGGATAGTCTGAGAGATATCCTGGATCCATTGAGTGATTGATGAAAGACCGGCAGCAGGAGGAAATTATGCTGGAAATACAAAATATTTCAGTTAATTATAATAAAAGCGGCAAACCAGCAGTTGAAAATTTCTCCCTGGCTGTAAAACAGGGAGAAATCTGCTGTCTGGTGGGAGAAAGCGGAAGCGGGAAAACTTCCGTTATCCGTGCAGTTATGGGGAATCTGCCGGGACAGGGAAGGATAGCACAGGGAGATATCTTCTTTGAGGGAGAATCCCTTTTATCCTATACTGCAAATGACTGGAGAAACGTTTATGGCACAGAAATTTCCATGATTTTTCAGGATTCAGGAGCCATGCTGAATCCAATCCGTACAATCGGTTCCCAGTTTGTTGAATATATCCGTGCCCATAGAGCTTATAGCAGAAAAGATGCATGGGAAAAAGGTGTTAAGATGCTGGAATACGCGTGTCTGCCTGATGGGGAGCACATTATGAAATCCTATCCGTTTCAACTTTCCGGCGGTATGAAGCAGCGTGTTGGAATTGCGTTTGCCATGGCTTTTAAGCCGAAGCTGCTGCTTGCCGATGAGCCTACCAGCGCACTTGATATCACAATGCAGGCGCAGATGGTTCGCCAGATGATGAAACTGAGAGAGGAATATGGTACCAGCATCATTATGATAACCCATAACCTGGCTCTTGCAGCATATATGTCGGATCATATTGTGGTGATGAAAGATGGAAAAATAGCAGACAGCGGAAACAGAGACCATATTTTGCATAACTCCCAGGCTGAATATACAAAGAAACTCTTATCTGCAGTGCCGTCACTGGGAGGTTATTATTATGTTTGAACCGGATGATCTGATTATTGAAGCCAGGCATCTAACAAAATCATACCAACTATCCAGGCATAGATTTCTGACTGCCTGTGATGATGTCAGCCTTAATTTCTACAAGAACCGCACCCTTGGTATCGTTGGAGAGAGTGGTTGCGGAAAAAGTACTTTTATCCGAATGGCAGTAGGGCTGGAAAAACCGACTTCCGGGGAAATATTATTTCATGGGAAAAATATCACAGAGCGAAAAGGCGAAGAACTGCGTCTAAGCCGCAGAAATATTCAGATGATTTTTCAGGATCCAGGGGAAGCATTTCACCCGCGGATGAAAGTGAAAGAAATAATTTGTGAACCACTTATTAATTTTAATCTGATTAAGAAAAATGAAATAGATTCAAAAGCCAGAGAACTTCTTGAAATGGTAGAGCTTCCGGGAAGCTTCGCAGAGCGTTATGCCCATGACATGAGCGGTGGCCAGCGGCAGCGTGTCGGGATCGCCAGAGCATTGGCACTGGAGCCGGAAGTGATTATTTGTGATGAAATAACCTCGGCACTTGATGTTTCTGTGCAGCAGACGATTGTGGAACTGCTTTTAGATCTGCAAAAGAGGAAACAGATATCCATAGGCTTTATCAGCCATGACCTGGCATTGGTACAGCAATTTGCACACCAGATAGCAGTTATGTATCTGGGCAATGTTGTTGAGATTTTAAGCGGAAAAGAAGTCGGCACAAAAGCCAGGCATCCGTATACACAGGCGTTACTGAATTCTATTTTTGACCTGAACATGGATTTTTCAAAGGAAATAGTCAGCATGGAAAGTGAAATACCAAGTCCATTGAATATACCAGATGGCTGTCCGTTTCAAAATCGCTGCATTCATTGTATGGATATATGCAGGGCAGAAAAACCAGGATTATGGGAGATAGAGCCTGATCATCTGGCAGCCTGCCATCAATTTAATCGTTTTAATTACCGGGAGGATAAATGAAGAAAGCAGGAGTTAAAAAAATAATTGCAGTTTTTATATCAGCAGCCCTATGCGGCAGCTTATTGTCTGGATGCGGGGCGGAGGCCGGCATTGGGAAGACATCAACTGGCGCAGCGGAAGGTAAAAAGACTCTGGTAATCGGAAGCGGTCAGTCAGCGGGTACTTTGGACCCCATTAAGGCTTATAATGGCTGGTATCCGGTACGTTATGGCATATCACAGACTATAACAAAAATGAATGATGATTATTCCATAACCGGCTGGCTTGCAGAGAATGATTATTTCTCCAATGTGGACAATACGGTATGGACTTTTACCATAAAAGATAATGTGACATTTTCCAATGGAAGCAAGCTGGATGGAGAGGCCGTTAAAAAATCCCTGGAGAATGTCTTTAAGAATGGAGAAAGAGGTGTGGAATATTTCACTCCTGTTTCCATAGAAGCTGATGGCCAGAAGCTGGTGATTACCACTCAAAAGCCGGAACCCATTTTACCCAATAAGCTGGCTGATCCGTTATTCTGCATCATTGATACATCGGTTGATAACAGTAAAATCGATGATAACGGTCCAATCGGAACTGGTCCGTATGTATGTGAATCGTTTGATACTGCCACAAAGAGATGTGTAGTAGTTAAAAATGAGAATTACTGGAATGGTGAAGTAAAGACGGATCGGATTGAATTCGTTTACTCTGAGGACCAGTCCACAATCAGTATGGGACTTCAGTCAGGAGACTTCGATGCGGTCTATAATGTCAGCATGAATGATATTGGTACATTTGAAAAAAACAGCGATTATAAAATTAAAACAAACCCCAGTGGGCGTACCACCATTGGCTTTATGAATCAGAACGGACCATTGGGCGACAAAGTACTTCGTGAGGCAGTCCTTCAGATGCAGGACAAAGATTCTTACTGCAAAATTTTGCTGAAAAATCAGTATGTTCCAGGGAAAACACTGATAACATCCGCATCTGATTATGGATATGATACACTGACGGATCCCAACGCTTACAATCCTGAGAATGCAAAAAAACTGTTGGATGAAGCGGGCTATACCGATACGGACGGAGATGGTTTCCGTGAAACTCCGGCTGGAGAGCCATTAAGTCTTCGTTTTGTTTATTATACCGGGCGCCCGGAACAGCAGATTGTTGTGGAGGCAGCTCAGGCAGCAATGACCAAGGTGGGAATCAAAGTTACCCCGGAAGTCCATGATACCCAGACTGTTATGGATATGCAAAAGACAGGTGATTATGATTTGCTTTGTATGAGCATTAACATCATGAACTGCGGAGACCCTGAGAATCAGATCAATACTTATTTTAAAGCAGGCGGCACCTATAATGCCACTGGATATAACAGCGAAGAGTTTAATTCTCTTATGGATCAGGTGCATGTAAGCGCAGATCCGAAACAGAGAAAAGATCTGATCAAACAGGCAGAGCAGGTTCTTTTAAATGACGGGGCAGCAATTTATTTTTGCTATCCCATCATGAACTTTGTTATGAAAAAACATGTTGATGGAATTAATTCTACCCCTGCAGATTTCTACTGGGTTGATGAAAATACAACGGTTAATCATTAGAAGGCATTGGAGGAGTAGTTACTTATGAATGAAGTAAATGACATAAACTTAAACAAGAAAATTAAAGAAGAGGTGACGGACTACTGGTCCTCACGCGCAGAGATATTTAATGAACTAAAAATACAGGAGCTGAATTCTGATATGCGGGGGCGATGGCTGAAGGAGCTTCGAACCTATCTTCCTGCTAAAAAAGGTCTTAAAATACTGGATATTGGTACAGGAACAGGTTTTTTCTGCTTTTTACTTGGGGCAGAAGGCCACGATCTGACGGGGATTGATCTCACTGAGAAAATGATCCTGGAAGCAAGAAAATCATCGTCCATTTTAGGGATACCTGCTGAATTTTATGTGATGGATGCAGAGATGCCGGATTTTCCGGATAACAGCTTCGATGCGATTGTCACCCGCAATGTAGCATGGACATTGCCGGATCTTAAAAAAGCTTACGAGAAATGGCATGATCTTTTAAAAGAGGATGGCGTACTCATTAATTTTGACGGAGATTACAGCAGAGAGAATGAACAACAAAAACTTCCGGAAAATCATGCACATTCAAAGATTACACAGGAACAGTGGAGTGCATATGAACATTTAAAAACGGAGCTGCGTCCCATCTCAAATCCAAGACCTGCATGGGATGTTCAGCTTTTGAAATCTGCCGGATTTAAGGAGATCAGGCTGGATGAACAGGTGGGAGACAGAATTTACAGTGAGATCAACCAATTCTATAATCCTACCCCTATTTTCACAATAGCAGCTAGAAAATAATAACAGATTACGTTACTCCGGATGTTTCTCCTCCATACATGCTTGACCTGCCGATGTTGTTGAATTAATATGGTTTTAATTGTATAATATGACTAAGCATGTCAGGAAGCAGGAGGATAAGATGTTCAGCCCAATTAAAAACACGAAGGTTTATGAACAGGTAATGGATCAGATCAGGGAAATGATTGACAACGGAGTTTTGAAAAAAGGAGACAAGCTTCCTTCTGAGAGAGATTTAGTTGAAGAATTACAGGTGAGCAGAGCATCAATCCGGGAAGCTCTTCGGGCGTTGGAAGTCATTGGATTAATCGAATGCAGGCAGGGAGAAGGAAATTTTATTAAATCAAGCTTTCAGGATAATTTGTTTGAGCCTTTATCTATCATGTATACACTGGAAGGAACCAATCCGGAAGACATCCTGGAATTAAGAAAGATTATGGAAGTTGAGGCTTCCGGTCTGGCTGCAAAGAGAATAACGGATGAACAATTAGGCGAATTAAAAGAGATCATGGAGCGGTTTGAACACTGTACAGATGAAAAAATGAATGCAATGATCGATAAAGAGCTGCATTATAAGATTGCAGAGTACTCAGGAAATGTGTTGATTTTTAACATTCTAAGAACCGTTTCACATCTGGTAGATGATTTCATTAAAGATACCAGAAAATTAATCATAGCAGACCAGGAAAAGAAAAAAGCACTACTGTTACAACATAAGGAAATCTATCTGGCCATTGAAATGCACAGCTCTGTTGCAGCACGTAAAGCGATGCGTCAGCATCTTGATTACACCAACAAGTATATTAAAATGATCTGATGATAAGGAGAAAAAATATGTTGGAACTATACAAAGCCATTGCAGACTGCGATCCCAATAAAAGAAATATGGTTGCGACAGTGATCGATGGAGAAGCATTGGGGCAGAAGGCATTATTTTCTGATGGGCTGCTAATCTGTGAGACGAAAGGGTCCGGTTATTTTTCTGGGCATGCTGAAACAGTATGGAACGTGGCAAGTGATAAAGATCAATGCAAAAAAGGGTTGATTACTCTTGATGGCAGGCGCATTTACTGTGACTGGCTGGGCCAGGACATTCATCTGGTGATATGCGGTGCAGGTCATGTGTCAATTCCGGTAATACAGATTGGCCTCATGATGGGGTGTGAAGTCACCGTGCTTGAAGACCGCCCCCAATTTGCAGACAACGCAAGGCGGGCAGGAGCGACAACGGTTATTTGTGAATCATTTGAGCAGGGTCTGAGTCAGGTGGAGGGCAGCAGCAATACGTATTTTGTTATTGTGACAAGAGGCCACCGCTATGATCAGACGTGTCTGGAACTGATCGCCGGGAAAAAACATGCCTATATTGGAATGATTGGAAGCCGGGCACGGGTGGCAAAGGTAAAAGAGACCGCATTGTTAAATGGTTGCGATAAGTCGGTTCTTGATCAGTTATACAGTCCCATAGGCCTGAGTATCAATGCGGAAACACCGGTTGAAATCGGAGTTGCTATTATGGCAGAGATCATTGAAGTGAAAAACAAGAAGATGCGTTCCAGCGGATATTCCAAAGATATTTTGCATGCCATTTTGAAGCCGGAAGAAAAAACAGGACGAAACGTTCTGGTTACCATTGTGGCAAGAAAGGGGTCAGCTCCCCGGGAGGTTGGCACAAAGATGCTGGTAACGCCGGAGGGAAGGTGTATTGGAACCATTGGCGGCGGTTGCATGGAGTCAGAGGTTCTTCAGATCGCATTCCAGATGCTTCGAAGTGACAGTGAGAAATCCCAGCTTTTCCATGTGGATATGACCGGAACAGATGCAGAAGAGGAAGGCATGGTGTGCGGCGGGGTTATTGATGTATTGCTTGAGGTTATATGAATCTGATGGTACAAGGTCAGAACGGCTTAAAATCAAAATGATGAGCCGCTCTGACCTTTTTATTTTGATATTTTTACTATAATTCTTGAAAATGTATAGATGTTTTTTTAATATTGTGATATTATGGCAGTAAGTGGTCAGACCATTATACCAATAAAGCGATACAAATCCATATTACGTTTGTATGATTTGCCACACTATATTTAATACATAGAAAGAGAGGGATAGGAATGGATATTCTAGTCTGTATCAAGCAGGTTCCGGATACATCAAAAGTTGAAGTAGATCCGGTAACTGGTGTTTTAAAAAGAGATGGTGTAGATTCAAAAATGAACCCCTATGACTTGTATGCGTTGGAAACCGCACTGAGAATGAAAGAGCAGCAGGGCGGAGTGGTAAAGGTGATCACCATGGGACCGCCTCAGGCGAAAGAGGTTATTAAAGAAGCATATATGATGGGAGCAGACGACGGAGCCTTAATAACGGACAGAAAGTTTGCAGGAGCAGATGTACTTGCCACCTCTTACACCATTTCCCAGGGCGTAAGAAAAATGGGGGATTTTGACCTTATCTTATGCGGAAAGCAGACAACAGATGGTGATACCGCTCAGGTAGGACCAGAGATGGGGGAATATCTTGGTATCCCCCATATTACCAACGTTCTAAAGATTGTAGAAATAAAAGAAAAATCAATCATAGTAGAAATGGATATGCCGGACACCATTGAAGTCGCCGAAATCCAGTTTCCATGTTTAATCACCGTCGAGAAAGATATTTTTCAGCCAAGACTGCCATCTTACAAGAAAAAGTTAGAGGCAAAAGACAAGGAAATCAAAATCCTGACCATCAATGATTTTGAAGATAAAGATGAGATGAAATATGGGTTAAATGGTTCCCCCACACAGGTAGAGAGAATATTCCCCCCGTCCGTCAACAATGACAGAGAGATATGGACCGGAACCGGCGATAAACTCAGCTTACAAATGGCATCAAAACTGAAAGAGTTAAAATTCATATAAAGAAGGGCGGGGATTTTATGGGCAAGTTGATATGTAACCAGGAGAATGTGAATGAGTCAAATATCGAAGAATTATTAAAAGTCTGTCCTTTTGGAGCAATTGAATACACGGACGGAAAAGTACAGGTGAATGCAGGCTGTAAGATGTGTAAGATATGTGTGAAAAAGGGTCCCGCAGGGGTAATGGAATTTGTTGAAACAGAGACAAAAAAAGTTGATAAGAGCCTGTGGAGAGGAATTGCCGTTTATGTTGATCATGTAGAAGGAACCATTCATCCAGTGACAATGGAGCTGATCGGAAAAGCCAGAGAGCTCGCCTCAGTTGTTAAATTTCCAGTGTATTGCGTTTTTATTGGTCACAATATAAAAAAGAAAGCAGAGGAGCTGCTGCATTACGGTGTGGATGAAGTCTTTGTATACGATAACAAAGAATTAAAGGATTTCAGAATCGAAACTTACACGGCAGCCATGGAAGACTTTATAAATAAAGTGAAACCATCTTCCATACTGGTGGGTGCCACCACCACAGGAAGATCTCTTGCTCCCAGAGTAGCTACCAGATTCAGAACCGGATTAACGGCAGACTGCACCATACTTGAGATGAAGGAAAATACAGATCTTGTTCAGATCAGACCGGCCTTTGGCGGCAATATTATGGCTCAGATTATATGCCCCAATACAAGACCCCAGATGGCAACGGTAAGATATAAGATTATGAATGCACCAGAAAGACAGAGGGATCCAAAAGGAACAATAACGGTATGTGAACTGGAACCGGAAAAATTAAAATCTCAGATAGAGGTTTTAAAGGTTACAAAGAAAAAAGTAGAAGAAAATATTTCTGATGCAGAGGTAATCGTTGCAGTAGGCAGAGCCATAAAATCAGAAAAAGACATGGCTATGGTGCAGGATCTGGCAGATCTGCTTCATGCCCAGATTGCTGGAACAAGACCTCTTGTGGAGGCAGGGCTGATTCCGGCAAAGAAGCAGATTGGCCTTTCCGGGAGAACGGTGAAGCCAAAACTGATTATTGCCCTGGGAATATCCGGTGCCGTTCAGTTTGTGGCAGGAATGAATCACTCAGATCGTATTTTTGCTATCAATAAAGATGAAAACGCTTCGATCTTTCATACAGCACATTATGGAATCGTAGGAGATATTTATGAAATCGTTCCACAGCTTGTGAAAGAATTAAAGTGTACAGGAGCGTAGTTAACAATTTTTACATAGAATGCGGGTCCATTTGCTGATAGAAAAATTACGAATCAAGGAGGGAATAAATGTGATGGATTATAAAAAAATTGATACCGGAGACGTGGAATATCTGGTGACTCTGCTAGGCAGGGACAGAGTATTTACTGATGAAGAAATTAATGATGACTTCAGTCATGATGAAATGGGCGGAATAAGCCGGAAGCCAGATGTACTGGTGGATGTTCTTACGACAGAAGAAGTATCAAAGATTATGAAATATGCCTATGACCATAGAATTCCTGTTGTAGCCAGAGGATCAGGTACTGGTTTAGTGGGAGCATCCGTTCCGGTTTACGGCGGAATTATGATCAATATGTCTAAAATGAACCGGATACTGGAGCTAGATGAAGAAAATCTCACCCTGACTCTGGAACCGGGAGTCTTATTAATGGAGATCAGTGAATTTGTTGAAGAACATGATTTGTTTTATCCGCCAGATCCAGGTGAAAAATCAGCGACAATTGCTGGTAACATCAATACCAACGCAGGAGGCATGAGAGCGGTTAAATATGGAGTTACCAGAGATTACGTAAGAGGGCTGGAGGTTGTTCTTCCAAACGGGGAAATCCTTGAAATCGGTGGTAAGGTGGTAAAAAACTCCTCTGGCTATAGTATAAAGGACTTAATATGTGGCTCAGAAGGAACCCTTGGAATCGTAACAAAGGCCATTTTAAAACTGCTTCCCCTGCCTAAAAAGGCAATATCCCTGTTAATTCCATTTCCCAGCCTGGATATGGCAATCAGTACGGTTCCGGAAATCGTGAAATCAAAAGCTGCTCCCACTGCCATAGAATTTATGCAGAGAGAAGTAATTCTGGCAGCTGAGGAATACTTAGGAAAGAAATTTCCTGACAATTCTTCGGATGCATATCTCTTACTGACATTTGACGGAAATAACAGGGAGGAAATCGAACGGGCATATGAAAAAGTAGCGGATATCTGCCTGAAGGAAGGTGCCTGCGATGTATTTATTGTTGATACAGATGAGAGAAAGGACTCTGTGTGGTCTGCAAGAGGAGCATTTCTGGAAGCTGTGAAAGCATCAACCACAGATATGGATGAATGTGACGTAGTAGTTCCCAGAAATAAAGTTGCCCAGTTTATTAAATATACCCACGAACTTCAAGACAGATTTCAAGTAAGAATCAGAAGTTTTGGTCATGCAGGAGATGGGAATCTTCATGTATATGTATTAAAGGATGAGCTTTCAGAGGAAGCCTGGAAAAAGAAACTTTCAGAAGTATTTGAAGCCATGTACAGTAAATCAAGGGAGCTAAGCGGCCTGGTATCGGGAGAACATGGAATTGGTTTTGCCAAGAAAGCATATATGCTGGAACAATACAGTCAGGAGTATGTGGAACTGATGAAAAATATAAAACTGGCATTTGATTCCAGAAATATTTTAAACCCAGGGAAGATTTTTCAGTAAATCAATCTGGTAAAAAGATCGTGAGGGAATCTTATGGCCAAAATAAAAATACCATATTCAAATAGACTTTTAGAGGTTGAAATTCCAGATCAAAATCTGGTTGGAATATTAGAATCAAAAGCCCATACTTATCACGCCAGCGGCAGTCAGGAGGAGATTGTAAACAAAGCTCTGGATCACCCAATCGGAAGTGCCACCTTAGAAGAACTGGTTCAGGGCAGGAAAAACATGGTGATTATAACCAGCGATCACACAAGACCGGTGCCAAGTAAAGTGACAATGCCCATCCTTCTTAAACGGATCAGAAAAGCCAATCCGGATATTGACATTAAAATATTAATTGCTACCGGATTTCACAGACCCGATACGACGGAAGAACTAATTCATAAGTTCGGACAGGAAATAGCAGACCATGAAGTGATCATCAATCATTTATCAGAAGATGAAAACAGCGTAGTGAGAGTGGGAACTCTGCCTTCCGGCGGAGAACTTTGGCTTAACAAGCTGGCAATGGAAACGGAGTTATTGATTTCCGAAGGATTTATAGAGCCTCATTTTTTTGCGGGATTTTCCGGAGGAAGAAAGAGTGTACTTCCAGGCGTGGCATCGGCAAAAACCGTAATGGCAAACCATTGCTCCGAATTTATAGCAAGCGAATACGCCAGGACGGGAGTCATTTATAACAATCCCATTCATAAGGATATGCTTTATGCAGCCAGACAGGCAAAGCTTGCATTTATACTGAATGTTGTCATTGACAGTGAAAAAAATATTATTAATGCTTTTGCAGGAGACAGCGAACAGGCGCACGCAGAAGGCTGTAAATTTGTTATGGATCTGGCTTCCGTCAAGGCTGTAAAAGCAGATATCGCCATAACCTCCAATGGAGGATATCCTCTTGACCAGAATGTATATCAGTCTGTGAAAGGAATGACGGCAGCAGAAGCTGTGTGCAAAGAGGGCGGAGTTATTATTATGGTCTCTGCCTGCAATGACGGGCATGGAGGGAAGTCCTTTTATGAAAACATGGCAAATGCAAAGAGTCCGGAAGAAGTTCTTAACCGTGTCATGAAAACCGGAAGAAATGAAACAATACCCGATCAATGGGAGTTCCAGATACTTGCACGGATACTTAAAAAGCATACAGTCATTCTGGTTTCCGATCTATGTGATCCGGAAATGATTAAAAAAATGCATATGCAGCATGCATATACATTTGAGGAAGCACTTAAGAGGGCTTTCGAAATAAAAGGGTCAGATGCTGACATAACAGTCATACCCGATGGGGTGGGAGTAGTAGTGAAATGAATCAGGGAAAGGAGTTCTTTTTAGAGAGCTCCTTTCCTGTTTTGCGTTTATAATAATTATGTAGTTACTGTTCCTGCTGAATTGACGAAACCGGGATATTACAGTACTTCTCCATCACAGCTGCGTACCTGCCCCAATCAAAATCGTTATAAAAATGTTTATTATCTACGATTTTGAAATTGCTGTACCCGTAAGTAGTAGTCCATGAAAGCTCGTCAGGCGGCGGATTGCTGAGTGCCAACTCGCTGAATATTTCCTCTCCGGTTAATAAATCCACAATGCGTATTTTTAAACTCATAAGATACACAGCAAAATTTCTGCTGCCAGTGTAAGTGGAATAATACTTCCCATCTGTGTATTCTTCATAAACTGCAAAACGGGCATCCGCAGGATTGATTACAGGAACCAGAGCATCGGACTCTCTTGCATATGCATAAGCGCCATACACAGAGTCATTTAAGTTATACTTATCAATCAAATCCCCGTGGGCAGAATTATCCATGATACGAATATATCCTCCATCCCACGAGCCTGCAGGTGGAAACTCCTTCATCAGCTGCTCTGCCTCGTCCAATGAAAAAACGTGGACCGGACTATCGGCGTAATATATATACCGGAACTTTTCAGGGTCGATGGCTTGCATAAATCGATTCTGAATGTCATCGTCTGCGTTTTGAAAGGCGGTTTTAATATCATTTGAGAGGTAAGTCAGAAAATCCGGATTTATTTTTTCTAATAAACCGGGGCTTGTTATTTCGTAATAAAACCAGATGCCCTCGCTTGTCGCCGGATCGTACAAGTCTTCCCCCAGAATGTTTTTCCCGCATTCAGCCAGAACCTCCTTAAGCCCTGTGTGCTCCTCTGGAATATCAGAGTCCGGCAAAAGCAACATAAGCCACATCACCTCTTCATCGCTGAACCACACCGTTTCTGATTTCGTATTATACTGATGGTCACGCGGCCAATCGTTATAATATGGATTGTCGGACGCAGCTTTGGATCGCAGCCCTTCTGCAATAAAGTCAAAGTTTCCAAGCTTAGTTAGCAGTTCCACATTTTTACGGGTATCTCTGTAAGAAAAATCATGATCTGACAGATAGTATTTCCATAGATCTCTTAAATTCTGTTCCATGGAATTTTTCTCTTTCAGCAACTTAAAGTCTTGATTATAGCCGACTTCGTGAAGAGAATGAACCAATCGGGAATAATCATCCCCACGTTTTTGCAGTTCCACTTCGCTTAGTGACGGTTCACAACTTGATAATAGTATGGAAATAGTAATTGCAAATAATAAAAATATCATCCTTCGTTTCATCTCATATCCCCTGTATTATATAAAATTTTCGCGCCTGTCATTAAAAATGTATTCTGACACTTAAAGGTCTATTATATCATAATGATTGCTATTATCAAATAATTAATAAAAAGTTTATTTGCATTGGGAACGGATGTTCTATATACTGGTAGCATATAAAATCATTGGTATTTGATTTTATATTTTTGGTATATTATAGTCAGATGGTAATTATAAAGAAATGAGAGGAGAGAATCATATGGCTGGATTATGCAATGAGAATCTTATATATAACAATTTAATCAATGGGCAGTGGACAGAATCTGCATCAGGAGACGTCATCACCATTACATCACCTGCGGACGGTTCTTTCGTAGGTAAGATACAGGCAATCAGTAAGGAAGAGGTAGATGAAATTGTCCGGTATTCCAAAGCCGGTCAATCCCAGTGGGCTGCTGTACCCATATACGAAAAAGCAGCGATCCTTTATAAGGCAGCAGCGCTCCTGGAAGAACGGACAGAAGAAATATCAGATATCCTCATGATGGAGATCGCAAAAGATAAGAAATCTTCCGTATCAGAAGTCAAACGAACTGTGGATTTTTTACGTTTTACTGCAGATGCAGGGAAAAGTCTGGAAGGTATTGCAGTGAGTGGTGAGAATTTTCCAGGGGGCTCACGAAATAAGATGTCCTATATAAAGAGAATTCCCCTTGGTACCGTATTGGCAATATCCCCCTTTAACTATCCAATTAATTTATCGGCCTCTAAGATAGCACCGGCACTTATGGGAGGCAACGCGGTCATATTGAAACCGGCAACACAGGGCGCCATCAGTGCACTTCACCTTGTAAAGGCATTGCAGGATGCGGGACTTCCGGCAGGGGTGATACAGACGGTAACCGGAAAAGGAAGTGAGATCGGCGATTACATTGTAACCCACCAGGGAATTGATTTTATTAATTTTACAGGCAGCACGGAGGTGGGCAGGCACATATCCCAAATTTCTTGTATGACGCCCCTGCTTCTGGAACTTGGCGGCAAGGATGCGGCTCTTGTACTGGAAGATGCAGATTTGGAGTATGCGGCAGATAATATAGTGGAAGGCGCATTTTCCTATTCCGGACAGCGCTGTACAGCGGTGAAACGAATTATTACTACAGATGAAGTAGCAGACCAGTTAGTCACCATGCTGAAGTCAAGAATTGAAAAATTATCCGTAGGAGATCCCAGAAAATCTGCGGTTGTTACACCCTTAATTGATCAGAAAGCTGCGGATTTTGCGGTATTTTTAACTCAGGATGCCATCGACAAAGGGGCTGAACTGATTGTGGGTAATAAACGAGAGGGGAACCTGGTTTATCCTACCTTGTTAGATAAGGTGACAGTGGATATGGAGATTGCGTGGAAAGAACCATTTTCGCCCATTCTGCCGATTATCCGGGTAAAGAATATGGATGAAGCAGTGGAAATCGCCAACCGTTCCGAGTATGGTTTACAATCTTCTGTATTTACAAAAGACATCAATAAGGCATTTCTCATTGCTGAGAAATTAGAAGTGGGAACAGTACAGATTAATAACAAGACAGAACGAGGACCAGATCATTTTCCGTTCCTGGGAGTAAAGGCTTCCGGTATGGGAACGCAGGGGGTAAGATATTCCATAGAAGCCATGACAAGACCAAAAGCAGTTACGATTAATATCACACAATAATTCCAAAATACTGCAGCCTGCCCGATTCAAACGGGCAGGCTGCAATTTTATGTCTGATAAGAACCGGATCAGCTTTCATCGTTTTGAATGCTGTCGGCCTTGGTTGGATGTACGGTGCCCCATTCGTAGTGAGGAGGAGCATAAACAGAAGTCATTCTAAGGGGCTGGTTTCCAATATTAACAATATTATGCCAGATGCCTGCAGGAACAAAAATGCTGTAATTGTCAAATACCAGATATTGGGAATCCATGGAAAGCTTTGAAGTTCCAAGCTGAACCAGACCCAGGCCTTCCTCCACTCTCAAAAACTGGTCAAGATCGGAATGGACTTCCAGCCCCACGACCCCTTTCACCGGTATGTTCATCAGTGTGACCTGAAGATGGTCTCCGGTCCACAATGTAGTGCGAAAATTGTCATTTTGTCTGGCTGCTTTCTGCATGTCAATAATAAATGGATTTGGACCGAAATCTGAGGGAAATTCCGGCAGATTCGTCATTTCAGAATCGAATTCGGTTTTGTCATTTTCAAACATAGCATCATTCACCGATTTAATCGTTTCTATTATTATATGAGCTGTAAAATATGAGTGATACCGTTTTTGGTGATATTTGGAAAAAATATGACTTAATAAACGAACCTTTGTAATCAGACCAGTAAACCTTTTGACAAAATACGCCATTATATGATATTGTTGTATAATACAAAAGGTAATAATCATTATTAATTACAGGAGGCTTTATTCTATGGCGGGTACAAAAGTTGTTATAGTTGATGATTCTCCCTTCTCTATCGCGTTTATCAAAGGAATTCTTGTTAGAAACGGTCTTGAAGTAGTTGGAGAAGCAGGGACACTGGAAGAAGTAAAACAGGTGATACAGGAAACAAAGCCTCAGCTTGTGACGATGGACATGACACTGCCTGGAACCGATGGATTGGAGTGCACCCGTGCAATTCATGAAATTGACAGAAACATTAAAGTTATTGTTATCAGTTCCATGATGGATGATGAAATTGTGAAAGAAGCAAAAGAAAACAAGGTTTCAGCTTATGTACAGAAACCAATTGATGAAGAGGAGCTGATGACTGCGGTAAACCGTGTCATGTCATCGGAAGAGCTGTTTCGCTTTTTATCAAGTGAGTATATTAAGATTTTTAAAGAAGCACTTCTTGACGGAACAAACAAACTTACAAAGTCGCTGATCCAGTATAAGGACGAACATGTCTGCAGCCAGGAATTCCAGTCAGAAGGTCTGGCAGTAATCGTAGGTATCATCGGTAAATTTTCCGGAAGAATGCTGATTGATGTAAAGATGGAGACAGCTTATAAGCTGACAGCTTCCATTATGAAAAGAGAGGCTTCGGGCATTGATGAGGTACTTGCAGTACTTGGGGAGTTTACCAACATTGTATCCGGGAATGCCTGTTCTATCATTAACAGAATGAATAAGGCCTATGGACTCCGGGTGGCACCACCCACAATCATGCATGGGGAAAGTATCCATATTACTGCTCCTGGATATACAACAACAAACATACTGGCAGATTCCGATTTTGGAGAAATTTTGTTAAATATAGGTTTTCAAAGGGGTGATGATCAGTGGATGTAAAATACATAAATCCTTTTATTGAAGCATTTCTTTCTGTTATGCCGCAGCTGGGATTTGAAAAAGTTGAAAAAACCAATTTAAGCCTGAAGGATTGCAATCTGACTTATACAGGAGTCATTATGACAGTTGGTATTGTAGGCGAGATAAAAGGAAATGTTGTCTATTATCTGGATCTGGAAAGCGCAAAAAAAGTAGCATCTACGATGATGATGGGGATGCCAGTGAATGATTTTAATGAAATGGCGCAGAGCGCAATTTCAGAACTGGCCAATATGCTGACTGCCAATGCAGCTACATTTTTTTCCAACATTGGTATTACGGTAGATATCTCAACTCCTACGCTGCTTTATGGTGATCAGGTTTCTGTGAAGATGAATTCCAATCAGATTCTTTGTATTCAGCTTCTGGCAGACGATATTCCGATTGATATTAATATTGCATTTTCATAAAGTAATTGAAAAGACCTGTGAATGAGGAATCACAGGTCTTTTTTATCAGGTAAAAGTAGAGATCTGTTAAAAAAAATGATGCATGTCTATTCTGCCATATCCCCATATGTTATTTGGATAGAAGTAAGCGTTATCACGTCTTGCGCAGCGTATGATCATACGGTTTGCCTTCACCCCGGTGATCGGAGTATGGTTCCCTCTGACAAATCCCCATTCCATTATCATTGCAGCAGCACCAGCGGCATGAGCGGCTGCAGCGCCGGTGCCAGTAAGCGTACCGTACCGGTTTTCCGGAAGAGCGCAGGGAATTTTAAAACCAGGAGCAGAAACATCCGGAACAATCTCGCCAAACCGGGAGAAACCTCTGCCGGATTCTTCCAGAAAACAGTTGTCAAGTTGATTATAAGCCGCTACTGTCAGGGGAACACGTGCATCACCTGGGGCAGTAATGGTGGTATTTGGATCTGATTGATAAAAACAGGTATCAGTAGTAATAAGGTTTCCCGAGGGGAGCCAGCAATGAAAGGAAAAGGGCTCATTCCCTTCGCTTTTAACCCTGCAGTGCCAGATGCCGGGTAAGGGATTGTTGAAACGTACCAGAATCATCTGATCTCCTGTAGAGCCCTCCAGAATAATATTATTGATTAAGACAGAACTCTGTCCCTGCAACAGATTGAAGGTCTGACAGGTATTAATGGAAGTATAGTGACTGCTCACTATTTCACAATCGGGAGAGTAAAGTTCAAGAGTGATCCGCCCAGCTGGAAATGGCCAGATTTCCATGGAGAACATTCGGTCCTCTGTCCCTACTTTTAAATCAAAGCTGCTGTAATAGGGCGGAGTATGAGAATAACAATAATAATGCCGCTTAAGGGCTGCTTCATTGCCTGCTGCAATGACAGTACCAATACGTGGCTGTCTGGTCAGCTGATCTAAATAGGAACTAAGAGGTCCACGGCCATCATGTCCCCCCTGACTGCTGCCCATGCAGATACAAAGAATCAGAGGCCGGTTTAACTGTTCCGCCACACCCAGAAGATATTGGATACCAAGCATAATATCAGATTCCTGATAACACAGGGAGTCTTTCGGAATAAAATAAATCTGCTTTAAATTATCTTTTGCTTCTTTTAGTTTTACAACAGCCAGCTTACTCTGTGGAACAATTCCCATAAAAGAATTTTCCTCATTATGGCTTCCTGATATGATACTGGAAATGGCAGTTCCGTGTCCGATTGTATCAACTTCAGGGACAATATTGAATGGAAGAGGAGATCTTAAAGCAGTATTAATATGATTCTTTGTATATTCAGAGCCAAACGCAAAACCGGACGGAGGCTTGCCGGTCTGATCAGTCTGGTCCCAGATTGAAAGTATTCGGGTTGTTCCATCGTGATTTTGAAAAGCAGGGTGGGAATAATCAATGCCTGTATCTATGATACCAATTACAATTCCAAGCCCCATATAATTAGAAAGAAGCTGGTCAGCAAGGGCGGCATAGTCGGGAGGATCCGTGGATATGTTGGAGGTCAGTGTAAAAACAGAAGGAAAATTTTCGTATGGATGTAAGCCTAAATCGCAGGCCTGCATGTTTTTTTTTGCCAGATGAAGCAGAGAATAGTCACTGTTTAATTTTGTGACATTTTCTGAAAAGTCATTAGAAGGGATCAGGGTGTTGCTGATGATAAAGTCATAATAATCATTATCCAGTATTTTGTTCATGACAAGCCTGCCTTTCTATATACAGTATATAACCATTTTATGCCAATGGAGGAACCAAATACCAAACAAATGACGGAATACAGGAAAAAACAAAAAAACGCCCATTGACAATTAGTCAGTACTGAGTATAATGAGAATTATAAATAGTCAGTACTGACTAAAAAGGAGCAGATTCTTATGATACCATTGTATATACTTGGAATATTACTACGCTTTGGACCACAGCACGGCTACCAGATTAAAAAAATTATGGAAGAGCAGCTGGAGGATTTTACTAAGATCAAATTACCTAATGTGTATTACCATCTTGAGAAGATGGAAGCTTCCGGCATTTTAACAGCCCTCAGAGATAAGCAAAGTGCCAGACCTGAAAAGACTGTTTACTTTGTGGGAGAGAGTGGGGCAGAAAAATTTAAGGAGCTGCTAAGGCAGACTCTGAATATGAATTACCGTCCGGTTTTTGATGCTGATGCTGCATTCTATTTTTCTGAATATCTGACTGCATCTGACTTTTTACAGAGTCTGACTCTTCATATCAGGAAGCTGGAACAGGTAATAAAGAGAATTGAAGATCACAGAACGGAGATGGAAAAAGTAATACCGGAAGAAATGAAGATTTATGCTGATATTATATTTAATCACCATCTGATGCATTACAAGGCTGAGCTGAGCTGGGCCGAAGAATCCATCGATGCGATTGGGAAGAAAGGAGCAGGTTATGACAGCAGCAAGAATAATTGAAACCAATGAGGGAATTCAGAGTGAAGTGACAGCAGAGATATTCGATGAGTTTGCAAAGGGTATGAGGGATAAGGGCTGGAATGGAGTTGCTGAGATGATGGCTTCCGGGATCAATGGGGGAGATATACTGGAAATAGGCCCTGGCCCTGGTTACGTTGGCCTGGAGCTGGCGAAACAGGTAAATCCCAGATCATTTACTGGCTGTGAGATCAGCCCTGCCATGATTCGTATTGCAGAGAAAAATGCCAGGGAATATGGAATTCCAGCTCGTTATGTACAGGGCAATGGAATGAATATGCCTTTTGAGGATGACACATTTGATGGTGTGGTATCCAATGGATCTCTCCATGAGTGGGAAAATCCAGTTCAGGTATTTAACGAGATTTACCGGGTTCTGCGCATGGGAGGAAGATATTGTATCACAGATATGAGACGGGATATTGGTTTTTTAAAAAAATATATGATATATTTCAGTACAAAGCCCAAAGAGATAAGACCTGGATTTCTTTCTTCGCTGTATGCATCTTATACTCAGGAAGAGATGCAGAAACTTCTTAACAGCAGCAGGCTTAAAGGGGGAGTAGTGGTAAAGGATTTTATGGGACTAAGTATAACCGGTGAGAAACACTAGCCGGTTCCTTTTGAACTAATTATTTTTCAATAAAAATGTTGACAAGAGAGAAAAAAAAGATTATATTGAGTATACACTCAATGAGTTGGTGGTCATTAATATGAAATCAAAAAGACAGATACAAAAAGAAAGTACCAGGCAGAAAATTATTGATACTGCATACCGGATCTATTCAGTGGAAGGTTTCTCCGCTTCAACAGCCAGAATTGCCAAAGAGGCTGGGGTCTCACATGGAACTGTTTTTGCCCATTTCCAGTCCCTGAATGAATTGCTGGAGTGCATCATTGGTGAGTTTCAGATCAGCCTTGCCGCTGAATTTCACAATATGGGAGAATCCAGTGCCAGTGTCAGTGACTTTCTTGATGCACATTTAAAGATTCTCATGGATCATGAGGAGTTTTATCTGCGCCTGATTACGGAGAGAAGCCTTTTGCCAGAAGAGGTACAGTATGTGTATGCGGATCATCAATCCACAATCGCCCATCATTTTAATCTCCTATTATCGAGAGAAATTAAGAATGGAATTGTAAAAGAGGTTCCTGTCCATATGCTTTTTAATACCTGGCTTGGCATGATCCATTATTATTTATGGAACAAGGATTTCTTTTCCCCGGATGAACCAGTTTTAGCCCGCTATGCAGGAGACTTGAAGCACACATTTTTAAGTCTGATTACGAAGTAGAAAAGGAGAGCAATATGAAGGTATGTATCGCCTGCGGTATGCCTATGGAAAAGAAATCGGATTTTCCACAGGGCGACGAGCAGAAAGAATACTGTGTTTATTGTGCCAGACCTGACGGAACCATGCGGTCTTTTGAAGAGGCAAAAGCCGGTATGACAACGTTTATTATGGAAACACAGGGGTTTGATGAATCAGCAGCAGAGAAAATTGCAGTGAGCAGTATGAAGAAACTGCCCGCCTGGAAGGATGAGTTTTCTAAAGAATAAACAGAGTCACATAGAAAGAGAGGAGTAAACGTATGCAGGTAAGCAATGCATTTTCAGTATTTGCACAGGAAGTACCGGAGGTTCAGACCCCATGGATGGAGATGATCCACAAGCTGGATTCAGTAAGCAGCCTTGATAAAAAGACAGAGGAACTTGCATATATAGCCGTTATGGCTGTTATGCGGCTGGAGAGTGGTCTGCCTTTCCATGTTCAGATGGCAAAAGCCCATGGAGCCACAAGAGAGGAAATAATCAGCAGCATTCTGGTGGGGCTGCCTGCAGCGGGTAATGTAGTAATTCAGGCGCTGCCCGTTGCACTGGAAGCTTATGATAAAGAATAAAGGTTGGAAAAGAGAAGGGAGAAAGCCGTGATTTCGGCTTTCTCCCTCTTGCTTATTCCAGTGTAAGATCTACACGATATTCTGTTTTTCCAGCCTGGAATGGGATCTCATTCCCCTCAATGGCAGAACCATCTACCAGGAAGGAAGAAATGTTATTGCCTGTTTCCCCTTTTCTTACTACATGAATGTGATAGGTAGCCCCCCTGAATTTACGGATCGCAGAAAATTCTCCGATTGAATCCGGAAGACAAGGGTTAACAATCAGCCCATGGAAGCCGGGACGTATTCCCAGGATGTGCTGGGAGATGCAGACAAAGGTCCAGGCAGCTGTGCCAGTCAGCCAGCTGTTCTTTGCTTCACCGAAATTAGCAGCATCCTTACCGGCGATCATCTGGGAATAGCAGTAAGGCTCTGTTTTATGGATCTCACTGATTTCCTCAGTATAAGCTGGAGCTGTTTTCCGGTATACTTCAAATGCACGGTTTCCTCTGCCAATCATGGTTTCTGCAATGGAAATCCACGGGTTATTGTGGCAGAATATGCCGGCATTTTCTTTATATCCTGGCGGATAGGAAGAAATTTCACCCAGCTCCTTATGGTATGTCTGATATGCCGGCTGATGCAGAACGATTCCATAGGTGGTATCAAGTCTTTCCTGTACACTGTCGAGAGCCTTCTTAGCCAGTCCTTCTTCAATTCCGATACCGCCCATTACGCAGAATCCCTGAGGTTCAATAAAGATCTGTCCCTCTCTGCACTCTTTAGAGCCGACTTTATTGCCAGCAGCATCGTAGGCTCTCAGGAACCATTCTCCATCCCAGCCGGATTTAAGGACTGCGTCATAAACCGCTTTTACAGAAGTCTCTGCTTCAATGGCTTCTTCTTCCAATCCCGTCATACGGCAGATTTCTGCGTATTCTTTTCCATACTTTACATACATTCCTGCAATCATCAGAGATTCCGCAACAGGTCCTTCAGACGGTCCGGTGGTCTGAAATGATTCTCCTGGCTCTGTTGAGAAGCAGTTTAAATTCAGACAGTCATTCCAGTCTGCACGGCCGATAAGCGGAAGCCCATGAGGTCCTAAATGGGATTTTGTAAATCCGAAGGAACGTCTTAAATGTTCCATTAAAGTCTGGCTTCTGTCAGCATCATTATCGAAAGGAACATTTTCTTTTAGAATATCCCAGTCGCCGGTTTCCCGTATGTATGCACTGACACCTGCGATAAGCCAGAGAGGATCGTCATTAAAACCGCTTCCAATGTCCATGTTTCCTCTTTTAGTAAGAGGCTGATACTGGTGATAAGCACTTCCGTCTTCAAACTGGGTAGAGGCAATATCAATGATGCGTTCTCTCGCCCGTTGGGGTATCATGTGCACGAAACCGAGTAAATCCTGGCAGGAATCCCGAAATCCCATCCCTCTTCCTGTTCCGGACTCGTAATAGGAGGCAGAACGGGACATGTTAAAGGTAACCATACATTGATACTGGTTCCAGATGTTAACCATGCGGGCTGTTTTTTCCTCATTCAGCGTTACGCTGTAGGTGGATAGAAGATCTGTCCAATACTGTTTCAGCTTTTCCAGCGCAGCTTCAATATCAGCAGCAGTGCGGTATTTTTTCAGCACAGCGTCAGATGGTGCTTTGTTAATCACATCTGGTGCACTCCATTTTAAATCAGGTTCATTCTCGGCATAACCAAGAACAAAAACAAAGGTTTTCTCCTCTCCGGGCTCTAAATGGAGTGTGATCCGGTGAGAACCGATGGGAGACCAGCCGCTTGCCATGGAATTACCGGAAGTATTTTTTTCTACCATAGCAGGGTTCTGATTGGAGCCATAGACACCTACAAAGGTATTCCGGTCAGTATCAAATCCCTGGATCTGAGAATTGACGGAATAATAGGCATAATGATTTCGTCTTTCTCTGTATTCCGTTTTATGGTAAATAACAGAACCTTCTACCTCAACTTCACCGGTACTGAAATTCCGCTGAAAATTGGTCATATCATCCATGGCATTCCACAGACAAAATTCCACATAAGAATACAGGGTAAAATCTTTGGATGCAGTGCTTTCGTTCTTTAATGTTACCTGGTTGATCTCGCAGGAGTCTCCCAGTGGTACAAAGGATGTCACATTGGCTTTTAAACCATTCTTCTTTCCAGTGAAACGGGTCACTCCAAGTCCATGACGGCATTCATAAAAATCCAACGGAGTCTTTGCAGGCTGCCAGCCCGGATTCCAAATAGTGCCGTTTTCATTAATGTAGTAGTAGTGTCCGTTGCTGTCCAGAGGAACATTATTGTAACGGTACCTTGTGAGCCGGAGCATCTTGGCATCTTTATAGAAGCTGTATCCCCCTCCGGTATTGGAAACCAGCGAAAAGAAATTCTCGCTTCCCAGATAATTGATCCACGGCAGAGGAGTATCTGGAGAAGTAATTACATATTCTTTGTCCTGGTCATTAAAATATCCATATTTCATAGTTGAATAACTCCTTCCTGTTGGATGACCCAAATCCCTAAAAACGACATTTTTCGAAAACGATTAAGAAAGATATTAGGGAGTTATACGGTCATAATAACGCGGGTTGAGAAAAAAAACAAGAGGAATCTTTGAAATTATAAGAGAAAAAATATATCAGCCTTTTTATTAATGTAAATATGCACAAAAACAGTGAATAAAAACTATTTAAACTAGACAAAAAAGAAAAAACATATTGATTTTTGTAAAAGAAAGGGGTATAGTGAAAATACGAAAACGATTAAGTTAAAAGGATGAGACATATGATTTCTATGAAAGAACTGGCACAGCACTGCGGGGTTTCCGTTGCCACAGTGAGCAAGGCGCTTAATGATCAGAGCGACATCGGGGAGAGTACTAAAATAAGAGTTAAGCAGGCAGCGGAAAAGCTGGGGTATTTTCCCAATGCTGCAGCAAGGTCCTTAAAGACAAACAGAAGCTATAACATAGGGGTTCTGTTCGTTGATGAGGCTAACAGCGGTCTGACCCATGAATATTTTGCCGCGGTTCTTGAAGGGTTTAAGGTAGAGGCGGAAAAGCAGGGTTATGATATTACGTTTATTAATGGGCAGATAGGAAAAAAGAAAGTTTCCTATTATGAACACTGCAAATACAGAAATGTAGACGGAGTGGTGATTGCCTGTGTTAAATTTGACAACCCTGAAGTGGTTGAACTGTTAAACGGGGACATTCCTGTTGTAACAATCGATCACATCAATGAAAACTGTTCTTCTGTATTGTCCGATAACGTAAAAGGCATTGAAAGTCTGATGGAATATGTTTACGAAAAAGGACATAGAAAGATTGCTTACATACACGGACAGGCGAGCACTACCGTTACAAAAGCCAGACTCACCAGCTTCTATCGATTTCTTGAAAGCCGGGAACTTTCAGTACCAGATGATTATGTACTGGAAGCAGACTATCTGGATGTCAGCCAGGCTATGGCATGTACCAGTGAGTTGTTAGACAGAAAAGATCCACCAACCTGTATTCTATATCCGGATGATACCGCACTGATCGGCGGACTGAATGAAATCCGGAGGAGGGATTTAAGGGTTCCAGATGATATCTCAATAGCCGGATATGACGGCAGCAGATTATCACAGATATTAAACCCAAGGCTTACTACCATTCGCCAGGATACATCAGCAATTGGTATGCAGGCCGCTAAAAAACTGATAAGCACGATCGATAAACCGAAGACGACTTTCACGGAACAGATTATTGTGGAAGGCGAACTGATTACAGGGGAATCGGTTGGTAATGCTAATATTTCATGATAGTAATATCAGAAAAGGAGAGGGAAATATGAAGAAGAAAGTTGTAAGCGGATTATTATGCGCGGTGATGGCAGCTTCACTGGTTGCCGGATGCTCCTCAAAGAGCGCACCGAGCGAAAGCGGAAGCACAGCTGCAGACACGACCACTGCCAAGGAAACTGAGGCAAAGACGGAGACGCAGAAAGAAGCTGGTGGTGAAGGAGGAAAAGTGATTAATATTTATGTCTGGAACGATGAATTCAAAGCCAGATATGAAGATTATTATGCTTCCAAACTTCCGGCAGGTTATAAGGTTAATTTTGTGACAACTCCCAGTGAGAACAACGCCTATCAGAATGCTCTTGATGAAGCACTGTTAAATCAGAATGACGCAAAGCCTGATGATAAAGTGGATATGTTCCTGGTTGAAGCAGATTACATTCTGAAGTATGTAAATTCCGACGCCACCATGGATTTAAAGGATGTTGGTGTTACGGAACAGGATATGTCAAAGCAGTATGACTATACGAAAGTAATCGCTAAGGATTCCAAGGGAGCACAAAAAGGTATTTCATGGCAGGGCTGCCCAGGACTTTATATTTATCGCCGCTCCATTGCCAAAGCAGTACTTGGAACCGATGATCCTGCAGAAGTTCAAAAAGCGATTAATGACTGGGACTCTTTTGACAAAACAGCTGCCAAGATGAAAGACAAAGGTTATTTTATGCTTTCCGGCTATGATGATTCTTACCGTACTTTCTCTAACAATGTAGCTGCTCCATGGGTAAATGGAAAGAAGATAGCTATTGATCCAAACCTTGAAAAATGGGTTGATCAGACAAAGAAATACACAGACAGCGGTTACAATCAGAAGACCACACTCTGGGCAGCTGAATGGGCTTCCGGACAGGGTCCTGAAGGAAAAGTATTTGGTTATTTCATGCCTGCATGGGGCGTAGATTTCGTTCTTGCTAAAAACTCTCTTGCAAAAGCAGAAGCAGACGGAGGAAAGCAGGAAGTAGGGAATGGTGTTTACGGTGACTGGGCTGCAACCATTGGACCAGAATCCTATAACTGGGGTGGAACCTGGCTGTGTGCAGCAACTGGTACGGATAACGCTGATATCGTAGCAGATATTATGAAGACAATCTGCTGTGATGATGCAACCATGAAGAAAATTGTAGAAGAGAAGAATGACTTTGTTAATAACAAGACAGTTATGGAAGCTCTTGCAAAGGGCGATTACAAGTCAGCGTTCCTTGGCGGACAGAATCCTCTTCAGATGTACTGTGACGCTGCAGAGAAGATCGATATGAGCAAGATTTCTCCTTATGATCAGGGTCTGAATGAAAGCTTCCAGAATGCTATGCATGATTATTTTAACGGTACTGTAGACAAAGATACAGCACTTAAGAATTTCTACATTTCAGCACAAGAGAAGTATCCGGAATTAGAAACACAGTAGCAGCAAAATACAGGGCGGGATTTTCCCGCCCTGTATGAAAACAGGAGGCTCCATCATGGTAAGAGAAAAAAAGGCAAAAGCCAGAAAGAAAGTCAGCTATTCAAAATGGGGATATATTTTTTTAATACCTTTCTTTGCTACATATTTAATATTTTCCTTTATCCCCCTGGTAACTACGTTTTATAACAGCATGTTTGAAAATTACCGTTCAGGGTTAACCCAGATCGGACCTAATTTTGTGGGATTTGAAAATTATATTTCTATTTTTCAGAGTGATCTCCTGAAATACCTGGGCAATACGGTGATTCTCTGGATAATCGGTTTTATTCCTCAGATTTTCTTTTCCCTGATTCTGGCGGTTTGGTTTGCTGATTTCAGAATGAAGCTAAGAGGAAGTACTTTTTTCAAGACAATTATTTATCTTCCTAATGTAATTATGGCAGCGTCTTTTGCCATGCTGTTTTTTGCCCTGTTTTCAGATGACGGTCCAATGAACAATCTTTTGATAAGAATGGGACTGATCGACAGTCCGATCCGTTATCTCACCACAGTATGGGGAACCAGGGGACTGGTAGGTTTTATGAATTTTATGATGTGGTTTGGCAATACCACCATCCTTTTGATGGCGGCTATTTTAGGAGTGGATTCTGCTTTGTTTGAAGCTGCGGCCATCGATGGGGCGAAATCTCTTCAGATATTCACCAAAATTACCATGCCTACCATTAAACCCATTTTTATTTATGTGCTGATTACTTCACTCATCGGCGGACTGCAGATGTTTGATGTACCCCAGGTACTTACCAATGGAAAAGGTACACCTGACCGGACCAGCATGACGTTAATTATGTTTCTGAACAATCATTTATACAGCAAAAACTACGGTATGGCAGGAGCGTTATCTGTAATACTCTTCATTATAACAGCAGCACTCAGTCTCGTAGTATTTTTCATACTTACCGGTTCAGGTAAAGAGAAAGGAGGATCAAGATAATGGGAAAAATGAAGAATTTAAAAAAGGCAGCAGCCTATATTGTATTGACACTCTTATCGTTTCTTTGCCTTTTTTTCTTTTATTGCCTGATCATCAATGCGACCAGATCCCATCCGGAAATAGCTAAGGGATTCTCATTTTTACCGGGAAAATCATTTGGTCCTAACTTATTTAACGTACTGCACAACAAGAATCTGCCTGTAGTAAGTGGAATAATAAACAGCTTATTTATTGCCAGTGCATCTGCAGCTCTTTCGGTATACGTATCAGCACTGACTGCATACGCGATTCACGCCTATGAATTTAAGTTCAGAAATGCTGTTTATCTTTTTATCATCCTGATTATGATGATTCCCAATCAGGTAACCACCCTTGGATTTTTAAGCCTGATTGGTAAAATGGGGCTTATGGACAGTTTTGTTCCACTAATTCTTCCATCTATGGCTGCACCAGTGGTATTTTATTTTATGGTTTCTTATTTTCAGAGTAATTTACCCTTAGAAATCGTGGAATCAGCCAGAATCGACGGATCCAATGAATTTTTCACCTTTAATTATATTGTAATTCCAATTGTAAAGCCTGCTTTGGCAGTACAGGGAATCTTCGCATTCGTGGCTTCCTGGAATAATTATTTTGTTCCTTCTCTTGTACTTAAATCCAATACGAAAAAAACACTTCCCATTCTGATTGCCCAGCTGCGAAGTGCAGATTTCTTAAAATTTGACATGGGTCAGGTTTATATGCTGATTACCATTGCCATTGTACCGGTTGCAATCATCTATCTGTGCCTGTCAAAATTCATCATTGGTGGTGTGACAGCAGGAAGTGTGAAAGGATAGATACGATGGACTGGAAAAAAGACTTTATATGGGGAACCGCAACTTCATCCTATCAGATAGAGGGGGCAGCTTTTGAGGATGGAAAAGGGCTGTCTGTATGGGATGTCTTTGTAAGAGAGAAAGGCAGAATTTTTGAAGGACATACGGGAGACGTGGCATGTGATCATTACCACCGGATGAAGGAGGATGTAGCCCTGCTTGCAGAACTCGGAGTGGGGGCTTACCGCTTTTCCGTTTCCTGGCCAAGAATTATGCCTCATGGTACCGGAAGTGTCAATGAAACGGGGCTTAAATTCTATTCAGATCTGATTGATGAACTGTTAAAGCATCATATTACTCCATATGTGACCTTGTTTCATTGGGATTATCCCAATGAACTGGAGATGCAGGGCGGATGGTTAAATCCCAGCAGCCCTGATTGGTTTGCCCAATATACAGCAGTTGTAGCAAACGCATTTGGAGACCGGGTAAAGCATTACTTCACGTTTAACGAGCCTCAGATATTTACCTGGCTTGGATATGACAGATGCACCCATGCTCCTGGAATCAAATATCCGGTCGGCAGAATCCTTGCCATGTGCCGGAATATTGCTTTGGCACATGGGAAATCTGTGCAGAAATTAAGGGAGTTGGTACCAGATTGCCGGGTAGGATATGCACCTACCTGCGGCAATGCCTACTGGCCTGTAGAAGAAACTGAATTGCTGGCTGCAAAAGCAAAGGAGCTGCAGGATTCCATAGGAGCGGAAGACTGGATTCATTCTTCCGCATTCTGGAATGAACTGTTTATAAAAGGAAGATTTCACCGGCAATGTCCTCAATTATTCGGGGATGACCTGCCAGAATTATCGGAAGGGGACCGGCTGCTGATCAGCCAGCCTCTTGATTTTTGTGGGATGAATCTCTATCAGGGAACCTCTGTTTGCTTATCCGAAGCAGGTGAGCTGATTCTGGGTGAACTTCCTGCCGGGCATGGGAAGACTGGAATGGGCTGGCCCATTACTCCGAAAGCCATGTACTGGGCAGTAAAAAACTTTTATGATACTTACCAGCTGCCTTTGTTTATTACAGAGAACGGTATGTCAGCCCTGGATGTAATATCCTTAGATGGCGGTGTTCATGATCCGTGCAGAATTGATTACCTGGAGCGCCATCTGTCTGAACTGAAGCGCGCAGTATCAGACGGAGCGAAGGTGGAAGGGTACTTTTTATGGAGCTTTCTGGACAATTTTGAATGGGAAAAGGGTTATGATGACCGGTTTGGAATAGTTTATGTAGATTATGAGACCCAGAGAAGAGTACCAAAGGACAGCTTTTACTGGTATCAGAATACAATCAAATCGTAATATTATTGAAAAAGGACCATTGCTCCATATGTGTAAATCACTTATGGAGCAATGGTCCTTTTTTATCACCCCAGTGGGGTGGTTTGTCCGGTTATCTCGTCATATTGAAAGCCTACGCTGTTGTCGTTGCAATCACATAAATAGGTAGCAACATAGGATAGTGTATTGTCTGGCAGCCGTTTGTAAGTCCGCACGGTGTAGTAGTTCTTTCCTTCGATTTTAGTGATTCCGGGAGAAGCTATAAACTGGTAGGAATCCGCACTTTCTGTCAGCTTTAATTTTTCCTGCCCCTGGGAACGAACTGTGTTCTCTGCTATTTCAATGGAAGTTTCTGACTTAGGCTGCTTTTGTATATCGGAAATTACTTTTTTCTGCTCATTCCACTGGCTTTTGAAAAAATCGTTCCAGGATTCGCTGCCTTTGCCTGCTGTTACAGTCACACTGTCGCCTGCAGTTTCCAGCGTGATGGAAAGGTAGGTCTTAGAGTCAGTAGAAGGACCCGCCAGCCTATAACATTCCGCATTCTCGCTTTTAGTTTCACTTTCCGTGCTTTCTGCTGTTGCGTTTTCCTTAGTCACATCGATAAAACTTTTCTGGGTTTCCAGGTAATCCTTATAGGTTTTTAAATCTGCTGAAGCATTCTCCAGATGTACATATTTGTATGTGTCTTTTGCTTCATCTGAAGCGGCTGTGTCACCTTCGGAAGCTGCCTTGCCTTCTGCCTCTGTACCAGATTTTGCTGCATCGTCGGAATCCTTTTTTTCAGCGTCTGATTTTTTGGTTTCCTCTGAGCTTTCAGGAACAGGTGCTGGTTCTTCGTAGGTACGTTCACCTACAATTGTAGTGAAAGAGGAGATATCCTCATCTTTTGAAAAATAAAATTCCGGAGCCTTGGCCACCTTTTCTTTTACCGTATTCTTATTTTTCATGGATAATAAAATTATGGCTTGTGCGGAGCCGATAATAACAATGAACAGGGCCGCGACCAGAAGGACAACGACTCGTTTGTTTTTCGGCAATAAAGATTTTTTACCAGTTTTAGCAGGCTTTTCTTTCTTTACTCTTGCAGCTTTTGCTTTTTTAAGTTTTGTTTTTGGTTCTTTTTCTTTCGTTTTCTTTGTAGGCATAATGATCGTCCTTATGTAATATTTAATGCAAAAGATTAGATACAGTTACAAAATCCAACTAACCATATATCGGTCAATACTTGTTGAAACATAAGGATTGTCTTATATTTATCACACAATTATACAGTTAGAAGATTTTTGCAGTTCCCATTATAATCTTATCCACGAATTCTGCAACTTCTTCTTTGGGCTGCTGCATATCGGTATTGAGCCACTGTTTAAAAACTCCGGTAAGTCCGTAAGTTATGAATTCCAGAAAATAGTTTAAGGTTACATCCTTTGCGTTGGGGTATTGCTCTTTGATGATGGCAGTTCCATTTTTTAAAATAAGAGTATGGAAGCGATTAACAAAATCATTGGATGAACTATTTTCAAAAAGGATTTTACATATCTTTTTGTTTTCTTCAATATATTGTATGATGGGAATTGTTACTGGCATGAGAGAAGCCTTTTTAAAAGCCTCCCGATAGCCGTTTACCATGTTTTGAAAGTCTCTTAATACTTCCGTTTCCATTTCCAGCAGAAGACTGTAAGTATCTGCGTAATGGAGATAAAAGGTTCCGCGGTTTAAATCTGCCAGCTCGGTAATATCCTTTACGGATATATTTTTAAAATCCTTTCTCTCCATAAGCTCAAGAAGACTTTCTTTTAATAATCTTTGAGTTTTTCGTATGCGTCGATCCTGCTTTTGCATGTCCATACAATTCCTCCCCCTGCGCTTTGATGCGCCCTCTGGTTTTAATTGACAATATTCTAAATGGTGTTGAGTATTATGCTGGAAAATATTCAGTGATTATTAATAGATTTATCAAAATAGATTGATTATTGAATGTTATGTACACGAGTATTATAATATACACATGTTCAAAAGTCAATAAAGTATCCATTAGTAGATTAACGATTATAAATGGAGGGGGATATGGAAAAGAACAGAAGTTTTTTTGACAAATTTGTACATTTTGTTGTATTTAAAGGAAAATTGATTGAGAGCGTTTTTTTAGTAGGGACCATTATCTGTGCAGCGTGCTTTCCTTTCGTAAAAGTCAACTATGATTTAAGCAAGTATCTGCCGCAGTTTGCCCAGACAAAACAGGCTTTGGATGTGATGGAGGATGAGTTCGGATATCCTGGCATGGCCCGGATTATGGTAAAGAATGTAAGCCTTCAGGAAGCGAAACGGATCAGGAGTAAAATCTCAGATCTGGAGGGCGTGGATGTGGTAATAGGACCTGATCTTACAACAGATGTATATATGGGCGCCTCCTTTGCAAATGAGGGACTATCAGATATGACTTCACTTGATTCATTTTCCATGAATAACTATTACCGTGATGGAAATGCACTGATGGATGTGATTTTTAAAAAAGGAGACGACAATCCGCTCACCCGTTCCGGTATAGAGGATATATACCGAATTGTCGGAAAGGATCGGGGGTGTTTTGCCGGAAGTGCAATATCAAGTAAAGAGAGAGAAGAATCGATTACACATGAGATTACCATAGCTATTGGTATGGCGCTGGTTATTATCTGGCTGATACTGGCACTTACGACTACATCCTGGATGGAGCCATTTTTATTTATTTTGATTATGATAATTGCAATTATACTGAATATGGGATCTAATCTGATGTTTGGTACAATCTCATTTTTTACATTTTCAACAGCTGCTATTTTGCAGCTGGCAGTTTCTATGGATTATTCAATTTTTCTCTTACATACGTTTACTGCCATAAAAAAAACGGGAGTAGAAATACATAAAGCCATGGAAATGGCGGTAAAGGAATCCTGCAGTTCTATTTTGGCCAGCGGAGCAACTACGATTGTTGGATTTATTGTCATTGCGTTTATGCGTTTTACCATTGGCCGGGATGTGGGATTTGTTTTGACAAAGGGAATTCTCTGCAGTCTTGCAACCGTACTTTTCCTGATGCCAACCCTGATCCTGCATTTTGATCATATAATAGAAAAAACAGCTCATAGGCCCTTTGTACCTACCTTTGACCGGTTTGCAAAGCTGATGAATCAGTTAAGAAAACCTGTGTTTATTATAGCAATTCTACTGGCTGTTCCCTGTTACTTTGGCCAGAATATGAATGCCTTTTACTATGGCGATGATGCCATAGGGGCAGGGCCGGGAACAAGAGTCTATGAGGATACCAGAAAAATCAATGAGGTGTTTGGAAAATCCAATATGATAATCGGAATTGTGCCTAATGGTTCGGTGGTAACGGAAAGACAACTGACAGATGCACTGGAGGATCTGGATTTTGTAAATTACGCCATTTCCATGTCGGGTACAGTACCCAGAGGAATTCCGGAAAGCTTTCTGCCGGATAAGGTGAGCAAGCAGTTAAGAAGCAGCCGGTATGCCAGATTTTTAATATCCATGAATACGGTTCAGGAAAGCCAGTATGCCTTTGACTGCAGCCAGAAGCTTGAGAAGGTAATACGTGAATTTTATCCTGATCATGCTTATGTGATTGGTATGACACCGACTACCATTGATATCCGGGATATCCTCACAGATGATTATAATAAGGTATCTAATCTGTCGCTTGCGGGAGTTGCGCTTGTAGTGTTAGTAACCTTTCAGGCGATCCTGGTTCCCATTCTTGTCATTATCCCCATTGAGGTGGCAATCTACTTAAATATGACGTTGCCCTACGTTATGGGAGACAGCATGGTATATATTGGCTATATTATCGTCAGCTGCCTTCAGCTGGGTGCTACCATTGACTATTCCATATTGATGACCAACAATTATCTGGGTTTCAGAAAAACCATGAATAATACAGATTCAGCAATGGCGGCTATTTCTAAGAGCACCTTATCCATTCTCACATCAGGAGGCATTCTGACAGTGGTGGGTTATCTTCTGTATTTTACTTCCTCCATTCAGGCAATCTCCCAGGTAGGAAGGCTTGTAGGCAGAGGTGCTTTGCTTAGTATGATATTAGTATTATCTCTGTTACCGGCACTTCTTAGTTTGTTTGATAAACAGATACAAAAACAGCAGGAACGCTCCATAAGACGAAAAGAAAGGCGTCGCTTAAACTATACAAAAGTGAGAGGAACGTTAAAAGGAGGGGATGTAAATGAATAAGCATAAAAAAATATTATCCATAGGGCTGGCTGCTGTTTTTTCCACGCAGTCTGTGCTGATGCCGCTGGCATCCCAGGTTCAGCCTCCATACGATGAAACTCTTTATGTAACAATGGATCCCTATGGAGAAATAAAAGAAAGCAGTATTGTAAAGATTTATAATACAGATGGAAATGAGTCACTGGTGGATTATGGAAATTATGAAAAGGTAATTAATCTTACTGATCATTCTCAGCCAGTAATCGGAGAAGACGGATCCGTAACGTTTACTCCCGAAGCAGGAGAGAAGAGGTTTTATTTTGAGGGGCAGACAAAGACAGAAAAAAAAGAACTGCCCTGGGATATTACAGTCAGTTACAGGCTTAACGGAGTTGAGAAAAATGCAGAGGAACTTGCGGGTGAAAAAGGTCTGGTAGAAGTAAATGTGGATCTTAAGCCCAATGAAGGACTATCGGATTTTTACAAAAATAATATGACATTGATGGGCAGTGTTGTCGTAGATATGGATAAAAACTTAAGTCTGGAAGCAGAAGGCGCCCAGGTACAAACGGTTGGTAATTTAAGTACAGTTGTTTTCTTTGCCCTTCCAGGCGAAGACGGACATTATTCCATCCGCATCGGAACTGATGATTTTAAATTTTCCGGCGTTGTTTTTGCCATGGTCCCGCTGACAGTAAGTCAGCTTGACAAAGTTAAAGATCTTCGGGAAGCAAAGGAGACCATGGAAGATTCCGCCGATGCAATCAGTGACAGCCTGGATGTGGTGCTGAATACCATGGATCAGATGAAGAACAGTATTGACAATACATCGGATGGAATCAGAGGTCTTGATAAAACCAGACAGATTGTGGCGGATTCCAAAGGAACGGTTTATCAAAACGCCGATGATGCCCTTACTGCCCTGGATGGACTGTCTCAGACACTTCGGCCGTTTTACAATCACACAGAGAATGCCAAGACGGCGTTAAATGATTTAAGAAGCCAGACCAATCACCTGACTGAAATCCTTAGTGATCTCACTCCGGATTTAAACGATCTTCAGGAAGGCGTCAGGGATTTAAGAGATGAACTGAAGGAATTGCAGAAACTGGTGAATTCTCCGGAAACAGCTATGAAGACCCAGATGGTTTTAAAGCAGCTTGATAAAACACAAGACCATTTAAATACACTGACAAACCAACAGCAGACACTGGCGAAGGAACTGGAACAGCTGGCAGAGATACTCCCCCAGATGGTGTCTTTAAGCGGATCACTAAGCGCTTCGGCGCAGGCACTTGGAGATGAGGATCTGGAAGACTTACTTGAGGATATCAAAGCAGAAGATCTGGCAGACAGTGATGAGATTTCTTCTTATTTATTTAATGAAAAAGGCTATTCTGTCACAGAAATCAATGCATTAACCAATTATTTATCCTCTGCACTGGGAGCCGGGAATATTGCTTCCCCCAGTTCCGCAACAAATGCTGCAACAAAGACCGCCATACAGGCAGCAGCGCCACTGGCACAGCTTTTGCCCCAGCTGGCAGGAAGCGGGGCAGGACTCTCCGACGATATGTCAAAGTTTCTCGGATTGACAAAAGCACTTCTTGGTGACCTTTATACGGAAGGAAACCATATTAACGGGGCAACAGACGGAGTAATAAAAACCACGGATGCCGTTGGGAAACTTTGTGATACTGCAGATGATCTGATTGGAAATGCAGAGGAGCTCAATGGAATTTTAAACCGTCATCACGATGAGATGCTTAATACGCTGACGGATATGGGGAAAATGACAGACAGTGCATCAAGGAGTATTGATTCCATGAATGTATTCTTCCGTTCTCTGGAGAGTCAGTTAAAGACGGTGGGAAACTCGTTAAACGGCAGTACACAAAAGACGTTAAACGGGCTGGCTGATACCCTGGATATTGCGGGAAACGGACTTGATCAGACTGAAGTTCTGAGAAATGCAAAGGATACAATTAAAAATATGATCGATGATAAGTGGGATGAATATACCACTGAGGATACAACCCTGTTAAGTATTGATTTAGAAGCAAAACCGGTTTCCATGACGTCGGTAAAGAACCCATCACCAAAGAGCATTCAGATCATACTGAGAACAGGGGAAATTAAACAGGATGAAGAAGACAAGGATCGTAAAGTAGATGAAGATTTTCATCCCGATGGGAATGTGCTTCACCGCATAGGAAATATTTTTAAAAACATATTCGGATTTTTTACTTCTATATTTAAATAGAAGAAATCAGATAAAAATCATAGGTTTTTAAGAAATTCTACATTGTTATTTTTTGATTTCCTGCTTATAATAGTTTCAGGACATTTAAAAGGAGGAAGTTAACATGGCGATATTAGTGACCGGTGGTGCTGGATACATAGGAAGTCATACCTGCGTAGAACTGCTGAATGCCGGCTTAGAGGTAGTGGTAGTTGACAATCTGTGCAATTCCAGCAGGGAATCCATGAATCGTGTTATGGAAATAACAGGAAAAAAACTGAATTTTTATGAGGCCGATTTATTGGATCAGGAAGCGCTGGAACAGATTTTTAATAAAGAGACAATTGATGGCGTCATTCATTTTGCAGGGCTGAAGGCGGTTGGTGAATCAGTTTACAAGCCTCTTGAATATTATCATAATAACATTACAGGAACGTTAGTGCTCTGTGATGTTATGAGAAAGCACGGAGTGAAGAATATTGTGTTTAGTTCTTCCGCTACAGTTTATGGAGATCCTGAATTCGTGCCCATTACAGAAGAATGTCCCAAGGGAGAAATCACCAATCCTTATGGAAGAACCAAGGGCATGTTAGAACAGATCCTGACGGATTTAAATACTGCAGATCCAGAGTGGAATGTTATGTTATTACGTTACTTCAACCCCATTGGAGCTCATGAATCCGGCCGGATCGGAGAAGATCCAAAAGGCATTCCGAACAATCTTCTTCCTTATATTACTCAGGTAGCGGTAGGAAAACTGGAACGCCTGGGAGTGTTTGGAAAGGATTACGATACTCCGGATGGAACCTGTGTCCGAGACTACATTCATGTTGTTGACCTGGCATTAGGCCATGTGAAGGCATTAAAAGCCATGTCAAAGCAGTCAGGCGGAGTGCAGATTTATAATTTAGGAACAGGAATTGGATACAGTGTTCTTGATGTAATCGGCGCATTTGAAAAAGCAAATGATCTAAAGATTCCGTATACGATTATGGATCGAAGGGCAGGAGATATTCCCACCTGCTATGCAGACCCGGCCAAAGCAGAAAAGAAACTTGGCTGGAAAGCAGAGAGGGGAATTATTGAGATGTGCCGTGATTCCTGGAACTGGCAAAAGAATAATCCAGGGGGATTTGAAAAATAAATATAAATAGCGGGCTTAATCAGCAGATGGAGACGGGGAATTTCGCCGTCTTTTTCTGTTGCCTGTTTCCTGTATGAAGCAAGGAATTCAATTACCAGAAAAAACAGAACATATATTCGGGAAGTACTTGAAATAATTTAAAATATATGATAATATTCTTGGTAAGAACAAATGTTCGAGGTGGAGAGATGCTAATACAGGAATCATTAAGTGTTCAGGAAAAATTAGAGATATTGTCGGATGCAGCCAAGTATGATGTGGCATGTACTTCCAGCGGAGTAGACCGTAAAGGGAAGGCGGGTACCATCGGCAATGCCAGTAAAGCAGGTATCTGCCATAGCTTTTCAGCAGATGGCAGATGTATCTCTTTGCTTAAGATATTATTTACAAATCAGTGTATTTACGATTGCAAATACTGCATCAACAGATCTTCCAATGACGTGGTACGCACTGCGTTTACTCCGGAGGAGGTTTGCCAGCTTACCATACAGTTTTATCGACGCAATTATATTGAGGGGTTATTTTTAAGCTCTGGTGTACTGACCAGTGCAGATTATACCATGGATCTTATCTATCAGACGTTAAAAAAGCTGAGGGAGGAGTACCATTTTCATGGATATATTCATGTAAAGGCCATTCCCGGTGCAGATCCCCTTTTAATTGAAAAAACAGGATTTCTTGCAGATCGTATGAGCATTAATTTGGAACTTCCCACTGCAGAAGGGTTAAAAAAACTGGCTCCAGGTAAAAACCGTGACAAGATATTAAAACCCATGAAGCAGATCCAGAACGGGATTGTAACCAACCGCTTTGAGTTAATGGAATATAAAAAGACTCCTGCCTTTGTTCCGGCAGGCCAGAGTACCCAGATGATTGTGGGTGCCACACCGGAGAATGACTACCAGATGATGATGGTGGCAGAGGCATTGTACAAAAACTATGACTTAAAGAGGGTATTTTATTCTGCGTTTGTTCCAGTGAATCAGGACAGCAGTCTGCCTGCACTTCCAGGAGGACCGCCGCTTTTAAGAGAACACAGGCTGTATCAGGCTGACTGGCTGATGAGGTTTTACGGATTTCAGGCCCAAGAACTGCTGTCAGAAGACCGCCCTAATTTTAATGTCCTTCTGGATCCCAAGTGCGATTGGGCACTGCGGCATCTGGAACAGTTTCCGGTGGAAGTGAACCGGGCTGATTATTTTACCCTCCTGAGAGTTCCAGGTATGGGAGTGAAGTCTGTAAAGCGGATTATTGCGGCCAGACGAAGTGGGATTTTAGATTTTGAGGCACTAAAGAAGATGGGAGTTGTACTGAAAAGAGCACACTATTTTATCACCTGCTCCGGGAGGATGATGTACCCGGTAAAGATTGAAGAGGATTATATATCCAGACATCTGGTGGGAGAAGAAAGAAGAAGTGTCTGGGATATCAGCTCTGCCAATACGTACCGGCAGCTGTCTCTGTTTGACGATACCAGTCTGTCGACACAGGTAAATTCCGGAGGTATTGTGGTATGAAGACGATATATCTTTGTGACAGCAGTATAGAAGGGGTTTTAAGCGGTGTTTATGCTGCATGGGCCAGCGGGAAAGGCCATGACAATGGTAAGCTCCGGCTGAAAGATGATGGTGCAACCATGGAGTTGTTCTGCCAATATGAAGAAGTACCCGTTGATTCTCAAAAAGCGGATAAGGTGATTACGGCAATCCGGAATAAGATTTCTGAAGAAGCCTATGAAGTTGTTTACAAAGCAGCCCTGAGCAATGATATGGAGCGGGCAGATAAGATTTATCGTTTCCTGATCTGTGGCTTTCGTGCGGGAGCGGGCGTTGTAAGTATGCTTCAGAACCAGGCTGTTTATGACATTTTTCAAATGTGCTGTTTTGTGGATAATGAGACTCACCTTTTGACTGGATTTGTTCGCTTTACTGAGATGGAGGGGAATTTACTGGTAGGAAAAATTGGCCCTAAGAATGATGTAATTGTTCTTCTTGCACCCCATTTTGCAGATCGTTTGTCTGGTGAAAACTGGGTGCTATATGATGTTAATAGAAAAAAAGCAGTCCTTCACCCTGCATATCGTCATTGGTATCTGACTGATTTTTTGCCATCTGATTGGGAAGATAAGATTGTAAAAACATCGGTGGAGGATGAATACGAAGACCTTTTTAAACGTTTCAGAAAGAGTATTTCTATTAAGGAACGTACCAATCCTATATGCCAGCTGAATCATATGCCCCTTCGTTACAGACCATATATGCCAGAATTCTCTCAGGGATTAAGGGACGTCTGACGATATATGACAGTGATTTCTTTTTTTAATTCAAAAAAGCAGAAAAAGCCAGAAAACAGTTGTTTTTTTCTGCTTTTTAAGTTATTATAAATTTAATCCGATTCCGGATATTCCAAGTGCATTTCTGCATAAATTTCCATTTTTAATTTCCTTTATTGAAAGGAGCATTCTATTGTATAGTAAAGTTCATAGTATCGGTATTACCGGTGTAGAAGGCGTTCCCATACTTGTGGAAGCAGATGTGAGTGATGGGCTCCCTGGTTTTTCCATGGTTGGATATCTTTCTTCTCAGGTGAAAGAAGCTCAGGACCGTGTCAGAACTGCCCTCAAAAACTCTGGTTTTCGTATTCCTGCAAAAAAAATAACCATTAATTTATCCCCTGCAGATATCAGGAAAGAGGGGACGGCTTTTGATCTTCCTATTGCAATCGCCATTTTATCTGCTTCTGGTATGATCCAGTCTACAGATTTGTCCGACTGTGTGTTTTCAGGAGAACTGGGGCTTGATGGTACGGTAAAACCCGTTCCTGGAGCTCTTTCCATTGTAATTGCAGCAAAAAGAGAAGGAAAGAAAATCTGTTACCTGCCAAAAGAGAACAGAAGAGAGGGTGTTTTCATAAACGAAATACAGGTTATAGGGCTACATACTTTAAAAGACCTGACAGATCACTTAAATGGAGGGAAGAATTTCTCCCAACTTCCAGATGATCCTGTAGTATTAAAAACTGAAAAAGATATCTATGATGTCGATTTTTCAGACGTAGGTGGACAGCCGTTTTTAAGACGGGCGACTGAAGTTGCTGTAGCAGGTATGCATAATATCATGTATATTGGTCCCGCAGGTACAGGGAAAACCATGTTTGCCAAAAGAATCCCTACCATTATGCCGTCTCTTTCTTTTAGGGAAATCATGGAAATCTCAAAAATTTACAGCGTTTGCGGTTTGCTTTCCGGAGAAACTCCAATTATGAATTCCCGGCCGTTTCGAAGTCCCCATCATACCATAAGCCCTCAGGCATTTGCGGGAGGTGGGCGAATCCCAAGACCGGGAGAGATTACTCTCGCCTCTGGAGGTGTTTTATTTCTGGATGAATTGTCTGAGTTTCAAAAATCCACCATTGAGATTTTAAGACAGCCTCTGGAAGAAGGCGAAATTACCATATCAAGAAGTCATGGAGCTTATCTGTTTCCAGCTAAATTTCTATTGGCAGCCGCCATGAATCCGTGTCCATGTGGCTTTTACCCGGACAGGACAAAGTGCAGATGTTCGGAAAGCCAGGTAAATAAATATTTAGGAAGAATTTCAAAACCAATTCTGGACAGAATTGATATCTGTGCAGAATCCAGCCCGGTAAGTTATAAGGAGCTGAGGCAAGGGGAGAAAGGAGAATCCTCTGAAGCCATCAGGAATCGTATTGAACAGGCAAGGGTAATGCAGATGGAACGCTTCAGGGGGACCAATATACTTTTTAACAGTTTTATGAAGAAACCGGATCTGGAAAAATACTGCGGCCTTTTTGAGACGGAAGAATTATATTTAAAACAAATCTACGATTCTATGTCACTCAGTGCAAGAGGGTATGAAAAGGTTCTTAAAATAGCAAGAACCATTGCAGATCTGGAAGGTTCTGAAAATATTTCAAAAAAACATCTGGCAGAAGCTGCCGGCCTGAGAAGCCGGGAAGGAAAGTTTTGGGGAGGTATCTATGGATAATCTGGAAGAACGGGAATACTTATACTGGCTTTCCCATATTCCATTTCTAGGAGCTGTGAAAATAAAAAAACTGTATGACTACATGGGAAGCTATAAGAAGATATATAATATAGAAAGAAAAGAGCTGGAAAGCTGCGGGCTTTTAAAAGAAAGTGAGATTTTGTTTTTTGAAGAACGAAAGTCTTACATGGATTCTGTTCGCAGGCAGCTGGAGCAATTAGAAAAAAAGGGAATTCGTTTTATTGCACATTTTGATCCTGATTATCCCAAGCGGCTTCTGTCTATTTATGGATACCCTATGGGTCTATGTGTAAATGGACAGCTTCCTGAAGAAGAGAAACCTGCAGTAGCCATAATAGGAGCCAGAAACTGCACCAATTACGGGCGTCAGATGGCTCAGAGCCTGGCAAGAGAGTTATCAGCTGCTGGTATATCAATAATCAGCGGTCTGGCATATGGCATAGACGGAGCGGGACATGAAGGAGCACTGGAGGCAGGTCAGGAAACTTATGGAGTGCTGGGGTGCGGAATCAATGTTTGTTATCCCAAAGAAAATTATGGATTATTCAGCCAGATGATAAAATGCGGAGGCATTTTAACGGAATTCATGCCGGATGAAGCTCCGAAGCCTCAGAATTTCCCCATGAGAAACCGGATTATAAGCGGACTTTCTGATACAATTCTTGTAATTGAGGCAAGAGAAAAAAGTGGTTCTCTTATTACGGCGAATCTGGGGCTGGAGCAGGGAAAAGAGATTTTTGCCCTTCCTGGAAGAGTAACGGATCCCTTAAGCGCAGGTTGTAACCGCCTTATTTCTGAAGGCGCAGGGGTTTTACTCTCTCCGGAGACAGTGTTGGAATATTTTAAGTTACAGAACGGTAAAATATTAAGAGTTCATGAAAAAAATAAGAACGGGCTTGCCAAAAAAGAAAAAATGGTGTATAGTTGCCTAGATTTGCAACCGAAGAATCTGGAAGAGATTGTGAGCTGCAGTGGATTGTCTGTCAGCGAGTGCATGAGTGTCCTCCTGGAACTGGAATTAAAGGGCAGCATTATACAGACATCCCATCAATATTATGGTAAGAAACAATAGGCGAGGAGTTTGGTATGGCGAACTGTTTAGTAATTGTGGAGTCACCCGCAAAAGTAAAAACTATAAAAAAGTTCCTTGGAGCAAACTATGAAGTAGATGCTTCCAATGGACATGTAAGGGATCTTCCTAAGAGTCAGATGGGAATCGATGTGGAACATGATTTTGATCCAAAATATATAACGATCAGGGGAAAAGGGGATATTCTTGCTAAACTGAGAAAAGAAGTGAAGAAAGCGGATAAGATTTATCTGGCAACTGACCCTGACCGTGAAGGAGAAGCGATTTCCTGGCATCTGATGAAAGCATTAAAATTAGATGAACTGAAAGAAAAACAGGTATACCGCATCAGCTTCAATGAGATTACCAAGAATGCAGTGAAAACTTCATTAAAAACCCCAAGAGATATTGATATGGATCTTGTGGATGCCCAGCAGGCAAGAAGAGTTCTTGACCGAATGGTTGGATATATGATCAGTCCTCTTCTATGGGCAAAGGTTAAACGGGGGTTAAGTGCCGGTCGTGTACAATCCGTTGCTCTGCGCCTTATCTGTGACCGGGAAGAAGACATCAACGCTTTTATACCGGAAGAGTACTGGAATCTGGATGCAGTCTTAAAGCAGGAAGGAAGCAAAAAGACTTTAACAGCCAAGTTTCACGGAGACAAGAATGGCAGAATAGCCATTCATAATAAGGAAGAGTTAGATGAGATACTGAAAGGTCTAAAGAAGAAAGAGTACCAGGTGGAAGAAGTTAAGAATGGGGAACGGGTTAAAAAAGCCCCCATTCCATTTACTACCAGTACACTTCAGCAGGAAGCCTCCAAGGTTCTTAATTTCTCGACTCAGAAAACCATGCGATTAGCTCAGCAGTTATATGAAGGAGTGGAGGTCGCAGGCCACGGAACAGTGGGTTTGATCACCTATTTGCGTACAGATTCTACCAGAATCGCAGAAGAGGCTGATGTTGCTGCAAGAGAGTTCATTGAAAAGCAGTACGGCAGCCGTTATCTGGCAAATGGAGAGCAGAACAAAAAAAGCAATGTTAAGATACAGGATGCCCACGAGGCGATTCGTCCCACTGATATTGCACTGACACCGGTAATTGTAAAAGAATCACTCCAGAGAGATCTATTCCGTCTTTATCAGCTCATCTGGAAGAGATTTGCAGCCAGCAGAATGCAGCCGGCTGTGTATGAAACAACTTCTGTGAAGGTGAAAGCGGGAAACTATTTTTTCACCCTTTCTGCTTCAAAACTTCAGTTTGATGGTTTTATGTCAGTCTATGTACAGGAAGAAGAGAAGGAAGAAAATAATGTTCTTCTTGGCAATCTGGAAAAAGGCAGTATACTTAAGTTGGAGAAGCTGGAAAACAGTCAGCATTTTACCCAGCCCCCGGCTCATTTTACGGAGGCATCTCTGGTAAAGGCAATGGAAGAACAGGGAATTGGTCGTCCAAGTACTTATGCTCCTACGATTACAACGATTATAGCCAGACGGTATGTGGCGAAAGAAAATAAAAACCTTTACGTGACAGAACTGGGAGAAGTAGTCAACAGCATGATGAAACAAAGCTTCCCCAGTATTGTAGACATCACATTTACTGCAAATCTGGAGTATCTTCTTGATAAAGTTGGAGATGGAACGGTACAGTGGAAAACAGTTGTGAAAAACTTCTATCCTGACTTAAAGGAAGCGGTTGATAAGGCACTGGTAGAACTGGAATCTGTTACCATAGCAGATGAAGTAACAGATGAGATTTGTGAACTGTGCGGCCGTAATATGGTTATAAAATACGGACCTCACGGTAAATTCCTTGCATGCCCCGGTTTTCCAGAATGTAAGAATACGAAACCTTATCTGGAAAAAACAGGAGTTCCCTGCCCGAAGTGCGGTAAGGATGTAGTGATCAAAAAGACAAAAAAGGGCAGAATTTATTATGGATGCGAGGCAAATCCTGAATGTGATTTTATGTCATGGCAAAAGCCTTCCACCCAGAAATGTCCAAAATGCGGTTCATATATGGTTGAAAAGGGCAACAAGTTACTGTGCTCTAATGAGCAGTGTGGATACAGTACAGATAAGTAGGAAAAAAGAATAATTATTAAGAAAATCGAAAATCTTCAAAAAACTATTGTTATTTGAAAATAATAGTGATAATATTTAATTATTAAAAGCGTTTTTCGAATTTTAACATCAATTATAAAGGAGGTTTTCGGCAATGAGCGTACAGTTGTTGGACAAAACTAGAAAAATTAACAAATTATTGCATAACAATAATTCGCATAAGGTCGTATTTAACGATATCTGTGAAGTGCTTACCGAGATCCTGAATTCCAATATTCTTGTTATAAGCAAGAAGGGCAAGGTGCTTGGCGTAGGTCTTACGCCTGACATTGATGAGATTCAGGAACTGATTGCAGATCAGGTAGGTGGTTATGTTGATACTATGCTGAATGAACGACTGCTCAGTATTCTTTCCACAAAAGAAAATGTAAACTTGGAAACGCTTGGTTTTACCGGTGATAACATCAGAAAATATCAGGCCATTATTACACCGATTGATATAGCAGGGGAGAGACTTGGAACTCTGTTTATTTACAAATCGGATTCACAATATGACATTGACGATATTATTTTAAGTGAGTATGGAACCACCGTTGTGGGACTTGAGATGATGCGATCAGTAAATGAAGAGAATGCAGAAGAAACAAGAAAGGTTCAGATCGTAAAATCAGCGATCAGCACCTTATCATTCTCTGAATTGGAAGCAATCACACATATTTTCGAAGAACTGGATGGCAATGAAGGCATTCTTGTTGCAAGTAAAATTGCAGACCGTGTTGGAATTACCCGCTCAGTGATTGTCAATGCACTGCGTAAGTTTGAAAGTGCCGGCGTCATTGAATCAAGATCCTCCGGTATGAAAGGAACCTATATAAAGGTTTTAAATGATGTGGTGTTTGATGAGCTGAAATCGATCAAGGCAGGCAATACAAAAATCATTGCAGAGCGTCGTGAATTAAAGGATTTATAGTGTATAGATAAGGGTGAAAAAGGTAATCATTCATGATTACCTTTTTTTGCGGATACAAGACAGAAATCTTCTGATTTGGACATAAAATATAAAAAATTACTTGCATCACTAAAAATATTGTGCTATACTAGCAAGGCTTACAAAAAACACGTCTGCGGATTCCAGAGGAAGGTGCCATACTATGGTCTCCCCGGAAGCAAGAGAAACGGACGGAAGTAAAACCAATGGAGGTAATAACATGAGCGTTATTTCAATGAAGCAGCTTTTAGAGGCTGGCGTGCACTTCGGTCATCAGACCAGAAGATGGAACCCTAAGATGGCTCCTTATATTTACACAGAGAGAAATGGTATCTACATCATCGACTTACAGAAATCTGTGGTTAAAGTAGACGAAGCTTACAAGGCAGTATCTGATATTGCAGCAGAAGGCGGAAAGATTCTTTTTGTTGGAACAAAAAAACAGGCTCAGGATGCGATTAAGTCTGAAGCAGAGCGTTGCGGTATGTATTTCGTAAACGAGAGATGGCTTGGCGGTATGCTGACTAACTTCAAGACAATTCAGTCCAGAGTTGCAAGATTAAAACAGATCGAGACTATGTCCCAGGATGGTACATTTGAAGTTCTTCCTAAGAAAGAAGTAATTGCTCTTAAGAAGGAATGGGAGAAATTAGAGAAAAACTTAGGCGGAATTAAAGATATGAAGAAAGTTCCGGATGCGATTTTTGTCGTAGATCCTAAGAAGGAAAGAATCTGCGTTCAGGAAGCTCACACACTGGGCATTCCGTTAATCGGCATTGCTGATACAAACTGTGATCCTGAAGAACTTGATTTCGTAATCCCAGGTAATGATGATGCGATTAGAGCTGTCAAGTTAATTGTATCCAAGATGGCAGACGCAGTAATCGAAGCAAACCAGGGCGAGGCAGTAGCTGAGGAAGCAGAAGCAGCTCAGGAGTTAGAAGAGACTGTAGAAGCTTAAGATTCAGACGGATGTATGCTTCGGTCTGCTGTATGGCGGGTCGAAGCATATTTTTATGAACAGACCTTTTTGTAATATCAATTACGTTTAATCGATGATGGAGGGAAAACGAATGGCAGCAGTTACAGCTGGAATGGTAAAAGAATTAAGAGAGTTAACCGGTGCAGGAATGATGGACTGCAAGAAAGCACTTGCAGAGACTGATGGTGATATGGACAAGGCAGTTGAGTTCTTAAGAGAAAAGGGACTTGCAGCTGCATCTAAAAAGGCAGGAAGAATTGCTGCAGAGGGTGTTGTTACAACTGTAGTAAGTGAAGATGGAAAATCCGGAGCAATCGTTGAAGTTAACAGTGAAACAGATTTCGTTGCTAAGAATGCTCAGTTCCAGGGATATGTTGCTGATGTAGTAGCTCAGGTTCTTGCTTCTGATGCAAAAGATATGGATGCATTCATGGCTGAGTCATGGAACAGTGACAGCTCTTTAACAGTAGCACAGGCATTATCCGCTCAGATTTCTGTTATTGGCGAGAATATGAATATCAGAAGATTTGAAAAAATCACAACAGATGGTGTAGTTGTTGATTATATTCATGGCGGCGGAAGAATTGGTGTTTTAATTGAAGCCGGTGCAGAAGTAGTGAACGATGCCGTTAAAGAAGCTTTAAAGAATGTAGCAATGCAGATTGCTGCTTTAAATCCAAAGTATGTTAAGAGAGATGAAATCTCTCAGGAATTTATCGATCATGAGACTGAGATTTTAAAAGTTCAGGCTAAGAACGAAAATCCTGACAAGCCTGATTCAATTCTTGACAAGATGATTGTTGGTCGTTTGAATAAGGAATTAAAAGAGTTCTGTCTGGTTGACCAGGCTTATGTAAAAGACGGTGACTTAACTGTTGGAAAGTATTTAGAGCAGGTTTCTAAAGAAGTCGGCGGAAAAGTTGAAGTTAGAAAGTTTGTTCGTTTCGAGACAGGCGAAGGCCTTGAGAAAAAAGAAGAGAACTTTGCAGAAGAAGTTGCAAAACAGATGCAGTAATCTTGTAACAGGATTCTGGGGGGAATCCCATGGGTATCCATGGGATTTTTCTATTCAAACAGTGTCCGTTTCCGATTGACATATGTTTCCAGTCGGACGGACATCAACACAAAAGGAGTTGATGAGAATGGCGAAATATATTATAAAACGTATTGCTATGGCAATTATTACGATATTTGCTGTTGCTACCGTAACATTCTTTGTCATGAACATGGTTCCAGGTGGACCATTTATGGCAGAAAAGGCAATCAGCCCACAGGCCCAGGCGGCATTAAATGAAAAATATGGACTGGATAAGCCATTAAGTGTACAGTATGCAACCTATATGAAGGATATTCTGCATGGTAATCTGGGGTTAAGTGTAAAACAGCGCGGACGTACTGTTAATATGATTATTGGAACTAAATTCCCGGTTTCTGCAAGAATTGGCGGAATGGCTATTTTGGCAGCAGTTATGATTGGTGTTCCCCTTGGAAGTATTGCGGCATTTAAGAGAGGTACTCTGGTCGATAATATTATTATTGTTTTCAGTACCTGCGGAATTGCGGTACCAAGCTTTGTGGTCTGTACCATACTCATGTATATTCTCAGTTTAAAGCTGGGGCTATTACCTACGTATGGACTTGGATCCTGGAAGAATTATATCATGCCGGTTATGGCACTGGCTCTTTATCCATCATCCTATATTTCAAGATTAATGCGTTCATCCATGTTGGATGTTATGGGACAGGATTATATGAGAACAGCCCGTGCAAAAGGTCTTTCCCAGTTGGTAAGTATTTTCAAGCATGCACTTCGTAATGCCATTCTTCCAGTGGTTACATATTTAGGACCGCTGCTGGCTTACACTGTAACAGGAAGCTTCATTGTTGAAAAGATATTTACAATTCCAGGGCTTGGATCTGAATTTATTGGTTCCATTACAGGACGTGATTATCCTCTTATCATGGGGACAACAATTTTCCTTGCGACTTTAATGGTTATCATGAATGTACTGGTGGATGTTGCTTATAAATTTATTGATCCGCGAATTAATCTGAAGTAAAGGAAGGAGAAAGAAGATGCCAAAGAATAAATTATCAGTGCAGCTTAATGTGGAAGACTTTCTCCCGGCTAGTGATGCGGAAAGAGAAAGCCTGACAGTCATGCGTAAAAGCGTTGGATTCTGGAAAGATGGAATCAGACGTCTTAAGAAGAATAAGATTTCAATGATCAGCCTTGTTGTAATCTTGCTTGTATTTATTTTATCATTTATTGTACCTCAGCTTTATCCATATAGCTATGAGCAGCAGATCAGAGGAAGTGAAAATCTTGCTCCCATGCAGTATTCCCAGAAAGAAATTACTGCCATGGACTCAGGGGAGAGTGTATTTCCACACATTTTGGGAACCGATAACCTGGGCCGCGATTATGCAATCCGTGTTATGATGGGAAGCCGTGTTTCTCTGACTGTCGGTCTGGTAGCTTCTGCTATTATTTTGCTCATTGGTTCTCTTTATGGATCGATTGCAGGTTTCTTCGGAGGCTGGGTAGATATGATCATGATGAGAATTGTGGATATGATTTATACGGTTCCGGATATTCTGATCATTGTACTTTTATCTGTAGCCTTTGATCAACCTCTAAAAGCGCTGGCTCAAAGGCCTGGATTCCAATGGATTCAGCTTATTGGTGTTAACTTAATCAGTATTTTCGTTGTATTTGCACTGCTTTACTGGGTTGGTATGGCCCGTATTGTGCGAAGCCAGATATTGATTTTAAAAGAGCAGGAATATGTAACGGCTGCACGAGCTTTGGGAGCTTCCAGCGGACATATTATTAAAAAACATCTGCTTACCAACTGTATTGGTACATTAATTGTAACAACAACGCTTCAGATTCCTTCTTCTATCTTTACCGAGAGCTTTTTAAGCTTCCTTGGATTAGGTGTTGCTGCACCCATGCCTTCACTGGGAAGCCTTGCAAGTGCTGCATTAAATGGTCTGCAAAGCTATCCACACCGTTTGTTTGCACCGGCACTGATGATTTCAGTTATTATTTTAAGTTTCAACCTGTTGGGCGACGGTCTTCGGGATGCATTTGATCCGAAGCTGAAAGATTAAGGGAGGAGAGATTCCATGAGTGAATATTTAGTTAATATTGAGAATGAACGTCTTTCTTTCTTTACTCCGGCTGGAGAAGTCAAGGCGCTTAATGATGTATCACTTCATCTTCGTGAAGGTGAGGTTTTAGGAATTGTAGGAGAGTCTGGTTCCGGTAAGTCTGTAACTGCTTACAGTCTTATGGGTCTTACGGCTTATCCAGGTCGTCTTATCGGCGGTTCCCTTCAGTTTAACGGACATCAGATCGAGAAGATGACGGAAAAGGAAATGAGAAAGATAAGGGGTAATGAAATTTCAATTATTTTTCAGGACCCAATGACCAGCTTAAATCCGGTTTATACCATTGGAAACCAGATTACAGAAGTGGTAATGCTTCATACGAATAAAAACAAACAGCAGGCTACTGAAAGGGCAAGAGAACTTCTAACTCTGGTAGGTATCAATGAGCCGCAGAAACGTTTAAACCAGTATCCTCATGAGTTGTCCGGCGGTATGCGTCAGCGTGTTATGATCGCAATTGCTTTGGCTTGTGAACCAAAACTTCTGATTGCGGATGAACCGACTACTGCATTAGACGTTACAATTCAGGCACAGATTCTGGAACTGATGATGGAATTAAAAGAAAAACTTGGTATGGCAATTATCATGATTACCCATGACCTTGGTGTTGTTGCCAATATGTGCGACCGTATTGCTGTTATGTACGCTGGTAAAGTGGTAGAGTACGGCAATACAGATGATATATTCTATAACCCAAGTCATGAATATACCAAGGGTCTTATCCGCAGTATTCCAAAACTTACGGAGAAAGAGCATAATAAGCTGATTCCTATTGAAGGAAGCCCGGTGGATATGCTGAATCCGCCTGCAGGATGCCCCTTTGCACCAAGATGCAGAGCCTGCATGAAGATTTGTCTGCGTGAAATGCCAGAATATACGGATATAACCGATATACATTACAGTGCATGCTGGCTGCTTCAGAAAGAAGAGTTTGAGAAACAGCAAAGACAGAAGGGAGATGCATGATGGATAACAAATATCTTGTAGAGGTACAGAATTTACAGCAGTATTTCCCTGTTGCCGGTGGTAAATTGTTTGAAAAGAAAGTTGTAAAAGCAGTTGATAATGTTTCCTTTGGAATCAAAAGAGGGGAAACCCTCGGACTGGTTGGAGAATCTGGCTGTGGAAAGACGACTACAGGCCGCACACTGCTCAGACTTTATGAGCCCACTTCCGGAAAGATCTTTTTTGACGGACAGGATATTACTAAGGTAAACATGCTTCCTTATCGTCAAAAGATGCAGATTGTATTTCAGGATCCATATGCAAGCCTTGATCCCCGTATGACGGTTGGAGATATTATTGGTGAGGCAATTGACATTCATCATCTGGCTGCCAGCAAAAAAGACCGTCAGGATCAGATTATCTCTGTTTTATCAACGGTAGGACTTAACTCAGAGCATGCGAACCGCTATCCTCATGAATTTTCCGGCGGACAGCGTCAGCGTGTAGGTATTGCCAGAGCTCTTGCAGTAAATCCTCAGTTTATTGTATGTGACGAGCCGGTATCTGCTTTGGATGTTTCCATTCAGGCACAGGTTGTTAATATGTTTGAAAAGCTACAGGAAGAAATGGGGCTTACTTACCTGTTTATTGCTCATGATCTTTCTATTGTAAAACACATTTCCAACCGGATCGGTGTTATGTACTTAGGTAAGATGGTAGAGCTTGCTGACAGCTATGAACTGACATTCCATAGTGTCCATCCATACACCAAGAGTCTGATCTCAGCAATTCCAATCGCGGATCCGGAGACCAGCCGTAAATCCAAGAGAATTGTTCTTGAGGGAGATGTTCCTAGTCCTGTAAATCCTCCATCAGGCTGTCGCTTCCGCACCAGATGTCCTTACGCGGACGAACTTTGTGCAGCGCAGGAACCAGAATGGAAAGAAGTTTCAACCGGACATTATGCTGCTTGCCATCATTTGGATAAAGTTAATTAAAATCAGATTGAACTTTTAACGCATTTATGTTATGCTAAGAAAATGAATTGGCGCAGTAGCCGAATAAAGTGCTACTGCGTTAATTAAAATAATTTTATAGGAGGAATCGTTATGAAAAAGATGTCACTTATGCTTGCTGTACTTGCAGCCTCTGGCATGATGCTTACTGCTTGTGGCGGCAATAAGCCAGCAGAAACAAAAGCAAGTGCTGACACAACTACAGCTGCTGCGGCTGGCGAAACTACAGCTGCTGCAAATGGAAATTCCGCGGGGCTTGACCTTGCAGTTCAACTTGGACCGAATCCGGAGACCATTGATCCGGCTTTAAACTCTTCAGTTGATGGTGCAAATATGATTATGCATGCCTTCGAAACCTTATTGATTGTAGATAAGGAGAACAAAATTGTTCCAGGACAGGCAGAGTCTTATGATATATCCCCAGATGGCCTTACTTATACTTTCAAGCTGCGTGATGGCTTAAAGTGGAGTGATGGTTCACCACTTACTGCAAATGACTTTGTTTATGCATGGAAGAGACTTGCAGATCCCAACGTTGCAGCTCCATACGGCGCTGATATGTTAGGACCGGTAAAAGGATATGAAGAAGCAGCAGCTGGAAACCTGGATGCTCTGGGCGTTTCCGCTCCTGATGACAAAACCTTTGTAGTAGAATTATCTTCTCCTTGTGTTTACTTTATCAAACTTGCTACTCATGCTTCCATGGTTCCTGTACAGAAAGCAGCTGTAGAAGCAGCTGGTGACCAGTGGAGCTTAAAGCCTGAGACTTATGTTTCCAACGGTCCTTTAAAGATGGTTGAGTGGGTTCCAGGTTCTCACATTACCTTTGCAAAGAATGAAAACTACTGGAATGCTGATAAGGTAACTTTAAACACCTTAAAGTTTGTTCTTATGGAAGATTCCAACGCTGCTTACAGCGCATATCAGGCTGGTGAATTACAGATGATCAAGTATGTTCCTACAGAAGAGATTCCTGCACTGAAGGGAACAGATGCTTTCCACATTGATCCTAGCATGAGCGTTAGCTACCTGAATTTCCAGACTCAGAAAGAACCATTTAATAATCCTGATGTCCGCAAAGCATTAAGCCTTGCAATTGATCGTAAATACGTAGCAGAAACTGTTATGCAGGGTACCAGCGCACCAGCAACAAACTTTGTACCAGATGGTGTATCTGATGCAGAGGGCGGTACTTTCTTTAATGATGTAACTGCAAAAGAAGGAAAAACTTTCTTTAATATCGATGATCATGCTGCAGATGTTGCAAAAGCAAAAGAACTTCTTGCTAAAGCTGGATATCCTGATGGACAGGGATTCCCAACATTTGAGTATATGACCAATGATGCTGGATTCAATAAGCCAGTTGCAGAATATTTACAGAGCTGCTGGAAAGAGACTCTTAACATCAATATGGATATCAAAATTGTTGAGTGGGCAACCTTTACACCTACCCGTCGTGCAGGCGATTATCAGGTATCACGTGGAGGCTGGGGATTTGACTTTGATGATCCTTCCAACCTGCTGAATGTAAACCTTTCTACCAGCGGTAATAATGATGCTAAGTACAACAATCCTGAATTTGATAAGCTGCTTAACGAGGCTAATACAACTGCTGACGTAAAAGAGCATTACAAAAAACTGCATGAGGCAGAGACTCTGCTTCTTGAAGATTCTCCGATTGTACCAATTACCTATAAGAATGAATTCTATTTACAGAATCCAAAGCTGAAAGGCACATGGTACTCTCCATATAGCTACTGGTTCTTCCAGTATGCAACCATGGAATAAGATTGATCTCTTATGAAACAGACACCCAGGAATATTCCTGGGTGTTTTTTTGAGCAGATAAAAAGATTTGCTATGACTTACATTCCATCAGCTGGGAAACTTCCTCTTTCCAACCATGTAAAAGTATGCTATAATCTTTTAAGACAATACAAAAGTACAGGAGAGTTTAAGCTATGAATCCAAGACGTGTATTATTAAAACTCAGCGGTGAAGCTCTTGCCGGTTCCAGTAAGACAGGATATGAGGAGGCCACTGTTAAAGAGGTTGCACGGCAGGTTAAGATATCCGTTGATGCTGGCGTTCAGTTGGGAATTGTCATAGGCGGAGGAAACTTCTGGAGAGGCAGAACCAGTAATGCAATTGACCGCACAAAGGCGGACCAGATCGGTATGCTTGCCACCATTATGAATTGCATTTATGTTTCGGAAATTTTCCGGAATGCTGGAATGGACACCCGGATTCTCACCCCCTTTGAATGTGGTTCCATGACAGAACTGTTTTCCAAAGACCGGGCTAATCAGTATTTTAAAGAGGGCAAAGTGGTGTTTTTTGCTGGTGGCACTGGCCACCCATACTTTTCAACTGATACGGGAATTGCACTCCGTGCCATCGAGATGGATGCAGACTGCATTCTGCTTGCAAAGGCCATTGACGGAGTTTACGACAGCGATCCCAAGTTGAATCCCAATGCAGTAAAGTACGATGAAATTTCCATTGATGAAGTGATAGAAAAGCAGCTTGGGGTAATTGATCTGACCGCTTCCATAATGTGTATGGAGAATAAGATGCCCCTTGCAGTATTCAGTTTGAATGAAAAAGATGGCATTGCCAATGCAATGCAGGGAAAAATAAACGGCACGATAGTGACCGCATAAAACAGGAGGACGATATGCAGGAGAGTTTACAGGTATATGAAGATAAAATGAATAAGACATTAAAAGCGCTGGAGAATGATTTTATGACCATTCGCGCAGGACGTGCCAATCCCCATGTACTGGATAAAATCAGGGTGGATTATTATGGTACTCCGACACCAATTCAGCAGGTAGGCAACGTTACAATTCCGGAAGCACGTATGATCGTGATTCAGCCATGGGAGAAGGCTTTGTTAAAAGCCATTGAAAAAGCGATTCTGACTTCTGATCTGGGAATTAATCCAACGAACGACGGTAATGTCATTCGTCTGGTATTTCCTGAACTGACAGAAGAGCGCAGAAAAGATCTTGTAAAAGATGTAAAGAAAAAGGGAGAAGCTGCGAAGATTGCAATCCGTAACATTCGCCGTGATGCCAATGACTCTTTTAAAAAGCAGTTAAAAGCAGAAGAGATATCTGAGGATGAACTTGCTGATGCAGAAGACAAGATTCAGAAATTAACAGATAAGATGGTTGCGCAGATTGAAAAAGCAACTGATGAGAAGTCTAAGGATCTTCTTACTGTATAAAATAAACAGGGGGGCAGGCATTATGCCTGTCCTGTTTTGTGTTTTAAAAGGAGTGATACGTTATGGATAAAGAATTGAATAATATGGTGATTCCAGAGCACGTTGCCATAATACTTGACGGAAATGGCAGATGGGCAAAAAAACGGGGACTTCCCAGAAGCATGGGTCATAAGGAAGGCTGTGTCACTGTAGAGAAGACCGTTGAGGATGCAGCAAGACTGGGAATTAAGTATTTAACGGTATATGGTTTTTCCACAGAGAACTGGAAGCGTTCCACAGAGGAAGTGGGAGCGCTGATGCAGCTGTTTCGTTATTATATGGTAAGACTCTTAAAAGTTTCAAAGGCGAATAATGTTCGTGTAAAGATGATTGGAGACAGAGAACGATTTGACTCTGATATTGTAGAGGGAATTGGACGTCTGGTGGAAGAGACGAAGAATAATACAGGACTGACCTTTGTGATCGCGGTCAACTACGGCGGCAGGGATGAAATCGTCCGTGCTGCGAGAAAGATCATGGAAGACACCAGAGAGGGAAAGATTTCACCGGAATCCTTAACGGAAGATAAATTTGCCGGTTATCTGGATACAATAGGAATCCCTGATCCGGATCTTCTGATCCGTACCAGCGGAGAGTTAAGGCTGTCTAACTATCTTTTGTGGCAGCTTGCATATACGGAGATATATGTATCTGATTGCTATTGGCCTGATTTTAATATGGAAGAAATGAAAAAAGCCATTACAGCGTATAATAGCAGAGAACGGAGATTTGGAGGAGTGAAGTGATCACGAGGGAGGAAGCGGGATGTTTACAACCAGGCTGATAAGCGGAATTGTTCTTGTTTTGATCGCATTGATAACAGTAGGAAGTGGTGGGCTCCTGCTGTTTGCGACAACGATTTTCATATCCATGATCGGCTTGTATGAGCTGTATCGTGTGCTTAAGATCCATGATCATCCCATGGGATATATGGGATATTTCATTGTAATTGTTTATTACGGGCTGTTATGGTTTCAGATGCAGCAGTATGCATTGTATATGTCTATCGTTTTTATGATGCTTCTTTTATGTTTTTATGTTTTTGCTTTTCCAAAATATAAAACAGAGGAAGTGACTGGGGCGTTTTTTGGATTTTTTTATGTGGCAGTTATGTTATCCTATTTATATCAGGTTCGTACCATGAATGACGGAAAGTATCTGGTATGGCTGGTGTTCTTAAGTTCATGGGGCTGTGACACCTGCGCATATTGTGTTGGAAATCTCATTGGAAAACATAAACTTGCACCTGTACTCAGCCCTCATAAATCCATAGAGGGAGCCATTGGCGGAATTTTAGGGGCCTCACTTCTGGGATTTATATATGCGACAATTTTTGGCGGGGCAATGACTGTACTTGATTATCCGCAGATTACCTGTACTCTTGCATGTGCATTTGCCGCAACGATATCACCAATTGGTGATCTTGCTGCATCTGCCATAAAACGGGATCATCAGGTTAAGGATTATGGAAAACTCATACCAGGACACGGTGGAATACTGGACCGTTTTGACAGTATGCTTTTTACTGCCCCTGTTATTTATTTTGTGGTTACATTTATTCGATAAGAGCCTGACAAAGTATTACCTTAAATCGGAATTTAGGAAAAGAAAAGGAGTATACAGCATAAGATGAAGAAAATAGCAATCCTTGGGTCAACAGGATCCATTGGGACGCAGACTTTGGAGGTGGTGGAGAACCAGGGCGATATTGAAGTGACTGCTTTGGCTGCAGGAAGCAACATCCGCCTGTTGGAGGAACAAATCAGAAAATTCCGCCCCAAAATAGTTTGTGTCTTCGAAGAAGAAAAAGCGAAGGAACTGAAGGAATCAGTAAGAGATCTCACGGTTCGCGTTGTTTCCGGTATGGAGGGGTTAATCGAGGCTGCTGTGGAAGAAACTTCAGAGATTGTTGTCACTGCAGTAGTTGGGATGATAGGAATCAGGCCAACCATTGCGGCGATGGAAGCAGGGAAAGATATCGCTCTTGCCAATAAGGAGACTCTGGTAACTGCCGGTCACATCATTATGCCTCTTGCAAAGAAAATGGGTGTCAGGATTCTTCCAGTAGACAGTGAACACAGTGCCATATTTCAGTGTCTGAATGGAGAAAATAAGGGATCTGTCCATAAGATACTTCTGACTGCTTCTGGCGGTCCGTTCCGTGGTAAAACAAGAGAAGAGTTAAAGAATGTGAAAGTAGAGGATGCACTCAACCATCCAAACTGGGCGATGGGCCGAAAGATTACCATAGATTCTTCAACCATGGTGAATAAAGGGCTTGAAGTCATGGAGGCCAAATGGTTGTTTGGCGTTCAAATGGATCAGGTGCAGGTAGTAATTCAGCCGAAGAGCATCATTCATTCTATGGTAGAGTTTGAAGACGGAGCAGTTATGGCTCAGATGGGAACTCCGGACATGAAGCTTCCGATTCAATATGCACTTTATTATCCGGAGCGGAGATATTTAAAAGGAGATCGTCTTGATTTCTGGTCCATTGGTCAAATTAATTTTGAAAAACCGGATCTTGTTAATTTTCCGGGTTTGAAACTGGCTTATGAGGCCGGATGTGCCGGTGGAACGCTCCCGACTGTTTTTAATGCTGCTAACGAAAAGGCAGTTGCCAAATTTTTGAACAGAGAAATTACATATCTTACTATCACAGATATGATAGAGGGAGCGATGAACGGGCATACTGTAAAAGAGAATCCTACCGTGGAAGAGATTCTTGATGCAGAGGCTGCAGCTTATGAATATATAGAAAGCAGGTGGTAAATTGTCCAGTATTATCGTAGCAATTCTGGTATTCGGTTTAATTGTTTTAATTCATGAATTAGGCCATTTTTTATTTGCAAAAATGAACAAAATCGCAGTAGTGGAATTTTCCATAGGAATGGGACCCCGTCTTTTGCATTTTAAGAAGGGAGAAACGACATATTCCATTAAATTGCTTCCTTTAGGCGGATCCTGCATGATGCTGGGAGAGGATGAAGAAAATCCTGATGAACGGGCTTTTCAGAACAGATCCATTCCTGCAAGAATGTCAGTCATAGCTGCAGGTCCCATCTTTAATTTTATTCTTGCCTTTTTACTTTCTTTGGTTCTGGTAGGTATGAGTGGATATGACATTACTTATATAAAAGAAGTAACAGAAGGTTCGCCCGCTTATGAAGCAGGAATGCGCTCCGGAGATAAATTGTTAAAAATTAACGGTGAGAAGGTTTCCATGTATCAGGAGTATATTCTTTATAAGCTGATGAAACCGGATGACAAGATGAATCAGGTGGAATTTTCAAGAACAGATCCTCAGACAGGAAAACAGGAAATCCAGACTGTGTCTGTTACTCCCCAATATTCAGAAGAGAGTAAAAAATATCTGATCGGTATATTAATTGCGCCTGAGAACAAAAAAGCGGCAAATGCCGGTGATCTGGTTAAACATGGTTATATGGAGATGGAATACGATGTAAAACTGACTGTAAAGAGCCTTGGTATGCTGTTTACCGGAAAGGCCAGTGTCAATGATTTAAGCGGTCCGGTAGGAATCGTTGTAATGATCGATGATTCTGTGAAAGCGGGTCTTACTGTCAGTGTAGTTGCGGCACTAATGAATGTCATCAGTATGTGTATTCTTTTAAGTGCCAACTTAGGCGTGATGAATCTGCTCCCTATACCAGCTCTTGATGGTGGGAGATTGTTGTTTTTAATTATAGAAGCAATACGTGGAAAACGAATGGACCCGGAAAAAGAGGGTCTTGTAAACATGATCAGTATGGCAGCTTTGATGGCGCTGATGATTTTTGTAGTATTTAATGATATCAGCAGATTCACCTGATAAAGTATAAATGGAGGAGCTTATGAACAGGGATCATACGAAAATAATTCAGATCGGAAACAAGGTCATCGGTGGAGGCAATCCGGTTCTGATCCAATCCATGTGCAATACGAAAACTCAGGATGTTGCATCAACAGTCAATCAGATAAATGCGCTGACCGCGGCAGGATGCGATATTATCAGAGTTGCTGTTCCTGATATGGAAGCGGCGGCAGCTATTAAGGAGATTAAGAAGCAGATCAGTATACCTCTGGTAGCCGATATTCATTTTGATTATCGGCTGGCTGTGGCTTCTATCGAGTCAGGAGCTGATAAGATCCGGATTAATCCGGGCAATATCGGCTCGCTGGATCGTGTAAAAGCGGTTGTGGATAAGGCAAAGGAATATCAGATTCCCATACGCGTGGGAGTTAACAGCGGTTCCCTTGAAAAAAATCTCATTGAAAAATATGGTGGAGTTACTGCAGAGGGAATTGTGGAAAGCGCATTAAATAAGGTGCGTATGATCGAGGAGATGGATTATGGGAATCTGGTGATCAGCATCAAATCATCTGATGTACTTATGTGTATCAAGGCCCATGAACTGATCGCAGAGCGAACGGATTATCCCCTTCATGTGGGTATTACAGAGGCTGGAACCCTGATATCTGGAACCATTAAATCTTCCGTTGGGCTGGGCATTATTCTTCATAAGGGAATTGGTGATACCATTCGTGTGTCTCTTACCGGCGATCCGCTTGAGGAGATAAAGGCAGCTAAAACCATTTTAAGAACTCTGGGCCTGAAAAGAGGAGGGGTGGAGGTTATATCCTGTCCCACCTGCGGCAGAACCAGAATTGATTTAATTTCCCTGGCCAATCAGGTAGAAGATATGGTTTCTGCTTACGACCATTTGGATATTAAGGTGGCAGTAATGGGCTGTGTGGTAAACGGACCAGGTGAAGCAAGAGAAGCAGACATTGGAATTGCCGGTGGAATCGGAGAGGGACTTCTTATTAAAAAAGGAGAAGTAATCAGAAAGGTTCCGGAAGAAGAACTTCTTAGCGCCCTTCAGGAAGAACTTATGAAAATGCAATAGGTGATAGAATGGCAAAGAAATTTTTGGAAGTTTTTCCAAACTTACATATTACTGACGAATTAAAAGAGCTTTTAAATCTGGTAGATGTGGAAAAGGTCACATCAAACAGGGATAGAAGCTCTATTCGTGTTTATTTAATCAGCCCCAGGCTGATACATAAGCAAAATATTTACAGCCTGGAAAAAGGAATCAAAGAACAGTTGTTTCCTTCCAAGCAGATCACAATTAAAATCATTGAACGGTTCCGCCTGTCAGGACAGTATACGCCCCAGAAGCTGTTAAAGATCTATCGGGAAAGTCTTCTGGCGGAACTTAAAAATTACAGCATCATTGAGTATAATATGTTTCGGAAGGCACAGTGCCAGTTCCCGGAACCTGATCTTTTGAAGATGACAGTGGAGGATACCATTGTAACCCATGAAAAAGCCGGCGAATTAAAGCGGGTGCTGGAAAAGATTTTTCACGAAAGATGCGGCCTGCCTGTTGAAGTTCAGTATGAATTTATTGAGCCTAAGGAGAATGTCCTGGCGAAACAAAAAGAACTTCAGATGCAGAGAGAAGTAGAGGAAATCGTTAGCAGAACTTCTTTTGCCGGGCAGCAAAAAAGCCAGACAGACGAATATGGCGGACCTTCCATGGCAGATGCCCCTCTGGAGGCATTGGCAGCCACTTATTCTGATGAAGTGCCCTTCACACAGGAAGCCCAGCCTCCTGCAGCCACACTACGCATGGGTGGTAAAAAAGAAGGAGATAAAAAAGAATCCGGTAAAGCAGCAGAGTCCGACTCCGGAAAGAAGGAATGGAAAGATTACCGGAAGAATTCCTATAATGGCCGCCGTTCTGATAATCCGGATGTTTTGTATGGCAGAGATTTTGAAGAAGAAACCATGGAAATTGAAAAGATAGATGGGGAAATCGGAGAAGTCGTGGTTCGTGGTAAGATTATTATGACGGACAGCAGGGAATTAAGAAGCGGCAAGACCATTATTATTTTTGATGTAACAGATTTTACGGATACGATTACAGTGAAGATGTTTGCCAGGGAAGAACAGCTGGATGATCTGAAAAACGCAGTGGTAAAAGGTACCTTCATCAAAATAAAAGGAGTTACAACCATTGATAAGTTTGATGGGGAGCTGACTCTGGGATCTGTTGTAGGTATTAAAAAATCAGAAGATTTTACTGGGAAAAGATCGGACAACAGTCTGGAGAAACGGGTGGAGCTTCACTGTCATACAAAGATGAGTGACATGGATGGCGTCTCTGAAGTGAAAGATCTTGTAAAACGTGCTAAAAAATGGGGGATGCCAGCGCTTGCAATTACGGATCATGGGTGTGTACAGTCCTTTCCGGATGCAAACCATGCGCTAGATAAAGGTGATACATTTAAAGTTATTTATGGAGTGGAAGGATATCTGGTTGATGATTTAAAGCAGCTGGTTGAAAATTCCAGGAATCAGACCTTTTCTGATTCCTACGTGGTCTTTGACATTGAGACAACGGGTTTCAGTTCATCCAGAAACCGGATTATTGAAATTGGTGCAGTGAAGGTGATAGATGGAAAAATCAAGGATAAATTCAGCGCATTTGTAAATCCGGATGTACCAATTCCTTTTGAGATCGAACAATTGACGGGAATCAATGACAGTATGGTGCTTCCTCATCCAAAGATTGATGTAATTCTCCCCCAGTTTCTGGAGTTTTGCAAAGATTCTGTATTAGTCGCCCACAATGCTTCGTTTGACGTAAGCTTTATCTCTTATAATGCTCAGCAGCTTCAAATGGAGTTTAACCCTACAGTAATAGATACTGTGGCTCTTTCCAGGCTTCTTTTACCCAGTTTAAACAGGTATAAACTGGATACTGTAGCCAAAGCCTTAAATATTTCCCTGGCGAACCATCACAGAGCGGTTGATGATGCAGGATGTACAGCAGAGATATTTGCGGCATTTGTAAAAATGCTCAGAGAGCGGGGAGTGGAATCATTAGATGAGTTAAACAAACTCAGTGCCATGTCGGCGGATATGATTAAAAAGCTGCCCACCTATCATGTGATCATCCTTGCAGCCAATGATGTGGGCCGGGTTAATTTATACCGCCTGATATCCCGCTCTCATATCGATTTTTATGCCAGAAGACCGAGAATTCCCAAAAGCGTTTTAAATGAGTACAGAGAGGGATTGATTATTGGTTCTGCCTGTGAGGCGGGAGAGTTATATCAGGCTCTTTTGCGGGGTGTCCCGGATGCAGAAATAGCCAAACTTGTAAACTTTTACGATTATCTGGAAATACAGCCCCTTGGTAACAATGCATTCATGTTAAGAGACGAAAAGAGTACGGTAAAGACCCAGCAGGATTTAATTGATATCAATAAGCGGATTGTGACCCTTGGGGAACAGTTTGGTAAGCCTGTCTGCGCTACCTGCGATGTTCATTTCCTTGATCCGGAGGATGAGGTTTACCGGCGGATCATTATGGCTGGACAAGGTTTTAAAGACTCCGATGACCAGGCCCCCTTATATCTTAGAACTACAGAGGAGATGCTTCAGGAGTTTGAGTATTTAGGCCCTAACAAGGCGGAAGAAGTAGTAATAAAGAATACCAGAAAAATAGCGGACATGTGTGAATGGATCTCACCTGTACGGCCGGATAAATGTGCACCTGTCATTGAAAATTCAGATGAAGATTTAAGAAAAATCTGTTATGACAGAGCTCATGCCATTTATGGACAGGATCTCCCTGTGATAGTGACTGAGCGTCTGGAGAGAGAGTTGAATTCCATTATATCCAATGGTTTTGCGGTTATGTATATCATTGCACAGAAGCTGGTGTGGAAATCCAATGAAGATGGTTATCTGGTGGGATCCAGAGGATCGGTTGGATCTTCTTTCGTTGCCTATATGTCGGGAATTACAGAAGTAAATTCTCTCAGTCCTCATTATTACTGCGAGAATTGTCACTACTATGATTTTGATTCGGAAGAAGTTAAGGCATTTACAGGAATGGCTGGCTGCGATATGCCAGACAAGGTATGTCCGGTTTGCGGGCACCCGTTATCAAAAGATGGTTTTGATATTCCGTTTGAAACATTCCTTGGTTTTAAGGGAGACAAGGAGCCTGATATCGATTTGAATTTCTCCGGAGAATATCAGAGTAAGGCCCATGATTATACAGAAGTTATTTTTGGAAAAGGGCAGACGTTCCGTGCAGGAACTATCGGTACTCTTGCAGATAAGACGGCATTTGGTTATGTGAAAAATTATTACGAAGAACATGGAGTGAGAAAACGGAACTGTGAAATTAACCGGATTGTTCAGGGCTGCGTGGGTGTGAGAAGAACCACTGGCCAGCATCCGGGAGGAATTATTGTTCTTCCCCATGGAGAGGAGATTTATTCCTTTACACCGGTTCAGAGACCGGCTAATGATATGACAACGATGACGGTAACCACTCATTTCGATTACCACTCCATCGACCATAACCTTCTAAAGCTTGATATTCTGGGACACGACGATCCGACCATGATCCGTATGCTTCAGGACCTGATCGGTTTTGATCCAGTAAAGGACATTCCTCTGGACAGCAGAGAAGTTATGTCACTTTTTCAGGACACTTCAGCACTTGGAATTATGCCGGAAGATATCGGCGGCTGCAAGCTGGGAGCGCTGGGAGTTCCGGAGTTTGGTACCGATTTTGCCATGCAGATGTTAATAGACACCCAGCCGAAATATTTCTCAGATCTTGTCCGCATTGCAGGGCTTGCTCATGGTACGGATGTGTGGCTTGGTAATGCCCAGGCTCTTATTCAGGAAGGGAAGGCAACCATTCAGACCGCCATATGTACCAGAGATGATATTATGATATATTTAATTTCCATGGGTATTGAAGAAGGTCTGTCTTTTTCGATCATGGAGAGCGTACGTAAAGGTAAAGGATTAAAACCCGAATGGGAGGAGGAGATGACATCCCATGGGGTTCCGGACTGGTATATCTGGTCCTGTAAAAAGATTAAATATATGTTCCCCAAAGCCCATGCAGCTGCTTATGTTATGATGGCGTGGAGAATCGCGTACTGTAAAGTGTTTTATCCACTGGCTTATTACGCATCGTTTTTCAGTATCCGTGCCAATGGCTTCAGCTATGAGCTGATGTGCCAGGGAAGAGAAAAGCTGGAGCATTATCTGGCTGATTACAGGAAACGGATCGACACGCTTTCCAAAAAGGAGCAGGATACTCTTCGTGATATGCGTATTGTCCAGGAAATGTATGCAAGGGGTTATGATTTTACTCCTATCGATATTTACCAGGCAAAAGCCAGACATTTTCAGATCATTGACGGTAAATTAATGCCGTCTTTAAGCAGTATAGATGGACTGGGAGAGAAAGCAGCAGATGCGGTTGTAGATGCCAGTAAGGATGGAAAATTTTTATCCAGAGAGGATTTCAGAAACCGGACAAAGGTCAGTAAGACTGTTTGTGATCTTATGGGTGATCTGGGACTTCTGGGGGATCTTCCCGAATCCAATCAGCTGTCTCTGTTTGATCTGGCATAATGAAGTTTCCGCTGCGGAATCGCATTCTTTGTTCTGCAGCGGAAGTTTTAAAGAGTAACTGAAATCTGCTGTTATTTTTCCAGTATTTTTAAAAAATAAAAAAATTTTGAAAATACGGTTGACATTGTCTCAAATTTATATTATACTACGTAACGTAATCGAGGCGTGGCTCAGTTTGGTAGAGCGCTGCGTTCGGGACGCAGAGGTCGCAAGTTCGAATCTTGTCGCCTCGATTTTGTATGAATCATATTCGTACTGGCCTATTGGTCAAGCGGTCAAGACGCCGCCCTCTCACGGCGGAAACCCGAGTTCGATTCTCGGATAGGTCATAATAAAAACCTTCAGGATTAATCCTGAAGGTTTTTTGCGTTAAAGCGGGATCAGCAGGGTTTATCTTTATAACACCAGAACCAGTCCATGCAATTTAAGTTTTGAGCCTGTGGATTATTAATCCGCTCTATCATCTGATCATACGTGCGGGGTGGGGGTACCATAGCAGGACTGCCTGGCTCCCAGTTTGCCGGAGTTACAACATTGCAGCGGTCTGTTGTCTCAAGTGCGGTCAGGAGTCTTATGATCTCACATATATTTCTTCCATTTGTAAGAGGATAAACGAGTATTGCCCGTATAATCTGATCAGGATCGATGAAAAAGACGTTACGGACAGTTTCCTGTTTGGAGGCATCGGGCGCTATCATGCCGTACATACCCGCCACTTCGGCCATACGATCTGCTATAATAGGAAATGGAATCTGGACGCCTGTCAATAAATAGATCTGATTTACCCAGGCAAGATGAGACGGATTGCTGTCTATGCTTAAACCGATCAATTTGGCATTTAAGGCTTCAAATTGGTCATTGGCCTGAGCGAAAGCAACAAATTCGGTTGTACAGACCGGAGTAAAATCGCCGGGATGGGAGAATAGTATTACCCAGTGGCCTTTGTAGTCAGATAATTTTATGGGTCCAAATGTTGTCATTGCGGAAAAGTCTGGAGCTTTCATTCCAATGCTTACGTTCATATGTAATCCTTAATAGCTTTTTGTAATAATATATGGTGGTTATGGAAGAAATAGTTCTATAAACTGAGTGTATTTAATAAAGTGGTGATATCTTAAAAAATATATGTTGGTATTATATAAAATTCATGGTATAATATAATTCGATGTAATAACCTTCTATAACATTCTGTATTTCTAGTATTATTTAGATTCTTCAAACTTAATTCCTTAATTATTTTGTTCACTTAAACGCTCTATGGATTTAACATTTTTATTTATTTAATCTATTTATTTTTAATCTTTTTATATATCTCAAATTTAATTTCTTGTATCTCATTTTCTTTATTATATTCCAAATACATATATAAATTTTTTGATTAAACGAAATTTGTTTGCATAGAAAGGAGGATAGGTGGTCTGCTGAATAAAACTGGCAGATATGACTTAGATGTAATAACTAAATAATATTAAATAAAAGAAGATTGGTGGTATGAATGAAAAAGGGAAAATCGCTGGCTTTATTAAGTCTGCTATTGTCATTTCTATATATTCCAATTTTAAGCTATGGAGAATATATACAAGATGATGTTAATCGTATTTATAACGAAAGAAAGGCAACTGGAAAGAATGGCTGGCAGCTGATAGCTGATAATTGGTATTACGTTAGTGAAAACGGCGATATTGCCACAGGCTGGAAACATATTTCCGATAAATGGTATTTTTTTAGTCCAATTACTGATGAAACAAAAGGAAAGATGCTGACTGGCTGGCAGTGGATTGATGGAAAGTGCTATTTCCTTTCTTCTGCAAATGAGGGAAACTGGCCGCAGGGTTCCATGTATGAGAATGGTATGACTCCTGACGGATACATTGTTAATGAATCCGGTGCATGGATTAACGAAGGAAGTGTCGTTGAAATTCCGGGGAAAGGGATACAGACGGTTGTAGAAAGGAAAACATTATCAACAGGTAAAATCAAATTTTCTGGAGCTTCCGGTGGCGGAGGATCTAGCGGAGGTGGCGGAAGTCGAGGTCACAGCAGCTCAAACAGTTCCGTGAATGAAAACAATGGTGAAAAGCTTGATAGTAAGCCAGAACCTGTAAAGCCAACTGATCCGGATGAAAGTGGTGGGAAGGAAGTCTCGGAAGTCCCGGTTAAACAATTCAAATTTACCGTAAGGTATATGGATATTGCTGATAAAACAATTCTTCAGATTATGACTGGAACAGGGGATGAAGGAGAAATAATAGAGCTGATCCAGCCGGACGTTGATGGATATACCATATCTAAAGGCCAGAAAGAGACCCTTGTGTTAACCAGTGATCAGATCATCTTGAATATTTATTACGAGAAAGATATCGCAGCTTCCCCATCTGAGGCTAGAAAAATTGACTGGGACTTAAAGTTTATTGAAGAAGGAAAGCCAGACAGGGAGATTTTTAAAGGGCAAAAGGGTAAGACGGAGGAAGGTAAGGAACTTTTTATTGATTTTCCAGAAACAATTATAGGAAGTGATCAATATTACTACCATTCCCTGGTGTCCAGTCCATGGAGTGTTGTGGTGAATGGAAATGGTACCCAGAAATATTATATCGAATACCGGAAAGGTGATCGTTTGCCGGAAATACCAGATTCAGATGAAGATATGAAAGAAAGATTAAATTACTGGCTTGATGTTTCCAGTGAGACAGATCAATACATTACAGGAGTAAGGTCATCGGTCGGACAGCTTATCAGTCAAAGCCAGACGGAAGCAAATGAGAGACTTCTTAACCTGGTATCCATGGCTGATGGGGCAGACCGGATAGAGGTTTATGTAATAGCAAAGGGATATACCCCAAATGCTGCAATTATCAGTCAGAAGTTTCCAGCGGTCAAAAACTTATCTGAGCTTTCATTGGAACAATTAACAATTGCTGATGAGACATATACCATTTTACGGGTTGGGTTTGAGAAAACATATGATGAAAACACCTGCAATCACAGCTACAAAGTGATAGACCGGGTGGAATTATCCTGTATGGATAATGGTTATGAAACCGTACAATGCCTAAAGTGCAGAAAGGAGGAAACAGTGTTATTACCTGCTATGGGACATATAGATACGGATCATGATGGAACCTGTGACGTTTGTTATCAGCCAGTAAAGGAAACACCAGAAGCCGTCCATTACAGTATTGGGGATGTCCAGTACCGTACCATTGGAAACAAAACCTATTCATTTCGATGCATTGATGAGGATTATGAGGATTCCATAAACAACAGTCAGAAAACAGCTTTGTTTCTATGCGACAGCGTGATCCGGTCCGACATTATGGGGGCATCGAAAAAGCTTAATTTTGGAGACAACAATAATTATAAATATTCAAAGGTGAGAGAGTGGCTGCAGAACAATGCTTCAGATTCGCGGTTTTTACATAATACCTATATAGGAATTACCAGATCATACATAGGATCAACTGGAAAAGGAACATATGAGCAGCTAAAAGAGAGTAGTTTAATGGGATATGACCATCTATATCAGTCTATGGAGGATAAAGTCTTTATTCTATCCGTGGAAGAGGCGTTAAAGTACCGGTATAATCTATGGAAATTTAATGGTAGTGAAACCAATAATCCGGATTCTCAGATCTCAGCTTATTCAAAAGGCTATTATCTGCGGACTCCTCAAAATGGCGGTTTGGATGATTTTTGGTACGGAGAAGGCATTTACGCCGTTAGCCTGACAGATGGGAATATACAGCCGGTGAATGCTTCGGAGACAAATATCGGGATCAGACCAGTTATGACGATTCCTCAGGGATAGGAGAGATGTATGAACATACTGCCTTTTGTATTGTTTGGTTTTATCTGTGCCTCCATTGTGGTTTTTATTTTCATCTCAGTATCTTTTCTGGTAGTTGCGAGCTCCAGTAACAAAGATCAGGAAAATAAGGATCAAATCCAATGGATTAATGAATACAAAGATAAGAAATTAAGGGAGAAAGGAACATGAAAGGAAATGCAAAAAGAGTTATTTGCCTCTTCCTTGCTGCCATCATTGTAGTAACCACGGTGGGATATGCACCACCATCTTTTGTGCTTACTGCAATGTCTAATTCAAGAATGGAGGAAGCAGACGAAATTGTGGAAGAAGTGGCTACCCCATCAGAGGCAGAAAGCCCAGGGGATAAGGCAACGCCCTCGGAGGCAGAAAAGCCAGAAGATAAGGCAACCTCATCGGAGGCGGTGAGAAAGTTTGTTCAGGTGGAGCCAGAGGAAATACCGGAATATTATTCTCAGGTGAAAAAAGCCGGAAAACGGTTCTGGAAATTTGAGGATCGTAATGGAATGATTCAGTATAGGGATTATGGATATGTAGATGGTGAAGCGGAATTCCCTCTCTGGAATGAAGCAGATCAAGTAGGAAGTGTTGGAGATATGTCCTCCTCCATCAACTTGGATGAGGAATATTATAGTTTAGCTCCATACATATATAAAAGTGTCGTCCCGGACAAAAAAGCTTGGACAGATTTATCCTGGAGATTATTTTTTGACAGTTTTAGTATCGAAGAATATGTCAAAAAAAACATAACCGGATTTAAAAACTGGGATTCTTCATCTTATGATATCTGGAAACTGACTGGTGCACAAGATGACCTGGGTTATCACTTTTATGGAGTCCTGGTTAATGAGACACAAGAGGAGAGAGAACCGGGTTGGTATTATGCGGATGAGACAGGAACAGTATTTAATGTTTCAAACATGTTAATGGCCAGTCTTTTGGAAACTCAGAATATATATCAGTATCAGGATATTCCCGGAGGATATAGACAAAATATTCCTACCTTTAAGTCTTCAGTTAGTACAAGCACCTTTGAACTTAGGCCATCTGGTGATAGCTATGGCTCGCGGGTAAAAACTGATGAAGTATTAAGCAGAGTAAATTTTAGTTCAAATTTTGTAGGTTGGAGTACAATCAGATGCTATAACAATAGTTTTACTATACTTGATGGTGGTAACAATTATGTTCAGGTAAATGGAGATCCTGCAGACACAATTGAATATCTATCAGGTGGTGATTTATATCCACCTTACTATATGCTAGATCTCACGAAGGATTACACTCGAAATTTTTATGGAATTTGGTGTCCCCAAAATGCAGATATGTACATTTTCTCCAATGATGAATATGTCAATACCTACGATAAAGTAAAGTATGGGATTAACTCAATTATAGTCAGAAGGGATACATCGCTTAATATTGATTCTATCAGGCCCGCCAGTAAACAGGGATTTACATTTAAAGGTTGGTACTATCGTTCAAATTATAATGATATACCCATATTACCTAATACCGAGTTACGCTTCGGAAGTAGCGCAAATGTAACCTGGGTATATCCGAATTATGAAAGGAATGTAAACAAGGTAGATTTTCTGGACATAGATGGGAATAATTTAAAAACAGATATGGTATTAACGGGAGAAGCTGCCATACCCCCACAAGCACCTGAGATAGAGGGAATGGATTTTGTTGGTTGGGATAAAAGTTTTACGAATGTATCTCAAGATATGGTAATAAAAGCACAATATAAAAAACTACCCAATATAACTATTATATACCGTGATGCTCCGTCTTCAAGTGCCAATATTCTTAAAACTGAAACTATTATTGCAAAGGGAAAGACAACTCCTCCAGTGGTAGATCTTTCAAGTTTACCAACATCTAAGACGGGCTATCATTATTCTGGCACATGGTATGGTATACCCAATGTGGATTTGGATTGTATAGAGACATTTGATTCAAAGACCTATTACAAGGATAGTACTGTGTATTTGTACCCAAAGCAAGAAGGTAATATGATCAAAGTAACGTTGCATTCCAATGATGGACAAGATGTCACCAAAGTGATCGATGTTCAATACGAAAGTAGCTTATATTGGTCAAGCGTAATTGATTCTCAGATCTTAACTAAGGGTTTGGTGGAGACTAGAACCGGATATACGTTTAATGGGTGGGGAACCACTCCAGAAGCGAATTATTCTAATCTTAATAATGTACAGCCATATGATCAGGACTTATATCAAATTTGGAAACCGGTACCATACTACGTTATCTTTGATAAGTGTGTATCTGGTGAAAGCAGCCCTTATAAAGTACAGGTAATATATGATAAGCCAATAGGCAAGCTTCCAGAAGTAACCAGTAAAGGATTAGATTTTTTGGGCTGGTTTACCTATTATTATGGCGGAACCCAGGTGACAGAGGAAACATTGATGCCTAACCGTGATTTTAATCTATATGCTCAGTGGTCAAGGTATCCTACAAAAATAACATTAGATTACCATTATGAGGGTGCGCCAAATCCTTATACGTACTCAATATATACGGCAGATTATACATATTATCAGGTATATACCAACATTGCTGATCGAACACCGTATACCAGAAAAGGATACAGTTTTAAGTGGTGGAATACAAAACCAGATGATACAGGTAGAATTTTTTATAAGGGTACTAATTCATCTTATGTGCCAGAAAGCCGTGACATCACTGTGTATGCTATATGGGAGCCTTTGAATATATATATAAGATTATATAAAAACACAAGCAGTTCTGACACATCAGAACTCAGTTTGGCATCACGAAAATTCGATTCACCTGTTGGAAAACTGGCTGTGCCAACGAATGGAGATAAAATATTTAAAGGTTGGTACACAGCTAGAACTGGTGGAACTTTAGTGAGCGAAAATGACATTGTTAATAACTACACGGTTAATGGCACTTCAAATAACTGGTACTTATATGCACAGTGGGCAAATTCCCAAAACAAAGTAACTTTTAAAGACTGGGACAACTCAGTACTAAGTGAGCAGACAATAGACTACGGAAAAGATGCAATTCCACCAGAATTACAGGAAAGGGCAGGATACCGTTTTGTTGGTTGGGATAAACCATACGAAAATATCCAAGGGGATACTGTATTAACGGCTCAGTATGAGATTATTTCTAAAACTCTAAGGATAGTCGGCAATGGTGGGAATTTATCGGATCAGTCAACAATAGACAAGACCATCGTTCCAGGCGAGTCTTTAGATCAAATACTTTCTAATGAAAAGAATACTGCATTACGTAAATTTTATACTTATGATGGTTGGTATACAGATCCGACTGGAGGAAGCAAATATCCGGATAGCGGAAATAAAATGCCAGATTCAGATCTTGTAATCTATGCTCATTGGACAAGAAGCTCCAGTGAGGTTGTATTTAAAGATTGTAACGGATCAGTCTTAGATACCCAGGAAGTTACAATCGGAGCAGATGCAATATCACCGGCAGCCCCGGAAAGAATCGGCTATACATTTACTGGCTGGGACAAGCCTATTATCAACATTCAGGATCATACAATCTTAACCGCTCAGTACACCATTAACAGCTATAAGCTGACTTTAAATGGTAATGGGGGAACTCTGGCGGGTGAGGAGACGAAAAGCCAGGATTTTAATTTTGGTGAATCCTTAGATCACATATTTGTAAATGAAAAGAATGGTGCAGCCCGAAATTATTATACCTTTACCGGGTGGTATACAGCTCCTTCAGGAGGAAGTAAGTATCCGGAAAGCGGAAATCTCATGCCAAATGCAGACTTGATTGTATACGCCCACTGGGAGAGAAGTTCCAGTGAAGTTGTATTTAAAGATTGGAATGGAACAACTTTAGATACCCAGGAGGTTCATGTTGGGGCGAATGCAATTCCACCGGCGCCACCGCAAAGGCTTGGATATACATTTAGTGGCTGGGACAAGCCATATACCAATATTCAGGATCATAGCACCATAACCGCCCTATATACCAGAAAAAGTTATAAGCTGTCTTTAAACGGCAACGGTGGGACATTAGCTGGAGAAGAAACCAAAGACCAGGTGTTTGATTACGGAGAGTCCTTCGACCATGTGCTTATTAATGGTAAGGCTGATGCAGCCCGAAGATTTTACACCTTTACCGGATGGTATACAGCCCCTTCAGGGGGAAGTAAATATCCGGAAAGCGGAAACCTTATGCCGGATGCGGAAGTAACAGCATATGCTCACTGGGAAAGAAGCTCCAGTGAAGTTATCTTTAAAGATTGGGACGGAATGACTTTAGAGAAGCAGGAGGTTGCTATCGGAGCTAATGCAACACCTCCTGAAGTACCGGAACGGCAGGGCTATACGTTTAATGGCTGGGATAAATCTTACTCAAACATTCAGGATCACAGTACAATAACTGCCCAGTATACCATTAACGGATATTTATTAACACTTGATGGCAATGGCGGGACTCTGGCGGGAAATGCCAGGAAAGAGCAGGTACTTTCCTTTAATCAGTCATTTGATCAGGTACTTAAGGACGGAAGAGATTTAGTAAGCCGGCCAGGATATGGCTTTGATGGCTGGTATAACAGTGCATCAGGCGGAGGCAGCTATTCCTATAGCGGAAATCAGATGCCAGCAGCCAATGTTACATTGTTTGCTCACTGGTCGCCAAATACATACAAAATTACTTTTGATCCGGATCATGTAAGGTGGGACGGGGATGCAACAATAGAAGAACACACCTTTGATACCAGACTTGGAATCCTTCCTATGCCAGAAATTTACGGTTGGAGATTCACCGGATGGTGGACGGGAAAGAATGGAACAGGAACGGAAGTTACAAATGACTCCATGGTAGAGCCAAAGGATGTGGTTTATTACGGCAAATGGCAGCCAGAGACATACCAGATCCGTTTTATTTCAAAGGCGGAACAGCCAGAAGGAGAATCGGTACAGGCGTTTACCGTTGGGCTTAGATATGACCAGAAATTTGGAAATCTTCCGGTACCAGAAGAAAAAGGATATACCTTTATGGGCTGGTATGATGAGGACAATAAGAAAGTAGATTCTCAGACTATATTTAATCCTGATTCGGATGCTGAAGCTAAGACCTATCATGCAGGCTGGAAAGGAAAGACCTATCAGATTCGCTTTGTTTATAACGATTCTGACGGTAAGCCAGTGGTGAAAATCATTGATGGAACTTATGGAATGCAGATTGGAACGCTTCCGAGTCCGGAAAAACCGGGATATACCTTTGCAGGTTGGTTTAGGGACAATGGCGAAGAGGTAACATCCGGAAGCTGGGTGGAGCCTGGTGATACGGAGTATAAAGCCAAATGGATACCAAACAAGTATACCATTCATTTTAAGAGCAACCTGGACTCCATGAGTGATCCAGAAGATAAGACCGTAACGTATGCGCTTCCTATTGGAGATCTGCCATTATTACACGCAACAGGATATGTCTTCCTGGGCTGGTATACGGAGAGTTCAGGAGGAAGTCTAATTAAAGAGACCACGCTGGCAGCACTGGGCGATCAGACCTATTATGGTCACTGGTCTATAGGCTTAATTAACAATGGAAACGGCACATACAGAAAACCCGGATCAGACGGTAAATGGAATACAGCGGACGATGAACTTTGGTGGTATGGACCGGATGCAAATATAGGGACTGAGGATGACAGACAAATTTATCTTATGCCCGGAGGGAATGGTTATTACGTAGACTATGGAAATGGTTCTTACTTAAGACCGGGAGCCGGAGGAGACTGGATAAGCGGAACCGAACTCTGGTGGTATGGAACAAATGGAAAGCCGGGAGCCGGTGATCGCCCGATTTACCTCATGCCCGGAGGAAATGGTTATTACGTAGACTTTGGTAATGGTTCTTACTTAAAGCCGGGACCTGGAGGAAGCTGGACAATCGGAACCGAACTTTGGTGGTATGGATCAAATGGAAAACCAGGAGCCAGTGATCGCCCGATCTATCTTATGCCCGGAGGCAATGGCTACTTTATCGACAATGGAAATGGAAGTTACACCAAACCAGGGTCAGATGGAAGCTGGACAAACGGAACTGAAACGTGGGTGTATGGACCAGGTGGAAAGCCAGGAGCGGATGATCGTCAGATCCATGTAATGCCCGGAGGAAACGGCTACTATATCGACAATGGAAATGGAAGTTACACTAAACCAGGATCAGATGGAAGCTGGATAAATGGGACTGAAACGTGGGTGTATGGCCCCGGAGGAAAGCCGGGAGATGATGATCGTCAGATTCATGTAATGCCCGGAGAAAACGGCTACTATATCGACAATGGAAATGGAAGTTACACCAAGCCAGGATCAGATGGAAGCTGGACAAATGGGACTGAAACGTGGGTGTATGGCCCCGGAGGAAAGCCGGGAGCGGATGATCGCCAGATCCATGTAATGCCGGGAGGAAACGGCTACTATATTGACAATGGAAATGGAAGTTACACTAAACCAGGATCAGATGGAAGCTGGACAAATGGTACTACATGGGTGTATGGCCCCGGAGGGAAGCCGGGAGCGGATGACCGCCAGATCCATGTAATGCCGGGAGGAAACGGCTACTACATCGACAATGGAAATGGAACATACACAAAGCCGGGATCAGATGGAAGCTGGACAAATGGAACTGAAACATGGGTGTATGGACCTGGAGGAAAGCCGGGAGCGGATGACCACCAGATCCATGTAATGCCGGGAGGAAACGGCTACTATATCGACAATGGAGATGGAACTTACACGAAGCCGGGATCAGATGGAAGCTGGACAAACGGAACTGAAACATGGGTGTATGGCCACGATGGGAAGCCAGGGGCGGATGATCGCCAGATCCATGTAATGCCGGGAGGAAACGGCTACTATATCGACAATGGTGATGGAACTTATACGAAGCCGGGTCTAGATGGAAGTTGGACAAAAGGTACGGAACACTGGTCGAGTGGTCCAGATGGAAAAATCGGCACTTCTGATGATAAAAAGATTGGGAGTGATCCGGAACCTACAAATCCGGAACCTACAAACCCAGAACCGGCAAACCCACAGCCGATAAAGCCAGAGTCAGAGAAACAGGAAGAAGAGAAAATTGTAACTGCTCCAGTAATTCCGGTTATTGACACTACTGTAAAACCAGTAGTACCTGATACCGGAGGAACATTTACCGTTAACCCAAACAATCCTCTTGAAGTCACCTATACAAAACCGGATGGAACTGTAGCAAAAAATGAGTGGGTTGGTGATGGAAAAGACTGGTACCACGTGGATGAATCCGGAAATCTTAATTATGACTGGTACCTGGAGGGAGAAAGAACCTGGTATAAGCTTAACAAAGAGACTGGAGATAGGTTCGGAGCGGCACTGATTGGCTGGAATTACGAACCAATGGACGATAAAAGGTATTTCTTTGATCCCAGTACAACAAAGATGCTTACCGGATGGCAATACATTGACAATAAGTGGTATTACTTCACAAAACAAAATGAGTCACAGACTTATTATGGAAGTAATCCTAAGGGCTGGAAGTATGATCCAACAAAGCCAGGTAAGCCTTATGGATCAATGTATCAAAATGAGATCACTCCAGATAGATACCTGGTAGATGAAAATGGAGTTTGGAAAAATAAATAGGAGGAACGATGAGAAAAAAATTTGTGAGAGGGCTGGCATACGTTATGTGTGCCACCCTGACAATTACCGCAGTACCGCCTTGGGCGGTATATGCGGAATCAGGGACAGAAGTTTCCGGTTCAAAAGTGGCTACGCCTTCTGAGGCAAGCCGTGACATAGAATCAGAGGTAGAAGAACCCGTTAATGAAGAGGGCGTAGAAGGAGAACTGCCAGAAGTAGAACCGGAAGAGATCCCATCTGCAGACCCAGATCCGATTGAAATACCAGAAACAGATCCGGTAAATATTGCTACACCATCTGAAGTAGTAGAACCTACTTTTACGGATGTAAAAAAAGCTTTAGCAGCTTCCCTACTTTCTTCTGTTACCTCTTCCAGTTCTTTGGGAGATATCTGGGATTCCTGGTCAGGAAAGACCAGTTTTGAATTCTTAAATGGAAGCCAGGGAGAGGGAACGGAAGAAAAGCCATACCTGATCAAAAACCGGGAGCAGCTTATGGGACTATCTGAGCTTACGGCCATGGGTATGATGGTGCCGGAGGCAGAGGGAGCCAAATATGCCGGAGATTATTCCGGATGTTACTTTGCCCTGGGTGCGAATATTGATCTTCAGGGAGTGGACTGGATTCCTATTGGCTTTTATCAGGACTCTTCTGAACAGACTGGGGAAGTTTCCCACACATTTAATGGTTTCTTTGATGGAAATGGAAAGACCATTAAGAACTTAAAACTGACTTCCTTTGCCGGTTATAACAACGTAGGACTCTTTGGATCGGTATCCAATGCAAGCATCCATGACCTGACCATAATTCCTGATAGCAGTTCTATAAAAGGAAATGACCGGACTGGTGTGGTGGCAGGGTATGCAGAAAACAGTGAGATCCGAAACGTAACCGTAAAAAATGCTGATATCAACTCCACTGGCATTTCTGGAGGGATCGCCGGAGAGATCAGTGGTACTGTGATTGAAAATGCCACCTGTGAAAAAGTCATGATTGATGCAAAAGGAGGAAATGAAATCATTTATGCCGGTGGAATCGCCGGAGTTGCCTCCAATTCCTCTATTGTTGACTGCGAGGTATCCACCGGCACAGGTACTACCGCAAGAATTCAAGGAACCGGATACATTGGTGGCATCGTAGGGTATCAGAACGCTTCTAATGTATTTAACACCTATGTAAGCGGAACCATTGGAGGTTATCACTCCACTGCCATCGGAGGGATTACAGGGAAGTATGCAGCTGGGAAAATAAAAGTGGCCCGTTTTGCTGGAACCATTGGAAACTCTCAGCTTGGCTCCATGGCAAGGGAAGGCACCTTTATCGGAATCAGACAGGGAGCTGCAACTAGCTTTAACTACATTGAAGATGTGGCATATCTGTTTGCGGATACGGAGAGTAAAATAAGCGCCAATGTCTGCGGTTCAGAGATTGAGGATGACAATGATTATACCTACGCTGCCCATATCGGTTACTGGCACACGGGAGATCTTTACTATACTCTGGTTCAGGGCGGGGTACAAAAGACCATATCGGATCAGTACTTTTATGAAGAACTGGAAAAAGGGATCCTGACTGTTCTTGATGAGGAGTCTGGAGATTATATCCTGGATCACTTTGCACCGGATTCTTTGGGCAGGCCCGTAAGAGGGTATCTATTAAATGTCAATCAGATTGATACCATAGCAAACGGCCAGAACTATTATGATATTGCCACCTTGGAGGTACGGGGAAGTTCCCAGTATTCCAAACCCATGGATAAAGAAAACCGGGGAGCCATTGCAGCTGGTACCGCAGTCACCGTGACAACAGCACCAAACAATACGGATACGGAAAAATTTCAGATCGAAGGCACTCCTTTCTATGTAAATAGCAAGGGTATAAAAAAGAGCAGTACTTATTCCGACAGCAGCCATGCCTATACCTTTACCATGCCAGAAGATAACATTATCCTTTCAGCACTTTATAAAAAGGTGGCAGTATCCGTAAAGGTAGATCCGGAAAGCTATACCTTTGCAGTCACTCAGACCAGGACTGGAAACCGGAAGAATCCGGTATTAACAACAGAGATTAAAAACAAGGAAGGAAAGCTGATCGCCCGGTATATCAACGGTGTGTTAGAAAAAGGAACTGAGGTGCAGCCGGTAAATATCAAGGCTGTGATTGATGCAAACAATGACGTAGCAGACAGCCGGGTGAAGTGGAGCATTGATGATCCTCAGCTCATCACTCTGGCAAAGAACAATGATGAGGAAACTGACGGATATACTTCACAGTCAGCTAGCCTTTCCGTCAATCTTTCCTCCTCCTTCTTTCAAACCATTATAGCTGATGCAGAAAAGAAACAGGCAGATGAAAATTACCAGTATAAGATTCCGAATACCATTTACGGAGCTGGGCACCAAAACGGAGGCGTTGCAGTTTTAACGGCGCAGACCAGACCTTCTACTTCCTTTGAGGGGAAACCCTGTGCTGCCAACAGTCGGATTAATGTCACGTTTCAGATTATTGACAATACCTTAGTTGCCACGGAAGGTGCAGTTCTTGATAAACAGGCGCTTACCTATACAGTCAAAAGGACTCTGACTGGGGATCGGATCAATCCACAGGAAACGGTTACAGTAACAGCCCCCCAGTCCTTAACGGCAACATTCACTCCGGACTTCTTTTCTAAGGATGAAGTGGTATGGACCAGTTCCGATCCGGCAGTGGTGCAAGTGGCGCAGGATAATGATGCATACCGGGAAGCATCGGTCAGTGCTTTTATGGATGCCGCTTGGATACGTAACATCATAGCTACTGACAATGGAATCAAAAGCAATGATCCATATGCCAAAGTATCAGGAAGCGGAAGCCGGGATGTAGTGATTACTGTTGATGGAAAAGACAAGCTGGGGAATAAAGCTTCTGCTGTCTGCCAGGTAAGTATTAACTTTGTAACGGATGACCAGACCAGAGTAGTCCCGGAAGGAATTAACCTGGATCAAACAGAACTATCCTATGATCTTGGCTATCAGATGGCGGGAGATATCCATTCTCAGATTGCAGATAAAAAAGGATTTATTGCAAAGAAACTGTCTGCAACGGTTCTCCCGGATCTTGATGAGTCAGTAGAACATAAGCCCTATGACCGGACTGTAATCTGGACTTCCTCTGATCCGGGAGCGTTATCCGTTGATGAGCAGGGAAATATAGTGCCAGTTGATGGTGCTGCCTGGATCAATGAAGCATGTTACAAAGCTCCATATCAGGGAGAAAAGAATGTGGTGATTACGGCCACCACAAGAGATGGAAAGAAAGCAGCCTCCTGTCTGGTGAAACTTTCATTCCAGGCAGAATGCCTGGAAGCAGACCGAAATAGTGAGACTTTTGATCTGGCACTAACCAAAACAGGAAGAAGAAATAATCCTACTTATACCTGGAGTGGTATGGAAGCCAAGAAAATTTCCGCTTCTGTTTATCCTGAAAATAGGGGGAAGAAAATCCAGTGGAGGTCCTCTGATTCAGGAATCCTTTCCGTAGATTCAGAAGGAAATGTTGGAGCCATAGTAATTAATGAAAAACAGGAAGTAATTGCTGGCTGGATCAATGAGATACTGGGGAAATCACAGTACTCTGGAAGCACAAACGCTATTGTATATGCAGAAAGCAGTGATGGAAAGCTTTCTGATCCAATCCAGGTAAGATTAAACTTAAAAGTCATTGATAATACCACTTCTGGAGGCAGCTCCGGCGGAGGAGGAGGTGGTGGTGGCGGAAGCCGATCCGTAGGAGTAACGGCGGCAGGAAATATCAAAGGACCGGCAGCGCCATCTGGAGCCATCACCGGCACCTGGACCCAGACTGGAAATGGGAAATGGATCTTTGCTTCTGACCGGACCTATACCGATGAATGGGCATATATTAGTAACCCATTTGCAACGGGAGATCAGGAAAAGGCTTCCTGGTTCCGGTTTGACAAAGATGGATTCATGGTAACGGGCTGGCTGACAGATGCAGATGGGAATATTTTTTATCTAAAGACGGCTACCGATGGAACCCAGGGACAGATGCTCACGGGCTGGCAGAATATAGAGGGAACCTGGTATTATCTCAACCCCGTATCAGATGGGACAAGAGGAAAGTTAATGACTGGAATGGTCGTAGATGGACAATATGAACTAAATGAAAAAGGCCAATGGATTAAGGACGGGAAAGTGGTTACTGCAATGCAGTAGCCACCCGTGTGGCCAACATCACAGCACCTTGATAACCGAATATGAACCGATAGAAAAAAATTATGTGCCTTGGAATTAAAGGAAAACAAAAAAGAGATTCTATTTTAAGAATCCCCTTCTTCTACGTACTCCATGATATCCCCTGGCTGCAGCTTTAGGTAACAGCAGATTTTACATAAGATATCTGTTTTCACAGTCTCTCCTTTCGATAATTTGGCAAGTGTAGGACCAGAGATAATCTCCAGTAAATCAGTTTTTTTCATACCTTTACGATTGATTTGATCAAATAATTTATAATATCTCATTCCCATTATGGAAACCTCCTTTTTTATAAGTATATACTAAAATAAAATAAACGTCAATTATAAAAATATTAACAAAAGCTAATGAAATATGTTGACACTTATTTAACTGTATGCTAATATAATATCAACAAAGGGTAATAAATATTAGCAAAAACAAAAAGGAGAACTACATATGAAAGCTAAAATCGATAACAAGGTTTTGGAAGTAGAGGTGATTATGATGAACTATAACGAGACTTCAGCAGAAGTTGTTATTAAGGAGGGAAATCACACAGGGTGTTATGCCATTGTAAGGCATGAGGATCTGATTAAAGATTCAGTACCTGTTAAAGCTGTCAAAAGCAAATTAAGCTTTGATCAGTGTGATATAGATTACCGCCGTACAACAAATATGTTTATGGGAGAGTATATATACGGCTGGAAAGCCATATTTAGAGGGCATTTATTAGCCAGTGAGAGAACAAAGGCAGAATGTAAGAAGATAGCCAGAGGGGAACTTAGAAGGCTTGTAGATCAAGGGGAAATCAGAAATGTATTGCCGTAGTAATACGGTTTTAGAAGTAAGGTACCTATATGATATGCCGAAAATGTATTAATTAATAGGAGATATAAGAATGGCAGCGATTATGGAAAGCGGTGTAGTGGGAACTGAGGAGGCCCTTGATTATTTTACTGAAAAGTTTAATGCAGATAGAGTAGACCTCAATAATTTTGAACAAGCTTGTTACATGCAAGTGCTTGTTCTACTTGAAATAGAACTGATGAGAGAAAGGAACATAGGGAGTTAAGTGAAACCTGTGAAAGATCAAGAAAGGAGTTCTTAAATGAGTAACTTGAAACAGGCAATAGAGATATTAAAACAGACTAAGAGATGTAATGACAATATGGTGGCAGATGCAAAAGAAAAAAAGGCTTTTGGAGAAGCATTTGATGTTGCCATACAGGCGGTAGAAATACAGATTCCTCAAGCGGTTTCAGATTGGCATGAAGATTATGGGGATTGTCTATGGTGGAGTTTCCCCATTGATGAGCCACCATACTGCGGTACGCCTCTGGACTGCGACTTTCCGGATCGTGTAACGCATTTTACAAGATTTGCCATTCCGCAAAATTAGAATTTTCCGGAGGGAGAAATATGCCGAAGCAAAAATTTGTATTGAGTAAAAAACACGAGAAACTCATTGACATTGAAGTCGGTGTACCCAGTATCAGAGAGTTTAATCATATAGCTGTTAATAAAGAGTGGGTTATTGTAGACCATAGAGGTAATGCAGAAAACAGCCTTATGATGGCGCTGGAAATAATATCACGAAACACTGCGTATGAAGAGGTATGTAAGAATATTGTGAGTAAATGTGAAGCCATTTTTCAGCACTATGATGATAGGCGGTAAAACCAAAGTTTAGCACAGCAGGTGCGGAAAGGATAATGTATGGACATTAAAGTATTTGACATATGTGAGTATGATATGGTTGCAGCTACATCAGAAGAAGATGCAAAGAAATGGTATGAACTGAATTTCGATAAGTTGGATGATGGAGATATTACAGAATTAGATATTGATAAAAATGGAATGTGGTATCCAACCAAAGAACCAAAAGACATGGAGAGAATAAAAAAGAGGGAGAATGCAAACATACTCCAACACAATTTAATGATCTTATGTGGTTTAAAGGATTTGTACATAAATTCACACCTTATAGAAAAGTGATTGAATTGAATGGAGAATATAAAGGCCCTTACATAATAGCATCATCTGAATGGTAAATTAGGATTTTGAGGAGGAACAATGAACTGTTATAGTTGTTATTTTTATGATATGAATGATCAAATTAATGCTTTTGGAACATGTGAACCCATAGGGGAAGATTTTCATTGCACTCATGAATGCAGTTTGTCAGAAGATGAGATACGGGAAACAGAGACACTTACCGGGTCAAAGCAGACGGATAGGAGAGCCTATTAGGGTAATTGAAATTAGGAGAGGACGACGATGGACAAATTTAAAAAGGATATTATTGATGAGTTTTGGAAATGGGTAGCAGAACACCAAGATAATGAGACTATCGTGGAGCATGATGGCGAAGGTAATTTATGCATTTGGATTGATTTTGATGATTTGGCTGATTTTACAGAACGGTATATAGCTGATGCAGAAGAAGCATTACAGACAGTTTTATTTAATGGGCATGTATGCGTTGAAGTAGAGGATTTCCTGGGTGGCCATGGGTTTACTATGGATGATGTTTGGACAGAGAAGCCCATCTCCTTAAGTTAGGATTTGAGGAGGGGAGTATGGATTTAAAGCAAGAAAATGAATTAATAAAATGGGATGCAGAATACGCCATGAAGGAATGTGAAAAGAGGGCGGATAGCAGATATTTGGAAAAGGATTATGTTGTAGCACAGTTCCTCAAAGAGTTCTCTCAAATGGCAAGGGATAAAGGCTATCTAAATTAAACTGAAATTTGGATAAATAGGAGCTAAAACATGACAAGAAAAAATCATAAGAATAGGATTGATATAGGCATGGCATACGATACTCTTTTAAAGTTATATCACAAAGATGATAAATTAAATATTATCATTGATCCCAAAATGGAAGTGGTGCATAACGTGAAAAATTCATTTTGCCTCACTTCAGGTGAACTAGGTATAGGTAGAGCAATCCACCCATGGGATGACTTGAAAAAATGCTTTTGTGGTGGTTATCCATATATGGTTGGTGCAGATGGAAAAGATTTTTGTAGCGGGAGTCCATATAAAGTTTTTTGTACCCAGTGTTTGAAGTGTACGGTTGCCAATGAAGATATTAGCATTATAAAGAAAGAATGGAATGAGCATTGTTTAATTCCAAGATAAGAATAAACACAATGTGAGAAGGGGAGATAAGATGAAACTTACAATGAGAGAAAAGAGCAGAGATATACCGGTTATGGTGATTTCAGAAAGTAAAGAGAGGTACGGTGTTGTCATAGGCACAAGTAATGATATTGTTGGGATACTGTTAAATACAGGAGAATACATAGATGCTCCAGCGACTGCGGTTAGAAGAATCCGCAAGTTAAAAAAGTGAGATTTTAATAGTCTTAAATAGATGATAGCATATATTAGGGCATTTCCCAGCGCCTTGATAAGTGGATTAATATATGTTATCATCATAGTAAGTGATAGGAGGGCGATGTATGAAAAAGAATTTATTAGTGGCAGCGATGTCAGCTATGTTAGTGATTGGAACAGCAATAACATCCTTTGCGGATACGTATGATCCACAATATCCTTTAAAAGGCTATATGGAACCATGGTTTATAAGTAGCCCGGTTACGGGAGAAACTGCTTGGAAGAGTGATCCTCATAATTTTATCAATGAGCCTGTTGGTCCTATGCAGTATGCTTTTGATCTTGTGGTCACGAATAAAGAGCCACTTTCTCTTAATTATTTTAGAGCAGAAGAATTGGCTGCTATTGCAAAGTTAACGAATTATCGAACGACAGGATTGAGTCCAGATCAGGAAAATGTTGATCGCCTGGCAACAGAGTTACAAAACTTTTTAAACAGCTTTGACTGGAGAAATGCTTCTGATTACGAAAAGGCAGTACAGGTTGCAAAGAGAATCACGAAAGCAGATTATCTGGATCAGGAAGGAACACAGTATGCTTATAGTTGCCTGGTAGACGGAAAGGCAAATTGCAATGGTTACACTAACGCTGCATATTTACTTTCAGCATGTGTTGGATTACCATCAAATGGGCTTGGTTATGTTAGCCATATTTATCCATCATTTTTGGTAGATGGTGTATGGTTGGCTTATGAACCAACCACAAAGGATAATTACTTTACAGTAGCAGATGTTTATGCTCCATCTTATTATTTAGTTGGAGAACCACAGTTAACACAATTAGGTGAATACTGTAAAGCAACTGGTTACCAAATTCCAGAAAGTGTAGAAGGAAAGTTCCCCAACATTTCCTATGGTATCATTTATGGAAAACAGGCACCATTTATAAAATTTAATTAAATATTGAATATTTCATAATAGATGAAGCTATCGGTTAAATATAATCGGTAGCTTTTTTGTGTTCAAAATTTTGTAATAGATAGAAATAAGGAGAAATAATGATTAAATACTGGAAGAAAGGTATAAAACTAAATCAAAGAATTGCTGCATTGCTTGCAATTGTCTTATTACTAACGCCTGTATTTACTTACTTACCGCCTGGTATGCTTGATTCCTGGGGGTTTGGACTGGTGTTTGTCAGTTCTGGTCAAGCAGGACATCCATATCTAAAGGGGAAGGCTCCTGGCGATAAAGGAGAAACCTATTTCTTTTGCATAAACAAAGGTGCTTCAGCTCATAGTAATTATGACTATTCCAAGGTGAATGCGGACATTGATTATAATAATGGAACCATTGAGCAGAAGCGTATGTTTTGGGCTTATATTGGAGCATTTGGCAGTTATGATGGAAATACAGCACTTACTACACAGTTTGGAAGTAGACGGGTTACTCCAGAAGTCGGGAGAGAAGTTGCATGGTCCAAGGGCAAAAGCAATGGTGGATCAACCTGGATCGAAAACATGGCCAATGATGGATTCATGTCATTGGAAAACGTACCGGAAGGCTGTAAAAGCCCGAAGGATATCCTTGACCTTATCAGTAAACACAATACTGCCGGACAGGCTATGTATATCAATGATCTAAGAAGTGGTCCCGGTCAAATAGATACGAAAAAACTGTATGAATTAACGGGGCTTAAAGATTGGGAAACCTTTGTAAAGTATTGCAGGATTGATCCGGTAACTCCAGGAATGGTCATTAATACAGAAGGACAGAACCTTTCCTGGAGTTTCCCCAATGCCCCGGCTGGTCAGAAACCATCAGAAGCGGTAATGAAGATCAGTTATGATCCAACTGTTTTTAGAGTATTAGAAGTCACAGGAAGCCTGGAGTATTTCCAGTGCAATGTACCAGGTTCCCAGCAGTTATACCGGGCAAAAGGAAATGTGAAAGAAAAAACATGTGAATTTTTCCTCACTACAAAATATAGCGCAAATGCCCCAACTCCGACGCCAGGAGATGGAGAAGTGTCACTAAAAGTATACCAGCACGATGAAACCTTTGAATCCAATTACAAGGTTGAATTGGAAAAGAGAGATTATGAAACAGGTAATCCTTTACAGGGTTCTACATGGCAGGTATTGGAGCAGTTTGATGATAGTCAATTAAGCGATGATGAAACTGATGGTGGAATTATTGAAGATAACATGAGAGAAGATCCAATAACATGGCAGGACTGGATGGTGTTTGATGATGACCTGGTTACAGATGCCAGTGGACGTATTTCTCATAAAGATACCCGCTATTACGATTTTAGTCATGCTTATTGCAATGGCCATCCAATTCCTCCGGAACCGGAAATAGATGAATCTGAAGAGGGGGAAGGTGAAGAGGGAGAAGGAAGCGATGAAGCGGATGAAGCTGCGGAAGAGTATGAAAGACTGATGGAGGAATGGCAGGCAGGAGTAGATGCCTGTGAAGCCCGTGCTGCAGCCAGTGGTGGAACCTTTCACCATTGGGAATGTGGAAGCGAGGAAGAACCATCTGAAGAAGAGGCTTTTGAAGCGTCAGGCTGTAAGGCAGCCAGAGACGCAGCTTATGAAACGTTTATCAATCTTGAATATGATTATACCTTCCGGGAAACAAAGCCAAGAGATGGTTATATCATTCATGATCCGGGCCATCCGGATGATGTGCCGATAGAAATTATCACAACAGCGGCATCGGAAGCCGAAAGATCAGCAAAATGGAAAAGTATCAGTAATGCGGATATTAGAGTTACCGGATATGTGCGCAACATGACTAAAGGTGGTTCGGATAACGAAGATTTCCAAGGATTTGCAGTCCAGAGTTTAGCAAACAGGGCAGATCTTGAATCAGAGGATTATGATCTTATCAGTGAAAATAAAATGTTACTTTCTGACAGTGATAATCTTTTAGCAAGTCCTTCCGAAAGTTTTGAAGATCCGGATCAAAGCACAGATTTAATCCTGAAAGAAACCTATGATCTTCCGCTGGGAGAAAGAATTATTAATAAATTGCTTAAATTTATGGGGCTTCCTACTTTTTTTGTAGAAGAGAAGGAAATAACCGTAAAGCTGGTTGCAAAAGATGATGAAGAGTTATTTGAAGACGAATTCCCGGAAGACGAATTTGAAGAGGATGAGGATGATGAATTTCTGGATGAATCCATAGATGATGATGAATCAACCCCCTCAAAGGCGAAAAAGAACTTTATTAATTATTCATTGAGATCTAGCCTGGCCACTGATTCGGAAGCCTCTATATCTGAAGTAAAAAGAGCCACAAGGAAAATCAGTCTATTTGCGGCTGAAGACACAGATGAAGAACCAGTTATGACAACAGCACTTCGTTTAAAGGCTCTTAGTGGTGATTTTGAAGGGGGAGAGGTAGACAGTCAGCCAGAAGTGGACAAAGGACCAGGTAATCATACGGCTCATACCTTTAAAGTGTACGATCATCGCATACCTGGACAGGTTCATTTTAATAAAAGAGATATGGTGCTAAAGGCAGGAGAATCCAAAAACTATGATTCCTTTGGAGATACCCAGGGGGATGCCACATTAGAAGGCGCTGTATATGGTTTGTTTGCAGCCGATGATATTTTCGGTCCAGATACCCAAAGAGATGAGAATGGAAATGTCTCCTCCGGAATTGGAGTGGTATTTGATGCAAATGATCTTGTTGCCGTGGCAACCACAGATAAAAATGGAGAGGGTTCTTTCTTAACAATGACAGAAAAACCTCACAGCTTTTACAATTATAAGACCGGAAAAATTGAATACACCGGAAAGAGCTATCCGGAAAATCTGTATGTGAAAGATGGATATGAAAAGGCGCAGCCACAAGAAGAGAGGGGGCGGATATACAGAAATAATAAATCCATGAATGGAGACGGCTGGATCGGAAGACCTTTAATCCTTGGCAACTACTATATTAAAGAACTTACCCGATCTGAAGGATACGAACTTTCTATCACTGGAAAAGATATGGAGGTTACAAATGCTGTTACAGGCACCCGTGAGACCTATGGTGAGACCGCTGATTCAAGAACAAATCCGGTGGGATCCGCCTGGATCACAAAGCAGCTTTATCATGCAGTTACCTTTCCAGAGAGGAATGCTGCATATGGAAATAAGGAAAACTTACTTCTTCTTGAAACAAAATCAAAGGATGCTACCAATGGTTATAATGTAGTGCTTGATGGAATCCCGGAAGGCGCAGATATCTACATAAATAACGTCACATTAAAGCCGGTAGTAATCCAGCAGGTGGATGGAGGAAAGTGGGTTGATGCAAAAGAGGCCCCTTATTATCAGACGGCAGAATCTCAATCTGTTTATAAGCGTGATATCAATGGAAATATGATTGAAAAGCCTGGAGTAACTGCGACTGTAAAGGTTCCTTATGAAGCAACTGGAACTGAGGCGGATAAACTTCCGACAGAAAGTACTGCAGTTGCCAGTGATCCGGCAAGGTTTGCCAGTGCATTTACCAATTCAGAAAGCAACGTAAAGTATGTGAAAGCCGAACTGGAGCAGATGATGCGTGATTCACTGCAGATGGAAACTCCGAAAGATGGTGATTATTCCACAATCAATACTCCAGTCTATGATGAAAAGAGGACGGTGAATGGAAAAACCGTCTACGGAAAGCCGGAAATTGTTCTTGAAATTGAAAATGTCACAACCAATAAATCCATTATCGAAGCCATTTTAAATTATTACATCAACGAAAAAGTATTTACTTATGGAGGGCTTCAAAAAATTGAATACAGTGGTGGAAAAGCAATTGTGACAATTGTTGTCGGCATGACTCCGGCCAGGACTTTACTGTATCAGACAAATTCCAGTGGTGATGTGGTTGCCGCTTACTTAACAAAACTGAATACAACCTATGGAAGATATGTCATAAGAAAATACACAGGAGATGAATTAAATGCTGCAAAAGTGGAGGATACAGGCAAATACATAATCAATGTAACGCCAGATTTTGAAGTCGGTGACGATGGAATTCCCACAGACAAAACAATTTATCCCTCAGACAGTGAGAGATACCTTCATTACGCTGCAGGCGAAACCCTTTACGATTACTGGTACTTAAATGGTGATACATATGTTGGCCATGCTCCTGTAACCAGAAAAGTCTGGGAGCCTAATTACAAGGAAGTTACTGTAAATGAGGAGAATGTAAGTTCCTCAAAGATTCCCAAGGTAAACTCCATGGAAGAAGTGACTGACCAGACTGGTAGCACTTATTACTACTATGATCAGGTGGCAAAGCAGTATACCATTCATGTTGGATCCAAGGATATGGATCTTAGAGGGGTTAAATCAGGAAACTTTACTATAGCACTAAATAATGGAAAAAGTGTAATAACCAATGAAGATATAAACACGATTGGCTCCAATAATGTATGGGGGTATGCAGCTGGATCCAGCATATCCAATGCAGAATATGTCATTCGTGTTTCCGGTGCCGGAGCTGGAGCATTTACTTCCGCAGATTTTGATAATAACAAAACTTTCATAAAGAATCAGCGATTGATTAGCAATGGTTATCACGACTTGAATGAGGATGGAAACACAAGAGAAACACCGACTCCAATTGAGGAGCGTATTATTGGGCAGCAAATTAAGGTTACTAAAACCATAGATGAAAAATCATATGAAAATACCAACACCTATGGCGCAGCCCATGAGGACTGGTTTACCAGAACATTTGGCGGGCATTTTGGAAGGAATATGGTGGCCAGGAAGATGGACAACTTCCGGTTTAAGGTGTACTTAAAATCAAACCTGGAACGCTTGCACCGGGATCATGATGGGAATGTCGTATGGCAGGACCGGTTAGGAAATGAAATAAATGTAAATGACAAAAATGAGAGATTTCCAGCCCTGGTAAATAAGGTTTATACGAAAGTCCAGCACCTTACCTCTCCTTTATATAAAAATTCAGAAGATGCAGTTGTAAGCAACGATTCCTTATACAGCTATTCCGATGGTTTCATAAATCAGAGCCAGAATAACGGCTATACTTCCGTACTGGAAACCATATCTGTAAAGGCGGATAACGGTAGCGAAGCAAGAAATATCTCTGTTTATAATTACGATAAGTTTTTTGATGCCATAAATGTGGCCAATGCGGATAAATGGGATCATACAGAAAACAGCAGCACATCCTTTAAGCCTTTTGCTCTAATAAAGAAGCTCCTGTTTGGAACAGGAGGGGCAGAAAATCAATATCCAGCGGGACATAACAATGCAGACATTAAGAATAATATCAACACCTCAGATATAGCTGCAGATAATGCACTCCGCTCAGACAACGTCCGCCAGTTTGCAATTACCTGGTATCTGGATGACGAAGTTGCAAAACTGGTAAAAAAGAATCAGTCTGAGGAAGCAGAAAGTGCTGCAGGAAAGAGTGTGTATTTCGATGAAGTTTATGACAAAGCCCTTTCAGAAGCAATAAAAAAGGCAGAAAACTATTTAAAACCGTTCTTTTCCTATGACCTTGACCGGATTTATTCCATTGAATGGGACAGTGCACAGGAAGGCGGGGCAGATAAGGATCTTACGACACTTTCCGCAGATACATTATTTGGTGATACTGCAGGAAACAGCGATGGTTATTATTTTGCCACATCAAAATATCTGCCATATGGAACCTATGTGGTGGCAGAACAGCAGCCAAAATACAGTAACCTGGGAGATTTAAAGAACAAACATTACCAGATTGACAAGCCAAGAGAAGTCTCGCTCCCCTCTGTATATGCAAATTATGATGGCTCCCAGGCTGTTCCGGAAGTGACTAATCATTATTACAATTATTCTGCCGGAACAACACAGCCTGAGATGGAGAGTAAGTACAGGATCCGCCTCAATGAGGAACATATAAACATTATCAAGGGCAGAAATGCGGATGGCGACTTTGAAGTTTATAAGTATGGCATGGACATTGATAATATTAGAAATGGCATGACTGGAACTGGATCAGGTGATTATTTTGCCCTGAGCCAGAACGGATTCAAGCCCTATAAAAACTACTACAATGAGCAGGATGCCAGGATAAGTGGTGAGGTTCCCTATTATCTGTCAGAGGGCTTAAGTGGTAGAGATGCGGTATCAAAATATTACCGGTTCAGCTCCGTTGCAGAAAACAAAGGGATCGCAAATGATGTCCCATTCCCTGGAGGAACCAGTACAGAAAGTAATGGTGCTGGAATCCAGTACAAAGATAATGTAATGACCATGCAGGGCGCGCGGATTGCCTATGATGGAAATTATGCCCCTATGCTTGTACCGTGGACGGTAGTGGCCTCTGACAATGCAGTTACAGAGGTGGCAGACAGCGCCCTTTCTCCAAATGGGGAGAGCTTATATAAAGGGTTTGGTTATACGAAATTTAATAACAGGTTTTATAAAGCCAGGCTGAGAATCGAAAAATTAGATTCAGAAACAGGTGAAAATATCCTTCACGATGGTGCAATGTTTGCATTGTATGCAGCGTCCAGGGAGGACGGGGCAAATACAGACGGAAAGGTAAACTTCTATGAAACAGATACCTGGATCGAAGGCTCTAAGGAATTTTTAGAAGCAATGGGAGCTGCCGGGATCTCTCAATCAGGTGAGATCTTTAGCGGATTGGTTCCAGCCGGCACCCCGATCTGTGAGGAAGGAGAACAGATATTTCTTTCTGATAAAGAAGGAAGAAGGACCGGTCAGTTTGAAGCCTTTACAACAATGAGAGATGGGTTACAGGCACAGGAAGGGAATCTGGCTTCCACCTCCTATCAGGATCAGAATACAGGATATCTTGTTACACCCCAGCCGTTAGGTGCCGGGACCTATGTTTTATGTGAAATCAAACCACCTGCTGGCTATGTAAGAACAAAGCCGGTAGCCATTGAGATCTATTCCGATCAGACCACCTATTACCAGGACGGAAAGCGGGATGAACGAGTGGCTGCAGCCATTTATGAAAATAAAGCATTAGATGAGGATACCGCAAGGATCTATGTGGGAAATACCCCGATTCGCTTAGAAGTATCCAAGATTAAGGATTCAGCTTCCACCGTTACCTATCAGACCGAAACCAGAGTGGAAGGAACGGAACTGGAATTAAAGCAGAGATACGGGGCGGAAAACCTGGAGTTTGGCTATAAAAACGGAACCTACTTAGGGTATGCCTGGTTTAAAGGAACCTTAGAATCTCTTCAAGCCAGAAAAGAAGCGAGCGAGAATGTCGAGCCAGTTTACTTAAATGGTGTATTTGCCGGGTATGGTCTGGTCTTCAGAACACTGGATACTGCGGATGATAAGAACCGCTATGCAGTTGGGGCAAAAATGGCACTCTACGATGCCATTGAGGTCAAAGAAAACGGAGACAGCGGAGATTACGGATATGACGGCGTGGAAGTGGAGAGAGACCGGAACAATAACGTCCAGTCCATCAAAGTGAAAAAAGGATATGCTGGAAGCACCGTAGAATTTATTAATAAGCAGGATCCGGAAGGAAATCTATCCGGAGAAACTGGGGAAGGTACCTGGACGTATGAGACCATTGACCGGGAGGATACCGACATTCTTTTTTATTCCCTGGCAGATCTTACGGTCACAGAGATCGGAGCAGATGGAGCCGTTTACGGTTATGACAGAAACAGCAATAAGGTATCTGTAAAAAACCGGGAATCCATCTTTGTGTTAAAGGCAGGAAAACCAGTCTTTGAGCTTGAAGGAGGAGATTTAACCAAGGTTCGCTATACAAAAGCAGACAAGCTACTGGCACTACCTTCTGAAACAACACTCTATCACCTGGATTCGGAAGGAAACCGGGATGCATATGTCGACCCGACCACAGGAATGGCTTACACCAAAGAGGAAAATAAGCTCCTGGTATGGCCGGTAAAGATTTCGCAAAATAAGACTGGGGCTGTCATTGCCAGGGAAAAGATTAAAACCTTCCGGATTGCTGCTGTGAATGCAGATACCGATCAGGAGTACACAACCGGGACGTACCAGGGAAAAACTTTTAGAAAGAGCATAAACCCGGTTCTAAATGGTCATGGATTGCCGGAGTATTACCAGAAGTCAGAGGAAACCTATAAAAAGGGTGATCCCATTTACGATATTGACGGGGATTATGTGCGCTATAAATACGATGATTTACTGGAAGCTTATAACCGGGCGGCTTACCGGATTAATGATCATTCCGGAAGAGATGCCATAGGTTCCGAAGAGGATATAACAGACGATCCGGGGCTATACCATCGTCAAGGAGAAGCCTGGGTAATAGAAAACATCTGGATTACTGGAGAAAAATATCCAAATGATCCTTTCCAAACGGTTATGACAGCAGGACAGGCAGATATGTTAAAACGTGTAATTCCAGGGACTTACATCATGGAAGAGGTAACGTCTCCTTCCGGCTACCAGAAAGGGTTTCCACAAGGGATTACCGTAGAAGAAACAAAAGAAGTACAAGCAACCGGCATGGAAGATTTAAAGATTAAGGTGGAAATTACAAAGACTGATGCAGCCAACCAATACCGGATACCAGTTATTAGTGATTACCAAGATGGTCTTGTTGTAACGGAACCCAAAGGCGCTTACAGCTATCAACAGATCACCGGTGCACACCTGGCACTTTACAATGCTAAGAGAGTTTACACCACAGACAGTAACACCTATCCCAAAGGTTATTACCTGGTCAAAGCAGAAAACAAACCGGCTGAATGGACCGTAGAGAGTACCGCAGACAATGCGCCGGTACGGATTGTAGCAGACTGGATAACCGAAGGAAAAGCCAAATATTTTGAAGGTATTCCGGCTGGAGATTATATCCTGGAAGAATCCGAAGCAGCAAGCGGGTATGTAAGAACGTCCATGGAGATTACGGTAAAAGCAGCCGGTGACGTTCAGACCATCAATGTAACCAATGACCATACGAAACTGGAGGTTTATAAGTACTTCTTAGACAGTAAGGGAGTAAAAACTCTTTTGCCAAATGATCATTCGGCTGAACTGGCCTTATATGAGGCAAAGACAGACCAGGACGGAACTATTTTAACGGAAGGAGGAAAGCCCCAGTACGATGAGTCAAAGAAAGTAGATCAGTGGACCACAGATGATTTAACGGAATACACGGAGCTGACAGAAAGGAGTAAGAAGCTTGCGGATCGCTTAAAAGGTTTCCTGGGTCTTACCATTAACAAATCCAGCTTTCTGACAGATTTTGAAGCCGCTTACAGGGAAAAAGGAGAAGGTTTCACCTATCTTACCTGGTACACCAAAGATGGGGAACGGAGTGCAGAACGGACGGAGAGCATATCGACTGAAAAGGGAGAGAATATCACTCAGATCTGGACTACCGATACCGGAGCTGCGATCCGAATCACCATTTACCGAAATGTGACAAACGGTTCCCTTGATACAGACGGTCAGCTGCCTCTGGTTTTTGAATATCAGTTTAACTATAAAGAAAATGGGGGGATCAAAAGCTATGACACCTTAGAGGGAATGCACCGTTTTGATTATCTGCCTTTGAATGTAGAAATGAACGGGAAAAAAATAGGCGCCTATGTCCTGGTGGAAGAAAAGGTCCCGGATGGGTTTGAAGCAGCCGATCCGAAGGCAATTGTCCTGACAGAAACCGGAGATGTGCAAAGAATTAGCCTTGAAAATGAGGAAAAGTACATCAATGTCTTAAAGGTAGTGACAGATGGAACGGCAGAATATGCAGCCACCGGTGCCGAGCTTGCCTTATATCGTTCGGATGCAGAGGGGAATCTTTTAGAAGATGAAACACACTTGGTTGAGACCTGGATATCCGGATCGGACGGGACCTATACGGAAGAGGATCAGTTTAATGGAAATATGCCCGATAAAGCGGGGCACGCTGTCCCGGAAGGGCTTTCTAGAGGAGATTTAAAACCTCATCGAATTGATAAGACCGCTTACGGAATTTACTATATAGTGGAAACAAAAGCACCAGCCTACATGCAGAAAGCAGATCCGGTAAAGATTACGGTTGGAGCTGAAAAGATACCATTTTATAAAGTGGTGAATACCCCTGCCATCGGTAAACTGGAGATAAAAAAGAAAGCCTCCGATACAGGGGGAGGATTGGAACATGCAAGGTTTGAGGTGACAAACGAAGAGACTGGTAAAATTTGGTACATTACTACCAGCACGGATGGCATGGCAGAATTATCCGGGCTTCCAGTAGGAAAGGTCCAGACGGATGGAACCATGAAAGCTTACACCTATACGGTAAAAGAAATTTCTCCGCCCGATTTATATCAGATTACCGAGAGAATCAAGAAATTCCAATTTGACGGGACAGAGAACGTAAATGAAGTGCTCTATCATTATGAGGTTTATAATGACCCAACAAAGATCCTTTTCAAGAAAACAAACTTTGACACCGGCATGGCAGTGGAAGGAGCAGAGATTGCTGTCTACAAGGCGGTAGCGGTGAACGGCGAATATGAAAAGAACGGAGAAGCCATAGCAACAACCATTTCAGGACCCAACGGTTTCACCCTGACAAAGAAGCTATCAGCAGGACAGGTTTATATTATGGATGAGTTAAAAGCTCCAGCCGGATACGTTCTTTCAGCACCGGTGATCTTTACTGTAAATAAGTCAGGAACAGGAATCTTAAATGTATCCAATGATTTCAGTGTTTTAAAACTGGCAAGTGAGAACGGCGCCATAGAAGCCCTTACCATAACCGGAAGAGTTCCGGTAAAAACCTACCTTATCTTAAAGGATTTAGACACCGGGACAGAGCTTCCAGCCTTCATGGGAACAGGAAGCAGCCTTATCTTGACAGCTGATGACGGGATCACGGACGGGCATTTATATGAGATTAACGAGTATACCAGGTATTCAGACGGCCAGACAGAAAAATCCGGAAAAGAAACCAGACGGATCTATCTTAATGAACAGGGAACCTACTCACTGGATTCCAGAACTTATTTAGAGACCAGGCAGGAACTGACCGACTCTGAGGGAAATGTACTGGCAAACTGGATCGTCAGTGATCACACCCACGATTACACCATAACCAATCCGGTAACGAAAGAAAGTCCAATTGCCAAGGTGACAAGCCGCGTTGGGGCAGATCACAGTGCAGTAAAGACAGGAAGCGTTATGAAATACACAATTACCTATACCAATCCATACAGTTATCCGGCAGATATAAAAGTAAAAGCAATTCTCCAAGAGGGCCTTGATTATTTACGCTCCACCTCCTATGGTGTTGAATTAAACGGAAACGTCTCTTGGAATCTAACCAATATAGCAGCCCATGAAAGCGGAACCGTGGATGTGGTAACTGTAGTTAGCGGAGAAAATGGAACGGAAGCCAAAGCAAACTTTATTACGACAGTCGGAGCGGTTACAAAAAGCACGAACCTCTGGAACCCGATTGTCCCGGATGGTTCCATCAGTATCATAAATAAACTGACAGGGACAGGAAAGAGCCAGGCCGATGCATTTACCTATCATGTGAAATTCACAGATCAGGCAGGAACGGCCTTAATTGGATATCAGGCGTTTTCCGGTTCCAAAACAGGAAGAATCAAGGGGGAGGGTGATATCACTCTTACCGGAGATGGATTTATTACCTTTTACGGTCTGCCCTATGGAACCAGATATGAAATCACCAAAGTGGGAGCAGATGGATATGAACCGGGAGAGAAAATCGTAACCGGAGAAATCCAGAAAAACTTCCAAAGTGAAGTGTTTGAAAGCAATTATAATAACAAAGCGATCCGGGAAATCCTGACAGCCGGAGGAAGCTATCAACTTATGGAGACAACCTCTTACAGCGATGGGAACAGCCTCATAAGCGGTGCGTACCGATTTGAAGTAAATGCTTTAGGAATGGTTGATAACGTTGATATGGAAGACCGGACGGTGCGGCTGTATTTTTCCAAGATTGACAGGAATACTGGTAAGGAAATAACCGGAGGCAGCTATCAGCTGATTGATGCAGAGACAAATGAGATGATTTATGAATTTACGAAGGAAGGAGAGAGGGTTCAAATCCCAGCAAAACTTGCAATACCAGGTAAAGAATATATCATTCATGAGGTCAGTTCTCCGGATGGATACGCTTATGAAGATGATATTAGATTTACTGCAGAAAACAGCGGAATTTCTGAGACTATTATCATGGAGGATCAGAAAACAGAAGTGAATTTTTTTAAAATGGATGCAGAATCAGGAGAAATTTTAAGCGGTGGGCGGTTTGCTATCAGGGAAAAGGATACTGGCACATTGATCAAAGAATTTACACCAGCCGGAGAACCAGTTATTTTTACAGGACTTTTAATTGCCGGCAGAATTTATGAACTTTCTGAGGAGGAGCCTCCTGCCGGGTATGCCTGCAGTGAGAGTGTGACATTTACTGTACCAAAAGAAGCGGAAATGATAACCGTCACTATGAGAGATCAAAAAACGGAAGTTGAAATTCAAAAACTGGCCAAATCTTTGACGGAGAGTACTCTTTCTGAAGCAGCACGTCCATTATCCGGAAGTACGCTTCAGATCTTAAATGAGGATAAAACAGCTGCAAAGGCTATATGTGATGGAAATGGTATAATAACCGGTGAGGATTTAATCTTCACAACAGGAAGCCATTTCGAAGTGATAAAAGGGCAGCTGATTGCCGGAAAAAATTACTGGCTTCATGAATTGAGACCAACAGATGGCTATGCTTATGCAAAAGATGTGGCATTTACAGTGAGTTTAAGCGGACAAAGGAATACTGTGATTATGATTGATGACCCGACCCATGTGATCCTTTCTAAAAAGACAATTACGGGCAGCGAAGAACTTCCCGGGAATCGTCTGAGTTTAATAGATAATGAAGGAAATCAGATAGAACAGTGGATATCTGGGGAACAGCCTCATGAAATGATAGGAAAACTAATAGCCGGAGAAACTTACCACTTTAGTGAAGAAAAGCCGGTAGATGGGTATGCCTATGCAAAAGATATTTCCTTTACTGTCAGCAAGACTGGGAGCATTGACCAGGTAGTAATGAGTAATGATACAACCAGAGTCTGTATCAGAAAAGTAGATTCATCTGGTCGTATTTTAAAAGGAGCCACTTTACAGATATTGGATCAGCAAAAAAACGTAGCTGTTCCAGACTTCGTATCAACAGATGAACCGATAGATATCATAGGTGAATTAGTAGCAGGAAGAACTTATTATCTTCATGAGGTAAATGCACCAGCTGGTTACCTTCTATCCTCTGATATAGCCTTTACTACACCCAAAAGTTCCCAACTATTGGAGGTTACTATGACGGATCCCAGTCAGCAAATTCCAGGCTCGGATAAAATGTATCTCTACAAGACTGATGAGGCAACAGGACAGGGGATTAAAGGAGTGGAATTTTCTATTTACCGCCCTAACGGAAACTTATATCTGACTGTAAATACTGGTGAGGATGGATATGCAAAATTTGATATGCCAGAAAATGGTACCTATACTTACAAAGAGACAAAGTCAGCTCCTGGCTACCTTGCAACAGATCATACTTACGCCTTCACTATTAAAAATGGAGAGGTAGCAGAAAACAGTATCGTATCAGTTGTTAATTACCGTTCTCCGGAAGTGATAATCCAAAAGGCAGATACTGAAACAATGGAAAAATTAGCCGGAGCTGAGCTGGAGATCAGAGGTGAAGCTGGAGAGCCGGTATTTAAAGGAATAACAGATAAAAATGGAATCATTTCATTCCGTCCGATTCGTTCTGGACAATATACGGTTCATGAAATAAAAGCTCCGGCAGGGTATAGAAAGATTGATTCCTTCCTGACTATTTGTATAACGGACGACGGAATCGTTACAGGAGAACTTACAATGTTTAATAGTCCGGAGCGTAGAAATAGAAAAGGCATAATAACAGCTAAATATCAATCAGACTTAAATTGTCTTGGAATTATCAGCCATAGAGGAACAGGGTTTTGGAACTGGCTAAGCAAATTACCTGGGACAGGCGATGCAGGTCTTGGAAGTGGGATACTATTGAGTCTGGGTCTGTTGACTCTTGCATGTGGAATTACGATCGTGAGAAGAAAAAAATAAGTAAGGTGAAATGCAAGTATAATATAGTTGCGATGGTCTCAGATGGGATTCGTGGGAATGCAGTCACACCTGTACCAATCCGGGCACAGCAACAGCCGGGCAGAGCATGCAGTCATAAAAAGTTCGGGGATAGAAATTTATATATGCAAAATTGTAAAACTATTTCTTTTGTGATAAAATGTAACTAATTTCCAGATAAAGAAGGAGGAACATCGTAATGAATAAAGAAGTATTAAATTATGTAGTTGAAAAATCACATGAATTAATCAATGCACCATCTTGCAGCAAGGAAGCAAAAGCTGCCGCACAGACATGGCTGGATGCAATTGGGACGGAAGAGGAAGCAGCTGAAACAAAAAGATACATAAAAGAACTGGAGGCAGATATTATACCGATTGATGCTTTAATTGGTTTTGCAGAATCTGATCATGGAATTCAGATTTTTGGAGAGGATACCGCTAAGAATATTGCAGGACATGCAAAAAAAATTAAATCTGAAGGCGCGATCTATTGTGATTGCCCGGCTTGCTCAGCGGCAACAGCAATAGTTGAAAAGAAAGAACTTATTATTGAATAATTAAATTTAAATACTTAAAGTATTAGGAAAAAACCTCGCGGATCGAATGTCACCAGCAAGCTATGCTATTTTGTTTTGCTTATTGGAAATCACATTAAATACGGGAGGTTTTTTATTATCCCGACATCAATGATTATCTGTAATGGAAATGTGCATCTATGCTTTATACCTTGCTATAAAAGCACTAAAGATTTATTTTGAAAAAACATGATATTTTCATGCCGACAGAATTAATTAAAATAAAAAAACCCCGTAAACACGAGGTTTTCCAACAGCTTCCGGGGGGACTCGAACCCCCGACCCACGCATTACGAATGCGTTGCGCTACCAACTGCGCTACGGAAGCAATCCGGCTATTCGGCACAGTGCCGAACCTTTGACAGTATAACAAAAACAGGGTGAAAAATCAACCCCTTTATGAAAAAAATCTTAGATTATGTAATCGTTGCCAAACGTTCCATAAAAAGCTATAATTAACATAAAAGAACAAAATGTAAGCTTTCGTTACAAGGAGTGGGACTGTTATGCATGTGAGGGAAAATATCAGAATTAGAAAATTTGATATGGCAATTCCTGTACTCCTATGGCTGTTTCTGATTATTTGCTGCATCAGCTTTCTTCTTTATATGGTGCAGAAGAATGATATAGAAAATAATAATTATTATAATAGCGTATCCAAGCAAAACCAGTTAACAGTCAAAGGCCGGATAGAAGGGGATATCTACCTGCTTAAAACCATAGCAGCAGGTTTTGGAGGCATGGATTCTGATCATGCCAGACAGCTGCCAGATATAGTCAGCCGTATGAAGCTTTCCATGGAAGGTATGAGGGTGGAATATTCCAAGCAGCTTGACTGGATAAGATTAGACAGAGAAGATTATTATTTAAACGTTTTAATAAAGGGCAATGAAAACCAGCCCCTGGGTTATCTTTACGCAGGAAATGTATGCCATGTACTGAATGAGTTGCTGAATACGCAGATTTATGCAAGTTTAGGAATTTGCGCAGTTTTTGACAACCGCGGAAATTTAATCGCAGCATCAGGTAATAGAAGTGATGAGCTTGCGGGGAGTGATATAAAACATAAAATTTACGATATGATTTCCAGTGGTCAGCAAACTTCTTCCAAATTAAAAATTGGAGTCAGGGGGCAGGAACATGCTGTATTATTACCCCTTGAAATCAATGACTGGTATCTTTTAAATACATTTCCCAGATCCGATTTGGAAATCAGATATATGGAAACGACTGTTGGGATCGGAATTTTGATATTGTTATCCTCCGGATTGTTTTTTATATTTTATTTCAGACAGTACAGAACAATTGCGGCGAACCAGAAAACTCTGGTTAATATTGCCTATACGGATTCACTTACCCGCTGCCATAATTTTTATGCATTTAAAGAAGAAGCGGAACGTATTCTTAAAAATGCGGACATGAAAAGCTATGCGGTATGGTACTGTGACATTAAAAAATTTAAGTTTATTAATGATGTGCTGGGATATGAGGAAGGAGACCGGATTCTTATCACCATTGCCAATTTACTGCAAAAGTGCCCGAAACAGAATTTTCTGTTTTGCAGAGTGTCAGCGGATAATTTTGCAGGACTCTGTCAATATGAATCCAGGGCAGAACTGCAGAACTGGTTTCAGAAACTGGTTCAGGCTTTCCGCCAGCAGGAGTTAACCAATAATAAACGAATTGCAACCGAACTATGTATGGGAGTATATTGCTTGGAAGAGGAAGATCGGAATGTTTCTATCGATAATATTGTGAATCGGGCAAACATTGCGCAAAAATACATAAAAAGCTTACCCGGAGATCAGTTTGGTTTCTATAATAAGGAAATACGGGACAAAGTTGTGGATGAATCTGAACTGGAATCGGAGATGGAAGGAGCCATAGAAAGACAGGAGTTTCGGATTTTTGTCCAGCCTAAGATCTCCATTCAGAATAACAATCGGATTGTGGGAGGAGAAGTCCTGGTCCGATGGGATAATCCTCGTAAAGGAACCATTCTGCCTGGACAGTTTATTTCGATTATGGAACGGGAAGGAAAGATTATCCTGTTGGACCGCTATATGTTTGATCTTTCCTGTAAATGGCTTCATGAATATTTACAGTCTGGAAATCCACCTATAAACCTTGCTGTCAATGTTTCCAAAATGGGCATACTGAGGGAAGATTTTGTAGATTACTATGGCAGTATCAAGGAAAAGTATGAGATTCCCGACGGTTTACTGGAACTGGAATTTACTGAGACAGTGATGCTCTCGGATGATACAGTATTTAACGGTCTGGTGGCAAAACTTCATGAAAGAGGATTTATCTGTTCCCTTGACGATTTTGGAGCAGGTTATTCTTCTTTAAATCTCTTGAAGAATCTTTCCATTGATATTGTTAAGCTGGATATTATGTTCTTTAGAAAAAGTAATGATATCAGGAGAGAGCGAATCGTCATTTCCAACATCATTAATATGGCAAAGGAACTTCATATTAAAACCATTGCAGAAGGTGTGGAGTTTACGGAAACGGTTGAATTTTTAAAATCAGCTGGATGCGATATTATACAGGGATACGTATTTGCCAGACCGATGCCGTTAGAAGATTTTGAACGGCTTCTTGGTGAAACAAAATCACTGTCTCCCACAGATGAAAATAAGGCGGTGAATATATGCACAGAGAAATAATAAGAGAACACATTTATGTCGATGGAAGAGTCCAGGGTGTGGGCTTCCGTTTTCGAACCATGCAATTTGCCACTCAGTTAAAACTGACGGGATGGGTGAGAAATCTTGATGACGGTCGTGTAGAGATGGAAGTACAGGGTGAACGGGAGAAAATTGATCATTTATTTGAGATATTGAGAGGGGAACGTTTTATAGAAATTCATCAGTGCGAGGTGGATTTAATACCTGTAAAGCATGAGTCTGGGTTTCAGGTCAGATGAAATAGAAAATTCTTATAATCCCGGTATTTACAAGGAAACTTGTATTTACCGGGATTTTTGTGTTTCAAGAATGTGTACAGACTATGAACTGCAACATCGGATTTTGAACATGGGATAGACGGATATTGCATTTACGGTCATTCATTTATCCCGTATAATGAACCCATAAACAAGAAATGGGAGGAAACATCTTATGAGGTTAAGAAGAATTGGAGCAATTACACTTGCTGCACTCATGACAGCGGGTACGCTGGCAGGGTGCTCAGGCAAAACAGCAACGACTGAAACAACAAATGCCCAGACGACAGCAGCACCGGAAACAACAGCGGCATCATCTGACACAAAGGCGGCAGGCGGGGAGAAAACCGTGATTAACATCTGGTCGAAGGATCGCCATGATGCATCCTATGTACAGGGAAAGGTTGATCAGTATAACAAAACCAACACAGATAATATTCAGGTAAATTACCAGCTCTACACGGACAACTATGTTCAGGCCATTGATATGGCAGTACAAAGCGGTGAGCTGCCTGATATCATGGTACAGCAGGATCAGATGTTTGATAAATACGTGAATGAAGGTCAGTGGGCAAACCTCTATGACTTTATGGATGAAGATATGAAGACGTATTTCAAGGACGTCATCTTTCCAGGTTATAACGAACTGGATGAAAAGCTTTACTTTATTCCCACCACTGGAACGACCTGCCGCCTCTTCTATAATAAAGAAATATTCGCACGTGTAGGGATTGCAGAGCCTCCAAAAACTCTGGAGGAAATGGTAGCAGATTCCAAACTCATTACTTCCAAGCTGTCTGGTGAGGGAATTTATGGATTTGCTGAAAATATGAAGAGTGCAAGCTCTGGTTTACAGCGGTCCTTATTGATCGGGCTTCAACGTGAAACAGGACTTGTAAATGGATACGACTTTGCAAAGGGAGAATATGATTTTACACCATGGGCAGAATCTCTCAAATTATGGAAAGAACTGCTTTCTGAGGACAGTGCATTCCCAGGATGTGAATCCCTTGATATTGACCCGTTAAGAACGCAGTTTGCAGCAGGAAAAATAGGTATGTACATGTCTTACAGCCATGCAGAGCCAGGAGTATACCAGAATCAGTTCCCTATGGATTCTGATAAGTGGGATTGTGTGCCCATTCCAACCGTTGGAGGCAAAGCAACTGGAAAACAGCTTTTCACCGGGACCGGCGGATATGTTATTAATGCAAAGAGTCCCAATTTAGAGAAGGCATTTAAAGTATATAAAGATATTTTCACAAATGAAGATTATCTGGTTGGCTACTATGAAGGCGGTTACGGTGTGAGTATTCTGCCGAGTGTTATTGCAAAAGCAAAACCAAGTGTTGATTTCCAGAATAAGAAATGGCTGCTGATATCCGATATAGACGCACTTCTTCCAAAGCCACCTCACTCAGCATTTGCTTCCGGCATGGTCGTGGAAGGCGAGGATATGTTTAAGACCTGCGAATCAATTTACTATGGAGATGCAGATCCAGATACTGCATTAAAGGATTTAACTGATCGCTATAACAAGGCCTATCAGGCTGCTATTAAGAATAACACAGGATATGAAGTGAAGATTCCTGGTTATGATCCCATGAATCCTAAATTGCAGTAAATAAGTAAGGGAAAAGAGGGGCCACTTCAAAAAAGAGGCAGCCCCTCTTTCGTTAAGAAAGGAGTACACAGATGAAAGAAACGATAAGCAGGAATCTCAGAATAAAGAAGACTTTAAAACACAACCTGCAGACATATTCTTTTTTGCTGCCAAATCTGGTTCTTTTTACAGCCTGTTCTCTGTATCCGGTTGTATGGACGTTAAAGTATGTATTCTATCAATATGGCGGCTATGGAACCGGAAAGCCGATATTTGTAGGTATTGCTAATTTAGCAAGAGTATTTCGGGATAAAGTGTACTGGGAAAGTGTACTTCATACGTTTACTTACGGATTTGGAAAAGTTCTTATTATTATCCCTCTGGCCTTTTTCCTTGCATTTCTTTTAAATCAGCAGAAACGCGGAAATGGAATCACCCAGAGCATTATGTTTCTTCCTACAATCATGAGTTCTGCCGTCATGGGCCTTGTATTTTACTTGTTGTTTAATGCTTATAACGGTGAAGTTAATAAATATCTACTGGAATCGGGAATCATCAGCCGTCCTGTTAACTGGCTTGGTAAAGATCACGCAATGAAGACACTCATTCTGACAGCCGTCTGGGGCGGTGTCGGAAACTATATGGTTTATTTTATAGCAGGAATCCAGCAGGTATCGGAGGATGCCATTGAAAGCGCCAGAATAGATGGAGCGGGTAAACTTCAGACGATCTGGTATATCATTGTTCCCATGCTGGGACCAATTCTAAAGATCATTATGATGCTTGCAATTACATCTGCCTTCAATGATATAACCAATGTTATGGTACTTACCGAGGGCGGTCCCAATAATGCGACCATGGTCATGTCTCTTTACGGATACCGGTATTTCTTTCCGATTTCAGCTGCGGAAGCAACGGTCCCCCAGTATGGATACGGTGCGGCAGTCAGCGTAGTTTCTGCTGCTATTGCAGGTGTGGTTACGGTGATTTACTTAAAGGTTTCTAGGAAACTGGATGATATTTATTAAGGAGGCAGATTATGACAGAAGCATATGCACCGAATAAGAGAATGAAAAAAGTACATCTGTCTGACAAAGCCCGGGCTGCGTTGATTTTAAAATGGGTCTTTTTGGGGGGTATGATTGTTTTCACCCTGTATCCGGTGATTTATACTGTTCTTGGATCGTTTAAGACCAATGCCGAACTGACCCAGGGAGGCGGTTTCTTTCCCAGTGTCTGGCATTTTGAAAACTATTATAAAGCGTTTATACAGGCTGATTTTACTAAATATACGTTAAACAGCGTTGTGGTCAGCGTATCGGTGACGATTCTCGCAGTGGCTACCACTTCCCTTGCCGGATTTGCTATGGCAAGAAAAGATTTTGCAGGAAAAAAGATTCTGCTTGCACTCTATATGTCCATGATGTTTGTGTCACTGGGCTCCGTTACTCTCTATCCCATTTACGAACTGCTCCGTGCACTGAAAATAAACAAAACCATGTTTGCACTGGTGATTGCACTGACTGGGGGCCAGGCGACCAATGTGTTTCTGGTCATGGGATTTACCAAAGGAATTCCAAGGGAATTAGATGAGGCTGCAATTATTGACGGATGCAGCATATACGGGGTATATTCCCGCATTATTCTTCCGTTGAGTAAGCCCATTCTGGCAGTAGTGGCGTTATTCTCCTTCCGGAACGCCTGGAATGATTACATCACCAGTTTAATCATGACAATTTCCATACCAAAGCTTCAGACTTTGACTGTTGCAGTGGTTCAGCTAAAATATTCCGTTAACTCAGCAGCGGAGTGGCATATTATGCTTGCAGGCGCTTCCATAGCGATTATCCCCATCCTGATCGTATACATGTTTTCCAATAAACAGTTTATTGCAGGGCTGACGGCCGGTGCGGTAAAAGGTTAGTCCTTCCATTTTTAGCCGGAACAGTCTGTGTTCTGGCTATTCGGTCTTCCGGATGTTATGATAGAATAGTACACGTACATATCAGGAAAGGCGATAAAAGAAGAAAAATGATGATAAAAAAAGTATATAAAAACCTGCGGTTTCGAAGCAAGATTATTTTGATATTTGGAATTATGTTCTTTTTAACAACGGCAATCAGTGGTTTTTCTTATTATCGGTATACCTCTCATGACATCGAGGAGAATTTCAGGGTCGGTGCAGAAAGTGTACTGACACAGATTGTGGATACCCTTGATATGCGGCTTGGAGTGATCAGGCAGAGAGCCCAGGGTATGCTGACCAATTATACCTTTGTAGTCAGCTTTTCTGATTATTTAAACAATCCAAATGATTTGAATTTGATAAAAACCATGGGAACCGTATCATCTTTTTTAAAAGATTTGGAGACAGGGGAAAATCTGCTGCATTCCTCCTATATCTATACAGACAAGCGGGAATTTGACAATTTTGTCCGGATGAGAAACTGGCAGTTTCAGTTTAAAGAGTCGGAGTATTATAGTTCCTATATCGGAGGACCGGGGAAAGCCATCCAGTGGTTCCCCACACAAACAGACCAGATCTTTCAGGATACGGATCAGATTATTCCCTGTGTAAGAAGGTTTAGTGTGGAAGGGTATAAGGGCAGTTTATATTTAATCCTTCAGTTAAAGACAAAGGAACTGGAACATTTACTGGCAGGTAAATATGAATTTTTCGACAAGATTATTATTCTGGATCAGGATGGTAATACAATTATCGGCTCAGAAGGTATTGACTCTGCAGAACTGATGAAACTGGTCCCAAAAGAGGGAGAAAAAGGAGCGGTCTTCACCAGTGATTATGAGTATGAAGGAAATACATATTTAGTGACTTACAATCAGCTTTCTGAAAATGGCTGGCAGATCTTTGGATTGAAATCAAGAGAAACTCTGCTGGGCAGCTTACAGAGTTTAAGAAATGTAATTTTAGAGACTTTGGGAGTGATCTTTTTGGTTGGTGTGGCTGCCATCCTGTTGCTATCCTATCAGTTGACCAACTCTTTGAGAAAACTGGAAAAGCGCATGAGCCTGGTTGAAAAAGGCGATTTTAATACCCGCTTTTTTTATCCATACAAAGATGAAGTGGGGAGTCTTGCGAAAAGTTTTAACTATATGATTGGAGAAATCCAAAACCTGGTTAGAAAGCAGGAGGAGACAATCGAAGAATTAAAGTGGGAGCGGGATCATGCAGCCGAAGTACAAAAGCAGAAGAGAAAAGCGGAATTAAAGGCATTGCAGGCTCAGATTAATCCTCATTTTCTCTATAATACGTTAAATGCCATAACATGGCAGGCTGCCGATCAGGGGGCTGAGGAAATCAGCATATTGTCTAATTCTCTCGGGAAATTCTTTCGGATTTCACTGAGTAAAGGTGCGGAAATTATTACCTTAAGGGAAGAAATAGAACATGTCACCAGTTATCTTGATATTCAAAAAATCCGCTATCATTCCAAGTTAAATTACCAGATTGATGTAGAGGAGCAGTGGCTGGACTTAAAAGTAATCAAACTGATTTTACAGCCGTTAGCAGAAAATTCGATTTATCATGGTATCAAAGAGAAGAAGGGAACGGGACTGATACGGATTTACGAGGAATCACAGGGAGAAGGAACACAGAAAATAGTAAAGCTGGTTGTATGGGATAATGGTGCAGGGATTCCAGAAGATAAGTTAAAGATTCTCAATGAAACACTAAAAAAAGGGGTAACGGACCGTTTGGAAGGTTACGGAATTTATAACGTAAATGAAAGGCTCCGCTTATTTTACGGAGAGAATTACGGACTTCAATTTGAGAGTGTAGAAGGTCAGTGGACCAAAGCAATGCTTACACTTCCAGTCACAGATGGGGAGATGGATTCATGTATCGGATCATGATTGTAGATGATGAGGACTATGTTAGGGATATACTTGTAAAAAACATTCGCAGTTCCTCGTTAGCTGTGGAAGTGGTTGCAGTTGCGGGAGATGGAAAAGAAGCTTTAAAATCAGCTCTTCAATTAAAACCGGATATTCTAATCACGGATATATCCATGCCTTTCATGAATGGATTGGAACTGATTAAAGAGATGCAGAAAGCCAGACTTTTAAGCAAATATGTTGTAATCAGCGGATACGATGAATTCGATTATGCCAGACAGGCTATTTCACTTGGTGTAAAGGATTATCTGCTAAAACCGTTTCTGCCCCAGGAGCTTGATGAAGTTTTAGTGAAGATGATAAACGAGTTAGACAGTCAGAAAACTCTTCAGCAAAATATGAGTCTGCTTCGGGAACAGGCGATTATCAGGGAAGGTCTCTACAGGGAAAAAGTATGTAAGGATCTGCTGGAAGGGCGTGAGTGCAGGGAAACGGACTATAAGCAGCTTGGTATGGATTTAACAGGAGACTATTATCTGGCAGGCATACTCCGTCTTGCAGGGGGAACCTGGGATTTTAAAAGTCAGGAAAGTATAGAAGAGTTTCTGCTTTTGATACGGGATGGTTATTTTCCTGCTGACATCAGTCTTTATGGTGTCAGTTTTGATGGAGCCCATCTGGTAATAATCTGGTGCGGGTCAGGAAACGGAAAAGCTGCATTTACCGGTAAAATTAAAACAGGTATGGAAAAGATACAGGTAAGCCTGAAAAAGTATTATCAGATCCAGCTTACTTCTGCCATAGGCTCTCCTTACAAGAGCAGGGAGGGGCTATGTGCTTCTTATCAGGAAGCCATGGCGGTCTGGCGGGGAATGATTAATACAGAACACCCTGTTTTATTTTATGGAGAAGAGCATGAAAAACAGGAGGAGGGCAGCAGCTCGTCAATCAGAGACTGGAAAAATCAGATTCGTCTTTCCGTACGGCTGGGGCAAAAAGATGAAGCACTGTTACAACTGAAAGGGTTAATTAAAAGCTATGCTTCTCTGGCCAACAAAAAAAATGACTACATCAGTGTGTCGGTAAAGGAACTGATTTACGCAATCCAGAATGATATGGAACATGCCGGTTTTGATCGGGAGATTCTGGAGCCTGCAGCCTCTATGCAGGACAGGATTCATTATGGCAGCCTTATGGACATGAAGGAAATGCTGGAAAGCTATATAGAAACCTGCTGCCTGGTGATCTCTGAGTATTCAGAGGAAACAAAAGCCAGTACTGTGGTAAAACAGATAAAGCTGTTACTGGAAAACAATATAAAAGACTGCAAAGTGGACTTAGAGTGGGTTGCTGACAAGGTACATTTTAGTTCCAGCTATGTCCGCCAGATTTTCAAACAGCACACAGGTGAAGGGGTTGGGGAATATCTGATACGGAAACGGATGGAGCATGCCGGAATGCTTCTTCAGAACACCAGTTTAAAAATACAGGAAGTGTCAGAAGAGTGCGGATATGAGAATCAAAGGTATTTTGCAAGCAGTTTTAAGAAATTTTATGGCTGTACGCCAACTGAATTTAAAAAGGCAGTAGAAGAAGAACGGTTATATTAAGGGAGGGATTTTATGATACAGTTTACAAAAGCACAAATTACCCAGCTTCAAAAAAAGGGGGAGCTTTGGCCTGAAGCAATCAGTCAGTTAAAAGAGGAAGTAAGTGAGGTAATGGCAGAGCCGGTTCTTGTTCCTGAAACTGGAATCGCAAACTGGTTTCTCTATTATTACTGTCCCAAATGCTCGGTTCAGCTGGAATTTAACAGAATGGATGGGCATTATCACAAATGCCCGGCCTGTGGTCAGGTATTTACAGGGGAGCCTTACGACAGCACCTGGTGGGGAATCATAAACTCCAGAAACTATACTGCTGCATTTAAAATGGGACTTTTATATCTGGTTACCAAAGAAGAGTGTTATGCAAAAAAAGCAATCTCTATCATGACGGAGTATTCCAAATATTATAAAGATTACGAGGTGCATGGCGATATTCCTTACAATGGTCCTGGGAAATCAGGCGCTCAGACTCTTGATGAGGCCAATTTTCTCAGAAGCTTTGCTATGACCTATGATCTTTTATCCGATGCAATGACGGAGGCAGAGCAGATTTTTATCCGGGATGGTATGCTGCTTCCAGGTGCTGAATTTCTCATGGAACACCGCCATAAACAGTTGCATAACCACGAAGTAATTATTAATTCTGCCATAGCCATTATCGGATTGATTTTTCATGTGGACTCCTATGTAAATTTTTCCGTTTATGAACCGTATGGCCTTCTTTATCAGCTGGAGCATGGAATGCTTCCCAATCATATGTGGTTTGAAGGGGCCTTTGGTTACCATTTTTACGCATTAACCAGTTTTTTTGCATATGAAAAGTTTGCTCTGCATACTCCCCACAGCCATATCAGTCATCCCAATTATAAGGCCATGATGGAGTTGTTAGTGGATTATTTAGAGCCGGATTTTAGGATTCCAATGTTAAATGATACAAACTATGGACATACATCTTCCAGTCTTTATCTCTACGAGTTTGCTTATCGTGAGATGGGAGGGGAGAAACTTTTGTATATTTTAAACCAATTATATAAAAATGAAAAACGGGATAATATGGAAGCCTTTATCTATGGTGTGGATGAGCTGTCCTCATGCAGTCATTTGTTTGAAAATTATCATATAGAAGAAGGTCTCAGTGGTAATACCATTTTAAGAGGTTCCAATGGGCGGTACCTGCTGTTTAAGCATGACAGCTATGGCGGTGAGCACGACCATTACGACCGGCTGGATATTAGTTATCTGGCATATGGTAAGCGAATCTCTCCCGACCTTGGTACCACTGGATATGGTGCCTTAATGCATTACGATTATTATAAAAATACAGGGTCCCACAACACCGTGATGATTGGGGAAGAGAATCAGGCACCGGTAAATGCAGTCTTAAAGCGGTATGAGGAACTGAATGGGGTGATTTATGCAGAGGCAGAAGCAGACTGGACTGCTCCTTATACCATGCCTGACAGCTTTACCATTGTACAGTGGAAGGAAGAACATTACAGATCTGTTAAAATGACAAGAAAAATCGCCTGGACGGATGATTATTTTGCAGAAGTGTTTCTGGTAACAGGAGCAGATCCTGATTTAGCAATTGACTGGGTGATGCATGTTTCAGGAGAGAATGTGTTAACGTTTAACGGCCGGTCAGCAGAAGGCCTTTCGATAAAAAAGCCATTTAAGCATCTTCATTCCGTTCAAGAGACCATAGCAGACGGTTCAATCGTAACTGCTTATCAGGATGGGGAAGTGACAACTCATATATTTGGTTACGGATTTGGTCAGACTGTATTTAGTGCAAAAGGACCGGATAATCCTTCGGTGTCGGATATTAATTACAGGATTGAGCGCTGTTTTGGAGGAGAGGCAATGTTTGCTCATGTGATTACCAGCAGCGACGGAGCCTGTAAAGTGGACGCAGTATCATTTGAAGCGTCAGACGGAATTATGATGATTCATGTAAAGGAGGCAGACGGAGGAGAAAGGAAGTTAATGTTATGATTGACTATGGTATTGAATTCCACAATGTGGATCATTTAGAAGAAGTGGGCGGAATGGGAGGAAAGAAACTTTGTCGCTTTCCCCGTGATTTAAGCCGAAGCCTGGGAGTGGCGGAAAACAGGAACGCAAGATTCCGGGCTGACAGGGCCCACGGTTGTGAACTCCGGTTTGTAACTGAGTCTAAATACTTTGATGTCGCGCTGACAGCGGTGGAACAGGATATTGATGTGCTCATTTATAAAGGAGATTTACTCCATAAAAAAGAAGTACTAAAGGCAGGAGTCTGCACCGTACTTCATGTGGAAGATCCTCCTGTTTATGAGATTGTAAATAAAAATATGATGACAGGAAAACAATTTGCCCCATGGATCTGGCGGATTCAGTTTGGAATGAATGGAGCCATCTATTTTCATTATATTGATACTTATGATAACACACTAAGGCCGCCCAATAAGGAAGAAAAACCAGCTGTTTCATGGGCAGCTTACGGATCATCCATTACGTGCGGAAGTGTGACGAACCTGTATTCCAACAGTTACATAAACCAGGCGGCGGTGACAGCAGGCTGGGATGTGATGAACAAAGGTCTTTCTGGTTCCTGTTTATGCGAAAGGGAGGTGGCTGACTATCTGGCAGAACTTTCAGTGGATGTTCTTTCTTTGGAGATTGGGGTCAATATGGTGCTGTTTTTTGACGAGGAAGAAACCTGTAAGCGTGTGGAATATCTTCTGGAGATTTTAAAGAAAAGCCGGGCCAGAGATATTTTTGTGATTGATATGTTTCCGAACAAAGGACTTATAGCACTGGATCAGGATTCCGCTTATTACCGGCATTACCGCAGCTTTAAGGAAATAGTAAGACAGGCGGCATTAAAAGTAGATGATCACAGATTTCATCTGGTAAAAGGGGAAGAGATATTAAAGGATATCACGTATCTGAGCACGGATCTGCTTCACCCTTCTGATAACGGTCATATACGTATGGGGGCAAATCTGGCAGACCATTTAACAGGAAGAGGAAAAGGAGTTTTGCAGCATGAAAGATCAATATGATGTAATCGTGGCAGGAGGAGGTCCATCAGGCGTGGCAGCGGCTGTAGCTGCCTCCAGAAATGGCTGTAATACATTGATAATCGAGCAGGAAGCCTATTTCGGAGGTATGGCAACCATCGCTGGTGTACCTGCTTTTGGTCCTTTTACAAATGGTGAACAGGATTTAATTGGGGGAATTGGACGGGAAATTTTAGAGGCGTTAAAAAAAGACGGATATAAAAGTCCTTTTTATGACCGGAAGCCAGACCGCATAGAAGGAATAGACTGGTATTCCATCGATCCGGAGCATTTAAAACGTGTCATGGATGATCTGGTATTGGAAAGCGGCTGTGATGTGCTGTTTCACACAACAGTCGCAGAAGTCAGATATAAAGATGGTAAAATCGAAGCAGTCAGAGTCTGTAACAAAGGGGGATTTAAATGGATTGAGGCTGACTACTTTATCGACTGTACGGGAGATGGGGATTTAGCCGCGATGGCTGGAGCGCTGTGGGATTATGGAGATGAGGACGGCAGGGTACAGTCAGGGACACTTTGTTTCCGTGTTGCAAACATCGATGTGAATCGGTTCATGGACTACGTGGATAAAGAAGGGGAAAACGGAAATCTTTCGGTTGCATCGGAAAAGGCAAAAAAAGACGGGCGTTTTCCATTAAATGAGACCAAGGTAGGGGGGATGGCTTTACAGGCAGATGGAATAGCAGGATTGAATTTCGGTCATGTATATGATTTAAAGCCTTTAGACCCATGGAACAAAAGCCAGGCTGAAATGGAAGCCAGAAGAAACTTACCAGAGCTCATAACATTTTTAAGAGAATACGTCCCGGGGATGGAAAAATGTGTGCTGGCTTCAAGTGGTCCCGGTCTGGGAATAAGGGAATCAAGAAGAATAAAGGGTGGCTATACATTGACAAAAGAGGATTATTTAAACAGAGCCGATTTTCCGGATGCAATTGCGTACTATTCCTACCCAATTGACATTCATGCAGCGCTGCCTGAAAAAAGCGGAAAGAATGAGAAACTTTATCAGACTTCCAAGTATGAGAATGGCGAATGCTATGGCATTCCATACCGTTGTTTAATCCCCCAGGGGCTTAAGAATTTAGCTGTTGCAGGACGGATCATCAGTGCAGATCGCATCATGATGTCTTCCATACGTATTATGAGTGCCTGTTTTGCTACCGGGCAGGCAGCAGGTACGGCTGCGGCGCTGGGGATAAAAGCAGGAGGAATTGACCTTTTAGATATTGATACCGATATACTAAGAAAATGGTTAAGGGAACAGAAATTTCCCGGAGAAGAAGGGTTAACTTATTAGAGTACATAGAATGTTACTGTTGATAGTTTACAGGTTTGATGGTATCCTGTTCTATAGACAAACAGATAAGAAATGTATTTAAAATGGAGATGAGTTTATGGAATATTCGCAGATAAGAAAGAACTTTGAGCGGCATGGATTTACAACACAGTTTTTTTCTACAAAGGAAGATGCCTGTTGTTACCTTACCGATCTTTTACAAAATCAAACCATCGGATTTGGTGGAAGTGAAACTTTGAAGGAAATGGGATTGTTTGAGGCCCTGCAACAGAGAAATGCTGTTGTATGGCACAATAAGGTTCCTGGCATGGCAGTGCGAAGACTTGCAAATTGCGCAGACATTTATATATCCAGTGCAAACGCAATAACCGAGACTGGGGAGATAGTAAATATCGACGCTACAGGTAATCGTGTTGCAATGACTGCTTTTGGACCCCAATCCTGTTACATCATTATAGGCAGAAATAAAATTACAGCAAATATTGGTGAAGCTTATTCCCGGTGTAAAAATATAGCGGCCCCCCTGAATGCCAAACGATTGGGAGCAAAAACGCCATGTGCGGTTAAGGGAGATAAATGTTATGATTGTAACAGTCCTAACCGGATTTGCCGTATTATATCGGTAATTGAACGTGTACCATTGAGTATGAAGTGTGAAATTATCTTTGTGGATGAGGAGTTGGGGTATTAATCTAACTGACAGGAAAATTTGTTGAGTAATAAAAAGGAATATGTTACCATAGTGGTATGGAGCAATCGTGTCACTGCAAGGGTGTTGACCTTCCATCATACATAGATGGGAGGTGGTGCGGATGAAATATGACTTTAAAGACCTTATGGCCTTTGGTATGTTCATAATCGCATTACTTACCTTTATTTTCGTAAATTGTAAGTAGCGTTTTCTAAAGTCCCAGAAATGGGCAATAGAAAATCCCCCTTGTATACTTGGCTGGTATCGGGGGATTTCTATCTTCTTATAGGCCAACCCCTTGTATTGGGGCGGTTGTTCCTTTTGTAATTCCAATAAGCATATCTGGAAAAACATTTCAAAGGTTAAAGCAGATAACGGGAATCGGACCCGCCTCCTCAGCTTGGGAAGCTGATGTTCTACCAATGAACTATATCTGCATGCTGTTGTTTGACACATTCCGTATTATACCACAATAGACTTTATTATTTCAATAGGTTTTTCTGAAAATTGGTAAAAAATCCCCCATAAACTTGCCAAAAATGGAAAAACCATTGTATAATGGGTATTGATAATACAAGATGTGGAGGAGTAACATGGCGAAAACGCAGTATAACGCGGACAGTATTACCGTGCTGGAAGGCCTTGAGGCGGTACGGAAACGTCCGGGAATGTATATAGGAAGTGTTGGGACAAAGGGACTGAATCATCTGATTTATGAAATTGTTGATAACGCAGTGGACGAGCATCTGGCAGGTTTCTGTAATCAGATCTGGGTGACACTGGAGGCTGATGGGTCCTGTACAGTCAAAGACTCTGGCCGTGGTATTCCGGTTGAGATGCACAAAAAAGGTGTTTCAGCGGAACGAGTGGTTTTATCTACCCTTCATGCAGGCGGTAAGTTTGACAACGATGCATACAAAACCAGCGGAGGACTTCATGGTGTAGGTTCTTCCGTGGTAAATGCCCTGTCTGATTACATGAGTGTCAAAGTATATAAAGATGGTCTGATTCATTATGACAAATACGAGCGGGGCATACCAACGGTGGAGCTGGTGGATGGCCTGCTTCCTACGTTGGGAAAAACCAGAGAGACAGGAACGGAAATCAATTTCCTACCTGATGAGACTATATTTGAAAAGATACGGTTCAAAGCGGAGTGGCTGAAAAGCCGTCTTCACGAAACGGCATACTTAAATCCCAATCTTCATATCTCTTATACTAACAAGAGAGCAGGAGAACAGGAAAAGGTGGAATTTTATGAGCCAGAAGGAATCGTTGCTTACGTAAAGGAATTAAACGCTGGAAAAGAAGCTGTCCATGACCCGGTTTATTTTAAAGGGATTGTTGATAAAGTGGAAGTGGAAGCAGCCATACAGTTTGTTGATACCTTTGAAGAAAATATACTTGGTTTCTGTAACAACATATTCACCCAGGAGGGCGGTACCCATTTAGCCGGTTTTAAAACCCGTTTTACCCAGTTGATTAACAGTTATGCCAGAGAACTTGGCATATTAAAAGAAAAGGACACGAATTTCACAGGAGCTGACACGAGAAATGGTCTGACTGCAGTGATCGCAGTCAAGCATCCCGATCCAATTTTTGAGGGGCAGACAAAAACAAAGCTTGCCAGCGCAGACGCTACAAAGGCAGTTTTTACTGTGACAGGCGATGAGCTGCAGAGATATTTTGACCGGAACTTGGAAGTGCTTAAATCCGTTATCAGCTGTGCGGAAAAGTCGGCTAAAATCCGTAAAGCAGAAGAAAAGGCCAAAACCAATATGCTCAGCAAGTCAAGATTCTCTTTTGACAGCAACGGCAAGCTGGCTAACTGTGAAAGCAGGGATGCTTCCAAATGTGAAATATTTATTGTCGAGGGAGATTCGGCCGGCGGCTCTGCCAAGACGGCCAGAAACCGTCAGTACCAGGCCATACTGCCCATTCGCGGTAAAATTTTAAATGTGGAAAAGGCTTCCATCGATAAGGTATTGGCCAACGCCGAAATTAAAACAATGATTAATACCTTTGGGTGCGGTTTTTCTGAGGGTTATGGCAATGATTTTGATATTACAAAGCTTCGTTATGATAAAATTATTCTTATGACCGATGCCGATGTGGATGGCAGTCATATTGATACGCTGCTGTTAACATTTTTATACCGGTTTATGCCCGAATTAATTTACGATGGCCATGTTTATATCGCCATGCCGCCACTGTTTAAAGTGATTCCAAAGCGCGGAGAGGAACAGTATCTCTACGATGAAAAAGAGCTGGAACGTTACAGAAGAACACATACCGGCGAATTTACCCTTCAGCGTTATAAAGGTCTTGGAGAGATGGATGCAGAACAGCTTTGGGAAACAACTCTGGATCCGGAACGGCGTGTATTAAAGCAGGTTGAAATTGAAGATGCACGGATGGCCTCAGAAATAACGGAAATGCTTATGGGAAGCGATGTACTTCCCAGAAGACAGTTTATTTATGAGCATGCGGATGAAGCGGAGATCGATGCGTAAGGAGAAGGAATATGGCAGAAAAAATTATTAAGACAGAGTATTCCGAGGAAATGCAGAAAAGCTACATGAACTACTCCATGAGTGTCATTACAGCTCGAGCGATCCCGGATGCAAGAGACGGATTAAAGCCGGTGCAGCGCCGCGTACTTTACGATATGAGCGAACTGCATTTAAATCATGATAAACCACACAGAAAATCAGCACGAATCGTAGGCGATACCATGGGTAAATATCATCCCCATGGTGACAGCTCCATCTACGAGACTCTGGTTGTGATGTCCCAGGTATTTAAAAAAGGAGTTCCCCTGGTAAACGGGCACGGAAATTTCGGCTCCATTGAAGGCGACGGAGCAGCGGCCATGCGATACACCGAAGCAAGACTGGAAAAGTTTGCCGAAGAGGTTTATTTAAAAGACCTGGATAAAACTGTAGAATTCATTCCCAATTATGATGAGACGGAAAAAGAACCGGAAGTTCTTCCGGTTCGGGTTCCCAATCTGCTGATTAATGGTGCGGAAGGAATTGCAGTCGGCATGAGTACCAGCATCCCCCCCCACAATTTAGGCGAAGTGGTGGACGCGGTTCAGGCTTATATAGATAATCCGGATATTTCTGTAAGGGAACTTATGGAATACCTGCCGGGACCTGATTTCCCGACAGGCGGAATTATTGCCAACAAAAGCGATCTTCCCTCGATCTATGAAACAGGAATGGGGAAAATAAAGCTTCGGGGAAAAATTGAAGTAGAGCTTGGTAAGCGAAAGGCAGATAAGGACAAGCTGATCATTACCGAGATTCCATATACCATGGTTGGAGCCGGAATCAATAAATTCCTTATAGATATTGCTGATCTGGTAGAGAATAAAAAGCTTACTGATGTAATTGATATTTCCAATCAGTCCAACAAAGAAGGAATCCGTATCGTCTTAGAACTTCGTAAAGATGCGGATGTAGAGAAAATCCGAAACATTCTTTATAAAAAGACAAAATTGGAAGATACCTATGGCGTCAATATGCTTGCAATAGCGGATGGACGCCCGGAGATCCTGAATTTAAAAGGTATTTTAAAGAATTATCTGGACTTCCAGTACAAAAATGCAACCAGAAAATATCAGGTTCTTCTGGATAAAGAACTGGAAAAGAAGGAAATAAAAGAAGGTCTTATAAAGGCCTGCGACATTATTGATTTAATTATAGCAGTTTTAAGAGGATCGAAGAATTTAAAGGATGCAAAAAACTGTCTGATGACAGGCGACATCTCGAATATCTCTTTCCGCGTCAAGGGCTTTGAAGAAGATGCAAAAAAACTGTGCTTCACTGAAAAGCAGGCAAGTGCGATTCTCGAGATGCGGTTATATAAGCTGATCGGACTGGAGATTCTTCAGTTGGAAAAAGAATTCAAAGAAACACTGGCAAAGATTAAAGAGTATGAGAAAATACTTTCCAGCAGAAAAAATATGGATGAGGTCATTAAAAAGGATCTGGATTATATAAAGGCAGAATACGGTACCCCCAGAAAGACTCTGATTGAAGACGGAAAGGAAGCCGTATACGATGAAGCAGCAGTAACTGTTTCAGAAGTTACCTTTGTAATGGACAGATTTGGCTATTGTAAGATACTGGATAAAAATACTTATGACAGAAATAAAGAAACCATTGAAACCGAGAATCCTTTTGTGGTAAACTGTCTGAATACGGATAAAATCTGTATTTTTACTAATACTGGAAACTTACATCAGATAAAAGTATTGGATATACCAGGTGGAAAGCTTCGCGATAAGGGGACTCCCGTTGATAATTTAAGTAAATATGACGGGGCAAAGGAAGAGATTATTTATTTATCCCATGCAGGCGGATTAAAAGGAAATAAATTTTTGTTTGCAACCAGGCAGGCTTTGATTAAGATGGTTCCAGGAGAGGAATTTGAAACCAATAACCGTACTGTGGCTGCAACCAGACTGGTGGATGACGACATGGTAATTTGTGCACTGCCATATGGGGGACAGACGGATGTAGTCCTTCAGACTTCTTCCGGGGTATTTCTGCGTTTTGCCTCCGATGAGATTCCAGAGATGAAAAAGAATGCCAGAGGAGTTAGAGGAATAAAGCTGTCTCCAGGTGAGAGTCTGGAAGCGGTCTATCTGCTCGGAGATGAACCGGTGATACAATACAAAGAAAAAGAAGTACATTTAAACCGTTTAAAGATTGGCAAAAGAGATGGAAAAGGCAGTAAGGTTCGCCTTTAATGCTTTACTGTAACACACATTTTAAAGAAATGTCTTCCTGACACGCACAAATGTATTTTTCTGACGAATAAATATTGATTTTTTTTTCACTTTGTTATAGGATAGTTAAGAATTTAGCGTATTATAGTATTACAAAATGAAAAGAAATGAGGAGAGTGCGATGGAAAAGAAGTTGCGAGTTGGTATATTGGGAGCTACCGGTATGGTTGGTCAGAGATTTATATCTCTGCTTGAGAATCACCCATGGTATGAGGTGGTGACTGTGGCAGCCAGTCCCCGTTCAGCAGGAAAATCATATGAAGAGGCAGTTGGGGACCGTTGGAAAATGACAACTCCCATGCCGGAAGCAGTAAAACACTTAACAGTCATGAATGTAAATGAAGTTGAGGCAGTTGCAGCTGGCGTGGATTTTGTATTCAGCGCAGTGGATATGACAAAAGATGAGATCAAAGCCATAGAAGAAGCATATGCAAAAACTGAGACACCAGTTGTTTCCAACAACAGCGCCCATAGATGGACACCGGATGTTCCTATGGTCATCCCGGAGATCAATCCAGAGCATTTTGAGATAATAAAAGACCAGAGAAAGCGCCTTGGTACAGAGCATGGATTTATTGCCGTAAAACCCAACTGCTCCATCCAAAGCTATGCACCGGTTCTGACTGCATGGAAAGAGTTTGAACCATACGAGGTGGTAGCTACTACCTATCAGGCGATTTCAGGTGCAGGAAAGACCTTTAAGGACTGGCCGGAGATGGAAGGAAATATTATTCCTTATATCGGCGGTGAGGAAGAGAAAAGCGAGCAGGAGCCCCTTCGTTTATGGGGAACGATTGAAAATGGTGAGATTGTAAAAGCACAGGAGCCGGTAATTACCTGCCAGTGCATTCGTGTTCCCGTTCTCAATGGCCACACTGCAGCAGTTTTCGTTAAATTCCGCAAGCAGCCTACTAAAGAGGAATTAATTGACCGTCTGGTGAACTTTAAGGGGCTTCCCCAGGAACTGGATCTTCCAAGTGCACCAAAGCAGTTTATCCAGTACTTAGAAGAAGATAACCGTCCTCAGGTTGCCCTTGATGTGGATTTTGAAAACGGAATGGGAGTTTCTGTAGGTCGTTTAAGAACAGATTCTGTGTATGATTATAAATTTATTGGTTTGTCTCACAATACAGTTCGCGGGGCAGCCGGCGGCGCAGTACTCTCTGCAGAGCTTTTGACTGCGAAAGGGTATATCAAAGCCAGAGATTAACTGGATTATGAGGCTCTCTCTGTCCAGGAGAGAGCCTTTATAAAATAGGTATATGGAGGAAGTAAGATGGCATACAAAAAAGAACTTTGGGGAAACATGCCGGATGGCAGAGAGGTGTATTTATATACACTGGTAAATGAAAATAAAGTATCTGCTTCATTTACAAATCTGGGTGCAGTTTGGGTAACCATGAATGTGCCTGATCGGAACGGAAAGGAAACGGATGTGGTATTAGGGTATGATAGTGTATCGGATTATCTGCTCAACCCGCCTCACTTTGGTGCTCCCATTGGAAGAAATGCCAACCGTATTGCCGGTGCAAAGTTTATGTTGAATGGGAAAGAATATAAGCTTACAGCGAATAACAGCACCAATAATTTACACAGCGGTCCCGATCTTTACCAATCACGTCTTTGGGACAGTGAGGTAGAAGAAAATGATATGGGAACCAGTGTGAGTTTTTCCCTGTTTTCACCAGATGGAGATCAGGGATATCCCGGCAATGCCAATATTACCATAACATATACTCTCACACCAGACGACGGCTTAAAGATCGATTATCACATGATCTGTGATGAGGATACGGTTGCAAACTTTACCAACCACAGCTATTTTAATCTGAATGGCCATGATAGCGGAAGTGCATTAGATCAGAAAGTATGGATTGATGCCGATACATATACCAGGGCTGATGAAATTTCAATTCCAACAGGCGAATTTACACCGGTAAAAGGAACACCCATGGACTTCACTGTTATGAAGACAATCGGGCAGGATATCAATGAAGATTATGAAGCACTTGTTTTTGGAAGCGGCTATGACCATAACTGGGTCTTAAATCATCCGTCAAAAGAACTGGCTTTATGCGCAGCTTCAGAGTCTGATAAGACAGGTATCAGAATGGAAGTGTATACCGATCTTCCGGGAATGCAGTTCTATACTGCAAACTTTTTAAATGACCAGATGCCAGGCAAGGGCGGTGCAGTTTACAGCAAACGCTGCTGTTATTGCTTTGAAACCCAGTACTATCCCAATGCGGTGAATACTCCTGAATTCCCTTCCCCTGTATTAAAAGCGGGACAGGAATATCAGACAACCACAATATATAAGTTTTCAACAATTTAGAGAAGCATTGATATAAATTCAGGGACGCAGACTATTGCGCCCCTGAACGCTTGTGAAAGGACATAATTGCATACTTATGAATAAAACGAATGAAAAAGGGATAAAAGCACTGTCAGTTATGGGACTGATTATCACCACGGTAATTTGGGGAAGTGCTTTTGTGGTAATGAAAAATTCAGTGGATGTCATATCACCAACCTATCTGCTGGCACTGAGGTTTACCATTGCTTTTGCAGCACTTACAGTGGTATTTTGGAAGCGCTTGAAGAGGGTGGGAAAGACAGATATTATCTGCGGCCTGGTTTTGGGATTTTTTCTGTTTATCAGTTATTTCTTTCAGACCTATGGATTGAAGTATACCACTGCCAGTAAAAATGCTTTTATTACTACATTATACGTCATTCTTGTTCCTTTTTTGCACTGGTTTTTTAATAGGAAAAAACCGTCAAAGAACAATGTGGGAGCAGCAGTTATCGCAGTCATTGGTCTGGGATTTATTTCCCTGGAGGGTGACTTGAGAGTGAACATTGGTGATTTTATGACTCTTATCTGTGGTATATTTTTTGCTTTTCATATTGTATTTGTTGACCGTTATACAGAAACCCATGATCCTATTATACTAACGGTGATGCAGATGGCAGTTGCGGCCGGATTAAGCTGGGTGGTTGCTCCGTTTTTAGAGGGAGGACTGGATCTGTCTGTAATTGATTACTCTATGACGGTCAGCCTTCTTTATCTTGGCATTTTCAGCACAATGATCTGTTTTCTGCTTCAGAATATGGGACAAAAGCATTTAAGCCCCAACACTTCTTCCATTATTCTGTCTTTTGAATCCGTATTTGGTCTGCTGTTCTCCGTTTTTTTGCTGGGAGAGCCGGTAACTTTAAAATTACTCACAGGCTGTGCTTTGTTGTTTCTGTCGGTTATATTATCAGAATTCAAAAAACAAACTCCCGCTGCTTAAATCCAGCGGGAGTTATGTTTTAAAAAAAGCTGTAGATCGCCTCCCATATGATATATCCATATCCTGCTCTCAGTATGATTAGCAGACAATCTGAAATGATCAATGGAATAATACTTTTTCTTGAAAAATAGTATAAGTAATAGCAATAAAGAACTGTTGTAATAAATGCTCCATACATATTTAATCCATTAAAGCTTAAAGTCTTAGACAGATTCATAACATAAATAAGTAAGAAACTGATAAGAATGACAGCCCATTTAGAAGAAAGCAGCTGATTTAATTTTGTGAAAATGTATCCTCTGAATATGACTTCATCAGTAATTTTATTAATAAATGAAAGGAAGAGAAGGGTGTATAAATAAGGCATTTCACTAAATGGTAGAGGGCGATTAGCAGTTACGGACATATTTGTAAATAACTCGACCGGAACGGTATAAAGAAGGTAAAGAATAACGCCCAGAACTACACCATGTACAATATCCATAATAGAAACGTTTCGCAACCCAATACTGCCAAGCGGCTCTCCATCCACTTTTCCCGTTATGTAGCAAATCATTGCAATCTCAAAAATACTGATAAAGATTATGATCCATTGATAATGGTTATTTGTTTCGTAATTTCTCAATAGAAAACCCATCAGTAACACAAAAATATAAATAGATGCAATCTGTAATGTTATTTTGTTTTTTGCTGTCATAAAAAATCCCCCCGGTTTTATTTTCTTATATTAATTGGAAACTTCAACACCTTTACACACATCAACCCATTCTTTCGCCTGGGCAAATAAAAACAGTTCTTCGTTGGTCAGTTCGATGGCTGAATTAGAACTGCCGGCTGCCGGAAAAACAGAAGAGAATCTTTGAAGAGACACATCTAAGTAAGTAGCGGCACAGTCAGGATTGGCAAAGGGGCATACGCCTCCGATTTCATGACCAGTGAAGGCAGATACTTCGCCGGCGGACAGCATTTTTGATTTAATCCCGAATGTTTTTTTGAACTTTGCATTGTCGATTTTCATATCTCCGGCCGTAACCACCAGGATACAGCTGTTTTCTTCACTACCGTGAAAAGACATGGTTTTAGCAATCCTTGCCGGAATCACATCAAGGGCTTTTGCTGCTAATTCTACGGTTGCACTGGAAACAGGAAACTCCATAACCTGGCAGTCCCGGCCAGATTCTTTGAAGTATTCTTTTACTTTTTGTACAGACATAAGAAAAACACTCCTTTGTATTCATGTAATGGAATTTTAAGTAAATTGTTAATTATTGTACCATTGATATTAAAATTTATCAATGTTATAATAAAATTTGATATGCCTTTTGGTGAGAGTTGTCAGAAATATTTGCTATTCATGAAGTTTAATGGTATAATAGAACGGTTACTATCACAAAGCAGTAGGGAGTTATATGTCGAAATCGTTATACATTGCAGAAAAACCAAGTGTGGCTCAGGAGTTCGCAAATGCGCTTAAGATTAACGCAAAACGCAGCAACGGATACATAGAAGCAGATCAGGTGATTATTACCTGGTGCGTGGGACATCTGGTTACGATGAGCTATCCGGAAAGCTATGATCCCAGATATAAGCGATGGAGCTTAGCCACCCTGCCGTTTCTTCCAAAAGAATTTAAATATGAAGTAATTCCAAGTGCAGCCAGACAGTTTGAAGTTGTAAGCAGTCTGCTAAACCGTCCTGACGTGGATACAATCTATGTTTGTACTGACTCCGGAAGAGAAGGAGAATACATATACAGGCTGGTTGCCCAGATGGCGGGGGTAAGTGATAAAAAGCAGAAGAGAGTCTGGATTGATTCCCAAACGGAAGAGGAAATTTTAAGAGGCATACGGGAAGCAAAAGACGAGGCGGAATATGATAATCTTTCGGCTTCTGCGTATCTGCGTGCAAAAGAAGATTATCTTATGGGAATTAATTTTTCCCGTTTGCTTACACTAAGATATGGACAGAATATTTCAAATTATTTAAAGAGCGGGAAGAATACTGTTATTTCCGTAGGCCGGGTCATGACCTGTGTAATGGGAATGGTGGTGCGGAGAGAACGGGAAGTCAGGGACTTTGTAAAGACGCCGTTTTACCGGGTTATCGGTACATTTACCAGAGAAGATCTGGATTTTGACGGTGAATGGAAAAGCGCTCCGGGGTCTAAGTTTTATGAATCACCATACCTCTATAAAGAGAATGGATTTAAAGAAAGAAAGCATGCCGAAGAGCTGATTGGAATACTTTCTGCATCAGATCCCATGGAAGCAGTTGTAGCATCAATTGAGAAAAAGAAGGAAACGAAGAATCCGCCGCTGCTTTACAATCTGGCTGAACTTCAAAATGACTGTTCTAAGATGTTTAAGATCAGTCCTGATGAGACTCTCAAGGTAGTTCAGGAGCTTTATGAGAAGAAGATGGTCACTTATCCCAGAACAGATGCCAGAGTTCTTTCCACAGCAGTAGCAAAGGAAATCTATAAGAACATCAGTGGTCTGAAAGGCTTTGAGCCTTTAAAGGACGCAGCAGAGGAAGTATTAAACATAGGATCCTACAAATCAATTGATAAAACAAGATATGTCAATGATAAGCAGATTACGGACCATTATGCCATCGTACCCACTGGTCAGGGTCTTTCCTCGTTAAGAGGCTTAACACCTCTTGCCGCTAAGGTTTATGAAGTGGTTGCAAGAAGGTTTTTAAGTATTTTTTATCCGCCGGCCATTTATCAGAAATATGCACTTGAGCTGGTTGAAGAAAAAGAACACTTTTATTCCAACTTCCGGGTAATGCTGGAAGAGGGGTATTTAAAAGTGGCAGATGTTTCCGGCAGCAGAAAAAAAACAGAGGAAAAGACGGAAGAACCTCTCCCTGACAGTGAAAATCAGGATGAGAATAGTTCTGAAACATCACAGAAGCAAATGGACAATCCAGCTTTTATTGCCATGCTTGGTTCATTGAAAAAGGGAATGCAGCTGCCTGTGAAAAAGCTGATTATCAAAGAAGGTGAGACTTCTCCGCCGAAGCGCTATACATCAGGATCCATGATTCTTGCTATGGAGAATGCAGGTCAGTTAATTGAAGATGAAGAACTCCGTGCCCAGATTAAGGGGAGTGGTATTGGAACCAGTGCCACAAGAGCAGAGATATTAAAAAAGCTTTTTAATATAGAATATCTCTCTTTGAATACGAAGACCCAGGTGATTGTGCCTACGCTGTTAGGAGAGATGATCTATGATGTAGTGAATGCCTCCATAAAACAGCTGCTTAATCCGGAACTGACAGCCAGCTGGGAAAAGGGATTAACTTATGTCTCAGAGGGAAGCATAACCTCAGAAGAATATATGCAGAAACTGGAGAATTTTGTTGCCGGACGTACCGCTTGGGTACTGAAGCTGAATAATCATTATGATTTGCGTAATGTATTTGATGCTGCGGCAGCTAATTATAAAAAACAAAAATAGGAGATTATTAACATGAAAAAAGAAGATATGACAAACCAGGACTTATTTGATACCAATCATACAGTGGCCAAATTATTATTTGAACAGACCACCTATCCGTGGGAAATTCTTCCTAAGATCAGCGAATTTATCGTTTCTCTTGGAGAGCGTCTTCCAAAAGATGAATATGTTCATGTGGGAAAAGCAGTATGGATTCATAAGTCTGTAAATCTTCCGCCAACAGCTTGTATGGGCGAGCATGTAATTATCTGCAAGAATGCACAGATCCGTCATTGCGCATTTATCAGAGGCAACGCGATTATCGGCGAAGGTGCAGTAGTTGGAAACTCCTCAGAAGTAAAGAATTCTATTCTTTTTGATGGCGTACAGGTTCCTCACTTCAACTATGTTGGAGATTCCATTTTAGGATATAAGTCTCACATGGGTGCATCCTCCATTGCTTCCAATGTTAAAACAGATAAATCCCTTGTTACCGTACATGCAGAAGATGGAGATATTGAAACAGGGCTTAAGAAGTTTGGCGCAATCCTGGGTGATTTCGCAGAAATCGGCTGTGGAGCTATTTTAAATCCTGGTACCGTGATCGGACCGAAAGCAGATATTTATCCGCTTTCCTGTGTCAGAGGCTGCGTAGAGGGGAATTCCATCTACAAAAAGCAGGGAGAAATCGTAGAAAAGAAAATTACTGAGGAATAAATAAAACATGAGCGAAAGTAAACATGCCCAGGCAGGAAACGGAAAATTCGGTTCAAGAATTGGATTCATTCTGGCTTCTGTTGGTTCCGCAGTTGGTATGGGAAACATCTGGATGTTTCCCTATCGGCTGGGACAATATGGAGGAGCCGCTTTTTTACTGGTGTATTTTGGTTTTGTATTTTTATTTGGTCTGGTTGGTTTGTCCGGAGAGTTTGCTTTTGGCAGGCTCACCGGTACAGGTCCCATTGGCTCCTATGATTATGCTCTAAAAACAAGAGGAAAAAAAGGCGGTTCCTTTCTGGGCGCCATTCCTCTGATTGGTTCCTTTGGTATTGCAATTGGATATGCAATTATAGTGGGCTGGGTTTTAAGATACATATGGGGCGCCTTATCAGGGGCTATGCTGAAGGAAGAGGCTGCAGAATATTTTTCCCAGGCAACCGGACATTTTGGAAGTGTACCATGGCATCTGCTTGTTGTTATATTAACGGTTGTTATATTGGCAGGCGGAGTCTTAAAAGGCATTGAAAAAGTAAATGCAATTATGATGCCTGCATTTTTCATTTTGTTTTTGTTAATTGCAGTTCGTGTATTCTTTCTTCCCGGAGCATTGGAAGGATATAAATATCTGCTGGTGCCAAGGTGGGAGTTTCTGCTGAAGCCGGAAACCTGGGTCATGGCGATGGGACAGGCTTTCTTTTCACTTTCCATTACAGGCTCCGGTATGGTAATTTATGGAAGTTATCTGGATAAGAATGAGGATATACCAAAAGCTGCGGTTACAACGGCTCTGTTAGACACAGTTGCTGCTCTTTTGGCAGGATTTGCTATTATTCCTGCTGTGTTCGCTTTTCAGATGGATCCGGCAAGCGGACCCCCACTGATGTTTATAACACTGCCTAAGGTATTTGCGCAGATCCCGGCAGGCCGAGTGATTGCAGTGTTGTTTTTCCTGTCAGTATTATTTGCAGGGGTAACCTCTCTGGTTAATATGTTTGAAGTTTGTGCGGAAGCGCTTCAGACACATCTGCATTTTCCGAGAAAGGCCGCTGTTGCTTTTGTAGGCGCTGTTGTCTTCCTTGCAGGTCTTTTTATCGAATACGAACCATATATGGGAGCCTGGATGGATTATATTACCATCTATGTGGTACCATTCGGTGCAGTTTTATGCGCTGTTATGATCTATTGGGTATTAAAGAAAGAGGAGATTCTCAAAGAATTAAACCGTGGCCGTAAGAAACCCCTTGGCTCTTATTTCATATTTACAGCCAAGTATCTCTATGTTTTTCTGGCAGCATTGGTATTAATATTAAGTATTGTATATAAAGGAATTGGCTGATTGAAGTTCAGCAGTGAAACAACCCGGTATTTCCATGTCATAGACAGGAGATACCGGGTTGTTTTGATTTATTACTTGTTTTATTTAGTACCGAATATACGGTCGCCAGCGTCGCCAAGACCTGGACAGATATACGCATTTTCATTCAACTGACGATCCAAATGTCCTACATAGATCTGAATATCCGGATGTGCCTCGTGAAGCCGTTTTAAACCTTCTGGAGCCGCAATGATGGCCATGAACTTAATGTGCTTTCCGCCGTACTGCTTAATAAAATCAACGGCTGCAGTTGCAGAACCGCCGGTAGCCAGCATGGGGTCGGTAACAACAATGGTTCTCTGCTCAATGGGACTTGGAAGTTTGCAGTAATATTCATGGGGCTCATGAGTTTTTTCATCCCGATATAAACCAATATGTCCTACCTTGGCAGATGGTACAAGTGCCAGAATTCCGTTAACCATACCAAGTCCTGCTCTGAGGATCGGAACAACTGCCATTTTTTTACCGGCAATCATGGGAGTCATACAGGTCTCAATTGGGGTTTCAACCTCTACATCCTGTAAGGGAAGATCCCTTAATGCTTCAAATCCCATCAGCATGGCAATTTCTTCTATGAGCGCGCGGAATTCATTGGTTCCGGTTCTCTTGTCTCGTAAGATTGAAATTTTGTGCTGAATCAGCGGGTGGGTAAAAACAGTTACATTGTCCATTAATAAATCCATAATAGTTTTAATCCTTTCTTAATCTCTTGCTGTATCAGGGGTTTCAGGCAGTATCAGGTTCATAAAGACACCTATGATAACAGCGATGAAAAGACCTGAAATGTTTAATGTGATAGTTCCGATTGTGACATTAAGTCCGCCAACCTGGGCAAATCCAAGACCGAATACCAGGATCAATCCGACGATGCTTAAGTTTCTGCTGTGTGTAAAGTCCAGGTTTGACTCAGCCAGGGAACGAATGCCGACAGCAGCAATCATACCGAAAAGCATGATTTCTACCCCTCCCTTTACAGGTCCGGGAATTGTCTGGAGAATTGCGCCAACTTTACCGAAGAGCCCGAGGATAACAGCAAATACGGCAGTGATACGAAGAAGCTTCGGATTGTAGTTCTTGGTAGTTGCCAGAACGCCTGTATTCTCTGCATAAGTAGTATTGGCAGGACCACCCATAAAACCTGCAAGTAATGTGGCAAGACCGTCGCCCATTAGTGTGCGGTGAAGACCGGGATCTTTTAAGAAGTCCTTTCCTACAACAGTTCCGTTGGTGGTGATGTCTCCAATATGCTCCATAAATGTAACACAGGCAATGGGGGCGATAGAAAGAATGGCACCCAAGCTGAATTGTGGAACAGACATAAATGGTACATTATTAAGATCCTTTGTTACAAAAGGGATATTAATCCATGCAGCAGATACGATAGCTGAGTAATCCATATGGAAGATACCGAATGCCCCTAATATGATACACAGAAGATAACCGGCAGATATTCCAATCAGGATCGGAACCAGCTTGAAAAATCCATGAGCAAAAATTGAACACAGAATAACTACGAATAATGTAAATATCGCAATTCCCAGATTCAGGGCAATGTCAGGTGTTACACCATCGGCAAGGCTTAAATTGCCGGTAGCATCGTTAATTGCAGTGCCAGCCAGATTAATTCCGATGACCACGATTACCGGACCGGTTACAACTGGAGGAAAAATCTTTTTGATTTTCTCTGCACCAATACGATAAGCGATGAACGCGAAGATCAGATACACCAGACCGGCAAAAATAATTCCACCCTGTGCTAAAGGTACGTTCTCAGGGATCACGGTTCCTTCCGGTCGGATAATTGCGGTAACCGCGGCCAGAAAAGCGAAGGAGGAACCGAGAAACACAGGAACCTTAAATTTAGTACAGCAGTGGAATATTAAGGTGCCAACGCCTGCAGAGAATAATGCCAGCGATGGATTGAGACCTGTCAGTAAGGGTACCAGCACGGTTGCGCCGAACATGGCGAAGAGATGCTGAATGCTGAGCAGATAGTCTCGGGTTGTCAATTTTGCGTTGTTACTCATGAGAATACCCCGTTTCTTTTTATTTTTCCGTCCTATTTTATCAGAGAAAGGGATAAATGGCAACTCTTTTTGTTATTTTGTCTCAGGAGTATATTCAATTAACGCAAAATCCCCCAAAGCATGAGCAACAGGTATGGAGACAATAATGACTCCCTGATCCTCATAGCTAAAGGATTCCGGAAATTCTGAGGCCCCTTTTTCCAGCTGTTTTGATGAAAAATCTGCATTTTGAAAAATGTCGGTATATGTCTGTTCATCCATATCGGTCCGCGCGCTCATCAAAGCTTCCTTAAGCTCGGGAGATGTGTTGTAAAATTTACACTGATCAGACAGTACATATTGAGCCAGCAGTTTTGGATCGACGTAATCCGTCAGCCTGATGTTCTTCCCGGTCTTTAAGTCAATAACGCTGGTGTAATAAACATTGGTGGGATGTGCAGCCCCCTCAGAAGAAAGCACGCCTGTATAGGCGACGCTGATCCTGTTCCTGTCAGCTGAAATGATGTCAGCACTGACAGTAAGAGTATCCTTCAATGGATCAATGGAATAAGCATTGATAATTTCCAGTGCATTGTCTTTTAACAGACTGTTGACGGCTTCTAATTTCGATTCATCAGATAATTGTTTAAGAACCGGATATTCAATGGTCACCTTGTCATTCTTATAAACGTATATCGAAGCGGCTGTTTTTGATTCGGGATCTGTACTTAAACTGCCGGAGCTCTCAGATTCATTCTGAACTTCTATCACAGACGTTTCGGCGGAGGCAGTTGTTTCTTTGATATTTGTTGTCTGAATGTCTGACAAATCTGGTTTTACATAATTTCGGTGACCGCAACCATTAAGAGACAGAGATAGAAGTGCAGCCATGAAAAGAATATGACGTTTCGTAAAATCACCTCGGATCTGATTTGTTTTTTCTGAAGTTAGTATATCATAATACCAACTGGTTTTCCTAGATCATTATGTAAAATTAAGGGAATTGTAGGAAAAATATGAAGACATAGAGAAAAGACTCCCCAAAGTCAGAATAAATCCGCTTTGGGAAGTCTTGCTCCCTGCCAAGGGTGTAGTGCCGGCAGTGGGACTTGAACCCACACGATGTTGCCATCAACGGATTTTGAGTCCGCCTCGTCTGCCATTCCGACATGCCGGCTTGCACTTACAACGTTCATTATTCTATCACAGGATTTTCCATTTGGCAAGTATTTAAATTGAAAATCGGCAAAATAAATTCCCGTCAATGGGAAAGCAGTAAAAGGATTCTCCCTGTCTGTGTAATTGAGTATGAAAACATCAGGCAGGGAGAAGAGAGGTTATAAACATTTATTATACTGTTCAATAATATATTCGGCCCGCTGTTTGTAGGTATGGTTCTGTACGCTCAGCGCCGCATTTTTTCGTATGTTCATCCATTCATCTTTGTTTTTCTTATAGTATTCCACCAGTTCCAGGGTCTGTTCGGGGGAAGAGGATACAACCAGATCACGTCCCGGAGTAAACAGGTTTCTGATCTCAGCATTGTCGGATGACAGAACAAAACCGCCGGAACCCAGTATCTCAAAGGTACGCTTGGTTATGGTCTGCTGGTGATTTTGCGTTACAAGATTGATAAAACTGCTGTTATATGCTGCGCAGGTGCGGTCATAGGCCATACCCCCATGATAATGGATCTGAGGTGTATCCATGGCTAATATTTGTTTGATAAGGGGCAAATAGCCCGGGTCTCCGTAAAGCTGTATCTGGTATCCGTTTTCCAGAAGCGGTTTTAAGAGTATCTGCAGTGATTTATAGCGGTAGTGTTCCGGATGGAACGGGTATATCATTGCGTAAGAATTGCCGATCAAATTAATAAATTCATCTTTTGTATTAAGGCCTTCCATTGGATGATGAACGACCGGACAGTAGGCGTAATACATCATCTCGCAGGGGAACCCCTTTTTCATAATAAACTGGCGCATTTCCGGACACATGGTAAGCACCAGATCAGGTTTTGATGCATAAATGATATCCATCTCAATACCGTCTCCTGTTTTTGAAAGGAAATAGGTACTGGATATGCCATCGGTGTCCCAGTGTATATGCTTCAGAGACTTAGGGCGGTTATTTCCCAGATATGACATGACATCATGTTTGAGTTCCAGAGGTGCTCCCAGAGTGATAATGAGGTCAGCGTCACAATTTGTTAAAATCTGCTCCATCTGATTCACGGTGTTAGCCGTGAGGACGGAGGCTTCGTAGCCTGCCTGCTTAAATCCCCACTGCATATCGTACGAAAATAGTCTGTTTCCAAGAATGAGTACTTTCATTTATTTATTCAGTCCTTCCTGATAACGGGTTAAAAAATATTGTTTGTGCCAGGGACTGCCGTGCAATTCGCTTAAAGCTTTGAGTCCCATGGTGCCGTATTGCTTTACCAGGCCGTCATAATTGTCTGCGGATTTACCGCCTGCTGTCATCCTCTGACCGGCGATTTCGTGATATACCACGGAATTATAATTGACTTTTGGATACCAGCCCCGTTTAGTTCCATAATAGTAGTAGTAGCCAAGAAGCATACTGTCATCTTCAAAGCATTGGCGTCCCTTTAAAAACGCTGCGTTATAGCCGCCTGTTTTCTTAAGTATTTCAGAAACGTGAATACATGGATTCGTAAATCCCTGAACTACGCTGTCAGTTCGCAATCCCAAAAGAAAGTCATCGTATTGTGATAACTGTTCAGGCAGAACAGCGGTTTTATTTAAAAAGGGCATCGCCCCTTTTTTATCCACAATGCCGCAGCTGATCAGAGGTTCTTCATTATTCTCAAGATAGGTGACCAGTGGAGTCTCCCAGTTTGGAGAGAAGACCATGTCTAAATGCAGTTCGCTGATATATAGTGTATCCGGTATATTTTTCCAAATGTATTCAAAACATTTCTGCCGACCAACTGTTGTACCTACATTTGTGCCGTCCCCAATAATGTGACAGTCAAGTTTGAAATTTTCTTTTAAAAAATTTTTCAAATTATCATTGGTCAGGTCTCCCTGATTGTAGACGACAATTGTTTTGTAGGTGCTTTTTTCCAGAGATTTTAAACAGCTGAGGGCGAATTTCATATCCTGTCCCTGTCTTAACATAAAAAGCAGAGTGTGTACAAGACTCATTTTATTCACCTCATATAGTTTTTTTCCATATATTCTGATTGATAATTTTGGTGTAGCTTTCAATGATTTTGACTACTTTACAGGAAACATTGGTATCTGTATAGTCGGGAATCGGAGCAATAGATTCCTTATTGGTTCCCATGGATACAGACAACGCCAGAGCCTGAAGGATGTCTTTTTCGTTTGTTCCCCCTATAATGACAGAGCCTTTGTCAAGGGCCTCGGGCCTTTCCGTGGAAGTTCGAAGAAGTACTGCGGGAAAACCGAGAATCGCGCTTTCTTCGCAAAGAGTTCCACTGTCGGACAATACACAAAAAGAGTTTTTTTGCAGCTGGCAATAATCCAGAAAGCCGAAGGGTTCCATGCATCGTACAAGCGGATCAAAGACAAAGCCGTAATCTTTAATTTTTTTCTGACTTCTGGGATGCACCGAAAAAATCACAGGCATCCGGTAAGTCATTGCGGCCGCATTGACAGCCTGCATAAGTGGAATAAATGTGCCTTCTGCATCAACGTTTTCTTCTCTGTGAGCGGATACTACAAGATACCGGTTCTGTTCCAGCATGAGCCTGCTCAGTATGCTGCTTTGGTCGATTTTCTGCCTGCAACTTTCAAGTACCTCAGTCATGGGAGAACCAGTGACAAAGATATGCTCTTTTGTAATCCCTTCAGACAGAAGGTACCGCCTGGCATGCTCTGTATAGGCCAGGTTTATATCAGATACGTGATCCACAATCTTGCGATTGATTTCCTCAGGCACATTTAAGTCAAAGCAGCGGTTGCCCGCTTCCATGTGGAAGATGGGTATCTTAAGGCGCTTGGCGGAGATGACTGACAGTGCTGAATTGGTATCTCCCAGCACAAGCAGGGCGTCGGGTTTTTCCTTTTGTAAAATCCGGTAGGATTCTGCAATAATATTGCCAATGGTATCCCCAAGAGTTTCACCAGGGCATGAAAGGCAGTAATCAGGCGTACGGATTTCAAGATCATCGAAAAAAACATCATTTAAGGATTTCGCCCAATTCTGCCCGGTATGAACCAGAATATGATCAAAATACTGGTCGAAAGCTTTGATACAGGCGGACAGCCTGATGATTTCCGGTCTGGTTCCCAGTATGGTCATCAATTTGAGTTTCTTCATTGCTTACTCCTTTTTCCATGAATTATCATTAATTTCAGCAGGATACGTATCCGGATGCACAGGGTCGTAAAGCTGGCTGGCCCAGATCAGTAACACCAGGTCACTGCTGCCTGTATTGGTTACATCATGGATATAGCCGGGCGGAATGTCGACTACCTCCAGTTTTTCTGATGATATGGGATACTTAAGGATATCCCCACCGCCCAGTTTCTGAAAGCGCAGGAGGCCACAACCGTTTACGGCGATGAATTTCTCTGTCTTGGTATGGTGCCAGTGACCGCCCTTTGTCATGCCGGGTCTTGTAATATTTACGGAGATCTGGCCCCCTGCTGCTGATTTAAGGCATTCAGCAAAAGCGCCCCTCTGATCCCGGTGTTCCTTAAGCGCATAGCAGAATTTGTCATCAGGCAGATAGCTTAAATAGGTGCTGTACAGTTTCCGGGTCAGTGGTTCTGCCATGTCCGCCAGCTCAAGGTTCTGCCTGCTATCCCGAAAACCCCTGATGGTTTGTTCCAGCTCCCTGACCGTAGTGTGATGAACGGGCTTTACCTGACAAAACCCGTTCTGTTTCGTGATATCACCCTGCAATGCCGCTGTAAATCCCTGGAGCACATCATCGATATAGACCAGTGAAATTTCTGCATCGGGATCATCCATGCGTACGGGTAAATCACGGGCGATGTTGTGACAGAAGGTAGCCACTACACTGTTATAGTTAGGTGCGCACCATTTGCCGAAAACCCCGGGCAGGCGGAAGATATAAATATTGGCTCCTGTTTCATGGGCATATGCCTTTACCAGATCCTCTGCTTTCCGTTTGCTTCGGCCATAAGGATTATCAAGCTGCGCCTGTATAGAGGATGACATGAGCACAGGCGTATTTTTACCGCTATTTCTCAAAGCCTTTAACAGCTTACTGGTAAACTTATAGTTTTCCTCAAACTCTGAGGGATTCTCCGGTCTGTTAACGCCGGCCAGGTGAAAAACAAAATCACAGTCTGCTGCATAGCGTTCTAAAAGCTCCGGGCTGGTCTGTATGTCGTATTTAGAGAGTTGGCAGTCTCCCAGGGCTTCCAGCTGGACACACAAATTTTTTCCGATAAATCCGCCTGAACCTGTAACCAGTATTTTCATAGATGGTTCCACTCCTTTAATTCATTTGCCACATAACTGCAGCCTGACAACGTTTCTTTCAGTTCTTCCGGGGTCAGCCGGTGGGTATTACTTGAGTTGTACTCCTGTATGGTTCCAATATCCCGGTTCCCATCGCTAAAATATTTTGCATAGTTTAAGTCGCTTTCATCTGCGGGAATGCAAAAATAATCTCCCATATCCATTGCTGATGCCATTTCCTCCCGGGTAAGCAGCGTTTCGTGCATCTTTTCCCCCATTCTTATGCCGATGTTTTGAATTTCGTTATCGGCATGGAACAGGACCTTGAGTGCCTGAGCAAGATCACCAACGGTAGCCGCCGGGGATTTTTTCACCATCCGGTCCCCGGACTTTCCGTTTTCAAATGCGTAAAGCACCAGTTCAATGGCATCGTCCAGATTCATCAGAAACCGGGTCATATCCGGATCCGTAACCGTGAGCGGCTGTCCGTTTTTTATCTGCTCAATAAACAGAGGTATCACGGAACCCCGGGATGCCATGACGTTGCCGTACCTGGTACCGCAGATCACTATATTTTCAGCTGTTCTGGCTTTGGAGATAAAGGTTTTTTCCATCAGGGCCTTGGACATGCCCATTGCATTTATTGGATAAACGGCTTTGTCGGTTGATAAGCAGACCACTTTCTTAACGCCTGCTTCCACGGCAGCACTCAGTACATTTTCTGTGCCTAAAATATTGGTTTTGACCGTTTCTAACGGAAAGAATTCACAACTTGGGACCTGTTTGAGGGCGGCTGCATGGAAAATATAGTCCACTCCCCGCACGCAGTTTTTTACGCTGGTAATATCCCTTACATCACCAATTAAAAACTTAATTTTTTTGTTATTATATTTTTTTCTCATATCATCCTGTTTTTTTTCATCTCGTGAAAATATTCTGATTTCTCCTATATCTGTATCGAGGAGCCGATTAAGCATGGCATTCCCGAAGGAACCGGTCCCTCCTGTTATGAGCAGAGTCTTGTCTTTAAACATAAGTCTCGTAGATCTCCAATCTAAAGTTAAGTCAGTTATAGTATATGTCTGTTAATCTGGATTTGTTTTTTTTGATGGTGTGCAATGACGGGCACCTTAGAAATCATCTGGTATTTAAATTGAAAATCGGTAAAATATATTGTATGATAGTAAAAAGCTATGGTTAAGGAGGTGTCTGGGCGATGACATGTAAGGAAGCAGAACGTCTGGTCATTCCATATATAAATGATGAACTGACAGATGAAGAACTGAAAGAATTTTTGGAACATACGCAGACCTGTTCAGATTGTATGGAAGAACTGGAAATATATTTCACCATAGAAGCAGGAATCATGCAGTTGGATTCTGAAACAGGGAATTATAATATCAAGGGGGCACTGGAGGCGGCTCTGGAACAGTCCAGACAAAGACTTCAGTTCATTCAGCTGATAAAAATAGCAAGATATGCGGTATCCACCGTGTGCGTCATGGCACTTGTCATTACAGTCCTTCTTCAGTGCAGAATCTGGCTGCAGTTGGGCTTGCTTGGATAGGAGAACAGATGAACAGAAAAAAAACAGTACTGATTGACGGAACCAGCATGCTGAAAGAGGTTTATTATGCAGTTCCAGCCAATTGTGTAAAAGGAATACGCAATGTGGTGGTTCGTATTATAGAAGAAAAACAAACGGATTATATTGCAGCGGTATTTGGCGGTATGAACGAGAATGGGATAGCAGCCCGGGATTTGATTGAAAATGAAACCAGATTAAAGGAAGCACTGGCTTCTTTAAAAATTCCTGTTTTTGAAAAAGAGGGGGTCCGTTCTCTGGATCTTATTTGTTCTCTTGCAAAAAACTGTGAGTCGGATGAAAAAGATGTTTCCGTACTGACTGCTGATGAGAACTTTTTAATGGCGGTAAGCGAGCATATCTCTGCCTTGATTCCTGGCATGGGAGAAGAAGGGGCAGAGTTAATAACCTGGACAGTGGAGGCTGTAAGGAAGGAGTTTGGTCTTGAACCGGAACAGTTAAAAGAGGTGTTTTCATTGGAACGCGGTGCAGGCATTGGCCGAAAAACTGCATGCCGTCTTATTTCTCAGTATGGTTCCCTGCAGGCAGTCTATGGGCAGAAAGAGGTAATTGAGTCTGATCAGATCCGGGAAGCATTAACGGAGTATGAACAGAAGATCGACAAAGAAGCGCAATTTCTTTGTCTGAAAACAGATTATGATGTTCATCTCGATGAGGTCAAAACCATTGCAGAATCAGAAATTGCAGAAATTATGGATATGGATTTTGAACCTGCAGGTTTCCCGGATGAAGTGGAAGAGATTTCCTCTGATGGCTGGATGGGCAAAATAATTACAGAGCTTGCTGATGCAGAGGCAGTTTTTTCAAGATGTGCTGCTGGTACAAGCCTGGGTCTGCAGGTGACAGGAACAGATAAAAAAATCACAGCTCTGGCTTTATGTCTGTCAAAAGAGGAGTGCTGGTGTTTGATTGCCCAGGGGAATTTAACGTCAGAATATCTGAAAGAAAAGGCAGAAGAAGTGATAAGCCACAGAGAAAATGTTATGGTTCTGGATCTGAAGAGCCAGCTTCCATTTTTGAACGTGGCTGATGAAAAAACAGTGCTTGATGCTTCCCTGGCAGCTTATTTAATTGATCCGTTAAAAAGCTCCTATGAATACAATGATCTGGCCCAGGATTATCTCCAGTTACCCCTTCCTTCCAAAACAGAGTTGTTGGGAAAACGTACGTTAATCCAGGCACTTTCAGAAAATCAATCTCAGGCAGTAACCTGTATGTGTTCTATGGCTTATGTTGCTTTTATGTGCGGAAGCATTTTAAAAGAAGAACTCAAAACAGCTGAGATGGAACGGCTGTTTTATGAGATTGAGATGCCTCTCGTATATAGTTTATTTACTATGGAAGAAACAGGAATCCGTGTGGAGAGAGACAGGCTGAAAGAATACGGGGACAGATTAAAGATTGGGATTAAGGAAACAGAACAGAAAATATATGAACAGACAGGAGAAACCTTTAATATTAATTCGCCCAAACAGCTGGGTGAAATCCTGTTTGAAAAGATGAAACTGCCAGGTGGAAAAAAAACGAAAACCGGCTATTCCACGGCTGCTGATGTACTTGAAAAGCTGGCGCCTGATTATCCGGTCATAGAACAGATACTGGATTACAGACAGCTGACTAAGTTAAATTCCACCTACGCTGATGGACTGGCTGCCTATATTGGTTCCGATGAACGGATTCACGGCACCTTTAATCAGACAATTACTGCAACCGGCAGAATCAGCAGTACAGAGCCTAATTTACAGAATATTCCCATCCGTATGGAGCTGGGAAGAGAGATCCGGAAAGTTTTTGTTCCACAGGAAGGCTGCATTTTTATAGACGCCGATTATTCCCAGATTGAACTGAGGGTTCTGGCTCACATGTCGGGAGATGAAAGGCTGATCGGTGCCTATCAGCAGGCTGAGGATATTCACGCAATCACTGCTTCAGAGGTTTTTCATGTACCTTTGACGGAAGTAACCTCCCTGCAGCGACGCAATGCCAAGGCGGTCAATTTCGGGATTGTATATGGAATCAGTTCATTTGGTTTAAGTGAAGGCTTAAGTATTACCAGAAAAGAAGCGACCGAATATATTGATAAGTATTTTGAAACCTATCCAGGGGTAAAGCTGTTTCTGGATAAACTGGTGACAGACGCAAAAGAAACCGGGTATGCAGTCAGCATGTTTGGAAGGCGCCGTCCCGTGCCTGAACTGAAATCATCTAATTTTATGCAGCGTTCCTTTGGGGAACGTGTAGCGATGAATTCTCCGATTCAGGGAACGGCGGCAGATATCATGAAGATTGCCATGATTCGGGTTGACCGTGCCCTTAAAAAACAGGGTCTGCAATCGAAAATTGTTCTTCAGGTTCATGATGAACTTTTAATTGAGGCCCGGTTGGAAGAACTTGATCAGGTGAAAAAACTGTTGGTGGAAGAGATGAAGAGTGCAGCCAGTCTTGCTGTGCCGCTGGAAGTTGATGCCAATGTTGGGGAATCCTGGTTCGATGCCAAATAATAGGATGGTGGATCGTATGAAAGTAATTGGACTTACTGGCGGAGTGGGGGCTGGTAAAAGTCTGGTTCTCACCATATTAAAAACAAAATATAATGCAGAAGTGATGGAAGCGGACAAAGTTGCCCATGAACTCATGGAACCGGGAGAAGAAGGATATCTGGGGATAAAAGAAACTTTTGGTGAAGCCATTCTTAATTCAGACGGCACCATTAACCGTACTGCACTGGGAAAAGTGATTTTTGACAACGAATCTGCCAGAGAACAGATTAATTCAATGATTCATCCCCTGGTGTGGAAAAGAATCAGACAAAAAATTTCCGCTTCCCAAGCCGGGCTTATTGTGGTAGAATTTGCAATTATGGGTGAAGAAGCGGAAGACATCTATGATGAGATGTGGTATGTACATGCATCGGAAGAAGTCAGAATGAGACGGCTTTTAAAAAACAGGGGCTACTCAAAGGAACGTTCGGAAAAAATGATCAGAAGCCAGGCGTCGGAACAGGAATATGCAAGGCGCTGCGACCGGATAATCGAAAACCATGGTTCTGTTAAGGATTTAGAGGATCAATTGGCGGAAATATTAAAAAGCAGGGGATAGAAAACGATGAGACTGGTAAGCATTGCTAGCGGGAGCAGCGGAAACTGCATTTATGTAGGTTCTGACACGACTCATGTTCTGGTAGATGCCGGAATAAGCAATAAAAGAATTGAACAGGGATTAAACGAAATTGGATTAAAGGGCAGCGAACTCACAGGAATTGTAATCACTCATGAACACTCGGACCATACCAAAGGGCTTGGAGTGCTGGCAAGAAAGTATGGCGTTCCCATCTATGGAACAAGGGAGACGCTTGAGGAGATTTCCAAGCAGAAGTATCTGGGAGAATATCCCCGGGAATTGTTTTGTGCCATTCGCCCGGATGTGGATTTTTTCCTTGGAGATTTAGAGGTCAAACCGTTTTCCATTGACCATGATGCGGCAAATCCGGTTGCATACCGGATACAGCATGAACATAAATCGGTTGCAGTAGCAACAGATATGGGGCATTACAATCAGTACATTATCGAGCATCTCCAGGGACTGGATGCTGTTTTATTAGAATCCAACCATGATGTGAATATGCTTCAGGCAGGACCATATCCTTATTATTTAAAGCGAAGAATATTGGGAGATCATGGTCATTTATCCAATGAAAATGCAGGACGGCTGCTGTGCTGCATTCTTCACGAGAACTTAAAGAAGATTCTGCTGGGCCATTTAAGCAAGGAAAATAATTACGAAGAGCTTGCTTATGAAACCGTAAAGCTTGAAATCTCAGAGGGAGATAATCCATTTAAGGCATCTGATTTTTCCATAGCCGTTGCAAAACGGGATCAGATGTCGGAAATTATCACTATATAAAGAGGAGATGCATGATGAATAAGACGATTATTACAGTAGTTGGCAAGGACACAGTAGGGATTATAGCAAAGATTTGCACTTATCTGGCAAATAACCAGGTAAACATATTAGATATTTCCCAGACCATTGTACAGGGATATTTTAATATGATGATGATTGTTGACATCAATGAAGCAGCGAAGCCTTTTGGAGAGCTTGCGGATGAACTGGAACAAATTGGAGACGAGATTGGTGTAAAGGTAAAATGCCAGAGAGAAGAAATTTTTACTAAAATGCATCGGATCTGATTACTGCAGTGAGGCTTAAGAAAAGGATGGGTTATCGATATGTTGAATATGTTTGAAGTAAATGAGACCAATAAGATGATCGAGCAGGAATTGCTGGATGTGCGCACTATCACCATGGGTATCAGTCTCCTTGACTGCTGCGACAGTGATTTAAAAGCGGTGAATGAAAAGATATACAACAAGATCACCACGGTTGCTAAAAATCTGGTATCTGTAGGAAAAGAGATAGAGAAAGATTTTGCAATTCCCATTGTAAATAAACGTATTTCCGTAACCCCGATAGCAATGGTAGGAGCTGCTGCCTGCAAAACTCCTGATGACTTTGTTACCATAGCACAGACCCTTGACCGCGCAGCAAAAGAAGTTGGTGTTAATTTCATTGGCGGATATTCTGCACTTGTCAGCAAGGGAATGACAACGGCTGATAAAAATCTGATCTGCTCTATTCCAAAAGCTCTGGCCTGTACAGACCGTGTCTGCAGTTCTGTTAATGTAGGTTCTACTAAGACAGGAATTAATATGGATGCAGTAGCTCTTATGGGCAAGATTGTTCTGGAAACAGCAGAAGAGACCAAAGATAATGATTCCCTTGGCTGCGCAAAACTGGTAATATTCTGCAATGCGCCGGATGATAATCCATTTATGGCTGGTGCATTCCACGGTGTTACAGAAGCAGATGCAATTATTAACGTAGGTGTCAGCGGTCCGGGTGTAGTAAAACGGGCGATTGAGGCTGCAAGAGGAAAGGACTTTGAAGTTCTTTGCGAGACCATTAAGAAAACTGCATTTAAGATTACCCGAGTTGGACAGCTGGTTGCTCAGGAAGCATCCAAAAGACTTAACATACCATTTGGAATCATAGATTTGTCTCTGGCTCCCACACCTGCAATCGGTGACAGTGTAGCTGAAATCTTAGAAGAGATTGGTCTGGAACGGGTTGGTGCTCCAGGCACAACGGCTGCCCTGGCTCTGCTCAATGACCAGGTAAAAAAGGGAGGAGTTATGGCTTCATCCTATGTAGGCGGTTTAAGCGGTGCGTTTATTCCGGTCAGTGAAGATCAGGGAATGATTGATGCAGTCGCCATGGGTGCATTAAACCTTGAAAAACTGGAAGCAATGACCTGTGTCTGCTCCGTTGGTCTGGACATGATTGCCATTCCAGGTGATACTCCTGCCTCTACCATTTCCGGAATCATTGCTGATGAATCTGCAATCGGTATGATAAACCAGAAGACAACAGCAGTTCGTATTATTCCGGTTATCGGTAAGTCTGTCGGTGAAACCGTGGAATTCGGCGGCCTTTTAGGATACGCTCCTGTTATGCCAGTTAATCAATACTCCTGTGAAAAGTTTGTAAACCGCGGAGGAAGAATTCCTGCGCCTATTCACAGCTTTAAGAATTAGCCATGGAACAGAACGATAAAAGAGAAGTGACGGATGCACTCAGGGAATTTCTTGATGAATATCTGATTCGTATGATTATCAGCAATCCGGTTGAGAAACAGGGAATGTCCAAAGTGAAAATTCGTCCTCTTAAGCAAAAGGATTTATTGCTGTTTCAGGCCGAAGAGTTGGTTGGAAACCAGGCATTTCATAAAAACCTGACAAAAGAGGAATGTGCAGACTATGCAGCAGATTTACTGGCTGGATCATTTCGGCAGCTGGAACTGGAATCAGCAAAAGGCCAGGTCAGAATTCTGATCAGCAAAAAAGGAGTTCCTGGTATTAAATTGAAACGTATACCGCAAAAAATTACAGCTCTTCCTGTAGTGACGGATCACAACAGACAAAAAAATTATATTTTAAAAGAAGGAACCCCCATACCATTTTTAGTTGATTTGGGAGTCATGTCGGAAAATGGAACCATCATAAAATCAAGATATGACAAATTCCGCCAGATTAACCGGTTTCTTGAATTTATTGAAGATATACTGCCCAGACTTCACAAAGACAGAGAAAATGTGATTATTGATTTCGGCTGTGGCAAATCCTATTTAACATTTGCCATGTATTATTATCTTCATGTGCAGAAGGGGTACTCCATCCGCATTATTGGTCTTGATTTAAAACAGACGGTGATTGATAACTGCAACCGGTTAAGTGAAAGCTATGGGTACGAAAAACTCAGATTCTATCACGGAGATATTGCATCATACGAAGGCGTCAGTCAGGTGGATATGGTGGTTACACTTCACGCCTGTGATACAGCCACTGATTTTGCTCTGGCAAAAGCCGTTTCGTGGGGGGCATCAGTCATTTTATCCGTACCATGCTGTCAGCATGAACTTAACAAACACATAGAGAACAGTCTGATGGCGCCTGTTTTTCAGTATGGTCTGATAAAGGAACGAATGGCAGCTCTGTATACAGATGCCCTTAGGGCGGAGATACTGGAAAACCAGGGATACCGAACCCAGATTCTGGAATTTATTGATATGGAGCATACACCGAAGAACATATTAATCCGTGCTGTTAAGCAGGGAGAAAAGAAAAATAACCGAAATCAAATTGATGAAATTCTGGAATTTCTTCATGGAAATCTGACTCTTTATGATTTGTTTTACAAAGAATAAACTAATATAAAATAATGAGTGAAATATGCTGTCATATATGTTATGATATAAGCAATAATTAAAGGAGGAAAGTCCATGCCTTTTATTAATTCAAAAGTAAATGTTGCGTTATCCGAAGAAGAGAAAGAACTGATAAAGGATAAACTTGGCCAGGCAATCAGTCTGATTCAGGGAAAGTCAGAAAGCTGGCTGATGGTTGGTTTTGAAGATAACTATTCTCTTTATTTCAAAGGAAAGAACAATACGAAGCTTGCTTTTATAGAAGTTAAGATTTTCGGGCATGCTTCTGACCGTGATTTGGATCACTTAACTGCTGAGATTTCCAGAATTTTTAAAGAAGTACTTGGAATTGCCCAGGATAAGATCTATATTAAATACGAAGAAGCAGAGCACTGGGGCTGGAATGGAGCAAACTTCTAAATTTAACTGTTGACACGTCAGACAGGGGAGCGGCTTATGGAGCTTTGGGATATCTTCGATGAAAACAGAGCGGCAACAGGAAGGACTCATGTCCGGGGAGTTCCGCTGGAAAAAGGGGAATATCATCTGATCGCTGATATCTGGACCGTAAATCACAGCAATCTGATTCTACTGACCAGACGGCATCCGGATAAGCCTTACGGATTAATGTGGGAGTGTACCGGCGGTTCGGTTCTTGCCGGTGAGACCACGGTGGAAGGGGCTATAAGAGAACTTTGGGAAGAAGCCGGAATTCATGCAGAAAAAGAGGATTTAACACTGATTCACAGCATCCGGCAAAGGGAACGGTTTGTTGATACTTATATCAACAGGCAGAATATTACCAAAGACGATCTTAAGTTACAGGCAGAGGAAGTTGTGGATGCAAAGTTTGTGACTTTTGAGGAACTTCTTGATCTGTGGAAGCAGGGAATTGTAGTTCCCAAATCCCGGTTTCTTCTATATAAAGACAGGATCAGAGAATTTATCAATCCGCCGTCATAATATGACGACGGATTGTGTAAATTCATTTTTGATTTTTATACCATATTTAGCTTGTAATACTGTCTGATAAATGTGAGAAGAATAGAAATCATGCCGGAGCATAGCGGCAGCTGCTCCCGTTAAATTGGTTTCTGCGCCGGCAGTTTTAGCGATGAGAGGGATGCTCCCTCTCTTTTTTATTTCTCCCATCAGGGATACGGATTCTTTTTTGAATCCCAGTATTCTGGCATAAGGAGCATAGCCTGCCCGCCGGGCATCTTCCGTCAGCTGGCAGGTTGTCCCCAGCAGAATGTGGAGTAAAGCACGGCTCACTCTTGTATAGGTATATTGTCTGGTTTTTAACTGGTTGATCTTTTCTTCAAATGAATGATAATCAGGAAGCTGCTTTGTAATTCTTGCAGCCAGTTCATCTGACACATCGGAAAAATTATTAAATGGGATTCCTTCCATAGACAGCCTTAGGAGAGCAGCGTTTAAAAGGAGACTGAAATCGTCGCAGTAAAGAGGTTTGCTTTCCTGTATTTTTAATTTTACCGGATCTGGTACATAATCGAAGACTGTGTTCTCCGTCTCATTGTAATGTTCTCCCGATTCCCTTAATGCCTTTCTAAGTCCGGTTGCAGAGCAGAAACGATCGGGCATAAGCAGAGGATCGTGATAGCCGCTTCCATTTCTTGCTATGGTCAAAGGTGTTAAAGAAGCGTTTTGCCGGTAGATGGCCTTTAAATATTCAATTCCCAAAATGTTGTTGGGAGAGGCCAGAATCGAGGCATCTTCTTTTCCTACAGCTCCGCTGGTGACAAGAGCGGTGTTCCTTGCTTCTGGAAAAGTAGCCCCCTTTTTCAGTTCTTTACGCAACTCATCTGAATAAACAGCAGGTTCGTTGGCGAGAATAGTAGCAATAGCGGAAAGTTTTTCCATATCCCCGCTTTCACTGCCAAAACACACAGTATCAACTGCCCCCAGACCGTTCAGCAATGCCACAGAGGAGGATGCAAAGTCTTCTGCGCTTCCGGAAGCAAAAACAGATGGAATTTCCAAAACCAGATCGGCTCCACAGGAAAGTGCCATGGCAGTCCTTGTATACTTATCATAGATAGCAGGAGCTCCCCGCTGTACAAAATCTCCACTCATGACTACCACAGCATATTCTGCATTTGACAGTTCTTTCGCTTTTCTGATATGATAGGCGTGGCCGTTGTGAAAGGGGTTGTATTCAGCGATAATACCTACAGCATGCAAATTTTTCTCTTTTATCATAAAAAACGTCCTTTTTCTTTTTTTCAACCTATATTATGCTATTGTTTCGCAAAAAATGCAAATTATTTTGCCACAACACTTGAAAATTTTCAGGAATGCTCATAGAATAGAGTGAGAATCAAGAAGAAGCATTGATCAATTAGAACAGGAGAATAGATAAGTATGAATTTTATCGTTGAAACATCAGCTCGTCATGTACATTTATCTCAGGAACATCTTGAGATTTTATTTGGACAGGGATATGAATTAACCAAGAAGAAAGAATTATCCCAGCCAGGTCAGTTTGCTTGCGAGGAGAGAGTTACTGTTGTGGGATCAAAAGGTGAGTTCAAAGGAGTTTCCATTTTGGGACCAGTCAGAAAATCTACTCAGGTGGAACTTTCTCTGACAGATGCCCGTTCTGCAGGAATCGCCGCACCAGTAAGAGAATCCGGAGATATTGCAGGCAGCGGACCATGTAAGATTGTCGGACCGGCAGGTGAGATTGATATCACAGAAGGTGTAATTGCAGCAAAGCGTCATATTCATGCAACGCCTGCAGATGCACAAAATCTGGGAGTTGAAAACGGCGAAATCGTTTCTGTGAAAATTGATACCAATGGCAGAAGTCTTGTTTTCGGAGATGTAGTTGTACGTGTAAGCGAGTCCTATGCTCTGGCTATGCACATTGATACGGATGAATCTAACGCAGCAGGCTGCGGCAGAGAACAGTACGGCGAAATTGTAAAATAATTGAAGGAGAATTTAGTTTTATGAAAATTTTAGTTATCAACTGCGGAAGCTCTTCCTTAAAGTATCAGTTAATTGATATGGAAAATGAGGGAGTTTTAGCAATAGGTTTATGCGAAAGAATTGGTATTAACGGATCCAAACTGACTCACAAAGCAGAAGGAAAAGGCAAATTTGAATTAGAAGAAGAGATGCCTAACCACACTGTAGCAATCAAGCTGGTTATGGATGCCCTGGTTAATCCTGAGCATGGAGTAATCAAAGATACCAGTGAAATTTCTGCAGTAGGACACCGTGTTCTCCATGCCGGTACTATTTACAGTGATTCCATCGTTGTAAATGAAGATGTTAAAAAAGTGATCCGTGACTGTTTCGATTTAGGACCTCTGCATAACCCTGCAAACTTAATGGGTATTGAGGCATGTGAAGCAGCTATGCCAGGAACACCAAACGTAGCTGTTTTTGATACTGCATTTGGTATGGGTATGCCGGAGAAGGCTTCTCTTTACGCAATTCCTATGGAATATTATGAAAAATACAGCATTCGCCGTTACGGCTTCCATGGAACAAGCCACAGCTTTGTTTCCAAAGAAGCACTGGGCTTTTGTGATCTGGATTCCAACAATGGTAAGGTTATTGTCTGCCATTTAGGAAACGGCGCAAGCATCTCTGCTTCCATCGGAGGCAAGTGCGTGGATACAAGTATGGGTCTTACTCCTCTTGAGGGTCTTATTATGGGAACCAGAAGTGGTGATATTGATCCGGCTGTGATTCAGTTTATCTGCAACAAAGAAGGAAAGACAGTCAACGAAGTGCTGGATATCTTAAATAAAAAATCCGGTATTCTTGGTATGTCCGGCGGAGTCTCCAGCGATTTCCGTGATGTTCAGAAAGCACAGGCTGAGGGAAATCACCTGGCTGATACAGCAATTAATGCATATATCTATCGTGTTGCAAAATACATCGGCGCTTATACTGCAGCTATGAACGGAGTAGATGCCATCGTATTTACAGCAGGTGTAGGCGAGAATGACAAGCCGATCCGTGCAGGAATCTGTTCTTATTTATCCTACCTTGGCGTAGAAATTGATGCAGAAGCTAACAGCCACAGAGGCGAACGCATGATTATTTCCACACCTGATTCCAAGGTAAAAGTATGTGTAATTCCTACAAATGAAGAGCTTGCAATTGCAAGAGAGACAAAAGCTTTGGTATAATTCCTTAAATATTAGCACATTATAGTTTTTATAATGTGAAATATGGAAATATTTTGTTGACAAATAGTGCGCCCCTATGTATAATTACATAGGTGCGTATTAGGAGACTATAATATGCTTATTAATTTAACCGAGTTGTTTACCCTGGAAGGGAAAGAGAAAACCTACACACTTGATATAGAGATGAAGACTTATCATGGACCCTACGGAGATTATGAGATAGCAGATGCCAAACCGGTAGTGCTGCGGATCATGAATCTGGGTGGAAAGAAACTGGAGCTGGAAGGAAAAGTGGAACTCACTTTACTGATTCCCTGTGATCGTTGTCTGGAGCCTGTCCCCAATGAGCTGAGTTTTGATGTCATTCGAATGGTTGATTTAAGTGAAACCAGAGATGAGAGTGAAGAGGATCTCGAAGAACAGCCATATGTAATTGGTTATTGTCTGGATGTAGACCAGTTGGTTTGTGATGAACTCATACTGAATCTGCCTATGAAGGTTCTCTGCAGTGAAGACTGTAAGGGAATTTGTAATAGATGTGGAACAAATCTCAATCATGAGACTTGTGACTGCGATGTTAGGTCGCTTGACCCGAGAATGGCAGTCATCCAGGATATTTTTAAACAGTTTAAGGAGGTGTAACCATGTCTATCTGTCCAAAGAATAAATCTTCTAAAGCTAGAAGAGACAAACGTAGAGCAAACTGGAAGATGAGCGCTCCGAACTTAGTGAAATGCAGCAAGTGCGGTGAGCTTATGATGCCACACAGAGTATGCAAAGCTTGCGGTTCTTATAACAAGAAAGAAATCATTTCTGTTGCTGAATAATTTCAGTATGGAAATAGCTCAAAACATAAAAAGGCAAGGAATCTGATTATTCAGGTCCTTGTCTTTTCTTGTTGTGGGGAAAAGGTGAGCTATACAGCTAATATTGATAATAAGGACGCAAGTATTTTGTTTTTAATCATCCGGTTCTATGCTATACTGAAAGAAAAATGACCAGCTTATGGGGGTATAATATGGCACAGATAAAATTACCGGAAATATTTCAGAACGGAATGATCATTCAGCGGAATAAGACGATTAAAATATGGGGAGAGGCTGAGGGGACGGACAAGCTGAGAATCACCTTCTGCGGTGACAGCATTTCTGCAGATATAAAAGAAGGGAAGTTTTATTGCGAATTAGCGGCAAAGGAAGCGGCATATGGGCAAAAATTAGAGATTTTCGCTGGTGAAAAAGAAGAACCTGATGTGGTTCTGAAGGATGTCTGCATTGGTGATGTCTACATAGCAGCCGGTCAGTCCAACATGGAATATTTTTTAAGATACGATGCCCACTGGAATGAGATAAAGCAGTGGGAGCAAAACGATATGATCCGCATGTTTAACTGCAAAAGGATTGCTTTTAACGGCCAAAACAGAGATCTTCCTGAATGCGGCAGCTGGTTTAAAGAACAGGAATATCAGTGGGAGAGTTTCTCTGCTCCAGGCTATTGTTTTGCCAGATCCATTCAGCCGGTGATTGGTGTTCCAGTTGGTATTATAGGCTGTAACTGGGGCGGAACTCCGGCCTGTGCATGGATGGAAGCTTCGTATTTAAATGATCCGCCTCTGTCTGTATTTATAAAAGAATATGAGGATGCTGCAGGGGCTGTTGATGAGGATGAAATGAGACGGCTCAGCCTTGAGGCCTGGGAGTATGAAGATTCCTACCTTCATCAGGTTGCCTGGAGAGCAATGATGTACGGCATGAACCAGCAGGATCAGGAGCGCTGGATGGATGAAACTGCGAATGCACCGGTTCTTCCTATGGGGCCTTATCATCACTACCGGCCTTCCGGATTGTATGAAATGATGCTGAAAAAGCTTGCACCCTTTTCTGTGAAGGGAGTTTTATGGTATCAGGGAGAATCAGATGCAGGCCATGGGGAGATATATGATAAAACCTTTGCTTCTCTAATCCGCTGCTGGAGAGACTTGTGGCAGGATGAACTGCCATTTCTCTATGTTCAGCTGGCGCCGTTTGGTAAATGGCTTGGAATCGGAGGAGAGGATTATCCGGTTGTAAGGGAGAGTCAGGAACGGGTATTAAAAAACGTACCCGGTACAGGTATGATCTCTATTATGGATCTGGGAATGTATGAGGATATCCACCCGAAAAGAAAGAAGGAAGTAGGGGAACGTCTGGCACTTCTGGCAAGAGGATTGATCTACGGGGAAGACATCTTATGTGAATCTCCGGAATTTACAGGAGGAGAGCGGGAAGGAAACCAGATTCGTCTGCATTTTTCCCATACCGGATCAAAATTACACGTAAACGGGAACGTTATTAATAGCCTGTATGTAGAACAGGGCGGTAATTTAATTGGAGTAAAGGATTTTCAATTGGATCAGGGTTTGTTGCTGAATTTTGAAACGCTGACAGAAGAACCGGTTGAAATCAGGTTTGCAAAAGAGGGATACTGTGAAGTTAATCTGTTTAACGAGGCAGATCTTCCTGTAAGGCCATTTTCCGCTGTGGTTATTTAGGAGGCTGCCATGGTAAAAATAATCAATCCAATACAAAAAGGCTTTTATCCTGATCCATCCATATGCAGAGTTTCTGATGATTACTACATGGTTCATTCTACCTTTGCATATGCACCTGGTATCCCTGTATTCAAAAGCCGTGATTTAAAGAACTGGACTTTAATCGGACAAGTTCTGGAACGGAAAGAACAGCTTCAGCTTACCGGAGCCAGAGTTTCCCAAGGTATTTATGCGCCCACAATCAGGTACCACAATGGATTATTTTATGTAATTGCCACCAATGTATCTGCAGGCGGGAATTTCTATGTGACTGCCACAGATCCAAAAGGCCCATGGTCAGACCCGGTTTTTCTTGAGAATGCGCCAGGAATTGATCCAAGTCTGTATTTCGAAGAAGATACCTGCTATTATATCGGACAGCGTACAAAGGAACATCCGGCTTATTACGGGGATTGTGAGATATGGATTCAGGAGCTTGACATAAAAGAGAAGAAGCTGGTGAAACAACCAGTTGTATTATTTGATGGAAGCATGAAACGTACGATATGGGCGGAAGGACCTCATCTGTACAAAATTCGCGGCATGTATTATCTTCTTCTTGCAGAGGGAGGGACGGAGTTTAATCACAGTGTAACCGTTGCCCGGAGCCAAAGTCTTTTTGGCCCCTATGAAGCATGCCCCAATAATCCCATTTTAACCCACCGACACCTGGGACATAATTATCCGGTGCAGTGTATCGGGCATGGAGATCTGATTGAGACTCCTTGTAATGAATGGTTTATGGTGATGCTTGGTACAAGACCTTTCAATGGCTGTGCTGAATTAGGCAGAGAGACATTTCTTGCAGAGGTTATATGGGAAGATGGCTGGCCGGTAGTGAGTCCCGGTCTGGGTAAAGTTCCTGAGTGCCTGGAGTTTTCCACTTTGGAGAAAGAGCAGGAGGTCTTACCGTCTGAGCCCGATATTCAGTGGACAGATCCCCTTGACACGCGCTTAATTGGTTTAAGAGATCACCCTTCCCGGCTGCCTATAAAAATCACCGGGGATGGCAGTCTGCAACTTCCTTATCTTCCTGAAACCATAGAAGATTTGTCCGTTCCTGCCTATGTAGGGACCCGGCTTTTATCCAGAACTTTCCATATCCGGGTATTGATCGAGTCCGAGCCGAAAGGGGCGGAGGAAGCAGGACTTGTCTATTTTTACAATGAAACCCATTATGTAAAAGTTGTCATTTGTGAAAGAGATGGACAGCTGGAAGCGGTAACAACCATTCGAAAAGGAGAGGACTGGGAAGAGAAAAGCAGAATAGAAGTCACCGGCAAAATTCATGAAATTAAGCTGTTGGGGCATGACCAGGCACTGTCTGTTGAGATTGATAATCGCACCACAGGGCAGCCCTTCCATATAGGTGATCTCTGCTCACAAAAAGCCGGTGGATTCACCGGCTGTACTGTAGGGGTATATGCTTCTGCCGTACATGAGGCTTCTGACCGTTTTGCAGTCTTTGGACCGCTTCATGTCCGCTTTTTTGATTAATCCTGGATATACATCTGGCGAAATTCTGTAGGTGTACAGGATTTAATGATCTTAAACATACGTATAAAGGCGGAGGGGCTGGAAAAGCCGGAGCGCAATGCCACTTCAGTAACAGAAAGCTGAGGGTTAATGAGCAGGGTTTCGGCAACAGCTATCCGCTTTTTATTGACATATTTATAAAATGAAATATTAGCAAATTGTTTGAACAGCCTGGAAAAATGATATTTGCTGAATCCAAGGAGAGATGCAACTTCCTCTAAGGTTAATTCTTCTGTGCAATGGCTGCTGATATAATTGCAGATGTAAATGAATTTCTCTGCATATTTTTTCTGCTGAATGTTGCCTATATCCAGAGAACTGACCTGCTGGGTGTGGTTGCGCCCAATCAGAGCAAACATTTCCAGAAGCCTTGAGTAGATCTTTGTTTCTGTGAGAGGCATGTCTTTCCTGTATTCTTCAAAAATTTCCAGCATATACTGATGGAGCTGGTCATGGATAGATGGATAAAGTTCCGGCGTAACAAGGAACGTAGGATTTAAAAGCGTAAGTATGGATTCCAGCTCTTTGATTTCATGAAACATGGGAAGTTCAGCCTGAAAAATAATCCGCCGTCCTGATTTCGGCGCTTTTAAGGCGTGAATGACTCCCGGACAGATCAAAATAATATCGCCTGGTTTTAATTCAATGGTGTGAGTGCTTAAAACGATGGTGTATTTGCCGGTAAGAGGCATAATGATTTCAAGGGGAGTATGCCAGTGAGAAGGATAGTCTTCCGCCTGGGTGTTGTCATACAGGCGGATATTGGTATATTCTTTATAATTTACAGTCTCATGAGTACCTTTCAGATTTTCAATCAAAGTAAAACCTCCCCATAATATTAATGATAATGAATAATTGCTTTTGTTGTTTGTAAAAATTATAAAATATACTCCAATAAATATCAACATAAAATAGTAAAAAAGGCATATTTTAATTTTTGGTAGTTAAATAACACAAATAAACCATGATTTAAAAAGTGTATTATGTATATTACGTTTAAAACAAAAGTATGTACAAAATTTACAAATAGCAATATTTGATAATAGACAGGCAATAATTATAAAGAAAAACCGAGAAAATTCTGATACAGTTAATACATATCATAATTGCTTCAAATAATGTGAAGATTGTTAAGGAGGAAAGGTATGGTAAAGAGATTTGTTTCGGGTTTTTTGGCAGCTGCACTTGTATTGGGGTCACTTTCTGGATGTTCAGTATCTACAGATACTGGCGGAGGTGCAGGATCATCAGGCGCCACCACAGAGACTACTTCCGGATCTGTTACTGCAACGGGGAAAGAAGAGCAGATTACATGGATGTTCTGGGATGATTTAAATGCCACCGAAGATTTAGTCAGCAAGGGGTACAAGCAGGTTATAGACCGGTTTAATGAACAGTATAAGGGGAAATATTACTGTAATGTTGTCACTACCAATCTGGAGGAATACCCGACAAAATTAAATGCTTTGGTTACTTCAGGCAATACACCCGATGTATTTATCTGTAATCCAGGGCCTAATTTAACTCAATATGTGGAATCTGGTGCAGCAGCAGATTTGACCGATATTTTGAAAAACCAGGAGTCACAGTGGTATGGTAATTTTACAGATGGTATCTTTGAGCGTATTACATATGACGGAAAGATAATGGCAATTCCTACTAACTTTGCAGCTGCCTGCGTATTCTATAATACAGACATCTTTAAAAAGGCAGGAGTTGAGGTGCCAAAGACCTATGATGAACTGCTTGCAGCATGTAAAAAAATCAAAGAAGCTGGTTATACACCAATTTCCTGTTCTGCAGGTACTGCATGGTGTCTTTCCATGATAGCCGGTTATCTCTGTGACCGTGAAGGCGGACCGGATAATCTGGTTGATGTAAATGCAGGAAAGATTGAATGGACCAGTAAAACATTTGTTGATGCAGCAACCAAGTTAAAAGAACTTTCCCAGTATTTCCAGGACACTGCAGCTGGAGATTCCAATGATCAGGCAACTGCAAACTTCTACAATGGAGACGCAGCCATGCTGGTACAGGGTTCCTGGGCAATTGCTCAGATCAACGGAAATAATCCGGAATTTGAAGACAAATGCGGCGTATTCCAGTTCCCGGCTATTGAGGGTGGCTCAGATCCAAACCGTATGATCGTAAAAACAGATAATCTCGTTATGAGTTCAACCACAAAGCATAAAGAAGCAGCCCTTGCACTTATGAAGATGTTCACCGATGACACTGCTCAGAAATATACGGCTGAAGTAGCTGGCAAGATTCCGGTTACCAAAGTGTCAATTGACTATGACAAAGCTCCAAAGCAGTTTGCTTATATCAACGATATCTTAAAGAACGTAACCGGTACATTAGGATTTTATAATGAATCACTGGCAAGCGTAGAAGCAGGAGATACCTTTGATGCAGCCATGGTAGATGTATTCCTCGGTAATGCAGAACCACAGCAGGCACTTCAGAAAGTACAGGATTTCTATAATAAAAACGTCTGGAAAAAATAATTGACAGAATGATGAGGGTATGCGAAGCATAAACGCCTTTGCATACCCTCATTATAGAAAGAGAGGCAGCCATATGAACAGGCTATTGGAGGATAGAAAAGCGGCTTTTATATTTATTGCGCCGGCATTCCTTTTATTTACTCTGATTTTATTTGTTCCGATTATCCAGGTTATCTACTATTCCCTGTGTAATTATACGGGACTGACGAAACCGGATTTTGTCGGATTAAAAAATTATATTGATTTATTCACCAGTGATGAGACCATGAAAATCGCTTTGAAAAACTCCATATTTTTTATGCTCTTCTCTGGTGTGACTCAGCAGATCACCGGTTTATTCCTGGCGGTTCTACTGACCAATATTAAGGCAGGCAGGAACTTATTTAAAAATATTTACTACCTTCCCTGTGTACTTTCATCAGCTGCGCTTGGACTTTTATGGGCGTTTCTTTTTAATCCTAAAATAGGTATTAATAATCTTTTGGGTTCATTTGGTATCCAGGGACCCAACTGGCTTTTTGACACCAAAGGATTTATCCCTCTTCCTATGTGGGTGATCGGTTGTGTTGCTTTATGGCAGTACGTCGGTCAGAATATGATGCTTTATATGGCTCAGATCAGTGGGATATCCAGAGATATCTATGAAGCTTCCTATATTGACGGGGCCTCCAAAGGACAGTCGTTTCGTTTTATAACCTTACCGTTAATCAAGCCTATGCTGATTACCACTCTTTCTTTGAACTGCATTGGTTCTCTTAAATTTTTTGACCTGATTTATAATATGACTCAGGGAGGACCAAACCATCGTACGGATGTGCTGGCAACCCATTTATATACCCAGGGATTCAAGTATTATAAATACGGTTATGCAAGTGCGATTTCTATGATATTACTCATTTTATGCCTTTTTACCACATTCCTCATCAGTAAATGCATAAAAGTTGAAACGTACGAGTCTTAGAGGGAGGAAAATAATGAGAATAGAAGATAACCAGAAAAAAAAGAAAAAGATCACTGTAACCGGTGTGCTTTTATATGCATTGCTGATTGCCCTTGCTCTTGTTTATTTACTTCCGCTGGTCTGGATGCTCAGCGTTTCTCTGAAATCCAACAGGGAAGTACTGACTTCACCATTTTCACCTCCCAGTGTTCTGCAGCTGGGCAACTACATATTTGCATGGGTCAACGGACAGTTAGGAGTGGCAACTTTAAACTCTGTAATAGTGTGTACTACCGCATTGGTAATCAGTTTACTGATCGGAGCTATGGCGGCATTTGCCATCGCCAGAATGAGACTGAGCTTTCTTAAATACATGATGCAGTATTTTCTCATTGGAATGATGATACCGGTACATTGTGTTCTGATCCCGCTTTTCGTCCGGTTTTCCAACTGGCATCTGACCAATCAGCTCATTGGACTGATTATCCCATATATTACGTTTTCTCTTCCAATGACCATATTTTTAATGACAGGATTCTTTAAAAGCATGCCAGGAGAGATTTTTGAAGCAGCGTGTATTGACGGCTGTTCCATTTATGGCTGCTTTATCAGAATTGCATTACCTCTCTCCAGAGTGGGGATGTTCGTGGCAGGTATTATGACGTTTGTCGGCAACTGGAATGAGCTGCTGCTGGCGATGGTATTTATATCTGACGTAGCTAAAAAAACACTTCCCGTTACTCTGACTTATTTCGTAGGTCCCTATGCTACAAACTATGTACAGATGTTTGCGGCAATTATCATAGCAATTGCACCCACAGTTATCGTTTACAGCATTTTCAGCAACCAGATTGTAGACGGACTTACCACAGGAGCAGTAAAGGGATAAGACATCATTTTTCAGGAGGAAAGACAAGTGAATCGGAAAGAAGCGCGAAAAAGAGCGGAACAGTTAGTAGCAAACATGACATTAGAAGAGAAGGCAAGCCAGTTGCGATATGATGCGCCGCCTATACGCAGACTTAATATACCAGCTTATAACTGGTGGAATGAAGCGCTTCATGGTGTGGCAAGAGCCGGGACAGCAACCAGCTTTCCTCAGGCCATTGGTTTAGCAGCTGCTTTTGATGAAGAACTGGTGCATGAAATTGCAGAGGTCATAGCAGAAGAAGGAAGAGCCAAATACAATGCATTTACAAAACAGGATGACAGGGATATCTATAAAGGACTGACATTCTGGTCCCCAAACGTAAATATATTCCGGGACCCCAGATGGGGCAGAGGACAGGAAACCTACGGGGAAGATCCTTATTTAAGCAGCAGGCTGGGTGTTTCCTATATAAAAGGACTTCAGGGTGAGAGTGAGACCATGAAGGCAGCTGCCTGTGTGAAACATTTTGCTGTTCATTCAGGTCCGGAAGCTCTGCGTCATGAATTTAATGCAGAAGTTTCCCCGAAGGATTTAAGAGAAACTTATCTGCCTGCATTTGAAGCTGCAGTAAAAGAAGGAAAATCGGAAGCGGTTATGGGAGCTTATAACCGGACCAATGGAGAACCCTGTTGTGCCAGCAAAACCCTGATGCAGGATATTTTAAGAGGGGAATGGGGATTTGAGGGACATTACGTTTCTGACTGCTGGGCAATCCGTGATTTTCATGAACGCCATTTAATCAGTCCTGATGCAAAAACATCTGCAGCAATGGCATTAAATGCTGGCTGTGATTTAAACTGCGGCAATACCTATCTTCATATATTAAACGCCTACCAACATGGGCTGGTAACTGAGGAAGCGATAACAGAATCCTGTACAAGACTGTTCACAACCAGATATTTGCTGGGATTGTTTGATGACAATGAATTTGATTCCATTCCTTATGAGAAAGTGGAGTGTAAGAAGCATCTGGAACTTTCAGAACGAGCTGCCAGGGAAAGTATGGTTCTGTTAAAAAATAACGGGATTCTTCCTCTGGATAAAGAAGCGGTTAAAACAATCGGAGTGATTGGACCTAACGCAAACAGCAGGGCTGCTCTTATTGGTAATTATCATGGTACTTCCTCAGAATACATTACAATTCTGGAAGGGATAAAAGCGTTTGCGAAAGATGATATCAGGGTTCTCTATTCAGATGGCTGCAATATCAGCCGTCCTAAGACGGAAGCTCTGGCATTTGATCATGACCGCATCTCAGAGGCTGTGATTGTAGCTGAGCATAGCGATGTGGTTGTTCTCTGTCTGGGACTCAATGAACTCCTGGAAGGCGAAGAAGGCGATCAGGGCAATCAGTATGCTTCTGGAGATAAGGAGTCATTGCTGCTTCCTGAGTCTCAGAGAAAATTAATGGAGGCATTGTCTCATACCGGTACTCCGGTTGTGCTGTGTATGATGGCAGGCAGTGATATTGATTTAAGCATTGCAAAAGAGAATTATGACGCTATTATACAGGCATGGTATCCGGGAGCAAGAGGAGGAAAGGCATTTACAGAGCTTTTATTCGGTCTTTATTCTCCATCAGGAAAATTATGTGTAACGTTTTATGATCCGGAATGTGATCTGCCTGATTTTACGGATTATTCCATGAAGAACAGAACCTACCGTTATTTGGAAAGTAAGCCACAGTATCCTTTTGGGTTTGGTTTGACTTATGGCCAGGCCAAAATGTGTGATGCTTATTTAGCCATGGACGAGATGGAGATTGAGGCTGTCGTTGAGAATATCGGAGACAGAGCGGTTGAAGAGGTTATTCAGGTTTATGTAAAAGTTATGGATTCAGAATTTGCCCCCCTGCATCCAAGACTTTGCGGTTTTAAAAGGGTGGCACTGAATTGCGGGGAGAAAAAGAGTGTAAAAATAAAGTTGGATCAGCGGGCTTTTATGGTTGTAAATGAAAATGGGGAGTATATCAAAGACGGAAACCACGTCGAATTATATGCAGGCTTTAGCCAACCAGATGAAACAAGCATACAGCTTATGGGATGTAAGCCGGTGAAGTTGACGGCAGAGATCTAGATTCCACGGGCAAATACGGACTATCCGCTTCTTTTGATAGTCCGTATTTGTGTTTTAGCTTTATTGTTTGAATTTTATAGAAAGCCTTTACTTTATAAGGTTTTTATGTTAATATCATACATGTAACCGGTTACATAAGGAGAGCTTGAAATGAACATACGGGATATAGCAAGAAAAGCAGGCGTTTCTTCCGCAACTGTTTCCAGAGTCATTAATGAATCCGGATATGTGAAAGAGGAAACAAAGCGCAAAGTATTAGAGGCAATAGAAGAGGCTGATTACGTACCCAATGCCATAGCCAGAAGTCTCAGTATACGTGATTCTTCCAGTATTGGAGTGATTGTTCCGGATATTGCCAATGAGTTTTTTTCAGGCATCATAAGCGGAATAGGCGAAAGAGCTGCCAATAATCAGTACAATATCGTTTTGTTTGATACTGGTGAACTTCTGGAGAGAGAACATCAATGCCTTATGATGGCAGAAAGCCAGCGTCTGTCAGGGCTTTTAATCACTCCTATTTCAGAGCTTGATGAGGTGACAAGGGATAAGCTGATCCAATTTGAAAACAAAGGGATTCCAGTTGTATTAGTTGACCGCAACATCAGAAATTCCAGTCTGGATGGTGTATTTGTAGAGAACCATGATGCTGCCTACAAGGCCGTTGAGGCTCTGATTCAGAATGGACATCAAAAGATTGCAGTGATTACAGGACCCAACACCTCCATGCCTGGAAAGGACCGTCTGAAGGGCTACAAGTCAGCTCTTAGGGATTACGGGATTAGTCTGAGAGAAGATTATATGGTATCAGGCGATTTTAAGATCATGAAGGCTTATGAACGGACAAAGGAATTACTGGAACTTCCGGACCCGCCAACTGCTATATTTGCTTCCAACAACCAGACCAGCCTGGGTGTACTCAAATATTTAACAGAGCATAAGCTGAAAATTGGCAGGGATATTTCCATAGTAGGCTTTGATCAGATTGAGTCTCTTAAAATCATTGATTACAGTCTTTCAACCATTGACCGGGATGCAAGAAAGCAGGGATATCAGGCAATGGAAATGCTGATCGACAAACTGACCCGTAAGGAAAGTCAAAGCTCTGGCCGCAAGGTTTTTGTTCCATATCAGATGGTGCTTCGCGGTTCAGAAAAGATAAATAAGCTGCAGTAAGGCAGTTTATTTTTACCCTAACATGTAACCGGTTACATATTGAGAATTATAATGGAGGATGGATATGAGTATAGCAAACATGATTGACCATACAATGCTGAAGGCAGATGCCGGGGCGGAAATTATCAGGAGATATTGCCAGGAGGCAAAGGAATATGAATTTGCGTCAGTCTGTGTAAATTCCTGTAACGTACCTCTGGCAGTTTGGGAATTAAAGGATAGCAGCGTGTCTGTATGTTGTGTAGTAGGTTTCCCATTAGGAGCCATGCTCACATCTGCCAAAGCTTTTGAAGCATCAGAGTCAGTAAAAGCAGGAGCAGATGAAGTGGATATGGTTATTAATATTGGAGCATTAAAAGATAAGAATTATGATCTGGTCAGGGAAGATATCAGAGCGGTAGTTGATGCATGCCAGGGAAAATTAGTGAAAGTAATTCTGGAAAACTGCCTTTTGACAAAGGAAGAGATTGCAAAGGCCTGCCAGCTTTCCATGGAAGCGGGTGCCCAATATGTAAAAACATCCACAGGATTTAGTACCGGTGGAGCAGTAGCAGAAGATGTGGCTCTTATGAAAAAAACGGTGGGAGAAAAATTGAAAGTGAAAGCCAGCGGCGGGATCCGTACCCCAAAGGAGGCTGAGACAATGATTTTAGCAGGAGCAGACCGGATTGGAGCTGGAAACGGAATTGCCCTTCTATAAAAAAGGAGATGCTTATGGGAAAAAAGATAACGGTATTTGGAAGTTTTGTGGTGGATTTAATGGGAAGATGCCCCCATCTGCCGGTTCCGGGGGAAACGGTAAAAGGAAGCCTTTTTAAAATGGGACCGGGGGGGAAGGGGTTTAACCAGGCGGTAGCAGCTCACAAGGCAGGTGCAGACGTAACCATGGTGACGAAGGTTGGTAAGGATGCCTTTGCCGATCTTGCCATTGAAACCATGACCAGACTGGGGATGGATACAAAACGGGTATTTTGCAGTGATCAGGCAGAGACAGGCACCGCATTAATTATGGTAGATGAAAATACCAGTCAGAATGAAATCGCTGTGATCCTGGGCGCATGTGATACGATTTCCGATGAGGAAGTGGAATCGGTTTCCGATCTTCTGGATCAGTCAGATTATCTTCTGATTCAGTTGGAAACCAATGTTTCTTCCGTCAGGAAAGCGGTAGAAATGGCGTATGACAAGGGCGTTAAAATTATTTTAAACACAGCCCCGGTACAGCCTGTCAGTGATAGTATTTTAAGCCGGGTGGAGCTGATAACTCCCAATGAAGTAGAAGCTTCAATATTATCCGGAATACCAGTAACAGATGAAGAAAGTGCCGGAAAAGCAGCGGATTATTTTTTTAATAAGGGAGTAAAAAATGTGCTCATTACAATGGGAAGCAAAGGGGTATATATTGCAACCGGAAAAAGAAGGGGATTATTACCTGCTTACCAGGTAGATGCAGTAGATACCACCGGAGCAGGGGATGCATTTAACGGAGGTCTTGCAGCAGCGTTGGCAGAAGGAAAAGATTTATGGGAAGCAGCAAAATTTGCCAATGCACTGGCAGCGATTTCTGTACAGAGAATTGGAACCACTCCTGCCATGCCTGAACGGTCCGAAATCGATGCATTTATCAAATCCCATGAAATGGAGGAGCAGCCATGTTAAAGACTGGAATTTTACATCCGCAGTTATCAAGAATTATGGCAGAGATCAGACATATGGATATGCTTGTAATAGCAGATGCAGGGCTTCCTGTACCTAAGGGAGTGGAGCGGGTGGACTTAGGCTGGAAACAGGGAAATCCTGGCTATTTAGAGGTGCTGGAAGAAATTGAAAAATATATGATTACGGAGAAGGCGGTATTTGCCCAGGAGGCTCTTGTAGTAAGCGGGGAATTACATAAAGAAGCACTGGCTCTTTTACCGGCAGGAATACCTGTGGAGTATGTCCCCCACACGGAATTAAAGAAAATGACAGAAGAAGCAAAAGCAATTATTCTCACAGGTGAGTTTACAGGTTATACCAATGTAATACTGATCTCAGGCTGTGCATATTAAGACCCGTCGAGGGGAAGGGGAATTTAAATGGGAGGAAGGTTAGTATTAAAACTGGAATCAATCGTTAAGACATTTCCTGGTGTAAAGGCTCTTGACGGAGTTCATCTGGAGCTATATGAAGGCGAGGTTCATGCTCTGTGCGGAGAAAACGGAGCAGGAAAATCCACCCTGATGAAAATTATTGCAGGAGCTCAGCCCTATACATCAGGGGCCATGTACTTAAATGGGGAAAAGGTGGTATTTCACTCTGCCAGGGAAGCAGAAAAATCAGGAATTGCCATGATCTATCAGGAATTTAATATGGTGCCGGAATTAACGGTGGCTGAAAATATGTATCTTGGAAGGCTTCCTGTAAACAGCTTTAAGAAAGTGGATTGGGATAAGCTGTTTGAGGAAGCGCAGGATAATTTAAACCACCTGGGTCTGAAATTCAGTTCAAAGACCAAAGTGAAGAATCTTTCTGTTGCCGAAGTGCAGATGACAGAAATCGCCAAATGCCTTACCATAGGAGCCAGAATTATTATCATGGATGAGCCGACTGCGGCGCTTGCCGAGGAAGAAATAAAAATACTGTTTGGGATTATTGAAGAACTGAAAAAGAAAGGAATTGCCATTATCTATATTTCTCACCGTATGGATGAGATTTTTAAGATCTCAGACCGGCTGACGGTATTCCGGGATGGCAGATATGTGGCTTCCAGACAAATTAATGAGACAGATTATGATGATGTGGTATCCATGATGGTAGGCAGAAACGTTTCTAACCTGTATCCTGTCCGTAATTACAAGGTCCAGGAAGTGGTGCTTGAAGCCAAAGAGATAAACAGCCGGAATGTACATGATGTGAGTCTGAAGCTTCATAAAGGAGAAATACTTGGCATAACCGGACTTCTGGGCTCAGGAACCATTGAATTATCAAAGCTATTATATGGTGCCATACCAATGGAGCGGGGAGAAGTCTTCATACATGGGGTGAAAAAAGACTGCTCAGCACCTGTAAAAGCACTGAAAGCCGGAATTGGTTTTGTATCGGATGACAGGAAACAGGAGGGGCTGGTATTAATAAGAAGCATCCGGGAAAATATTTCCATGTCTTCCTTAAAGAAACTTACAAAAGGAATTCATTTAAATACCAGATTGGAAACAGAACGGGTAAACCAACAGGTTCAGTCACTGAATATCCGGATTAGTTCAGCTTCCCAGCTGGCTGGAAAGCTTAGTGGAGGCAATCAGCAGAAAATTGTTTTTGCAAAGGTGCTGGAAGCAGATTCCGATATTCTCATACTAAACGAACCCACTAGAGGCGTGGATGTGGGGGCGAAGGCAGAAATATATGCAATTATCAACCAGCTGACCCAAAAAGGGAAAAGTATTCTTATGATCTCCACGGATTTACCCGAACTGATCGGAGTCAGTGACCGTGTGATTGTAATGCGGGAAGGCCGTATGGTATTGGAAATTTCAGGCAAGGACATGAACCAGGAACTAATTTTAGCACATGCATCTGGAGGGGTGAGAGAAAATGAATCAAAAAGCTAAGAAACAATTGATCAATCAGATCAATATTTACCGTTCGGTTTTAATACTGCTGATCATATGCCTGTTTGCTGCATTTTTGTCAAAAAGCTTTTTAAATATATCCAATCTTTTTAACGTATTTAAACAGGTAACTGTGGCCGGTATTATTGGCTGCGGAATGACTTTCGTAATTCTGACCGGAGGAATTGACTTATCCGTTGGTTCCATACTTGGACTTTCCGGCGTGGTAGCTTCCGGGGTACTAGCTTCTACCGGAAACACATTCCTGGCTGTAGCGACAGCATTAGCCATTGGCACTGTTTGTGGGACTGCCAACGGATTCTTTATCTCTCACTGCGGAATTCCTCCATTTATTGCAACACTGGGCACCATGACTTTGCTACGGGGCTGTGTTTTGATTTATACGAAGGGTTCGCCTATTCCGGTAAAGTCTGAGGTCTATAAATTTATTGGAAAGGGTTCTTTTATAGGTGTGCCGGTACCTGTGATCATACTCATACTTCTTTTTCTGGCAGCACATTACATATTGACACAAACTCCCTTTGGAAGGAGCATCTATGCTGTTGGAGGAAACCGGGAAGCCGCCCGTCTGTCGGGAATATCAGTTAAAAGAACAGAATGGACCGCTTATATCATGAATGGATTATTAAGCGGAATCGCTGCTGTTGTACTGACTGCCAGGCTTGGATCGGCGCAATCCACCAGCGGGCAGGGAATTGAAATGGATGCAATTGCAGCGGTTATCCTTGGAGGAACCAGCCTAAGCGGAGGGACCGGATTTGTACTTCCTACCGTGGTGGGTGCCATGATTATGGGGATCATTGATAACATCCTTACTTTGATGAATGTCAATCCTCACGCAACCAGCATTGTAAAAGGGTCTGTGGTACTGATTGCAGTTCTGGTGGATAAAAAAGTCAAGGATTTATCCGCAAAAGCGGAATAAATAGAAACTATTTTAATGTATTTGAGAAGGGAAGGGCAGAATTATGATGAAAAAGAGAATTGCAGCTACAATGATGGCAGGATTTGTTGCGGTATCGCTGGCTGGATGCAGTATAAAAACAGCCACGGAGACTGCAAAGGAGACAACCCAGACAGAAACTGCTGTGACAAAATCAGAAGAGACAACAGCAAAAACGGATGCAGGAGCCAGGAAAAAATATGTAATCGGTCTTGCAATGAACACACAGACCAATCCATTTTTTGTGGACGTAAAGGATGGGGTACAAAAAGCCGCTGATGAGCTGGGCGTGGAATTATACATTACAGATGCTCAGGATGATCCGGCTGTCCAGATGAAAGATGTGGAGAACTTAATTACAAAGAAACCAGATTGTATTATTATTGATACCTGTGACTCAGATGCCATTGTCTCATCCATTGAGGACTGCAATAAAGCTGGAATTCCGGTTCTTACCATGGACCGGGAAGCCAGTGGAGGAGAAGTGGTATCTCATATAGGATATGATGCCATTAAATCAGGAAAACTGGCAGGAAAGTTTCTGGCGGATACTCTGGGCGGAAAAGGAACTATAGTAGAACTTCAGGGAATCATGGGCACCAATGTAGCCCAGAACCGTTCCAAAGGATTTAATGAAATCATAAGCCAGAATCCGGATATGAAAATTGTGGCATGCCAGGTGGCGGATTTTGACCGTGCAAAGGGCATGAGTGTAATGGAGAATATTTTACAGGCAAATGATCACATTGACGGATTGTATGCTGCAAATGATGAAATGCTTCTTGGGGCGTTAGAAGCAATTGAAGCAGCCGGACGTTTAGATGAAATCACTATGATCGGCTGTGATGCCATTGATGATACCATTGAGGCAATTAAGGCGGGAAAAGTTGAAGCAACCATTGCAGAGCCCCCATTTTTCCTTGGAAAGGCAATATTAAAAACCGCTTATGACTATCTGGAGGGAAAGAACGTAGAGAAATATGTTATTCTGGATAATGAGCTGGTTACTTCTGAAAATGTAAACGGATTAGTTACAAAAGAATAAATTTTACAGATACAGTCTGCTGCCAGATTCCCTGATGAACCGGTTTCTGGCAGCAGATTTTTTGCAACTGTTTGAAAAGAATCGTGACAAGTGGTTGAGAACATGGTAAAATACGTCTGTGCCGCATGGTAAAGTATGGCAGAATAATAAAACAGCAAAGGGTGAAGGCTTATGGAGACCGACATGACGAGAGGCAATCCGCTTCCCATCATTTTAAAATTTACACTTCCGCTATTAATCGGAAATATTTTTCAGCAGTTTTATAATATGGTGGATACAATTATTGTAGGTCGTTTTGTAGGACCGGATGCATTGGCGGCGGTAGGATCAACAGGTACCATCATGTTTCTGGTAATTGGTTTTTCACAGGGAATGAGTACGGGATTCACTGTTCTTACCAGTCAGAGGTTTGGGGCCGGGGATGAAAACGGGACGAAGCGATCGGTGGCAAATGGAATTTTACTGTCATTGTTTGTTATTGTATTTATGACATTTATCAGTCTGGCATTTATGAGAACACTTTTAAAAATTATGAATACCCCCCAGAATATTATGGAAGATGCGTATACTTATATCTCTATTATTTGCATAGGAATCTTTACAAATGTATTTTATAACCTGTTCTCTTCCTATCTGCGTTCTGTGGGTAACAGCAGGATACCGCTTATATTTTTGGTGCTTTCCGCTTGCTTAAATATCGTGTTGGATTTGGTTTTTGTTATTAATTTTAAGATGGGAGTTGCTGGTGCTGCATGGGCGACCAATGTATCTCAGGGAGTATCTGCTCTTTTATGTATTATTTATATTACAAAAAAAGTACCTGTTCTCACGCCGGAAAAGCATCACTGGAAGCTGCATGGTTATGATACGAAGATCCAGCTGTCTGTGGGGGTTCCCATGGCTCTACAGTTTGGAATCACCGCTTCGGGAACGATGATTATGCAGTCTGCAGTCAATTTATTTGGTTCCGTGGCAGTTGCATCCAATACAGCAGCCAATAAATTTCAGAGTATGGTAATTCAGGGAATGATGGCAATGGGGCAAACCATGGCTACTTATTCGGGACAAAACTATGGGAAAGGTGATATTGGAAGAATCAAACAGGGAGTCCGCCTTGCACTTACAACAGAAGTAATCTATGCCGTTGTATGCTCCGTTATTGTGGTTCTGGGACTTCCGTTTGCCCTGAGGCTGTTCTTCTCCGGTAATGTAGATCTGGCGGATATTCTTCCATGGGCAAAAACCTACAGTTATCTTTGCGCCTCTTTTTACATTCCTCTGGGGACTATTTTTATTTTCCGGAATACCATGCAGGGGTGCGGATATGGATTGCTTCCCATGCTGGGCGGTGTAGTGGAACTGGTAGCCAGACTGGTTACGGCTACGCTTGCAATAAGGTTTGTAAGCTTCCCTCTTGCCTGTGCCTGTGACCCTGCAGCATGGCTGAGCGCTGCATTGTTCACTGGAATATCTTATGTTTACGTTATAAAAAAGGTTGAGAAAAAGCTGATCAGCTAAGGCTGTTTTTTCTGCTTTTAAATTTCTAAATTTATTATTGATTTATAGTATAATATTTAGTATATTATGTAATAGATTATCTTAGGAAACACTTGAAAGGGGAATCATGATGATAAAAGTAGCTGTGGATGCCATGGGCGGTGACTATGCACCAGTACAGACGGTGGCAGGTGCCGTAGAGGCGGTAAACGCGAATAAAGAGATCCGGGTTCTCTTAGTAGGGCAGGAACAGATGATATCTGATGAACTTGCAAAATACACATTTAATAAGGATCAGATACAGATTGTGAATGCGACAGAGGTAATCGAGACGGAAGAACCTCCGGTTAACGCCATACGTAAGAAGAAAGATTCTTCCATCGTTGTGGGAATGAATCTGGTAAAACAAAAAGAGGCGGATGCGTTTGTATCGGCCGGTAGCTCAGGCGCCATACTGGTTGGCGGACAGGTGATAGTCGGACGGATCAAGGGTGTAGAAAGACCACCGCTTGCACCCCTTATTCCAACAGAAAAAGGCGTTTCCCTGCTGATAGACTGCGGCGCTAATGTGGATGCCAGACCCTCTCATCTGGTACAGTTTGCCCAAATGGGCTCCTTATATATGGAGCATGTTGTAGGCATTAAGAATCCAACAGTTGCCATTGTCAACATCGGCGCAGAGGAAGAAAAGGGAAATGCGCTAGTGAAAGAGACATTTCCGCTGTTAAAGGATTGTAAGGATATTCATTTTACCGGAAGCATTGAGGCCAGAGAGATTCCGCATGGCGGTGCAGATGTCATTGTATGTGAGGCATTTGTGGGCAATGTAATCCTGAAGTTGTATGAAGGAGTGGGCGCGACCTTGATTAACAAGGTAAAGAGTGGTATGATGGGTAGCTTCAGGAGCAAAATCGGTGCTCTGCTTGTAAAACCTGCTTTGAAAGAGACTTTAAAATCATTTGATTCATCCCGTTATGGCGGCGCTCCGCTTTTAGGGCTGAATGGTCTGGTGGTAAAGACTCATGGTAACTCAAAAGCAGCAGAAATAAAAAACTCCATACTTCAATGCGTAACCTTCAAAGAACAGGGAATTAATGATAAGATAAGAGAAAGTCTTAAAATGAAAGAAGAAAATCAAGAATAGGAGAGAGGAAGGAAAACAAATGGAATTCGAAAAATTACAGAAAATTATTGCAGAGGTATTAAATATTGAGCCGGAGGAAGTTACTATGAACTCCACATTCGTGGATGACCTGGGTGCTGACTCCCTTGATGTGTTCCAGATCGTTATGGGCATTGAAGAGGAATTTGATATTGAGATTCCAACTGAAGTGGCAGAGAACATTGTAAGTGTCAGCGACGCAGTAGAACAGGTCAAGAATGCATTAAATTAATAGATGTGGGTGCTGCTAGGATCGTTTGGTCTGACCGCAGCACCTTCTTTCATAATAGGGGGTAATCGGGTATCCCTCTATGTCCAAAGTACATGGACAATAATAAGGAACACCAGGAAAGAGGAATGAGATGAGCAGAAGTATGAAAGAACTGGAAGAACGGATCGGTTATCGTTTTTCGGACAAGCATCTTATGACACAGGCCATGACCCACAGCTCCTATGCCAATGAACACCGACTGAATAAAACAGAATGCAATGAGAGACTTGAATTTTTAGGTGATTCGGTTTTGGAAGTGGTATCCAGTGATTGTCTGTATCATAAATATCCACAAAAGCCAGAGGGGGATTTAACAAAAATCCGTGCCAGTATTGTTTGTGAGCCCACCCTTGCTTACTGTGCAGAATTGATAAAGCTTGGGGAATATCTCCTTTTAGGCCGGGGAGAGGAAGCAACAGGGGGAAGAGGGAGAGCTTCAATTGTTTCGGATGCAATGGAAGCACTGATTGGAGCCATTTATCTGGATGGTGGTTTTGCTAATGCAAAAGAGTTTATCCTTCGTTTCATCATGAATGATCTGGAACATAAGCAGCTCTTTTTTGATAGCAAGACTATCTTGCAGGAGATTGTACAAAGCCAGACGGAAGAGGCGTTAACGTATGAGCTCTTAAAAGAAGAAGGCCCGGATCATAATAAGATATTTGAGACCCAGGTAAAAATCGGGGATAAAATTATCGGACAGGGAACTGGAAGAACAAAGAAAGCTGCGGAGCAGGTGGCGGCTTATCACGGAATATTGAAGCTGCGTGGACAATAAGCGGGTATCCCTTTATGTCCAAAGAGCATGGACAATAATATGGTAACACCCTTCGGGTATCCCTCTATGTCCAAAGAGCGTGGACAATAATATGGTAACACCCTTCGGGTATCCCTCTATGTCCAAAGAGCATGGACAATAATATGGTAACACCCTTCGGGTATCCCTTTATGTCCAAAGAGCGTGGACAATAATATGGAAAAGAAAGGGCAGCTGGTGATGGCTGTCAGCGTGGAGTATGTATTTAAAAAGTATAGAGATTCAGGGGTTTAAATCTTTTGCCAACAAAATAGTATTCGAGTTCCACAATGGAATTACAGGCATTGTAGGCCCCAACGGAAGCGGTAAGAGCAATGTTGCCGATGCGGTACGCTGGGTACTGGGTGAACAAAAAGTGAAGCAGTTAAGAAGTTCCAGTATGCAGGATGTTATTTTTTCAGGAACGGAAATGAGAAAACCCCAGGGATTTGCCTACGTAGCCATAACGCTTGACAATTCGGATCACCACTTATCCATTGACTATGATCAGGTGACAGTATCAAGAAGAGTCTACCGGTCTGGCGAAAGCGAGTATATGATCAATGGAAGTGCCTGCCGGTTAAAGGATATTAATGAGCTTTTTTATGATACCGGAATCGGCAAGGAAGGTTATTCCATCATCGGACAGGGTCAGATTGATAAAATTCTAAGCGGAAAACCGGAAGAACGCAGAGAACTTTTTGATGAAGCTGCGGGAATTGTTAAATTTAAACGCCGTAAAGCCATTGCCCAGAAAAAACTGGAGGATGAAAAACAGAATCTGGTTCGTGTCAGTGATATTCTTTCGGAACTGGAAAAACAGGTTGGTCCTTTGGCAAAACAGTCTGAGGCAGCAAAAGAATATTTAAGATTAAAGGAAGAACTGAAAAAGTATGATGTAAATCAGTTCCTGATGGAAACAGAAGGACTGCGCTTTCAGATGAAAGAAGTGGATGAGAAAGAAGTTATCGTCAGCCGTGATCTGGAAGAAGCAAAAGACGCATCAGAGGGTATCAGAGAGCAGTATGAGACCCTTGATACATATTTATCCCAGTTGGATGAATCTATTTTAGTAAGCCGCAATGAAAAAAACAGTTCTGATATCGAGACTGGAAATTTACAGGGACGCATCAATGTTTTAAAAGAGCAGATCAATACAGAACAGATGAATGCGGAACACATTGCAGGCAGGGTGAGGTCCATTCACTCCGAGATAGATATGAAAAAGTCCCAGGCGTCCTCCTATGAAGAAGAACGTTCTGTCATTGCAGAATCAGTAAAGACTGCAATGGAGCAGTTAAAGCAGGGAGAAACGGTACTTGCAGCAGAAGATGAAAAAATTCACCTTCTGGAGCAAAGGATTGAATCTGGTAAGGGGAGCATTATTGAACTTCTCAATGAAAAAGCAACCTTAAATGCCAGACAGCAGCGTTATGAGACCATGCTTGAGCAGGTAAATGTACGAAGATCCGAAGTGCTCCAAAAGCTTCTTAAATATAAAAGTGATGAATCAGAACAGGATCAACAGCTGCTGGTTCTTCAAAAAGAAGCGGATGAAATTGATGCTGGTATTCTTAAGTACAATGAACTCCAGGAACAAAGCGAATGCAGAGCCGGGGAACTGGAGCATGAAGTGAAACGTCTTGGGAAGAATTTAAACGACAGACAGCAGGAATACCACACCAATTCTACCAAGCTGGAATCCCTTCGAAATCTTGCTGAGCGGTATGAAGGATATGGTGGCAGCATACGCCGGGTCATGGAAGTTAAGGACCGGGTACATGGAATTCATGGTGTTGTGGCGGATTTAATTACTGTTTCTAAAAAGTATGAAGTCGCCATTGAAACAGCGCTGGGAGGAAGCATCCAAAATGTTGTTACTGACTCAGACCAGACAGCAAAGCAGCTGATTGAGTATTTAAAGAAAAATAAATACGGAAGAGCCACATTTCTCCCTCTTACCAGTATTGGGAATAAAAACGGTTTCAATCAGGAGAAAGCTCTTAGTGAACCAGGAGTTTTAGGACTTGCAAATTCTCTGGTTGAAGCGGATCCTCAGTACCAGGGACTCTTAAACTATCTCCTTGGCAGAGTGGTTGTTGTGGATACCATTGATCATGCAATCGCACTTGCCAAGAAATTCCAGTATTCTTTAAGAATTGTTACTCTGGAAGGAGAATTGTTAAGTGCTGGCGGTTCTATGACTGGTGGTGCTTTCAAAAACACCAGTAATTTACTGGGACGAAAGCGCGAAATGGAGGAACTGGAAGCAGCCTGTGAAAAGGCGTTGAAAGAAACCGGTCAGATTGAGACAGAGCTGGTCATGAACGAAGGGCTTTTAAGTGAATGTAAAGAAGAGCTTGAAACAATCCGAAGTGAGAAGCAGAAGCTTTATTTAAGACAGAATACGGTTAAAATAAATCTGCGCAGAATTGAAGACAAAAAAGCAGAGATTGTAGAATCCTACGGTGATTTAGAACTGGAAAATACCCAGCTTGAGGTACAGAAAAAAGAGATTGGCGAAAACAGGCAGGATTTAATTCTTGCGGTGGAAAAGCTGGCTGTGCGAAGCCAGGATATAGACGGTGACCTGGAGGGTCTGAATGCTGATCTTGAAAAAGCAAAAGCCGACAGAGAAAAATTCTCCAGAGAATTGTCAGAAGCCCAGCTGGCAGCCTCCAGTCTGAAGCAAAAGGATGATTTTGAGCTGGAAAATATCCGACGGGTAAAAGATGAAATTAGCAGATTGGAAGAGGAACTGTTAAAGCTGTCTCAGGGATCCAGCGGATCTGGTCTGATTATTGAAGAAAAACAAAAGGAAATAGAATCTATCAAGGCCAGAATTGCAGAGATCAGTTCAGCCAGAGAAACACTGGATGAGGCAATTAATGAGAAACTGGCTAAAAAAGAGATGAAATCAAAGGAACAGAAAGAACTGTTCCAAAAACGGGAAGAACTTTCCCAGCGTATCAGTCTGCTGGATAAGGAACTGTTCCGCCTTCAGAGCCAGAAAGAGAAAATGGAAGAGCGTATGGATAATCACGTAAACTATATGTGGAATGAATACGAACTGACATTTTCAAAAGCGGAAGCTTTAAGAAATGAAGAATGGACATCTCTGCCGGACATTAAAAAGATGATCGGTTCCTTAAAAGACGAGATACGCAAGCTTGGCAATGTCAATGTAAATGCAATCGAAGATTATAAAGAAGTTTCAGAGCGGTATGAATTTATGAAGACTCAGCATGATGATCTGATTACTGCTGAGGGAACCTTATTAAAGATTATCGATGAACTTGATACTGGAATGAGAAAACAGTTTGAAGAAAAATTCCGGGAAATCAGAGTGGAGTTTGATAAAGTCTTCAAGGAACTGTTCGGTGGCGGACGTGGTGCACTTGAACTTGTGGAGGATGAGGATATTCTGGAGGCGGGAATACAGATTGTTTCCCAGCCACCTGGCAAAAAGCTTCAGAATATGATGCAGCTCTCCGGTGGAGAAAAGGCACTGACAGCCATAGCACTGCTTTTTGCAATTCAGAATTTAAAGCCATCTCCGTTTTGTCTTCTTGATGAGATTGAGGCCGCGCTGGATGATTCCAATGTGGATCGTTTTGCAAAATATTTGCATAAGTTAACAAAATTTACACAGTTTATTGTTATTACACACAGGCGCGGTACCATGGTGTCTGCGGATCGTCTGTATGGTATCACCATGCAGGAAAAAGGCGTCTCGACGCTTGTATCTGTTAATCTGATTGAAGAAGATTTAGAAAGTTAAGGAGGCCGACAATGGGAGAAAAAAAGGGATTCTTTGGAAAACTGGTAGCTGGACTGCAAAAAACGAGAGATAATATTATCGCAGGTGTGGATTCCATTTTCAACGGTTTTTCGGCCATTGATGATGAGTTTTATGAGGAAATTGAAGAAATTCTGATCATGGGTGATCTGGGTATCCAGACGACTACATCAATTGTGGAAGACTTGAGAAAAAAAGTAAAAGAAAAAAATATCAAGGATCCGTCAGAATGTAAACAGCTTCTTATGGACAGTATCATGGAACAGATGGATTTGGGAGAAAATGCCTATGAATTTGAGAAGCGCCGCTCTGTTTTATTAATAATCGGAGTAAACGGAGTGGGAAAAACCACTTCAGTGGGTAAGCTGGCAGGACAGATGAAAGACGATGGAAAGAAAGTGATCGTTGCAGCTGCCGATACATTCCGAGCAGCTGCAATTGAACAGCTGACCGAATGGGCCAGAAGAGCAAACGTGGATATTATTGCCCAGCAGGAAGGCTCTGACCCGGCGGCAGTAGTATACGATGCAGTTGCTGCAGCAAAATCCAGACAGGCGGATATATTAATCTGTGATACAGCAGGACGTCTCCACAATAAAAAGAACCTGATGGAAGAGTTGAAAAAAATTAACCGGATTATTGACAAAGAATATCCCGAAGCATATCGGGAAACTCTTGTGGTCTTAGATGGAACTACCGGTCAGAACGCTCTTGTACAGGCGAAACAGTTTATGGAAGTGGCGGATATTACCGGAATTATTCTTACTAAGCTGGATGGTACGGCAAAAGGAGGGATTGCGGTAGCAATTCAGTCCGAGCTGGGAATTCCGGTGAAATATATTGGTGTCGGGGAGAAGATTGATGACTTGCAGAAATTCAATGCGAAAGAATTTGTAAATGCATTGTTTCACGTAGAAGAGAAAGAAGAGGCGTAAATTATGTTGACATTGGAAAAGTTTGAGGAAGCATCAGAAGTCGTTAGCAAGGTTACCCTGGAAACAAAGCTTATATACAGTGAGTATTTTTCTGCTCAGACTGGTAATAAGGTGTATTTTAAGCCGGAAAACATGCAATATACAGGGGCCTATAAAGTAAGAGGTGCTTATTATAAAATCAGCACTCTGACAGAGGAAGAAAAATCAAAAGGTTTGATTACCGCCTCTGCCGGCAATCATGCACAGGGTGTAGCCTATGCTGCAAAGCTTGCCGGGATTCCCGCTACCATTGTCATGCCTACAACAACTCCTCTGATGAAGGTTAACCGGACCAAAGGATACGGAGCAGAAGTAATTCTGGAAGGGGATGTTTTTGATGAAGCCTGCAATCATGCTTATAAGCTGGCGGAAGAAAGAGGACTTACCTTTGTACATCCGTTTAATGATTTAGATGTGGCAACCGGACAGGGCACCATAGCAATGGAAATCATCAAAGAACTTCCCACTGTTGATTATATTCTGGTTCCAATCGGAGGAGGCGGTCTTTGCACAGGCGTTTCCGTATTGGCTAAGATGTTAAATCCCAAGATTAAGGTAATTGGTGTGGAGCCTGCTGGTGCTAACTGCATGCAGGAGTCAATTCGCCAGGGAAAAGTCGTATCTCTTCCAACTGTCAATACAATCGCAGACGGTACAGCTGTTAAATGTCCAGGTGACAAACTTTTCCCCTACATCCAGGAAAATGTGGACAGTATTATAACAATTGAAGATTCGGAACTGATCGTAGCATTTTTAGACATGATGGAAAATCATAAGATGGTGGTTGAGAATTCCGGACTTCTTACGGTTGCCGCTTTAAAACATATTGATGTAGATAATAAAAAGATTGTATCCATCTTAAGCGGCGGAAATATGGATGTCATTACAATGGCCTCTATCGTGCAACTGGGATTGATTCAGAGAGACCGGATCTTTACCGTTTCCATTCTGCTTCCGGATAAACCAGGAGAGCTGGCTAAAGTATCTGCGCTTCTTGCAAAAGAGCAGGGGAATGTCATCCGTCTGGAACATAACCAGTTTATCAGCATTAACCGGAATACAGCAGTAGAATTAAGAATTACACTGGAAGCATTTGGTACAGATCATAAGAATGCTATTATGGCTGCCCTTACTTCTCAGGGGTATCGGCCAAAGCTGGTGAAATCGAAAGGAACATATGGGGATTAATAAATGAATCAAAATAAGAAGCAGAAACTGGATTTATCTGGTTTCTGCTTCTTTCATTATAGACATTTTAGTGATTTATGTACTTTAGACAACAACCGAACAGATACAGAATAAGATTCCTTATTATTCATGTACAAAAGTGCCTCATCTCTTGAATATTTAATCACATGCTTCAAATTCACAATTGTGGATCTGTTGCATTGACAAAAATGGGAGTTCAAAGATGCACTCAGCTCTTTAAGAGAACCAGACATCTGACGGAAACCATTTAGTGTATGGATAACTATTTTGTGGTATTCTTCACTTGTAGTTATGGCAACGATATCATCCTGATCCATAACCAGTGAAGCTTTATCAACCTTAATGGATAAGAGACGGTCAGATGAATCTAATTGATTCCGGTATTTTGTTTCCGCATTTCTTATGCAGGAATAGATCTGTTCGGGAAGATCACTTATTTTATCCTTTACTATGAAGTCCATGGCTTCTACTTTGTATTGAAAGGTCAGATATGCCATTTCGCTGTGTGTTGTTACAAAGACAATATATCCACGGGGATCATATTTTCGGATTTCTTCTGCTAATTCAATTCCATTCTTTTTCGCTCTTAAATCAATATCCAGAAAATACAGTCCGGTAATATTAGAATCTTTTCTGACCTTAAGTAAATCATCGGGAGAAGATGCAGTGCAATACAGCAGCGACTCCGTTGAATTCATTAATAAGTATTTTTCTATAATTGATGTCCAGCGTAATAATTGTCTTTTGTCATCTTCGCAAAGATATATATGAATCATACTTGCTCCTTGTTACCATAATGCATCAGAATCAGTTCCTGAGTAAAATATGGTTCTTTATAAACTGTGTTCCACACCACATTATCATAATGATTCAGTACCATGGAAACATTGTACAGACCGACACCTCTGTTCTCCCCTTTTGTTGATATCCCCTGTTCCCGAAGCTCATATAAAGAATAATCAGGAGGGAGAGCAGTATTCTTAATAATAATATAAAGATTATCTTCTTTATAAAACATGCAAAAATGCAACTCTTTTTCATCTGTTTCCCCAGTTGCCTCAATTGCATTATCCAAAAAAATGCCAATGATACGGGATAAATCAAGAGAATCCATATACAAATTTGTAATAGGTTCTGTTAACTCAATTTCTGCTTTTATTCCTGTTTCCATGGAATAAATAAATTTTGAGGAAAGAAGGCTTTTTAAAGCAGTGTCCTTTATATTTGATAGAGTGCCAAGTTTCGTATCTGATTCTGTAAAAGCGTGACTGATCGGAATAATCTTTTCCCCATAATATTCTTTTAATCCCTGCAGATCATTTTCTTCCATAAACCCGGACATTGTTATAAGAATATTCATGTAATCATGCTTGAATTTTCGCATGGTACCGTAAGACATTTCAAGTCGGTCAGTGTAAATTCTAAGATTTTCAAATTGAGACATTCGGTGCTTATAAGCCTGCTCCCCCATAGTTGCTTTATAAATGGAGTACATTAAAAAAACAGTGATTGTAAACAGCAGTAAAAACAGTATCCCGTTCAGGGCAATTACACCATAATTGTATCCTAGTTGCTCACCGTATGAAAAATTAAAAATATAAAAGAAAACTAAAATAAAAAGGTCAGTAAAGATGGCCTTTAAAAGATGACGATTGGTTAAATAATTGGACAAACCCAGCTTTTTATGAAAAAACCAACCCAGCATTTTAGTAGTTACACCGCAAAATATGCAGTAAAGTATGGAAAACATAATTGTCAGATTATCCCGGGCTAATAATTCTGCCATATCCATACGAAGAAAATAACCAGTCAGCCACATAATAATATAATTGAATGTGACTGAATATATGTAACCAAAAAGAATGCAGGAGGAAGCAAAAAAATCAAATTTTGAAAATATCATCGCTATAATCAATATTCCTCCATAAGTTAAAAAAGTGCTGATTTGCCCAAACATTCGATTGAACAGATAAACTGTCATGAATGAGTATAAAAACAAAGTTAATTTCTTATAAACGTTTAGTTTACGAGGAAGTAAATTAACGCATGAAAAATAACTGCAAAGGCTTCCTGTAAGAGAATAAATTAAGTAAGTCATATTATGCCACCTCATCTGCCGGGTACTATTATTCTACAATTCCTGTGATAAAAAGTAAAGTGAAATTGTATTTAAAAGTTAAGAAATTGACGCTCAGGAATAAAAAAACTACGTTAATTGCAAAAACATTTGTAAGTTGGAATTTATGGTAAAATGGCATTGTTTGGTGGTGATAAAGTGATTATTTCGAGATTTTCAGCAACTCTATGTTGTTTGTTAAATAAGATCAATCCCAGAGATGAGGATGATAATATTACAATACAATACGGAGTTGAACTGATATTAGATAATTTATTAAAGCTTTTATTCATTCAATTACTTGGTATTTTATTGGGTAAGGGAGCTGAGACTTTTATTGTTTTATTTGTATTTTGCACTCTGCGCTTACAGGCTGGTGGAATACATGCAAAAACAAATGCAGGCTGCTTTATGGGTATGTTGATAATCTGGTTTTTGTCATTATCAGGAGCGGTTGTTTTAAAATTAAACTTATTAAATGTACTTGCAATTTATTTGTTTAGCCTGGCTATATTTATATGTCTGGTACCTAAAAGCAAAAATATTACTTATTTTACCCGTACAGCAATATTAAAGAAGAAAGTTGTATCAATTATATTGTTGACCCTTTTGGCATTGATCGCTATTTACAATGAGAATCTAAGAGAGTTGATCATTTATCCGGTTACTTTGGAAGTGTTAACCTTACTTCCTCCAAATAAAGATGTTATGAAAGGAGATTACAAAAATGAAGAAGAAAATTGTTGAAGGATTACAAAAGGTATTGCTTACGGTATCTGTTAATTCTGTTGGAAAAAGCATTCCAGCAACTATGTATGAAAGAGAAATACCCAAAGCGGTTCTGAAGAAACATGAAGCCGAGGCAAAGAATAACTAAATTTAAATGTTTCTTTCGTAATTCTATTTATTGGCCTAATATTTATAATCTCATTCATGTGATTTTATTGTCATTAGGCAGGGGAGTATGACCGTAATTATATCATATGAATTGGTCATCTATGAGTGTTTATATAATTGATAGTTGTGTATTAAATGTTTTACTGTGCGTTAGATTGGCTAGGAGAAAGTACAGATGAAAACAAAAATGTTTCGTAAAATTCTTGGGTTGGAATGCGAAATCTCTCATTGTCCTGTTCTCAATGAGGACACGGCGAGGGATAATAAGAGAATGATCATTCCAAGAGAGTATCTGATCGAAGTGATAACAACGATTCCTGAACGACGAGTTGTTATTGAGCATTTAGATATTTATCAAGAATAAAACAACGGATAGTGCAATGGAAAAAGCAGATAAATAAAGAGACAAGCTCTTTATTTATCTGCTTTTTTGCTTAATTATTAATCATTTCTACAAAGATTTTTGGTTCTGCAACCATAGAATAATTTGTATGATAGATGACAAAACCGGGGGCAGCTCCGGCTACTTTTTTGATCTGTTTTTTCTGTATATAATCTATCTCAACCTTATCATTTTCTCGCCCTTTGGAATAATATGCCGCAAGAGAACCTGCCTCTTCAAAGGTCCGGTCGGGAAGCTCTTTTCCTTCTGATTTGACAATGACGTGAGAACCAGGTATTCCTTTGGCATGAAACCACCAGTCATTACCGCTTGCCACCTTAAAGGTAAGCTCTTCATTCTGATAGTTGTTCTTTCCTACATACATATGAAAACCGTCAGAAGAAATATAGTGGAAGGGCTTGCTGGTAACTTTCGGTTTTTTGTCTCCACTTCTGCGATGCTTGACATATCCGTATTCCATAAGTTCTTCTTTGATCTGCACAAGATCTTCTTCCAGCAAAGCAATATCCAGTGCTGCACTGATGGACTCTAAGTGGTCAATTTCCTGCCGGGTTTCGCTGATCTGTCCTGTAACGGCTTCAAAGGTTCGCTTTAATTTATTGTATTTGTCAAAGTATTTCTGGGCATTTTCCCTGGCGGAAAGCTGGTCGTCTAAGGGAATGGTAAGCTCTTCATTGGTATAGTAGTTAAGGCAGGTAAGTTTCTTTTCACCTCCCGTCAGTTCATAACCGTAGGTATTTAAAAGCTCTCCGTATACTTTATACTTATCCTTTTTCTCCGTATCTTTTAACTGCTTTTCCTGGAGATCGTATTTTTTGTAATTACGTTCCAGAGCGGTCTGTACAATCTTCCTTAAATCAACGGATTTCTGACGAATTCTTGTTACTGCATTTTTAGAAGCATAGTAGGTCTCTAAAAGAGTACTGATGGATTCGTAGGTTTTGGCTTCATAATCGCTTCCTTCATAGCAGGTAAGAGGTACAGCTGCAAATTCTACCGGTTCCTCATTCTTATAAATAATATTTGGTTTAAATGATCCTTTTTTGATGTCTTCTATCATAAAAGAGAACATACGGTATAAATGCAAGAGTTCTGTCTCTGACAGCTCATTGGCAGAATGATCTCCATCAATAGAGGCCAGATGACAAAGTTCATGGCCAATGATGGGACTGATACCGGTCAGATTTAAATAGAGACTTTTTTGTACTGGTGCCGCCGCATGTCTGATTGTAGAAATAAACTCCTCTTCGGTAATGGTAAGGGGATCTTTCTTGTCCATGGTCTGGGGAATAAAGTATTTTCTGCCGGGCAATACCTCACGAATGGAACTTACCTGGGCAGAGATGTGTTTAATACTGTCCAGAATCATATCCTCTTCATTGCAGAAGATGATGTTGCTGTGTTTTCCCATAATTTCTATCATGAGTTTTTTCGTCCGTCTGTCGCCCAGTTCATCTAAATGTTCAATTTCCATGCAAAGGATTCGTTCCAGACCAGGCTGACTGATTCTCATGATCCTGCCATTGCCGATATGTTTTCTTAGAAGCATGCAGAAATTAGGAGCAGTCAGAGGACTTTGCTTGTTGTTTTCCGTGAAATAAACCAGTGGTAAGCTGGCACTGGCTGAAATTAAAAGTTTCCATGTATTTTTTTGATTTTTAACAGTAAACAGCAGTTCATCTTTTTCCGGCTGGGCGATTTTAGAGATCTTTCCGCCTTCCAGCCGGTCTTTCATTTCTGCCGTGAGATTTGCCATAACAATTCCATCTAATGCCATTGTTTGTGTCCTCCGGTAAGGTTTATAGATGGAGATAGTATACCACAGAAACACGGTTATGTAAAATTCAAAACCATTTGACTTGTTTTTTATTATGACTTATAATGGTTTATATCTATGGCGAAAGAGAGGCATTTGTAATGATTAAGAGCATGACAGGTTTCGGCAGGTACGAAACCGTCACGGATGAATATAAAATTTCCGTCGAGATGAAGGCTGTCAATCACAGATATTTGGATTTAAGCATAAAGATGCCGAAAAAGTTTAATTTCTTTGAAGCAGGGATCAGGAATCTGTTAAAGAATTATATTCAGCGCGGTAAAGTAGACGTTTTTATCAGTTATGAAGATTATACGGAAAACAAGCTGTGTTTAAAGTATAACAGTGCGCTGGCTGCTGAATACATGGGATATTTTGCAAAGATGGAAGAGCAATTCGGAATTCAGAACGATATCAAGGTTTCTGCACTCGCCAGATGTCCGGAAGTACTTATTATGGAAGAAGTACCGGAAGATGAGGATCAGATGTGGAAGCTTCTTTCGGAAACAGTAGAAGAAGCCGCGAAGCGTTTTGTGGAAACAAGATTAACAGAAGGCGAAAACTTAAAGGCAGATCTTCTTGGTAAACTGAATCTGATGAATGATATTCTTGAATTTATTGAAGAGAGATCTCCAAAGATTCTTGTGGAATACCGGGCAAAGCTGGAAGATAAGGTGAAAGAGCTTCTGGCAGGAGCTGCCATTGATGAAGGCAGAATTGCTGCGGAAGTAACCATTTATGCAGATAAAATCTGTGTGGATGAAGAAACGGTTCGTTTAAGAAGTCACATTGAACATACACGGTCAGAACTGGAAGCTGGAGGAATTGTGGGCAGAAAACTGGATTTCATCGCCCAGGAGATGAATCGGGAAGCCAATACCATTCTTTCAAAGGCCAGTGATTTAGAGGTTTCAGACAAGGCAATTATATTAAAGACTGAAATTGAGAAAGTACGGGAACAGATCCAGAATATTGAGTAGGAGAATCGCAGTATGAACGAACATGGCATGCTGGTAGTTGTATCCGGTTTTTCCGGTGCCGGAAAGGGCACACTTATGAAAGAGCTTCTGAACCGGTATGAGAATTATGCGTTGTCTATTTCCGCAACCACAAGAGCGCCCAGAACGGGTGAAGTGGATGGAAAAGAATATTTTTTTGTTACAGAAGAACATTTTAACGATATGATTGAAAAGGAAGAATTGATTGAATATGCACAGTACGTCAATCATTCTTATGGCACTCCCAAGGAATATGTTTTAAACCAGATGAAAATGGGGAAAGATGTTATTCTTGAAATAGAAATTCAGGGAGCTCTGAAAGTAAAGGAACGGTTTCCGGAAGCAATCCTGCTGTTCGTCATGCCACCTAATGCACAAGAGCTGAAACGCCGTCTGATCGGCAGAGGTACAGAAAGCATGGAGGTAATTAATGCCAGACTTCGCAGAGCTTCGGAAGAAGCACAGGGCATGGAGGCTTATGATTATATTTTAATTAATGATGAGATCGACACATGCGTGGAGGAGATGCATCTTATGATTCAGGTACAGCATAAGCGTGCTTCCAATAATATGGCATTTTTATCCCAGATCCGGGAAGAATTAAAGAATATATAAACTGGTTTGAGAAAGGGGAATGGAAGATGTTACATCCATCTTATTCAGATTTGATTAATGTAGTAAACAGTGAGGTTGAACCGGGAGATGCTCCGGTTGTACAGAGCCGTTATTCTATCGTGATTGCCGCAGCAAAGAGAGCAAGACAGATCATCGGAGGCTCTGACACTGAGATTCCGGGAGCCGGCAAAAAGCCGCTTTCAGTTGCCGTAGAAGAGTTATATGAGGGCAAAGTGAAGATTTTAAGCGAAGCGGACGCAACAGAAGAAGACGATAATTAAGAAGAGGGCCGTCTCCGTTATGGTAGATGGCCTTTTCTTTCAGGAAAAACGAATGACAGGAGTTTAAACATGAAGTTATTATGCATATCACTGGGCTGTGATAAGAATCTGGTTGATACGGAGATGATGTTAGGCCTTTTAAATAGAGACGGTTATACTTTTACGGATGACGAGTATGAGGCAGATGTCATTGTAATCAATACCTGCTGCTTTATCGGCGATGCCAAAGAAGAAAGTGTCAATACCATTTTAGAGATGGCACAGAGAAAAATAGACGGCAACTGTAAAGCGCTGATTGTTACAGGCTGCCTGGCACAGCGTTATAAGCAGGAGATCATTGATGAGATACCGGAAGTAGATGGTATTCTGGGAACATCAACCTATGATGAGATATCCAATGTTTTAAAGAAGGCATTGGGAGGCGAGGGATCTGTATCCTGTTTCCATGAACTGGATTTACTTCCCCAGACAGAAACGGACAGAATCCTTACCACAGGAGGCCATTATGCCTTTTTAAAAATTGCAGAGGGTTGTGACAAGCATTGTACTTACTGTATCATCCCAACTTTAAGAGGTAACTATCGCAGTGTCCCCATGGAAAATCTGATTAAAGAAGCAGAGAAACTGGCTGATAAGGGCGTGAAGGAGCTGATTTTAGTAGCTCAGGAGACCACTTTATACGGTGTGGACTTATATGGTAAAAAATCTCTTCCTGAATTATTAAAGAAGCTTTGCCGCATATCAGGGATTCAGTGGATTCGCATCCAGTACTGTTATCCAGAGGAGATTACAGATGAGCTGATTGCAGTTATGAAAGAAGAAAGTAAAATCTGCCGTTATCTGGATATGCCCATTCAGCATGCAAGCGACCGGATCTTAAAACGCATGGGAAGAAGAACCTCAAAAGAGCAGCTGAAAGACATCATTAACAAGCTTCGCAATGAGATTCCTGATATTGCACTGAGAACCACACTGATCTCCGGATTTCCGGGAGAAACAGAGGAAGATCACGAAGAACTGATGGAATTTGTGGATGAGATGGAGTTTGAACGGCTTGGGGTATTCGCCTATTCAGCAGAGGAAGATACACCGGCTGCAGAATTTCCTGATCAGGTTCCACAGGAGATCAAAGAGGATCGCAGAGATGCAATTATGGAGCTTCAGCAGGAGATTTCCCTTGATCTTTCCCAGTCTATGGTTGGAAAAACACTGGAAGTGATGATTGAGGGAAAAGTTGCTGATGAGAATGCATATGTAGCAAGAACCTATATGGATGGTCCGGGAGTGGATGGAATGATTTTTGTTCAGACAGGTGAGGAACTGATGTCTGGGGATTTTGCAAAAATCCGTGTTACCGGAGCAATGGAGTATGATTTAATAGGAGAGTTGGAAGATGAATTTACCGAATAAACTGACTGTTTTAAGGGTTATCATGATTCCGTTTTTTGTTCTTTTTTTACTGCTTGACGGCGGTACCAATGTGACTTACCGCTATATCGCTGCAGCTGTATTTATTGTTGCAAGCTTTACCGATATGCTGGATGGCAAGATTGCAAGAAAGTATAATCTGGTAACTAATTTTGGGAAATTTATGGATCCTCTTGCGGATAAACTTCTGGTATGCGCAGGTTTGATCTGTTTCACTGCACTTGGACAGCTTCCGGCCTGGATCGTGATTGTAATTATCAGCCGTGAGTTTATTATCAGCGGATTCCGCCTGGTTGCTTCTGATAACGGAGTTGTAATTGCGGCAAGCTATTGGGGGAAATTTAAGACAGCTTCCCAGATGGTGATGTCAGTTCTGCTGATTTTAAACATACCTGCGCTATCGATCGTTACCAATGCCTTTATCTGGATTGCGGCAATACTCACAGTGGTTTCACTTGTTGATTATATAGCAAAAAATTATGGCGTTCTTATGGAAGGGAGTATGTAAACATGGTAGTTGAACTGATTTCAGTCGGAACAGAAATTCTTCTTGGAAACATCGTTAATACAAACACCCAGTATCTCGCGGAAAAATGTGCTCTTTTAGGACTTTCCATGTATCATCAGGTGACGGTTGGGGATAACAGGGAACGGCTCTTTGCAGTACTTGAAACAGCACTGAATCGTTCTGATGTGGTAATTCTTACCGGTGGTCTCGGACCAACAGAAGATGATCTGACTAAGGAAGTATGCGCAGAGGTAATGGGCTTTGATCTGGTTGAAGATGAACATACCAGAGAGCGGATCAGTAAATATTTTAAAAACAATATATATAAAGAAATCCCGGACAATAACTGGAAACAGGCTATGATTCCTCAGGGGGCTACTGTGCTTGATAACAATAACGGAACTGCCCCGGGACTTATTATGGAGAAGGACGGGAAAACTGCGATACTGCTTCCGGGACCTCCTAATGAGTTAAAACCCTTATTTACCGAGCAGGTATTCCCTTACCTGCAAAGCCGCCAGCCGGAAGTAATCCGGTCCCAGATGGTTAAAATATGCGGTTATGGTGAAAGCCAGGTGGAAGATAAGCTGATTGATTTAATTAATACCCAGACCAATCCTACCATTGCCACTTACGCCAAGACAGCAGAGGTTCATTTAAGAGTAACCGCTAAGGCTGCCAATGAGGATGAAGCAAAAACCCTTCTTAAACCTGTTGTAAAAGAGATAAAGAGCCGGTTTGATAATGCTGTATACACAACCAAGGAAGAAGAAACTCTTGAGATGGCAGTTGTACGGCTTTTAAAGAAGCACGAACTGACTGTTACAACGGCGGAATCCTGTACAGGCGGTCTGATTGCTGGCAGGCTGGTTAATGTACCAGGTGCATCAGAGGTTTTCAGAGAAGGCTTTATCACTTATTCCAACAAAGCAAAAAGAAAATATTTAGATGTCAGCAAGGGCACCTTAAAAAAATATGGGGCAGTCAGTGAACAGACAGCCAAAGAGATGGCAACCGGAGGTGTATTTGCTTCCGATGCAGATGCCTGTATCGCAGTTACTGGTATTGCCGGTCCGGACGCAGATGGAGAAAAGCCTGTGGGACTAGTCTATATTGCCTGCTATATGAAGGACAAAGTAAAGGTGGAAGAATACCATTTTAAAGGTAACCGTGAAAAAATCAGGGAGCAGTCCGTTGTAAAGGCCCTTGATTTCCTGAGGAGATCTATTTTATCCAATTATCATTAATACCCCCGAGAGGAGACAACACGTGGAAACCCGTTTGATGAAAAAACAGATGACTGCTGCTTATCAGTATTCTTATGTAAGACTTGTGCTAAACTACTATACAATACTGGAGACTGTTGCAGATGAAGCACCCCAGACCCAGCAGATGACTGATTACTTAAAACGGTTAAACAGCCTGATAGGAGAATGTATTTCCGGAAAGGAAGTAAACAAGGATCTGCTGGCACTGAGGAAGGACATGACTCACGAAGTAGAGGTTCTGACTTCCTATGCCGACTGTTTTCAGATTTTTGAGTATATATTAAACCGCATGGAACGAAAGTTTATTTCTTCCGGCAAAACAAATGACGGAGACGAAGCATTTATAAAACGGCTGATGGGATTTATTACTGACACCAGTGACTCCGCTGTTATGAACGGACGGATCAAACAGATTATCGGGCAGCTCCCGATACGGCTGACAAAACAGAAGTTTTACAGTCTTCTTATGGAGGGACTTTCCGTTTATCTTGGTTCTCCAAGGGAGAATCTACGGGATATGATGTACACCCTCCGGACGGAATCCATGGTTTCACTTCCTGAAGGGATGGATGCTGGTCATAAGGATATTTACGAAATTTTACAGCAGTTTAAGCGTATGGATTACCGGGATATGACCTTTGACAGCTTCGAAGAAGCTTCCGCAAAATTGTCCTATGCAAGTCAGGTTCTTACAGATGAGTCTGGTTTTTATGTGATGCTTCAGGATGTAATTAATGATTTATGTGTATTGATGTTTGCTAAGCAGGACGCTGTCATTGACATCAATGAAGAGGAATTTTACCGATCTGTAATAAGCAGCATACAGGTGAAACTGGATCAGGAAGATTTTACCGTAGGGGAAGATGAATTTCTTGACCAGCTTACCCAGTTAGAAGGCAGGCAGGAAACTTACTACGAACGTTATTTAAAAGTTGAAGTTCTTAAGGAGAACGAAGAGTCTGCTGATGATGGGGACTATATTCGTTCCATGAATGTAGACAGGCTGTTATCTGGAAGCAGCTTTGCTGAACTTATAAAAGAGGAAGGCAGAGAGACACTTTCCGGGGAAGAAAGCGCAATCGTTGATAAGTCTTATTTAAATCAGCAGGCACAAGCTTATATACAGGAGCTGGAAGAACTATTTGCAGATGCGCCAAAACCGGTGGTTCGTGCTGTTATGGCCAAGGTATTATCGGATCTGCCTGTTTATTTTAATTCGATTGATGAAATCCAGGAATACGTAAGAGGCAGTTTTTCAAGCTGCTTAGATCGCGCTGAAAAAGAAACATGCATGGAATTATTAGAAGAGCTGATGGATTATGAAAATAAGCTGGTATAACCGTTTATACGTCGGAGAGAAAGCGAAGAAGAAACGATACCGGATCATTCAGGGAATCAGGAAGGGGAAACCCGGTTTGGATATTTATGTGATTACACCTGCTTCAAATGGGAATAATATACTTGATATCTTTCCAGCTGCTGAAATAATATCTCCATTTTATAAGGAAAAAGAGTTCTTTATCCTTGGTATAGCCTCTGATTACTGGGAGGCAATGGAAGTGGCTGGACGTGTGATTCATGATTTATACCGGAAAACAGAAGGATTTAATCTGTCTGATTTTTTGAAAAGTGACCGGTAAGATGTGAGGTGTTCATGCTTCATGTAATTTTATTTATTTTAAAGCTGTTAGGAATTCTGATCCTGATTCTTTTAGGACTTATTATTCTGGCAGTTCTTCTGGTGCTGTTTGTACCGGTTCGTTACCGTGGAGAAGGATCTTATTTTGAAAAAGTGAAGGGAAATATGAAAATTTCCTGGCTGCTACATATCCTTTCTGTCACGGTTCGGTATGAAGAAGAAGTTGTCATTTCAGTCCGCCTGTTTGGATTTCGAATTATGAGACCAAAGAAAATGGATGAAGAGCTAAAAGAGGCAGAAGAAATCATGGTTCAGGCAATGGAAATAAAAGAGCCGGAAACCATAAAAGAAGCAAGACAATTAGGTCAGGATGTGAAAAAAACTGTCCAGGGAGAACCTCTGTCCCGGCAGCCAGTACAAAAAGAGAGCAGACAGACAGAACAAACACAAACAGAGCATATTTCCTGGCTTCAGAATTTTTATAATAAGATAAAGAAGAAAATAATCCATATTCTGGAAAAAATTAAGTACTTATACCGGAAATTTTGTGATACACTGAAAAACATGAAAGAGAAGAAAGATGAAATACAGGCTTTTCTTTCCAACAGCGAAAATCAGAAGACCGCAAAGCTGCTTTACAGACAGGTAAAACGTCTGATTCGTCATATTTTCCCTGTAAAGGGGCACGGTAACGTGACATTTGGTTTTGAAGACCCGGCACTGACGGGACAGGCACTTATGGCAGCCAGTGTACTGTATCCCTTCATTCATAAATATTGGAATCTATATCCGGTTTTTGATGAATCTGTGTTTACCGCAGAAGGAACTTTTCGGGGAAGAATACGCCTGGGGACAGTCCTGATCATCGGCTTACGGATGCTTCTTGATAAAAATTTCAGAGTTCTGTTAAAGAGATGGCTACGATAAAGGAGGAATTGCGTTCAATGGCAGATAATTATTTTACGTCTACAGTAGAGGCATTGTTTAAAGGTATGGATGCCTTTGTGGCGACAAAAACAGTTGTAGGAGATGCGGTTAAGGTGGATGATACCATTATTCTGCCTTTGGTGGATGTGACCTGTGGAATGGCTGCCGGATCCTTTTCGGAAAATGCCAAGGAAAAGGGTGCGGGAGGTATGCATGCGAAGATGAGCCCAAGCGCCATACTGATTATTCAAAACGGTGTGACAAAGCTGGTCAACATCAAGCAGCAGGATGCAGTGACAAAGATCCTTGACATGGTTCCGGATTTTGTTAATAAGTTTACATCAGGAAACAAGGATGTATCACCGGAAGCGATTAAAATGGCAGAGGAGATGGCTGCGGCGGCAGAGAAAGAAAAAGCAGAAGAATAAGAAAGGGATAAGCCGCATAGGATATTATATAGCCTGAATGGATTGAGGGATGATATGAGAAGAGTATGTGGACTTATGCTGTTCTGTTTTGGAGCAGGTATGGCAATCCTACTGTTTATCCCGGCGACGATCGTTACAATTCTGTTTATAATTGGATGCCTGGTACTGGGATATAATCTGTTTTGCTGCTGACAGCGAAAACTGTTGCTATCATTGAGACCCGATTGAATCAACCGGGTCTCATAATTATAAAAAAAATACTCCTGACTGATATCAGCCAGGAGTTTCCTACGATTAAGCTCTTTCAACTAATCCGGATCTTAAACAGGAAGTACATACGTACATCTTCTTAGCGCCGCCTGTTACTTTAACTTTAACGGACTTTACATTTGCTTTCCACATCTTATTGGATCTTCTATGGGAATGGCTCACTGCGTTGCCAAAGTGAGCAGCCTTTTCACAAATTGCACATTTAGCCATGATTGCACCTCCTTAAAAGTAACTTGGATTTTTTATTGGTTGAAAAATCCACAACAAGTGTATGATAACAGAAATTACAGCGATTTGCAAGTGAAAAATAAAAATTTGTTTCTTTTTTTGGAAAAATCATGTATAATCATTACAGACAGAAAGAACGGAGGTAGAGACTATGAAGGGTTATATCAATAATAAACTGGGCGAGATCCAGGTAAGCCCTGATGTTATCGCTATGTACGCCGGAACCACAGCAGTTGAGTGCTTCGGTATTGTCGGTATGGCGGCTGTCAGCATGAAAGACGGACTCGTTAAGTTATTAAAACGGGAAGGACTGACACATGGAATTAATGTGATGATTCAGGACAACCATATCACCATTGATTTTCATGTAATCGTAGCATATGGAATCAGCATTTCTGCAGTAGCCGATAATCTGATTGAAAATGTAAAATACAAAGTAGAAGAATTCACCGGTATGACGGTAGATAAGATTAACATCTTTGTCGAAGGCGTAAGAGTGATTGATTAAGGAGGAAACTACCTGTGGGTATGAAGTATATAGACGCAAAGATGCTGCAGAAAGCATTTTTAGCAGGTGCAAAAGGACTGGAAGCCAAAAAGGACTGGATTAATGAATTGAATGTATTTCCAGTTCCAGATGGAGATACCGGAACAAACATGACGATGACCATCATGTCAGCGGCAAAAGAAGTGGCTGCCATAGAGAATCCAACCATGGAATCTTTGGCAAAAGCAATTTCTTCCGGTTCTTTAAGAGGCGCAAGAGGAAACTCCGGCGTTATCTTATCCCAGTTATTCCGAGGATTTACAAAAGAGATCGCAAGCGCTGACCAGGTGACCGTTACTATTTTGGCTAATTCCTTTGTGAGAGCCACAGAGACAGCTTATAAGGCAGTCATGAAGCCCAAAGAGGGAACCATTCTGACAGTAGCAAGAGGAATGGCTGAAAAAGCGGCTGAGCTTGTAACTGAAACAGAAGATATTCTTGAATTTTGCAGCCAGGTTGTAGAACAGGGCGATTACGTGTTAAGCCAGACTCCGGAGATGCTTCCGGTATTAAAGCAGGCAGGTGTTGTGGATTCCGGCGGTCAGGGTCTGATGCAGGTGGTGAAGGGTGCTTTTAACTTCCTCTCAGGGAAAGAAGTTGACTTAACCGTAGAAACCGCAGTACGTGTGGAGCCGGTTGTCTCTATGGAAGGAAGTACACTGAAAGAAGCTGATATTAAATTCGGCTACTGTACAGAATTTATTGTTAATTTAGAAAAGCCTTATAACGAAAAAACAGAACAGGAATTTAAAGGATATTTAGAATCCATTGGAGATTCCCTTGTAGTTGTTTCCGATGATGATATTGTGAAAGTTCATGTTCATACCAACGATCCCGGACTTGCCATTCAAAGGGCGCTTACCCTTGGCTCTTTGTCCCGCATGAAGATTGATAATATGAGGGAAGAGCATCAGGAGAGACTGATTAAAGAATCAGAAAAGCTGGCAGCACAGCAGAAGGCAGAAGGAAAGAAATCAGAGCCAAGAAAGGCTTATGGCTTTATCTCTGTATCAGCTGGTGAGGGGCTTGATGAGATCTTTAGCGGTATTGGAGCGGATTATTTAATTCAGGGCGGCCAGACCATGAATCCTAGTACTGAGGACATGTTAAACGCCATTGACCGGGTAAATGCAGATACAATCTACATTCTGCCGAATAACAAGAACATTATTCTGGCTGCAGAGCAGGCCAGAAGTCTGGTAGAGGATAAGAAAGTAATCGTCATTCCTTCCAAGACGATTCCACAGGGTATTACTGCAATTATTAACTTTGCACCTGATTTATCTCCTGAGGAAAATGAAGCAATTATGACGGAAGAGATGAGCCGTGTAAAGACCGGACAGATTACTTATGCAGTCCGTAATACCACCATCGATGATATCGAAATTAAAGAAGGCGATATCATGGCTCTGGGAGACCATGGCATTCTTGCTGTCGGGGAAGAGATTGAAGCAACTGCACTGAAATCACTGGAAGCTATGGTAGAGGAAGAATCAGAACTGATTACCATTTATTATGGTAAGGATGTGAATGAAGAGGATGCCACAGCACTGAAGGAAAAAACAGAAGAACAATTTTTAAACTGTGAAGTGGAGCTTCATTGCGGTAGTCAGCCGATTTATTATTATCTGATTTCCGTGGAATAAAAAGGAGTCGAAGCTGTATGATTCCGGGCAGACGTGACTCTCGTCTGCCCGGTTTTTTAATATTCGGGAAAACAAAATGAAAGGAGGCGGGTGAACGGATGAACCAGAAACCCATTGAATCCCTGAAAGGGATTGGAGAAAAAACCGGGAAACTGTTTCAAAAGATTGGAGTGGACACAATAGAAGATCTTCTGGAATATTATCCAAGGGCATATGATACGTATGAGGACCCCTCACCAATTGCTGAAATTAAACCGGACAGCATTATGACCGTGGCCGGGATGCTTGAGAGAACACCGGATGTAAAACGATACAGTCGTGTACAGGTTGTTACAGCTCTTTTAAGAGATGGATCTGGTACCATGCAGCTGATCTGGTACAATATGCCTTATCTGCATGCTACGTTAAAGGCTGGAATGCGGGCTGTTTTTCGTGGAAAAGTTATTAAGAAAAGCGGCCGTCTTATCATGGAGCAGCCTGAAGTTTATACGGCAGAGGCTTATGGAGAGATCATTCATTCCATGCAGCCTGTTTACGGCCAGACAAAGGGCTTAAGTAATAAGACCATTGTCCGGGCACAAAAGCAGGCACTCAGTGCCCGTCTTATGATCAGGGATTATCTGCCTGCCGATCTGCGAAGGAAGCACGAACTGGCAGAATATAATTTTGCAATTGAACATATCCATTTTCCGTCAGACAGGAAAGAACTTTTGTTTGCCAGAAAACGACTGGTCTTTGATGAATTTTTCCTTTTCTTAATGGCTGTCAGACGTTTAAAGGACAAAAGAGAGAATAAAACCAGCCCGTTTGCAATCCAGTTATCAGAGGAAGTGAAATCATTTCAGGAAAGTTTGCCTTATTCTTTGACAGGTGCCCAGCAAAAAGTACTTCATGAGGTATATGCAGACATGACAGGCGGTCTGGTTATGAACCGGCTGGTGCAGGGAGATGTTGGATCAGGAAAAACAATCATAGCCATACTGGCATTGCTTCAGGCAGCCTGTAACGGTTATCAGGGAGCTCTCATGGTTCCCACGGAGGTTCTTGCCAGACAGCATTATGAATCCATAAATGAGCTGTTCTTAAAATACCAGATTAATAAGGTACCGGTTCTTGTTACCGGATCCATGACTGCTAAGGAAAAAAGAATTGCTTATGAGAAAATAGCAAAACACGAGGCTGATATCATAATAGGAACACATGCACTGATTCAGGAAAAGGTCATTTATGATAAACTGGCTCTGGTCATTACAGATGAACAGCACCGCTTCGGCGTAGGGCAAAGAGAACTGCTGGGAAAAAAAGGAGAAGAACCTCATGTAATGGTAATGAGTGCGACTCCCATACCAAGAACCCTGGCTATCATCATTTACGGAGATCTAGATATTTCCGTGATCGATGAACTTCCTGCCAACCGGCTTCCCATTAAAAACTGCGTGGTGGATACCGGATACCGAAAAAAAGCTTATGATTTTATGAAAAAGGAAGTTGCAGCCGGACGTCAGGCTTACGTGATCTGTCCTATGGTGGAAGCAAGTGAGATGATCGAAGCAGAAAATGTGGTGGATTATACTGCTGCATTAAAAGAAGCACTTCCTGGAATGAGTATTGAATATCTTCATGGGAAAATGAAAGCAAAAGAAAAGAACAGCATTATGGAACGGTTCGCTTCCGGGGAAATTTCAGTTCTTGTTTCTACAACTGTTGTGGAGGTTGGAGTTAACGTACCAAATGCTACCGTTATGATGATAGAAAATGCGGAGCGATTCGGTCTTGCCCAGCTTCATCAGTTAAGAGGCCGGGTCGGGCGTGGCAAATATCAGTCCTACTGCATTTTGGTAAATGGCTCGGATCAGGATGGTACGAAGGAACGGCTGGATATCTTAAACCGGTCTAACGACGGCTTTTTTATTGCCTCGGAAGATTTAAAGCTGAGAGGGCCAGGTGATATATTCGGCATTCGTCAAAGCGGAGAGATGGAATTTAAATTAGGAGATATTTTTACCGATGCCAATTTATTAAAGACGGTATCAGAGGAAGTAAAACACATTTTTTCAGAAGATCCTGATCTGGAAAAAGAAGAGAATACAGAACTGAGCAGAAAGCTTAGTGAATATCTGGAAAAAAGTTACGACAGGCTGAATTTGTAATTGATGAAATTAAACTATTAATCAGGAGGCAGCAGTATGAACAGAGAAGTGTTAAAGGCAGATGCTAAAAATGCCATGAAACAGGCATTAATAAGCCCATATCTGGTTACTGTAATTATGGGAATCATTCTTACGGTTTTATCAGTGATTCAGATGTTTCTGGATAAATGGCAGAAAATACTGGAAGACAGTGGCGCTGGAGCCGATCAGTGGCGGTCCTATATCTTATTTAGTATTGTTTTTTTAATCGTATATTTCATTATTAGTATGCTGTTGGAATTCGGTTATCAGTCTTACTGCTTAAAAGTGTCAAAACGTGACGAATCCATGTCTTATGGTGATTTATTTTCCAGTGCTTCCTATTTTTTTAAAGCATTTGGTCTTTATTTTATGATAGGAGTGTTTGTAACTCTTTGGTCTCTATTGCTCATCATACCAGGTATTATAGCCGCACTAAGGTATTCACAGGCAATCTTCATTATGGTTGAAAATCCGGAAAAAGGGATTTTTCAGTGCATTGAAGAGAGCAAAGATATGATGGATGGGCGGTTATGGGAATATTTTGTTTTGGAATTGTCCTTTATCCTGTGGCATTTACTGGCACTTGTCACCTGTACTCTTGCTTATATTTATGTTTATCCCTATATGACTGTAACCCTGGCAAATTACTATAATGAAATAAAAGAATAAGAACAGATACAGAGAGAAAAACCATTGAATTCATCCGGTCTTTCTGATAAAATAATTTTTGTGTGTACAGAACCAGATTAGTGGAGGATTGCGGAAGATGAATTGTATTATAATAGGAATTGCCGGAGGTACCGGTTCAGGAAAGTCAACATTTACCAACCGGTTGAAAGATGCATTTTGTGAAAATATAGCAGTTCTTTACCATGATAATTATTATAAGCGGCAGGATGGGGTTCCTTTTGAAAAAAGAAAAAAGATGAATTACGATCATCCGGAAGCATTTGAGACAGAACTTTTGCTCAATCAGCTGGCTGCACTGCGAAGCGGAGAGTCAGTGGAGTGTCCGATTTATGATTATTCCAAACACAATCGTTCTGACAAGTTCGTTAAAGTAGAGCCTAAAAAGGTTATTTTAGTCGAAGGAATATTAGTTTTTGCTGATGAGCGCTTACGAGATATGTTTGATATTAAGATTTTTGTTGAGGCGGATGCAGACGAGAGGATTTTACGCCGGGTAATCCGTGACGTAAAAGACAGGGGCAGAGATATTGAAGGAGTTGTGGAACAGTATTTAACCACGGTAAAGCCCATGCATTATCTTTACGTTGAACCAACAAAGCCTCTGGCTGACGTAATTATTAACAGCGGCATGAATGAAGTGGCCTTTCAGCTGGTCAAAACAAATATAGAAAAGATACTAAACGAGGGCTGATTTGCTTTACAGCATCATAAATAACATGAAGTGGTTCATTTTTTTCCTGAAAATAACATTTTACGAAAAACCTTCTAGTGTATTTCACCTTATTAAAGCCATAATAGGAGTGTAGCACAAAACACACCATGAAAAAAGATTTACGAACATGGTGAATAGATGAAAAGGAGGCATTTAATTATGTCAGGAAAATCTAACACTACAAATGTACCAGAAGCAAAAGAAGCAATGGATCGTTTCAAAATGGAAGTAGCAAACGAATTAGGTGTACCGTTAACAAATGGATACAACGGTAACTTAACTTCCGCACAGAATGGTTCCGTAGGCGGATATATGGTTAAGAAAATGATCGAAGCCTATGAAAGACAGATTGCAGGAAAATAATCTGTAACAATTCAAAAGGAGCTACAGCCAGTAATCATTCATTTGATTACAAAGGGGCTGCAGCTCCTTTCTTTTTTTTGTTGTATAATTTCCGTATTCATACTATAATAGTCTGGAAAAATAATGTGAGGAACGTAGTATATGAGAGTAATTGCTGGAAAAGCCAGAAGGCTTATTTTAAAGACCATAGAAGGTCTGGATACAAGACCGACAACCGACCGGATAAAAGAAACACTTTTTAATATGATACATGACAGTCTTTACGACTGCAGCTTTCTGGATTTATTCTCCGGAAGCGGAGCCATTGGAATAGAAGCCTTAAGCAGGGGAGCAAAGCTGGCAGTTTTTGTGGAACAAAACCCAAAAGCGGCAGAATGCATCCGGGAAAACTTAAAGACTACCAAGTTGGAAACCGATGCCGTGGTGATGAACTGCGATGTACTGACTGCAATGAAGCGACTGGAAGGCAAAGACTATCAGTTTGATGTAGTCTTTATGGATCCTCCATACCGCATGGAATGGGAGAAGAAAGTCCTGGAATATTTCACTGAATCATCTCTGATTGGAGAAGAAACTACCATCATTATTGAAGCGTCCCTGGATACGGATTTTGATTATCTTGACTCTATGGGCTACGAGATTATGAAGGAGAAAAACTACAAAACAAATAAGCATGTGTTTGTTAAAAGAACAGAAAAAGAATAAATAAAAGGAAGTAACAATATGAAAAAAGCAGTTTATCCGGGAAGCTTTGATCCGGTGACTTTTGGCCATCTTGATATCATTGAGCGCTCGGCAAGAATGTGTGACCATTTAATTATCGGGGTTTTAAATAATTATTCAAAAACTCCGTTGTTTTCTGTAGAAGAACGTGTTAATATGTTAAAGAGCCTGACTAGTAATTTTGCTAATGTTGAAGTAAAATCCTTTGGCGGGCTGATGATAGATTTTGTACGAGCCAATCAGGCGGATGCGGTAGTCCGCGGACTTCGTGCTGTAACAGATTTTGAATACGAATTGCAGATTGCACAGACAAACCGGGTGATTGCACCAGAGGTGGATACTGTGTTTTTGACAACGAATTTAAAGTATTCCTATCTTAGTTCCAGCATTGTGAAGGAGATTGCCTCTTATGGCGGTGAGATAAACGCGTTTGTGCCGGAAGAGATTGCAGAACGTGTAAGGGAAAAAATAGAAGATAGAACGAAATAAAGCAAGGAGTGTCCGTATTATGATGAGCAGAATTGAACAGTTAATCGGTGAAATCGAAGAATATATTGACAGTTGCAAGTACCAGCCCCTTTCTAACAGCAAGATTGTGGTAAACAAAGATGAACTGGAAGAGCTGCTGGTGGAACTTCGCCTTCGAATTCCGGATGAGATCAAGCAGTACCAGAAGATTATCAGCAACAGGGATGCCATCATGGGCGAAGCACGTCAGCAGGCAGATTCCATTTTAGCCCAGGCCAATGCCCAGACCAATGAACTGGTAAATGAACACGAGATTATGCAAAAAGCCTATGCTCAGGCCAATGAGATTATTGAACAGGCTCAGGTTCAGGCTCAGCAGATCGTTGAACAGGCTGTTGCCGATGCAAACGGCATTCGTCAAAGCTCTGTTCAATATACAGATGATATGTTAAAGAGTCTGCAGACGATTATCAGTCACTCCATGGAGGGCGCACAGGGGCGTTTTGACGCTTTTATGACTTCCATGCAGTCAAGCTACGATATTGTTTCTTCTAACCGTCAGGAACTGACAGGAGCTGTTATGCAGACGGCAGAAGGATTGGAAGACGGGTCAGCAGAATAAACAGTAGAATTGTCAGGAGAGTATGTATTGCTTTCCATACTACATAGTGCCGGATGGATAATCCGGCATTTTTTATGACACTCTTTGTCTGAAATACACCGGATAAACCTCCGAAGGCAGTAGCCCCGCTGATCCATAAACCGCCCATAGTACCCGCGAATACATGGGAAACAGCCTGGATTCCTGTGGTGATTTCCACAAAACCAAGAAGTACCGCTTTATATTCAGAACAAAGGATGGGAAGCTTTGTAATATAGAAAGCCAGGATGGAAAAAAGCATAATATATCCGCCGATTTTTACCATTACCTCGCAGGAACCCATAAGACTTTCATCAAAGGATTTTATGGATTCTTTTGAGACCGGCATGGATCCGAACGGACGATCCACCTTGTAACAGAACCGGGCTGCCAGGGCTACTGGTATGACTGGGGCATAAATGCAAAGCAGGAGAATCCAGACCGGTACACTCTTTGGCAGGCCAGAGGCTGCATATCCCAAAAGAAACATGGGACTGGGGTGGTTACAGATTGCTAATAAGTATTTTCCTTCCTTTTGTGTAATCCGGTCGGCATCCATAAATTCGCTGCAGGTTTTAGCACCCATGGGATAACCGCAGAGCAGTCCGGAGACAAAGGTGTAGCACCCTGCATCAGACAGGCAGAAGAAACGGTGCAGTAGCTGTCTGACCGGAAAAATCAGAATATGTATTGCATTTAGGGAAACAATTACATTGGAACAGATCATAAACGGCAGGAGAGTGGGCACTACCACGCTGCCCCAGAGAATCAGTCCGCTTTTTGCTCCTTCAAATGCGGTATCATGAAAAAGGAGCAGCGCAAAGAGTGCGGCTACAGAAAGAAGACGGAAAAAGGATTTTTTCATACGCACCTGAATAGATTGTTTTATACAATTATATTGAGAAGGCAAGATTGATATGATGGTGATTGTTTTTTTAATCCTGATCCTTTCTGTGTTTCATGTGACCATGATTGATTATCTGTATAATAATCCGACGTTTTATCAGCTGAATGCCTACACCTGGGAGAGTGATGATTTCAGGAGTATGCAGCTTGGAGCAATCGTCGCTGATTTAGATGACATCGACTACGATACACTGACCTCACTGATGGTAGAGCATCAGTATGATTTAACAAAAGTGAAAGATTTAACCGTACATACCGACAGACTTTTAAAAGTGAAGCCCGCAGAGTACCGGAAGTTAAAAAAGGCCTATGAAATCATACTTGGTGATTTAAAGTATTTTCCGGTTCCTGAAAATTCGAACCCTGATTTTCCTGATGTGAAATTTCAGAACGGCTGGATGGAAAGCCGCAGTTATGGTGGAGAGCGGGGACATGAAGGTTGTGATGTGATGGGAAACACAAAACCCAGAGGAACATATCCCGTAATCAGTATCAGTGACGGAGTGGTGGAAAAGGTGGGCTGGCTGGAAAAAGGCGGCTGGCGGCTGGGGATACGGGCTCCGGGAGGGGCATATTTATATTATGCCCATCTCTACAGTTACAGCAGAGAGTGGAAAAAGGGTGATAAGGTGAACGCAGGAGATTTGCTGGGGTTTATGGGTGATACCGGGTACAGTAAAGTGGAAGGTACCACAGGTAATTTTGACGTACACCTTCATCTGGGAATTTATATCCGGACGGACAACAACGAAGAGATGAGTGTGAACCCTTACTGGGTATTGAAATATCTGGAGAAATACCGGTTGAAATATTCATATTAGTATATTAAGATTGCTTACATAGAGATGAAATGGGAGTAAAAAAGTGAAAGAAATTAAGATTTCGGAAGAATTTTTAAACAGAATGAGGGACTTGCTGGGAGAAGAGGATTATAATGCCTATCTAAAAAGCTTTGAGGAAGAGCGCCTTTATGGACTGCGTGTCAATACATTAAAGGTTTCTCCCGAAGCCTTTGTTAAAATGACATCGTTAAAGCTTCTGCCGGTTCCATGGATCAGCAACGGATTTTATTATGATGGAGAGGAACGTCCTGCAAAGGATCCTTATTATTACGCCGGACTTTATTATCTGCAGGAGCCCAGCGCCATGACACCGGCACATATGCTTCCGATCGTGCCTGGAGATAAGGTTTTAGATCTTTGCGCGGCTCCGGGAGGCAAAAGCACAGAACTCGGGGCAAAGTTAAGGGGTAAGGGACTTTTAGTATCCAATGATATCAGCAATTCCAGGGCTCGTGCACTGTTAAAGAATCTGGAGCTGTGGGGAATTGAAAACATCTGTGTTACCAGCGAGGAGCCTCAGAAGTTAAAAACCACATTTGCTGGTTTCTTTGATAAAATTCTTGTTGATGCGCCCTGTTCCGGAGAGGGAATGTTTCGAAAAGACGCAGATATGGTAAAAAGCTATGAGGAGCATGGTCCGGAATACTATGAGGCGATTCAGAAAGAAATCGTCGGACATGCAGTGGATATGCTGGCTCCTGGCGGACTTATGATGTATTCCACCTGTACGTTCTCAATTTGTGAGAATGAAGATATTATCCGTCTGATACTTGAAAACCATACGGATATGGAACTGGTAAAGCTGCCGTTGTTTGAGGGAGCTTCAGATGGAATTGGTCTTTCTGGCTGCCTGCGTCTGTTTCCTCATAAAATCAAGGGAGAGGGCCATTTTATGGCACTTTTAAGGAAAAAGGGCGGATCAGTTGGGACAGAGGAAACAAAGACCGGAAGGAAAAAGGAAAAAGAGCTTCCAAAAGAGCTTTCCCAGTTTCTTTCCCTGATATCAAAACCCCTCATCACCTCCCGCATCGAGATAAAGAATGACTGCGTGTATTATCTTCCGGAATATTTTCCGGAAAACGGAGGAAAACTCCGTTATCTGCGAACAGGCCTTTGCCTTGGAGAGATGAAAAAAGAACGGTTTGAACCTTCTCAGGCACTGGCACAATCTTTAAAAATGGAAGAATTTAAACAAACTCTTTCGTTTCAAAAAGAAGATGAGAGAGTGATCCGGTATCTAAAAGGAGAAACTGTTTTTTTAACAGAAATGGAAGAACGAATAAAGGGCTGGTGCTTAATCTGCGTAGACGGATTCCCGCTGGGATTTGCAAAAGGCAATGGCGATACCCTTAAAAATAAATACTATCCGGGATGGCGGTGGCAGTGATGAAAGAGATTCGATTAGATAAATATTTAACTGAAATGGGAGAAGGAACAAGAAGTCAGATCAAAGAGATGGCAAGAAAAGGCAGAATTACCGTTGACGGAATTCCAGAGAAAAAATCGGAGCGCAAAATTATACCGGGCCAGAATGTTATCGCTGTTGACGGAAGAACCATCTCCTACGCAGAAGTTGAATATTATATGCTGTGCAAGCCCCAAGGGGTTGTATCAGCTACGGAAGATAAACGGTATCAGACAGTGATTGACTTAATTAGCGATCGAAAGCGGGGAGATTTATTCCCGGTAGGAAGACTGGATATTGATACAGAAGGCCTGCTTCTTATTACCAATGACGGAGATCTGGCTCATCAGCTTTTATCTCCCAAAAAGCATGTGGATAAGGTGTACTATGCAAAAATAGACGGAGAGATTCCTGCAGATGCAAAGAAGCGCATGGAGGAGGGAGTGGAACTGGAAGATGGGACTTTAACCATGCCTGCCAGTCTTGAAATTCTGGAATACGGAAATCCATCTACCATTCTTCTTACCATAAGAGAAGGAAAATTCCATCAGGTAAAACGAATGTTTGAAGCGCTGGGGTGCAGTGTGGTATACTTAAAGAGACTCTCTATGGGAAGTTTAAAGCTGGATGAGAGTTTACAGCCGGGAGATTACCGCCCGCTTACAATAGAAGAGATTGACTTATTAAAGCGCCATGGAAAGGAAGAAAAAACAAAAGATGTTAAATGAGAAAAAAGCCGTGATTTTTGATCTGGATGGGACCCTGGTGGATTCCATGTGGATGTGGAAATCCATTGATATAGAATTTTTAGGAAGCAGGGGCATTCCCTGTCCGGAAGATTTGGAAAAAGAGATTGAAGGAATGAGTTTTACGGAAACTGCCTTTTATTTTAAAGAGCGTTTTAAGCTTACAGAATCTCTGGAAGAGATCAAGGGAATATGGACGGATATGTCTCTGGATAAATATAAGAACGAAGTCCCTTTAAAAGCAGGAGCAGGAGAATTTCTGGCTTATCTGTCATCTCAGGGGCTGTCCATGGGAATTGCTACCAGCAACGGCAGAGAGATGGTGGATGCGGTGATTGATTCCTTAAAAATCGGGAAGTATTTTAATGTAGTAGCTACTTCCTGTGAGGTTGCAGCTGGGAAGCCAGCACCGGATATTTATTTAAAGGTGGCAAAGGAGCTTAACGTCATACCGTCACAGTGTCTGGTGTTTGAAGATGTTCCGGCAGGAATACTTGCAGGGAAACGTGCCGGAATGACAGTCTGTGCCATAGATGACGGATTTTCCAAAGCAATGGAAAAAGAAAAACGGGAACTTGCCGATTATTTTATTTACGATTATTACCAGCTGTTAGAAAGAAATGGAGTTCAATCATGATGCACGACTATCTACCGATCACCAGGGCGGACATGAATATCCGGGGGTGGAAACAATGTGACTTTGTCTATGTAACAGGGGATGCCTATGTAGACCACCCGTCTTTTGGACACGCCATAATCAGCCGTCTGTTAGAGGCACATGGATATAAGGTGGGAATCATAGCACAGCCCGACTGGAAGGATCCATCAAGCATTTCTGTTCTTGGTGAACCAAGGCTTGGATTTCTAGTTTCCGGCGGAAATATGGATTCTATGGTGAATCATTATTCCGTTTCCAAGAAAAAACGTCAGCAGGATTCCTACACTCCAGGAGGAGTCATGGGAAAGCGTCCGGACTATGCCACTACGGTTTACTGCAATCTCATTCGTTCTGTTTATAAGAAAGCACCTGTTATAATCGGTGGAATTGAAGCCAGTTTAAGGCGTCTGGCTCATTATGATTACTGGTCAGACCGACTGAAACACTCCATTTTGATTGATTCTCAGGCAGATTTAATCTCCTATGGAATGGGGGAGAAATCCATTGTTGAAATCGCAGATGCCTTAAACAGCGGCATTGACATCCGGGATATTACCTTTGTAGAAGGAACGGTTTACAAAACAGACAGCCTGGAATCGGTGTATGATGCACTGGTTCTTCCATCATATGACAGCATGAAAAAAGATAAGCTGGAGTATGCAAAGAGCTATTATATTCAGTATGGCAATACAGATCCTTTTATTGGAAAGCGTCTTGTGGAACCCTACAAGGACAATTTATACGTGGTTCAGAATCCACCGGCAAAACCGCTGTCAACAGAGGAGATGGACCAGGTTTATTCTCTGCCTTATATGAGAAATTATCACCCTTCCTATGAAGAACTGGGCGGAGTACCGGCGATCAGGGAAATCAAGTTCAGTCTTATCAGCAACCGCGGCTGTTTCGGAGCCTGCAGCTTCTGTGCCCTTACGTTCCATCAGGGACGGATTATACAGGCCAGAAGTCATGATTCCCTGATTGAGGAGGCCAAATGGCTGACCAATGAACCGGATTTTAAAGGCTATATCCATGATGTAGGCGGTCCCACCGCGGATTTCCGTTATCCAGCCTGTGAAAAGCAGATCGGGAAAGGAGCCTGTCCCAATAAGCAGTGTCTCTTCCCGGAACCCTGTAAGAATTTAAGGGCAGACCATTCCGATTATATTGAGCTTTTGAGAAAGTTAAGAAATTTACCCAGAGTAAAGAAAGTATTTATCCGTTCAGGAATCCGTTTTGATTACGTCCTTGCAGATCCGGGCAAGAAATTCTTAAAAGAGCTTTGTGAATACCATGTCAGCGGTCAGTTAAAGGTAGCACCGGAGCATGTAGCGGACAATGTTCTCAGCAAAATGGGAAAACCAAGAAATGATGTATATCGTAAGTTCGTAAAGGAATACAACGACATGAACGGACGTCTTGGTTTAAAACAGTATCTGGTTCCATATTTAATGTCCTCCCATCCGGGATCGGGATTAAAGGAAGCCATTGAGCTTGCGGAGTATTTAAGGGATCTTGGATACATGCCGGAGCAGGTTCAGGATTTTTATCCTACGCCATCTACCATTTCCACCTGTATGTATTACACAGGCTATGACCCCAGAACCATGGAACCGGTTTATGTTCCCACCAATCCCCATGAAAAAGCGATGCAGAGAGCATTAATCCAATACCGGAATCCAAAAAACTATGAACTGGTGGAAGAGGCATTAACGAAAGCTGGCAGAACTGATTTAATTGGATTTGATAAGAAATGCCTGATTCGCCCTAAATCTGGTTTTAAACCTGGTTTTCCCCAGGGAAAAACGGGAAAAGATAATGGAAATGGGAAAAGGACGGAAAGCCCGGGAGGTCAGAAGGACCGAAAGAAAAAAACCATCCGCAATGTTCATAAGAAATCAACTAAAAAATAATAACGATGTCTGATTGAAAGAAGGGATCATGATGAAGGTAGCTATCGTAACAGGAGCGTCTTCCGGTATGGGAAGAGAGTTTATCATGCAGATTGCCGACCGCTTTGGCGGTATCGGAGAGATCTGGGCAATTGCCAGAAGACAGGAGCGGATTGAAGAATTATCTCCTATTGTTCCGGTGAAGGTAAGATCAGTTGCCATTGATTTAACAGATGACAGCAGACTGGAGTGTCTGCAGGATGTTTTATTTGAAGAAAAACCAGAGGTAAAGTGGCTGATCAATGCTGCCGGTTATGGAAAGATCGGGGCTGCAGGTTCCATTAATTTAAATGATGAACTGGGAATGGTGGATTTAAACTGCAGAGCGCTTTGTGCAGTGACCCATATGGTACTTCCCTATATGTCAGAAAACAGCAGAATCATACAGTTTGCATCTGCGGCTGCGTTTCTGCCCCAGCCTGGCTTTGCCATTTACGCAGCAACGAAAGCCTTTGTTTTAAGCTACAGCAGAGCCTTAAATGAGGAATTAAAGCCAAGGAAAATTCTTGTTACAGCCGTGTGCCCTGGTCCTGTGAGAACAGAATTTTTTGATGTTGCAGAGGCGACTGGCAGAATTCCGTTCTATAAAAAGATCGTAATGGCTGATCCTAAAAAGGTAGTGCGACTGGCATTACGTGACAGTATGATGGGGAGGCCGGTTTCTGTATACGGAATGACCATGAAGTTTTTCCGGCTTTTATGTAAGACAGTTCCCCATTCCATTATACTCCGTTTCATGAAAGGATTTATGCGGGTAGTGGACAACCGAAGATAAAGAAAGAGGGTTACGAAAGTGAAACGATGCTTAAAAGGGCAGTCAGGTTACCGGGATTACCACAAAAAGAAAGAACTGTTAAAGGTATTGATCGGGGCAGCTCTCATCATCATTCAGTTAATATTAAGAGAATTTGCTGAAAGTACTGCTTTAAAGAATACGTTAACTGTGATGGCAATCCTTTCCGTCCTGCCAGTGGCTAATATAGCAGCACCTCTGCTTGCCTCTTTCAAGTACCGGTCTTTATCCCCAATGCTTGAAAAAAAGGCTTCTGCCTATGAAGAAAAAGGAGTCCTTTTGTATGATCTTATTATTTCATCGAAGGAACAGCTCCTGCCAATGGATGTGATACTGGTTATGCCGGGGGACGTCTATGCTTACTGCACTGCTAATAAGGCAGATTCTGATAAAGCGGAACAATATATAAAACAGATGCTGAGCCAGCATAAGCTGGATTATAATGTAAAAGTGATTTTTGATGAAAATTCATTTTTTAAGCGTTTAAGCAGTCTGAAACCAAAAGATAAAAATGAAGAAAACGACAGATCTGACCAGGCAGTTACCCTGTTAAAGAGTCTGTCCATGTAAAATTCAGTAAAAGAGGGAACCATTATGCAGTCTGTGATTGTATCAACGAATGAAGCAGGACAGCGGCTTGATAAGCTGCTGTCCAAATATTTAAATCTTGCAGGGAAAAGCTTTCTTTATAAGATGATGCGGAAAAAGAACATCACTTTAAATGGGAAAAAATGCGACGGTTCTGAAAAGCTCTCCCAGGGAGATGAAATCAAACTGTTTCTTTCCGATGAGACCATTGAAAAATTTTCCCAGGTTAAGGTTCCCAAGGTAAGTAAGGTTAAATTAAGTATCATATATGAAGATGAAAATATTATTCTGATTAATAAGCCTGCAGGAATGCTGTCACAAAAAGCAAAGGATTCCGATGAATCCCTTGTGGAATATCTGATTGATTATCTGCTTTCAAAAGGCGAGTTAACCACAGAACAGTTAAAAAGTTTCCGTCCTTCTGTCTGTAACCGGCTGGACCGGAATACCAGCGGTCTTGTAGTAGGAGGAAAATCCCTGGCTGGTCTCCAGATCATGTCAGAGGTGTTTAAGGACAGGTCCATTCACAAGTATTACCAGTGTGTGGTGAAAGGGCATGTGGCTGGGAGACAGATGATTACCGGGTTTCTTTCAAAGGATGAAAAGACTAATCAGGTCACTGTCCGAACCAGCGAATTTAAAGACAGTGTGCCAATTTCAACGGAATATGTGCCAATAGATTATTACGGCGACTTTACGCTGTTAAGGGTGACGCTGATCACTGGGCGCACCCATCAGATCCGTGCTCATCTGGCTTCCATTGGGCATCCAATTGTAGGAGATTATAAATACGGAGATAAACGGGTAAATGAAGAAGCGAAGAGGCTTTACAAAGTACAGTCACAGCTTCTTCATTCTTATCAGCTGGTATTGCCCAAGCTTCCGGAGCCCCTATCTTATCTGTCAGGAAAGGAATTTACCGCCCCCCTTCCTCCTGTTTATTCTGCCATATGCAGGGAATGGAGGCAGGAATAAAGATGGGTACCTGGAAAACAAGAGGGTTAAGAGGTTCCACGTTAGAGGAACTGATTAACCGGAGCAATGACAGTTATCGGGAAAAAGGGCTGGCTCTGATTCAGAAAATCCCCACGCCCATTACACCTATTTCCATTGATAAAGAAAGCAGACATATTACTCTTGCCTATTTTGATCAGAAAAGTACGGTGGATTATATTGGTGCAGTTCAGGGAATTCCTGTCTGTTTTGATGCAAAGGAATGTGCTTCTGAAACATTTCCGCTGCAGAATATTCACCCCCATCAGGTTACTTTTATGGAGGAATTTGAAAAACAGGGCGGAATCGCATTTATTATCGTATCCTATACTCATAAAAATGAAGTTTATTACCTTCCCTTTGACCAGATTCAGTGTTATTTTCAAAGAATGGAAGCAGGAGGAAGAAAAAGCTTTACCTACGAGGAACTGGATAAGACCTGGAAAATATCCAGCTGCAGGGATATTCTGATTCACTATCTGGAACTGATTCAAAAAGATTTGGACAGAAGAGATTGACAAGAATATATTTCTCGCCTATAATAAACTACACGTTATTAAATTATCACTTTACTATATGAAAGTCAACTGAATTTGATTTACATGAAATATAATTTCTTGAACGGTTGGAGGTTGTTATGGCTAATAAACTGTTACATACGCCGGATGGTGTCCGGGATATTTATGGAATAGAGTGTACGAGAAAAGCAGTTATACAGGAGAAGATGTTGAAAGAGTTTCACCTTTGTGGTTATCAGGATATAGAAACTCCTACCTTTGAATTTTTTGATATCTTTAATGAATCCAGGGGAAGCGTGAAAGCAAAGGAAATGTTCAAGTTTTTTGACCGGGATAACCACACTCTGGTACTTCGGCCCGATGAAACGCCAGCCATTGCCAGATGTGCAGCCAAGTATTTTCTGGATGAGGATATGCCAATCAGGCTTTGTTATGTGGAGCGTACCTTTATCAACAATTCCAGCTATCAGGGAAGACTGAAAGAAGCCAGCCAGACAGGTGTTGAGTTAATTGGTGATGATTCAGCGGATGCAGATGGAGAAATCCTGGCAATGGTGATTCAGGCACTGAAATCAACCGGACTGACTGAGTTTCAGGTGGAACTGGGAGAGGTAGATTTCTTTAAAGGGCTGTTGGAAGAAGCAGGAATGGATGAGGAGATGGAAGAAACTCTCCGGGAACTGATTGAAAATAAGAATTATTTTGGTGTGGAAGAACTAGTTATGACCCAGCCTATTTCCCAGGAGTTAAAACAGGTGTTTTTAAAGCTTCCTGAGCTCTTTGGTTCTTTGGAGCAGATACAGGCTGCCAGGGAGCTGACTTCCAATGAGCGGGCGCTAAGAGCGATCAGTCGTCTGGAAGAAGTGAACCGGATTCTGGAACATTATGGGCTGTCTGACTACGTTTCTTATGATCTTGGAATGCTCAGCCAGTATCAGTATTATACTGGAATTATATTTAAGGCCTATACGTATGGAACCGGGGATTATATTGTAAACGGAGGCCGGTATGACAGCCTTTTAAAACAATTTGGCAAGGATTCCCCAGCTGTGGGGTTTGGTATTTCTGTGGATGAACTTTTGCTGGCTTTAAGCAGACAGAAGATTGAAACAGAGGTTTCCATGACAAATACAATGATTCTTTATGAGCAGGAGTCAAGAGAAAATGCCATATCTCTTGCCGGACATTTTCGTAATTTAAAGGTTCCGGTTCAGCTGCAGTGTAAGAAGCCGGAGCGGTCTATAGAAGCTTATAAAGAATATGCCATGCGGCGGGACTTAAAGAATTTATTGTATCTGGATCAGGAAGGAATATCGGTAACTGTAATCAATCTTGACTTAAAGCGTATGGATGTGGTTCCGCTTTCAGAATACTTAAAATAATGGGGGTACGTATGAGATATCTGACATTTGCCCTGGCAAAAGGGCGTCTGGCTAAGCAGTCACTTGAAATGTTCGAACGGATCGGAATCACCTGCGAAGAGATGAAAGATAAGGACTCCCGTAAGCTGATCTTTACCAATGAAGAGCTTAAGATTCGTTTTTTCCTGGCAAAAGCCAGTGATGTTCCCACATATGTAGAATATGGTGCAGCGGACATCGGCATCGTCGGAAAGGATACGATTTTAGAAGAGGGACGAAAGCTTTATGAGGTGATGAATCTGGGAATCGGAAACTGCCGTATGTGCGTTTGCGGCCCCCAGTCAGCCAGTGAACTCCTAAAGCACCATGAGCGAATCCGTGTAGCAACCAAATATCCGGCCATCGCCAAGGATTATTTTTACAATAAAAAGCATCAGACTGTGGAAATCATTAAGCTGAATGGTTCCATTGAGCTGGCTCCTATTGTTGGTCTTTCTGAAGTCATTGTTGACATTGTGGAAACAGGAACGACCTTAAAGGAGAACGGACTTACGGTACTGGAAGAAATCTGCCCCCTCTCTGCCCGTATGGTGGTGAACCAGGTGAGCATGAAGCGGGAAAATGGCAGGATCACAAAGCTGATTCGTGATTTGAGACTTTTGCTGCAGGAGGAAAACCAATGAAGATTGTAAAATTAGATGAGACATCCAAACAGAATATTCTTTCCGGATTGTTAAAGAGAGATCCAAACCAATACGATTCGTATGCCAAAACCGTTCAGGAGATTGTAGATCGGGTAAAGGAAGAGGGAGACAAAGCAGTTTTTGCCTATACCAGAGAATTTGACAAAGCAGAAGTGAACGAGACAAACATCCGCGTAACAAAAGAGGAAATTGAAGAAGCGGTAAAGTCAGTGGATCCGAAGCTTTTGGAAGTTATGGAAAAATCCATGAATAATATCCGTCTGTTCCACGAAAAACAGAGACAGTACAGCTGGTTTGACAGCAAGCCGGACGGAACCATTCTCGGCCAGAAGATAACAGCCCTTGAGAGCGCGGGTGTGTATGTTCCGGGTGGAAAGGCTGCTTATCCATCGTCAGTCTTAATGAATATTATACCAGCCATGGTGGCGGGCGTGGGACGGATCGTTATGGTAACGCCTCCCGGAAAGGATGGAAAGGTAAATCCGGTTACACTGACGGCTGCTCATCTTGCAGGAGCGACTGAGGTGTATAAGGTGGGCGGAGCCCAGGCAATTGCTGCACTGGCTTTTGGTACTGAGTCCATTCCAAGAGTTAATAAAATCGTAGGTCCTGGTAATATATTCGTGGCACTGGCGAAAAAAGCAGTTTACGGTCATGCCAGCATAGACAGCATCGCAGGACCCAGTGAGATTTTAGTTCTTGCAGATGAAAGTGCGAATCCAAGGTTCGTGGCAGCGGATCTGTTGTCCCAGGCGGAGCATGATGAGCTTGCTTCTGCGATTCTTGTAACAACCAGCATGGAACTGGCCGAAAAGGTTTCAAAAGAAGCGAGACTGCAGGCTTCAAAGCTTTCCAGATCTGAGATTATTAATAAATCACTGGACAATTACGGCTGTATTCTTGTGGCGGATAATATGAAGGATGCGGTTTCAGCAGTCAATGAGATTGCCCCGGAGCATCTTGAGATTGTTACGAAGAATCCATTTGAAGATATGACAAGGATTCATAATGCAGGCGCCATTTTTATCGGTGAATACAGTTCTGAGCCTTTGGGAGATTATTATGCAGGACCAAATCATGTTCTTCCGACTAATGGTACCGCAAGATTTTTCTCAGCTCTCAGCGTAGACGACTTTATTAAGAAATCAAGTATTATTTACTATTCCAAAGAGGCACTGGCAGATGTTTATAAGGAGATTGACTTCTTTGCTCAGGCAGAGCAGCTGACAGCCCATGCCAATTCGGTAAAAATACGGTTTGAAGAGGATGAAATCCAGGAATAAAGGGGAAAATATATGGGACGAAGTGCAGTGATATCTCGAATAACCAAAGAAACCGATATTCAGATGAAGTTTAATATTGACGGGAGCGGAATCGCCAATATTCATACAGGTATCGGTTTTTTAGACCACATGTTAAACAGCTTTGCACGCCATGGATTTTTTGATCTGGAATTGACGGTTAAGGGAGATCTGGAAGTAGATACCCACCATACCATTGAAGATACAGGAATAGTCCTGGGTGCAGCAATTAAGGAAGCTCTGGGTGATAAAAAGTCTATAAAACGTTACGGAAATATCATACTGCCCATGGATGAGACTTTAATCTTATGTGCAGTGGATTTATCCGGTCGGCCTTATCTTGGGTTTGAAGTTCCTTTAACTGCGGAGCGGGTAGGAGATTTTGAAACAGAGATGGTGAAGGAATTTTTCTATGCTGTATCCTATTCTGCAGAAATGAATCTTCACATCAGAAAGCTTTCAGGGGATAACAATCATCATATTATTGAAGGGGTATTTAAGGCATTTGCCAAGGCGCTTGATGATGCCACTTTACCGGATCCACGGATTACCGGCGTTTTATCTACAAAAGGTACATTATAAGGAGAACCCATATGCAGCTTTATCCAGCAATCGATTTAAAGAATGGACAATGTGTTCGTTTAAAGCAAGGTGAATTTAAAGAGATTACCGTATATTCTGATAAACCGGAAGAGATAGCAGCACTGTGGCAGGAACAGGGTGCTACCTATCTTCATCTGGTTGATTTAGATGGCGCACTGGCCGGACATTCGGTTAATGAGGAGGTAATACGCAGAATTGTGAATACAGTTTCGATCCCTGTGGAGATCGGCGGTGGGATTCGCAGTGAAGAGGCCATTGCTTCCATGCTTTCCTTAGGAGTAGCCCGGGTGATTATCGGAACAAAAGCGGTAAAGCAGCCGGAGTTTATACGAGATATGATTGAAACGTTTGGAGCTGACCGAATCGTGTTAGGTGTGGATGCCAAGGACGGAATGGTTGCGGTTGAGGGCTGGGAAACAGTAAGCGAAATCACAGCCTCCTGTCTTTGCTCCCAGATGAAGGAATACGGCATCCGCCACATTGTGTATACGGATATTTCAAGGGACGGAATGCTTTCCGGTCCAAACGTGGCTTATACAAAAAAGCTGACGGATGAAACAGGCCTTGATGTAATCGCATCCGGCGGTATGTCTTCCATGGAAGATTTAAGACAATTATATGAGGCAGGGGTTCAGGGTGCAATTATTGGAAAAGCCCTGTATGAAAAGCGGATTGATCTTTCGGAGGCAGTTAAGACCTTTGAACTGTAAAGACCCATCAAGGGAGGAAATATGATGGAATGTAAAAAATTAATTGCAGGTTTCGGAATACGGGAAGGGAAAGCATGGAGACTTGATGATTTATCCGTCTGTTATGAGGAACGTCCTCTTTCTCTGGCTTGCTTTTTTGGAGATAATGGCGCAGATGAACTTTTTCTCTATGACATTTCAGAGACGGAAGCAGATCATGAGCGCACCATCGGTCTGATGAAAGAGATTGGAAGAGTTTCGGATATTCCTGTCCTTGCAGGCGGAAAGGTAAAACGTCTGGAGGATGTAAAAAAATATTTGTATGCTGGTGCCAAAGCGGCTTTTCTTGATGTGAGTCTGGAAGAAAATGTAGATATGATGAAGGAAGCATCTGACCGTTTTGGAGACGATAAGATTTATGCATATTTACCCGACATATCCTATCTGTCTCATACAGAAGAATACGCACAGCTGGGAGCCTCTGCTATGATTTTAGGAGCTGGTGTTCTTTCAGAAAATGGACTTGATGAAGTATCTGCACGGGAAGAGGTATTTATTATTACCGGACTTAGTGACGATTCTTTCTTCCTGGCAGATGCTTTAAAAAGAGAGAACATTGCAGGAATCATTGGCATTTCTGATGGAAAAACTGGCTGTATGGAGATAAAACAGGAATTAAAGATACAGGGGATCCCAGTGGAAACATTTGAAAGTTCCATAGAATTCTCTGAATTTAAATTAAACGGAGACGGACTGATTCCTGTTATTACCCAGGATTACCGGACCGGTGAAGTTCTCATGCTGGCATATATGAATGAGGAAGCTTTTAAAGAAACATTAAAAACCGGACTGATGACTTATTACAGCAGAAGCCGTCAAAGTCTCTGGCTGAAAGGTGAAACTTCCGGTCATTATCAGTATGTAAAATCACTGTCTCTGGATTGCGACAACGATACCCTTCTTGCCAAGGTAAATCAGATTGGGGCTGCCTGTCATACGGGTTCCAGAAGCTGTTTTTATCAGGAACTGGTAAAGAAAGAATACCAGGACTCCAATCCGCTAAAAGTGTTTGAAGAAGTTTTTGAAGTCATTCTTGACCGAAAGGAAAATCCTAAGGAAGGCTCTTATACCAATTACCTTTTTGATAAAGGCATTGATAAGATCTTAAAAAAGCTGGGTGAAGAAGCGACTGAGATTATTATCGCTGCGAAAAATCCTGATTCCGAAGAAGTGAAGTATGAGATTTCCGATTTTCTTTATCATATGATGGTTCTGATGGCGCAAAAGGGAGTGACCTGGGAGGATATTACCAGAGAACTTGCCAATCGTTAGTAAGGAATCACTAAGGGTAAATGGTACCTTGGCAGGTTAACCCTGTTAAGGTACCATTTACCTTTTATATAACTGGAAGTATATAATCAATAATAACCTTTTCGCCCCGGTTTAAAGGCTCACAATAACGTTCGTTTGTGTATACTTCACACCAGTAGAAATGTTCCTGATCAATTTGTTTACCAGTTTTCTCAATGGCTTCCGTGATTAGTAAATATGCGGAATCAAGTATTTCTGCAACATTGCTTCCTTCAATCTGAATGTGGGCAGTTAAACCTGCGGGAACATGTTTTGCGGTCAGACCTTCTGGAATTTCGGTGTTTATATTTATAAAATCTCCAATAATGAATTCAAAATTATTCATGTCTTCAAAATTATACATCATACCGATACCCGCATTGGGATCTATATCATCACAACATGTTGAATCAGAAAGAGAACCCAGTTTTTCGATTGCATCCCCTTCAAAAAATTCTTTCCATACATTCCCTGCTTCAAAAAATGATGTTTCTCGACCCAGACCTACCATCAGGCGTTCATTTGTTTCCTTATAAATTATCTTTTTCATATCTGCCATAATCCGTTTCCCTCCTATAAATCTCATTTCCAGGTAATTAATCGGAAGATAATTACTCAGTTTATCAGTATCAGACTTGGCTTCTGATGGTGTAATTCCATGGTGCTCTTTAAATGCCCGTGAAAAGGCAGAATGGGAGTGAAAGCCATACTTAATCGCTACATCCAAAACGGTAATATTACTGTTTTTTAAATCATATCCAGCTAATGTTAATCTGCGTTTTCTTACATAATCGGCAATGCTGATACCTGATACGAATATAAAAATGCGCTGGAATAAAGCTGCCGGGCTCATGGCTATTTTGGAAATCTCGTTATAATCGATTTCAGAACCGTCGGATATGCTTTTTTCAAGGTATTGTATTACATCATCAAAAGTTTTACTGCTGTTCATGTGTCGTTCCTCCGTAATTCCTATAATAGGCGATTGGTGCGTGGTCTGCTATGCAATATATGTACAGATTTTGTATAATTATTATAATCGTATATTCACGGGATTACAATGAGTATAGCTCTAGGGCCGCGGGCTATTATTAATTAATTTGTTTGTTTTTTTATAATAGCATTTTATCAATGCATATAGAAAAATATACAATAACTGATTTTTGTATATGGATACTGGTTTAACTCCTGATTACATGATTAAATTAAACGCGATGTACAATTTCGGAAGCCAACGTGTACAATTTTGGCACTTGGGTTGAAATTAATGTCGTAAGATGATAATTTTTAGTAGATACATATCGTTAAAAAAGGGATAATAAGGCAAAAAATTAGTAACAGATATGAAAGGGGCAGGATATTGATTGAAAAAGATCATGGAGTAACCAGCAGATGCAGTATTTATACCCGTTATTTAAATGATCCTGATTAGGTAAGGACAACAAATTTCAGACTATAAAATATACAAAATTAAAGGAGAGTAGTTTTATGAAATATTTTGATATAAGTGTTAATGATTCATATAGGACCTCCCCCCAGATTACGAACTGGTATGAAGAAATAAAAGTTCGTTTAATAAACTGGGAGACTTACCAAAAGCTGCCGAGAAGAAAGGTTTTAATGATCACTTCATCTCCAAATACTATTTTTACAGATATCATATCATTTCCCTTTTTATTGGTTTCACCAATGATAAAAGAAGTAATAAGACTGTATAGAGATGAAGTTGTTTTCAGAGAAATCATACTTTTGGATATTAAGAATAAGTTAGAAAAGCAGTATTATTTACCAGTTATGGAGGAGAGCAGTGATATTGAATTAATTAATCTAAAAGGCAGAGAAACTATTGTCACTGAGAAAATTAAAACCCCGGCATGGGTAGAAGGAAGGAATATTTTCTGAGTGAAATATAAAGAAAATAGGCATACCATAGTCAGTCTCGATTTTGCAGAGAGTATATTGAGAAGAAATGCTGTAGGAATCGGATTACAGGAAGTTATATTAAGCGAAGGGGGAAAATATGAGAGCAGAAAAAATTGAAGTAGAACCATTCAATGAAATGAGAGTGATAGATTATCAAAGTATCAAACAGGTAAACGAGCATGCCAATGTTAAAATTACAGGAGCTATACCAATAGCCAGGCTGGATGAGTATATTAAAACTGCCAGAAATATTAAAACTGTAAAAATTACTGCATCAGAATTGAATGGTGAATGTTATACTTTATTGTTTGGGTATTTAACCATATTTGACATTAAGGTAGAAAATGGTGTTGCAGTTATGACTCTTGAAGTAAAGACAGGTACATGCTTGATGGAAAGATCGGCCCATACAAGAACATTTCAGGATACTTTAATTACTTATCGTACAGTTTTAGAGACCTGCAATAATTTCTATGACAATGGCAATATGATCATGACCTGTGGAAAAGAAAGTCCGATACCGGAATTCATTATGCAGTATAAAGAAACTGACTGGACTTTTATAAAGCGGCTTGCGTCTTATCTTCATACAGTAGTAGTGCCTGATACCCAGACAGGTGGAGTAAAATACTATTTTGGTCTGCCAAAGTGGAAAAAAAGAACAATGACTCAGACTGTTTCCTATAAAATATGCAGAGATCTGGCGGAGTTTGAGAAAAAGAAACTACAGGCAATTTATATCGATGAAGAAGAAAGCGGATATTATGAGGTAGAAAGCAGAGAAATTTATGAAATTGGCGCCTGTGTAGATTTTTTAGAAAAAGAATTATTTATTTATCGCATAGAATCATCTATGAAAGGACAGGAATTATACCATACATATTTTCTAAAATCCCAAAAGGCACTAATGCAGGAAAGAAGATTTAATAAGCAGATAATAGGAGCTGCATTAAGGGGTAGTGTTAAATCAGTGAAGGACGATATGGTTCAGATCAGTGTATCAGAGGATGAAAACAGAGAATCCACCGGTTATAAATGGTTTCCCTTTTCTACTGTTTATTCGTCACCGGATGGAACTGGTTGGTATTGTATGCCAGAGTGCGGCGACACTGTTCATTTACGCTTTCCGTCAGAGAGAGCTTCTGATGCTTATGTAAGCAGTGCGGTGCATGAATATAGTGATGAAAGGACGATGCCGGAAAAAAAGATATTCAAAAATAGACAGGGTAAGGAAATTTGCCTGGCTCCAGACTACATACTTCTTACAAATAATTGTGGAATATCTGTTGAATTGTCAGATGGAAAAGGAATACGAATGAAGAGTAATTATTCTGTGTTGCTGGAGGCGGGCGAAAGAATTTCTGTAACCAGCAAAACAGCGGATATAGTTATGAATGCTTCTTCAAAACTCCGTTTAAAGCAAGGGGATTCAGCAATTAATATAAGCGATGGTATATCAATGGAAGGCATGCATGTTCGCCTTCATTAGGAGAAGGGAGAATTATGGAGTTAAGGATCAACCAATATTTAGTAACAAATATAGAAATACCGTTGAGTAAAGTCATTGGGTTAACTGCTAAATGGGAAGTAAATGAACATGGCTGCTTAAGACTAAAAGGAGAAATTCCCTATGAAGCAGCATTGAAAAGTCCAAATCAACTTTTTCTGAAATCGCCCATTGAATTGAAAATAAATTGGCAGGGAGAAGAAAAGGTACTATTTAATGGATTAGTGAAGAATTATGAAATTACATTTGAAGGTAGATCAGCTCAGATCTGTGTAGAAGGAATAACAGCAACGTGGAAATTAGATATTGAAAGAAAAAAGAGATCCTTTCAGGATACGGAGATGACATATGCTGATATTTCTAAAGAAATAGCGGTTAAACAAGGGGCTAATATAATTATAACATGTGGGAATAGCATGAAAATATTAAAACCACTCATTCAATACATGGAAACAGATTGGGAGTTTGTAAAACGGATTGCCAGTCACTTAGGTAAATCTGTGATCAGCGATCTGCTTACAGGGAAACCGGCGTTTTGGTTAGGGATGCGACAGGGAATAGAGATACCAATATTTTTTAAGAACTCTTATGAGATGATGATAGAGCTTGAATCAAGTCAACAAAGTTATATCGTAAAAAGCAAAGAGGTTTATCAGATTGGAGACAAAACGGTATTTCAGGGCAAAACATTGGTTATCTATAAAAGAATAATAGAATTTGACCGGGGAGAGATGCTGTTTACCTATACGCTTAGTGAGGAATCTGCCATTAGGCAGAATGTAATATACAATGAAGACTTAACCGGCCGGGAGCTATATGGAATAGTAGAACAGGTTGTCGGGGAGAATGTGGCTGTTCAATTGGAGATAGATGGTGATGAAAAGAATGGAGCCTATTTGTACCCATGGAGGCCAGAGACAGGGAATATGATGTATGCAATGCCTGAAAAGGGGAGTCCTGTACTTTTGACTATGCCATCTTATGATGAACGAGAGGCAGTGGTTAAGGTATGTCTGCATAGGGACGGGGCAGAAAATAATTATGGAAAACATTATCAAAATCGAATAATGCAAACTTCTGATAGTGCAAAGATAAAGCTTTATCCCTGTATACTGGAGATGTCAAAAAAAGAAAATAAATTGGTATTAGAAGATGAAGCAGGAATATATATCGGAAGCGGAAAAAAGATTGAAATAGAAGCAAAAGAGAAGGTGCGGTTAAAGGCAGAAAGAATTGATTTAAAAGCATCGGATGAGATAAAGGGAATCATAGGATAAAAAAGGAGGTTTAAGCTTGCCATACTTCGATGAAGCAGTTTTGGAAATGAGACAGAACCAAAAGGAACAGAAACATACAACATTGGATACCGGAATTTATGTAAACAAGAAATTGATCGAGTTCAAAACAGAATATTTGTTTCGTAATCAGGTAGATATTATGCTGCCGATTACATTTATTGATATGCCGTCTGCTATCGCAGCGGTAAAATACCCTTCCGAATTCAGACCGCAGATTATAAAGACAAGTCTGGATGGCACCATTAATTTTACATTTAATCTTTTTGATATACCGGGAGGAGAACCTGAGAGAATAAATGAAATTGCGAACCAGTTCCAGGCAGTTTTAAAGCAGGTAAATTCTTCAGTAAAAATATTGGAGGTCTTCGAAGAAAAACAAAAAGAACAGTATTTTAAAATGTTTTCCTATAAAAGCTCAGGTATTGATGTACAGATATATAATCTGGTATGCATGACTTCTATAAAAAATAAAATTCTACAGGAGACATTTAACTGTTTATTTGATGAAGCTGATGATTGGAAAGATATAGCAAAAAGTATCTTTTTGACAACGAAAGAACATTTTTTATAGATTAGGCAAATCTTAATAAAGGAGGGGCTGGTGCATGAAGGAGGCTCAAGATAACAAAAGAATGGAATACTCAGACCACAATGAGGAAGATATGCGCATAGAGAAAATGATGCGTGAGATTGAGGGTATGGATCAAAGTAAAATCTATAAAGAGTTTCTGGTAGATGGGGCTTTGGTGGCGTGTCAATATGGAAAAAAAGTAATAAAGCTAAAGAAGGGTTCATCAAGCTTTACCTATGTAGGATGCGATGAAGTGCTGACAGATAAAGACAGACCAACAGGAACCTGTGGAGTATGCCATGCTCCGCAAATTTTTGGAAATCCGGGGCTTGAAAAAAAGCAGAAGGTTATTCCAGCCAATGAGAGTATCAGTGGAAAGCAGATCTCTGATTATGGCCCGGAATGTATGATGGAATTATCACAGGTGTGGCAAGGAACAGAGAAAGAGATGTTGGTTTGGGATATCGGGGATCAAACGTATCACAGCATTCCTACTAATGAATCATTTTTAGTATGTAAGTATGGAGGCGGCTGTATATATCCAATTGATTCAGGTCAGAAAATAGAAAATTAAATTAGTAGAAGAAAGAAAAAGGGATGAATGACATAGAAAAATTGAGGGAGTATGCAACTCCGTTATGGGAAAAGCGATTGGAAGAGAAACAAAACCAGGTGGAAGCGTTTTTTCAAAAACATCAAGAGGAGATTATCAGGGATTTTTGCAATAGCATCATTGAAAATCTCCTGTCTGATACCGCTTATAAGCAAGAGGAAGGAGAACAGGAAGAAGTTTTATTTCTTGGAATCAGTTATCTTCATAGCAGTCTGGTTACGGGAACTTATGAGTATGAAATAAATTTGTTTAATCAATTGTTGTTTGCAGATGAGAAAAGGAAAAGTATGTATTGGCATCTGTATTTTCTATATCAGAATATAGAAGAAGACGAGGCTTTTTTGCAGAAAGAGCTTAGAAAAAGGTTTGTTCGGGTTGAATCTCATGAAGTAGAAGTGTTGAGAAGACTTTTCATTTCTTATTATTGGAGAGTTGGTCTGAAGTATTTTAAGGTATTAGGAGACGCGCTGATAAAAGATCTGGAAGTGAAGAAATGGGCAGGAGAGAGGCAGTTTGTCATTTTATATGGTGAGCATATGGGGGAGTTAGAAGAAATCCTATAGGAGTGAGGCAGAATGGGAAAAACATATTTTAATTTAGTGGATCAGCTTAATTTTAATGGAGAGGCAATCAAGATAAAAGGGAATGCAAAGCAGGAATTAAATAAAACAGTAACAAAAGAAGAGAAAATATGGATACCGGGAAATTACAATTCTACATACCAATCGATGCTTGCTTCACAACCTCAGGTTTATAAAGCGGAAAGTATGAATGGAATTTCTACTGAGGTTTATTTGAGTGTCATTAATAGTTCGCCTCAGGTAGGAAAAATAAATATAGAGATGAATGATAATGGAAAATGTGTCATTGGTTTTAGTACAAGTCTGAACAAAGTGACAACTGGCGCACCAAATAAAAAAGCGAAGGAGAAAAATAATTATGAGGAAATTATAGTTTCTGGGTTGCAAGCGGAAGGTAGATTTATATATCAATTTATAGAAGCGGCTTTGCATGATATAAATGTAAGGATTAAGAAAGGGACAAAACCAGATCATATTACATGGCTGGTGTATTATTCAGAATTACTGTATAAAATTGGTGGCAATGATAATCAACATTTTAAAGAAACGGCTAAAAATTTGGGCATAAAAATTCAGCTTATTAAGAAGAATGACGAGCTTATTAATTACATTAATTTTAAAAGCATTTATGGGAAAAGTGAAGGAAGAAAAAAAAATAAAATATCATATATGTCTGTCTTTGGTCATGGACAAACACCATTGTATACTGGTGGAGCAGAGAATCAATTATCATTTGGATATGAAATGAATAAATATTCTAAAACTGGGGAGAATTTGGAATCAATACTTAATTTTAAGCAATCGGATATAGACCGTTTACTATCTGAAGCTTTTGATAATGGTAATATGGAAACTTATTTCTATACATGTAATGCTGGGACTGCAGATAAAAATGGACTTCGTTTTGCCCAACTATGGGCGGATAAGACAATAGGGATTAGCCATGCTTTTCAAAATGCCAGATCGAACTATATATTTATCAACAGTACCATGGATGAAATAAATGCGGCTTTCAATCTCCCTGGTGGTATGCCTGATCCTGCAGTTTCTGATTATATCAACGGACTCAAGGAAATATCAAAAGAGAAGGCAGAGAAAATAGCCAGATATATTACAGGTGAAAAGGGAGCAGAAACAGTGGGAGAAATATTTGACACATCGGAAGAATGGAAGGAAAAGCAAAGTAGAAAAATTGATAGAGAAAGGCTGGATAAGGCGGGTAAGAAATATGGATATGCGGATAAAGGCTCATTGCAGTATCCTATGGTTAACAATAGAGGAGATGATTGGAAAATCATTGTAGGGACATGGGGAGAACCACGGGGATTCTTAACATACACTTATACAGTGACCGGTATAATGGATATCTGTAGTAGCAAAATATAAAAAAATAGGGGAGAAATGAATGAAAAGGATAATAAAGAATGGAATTTATGTATTTTTATTAGCAATGATTTTAATTCTTTTATGTTCTGTGGGAAATAAAATCCGTGAGGCAAATTCTCTTCCAATTGCATTACCGGCAATAGAAATGAGATATGCAAAAAGAATGGTGAAGAGGGATGAATGTTATATTATTCAGGTCACTAATCCAGAAAAAATGGAAGGACAATATTTTTATGAGGAAGATGGAGAAAAAAAACCTATAGCATTATTGGGAAAAGATCCAAGACAAGAATTGTCTTACATATTTATGGGTTCAGAGCAGAATAAGTTTTTGGTAAAGGGTTATGTAATTAAAGATTTTTCAGAATATGTAGATCAGATTGTTTTTTACGTAGAAGACTGGGAGATAATAAAGCCAGTAAAAAGGGATTATGGATATAAGGAGTATCGCCCGGAACAAAGGTTTTATTATCCTAAGGATTGTCTGGATGAGTATGATTTAATCAATGGAGATTATCATCCAACAGTTTATTATGATATTTTTATGGAGAACTCTGAGGGTAATTATTATCTTAAAAAGGATGGCTATTATAAAATAGAACCAAGATGGAACGGTAAATCTCTGGAATGGTATTTGATAGAGGATGAAAAGAAGATACCCATAGATTTAAAAGGAAATTTACCAGAATATTCTTTTGATACAATTTTAAAAAATATACATTCCTATGAATATGAAGAATATAATAACTATTTTATAGTTAAAGGAAAATTGAGTAAAAATGAAAAAAACGTCTTGGAAATATATAAATGGTGGTTGGAGATTCCATTTTCATACAATGATACAAATTTTGACGGAAAAAGTTCCTGCTACGGATTCAATCATTCAGATTTAGAACAGGGTGTTTATAAAAGATATCGTTAAAGATAAATTTGTATAAGAATGAAAGTTATATTATTCAGGTCAAAAATCCAGAAAAAATGGAAGGACACCGTGCTTTGTAGTATAGCTTCTTACTAGTTATTTTACATCACAGAGTGGTAATTGAAAAACTTTCATGACTATTTGTACCGCGCTCGAAGGTACGCGGAATGGAGATTAATATGAAAAAAATAAGGATACTTGTTTTAATCGGTTATTTTTATACAAAATCATATGGCAAACATTTTAGTGATGATGGTTACTACTATGGACGCAGTTGGCAGTGTGTAGAATTTATAAAGCGATTCTATTATGAAGCAAAGGGGCATAAAATGCCTGATTTATATGGTAATGCAAAAGACTACTTTTCGTATAGTACGAAACAGGGAGAGATGAATGTGCAAAGAGAATTACTCCAATATTATAATGGAGGAAATGTCGCTCCGAAAGAAGATGATCTGATCGTGTTTACAGATACGAAATATGGACATGTTGCTATAATAACTGAGGTTACGGAAAACGACATCGAAGTTATACAGCAAAATGTGTATGGAAAGCCACGTCAGAGATTTAGCATGACTAACAAAGATGGATGTTATTATGTTGGTACAGACAAAAAACCTGCTGGGTGGCTACGGACAGAATAAATTAACTTTTTAACAGAGGGGTGGGCCTTGGTCCATTTTTAATTCAAAGATAAAGAGGGAGTTTATACTTGAAATTACAAATCCATACAAAAATCTAATTTTTTATTACAAGAACCAGAAGATAATAGAACTACTTTAAAGTATAAAATCTATAATGATGGCATACCTTAATCAGGAGAACACACTGATTTGATACTCCCGAAAGGAAAATCCAAAGCAAGTCTCCTATAACAACAACTTTTTGATAAAGGTATTGATAAGTAAAAAAAAAGCTAGAGGAAGAAGCGACGGAGATTATTTTCGCTGCAAAAAAATCCAATTCTGAAGAAATGAAATATGAGATTTCTGATTTCCTTTATCATATGATGGTTCTTATGGCGCAAAGGGTGTAACATGGGAAGATATGAACAGGAAACTGGCGAATCGTTAGTAAGGAATCATTTAGAAAATTATACTTTATGTTGCTAAAGGTAAATGGTACCGTGGCAGGTTAGCCTGTTAAGGTACCATTTACCTGTTTTGATTTTGTTGATCGTAACATTATCTGAGTCCTATCGTTGCAAATTAAAATATCGTGGAAGTCTTCTAGCCCCAATCCCCTAGAATCCTTGTAGGATCGATAATTAAGAAGATAATAACCGCTTCTACAAGGCTAAAATTAGAATAAATAAATTGTTTAATTAGACTGAAAACAGGCTCAATTAAAATGTATTGTAACAAGAGTTCACCGTATTTAACATTTATAAAATCTCCAATATTGAATTCAAAATTATTCATATCTTAAAATTCTACATTATACCGATACCCACATTAGGATAAATATCTTCGCAACATGTTGAATCGGAAAGAGAAAATTTGCGGCCTACCGATGTGTAGGCAATTCCAGGGTACCCAACCAACCGCTGCTTCATAGACCTTAAAGAAACGTTTCAAGTTTACAAATATGATTAATTTTTCTTTCTTATTATTGAATTTGCAAATTCAAAAAATAATAGAAGGAGAATTATTATGGAATTTAATTATTGGAGCAATGGAAAAAAAATAACCTTAAAAAAATCTGAATCATATCGGGCATCTAAAGATAATGGTTATATGGAAAGTAAATACAAATCTTTAACCTCTAACCTAAAACCTAAAATGACTGATTTAAAAAATGGTATTATATTAGAGACAATAAGTCAAGTTTCTAAAACTACTTCATTTTCAAGCAAAAATCAGCAAGAAGATGATTTTCTGGTATTAGAAGCAGAAGATAAAACACCAATGATACTTACAAATCAGTTTATTATCCAGTTTGAACCAGATGTAACAAGAGAAGAAATTAATAAAATTAATGATTCTAATAATGTTAAAATTATCGAAAATATTAATTGGGAGGAGAATTCTTATCTTGTGGAAACCACAGAAGGTAAAGCAGTAAGTGCATTGGAGATGGCAAATACTTATCATGAAAGTGATAAGGTAATATATGCACAACCTAATTTTGTTCGGTTGCTAAAGCCTATGGCAGCAATAAGTAATGATACATATGTAAACAAGCAGTGGGCTCTTAACAATACTGGGCAAACTGGAGGAATTGCGGGCGAAGACATCCATATTTCAGAAGCATGGGAAATTACGAAAGGAAATAAAGATATTATTATTGCTATCATTGATGAAGGTGTGGATTACAAACATGAAGATTTAAATGTATCGGATAAACTGGTAACCGGGTATGATGCTTGTTACAAGCGTAACGATCCAACTCCTAAAAGTGCTGATGCCCATGGAACTGCTTGTGCAGGCATAGCGGCCGCAAAAAGTAATAATAATAAAGGAATCGCCGGCGTGGCTCCGGAATGTAAAATAATGGGGATAAGAATTGCATATGGAGTTATGGAAGGAGGCGAAAGATTATGGGTTACTGATGATGCAAAAATTGCAGATGGAATTATTAAATCTGTGGACAGAGGAGCGGATGTCCTTAGTAACAGCTGGGGAGGCGGAGAAGACAGCCAAACAATTACAAATGCAATAAATTATGCCAAACGAAATGGCCGAAACGGAAAAGGCTGCGTTGTTTGTTTTGCAGCTGGCAATGATAATGGCAGTGTTTCTTTTCCTGGTAGTCTAAATAATGTTATAACTGTTGCAGCATGTAATGAGTATGGAGAAAGAAAAAGTAAGACAAGTAAAGACGGCGAATATTGGTGGGGTAGTAATTATGGTCCGGAAGTTGATGTAGCAGCCCCGGGTGTTCATATTTTCACAACTGATATTATGAAAAAGGACGGCTATAGTTCTAATAATTACGTAGAAGATTTTAACGGTACGTCTGCAGCGACCCCGCATGTTGCAGGAGTTGCAGCACTTGTGCTTTCCGTTGCTCCAGAACTAAAAGCAAGTGAAGTCGAAGAAATAATCCGAAATACTGCAGATGACATTGGCGCTAAAGGTTTTGATAATTATACCGGTCATGGGAGAATCAATGCATTTAAAGCTGTTTCAAAAGCATATGAAATGCATATGCATGACCTGGCAGGAGCTGATGACGGTCTATCATCTTGAGGATCAGAGCCGTAGGAGTGCAGCAGATGTACCGTATGGTCAAGATTGAACGGTAAGTGTTTCCAAGTGACGGAACTTTATTAAAGTGTTTGTATTTTTATATATTTAAAGCCACTAAGATATGGTCAATGCCAATACGTAACTGGGACCGGAAGAATACATGCCCTGGGATCTGCAGATTCAGAAACTATGTCGAAAGAGCCAACCTTTCATCATAATGGAAGGTTGGCTCTTTCAAAATACACAATTGAACTAATATTTATAAATCCAATCTGATTTTTCCAGCAATTCTTCTTTTAACTTTTCATTTTTACTATAGAAACTATAAAAGCCAAGACTTTACTGCCAGCATAATTTTGCAATTTAATTTTAAATCCGTTTTTTAATTATTTAGATAGTGTTGCAATAGACTTATCAATTTATAGATGGACCCTAGGGATGACTTCGTAATGATGTTGCCTATGAAGATTTTGCTCTGTTGGTTTGGATGTATGATAGGATTTCTCACGAGTATGGATCTATCCTAATCCCATGACTGTTCGATCTTGTTCTAAACGTGCGGTTTTTATGATAGATTTATAAAACCAACAAAGAGGAGTCACATTTCAGGCAGAGAAGTGGATATGTCCAAAAACTTAAAGGATAGAATTACGCAGAATATGCTTTGTAAGAGAATATGTTGCTATTCAGGAATGTATTAATTGAGAAAAAATTACTAAAATGCATTGACAAAAAATGGAAACGCAGTATATAATTACTATACAATAGCAATGTAAAATTTTTTTACTAACTACTTAAACGTTTCAGTGAAAATCAGGGAGGTGTTTTTTATGCAAGATTGCTATATACCTACGGGGAACGAATTTGTCAGCCTGCCGACCTTGAACCAGGCCACAGCGTCCATAGAAAGTTTTACGGTGCTGCATATGGGTTACAAAGGGATGCTGGCTTTTTGTGGCGGTGAAAGCAAACCTCTTATGCGGCCGTTTGTGCAGGCGGAGGAAGGAGACCTGCTCTGTGATTTGAAATGGAAGCGGGAATGTGACTGGATTCCCAGGTTTGAATCGGAGAAGGACGGCATTTGTACCGAGGGAATTTTTCTGGCGCCCATTGGTCAGAAGGCTTTTGCCATACGCTTGACCATCACGAATCATTCCGGTAAAGATCGGGAGATTTCCTGTGGCTTCAGCGGGGCTTGGGGAAAAGTGACTCACAGCGTTAACGAGGATAAGACGGTTGTGGGGCAGAGAACGATATACAGCTCCGTCTGGAATGACGGCCCAATCTTTGATTTGTCCATTGGAATGCCGGTTATGGCATTTGCACCCATGGCGGCTTTGCCTGTGAAATGGGAATTTGAACAGGGAGAGGAAATATCCTACAAGGGGACCCATGATTGCCGGTTAAAATCCGGTGAATCGGCGGTGCTTGAAATTTTCTGGGGAGTGGGTTTTGAAGAGGTTTCTGCGGCCACGGCGGCTAAGGAGCTTTTGCGGCAGAGCTTTGATGCGGTTTATGAGGAAACTCTGTGCTGGCTTCGTAAGCGACGGAAAACTGTGGGCATGCCGGATGTGGATTCCCTGTTAAACAGAAACCTGTTTTTCAATTTCTTTTTTGCCACGGGTATGACCATGGATACGGAGGAAGTGGTTATGGTCACTTCCAGAAGCCCCAGATATTACGTCAGCGCAGCCTATTGGGACAGGGACAGCCTGCTGTGGAGCTTTCCTTCCATACTGAAGGCAGATCCGCAGTATGCAAAGGAACTTCTGGATTACGTATTTACCCGTCAGATGAAACAAATTGGCATTCACAGCCGCTACATAGACGGGACAGTGCTGGAACCGGGCTTTGAACTGGATGAACTGTGTGCTCCCATAATGGCTCTTAGCCGTTATGTTAATGCTACAGGAGAGACTGCTTGTTTGCAGGAAAGCCACATTGAGCGAGGAGTAAGAAAAATCCTATCGATTTTAAAGACCAAGCGAAGTGAAGCACTTCATCTGTATGAAACCTTTTTACAGCCAACAGACGATATGCGGGTTTATCCCTATGGCACATATGACAATGTTCTGACCTGGCGTTGTCTGCGGGATTTAGAAAAACTGTACCGGAATTTATGGTCTACTGAAACGCTTAAGTGGCTGAAAGAGGAAGCTTCAGATTTGTTTCATGCCATTTGCACCCATTGCATTAAGGAGTATCAGGGAAAAAGGATATTTGTCTGGTCCGTTGATGAAAAAGGAAACTGGAATGTATATGACGAACCGCCGGGAAGCTTGGAGATTTTGCCCTTTTTAGGTTTTTGTACCAGGGAAGACCCCGTTTGGCAGAACACAGTTGAGATCCTGCGGAGTACGGATTATGCATATTCTTTTGCGGGAAAGCCTTTTTCCGATATTGGCTGTCCCCATGCGCCCCATCCCTGGATACTGAGTGTTGCCAACGGGCTGATCAGCGGCAGGAAGGAAGCGTCTTTAGATTTTCTGCGCAGGGTTTCCATGGACAATGAAATTGCCTGTGAAAGTGTGGATGAAATGACCGGTGAATGTACCACGGGAGCAGCATTTGCAACCTGTGCCGGATTTTTGGCTTATTGCTTAATGGAAGGGCTAAGTGAGGGAGGTGTGGAACATGATTCAATATGAGCCATGGAAGATAAGCTGTGAGGGAAGAGAGAACCCAAAGCTTTTGGAAAACATATTCAGCCAGGCAAACGGTTATCTGGGTTCCCGCTGTGCCTTTTACATAGATGGAGCAAAAAACCACGAGCGTTGCAATTATCTGGCAGGAGGCTTTGAATATATCAGTCCCGGTGTTACGGATATGGTGAATTTGCCGGATCTGTTTCACTTTCAGCTTTTCCTGGGGACCGGGGATTACTTATCCTTTTCCCAATCCCTGGATATGCATAACGGCCTTTTTGAAAGAAGGTCGGTGTGGAAAGATCAGGAAGGAAGAGAGACACAAATCAACATTTCCCGTTTTATCAGCATGGATAACAAACACGTGTCGGCTCTTTCTCTGGAGGTTACGGCCTTAAACTACAGCGGAGATGTGACAGTTATCATGGGGATAGACGGTAATACCGTGAACCTGCCTGTAGATGACGACCAGACCAAGGAAAACTTGGATACCGTGTCCTTGCTCTCTGTTTCAGAAACGGAGACTGGAGAGAATTACTGTTTTTTAAAGGCTGACAGCAAAGCATCCGGCCGCCTGCAGGTAGCCATTACTGCCCGCATGGTTCAGAGCAAGGGCACGGCTAAGGACGCTTCGGTGACTGGCTGCCCTGCGAAAGAACTGAACTTTCCTCTGGCAGAAGGGGAAATGGTGAGGATCGAAAAGATACTGTATACGGAAGCAGTTATTAAAGATCCGGAAGCAGCTTCCGAGGGTTCGCAGACACTTCCTAAAGTTGGGCAGGACTTATATCCCCACGTTATCAACCATTCCTTTGAAGAGTTGCTAAAGAACAGCGAGGTTGCCTGGAGATCCCACTGGGAGCAGGCTGATATACAGGTCACCCAAAAAGGAAACGGGAGTTTTGTTCAGTCCGCTCTGCGGTACAACATATTTCAGCTTATTCAGAATTGCCCTTACGGCAATTCCACAGTCAGTATTGGTGCAAGGGGTCTGACCCATGGACGGTATAAGGGCTGCTGCTTCTGGGATACGGATATTTTCCTGCTTCCATTTTATCTGTTCACGGATCCGCAGGCTGCAAGAGATTTGATCCTGTTTCGCCTAAACACCCTGCCTGATGCAAAGAAGAACGCTAAGGCACTGAACCTGCCGGGAGCAAGATATCCATGGATGTGCTCCATAGGCGGTATAGAACAATGCCAAAGCTGGGACATCGGGCGCTGTGAGATTCACATTACCGCAGACGTGGCCTATGCTGTTGAAAATTACTTAGAGTTTTCAGGAGATGAAACTTTAATGCGCCGGTCGGCACAGCTGTATGTGGAAACCGCCAGGTATTGGGCCGGAAGATTTTCCTATGACCAAAGAAAAGACGTTTATAACCTGCTTTTTGTTAAGGGCCCCGATGAATACTGCGGCGTTTCGGGAAACAATGCCTATACAGTACTTCTTGCCCGCAATAATTTTAAGCTGGCATTGGAGGCGGTCCAGAGAAAGGAAGCAGAAGCCGGCGCTGAGGAAATGAAAAAATGGCAGGACATCATAGAAAAAAGCCAGGTGGAATATGATTCTGACAGGTATTTATACATACAGGATGACAATTTCCTCCGGCTGGAAGAATTTCCCGGGAAAAAGGCCGAGGACGGAAGTGCATCTTACCATCAGTACGATTTCGACTGGCTCCAAAGGTATCAGGTGATAAAGCAGGCGGATTTGGTACTGCTCATGGTCTTAAAGCCGGAATTGTTTACAGCACAGCAGAAAACGGCTATATGGGACTTTTACGAACCGCTTACACTTCATGATTCCAGCTTAAGCTTTGGGATTCATGCCTGGGCGGCTGCTTATTTAGGCCTGGAGCAGAAGTCTTGTGATTATTTTGACAAAAGCCTGTTTCTGGATCTGGAAGACCGGATGAAGAATACAGGACGGGAAGGTATTCATTTGGCAGCAGTAGGCGCTACCTGGCAGGCAGTGGTTTTTGGTTTCGCGGGACTGTCGCTGGGAAAGGACGGCAAGCCAAAGCTGTCTCCCAGGCTTCCAAAGGACTGGGAACATTTATCGTTTCACTTTTTTATAAAAGGAAAGCGGTATCTGGCAGTCATTGACGAAAAAGGCGGAAGAATAGAAACAGAAGAAAAGAAAAAGGGATAAAAAGGAAGGTGGTTTTATGAAGCGTCCCGGTTTAAAGGATGTGGCTGAATTGGCGGGGGTTTCCATTGCAACGGTGTCTTATGTGATTAATAATACGCCCTCCCAAAGCTTAAGCGCTGAAACGATTAAGCGGGTAAACGACGCCATAAGGGAACTGGGTTATATTCCAAATCTGGCTGCACGGACCCTGGTGAACAACAAAAGTAACTTATTAGGAGTGCTGATTCCCCAGACGGAATCAGGAAAGGAATTAATGTTTTCCAATCCCTTTTACGGGGATTTCATGTCGGCGGCAGAGTATACCGCCCGTAAAAGCGGTTATCACATTATGATATCCGGTGCTGAATCCGGTCGGACTTATGCGGAGGTGGCCAGAACCAGGGGATTAGATGGAGTGATCGTAGTGGGAATGAATGATGACGAAGAATGCCGCCAATTGAAAAATTTAAACATCCCTGTGGTACTGGTGGACAGTTACTGCGAAGCATCCGGCTTCCACAGGGTCAGCGTGGACGATTTGCAGGGCGGGTACATGGCTACGAAGTACCTGTTGGAAAAGGGAATAAGAAAAATTGCACACGTGACCGGGCATGTTAACGATAGTGGGGTGAATTTCCTGCGTTATAAAGGGTATGAAAAGGCCCTGCAAGAGTACGGAATGAGTGCAGCGAAGTCCCTGCTGCTGTCGGGAGAGGTGTCCTTTGAATACGGCTGTGAGATGGGAGAATATCTGGCGGGACTGGACGAACGGCCTGAGGGGGTGTTTGTTTGTGCGGACATTCTGGCGCTTGGTTTATGTATTGGACTGCGGGAGAAGGGCGTAAGTGTTCCAAAGGATATTTCCGTCATAGGTTTTGACGATTCCCTCCTTTCCAAGGCCTGTGATCCGCCTCTTACCACCATACATCAGGATGTGGCGGCAAAAGGCGCAGAAGCGGTGAAGCTTCTGATCAATGAGAACCACACATTACAAAACAGGGTATTTCCATTAACTTTGGTAGAAAGAGGATCGGTGCGATGATCCTTGTGCGAAAACGAAGCAATATCCATTCATTCTATTAGGGAGGCAGTTTATGATGATGAAGGTAACAAAAAGATGTATATGGTGGGTAAGTGCAATGGTATGTGCATCAGTGTTGCTCTCCGGTTGCAATTCCAATACTGCAGAAAAGCCCGCTTCCGGAGAAAACGTTACAATTCGGCTGGATCAGTTTTCCGGCAACGGTGAGTCTGAGGAAGCACTGAAAAAGATGATTGCAAAATTCAATGAGCAGCATCCGGACGTCACGGTGGAACTGCAAAGCTTTGGCTATGACGACTATTTCACTCAGCTGCAGTCCAAGGTCGTCGGCGGCAGTGCGGCGGACGTATTTGAACTGAATTTTGAGAATTTCGTAGCCTATGCATCGGAAGACGTGCTTCTGGACGTGGGCGGTTTAATGGGGGATTCTTCCGGCTTTAATCAAACCGCTTTGAAAGCCTTTCAGTACAAGGGAAAGCAGCTTGGAATTCCAAATTCCTTCTCTAACGTGGTGCTCATTTACAACAAGGACTTATTTGACAAGGCAGGAGCTGCATATCCCACCGATGACTGGACCTGGGCGGAGATGTTAGAGGCTGCAAAGAAAGTCCGCGCCCTTTCCCAGGACACCTACGGTTTGTACCGTCCCATAAGCTTCCATGAATTTTACAAAGGGGTGAAGCAGAATGGCGGAAACTTATTAAGCGAGGATGGCAAGAAATTTACGGTCAATTTACCGCAAAATGTGGAAACACTGAAAATTATGTCCGGTTGGGTGAAGGACAGCAATATTATGCCCTCAGATGCACAAATGGGTGGTATGGGCGATTGGGATTTGTTTAAATCAGGACGTCTTGGTATGATTATAACCGGAATCTGGGCGTTCGGTGACTTTGCGGATAACTGCAATTTTGCCTGGGACGTAGCAATGGAACCGGGCAATACGACAAAAGCCACTCACTTTTTCTCAAATGCGTACGTGGTAAACAAAGAAACCGCCAATCCTGAGGCCGCCGCCGCTTTGGCTGCTTTCCTGTCAGGAAGTAAGGAAGCAGCGCAGATCCGCGTGGATTCAAGCTGGGAGCTGCCCCCTGTTACCTATTCAGACGTATTGGATTTCTATTTAAAAGTCACTCCGCCGGAGAATCGGGAAGCTGTGTTTAAATCTCTGGACTATCTGGTAACACCTCCGGTGGTAAAACAGCAGTCTGAAATGCAGGAGATTATCACAAAGCACTTAAACAACGCCATTTCCGGGAACGTTTCCGCTAAAGATGCACTGGATGCGTGTCAGGCGGAGCTGGAACAAAAGATCAACTTGGAGTGACGTTTATTGTGCCTGACAGGAGGGAACTGAAATGTATAAAAAACAGGGGATAAAGGCCTTTCTCTTTCTTTTGCCCAGTTTAGCCGGCCTTGTATTGTTTAATCTGATTCCGATTTTTGTCTCGCTGATGCTTAGCTTCACCGATTGGTCGGGCATGAGCAGGGTAAGGCTGTTCCACGGGTTTTTCCAATTTGTCGGCGACAAGTTCGTAGGAGTATCCAATTATTCCCAGCTTGTCAAAGATTCTGAATTCTGGGCGGTTTTGAGACATAATGCCTATTTCATTCTGCTGTACCTTCCGCTGGTTCTGCTGTTTTCCTTACTGGTTGCCCTTATCATTCAGCAGAAGAGCCGCATTGCCCCGGTTTACCGGATGCTTTATTACATACCGGTGCTGACCAGCTGGGTGGCGGGAGCACTGATCTGGAAATGGATGCTGAGTCCGGAGTACGGACCAATTAACAATGTCCTTGCAAGCCTGGGGATTAAGGGGCCTTTATGGCTCCAAAGCGAGGTATGGGCAATGCCTTCCATAGTCCTGGCCAGTGTATGGAAGGATATGGGATTTTACGGAATGATTCTGCTTAGCGGTCTTTTGGCTATAAATCCGGAGTACTACGAGGCAGCTGACATTGACGGGGCGGGATATTTCCATAAGTTCAAATGCATTACCCTGCCTCTGCTGTCACCGATTTTGTTCTATGTTATCATGCTGTCCCTGATCAATGCCTTTCAGCTTTTCCCCCAGATCATGGTCATGACCAAGAACGGCGATGCAGGGCCCAATGGGGCCACCATGGTTATGGTGGAGCGGATTTACAAATACGCCTTTAAGTTTGGCCGAATGGGCTATGCAGCGGCCTGGTCCTGGGTGTTGTTTGTTATTATTTTTGCCTTTACCGCATTGCAGAACGTGCTGCAAAGAAAGTGGGTATATTATGATACGTAAAGCGGTACCAGGAGTCTTATACCATTTAACGGCTGTTTTGCTATCGGTTGTGACTTTGCTTCCATTTTTCTGGATGCTGTCTACTTCGTTTAAGGACTACGGTGCGATCATGGCTCTGCCCATCCAGTGGATACCCCGAAATCCGACTTTAAAGAATTTCTCGGATTTATTCAGCAAAGAGGGATTGACCGTTTCCATATTTAATTCCCTTGTGGTATCCATCAGCTCCGTAGTCGTGACGATTATAAGCTCTTCCATGGCGGCCTTTGCCTTTGCAAAACTGGATTTTAGAGGGAAAAACGCTGTTTTTCTTTTTTACCTTGCAACCATGATGATTCCTTCGCAGGTGCTGTTCATTCCCCTTTACTTACTGATGGGAGAGCTGAAACTGGTGGATAGCCTTGGGGCTTTGGTGCTGCCAAGCGTGTTCAAGGTGTTTGCCGTGTTTATGCTGCGCCAGCGCATGATGACGATTCCTAGCGTCTATTTAGAAGCGCCAGCCATTGACGGCGCGGGAGTTTTTACTGTTTTTGTACGGATCATTTGCCCCATGTGCAAGTCCAGTCTGGCCACTTTGGCAATTATATGCTTTATGGACGCATGGAATGACTATCTTTTGCCGTTGGTCATGCTGACCACAAAGACAAAGTTTACCCTGCCAATTATTTTAAGCTCCTTAAACGGACAGTACAAAAGTGAATACAACTTACTCATGGCGGGAGCCCTGGTTTCCATGCTTCCGATTCTGGTGGTTTATGCTTTTGCACAAAAGTATTTTGCAGCAGGATTACAGGTAGGAGGTGTGAAAGGATGAAATATTTACTTGCCGGTCAGTCTGTTTACGGATTTGGAGAACGGTTTGACGCATTGAATCAGGAGGGCCTTGCCCGGGAAAACCACGTATATGAAACCTTTACCAATCAGGGGGCTTCCACCTATCTGCCCATTCCCTTTGCTTTAACAGACGGGGGCGGCGGACTTTACGTGGATACACTGGAAAAGTTTACGGTTGTTACGGAAAAAACCGATGAAGGGATTGTCTTTACCCTTCCGGACCAATACGAAGTGCGGACATTTATGGGGAAGCCTTTAGAGGTTCTGAAAGAATTTACTAAACTCACGGGACGGCCCAGGATGCCACCGGACTGGGCCTTTGGCCTTTTCATGTCTGCTAACCGCTGGGATCGTCAGGAGGTGGTGGAGGAAATGGTGGAAGAGGCTATCAGGCAGGGGATGAAGCCCTCTGTGGTGGTGATTGAAGCCTGGAGTGATGAAGCTACCTTTTACCGCTTTGACAAAGAGCGTTTTCCAGATCCGGAAAAAATGATCCGGGATCTTCACGATAAGGGAATCCGCCTTATTCTCTGGCAGGTTCCGGTTTTGAAAAAGCTGGAGCCGGGGAGAACTTGTCCGGAGCACGAGGCAGACTGCGCCGAAGCGGTCCAAAAGGGCTTTGTTGTCACCAATGCCGATGGCTCCCCCTATCTGATACCGGAAGGACGCTGGTTCGGCGGTTCCATGATACCGGATTTCAGCAATCCGGCGGCCTGTGACTGGTGGTTTGGAAAACGGCAATATCTACTTGACATGGGAGTGGACGGCTTTAAGACCGACGGCGGAGAGTTTGTATATGACGATGACGCCCGCTTCTTTGACGGGCGGATCGGAAGCCAAATGAAAAATGGTTATTCCATGGTTTACACTAAGGCGTATACAGACTTTATAGGAGATGAGAGGATTCTCTTTTCCAGGGCCGGCTACACAGGTGCCCAGACTACGCCGATTCACTGGGCCGGGGACCAGCAGTCCACCTGGGCTGAACTTCGCCATGTGGTGACGGCGGGCTTAAACGCGGGTTTGTCGGGTCTGGTTTTCTGGGGCTTTGACCTTGCAGGCTTTGCAGGAAAATTGCCTTCCGCCGAATTATACCTGCGATCCTTCTGTCTGGCCTGCTTTGCCCCGGTCATGCAGTGGCACTCAGAACCGGCTTCCGGCCAGTTTTCCGAACTTCTGGCCGCTGCGGAAGAAAAAATCAACGACAGAAGCCCGTGGAACATGGCCAGGGTAACCGGCCGGCCGGAGATCCTTGACATTTGCCGCAGGTACACAAAGGAAAGGGAGCGGCTGCTGCCTTATATTCTTAAGGAAGCAAAGGTAAGCGCAGATACGGGCCGCCCTCTCATGGCTGCACTGGTGATTGACTGGCCGGAGGATAAGGAAGCCTGTGCGGTGGACAATGAGTATATGTTCGGCTCCCGGCTTTTAGTGGCACCGGTATTAGAGGAAGGAGTGATAGGAAGGCAGGTGTATCTGCCAAAAGGAAACTGGATTAATTATTGGACAGGGGAACAGACAGTGGGTCCATGCCGTTTGTACAAAGAATGTCGGGAAGGAGAAATATTGGTCTGGTATTTGAACTAGGTCGACCAAAAAAGAAACCATTTCACTGGGAACTAACACTTATGCTAAATGGAGGGGTAATATGAGTAAAAAGCTTATGGCGGTTTTACTGAGTATATGTTGTATTTTGCTTCAGGTGTCAACAGCCTTTGCACTGGAAGGAACGTGGCACGATCCTTATGGGTTAAATGATATTTATGAAATAGAACCTACGGAGCGATCACCAAGGAATCCGGCCGCAGGCCAGTCTGTGCGGATACACAGCACCACCTGGCCTGTGGAATTCGGACAAAAGGTTTGGATTTCCTACACTGTCAATGGTATCAAAAAGACGGATGTAGGGGCTGGCTGGTCTTATAACAGCGAAAATAATTCATACTGGGAGGCGAATTTAGGTTCCTTTGCAAAAGGGGATGTTGTGCAGTATACGGTTCATGCAGACGCAAACGACAAAAACGCCAAAACCATTGGTCCCTTTACCTTTCACGTGACTGACTGGGAAAAGGTTAAATCCGTGTCTTTGAATTCCGATCATAACGGGACTGTGATTTTTGATGTGAAGGCTGATACGGGGAATTTCTCGCCCAAGCTGGCTCTTAGCTTTACGGACGAGGAAACAGTTCGTTTTCAGCTATCGCCAAGGGGAGACGGGAAATTTGCCTCCGGTATTTCCGGCTACACAGTAACAGAAGATGCTGAAAAAGTAGAAATAAAAACCGGAAAGCTGCGGCTCACCGTCACAAAGAATCCATATGCTTTGGAGGTATACAGCTGCGAACAAAACAGGGTTTTGACCTCTAACGGAGGAACGGGCAAGGAGATGTCCTGGCTGACCGACGGAAAAGACGTGATCGGGCAGTTCCGGGATGGGTATCTTTCTCCTTCCGATGAGCGTTTCTACGGTTTCGGAGAGCGTTACAACGGTACGGAAAAACGGGGGGATGTAGTGGAAACCTACGTTTATAACCAGTATCAGAATCAGGGAAACAAGACCTATCTGGCGGTTCCATTTTTCGTTACCAGCAAAGGCTACGGAATTTATTTGAATACTACCTGTTATTCCAGGTTCGATATGGCTGCCGCCAATAAGGACCGGTATGTGTTTGAAGCGGACACGGAACAGGTGGATTCCCCCTTGTTGGATTACTATCTGATCAGTGCAGATACACCTGCGAAAGTGGTGGGAAAATATAATGCAATTTCCGGTATGCCCCAGGAGCTTCCCAAATGGGCCTTTGGCCTATGGATGTCTGCCAATGAATGGGACACCCAGTCAGAAGCGCTGGGAGCGATGAAACAGTCTAAAAATAACGACATTCCTGCCACGGTTTTGGTGCTGGAGCAGTGGAGCGATGAAAATACCTTTTACGTCTGGAATGATGCTTCCTATACTCCTGTTTCAGGCTCAGCTGCCCTTAAAAATTCGGATTTCACCTATGGGTCCAAATGGCCAAATCCAAAGTCCATGGCAGACACTCTTCACGAAAATGGTTTAAAACTGGTGCTGTGGCAGATTCCTGTTTTAAAATACACACCTTATGCCTATGCGCAGAAAGACAATGATGAGGCTTATATGCTCCAAAAGGGATATGCAGTTTCCGACGGTCATAACGGAGCCTACCGCATACCGGAATCAGGATGGTTCGGAAACAGTCTGCTGCTGGATTTCACCAATCCTGAAGCAGTGGCATGGTGGATGAACAAGCGGGCATACCTTTTCAATGACATTAAGATAGATGGTGTAAAAACAGACGGCGGAGAGATGGTTTGGCGTAAGAATACTTCCTTTCATAACGGCGGCACGAACCTTTCCATGCGAAACGCATATCCCAACGCCTACATAAAGGGCTATAACGACTTTGTTAAGAAAGAAACAGGAGAGGGGATCACCTTCAGCCGGTCTGGAACCTCAGGGGTTCAGACCACAGGGGTCTTTTGGGCAGGAGATCAGGCTTCCAGCTTTTCCGCTTTCCGGGAGGCTCTCAGTGCCGGTTTGAGTGCCGGAATTTCAGGAGTACCTTTCTGGAGCTGGGATCTGGCCGGGTTTACGGGGAATTTCCCTTCTGCAGAGCTTTATAAGCGCAGTACTCAAATGGCTGCTTTTTCTCCGATTATGCAGTTCCACTCTGAGAAATCCAATCCTTCTCCCAGTGAGGAACGCTCTCCCTGGAACGTTCAGAGCCGTACGGGTGACAGCAGTATCATCCCTATGTTCCGCAAATACACCAACACCCGCATGAATTTGCTGCCCTATATTTTCAGTGAGGCGCAAAACAGTGCGCATACGGGAACTCCTATGATGAGGGCCATGTTCTTGGACAATCCGAAGGATACCAATACCTATGATCTGGAAGAGCAGTATATGTTTGGCTCAAGCCTTTTGGTGGCTCCTGTTGTCCAGGAGGGACAGACAGTAAAAAGCGTATACTTACCCGAAGGGGAATGGATTGATTTCTGGTACAACGCCATGACTCCGGGTGGGGTGACGAAAGACTATTATGCAGATGTGAACTCGATTCCGGTCTACGTGAAGTCCGGCAGTATTCTGCCCCTTAATTTAAATAAAAACTATGAAATGGGCGGCTCCATCGGCAATGATATGGAACATTACGAAAACCTTACCTTCCGTATCTATCCGGAAGGAGAAAGCACTTATACGTTATCACACAGTGACCGGAGTACTATGACCGTCCGGGCAGCCGAGAATTTTGCGGCAGGCACGGTTACCGTTGATTTACCGGCCAGCCAGATTCCTATCACTACCCAGATTTTTGGAACCAGACCCCGCGGAGTCAATGGAAATGGTCAGGCATTACAGGAAATGAATACTCTGGATAGCTTTATAAAAGCCCAGAGCGGATACTACTATAGCCAAAACGAAAAGCTTACCTATATCAAAACCCTTCCAGGTTCTGCGGAAAAGATCGAAGTGAAGGTTGTAAACAAGGCCCCTTATGAAGCGGAACACGCATCCCTGAATCATGTTTCAACCAGCTCAGAGAAAAGCGGTTATTATGGGGACGGGTTTGTGGAGCAGTTTGCAGAGAATGGTGACTGGGTGGAATTTGAGGTATATTCAAAAGAAAAACGCACGGCTTCCCTGTCAGTCCGTTACTCTGCGGGAATGGCCGCAGCACAGCGGACGGTAACGGTTAACGGGGAAAAGACCGGAACTTTGGCACTGCCTGCAACTTCTGGCTGGAACACCTGGAATACTGCAGACATTCCCATAAACTTAAACAGTGGCAGAAATACCATACGGATTTCCTATGAAAACGGGGATTTCGTCGGTATTAATCTGGACTGTATTCTGGTTAAATAAGGGGGAGCAGTATGAAACAGATAAAACGTTTTCTATCATTAAGTTTAGTATTTGCCTTATTATTTACCGCCTTATGGCCGGCCGCCCAGCCGGTGACGGCCAGGGCGGCAGTATCTGCTTTAGGCAATGTCATTGGCGCACAGGTAAATGGAAGCACGCTGTTCCTTACTGTGGACAGCGGTTCCTCCTCGGCGGACAAATTAACGCTGGAGGTTTGTGATGAAGACATTCTGCGGGTAAACTACCAGCCTGACGGAGCCCCTTCCAGTAAACAAACCCCCATCATTGATCCTGATCTGAAATGGGACGCAAGTGCTGCTGTCATCAATACGTCTTCCGATCCCATAACTATAAAGACGGACGAAATGCAGGTAGAAATCAACAAAAAGCCCTGCCGTATGACGGTTAAAAAGGCCGATGGGACTACCCTTTTTTGGGAACCTCAAAGCGGAGGCGTTTCCCAAGGAAGCGTTCGTTTTGTCCGTCAGGATTCTTCCAACCTATATGGAATTCATAGCTTTGACTGTTTTGAAGAAAATGGCAATCTGCTTCGTAATGACAATTCGAAGGCGGCCAGGGCAGGCCAGCAGGGGAATTCAGGCGGCCCCTTCCTCTGGTCCACAGCAGGCTATGGTCTGTTAGTAGATTCGGACGGCGGCTATCCCTATACCAATTCCAAGGATAAGAAAATGGAATTTTACTATGGAGGAACTCCGGAGGAAGGTCGCAGATATGAAAAAAACAACCTGGAATATTACATTTTGCTGGGAGAGCCCAAAGAGATTATGAAAGGTTATTCCAAGATTACCGGAACCTCTCCCATGCTTCCCAAGTGGGCACAGGGATTTTCCAACTTTGAGTGGGGTATCAATGAGAAGGAAATGATGGAAATGGTTGATACCTACCGGGCAAAGAACATTCCCCTGGACAGCTATGCTTTTGACTATGACTGGAAGCTTTACGGGCAGGACAACTATGGGGAATTTAAATGGAACACAGGGAATTTTCCTTCTGCCGGAAGCGGAGCCTTAAAAAACATAATGGATGCAAAGGGAGTGAAAATGATCGGCATTACCAAGCCGCGAATTGTAACAAAAATAAACGGCGGAAAAGCTACCGTCCAGGGCCAGGAGGCAGAAAAGAACGGGTATTTCTATCCGGGGCACAATGAATACGTGGATTATTTCTATCCAGTTACCGTACGCAGCATTGATCCTTACAAACCCGGTGAGCGGGCCTGGTGGTGGAACAACTCCATTGACGCATTTAACAAGGGTATTGTGGGCTGGTGGAATGATGAAACCGATAAGGTTTCATCTAATGGGGCTGAGTACTGGTTCGGAAACTTTAATACTCTTCATCTTGCCCAGTCCGTTTATGAGGGACAGCGGGAATATACCAAGGATAAGGTACGTGTTTGGCAGACAGGCAGAAACTACTATCCGGGTACCCAGCGCTATGCCACCAGCATATGGTCGGGAGACGTTGGCGCCCAGTTTTACAAAGGGGAGCGGGTTAACTGGGCCGCCGGCTTAAACGAACAGAAGGCAGCCATGCTCTCTACCATAAACAACGGACAGCCTAAATGGGGTTCAGATGGCGGTGGTTTTAATCAAAATTCCGGACATATTGAAAACCCTAGTCCAGAGCTTTACACCCGTTGGCTCCAGTTTGAATCCGTTGTGCCTATTTTCCGGGTGCACGGCAATGTAAACCAGCAGCGCCAGCCCTGGTTTTACGGCTATACGGCAGAAGAAAATGTAAAATCAGCCATTCATTTACGCTATTCTCTGCTGCCTTACTTCTATTCCTATGAAAGAGAGACATATGAAAGCGGTCTGGGTCTGGTACGCCCGCTGCTGTTTGACTATCCCAAAGATGACAAAGTAAAGGATTACTCCGATGCATGGATGGTGGGTGACTGGCTACTTACGGCTCCGGTTACCGAGCGGGGGCAGTCCTGCAAGTGGATTTACCTCCCAGAGGGGAAATGGATTGATTACAACAGGGGAACTACTTATCATGGCGGTCAGTATATTCCATACAGCCTGGATACCCAGTCCTGGTCCGATCTGCCTCTTTTTGTGAAGGAAGGAGCCATTATCCCTTCACAGGATGTACAGGATTATGTGGGACAGAAGAAAACGGAGCGGGTTTTCGTAGATATATTCCCCTCTCCCCAGAAGACGGAATTCCGGTATTATGATGACGATGGCCTTACTTATGACTACGAAAGCGGAAAATATTTCTCCCAGACCATATCCAGCCAGGATAATTCCGGCCAGATTCAGGTTGGCATATCCGCCAAATCCGGAAGCTACGCAAACGGTGTGGATTACTATTATCTGGCTGTACATGGCAATGCTGCCGGACAGGTGACGAAAAATGCTGCCCAGTTGCAGGAATACGCCGACTTAAATGCCCTTATTTCCGCTAACGGCGGGGGATTTGCAAAATCCAGGGACATTTACGGGGAAGTTACTTATATTAAAACCCAGGCAGGTCTCTTAAATACAGAGACACTGGTTTTATCAGGCAACACACCAGTCTCTCTTCCTAATCAGAAATACGAGGCAGAATATGCTTCTCTTTCCGGTAAAGCAGTGGCAGACCAGCCGAAGGTAAGCAAGGATCACGCAGGATTTTCCGGTACTGGTTTTGTAAATGGTATGGAAAGATCCCAGGCAGCAGTAACATTTTATGTCAAGGCTGCAAATCCGGGGGATTATGAGGTGACCCTGCGTTGCGCAAACGGTGCAAAGACTGCAAAAACCTTATCCGCATACGTCAACGGCACATACTGCGGCCAGGCGGACATCGCTTCTACCGGAAGTTTTGATTCCTGGGAAGATGTGAAAGTTCTCCTTCCACTTACTGCGGGCAGCAACAGCATTACCTTCAAATACAATCCTGATGCAGGGGATACAGGCTTTGTAAATATTGATTACCTGGCGGTTCCCTTTGAGCCGGGACGCATAGTAGTAGAAGCGGAAAATTCCCCTCTTTACGGGACTGCAAAGACAAACCAGAATCATTGGTTCTACAGCGGCAGCGGTTTTGTGGATTCTATGGGTTCCCAGAATGCGGAAGTGGCTTTTGAGGTCGATGCAAAGCAGGGAGGGACCTATCATGCAGATTTCCGTTACAGCAACGGGAACCCAGGTACAAAGGATTTAAATTTATATGTAAATGGAACCTATGCAGGCAACCTGAAATTTGCCGGTGTAGACGGAAGCTGGAACAGCTGGCAGACCGTAAGTACAAATCTGGCGCTTTCCCAGGGAAGAAACCGAATTTCTCTTCGCTATGATGCAGGTAATACCGGCAACATCAACCTTGACAAGTTGACCCTGTCCACCTCCGATTCCGGCGCTTATCCGGAAAATCTTCTGGACAATGGTGATTTCGAACGTCCCGATCCCTATCCCTCCAACTGGACGGAGTGGCATCCGAACGGCCAGGCTCTAGCTTATGGTGTTGATTCCGGGTCCGGCATGAATCCGCCGGAATCTCCGCTGAAAGGCGAAAGACGGGCATATTTTTACAATGCATCCGCTTATAAGCAAAGCATTCACCAGAAGCTTAAGGTGGAAAAAGGAAGCTATCGGGTAGAAGCCTTTGTAAAGGTGGAAAATACATCTCCGGACGTGGGACGCATGGAGATCACAAGCTACGGCGGCAATGAGGTTTATGTGGATATGCCGAAGTCTGGCAGCGGGTGGCACAGAATAGAAGCCGGCAACGTTCAGGTTACAAGTGGTACCATTGACGTTGGATTCTATTGTTCTTCCAATGGCAGTACCACGGTACACATTGATGATGTAAGGCTGTATAAAAATTAACAATCAGTAGCGGCGGCACATGAGGAAGGTCTTGGGAAAAGACTTCTGATGTGCCGCTGGCATTGTAAGCATGTGAGATTGAAATAACAATTTGGAGGGTGAAATGGAGAATTCGAATTTGATAAAAGCGGTTATCTTTGATCTGGATGGCGTAATCATTTCCACGGATGAATACCACTACCTTGCCTGGAAACGTCTGGCTGATGAAACAGGACTATATTTTGACCGAAATATGAATTCTGCCCTGCGGGGGGTCAGCCGCTTGGAAAGCTTAAACATTATATTATCCCGCCAGGGCCGTCAGATGTCCGAGACGGATAAATTACAGCTGACGGATAAGAAAAACAGCTACTATAAAGAGTATCTGGAACATTTAACCCCCGCTTCCCTTACAGAGGATACGGCAAATGCCTTAACTAGTCTCCGTAAGCATGGATACTTGTTAGCCATTGGATCTTCCAGCAAAAATGCACGGCTGATTCTGGATCGGATTGGCTGCGGCACTTATTTTGATGTGGTTGTGGATGGCAATGATATCAAACGCTCCAAGCCGGACCCGGAGGTGTTTGAGCTGGCAGCAAAGCATCTGGGGGTTTTTCCGGAGAATTGTATCGTGGCGGAAGATTCTGAGGCCGGAATTGAAGCGGCGGCTACCTGCGGAATGAGGACGGCGGCTGTAGGGTATGCGGCAAAGATAAGGTGCGGGGATTGGAATTTTGACAAGCTGTCAGAACTTGCAAAGAAAATAGTGTGAAGGATGGAAAGGCAATACCAATAATTCTGAATTGATTGCAGTGAATGATGAAATACAATAGAAACCGACGATACAAATATGGTTTTTTCAGGCTACGTAGACATTAAAAGTCCCATATGGTATAATAAGGAAATCCAAATGGTCCTTTCTGGTATTTTTTCCGGATGATACGGAGAATACTACCTGAATATACAGAACCTTCAGGAGAACTGGACCCCGGCTAAAATCCTACATGCCGTTACCAGAAAAATATTGAAAAAGAGGCGATTAACAATGTCAGAAGTGATCAATCATTTTTTAAAATATGTATCCTATGATACCCAGTCAAAGGATGAGGTTGACGCTGTTCCAAGTACTTCTAAGCAGCGGATACTTGCGGAAGAACTGGTAAAAGAACTGCAGGCCATGAAGGCTGCAGATGTAAGAATTGACGAGCGCAGCTATGTTTATGCTACCATTCCGGCTACCATGGACAAAGCAGTCCCTGTACTGGGATTTGTCGCACACATGGATACCTCTCCAGCCTACTCAGGCGCCGATGTAAAGCCGCAGATCGTAAAGAATTACGATGGTAAGGATATTCTGATGAATGCGGATACAGGACTTACCATGAGCCCGGAAGACTTTCCGGATTTATTAAAATATATCGGGCAGGATATTATAACTACAGATGGGACAACCCTGTTAGGAGCAGATGACAAGGCCGGTGTGGCTGAGATCATGACTATGGCGGAATACTTACTTGCCCATCCGGAGATTCCTCATGGAACCATCCGGATCGGATTTACACCGGATGAAGAAGTGGGCAGAGGCGCAGATTTCTTTGATGTGAAAGGATTTGCCGCTGATGTTGCTTATACCGTGGACGGCGGTGGGTTAGGAGAGCTGGAGTACGAAAATTTCAATGCTGCTTCTGCCAGAGTTTTAATCCATGGATCCAGTATCCATCCCGGTTCTTCCAAAGGAAGAATGAGAAATGCACTTTTAATGGGTATGGAATTCCATAACATGCTCCCGGCTGCTGAAAACCCTATGTATACGGAAGGGTACGAAGGATTCTACCACCTGGATTCCATGACCGGAAGCGTGGAGGAAGCCAGACTGGATTATATTATCCGTGATCACAGCAAGAAGAAGTTTGAAGATAAGAAAGAATTTATGACCCGTGTGGCAGATTATTTAAACCACAGATATCAAAGCGGGACAGTAGAGCTGATCTTAAAAGACAGCTATTTTAACATGAAGGAAAAGATTGAACCCCATATGTACCTGATCGATATTGCAAAGACGGCAATGGAAGATCTGGGAATTGAGCCGCTTGTTACTCCGATCAGAGGCGGTACAGATGGAGCACGCTTATCCTATGAAGGACTTCCCTGTCCAAACCTTTGCACCGGCGGTTACAATTATCATGGGAAATTTGAATTTATCCCGGTTCAGTCCATGGAAAAGGTTGTGAAGCTACTTCTTAAAATTGTTGAAAAGTTTGCTGAAAAGTAATTTTATAGAATAAAATTTAAAACGTCCGGAATCGGTTTTGATGGTATACTGCCAAAACCAATTCCGGACGTTTTTTTGCTGTATCATTCGTTTATTTTGCGGTTTCCGGTTCTTCAAGGATTCCCATTAATGTATGCCATGGAAGGACAGCACACTTAACCCTGCCTGGCATATGGGAGATTCCCTTCAGGGCAATCGCTTCCTCAAGTGAATCCAGCTGCTTATCATCTGATATTTCTCCTTTTATCATCCCCAGAAAGGTTTTAAGCAGATTCTGAGCCTCTTCAACCGGTTTTCCAAGAATGAGGTCAATCATCAGTGACGCGGACGCCTGGGAAATGGCACAGCCTTCTCCAGTGAATCCGGCATCTTCAATAATTCCATCCTTCACCCGCAGCTCCAGAACAATGTCATCGCCGCAGCTGGGATTGATTCCTTCCAGACTGGCTGTCGCCTCTGATACCTTGTGGCGGTTTTGACTGGAACGGCTGTTTTCCACAATAATCTGATTATATAAAGCATTAAGCTCCATAACCCATCCACCTCCTTACCTGTTTTAAGCTGTTTAAAAATACCGAAATATCTTCCTCTGTATTGTAGATGGCAATGCTTGCCCGGACACAGGAGCCAATTCCCAGATATTCCATTAATGGCTGGGCGCAGTGATGACCGGCACGGACTGCGATTCCTTCAGAATCCAGAATGGTTGCAGTATCATGGGGATGAACACCGTCCACATTAAAGGAGATAACCCCAAAACGGTCACGGCTGTCTGTACTGCCGTATACAGTGACATAGGGCAGAGCATTCAGCCCTTTCAGCATCTGGTCCATCAGAGCGTGCTCATGATTACGGATCGTCTCCCAGCCTATGGAATTAATATATTCCATGGCTGCCGCAAGGCCTGCTTCGCCGCCTACATTTCTCGTTCCCGCCTCGAACCGGCGTGGGACTTCTGCATAGGAAGCGGTCTGTTCATGGACGCTTGCAATCATATCACCTCCGCTTAAAAACGGGGGCATTTTCTCAAGCAGTTCTTTTTTGCCATATAAAACACCGATACCCATGGGAGCATACATCTTGTGTCCGGAAAATGCTGCAAAATCTACTCCCAGGTCTTGGACGTCAACCGGCATGTGGGACACACTCTGAGCACAGTCTAAAACCACTGCAGCGTCATATAAACGGGCGCGTTCCACAATGGATTTTACCGGCGCTTCCGTTCCAAGTACATTTGATACATGGGCAATGGCAATCAGCCTTGTGCGCGGGTTTATTTTCTGATCCAGTTCTTCCTCTGTAATCCGCCCGTCCGGTCCTGGATAGAGATAAACCAGCTTGGAACCGGTCAGCTTTGCAACTCTCTGCCAGGGAACCAGGTTGCTGTGGTGTTCCGCCACGGAGATAAGAATTTCGTCTCCTTTTTTTAAGAACTCCATACCGTAGCTGTAAGCGATCAGATTAAGAGCTTCTGTAGCATTCTGGGTGAAAATAATTTCCTCCGGGCCGGCATTTATAAAGCGGGCCGCAGTCTGCCTGGCGTTTTCATGAATATCCGTGGAACGGACGCCCAGGGTGTAAACACCTCTGTGGGGATTGGCATTATCCATGCGATAATAATCATCCACTGCTTTTAAAACGGAAAGAGGCTTGAAGGAAGTCGCTGCGTTATCTAAGTATATCAGTCTCTTTCCATTTTCCGGTACGGAAAGAATGGGAAACTGATCACGAATCGGTTTCATGTTCATCAAGCCTCCTTTCAATGACATTTAAAATCTCCATTCGCAGATCATCCGGAGTTATTTTATGAAGAACAGGCATAAAGCGGGCTTCTACCAGCATACGCTTTGCCTCCATCAGGCTAAGCCCTCTGGAGCACAGATAGTAGAGATGTTTTTCATCAAACTGGCCTAAGCTGGCTGCATGCTGGCCTTCCACAGCTTCTTCTCCGCACAGGATTAAGGGAACGGTCCTGTTTCTGGCGCTGGGGCTTAGCAGAAGCACGGTTTCATTTTCGTGCCCCACAGAGTGTGCGCATCCTGCCTTAAAATCAATGGTTCCTCTTAAAATCTTGCTGCTGGAGCCTGCAAGAACTCCGGCTGTATGCATTTCACTTTCCGTTTCTCTGCCGGCGTGGCGGGCAATGTCATTGAAATCATAAATCTGTTCCTTATCAGTAAAGTATGCAGTATCCTGTTGATAGCCGCCTCCCTGACCCTCCAGATGAGCCAGAGAACCGCATGCCGCTGTTTTTCCTCCCAGGACGGCCCGAACGAGTTCTACCCTGGCACCTTTTCCAATGCGTGCACCTACGGAATCAAAGCTCTGGCTGTTTCGCCCAAGCAGCTGGACAGAAATCAGACGGACAACGGAATTTTCCTGCGCATCAATCTGTGTTAAGCTTCCAAGAACGCCGTCTTTTGCGTCCCCCCGATTAATCTGAATTACTGTGATATTACTTCCTGGCTTTGCGTTTATGGCATAATGGGCTCTGATAACCGGATGGGTAAGGTCCAGAGTCTGGGTGATAATAACAGGTTCACCGGCGGGTCCTTCTGCCAATAAGTAGCAGGTTTTGTCTGCACGGCTCAGGATAAACTCATCCATCCATTCACCCATCCCGCTTGGAATTGCGGCAATTTCTTCCGGAATACGGTCCATAAGACTGATTCCATGAGGAAGAACACCATCATAAGGGAGGTGGTCTCCCTGTGAATATTCCCTGTCAGGAGGCAGTGCTTTTTTATCCAGCCAGTTTACCCCTGTCCGGTTCCAGGTAGGAACCGGGAGCCGATTGATTTGTGTATTCATGTTTGTATTCCTCCTTTCAGCCGATGCTTCCCTTCATTTCAAGATGAATGAGATTATTCATTTCTACTGCATATTCTAACGGCAGTTCCTTGGCAATGGGTTCTGCAAACCCGCCTACGATTAAAGCCCTGGCATCATCCTCGGACAGACCGCGGCTCATTAAGTAGAAGATTGCGGATTCGCTGATTCTGCCGATTTTTGCCTCATGGCCGATATCTGCCTGATTGCAGGAAATATCCATCACCGGTATGGTGTCGGAACGGGAAATACTGTCAAGCATCAGTGATTCACAGGAAACGGCTGATTTGCTGCCTTTGGCATTTTCCGTAACAGTTACCAGGCTTCGAAACGTGGAATTGCCTCCATCCCTTGATATGGATTTCGTGGAAATGTGAGAGGTGGTATCCGGTGCGGCATGAAGTACCTTTGCACCTGTATCCAGGTTCTGGCCTTCTCCTGCAAATGTGATGCCTGTAAACTCCATACGTGCCTTTTTCCCTTTTAAAATGCTCATGGGGTAAAGATAGGAGATATGAGATCCGAACGATCCGGAAATCCACTCCACGGTTCCTCCTTCCTCTACCGAAGCGCGCTTTGTATTCAAATTGTACATATTCTTTGACCAGTTTTCGATGGTGGAATAGCGGAGTCTTGCATTTTTACCCACATACAGTTCCACGCAGCCTGCGTGAAGGTTTGCGACGTAATATCTGGGAGCAGAGCAGCCTTCTATGAAATGAAGATAAGCGCCTTCCTCCACAATAATCAACGTATGTTCAAACTGACCGGCTCCCGGTGCATTAAGCCTGAAATAGGACTGCAGGGGAATATCAACCGTAACTCCGGCCGGCACATAAACAAAAGAACCTCCGGACCAGACCGCTCCGTGAAGAGCCGCAAACTTGTGGTCGGACGGAGGAACCAGTTTCATAAAATGCTTTCGTATCATTTCACTGTAAGGACCTGTAAGAGCGCTTTCTATATCCGTATAGACCACGCCTTTTGAAGCAACTTCTGCCCGGACATTGTGGTAAACCACTTCGGAATCGTACTGTGCCCCTACACCTGCCAGTGATTTTTGCTCTGCTTTAGGAATTCCAAGACGCTCAAAGGTCTGTTTGATATCATCCGGCACATCGGACCATTTCGCTTTCATGGTTGATTTGGGACGGACATAAGTAACAATCTGATCCATATTCAGCTCGTCAAGGGAGGGTCCCCAGGAAGGCAGCGGTATTTCTTTATAAGTATTTAATGATTTAAGGCGGAACAGACGCATCCATTCCGGTTCGTTTTTTTCCTTTGATATCTGGTTCACTATCTCCGCAGTAATACCGGAGTCCGTAAGAAAGGCCGGGTCCAGCCTGTCTTTCACATCATAAATGGTGCGGTCGGCCTGGTCGACTCTGGTTTTTTCCTGTTTAAAGTCTTTCATGGATTAAAGCCTCCTTTCCCAGAACGCCAAATCCCTCCTGCGTGATTTTTGAAATCAGCTCCCGGCCGCCGGTATAGGCTATTTTGCCTCCTTCCAGTACATGTACCACATCCACGTCAAGACCTTCTAAAATTCTGGCATTATGTGTAATGATGAAAAGCCCGTTTTTCCGGTTTTTAAAGGCACGGATCCCTTTTGTAACGGTACGGACTGCATCCACATCAAGACCGGAATCCGTTTCGTCTAAAAGAGCCAGCTTTGGCTGAAGCATAAGAAGCTGTAGAATTTCCGTTTTCTTTTTTTCACCGCCGGAAAAGCCAACATTTAAGTACCGTTCCGCATAACTGGGATCCATATCCAACGCTTTCATCTGTTCTTTCAGTTCCTTTTTAAACTGCAGGATCTTTGGGGGACGTTTTTCAAGGGAGCCTTTCGCTGTGCGAAGAAAATCTTCCAAAGTGACACCTGGAATCTCTTCCGGAACCTGGAAAGAGAGAAAGACACCGGCTTTTGCCCGCTCGTCTGCTTTCATTTCTGTAATATCCTTCCCATCTAAAAGAATCTGCCCGCTTTCAATCTGAAACCGGGGATCCCCCATAATGGCAGATACGAGAGTGGATTTACCAGTTCCGTTTGGTCCCATAAGGACATGAAGTTCTCCCGAACCTATGGTAAGATTAATGCCGTTTAGTATTATTTTATCTTCCACAGAAACAATTAAATCTTTAATTTCAAGTAATGAATGACTCATATATTAATCAACCTCCTTTATTCCCCAAATGGGAATTTAATGGTTAGTATTTACTAACATTTCTTTGTGTTTTCATACTATACCAAATCAGTATGAATTGCAAGCATGATTTAAATTTTTTTATAATAATAGTGAGGATTTTGACGTTTCAGAACAGTTCACAGGAGGGATTTTCACTTTTTCACTTGACATTTATTCCATGGGGGAGTATTATAACCCCAATTGAACAACAATCTTCAGGGCAGGGTGTAATTCCCTACCGGTGGTATAGCCCACGAACCGCAAGGTATGATTCGGTGTAACTCCGAAGCCGACAGTAAAGTCTGGATGAAAGAAGATGATGCAGTTTTTTCATATTTATGATATATCTGCTGATTAACACGCTCTGGAATGATCATTTCATTTCAGAGCTTTTTGTGTTGATGGCCATAAACAATGGATGGATTGCAAAAAAAATGCCCTGAACCCTGTGTTCAAGGCATTTTTTTTGAATGAAAGGTGGTGTGATATGGACGACATGGAATGTATGGCTATGGCCCTGGAGCTTGCAAAAAATGGATGTGGCTTTGTAAATCCCAATCCAATGGTTGGAGCAGTCATTGTAAAAGATGGCAGGGTGATTGGCACTGGGTACCATGCTAAGTTTGGGGCTCCCCACGCAGAAATTAATGCCCTCGCCAGTTGTGAAGAATCTCCGGATGGAGCAACTCTTTATGTGACACTGGAACCCTGCTGCCATTATGGAAAGACTCCTCCCTGTACAGAAGCTATTTTAAATGCAGGAATCCGAAGAGTCGTGGTTGGAAGTTTGGATCCTAACCCTTTGGTCAAAGGAAAGGGGATTAAACAGCTGCTGGAAAAAGGAATTGATGTCACAGAAGGAATACGAAAATCAGAGTGTGACAGGCTCAATGAAGTGTTTTTCCATTTTATCCAGTCGGGAAAACCATATGTTGTCATGAAATACGCCATGACCATGGACGGAAAAACAGCGGCATATACAGGCGACTCCAAATGGATAACCGGTAACGCTGCAAGGGAAAACGTACAGAAAGACCGGCATCGTTACAGTTCCATAATGGTGGGGATTGGAACCGTTATGGCAGATGATCCCCTTCTTACCTGCCGGACGGAGGGAGGTCGCAACCCCCTTCGCATTATCTGCGATACAAAACTAAGTCTTCCGCTTACATCAAAGATTGTGGCGACTGCAAATGAGGTTCCGACTTTAATCGCAACATCCTGTAGCGATCTCCAGGCACTGCAGGCCTATGAAAACGCTGGATGCCGGATACTCTCGGTTAAACAGACAGATGGACATTTGGATTTAACAGAGCTCATGACAAAGCTTGGTGAAGAAAAAATTGACAGCATATTGCTGGAGGGCGGCGGTACTCTTAACTGGTCAGCATTGCAGGCAGGAATCGTAAACAAAGTGCAGACTTACATTGCGCCAAAGCTTTTTGGCGGATCAAACGGGAAATCACCAGTTGCAGGACTTGGTGTGCCCAGTCCAAAAGATGGCTTTCTTCTCACAAACACTGCAGTGTCCTATTGGGGCGAAGATATATTAATTGAAAGCGAGGTAATGTCTGATGTTTACAGGAATTATTGAAGAAACAGGCGTACTGAAGGAATTAAAAAAGGGGGCTCAGTCCGCTTCGCTGACCATACAGGGCAGGGTAATTTTCGATGATCTGGCAATTGGGGACAGTGTGGCAGTAAACGGCGTATGCTTAACGGCAGCCAGTCTTTCTTCTTATACGTTCCAGGCGGATGTAATGCATGAGACCTTAAGCCGTTCCTGTTTTGGAACGCTGCATCCTGGTGATTTTGTTAATCTGGAACGTGCAATGGCAGCTGACGGACGTTTTGGCGGACACATTGTCTCTGGTCACATCGACGGAACAGGTAAGATAATATCTGTTCGAAGAGATGACAATGCCATCTGGTACACCATTGCCGCTGACAGTAAGGTCCTCCGTTATATCGTAGAGAAGGGCTCCATTGCAGTGGATGGCATCAGCCTCACAGTGGCATCCGTAAATAATACGGGGTTTTGTATTTCTGCTATCCCTCATACAGTAAAATCCACCACTCTTTCATATAAAAAAGCTGGTGATCCGGTTAATCTGGAAAATGACCTTATAGGAAAATACATGGAAAAATTTTTATTATCATCACCAGATAAACCGCAGCCCAGCGGTATCACAAGAGAATTTTTAACGAAATCTGGCTATTAGGAGGAGTAAGATGTTTGAATATAATACCATAGAAGAGGCACTTAAATGGCTTCAGCAGGGAAAAATCATTCTTGTAACAGACGATGAGGGACGGGAAAATGAAGGCGATTTCATTTGCGCCGCCCAGTTTGCCACCACCGAAAATATTAACTTTATGGCTACCCATGGGAAAGGGCTGATCTGCATGCCCATGAATGAAGAATTGTGCCGCCGCCTGGATTTGCCCCAGATGATTTCTGAAAACACCGACAATCATTCCACTGCCTTCACTGTGTCCATAGATCATGGGGATACCACAACCGGGATCTCTGCAGCAGAGCGATCACTGACTGCGATAAAATGTGTGGAGGATTCAGCCAAAGCAGAAGATTTCCGTCGCCCTGGTCATATGTTTCCACTGCTTGCAAAACGAAACGGAGTGCTGGAGCGTGGGGGGCATACGGAAGCCACCGTGGATCTCATGCGTCTGGCAGGGCTGAAAGAATGCGGACTTTGCTGCGAGATCATGGGGGAGGATGGTACCATGATGCGGACTCCTGAACTGATAAAGCTGGCTAAAACGTGGAAGATTCCCTTTATTACCATTGCTGCATTGCAGGAATACCGCAAAAAACACGACAAACTGGTGGAGCAGACCTCAATCAGCGATATGCCTACAAAATATGGAGATTTTAAAGCTTACTGCTTTGTAAATCAATTAAACGGGGAACATCATGTCGCTCTTGTCAAAGGCGAAATCGGTGACGGAGAAAACATCTTGTGCCGTGTTCATTCTGAGTGCCTGACCGGAGATGCGTTCGGCTCTATGCGCTGTGACTGCGGACAGCAGCTTGCTGCCGCCATGACCCAGATTGAACAGGAAGGCAGAGGCATACTCCTTTATATGCGCCAGGAAGGCAGAGGCATCGGACTGGTTAACAAACTGCGGGCCTACGCTCTGCAGGACAAAGGCATGGACACTCTGGAAGCTAACCTTGCGTTAGGATTTGAAGGCGATCCCAGAGAATATTACATCGGCGCTCAGATATTGAGGGAATTGGGAGTTAAAACCCTGCGCCTGCTTACCAATAACCCGGATAAGGTGTATGGTCTGTCTGGCTTCGGTATGGAAATTACAGAACGGGTTCCAATACAGATACCGGCAAATGATCATGATTTGTTTTATTTAAAAACCAAGCAAAATAAAATGGGACACATTTTACACTATTAATCATAAAGGAGAATTTTAAATGAAAGTTTTTGAAGGAACACTGGTATCAGAGAAAATCCGGATCGGCATTGTAGCCGCACGTTTCAATGAATTTATAACATCAAAGCTTCTGGGCGGCGCTGTGGATTGTTTAAAACGACATGGAATCAGTGAGGAGGATATGGAAGTAGCATGGGTACCCGGAGCATTTGAGATCCCACTGATCGCTTCCAAGATGGCAGGCAGCGGTAAATATGATGCTGTCATATGTCTGGGAGCGGTTATCCGGGGCAGCACCACTCATTACGATTACGTTTGCAGCGAAGTCTCCAAGGGCATTGCTCAGGTATCCTTAAGCAGTGGAATTCCGGTCATGTTTGGAGTCCTGACGACAGAAAACATTGAGCAGGCAATTGAGCGTGCCGGAACGAAAGCAGGCAACAAAGGGTTTGACTGCGCAGCAGGAGCCATTGAGATGGTTAATTTAATCCGCGGGATACAGGCTTAAATCAGAAAGAAAATCCTCCAATACAGGCTGTTGGAAACCTGATTGGAGGATTAACAGAATCTTTTTAATTTGCCAGCAGGTCGGGAGAAAGTGTATTTCCTGACCGGAGTTCCTGGCGTGCGGTCTGGATAAGGGAATCCATTTTTTCCAACTTATCAAGCAGTTGTTTTTCTTCCTCACTGGTATAAATCACATGATTAATACCTCCATTTTTAATAACAATCCGCTTGTCCGCCATTAATGCAAGAAGGGGATCGTGGGTTGCCATCAATACGATCTTATCTGATGTCACAAGAAGTTTTAATGCCTTTTTCCGGTCGATTCCGGCATTTTCAATTTCATCAATCAGGACAATGGGAGAGGAGCTTAATATGGCAGTATCTGCAATCATTAGAGCTCTGGACTGTCCTCCGCTTAAGCTGGTAACCGGTGTGGAAAGTTCAAATTTTTCTCCTGCCAGATCATTGGCTGCGGCAATAATCCGGTCTATTACAGACTGGGGATCCTGAACCATACGGCTTTCCGCATGCATCCGCAAAAAGTCAACGACCGTTAAGTCCATAACAAAGTTCATGTTCTGGGAAAGCTGGGCCACCAGCTTGTTATTTGAGGAGTAACGCCACTTCATATCAGGGACTTCGCCGTTGATTAAAATACTGCGTCCGGTAGGAGTGTCTTTTTGAGCCGTCCATTCGATATCTGCTAAAAGCCGGCTTTTTCCTGAACCGGTAGGACCCACTATGGATATAATCTGGGATGTTTCCACGGTCAGTTCCTTAAATCCTTCCACTGTTCCCGATTTATCGTGACCTGGTAAAATGGTCAGAGAATGCACCAGCCGTTCATTTTCCATTCCCAAAAACTGACGCATCTGATCCAGATACACAGGCAGGTCAGACAAAAGCTTTGCTTTATCAATCGCCTGATCTTCCAGTTCTTCCTCGGAGAAATGATTTAAAAATTCCTCAAATGTCTGATCTTCAAAACCAGCGATTGTAAGCTTATTTTGTTCAAAATATGCAGCAGCAAACGGATATTCTGCCAGCAGTTTTTTTATGCTTATAGTTGTCATTTTTTATCACCGCCTAAATCAATTTTCTTTACATTACCCATCTGATAGGCTTCTCCTATTCTTGTTTCGCCAAGACAATAGGAGCACAGGGCGGAAGGCATGGGGAAACGAAGCTGCATTCCCTGAACAGTCTGTATGTTCTGGTTTTCATCATAAAGAAGACTTGCCAGTTCGTAAGCTCCCTGTCCGGTTAACCCATTAACATGCATGGTAATGGCTCTTGGGTTGACAGAGCTGACACAGGAAGCAAATACCTCCCGTTCTGCCTGAGAAACGATATCTCCTTTGGTAATCACCACGAAATCGGCGGCTTTTAACATGGGGCCGATTTTTTTAGGTGTATTAATGCCGGATAAGTTATCGATCACACAGACTCCCTTTACCTCTTTTAAATACGGGGAACAGCGGTTACAAAGACCTGCCGATTCCGTAATAAGCAGATCAAGCTTTTCTTCATTTCCCCAGTTAACCACCTCTTCAATATTAGAAGCGAAGAAGTGATCCGGGCATAAAGCGCCGGATAAGCCCTTTTTCACAGGGATTCCCGCTTTTTCATAGGCAACGTCGTCGTCTGTATAAAGACAGTCAAATTTCACCACGCCCACTTTAATGTTCTTATCACGAAAGGATGAAATTGTTTTTAAAATGACCGATGTCTTACCGGAAGAGGGCGGACCTGAAAATACAATCAGATTCATAAGAACTCCTTCTGAGCGGCTGCAAAGAACAGCTTTTCTATTTTTTTAATTAATTCTCCAATGTCATTGTTGTGTATAAAATCCCAGCCGATCCACATGAAATTCTGGTCAGGTTTCAGCTGATTGTCCACCATGGGATTGGTAGAAGGAAATTTTCCGTTGGAGGAAAGAATATCTCCAATCTCTTTTGAATATAAAAGATCAACGAAAGGTTTTACCTTATCCTTATTCTTTGATTTCGCCAGCAGGAAAATCGGACTGATTATGGCTCCATCCTTTGGCCACACCGGGCGCATAGGGCTTTTCTCATCTGTCATGCTTGCAAAGAAATAGGGTGCAACTGTAATGGCGGGAATCTTATTTCCATCCTTTAACTTATGGGATTTAATCATCTGAGCCGGATGCATGCTCTGTAAGAGGGCTTTCCCCATCTTTTCGATTCCTTCTTCCCCATAAAAGCGGTAGATGTGAAGCAAAAATGCATTAAACATATCCAGATCCTTCATGGGAAGGCTGATGCTGTTTTCAAACTCCGGCTTCATTAAATCTGCCCAGCTCTCAGGGAAAGGGCGGTCTCCTAATACATTGGTGTTAACCATGAAAACTGCAGGAACAATTCCGATGATGGCATACTGGTTTTTGGGGTCCTTCAGTGATAAGTTCTCATTATCAAGATCAGGGTTTAAATGCTCCATACCGGAAAGATCTTCAAATACGCCTAAATCCTGATAACCGCCAATCATCTTTTTATCAAAGAATAAATCAAAACCAGCGGAAAGATAAAGGTCTGACAGACCGTCAGGATCTCCATCTGCTAAAATAACCCGATCCTTTACATCATCAAGTCCCAGGTTTGCAGATTTTAAATGATACTCTACTTCATATCCAAGGGAGTCCTTATTTTCCTCAAGCCAGGATTCGAATTTTTCTAAAAGAGGAATACGGATGGGGCAGGGCAGTACGCCCTCGATACGGATATCCCCTTTATTCTCTGATTGTGCAGGAGTGAGACCGTCCGTCAGGCTGGGCGCCTTCTGATCGATTACTTCCTCCAGTTTCTTTATAAATAGTTCCTGGTTTACCTTTCTCATAGCCAATGCTGTTTCTAAAGAAATGGTTTTACCAAGAGTTCTGCGCATAACAGGATTGCTTAAATTCTCAAAACCATTGGCAATAAATACTTCAATGGTTTCCGGATAGGTTTCCGTGATATGAAAGATCGTATCAGAAGCTTTAAAATAATTTGACATAATGTTTCCTTTCTCTATGTTAATGGTAAGTTGGTTTCTGAAATTACGTTTATCATATCATAGTTTCTCTGTTTTGTTTGTTGTAAAAACAACTTATTTTAATTAGTTTTGATATTATTTCTTGTTAAGGCACTATCTTTTTTATCACCCAGATAGTATGATGAATTCATAAAAATTTGATTCGCAGAGGGGGAATACCATTGTTAAAACCAAAAAAAATCACCCTGGCTTATTTTTCAGGGACTGGTTGTACAAAAGAAGTCTGTCTGTGTTTCGCGCAACAATTGGTAAAGAAGGGGTTGGAAAGCAAAACCATCAGTCTGGAAAATCATGATCCGGGAAATTTAAAACCGCCGGATTTACTGGTGATATTTTCACCTGTATATGCCTTCCGCCTGGCTTCCATTACTGAAAAATGGGTCAAAGGGCTTCCCAAATCCAGCCGTACCATGGTTGTGATCGTACCGGTGTCCGGAGGAGGGGATATCTCACCGAATACAGCCTGCACCATTTTTTGCAGACGGATGTTAAAGAAAAAGGGGTATCATCTGATCTATGAAAAAATGATTGTAATGCCGTCTAATTTTGGTACCAATGCGGGAGATGAAATTAATCATCAATTAATACGCATATTGCCGGAAAAAACAAAAGTGATGATTGAAGATATTCTGAACGGTGAGCATCATTTTCTGATGGCAAAACCCCAGGACCGATTCCTTGCAATGCTTGGAAAAGGAGAGCATCTGGGTGCAAGATTTTTCGGCGCTTCCATCCATCCCTCTTCACAATGCACTCACTGTGGGAAATGTTCGCAAAAATGCCCGACCCGGAACATTAAAATGGATCAGGGAATTCCCAAATTCGGCTTTCGTTGTATTTTGTGCCTAAGATGCATCTATTCCTGTCCGGTTCATGTTCTGAAACCGAAAATTTTAACCTCTGCAGTTTTAAAAGACGGTTTTCATGTACAGAAGTATAAAAAACAGGAGTCAGACGACATGAGTCTGAAACAGACTGAGTTTCATTTAAAAGGTGCCTGGAAGGGCGTTAGTGACTATTTGCAATAAGCCAGAAATCAGGCGGGGTATGAGTTCCTTTTAAGGAATCCGTACCCCGCCTGGTTTGTATTTATAATTTTAAATCGATTCCGCTGGTTTTTGCTTCCATCATTGCATCCACAATTGAAATAATCTGTGCACCAGCTTCTACCGGGGGCATTCCATTCTTATGGATGTTCGAGACCACCGTTCTCTGGGATTCCGGCTTTTTCGTACTTGCTTCATATGCCATATAGGCACTTAAGCTTTCTCCGGTTGCAAGACCAGGTCTTTCTCCTATGAGAATAATGGTGATTTTCGCATGTAATGCTTCACTGATCCGGTCCATAGTGGCAACCCTTGCAAATTTAACAAAGATTGGATCACCTGTGGTATAGCCCTTTTCTTTCAGTCCATCCATAAGCATGGGATAAATATCCGGAAGATTACTGGTAATTGCAGGAGAACTAAGACCGTCACCGGCGATAATCTGCACATCTGCATCGTGTCTGCAGTTTTCCGTGATTATTTTCAGGGTTTCATCGGAAAAACGTCTTCCAAGATCCGGCCTTGTTATATATTCATCTTTATTTTTGCATAAACTCTCAACCTTTAAAAATCCCAGCTGATCCACCACTTTTTCATCCACCTCTGACCAGACTGCATCCATGGCGACAGCATGATCAGCACGGAATCGGAGATAGGTTTCCGTTTTCAGCCTGGTCCCAGCCTTACCCACACAGATTCTTGCAGCCGTAGTCTTCTTTAAACTGACACAGGATTGAAGGTCTGCCGGCTGGTTTATTGTTACCCGTTCTGTTAAATCAAGAGAAGAGATATCCCTTACAAGATCCTGATCCATTTACTTCACCTCCTGTGTGAAAACAGAGGGATCACCGGCGCGTTCCGTCAGTTGTCCGTCTTCCATAATACCCAGTTCCTCCATGCGTTTTTCAAATTCCCTCATGGGGCGTTTTCCGCTTGTTTCCCGAAAGGCTGCCGCGTCATGATAACTGGATGACTGATACATCAGCATAATATCATCCCCTGCCGGTATTCCCATTACATAATTGACACCGGCGCTGGCAAGGAGGACTCCTAAGTTTTCCAGGTCATTCTGACTGGCTTTCATATGATTGGTATAACAGACATCACAGCCCATGGGAATACCGGTGAGTTTTCCCATAAAATGATCTTCCAGTCCAGCCCGGATTACCTGAGCTCCGTCATATAAATATTCCGGTCCGATAAAACCTACTACGGTATTGACGCAGTAAGGGTGGTAACGCTTGGCAAATCCATAGCACCGTGCCTCCATTACCAGCTGATCCGCATCGTGATGACCTTCTGAGGAAAGTTCAGACCCCTGACCTGTTTCAAAGTACATGAAGTTGGGACCTTTGGAGCTTTTCTTTTCCTTCATCAGCTCATAAGCCTCATCCATTAAGGCAGTGCTGATTCCAAATGCCGTATTGGAGATCTGTGATCCGGCAATGGATTGAAACATTAAATCCATTGGGCTGCCTTTTTTTAAAGCCTCCATCTGGGTGGTCACGTGGGAGAGAACGCAGTTCTGAGTGGGGATCTGCCATTGATCCATAAAATCACGGAAAGCCCGCAGAATTTTATCCGTTTGCTCCACCGTATCTATGGCAGGATTTAAACCAATCAATGCATCGCCGTTTGCATAGGAAATTCCTTCAAAGACAGATGCCATAACCCCTTCAAAACTGTCTGTGGGATGATTGGGCTGCAGCCTGGAGGCAAGGGTTCCCGGAAGACCGATTGTTGTATTACAGGTTGCCGGAACAATCAGTTTTTTAGAAGCCACAATAATGTCAAGATTACTCATCAGCTTTGTCACACCTGCTATTACCTCTGCAGTGAGACCATCACGAATTTCTTCAATGGCAGCAGCAGGAGAGGCCAGAATAAATTCCCTTAGTTCTCCAAGGGTTATGGATTTGATTTTTTTATAGGCCTCCTCATCCACTCCATCCTGAATAACTCTTGTAACTTCATCAATTTCATAATCAACTACGGGATGATTGCGTAAATCAGAAACGGATAAATCGGCAAGTACAACTTTGGCAGCAATGCGTTCTGCTGCATCTGCTGCGGCAATTCCAGCCAGTGTGTCACCGGATTTTTCTTCATTTGCTTTTGCCAGGACTTCCCTGACGGATCGAAATTCGTAGGTTTTACCGAATAATCTTGTCTTTAATTTCACCGTTCCGGCCTCCTATGCTTCCATTTCATTTTCTGTGGATACAAATCCATTTGCAAAAACCTTGTCTTTTATAAGATAATAAAGAATAGCAGCTGCATAAACAATGGCAGCCAGGGACAAAAGAGAGGCCTGAGAAACCACGAGGGCAACTACGACTACCGCACAGGTAATTGCTGCAATGGTTGGAATCAGGGCGGATTTTAAACGGTATGGACGTGCCAGTGCCGGCTCTTTTTTCCTGAGAACAAACCAGGAGGCAATGGATAAAACTGCCATTACTGACGAGCCGATGCAGGAGAAAACAACCAGGCTGCCTACATTTCCGGTGATTACAAAGAAGAGACCAATCAGGCTGGTGCTCACAAGAGCAAAAACCGGAGTACCATTTTTATCAAGATTTGAAAGCGCTTTTGGAAGATAACCGCTTCTGGACATGGCGTATGCCTGCCTGGAATATCCGATCATAATTCCATGGAGACTGGCAGCCAGACCGAATAATCCAAAAAATCCCACTAATTTTACAAGGAATGAATTTTCCCCATAGACTTTTGACAGAATCGCCGGAAGTGGGTTATCGGTGGAGGCAACCGCCGATAAATCCGTGGCAGAGTTTCCGGCAGTGACAATAAGGACAGCAACTGCCATAACAACCAGTGCGCCGATTCCGGATATAAATGCTTTTGGTATGTCTTTTTGCGGATTTTTACATTCTTCCGCCCCCATTGCTCCTGACTCCACAGCCAGATAAAACCAGACCACAAATGGAATGGCAGCAAATATGCCATGCATACCGTTCATGGAAGCTCCAGAAGAGAACAGGCCGTGTACATCTACGGTTGGAATTCCAAGGATAAAATAAACAGCTACTCCAAGAATCGCCACTGCCGTAACAATCACGCTGACGATGGCGGCAGACTCAATTCCCTTGATATTGATAAATACAAAGATACAAAAGGCAGTGACAGCGGCGATATTTGCCGGGATAACAGGAAGCAGTCCATGAACATATGCACCAATGGAAAGTGCAATTCCTGGTGTTGCAAAGATATACTCAAGGAGTATGGAGAAACCAGCTATAAAACCGGCGAACTTGCCGAATGATTTTTCTGCATATGCGGTTGGACCAGCTGCAGACGGGATGGCCGTTGCCAGCTCAGAGTAACAAAAGACAAATGAGACATAAAAAAGTGTAACGATAAATGTTGCGATTAAAGCTCCTGTAAAATTAGTCTTTTCAAACAGGTAATTCCAGCCAAAATACATACCGGATACAACTGCACCTACAATAATCGCCCATAGCTTAACCGGTGTAAGAGCTTTGTTCAAATTTTTTTCTTCCATAATGGAATCCTCCTGATTTTTCATGTTTTTATTGATACACTAATGTTTTAATCACAACGGGGACTGCGCTTCCAACCGGTGATCCGATATCTATGTAATCACCGGCTTCAAACTGGATCTGATCCAGGCAGATAACCGGTTTGCTGCACGTTGTATGAATCCGGATCATCTGACTCAGTGCTTTTGCAAAGTCTTCTTTTAAAAGCACAATTACAGGACTTTTTAATCCCTCATAAAGTCTGGCAATCTGATCTGCAAGAAGTTTAAGTTCTCCGTATCCGGGACTTTTTTTCCCCTTTATACTCACTGCAAGAACCTCATCCCCGTAAAGCTCCATAAGAGGTCTGGTACTTCTGAATACATCATCCCACTGGCTGGCAGCTGCCGGGCATTTTACTATGGGAATATTTCGCATAGGTAAAATAGAAGGTTCAACACCTACCGTACTTCCGCTGACGGACAGAGAGTGGCTTCCTGCTCCGATAACAGTTGCCCTTATTTTTTCCTCTGGAATGATAAGTCTGCTCTTATAGGGGGCAAGAGCCTGAGTAATTTTACTTCCAAGTAAAGGACCGATGTCTCCATACTGAAACCATTCTGCCTGGTCTTTCCTTTCGTTTGATGATCCCACGTATTCGCCCACTCCACCGGATATGGATATGAAATCAAGATTCTCCGGAATGGTGAAATCTGTGATGTATAGCGGGAGAGTATCCTCATTCATTTCACGTAATCCCAGTGCCTGAAGGCAGCTGTCTGCCAGATAAGTGCAAAAACGTTCCAGCACTTTGATATCAGCAGTTTCCCCCTGTCTGATTGCCAGCTTATGACTGGTAATTATATGGAGAATCCGGTCTGAAATATAGGTTACGTTGCCAGTATCATCCAGTTTAATCAGCCGTCCCCCAATGTCCATTGCAAAGGAATCTGTACAGATACCACTGTCAAATACAGCCGCATTTAAGGTTCCCCCGCCGATATCCAGGTTAATGATTCTTCTGCTCTTTCTTTTTGATTCTTCGCTGATTCCGGCTCCCCTTCCGGCTAAAACCGCTTCCAGCCTTGGGCCTGCGGTAGCAACAACAAAATCACCCAGGTACTCTGATAACCAGATGTTTACCTGCCGGGCATTTTCCTTTCTGGCTGTTTCCCCCGTAATGATAACGGCCCCGGTTTCTATGTTCTCTTTATCAATTCCACTTTCTTTCATAGCCGCCTTTACCCGTTTCCGGATCTGTTCAAAATCTATGGTATCTTTTGAAACAAGTGGTGTGAAGATAACCGGACTTCGATAGATAACCTCAGTCTCTTCGATTTTTGTCGTTGGAAGAAGGGAAGACCCCAGTCTGGTTGAGATCTTAATATTACTGATAATAATTTCCGTTGTACTGGTTCCTATATCCACGCCAATACTGTACAACCATATATACCTCCTTCCGGCAGCTTCATGAAACGTACGAACAAATAAAAAAGACGAAGGGAATTTCCTTGCAGGAAACGTCTTCGTCTTTCATATTTCGTATGAAGTTTTTTATATTAACAATTAATATAAGGACTTTGTATTCATTTGTCAACAGATAAATGAAAAAGTTTTTATATCGTTAGAATCTTAAGTGGGAAAGAAAAACACATTGTGCAATATGCACATGACATTTGTCATATAGATGAGCCGTATAGTGATATATGCATAAATATTATTGACTTTCCTCCTGTGGTTGTTATGATGAAGACAGGAAAGGGGGTATTTATATGCCAGATGAGGCGGGAAATAAAAAAATAATTGTTGCCGGACACATTTCACTGGATATTACACCGGTCTTTAAAAGCAGTGACGGAAGGAAAATTTTAAAGTCCTTCCAGCCCGGTAAACTTTTAGAAGTGGGAAACGCCAACATATCCGGAGGCGGAGCGGTTTTTAACACAGGGCTTGGGCTGCATGCTCTGGGAGCAGATGTCCTTTTAATGGCAAACACAGGGGATGATGACTTTGGACAGATCCTAAAAGGAAAGATACAGAAAAGAGGGTGTGAAAGCTGTATTACGGTTATTCCCGGAGAGGATACATCCTACACAATTGTTCTGGCACCACAGGGGGTTGACCGGTTATTTCTTCATAATCCCGGTTGTAATGACACCTTTGGCTTTGAACATGTGGATTTTAGTAAAGTGGCAAAAGCAGCTCATTTTCATTTTGGTTATCCAACATTGATGAAACGGTTTTTCCAGAATGATGGGCAGGAATTAAAAGCGCTTTTTTGCCGCATCAAAGAGCTTGGACTAACCACTTCGCTGGATCTGGCGGCGGTGGATCCGGATTCGGAAGCTGCATCCTGCTGCTGGGACCGGATTTTTGATTCCGTGCTTCCCTATGTGGATTTTTTTGTACCCAGTATCGAAGAACTGGGGTTTTTGTTAAACCGCCCCCTCTATGAGAAATGGCAGGAAATTGCTGACGGCGATGATATTACCTCCATTCTCTCTTTAAAGAAAGATGTGGAAACCATTGCAGACCAGGCCCTGCAGCTGGGCGCAAAGGCAGTTCTTTTAAAATGCGGTGCATCCGGAATGTTCTTAAAGACAGCTTCAAAACAGGCATTTGCTGATGGCCCGGATATCTTAAAAGGCTGGGCAGATATTTCTTACTTCCAGAACAGCTTTCTGCCAGACCGGATTCTTTCTGCCACCGGAGCCGGAGATACCAGTATTGCCGCATTTATTAAAGCCATGCTGGAGAGACGTTCTCCAGAAGAATGTGTGAAACTTGCGGCGGCAACAGGTGCTTCCTGTGTGACTGCTTATGATACAGTAAGCGGGCTGCTGCCTTTCAGAACATTAGAGGAAAAAATCAATAACGGGTGGGAAGAACAGATACGAATCCTGCCATAAATAAAAAGGAGGAATTACATATGCTTGTTACCATGAAATCAATTCTCAACCTGGCAGAAGCCAGAAACATCGCGGTAGGTGCCTTTAATATCACTTCTCTGGAAGGAATCCAGGCAGTATTAGGAGCCGCGGAGGAGACGGGACAGCCGGTCATTTTACAGTTTGCACCTGTCCATGAAACAATTATCCCCCTTACCGTAATGGGCCCCATTATGGTTATGATGGCAGAACATGCTGCCGTCCCCGTAGCAGTACACTTAGATCACGGAGATGATTTTAAGAAGTTAAAACAGGCCCTGGACATGGGATTCACCTCCATTATGTACGATGGTTCCGCCCTGTCTTTTGAGGAAAATGCAGCAGGTACTCAGATTGCAGTAGAACTTGCGGCTGCATATGGAGCTTCCGTTGAAGGCGAAATCGGTGCAATGGGCAGAGAAGAATTCAAAAGCGTGGGAGAAGACGAGGGAAATGAAGCGGCGGAAAGCTGCTACACAGATCCCGATCAGGCGGAAGCATTTACTTCGCTTACCGGAATTGACGCATTGGCCTGTTCCTTTGGCACTGTACACGGACTCTATTTAAAAAAGCCCAATCTGGACCTTGACAGAATCAGCCGGATTCGGGACAAAGTGGCTCTCCCCATTGTCATGCACGGAGGTTCCGGAATCAGCGATGAAGATTTTTATCAGTGCATCAAACGTGGGGTCCGTAAGATTAATTATTATACCTATCTGGCAAAAGCCGGCGGCATGTTTGTGAAAGAAAAAGCCGCTAAGGCTGAGGATGTGGTTTTTTACCATGATGTGACCCTTTGGGGAGTGGAGGCGATGAAAAAAGACGTGCTTCATACCATTAAAGTATTTTCTGGTATGGAACAGAAAGAGAGCTAAATGCGATGAAACGTTCTGAAATTAACAAAGCCTTAAAGGATATGGAACAGATGATTCAGATATGTGGATTTTCCCTTCCGCCTTTTTGCGGCTTCACTCCTGAGGAATGGAAGAAAAAAGGACATGAATACGATGAAATCCGTGACAATATGCTTGGCTGGGATATTACGGATTTCGGACTGGGGGATTTTGACCAGACCGGTTTTTCACTGATTACTCTTCGAAATGGGAATGTAAAGCAAAAGAAATATACAAAAACCTATGCAGAAAAGCTGCTCTTCTTAAAAGAAGGACAGTCAGCTGCCATGCATTTTCACTGGACTAAAATGGAGGACATTATAAACAGAGGGGGAGGCAACGTGCAGATCCGTGTTTACGAGTCCGGCCCAGACGGCGGTTTTTCTGATTCTGACGTAACAGTTAACAGGGATGGAAGAACTTATATGGTTCCTGCCGGAACCGTGGTAACACTCCACCCTGGGGAAAGCATTACCATTTATCCTTATCTCTACCATGACTTTCATGTGGAGCCCCATTCTGGTCCGGTGCTGCTTGGTGAAGTATCCATGTGCAACGATGATCAGGAAGACAATCGATTTTACCAGCCAATCGGACGCTTCCCCAAAATAGAGGAAGACGAGCCCCCTTACCGCCTCCTTTGCAACGAGTACCCCAAGGCAGAGTAATTGTGCAAAGTGATGAAAATTCAGCCATGGGAAATCCAGATTTACTTAATACAGCATATTAAATATGACAAATGTAATGAAAAACTAATTACATTGTGCACATGTTTTAAAATCACCAGAGTGATATGATATTTATGTAGCATATCACACAATTATATAATGTATAAGGAGGATTTACCATGAAAAAAAGCACAAAAAAGCTTGCCGCAATTCTGATGTGCGCAGCTCTTGCCGGAATGTCTATGGCAGGCTGCAGCAATGGGGAACCAGAAACAAAGGCGCCTGAAACAACAAAAGCAGCGGAAACTACAAAAGCGGAAACAAAGGCTGAAACAAAAGCTGAAGAAAAAACAGAAACCAAAGCTGCGGTAAAATCAGAATCATCTGTAAACATGGCAGACGCAAATGTAAAAAAGAAAGATCCAAGTAAGCATTATAAATTCGGATATACCTGTATGGACGGTACCAATCCATTCTTTGTAACAATCGAAAAGACCATGCGGGAAATGATTGAAGCCCAGGGAGACGAACTGGTTTCAGTTGATCCGGCCAATGATGTAACGCTTCAGATCACCCAGGTTGAGGATTTGGTCTCACAGAAAATTGATGCCATGTTTATGAATCCGGCAGAAGCAGAAGGAATCCTTCCTGCTCTGGATCAGTTAAAAGAAGCAAAGATACCAACGGTAGGCTTTGATACAGAAGTAGCTGATATGTCCTATCTGATTTCTTACACCGGATCTGATAACTATAATGCAGGTTTCGTATGCGGAGAAGATTTAGTAAAGAAATGTCCAAATGGCGGAGATATCATTGTTCTTGATTCCCCAACCATGAATTCCGTAACAGACAGAACAAACGGATTTTTGGATGCCATTAAAAACCACAATTTCAATATTGTTGCCCAGCAGGATGCAAAGGGAAATTTAGAGGTCTCCATGGGAATTGCAGAAGATTTACTTCAGGCTCATGGGAATGTAGTTGCCATCTTCGGCGGAAATGATCCCACCGCACTGGGCGCACTGGCAGCTGCTAACGCTGCAGGAATCAAGGACTGCAAAATCTATGGTGTGGACGGTTCTCCTGATATTAAGGCAGAAATGGCTTCCGGCACTTCCCTCATTGAAGGAAGCGGCGCTCAGTCACCAGTTAAAATTGCTCAGTCTGCAGTTAACATTATGTACTCCTACTTAAACGGGGAAGAAGTCGCTGACCGGTATCCCGTGGAAACATTCCTCATTACATCAGAGAATGTAAAGGATTATGGCACAGACGGCTGGCAGTAAATACAGATAAGAGGAACTATGCCTCCTGGAACAAGCGTGTTACATGCACCGGGAGGCGGTACCTTTTTTCCAGACTGACGTCATAAATGGATAACGAACAGGCAGGTGAATATATGAGTGAAAAAATTCTGCTTCAAATGAAAAATATACACAAATCCTTCCCAGGAGTCAATGCATTGCAGGGAGTGGATTTTGAACTGTTCCCAGGGGAGGTTCATGCCCTTCTTGGTGAAAACGGGGCTGGAAAATCCACGTTAATCAAGGTATTAGGCGGAATCTACATTGCAGAAGAGGGAGAAATTTTCATTGAAGGACAGAACGTGGTCATTGACGGAGTAAATGCTTCTCATGCCAATGGAATTTCCATCATCCATCAGGAACTGGTACTGGTCCCTCATATGACCGTGGCAGAAAATATCTTCCTTGGACGGGAACCTGGAAAAGGCGGTTTTATAGATCATGAAACAATGGAACGGGAAGCAGGAACGCTCTTAGATGATTATCATATGAGCATCTCTCCGGGAGCCTTTGTCAAGGATTTAACCATTGCCCAGCAGCAGATGGTGGAAATCGTAAAAGCCATTTCCTACCGTTCCAAGATACTTGTCATGGATGAACCAACCTCCTCCATATCGGATAAAGAGGTGGAATTCCTGTTTCAGACCATGCGTATACTGACCCAGAAAGGGGTAGGAATTATATATATTTCCCATAAAATGGATGAGTTAGAGCAGATCTGCGACCGGGTGACTGTTTTAAGGGACGGCACCTATGTAGGAACAAAAGTTGTGAAGGACACTTCAAGAGACCAGTTAATCTCCATGATGGTTGGGCGGGAACTGACAAAATATTATACCCGGGATTATAAAGAACCGGGTGATGTTGTATTAAAATGTGAAAACATAACAGACGGCAAGATGGTAAAGGGCGCCAGCTTTGAACTGCGTCAGGGAGAGATCATCGGCTTTGCCGGATTAGTGGGAGCAGGCAGAAGTGAAACCATGAAATGTATTTTTGGGCTGACCCCATGTCTGTCCGGAGAAATCTATGTAAACGGAAAACCGGCAAAGATCAGATCACCGTTAGATGCCATGAACTACAAAATAGCACTGGTGCCGGAGGACCGGAAGCAGGAAGGCCTTTATCCGGTACAGAGCGTACGCTTTAACTCTACAATAGAAGTGCTTCAATCTTTTATCAAAGGCATATTTGTCAATCAGAAAAAAGAAGAAGAAATAACCGGAAAATATATTGAAATGATGGATACGAAGACTCCATCCCAGGAACAGCTGATTGGAAACTTATCCGGCGGAAACCAGCAGAAGGTCATGATCGGAAGATGGCTTGCCACCTCACCTGACATCCTGATTCTTGATGAGCCAACCAGAGGCGTGGATGTAGGGGCGAAATCTGAAATATATGCAACCATGAATGAGCTGGTCAAAGAGGGAATGTCAATTATCATGATTTCTTCCGAACTGCCGGAAATTCTTAACATGAGCGACCGGGTATATGTCATGTGTGACGGTAGAACCACCGGCTGTTTCCACCATAGCGAAAACATAACCCAGGAACAGATTATGAAGCTGGCAGCCAAGTAGGAAAGAGGGAGAAATCAGATGACAACAAGAATTCAAAAAAATGTAAAACAGTATTTAAAAGATAACATCGGAATTATCGGTGCACTGCTGATTCTGTGTATTTTCCTGTCCATATTTCCAAAGACCAGCGGTGTGTTTCTGACACATAAAAATATATTTAATGTACTGAGGCAGATTTCTTCCAACTTATTTCTTGCATGCGGAATGACCATGGTAATTATTTTAGGAGGAATCGACCTTTCCGTAGGTTCCATTATAGCCCTGTCCGGCTGTGTGGCAGCAGGCTGTGTGGCACGTTACAATCTTCCCATATTTGCGGCCATATTAATCGGTATTCTCATCGGTACGGCAGTTGGTATGGCAAACGGCGTAGTAATTTCCAAAACAACCATTCCGCCGTTTATTGTCACACTTGCCACCATGAATGTGGCGAAAGGTCTGGCTTACGTTTATACCGGCGGTTCTCCCGTAAGAGTCGTTACGAAGAAATGGCAGTTTCTTGGTGCCGGCTACATCGGAGGAGTTCCCACCCCTGTTATAATCCTGGTATTTGTATTAATCATTACTGCAGTTATTATGAATAAGACAAAGCTGGGACGCCACATCTATGCAGTGGGAGGGAATTCCCAGGCAGCCAGATTCTCCGGAATCAGTACGGCAAGAGTAAAATTACTGGTACATACCTATTCCGGACTTATGGCAGGTCTTGCAGGTGTTGTTCTTGCTTCCCGCATGTATTCCGGCCAGCCCACTGCAGGAGACGGAGCAGAAATGGACGCCATTGCGGCAGTTGTGGTTGGAGGAACTTCCATGGCAGGCGGTTCCGGTAAAATCGGAGGCACCATTATCGGAGGACTGATCATTGGTGTATTAAACAACGGACTGAATCTTCTGAATGTCAACTCATTCTGGCAGTATGTAGTAAAAGGGATTGTCATTCTATTGGCAGTATTTGTAGACTACCTGCGGAACAAGAAAAAGGGCTAGAATTCTGCTAAGAGCAGGGAGCGTTTCCTTAACAGTGAAACGCTTTTTGTGGTATAATAAATAAAAAAACACGGGGGTGTTTATACATGAAGAGAAAGGCTGGGGTATTTCTCTTAATTGCACTGACTGTAGCCTTGTTTGCCGGCTGCAGCAGGAGGAAGGACGAAGCACCTCCTCATGAAGCTCTCATATTTGGTGCCACCTATATGACGCGGAATAATCCATACTTTAATGTTTTGGGACAGGGGATTGAAGAAGTGGTGGAAGCCAATGGAGATATTCTTTTAACCAGAGATCCCTTGCAGGATCAGAAGAAGCAGAATGAACAGATTGAGGAACTCATCGACGAAGGAATCCGCATGCTTTTCTTAAATCCGGTGGACTGGGAAGAGGTCCGTCCGGCTTTACTCGCCTGTAAAAAAGCAGGCGTGGCAGTGATTAACGTGGATACTGTGGTGAAGGACCGGGATCTGGTTATATCCGTGATTGAAACGGACAACTATCAGGCAGGTCAGCTTTGCGCCCTGGATATGATGAAGCGCAGGAAATCTGCGGATATTGTAATACTGGATAATCCCATTCAGATGTCTATTACCTACCGGGCACAGGGGTTTACCGATGCCATTGCAGGCAATCCCAACTACCGGGTGGTATACCGGCATGCGGCAGCAGGGGAAATTGAGGTTTCGTCCAAAGTAATGGAAGAGTTTTTAAGCCAGAATAAAGGGTTTGATGTGGTTCTTGGGGGCAACGACCCTACGGCTCTTGGGGCTCTGGCAGCACTTCAGCAGGCCAGAAAGGAAGATGGAGTCCTGATCTATGGAATAGACGGATCTCCTGACTTTAAGGCGATTCTGGACATGGGGTATGTGACCGGAACCAGTGCCCAAAGTCCCAAAGCCATAGGAAGGGTTGCTGCGGAAACCGCCTACCGGTACTTAAACGGAGAACCGGTGGACCCATATATCAGCCTGTCCAGTACTTTTATCACAAAGGACAATCTGGCTGAATACGAAATTGACGGCTGGCAGTAGGTGAGAGATGGAAGACAATAAATATAACGGCAGGATCAGGATTTTGCAGAACGCAATCCTGGTTATTAATATTATATCCGTAATGGGGATCAGCACTTTTATATACGCCACAATTGAAAAAATCCGAAGAGCCTACGATGCCAGAGAATTTTTAAATGAAATTCAGGCCATCGTCTGGTATCCCTATGCAAAGATCTGGCTGTGCGCCCTGCTGTTGGGATTTCTCACCTTAAGCATGGTGATCAGAGACCGGTTGTTTCCCAATAACAGCAAGGTTATTTTAACCAGTCTGGTTGCAGATTTTATTGCCTGCTTTGCCATTATCATTGAACTGAATTTCAACTATAACGGAATCCTGTTGCTGGTTTTTTCCAATGTTATTCTGTATGTAAAAAATGGAAAATCCAGATATATACTGGCAGCCGTTGCCATCGGAAGTTTTATTCTAGCCGATTATGAACTGCTGTCAATCTCTTACAGACTGTATTCCATACAGGATTATATTGCATTTTACAGTGCCTCAAAACAGCAGTATTTTCTCAGTGTTTATAACATTTTCATATCCTTGAATGTAATCCTTTTTGTTGCTTACTGCGTCAATATTATCAATGAGCAGCAGGGAAATATTGATGAAATACACGGATTAAACGAAAAACTCCACGATGTAAACGAACAGCTGCAAAAGTATTCTCTTATGGCGGAAAAAATGGCGGAAACCAGAGAACGCAACCGTCTGGCGAGGGAAATTCATGATACACTGGGGCATACACTTACTGGGATTTCCGCTGGAATTGATGCCTGTATTGCGATTATCAGCATCTCACCGGAACAGACAAAAAAGCAGCTGGAGCTGATAAGTAAAGTCACCAGAGACGGGATTAAGGACATCCGCCGTTCTGTCAGCGAACTAAGACCCGATGCTCTGGACCGATTCAGTCTGGAGTTTGCCATTAATAAGATGGTAACAGACATCAATGCAGTATCCGAAACAAGAGTCTATTTTGACTGCCGGGTAAGTAATTTAAAATTCGGTGAGGACGAAGAAAATGCCATTTACCGTGTGGTTCAGGAAGGGATTACCAATGCCATACGCCACGGGCAGGCAAAAGAGATCTGGGTAACCATGAAAATGGAAAAAGAAGATATTCTGATACAGATTAAAGATAATGGAATTGGGTGTAAAGAAATGAAAAGCGGTTTCGGCACCAAGCATATGAAAGAGCGGATTCGTATGCTGAACGGAGCTGTTACATTTGATGGAAGTGATGGTTTTATCGTAAATGCAAGAATACCGATCCGGAGGGGAGAGACCTATGATTAAAGTATTGATTGCCGATGATCAGGAACTGATACGCCAGAGTCTGCAGATTGTCTTAAACAGCAGGAAAGATATGACCGTTACCGATGTGGCGGCAGACGGCCAGGAAGTGATGCGGTGCATCCGCAAAAATAAGCCGGACGTGATCTTAATGGATGTGCGTATGCCTAAAATGGATGGGGTCCAGTGCACGAAACTTATTAAAGAAAGCTGCCCTCAGATTAAAATCATCATACTGACCACCTTTGACGATGATGAATATGTATACAATGCCCTGAAATACGGTGCCAGCGGGTACTTATTAAAAGGAGTCTCCATGGAAGAACTGGCCAATGCGATTACGACTGTCTACAATGGCTGGGCAATGATTAATCCGGATATAACAGCAAAGGTTTTAAGGCTGTTCTCCCAGATGGCAAAAGCCGATTACTCCATTACAGTCAAAGAAAAGAATATGGATGAACTGACGAGAGCAGAATGGAAGATTATTGCCCAGGTTGAAAAAGGAGCAAGCAACCGGGAGATCGCCCGTACTTTAAACTTATCAGAGGGGACCGTACGAAATTATTTAAGCACCATTTTAAATAAACTGAATTTAAGAGACCGGACTCAGCTTGCAATCTGGGCAGTACAGACCAACGTGAGAAATAAGGTGGAAGGGCGGCCCTTGGAAACAGAGGGGGCTTTATGAAAAAAAGGCGCTTTCTTTTAAGTGGGATGATTGGTTTGCTTCTGCTTTTGGCCTGCTTCTTTCTCTACAATAAAAACAGCCATCCCGTTATTCTGGAATTTGGTATGTTTACCGGAAGCAACTGGGATGTGGCCAGTGCCAACAGTTTTAAAATATTCGACCGGGCTATCGCAGATTTTGAAAAAAATCATCCCAATGTTAAGATTCACTATTACAGTGGAATTGCAAAAGAGGATTACTCCGAGTGGTGTGCAGGAAAGCTTTTAGAGGGAAAAACTCCGGATGTATTCATGGTGCTGGATTCTGATTTTGATAAGTTTACTTCTCTTGGAGTGATGAAGAATCTGGATGATTTAATGTCCTCTGATGACAGCTTTCACAAAGAGGATTTTTTCGCAACTGCTTTGGATACCGGACGGAACGGGGGGCATCAGTATGCCCTCCCCTACGAAGTGGTTCCCACTCTGATGTTTGTAAATAAGTCTCTTCTTGCAAAAGAAGGAATTGATATGCCAAAGGAAGACTGGACCTGGGAAGATATGGCTGAGATTTGTCAGAGGGTTACAAAAGATACGGATCAGGATGGGCTTTTAGATCAGTTCGGAACTTATAATTACAGCTGGCGGGATGCCTTATATACGTGCGGGGGCAAGCTATACGAGAACAATCAGGCTCAGATATCCTTTACTGACAGCCGGGTCTTAAATGCGGTTAAATACATCAAACGGCTGAATGATATTAATCAGGGGCAGAGCGTAACACAGGAAGATTTCAATGCTGGAAGAGTGGCTTTTATGCCTCTTACCTTTGCAGAGTACCGAACCTACAAAACCTATCCGTACCGGATTAAGAAATATACCAAATTTCAGTGGGACTGTATCACGTTTCCGGCAGATAAAGAAGGCGGAAATATATCCAAGGTCGATGCCCTGCTAATCGGCATCGGCAGCAAAACCAGACAGGAAGCCCTTGCCTGGGAATTTTTAAAACAACTGACCTATACCGGTGAAATGCAGATGGATGTTTACCGCTATTCCCAGGGAGTGCCTGCACTGAGAGCTGTGGCTTCTTCCCAGGAAGGGGTGAATTGCCTTCAGGAGGACATGGATGAAGGGGAGCAGGTTATAAGCAGCACACTCTTGTGCCATGTCATTGAAAACGGAATCATCGAACCCAAGCTTCTCCAGTATCAGCAGGTCATGAATCTGGCGGATGGAGAGGTCTCCAAAATACTGCAGGAAAATAAAAATGTGGACAGCAGTATGAAGATTTTTCAGCGGACTGTGAGTAAATATTTACAGCAGCAGAAATAACTAAGATCAGAGTGGAAAAGTGGAGTGTGTATAAAATACATATTCCGCTTTTTTTGTTGTGTAAGAATATAATATAATTTCAAGTTGAAATTATATGTGCAATATGTTAGAGTAAAATTAATTAAATGAATTAATAAATGCACATTAAATATTTTCAGCCGTAAAAAGGAGGATTGTTTTGAATCTATTATATTTAAACACTCATGATATAGGCAGATACTTAAATATCTACGGTTACAATGTAGAAACTCCCAATCTGAATCAGCTGGCAAGGGATGGGATGCTGCTTCGCAACATGCATTGTGCCAGTCCCACCTGCTCGCCAAGCAGGGGAGCACTGTTAACAGGACAATATCCACATAATAATGGATTAACCGGCCTGGCGCACAGAGGATTTGATATTACAGATAAAAAGAAACATTTAGCAGCATTTTTAAGCCGGCAGGGGTATGAGACCGTTCTGGCAGGTGTGCAGCATGAGATCAGATCAAGGTCAGAGTCATTGCTTGGCTATGAGAAGGTATTAAATTCCGAAGCTTATTACCAGAAAGGAATCCGCCAGGAAGAGTTCCTCACTATGCAGGATGAGATGGCAACAAAGGCAGCAGTTAATTACTTAAAATCCAGAAAAACTACAGACCGGCCGTTTTACCTGGCTGTAGGCTATGGCTGTACCCATAGGGAATATCCGGATTTGCCGTCAGACTATGACTTTAGCTATATTATGCCGCCAAAGGGAATGCCGGATCAATCCGGGACAAGACAGGATATGGCCCGATTAAAAATAGCAATAGAACGTATGGACCGGTATTGCGGAGAGATTCTTGAGACATTAAAGGCCCTTGGGGAATATGAGAAGACGGTGATTGTGTTTACCACAGACCATGGTCTGCCAATTCCAAAGGCAAAGTGTACGCTTTATGATGACGGCACCGGCGTGGCAATGATCGTCAAAGCACCTGGAGTAACCAGCGCAACTCAAAGTTCAGATGCTTTGCTGTCCCAGATTGATCTGTATCCCACACTTTGTGAACTGTTATCTCTGCCAAAGCCGGAGTGGCTTCAGGGCGTGTCCTTTTTGCCGGTTCTAAACCAGACAGCATCAGAAGTCCGAAGCGAGATATATGGAGAAATTAATTATCATATTGCCTGCGAACCTGTCCGGGCTGTCCGAACCAACCGTTACAAATACATACGTCATTATCTGACTGAATATCCTTATCAGATTCCCTGCCATATTGATGACAGCCAGCCCAAAGAAATTTTTCATCAGGCCGGTATTTTTGAACAAAAGCTGCCTATGGAGGAATTATATGATTTAATCGGTGATCCCCAGGAACGGAATAATCTTGCCGGATGTCCGGAATATGAAAAACAGAAAGTTGAAATGCGAAGTCTCCTGCAATGCTGGCAGCATAAAACAGGAGATCCCTTAGGGAATACTCAGACTGTATCCCTTCCAAAAGGAGCGATTGCCAGTACACCAGATTCCTACAGCACAAAAACACAGGTAATTCTTCCGGAATGCAGACAGTATTTAGAAGATTTAAAAGAGGTACTTCAAAATAATATAAAGGGCTAAGCCTGTCATTGTTCGAAAAGAGCAAAATAAAAAGTTGTAATTTCGATAAGGGATTATAACTTTTTTATTTCTGACCTGAATTTCTAAAACATTGTTCGGTTATTTGTGAGAAGTGGAATAAAAAATCCATTACAATGTGGTTATATCAAACGGAGAGAGGTCAGCACAATGAGAGAGAAAGGTGAAGTTGTATTAGAAGTCCGGAATATGTGTAAGAACTTCGGATCAACCATAGCCCTTAACCATGTAGATTTTCAAATCAGGAAAGGAGAGATACGAGGGTTAATAGGGGAAAATGGAAGCGGGAAATCAACCGTTTCATCAATTATTGCAGGAATGCAGCCAGCTACTGATGGAGAGATGTTTTACCATGGAAAACCATGGAAGCCAAAGACAATGTTAGAAGCGGCGAAAGCCGGAATCGGAATGATCGTCCAGGAAGCCGGAACAATCGACAATATCACAGTAGCCGAGAATATTTTTCTGGGGAACGCGGCTGATTTTTTAAAGGGACCCTTTGTCAACAGGAAGGCAATGACAAAGGCCGCCGCGAAAGCATTGACGGATTGTGGAATTGATTATATTAATGCGTCCTATCCCACCAGACTGCTGGATATGCAAAAGCGTAAGCTGGTTGAGATTGCAAAGGTAATGTCTTTGAATCCGGAGATATTAATTGTAGATGAAACTACCACAGCACTGTCCCAGCGCGGCAGGGATATCCTGTATAAAATTATGCACAAGCTGGCAGATGCGGGTAAGTCCGTAATGATTATTTCTCATGATATGGAAGAAATGATGACCCATTGTGATGTTCTTACAATTTTACGTGATGGTGAGATTATCGATAATCTGGATAAACAAGATTTTGAGGACAGTAAAATCAAGAAACTGATGGTAGGACGTGAGATTCAGGGTAATTATTACCGGAATGACAACGATACCTGGAGCGATGAAGTGGTCTTAAAAGCAAACTATATTACCACTCTGAATGATCTCATGTGTTTTAACCTGGAGCTGCACAAAGGTGAGATTCTTGGTATCGGCGGATTGTCAGACTGCGGCATGCATGCGTTAGGACGTGCTCTCTATGGTCTTGATGAGGTAATTGACGGTGAAGTAGTACTTACAGAAACAAATACGGTTGTAAAGGACAGTATTATTGCTTTTCAGCATGGCATGGGCTATGTATCCAAAAACCGTGATTCGGAATCCCTGGAACTTATGGCGCCAGTCAAAGAAAACATTCAAAGCACCGGTTATTGGAAGAATATCTGGAAAAAGCCTTTGATTGATTTTAAGAAAGAGAAAAAGTATGTAACAGATCAGGTGGAAAGCCTGTCAATAAAATGCCGGGATATCAATCAGCCGGTTCGATTTTTATCTGGCGGCAATAAGCAGAAGGTGGTATTTGGGAAGTGGATTGCCGCTGATTCCAGCATATTAATTCTTGATTGCCCTACCAGAGGCGTTGACGTAGGCGTAAAAGCTTCCATGTATCAGTTGATGTATGAAATGAAAAAGCAGGGAAAAGCGATTATCATGATCAGTGAAGAATTACCGGAACTGATCGGCATGAGTGACCGGCTTCTGATTATGCGGGATGGTGCAGTCAGCGGCGAATTTTACCGCAAAGATGGTTTAAATGAGCATGACCTGATTAATTACATGATTTAAGGGAGGAAATTCAAGTGAAACAATTAACAAAAATAAAGGAAAATCGTTATTTCCTGGAAGTGTTTCCTTTTGCTATTCTATTTCTTCTTTTACTTGTGTTTGGATTGGGTACAGGAGGACGATTCTTTGCAAAAGCAAATATAACCGGGATTTTTAATCAGGCACTCATAACCGCAACAGCCACCATTGGTATTGCATTTATCTATACCACCGGCAATCTGGATATCTCCATTGGTGCGGTTATTGCCCTGGCAGCAACGGTAGGCGGAAAAATCTATCTGGCAACAGAAAACGTAGTTATTATGATTCTGGTAACACTCCTGATCTGTCTGGCACTGATGGCATGGAATTCCACTTTATCTGTCAGCCTGCATATTAAGACAACCACAGCCGCAATCGTTATGATGCAGATTTATAAGGCAATCCAGGAATCACTGGTAGGTGCTGTAGATCTGGCTGTACCTTTTGCCATATGTTCTGCATTGGAAAAAAGCTCATTCCGGATCATTACCCTTTTGATGTATATGGTTCTGGCAATTGTAATTTACAATTTCACCCCATTTGGCAGAGCAATCCGCTTTATTGGAGGAAATGAAAACTGCGCTACCCAAAGCGGCCTTAGAAAGTCAACTTATATTCGCCTGAGTTTCCTGATTGCAGGAGTGGGAGTAGGTTTATCAGCCGTTTACACGATTATTCGCGTAGGAACCATTACTACCTCTACAGCCGGCAGTATGGGTATGGATGTAATGCTTGCTACTGTGCTTGGCGGAATGTCAATCTTTGGCGGAGACCGTTCCAAATGCTATGCCGGGGTACTGGGTGCAATTACGGTAGTCGTGTTAAACAAAGGGCTTCTTATGATGGGAGTGGATAACTCTCTCGTTCAGGGTATCCGGGGTATTTTATTCCTTTTGTTAGTGTATTTAAACAGCGAAAGACCTGATGTATTACCAACCAGAAAACAATTTTAGGAGGAATGAAGAATGAAAAGAAGAGTACTGGCAATTGCAATGGCATTCACTATGATGGCTGCAGGGCTGACGGGGTGTAAAAGTGCATCGGAGGAGGCAGCAGCTGAACCCACCACTACAGCGGCAGTCAGCAAAACGGCAGTGGAAAGTACGGCTGGTCAAACAACTCAGTCGGTAAATTACGATCATGCTGCTGATCATGAGAAATTTAAAATAGGTTTGGCATTTGGTGATATGTCTAACGAAAACCTGGAACGAATCGATTATCTTAAAAATTATATTGCACCAAAATACAACGTGGAATTTATTGTTTCCGAGGCACTTGATTCCGCAGAAGCAGAACTTAATTTTATCGAAAATGCGCAAATTTCCGGAGCTAAGGGAATTCTCAGTTTTGCCCCGACTTACTGGGAGCAGGCGGGAAATAAATGCCAGGAACTTGGCATCTATTATGCGGTACAAAGAACAGCTGATACCTCAAGCATTGACGGACTGGAATATTTCTGTGGCGGGTTTGGTTCTCAGCAGTCATCAACGGCGGCTCAGATGAAAATTGCTGCTGAAAACTTCCTTGGCGGCGGCGAAAAACACGGCATTCTGATACCAACTCTGCTGGCTTGCAAAAATAATGAGGCTCATCGTCTCAACGCAACCGCGATTATGGAAGCAATTCAGGAAGCATATGGTTTAAAATTCACCAAGCCAATTGATGAACTGATAGTTTCCGGTGAACCTGCAATGGCAGAAAACGATAAAGGAATTGATGTTTATCTGTATCCGGGAGAGATGAAAAACGAAGATGTAATCACAGGTATTTCGGCAGCGTTATTAACTGGAAAATATGATGTAGTAATGGGTGCCGGCAATACATACACACAGTTATCACAGATTATTGATGAAGCAGAGCGGGCATTTAACAAAAACATCATGGTGGCATCTGTTGGTGAATTATCCGAATCGTTACATACTGCAATGAATACAGATGACTGCACTGGTAATAAGGCTTTGGATTTTGCTGTAGTAAAGTCCACAACGGTAATTGCCGGAGAAGGTTTTGCAATTTTGATGAATGGTCTGTTGGGTGATTCTGACGTTCTCAAACCAGATGGCAAGGCAATGAAATTCCAGGCATTAAACTGGGGGTGTGACGGCCCGAAGCAATTGGCAGAGATTGAACAGCTGGATCAGGATGAATCCACTTATGTATTTAATTCTGCAATGATTGATAAGATGATTAAAAAGACTAATCCCACTCTTACCAATGAGGAAATGCACACCATGTTAGGTGATTTAACTCTGTATAATTGCTTAAAGATGTTGGGGCTTACCCAATAAAGGAGACTGTCATGAATAAGAGCGCACTTAGATTGAATATTAAAAATGCCATCTGTTCCTTTGGTGTACCTGTAGGGATATATCTGATAATGGAAATTATCTCTAGAGCGGTAACTGGAGCAGGAGTTATTAATAATATGGCAGATATGAAGAATCTGGCTCGAACCTTTGCCTCTTTGTTTTGTATTGCACTGGCTCTCAGCTGTAATCTGCCAGCCGGAAGAATGGATTTTTCACTTGGCTCCCAGATGATTCTGGCGGTGATTTTCGGCGGAAATATTGCATTAAGCCTGGGAATCGGAGGAATCGGAGTATTATTTTTCAGTATCATTTTTGGTGTGATTGCCGGCTTCATAGTTGGTGTGGCATTTGTAAAAACCAGAATTATTCCCATGATTCTTGGTATGGGAATGGCCCTGATCTACGAATGTATTTCATTCTCAGCATTTGGATCAAAAGGGCTTCAGACATTCGGAAACAATAAACTGGCAATTTTATCGGATGTATCTTTTATATGCTTCGTAGTGCTGCTGGTAACTCTGGTAATGGGATATTTATTTCTGATGTCACCATTTGGCTATAACCGCAAAGCAATTCAGGGAAATCAGAGGATTGCCATGAACTCAGGAATTAATATTTTCTCAAATTGTGTAATCTGTTATACCATAGCAGGCGGTCTGGTGGCCATCGCCGGAGTCTTTGATACCGTTTTTAAAGGTAATCTGGCACCGGTTTTAGGTATGGCTTCCCGCGCTACGGTTATGGGAAATATGTTTGCTGTTATGCTTGGAATGACGCTGGCACGCTTCAGCAATTCTGTAGTCGGTATTTTGATGGCTGTATTGTCAATTAAAATTTTAACTCTCGGTCTGTCCAAGCTGGCGTTAGACAACAGTATACAGACCATAATCATCTATTTCCTCTTCCTGATCCTGATGATCTATCGCATGAATGAAAGCGAGATCAAGGCATGGAAAAAGAAGAAATTAAGAATAGCAGAAGCAAAACGGATACGAGCAAAAATGGCAGAGTAATAGGAGAAAATCATGAAAAAACCCGATATATTAATATATTTGAGCGACCAGCACAGCCCCATCTTTTCCGGATGGGGTGCTGTGCCGGTTGAAACGCCGAATTTAGATAAATTAAGGCAGGATGGGACTAATTTTACAGAGAGTTACACCTCCTGTCCGTTATGTGTACCAGCCAGAATGTCAATGCTGTCAGCAAAACTGCCTTCCAGAACGGGTGTATATTCTAATTTTGATACCCTGGCGGATACCACGCCAACATTTCTTCATCCCTTTGTAGCTGCAGGGTATGAGACAGTGCTGATTGGGCGGATGCATTTTATAGGGCAGGATCAAAGACATGGTTTTACAAAGCGTCTGGTGGGGGATATCACACCAGTCACCTGGAACCGTCCAGGCGACTCATTAGCTGAGGAACGGGGAGTATTTAAGGACTGTTTTATGGATACCTGCTGTACGGATGTAATAGGAGGCGGAGAATCTCCGGTGCTTCATTATGATGAAGCAGTGGTGGAGGCCGCCCTTGAATATCTGTCTGAAAAGCATGAAAAGCCACAATTAATTGTAGTTGGAACCTATGGTCCCCATTATCCATATGTGGCGCCAAAAGAATTGTATCTGAAATATTTAGACCGTGTAACAGTGCCTGAAAGTTTTGAAACGGATATGCCCATGAACCGGCTGCTGGAAAAAAAGAAAAAGGATCGTTCCTTTGATGCGGACGGTGCCAGGCAGGCAATTGCAGCTTATTGCGGTATGATTGAGCATATGGATGGACAGATCGGCAGGGTAAGGGCCGCTTTTCACGATTATACCAAACGTTTCAATCAGTCTTCCATATTCTGCTACCTGTCAGATCATGGTGATCAGGTTGGAGAAAACCGCTTCTATGGAAAGCAGACATTTTTTGAAAAGTCGGCGAAGATTCCGTTTCTATTTGCCGGAGATGGCATTGGTGCTGCCCGGAGTGTGGCTGCTCCCGTCAGCATTATGGATTTGGGGCCAACGATGTGCGAACTGGCCGGGCTGGAATTTCCTGTTGAAACCGACGGAATCAGTCTGGCAAAAATACTGAAAAAAGAAAAAGAGCCGGACTATAAACGGGCAGTCATCAGTCAGTTCATGGCGGGCGATTTTAATGAGAGCAGATGCTATGCAGTTATGGTAAGAAAAAAGCAGTATAAATATATTACTTACCATGGCTATGAGGCAGAAGATATGCTTTTTAATCTTGCAGGTGATCCGGAAGAAAAAAATAATCTGTATTCTGAAAATCCGGATATAGCCAGTGAACTAAGAAGTATTGCCATGGCGATAGCGAACCCGGATCAGGAAGAAAAATCCTCCAGAGATCATTGGCAGATGTATAAATGGATGATGGCCTGGGAAAGGGAAACTGGTATGGACGACAGAGAACGCTGGAGTAAAAACCCGGTAACTGCCAGAGACTTACCAGAGGTCAGATAGGAGCAAGAGAATTATGAATAAAAAAAATATTTTATTTTTAGTAGCCGATGATATGAATTATAATTCTCTTGGTGCTTTTGGCTGCCCGGTAGAGGATATCAGCCCTAATCTGGACGGACTTGCTGCTGAGGGGCTCATATTGGAACGGGCTCATGTAACAGCCGCAATCTGCATGCCTTCCAGAGAGTGTCTGTTAACAGGTAAATATCCTCATCGAAACGGTGCACCAGGATTTAATCCCATTGCTGCAGATGTAACGACCTTAACGGAATATCTTCATAAATATGGCTATCTAAATGGTATTTGCGGAAAAGAAGAGCACTGTAAGCCCATTGAGAAATTTGAGTGGGATTATATGGGGGATGTATTTAATGCAAAACATCTCTATGGCAGAGCACCTTATATCTATTATCAAAAGGCAACAGAATTTTTTGAAAAAGCAAAAGCAGAGAATACACCGTTCTTCTATATGGCCAATTCTCACGATCCCCACCGCCCCTTTGCCGGAAGTGACCAGGAATTAAAAAAGTATGGGTATCATACTTACGCTTCCCGCTATTACAAACCAGAGGAAGTGGCTGTACCAGGTTTCCTTCCTGATATTCCTGAAGTCAGAAAAGAAGCAGCTGAGTATTTTTCCAGTGTACATCGCTGCGATGAAACAATGGGAATGGTACTAAAAGCATTAAAGGAATCAGGGATGTATGACGATACTATTATAGTATTTTTAAGCGATAACGGGATGGCTTTTCCATTTGCTAAAACAAACTGTTATTTAAACAGCAATCGTACTCCAATGATTGTCAGAGCGCCTGGTGTAACAAATGCAGGCGAACGAGATACGGCTCACTTTGTTTCAGGAATTGATTTTATGCCAACAATGCTGGAACTGTTGGAGCTGCCCATTCCAAACGATATGGATGGCCGTTCTTACGCAGCAGTATTAAAGGGACAAAAGGAATCCGGCTGGGAAGATGTTTATACTCAGATTACATCAACAGCCAGACATGATCTGTATCCAATGCGGGCAGTTCAGGATGCAGAGTATGCTTACATATTTAATGACTGGTCAGATGGCAGTTATCAGTTTATGAATGAATCAAAATTCGGCCGGACTTATCGGGCGATGGTGGAAGAATCAAAAACCAATGAAGCGGTTGCTGCCCGCGTTCAAATGTATGATTACCGGAGTAAAGAAGAGTTGTATGATTTAAAGAAGGATCCAGATGCCCTGGAAAATTTAATTGACAGGCCTGAATATCTGGAGACCGTGATTCGCTACCGTCAGAAAATGTTAAGATATATGGAAAATACCAAAGATGCGATTGTCGTTCAGTATCAGAAAGCAATACTGGATTTGGATGAGTATTAAGGAGCTGTTTGTATAAAAAGGGCAAACCGGATTGATTTATCGTTTGGCCCTTTTTGTAATGTAACAAACATCTGATGGAAAGCGAGAATGGAACGTATGAATGTTTTTGGCATTATAAAACTGTTTGGAAAACATAACGGGAAGAGGAATCATCGCGTATCTCTGAAAAACATGATTCCAGGATTATTTTTAGGTATTATGATACCATTAGCAGTTATTTTAGTCATCTATTCCAGTTATATCGCACGTAGTGTGGAAGTTTCGTCCAGCCATTCTTCCAGAAGCCAGTTAGAGATATTTAAAAGCCATCTTGAAAGCACCATGAAGGCAACGGAGCGGGTAATGTCTGGAATGGTTTCAGGGAATGCCCAGTTTCAAAGTTTTTCAGTAGAACTGATGCTCAATGATATGTACAATCAGTCTTATAATGTGCAGCAGATTCTAAAGTCTAATCTGACTGCCAACGAAAATCTATATACAATGGCAATCTACAGTCCGGTTAATAACTGGTATACCGGTGAGTATAATGCATATTATGAAATTACGGCTACCCAGCGGATACAGGCACAGAAAAATCTTGAACCAGAGATTAAGAGGCTGATTAATCAGGGGGATTTTGATTTGTCCAAGTGGTTTTTTCATTCTGTCGGCGGAAGAGATTATCTTTTACGGGGAATGAATTACCGCACGGTTTACTGCATTGCAGTAATTGATCTGGAGAGGCTGAATACCATTGCAGTTCAGAATTACCACATGAATGGAACTTTAATATTTGGCAACGGGAAAACTGTAATTTATCCGGATCTGAAGCTGGGCCTTTCTCCTGATGAAATACAGAAAGCTGGTGACAGTTATCTGATCACTGATGCGGTGAGGAAATACCTTGTTGTTTCTGAACAGGCTGGTTATATTACCCTGATTTATGCAAGACCTTATGACGGGATATTGAATGAAATGACCTTGTTTCACATAATTGTTCTTATCTGTGCCGCAATGGCAGTTGTCGCAGTTCCTTTTGTCTCAATCTGGCTGTGGAAACTGGTTGTCAATCCCATTTCCCACCTCACAAGAACAATTGAAGCCATTCGAAGCGGCGATTTTTCTGCTCATGTGGATACGTATGCGGTAGAGGAATTTCGCCAGGTCAATGATATGTTAAATCAAATGATTGATGAGATCTCAGAATTGAAAATTGCCTCTTATGAAAAGGAGCTGGAAAAGCAGAATACGGAATACCAGCTGCTGCAATCTCAGATCCGTCCTCATTTCTATCTTAATTGTTTAAAAAATATATATGGTATGGCAGAGTCCGGGCAAAACAAAGAAATTCAGCAGATAATATTACATTTATCAAGTTATCTGCGTTATATTTTTACAATCAGCAAAGATTGTGTACCCCTTCAGAAAGAATTGGAGGTGTGCAAAAATTATGCTGATTTATTTTCATTAAATCAACATCAGGATATTGAATTTTCCTTAACTTATGATGCTGTTCTAACCAATATACCAATCCCGCCGGTCAGTCTGTTAACCTTTATAGAAAACAGCATTCATTATGGTTTTGTTCCAGGACAGAAGCTGAAACTGGTGCTTAAGGTAAGCCGTATTGTTACCGCTGAGAGGGTACTGATCCATATTATAGCGGCAGACAACGGACCTGGATTCACCCGGTCTGTTATAAACAGTATTGATAAAGAGGAAATGATGATTGATGGGAAAGGGAAAAAACATGTTGGTATTTATAATGTGCTGAAGCGTTTCCGGTTACGCTACGGAGATGATTTTGCAGCTGCATTCCGCAACCGGGATGGGGCACTGGTTGAACTGTTTTTTCCATATACGGAAGGGGAAGATTTATGAAATTATTGATTGTTGATGATCAATACCGCGTAGCAGAGGGGCTGCAATGGGGGATTAACTGGCTAAATATTGGTGTCGAACAGGTTTATACTGCCCTTAGTGCATATCAGGCTAAGGATATCATTCAAAAGGAAGAGATAAAAATCATACTTTGTGACATAGAAATGCCGGGGGAAAACGGGATTGAACTGATCCGCTGGGTGAAAAGGCGTTATCCCCATATTTCCTGTATTGTACTAACTGCTCATGCTGACTTTTCCTATGCGCAGGAAGCGTTGAAACTGGCATGTGCTGATTATATTCTGCAGCCAGCATCTTATCCGGTAATTGAAGAGAGTGTCCGGAGGGCAGTTGAGGAATTATGTGCAACTGCCAAGAAAAAAGAATTGGAACAAATGGGGGATGAATATAAAAAGCAGGAAAAAACTCTGATCCGCAATAGTATTAGAAATTTTCTGACTGGAGTCGTGAGCGGAAGGCAGTTTTTTAAGCTACAGGAAAAAGAAAAAGTTCCAAAAATGGATCAGATGGTATACTTATTAATGATACAAATTATCCGCTGGAACAGTCCGGAAGTATGGCAGCCAAGGCTGCTGTCAGATACAATGGAAAATATTGCTGCTGAAACCTTTGAACAAAACCAGCTGCAGGTTATCGCTTTTGTTTCAGATTATCCTTGCTTCGGTATGGTAATATGGGGTGATAATCTGCCGGATGAGGATACCATGGATTGCCGGCTGCAGTTTATTAATAGTTTTTACCAACAGTTTTTCAAATGTGATACAGCCATTTATATGGCAACACCTTCCCTGTTTCAGGAGCTGGAAAAAACCTGGCATAAGCTGATTAATTATCGTGATGACAACGTTTCGCTATCCAACGGCGTTTATTCCGGTCCGCGCAATACTAATAAGGGAATTTCTTACCGGGTGCCGGAGGTACGAAGATGGTCGGGGTTATTAAAAGAAGGACATGCCCAGGCAGTTGCAGAGGATGCCGGCAGGTGTCTGGATCGTCTGGTTGAGAGCGGAGTTATGAATCGGAATACACTGCGGGAATTTTATCAGGATTTTTTACAGGCTGTTTATTATGCCTCTCAGAATGGAGATGGTTTTTTTAAAAAACTGTTTTCCACACAGGAGGAGTTTCAGCTTTATCTGGATGGTATGAGAAGCGTTGATCATATGAAAGCCCTTATTGGCTATGTGGTCAGGCGCTTTGACGGAAATTTGGATGAGACAGTACCCGATGATCTGATTGAGAAAGTAGTAAATTATATCACCGATCATATGGAGGAGCAGATTATGCGGGATGATATTGCCCACCACATTCATTTAAATCCTGATTATCTGACCCGTATTTTTAAAAGAGAAACAGGAATGACCTTAAAAGAATTTATAATAAAAGCTAAAATGAAAGAGGCACAGATGCTGATTCAATCAACGAGACTGCCCATCAGCCTGATTGCGGCTAAAGTGGGGTACAGCAATTTTTCTCATTTTTCTTACAGTTATAAGAAAGTCATGGGGATAACACCCCAGGAAAAACGGCGGGGTGAAACAGAGGAGGAGTAATGGGGAAGAAGTCAGGAGTAATGATGGCGGTGGTTTTATTAAGTCTCGCAGGCCTGACGGCCTGTAAGGGACAAACTATGGTGGATACCGGGGAATATCCAACCATAACAGTCTGTTCTGTCCATACGGCTTCAGCAGAAGCCAATCAGCGGATATCGGAAGAAATCAGTAAAATAACCAGAAAAAAAGCCGGTTGTAATGTAAAGATCATTGGTTATAAGATGAATGATTATGAGGATGAACTGTCAGTACTTTATCATTCCGGGCAATTGCCGGATGTATTTGCAGCGTTTGAACTGGATTCTTATGAACGGTGGATCAGTATGGGAGCTGTAATCGAAATTGATGATCTGCTGACTCCTTATAAACGTGATCTCAGCTCATATATCCGTGACAAGGAATGGCTGATTGCATATTTAAATGACAAAATTTACGGGATTCCATCCTGCACTTCTGACAGTAAATGTATGGGGTTTGTATTTCGCCGTGATATTGCTGAGACACTGAAAATTGACTGGCGTTCGATTAAAACCATGGATCAGCTTCATGAAATGCTGCTGTCAGTAAAAGAACATTATCCCGATATGAACCTGATTGTCCCTCATGGCGGAAGAATTATCCCACGTATGATTCAGGACCGGCTGGGCAATAACATTGGCGTATTGGTGGATAAAGACAAAGACAGTAACGTGGTTGAAAACTTTTATAAGTCGGAATATTTTTATAACCTGTGTCTTCAGATGCGGGAGTGGCATCAGCAGGGACTGTTTATGGATAAAGCCTATATGGGTAAGGAAGACAGACAGAGTTATCTCGCTCAGGGGGATTCCTTTGGCAGTTTTTTAAATCTTTCAGAGATATCAATTTTCAACATTGCCCGCTATGTGGAATATCCCATGGCTGCTGTTCAGCTGGCTCCCAGAATTGCTGATTCAGACAGCTGTAATATGATCTGGTGTATCAGCCGGGACAGTAAGAATCCGGAACTGGCAATGAAAGTGCTTAATCTGATGTATACCGATGTGGAGATATCCCGCCTGCTTGCCTATGGTCAGGAAGGCATTGATTATGAATTTGCTGCCCCGGGATATGTAAAGCCGGCAAAAAATTCGGATTACCTATCATTTGATCAATGGACCTCTAAAGTGTGGAGCTGGCCGGTGGGCGTTGAGATCGAACAGTGGCAGGAAGAGGATAAACTGCTGGATTATGTGGTGTTCTGGGATGAACCGGTTAAGGATTCTCCTGCTTTGGGTTTTTTGTTTGATGTATCCCAGGTAAGGGTCGAGGTGGATGCCTGTCAGAATATTATTGATAAATATGAGAATGCTTTACTATGCGGAGAACTGTGGCCCAAAACAGGAATTGATTCTTTTAATCGGGAACTTGAGCTGGCTGGAATCGACCGGGTGATAGAGGAGAAGCAGAGGCAGTTGGATGAATTTATAAAAAAATATCGTTAGATGTAGATTCTCTCGGCATGAATAGAGCTGTTGCAGACGTAAATAATTAATTTACCGGAGCAACAGCTTTCTTTTTTTAAAAAATGATTGACAAAAATATTGCGCGGTTGTATTATTGTATTAAGTCATTAGTACAGTAATACAATTTGACGTGGAGGAGGAATAAAGAATGTCATGGGAACTTAAGAATGACCGCCCTATCTATATTCAATTAATTGAACAGATTCATTTTCGGATCATATCCGGAGAATACAAATCCGGTTCCAAGCTTCCGAGTGTCAGGGATTTGGCTGCTGAAGCTTCCGTTAATCCCAATACGATGCAAAAAGCACTTTCGGAACTGGAGCACAGCGGATTGCTTGTCACCAATCGAACCAGTGGGCGTTTTATTACGGAGGATCAATCAATGATACAAAAAATGAAGCTGGATCTGGCAAAAGAACAGCTGGAAAACTTTATGGAACAATTAAAAAAACTGGGTTTCAGCGATGAAGAAGTTAAAACATTTATCCTGGAATCGGTACAGTAAATCAAATTCATATATGGGAGGTAATCAGTATGAATCCATTACTTGAATGCAATGCGTTAAGCAAACGCTATGGCAATGTAACTGCTTTATCAGATATTAATCTGACATTAGAACGAGGTAAAATTGTAGGTCTTTTGGGACCCAATGGAAGTGGTAAAACCACATTAATCAAGCTTATTAACGGATTACTGGTTCCGTCAAAAGGCCAGCTTTTAATCAATGGCACAGCACCTGGAACAGAGACAAAAAAAGTAGTGTCCTATCTGCCGGATAAGACTTATTTAAACAATTGGATGAAAGTGAAAGATCTGTTGAATTTCTTTGAAGATTTTTATTATAATTTTGATAAAAAGCGTGCCTATGACATGTTGGAAAAACTTCATATTAATCCCAATGATTCTTTAAAGACAATGTCCAAAGGCACCAAAGAGAAAGTACAGCTAATTCTTGTTATGAGCCGCAATGCTGACCTGTATGTACTGGATGAGCCAATCGGCGGTGTAGACCCTGCCTCCAGAGATTATATTCTGGACACCATTATCAGCAATTATAATGAAAATTCAACCGTCCTCATTTCTACTCATCTGATTGCAGATGTTGAAAATGTACTGGATGAAGTGATTTTCATTCAAAATGGACGCATCAACCTTCAGTCGTCAGTGGATGATATCCGTATGAAAGAAGGCAAATCTGTTGATGCATATTTCAGGGAGGTATATAAATGTTAGGAAAATTAATTAAACACGAACTAAAGGCAACTGCGCGCTATTTTTTACCCTTGTTTTTAATTGCAATTGTGCTGACGCCAATTACCAGATTTACACTCTGGATCGGAAATTACCCTAAGATTTTACAATTCATCCCAACTGTTATTGTTTTTGTATACGTAGCTTCCCTGATTATGGTTGCCAGTGCAAGTATTTTGCTGATCATATATCGTTTTTATAAAAGCATGGTAACTGACGAAGGGTATTTAATGCATACACTCCCGGTTTCTTCGGAAAGTCATATATTATCCAAACTGATTGTGGCAAGTATATGGACCGTCAGCAGCTGGCTGGTTATATTTATCTCAATATTCGGTATGTTTTTTACACCAGATCATTTAGCCCTGTTAATTGATAAACTTTCTTATGCATGGTTCTATGTCAATACCACGATAAACAGTTCCCTGATGGCTCTGTTTATCATAGAGACTATTTTTATAGTAATACTGGGTATATTTACGGCACCGCTGATTTACTATGCTTCCATCGCAATCGGTCAGGTAATCAGCAAGAACAAGATATTAGGTTCCATAATTGGATTTTTCATTATCCAGGTTGTTTCACAGATTGTAAGTGTTGTTTTAATGGTCCCGGTTGGTTTTTATGGTGACAGGGTTAGTGAATCGGCAAATTCCATGTTTTCCTTTTTTGCGAATTTCTTTTTCCCCATTACCATCCTTCTGGCAGTCTTCACTCAGATAATCCTTTTTGGGATTACCGATTATATTTTTAAGAAAAAACTTAATCTGGAATAGTATCGGGCGTTGATTCTTATTGGGGATCAACGCTTTCTTTTTGGCCAATATGGTGCAGAGTGTCAGATTTTGTTCCAAATTCTGCAGTTTTAGCAAATAGTGTTGCTTAATCCTATAAAGTATTTTATAATTAAACTTTGTGGTGATTGTTACTATTTCTCCGTTTTTACACATGCTATACCAATCACACAGAATTATAATAATGTGCATCTGGCACAACTCAAAAAGGAATAATTATGAAAAAATTAGCTTTATCTGATGAAATACTATTAAGTATTGAAAAGCCTGCCCGATATATTGGGAATGAAGTCAATATGGTAAGAAAGGATACAGATTCTGTAGACATCCGTTTTGGTATGTGTTTCCCGGATGTTTATGAAATTGGAATGTCTCATCTTGGAATGCAGATTTTATATGATATGTTTAACAGAAGAGAGGATATCTACTGTGAACGTATTTTTTCTCCATGGACCGATTTAGATAAGATCATGAGAGAAAAAAAGATCCCTCTTTTTGCATTGGAATCACAGGATCCGATTAAGGAATTTGACTTTATTGGAATTACACTTCAATATGAAATGTGTTATACAAACATTCTGCAGATCCTTGATCTTGGTCAGATTCCCCTTCATGCCAGTGAAAGACAGGAGAGCGATCCGATTATTATCGGTGGCGGCCCCTGTGCCTATAATCCCGAGCCTCTTGCAGAATTTTTCGATATGTTCTATATTGGAGAGGGAGAAACTGTTTATTTCCAACTGATGGACCGTTATAAGGAGAATAAGAAAAAGGGAGGAAGCCGGAGAGAATTTCTTGAGATGGCAGCTGAGATCGAAGGAATCTATGTTCCTTCTTTTTATGATGTATTCTACCATGAAGATGGTACCATCAAAAGCATGACTCCCAACAATCCCCATGCAAAGGCAACTGTAACGAAACAGCTGGTTGTTCATATGGATGATGCTACCTACATTGAAAAACCGGTTGTTCCATTTATAAAAGCAACTCAGGACCGTGTTGTTTTAGAGATTCAACGAGGCTGCATCCGTGGCTGCCGCTTCTGCCAGGCAGGCAACGTCTACCGGCCCATGCGGGAACACAGCCTGGAGTATTTAAAAGATTATGCATATAAGCTGCTAAAGAATACCGGACATGAAGAAATTTCCTTAAGCTCCTTAAGCTCCAGCGATTACAGTGAACTGGAAGGAATCGTTACGTTCCTGATCGATGAATTCAAGGGGAAAGGCGTGAACGTTTCCCTTCCGTCTCTTCGAATTGATGCATTCTCTCTGGATGTGATGAGTAAAGTTCAGGATATCCGTAAGAGCAGTCTGACCTTTGCACCGGAAGCAGGCTCTCAGAGACTTCGTGATGTAATTAACAAAGGACTGACTGAAGAAATTATTTTAAAGGGTGCAAGCGAAGCATTCCAGGGCGGCTGGAACCGGGTCAAGCTATATTTCATGCTTGGGCTTCCTACAGAAACCGTAGAAGATATGGAAGGAATTGCAGAACTTTCGGAAAAAGTGGCAGAAGTCTATTATGAGATCCCCAAGGACCAGCGAAACGGAAAAGTGCAGGTCATTGCCAGTTCTTCTTTCTTTGTACCAAAACCATTCACGCCTTTTCAGTGGGCAAGAATGAGCACCAAGGATGAGTTTTTACAGAAGGCTTATCTTGTGAAAGATAAATTCCGCACCATGCTGAATCAGAAGAGCTTAAAGTACAATTATCACGAGGCAGATTTAACCGTTCTGGAAGGTGTTCTTGCAAGAGGTGACAGAAAGATATCGGCCCTCATTGAAGAGGTTTATAAAAATGGTGCTCTCTATGATTCATGGTCTGAGCACTTTAAAAATGATGTATGGATGAAAGCCTTTGAAACCTGTGGGCTGGACTCTGATTTCTATACCATAAGGGAAAGAAGCTTAGATGAAATATTCCCCTGGGACTTTATCAATGCCGGAGTTTCCAAAGAATTTTTAAAGAGAGAATGGCAAAATGCCATTGGAGAGAAAGTCACCCCCAACTGCCGCATGCAGTGTATTGGCTGTGGTGCCAAGAGCTTTAAAGGAGGTGTCTGCTATGAAAATCAGAATTAAATTTACCAAACAGGGACCAGTTAAATTTATCGGTCATCTTGACGTAATGCGTTATTTCCAGAAAGCTATGAGAAGAGCGGACGTGGATATTAAATACAGCGAAGGCTTCAGCCCTCATCAGGTCATGTCTTTTGCAGCACCGCTTGGAGTCGGTCTTACCAGCAATGGGGAATACATGGATATAGAGGTTCATTCCATGACAGACTGTGACACCCTGATGAAGCAGTTAAATGATGTGATGGCAGAAGGAATTTGTGTTACGGAATGCCACCTGTTAAATGATAATGCCAAAAATGCCATGTCTTTGGTTGCTGCCGCTGACTATACAGTCACATTCCGGGAAGGAAAAGAGCCAGAGGATATAAATGGATTTTTTGAGGGTCTTCTTAAGTTTAAAGAGCAGGATCATATACTGATTGTGAAAAAATCAAAAAAGGGAGAGAGAGAAGTAGATTTAAAAAATTACATCTACCAGCTTTCTGTCTCCGATCATAAAATTTTTATGAAAATATCAGCAGGAAGTGCAGATAATTTAAAACCCGAACTGGTAATGGAAGCATATGACCAGTGGAGAGGGGAAGCCAGTCCTGAATTTGCATTTTGTATCCAGAGAGAAGAAGTTTACGGGAATACAGGTGATGAAGCAAATCCTGTTCTTGTCCCTCTGGGTCTCATAGGAGAATCCGTTGAATAAATTGATCATTACCAGATGGAATGGGTGTATTATCACTCTTTTACAGTCAGGGAAGGAAACCCTGCAAATTGATATTGAGCCGGAAGAAAGCCATTCTTTCTTAGGAAACATCTATATTGGCAAAGTAAATAATATTGTAAAAAATATCAATGCTGCATTTGTGGACATTGGGAACGGGCAGATGGGTTATTTAAGTCTTGGTGACTCATCTGTTCATTTTGCCGATGGCCGTGTGTCTGACGGGAAACTCCGCCAGGGAGATGAAATTGTTGTTCAGGTGGAGCGGGATGCGGTAAAGACGAAAGCTCCGGTTCTCACGGGGAATTTAAATATTACCGGAAGATACTTTGTTCTCACTTCAGGAAAAAAGCAGATCGGATTTTCAGCCAAAATCCAGGATTTAGGTTGGAAACAGCAAATGAAGGAATATCTGGAAGGTAAAAAAGCGGATTGGGGTATCATTGTCAGGACCAACGCTTACAGCGCTCCCATGGATTCCTTAAAAGAGGAACTGCATCTGTTAAAAGGACGTTTATCTGATATCCTTACTCATGCCGGACACAGGACCTGCTACAGCCTGCTATACGGTTCCTCGCCCTCCTATTTAAGTGGTCTGCGTGACAGCTTTCAGTCTTCTCTGGAATCGGTGGTAACCGATGAACAGGATATTTATGACGCAATAAAAGAATATTTAAGTGAACACCAGCAGGAAGATCTCCATTTGCTGACTTATTATGAAGATCCACTGCTTCCTCTTAAAAAGCTGTACCGGATTGAAAAAACCATGAGTGAAGCCCTTGGAAAAAAGGTCTGGATGAAGTCCGGAGGATATTTAGTCATTGAACCTACAGAAGCTTTAGTAGTGATTGATGTAAATACCGGTAAATACTCAGGTAAAAAGGCACTTCGTGAAACCATCATGAAAATTAATCTGGAAGCCGCCGAGGAAATCGGACACCAGATCAGACTTCGAAATTTATCAGGTATTATTGTCATAGATTTTATTGATATGGAACGGGAAGAAGATAAAAAGTTCCTTTTAAAGCGACTTGAGGAAATCGTCTCAAGAGATCCCATTAAAACCACAGTTATTGAAATAACTAAATTAAATCTGGTTGAAATTACAAGAAAAAAAATAAGAAAGCCCCTTTGCGAGCAGGCGTTACAGATGAAGGAGAAGATTTCATTATGAAAATCATAATCGTGGGTTGCGGAAAAGTTGGGACAACCCTGGCAGAACAGTTAAACAAAGAACAACATGATATCGTCATTATCGATAAAAATGCCGGCGTGGTAAATTCCATTTCGGAGAGAATCGATGTTATGGGTGTTGTTGGGAACGGTGCAGTAAATAAGGTACAGATGGAGGCCGGGATCGAAGATACGGATCTTTTAATAGCTACAACAAATTCTGACGAACTGAATATGCTGTGCTGTCTGATTGCAAAAAAAGCAGGTAACTGCCATACAATTGCCAGAATCCGAAACCCTGAATATGATTCCCAAATCGGCTACATTCGTGAAGAACTGGGCCTTTCCCTGGCGATAAATCCTGAAATGGCGGCCGCCATGGAAATTGCAAGACTGCTGCGGTTCCCTTCTGCAATTAAGATTGATACATTTGCAAAAGGGAAAAAAGAAATCTTAAAATTCATTGTTCCTGATCATTCTGTTCTTAATAATATGAAAGTCAGGGATGTTCTGGTAAGACTTAAATGCAATGTCCTGATCTGCGCCATTGAGCACAATTCAGAGGTCATTATACCAGGAGGAGACTCCATAATTAGTGCGGGAGATAAGATATCTTTCATTGCATCTCCTGTTGAATCCAATGAATTCTTTAAACAGGTTGGAATTGACAACAATGTTATTAAAACAGCCATGCTGGTGGGCGGGGGCAAAATTACTTATTACGTAGCTAAAATGCTGGAAAACACAAAAATTAAAGTAAAGATTCTGGAACAGAATGCAGAACGCTGTAACGAGCTCAGTGAATTGCTTCCAAGAGCCATGGTAATAAATGGCGACGCCTCTGACCAGGAACTGCTTTTGCAGGAGGGGATTGGCCAGACTGATGCATTTGCATCCCTCACCGGCTTTGATGAAGAAAATATTATGCTGTCCCTTTATGCAGCCAGCCAGTCAAAAGCCAAGCTGATTACGAAAATAAACAGGATTGCATTTGAAAATGTCATAGATTCCATGAATCTGGGAAGTATTATTTATCCGAAGCTGATTACTGCAGAAACCATTTTACAGTATGTCCGCGCCATGCAGAACTCCATGGGAAGCAATGTGGAAACACTGTATAAAATTGTGGCGGACCGGGCAGAAGCGTTGGAATTTAAAGTGGTTAATGAGCCATGCATTGTAGGAATTCCACTGGAAAAGCTGGAACTAAAAGATAATCTTCTGGTAGCTTATATCATGCGCAAGGGACGTTTTATCAGCCCACGCGGAAAGGATACCTTAGAAGAGGGGGACAGGGTCATCGTTGTTACAACGGTAACCGGACTGAATGATTTGAAAGATATACTAAGGTAGGAAAAGGCGATAGAGTAATGAATAAAAAAATTATCATTTATGTTTTGGGTTGGATTTTAAACATGGAAGCAGTATTTATGCTTCCCCCCTGTGTGGTTGCATTGATCTACAAAGAGACAAACGGCATCTGGTTTCTTGCAGTCGCCTCGGTGTGTGGTGGAATCGGATTCTTATGTACCCGCAAGAAGCCGGCTAATATGGTGTTTTTTGCAAAAGAAGGTTTTGTCTCAGTCGCGTTAAGCTGGATCGTACTCAGTTTTTTCGGGGCGCTTCCATTTTATTTCAGCAAAGAAATTCCAGTATTTGAGGATGCCATGTTTGAGGTCATATCCGGTTTTACTACAACTGGTGCAAGCATTCTTCCTGATGTGGAATCACTTTCCAAATGTATGATCTTCTGGCGCAGTTTCACCCACTGGATCGGAGGTATGGGAGTTCTTGTATTTATTTTATCTATTCTGCCCCTGGCTGGTGGTTACAATATGTATATTATGAAGGCAGAGAGTCCGGGCCCTTCCGTTGGTAAACTGGTTCCAAGAGTCAAAACTACTGCCAAGATTCTATATGGTATTTACCTGTTTATGACGGCACTGGAAGTAATACTGCTTATGATTGGCGGGATGTCATTGTTTGACTCCCTGACCATCAGTTTTGGAACAGCCGGTACTGGTGGTTTTGGTATTAAGAATAATAGTATGGCATTCTATGACAGCTACTATTTGCAGGGCATTGTCACCGTATTTATGATTCTTTTCGGTGTGAATTTTAATGTATACTATCTTTTTTTAACACGTCATCCCAAAGATGCCTTGTTCAGTGAAGAAGCGAGGGCTTATTTAGGGATCATCGGTGTCTCCATATTGTTAATCACAATCAACATTCATCGGGGATTTGGAAGTGTCTTTGCTGCATTCCATCATGCTGCATTCCAGGTAGCTTCCATCATTACAACCACCGGTTACTCCACGGTTGATTTTGATTTTTGGCCTGAATTTTCCAAGGGAATTCTGGTAGTACTTATGTTTATCGGAGCCTGCGCCGGCAGTACGGGCGGAGGTATTAAAGTATCTAGAGTTGTTGTATTATTAAAAGCTGTTAAAAAAGAGCTGGATTCTCTCATTCACCCAAGAAGCGTAAAAGTTTTAAAGCTGGAGGGCAAACCGGTAGAACATCAGGTAATGAGATCAATTAATACGTTTCTTGGTGCCTATATCGTTATTTTTATCTTTTCCGTATTAATTGTCAGTCTGGATAATTTTGACTTTACCACAAATTTCACTGCAATTGCGGCGACTTTTAATAATATTGGCCCTGGATTGGCTGGTGCTGGTCCCGCCAAAAACTTTTCCCTGTTTTCACCGTTATCCAAGTATGTCATGATGTTTGATATGCTGGCAGGACGACTGGAGATATTCCCTATGCTTCTTTTATTTGCACCATCTACATGGAAGAAGAGCTAAGTAGAAAAAGCCCCCGGAGAAAAATCCGGGGGCTTTGCAATCTTATAAAAGCGGAAATCAGGCTTTCTTTTTCTGGTGCCAGATCTTAAAATTAACGGCCGAAAGAACGATTACAAATATTACGTTAAAAACCAGGATGCTGATTGCAGCAACGATTCCCACACGGTCAGCCACACCGCCTACAATCTGAGGCGTTATGATGCCTCCCATCGCAGATATTGCTGTAAGAAGAGACATTCCCAAGGTAGAACCCTGAATCAGAGGTCCGGCATTGGCGATACAGGTAGGATAAATACCGGAAAGAAAGAAACCAAGTCCAAGGAGAGAAGCTGTAACCAGAGGTAAGCTGTTAACTTTGATTAATATAAAAAAACAGACAGCACTGCCAATGGAGTTAATCAGTAAAATAGTGCTTCTATGTACTTTCTTAGACATGGCGGCACACAGTAACCGTCCACCCATAATAACAAGCCAGGTTAGTGAAACCAGGGTTGTGGCAAATTCTGCACTCATAACACCTGTATTCTGAAGATAAGTGACAAACCACCCATTAATGCAGTTCTCTACTCCAAGATAGAAGAACAAAATAAAAGCAATGCAGTAAAATGCAAAGGAACGAAGAAATCCTTTGTTTCCAGCCACTGTACTTTTCGTCTTGTTTTTCCTTTCTTCTATTTCTTTCTGAGCTTCATTTATCAAATTATAATTCATGGTTCCATATGAAATTGCAGATATAATAGTAAGAACTACAATCATATAGAGTGTTACTCGCCATCCAAATCCCAGTTTCATCATCATTGCCGTAAGTAAAGGAGCAAGAAATGCACCGATTGCAAACGTACAGTGAAGGAGGTTAAGCTTTCCTGTGGCAGAATCTCCATAAATATCATTGACTGCCGCATTATTTAAAATTGTAATGCATCCCCTGGTAAAGCCGTAGAGCAGCATGACTGCATACATGACTGGAAGAGGAGGCAATAGACTTAAAACCATCAGAGACGTCGGCACAAAAAGTGTAACCAGAGTGATAGCCCTCTTTTTTCCCATAATTGGAACCATAACAGGAAAAATAAAGCTGGATGAAAGATTGCCGATTGCCATGACTGATAAAAGTCCTCCGGCTGCAAGAAAGCTGATTCCAGCTTCTTTAATAATGGATGGAAGTATGGCTCCTATCACTAAAACCGCCATACCGCTGACAGCATATCCGTAGCAGCATCGGATAAATATTGAATTTCTTGGATCTGATTTCATTGGTATTACCCCCTTTTTTGATCAAACATTGACCATTATACTAAGAGAAATGGAAAAATACAAGGAGAAGTCATAAAACCCTCGTTTTTTCTAATAAATTTCCAGAAAAAATTATTGACATAACCGTTAAGGAATGCTATATTTATACAGTATGCCGCACAATGAGGTTAAAAAGTTTCTGATTATTCAGAGCACCATAGTTGGCGAGTAATGATAATAGGAGGTGCCATATGTACGCGATTATTGCAACAGGTGGTAAGCAGTACAAAGTAGCGGAAGGCGATATCATTAAAGTTGAAAAGCTTGGTGTTGACGCTGGTGAAGCTGTCACATTTGACCAGGTTCTTGTTGTAAACAATGGTGAATTAGCAGTAGGCTGCCCGACTGTAGCAGGTGCTACCGTAACAGGTACAGTTGTTAAAGAAGGCAAAGCTAAAAAAGTTATTGTTTACAAGTATAAGAGAAAATCTGGATACCATAAGAAGAATGGTCACAGACAGTCTTATACTCAGGTTAAGATCGAAAAGATCAACGCTTAATCATGATAAGAGTAACCGTATTTGTTGATTCAGAACAACGTTATACAGGAATTGATATGTTAGGACATGCAGGGTTGGCTGATGATCATCAGGATGGACAAGAGCTTGTCTGTTCCGCTGTTTCAGCTCTGACTTTTAATATGGCCAACAGTGTGGAGCAATTCACAGAGGATTCTTTCGAAGTGAACCAGGAAGAAAAGACAGGATCTTTTCAGTTTCGGTTTACCTCTGACATAAGTTCCGGGTCGCAGCTCCTTATGAATTCTCTGGTATTCGGATTACAGGATATTGAGGAAGAATATGGAGAACCATATATTAAAATCCGATTTAAGGAGGTGTAAGTGATGTTAAAGATGAACCTTCAATTTTTCGCTCATAAAAAGGGTGTTGGTTCTACAAAGAACGGCAGAGATTCCGAGTCTAAGAGATTAGGTGCCAAAAGAGCTGATGGACAGTTCGTATTAGCTGGCAACATTCTTTACAGACAGCGTGGAACTCACATTCATCCAGGCATCAACGTAGGCCGCGGCGGTGATGATACATTATTCGCTTTAGTGGATGGCGTTGTGAAATTTGAGAGAAAAGGCAGAGACAAAAAGCAGGTTTCTGTTTATCCAAAAGCAATTAACGAATAATTGGACCGGCTTCATACCTTGACGTATGGAGCCGTTTTTTACGATACGCCCATTAATCTGAACATAGAATAATGGGATTCCGTTTTTTTATCACAAGAAAGGAAACAGGTGAATGAATGTTTGCCGATAGAGCAAAAATATATATAAGATCCGGAAAAGGCGGCGACGGTCATGTCAGCTTCCGGAGAGAACTTTATGTTCCCTGCGGCGGTCCTGACGGCGGTGATGGCGGCCGGGGCGGTAATATTATTTTTGAAGTGGATGAGGGACTTAATACATTAAGTGACTTCAGACACATTCACAAGTATACTGCACAGGACGGAGAACCAGGCGGAAAGCGCCGGTGTCACGGAAAAGATGGCAGCGACTTAATCATAAAAGTACCAGAAGGAACTGTTTTAAAGGATTTTGAATCCGGAAAAGTAATTGCTGATATGTCAGGAGATAATCGCCGTGAAGTTATTTTAAAGGGCGGCAGAGGCGGACAGGGCAATATGAACTTTGCAACCCCTACCATGCAGGCACCGAAATACGCACAGCCTGGACAGCCTTCTCAGGAACTCTGGGTGCAGATGGAATTAAAAGTAATTGCCGATGTAGGGCTGGTAGGATTCCCCAATGTAGGAAAATCCACTCTTTTATCACGTGTCAGCAACGCAAGACCTAAAATTGCCAACTATCATTTTACTACTTTAAATCCCCATCTTGGAGTGGTAGATATTGATGGAGGAAAAGGTTTTGTCATGGCAGATATTCCAGGACTGATTGAGGGTGCTTCTGAAGGGGTAGGACTTGGACATGATTTCCTTCGCCATATTGAGCGGACAAGAGTACTGGTTCATGTTGTAGATTCTGCTTCCACAGAAGGAAGGGATCCCATTGCCGATATCAAAGCCATTAATAAAGAGCTGGAAGCATATAATCCTGAATTAATCAAACGTCCTCAAATTATAGCTGCCAATAAGATTGATGCCATTTATGAAGATGGTGAGAGTCCAATCGATAAACTGAAAGCTGAATTTGAACCTCAGGGCATTAAAGTTTACCCCATCTCTGCAGTAAGCGGCCAGGGTGTTAAGGAGCTGCTTTATGCCGTATATGAACTGCTTAAAACCGTTAATTTAAGTCCTTTGATCTTCGAAAAAGAATTCGACTTAAAGAGTCTGTCAGGCATAATGCTGCCTTATTCAGTAGAAGTAACGGAAGACGGTGTTTATGTGGTTGAAGGTCCCCGTATTGAAAAGATGCTTGGTTATACAAATCTGGAATCAGAAAAAGGCTTTACTTTCTTCCAGAAGTTCTTAAAAGACAACGGTATATTGGAAGAACTTGAAAATGCCGGCATTCAGGAAGGCGATACGGTCCGCATGTATGGTCTTGAATTTGACTATTACAAGTAACAAGGAGAATAATATGACAAGTAAGCAGAGATCCTATTTAAAAGGATTAGCGATGAATATAGATCCAATCTTTCAGATTGGCAAATCCAGCCTGACTCCTGAGATCACAAATGCGATCGCAGAGGCTTTAGAAGCAAGAGAATTAATTAAAATAACCATTTTAAAAAATTGTGCCGATGATGGTAACAGTATTGCTTCTATTTTGTCTGAACGGACCCGTTCTGAAGTAGTTCAGGTCATTGGAAGAAAGATCGTCCTTTATAAACAGGCAAAAGACGAAACAAAGAGAAAAATTGCTCTTCCTAAATAACAGGTCTTATCATTAGGCCAGGGAGTCGATAATTATGGGTAATATAGGGATTATGGGCGGAACATTCGATCCGATCCACAATGGTCATCTGATGCTTGGAGAACAGGCTTATGAAGAATACCAGCTGGATGAGGTATGGTTTATGCCATCCGGGCATCCACCTCACAAAAAAAATCAGAAAATAACCGATCCAGACATCCGCCTTACGATGACACAACTTGCCATTGAGGGAAAAACCGGTCTGGTCTGCTCTGATTTCGAGGTCAGAAGAAACGGAAGTACCTATACCGCTCAGACCTTAAGATTGCTGCGGGAAGCTTATCCACAGCATCAATACTTTTTTATCATTGGAGCTGATTCGCTTTATGAAATTGAAAACTGGTATGAACCGGATCAGGTTCTGTCTCAAGCCGTGATTTTAGCCGCCCGGCGGGAATATGAAGATGCGCACCTTTCCATGGAACAGCAGATTGCCTTCCTGGGCACCAGGTACAAGGCAGATATCCGCATTCTTCATTGTAAAGAGATGGATATTTCCTCCGCCATGCTGCGGGAACGAATTGCAGGCGGCCTTTCTGTTTCAGAATATGTACCCCCTAAGGTACTGGCATATATTAAAGATCAAGGCTTGTATCAGGAGAAGGATAAAGCATGATAGATGTTATAATGGAATTGAGAAATGATTTAAAGGATAAATTGAACCCTTTAAGATATGAACACACGTTAAGTGTATCTTTTATCTGTACCGCATTGGCCATGCGTTACAGTTGTAATTTAGATCAGGCAGAGCTTGCAGGTCTGCTTCACGATTGTGCAAAGCATTACGGAAACGAAGAAATTATTAAAAAATGCCGGAAACAGGATATTCAATTAACTGATGATGAACTTAAGGCCCCAGTCGTGCTTCATGCCAAATACGGGGCATGGCTGGCGGAGAATAAATATAATGTAACTGACCAGGAGGTTTTAAGTGCCATTCGGTGGCATACAACAGGAAGACCCCAAATGTCCCTGCTTGAAAAAATCGTTTTTACGGCAGATTATATTGAACCCAGGCGGGAGCGTGCGCCTGATCTGCTTCATATTCGTTCTCTTGCATTTACAGATTTGGATGAATGTGTTTATCAGATTCTTAAGAATACTCTTGAATATCTGGAAAGCAAAGGAAGTTTTGTGGATTCTGTTTCTAACCAGGCATATGCTTATTATAAACAGGTTCACAATGAAAAGAAGGGAGAAACAAGATGAATCAATCCATGGATATGGTAAAAACAGCTTATGCAGCTTTATCTGATAAAAAAGGTGAGGATGTAAGCGTTATTGACATTCGTAACGTATCAGTTCTTGCTGATTACTTTATTATTGCCAGCGGTACTAACTCAAACCAGGTGCAGGCAATGGTAGACAATGTGGAAGAGGAACTGGGTAAAAAGGGATATGTTTGCAAGCAGGTAGAAGGCTATCAGACTGCCAATTGGATTCTCATGGACTATGGCGATATCATCGTGCATGTCTTTGATAAAGAGAACCGTCTTTTCTATGATCTGGAGCGAATCTGGAGAGATGGAAAGACAATCTCAGTGGAAGATTTAGATGTAAAATAGATTTGAATATAATTAAATTTAAAATCAACGGCTTAACAAATATTGTGAGCCGTTTTTTTAGGCTTAAAGTTAACATAATTTTTTTATGTTAACTTTAAGCCTATTACTTCTTAGTGAATCCCTAAACGGAACAAACCAATTACTTTTCCAAGGATCTCTACATGATCGACTATAATAGGATCCATAGTATCATTCTCAGGCTGAAGACGATAATGTCCGTTCTCTTTAAAAAAACGCTTTACCGTAGCGGAATCATCTACCAGCGCTACAACGATCTCCCCATTCTGGGCAGTGGAGCAGTGCTCCACAATAATCTGATCCCCTTCTAATATCCCTGAATTAATCATGGAATTGCCTCTCACCTTTAACATGAAAGTCTCTGCATTGGGCAAGAGATCGGAGGGAATGGGATAGTAATTTTCAATATTCTCTTCTGCATATAAAGGCTGTCCGGCAGCAACCGTTCCAAGTATGGGAACGTTCACAACTTCCCGGCGGGTAAGATTAAAGCAGTCATCAATGATCTCAATGGTACGGGGCTTGGTCGGATCCCTTCTTATATATCCTTTTTCCTCGAGTGTTTCCAGGTGAGAGTGTACAGAAGATGTGGATTTAAGATGGACCGCTTCACAGATCTCCCTGACTGCAGGCGGATATCCCTTCTTCAAAATAGTCTCTTTTATATATTCTAAAATTTCCTGCTGTTTGGGTGTAATTTTTTCTTGCGCCATAACACAGCCTCCTCATTCCTATTCATTAAAACTATAGTAACATATGTTCGGTAAAAATGCAAACCTTTGTTCGAAAAATTGCAAAACAGATTGACAAACATACGTTCTTAGTGATATGATAAATCCAGAAAAAGGAACATATGTTCTTACGTTTGAGGAGGTATGCATAATATGAAACAATTGATCATGTTAACCCTGGCAGTCATGCTGGGAGCTCATTTTTGCGGACATTCCCTTATGAATTCATTGGCCGGCGAGGTGGGAACACCGATAATAGAGAAGTATTATACCAGTATAGAGATTAAGAACGGAGACAGTCTCTGGAGCATTGCAGATCAGTATGTGGAGAACAGCGGAATGTCCACAGCCCAATATGTGCAGGAATTAAGAAGTATGAACAGATTAAGGGAAGATACCATTCATTCCGGGCAGTATCTGACAGTAGCATATTTTGTACAGAGCCAGGATCAGTAACCTGGCTCTGTATGGTTCCGGTATTTCCGCTTAAAGGAAGACTTGAATTTATATCTCTCAGCTGATAATATTAGCTTAAGAAGCAATCATTGCTGAATCAGGGGTAATATGAAGTCCCACCCTTTCTAAGCAAGCTGCCATTCTATCACAGGGGAGAGATTGATTATGAATGTCTTAATTCTTTACTTCAGTGGAACAGGGAACACAAAAGCAGTTGCAGAGGAGTTTTATCATGCATTAATATTAAGGGATTATACAGTCGAAGTCCATTCAATGGAAGAGAAGTTCAATCCCGCATCATATCCATATGATTTTTTGGTCGTGGGCTTTCCTAAATATTATGAATATCCGGTACTTTATGCTTTGGATTATTTAGATCACAATCTGAAGAAGAGGGAACAGATCATTCCAACCCTGGCGTATTGCACTCAGGCAGGACATTCCTTAACCGACTTTTCCGGATTAGAACGATTATTAAGGAAAAAGAATCACCGCCTGATTACATCTAAGAGTTTTTCTTATGCCAACAATCTTTTGATTTTTTCTATGTTTGGTTCAACCACTCCGGAGGTTTTAAAGGAAAATAAAAGGATCTTAAAGTCGCAGATTGGTCCGCAGTTAGATGGATTTTTCCTTGGTAAAGAATCTAAAGAAAGAGTAGTCTGGTCCAGAAGCATCTTATATCATATTACTGCAGTGGTATTTACAAAATTAATGCCTATTGCAGGTATGAAATATACATCTTCAGAAGAATGTATCGGTTGTAAAATATGTGCCTGCAATTGTCCCAGAAAGAACATAAAGATGGTTCAGAACAAACCTGTATTTGGTCGTAAGTGTATTTTTTGTATGAGATGTATTAATGCATGCCCGGTAAATGCAATTCTGTATAATGGAAAAAAGATTGCGCAGTATCTGGAAAAAGGGGAATGAAAGACGGTACCTTTCAGAGAGGGGAGAGTGCATCATCAGTTAAAAACAACTCTCCCCATCTCTGCCATTCTCTTATGGAGGCAGTGGTAGGGAGTGCAATTTAAGTTTCTATTAAGTCTATTTATTCTTCCCGCAATTTCACTTTATTTCTGGCACTGCGGCGACGTTCGTCTTCTAAAGCAGCATAATGTTTCTTTGTAGTATTTACATCTGAATGTCCCAGAACATCCGCCACCAAATAGATATCACCAGTTTCTTTGTAAAGTGAGGTACCATAGGTACTTCGAAGCTTATGAGGAGTAATCTTTTTTAAAGGAGTGACCAACCTGGAATATTTCTTTACAAGATTCTCAACGCTGCGTACAGCAATTCTCTTTTTCTGCATGGAGAGGAAAAGGGCATTTTCACTGCCGTCTTCAGGGATCATCTGATTACGTTCTTCCAGGTAATCCAGGAGAGCATCCTCTACTTCAGAACCGAAGTAAACTGTAACTTCTTTTCCACCTTTTCTATGTATCCGGATTCCACCATTTTTAAAATCAATATCATTAAGATCCAGGCCTACGCATTCAGATACCCGGATACCAGTACCAAGTAAAAGTGTTAATAGCGCCAAATCCCGAACCTTCGTTTTTTCGTGGTAGGCCTTTTGTTTCTCTGTTAAAGATTCACCTTTTTCTACTTCATCAAGCAATAGAGCAACCTCATCAACATCCAAACGTATAATTTCTTTCTCATGCAGCTTGGGAAGTTGAATTAAGGCTGCTGGATTGTTTTGAAGTCGTTCATTGCGGTAATAATAATTATAGAAGCTTTTTAAAGAGGAGATTTTTCGCATAATTCCCCGTTCTTTATTGGTTACTTCCTGATTTCTATCATTAAACCGGTATTTTAAATACTCCATATATTCCTCTATATCAACAACCCTGAGAGTATTCAAAAAATCTAATGGAATTTCCTTCATATCAATCTTACGAATAACCGGATTTTCTTTTTGCAGGAAGTCAAAAAACACCTTTAAATCGTATGCATAGGCGATCCTGGTGCGGGAAGATGTACGTGGCTCAATGCCACGAAAGAAATCACCGCAGAAATGAGGAAGCTCTTTGATCAGCTCACGCAGATGCTTTACATTTTCAATATCTTTTTGCTGATGGTAGGAGAGTGTTGCTTTCATGAAATCACCTCTTGTTTTATTTACTTATTAATCATTAAATAGATCTTATTTTTGTTTTCACAGAGTCTATGTTGAAATAAGGAAAACCTATAAAATCTGAATATAATCATTATAACATATAGATCGCATTTACAGTTGAAAACATATAACAGTAGTAATGTAGATGCAGTAATGTAGTAAATAAGATAAAATAGGGATTGAAGCTTTACATTAGCATGTAATAATTATATATATGAATTATATTGATTTCTATATAACTATGCGTTAAACTAGACTTTCGCGAATAGTTTGAAGTGTCACTTACTCTAAAACCGCCACGCATAATTATATCATAATTCCAACACTTTTTACAAGTTGTTGGTTTTTTTATATTCGGGAGGAAATTTATATGCAGTTCTATATCGCTACTGCTTCTGATGCAGATACCTCTGACATGGAATGGGAATCTCTTCAGGACTTGGAGGTTTCCGAGAATTTTGACCAGACCTCCCAAGAATTACTTTATTCGATTAACAATAATCTGACGCAAATCAATACATATGTTGGATTCACTGTTACCGTTGGATTTGCTCTGCTTATTGTATATATCATCATGAAGCCAGTTTTTTACTTCTTAAGGTGATGGCTTTGGAAAGGAGGAAAATTATATGTTAGCTGCTGCTTCTACGGGTGCTGCCTTTGTTATCACAGAAGAAATGTTGGCACCGATTATAACGTCAATCACCAGCAATTCAACCGTTTTAATTCCTGTTGGGTTGACGATCATGGGAATCATGGTTGGTATTGGATTGATTCCCCGTATTATTTACAAGTTTCTGTAATGGCTGTGAGGGATTTTCGATTGTCGGAAGTCCCTCTTTTGCTTCATTGGTGTATGGAGGTGTTTATGACCCGTTTGGCTTTGGCTGTCCTGATCTCCGCTCTCTTCTGCTTCCCTTGTTATGCGTCTTCGGCTCTCCCGGCTTCTCCCTCCAATGCTTTAATAAAGGGTTATGATATTCCGGATCTGCCGAAAAGCGATAACTATTCAGATTATGCAATTATAAAGAATACGGTATCGTATTCAATGAATAAAGATTATGCGGACTATCTTTTGTTTGCGTTCTTCTCTCCGCCTGTTGTCACTTATGGTGGGTATGGTTTTCAAGACGATACGCTTCACTTTTCAGGACATTTGGGCTGGAATTATGACGCTTTTTTATACTCTCTTTCCTTGTGAAAATGGGTAAAACTTGGCGGTGAATATGGTCTGCTCAATAATTATGATTTAGAGCGAGATAAACTTATTATGAGTACTACAACAATTGTTTATAAGGATAAACTTAAGGTATTTTATTATTATTTTCCGGTGACTTCCACATTTGAACAACAACCTATGTTCTCTGATTTAATTCAGCTTATTTATAGGGTGGTCACTTGTTTAATTGCCGTAATTATCCTTATTATCAGTATCCGTATTGTCATAAATATAATTTATAAATTCGTGTCCTTATGTCTTAGAAAGGGGGTTCTATGAAACGATTCTTAATTTTACTGTGTATGATTCTTGTCATGTCTTTCCCGTCTTATGCTGATGTAAAGCAGATCCCGGCAAGACCTAAAATGAACGCAGAATATTACCAATATTACGCATTGTTTTACCGTGGCAATAATTCTTCCTACTATTTGTTTTATTCTCCTACTTCTATTGTTTATGCTTCCACTAGCAGTACATATGTTGCTTTCAGTTGGACTCCGGGAACTTCTGATGACTGGGTGCAGTTATCGTCTTTCCCCAATATTTGGGGATATTTAACTTATCTTTCCGGTAACGGTGATGTTATGACAAGTTCTGGTACGGTTAAGTATACTTCGGCTTCCGATACGGTGTTTACAGAGCATGCAAAGGCTAACTTTTCCGCATATTCGGATTATTGGGATAATTCTAGTGGTGGTGATGATGATCCAAGTCCCGGTATTATATCCGGTCTGCGTAATGTAGTAAATGCTATCTCTTCTCTTCCCGGTAAAATTGGCAATTCGATTCTTGATATTTTAAAGTCACTTTTTATTCCGGCTGATGGTTATCTGGAAGAAAAAATCAATTATCTTGTTCAACGCTTTAAAGTTGCTTTTGGGATAACTCCCTATGATATGTCTGGTATGTTTTCATCAGAAAAAGCTCTTGCTGATATAAAGATAACTATATATGGTGTTACTGCTACTGTTGTTGAAATGGATTATGTGATTGAAGCGTTGGCGGTATTTCGTAAGATTATTCGTGGTTTTATATGTCTCCTGCTTCTCTTTTATAACATCAATCAGTTTTTGGGTTTTATTGGTCAGGCTCCTATAACGTTGGGTGCGTTGATAGGGATTAAAAACCATATGGAACGTTCAGAGGATTCATAGGGGGTGATGGTGTGATTATTGAATTTTTCATCAATATGTTCGTGGCATTTTTAGATACTCTTATAAGTGCAGTTTCTATGGTTACGTTGCCGATTGACATGATATCGGCGCTTTCTACTGTGTCAGCGTACGGAAGTTGGATTGTTGGGTCTGATCTCCTGTTGATATTTGCCACCTGTGTATTTACCTGGACAACGATCAAAATCGGGATAGGCTTAGTCCTCTTTGTTTGGCGGTTACTGCCTTTTACTTAAATCTAACTTTTGGGAGGTATTATGATAATTTTAAAAATGTTTATAGGATTTATCTGTTTTGTGTTTCTCTGCCTTAAGCTTCCGGCCATGATTATCTGGTTTGGTCATTTTGTAGTATTTATCAGGTGGAAATTGATCGATTTACGAAAGGAATTAAAATTGAAAAAACAAGGTGTTGTAGTCTTCCGCCCCTTTGGGCTTAAAATGTTTTGTGGCAGACAAGGAGCCGGGAAAACCATGGCTATGGTATGGTATTTGGACAATCTACGCAGGAAATACCCTAAGGCGTGTATTTATACCAATTTTGCGTACAAGTACCAGACTGCGCCTTTAGAAAGCTTAAATGACCTGCTGAAATACCGTAACGGTGATGATGGTATTATATTTGCCCTTGATGAGATACAGAATGAATTTTCTTCTGCTGTTTCGAAGGATTTCCCTGAAACTTTGTTAAGTGAAATTACTATGCAGCGTAAACAGAAAATAACCATTCTATCCTCTTCACAGGTGTTTACCCGTGTTGCAAAACCTCTTCGGGAACAATGTTATGACGTTATGGAATGCCGTACATTCTTTGGACGTTGGACACGGGTAAAATGCTATGATGCGGATGACTATTGCTCTGTTATAGATAATTACAGTCCGGAGAAGAAATTTAAGCTTCCGAAGCGTTGGGTACGTTCATTTATCCAAACTGATGATCTTAGGGAATCCTATGATACGTATGAAAAGGTTCAGCGGTTGTCCAGACAGGGATTTGCCCCAAAAGTGGTACGATAGTTATCTCTGTTGTGGTTCAAATTATAATCCGCTCTTCTGCTCTTCTGGGGGCTGTCTACTCACTCATGGAATATGGTCTAAGCGTCAGCGCCCCCGGCGCGACGCTAGACCATTACTTGACAGTATAAACACTTAAGCGTTTTTTTTGATAAAAACAGGGGTAAAAAATCGTAAAACTGAAATTTCAAAGATAAGTAAATAGAACATTGACAATCGAATATGATAGTTGGATAATGATTATATATTATTAAAGTGGGGGATAAGAACATGAACGAAAGAGACGTATTAATAGTTGATAACATGGCGAGCGCTTTTAAAGAAACCAGCAATAAAGTTATTAAGTTTGATGCTATACTTAATACAGAAAGTGGAAAAATAATAGCACTTTATTACTCTCAACTTATATCAAAATATAATTCTATTTGTGGACTCGTTTCTCGTGGGGAATACGATTCGACATATTTAATTGCGAGACACTACTTGGAAAATTATGCAATTCTATGTGAATTAATCAAAAGATTTAATACGACAGATTTTGAAAATTATTTTAAAAGGCTGATCGTACAAGACATGAGACAAGATAAGAAAATTTACAGAGAAAAGGATCTAAATAAGTATAGAATTGAAAAGTGGAAAGTTTACTTAAATACTTATTTTGGGTATGAACTAAAAAATAGTCAGCAAAAAGAAATTGACCAAATAGGCGATCAGTTATTTAGTGAATATGATGTTATTGTTTTTAGTGATATAGTAAAAAGATCTTTATTAGATAAAAGAGTTAAACTGAATGATGAAACTGAAACAGATTCTAAAATGGTATATCCGTATTTATGTAGTATAGCGCATGTTAATTTTGGAATTACTCTTATGAGGAGTAAGGACAAAAATGGTATGTTTAATTTTAATTGTAGTGATGAAAATTTGGAAGCAACAGTAAATACTATAATAAGTTGTTACATGGATATAGCAGTTTTAATGGAAAATAACTTAAAGTAAAATGGTATAACTACCAACTATCGTATTTGATAGTTGGTTTTTTTATTATTATAAATCGGTAAGTAAAGATTTTATTAAAAATGATTTGAGGTGATTTGATGGAGCCTTATAATGTTAAAGTGATTACATATCCTGACTTAACAAGGCAGTATAGGGTGTATTATAGGGACGTTGTATATAAAGGCTATTATCGCGAGGATCGGTTTAAAAATCCCTTTAATGATAAATGGACGAAAACTATTAAGGGTGATCTTCATAAGCATTATGAGCATACGGCAGAAGTTTCTATGAAGCGTACAAAAAGTAAGGTGTACAATTATGCACGGTGTAATAATTGGGATTGGTTTGTAACTCTCACTTTTTCGCCTGAAAAGGTAAATCGATATGATTATGATGAATGTATTAAAAAGCTTAAACCATGGTTGGACAATGTAAGACGTGCTTCACCTGGTCTTTCTTATCTGGTTGTCCCGGAGAAGCACAAAGACGGTGCATATCACTTTCATGGGCTTTTTAGTGGGTTAGATGATAAACAGATAGTATGGACTGGAAAATACGTTGTAAAGCGAATTAAGGGGCTTGGGCGTAGTCGTTTCAAAAGAACTGATGAAAAGATTTATAGGTTTGGGAGTTATAGACTAGGTTGGATGACCGCAACTAGGGTTAAAGAAAAAGATAGGGTCACTTCCTACATCACAAAGTACATAACAAAGGAATTATGCGATTCCTCGTTTGGTCGCAAGCGTTATTGGTCGTCCAGAAACTTGCTGACACCTTTGGAAGAGGTGTTTCACATGGACGGCACTGCCCGTTTCGTTCTCTCCGATGAACTTGGGGAATGTTCAAAGTTTAAGAAAATCAGCACTGTACAGTATGGGGAAATGACCCAATCAGTTGAAATATTCGATTTGTAATATAAGTATAGTTAATAAATTAAGCGTTGTCAATGGTTAAATTAATAAGTTATTTTCAGGGGCGAATAACGTCAGATTGATTGGTGAGTAAGTGTACTAAAAAAATTGAGGACTGAAAGCGCGAAACGCTCCTATTTTTCAGGGGAGGACATTATTGTTCCTCTCCTGCTTTTTTGTATGGCATAAAAAAAGATAGGTTTGGTAGTCTCTGCTCCTCTCCTATCTCTTTTTTTTAACCAGTCCTCGTATTTGACGATTTTTCCAGGCTCTTTTTTCGTTCTGTCTTTTCTTGCTTGGCTTCTAGTTCGTCCAAATAATTCTTTAGTATTGTTTCTGCTGTATTTGATATGCTTCTGTTTTGCTCTTCACTTAATTTTCTTAGTCGCTCTATTAATTCTTCTGTCGTCCGTATGGTTAATATTGGCTTCTTTGATGGCATAATTTCTCCTTTATCGAAAAAGTGCTTGCACTTGTATTCTGTGTGTGATATATTTGAAACATAAAAGGTGCTTGCACTTGTATGCACCGTGTTGGCTCGATTGTTGTCGGTACATTGGAAACCGTCTGTGTTCGGAATGCATAAGTACATAAGCATTCTGGCTATATCTCGGTAGGGTGTATAGGCAATAGACCACTGCTATTTTAGCAGAAATTCATAAGTTTTGCCTTTGTCCAGTCCGAGAATTTGAATGTATGGTAGATTACATAGGAGTATGTCCATTTTATCATACATTCAGATTTTTGTATATATTGTGAATCTCGTTAATTGGTGGTGTTTTTATTGTTCAGGAGGTTGATATCATGAAAAAAGTGACTTTGGGTGATATTTCAGAATGTTTGCCAGTTGATGAACTTCGTATTTTGGCTTATGATGGCTCGGCATATTCCGGGACATTGGTTTTGCCGTTTTCCGATGCTACTCGTTATTATCATTATGTGGTCTGGTTGATTACGGAACTTGATATAGTAAATAGGATTGCAGGTATTATGTTGCGAGTTGATTCCCTTGAAGATTTCGAAAAGTTAAGGGGGCATTAAATGCATTTTAGTGATGGTACTTATTATTCGGCTGTTCGTGATGGCTGGGTGACTTCGTTTCAAGTTATAGGTCGTAATCCTGATGGTACTTTTGATATTCGTTGGTTAGAAGGTTCTATAAGTTCTGCTCGTAAAGTGGAAATGGTGGAATGGGTAGATGCTTATGAATCTTTACATAAAAAATAGTAAATACGTTAAGGAGGTCAAATTTTATGAAAGTTACTGGTATTTTTAAGTTAATGGGGGTTGAATCTCAATCTGGCTTTAAAGATCCGTCGCAGGTAAATTATGTCGTTGGTCTGGCTCAGGGTATGGACAGTTTGCGTATGTATCTTGACGCGACTGAGTTTAATCTATACAAGGACATTCCTCCATATTCTGATGTGGAAGTGGTTCTTGATTACAACCCGGTTGCAAAGGAAGTTCGGTACTCCATGCACCTTGTTACAATGGCACCCGTTAACAAAGCTTCTGCTATTGCTTCTGGTAAGTAATACTCGGCTATAGTGATTCCCCGGCTTCTTCCAGTATGAATCAATACCTTGCATTCTCCTTGATTACCGTTGTATCGTATTGAAATGCGTTACCGTTGTTCGGTGAGTGGGGGCATCGCCGGGGGGACCGCTCACACGGATTCTGTTTTATGGGGGTACATGAGATGAAATTGTCAGAATTGGAACTGCTCTATCTTCGCCGACTTCTGGTGGAGCGTCTGGAATCTCTTGACAGAGGTCTCCAGAAGAATCTCCGCATCTTTGGAGATTCGGACGACATTGTTTTGAAACAGCGGAAAATCGGGAATTTGGAAGCTGAAACAGCCGTTTTGACGGCTATCAAAGAAAAGGTTAATCTTGAAATTGGTTTTTGCTCTCTCACTGCTACTTGAGAAAAACGGGAATTTTTGATATAATTTATGTCTGGGCTTTTTCGGTTTAGCAACTATTCGCAATTAACTAGACTTTCGCGAATAGTTGAAACCGTCACTTACTCTTTAAACCGCCACGCATAATTATATCATTACATTAATGGTGTGCTGCTGTTTTCCACTATTTGATTCAATCTGACGATCTTCCATAGTTTATTCTCAACATCATAATAAAGCTCCATAATGCCACAAAAATCAAATTTAAATTGATTTCTTTTATATACAGGTATCCCAAGTATATGACAAGCTAATAACCTCATATAGCCCTCATGGCTGAACAACAATACATCCTGTCCATATTTAAGAATATTATCAAATAATTCTTTTTGCCGTGTCTTAACCTCTTCACCCGTCTCTCCATCTGGAAATCTAACATCTTTAGAATAACTAAAAAAGTCTGTCCAAAACTTAGGATATCGCTTTTTGATTTCTTCATCACTTAAAGATTCAATTACACCATTGTCTATTTCATTCAGTCGCCTATCCTCTATAGGAGTTATACGCATCAATTCAGCCACGTATTTTGCAGTCTGCTTTGTGCGCAAGTATTCACTGGTATAAATTTGGGTAATACTTATATCTTTAAAATAAGTACATAACATTTTTGCTTTTGCTTCACCTGATTTGCTTAACGGCTCATCCTGATGTTTAAGATATACGTTAAAATAATCACCTTCTGCTTTATCCCCGTGTCTGACTACGTAAACTTTCATTGTTCTACTCTCCTTTCGCAAATAGTCCGTTGAAATTCCACAATTAAAAGTCACACATCAGCTCCCATTTAACTCCAAAGCGATCCTTTACAGAACCAATTATTAACATGTACGGTGGTCTTTCAAGTGGTCTTATTACCTCTCCCCCATCACTAAGTACTGAGAAGGCTTTTTCAACTTCTTCTACTGTATCAAACCCGATAATATGAATCACTTTCTTGGTAAGTTCCACTTCCGCTTCGTCGGATAGATCATTCATCCTTACCTCCTGCTCGCCAAACATAATCTCCGAATGATAGACTAACGATTCCTTGGCTTTATCTGGCAGTTCCCAGCCGCTTTTTACGGCATCGGAATAATGTAATAAACTCCTTACGGTACAGCCAAAGGCTTTCTTGTATTCCTCCAAGGCTTCTTCTGTCTCTCCTGAAAAGCAGATTCTCTGAATAAATTTCATATGGGTGCTCCTTATATATAATAGACAATCCATTCACACGTTCCAATAACGAGACTAATTCATCCCCTTTTATACTTTAAAATATTCTTTATTAATTGTAGCATATTGATAGAAAAAATCATAGTTTTTATAAAGTTATAATGTATTAACTATCTAATTAGAAGACTAAAAAAACAAGGAACAGGGAAAAATATGGCCATAAATATTTTGCCTTCCACAAAAACATGACAGCATGGGCTGCCGGATATTCCATCCGGTCAGCCCATGCTGTCATGTTTTTATGTTCTATACAGATAAAATCCTACTCCAAATTCCGCAGAAAACGAAGGTATACTTCCTCTCCATACTGACTATAATTCCCATATTTTAGTTTTTCCAAAGCAATTTCGCAGAATTCCTTCCAGCTCTGATGTTCGTGTTTTACCAGAATTGGGTAAAAATATACGCCGTTATGGAAAGCTGCCGCCGCATCTCCAGGCGCATCACCGACCATCAGTATGTGGTCAGGTAAATAGCCCTGCGCCTTCAATTCCTTGATACAGTATTCCTTGCTGCCGGTATCCTGACAACAGAGTACATCCACGTACGGAAGCAGACCGCAGCGTTTCCATTCTTCCATAACCGCCTCTCTGTTGGCGCTGGATACAATGGCTACATCGGCAAATGTATGGGCGGCTGCCAACCCACCAGCCACACCTTCAAATGGTTTTATATCCTCATCTGGCAGAGCATCAACAGCAGCATTTACCTTGTTTGACCAGGCTAGTGCTTTGTTTAAACAAGATCCCTTCGCCGTGAGTACGGTGGTTTCCAAAGCATGGTTAGATAGCTCCGATGCCTCTTTTGTCCATGCTTCATATTCTTCAATGCCGTCAATCGGACAGTATATATCGTTTATTTCTTTCAATGCCATGGCAAGTCCGAGAAAACGGTTAATGCCGCGTGTCATGGTATAGAGGTTGATTTCATTCCAACGGTTTAATATGGTATCAGCCCAACGCTCCAGCCCCCATTCCTCAACCATACATGGGCCAAAACAACGGATATGTTTAATATCCATCGTATCCATAGCACAGCCGTCACTGTCAATGCAAATCAAAAAATCCTTCCGGCGTTTGAAATCCTTCCATTCAATATTCATATCATCTCTCCCTCTAAAGCCGGGTTTCCCAGCGGCCACACCATACCAGTTCATTGGCCTGCCCCTTAAAAGGGCTTTTGCCAGTAATCTTGTTCACCAGCTCATGCAGATATTCCCGTGTGGGAGCATATGCGTTGATAAAGGTTTTCATCATCGGCAGGTCATACAGATGATTGGTGTAATTGAGCGATACGCAAAGCGTAGGAACTTCTTTTATCGTCCAGGGTATTTCATGTGAATGGCCGATGGAGTAATTCACCCGCACATTGTTCGTCTGCGCATACCCTTTCATATGCACAGCCATAATTACCAGATCATATTGAGATTTAAACGGTTCCCGTGCAAAGCTGCGCATCATCCGCCCTTTATTGGCTGCACTGTGGCCTTTCATTTCCAGTTCATAAAAGTCTTCCGGTGCCGTCACTTCAAATCCGGCAGCTTCCAGTTCTTCGATGAGCATCTTCTTTGCCGGATCAGGACCGGCAGCAAGATTCTCCGGAGCACTTTCTATAAAATATAGCATTACTCTTTTTTTCTCAGCTGGGTCAATCGGCAGCAAACGCTGCGTATCTTTAACCAGCGTGATGGCCTCTCCAGCTGCCCGGGCAGCGGCTTCTCTATGCTCCTTATGCCCTACCGCTGAAAGGTTCTCCTTAGGTGGAAAAGAAAGCTGATGAAGCCCCAGCATGGCTTTCAGACCCAGAATACGGTGCAGCGCATCATCCAGACGCTCAGCGGTAATAATTCCATTTGCAATCCCCTGCTTCATATAGGCGATATCTTCCTCTGGATTATTAAAGAAAAGCAGCATATCACAGCCGGCGGCGATGACGCCAGGCACTACCTCGCTGCGGGGCGCAGCATTTAGCAGTCCGGCCATATGGGACGCATCGGTAAGGATCAGACCGTTAAAGCCCAGCTGGCTGCGCAACAGATCCTGCAGCAGTTCCGGGGCCAGAGTTGCTGGCATAATCTCTTCCTCTTTGATACCGGGACGTAATCTTCGGCTGTATGCCGGCTGACAGATGTGTCCTACCATAATGCTGGGGAGACCCGCTTCGATCAATGCCTCATATACTTTACCAAAGCTGGCATCCCATTCTTCGCAGGAAAGATCATTGCAGCCCATGAGAAGATGCTGGTCCCGCTCTTCACTGCCGTCCCCGGGAAAATGCTTGGCGGCACAGGCCAGACCGATTTCTTTCATTTCCTCCATATAAGCCTTTGATAACTCAATAATCTGATCCGGATCATTGCCAAACGCGCGGGTATTAACAATCGTATTCCGCCAGTTGGAAACCACATCACATACGGGGGCAAACGTCCAGTTACAGCCCACAGCCGCAGCCTCCCTCCCGCCTGCGCGGGCCATATCACGGACGGTCTCGGTTGTCTGACTGGCAGCACAGGCCGCTCCAGTGGCAACAAAGGTTCCTTCCGCCACCGCTCCATTACCGCCGGCCTCGCAGTTGGCGGCAATCAGAACCGGTATCCGGCTTTTTTCCTGGAACATACGATTTTGTTCATACACTTCCTCCAACGTGCCACCCTGCCAGCGCACTCCGCCAATATGATAATCCTGACACAGCTTTGTAATCGCAGCCTCATCTCGCTGCAGCGTCAGATTGATAAAAAGCTGTCCTACTTTTTCATCTTCTGTCATCGAGGCCAGGGTATCTTCTACCCATTTAATCTGTTCATTATTTAAGTAAAACGGTTTTGTTTTTAAATCAACCACTATTTATGACTCCTTTGTTCTATTATTAAGTTCCATTCTTATTTTCTGCATGTATTCCGGCGTCAGGTTGTAAAACTTCATACAGATGATATTGACAATTAAACCGAACAGTGAGAATCCGTATAATCCCAGGATACCGATCGCAAACAACGGAACCGAGAAGGCATCTTCTGCAGTTGGCAGGACTCCGCCGAACCCAATGATTGCACAAAGGATTGCGATAATCGTTGGCCCCAGTGAGGAAATGACTTTATCCGCAAGGCTAAACAACGCACCAATAGTTCCGGGACAATACTTACCGCTAGAATAGTATTCGTAGTCGATGACATCTGCCAGCATCGGATTCAGGACATTGCTGCCTATCATCGTGAAGCCTTTCATGATAACGAAGAGTCCAAGGTACGCCACAGTAAAAGCATTCCAGCCAGTAAAACCTTCAAAACCGGGGAAACTCAGGGTTCTGAAATCCCCGAATATCCAAAGAAGGATAGACAGCACGCAGGTAATTGCACCGCCCCAGCTGGAGACCAGCATGGACTTCTTAGCGCCGTACTTACGACCGATTGCCCCCAGACCCAGGAGAATCATGATGATACTTGGAATCATGGTATAGCTGTTCACTGCCGAATTAATCTTTGCATTTCCTACAGCAATTGCATACATAATCACAACTATGGTTGCATTTCCCTGCAGGGTAGTTGCCAGCTTGTCAGTCCCTGCCGAAAGAATCAGCATCCGAAAAGGTGTGTTCGTCCTAAAAAGCCGAAGGGCGTCTACTATACTGATTTTCTCTGTTTTCTTTTCCTCTTCCTGTTTTACCGCCTCCCGGTCATACTTGTTATAAAAGAACAGGTAAATCAGGAGACAAACGGACCCTGCCAGAGTGTATACCCTGATCAGCGTTTTGAAGAATTGGAGATTGAATCCTCTTGTAGCCGGCATTAAACGGGAATATACATATACATTCACCACGGTATAGAAGATCGTAAGATATATTCCATTTACCATCCCGTAGGTAGCCCGCCCCTTTCCGTCCTTGATGCAAACCTGGGCAGTGGAACGCAGACTGCTCGCCTGCAAGGTGGTAAATACAACAAATAACATATAAAGTACCACGAATACCACTTTCCGGACACCCCCTTCCGGTAGCATCGGCGGAATATAGATCATGATCTGGCCAACTATCACAGTTCCGATACCGCCAATCAATATGTAAGGGGTAAATCTGCCGAATTTCGTATGCGTCTTGTCCGCAACATACCCCATCCCAAGGTCGGTAACCGCATCCCAGATACGGAAGGCAGTAACAAAACTCCCCGCCAGAACAACGCTGAACCCCACAATATTATTCAGATAATAGCTTAAAAATCCTGTAAAACTGGTTATTAAATTAGCCGTAATGGCAATTAGTGGAAGACACAAAATTTCCAAGTATTTATTTCTGCTCTTCATTACTCTTCTCCTTATGATTTATTCGGCATCGGTATTCCAGTAATCACCGAAGCGTTTCTGACACTCTGCGGCAATCAGAAATTTATTCATCCCGTTCTTTATTTTTTCCCGGTATTCGTTCACATATTCAGGCGGTACCATATGCCTGATCTCTGCCCATATCATGGTGTCAGAAAAGCGTTTATCATAGTCATACGGTACGATATCTGCTGTTCTCATCAGCCACAGGCGAAGCTTTTTTTCCAACTCCCGCGATACACTGTTATATTGCGGATCCGAGATGACATTATGCCTTTCCTCTGGATCCTTTATCAGATCATATAACTCATCCGCCTCATTCACCCTGGATACATATTTATAATCCGTCGTACGAATCATAAATCCCTTGGCGTGGGCATCCGGATCGGTCTGGGAAACGTGCCTCGCATAGTACGGACTGTATGGTGTCGTTCCGTTGGGACCGCCGGCATGAAACTCATCACAATGAATTTCCTCCGGATTTCTCCCGCCTTCACAGGTAACAAACTCTCTGACCTTGGCGGTTCTGTCTTTTAAAATCCCGGTCAGGGAAATGCCGTACTGTGTGTGTGTTGGCATGGTTCCTGCCATATCCATTGCGGTTGCATAGAAATCAACCAGTTCTACCAGACTGTCGCTGACCCCCGGATCCAGCTCGTAGCCTTTGGGAGGTTTGATTAGAAATGGGACATTGGTAAGGCAATCCTCAAAGGTATTCTGCGCCTTTTCCGCAAGTCCGAAATCGCCTGCGAAATCGCCGTGATCGGAAAAGAAGAATATTGCAGAATTGTCATATTCTCCCGCTTCTTTCAACGCTTCACACAGGCGGTGGAACTGACCGTCAACTTTTGCCACCATCCCCAGATAAGTTGCCCTCAGCTCATTCCACTGTTCTTCGGTGTAGCCCTGAAGCTTTTGATTTGTTCTGATTGCCTCTTGGATCCTGGCTTTTCCTGTGCATTCTTCGGGTTTCACCCGCGCTTTTAGTTTTGAGCGGTCGATTAGAGAAAAATAAGGTTCTTCCACCTGATAAGGCGGGTGGGGATAACACAGTCCAAGGAACAGGCACAGTGGTTTGTCTTTTGGTTTATGTTTGATTTGCCCGATTGCAGCGTCCACATCCTCATCATCGCCGGAATAGTGCTTCCCATTCTCATCCAGTCCCAGCCGGCCATTAAACATCGCCTGAAAGTCAAGGGGACTCTTCTCCTCATTGGGCCTTACAGGAGTTTTTGGTTTTGGGACATTACCGCCATAATAAATTTCGCTGGCATGATAGTACAAAGAATCCTCGTTCTGGGCTGCAACCAGATCATTTCTGGCATTCATCCATACATGATAGCCTTCCTTCTTCAATTCGCTGAATATGGATTCCTCTCCCGCTCTCAAAAGATGTGTCATTGTCCTGTGCCCGTTAACATGGGGATACAATCCTGTGGTGAAGCTGCACCGGCTCGGCACACAGACCGGATTCTGGCAAAAGGCACGGCGAAAGGACACTCCGTCTGTCTGTGCCATTTCATCAAGAAACGGCGTGTGAGCCCCTGGATTGCCGAGATGTCCCATGGTGTCTGCGCGCATCTCGTCGGGATTAATTATAATAATATTTGGTCTCATTTCTCTCCTTTCATAGTTTTATCAACTATTTTATACAGGTAGATTATAGTAAATAGGTTCTGCTTTTCGTTGTCTGATTTCGTCCGATACGCTCTATTTTCGCTATAAATATATAAGAAAAAATCATGAGTACTAATTGACAATCCCTATGGCCTTTTCTATAAAGCAAAAAAGCCCACTCAGGATGTTGCACACGCAACATCTGAGTGGAACCTTACATTTAATACCTGGTTGTAAACAGAAAACGGCTTATCTCCTCCATCTGCGCAAAGCAGTTCTCAAATAGCATCCGGTAGCTTTCGCAGAAATAATTGTCCTCCATACCATCTCTGCAGCGATAGCATCCGCCGCGGCAGAGAGAAAACCAACGGCACTGTCTGCAGTCTTCGGAATGATTCCGGGACCGCTCGATAAATCCAATCTCTGATCTTCGTTCCTGTATTTTCGCCAT
>NZ_PTJA01000004.1 GCF_002934545.1 Lacrimispora xylanisolvens
TTCTGTGTGAAAAGTTTGTTAGAAACTTTTCAACTTTACACCATTATCTCAATTTTATGAGGAATCCAAAAGTAGACGGGTTATTTACCATTTACGAATGATCTGCTTTTAAGACAGTGGTGGTATTTTATATTTCGTTTCCGGAGGTTGCCAGTCTTCTCCATATAATGCCCTGCATTGCCTTAGCCCAATATTTTTATTCGTGGTCGCAGATTCACGTTATTTTGGTTGTGTATATAGAACTAAGGGCATCAGGATTTTGATTTCCTGATGCCCTTGTTTTTTTCTTTAATTTTGATTTTGAAGGTTTCATACTCTGAATAACCTTTTGTCATCTATGAAAACGGGTCAATATTTGCACTCTTCAGCCTCAAATTTTGCCTGATTTCCGTCCAATAACTGCAACATCTTGTGGTCAAAGTACCTATTTTCCATTTCGACCACAATTCTGCATCATTATTATACACTCAACGTGCCTTGAGTGTACAAAAATGATGCCCATTGAAGCTGATACCCCCTTGGCGTCATGACTAATTTCTAAACAATCACTGGAGTAGACCTTTTTATTACTTTGCAAATTAAATGAGTGCTTATCTCCTATAGGCTTTATTCGATGCAATTCTCTCATCTTACCAACCATAGTATGCCAGACAATTGAGAATTATCCGTCGAGTATAACAACAATAAAGGAGCTCACTTCAAAGTATCCTCACGCTGATCAATAATTATCTTCTCTAATATATCTCCAACCTGATTAGGTTTATATGTCATAATAGGCTTGACCCAATTATATTCTAGCAAGTCATTAAACATCCCATATTCTTTATCACCACATACTATTAATGGATAGAAAGTGACTGATGGGAGTTTAGGTACAATTGTAGCAAGCTCATGCCCAATGCTTCGGACGCTGCTTAAATCTGCAACAACAAATCGAGCCATATTCGCTAATGTAAATACAGTTTCTGTAAAGTTCCGTGACGATGGTTTTTCAAAATCAAACATTACTGGTATATAGTCATAGTCCCGAAGCTTTTCTCTTATTTCATCTAAAACTATTTTTCGCTCAGGAGAAAAGTTACCAAGTATCAATACCACTTTTGAAGTAAGTGTATCAATGATGCTCCGCAATTTTGTGTTGTTGATCATCAAATATATAAATTGTGCTAACTCTATATTATCTACAGTTATCGTTGGTTGATCATCTTTCGTTATAATCAGGTTCTTTTGAGTTGAATTATCTAAGTTTAAGTCCCATGAAGAAATACCATATACAGAGCATCCAATTAGCTCAGTATCAGAAAAATTGTTTGCTACAAAAGTAACATGTTCTAAAGCAGTGTTTATAAATTTTGACCCTTCAAATGAAGTATCTTTGGCTGAACAATACGATAAATCAGAATTTTCAAATATACAGCTACTAAAAGTTGCTGAACCAATTTTCGAGACACGCATATTTACATCTTTAAAAGTGCAATCTACAAAATACGCATCAACAAGATCAGCAAAAGTAATTTTTGCACCATCAAAACGGCATTCATCAAAAAAGCAGTTGCGTAGTGATGACATATGCAAATCTACATTAGTAAAATCGATACCGTAGAAGCGTGGCAAATCATATATGTCTTTCTTATCTTTCATTAATTCATTTACAAAGTTAACTTCTCGTAAACTCGGAGTTTGTTCTGGATACTTTCTTCTCCACTCATTCCATGCCAACGCATTATTTTTTAGCAGTTCAACAAATTCTTGTTCCACACATTCACCTCCATTTATTATCGCTAACAAGTTCTTAGCTTCGTATCATAGTCATAGAATCAAAATTATACCTCTGAATTAAATAAGTTTCCATAAACTAATAATCATTGCGAAAAGTATACGACCATTTCTTTCATAATTCAGAAAAGCTTTGATTCACTGGGATTTCCACTCTCTATCAGACGAACAGGTTCAACATGCCCAGAGGATATAGAAAAGATGATGGATGAAGCTAGTAAGGGGTCTTGGTAAAAGTGTAACTCGCCTTGGTTAATTATTTATTCTTTGTCTACAATCATCGCTACAATTCCCCCAAAATATCTGCCAGCTTAATTCCTTAATAATCATATGTATATATAATCCCATTATATCCCATAAACTCTTTTGTCTGCTCAATTCGCCCTCCCATAACACCGTCTTCGCTGCCGTAAACGACACCACATAAGAATCTTAGTTCATGTTCTGAGCTATATTTTTTTCCTTAAGTACCCAAGGTAAAATAGAAATCGTAAATCTATGAAAATTATCGCTTGTAAAATTAACTTCAGATTTATTCAAATATATTACAGGAAAAATTTGTCTATATCCACTAACTTAAATTTTAAACATAGCCATTTGCATCTAAGCATATTTCCTTTCATAAAATTAAAATCACTTAAAATTGTCTATAATCTGTTGTACAGCTTGCTCAGAAGTTTCCCCATTAGAAAAAGTTTTTTCAGTGTAATATATACCTAAATCCTTGATCTTTTTTAATAAATCAGTAATACACCTACTTTTTTCACTTGAGTATGACCCGGCCTCATTGTAAAAAGCATATCTTCTACCTATGCCTGAATCAATAATAACCAAAAGCGAATATTCTTCATCTGTATACCATGTTTTCCCACCATCTCGTACTCTTTTCAGCCATATTATTTTATTAATATTAAAGTAATTTGATATTATTAAATGCTCCATTGCTTCTTCATACGCCTCTGGCTCATTATCTCCTAACTTGACCAGTTGAATTGTACCTATACCATTAGTGTGAGTTCCCAGTCCTTTCTCATAAAAAGGATAAAAACTCTCAATTCTTATTCTATTATTTAGTGTTACCCTTTTATTTAAATTATGATCATGGGCCTCCAAGCTCTCCCATGAATTATGTAAATACATATCCTTATCATACCCTATGATTATCCTATCATTTTCAAATTTAACCATTTTCATCTCTAAGCTATCTTTATAATTTCTAATGCATTCCAATATTTCATTTGCCTCAGGATATCTGTTTGTTCTGACATTATTAAAATAATCAGTAGCTGTAGATATCTGACATTCTTTTATGTCAAAGATAAATTCGATGAGTGCTTTAACATCAACTTTGAGCATATCTTTTTTAAACATTCTCATATCATCAACATCCAAGTCATATCGAATGCTCTCTATAATATAGTGAAACAATCTTGCCTTATATAATAAAGCAACGTGTGCAGAATCAAACAAATTAAGTCTGAAATGTGTCTTGTAATTAATATTTATTATTCTGGTATTTCCAAGTGAAATATAATACAGTACATCAGCATTACATAGCTCTTCTTCACAATGTTGTCCAAAACAATACCTTAGTGTTTCTTCATATGACATATTTGATAAATAGAAGGCTTTTATAAAATAAGTAAATAGTAAACTGTCTCTTGATTGCATGAAAGCTTTATACATCTTTTCATCTGTTAGAAATATACTGAAAATCTTAAAATTAGTTAATAAATCTTTATATTGATTAAATATTTCATCTAAAAACGTTGTACTACACTTGTCCACTTCATCAAAAATAAAACTTAATCTGATACCTAAACTTTCAAACTCATTTAATAATTGTCTAAATAATTCATGTGGATCTTCTTGCATATCGTATTCAATTTTTCTTTTCGTATTTGACTCTGATTCAGTCTTAGTATTATTGCTACTCGTTTGCCCACGTATTAATTTTCCTATTAAAGGTAATTTAAATGCTCCGGCTACATCAACTCCAACTTGTTCTTCTTTTGTGAAAGAACTCGTAATGCCTTCATTAAGTGTAGATGCAACCTCTTCTTCCCAATGAACTTGTAAATTTCCAGAACATACAAGTTCTATTTTTCTTAGCTTGTTATAAAAGACATTTATAAGGCTGTTTTTATCTGTTGAAACACGTAGCAACTCTTTAATCAGTAACAAAAATAATTTATTAACATCAGCCACACGAGTGGAATTTAATTTGATTGTAACATAAGATTTTTTGAATATTTGATCCTCTAAATTTGATAAAGTAGTATTAATAAAACTTGTTTTCCCAATACCTTTCATACCCGATACTAAATAGCAACCATATGTGTCCTCTTTTATGAGGTTTTGCAATTCACAAATCTGTTTTTTTATATTTTCGGCAACAAAAAAGAAACCCGTTTGTTCCTCCGTTATTGGTTCGATAATATTATTAGCTCTATAAGAACTTAATGAATACTTTCTACTCATAATTTACCCTTTCTCTAAATAAGCTTATTAAGCAGATATACTGTATTAATTTTCATTCCACATCCTCCTTTCTACATAATTTTACAATGCCCTCTGTATGACATGGAGTGTACGATAGTACTAACTATTTTCACCTATCCATCATCTCCTGACTCAATTTCCTAACTGGCCCTATTTGCTTTTCAAACATCAAATCCCATAAATCAAGACATTCTTTTGCAATGTTCTTCAACTCAGGTTGATATGAACCGCATGTCTCATCATATAATCCAATTACTAACTTAGAAATTTCATCTTCTATTTCCCAAATACCCTCATCCTTATCATATTCATTTTGTAATAAATGATAGCTCATTGACATTATAATATCTTTGTAATCAACCACTGATTTTGATTCCTCTTCAAGATAATGTACAAATGAATACACTGCCCTACGGCTTAAACCAGAACTCATAATATCAATCAAAAATTCCTTATCTCTAGTTAAATCTATGAGATTATCATAAAATAACCTTGAAATCGGCATTTCTAAATCTAAAGCACTTGTCTTAAAGTTACGTATAATATCTTTAGCCAAAGAATTGTATCCATCTTTATTAAAATAAATAACAGCCATATGAAGAACCGCTTCTGCCTGTATTTTACTCATACTATCTACATGATTCATTTCATCAACAAATTCATCTTTAAGAATAAACATTTCAGCTAAACTATATGCTCCTGTTTTAGTTAATTCTTTATCTTCAGAGTCATAGCATTCTTTTATAATTTTCAACACACGTTCACGATATTGGGGATACAATAGGAAAAACATATTTTTCGAATCATAAAAACCCGCTAGTCTATAATCTTGCTCATATAAATTTAGGATTTTTGCAGATGCCCAATCTCTGTCAATATTGTACACAGGCCATAGCGAAAATAGGCTTGAATATTTTACTGCCGGATTTTCATCCGATGCCAATTTTTCAATCGTATTTTTAAACTGGTCAAAAAGAGTATCATCTTTCCATAATAAATTTGCGATTGCTTGGGCAGTCTGACCTCTTACGCAGTTTAATGCATTACTTTGTAACATTTCAAAGCTATGCATTTCTTTATCTTCACTATTAGTTACATTTGGTTTATCTATTTCTGGATTCTTATGATTTACTGCAATTTTCTTAATAATATCTAATATTTCCTGTGACCATCTATCATCTGCTCTTTTTTCAATAATCGTGCAAATATAATTTGCTCTAAATGAAGTATAATCGCACGGATAACTTAAAATCATTGTTTCTAGCAATTTTAAAGGCACTTTATCCAATTGCTTACTATATGCCACACCGCTAATAAGTGAATCTATATACACATCCGGAATTTCTTCACTATGAGAAAGAACCAATTTTATCATTCGTTCCGGTTCTTCAGAAGCAACATTATTAAAACTTCTGGAAAATTCTTCAATAGAACTTTCTATAAACCCTCCTTGGACCTCCTTCCAATGAGAATGCTTTTTATGGTTTATTTTTTTATTTGTTAATATTTCTAACCACTTTTTATCATTTAATCTTTTCCCTCCTATGGGTGAACTTACCCATCCACTATGTCCATCTGTATATTTATACAGAGTAGATTCACTAGAAAATTTACGTTTTAAGATTCGTATTAAATCTTTTGCCTTATTACTCAAACGATTATTTGGAAGAACTTCTAGGATTTCTTTCTGCAAATCACCCCAAAAACTCCAATATACCACATACCCATTATTCTCTTTATTGCAATTAATTCTACGTTGATATAAATCTTTCGCTTTCGGTGACACATAGTTGATAACAGTTTCCTCTAATACCTCAAAAACATTTTGCCTACAAGATTGAGAATGCTTACCCAAAACTAACTTGACAAGCAATAATTCATCACCATTACCACTTGTCTTATCAAATATGTTATTATTAAGGTCTTTACATAAATATTGAATAACTACATCACTATATACTTCTGGTAAACGGTATAATGCATCTAATATAATTTCATTGAATAAATTATTCCCTATGCCCATATATTCTTTATAACATTCCAAGAACACTTCTGGATTTAAGTCTATCAAAGCTGCATTCGCTTTCTTTATAATTTGAATGCATGTTCTTTCAAGACCTCTTTTATGAAAACATCTCCCAGACCAATCGCTAAAAGACGATATTTTATCATTCTCCATTGGTATATTTGGTAATAATAAATTAACAACATCGATACTATTTTTAATTAATATTTCTGAACCTTCCTGTAAAAATTCTTCTTCATACCTGTAAATACTTTTACCCTTACTCTTAATTTTATTTTCCAGTAAAAAAGCAAACAATCGTATTGTTCTCATTTCACAATTTTTAAGCATTGATTTAAAATCCAGGTATGCATCAGCCATTTGCGGATACTTATGATAAAATTTCATCCGCAATTCAAACATTTCATCTGTATCTTGATTAATATCGTGTAAAAAGCACCGAGAGAATTTGTTATCATCTTTCTCTGACAGAAATGCATGTTTTTCTATTAATAAAACATCCTTTATCTCATATTCTGGGCGTATACTGAAAAGTAAGTTAAATACAATATCCTTCTTTTCAGAAGTATCGAGCCATTTATCCAAAATGCCACAATCTCTAAGCAATTTAATAAACAGAGGTTTCGAATATATGACATTATTAATAATATGTTTACTGTATATTCCATCTTCGCAATTTTTTATAATAAAATTCTTTATATTTTCATCTAAAATATCTAGTTGATTTAATACTTCATAAAACACAAATTTAATACTATATCTAATTTTATCTGAAGTTAAAATCGTTTGACCTGCATTTAGAAAATCCTGACTATCAAATTCAATTAAATTTTGCATTAACATTTGTACCTGATATCTTCTTCCTGGTGTTTGTTTTTCTTTGTTTCCGATAATTTCAACTATATCTTCACCCGCATAGTATCTCATAAACATTTTTTCAGTTAAAAAACAGTCTAATATAGATTGATGTGCAAATGAGACTTTACTGTCTTGAATTACCAAAAAACCGTTGGAAGATAAAAATTCCAAACACGACTTATTGACTTTCAGTATATTTAAGGGAATACATATCCGACCTAAATTATCACACCACATTACCAGTATTTCCTTTGTCTCATTTATATCTGTTTCACTAATTCCCATTTCAAAACATTTTACTGATAACTGTATCCACCATTCAGAAACTAAATGATTTGCTGTAGAGCATTCATTATATTCTTTCCTTGGATCTAATTGATGCCATATGTATAAATTACTTGGATTTCTTAATATTTCTTTCAATTTACCAGTTAAACTTTCATAACGTTTCCCAATAATTAATTTTACAATATCCTCGCTCAATTCATGAACTTGAATTTTATTCCAATTGATATTTTCGCTTTTTTTATCCTCCTTTTTAAACAACGCCCTGATATTATTGTCATTCTCTAAGTCGTATGTTCTACATACGAAAACAATAGATATCTTATATTTTCTTTCAAAATTTAATTGTTCTACTTGATTTATAATTTGAGTGCACACTAATAAAGCATCTCTGGAATGCGCTTGTGTCCAACGCAATGCATCTAACTGATCTAAAATAATTACTGCTCTTTCATTTTTAGATACACTATGTATACAATGAACAATGGACGCTGGTAATCCTAAATCCCAGCCCCATTTTTGAGCATTCCCATTGGGGATACGTTTATCTAATTTTATAGCCAAATATCGAATTGATCTTTCCAAACAATAATCAATAATATCCTCTGTGCATCCACTTTTTCCTCTACCAGCTTTTCCATGTATTATTAAAGAATTTCCTAAGTCAATTGCGTCTCTACAAATAGAGAATTCATTTCTTTTCATTAGTTCATGATTTATTGGAATGAACACTGATCTATATTCCTTGTTCAATTCCAGTAATCTTGGAATAATATGACTATCCATGGCTAGATTTTTTAGTTTTATATCTTTTTCTTTTAAAAACGCGTACAAAACAGAGTGATTTATTTGTTTCCCTAGAATATTCCCATCTACAATCCATGCAATAAATGTATCATAGATATCTTCTTCATTCCCTACAAATAAATAATTAATTTTAGACAATATTATTTCTTTCAATTCTGAATCCGGAAATTGACGATACGTTATTCTTTTCAAATACTCAATACATTTTATTAGTCCCAATTCTTGTTCTGTATCTATATTCATAACTTTACAAAAATTCTTAAAAAAATTCGATAATTCTTTACTAGAATTCAATATTTGACTATTATAAAAATCTTTAGGGTTATTGTTTGTATTCTTAGCTCTTTCAATTAAATCTTCTAATAAAGTAAAAGATAGAGGTGATACTAAAGCGACTAAGTTGGATTTATCCCTATCTAGCTGAAACTTCCAATTAGTAAAAATATTTCTTGCATTAGTAGTGCCAAAATCCCAATACTCCTTACTTCCATTTCTCCCTTTACATTGCTGCCCCTCTCTGCAACCATTCCTGTTACCAATCCATACATCAATACCTTCTTCATCATCACCAAGTGCTTCTAAAACAACATAATCTAATTTTTCTTCTAATACTCTAAGCATTTGGTATACTACCCATTTGATTTCAAATTTATTTCCACTTTTATCAGCTCTTCCTCCCAATTCATATGGCATACCAAACACCTCCGAGTTTTTTATTACTAGATTCCTTATATAAACTTTTTACAATAAGCACAATATACCAATATAAACATAATAAAATTATACCATTTCATACATATAAATACAATTTCTTTATCAGGCACTAATTCTCCCACAAATACAACGTTTTATGCTAACTTAATGAATCAGATTATTTTCACCAGTGTCTTATATAGAACATGATCGAATCTCTGAACTATCTTTATAAAACTATGGTTTTATTTATATTGAATTACTCTATACATACTAATCACAAACAGCTTTCTATTTATATTAAAACAACTTAACATTCAACTTTTTCTCATTTCTATAACATATTTCTAGATAACTCTCAAAAATTAAAATCTTCTCAATGGAATTTCGCACTGTATCTTCATTATAAACATCATTTTCACATACCATTTCACCTAAAACTTTTTGAATCCAATCTTCATTCAATGTGGGAGAATTGAAGCATACCTCTTTGCCTTTTTCAATTCTCTCTGCACATCTCCAAACTACCTTACCTCTTTCCGTTCTCCTTCGAAATGATGCTCCGCAATCACCACAGACAAGTAAATTTCCCAAAAGATATTTTCCATTATATTTTCTGGAATTAGACTCCACTGTACCATCTGCTTTACGAACTAACCTTACCCGTTTAGCCATTTCTACCTGCACCTTGTCAAATTCTTCACCAGATACAATAGCTGGGTGACTATTTGCTACATAGTATTGATTACGTTGCCCTACATTTCTTGCTTTTTTACCTATCATAAAATCTTCCGTATAAGTCTTTTGCAGCATAGTATCACCCTTATATTTCTCATTCTTGAGCATTTTCTGTATAGTTGTCGTATCCCAATACTCGTTACCTGTAACAGTCTTAATTCTCATTGCCTCCAGATAAGCTTTTATCTGCCCAAATGATAAACCCTGTAAATACAATTCAAATATCTTTCTGACAACCTCAGCCTGCTCCGAAACAATGACGATTTCACCATCGACACAGGTATATCCCATAAAATTCTTATACTTCGTGAAGATATCACCTTTTTCAAATTTGCGTTGAAAGCCCCACTGTATGTTTTCGCTGATATTTCTGCTTTCGTCCTGTACAAGCATGCTCCTAAGTGTAATTTCAAATTCCTTGTCTAATCTGATAGAATCTAAGTTTTCATTTTCAAAATACATGTTTATTCTCCTCTCTCGCAAATATCTTACTATTTTTAAAACTTCCACAGTATCTCTTGATACTCTGCTGATAGATTTTGTTATGATATAATCAATTTTCCCTTTTGCTACCTTCTTTAGCATTTTGTTAAGTCCGATTCTTCCACTCCTCCTTAATCCGCTTTTACCCGCATCATAAAATACACCGGCAAAAATCCAATCCGGATGCTCTGATATCATCTTTGTATAAGATTTGATTTGCCAATCAAGGCTACGCTTTTGAGTTGGACTTAATGTACTGACTCGACAATACGCTGCAACTTTCAGCTTTTTAGGTTCTGGTGGTTTAGGTGGTATGAATATAATCTTTTTCATAAAGTAATTCTTCGGCATTTATGTAAAATGGGTGACCCCATATAATTTTCTATTAAAAAAGGACGTGAAAGTTTCCACTCCCATGTCCTTAATTTTACCGTATTTCTATTAATTTTTCTTCGATTATTTAACTGTTTTTCCGTTGCAACAGGATTATGGATTCCACATGCGTTGATGCTGTGATAATGATTCCTGAAAAACGCATTTCACCCTTGGCGTAGGCATAAAATTGACTAATGTTTATAGAAGAAAGATAACTGATGGAGCCTTGAGCTTGTCAACTAGCATTTACTTACGCCTTTTGAAGCTGGTTGGACCTTGGCTAAACTGAAAACCAACCGCTAGGCAGTTAGATGCTACGCTAGCCGCAAAAATCACACTGGCCATATTTTTTATTACTTACAGTAGCCACCGTGCAGTCTGTTCTAATTCTTCATAATAATCTTAACCTATAGAACTGTTGAAGCCATTCATTTTGCTCTTCCATCGTTTCTTTCAGCTTTTCGAGGCTTCTTTTACCAACTCGTCTATCTAAAACAGCAAACATCCTTTCCAATGGATTTTCAGATTGTATGCTGTCCTGAATACTTTGATTTCGGTAATTCTCCAACGACTTACAGAATTCATTATCCGTATATTCCTGTCTTGATTGCATTGGAACAGTATCCATGAGTGCCCAAAACTCATCCCAATATTCGATTATACCAAAGTAATTTGAATCCATTTTATATTCGTTTTCTATAAAATAAGTATTTACTGTTTCCCAAGAGAACTGCTTCACCATTTTATTATCAATGTAAACTTCGAAAATATGACATCCATCCATACCAACATAAGTAGTACAGTTATACCGAATTCGTCCGTGCAAACAGTCTGCAAGCATTTCTTTCTCAAGATATTTTCGCATTCCACTCCATGATCCTAATATTTTACCCATTCAACTCCTCCTAATTCCAAGTTTACCGGCGTAAACTGTTGCTAATCTTAAAGCAATAATGAGACCAATTCCATTTGCAAGACCTAATCGGCACCTCACCTGCTACAGGGAATTACGAACCAACGGTAAAAAGATATCGTCAACGATTTCCATAACTCTTTCGTTAGAAATTGGTTCATGGGTTGTGAGAACTTCATACCGAATCAGATCCATTGGCAATGATATTATCCGATTTTTGATTTTTTTGAGATCAACTTCACCGCGTGCCTCCGCATTTGTAAGAATGGTCATCATAATCCTATCACTCTCATCAGATATTGCACCTATTTTCAACGGGAGAGACGTGGACAATTCCATGCCAAATTGATCTGCCATAAGTCCGTGCAGGGTTTCCGCTCCAATACCTTTCATGGTTTTTGTGATATTGTAAAGTAAATCCAGCAAATCGCTTCGCAGACTTCCTGTATTGGGAATAACAACGTCCCGCTCAGATAATTGCTTTTGAAGTGACGCAATAACGAGTTCAGATTTTTTTGGCCAACGGCGGTATACCGATGGTTTATTTGTCTTTGCACGAGCCGCGACCCCTTCCATCGTCAGATGAGTATAGCCAACCTCGGCAAGCTCAGCCCAAACTGCCTGTAAAATATCATCTTCAAGGATTTTTCCCCGGCGTCTTGAATTCGGATTGTTCTGGCTCTTATTGACGGATTGTTCAAAATCAGAGGGATGTACTCTTTTTTCTTCTTTCATATCCTATATCCTCCTCCTTTATAAATTATTTTACTTTGGTATTGCAATTTTTACAAGCATATAATATAATAAGGTACGGTACGTACCGTAAAAAATATAAAAGGAGGTTAATTTAAATGGCAAAGGTAGAATTGAAATTAACACAACGCTTAAAAACCAAACTTTTTTTTGATGATGAGGACATGGATTTTGATTTTCAGTTGTTTCTAGCAAACCTTGAGAATCATGGTGCCTCAATCGGAGAGATATTTAACACTGCCCGCAGAATTGATACCAAGAATGAGTTGAGCTGGAAAACAGAATTTGTGAAAGAGGCAGAGAGGGTTGAAGCCCTGGCTGAAAACTGCTTGAAGAAAGGACATCGAATCAGCGCTGGAGACGCGTTCCTTAGAGCCTTCACCTACTATCGGTCCGCTTTTATGGCTATATTGCCTGAGGAGGACGATTTTAAGCGTGTCTATCATAAGTCCGTCTCATGCTTTAGAAGGGGGCTGGACGCAAAGGCTAAACTCATCCCCCACGAGTGGGTGACCATCGAGTACAACGGGTATAAGTTCCCGGGTTGCTTTTTAAAGGCTGATAATACCGGCAAGAAAAGGCCTACGATTACGATGCACAACGGCGGAGATTCACATTCCGAGGATCACTTCTTCATGTATGGGCAGGCGGCCATTGATCGTGGATACAATTGCTTGTTATGGGATGGTCCCTTGGATACGGGCGGAAGGTTCTATGAACCTGATGCAACGTACAAAACATTCGGTAGAAAAGAATTAACAGGTGCCTATAGGGCTGCTGTTGACATGCTGATTGCCCGCCCGGATGTCGATCCGGACCGTTTGATTTTGACTGGTGAAAGTTATGGTGGCGCGAAAACAATGTTCAACGCGACCATCGACGACCGTTTTGCAGCAGTCATTCCAAATTCACCCATTTATTCGGCACCGAAAATGGTAAGATTCATGAATGAGAATCTACCTGTCTTTGAGGGTGTAACCAAGGAAGAGTCCAACGCGCTCCTCAATAAGATGCCGTTTTTCAGCCGAAATACATTGAAAACCTTAATCTGGTACAATGGATTTGACAGTCTTCTGGATTGGATACCGGCTGCAGAGGAATTATTTGAAACAGACTGTAAAAAAATCACTGCACCGTTCCTGGCCATGTACTCTGAAAGCGAGAATACGCAGTTTCGCGAGCAGGCTGAATATGCTTATAAGCATGTATCCAGCAAAATAAAAGACATTATCATGACGACTGTTGCGGAAGGCGCGGATCTGCATTGTCAGGTCAACAACTATGCAAAAAGCCAACAGGTGATGTTCGACTGGTTGGATGAACTTTTAGACTACCAGGTAGAAAAATAGGTCCTACTAGAAAAGTTGAACATCACAATGATTGCAAGACGGCAGTCTCCATGAGACTGCCGTCTCAGACTGTAGACAAAGTCCGGGCTTACGCCTCGGATTTTGTTGCTTTTTGGGGTCTGTTTTTGATATAATGTAAGTATCAAACCAGAGGCGGTGGATTACTTATGCTGACACAGAATTCGGATAAAAAACGAGATCAATTGCAGATTTTTTGTATGGATGACTTAGTACCTCAAGATCATCTTTTGAGGTTGATTGATAAAGCCATTGATTGGAGCTTTATTTATGATCTGGTCCAGGACAAGTATTCTATAGATACTGGTAGACCCAGCATGGATCCGGTTATGCTGATTAAAATTCCTTTTATTCAGTACCTTTATGGGATTAGAAGTATGCGACAGACTATGAAAGAGATAGAAGTCAATGTTGCTTATCGTTGGTTTCTTGGACTCGAAATGACGGATAAAGTCCCTCACTTTTCAACTTTTGGAAAGAACTATGCGAGACGTTTTCGAGATACTGACCTTTTTGAACAAATTTTTACGCATATTCTCGAACAATGTTATAAATTCAGGCTGGTGGATCCAGGAGAAGTTTTTGTGGATGCCACGCATGTAAAAGCCTGTGCTAACAATAAAAAGATGCAGAAACGGATCGCAAAAGAAGAAGCATTATTCTACGAAGAACTTCTGAAAAAAGAAATTAATAAAGACCGTTCTTTGCATGAAAAAAAGCCTTTAAAGGACAAAGACGACAGTGGGGACCAGCCTCCATCTTCGGGAAGTTCTAGTATAGAGCCAAAAACCATAAAATGCAGCACAACAGATCCTGATAGCGGCTGGTTTCGAAAGGGAGAACATAAACATGTCTTTGCTTATGCAGTGGAGGCGACCTGTGATAAAAATGGCTGGATTCTTGGGTATACAGTGAATCCGGGGAATTTGCATGACAGTAGAACTTTTAAAGGTCTTTATGATAAAATTAAAAATATAGGGATCCAAACCCTGGTAGCAGATGCAGGGTATAAAACCCCAGCAATTGCTAAGCTGTTAATAGATGATGGAATAAATCCACTATTTCCGTATAAGCGTCCTATGACAAAAGAAGGTTTTTTTCGAAAACACGAGTTTGTATATGATGAGTATTATGACTGTTACATTTGTCCAAATAACAAGACATTAAAATATAGTACAACAAACAGAGAAGGCTATCGTGAGTATAAGAGTTGTGGTTATATATGTGAGACCTGCCCTTATCTAAAGCAATGTACAGAAAGTAAGGAACATGTGAAACTGGTGACCCGCCATATCTGGGAGCCCTACATGGAGATGTGTGAAGACATCCGTCAGACACGGGGGATGAAGGAACTTTATGGGCACCGTAAAGAAACGATAGAACGGCTCTTTGGAACAGCGAAGGAAAATCACGGATTCCGATATACGCAGCTGATAGGAAAAGCTCGAATGGAAATGAAGGTCGGGCTTACATTTACGTGCATGAATTTGAAAAAACTAGCAAAAATGCAACAAAGGTTTGGTCTGTTAAAAGCTAGTTTAACTTTGTTAGCGTCTAAAATTACAGAAAAACCGTATATACAGAGAAAATCGGTGCTAGGACTTGCGTCCTGACACCGATTTGTCTACAGTCTGAGACGGCAGTCTCCATGAGACTGCCGTCTTATAACAATTGCTTATACGGTAAAAATACTTAAGGGGGATTTTAAATGATTTTGAAAGAATTAAATCATAGTAAAACCGAAACAGGGACATCCGAAAAACAAGAGCGGCCGGGGGACCCCGGACCAGCATTAACCTTTATTTTCACAATGCTTACCATGGAGTTTTGGGGAATTCAAGCTGGTATTTTCAACGGCCCCACAATGCTATCGGTTGGTCTGGTGCAGATCGCCTGCTTTATTCCCTATCTGATTGGTGCAATCCTATTCTTCATTAGAGGCGATTCCGTCAATGGCAACATTTTTCTCATCTTCGCCACCTTGTTCGGCGGAGTCGGCGGTTTCTGCAATACAATGATCGGCTTTGGAAATATTATGGGCTGGCCAATCTGCACACAGATGACGGCACTTCCTTACATCTTAGGCGGCTTATCGATTTTTCCGGTTTTATGGGTCAACCGTAAAACGGCGGATAAAGTTACCGCCATCTGTTATCTGGCGGCAGCCTTCTTCCTTTCGCTTTCAGGACTTGTCAGCCTGAATATTCTGAGTGGTAGTTGGAACGCAATCATCCAGTGGCTGAGCCTTACCGTCGTTATCACCGGTTTCTACAGTTGCTTCAACGGTCTGCTGGTCTGCGGCGGAAGCAGAGGCATCCCTGTAGGAAAACCTTTCTATAAATAGACATCTGAAAGAATACACAGAAAGCCCGGCTTTCACGTCGGGCTTTCTTCTTTACAGACTTCCCTATACAGGGTGGACTTAAACGCAATGCAGGCGCTCCCCAGCTGAGCTATATCCCATCCTTTTCCTAACTATAAAAGCACTTCGGAAAGATTTTGCCTTTAACTATCCTATGTCATCCGTGGAAGAGCAAAAAACACAACAGCTTGTGGTTCAACCCCTATTTTTCTTATCTAAACCGCAATACGTCATCATTATCACCGCTTCAACATGCGTCGTCCAGGGAAACATGTCCACCCCCCACGCCTTCTTCGCCTCATACCCCTTCTTCTTAAAATACTCCAAATCCCGAGCCAACGTCTCCGGCCCGCAAGACACATACACCACTTTATCCGGCCGCATTTTAGTTACAGCGTCAATAAACTCCTCCGTGCTTCCGCTTCTTGGGGGATCCATAAACACCACATCCACATGCTCTCCGGATTCTGCCATATTGACCATAAATTTTCCTGCATCATTACAATAAAAGCTTGCATTCTTTATATGATTAAGTTTTGCATTTTCAATTGCATCACGTACTGCATCCTTATTTAATTCCACGCCAATCACTTCTTTTACATGGCTGCTGGCAACAATTCCGATTGTACCGATTCCACAATAAGCATCAATAATTCTTTCTTTTCCAGTCAGCCCCGCTGCTTCAATGGCCTTCTTATAAAGAACCTCTGTCTGCACCGGATTTACCTGATAAAAGGATTTGGAGGATATGCGGAAACGGCATCCGCAGAGAACATCTTCTATATAGCCCTTGCCATAGAGTACATTCTCCTTATCTCCAAGCACCATACTGGTTCCCCTGTTGTTTAAATTTTGTATCACTGTGGTGATTTCCGGATGGCGTTCTCTTAGTGCTTTAATAAAATTGTTCTTTGATGGAAATACCGGGGAAGCTGTTACAAGCACAACCATAATCTCACCAGTCTCAAAACCGCGGCGGATTAAAACATGGCGCAGCAGACCATATCCTGTATCCTCATCGTAAGTACGGATTTTGAAGGATTTGAGCATTCCCCTGATAGTTCCGATAATCTCATCTGATTTCTGATCCTCAATGAGGCAGCTTTCCACAGGAACAACAATATGAGAATTGGCTTCATAAACGCCAGAAATAGGATTTCCCTTTCTGTCATGGTCAAATACGGCATGTACCTTATTGCGATAATGATAAGGATCACTCATCCCAATCATAGATTCCAGACGGCAGAAAGGTTTTAACAGCGTTTCCAGATCTTTTTGTTTCTGCTCCAGCTGTTTTTTATAAGGCAGATGAAGGAGCTGACAGCTTCCACATCTTCTATAAACAGGACACTGAGACGAATTTCCCTGGCCGCGTTCTTTATGAAATTTATTACCTGGCCTCTCATCATTTCTTATCTTATCATTCCGAGTCTTATCATTCCAAGTTTTATCATTCCGAGTCTTTCCATCTTGTCTCTTATCACTTTGTGGAGTTCGGGAAAATGTTTTTTCATTCTGCACTTTACCATTCTGCGCCTTCCCATTCTCTCCCTTCCCGTTATACATCTTCTCACTCCGCGTCTCCACTCTCGGCTTCTTCCCGCTTATGGCCTTTCCGCCTTGTGTCCCCACTCTCCCCTTATTATCACTGGCAAACTCTTTCTTCTCGGTTTTTGCCACCGGTTTTTTGCCTTCTATACGAAATTTTTCTTTCTTCAAACGATTATCTATCATTTCATTAATCCGCCTTTTCTTCTCTGTTATCAAAAGCTATTATAGTATATTCTTCCCCATAAAACCACCGAATTCCGTTGTTTATTGAAAAACTATTGCATTTTCGCCATTGGCGTTTATAATAATTCAAAAAGAGAAAAGGAAGAATCGACAAATGACTGATGAAGACAACAGCTTCTATATAGATAAAACACTTTACAACGGACGTCCCGCAAATTCTTCGGACCGATTGGAAAAGGAGTCTCGCACCTATGATCTCTTAGACCAGCTTGAAATCCCTTATCAGCGACTTGACCACGAACCACTCCCAACCATTGATGCCTGCCGGGAAGTTGATACCCTGTTAAACATTGATATTTGCAAAAACTTATTTCTCTGCAATGCAAAAAAGACGGAATTTTATTTACTCCTGCTGCCAGGAAAAAAGAAATTCCGTACTGCCTGCCTTTCAAAACAAATTGGCTCCTCCAGGCTCTCATTTGCTGATCCGGAGTTTATGATTCAGTTTCTTGATATCACCCCGGGCTCTGTTTCTGTTCTTGGACTCATGAATGACAGAGACAACAAAGTTCAGCTCTTAATTGACAAAGATGTGCTGTCCTTTGAGTTCTTCGGATGCCATCCCTGCATCAATACCAGCAGCCTGAAAATGAAAACAGCCGACTTAATTGACCGGATTCTTCCTGCCATAAATCACAATTATATTCTGGTGGATCTTCCTGATGAACCGGATCCTGCAACGAATTGAAAAACTAAAAAAGGGCAGGATTTCTATCTCCTGCCTGATCTTTATTTTCTTAATATATCTTACTTTACCTGCCAGATATTGTCGTGATAAGAGGCAATTCGGTTCTTCCCTGCCTGCTTGGCATAATACATGGCACGATCCGCCTGTGAAAAAAGTCTCTGATAATTCTCTTCCTTCTTACCAGTGCTGGAAACGATTCCGATACTGACGGAAAGGCGTCCTTCTCCTTCCGGTACCGATTTCTTTGCCCGCTTTAACAGTTTTTCCGCCCGCTTGTACACATCGGGTTCGGAGGTAAATACTACGAATTCATCGCCGCCGACTCTGCCTACCAGATCCGGCTCCGGGAAAAGATCACAGAGCATTCCGCCGACTTTCATAAGAATGCGGTCTCCTGTGGGGTGACCGTAGGAATCGTTAATTTCTTTGAAGTTATCAATGTCAATCATGCACAGCCAGCTTTCTGAGTCACCTTTTAACAGCTCATCGACCCGGTATTCGAAGGCTGATTTGTTGTAAACTCCTGTCAATCCGTCTTTCAAGGACTTTAAAAGGAGTTGCTCTTCTCGCGCTTTTGATCCGCTGATATCCTGAAGCTTGCCGATCATCTTAAGCGGAGCAGTCTTTTTGTCTTCCCAGATAGCGGTTAAATTACAGCAGCACCAGTGAAATGGTTCCCCTTTCTTTGCCATACTGAATTCGAAGGACCGCATCTCCCCTTCATTGGGTGCATTATCTCTGTGCTTCATAAAAAAACGCTCAAATGCCTGTAAATTAATCTGGCCTTTTGCATTAGCTGAAAGATACAGCCGCTTCTCTGGATAGGAATACTCGAACAATACAGTGTCAGTAAAAAAACTCATGTTCCCGTACAGCTGCTCTGCCTGGCTGAAACGGAAAGACTCCTGTATGATTCCCTTACTCTCACTTTCTAATTGTCTTTCTGAATTTCCTGTCATGATACTTCCCCCTGTACCTCACGGAATCCTTTATTACCCGTCTTTTCTATATGTATATCATACATGATAACGCTTTTTACCCGTATATGCAACTTGTTTTTGGAGCATTATTACGCATATAATACGTAATGTCTGGTTAAAATATCCTTTATGATAAACCAAGAGGTGATAATGTTGAATGAACAATTTGTCAGGAACCGAATCACAGAACTCCGCCTGAAGAAAAATATTTCGGAATATCAGATGAGCTTAGATCTGGGGAAGAATAAAAGCTATATTCAAGGTATTTCTTCAGGACGTTCTATGCCATCCATGAAACAGTTTTTCGAAATCTGTGATTATCTTGAACTTACTCCCATTGAGTTTTTTAATACAGAAAAAAAAGAGCAGACTCTTTACAGGGAGGCCGCCGCAATTTTGAATGAATTAAGCCTCGAAGATCTGGAAGCGGTTTTTCCAATTTTACTGCGGCTCAGGGCGAAGACGGACATAAAAAAACAGGCAGAACCTTAAATCACTAAGGTCCTGCCTGTTTTTTATATTGCTCTGGTCTGCTCTTTCAGCCAGACAGCTTCTTCCTCTGTCAGATGAGGCGCTACCGCATCATATACTTTTTTGTGATAATCATTTAAAAGTGTTTTATCCCGTTCTGTCATCAGTGACGGATCTAATGCCTCTAAGTCAATGGGTACCATAGTCAGAGGTTCAAATTCCATAAACTGACCGTATTCATTCAACTCCGCTTTTTTACATACAATCATGTTCTCAGTTCTTACTCCGTGGCTTCCCTCGATATAAACTCCAGGTTCATCAGAAGTGATCATTCCTTCTTCCAGAACGCAGTTGTCCTGACGCTCGGCAACCATACGCCAGCGGAAACCATTGGGACGCTCATGAACATTGAGAAGATATCCAACTCCATGCCCTGTACCGTGGTCAAAGTTAATTCCTCGGCTCCAGAATGGTTCTCTGGCAACATAGTCAAGTGTCAGACCTCTGCAGCCATGCAGGAACTTTACAGCTGCCAGACGGAGCATGCTGATGACTGTAAGTGTAAAATGCTCCCGTTCTGCATCGGTAAGGGGGCCTACCGCAATGGTTCTTGTTACGTCAGTGGTTCCCTCATAGTACTGGCCGCCGGAATCCACCAGGTAAAGTCCTCTCGGTTCAATGGAAGCATTGCTTTCTGAAGTTGCCTTGTAATGACACATGGCGGCATTGGATCCATAAGCTGAGATGGTGTCAAAGCTGATTCCTAAATTACCTTCCTGCTCAGAGCGCAGCTTATCTAAGTATTCCTGAGCACTGATCTCGGTGATTTCCTGCTTACCTACATTGTGCTTCAGCCAGTAAATAAATTTCACCATGGCTGTTCCGTCTTTTATATGGCCCTTTTTCATATTTTCCACTTCAACAGGGTTTTTGATTGCCTTTGCCAGTACAGAAGGGTTCATACGGTCAATGATCCGGTTGGAAGAATCAATTCCTTTTACAATGGCGTAATTGGTCCTGCCCGTCTCAAGGAGAATTCTCTGATCTCTTAACTGGCTGACAGAAGCATAGATGTCATTATAAGGGCGCACCGTTACGGAAAGATCTTTTAAATATGCTTTTACCTGGTCATTTAAGGTTTCTTCATTTATAAACAGGTAGAAACGCTCCATTGTCACCATTGCATAGGAAAGAACAACCGGATTGCAGCTTACGTCATTTCCCCTGATATTTAAAAGCCATACGATATCATCCAGTGAGGTGAGAATATGAACAGTTGCTTTTTCTTTTTTCATCTCTTCTCTTAAATCACTGATTTTTTCAGCTGCAGATTTACCGGCAAACTTTTCGTCGAGAATCCAGACCGGCTCTTTTGATAAATGGGGACGCTGCTTCCAGATCTGGTCCACAAGATCCTCTTCATATGCCAGGGTTACATGTTTATCTGCCAGCTTTTCTTCAAAATCCAGTCCCTGACGGCAATTTACAACCCGTCCGTCAAAGCCCAGCGTTCCGCCTTCTGGCAGCACCGTTTCTAAATATTCCAGAATTTCAGGAACTCCCGGATTTCCCATCTTTCTCAGTTCCACACCTGTGCCGGAAAGCTGCTTTCCCGCCTGAACAAAATATCTCCCGTCTGTCCACAGACCTGCTTCATCTTTTGTGATTACGGCAGTTCCTGCAGAACCGGTAAAGCCTGTCATAAATTCTCTGGCTTTAAAATATTCTCCTACATATTCTGATTCATGAAAATCAGAGGTGGGAATCATATAAGCGTCCATATGGCGCTCTGCCATTAAGTCTCTTAACTGTTGCAGTCTTTCACTTATCATTGCTTTGCTTCTCCTTTGGTTTCAAAATAATTTTCTATTGCCTCCGTAATGCCCTCGCTGTATGTGGGGTGGGCGCGCATGGCCAGCCGGAGCTGTTTGGCCGTTAACCCGTTTGCAATTGCGGTTGCCATCTCACTAATCATATCCGTTGCTCTGGGACAGACAATCTGGGCTCCCACCAGAGTTCCGGAGTATTCCTCAAATACCAGATGAATAAATCCGTTCTGCCTGCTGGTAATAATGGATTTTCCATTGGAACTCATGGAATAGCGGCCACAGCGCACATTCATATTGTTTGCATTGGCCAGTTCTCTGGTAATTCCCACCGAAGCGATCTCAGGCTCTGTATAGATACAGCTGGGAACCACCGGCAGTTTCACAAACATTCCGTTTGGTACAACACTAAGGCGGATGGTATGCTCGATCCCCGCGATCTTTTCCACTACATAAGTTCCCTGTGCAGCAGCAACGTGAGCCAGCAAAATATCTGATGCCACATCTCCGATGGCATAAATTCCGGGCTCACTGGTCTGAAATTCTGAGTTTACTTTTAAGCGGCCATTCTCCACCTCTAAGCTTACATCTTCTCCCAGAAGTTCGTCAATGCAGGGAATCCGTCCTGCTGCAATCAATATCTGACTGGTACGAATGGTCTGTTCCTGCCCGTTCATTTCAAAGACACAGGCAAGTCCGTGTTCTTCCTCTTCTTTAATTTCCTTAATATTCACCAGGCAGTGAACTGTAATTCCTCTCTGCTTCAGCTCTTCTTCCAGTGCCTGTGACACTTCTAAATCCATGGGACCCAAAAGATGGTCTTTCTGTTCAAGAATTGTTACATTGGAACAAAGCGCGCTGAAAATGGTGGCAAACTCCACCCCAATCACACCTCCCCCGATCACAAGAAGGCGGTCATAATTCCAGGTATCTGACGCAAGGAGCCTCTCACTGGTTAACACTCCCGGCAAATCCACTCCCGGAATATTGGGTATGGCACATTTTGCTCCAGTGGCTATTATGAGATGATCCGCAGAATAAAAATCTTTTCCTTCCGGGCCGCTCACTTCCACCGTTTTATTTCTACGAATCACAGCCGTACCGGTGATCACTGTAATATTCTCAGCTTCAATCAAATCTGTAATGCCTTTTCGGTATGATTTCACCGAGTTTTTTTTGTAATGCTGCATCTTCTTAAAATCAAAGGAAATAAAATCCGTAGATACACCGAATTCATCACAGTTTTGAAGCTCTTTAAATTTACTGGCGGCATGGAGAAGGGATTTTGTTGGAATGCACCCTTTGTTCACACAGGTTCCTCCAAGCTTTTCTTTTTCCACAATGGCCGTCTTTAATCCCAAAGAAGCAGCCTTTAACGCGGCAGTATAACCGCCCGGCCCTCCTCCAATGATAATGATGTCATAATGTTTTGCCATAAACCTCCTACTGCCGGATCAGTCCATAATGAAGGCAGGCATTCTTAATTCCATCCTGATCGATGGCATCTGTAATATAATCTGCTGCCCGCTTCAGCTCATCCATGGCATTGCCCATTGCAATTCCGATTCCTGCAGCCTTCACAATATCATAATCATTCATGCTGTCTCCAAATGCAATCGTTTGGGAAAGAGGAATCTTATAAAAGTCACAAAGTCTGGCAAGCCCTACCGCCTTAGATGCCTTTCGTTCTACTACATCTGCACCTTTCTTGTCCGCAAACATATGAACGTGGATTTCCGGGAACTCCTCTTCCATGGTTCTTGCACCAGCTTCGTCTCCGATGTATGCCATGGTTCTTACATCAAGATGTACCAGCTTATCGGCATCTGCAAAATTTCTTCTGCATTCTCCCCATAGCTTCCTGTCATGCTCTGCAACTGTCTCCGGGTTTACATAATAATCGTATTCCCCTACCGTGGTACCAACACTGTATGATGTGGTCTTTGCATAGGCCAGAATCTGCTTTAAAAGATTTTTATCAAAAAAATGTTCATAAATTACAGTCTCTCCCACAGTCACCTTGGTTCCATTGAGATGAATAATTGCATCGGGCCGAATCTGATCCCTTATTGCTGTACTGAATATGGAATCCATATCTCTTCCAGTTGCCACCACTATGGTATAATTCTCCCTCAGTTTCTCGATTGTCTCCATCGCACTTGCCGGAATCGACCAGTCTTTATGATCTAGCAGCGTCATATCTATATCAAAGCTTACGATTGGTTTCATCTATTTTCACCTTTTTTTCTTCCTGATTAGTCTTGTCTATTCCATCATATATTAAATTTTGAAATATTTCAACAAATATACTTTACCAATTGGAAATTTTCTGCTATAATGTCTGAGTGTCAGGAAACGGAGTATGGCGTAGCTTGGTAGCGCGCTCGGCTGGGGGCCGAGAGGTCGCAGGTTCAAATCCTGTTACTCCGATTGACGATTGTATTATTAGTACCGGATTTCCCATCAGATAGGAAACCGGTGCTTTTGGTTTACCGATAAATGTATGGAGACATAGCTCAGCTGGGAGAGCATTTGCTTGACGTGTAAAGGGTCGCAGGTTCGAATCCTGTTGTCTCCATTAATTTTGAACCCTGGTAAATACAAGGATTCCTTGTGTTTACCAGGGTTTTTGTATTTTAAAGATTACGGACCCGTTAGACTTTATTAAATAAAAAATATATGAAAATGCTTGACCAATCGAACAAACGTTCTTATAATTATCTCCAGGAGGTGATTATAGATGAAGGCAAAATGTGAACTTGAGCCAGTTTTGAATAAATGTCCCCATTTTGATCCAGTGGAACAGGAATGTAATTCTGATAATAGCTGCTGCGGATTTTATAGAATTCCCAGCGCAGAAAGTATCCCTCAGTATTTTAGACAGCCACGGTGGTATGAACAATACTACAAAAAACGATAGCTCAATACGGGCTCACAAAACAGGACCCGACTTTAAACAATTATTTATACTTTGTGACGGAGGTTGTAAATATGAAAATAACACATTTAGAAGTTATTTCTGATGAGGTTATTAAACTCTTTTCCGATCAAGATGACTTTATGATAGACTTTCTCGGTACTGATTGTGCTTATTATACCCGTTATAGCAAAAATGAAAATATAAAAATTGTTTGGTTAGCCTACTTGGATGACTTACCAATAGGATGTGTTGCTTATAGAAAAAAATCTGATAATGTGGGCGAAGTTAAACGTATGTTTATAAAGAATGAATATCGCGGACGTGGAATTTCTAAATTATTGCTTAATATGGTAGAGCAATATGCAAAACAGTGTGGTGATAATAAACTACATCTAAGTACGCGTATTACACTTGAGCCAGCTGTCACATTGTACCGACATTCTGGATTTTTTGAAACATTTCGCAATGGTCTTTATATAGAGATGGAAAAGAAACTGTGATTAAAATTTGGGGAAACTTAATATTGATAGTTAGTAAGATGTGTAGTAGTCTATTCATTAAGATTATTTATATAATGGAACCCATTCCTGAAGCACATGAGATTGGAGAAATAGATATGAAAAAGTATTGGAACGTTGGTATACTTCTTTTTAACGAGGTTGAATTGCTGGATTTTGCTGGGCCATATGAGGTTTTTTCAATTGCTTCATATCCAAATTGTAAACAGAAGCCCTTTACAGTAAAGACTGTCGCTCAAACAACAGATTTAGTCAGCGCTCGAAATGGTCTAAAAGTTCAACCCGATTTTGACTTTAGTAATAGTCCTCATTTTGATATATTAATTGTACCCGGGGGGTATGGAGCAGAAGAAATAGAAATCCATAATGAAGCTCTAAAAAAATGGATTAAGATCAAGGCAGAGGAATGCGATATTATCGCATCTGTGTGTACAGGCTCATTATTATTAGCTGAGACTGGATTATTAGATGGAAAAAGAGCAACAACACACTGGCTGGATATAGATAGACTGGAAAGTGAGTATAAGGAAATAAAGGTTCAAAGAGGAGTTAAATATGTTGATGAAAACGATATAATCACATCTGGTGGTATTTCAGCCGGAATCGATATGTCTTTTTATCTTCTTAATAGACTTGTTGGAAAAGAAATTGCCATTACTACAGCTAAAAGAATGGAGTATGATATAGACCTCCATAATATTTAAGGATAATTTTAATTTATTGGTTCCTATTCGTGTAAGAAGTTCAAAAGTACTTCTGACGAATAAATCTTATACACTTAAATTGGGTAGTTTGTCTATAGGTTCAATTCAAAACGTTCATAACTTGATCAAATTTGGTTTTGTACAACATTTTACTCTTGTCAGAGAGTTTTTCATAACTCCTTATTAATTTATTTCTTACAAATTCTCTACCTTCATTAATATCCAGCTTTTTATTTACATAAGCTAAATATAATAAACCTGGGACATTATCAAAATGAGATATAGCATCTGCATCTGTAACACATAGTTCCTCCAGAGTAACTCTTGAATTCGATATACTACCCCTGTGATTTCTGATACATTGCTGTATAAGTTTAATTTTATCAGGGGAATAGTTAAATTTGTGCAGAATATCCTCAGCCATTTCTGCACCATGAATATGATGATCCTCGTAAAAGCTATAATCTGTTATAGAAGCAATATCATGTAACCATGCAGCAATTAATACAACTTCCTTATCCGCACTATAGCTATCGGCCAGAATTTCAGCATTTTTAACTACAGCCTGGATATGATAAAAACATCCCATTCCAAAATGATTAGTTGGTAATTTACACCTTTGTTCAACTTCTTCACATAAGTAATTTAAAATATCTTCTCGCATATTGACCTCACTTAATACAGCCATAAATTCTTGTATTATAATAATACAGGACATTATATGAACTATCAATATTAATTTTTACAACATACGCTACTCCATCAAATACTAATTTGCTTTGTCCGCTCAATGGGCAGAATAACGATCTATTCTCTCCATTTTCTGAATTCATATAGAAAACACGGAGATTCCTTTCAGCACAAGGTTTCTGGTGATACTTATCTTTTTATTGAATAATAAATACAATGCTGCAATCTATCCTGATAAACCAGATCTTCTTCCCCATCAATTCGTTTCATACCACATTTCTCCATCACCCGGATACTCGCTTTATTTGTGTCAAAAGTACCTGTAATAACTTCATTATATCCCCTTACAAATAAATCTTCTATAACCGCTTTTAACACCTCTGTTGCAAAGCCATTATTATGATACTTCGGATTAATCACATAACCCAGTTCTATTGCATCCGTGTCCATAGATACGTCATTAACCCAGCCAATTAATTGATCATCCTTATAAACACCAAATTCATAATGGTCATCTGAATAAGAAAACTTCTGAATTTTTTTAAAAAGAGAATACGCTTCTTCTTTCGTATTAAAGTCAGGTATCATATAGGTTTTCTTAATAATTTCATTTATTAACATTGCGGCCATTACCTCTTGGTCTCCATCAGAATACGGTCTTATTACTAATCTTTTTGTTATAATCATAAAATCCCCCTCAGATTGCATTCTATTTTCCGATATCATAGTTCACGCCTTATCTTTTTTTTAAGCATCCTTTCATTACAGATTATAGAAATTAATGCTAAGTGTCAATATCCAAATTCTAAAGTACGATAAACGCTAAATATTAATTTACTGGCTCAAAATCCAACCACAATAGCCCTGCCTCCCATTTTTTAAAATCACTTGACCTCAAACACAAATAGTGGTAAATTATACACAATCGTTTATAATTATTCACGCAGACTTTGCCGCCGGGTAAAGTATCACACCAGCGTTCAGATTTCATACCATTAGGCCATTGAAGGTATGATATTCTGGACTTTTTTAATAGGAGGAAATGAAATGGATTTGCAGATTATTGACAGAAAGTTTTCTATCTGTAAGCTGAAAGAAATAAGTACTGAGCTTTTAAATCATGAATTTACATTTGTCAGCAAGACCGATAACGAATTATCGTTGATATGCGAAACGGATCATATGCCAGAAATAAATCTGACTGCAGAACATGGATGGCGTTGTTTTCGGATTGCGGAGGATGCGTCATTTGAGAAGTATGGCATGATTTCGTTCTTATCTAAAATTATTGCTGATGAGAAGACCTGCATTTTAGTTGTGGCCACTTATGATACGGATTACATATTTTTAAAAGAAGATCGTTTAGAAGACGTCAAAAAGGCCTTGCTGTCAAATGGGTGCATATTTATCTAAATCCCCATTCAGCCATACTTAGAAAGAATACATAACCGGCATCCGCATACTATATACCATAAGTAAAACAGATTGGATGCCGGTTATGCAAAAAATATTGGATGAGAATTATTACGATTTTATCATTGATAACTCCATGATACCAAGATATAGTACCGGAGATAACATCACATTATTAAATGATGCTCATTCATTGCTGCATGTCTCCAGAAGTGTGATGGACGTTTGCGATATCGGACGCACTCCCTATTACGCCTTCCCATCAGTTTATACCCTTGCCTCTTCTGCCAGTGATGAAAATTCACCCAATAAAACCGTGGAGCAAAATACCAATTACAATCTCCTTGGGCAATGTACACTGGTTGGCATTGTGGACACGGGAATCGATTATCAGCATCCTGCTTTCCGAAATGCAGATGGTTCCACCCGCATCGTATCCCTATGGGATCAGACTGACCAGAGCGGGGCATCTCCAAAAGACTTTACCTTTGGAACAGAATACACCAAGCAGCAGATCAATGCCGCACTGCTCTCCAATAATACGATGTCGCTCGTCCCTACAGTTGATACGATCGGTCATGGAACCGCTATCGCAAGTATTATATCAGGCAGTATAGATACCAAAAATTCATTTAGAGGAATTGTTCCCTATAGCGAACTTGTTGTGGTGAAATTAAAAGAGGCAAAGAAAAATCTGAGAAATGTTTTTTTAATACCAGAGGATGAACTGTGTTTCCAGGAATCTGATGTAATTCTTGGTATCCGTTATCTGGTTGAAGAAGCAAAAAAAATGGAGCGTCCCCTTGTTATTTGTATTGCAATGGGAACCAGCCAGGGAATTCATGACGGGCAGGGCGTAATGAGCCAGTATCTGGCAAATCTTCTGCTCTTATCAGGTGTTAATGTTTCCATTGCTGCAGGTGATGAGGGGAACCGGGGCCGGCACTATTTTGGAAGCATTGATTCGGCTCCCTATAGCACCGAATTCCAGTTAAACATAAGTAATGAAGATAAAAAATTATCCATGGAAATATGGCCCAGCATTCCTGGCAGACCGGCAATCCAGATTATTTCTCCGGATCGATTGATCACATATAAAATAGAACCTTCCTTTAACGAATGTATTAAATTTGCTTTTGACCAGGGTCTGGTATGGGTGAATAACATTATTTTTGAGGAAGAAACCGGGCAGCAGCTGATCTTAATACGCTTTGACCAGGCTGAGCCAGGACTTTGGACCTTCCGTCTGGACAGCACGGAAATCCAGCCTTTTTATTTTAATTCCTGGCTTCCATCTGGTAATCTCATATCGGATGATACCTACTTTATAAATGCAAGTTCCGATACTACCATAATCAATCCGGGAAACTCAATTAATACTCTGACTACCTCCGCCTACAACCAGCTTGACGGTACAATATTAGTGCAGTCCAGCAGAGGCTATACCAGCAACGGAATGGTGAAACCAGACATTGCAGCTCCCGGTTACCAGATCCCATGCGCACTTCCCCAAAACCGGTACGGAACCATGAGCGGGACAGGAGCTGCAGCTGCCCAGGCGGCGGGGGGAATTGCCATGGTCATGGAATGGACGCTGTGCAAAGGAAATTTTACCTCTCTTACCGGAAAACAGATTAATCGCATGATTGCCCGTGGAGCAAAACGCAGCAGCTCCTATCTCTACCCCAATAATGTATGGGGTTATGGACAATTAGATATTAATGGGTTAATAACCCGGCTGATTAATGTTTTATAATCCATGAAAATTATTGTTTCTTTTGTCTAATCTTCCTGTACAATTCATCCAGCTTCTCTATACCAATGGTCAGATACCGGAAAAGAGACTCTGCCGCAAAGGAAAAAACAATCAATAATAACACACATATATTGGACATTTCACTTATGGCAAACAGCTGATGAAGAAAGATCCCGCAAAATACCAAACCCAGAATATTAAATATTATAATGCCGTTTTTAAAAGGATTGAGCGGCGCACTGATCTTCGTGAGTATCATAAAGCCAACCACAGACAAAAGCATGGTAGACGCGGTGGCAATATCATTCTTAGGAAGTGAAAATACTTCTCCGCAAACCACCAGGGCTCCCACTGCCAGTACGTCTGTCAGGCCAGCAGGAAGCGCTTTAATCAGCACATTTTTCAGGAAATGACCTTTGATGCGGTTTTTATTTGGTTCCAAGGCCAGCAAAAATCCGGGGAAACCTATGGTAAACATACTGATCAGCGATATTTGGGACGGTTCCAGTGGGTAGGTAAACGAAATTACCAGTGAAAGCAGAGCCAGCAATATGGAGAAGATATTCTTCACCAAAAATAAGACCGCCGAGCGCTGTACGTTATTTACTACCCGTCTTCCTTCTATTACCACGTTGGGCATATGGGCAAAATCGGAATCCAGTAAAACCACCTGAGCAGCCTGTGCAGCAGCTTCGCTTCCCGACGCCATTGCCACACTGCAATCGGCATCCTTCATTGCAAGAATATCATTTACTCCGTCTCCGGTCATAGCAACCGTATGACCAGCCTTTTGCAGTGCCTGTACCAGCTTTTGTTTCTGTTTGGGCGTAACACGCCCGAAAACCGTATATTCCTCTAAAGCACTTGCAAGCTTACTGTCTGTATCCAGTGTCCCTGCATCTATGAACTGATCTGCATGCTCTATTCCTGCACGTTTTGCGACCTCCGATACTGTTTCTGGATTGTCTCCCGATATGACTTTGACGCATACCCCCTGCTCTTTAAAATAGGAAAAGGTCTCTCTTGCATTTTCCCGGATAGGGTTTGTTAAAATAATGTACCCCATGGGCACTACCTTTTCTGACAGTCCATCCTTGAGACTGGTTCCTTCATATTTTCCCAGCAAAAGGACTCTGTGACCATTTTTAATATAAGTGCTGATTTCAGGAAGTACCAAAGGATACTCTTCCCGCATTATAAATTCAGGTGCCCCAAGTAAGAAGCTGCCATCTGAAAATGATATCCCGCTGTATTTTGTAGTAGAAGAAAATGGGATAACCTCCATGGTTTCCCTTTTTTTTGAATTGGTATCAAAAGCTGCAACATATTCCCGGATTGCATGCATTGTTGCATTATCATCTGGAATGGAAATAGCATAATCCGCTAAAAGCAGCTCAAGTTCTTCTTTCGTCTTAATTACCTGGGAGTTTACTTTGCTTGGGATAATTTCCAGAACCTCCATACCCGGTTCCGTAATTGTCCCTGTCTTATCGACACACAGTACGTCTACCCTTGCAAGGGCTTCGATACTTTTCATATCATGGAGAATGACCTGATTTTTTGCCAATCGCATGGTACTTAAAGCGAGGGCTATGGTAGTCAGTAAATAAAGTCCCTCCGGTATCATACCGATAATAGCGGCTACCATGGAAACAATGCTTTTTTGCATGGTTTCATGATTCATATAATATCCCTGGGAAAACAGAAGGATACCGATGGGAATAATTCCTATACCAATCCATTTCACCAGCTGATTGATGGAACGTATCATTTCTGACTGCTCACCGCTGCCCATGGCTTTTGCTTCCGCCGTGAGTTTTGTTATATAGGAGTCATTTCCCACATGCTCCAGCTTTGCATAACATTGCCCGGATACCACAAAACTTCCGGATAAAAGACTACTTCCACTTATTTTTTCAATTTCATCTGCCTCTCCTGTTAAAAGGGCTTCATTAACCTGTATATTACCCTCAACCACAATTGCATCTGCACAAATCTGATTTCCGGCTGACAGTAAAACTATATCGTCCTTTACCAGTTGCTGGGAAAGGATTTGTTTCTGTACTCCATTTCTGAACACGATGGAATGGGGGGCATTAATTAAATTCATTTTATCCAGTATTTGTTTGGCACGAAGTTCCTGGACGATACCTATTACTATGTTTCCTATAATAACAGGTAAAAATGTCAGGTTGCGGTAGGAGCCAACGTAAATCAGCAGTATGGCTATGATTAAAAAAATCAGGTTAAAATAGGTCAGTATATTGGACAAAATAATATTTTTAACGGACTTTCCAGTTGAAATGTCGCTTTGATTTATCAGCCCCTGCTCTACTCTTTCATTTACCTCATCTTCCGTAAGTCCTCTCCAGCCAGTGTTTTGCGCATCATTTGTCATATCACTCATCTTACACCTCATAATCATTTTATAAGTTTCTATTGTATCAATAATATCTTAAACAACTGCTAAAACTTTATTAATAATTCCAAAGCAGAATGGAAATTTTTAATTACTTTATTTTATATTGACTATTGTTCTCTTCTGTGGTATATTAGATTAGTATTTTAATAAAGTTTTGATTTCGCATATATTTGTAAGTCATTATTCTATTGATGATTTACAAGTATATGCGATTTTTAGTTTTAAGCAGAATACACAATAATTTTAAGGAGGTATCTTTTCATGAAAAAAGGTACAGTAAAATGGTTTAATGCACAAAAAGGTTTTGGTTTCATCTGTGACGAAGAAGGCAACGATATTTTCGTTCATTTCTCCGGTCTTGCTATGGAAGGTTTCAAATCTTTAGAAGATGGCCAGTCTGTTGTTTTCGAAACAATCAACGGTAACCGTGGTCTTCAGGCTGTTAACGTTCACGTAGCTTAATTTCATACAGATGTACGAATCACGTCTATTTATCCATTTTCTTCAAATACCCATTTGATAAAGTGAATTTGTTAAGGTGAAAATGTACCAACTATCTGTATTTTAAAAAGTCAGAGTAATTTTTATTTATTACAGCTAAGCCAGCAAGGTTTATTTTATATTCCCTGCTGGCTCAAACTATTTATATATTATTATATATTTGTTAAGAAGGCGGGTACCGGAATCAACCGGATACCCGCCTTTATTATGATTAATTGCAGCCACAATCATCGTCATCATCAAAACGACGATGGCAGCGAGGATCATTACAGCCAGCTCTATATCCAGCCCAGTAAGCTCTTCTAACTTCCTCTGAGCAGTCAACTTCATCATCATCATCGCAGTCACAATTATTATTCCAATTGCCATTACAATTATTATTGCAATTATTATTGCAGCGATTTCCGCAACCCCAGAAGCATCCCATTGTTTACTACCCCCTTTTCAAATTATAATGTATTATATGGTGTATAAAGACAAGATGTGAATGGAGTAGCGCTGGCATGTCCGGCTTGTTCACACAATATAAGAACATGCATATATTATTATTACAGAACGAGATATCAAAACATTACCGGGGAACACAAAAACGAGCGCAAGCCGCCGCAAATCCGCCTTACCAATGTAAAAAACTCATTTTCCGCGCTGTCAGATATTGTATCTTCGGTTGATAATGAGTTCTGTAAACTGCCCGATCATAAGTATGAAACCTCAGCAGGGCGAAAACCAACGCATCCTGGTTTTCGCCCTTTTCTAATTAATCTGATCTTCGTTTGGTATTGGGTCCCATACCTTCTCTGCGGGAATTATGGGTGTGGTTCTGGTTTTCAACTTTTCCTTTTTCTTCCCTGTATTGATTGGCTGAATTTGTTTTTTTTGTATCATCCTTTGACATAATTATCACCTCTTATTTAATATGTCTGCCAGTCCCATATTTTATGCAAATCTGGATTCACGCATAAATAATTCCTCCTGGTACATTCTAATTATGAGGTGATAATCATGTCATATATAGCTCCTGCAGTCCAGGCAAAATTTGAAACGCTTTCCATCGATTTAAAAAATCAGATCCTGGAACGAAATGTGCAGATCAACAACATTTACGACCTGATCCGTGTTCTGGAAGAAATCGTAAATGAAGGAAAATGATCCTTATGTCAGCAGCCACAGGCCTGTTAAGACCTGTGGCTGTTTTCATCTGCTTCACAGTCATAAAAAAGAAATAAGGGCCGAACCCCTGAGGAACGACCCATGAAAAAATGAATATTCAATTATCTGCAGCTTCTTAAGAATGAGGAAAGCTGACGGGTATTGCAGGAACTTCCGGTATTGCAGGTCTTGCCTGTGGATGCACCTTTTTTGCCAGTTGAAGTATTGCAGTTAGAGCTGTTGGTGTTACATCCATACTTGCTTAACAGACTGTTTAAAGACTGTCCATAGCAGGATGAAGTATAGCAGTTAGATGAATAACAATTAGGCACTGAACTGGAACAGGTCGCTGCCTGTGCTGTGATTGGTGTTCCTGCTACGGTGAATACAGCTGCTGCTGCTAATACAAATGCTGGTAATTTTCTCATGGTAATATCCTCCTTATTTGTTACGCAATTGTTACATTTCCTTTACAAAATGTATCATAACATACATAAAATGGAATTACACTAGGAGAAAAATGGCAATTAACCTATCTTTTCCAGTTGATATTCATCCACTGCCAGCTTCAGGGCACCCATGATCCCCTGATTGTCGTTAAGGCTTGGTAAAACAATATAATGCTCCATATCTTCCAGTTCTTTTGTTTTGATATAACCGCCCAGCTGACGGGTTACTTCCTCTCTCACCAATGGAATTAAATGCTCCTGATGCATCACACCGCCTCCCAGAATAATACGCTGGGGAGAAAGTATCATAATATAATCAACAAGTGCCTGGGCGATATAATAAGCTTCCAGCTCCCAGACTTCTTTTCTGTCTGCCAGCTGTGCTCCCTTCATTCCCCAACGAGCCTCTATGGCAGGGCCTGCCGCCATGCCTTCCAGGCAGTTTTTGTGATATGGACAAGCTCCTTCAAAGGAATCTTTCGGATGTCTGGATAGAAGCAGATGTCCGCCCTCCGGGTGAAGCATTCCGTGAAGCAGCTTTCCATTGGATATAATACCAGCTCCCACGCCAGTTCCAATGGTAATATACATACTGTTCTCAAGCCCCTTTGTAATCCCCCAGGTAGCCTCCCCAAGGGCAGAACCATTCACATCGGTATCAAACCCCACCGGTACCTTTAAAGCCGCTTTAAATGCTCCCACAATATCATAGTTCAGCCACGCAAGCTTGGGAGTGGTGGTAATATAGCCATACGTATCTGAATTCCTGTTAAGATCAATGGGACCGAAGCATCCGATCCCCAATGCTTCAATTTCCTTATCCAAAAAATATGCAATCAGTTTGGGCATGGTAATCTCCGGTGTCTCCGTGGGTATGGAAACCCGCTCTAAAATCTCGCCGTTCTCATTGCCTATGGCACAAACCATCTTTGTGCCCCCTGCTTCTAATGCTCCCAGTCTCATAACTTCTCCTCCTGCTTTATTCGGGATTGGAACAGATGACAGACATCTTCCCCTCAAATCTGCACTCTTTACTCTTTGCCGGTATAATAAAATTCTGACCTGCTTCCAACGGGATTCCATTGATGGAACCTTTACCGCTTATCACACTGACATTGGTAAAATACTTGGAAAACTCTTTTGCGAACACCCCATCAATCTCATACTTGTCCACGGAGTAGTACTTACAGGTGATTAAATGTGTATGCACAGCCCCGGACAGCTTCTCTGTTACAGCAATTGCCTGATTTTCCTTAAATGGTGCTCTGATGGTGGCAATACTCTGTTCCACATGCAGCTGTCTTGGTTTTCCATCTGAAAGACGGTCATAGTCATAAACACGGTAAGTGATATCACTGCTCTGCTGGGTCTCAAGAATTAAAGTTCCGCCCTTAATCGCATGGACACAACCCGGATTAATCTGGAAGAAGTCTCCCTTCTTAATGGGAACAGTCCGTATGAATTCCTCCCACTGATGGTTCCGTATCATAAATTCCATCTCGTCCCGGTCTTTGGCATGATGCCCGATTACAATTTCTGTGTCCGGTTCACAGTCCAGAATATACCAGCATTCTGTTTTTCCAAGAGAACCATTCTCATGAATCTTTGCATAACTGTCGTCAGGATGTACCTGAATGCTTAAATCATTCTTTGCATCGATGATTTTAACCAGAAGAGGAAACTGGTCTCCGGGATAAAAACCGAATATCTCCGGTTTTTCCTTCCATAAACGGCTTAGAAGCTTTCCGTCATAAATCCCCCCGGCAATCTGGCATTCCCCATTCTTGTGAGCACTGATTGCCCAGCATTCCCCTGTGGTATCGCTTGGTATGTCATATCCAAATACTGTCCGAAGCTGATTGCCGCCCCAGATGGCTTCCTTAAAAACAGGTTCCAGAAATAAAAACTCCATCACTCTTCCTCCTTATGTGTCAACCCTGTATGCTTACTGCCTATATTTTACATGAATATCAGCAAAAGGAAAAGAGGTATTTCAAGTTAAAGAGAATCTTTTCCATATACTTCAATCTGAGTAAGGGCAGGAAACGGAGAAGGATCATCTGCTTTGATTAAATTACTAAGCTTTAGCCAGGTAATCTTGTTCTTTTTTATTGAGAATCCATGAGGTTTTATGCTTTTTTCCATTTTCACAGCCTGGCTCGATCCGTCTGAAAATGTAAAGGTTGCTTCCACCCACCAGTTATCGTGGGGGAAATCGGCACGGGTATATAATACAATCTGGTCAAAATCCACTTCCCGTCCAAAATCCAGAGTGATTTCTGCATCATCCTGTCGGTTAATTCCCCATGATTCATATGGCCACTCCCCATGGGATTCATTGGCAAGAACGCCATCGATGGCATTGCGTGCAGCAAATACTGCCTCACCTCTGGTTTCTACATTGGCAAATGCATGAGGAAAACAGCCGGTATCACCATGCTGGTCCATCACATTGACAGCAAGATTGCGGTACTGTTTTACTTCTGTTTCCCCTGCTTTCCGAATGGTAAGGTAATGCTTCGTTCCTGTAAATGCCTTGGGGTTGTAAGATACTTTTTTATCTCCAAAGGGTATGGTAAAAATCACTTCCGGTTTTGTTATATAGACTAAGGATTCATCCATGCAGTCATCAATCCGGATTACGTAATGTCCGCCGGGCTCATCAGTTTTGCATACAATGGCATCTCCTTCTTCATAACTGCCTTCATACACCAGGACTGCCTGCTCCTCTCCTGATGCAAATGCTTTTATGGTATCACTTAATCCCTTTACAGTAATGGATACACTGGTCATCATTCGTCCTCCTGCTCTTCCTGTTCAAAATAGTCTTTGTATTCTACCTCAATCTGGTGTTTCATACGTTTCATGCTGTAAGTCAGGTGTTCTCTGAGGGATTGTTCCAGACCTTCAATATCCTTTTTTTCCAGCAATTCAAATAACTCCGTATGCTCTCTGATAATTCTTGTAAAATCGGTTTCTGTTACAAAATCCAGCATTCGGAATCTGGTGTAATGAAGCTGCTGTGCCTGTATCATATCCCAGAGTTTCCGTTTACCGGTAGCCCGGTACCAGATGGCGTGCATCTGTGCGTCCATGCGGTAAAACTGCTCTGGTTCAAAACCTTTTTCCAGTATAAGCGCCTGCTGCCTGCGGATCATATACCGGACTTCCTCCATCCAGAGTGGAGTAGCCATATTGGCAAAATCACGCATAACCATGGTTTCCACGGCAACGCGCATATAAATCATCTGTTTGATGGTATCCAGATTAAGAAGTGTCACCTGCGTACCGGAATAAGGTACGGATATGACGAATCCCTGCTCCTGCAGCTTTCTTACCGCTTCTCTTACAGGAGTCCGCGATACACCAAACCGTTCGCAAATCTCATTTTCACTTATGATCTGTCCGGGCTTTAATTCCAGATCCAGAATCTCCTGCTTTAAAGTTTCAAATACCAGGTCGCCACGGTTTTTATAGGTCTTGGTCTTTCCTTCCATTGAACCCTCTCCGTCCTTAAAATTTAAACGTAACAATTAAATAAAATATGCCATGACTCCCGCCTGTTAAGGGCGGGCATCATGGCCATGTTTATCCCACTGGGGACTTCCCTGTAAGGGCATGCAATTACTGTGGCTGTTTACCGATGTAAGCTAAAATACCGCCGTCAACGTAAAGAATATGTCCATTGACAAAGTTAGAAGCATCAGAGGAAAGGAATACTGCAGGACCTGCAAGATCCTCAGCCTCACCCCAGCGTCCTGCCGGTGTCTTAGCAATGATGAACTGATCAAACGGATGTCTGGAACCATCTGCCTGTACCTCACGTAAAGGTGCAGTCTGTGGTGTTGCAATATAGCCAGGTCCGATACCGTTACACTGAATGTTGAATTCACCGTACTCAGAAGCAATGTTCTTTGTCAGCATCTTCAGTCCGCCCTTTGCAGCTGCATAAGCAGATACAGTCTCACGTCCAAGCTCAGACATCATGGAACAGATATTGATAATCTTTCCGTGACCTTTTTTAATCATTGACGGAATTACTGCCTTTGCTACGATAAACGGAGCATTTAAGTCAACATCAATTACCTGTCTGAACTGTTCTGCTGTCATATCGCACATGGGAATACGTTTGATAATGCCTGCGTTATTAAACAGGATATCGATTACGCCTACTTCTTTTTCTATCTGAGCAACCATGGCATTAACAGCCTCTTCGCTGGTAACATCACAAACATATCCGTGAGCAGTAATGCCCTCTTCTTTGTATGCTGCAATTCCTTTGTCTACTAATTCCTGCTTAATATCATTAAAAACAATGGTAGCGCCAGCTTCTGCAAGAGACTTAGCAATCGCAAAGCCAATACCATAAGATGCGCCAGTTACAAGTGCAACTTTTCCTTCAAGAGAAAACTGTTTTGTAAAGTTATCCATATTCGTGATTCTCCTTTGCTTTTATTCTGGTCAGTTATTTCGTCATTAGAAAATTAGTTTGTATTCAAATATAAAAGTTTGTATACAAATTCTATGACTTGTATTTATGCTAACACAGCCCGATTTTTTTTTCAATATACATTATAAACAAAGTACTGTAATTTTATTTAGTCATAATTTTCGATACTTGTGCTGGGGCCTTCCTACTTTCCCGTACTCAACTAATTTATAGATCTTTTCTTCCTTTTCCATCAGTTCCAGATATCGTCTTACTGTAACTCTTGCAATCTGCAGCATCTCCGCCAGATTTTCGGCTGTATAGTATTCTTCCCCGCCCTGTTCTATCTTTTCCCATATGGCACAGTATGTGTATTTATTAACCCCCTTTGTAAAATCTTCCTCATTCTGGGCTGAAATCTGCCCGGATAAGTACCGGTCCAAGTCCTTTTGCTCGATGACTTCGCTGTTTTTAAAGCTGTCATATCTGTCCTTATACTGTAAGAGTGCCTCCCTGAAACGTTCAAACCGAAACGGCTTGATTAAATAATCAACCACTCCATAACGGAATGCCTGCTGTATCCGTTCCATGGACTTATCCGCAGTGATTAAAATAACATCTGCATCCAGTGCCTGGCTGCGGATCCATTTTAAAAAGTCAATTCCATTTTCATTGGGCAGATAGACATCCAGGAGAATTAAATCCGGTTTTTTAGACAGCATGTATTTTTTTGCTTCCTGTAAATTGGAAACTCCTTTTAAGAAAGTAAATCCCTCCACCCTTTTTAAAAATTTTGAGTTGATTTCCATAACCATAGGATCATCTTCCACAATCATGACTCCGATCAAATCCTTTCACCCCTTTCCATTGGGATCGCAATATCCCATTGTACTCCATTTTCAGATGTAAAACCAATGGTTCCCCTGCATTCTTCTATGATCCGTTTCACAATAAACAGGCCACTGCCTCTTTGCCCTTTCTTGGTAGAAAAACCCTGGTTAAAGATCCGATCACCTATTTCAGGGCTGATTCCTCCTCCATTATCTTTAACGCGAATGTTCAGATGATTGTTTTCTTCTGCAATCCGGATATCAATTCTGCCTGTCCCGTCATTTTTTACTTCATCAAGGGAATTCTCTATCAGGTTCCCGATGACAGAACCAAGATCCTGGCAGTTCATTCCTTCCGGTAATTGATTAAGTCTGGAATCTTCATCGATCACAAGCTTTACTCTGCATTCCTCCGCTTTACTGTACTTCGCCAAAAGAAGAGCAGAAATGGAAGAATCCTTGATCTGAGTGGTGAGAATGTGGCTGACTTCCGTTCTGATCCTGGCAACATCCGATATAAAATCCAGGGCTTCTTCATATTCTTCCAGCTGTATCAGGCCTGCAATGGTATGAAGCCGGTTCATAAATTCATGGTTCTGGGCGCGGAGAGACCATGCCAGTTTTTTCACTCCGGTCAGTTCTTCTGCCATTTTCCTCACTTCGGTTTTGTCCCGAAAGCTGGCTATGACTCCGATCACCTGCCCTCGGTCCAGAATGGGAATCCGGTTGGTGACGATTACGGTATCCCACAGCTTCTGCTCGTCATCGAATTCTGCCTTTTTTGTACTTAAAATATTCATCATGCGGGTGTTGGGTAATACTTCTTCTATATTTTGCCCAATCACCTGGTTCTTCATCTTTTCTTTATCAAAGCCAAGAATCTGCAAGGCAGAATCATTCATTAAAGTAATACGGCCTTCCCGGTCAATGGCGACCAGGCCTTCATGGATGGCATCCAGAATCCCTGTTTTTTCATGATACAGCTTGGTTATCTCGTCGGGCTCCAGTCCCAGCAGTATCTTTTTAATATGATTCGCCAGTAAAAATGCCCCCACACTTCCTGCAAACAGACCTCCAAAACCAATCAGGATAATATAAAAAGCAGCCTGATGTTTTGCACTCTCAATCCGCTCGATCAGTGTGCCAACGGAGACAAAACCAATTTCCTGATTCTTATCATTATAGACCGGGGCAAAGGCGCGCAGGGATCTTCCCAGAGTTCCGGTAGCCTCTGATACATAGGTCTCCCCAAGTCGTACCACCCGGTCTTCATCTCCTCCTTCAAAGGTTTTACCGATCATCTGGGGATTGGGGTGAGAATATCGGACTCCCTGGTTGTCCGCAACTATAATATAATCAACCAGTTCCAGATTTTTCAGCTGCATCGTAACATAAGACGATATGACACTGGTGTTTTTCTGTTCCAGCGCATCAACCACCTCGTTTGAATGAGCCACCAGCTCCGCCACATTCATGACATTGGTCTTTGCCTCATTTTCTATGTTCCTGGTCATCCAGGAAGCGACAAAGGGAATAATAATAGCAATTGATATAAATACAACTGCAATGACCAGTAAGATCATCATTGTCTGCAGCTTCATTGTTTTTCTTCTATTCATCATAAAGCGCTTCCTTTCTATCTATTAATTGTATCAAATAATCTGCTGCCTCACAATGTCATTATAATACTCTCCTGACACGCAAAAGATACTCCCTGGAGAAACAGACCTGTTTATTTCTTACATCGCCTGTCTCTTTGGGAGCATCTTATAATAATTTATGTCTTAAGCACTGCTAACTGGCCAATTCCCTGCTGCCGGCTGCCTCCATGGTTTTCATCTGCTTTTGCCTCATTTTCTTAAATACAAAGGATACAATAAATGGGCAAACGATGGCTGATACCACGCAGGCTGCTGCAACCTGGGCTGTTGCTGCTGCAGCTACCACTGCAAGGGAGGGATCTGCCGCTGCTACCGCTTCTGGTGTCGCCACTGCATTCCCAGCTGTAGAACCGGTTGCCAGACCGATAATCGGCTCTTCTTTAAACAGCTTTAAAAGAATATATGCGCCTATTCCTGTAAAGGATGCCACAATACCAAGGATAATGCCGGGACCTCCTGCTTTTACAATGGTTTCCAGGTTCATTCCTGCCCCAAGGGGGAAAGAAAAGAACGGAATCAGCAGCAATTTACTGCTTCCCAGAAAGGTTCTCATATCGCTGTCAAGATTTCCTAATATCATTCCGATTACGATGGGAATCATAACTGCAATTACTGCTTTTACAGGGACAACTGCCAGACCGGAAGCCCCCAGTGCAACCAGGGTAAAGAAGGGGCCGTCTTTAATGGATAAAAGAGCGTATGCGCCTACATCTGTCTCATCACCGTACTGTGACGCAAGAGAAGCATACAGACCACCGTTACAGTTGGTTAATGCAGCCAGAACTGCCAGAGGAGAAAGTCCCAGAACACCGGCAGAACCAAAGATCTTACCAACCAGAATACCAATTCCTGCTCCTACAATGAACTTTCCTGTTATCAGGAGAGCTCCTTTTTTAATTGCTTTGGGAGCCAGTTTAAAATGGATCTGGGAACCGATCAGAAACATAAAGCAGGCCAGTATGGGCTGTGAAGCTGATTTACTGAACAGGGCTGTTGTAAATCCGCCCAACTGTAGAAACTGAGGGAAAAACGTATTTACAATTACTCCCAAAAACAGGGGTACTACCATCATACCACCTGGGATTTTATCAAGGGTCTTTTTTATCGGAATCTGCATATTTTAATCCTCCTGTCTTTCATGCAAGCCATCATTTTTCCTTGCTTACTTATATTCTGGCGGCTCCTGTTTCTCTGGCTGCTTTTTTCACAGCCTCTGCCACATTTTCAGATACGCTTTTATCGAGGGCATTGGGAAGAACGTTCTGATCATTCAGCTCTTCGTCCGGGATCATGGCAGCAATGGCATATGCTGCTGCAAGCTTCATTTCCTCGTTGATCTCTTTCGCCCTGACCTCCAGCGCTCCTTTAAAGATTCCAGGGAAGGCCAGTACGTTATTTACCTGATTTGGAAAATCAGATCGTCCGGTTCCGATTACTTTGGCTCCTGCTTCTTTTGCAAGATCAGGCATAATTTCAGGAGTAGGGTTTGCCATGGCAAACAGGATGGAATCCGGATTCATGGAGCTGACCATTTCTTTACTTACAATTCCTGGAGCAGATACTCCGATAAATACGTCAGCGCCTTTCAGTGCATCGCTTAAGTCTCCCTTTAACTGATCCGGGTTGGTGATCTTAGCCAGATCCTGTTTTGCATAATCCACACCTTCTATGCCTTCGTATAAGATTCCAACTTTATCACAGACTATTAAATTGGTTACGCCGCATACAAGCAGCAGCTTTGAGATAGCGGTTCCAGCTGCCCCCGCACCGTTTACCACAACTTTGATTTCTTTGATCTCTTTGCCCACTACCTTCAGTGCATTGATCACTCCTGCCAGAACTACGATTGCCGTTCCATGCTGGTCATCGTGAAATACAGGAATATCAAGTTCTCTCTTTAACTTTTCCTCAACCTCAAAGCATCTGGGCGCCGATATATCCTCAAGATTGATCCCTCCAAAACCAGGAGCAATCATTTTAACTGCGGTTACTATTTCATCAGGATCTTTGGTGTCCAGACAAATGGGAAATGCATTGACATCTGCAAATTCCTTAAACAGAATGGACTTACCTTCCATAACAGGAAGACCAGCCTTTGGTCCGATATCTCCAAGTCCTAAGACTGCGGTTCCATCTGTGACAACTGCCACCATGTTTCCTTTTGATGTATATCGATAAACATTGTCCTCATTTTCATGAATCTTCCGGCATGGCTCAGCAACACCCGGTGTGTAAGCAAGGCTTAAATCCTCCCTTGTTACAATGCTGACCTTTGACTTAATTTCCATCTTTCCTGCATGAAGTTCATGTAATTTCAAACTCTCCTCAAAATAATTCATAATGAATCCCCTTCCCTTTTAAATCTTTCTGTTTTTAGTGTTTTTGCTGCAAAATGAGAATAACACAAACCAGAAACAAGGAAAATATTATAACCATAAAGAAGTTATTAAGTTCATATTGAACATTTTGTTAAATATAAGACAATTTTTTATTCTTTTCTTTTTCACTTTGCACATAAAAAAAGCGCCTGTCAGCAGCGCCCGGTACAAAAAAAGTTCCGGCCTTCAAAAATGAAAACCGGAACTTTTTGTTTACTGAATTATTTGCATCCACATCCGGAATCCGTAGATCCCATTACAGAACCGCTGTAGGTTCTTCCACAGCCATTTGCACTCCAGAATCCATCACGGAATCCGGTCTCATAACCATCTTTAAAGCCGCATGCATATCCCTGACGATAGCACATGTTCATGTTTCCGTTTCCAGTTGATGCATCACTGACATCACTGCATTTGTCATTACATTTAGTATTACAATTATTTGCATTGCTATTTCCGCTTGGGCAGTTGCAGTTGCAATTGCATCCGTTATTCCAATTATTACAACTCATTTTCATTTACTCCTGTTTAATCAGTTCGTAATATATCTTATGCCCAAGTCTTTCATATGTGAGTTAAAACGGTAAAATTTTTCACTCCAAAGTCATCATTTTTCTATTTTTAAACTCCTGAGCTTTTCCTTCATTCCAGTCATTTACCGGGCGGTAGTATCCTGCAATTCTGCTGTAAATATCCGTCTCTTTCCCGCACCTGGGACAAATCTTTTGTTCCCCCGGCAGATAACCGCAGCTCTGACAGACGGAGTATACTGGTGTAAATGTCAGGTAGGGAATCTCATACTGACTTGTCATGCGCCTTAATGCATCTCTGACAGTCCGATAATCCTCTTCCTCCTTCTTCATAAAGACTGAAAATACAGTACCCGCCGTATACAAAGGCTGAACACGATTCTGTATGGTCAATGCCTGAGTAAGGATGCCTCCCCAATCTGCCGCAAGTTTGGTGCTGTTGGTATAATAAGGTACGGGTGAATGATCACCTGCAGATCTTATGTCAGAAAATTCTTCTCTGTCGATTAATGCCAGCCGGTAAGCCGCCGATTCGGCCGGAGTTGCCTCAAGGCTGTACAGGCTTTTGTACTGCTGCTGATAAGCAATCAGTTTTTTCTTTAAGTGCTCCATGACACGAACTGCAAATGCCTGAGTTTGTTCTGATTCCATTCCCATCCCCAGCCATTTTGCATTCTTTCCTGCTTCATCCATCCCCACAATACCGATCGATGAGAAATGATTGGTGAAATTTTCCAGATAACAGGCAGTATAGGGGTAAAGCCCATTTTTCAAGAGTCTGGTTACTACATTACGCTTGATATCAAGAGATTTTGCGGCAAGATCTGCCACCCTGTCCAAACGCTTATAAAAGTCAGCTTCATCAGAGGCCAGATATGCAATTCTCGGCAGATTGAGAGTTACCACACCGATGGAACCTGTATGTTCTCCATATCCGAAAAAGCCACCGGCTTTATGGCGCAGTTTTGTAAAATCAGGAATACTTTTGGGTGTATATGCCCGCACGTCTCCTGGAGTAAGACCACTGTTGATGTAATTGGAAAAGTAAGGAGTTCCGTAATGGGATGCCAGGGTAAATAACAAGCGGTTTCTTTCTGAATCGGACCAGTCAAACTCCTTTGTTATTCCAAATACCGGAATCGGATACTGAAATCCCATTCCACCGGCATCTCCTTCCAGCATTGTCTCTAAAAAGGCACGGTTCACCATATCCATCTCTGCCTGACAGTCTCCGTAGGTAAAATCCATAAACTTCCCGCCCACAATGGCCTTTTGGGATTTCATATCCTCTGGTACCGTCAAGTCAAGGGAGATATGGGAAAATGGCGCCTGGGTTCCCCAGCGGCTTGGAGTATTAACTCCAAACACAAAGGCCTCCATGCATTTTTTTACTTTATCGTAAGACAGTCCATCTGCTTTAATAAAGGGCGCAAGATAGGTATCAAAGGAGGAAAATGACTGGGAGGCAGCCCATTCATTCTGCATAATACCGAGAAAATTAACCATCTGATTGCACAACGTGGCCAGATGCTTTGCCGGTGAAGCTGTGATCTTTCCGCTGATTCCGCCCAGTCCGTCTAATAAAAGCTGCTTTAAAGACCAGCCGCAGCTGTATCCTGTCAGCATGGAAAGATCATGGATATGGATCTCTCCATGATTATGAGCGTCTGCAATCTCCCTGTCATAGATTTCAGACAGCCAGTAATTTGTGGTAACTGCTCCGGAGTTGTTAAGGATAAGACCACCCACCGAATAGGTCACCGTGGAATTTTCCTTCACATGCCAGTCCTCTACTTTTACATACTGGTCCACAACATCTTTGTAGTCCAGGGTGGTGCTCCCTAAGTTTCTGATCTTTTCCCGCTGTTTCCGATAGAGAATATAAGCCTTCGCCACTTCCGTATAACCGGTTTCTTCCAGAACCTTTTCCACACTGTCCTGTATGTCTTCCACCGGAATACTCTCCGTATGAATCTTATTTTGAAAATCAGAAGCTACTCTTAGTGCAAGAAGCTCGACAATACTGTCCGTATAGTACTTACCCGTTGCCTCAAAGGCTTTCTTAACTGCTTCCTTGATCTTGGATAATTCAAATCCTGTGACTGTTCCATCCCTTTTTACTACATTCAACACGCCCATACGCACCCCTTTTATTCATTTTCCTGATAAATCATAATACGGTCTCTGCTTTTTAATTCCTGCTGAAAATAACCGCTTTCCCCGTTGACCTCTAATACTACTTTCCCGGTAAGATTTTTAAAATCAAGTCCGGAATATTCCAGCATGTCCATAAGATAATAAGGACGCTGATCCGGCTTAATGGGAAAAGTCACAGGTTTATCATTTAAGAAAAATGTGATTTTTCCATTGCTTTTATGAAAGGCTGAATCGGAAGAAGCAGATGCATCCGCATGCCCTTCCAGTTTTAATCGTTGTTCTTTATCAATCTGTATGCCTGTAGACGTCATCTGTGCCGGAGGAGTCAGAATACCCGGTATATTCTGAGGAGCCAAAACCGGTTCCTGATACGGGACTTGTTCTTCCTCTGCTTCATCATACCAGTCTTCCTCTGGAAGTATTTCCTTTTCCCGAACTATTTCTATTACAATGCTGTCTCCGGTTTTTAAGGGAAGATCTTCTTTTGCCTCTATTCCATTTACCAAAATCGTCTTTCCCGCTCCTGGCTTCTCAATATCCGAAAGCATGGCAGAAGCGCTCTTTCCGTGACTGGCAGGCACAAATACGATCCAGTCCTCTGCGCTTACCTGATCAGAAAGCTGTGCTTCCTCTCCGTTCAGTGTGAGGACAGACGGTTCCGCCTTCTCGCCATAAAAAACAGTCCGTTTGCCGTTTACACTTACAACCAGATTCTGACCGGAACGCCCGATCATATCCTGATAGTTATATCCGTTCATCATTAAAACGTCCATAACGGTAAAGGTTCCGCCTCGGAAAAGCTTTGCAGGACGTTCGTTTAAAATCACCCGAAAACCATCATTGACTATATTAAATCCGGCTGAGATTACGATCCCAAGAGGAGTGGCATATTCCGGATTCTCCAGATCATATTCATCGGAATAAGCGTTAATCTTAAAATTATTTCCTGCAATGGCAACACGCTTGGAATCAATTTTTAAATGCTCTACAATTCCTTCTTTCAGTCCGGACAGCCTGCTGCCACCGCCTGCCAGAAAGACAGCTGACGGCATACCGCCATTCACCTCCAGTATTTTGTCTGAGATCTCCTGACAAAGCCTGGAAGATGCCTCCTTGATGCTGGAAAAAATGGCTTCCCTGGTGATTGTCTGCTCAAAACCAAGGATATCTGTAAAATTAAGTTCCTCTGTTTCATCGATCTGAGATTTGATCTTTTCCGCAGTCCCAAAATCCACTAAGTATTCCTTCATAATGGATTCCGTTATCTCATCTCCTGCGAGTATGGCCATGGTATAACCGGTCACACTTCCATCCCGGCATACAGCGATATCTGAGGTACCTGCACCGATATCCACCATGGCAAGGTTTAGAAGGCGGATATTCTGGGGAATGGCTGCATTGATGGCTGCAATCGGCTCCAAAGTCAGGCTTGCTACCTCAAGTCCGATCTTATGCATGGCAGAGTATAAGCTTTCTACAACCTCGGTGGGAAGAAATGTGGCAATGATATCTGCCTTTAAAACCCGTCCATGATGATCTATTAAGTTGGAGATCATATAATTATCCAGGAAATATCTGCTTACGGTATAACCAACCAGATAAAACTGACGGTCCGTATCCCTTCCCTCCCGGTTCATAAACTGCTTTTCCGCTTCACTGATGGCTCCCGCTTCCAGTCTGCTGACGGATTCCGCATCAATCTTCTGTGCCCTGGCAAGCTCCATCTCATAGGTCACACTTTCTGTTCTCAGTGCTCTTCCCGCAGCTGCCACACAAACCTTTAACAGCTTGCAGCCCAGCTTTTTTTCCAGCTTTTCTTTCACCTGTCCGGCAATTTTTGCAACCTGATCAATATCCTCGATCTGTCCGTCAATCATCGCCCGCTTGGTGTGCTCGGCTCTCTCTATGGCAACGATATGTATTCTGTCCCCATCCGGCATTCCTACCATGCCAATGATGCTTCTGGTTCCAATATCCAGAGCGAAAATAGCCTGATCCGGGAGTGTATCTGTCAAAATGCTATTTCTGTTATCCATAAATAATGCCCCATCCTCTTTCATATTTGTCTTTATTTTACTAGTATCAGGGGTCTCCGTCAATCGAATAAAGGAAACTTTTGTTGAAACAGGGAGATTTTTGATACAAAAGAACTGGCTCATGTATTAAAAACATTAAGTTTGTCACCATAAACGACTGATTTATTTCCCGTATTATTAACGTTTCACCATCTCATATAACGGGTGATACAACCCTGTTGGTAAATAAAATTCTTTGCCAATGGATTGAAACCCCAATTTCTTCAGCAGCTTTTCCGACGCCTTGTTTTCAGGATGATGGCCTGCATATAGTTTTTTAGCATTTAATATATGAAAACTGTAATCAATCACGGCATTTGCTGCCTCTGCGGCATACCCCTGCCCCCAATATTTTTTCCGCAGATGAAAACCGAGCTCGTAAAAATGCTTTTCGGATTTATAAGGACGGATCCCGCAGCATCCAATGAGTTCATCTGTTGACCGTTCAAAAATCGGCCAGTATTGTATATGATACAATTCATGATTACGAATTTCCGTATTCAGGCGGTTTTCAATCTCTTCCTGTGTAAACTTACCTGTGGAACAGATGAACCGGGTAACTTCCTCTTCTCCCCATAGCTGGGATGCCAGATTTATATCGTCATTATTCCATTTGGAGAATCCAATTCTTACTGTTTTAATAAAATAGTCACGCATGTTAAATCCTCATTTCTTTGGTAGTCTGTTTGTTTATCCCAGCACTCCAGCTCAGCCAGTTTCACAAACTCTTCACAGATCCATCAAATTCCGGTCACACTTTCACAGTATATTAATAAATGTAAAGAGGCCAATAACCTTTTAAATAAGACTTTTTTTCATATAGCCGACAGGATTCCCCCATCTTGTCGGCTCCTCCCTTTTTTAAGGGTGATCAGAGTGAATTACTAACATTTCCATACTATTTTTTAGAGAAACTTCTAAATACAATTAAGTTATCATCAGGATCCAGAAAGCTCATGTTTTTTGCTCCCCACTGTCTTATTGTTGGCGGTTCCAGGATCTTAACACCAAGGGTTATTAATTTTTCATACTGAAAATCCACATCATCTACCGTAAATGCTATACATATGTTTTGAGCATTCCCATCTCGTTCCTTACCGTCATTATAAACACTTAGGGTTGTTTCATCGGAAATAATAAACTGATGAATATTATCATTACTACCATTATCAATATCAAAAATGGATTTATAAAAATTTGATAATCCAACAACATCTTTTGTAAACAAACATACTTCTCCCACCTTCACAGACTCTCTCCTCATTTTTTTAATTACTATTTACTGCCCTGTGATGTTTCTTTTCACAATCTCTTCACAAATCCATCAATTTCCCGTCACATTTTTCCGCTATATTAATAATTGTAAAGAGGTCAATAACCTTTTAAATAAAACTTTTTTTCATACGGCCGACAGGATCCCCCCATCTTGTCGGCTTCCTCCAATTTACAGGATGTAATCTTAAGTATAACAGATAAGAGGCGGGGTGAACCGCCTCTACTCTTATTTTACATTTTATCTATAATATCCCTTTTTTTGTTCTCGTACTCCTCTTCCGTTATGAGACCGCCTTCTTTCATAAGAGACAGTTCCTTTATTTTATTTAAGTTTATATTTTCACCTTCTACATTTTTTAAAGTTTTGTCATTAAGATCAGAACTAATTATATTGTCTTTATTGGAACTTGCCAAAATTTTCTTAATATCATCTTTACTATAAAACAGAAGACCTCCCGCTGTTATTAGTATTGCTAAAACAGCAAAACCATTCATAAATCCCTGACCTTTAATTCGGTCAACTCTTTCCCATGTTCCCCGCTCATCTTCTATGACAGTGACTTTATCAGGCCTTGCCATATATTCTTCATAGATATAATCGGGATTATAGATAAACTGCGGTTCGCCTATTACTTTTGCATCTTCCGATATAGGAATAATTAACTGCAGCCAATCTGAATCTCTTAATATTGAATTCCCTAATTTTGTATAATAAATTACTTCAGTTAAATTCTTTTCTTTATTATGCAAAGTATATAAATACTTTAAGCTGCCTGGTTCTTCCTCTTTGTCCACAGTAATTTTAAACCACATATTTGCGTATTTTCTGGTCTTTCTTTCATAGTTCTTTTTAGCGCCCAAATTAATTACTAATAAAAACACAATTAAAATAAAAATAATACAACTTCCAATAATTAAAACTTTTTTCTTGTTCTTCATTGTTATCCCCCATTTTTTACTTATATTCTATCTCATATTCCATTAAATTAAAAGACATTCGTACAATTCAAATTAAAAATTTAATCATTTTCTTAATTGATGTTTTTTTAATCTTTATATATACTTATATAATAATTGTTAGTGAGTTTATATGGATTAAAGGAGAAAATATAAAAAGTTATGTACAATCATGCACCCTCAGACTATGTCTGCCCTTTTTGCCTAATCGCTAAAGGAATTGAAAAAGAATACATAAATACAAAACAGAACGATATCATATTTCAAGATGATTATGTTACTGCATTTATATCATCCTGCTGGTGGAAAAATAATAAGGGTCATGTTATCATAATTCCGAATGAACATATCGAAAACATATACGATTTACCATCTGAAATGTCTTACCGAATACATGATTTAGAAAAAGATATGGCAATAGCATTAAAGGAAACTTATCAATGTGACGGAGTATCTTCCAGACAGCATAATGAACCATGTGGTAATCAAGATGTATGGCATTATCATCTCCATGTGTTTCCAAGATATAAAAATGATGATCTGTATAAGTCAGAAAGAGAAAATACCAATCCAGAAGAGCGTTTAGAATATGCAATAAAGCTGAAGGATTATTTTATCAAGATGAAACATAAGCAGGACGCTGATTCACAAAACTAAACCAACGTCCTTCTTGTCCTGCTTAATCAAATTGCGCTTTAGCTTTATCATTTTTTATTCGAAGCTGATTCGCTCTCTGCTTCAAGTTTTTGTACCCTTTTTTTATAAATAAATACAGAAAGCATTAATGCACCCAGGGTTAATATAAATACCTGCGCAAATATAAATCCCCCTGTGGCAATTGCACCTGCTAATTTACCATATTTATAGTAAGATGATGCAAAGAAAAGAATTCCACACAATACTCCGGATATCAGACTGAGTATGACGTTTGTTTTTAAATTTGGTTTCAGTCTCCTGTCCCATATGCCATTAATCAGGCATGCTATAAGCAGATATATGGAAACAAGCATAAATACCACCCATTCACCTGCAATATTACGGAATAAGTTTTCTGAATCTGTAGAAAAGGTTACCTGTAGTAAAATTGCAGCTAACAACCCCCAATATACAATCCAGAATCCATAGTGTTCGATCTTTAATAACTTTTGCTCCTGCATTTCATCCAGATTATTCTTTTTTCTATTCATTATTATCATCCTCCCAAAATAAATCATCAAGACTTTTTCCTAATACTCGGCAAATAGCCCGGCATAATTTTATCGTTGGATTGTATTCACCTTGCTCTATGGCATTCATGGTCTGCCGTGAAATTCCCACTTTCTCAGCCAGCTCCTTTTGTGTCAGATCCAGTTGGGCACGGGCAACTTTTATTGGTATATTTCGACCCACTGCAATCACCTCCACATGACTATATTACTATATATTATACTCAATGTCAAGTATATGCGACATATAATATTCTATTTTAGACATCAGTCTAATAGTTAATTGATCTGGCTGCATATGACTGCCGTAAAGTGAAAATTTAAACGTAAAGTAAAAAACTAAATTCCACATCACGACTCACCCCACAACATTCAATCATATTCGATATATTAGGGCAAATTGGTTTGTCAAGAAAATCTCGTACTTAGATTTACATCCATTCACTTTCAACAGATCAAGTAATGTCATTTACTTATTACCATGTTTAACTATATCAGCGATAATATATATAGTAAGTGGTATTAAAATCAGCAATGAAATTACTGTTTTTTCAGGCTGGGGTAATATAAGACCCAAAATTGATAAAGTGGCAAGCAATACCAAAATTACAGTTTTTTTCATTCACATTTCCTCCAATAAAATTCAATTTACAGGTAATACGATAATCTTTACAAACAATATACCATTGTATATACATAATCAATAATTTACTATTAACTCTTCTCTCACAAAATTTTCACATATTCCACAACTTTTCTACATAACCAGGAAGTATAGTAATAATTGTTACAGGTAATATCCTTTACATTTATATAAGCCGGTGAGATCCTTTGATCTTACCGGCTCCTTCCTTTCGTTTTGGCAATTTATGTCTGAACAGGCCCTCCTATGTACTGATTGATGTTTAGTTGTATTTTTCAAACACTGAAAGATATAATGGAGATAAATATTCCAATTAAAATGATTGGAGACTTGACACAAGAAGATTTAAATAAAAAATGTAAAGAAAAAGTGGATCAACCACTTGATGCATATTTAGTTGGTACAGATGGCTACCCTAACTGCATAAATGTGACGTTTAATGATAATTATACTGATTTTGAGATTACTACCAAATCCACTGAATTAGACCTGGCAGAATCCTTATCTATCAAAGGCTATTATAGGACTGGAGAAGATTATAATTACTATAATGATACGCCGTTTAACAATGTCCATGTAAAATTTATCAATGCTGATACAGGAGAAATGATTTCGGACACAAATTCTAAGGACATGAAGGAATGATTTTATTGCGCCAAACCTATTTTAGACATAATGAGAGAAAGCACCCATCAACAAGAAGTAGATCGGCGCTTTCTCTCATTATGTCTGGGGTATTCATTTCCCCCATGAGCTATTTTTATTTACTTACTGTCATGTGAGCATTCAACCAATTTAAAAGCTGTTCTTCGTCCTCCGGATTTTGAAATGATATTTCAATTCCCCAACTAGCACCTCCTGGTATGGGACTAAATAAGCGAGTGGTGTAAAAAATGCGTTGATCATTTGGATAAGTGCTAATTATTTGGTAACCTTTAAGAAGTTTTCCACCTACTAAAATTTCCTTATGTATAACATTTGAACCGGTAATTTTGGCATAATCTTTATCGTCAACCCAACCACTGATCGCTTCATCACTACTCTTATCAAATGGGAAAGTACTCAATTTAGCCGCTACTTTAGCCGGAGAGATAATGCTGAATGCAGTGTATGAGCCAGCACATGTATAGTTATCCATATCCAGTTCAAATCCTTCCTGATATTCCTTATCTCCATAATTTAAATTGATTCCTAAATAATCATTACGAACAATTTCCCCATCATATGAGAACGGAAAAAAAACAGAACCGTATTGTTCTATACGCCCTTCCTGAGCCACATTAATAGTGGCCTTAGGACAATTCTTATACCATCGGCCTTCATAGTTAACTAAATATCCATCTGGCGTAGTAGTATTAGACAAAATATTTCCATCATCTCCGTAATATTCAAAGATTGATACACCCACACCTCCCTCAGAAATGCTTTCTATCCACTCGTTTCTAGCCATGTTACCATCTTCTTTAATGTAAGAGCTAAATAATTTATAAGTACCGTCTTTTTGAAGTGTTTTAGAACCCCATTTTCTATGTCCCTGTTCAATTTTGCCGAATGAAGTTAACGGAATCCCTAATGCAAAAATAAGCATAAACAATAAAACTCTTTTCTTTTTCATCTTCATATCTCCCTATGAGTAAATTTGTTTAATTATATCATTATTACAGATATAGTCAAATTTATCCACTCAAATAATTTAATTAATAATTATCTATTTACACAATATCAATATGATTTTATCAATGTATCCCTCCTTTGTATTTTTTTATTAATATGCTTAAGATGCCCGATAATCTAAAAGGATACAACTGTAACTGTGTTGTGTAAATAACTATTATCATAGACAGAATTCGACTTATGCTCTTCTACAACGCGTTAAGGATAATAAAACCATATTAATAACGTCGAATTATGCGAGGAAATAAGAATAATTGGCCAAGTTAATTATTGACTGATTTCTTAAATAGTGAGAAGCTATATTTAGTAATTACTATCCCTATAATAATTACTTATGATATCTTCGTTAGGGGGGAGGTATTAGATATAATCAGCTATTCTGTATTAAAGCAGTGAAATACATATGCCTTTGAAAGGTACATAGAATATGGAGGGTATTATAATTGAATTTAATTAAAAGATCAAAAAAGTTTTTTGCTATCTTATTGACGTTAGTCTTTATTTTTTCATTAAGCAGTGCAACCTTTGCAGAAAGTACTAATCACATTGTTTATGACGATTATTGTTTAACCACAACCGAATGGAACAGTGGTGGGTGGGGTAATCCAAATGATGTATACAACCTGGTTTTAAATGATAACGATAACTACCAGTTTTCAATCATAAAACGAAAGGGAAAGTGGACAAATGAAGGATCTATGAGGCTTGTTCGTATATCAGATAATAAAGTTATGTGGCGAGCAATACAGCATACATCTAGCGATTGGTATGTTCATACTTTGTCTGGGGAAAAACTAAACTCTACTTATCATGTTGATGATGGGGATTATAGACTAACTTATGGTTATGGCTCACCTTCCTCTGGTAGTAATTGGAATATGTATTATAGTAAAATAATAAGAGTGACACATGCTAAAAAATAAAATTAATAGAAGCAAAGTGATATAAACTTTGCTTCTATTAATTTTATCTGATAAGTCTGGATATCACTTTAATCCAGTAACTCTTAAAATAGCTGTTGCGGATTTTACAAAACAACCAATACAGACAGTATTCATCAGTATTTAAGCATTATAAAACATGATGATATAAAACAAACCCAGAATGTCGGACCGCCTCTATTATATCTAAAATATGCTTCTCCAGGACAATGATATCTTGCTAAACAAATTGGATTTTGGGTAAATGGAATTTGTATTAGCATACTACCAGTATACTTTTAATTTTCTTGTTTTTCTCGTCTTAAAATTTCCTTTGGCGGCTCTATTTCATTTGCTAGCGTATGCTCAGTAAGTTCGGAAAGAATTATAAGCTTATTATTTACAATAGGGCGCATACAATTGGGCAAATGTTCTTGGTGTGCTCTGTGAATAGCTACACATTCTTTACAATTCCCATGATATCTGCAAGCCTTTTTGCATGAGCAATGATCCTTTTCTTTATATTCTTCCCGGAATTGTGCCGCAAATTCTTCCTGAAGCTTTAAGCCTTCTTTCCTGTTTCCTTGATGAAAAGCTTTCATAGCTTCTTTCTCTTTATCATTGCCATCAATAATCATAACAATTCCACCTTATAAATTTCTTTATATTATAATCCTAACCTAAATATTACTAACTTTCAATAATAAGTTTCCAAAGTACTAATTCCTCTTACAATCTTTTAGCAGTATTATAGCCAGACCTTCATTGTAGTCAATCATGGTTCCGAAATTCCTACCAGGATAAGCCGGGCAGAATTCATAACCGGCGGTGCTTTACAGCTGCATACGCTTCGGTCAGAATGCGACTGTTTACGCAGGCTCTGTCTGCACTGCAGTTTTTTGAGGATTTTAGCAATGTATATCTTGTTTTTGCAATAAAAGACTAACGGCTTAAGATTGATAGTTGATAATATAAAATATCTTAACTGTATTAATTTTTAACCAATTCTCCGTGTAGTATTACCCGTCCTCCATCTGGACATTTAATATCAAACTGAGTGTCTTTACCTTCGCCATAATCTAAAACAGCGCCATTTTGTAGTGCATATATCATAGGATATGCACTATTCCATAGTTCATGGCATATTGGTGGGCACAAATCTGTAACATAAAAACTTTCACCCGCTTTATGATATCCACCACGACATTTACTTTCCATTATTGTTATCTTAATTTGGGGCATGTCTTCTCTCCTATCATCATTTTAATAATTTTATAATAACTAAAAGCCTACCAACTATCAACATCAATATATCAATGTAATAATTCCTTTCACAATCTCTTTACAGCTCCATCAAGAACAATGGCTGCTACCAATTTATAAAATTATAGTAAGAAAGCGCCGACCCACGAAAAGTGAATCGGCGCTCTCTTTCATTATGTCTGGGTAATCTTTACCCCTATTTACATTTTGTTTTAACATCAAAGCTGGGATTAAATGCATAAAAGTTTTTGCTGTCCAGATTATCCTGGGTGACTCTAAGTGCCTCACCAAATCTCTGGAAATGAACAATTTCACGCATCCGTAAGAACCGGATAGGGTCACACACATCAGGATCAGTAATAACACGCAAAATGTTGTCGTAAGTACTCCTTGCTTTTTGTTCTGCTGCCATGTCTTCTACCAGGTCAGTGATTGGGTCGCCTTTGGACTGGAATTCACATGCATTAAATGGAACTCCACCCGCTGCCTGAGGCCAGATTCCAGTGGTATGGTCAATATAATATGGACCAAAGCCTGATTCTACTACCTGCTCCGGGGTTAGGTTTCTGGTTAACTGATGAACAATGGTTGCTACAATTTCAAGATGGGCCAGTTCTTCCGTTCCAATATCCGTTAAAATTGCTTTCCCCTCTTTATAAGGCATAGCATAACGCTGGGAAAGATAACGCATGGAAGCGCCCATTTCTCCATCTGGTCCGCCAAATTTCAAAAACATATAATCAATGACCAATCCCTAAAAAGGAAGAGAAGTGTTTTATCACTCCTCTTCCTTTTTTTCATACACTTTAATGCTTTCTTCATGTCTCAGCGTATTGGGACCTAGAAATTTACCAGTCTCCCAGTGATTCTGGAATGTTTCGGGCTTTTTGTTCTCATCCTTTGCACTGGAGCTGTAGTTATCCTTATTTTTATTTTTCATGTTTGTTCACCTCAAAGATAGTATGGTAAAAACAGTCCCGATTATGCATATTCAATCTGAGATTCAGCCCGTTTCTCATTTTTCCGCAATAAACCTGCTGCGCATTCATATAATATAAAAAACTTTCTTTCCTGAGGTTCTCATGCAGACAATCACCCAAAAGACAAAGACGGATGTAATGAAGCATAACGACGTTCCTGTCTTTACTTATACCATCAATTATCCTTATTTTACATCAACCTGCAGCACTGCCGCGGCAAACACCATTAACCAGTTCTATGAGATTCAGTCCCAGCAGTCGGAAAAATACTGCCGCGAGGTTTTATACCCTCAGGCAGTGGAAGATGCCATGTATGCAAAAGACAATGAGTTTCCCTTTCACAGCTATGAATTCCTTTCCAACTATGTGATCACATATAACGAGGATTGCTTTACCAGCCTCTACACCGACCAGTATTCGTATCTGGGCGGGGCTCATGGAAATACGGTGAGGCAGTCCCAGACCTGGAACTTCCAAACAGGGAAGCAGTTGCATATAACCGACCTATTTCTAGATGTAAAAGATGTAAATGATATTTTTAATGTAATTGAAAATGAGATTGTTATTCGCCAGAAAGAAAATCCCGGCACCTACTTTGATGATTATGCAAAACTGATCCGGGGAAATTTTGATATGAACGCATTTTACTTAAAACCCTGCGGTGTCGTCATCTACTATCAGCAATACGATATCGCTCCATATGCCTCCGGAATTCCGGAATTTTTCTTTCCCTTTAAAAACTGCACGGATGATACAGGTTCCCAATCCACATCACAGTCATAGAAAATAGTCCGGTCATCACGATAACAGATGACCGGCATTTTTTTTGTTTTCTGTCTTAATATAGCCTGCCTGCCTCATTATCAGATCCAGAATCTTTTCAGCGGCCTCCTTTTTTTCCTCTTCTGGCAGGGTCTCAAACAAAACCATTTCTCCAGCAATCTCTATGTAATTTACAATCTTGATTGTTTTACTCATAATTTTATACCCCTTCCTGTAAAATGTATGTGACACAGATTGTACCTGTTTCCAGGTATCTTCTCTTTTAATTATCGGAAAGAAGGGAACTCATTGATTAAAAATGAGACAAAACCGATTGGGGCGGCTTATGTACGGGTAAGTACAAATGATCAGACCGAGCTCTCTCCAGCTGCACAGCTTCGGGAAATTAAAAATTCGGCCAATGCTGACGGTGTGCTGATTCCGGACGAATACATTTTTATAGAAGAAAAAGGAGTAAGCGGGCGCAGAGCTGATAACCGAAAAGAATTTCAGCGGATGATCTCCATTGCTAAATCCCATCCCTCCCCTTTTCAGTATCTGTATTTATGGAAATTCTCCCGCTTTGCACGTAATCAGGAAGAGAGCATGTTTTATAAAAGCGTACTTCGGAAAAAATGCGGTGTTTCAATAAAAAGTGTTTCTGAACCAATTATGGAAGGCATGTTTGGGCGGCTGATCGAAAGCATTATTGAATGGTTTGATGAATATTATTCCATCAATTTATCTGGTGAGGTTACACGGGGAATGACGGAAAAAGCCTTGAGAAACGGGTATCAGGCCGCTCCCTGCCTGGGATACCATGCTGTAGGGGAGGGGAAGCCTTTTGTTATAGAAGAAAAGGAATATGAGGCCGTAGTATTGATACATCAGTCCTTTTTTAATGGAATGGATCTCACATCAATTGCCAGAGAGGCCAATAACCAGGGCTATTGTACCAAACGGGGCAATCCGTTTGACAGAAGATCGGTAGAGCGGATATTAAAAAACAGATTCTACGAAGGCACAGTTACATGGAATAATATCTCTTTTCAAGGCTCACATGAAACAAGAAAAGAGGTCACCTCTGTTTTTCAGGCTAACCAGCAGCGGATGAAACAGGAATACAGACCTCGGAACAGAAGGGAAGTTTCCTCATGCAGACATTGGGCCAGCGGACTTTTGGTCTGCGGTTACTGCGGTGCCAGCCTGGGATATAACTCGGGAGGAAAAACGGATCATCAGTCCGGTTATTTTCAATGCTGGCGCTATACCAAAGGACTTCATAAGGAATCCTGCTGTATTTCTGATAAAAAAGCGGAGTCTCTCATTATTAAATCCTTACAGCAGGTCACCGCAATTGCAGAGAAACAAAACGATTACATCAAACAACCAGACTCAGGACGGTCATTAGAAAGGCAACGGTTAGAATCCGCATTGGAAAAACTTCGTACAAAGAAAACTAAAATAAAATCAGCATATGAAAATGGAATTGACACTCTGGAAGAATACCGTGCCGGAAAAGAACGCCTTATGAATGCTGAATCAGAACTGGAAAGCAGACTAAAATCCATAGAAGCCTGGGAACGTCAGGAACACACCCAAAGTAAGGATACATGTAACAATAAAATCAAAGGTGTCTGCGATATATTAACAAATCCTTCAGTCAGCAGTGAAGGGAAAGGAAAAGCGCTGCGCAGCGTGGTAAAAAAAATCGTTTATGATAAAAAGTCTGGTGAAATGAAGTTTATTTATTATATGCATTTACAATAGGGTCCGCCATACTGGCTCATAATGAAGGTAGCGATTTTAGGATTGGGCGTTTTAATATTTACGGGATACTGCAACCTCTTTTCATATCTCCACATTAGCCGCACACTCCTTCCCATGGCCATGGATCATTAACCCAGGTCCAGTAGTTTTCGTCCATAACTCCATCTGCCATAAGTGGACCACAATATTGCTCATAGGTTTGCATAGCCTGATTACGCATATTTACTACACAATGGTAATAATTCAATGCATCTTGGTCACATGGGTGGGTATCAAGATACAGGACTACATCGTCCATTGCGAAACTGGCTTTATATATCTGCATTAATAACATATCGCAATCAACAACATTATTACAATTTCCCATTACTTGCACCCCCCCATCAAAAATGGTTTAAATAAATCTGGGAAAATCGTTCCCATTTCAATTGCAGTATCTACAGAATAAAGTTCCTGCCATCTCTGCCACGGAACATAGGCCATACCTACTGGATACCGGTCAATACATTCCGCACCGGAACAATCAGCTGGTTTGGCATCAGTACACGTACCGGGAGCTACTCCCATTGGCGGCATATTGGGTCTCATACGGCATGGAGGCATATCCGGGTACATCCTTGGACATGGGGGCATTTCCGGACATTTTGTTACTGCTGGAGAAACTCCCTGTGACGGACATTTTGCTGGTTTGGGGGGCATTTCCGGACATCTCATTTGGCATGGGGGCATCTCAGGACATTTTGTTACTGCTGGAGAAACTCCCTGTGACGGACATTTTGCTGGTTTTGGAGGCATTTCCGGACATCTCATGCGGCATGGTGGCATCTCAGGACATTTTGTTACTGCTGGTGAGACTCCCTGAGGTGGACATTTTACCGGCATGGGGCATGGGGGCATTTCCGGACATTTCATGACTGCTGGCGATACTCCCTGTGATGGACATTTCATTGGCATTGGGCATGGGGGCATTTCCGGACATTTCATGACTGCTGGCGATACTCCCTGTGATGGACATTTCATTGGCATCGGGCATGGGGGCATTTCCGGACATTTTGTTACTGCTGGCGATACTCCCTGTGATGGACATTTCATTGGCATCGGGCGTGGGGGCATTTCCGGACATTTTGTTACTGCTGGCGATACTCCCTGTGATGGACATTTCATTGGCATCGGGCATGGGGGCATTTCCGGACATTTTGTTACTGCTGGCGATACTCCCTGTGATGGACATGGCATGGGGCACGGGGGCATTTCCGGACATTTCATGACTGCCGGGGATACTCCCTGTGACGGACATTTCATTGGCTTGGGGGGCATCTCCGGACAATTCATGGATCCAAAGTAAGAGGGACATCTGGATAAATCCTGTTGTCTCATTGGAATGGGTGCTGACGGGTTTTTTAAGCTCTTTGCCGGACCTGATCCCAGAGGCATATCTGGACGAATCACTGTACCCGGACATACGGACATATCAAGTTCCATAGGCGAAGACCAGTCGGAACACCGTTGTTTCGTATAACCATCCATAGGATGTTTGACTCCTTTCATACTTGAAAAGTTTCTAATATCAATCTATGAATGGAATACTCTGTTGTGCAGGATTAGAAGATATTTTTCCGTTTATTTCAAAAGAAGATCCATGACATGGACATTCCCATCTCTTATCGTATCGGTTCCAAACCAGACGGCATCCCAAATGGGGACAGTTGACCGCACCTTTTAATACTCCGCCGGAAAGCCCCTTTACGGATTTAAGGCCATGGGAAACCAGGGTGCCTGCACCCGCTTTTATATGATGCCTCCTGGGTGTAAATACCTCATCAAAAGGTGTTTTCTTTCCCAAAATCTGCATGCTTAACATCTTAGCTGCAACCATGGACGTACTCATACCCCATTTGCCAAATCCTGTTGCCACATACCAATCAGGTTTAAAGGCGGAATAAGTGCCGATATAGGGAATTCCGTCCAGAGTCATACAATCCTGTGCAGACCACTTACCAATCTCCTGTGCACCTGGAAACAGATGCTTTGCTGTCTGCTTCATAACCCCATACGGGTTCTCTTTGGGTATACTTCCCGTTCTGTGGCTTCCATATCCCATAAGCAGCTTGTCTCCTGCATTTCGGAAGGAATAGGCTTTGGAATCGACTCCCAGATACATTCCGTCAATGGAGGGAACGCCATCAAACTCTGTGACATAGCTTTTTTCCTGATACATTTTAGCAAAATAGAATCCGGGAATATTGATAAATGGATAATGGGTTGCAAATACTACCTTCTCCGCCTTAATCACTCCCCGGTCTGTGATAACCTCGTGCCCCTCTACTTTTAACACTCTGGTCCTTTCATAAATTGTAAGGCCCGAGGAGATGTCTCTTAAAAATTCCAGAGGGTGAAACTGTGCCTGTCCGGTAAACCGGACTGCTCCGAAAATGGGAAAAGGAAGTTTAATCTCCCGCTCAAAAGAGGCAGGAAGACCAAGTCTTTTAGCACATTCTGCTTCTTTTAAAAGTTTTTCCGATTCCTGTACAGAGTAAAGATAAGCATCTTTTTCTTCATAATGACACCGGATCCCATATCGTCTGATCAGCTTTCCATACTCCTCTACTGCCAGCTGATTGGCTCTTCCGTACAGTCTGGCCGTATCCTCTCCTACGTTTTTCACCAGTTTATGATAGATTAAATTATGCTGGGACGTAATTTTTGCAGTGGTATATCCGGACTGACCGCTTCCGATCCTGTCTGCTTCCAATACCACCACATGAACACCGTGCCGCTGTAAATAAAAGGCAGTCAGTATTCCTGCCATTCCTGCCCCAATCACCACCACCTCTGTCCGTCTGTTTCCGGCAAGTGGGTTTCTCCCCGGAATCCGGACTGTTTCTGTCCATATTGATTTCATTTATTTTCACCTCTGTTGTTTGTCTTTTTCGACGCTGTATTAATATGCATATTTCCTATTATTCTCACATTTGACAGAAGTAATGCCTTTTTTCCCGTTTCCAATTATTTCTTGCTTTCCTCTCTTTTCTATACTAAAATAAGAACAGACAACCAAGAACAGGAGGCAATCCCAATGCACTGGTTTCAAAAAAAAGAGAATCTTAATTCTGACGATAAACAGACAACAGGAACCGAACAGGGCAGTGACACTTCGGTTAAACTGGAACGTGATGCCTGCTTACATCATCTTACCCACGCACTCAGTTCCAATGAACGGGGCGTTGTTTTAAAACTATACATAGAGAATTTTAAGCAGCTCAATCAATTACTTGGTTACGAATACTGTGAAAATCTGCTGAGTCAGATTCTTGCCTATTTAAAGGAATCATGCGGGAATAATGTCTATCATTATATCGGCGTGGAATATATGATCTTTTTGGATCATTATACCCAGGGACAGGCCATGAATCTTGCAGACGAAATCGCCCAGAGATTTGACCATGCCTGGAAGATTGGCAGCACGGACTGTATCTGCTCTGTACAGATGGGGCTTTGTGCCTATCCCGGTCATGCAGAAACCACGGAACAGATGCAAAAATGTCTGGATCTGGCAGTGACCAGAGCCGGTGAGGGCGGTCCCAATCAGGCAGTCATGTTTGACAGTACTTTACAAAATCAGCTCAGGCGGCGGCAGACCATCGCCCTTTATTTGAAGACGGCTCTGGAAAAAGATGAAGTGGAGATTCTTTACCGTCCTTCCATTTGCGTTGTAACAGGAACATTTTTAAGAGCAGAATTATCCATGCGTATATTTATAAAAGGCCTGGGGTTAATCGGAGCGGGAGAATTCATGACTGTGGCAGAGGATTCCGGGCAGATCCGTGCATTGCTGTATTATGCTCTGGAAAAGGTCTGCCAGTGTATCAGACAGGCATTAGATGATGGCTGTGAATTTGAATCCATCGCACTTCCTGTCTCTCCTGTGCTGTTTTTGCAGGAGGACTTTATTGACGAAGTTGCGCGGGTGATGGAGGCATATGAGGTTCCCCAGGGTAAGCTTGCACTGGAGCTGAAAGAAAGTGCACTGACTATGGGTTATCTGAATTTTAACATTATTCTTCAAAAGCTTTCAGATATGGGAGTGGAACTGATACTCAATGAGTTCGGCTCCGGTTATTCCAGTATCTCTGCCAGCCTGGATCTTCCCGTTCACACTGTAAAGTTGGAACGGCTCTTTATCTGGCAGCTTGAGACCAATGAAAAATCCAGATATATCATACAAGGATTAATTCGTATGGCAAAGGATCTTCACCTGTCCATAATCGCAGAAGGCGTGGAAACAGAAAATCAGGTGTCCGTTTTAACAGAAGCAGGCTGCAGCTATCAGCAGGGATTTTATTATTCTACTCCCTTAAAGCAGGAGAATCTGTTGAAAATTTTAGGAAAGAACCGGGATGAATCCGCTCCATATCTGTCTGAGGATTAAAAATATGGGATGAAAAAAGCGCTTTCGGCTAAAAACCGAAAACGCTTTTCTATCTGCTTAATTACTTACAATTGTCCTGACCTTGATCTCGTCGGACTTTTTTACTTCCTGGGACTTCTTGTAAAAGTAGCGTATGATATCCTTACGGGTTACTAACCCGATGAAATTCTTCTGATCATCCACCACCGGTACAAAATTCTGGTTCAAAGCCATATCAACCAGGTCTTCCATTGTGGAATCTGCAAAAACGGGGCGGTTATCCGATCTTCTGTCAATGGCGGCTACCGTCACATTCTCCGCTTCCTTCAGACTTAAATTGAATTTATTCTTTATTCCCCAGAGCATGTCCCCTTCTGTTATTGTTCCAACATATTTGCCGTTCCTGTTGATGACAGGTATGGCGGAGTACTTGTGATACTCCATCTTCTCCAGCGCCTGACGCAGAGAATCATCTTCATAAATATAAGCCACTTCATTCTTAGGTGTTAAAAAAAACAATATGTTCATAGCCACACTCCCCGTTTGATGTACGGACTTAGTATAGCAGATGAGTCTTAATCACGTGTGAACAAATTATTATTTTTTTATAACTTTTTCCTAATATTTCCTGAGCATGATTATTGCATATGGTCAAGAGGATCAATGGCTTTGTCTTCATGGGTCACTTCAAAGAATAGGTTGGCGCCTTCTACGGAATAATACTTTGTGGGTTCTGCAATATAACCCAGCACCTGGCCTTCCTTCACATATTCATTTGCTGTTACCTTCAGTTCTTTTAACTGACCGCATACAGCCGTGTACTTGTTGCCCATGTTTAAAACAACGTAGTTACCAATTTCTTCATTGGAACCGATTTCCTGCACTTTTGCATTGGCGGGTGCGACTACCGGAGTGCTCACATCTCCCTGAATTACCACGCCTGGATTGCATTTATACTGATCCAGGGTTGGGAAGTAGATGGTCTTATCCATACTGTAGTCCAAAATAACATTTCCGCGTACCGGCCAGGTCATTCTGGTGGAGTCGTTAAAATTAAGTACCAGTGACTTGGCGGCATTTTTGTCTGCTGCGGCTTTTGCTGCCTGTGTTTCTTTTTCGGCTGTGGCTTTGGCTGAATCAACAGCCTTCATTTCCTCTTCCGCATTTTTTGTTGCATTGGAATCTCCTGCAACAGCTACCTGTGTATCCTGGGGGACTGATTCTTCAACAATCATATTGCTCTGATCCGGTACTTTCAGATAAGGGCTTTCTCCTCCACCATTTCCTCTTTGAACGGTAATGACTCCTGCTGCAGCTACTATAGTCAGCAGGCCTAGAACCAACAGGACAAGGAATACTTTATCCTTGAACAATTGACTTATTTTCTCCTTCACGTTTATCACCTCGATAATATTCTTACCAAGAGTGAAAGAGTTATTCAGATTTCAAAACAATATTTTTATAAAAATAAGCAAGAATTTTTTCTGCCGTCCATCCTTCCTCACTTTTACATTTTGCACCGTACTGGCTAAAGCCATATCCATGTCCGATCCCCCGGCAGACAGCTCTCACACCGCCCTCATAATCTTCAAATTCAAAGGAAGGCGACGGCAGGGAAAGTGCGTACTGAACCTGATCTCCCGTGAGGGTATGAGTACCGATCTGGATCTGTACCACATAACCGGAATCATCCCGCTGAACAATCTGAATGCTTTGCGGAATCTGATCTGCCTTTACAGAACCATCTCCTGATATCTTGTTGATTTTATCCGCAAAGTCTTCTTTGCTGAACTGAAGAATTGTTAAAAAACCCTCTGCCTCCACATCTTTTTTGCATTCTACAGGCTGTAAATATGGGTGGTTTGAATCTCCCGCTCTTGTCATTCCGTTGCTGGCACGATGAAACAACGGTTCAATTAAATTATCGTTACAGGTGATCACTGTCCCTGTGGTAGAGCGTACCGCATCTTCAATTGCCTGATAGCTGGTGACAAAAGCCTCGCTTCCCCACATCTTTTCCATCTGCTTCTGCTCTAAATAATCCATATGGAGATCGGATTCCTTTACTTCCTTCTGACCGTTCATTTTACCATAAATATAGGTCCGGGCGATGATTGCCTGGGCCCGGAGCGCTTCTTTCCCGTAATCTGCCGGCATCTGCTTTGCTACCACTCCCGGAAGATATTCCTCCACATCCATAGAGGTTTCCCCGCCCTTTCTGTCTAAGATTACACGTTTTCCACTAAGTGTAATGGGCATATCTTTTTTCTCCTCAATTTTCCCGGTCCACGCCAGAGTTATAATATATGGAAACAAAAATGCCAGTATACATGCCATTAAAATTTTCTTCCCCATCATCCCGCCGCCTTTCTTTCAGTCTGAACCCTTGTTCAATATATGCGAAAAAGCGCCCCGGAATCACTTCCGGAACGCTTTTTCAGAAACCTTCATATGGATCAGAGTTCCACATTTACCTTTTCCAAATGCCAGATGTCTCTGACATATTCAAGAATGGTACGGTCTGATGTAAATTTACCGCTGTTTGCTACATTTAAAATGGCAGCTTTTGCCCACCAGGATTCATCTCTGTATGCCTGATCGATCCGCTTTTGTGCCTCCCCGTAAGAAGGAAGATCCTTTAAAATAAAGTACGTATCGGCACGGTCACTGCTCATGGTGTTAAGCAGGGAATTATAAATATCACGGAACAGCTCCGGATCCTGTGGAGAATAATAGCCATTAATCAGCTGCATCAAAACTCTGCGGATCTCATAATTGTTGTTAAAAATCTCCATGGGATCGTATCCGCCTTCCCGCTCATAACGGATGACCTCATCGGATGTGAGGCCGAAAATAAATGCATTCTCCGCTCCCACTTCCTCTACGATCTCCACATTGGCTCCATCCATGGTTCCAAGAGTCAGAGCACCGTTTAACATGAATTTCATGTTGCCGGTTCCGGAAGCTTCTTTGCTGGCAGTGGATATCTGTTCACTGACATCTGCTGCAGCGAATATAATTTCTGCATTGGACACTTTGTAGTCTTCAATAAATACAACTTTTATTTTACCGCCAATGCTTCTGTCGTTGTTAATCACCTCTGCCACAGAATTGATCAGCTTAATGGTAAGCTTCGCCCTGCGGTAACCGGCAGCAGCTTTGGCTCCGAAAATAAAGGTCCGTGGAACCATATCCAGATTAGGATTATCCTTCAGCTGATTATACAGATACATCACATGAAGAATATTCATCAGCTGTCGTTTATACTCGTGAAGACGTTTTACCTGCACATCAAATATAGATCTGGGATCTACCTCTATGCCGTTATGTTCTTTAATATATCTGGCCAGCCGGACCTTGTTCTGATATTTGATATCCATAAATTCCTGCTGACATTTGGGATCATCTGCGTAAACAGCCAGGCGGTGAATATGAGGCAGATTGGTGATCCATTCATTTCCAATTTTCTTCGTCACCCACTCAGACAAAAGAGGATTTCCATGTAATAGAAAACGTCTCTGGGTAATACCGTTGGTTTTATTATTAAATTTCTCCGGCATCATCTCATAGAAATCTTTCAGCTCCTGATTCTTTAAGATCTCCGTATGAAGTCTGGCTACCCCGTTAACGGAAAAGCCTCCGACAATGGCAAGATTGGCCATTCGTACCTGACCGTCATAAACAATGGCCATTTTACGTACTTTATCCTGATTTCCCGGATACATCTGGCTGATCTTCTGCTGAAAACGGCGGTTGATTTCTTCCACAATCTGATAAATTCTGGGAAGGAGTCTGGAAAACAGCTCAATGGGCCATTTTTCCAGAGCCTCTGACATAATGGTGTGGTTGGTATAGGCACAGGTCTTCGTAGTAATTTCCCATGCCTCATCCCAGCTCAATCCGTAATCATCAAGTAGAATCCGCATCAGCTCCGGTACAGCCACCGTCGGATGGGTATCGTTTAACTGAAATACGTTCTTCTCATAGAATTTATGGATGTCATCATGGTTTTCCATATATTTTTTGACTGCTCTCTGCACGCTGGCAGAGATAAAGAAGTACTGCTGCTTTAAGCGCAGCTCCTTACCTGCGTAGTGGTTGTCATTGGGATAGAGGACTTCAACAATGGTTTTAGCCAGATTCTCCTGCTCCACTGCCTTTTGGTAGTCCCCTTTATCAAAGGAATCCAGGCTGAAGGTGTTAATGGCCTGGGCATCCCAGATACGCAGAGTATTTACTACGTTATTGCCATATCCTATGATGGGCATATCGTAAGGAACCGCCAGGACGGACTGATAGCCCTCCTGAACAAACCGCTCCTTACCATCTTCCCGTACCACCTTTACATATCCCCCAAATTTAACTTCAGTGGCATATTCTGCCCTGCGGATCTCAAAGGGATATCCGTTTTTCAGCCAGTCATCCGGGATTTCCACCTGGTAACCGTTCTCGATTTTCTGTTTGAACATGCCGTAACGATATCGGATTCCACAGCCGTAAGCAGGATATCCCAGTGTTGCCAGTGAATCAAGAAAGCATGCCGCCAGGCGGCCAAGCCCTCCGTTTCCAAGAGCCGGATCCGGCTCCTGGTCTTCAATTGCATTTAAGTCAAACCCAAGTTCTTCTAACACTTCCTTCACATCCGGCTGTGCCATGAAACTTATGATGCTGTTGCCAAGAGCACGACCCATTAAAAACTCCATGGACAGGTAATACAGGGTTTTTACATCCTGCTTTTCGTACTCTTTGTGGGTTGCGATCCATTCATCTATGATCACATCTTTTACTGCATAGGCGACTGCCTGGTACATCTGCTCTTTGGTTGCCTCATCTACCGTTTTACGAAACACGTTCTTCATATTAAACAAGACACTTTTTTTAAAGGTTTCCTTATCAAATCCCATGCTCATTCCACAAGACCTCCTGACTGTTTACTGGATCTTCTCCACGCCTAAGGTTACATTCTCGCCGTTAATATTCCATTCCTTTACATAACCGGCAGCTTCATTTAATATGATATCGTCTGCAAGGACCTCGTTCTTAACGTCGTTTTCATGAGCCTTTAAAATACTCTCGATTTTTTCATTGTCTTTGCTGTATACCCGGATGTGGTCTACCACCTCAAAACCGGCTTCTTTCCGCATCGTCTGGATCTTGCTGATCAGCTCGCGTACAAATCCTTCTGCTAAAAGCTCCGGAGTTAAATTGGTATCCAGAACAACGGTAATGCCGTTGTCTCCCTCTGATACATATCCTTCCGTCTGAGCAGTATCAATGAGTAAATCTTCTTTTGTAAGCACTACCTCGGTTCCATCAAAATCAAAGGTAAGAGCACCTTTTTCATTGAGGGTATCCATCGCCTCATTGCCGTTTATCTCTGTAAGCGCATTTTTAATGCTGCCTAACTGCTTGCCGTACTTTGGACCAACGGTTTTTAACTGTGGTTTAAAGCTGTAAGAAGTGAAGTCTCTTACATCATCTTTAAATACAACTGTTTTTACATTCAGCTCTTCTTCGATAATCTCCTGATAGAAGACAGGAAGTGTATGAGGAGCCTTTACAAACATCTGACCGATTGGCTGGCGATTTTTGATATTTGCAGTATTTCTGGCTGCACGGCCCAGGACTACAATTTTTAAAACCTCATCCATATTATCTTCCAGCTGTTTGTCGATGAAGGTTTCATTGGCTGCCGGATAATCGCATAAGTGAATGCTTTCCGGAGCGGAACTGTCCACACTGCAAACCAGATTCTGATAAATCTGTTCTGTCATAAATGGAATAAGAGGAGCAGCAATCTTGCTCACATCAACCAGGGCGGTATAAAGGGTCATATAGGCATTGATCTTATCCTGCTCCATACCCTTTGCCCAGAAACGCTCTCTGCTTCTGCGAACATACCAGTTACTCATATCATCCACAAATTCCTGCAGTGCTCTTGCTGATTCCGGAATCTGATAATTAGCAAGGTAAGAATCTACCTGTTTGATTAAAGTATTTAACTTGGATAACAGCCATTTATCCATTACCGGAAGCTTCTCATAATCCAGTTTATATTTGGTAGGGTCAAATTCATCAATATTCCCGTAGAGCACAAAGAATGCATAAGTGTTCCACAAAGTTCCCATGAATTTACGCTGTCCTTCCATAACTGCTTTTCCATGGAACCGGTTTGGAAGCCATGGTGCACTGTTTACATAGAAATACCAGCGGATTGCATCGGCTCCATAGGTCTCCAGCGCTTCAAACGGATCTACCGCATTGCCCTTGGATTTACTCATCTTCTGACCGTTTTCATCCTGAACATGGCCAAGTACGATTACATTCTTATATGGTGCCTGATTGAAAATCAGGGTTGAGATGGCAAGAAGGGAATAAAACCATCCTCTTGTCTGATCCACCGCTTCTGAAATAAAGTCTGCAGGGAACTGTTTCTCAAATAAATCCTTATTCTCAAATGGATAGTGATGCTGTGCAAATGGCATGGAGCCGGAATCGAACCAGCAGTCAATAACCTCTGGCACACGCTTCATCTGTTTGCCGCACTGAGGACAGGTAATGGTAACCCCGTCGATGTAAGGACGGTGAAGCTCGATCTCATCCGGGCAGTTGTCAGACATGCTCTTTAATTCCTCGATGCTGCCGATGGAATGCTGATGTCCGCACTCACACTCCCATACATTTAAAGGAGTTCCCCAATAACGGTTTCTGCTGACACCCCAGTCCTGAACATTCTCCAGCCAGTCACCGAAACGGCCTTTTCCAATGCTCTCAGGGATCCAGTTAATGGTATTGTTGTTGCGGATTAAATCGTCTTTTACTGCTGTCATCTTAATAAACCAGGACTCTCTTGCATAGTAGATGAGAGGAGTGTCACATCTCCAGCAGTGTGGGTAGCTGTGCTCAAATACCGGAGCAGAAAACAGAAGACCTCTCTCTTCCAGGTCTGTTAAAATAAGCGGATCTGCTTTCTTACAAAATGTGCCAGCCCATTTGGTTTCTTCTGTCATCTCTCCTGCACCATTTACCAGCTGCACGAAAGGAAGATCGTATTTTCTTCCAACCTTGGAATCGTCCTCACCGAAGGCGGGTGCAATATGAACCACACCGGTACCATCTGTTAACGTAACGTAATTGTCGCAGGTTACGTAAAACGCCTTTTTGCTTGGTTTTACAAAATCAAAGAGAGGCTCATATTCCTTAAATTCCAGATCTTTTCCTGTAAATTTCTCTAATACCTGAAACTCTTCTCCCAATACCTTTTCACAGAGTGCCTCTGCCATATAATAGGTATAGTCTCCGCTTTGTACCTTCACATAGGTCTCAGACGGATTCACACAAAGTCCCACGTTGGAAGGCAGGGTCCACGGAGTTGTGGTCCATGCAAGGATAAATGCATCTTCGTTTTTCACCTTAAATCTTACAATTGCAGAGCGCTCTTTTACATCTTTATAGCCCTGGGCAACCTCATGGCTGGATAAAGGAGTTCCGCAGCGGGGGCAATAGGGAACAATTTTAAAGCCTTTATATAAAAGCCCTTTTTCCCAGATCTGCTTTAAAGCCCACCATTCGGATTCAATAAAATTATTATCATAGGTAACGTAGGGATCGTCCATATCTGCCCAGAAACCCACAGTCTTTGAAAAATCTTCCCACATTCCTTTGTACTGCCATACACTTTCCTTGCAGTATTTGATAAATGGTTCCAGACCGTATTCCTCAATCTGTTCCTTGCCGTCAAGTCCCAGCTTCTTCTCAACCTCAAGCTCTACCGGCAGTCCGTGAGTATCCCAGCCTGCTTTACGGGGAACATCATATCCTTTCATGGTCCGGTATCTGGGGATCATATCCTTAATAACCCTGGTTAAAACGTGACCGATATGGGGTTTTCCATTGGCAGTAGGCGGTCCGTCATAGAAGGTATAAGTTTCTGCGTCCTTCCGGTTATCCATACTCTTCTGAAACACGTCATGTTCTTCCCAAAACTTTTCAATTTCCTTTTCTCTCTCCACAAAGTTTAAATCTGTAGGGACTTTTCTGTACATCTTTATAACCTCCATTAAAATTTTTAATCAAAAAAACCTCCATCCTGCAATCAGGACGAAGGCTGCATTCATTCTTCGCTATACCACCTAATACCGCATACTGACATATGCTATTCTTTAACGCAGAAACTACGTCCTGACCTACTAAATGTATTCAGCCGGCAACTCCGGAGTGATGTTCGAATCCATAATACTCTCACCAGGTTTCCACCCTCCCCGGCTCTCTGTAGATTTCACACGGTTCTACTGTCTCCATCAAAGTCTTTCTATGTCTACTAATTATAGGGATCGAAAAAAGAAATGTCAAGGTTATTTTTGTATTCAGCTGCTGCAGCTTAACAAAAAGGAGGGTATCCCCTCCCTTTTGCATTCTGCATTATGAAAGTACCAGTAAAAATGCCGCTGCAGCAATACCCCATATGAAAAGATTTCCTGCATAGCAGAAATGAAACGCAGTCAGTACCAGACAGCCTGCATTGGCCACCATCAGAATCAATCTTGCTTTTCTTCTGTAATGTACCACTTCTTTCTCATCCAGTCTTTTATTCTCATTATCTGCCGGACTCATAAAAAATATAACCGCATCAGACAAGACCAGTGCGCCCCACAAAAGAACCTGGTGGATTTGAGCGTTTGAGAGGAAAAGAATTATGGCTATATAGCAACAGGAAAATATGTAACACCCCATTTTAGTCTTCGCATGATAACCGCCTGCATTTCTCCTAAGCGGTATAAGGACACAGCCAATAACAATTAATTGCGGCACCATCTGAAAGCAGGCAGCAATGCATAAATAGGAAATACAATGGATCAGTTTTAAAACCAGACACTCTATTCCAAACTGATACAGATCTGCCTCTTTTTCGTTGATAATTTCATTGGATACCAGTTTTTCTACAAATGTTTCTTCCCATCTTATCATCTGGATTTTCATCCTAGAATTTTCTTAATTTTTTTGCGTTATCCGGTAATTTAGGCTGATAGCCGATAAAAAAGCAGGAACTGTTTACCTCTGTTTTTGCTGAATTTAAAATGGCTTTTGATGCAATTTTTAATGTTACTTTCTTTAATTCGGATTTCATAGGAATGCCTTCTTTCTACTTTTAATTTTTATTACTATATGACTTATGATCCTGTATTATACGGTTTACTGAACCGTTACAGGATTTTATACATGAATCACCTTTAAATCCGGTGATACGTTAAGGTGAGCCTCTGTTGCATTCTGGACATCTTCCACGGTCAGGCCCGGGGCAATTTCCTTTAACACAAGCCCCTTGTCCGGAACCACATCAATGACAGCCATATCAGTGACAATGGTCTTCACCACATTTACTGCCGTCAGTGGAAGCTTGCATTTTTTCAGTATTTTCGGAGCCCCCTCTTTGCTTACATGCTCCATGGCTAAAATCACCTTTTTCGCTCCAACCACCAGGTCCATAGCGCCTCCCATTCCAGGTACTTTTTTGCCTGGAATCATCCAATTCGCCACGTTACCTTTTTCATCAACCTCCAGTGCCCCTAAGACTGTAACATCTACGTGGCCTCCGCGGATAATGCAAAATGAAAACGAACTGTCAAAATAGCTGGCGCCCTTTACAGTTGTTACGTAGTTTCCTCCTGCATCGATACAGTCCAGAGTTTTATCCTCCTGATCTGCATTGGGTCCCACACCCAATATTCCGTTTTCAGCCTGCAGCATAATATGTATATTGTCTGGTATGTAGTTTGCCACCATTGTAGGCATACCTACTCCAAGATTAACAACATCTCCGTCTTTTAGTTCCTTTGCAATTCTTCTTACAATTGCTTCTCTTTTATTCATCATTTACTGGCCCACCTTTACAATATTATCTATAAAAATTCCGGGAACAGTTACATCATTGGGATCAATTTCCCCCGCTTTTACGTATTCATCCACCTCTGCGACCACGTAATCCGCGGCGGTAGCCATAACCACATTAAAGTTGCGGGAAGAGCCGTTAATAATCAGATTTCCAGTCTCATCTGCCTTTTGGGCTTTTATAAATGCCACATTTGCCTTAAGCGGCATTTCAAGCAGATAATTTTTCTCTCCGATCTCTATTTTCCTCTTACCTTCTTCTACAACTGTACCCAGCCCAACTGGTGTCAAAACCCCTCCCAGTCCTGCGCCGCCTGCACGTATTTTTTCAGCAAGGGTACCCTGGGGAAACAGCTGGACTTTAGCCTCTCCAGTCATAAGAAGTCTTCCGGTTTCCGGATTGGAACCAATGTAGGAGGCAAAGATCCGCTTCACTCTTCCGCTTTTTATCAGTTGATAGATGGAAAGCTCCGTGGTTCCGGTATCATTGGATATAATGGCCAGGTCACTGGCTGTACTGGTATTTAGAAGTGCATTTACCAGCTTTTCAGGATGACCTCCTGCCAGAAATCCTCCGATCATAATAGCATCTCCATCTTTGACTTTTTTCACTGCTTCTCCGGCTGATATTAATTTGTTCATATAGAATGGCCTCCTTTTTATTCACTTAGGTAATCATGGATCACTCGTCCATAAGGTAAGGTTAAATCTGAGATGATATGCGTTCCTCCCACGCAGACTTTTACAGGCAGATCTGCCACAGGCGCATTTACATGGGGAACTAAATGAAGTCTTGCAGGCCCGGACCATGCCTCCTTTACCTGAATATCTTCCAGATTGTAAGCCACCAGCTGGGCAATCTTTGGACTTCCGTCTGCATCCGGAATCAGCTTTAAATTGACTTGCATTTTCCCCAGGTTCTTGGCAACTGCTTTTTTATCAAGAGTATGATATTTAAAGGGCATGGTTCCCATTGACACAAGAATATTATTGTAAATCAGAGTACCGGTTAATGTCTCGGTATCTTCAACTCTAAGGTGAGGCCGTCCCCACTTCTTTGGAAATCCCCAGATTTCACGTCCGGCAAGAATGGCAGGACCGTTATTTAAATACATTTGTGCTGTAAAATTACAGGCTTCTCCATGGAATGTACATGGAATTACAATCCCGCTTTCCTCATAGGTTCCAAGACCTGAGGAATCGGGCATCTTGATCCATTCATACAAAACAAGATTGCTTCCATCCGGTTCCAGTGGTTCGGGAACCGCCTCTTTAATCAGATCCGGATCTGATTCATAGCTGACTGTAAAATATTCCCTGTTTATAAAACGGCACGGAGGACGTCCATAACTGGCGCTTGCTGCAGGCATGGACTGCAGAGAGAGAATCGTTTCTGATTTCATAAACATGTTCCTTTCTATGTAAAAGTTGTTTATAAGTTAGCATTTTCAACCAGCATGGCAATTCCCATACCTCCGCCGATGCATAATGATGCCACACCGTAACGGGCGGATCTTCGCACCATTTCATGCACCAGAGTAACCAGTATCCGGGCACCGCTTGCTCCAAGAGGGTGTCCGATTGCAACAGCCCCGCCGTTAACATTCACCTTTGACTTGTCAACTCCAAGTTCCTTTGTTACTGCCACTGACTGTGCTGCAAATGCCTCATTTAACTCCAGTAAATCGATATCATGAATGGTTAATCCCTGCTTTTTCAAAAGTGTGGAAACTGCCTTTACCGGTCCGATGCCCATATATGCAGGATCAACGCCTACCAGCGAATAGCCTTTGATATAAGCCATTGGTTTTAAGTCGTACTCTCTGCATTTATCTTCGGATGCCACAAGCATGGCTGCTGCACCATCACTGATTGGGGAAGCATTTCCGGCTGTGACTGTTCCGTCCTGTTTAAATACAGTTCTTAACCCCGAAAGCTTTTCCATTGTGGTATCTGCTTTGATGTGTTCATCTTCTGAGAAGCAGATTTCTTCTTTCTTCTTTTTAACGGTTATTGGAACAATCTGGTTATCAAAGATCTTAGCATTTTTTGCTATAGCTGCCTTCATATGGCTGCTGTAGGAAAACTCATCCTGCTCTTTCCTGGTTACCTTATATTTTTCTGCTATATTTTCCGCTGTAATTCCCATATGATAATGATTTATAGCACAGGTAAGAGCATCAGCAACCAGACTGTCTACCAGTTCTCCATTACCCATTCGATAACCGTTTCTTGCTTTTTTCAAAAGATAAGGTGCATTTGTCATACTTTCCATTCCACCAGCTAATACAATGCTGTTTTGTTCCGCCAGTATTGAATCGTAAGCCAGTGCAACTGTATGCAGCCCGGAACCGCAGACCGTATTTACGGTGGATGCAGGAACCTCAACCGGGATACCTGCATTTACTGCTGCCTGTCTGGCAGGGCTTTGACCAATTCCCGCCTGAAGCACATTTCCAAGATATACTGCATCAATATGTGAACTCTCTAATTTACTTTGTTCCAGGCAGGACCGAATGACCGCAGTTCCCAGTTCGGATGCATTTAAGGTTGAAAGAGTACCGTTAAAGGAACCAACAGCAGTTCTTACGGGGCTTATTAAAGCTATTTTTTTCATATTATTTGCTCCTTTCTATTCTCATTTCTTGTTTACAGCCACATTCTCCTACTTCTTATTGTGGTTTTCAACAAAAGTCGTACAACTTACAGTTTTTATGTATAATCTACAACTTTTTGAATGTTTCAATCATGAAACATGTGGTGTAAATAAAGATCAGAAAGCAAAAAGAAAGCACTCCGAACTTTTTTATACCAGTCCGTGTGCTTTTTTTTTCAGCAAATGATATATCTTAATTAAATATTATTTTACAGGAAAATATTCTGTTTTCTTCTTCCAGAACCATACTTCCATTATACTTTTTAATTATATTTTCCACATTCAGAAGACCAATTCCATGATTTTTTCCTTTCTTTGAAACTGGTTTGCCATGATGCCATCTTTCTATGGGAGCTGTGCTGTTGGTAATATTTATAACCGTAAAATCATTATATTTATCAAGCTTAACTTTAATAAATCTGTCCTGTGGCACCTGGTCACATGCATCAATGGCATTGTCCAGCAGATTTCCAAATATTGTTGTTACTTCTATTGGCTCCATAAAGGAAAGATCAACAATGCCTATTTCCAGATTGAACTTTATTTTATGAAAGATGGCAATTCGCTTCTTATCATTCAATATCACGTTTAAAATAGGATTATTGGTATAATCCTCCAAAGACAGCGGAATCAGTAATCTTCCTATTTCTTTGGCATACGTAAGTGCTGCTTTATGGTCATTTGCCTGATACATTTCCTCAATCAGATTCAGACGCTTATATACATCATGAAGTATTATAATGGACTCATTATACTTTTCTTTCTGATCTTCATAAAATTCATACTGCAGCAAAGACTGCTGCTCCAACAATTTTAATTTTACTTTTAGCTGGTTGTTCTCTTCTACAAATCTTGCCAGATATAAAAAATACAGATCTGCAAATAAGATGCACCCCATATTAATAAGTATCAGTATATATTCTGTTATATTTGTAATTTTCGGGATTGCCACGATGATTACAGCTATATTGGTCATACTGAACAATATAATTATTACTTGTATCAGGCATTGGGTGATTGTATACTTTACAGCAAAATCTTCCCGCCAGAGTCTGGTAATAATCAGATAATATACATTGAGGACAACTAACTTGGAAAATGTCAGTTCCATACTTTTGATCATAACAGGCTGAATGCCATGAATCTGAAATTTCAGAAGTATGTATTCCAGCATTACTACCCCAACCGTTTCGCAGACAGATAATATTAAAATCAAAACCGGTACTTCAAAGATCCGGTATCTTAATTTTTTATTGTCATTGCGGTAAAAAATAATATTTATAAAACTAAATAACACAACCCAGATTACTATATTAAGGACTGGCTTCCCCAATTCATTTATTACTACAACGATTAAAAATGCAGCTGTTTTTAATAATATGTTTAAAAACCGGTTATTTATTTTCCGTTCATTTCTTTCTTCTATAAATTGAAATAAAATAATGATATTTATCATACATGAAATGAAGGTTCCAAACGTAAGAATCATATAATTTTCCATTTTACCTCCTATACATTACTCTGTATGAAATTATTTAGTTTTTTCCTGAAATCCGCAGATTTTTTCTGGGAAACAGGAAGTTTATCATTATTATTTAACAGAACCTCGTAACCTTTAATATTTTTTATATGTCTTAGATTTACCAGAATGCTTTGATGGCAGGCTTCAAAATTGTACTTTTGCATCCGTTCCGTTAATTTTTTCATTTTATCTATAAAAAAATATTCTTCATTTTCCAGTTTTATTTTTATTTTTCTATTTATATACTCAAAGTAAAAAATATCTTTGACTTCAAAACTTTTTATTCTGCTTTCTAATTCACCAGCCTCTGTGACCTCTATAATTTCAAAATTTACTATCTCTAATTTACCAGGTTCTTCCTGAATGTATTGTATAATTTCCTGAAGCTGACGTTCCACATTGTTCTTGGTAACGGGTTTTTCCAAAAAGGCAAACGCATGGACATAATTGACAGCCTGTCTGCAAAATTGTTTATAACTGGTGGTATAGATGACTTTAACATTCCGGTTCATTTCCCATATTGTTTTACCAATCTGAATCCCATTCATTCCGGTTAAGGCAATATCAAGAAATATCAGATCAAACTTTCCATGAAAATCAAGCAGCTCTTCCCCTGATCTAAAAGTTATAATCTGAAATGGAATTGATACGGATTTCATATAACCTTTCACATATTTTGCTGTTCTGACTGAATCATTTTTATTATCATCACAAATGGCAATAAGAAGCATTAATACCCTCCTCTTCTGATATTTTATATTGTAGTAATAAAACGCTTACATTCTATATCCTTTTTATGTACATTTCAACCCAACCGCCAAAATTGTACATTTTGAGTGCTAATATTTACATATTTGCCTCTAAATTGTGATGACGTTTATGAAACAAAAACAGAGCGGGTACCGAATTCTTTCCTCAATTCGATACCCGCTCTACACGTTTTCATCCATCTGTTAATTCATGCCTCTCTTTAGATTTTTGATAATGCTTTTCTGGATGATTCTCTATATGAACTTGTTTTCGCTTCCCTTACTGATCCCTTATGCAATCTCAATTATTCTGCTTCTTATTTTCATTCTTCTATCTTGTCAGGGAACCATTGGGTTTGGGTCGCTGGATATAACCAGCGAAATTACTTAATATAGTTCTGACCAATCATAGGCACGTCAATGAATTGCCGGACCCTTCTGCCATCTTCCATGTCAGCTGAACTGCTGGAATCCACTGGCTTTTATAAAGTGGGGAAACGTCTTATCTTTTGCCTGAGCTCTTTGTCAGTCAACAGGCGTAACAACTGTTTTTGGTGGAATCGACCTCCTTCGGCTCTGTCTTATGAATTATTTTAGAAAAAAGGGTGTAACTGTTAATCTTTTGTAGATGATATTATTATAATGCATTGCGTTTTATTTTGCAAGTTATTTTATAAAATTTTAATCATTTATTTTTCTATTTGCAAATTGTATATATTAATTCTGGTAATTTATTCTATTTGGACACTTTAATTGTTTATTTAAAGTTCGGTGAGATTGTTATATTTTTATCAATGTAATTGTTTTTTTGTAAACATATGGTATAATGTGCGAAAAGGATTTGTAAAAAGGAGAAAAACTATGAGCCAGCGCAATTTAACTTTATTAACAGATCTCTATGAGTTAACCATGATGCAGGGTTACTTCAAAGAGAAAGATGCCAACGAGACCGTAATATTCGATGCCTTTTACCGCAGCAACCCAGGCGGAAACGGGTACGCGATCTGCGCTGGTCTGGAACAGGCGATTGAATATATCAAAGAACTGGAATTTAACAGTGAGGATGTGGACTATTTAAGATCCACCGGACTGTTTGAGGAAGACTTTTTAGAATACCTGCTTCATTTTAGATTTTCCGGAGATATTTACGCCATACCGGAAGGAACCGTTATATTTCCCAGAGAACCTCTGGTAAAAGTAATCGCTCCCATTATGGAAGCCCAGCTGGTAGAGACGGCGCTGCTCACCATTATTAATCATCAAAGCCTGATTGCCACAAAGACTGCCCGTGTGGTATTTGCAGCGGAAGGTGACGGAGTAATGGAATTTGGTCTTCGCCGTGCCCAGGGACCTGATGCTGGTATCTACGGTGCCCGCGCTGCCATGATTGGCGGCTGTGTGGGCACCTCCAATGTTCTGGCTGGTAAGATGTTTAACGTCCCGGTTAAGGGGACTCATGCACACAGCTGGATCATGAGCTTTCCTGACGAGCTTTCTGCATTTCGCAGTTATGCAAAACTTTATCCAAAAGCATGCATTCTGCTGGTAGACACATATGATACACTGAAATCAGGTGTCCCCAATGCGATCAAAGTATTCAGGGAGATGAAAGAGGCGAATATTCCTCTGACCAGTTATGGAATCCGGTTAGACAGCGGAGACCTTGCCTATCTTTCCAAAAAAGCCAAGAAAATGCTAACAGAAGCAGGATTTCCTGATGCCATTATTTCTGCCTCCAATGACCTTGATGAGACTCTGATCAACAGCTTAAAGATCCAGGGCGCAACCATAAACTCCTGGGGTGTGGGTACTAATTTAATCACCTCCAAGGATTGTCCTTCATTTGGAGGAGTGTATAAACTGGCAGCTGTTCTGGACCGGAGGACCGGAGAATTTAATCCCAAGATTAAGCTTTCAGAAAATGCAGAAAAGATCACCAATCCTGGCAATAAAGAGATCAAACGAATTTACAGCAGGGAAACCGGCAAGATTATCGCTGATTTAATATGTCTGGAAGGCGAAGTATATGATGAAAACCATTCACTCCTTCTCTTTGACCCAATTGAGACATGGAAAAAGACACACCTCGCCCCTAATACTTATACCATGAGGGATTTACTGATTCCTGTATTCCAGAAAGGCAAATGCGTCTATGAATCTCCTGCTGTAATGGATATCCAGGCTTATTGTAAAAAAGAGCTTGATACCCTCTGGGATGAGTCAAGGCGTCTTGTGAATCCTCATGAGGTTCACGTCGACCTGTCTAAGCCGCTTTGGAACATGAAAAATCAGCTGCTGGACAACTATCATTTTCAGGAATCCTGATTGTATTAAGGCACAAAAAACGGCAGTCCATTAAAAGGCTGCCGTTTTCCAGTTATTGTTCACATTCTGGTCATAATATTGTTACATGCCGGACAAACTCTCTTCATATTTTACTCATATACTTAAATCATCAGAAAAAGATGTTGCCAACATACTTTGAGATAAGAATTTTTTTCATAATTGCCGGTATTCCTCGTAGGGGATACCGGCTCCTCCCTTTTTAGGGGCTTTTTTACATCTGCTTCTTTACGATGGAATAATCATCACCATATTTAAAGTGAGGGCAGCTTTGATGGGATTCACTTAAAAAACGCATCATCTCATCCTCATCTAAATTAATCCCACACTCATAATATTCATAGTCTTCGTTGTATTGATAATACATACAATATTCACAACTGCTTTTCTTTGCCATTAATATTCTCCTTTATCTGTCATTTTCCCGTTTCCATATCAGTTTAGGAATCCTTTTTAACAGTTTCATTACTGTTTCATCCAATAACCAGGCTATTACCAGAGAAATAAAAAATGTCAGTACCGTCAGGCAGATAATTTTAGGAACATAAAAATGTCTGATCCATGTTTTTTCTATGATTGCAGCAGAGACCTGTCCCAGCACCAGATAATGGATTAAATACATACCATAGCTGTGTCTGCTGATCAATCCGCATGCGTTTGTAAACCCAGGAAATGATACCGTTCCATATTGTTCAAAAAACAAAAAGACAGCGGATGCCATGGCTATCATAGTGGGTGCCAGATCATGAATACCGGGTGTAAATCCAGGTGTAAAAAACTTCTGAATCATGGTCAGCGCAAATCCTGTAAGTCCTGCTGCCAGGAAAGGAAAATACCTGGTGTTTTGATATAAACGTTTTAATGAATAGCCAAGCACAAAGTAAATCAGCCAGCCTTTAAATATCATATATTGAAAAAACTCTCCTGGTAAAACCCCAAGCGGCTGCAGATAAACAAACAGAGTCTGTATAATAAGAATCATGACCAAAAAAATTCTCAGCTCATGATCTGTCATAGCCTTTAGCATTCGTGATAAAAAGGGCGCGCACAAATACAACCCCAGAATCACATACATAAACCACATGTGCGGAGCCATGGGCGTGGTTTCTGTCAGCCACCCAAAAAGCCATGCTTTGATATGCGGGAAAAACCCAGGCTTCTCCTGTCCCAGATATACATTGTAATAGAAGTAATAGATTCCGGTATAGAAACCAAATGGGATCACAATGGTACGAAACCGGTTTTTATAAAATCTCAGAATGTTCTCTGTACCATCATCAAGAATAAACAAACCACTGAGCATAAAATAGATTCCTACAAAAGACAAAAGCACAGGCATAAGCACTGCACTAAAAAGCTGCTGCGTATCATTGGCTGCCTGGGCAGGAATGGAATGCACCATAATAATTGCAATAACTGCAATTACCCGCAGATAATCATACTGAATTTCCCGATTTTTCCGTTCCATACGTCATCTTAAGCCTCCTTTTTCTATTGCAAAGTATAACATAAAAAATCTGTTTTTGACAATTTTTTTATTTTTTCGAAAAAACAGTAGACAAACCGGAATACCTGTGATATTATAATGGAGCTGTCAGAGATGACAGGGAAACGGCCTATTGGTCAAGCGGTCAAGACGCCGCCCTCTCACGGCGGAAACCCGGGTTCGATTCCCGGATAGGTCATAGGTAAAAAGCTGAGTTTTCGATTAGAAAACTCAGCTTTTTTGTTGGGATATTAATATATTTTGCATAAAAAAAGACATGGGCAGGACTTTAACATCTCGTACCCATGTCTTTTCGATTATGCAAGTGCCTTTCCAAGTTCCACACACTGGGCTGCCCCATCCTCGTCAGGTTCATTGTTACAAATCACACTGTCATGAACCAGAACTGCTCCAAGAGATTTTACGGAATCTTCCCAGTTGCGCATCCACTCACCGTCTCCCCAGCCATAAGAGCCGAATAAAGCAATTTTCTTTCCACTGAGTTTTGCCTCACAGCTTTTAAACATGGGTTCAAATTCGCCCTCCTCTAATTCTTCACTTCCCATGGAAGGACAGCCAAAGGATACAGCATCGTAATCATCCATCTGATCTGCTCCAAAATCAGAAGCGGTAAACAAAGAAGCATCAGCACCTGCAGCTTTTGCACCTTCCAGTACTTTATTTGCCATAGCTTCCGTATTACCGGTTCCGCTCCAATATACAACTGCAACTTTACTCATCTTATCCTACCTCTTTCTTTCCTTTTTATATGCTTAAGCAGCTACTGTAAGCTGCCAGACGGATCTTCCATTTCTCCAGAGCCGGGAATAAATGGTTCTGCATTTTTGATATCTGGCAAAGGTTTTCACCGCTTCACATTCATTGCAATATACTTTCCAACAGCCTAAGCACTTACAGTTCTTTCCAGAATTTTTAATAAAACCAATTACGTCTCCCAGAGGATACCCAAGAAATAATCCAATCTCATGAGGAAAGCCCCCCTCTTCTTTCAGTCGGATTTTTAATCTGTCCAGGGCATGATCCACATCCATCTCTTCGTAACCGTATTTTTTTAAAAATCTGCTTACTCCCGGCCTGTTTAAATCCTTCATTAAATGAGACTTGCGATATACATAAATCAGAGCCTTATTCCCGCGTCTGTATAATTCAATCAATGATATGCCTTTTTCTCCCAGCTGCAGGTTTAAATATTCCAGCTGGCAGCGCAATTCATCTTCTGAAGTAAATGAATGATTAAACAGATTTGCGGTTTTCAAAGAAGCCAGAGTTGGGGAACAATATTCAATTAAATGCCTTTCCAGTAACATATTCATACCTCCATCATGAAATTTGTTTCCCATTTATCATTCAAAAACTGTAACAGCCTATTTGTATGGGTTGTTGTTTGGTTAGTTTTAACTAACACTATATAAATACCATATTTTTCACTGCCAGGCAATACTGTTTTTGCTTAATGGGAATTTTTCTACTATATGATAGTATCTGCAAAGAGGTTTCTGTTACTGTACCAAATTCTGTCATAATTTCTTCATTGTTTTCATACTATTTTTAGATCCTGGTCAAAATTCCTTCACATTTTCCATGTATGATAATATCATAAACATGAAAGATCCCACAAAGTGGTCAGAGCGCTTTCATACATATGTTTTCTAAGTCGGCAGAGTTGCTCTGAAAAGCTTCTTTGCCGGCTCAACCTAAAAAATGTGAATAAATTTGTCAATATTGCATTCCTGAATCCAGGGATTTCATATATATAATAAAGAGGAAGCTGCAGCCGTTAATGGTCTGCAGCTTCCTCTTTATTATGTAATACACTATTTTACAAGATATCCGCCATCTACCGGAATCGCAGTTCCGTTTAAATAATCAGATGCCGAAGATGCCAGGAAAAGTACCGGTCCCTTTAAATCTTCCGGCGTTCCCCATCTGCCTGCCGGTATTCTTACGGTACATTCATCTTTTCTCGCCTGAGTCATATTGGCACACATCTCAGTATCCATATAACCAGGGCAGATACAGTTAATGTTAATGTTCCGTCCTGCACAGTCTACCGCAAGACTCTTTGTCAGCTGGGAGACAGCACCTTTTGTCGCCGTATAAGCAGGTACGGTAGTGCCGCCGAACCAGGTAACCATGGAGCCAATGGTGATGATTTTACCGCCAGTAGACTGTGTAAGCATAACCTTTAACGCCTTCTGTATCATGATAAACACATGGTTTAAATTAATATCCACTACCAGATCCCATTCTTCCATGGGAAATTCCTCAGGCAGATGTCTTCTTTGAATTCCAGCAGCAGGAATCAAAACATCAAGCCTTCCTTCTAAAATATCCATAGATTCTGTAAAAATCCGGTTTATATCCTGGCGGTCTGCCAGATTTCCCGCTACGCCGTAAGCTTCATAACCTTTATCCTGATATTCCTTTACCACCTGTTTCAGTTTTTCTTCCTGTACATCGATCAATACCACTTTACAGCCGGCTTCCAAAAGACCTTCGGCCATTCCTCTGGATAAGCCCTGAGCGCCTCCTGTTACAATACAATGCTTTCCTGTCACATCAAATTTACTGGATATCATGTCTGTTCCTCCCTAATCAAATAGTATTACGGTTTTTTTCACTGCCGGATCCGGATTTTCCATATTCTTAAATACCTGATCAATTTCACTGAATTTCACAAAAGTTGTGGCAAGGCCTTCCAACTGGTATTTCCCCTCTGCCATGTTCTTTGCTACAGGCTGAAACTGATAGGCGCTCATTCTGCTTCCGATGATGTCAAGTTCCCGCTTGTTTATATCTGCCTGGCTGAAACTCTCTGGTTTATCTGAAAATCCCATGGGAATCACTCTGCCTGCGTTGCATACGATTCCCGGCTGTAAAAGAAGTGTAAGACTTCCTGGGAAACATGCGGAATCAAATGCAGCCGTACAGCCATGTCCGCCGGTAATCTGGGATATTCTTTCAGCAATGTCCTCTGTTTTGCTGTTAATTGTCTCATCTGCTCCAAAGGATTTCGCACGGATTAAAGAATCATCGTCAATATCGCAGCAGATCACCTTTGCTCCGATTACCTTGCAGGCCTGAAGAATAATCGTTCCAATGGTTCCGGTTCCAAGTATAAATACGGTATCATCAGGTTGGATTCTGCCCCGTTTGGTACAGTGAGCTCCTATGGCAATGGGCTCGATTAAGGCAGCGTCTTTCCATGGAATGGAATCTTCTATTTTATATACATCATCTTCAGGTGCTGTAAAATACTCTCTCCACCCTCCGTCAGTACCGCTGCCTCTCACCAGTACATGTTCGCATACTTCTTCTCTGCCATGAGTGCACTGATAGCATTCACCGCAGGTAATGATTAAGTCCACCACTACGTGATCTCCTACTTTAACATTTGTAACATTTTTACCTGTTTTTGCCACAATACCGGCATTTTCATGACCAGGTACCAGAGGATAGGTGGAACAGGGATTCTCTCCCCTGTAGATATGTAAATCGCTGCCGCATACACCGGCTGATTTCATTTGAATTAACACTTCATTATCACCTGGTTCTGGAATGGGAATTTCACGGATCTCATAGTGAAACGGGCTGGTAATTACACAAGACTTCATTGTTGTTTCCTCCTTGTTTCTTCTGCTATTAATTAAGGGGTCTGAAGCGCACCATCTCTGCGCCTGGTCTGAGTCCAGGTGACAACGGTATTTTCGCATGGATATTTTGCAGCTTCTTTTTCATTGATATCAACTCCAAGACCTGGCTTATCATTGGCATACACATAGCCATCCATAAATTCCGGAAGTCCCGGAAATACCTCTAAAAGCGCTCCTCTTGGACCTTTTAGATCCTGAATTACAAAGTTTGGCGGCTCAATTCCCGACCACTCCTGTACACCGAAATTTGGTGCAGAAAGATCTAAATGAATATTGGCTGCATGGGCAATGGGTGACATGTCTCCAGGTCCGTGCCACGCCGTTCTTACCCCGTACTGCTCGGCAAAAATCTGAAGCTTTCTCGCCGGAGTAATGCCTCCGATCTGACTTAAATGAACCCGGATAAAGTCAATTAAGTGTTCTGCGATTATCTGCTTCCATTCCACAGAATTATTAAACAGCTCTCCCTCTGCAATGGGAATACTTGTCTGCTCCCGCAGATTTCTAAGCCAGGGCAGCTGCTCAATGGAAACCGGATCCTCCAGGAAAAATAAATCATAAGGTTCCAGTGCTTTTGCCAGCTTAATCGCATCCACTGGCGCAATTCGTTCATGAACGTCGTGAACCAGATTCATATCGAATCCGATCTGATTCCTGATGTCTTCAAACAGTTTGACCGTATTGTGGATATATTCTCTGGAATCCAGATACACACCGCTTAAAGCTCCCTTAGGAGCGGTAGCCGGAACCGTTCCATAGCTGTCTCCTCCATAACCGCCGCACTGGCACCTGATATTGGTAATACCCATTTCTTTATAACGCAGGATATTTTCACAGACTTCTTGTGCATCCCTTCCGTCTGCGTGGCGGTAAACGGGAATTCCCTCCCTGCATTTCCCCCCAAACAGCTGGTATACCGGCATGCCTGCCATCTTTCCTTTAATATCCCATAATGCCATATCCACCCCGGAAATTGCATTGTTTTCTATTGGTCCGTTTCTCCAGTATCCGTTCTGATGCATGAGCTGCCAGATATCTTCGATCCGGTCCACCTCTCTGCCTGTAAGAAGAGGCTTTAGATACTCCTCCACTACGGTCTTTACTGCCAGATGACGGTAGGCAAAGGTCCCACAGCCAAGTCCATACAGCCCTGGCTGATTGGTTATTACCTTTACAACCACCAGATTAATTCCTTCCGGTGCCGTGAGTATTACCTGAATGTCTCTGATTTTTGTATCCATCATTTCCTCCCTGCTTCCAGCTTTCTGGCTTTTTCCCTTGATTCTTCATGGAAATGACAGGCTGCATAGTGGCCTGGTTCCACTTCCTTTAAATCCGGCTTCTGGGTTTTACAGATATCTCTGCATAAAAAGCACCTGGGAGCAAATCTGCAGCCTTCTCCCGGATTGATGGGGCTGGGCACATCTCCGGTCAGTACAATCCTGTTTGTTTTCTCTTTAAAATTAATTTTTGGAACTGCTGACAGCAAGGCGATGGTATAGGGGTGAAGTGCATTGGCAAATATTTCGTCAGTCTGCGCCATCTCTATAATCTGCCCTAAATACATCACTGCCACTTTCTGGGAAATATGCCTTACCACACTTAAATCATGAGAGATAAACAGGAAGGATAAATTCATCTTTTTCTGCAGATCCATGAGCAGATTAATAATGGTGGCCTGAATTGATACATCCAGAGAGGATACCGGTTCATCACAGACGATAAACTCCGGTCCTAAGGATAATGCTCTGGCGATCCCAACCAGCTGACGCTTTCCTCCATCCAGCTCATGGGGATATTTATCCAGTACATATTTCTCCAGTCCGCAAAGCTCAATGATCTCTTCAATCTTCTGCCGCCGTTCATTTCCTGAACAGAGGTTATGGATCCGGTAGGACTCCTCCATAATGCTTTGAATGGTCTTTTTGGGATTTAATGAGGAATAGGGATCCTGGAAAATGATCTGGATTTTCTTTCTGAAATCCATGCTTTCATCACCTTTGGAGTCCAGAACGCTGCTTCCCTTATAAAGGACCTCTCCGTCAGTTGCTTTATGAAGCCTCATGATTACATTTCCTACTGTTGACTTTCCGCAGCCGGATTCCCCCACCAGCCCCAGAGTTTCCCCTGGCATGACTGAAAAGCTGATACCGTCAACCGCATGAAGGACTCCTTTGTTTTTCACTTTAAAATGTTTCTTTAAATTCCGGACTTCAATCACCGGAAGATTCTGCTTCTCCATTAATTTGCTTCCTCCCTCTCAAAACAGGCCACCAGATGACCTGACCCGTATTCCTGAAGCGGCGGCACTTCCTTCCTGCAGCGGTCAGTACAGGAGTTACAGCGGGGATGGAATTTACAGCCGTCAGGCAGTAAACAGGCATTTGCCACATTTCCCGGAATGAAAGCCAGACGGTTTCTGGGACCGCTTAAGTTTGGAATGGCACCTAAAAGCCCTTTTGTATACCAATGCCTGGGGTTTGTAAAAACTTCCTCCACAGTGCCGTATTCGATAATGGTTCCGGCATAAATGACCGCAACCTTCTGGCAAAGTTCTGCAATAATTCCAAGATTATGGGTAATCATCAGCAGAGAACTGGAACGTTTTCTCTGCAGTTCCTTCATCAGCTCTAAAATCTGTGCCTGTATGGTCACATCAAGGGCTGTGGTGGGTTCATCCGCAATCAGAAGCTCCGGATTACAGGCAAGGGCTGCTGCAATACCCACTCTCTGCCTCATACCGCCGGAAAACTGATGGGGAAAATCATCTAAACGGTACTTTGCAATGCCCACCAGTTCTAAAAGCTCCTGGGCTCTTTTTGCGGCCTCTTTTTTACTTAGCTTTTCATGCTTTCTGATTACCATGGAAATCTGTTCTCCAACCGTAAATAATGGATTTAAAGAGCTTAGGGGATTCTGGAATATCATGGATATTTTGTTTCCTCTCATCTCCTCTAAGCTTTTGTGATTCATATCCAGAACCGATTTTCCATCAAAAAGTATGGAACCTCCGGTTATGTTGCCCACTTCTCTTGGAAGAAGCTTTAAGGCAGATAAGGCGATGGTTGTCTTACCAGCTCCAGTCTCCCCCACAAGTCCCAGTGCTTCTCCCCGCTCAATGGTTAAATTAATTCCATTCAGCGCCTTTGCGGTTGCCCGCCCGGTTTTATATTCTACATGCAAATCTTTTATTTCCAACAATGGTGCCATGTTGTCGCCTCCAGCCTTAATCTTTGTTTTTGGGATCCAGTATGTCGCGTACTCCGTCACCAAGGAAGTTAAATGCCAGTACAATGATCATTAATGTGACTCCCGGAACAACTACCGTCCAGGGTGCAGTGGCAATATATTCTCTGCCATCTGCAATCATGGAGCCCAGAGACGGATTGGGAAGGGGAACTCCCATGCCCAGGAAGCTTAAATTTGCCTCCGTCAGAATGACAAATCCGATCTGCTGGCTCATTAAGATAATGAGCGGAGTCAGTACACAGGGAAGAACCTGGGTGATCAGTATCCTGGCATTGGAAGCGCCAAGTACTCTTGATGCCTGGATAAATTCGCTGTTGCGGATTCCCATTACACTTCCCCGCACCACCCTTGTATAAGAGGTCCAGCCCACAATGGCAAGAACCAGTAAAAGATTGGGTACGCTGTTGCCGAAGATTGCCATTACGGTAATTGCCAGTACCATGGTGGGAATGGAGAGCTGTATATCACAGATACGCATGATAACATTATCGATGGTGCCTCCGAAAAATCCGGCAATCGCTCCCAGTGCCGTTCCGATTAAAGCAGGGATCAGCACTCCTGCTGCTGCAATTAGCAAAGAGATGCGGCAGCCCGTAACCAGTCTTGTAAAAATATCCTGTCCAAGGGCATCTGTGCCCAATATGTATCCGTTTATTCCGTTTGCAAGGAATTCCGGTGAAATCAGACGTTTCCTTAAATCCGACTGTATGGGATCATGAACCACAAACAGCGGAGAAGTGAAAGCTGCCAGAGTAACAAAAACTGCTATAACCAGCCCGATTACAAAGAACTTCGATTTTTTCATCCTTCGAAGCAATTCACTTTTTTTCATGTTGTTCCCTCCCTAATTCAGACTCATGCGCGGATCAACAGCCACGTAGATGATGTCCACCAAAATATTAATGATTACGAACAGGGAAGCCGTCACAAGCAGAATAGACTGAATCAGTGGAAAATCTCTCATGTTAATGGCTTTTACAGTCAGACTTCCAAGCCCCGGCCAGCCAAATACCTGTTCCACTATAATCGCCCCTGCAAGAAGCTGTCCGATCTGCATCCCAATGATGGTGATGGTAGGAAGCAGCGCATTTTTTAAAGCATATCTGGTATAGATCTTAAAATTACCGATTCCTCTTGCCTTTGTCGCTGTAATGTAATCCTCTTCCAGTACCTCATACATTCCGGAACGGAGCATTCTTGTAACTAAAGCAGCCAGGGGAAGCCCAAGGGTAAGTGCCGGAAGAATCAGATTCCGGAAGGAACCGTACCCCTGTGTGGGAAGCACTCCCATAAAAACTCCGAAAAACAGGATAAAGAGAAGCCCAAGCCAGACCTGGGACATGGACATTCCTAAAAGAGCAAATACCATGGAGAAAAAATCAATTGCTGATCCCTTCTTAATTCCCGATATAATACCCATGGGAAAACTGACTAAAATGGATACAACCACTGCAGCAAAGGTCAGTAAACCAGTTGCCGGAAGGCGTCCGAATATCAGTTCTCCGCAAGAACGGTTAAAAAAAATAGATGTACCCAGATTTCCGTGGAGAACATCCCCAATGTAGATTAAGTATTGCTGAATAAGCGGTTTATTCAATCCCATTTTCGCTTCTACGGCTGCAATCTGCTCCACTGTAGCATTATCCGGCAGCATAAGAGCTGCCGGATTGCCCGGGGCGAGACGCATAAGTCCAAAGGCTACAATGGATACGCCAAACAGCACGATAACCGCTGACAGCAGTCTTTTTACCATAAACTGCATGAAATTCTGCATTTCATTACCCCCTGGTTATAGATTAGTTTTTCATGACTCTTGAAAGGTCAATAATAGTGTCGTTGTAAAGCTTTACTCCGCTCAGCTTATTGGAATAGGCATTGATGGTATCCAGATTGATGAAGTAGCACATACGGCCTCCGTCTTCCATCATTAATGTAAACGCCTGCTTTAACAACTCATCCTGCTTGCTTCTGTCAATGGTCTGTCTGGCCTCTGTTAACAGGGAAGTGATCTCAGGATTTTCAAGCTGGGTATTACAGGAATCGGACAGCCAGTGTGTTATCATATGTCTCCATGGAGAGCCGTTGTTGTAAAATACATTGGAGAATGCAATATCATAATCTCCGGCAGAACGCTTTGTTACAAACGTAGCGCCTTCCATGATTTCCAGTTTTACATTAAATCCTGCTTCTGTCATCATGGACATGACTGCCTGAAGCACCTCTTTTGTACGGGGTACCTTTCCGTCAATAGCCATGAAATAGATTTCTTCTCCCTTGTAGCTGCTTTCTTTTAAAAGTTTCTTGGCAAGCTCTGGATCATACTGGTTGTATTTGCTTTCCAAATCCTTATCGTATCCCGTAACGCCTTCCATTACAGGCCAGTAAGCAGGGGAACCGGAACCAAGAATGCTTTCCACAATTAACTTGCGGTCAATGGCGTGGGTCAGGGCAAGGCGCACATTTTTATCTGCAAAGGGCTTTCCCTGTCCGGACTGAAGAGCCATCCAGCTGATGGTTGTACCTGGCTTGGAATCCACCGTCACTCCATCTGTTCCGGAAAGTACATCCACCTGATCCGGGGGAATGTTGGATATCAAATCAAATTCACCGGTTCTCATACTGGATACACGGGTGGTGTCTTCCGATATTGGCTTATAGATGATCTTATCCACATTGGATTTCTGATCGCCCCAATCCCAGTAATCATCGTTTCTTACAAATACGGCTTCATTACCCGGATCCCAGCTGACAAACTTCCATGGACCTGTACCAGGGCTTGTCTTAAACATATCCTCTCCCTGTTCTGCCAGAGCCTTTGCCGGCAGCATAGGCATATAGGTAAGTTGGTTCAGCATATCGCCGATTGGCTTCTTACAATGTATAACAGCTGTATATTCGTCTGACGCTTCCACAGATTCAATATCAGACCAGAGGAAATTCATATTTAAGGTATTGTTAAACGCACCTCTTTCCAGAGTTGCCTTTACTGAGTCCGCATTGAAGTCTTCTCCATTATGGAATTTGACTCCCTGTCTTAATTTAAATGTCCAGTCCAGACCGTCATCGGATACACTCCATTCTGTAGCAAGACCTGGTTCATAATTACCTGCGTGGTCCGTACGAACCAGCATATCGTAAATCAGAAGCTGAATGCTGTAAAACGGAACAACCGGCTGTCCCATTGGATCCCATGTGTAGACATCTTCAGACATGGAAAATGTCACAACATTCTCTCCGCCTTCTTTTTTACCTGCAGAGGTTTCCGTACCGCCCTCCGCGTTTGTTCCCGGGGTACTGCTCTTTGTGCCGCCCCCGCAGCCTGACAGTGTGCCAATCCCCAGGACAGCCGCCAGCAGACAGCAAATAATTCTTTTTCTCATAATGTTCTTTCCCTTTCTCCATACAAATTCACACCAAACCGAGCTCGTTGCTGTATGGTGAGTATAGCCTACTGGTATGCAGACTGTAAATATCCCATTCTTCAACTGGTTTCCATTATTTGCCCTGAAAAGATAATATTTGTTAATAGTACAAAATTTATCAAAAGATAGGCTTCTTTCAGCACTTGTTATCAATCTTTAAATCTTATATACTTATTTTTGTGACATTTACATAATTTTCTACACCTGGGAGGGGCCATCATACATGAATCATAATTTAAAAGACATCTTACGTAAATTCCGGAACAAAAAACTTCTCACACAGCTTTTTACTGTCATGGCTGCTTTCAGCGGAATTTTAATGGCAGTGGTATCCATGGTAGTCAACCATCAGACTACGGCCACCTTTCTAAAAAATAATAACCTGATCTACACCAACACTCTGGAAGTTTCCATTAAGACACTGGACACATTATTTTCCGGTTTTCACAACTCCCTGACGCATATTACCTATGATGCAAGCATTGTGGATTCCGTGGTGACGCCAAAGCCTTTAGACTCTGTAGCCAATTATCAGGTATGGTCAGTTTTAAACGGTTACTGCCAGGAAACAGAAGGAATGGAAGAAATTTATCTCTACATAAGAAAAACCAATCAGGTGCTTACATCTACCTATGAAAAATGTTCCCTTGACTTTTTTCGGGAGAGAGATCTGGTAGACAGACACTTTGCCTCCCGCCCTTCCACTGTTCTTCTGAAAAGCGGACGTACCACCTCCATTGAAATTTATAAGGACAGAGTTTATATGGTGAGAGACTTTCCCTTAAACGGGGAAAAAGGACTGGGAACACTGTTTATGAAGATGAAGTCTTCAGTCCTTTCGGATGCACTGGAGGCAGCCCAGACATCCTATAGCCATCTTCTGGCCTATGATAATAATTTTAATCCGCTCTTTCCCGGCATGCTGGATTATGACAGGGTGCCAGAAGGATTGATTGATCTGATACCTGGGTATATAAAAGAGGGTAGAAATACCATATATTCCGACAATCAGCACTATTATTTCTGTCAGTCTGATCAGACCGGAATTAATCTGGTTCTGTTGGTTGACGATACGGCTTTCATGCCTTCCACACGCATGGTGTTCATGAATTCTCTCCCTTATTTTGCCCTTATTTTAGTTTTAAGCAGTCTTTTGTCTGTATGCGTTCTTTACTTAAGCTATATGCCTGTTCAGAAATTAAAGAAAATGATTTCATTGGAGGAAAGCAGTGGTAACAATGCTGACAGCAAGAATGAATGGGATTATCTAACAGAAAGCTTTTTAAAAATATCCAATCATAAATATCAGCTGGATTATATTTTAAGTAATATGATTCCAAAAATTTCCAAGGAATTTTACTTTGACCTGTTGAGCGGAAAACCAATGGATCTCCCTTATATTAAAAGCATACTAACAAATATAGGCAGTCCTTTAAATACTGAAGATCCCTGCAAAGTGATCACAGTCACTTTTCTGGATTTTGCTGATCCGGTTTTAAAAAACCATCTCACTGACAGTTTAAAGCAGATCCTTAAACGGAATTCAGATGGTATCTGCAGATATGTACTGCAGCAGATCGACGAATCCCTTTATGCAGTGATTATTCAGTTTATAGCAGACCTTGGATATAGTAAAATTACAGATTTTGAAATTAAGGTGGAACAAGCCTTTTTTCAATCCAACGATGACCGGAGTAACGGTGTATTACTGGAAATTGGTCCCAAATGCAGTTCGATTCAGAATGTATCCTTTTCTTATCAGGAAAGCCTGGAAAGACTGGCCAGACAGAAATACCCTTCCAAAAAAACCAATGAAAAAACTGTGCGCAGTGAGGAAGACTCTGTAAAGTTCAACCATCATTTCTTTCAGCTGCAGATGAAATCAATCTCAGAGTTAATTATGAAAGGGGATACTGACACAGCTTTAAAAAAGGCACTCCATATCTGCCATACCCTGCCTCACGACGGTAATCCCGAGGAGATATGCAGAGCTTATGAATATTACCGTCTGGCTTTTTTAAATACACTTGCTTCCTACCGCATTACGGAAGCCGAAGAAAAAGAATACGCATTCCTCTTTGATCCCGACCCCTATTCCTCCCAATGCGCAGAGAATCCTGCCTGTATGCAGGAGTATATGGTGCCGTTTTGTACGGCTGCCGTAAACCTTCTGTCAGAAAAATATTTAAAGCAGCAGCATAAGTATTTAATTCGGGCAAAACGCTGCATTGAAGAGAGCTATGCAGACCCAAATCTTTCCCTGAACCTGCTGGCAGAACAGTGCAAGACCACCACCAGTTATTTGAGCAGGCTTTTTAAAGAAAGCTTTGGAATTAATTTTGTGGACTATTTAAACCAGTACCGGATAGAAAAGGCCAAAGAACTGCTTATGACTACCAGTAAACCGGTAAAAGAGATTGCTTCCACTACAGGATTTAATTCCCAGCAGAACTTTATCCGGGTATTTAAAAAGCATGCAGGCGTGACGCCTGGACAGTTTAAGTCTGAAAAAGAGAGTACGAAATAAAAGACTGGAAGCATGCGGGAGGCGGCAATTTCACCGTTTTGTAATTAGTACATACTATATATAAGAAATACGTATTTCTATTACTAAAACAAGTGGGGGCGTTATTATGGCTAATTATAAACCAATTGCTAAAACAATCGGAGCAGCATCCGCTGCATCAGGTATTGTTCTTCATGCAAAAATTTCAACAACAAGCTGGGTACTGCTTTTAGTCAGAGGTACTGCTGTCTTTAGCAATACAATCTTAAGAAGTGGTGCTGTCGCTATCTGGACATCCGGAACTCCGACAACTGCGACTCCAACCTATACAACGTTTACAGACGCAAATGCAATTTACGGCATTTCAACCAGGGCTGGTGTTGGACTTACAATTAAATTCTACTCCAAGTAGTAGCACTCCGGGGGTGTCCTTAAATCTCTTTTTGGGGTCACCCTCTATAAAGGAGGCATGATATGTTATCTAAATTATGTTTTACAGGCTGCCAGTTAATCTGCTCCGGAGTTGTGACTGCTGATGTGAATCTAACATGTGATTCGTATCTGTTTCTTACAGGAACGGTATACACCCCTACCGGAGATCCTTTGCCAAATGCTGCCGTTGAAGTGCGCATCCTTGATGACGCGGATCCTTCCCGGGTGATTAGGATCGGTGTCACGTTTTCTCTTGCAGATGGCACTTATGGGGTCTCTCTGCCCAGAATACCCGGCAGACAGTACCAGCTGCTGGCATTTTCGCCTTTATAGTCATTGGCTTAAGGCCACCATTCTTGTGGAGGAAGCTATGAAAATCATTAAAACTTCTGATGGATATAAAGTCTGCCGTATAAAAAAAGATGGGAAATATGAATATCTGGCAGACATTGCACATTACGACCAGGAAATTCGCAAGCTTATAGATACTCTGGATGGATTAAAATTCGATTCTCTTATTTTTTTATTCGGCATTGACACAGGATCTTATTTAGAGCAATTAAAAAAATGTCTCTGCAGCAAAAATAATGTCATTATCTTCGAACCGAACCCCTCCGTTTTCAAGCAGTTTAAAGCGGCCTTAAGCGATAATATCCGCCTTGTCTTTTACGAAGAAAAACTGGTGAAGCAGATATTTGAACAGACCATTACTCTTAAGAATATCAATAATATCTATTTTTATGCTTTTGGAAATTACCAGAAAATCTATAAAAAAGAATATGACCGGCTTATTGAGCACCTGGACTGGACTATCACCAATGCTGCCTCTCAGGTATACTTAGCCAAGCGCTTTAAAAATGTTTTCATTAAGAATATGATTGCAAACATGAAAATAATTAATCAGGCTACTCCAGTCAACAACTATGTATTTTCCAACAAGGATGTTCCCGCCATTGTAGTCTCCGGGGGTTCTTCTCTTGATCAGAATATAAAGGATATGGTAAAGCAGAGAGATAAGCTGAACGATTACTTTATCATTACAGGAAGCAGAACATTGAAAGCACTTGTTGAGAACGGAATTGTTCCGGATATGGTTGTTTCCGTTGATCCGGTAGATGCTAATTACGAAATGATGAAAGATTATCTGGATTTAGACGTACCGCTGGCATTTTATGAATACAGCAACCGTTATCTTCTCAGGGATTATAGCGGTGAGAAAATTCTGATTTCTCTTCTGCTTTCACATACGATAAAAGGAATGGAGAATGTGAAATCGGTCTATTGCGGCGGATCCGTATCCCATGCCTGTATTGACATCGCCAATATGCTGGGCTGTTCCCCCATTCTTCTTACTGGTCAGGATTTTGCACTTACAAATAAAAAACATCACGCAGACAGCGCACTATTTCCCTTTGACAGCACCAGCCGGTATGATGCTCAGATTTTAATTAAAGATATCAACGGAAATCCAATAGAAACAACTGTAACCCTGGATTCCTTCAGACGGAATCTTGAGTATTATATCAGCTGTTATAAAGACCGGCCCCGTGTCCAATTTATTAACTGTTCTTATGGAGCTGAAATAAAAGGAGCCCCTCACAGAGAATTAAGTGAGATATTGGAAAAAGGTACTTTTTCCGGAAGAAAAACTCCCTGCAGACCAGATCATGAGCTGAATATAAATCCTGAAAAGACAATTAAAACCATTTTGGAATTTTTGGATAACTATCTGACTAAAACCAGTCAGGGATTGGAATTGTGCCAGATAATACTATCTGAAAATAATTCGAAATCCCTTCTGGAGGTTGAGGAAGACGATATTGATCTTCAGAGAATCTTATATATCCTGCAAATTGTAAATAACATTGAAAATGACCCATACAACCAGTTTATTGGAGGGTATTTTACGGAATTTCTTTATGATATGAAAGAAAAAAACAACCACATGTCTGCAAAAGATTTTGACAGATTAACTTCCGACCTTCAATATCAGACAAATTTTTTAAATGAATACTTGGAATGCCTCAATAAAATACTGGCAGAGGTTAAGGATACCATTGTCTCTACGGTATCAGAATTCTACCAATCGCATATAGTTTAGTAAATCCTATGAGAATAGAGGGTATGCATATGGAAGACGACGTTCAATTTGATTCAATTAAGAACAATTACAAGGAAATGAAAGTATCCAAAATGATTGTAAATGGAAAAGAGCAGGAAGGAAATATCATCAGTGCTGAAGTTACGAAAGACAGTCAGCAGTTAAATGTGACCGTTTATACCCAAAACAAGTAAAGAAGGAAAGAAAGGGGGCGAAACGAAACCATGGACTGTCATAAACATTCCTCTTTCACCATAAGAGGCTCCAGGCTTCTGCCCTGCAGAGAAAATCATTTTGATTTTCATCTTGGCCGAATCAACTTTCAAATTATCAAGGGAACGGTTTACTGCCTGAATCAGACCCCCAGCGCCGGAGCTGCCGTACAGATCACCCAGGTCGATATGGTGAATCACACTTCCACTGTACTTGGTTACGCAATTACAGATGAAGCGGGGCGTTATGTCTTTTCCCTTGAGGCACGGCCTGACATGAAATATGAGATTTCGGTCTTCGCCCCATTAATCACTGAGGGAAAGGGGGATATTTGTTGAGCTGCTATACAGAACTTTTAATATCACCAAAGAATTTTAATAACAGAAATATAGCTTCGGCGGTCATTACCATGGAATACGTTCCTGAAGTACTGCTGACCGGAACCGTTTATAATAACCGGTGCGAAGCTGTGGAAGGTGCTGTCGTCCGTGTTATCGCTGTGGCCTCTCTTACAAAAAAGGATCTTGGTTATGTAATGACCAATCAATTCGGAGAGTTTGCCATTGTGGTAGAAAAGAATCCGCAAATCAACTACCAGTTCGATATCTACGAACCGGTCCTCACCAGTTAATTAAGGGGAAATGTCATGGCACGTGGAATAATCAGGGGGATGGTCCGCTACAAAAATCGTGTTCCAGTGAGAGGCGCCATCATTATTTTGGAACGAATGGTAAATGTATTTAATGAAGAACTGAAAGAAGACGACTGGGAAGGGGTCTATCTGGGTTTCGCTCAGACTAACATGCACGGGGAGTTTTGTTTTTCTGTCCCGGACAATACCGTTACTTACCGGGTAAAGGTTTTTGACAATCATCATGAGTGAGGAGGAACATCATGAAAAAGGTACTGGTCACGGGAGCAGACGGCTTTATCGGCAGCCATCTGACAGAAGAGCTTGTCAACCGGGGATATGAGGTAAAAGCATTTGTCTACTATAACTCCTTTGGTACCTACGGCTGGCTTGATACTCTTCCCGCACATATCAAGGATGAAATAGAAATACATAGCGGAGACATCCGGGATCCCAATGGAGTAAGGACTGCTGTGTCCGGTGTGGATTCTGTCTTTCACCTGGCAGCGTTGATTGCCATTCCATACAGCTATGAGTCTCCTGATTCTTATGTGGATACCAATGTTAAGGGAACCTTAAATATTCTTCAGGCTGCAAGAGCCCTGGAAACTGGCAAAGTCTTAATTACATCCACTTCAGAAGTCTACGGCAGTGCCGACTATGTTCCCATTGATGAATCTCATCCATTAAAAGCCCAGTCCCCTTATTCCGCTACGAAGATAGGCGGGGACCGGCTGGCAGAATCATTTTACAGGAGTTTTTCTCTTCCTGTTGCAATAGTGCGGCCGTTTAATACGTATGGCCCAAGACAGTCTGCCAGGGCAGTCATCCCCACAATTATCAGTCAGCTTCTGGCAGGAAAGGAAGACATCCATCTGGGAAGCCTCACTCCTACCAGAGATTTTAATTATGTAAAGGATACTGTCAGCGGCTTTATTGAAATCGAATCATCGGAACACACCGTGGGAGAAGAAATCAATATAGCCAGCGGAATAGAAATTTCTATCGGGGAACTTGCCCGGGAGCTGATCCGTCAGATTAATCCAAAGGCAGAGATCATCTGTGAAAATGAAAGACTGCGCCCGGAAAAAAGCGAAGTGACCAGACTTCTTGGATCAAATAAAAAGCTGAAAGCCCTGACAAACTGGAAACAGCAATATACCTTATCTCAGGGTCTGGAAGAAACCATACACTGGATGGAAAACAATTTAAACCATTACCGGACAGACCGGTATAACATTTAATAGAAACCACAGGAGGCATCCCATGATTCCCCTATCTGTGCCTGTAATCAAAGGCAATGAAAAAAAATATGTAGACGAGGCAATTTCAAATGGCTGGGTCTCTACTTCAGGCAGCTATGTAACCAGATTTGAACATGAAATGGCTGATTATTTAAAGATAAAGCAAACAGCTGCGGTCCAAAGCGGCACAGCTGCTCTCCATCTGTCTTACCTTCTTTCCGGGGTAAAACCAGGTCAGGAAGTGATCGTACCTGCACTGACTTTTATTGCCGCGGTGAATCCTGTAAAATATCTGGGTGCAGAACCAGTCTTTATGGATTGTGATGATTCACTGAATATGGATTGCCAGAAACTGGAAGATTTTCTAAAAAAGGAATGCACAAAAACCACTTTAGGTCTTAGAAATAACAAATCCAAACGGATTATCACGGCTATCACAGTGGTTCATGTTTTTGGTAATATGGCAGATATGGAGACCCTCGTCCGTCTGGCTGATGAGTATGGCTTAAAGCTGATTGAAGATGCCACAGAAGCACTTGGAACCAGATATACAGACGGGCTATATGAGGGGAAATTTGCAGGCACCATGGGTGATTTCGGAGCCTATTCCTTCAACGGCAATAAAATCATCACAACCGGCGGCGGTGGACTGGTGACTGCAAAAAAGGCGGCTGATGTGGAACGATGTGCCTATCTGGCGGCTCAGGCAAAGGATGATACTCTCTTTTATGTCCACAATCACATTGGCTACAATTACCGGATGACCAATATGCAGGCAGCCCTTGGAGTGGGGCAGCTGGAATGTCTGGAAGATTATATCCACATGAAAGAACAAAATTATAATTATTACAGGGAAGGGCTTGAGAATTTTGAGGATGGTAAGCTGATGCCATTTAACGAAAAAGCCAGAAACAATCACTGGTTTTACTCACTTCTTTTAACAAACAAGGCCTTAAAAAGAGATTCTCTTATGAAACAGCTGAAAGAAGCAGGAATTGAGTCCAGGCCCATCTGGAAACTGAATCACACACAGACCATGTATCAGAGCTGCCAGGCCTATTATATTGAAAAAGCGCCTTACTATCAAAACAGAATCATAAATCTGCCCTGCAGTGTAAATATAACGGAAGCAGACATAAACTATGTTATAGAGGCTTTAAGGAAAAGCTGACAACCAGAAGGAGGGATTGGCATGGACGTGGAAAAATTCTTTGTTACGCCGGACATTCCAATCAGAGATGCAATCCGGCAGTTAGATGAGACGGCTATGAAAATGCTGCTGGTTGTAAATAATCGAAAGCTGACAGGTGTTATAACAGATGGAGATATCCGCCGGTGGATTCTGCAAAACAAGGATTTGTCCATGCCAGTGCATCATATCATGAACCCCTCCCCCATTGTTATAAAAGAAGAGGAACTTTCCAAAGCACTGAATATCATGAAGGAAAAGCGAATTGAAGGGCTCCCTGTGGTAAGTGACAGCGGCCAGGTCCTTGATCTGGTCTTCTGGAATGAACTGCAGCCTGAAAAGAAGCAGCCTGTAAGGAAAAGGAAAACTCCGGTAGTAATCATGGCAGGAGGGAAAGGTTCCAGGCTTTACCCTTATACAAAGATTATTCCAAAACCACTAATTCCCATCGGAGATACCCCAATCGTGGAACGAATCATGAATCAGATGATGTCCTATGGATTTACAGAGTTCTATTTAACCGTTAATTACAGAAAAGAGCTGATTAAAGCATATTTTAACGGAGATCGGCGTTATCATCTTCATTTTGTGGAGGAAAAGGAAGCCCTTGGAACAGCAGGATCCCTGACTCTTGTAAAGGATCAGATTCCCGGAAGTTTTTTTGTCAGCAACTGCGATATTCTGGTTGATATCAATTATGCAAAGCTCCTTCTTTTCCATCAAAAAAGTAAAAATCAGATTACGGTTGTGACAGCAATGAAAAACTATGAGATTCCTTATGGAGTAATCTCCTTAGACCAAAACGGCTGTATTCAATCCATGAGTGAAAAACCAAAGTATGAATTTCTGGTCAGTACAGGGCTTTATGTACTGGAAAAAGATATTTTAAAATATATTCCCTCGGACACACCGTTTGACATGCCGGATTTAATCCGCCTGTGCATGAAGAATGACGAAAAAGTGGGCGCTTACCCGGTTATGGACAGCACATGGCTTGACATGGGGGAATTCAGTGAAATGAAAAAAATGGCTGAGAGAATGAAACTATGAAAAAGAAACTCATCCTCCTTGGCGGCGGAGGTCATGCGGAGAGTGTAATTGATACCATTCGTTCAAAAAAAGAATACCAGATTGAAGGGATCTTAGACAACGGCAAAAGCCGTGGAATGACAGTCTCCGGTATTATGGTGCTTGGATCTGATGAACTTCTTGCAGATATTTATGGCAGAGGGATCCGATATGCGGTAATTGCAATCGGTAGCGTAGGAAATCCACAGACAAGAATCCGGCTTTTTGAAGAGTGTAAGGCTATCGGCTATCAGCTCCCTTGCATTATTGATAAAAGTGCTGTACTACCCACAGATCTTCATATGGGGGAAGGGATCTTTATAGGAAAAGGAGCAGTCATAGGAGCGGGCGTGAGCCTTGGTAATGGCTGTATCATTAACAGCGGCTCGATTCTGGAACATGGCTGTACAGTTGGAAGTTTTGCTCACACAGCACCTGGCTGTACACTCTGCGGCAACGTAAAAATAGGGGATAATACCCATATAGGTGCTGGAAGTACTGTAATTCAGAATCTGACCATTGGAAGTAATTCCATGATCGGTGCAGGAAGCCTGGTCCTGTCTGACATTTCCTCAAACAAGCTGGTATATGGGAGTCCTACAAGGGAGGTTGGTCGTTTTGAGTAAAATTATGATAATAGCCGAGGCCGGAGTGAACCATAATGGGGATTTAAACATTGCCAGACAGTTAATTGATGCCGCATGTGCAGCAGGAGCTGATGCGGTGAAATTCCAGACCTTCCGTGCAGAGCTATTAGCTACTCCCAAAGCAAAAAAAGCAGATTATCAGTTTCATAATACAGGAACGGATCATTCTCAATTTAAAATGTTAAAGGATCTGGAATTATCCTGGAATAATTTTAAGCTTCTCTCCGACTACTGCACGTTACGCGGCATCCGGTTTCTGTCCTCTCCTTTTGATGAGGACAGCATGGAGTATCTGGACAGCATAGGTATGGAGATCATTAAAATTCCATCCGGTGAGATCACAAACTATTGTTATTTAAAAAAAGCTGCTGCATTTAAAAAACCAATTATCCTTTCTACAGGAATGTCAACGCCCGCAGAAATACAGGATGCTTTAAAGCTTCTGGACCAGAGCGGACAGGATATCACACTGCTCCACTGTTCCAGTATTTATCCAACACCCATGGAAGATGTAAATTTAAACGCCATGATTACCTTGAGAGAGACGTTTCATAAAAAAACAGGATATTCTGATCACACTGCCGGAATCGAGGTAGCGGTGGCTGCGGCTGCACTTGGAGCCTGCGTCATTGAAAAGCATATGACTCTTGATAAAACCATGCCAGGGCCGGATCACCGGATGAGTCTGGAACCAGACGAATTTAAGCATATGGCTGATAGTGTGCGAAATATTGAAAAAGCAATGGGAAACGGAATAAAAGCTCCTGCAGGAGACGAACTGAAAAACCGGGATCACGTAAGAAAGTTTCTGGTAGCTGCAAAGGACATTCCCATGGGAGAACCATTTACCATGGATAATCTCTGTGCCAAACGCTGCTCTCCTGGAATATCGCCTATGAAGCTTCCTCAGATTCTTGGCACTCTTGCAGACAGAAACTATGGAAAGGATGACAAAATAGGGGAATGATCAGACTATGTGTGGTAACTGGCAGCCGGGCGGAATACGGTCTGCTGACTCCATTAATCCGGAATATAATGAAAGACCAGGACTTGAAACTACAGCTTCTGGTTACGGGAACTCATCTGGATACCCGGTTCGGACTTGATTATCAGGCAATGGAACAGGACGGAATTGTGATTGACGAAATGGTGGAAATGAATCTGGCCAGTGACACTTCCTATGGCATCTGCAGATCCATGGGACTGGAGCTGATTGGTATTTCCGGGGCCTTTGAACGGTTAAAACCCCATATGATACTGCTTCTTGGAGACCGCTATGAGATTTTTACGGCAGCAAGTGCCGCTGTGATCTGCAAGATTCCAATCGCCCACATACATGGAGGGGAACTGACTCAGGGGGCTTATGACGACTGCATGCGTCATGGAATCACTAAAATGAGTTATCTTCATTTTACCAGCACGGAAGAATACAGAAAGCGGGTGATCCAGCTGGGAGAATCGCCTGACAGAGTTTTTAACGTGGGTGCACTGGGCATAGAACAGATTAAGAGTCTGACTCTCCTGTCAAAAGAGCAGCTGGAACAATCACTTCATACAGCTCTGCCCTCCCCTCTTTCCCTGGTCACATACCATCCGGCTACCCTGGATCCTTTCAGTGCAAAAAATCAGTTTCAGCCGCTTTTAGACGCTCTGGATTCCTTTCCAGAGCTATTTACGGTGTTTACAGGGAGCAACGCCGACACTGGTGGAATTCAGGTCAATGAAATGGCGAAATCCTATTCCAGACAACATCCGGAGCGGGCGGCATTCATTTCTTCTTTAGGTTCCCTTCGGTATTTAAGTCTGATGAATCTGAGCAGGCTTGTTATCGGCAACTCTTCCAGCGGAATTTTGGAGACTCCCGCCTTTCATGTTCCCACAGTGGATATCGGACTCCGGCAAAAAGGCAGAATAAAGCCAGATTCTGTTATCAGCTGCGGTACAACCGCCGAAAACATCCGTAATGCAATTACTCAGGCAATGAATCTGGATCTCAAGAACCATAAGTACGAAAATCCCTATGATTGTCCGGGAACCAGCCAAAAAATCCTGACATGCATAAAAGAGGCGTTTCACAAGGGAATTCATTTAGAAAAAGAATTTTATGATATTGATTGGAGACTGTAATGATCCGGAATAAAAGAGTTCTTGCAATAATACCAGCCAGAAACGGCTCAAAGGGCATCAGGGATAAAAATATCAAAGAAATGAATGGGAAGCCATTAATGGGATATACCATTGATGCCTGCATAAAAGCAGGATTTTTTGACGATATCCTTGTATCTACCGATTCAAAGCTTTATCAACAGACAGCGGTAGAACTTGGTGCCTCAGCTCCATTTTTACGACCTCCTCACCTCTCTGGTGATGAAGCAGCCTCTGGTGATGTGATCCTCCACGCAATAAATGAAATGAAAAAGCTTGGGAAGGAGTATGACTATTTTATGCTGCTTCAGCCTACCTCTCCCCTGAGAAATGAAGAACATATCCTGGAAAGTATGAATTTGCTGTTTGAAAAACATGCCGATTCTGTAATCAGTGTCTGTCCTTATGACTGTAAATGTTATCTGTCCGTGGAAATTGCTGAAACCGGTGAACTTAAAACGCCAGATTCCTTAAAAAAACAAATAAGGAGACAGGATGTAAAATCCGGCTTCCGGATCAACGGCGCCATCTATCTTACATCTGTCCCCAATTTTCTTAACTATGGTAATTTTTACAGCGGAAAAACTTATCCCTATTTTATGAATCCTTTCGACTCTGTCGACATCGATGACAACGATGAGTTCTATCTGGCAAAACTCATACTTCGTGACAGAGCTGGTACGTCATGAGGGTTGGCAGGTCATAAGGCCCAGAGCCAGTAGTGCACTTTTCTCCAACTGGTCTGCTGTTGTGTATTCGCTTGTGGTATGCACCTCATTCATACCGCAGGCGACCACAATGCCCCTGATTCCGTTGCGTACAAAATGGTTGTTATCGCTGCCGCCCAGTGTTTTATGGGTGATGGCCTCTACGCCAATGTCATCGCAGACCCTTCTAAAGCGCTTTACCACTTCTTCATCCTCATGGATTTCATAAGCCTCGATCTGCTTTTCAAAGGTAACTTCTATGCTTCCCCCGCGGCAGCCCGCAGCTTCTTCAAAGACTTTTTTCAGCTTTTCCCATTCTTCCATAGCACGGTCATCCTTAAGGCTGCGAATCTCACCAATTAAAATACACTCATCCGCAACAATATTTCCCTGCTTTCCTCCGCTTATCTTTCCGATGTTAACCGTAGTCTCTTCGTCAGCCCACCCCTGCCTGATGCGGGATATGGCGGTTGCTGCAATCTCTATGGCATTGATTCCAAGCTGGGGGCAGAAACCGGCGTGGGCATTTTTTCCCTTTACTTTGATTTCAAAGGACAGAAGGGTAGGCGCTGCCAACGCTGCATTGCCGATCTCACCGCTTAAGTCAAACACGTATGCCTGTTTGGAATGGATGGTCGAATAGTCCGCAAGCTGGCTGCCTTTTCCGTAATTTTCTTCTGCCACAGGGAACAAAACTTCAATATCCGAATGGGGAATATCTTGCTCCTTCATACTGCGGACTGCCTCCAATATGGCTGCAATTCCGGAAAGATCGTCTGCTCCCAGAACCGTCTCTCCTTCAGAAGTAATCACACCGTTTTCATCCTCTGTGGCATGCTTCCCAATTCCGGGTCTCACCGTATCCATATGAGCGGATAAAAGAACCGGTTCTCCAGCCGTATTGCCTTTTAAATAACCGTAGAGATTACCTGTTGGAATTGCATCTCCATAACCTGCTATCCGTTCTTTCAGACGAATACCAGCATCATCTTCTTTCACGGCAAATCCCAGCTGTTTCATCTCTTCAATCAGATAATCTGCAATTTCTCTCTCATGATACGTCTCTGAATCAAATTCCACCATTCGTTTAAACTGGCTGACCAGCCTGCTTCTGTTAATCATTCAATCACCTGCCTGGAATTATTTAGTCACTGATTCCTGTCTTTTAAACTTTTCTTCTGGAGTTTTACTTAACTGTTTTCTGTTCTGCGGGGCTGACCAGATGCCTTCGTAATCAATCTGATCCACAAAGCGGGAATTAAAATCCTGGAAAAGAGATTTGTTATCTGATCTCGATGCCGCAATATCGCGGAAATAGGTATTATTCCGAAATGCAGGGATCACATATAAATCTTTTAAGTATCCCCATATGTTTTCATAGTCCACCACTCTGCGTTTAATGGGACCAAGGTTTCTGTAGTAATGGGTATCAAACCTTGCCAGCGTTACAAAAAGTCTGACATCACTGTCTGTTACATAATCTCCGAATAAAAACCGGCTGGCAGACAGCCGTTCCTCAATCTGATCCATGGCACGGTAAAAATCGTCAAAAGCCTCTTCATAGGCTGTGATCGACTGAGCAAACATCATGCGGTAAGTGGCATTATTGACATTTGGAAACAGCCAGTCATTATAGGCATCGATCTCACTTCTTAACTCAACCGGATAAAGATCCGGTGCATCAACCGCCTGAAACGGACGGAATGCTGTTTCGAAATAATTCGTCAGCCTGTGATAATCATTATTTACTACCTTTTTTGTGGTAATATCTACCAGAGCCGGAACGGTGCAGCGACCTTTGTAATCAGGATCAGCATTGTAATAAAACTCGCTTAAAAACTGTGCTTTTAAAACAGGATCTTTTCTGTCCTCATTATACACGAATTCCCATCCATATGCACTATTTTCTTTGCTGTGCCCCACAAGATTAATTCCAATCGCCTCTTCCAGACCCAGCAGCTCTCTTACGATAGACGCCCGGTTAGACCAGTGGCAGCCTTTTGCCCAAAACAGCCGGTACCGTCCCCTCTCTGCCTTTAACTCTCCTTCTGCCTCTCCAAATGGTGTTGTAAAGTGATTGGGCTGGCGGATAAAGGCTCCTCTTTCATCGATTTCATTCTCGATCTCTTTTGGCCTGGGTCTTGGTACTGGGCTGCTCCCTGTATGAAACTGGATTTTGTCTCTGCCATGAGGCGTATTCCATGAAGTTAGATCCGGACCCTTTGGTACGATTTTATATGGATTACCAGCCACCGCACACAAATGATAATGCTTCTTAATTGCTTCAAAATCAGTCGTTTCCTTAAATTCAGGTAACGAATACAGATCTCTTACATAGCCCCAGAGATTTTTAAAATCGGTAATACGGCTGCGGTTTAACTGAAAGCCATTATAATATGCACTGTCAAAGCGTGCCAGAGTTACGTAAAGGCGCACATCGGATTCTGTAATGCTGTCTCCAAAAAGGTAACGGCTTTTACCAAGCCTTTCCTCCAGCCAGTCCAGGCGGGAGAACACCAGATTATAAGCCTCGTTGTAAGCTTCCTGACTTCTTGCAAAACCTGCCTTATAGACTCCGTTATTAATTTCATGGTATAGAATCTCATTTAATTCGTCGATTTCCCTGCGCAGATTTTCCGGATATAAATCAGGCGCACCTGGCTTATGATACTTCTTCCATTCCACTTCCCAGTATTTTGTCAGGTTAAAGTAGTCGTTATTTACCACCTGCCCGGTTGTTAAATCAACGACTGCAGGTACGGTAAATCTTCCGCTGTAATTTTCATCTGCTTTTAGATAAGCCTCACTTAAATACCGGATTCCCAGCACCGGATCTTTTCCACCCTCATCTAATGTAAACGCCCAGTCCGTTCTCCCCACATCCGGTCTGACCGGATCAAGAGTTCCAAGGCTTATCACATCTTCCAGTCCCAGAAGCCTTCTTACGATGACAGACCTGTGTGCCCATGGGCAGGCAGGTGACCAGATCAGACGGTAGCGTCCCGCTTCCACCGGAAGATTTCCCTCCTCTGTACCAAAAGGAGTTGTAAAACGGTTTTTCTGGCGTTTAAATGTTCCATCCTGCTGGACTTCTTCTTTAATAAACTTTTCTGACATTCCGATTCCCTCTTTCTTTTATTCTTCCCTTAAATCCCATCAATCAGGATTTATTTATGTTTCATATCTTCTCTGCCATACTCATCTGCAAACCGGAATGTCTGAGGCAGCATAAATCCCTGATTCTCCATCCATTTTAAAGAATCTTCTGTTCCGCTGAAGATGCACATCGCAGTCTTATTTCTTCTGAATCCCATTTTTTCATAAAGAGCCACTGTTCTTGGATGGGTATAGAGAATAATATTCTGACCCCTTACCTGATCAAGCAGTTTTGTAATCAGGGTTCTTCCTATTCCCTGTCCCTGAAATTCATCGTCAAGTGCGATATTATAAATAGCTGCCTGACAGACACCGTCAGACAGCGCTCTTCCAACGCCTATTATCTTTTCTTCGTGATAGACAAAGACCACTGCATAGCTGTTTGTGAAAATAGTCTCCTGTTCTTCTGCGGTGTGATCCGATAAACCAGAACGGCGCAGAACATCGGAAACCTCCTGCCAGTTGATATTTTCTTTTGTTGTTTTAAATGTAATCTCAGACATGCTGCTCCTCCTGAAGCAGGAACTTCTCTTTGGGATTCCTGCTTAAAAATTCTCTATCAGCCTGAAGCTCCCAGCCACTTACATCTGGTCCCTTCGCCACAATGGAATGCACATTTCCCCACAACGGTTTTAAATGGGGAGAAAGCTGATAATGTCTTTTATAAATATCAAAATATGTACTTTCTTTAATTTCAGGAACATGATATAAATCTCTGGCATAAGACCACAGATTTTTATAATCTGTCAGTCTTTTTTTGTTTGCTTTAAAAACCTGATGATATACTACATCAAATCTGGCAAGGGTGGGATACAGCCTGATGTCGGAATCAGTAATATAATCTCCCAATAAAAACCGCCTGCTTTCCAACCTTTTATCTAAAATATCCATTGCTTCAAAAAACAGATGGTACGCCGTTTCATATGCAGCCTGAGACCGTGCAAATCCAATGTCATAAACACCGTTATTGATCCTATGAAAGATAAAATGGTTCCACTGGTCGATTTCTTCTCTTAAATCTGCCGGATACAGCTCCGGTGCTGATTTCTTATGGTATGGTTTCCATGCCGTTTCAAAATAAACAGGAATCCAGAAATGATCATTATTCACTCCCCGTCCTGTAAAGGTATCTGCCAGAATTGGTACCGTTGGTCTTTCCTTATAATCTCCTCCAGGCGCATCCCTGTCATATAGTTCTTTTAAATAATGAATGCCTAAAACAGGATCTTTTTCACCCGGATCTTCAGTAAATACCCAGCCTTTGGGATCTCTGTAGATTCCTGTTGTTCCCAGGCTGATCACACGATCAAGTCCAAGCAGTCTTCTTGCAATCACCACTTTATGTGCATGGGGACAGGCTGGCATCCACAGGAGTCGATACCGGTCTGGTTCCACCGGCCATTCTCCCTCTTTATCGCCAAATTTGTCTCGAAAAAAATTTTCCTGTATTGTTATTTCACCATCTGACTGAATCTGATGGCGAAACGTGTTTTCAAAAATTTCAACACCTTCAGCCAAACCGTCCGCCTCCTTATATTGCATATTCCGTGTTTTCCAGCATATGGATTTTCACCAGAAATTCCTTTAACCGCTCATTGTCCGGATTGTCAAAAATCTGTTTTGGAGTGCCGTCTGCCACAATTTTTCCGTTTTCTAAAAAGATAATGCGGTTAGCCACATTCTTTACGAAATTCATTTCATGGGTTACTAAAAGTATGGTATTGCCTTCGGTAGCCGCCTTTTTAATTGTGACCAGAACTTCACTGACCAGCTCCGGGTCTAATGCTGATGTAGGTTCATCCATCAAAAGCAGTTTGGGCTCCATAGCAAGTGCTCTTGCAATTGCCACCCGCTGCTGCTGACCCCCTGATAAATGCCTGGGGTAATGGGTAAGCCGGTCGCCCATTCCCACTTTTTCAAGCTGTTTCTCAGCAATCCTCTTTGCTTCGCTCTTCTTTATCTTTTTTACCACAGTTAAGCCTTCCATCACATTTTCCAGTGCGGTCCGGTTTTTAAAAAGGTTGAACTGCTGAAACACCATCTCTGTATAACGCCTTAACTCCAGCTTTTCTTTTGCGGACCGGGTAGTTAAATTAATTTCTTTATTATTAATCCGTATTGTTCCCTCCTCCGGCTTCTCCAGCAGATTAATGGAGCGCAGAAGCGTGGATTTCCCAGTTCCGGAAGGCCCGATAATTGCCACAACGTCACCTTCTTCAATATCCAGATCCACATGATCTAAAACCACATTGCTGCCATACTTTTTGCACAGTCCGCGAATTTCAACCACACTCATCTTCTATGCCTCCTTTTTCTCTGCAATCTGTTCCGGAACGCTCATCTTCTTTTCTATGTAAGTAAAGAGGCGTTCAATAAAAATGGTAATAACCCAGTAAATGATAGCGAGGGAACAGTATACTTCAAAGTAACGATAGCTGTTTCCTGCCAGGATTTTGCCCTGTGCTGTGATTTCCACAACCGAACAGGTAAAGGCCAGCGAAGTGCCCTTTACGAGTCCGATAAGGGAGTTTCCAAGAGAAGGGATTGCCACCGTTACAGCCTGGGGAAGAAGAACCCGATAGAAAATCTGCAGCCCATTCATTCCTAATGACTTGGCTGCCTCCACCTGACCTTTTTCTACAGACTGTATGGCGGCACGAATGGTTTCTGAATCAAATGCTGACTGGTTTAACCCAAGTGCTACGATTGCAAAAATAATCGGCGGGATCCCATTGACGTTATAGGATGTTCCATTATAAAAATTGTAATATTTTAAGAAAATGGGTATTCCAAAGTACGTTAAGTACAGCTGAACGATAATAGGAGTTCCTCTGACCACTGAAACAAACAGGGTACAAAGCTGCTGTAATACCGGTATGCGATGTATCTTTACAATAGCAATGAAGAGTCCTGCCACCCAGCCAATAATTAACGCAATCAGCGTCAGCTGTATGGTTACCGGTAAATATTTTAATAATAAGGGGATCTCTGTAAATACCAGCTGCCAATCAAATATTTTGCTCATCTTGTGCCTCCAGCCATGGGTTTTTATTTATAAGAAGGAGAATAGTCGGAACCGAACCATTTCAAGTTGATTTCCTTAGAGGTTCCGTCTTCGATCACTTCTTTTAATGCCTGATTCAGATCTTCAACCAGCTTTTCATTTCCCTTGCTTACAATTAAGTAGCTGTAAGGCTCTTCCATTAAATCCTTTGCTACATCACTGCTGATAGAGACACCAGTCACATTAAAATTAAATTCTTTCTCGTAATATTCAAACATCGGTTTATCCATTAATACAAAATCATATTTTCCAGCTTCCACATCCTGAATCTGAAGAACCAGATCCTCGTCGCTATACTCGATGTTAATGGCTTTCTGAGGATTTGCTGCATTGTAGTTCTCCAAAGCAGTTGTAATGTTAATTCCGGATTGTGATATGGTTTTTAATCCGGAAAGATCTTCCCAGGTGTTAATACTCTCCGCCTTTTTATTGTCTTTTGCAAAAATTGCCACGTACTCATTAGCGAAAATAGGATCTGTAAATAAATATTTTTCTTTCCTCTTTTCATTTTTCGCGAAATTATTCACTCCGATCTGATAACGGTCTGAATCAAGTCCTGCAAAAATTGATGGAAAATCGGTTACTTCTATTTCCAGTTTATACTGGGGAAGGCGGTCAAATATAGCTTTAATCAGTTCAATGTTATGGCCAGTCAGCTGATTACTGCTGTCTACAAAGGTAAATGGTTTAGGGGATCCGCCTGTTGCTGCATAAATTGTAACAGGTTCTGCCGCTGCAGTAGTTTCACTTCCTGACTGGGCAGCCACAGAGCTGGTTTCCTCTTTCTTTGATTCTTCTGACGCTTTTGCCGTGGTGGTTTCAGCTGGTTTCTGTGAATTGCTGCATCCGGATAATGCTCCTAATATGGTGGCTGCTCCCAATACTCCAACTATCGCTTTTTTTAATCGATCTCTTTTCATAATTTTTTCTCCTCTTTTTAATTCGATTTTTACTTTGCTTTAAATTTTTCTTTCCTGTTATGAGGTTCATCCCAGATCGACACATCCGGTCCTAAGGGAAGAATACCATATGGGTTATGTGCATGATTTCCAAGTAAGTAGCCTTTTTTAATGGAATTAAAATCTGTGGCTTCCTTAAATGCCGGTATGGAATATAAATCCTTTGCATAATTCCACAGATTCTCAAATTCTGATAACCGGTTTCTGTTGGTTTTAAATGCAAAATAGTAAGCGGTATCAAATCTGGCAAGTGTTACATAAAGCCGGATATCGGAATCCGTAATCTGATCTCCAAATAAATATCTGCTTTTTGAGAGCCGCTCTTCCAGCCAGTCGAGTCTCTGAAACAAAACATCGTACGCTTTTTCGTACTCTGCCTGAGATTTGGCAAACCCGGCTTTGTAAACTCCGTTATTAATTTCGTGAAATAGAATTACATTCAGTTCATCAATTTCTTTTCTTAAATGTTCGGGATAAAGATCTGGTGCGTTCTGCTTATGAAACGGTTTCCATACAGTCTCCCAGTAATTAGTCAGATGGTGATAATCGTTGTTTACCACCTTTCGTGTTTTTAAATCTACAACGGTAGGAACGGTTGCTCTTCCTTCGTAGTCCGGATCGGTTGCTGCGTAGATCTCAGGCAGATAACGAATTTTAAGAACTGGATCCACATTTCCCTCATCTAACGAAAATTCCCAGCCATTCTCTGTCCTGACCGGACTGACGGTTCCAACACTGATTACATCTTCCAGACCCAAAAGCTTCAGTGCGATGATCTGTCTTGTGGCCCAGGGACAAAGGGGTGTCCAGATCAACCGGTATCTGCCGGCTTCAACCGGAAGTTCACCTTCCCCACTGCCAAAAGGTGTGATAAAATAATTATCCTGTCTTACAAAAGCGCCTGTTTCCGATACTTCATGTGCATCCTCACTGGTTGCTACCTTACCAAATTTATCTTCTATCGCCATACTTTTTTCCCTTCTTTCCTGCTTCGTCTTGCTTCGTGTGAATATCATACCACAATTGTATGTTAATAGGTAATATGTATAAAAAACAACTGGCAATAAGAATATCTTATAACCAGCCGTTTTTTTAACATGGTAATTTTATTATATTTTATGCGAATAATGGTGTTGATAAATACCGGTCACCGGAATCAGGAAGTAATACAACAATGGTCTTTCCCTTGTTTTCAGGTCTTTCCGCAACAAGCTTTGCTGCCTTTAATGCAGCTCCGGATGAAATACCAACCAGAATTCCTTCTGTGACTGCAAATGACTTGCCTTCTTTAAATGCATCTTCATTTTCAACGGTAATTACTTCATCATAGATTGCAGTATTTAATACCTCCGGTACAAATCCGGCTCCAATTCCCTGAATCTTATGAGGCCCTGGTTTGCCTCCGCTAAGTACAGGGCTGCTTGCCGGCTCCACTGCCACGATCTGCACATTGGGATTTTTTTCCTTTAAATAGGCTCCAACACCTGTTACAGTTCCGCCTGTACCTACACCTGCAATAAAGATATCAACGGTTCCGTCCGTCTGTTCCCAGATCTCCGGTCCGGTTGTCTCTTTATGCACTTTTGGGTTGGCAGGATTTACGAACTGTCCTAATATCACGGAACCTTCAATGGTATCCTTTAATTCATCTGCTTTTTCTATAGCACCTTTCATACCCTTGGCACCTTCTGTGAGAACCAGTTCTGCGCCATAGGCCTTTAAGAGATTTCTTCGTTCCACGCTCATGGTATCGGGAAGAGTCAGGATTGTTTTGTATCCCTTTGCTGCTGCTACAGCTGCAAGACCGATTCCTGTGTTACCGGAAGTTGGTTCGATGATAGTCGCCCCTGGTTTTAAAATTCCTTTTTCCTCTGCATCTTCAATCATCGCTAAAGCAATACGATCCTTTACGGATCCGGCTGGATTTAAATATTCCAGCTTTGCCAGAAGTGTAACCCCTTCTACTCCCTCCGCTGCACTGTAGCGGCTGATTTTCAGTATCGGTGTTCCTCCAATAAGTTCTACTGCACTTTCTTTAATTGATCCCATATCCTTATCCTCCATATTATCATTTTATTGTTTCATTATTATTGTTTTTAAATTATAAAGAAGCAGCTGCTTCTAAGGCACCTGCTTTCATCTTTTATGGGATAAATAAATACCCCCATATCCGATGCTGCCAGGCATTAGAAAGAGCAATCCAATGAAACTGTTTTTTTTCTATAACAAACAGCCTGGCAACAACATATATACTGATTCCACTTACGGTTTTTCTGATCTCTGTTATTTTTCATATGGAACTGCCACCTTTCTACCTACAACATTAATATGTTTATATGTTATAATTATATTAATGCAGAATGCGAAAAGTGTCAATACCTTTTTTCAAAGATTCTATAAATTTTTAACCGCTGTTTTTAATTGATCCAATGCTTCCATGATAATCGATCGGGGACATGCGATGTTAATCCGTTCAAAACCTTCTCCTATGGAACCGAACATGGCGCCGCTGTCCAGCCACAAACCAGCCTTTTTTACAATCAGCTCTTCCCGTTCCTGTTCACTTAAGCCTAATGCCCTGAAATCCAGCCATATGAGATAAGTCCCATCCGGCTCAATCAGTTTAATCTGCGGTAAATTGTCCGTCAGATAAGTACGTACAAGGTTTATATTTTCTTTTAAATACTCCATCAGCTGGTCATGCCAGTCTTCTCCATACCGGTATGCGGCCTCGCAGGCAGTTAATCCTAATGCATTTAACTGGCTGTATCCGGCAGCTGCAATTTCTTTTTTAAACTTACGTTTTAATTCCGGATTGGAAATAAAAATATTGGAAATCTGCAGTCCCGCCACATTAAACGTCTTACTTGGAGCGGTGCAGGTAATGGTTCTGTTCTTAAGCTTCTCATTAATTGCTGCAAACACCTGATGTTTTCCCTTAAACACAAAGTCCTGATGAATCTCATCGCTGACAACAATGATATCCAGACGCTCACAGATCTCACCAAGCTGAGTCAGCTCTTCTCTTGTCCATACTCTTCCCACCGGATTATGAGGACTGCAAAGGAAATACAGTTTTACCTGATTTTCAACTGCCTTTTTTTCAAAATCTTCAAGATCCATATGATAGATCCCATCTTCACCCAGATATAAGGTATTATCAATGATCTTTCTGTCGTTATCTTCTATCACTTCACTAAAGGGATAATAAACAGGCTGCTGAATCATGACACCGTCTCCCGGTTTTGTGTATGCTTTCACTGCCATGGCAAGTGCGAAAACCACACCTGGTGTTTTAACCAGCCATTTTCTCTCAACTGCCCAGCCATGACGGCGACCCATCCAGTCCTGCACTGCCTCAAAGTACTCCTCTTTCCCCTCACTGTAGCCGAAAATCCCATGTTCCACACGGTCTTTTAATGCATCAAGCACAGGCTGGGGTGCTTTGAAATCCATATCTGCTACCCAGAGCGGCAGGATCCCTTCTGGTTTTCCCCTTTGAACTGCAAAGTCGTATTTGATACAGCTTGTATTTTTTCTGTCTATCCGTTCATCAAAATCAATTCGTTCTTTACTCATGAAATACCCGCTCCAATTCATTTATTAAATCCTGTACATCCTCGATTCCCACCGATAGCCTTAAAATCCGGTCTGTGATTCCATTGGCAGCCAGTACATCTGCAGGCACATCTGCATGTGTCTGAGTGATGGGATATGTGATCAGTGTTTCCACACCGCCAAGACTCTCTGCAAACCGGATGAGACACACATTCTTTAGTATACTATGGGCAAGTTCCTTTGACTCCACCTCAAAGGTTACCATACAGCCAAAGCCTCTCGCCTGCTTTTTACAGACTTCGTGTCCGGGATGGTCTGTAAGACCAGGATAATAGATCTTGTTAACTTTTTTCTCGTTTTTAAGCCAGTCCACCAGATTTTTAGCATTCTTCTCTGCCTGGTTCATACGAATCGCCAGTGTCTTGATTCCCCGTAAAATAAGCCAGCTGTCAAAGGGAGCCAGACCGGAACCTACTGTTTTTATGATAAACCGCAGTCTTTCTGCTATTTCTGCTGATGAAGTAACAAGAAATCCAGCTATGGTATCGTTATGTCCTCCCAGGTACTTGGTTCCGCTGTGTACCACCAGGTCTGCGCCCAGTTTTAACGGATTCTGGAAGTAGGGAGACATAAATGTATTATCCACAATCAAAAGAATCCCATGCTTTTTGGTGATTTTAGCAAGCTCTTCAATGTCGGTTACATTCATCATGGGATTGGTAGGGGTTTCAACAAAAACAGCTTTTGTGCTTTCACTGATCAGTTCTTCCACTTTCTCGTAAGAGGAACCGGAGCAGTCTACGGAATCAATTACGATGCCGTTTTTCTTGCTGATGTTGTCAAACAGCCGGATGCTGCCTCCGTATAAGTCACAGTCTGTAATAATGTGGTCACCCGGCGCAAACAGTTCCATAAGTGCTGTAATTGCTGCCATTCCGCTGGAAAATGCCAGAGCATCGATGCCGCCTTCCAAAGAGGCTACTATATTTTCCAAATGCTCTCTGGTTGGGTTTTGCAGACGGCTGTAATCGTATCCGGTCCCTTCCCCTACTCCTTTATGGGCAAATGTGGCAGTCTGATAAATGGGGAAGCTGATTGCTCCTGATTGATCCACCGTAAGTTCTTTCCCATCACCATATAAACATTTTGTTGAAATTCCATATTCCATGTTAAGTCACCGCTTTCTATTCTTTATCGTGATTCTTAAATAACAGTATATCAGCCCCACAGACAGTAGCGGTATGATTGAAAAACAATAGCCTGCTATTTATAATTTCTATAACAACAGCAAACTTACTTCTTATTCTTACAGAACCTGTTTCTCAAATTTTTTCAATTCCGCTATATATTTTTCTCCCAGAATACTGAGGGGCATTTTTCTCTTTTTAATGTAACCAATCCGCATCCGGTCGCTGGTATTAAGAGGAATGGCACAGTATTCATCCCCATTCAAATCCTCACATATAATCCCGGAACAAAGGGTATACCCGTTTAACCCCACCATTAAATTCAGCAGTGTGGCTCTGTCATCTGCCTTAATGATCTGCTTGTATTCATAGGTACTGAATACTTCTTCTGCAAGATAAAACGCATTGTTCGTTCCCTGTTCAAACGAAAGACAGGGATAATTTTTTAAATCCTCAAATTCAATCAGTTTCTTTTGTGCCAAAGGACTTCCTTTCCAGAGATATACATAAATCTTGCACTGGAACAGCTCTGTAAATTCAAGATCGCTGTCATGAATCAGCTTTTCCATTGATTTCTGATTAAATTCATTGAGATAAAGAATGCCCAGTTCACTCTTCTGATTCTTTACATACTCAATTACGTCGTATGTTCTGGTTTCGTGAACCGCAAATTCATAATCATCCATTCCGAATTCTTTTGCCATATGAATAAATGCCTGCACTGCAAAGGTATAATGCTGCATGGAGACACTGAATTTTTTCTTGAATTTTTCTTTTTTCACAAACCGTTCTTCCATCTGACGGTACTGCTCCAGCATCTGTCTTGCGTATCCTAAAAATTCTTCCCCTTCCGGCGTAATTACAATTCCCCGGTTAGACCGTAAAAACAGCTGAAGACCTATTTCTTCTTCTAAATCCCTTATTGTACTGGATAAACTGGGCTGGGTAATAAATAACTCCGCCGCCGCTTTATTCATGGATTTCTGATTTGCAATGCAAATGGCATAACGAAGCTGCTGTAATGTCATAAGTCCTCCTTTTATTCTGCCTGCGCAAAAGCTGCCATAGAACCTATGGCAGCCTGCATATAATCTGATTCAGTTATTTAACCGCCTGAAATGCTTCTTCCAGGTCTTCAATAATGTCAGATGCATGTTCTGTTCCGATTGAAAGACGGATGGTGTTGGGCTTAATTCCGGAATTTTCAAGTTCCTCTTCAGTCATCTGTGAATGAGTGGTTGATGCAGGATGAATCACCAGAGACTTCACATCTGCAACATTTGCAAGAAGAGAGAATAATTCCAGCTGATCAATAAAATCCTTCGCTTTTCTTGCATCTCCCTTGATTTCGAAGGTGAAGATGGAACCGCCTCCATTGGGGAAATATTTGGCATATAATTCCTTTTGACTCTCATCATCGGAAATGGATGGATGATGAACTTTTTCAACCTGGGGATGATTTTTCAAATATTCCACAACTTTCAGCGCATTCTCAACATGGCGCTCCACTCTTAAGGATAAGGTCTCAAGTCCCTGTAAAAAGATAAATGCATGAATTGGGGATAAGCAGGCTCCTGTATCACGAAGTAAAATCGCCCGGATCTTAGTCACGTAAGCAGCAGGACCGGCTGCCTTTGTGAAGCTGACCCCATGGTAACTTGGGTTTGGATCTGTGAGTGAAGAAAATTTTCCTGATGCCTCCCAGTCAAATTTTCCGCCATCTACAATTACACCACCAATGCTGGTTCCATGTCCGCCAATGTATTTTGTAGCAGAATGTACCACGATATCAGCACCATATTCGATAGGTCTTACCAGGTAAGGGGTTGCAAATGTATTGTCTACAACAAGCGGAATTTTATGTGCGTGTGCAATCTTTGCGAACTGTTCAATATCCACCACATCGGAATTGGGGTTTCCCAGGGTTTCAATAAAAATCAGCTTGGTATTTTCCTGAATGGCATTCTCTACTTCTTCATAATTAAATGGATCCACAAAGGTAGTGGTAATACCATAATCAGGAAGTGTATGCTCCAGCAGGTTGTAAGTGCCTCCATAGATATTCTTTGCTGCGACTACGTGATCTCCGTTCTTTGCAAGGTTTTCGATGGAATAAGTTACTGCTGCCGCTCCGGAAGCCGTAGCCAGTGCTGCCACACCGCCTTCTAATGCTGCAATTCTCCGTTCAAACACATCCTGGGTGGGATTGGTCAGTCTGCCATAAATATTCCCTGCATCTGTTAAATTAAATCTTGCAGCAGCATGGTCACTGTTATGGAACACATAGGAAGAGCTCTGATAAATAGGTACTGCTCTGGCATCTGTCACGGAATCTGCCTGCTCCTGGCCAACGTGTAACTGCAATGTCTCAAATTTAAGATTTCTTTCTCCTCTGGTCTTCTTGCTCATATTCGTATCCTCCTGTGGGGTAAAATGCTGTTTCGCATGTTCTTGTTAAGTGGTATTATACTGGATTTTTTTATCCTGTGTTAATATTTATAACTATGATCTGGCTATAGGAAAAATCTATAGCCAGATTCTTAATGATAAGATTAGTCCTGCTGAGCCAGAAGTTTCTCCAGTTCCTCATTGAGTTTTTCTTTCATAAGGAAGAGGGTTTCATCTCCCGGCAGGTACTTATCATTATAAAGTTCCTCCACCGGCAGCTTCCAGACAGGACCAGGAGCTGGTGTATCGCCAACGGTTCTGGGATAGAAATGCCAGTGCATATGTGTGAAATTACCGCTTCCCAATAATTCATAATTCAGTTTATCTGGCCCAAAAGCCCGGTAAACTGCCTCTGCAGTCAAAGCCATCTCCTGCAAAAAACGGTTTTTAAATTCCTTTTCCAGAAAATGAAGCTCCGACGCATGTTCCTTACACAAAAAAACAGTATAACCCTGAAATCTCTGGTGATCCCCCAGCACTACATATCCTGTCTCCAATTCCTTTACAAAATACGGATTTCTGCCTTCTTTAATAAGCTGTATCCGGTCACACACTCCGCACATAGCTGCACCTCTCCTTTTTCCACTTTTTCTGCTTCTCATCTTTTGTTATTATACAACAGATTTTCCACCAGCACACTATTTTTTTATTCCTTGCTTATCCATCATATCTCAATGGCTTTGGAATATATATATACAAAAATGCAAAAGGAAAAATCTGCCCATGAACGAACATTATCCATTTGTGAATCCACCGCTTCCCTATGCATACGACTCACTTGAACCTTATATCGACACTCAGACCATGTACATTCACCACGACAGACAGCTTCAGAGATATGTAGTGGAACTAAACACCATCCTGCGTGATTATCCGGAGCTGCAGAATCTTTCTTTGGAACAGCTTCTTACAAATACGGAAAGCCTTCCGGAAGAGATCCGACAATCTATTATCAACTACGGCGGCGGCGTTTACAATCATATTATCTATTTCAATGGCATGATTAATTCCCAGGAGCGTTCACAGGCCGAAACACTATATCCAATTATATTAAGGGATTTCGGAACAATAGAGGATTTTTTTAATGAATATAAAAGAAAAGCACTATCTGTTTTCGGTTCCGGGTATGCATGGCTGGTTGTCGACCAGAATGGAACTCTATCAATCGTAACCACCCCGAACCAGAATACTCCAATCTCATTTGGATTTTGTGTGATCTCCGGCATGGATGTCTGGGAGCATGCCTATTTTCTGCAGCGTTTTAATGACCGGGCTGCATACATCGAAGACTGGTTCCATGTGGTTAACTGGCAGGAGGCTGATGCACGGTATAAACGGTGTATGGGGATTGATGAGGAGCAATAAGTGCAAAAGGGAGAACCAGGTATTCACTTGGTTGCTCCCTATTAATGCGCCTCTTGCAAAATCGTGTTTCCAGATTTATAATTATACTATTACTTATTGTACAAGCGTGTGTATTTTCTGCACTTGATAGAAAGGACGTATTTGTGAAGAACTCTTTTAAAATTCTGTTTCACCCTCTAAGTCCATTTACAGCTTTCTTGTTCGGTATAATTATTGGCTTTATAATATCTCCAATAAAAAAAGGCATCTACTTTGGTAATCGAGACATTACTTATTAAACAAATAGAAAAGAAGTATTACCTTATTTCGTGTTTTATCTTTATTTATGTCTAGTACTCGGTCTGCTAATGGACGAATCACACAATTCAGGACCTACGCTCATAGATGTGTGCCTGCGGGGCACACGTAAAAAAAACGCCCTCTATCTGTCAGAGAGCGTTGCAATTCTATACTTATATAATCTTATTTTTCAGCTTTTTCATCTTTTACGAAATACATCTTCGTGCCTTCCAGCTCGAAAAGCAGTTTCGAATCTGTGATCGGACATTCAATGGTCTCTCCGTCAGACTTTATTGTAATAACATTGTCCTTTTCTGACCAGGTACCCTCTCCATTTTCAGTTCCAAAATTAAGTGTTACCTTTTTTGCATCAAATTTAATGGTTGCAGCATCCATAGCACTCGCTAACAGTTCCCCTTCAAGTACGATTCCCTCAGCTTCCACTGAATTTAAAGTCCAGGTTGTTCCTACGTAGACAGAATCATTTTTTGCTCCGCAGCCTACCAGCATAGCACCAAGCACCATTAAAATTGCAAGTAAAATTGATAACCTTTTTTTCATGACTTCCACTCCCTCTTTTGTAATTTAATTGATTCACTCGGCACTACTTTTATATTTATACCGAGTTCTGGTAAAGTTTATTATAATATATAATTACAGTCAATACTTTTGTCGCAAAATGCATGATTATGGCGTAAAAATCAAAAAAACATTTGCAATTCAACATAATTATGGTATATTTGTTACATCAGGATTAGAAAAATTGAGGAATATCATGAAACTTGTAATTTTAGATTCAATTACCACTGATAGAAATCATTTGATCGTTTTTTTAGAAAGATATTTCCAGAAGCGTCTGATTGATTTCTCATTACATGAGTATTCATTACATAAAAATATGTTTGAACATGAAAATTTCCAAAGTGAAAAGCTTCCATGTTGTTTTATTAACTTATCAGAAACTGATCAAAATGGTTTGGAAATAGGTCTTAAAATTCGTCAAATGAATCAGGATAGTATTATATTCTTTACTTCCAACAGTCCCCAGTATGCAGCAGAAGCTTATCGAATGCAAGCAGATGGATATTTTCTTAAGCCTATTCGAAATAAAGAATTAGAAGCTTCTCTTGATAAAAGTTTAAAAAACATAAATTTTATTTACAAGAAAATACAAATACGTTCAGAATATATGACAATGAATATACCCCTTAAGGATATTATCTATATTGAGGTGTTTAATAAAACCTGTATTATTTATACAAAACAAAAAACAATTACCTGCTCAATTTCATTAAGTGAATTGGAAGAGAGATTGAAAAAAGAAGGATTTCTCCGGTGTCATAAAAGCTATCTGGTTAATATGAATTTTATTGAAGAATATAACAATTTTGGTTTCTTTCTCACTAACAAACAATTCATCCCCATATCAAAACGGGAACGTTTAAAACACCGTGAAACCCATCTAAATTGGTTATTGAAATCCATACCTGATTAATGACTGCAACTCGGGAAATGTTAGTGTGACAGAGACTTATTGTAGCAATTACAATTTATGCAAACAATATGGTACTTATGGTGAGAGTTGTGAAGAGGATCCTTATATAGGCATCTACACCTATTTTGATAATAGTGAGAAGCAGATAATAAAAATTCTGGCAAGTATTGATCAGAAGCTCTCAAAACTTCTGGAAAAATAGATATAAAAAGAGGAGTCGCCCTAAGCGAACTCCTCTTTTCTATATCAAATGGTATTTTCCCTTGAAAAATCAAGGTTTTATCATTAGAATTTACCTGCGTTAGCAGCCTCTTCGATTCCAACAGCTACAGCTACAGTGGCTCCAACCATAGGGTTGTTACCCATACCGATCAGACCCATCATTTCTACATGAGCCGGAACGGAAGAAGAACCTGCGAACTGAGCGTCAGAGTGCATACGTCCCATAGTATCTGTCATACCATAGGAAGCTGGACCTGCTGCCATGTTATCTGGGTGAAGGGTACGTCCTGTACCGCCGCCGGAAGCGACTGAGAAGTACTTTTTGCCTTTTTCTGTACATTCCTTTTTGTAGGTTCCTGCTACCGGATGCTGGAATCTGGTTGGGTTGGTGGAGTTACCAGTGATGGAAACGTCAACGCCTTCCTTCCACATGATAGCAACGCCTTCTGTTACGTCGTTAGCGCCGTAGCAGTTAACTTTTGATCTTAAACCTTCGGAATAGGATTTTCTGAACAGTTCTTTTACTTCGCCTGTGTAATAATCCATCTCAGTTTCTACATATGTAAATCCATTGATTCTGGAAATGATCTGAGCTGCGTCTTTTCCTAAACCGTTTAAGATTACTCTTAATGGTTTCTGACGTACTTTGTTTGCCTTCTCAGCAATACCGATAGCGCCTTCTGCTGCTGCAAAGGACTCGTGTCCAGCAAGGAAACAGAAGCAGTCTGTGCCCTCTTCCAGAAGCATCTTTCCAAGATTACCATGACCGATACCTACATTACGCTGATCAGCTACGGAACCTGGGATACAGAAAGCCTGAAGACCTTCACCAATTGCTGCTGCTGCATCTGCCGCTTTTCTGCAGCCTTTTTTGATTGCGATCGCTGCGCCTACTGTATAAGCCCAACAAGCATTTTCGAAACAGATAGGCTGGATCTTCTTCACCTGTTCGTAAACATCCAGACCTGCATCTTTTGTAATCTTTTCCGCTTCTTCAATGGAAGCGATGCCATAGCTGTTTAAAACAGAATTGATTTTGTCAATTCTTCTCTCATATGATTCAAATAAAGCCATTATCTTGTCCTCCTTATTATTGGCCAAATCTCTTCGCTTTCATAACCGGATACCGGCAGGCTTTCGCCGACCGATTATTCGTGTCTTGGGTCAATGATCTTTGCAGCTTCCGCTACACGGCCGTACTGTCCTTTTGCTTTCTCCCAAGCAGTGTTGGGATCATCACCCTTCTTGATGAAGTCAGTCATCTTACCAAGACTTACGAACTGATAACCAATGATCTGATCTTCTGCATCAAGAGCAATGCCGGTTACATAGCCTTCAGCCATTTCCAAATAGCGAGGACCTTTCTTTAAGGTTCCATACATGGTACCAACCTGAGAACGAAGACCTTTTCCTAAGTCTTCCAGTCCCGCACCAACTGGAAGTCCGTCTTCTGAGAATGCACTCTGAGTTCTTCCGTATGCGATCTGTAAGAATAATTCTCTCATCGCTGTATTGATGGCATCACAAACAAGGTCTGTATTCAATGCCTCTAAAACGGTTAATCCTGGCAGAATCTCAGCTGCCATAGCAGCGGAGTGTGTCATACCGGAGCATCCGATTGTTTCTACTAATGCTTCCTGAATAATACCCTCTTTTACGTTAAGAGTCAGCTTGCATGCGCCCTGCTGGGGAGCACACCAGCCAACACCGTGTGTCAGACCGGAGATATCTTTAACTTCTTTTGATTTTACCCATTTTGCTTCTTCTGGGATTGGAGCAGCGCCGTGATGAACGCCCTGTGCTACTGTGCACATCTCTTCTACTTCATGTGAATAAATCATGTTAAAACTCCTTTCAAATAAGTAATCATCATGAAAAGTACTTTGTTAATTATATCACATCATACTTGATACCATTTTCTCATATTCTGTCGAATTCCGCAAGTGTTTTTTAGGGCTTGCAAAACAGCCAGAGGAAGAAACTGACCCATTCCTTCTCTCCGGCCGGTTGTTTTACACACTATTGTATCACTCTTCTGACCGACAAGATGGTACGGTAAGTGGCTGTACCAACCTTGATACCGGTAGCTGGAGAGCTTGCATGAACAATCTGACCATTCCCGATATAAATGCCAATATGACCTGCGTAACAGATTAAATCTCCAGGCTGGGCTTCGGAATAAGGGACTTCTGCTCCGACAGAACGCTGCTCGGAGGAACTTCTTGGCAGGGAGTATCCAAAATGTCTGTATACACCCTGTACAAATCCGGAGCAGTCTGTTCCGTTTGTCAGACTGGTTCCGCCAAACACATAGGGGTTCCCCACAAACTGCAGACCGTAATCCGCAACAGATCTTCCCTGAGCCGTTCCCCCTGTACTTTTCGATGCAGAAGGTCCGGAGTATTTGTTATTATTATTGGTGCTTCGGCTGCCGGTGTTAGAGGCAGCTTTTTTCCTTGCATCCTCTTCCGCCTTTTTTCTCGCCTGCTCTGCTGCTTTTTTTCTGGCTTCTTCTTCCTTGGTCTTACGGATTTCCTCATTCTTCTTTGCTACCGTCTGAGCATAAAGATCCGCATCCTTCTTGGCCTGTGCCAGCTGGCTGTCAAAATTAGAGACTTCTTTTTTCTTTGTTGCAATGAGAGTTTCCAGCTGTTTCTTCTGATCCTTATACTCCAGCTCCATTACTTCCATCTCATTCTTGTCCTCTTCCAGATCGTCCTTATAATCAGCAACCTGCTGTTTGGTCTCCTGGAATTTTACAAGCATCTTCCGGTCATATGTATAGATTCCTTCCACATATTCCGCTTTATTAAGCAGATCCGACATATCCTTTACCTGCAGAAAAATATCCATGTATTCTGTATCACCCTTCTCATACATATACTGGATTCTTTTTTTCATGGCAAGATACTGCTTCTCTTCTTCTTTCTTCGCTTCCTGGTAATCCGATTCAGCCTGTTTAATTTCTTTTTCCTTATTGGCCATATCGTTTTCCAAGACTTTAATATCTGATAAAAGAGCGGTTAAATCAGTGGTAAGCTTAGAGACCTGATTCTGAGCCGCATTTTTCTTATTGGCTGCATCCTGTGCCTGTTTATTGGCCTCATTCAGCTTTTTCTGAGCTTCCTGCTTTTCTTTTTCGGCCTTGGAAGTCGCAAAGACCGGAACAGTCTGTGTGCAGACCATGGCACTTATCATGATACCGCAGAACAGTCTTCGAAATACCCCTGCATTTTTATGATACATAATCTGTACTTTTCGTTTCATCGTCAGTTCCTTTGCATTTTTCTATCTTTATCCCTCCTATATGTTAACGTAAAACGAGGGTAAAATTCAAGTCCAAAATGAAATTTTATAGAATTTTTTTCTCCTGATGTTTTCCAATCTTTCTGGATACCACAATAAAACACAGGAAAAACAGAATTCCCTTTATGATACTGGATATAGAAAAGGCCCACCAGATTCCGTCAAGTCCCAGAAATGTACTTCCTAAGAACATGGCAAGAGGAATTCTTGCTGTGGTAAACACAATACTGATTACAGAACTGAGCAAGGTTTTTCCAAGCCCTGAGAGCGCACCTACCGTGGTAAGCTCCACACACATAAACATCTGGCTGACACCTAAAATAACAAGATAGCGCACTCCCATAGGAATTACATTTGCCTCATGTATGAATAGTCCGAATATCTGCTTCGGAAAAACAATCAGCAAAAATGTGCAGAATAATCCCCAGAAAAACATGACTGCCACTGCTGTGAAATATCCTTTTTTTACTCTCCCATACTGCTTTGCTCCATAATTCTGACCCACAAAGGAGTTAATGGCAGCTGCAAAACCATCTGCAGTCATCCATGAGATGGATTCAATCTGCCCGCCTACCCGGAGTACCGCAACTGCCGTATCACCAAATTCAGCTACAAACCGGGTTAAAATCATGGAAATGCTGGTGTATATTAAATTCTGGACAGACGCAGGGAATCCAATTCTGATCATAGAGCTCATATAGTCCCGGGGAACTCTCTGGATCAGCCGTACTTTATCAAATACCAGTTTGTCTTTACGGATTGCTATTATAAATACAAGTGTTACAACTGCCTGGGCAAATACCGTAGCTGCTGCTGCCCCCGCCACGCCAAAACCTTTAACCGGTCCCGCTCCGAATATTAAGAGCGGATCTAAAACCATATTTAATACAAGTCCTACCACATTCGCCTTTAAAGGAGTTCTGCTGTCTCCCATGGCTGTGAGAATACCGGTCAGAATCACATTCATATAGGAAAATACAATCAACCCGCAGGTGATTTTTAAATATATCTGTGCATCCTCTACGATTCCTTTGTTGCTCAATCCGAAAAAACCAATCAATGGCTTTGCCCCAAATATGCAAAGAGCACCGTAAAGAACAGAAAACAGAATGCCAAGCTGAAGTGCCCCTGATGCATATTGAGCGGCTTCTTCTTTCCTGCCTCCGCCAAGAGCATGAGCTACTTTAACCTGCCCGCCCATTTTGGCCAGTGCAACAACTCCCTGGGAAAGCCACACATACATACCTCCTGCCCCCACCGCAGCAACCGATGAAGCGCCAGCAATACCGATCCACGCCATATCCGTTAAGTTATAAGCCATCTGGACCAGTGCGGTGACCATAATAGGAAGTGCCAGCTCTGTCAGCGAAGTAAAGATGTGTCCCTTTAGTAAATCTACTTTTTTATTCATAAAAAGATTTTCTCCGTTTCAAAAGGGCTGCCAAATGAGCGGCAGCCCTGATTTGTCCGGATTAATTCCTGGCAGAAAGATATTCGTCAATTCCTCTTGCGCCAGCACGTCCGGCTTCCATGGCCAGGATTACAGTTGCAGCACCTGTTACTGCATCTCCTCCAGCATATACGCCTTCCTTGCTTGTCTTTCCTGTAGACTCCTCTGCAATAATACATCTGCGCTTATTAATATCCAGTCCCTTGGTGGTATTGGATATTAAAGGATTGGGGGATGTTCCCAGTGACATGATGACAGTATCTACATCAATGACAAATTCAGATCCTTTTACCTCTACAGGTCTTCTTCTGCCGGAAGCATCCGGTTCTCCAAGTTCCATTCTGATACATTTCATTCCGTTAACCCAGCCCTTCTCATCGGTGAGAATTTCAATGGGGTTTGACAGAAGATCAAATATAATTCCTTCTTCCTTTGCATGATGGACTTCTTCCGCTCTTGCAGGAAGTTCCGCCTCGCTTCGTCTGTAAACTACATGCACCTCAGCGCCAAGACGAAGAGCCGTTCTGGCTGCGTCCATTGCAACGTTGCCTCCGCCGACAACTGCTACCTTATTACCTGCTACAATCGGGGTATCGTAGTCGTCGCGGAATGCCTTCATTAAATTACTTCTAGTTAAGTATTCATTGGCGGAGAATACACCATTGGCATTCTCTCCCGGAATTCCCATGAACATCGGAAGTCCGGCTCCTGAACCGATAAAGACAGCCTGGAACCCTTCTTCATCAAGAAGTTCATCAATCGTCACAGACTTACCAACGATTACATTGGTCTCAATCTTAACGCCCAGCTTTCTGACGTTATCGATTTCCGGCTGTACGACACCGTCTTTTGGAAGACGGAACTCAGGAATACCATAAGTAAGTACACCGCCCGGCTCATGAAGCGCTTCAAATATTGTAACTTCGTATCCCAGCTTTGCAAGATCCCCTGCACAGGTAAGACCAGAAGGGCCGGAACCGATGACTGCCACTTTCTTTCCATTGGTTTTTTCAGGTGCTTCCGGAACAATTCCATGCTCTCTGGACCAGTCTGCAACAAACCGCTCAAGCTTGCCGATAGAAACCGGCTCTCCCTTAATTCCGCGGATGCACTGACCTTCGCACTGACTCTCCTGGGGGCATACACGTCCGCATACTGCCGGAAGTGCTGAGGATAGTGCGATCACTTTTGCAGCTTCCTCAATATTGCCCTCTTCCACCTCTTTAATAAAACCAGGTATGTTAATAGATACAGGACAGCCCTTTACGCACTTGGGATTCTTGCACTGAATGCAGCGGCTGGCCTCTTCTCTTGCTTCTTCTTCATTATATCCAAGACATACTTCTTCAAAGTTTGTTGCTCTTACCTTTGGATCCTGTTCTCTGACTGGTACTTTCTTTAAAACGTCCATTAGTTGTCACCTCCACACTGTCCGCAGCCGCCATGATGAGTATCGCCTTCCCGGGTTTTTAAAATTGCACGCCCTTCTTCGCTCTTATACATCATCTGACGCTTCATGGCTTCGTCAAAATTTACTTTATGGCCGTCAAATTCCGGTCCATCCACGCAGGCAAATTTGACTTCGTCCCCAACTGTGATACGGCAGGCTCCGCACATTCCTGTACCGTCTACCATGACTGGGTTTAAGCTGACAATGGTTGGAATTCCTAATTCCTTAGTTAAAAGACAGGTAAACTTCATCATAATCATGGGGCCGATGGCAACACACACGTCATACTGCTTTCCCTGATTATTCACAAGATCCTTAATTACTTCGGTAACCATTCCTTTTCTCTCATAGGAACCGTCATCCGTAGTAACATATAAATTGCCGGCCTGTTCTCTCATGGCATCTTCTAAGATCAGCAAATCCTTAGTCTTGGCGCCTACGATCACATCAACCGATATTCCGTGCTCCCTCATCCATTTTACCTGAGGATAAACAGGAGCAGTTCCAACACCACCAGCTACAAATAAATAGTTGCGTTTCTTTACTTCTTCTAAATCTTCTTCTACAAATTCAGATGCATTACCTAAAGGTCCTACTACATCCTCAAAGCTGTCCCCTGTTTTTAAATCAGCCATCTTTTCCGTGCTGGCACCCACTGTCTGAAATACAATGGTAATTGTCCCTTTGTCACGGTTATAATCACAGATCGTAAGCGGAATACGCTCCCCTCTGTCATCCATCTTAACGATAACAAATTCTCCAGGCTGGCAGGCTTTGGCAATCCGGGGTGCTTCCACATCCATCAGATAGATCTTGTCAGCTAACATCTCTGCTTTTAAAATCCTGTACATCTTCATCCTCCTAATGTCTTCGTGAATATACCTTTGCACCGTTCCTGATAGCCATCCTGACAATCAGGTGAAATGGTACTCGTTCCATATTATCATTTTTAAATATCAAAGACAATACAAAATAAAAAATATCATTATTTTTTTATCGATTGACCCGTCCTTTGGTACATGCGGAACGTATAACACAAATTAAAGTATGTCTGTTCTTCACTTTCAGCACACATCTCCCAGCCGGTGTCCTGATCCAGATTTGGGAAATGAGTATCTGCACTGTATGCATAGTCTATATATGTCACATGAGCTGTATGGCAGTACGGAAGGAACTGTTCATAGATACTCTGTCCGCCAATGACAAAACACTCTTTACTAGGATGCTTTTCAAGCTCTTTCATCACTTCTTCTATGCTGTGGCAGATGGTAGCGCCTTTCACTTTATAACCGGTATTTCTGGTTAGCACGATATTGGTTCTTCCATATAATGGCTGTTTCCCCGGAAAACTCTCCAATGTCTTGCGGCCCATGATAATTACTTTTCCAAGAGTTTCCTCACGGAACATCCGCTTGTCCTCCGGTATGTTTACCAGAAGCTGCCCCTGGTTTCCAATGGACCAGTTTTTATCCACTGCTACTATTAAATTCATAAGCATGTCCACCTTTTATTCTTCCTCTGCAAGAATCAGTTCCTTTGCATAAGGAAGGCTTTCAATCCAACTGCAGAATGTATGCCATTCCTGTAATTTGTGGCTTTTTCTTGCAAAATAGATGTTGATTAAAGTTTCATAATTTAATGTACAGGTGCGCATCTGATTGTAGCTGGAAGGAAGAAGCTGAATCATGTCATACCAGTCTTCCTTGTTCTTTGTTTCTATATAACGCAGACGAATCTTTTCTAATTCTTCCACAACACTTCCCATAAAGGCAAGGGTTCCCTCTGTCATATGATCATGGCTGAAATCGTCCATATCAAATGGTTTTGAATGCATCTTATGCATGGTACTTGTAGAATTCGCTACAGTGGATACCTTATAGGTATCGTATTCCTTCCACCAGTATATAGGAGCAGTCACATCTACTGAAACAAAGATCTGACGAATAAATTTTCTATGATCACTGCCAGCTTTTCTTAACCGCCTGGCAAGTCCCAGATCATTTGGCCCCAGTATATATTCCCCTTCCTCATTATACTCGCTGTCCATACGGTCCCAGCTGTTCATTGGGTTTCTTGCACCACGTATGGCGTTTTCTATGTTCATAACACTGGTTCTTTCACACTTTAACATGGTATCTTCCTTTCTAACTGCGGATTCCCTCTTGCATGATCCTATCCATTATAAAACAAAACATGTGTTACGTCTATTCCTTTATTACCCGATTTGTTCTTAATAAACAAACATTATTTTTGCGAAAATTTACATAATAAAAAAAATAATATCTGTTTTCTATTGAATCATAGCCAATAGTCTTCTATAATTATAATATTAAGTTTTTGGAAGGAGAATGATACCAATGGATGAAAATTACATACCGTTAAGGCTGGCACAGCTTCGGACAAAAAAAGGCATATCTGCCAGAGAAATGAGTCTTTCACTGGGACAGGCGGAAGATTACATCAGCGATATAGAATCCAAAAATAACACACCATCAATGGACCACTTTCTATTGATTTGTGAATATTTAGGGATATCGCCAAGGGAATTTTTTGATGAAGAAAATCCAAACCCCATCCTGCTTCATGAACTGATCACAGAACTGGAACCACTGGGGGACCAGGACTTCGATAATCTGCTAAACCTGCTGTTTGAAGGCCAGAAAAAAATAAGAGAATAGCGAAAAAGCAAGCGGGAAAACTGACTTTTATGTTCCCAGTCTCCCGCTTCCACCACTTATCAAAGGCAGGACAGGTGATCCAGCTCCCACCGGATTTTACTGCCGCTCTCGTTTTTTAAAACAATCAGTTTTTTATCAATCTGCTCTTTTAATTCACTTACATGGGAAATAATTCCTATGAGTCTGTGTTCTCCCGCAAGTTCCAAAAGTATCCGCACTGCTCTTAATCTGGATTCCTCATCTAATGATCCGAAGCCTTCATCAATAAACATGGCATCCATCCGTACATTTCCTGCTGTTCTTTGAATAATATCTGCCATTCCAAGAGCCATGGCCAGTGCTGCCATGAAAGATTCTCCTCCAGACAATGTTTTCACATCCCGCAGCTGCCCGGTTGACAGGCTGTACACGTCAAGATCCAGTCCCACCTCCCCTTGTCTTCCCAGCGCATTTAAATCCCGGCACTGGAGTAAAAACTCACCGTCAGACATGATTTTTAACCGCTTATTGGCGGCATGCACCATCTGATTAAAATACTGACGCTGAACATAAGTCTGAAAATCCAGACTGACGGAAAGCTTTCCATTGGCTGTCTGGTTTAAACTGTGATACAGCTGGTATTGCTTTTCAAGTTCTTTCCGTTCCTTAAAAAGCTTTTTTAAATTACTTTCTGTCCGCTCTGTCCGGCTTTTGATCCCTGCTATTTCTGCCAATTTCAACTGAAGTTGTTTTTCTTCTTCCCTTAAGACGGCAGCCTCTTCCTCCCAGTGTGATGTATCGATTCTTTCCCGGCCTTTTGTCTCTTCTTTGTACTGGTTATAAATCGTCCTGGCAGTGAGACAAGCCTCTTCATAGCCACGTATTTCCTGTTGCCAGGCTGTCAGCTGCTCCGAAGATATCTTTGCCTTTTGATAATCTGTTTCATCAGAAAATCCCAGTTCGCGAAGCAGGGAATCATAAACCTTTTTTGAACTTTCCTGGGCCCTTAGAAGGGTCTCTCTGTTCTCTTTTAATGAAGCAAGACGGCCTCTTTTCTCCTGTTCCTCTTCTGATAACAAAAGAAACTTTTCGTTTGCCTGTTTCTCCTGGGATAGCAAAAGGTCTCTCCTGTTTTTTAATTTTTCCAGCTGGATTTCGGCCTGCTTCTCATCTGGATAAGGAAGATTCTTTTCTAATTGTTCCCGCTGTGCAAATAAAGCAGAATTCTCCACTTTCTTATCCTGCCACTCACTCCTTAGCTTCTCCTTTATCTGCTCCAGTTCTGCCATACGCAGCCCATCCGCCTGCCTGCTTTCAATCAGTTCCTTCAAACCGGCTTCTGCTTCTTTCGCCTTCTTTTCTTCCTCCCGTGCTTTCATTAACAGGTCTTTTGTTTCCTTCTCTTCCAGTAAGAAACGCTCCTCCATTAAATCCAGATCAATGCTTGGATCAAACCATAAACTGGCTTCTTTTTTTATCCATTCTTCCTGGTGCCGACAGCTTTCATATCTTCGTATCGTAAGAAGTGCTGCTTCCGATCGTCGTTCATTTGCCTGATCTCTCTTAATCCTGGCTTCATCTACCATTTCAGCTGTGATGCTGTCCTCATAAAACTTCGCTTTCTGTGGGTGGTGGATGGAGCCGCATACAGGACATGCAGTCCCGTCATTTAAATCCTTTGCCAGCAGGCCTGCCTGATGTTCAAAAAAGCTTTGATAGAGAATGGCATATCTAGACTGTGCTTCTTCGTATTCAGTCTGTGCCTCCTTCTCAGAAAGCCTTAATTGGGATACTTCCAGCTGAACTTCCCTGTACTGTTTTAATGCCAGCAGAAGGTTCTTTAACGCTTCTTCCTTTCTCGTAAACTGGCCTGTCAGTTCCTTTAAGTCAGAAAGTTTTGCAGCTGCTGCTGTCAGAGACTCCTGTCTTTTTTCATATTCTTTTAAGCGCAGACTGACCCTGTCCAGTTCTTTTTCAGCTTCCAGAAACCGTTTCTGGGATTGGTCCTCAACACGTTTATTGATCCGGCATGTTTCTTCCATCTTCTTCCAGTCTTGGTACAAAGGCATGGAAGAATTAAGCCTGTCTAATAAAATAGTAAGCTTTGGAACTTCTTTTTCTGATGCTTCCTGACTTTCCACCGCAGCTTTTTTTACAACAGCTAGTATTTCCCCTGTCTTTTTAAGCTCTTCCTCAAGCTCGGCTTCCCGTTTTCCGGCTGCTTCCCAGTCGTTTTTTCTGTCCTTATACTGAATCTCTGCCGTATATGCTTTTTCTGCCCGTTCCCCTGTGGCAAGGCGTTCTCTTTTTAGCTCCCAGCCTTCCCTCTGAAGCTTCAGTGCCTCCAATCGGTCAGCGGCCTCATTTAATTTATCAAACAGACGGTTCTGTTCCATCGCCTGATTTCGTTTTTGTTCTACTATGGAAAGAGTTTCACTGCCTTTTTCCCTCTCCTCAGAAAGCTGCTTTTCTTTAACGTAAATTTCATTAAGAATAACAGATACCTGGTTTATGATCTCCTCTATTTTCGTTTCCGGAAATTCCAGAAGCTGAAACCACTCATCTTTCTGTACGCTGTCATGCAAAAGCTCCAGATTTCCTGTCTCATGAGCGCAAAGCTTCCTGTTGTCCTCCAGCTTTCCTGCATAGAAATTATTTTTTTCCTTTAACTTATACTGAATCCGGCTGTAAATTCCAGTATTGAAAATTCTGGAAAAGATTTCTTTTCTTTCTTTGGAGGTGGCAAGAAGAAGCTTTAAATAGTCTCCCTGTGCAATCATTGCAATCTGGGAAAACTGACTTAAATCCACTCCTATAATTTCTTCTATCTTCTGGTTAATATCCCGGATATTTCCGGCATATTCAAGTCCGGTAGGAAGAATCAGGGAAGCCTTCGCAGGAACTGATATTTTAGTATATTCTCCGTCTTTGTTTTTCCTCTTACTGCTTCTTAGATAGGAAGGACTTCTTGTAATTTCATAGATTTCCCCCTGTTCCAAAAAGCGGAAGGTAACAAAAGTCTCCCTGTCATCCTCTGCATACTGGCTGCGCATCATGGAGGGTTCTCTTCTCTGTCCGCTGGTTTCTCCAAAAAGAGCGTAGGAAACAGCATCAAAAATTGTAGTCTTTCCAGAGCCGGTGTCTCCCGTAATGAGAAAGATTCCATGACCTGCAATCTGAAAATCCACTGTTTCCAAATCTTTGTAGGAACCAAATGCCGACATTGTCAGTTCCAGCGGTTTCATAATCCTTCCTCCTCCTTTGCTTCCTGGACAATTTTTTCCATGGCTTCATAAGCTTCCTTGGTCATCTCTTCCCCGCTTACAGCTTTATAAAACTGTAGGAACGCTTCCAGTGGATTTAATACAGACACTCGCTCCTCTTCCTCCATCATCTTTTCCCTGGTGCGTACATTATCCACTTTCAGTTCCAGCAGATAATCATATACTTCCTTCAACTGTTCCCTGATCCGGTATGGCTCATCCTCATCGGTCAGCGTAACACTGACAAAATCATGCCGGTTTTTCTCATCTGCACGGCTTAGAACCTCTTTCAGTGTTCCTCTCTCACGTCTTACATCCTGAATTCCGCTAAGAGGTAGAACTTCACAAACAGGTGATTCCCCTTTTGCACCCATTTCTATAACAGTGATGCCTTTCCTGTGGTGTTCCTCACTGATGGAGTATTTAAAAGGAGTCCCGCAGTAACGAATCCAGTCTGCTGAAACCTTTTGGGGACCGTGAAGATGACCCAGTGCCACATAATCAAAGGGAGGGAGCACGGAAACATTTACCCGGTCCAGACCACCTGCAATTATGACTGCCTGCTCCGATTCACAGGTTTCCGGGTCAGTGCTTCCTCCAGTATAGAACTGATGGGACAAAAGAACATTCCGCTCCCTGGTATCTATGGCTTCTCTTTCCAGAACCCCTTTAATGGCATTTTCATATCCTTCCGGCTGACTGTCGGGAAATAAATTTCTTACGTAACCGGGCTTTAAAAAAGGCAGCAGATAGAAATTAACCGGACCATATTGATCGGATAGCACCACCTTTTTTAAGTATTCGTCCTGATTTTGGGGCGGCATCACCGACAAATGGATGGAATGCTTCTCCAGAAAGGGGCCTGCATAGGAAAGCCGTTCCGGAGAATCGTGGTTTCCAGCAATAATGAGAACGGAAGGCTGCGGCTGGATCATGGAAAGGGCATTTAAAAATCCCCCAAACAGGGTATAAGCTTCTGCCGAAGGAGCTGTCTTGTCATAGATATCACCGCAGATTAATATCACATCGGGTTTTTCGGTGACTGCGTAATTAACAATCTGGTTTAGTACAGCCTCCTGATTTTCTTTCAGGCTATAGCCATTTAACTGCTTGCCAATATGTAAATCGGACAAATGAAAGAACTTCATCCTTCTGCCTCCTTTCTCTTTTTACCTATCATACCATAAAGAATTTATATTTTACAGAAGGTGGACACACAGTATACATTTACATTCTGATTCATGCGGCTGTTAAAAAATATACGGTCCCCCCAGTGACTGTAGATTGGATGGGGGTGGGCATCTTGTCCCAGCCAGTCACTTTCATGCCTGCAAAGAGGAATCCATTTCAACTCTCCACCCTCCCAGTCGACCAGTACCCGGCAGATGTATTCCGCATCTTTTTTATGTGGATCCGGTCCATTATCCGTACTGTTTTCCCTTATTTTTTTAACTTCCCAGGGATATTTAAAATATCCGTCGCACACCAGATTTCCATCATGATCCATGGTAAAATGTCCATATGCATTATAACTGTCAGGAAGAGCAATCTCCCAGTATTTCCCTGTACCCGGTTCATATTTTCCGACCATGGCGGGGCCTCCTGCATAGCTTCCATGATAGATTATACTTGCCCCGTCATCACTCCACATCTCGTGGCAGACCCAGTCGTTTCTGCTTCTTAAATAGCCTTCTGGTCTCCCCAGTGTATCACTTCCTTCATTTCTTACTGGGATCAGAGTGTCCCGGCTATGATCATAAAGCCAGATTCTGCGGATTCCACAGTCAAAAGAGGCCCATTCGTGATTGTACATAATCAGATCCGAATTTTGTGGATGAAACTGAACATGGGTAATCCAGCACTTTTCTACCACCTTCTCATACACCAAATCGCCCGTATGGGTATCGTAGACACATAAGTAACTGTTTAAATTTTCTTCCTGAATGCGGCCATCAATATTATAAACTGGTCTTTTGTCCAGTCCACAGCCTTCCGTTTCCGGATCAAAATCCAGGCATCTGCCATCTGTCATGGGAACACAGAGATATTTTCCATCTGAACTGGCATGGGTGAATGCTGTCATTCTTCCTGATGGTACTTTATTTAAAACAGTAACTGTACCGGTTAAATCCGTCTTGCAGATCTTATCATCCTGAATAAAATAAACCACGTCCCTTTTGCTGTCCAGGCATACACTGGCCTTTCCAAGCCCCTGATTCAATGTACCTCCAAAATACACGTAGCTCTTTAAAATTCCCTTTTTATTCTCAGTCAGAAACCGTTCTTCGCCTGTCAGTAAATCTTTAACCATGACGTTGGGATTTCCTCCTTTGTCACAGATCATATAGATCCTTTCGTCATTCTCGCTGACAGACGAAGAGGTGAAATACAAAAGCTGTGTATTATAGTGCTCCTTGACTCCCCCACCTCCGGTCAGCATACGGCCATTTAGCATTGATTGTTCCATCATATTATTACAGTCCCTCCCTTTTTTCTGTACCAAGTATAGCATAGCTTTTGTTATTTGTTCCAGATAAATAACACAAAATCAGGGTTAAAAACCACCCGTCGGTTTTCAGCCCTGATTCACTTCTCCTTTATTCCTGAAACATCAATACTTTACATTTGAACCTGCTGCCACATGCCTGGACTCGTCAACGATCCTTCCTGACTCTGTCCTGCCATGACTGGAATATTCCTCATGCAGCTTGAATTTTCTAACTTCCTGCTGCAGTATTTCAGCCTGTGCAGCAAGTTCTTCACTGGCTGCAGAGCTTTCTTCCGCAGTAGCCGCATTGGTCTGAACGACTGCAGAAACCTGGGACAATCCCTGATTAATCTGTTCAATTGCTCCCGCCTGCTCGGTAGACGCTGATTCAATTTCACCAATTGCCTGTTCCACCATCAAAGCCTTATCTTTCACCGTAAATAACAGCTTTAGTGTATCATCAGCAAGACGTTCCCCATGAGATACCATTGATACCGATTTTTGAATCAGATCAGCTGTCTGCTTTGCTGCATCCGCCGATTTCGCCGCTAAATTACGGACTTCATCAGCAACTACCGCAAAACCTTTCCCGGCATCACCGGCACGGGCAGCTTCTACAGCAGCATTGAGTGCAAGAATGTTGGTCTGAAATGCAATATCTTCCACAAGCTTGGTAATCTTTGATATTTCCTGGGAAGACTCCCCAATCTCTTTCATGGCAGTATTTAGTTCCTGCATATATTCGTTGCTTTCCATAACGCCCTGACCTGCCTGATTTACATAATCAGCTGCTTTTTCAACGCTTCTTGCATTTTTTGTTGCCTGATCAGCCACATTTCCAATGGAAGCATTTAACTCCTCCAGAGTTGCTGCCTGTTCTGTTGTTCCGCTGGACAGAGCCTGGGCACCGTCAGAAACCTGCCCTGATCCGGAATTAACCTGTTCTGCTATGGTAGTAATGGAAGAAGCCAGATTGTGAAATTTTTCAACCAGTTCTGCAAGTGCTTTCCCAAGGATATCCTCTTCGGAGCGAATGGTAACAACAGTTGTTAAATCACCGTCTGCAATGGCCCTTGTCGTCCGGGCCAGTTCAATGTTGCTAATAATCATCTTGTCAAAAGCACTGGCGAGGCCGCCGACCTCATCTTTCCTGGAAGCCCAGCCTCTTTCTTTTTCCCCTGCGATTTTTTCTACTCCAAAATCTCCCACAGCCACCATACTGGCAAATGACTCAAATATATAAAGGGGATAGGCAATAATATCTGACATATAACTGGAAAGATATAAGGAAAGAATCACAGAAACAACAGAAATTAATGCAATTACAATTATGATAGCTGCCACATTCCCGGTAAAATGCAGCAATGTAAAAATACCTGCACCTGCTATTATCATGGTAAATGCAACAATTAGCAGATAGCTGATTAACAGTTTCTTTGCAACTTTTAAATCTTCAAACCACTTTTTCACTTTAACATTCCCTCTTTCATTTATTCCGGATGACTGGATCCGGTCTCCTCTTTTGTATCCGCCCGCATTTAATTAAATATTATTGAGCACCTCCTTTTTCTCCGTCTTTTTAAGCCTTTATAGACTTACAAACAATCTTCGCAGTATATCTCATACTGCGGTTGCAAAATTACGCCGTCTGATAAACCGTCATTACAGCTAAAACCAACCATTTATCTTATGTTTATCCGCCTTAGACACAGTATGAGATATACTGCGCAAAAATTTATATTTATACAATACAATCTGGTTTCCATAATGATTAAAAAAATCCTCCAATGAAGATTACTTTTTTCTTCATTGGAGGATCATTTTATCCCCTCTTAACCATATTTAAAATAAAATCTGAGTCAGCAGACTGGCTACAATTAAAATAAGCGCGCCGCAGATTCTGGTAGCTATCTGTGCAAATGGCAACAGCTCCATTCTCTTTGCTGCTGAGAGAACCGCAATATCTCCAGTTCCGCCCATATTGGTTGTGCAAAGCCCGGCTGTGATTGCAGACTCCACCGGATAAAAGCCAACCAGATAGCCGCCAATTCCGGCACCTACGGAAACACTTCCAACTACTACAAATACAAGAAGAAGATACATGGGGCTTACTGCCTGGGCAACTGCACCTAAATCAATCATAGAAATTCCAATTCCAACCAAAAGTGCGCTGGTCCAGTTTTTCATAACAAATTGAGACCACTGGCGGGCGGAATCTTCAAATTTTACAGGTATAACGCCGCATGCCTTGCTGACAGCCACCAGAATAATCATCCATGCATAGGAGTGAACTGCAGGGACAAATTTATTAATAATAACACCCAATAAGAAGAAAAACATAGCTGTGATCATACCGATTCCCAATTCTTCCAAAGTGATAGAAGAGTTCTTTTTTTCATTCATGTCAGAATTGTGATTTCTCATGAGACGGCCATTGCCGGTTAAAGCCGGCTTCACATCTCCAAGCTTTGCCAGCAGACCAGCGCCTACAATTGCCATTACATTGCCAAGAGTAGAAGCCGGTATCATTCTTGATATGATTGCAGCTTTATCTGTCTGCAGTGCTTCTGCATACATACCGGACAAAGGAACGACTCCCGCTCCCATTCCGCCTCCCATCATGGGAATTGCCACATACATGATGGCATCTACAAAGCCATATCCCACCAAGGCTCCTACTGCCCCAACGCATAAAATTGCCACTGTCATGGCGCAGAGAGCAACCGGGAGAAAACGTACAGCCGCTCTTAATAAAAGAGTACGGTCCATTCCAAGAATACTTCCTGTAATTAAGGCTGCTATGTAGAAATTCAAAAATCCTGTTTTATTCATGAACTGATCTATATTTTCTACTACATCATTGGGGATCAGTCCCGCATACACCAAGCCTGCTGAAGCAAAGATACACACAATTGCACCACCGCCCAAAAAGGTTTTTACGATGGGAAGATTATTACCAATAATATTAAACAATCCTCCAAAAATCATCATAACCAGCAGCGCCCCGATCATTCCGGACGGAAGCCATTTCATGGCGATAGAAACTCCGGTAATTGCGGTAAATCCAAGATAAATGAGGAGTGGTATCCCGGATATCTTAATGCTTTTTACTTTATCCATTTTATTTTACTACCCCCTGCTCCTCCGCTTTTTGCTTCACTGCTTCTGCAACTGCTGCTGCAACACGTTCATCAAATGCACCTGGTATGATGTACTCCTCTGTCAGTTCCTCTTCCTTTATAATTCCGGCAATTGCATAAGCAGCCGCAATCTTCATCTCTTCTGTGATATCCGTCGCTTTTGCGTCAAGGGCTCCCCGGAATATTCCCGGAAATACCAGTACATTGTTGATCTGATTTGGGAAATCGGAACGTCCGGTTGCAATAATTCTTGCTCCGCCTTCCTTTGCTTCATCAGGCATGATCTCTGGTGTTGGATTTGCCATTGCAAATACAATCGGATCCTTTGCCATAGAGGCCACCATTTGTGAAGTCACGATTCCTGGAGCGGAAACACCGATAAAGATATCTCTTCCTTCCATAATATCTTTTAATTCACCGTGTTTATTTTCCGGATTGGTAACCTGAGCCATCATCTTCTGAGCGTCATTCATCCACTCTTCGCCTTCTGCCAGAGCACCCTTTTTATCAACCAGAATCACATCTTTCATTCCAATGGATAATAAGAGCTTGCAGATTGATATACCGGCAGATCCTGCTCCGTTGATCACTGCTTTTACCTCATCGATTTTCTTCCCAACCACCTTTAATGCATTGATAATACCCGCAGACACCACAATGGCTGTTCCATGCTGATCATCATGGAATACTGGAATATCCAGTTCCTCTTTTAAACGGCGTTCTATTTCAAAACATCTTGGTGCAGAAATATCTTCTAAATTGATACCCCCAAACCCCGGCGCAAGATAGCGGACTGTTTTGATAATTTCCTCTGTATCTTTTGTATCCAGGCAGATAGGAAATGCATCCACTCCCCCAAATTCTTTAAAAAGAATAGATTTGCCTTCCATTACCGGCATAGCTGCTTCAGGGCCGATATCTCCAAGTCCCAGTACAGCCGTTCCGTCGGTAACCACAGCCACCAGATTTCCTTTTGCTGTATAGCGGTATACCTCAGATTTATCATCTCTTATTTTTCTGCATGGCTCTGCCACCCCCGGTGTATAGGCAGTGCTTAAATCTTCTCTGCATTTTACTGATACCTTTGAAATTACTTCGATTTTTCCTTTGTTTTTTTCGTGAAGCTCCAGTGCAAGTTTGTTATAATCCATAACTTTTCACCCTTCCCTTTCGTTGACTTTATATTATAACCGTATGTTATCACCGATACTGGTCTTTTGAAATCTTGTGAACGTTATTAAAACCTTATGTAAGTAAAGAAAACGGATTTTAACATAATTTTAACATAATCCCGATAACCGTTGATTTTCCAGCCTGTATCTAATACAATAGACTCATTGGAGGAAGTATTTCATGAAAGAAAAACCATTGGAACACCAGATCTATGTCTCTCAGATTTTCAGCATAACTCTTGCTATTTTACTGACTTTAGGTGTGTCACTGCATTATAATCTGGTCACAAAAAGAAATTCTCTGGATATGAACATAAAAAATGCTGGTATTTTTATATCCGGTATGCCTGAAGTCGCTGATATATTAAAAAATGGTCAGCCTTCCGGGGCTTTTAACAAACGCATGGACCTGCTGATTAAAGAACTGGACTATATCGATGTTGTTACCATCTGTAATAAAGACAGCATCCGCTTTTATCATAATAACAAAGCTCTGATCGGAAAAACTTTTGTAGGAGATGACGAGGCTGCCATATTAAACGGAGCTGCCCCATACATAACAAACGGAAAGGGTACTTTAGGAAACCAGCGCCGTGCTTTTTTTTCCATAAAAAATGAACAGGATGAAATCATTGGTTTTGTAATGGTTTCTGTACTGACCGCCAGTATTTCCCAGCTGACCAGAAATATCCTGCTTGTTTTTCTGCTCCTGGCACTGATGCTGTTGTCCATTGGTTTTATTGTTTCCGAACTGCTGTATAGCCGTCTGAAAAAAATACTGCTGGGTTATAAACCGGAAGAATTCCGTAAAATTCATATTGAAAGAAAGGAAGTACTGGATGCCCTGGAAGAAGGTATCTTTGCCATCAATACCGAAGGAGAACTGATCCTTATCAATGAATCTGCAAAGAAAATACTTGATCTGGACACTATGCCAGAGTACGGAACAAAGCTGACGGAGCTATATCCGGAAACGAAACTTCCACATGTCCTGCAGACAGGTTTGCCAGAATATAATATCAGCCTTATGATTAATGGCAAACATATCATGTCAAACCGGATTCCCATTATGGAAAATGGAAAAACTGCTGGAGCCGTATCCATTTTTCGTAATAAGACGGAATACACCCGTCTGGCAGAAGAACTGACCGGAGCCCGTTACATGGTGGAGACACTCCGCGCCTTAAATCATGAATTTAAAAATAAGCTTCATATCATCCTGGGTTTTATTGAGATGGGGCAGCCAAAAAAAGTGACTGATTTTATTATCAATACAAGCATGGCATCTACTCTTGCAGTCAGTGAGGTAACAAAGCAGATACAGATTTCCAGCATCGCAGCACTTTTAATAGGTAAGATTATCCGTGCAGGGGAACTTGGTATCCGCCTCACCATCAAGCCTGACAGTTCCTGTGTGGAATCAGAGCTTCACCTGCCAGTGGATTTATACATAACCATCCTGGGTAATCTGATTGAAAATGCAATTGAAGAGTTAAATGACCTAAGCTGTGATATTAAAGAAATTGAAGTGGGGATTAATATATGGCAATCGGGCAGCATCCTTTCTGTTGATGACACAGGAAGGGGAATTCCCGCCGATCTTCAGGATCAGATATTTGAAAAAGGATATTCCACCAAAGGAGACGGACGAGGGTCGGGTATGTTTCTGATTAAGGAACTGGTGGACCAGCATCACGGTATCATTGAGGTGGAATCGGAAGAAAATACAGGTACTTCATTTACAATCACCTTTACAGAGGAGGATCATCATGTATCAGGTAATCATTATAGAGGATGACCCCATGGTAGCTTCTATTAACAGACAATATGTGGAATTAAACAAATATCTAAAGGTAACCGGCCAGTTTTCCAATGGGAAAGATGCTCTTAATTATTTAAAGGACCATACCGCAGATCTGGCAATTATGGATGTCTACATGCCGGTAATGGGTGGAGTGGAACTTCTTACTGAAATACGAAAGCTGCATAAGCACATCGATGTCATCATGGTTACGGCTGCAACTGATGCTTCTCATGTAAAGAAGCTGCTGGGCCTTGGAGTCATTGATTATCTGGTGAAGCCTTTTGAATATGTTCGTTTTAATCACGCATTGGCACGGTTCATGGAACATCAGGAACTGCTTAAGCAGGAGACTTTCTCTCAGGAGCAGCTGGATTCCCTGTTTGAGGTTTCTGCAGGCACTGCCTCTCAGCAGGAGGTGCTTCGAAAGGGTCTTCAGGAAAAAACTCTGGATACCATTTTATCGTATATGAAAGAACACCCTGCAGATTCACTCACCAGTGAAACCGTTGCAGAGGAGGTTCACTTATCAAGGGTAACTGTACGCAGATATATGAATTATCTTCTGGATAAAAAGCAGATTGTCAGTGACATCGATTATACCACTGGTGGCCGGCCATCGATTATTTACCGGTATGTAAAAGAATAACAGGTGAGATTTTTCCACCTGTTATTCTTATTTTTGAATATCAATGATTTTATATAACCATCTTTCCAGTCCCGGTGTGAAGCTGACCCGGACGATTTCTTCGTCTTTTCTGGCTTCTTCCTCTTCATTATGAGACAGGGGAATTACTGTTACTCCTTTATCCACCATCTCTTTTTTCAGTTTCTCTTCTACAGAAACAATTTCTTTCTTGTTCCATTCCGAAGCCATTTTACCGGCCTCCCTTAAAAGATTCTGGTCTTCTTTGCTTAATGTGTTCCATTTTCGTTCTGACATCATGATGATTCCAGGGCTGAAAACGTGTCCACTTAGAAGATAATAAGGGGCAACCTCATAAAATCGGTTGGAAAGATACGCCGGAATGGGATTTTCTGCGCCTTCCACATCACCGTTTGCCAATGCATTATATAAATCTTCATAACGCATGGGAATGGGCTGTGCTCCCAGCGCAGATATGGTATCCATCATAAGAACGGATTCCGGGACTCTGATTCTTTTATTTTTCAAATCAGCAAGGTTTTTAATGGGCTCCGTTGTAAAAATATTTCTGGCACCCTCATCTGTATAGAAAAGCCCGACCATATTGGCGCCAATCTCCTGTCCTTCATTTAGAAATGCCCTGCCAAGATCCTTATTGTCTAAAACCTTCCACATCCCTTCCCTGCTCTTAAAAATGTAGGGAAGACCAAACAGATTCAGCTTTTTAAACCCATACCCGGTCAGTACATTGGTATTAACGCGGTACAAATCAAGCAAACCATTTCCTGTCTTTAATGAATTAAGAGACGTTTTCTCATCTCCCAGAACTGCCCCTGGAAATATATCAACTTTAATTCTTCCATCAGACAATTCATAGACGTATTCTGCAAACTTTTCTGCAACTTTGGTATCAATATTCCCCTCAGGGTTAACTTCTCCATACTTTAAAACCAGTTCTGGCACTGACGGAGTTGCCCGCACTGCCTTTGTGGCTGCAGTGGATGTAGTGGCAGTGGCTGCCTTTGCTGTGGCCTGCGCTGCCTCTGCTTCTTCCGCCTTTGTTTCTGCGGAAGCTTTGCTGCTTTCTTTTACAGCGATACCGGAACCACAACCATTCAGACACAGGATCATTGCAGTAATAAATAGGAAAGCCAGTGGTTTCTTCATAATCGCTCCTCCTGTTTGTTTCTAAAAACTTTTCTGTTTCATTATGCCCAGAAGTTTGCATTTCAATTAAAAAAATTCCGCCAGGAAGCAGATCAGATCGTTCCTGGCAGAATTTTTATTTTAAAATTTCTAAAAATCTTTCTCCATATTTATCGTATTTAAATGTTCCCACACCGGACACCAATAGCATCTCTTCCCGGTTTTTTGGTTTTTGCACCGACATATGGATCAGCGTTTTATCGGAAAATACAATATAAGGCGGTACTTTTTCTTCTTTGGCTATTTTAAGCCGCAGTGTTCTTAATTTTTCAAACAGTTCTTCCTCTGCCTTAGAAAGATCCAGTGGCGATGAACTGCTCTTTTTTGTCTTACGGTTTTCTTTTGCCTCTGAAACAGCAGCTTCCTCTTTTGCCATCTTCATGAGTATGGTTTCTTCTTCCTTTAAAACAGCACCTGCCTTTTGCGTCAGCTTTACAATGGCATATTCATCGTTGGTGACAGACAGATACTCCTTTAAAAGAAGATGATTCATGACCTGTCTCAGCTTGTATACAGGAACTTTTGATAAAACTGCATAATGGGGGTTTTCATTCATACCGTAATTCCTGATCTTAGCCGTATTGGCGCCATGCAGAGTATCCATAATTACGTTGGCGCCATACCGCTGTCTGCTGGTTTCCGTACATCCAATCATGGCTTTTGCAATATCCGTCACATCTACAGTCTCAAATCCGGTTAAGCAGTTGGAACAATTCCCGCAGTAATTTTCCTTATACTCTCCAAAATAGCGGAGTATGTAATCCCTCAGGCAATCGTTGGTAAAGCAGTAATAGGTCATTTTTTTCAGCCGTTCTCTGTCCCGTTCTTCCACAAGCTTTCGGGTAATGGGATCAAGTTCCTGATTATCCTGATTGCTTTCAATAAACATCTGATTGGTAATTACATCCTGACCACCATAAAGAAGCAGGCACTCTCCCGGCTCCCCGTCTCTGGAGCAGCGTCCCACTTCCTGATAATAGGACTCCAGATTTTTTGGCATATTATAATGAATGACATAGCGGACATTGGACTTATCAATACCCATTCCAAAGGCATTGGTAGCCACCATAATAAGGCTCTTGTCATAAATAAAATCATCCTGATTGGTTCTGCGTTCTGCATCACTTAGTCCTGCATGATACCTGGTTGCAGAAAATCCCTCTTTGTTTAATTTCCCACAGACTTCCTCCACCATCTTTCTGGTGAGACAATAGATGATTCCACACTGTCCGGGATGTCTCTCCACAAAATTTTTCATGGTGGCATACTTATCCTTCGGAGACTGCACACTTAAATAAAGATTGGGTCTGTCATAACCAGTTGATACAACAGCCGGATCCTGAAGCATTAAAATGTCAATAATATCTTCACGAACCTCCTTTGTCGCCGTAGCAGTAAAAGCACTGATCACCGGTCGTTTTGGAAGTTTTTCAATAAAATCAACAATCTTTAAATAGCTGGGTCTAAAGTCCTGTCCCCACTGGGATACGCAATGAGCTTCGTCCACTGCCACCATAGAAATCCGGACGTTTAAACAAAAATCCAAAAATTCTTCGGTCAAAAGCCGTTCCGGTGCAACGTAAATAATGGGATAGCGCCCTTCCCGTGCATAAGCGAGGGCTTTTATATACTGACTTGAACTTAAAGAACTGTTAAGATATGCGGCGTGAATGCCTGCCTGATTGAGTGAAGCGACCTGATCTTTCATCAGGGAAATCAAAGGGGAAATAACTAAAGTAATTCCTTCTCTCATAAGAGCCGGAACCTGAAAGCAAAGAGACTTACCTGAACCAGTCGGCATAATCCCCATGGCATCTCTCCCTGCCAGAATGCTGTCAATCAGTATTTCCTGCCCTTCCCGGAAACTGTCGTAACCGAAATAGTGCCTGAGTACTTGATGTTTATCCATGTATCGTATTTTTATGCTCCTTTTCCTTTTTTTCCATTGTACCAGATTTCTAGCGCGATGGCTAGCGCCGCTGCATATTTTCCTCTACCTTTTCTCTAACTTTAACTAATTTAGACCTGCTATACAACAAAGAAAGAAGCAGGGAAATTTGTCTCCTCTGCTCCTTTCTTTTGTTGTTTTTCCGATCATATATAATGATTGAAATCACAGTTTTTCATACATGTTCTGATTGCATATGATATTGATATTCCAATACTGAACTGTAAAAATTGTATCTTACACGAACAGCGCCAGTAATATGTAACCAAAACCAAAAATCAGAAAAAAGCCCCCTAAAACTTTAATCATTATTTTGGATTTGGCTGCCGGAAAAATTTCAAGAAATTTTTCATATGGCATAAATACCAGAAGCAATCCAATTACGATAAATGCAATTGCAGTAAAAATCCTATCTCCTCCCTTCCTGTTTCCATTGTGGTGATTATACTACAAAAGACTGCATTTTTTTCGTTCATGTAATATTTAGCGCTCTACATGTAATTTTTGGTAAAAAAAGGGGCTGATTGGGTACGGATTGGGTTGGATTTATATTTTTCCAATCAATTCTTTCTGACTTCCGTCACGAAGAAAAACAGGAATCTGATCAATACCGGCTGTCTGATGAACAATTTGTCCACCTTCGTATTTTGTTCCATCATAAATCAGGGTCCAGCCAGCTCCGCGTGGGAGATATACATCCCTTTCGTATGTATTCTCGTAAAGAATTGGCGCCACCAGAATATCGGAACCAAACATATACTGATCGGTCAGATCCCAGCACATCTCATCCTGGGGAAATTCATAGAACATGGTACGCATGACTGGTTTACCAAATTCATGGGCTTCATTCATTAATTTCCGCAAATAAGGCCGCATTGCTTCTCTGAACTGTATGTATTTTTCTAAAATAGGTGTGTTTACTTCTCCAAAGCTCCATATTTCATTATCTGCTCCTGTTGGCATTGATGGGGAACCGTCTGCGTGATTAACTGGCTTTGATGGACTCCGGTCGCCATGAAGCCGCATAACCGGACAGAACGTTCCCCACTGGAACCAGCGAACGAACAGCTGCTGGAAGGAAGGATCTGTGGGATCTCCGCCCATGAATCCTCCGATGTCAGTTGTCCACCAGGGAATTCCGGCTATTCCCATATTCAGACCTGCACAAAGCTGTTCTCTAAACGTCTTCCAATCGCTGTGGATATCCCCGGACCATACCAGTGCGCCATAGCGCTGGCTGCCTGCCCAGGCGCAACGCAGCAGATTAACCGCTGTATCCATACCGGAAGCAATCTGACCATCATAGAAAGTTTTTGCATAGAGCTGGGGATAAATATTTCCGATCTGATTAACAGGTCCCATATAATAGCGGTAATTGTCATACTCATATGTGGAAAATTCAGGCTCGGCCTCATCAAGCCAGAAGGTTTTAATCCCGTAATCATAATAATTCTTTCTGCATAAGTTCCATACATATTCTCTGGTTTTTGGATTGGTCGCATCAAAAAATGCATTCTCCCCCTGGAACCGCATTGCAATGGGAACTCCGCGTTCTGATTTTACAAGCAGTCCTTTCTGTTTCATTTCCTCATAATTTTCACTGGTTAAGTTCACCTGAGGCCAGATGGAAACCATCAGCTCCATTCCGTAACTGTTTAGTTCCTCTACCATTGCTTTTGGATCGGGGAAATCATTTTCATCAAAACGGTAGTCCCCACACTTCGGCCAGTGATAGAAATCAACCACGATCACATCTACCGGAATCCCTCTTTTATGATATTCTCTGGCAACGCTTAAAAGTTCTTCCTGATTCCAGTATCTTAACTTGCACTGCCAGAATCCAAGACCATGTTCCGGCATGGGAGGAGGTGTTCCGGTGGCTTTGGCATAGGCTCCCACGATTTCTTCCGGGGTATCCCCTGCGGTGATCCAGTAATCCATCTGCCTGGTGCTTTCTGCATACCACTGGGTAATGTTCTTTCCGAAGGAGGCGGTTCCCACTGCAGGGTTGTGCCAGAAAAAGCCATATCCTTTATCAGAAAGTACAAAGGGAACAGATGCCTGGGAGTTTCTATGGGCAAGTTCTAAAATGCAGTTCTTCACGTTTAAGACTTCCTGCTGATACTGCCCCATTCCGTACAGCCGTTCCGACTGGTCGGATGCAAATGTTACCGTCAGCTCATAGTCACCTCCCAGTCTGGGTTTGAAATTTCTGGTCTTTTTATTAAGGGCACCCCCGGCTTTTTCTTCCTCCAGAAGCAGTTCTCCCTTCTGGTTAAAAAAACTTACCCTGCATCTTTTGTGCCAGTCGTCTACTGATAACACTGCAGTGATTTTTCCGTTGGTAATTGAGCCGTTAAACTCATCTTTTATTATGATTGCGGCTGTTGTAAATGGTGCTGAGAGAAGTGCGTAATCCGTATCTTTAATATCCCCCATCATCACGGCTCGCACCCGCAGGGAATTTGTTCCCCACGGCTCGATACGAAGGGTTTCCCCGTCATTTTCAAAAATAATAGTTCCCTGGTCTTCTCTGATATAATTCATGCCTGTTTTACCCCTTTCTATCGGATACATACTATTATTTTAGTTGTATGCACATGAAGTTACCCTGTTTTTATTGACCTCTTTTATTAAAAAAGTAACTTTATTGGAGACGGGATAATAAAGGAGAGAGGCTCCGTAAATGATTGGAGCTCCTCTCCTTGTGGGATAGGTGCAGTATGATTAAATATTAACTTCGTTCCGGTATCTTGTAGGAATCATATGATAATGCTTCTTAAAACTGACTGTAAAGTAATTGGAATTGGAAAAGCCGGTGCGGATTGCAATCTCTTCCATCCCAAGGTGTGTGGTGCGAACCAGATTCTCAGCTTCCCGCAGCCGCACATGAGTCAGGTACTCATGAAAGGTCATGTGAAATGCATGTTTAAAGTAGCGGCAAAAATACCCCTTGCTCATGGAAACGTGCTTTGCTGCGTCACTTAGATTGATTCTGTTTGTGTAATTTTCTATTATGTAATGATTGATGTTTTTCATAAACAGGCCGATTCCTGCATCAGTCTGTTCCTGGGTTTGTGTTATTTTTCCGCTTTTTATTACTTCATAGAAGAATTCCAATACTCTGGCTTTTAAGAGCAGTTCAAATCCTTTTTGGCCATTTTCATATATAGCGTAAGCTTCATTTAAAAGCTGATACTGTCTTTCACTCTCCTGCTGTTGGGATGACAGAAAAATATAAGGTCCGGTTGTTACGGAAAATAGGGGGTCAATGTAATTTTGCCTGATGACATCATTTTCCATACTGCCTACGAACTCATAGCTGAATAGGATTGTCCGGTAAATGAGGTCTTCTTTTAGAAAATCATTGGAGCCGTGGATTCTGTCTGGGCGTATTAACAGAACGTCTCCTGCACGGACTTGAATCTCTTCATTTTCTATGCTGATTCTGGCAGTTCCTTTACATACCCAGAATAGTTCCAGTTCCCTGTGACAATGGAAATATAGGGGAGGCTCCTGACCCAGACCAACCAGACCTCCAAAGTTCTCTCCGTTCATAATGTAGGTGTGAAAGGTTTTTCCTTCCCTTAGCCTGATATCGGTTTCGTGGGTGCTGAATGGGAAGAAGGCGTTTCCGTGCTGGATCGGCTCTTTGTATTTTGATCTTCTGGTTGATTCCATGGAGTCCATCTGGTTTGTCACCTCCCCCTTTCTTTTTTTATACTTCAATCGATATAACCGTTTAAATAATTATAACATAGCTTTGTGGTTTATTACCAGATCCCTCCCCGGATCTGATAGGAATTATAAAAAGTTTTATCATCGGGATATTCCACTGTTGTGACTAAATTCCCCGTACCATCATCTTTTACCAGTACTGTAACGGTTATGATTTTGCTGTCATAATTCATATACAGAATGGGTTCAGAAGGTTTTATTTCCCGGATCTGATAAGTATGTTCGCCAGGCTCCTCATAGGACTTTATAAAGCCAACAGTCCCATCTGCCCTGTTTTCAGATTTTTGTACGTCACCAGTCTCCATGTCCTTAAGTTCAAATTCAAACAGTCCGGCGGTGAGCTGCATTCCGGTCAGTACCTTTTTTACTTCGATCGTCGCCGATTCCGTCTGATAAGTAAAACTATTTTTAAATACCTGATCGGGCCAATAGGAAACTTCTGCCTTCAGCTTGCCGCCGCTATCCGTCACCAGAACTTTTGCCGTGATGGTTTTTAAATCATACGTAATATTCGGATCGGCAGGAATGGGAACAGACTCCCGGATCAGATACGTGTAGGTTCCTTGTTTTGTAAATGTGAGCGGAGAGAAACTGATTTTACCGGAACCATCATTGGTCACTGTCTCCACTCCCTCATTGTTTCCGTTAAGAAGCCGGAACTGGAACATCCCTTTCTTTAAGGTTCTTCCCAGAAGCTTTTTCTGAGCGCTCAGGCTTACCGATACCGGCTGTGGTTCGTAATGATTTACGAAGGAAACATCTGCCGGATAACGGACCTGGACTTTTAGTTCATCTCCTGATCTTACAGCCTCTGCCTCCACCTGAATGGTTTTTGTATCGTATACCATGCCCGGTATTTTATTTTGGGGAATGATCTCCTTTACATGATAGAGAAAAACCCCCGGTTTTTTCAGTTCCACATCCGGAAAGGTAATATTGCCTTCTCCATCATTAAAAGCTGTTGAAACAGGAATTTCTTTCCCTTCGGAAATCCTGCTGATCTCAAACTGGAAACTGCCTGCTTCCAGTGTCATACCTGTCAGAATCTTTTTTAATTGAATTTCAGCTTTAACAGGTTCCGGTTCAACGACCTGAACCACCGGCTTATTGTAAGCATACTCAGCTTTACCGCTTTTTCCATATGAATAGGTAAGTCCGGCCTTTGAATTGGAGTAAAATCCTGGCATTCCCGAACTGGTGCCGTTGCCGGGATAATCCGTGCCGGAATCTCCCGTATGGGGATAGCTTTGGTTTGAATCGTAGGAATCCATTGCTTTGTCTGAGGCGCGTACATTAAAAGATACAACATAACGGCTGGCCGGCAGTGTTCCGCTTAACAGTTTTATATTGATCCCTGCGTTTTCAAAGCCTGCCGTATAATCACTGCCATCGGACAGATATTCCGGCTGTGCGCTTCCGCTCTGGCGCATCACCTTTAGGTCTCCCATATAATCAACGTACTCAGAAAGCTGATCATTGATTGTCACATCGTAAAATGAATTGCTGATTTGTGATAAGAACCGGTTGAATGCATTGCTGATTTGCTCCGCGCTGGCTGCCTGTACCATATATTTTTCTATATTGGTATTTACCATCTGGGTAATGGTCTGCAGAGTCGATGCACCTCCGGTACTGCTGCCCATGAAAATAGAGTAAAACCGGTCAACACCCTGCATCCGCCTGGCCGCATCCGCAGCGTAAACCGTTCCCACCTCTGTATAAACGGAATACCCCAGTGCCTGTGCAGCAGGTGTCGCTGCGGTAGGCTGCCCATCGGTGATGAAAAACACCACCTGCTCGGCTCCCGGTGAGGAAATCCCTCCGATCAGTTCAGATGCCTGATTCATGGATTGGTAGTAATTTGTTCCGCCTTCTAATCCCCCTGGAAGAGCCAGGGAATTGATAGTCTGAAGCAGACTGTTCCTGTCTGTACTTCCGGAAACCACAAGATTGGAATTCGTTCCGAAGGTGATGATGGAAAAGCGGTTATCCGGATTTTCTGAAAGAGTTGATACTGCATTGTATACCGTCTGTTTCATGACCTGGAACCTGGTCTGGCCTCCCATCGATTCTTCCATGGAGTTACTGACATCCAAAACAAAAATGATATCTGATTTTTTTGCTTCCTCTTCCCTGCTGGTGGTTAAATCCAGATAAATCCGATAATTATTAACCCCATGGGCATCTGTATCCGGATTTCCGGCACCGTCGCCGAGATAATCGATCACTTTCTTATGTTCCGGCTCCGGAACTTCCTCTGGCGGTACTTCATCAATATCAGGATTATATTTAAAATGAAGGGTAACCCTGACCTCGGCAGCATTACCACCGATCGAAATCCAGTTATAGGCCTGGAGAGCAAATGGATTGGAAGCGTTTCCGGTTCCGTTATAGGTATAGGCGCTTACGTTCTTGCCATATTCTACGGAGACAAGACTCAAATGGGAATCGGTATATCCATTTGCCCCAAACCAGACCGTATTGCAGTTTATGCCTGAAGATTTTCCGGAGAACTTTACGGTTGATGTAAAGCCGTTTTTCACAGTTACCACTCCTGTTTCATATCCGGATGGATAATAAGCCGGATAGCTGCTGGTTTTTGACATCTGATAGATCCGTTTTGCGTCGTATCTGGAATTGATCTGTCCGGCCTGATTTGGATAATCAGCAGAATTATCTATAACGGTAGTTACATAAACCGTCAAGGGCTGGGCAGAAGCTGCCAGGGTCTTTTCAGGACTAAGAAACAATCCCAAAAGTGCCAGCAGCATGACCGGCAGCCCTTTTCTTATAATTTTTAACATTGCTTTTACCTCCGCATACTACTTTACCTGCTAATTTTTCAGTTTTTTGATCCACTCTGTTAAAAAACCTTCCGGATCCGTGACTTTACCTGAAAAAATCAAATCTAAATTCTCGGCACATAACGTTCTGTCTTCCTGTGACATGGTCTGAAAAAACGGGAAATACACTTCCTTTTTTCCGCTTACCAGTTCGTATGCCTGCCTGATTTCCTTATCATCCGGCTTTATGCCTTTTACAGCCGGAAGCATCCCAAACTCCGTTGAAAATGCCAGCTGATTCTTTTTGGTAAGAAAATAAGAAAGGAATTTTTTTGCTTCCTTCACTGATTTTCCCTTTTTTGCAGCTCCGTACATATGATTTGCCTTCCAGACTCCTGCATTTGTGTAATCCTCTCCCGGCAGCGCGAACCACCCAAAGGAGGATGACATGCGCTCATTCAATACGTCAATGTCATCTGTGGTGCCGCAGATCATGGCGTATTTGTTCTGTGCAAAATTTTCTAACAGAGCCTGATGTCCCTTTACACAATTTTCCTTATCCAGTGATAATTCCATTGCGACTCCAATCAGATCGTAATAGCCGGTATTTTTATCCAGCAGCTTTTTAAAATCCTGTTTTTCCGGCTTTCTCCCGTCCAGACTCTTTCCGTTAGCCAGAATTCCGGATGTAAAATCAAAAGAATCAAACAACCCTTCCTCCGTCAGCGACATGGCAAACGGCTGACAGGAAGACTGTTTTAATATGGCACAGTTTGTCACAAAATCCGAAAGTGTTTCCGGAACAACAAGCTGATTCTGTTCATAAATATCTTTGTTGTAAAAAATCACCGGAAGACTGCCGGCTGCAGGAAGGGCATAAGCCTTCTCTTTTCCTGATGTGTCTATAAGAAATTCCTCTTCACTGCCTGCAGGGATCAGATCTGCATAGGTCAGCGCTTCAAGCTTTTTGCTGTCTATAAATTCAGCCAGACTTTCAGGAGGAATGGCAAATACATCTGCAGTTTCACCCTCTGCAGCAGCTTCCATCCACTCCTTCGTATAAGTTTCATAGGGAACCAGCCTGATATTTATTTTTACTCCATCATTCTCCCTGGCATATTCCGATGCAATTTTCTCATAAAATTCTTCATGCCCGGTGTCCCAATGCCAAAATGTAAGTGTACACTCCCTGACTGAATTCTCTTTAAAAACAAAGCCGCTCTTTTTGCATGCGGTGAGAATACACGCCGCTGCAATCAGAAAAACGGCAGCTGAAAAAACCTTCTTTTGCATTTTAAATTACCTCATATTTATCCGTTACCAGTCAGCCGGTAAATCTGCACTGTCATACCCGAAGCTTCCGTCAGGCTGGCTGGTATAAGAACCATTGTAGCTGGAAACCGGTAAAGCAGGATGCCATATGACATCCGAAATCCCTTCTCCGTATGTCTCCCCTCCGTCGAAATAGACGGTAATGGTAGTTGTATCAGCTCCGAAAATCTTTAAAAATGTATAAGAATATTCTTCGCTGAGCTGTGTCCGTATTTTGTAATACCGGTAATTGGTCTCCGGTGTATCTTCTTTAAAATAAACCTTCACTGTTCCATCAAAATGATTCCTTCTTATGGCATCTTCTATCATGGTAAAGCTGTCCTTCCCCGGATTATCGGAATATCGGATGGAATCCTGGAACGTAAATCTGTCTTCTTTCACAAGCTGGCATAGATTCATCAGTGCATTGCGCTTTAAATAAATGAGCCCCAGATCCATGGATATCCCGATAAAAAAAATCAGGACGGTCAGGCTTCCGGCGAAAAGCAGCAGAATATTTCCATCTTCCCGGCCAAAACAGGCAAACTTTTTTTTCCACCTGGTTTTACATTTCATGCTATCCTCCCTTTTTATACTCCAAAGCTACTCAGATCTGTGCTGGGTGGATACGACCCGGATGCAGCTTAATTTTTTTTCCTTTGTCACCCTGGATCCAAAAACCTGCCGCCCCAAAAAGGTAAGAGGGTATATATCATAGGACAGGGTGGCATTTAAATCCATATAGCGGGTACGGCTGATTGCCGTTATGGTGTCAGCCGGTGTCCGTCCTGGCACCGAAAAGGGCTTTTCCACATTTTTCATTACTGCCTTTGCATCACTGACTGTTAAATTCTCCGGTAAAAAGCCCCAGAAGCTGGCTTCTTTTATTCTTTCCACCAAAGGGTCTGACACCGTATTTCCGGTATAGACAGCGCTGGATGGGCAGGTATTAAGAGGATCTGAGTCCCCGAAATCGGATGCCTGCACAGACCAGCTGGAATACTGGTAACTCTGATCGAAAACAGTCTGCTGGTATGTAATCCAGCCCACTTCGATTATGAAAAGAATGATCATAATAAAAATAGGAAAGACCAGTGCAAATTCTACCATTCCCTGCCCGTTATCCTGTTTCAAACTCAGAAAACATTTCATACATTTTCCTCCTCCCGTCCGTACTATGGAGTATAGCCGCTTATATAAATATCACGGGAATAAACAGGTGTTTTCACTTTATATGTATTGCCCAGAAAAAACGTTCCCCAAAAGGTTACTGCAGGGCGCTCATAAGAAAGCTGCAGCTGTACCTCAGTATACTCATAACTGCCGGGGCGCACTTCAAACTGGCTGCCAAAATCAGATGGATTGGCCAGATCACTGGAATAAACGTAATAACTGTAATCGTTCTTTTGGCTGCTTCCTGTGTTCAGTTCCTCAATCGTAACCTTGGAAGGATCCAGCCGTTCGGTGAAATTCTGCATAATGATCTGTGTCAGCTTATTGCTCACTGTTCCCGAAGAAATATCAGAATAGTCCAGACGGCTGATACATTCGCTGGCAGCACTGCTTAATGTCATCTTTGTATTCATGCAGATAAAGAAATCCACAGGAGCAGTAAAGAGCAGCACTATAATAGGAAGAATCAGGGCAAATTCCAGGATTGACTGCCCGTTTTCATTCATTCCGTTAAAGTCAGCCAATGTTCTTTACCTCCCGGGTCTTCTCGGCATATTCTCCTTCCATCACAGAGAACAATCCCCTGGCTTTCTGCATGGCCTTGTCACAGGTAAACAGCTCCGGGTCAGAATTCTCCCTTTCTGCGCTGGCAGAGGGCTGCTTTTCCGGCAATACACCCCGTTTTTCCCGTTCCACGGGTAACGATACTTTTTTCTGCAGCTCCATCCCTTTCTCCAGCTGCATATTTCTGGATTTCAGCTCCTCGATCTGGGCCATCAGGCCTCTCTGAATGTCCAGCAGTTCCACATTCTGTAGTTTCAGTGCTGCCTGTTCCCCAATGGCTTTTTTAAGGGTATCCCGTTCCTGGGTGGTTCGCTCCATATAAAGGTTCATGCTTTCAGACTGAGTTTCCATCTGTTCCATTATCATCTGAATCGTTTCTTTTAAGGAATCTATGGTATCTTTTAATTTTTGATTTTCCTGGCGGGTCAGTATGGTTCCCTGCTCTTGCCCCTGATAATGATTTAAAAGCATGTCCTTTTCTTCAATCTGCTGTTCCTGTCTTTTTATCCGGGATGCGTTTTCCTCATAATTCTTATATAAAACGTCAACCTTTTCTTCCAGTTCCTTTTTATAGTTCTCCTGTTCTTCGTACTGCTTCTTTAAGTCATCAAGCCTTTTCTCCCATTTTTCCTTTTCAGCCGTCAAAGCCAGCTGCTCCAGTTTTTCCCGCTCGGCTATGAAAGCCTGGTGTTCCAGCTTTTCCTTTTCAGCTGACAGGATCTGCTGTTCCAGTTTTTCCCGTTCAGCAATTAAGGCCTGCTGCTCCCATTTTCCCCTTTCTGACATCAGGTTTTGCTGCTCCCGCTCTTCCTTTCGTGCCTGGCGTTCCTGTTCTAACGCTATGGTGTTTTCTTCCAGCTTCATGAGAAGATTTTCATATTTTTGTTCAGCCTCCTCTTTCTGCCGAAGCATTTCTTCCATATCCGGCTGAGGCCGGCCCAGGGAAACCTTCAGCAGGTTCTCCTCCATATCCTTCATCTTTGCCTTAAGAGCTTCATAATCGTGCTGATAGTTTGATAATTGTCCATTTAACCGGATAATATCCTGTTCTTTTTGGGAGATCTCTTCCTCATACATTTCTTTCTGCAGCTGCATTTCTTCATAATCGGAATGCTGGTTCTCCCATTCTTCCAATTTTGCTGCTGACAGCCTTGCTTCCTGCAATGCCCGTTCCTTTCGCGCGATTGCATCGGAAAGCTTTTCCTCCGCTGTGTTTAATTGCTCCCGAAGCACCTGGCATTCCTGGGTCACACTGACCTTTTCAGCGGTCAGCTCACGGATCTGCTGCTCCAGCTGCTCCTTTATCAGCATCAGATTATTCCTCATATCCAGAGCATATTCTTCCACACTCTTTTTGGTATACCCTCCGACCACTGTTGTCTGGAGCTTTGCAGCAAGCTCGGTCTGAATATTCTTACCGGTCAGACCTTCCATGCCGTCAGGAAGCATGCCCCCCATTTGTCCGGCGTTTCCTTCTTCCTGTCCGAAATCATTTAACTGATTGTAATTCATCTTACGACCTCCTTTCTTCAATAGAACTGATAAACAGCTGTTTTTCGGTCTTTAACTTTCTTGCGGCGCCTTTATTTAATTCCAATATCTTTCTGGTTCCTTTCACATGGCTTCCCAGCCGCCATGGATAAACGGTTTCCCTTTTTAAAACCATATTACCATGGTCCAGGTATACCACATCGATGGGAAAGTGCATAAAGCATGTATGAATACGGGAACAGGAATCTAAAAGCAGAGCACTCCCCTCCTGCAACTCCCTGCAAAACATCAGCCCCAGCAGTCTTTTTATGAAGGTATCGGCGATTTCCGCCTTCACATTGAAACCATGTTCCCCTTCTATCAGAACGATCATAATTACATACCTCCAAACATTTCCATAATTGACATGACTGCAGGTCCCAAAAGTACAATAAAGATGACAGGAAATATGAACAGCACCATGGGAAGCAGAATCTTAACAGACAATTTCTGTGCCTTTTCCTCTACATTCTGTTTATGAGTCTGCCGGATTGCAGACGCCTGGATGGAGAGGATGTTCTGCATGGAGGATCCCATTTCATCGGCCTGGACCACAGCAGTGACAAAGGTCCGGATCTCCATATTTTCACACCGGTCTGCAAATCCATTCAGGGCATCCTTTCTCCGGCGGCCCAGGGAAATTTCCCTCTGGGTAACATCCAGTTCGTCGATGAGGGGACCACTGGATTTCTCCACCACATATCCCAGGGCCTGGTCAAAGCCCAGTCCCGCCGAAACACTGACACTTAATAAATCCATCATTTCCGGAAGCTGATGATATAGTTGTGCTTTCCGTTTTTTTATTTTGCTCTTCAAATGAAAACGGCTTACCACGATTCCGGCATAAAGGCCAAGTGCGCCATAAAGGACCGCCTGTAAAATGCCTCCTGTCCTTCCGTATAAAGCTCCCAAACCAATGCAGACTGCTGTAAAAAAGGCAACTGACGCGCTGTAGTTTTGGGATTTCATATGAATGCCTGCCTGTCTGAGCTGCTGCTCCATTCTCTCCAGAGCGGCAGGATTTTTAGGGGCAAATACGGAAAATATGGTAAGGATGCGATTAAAAACCGGTCTCATGATCCGGTCTGCGATGGAAACCTCCAGTTCCCCCGCTTCTCTCTGCCGTTTTCCCATTTCCTCCACAGATTTTAAGCGGCTGTTCAAAGCAAGGGTTTTAGAAAAAGCGGCTGAGAAACATAGATCAACAAAAAAATAAGTAAAAACTGCACCGGCTATGGCTGTCAGAAATATCATTTTTTCTTCTCCTGATTTCATCAAAACTTAATATCTACGATTTTATTGATTATTAAGAAGCCAAAAATCTCCATTCCTCCGCCAAGCAGCAGCAGAAAACGTCCTGGCAGAGATGAAAACAACGGCGAAATATATTCCGGATTGGCAAACGAAAGAGCAAGCAGCAGAAGGACCGGAAGTGCACCAATCACCTGTCCTGTGATCCTGCCCTGTGCGGTCAGTGTCTTTATGGTTCGCTTAATTGTCAGTCTGTCCCGAATCGTCTGGGAAATAATATCCAGTATTTCTGCCAGATTTCCCCCCACTCTCTGCTGGATAATAACAGCTGTTGTGAGCAGCTTTAAATCATCACTCTTCATTCGATCAGCTACGATCAGAAAAGACTGTTCCAGTTCCGCTCCAAGCTTTAACTCCCTGACAATTGTGTTCAGTTCCCCGCCAATGGGATCGGCTAAATCCCCAGAAACATTCTCCAGTGCCTGCTCAAAGGAAAAACCGGCTCTTAAACCATTGGAAAGCACCATCAGCGCATCCCCTAACTGAGCCTCAAACATGGAACGCTGTTTCGCAGCCGCTATTTTCAGAAAGAAAGGGGGAACAACCAGTCCGATAAGAAAAAGCCCCATGCACTGAATCAAATTCGGAGCAAACGCAAACAAAAGCATGGCAGGTGCAAAGATAAGAAGGAACCAGATCATGATAAATTCCTCCGGACGCAGTCTGATTCCGGATAAGCTGACTTCTTCTTTCAGCTTCTTTGAAATATGTATGAAACGTAAAAGCTGTCTGTCTTTTTTTTCTTCTCCGGCAGACGATACTCCTGTCTCGTTTTTCACCTCGCTTAAATCACTTAATCTCTGATTGATCTGCAGCTGTTTATTTAACAGAAACTCCAGTATTATCTCAATGGCACAATAGCAAAATAACGCCGCTGAAGCCAGACAAACCATTTCCATTGTTACCTCCGTTCTGCAAGGAACCAGTCATCCCTGCAATAGCCTCCATTTTCTCTGATCTTATCAAGAATCTTCGGATGAATTCCCGTAGGTTCAAACTTCCCTGCAATTTTTCCGTTCCCATCCGTACCGTTCTGGCGGAAACTGAAAATATCCTGCATGGTAACGGTATCACCCTCCATTCCGACCACCTCCGATATATTGATAATTTTTCTGCTTCCATCCCGTAAACGGGACTGATGCACGATTAAGTCAATGGCTGAGGTAATCTGCTCTCTGATGGCTTTTGCAGGCAATTCCATTCCTGACATTAAAACCATTGTTTCCAGACGGGATACCACATCTCTGGAGGAATTTGCGTGTACCGTAGTCAGGGAACCGTCATGACCTGTATTCATGGCCTGAAGCATATCCAGCGTCTCACCGGACCGGACCTCTCCCACAATAATCCGGTCCGGACGCATTCTAAGTGCATTCTTCACCAGATCCCGGATAGAAACAATTCCTTTTCCTTCAATATTGCTTGGACGCCCTTCCAGAGTTACCACATGATCCTGTTTCAGCTGGAGCTCAGCCGCGTCCTCGATAGTCACAATTCTTTCACTGTCAGGAATATAACCTGATAATACATTTAACAGTGTGGTTTTTCCTGAACCGGTTCCTCCTGAAACAATGATGTTGCAGCGTCCCTTAACTGCTGCCTCCAGAAATCCCGCCATCTGGGAAGACAGGGAACCGTATCCTATTAAGTCTCCAATCTTAAGGGGGGTGGAAGAAAATTTTCTGATTGTGATGGAGGGACCTTTTAAAGCGATGGGCGGAATGATGGCATTTACACGGGAACCGTCTGCCAGGCGGGCATCCACCATGGGGGTGGCTTCATCACACCGTCTTCCCACAGATGAAACGATCCGGTTGATTACCTTTAACACATGGGCATCATCCCGGAAGCTGGCAGGTGTCTGTTCCAGTCTTCCTCCCCGTTCTATGTATATCTGTCTTGCACTGTTCACCATGATTTCAGAAATAGAATCATCCCGCAGGAGCGGCTCTAAGGGTCCCAGTCCCATGACATCATCATGAATTTCCTGGGCAAGCTTTGATTCTTCCAGACGGGTCAGGCTCTCCTCCTGTCTGGCAATGGCCTGATGGATGATTTCCATAACATCAATGGACCTTCCACTGGCATTATCCGAGAATCGGTCATTGTATTCCCGTATTACCTCCTGGTGAACCGTCTGCTTTAATTTGTCATAATTTTTATCCGTTCTGTTTCCCGGCTCCGCACTTGAAGCGCTGAATGCCTTTGAAGCAGAATGGTTTGTTTCCTTTGGCTGACCCAGACGTGATACCCACTCCATCGCTTATACAGTCTCCTTTCCTTTTTGAAAGAATGACATACGCTTCTTCTTCCTGCTTTTTACACTTCTGTAACCTTCGTTCATTCCTTCCAGCCGTTCTGCCATATTGGAAATTTCTTTACAAATTTTACTTTTCGGATACGATAAGACTAGAGGCTGCCCCTGATTTGCCGCTGCCACCGCCGCTTTCTCATCATAGGGAATGGAACCCCACACCGGTGTGCCAAGCACCCGGGAAACATCGTTGTCTGAAATTCCGTATCCACAGCACTTTCCAACAATCAGTCTGATTTTCTGTTTATCCGTCAGTTCTGCCAGCACCTGCAGACTTTTCTTCGCATTATGGAGCGCGGGCACATCTTTTCCAGTTACAAATAAAACAGAGGAGGCACAGTCAATGCAGCTTGCTGATGTATCATCAAAGCCCGAGACTGCATCGACGATAACATAGTCATAGTAAACCCGAAGCGCGGCGATGATGCTCTCCGCCTGCCTTGCAGTAATAGAAGCCCCATATTCCGGGCTGTGGGGATTGGGAAGAAAGTTCACTCCGGAAAGATGAAGAGACAAAAACTGCCGGATTGTATCCACGTTAGGATTGCTCTGTTCCTGTATCAGTTCCAGAATTGTATTTCTGGGATTCATACCAAGCAGGCTTCCCACATCTCCGGACTGAAAGTCATAATCCAGAATAACCACTTTATTGTTTTTCTGTGCCAGCTTAATTGACAGATTTACAGCCAGAGTTGTCTTTCCCACTCCAGCCTTTGGTCCAAAGACCATAATCACTTTTGATTTGGAAGACTTGGCTCCGGTATTCTCCAGTGCCAGAATTCGGTTTGATTCATTGCTGTAGATTCCTTTTAATTCTGCAATCAGATTAATTGGCTCTATCGTTTCATGCAGAATATAGTGGACTCCGGACTGCAGGATCTTATACATCAGATCGCTGTTTTCCAGATCTGAGAGCACAATCGGAACGGAGCGCGGGCGCAGCAGATAAATCTGCTGGCAGGACCGCAGGGCCATGGGCGAAGTATCCGTAATCAGAATCAGATCCGGCATCGTCCGGTTTATCTCATTCAGAACCTGATTCTCATCCACCACATATCCGACTATGGAGATCTCCTCGTCTTTTATCTGCGTTTTGATCTGTGAACATTTCTCCGGTATTCCCAGGAGCAGAACTTTAATTTTCACAAGCTGATTCCCCTTTCCCAAAGAAAACTAATTTCCTTCATAATTCTTAAGTACTGATCCACGGGGTTCTTTAACAACATTGCTGTCCTCCTGCGGTCTGAGTGCCAGCTGAATTTTCCCTTCCCCGCTCTTCATAAGGGCAATCTGTGCTGCCTGGGAGGGGGTCACCTCCAATGTGACGCTTACGTATTCCTCGTCTTTATAATCTTTGTTGCTGTCAAAGGAAAATGAGTTACCAAGTGCTGCAACCTTAATATTCTGCAGGGCAATGACAGAGAATTCATTTCCTATGGAATCATTTACAATCTGGGCATTGGCCGGATTCTGGGGACCCATAATCCTCTCCATGGCCAGTCCTGCCGGAATCGCTTCTTCACTCCCCTGCGCTGAGGATTTCAAAGTGCCTGTAAAAATAACGTCCACGTAATTTCCAACTCTGAGATTATTGGAAACTCCCTGTTCTAAATCCGTATTTATGGATACCGCCCGTTTTCCATCCTCCAGTCTGGAGGAAAGTCCAAGAACTTCAGCTTTGTCATCTGCAAGCCTCCGGTCAGTCAGCATTTCATCCTGAAAAACATTTGTCAAACATACCTTACCCACTACTTCCTCCGGCTTCCTGTAATAGCCCTTTGTTTCTTCATCAACCAGTACCTTTTTAAGCTTTATCATATCCTTCGTCAGTGTTGTGTAGGGACTCAGATCCTGCGCCGCAACGACCACTTCAATTTTCTGCCCGTCTGCCTGAGTCTGGGACTGATGGTTCACTGTCGTTACAAGCATCCGGTACCCGGCTATGAACACAAGGAATGCCACTGTCAATGCAATCAAACGAATTTTTTTCACCTTAATTCCTCCCTGGTATTACACCTCATTACAATTCAAGACGAGGCTCGCAGATGTTCACTGAATATTCGCCTCGTCTTTATATAAGCAACAGCCGGTTTGATTTTTTATCCCTTTTTTACGGCATTGAAGTATTTATCTTATCAAATGTACCCTGAACCTTACCACCAAGTGCCTGTAATCCAACAATAACTGCAACAGCGATCAGTGCGAGAATTAAACCATATTCCACCATTCCCTGTCCGCTTTCCTCAGAAACAAATTTATCCCAAAGTTTTTTCATATTTTTCACCTCCCCATCTTCTGTGTATTTAGAATTAATATAAACTTCATTATACCAATTTCCATATTTTATCTTTCATATGTTCTAATCAAACCGGCTGGTTACTACAAATATTACGGAAACACAGGAAGCAGACTGTTCTGAATCAGATTAAAAATCTTAACCGCTGCCTCTGACATATTTCCGAAGGTAATCACGGCCACGATCACAACTGCTGCAAACAGAGCTGCATATTCTACCATTGCCTGTCCATTTTCAGATCTTAAGCGTTCCATATTCTCCTCATTTTATAAAATAGTGGTTGAAATGTACGGCCAGAGCAATGCGATCAGAAAGCCCGCCATGATATGTCCGCACATGGGAAATGTACTGTCCCGGACTAAAAAACCATATTTCATGCCTGCCAGACAATAAAATCCGATCACACAAGCCATTCCGGTCAGAAAGTAAAAGACTCCGGGAAATCCCACCGTTATTCCGATAACCATGGCGAGCTTTACGTCTCCCATTCCTACTCCGGCAGTTCCTTTCCTTACATAGGTGAACAGCATTGTCAGACCAAAGATAACAACAACCAGTACCACTGCTCCGGCGGAACCAAAAAGTCCTCCCAGGCCGTCTGAATGAATACGGTATGTAATACCTGCTGCCAGAATCACCCACAGCATTTCATTGGCGATAATTCTTATTAATCTGTCCACAAAGATACCGAAAGCTGCAATATAGCAGATGAACACCGTAAATATGGCCTGATCAAACGGTAATAAAAAGCAGGACAATCCTGTAACGCCTGTCGTAAAAATAAGACTGAAGCCTTTCCACCGGAGACCGGGGATTTTTAACGGCCTCGGATATCCTTTTCGCCCGCATTTATAACAGGCAAAGGAATATGACAACTCCGGCATAAAATAACCAACCAGACTGCTCATGCCGGTTAAAACGGCAGTACCTAAAATTCCATTCATTTTCTCCCCCATGTTCCTGATCTTATAAGGTATATATGCTTATATAATGACTCGCTTATGGTCAGTTACAACAGAATACCTCTTTTGTTGTAAATAAAAGAAAATATAACCAGAGGTGGGCCTTTTATAAAAAAAAGAAGGACACCGCAAACAGGCTGGGGATTTTTTCACAACTCCAGCCTGTTTGCGCTATCCAAATTCAACAAATTTATACAAATTACCTAGTTTATTAAAATAATTGTAGACTTTTAAGCATTTATGTAGTATATTAAAGAATAGATTCGACTTGTTTTTACAACAAAAGAGGTATTCCGTTGTATTGTGTGACAAATAGATCCAATTGCTCCAGTATTTTTAAATGTGCATGACCACTTTCTTTTGTGTAAATACGGGTGGTATTCACGTCACTGTGTCCCAATATATCTGCAAGTCTCGATAAATCTTTCTCCATCGTATAAAAGGTTCTGGCAAACAAATGACGAAGGTTATGAGGAAATATCTTTTCTTCAGCAACTCCGGCCTGTCTTCCCAACGCTTTCATTTCCCTCCAGATATTGCTTCTGTCAATCGCTTTTCCATTACGGGTAATAAATATCTTACCGGATATAATATGCCGCTTCTTTGCGTATTCTGTTAATGCTTCGCATAATTGGCGGGTAAGAATGACGGTTCGGATCCTTCCCTTGCATTCAACCTCTGCCACACCGCTTCTCACTGCTTCAAGGGTAATAAAGGGCAGTTCGGAAATCCGGATACCACTGGCGCAGATCGTCTGCAGGATCATGGCCAGACGTTCATTTTTGTTTTCCTGTGCTGCTTTTACCAGCCTTTTATATTCGCCTTTATTCAGCTCCTTTTGCTCTGTACAGAACACACTTCTGCTGATCTTATAAAATCTGACCCGGCAATCCGGCCAGCCGCTGTATTTAAAAAATCCATTGACTGCAGCCAACGCTCCGTTGGCAGTCACAGGAGAAAACCTTTTCCGCAGCTGGGCTTTCCATAAGATTACCAGCTCTTTGTTTATGCTCCTCCCCTCCAGAAAGTATGAAAATTGTTCCAGATAATACCGATATTTTTGAATGGTAACCTGGCTCTTTTCCTGGCAGTACAGCCATTTGCAGTATTCTTCAATTACGCCTTCTGTTATAGTTCTTACTTCTCTCTGATTCTCTTTCATATTTCCCTCCATAGTCTGCTATTGACATAATTCAGAATTGAAATTGTTTTATGTAATTCAGTATCTGAAGATTATATCACTTATATGCAATATCGAATAATTTTTGTGATTCAGATAGCAGATAATATGTTTTTGCATAAAATATGATTGGTTATTCATTAAAGTAGACGATAACTTACAAGGTTTCCCATCATTGTCTTAAGCACGCACAAGGAGAGGAGCTCCGTAAATGATTGGGGAGCTCCTCTCCTTGTGGGATGGGTGCAGTGCGATTAAATATTGACTTCGTTCCTGTATCTTGTAGGAATCAAATCGAATCAATGCTCCCTGTTGGTGTTAATTACTCAGCATTTCCTCATATGTATAAGTTAATGTCGAAGTCTTCTGGTATGCCAAATCTATTGATTTAAAATAACCTGCAACTAATTGGTCATATTGCTCCTTGGTTACTCTGAAAAAATATTTTTCATGATATTCGTCAAAATATTGTTTGGATTTCATTGCCTTTGTATATTTCACTGTTTTGCCTGCGTACTCAGGCATAGAAACCATATATGCATACTCTGGCTGTTCTGTTTTATCATTCATAAGCACTTTCAAATGAAAGTAAACGGTACAATTTGGATTTCCGTTTTCATCTAATATATAGAATATATTATTTTCCAGAAATCTAGACCAAAATACTTTTTGAGTACCTGCTAACCCATACCAGGTTGACCCTAAATCCGACCACAAAATAAACCTGTCTGACTTTGGATTATACTTAAAAACATACTTGTACCTTGCACCATCAGTAATACACAGTTCCGGATTTCCATCTCCACTCATATCGAATAGCATAAACAGACTTTCTTCAGGATTCACTTCCTGTTGTAAATCACCCATTGAAAATTTTTCTCCCGTTTTTCTATCATAGAAATCTGCCTCTCCTTTAATCAATTTCACATATTCTTTCTTATATAAATCACATACTGCTTTATCTACCGTTCTAAATTCCGCGGAAAAGTCTACCTTGTCATAAGCCGATTTTAAAATACTATATGTTGCTTTGTCAACAAACTCTATCTCTCCATTGTGCGCAAAAAAACTACTGCTGAAGCTGTCATAGGAACGTTTTTCATTTAAATTCGGATTGTTAACGGCTCTTGAAATGACAATAGATAAAAATAATAGTATTAAAATTATAATAAACGGTTTTATTCTACTATTCAAAAACATCATTACCCGACAACTTCTCATATGTAAAATCCACCTTTTTTATAGCCTTTTTTGCTGATTTAACCATCTTAAAATAATCTCTAGTTAATCTATTATATTGTTTTTCTGTTACCCTAAAATAGTATAAATCCTGATTTTCATCATAAACAGCCTGCTCTCTCATATGTTCGGTTAATTCTTCCTGGTTATATTGATCTACATATTGAGGCAATGACACCATAAAAATACAGCTGTCCTTTTGAGTCTCTAAATCCCTGTACCCCTCTGTTTTAAACCAAATAAAACAATCATATTCACCATCTTCATCCAACATAAAAAATGCATCCTTGGCATTTCCTGAATAACCAATTTTCTTAGTTCCCAATAAATATATATATGGAGTTTCATACCTTTGCCATAAAGTAAACAAATCTGATTTTATATCATAGCTAATAACGTAAGTGAATCTTGAATTATCCGATATGCACAGTTCTGGACTCTCATCACCATTTATATCATAAACGTAATAGGTATAATTATTGAGGTCGTACCTGCCAAGGTCAACATCTATAGAAAAGTATCCATATTCATTTAAATAAAACTCTTCGCCGGTTTCCTTTTCAGTAAACATCACTTCATTTTTTAACAATCTGCAAAATTGCTTTTTATACAGACTATATTCTTCTATGTTGCCGGTATTAAAAGAAACATTAAAGTTCAATTTATTATAGGCTCTCTCAATCTTTGAATATGTTTCACTATCGATACAATTAACATTTTGATATTTAGAAATTATTGTAATATCTGGAGACGATTTAATTGCCATTAATTCTTCATAATTAAAGGACTTTGGTGCATTTTCACGCAAATCATCAAACGGCTTCTTCATCATTTCCCACTGTTCTTTTGTAACGTCTGTTCTATTGCTAGTTGTATTCAGTTTATCAGGCCCATCCGGTAAACGCATCTCTACATTAATTGAGTACTCAAAATAAGGCTTTTTCGTTTCATTAGGTATAATAACATCTCCCATATAATCCTTAAAAAAAGAGATAGTAGTAATAGGCTCACCTGATATATCAATAACTTCATAAAAGGTCGCTGAGCTGGAGGCTGAGCTTGAAGCCATCATAACCTGTCCGTTCCCTAAAATCTCTGTATAGATATGAGAATCTAATGCGGGACTTAAAGTATCTGTATCTTCATCGTAATAATATGTCAATAATACATTCGTTGGGAACATGATTCCTATATCTAACTTTTTATCTCCATTAATATCAACAACAAAAAATTTACTATCTGACAGCATCTCCTTATAGTAAACTGAAACCTCATCCGAGAAATGATGTTTTCTCCCGTTCTCATTTATTGCTATATCATCCTGGATTAAACGTATTAATATCCTTTTGTAAAAATCTACACCCTGATCTACGTCAATCATCAGGACTTCATTATCGCTCTTTTCCCTTAAAGTGCAAGAGGTCATCACAATCAGAACAGCTGGAAACAGAAATATAATAAGAGCCACTACAGTGCTTATCTTTTTTATTTTGTCACTTTTCATTAAACTTTCAATCTCCTGTCGTTCCTGAAGTTTACTTTCAGTACATTTTCTAAGGTCTGGAAACCGACTTCGGCCAGACTATCTATCAAAAAATACTCTTCCGCCCCTTTGAAGCGGGGAATTACATGGATAAATTCTTCTTTATCCATAGGATTAATAATTCCATGAGGAAGTCGAATATAATAAAATCATACTCATTTTTATCAAACGCATTGGTCTTACTTATTCCATCTGAGAAGCAGGCAAGTCAGCAAAGCCTCCGCGTGTTTACCCGGGATTTGAAAACTCCCGAACTGATATAACATCAAACGATGAATTAAAATACAGTTTGTCAAAAGTAATAGCCCCCATATTTCCACCTCTCTATGATAAAAACGGAATTTACTGGTAATTATTCTACAATTTGTTAATATATTTTACATCCTCCATATAGCAATGAAGTAGAGAAATAATTGCTAAGAATTATTTCCCTCTCATTGAACCGTACGTACGGGTCTCGTATACGGCTCTACAATTTATATCCCAACATTTCTTAGATAATAATTTAAAGGATTGAGCGCCCCAGCTCCGTACTTTATTTTTGTTTCAAGCAGTGTAGGATTTAGAATAAAATTCACTACATCCATACTACATCTTTTGTACCAACCTAATCTTGAATTTACAACTTTGTAAATACTTTCGTCGTTAAACCCATTTTTATGTTTTCTATTTAGATATGGACACACCCCTGATTTTTAAGCAGCCGGGTATCTGCCCTCAACCGTAATCAACCTAATTTATCTTTCTTCTGCTTAATCGTTAATGTGAATGTTCCTGTTCCTTCCACATCTACGAATTCTTCTTTAAAGTCACCTGTTGCGTGCCGCATAACCCTCTCCATGTAGGTTTAAGTATTATAGATAGGCTCAAACCTTTGGAAGTTAAGCATTCCTTTTAACTTTTGGGGATACTGTTCGAAATAACGCAAAATACCAAGCAGTCTCTTCATGAGAGGTTTTACAGTTTTGATAAAAGCATCCTTTGATTCCTTATAGAATTCCAGATAGGAAACGGGTTCCTTTATCTGATTGTTGTGATCGACTGGGACAGCTACCATTTAATCCTTCAATCGACAAATATTCTGTGCCTCTCTCTTCTACTCCCTGCCCCCTCTTTATTTCCCTTTTGAATTTCTTTAATTATTTCACGCATGGATTGGTAAATTAATTGATTATTAACAACTTCCTCCAGCCTGATTCCATTCCGCTTACTGATATAGGAAGCTAATACATGAACCGGAACTGCCCCAGGCTGGGTCAGGCAAAGATAGGCAAAGGAACGGTCTTCTAACTGGCTGTTTTCACTTTCCAAAATAATTCTTGCAAAATATTTTATAATTGCAGGAGACAATGTTTTTCCTCCCAGGCCTCCCCAATCTGAATAAATGAGGCTGACCGTATCAAATTCAGTTTCCATATCTCCAAAATCCCTGTATTGATCCCTGAGCCGCGCACCACTCCGCAAATGAAAGCGGCAGAGTTCGAATTCATTTTCTTCCTTCTTTTCATCTGTTGTCACATAATACTCCATTTTATAAGCAATATAATCCTGAGAGGTTCTGTCTACTTCCACTTTCATTCTTAAATACTGGGGCTGCTCCTTGGGTGAATAAGGTATCCGTTCCTCCTCTGTCTGAAGACATACAAAATTTCCGTATTTAAAGATTCCGGGACCAATAACCAAATCATTTTCCCTGACCTTTATTTCATATCCCCTCAGAATGCCCTGTTCATATTCCTGGTATTCCAATTGAATATGGGCAAAGGAATAATCTCTTAATGACCATAGCAGTTCTTTCTTTAGTATTCGGTTTCGCTCAAATAACGGATATAAATTCTGCATCTGCTGATTCCCCCTGATCTTTTATCTAATTCCAATTCTAGTGTATTCACTCTTTTATATCAGCCCATTATTTCAATCCATCAAAAAAGCTTTGAACCCAACCGTCATTTTCAAATGAAAATTTCTCCTCATTTCCAAGATATAGTTTTTTCTCCTTCCGGTATACCGGTACCACAGAAAAGGCCCCTTCCATAGGGCTGGCCCATACAAAAAACTTTACTTCCTGTTCAATGATATCATCTGTATCTGCCTGTAAAATGTGTTCTCCATACAGCTTTCGAATCTCCTCATATTCTTTCTCTTTAAAATCCTGAGGATTACTGTAAGATGTGTATTGATACCGTTCCTTTCCTGATAAATCTTTTAAATGAAGCTTCAGGGTTAAATCCTCCATATTTCTGGATATCATTCCACTGGGACTATTCCGCTTTAGGGGGTGGATTAACACCACCTCATCTCCATTGTGAGTAACCGCGGTGATCTGATACGGCAGTGCTGGCTCTTCTGTGCGGATGGTCACATCTGCAAATCCGTATTTTTTGTCCTTTAAATATTGCAGTGCTCCATCCACACACGCCATCTTCAGTTCGAAATCTTTAGTCATATCTCCGCTTCTGCGCTTAAACCGAATTGCCTTTCCAGGAACAAACTCCTTTAGGGCATCCCGGAAGAGTTCAATCTTGCAGGATTGTCCAGTAAGTCTGATGATGGAATAATCCTCTAACACATCTTCCTCATACATTCCTTCTACGAATTTACGGATAACACCGTAAATATCCGCCTTTAATAACATTTCAATTTCATAGATACTAAAATAAACAACTGGAAATTCTTTTATAGTCTCAAGCCCTGATTGCATCCGGCAGGACATCTTCCATTTGTCTGCGGGGATCCAGCGGGTAGCACTCTCCCTCACTTCCTGAGAAGACAATGCCACCCGGAGAATTCCCACATGATTATAAAACTCCTTTTTTACCACCTCTGCCAGGTGATATAAAAAGTAGAAATTATTTTTTACCTTGTAATAATCTGCACGGCTCCGGTTCTCATACTCCCTGAAACGGGTAGGCAGAAATTCCTCCGCTTTATTGTACTCCAGTTCTAATTCACGGTATAATTCTGACGCGCCACTTTGATCCACACATCGGAACACATCTACATCGTACCCTGCCAGAATCTGTTCTGTTGATAGCAGAGTACCGGGAAATAACTGGTTTACTATGGAGATTTTTAAAAGCTGCATAATCCGGAAGGTTAAGTTATTTCCTCCAAAATCCGTATCTCCATTTTCATAGGAAGTGTCAATTTCAATCCGGTAAGATACCCGATTGTCGAAGATACGGAAACGGCAGGAGCAAAGATCTGTGGTTCCACCACCGCAGTCTATAATGAGAGCTTTGTATTGTTCGCCTTCTTTTGCAGTCCCTTTCTGTATCATACCAGATATCGTACTGTAAAGAACAGAGACACCTTCATCCAACATATCTCCCTTTTCTATTGCATATCCGGAAAGGATTTCGGAAAACAGTTTTTGGAACTGGGTTTTCTGCTTTACCGGGCAGGAGACGTGGACACTCTTAATGTCACATTTAAAACGGTTTTTGACCTGGTCTAAAACGAATTCAAAATATTCCCTAAGGATTTCCTTTCTCGAAATAAATCCCCGCCTTCCCTGGCGATCCGTTATTTCTTCCAGCTTTTCAAAATCTCCAACCCAGCGTTTCATATCATAGAACACGCAAAATCCCTCATCAATATAACTGGAATCAGCCAGGCGAATAGCATCATAACCGAATAGAAACGCAGGTCTCCCGGATTCTACCGCCTGAACTCCTGCCACACTTGGAAACAAAGTTGTCTCTTCCCAGTCTGATGAAGTGTCGTAAAACAGTGCATAATTGACTGCGTTGGCTTTCAGGCCTTTTTCCCCATCATGAAGACCAGACTTTTCAAAGTAGAGACTGTCTAAATAAACGCCTGCGGTGGTATTGGACGTCCCAAAATCCATGGCGACTGGCATGGATAAGGGAACTGGCTTTCTGATCTCAAAGTCTAAAAGAGGCATACGGTAGACGTTAAGATTTTCTGGTATGTAATCATATTTTCCATTATAGATCTGATATAAGAGCTCTGACTCTTTACGTCCCACGCAAAACAAGCTGTAATTTTTTATGCTGGACTCCCTACAGGAAATATCAGCCGCCTTTGTCAGATATAAACAGTCCTTTTGCGACCCCATAGGCATAACATTTAGAATTGCGCACAAGGTCATGTCGCCCCCCACCACAAAGGCATTGGTTCCTGCCAGCCGTTCTTCATAGGGTATGGTCAGCCCGTCATAATAGCCAATTGCCAGCCCGTCATATGCTACAATTTTGGAGCCACACTGAAGGTTCATATCCTGCCGTTCCTGAAGTTTACTTCCTTTCAGTACATTTTCTATGGACTGGAAACCGGCTTCGTCCGGACTATCTATCAAAAAATACTCTTCCGCACCTTTGAAGCGGAGAATTACACGGATAAGTTCTTCCTTATCCATGGGATTGATAATACCATGAAGGATCTTTTCTTTCCTGCATATTTCACGCAGTTGGAAAGTAGTCATTAATTCTAAATCATTTTTGTGGTAACGATTGTCCGTGACCGTTTCTTCCTGACGCTTTAATACATACCCATACTTGTCCATTTCATTCCCCTTTATCTCTTGTCTGAATTATTACAATGTAAATGAGATTTTTATAAATCCCTTGTATAAAATATCTGGTAAATATCTTTATTTTGGAAATCCCACGATCCAATTATTAACTCCTGTGCAGCTAGATACATTCCTGAAATCCACATTTCATCTTCGTGTGATTTTGCCTCTTGTAAACACTTCTCCATAACGGATACAACATCTCTTTTATCAAAGGACATTAAGGCATGAATTACATTTTGATATACCGGCCAATTAACGTCCTTCAGCAATTCGAAAAGCCACGGCAGACATTTTAACTTTTGTGGATATTCCATTACATTAATGATAAGGATTGCATTCAACCAACAGAATTTAGTAGAAAATTTATTATAAGAGAAGTATTCAAGTGTATCTATATCTTCTTTAGAAAAACATTCCGCTAACTGGCACAAATTGTCTGGATTTATGGATTCATTATTATATATGTCATATTCGTGTAATTTTAATAATCTATCAGCATCCGTGATGATCTCACCCACCTTATGTATTATATTAAGTGTTTTTATCCCTATCCTTATCCTTATTAGCTTCTCCTTTAATATACTATCCAATCAACAATTGCATACATAGCATTATCTGATAATATTAATAATAATATCTCACTTGTGACAACAGCAATCCCACGAAATACCACTGTTTTTTCAGATGATGTCATCCAGGTAATTAAATTTACAGTACCTTTTCGATTATCTTTGATTCTCTTTTTTATACTTCTATATAAAAGTCTATCACCAAAGCATCCTAATAATATAAATTTTATGACCCAGAAGAAAAAGAAAATTTTTAATTCGGTTAAAACCACACTTACTGTATTATCCTTTTGAAATTGTAACAAGATTGACAGTAAAAGTTTTAGAAAAAGACCTGAAAAACAAATAATCACCCAATCCAAAAACATAAAATGGTATGCCAGCCACAAGTGCTGAAAAAAAGCAGCCGAAAAGTTAAATCTGTTTTTTCCTTTTTCTATCTGGTCAAAACGTTTGAGGTAATCTTCCAAATTAGTAGATAGATTATAACTTATTTCCCTTACATCTGCACTGCTGACACCTTGATTATTTTGTTCCATTACAACCTCCTTTCAATTACTTCCCCATTGGTTTTCCAAATCATTTTTTGCTTTTTCAATTTTTGTTTAAACCAAATATCATAACTTTCATTTTCAACATTTTGTCGTGTATATTCCTCCCTTAATTCACTTTCTATATCCTGATTTAGATCTGACCAGCCCTCAAGTTGCCAAAGGTAATACGCTTTAGCATATAAATCTGTAATTAAAGATGCATTTTCATAATAAAAATACATCTTAGCTAAATTATAATATGATGCTGCTGCTAACTCATGATACGGGGGACAATGATCCAAAACATACTGAAAATCTTTAATTGCTAAATCTCTATTCGGCAGAATCATATTAGTATAAAAAGTCCCTCTTATTTCATAAGAAGCCAATAAATCATAATGGTCTGGATTCTGCCAATCCTCTAAAAGGTCAATGGCTTTACTTATATAATCAATGGCTTTATCTGACCCATCCTTTAAATCCTCATACATTAATGCCATTCTTTTAAACAAATAGGCGTCTACGTAGACATACTGATATGTGTTTTTATTTAGAGCCACTGCTTTCTTTATGTAATATTCACATCTATTAATATTATTCTCGTAATAGCAAGCATAAGCTAATGTCTCATAATTGAAAATTCCCACAAACTGATTAGAGCCTAATAATTTTCTTTCTTTTTTTAATAATGCCTTAATCTTTGCTATCTCCTCAATAGGCTTTGTTTTATGAGATAAACTGATTGAAGTAAGATTTGATTCTAAAACCAGGTTTTTTAAAGGATTATCTTTACTTAATTTCAATGCTTCTTCAGTATAATTTTCTGCAGATACTGTATCATCTTCAAATAACATAACCTCAGCTAAATTAGTTAGAATACATACCTTATCTTTATCACTTTCAGCCATGTTAAGAGCTTCTAAAAGCTCCTTTTCAGCTTCATTAAAGTTCCTTAAACGTAAATATGCAACCCCGAGAGCATTTTTTACATCAGGAGTCTGTTCCATTTCTTTTAACATATTTATCGCTTCATTTAAAGAATCTCCATTTCCTTTTAACTTTACCATTAGATCTTTAAAAGAATCCTGCTCTGGCCTTTCGCAGAGCATTAAAATAGTATATTCACCTAATATAAACCATGTATCATCTACCAACCTTCTGTTTTGTTTCTTATATCCAATAATGATAACAATAGCAAAAATAATTAATAGAAAATATACGGTAAAACGCATCCTGACTTTTTTCTTTTTTTTCATATTTCATTTGACCCACTATTCCGACTTTAAATAAAAATTCAAACTGCTTACCACTTATCTTCAATTAACTCCTCATAATTAAAGGGCTTTGGCGCATTTTCTCGCAAATCATCAAATGGCTTCTTCATCATATCCCACTGTTCTTTGGTAACATTAGTAGTGCTGATGGTAGAATTAGGGCTTCTCCTCCTATCAACTATCTTAGATGGATCTTTGTTTAATAATTGCCTGGTTTGCACTTGACATGGCCCCCCAGCATACTTAGAAGAGCTTGATCATCATTTGCTGGTATTATAACGGTAGGATTAGCCCCTAATACTGTCAGTATGAACTTTCAAAAATCCCGTGTAAGCTGAACATTCTCAAGGGGGTAGCGGCGGATGAACACCCTGTGTTCTTGCCTTCACATAGTACCTAGATCTCGTTCTTACCAAATATTGTTATGTACCAAACAATTCCTTATATGTAAACGTTACTTTTTTTATAGCTTCTCTTGCTATTTTTACTGACTTAAAATAATCTTTTGTTAGATATTTATATTGTTTTTCTGTAACCCTAAAAAAATACAATTCCTGATTTTCATCAAATACAGCTTGCTCCTTCATATGTTCGGATAATTCATCTTGGTTATACTGGTTTACATATTGAGGTAATGTTACCATAAAGCAATAGCTATCTTTTTTGCTCTCCGAATCTCTATACCCCTCTATATTAAACCATATAAAATAATCATATTCGCCCTCTTCATTCAGCATAAAAAAAGCGTCTCTTGCATTTCCAGAATATCCATTTTTTTTTGTCCCCATCAAAAATATATATGGAGTTTCATATCTTTGCCATAATGTGAACTGGTCCAAATCTTTATCATACTTGAAAACATAAGTAAAACTTGCGTTATCTGAAATGCAAAGTTCAGGGTTTTCATCACCATTTATATCAAAAAAGTAATAGGTATAATTATTCAGATCAAATATACCAAGGTCAACATCTATTGAAAAAAAACCATATTCATTTAAATAAAACTCTTTTCCGGTTTGTTTTTCAATGAACACCACTTCATTTTTTAATAACCTGCCGAATTGCTTTTTATACAACCCATATTCTTCTACATTACCTAAATTAAATGAAACATTGAAATTTAGTTTATTATAGGCTGATTTAATTTTAGAATATGTCTCATTATTAACATAATCTACCTTTTGATATTTAGAAATTATTATATTTTCAGTATTATTTAATGATGTTTGCAAAACAGATTGCTGTGGAGAATTATAACTCTTCCTTGAACTTGCTTGTATCATAAAAATTAGAATACTAACGATGACTATTGTAAATAACGAAGCTATAATCCGGTTTCGCATATTTGTCAAACTCCTATACTTTGTTATTCTAAAACAATTAATTTAACTAACTTATAATCATTTGCATTAAAATCAATTGAACTTCCATAAAACTCTACCGGTGAACCATTCATATGAGCAATTGCTATTGGACCATCATAATCCTTGTCCTTTTGAGCATTGGAGCAATTGGGATAAGCAATACCTGTCTGCAATAAACCATTCTCCACCTGAAATGAAGCTGTTATATTTTTATTATAATTAAATATCTTATGTTTATGTCCCTTAGTTTTATCTGGATGAATATTATAAGTATGTGCCTTAAGTCCTACTGCAACGCATTCAATTGTTTTTGTGTTACCTGATAATTTATTTTCTAATACAACATCAATTCTAACATTTAGACTTTCTACACCAAAATCTTCTGCCCATAATTTCCCCTCATCAGGATAATAGAGATCTAAAATCTTAGGACCAACCACGATTTTGTATCTTCCGTTAGTATCCTTAGCAGTCCCCTTAGTTGTGCATTGATATGAAAACCATTTATTATTTGGATATAATTCTTTATTAACACCATTTAATTTACCTTTAATAGTATCAGGAAAAGTATACTCTCTACCACTGCCTGCGACTTCAGTAAGTACACCTTTGTCATCTGCTTCATAAGTCTTCCCGGTGTCCGGATCAGTTATGGTCTTGTTCACTGCCATAACCCCATCATCATCTACAAAATATTTCTTTCCCTTCCAATCAACTATCTTAGATGTTGCCATAGCCCCATTCTTGCCACAAAAATACCATTTTCCGTCCTTACCTTGTTTCCAGTTGTTTGTCAGCAACTCCCCTGAACTACGGAAATAATACCACGTTCCATCAATCTTCTCCCAGCCGGTTACCATATAACCACCGGCCTCCAGGCCCTTGCTTTTTTTCGATTTAAGATAGTACTTTTTCCCGCCGATGGTCTGCCACCCCAGTGCCATATAGCCGTTTTGATCCAGATAATACCAGCGGTCCTTGTAATTCACCCACTGTCCTTTCACATATCCATTTAGGTAATATCTCCACCTGCTGCCATCCAACTCCCATTTTCCAACTACTCCTATATTGGATTTATTCACATTGGATGAAGTCTGCATCGCTTGCAAATATGAACCATTGGTCAGACTCTGCTCCGATAAATGAAAAGTCACATTGTAATTACCTGCCTGGTCTTTGTTGATAATTGCCTGATTTGCACTTGCCATGGCCCCCAGCATACTTAGAAAAGCCGGGTCAGCATTTGCTGGTATTATCACTGTTGGATTAGCCCCTAATACTGTCAGTATGAACTTTCCAAAATCCGGTGTAAGCTGTACATTTTCCTGGGACAGCGGCGGATGAACACCTTGTGTTTTTGCCTTCACATAGGTTGTATTTCCATACCCATTGACCTCATTCTCCATTCGGAAAGAACTTTTTTTCCCACCCATTTTTTATCTCCTTTCTGTATCACCATGCCACACGATCTGTAAATGATCCATATAATTTCCGGATAGAACTACAAGTTCTTTCTCCAGTTTAAGAGAGCGGTTCATGAACACCTCCATCGCTCCCTTGATTAAGTCAGAAAAGCACTTCTGAAGCAAATTCCAATCATCACCCAACAGTTTACGTTTTAAATAAAATAACTCCGAAGCCTCTAATCGCAAAAATTTCTTTCGCACAATCTGCTCCACTTCCTTCATATCCATTTGGATATTTTTATAAATCAAATGTGGGAACCAATAAACCTGGCTTTTCTGCTCATCCAGATAAAGCATCTGTGTGCTCAGTCCCAAAACAGATTCATAGCTTTCCGTATATTCACTGCTCATCAGACGGCACAAGTAAAAATATTTGACTTCTCGCTCAGTTTCACTTTCTTGCAGGCTTGTCTGTTCCTTTACTAATAATTCCAGTTTTTCATAAAACAGCGTTTCCATAGACGTGAGATTATTAGCTAAATAGTCACTTTTTTTCTCTATACGAACTTTTCTGTATTCTTCTATGCACTCTTCCAATTCATTACATCGGTTCATTTACTATAACTCCTCTTCTACCGCCTCAAAAAATTTCTCTACAATATTCTCCCAGTCGTTTTCAGCCTTTTGCATACAGCTGAACATTCCGTGCATGACATATTTTCTCATTTTAATCAGATACACTCGATTATAACTTTGTCCGTCAAGCTGATATCCCTTATAATCAAACCATTCAAGTTCATTTCCCTGTTCGGTACGACCTTCTGACTGTCTTTTTATTACAATCGATGGATTGAGATTTTTTAATGCTGTCTGAAATTGAAGACTCATGGTCTTAATTTGCCCCTCTTCCAATACAACAGGCAATAGATTGACACATATATTTACAGTACTGTCCAGACTTGTTATAATAAACTTTGGTGCATTTACTGAAGGATATTTTACACGCTTGATCTCTTCTGGCATTACAATAAACTGCTCGGGAATTTGTAAATGAGCACATAAGTCCGGCAATGTTATTCTTCTGAAAGTGATCAGCTCCTCTCCTGCGTAAATTCCTGTTTCTAAAGTAGTATGTCTCTGCCGCTCCAGTTCTCTTTTTGCTTCCAGTAATTCTTCATCCAGGTAATCCATACGCTTTGTCTCCTCCCTATATTATCCATGATAGATTATTAATTCTTCCGGTGTGTCAATCCGTAATGTTCTGGCTTTTATCCTTATTCCGTCATTAGCCAGAATATTTAAGTCTTTTACTGTATTAACTTCAACGGTATCATCATCAATGGACAGAGTATGGTCCCCTCCCTGTGATAAGGTCAGGCTCTCTTCTGTAAGACCTATATAATTACCATCCTTAAATTTGATTCCCCGATCTTTGTAGCTGCGTTTTTGTGCATTTTGATTCAGGCAATGAATTACTGCACCTTCCTGCTGATCTTCTCCAAAAAAATGCAAAAGTGCACGTGCCCCTTTTTCTGGCATAGCATACATAATATTCCCAGTCTCCGGATACCATGGATAGAAATAACTTCCGGTGCTTTTTTTCTGATCAATATCCAACGCAATGCTTACCCTGTCTTCTTTTACTGATTGAATCGTTCCCCAGAAACCTAAGCCTGGGGGCTGACCACCGTATTGGGGACTAACATGCCGGAAGGCTCTGTCTTCTAATACATACTGAAAGGTTAGATTCCCATGCTCATAAAGTCCTTTTACACCTGTAACTGTGACTTTCTTTTCCATGTATGTCATGGTATCGCCTATTTTACAGAACTCCTTTCCTTCTACATAAAAGAGAACTCTGGATATTTTCCCGACAGGACTCATTTCTACTGTATAGCATTCCTCTGAAAACGGTGATACTTCTTTCCCATTCCTCATACCAAACCAAAGATTGGGCTTTCCAGTCTCAATATCGGAAATCACGTAACTCCCCAGGCGATCAGCCATGCGTTTTGCAAACTGCCATGGGGTCTCCTTATTGCAAATTACAGGAAAACCGATCTCTGTATCAATTTCTCTCTCTCGTATTACCTGCCCCGATTGTCCCTGCACTGTATCCCTTACGATTTCGCCATATGTTTTAGAAACATCCTGAAATGAACAACTGGAAGGTTCTCGGTCCAATAACTCAGAACCTGATTTTATTAGAAGATAGAACCGAGTCGTCTGACCTATCTCCTCAGTCTTAAATTGACTTATGTAACCACAGAAAATTCTTTGAACCGTTCCTTTTTCTGTCAGGTACAGCTGTATCTGTTTTTCACATATCTGATCATATCTCCAGCTGGTATTTCTGTTTAAAAGCCCTTCAAAATCCACAAAAGCATGTTCGTTCAACTCCCATGAGAAATGAATTTTTTCTACCTTTAAAACAGGAATTTCAGTCTCCAGTCTTAACCTCTCATTTATTATAATTTCCATGTATTCCACACTCCTTTCACTCTGCAGGGTACAAATTAAAGAGAACCTCTTACAACATGACCTTAGCTCCTTCCAGGGTAAGATCTCCATTCAGATTCAGGACCGAATCCCCCCGTTTTACAGTAACTTTTTTAGGTGCCGACATGGTTATGGAGGAATTGGAACTGGTTATGCTTACGCTTCCCTCAGACCTTAAGTTCACCGATCCCTCACTAACGATATTGATTCCATCCTCATCGGATAATTCAATAAATGTCCCATCGTTATTTGTCATTAAAATACGACCTGGGGACAGCTGTACTTCTTTGCCTTCTTTATTACGTAAAAATTTACACTCCGGATTCTTTCTGAGCCTTGCATCACCCTCATGGTATGCACTTACCACATATGCCTCTGTTTCCCTGGATACTGGAAAATAGAGCCTGATGGTATCTCCGATTTCCGGCATACAATACCAGCCAGTTCCGTCAGGAGAAGAATATACGGTAGAAAAAGAATACCAGCACACTCCACATTTTTCTTTATTTTCATCACTCTGTATCGTTATCTGTACTTTCTCATCCTTTACTTTTACAACATTCCCAAATAGTGAAACACCAGCAATATGATCATTATCGTACAGGGGTTCCTGCAAGCCCCTGCGGGATTTCATAAAAATTGTGTGATATAGCTCATTTCCCTTTAAGCAGGAATCAATCCTCCAAATAAATAATTCGCTCCCATCAACAATTCTTCTTTCACCCAGCTTGTGAATCTCTCTTGTTTCCAAAACAGAAGACATCGTATCTTCCGGTTGGACGGATAATCCCTGTTTTTTCTTATTCCAGTACTCCTGCATGTCATATTGTGTCCAATATTCACCAGAAGGTTCCTCGTTCTCTCCTTTTCTATTAGGAATTCCAAAATGATACCGCTCTCCTTTGGTTGAGCAATCTGCAAAGACTACCGTATGATTCATTGACGCCAGCCTTTTAATAAATTCCCAATCCGTTTCCCCATACTGCATTATAAAACGGTTAATTCTCTTTCCATTTCCTTCGGTCATAATCTTTGCCGCTTCTTCATATCCCTGGTTACAGGTATCAAGTAAGCTATTGTAAGTTAGCTCCTCTTCCTGAAAGCTTCTTGTATGCTTCTCATAATCCATAAGCTTGGTACCTGAGCACAGGTATATGTCTACCATGCAGCTTCCAACTACAACCTCTATGCGTAATTTTTCAATAAGACCATAAAACAGGATAACTTCTTCATTTCCGGATATAGCATCCACCTGCACCCAGGTAAGCCGTTTTCCCAACTTCATATAATCCTCTTTTCGATCAATAGGAATACGACCTCTCATATGTACCTGTGCATGTTCATTGATCCGTTGCTTTGAGTTGTAATCCAAAATTTCTAAGTCTTCAAACGGCCGAACAACCAATCTTTCTTCTCTCATTTCAATTCCTCCTTAGTATAATATCATTCATTTGTTTCTCAGTTGATTCCTAAGAATCGCCGAATAATTCGTCATAAGTAAACGTTACTTCTTTTATTTTTTCGCGTGATAATTTGGCAGCTTCATAATAATCTTTTGTTAGTACATTAAATTGTTCTATTATGTATGGCTCCCCACTTCTGTCATCATGTCTTCTTGGTTTAAGGAAGCATACTTAAGTAATGAAACCATGGTGTTTTGTTGCTTAAAATTATGGATCTAATTTTTACAATTCGTAAAATGTAGATTGTCGAACAGCAATTATATGATCATTAATAATAATGAATTTTGTTGGAATAGCTTCGTATTTATCATGAAAATTGGTTGACTTTCCAATTACGGTTACTATAGTTCCTATAGTGTCAAGGTCTAAATCCTTTATTCCAGAATAATTATCAAGAAAATCATCTTGTTTCATTTTATCTAATGTTTCTTGATAATAAATAAATATAGGAGTATCATATTTATCTGAAAAAGAGTCTTTGAAAGTCTTATAGCTGTACTAGATACTAAGCTGGTCTTCTGATATCTCAATTACTGAATAATATAAGGCACCACCAGTAATATCATATTTTAAACTGTACCCAATCGTTTCTCCAACCAACCACTTTCCGTATAATGAGCGTTCTATTTTTTTTGTGATCAACTTAAATTCATGTCCATAATTCTCACTATAATTATCTATTATTATAGAAATCTGTTCGTTTTCTTTATGATAATTAATTCTGCTATTACTTCGTTATTCCATTTGAATATTACAGCAACAAAAATTAGTAGAACAATAGGTATAGTAATTTTTTTCATAAGAGAAGGCAACCTTCCTTCTTGTAATTATCACAAAATAGTTTCATTCATATATTTGATTAAACAAGCCAAGTCTTCTTCTGCATTTATTGAATTCGGATTAGATAAAAAAGAGTTATTATTAAAATGTTAATAGTTAATTGATATTAAAAATCCTGTAACTAATTATTCAGTATCTTACCATTTATTAACTTTCAGGTAATGTTCTATGTCATTTACATTCAAAGTTACAAAAGATTCACCTCCTTGATATATAATAATCACAAGCATTCCGTCTCGTAGAAAGAATGAGTTTCTAAAAAGCAGTGAGCCAATCGATTCTTCAATAGAATAGTATCCATTTTGAATCAATTCCTCTTGTGTATATGAGCATTTAATGAGTTCATCCATTAGTTCAAATGAGGTATATTTATTTAAATCAGGTATTCCTTGCCATAGTGGCTGAGGTGGTTCTTTCACTTTACTAAGATTTTCTTGTAAATATTTTGCAAAGTCTTCATTGATTTCAACTAAATCATTAAGATAAACACGTTGCCCTGTTAACATGTCTATCGTAACATAATCATTGATGACATCAACATGATTACTATCATATGTAAAAGAATTAACAAAAGAAAGGTATCTAGTTGAATGACAAGTAATTGTTAAATCAACCGAATCAACCTTAAAAATCTCGCCTCCTATCCAAGAAGTCAACGCTTTTATTATATTTTGATTAATTGCATCTTCTAAAGGTAATCTTTCTTCTGACATATCTTTTATTTGAGGAATCTCAAATGATAGTTTATCACTCCAATCCAAATTCTTAATATTCGACGTATCAACAAACGAAATACTATAATAATTGGTTGGAGCCATATTATCTTGGGTTTTACTAATATTTTCCATTATTGGTTTGGTGTCATTTATTTTATTCTTAGACTTATCAGATTCACACCCTGTAAGTAAGAGCAAAAGTAAAAACATAATAAATATTGTCTTTTTATTGAAAATGTATAATTGCTCCATTATAAGTACTCTCCTATTATAGCTATTGGGGGTATCATTCCAACATTTTGGTAATCTACCTACATCTACCCCTTTTACTAGAACTCTCCCATTTGCTACAGTCCATGATATATTGCCTACACTAATATCACTTAAGAAGAACCTACCCAACCATTCTGTGCAAACTGTTTGTTTTGCAATGCATTGAAAAACTACTATTTTCCATCTTAATTAGTCTCTGCAGTTATGGTAATAGTCCTACATAATTAGACTCCGGACATAGACATGAACCGAAATAATAAATTATATTTTTCCACTATCAATTGTCGTTGGCTTTCCAACTACCTGCAACAATTCTCTGCAACCGTTTTTTTATAATGCATGATAAAAAGCATCGTAGCCTTCAATATGCTCAATACGACGTAATTCTAAATAAGCATCTTTATAAAACATTATTACTGACTTATCATCTTTAAGGATAAAAAAAACGTCATATCCTCTTACAGAAAAAATAGTAACATAACTTCCGATTATTCCCAATTCACTTAGCCTGGGCATATAAGGAAAATATGTCGTCTGTTCATCTAGTGGAATAATAGTTATTTTATAATTAGGATTTTCAATTTCTGTATCTTCATTATGATAGCAAAATATAACCCTTCTTTTTGAAAACACAAAGGTCTTCCCAATAACGTCACTAACATCCTGAATATCAAGTCTGTAACTCTCACCTATTTTTTTCTCCACTAACCATTCCCCATACAATATCTTATAACCATCGTCAGTATTATCTTTTTGAACTTCAGTTTCTGCGAAAGGATCATTTCCTTGCTGTGTTTCGCTTACCACCTTTGGGTCATTTGATTGAGAAGGAATCTTTTCTGCGGGCTTCACATCCTGACAGCCAACCAACAAAGCTGTAGTAATTATTCCGGTAAATAAACTCATTTTAACTTGTAATGCTTTCTTATTCATGTATTCACCTCTTTAGCTATATTCTTAAGGGATATATCCCTATCAGGCTAGCTCCATTATATACTCCTAATCCCCAGCCACAATCGTCCTGCATAATTAGACTCTGGACATAGACATGATCCAAAATGATAAATATTGTTTTTTCCACTGTCAATTGTCGTCATCAATGGTAAATTCCCTTTATATATCCCGTGATCCTGCCCTATATCTAATAAAGAATAATTACTTCCAAACGAACAGCTAAGTTTTGATTCCCGCGGAACATAGTTCTGTTTTATTATTATCCCATTATACTACTGGTGCATGTACATAAGTTCGAGGTATTGCTCTTGTCTTTCTTTCTGATTTTTATTACTATCACTGGCCCAGACAAAATTCCCAATTTCATTAACAGTTGACATAACAGCCTCCATTCTATTGTTAAACATCAGTTCTGTATGTGAAAGTTTTATCTCCAATCATATAAAATACTATTATTTACTGTATAATTCCACCTCACAAAATCCCGGTCCGGTTACTCCCCGCCGAATCAAACTCTCTACCATATCCAGCGATAAAATAATATGCCTTTTTTGTAGATCCTTAATCCAGAATAGATTTCTGTCCATTTCAATTTTCTCTCTTTCTTCATTAAATGTCCCAGGAATATTCTCTCCATCTTTATATTGGATTCTCTGCAATTGTATATCACTAGTTTCATCTAATACCGGTAAGTAATATAATCTCGACTCTTTATTAAATTGATCTAACAAGATAACAATTCTAAAATAGCAATGCTCCCGGTACATTTCTATTACTTCTTTTACCATCGGAGAAACCAGCAAAAAGGGGAACAAAATTATGTCTGTAAAAACCGTATTTTCACAAGGTTCAATAGTAAATAGTTGCCTCTCAGGTAATTTAGGAAATGTATCAATTCGTATATCTCGTACATCAAATGTTCCATACCAATTTTTCAATTGGGGAGCATACTTTAGCTCCGGCGAATCCTGAATCTCAAAATATTTCACCCAGTCAGCCCCTTTCTTTTTAAAACAATACCATTCCGTCAAACTCCATTGTTTCCTCCACATCAATAATACCAAAATGATGCTCCCAGAACAGAAACACCTGATAATTGACGGGAAGAAACATATCCTGCAAAAATTCCAGCCGTTCCCGTTCTGCTTCCGTCTCCTTAAGCCCTACATACACCAGCACCTGCCGTGCAGCTTCATTATTGGCATAAACCATGGAATCCGGATACATGTACCGCATAACTTCCCGAAACAGATAGATCGAGCTTCCGCACTGATATAATTTTAAAATCAGTCTCAGCAGCTGCCGAAGCTTTTCCTTTTCAAACTGCTCAGCCACCCGGGCTGCCTGGCTTCCACATACTCCCTCTAACAAATCCCGTAGCAGAAAACGCAAGGCATATTCCTGTTTGGAAAGTCCCTGGCGTAAATCCAGCTGTACCAGGTATTGCATGGCAGCATCAAAAAAAATGTTTCTTGCCGTTTCAAAACCTGCCAGATTGATATCAAACATTTCTGAAAATTCTCTTGAAAATCGGTACAGAGGGTTTATTTCCACTCTTTTTTCTTCCAGGCACTTGCTGTTAATTGTCTCCAGCGTCACCTCTGTATACGGACTTCCGTTACTCACCGGTACATACCGGACATCTTCCCGCCTTATCCCTGCCCGATCTGCAGCAAGCGCGGCTTCCCATGCATAATTCATTCCATCACTCCCTCGCAGCGGTATTCGCTTATTTCTAGCTGAATCTGAGAGATTACAAACCGCACCATGCTGTCATTTAAATAATGCCCAGGTTCCTTTTCCTTAAATTTTAAGAGCAATACCTTACGACTTTCCAAGGGAAAAAGTTCATCCCGTACAAACCAGTTCATACCCTCCTTATTGGGAAAATCCTTACCATTTGAGCAGATTTCATAACCCACAACTTCAATGTAATCACGGATATCCAACTCCATGATCCTTCTAAACAGATCTGTTTTCGTCATCAGCTGTGCCCGGCTGTTTTCTGCATAACGGCGGATAAATGAATCATTTTTATGGTTGGTTACCAAGGGTTCCTTGTAATCCAAAGAACGTATTGTTTCCTTTTGTATAATATGAAGAGCTTTCCAATTTTCAAATGTTTCCATTTCAGACTTAATTACAATCTTATTTTTCTCATGCCGTATTTCCAGGATATCCTCACTGGATTCAATTAAGTATCCGTCTCCTTCCTCTTTATCTTCCAGAGTGAATTCATGTTCATAATAAATTCCATTAACGCTGGGAACCATGAAGTCTGCACTGTCAAACTTTACCCATTCCATATTCCAGAGAGGAATCAGATCATAACAGACAAACGCCTTAAACTCTCCAAAGTCAATTTCTATATTTTCAGGAAAATTTGAAATATTTTCTTTTTCTAATTCTTCTACACAGATAAAAACATCATAAAACTTATCTAAATATGCTGTATTGATGGTTTCCCATGGAATATGATTATCCTGAAACACCTGATATAACCGTTCCATAATATCCCGGTAACGCTTTGCTGGCTGTATATAAAATCTGGCTTCCTTGTTTGTGTCATCTTCTTTTAAAATGCCAGTAAAAATTTCAGAACCTTCAAATCTTCTTCGTTGCTGTTCGTTTATCTCTAAGAAAATACTCCCGATCCATACATGATTTTCATTGGAAAGGTCTTCAGACAGTCTGTCCTTTTTTAAGTCTGTTTCATCAACTGGATACAGGGTATTGTTTGTCGGATCATAATGATTCCGTTTTACAATAGTCATAACCGTTTCATACTGGTTCGCTCCGATTTCCAGTTCTTCATAAATTCGCTTTTCCAGTTGAAGGTACTTGTCCTCTGTACAACGAATAAGTTTACCCAGTCCCTCGGCGAGTATTTTTTTTGCATATTGCCGCTCATCTAAATTATCAATTTCCCTTAGCCGTTCCTCTATGTACCTTTCAAAATCAAAGGGATATTCCAAGATGGCGGATAAATTGTTATCCCTCCAATCTCCCATGTGCTCCTCCTTGCTTAATAATTCTACATTGCAATTATGTTACTCTCCTGGTCCAACAGCCTTAGTTTCCTTAACCGCAGTCTTCTCTTTTTCTGTATTTTCCCCTTCCGACTGCTTTTTCTGGTTTTTTTCCTCTTTAAGCTCTGCTTCCCTACTTTCTTTTTCCGCTTTATCCTGATCCATTGCCGTCTCCAGAATCTCAATCAGACCGTCTACTTCCTCAATCTTATCATCCAATTTCAATTCTTTATAAATACTCTTTGCAAACAGATACTGTTTTTTTGCCTCCAATCGGTTTCCAGCAGTTTCTTCCTCCCTGCCAGCATCCACATATTCCTGCGCCTGGGCCTTTTTCTGTTCATTTTCTTCTGCCTTGCTGTCACTGGAAGCAATCTTCACCTGTATTAATTCACCATGAACATCGTCTTTCAACTGCTGATATTTCTCCAATGCCATAGCATAGTAAGCTTTTGCACCCTGGTAATCTCCGTCAGCAAATGCCTTATCACCCTCCGCAGCAAGCTGGGCAGCTCCGGTTTCATCCGATGCTTTATCCTTTGCCTGTTTTGTATCTGCTTCCTCTGCCTTATCCCGTTTAGTGTACATAGCTTCCAGCGCATCCATGGCTTCCTTACGCCCTTTTTCGAAATAGGACCGTGTAGCCAGACTCTTTGCCTGTAGATACTTTTCTTCCGCCCTTTTATAATCTCCCTGTGAGACCAGAGTATCTCCTAATTGAATATAGTCAAATACCGAGAGATAATCCGTAATTCTTCCCAACTGTTTGTCTATGTACTCATCTGCTATCCTGTCTGCATACCTGGACCGCTCTTTTGCCTTTACATAAGCTGTCTGAGCATCCTCGTATTTCTCACCACTGTAAGCGTCTTCCGCAATGTTGATTGCTTCAATCAGCTTCTGATAATCAGTAAATTCCCGAACCTGCTTCTTATCCCGAAGCTTTTCTGCCAGTTTCACTGCCTCTTTACACTCTTCTTCTGCTTTAACAAAATTATTATCCTGTATGTATTCGATGGTATTCGTGTACCTTCGCTCCATATCTTCTTTATACTTCTGCTTCATGTAATGAAACAGCCATAATGCCAGACTGATCACTAAAATAATGACAATGGATATAATTGCTATAGTAATAAACTTTTTTGTACGGCTTTTTTTATCAGGATCTAAAAAGACCTTGTCTATAAAAATGGCAGCCAATGTATAGTTGTCCAGATTTTCCGGCTGTCTGGACAACAAAAGATCCTCGACATTGTTCAGGCACTCCTGCGGATCCCCTTTCGCCTCAGAGAATACGTCATCTAATTCACCGCTGTCTAAATTTTCCCAAATTCCTCTTGTATAGAATGCCAGGATATCTCCGTTAATCAACTTTTTCTTCTTTGATACAAATGATTTTAAACCTTTTCCGATTCCTAAATAGGAATATAAATTATTTCGTTCTTCATGACGGGAGAGAACATCCTCCGTAAGCTTCTTCTCCTTTACCAGCTCTGTACCCAGAGACATATCCTGGGTGGATTCAATCACAGAACCATCCCGGTAAAGGCGCAGTCTGGTGTTGCCCACATGACCATAACGTACCTTTGCATAGTCGGTAACAATTACCGTAACAGAAGCTTTTAGACGCTCCCGGCAGTCTGCCGTAAAGAGCGCCTGATTTGCTTCTTCCAGGTAGGATAGTACTGCTCGCTTTGTCATAGACGGGTGCGTCTGGAAAGCCAGGATAATGCTCTGTGTTGCCAGCCTGGCACTTTCCGCATCGGGCAGGTCATTCAATCCATCCGCTATCACATAACAGGCATACTGTTCCAGCTCCACAAAAGCGAAATAATCATTATTTTTTAATTCAGAACCCGCTTCTGATATAAATGCCGTCTTGAATGTACTGTTTTGTTTTCTCATCCCATAGTCTCCTTCTGGTCCTTTCTCCGTCAGCGTATCTGCAACACTACCACCGCTGCATTATCCTTATCTTCTTCCTGACTTTTATTAACCAGTTCAATTATTTTATAAGCTTTTTCCTGGCAGCTTCCTCCCTGCTCCAGACAATCTTCGATATCTTTCCATTTGGCTGTTTCATAGAGACCATCTGTCATGAGAAGCACATATTCACCGCCGTAAAGGGTAATGGGCGTATCAAAAAATTCCACATCCCGAAATCCATCCTGTCCCACGTAATTATACAGCCTGTGATGATCCAGAAGACTGACTGCTTCCTGCCTTGTCAGCTTACCTTCCTCGTACTTCTGCTTTGCCAGAACATTAATCGTATGTCCCGATGTTACAGGAACCAGCTCTCTGTTCCGATAAACCGCAGCTTTTACATTACCAACAGCAGCATAGTAGAGCTTACGCTCTTTTATCATGACTGCTGCCACAGAAGCGCAGCCCTGATTCTCCTCTAATTGATTTAGTATTTCGCGGTTAGCTCCATGAAATGCCTTGCGAAAGGAATACTGGGGATTATAGAAAGCATTTTTATCCTCAAACATATCCAAAAATGTCTGAACAGATGTCCGTGCGGCAATTTTGCCTCCAAAATGTTTTCCCATGCCGTCTGCAAGAACCGCCATCGACCCCTCTGTTGTTTCGGTCATTCCGTATTCATCTTCCTGCACCTCCCGGTCACCGATGGTTTTGGAAGCTCCGCTTTCACAGCTTAAACGCCTTCTTCCGGATCTGCTCCGGAAATTAATAACTTCCAGTCTGATGCGCAGAAACATTAGTACTGTTCCTGCAAGCCCCAGAAAAAGAAGAATTGATTCGGGAATTGTCATGATTCCCCTCCATTCTGTTATATTCAAATTCAGGAATCTTTTTTACCTGCAACCCTACTGCTTTGATTCTGGATTGCTTTCCTTATCTTCCCACATAAAGTTTTCTCCGCAGAATGGCTGGAATGCAAACTTGCTCTCTCCCATCTCAATTACGTCATAAGCGCTTAGTACTGTCGGGGTATAAACTGCTGCATCATTATGATATACAAGGCCATTGCTATCACCTGGAAGTAATACCGTCTCTTTTTTCTTTGGATCAAAGACGATGACACCGTGATTACGCCGGGATATCTTGTTGTCTCCCAGCACCTGGATATCCATATCATCTGCACGTCCAACAAAATTTTTGCCTGATTTTATCTTATAATCCTTTCCCTGCCTTGGACCGGAAATACAGACCAGCCAGCCGCATACCGGAGATGTTTCCTGAGTAAATAAAAGTTCCTCTAATTCTTCCTCATTCTTTCCGCCTGCCTCTTTTTTCTCCTTTGTGGCTGTTTCAATGTTGCAATAAGGACATACCGTCCCATATCTTCTTGATGAAAATAAATGCCCGTTCTGGCACCGAATCAGATTTCCGCTCATGTCTCTAGCTCCTTTTCTTTTGTGTTATAAAATTATTATAAATCTACTAAATAAAGAATCCCTTTATTAAATCATCTTAAAAGAAGTCGGTTTAACCCCACATACAAACAGTCTCCCCTTTCCATTCGACAGGGCGTATCTGCAGAAAGTTTATAAACTCTTCCATCCTCCGCCTTTTTAACGCTAATACCGTTCGTACTGCCAAGATCTTCCACATACCAGTTCCCAATAGAATAATTAAGCACTGCATGTTCGATGTCAACCATACTGGCATAAGTACTCCTCCCCAGGTCAATATCCACCTGGTTTTCTTTTACATCCCGACCTATGATCATGGCTATTTTCCCATACATATCCCAGGTCATCAGTTCTGTATCTTCTTCACTGAGCAAAACTATTTCAGTTATTAGCTCTGATTCTGACGGGAGCCCCATCCCCAAATGCCCCACAGCTTCCTTTCGCTCCTCCTTATCCCTTATTGAGAGTATCAGAAATACAACTTCTAATAATATTGCTGTTACTAAAATAGTATTTCTTGCTCTGATCTGATTGGGGTAAAGTATGGCCACGCCTATGACCGTCAGACAGATACATGCGCAAAACAAATCAACTACCCTTCTTTTCATTCCCTCTTTTTTCCTTTCCTGACTCTCTAAATCATATGAATTAGTAACATTGAATCATAATAGTCACTCCTAATAAAGGTTCAGCCATTCGATTTCATTTTGTATTTTCAAGTCTCCATTTGAATCACGATATAAATACTTCGCCGTCAATTCATCCCATTGCTTTTTAGAGATTTCAGTATCATCAAATAGATACTCATCGTTTTCATCATAACTACCATTTTCATTTATGTCATAGCATAAAAAGGTAATATTCCATATCTCACTTCCCATAAAATTATAAATATGATAAGTATATATATCATTCATAGGTGCACTACCCGGCTTATAACTGATAAAAGCACCATTTTTCAACGCAAAATAATAAGGGGAGGGGGATAGATCTTTCCAAATAGTCAATTCATCATTTCGTACTGTGTAAATTACATAATAGCGAGATGAATTAATATGTAATTCCGGTTTTCCATCGCCATTAGAATCAAAAAATGCATATTTTGTACTATACCGTTGACCTGGTTCCCCTGTAGGAACCGATAATGAATCGATATTATCACCATTTTCGGCTTTTCTTTTACCGTTCAGGAACTCTCCATATATATCTAATATTCTTTTGGCATCGCTTTCTTCTCTACTTAACTGCGTATTAACTTTTATTTGTTCTGTTTCGTGATTTTCTTTATTTTTATAAAATACGTTAGTAAGTAATACTAAAATCAGTGTAGATAAGCATAATCCACTAATTAATCTTTTGATAAGGAATCACCACTTTTTATTTAATATATTGTTATTATTTATAATTTTTAATCTTAGTCTTTTTCATATTTAATGACCACTGAATCTCGTTCTTTATTTGTAATACCCCTTTAATATCTATAAAAAAAATTTGATTATTAATATTAGACAATCTATAATAATTCACCAAATATCTCATTAAGGTTTTTAGAAGGTATAGGATTTTTGGTCTCATTAAAAAACGGAGTTGTTACTTTCTTCCAAAGTTCTTCATCCAAATTAATATTTTTATATTCACCAATAGATACACAATAAAAAGGAAAAGTGTCTATCCCCTGTTCAAGCGTAAAGACTGTTTCCCATTTGCTGTTACTATTAAGTACAATGTATTCATCCCTTATTGTTCCTGAATGTAAACCATCATGATACCACAATCGTCCGTTTCCGAGTATAGTGATATACATGCTGGGATTACTAAAAAGCACATTAAACTCATTTAATTCTTGTTCATATTTTAAGATATAAGTATAGCCTGTACTTTTGATACCTAATTCAGGAAACCCATCATTATCTAAGTCATCATAATAATAAGTATATGAATCATCCAGTTTTTCAAATTCTGTACCTATTCTATACAAATCTCTAAAATACTCCTTTTCTCCATTTTTACTTATTATTGGTATCTTGTTTTTAAGTATGTTAAGGTATGCCTTTTTATACATTTCTGCTGCTTCAGGTTGTAAATTCATAACTGACTGTTTTGACGAAAAATCTATTTTCTGCAACTTTTCACAAACAATCGTAATTATATCATTTTCATCAACTACAGTAGATTTACTAAAATCTTGTTCAATAATTAATTTTTCATTAGATAAAGTATTTTCTATATATTGACTATAATTAGTATTTTTTTCTACTTTATTAATGCTTGAACATGCTGTAAGTAAAATCCCCATAACTACCACTAAAATATACTTTTTTATTTTAAACACCTCCTTTATTTTTGATATACAAATAATTCAACAACACTGTAATTACTCATCTTTCCATTACTGGAAGGTTGCTTACCAGTAAACTCAACAATTGAACCATCTGCATATTCAACCTTGTATGGTTCCGCTTTTGCTGAATGACTATTGGGATAAGGATGTCCTGTTTGGTAAATTCCATTGCTATAAGTGTGTGCTTTAATATCCCCACTAAACACGCATTCAATATATACATATTCGTCTTCATTGGCATCAAATAAAACGACATCAACTCTGCAACCAATATAATCACCAAACTCAGATGTTACCAGCTTTCCATTATCTGGATAATTAGGTAGAATCACTTTAGGACCTAATGTTATCCAATATCTGCCACTCTCATCAGTTAGTTCACCATCCTGCCCAATGTTAAAGGTTCTATTTTCAAGATATGGAGCTGTATACACATTTGGACCTGTACGGTTTTCATAAGAATACCAATCAATTCCTTTAACACCTTTTATATTATTTAATTTTTGTCGCTCTTTTGATGAAAACTTTACACTTCTCCCATTTACAACATTTGGCTTTCCCCTATACCCGAAAAGCCATGGAGCAATTTCTATTTTCTCACATATTTCTTTAGCACTACTTGGAACCTCTTTAATCCTGATAATACCCCCATACTGACAAACCAACACCGCACTTTCTAACAGAATGGGCGCATATCCTTTTTGCTTTAATTCAATTAAAACTTTACTATCTACCTGATGCCACACACTATTTTCGTTTATAACTGGTACACATATATGGGCATAATTATTTCCCGGAGCTTTTTTCGCAGGTGTTCCTTTACTGTCTTGCGCAACAGTCATTGGCAGACGTCCTTCATAATTTTTCTCAGGACATAAACAAGAACCAAAACTATGTATATTGGAATCAGCACAGTCAGAAATTGTCATCACCGGATTTCCTTTACTGTATACACCATGATCCTCTAAGCAGTCCAATTTACTCAACTTTGTCCCATACTGACAGGAAAGTATAGATCCTTGGAGTACATATTTTTTTGTTTCAACCACTCCATAATAGCTCTGGTACATATACATCATTTCAAGATACTGATTCTGATGCTTTTTCTCTTCTTTCTGTTCTTCTTCCTTACTTAAATTTCCGTTATTAGGAAATAAAAAATTACCAATATTGTCAAACAGTGCCATAAACTACCTCCTTATTCCATTTACGGATTAATATAATATAACTTTTTCTAGCGCCTCTCCATGCCATACAAAAAACGGTACAATATAGATTTTTTTATATTGAGAATTAAAAATATAGTTCTAATATTCCTCTTAGTAATGAAAAATTCTCTGTAAAAAAATAATACTAACCAACATAAATAAAATATTAATTCAAATTTAACATAACAGCCTTTTCTTTAAATTCTTGACCAGACATATACACAATATTCAATGTATTTTCATCCAAAAATTCTGCTTTAATAATTGGCGAAACAGCTAAAGAAATATCTTCTAAAATAAATTCTTTTAGAAACTTATTTGTTTCATATATATTTTTGACAACAAGTGTAAAAGGATTTTTGTTATAGTCAATATAAACTATTTTTTCATATTCGCATATAATTGGTGATTCATATTGATCAGAAAATCTATCATTATTAATATCATAATAGGTACAATAAAACATATTTGTTCCTGCTTGTAACAATATCTCAATAGTACCATTATCTATATAATTAATTACAGGTGATGGTCCATAATGACTTCCCTCTTTTACGATTTTTTTATCATTATTATATATAATATAATAATATTCGGCATCCGCTCGTTTAATTATTTTAAAGTATTTATCTTCTTCTACAATTTGACCATTTATGTCTGTATCATATGATATATTTTTTGTGTAATAATTTCTTCCTGCTATGGCTATGAATAAAACAATGAATATGATGAAACTAGTCACAATTTTTCGCAATTTAATCTCCTTCATATCTTATCTAAGGATCAGCCTTGTCTTTAAGGTAGTAACACACTATATTCCAGTGTTATTCTTGCGTTACTTTATATTTCAGAGTGCATGATAATTAGATTTGTATCCTTCTTCATGTTCTATACGTTTTAATTCTAAATATACATCCTTATAAAACATAACTAATGTATCATCATCCTTTAAAATATAATATATATCATAATCACCCATTACAGAAAATATAGTTACATAGTTACCTGTTATTCCAATTTCCTTCATAGTAGGCATATAAGAAAAATACATTGTCTTTTCATCCAAAGGAATAATTTTAATATCGTAATTAGGATAATTAATTTGTACTTCCTCATTATCATAATAAAACATACATTTCTTTCTAGAAAATACGAATGTTTTCATTAACATATCACTAGTATCTTCTATTTCAAGTCTAAAACTTTCACCTATTTCTTTTTCTACTACCCATTTGCCATAAAACATTTTATATCCATAATCACTGGCATATCTATTGACAATACTCTCCGATTTCTCGCTATATTTTTCTGTAATCCTTTGATTATCAGGCTTTGTTTCTTCATCTACTTCTATTGGCTTTCCATAATTTGAGGATTGACATAATGAATTTTTTTCAAGTGTTGCTTTCTGGCATCCAATTATTATAAATGATGCCATTATCCCTATAGCTATTACTATCTTAATTTGTAGATATTTTGCGAACATAAATTTACCTCAATCTTATTTCCATTCCATAATATAGCTGATATCGGTAATGAAGCTTTGTTTTTTCGTGCTTTTATGCCTGAGTATCTTTTGAACATTTTTAGGTGATAATTATTTAATTTCAAAATATTGACCTGGATATTCGTTCTCCGAAAGCATTGGTATAATATTCACCCATTCTGTTATAAGAACACCTTTCTTCTTTTTTAATTTTAATAGAATATCACCCTCATTATATGATTCATTTAAAGTATTATTTCCCTCTAAATCTGTATAATACTGATAAAATACAAACATGATTTCATTTTCTCTGCTCCATACTTTTGTCTTCAAACGCTTTAATGTATGAAATCCATCAATCGCTATATAAGCATATAAACCATCATCTTCATATACATTAATTTCATATTTCATATTCTGATTTGGTGGAGCAAATTCATAAAACGTATATTGTCCAATCCATGATATCATTAAACTATTACGATTAAAATTATTTATAATCATAAAAAGTATAAACAATATACAGAAAACAAATGTTATAAAAAAACAAGATCTCTTTTTTGTCAATTCATTATACTCCTAGCAAAATATTTTTTAAGTTCTAATTATAATTATTTCTTATATTTAGTACTCTCTGTACCGCTTCTTGTTTTGTTATCTTTCCATCTTTATTAAAATCAAGACCTTTATTTTTTGTATATTCATTCGTACCTGAAGAATATAATATATACCCAGAATCTTTACCTATGGCCTCCGGACAAAGTATTCTCATGTAAATATCACCCAAAGTACTAATTTTACCTTTTTGAGGATACAGATATCCAAAAACATAATCTAGCTTTTCTACACCTGACATTTTTGATAATTCATTTGTTGTGGTATTCAATTCTTCTGCAACCATAGGCATAAATTGAACCAATCCTGTTGCAGAACCTCCCGCCATATTTTTTTGTGCTGGATTAAGACCTGATTCGAATGCCATGACCGTCATTAAATCATCTGGGTCAAGACCTAGCTCTTTTGCAACCCCTGCTACTTTATTTTTAAAATCACGAGTTACATATTGTGACTTATCCCAATTATATTGATATTTATAGTCAGTAACTGGCTGAGGTAATTCTTCTAGAACTTCTTTTGCTATCCACGCAATATTGCTTCCATCATAGAAAACTTTTATCCATATACTATCAGAACCATTAACTTTTTTTAATTCTTTTGACGGGTGGACTTTTACAATTGCACCTTTTATAAAAACTTTATTCCTGTTGTTTTTCTTGGTTAGTTCTCTCTTTTCCATTATATAGATATACAAATTCCATATCGCATCTGACATTTGATAATCTTTTATATCATCAGCCAAAATATTTACCTCATTTATTCTGGAGTAATGTATTTCGACTCACTTTTTTATTATAAATAATACTAATACACCACATCTATTTCTTAATACCCATATATCTCTCAAACATATCCGTCGCATCCAGCGGATTTGTCCTTTTTTTCTTATTTGAATTCATCTTATCTTCATCAACTTTTCCATTCTTGGGATTAAAACCAAAGAATTGAGCAAACTGTTCCTCCATATTGGAGAAATTGATGTCAGCAGGAGATGCGGTATTTCCGCGTGAAGCTTTGTTTGCTTTTCCTGCTTTTTCTCCCTGAACATCTTTTTCAAGGGTTTTGTCATATGCTTTCCGTTTTTCCTGATCTTCCAGGGTGGCATATGCTTCCGATACCTCTATAAACTGTTCCTCTGCTTCTTTATTTCCCGGATTTGCATCCGGATGATATTTTTTAGACAGTTTTCTATATGCTTTCTTTATCTCATCCTCTGACGCAGACTGGGAGACTCCCAGCACACTGTATAAATCCTTCATCTGCTCCGCCTTGTCTCCCGGCACAGTCAACGTTTACCGGGGGTGTTTTCTTTATTTTCTAACTTTCCTCTTTATCTGGAAAAAGGGCGCGCCCGGATTTCTCCGGACACACCCTGCGATCCTGCTTATGCGGCCGGATAGCCACCCTCCACTGTAATGAGGCCTAACTTATCTTTCTTCTGCTTAATCGTTAATGTGAATGTTCCTGTTCCTTCCACATCTCCGAATTCTTCCTTATAATCAATGACAAAGGAATTGGGGAAATAATACTTTCTTTCCATGATTCCAGCTGCTACATGCTCGATGGTTACCTTGCGGTAGCAATCTGCTTTCTCTGCCGGAACGGCTGACCATAAAGCCAGCTTTCTGGTGCTGTCAAAGGGATCTCCGTCAACTGCGGTTAAGATCCTTCCGGTGATAACCAGGGTGCTTCCCACATCCTTGGTTCTTGCGTTGGAATCCAGCGGAATATCTGTGGTGAATTTCACGCTGCGTACGCATTCTTTTGCAATCTCAAAGCTTTCCATTCCTTCTACTGTTACTCTGTATGACATGTCTTAAATCCTCCTTTCATTCCTCCGTTATTCGCCGCCGAAGCCGCCTTCAATCTTAGTAACTGCGTTCTCATCCTTCTTCTGCTTCATGTGAATATAGAAGGTTCCTACGCCGCTCTCATCATCAACTTCCTCGCTGTACTCCATAACAAATGCATTGGGAAGGGTGAACTGGCGTACTACCTGGCTGGCAGATACAACTGTGATCTCTGCACTGCGGTAGCAGTCTGACTTCTCAGATGGTACCTGGGCCCACTGGGCAAGTCCTAAAGTCGGATCATTTCCTTCTCCTCCCAGTTTGTACAGCATCTTTCCCCATACCTTAACTGTAAGGCCATAATCTGTTGCTCTTGCGTTAGAGTCCGCTGAGGAAATGGAGTCAAAATCAACTTTTGAAATGCTCCGCTCGTCAAAAACGATATCCTCTGGTCCTCCGGTGATTTTCATACGAAATCCCATGCTTACTTCCTCCTTTTCTTTTGAAAAATATATGCTTCAAAGGCATTTAAGCCTTATTCGCCGATAATCGGTTAATCTCTACTTCTAAGTTCTTTACATTGCCATTAAAGGTAATGTCCAGCGTACAGTAGCCTGTTTCTTCATTAATACTGCAGCTGATGTCATCTCCTGCTCCGAGGACTCCGTTAAGATATTCTCTTCTGGACAGCCACTGACTCTTCTGGCTGTTCGGATTATTGGAAAAGAACTGGACAATGGAATCTTCTTTAAAGTCTCCTGTTCCGTGCCGCATAACCCGTTCGATATAGGTAGTTACCTGTGTTTTATAGATAGGCTCAAACATGGAACCATCAGACATTAAGTTCCTTGCTTTATAAACCATAATTTTTGTGATGTTAGTTCCTTTGTAAGAAGCATTTTCTGAACTGAAAATGAATCCAAAATTTTTCCGGTTGATATCATTCTTAATGGAATTGGTAAATCCGGTGATTTCCTTTGCCATGGTGGTGCAGGCAATCAGGGAATGATCATCTGCTTCAATATCAAATCTGACTCCCGGCAGTTCCATATCTAATCTGACACCAGGTCCGAATTTTGATTTTAAATATTCCGGACACTGACAGGCGGCTACAACTCCTGCAGCTACATACGCTGCTCCAACGTAAACACCATCGATCCAAAGTTTCATGATGTCTTCTTTTTCCTTGGAAAGCTCTGCTGTCTGGTTTTCACCCACAACCATACGGCTGTCTAAAACAACCCCTGATTTGTCCTTGGGAATGATTGTATAGTTTGGCAGACACGGGATGGCAAATTCACTGAATTCTTTTCCCATAAGTGCCGCACAGCGGTCCTCGTATCTGGTGATACCTTCCGTTGCCAAAGCATTAAAGGTGGTGCTGTCATCTGCCTCGTAGGAGAAGAAGCACTGAACCTTATAATCCTTGAACACATCCAGCAGACGGATTAATGATTCCACACTGTTGGTATCATTCTTCTCTGCCTTGGAATTTCCTTTAAAACGCTCTCTGGTCAGCTTCATCTTACTGTTCTGATCCAGGGATACGTTTGGTACTACTGCGTACCAGACTGTATTGGTAAAGTCATTCTTTGCGTTAACAGTGGTTAAATAGGTAATCAGCCTTGGGATATTGCTGCTCTTTGCCAGCATCTCATTGGATACGTTGGTTACAAGCATGGAAGGACGCATTCCTTTTAACTTTTTGGGATACTGTTCGAAATAACACCAGATACCAAGCAGTCTTTCAATAAGAGGTTTTACCGTTTTGATAAAGGCATCCTTTGATTCCTTATAGAATTCCAGATAGGAATTGTAGTTGGAAACCTCTGTTGCTATGTCAATACTGCTCTCCATGGTAGAGGACAGCGGGCAGAAGGTTCTTGCAACAAGTGCACCAACATAATCATTGCTCTCCTCATTTAAAGCCTGGTAATCATCCTTTAATGCTTCGATCAGCCCGGTATTTACATTGTCATCAATCGTGGTTAAAGCCGTTGTTTCAACCTTGGGAGCCTCCAAGACACGAAGTTCTCCCTGGTCACCCATGCTCAATACACCTAACGCAAGAGGGGTATTGTCCTTTTTATCTCCTCCGTCTCCTAACAGGAGTCTGGTTTTGATGTCTTCGATTGCCAGGGGGAGGAGCGCCATGACGTTGTTATAATTGGCGCTTGCCTCCTCAAACATAACATTTAATTTGTCGCCTAAATCTCTCTTCTTAGGATCCTCTTCATCCAGCTTTGCGTATTCCCCATATGTATACTGCAGTTCTTTTCGGTTCTGCTTGATTGCATCCATGACTTTTTTGGGAGAAATCATATCTGTAAGTTTCTCAAATTTGAAATCTACATTAATGGTCCCCTCGGAACGTTTTGTCTCCACCATAGACATAAGCATTCCCATAAATTCATTCTGGCGGTTTAACGGTATTTCTGTAAGCATCTCATCAGGTACCTGTTCCGGCTTATCCAGCTGATAAACAACTCTCTGATTATTGGCATTGTAGTAACAATAGACTGTCGGTGCGAATTTTTCCAAAAGTTCATCGAAACTGCGGACCATTAAGTGATCGTTAATTTCCTTGATTTTGTCATCAGACAGACTCTCCACTCCCCTGACATCTCCAACAAGGGTTAACAAATCCAGTTTTTCCGGATTAATGACCTCCATTAACAGAGTCCGGTTGGTCTGCTTTATTACATTTCCCATATTGCTTATTCCTCCTTTGTTATCTATCTGAAAGGATGTTGCTATGATTTCCTCTCACTTGGCTTTAGGTTTTTATAATGAATTTCCATCTCAGTGGATTCATCTTCAAAAGTAATTGTAATTTTCTCGTTGTAAAATACAGGATATCCCATGCCCTTTTTTAAAATTTCCATTCCTCTCAGTACCGTGCACCGCTCCGACTGATCCATAATAATTACAGAATGATCTGGTCCGGGGTAGATAATGATGTCCTCTTCCCCGATTTTTCCAAGCTTTATTTTACAGGAAGCAAGAATCTGTCCAAGTGTCATACGCCCGCTGTTTCTTCCAAACAGATGATAAGTCTGAGGAGGTACATCACGCCCGTCTGCGGTTCTTACCACGTAAATACTGAATTTACCAGAGTAAGTACAGGCCTTGGTTTTCATCTTAACTGGTTCTTTTGAAGAAGGAGACTGGGACACATAGATCACTGCTGCATTCTTTTTCTTATACCACCAAAGCAGGATTAAGACGATTACCAGTGCAAGCGCTCCCAGTATCGCCCATAACGGGCGGTAATCCGGTTCTGGCTCCGGTATAGGATCTGGCGGTGGAGCCAGCTGTTCTGTCACCGGCTGTTCGATCCTATATTGTTCCGCAAACATGCTGGTATCGAACTCAACTGTCACTGTATCAATTCCATCAATAGGAAGGGAATAAGGTATGAGACCCCCGCTTATAGTGCCGGATTTCCAAACACCATTGACACAGAAAGGTACCGACTGCCCTTCATAATAAGGCGTGTTCCAGAGATTTTCGTTCTTACCTGCAGTATCCTTAAGAGACAGTTCCAAGTCTGCATAGTGCTTGTAGAGTGGTGGGAATTTTGTTTTACTTTTCTCTTCACTTCCTGCATCAGGTAATACTTCTTCTCTCCTGTAATTGATATTGACCACTGGTCTGGCTGTGTATTCCACAGTCATATATGCTTCCACACCAGAAAGCTCCGGTGTCTGGAAACGGACATCAACGGCGCCAGATGCAGGTCTGGTCATCTCTATGACTGCAAAATTTCGACCGCTTGTAATATGTCCTTCATCCGCCGTATAATCTGCTGTCACATTCTGAATTCCCTGTCCGGAGGTCAGCACTACTTTTACACGTTCTGCTCCCGGAGAAGGAAGTTCAACATGAAGGCTTCCGCCATTTCCATCTGTAACTCCTACTGACCGTTTCGGAAGATTCATTCGATCATAAAGAATACGGTTCATGATCTGTACCAGATTTCCGGATTGTCCCTGCCAGTAGATGGCACCATCGGTCATCTCTGCGCCGTCGAAGATATGCATATTAGGATCATTTAACTCACTGCCTACGGCAACAATATAAATCTTTATTCCCGCTTCTTTTGCTTTTTTAATGGTTTCAGAGTATAAGGCACGTGATGATTCTTTTGCCTGTTTATCAGGCATATCGATTTCTCCGTCAGTTACCATGACAATACTGCGGTCCACATTCTCATCTGCAGAAAAAAGACCTACTGCCTGATTCAGTCCTTCTCCGGCATTGGTATAGCCCTTATATATAACAGAGGAAAGCTGTGTACCCATGGGATCTGCCCCGCCACTTAAAGGAACAATCGTCTGAATTCCTGTATTGTAAGCTACAAGTCCAGACTTATAATTTGATGGAAGACTACAAACTGCCTGACGTATGGCATCAATCGCAAAGCGGCTTTTATCATTAGAGTTCATGGAACCACTGGTATCCAGAAGAAATACTATTTCACCATTCTTTGCAGGCTGCCCATGGTATTCTTCAGCTGCCAGAGTATCCTGTCTGATCGGCAGCAACAGCATCATAACCCCGATAAACAGAAAAATCCTTTTTAAATTTTTCATCTCACCCCTCCTGACAAAGATTTGGTTAACATTTTAAACCTCCATACCTTTGTCTCATTTTTGTTAGTTACATTATAATATAAAAACAATCAAAAAAACCATTCATGTAATATTTAGCACGCTACATGTAATATTTGGTAAATAACTGTCGTATTTTTCCTCTAATTCGACATTTTTCGACACGAATTATCTGACCTTTCATTAATTGAGAGGCAAAATGTGACTATCAATATCCGGATTTTCCAGGTAATCAGCACGAATGATCCCGGCGTACCTGCTGTCAATTCCAAGCAGTAAAGAAAGCTCACCGCCAAGCTCCCTGATAAACCATCTGTTCTCATATTTCACGGTATCAATACAAATAATATAGCGGGCACCATTTAGTTCAAACACAGCCCCGATACTTTCTATATCATCTGCACCGTAAGCTTTCATCTTCCTGAGTTCTATATCCTGAAAATCATTTGACCCATAAGACTCTGACATTTTTTCCGGACTAATATATCCCAAAATTTTTATGGAACTAGTATTCAAACGTTTCGGCAATTCTGATAACGCGAAGGATACATCCAAATCTTCCGCCTGAACCAGATCAGCTGTATCTATTTCCGAGAAGACACCCAATGCTGTGTATTGTTCTAATAAATTCCACCGGATGTCATTTTTTCTGCTTTCAATGTTTAAATCTCTGGAAAAATCAGTTACTGCTGGAAAATTGAATTCCTGCTGCATAAAAATATATGCCCCACTACTTTCCAGTCTGGTCCGAAAATCAAAATGATCCACGTAGCTCTCCACTGCAAATGTTCCAATCATCTTGTCCTGTTCATTGGCCGCAAGATATTCCAGGTATCTTCTGACTGCCGTCTGAGACGAATCAAAGCCTCCTGCTTCCTCGTTAGTGACAGCAGACCCTAATGCCCCATGCCCCGCTTCTGCATCTAATAAGTTTTTTGAAAAATCAGGCACTAATTGTTTCAAAATCTGCTCATCCGCTGTTTCTAACGAAAGTGTACCTGCCTCTTTCCTTTCCATTCCTGACATATTAGCAAAGATTCCGCCTAACTGATGATTAAACCACCGACCATCCTTTCTTATTACATCAAAAATCAAAAAGAATTTTTTACCATTCACCTCAATAGCGGCAACACAGCTTACCATCTTATCCCCACCATACCGATTAGCTATTCTGATTAAATTTTCCTGATGTTTTTCATTCGTGTAAGCATCATCTAAATCTCCAGGGTCAACAAATCCCACCAGCTTCACTGAATTAAGATCCATAGCCTTTATACCACTCTCCAGATTATCGACAAATGCCTTTACCTCCGCTGTACTTTTTAGACTCACAGGTTCTCCCTCATCCAAACCAAGCCCGCAAAGAATGGCATATTGACGCATAATATCATCTATTTCCATACTTTCTGAAAAGGTATCTGTCATATACTTTAGATTGCTCTCCCTAAGCCCTGTTAAATAACCCTTTACTGCACTCTCCGGTGAATCAAATCCAGGCTGTACAGTTGTCTGGGATGTATTTGTAAAACCTTTCTGCAAAGGTAATTTAGACTGCATCTGTGAAAGAACCTTTTTCCCTTCTAAAAGCTCAGAACTCTCCTGCGCAGAACAGGCACATACAGATCCAGATATCAGAATTGCTGCTGCAATTGCCAGAACAAATTTGCCACATTTAATCATTTTCATACTCCTCCCTTAATCCAACGACTTTTAGTTACATTATAATCCATTAATTGACAAAAAAGGTATTCATGTAATTTTTAGCACCCTACATGTAATTATTGGTAATTTAGTATTAGGAATTAGGTCAATACAAAAAAAGAAAAGCAGCTATTAACTGCTCTTCTCTGCACTAGACCTCATCCTGCTATCTTTAAACCTGACACCACCCCATGGTCTCAAACATAATCTCTTCCACTTCCTTACGTCTGCTGCGGCTGACCGGCAGACAGGTTCCATCCATTAATTCCACTACGTCATTGGAGATTCTGGCGATCTGGGTAAAACTCACCAGATAAGACTGGTGTATTCTGATAAAACGAATCTTACGGTCTTTTAATTCGTTTTCTATCTCCTCCAGACTTTTGTATAGTCTGTGACGGCCCTCTTCACATGCAATCTCAGTCAGTCGGAGCTTGCTTTCAAAATACAGCACTTTCTTTAAATATACCTGACTCTCTGTTCTGCCATATTTGAAGTGGTAATATAAGTCTTTTGTCTCAATCAGATTTAATATGTGGCTGAAATTATTATTAAATTCAGGATCCCTTACGGGCTTAACAAGGTATCCGATTGGCGCTGAGCGAAAGGCCTGATTGATGTATCTCTGATGAGATGTCATAAATACAATTTGTACCATGCGGTCGTATTCACGGATTCGTTCTGCTGCCATCAATCCGTTCATACGTCTCATCTCAATGTCCATATAAATGATGTCGAAACGCTTTCCTAAATAAACAGCTCTGACAATTTCATCACCGTCACAGAAGGTCTCCACATCCAGATTCATTTCTCTCTCAATCCCAATCCTGCGCAAACGCGTTTCTGCTTCCAACAGCAGCAGATGGTCATCATCACATACTCCTATTTTTAACATGGCCTCTCCTCCTATTATCCAGCAATCTCCGAAATCAGTTTTTCTACAGATTTGCTTCTTCATCAAATGTTAATGGTATGCTAATTATGTATCTTAACGGTCTCAGCATATAACTATTTTCGACAACTTTCAACCCAAGTGCCAAAATTATACACGTTGAGTTCCAAAATTGACACATTCCACTTACAAAAAGTTACTTTTTTTATATTAAAACAATATTTTTTTATGAATTTATAATTGTTAATTTTAACATGTTCTTTATAAAAAAGTAAAACAGGAATGAGCGGTATGCTCCTGAAAAAGAAGCATACCGCTCATTCCTGTTAATTTTATAACAATCTAGGCACCAGTTCCGGATTTATTAATTACTTTGTCAATGAATATCGATACATACTCTTTACAAAACTGCGTTCCAGCTCCCTTTAAAAGCTCACTGACTGCAATTTCCTTTGACAGCGCATGGCGGTAGCTCCGCTCGCTGATCATGGCGTCATAGGCATCAGCTATGGCGATAATTCTGGACTGTATGGGAATCTCCTTTCCCTTCAGCCCTTTGGGGTATCCGCTTCCATCCCAGCGCTCATGATGGGCAAGCACGTAATCAGCCATTTCTGAAAGCTCATTCACTGTACTTAAAATGCGGTATCCGATTTCGGGATGCTTTTTTATCTCTCCCCATTCATCTACATCAAGCTTTCCGTTCTTATTAAGAATACCCTCTTCAATTGCTACCTTGCCAATATCATGAAGAAGGCCAACTGTTTTTAATTCCTTGATGTCATCTTCCTGAAGTTCAAGTGCTTCCCCCATCTTTTCACACAGTTCTGATACACGAAGGGAATGCTGTTCCTCTCGGAAGTTTTTTTCATGAAGTGCCGCCATGATGGTATAAATGGTCTTCCCCCTCATGCTGGGACTTTCCATCAGCTTTTTCCGATACATAAAATCTTCGGCTTTCTTTAAAACCTCTGTAATGGATTCATCACTGCTGCACTTTATGCTGTATCCGAAAGAGATGGAAAGCATGATTTTATTCACAGCCTGAGCTTTTGCCATGTCACTCATGGAAGAAATCATCTTTTTTATCTCTTTTTCGCCTGTGCCAGGTGAAAAGATAACAAATTCATCTCCTCCCAGCCGGCATATGATATCATGGCTGCGGGTGTTGTTCATGAGAACTGCTGCCGCTTTTCGTATGTATTCATCTCCTGCTGCATGGCCAAAAGAATCATTGATCAGTTTCAGACCATTGATGTCTGCCATGGTAATTACCAGCGGATAGTTAAACTCCTGGTCCAAAACTTTCAGCTGCTCTTCAAAATACCTTCTGTTATACAAACCAGTAAGGGGATCATGAAAACTTAAATAATTCAGCCTTTCCTGAGCCTGCCTGCGCTCGGTTATATTATTGACAATCAGGGCCAGCTGGTTTTTGCCAGGGCAGAAAACAATCACCTCATAATATGTGCTTGTCCTGTTCCGGAACCGTTCATAGCGGGCTGGCTCCCCTGTTTTCACAGTCCTTGCAAGCAGCTCCCATATATCAGGATCCAGAGTGTCATGTATGTCACAAAAATATCCTCCCAACACAGAAACTTCCTTGTCACAGGCCAGTTCCTCATAGCAGGGATTTACATCAATCAGCCTGTAGTGCCTGATGTCGGTTTCATTCTCTCCCTCAAACAGTGCCATCCCAAGCTGCATATGAGCTATAATTGTACGGTATTTTTCTTCACTTTCCATAAGCATCTGATCATAAAGACCGATCTTTTTATACTGCATCTTCAGTTCTTTATAACTTTTGCTCAGTTCTTCTTCTGCGGCACCGGCTTTGTTAAGCAGTCTCAATATCACATAGTATAAAAATGCGGAAGTACAAAATACAAATAAGACTCCCTTCCCCATGCTAAAAAGCATGACTGAACGGGAATTACTGACAATGGCAGGAACCAATCTGTCAGAACACAAAATCCAGAACAAACCAAGCAGAAAATAAGCCGCACAGATCTTAAGTCCTTCCTGCTTTAATTCCTTTCTGCTCTTATTTAACATAAGGAAATGTTCCCTCAGCCTTTTCCACATACCGCCCCTCCTTTGATGATTTTATTATACACGATTTTCATTCTTCTGAAAACCAATAAGTGATATTTTTCTATACTTGGATAAAACTGGTAACAAAAAAACACGGTCTTATTATAGCCGTGTTTTTCTAACAATTTATTCGAATTCATCGGACAGTTTGTCAATGTCCTTTAATTCATCAGCACTTTCTGCTTCTAAAAGAAAAACATCAGACGGATGGGCTCTGATTATCTTTTTTCCGCCTTTGTCTCCTGTAAGTTCCATCAGTTCTTTTCTGTAGCTGCCTGCAAATATGGCAGGATTGCCGGGCTCTCCTTTCAAACACAAACAGGCAAGTCCTTTTTTGCTTTCATAAAATCCTTTCACCAGCGCCTCTATGGTAAAAGATTTTAAGTAAGGCTGATCACAGACTGCAAATAAAAAATCCGTGTTTTCATATTCCAATTCCTTAAGTGCCAGATGAATGGAATGAGAAATCCCCAGTCTGCTGTCCCTGTTTACAATGATTTTATATCCGGAGTCTTTCATGCATTCCATAATCTCATCATATTGGGTAACTATCAGTTTTCTGAAAAACAAATCTTTTGGAAGCTGGTCGATTTCTTCTATAATATAACGGTACATAGGCTTTCCATTGATTTCATAAAGCAGCTTATTGCCGTTGAATCTTACGCTGTCTCCCGCTGCCAGAAGAATCAGTGTCATATTCATGTTGAAATCCTTTCCTTCTGTGCAAGTTGCTTTTTCTGAAGACTTAATATAGCTTCCAGCACTCCCCCGCCAATGGCAGATGCCTTGTCTGAGATGGTATAACAGTGCCCGGTCACACCTCTGGGATCTATGTCTCCTGATTTCATTCCACGAAAAACAGTCACACCATCCTGAAGCAGTCCTCTTACAACTCCCCCAACCTGGGCAAGCACAGGAGCATCATTCACATACCCAACCACATCATTTAACTGTACGACTGTCCCTATGGTTACAGCCGGGTGAAATACGCCGTTATCCACAGCACGTATGATCCGTTCTTTATCATAGCCACCGATAATCCCTGGAACTCCCGTATTGGGGATGGCACTGCCGTTCCAGATGCACCTGCCCAGATCATGGCCCCGCTTTGTTTCCACCACGCAGTGGCAATCCTTCCCTGCAGTAAAACCAGGTCCCACTCCGACTACAATGTCTGCATCCGTAATCCTGGTACCCAGATTCTTCTTTGCTATAATCGCATCTACAACTGCATCCGGATTCCATTTTTCACGTATTTTGCACTCCTCATCAACCACCACTGCCACCTGGTCATTTGACAATGCTTCCTCTACTTCTTTCATGCTGCGGCATAATATGCCGGTAATGTCCTCAACTTTTGTCCTGTCTTCGTAAACAGCTCTTGAAAATGCAACAGTGCGCCTTACGGTGGTGGGTACTGGTTTCTCTGTCATAACGACTAAAAAGCCGCAGCGGTGGAGGCGGCAGGCGATCCCGGAAGCCAGATCACCTGCTCCTTTGATCAATATCTTCATCCTACCAGCCCTTTCCGAATCCGCAGTTAGGATAATGACATTCCTCACAGGAGAGGCACAGCCCCCCTTTCCCCAGCTTATCAAGTTCTTCTTTTGTTATGGGATCATCTGCCATCAGTCTTGGCAGCACTAAGTCAAATACCGTTCTTTTGGAGTACATCACACAGCCCGGTAGTCCAGCTACCGGAATGTTCTTTCCATCTTTACGGTAATAGGCCAGAAGAAACATGGCACCCGGCAAAACCGGAGCACCATAGGATACCACTTCGGCTCCCGTATTTCGGATTGCCAGCGGAGTTTTGTCATCCGGGTCCACGCTCATGCCGCCGCTGACCAGTACCATGTCCGCTCCCTGCCTGATAAATTCAAGAATGGCATCTGAGGTATGCTCCGGCTTATCATCTGTTAAAGTCTGTCCCAGTATTTCTCCTCCAAACTCCTCTGCCTTCGCTCTTAGTACCGGGCCAAATGCATCCTTGATCTTTCCACAGTATACTTCACTCCCAGTTGTAACAATGCCCACTTTTTTATTTTTATAAGGCAGTATGGAAAATATCCTTTTTCCGCCGCAGAGTTTTTTTACTGCCTCCATCTTATCTTTTTTAATTACGAGAGGAATAATCCTGGTTCCGCAAAGCTTATCTCCCGGCTCTACAGGAGTATTGGAATGCCTGGAAGCAATCATCATATCTCCGGCACTGTTTATTATATCAAGCAGACCGGTATCTATTTTTAAAAGCCCGCGAATGGTGGATTTTAATTCTATTTTCCCTTCTTTTACATCGCCCCTGTCCATATGGTCGTTTCTGCATAATTCACAAAGTATTTCAGCAGCCTCATTCTCATGATACATGGTATCATCTTTTTCCCATATATACAGATGCTCTTTTCCCATTGACAGCAGTACAGGGATGTCTTCCTCTGTCACCACATGACCTTTCCGGAATCTTGCATCCTTTGAAACTCCAGGTATAATCTGGGTCATGTCATGGCAAAGAACATGACCTGCTGCGTCTTCCGTTCTGATCTCTTTCATCTTGCTGATCCCTTTCCCGTGTGTCTAATTCTGATCCTTTTCTATAAAACTGGTTACTGCTGTGTTCTTCGCCCATTGTTTTCCCATTGCATCTGCTACTGCCTGAGCACTGGACAACTGCCTCTGATCATCTGCTTTGTTTATAAGAATCCGGTATTCCATGGATTCAGCTCCCTTTCGGGTTCCATTGGTGCTGGTCAGTATTTTTGCTGCATCAGAAGGCGTAATTCGTCCGTTCTTTTTCTCACCGTCAAACACCTGTGGTGTCAATTCATAACGAAAGCACATTTCTTCCCACGGCTCCCCGATACAGTTAAGGCCCATACAGCCAATTACTGCATGAGTACCGCCAGGTAAAACCGGTTCATTTATCTTGGGTATCTTCAATGGAAGGCGCTTTGCACCATCTGCTTCCACAAGAAGGACATCACATAGCAGCGTCAGCCGCTCCAGCTCAGAAAGTTCCATTCCCTTTAACTTTCCCTCTTTGTCAGGCAGGCCGGTAACCAGCACCCAGCCTGCCAAAGGAAAAAGTTCCTTATGACTTGTTATAAAATCACTTACTGTATTCCAGTCAGCTGCCTCTGTGACGATTCTGTCAGTCGGCCGTAAGATATGGGTACTGGTAGTTACAATGACCCGCTTTCCCTGAGCTGCCAGCTCGTCGGCCAGGCAATACATGGAGGTTGTCTTCCCGCCCCCGCCGGTAAAAGCTACAATCATCGGTTCTTTTAAGGGAATACGAAGAGCCTCCCATAGAGAATCTTTTTCTTCCAGCTGTAATATTCCATCTGTCACATCAATCGCATAGGCGCTTTTTAATATCATCAGGAGATTACCATAGGCTTGTTTCTGGCTACATAGGCGCCTGTCTTTTCCAATAAGACTTCACCATTTTCAGCCGCCAGTCTGCCCTTTAAAAATACAAGTTCCGCTTTTCCTTCAACAGAAATCCCTTCAAACGGACAGTAATCCACGTTGGCAACCTGATTCTCAACAGACATGGTCCATTTGGCATCAGGGTTAAAAACCACAAGATCAGCGTCGCTTCCAGGAGCTATCACGCCTTTTCTTGGATAAACGCCGTAAAGCTTTGCCGGATTTTCTGAGAGCATCCGGCACATCTGTTCCACTGTCAGACCATTTTGTTTAACGCCAAAGTTGTAAACCAGGGCAGGACGGGCTTCCACTCCGGGCATTCCGTTTGGTATCTTCGTAAAATCTTCTCTGCCTGCTGCTTTCTGAGCGGTAGTGAAGCTGCAGTGATCGGTGGATACCGTCTGAATCTGATCCGCCTTTAAGAGCTCCCACAGCTTCTGTCTGTCTGATTCCTTCTTAATTGTAGGAGAGATTACATATTTACTTCCCTCAAAACCTGGGAGATCATAAACATCTTCATTGAAAATCAGATACTGGGGACAGGTTTCCACATATACTTCCTGTCCTCTTTCTCTTGCATAAGCAATCTCTTTATAACCGGCTTCCGAGCTTAAGTGTACGATGATAACCGGGCAATCCGCTACCTGGGCTATCTTTAAAAGACGGCCTGCTGCCTCTGCCTCTACTGCCGCAGGTCTTGTCTTTTTATGGGCATTCACCGAAAAATTACCGTTTGCTTTTTCTTCCTCAATCAGCGCCTCGATGATTCCCTTGTTTTCACAGTGTACACCGGCAATTCCTCCGGCTTCTTTTAAACGTTTTAAAATCTGGTATATCTTTTTATCAGCCATATACATCTCATCATAAGTCATATAAAGCTTAAAGGAAGTCACACCTTCTGAAACGATGGTGTCAAGCTCTTCGCTTACGGAATGATTCCAGTCTGAGATTGCCAGGTGAAAGCCATAATCACAGGATGCGTAGCCATCTGCTTTTTTATGCCAGTTATTCAGTGCCTGATGCAGACTTTCTCCCTGGTACTGGGTGGCAAAATCAATAATCATGGTGGTTCCTCCGGCTAAAGCTGCCTTGGTTCCTGACTCAAAATCATCTGCTGTTACGGTACCTGCCACATGAAGATCAAAATGAGTATGGGCATCAATAAACCCCGGGAACAAAAGTCTGCCGGTTACATCAATAATATCTGCTTCTTTCTCTTCAATTCCCGGTTTCACATCCAGAATCGTTCCATTCTCCATGAGAACATCCGCTGCAACCGCCTTGCTTCCCGATACCACGGTTCCGCCTTTCAACAACGTCTTCACAGCAAATCCACTTCCTTTCTTCTAATCCGGTTTGCCTTTTGCATACCGGTCTATGCCATCTATTTTCCCTTTTTCATGGTTCTTTGTCAATCCCAAAAAGACGCAGAGAATGTTTTTTCTCCTGCGCCTTTTTCCGGTTATTTTTTCTTTTTCCGATAAGCCGTCTCTTCCAAAGGCAGAGAGGTGCGAAATACACCGTCATACTTATAATAAGCGCCCTGCACCGCTGGTGCAGTAGGAATTGAGGTAATCTCTCCGATTCCAATTGCCCCGTAGGCCAGCGGATCGTGATTTCGTTCTACAATAATGCTCTCGACATCCGGTGTCTTATCTGCCCGGAACAATCCAAGCGTACCGAATTTTGCAAGTGGAACTCCCTGGTTCAATGGAAATTCTTCTGTCAGGGCATATCCCAGTGACATGACCACACCGCCTTCAATCTGTCCTTCTACAGACAGAGGATTAATGGCCTTTCCTACATCGTGGGCGGCCAGTATCTTTTCCACGGTACCGTCTTCTTTTAAACAGGCTACTTGGGTGGCATAACCGTATGCCACATGAGAGACGGGATTTTTCTTCTCGCTTCCCATAGGATCAGTAGCAGCCAGATATTCTCCATAGTATTCTTTTCCATTTAGAGCTGACAGTTCTTTTTTGCCACCTAAATCCTGAAGGATCTGGACACATGCCCGCCTTGCCGCTTCCCCTGTTACCAGAGTCTGGCGGGACCCGGAGGTGGTTCCGGAATCAGGTGCCAGATTGGTCTCTGCAGCAACGTAGACCACCTGATCTCCTGTAATACCAAGGGTTTCGCATACAATCTGCTCCAGAACAGTTCCCAGTCCCTGACCAATGCAGGATGCACCCGATCTGATATGGACTTTTCCATCTTCCACCGTAAGCCTGCATCTTCCCCAGTCAGGAAGCCCGACTCCCACACCGGCATTTTTCATGGCACAGGCGATTCCTGCATAAGGGTGGCTTTCATAAATATCCTTTACTGCAAGCAGGGTTTCCACTAGGGCAGTTCCTTCCGCAGCAATCTGACCATTTGGCAGCTCCTGCCCCGGCCGAATGGCATTCCGAAAACGGATTTCCCATGGGCTGATACCAACTTTTTCTGCCAGCAGGTTTAAGTTGCATTCTATGGCAAAACAGCTTTGTGTGACTCCGAACCCCCGAAAAGCGCCTGCTGGCGGATTGTTGGTGTATACGGCTGTTCCTTCAATGTCAATATTCTGATAATTATAAGGTCCTGCCGCATGGGTACAGAGGCGCTGAAGTACAGGCCCTCCCAGGGAAGCGTAAGCTCCTGTATCTGTAATCACTACTGCTGTCATGCCGGTCAGATAACCATTCTCATCGCAGGCAGTGGTAAAATCCATAGAGGCCGGATGGCGCTTGGGATGAACCATAATGCTTTCTTTCCTGGTCAGCTTTACTTTGACTGGTTTACCGGTATGATAAGCTAAAAGTGCAGCGTGATGCTGAACAGACATATCCTCTTTTCCGCCGAATCCGCCTCCTACCAGCTTATTGATGACATGGACCTTTGAAAGCTCCCAGCCAAGCATTCCCGCACATTCCTTTTGCGTATCATAAGTTCCCTGGTCAGAGGAATAGATGACAGCTTCTTCTTTTTCCCGATCTACAATGGCTATGGCGCACTCCGGTTCCAGAAATGCATGCTCTGTAAACGGAGTTTCATAGTGCATGGTTACCGAATAGGCGGAGTTTTCTATGGCTTTCTTTGCATCTCCCCTGACCAGATGCTCATGGGCTAGAATATTACCGGTATCATGAACAAGAGGTGCATCCGGCTGTAAGGCTTCCTGGGGTGAAAAGACTCCTTTTAACTCCTGGTATTCAATCTCAATCAGCTTTTTCGCTTCTTCCAGAATCTCCGGGGTATCCGCTGCCACAAGACAGACGGCATCTCCCACATATCTGGTAATCTCGCCTACCGGAATCATGGTATCCCAGTCTTTTTTTAAATGTCCCACTTTATTTTTACCGGGAACATCTTTGGCCGTTAAGACTGCACGGACTCCAGGCAGTGCTTTGGCTTTGGAATCGTCGATAGACAGAATCCTTGCCCGGGGGTATTTACTTCGCACCGCACTGCCGTAGATTAAGCCCTCCACTTCCATATCGTCTGCGTATTCCCCGTAACCCAGCACCTTTTCCGGCACATCCAGGCGATGAGCCCGCTGCCCCACAGATGTTACCTCTGGAGCCTTTAAATCTCTGACATCTTCACGAAACAGTCTGGCTGCAAGAAGAATGGCATCAATGATTTTCTTATATCCGGTGCAGCGGCAGACATTTCCCCGTACTGCAAATGCAGCCTCTTCCCTTGTGGGATCGGGGTTTTCATCTATGAGGGCTTTTGCACAGATTACCATGCCCGGGATGCAAAAGCCGCACTGAACAGCTCCTGCTTCCCCAAAAGCATAGACAAACACTTCTTTTTCTCTGTCAGACAGTCCCTCCACTGTCATGACAGATTTTCCTTCCAGTCTGGCTGCTTTCTGAACACAGGCTTTTACAGCCTTTCCATCTATCAGGACCGTACATGTTCCACAGGCACCTTCGCTGCATCCGTCTTTCACAGACTTAAGCCCCAGATCAGTTCTTAAAACATCAATCAGCTTCCTTTCTTCCGGTACTGTAACAGTCTCTCCGTTTACCAGGAAACGAACCATTGCTCCACCCACTTTCTTATCCTAAAAGATAATCGTAGTCATTGATAACGGTTTCCACAATCTTTAAAAGCCCCTCTGGAACTGCGTCAACCGCTTCCCCTGCTTTCCCTGTATACAGACTTCCCATATACTTTAAAAGGAACGTACCATTTTCTTTGTCTGTCACAACAAAGCCCTGATTTTTACTGTTATTTAAATCAGCTTCATTGGCAAACAATGTAAATTTATCTAAGTACGGAGCACTGTCATAGGGACAAAAACTTCGGCAGTTTCCGCATTCGTTGCATAAATAATCCACATGAAGGATCTGATGCTTTGTGAAACCTGGAACAAAGAGTGCTAAATTTGCGCGGTTTGGACAGACCTCTGCGCAGTTTTCGCAGATACTTTTACAGCCAAGACATCTTGTACTTTCTTCCTGGTCACTCAGCGTTTCTTTTAAGATTCCTCTTCTGCCGTATAGCTTTTGCGGATCGGATGATGTGATATCAAAATCCCTGGCAGCTTTTCTGCCCAGGATTGATTCAGCCGCCATTCTGGCATCTCTTATGGCTTCTACCACAGTTCCGGGACCGTACAGACCGTCACCCACTGCATAAACTCCGGGCACACTTGTTTCCAAAGTTTCCTCATTTACAAGCACTCTTCCCCGGCTTGTCAATTCAATACCGTTCTTTAAATAAAACTCTTTTGGAATTCCCTCTCCAACTGCGGCTATGACCGTATCTGCAGGTATGGAAACGGTCTCTTCTGTTTCTGTAACAGCTCTTCTTCCGCTTTCATCTGCAGCAGCAAGCTTCATCACATTGCAGATTAACTGTCCATTCACCAATTCTGCAGGGGATAAAAGCTCCATGAATTTAACACCATCCTCCATGGCAAGCAGTAATTCTTCCTCATCTGCTGGCATGTATCGCCTGGTTCTGCGGTAAACGAGAGAAACTTCTTTCACACCGTGGGTTCTGACAGCCGCTCTTGCCGTATCCATGGCAGTATTTCCTCCGCCGATCACAGCAACTGCCTTTCCGATATTTACATTTTTATCCATTTCCTTGTATTCATTAAGAAAATGAAGGGCATTCATGGTCTTGCCGGTTTTCAGATTTAAAACTCCCGGCTCACTTGCACCTGCAGCCAGAATAATAAATTCAAAACCTTCTTCTCTTAATGCATCCAGATCCGCTATTTCCGTATTCAGCCTTACTTCGGCCCCGTAAGAGAGACATAAATCGATGTCACGACCAATCACGTCTCCTGAAATTCTGAAATCAGGAATGATGTTTTGAACCACGCCACCAAGCTTTCCGCTTTTTTCAAAAATAGTAGCGGGCATACCGCACTTTGTCAGGAAATACGCGGCGGAAAGACCTGCCGGTCCGCCTCCGATAATCGCTGTCTTTTTACCGGTCAGCTCCCCTTTTTGAATGGTTTTCCGATATTCCTCATAGCCTTTTTCTGCACAAAGAAGCTTTGCCCCCCTTATATTTACCGGAGATTCGTAATGATTTCTTGTACACATGTTCATGCAGTTATGGGCACATATGGAACCGGTTATGAAAGGAAGGGGATTCTTCTCAGCAATCACTTCCATGGCTTCCTCATAGTTTCCCTGACCGGAGAGCTTTAGGTATGTGGTAATATCCTGATGAATGGGACAGGCTTCCTGACAGGGAGCCGTATAACAGTCAAGCAGGGGAACTGTTTTCTTCATCTTTCTGTCCGGCAGAAGTTTTAAGGCTTTCTTATAATGAGAATCTGAAATGGAGTCCTGGGCAAGGGTGAAAGCTTTATCTGCATCTACACCCAGAAATGAGACGCCTGTCTCCTTCGTCTTCTCTGCCATCTGAAGAAGTCTCTGATAGCCACCTGGCTTTAAAAGGGTAGTGGCAACAGTTACCGGCCAGATTCCTGCATCAGTAATGTCTTTGATATTATGGTAATCAGCTCCGCCTGAGAATGAAATCCGAAGTGCTCCGTCAAATTCTTTGGAAAGTCTGGCTGCCAGTGCCATGGACAGGGGGAACAGCGATTTTCCGGACATGTACATCTCCTGGCTGGGGAGCTCTTTATTTTTCACATCAACCGGGAAGGTGTTGGTAAGCTTCACACCGAACTCCAACCTGCGTTCTTTTGCCAGTGCCATCAGCCGTTTCAACATGGGGATGGCATCCTCATACTGAAGATCATCAAGAAAATGGAACTCACCAAAAGAAATGTAATCGTACCCCATCTGGTCCAGCGTGTTTCTGGCAAATTCATAGCCAAGAAGTGTGGGGTTACATTTAATAAAGGTATTCAGACCCTTTTCTTCTATTAAATAAACTGCAATCCGCTCAATCTCCTGTGGGGGGCATCCGTGTAAGGTGGAAAGGGTCACGCTGTTGCAGATCTGGGAAGAGATAGACTCAATATCCTCTTTTGTCACATTCTCAAACTGCTCCAGATGCTCCAGAAGATACTGCCTGCAGGAATGAAACGTCTCCGTGTCTTTTGCATCCATCATGGAGTCGATGAAAGAATTGACTTTGGGAGATTTAATTCCCTCCAGATCGTATCCCACACTCATGTTAAACTGAAACCCATCCATCTGACCTAATCCGTATTCTTTTGCCATAAAAGAAAGCAAAAACCAGGCCTTAATATATTCTTCCTGAGCCTGGGGAACATAAAGTTCCGTAGACCACTCGCAGTTGTAGCACTCATCTTCTGCCCTGATACAGGGCTTTTCTACCGGCAGATCATCTCCGTCTAAAATCTGTACAGTCTTCAGCTCAAAGAAACGGCTTCCTGCATAGTAAGCTGCCACAATGTTTTGCGCCAGCTGGGTATGGGGACCCGCCGCCGGTCCAATCGGAGTTTCTAACGTTCTTCCAAACAGCTCCCTGTTATGTGACTCATCCGCCCGGTAGGGACGGTATACTCCAAAAACTGATTCCTGCTTTCCCTGCTCCTGCCTTACCCAGTTCATTAATTGTGAAAAAGGCATCGGTGTCATTTTGTCTCCCATTGATATCCTCCTGCATCCGGGCTCTCCCTGTGTTTGTTAAGCCCTGTATGAATATTCTGTTTTTTTATCGTCCGTTAATTCGTGCAGCAAGCGCTCCCGCCGCTTCCCTGCAGTCTGCCATCAGCTTCTCTTCGTCAACTCCCATAAGGATTCTGTCTTTCATGAGAACCTTACCGTTGCAGACAGTTGTCACTACACTGCGGCCTGTCATTCCAAACAGAATGTGGCTGTTGGCATTGTCCCCGTTCATGGGCGTTAATGGATTGTAATCCGTAACAATCACATCTGCAGCAGCACCCTCTTTTAAAATACCAAGGGGTCTCTTAAAATACCTGCCGGCAATCCTTGCATTCCCTTCAAAGAGCATCTTTGGAACCTCGCTCCATGCCGCATTGGGATCGCACAAATGATGTTTATGAAGAACATTGGCTGTCTTATAGGATTCTAACATATCGTGGGTATAGCCGTCTGTTCCAAGGCCGGTTAAAATCCCCCGCTTCACCAGTTCCATGGTTGGAGGGCATCCGCAGGCATTTCCCATATTGGATTCCGGATTGTGAACTACCATGGTGTCTGTATCGAGTATTAAGTCCATCTCATGAGGATTAATGTAGATACAGTGCCCAAGAAGCGTCTTTTCCCCAAGAATCTGAAAATCCATCAGGCGGTCCACAATCCGCTTGCCGTACTTCTTAAGACAATCATGGAGATCTTCAATTCCTTCTGCCACATGAATGTGGTAGCCTGTTCCTTCAGGCTTATGAGCGGCTGCAAATTCCATGGTCCGATCAGATATGGTAAACTGGGCATGCATTCCCATCATGCCTGCAATCATATCGCTTTCATCGGAAAGAGCATGGCGGATAAATGCCTCATTTTCAAGAATTCCTTCCTTTGCCTTTTCCTCTCCCCCACGGTCGGATACCTCATAGCATAAGCAGGTTCTTATCCCGGTTTTACCAGCAGCTTCCTCAATCTTAAATAAAGAATCGGTGATCTGCCCAAAACTGGCATGGTGGTCAAAGACCGTTGTCACTCCGTTTTTAATGGAATCCACATAAGTAGCCATGGCACTTAAATAAACATCATTTAATGTCAGATTCTTATCCACCGTCCACCAAAGACCGTCAAGAATCTCCAAAAAGCCATGAGGATCATACCCATCAATGGCCAGTCCTCTGGCAAAAGAGCTATAGATATGCTCGTGGGTATTGATAAATGCCGGCATGATTACCCCGCCTCTGGCATCAATGTATTCCGCCTGTGGATATTCCTTTCTCATCTCAGCCGTGGTGCAAATCCTTTTTATGACCCCATCTTCTATCCCAACTGCACCGTCTTTCAGAAACGGATTCTCCGGATCTCTGGTGATCATTCTTCCATTACCGATTATCAGCATGACTCCATCTCCTTTTCATTTTTCTAAGATACGAAAGCAAATTGCTAATTTTCTTATGTATACAAACCTCACAGAAGTATTTTCCAGGTCTTATACTTTATTTTTACAATATGCTTACATTTCATCAGTTTCATTTCTTTTTTTTATGCACATTATACCATGGTTCTCTGTTAGAAACAGTGTATCATTTCATTTTCAGAAAATCAAGCATGAATTACAAAAAAAATTAGTAAACCTAAAAATTTTTTAGAAAACCACTTGTAATTAAATTTTTTTATGCTATGATGAATTTATTAAAGATCCTGCAAGGAGGATGAAAAAATGGATTCAAAGCTTCAGTTACTGACACAGATTGCACAGGGAGTCGCAGTTCACTTCGGCAGCCAATGCGAGGTAGTTATTCACGATCTTCGCGGCGAAAACATGGAAAGTTCCATTGTTTTTATAGAAAACGGCCAGGTCAGCAACCGTAAAATCGGAGACGGACCTTCTGAAATTGTTCTGGAGACGTTAAAAAAGGATCCTGACCTTTTAAAGGACCGCCTTTCCTATCTGACAAGAACCGAGGATGGACGAATCTTAAAATCCAGTACCATGTATATCAGAGGCAACGATAATACGGTTGATTACATCCTTGGCTTAAATTATGACATCACCGGACTGCTTACAATTGAAAATGCAGTAAAGTCTCTGATTTCCACCGGAGAGACTGCCGGAGATCACAACAGGGAACCTAAAAAGATCACGCACAACGTCAACGATCTGTTAGATACCTTAATCGAACAGTCCGTGGCTTTAGTAGGAAAACCAGTTGCTTTAATGAGCAAGGATGACAAGGTTCAGGCGATCCAGTATTTGAATGACGCCGGTGCATTTCTCATTACCAAATCAGGCGACAAGGTCTCCAGTTATTTTGGTATCTCAAAGTTCACTTTATACAGCTATATGGATGCCAACAAAGAAAAAGCTTAAGCATCTGGCAAATGATACCCGTTAATTTTAATTTATTATAAAGGAGAATGTGCAGACATGAAACCAATCGAATGGGCTGTAAACACCATGCCAAAGACCGATGACAGACATCTGCCTGTTATGTCACAAGAGGAGATTAAAAAAGCGCGAAGCTTTCACGAAAGCTTTCCCCAGTACAAAGAGACTCCTCTTACAAAACTGCCCCATATGGCAGACCATCTGGGATTGGGTGAGATTTACATAAAGGATGAATCTTACCGGTTCGGCTTAAATGCATTTAAGGTTTTGGGCGGATCTTATGCAATGGCAAAGTATGTGGCAAAGCAGACAAAAAAGGAAGTCTCTGATCTTCCCTATCAGGTGCTGACCTCACAGGCTTTAAAGGAAGAATTCGGTCAGGCTACCTTTTTCACCGCCACCGACGGTAACCACGGAAGAGGCGTTGCCTGGGCTGCCAGACAGCTTGGACAAAAGGCCGTTGTCTTCATGCCAAAAGGCACTACATTAAACCGTTTTAATAATATTAAGGCGGAGGGAGCCGATGTAACCATTGAGGAATCCAACTACGATGAATGCGTCCGCATGGCTGCAGATGCCGCTTCCAAGGTAAAAAACGGCGTGGTAGTTCAGGATACAGCCTGGGATGGCTACGAGGAAATCCCGGCATGGATCATGCAGGGCTATGGCACCATGGTTATGGAAGCAGACGAACAGCTTGAGGAATACGGCTGTGAAAGACCTACCCATGTCTTTGTTCAGGCAGGTGTGGGATCTCTCGCCGGAGCAGTTATCGGATATTTTAAAAACCGTTATCCTGAGAATCCGCCCGTCTGTGTTGTGGTAGAAGCAGATGTGGCAGCCTGTCTCTATGAAGGCGCCAAAGCCGGCGACGGCAACATCCGGATCGTGGACGGGGATATGCAGACCATTATGGCAGGGCTTGCCTGCGGAGAGCCCAATACTATTTCCTGGGATATTTTAAAGAATCATACCGATACCTTTATTTCAGCACCTGACTGGGCAGCTGCCGAGGGCATGAGAATGCTGGCGGCACCAATAAAGGGAGATACACCTGTCACATCAGGGGAATCGGGAGCCGCACCGTTCGGAGTTTTGGCTTCTATCATGAAAGATGACTCCTGCCAGGCTTTAAGAGAGCATCTGGGACTTAATAAAGATTCTAAAGTTCTTCTTTTCTCAACAGAGGGAGATACCGATCCTGACCGCTATAAAGCCATTGTATGGGAAGGGAAAGATCGTTAATCATTTCATAAAAACCGGAGGTAAAAAACATGGATTACGCGAAAATCAAAGAAGCAGCAAAAAGCTACGAAGCAGACATGACAAAATTTCTGCGTGACATCGTAAAATTTCCTGGAGAAAGCTGCGATGAAAAAGCTCATATTGACCGGATTGCACAGGAGATGAGGGCCCTTGAATTTGACAAGGTAGAGATTGATCCCATGGGCAATGTGCTTGGATTTATGGGAACAGGAGAAACTCTGATCGGCTTCGATGCCCACATTGATACCGTAGGAATCGGCAACAAATCCAACTGGAATTTTGACCCCTACGAAGGCTACGAGACCGATGTGGAAATTGGAGGAAGAGGTGTTTCCGATCAGTGCGGAGGTCTGGTATCAGCTGTTTACGGTGCCAGAATCATGAAGGATTTAGGTCTCTTAAATGACAAATACACCGTTCTGGTTACCGGCACTGTACAGGAGGAAGACTGCGACGGTCTTTGCTGGCAGTACATCATCAACGAAGATAAGATCCGTCCGGAATTTGTAGTTTCCACAGAGCCCACTGACGGAGGCATCTACCGGGGTCAGAGAGGCCGTATGGAAATCCGTGTGGACGTAAAGGGTGTTTCCTGCCACGGCTCTGCACCGGAACGCGGTGATAACGCAATCTATAAGATGGCTGATATTCTTCAGGATGTCCGTTCTCTTAATGAGAATGATGCAGCTGATGACAAGGAAATCAAAGGACTCGTTAAAATGCTTGATGAATCCCATAATCCGCAGTGGAAGGAAGCAAACTTTTTAGGAAAGGGTACCATTACCGTTTCAGAAATTTTCTTCACTTCACCAAGCCGCTGCGCAGTAGCTGACTCCTGTTCCGTTTCCTTAGACCGCCGTATGACAGCAGGGGAAACCTGGGAAAGCTGTCTTGACGAGATCCGCAATCTGCCAAATGTTAAGAAATACGGAGATGATGTTATCGTTTCCATGTATGAGTATTCCCGTCCTTCCTATAAAGGCCTTACCTATCCCATCGAATGTTACTTCCCTACCTGGGTCATTCCTGAGGATCATAAAGTAACCAGATCATTAGAGGAAGCTTATAAATCCTTATACGGGGATACCAGAATCGGTGCCGAAGAGACTGTTTCCATGCGCCTTGCCCGTCCTCTCACCGACAAATGGACCTTTTCCACCAACGGCGTATCCATTATGGGACGCAACCAGATACCATGCATTGGCTTTGGACCGGGAGCAGAAGCTCAGGCTCATGCGCCAAACGAAAAGACCTGGAAACAGGATCTTGTTACCTGTGCTGCTGTATATGCCGCACTTCCCACTGTTTACTGCAAAGAATAAAACTAAAATCAGGAGGCTTACCACATTATGAAAACCTTACAGGACTATATCGACAAACTGAATTCCTTAAATTTTAAGGAGATGTATGAAAATGACTTCTTTTTAACCTGGGAGAAGACAGATGACGAGCTGGAAGCAGTATGGACCGTTGCAGACGCGCTCCGCTTCATGAGAGAAAACAACATCTCCACAAAGGTTTTTGAAAGCGGACTTGGAATCTCCTTATTCCGCGACAATTCCACCCGTACCCGTTTTTCCTTTGCTTCTGCCTGCAACCTTCTTGGACTGGAAGTACAGGATTTAGACGAAGGGAAATCCCAGATCGCCCATGGAGAGACTGTTCGTGAAACAGCCAACATGATCTCCTTCATGGCAGATGTCATTGGTATCCGTGACGATATGTATATCGGAAAAGGAAACACCTATATGCACCATGTTTCCGATGCAGTAACAGAAGGATATAAAGATGGAATCCTGGAACAGAAGCCGGCTTTAGTAAATTTACAGTGTGATATTGACCACCCCACACAGACCATGGCTGACATGCTTCATATCATTCATGAAATGGGCGGCATTGAGAATTTAAAGGGCAAGAAGCTTGCCATGACCTGGGCTTACTCTCCTTCCTATGGAAAGCCCTTATCCGTTCCTCAGGGTGTTATCGGATTGATGACACGTATGGGAATGGAGGTAGTTCTGGCTCATCCGGAAGGTTATGAGGTAATGCCTGAGGTTTTGGAAGTGGCAAAGAACAACGCAGAAAAATCCGGCGGATCCTTCCGTGTATCCAATGATATGGCTGATGCATTTCAGGATGCTGACATCGTTTATCCAAAGAGCTGGGCACCATTTGCAGCCATGGAAAAGAGAACCGATCTTTACGGCAATGGTGATATGGAGGGAATCAAAGCCCTTGAGAAGGAACTTCTGGCCCAGAATGCCAATCATAAGGACTGGTGCTGTACAGAAGAACTGATGAAGACGACTAAAGATGGAAAAGCCCTCTATCTTCACTGCCTCCCGGCAGATATCAACGATATCAGCTGCAAGGATGGAGAAGTAGAAGCTTCCGTATTTGACCGTTACAGAAATCCGCTTTATAAAGAAGCCAGCTATAAACCTTATGTAATCGCTGCCATGATCTTTTTAAGCAAATTTGAAAATCCCCAGGAAGTCTTTAAAAAGCTGGAGGAGAAGAAAACACCTCGTAAGTTCTCAATCTAATCAAGGGGATCACTTATATGGAGAAAAAAAAGAGAATTGTAATTGCCTTGGGCGGAAACGCCCTCGGCAATACCCTGCCGGAGCAGATGGCAGCAGTTAAAATCACTTCAAAAGCGATTGTAGATCTGATTGAAGAAGGCTGTGAGGTGGTAGTTGCCCATGGAAACGGTCCCCAGGTGGGAATGATCAACAATGCCATGAGTGCCCTGTGCAGAGAAGACCCCAATCAGCCTAATACGCCTCTCTCCGTCTGCGTTGCCATGAGCCAGGCATATATCGGCTATGATTTACAGAATGCATTAAGAGAAGAGCTGGTGAACCGGAATATGAGAAATATTCCTGTGACCACCATGATTACCCAGATCCGTGTGGACGAAAACGATCCCGCATTTTCAAATCCTTCCAAGCCAATTGGACATTTTATGACGGAAGAACAGGCAAAGGAAGCATCGGAAAAATACGGATACTTAATGAAAGAGGATGCAGGCAGGGGATACCGGAGAATGGTTGCCTCTCCCAAACCCCAGGAAATCATCGAAATTGAAGCGATCCGTTCCCTGGTGGACAGCGGACAGCTGGTGATCGCCTGTGGAGGCGGCGGAATTCCTGTAACCTTAAACGGAAATCACTTAAAGGGTGCCAGCGCAGTCATTGATAAAGACTTTGCCAGCGAACTCCTGGCTGAAGAACTGAACGCAGATCTTCTTATTATACTGACAGCCGTGGAAAAAATCGCCTTAAATTATGGCAGACCTGATGAAATATGGCTGAGTGATATTACCGTGAATGAGGCGCGTCAGTACATCAATGAAGGGCACTTTGCACCTGGTTCCATGCTTCCCAAAGTGGAGGCAGCTGTAAAATTTGCCGAATCCAGGAAAGGGCGGACGGCACTTATCACTCTGTTAGAAAAAGCAAAAGAAGGAATACTTGGAAGTACGGGAACTCATATTCAACAGTAAAACATCTTAAAGGAGAACATTTTACTATGAGACAAACTGACAGGAAGTATGCATCTATTTTTGAACTCGACGGCATCCCCAGGTTTTCTCACGCACTCCCCCTTGCAATACAACATCTGGTTGCAATGATTGTCGGCTGCGTCACACCACCCATCATTGTATCCAATATCGTAGGACTGGAAGGTTCCGAACGGGTCATCCTCATACAGGTTGCCCTGGTTGTATCTGCCCTGTCCACCCTCCTCCAGCTTTTTCCCATTGGGAAAAAGAATGGATTCCACCTTGGAGCCTCCCTCCCTGTTATCCTGGGTATCAGTTTTGCATACGTCCCAAGTATGCAGTCCATTGCGGCGGATTACGGTATATCTGCCATTCTGGGAGCCCAGATCGTCGGCGGCATCGTGGCATTCGTGGTAGGAATCTCAGTTATGCGGATCCGGAAATTCTTCCCCCCATTAATTACCGGAACTGTAGTTTTTACCATAGGACTTTCTCTTTACCCTACTGCCATTAACTATATGGCAGGCGGTGTTTCAAATCCCTCATACGGATCGTGGCAGAACTGGACTGTTGCATTTATAACCCTGACAGTCGTCACAGTTCTCAATCATTTCGGTAAAGGAATCTATAAACTGGCTTCCATTCTCATCGGCATTATTGTGGGATATGTGACTGCATTGTTTTTTGGAATGGTGAGTTTTTCCAACATCGCTGCTGCTTCCCTGTTTTCCATTCCAAGGCCCCTTCATTTTGGAATTGTATTTGAACCCTCTTCCTGTATTGCCATCGGACTCTTATTTGCCATTAACTCCGTTCAGGCAATCGGAGACTTTACCGCCACCACCAGCGGCTCCATCGACAGAGAGCCTACGGATAAGGAATTGCAGGGCGGAATTATGGGTTACGGTGTAACAAATATTCTGGGAGCACTTTTGGGCGGTCTTCCAACCGCTACCTACAGCCAGAACGTGGGTATCGTGACCACGACTAAGGTGGTCAACCGCTGCGTAATGGGATTAACTGCAGTCTTTTTGCTGGCTGCCGGTCTGATTCCCAAGTTTTCTGCTTTGCTTACCACCATTCCCCAATGTGTGTTAGGAGGCGCCACTGTATCTGTATTTGCCTCCATTGCCATGACGGGTATGAAGCTGGTGACTTCGGAAGAGATGAACTACCGGAATTCTTCCATCGTAGGACTTGCTGCCGCACTTGGAATGGGAATATCCCAGGCTACCTCTGCTCTTTCTACATTTCCAGCCTGGGTAGTCACCATCTTTGGCCGTTCTCCTGTGGTAGTTGCAACTTTAGTAGCTATCTTTTTAAATATTATTTTGCCTAAAAACGGGAAATAATTAATACAATCGTGGAATAGATTATATTAATTACAGGAACAGGAGATTCCTATGAACGCAAACAGAAAAAAATTAATTTTCTTCCTGGTACTCCCTCTGGCAGTTGGCGCATTGGCTGGATTTCTTACAAAAAACAGCATGATGATATACAAAAATTTAAACCAGCCCCCGCTTTCCCCTCCAGGGTGGATTTTCCCAATTGTCTGGACGATCTTGTATCTTCTGATGGGGTTAGGATCTTATATCATTGCAGAGTCCTATTCACCGAAAAAAAAGGAAGCGCTCCTGCTTTATGGGATCCAGCTGGCACTTAACTTTATCTGGAGTATTGTTTTCTTTAACCTGCAGAATTATCTACTGGCATTTCTGATTCTGCTGCTTTTATGGTACTTTATCGTTCGCATGATCAGGGCGTTCTGGAATGTCAATCAGACTGCTGCCCTCATGCAGATACCTTACCTTTTATGGGTTACGTTTGCAGGATATTTAAATCTGGCCATTGTTTTATTAAACTGATTATAGACATGAAAAAGGCGGTGACAATCTTTCATTCAGGCAATATGCCTGGTGAATGTCTTGTCACCGCCTCTATTCATAATCATTAGATCAGTACATATTTCAACACAAATAATACAGCTAAAATATACATGAGCAGACTTATTTTCTTCTTCTTTGCATTGCCTGTTACAACATTAATAAATACATAAGAGATTACGCCCATAGCGATACCCTCAGAAATGCTGTACATAAACGGCATGGCAATGATAGCAATGTAGCATGGAATGGACTCTGTAAAATCCGTAAAATCGATTTTCGTCACAGATGTCAGCATAAGGAATCCAACAACGATCAGGGCAGGTGCTGTTGCAAATGATGGAATTGCAAGGAAAATCGGTGATAAAAACAGGGATAAACCAAATAATAAAGCTGAAACTACCGCAGTCAATCCGGTTCTTCCGCCTTCTGCCACTCCGGCAGCACTCTCAACGAAGGTAGTCACTGTTGAAGTTCCAAACAATGCACCAACGGAAGTACCTACCGCATCGGAAAGCAGAGCGCCCTGAATGTGAGGAAGCTTTCCGTCTTTATCAAGCATATCTGCCTTTGATGCAACACCAATGAGAGTACCTAAGGTGTCAAAGAGATCTACGAATAAAAACGCAAACATTACCACCAAAAAATCAATGGACAGTGCTCTGGAAAAATCAAGTTTCAAAAATGTGGAAGACATACTTGGAATCCCAAATCCTTTGGAAAAATCAGGGAGTACACTGAACATGCCTACTTCCGGATTTGGCTGGTACAAGCCGGTAACCTGACAGATGATTCCCAACAGCCATGTAATTAAAATCCCCCATAAAATATTACCTTTTACATTCTTCACAACCAGGACTGCTGTAATCAAAGTACCGATGATTGCAAGTAACACGGTGATACCTGTCGTATGAAAGGTACCATCAGCCAGAGACGCTTTAAAAGAGTACATGGTCACAAGGGTAGAACCATCAACCACCACTTTCGCATTCTGAAGACCAATAAATGCTATGAACAGACCAATACCAACCGATACGGCATGCTTTAAATTCATGGGAATCGCATTAAAAATTGCTTCCCGGACGCTGGTAAGAGACAAAATGATAAATATAATTCCCTCAATGAATACAGCAGCCAGAGCCATCTCCCAGGTATAACCCATATTCAGTACAACAGTATAGGCAAAGTAGGCATTAAGACCCATTCCCGGTGCCAGAACAAACGGGTAATTTGCCAGACCTGCCATTAAAAGAGTTGCAACTAAAGATGACAGCGCTGTTGCGGTAAAAACTGCCCCGCTGTCCATTCCTGCTGCTCCAAGAATGCTTGGATTCACGGCCAGAATGTAAGCCATCGTCATAAATGTTGTGATTCCGGCTACCACTTCAGTTTTCACATCTGTGTGATTCTTAGATAAATGAAAAACTTTTTCAAAAAATCCATCATTGGTGTTTCGTTCCATACTTCTACCTCCTTAGGTGCTCTAAAAAATTCGTTTCCCTTCCACATACTTCCCCGCGATGTGTCTGTCATCAGACAGATAGATAAAACGTTCCAGCCTTTCCCTCGTATTAAGGGGCTGGGGATGACTTAAACTGCTGTCATCCAGAATCAGAGCATCAAACTCATAACCTTCCAGAAAGCTGCCTGCTTCACCAAAGAAAGAGCCTCCTCCCATGGTTCCCAGGTAGAATGCCTCCTCAAACGTAATCGGCTTTAATGAGGAATCCACAAGGCGCCACCGAAGCTTTGACACCGATATGGCATCTGCCATGGCACGGAATATGGACTCACTGCTTCCTCCCGCTACATCGGTACCCAGGCCTGTCTTTAATCCCTGGTTCAGATAAGCACGGATTGGCGCAATACCGGACGCAAGGTTGGTGTTGGACTGGGGACAGTGTGCAACATAAACTCCCCGCTTTTTCATCAGTTCAATCTCCTGTTCAGACGAATAGACGCAATGTGCCATCACAGTCTTTTCCTCCCCACCGAACATGCCGAACTGATCATAAGCCTCACCGTAACACCCAGTACTGGGACATAAGCTCTTCACCCATTCAATCTCACTTAAATTCTCTGACAAATGGGACTGAACAGGAAGTCTGTATTTCCTCTTAAGCCTTCCCAGCCGTTCCATGAGATCATCGGTGCAGGATGGAATAAATCTGGGTGTCAGAATAGGAGTTACATTCTTATACTTCTCTCTTGTATGGGAAAGCCATAAAAGAGTCTCCGCTTCTGATGCCTGTGCACTGGGCTCACATAGATAATCCGGCGAATTCCGGTCCATATTGACCTTTCCAACCATGGTCTTTAAACCGGTATCTTCCATGAAATCCATTAACAGTTCAGTCGCCGGTCCATGGATGGTGGCAAAGATACAGGCTCTCGTAGTCCCGCTTTTCTTCATCGTTTCTGCAAATATCTGGTAGGCTTTTTTTGCATATTCCAGATCGCCATATCTGGCTTCCTCCGGAAACGTATTGGTATTCAGCCAGTCTAACAGTTCTAAATCCATGGACAGACCCCGGAATGAATATTGGGGCGCATGGATATGAAGATCAACTAGTCCCGGTATAATCAGCTTATCGCCGCAGTCAATCAGCAAAAAGTCCTGAAACTGTTCCGGTATGCTGTGAAATACTCCGGCTGACTTCCCATTCTGGCATATTAAAAACCCCTGTTCCACCATTCTTAACGTGTGTACATCCTCACTGTAGCAAATGTTTCCTTTTAATATAAAATTTCTATCACCGGTCATAGAACCTCCTGTTCCGCACAAACAAAAATACGGCAGCCAAATTGCAACGTTCCTAAAAACCAAGCAATAAAAAACTACCGTCTCATTCTGTCGCTCCAAACGTGAACACAAATAGCACAGCTAAATAAGCCGCCTTCCCATCACGAGGAAACTTATAGACAACTATTACGGTAGTTGGTAGAAACACTCATCCAATTATGAGCATATATAAGTTTCTTGAATACTGATACTTAACAAATTTTGTGACCTCTGACAGGTTGACTATAACATATTGTAAAACTATTTGTCAATGCCAATTTTGTTTTAAATCATTTGTCTTTAAATGCTGTCTTTTCTATATTAATGCAGCATTTTTCCGACTATTTTCTTCTGCTAATAGTATATCCAGAATTTCAAACTTTAAATGAAATACTCCCCTACAGATTCCCAGGAAAGATCTTTCTTTTCCATCCATTGGCCGATGTTTCCTGCCCAATCAGCCGGCATCGCCCAGGAAAGTCCGCATCCTGCCTTAATCTCTCTTGGTACCGGAATAATTCTTCCCGGAATCTCTTCTTTCATACATGCCGTCTCCATGGCAATCGCTTCCGTTACGGTATGAAATGTCACTACAGTCTTTAACTCTTTCTGCCTCATCCTGTCTCCTGTCAATGGCTGCTCAATTCTCTGACTGCCTTTACTGCCTGATCAATTTCCTCTTCTGTATTGAAGTGAGACATGGAAAACCGTACTGCCCCCTGCTTTTCAGTTCCCAGCGCCTGATGCATGAGAGGAGCACAATGTGCACCTGCCCTTGCATAGATCTCATAAGAAACTGCCAGTTCGTCTGCCACCTCTCCGGAATCGTAATCCCCTATATTTAAAGCGACAACAGGTGCCCGCTTATCAAGGCTCTCTAAGGAAAAATCCCCGTAAACCATGACGCCCGGAATATCCTTTACTCCTTCATAAAACCGTCTCATCAAATACTGTTCCCGCTTACGGATATACTCCATCCCCGTCTGACCGATATAGAGAAGTGCTGCATGAAGCCCTGCTAAGCCATGGCAGTTTAATGTACCTGCTTCCAGACGCTCCGGCATCTGCTCCGGCTGTGTTCGAAGGAAGCTTTGCACTCCGCTTCCGCCTACAACCAGCGGCTGAATGTCAAGCCCTTCCCGTACACAGATTCCTCCCGTTCCCTGAGGGCCCAACAATCCCTTGTGTCCCGTAAAGCAGACAACATCAATTCCCATTTCTTCCATATCAATATCAAATACTCCGGCTGTCTGTGAAGCATCCAACAGGAATAAGATTCCAAGCTTTTTACAGATTCTCCCAATCTTTTCCAGGTCATTGACGTTTCCGGTTAAATTAGAAGCATGGGTACATACTACGGCTCTTGTATTACTCTTATATGCACGCTCAAAATCCTCGTAATTGATACAGCCTTGTTTATCAGCAGGTAAAATGGTAAGCTCCACCCCTTTTTCTTCCATACGGTAAAGAGGACGAAGCACGGAATTGTGTTCCATCATGGTGGTAATCACATGATCTCCCGGACGGAAAATTCCTTCCACTGCCAGGTTCAGACTCTCTGTAGAATTTGCTGTAAATGCCACCTGGCTGGGGCTTTTTACATGAAATAACCGGGATATCAGACTTCGGGTATCATAAATCATCCTGGCTGCATCAAGAGAAGCGCCGTGAATTCCTCTTCCCGGATTCCCCATATGAAGTATGGCGTCGGCTACTGCCTTTCCTACTTCCTCAGGCTTTTGCAGGGAAGTGGCTGCATTATCCAGATAAATCATAAATGGTTCCTCAGTTTTACAGATTTTTCCTGTTTCTTCGTAACTTCACCGATAATCCGGCATGTTGTCTCCATGTCCGCCTGTGCAAAATCATTCATAATCTGCTCTCCGTCTTCCCTCGATACGCTGATCAAAAGTCCTCCCGAAGTCTGGGGATCGCAGAATATATCAATCATACATTCCTCTGTATCTGCGTAGTCCACATGATCACTGGTATAGGTGCGGTTTTTATATGCCCCTTCCGGCACCAGGCCCATTCTTGCAAGCTCAAAGGCCTCCTTTTGTACAGGAAGATCTTTGACGGAAATAACCAGGGTCACCCCGCTGCCTTCCGCCATCTCAACGGCATGCCCAGCCAGTCCAAACCCCGTCACATCGGTGCAGCTGTGTACATCATAACGTTCAATCACCTGCTTCGCCTTACGGTTTAAGGAAGTCATCACCTTTATCACTTCTTCTTTTGCCTCCTGTGAAGCTAAATCAGCCTTTACCGCAGTATTAACAATACCCGTACCAAGAGGTTTTGTAAGAATTAAAATATCTCCCGGCCTGGCTTCGCAGTTTTTAAAAACCTTATCCGGGTGGACAAATCCCGTCACACTAAGCCCATACTTTGGTTCCTCATCCTGAATGGAATGGCCTCCTGCCAGTACAGCACCTGCCTCTAAAACCTTTGACGCACCGCCTTCTAATATCCTCCCCAGAATCTCCGGATTTAAGCAGTTGGGCCACGCCACAATGTTTAAAGCAACTTTGGGTTCACCACCCATGGCATAAATGTCACTGAGGGCATTGGCAGCAGCAATCTGGCCGAATGTATAGGGATCATCAACCACTGGTGTGAAAAAATCCAGGGTCTGAATCAGTGCCAGTTCCTCATTTACCTTATAAATTGCACCATCGTCAGAGGTTTCAATTCCAACCAGAAGACTGGGGTCATGAAACTTGGGTAAATGTTCCAGAATTCCAGCCAGAGTTCCCGGGCCGATCTTCGCGGCACAACCGGCTGTTTTCGTCATCTGGGTTAATCTTACTTCACTGTCAGGTATCATATAGCGCCATCTCCATTCTACTCATTTTGTGGTCAGTTTATTACTACTTCTTTCTTCAGCGCAAAGGAATAGATAATCCTTTCCTTCACCTTTTTGCCTGTAATCTGCTCCAGAGCCCGCCTGTAATATTCCATCTGGATTCCATAACGGTCAGAAAGAACGGATTCCTGCCCTTCTTTCAGAAAATCTGTTTTATAATCCACTAAAACCAGCTGCCCCTCTTCCTCCATATATGCGTCAATGATTCCCTGTATCAGGATACGTTCATCGGAATCTGCCACATCCATCTCCCTGGCCGGTATCCCGATTACAAACTGCTGTTCCCGCTTTAACAGACCTTTCTCCTGAGCTGCTGCCAGACGCTTTCCTAATGGTGATTTTATAAATGCCAGAAGCTGGGAAATGGAAAGCAAAGCAAAGCTTTCTTCACTTAGCCGGCCATCGCTTTTTAGATTCTCCAGTGCCAGAGTTAAGTCCTGTGCCGTTTTCACCTTTGAAAAATCCAGAAGTTCCAGTGCACGGTGATAGGCTGTACCCCGACGGACGCCTCCCGTCTTTTCTTCTTCTATTTCCTCTCTTAAAAAAACAGGAATTGTTGGAAGGAAATCGCTTTCTTCTTCGTCTAAGTATTGCCCCTGCTTTTTCAGTTCTGAAACAGTGAGCTTGGTATGGAGTCTTATGTCCTCTTCGTAAGGATAAAAGTAGGAAAGTGCCTCCTTTAAGCCTGTTTCAAAATCCTGGTCATAGCTTATTTTTGTATCCAGTCTCAGGAAACTTTCTTTCGTCAGTTTCTTGCTTACCTGCCGGTTCATTTCCCCCATAACAAGACCGGAAACAGTCAGCTCCTTCATAATTAAATTCCCTGTATCCTGCCCCTCTTCAGACAAGATACCTGTGGAGGAATATTTACCAGACAGACTCATTAAAAGCCAGTCTAAATAAGAATCCGCACCGGAGAGGAAGGAAAATGGGATCTGGCCCTGAGCTCTCATTACGGTTGCATAACGCTCAAATTTTTTATCCAGATACCGGTCTAACCCAGTCATGATAAGCTTTTCCTTGGCTCTTGTCATGGCAACATAAAGGACTCGAAGCTCTTCTCCAAGCGCGCTTAATTCCGTTTTTCTCTTTAAAACGTGTTTCTTTAAGGTAGGTGCCTTGATCCGTCTTTCCAGATCCATGTAATCGGTACCGATTCCCAGATCAGGATCGATGAGAAGTTTTCCATAAGCATCCTGTTTGTTGAATTTTTTTCCCATTCCCGCCAGAAATACAACTGGGAACTCAAGACCCTTGCTTTTATGAATACTCATGACGCGAACGGTATTCTCTTCTCCCAGAAGGGAGGCTTCCCCAAAATCAGTATCATATTTTTTCAAATTTTCAATATAGCGGATAAAGTGGAATAACCCCCTGTAACTGGTCTGTTCATAGGAAGCCGCCTTTTCCACCAGCATGGCAAGGTTGGCTCTTCGCACCTCTCCTCCAGGCATGGCGGAAACGTAGTCAAAATACCCAGTTTCTTCATATATATCATAAAGCAGCTCATGAATGGACAAATAGGCGGCTTTTTCCCTGTACTGAGAAAGCCCCCGGGTGAATCTTAGCAGCTTCTCATAAAGCTCAGGAGCGCTTTCATCTTCCTTATGTTCATACTCCTTTAAATAGTGCTGCCACGCCCCGTAAATTCCACGGTCCTGCCCCTTCTTTGCAGCATTTTTCCATACAGCCAGCAGATGGGCCATCTCCTGGTCGGTAACTCCTACTATGGGGGATCTAAAGACTGCAGCCAGAGGAATATCCTGCATGGGATTATCAATAATATTCAGCATGGAAAGGACTGTCTCCACTTCTGAAGCGGAAAAATATCCTGTTTTACGCTCTGCATGGGCAGGAATCCCCTCATTCATCAAAATATTGACAAATTCCTCTGCCCAGCCACTTAAGCTTCTTAATAAAATAACAATGTCAGAGTATTGGCAGATCCGGTATCCTCCTGTCTGATTCAGATTTTTATCCCAGACAAGAAGTCCGCTGTCCGGATCTGTCAGCTCCCTGATTTTTGAGGAAATTACCTTTGCTTCTGCTTCCCTGCCAGTATAATCTGCACTATCTTCATCAAGCTGTTTTAACTGTTCCGAAGAACCATGAATCAGAAGCAGCTCCGTCTTCTCTCCTGCACGACCGTCTGTTTCCTGAAAAACAGCCCCAGGGTGAAGTGCCGTCTCCTTTGTATAACGGATATTTCCCAGATTTTTCGTCATAATCTGATAAAATACCTCGTTGATGCTGGTAAGTACTGACTCTCTGCTTCTAAAATTCTGATGCAGCTCAATCTTCTGATAGCTACCTTCTTCACTGGAGTAGCTCTGATACTTGTCTAAAAACAGCTGTGGTCTTGCCAGACGGAACTGATAGATACTCTGCTTCACATCTCCTACCATAAAAACATTGGGACTGCCAAACCGTTCTCTTGAAATACTGTTGATCAGCGCTTCCTGTACCTCATTGCTGTCCTGATATTCATCTACCAGTATTTCCTCAAACTGGCGGCTGAATTCATCTGCAGCTTCTGTGGGAACCCTGATTCCGTCTTCTTCCTTTAACAGAATCTCCAGGGCATAATGTTCCAGATCATTAAAATCCACCAGATTGCGCTCTTTCTTTTTCTCCTGGTATCTGCGGGAATATTCTTCTGCCAGATGAAGAAGCATGAAAACAGCTTCTTTGGTCCCTTCCATATCGGCTCCCACTTCTTCGGGAGATTCAAAGCAGTACAAATCGCAAAGCTTACCAATGCCCTTTTTCACTCTGTCCCTGACTGCAGTGACAGCGGCCTTTTTTTCCTGATCGATGTCCTTGCTTCGTATCGAGGCAAGTCTTACAAAGGCTACCTCTTTCAGCCGGCTGTTTAAGCACTCGTAATCCTCTGCTTTCCCAAGAGATTTAAGCATCGCTGCATCACTTGCCAGCATGGGAAGATATGCCTCAGGACCATTTTCCTCCTGGCAGATCTCCATGGCTGCTTCTGTCTGGATTAACAGTTCCTCAAGCAGCAGAGCGGCGTCCTCCATCAGAAACCTCATCCAGGCGGTATCCTTCATGTGTTTCATATCACAAGCTGTAAGCTCCTGTCTGCAGTTATTAAGCCACTCCTCCGGCCATGGATTACTTTGGGAAAAACGGTATACCTGCATGATAAAATCTTCAATTCCCCGGTCTGTCTTGCCGGAAGCATACGTTTCTACAAAGCATTCAAAGGAAGGATCCTTTGCTTCGTAAAATTCCTCCAGCATCTCCTTCATCACATCTCCCCGGAGAAGAATCAGCTCTCCCTCATCTCCCACACGAAAAGCAGGGTCAATATCTAACCGGCTGTAATGCTCTCTGATGATCCCCAGACAAAAGCTGTCTATGGTAGTAATCTGGGCATAGGGTATCATGGCTGCCTGCATCTGAAGGTGCTCGTTATCCGGCTGCTCCATCAGTTTTTCATCCACCGCCTTTAAGACACGCTCCCGCATCTCATCTGCTGCTGCCTTTGTAAATGTCATAACAAGAAGCTGATCGATTTTAAGGGGATTCTCTCCCTCCGTAATCATACGGATAATGCGTTCCACCAGAACAGCTGTTTTACCGCTGCCGGCTGCTGCCGATACCAGAAGATTTCTGTTTCTGCTTTCAATGACTGCTTTCTGTTCCTCTGTCCAGGTGATTGCCATGTTCTTCTCCTTCCTCTGCTTCTCCTTCGATAACCGGCCATATTTCCTCGGATTTTAAAGCCTTAAATTTCCTGAAACCGTATCCCTGTGTCTTTAAATCAAACCCGCAGACTGCATGGTAGGGGCAGTAATCGCAAGCCGTTTTATTCCCCTGTTTATAGGGATTTACATCAATAACCCCTTCTAAAATCTCCCGGCCTTCCGTCTTCAGTGTTTCCTGAACATACTGCCTCAAGGCTGAAAAACGGTTTCCGCCGGCTACTGATGACCGTGCCTCCTGAATGATTCCATTCTTCATGGCAACCGGTATTACGTCAGATTCTGATTCAATTTCATGATCCAGATGAGCGATTGCATTTAAATCGGTATTAACCAGACCGTTCATACGAAGCTGCTTTAAAATTCTGCCTGATATCTCTTCCTGTGTCATCTCACCATCTTTGTCCACAACCGGATCGTTAATATTATAATAAAAGATTCCGGCAGGAATCACCTGCTTGTCCGGCCTTTTCCGCTCTTCCATCTCCAGAGCCGCATCCATATAGACCACAAGCTGAAGCTGAAGTCCATAATAAAGGGAAGTTAAATCAAATGCTGTACTTCCTGATTTGTAGTCAATAATCTTTACGTAAACTGCCTCTTCATCCTCGCATAAGTCCATGCGGTCAATCCGTCCCCTTAAATGAACGGCCTCATCTCCAGACAATGGCAGTCTCATGGCTTTTAAATGATCGTCTGCAGAAAAGGATACTTCAAATCCGACAGGAGTAAAATCCCCTTTCTTCAGCTGCTCGGACAACGCCCACACCGTTCTGTCTGTGATCCGCTCCACTTTGCCTGCAAGGTATGCATTTCTTGCTGAGCTTTTTAAAACGGTGTTGCCATATTCCTCTGTCACTCTGGTTACACATTCGTGTACCATGGTCTTTCGTTCCTCTTCTGTCAGTGTTTTAAAATCCCTTCCTTCTTCCTTCATCCGCGCAAACCATAAATCAATGGAATCATGAAAGAGATTACCGATATCCATGGCAGCCAGCTCATATTCCTGACGTTCCATCAGTTCCAGACCGTAACTTAAGAAATGGGCATATGCACAAGAAGCATACTGCTCCATTCTGGTCACACTTCCATTAATAACGGAGCCGTAAAGAGCCTTGGCAGCTGCTTTTCCAATGCCTTTTTGCTGATATACATAAAAAGCCGCCTCCACCAGCTGTCTGGCTTCCTCCTTATGATCTGGCGAGGAAAGAAACGCTTTTAACAGTTCCAGAAGCCTTAAATCCCCTCCGTTTTTACCACACTCCCTCATCCCATCTGCCAGCTGGCTCTTTGCTTCACGATAATTTAAAGGAACCCCCGCCTCCCCCGGAGCCTGTTCCTTTAATCCTGGAAACAGCTTCTTTAATTCTCCGATTAAGGTAGAAGGGCGCATGCTCTTCCCGCTTCCGTCCATGGCTGCATAGGATAACACCAGCTCTTTCTCCGGCTTTGTCAGTGCCAGATACAGATAAAATCTCTGACGGAACCCTTCTTCCATGGAGGTGGGAGCCAGTTCTATTTCATGATTGGATAAAAATTCTCTCTCCCTGTCTGTAAATAAGCTGCCTTTCTCTTTTTTTACCGGAACCAGTCCATCGTTAACTCCTACAAAATAAAGAACCTTAATATGATCCAGTCGGGTTCTTGTAATATCTCCCACTACAACCCGGTCCACGGCAGCTGGAATTACGCCAACTTTAATCTCAGCAAAACCGGCATCTAAAATTTCACCGTATTCTCTCCTGCTTACATGTTCGTCTCCTAACAGTCCGGCAAGGCGGTCAAATAAATCCATTACCAGCCCATAAACCTGACCGTATTCCTTGGCAAGTGCGAATTCCCCCATCTCCTGAAACTTTTTCTCAAAACCAATCATCTTTTCTTCAATGCCTGTCTCCATTAAAAGTGCAGTCACAGCCGCAGTCATGGTTTTTACGGTAGAATCTTCTCTTTTAAATTCCTCACGCAGATGATGAAGAGGTTCCATCAATTCCGCTTTAAACTGATTTAATTCCAGAAGATTCAGCTCCCTGGCTCCTTTATACCAGCCCTCAAACTCAGCGTTCCATTTTTTAAATCCTCTGATTCCCATGGCTATGACGTAATTTTCCAGCCTGTCCGCCTGGTCCGTCTGATCCTGTGAAACTACCAGCCCGGTTCTTATGTAGCGAAACACGGATTCATAGGAGAAATCCTTTTGAACAATCTCAATGGCGGCACGAATCAGTTCCACCATGGGATTTTTTAATATGCTCTTCTTATCATCCAGAAAAAATGGCACATGGTTTAACTGAAACTGATGAATCATCTCGTTTGCATAGCTGGATAAGCTTCCGGTTATAACCGCCATATCCCGGTATCGAAGTCCGTTTTTTCTAATGTTTTCTTCCATGGAACGGATTACAAATGCAATCTCTTCCGAGGGATTACGGGTCTGATACAAATGGATGGATTCCGGCTGGCCTATAAAAGATCTTCCTGTATAGCGATAGAGATTCTGTTCCAGAAAATCCAGACTGCAGGGTGAGTGATCTGTGTCTTTCACAAAACGGACTGCGGGATGATCCGTAAGAAGGATGTCCTTTTCACGGCTTATCCCTGTCTCCATGGCAAGATCATTTAGTTTTTTTATCATCTGGCGGCTCATGTAAAACAACTCCTGAACCCCGGTCTTTCTGCTCATGTTCACTGCCGGATCCATGGTCACTGTAATCATTACTTTCTTACTATAACGGAAAAACAATTCCAAAATCCGATACTGGACAGGGGTGAATCCCGTATAACCATCTAATGTGATTACACTGTTTTTGATCAGTTCAGATTTAGGAAGGACTTTGCAGAGAACGTCTAATATCTCCTCTGAAGTAATAAACTTACCTTCAATATAATCTTTAAATCCTTCATAAACGACAGTAATATCCGACAGTTTCTGAGCCAGCACAGGGCTTAAGTTCTCCGGAATCTTCTCCTTTAGCATATCAGGAGTAATTCCATACTGGTAAAGCTCGGAAAGCATGGACTTTAACTGGGATATAAACCCTGCTTTCGACAAATGTTCTTTATAAAATACAAGACTTTTTTTCTTGTCTGCGGCTACCTTTCGAAGCACCATGGATTTCCCCATATCATCAAGAACCTGGGGATTTACAACCGCCAGTTCCTCAAAGATGCGGTAGGCAAGACGTTTAAAGCTGACAATATCAATATTCATCACTCCGAAGCTTGGGTGCAGGGAGACGATCTCCTTCTGGGTCTGCATGGTAAACTGCTCCGGCACGATGGCAAAATACTGGGTATCCGGTTCATTCACCGACTGACGGATCAATTCCGTATAAAGACGGCTGGTTTTGCCGGAACCGGATCCACCCAAAATAAATTGAAGGGACATACTTTTTCTTCCTTTCCCAAAACACACGTTTGTCTATTATCTTAGCACAGATTTCCTGTTACAACAATGAAATCTTAGGAATGAAATCCCCCAATCCGTTCATACATTATAACAAAACTATACGGAGGGCTTCTGTCTTATGAGCTCAAAAACAAAAATTGTTGTTTTACGAATGAAAGAGATCATCTATACTGCGATCTTCGTTGGCCTTGGAATCCTCCTCATTACCCTGTTTCTAGTCATGTTCCGCCCGAAAAAGGATACTGTTCCCACTTCCGGCGATGCTGTGGCTTATGTACCGGGTGTATATTCCTCTGCCATTACGCTGAATAGCCAGGATATCAATGTTGAGGTCACAGTTGATTCAAAGAAAATCACTTCCGTTACACTGGTTCCTTTAAGCGAGGCGGTTACCACCATGTATCCACTGATGCAGCCCGCCATGGATAATTTATCTCCGCAGATTTTAAAGAATCAGTCAACCAAAAACATTTCCTATCCGTCTGAGTCCCGCTACACCTCCAGTGTTCTGTTAAAAGCAGTGGATCAGGCACTTACCAAAGCTCAAAAAACCGACTGAGACAGGGGATTGTGTTTTTTATTACCAGACGGTATAATGAAAAATGACTACATAATTACTTAAACGAGGAAATTTTATGAAAAAGAATACAAGAAATAAAGACGAAGGAACGTCGAATCAGATTACAGAGGGAGTGATATGGAAGCAGCTTCTTCTGTTTTTCTTTCCAATTTTATTCGGAACATTTTTTCAGCAGCTTTATAATACGGCCGATGCAGTCATTGTTGGCCGGTTCGTAGGAAAAGAAGCACTGGCTGCCGTTGGAGGCCCTACTGGAACTCTGATCAATCTGTTTATCGGGTTCTTTATCGGGCTTTCCTCCGGCGCAGGCGTCAGCATATCCCAGTTTTTCGGAGCCGGGCAGAAAAAGCAGCTGAGCGAAGCCGTCCATACAGCCATGGCTTTTTCTGTTGTATGCGGCTTTTTTATTATGATAGCAGGAATTATATTCGCCCCCCTTGCCTTAAAAGCCATGGATACTCCTGATGATATCCTGCCTTATGGGGTTTTATTTATGCGTATTTATTTTTTAGGAACAATTCCTAACCTGATTTACAATATGGGGGCTGGTATTTTAAGGGCGGCCGGTGACTCCAGGCGTCCTCTTTATTTTCTGATTGTCAGCTGCTTTGTTAACATTGTTCTGGATATTATCCTGGTTGTTTTTTGCCATATGGGAGTTGCCGGCGCTGCAATCGCTACCATTACCTCCCAGCTGTTAAGTGCAGTACTCGTAGTGATTATTCTGGTTCGCACCAAAGAGGATTACCGCCTGTCTTTTTCTCAGTTAAAAATACAACGGGACATGCTGGTGCGGATTATCCGGATTGGATTTCCCGCAGGTCTTCAATCCGTAATGTACACGTCATCAAATATAATCATTCAATCCAGTGTAAACACATTGGGAACTGACACCGTGGCTGCCTGGACTGCATATGGCAAGATCGATACACTGTTCTGGATGATGATCAGTGCTTTTGGTATCTCCATAACCACATTTGTGGGACAGAATTACGGTGCAAAGAAATTAGACAGAGTATACAAGGGCATACGAGTCTGCCTTTTTATGTGCTTTGTTTCAGCTATTGCATTAAGCCTCCTGCTTTACACATTCGGAAGTCTGGTATTTCTCCTGTTTACAACTGACGCAGCAGTCATTGACAAGGGTACACAGATTCTCCGGTATCTGGTTCCCACCTTTTTCACTTACGTGTGTGTGGAAATTTACTCCGGATCCCTTCGTGGAACCGGTGACTGCTGGATCCCCATGATTTTAACCAGCCTTGGCGTCTGCGTCCTTAGAATTGTATGGATCTGCATCGCTGTGCCCATTCACCCAGTGATTGAAACCGTAGTATTCTGCTATCCGTTAACCTGGACAACCACATCGGTTCTGTTCCTGATCTATTTCCACTTCTTCAGCAGGTTAAAGAAAAGAAAACCAGTACGCATATAATCAACGAGACTGTTACTGCACATAATATGCAATAACAGTCTCGTCCTTTACTCCATGGGAGCACGGTAAAATCTTCCGTAAAACTGCTGAGTTTTAAACATATTCACTATCACCTGATCATCGACTTCATGAAACAGCGCGATGATATCCTCTACTTCATAAGAGGACACCACTGTGTGGAGGAGATACATCTTCTTCCTGCTGTAGCCTCCCACTGCATCCACACAGGAAATTCCGTGCCGGAAATCTTCCACATACTTTCCCGCCAGCTCCGGTCCTTTTACGGTTGTAATCTGAAGTGTCACACGTTCATACCGGTGATGGAAGGTGGATATGACCTTGGTGGACACAAATTGAAACAGAATGGAATATCCGGCATAATCCCAGCCAAATATAGCTCCGAAAATACAGAGCAGAATTACATTTCCTACAAACACATGGGTCCAGATGGAATTGCCGGTTTTATTGGAAACATAAAGGGCAATGAAATCTGTACCGCCTGTGGATGCATTCCCCCGAAGTGCCAGTACAATGGCAAACCCGTAAAGCACACCGCCATAGATCACATTTAATATACCGTCATCAAAGATGGGCGTAAAATGAAACACTCTTAAAAATGTACTGGCCAGCAGTACCTGCAGCAGGGAAAAAAAAGTAAACCGTCTGCTGATACTTTTACTGCATGCCCATGCAACTGGAATATTGAGTACAATCATGCCCATAGAGGTAGATATATTAAATCCGAACAGTGAGGTAATCCGGTCGATTAAAATAGCAATACCTGTAAATCCTCCCGATAATAATCCAGCAGGCCTGATAAAAGCCTGAATCACATACGTCTGTAATAGCGCTGATCCTATCACTGCCAGTGCGGTCATAATATTACGGACCCGCTTATCTCTCCTCAGTTCTTTCCACATAGTATTCCTCCTTATCACACCTCATATTATATGTAAGATTTTCCTGCCTATCAATGCAAATATAAAAAAATTAGAGGACTGCCCTTCCCCCACAGAAGGCAATCCTCCGTCACGATCTAAAACCGTCACACTATGTAGTTTTGTGCTTTGACATCCCCACATCAAAACACCGCACGCAAGGCACCCCTTGTGCTTCTCACATGGACGATAATACCATCTTTTGGCTCATAAGTCAATATTTTTAGTGTATTTTGCCAAAAATCAACAGGATTCGACCAGATACCACTGCATATTTTCCAATAAAACAGATCAAAAAAATCCTTTCTGACCATGCAGAATTAATAAAACATATTTTTCATGAAAATGCACATACTTTCCATAACCAATGCAAGGAGATTATACCATGGAATTTACGACGAAACTTTCTGATACTATGAATTATTTAGATAAAAAGCTGGATGTGGTGGGAAACTTTGATCTGGTTTACCGAACGTTCTATGTGGCCGGCAAAGAAGCGTGTATTTATTATATTGAAGGCTTCACAAAAGGAGAGGTCTGGCAAAAATTAATGGAGGACTTTGCTTCCATTAAACCAGAAGACATGCCTCCTGATGCTCATGAATTTTCTAAAAAATATCTGCCATACAGTCAGGTAGGACTGGTGAAAGAGGAAGAAGCAATGATTAAGCAGCTTCTTGCCGGAATCTCCTGCCTGTTTATTGACGGATATGACAAATGCTTTACTCTGGACTGCAGAAGCTATCCTGTAAGAAGTGTATCAGAGCCGGAGAAAGATAAAGTTCTGCGGGGTTCCAGAGACGGATTTGTTGAAACTCTTACGTTTAACACCGCTTTGATCCGCAGAAGAATCCGGGATCCCAAATTAACGATGGAAATCATGAATACAGGTGAAAGCTCCCATACAGACATTGCCGTATGTTATTTTAAAGGCCGGGTGGATGAAAAGCTTCTTGCCACCATAAAGGAAAGGATCACTAAACTCCATGTGGATGCTCTGACCATGAACCAGGAAAGTCTGGCAGAATGTATCTATCCCTACAAATGGTTCAACCCTTTTCCAAAATTCAGATATTCGGAACGTCCGGATACTGCTGCTGCCTCCCTGCTGGAGGGAAATATAATTATTCTGGTTGATAACTCTCCTTCCGCCATGATTCTTCCCTCATCTGTTTTTGATATCATAGAGGAGGCCGATGATTATTATTTTCCTCCCATTACCGGAACTTACCTGCGGCTGTCACGGCTTGTTATATCCATTCTCACGTTGTATTTAACGCCCCTTTGGCTGCTGTTTATGCAAAATCCGGAAATGATACCCAATTGGCTGCGCTTCATCCGTTTATCGGAACAACCTCAGGTCCCTCTTTTTTTTCAGCTTATGATTCTGGAATTTTCCATTGACGGACTGCGGCTGGCTGCTGTGAATACCCCCAGCATGCTGACCACTCCCTTAAGTGTGATCGCCGGTATTGTAATGGGCGAATACTCTGTTAAATCAGGGTGGTTTAACAGTGAAACCATGTTATATATGGCTTTTGTAACTGTGGCAAACTATTCCCAGTCAAGCTTTGAACTGGGCTACGCATTTAAGTTTATCCGAATGATGCTCTTAGTTTTAATCGCTCTTTTTAATGTGTGGGGCTTCATCATAGGCTTTATTTTGTCTATATGTGCTGTTGTATTTAATAAAACCATTGCAGGTAAGAGCTATATTTATCCCCTGATTCCCCTTCATCTCAAAGAGCTGAAAAAAAGGTTATTCCGGGGACGCCTTCCTCATAAAGAAAAGCAGAGTTAAAAAAAGCAGGCGGAACATGAATTCCGCCTGCTTTGTATTATTCGTCAATGCTGTAGTTTGGTGCTTCTTTTGTAATATGAATGTCATGAGGATGACTTTCCTTTAAGGAAGCAGCTGAGATCTTAACAAATCTGCCTGTTTCCTGAAGGGTTTTAATATCCTTTGCTCCACAGTATCCCATACCGGAACGGAGACCGCCAAGCATCTGGAATACCGTATCCTCTACCATACCTTTATATGCGACCCGGCCTTCCACGCCTTCTGGAACCAGCTTTTTCGCATCTGTCTGGAAATAACGGTCCTTGCTTCCGTTCTCCATGGCAGCGATAGAGCCCATACCACGGTATACCTTATACTTTCTTCCCTGATACAGTTCGAATGTTCCCGGGCTTTCATCACAGCCAGCAAACATGCTTCCCATCATACAAACGCTTCCGCCTGCTGCAATGGCCTTTGTTAAGTCTCCTGAGTATTTGATTCCTCCGTCTGCAATGATAGGAACCCCATGTTCCTTTGCTACGCTGTAGCAGTCCATAACTGCTGAAATCTGAGGCACACCGATTCCTGCAACCACACGGGTGGTACAGATGGAACCAGGTCCGATTCCTACCTTAACTGCATCAACTCCTGCTTCAATAAGAGCCTTAGTCGCTTCGCCAGTCGCTACATTACCGGCAATGACGGAAAGGGCTGGATAGGCTTCCTTGATCATTCTGACACAGTTGATTACATTCTCTGAATGTCCGTGGGCAGAGTCAAGAACCACAGCATCTACCTTGGCTTCCACAAGGGCTGCCACACGATCCAGAACGTTGGCGGTAATTCCAACAGCTGCTCCGCATAAAAGCCTTCCCTGTCCATCTTTTGCAGACAATGGATATTTGATCTGCTTTTCGATATCTTTGATGGTAATAAGACCTTTTAAGTTAAATTCTTCATCAACGATGGGCAGCTTCTCAACTCTTGCCTTTGCAAGAATCTTCTTCGCTTCCATAAGAGTAATTCCTTCTCTTGCTGTCACCAGATTCTCAGAAGTCATGCTTTCTTTGATTTGTCTGCTGTAGTCCTCTTCAAACTTTAAATCACGGTTTGTGATAATACCGACTAATTTTTTGCCCTCTGTGATCGGTACGCCGGAAATACGGAACTTGGCCATCAGCTCGTCCGCATCTTTTAATGTATGTTCCGGGGAAAGATAGAATGGATCCGTTATGACGCCGTTTTCTGACCTCTTAACCTTATCAACCTCTTCTGCCTGCTCTTCAATCGACATGTTCTTGTGAATAATGCCGATTCCACCCTGTCTTGCCATGGCAATTGCCATGCGGTGTTCGGTAACGGTGTCCATTCCTGCACTCATAAGTGGAATGTTCAGCTTGATGGTTTTTGTAAGGTTGGTCGACAAATCAACCTGATTGGGTATTACGTTTGAATAAGCTGGAACTAACAGCACATCATCAAATGTAATGCCTTCGCCAATAATTGTACCCATTATTTTCCTCTCCTTCGCTTAATTTTATACTTTTTAAAATAAACATTTTTGCTTATTAGTTAAATAGTTTAGCAAACTTTGCTTTGGTTGTCAACGGACATTTTCCTGTTTTTTTCCGCCCTCTGTGGACAGTAAAATGAACATTTCTAATAAATAATTACTTAACCAGGTCCACCCCTGGGGCTTTAAGCCTGGCAGTTTTCAGACGCATAAAAAAAGACCGCAGGAATTCACTTCTTCTGATTAAAGCAATGAATTCTGTACGATCTTTTATTCACCGGCAGCCTGGGATCATCCTCTCCAGTACAGCATCACGGCGCCGAAGGGGCTTAGCATCACACTGTCCTCATGGATTTTTACATTATCATAATTAGACAGTAATACATCCCAGTCATCCAGTACCTCTTTCTGCTTCACTGTCTGCTCCTGCCCGGTGAAGTTGGCAAATACCAGCAGCTTTTCTTCATACAAGGCCCTTTTATAGGACATGATACCCTGATTATCCACAAATACCGGTTCATAGCTCCCGTCGCTGATGATATCATACTGCTTTCTTAATTCCACCAGCTTCTGATAATAGGTAAAGATGGAATCGGGATCAGCAAGGCTTTCTTTTACATTAATCTCCCTGCAGTTTTTATTGACAGTCAGCCACGGCGTTCCGGAAGTAAATCCGCCATTTTCCTCTCCGTCCCACTGCATAGGGGTCCTGGCATTGTCCCTGGATCGTTCCTTAAGTATCCGGTAGATATCCTCTTCCTTCTGCCCCTGCTCCTTTAAAATATCAAAATAGTTCAGACTTTCCACATCCCGGTACTGGGAAATATCTGTGAAACAGGCATTGGTCATACCAATTTCCTCTCCCTGGTAGATAAAGGGCGTTCCTCTCATCCCGTGAATCACTGTAGCCAGCATCTTGGCGGACTGCTTCCTGTAGGTTCCGTCGTCACCGAAACGGGATACGGCTCTGGGCTGATCATGGTTGCACCAGAATACTGCATTCCACCCGTTTCCCCCGGCGATTCCCTCCTGCCATGTGTGGAAGATCTTTTTCAGCCGCCCAAAATCATAGGGCATTAAGGACCATTTATCCCCGTCCTTATAATCAACTTTCAAGTGATGGAAGTTAAAGCACATCTTCAACTGCTTTTCCTCCGGGTTTGTATAACGAATACAATGGTCTATGGTGGTGGAAGACATTTCCCCTACTGTGACCACATCTTCCCCATCAAGCCCTGTATCCTCCACGATTTCCCGCAGCAACTCATGAATCCGGGGACCATCCGTGTAGAAACGGCGTCCATCCCCCTCCTCGTCATCTTCAAAAACAGTTGGCTTGGAAACCAGATTGATGACATCGAACCGGAATCCCCGGATTCCTTTCTCTTTCCAGAAACGAATTACATGTTTTATTTCTTCCCGTACGTCCCGGTTCTCCCAGTTTAAATCCGCCTGGGTCACATCATATAAGTGCAGATAATACTTTCCAAGCTCTTTTACGTACTCCCATGCATTTCCCCCGAATTTGGACTGCCAGTTGGTGGGCGGACTGCCCGCCGTTCCATCCTGAAAGAAATAGTAATCCTGATATTTCTTCTCCCCGGCAAGAGCCCTCTGAAACCACTCATGTCTCGTAGAAGTGTGGTTAAAAACCATGTCAAGCATGAGCCTCATGTCCCGGTCTTTTGCCTCGGATATCAGGCGATCTAAATCCTCCATGGTTCCAAATAAGGGATCGATCCGGCAGTAATCCTCAATATCATAGCCGTTATCATTCTGAGGCGACAGGAAAAATGGAGTGAGCCAGAGGTAATCCACACCCAGCTTTTTTAGATAATCCAGCTTTTCGATAATGCCCTTTAAATCACCGATTCCGTCTCCATCTGTATCCATAAAGGATTTTGGATAAATCTGATAAACACATGATTTTTTAAAATTCTGCATTTACTAAATTCCTTTCTTTTTGCCCACAACAACAGTCAGACCAAAAGGTACTGCAATAGCAATCAGCATGCAGATGGCAAAGATTCCCATATACTGAGGCTGTATGGACAGAATTCCTGGAATACCGCCAACTCCGATGGAATTGGCCATAACATTCATTCCAACGGAAACGGTCGCTGCAATGGCAGAACCGATCATCGCAGAAAGGAAAGGGAAGCCTCTCTTTAAGTTCACGCCGAACATAGCTGGTTCCGTAACCCCTAAATAACAGGAGATACAGGCTGGAATGGAAATCTGCTTTGATTCCTCATCCTTTTTCTGTAAATAGATCATACCCAGTACTGCGGAGCCCTGTGCAATGTTGGACAAAGCAATCATTGGCCACAGCATGGTTCCGCCGAACTCCGCCATGAGCTGGAGATCGATGGCATTGGTCATATGGTGCAGTCCTGTAATAACAAGGGGCGCATATACAAAGCCGAATAAGGTGGCAAACAGCCAGCGTAAGTTAGAAGTAAGACCTGCATAAACCACCTTTGATATAGCGGAGCCAATGGCCCATCCGATGGGTCCAACTACTGCATGGGCGGCAATCACTGCCAGAAGCAGGGAACAGAAAGGAACTACAATCATGGAAATAGCCTGAGGAGTGATCTTCTTAAAGAACCTCTCCAGATAAACCAGTACAAAGCCTGCTAAAATAGCCGGAATAACCTGTGCCTGATAACCAATCATTCTCATCTTTACAAAACCAAAATCCCAGACCGGTATCTCTACGCCCGGCGCCATGGCATAGGCGTTTAAAAGCTGGGGAGACACTAAGGTCAGACCCAGCACAATTCCCAGGATCTGGGTAGTTCCCATCTTTCTCGTTACAGACCATGTGATCCCCACCGGGAGGAAATGGAAAATAGCCTCGCCTAAGAGCCAGAGAAAGCTGTAAACGCCGGACCAGAACTGGGAAACCGCCACCAAAGTCTCTGTCCCGCCGTTCATGAATTTAATTTCACCGATAATATTCCGAAAGCCCAGGATGAGACCGCCTACGATAATGGCGGGAATCAGGGGAGCGAATATTTCCGCTATATCTGCAACCGCTCTCTGCAGCGGGTTCATGTTGCCCTTCGCTTCCTTTTTCACTTCGTCCTTTGATACGCCTTCTATTCCTGAAATTGCTGCAAATTCATTGTAAAAAGTCTGTACGTCGTTTCCAATGATAACCTGAAACTGTCCAGCCTGTGTAAAGGTACCCTTAACGCTTTTCAATGCTTCGATCTTCTGCGTATCAGCCTTTGACGGATCTGACAGCACAAAACGCATTCTGGTCATACAGTGAGTCACAGCCCCTATATTCCCCTTACCTCCGACGAGGTCCAAAAGCTGCCTGGAATCATCTTCATATTTCCCCATATCCATACTCCTTTTCCATATGTTTTTAAAATAGTTGCAACTTATATGTTATTATTGTGTTTTGAATATAACATATACGTATATCTTTGTCAACATATATGAAGAAATATATTTCTGTCTCTTGACATAACCTTTTACAGCTTCCTTCTGGCGAAATCCACAAACTTAAACTTGTCCGGCCTGTGGCGGGATTCTGTAAATTGAAACAGGGTGGAATCCTCCAGATAAGTATAACTCTTCACCACCACGATCATGTCGTAGCTTCCCATATCCAGCAGGCGGTAATCCTCATCTGTAGCCATATGAACCGTGATTTCTTTCATGGCAAATCCGATTTTCAGGCCCAGCTCCTTTTCCAGATATTCGTAAACAGAATCCTGAGCCGCGCGGAGAGGCAGATTTTCCACCACCTTCCGTGAAAAATAATCCTTGTCAATGATGATCTTCTCTCCTTCGATCTCCCTGACCCGCTCAAGAGAAAATGCCTCATCCTCCGCTCCGATCTGCAGGGCAGCCATCAGCTTTTTATCTCCCTTTATGATTTCTAAATTTTCCACAATCGTATTGGGCTTAGAATCAGAAAAACGGTAGATTTCCTTAAAGCTTGCAATTTCTGATACAGGAAAATTAAACTTATTCTTGTCCAGAACCTCCGCCGCCTTTCCTCTGGCTTTTTGGATATAACCGTCCTGAACCAGAAGTTCCAGAGCCTTGCGCACCGTATCCCTGGAAGCACCGTAAGCCTCCATCAGCTCTCCCTCCGCCGGAAGCTTATCTCCTGGCTCATATTCCCGCCTGTCAATCTTATCTAAAAGCAGCTTATAAAGATGCCTGTATTTACTTTCCATAATTGTTTAACCTCCATATACCGGGTTCATTTTTATATTTCTGATAAGTATTGATATTATTGTAACATATACGTATATGTCAGTCAAATAAAACAAACTACAAAGTAAGGACTATCCCATAATGCAAAAAAAGAATCAGGCGGTCTGTTAAACCGTCTGATTCCCGTTATTACATCTGAGTTACAACTTTGCGTGGTGCAGTCATCTTCATACAGCGGAGCAGCTTGTCGTTTGGTTCAAAAATAATCTTCGTCCGTTCTGAACCAGACTGGCTAATCAGTGTATAAGTCTTAGCATCAGGTATTTTAGAAGAAAAATCCAGTACTTTCATGTTGCCTGATTCATGATCTCTGGCTTCTGTAGAACCGGTAGGTGCTACAATCTGAATTTCCTCCATCGATCCTTCCCAGCCTTTCTTACGCTTGCTTTTGCCGTAAATTCTGTCTATGGACAAGGTATTGGTCACGAACAGATACTCATATTCCACATCACTGTTTCGGAATACGACGTAGGTTGCCGCTCCGGCAGCAAACAAAATAATTACTCCAAAGATACCGAAAACCGGAGAGATGGACAGGAAAAATGCAATGACACATAGAATTCCCATCACAATTTTCAGTAACATGGTATAAGCTGGAGACTTCCGCTTTACAAGCCATTCTGCATACATTTCATTCATAATAATACTGGATCCTTTCTCATACCTGCAAGGCGTCTCTTCTGTACAAATTTTACATCATATCCATTCCGCCGGGAGCTGGCATTGCGGGTGCTTTTTCCTTAATATTAGCAACAACAGACTCTGTTGTCAATAAGGTAGATGCAACACTGGTTGCATTCTGAAGTGCACTTCTTGTTACCTTGGTAGGATCAAGAATACCAGCATCAACCATATCTACATAAGCTTCTTTGTATGCATCAAAACCAGTGCCTACTTTCGCTTCTTTGACTTTATTGATGATAACGCTTCCTTCCAGTCCTGCATTGGCTGCAATGTGGTATAACGGAGCTTCAAGAGCCTTTAAGATGATCTTTCCGCCGGTCTTCTCATCGCCTTCCAGACCATTTACAAGACCTTCAATTTCAGTGATTGCATGGATATAAGCAGAACCGCCGCCTGCAATTACGCCTTCCTCTACTGCTGCTCTTGCTGCAGATAACGCATCTTCCATACGAAGCTTTGCTTCCTTCATCTCTGTCTCTGTTGCAGCACCAACACGGATTACTGCTACGCCGCCAGATAATTTTGCAAGTCTTTCCTGTAATTTTTCTTTATCAAATTCAGAAGTTGTTTCTTCGATCTGGCTCTTAATCTGACCAATTCTTGCATCAATGGCAGCTTTGTCACCAGAACCGTCAACAACAACGGTGTTCTCTTTCTGGATCTTCACTGATTTTGCACGGCCTAACATATCAAGAGTTGCGTTCTTTAATTCGTAACCCAGCTCTTCAGAAATAACTGTACCGCCTGTTAATACTGCGATATCCTGTAACATCTCTTTTCTTCTGTCGCCGTAGCCAGGAGCTTTCACACCAACTACATTAAAGGTTCCTCTTAATTTATTAACAATCAGAGTTGTTAATGCTTCGCCTTCAATATCCTCTGCAATGATAAGAAGTCTTGCGCCGGACTGAACAACCTGCTCTAATAAAGGAAGAATCTCCTGAATGCTGGAAATCTTCTTGTCAGTAATAAGAATATATGGATCGTCAAGATTAGCTTCCATCTTCTCCATATCGGTGCACATGTAAGCGGAAATGTATCCTCTGTCGAACTGCATACCTTCTACAAGGTCCAGTTCTGTCTTCATGGTCTTGGACTCTTCAATGGTGATAACGCCGTTATTGGAAACCTTCTCCATAGCGTCAGCTACCATCTCGCCAACTTCATCATCTGCTGCAGAAATAGCTGCAACTCTTGCGATGGAAGCTTTTCCTTTGATCGGCTCGCTCATCTTTGCAATTGCATCAATGGCTGCCTGGGTAGCTTTTCTCATACCCTTTCTTAAAACGATTGGGTTTGCACCAGCTGCTAAGTTCTTCATACCTTCATTAATCATAGCCTGAGCCAGTACTGTTGCTGTTGTGGTACCGTCACCGGCAACATCATTGGTTTTGGTAGCAACTTCCTTTACAAGCTGTGCACCCATATTCTCAAATGCATCTTCCAGCTCAATCTCTTTTGCAATGGTAACACCATCGTTGGTGATTAACGGTGCTCCAAATGATTTATCAAGTACAACGTTTCTTCCTTTCGGACCTAAGGTTACACGAACGGTATCTGCTAACTGATTCACTCCTGATTCAAGTGCTTTTCTGGCATCTACGCCATATTTAATCTGCTTTGCCATGATTCATTCCTCCAGTTTAAAGTTTAATTTGTGATCTTATATAAGGAAATCACGCCTTTTTATCAAAATCTGCTGTTACCTGCCGGTACTGCGTTTATTATTCAATTACTGCCAGAATATCACTCTGTTTTACAATTACATACTTCTCGTCGTCTTCTCCGGTTTCGATCTCTGTTCCTGAATATTTGGAGAAGATTACTTTATCGCCTGTTTTCACCTGCATGGAAACTTCCTTACCATCTACAAGACCGCCAGGTCCTACTGCGATGACTTCCGCCTGCTGTGGCTTTTCTTTTGCCTGACCCGGCAGAACAATACCGGACTTTGTTGTCTCCTCTGCAACCAATGGTTTTAACACAACTTTGTCAAATAATGGTACTAATTTCATTGCAATTCCTCCTCATAACCTTCTTATTATTTCTTTCTGATTGGCCTTTAGAAAGAAGTTATATTTTATTCACATAATATGTTATATCACTCATTATTAGCACTGTCAATAGTTGAGTGCTAACTTTATATTTTTTTTACAAATTTACCATAATTAAACGGAATGAGCCGTTACTTACATAGTTTATAGAAATTTTCTTATTATATACCTTTATTTTTTTCCGGGTAAGTATTACAATAGGTAAGAGAATGAAAGGAGTGTTTAAAATGGCAAAAAGAGGTAATGGTTTTGGGAAATTCGTGGCACTTGCCACTATCGCCGGTGCTGTTGCCGCCGGCATCTCTTATTTTACAAAATACAAATCCTTCCATAAGGAGCTGGAAGAAAACTTCCATGATTTTGAAGATGACGGGAATGATGACATTTCCAAAATTGACAGTACGATGAACCGCAACTATGTTTCCCTTCATGCAAACAAGGATGAGCTGAAGACAGCAGCCTCCGATATGGCAGATGCAGCAAAAGATGCAGCAAATGCAGCAAAAAATATGATGAAAGATGCGGCTACCATCGTCAGCGATACAGCGAAGGAAGCAGCTTCTGCAGTGGCTGATACAGCCAGGGATATGTTTGATTCTGCAATGGAGAAGGAAGATATAGAAGAGGAAGATATGGATATTACCGAAGACGGTGGTCTTGACTATAACGCTTCTGAATCCGGACAACCTGCTGCAGATGAAGCACCAGAAGATAACACAGATTCCAAAGCTTTAGAATCTTCAGATGATACCACCACCATTGTGGAAGAAGAATTACAATAAATATTCTGCCGTATGCAGGGAAAAGAAGTATATTTTGAAGGACCGCCTCAAAATATACTTCTTTTTTAGTGTTGATATTTTAATGTGCAATCACCTTTGCTGATGGTAAATAAAAAAACAGCAAAAATACTTGACAAACAAAATCTACAGTTGTAAACTTAAGATACAGTCTACAACTGTAGATCATTAAATATTGACAGGCATTAAAAAGGCGTATGAAAGGAGGTGTTTTATTGGCAAACAAAATTTCAAAAATATCAGAATCAGAGTGGGAAGTGATGAAGCTTCTGTGGAAATCAAATCCATTATCATCAGAAGATATCATTCATGGCTTGTCCCCCAAACACAGTTGGTCAGCTCAAACTATAAAGACCTTTATAACCCGGCTTAGTAATAAAGGTGTTATAAGTTACAAAAAGGAAGGCAGACTTTATTATTATTTTCCTTTGTTCTCAAAAGAAGAATACATCAAATATGAAAACAATTCTTTTTTAAAAAGAGTGTATGATGGAGCGCTTGACATGCTTTTAACAAATTTTCTGGCGGAAAAAGAATTATCGGTGGAGGAGTTGGAACAACTTGAAAATATTTTAAAAGATAAAAAACAGAATAAATCTTCAGATTAATCTGAAATCAAAAGGAGGTGAACGATTGTTATGGAATACTTAATCAAAATTTTTTTCAGCTATTTAAGATCAACTTTATCTACCGGCATTTTTATATCATTAGCAATCATATTTTTTAAAGCTTTTGACAAGAAGATTAATGTGAGAGTAAAAAATATAGTATGGATTTTGATTTTAATTAAATTACTAATACCTGTTTCGATACCTGTAAGCATGAATTTGTTTGATGCATTAAGTAATAAATACGCCATGTCTGTACAATCTCAACAGGCTTCTCCTGTAACAGAAAAACCATTAATCACTGATTCAATAATAGCCAGTCAGCCGCCTTTTTTCCCGGGAAACAATATCACCGGGAAAGTAAGTATTGTTAATATGCAAAGGCAAAGCGATATTGCATTCGTTTTTAAAATAGCGGCAGTTGTATGGTTAGATGGAGTAGTTTTATTAAGTCTCTTTTTATTAATTGCACAATATAAGTTCAAAAGTAAAATGAAAAAAAGAACAGATATCTTAGATTCGAAGTCACTGGCTTTAATTCAAGAGCTTAAAGTATTGTTATCTATAAAGTCAGAGATCCCTATCGTAATCAATAATCAGATTAATAGCCCATGTATTTCCGGAATTTTTAAACCTACCATTTATATTCCAGAGTACATCATTAAAGTATGTGATACCCCCCAGCTTTCCCACATTCTTCTTCATGAATTGGTTCATTATAAAAGAAAAGACCTAATTTATAATCTACTCAGTATCATTGCACTTAATATTCATTGGTATAATCCTCTTGTGTGGCTTGCAGTTAAAAAAATGAAACTTTACAGAGAGTGCTGCTGTGATGCGTTTGTTCTTGAAATTCTTGATGAAGAGGAAAGCATTGAATATGGAATGACACTTTTAAACTATTCAAGATTATATTTAAATAGAAATAAATACTCACAATTACCAATCTATTTCGAAACAAAAAATCAAATAAAGGAGCGAATTACAATGATAAAAGGATTTCATAAAGGTTCTTATAAGGTGACAGGTAAGGTGATTTTAAGCTGCGCCATTGCGGCAAGTGTTATATTTACAAATAATCTGGAGGTAAAAGCATTAAATGCGGATAATCTTCTAAAAACAACTAGTTCCGCATTAACTGCTCCGGGGCGAGGCTCCGGCTGGTACCATCAAAATAACAATTGGTATTATAAACAGGTAGTCGATAAGGTAATTGATAATTGGTATGGTATACAGGATAGTACGAATGAGACGGAATACTGGCTATTTGATTCTGGAAAATGGTTCTACTTTGACGGGCAGGGGATCATGGTTAATCATACAACTCTAAAAATTGAGGGAAAAGATTACACATTCAACGAGAATGGCGTCTGTACAAATAAGGTTTATAAAGGCTGGGTGCTGGATGATGGCGATTCAGGCTGGTATTATTTTGATGAGAATGGAATTATGTTAAAAAACACCACTATAGACGAAAATGTATTGGATGAACATGGTAAGTTAGTAAAAGCAAAAGAGCGCAAAACCACAAATGACAAAAGTCAGTATAATGGTTGGTACCAGGAAAATGGCAAGTGGTATTGTAAACTTGATGGAAAAAATATGACAAAGGCCTGGGTTGGCGTTGGTGGTAATACGTACTATTTCGACGAGCAAGGCGTCATGGTAAGTAATACAACAATAAAAGTCGACGATAAGAATTATATATTTGATCAAAATGGCGTGTGTACTAATATTGACGAGAAAAAAGGCTGGAATTACGATGATGGGCAATGGTCTTATTACGATAATAATGGCGTAGCGCTTAAGAATACTACGATAGATGGATACAAACTTGATTCTAATGGAGTTAGGGTTGAATCAGAAAATATTGGTTCAACTGAAGCGTACTACATTCAAGGCGCAGATGGTTCACTGGTTGATCTTCAACTGAAAGATTATTATGTAAGAGATCCGGAATCAACAGACGGGTGGTACAGTAAGGAAGATGCATGGTATCTAAAAAAAGATAACAAAAATATAACTGGTTGGGTGAAACATAATCATGCGTGGGTTTATTTGGATAATCAGGGAAAACTGGTTAAGGATACTACTTTAAAAATTGACGGTAAGGACTATGTGTTTAATTTTGATGGGGTATGTACGAATAAGCTGGATTAATAAAAATTCTATGGGTGAAAGGATTTTAATATAGCGATTAATAAGTGTCATCGGCACTTCAACTCCCCTGCCCCTCAATCTTGAGGGGATCAGGGGTTTCTTTCTGTTTTATTAAGGTTCAATGCAATATTCAAACCCGGCTTCTTCAATCATTTTAATGGTGCTGTCAATGCTTTCACCGCCTGCAGTAAGGTACCCAGAAGCAAATACAGAATCAACCGCATAAAACATCCATTTTTCTTTTCCCTTTAAATAAAGCTCCCTTCCTGCCGCGCACCGGATATCTGATCGGGGATTTAAAAGTCTGGCCAGACAAAGTACTTTTAAGCAGTATTCAGAAGTTAGAATGGCTGTACTCTGATGTTCCAGCGCCGTACCTTTTATGGGTATGAGAAAATTAATGGGGACTGCTTTTGGACTTAAATCCCCAATCTCAAACAGCATGTCCACCACATCTTCCGGCTTTTCTCCTAATCCCACGATTCCGCCGCAGCAAAGTTCAAATCCCATCTCTTTTAACATATTAATATTGGCAATCCGCTGCTCATAGGTGTGGGTTGTGCAGATATTGGGATAATAGTTTCTGCCTGTATTTAAATTATGGTTGATTCTGTCCACACCGGCTTCTTTTAATATCATCGCCTGCTGTTTTGTAAGAAATCCGATGGAACAGCAGACCGGAGTATGACTTTCTTTTTTCAGTTTTTTAATTTCACTGGCAAATGCAACAATCTCCTGGTCAGAAAAACGGATTCCGCTTAATCCGATGCAGTGCCTTGCCAGCTTCTTTTCTTTAACCAGATAACCGTCTTGTAATAGCTTCTCACAGGAGATTAGTTCATAAGTATCAATGTCCGTTTTTGCCTGTCCGGACTGGGCGCAGTAAGCGCAGTTCTGGGAACAGTTACCACTGCGGGCATTGGTAAGCAGGTGTATACTCACCATATTCCCTTTATGCTTCTTTCGCAATGTATAAGCTGCTTCAAGAAGTTTGGGTAGTTCTTCATCCGGCATCAGAAGAATGGACCTGGCATCTTCCTTTGTAAGATTTATGTACGGATCTGTCATTTCTGTCCTCCTCTTATTCTTCATTACCACTGCAAAGTTCTTTGAAATACAGAATATAAACGGCGGACTAAAACGATGGTGATGCATGTCTTTAATAAATCACCCGGCAGAAACGGGATTACGCAAAGACTGAGAGCTGCTGTAAAAGAGGTGTGGGTAATATAGGAAAACCACAGGGTTCCAAATGAGTAAGTAACCAGCCAGCCGGCCAGTATGGACAAAGCAAGGGTTTTAACCGTGCGTTTTCCAAAACGCTCCAAAACCCATCCTGTCACATAAGCTGATACTACATAACCGATAATATATCCGCCCGTAGGTCCCGCTAACCTGGTAAGCCCTCCGTTAAATCCGGAAAATACCGGAAGACCTGCTGCGCCCATCAAAACAAAGGTAAGCTGGCTTAATGCCCCCAGCCTTGATCCCAGTAACCCTGCCGCTAGAAAGGTAGAAAGATGAGCAAAATTAACGGGTACCGGTCCGATGGGGATGGTAATTTGAGACAGGATTGCGGTCAGAGATGCAAACAAAGCACATAACGTAATTTCTTTTGTTTTTGAATTTTTCATGAAAAATCCCCCTGTAGAATGATGTCATTTTTCATCATTATACAAAGGGATTTTTATATTGTCAACCTGATTGTTGTTTCAGGTTAACATTTCATTATTTTTCGTAAAGAAACTTTTCCGGAAGGGTAACTTTAAAATCACGGGCAAGATCTTTAAAGTTCTGTGGTGTGATTGTCTGCAGTTTATCCGGACGTATGGATAAAACCTTTACCAGAATCTCTGCTGATTTCTCAACCGTATGCATCAATCCGAAGGTTAAGTCAAAGTCTTCACCGGAAGCGAAGAGACCATGATGGGCCCATACTGCCACGTCATATTTCTTCATTAACTCACTGGTAGCAACTGCGATATCGCGACCGCCTGGCACCATCCAGCCCACCACACCAACACCACTTGGGAAAACAACGGGGCATTCGGTAGCCATCTCCCATAACTCTCTTGTAAATACACGGTCTTCCAAAGGCAGCACAAAGGTTAATGCAATTACATTAGCCGGATGAGCATGATAAATCACCCGGTGCATACCATTGGTTGCAATCTTCTTCACTTCATGATTCATTAAATGGGAAGGCAGCTCACTGGTAGGGCGTCCTCCGTTTACAAGGCCCCAGCAGATCCTGTAATTTTCTCCGGATTCATCGATTTCTATGATACAGGTGTTTGCAGCCGGATCTAAAATCACATTACGAAAATATTTTCCGCTTCCTGTTACCATAAAATATTCTCCTGCCAGATCCTTAACCGTTGTTCCGATGGGCTGCCAGGAAGTGTTTTGATCTAATTCTTCCTTTACAGACTCCACTTCTTCTGCCTTAATCCGGTAGCTTAAATTTCCTCCGTTTCTTTCATGCCAGTTCTGGTTAAAACCATCGTCACACATACGGATAAAGCCTTTTACAAATTCTGCATCTAATATCTTCATGTTTCTTCTCCTCTATTTGCGGTCTGCCAGCACTTCTTTTTCATATGCGGTAATCTGGCTGAACCAGTCTTCTTTTGCAGGTACTCCGTTTATCTCACAGAAATAATTCCATACATCACCGATCGGGTAGAGCTTTAACTCTTCCTGAAGCATCATAAGCTCTGTGAAATTACGGGATTCCTGTAAAGCAGCCAGCTTCTCATTGGGAAGCAGAAGGGCGTTCAAAAGAGCTTTCTGCATATTTCTCATTCCTACTACCCAGGCGCTTAAACGGTTGATGCTGGCATCAAAAAAGTCCAGAGCCAAAAGGACACGGTCTGCTCCGCCGCGCACAACCTCTTTTGCGATCTCTTTCGTCTCATCGTCAAACAATACCACATGATCACTGTCCCAGCGAACTGGTCTGGTTACATGAAGTGCTACTTTATCAAAAAACAGAAGCATGGAAGAGATCTTATCAGAAACTACCTCCGTCGGATGATAATGTCCACTGTCTAACAGGCAGAGAATATCATTCTTTGATGCATAGTTCATATAAAATTCATGGGAGCCTACGGTACAGCTTTCCATACCAATGCCAAATACCTTTGATTCCACTGCGACAAATACCTTAGACTTATCGTAATCCATGGAAAGAATCTGGTCAAGGGAATCTTTTAATCTCGCTCTTGGTGAGGTACGGTCGGCAGGAATGTCCTTAAATCCGTCTGGAATCCAGATATTCATGGTACAGGGTGTACCTAACTCTTCGGCAAAATACTGGGAAATGCGGATGCACGCCTGTACATGGCGGATCCAGAATGCCCTTATTTCAGGATCTTCGCTTGATAAGGTGGCATGCTCTGCTTTTGAATGGGAAAATAAGGTAGGATTAAAATCAATACCAATTCCTCTCTCTTTCGCAAATTCCACCCATTTTGCAAAATGCTTTGGTTCCAGCTTATCCCGGTCAGCCCATTCTCCCTCTTCAAAGACTGCGTAGCTTGCATGAAGATTGATTCTGTGTTTTCCAGGAATCAGGCTCAGCGCCTTGTCCATATCTGCCATCAGTTCTTTGGAATTGCGTGCCCGTCCCGGATAATTTCCGGTGGTCTGGATTCCTCCTGATAATGCACCGGCTCCGTCAAATCCGGTTACGTCATCACCCTGCCAGCAGTGCATGGAGATGGGGATCTGTTTCAGTGCAAGAAGTACCTGGTCTGTATCAACGCCTACTGCTTTATATGATTCCCTTGCTGCTTCATATCTTTCTTTGATTGTCATATTTATTTCTTCCTTTCTTTTTTTTCAGTCTAAATGGAATACCGGTTTTAATCCGTCTGAAACAGGGCTGTTGTCAGGATTAGTTTTCATAATGTCCGCCATATAATCCCACCATTTCCGGTTAATGGGTGTATCTGCAGATTTCGCCCATTTCTCTTCCTCTTCTATTTCAATATAGCCATAAAGCACATTGGTTTCTTCATCTAAAAATATGGAATAATTATGTCCGCCGCATTCATGAATCATTTCTTTCATTTCCGGCCAAAGCAGATTGTGGCGTCTCTCATATTCCTCCGCCATGCCTTCATTTAAATACATTTTAAATGATTTTCTGATCATATCGTTCCTCTCCTATTCACAGCCGATTACAGCGGCTTATATTCTTTTACAGCAAATGACTGGTATACTGCTTCTCTTGCTGTTTTTAAATCTTCAAATTCTCCGTATGAAATCATCTGAGCCAGCAGATTTCCAATTGCAGTGGCTTCTCCCGGTCCGGCATAAACCGTTTTCCCCGTCTGTTTTGCAGTTAATTCATTTAGGTAAGCTGCATTGGAACCGCCTCCCACCACATGAAGACTGGAATATGTTTTTCCTGTAATGGACTGAAGCTCTTTGGTTGTCTCTTTATAGCATACAGCAAGATTGTTATAAATCACCGCCGCAATTTCTCCTGCACTTTTTGGTACAGGCTGGTTATTTCTATGGCAGAACTCAGCAACCGCATTTATCATACTCTCAGGAGCCAGAAAGCAGTTATCGTTACAGTCAACCAGAGACGGGATACTTTCCTTTGATGCAAGCTCACACAGTTCTGCGAAGGAATAAATTTCACCCCTCTCAGCCAGCTCTTTTTTCACTGACTGTATCATCCAAAGTCCCATAATATTTTTTAAATACCGATAACGGAATTCATAACCGCCTTCGTTGGTAAAATTAGCTTCCATACTTTTGATGGAACAGTCGGCAGCCGGAAGTTCGGTTCCCATAAGCGACCAGGTTCCTGAGCTGATGTATAGTATGTCCTCCTGAAGTTCTTCTCTTCCCGGAACTTTAGGAACAGCCATTACCGCAGAACCGGTATCATGGGTGGCAGGTAATACCACAGTACAGGAAAATCCCACCTCTTTTATAATATCCTCAGTGAACTGGCCTACCTTTGTTCCAGGCATGGAAAGGGGTCTAAATAACTTCTCCGGATAGGAAAGCATACGAATCAGTTCATAATCCCAATCCTCAGTTACAGGGCTGACCAGCTGGGTAGTGGTAGCATTGGTATACTCCTGCTTCTTTTCTCCTGTCAGCAGAAAATGAAAGTAATCTGGAATCATAAGAAGCGATTCTGCTCTCTTAAGAAGATCTGGTTCTTTCTCTTTAACAGCCATCAGCTGATAAATTGTGTTAAAGATCTGTTTTTGAATTCCTGTTCTCTTATATAAATCATTCTGTGAAATGATTTCATATACCTTTTCATCCATTCCCGTTGTTCTGTCATCCCGGTATCCTGCTGCCCTTCCAAGAATTTTATTCTCCTCATCAAGAAGAACAAAATCCACTGCCCAGGTGTCAATGCCCATGCTGACGGGTATCTTACCAAGTTTTTTACACTGCTTCAGTCCCTCTTTTATTTCAGCAAATAAGGACTCCACATCCCAGGATAAATGACCATTCTCCTGCCTCATTCCATTGTCAAAACGGTAAATCTCTTCCAGAATTATCTTGTTGTCCTTTACAGTACCGAGTATATGACGACCGCTGGAGGCTCCTATGTCTACCGCAAGATAATATTTTTCCATACGCACCACACTCTTTCATTATTATTGCCCATGCTCTCTGGGCATAAAGGGATACCCACATTTCTATTTATATCATAACGGATATTTAAATAAAAAATAAGGACGCTGTTTAATTAAAACTACGTCCTTATTTGCACTTTCTTTTATAGTTACTAGAAAATATTAAATAGATTAACACGTAATATAGTCGTAAGTTTGGGTATAATCGCCGTATACACGTCGTCTGCAATTATGGTATAATATAAATATCAAAGGTGTGGTTTGCTTTACGGGTACGTGAGTCCGGTTTTAGTGAACTGCATTTTTTATTTTATTAGAAAGAGGTGAGATATTATGAACATAGGTGATGTCTTTATATACGGAAGTCATGGTATTTGTGAGGTTACCGGATTACAGGATATGTGTATGGATGAAAAAATCAGCCAATATTATGTACTCAAACCTGTTTACCATGCTGCCGCTACAGTATACATTTCATCTATTAGCAGCAGAAGAAAAACTGAAATTCGCCACATTCTCTCTGCCGATGAAATTTTCTCTCTACTAAAAAAAATGCCGGATAAAGATCACATTTGGAATAATGATAATCGTAAGCGAAAAGAATTATACCGCCAGATTCTTGCAGATGGTAACCATTACGAACTTGTAAAAATGGTAAAAACTTTACGTTGGCACAAACAAGAGATAAAAAACACGAATAAAAATAATAAACTACAGATCTCCGATGAAGACTTTCTTAAGGATGCTGAAAAAGCGCTTTGCGAGGAGTTTGCTTATGTATTGAACATCAAGCGTGAAGAGGTTATTCCGTTTATTTATGAACAGTGATGTTAACCCATTTTACATGTTACCCGTAAACTCCCGACTATTCAATTTTTTATTTTTTCTTGACATACTCAAATTATCGTGTTATACTTCAAATAGTATTTTAATAAAGTCTTGATTTCGCATATATACGTAAGTCATTATTCTATTGATGATTTACGCATATGTGCGATTTTTAGTTTTATCAAATATAATTATAATTTAAGGAGGTATCTTTAATGAATAAAGGTACAGTAAAATGGTTTAATGCGCAAAAGGGATTTGGTTTTATCAGCGACGAGAAGGGTAACGATATTTTCGTTCATTTCTCAGGTCTCGCTATGGACGGTTATAAGTCATTAGATGACGGACAGTCTGTAACATTTGATGTTACAGAGGGTAATCGTGGGTTACAAGCTGTAAACGTTAACCTCGCATAAACATTAAAAAGACTGCTTTCGAGTGGTCTTTTTTTAATTTATATCAACAGTTTTCTTCATTGCCTCCATAAGATTGATGATGGGGCATAGTAAGTGCGAGACACGCTGACAGCGTACCTACGGTTAATAGTTTTCTCATAAATCCTCCAAAAGTTTGTCAATTTAGGGAACACAAGCGTGGCAATGAAAGGGCAGGAAAATAGCGGTTGCTCTCTTGATTTTGATATACAGATATGTTATATTAGAATCACAAAAGGAACACCCCCCTCCACAAGGGGTTGGCCATGAATAAGATAGAAAATTCCACCCTCAAACACGTCCAATGTTTTACAAGGGTGGTTTTCTATGCCTGTTTCCAGGACTTTATAGAAAAACGCTACTTACAATTATAAAAAATAAAGGTAAGTAATGCTAAAATGAACATACCAAAGGCCATAAGGTCTTTAAAGTCATATTTCATCCGCACCACCTCCTATCTATGTATAGATAGAAGGCCAACGCCCTTGCAGTGATACGATCCATGCCCAGACAAAGACAAATTATAATAATCTACCACAATACAAAACGTCACGGAATACTGAAATTCAGTTTTTCCGTGACGCTTGATTATTTTTTCAATACCATTTTGCATAAATAAGAATTACCAGCTTAAGCATAGATAAATTAGCGTCCTTATTCGCATTCTCACCCAATTGCTTTTAAACTTCCTACTCAGCCTTGGAAGAAATAAGTAATTCCTTTAAATCCATAATAGACATTTCGTGCTCGTCCAGTATTGTGGATACTTCCTTAAACTGTTCCAGCTTTATTTTATCCTGAATCTCTTTTTCCTTTTCATCCAGTGTAATAAGACTTTCCTTATACTGCTTGATGGATTCCTGAACTTCCGTTAACTCTTCCTGAAGTTTCTCAAGCGCTGTTTTTCTGACTCCTCTTGGCATACTGGTCCTCTCCTTTACAGATATTAATTAATTAACCATATATAACCAAGTATATGCAGAATTGTTTTTCATTATTACAAAAATACAAGTTATTAATAAATTATCTTTGTTTTCTTTTCTTCATTATTAAAGTATCACTTTCGGTTTATCATCCTTAACAAAGAAGAAAAGGGATACTCCTTAATACTGTTATCTCTTCCCATCGGGAAATGGCAGCGTTACATTCTTATCCCTGTATTCTTTTGGAGACATGCCGTAGTAATTCCGGAAAATACGATGAAAATAACTGGTATTGTCATATCCTACTGCAATGGATATATCCGTGATAGAGAGTCTGGTATTCAGAAGAAGAAAGGAAGCCTGATTCAGCCGCTTAATCTGAATGAGTTCCTTAAATGTCCGGCCGGTGAGACGTTTTACTGCTCTGCTCAGCCAGTAAATATTGTAGTTTAAGCTGGCTGCAAGTTCTGTCAGTTCCCCGTCTTTATAATTTTCATCGATAAATTTTAAAACCTGAAAAGTCAACTTCTGGTCAAAACTTTCTGATGTATGGCTGATCTTATCGGTGTAGTGCATGAGCTGAAGAAATAAAAGCCCCATTGTAACCTGATTGATACTTCTTTTATTTGGCTGGTCATTGAGCAGAGTCCATACCATATTTTCCACCAGATTCTGTACTGGAAGAACGTCTGCCACCTGAAAATGCAGGTAACTGGCATAGCGTGGATCAAAGCAAAGACTGCCTACCAGAAAATCTCTTAAAAGGTTCTTCTCCTCTCCCATCATCTGAAAGGCAGTATCAAAAAACTCTGGAAGAATGATAAAGTTAACGGCAATATCTCCCTCACCTGCAGGAAGTATTTCCTGTGTCGCATGCTGATTTAAAAACAGCAGTTCCCCGGTTTTTAATACTACTTCTTCTCCGTCAATCCGGTGGGTGGTCTCTCCCTGGCACATATAAATTACTTCTATATAATTATGTTTATGTCTTGGGAAATGGACAAATCTGGTATGAGGCCTGATGCGGATCATTTTACCATGCTCTAACATCTTTCTGCTGTCAATCACCAGCTCCTGGCTCTCTGTATACCGCTTCCGGTCGATTTCCGTTCTGCCGTTTATGATCTCCCGTTCCTCCTCAGTGATCACTGCAAGACGGTTTATAATCTCCTGATTCACTGACTGGTGCCTCCTCCCTCCATTTGGGAAAACGAAATTAAGTTTCTCCATCGATCCTCACCTATGGCTCGTTCACTAAGAGCATAGGCGTGGTCCTTTTCCCCATTGGCAAGGAGTTTATAAATCACTGCACCCTTTGCATCTGTTTCTTTGATCCAACGGTCATTTAATACAATCACTCCGTCTTTCGTCTGAAACTGCCACACAGCGGTCTCCCCCTGCCTGTTGGTACTGGAATAAGTGATGTCTCCCTGCATGAGGTCATCCTGAAACATTCCGTTTTTAGAAGTTTTAACAGTAATGTCCTGTGTAACCCCATCGTAATAACGGTAACCGCATTCACCGTTGCCGTTCATCTTTCCATTCTTCCAGCTTCCATAGGAATAATCATATCGTTTGCCTTCTTCCAGACTAAGGACTGAGATGGCCGAAACAGTTCCTTCCGGCATTCCATTTTTAAAATCCCCATAAAATACGACAGTGGGCTTTAAAAATACGATTCCTGTTCCATCCTTGATTTCACGTCTCAACATCCCTTCTGAATACATACAGGGAAATTCAGCAATGGAATCACCATTTGCTTCTACTAACCTTGCAGCTCCTTCCAGATCCCCGTCTTTCAATCTGCCGCCCAGCCCTTCTAAAAATTCACGATTGGCCGCAGTCAGTGAAATTCCCGTATCCGCCATTTCTGTAACCGCCGTTTCCGGTGGTATATTTTTTTCCTGAATCTGAGATAACTCCGTCTTCTTAAGCGGTTTATCCTTATTCTGTACTTCCTTACTGTTTCTAATAGTTCCTGCCACACTTAAAAGAAGCATCAACAGGGATACCAGAGCAATGGTGACGCCAATTCTTATATTTTCTTCTCTTCTGGCTTTATTTCCATCATAATTCACGAACTTCCCCCCTTACTGCCGTCAACCGACCAGGCTTCTTCTAAAAGAGCAATCCCTTTTTGTATTTCCGTCTCAGTCAAATTTGCAAATCCAAGAATAACCGTAGGTGGATATTTGTTATGCTCCTTATGAATAAAGGATCCGGACAAACCATATACTTTTACGTTTTTCTTCTCTGCTCTTAAGACCAGTTCTTCCTCGCTTCTTCCCTTCCGGTCTGTCAGCAGCAGATGCAGTCCCGCATGTTCTCCCCCAATTAAAAACTGATCTTCAAAGGACTTTAAACCGGCAGTTAACACATCGTGCTTGGACTTATAAACGGCTCTCATCCGGTTTAAATGACGCTCATAATGTCCCTCTGACAGGAACTGATACAATATGTTCTGATCTATTCTTGATACCGTGGAAGCATAGAAACTGATCCGTTTCTGATAAATCTGGTACAGAGGGATGGGTAACACCACGTAACTGACACGGATGGCGGGAGCAATGGATTTGGAGAAGGTGCCGCAGTAAATCACCCGCTCCCTGTCATCCATACCCTGCAGGGCAGGAATCGGCTTTCCCTTATAACGGAACTCACTGTCGTAATCATCCTCAATTAAATACCGGTTCTCCTGTTGGTACGCCCATGCAAGCAGCTCCTGCCTTCGTTTTACCGGCATAATAATACCAGTGGGATACTGATGAGAGGGCATGACATAGGCAATATCTGCACCGCTTTTTTCAAGCAGCGAGACGTCCATTCCAGACTGATCCATATCGACTGGTACCACCTGATACTGCAAACTGTCAAACACCCGGTATGCCTGTCTGTAAGTGGGATTTTCCATGGCAATGGTTCTGTCCCTTCCCAGTATCTGAGACAGAAGCATCAGAAGATATTCGCTTCCTGCACCTACAATGATTTGTTCCGGGAGACAGTTGACTCCTCTGGCAGAATGAAGGTAGGAACGGATTGCTTCCCGAAACAGGTACTCCCCCTGGGGATCTCCTGCTGCGAAGATCTCTCTGTTATCATCGATCAGCGTATTTTTTGATATCCGCCTCCATGTATTAAAGGGAAAATTACAAAGATCAATCCCTCTTGGGGAAAAATCCACGTCCCACTTCTTTTTCTCCCCTACTTCCTCTTTTGCAGCAGTAAAAAAAGAGGGCTGGCTTTTTAAAGTCTCCTGTCCGGTATGAATGAGTCCGTCGATTTTCAATACAAAATAACCACGGCAGGGAACCGACTCAATATAGCCTTCTGATAAAAGCTGCTCGTAGGCCATCTGGGTGGTACTCCTGCTGACTTTTAAATGCTCCGCCAAAAGTCTGGTGGAGGGGAGGCGAACTGCAGGCTTTAGATTGCCTTTTACAATTTCATTCTTAATGTAATTGTAAATCTGGCTGTAATAAGGCCAGCCTGGCTGGTTCTTTAAAGGTATCATCAGTTCCATGGTAACAACAATCCTCCTTTACCGGATAGGAAAAAATGCCGCACGTCCCTTATCTTGCGGTCATGCGGCATTTTTGTTCAGCTGTACTATTTTCCAATTTTAAAAGAACTCTTTAAGGATACGATCCGGTTGAATACCAGATGCTCCGGTGTGCTGTCCTTGCAGTCAACACAGAAGAAGCCGTTTCTTACAAACTGGTAGCTGTCATATGCCCTTGCTCCTTCAAAGCTGGGCTCCACATAACAGTTCTTTAAAACAGTCAGGGAATTGGGATTTAAGTTTAAGCTTCCGTCTTCGTTTAACTTTCCTTTTTCTTCGTCCACGATGTTCTCATATAAGCGGCACTCCACCTTCTGTGCAGTTGAAGCAGCTACCCAGTGAATGGTTCCTTTCACTTTTCTGCCCTCAAATCCGGAACCACTCTTTGTCTCCGGGTCATACGTGCAGTGAACAACCGTAACATTGCCGTTCTCATCTTTTTCGCAGCCGGTACAGGTCACAAAATAAGCGTTCATGAGGCGGACTTCATTGCCTGGGAATAAACGGAAGTACTTTTTAATGGGCTCTTCCATAAAATCTTCCCGCTCGATGTAAAGTTCTTTTCCAAATGGAACTTTTCTCTCACCCAGTTCCGGATTCTCCAGGTTATTGGCTACATCAAGATACTCTGTGGTATCTTCCGGATAATTATCAATTACCAGCTTGATGGGGTCTAAAATCGCCATCATTCTGGGTCTTTTCAGTTTTAAATCTTCCCTGATGCAGTACTCTAACATCGCGTAGTCAACAGAGCTGTTTGCCTTGGAAACACCTACTAAATCAACAAACATACGAAGGGATTCCGGCGTATAGCCTCTTCTTCTTAATGCTGCGATAGATACCAGTCTTGGATCTTCCCAACCGTCAACGATGTTATCCTCAACAAGCTTTTTGATGTAACGCTTTCCAGTTACCACATTGGTCAGATAAAGCTTTGCAAATTCGATCTGACGGGGAGGATTTTCAAATTCACACTCTTTTACTACCCAGTCATAAAGCGGTCTGTGATCTTCAAATTCCAGGGTACAGATGGAGTGGGTAATATGTTCAATGGCATCTTCAATTGGATGTGCAAAATCATACATGGGGTAGATACACCATGTATCCCCGGTGTTATGATGGGTCATACGTGCCACACGGTAGATAACCGGATCACGCATGTTGATGTTGGGAGATGACATATCAATTCTGGCTCTTAACACTTTTTCGCCGTCTTTGTATTTACCGTCCTTCATCTCTTCAAACATCTTTAGGTTCTCTTCCACACTCCGGTTTCTGTAAGGGCTCTCCTTACCAGGAGTCTTAAAATCCCCACGGTACTCCCTTATTTCATCAGCCGTTAAATCACAGACAAATGCCTTTCCCTTCTTGATTAAAAGAACGGCACAGTCGTACATCTCCTGAAAGTAGTTGGAAGCAAAGTAAAGTCTGTCATCAAATTCTGCTCCCAGCCATTTCACATCTTCAATAATAGATTCCACGAATTCCGTCTTTTCTTTTGTCGGGTTTGTATCATCAAAACGGAGGTTGAATTTTCCGCCATACTTTTTAGCCAGGCCATAGTTTAACAGGATGGATTTGGCATGTCCAATATGCAGATAACCGTTTGGCTCCGGCGGAAATCTGGTCTGCACATGGTTATAAACGCCTTCTGAAAGATCCTTGTCTATCTCCTGTTCAATAAAGTTTTTAGAAATTATTTCTTCTTTGTTATCTTCCATCTTTCTTCCTCCATATCAGTCACTTCAATAATACAATATCATATCATACTTCAAACGATTCGAAAAGGGGGAAAACGTCTTATCCTATAACAGATAGCCTTTCTTTTTCAGCTCCGCCTCAATAAAATCCAGATTCTTCTCCGAGTCTGCCTCTACGGTATGATAATGGCAGCCTCCTGTCAGCACATTTAAGGGCTGGTCTTTGGAGGATTCTAAATGCTCCATAAATTCTGCCGCATCCAGACGGTTATTAATAATTAAATCCACCTCGATCTGTCCGTATAACTGGTGTTCGATGAACACGTTCCTGATTCTTCCGCCATAATCAACAATGGTATTCAGTTCCTCCAGGGTATCTTCTGTCTTATGTCTAGTTCTGAAAATTCTTACAAAAGAGGATTCCTCTTCTCTCTTTTCCAGATGAAGCAAATAGCCTTTATTGGTGGACAGGATCATTTTACTTTCTGCACGCAACAATGCAATATCCTGTACCACCACCTGTCTGCTGACGCCAAGTCTCTGGGCTAAATCTCCTCCGGATATGGGCTTTCCTTCTTCCATTAACAGTTCCACAATTTTCTTTCTTCTTCTGCTGCCTTCCACGTTTTATTACTCCTGCCTTATTTTTCTGATGTCCTCTGTTGTCAAAAATGTGCCTTGGTATCCAAGGATTTCACAAAGCCTTGTGATGTGAGGCGGTTCCAGCCGTGCTTTTGTAAGAGTGTCTTTCTCATAAAATATCTTCTCTCCCGGTCCGTCTGATATCACCTTTCCTCCTGCCATAACAATAACCCGTTCAAAATACCGGGCAACGAAATCCATATCATGAAGGATTGCCAGTACAAATTTTCCTCTCTCTGTCATGGTACGAATCAGCTGTCCCAGCACCTCCCGCCCCCTGGCATCCTGGGCAATGGTGGGTTCATCTAATATCAGCACCCTGGGATCCATTGCCACGACGGATGCAATTGCCACCATCTTTCGTTCAGACAAATCCAGATCATAAGGATTTTCTTTTTCTGCATGGAGGAGACCTACCATCTCAAGAGCTTCCCTGGCACGCTGCTCCCCTTCTTTTCTTGTCATACCGATGTTTAAGGGACCTACCATCACCTCTTCTAAAACCTGATTCTTAAAAATCTGGTCATCGGGATTTTGAAATACATATCCTACTTTTTTTGCAAGCTGGGCTACGGTACGCCCGGAAATATCCTCCCCTTCCAGAAGTACGGTTCCTGCCCCGGGTTTTAAAAGTCCCTTAAGCAGCTTAACCAGTGTGGTTTTTCCGGCGCCGTTCTGACCAATCACTGCAGTTGGTCTTATATCCAGGGAAAGGGTGAGATTTTCAATGATCGGAGCGCCGGGTATATAATGAAAGCCCAGATCCTTTATGGTAAATATATCCTGACCCAGTTTGTCAGGAGTTCGCTCTCTTCCTGTTTTTGAAATGGTAACGGGAAACTGATCCTTGTAGCTTTGTATCTGTTTTAAGGTTACGGGATAAAGTAAGTCATCCCCCTCTTTCCTATAGACGGAAAGCGCTTTTGAAACCTGAGTATAGACGGGTGGTTCCACCCCAAGCTCCTCTAAATCATCTCTGGAAAAAATGCGTTCCGGAACATCATAAGCCACCTGTGATCCACGATGAAGCAGAAGTATTTTATCACAATAAGCCGCCAGCTTTTCCATCTTCTGCTCCACCATAATAATGGTGATTCCCGTCTTCGCCAGTTTTTCAACCACCAGGAACACGTCTTCGCTGCCCTGGGGATCCAGCTGGGATGTGGGCTCGTCCAGGACTAAAACCTCAGGTTCCATGGCAAGAATGCTGGCAATTGCTACTCTCTGAATCTGTCCCCCTGATAAATCAAAGGGATTCCTGTCCTTATATTTAATAATATCCAGAAGCTTCAGCGCTTTATCCACTCTTTTTCCGATCTCTTCTCTTGGAATCCCCAGGTTCTGAAGTCCAAAAGCAATTTCCTCAAAAACCGTATCTTTCGCACCGGACAGCTGATTAAACGGATTCTGAAACACAAGACCCACCTTCTGACAGAGAACTGCAATTGGTACCTTCGATGCTTCTACACCGTCAATGATCACTTTTCCCCCGTACGCTCCACGGAACATGGTTGGAACAAGCCCTGCAAATGCCTGGCAGAGTGTACTTTTCCCCGCCTGATTTTCACCGATAATGCCGATAAACTGTCCCTTATCCGCCTCAAAATCAATTCCGTCCAGAACCAGCTTACTGGTATGGGGATACTTATATTTTAAACCTTTTACTTCAATGAATGCCATATACGATCCTCCAGACAGCCGAGGCTGCAATCAGAAGAGCCATAAGAATCATAAACCCTTTGTCTCCTCCCGATAGCCGGTCCTCTCTTAAAAATGTCTTTTTATTTTTAGAGCCAAACCCTCTGACCTCAAGAGCGATCGCCCGTTCTCTGGTATTGATGAGGGAACTGCTGACTACTGGAGAAATCAGGGGAATAAATGCCTTAGCTCTGGTAAATAAACTTCCTTCGGTTTCCATTCCCCGGCTTCTCTGGGCATCTAAAATAGTATTCATGGTTCCCATCATCTGAGGAATGATTTGAAAAACAGAGGTGATCATATATCCGAATCTGGGAGAAAAACCCGCCTGTTCCAGATCGTCTACCAGATATGCCGGTCTGGTGGTAAGAACAAATGCAGCAAAAGCCAGAAGCATATTTAAAATATTCAGACCGATCCGGCATGCATAAAGAAGACCTTCCCTGTAAAATGCCAGGGCTCCCACTCGAAACAGGATGGTTTCATTCTCTTTGTTAAACAGACCATGGATCAAAAAAATAGTAATGAGAATGGTAAATGAAAATGCAATCAGCGGAAAAACCTTTTTAAGGATTCCTCCGCTGATTAAAAGGATCAGACTGATCGCCAGAAACAGCCCGTACATCCACAGCGCGCCTCCAATGAGAGGCACGCTGATGGCCGCCAGAATATATACCATCTTGGCAAAGGGGTGAAGTCTGGTTAAATAGCTGTCCTTATCTACGTAGAGACTGATGCTTTTCATAGGAATAAACCTTTCTTAATCCAGAATTTCTACCTCATCATTCACATCATAAAGAGAGGTGAGTTTTTTCGGCAGTCCTTTCATAATCGCAAAAACAATAAGGACCGTAATCAGCTTGTCCGGTACATCTACAACCAGTTCATCAAGAAATGATCCCAAAAATACAGGCAGTCCGGCAGACTGGGACCAGCCAAATAAAAGATCTCCCCAAACGTTTCCGGTTGCCCCGCCCCAGAAAATCACATTTAAAGGAGTGGAGATAACAACAGCAGTCAGTCCGGCAGCCACTGCTGTAAGTATTGCTCCTAAAAACCTTTCCATATGACCCAGTCTTGCCATAATACCCACTGCAGCTCCGATACCAAGACTGGTGAGGGCATAGATCAAAGTAATGGAATCACCGGTGGTAAAGCCAAAAATCAGATTGTTGGCCGCTCCGCAGACAGCTCCGATTATGGGACCTCCCAGCACACCGCCGATACAGGTGCCGATGGAATCCAGCCACAGGGGAAGCTTTAAAACAGATGCAAATAGTTTTCCTAAATAATTGATTCCGATACAGGCAGGTATCAAAACAAAAGTTGCCGCGTTTAACCTGGTTTTAAATAAATGATTCATCCTCAATCCTCCGTTCATGATTCTGATTGATCCATTCGGACAAACGCTTCCAGCGCAGTCAGGATCTCCATTTGTTCCCCTCTCATCATAGCAGATTCGCCGTCGGTGTAGCTGTTAATCTGCTCCGTCAGCTCCTCCTCAAATTCCACCACCGTATTCAGTATGGAGGCTGTCTTTACTCCACGTAAGCCTCCGGTTACAAATACGGCCGCCGTTTCCATGTCTGATCCGAGAACGCCTTTTCCCGACCAGTAGGCACAGATTTTTTCTTCCTCATCAATGTAGAAGCTGTCATGACTTCTGGCAATTCCCACATGAGCCGTTGCACCCAGTGCCCTGGCACTCTCCATACAGGCGATCAATAGACCTGTATCCGGAATTGCAGGGTACCTGGAATCCACGTAAGACGACGATGCTCCGTCATCTCTGACCGCTCCGTTTACCAGAATTAAATCTCCAAGACGGATTCCTTTTTTAAGAGCTCCGCAGCTGCCGATCCGGATCATTCCTCGTACCCCGATTCTGGAAAGTTCTTCCACAGCGATTGCTGCAGAGGCTCCTCCTATTCCGGTAGAAACCGCCATCACAGGTACTCCATGATAGAACCCTTTTATGCTTCTGTATTCCCTGTTGTAAGCAAGCTGTTCCACATTTGTAAGGTGGGAAGCAATCCGGTCTAATCGGGCAGGATCTCCCGGCAGCAGAGCATAGGGAGCTGTCTGACTGTCTGACAGCCTGATATGGGGCATAATTTCTGTCAAAACCACCATCTCCTTCCTTTTCTATTCTCTGAATTTAACACAAAGAAGCTGCCTTGTCAACCAATTGTCAGGTGACAAGACAGCTCTCTTTTCTATTCCTTTATAATGATGTTTATTTTCTCTCTGCAGCGGCCCACAGATCCTGTTTCTCCACAAACTGTTGATTGATCCATTCCAGTGCCTGCTGCCTTCCTTCTTCTGAAAAAGGAAATACTGCTTTCGTCTTTTTTTCATCGGCAGTCGCTTCGTAACAGTATGGCTGGGGGTAAACGGCGGCTTCCAGTCCTTCTTCTTCCTTTTTAATCCGATACCGCATCCCATTCATGCTTCCCGTATATGCCTCTTTTTTAAAAAACTGGATTGGAACAAATGTTTCTTTCTTTAGCATCGATCAATCATCTCCTTATTTAACACCCGGACCTGTTTTTTTCTTTCCTGTGGAATTGGAAACACCTGGTCCCACTTCCTGCTGCGGATTGTTTGTAACAGGCGCTTCCTGAGTGGCAGGAGTGGTTACTGCTGGTGTGGTAGGTGCTGCTGTGGTAGGCGCCGGTGTAGTAGGCGCCGCCGTTGTGGCAGCTGTTGTTGCCGGGGTAGATGCTGCCGTTGTTGGAGTTGTTGTCGGTGTGGTTCCCGCAGTTTCAGTCTTTGTTGTCCCATTAGAAGTTGTCTTAGTTTCTGTACCAGGTAAGTTGTAGCAAAGCACCGGTACTTTAGACGGAATGTTCTCAAAGAGAGTTTTGGCCATTGCCGGGGGAAGGTTTACACATCCATGGGAACCACTTGTTTTGTAAATACTGCCTCCAAACTGCTTTCGCCAGGTTGCATCATGAAACCCGATATTACCGTTAAATGGCATCCAGTAAGCAACCGGAGTTCTGTAATCTTCTCCTTTTAAAGTTGCATCCTTCTGCTTATATGTAAGGGAGTAAACGCCAGCCGGTGTTGACCAGCCTTTTGATTCATTCCCTGATACAAAATCCGTATCCAGTACCAGTTTACCATCTTTATAAAAATATAAATGCTGTGCGGTAAGGTTTACTTCTACATAAGTATTCCCATAATCATTCTCCCCGTAGCTTGCCGCCTCCTGTTTATAGGCAGGCACCCTTTCCTGACTTTCTCCCGATCGGATAATTTCTGCCAGTGCATCGGCTTCCGCACTCTGATTCATCTTCCAGCCATAGCTTCCTCCGGTTATTTTTACCGGTTTTCCGTAAGAAGTATTAAGAGTCTTTGCCTTTGATACGGTATCATACTTGGATGCCAGACCTTTTACATAGGCAGTTACTTCAGAACTGCTTAAATATGCTTTTCCGTCTTCCCCAATCCCCACCCATTTGGAAATGGTATCACCGTTTAATACTTCTCTCTTATCTCCAAATTTATAGGTTACCTTCACGTTGGTATATCGGTTTAAGGTCTGGACCTGATTGATTAAATCCGGATTATCCGCCGTAATCTTTGGTTTTGTATAAACATCACCATCCTCTAAGGACACTTCTGTCTTAAAGTCCGAAACAGCTGCTGCAATCAGTGATTTTACCTTCTCCGGATCCGGGCGGTTTCCATCTACTGCTGCAACAATATGATATCCCTTCCCAGACTCATACTGAGAAATAGTGGCATCCTGGGGTTCTTTTATCTTATCTTCCTGAAAACAGGCCAGCTTTGATACTACTTCATCAAACTGCTCCTGATTGTATTTTACCAGAGTTCCAATATCAAAATTCTGAAATTTGCTATTATGCTCTCCCCATTTTAAAGGATTCTGCTCTTCCAGAAGTTTTTCCACGCTTCCGTCAAAAACCGCTTCCATACCAATATCAGTACCTTTTATGGTCTCGGTATTATCCCCCCGTTCCTTAATTGTAATCTGGTAACCGTCAATACCGGCTGCTACCATCTTCTTAACCTCATCAATGGATTTTTTGGATGCATCCATACCGTTAATGATTGTGTTGGGGAAAAACACCTCTTTGTACTGTCTGCCCATCTGTAAATATGTAAGTGCCGCAATTAATGCGACTACGGCAACGGACCCGCCTCCGATTACAGCCAGACCCCCGATTCCCAATGACTTTTTCTTCCTGCTGTGGGGCATTTGCTTTTCCATTTATTTCCTACCTCTTTACTAGCCTTTTTATTCAGGTATTATTATATCGTAAAACAACGAAATATGTCTAAATATTTATGGTATATTTCTTGACTTTTTTATTACGATTTGACCTGACATCTCCAGAAAATTCATATTGACTTCCTGCCTTTCATAAGATATGGGTAAGAACAATCGGAAAGAACCAATTTATGGCTAATTATTCAACTGTATACGGAATTGTCGGTTCCGTTACTCCCTTTTACACCACGGTATCTGACCATAGCTGCTCCCTGCTTATTTCTGTCAATACCCAAACCATGGGGCAGATTAACTTTGTAGTTTCTCCCCAAACCTTTGTTTTGGAACAGCACACATTTGGTCAGGGTGAGCCCATTATCGGCATATATGACACCAGTGTTCCGGTTCCTTTGATCTATCCTCCCCAGTACCAGGCTGTAGTTCTGGCACAAAACACCTTCGGCTACCGGGCCGCACTGAATTATTTTGATGAAGATCTGCTAAGCGTGGATCAGACAATGAAACTAAACATTCCATCAGATGGAAGCACTCAGGTTCTTCTGGTCAATGGACAAAATTTTGCTTATAATCCTGGAGATCACTATCTTTTTATTCTATACATGTCTGATTCCATGAATCCTTCAACGGAAGTGACCCCTCAGAAGATTATCGTATTCTGTAACTCTGATGAGTAAATGCATGAAAAAGCCGTCTTAACCGCCCATTTACCAGGCTGTAAGACAGCTTTTTTATTAATAATGACAAATAACAGGGATTCCCGTATAGATTAAACCATAAAGGGCCTTTGCCTTTTGAGGTGGAAGGTTAATACATCCATGACTTCCACCTGTCTGGTAAATGGTTCCTCCGAATTTGCTTCTCCAGCTGGCATCATGAAAACCGATTCCTCCATTAAAAGGCATCCAGTAATCCACATGACTTTCATATTCGTAAGTACCATCCGGCTTTTTATCTCCCCGCAGTACGCGGTCTGTCTGCTTATAAGCAAGGGTATAGATACCTTCCGGTGTGGTAAGCTTCTTTGACACATTCCCCGTTACACAGGGAGAATCCCATACCACACTCCCATTCTGATACAGGTACACATGCTGGGCTGCCATGTCCGCTTCCACATAAGTACTGCCCCAGTCCACATTTCGGTCAGCCGCTGCCAGACTGTACTGGGGCGTCCGCTCCTGACTCTGGCCTGTTTTTATAATAGCGATTAGAGCCTGTGTCTCCGCTTCCTGGTTTATCCGCCATCCATATGCACCGGAAAGAGACAGATCTCTTCCATCGGTTGCTTTAAAGGCCCTGGCTTTTCCAGCCGTATCATATTTACCTGCCAGCGACTGAATGTACTCCGCAGCTTTTGTTCCATTTATATGGATTCCTGTCTGATCTGCACCATCGATCCAGGTACAAAGCTGTTCTCCGGTAAGTACTTCCGACTGACTGCCAAATAAATATGTGACTTTCATATCTCTGATCTGATTTAAGGCAGCGCATCTTGCCACCAGCTCTGAATCTGTGGATGTGACGGTCACCGTATCATAACAGTTTTTCTCTTCCAGACTGAGCTGTCTGTTCTCCTGAGTTAACGCAGCTTTCACCGCCTCATCAAGCTTCTTTCTGTTTACGCTGTTCCCCTGTACCTCAGCAATGACAGTGAAGGGCTGTCCCTCCTGCCAGGCTGAAATTCTTGCGTTCTGAGTAACCACAATATCCTTGCTGCTGACACAGGCAAGAGAATCCAGCCGTTCTTTCAGCTTCTCTTCCTGGTAGGTCACCGTACTTTTAAGGACACTGCTGTTGTCGATATCAGGACCTGCCACACGTCCGTTACTATTTTGTTGCGCCAGTATATTCTGAAGTCCATCGGTAATCACCACCTGATACTGGATATCTGATCCCTTAATCACTTCAGAGGCTCCTCCTTTTGCCTTTATGGTTAGCTGATACTCTCTTCCATAAAAGCCTTCAATCTGTACCTTTGCCTCCTCTACAGTCATACCTCCCACCAAAACTCCGTTGATCTTTGTTCCGGGCACAAACTTAGAAGCATCATCTGCCAGTGCAACCACACTTCCTGCCAGCATAAAAACCGCCGTCAGAAAAGCAATTATCCCTACGGTACCTGCATGACTCTGTCTCCTGCTCATTCATTCAAATCCTTTGCTGATTAGTTATTATGGAAAAATATCCCACTTCCTCCTAGGTTAGCACGATTTTATCAGAATAACAAGTATCAAAATCCACAAATCATTCCGCCACATATTTCGTCAGATCAGCCCAATGTTCCAATGCAACAGCTCCGATTTCAGGATCATACAGAATGCCCAGATTCCTTTTTATTTCTTCATAACAATACTTCAGCGAATATGCATCCCTGTATCCTCTGTCGGAGGTCATGGCATCGATGGAATCGCAGATTGAGATAATCCTGGAACCAACAGGAATTTCATCTCCCCTCAGTCCGTAAGGATAACCGTTTCCATCATACCGTTCATGGTGGTGAAGTACAATGTCTTTCAGCTCATTCAAATGACGGGATTTACTTAAAATCTGAGCACCGGTCTGAGGGTGTTTTTTCATGGCAGCCCATTCGTCCGGAGAAAGCCTGTCCGGTTTGTTTAATACTGCATCAGGAACTCCAATTTTGCCAATATCATGAAGATGTGCAGCAATATGAATTCGCTCCGTCTCTTCCCGATCAAGCTTTAGAAACCCGGAAAGGGCCAGCGCCATATCGCTGACCCTTTGAGAATGCCCCGCCGTATAGGGATCTTTGGCATCTAATGCGCTGACGATGCATTCGATAATTTCATGATAATCAATGCCGTTCCTGCATAACTCAAATCCTGATTCATTTTTCATGCTCTTTTTTACCTGTCTTACTGGTTAGCATTAGCTAACTTGCAATTAATAGCAACCGGCATTCTCACATCCGCAAGGTTTAATTGAAATTGAAGCGATCTTCTGATCTTCCAGATAGCCGCAAGCAGTTAAACCTGCCCGCACAACAGAATTCCAGTTTTTTGCAGAGAGATGATAAGTCGTTTCATCATCCAGCACTACCGTGCAGGCATCTTCCATGGAGCAGGTGTCGGAGTAAGCGATTTTATACATGTTCTTCCTGCTGATGGCTCCGATTTCCTCTAAAACATTAACCATACGATAGACAGTAGCAGCTCCGATGCTCTCATCCACCCTGGAAGCTTTGTAATAGATTTCTTTACAGCTGGAACATTCATGTTCCAGAATAATATCTAAAAGTGTGAGGCGCTGCTTTGTAATTCTGCACCCCTTACCCTTTAACCGCTCAATAATAAGATCCTTCTGCATCCTGGTTCTATGATAACTTCTGGAATCAGCTACTTTTCTTTTTTCAATCATGTTTGTGTGCATTTCCATTTTGCCACCTCCATTAAGACGTATAATATAGTACGAAAAACAGATACCAGTCTCTTAGTGGCAGTGTCCGCCACAATCCTTGCACTGTCCGCCGCACTGAATGGATTTTCCGTTTTTCTTATCCCGAATCATGCTTCTGATAATCAGTGCCACCGCTCCGATGACAACTGCTGATACTGCTAACGTTCCCATATGATACCTCCTGATATCTTGAGCCTGCATAAACGTAAACCATGCAGGCTCTTATGATTACCGGATTATTTTGCTCCGGCTATACTTGTTAATTTTACATTGGATTCACTTTTTGCTTTTTCAGGTCTGACAAGCAGATAGATAAAGCCTGCAATCAGTGCAAATGCCACTACTGTAAAGAATCCAAAGGATCCTGTGGTGATTAAAGTTCCTACCTGATAGACACAAAGCGCTACTATATATGCCAGAAGTGTCTGATATCCAACTGCAAACCAAAACCATCTGGTGTTATTCATCTCACGTTTGATCGCTCCCATTGCTGCAAAGCAAGGTGCGCAGAGAAGATTGAATACTAGGAAAGAATATGCAGCAACTGCTGTCATACTACCTGCAAGAGTACCCCAGATCTCAGAACCATCTTCTGCAACTTCAGCAAAGCCGTAGAGAATACCAAAGGTTCCAACTACGTTTTCTTTTGCTACCAGTCCTGTGATGGCTGCTACTGCAGATTTCCAGTTTCCCCAGCCAAGAGGAATGAAGAGCCAGCTGATAGTACTTCCCAGCTTAGCCAGGATGCTGTGGTCAAGTTCCATTGCTTCCAGCATTCTAAACTGACCGTCTACCCAGCCAAAATAGGAAGCAAACCATACAACGATAGTAGATAATAAAATGATTGTTCCCGCTTTCTTAATAAAGGACCAGCCGCGTTCCCACATACTTCTTAAAACGTTTACAACTGTTGGCATATGGTAAGCGGGGAGCTCCATAACGAAAGGCGCCGGATCACCAGCAAACATTCTGGTCTTTTTTAAAATGATACCGGAACAGATAATTGCTGCAATTCCTACGAAATAGGCACTTGGTGCAACCCAGGAAGCTCCATCGAAAAGTGCGCCTGCAATCAGTGCAATAATCGGAAGCTTGGCTCCACAGGGAATAAAGGTTGTTGTCATAATTGTCATCTTACGGTCACGATCATTTTCAATGGTTCGTGATGCCATAATACCTGGTACGCCGCATCCACTGCCGATCAGCATGGGGATAAAAGACTTACCGGAAAGGCCGAATTTGCGGAATACGCGGTCCATAATAAACGCAACACGTGCCATATAACCGCAGCTCTCCAAAAATGCAAGGAAGATAAAAAGTACCAGCATCTGAGGTACAAAACCAAGAACTGCACCCACACCTGCAATAATTCCGTTAACTAACAGACCCTGGAGCCAGTCTGCGCAGCCAATTGCAGTTAAAAAACTCTCAGCCATAACTGGTATGCCAGGAAGCTGGAGGCCGAAAAGATTCATTTCGTCACCGAAAAGACTGTCATTCACCCAATCAGTTGCCCAGGAACCCACTGTTGTAACAGAAGCATAATAGACAATAAACATTACGGCTGCAAAGATGGGCAGTGCCAGAAACCGGTTAGTAACGATCCGGTCAATTTTATCGGAAATCGTAAGTTTATTTTTCATGCTTCTTGTTAAACACTGATCGATGATAGAAGAGATATATACATAACGTTCATTTGTAATAATACTCTCTGTATCGTCATCCAGTTCCCGTTCAATCCTTGTGATCTCTTCCGTTACATCAGGTACACGCTTCATCTGAGTCTGTATCTTTTCATCCTTTTCCAGAAGCTTAATGGCAAAGAAACGTCTCTGATCCTCAGGAACATCATTTCCAAGTTTGTCTTCGATGGAATCCAGAACTGATTCCACTTCAGCTGCAAATTTATGTACTGGCGGTCTGTTATTTTTCTGGTTTGCAATCGCAACTGCTTTTTCAGCAGCCTTCTGGATTCCAGTGCCCTTTAGTGCAGAAATTTCCACAACCTCACAGCCAAGCTTTTCGCTTAATTTACTTATATGAATTTTATCCCCGCTCTTTTCCACGATATCCATCATGTTAACTGCCATGATAACGGGAATTCCAAGTTCCATAAGCTGGGTGGATAAATATAAATTACGTTCTATGTTGGTACCGTCTACGATATTTAAAATCGCATCAGGACGTTCTCCGATCAGATAATTTCTCGCTACCACTTCTTCCAGTGTGTAAGGAGAGAGGGAATAGATACCTGGAAGATCCATGATAATGACATCTTTATGACCTTTTAACTTTCCTTCTTTTTTCTCTACGGTAACTCCTGGCCAGTTCCCCACAAACTGGTTTGATCCCGTCAGTGCATTAAACAAAGTCGTCTTTCCGCAGTTGGGATTACCTGCTAATGCAATTTTAATTGACATACTCTACCTCTTTCTGCCTGTCAGCAATTGATTTGTCTGGTATTAGTCTCACCTAACTAATATGTAAAAAAATTACTCCACAATGATCATTTCTGCATCCGCTTTTCGTAAAGACAGCTCATACCCTCTGACTGTTACTTCCACCGGATCTCCAAGAGGAGCTACTTTCCTCACAAAAATATCAACACCTTTTGTGATTCCCATATCCATAATTCTTCTCTTAACAGGACCTTCTCCGCTTAGCTTGGTTACCTTGACAGTTTTACCGCATGGAATTTCCTTTAATGTCATCGTCTTTTCTCCTTTTCTATCCCACCATGATTTTATTAGCCATATCTTTTCCTATGGCAACTCTGGAATCTTTTACATTAACGATCATGTTTCCGCTTATTTCAGAAACAACAGTCACAATTCCGCCGGTAACAAAACCCAGGTTTTCCAGAAAACGTCTTGTCTCTTCTTTGCCACCGATTTTACGAATTACGTTAGGCTCTCCTGCTTTCACCATTGTTAAAGGCATCATTCATCATCTTCTTTCATTTTATTATTGATAATCATTCCCATTTCTCTTCAGTTAGTATATTCTAACTTTTGTTAGTTGTCAATATTTTTATTGAAAAATTTTCTCATTTGTTAAATGTATTTTTTCACGTACACATTTCATTATAAAAAGCTACGGCATATAAAACCTGTTGCCGCAGCTTTTTTATCTTGTTTTTACCAGATTTTCACTCTCTTCTCAGGAGCCACATACATGGCATCTCCTTCTTTTATTTCCGGATAAGCCTTATAAAATGAATCTGTAGCGCTAAGCACTCCGTTAACCCTGACTTTTGCCGGGGAATGGGAATCCGTATTCAGACGATCAACCATCGCTTCCGGAGTATACTTGGACGCCCAGATTGTTGCATACTGGCGGAACAACAGATTCAAATCACTGCCCTTTTCATCTGCAATCGCCGTAATGCATGCCATAGACCCCAGATCTGCGATATTTTCATTCAATGTCTGGGCGCCATTTACTTTTCTTCCCTGAAATCCATCCATTCCGCTGTAATATTCTTCCACCTGTTTGGCCAGCTCATCAAATTTTTCCCGGTCTTCCTTTGTCCACCATACATGATAATTTCCATTCTCATCGTAAAGAGAACCGGAGGAATCAAATGCATGGCTCACCTCATGTGCCATTACCATTCCAATTCCGCCTAAGTTAGAGGCGAAGTCCGCTTTGGGATCATAAAACGGGGACTGGAGAATCGCGGCAGGAAACACAATCTCATTGGCAGTGGGGTTGTAATATGCATTTACAGTCTGAGGAGTCATGCCCCACTCTCCTTTATCCACAGGTTCCTTATATTTCTTCTTATTCACCTCATTGACTGCTTTCATGAGAGAGAGGCTATTATCAATTAAGTTTCCCCCCTCTTCTGCTGACAGCACTTTGGCATCTTTATAATCATTGGGCCATTTATCCGGATACCCCACCTTCAGATTCATATGCTCCAGTTTTCTTATGGCAGAAGCCTTGGTTTCATCACTCATCCAGGTGAGATTTTCAATCTGTTTTTTATAGGAGGCAAGAATCAGGCGGATCATGGACTCAATATCCTTTTTATCGGATTTGGAAAAGCATTTCTCAACATAAAGCTTTCCGAATTCAAACCCCAGGGTGTTTTGTGTCAGTTCACTTGCCAGCTTTTCGTCTGTTTTTCTTACTTTGATTCCTTTTCTTAAATTATTCCATTCCAGATTGGAGTCTCGGATTTCGGGTGTCAGACTGGGGGCAAAATCATTTACCAGACAAAATAACGTATACTGTTTTAAAAGAGGGAGGGATTCCTGATTTAAATATCCACCGATTTTTTTCATCTGATCTACCTGAACCACAATGTATTGATCCTGTTCATTTAAGTCTGCTGCTTTCAAAAAGGTCTCCATGGTTCCATCAGGAAACAGTTTCTTTAATTCTTCTACGGTATACGGATTATATATAACGTCAGGATCTCCCTGTTTGCTAAGAGGAAGTGCACTCGCTGCCAGATCCTTCTGCAATTTTAAAATACCATCCGCAGCCTGATCCGCTTCTTCTTTCTTCATTCCTGTATATTCCATAATCTGGGATATATAATTGCGGTAATGGTTCATCAGTTCTTCCTGGTCGGAATCCTCCAGGGTTTCTTTTCCAGGTCCAAGATCTGCACCGTCAAAATACAGGGCATAGCGGGTAGAATTACTCATATCCTCAGACCACTGGGGCAGAATAATGCTGCTCACCCCCAGATCATTGTAGATTTTTCCCGCCTGTTCCAGATATTCCTCGATGGTGGAGGCACGGCTGATCCCGTCCATATAAACAGCAAGTCCGCCAAATCCGGCAGCCCTTCTCCCCTCCATATCCATAGCGGTCAGATAGAGATCGGCGATTTTCTGTTCCAGAGATCCTTCTTTTTCATTTTTCCTGTTATTCACAGATTCACGGAGCACTTCATTTAGAATTTCATATGCCTCTCTGTCCAGCTTATAAAACTGGCTCCAGCCACTTGCGTCACCCGGAATCTTGGTATTATTAAGCATCTGCCCGTTGACAAAGTCATAATAATCATCTTCCAGGCGTATATGGCTTGCTTCCCCTGCAGAGGCCTTTCCCGTTCCACTGGCGGGTTTTGCCTGGGTCTGCTCTTCTTCCGGTTTCGGACCTGTTTTACTTTTACAGCCGGTAAACGCCAGAGTCATAACTATCATTGCTGCCAATATTGAGAAAAAAACTTTTTTCATGAAATCTACCTCTCCTTGCCATTACGATATATTTTTGTACGAAAAAAGGAAGCGGATTTCTCCACTTCCCATCTGCTCATTCTTTATTATGCTTAAACTTCGTCAGAATATACAGGTGCATCTTCTGCAGCTGCTTCGTCCTGACCCTGAAGTGCTTTGATGCTTAAGCTGATCTTCTTGTCATCTTCATTGAAATCAACTACCTTTGCTTCGATTTCCTGTCCAATTGCCAGAACATCTGCAGGTTTTTCCACATGCTCTCTGGAAATCTGGGATACATGAAGCAGAGCGTCTACGCCTGGCTCCAGCTCAACAAATGCGCCGAAATCAGTCATACGTGCTACTTTACCGTTTACTACATTGCCGACTGCATACTTTTCAGATGCATCTTTCCATGGGTTTGTCTCCGGGAATTTTAAGCTGAGAGCAATCTTGTCGCCGTTGATATCTTTGATTAAAACTTTTACTTTCTCACCAGCTTTGAATGCTTTTTTCGGGCTTTCTACTCTGCCCCAGCTCATCTCTGATATATGAAGTAAACCATCGGCTCCGCCAAGGTCAATAAATGCACCGAAATCGGTTACGTTCTTGATTGTACCTTCAACAACATCGCCTGCATGGATCTTATCAAATAATTCTTTCTGAAGCTCGGCTCTCTTAGCAACCATAATCTGCTTTCTGTCACCGATAATTCTTCTTCTCTTTGGATTGAATTCAGTAATGATGAATTCGATCTCCTTATCTGCATACTTGGTTAAATCCTTCTCATAAGTATCGGATACCAGGCTTGCAGGAATGAATACTCTTGCGCCTTCTACAACCACGCTTAAACCACCGTCAAGCACCTGTGCAACTTTTGCGGTAAGTACTTCGTGGTTTTCAAATGCTTCTTCTAACTTCTTATTGCCTCTGTCTGCTGCTAATCTCTTATAGGATAAAGCAACCTGACCCTCACCGTCATTAACCTTAGTGACTTTGGCTTCCATCTCTTCGCCAACCTGAACAACAGTTGTAAGATTTAAATTCTGGTCATCCGTGTACTCGCTACGCGGGATGATGCCGTCAGACTTGTACCCTATATTCAAGACGATTTCATCTTCTTTTACGTCGATGACTTTACCAGTGACGATCTCTCCTGTACGTATGGTTTTCAATGATTCCTCTAACATTTGTTCAAAACTTAACTCTGACATTAGTATGAACCTCCTCGATAATATGATTCGGGGTTGAAGCCCCGGCTGTAATACCTACGCTGCGCACAGAATTTACACAATCAGGATCTAAATCACCTAGTGTCTGGATATAGTAAGTATTCTTACATTCCCTTCGGCATATCTCGTACAGCTTCTGGGTATTGGAACTGCTTTTTCCGCCAATGACTATCATGGCATCCACTTCTGAAGCTATCCGCTTTGCTTCCACCTGTCTTTCCTGTGTTGCATTGCAAATCGTATTTAAAACAAGTATATCATACCGCGTTTCAGAAATTTTTTCAACTAAATCTTGAAATTTCTTGTAATTAAATGTCGTCTGTGATACAATACACAGCCTCTCTCCTTCTGTGAGCGGCAAAGTTTCCACTTGCTCGGGTGTTTCCACCACTAAAGTATTGTCATTTCCCCAGCCTTTAATACCTTCTACTTCCGGGTGTGAATCATTACCAATTATGATCAGGCGTCTGCCCTCTTTATTCTGCTCCTGTGCAATTTTGTGAATCTTTCTCACATAAGGACAGGTTGCATCAATGATCTCAATTCCGTTCTCTTCCATGATATCATAAACCCGCTTTCCGGCTCCATGGGAACGGATTACCACAACGGCGTCGTGAATCTGTTTCAGTTCTTCTTCACCTTCAATTACTTTTACGCCCTTTTCCTCTAAATCTTTTACAACCTCTTCATTGTGGATGATGGGACCATACGTATAAATTGGCTTATCGTTTCGTTTCAACTGTTCATATACCTGATCAACGGCACGTTTCACACCAAAGCAGAATCCGGCGGATTTTGCCACAACTACTTCCATACATTAGCTCCTCTCTTCCAGTTTTCTTTCCTCAAACAGCATTAAAATCCGTTCTATTACCTCTCTGGCACTCATCTCAGAAGAATCTAAAAGCACTGCATCCTCTGCCTGCTTTAAGGGAGAATGTTCCCGGTTCATATCCTGGTGGTCCCGCTTGATAATATCTTTTTCGATTTCTTCCAGGCTGCAGTCCTGCCCTTTTTCTTTCAGTTCCAGGTACCTTCTTTCGGCACGGACCCGGCTGCTGGCGGTTAGATAGATCTTAAGATCGGCATCAGGAAGAACGCAGGTACCGATATCTCTGCCATCCATAATGACATTCTCCCGGGCTGCAAGACCTTTTTGCAGTTCTACCAGCTTTTCTCTCACCGGTAAGTGTACGGAAGTGGCAGAAGCCATGGCTCCCACTTCCTCAGAACGGATCAGTCCTGATACATTCTCTCCGTTTAAAATCACCTGCTGCACGCCATTTTCATAGGCCAGGGTCACATCAGCAGTCTTAACAGCTTCAGAAATGGCCGCCTCATCCTGGGGAGAGATCCCTTTTCTTAAAAAATGCAGTGCCATGGCACGGTACATCGCTCCCGTATCCACATAAACAAAATTAAGTTTACTGGCTGCTGCACGGGCAATGGTGCTTTTTCCCGCTCCAGCCGGTCCGTCTATTGCGATATTATAAACCTTTGTCATCTTTCGTCCTTCTCCTCTCCTGCCGCACTACCTGCTGCGAAACCTGTGGACCAGGCAATCTGAAGATTAAAGCCCCCGGTCACCGCGTCCAGATCCAGAACCTCTCCTGCAAAATACAGGCCGTTTACAAGTTTTGATTCCAGAGTGGAGGGATTTACCTCTTTTACAGAAACACCTCCCTGGGTGATAATGGCCTCATTGTATCCTCTCAGTGCAGTGAGAGTCATGGTAAATGACTTGGTTACGCGAATCAGCGCCTGACGCTCTTCTCTTGTAATCTCATGAACCTTCTTTTCCGGAGAAATTCCGCTTGCATCAATAATAACAGGAATCAGCTTGGCAGGATACAGATTGCCCAGAGCATTTTTAAACTGCTTATTCATGGATTCCTCAAAATCTCTTAGAATCCTGGCATCCAGCTGTTCTTCCGTCAAAGCAGGTTTTAAATCAATGGAAAGGGTAAGAGGTCCTTTCTTCAGTTCCTTTGCCGCATAGCTGCTGGCACTTAACAGAACCGGACCGCTGACTCCGTAGTGGGTAAAAAGCATCTCTCCGAATTCCCTGTAAATAACCTTGCTGCCTTTCATTACCGTCGCTTCTACGTTTCTAAGTGAAAGGCCCTGCAGTTCCTTAATCATGGGCTCTTCCACGACGAAAGGAACCAGTGCCGGAGATAACGTGCTTACGGTGTGGCCGGCTTCTTTCGCCAGTTCATAGCCGTCTCCCGTGGAACCGGTAGTCTGATAGGAATAACCTCCGCAGGCAATGATTACGCTGTCTCCATAAAATGACTTCTTACCGGTACTGTCACTGACGACAATTCCTTTTACAGTACCGTTATCAATAATAAGCTTTTCTGCTTTTTTCCGGTAATGAATCGTAACACCCAGTTCCAAAAGCCGGTTATTCAGCGCCTTAATTACATCGGAAGCCTTATCCGAAGCCGGAAACACCCGGTTTCCCCGTTCCGTCTTTAACTGGCAGCCAAGGGTCTCTAAAAGTTCCATCATATCGAAATTGGTAAAACCGTAAAAGCTGCTGTAAAGGAATTTGGAATTGGTTACAACATTCCCGAACAGTTCCTCCGTATCACAGGCATTGGTTACATTGCACCGTCCTTTTCCCGTAATATATACTTTTTTACCAAGTTTCTCGTTTTTCTCAAAAATGTGGACGGTACTGCCCTTCATGGCTGCTGCTATTCCAGCCAGCATCCCTGCAGCGCCCCCGCCCACGATTAAAACCGTATTCATGCCCTATCCTCCTGCCTTTGTTCACTTCCTCCTACTTTACACGAAAAAAGAGGAAAACACAAGTGGTCAGGGACGATTATTCACTTCTTTTATCTTGTTTTCCAGAGCTTCCACCACAGTTTTTAAGATCTTGATCCTTGCATAATACTTGCAGTTTCCTTCCACTACCACCCATGGTGCATAGGTTGTGGAGGTACGGACCAGCATCTCATTGACTGCCGATTCATACTGATCCCATTTTTCTCTGTTTCGCCAGTCTTCTTCTGTAATTTTCCACTGCTTTAAGGGATCTTCCTGCCGTTCTTTAAAGCGTTTTTCCTGTTCGTCTTTATCAATGTGAAGCCAGAATTTAAGGACGACGGCACCTGCATTTGCCAGGTGGCTTTCCATCTCATTGATTTCCTGATAAGCCTGCTTCCACTGGCTTTCCCTGCAAAAGCCCTCTACCCGCTCTACAAGCACTCTCCCGTACCAGGTGCGGTCGAATATGGCGATATGGCCTGCTTTCGGCATATTGATCCAGAAACGCCATAGATAGTGATGAACCCGTTCCAGATCGTTGGGGGCCGCAGTCGGGTATACCTTATACCCTCTTGGATCCAGGTGGCTGGTAAGACGTTTGATGGCTCCGCCTTTTCCTGCTGCATCCCAGCCTTCGAACCCCAGCACAACCGGAATCCGCATCCGGTAAATCTGGCTGTGGAGAAATTCCAGTTTTTTCTGCAGACGGTCAATTTCCTTTTTGTAATCTTCCTTTGAAATGGACTTGGTTAAATCCACTCCGGACAGAACACCTGATTTAAAGCTTTCTGAACGGACTGGCACTTCCTTCTCCTTTGCCACTCCGTTTAAGCTCTTTTTATTCAGGGCATCCGAAAGACAGTCTGCCACACAGGACATGATCTTGGCTGCTGCATACTCTTTATCGTTTGCTTCGATTATGGTCCACGGGGCATAATCCATGTCCGTATTCTGAAGCATCTCTTCGCAGATCTTAAGGAACCGGTCATACTCCGTGTTCCTCTTCCAATCGTCTTTTGTTACCCTCCAGCTGGTTTCCTTTGAGTTTTCCAGCTTTTTAAACCGCTTCTTTTGTTCTTCTCTTGAAATATAAAGAAAAAGCTTGATGATAACCATTCCGTCATCGGTAAGCTGCCGCTCAAAGGACTGTATGTCGTGAAAGGCTGCTGGCAGATCTTCATCAGGAAGCTTTGTTGAAAAACGCTCCATGGTTACCTGACGGTACCAGCTTCTGTCAAAGACAGCGATTCTTCCCTGGGCAGGCAGTTTTGTGTAAAAACGCCACAGGAAGGGACGCATACGCTCTTCGTCCGTCGATTTATCATTGGCATAGACATCAAAGCCTCTGGGATCAAGGGCCTGAATCAGGTGATTGATCTGGGTGCCTTTTCCTGAGGCGCCCATACCCTCAAATACGATCATAACCGGAATCCCGGCTTCCTTTAACTGGCGCTGCAAAAGCCCCAGTTTTTCACTTTGCTCTTTCTCTGTCTTTTTGTAAGTTTCCTTATCAATTTTCTTTGATAAATCAATTTTCTCCAGCATAAACAGTCCCTCCTTACTGGTTTCCGTTAAGCCTGTATCTTTTCAAACACCTTTGCTACCTCGGGCATAACCTGGCTGATTTTAATCATCTGCGGGCATTCCTTTTCACATCTGTGGCAGGTCTTGCAGCTGTCTGCTTTTATGGCAAGAGCCTCATACCCCGCTTTGGCCTCGTCCTCTTTGTGGGCAGCCGTCATATTATAATAGGAGAATATCTCCGGAATCTCCAGTCCGAAGGGGCAGGGAACACAGTAACGACAGCCGGTACAGCCAACCAGCGCCATGGAGTCAAAGACCTCCTTTGCTTTCTTGTACATGGCATGCTCTTCTTCCGATACCATACCAATATAGCTTCTGTCTGCATACAAAAGATTATCTTCCAGTTGCTGCTCATCACTCATACCGCTTAAAAGCAGGCTGACTTCCGGCTGATCCCATAAAAAGTCAAGGGCATATTCCACGCTGGATTTTTCACTTCCTAACACTTCTTTTACATGAGATGCAGGATTGGCCAGTCTTCCGCCTAAGAGCGGCTCCATAATGACTACGGCAAGTCCTTTTCCAGCGGCCTCTTTCAGTCCTTTTAAGCCTGCCTGATGTGTGAGATCCACATAGTTATACTGAATCTGGCAGAAATCCCATCCATCATAATAATCTAGGATATCCTGAAACACGTCATATGAATCATGGAAGGAAAAACCAATATACTTAATTTTTCCATCTGCTCTCGCTTTTTCCATCTTCTCTACCAGTTTCAGTTTTTTTATCTTCTCTTCAAACCGGTCTCTGCTTAAGGCATGGAGCAGATAAAAATCCACATGATCTGTTTTTAATTTTGCTAACTGTTCATCTAAAACTTCTTCAAAATCTTCTTCTTTTACAAGCTTCCATACAGGACATTTGGTAGCCAGATAAGTCTTCTCCCTGTAACCTTCCTGCAGCGCTTCCCCTACTATTCTCTCACTTTCCCCCTCATGATAGGGATAAGCAGTGTCAATGTAGTTGACTCCCTGATCAATGGCATGACGGATCATTGCCACCGCCCGCTTCTCATCTACCTGATTTTCTCCCGAAAGAGGAAGCCGCATGGCTCCGAACCCGAGTGCTGAAACTTTTATTCCTGTCTTTCCAAAATCACGATATTGCATATTTTTCCTCCGCATGATAAGATTCGCAATTGAACTATAAGCTGCTTTAATCATTATTGTATCATATTTGTTTTCTGTTCAATAGTTTTTTTTGCAAAATATAAGCGAAAAAAGACAGACTTTGCGTCATGCAAATGCCTGCCTTTCTGCCATGAATATTAATTTTGCTCTTTAAACTTCGGTCGTTATAAAGATATCATAAATCGCTTTAATCGCTTCTTCAAAATCACTGTTTCTCACACCAATAATGATATTTAATTCACTGGAGCCCTGATCAATCATTTTAACATTGACTCTGGAATGGGCGAGGGCCGAAAAAATCCTGCCGGCAGTCCCTCTGGTGGCCTTCATACCTCTGCCTACTACAGCTACCAGTGCAAGATCGGATTCCATCTCCACAAAATCAGGCTCAACCGCTCTGTGAATTCCGGCAATAACAGACTGCTCAAATTCCACAAACTCTGACTGGTGAACGAAGACTGTCATGGTATCGATTCCGGAAGGCATATGCTCAAAGGAGATTCCGTATTTTTCAAATACCTCAAGCACCTTTCTCCCAAAACCAACTTCAGCATTCATCATGGCTTTTTCAATATTAATGGAACAAAAGCCTTTCTTTCCTGCTATTCCCGTAATGGTGTAGCGGGGCTGTCTGCAGGTGCTTTCCACAATTAAAGTTCCCTTGTCCTCGGGCTTATTGGTGTTACGGATATTAATGGGAATTCCTTCTTTTCTCACAGGGAAGATTGCATCCTCATGGAGTACGCTGGCACCCATATACGCCAGCTCTCTTAATTCTCTGTATGTAATGGTTTCAATGACTTCCGGATCCTTAATGATTCTGGGGTCTGCCACCAGAACACCGGATACATCCGTCCAGTTTTCATACATATCTGCATGAATTGCTTTCGCCACTACGGAACCTGTCACATCGGAGCCGCCTCTTGAAAAAGTCTTGATGGTGCCATCGTGCTTTGAGCCATAAAATCCGGGAATAACTGCTGTTTCAGCCTTGTTTAAACGTTCGGAAAGCACCTGATCCGTAAGATCTGCTTCAAAGTTGCCATCCTCGTCAAAAAAGATCACCTCAGCGGCATCAATAAACTCAAATCCCAGATACTCTGCCATGATCAGACTGTTTAAATATTCACCTCTGGAAGCAGCATAGTCCCTGCCTGCCTTTTCTAAGAAATTCTTTTCAATCACATTAAATTCCTCATCAAGACTCATGTTCAGGGAAAGCCCGCTGATAATTTCCATATAGCGCTCTTTGATTTTTTCCAGAATGCTTTTGTAGCTTTTGCCTGCTTCCGCCGCATCGTAACACTGATACAGCAGATCTGTTACCTTTTCATCCTTGTCATTACGCTTTCCCGGCGCGGATGGAACTACATATTTTCTGCTCTTGTCTGCGCGGATGATATTACCAACCTTTTCAAACTGCATGGCGCTGGCTAAAGAGCTTCCTCCGAATTTCACAACTTTTTTCATGGCGTCTTTCTCCTCTGATACAGGTTAATATCTACATATTTAACGGAAATAATATCTTAATTGTCACCAGCTGTCAAGTGGTTTTCTCTAATTATGTATAATTTTCCATCATCATGCATAAATTCTCTTTTCCAGGAACATATTTAAGATCTTCTCATTTGCCAGGCTGTTTCGTTTATCCGATTCTTCAATCCGCCTGTTTCCTCCGCTGATGCTGTTATATTCCCCGCAGATATCAACTGCCAGTACTGGATTCTTTCTGCAGATAATATCCCATGCCCTGGAAAGCTGGGCCAGTGTCATACTTCCCTGATCCCAGTCAGTCAAGAGTTCACTGGAAGAAAATACATCTTTATCCACAGATAAATACACCGGTTCCTTAAGCTGTCCGGCAAAATCCGAAACCCAGTCTTTCCCTGATAGTTCCGATTCCGTATAGATCTTCACTCTGTCTTTAAAATCTTCCCTGACTGCACAGGCCAGCTCATCCGACACGCCAATTAAAATAACCCTTTTTAAGAACCCCTGTTCTTCCAGTATCTGGCGGATCCAGTTCCCGCAGGAAAGGATTCCCTCAAAACTGGAAGCCATAAGGTCTGCATGATGGTCGAATACAACCAGATCATAGGGTTCTTTGTAATCTTTTTGCAGAACATAACTGACATAATGAAAATTTCCGCAGTCCAGGAACCGGAAGCTGCCCCCTGCCTTTTTCGCCCGCCGCTCAATCTCCGTTAAAGAAGCGCTGTCGCAAAAACCATGGACACCGGTTAAATCCGTACAGTCAACCCAGTCATATGGAACCTTCCTGTAAAAATCCTGTCTTTTGTAGACATCTGTGAAATTAAATATGGTGACCGGTCTTATTTTGATTTCAAAGCTTCCACCTCCTGATTTACGCTTTCCTCACAGGAACGCATGGCAAGTATAGTCTTTTCAAGCAGCTCTTCTAACGTCCAGCCCAGATACCCGGCGCCAGTGTCGATGATGTCCCTGGAACAGCCTGCTGCGAATTTTTTATCCTTATACTTTTTCTTTAAGCTGGATACTTCCATATCCATCACGCTTTTGGAAGGACGCATTCTGGCAGCCGCACCGATTAAACCAGTCAGTTCATCTGAGGCAAAGAGTACCTTTTCCATCTCATGCTCCGGTTTTACCTCTGAGCAGATCCCATATCCATGACTGCATATGGCATGAATCAGTTCCTCCTCTGCATCGATTTCTTTTAAAAGCTCCGGCGCTTTTGTACAATGTTCCTCTGGAAACTGTTCAAAATCCACATCATGGAGAAGTCCTGCCAATCCCCAGAAATCTTCTTCTGCTCCGTAGCCAAGTTCCCTGGCATACCAGCGCATCACCCCTTCTACGGTCAGCCCGTGAAGGAGATGAAAGGGCTCCTGATTATATTTTATGAGTAAGTTAAGTGCCTGTTGTCTGGTTATCTCTGTTTTCATACTGATATTCTCCTTACTGTACTTAATTTAGTTGTCCGTTCCGGTTATGAGAGAATGAATTTTGCTTTCTCCGATCACTTCAATTCCGTTCTCTTGAAGCAAAGCCGCGGTGACACCGCTTCCAGGAATTTTATTTCCGGAAAATGTCCCGTCATAGATCATTCCATGGCCGCAGGATGGACTGCGTTCCTTTAAGACAGCCTTTTTGCAGCCAAAGATTGTTGCCAGCTTTAAGGTTTCACCGGCACCTTTTTCAAAAAAGGCTGTGACATCCTGACCAGACTGGCTGATGACTGTATTTTCCCCTCTCCGCTCAGACGCAAGTCTGGGTGTTTCCATTCCTCCCAGCTGTTCCGGACAGACTGGAATAAGATGATACTCATCAAGCAGTGCCAGAATCTCTTTATTTTCTCCATGATTGCCATCATAGCGGCAGTTCACACCCAAAAGACAGGCGCTCACAAGAATTGTCTCTTTTTGATCCTTCATTCCTTTCGCCTCCTTTCATAAGTCCTACTGTAGCAAAAAATGAAAAGGGGTTCAATCCTTTTTTCAGATTAACCCCTTAAACCTTCTCTATTTTCTTTTTTCCAGAATTGCATCAATGATTCCGTAATCCATGGCTTCTGATGCTGTCATAAAATGATCCCTGTCCGTATCCCGTTCAATCTCTTCTTCAGAATGACCGGTATTTTCCCCCAGTATCCAGTTTAACCGCCTTTTATCCTTTTGAAGCTTTTCTGAGTAAATCCATATGTCAGCTGCCTTCCCCCCGATTCCTCCTGATACTCCGGGCTGATGAATCATAATCTCCGCATTGGGAAGGGCAAACCGCTTTCCTTTTGTCCCTCCTGCCAGAAGAAACGCCCCAAAGCTGGCCGCAAAGCCAAGGCAGATGGTGGAAACATCGCAGCGGATGTACTTCATGGTATCATAAATCCCCAGTCCTGCGGTTATGGAACCGCCGGGGCTGTTAATGTAAAAGGAAATGTCTTTCTCCGGATCCTGGGATTCCAGAAATAAAAGCTGTGCGATAATCAGCTTGGCAGATTCATCGCTTACCTCTTCCCCCAGAAAAATAATCCGGTCCTTTAACAGACGGGAAAACAGATCATAGCTTCGTTCCCCTGACCCAGTCTGTTCAATCACATAAGGAACCACATTCATGCCGCACACCTCCAGGCTTTGGAGAGGTTCATTATTACTTCTTTACGCCTTAATTCTTTGTTAATTCTTGCTTTTCTGTATGTCATTGGCGTACAGCCATATACTTTTTTAAACTCCAGTGTAAATGCCTGCTGGGACTGATACAATGCGTCCTGTGCAATTCTGGCAATGGATTCTTCTTCCATAATAAGCTTACCAGCCGCTTCACTGAGCCTGCGCTCCTTGATATAGCGGTGAATGGTACAGCCTGTGACATCAGAAAACATCCGGTTGATATGAAATTTAGAATAACCGGCATACCGGGCGATCTCCTCCACATTCAGTCTTTCCGGCGCAGATAAATTTACTTCAATATAATCAATGATCTGACTAACTGTTTTTTTCTTTTCATCCATGCGTTCTACCTCCGTAATCTGATCTTATTATAGCAGATTTCATTTTCCCCGTATTCATAAAAAGTGCGGTTTCAAAAAAACACCGAATTCCTACTATGTTTATAGAAAAAGGTCATGACATTTTGTTAATAATATAGTATACTTTATACAAGATACTAGAACGAGCAATAGAAAGGAAGGCTGCAACATGTACTGTATCAAAAAAATAATAGACGATCTGTTCTGGGTTGGCGGAAGTGACCGCCGTCTGGCCCTGTTTGAAAATGCATACCCTATTCCCAGAGGAATTGCTTATAATTCCTACGTTTTGCTGGATGAAAAAACCGTACTGTTTGATACGGTTGACAGAGCCATTAGCGGACAGTTTATCGAGAATGTGGAAGCAGTTTTAGGCGGACGGAATCTGGATTATATTTTTGTTAATCATATGGAACCGGATCACTGCGCAACGTTAGGGGAGATGGTAAGAAGATACCCTGATGTGAAAGTGGTGTGCAATGCAAAAACTGTCCCAATCATCAATCAGTTTTATGAATTTGGAGTGGATGACAGAGCTGTCATTGTAAAAGAAGGAGATACATTCTCAACCGGTAAGCACAATTTTACCTTCTACATGGCTCCCATGGTACACTGGCCGGAAGTTATGGTAACCTATGATGCCACTGATAAGATTTTATTTTCCGCAGATGCATTTGGTACCTTTGGCGCCATGAACGGGAATATATTTGCTGACGAGCTGAATTTTGAGCGTGAATGGCTTGATGATTCCAGAAGATATTATTCTAACATTGTGGGCAAATACGGGGTTAACACCCAGGCTTTATTAAAAAAGGTAGCGGACTTAGACATACAGCTTCTCTGCCCGCTTCACGGACCGGTATGGCGTTCCGATATCTGCTGGTACATGGACAAGTACTGCACCTGGAGCAGTTACGAACCAGAAGAACAGGCTGTCATGATCGCCTACGGCTCCATATACGGCAACACGGAGAATGCTGCCAACATTCTTGCATGCCGGCTTGCAGAACGGGGCATCCGCAATATTGTGATGTATGACGTTTCCGTAACTCACCCATCCTATATTATCTCAGAGGCATTCCGATGCAGCCATCTGGTTTTTGCATCAGCTACCTATAATGCAGGAATCTTCAGCAATATGGAGCATCTTCTCATGGATATGAAGGCTCACAATGTGCAGAACCGTACCGTTGCACTGATCGAGAACGGCACCTGGGGCGTTATGGCAGCCAAAAAGATGACCGAAATCATCTCCGGCATGAAAAACATGACCATTCTGGATCAGACCATTACAGTGAAATCTTCCCTGAAAGAGGATCAGCTGTCAGAAATCGCTGCTTTGGCCAATACCATTGCAGATTCCATGTCTAAATAAAAAATGATCCCCCGGAATACGGCGTACATATCATACTGTGTACCGTTTTCCAGGGGTATTTTTTATCCCTCTGTCACTTAGAATCCCTTTATTACAATTCCTTCCTCCATAAGACCTTCCCGGATCTTTTTCACAAATGCCAGTGCTTTGGCTCCATCCCCGTGAACACACACGGAATCAGCCTGTATGGTAATATCCCGTCCGTCCACAGCTTCCACCTTCCGCTCACGGACCATACGGATCACCCGCTTTACTGCCTCTTCTTCATCCTTTATCAGTGCACCCTTCTGATTTCTGGGAACAAGAGTCCCGTCACTTTGGTATCCCCGGTCTGCAAATACCTCGCTTGCACAGAATACACCAGTAGCTTTCGCCGCACGAATCAGCTCACTGCCGCTTAACCCAAGGAGCACCAGACTTTCATCTACCTCCTTCACAGCCAGACAGACAGCCCGTGCCAGCTGATAATCCTCTGCTGCCATATTATAAAGGGCACCATGAGGCTTTACATGCCAGAGCCTCACTCCTGCTCCGGTGCAAAATGCCTTTAGCGCTCCAATCTGGTATTTTACAGAGGCCTTCACCTCTTCCGGAGACAGCGCCATATTCCTTCTTCCAAATCCTGCCAGATCCGGAAATCCCGGATGGGCACCGACTCTCACTCCATGCTCCTTACAAAGGGCTACTGTCCGTTCCATCACCATGGGATCTCCTCCGTGGAATCCACAGGCAATGTTTGCAGAAGTAACGTATGGAATCACTTCTTCATCCATTCCAATCTTATAAGCTCCGTAACTTTCCCCCAAATCACAGTTCAAATCAATGACCGCCATAATCACGCTTCCTTTCTCTAAGACCGTTTCAGTATTTCAGCTGCACATTCTTCACATCTGTAATAAACATATGACCGGGAGCATGGGTAATTACAAAGGGAGGACGGCTGTTCATCACCACTGCCTGTGGCGTGACTCCGCAGGGCCAGAACACTGGAACTTCCCCTTCTTTTATGGTCACCCGGTCTCCGAAGTCCGGGTTCTCAATATCCCTGATCCCAATTGCCTCCGGGTATCCGATCTGCACCGGAGCTCCATGTACCCTGGGCATGGCTGCAGTAATCGCTGTTGCAGCCGGTACCAGGCTATGAGGAATGGGTCTCATGCTTACTACCATGTTTCCGGAAAATATTCCCGCAGGGATGCAGGGAATGGTTGTCTGGTACATGGGAACATTAACGCCTTCTTCGATCTGCCTTACGGGAATACCAGCTTCCAAAAGCTCCGCTTCAAATGAAAAACTGCACCCAATTAAAAAACTTACCAGCTTTCCCTTATGTAACTGATAATCCTCAAAAATATCGGTCACAGCCGTGTACTCCCCGGTACAGATGCCGTCTTCATAAACCCGGTATTTGGGAAGATCCGTGGTAATGTCACTGCCTGGTGCTGTAAAAGCAAATGTCCGGCTGCCTGCATCGGAAACTTCAAGAAGAGGGCAGGATTTGGGATTTCTCTGGCAGAATAAGAGGAAATCCCATGCGAGTTCCTGGGGGAGCATCACCAAATTCCCCTGGGCATAGCCTGCACACAGTCCGGCAGTGGGAGTATCAATCAGTCCCTTTCTGATCATGGTTCTTACTTCCACAGGTGTTAATCGGCTTAAATCTGTTCCCATTATTTTCCTTCTTTCCTGTTGATATTTTACCATTTTCCCATGGCAGTCTCAATTATTTTTTTCAGCTCCAGAAGCTTTTTATTCTCTTTTCTGGCAATCTTCACCGCTTCCATGGCAGTTACATACTGAAAAGTCACCCACTCTCCCGGACGCAGCTGAGCCAGTGCAGGAATATCCGTGCTGATGACAGTGGCAATCTTTGCATAACCTCCTGTGGTCTGATGATCTGCCAGCATGACAATGGGAAGTCCCGAAGCGGTAATCTGAACCGATCCCTCCAGGACTGCATCGGAAATAATATCCGCCCCTTTTCTCATCTCTACAGAGGGGCCGCCAAGCCTGCACGCCATGCGGTCACAGTCTGCAGTCAGCTGATAGGGATTTCTGACAAAGGTATTTCTTCCTTCCTCTGTAAATGTCTCTGTCTGGGGTCCGGGAACAGCACGAAGGAGCACATACCGTTTATCTGCGCTGTAACGGAATGGGTTGGAGGGATTTATAAACCAGGGTTCATTTTCCTCAGACAGGGATGTGAAATCCATTTTATACACCCCAGCTGCAAACCGCATTTTCTCTTCCCCGCATTTACCTGATTTGAGGAGATCACCAGCTTTTAACACTCTGCCTTCAAGACCTCCCAAGCAGCTTTTTAAGTCAGTGGATCTGCTTCCAAGTACCGGTAAAACCGCCACTCCCCCGTATACAGCCAGATAGGATCTAAGGCCCTTTGATGCCATTCCAAGGCTCAGACTGTCACCTTCCCTCATAACCACAGGACGATACATGGGAATGGGGACTCCGTTTTTCAGTGGATTCATATCAGCACCAGCCAGGGCGATCACTTCATCGGAAGTAAAAGTAATCTCTCCCCCCTTTAAAGTAAACTCCAAAACTGCCAGTTCCGGCTCTGATAAATTACCCGCAAATAAATTGGCGGCAGTCATGGAGTATTTATCACAGGCACCGCTTTCCATAAACCCCTGGCTTAAATATCCCCGCCTCCCTTTATCCTGAATCGATGTAAATGCACCCGGCAGTTTTATTTCCAGCCCCATACAGTCACCCCTTCTCCTGTTCCAGTCTGATTTTATGGTATTCCTTTAATGTGATGGGAATGAACCGTATAGTATCCCCAGCTTCATAGAGCGGACGTTCTGCCCGTTTTACATCAAAAAGTTTCAACGGAGTCCTTCCGATCAGCTGCCATCCACCAGGCGATTCCATGGGGTAAATTCCAGTCTGTTCTCCTCCGATTCCAACAGACCCGGCAGGTATTTTTGTCCTCGGCGTGGTAAGCCTGGGCGTATGAATTTTTTTATCCAGCCCTCCCAGGTAAGGAAAACCGGGTAGAAAACCAAGCATATAGATCCGGTAATCTCTGCTGCTGTGAATGCGGATCACCTCCCGCTCCTTCATCCCTGCATGCTCTGCCACAAAGGAAAGATCCGGCCCTGACTCTCCGCCATAGCACACCGGAATCTCTACAAGTCTGCCACCGGACTTCTTTCCCAAAGTAACCGTTTTTGACAATTTCTCCAGTCTGCTGCTTAGTAAATCATAATCTGTGATAATGGGATCGTAGCATACCAGAACAGAACAAAAGGCAGGAACTGTCTCCGTAATACCTTCTATTGAGGCAGCCATTATACTCCGGTTCAGTTCCATAACCTGGCGGTTTACCGTTTCATCAATGGTTTCTCCCAGTTCAAGCAGCACTCCCCGGTCACCCACAGCTTTGATTTTCAACTTCCTTCCCCCCTTTTTGGAAAAAGCCCTTCCCGATAACCGGTTCAAACCATTGATCTGAATTATGGGAATACCGGACTGCATAAGCCGTGCACTGACGCATCAGACTTACAATTCCCGTATTCATCCGGGTATTAAACCCATCAATACCAGGCAGCAGAGATCCGTTCATATCGATCAGCCCGCTTCTTGACGCCACGCGCATCACCTCTGCCTCCATCTCTTCCCTGTGAAGAATCTCCATATCCCTCTTTAAGTAGGCAAGTGCTGCCATCAGTCCATAGCAGCCCCAGTCGGAACAGGTGGCAGTAATGATATGATCTGCAATGCTGGCTGCCAGAGTGCCTCCTTTGCAGCCGCAGATACATTCTCCCTGTCCGGTAAAAGGGACATATTGTCTGATATGCATTCCTATGGTTCCCATCCCGATTTCATTTCCCAGATCGCCTATGGCAATGTTTAAAACGCCTTTCTGTTTTAAAAGTTCCCACAGAATATCACTTTTTGCTTCCAGTTCAGAAACATCCTTACCAACTGCATTGTGATAAACCCCCAGATGGTTGGCTCCCGGAGCTTCCACGGAAATTACTGCAGAAGGCAGAGTATCTTTAATCAGCCACTCCGCTTCCATTGATGCTCTGTTGGTGTTCTTTGTAAATGCATGAACTCCCATGCTGTAGGGAAGCTCCTGTACGGTCTTTAAATCTTCGTAGATATGAAGGCCAACTACGGAGGCACACTTTTTTACTGCCTTCACACAATCCTCCGGACAGATAATGACTGGTTTTGCACCGAAAGCCAGCACCAGAGATCTGGCTAAGAGCAAGGAACTTACCATGCCATCCATCTCCGGTTTCCTGTGGGGCAGAAGAACAAAACCGGTAAGAATAAAGACCAGATCCTGTTCCTTTACCGTGTCGCACAATCGCTCAGCAGCTCTCATGGCTAAGGGCTCTCCCATTGCCTTTCTGCTTCCTTCATATAGAATCCGGCAGACGCCATAGCCCCTTGGATCCAGATTCATCAGCGCATCTAAATTTTCTCCTACGTTCCATTTTTCCAGTTCTGCCCGTTCCATTTCATACTCCCTTTTCATACAGCTGTCCTGCATGTTCAGACTACATCATCAAACAAGCTACTCTTTCCTGTATATCTTAAATATTCTTCAATGACTTCCTTCTGAATCCGGCTTAACCTCACCGGATCTTTTCCGCCTACGGGTATTCCATCGATTTCCTTCGCGTGAAGACAGAAATTAGAAGAGGAAGTTACCAGCACCTCATCCGCTTCCATCAGCTCCGTCAGGGTAAAGGGGCGTTCTATCACCTGGATACCAAGGCGGTAACAGGCTTCAATCATATGAGTCTTGGATATCCCCCGCAGAATGTACTGATCATTGGGATGGGATAAAAAAATGCCATTTTTCAGTATGGAAACGTTACTATGGGCGCACTCCGTTACCATATCCCCCCTGTGAAACACGGTTTCCTGTGCCCCCTTTTGCTCCGCCTTCTGAGATGCCATGACAGAAGGCAGAAGATTTAAGGTTTTAATATTGCAGTGAAGGAAACGGGTATCCTCTGCTGTGATCAGGCTGATGGGGACTTCGGGATCTCGCAGCCGGTTGGGGCGGATCATAACCCAGAGCTTACCGGTCATCTCACTGTCATATGCGTGGTTTCTGGGAGCCGCTCCTCTAGTGACCTGCCAATAGACAAAATGAGTCTCCCCCTCCACCTTTTTAAGAAGATCCGTTAAAAGCTCTCCAAGCTCCTTCTTTTCCATGGGAATCCGGATATCCAGAGCATTTGCACTGGAATAGAAACGATCCAGATGATCATCCAGCAGATAAATACGGTGATTCCCCCCCACTGATGCATCATAAACCCCGTCACCGAAAAAATGCACTCTGTCATTAAAAGGAATCTTAAGCTCCTCTGGTGCAGCAATGGTTCCATCATAATAAGCAAGTTCTTTCATAACCTCTCCTTTTTTTCCGGGCAAATGCCAAATTTCATCCTGATATACTCTTTAATCAGTTCCGCGCAGTTATCAAGTCCCAGGCTTTCCGTATCCAGACACAGGTCATAATTTCGGGGGTTTTTCCACTGTCTTCCGGTATGATACAGGTAATAGGCATTGCGGTACCGGTCCAGCTGGTCGATGTAGCGCTGTGCTTCCCCTTCCTCGATTCCCTGCCGTTCCATCTCCCGTTTTATCCGAAACTCATAGGGTGCATCTAAATAGACTGACACCACATTGGGTTCCCCCTTTAATACAAAATCAGCAGCTCTTCCCACACACACATAGGATTCCTGGGTCAGCAGCTCTTTTAGCACCTTTGCCTGATAATTAAATAAATTCTGGTCTGATAAGAAATTTCCGCTTTCCGGCGGGATGATCTCTCCATTATAAACCCTTTTAAATGCCCCGTACAACAACGTCTTTTTTGTATTTTCATCCGCCTGTGCAAATATGGTTTCATTAATTCCGCTGTCCTCTGCTGCCAGCCGTAAAAGCTTCCTGTCATAATAATCAATTCCGTAATCAGCAGCCAGTTTTTTTCCTATATAGCTGCCGCCTCCGCTTCCGCAGGTGCGGGTTATGGCGATTGCAAAAAAATGATTCTGTTTGTTCATATTTCTTCCTCCTACTGTCCCAGATATGCCTTTCTTACACGGTCATCCCTTAATAATTCTCCGGCATCTCCGGATATGGTGATCTTCCCCGTTTCCATTACATAGGCACGGCTTGAAATGGACAAAGCCATTTTTGCATTCTGCTCCACTAAAAGGACGGTAATTCCTTTCCTGTTCACTTCTTTTATAATTGAAAATATCTCCTTTACCAATAGAGGGGACAGCCCCATGGAGGGTTCATCCATCAGGATCATGCTGGGTTTTGCCATAAGAGCCCTTCCCACTGCAAGCATTTGCTGCTCTCCTCCTGATAAAGTGCCTGCAAGCTGTCTGCGCCGTTCCTTTAACCGCGAAAAGCGTTCAAATACCTCTTCCATATTTTCTTCTAAATCCTTTTTATCGGTAAATGCCCCCATCTCCAAATTTTCTTCCACGGTCATCTGAGGGAAGATGTGCCTGCCTTCCGGTACATGAGCCAGCTTCAGGGTAATAATTTTGCTGGGCTCCATCTTTCTTAAATCAGTTCCGTTAAAAAGGATCTCACCATCATCCGCCTTTTTTAATCCGGATATGGTTCTTAAAATAGTGGTTTTCCCCGCCCCGTTTGCCCCGATTAAGGACACCACCTCACCGTCATGAACTTCCAGGGAAACTCCGTGTATAGCTTTGATGGCTCCGTAAGAAACTGCCAGATTATTCACTTTTAGCATCCGCTTCCACCTCCTCATCTTCTTTTCCCAGGTATGCCTCAATGACCCTGGTGTCGTTAGCAATTTCTTCCGGTGTTCCTATGGCGATTGTGGTTCCGAAATCCAGCACCAGAATCCGTTCGCAGATTTTCATGACAAGGCTCATATCATGCTCGATTAGAAGAACCGATATTTTAAATTCATTACGTATGAAGTGTATGATTTCTAAAAGCTCTTCTGTTTCCGTTGGGTTCATTCCTGCTGCCGGTTCATCTAAAAGAAGCAGCTTCATATCTGTAGCCAGAGCCCTTGCAATTTCCAGACGGCGCTGCTGACCATAGGGAAGATTCCCCGCCTCATAATCCTCCATTCCGCTTAAATGAACAATTTTAAGAAGCTCTTTCGCTCTTTCTGTTAATGCCTTTTCTTCCTTCCAGTAGACCGGGGTTCGGAAAACTGCGTGGAACAGCCCGTAGGACAGTTTGCTTTCCATGGCTGATTTCACGTTGTCAATAACGGACATTTTCTTAAACAGACGGATATTCTGAAAGGTTCTTGCAATTCCGGCATCTACAATCTGATGGGTTTTCTTCCCGTTCATCCGCTGTCCATTTAAGTAAAAAGAGCCTTCTGTAGGTTTATAGACACCGGTAATCAAATTAAATACCGTGGTTTTTCCTGCACCGTTTGGTCCAATCAGCCCCACAAGCTCAGATTCTCCGATCTCCATATTAAAGCTGTCAACCGCTTTTAAGCCTCCAAACTGAATTCCTAAATTCTGAACCTTTAATACCGGCTCTTTCTTTCCAGCTGCTTCCATGGCTGCACCCCTCCTTCTGCTTTCTCATGCCCCTTTTTTTCCGCCCTGTGTAATATTCTGACAAGGGAGAATTCCCAATTGCCGAAAATTCCGCCGGGTTTAAAGATCATAACAATAATAAGAACCACAGAATAAGCCAGCATACGGTACTGGGAGAACTGACGCATCATCTCAGGAAGGGAAGAAAGAAAAGCAGCCCCGATAATGGATCCGGTTAAGGACCCGATTCCTCCGATGATTACTTCTGAAAGAAGCTCTGCAGAGTACATGAAATTAAAATTGGTGGGGATCATGGCTGTCATGTAATGGGCATAAATTCCACCGCCCACACCTGCAAAAAAAGCGGCTACGGTAAAGGTCAGCACTTTATAATAGGTTACATTAATTCCAGAGGCTGAAGCCGCAATATAATCCTCCCGTATTGCCTTTACCGTTCTTCCAAAGCGGCTGCGGATATATAAATACATCACAGCCACGCAGGCTGCCATAATCCAGTAGCACCAGTAAAAGTCTGACAGCTTTAAAATGCCGCTCATGGTCTTTCCGCCTCCGGTTATGGAGAAATTACAAAAGCAGACACGGATAATTTCTGCAAATGCCACCGTTACAATGGCCAGATAATCCCCCCTCAGACGAAGAGCCGGAATTCCTACCAATACGCCTGTAATCCCGGCAGCGATCCCGCCTGCCAGGAGGGCAATGAGAAAGAGTGCCAGATCAGGCAGACCCTTTCCAGTGAGAGCACCGGACACAATGGCAGATGCATAGGCACCAACCGAAACAAATCCTGCATGGCCAAGAGAAAATTCTCCCATACAGCCGACCACCAGATTTAAGGAAGCTACCATTATGATTGTATAACAGGCTGTGGTACATATTCCTTTGATATACTGGGTGGCTGCTCCAAATATCCTTGACTCAAAAAGCAGAACAAAGAGAAGAAACACTGCTAAAACACCCAGGAAATTAATCACATATGAAATCTTAACCCGTCTTTCCATGGTCCACCCCCTAAACTTTCTCGCCCGCATTCTTCCCCAGAATGCCAGACGGTTTAACCAGCAGTATAATGATGAGGATGGCGTAGGTAATGGCTTCATACCATCCTGGAGCAAACAGCTTTACAAATATTTCGATGAGACCGACTAAAATTCCTCCCAGCATGGCGCCGGGGATGACTCCGATTCCCCCCAGTACAGCGGCAATAAAGGCTTTCAGTCCCATCATGGACCCCATGTCATTGGTCACACGGGGATATTTGGCACAGTACATCAGAGCTGCAACTGCTGCCAGTCCGGATCCAATGGCAAAGGTAACGGTAATGACTTTATTGACATTAATTCCTGCAAGAATGGAGGCATCCCGGTCCTGGGGAACTGCCCGCATTGCTTTTCCCATTCTGGTTTTTTTGATAAAAAGCTGCAGCCCTGCCATCATAAATATACCAATACCAATGGTCAGCACAACGTTTAACGGGAGACTTGTTCCAAACACACTGACAGAAGGAAGGTCAAAAATTTTCTGTACATTTCGGGGCTTTGCTCCAAAAAGAACCATGGCAAGATTCTCCAGAAACAGGCTCATGGCAAGTGCCGTAATAAGCGCGGACATGGCGCCTGCTTTCCGTACCGGTTTATATGCCACGACCTCCACAACCACACCGGTTCCGGCACAGATTACAATAGCCAGAAATACGGACAGCCATGGGGGCATTCCGGCATTGATCATAAGGGGAATGGTATAAAACAGGGTATAGGAACCGATCATGATAAAATCGCCGTGGGCAAAATTAATCATACGGATAATTCCGTATACCATGGTGTAGCCCAGCGCAATCAGGGCGTAAATCGCGCCCTGGTTCAGTCCGTTTATCAGGCTTTGAATAAATAATGAAAATGTCATAGGCCGTTTCCTTTCTCCAAATGGAAAATGTGCACCAAAGACATTTTCATGCTTTCATGCACATCTCCTCATTGTCTTTTTAATCCTATTTTTTTGTTCCTTCCGGTGACAAGGTCATCAGCCATTTTACCTTGCCGCCCTCAAAGGTATTGATGGCAACCGATTTTTCAGGATCCCCGTTTTCATCAAGGGTAAAGGTCCCCCCTACGCCGGTAAAGGTCATTTTCGTCATTCCTTTAATTAAGGATGCAGTATCTGTTGCCTTACCGTTTTTTGCTGCTTCTGCAATCATATAGACGGCGTCATAATAAAGTGCCGCACAGGCATTTAAGCTTTCTGTCCCGTATTTTTCCTTATATTTGGACACAAAATTAGAAACAGCAGGAGCGGTATCTTCGGATGAATAGTGGTTGGTGAAATAGCAGTTGTCAAACTTGTCTTCCACACCTTTCGTATCTGCACCGTCCCAACCGTCACCGCCCATTATGGCACCGGTAAAGCCTGCATCTCTGGCCGCTCCCACTAACAGCGGAACTGTATCTAAGAAACAGGGATAAAACAGGAAGTCTGCTCCCTTTGCCACCACCTGGGAGGCCTGGGAGGAGAAGTCCGTATCTTTTGTGGTACATTCTCCAGTATAGACAACCTCAATTCCATTTGCTTTGGCGTTCTCTATAAATGCATCCTTTAATCCATTGGAATAATCATCGTCCTTTGCATAGATAACGGCTGCTTTTTTCCAGCCCTTTTCTTTTGCAAACTGAGCTGCCATTTTTCCCTGATAGGGATCGATAAAGCAGTCACGGAAGATGCTGGGACCTTTTAATGTAACATCTTTATTGGTAGCTCCTGTTGCAAGAAGAAGCATATTGTCCTTGGAAGCCTGTTCTGCAATAGGGAGGGTTACTGATGAGAAAAAGCATCCCACTATGGCATCCGGGCTTTCTTTCATCAGACTGTTATAGGCATTAATCGCCTGTTTTGCATCACTGGCATCATCCACTACTTTTCCACCGTTCACAATTTCAATCTTATATTCCGAATCGCTGGAATTGATTTCTTCCGCAGCCATGGTAATGGCATTCTGTGCCCCTTCTCCATAGATGGCGGAACCACCTGTCAGAGAACAGATCGCACCGATTTTAATGGTTTTCGACCCATCACCTGCAGCTTTTGTCTCCCCCGAAACCGCTTTTGTCCCTGCTCCTGCCGCACTTTGCTGTGCGGATGATCCGCACCCGGCCAGAAGACTGCTGGCCATAGCCCCAATTAGCACAGCTGATAATAACTTTTTCCTCATAATCCGATCCTCCTCATGCTTTTTTTGTTATATAAAACGGTTTTTTGTCAAACAAAAAGAGGCTCTCCCGCTAAATACTGGGGAAAACCTCCTTGTTCTCCAAAAAGAAACTGGGATGCTTTAAGAGGACATCATGTCTCAAAAAGCAAAAGAAGCCGCAACTGCATTCCTGCAGTTGAGACTCCATTGTTCTCACGCTTTATATGTTGGGAGCATTATACCATTTTCAGGTAAAAAGCACAAGTGGTATTTGGATTTTTCCATACAAAACTACTTTTTCCCGTGATGGCCACGCCCCTCTGATTTTAAAGTGCTGTTAGGGTTATTGTAGGAAACATTCAGCGCATTGGCGACTGATTCCATAATTCCATTGCTGCTGAAGGTAGCACCAGAAACTGCATCTACCTCAGTGCTCTGGCTGTTAATAATCTCAGCTGTCACCTTCTCAACTGCCTTGCTGAAATATGGCTTATCATCTTCATAGGATAAAACTGTTATGTCGGTAATATTTCCATTCTTCACGGTAACACTTGTCTTTGTCTCTCCACGGAAGCCCTGCCCTGTACCTGTATAAGTACCGTCTATATAATTTCCGGTATTGGACTGAACCTGGACCGTTACCGGAGTCTGGCTGCTCACCATCTGAGCCTGGGTATTCCCGGCATAAACCAGCCCGAACATAGCTGCTGCCGAAACAGCTGAGACTGCCACCGGCGCTCCGTTGGCTCTGGCATTGTGTCTTGGACAAACCGATGTGCACTCAAAACAGTCAATACATTCTCCTGATGTAACTGTATCGTACTGATAAAGAGGAATTCCCATACTGCACTTACTGGTACACAGCCGGCAGCTTCCACATTTACTCCTCTCCTTTTTAATTCGGAACAGCCGGAATCTGGACAAAATAGCAAAAACTGCTCCAAGAGGGCATAAATAGCGGCAGAAAAATCGTTCTATGAGGAAAGATCCAGCAATAATAAGAAGCAGAAGGAGACCTCCAGTGGTAAATAAATACCGGACGGAAGGCAAGCTTCCGATTTTAGAATACATGCCAAAAACTGCCCAGGGGCCCGTCATACTGTCAAGATTCCCCAGATGAAATGTCCATATCCCCAATATAATAAACATCAGAATTACGTATTTTAAATTTTTCAGCCACCCATCAACCTTTTCACTTACCTTTAAACCCTTTTTCCCTGTTTTCTTTGTCAGGTACCACAAAAAGTCTCCCATTGCCCCGAAGCTGCATAAGAATCCACAGAAAAATCTGCCTGTAAGTATGGTAATTATCATGCTTCCCAAGAACAGAAGCAGCTGGGGAAACATTGCAGAAAGGGAGAATGTACCAGCAAGAATCCCACTGTAGATTTCTTTCATTGCATAAAAAATACTGGTAAACAGACCGGGCAGAGCCAGAAAGGATATGACCTGAATGATTCTTCTCCATACTCTGACTGAACCCGTTTTCTTTTTATTATCCATAGTAATTAATCTCCTTTTTACCCATGATGAATTTATCTTTCAATTCCGGTGTTACATAAGTAGCACCTGACCCCTCCATAAAAATCCCTTCTATATGATATTGGTTTAAAAGCCTCATCCCTGATTTCAGACCCATAACAAAAACAGCGGTAGATAACCCATCCAGTTCACATGCGAAATCACCAATCAAAGTCACTCCTGCTAATCCGCTGGCGGAAGGAAATCCGGTTCCAGGATCCAGAATATGATGATATCTCTGCCCGTCTTTTTCAAAATACCGTTCATAGTTTCCGGAAGTCACAATTGCCTGATTTGAGACTATTACAGTTCCGGCTGACACTCCTGTTTTAGCAAATGGATTCTGAATCCCGATTTGTTTTGGACTTCCAAATGCTATGACCGACCCTCCAAAGTTAATAAAGCCATCTGATATTCCCTCATCAAGTAACATCTGTTTTGCCGCGTCCGCCGCATAGCCTTTGGCGATTCCTCCCAGATCCAGTTCCTGACCTGTTTGTGACAGTCCCACCTTATTGTGGTCAATTACAATATTTTTGTAGTTGATTAAATCCATGGTTCGTTTCAACTCTTCCATGCATGGCAGCCTGTTTTCCCTTTTGGCATTTCTCCAGATTCTTAAAAGACTTCCTGATGTAATATCAAAGGTACCCTGGGAATCTTTAGAAATCTCAACAGCCTTTTCAATCACATCGATTGTCTCTTTGCTGACTGTTACCAGGTTTTTTCCTGCTGCCCGGTTAATCTCAGCGATCTCACTATCCTCTTTAAAAGCGGAAAACATATGGTCAAAACGAAGGGTTTGCATCTTAATATGGTCCAGAACTTTTATGATTCGTTCCTCAGAAAGTTCCTGGTCAAAAACAGCCACAGTGTTGGCTGTACCCAGTGCAAAAAAAGTTTTCTGTATCTGTCTCATCCTTATGACTCCTTTCTTCTTCGTTTCTGCTGTTATCATAATCTGTAAAAATTAAAACCAGATTAAAAATAAGCTAAATTGTGTGAACTTCCTGTGAAATAAAAAAACTGCCCGGCAAGATTTTACCGACCGGGCAGTTTTGACTACTTCCATATTCAATTTTCAAATGGCAGATTTACAGTAAACACCGTTTCTTCACCAGGCTGGCTTTTTACCGTAATCTCTCCCTTATGAGCACTTACAATCCATTTTACCATGGCAAGTCCAAGTCCTGTGTTACTTCGTCCGCTGCTTCTGGACGGATCAACCTGATAAAAGCGTTCCCATATACGCGTTAGATGTTCCGGCGCAATCCCGATGCCATTGTCTGCCACCGTTAATTCCAGATGATCCTCTTTCTTTTCCAGAGAGAGCTTCACCCAGCCTTCTTCTTTTCCATACTGGACCGCATTTTCAATTAAATTAATCAGCATTCGGATCATCATCGTCTCGTCTGCCATCAGAAAAACATCTGGCTGTACTTTAGTAATGACACTGATTTTCTTATCCTTTGCCATCTCATTTTGCTGTTCCCCGATAATTTCCACCAGTTCACTGAAATTAATCTGTTCCAGATTCTCCAGTTGGAACTGACCATTGTCCATCCTTGCAAGAGTAAGAAGATTGGAGATCAGGGCAGACATCTTTACTGCCTGCTGTCTGATTTTATAGAGGGACTCTTTTGTTTCTTCCATACTGGAAGCATGTTCCAGCCCATAATCACACTGGGCAAGAATGACAGCAGCCGGGGTCCTCAGCTCATGGGAAGCATCTGCTGTAAAACGCTTCTCATTTTCAAAATAGCCCTCCAGCTTGTCAAACATACCATTAAAGGTCTTTGCCAGGGTATGGATTTCATCCGTTCCCTCTTCCATTTGAATCCGACGGGACAAATCTCCCGCCTCTCCAATGGCTTTTGCCGTTTGAATCATATCCTGAATGGGGCGAAGCCCTCTGTCAATGACCAGATACCCCACCAATGCTACTCCCAGAACCAGAAAGGGAAGTGCCAGCACAAGAAGGCGAAGGAATATGTCCTCTGAGTGAACGGTATCGTGAATTGGCAGGATACCGCGGATCCACAAATAAGTTCCATGTTCTTTTTTTACCTTGGTATCATAGATAAACCATTCCTGGCCACCAGATTTCAGCTTTCTGGAAGTGTCCTTTGCAAATGCCTCTTTATTTTCACAATCAGTTGGTACAATTCCCGCCAACCGTGATCCATTCATATCATACACAGAGATGTAGATATCATTTACAGGGACCGAAATCTTTTCCTCTAACTGATTCCGGTTTAGATCTTCGATTTCATCCACAGTTTCCATTAATTTTTTCTGTAAGGTAAGGCTGTTAAATTTTCTTTGTGAGAACACTAAAAAAACAGATACCACTATAACAAGAAGCATCATAAATAACGTAAACCACAGAGTAACCCGCATTTTAATGGAAAGTTTTTTCATCATTATCTCTTCCTGAAAAGTTATTTTATCACGTCAGACCTTCTAATTCTGTAACGGGTCTTCTGTACGCAGAACGTATCCTGCACCTCTGACTGTGTGAATCAGTTTCTCCGAATATCCTTCATCTATTTTTTTTCTTAAATACCGGATATATACATCAACCAGATTGGATTCTCCTTCATATTCGTAATTCCAGATATGCTGGCTGATCTTATCCCGGGAAAGCACAATCCCGGCATTTCGGATTAAATATTCTAATATGGAAAATTCCTTTGAAGATAACGGAATGTTTTTCTGATCCCTTGTCACTAACCTTGTATCGCAGTTCACCGTCAGATCCCCCAGCTCAAAAATATTGCTGATATTACCAGATGATCTTCTTAACATGACACGGATTCTTGCAAGAAGTTCCGTAAAAGCAAAGGGTTTTACCAGATAATCATCCGCTCCTGCATCAAGACCGGTCACCCGGTCCTCAATACTGTCCCTCGCTGTCAGCAACAGCACCGGAGTCTTTTTTCCCATTCTCCTGGCCTTTTTTAATAGTTCAAGACCACTCATTCCGGGAATCATAATATCAAGAATCACCGCATCATAATCAGTCATCTGGAAATACTCCAGACCATCCAGTCCATTAAAACAGCTGTCAACCGTATAATGTTCCAGCTGAAGCTTTTTTACAATCAGTTGATTCAAATCCGGTTCATCTTCCACCAATAATATTCTCATTGCCTCTGTTTTTCCCTTTCCTTCTTTCTACTAATTATATCACAAGAGTAAGGAATGAAACATGAAAATGTAATCAACAGAAACAGCACCACAGCATAGACGGAGGAAAACAGAAAAATAATCACAAGTAAAATCAGCAAAATCCCGATTCCGATTCGTATCATGATATGAGGAATGAGTTTAAAACCACTTGCCAGCCCCAGAACGGCATTCCCGATAAACATGGTATTAGCAATTCCTACAATATTCTGAAATGACAGTATCCCAGAGGCATGGAGAAATAGAACCAAATAATTCACTGCCAGAAGCATCAGGGCTGTCAGACATTTATGGTGAAATATTTTCGGTAATCCAGTATTTTTAAACCGTGCCGCAGTCTGGCGCGCAACTGCCCCCGTAAAAGTTGACACTGTACAGATACAAAGACCTGCAGCCAGCCCGGAAAAAACGGCTCCTGAAAACCTGCCCGCTACTGGTAGTAAAAGATCAGGCATGGAATGACTGGGGCTGTTTTGAAATGCGAAAGCAGTCAGCAGATAAACCATAATAATTGCTGACAAACTGATCTGCATGGCACGCATCATGGTACGTTTGGGATTTTCCACATCCTCCACATAATTTCCCAGTATCTCCCATCCCACAATCGCCCAGAATATAAGAAGAAGCGTCTGCCCTAAGGCCTCCGGTGCCGGCAGGCTGTGGGGAATGGACAAAACCGGTAAACGAAGCAGAGTCGCACCGCTGCCGGCAAGCAGCAGGCAGGCTGTGATACTGGATAATACCAGCATAAATTTCCCCATAAAGGAAACATCCGATATAACAATCATGGCACAGATAAAAAGTACCCCACCGGCTGTAACCCACGGGCTTACGTGAAAGACAGAGGTAACAGCCGGTCCAATAAACTCTGACGCAGTAATCGCCACAGCAACAGGACCAAAAAAGACCGCAACCGTAAGGTAATTGGCTGCAAGCGTTCCAAATCTGCTGCCGAACATATCCCCAACAATGGTGCTGATTCCCCGGTTATCCGATGCAATGATTGTCATCTTTGCAAAGACATAGGCAAATAAAATATTAAGTGCCATTATGATAATCCATGCAAAAATCGCATGCTCACCCAGCATTTCATAAGCCAGAGATGGCAGAAAGATAATGCCGGAGCCAAGAATCGGTCCGGTCATCAGCCCGCTTACCGTAAAAACATTTAATTTTTTCTTCATACAAACACATCTCCCTTCCATCCCATTAATCATAATAAAAAATCAACCATTTGTATAATTGAAGTTATTAAAGATTGACTTCAGAATAATTGATGATAAAATAATGATAACCGGATTTTGAAAGGATGAGAACCGAAAGGGATGAATGAGATATGATAGAGATACGTAATTTAAGAACGTTGGTTAAAATAGCAGAGCTTGGCAGTTACACGAAGGCGGCTCAGGCACTGGGATATGCCCAGTCTACTCTGACCTTTCAGGTGGGTGCCATTGAATCCTACTATCATTGTCCTGTTTTTGACCGGACTGGTAAGACGCTGAAGCTTACTGCATTTGGAGAGCAGCTGCTGGAATGTTCTAATTCCGTGTTGCGGGAGTACGATAATCTGGAACAGCTGGGAAAAAGCGATGCCATACCCCAGGGCTGCTTACGGATCGGAGCCCCCGAATCCCTGACACTGTATCGTTTGTACCCGCTTATCATTGCCTATAAATCGGCTTATCCACAGGTGGAGGTTCGTATGATCAACAGCCCGTGTGAGCTGCTGATAAAAGATTTATCTGCCGGACAGCTGGACATCAGCTTTGTACTTCAGCCCGAGTGTATGGATGAAAATCTGCATACAGAATTGCTTTTAGAAGAAAAAATGTGCCTTGTTGCTCCCGCCGAACATACACAGCCAGACTTTTTGCCCGAATCCGGGGAAATGGTATTCTACACAGAAAAGGAATGCAGCTATCGCCAGGAATTTGAACGTTACCTGCAAAAGCACCACTATATCCCTTCCAACGTACTGGAAACAGCCAATGTAGAGGCGATCAAAAAATATGTAACCAACGGTCTGGGAGTTTCCTATCTTCCCTATTACACCGTGAAATCAGAAAGTGAAAGCGGATTAATCCGCACAAAATTCATTGAAACAGACCCTGTTTTTTTTACCCAGATTGTGTATCATAAAAAGAAATGGATTTCTCCAGCCATAAAGGCACTGATCAATCTCAGCCGCGAATATGGCCGGAAATGGTCCGTCTGACAGTCATTAATTATTGAAGCTCTTATAATTGAAACTCCGATTTTAAAATCCCATATTCATAAGTATCTTTCCATATGGGATTGCCGTCCTCATCGGTAAAAAAATATACATTTTTCAGCAGTGTCCCCTCTCTTCTCATCCCCACCCGCTCAAGCAGTTTCCAGGAATGAGGATTCTGGGGATCACACATTGCAATCATTCTTCTTACACCAAGCTCATGAAAACCATATTTCATCAGTGCCAGAAGTCCTTCTGTGGCATACCCCTTCCCCCAGTACTGATCATTGAAAACATACCCCACTTCCCATGTTTCAAATTCTTCTTTTGCAAAATAAAAATTACCGATGAGTTTTCCGTTTTTTAAGCATACGGCAAGAAACCGTTGGTCATCAGCCCGCCTTTTTGCTTCTGAATAAGATTTTTCTCTTGAATATGGCTTGTATGGTTCAAATTCCAATACCTTTGGATTGGAAAAATACTCATACAAATCTTCCCCGTCATGTTCTGTAAACTTACGTATCACCAAACGGTCTGTTATTATTTCCCTCATATAAATTCACCCCAGTCTTTTCATTTATGTTACAAATAAGTATTATACAGCAACATTCATAAATTTCAAAAGACTTTGTGAAATCATTGTATGCAATGGCACTTTTACCGGCGTATCAGATCTTTAACTTCAATATAAGGGTTCTTATACCTCTGTTTCCCTTCCGACATGTTTCCGTATTGAACAGCCTGCCTGGGGCATAGGTTTAAGCAGGAAAGACACATCTCACACTGATGATTCCACGACGGTATTCCATTCTTAATTTCAATGTTATGGACAGGGCAGACCTGGCTGCATAATCCACAGCCAATACACCCCTGATCTGCCTTGAACTTATGATCCATTTTCTTAATAAAAGGCAAAGCAGACCGATACAACATACCTGTTCTTAAAATTCTGTCGGACATGGTGCCCGTTTCCACAGCATGGTACTCATGGAATTTAACTGCCGAGACGATCTCCCGGACTTTCTTCTCCATTGAGTCAAAAAGTATTTTCTTTTTTTCCTCGTTTGTTTCATGCAATAATATCATGTTGGTAGGCATGATTACAGAATAACCTGCCGAAAGTTTAATACCTTTTGTCCCCAGCATTCTGCGTGTAAGTACCAAAGTTCCGGCTACTCTGCCACCATTGGTAGCGACGGTGAAAAAATATTTTCCCTTATTATCAGGTGACAGATGTTTTATAAACTGCTTAACCACGCCTGGCAGGCCAAAAGCATATACAGGAAATACAAGGCCGATATTGTCAGCTCTCAAAGGTGCTATTTTCTCACCTTCGCCCTCTATGGGAACTAACGTCGTATCCCCAAGCAGGTCTCCAATCCTTCTGGCGCAGTAAAGAGAATTTCCTGTTCCTGTAAAATAGTAAATAATCGTTGACATCTTCATTACTCTCCTTTTTCAAATCTGATATCCGTCCCCTTATTTCCCATCAGCCTGTAGATTTTCCAGCAATGTCGGTTCCGATTTTTTATATACGGTCAGGAACAGGGTAGGAATTACTGACAAGATTGTAAAGCCAACTGACCACCAAAAAGCAACATTGTACACACTTACAACATTCTGCATTCCCAATGCAGAGTGACCGGCTAACTGATGCTCTACAATTGTTGCAAGGACTGCAGATCCAAACGCTCCTCCAATTGTCTGCAGTATTCTTGTGGCAATGCTGGCATGAGGAATCTGCTCACTGCTCAGTCCCACATAGGCAGAAACCATAAGCGGAATGAATACTCCGCCCAGGCCAGCCCCCCGTATCAGCAGCGCTGCACCTAACAAAATTGCATTTGTTCCGGAATCAGCAAAAGCAAATGGCAAAGTACCCACCGCTGTGATGATAAGACTTACCATAACAATCGGACGCGCTCCTATCCGGTCGGTCAGTTTCCCCATCTGAGTTCTTGTGAGCAGCATGCCAACTCCCTGAGGAATCAGCATAAGGCCGGCGTAGAGAACGTTTTCGCCACGCACCTGCTGATAAAATAACGGAAGAAGAAGCATACCTCCATTTGTGATAATGCCTGACATGAAAAGCAGCACAGACGTAGCGGTAAAATTGCGTGATTGAAACAAATGCAGATCAAGAACTGGAGATATCTTTGTATTTAAGGCGTAGAGAATAAATGCAGCCATTACAAGAAGTCCTGCTACTGTCGGGATAAAAACTGCAGTGCTGTTTAATCCACCATGAGAAGCAATCTGCGCTATTCCATAAATGAGCAGGGCAAATGCCGGGGACAGCAGCAAAATACCAATGATATCAAGAGGCTGTTTTTCCTCTGTGGGACTACCCTCAGGTATTCCCCAAAAAGCCAGTAATAAGGCGATGACAGTCACCGGAATATTAACATAAAAGATCCAGCGCCAGCCCAGACTGTTGACTATAATCCCGCCAAGAACCGGTCCCAGGATGGGTGCTAGCAGCATGGGCAGGCTGACAATTGACGCCATGTGGCCAATATTCCGCCCCCCGGATATTTGAACCAGCATATTTGTCATCGTCGGCATCAGTAAACCTGCGCCAATTCCCTGAAGGAGCCGAAACCCGATCAAAGTACCTATATTCCATGACAGTGATGATAGAACCGAACCTATAAAAAATAAAATCAGTGAAAATTCATACAGCCGTTTGCCTCCAAAACGATTAATCGCCCAGCCAGATACGGGAACCGCAATTGCCATTGCAAGCACATATCCTGTGATCACCCATTGTATAACGGAAACCGTACTATTAAATTCACTAGCTATTGTTTTTATGGCCACATTGACCATTGTAGAATCCAATAGCGGTGCAAGAGAACCAAACACCAGAATTATTGACACCTTAAGCATCATCGGATCAAGCGTTTCTTTTCGCTGCCCGGAATCATTTGCTATATTTTCTGCCATATTGAAACCTCCTTTAAATTAAGAACTTTACTTCATCCAACAATCTGTTGTATTATCATATTGTAATGAGATCACGATTCTTCATCAACCGACAATCATGATTTGTTTGTTGGATTTTAAAAGGGAGTGGAGGAATTCTCTTGATAAAGCAGCCTGAAATAACGATGCAGACTAAAAATAATTTAGCAGATGCCTTCTGGCAGATCTATTGTGAAAAACGAATTGAGAAGATTACGGTTAAAGAAATTACAACAAAGGCAGGTTATAACAGAAGCACATTTTATGAATATTATACGGATGTCTACGATGTGCTGGAGCAAATTGAAGCTTCTGTATTACCAGATATTGAAAAACACAAAAAAATGATACCAAATGGGAGCATGCGATTTCCACTGAAACACCTTGTGGAAGTGTACAATAAAAACAAACAATATTTTATTGTCCTGTTGGGAAAAAATGGGGATCCGGCCTTTCAGGAAAAAATGAAAAACACATACAAAGACCTGGTACGCCCCATGGTAAAAACCTATGAATCAGATGATTACAAATTAGAATGCAGTTTGGAATATGCCATGTCCGCTATTATTGGTGTGATGACGTATTGCTTTACAAGGGAAGAACAACCTGATATTGAAAAGACGGTTGTGCTTCTCAATGACTTTATGAACAATGGTGTAATAGGACTGCTAAAGTGAATAAGAAAAACGAGCAGAAATCAGACCAAAACCCCCTGATCTCTGCCCATTTTTTATCTTTTCACAACGCCTGGAACCCTTAAAACATATCCCACACCTCTGACCGTATGAATCAGCTTTACCGCATGGCCTTCATCGATTTTCTTTCTCAAATACCGAATGTACACATCAACCATATTGGATTCTCCTTCATAGTCGTAGTTCCATATATGCTGACTGATTTTTTCCCGGGTTAGCACCACGCCTGTATTGCGGATTAAATACTCCAATATGGAGAATTCTTTGGAGGAAAGCGAAATAATTTTCTGATTTCTCATTACTCTCCGTGCATCACAGTTTACAATCAGATCGCCAACCTCAAAAATATTGCTGATATTACCGTAATACCGCCTTAACATTGCCCGTACTTTCGTAAGAAGTTCTTGTAAAGCAAATGGCTTCAGCAGATATTCATCCACCTGTAATTCCGGATTGGTGCCACGGTCCAAAGCAGAGTCATCCGCACTCATCAGAAGCACCGGTGTCTTGTTTCCCTTACTTCGTACCTTTTTTAGCAGTTCTATCCCGCTGACTCCCGGAATCATAGTATCCAGAATGACAGCATCATAATATTCCGTCTCCAGATAATCCAATGCGTCAAGACCATTAAGACAGGAATCAACGGTATAATGTTCCAGTTTTAGTTTTCTCACGATCAGCCCATTTAAATCCGGTTCATCCTCCACCAATAAGATTCTCATTGTATGTGTCTTTCCTCTCATTCTTATGTCCATTCATTTATGTCTGTAACTTATAAATATTATATCACAAGATTAATGAAAGGAATATGAAGGAAATAACAAATAATCTTATAAAGACTAGCGTGATTAAAACTTAGCCACATATTTTGTTAATTTACCATTCCCCACTTTACAAATCAAATCTTTATCAAGCATTTCTTTAAGCATATTAATTGCATGAGTTGTCCCAGAGCCCAGAGTTTCTTCAACATCAGAGCGGGTAATTTCTTTTTGTTTCTCAAATAGTTTTATAATCGGTAAATACTTTTCATTATCATTTGTCAATATTCTGGCATGTATATTGGGAAGCACAACTCGAAACGCACCTTCCACATTTTCAAACTCAGGTTGCACTGAAAAATCTTTATAACAGCTTATTATCTTACTGATACCTGTTCCGTATGCTTCAATAAGCTTCATCCTGTAAAATAGTGCTGCAAGCCTTTCATTTCTTGATTGGGATGCTCCTAACATAGCTGCCTCTAATGATAATCCAGATACCATACTTCCTAAGGATATTATCTCCAATCTGTTAGAGTATAGATTAATGAATGTACTGCCGCTAAAAGAGTAATCTCTGTGAACTATGGCATTCAACAATGCTTCACGTACTGCATCTTCCGGATAATCTCTTTCATCTGTTCGTAGCAAATCATGGAAAGAAGCCTTTGTCCCATTGTAAAAATCAATGGTTCTGTAAGCATCAGTAAGCTGAGTAAACAGGGATCCTGTAAATTCTTTTCTGTCCCTGAAAACCAACTTATCTGTACCCTGAAACATTGCAAATTTAATAGAATGCTTACATTGATCAGAAACAAGTAATCCCATATTTGTATAAATACCATCTGAAGAAAGAATGCCTAAATTTTTCATTTGGATTTCAGTAAATTCTAACTTCCTTTTATTTAATTCCTCATCAAGTCTGTGAAACGTCAGTTCTTGAACCAGAGAACGATTTGTTTCAAACGAATCGCCATCAGTTGTTTTTATCATCATGCGTATTGCATCTTCAGAAGCAGGGGCTGATGTTGTTCCGCTCCTGACATATACTCCTGTAGGTTTAAGTCCTTTTTCAGACAAGTAGTAAGGTTTTTTTGTCCCCTGACTGACAGTTAGTTTAATAAAAAATTTACTATTTTCCTGCAGTAACTCAATATTTGTAAACATGGATACATCGGGACGTATACTGTCTCTTAATGAATTAGATATCTTCTGCATTACAAAGTCAGCATCATCAAGACCAACTATTTCACCACTATCATTAACACCTATATAGATTGTCCCGCCAATTGTATTAGCAAAAGCAACAATTTCTTTTTTTAAATCCGTCGTATAGATTTCTTTTAACTCTATTGTTTCACTTTCATATAATTTCATGGATCTACTCCTTCTATCTTTTCTATCACCATACTAACACAACAAGTGATAGAAAGCAAGAATAACCAAGTGACAAATTGCGACAAAAGAAATGTAAATCCAGCCCAACTATGATATGATAAATAAATAAATAAATAAATAAATAATAATAACCGCACTTCCTATCCCAAACACACACCCGCATAAACAAGGAGGCACTTTTATGGACACCCGCTATCTGACCTACATCCTGACAATCGCCAAAAAAGAGAACATGACCAAAGCTGCCGAAGAACTTTTTGTCTCCCAATCCACCTTAAGCCAGTACCTCTCAAAGCTGGAAAGTGAACTTGGCACTCCACTATTTTACAGAAGCAAAGGCAGGTTAACACTCACGCCAGCAGGCTCCCTTTATATAGAAGCGGCGGAAAAAGTCATGTCCATAAAAAATGTCCTGTATCAGAATATACAGAATATTGAAAACCGCGGTCACATAACCGTAGGAGTGACCTCACAGTTCGGTCTTACCATGCTGACTGATATTATTCCAGCTTTCAAAGTTCAATACCCGGATATGATCATAGAAATTTCAGAAACCAATCTTCCCGGGCTTACCAGAATGATATTGGAAGAAAGTATCGACTGCGGAATCATGGCGATCAATGAAATCGATCCGTTTTCTCCTGATCAGGTGACCATACTCCGGGAGGAAGAAGTTTTATTTTCCATTCCTGTTAATCATCCATATCGGAAGAAAAATCCGGACAGGCCTATCCGAATCGAGGAATTTGCAGAGAGTTTCGGGGAAGAAAATATTCTGCTGTCTAAAAAAGGCTCTACTCTTCGCCGCCTCACCGATGTAGTGCTGGAAAATGCCGGCTGGATCCCCAGTACGGTTTGTGAAACCAACAGCATATCCACAACCAGAAGTATGGTTGCTATGGAAATCGGAGTCACATTTATCAGCGAATCCTGTGCAATAGACCGGGAACACGTGGCATACTATCATGTGGAACCAAAACTCACCAGATTAAATGCTTTGGTGACAAGAAAAAACTGGATACAAAGCCAGGCGAGCCAATGTTTTTGTAATGCCATAAGGAACTATTTCAATGAATAACAGCCCTGGACGCCGATCTAAAAACCGACTCCCCGGGCTGTTAAATTCAATTAAATTAATTATTTTGCAAGATCATCAGCGATCTGTTTAATCTCATTGTAAATCTTTTCGTCATTTGCCTCAGAATCAGAAGAGCTTAAATAGTAAGGCATCATTTCAACTTTGGCAATTGCCTCTTTTACTTCCGGATCTTCAGTCATTTTCTTCACCAGCTGATCGTACCAGGCAATGACATCATCAGAAGTATCTTTAGGGAAATAGAAGGAAAATTCACAGTTTGGATATACTAAATCTACGCCCTGCTCTGTTAAAGTCGGGATATCCTTGATTAATTCATAACGCTCTTTTGTGGGAGCTCCCAGACATACAAACTGTTTTGCCTCCAGATAATCCTTGCAGTTAATATAAGCGCCCGGCATTAAATCTACCTGACCGGAAAGCATAGCTGCAATCTTATCGGAGTTAGAGCCTACGTCTACCAGATCCAGATCAATTCCTGCCACTTTTTCAAATGCAAGCAGCTCATAGTAAGTATATGCGCCTACTTCGGTACATGCTTTTAACTTGCCCGGATTTGCTTTTGCTGCCTGAATGAACTCGTCAAGGGTCTTATATTTGTCAGGATTTGCATAGAACTGCTGCGCCGGATCAAGTGCAAATGTGGGTCCTAATTTAAATGCGGTATAATTATAATCGGTTACACCAGCAATATTGGCTACGTTTACCAGGTTGTGACCATAGAGGAAGGTATGTCCGTCTGCAGCTGCGGAGCGAACCTGATTTGCTGCTACGGAGCCTGCAGCCCCGTTGGCATTTACCACAATGAAATCAGCACCTGTCATTCTCTTTGCATACTCCGCAAATACACGGGCAGAAAGATCTGTGTTGCCGCCTGCTCCTGCAGGAACCACAATGGAAACAGTGGTGGTTGGCTTCCAGGTGGAAGCTGCTGCCTCAGTACCTGCTGCTTCTGATCCTTTTGTAGCGGCTGCCTCAGAACTGGCTGCTGCTTTTGTTGTTTCTGCTGTTGTTGCCTGTGTCTGGCTGCTGCCACATGCTGTCATACTTAGAACGACCCCCGCCGCCATTACTGTTGCCAATAATCTTTTTTTCATAGTTTTTGCTCTCCTTTTTTATAATTGTTCAGATGCCTTCCCCGCTTTTTTATTTATGTACATCTTGTATTCCTTATAAACTGACCAAACCACGACTCCGATTGCCACAAAAAAGAATGCGTCAAAAATCGGTCTCTGGAAGAATGCTCCAAATGATTTGTACTGCATGATTCCTCTTCGGAGATATGTCTCCAGCATTTTTCCTATGAGAAAGCATAATACAAACGGTGTAGTTGGCAGTCTGAACTTATGATATAAGTATCCTACCAGTCCAAACAGAAGTATGGACTGTACGTCAAAGATCCGGTTGTTGGTTGCATAAGCACCTACACAGCATAAAACCAGGATCAGTGGCATCAGAATGTGTTTCGGTATCTTTAAAAGCTGTACAAATACTTTGATTCCAAAAAATTCGATTAACAGCATCATTGTAATACAGATCATACATGCTGCAAAAATTCCGTATACAACATCTGCATTTTTAACAAACAGAAGAGGTCCTGCTGATAAACCATGAATCAAAAATCCCCCAAGCATCATGGCAGTTACTCCATCTCCCGGAATTCCAAGTACCAGAAGGGGGATCATTGCTCCTCCTATGGTGGCGTTGTTGGCTGTTTCAGTTGCCACGATTCCGTCAGGACAGCCTTTTCCGAATTCTTCCGGATGCTTTGACATGTTTTTAGCCGTTACATAGGCAAGCATTCCTGATGTACTTCCTCCGATTCCCGGAAGAATACCAATTCCGGTTCCGATGAGAGCAGAACGAATTGCGTTTGGAATCTGATAAACAAATTCCTTCCAGGTGAAGCCGAATCCCTTAATGGGTTTCATCTTTATTGTTTCCATCTTTCCATGCCCCATGGATTCTGCTGTTATAAGGATTTCGGATATAGCGAATATACCAATCAGGGTGGGAAGGGTATCATACCCTGCCATCAATGAACTGGAGCCAAAGGTGAAACGGGCTGTTCCGTCAATGGGCGCCATTCCTACCAGAGAAAAAATCAGTCCCAGCATTCCCGCTAAAACCCCCTTTAGCATAGAACCGGAAGCCAGTACTGCAACCATGGTAAGGGCAAAAAAGGAAATACCAAAGTTTTCAGCCGGAGTGAATTTTAATGCAATATTAGCAAGTAACGGAGCGCAGAATGTTAAAATAATAAAGGAAAAGACCGATCCAAGAAAGGAAAAGACAATTCCAAATCCCAGGGCTTTACCTGCCTCACCTTTTTGCGCCATGGGATATCCATCAAAACAGGTTGCGATGGAAGATGCCGTACCCGGCATATTTAACAGAATTGCTGATATCAAACCGCCTGATATCCCTCCGATATAAACAGCCACCAGCATATTCATACCCATGGAAGGGGACATGCTGAATGTAAGCGGCAAAAACAACGCCACAGCCATGGAGGCTGATAAACCTGGTATGGAACCGAATACAATTCCCACACTCACGCCTGCTGCCATAAGCAAAAGAGAAGACGGAGTAAAAATTCTTACATAAGCGTTACCTAGCGAAATTAATGCGTTCATAGCTTCCCCCCTATAAATTAATGGTGAATATTCCAGCAGGTAATATAATCTTAAATCCATACCGGAACAGGAAAAATACCACAAAGGTAAATATAACGGAAGTTACAGCCAGCTGTATGATATCTTTTTTCGTCTTTTTCTCATCAGGTGCCAAAGCATACATCTGGAATGGCAGGTAAAGAATTGTGGTAACAATAAAGCCAACTGGTTGAAGCAGGTAAACATAAACCAGAATCAGGATAAAACTGATAAGCATACGTTTGTAATCCAGATCCTCCTTTTCCATTTTTTCAGCTTCTGCCTTTCTGGCTTTTAAATTTTTTACATTTAAAAATGCCAGGGCAGCTGCCAGAGCAAAGGTCACAATCCCGATGCACATCGGCATGAAATCAGGTCCAATATCCATGATCTTTGATTTCGGCAGCATCTTTGCCATAATCATCATTCCGGCGGATAAAATCATAAAAAATCCGCCGACAATCATATCCCCATATTTTTTAATAAACATTGACTGGCCTCCTCCTTTTATCTTACCAATGCCGGCTTTTTACAGTCATATTTCCAGCCTGGTATTAAATACTGCATTGCAAGAGCATCGTCCCTGTCATGAGAAGGAAGGCTGTTATAGAATGCATTGGCCTCCATTACCCGCTCCATATTGATGGTTACTCCAAGCCCGGGTCTGTCAGGTACCTCCAGATACCCATTTTTAATAGCAGGGGTATCGTTTAAGAGATTCTGACCATCCTGCCAGATCCAGTGAGTGTCAAGTGCGGTCGGATTTCCCGGTGCTGCAGCTGCCACATGGGCAAACGCGGTCAGTGTAATATCAAAATGATTGTTGGAATGACTTCCCCATGTCAAACCCCAGTCATTTAAAATCTGCGCCATTCTCACACTTCCTTCAAATCCCCAGAAATGTGGATCTGCCAGAACAATATCCACTGCTTTTAATGCTGCGGAATGATAAAACTGTCTCCAGTCTGTTGCGATCATGTTGGTTGCTACCGGAAGATTAACGGCATTTTTAAATTCTGCCATGATCTCTCTGCTGGAGAAACCGGATTCCGGACCGCAGGGATCTTCAATATAAGATAAGATTCCCTCCATTGGCTTACAAAGGTCAATTGCCTCCTTTAAGCTCCATGCCCCGTTGGGATCTATGTTGATACGGCCATTGGGAAATGCCTGCTTCAGTGCCCGTACCGATTCCATCTCTTCGGAACCGGTAAGCACACCGCCTTTTAATTTAAAGTTCTTAAATCCGTATTTTTCATGAAGAACCTCTGCCTGTTCCACAATGCGTTCCGGCGTAAGCATCTCCATACGGCGAAGGCGGAACCATGGATCCTCACTGCAGCTCTCATTGAGATACCCAAGCTTAAGCCGCGCTTTTTCCTTCTCGCTGACATAGAATAAATATCCCAGTGTTTCTACCTGGTTTCTCTGCTTTCCCTCTCCTAACAGCTCACACATGGGAAGCCCCAAGTGTTGTCCCAGAAGATCAAGAAGTGCGCATTCAATCGCCCATTCTGCTTTCACAACAAATTTCAGTTTGCTGATATCAAGGGTCTGTATTCCCTCTCCGTCATCACCTTCTGCTCTCCTTCCCCCTCTATGGATTGAATTTAATATTCCCCGGTATTTTCCAATCTGCTGACCTATTACCAGAGGAGTACAGCTTCTTAATGCTTCACAGGTGTAATCCCCTCCATGTATCTCTCCGATTCCGGTTTTCCCCGCACTGTCCTTCAAAATCACCAGATTTCTGGTAAACCATGGTGCATGAGCTCCGCTTAATGTCATAAGCATGCTGTCATAACCAGCAACCGGGATAACCTGCATTTCTGTTACCACCGGCGTTCCTGAGTGCTCCATATGCTTCATTTCCTTTCTTTGGTTAAAATGCACATTTTTTTATTTGTCGAATCTTGTTTTCACATGCATTATACCAATGAAAATCCCATAAATCCAATAATTAAAACCGATTGCAGCAATAAGAAATGTTAATAATCCGTTAAAATCATCGAACAAGACAGGGTTTTTTCGGATTAAATTTCCAGCCTGGTATCAAATACTGCATACCCATGGCATCATCTCTGCCGCCCAGGCAGTGATCCAGATACAACTGGTGAGCCTTTTTAATCTGGTCCAGATCTGCCTCAATACCAAGTCCAGGCTTCTTTGGAACTTCCACACAGCCATTTACGATCTGAAGGGGTTCTTTCGTCAGGCGCTCTATCCCCTCCTGCCAGATCCAGTGGGTATCAAGTGCATTGTAATCTCCTGGCGCTGCGGCTCCTACCTGGGTAAACATGGCAAGGGAAATGTCAAAATGGTTATTGGAATGAGAACCCCATGTATAGCCGAAATCATGGCACATCTGTGCTACTCGGACGGAACCGTTCATTGTCCAGAAATGGGGATCAGCCAGTATGATGTCCACAGCCTGTGATTCCAGGGAATGACCTACCTCTCTCCAATCGGTTGCAATCATATTGGTAGCCGTAGGGAAACCGGTGCGGCGGCGGAATTCGCTGACAATTTCTCTTCCGGAATAGACACCTTCTGCTCCGCAAGGGTCTTCGCAGTACGTTAAAATTCCCTGCATTCCTTTGACATACTCCACAGCCTCTTCAAGAAGCCAGCCGCCGTTGGGATCCAGATCAATCCGCGCATCAGGAAAAGCTTTCTTTAATTCACGGATTACATCCATCTCTTCATTGCCTGGAAGCACTCCGCCTTTCAGCTTAAAATCCTGGAAACCGTATTTTTCTCTTGTAGCTTTTGCAAATGCCACGATCTGATGGGCAGTCAGAGCCTCCTCATGACGGATCCGGTACCAGTCACAGTCTGCATCCGGTTCAGAATCGTAGGGAAGATCTGTTTTATTTCTGTCTCCCACAAAGAATAAATAACCCAGCATACGTACACGGTCTCTCTGTTTTCCTTCGCCTAACAGTTCACATACGGGAACCTCTAAATATTTTCCCAGAAGATCCAGGCAGGGAGCTTCAATGGCAGTTATTACATGTACTCCTGTACGTAAATCGAACGTCTGGTTACCTCTTACATCCGTTTCCCCTTTGGAATCCAGATACTCTTTCACTTTTAAAAGAGTGCTTTTGTATTCACTGATTTTAGTACCCGTTACAAGGGGAACGCATTCTAAAAGTGCATCGGTGATCTTCTTTCCTCCGGGCACTTCTCCTACCCCCATCTCTCCGTTATCCGCATACAGAATCACTATATTCCTGGTGAAGAAAGGAGCATGAGCTCCGCTTAAGTTTAATTCCATACAATCTTTTCCTGCTACTGGGTACACTTCCATTTTAGTAATCACTGGTGTCATTTTTTATCTCCTTTATCAAAGCCCTCCTGGACTTATACAGCTTGAATTATAACTTTCTTTTCACTCTCATTCTATTGACAGACACAACAAGCATTTTGTCTTTTTTTGTCATCTTTCTTATTCTTTCAAATAATGAAACAGGGATTGCAATTATTTGCAATCCCCTGCTTTTATACGTCATAACTGTTCCCAATCCCGTAACGTTTCATCTTCCTCCACAGAGTGGTCGTACTGATCTTCATTGCTTTTGCCACCTCAGTTCTTCTTCCGTTAAAGCGTTCCATCAGCATCTCAATGCGGAGTGCTTCCGGATTCTGGTTTTTTACGGTCTGACTGCTTCCATTGTCTTCTCTGGTAAATGGATAAAGCTCCTGTAACAGATTCTGCACCATCCCCTCCTCCACTTTTCTTCTATGGGCTGTCAGAACCAGCCGCTCACAGAAACTCTCCAGCTGCAACAGATTACCTTCCCAGAAATACTCTTCCATCACACCCAGGGCAGCCTCACTGATTTCCACATATCTGGAATAGGCAGTATTGTATTTTTCAAGAAATATACCGGTAAAACGTCGGATTTCTTCTGGCTCCTTCCTGATCGGAGGAAGGGAAATCTCTAAAGCAGACAGATAGAAATATAAATCCTCCCGAAATTTACCCTGTTTTACAAGTACTGCCAGTTCTTTTCCAGAACATGCGATGAGTCGTACTGGCAGAACTCGCTTTACCATAGAATCACGGTCCCAGAAAAGCCTGTCGCGAACCGCTTTATAAAGCAGGTACTGACACTCCAAAGACAACCGGTCCACCTCTTCTAAAAATACGGTTCCAAACGCCGCAGCTTCCAGAGCACTGACCGGTTTTTTCCTGTTTTCCTCGCCGAAACCAAACAGAACCTGTTTCTGTTCCTCCGGCGAAAGTGTGCTGCAGTTGATATGAATAAACGGTCCTCCTTTTTGGGGGCTGTTATTGTGAATTGCTTCGGCAAAGATTTCTTTTTCCGTGCCGGTCTCTCCGTATATAAAAACCGGGTTTTTAGAAATTCCATACGCTCTTGCCAGCTTTATGCACCGTTTTATCTCCACGGACTCTCTGAGGATATGATGATAATTATGAATTGCAAGATGACTGCCTGCCAGCTTAGCCCCTGCTTCTGACCCTTCCTCCCGCTCTGCTGTCCGAACCTTATGACAGGTCAATATGGCTCCGCTGTAGTGTCCGTCGTACTGAATGGGGGCTCCGATTACCATCAGCAGCTGATTTTTTATGGAAAAAGAGGTGGAATAAAGTTCTTCCCTTCCGTTTAAAATCCCATTGATACTTTCTGTATCAATACCATCAAATACCTTGTTAATGGGAAAACCGATCACCTCGCTGGTTGATTTCCCCAACAGCTGCTCAATCACCCGGTTTACTGCCACAATCTCCTGATAAGCATTTATCTTAATGATCCCGCTAAAGGATGTATCAAGAAGTGTATCAATCTGCGCCTTATTGTGTTTTTCCTGCTCCGCCAGCTCAAGCATGTGAACAGCCAGATGAAGTGCTTTCTTAATGGACTCTTCTCCCGTTTCCATAAACAGACTGGGAAAACCGATTTCAAATGCTATCTGATTGGTTTTTACTCCGCCGATAATTAAGTCTACACCGTCAATAATAGCCTGACTGACTAAGTTCCTCGTATCTTCCAGTTCATTCAGGTTATAAAAGTGCAGATCAAAACCAAACAGCTGGTCCAGTTCATCCAGACTTTCAAACATGTTTTCAAATGCCACAATCCCAATGGAAGGGTGATCCTTTTTCAGCATATTTTTGGCTTTTAAAATCATAAAACCAATTTCACGTACCGTTATGGGCATTTCCACAACCGGAATATTTAAACTTTCTTTAATCAGCGTAGCCTGCAGTCCTCTGGCTATAATAACCCGGGCACCTGCCTCAACAGCCTCTTTCGCTTCCACAACCGCATTGGAATTATCCACTACCTTTAAAAGCTGAACCTCAGTTTTTTCTTTTTCCAATACATTCTGAGCATATGTTAAAATGGTCTGCCTTGGAAGAAGAATCGCTATTTGCTTCATATGTGTCCTCATTTCACAAAATTTCAATGTTGCATATTTTAATATTGATAAATCCTATCATTTTTATTATAATTGCATCATAAAATTATTTCAATTTATTGTTCCATAACTTTTACTAACTTTTTCTAATAGATTCAGGAGGGTATCATGGACTTACGCCAGATTGATAACATCATTGCCATTGAACAGGAAAAAAGTATATCAAAAGCAGCACAAAAATTATTCCTCACCCAGTCAGCCCTAAATCAGCAGCTTCTCCGTCTGGAAAAGGAGCTTGGCACCCAGCTGTTTGAGCGGAAAAGCCACTCCATGGTCCCAACTGTTGCAGGACGAATCTATCTAAACACAGCCCGCCAGATGGTGGATTTAAAGCAGGAGACTTATAAAATCATCCATGATATCTCAGGCGAGCGGCGGGGGGAGATCTCCCTGGCCTATTCACCGGAACAGGGATCTCTTATGTTTTCCAATGTCTATCCCATCTTCCATGCTGCCTATCCGGAAATCACCTTCCGGATTGCAGAAGCACGGGTAAAAAAGATGGAACAGCTTCTTCTGCAAAAAGAGGTGACACTTGCATGCCTGGCATATTTCGGAAACCACAAAAATCCTGCCATTGAATATAACGAGATGGAGGAGGAATTTATTGTACTTGGACTGCCTATCAGCCATCCTCTTGCCAGTCTTGCAGGAGAACGAAGTTATGATACCTTGCCGTCGATTGACTTAACCCTTTTTAAAGGAGACAGCTTTGCATTGATTGCCCGCGACTCCAGAATGAGAGATCTGGTAGATGAGTTGTTTGAGCGGGCAGGCTTCATTCCCAATATCCTGTTTGAATCTGCCTCTACCCAGACAGTTTTCAACATGGTAAAGCAGCAGATCTGCCCTGCATTCTTCCCACAGTCTTATGTGGACCCAGATGCCCCCATCGCCTACTTTACAGTCCCTCCAAGGCATACCTGGATGCGCACCATTGCATATTTAAAAGGCAGTTATTTAACAAAACCGGAAAAATATTTTATGTCACTTGCAATAAATTATGTAAAAGGAACGCTGGAAATTTAAATCCGTCTTTCTGTATTATCACAAGCTTTTAAAAGCAGTTTGATCAGATCTTTCACAGGCTTTGAAAGAATACTGCTTTTCCGGTAAGCAATTACAAGATAAAAGGCTGCCGGATGAGTTAAGGGCAGGCAGACGTAATTGCTTTCTTTCTCCCACATGGACTCCGGTAAAAAGGCAATCCCCTTCCGGCAGCCCACCATATGTTTCGTTACAGTCAGGTCATTGGATTCGCAAAGAATAGACGGAGTAAACTGCCAGCTGGAAAATATCTCATTTTCGCAGGTTCTAAAGGTGCTTTTAGCCGGGTTTAAAATAAATGAATCGTTCAAAAAGCAGGAGACGTCTAATCCATTTTTATAATTCTGGTTCAGGCAATGGTGATTGTCCGGCACTGCCAGTACCAGATTCTCTCTCCGCAGGGGTATGTATTCCAGCATACTATGAGAAAGCTCCTTCGTCACCATGACTGCTAAGTCTGCCATACCATTAATCACATAATCCTTAGCTATATATCCATCTGCATCTATGGTGTCAATAAAGATATTCTCATGCAATTCCGCCAGAGAAGGAAGCACCTCCTTTGAAATTGCAGGAAGCAGATCATTGCGGTAAATGACTGTAAGTTTCTTTTTTCCAGAATAATTTAAATTTTCAATTTCTTTTAATGCGCTGCTGTAGAGACTGAGAATATATTGTGCTCCATTTACATAGATCCTTCCTGCATCTGTAAGGAGATAATCGTTTTTATCTTTATAAAACAGCTTTGTCTGAAGCTCTTCTTCCAGCTTTTTTAACTGCTGGCTGATTGCCGGCTGGGTAACAAATAGTTTCTCTGCCGCTTTTGACAGATTCTTCTCCTCTGCAATCGCTATCACATATTCTAACTGCTGAGTATTCACGGATTTTCCCTCTCATTCTCAAATTCATGGCAAATCTCTCTTATATACCCACTATAAGCAGGAGTATATGTTGGATTATTCATATCCTGCTTCATGACCAGATAAATAAAATACCGCTCCGCTTCCGACAAAGCCTTCCCCTTTTTAACAATTGCTCCAAGACCCAGATAATATCTGGGTGAAAGAGAAAAATAAATGATCTTATGATCTGATGGAACCATGGATGACCGGGGAATCAGCCCCACGCCTGCTCCCTGACGTATCATATTGCTTAGCACCAGGTTATTATTGGTTTCAAAAACAACCGTAGGTTTCATCTTAGCAGTAAGGAAGATGCTGTCAGATATTGCTCTGATAGAGGTTCCCTGGCACATGAGGACAAACGGTGAATCGGAAAACTGGCCGATTTCAATTTGAGTCAGCCTGTTGTCACAGATGCCTGCCAGACTGGCCAATTTATGAAAAGACGGTGCACTTAAAATGACCTCCTCTTTATACATCATAACAAAATCCACATCTTCTTCCTCGCTGTCATAACAAGATCCTAATGCAATATCCACTTCTCCCGCTATCACATGCCTTCTCAAATCTTTCATATAACATTCTTTTATTTCTATTTTCACATTAGGAAACCGTTTGTTGAACTGAGTGAATATTTGTGCTACCAGAACAGCTCCTCTAAGGGGTGTGGCGCCTATGACAATTGATTCTTTTAATTCATGAGTCAGAGTACGAATCGCCAGGTACGTCTGGTCCTTTGCCTCAAGGATCTGGTTGGCAGTGTCTATATAGATCTTTCCTGCCGGTGTGGGAATCAGCCATTTTTTATCCCTTATAAACAGATCTGTTCCAAGGCTTCTCTCCAGTCTTGATAAATAAACACTTAACGTAGGCTGGGAGATCCCCAGTTTTCTTCCTGCTGCTGAAATGCTTTTCTCTTTTGCTAACGTCGTAATGTAAAGCAGGCTTTTTGTATTCATCCTGATCAGCTCCTTAAAACTTCTATAGCTTTTACTTATAACTTTTATAGATATTACTGAATTGAACCTTATTAAATTTTACTATATAATCCGATCTGTAGCAAACTTACAAAAGATAATATGCACAATCCAGGCGCCCATTTTCATGAAGGATACGGTACATTATACTTTTGCACGAAAGTAATGGAGGAATTTAGTAATGACGTATGAAATGATAGTCGTTTTGTTAATTCTGGTTTTTATGGTTGTTATGCTGCTGTCTCACGCAATTCCCTATGGCGTAACAGGAATGATCTGCTGCGTGGCTCTTGTTCTGACAGGGGTCAGCGATATCCCCACTGCGTTTTCCGGTTTTTCCAACAGCACTACCATTATGGTTGCAAATATGCTGGTAGTTGCCAGCGCCCTTGGAAAGACCAGCCTGATTCACAGACTGCGCCAGGCAATGAACCGTCTGCAGGGCAAAAGCGGCATTGTCCTGGTTCTTGCAATGCTTCTTATTACCATTGGTCTATCCCAGTTAATGGGACAGATGGCATGCCTTTCCATGATGCTTCTGTTTGTTCAGACCCTTGATGATGAAAGCGACATCTCTCCGGCCCGCATGCTTTTTATTGTTGCTTGTGTAAATACGATCTGGACCGCAAAAATACCCATTGGTATGGGTGCAACCATGCCTGGAACCATTAACTCTTTTTATCAGGGTATGGTAGAAGCAAAAGACTTACTTGGCATCACGGATTATCTGAAAGCAGGATTCTTCCCCGCAGTAGCAGGCACCATTTATTGTCTTTTTATGTATAAAGTAATTCCCAACAGCAAAATAGACAGTTCTCAGGTCAGGGAAGTAAAAGAAGCAGATGCTATTTCTAAAAAACACGAAACAATTATCTTCCTGGTATTTACTGGGGTTATTATGGGATTTATGTTTGGCAACCAGTTAGGCAGCAATATCAGTAATATTTTACCGGCAGTTGGTGTACTGATCTTAATTATCACCGGAGTTCTTTCTGTAAAAGAAACCGTTACAACTCTTACCGGTGACATGATATGGATGATCGCAGGCATGTCAGTCATTTCTTCTGTACTGGGAAAAACAGGAGTAGGAGAATTGATTGGACAGACTGTACTCAATCTTCTAGGCGAAAACCCCAGCGGTATATACGTTACAATTGTTTTCTGTGTAGTCACAACCGTTATGACAAACTTTCTTTCCAATCTTGGAACCATGGCTCTCATGTGTCCGATTGCAGCGGCTACAGCGTTAGCAGGAGGAATGAATGTAAAGGCTATTGTATTGGTTACGGCTGTATCCAGCTGGTTTGCCATTGCTATGCCTACCGGCTGTTCTGCTGCCATGATGGCTTTTGGAATAGGAAATTTCAACGCATTTAAGCTGATGAAGTTCACTCTCCCTCTTGTTCTTATTTTAATGGCAGCATTAATTTTAGGCGTCAATTTGTTTTTCCCAATCTTTGTCTAGAAAGGATTCCTATAAAATGAAAAAAATTATTAACCCTGGAAATCAACGAAAATCATTAACTTTAATTGATAACATCGTTTATTCCAACCAGAAAGATTTAAACGGGAACTCAATGGATTTAAAAATGTCCATCCTGCTTCAGAACGGCAACAGCGAGATGAAACTTGCAGCCGGTGAAGATGACCCGAAAGAAAATCATGAGCTAAAACCAGCCCTTCTGTGGATACCCGGAGGGGGCTGGAGAGGGGTCGATAAAAACCTGATGCTTGGTGAAATGAGTCAATTTGCAGATGCCGGCTACGTAGTAGCATCCATGTATTACAGAAGCAGCGCTGAAGCACATTTCCCAGCGCAGATAATTGATGTAAAAACTGCTATCCGTTTTCTTCGGGCGAATGCTTCAAAATATGAAATTGATCCCAACCGGATTGGAGTATTCGGGCGATCCGCAGGCGGACACCTTGCAGCTTTTGCAGCTATGAACACGGATACGTTTGAAAGTGAAGAATGGTCCGGCTGGTCATCAAAAGCAAACGTCTGCTGCAATATGTTTGGTCCTACCGACGTAGTGGCACTCATGAATGAGGAAGAGAAAAGTTTTAATAATCCCAGCAGCCGCTGGCACCGAATTGAGGATACCCATGGCGGAAAACTCATAGGCGGAGATCCTTCTACCATAAAGGAACGTGCGAAATCGGCAAGTCCGGTTAATTATGTAAATCCAGATATGTGTCCTATGCTCATACTTCACGGTGACAATGATCCGCTGGTTCCCCTGGAATTAAGCAGCGACATTCTATACAGCAGAATCAAAGAAGCCGGTATGGAAGAGAAGGCGGATTACTATATTCTGAAAGGAGCCGGACACGGTTCCAGAGAATTCTTCCAGGACGAGATCAAACAGCTTATGATTTCATTCTTCGATCAGTATTTAAAATAACATGACAAATATGCTCCTTCTGAAGCAGATAAAAGAAGGAGCATATTTTTATCATACAATATCCAGAAAGGTCTTTCTTACCGGTGCAGGAAATGCCTGGTTTATTTCCATGAGCTCGTCCGCCGTCAGCACTACTTCCCACGCCTTTGCATTGTCCAGTGCGTGATCCTTGTTTCCTGTTCGGGGGATGGCCACCACATTGTTATTTCGTATCACAAAAGCCAGAAGAACATTGGAAACCGTACAATGGTGGGCATCTGCAATGCGGATTAGCACAGGGTTCTCATAGAGCCCCTGTTTTAAATCACCCGCCTGTGCAAGAGGACAGTATGCCATGACAGGGACTTTGTGATCATCCATCCACGGGATTAAATCGTACTCAATTCCTCTGGAGGCCACATGATAAAGAACCTGATTGATCTGGCAGTTACTTCCTCCTTTCACACTCCATAATTCCTTCATATCGGCAGTATCAAAATTTGATACCCCCCAACGACGTATTTTCCCTTCTTTTTTCAGCTGCTCCATACATTCCACTGTCTCACTTAAAGGAATACTCCCCCTCCAGTGTAAAAGATACAAATCCAGATAGTCTGTATTCAGCCGCTCCAGAGTTTTGTCACAGCTTTTAAATATATTCTTTCTTCCTGCATTATGAGGATATACCTTAGATACCAGAAACAGGCTGCTGCGGTCAACCCCCTGTATGGCCTCCGAAAGAAGCTCCTCTGCCTTTCCATCCCCATACATCTCAGCCGTATCTAAAAGGGTCATCCCGGCTGAAATACCAGCCTTTAAACTATCCAGTTCTTCCTTTCGTCTGTTTTTTTGTTCACCAAGGAACCAGGTTCCCTGACCCAGAGAAGGTACCGCTGTTCCATCGGGAAGTATTACACATTGATTCTTATTTTCCATTTTCTCCTCCTGTTCTTCTTCTCCATCCCGGGCAGTTTATAATTAATTTTAAGAAAAGCCCATAGACCAGAGAGGAATTGTAAGCATGGATAAAAGTGTGGATATCACCACACATTTGGTTGCAAATACATAATCACAGTCATATTTTGCTGCAAGGATAGCCGATGTACTCCCAGCCGGCATCCCAGTCATCAGTACACAGATTGCCGTAAGGTAAGTCTCCATTTTAAATATTCTGCACAATGCCAGGGTTAAGACAGGCAGAACGATCAATCGCATAAGGGATATAAAAAGAGCATCCCGGTGAATGAGACTTTTTAAGCTCACCTCTGAAAGCATCATACCGATTAGCAGCATAGTCAAAGCCGTTGTACAACTTCCTGCCGAACGGACTGCCCTGTCAAATGCCAGTCCCATTATGTTCAGTATCGTTTGGACAGTAGTCGGCAGATGAGTCATAAAACCTGCATGAAAGGCCTCCATGGGTGTCTGAAATAATAACAGAAACAGGCCGATATAAACGGCCACAATACATGGATGAACAGCTATTTTTTTCACTACTGACTTAAAATCCGGACTTTCCGTAAAGCATGCAATTCCGGCTGACCACATCATAATCCGCATGGGAATAATGAATATAGAAGCATACATCATACCTTCCGCACCATAAATTCCTTCTGCAATAGGCAGGCCTAAGAACCCGGAATTTGAGACTATGGTTGCGTACTGAAGAACCCGTTTTACTGCATGGGGCCTTTTATTATACAATACCCGGCTTAAAACATAACTTACGATCTGTACAAGAACAGACAGGAAAAGGACTGCCCCGAAACGGAGCAGTATTTTACTGTCAAATTTCATACGGAAGGAATTGATAATATTGCAGGGCAGGAAAAAATACAGCACGGCGTCAGTCAGCACCGTCTTACCTGATTCCTTTAAAATACCTTTTCTCTTTAATATGGCACCTGCCCCAGCCAGCAAAAACATCATGCACTGAAGAGACCATAATCCGGTTATATCCATTTTCTCCCCTTTTTTACCCGTTCAGACTCATTCCGGCTCTCAGCATACGAAAGGTGCGCTGTGCCGCTCCCCGATATAGTTCTACCGACCGTTCCATCGCTTCCTCTATGGGCATTGCTCCCTGAATGGTTGTGGTAATACTTTCAATTCCGTATTCATAGATTTTTTCGGCTCCATCACCCATACCGCCTACGATAGCAACCGCTGGAATTCCTTTTTCCTTACACCGCATGCCGATTCCGCTTGGAACCTTTCCAAAGGCTGACTGCCAGTCCATTCTGCCTTCTCCTGTGACGACTAAATCCACTCCCTCCAGCAGAGTATCAAACTGAATCAGATCAAGGACAGTTTCAATTCCTGATTTCATATTGGCATTTAAAAATACGTTTAAAGCGGCTCCAAGTCCTCCTGCAGCTCCAGTCCCCTTTATCTGGTCTACATCAATACCTGTCAGCTCCATAAGCTTTCCTGCGTAGGATATCATATCTTTTTCCAGCTGTTCCAGTATTTCTGGCGTCCCGCCTTTTTGCTTCCCAAAGGTATAGGTTGCACCGTTTTGCCCAGTCAGTGGATTGGTTACGTCACACATGACTGTAAACTCAGTCTCTTTTACCGCCGGGTGAAGCCCGCTTACATCTATGCGGTCCACTTCTCCCAAGTCTCTTCCATAACCAGTCAGCTGGTTTCCTGCTTTATCAAGGAATTTTACCCCAAGAGCAGTCATGGCTCCCATTCCGCCGTCATTGGTTGCGCTTCCGCCGATTGCAATGGCGATCTTTCGATAGCCATCATCCAAAGCAGCTTTAATCAGTTCCCCTGTCCCATAGGTTGTGGTATGGAGAGGATTTCTCTTTTCTGCCGGAACCATGGGGAGTCCGGAAGCCTTTGCCATCTCAATAACCGCATGGCTGCCATGGAACACTCCGTAATCTGCAATTGTCTCTTCCATCAGCGGTCCGTGTACCGAAACCCTGCGGATCTGTCCATTCATGGCATCAATTACCGCCTCTATGGTTCCTTCCCCTCCATCTGCCACAGATACTCCGCTGCACTCACAATCCGGAAAAATACGTTTTGCTTCTTCTGTCAGGATTCCTACTATCTCCACTGATGATAGCGTTCCTTTAAATGAATCAGATGCAAATAAAAATTTCATCGCCTGCCCCTTTCCTCTTACGCCTGAAACGAAAGCAGGCCGGCAGCCTATCAACAGCCACCAGCCTGCCCTCTTTCTACTTATTATATCAATCCAGCTGTTTCCATCTCTTTTCTGATCTGTCCAAGGACAGGACCTTCCGGAGTGGCAACATTGGGTTTGTAAGGAAGTCCAACGTTTCTTCCTCGTAAATTAGCCATATCCTTTGCTGCTACCGGGAAGCTTGCCGGATCCATGGAAAGACGGACCGGATTTAATTTAAACTGAGCTTCCAGAGAGCCTTGTAAATCACCTGCTACGAACTTATTATAAACATCAGTGATCAGCTCCGGCATAAAGTTGGCAGCTGTACAGACTCCGCCTACTGCGCCGTGGCACATGGATGCATATAACAGCGTATCCTTTCCGCCGAATACTTTAAAGTCTGTTCCCCGGGTTCTGCGAATGAACTCTGCAGTCTGGGTAATATCACCGCTGGTATCCTTCATTCCCACAATGTTATCAAATTCCTTTGCCAGACGCTCAACCAGTCCCGCAGACATGGTATATCCCACACGTCCCGGATTGTTGTAAAGCAGCATTGGAGTTTCTGGTACAGATTCTGCAATTGTTTTAAAATGGTTATAAAGTTCTGTTTCTGTTGGCTTTAAAAACATAGGCTGAAGAACGGATATACCTGCCGCTCCGTTCTCTACTGCCATTTTAGCCAGACGGCAGCATTTTTTCGTGCTGATGGCGCCGATGCCAAAGTAAACCGGAACTCTTTTAGCTGCCTGATCTACCATGATCTTTAATCCGCGCTCCATCTCATCATCTTCCACTGCGTAGAACTCACCGTTGCTTCCAAATGCCAGAATTCCAAGAACGCCGCCATTAATTACATAATCAACCTGATCTCTTAATTTTGCTTCATCGATCAGTTCATTTTCATCGATTGGCGTAAGGATTGGCACGATAACGCCTTTAATAAAATCTGTATTCATTATGATTGTCCTCTCCGCCCGGCTTATTTTAATGGTTCTACCGTGGTATTAGCAATTTTCTCGTAATACTTCACGATGCTGGAATGATCCTCTTTGTCAAAACCGTCTGCTTTCAGTCCCTGCATAATCTCCATTAGCTGACCTGTTAAAGGAACCGGAGAACTCACATTATGAGCTGCATTCAGTGCATTGTTTAAATCCTTAATGTGAAGCTCAATGCGGAAACCTGGCTTGAAGTTCCGATTCAGCATCATAGGTGCTTTTGCATCCATGACGGTAGAACCAGCAAGACCGCCGCGGATTGCCTGATATACAAGTTCCGGATCTGTTCCTGCTTTTTTTGCAAAGGTAAGTGCTTCTGATACCGCTGCAATATTTACTGCAACTACAATCTGGTTTGCCAGCTTAGCCACATTTCCTGCACCAAGCTCACCTACATAAACAACGGATCCTGCCATAACCATAAGCATATCGTAATACTTGTCAAACAGATCTTTCTTACCGCCTACCATTACAGATAAGGTTCCGTCAATTGCCTTTGGCTCTCCGCCTGATACGGGGGCATCAAGCATATCAATACCAAGCTTTTCAAGCTCTGCGCCGATAGCTCTGCTCTCGGTTGGATCAATGGAGCTCATATCAATGATTACAGTTCCTGGCTTAGCACCTTCTGCAACGCCGTTCTCACCTAATACTGCGGCTCTTACATGTGGAGAGTTTGGCACCATGGTGATCACAACGTCACACAGGGAGGCTAATTCTTTTCCAGTTTCAGCAGAAGCGGCTCCGTTTGAAACCAGATCTGCTACCGCTTCTTTATTAAAATCAAATACAATTAATTCATGACCTGCTTTTAACAGGTTTTTTGCCATAGGTCTACCCATAATTCCCAAACCGATAAATCCAATTTTCATATGCTTATCCTCACTTTTTCATTCTGTTTGCTGTGACCGATGGGTTATTCCCATCTCTTCTGTGATTATAGATAGAAAATAGTGGTTTCGCTATGGGCGGAATTAACGAATGGAACGAATACATTTATACAAACTCTCTATAGTTTCAATTTGATATCATTTTTATATCATTATCTTTTCATTTTAATTTCATTGTAAATGATATTTTTTCATCTTTCTCCATAATGTGGCCTTACTGATCCCCAGTTCTTTTGCAGTCTTTTCCCGGTTTCCCCCCTGCCTGAAAAGGGTATCTTTTATTTTTACCGCTTCCAGGGGAAATGGAATTTCTTCCTCTCCTGGGGAGGCGTCTTCTGATCCTTCCTCTGTTTCACCCGGATACAGTCTGGCAAGAAGATTTTCCACAACGGCTTCGTCAAGACTCCTCTTTTCTGCTGTCAGGATCAGGCGTTCGCAGAAATTCTCCACCTGAATGAAGTTGCCTTTCCAGGGGTAATGAAGCAATACCTCATAAGCTCCTTTTGTCAGCACATGAAATCTGGAATAATGTTCACAGCAGTCTCTGATTGTTTCCCTGATCTTATACTCTAAATCTTCTTTCCGGTCTCTTAAGGGTGGAATGGTCACTGTCAGCCCCTCAAGAAGATAACAGAGTTCTTTGCGAAACCCTCCCTCTTTTAAAAGCCCGGATAAAGAAACCATGGAAGTTGCCATCACCCGCACCTCTGATCCGGGATACCGCTGCCCTTCTTTTCCCATTCTGTGCTTGTGACGGATAAGCTGGTAAAGTCTGTACTGGTTTGCCTTCGTTAAAGCATGGACATCTTCAATCAGGAGAGATCCGCCTTTTGCCTGGGCAGCTGCGCCCTTATCACCAAATAACAGATCATACTGCGCCTCTTCCTCCAGCCCGTCACAGGAAACATTAACGAAAGGGCCATCTTTATGAAGTCCTGCATTATGAATGCATTGTGCAAGAAGCTGCTTCTCCGTTCCCGGCTCTCCTGTTATGAATACTGCCTTTTCTGAGAGGGCATACAGCTTTGCAAGGCGCACACAGTCCTGCATACTCTTTGATTCCTGTAAAAGATCTCCAAATTCACCAAGCGCTCCGGCTCCCCGTAACGAACTTTTTCCTTTTACCTCCTGTCCCTTACGCTGTTTTCGTTTCATGCGGTGACAGGTGAGTATGACTCCCTCCACCTTTTTTTCAATCACAACCGGCGCTACAATGGCAAATATGGAGGTGCGGTTGATCTCCATAAACAGAGAATAGGATTCTTTTCCGTATTCCAGCACCTGATGAAAGGACTCACCCAAAAGTTCAGGAAATACCTCTCCTGCCGCTTTTAAAAGAATTTCATCCTTTTTCTTTTCCAGAATATCTTCCATGGTTGCATTGATGTCCACAATCATTCCACAGGCATCAAGCCTGGCCACACCGTTAAAGGAATAATCTAAAAGCGTCTCAATCTGGGCAGCACTCCGTTTCTCCACTCCCATGGCATAATCAACGCTTTCCGCCATAGACAGGGCATTTCGCATGGAATCTTCCGTATTGGATAAAAACAGAGATGGGATACCTGCCTCTCCTGCAATCCCTACAGCCGTATCCCCTCCAATAATTAAATCCACTTCGTCAAAAACCGCCTGCCTCGCCATATCATCCAGAAGATCTCCCTTTTCTGCAAAATATGTCCGCATTTCAATTCCGTATATCACATCAAAATAAGACATGTCACAAAACATGTTTTTAAATCCCACCACGCCAAGAACCGGATTGTCTTTTTTAAGAATCTGTTTTGCCTTACTGACTAACAGCGCCATTTCCTGGGCAGTTATAACGATTTCCACTACAGGAATATCTGTGTACTGCTTAATGAGAGAAGCCTGGAGGCCTCTTGCTATCATGATTGTGGCACCGTTTGCAATGGACTGACGGGCTTCAGAAACCGTATCTTCTGTTTTTATTACCCGCATTTCCCCAATCTCATGTTTTTTCTCCTGAAGAATGTTATGCGCCTGATAAATCATCTCTTCTCTCGAAACAAGTAACGCAATTTTTCCCATATGGATTCCTTCCTTCCGTTTATCCTGTCTGGTTCATTTTACTATAAGAAAAAGATGGTGTCCAGCATGTAAAAAGTACGGCCCCCCAGTCTGGAAGCCGTACTTTTATTAATGTATCAGGATTGTCTATCTGTAAATTGGATACATGAGGTTTGCCGCAATTGCTGATGATATAATTCCCAGTATTATGTAAGGAACTGTAAATTTCATTACCTTAGCCGGATTGTACCCCCCTGCTGCAAAGCAGACTGCAGCTTCTCCGGAACCGGAGGGGAATCCAATTGCCAGCATATTGGCAGTTCCGATTGCAAGTATGATTCCACGGGGATCCCAGCCTCCTGCCAGAGCAACCGAAGCTGCAATAGGGATTAAAACTGTCTGGGTAGCCATATTGGAGAGGAATGTAGTCATAATAACAGTGGCAGCAGAGAAAATCAGCATTACAAATATGGAGCTTGGGTTTTCGCCCAGAATGGCAAGAATAAACTGGCCAATTAAGTTTCCTGCGCCGGATTTACCCAGTGCATCTGCAACAACAAGAACACCTGCAATCATCCATACCATATCTGATGTCATGTTTTTCACTACATCTTCCACTTTTGCAATCTTTGTATAGATCAGAATGAGGATACCGATGCCAGGTGCCAGATACAAAAGATTGCCCGTCCACTGGTTTAAAAGCATCATCAGCATTACCATTACAAAAACGCCGTATACAATCAATTCCTGATTACGGGATAACATTTCCACATTTTTTCCATGTTTAAACGCCGACTGGTCGATCTGGTCATCCTTTGGCATCAGCTTCCATGCGAACAGGCAGTAAATTGTAAGTACGATAGTTGGAATCAGGCTATAGATAAATGGATCCAGCATTTTTAATGCAAACTTCGGATCTGCGATAATTCCTTCGTACATGCCGTTTAATGTTGCAAAGTTTGCTGCTCCGATTCCAATGGGAACACGGAATTTCCATGCACACAGAACTCCCAGCAGAGGAAGAAGCAGACGGTTTGCGGTGATTTCTCCTGAATCATCCAGTGTAGATAAAAATACAATCAGAATGGTGACTGCTGCAGTAGAGGGAATAAACTGAACAAATACAGCGCCTACCAGAAAGAAAAATCCAACCAGAAGCATCCCTTTTTTACCCTTAAGAGTGTTTAAGGTTGTACTGATTTTAGCAATCATGCTGGTTCTTGGAAGTACTGCGCTGAGAGCCAGAATTGGCGCAATTAAAACCACGATCTTATTTCCAAAACCACTGAATGCTGTCTGTAAATCTACCACACCTGTTACTGCCAGAATTGCGCAGCAGGTCATGGTTGTTACTCCAAAAGGAACCTTATGAAGGACAAAAGATACCATCATAAATAAGGTCACACCCAAAACAATGTACATTTCCATACTTTTTCTCCTGTCTGTTCTAAATCAATTATTTCATCAGTGCCTTAACCTGCCGTACCCTTTCATGAATAAACTCGGCCCAGATGGTATCATCAAGGTATGGCTGGCTTTCGTGGGTGTATTGTCCTGCGCAGTCAATAATTTCAATCTGGTTTGGATGACTTGGCAGTGCAATATCCACATGAATCTCTTTCAGCTTTTCTTCATCTGAAAAGAAACGCTCTCTAAGATCCGGAGTTAAATATTTACTTATCTTATAATAATCATCATTCATGGTATTAGCCCCCACTCCACCATGCATGGCAACCTGATAGGTTTCTCCATTGACCGGATTACGTTCTTCCCAGAAAAAACTGGTACATCCAATGGTATGTCCAGGTGTGAGCATCGTCCGTATTGTTACATTTCCCAGAACAATTGGCTGGTCATCATCATAAAAGCAATCCGCCTCAAACATCTGTGGATGAGAATCCGGATCTAACACCATAGTCTCCTCAGGACAGGCTTTATAAAATTCATAATCCTCTCTGGAAATATAAAGTTCAGCCTTGGTGAGGGCTTTCATAGCTGCTGCAGCGCCGCAATGGTCAAAATGAGCGTGACTGATCAGTATCTTTTTAATATCCTCAGGCTTATAACCCAGGCGATAGATGGAATCCACAAGCATATACATGCTTTCCGGAATTGCAGTGTCAATCAGAATCAGACCCTCACCCGTATCAATGAGGTAACATCCAACCCAGCTCTGACCTGCTACGAAATATGTCTGGGGTGATACCTGAAACGGTTTTACCTCCAGCTTCCATGGCTCATATGCCAGATCCTTAACAGGATGAGGAATTGGTTTTGTACAGCGTAATGGCATAGTCGTCTCTCCTTTGTGTAAATTAAATAATTTTCTGGTTCATAATTACCTTTTTTTGTTCTTGTTGATTATATGAGATAACCATACCCAATTCAACTTATTAGTTTTTATACAATAACTTAATATCTTTAAGTCGAGATTGGTCATATTTGAAACAATTTTACTATTTTCGTGAAAAACGCATAAAAAAAGATGTCTAATCCGGCATATCACTGCCAAAACTTAGACATCTTTTTTTTCTTTTAGCTGCTCATGAAACCTGTTATCGGACATCCTTCCTTAAAATCAACGTTTCATAACCATCTATTTTACCATCTTCAAAAATTTTTCCAGCCAAAAGCGTGCCTTCTTCGATACAGGAAAGCGTCTTTTCTTCCAGTTTTACCGCCTTTTGACTGTAGTTCTGTATGAACAGGTATTCATATCGTTCTGATTCCCTGGAAGAAATCTCAAGTTCCTCCGGTAACCGCCCCTCAAGAAGCGGCTTTATCCCCGCCTCAATAGTCAGATTACGAAAGAAATCATCATAGAAATCCTGACCTGCATCTGCGCATACATAATAAGCTGTTCCTTTTCCATAAGAATTTTTTGTAAGTGCCGGATATCCCTTATAAAAATCCTTCTCATAAATAAGAAGGGGGACAGCACCAGAAAGGCTGACCAGATCGCAGAGATTTCTGCATTCAAACCGTTTTTCCTCACCAATTCCAGGCAGTGAAACCATATAGTTACAGTCTCCGTCATAGAGACCGTCAATCTCTGTGCTGCGTAGCCCCAGCACATCCATCAGTCCATGGGGAACACCGCCCAGAAAGCACTGGTCCTCTTCATCCACAATACCTGACCAGTAGGTGACCATCAACTGGCCTCCGCCTTGAACAAATCTTTTTAATTTTTCATGAATATGACTTCTGTATAAATAGATCATGGGAGCAGCTACCAGCTGGTAACTGCTTAAATCACTGTCCATGGTAACCACATCCACATTAAATCCCAGCTTTTTTATGGCACTGTAGATTTTTACGCAGGTTTCATGATAAAACAGCCCATTATTTCTTGGTCCCTGGGCATCTTCCATTGCCCACCTGTTTTCTACATCATAGATCACGGCTGCGTTTGACTTCACACCTGTACCAGCTAATTCTTCCAGACAGGAGAGTTCCTTTCCAATCTGGCTGATCTCTCCAAATACCCGTGTGTCGGATCCTCCATAATGATCAATCACAGCCCCGTGAAATTTCTCTGAACAGCCCCTGCTCTGCCGTATCTGGAAATACAGAACGCTGTCGGAACCATGAGCCACTGCCTGCCAGGAAGCCAGCGAAAGAATGCCAGGCGCCTTTAACTTGCTCACCCCCTGCCAGTTGGTGCTGCTGGGACAGGATTCCATGAGGAGAAATGGTTTTTGCTTTAAGCTTCTCATAAAATCATGCTGCATCCCATTGTCCCTTGCTGTCAGAACTTCGTTTTCTTTGTGCCACAACGGATAGGAATCCCATGATATTACATCCACGGTCTGGGCCAGTCTGTGGTAGTTAAGTCCCTTGAAATCATACATGAGATTTGTGGTAGTGGGCTGCAGGGCTCCTGCGGCTCTCAGAGAATTGACTTCCCACAGGGCAAAGTCAGCCGTCTGATCGGTTACAAATCGTTTCCAGTCCAGATTCAGACCATGAACCATGGTCTCACCTATGGAGGATGGGCTTTCAATCTGATCAAAAGATTGGTAGATATGGCTCCAGAATGCTGTGCACCATCTTCGGTTTAGATCTTCTATGGAATCATATTTCTTTTTCAGCCAGAGACGAAATGCCTTCTGACATAAGGAGCAGTGGCACTCCCCCCCGTACTCATTGGAAATATGCCACATAAGCACACCGGGGTGAGAAGCAAATTCTTCTGCTAACTTTTTATTGATCCTCTTTACTTTCTCCCTGTATACGGGAGAAGTAAAGCAATGATTATGCCTTCCTGAAAACAGCTGCCTGCGCCCCGTATCATCCACCCGAAGCACCTCGGGATATTTATCAGACAACCACTTTGGACGGGCTCCGGAAGGAGTCCCCATAATTGTATAAATTCCATTCTGATACAGTTCATCTACCCGTTCCTTCAGCCACCCAAGGTCGTATATCCCCTCTTCCGGTTCCAGGAACGACCAGGCGAACATTCCCATGGTTACTGTATTAATTCCTGCTTTTTTCATATAATCCATATCTTGTTTCAGTATGTCCGGATGATTTAGCCATTGCTCCGGATAATAATCTCCTCCATACCAGATACCAGCATGTTTCATATCCATCTGTTCCTTTCTTAAAAACAGGCGCAGCCACCGAATTTCCGTATCAGGATTCCGGTCACTTCGCCTGTTTGTGTTCTATTACTTATTTAACAGCTCCCGTAATACCTTCCGCAAAGCTCTTTTGCAGGAGGAAGAAAACGATCACTGTTGGGATGGTACACAACAATACAGCCAGCATTAAGGTTCCATAGTCGGTCACATAACCTGATTTTAAGTTAGCCACCATCATCGGCATGGTGATGCTGTTTGCATCAGACATGATTACCTTGGGCCATAAGTAACTGTTCCATGCATTCATAAAAGTAATCGTCATGGCTGCTGCATAAGTGGAGCGCATGGTTGGTATAAACATCCGACAGAAAATCTGGAATTCATTTAAACCATCCAGCCTTGCTGCCTCCATAATGTCCACCGGAAACGATCTCGCACTCTGGCGGAACATCATGATTAAAAATGGGGTGGAAATACTGGGAAGGATAAATCCAAGTGTGCTGTTTAACAGATTTGCCTTTGAAAACATCTGATACAGCGGTATCATAATAGCAGCAAACGGAACCATCATTGCCAGTAATATAATGCTCATCACCCGGTCTTTCGCCTTGTCATGAAAGATTTCAAAACCATATCCTGCAATCGAGCAGATAAACAGCGAAACCAGTGTCATGACAATGGAATATTTAAACGAATTTCCAAGGGCTGCATAAACATTCTGGGAAGCAAACAGCTTTTTTGTATTGTTTAATAATTCTGTCCCAAACATCAGAGTTCCCCTTGATACAGCCACGCTTTTGTTGGTAGCGGCCACCATCATCCAGTACAGAGGAAAAACAGAAAGCAGGGAGACAAACGTTAAAAAACTATATGCCAGAAACTTCTTTCCTTTAGTCACGTTTATCACCTACTTTCATCTGCAAAAATGCCAGAACTGCTACCAGGAACAGAATTAAGTAAGACATTGCTGCTGCATACCCAAAATTGGGTACATATTTAAACGAAACATTGTAAATATAATGTGACATGGTTATTGTGGCATTGGAAGGACCGCCATAGGTTAAGTTTACAGATTCATCAAACAGCTGCAGCGTACCATTGGTTGACATAATTGCTGTCAATAAAATCGTTGGCTTTAAAAGTGGTACCGTGATCCCCCAGAAAGACTGAATGGGAGAAGCTCCGTCAATCTTTGCTGATTCATAAATAGAATACTCAATATTTTGCAGACCGGACAGGTAAAAGACCATGTTATAACCAGTCCACCTCCAGATCAGTGCCAGAATAATGACGATTCTGGCACTGTTTGGATGTCCGAGAAAGTTATATCCTGTGGACAAAAATCCAAGTTTTATGAGGACGATATTAATCAGACCATCCACAGCAAACAGGGAACGGAAGATTACCGCATAGGATACCAGGGAGGTAGCGCAGGGCAGAAAAATTGCCGTACGGAACAACCCCTTAAACCGCAGATCTTTATTATTGAGCAAAGAGGCCAGGATCAGGGCCAGAATCAGCATAATCGGAACCTGAATGATCAGATAAATAAAATTGTTTTTTAAAGCCTGCATAAAGACAGGATCCTGAAACATTCTCACGTAATTGGTCACGCCGGCCCAGCTTAAATTGGCACCCTTCCCTGATTGGAAGGAAAGGAATAATGCCTGAATCATGGGCAGGAAGCTCATGACTGCGATAAATAAAACCGCCGGAGTTAAAAATGCCCAGCCTGCCAGGCTCTGCTTCTGGCCTAATGACAACTTTTTCTTTGAATTGTCCACTGGTAATTCCTCCTTACTGACTTACTATTTACCCATTGCGAAATTAACGGTATCCTCTGCTGTCTTAATTTCTGCATCAATATCTGCTCCGGCAACTACATTGGTAATAGCAGTTGCAACTGCATCACGGGCTTCATAATAATAAACACCGGTGTTGTTGGAAGGAATCTTTGAAGCAAAGTCGGTAATGGTAGCATAGACCGGAGCATCGCCGAAAAACTTCTGCGGCTCTGCATAAACCTTACTCTGTGCAGCCGGTAAATAGGTAGAAAGTGCACCGGACTTTGGAAGGATGGTCTCATAGAAAGAAGTGCTTCCTGCAAATGTCTTTGCCATGAAATCATAAGCCAGATCCGGATTCTTACATACAGAAGTAATTGCCCAGCTGGAACCTCCATTGTTAGAATAGTTGGTTGCTCCATCAACGCCCTCTAACTTAGGCATGTTGGTAATTGCCCATTTTCCGGACTGATCTTCAGCGGTCTGAATACTTGCCATGATCCAGCAGCCGTTAATGGTTCCGCCTACGGTACTGTTAGTAAGAGTTCCCACGTACTGATCCCAGTCATTCACTTCAATCAGAACACCGCTTTTTACCAGAGAAGCATATGTTTCCATAACCTTTTTCAGTTTATCGTTTCCAACCATGCTTGGTTTTCCATCTTTATCAAACAAGCTGCCGCCTGCTGACTGAAGCATCATCATGATTAAATCTGACTCTCCTGCCTGACAGGACAAAAGTGGTTTTCCGGTTTTTGCCAGAATTTCTTCTCCCATCTGCTGATACTTGCTCCAGGTAATATCCTTGAAATCATCTACCTTATAACCTGCCTGATCCAGAATATCGGTTCGGTAGCAGGCAACAACGGCTCCGTTATCAAATGGCACTCCGTAATTTTTTCCGTTTACGACTGAATATGCTGTTTTTGCTTTTGCAAACTGGGTAAAGTCAATTCCGCTTGCTGTGATATCCTTAAATGCATCCGGATAAGTTAAAACATTCTTCTGAAATGCATTATCCTGCAAAAGAATAATGTCAGGCAGAGTATCCAGCTTACCAGAGGTGGCAGCTGTGGTCAGCTTTGTCTGAATATCAGCCCAGGGTGTTTCCACTACGTTCAATTTAAAATCGGGGTGGTCTTTCTGGTATACCTTAGCAGCCTCATTCATGGAATAAATATTAAATGCCGGGTCCCAGCACCAGACAGTCAGTTCATTCCCGCCTTTGGCTCCTCCATCTTTTCCTCCTGAAGCCTGTCCTCCTGAACCTGAATTTCCGCAAGCGGTTAAGGAAGCAACCATGGCTCCTGCAAGTAAGAGTGATACGATTTTTTTCTTCATAGCAAAACTCCTCCTCTTTCATTAAAAAATTGGCATATGAGATCAATTTCTTTTGAATATAATCCCATTATACCAATTCTATTTTTGAAAACTTTTTATATTCAATTATAAAATGCGCAAATTCAATCATATCATTCTGTTTTACCAACCTTTTTGCGCACTAATTCTGCAATAAAGCAGCTTGCTCTCATAATTTTCAGCCGACCGCTTCCATTGATAAGGAGAAATATTGAGTATTTTTTTAAAATTCCGGTTAAAAGAAGAAATTGAAGAAAATCCCGAAGCAACAGCCACCTCTTCCATGGACTTTTCCGTCTTTTTTAACAGTTCGCAGGCGCACTGAATCCGGATTAAGTTGATGTAATCAACCGGCTTCATATCCATGCTCTCTTCGAACACCCGGCGAAAATGGCTTTCACTCATACTGGAAGCCTCTGCCAGCTGGCATATTTTAATCTCATGGGCATAGTGATCTGCCACATAGTCCAGCGCTCCCGATATCACCGCCCTGTGTGTCTTATTTCTCATGATTCGTTCTTCGTCATCAGACAGTCTTAAAAATTCCGCCAGGCAGGCCCGAAGCAGGCCACTGATACAGTCTTTGTAATAAGGTTTTTTCTGGCGTGCTTCCTCCATGACACCTAAAATCAGTCTGGTAAGTCCGGGATTTTCCTCTCCTGGCAGAAGAAATCCCACCCTCTGAATTCTTTTTAACAGTTTTTTTTGAAACATGGGATCATAACGGTTCAGCTCTGAAACAACTTTTTCTAAATCAATATACATCCACTCCCAGTAACTTTTGGTTCCTTTTTCACTGTTTGTGGTGTGCGGAAGCCTGGGAGGCACAAGCAGAATCGTTCCCGGCGAAAAGCAGATATGCTCCTGGCCAAGAATCACCTCTCCTGTGCCCCAGTGGCAGTAACCGATCTCCATCAGATTGTGAAAGTGGAGATACTTAATTTCCTTTCCATATTCACGGATCCAGCCTTCCCCCAGAAGTGCCAGAACCGGCTCATCTTCCCCGATTTCATAGTAACGAAACTCTACCTTTTCCCTTTGTTTTGCCACAAGCCCCTACTCTCCTTTAATTGCCTTATAAGCCAATTATATAAGTTCACTGGATTTCCTGCAACAGAAAAAGGCTTATATCTGATTTACATCCACAGCGCCGGTTGGCGTGCTGCAATATTACGCCTCGCTTCTTCGTCAATTGATTCCTCGGGGAGCCTGTAATACAGTTCCACAAGTTCTTTCCTTCCAAGTGTGCATCCCGCCAGAAGCATGAATCCACTGCGAGCCGGAAAGGCATCAAAGTGCATCACATCCGGAGGATAAGGCCAGCTGGATTTGTCCAGCAAATAAGGCGAAATAAAATCCAGGGCCTTCTTAATGCTTCTTCCATTGTCTGTTTCATATTCCCAGAGATTATCTTCTGGTGTAGACAGCAGATGGCACAGCGTTACCATGTTATCCACTACAAATATGGAATAATTATAGGGCTTCGTCCTTCCAAGTTCTCTTGGAAAGGAACCATCTTCCTTCTGTTGCTTTAATAGTTCTTCTTTATACTGCTGTCTGCAGAAATTTGCTATTTTTTCATTATCCGTAAATAATGCAAATGCCGCCGCCTGCACGAAAAAACAGACTCCATGATTATTATCCTTATTCATCTCCTGGATGCCGTTTTTATCAGTAAGCATCCAGCCAAGATACTCAGAAAACCACTTCTTTATCCCTTCGTAAATTTCATTGCCCATACAGCGGGAATGTTTAAGTTTTTCAACCGCAAATATTACATCAACCAAATGCAGGGTATCTATAATTCCGATTCCTCTTCCCGGACAGATCCCAAGTATTGCCTGGGCATATGACAGATGTGGTGCCATATAAGTTTCGCCGCTCAAAAAAAACTCATATAAGTGCTGAACAGCTTTTTGTGCAAAGTCTTCTTTTCCGGTAAGCAGGTAACCAGAGGTGAGAAAGACCACATTGGTTCTCATCTGCCGCATGATAATCCTATGGCTGTTAAAATTTTCCGGATTGGACTGTCCGTCTCTTTGAATATAAGGAAGGCCGTCGGGAGTATCAGGATTGGGCCACCAATAATCTCCGTTGGAATAATAATCGTGAAGCCCTCCTTCGCTTTTCGGGCTCTGCACATCAGTAATATGGAGCACAGGTGCCTTCATTGCTGCCTGCGCCTTCTCTATAATCCATTCCTGATTTCCCCAACCGGGGATAATCCTGTATTTTTTCTCGTATTTTATCATTGTGCCATTACCTGCGTATATGATTCAGTTCGGCTGACGCGCAGTTTAAAAGTGCCTTCATATATCCGGTACTGTAAGCCCATGAGGAATTTTCTCCCCCAACTGTTTCTCCCCAGACCGGTACATGATCCACATGGATGGCACCGTCGTAATCATAGCGTACCAGCTGTTTCATCAGTTCATACATATCCCCATAACCATCTTCCAGAAGCGTTTCCTCAAAATACGGCATGGTAGAACTGACATTTCGGAAATGAACCAGAAATACTTTTTTATTTTCAACAAAATACCGGATATCTTCCATTATATTACCAAACTGTGCTCCGCCTTCCAGCCAGCAGCCAAGACACATCTTTAATCCCAGATATGGGCTGTTTCCGGATAATTCGAACGCATGTTTGTAATCTTCGGCTGAAGTAATTAAATTGGATATTCCAAGGAGACAGTCAACAGGAGGATCGTTCGGATGAAGAGCAATCTTTACATTTGCCTCTTCACAAACCGGAAGAACTCTGTCGAGAAAATATTTAAAATTGTCCCACATTTCTTCCTTTGTATAGAGCCTTCCATGAGTATATGGGCGGGTTTTTAATTCCTCTAAGTCCACAATCCGGCCAATACCGCCTCTTGTTTGTTCCCCTACTCCAAATCTCGTAGTCAACACATGGTTTGGCTCCCACGTCATATATACAACCGGGATTTGTGCCTTACCCAGAATCCGGTTAAAACGATTATATTCTTCAATCGCCTCATCCCGTCCAGGCAGCCCCAGATGAATCTTATCATTCTTATATAAATGGACATTTCCCGCATCTGTTACTGTTAAATCATATTTTTTAAGACGCTCAAGAAATCTCATTACAGAATCATAATCTGTATGCTCGTCTTTGAATATAACATATACGTACTTAATACCCATCTGTTTAATAAATAACAGCTGTTCATCTGTATAGTCAGATACAACCTTTGACTGTACCTTTATCTTGTTTCCCAGCATGTGGAGATCCTCCTTCAAATTAAATAATCAGTTATTTGGTCCAGTAAACGGCTTCCGGCGTCCACTGTTCCAGACTTACATCGTAAATTCCGCTGTCTTTCAGTCCGGGAACACTAAATGCTTCATAATAAACAACAGACAGCGGAGTAATCATTACATAATCCGAAACAAGAGCCTTGGCTGCCTTTTGTAAATTTTCTTTTTTCTCGTCAATTGTTCTGGCTTCTCTGGCTGCAAACAGCGGCGTTTCAAATTCATCCGGCCGAAGCATGATTCCATGATTTTTAATTCCTTCAGAGGAATACAGACGGATATAATTATTGGTGAAATCCATCTTACTGGCACCTCTGTTTGCAATAAAACCATCAATGTCGTCTTCTTTCTGCATTGCCGCCAGGGCCGATCCATCTAAAACCTCAACCTTTGCCGTAATGCCGATTGTAGCCAATATGGCCTGGAATGCAGTCGCCGTATCATTATTCTGTGACGTTGTATAAATGGATGTTTCAAAGCCATTGGGATACCCCGCTTCAGAAAGCATCTGCTTTGCCAATTCCGGATTGTATTCATAGAATTCCTGAGGAGAATATGCCCATGAGTCAGAGGTACAGAACAAAGGAGTAGCCTCACCTAAACCGCCGGAGAGTGCCTTTGCTACCTGTTCCCAGTCAATGGCATGCATAATTGCCTGGCGCACCTTTAAATCTCCCATGGGATGCTTATCGCTCTTACTGTTCCAGATTATGTGCTTAATGTCCGCACAGTTTGCATTCTTTCTGCCGATGCTTTCAAATCCAGCCTGTTTGATTGTATTAATAATTGCGTCATTTTCCAGCTTCATAGCCACTCCCACTTCTTTATTAAGAAGAGCAGACATCATGGTATTGGTATCCATGATCATATCAATCTCCAGCTGGTCAACATGAGGCAGTCCTTCTATTCTGTAATTCTCATTTTTTGTATATGTAATTTTGTTATCATCAACAAAGGAATCCAGGACGAACGGGCCGGTTCCAACGGCATGGGTCTTGCACCATTCCTCACCGTTCTTTTCGTAGGCTTCCTTGGAAATGATAAAGATATCACCGATTAAATTATCCCAGTTGTTCGCCCACTGATCATACTGAATTTCAATTCTTCTATCATCAACCACCGTAACCTTCACTGGAGAACCAAGCTCACTGGCCTTTCCATTGTCAATATACTTCTGTATATTCCATGCTACTGCCTCCGCGTTGCAATCCGATCCGTCATGAAACTTCACGCCTTCCCTCAGCTTAATGGTGAAAATCAGATTATCCGGATCTGAGTAGAACTCTTCTGCCAGCCAGGGATAATAATTCCCCTCCTCATCGGCACGTCCAAGGGATTCAATAACCGGCTGTGCGCCAAAACGGTCACTGGTCGAGGTCGACTGGGGCAGGAAGAATGTATTATGTGACAGCGGAATGGCTATTACCAGTTTCCCCCCTTCTGCAACTTCTTTTGCAGTCTCATTTTCTACGGTCTTTGCTGCCGTTGTTTCTATGTTTTTTGCAGTGGTTGTCTCCGGGATACTGGTATCTTTACTCCCTCCGCAGCCAGCAGTCATTGCTGCAGCCATAACTGCCAAAACTGTCAATGCTAAAACTTTCTTTGCTGTTTTCATTCTGTAATCCTCCTTCAATCTCAATGTTTTTTATTGATTGTATAAGAAACAAGCCACCTGATGATTTCCTCCCGCATCAAGAAGTCTTGGTATCTCCCTTCGGCACCGTTCACTGGCCTTATCACATCTGTTATGGAACGGACAGCCTTCCGGCCTGTTTGTAAGACTTGGCACTTCTCCTCTGATGGGAACTCTCTCTCTGGTTTCCTCAACCAGAGGATCTGCTACCGGAACCGCACTGAGCAGTGTTCTGGTATAAGGATGAAGAGTATTGCTGTACAGTTCCTCACAGTCTGCAATTTCCACCACTCTTCCCAGATACATAACCAGAATCCGGCTGCTTATATGCTTGACAACTGCCAGATCATGGGCAATAAACAAATAGGTCAGACCAAGCTTTGACTGCAGCTCCTCAAGCAGATTAATAATCTGAGCCTGTATGGAAACATCCAGGGCCGATATTGGTTCATCGCAGAGAATGAGATCCGGCTGGGAGGATAAGGCCCTGGCAATGCCAAGCCTCTGTCTCTGTCCTCCTGAAAACTCATGAGGCACCCGGTATTTAAGGGCTGGATCCAGCCCGACGATCCGGAACAGTTCATCTACTCTTTTACCGTACTCCTCCCTGTTTTTCACCAGCTTATGGAGGATGAGAGATTCACCTACAATGGACTCCGCTGTCTGTCTTGGATCAAGAGAGGAAAAGGGATCCTGAAAAATCATGGATATTTTTTTTCTGAAGGGGTACATCTGTCTGTCGCTAAAGCCTGCAATGTCTGTGCCATTGAATACGATACTTCCTTCCTCCGGTTTATACACACGCATGATACATCTGGCCAGAGTCGTTTTTCCGCACCCCGACTCCCCTACAATCCCCAGCGTCTCACCCTTTCTAACATAAAAATCAATGTCCTCAATTGCTTTTACGTCGCCGATCTTCTTTCTGACCATCCCTTTGTAAATAGGAAAATACTTCCTGACATTTTTTACATCAAGACAGATTTCTTCTCCTGCCTTTGATGCAGGGGCTTTTTTTATTTTCTTAGCTGCAATCTCTTCAGCCTTTATTTTCTTTTCTTCTTCCGATAAATGGCACGCAGCGAAATGCCCTTTTACTATCTCCTGAAGCGCAGGCTTTGAACATTCCCTGCACCGATTCATGCGGTATTCACAGCGTTCATAAAAAGGACAGAATTCAGGCCTTGATGCCGGATTAGGCGGAAGCCCCTCAATAGGAATCAGAATGCGATCCTTGGGATCGTCAAGCCTTGGAATGGCTCTGAGCAGCGCTCTGGTATAAGGATGCTCCGGATCTGCAAAGAGCCTTTTTGTATCCGTCATTTCCACAACGCTTCCTGAATACATTACATAAATCCGTTCTGCAAACCTGGCTACGATTCCCAGATTATGAGTCACAATAATAACCGATGTATTGGTTTTCTTTGCGATATCCCTGATCATCTCCAGAAGCTGGGCCTGGGTAGTCACATCAAGAGCCGTAGTCGCCTCATCTGCAACCAGAATCTCAGGTTCTGATGACATAGCCATGGCAATCATGATACGCTGACGCATTCCGCCGGAAAACTGCTGCGGATAATAATCGAACCGCTCCTGCGGATCCGGTATATTAACCAGCTTCAGCATCTCTATGGCACGCTTTTTCGCTTCTTCCCTGTCCACCTTTAAGTGTTCCATAATATTTTCCTGTATCTGATATCCGATGGTCAGTACCGGATTTAAGGATGTCATAGGCTCCTGAAAAATCATACTTATTTTTCCGCCTCTCATATGACGCATTTCCTCGCTGTTTGGTCCATACTCCAGCATATTTTTTTCATTTCCCCGGATATAAACCTCACCGCCAGTCACCTTCCCCGGTGAGCCGATCAATTGCAGCATGCTCATCATGGTCACGGATTTCCCGCTCCCTGACTCCCCTACAATCCCGATAATCTCACCTGGATCCAGATACATGGTTACATTGTCAACAGCCTTTACAAGCTGTCCGTCTGTCTTAAAACAGGTTTCGATATTTCTCAGTTCCAACAAGTGTTCCATTTTATCTCCTCCCATCAAACCTCACCCCGAAGCCTTGGATCCAGTGCATCCCGGACACCGTCACCAAACATATTCAGACAGATAACCAGAACCGCCACACAGACTCCCGGTGTGAGTGCAAATACAGGATTCTGGAGAAGGAACAGGCGGCCGTCACTGACCATACCGCCCCAGGATGCAGTCGGCGCGCTGATCCCCAGACCTAAAAAGCTGAGTCCGGCTTCTGCCAGAATGGTCTGTCCCACCTGCTGGGTCATCATGACAATGATCGGTGAGATACTGTTTGGGAGAATATGTTTAAACATCAGCCTGAAATTTTTATTTCCCTGAAGCTTTCCTGCCATAACGTAATCTGCCTGCTTGATTGTCAGCACCTGCCCTCTCATCATCCGGACATATCCTGCCATGGAAGAAATTCCAAGAATAATTGCCAGATTACGGATCCCACTGCCAAACACGGCAGTCAGGGCCATAGCGAGGATAATCTGGGGAATCGCCCGGATAGCTTCCATGATTCTTGTAATAATGTCATCTGTGATTCCGCCGAAATAACCTGCAATCATTCCGAAAAATGTTCCCGCAACACATGCAATCATGACTGCAAATACGCCGATAATCAGACTGACTCTGGTTCCGTATATAATCCGGCTTAACACGTCTCTCCCGTAATTGTCGGTTCCAAGGAGATGATCTTTTCCCGGTCCCTGAAGATAAGAGGAAAAATCTGCATAATTGGGGTCATACGGAGCAAAAAACGGTGCAAAAACTGCCAGGGCAATAAAGAGGAGAACTACCGCTGCACTGAATGCGGCAATCTTTCTGGTAAACAAAATTTTAATTGTCTTTTTCCATCTTCCGTTATTTTTCATCATTTTGCCTCCCTATTCAAACCTGACTCTCGGATCAACCACCGCATACAGAATATCCGTCAAAAGGTTGATGATACAGGATACCAGCGCGGTGACCAGCACGCATGCCTGAACAACCGGTATATCTCTTGACTGAATGGCTTTAACAAATAAAGAACCCATTCCCGGAATGTTAAACACAGATTCCACAAACATGGAACCTGCCAGCATGGAACCAAGGCGCATTCCAAGTATGGTGATAACTGGTATCAGGGCATTCTTAAGAGCATGCACATAGATGACCTTCTGCTGTGACAATCCCTTGCTTTTCGCAGTTCTGACATAATCCTGCCGGATGACTTCCAGCATACTGGAACGTGTCTGCCTGGTCACTGTAGCTATTCCTCCAAGTGCCAGACAAAACAGCGGCATAACAGTCTGTCTGATTCCAGTCACCGGATCTTCATAAAACCAGGTAAAGCCGTAAGAAGGAAGCCAGCCCAGTTTCATTGCAAATACATACATGACTAACAGTGCAATCCAGAACTGGGGCAGACAGGCTGTTATGTTAGCGACCAGAGTAACTGCCGTATCCGCCGGTCTTCCCCTGTATACTGCACTGATCACACCAAACAGGATTCCCAGGGGAATGCTTATGATAAATGCACTGATTGAAAAAAACAAGGTAATTGGAATCCGTTCATTTATAATTTCCAAAGTGCTTTTATGAAACTGGGTGGACTGTCCCCAGTCCCCCTGGACCGCACCCGACAGCCAGCTGAAATACCTGCTGATAATCGGCTGATCCAATTTTAATTCATGAAACACCCTCTGATATTCTTCCTGGGATACCTCCTGACCCAGCATGGCATATACAGGATCACCGGGAATTAACGATACCAGCATAAATGTAAAGATGGATATCAGAAAAATAATCAGTATCATCTGTCCGGTACGTTTTATTATGTATGCTTTCATTTAAACTTTATAGCAGGAACTTATAACCTGCCATATTCCTCCCTCCTTGCATAACTCTTTTTACATTCTGTTGATTTTAGTGTTTTCATTATAGCGATACTTTGTTATAATAAAAATATAAATGTTTTATATAATAAATCGCGTCATCTCCTTTTGAATATAAATTTTAACTACTTTCAAGTTCTAATTATATATTTCTTTATACATTTTTTCCAATAACCCCTTCCTATTTTTACTATAGTCATTGCCTATAATCATAATTTGCACAAAAGAAAGCAGGTTTGCCATGGACATCAGATATCTGGAATATATTCTCGCGCTGGCTGAAACTGGAAATATGACGAAAGCAGCTAAAAAACTATACATATCACAACCCACTCTCAGCCAGTTTCTCACCAAGCAGGAACTGGAACTGGGTTCACCGCTATTTGAAAGATTAAGCGGTACCTATTCCCTGACTCCGGTTGGAGGCCTTTACGCAGAATACGCAAAAAAAGTGATTTCCTTAACCACAAATCTGGAAAAAGATATAAAACGAGTATCAAATTCAAGCCGGATCCGTATTGGTACCTCAGCCTCCAGCGCCATGCAAATGCTCTCCTGCATCCTGGCTGATTTCCGCAAGTATTATCCGAGGGTGGAACTTGTTCTGTCAGACGATAATCTAAGATCCACCAGTAATTTTATTTCAAAAGGTGAAATAGACCTGGCATTTGTAACTGCCAATTCTCTTGAACAGTACAGAGGCCAGAGCATTGAGCTGAAGAAAGAAGAGGTTGTCTTTGCCGCTCCCAGCAGCCATCCCTATTGTCAGAAAACCAGCGGAAACCGCCAGCGTCCTCTTACCAGTACACAGCTTCTGGAACATTTTCAAGGTTCCCCTTTCATTCTGCAGCATAAAGGATCCTGTATCCGGTATCTGATTGAAGATTTTTTTGAAACGGTGGAGTTTAACCCCACTGTTGCCTGCATGACTTCCCATGTCCAGTCTATTTGTGATATGGTATCCAGTAACATCGGGGTGGGATTTATTCCGGTTGAATATCAGCCTCCTCACAAGATGATCACCTGCTTTTCACTGGAACCGAAACTGTATAGAATTCATTCAATTCTTTACCGAAAGGATTTAATTATGACACCGCCTCATAAATGTCTGATCGATTTGGCTAAAGCATATGTAAATACCAATTGGAACCATTTTTAAAAATGGTGATCTTAAGTTAAAGACATTGAATTAGTATATGTGCCCGACAGACACAAAAAAAGAAGAATTCTTCCATCTGAAGAATCCTTCTTTTTTTAAACTGTTTTTCCCTTGCCTATAGGGGTTCTACCTTATTTAATTTCTAAACCTCTGCCTGAAAAATCAGATCACCAGCGTAGGCGGAGTATAGACTCTGGCTGCCAGCTCTGAATCCAGGAGATAAAGTCCCTTTGCATCATTACCGAATAAATCATATCTCTTAATGATCTCATCCGTATTCTTTTCTTCTTCACTCTGTTCCTTTACGAACCAGTCAAGAAACTGCATGGTACGGAAATCCTTTATTTCATAAGCAGCTCCGTAAATGTCATGAATGGAAGCTGTTACCTTGATCTCATGTTCATAAGCTTCCATGGCCGGCTGACGGAAATCAGTGAAAGCGAAGGAAGGGGCCTTAATATCCGAAAGAACAATCTTTTCTCCGTTCTGAAGAAGGTAATCCATGAACAGCATTGCATGGTCCCGCTCCTCCTGAGTCTGTATTTTAAACCAGTTTGCAAACCCATTTAAATTCTGGTCTGCATAATAGTTTGATATATCCAGATATACATATGCGGAGTAAAGTTCAAAATTAATCTGTTTGTTTATCTTAGCAACAATCTCTTTGTTAAGCATAATCGAATCCTCCTTTATAATATAAAAATCATTTTAATAAACAAGGTTGTCCAATATTTCATATTAATTTAGTTACTATCAAATATTTCAACTTGTTTATTGCTATATTCTAACATCTTTGATGAAATTTTTCAATATGATATACATAAAATATTGACATGTTTTAAAGCTAAACATATTAATTACACTTTACAACTCTGCCTCTAATGTGGTATATTTGAATTACAAAAGAGTAACCGCCACACAAGGTGGAAGCTCCCATGATTGACTAACTGCTCATGTAGCCATGAGCCAGCCTATCCTGGTCGCGTCAGGGTAGGCTATTTTTTTGCTATATATGTAAGCAATGCAATCAGGAATGTACCACCTGAAAACAATGTGCTTAAAGTCTGGTATATATCCATTTGCATCACCTCCCATCTTATTACGACATAAAGACATAAAATCTGGAAGGTTCCACCCTGTATTCGGTTACTCCTGATAGCATATTACCATACATTTCCAATACCTACAATATTTAATTATGATACAAAAAAACGACAGAGATTAATAAGCTATGAAAAAGAACGAAACTATCACAGTCCCGTTCTTTTTTCTAAGCTATTCTCCAAATACAGCCTTATAATCAGCAACAAATTTATCAATTCCCTGATCAGTCAGCGGATGGCGGATCATCTGTGCCAGTACCCCGTAAGGAACCGTAGCAATATCCGCCCCTGCCTTTGCACAGTCAATCACATGAATGGGATTTCGGATACTTGCTGCAATAATCTCCGTCTCAATTCCATGCTGGGTGAAAATCTCCATAATGTCCCGGATTAAATCAATACCCGGCATGGAGATATCATCGAGGCGGCCTAAAAACGGCGATACATAGGTTGCTCCTGCACGGGCAGCCAGCAGAGCCTGGGCAGCCGAAAATACAAGAGTTACATTTGTTTTGATACCTTCTGCATTTAAAACCTTTACTGCTTTTAATCCCTCTGCTGTCATAGGGATCTTCACTACCATGTTAGGGTGAATGGCTGCAATTTCCCTTCCCTCGCTGATCATGTTACTCGCATCCGTTGTGGTTGCTTTTACTTCACCGCTTATGGGGCCATCTACAATAGAAGCAATCTCTTTAATTACTTCTGAAAAATCTCTTCCTTCTTTGGCAATCAGGGATGGGTTGGTGGTTACTCCGCAGATAATTCCCATATCATTTGCCTTTTTTACATCTTCCGTATTTGCCGTATCAACAAAAAATCTCATGACAGTTCTCCTTTTCCCTCCGGTCTTCTCATCTATTCGTCAATTTTGCAAAATTCAATCTTTTCTCCATTTGGGCCTTTAAAAAGGAAGAAACGGTTGGTTCGTGGAGCAAACATCTCATTGGATTCAATTCCATTTGTAATTATCTGGTGGCCCTGTGCCAGAATTTCCTCATATGCTTCGTCCAGATGTTCACAGGTCAGGGCGATGTGATCGATACAGCCAGCTGGTTTTTCCTCCTGACGTCTGGGATAATACTCAATCACACAGGTCTGACACTGAAGCATTCCTCTGACGCCATGGTCAACCAGTCGGTTAAAGCCCAGATTCTCATAAAAGGAAACGGTTAATTCCGGATCATCTGTGGGAATTGCCACATGGGCAATTCCTGACGGTGTATTCTTTATCATCACTCAGCTCCTAAGCAAGCAGACTTTTTACATACTCAAGTATTGATGCATCTTTGCAGTTTTCAAAAAACAGTTCTTTGAACTTCTCACCGCCCAGTGCACCCTTTACCAGATCCTGGTCCAGTCCTTTTAAGCAGGTAATCAGATCCTTTAAATTGTTCTCTCTCACTCCGTCCAAAATCTTTTTATTGCGCTGTTCCGGAACTGCCCGCTCTCTTGGATATCCCTGTCCGCTCTCTTCAGAGAACAGTTTTTCAAAGGCGTATTCCAGATTCAGCTCTGCTCCCCAGCCAAAGCCCTTTGCAAATGGCATGGCAATGGCATTTCCATCATTGATCTGGGCAAACATGTAGCCGTCACTTGGATCCGTTACCAGACCGCAGATCACTCCCGGGAAACTGTTTAATGCCAGCATGGCTCCCTGTCCGGTTCCGCAGCCGGTCACTACGTAATCCGCTGCTTTAGAATTTAACAGGATTGCTGCCAGGATTCCATTCTGCACATAGGTAAGGGAGCAGCCATCTTCAGGAGAATACATACCGTAGTTATCCACTTCATAGCCCTTTGTATCAGCCACTTTCTTTAAACTGGCGTAAATGATTCCGTTTTTAGCAGCCTGACTGTTTTCATTAATCAATGCTATTTTCATCTGTTTAACACTCCTTTTATCTGATTATATACCTGTTTTTCACTGAGTCCGTATTCTTCTAAGAGATCTTCCGGTTTTCCTGACTGTCCGAAACGGTCCTCCACTCCGATCTTTTTAAAGGACACATTGCACTTATTGTTTAACAGAACTTCTCCTACTGCATCTCCCAGTCCGCCAATGGTGCTGTGCTCTTCTACTGTTATGACATGATTGCAGCCGGAAGCATATTTTAAAATGCAGTCCTGATCAATTGGTTTAATGGTATGCATGTTAACCACCGTAATACTGATTCCTTCTGACTCCAGGCGTTTTGCACATTCCAGGGCAGTCGCTACCATAATTCCGCAGGCAAATACAACTGCTTCCGTTCCTTCTTTCAGCACATTTGCCTTCCCGATTTCAAAAGGCATATCCTCTTCAAATACCGGACTTGGAAGTCTTGCCAGCCTTAAATATGCCGGGCCTTTCATATCAGCAACGGCCTTTACGGCACGGTGAGTCTCATTGGCGTCACAGGGAACCACTACGGTCATACCTGGAATTACACGCATCAGAGCCATATCTTCAATTGCCTGATGGCTTCCGCCATCCTCTCCCAGAGTGATTCCGGAATGAGTCATACCAAGCTTTACGTTAAAATTAGGGTAAGCAACTCCGTTACGCACCTGCTCATAGGCACGTCCTGCCCCAAATACGGCAAAGGTACTGCAAAAAGGAATGTATCCCATGGTAGACAGTCCTGCACTCATATCCACCATATTGGCTTCTGCAATTCCTGCATTGAAAAAACGCTCCGGGAATTTTGATCCAAAGGTTGCTGTCATGGTTGCATGAGCCAGATCCGCATCCAGTACAACCACCTTTTCATTTTCTTCTCCAAGACTGGCAAGGGCTTCGCCGTATGCCACTCTGATTGCTTTTAATTCACTCATGTCTATGCCTCCAGTTCCTTTAATGCCTGCTGTCTTTCTTCTTCATTTGGTGCTTTCCCATGCCAGCCAACCTGATTTTCCATAAAGGAAATGCCTTTTCCTTTTACCGTGTGAGCCAGAATGCATTTTGGTTTTCCTTCCATGGTACTGATGGAGTATGCTGCCAGTACTTCTTCTAAATTATTTCCATCTGGAAGCTCCAGTACCTGAAAACCAAATGCTTTGAATTTAGAAGATAAATCTCCCAAAGACATGACCTGATCATTGGTTCCGTCAATCTGCAGACCGTTGTTGTCAATGATAATGGTCAGATTGTCAAGATGATAGTTGGCAGCTGCCATACATGCCTCCCAAACCTGGCCTTCCTGTAACTCTCCGTCCCCTAACAGAGCATAGACCTTAATATCCTTTTTCTGCGCCTTTGCGCCCAGAGCCATGCCCACTGCTATGGAAATCCCCTGTCCCAGGGAACCTGTGGAGGCGTCGATACCAGGCACTTTTTTGGCATCCGGATGACCCTGAAGAATGCTGTGAAGCTGACGGAAGTTCTTAAACTCTGCCTTATCAAAAAATCCCATCTCACCAAGCACTGCATAATAGCAGGGTGCTGCATGGCCCTTGCTTAACACAAACCGGTCACGGTCTTCCATATCCGGGTTCTCAGGATCTACTTTCATCTGAGTATAAAAGAGCCCTGCCATCAGCTCTACTGCCGATAAAGAGCCTCCCGGATGACCGCTGGCTGCATCGGCAGTCATATTAATAATATCCTTACGGATTTCCCTGCATATCTTCTTTAATTCATCTATGTCCATCATGTCCTTATGCCTCCGTCTCTTCTATGTAAATATTTATTTTCTCATAGAACCTTTCTTCTTTAAATAATCCACGTATACTGCACCCAGAATTACAAATCCTTTTACCACAAACTGCCAGTAGCTGCTGATTTTAAGAAGGTTCATTCCATTATTTAAAACACCAATGATGAGAACACCAACTACCGTACCCCCTAAGGTACCAATTCCTCCGTTAAAACTGGTTCCGCCAAGTACAGAAGCTGCAATGGCATCACGCTCAAATCCTTCTCCCACTGAGGGCTGACCGGAGTAAAGTCTTGCTGCCAGAACCACTCCGGCAAGTGCAGCCATAACCGCACTCATGACATAGACTCTTACCTGAATCCATCTGGTATCTACACCTGCATATTTGGCCGCCTCTTTGTTACCGCCTGTCGCATAGACATGACGCCCAAAGGAGGTGCGGTTCATAATAAAATACAGAATTACAAAAGCTACGCCTACAAAGATAACAGGGATTGGCACTCCCAGAAAGCTTCCAACTCCCATGTTGTTAAATGTTTCGTTATTGGACTGTGCAGGCTGTCCGCCAGTTAAAATATAGCTGACACCACGGACGATAATCTGCATGGACAGTGTGACAATAAAGGGAGGGAGTGTGGTATGGGATATTACAAAGCCGTTCATAAAGCCGATAACTGCTCCAAATAACAGAGGAATTAAAAATACTGCGATCAGTGGAAGTCCTCCATTTCCGCATCGTACGGCGATTACTCCGGCTGCTGCCACAACAGAACCCACTGACAAATCTATGCCTCCGCAGATTAAGACACAGGTAATTCCAAAAGCAATAAAGCAGTTCACACACACCTGGCGTAAAACACTGAATAAATTATTTTTCACAAGAAAGGTATCGGTTGTGAATGATAATAAGACGCATAAGAAAACCAGGGCGATCATGGCTGCCATATTTCGTTTCAGCCAGATCAGAAAGGGATTGGTATTCCAGAGACCCGGTGCTTTTAACTGGTCTGTCTCCGGTTGATTCTTCTTGCTTAGCATGTTGTATGTTCTCCTCCCACTGCATATGACATGATCATTTCCTGCGAGCTTTCCGTTACTGTCTGATCGATGATTCCCGCCAGGCAGCCTTCCCTCATAACGGCGATCCGGCTGGAATTGTTAATAATTTCAGGAAGCTCCGAAGAAATCATAATGATGGAAACCCCTTCCTGAGCCAGGGTATGCATCAGTTTATAAATCTCAGCCTTTGCCCCCACATCAATTCCCCTTGTAGGCTCGTCCAGGATCAGGACCTTGGGCTTTGCAGCCAGCCACTTTGATATGACGATTTTTTGCTGGTTTCCGCCGGATAATTCTCCCGCAGTCTGTTCAGTTGAAGCCATCTTAATAGAAAGCTTCTGCTTAAATTCATCAACAATACTCTTCTCTTTTTTCTTATTTACCTGTAACCGCTGTATATATTCAGAAAGTACCTGAAAAGTCAGGTTGGTTGCAATGCTGTGCCCCAGAAAAAGCCCCTGCTCCTTGCGCTCTTCCGGTACAAGGGCAATGCCTGCTGAAATGGCATCCTTCGGTTTTTTGATTGTAAGCTGTTTTCCCTCCAGCCAGACTTCGCCTGACTGTATGCTGTCAATTCCGAATATTGCCAGTGCCAGCTCTGTACGCCCAGCTCCCACCAGTCCGGAAAATCCAAGTATTTCCCCTTTTTTCAATGTAAAGCTGATATCAGTAACTTTATCGGTTGTCAAATGTTTTACTTCCAGGATTACATCGCCCCCAATGACGCGCTCATTCCCGTACATATTGTTAAACTCACGTCCCACCATCATGCTGATCAGTTCGTTTTCCGTTGTTTCACTGGTCTGCCTGGTTCCGATGAATTTACCATCCCGAAGCACAGTAACGGAATCACATACCTTAAAGGTCTCTTCCATACGGTGGGAAATGTAAATCATGGCAACTCCGGCCTTTTTTAAACGGGCAATCTGGGAAAACAGATTGTCAGTCTCACTTTTTGATAAAGAAGCAGTTGGTTCATCAAGAATTAAAATTTTCGCCCCTTCGCTGACAGCTCTTGCAATCTCAATCATCTGCTGCTGGGCTACGGACAAGCCACGAATGAGCATTCCGGAATCCAGTTTCAGTCCCAGGGCATCAAGAGCCTTTTGGGCCTCCTTTTTCATTCTCCGGTAATCCACCATTTTTAAATGATTCTTCGGTTCTCTTCCAAGAAAAATATTCTCAGCAATGGTCATCTCCGGAATATTGGTGATTTCCTGATGGATAAAGCTGACGCCGAAGGCTCTGGCATCTTCTACATGCTTGATGGAAGCCTCTTTTCCGTTCATGAAAATCGTACCGGAATCTGAACTGATTATGCCGCCTAAAATTTTCATCAGCGTTGACTTTCCTGCACCATTCTCCCCCATAAGAGCCCGGACTTCTCCGGGCTTTATGGAAATACTGACTCCGTCAAGCACAACATTGCGGCCAAATGCTTTTGTAATATCTTTCATCTCAAAAACATATGCGTCTGACATGTTTTTCTACTCCTGTTCTGCATTCATCGCTTCGGGTCAAAGTGTTAACGGATTACTTACCAACGTTTTCTTCCGTAATAATAGACATGGGTACCACTACCTTCTCTTCGATTGTCTTACCAGACAGAAGTCTGTATGCACTTTCCATACAGGTGGCTCCGATTCCAGCCGGATCCTGGGCAGCAGATGCTACCATCTCACCAGAGCGGATAAATCCTTTTCCTTCATCTGATCCATCTACAGATACAACCTTGGTCTTATCCAGACGTCCAGCTTCTTTTAATGCTGCAATTGCTCCTCTGGCAGTGGGATCATTGATTGTAAATACGCCGTCAATGACTGGATTGGCATTGATAAAATCAACCATAATCGGCTGGGAATAATCAGACTTTGGTTTCTCAACGTCTTTTGTCTGAATGATTTCAATTCCAGGATAATTTTTCATTTCCTGTTCAAAGCCCAACTGGCGGTTATAACAAACTTCTGTTGTACTGTATGTAATTTCAACTACTTTGCCTTTTCCATCTAATGCTTTAGCCAGTGCCTGTGCACAAAGCTTTCCTGCTTCCAGATTATCGGAAACAACGGTACACTGAACCAGTTCCGGATTTTTTACCGCGGTATTAAATGCAATTACCGGAATTCCGGCTTCCTTACATGCTTCCAGTGTTGCCCTTACGCCTTCGGAGTTAATTGCTGAGATACAGATTACGTCACACCCCTGATTGATCATATCCATAACGTCATTCATCTGCTTGTTCTGATCTCCGCCTGCATCCTGTATGATGAGCTCATCTTCCGGATTCTGAAGGGATTTCTGCATTGCCTCTTTAATCTGAATAAAGAATACATTGGTTAAATCCGGTGCGGAAACTCCGATTTTAACTGGTTTCTGCTTTTGTTCTGTTCCTTTTGCTTCCGTCCCTTTTGCTTCTGATGTGACAGCTGCAGTTGTCTGCGCCTCACTCTGAGTCTGAGCTGTATTGTCTGCAGTCGAACTGCAGGCAGTCAAAGAGATTGCCATCATAGCTGATAATACAATTCCAATTACTTTTTTCATAATAATCCACCTCTCAACACGTTTAGTTGTCAAATTCCATACATTTTTTGTTACATTTGTTGATAACATTGTATGATATCATTCTTTTAAGCTTCCCGGGCTCGCTTTTATTGTATGCTGTCATACAATATTGTAGATTCATAATACATCTTTACTCGAAATTTGTCAACATTATTTTTAAAATTATGCAAAACAGACAAAAGGCAGTCATACACCATCATGCAATTTTGTCTTACAATCAAAAAAAAGCCAGGCAGTCAGATTAACTGACTACCCGGCCTTCGCCTGATATCTTATTATTTACCTTTCTTTTTCTCCCACATTGCCCACAGGGTACCTGCCACACAAATTGATGAATAGCATCCAGTCAGGATACCAAAGAACATAGGAAGTGAGAATTCCATGATGGACTCAATATGGAAATACACAGAAGCCACCATAAGAATTAATACACAAATTCCAGTTGTTGCGGAAGTATTAATGGATCTTCCCAGTGTCTGGGTTGTACTTACGTTAACCAGAGTATCCACCGGCATTTTGGAATCGTGTTTTCTGTTTTCACGAATTCTGTCGTAAATTACGATAGTATCGTTAATGGAGTAACCGATGATCGTCAGCACTACCGCGACGAAAGCATCATTTAACGGAATCTGGAACAATACAAATGCAAAGAATACCACAAGAACATCATGAACCAGGGCAATCATTGCTGTAATTCCGGCAGAAAGACCGGATATAACGGAAAAACGGATCCACACATATACAACAATAAAGACCAGTGACAGGATAATGGCGGCAGCGGCGTTCCTAAGCGCTTTTGCACCAATATATGGTTCTACGACAAATGTCTCAGACAGCTTTGCATCATTTTTGCCAATGGTACTGTTAATTGTATCAGTAATGGACTTCTGCTCCTCCGGTGACATACCTGCATTTCCGGCAAGTGTAACAGACAGCCTCTTTAATCCGGTCATATTGTCTTCTTTAATCTGAACGGTTACGGGACGCTTTGTTTCTTTTTCAATGGCTTCCTGTATTTTACCGGTATCTGCCTGTTCAGAAACGGAATAAGACAGAACTGCACCGCCTGTAAACTGGGTATCCAGTTTCACTCCATAGAAGAAGCAGCCCGCAATACCGGACAGGATAACAAATCCTGAGATAATTGCAAATATATATTTTTTCTGATAGAACGGTATGGTATTTTTATCTTTTCTGATTCGGAACCGTTTTTCATTTCTCCAGAAATCAGACTGAATCATTGACAGTATCATATGTTTGGATACGGATACACCAATCAGAAGATTTACCACCATACCAACCAGCAGGGTATAACCAAAACTCAGCATGGTTCCTGATCCAAAGATCATTAAGATCACTGCTACAATAGCAGTTGTCACATTACCATCCAGTACCGATGAAAATGCATTCTTATAACCGGAAACAACAGCTCCCTTTACCGATGATCCCTTCTTTAATTCATCTGAAATACGCTCTGAAATAATAATGTTGGTATCCACTGCCATACCAAGTGTCAGGATAATACCTGCGATTCCCGGAAGGGTCAGTGTATACTGGGGAATGGAAACTGCCAGCATCTGAATCACCATCTGTAAAAGCAGTGTAACACATGCAACAATACCTGGCATTTTATAGAACACGATCATAAAGAGACAGATCACGATGAATGCAGCCAGTCCGGCATAAACCATAATTGACAGAGCATTGTTTCCCAGGGATGGGCTAATGGTAGAAAAGTTGGTTGTTTTTAAGGAGAAAGGAAGAGCACCGGCATTAATTTTCTCAGCCAGAGCCTTGGCTTCCTCGTAGTTCTGCATACCAGTGATTACCGCCTGTCCACCTGATATCTGATTCTGCACCGTAGGATTGGAAATCAGATTGTTATCCATATAAATTCCGATTCTTTTACCAATCAGTTTTCCGGTGGCATCTTCAAACAGCTTTGATCCATTGCTGTTAAAACTGAGAGCTACTACGTATGTCTTGATTCCATTGGATGTATTCGTCTGAGGAGTGGCCTTTTCAACATCTTTACCCTGAATTAAAACAGTTCCATCCGGGTCCTTAAAGGTCAGTTCTGCCATCTCACCTAACTCAGATATTGCATCTTCCGGGTTAAAATCTGTTTCCCCTGATTTCCATGGGAACTGTACAATAATATAACCAGCCTCTTTATCCACAGTTACTTCACGGTCAGCAATGTTCTGGCTGTCCATACGGCTTTCAATGACTTCCCTTGCCGATTCCAGTTCCTGAGTTGTAGGCTTACGGTCTAAGTTCTGGGGTTCGAATATAGCTTCTACGCCTCCCCGTATATCGATACCAAACCGCATATCAAAGATTCCTTTAATACTATCTCCTGCTCCAAATATAGCAATGCAAACGATGGCTGCAATTCCTAAAAATATTGCAGCAAGCATTTTCTTTCCTGGCTTCATAAGTTTTCCTCATTTTCTATATTAATTTTCAATCTGCCATAGCCTGCCTGCTGCTTCTTTTTCTCCGTCGGAATTATGAATATAACGTATCACAAACATCCGGCTTATATATCCCTCCCGCATAAGAACGGTGCGAAGTGACCATAATGCAAACGGTATAAATAAGAAGAATGTTTTTAAACATATATAATTAAGGATTACGCTTTTTAGATTTGAGCGGCTTACAATATTAAGAAATACATCACTTACCGCTTCCTCTTCCAGCACATCCTTCGATTCAATCATTGCATCATATCTTTTATGGCGCAGGTTATCTCCAGAAAATCTGCCTACGGAAAAAAAGCCAGGATGTTCCAGGCTCTTGACCACATCAACCGTATTCAGTTGTGTCATTAATACTGCCGTACAAAAAAAACATGCCAGTATCAGACGATGTATCCCAGATTTTTTCCTCCTGGTTTCCAATGTAGCTCCTCCCGCTGCAGGTGTTTTTCCATTTCCCGCATACTTCTTTATACATGTTGCATTGTATCACATATTGATGAAAATGCAACGTTAATATACTGACAAAATTCCACAATTTTGGCAGGAATTTTTCCAGTTCTATTACCGTTTTATAATTACATTCATATCTGTGTTAATCAATGAAATATGGCGTTTGGCATAAAGTTCTGCCACTTCTTCATCCCGTGCCTTTAACGCTTCCACAATGTTATGGTGTGCCCGGATCGCATTCTGGGCATTCTGAGGAACCTGAAACGTTCTAAGCCGAAAATCACGAATACACTCATCAATTTTTTTACTCATAAAAATCAGCATCTTATTTTTACTGGCTTCCACAATCTGACGGTGCAGACGTTCATCATACTTTGCCATACCCGCAAAATCATTCTCTTCCACAGCCCGGATAAACCGGAAATGGGTTCGTTCAATCTGCTCCAGCTCCCCATCCGTCGCCCGCTTGGCGATAATTCTCGCACACAAGGGTTCCACTGCACTTCTTACCTCAATGTAATCCTTTAATTCAACTTCATTTTTAAGAAACCACTCAGCCAGTTCTTCCTGACCCAATTCCTTTTTGCTGACCAGAAATGCTCCCCGACCAGGCTTAATCTCTACCAGCCCCCTGGCCTCCAGAATGCGGAATGCTTCTCTGACTGTCCCTCTGCCAACGGTCAGTTTCTCACACCACTCCTTTTCTGTAGGCAATTTCTGCCCAACCAAAATTCCATCTGCTGCAATAAAATCCTTCATGCTGTTTACTACCTGCTGTACAATGGGAATTCTGGAAAGTTCTTCCATTTAATTCACTCCTTTAATTTATGTTTTTAGTCTAAATCTTTCATGTTGTCATACAATCATTGTATCACATCTGATGAAAACTGCAAACATAAACGTGTTTTTTTACATTTCTTGTGCACATGTCGGACAATTATTGAAATAAATGGTGGAGTCAATATAGATTTTTTCTATGGTAATAATTTCCTTAGTAACCCTTCCAGCTGGTCTCTTTCTTCTTTTTCCAGGCGGCTCAGCACATCTTTGTCTCCGCCCGTTATAAATTCTTCTGCCGCTTTTGTTCCTTTATCCGAAAGGGTATACTGACGTGATCCCTCTGGCTGGGTTTTCTTTTTCACATATTCCTTTTTTTCCAGTTTTTCCAGACACTCCTTCAGCTTCTCATCTTTCATTCCCGTTTCTGATACCAGTTCTGCTGCAGTCTTTCCAGCCGTCTGAAACAATGCTCCCATTACCAGTGCTCTTAATTTCTTACCGCTTAATTCTTTCTCCTTCTGACCAAACAGCCGGTGAAATCCAAATTTATAGGTAAGAAGAATTCTGTTAAAAGAAGGTTCATAGTTTTCAGTTTGCTGTTTGCTGGTCTCTTCTTTCCGTTTTAATGATTTTGCATAGACCTTACCTTTGCTGCAGTGAAGATCATCAATAGGACAATGACGCTTACAGCAGGGACAATGAAGATGATCTGATTTTTTATCACTCATGATTATTTTCCTCCTATGTCATAATGTACAAAAGGGCATATACCATCGTATATACCCCTGAATTCATTATATTCCTCCACGGAATCCATGTCAACGTCCCTATGGATAATATTTCTATTTTGTTTTCTATCTTAGCATGGATACCGGCAGATAGGCAATGCTTAACTCCCCTGTAATGGGATTAGTATAAATTTCGCACTCCACATCATAAACCTCTCCGATCAGCTGACTGGTCAGTACCTCCGTTGGAGTTCCATGTGAAATCACTTTTCCCTGCTTCATCACGTAAAGATAATCACAGTATTCAGCAGCCAGCTCCAGATCATGCAGAGCGGCAAGGGTACCAACATTCATCTGTTTTACAATGGATAAAATCTGAAGCTGGTATTTAATATCCAGATGATTGGTGGGCTCATCCATAACCAGGAAGGAGGGCTGCTGTGCCAGGGCACGTGCCAGTATGACACGCTGTTTTTCACCTCCCGACAAGGTAAGGTAGCTGCGATTTTCATATCCGGACAAGCTGACCTGTTTCAGTGCAGCACTAACAATTTTATAATCCTCCTCAGAATCGCCCTCCATAAATTTTTTATGGGGAGTCCTTCCCATAAGGACCATTTCCTGAACGGTAAAATCAAAGCTAAGATCATTAAACTGACCGACAACACCCATAATACGGGAAACCGACTTGGGATCTGATTTCACCACATCCAGATCACCCAGATATATACTGCCCTGCCTGGGCTTTATCACCTTATAAATACTCTTAAGCAGCGTGGACTTTCCACAGCCATTAGGTCCTATTAATCCAACAAACTGTTTATCTTTTACTTTAATTGAAATATCTTTTACAATATCAGTATTGGATAACGTAACGATCATATTATTCGCCTGAAGATCCACCTTATTTTCCTCCAAATCCATAACCTTTTTTCATTAGCATATACATAAACATGGGAGCTCCGATCATGGAAGTAATAATGCCAATGGGCAGCTCACTCTGATGAATCAGGGTACGTGAAAATACATCAGCCCAAATGAGAAAGGCAGCTCCAAACAAAGCAGAAGCCGGAATCAGTCTTTTATGATCTGTTCCCACCACCCCTCTGACAATATGAGGAATAATTAATCCAACAAAACCGATGGTTCCACAGCTGGAAACTATAATTCCCGTAACTAACGCACAAACCATCATATAAATGCGAAGATAACGGTTTAAGGAAATTCCCAGCGTGACAGCTGCTTCACTCCCTAACAGCATGGTGTTAAGCACCCGAAACTGGGTTAAGAAAAACACAACCGCAATTCCGATACTGATTGCTGTCAAAGGAAGCTTCTCCCATGTTGCTGACGCAATACTTCCCATGGTCCAGAAAGTTACTGTCTTAATTCCTTCCGCATTATTTGCAAAATAGATAATAAAATTAGAAAATGCACTGCACAGCGCATTGATCACCATGCCTGTAAGCACCAGCTTGGCAGAAGTAATCTTTCCGCCCATATGAGCAATAACCATTACCAGAACAGCAGCTCCAAATGCCCCTGCAAATGCCCAGGCGGCAACACCCATCTGCCCCAGCACTCCGGGAAAACCAAATCCCAGCAAAATAGCAAAGGTAGCTCCTAAAGCGCCACCTGAGGAAATCCCCAATATGTAAGGGTCTGCCAGCGGATTTTGTACGGTAGCCTGCATTACCGCACCGCATAGCGAAAGCCCGATTCCAACCAGCATTGACATCAGCGCCCTGGGCAGACGGATGTGCCAGATAATATCCGCAAAAGAGGCCGTGGAAAGACCTTCTAATGAACCAAATCTCATCCCGGAAATCTTATAAAGCAGAATCTGAAACGTATCATGAAGAGAAATAGGCACTTGCCCAATGGACACCGAACAACCGATTGAAAATACAATAAAAACCATCAGGGCGATAATTAACGGTAAAAATGCCTTATGCTGGATGTTCTCTTTTTTTCTATTTCCTGCAGTTATGCTGCTTTGTGTCTTCATTCTGATGCTCCTTAGTAATTAAAATATTAATAGAATAAGTTAGTCTTTTCTAACCGCATTTCAATATATCATACCTTAATATAACTGTCAACACTATCGTCATTTCATGAATCAGGTGAAACCTTCTAAAACAGGTTGACAAATCCACTGTTTTTACAGTATACTCTTTTGAGTTAGTATTAGCTAACCAATAATTTCAAAAGGAGAAACACATTTGAATATCACTTGGAAAAAGCATTTTACCGGCATATCACTATCTGTTCTTATGGTTGCAGGATTAGTTGGATGTACCTCCAGCTCTGCCTCTTCCAATCAGGAAAACACAACTCAAAAAACGGAGGCTGTAGATTCTCAGACGAACCAGCAGTCCAGCTCCGTCTCCTATCCCATAACCGTGTCCAATTACAGCATCAATGATGGCAACTGGACATCCAGGCAGCAGGTTTTTGAAGCGGCTCCCACACGTGTGGTCGCTAACAACCAGTCCACAGCAGAACTGCTGATTCGTCTGGGTCTGACAGATACCATGGCAGGTGTTGCCGCTCTTTACGGTGAGACCTCTGAAGATATTGCCGGAGAATTCTTAAAAATCCCCGTACTGGCCGATGGTTATGTTGGAAAAGAAGTAGCTCTGGGAGCCAATCCCGATTTGATTATTGGACGTGGTGACTTGTTTGCGGATGCAGAATGGGGTGTGGGAAGCGTTGATGAACTAAATTCTCTGGGCATTCGTACTTACATCTTTAATACCTGCAAACGAGGCGCAACCGTTGACGCTCTGTTTCAGGATATAGAAGAGATTGGCAGAATATTTAGTGTACAGGATCGTGCTTCAGTATTTGCGGACAGCCTTCATTCCAGGATTAATCACTTAACCGATACTCTCTCAGGAGTTGCGCCCCAGCTTACTTATGCCTATGTATCCTACAGCGATGGAGACCTTTCCGTCTATTCAGCAACCTCTGATACCTTTCAGAATGATGCGTTGAATATGATAAATCTGGACAATGCTTTTAAAAATGCAGCCGGCGAGATCACACTGGAGCAGCTTGTCTCAACCAATCCTGATGTTCTATTGATTTCTCGTTACTCAGGGGGCCCGGAGGCAGAAAAATCCGTTGAAGAAATTTATAAGATGCCTGCTCTTCAGTCACTTTCTGCAGTTGTGAACAAGCAGATATACATTATAGACTTTAGTCAGTTCTGGGGTTATAGTTATCAGATTTTAGACGGAGTAGAGCAGCTTGCATCGGATATGTACCCGGATCTTATCAACTGACGCCTCTATGGCAGTCAGTTGATAAAATCCCGGAAATTTTTATCAGACTAAAATAACAGTACCAGCACCTGATATCCTTTTAGTAATAGCTTCTTCCCAGTTTCTATGACCGTATCGTAATTATTAAGCAGGATTTTACGGTACGGTTCTACCAGATCTATTTCCTGTTCGTCCTGTTTAAAGTTTCCTATGACAAGAATCTTTTCATGTTCCCCGTTTCTATAGTAAGCCATCAGCCGTTCCATTTCTAAATATGCGGGTATCACCTGACCGTAAACAAGGGTATCTTTATATTCCTCATTCTTTCTTAGGGCAATCAGCTTTTTGTAAAAGTGAAAAACGGAATCAGGATCTGCAGACTGATGTTGCAGATTAATGGAGGGATAGTCCTTACTCACTGGAAGCCAGGCCATTCCTTTGGTAAATCCGGCATTCTCACTGTCGTCCCATTGGAAGGGTACCCTTGCATTATCCCGGCTGTAGCGCCTGACCGCCTCCAAAGCCTGTTGGTTTGTCAAACCGTTTTCAATTGCCACCTGGTATTCTTCTAATGTGGAAATGTCATCATACTGGTCAATGCTTTCAAAGGCCACATTCTCCATACCTATTTCCTGCCCCTGATAGATGAAGGGCATTCCTTTTAACAGAAAATACAAAGCTGCCAGCATCTTTTTTGCAGCATCGGAACACTCTCCCTCAGGAATATATCTGCTTACGCCCCTTGGTTCATCGTGATTTTCAATGATATTAGAAAGAAAACCGATTCCCTCCGCTCTTTCCTGGCTGTCAAAGCAGCACTTTCTGTAATCGTCGGGAGTAACAGGACCATTGTCGTACCAGCCTTTTTCACTTGCCCCGAATACAGTCTGGCTGAAATCAAAGATGCTGGAAAAGCATCCGTCTTCCCCTATAAAATCACACAGTTCTTCCTTTTTCTCATTAAAAACTTCACCCACCGTAAAGGCATCATATTTTTGAAAGGTGGCGTCCCGCATTTCCTTTAAAAAATCCATAACGCCCTCATTTTCATTTAGCATCAGCCTGCAGTCCGCCAGTCCGTCTTCCCGGTCAGGCTCATAATCATGAAAAGGAAGAGCCTTTTTAATATTCATAATGGCATCAATCCGAAATCCGGCAATTCCCTTTTTCAGCCACCAGTTTATCATGTCGTAAATTTCTTTTCGCACTACCGGGTTTTCCCAGTTTAGATCCGGCTGTTTTTTATGGAATAGATGAAGGTAATAAAGGCCGGTATCCCCTATTTGTTCCCATGCACTACCTCCGAAATAGGACCGGATATTGGAAGGCTCTTTTCCATCTTTTCCTTCCCTGATGTAAAAATAATCACCATATTCGCCTTTCGGATCTTTCAGGGCTTTCTGAAACCATTCATGTTCATCGGAGCAATGGTTTACCACCAGATCAAGAAGGATATAGAGATTCCTTTTTTTTGCTTCATCAATCAGTTCCTGCAAATCCTCCATGGTACCGAACCGGGGATCAATCTCATAGTAATCGGAAATATCATATCCCTGATCTGCAAAGGGAGACTGATAGATAGGGGAAAGCCAGATAATATCGATACCAAGTTCCTTTAAGTAATCCAGTTTTGAAATCACGCCTCTTAAATCTCCGATCCCATCTCCGTTGGTATCGCGAAAGCTTTTCGGATAGATCTGATAGGCTACCTTATCATGCCACCATTGTTTTTTCATTCTATTTCTCCATTCAGGTTATTTCTTATGCAGGTAATAGGCTGCCGCTTCATACGGTAACAGCCGGCTTTGTCTTTGTTGCAAAGAGTCATTGTAGTTATGAATCAGACACGTTGCATCTTCCCTAAAAAATTCTTCAGGTAAGGATACGGCCGTCTCTTCATCAGAAAAATTGCAAACCACCAGCAGCCGTTCATCTCCCAGACTTCGCACATAGGCAAATACCCGGGTATCCTCTTTCATAATCAGTTCATAATTTCCATAAACAATAATCTCATAATTCTTCCGAAGCTTAATCAGCTTCCTGTAATAATGAAACACAGAGTTTTCATCTGCCAGTTCTTTTTCCGCATTGATCTCGATATAATTAGGGTTTACGGATATCCAGGGAACTGCATTGGTAAATCCGGCCTCCGGGCTATCATCCCACTGCATGGGAGTCCTTGCATGATCCCTGCTTTTGCACCGTAAATAACGCATCATGGTTTCATGGCTTACCAGGCCTTTTCCTATAAGCTCTTTATAGGCATTGAGACTCTCAATATCCCGAAACTGGGATAATTCTGTAAATGGATAATTGGTCATCCCCAATTCCTCTCCCTGATAAATGTAAGGAGTCCCTCTCATCATATGAAGGCAGGTTGCCAGCATCTTGGCGGAAACCTCTCTGTAACGGCTGCTGTCATCACCAAAGCGGGAAACGGCTCTTGGCTGGTCATGATTATCCCAGTATAAACTGTTCCAGGCATCGTCTCCCAGCTCCTCCTGCCATCTGGAGAGAACGCGTTTTAACCGCAGCAGATCCGGCTTCTTATCCGTCCACTTTCGCAGTTCTCCGTCTCCCTCCACATGTTCAAAATGAAAGACCATATTTAATTCCTGTTCTCCGGAGCCTGCATATTTTCTGGCTTCCTCCACCGTAACCCCTGCAGTCTCACCCACCGTCATCAAATCATAGTTAGACAAAACCTTTTTATTCATTTCTTTCAGATAAGTATGAACCTTTGGTCCATGGACTGCATAAGGGGAAAAATCCCCATAAAGCCCTTCCTTTACTTCTCCGTCCGGAAGGGATGGGGTTTTGGATATCATACTGATTACATCCATTCGAAAACCATCAATTCCTTTTCTGCACCACCAGTCCATCATTTCAAAAACTTCATTTCTGACAGCCTCATTCTCCCAGTTTAAATCCGGCTGTTTTGGAGAGAACAAATGCAGGTAATACATGCCGGTTTTCTCATCCTTTTCCCAAGCAGAACCTCCAAAGCAGGAACCCCAGTTATTGGGCGGTTCATTCTCTCCCTTCCCCTCTCTCCAGATGTAATAATCCCGGTAAGGATTCTCCCTGCTGCTCCGGCTCTCCAGAAACCAGGGATGCTCATCAGAGGTATGATTTACAACCAGGTCCATAATAATTCGGATTCCGTTTTCATGGGCTTCTTTTAACAAATCATCAAAATCATTCATGGTTCCGAACTCATCCATAACCTTTTTGTAATCACTTATGTCATACCCATTATCATCGTTGGGGGATTGATAGACAGGTGACAGCCAGATCACATCAATTCCTAATAGTTTTAAATACGAAAGCTTCTGTCTGATGCCGTTTAAGTCGCCGATCCCATCTCCGTTGCTGTCTTTAAAGCTTCGGGGGTAGATCTGATATACGATTGCCTCTTTCCACCATTTTCGTTCCATCTCAGACTCCTCTCCATTATTTGATTGCCCCTTCTACCATTCCCTGTATAATCTGCCTCTGGGCACATAAAAACAGAATCACAATGGGAATCATGGCAAGAAATGCGGCTGCCAGGATTAAATCCCACTGCTTGACATAGGAACCTACAAAGCTGCTCACTGCAACAGGCAGTGTTTTAATTCTTCCATTGAGCCCCAGCATCAGGGAGGGAAGAAGATAATCATTCCAGATCCAGATTCCGTTTAGAATCAGCACAGTCATCTGCACCGGCTTTAACAGCGGAAAAACGATCTGGAAAAATGTATTTTCCGGACTGCAGCCATCAATCCACGCTGCTTCCTCCAGTTCTTTTGGAATTCCCTTTATAAATCCATGAAGAATAAACACAGATAAGGAGCCTCCAAATCCCAGATAGGCTGTGATGATACCGGTATAGCTGCTTAACAGGGGAATTCCTGTAAATTCAGATACCTTGCGAAACGTAGACAAAAGAGGAAGCATGACCACCTGAAACGGGATAACCATGGATGCCACAAACATCATGAAAATCAACTGGGACCATTTTGTCTTATTCCGAACCAGCACCCATGCAGCCATGCTGGAAAATAAGGTCAGTAAAATCAGACTGACTGCGGTGATGTATAAGGAACTTCCAAAGGATTTCCAATAGCTGAAATTCTGGTTGCCGATCACATTTTTTAAGTTAATAAACAGTTGTCCCCAGTCAGTTGGAGGTGCAATGGGGCTGATTACAATATCTGCACTTTTTTTCGCTGCATTAAATACCACAAGGATAAAAGGAGACAGTACAGTCAGTGACAGTATGAAACCAATCAGCTCAGGAATCAGATGTTTTGACTGCCTTGCGTCCCATGTCATTTTGCTCCTCCTGCTAATTTCTTTCATAGTTCCACCTCCCTTTTCTTACTGATGGAAACCTGGGTAAGAGATACGGCTGCCAGAATGAGAAAGAAAACCACAGCCTTTGTCTGCCCTTCCGCATATCTGTTTCTTGCAATCGCCGTATTATAAATATTAAGAGCCAGAAACTCCGTGGAAGCCACTGCCTTTGCTCCCAGGATCCGGCTGGGCGCTCCGTTTGTAATGGCATAGTTTAAATCAAACTGCTTAAAAGAATTGACCAGGGTAAGAAAGATACAAACCGTGAAAGTATTGGCTATCATAGGCAGCTTAATATGTAAGAGTGTTTTTAACGCTCCTGCCCCGTCTACAGCCGACGCTTCCAGAATATCTCTTGGAACTCCCTGAAGACCAGTAACATAAATCATCATAATATAACCGGCATACTGCCATGTGCTGACAATAAGAATTGCAAAAAATGCCAGATTGGGACTGGTCAGCATGGAAACACTTCCTGCCAAAAGACTTGTGAACACTTTATTAAAGATAAACTGCCACACATATCCCAGTACGATTCCTCCGATTAAGTTAGGGAGAAAAAAGGAAGCTCTGTAGAAATTTCTTCCCTTCACCCCTGAGGTACATAAAATTGCCAGGAAAAACGCAGCTATATTGACAGAAACCATATTAAAGACCGTAAATAAGAATGTAATTAACAGCGAATATAAATAATCGGGAGCATGAAACATCTGTCCATAATTCTTAAGTCCTACAAACTGGGTAAACTTAATTCCATTCCAGTCTGTAAATGAATAAAAAATGCCAAATATAAAAGGGATCAGCACGGTTATGAAAAAAGCGCCTATGAGAGGCAGCAGAAATAAACCATTTACGATCACCCTGTGCTTTTTTCCAGGAACCAGATAAAGACTAATCACAAGCAGAAGCAGCCCGCCCGCAAGGAATGGACCCCTTCCCCAAAAATCCCTGTTGTAAAAATCAAAATAAAGCCCGCAGCAAATCATCGCTGCACCTGTCACTGCCGGCAGATATGTGGTTATCTTTTTTGCTTTTCCCTCCATACGACTTCTCCTTTATCTCTGCTTTGACGTTACCATATGGATACGGGCGGCTTTTGGCCGCCCCACCCCGGTTATTTTTTCACATAGTCTGCAATAGCCGTCTGCATCATGTTTACAAATCCGTCCTTGTCAATCTCACCTTTTGCATACAGCTCAAACACCTTACCTGTGGCATTCATGGAGATTCCTTCGGGCATCTTCGTCCATTCCCAGGAATAGGTGTTTCCCGCATCCACATAGGTCTTTAAACTCATGGCCAAAGGCGTCTTGGGACTGACTTTACAGGTGGTATAAGGAGAAATCATACCGCAGTCGCTTACCAGACATTCCTGTCCTTCTTCCGTCAGGGCAAGTTCTTTTAAGAACGCCTTGCAGGCATCGATGTTGGTGCCTTTATTATAAACAGCCCACCAGGATGGACAGTCTGCAAGAACACCTTTCATCTCTTCCTTTGTAAATGCCAGTGGGGCGATTCCACATTCAAACTTCACGCTATAATCAGGAAGAGATGGATCAATCCAGTTCCCCTGGGTGATAAATGCAGTCTTTCCCTGTGCCCACAGAGCCAGCTGATCATCATATGTTCCGGAAATCAGAGTATTCTTATCGGAATAATCAAACAGTAGCTTCATGAAATCTGCAAACTGACCAAGACGCTCTGTGTCCGTCTTTCCGGATTTTAACTGATCAATATAAGTGGTGTCCCCTCTCTTTAACCCACCTGATAAGTAGTAACCAAACAGATGGTTTCCTGTTGACCAGTACATCTGCCCAGATTCAGCCGCAACTGAGCATACAGCGGACAGTCCCAGTTCTCCCTTTTTTTGATCGATGGCCTCAAACGCCTTCTTAAACCCGTCATAATTGGTAAGAGATGCGGGATCGATTCCTGCTGCTTTCAAAACGTCTTTATTATATGTAATGCCATATCCTTCTACTGCATAAGGAAATCCTACGGTTTTTCCATCCTCTGACTTAAAACCAAACTCTGTCTGGGAAGCCCATTCCTCTCCGCTTAAGTCGGTCATATAATCCTTCCAGGTCTGATAATCTCCTTCGCCGCCAAATACAAATAAGTCCGGCATATTGCCTGCTGCCAAATATCCCTTCATGGTTCCATTGATGTCAACTCCGCCTCCAAGGGACTCAATTACAACCTCCTGACCGGTCTTCTCCTGATACTTTTTGGCAAATGCCTTTAATGGCTCGTCAATTTCGATTTTTCCGTTTACAATCCGAATCGCCTGTCCCCCGGACTTAGCCTGGCTCTGGCTCTCGCTCTTACTGTCTGCGGACTGGCTTCCGGCAGAGGAGGCCACAGTTCCACCTGATTGTGCGCTCGATCCACAACCTGCAAGTGACAAAACTGCCGCTGTTCCCGCCATCGCCATAACCCATAAGTATTTCTTCATAATATACCCTCCATTATAAAATATGCTGTCAAAAAGTGATATTTTAATAATTATATTGTAACTTATGCGCATAAGTTCTATATACAGTATATTATCACTTTATGGAGGATATAACAAGAGTTTTTTGATTCATTTTTCAAGTTATTTTTATAACAAAAACGGCGGTTTTGAAAACCGCCGTTCATTATTAATACATTGCCAGGCTGACCCGGAGTTTAGTTTCTTTTGATTGCTATTTCATCCCCCCTGACCGCAATCGCTTCATGATTGCTTATGGGAGACAGGTTTAATACGTCTGAATAGGTGTCCACTATTTTCTGCCCGATTTTCTTAAAAGGTGAATTGGTATAGTGGGGAACCGTATAAAAATCCACCAGGCCTAAAGCATCAAAATTTTCTAAGTCAGGTGCTTTTTCTGCTGAATCCATTCCTTTCGCATATTCAATGTTTGCAGATGCAACCATTGCCCCGGCAGATTCGCCGATATACAGTTTTCCGGCATGAACTTCATCAATCAGTATTTGATCTGCACCGCTTCTTTTCAATTCCTGCAACAAGAAGAATGTGTTACCTCCTGTCACATAAATAAAATCGTTGTTTTTTATTTTGGCGGTGATTTCTGCAGTCGGAGCGGTTGAGATATCCAGCTCCTCAACAACAAGCCCCATCTTTTCAAGGGCCTTTCTTCCTTCCTTCACATAAAATACAACCTTTTCCGTTTTGCTTGCAGTGGGAATAAAGGTGACGGTTTTTCCGTTTAAATCTTTCTCAAAGTCTGCAAATATGTCAGCTACATCACTAAAGGATGATGCCAAAAATAATTTTTTCATAACCCATTTTATCCTTTCTTTATGATCATGAATCCAGTATAATCTATAATGGTGTCAATTAGTGAAACCATTTAATCGAAAAGAGGAAATGCCATGAATAAATCCCAGCGGCTTAATGATATGATGATATACCTCAATGATAAAAAGTCATTTAACCTTAAAAACATCATGGAACGATACTCCATATCCAAAAGTACAGCACTTCGTGATATTCAGTCCTTAGAAGAAATAGGTATGCCAATTTACTCTGCATCTGGACGAAATGGATACTATGGCATCCTTCCCAACCGTCTGCTGTCGCCCATTGTCTTTACCATTGATGAGGTTCATGCTTTATACTTTGCCATGCAGACCCTGAACGCTTATCAATCCACCCCGTTCCACCTGAATGTAAAAAAACTAAAACAAAAGTTTGAAGGGTGCATATCAGAAGAACGAATACAAAAGCTGCGGAGAATGGAATTGATTTTTAGCCTGGGAAGTTACCAAAATAAAAATGAATGCAGCTGTTTAGAGGACATTTTGAATATGGCCGTTGAGGAAAGAGTGTGTGAAGTGACCTACCAAAAGAAAGAGATTATCAATCAGTATTACGTCCAGTTTTTTGACATAACCTCTGCCTATGGACAATGGTATGCCACCGCTTACAATTTTCAGACAAAAAGACCCCAAGTGCTCCGATGCGATAAAATTCATTCTGTACATTCCTGTGATCGATATTTGCCCAAACCGCTTTCTGAATTGCTTATTCCAGTGAAAGAGATGTTTAGAGAGAAAGATGCTGTTGACTTTGAAGTTGGGATTTCTGCCAGAGGTGCGGATATATTCTATAAAGAACATTATCCGTCTATGGAGCTGTTCCATGAAAATGGGAAGAATTATATAAAAGGCTTTTATAACAAAGGGGAAGAAACTTTTATCGCAAATTATTTTATTGCCTACGGTGAGAATATTTTATCGATTCAGCCAAATCGCTTGAAGATGCTGGTTTTGGAACAATTGGAAACGATAAAAAACCACCTGCAAAAGAATTCCCCTGAATGAGGCGTCAAAAAAAGAGGGATTGGTCAGTCTGATCGATCCCCCCTCTATTTCACAGCTCAACCTTTCAGTACTCATCTGTCAGATACAGGACATCCTGCATTTTTCTCACGGAAGAACGCTCTACGATAAATACGGGAAGCTGTTCAAAATTAGCTCCGTAATCCTCATCGTTTATAATATGAAACAGCTTTTCCACCGTAATCCGGCTTTTTTCCGTTACATCCTGGTGGACGGTGGTCAGTGCAGGCCTTACCAGACGGCTGCAGACATTATCATCGAATCCCACGATGGAAAGTTCTTCGGGAATTTTCATACCACGATCCTTTAAATCATTTAAAATAAAAGCAGCGTAATAATCCGATGCACAGATAAAGGCGGTAAAGTCCCTTGCCCGATCATATGCCTGGGACAAAATCAGGGACATATCAGCACCGCTTGGTCTGAGTCTGATAAAATTGTCTTCGTTCCATGGCAGTCCGGCACTGGTCAGAGCATCCCGGTATCCCATAAACCGTTGATAGTCTACGCCCATACAGTTATCTGCCAGAAATGCAATTTTCTGATGGCCTGACTGTATCAGATATTCTGTAATCTCCCTGCCGCCTTTTCTGTCATCAATTCCAACATTGACGTAGTCAAAGGAAACATCCTCAAAATAGGCATCCACAAAAACCATGGGCTTTTTCATCTTCTGATTTAACAGTTCCCCGTCTTCTTTCTGCATTCCAAGAAGAATCAGACCATCAACATTCCAGCTGGATACGGAGCTGATAATCTCTCCTATATCACTGGAAACATATAGCATGGTAAAATATCCCTTTGCGCGGACATACCGTTCCACTGCTCCGATCAGTTCCCCTGCAAAAGGATCTTTTACAAAGTTATCGTATTTATTTTCGCTGGCTTTCATCGCCAGACCGATGATTCCGGACCGGTTACTGGCCAGATTCCTGGCATTTCTGTTTGGAACATAGTCATATTCTTCAATCAGCTTCTTCACCTTTTCCACCATAACAGGGGATACCTCTCCCTCTTTTCCATGAATCACATTGGAAACGGTAGTTGTGCTGGTGCCGAGCAATTCCGCCATTTTTTTAATTGTAATCATTCCATGCTCCTTCCTCTCTCTGCAAACCCGCTAGAATTTCTCTTATCCATTCTATTACGGCTTGTTCATTTATGCAAGCAGGAAGGAGCATGAGCCGATTACCTATTTCAGTTTTATTTTCCAGGTTTTAATCTCATAAGGTTTTATAGTATAGGATGCGATGGTGTCTGTAAATGGGATTTCCTGTTCTTCCTCTTCCAGCATGCTGCATTCCCAAACTCCAAGAATCTTAGTTCCAAAAACCATCTTTCCTGTAGTTCGCTGGTTTGCAGTCTCATAGAAGCGGATTATCATATCATCGCCGTTTCGTTCTTCTTTTACCACTTCGATGATTACATTGTCTTCCTCCGTACTAACAAGAGAAAATACACCTGGCAGACTGCCATCATCCGATTCTTTTATTTTTGCAGTCAGGGGATTATTAAGAAGATAAGCCCTCTTTGGAGTACCTGCCTCTTTCCAGTCTCCCTTATGGGGATAAATGGAAAATACAAAGCTGTGATGTTCCTTGTCTGCATCAGGATTTGGATATACCGCCGATTTTAACATGGAAATTCCAATCTCTCCATTGTGAACGTGGCAGCCATACTTACAGTCATTTAATACACTGACGCCGTAATCACCCTCGGAAACATCAAGCCACTTATGCATGCAGACCTCAAATCTGGCATAATCCCACATGGTGTTATAATGGGTTTTCCGCTTCACATTTCCATACTGAATATCAAAAACTGCCTCGTCTGTATGAACGTCAACGGGTATGATGGATTTCATAAAGATATTTTTTTCTTTCCAGTCGATCTCATTGCGAATGAGAATTTCAGGACTGTCAAAGTTAAGAGAAATATACTGGCAAATAGCAGAATCCAGGTATTTTCTCTTTACACAGACCGTGGCACGGACCGGGCCGTTTTCCACCAGTTCCATGGAGGAGACATCGGTAATTTCCCAGGATTTTTCCACATAATAATTATTTACATCCCAGGCATCGTAATTGTGGGGACGGTCTTCATAGGTCATCAGCACATTGGCGCATTTCTGATCCGGAAGGACTTCACGTTCCATAACCTTATCGTAGATGGAGGATATCTGCCCTTTCTCATTTAAAACAACACGGAGAAACTGGTTTTCCAGATGCTTCACGTCTGCCGTAAGCGTGGTTGGGGTGTCATTCTCATTATCTTCAGTCAAAATGAAGGTTCGGTAGCCCTTTGAAGGTACACCGGATACCCCAAACAACAAAGTTCCATCTTCTGTGATCTGAACCGGCAGCCTGTTCTCTCCGTCTGTGACTCCAGGGTTTTTGATCCCCTCTGGCAGCTTTATGGTTACCAGTCCTTCCCCTGAGACACTGTTGGGATTAAAGACAGCCAGAGTGTTTTTAGTCCCGGCTATCTGTTTCGTCACTTCATCCAAAGCCTGATCCACTAATTCTTTACCGGTCTTTGTTATCTTCTCATACTCGTTTCTGGAATCCTCATATACCTCTTTGATGGATGAGCCTGGGAGAATATCATGAAACTGATTTCTTAAAATAACTTCCCAGCTTTCATCTATGGTTTTCTTTGGATAGGAGCTGTTAGTGAGTATCCGGTTCAGCATTCCGAAGCATTCCGCATTTTCAAAAAGGAACTCCGACTTGCGGTTGTATTTTTTATTTCTCGCCATAGAAGTATAGGTTCCCCTGTGATATTCCAGGTAAAGCTCTCCTACCCAGGAGGGCAGATACTTTTGTCCCTTTACGCCCTGTTCCAGATTTTCAAAAAATTGTCTGGAGGTTGTCATATGGGTTTTAGGACAGCCTGGAATTCCTTTTTCAAGCCTTCTCTGGTTTTCCAGCATATCTTTTGTAGGACCGCCGCCTCCGTCACCGTACCCAAAGGACATCAGCACTTCATCATTTAAGTATTTCTGACTATACCGTTCCCAGGCACCTTTTACATAGGTGGGATTTAAATATGCATTATAGGTGGTAAAATGCTCTGTCTCCGTACCCCCTAAAACCGCCGCCTTATTATATTCCCTGCTGGGGCTGAAATGAGTCAGGATTTTAGTGCCGTCAATTCCCTCCCAGTAGAAGGTGTCATAAGGCATTTTATTAAATTCATTCCAGCTGATTTTGGTTGTCATAAAATACCGGATTCCACATTTTTTCATAATCTGAGGCAGGGCGGCAGAATATCCGAATACATCTGGAAGCCATAAAATTACATTGTCTGTTCCAAACTCTTCCCGGAAGAATTCCTTCCCGTGAAGGAACTGTCTGACCAGTGATTCTCCAGAAGATAAATTGCAGTCCGCCTCCACAAACATGCCGCCCTCTGTTTCCCATCTTCCCTCTGCCACACGTTTTTTAATCTCTTCATACACATCGGGAGCGTTCTTTTTCACATATTTGTAAAGCTGGGGCTGGCTGGACATAAAGATATATTCCGGATACTGTCTCATCAGCTCCAGAACCGTAGAAAAGCTTCTCACTGCCTTGTCTTCCGTAACAGCAAGAGTCCACAACCACGCAACGTCAATGTGGGTATGCCCCACACAGCATATGGTTTTACTTTCTCCGCCACAGTAGCGGTCATAAAACGCTTCCTTCATATAGGCGGAAGCTTTTTTTAAACTCTCATAGTATTCCGGAGAATACTCTTTTCTTAAATCCAGCAGATTCAAAGATTCATTTGCCGCGGATAAAATGGCAATGCAGCTGCTGTCTCCGTCAGGCAGCAGTTTTGCTGCTTCATAGGGTACGGATACATCATAAAAATACTGTTCCGTCTCCTGGTCGAGAATGCGGATTTTAGAATCCATCACCAGCTTAAAGTTTTGGTCTCCCGTGAAAGCAGATAAGATGATCCGGAAGGTTTCTCCTGCAATTGCCTTTCTGGTTAAAAGCACTTCCCGATGATTCACATCAAGCCCCTGGCGCCTGATTCCGTTTACATAAATGGTAAACTGAGGATTGGTGGCATCCCAGAAGCCTTCCCTTCCTGTCCGCAGTTCATAAACCACACACTGGTCTTCCCATTCCTCTGGTATGGTAACTTCCGTTTCAAACCAGTAATACTCCCTGTGCCCACCCCAAAGTTCTTCTTTAGAAAGCTTCTCCCATGACTTCGTATCCAGATCACTGACATGCTCAAACCGTTCTGCCGATTTGAGCATCCCATACTCTGATACCGGAATATCTTCTCTATAAATCAAAGACTGTAAATCACCTAACAGCTTGCCGATTCTCTCTTTTATTAATATCACGTGAAATTCCTCCTTTTTTTATCAGCCCTTGGCTGCTCCGGCCATATTAAAGCCTTTTGACATGTAATTCTGAGACAGAACATAAAGGACAATGGAAGGAACTGCATAAACTGCGGAATACGCTGCCAACTGTCCATAGATCACCATTCCATGCTGCCCGAAAAACTGATAAAGTGTCACCGAAGCGGGAAACTTATCCAGGGTCTGCAGCAATATATAAGGTACGAAGAAATTGCCCCAGCTTCCTGAAAAGGTGAAAATAAAAACCACACAAATCCCCGGAAACATGAGAGGTGCAATAATCTTTCTTAAGCTGTCAAAGGTAGAAGCCCCGTCCACCCACGCAGCCTCCTCCAGCTCCACTGGCACATTATCCATAAAATTCTTCATCAGCCAGATTCCATAGGGCATGGATGTTGCCGTAAGAAATAATATGAGCCCTCCAATCTTATCATACAACCCAACGGTCAGAAACATTTTATAAACGGGAACCATCACTGCTGTAATGGGAAGTGAGGTCATAAATAAAATCGTATATAAAAACATGTTCTTATAACGAAGTTCGTATCTTGACAGGGGATAAGCTGCAAGACCTGCAATCAGCACCACCAGTACGGACTGCCCCAGGGAGATAAGAAGCCCATTTCCAAACGCTCTCTGATTTGCCTGATTAAACAGTATGGTTTTATAATTCTCCACGGTCCACTGCGACGGCATTTTTACTGCCTGGGAAGCATTGGCATCAAAGGAGGCAAGTAAAATCCAGAGAAGAGGCAGGGCAAATATTACAGCTAAAATTGTCAGTACCAGGTAAGGGATTGTTTTACGAAATTTCCAATACATGTGGTCGCCTCCTTAATCATTTCTCATAATTCTGGTATAAAATACGCTCAGAACAATTCCAATCACCAGGAGGATCATGGATATGGCAGTTCCATATCCCAGCTGCTGGGAAATAAATGCCTGTCTGTACATAAAGATGGGAAGAGTCAGGGTTTTTGTTCCCGGACCGCCGCCTGTCATCATATAAATCAATCCGAACACTCCAAGAGTGGACAGAGTATTTAGCATGGTATTGGTTGCAATGGTATTTTTAATACATGGGAGGACAATCCGGATCATGGTCTGAAAAGGCCCTGCTCCATCCACTCTTGCCGCTTCCTCAATATCTGCAGGAACCCCATCAAGGGCTGACTGGAAGTTCATCATGGAAAATGCTGTTCCGTGCCAGATATTTGCCAGTATTACCGTAAGCATGGGAATTGCAAATAAAAATTCCACTTGCGGCAGATGGAAAAAAGAAAAGATCTGGTTTAAGGTTCCGCTGTCTCCAAAAAAAGTGCTGCAGCAAAGAGCAACTACTACCTCAGGCATAATCCATCCTGCCAAAAAAATGGGACCTACTATCCCTCTGAAAACCCTGTTCTTATTTCTCATATTAAGAGCGATGATAAAACCTAAAACCTGCTGCCCAATCAGACTTCCCAGCAGGAACACCAGAGTGTTAGTAATGCTGATACGGACAGTTCTGTCTTTAAACATGGTAAAATAATTACTCAGTCCGATAAATTTTAACTGCCTGGCATTCTCCCCTGACAAAGCCAGGTTTGTAAAGGAGTAATATACCGTAAGCAGAATGGGAGTGACAAAGAAAACTAGCAGAAGCAGGACTGACGGCATTAACAGTACCGATTTTTTCGCCTCTTCCAACAGGCCGCTTTGTTTTTTCTTCATAGTTGCCTCCTTATGGAATGCGGGTAAAGGGAAGGGCAGGTACTGAACTAACCTGCCCTCTCTAACCTCATTTTGACTTTACTTTTCCACTACATTTTCCGCGCCTACGCTGTTGGTCACATCTGACTTATACTGTGCCATTGCATCCTCCGGGCTGGTACCGGATACGACGGATTCCACCATGGTCTGAATGTGGGTGGTAACTGTGGTATACTGGCTGTTTCTCGGACGATAGAACGCGCCTGAGAGGAAGCCGGTGCAGGTTTCCATAAACGGCTGGGATGAATAGGAAGCATCTTTTGCAATGTCGGTTCTTGTGGCAATATTTCCCTGAGCAATAATGGTATCCAAATAGACATCATAGCTCATGCAGTGTTTGATAAAATCCATGGCTGCATCTTTTTGATCGGACAGATTTGGTATGGATAATGCCCATCCACCTGACATGGTAACGCTTCCCGGCGCCTGTCCTTCACTGGTGGGCATCGCTGCAATACCAAGCTTATCTTTATACTCCGGCCATGGTGCGGCTCCTGTCTCCTTGTAGTTTCCTGTCATCCAGTAACCATCTAACGTAATGGCCAGTTTGCCTTTTGGCAAATACTCTCTGGAAGCGATGTTGCCTGCCTCACCATTTAATACTTTTGATAAGGAAGGACCGTAACCATCTTTATATATGGTGCTGATAAAATTTAAGGATTTTAAAATATTATCGCTTTTTACAATCCATTTGTTGTTATCGAGAAGCTGCTCTCCTGTTCCGTAAAGTAGCATCTCATAGGTCTGCATGGAAGTTGCTTCGCCGGTTGCTACACCGGAGTTGCACCAGAATGGAACTACATCCGGACATTTTTCTTTGATAACCTTGCAGGTATCAAGGACATCCTGCCAGGTTTTTGGCTGCCAGTTGGTGTCAAGTCCTGCTGCCGCAAATACATCCTTGTTATACCAAAGACCTCTGGTATCGGTACTATAAGGAATTCCATATACGCTTCCATCATCATAGGTAACGCCATCTACCAGTGCTCCGTAAAACGTTCCGTCATTCCATTCCTTATAATCTTTTAAATAGCTGGAAAGATTGGTTAAATATCCGGCTGCCACGTCTGAGGGCAGCTGGAAAGTATCTTCACATACGATATCCGGTGCCGTATCGGCAGACTGAAGAGCCAGAGCCACCTTTGCAAAATAATCTCCCTCTGATGCAGTGATCGGTGCAATATCCAGCTCAATGGAATCTTTCTTGTCATAGGTCTCATAGGCGTGTTCAAACCACTTTTTCAGCACATCGCTTCCGTCATTTCGAAAGGTAATGCTGATCTTTGTCTTTCCTGCTGCCGCTGTTGTCTGACCGGCAGGTTTTTCTGTCTCCTTTTGTGTGGCTGCCGCTGTACTTCCTCCCTGGGTTTCTGACTTGCCTCCTGCCCCCTGACAAGCCGTTAAGGAAAGCGCCATAACTGAAGCAAGCGCTGCTGCCTGAATCCGTTTCATTTTTTTCATAATACCCTCTCCTTTTTATTTGTTAGATGAATCATAGCATATGACATTTCCCCGGTGTATTCCAAATTTTTAGAAAAGGGGTGTAATTTTAACCTCCGCCTTACCGTTCCAGAATGGCGCTGCGGATTTCTCCCTGAAGCCTTGCCCCAACTGCCTGGGGCGTCATGGATTTGTCCCCGAAAAAGTCCGACATTGCCCCTGCAATGGAATCGGAAATAATAAACCATGTGGAATAGGTGCTTTTTAAAACACTCTGGTTTCGCTCCCGTTCTACAAACCCGTCAGATAGTCCCCGCACTTTCCCCGGATTGACACACACATCCGTTCTGACAGAAAGGCTGTAGGTGTTTTTATAATAAGATTTGGCAACCTCCGGGGAAGTGATGTAATCCAGTAATTTTAATGCTTCCGTCTCATCTGCAGTCTCAGTAACTCCGATCATATCTCCCTGAAATAAAAAAGTCTGCTTTTGAATATAAGGAATTTCCGCTATCTCATAATTAATCTGGCTGGCGGAATGCTCTAACAGTGACATGGAGCTTAGTTTGGCAACCGCAATCTTTACATAGCCGCTGGAAAAAGCCTGCATAAGATCCTTCTGATTCCAGTTAATCACGTCCTGAGCAATGATTCCTTCATCCCTCATTTTCCCAAGTATCTCATACAATTTCAGGCTGTTATCTGAATCCAGACCTCGAAGGTTCCCCCCAGCCGAATAGACCAGCTGAAGAAAACTGGAAGCAATATCTTCCTTATTTTTGACTGCAATTCCAAAGCTGTAGGTCCCCAGACTTTTGGTCTCTCTGCAAAGATTATAAAAATCATCCATATTATCGGGGATCTCTTTTTTGTACCTGGCTAAATGGTCTTTGTTATAAAACACCACATATGGATTGCTGGTAAAGGGAACGCCATAGCAGATTCCATTTACCACACAGCTGCCATAGGCATGCTTTAAAAACCGGCTGGTTCTCTCCCCCGTCATATAATCGGACAGATCCCGGAGAATATCCATGGACTGGAGTGCAGGGGTCATCACGCTGTCACAGATAATTAAGTCAGGAAGACTGTTCTGATCTTTATAAAGACAGAGCTGCTTTTGAAATGCAGACTGAGCCACATACTCAGTAACCACCTTTGGATTACCCGGTATTGCAGAATATTCATCCAGTATTTTCTTTAAGTATTCATCACTTTCATCCTCTTCATAAACTGCCATAATCACCAGCTTTTTTTCTGCATTTCCAGGGCGGTGTACCACATTGGTTTCCCTGCTGAAATTAACCAGAACCCCCATGAGCAAAAGAAATACGACAGTCCAGGCTAAAATCAGTAATTTACCAATTCTTCGGTTCAAGATCTATACCCCCTTTCTGTAATCCGACGGGCAGACTCCTGCAATGGAACGAAACACTTTATTAAAATACTTGGTATCCTTATACCCCACAAGCTCCGCTACCTCATAGATTTTATATTTACCCGAGGCAAGCAGCTTTTTTGCCGTACTAATGCGAAATTCTCCTAAAAATGCAGTAAAGTTGATTCCCATTTCCTTGGTAAACAGCTTGCTTAAGTATTCCGGCGTGATTCCTACCAGTTCCGCCGCATCAGTCAGGGATATTTCCCTGGCATAGTTCTGTCTTATAAATCCAATGACATTTAAAATCATCCCGTTGTCTGTCAGTGTCGTGCTGTCCCTTTCATCTGTCACCATACCGATAATCTTCCAGTAATTATTTAAAAATACCTCTCTGATTCCGGTTTTCATCATATCGTTTAAGAGATACTGGTACAGCCCATCTATATCTTTTTCCTTCATCAGTTCTCTTGCTGTATCAAGAATTGCCATGACAAAACGTACCGTATGGTTTTTTATTGTTTCAGGCCGCTCTCTGCGTAATATTACCTGTTCCTCAAACAGCCCCGCCATACGTCTGATACCGTCCTGACTTCCATTCTTTATTTCCCGCTTTACTCCATGCTCCAGATATTCCGGATAATCAATCCGCTCAAAAACCAGCCCCTTTATCAGCTCCTGGTCAATAATACAGCTTTCAGAGAACAGGAAACTGTAAGTTAAGCTGTCCTGCATCTGCCGGATGACATCCTTTAATTCTCCAATCCCACAGATGCTTTCAAAACTAATTAAAAATTCTCCCTTCTCCTTCAGTTCTTTTAAGATTCTGGTCTGAAACAGATTTTTTAAATAGCGTACACTTTGTCCGTCTAATATCATCACCAGTATCTGCCTTTCATAAGGCAGCAGAAAGGTATAAAAGCTGGTCAGGCAGTTTGTTTCCAGACTAACCTTTAACAGTTCAGCCATCTGCTTTGCAGTATCCTCCAGAATGCTTTCCGACTGTATTAAAAACAGAGAAATCTCCTGACCATTCTGGTAGCGGATTTCACCTGCAAACTGCCTCATGGTCTCCTCTTTTAACTCTCCTGTCAGCAGGGAAAACAGCAGCTGCTGGGGTGATACTGTCTTTGCCCTGGTCTTTGACAGCCTGTTTTCCACAGTCTCTAACACACTCATAATATCCTCTACGCTTAAAGGCTTTAAAAGATATTCCACCACAGACAGCTGAATTGCCTTCTGAGCATATTCAAATTCCGAATAGCCGGTCAGTACAACTGCTGCTGCCTCACACCCCTCTTTTCTCATCCGCTCAATCATCACCAGTCCATTCATCTGGGGCATGTTAATATCTGTAATAACCACATCAGGCTGTAACCGCAAAGCCTCAGAAAGTCCCGTTTCACCATCACTTGCTCCACCCACCACCTGATGCCCGGTATAGGTCTCGATAATTTTAATAATTCCGTTTCTTGTATTGGGTTCATCTTCTACAACGAGAATTCTCATGCCTGTCCTGCCTCCTGCCTGTTATTCAAATAATATTTCTGCCCTCACTATTGTCCCGTTTTCGTCTGACTCAATTTCAAAATGACCCTCATCGCCATAGTAATACTTAATTCGCATGATCACATTCCTCACACCGATGCTTCCCTCCAGAGAGCTGGCGGAATAATCGTAATGATTGAGTTCATGGATTAATTCAGAATCCATTCCTTTTCCATTGTCTTTCACTTCAAACATCAGATGCCTCTCCCCTTTTTTTCTGATGGTTATGGTGATTAAATCCTCTCCTGACTTACCTGGGAAACCATGATTAATGGAATTTTCAATGAGAGGCTGAAATAAAAGCTTATGCATCTTAAGATCCATTACTTCCTCTTCAATATCCATAATGCAGTGGAAGGAAAAGGAAAAACGCTGCTGCTGGAGAAATATGTACTGCTTCAAATACTCAGTCTCGCTTCTTACACTGACCACACCATTGCTTTTATGAATACTGTAACGCAGAATATTGGCAAGGTTTTTTAACATCTTGCTGATTAAAAACTGTTCATTTTCTATTGCAATCCAGTTAATGGCATCCAGGGTATTATAAAGAAAGTGAGGATTGATCTGTGCTTCCAGAGCCTTTAACTCCGCATTCTTCTCCCTTAAAAGAGCTTCCTTTTCCATCCTGCCTGACTGGTCTATCTTTGTGACCATGTGGTTAAAATGCCTTGCAATTATTCCGAATTCATCCTGCCAGGAATGGCTGATCTGGACTGTATAATCCCCTTTGTAGGCCTTATCCATGGCTGATGTAATCTTCTCCACCCTGACCTGAAGGGACTCGGCAAACCGAAGCATGATCAGAATGCTTGTGATGATAATCAGGATTGTCAACAGGAAAATCACTTCAAAAATATATTTAAAATCCTTTAAAAGCTCTCTGTTATCCCGTATGGTAACCAGCACATACTGACCATTTAAAACAGGTTTTGTATAGATACTGGAAAAACGCACCTTAGTCGCCGGCTCAATTCTTGTTCCTATCAGCTCTGCCCGGTTACTGGAGATAATGGTTCCATTGGTATCACATAGAAAGGAAACGGTTCTGTCCTGCTTGTCCTCCTGAGAATACGTCTCCCTGATCCGTTCTTCATCCAGGCAGATTAAAATACTTCCTACCGTCCCCTGTCTGTAATTGTTAATATCCGCGATCCTGTGCCCCAGGTAAATAATATTCCGGCTGGTACCGTTATCTTCCTTCCGGTTAATCATATCAGAATAAACCGTCCTGGTAGTTAAAAACGTCTCATCTGCCACTTCCAGCCAGCTTTTATCCCTGTTTGGAAAGCAGAAGCTGTTCATGGTGCTGTTGGTAACAGAATCATACCCGATGCACTCTTTTTTCTGCGTTACCACCGCAATACCCAGAATCTCCGGATGTAAGTAAGATATATTTTCCAGATCATCTTCCAGTTCCTTCTTTATGAGATAATAATTTCTGGAATCCCAGACATTTAATTTTTCAAGCTTCAGTGCATATTGGTTTTCTGTATAGATGGACATGATAATGCTGTCATACTGGGAAAAATAATCCTCAAGTCCCTTCTGAGACAGCTTCATATTGCTTTCCATTAAAATGTCTGTCTGACGTTTTAAGGTGCTGGCAGCAATCATGCAGGTAATTGTCTCCATTATCATTAACGGTACGATGGAACCTGCCAGCAGTATAATAAGAGTTTTTTTTGCTATGCTATAGCTTTTATATCGGTTAAGTAATTTTCTGATCAAAACCGGCTCCTTTTGTTGTGTATTTCAGATAATTTAATCGTATTTTATTTTGCCATTATAGCACATATTACCAATAACAGGCAATCCACACATACATGATATCTTTCTAACTCCTTCTGACAGCAATGGTAAGTTTATTTTTAAGACAACAAAGAAGGCAGCCCGTTAAGGCTGCCTTAAATAATATTGTATTCTCTGTTTTTACCCCCCCAGGGTCACATCCTGCCTGGAGTACCACTCCAGCGCATTGTAAACATGATCTGTTTTAAAATCCGGCCAGTAATCGTCTACCACATAAAAATCCGAATAAACGGACTGAACCGGGAGAAAGCCGGAAAGTCTTCTCCTTCCTCCCCAACGGATGATTAAATCCATTCTGGATACATCAGAGGTTTTAAGTTCAGGACCTATGACTCCGTCTGACAGTCCCAAATCCCATTCCCAGCTGTAATTAATGAGGAAGTTGATTTTCATTCCTCCTGTACCAAAGCACACCCTTTTGGTATATGGTTTAAGCTCGTCCGGAAACATGGCCGAAGAAGTTTTCCCAAGAACCAGAAGCTGGGCATTCTCTTTAGACAACACCTCCACAGCCTTTACACAGGCCTTTGAAAATGCTTCTCTTTGTACAGACGGACGTTTGGTATTATCTGCAGTGAAGCCATAAAAGGTCATCTCTTCTACTCCCAGATCCCTGCAAAGACGGTAAAGGGTCATTCCAGGTGAGATACCCTTGTCATACCCTTCTTCTTTTTTTATGCCATTCTCCACAGCCCAACGTCTGTTTCCATCAGGAATGATACCGATGTGTTTTGGAATTCTCATTATCTGCCCTCCATGATTGGTTCCTTTCGAGGAAGTCCTGTTAAAATTATAGCCAACTTTTTCAAAGGATATCATGTCCTGCAGAAAATTATGTAATTATAGTTGCCCTGATGCTTATTTCTTAAATTTCTTAAGATCCGGCATCTTCGGCTGGTGATAGATATACATGCATCTGCTCTCAGATGCCAGCTCCACAGATTTTTTGGCTACCTGTTCCATGAATTTAGCTGCGATATTACTTTTACCTTTCATTCTTTCTACCTCCATTATTATAAAGACATTAAGATAATGCAATTATACATAAACAACAGCTATATGAAGACAAGTTGTAAAAATTACGGCTCTGCTCGTAACTATTCCCGATTTTGATACTCATGAATCCTCCCATTTTCACTTTTATAAAAAAACATGAACAGCACCAGAACGAGACACAGCAAAATATTAACAAGATTTAGCAGGGATATAAAGCTTTCCCCCAAAAATGCGGCTCTCCTCTCAAACTGCATTTCACTCCACTCAATACAATTGGAAATGACAACCGCTGTCATCATATTTATTACATAAATTTTTCTGTTAGTTTTTCGATTATTATTTTTTTCCAGAATCAGATGAACTAAATTTACTACTAAAAACACGGTACAGAGAAAAATAATGAATAGCAGATAGTGTTTCAATTTTGTTACCTCCAATATTAAAATGTGATATAATTTTTAGTGCAATAAGAAAATATTATATTTCCATTGAAAAAATCACACCATGTTGAAATTTCGAGCCTGCAAGTAATTTTTAATTTATTCAATTAGACAAAATGTGACAAAAGCTCCTATTTCTCTCTTTTAATTAATGGAAGGAATCGTACGATATACAGATATAGATGTTTCATTTTTGCATAATAAATAATCAGTTTTAATGGGGAAGGGTAAGTATGTTAAGAATAGCAATTTGTGATGACGACGTTCAGTTTACAGGAATGTTAGAAAATTTAATCAAAGAAGAAGCTCTGGCAAACGGTATTGAAATTGAAGTTGACGTATTTTTTGATGGATCCATGCTGACAAAATACGTACATCTTGGTAACTTATTTGATCTGATCTTTCTGGATATAGAAATGTCACAGCAAAACGGAATCGAGGCAGCACGCCACATCAGAGAGATTGATAAAACTGTATTGTTAATTTATATTTCCGGATACGAACAGTATTTAAAAGAATTATTTGAGGTGGAGCCGTTTCGTTTTCTTTCCAAGCCACTTGATACGGAGAAGTTCTCCCGTTATTTCAAAGAAGCATATGAGCGGATCAATGAAAATAACGTCTATTTCCAATTTAATTTTAATAAAGAAATAAAAAAAGTAGCCTTAAAAGATGTGGTCTACTTTGAAAGCCGCAACCGGGTTGTATACATATATTTAAAAGATGGGCGAGAGGAATTTTTTTATGGAAAGCTTAACGATGTGGAAAATGAGTTAGTCGGAAACAAGCAGCGTTACCTGCGGATACACCAATCCTATCTTGTAAATTATGATTATGTCAGCACCATGAATTTTTCCAGTCTTGTAATTGAAAACGGAGGAAAGTCAACCACACTGCAAATCAGTGAAGACAGGCAGAAGAAAATCCGGAAGCAGTTATGTGATCTGGCCAGTAAGAAAGCGGGAGGAAAATAATATGAAAATTCTTTCAACAACCGTTGTCAGCCCGTTTCTTTCACTTTTTTATATTTTAGTCATACGGAAATGCATTAACGCGTTTTTCGCGCCCTCGTGGAGGAAAACCACAACCTATATAATCTGGATTGCATATTATTTCTTCCAGTTGTTTCTGGGCATTGGAAATGGGATTCCACCGGCACTGACCCTTTTACTTAACATGGTCTTTGTATTTCTCGCAACCAGTATTTCTTATTCAGAAAGCTGGAAAAAATGTGCCTTGTTCTCTTTTTTAATCTGTGCAATCTGGATGCTTGTGGAAATTATCATACATATGATCTTAAATATGATGAATTTAGATGATAAAGCCGGTCTCTCAGGAGCCATTATCTCTAAAATAGTAATGATGGTTTTTGCCATTGTCACCGGACACTGTCTTCAGCATAAAAGTACCGGAGATATTTCTTTACGGTATATGGCGATTTTACTTATGGTTCCTGCAGGAAGCATTTACATTATGCATAACATTTTTCTCATCAGCAGCACGGCTGAGGATGAAGTTCTCTTCTCCTTTATATCGGGTATTTTACTGCTGTTTATTAACTATATTATTTTCGAAGTATTTGAATCTCTGGCAGCAAGTTCAGAATATCAGAAAAAAACCCTTCTTTATGAACAGCAATTGGAACTTTGCAGCCGCCAGGCTGAGGAACGGGAAATCCAAAACACCGAAATGCGTTTGTTACGCCATGATATGAAGCAGCACTTAGTCAGCATACTGGGCATGGTTAATTCCGGAAAAAATGAAGAAGCTGCCACTTATCTCACTTCTTTTTTAGAAAAGGGAACCTCAAAAAAAATAAATGAAATTTCCCACAGCGGCAATATTGTGGTGGACTCACTTGTGAATTATAAATCTTCCATTGCCCGAAAACAAAATATAGAATTCTGTACCAATATTTTTATTCCGCCGGTAATGCCTTTTCAAAACGGAAATCTGACCATTATACTGGGAAACCTGCTGGAAAATGCCCTGGAAGCCTGCCGCCAGATGAATAGCGGACATCCAAAGATTGATCTGGAAATGTCTTATCAGAAGGGAATTCTTTCCATTGTTGTCTGGAATACCTTTGAAGGGGATCGGTACACAGACGGGCAGAAACATTTTCTTACCACTAAGAAAAATCCCTCCCATCATGGCCTGGGTCTGTTTTCCATTGAACAGGCAGTATCTGCCTGTAACGGGGAAGCCATCACGCAGGTAGAGGGAAACATATTTAAAGCGGTTGTGATCTTATATCAGGAACCGGAAAAATAACAAATTACTGATCAGGGGGATGGTAATATGGAACGGTTATCCATTGTATTAACCAATTATATTTTAAAAAAAGAAGTGATCACTAAAGATGATTATGAAATATATTTGTATGGCTTTCAAAGCTTTCTGGAACTGTTTTTGAATCTGGTCTGCAGTCTCTGTATTGCGTTTTTTATTCATATGGAAGTGGAATGCCTGCTCTTCTTTTTATTGTTTATTCCTCTTCGTTCCTTTAACGGAGGACTGCATTTGAAGTCTTATTTCTCATGTCTGGTTTTCTCCTGCGCCACCATGACTGTCATACTTCTCATTGTGAAATATTACAGTCTGAACGCCCCGGTTTCGTTTCTGCTGTACCTGGTTTTTATGGTACTTATCAAAATCACGGGTGCAGTCGACCATCCCAACCGGCCGGTTGACACAGAAGAAAACCAGACATTTACTCATAAAACTGACCGTACTCTGTTTATCAGTTTCCTTGCGGCATTGTGCTTTCTCTTTTTGAATCTAGAAAATTATATTTTTTTAGAGGCGCTGATTTATCTATTAGTATTTATCACACTGATATTATCCAAAATCAGCGGCAGGAAGAAACAGCAAATGGAATGAGCGTTTTAGTCTTTATCTATTTTTCCACGCAATTCCGTCAGGACTTTCTGTAAAAATTCCGGCATTCTGGCGCCCATTCGTCCTGCATTTTCTAAAATAGAGATTAATTCATTAATGATGAGCCAGACAGATACCAATAATCCAAAAATAGTTTTATGCTCAAATTTGATTCCGATCTCAGTAGAAAATTTATAGATCACATAATCCGTGCTGACTGCCGCCAGAATGATGAATATATAACTGGACTTTTTATAAATTCCGATCCGGCTTTTCCTGCTGTTCCAGCCATACTGATTATTATCAGGGTTGTCCAGTGCTTCCTTTTTCGAAGCCAGCATCCCCGATATGTAGTCCGTGATCATAAGTATGGTTAATAACGATATGGCGGGAAATAAAAGTCCGAATTGATCCATAATCCAGGCACTGATGATTCCCATTGCGCTTTTTTCCAAATCCAATTTTTTTTCCATGGCTGCACCTCCAGTAAAGTCCTTCACTTATTTATAATAGTTTTCTTTTAAAAGATTGTAAAAATTTCTTCTGACCCGGTTCACGTATTGGCGGGACACGGAGTGGCGTTCTGCAATTACTGCATCTGACTCCTCATGAAAGACAATATCCCACAGAATAACCGCCTGTTTTCCTTCTGTCTTCAAGAGCATAGTTTTTAGATCTTCATGAAACAGCCAGTCATCATAAACAGGCTGATCCATGCTGATCTCAGTAAAAAACTCATCCTCAACAGAAGCTTCCGCGTCAAAATGCTGCTTGCTTTTTTTATACTGTTCTAAGAACTTGTTTTTTAGGGCTCTGCTTAAAAAATAAACACATTGCCCATCTTCCTTATAATATTGCATTGAATTGATGGCCTCCAGCAGACTGAGTACAAATTCTGAATGCATGTCCTCTTTTTCATCTTTATATAGCAGGCGGACATATTTATTAATCAGTGGGGTCATTTTATCTATTATCAGTAAGAATTTTTCTTTATTACCTTTTTTTATTTCCTCAATAATTACATGAACACTTTCTCCCATTTTCTTACCTCCTAAAAGGCAAAAAGAAAAAAAGGGTAATATTGTAAACTAAATTCTTCTGAATCTTTATTTTTTTCGCATAATATGATTGTAAATAAAAAACTCACTATTTAATGGAACACGTAAAAAATGCTGAATAATATGGAGAAATATCCATATCATTCAGCATTTTTACTTGTAGATCTTATTTAATTAAATTGTTTTCTACCAAACCAGCACTGCCCAGTCTGGTATAAATTCTCCTCTCTCTTTGTTTCTCTTTATAAAAGACTTTCTATTGTCCTGTTTCAGTTCCGTTATATGAAATACGTCATTGAACTCTTTAAACCCGGATTCTTCTCCCCCTAAAACTGACTGATCCGGACTGGAATCATTATATGTACCAGTAAGATAAGAGCCATCCCGGTAAGTAAATCCCACATATCCGCATCCATCCGATCCATTGCTCACCAGAATCAGACAATTATTTTGAATATATAATTCATGAATCAGATACCAGCCCTCCGGCTCATACAAATCGGCAACCTTCTCCAATCCATGGTTTAAGTAAGTATACACGCTTATGGAAATCCCGTCTCCCAGAATTAATTCAGGTATCCCGTCTCCATTAAAATCGTGAATTCCCAGATAAAACGATGAATTTAATCCATCTTCCCCTCTTAATTGATATGGATCTGGCAGATGACCTCCCCCCTGGTGGATAATCTCCATATATGCAGTCTGCCAGTTGATTTCCTGATCTGTCAGTGCAGCTGATTCCTGAATCAGATTGCTGACCTGACTTTCGTCTGGCTGCAAAGCAGCTCCCCCCGTCATATTGGAATCAGCACAGCCTGTTAATGATAAAATCAGAAAACAAAATAAGAATAAATTTTTATTCATTTGTCTTTCCCCTTTAAATTTTGAAACAAAATTGTTTTTGCTATTTCTGGGCATAATCATTTTATTCTACAATTATTACTGATTATAGATTTTACCTCGTAATAATTACGGGTCTGGACGTTGAAAAAGCCATAGTTATTTCACTATGGCTCATCAAAAAAGCTGTATTATAAGATTAAACCGGTAGATATGTAATCACCATACCTCCTATGATCAGGCTCGCCATATTGGCCGTTATTACATATAGCGCTACACGTCCTTTCCTGAATTCGTTCACAAAGGTGAGAAATGCAGTCAGTTCTGCTGCAAGCACCACAACTTCACCAAATAGATAACCAAATATCCAGTAATTACCTAAATCAGGTCCTGTAAGCATTGCATTCAGCCCTGCCTGGGTAATCAGATTGACTGCTGTAAAGACCAGCCAGCTTCTTTTTTGCCTGAATCCAAAAAGCCAAAAAATAATTCCCTCAATAAGCAGCGTCAGGAGAACCCGCATTGCCACCAGAGCAGGAACCCGTAACGGAGCCTGACCTAATGTAAGGGTCTCCGATTCCATATCAAGTGTCAAAATATTACTATATCTTCCAAATGTTTCGTCAGGCAAAGCACATTGAAAGGTTTTATTATTACATTGTACCACCAGCACTGCATCCTTTAAATCCTTCACCTGGGGTGATAAGTGGGTGTAATATAACCTGTAATACTTCTCCCATCCTTTTCTCTCCCCTTCTTCCACTCTTAAGTCTGTAACATCACGATTGGACATTTTTAAGGATAAAGATATATTCTCTGGAGAGTTCAACACGATTATGGTAAAACCTGGCGGTTCCGCAGAATTGGCGAACGCTGTTGAATAATAGAAAAAACATAGCAGGTGAACAATAAAAATGATGAGGCAGATACTGCTTCCTCTTATTAAAAAACCAGACCTATCTTTATACACTTTCATATCTCTTTCCCCCTTCTACTTTTGTTATAAGTATAACATACAAAGCTTGTATTATTGTTCTTCTTTATAAAATCCTTAAAATTTGCTGTTACCATAGCAATATCAAGTCAAAAGGAGGATTATGATGCACGAGTATATCATTAAAACCAACCACATTTCAAAAAAATTCAAAAAAACATTTGCAATCAATGATTTATCTATGTCTGTAAGAAAAAATTCTGTCTATGGATTATTAGGACCTAACGGTGCTGGTAAATCAACGTTGCTAAAGATGATTACAGGAATTATTACCCCCACTTCCGGAGAAATAATATTCGATAATCACCCCTGGAGCAGAAAAGATCTGTTAAAGATTGGTTCCCTCATTGAATCACCTCCTTTATATGAGAATTTAACAGCATTTGAAAATTTAAAAGTTCGGGCAACTCTTTTGGGGGTCTCATCGGATAAATGCATGGAAGTTTTGGAAAGAATGGACTTAATGGATACGGAAAATAAGCAGATTGCTGATTTTTCATTGGGAATGAAGCAAAGACTGGGCATTGCATTAGCGCTTTTAAATGACCCTGAATTATTAGTCTTAGATGAGCCTACCAATGGTTTGGATCCGTTTGGAATGGAAGATTTAAGGAAAATGATCCGGACATTTGCGGTATCCGGGATTTCAGTCATTGTATCCAGTCATATCTTAAGCGAGATTCAGCAGGTTGCCGATGACATAGGCATCCTGAATAATGGGACACTTCTGTATCAGGATAAAATTGATGCCAATGAGAACCTGGAACAATTGTTTATGGATATTATAAGAAAGGAGCGTGCTTCCTGATGTTACGAACCTATCTGGCAGCCGAAAATTTAAAATTTAAACGAACCCTGTTTCGGAAACTTATTTTATATATTCCGGCAGCCTTAATTTTAATAGCAGTTATATTTTTATCTGTGGGGATTGGTTTAGGTGGGTTTTCAGCCTCCATCGTCTGTAATTGGTGTGTCCCCATTGCATCTTTATCCATTGTGATATTATGCCACTTAGTAAATAATAAGGAACAAAAACACAATTACCGGACTATATACAGCCTGCCTATAGACTTGAAAAATACATTTATTTCTAAAACAATTTTAATAGCACTTAATCTTTTGCTGATTTCATTATTACTATCATTGATATCTATATTTTCAGAATACATGCTGTCAGGTGTCTTAAGCGCATTTAAACATACCGGATCTTATGTTTTAGGATACTGTTTATTATGGCTGACTTTATTATGGCAGATCCCTTTCTGCCTGTTTTTAGACCAAAAGGCCGGATTCGTTGGTTCTATGATCATTAACCTGATTTTAACTGGCCTTGGTGGTTTGTTTTTTTCTCTTTCGCCTATATTCTGGTTTATACCATATAGCTGGACTTCCAGGTTTATGATTACCTTATTCGGAGTTTTGCCAAACGGATTATTGATTCAGTCAGGTGCAAGACAGATTCTGAGTTTGGGTCAGAGTTCACTGCTGGTGGTAGTAAGCATGCTCACTGCAGTCATTCTTACATTTTTATTTGCACGCTGGTACAGAGGGCAGGTGTATCGAAATTGACAATTACAAGAGAGTTTCTCTCTAACTTTACAAAAATCAAACGTACTCCGCTTTTACTATTGCATCTGTTGCCTCCAGTGGTAATTACAACATTATTTTTAATTTATTACAACTCTGGTGGATACCGCCTTTTTTCTGATGTTCGGCTGTTTTTCATTTTGTTGCAAATATGCTATCCTATGTTTGTCAGTTTTGTTGTACCAATTTTTATTAATTTAGACCGAAATATCAGCAATGTTCAAAATGCTCTGGGGGTTGTGGGATCAAGAAGAAGCGTTTATCTGGGTAAATTATGCTTTCTGCTGTTCCTGTCTGCTGCAAGTATTATACTATACGAGCTTTGCTTTTATGTGGGAGTAAAATTTTTTCTAAATATGAATTTCATGAACTTTGGTTCCTATTTTTTCATATTCTGCTCGTTTTTAATTAGTAACTTATTTTTATATTTTATACATGTACCCATTTCTTTTAAATTTGGTTTCAGTGTCTCCGTTTTATCAGGAATTGCAGGTACAATTTTAGCCGGTTACTTTGAAAATTTCATTGGTGATAAAATCTGGCCGGCCATTCCCTGGGAATGGGGTGTACGGTTTTTAAAAGATTATTTTGACCTGACCAGGGGATCTGTTATTCCTGGTGTGATTTCTCTGGTTATTATTACTTCGGTTGTTCTGGTTCTCACAATATTATGGTATAGTAGATGGGAAGGCAGAATTATACAAGAGTAAGATTAGGAGGATATTCTATGCCAAAACTGTTAGTCATCGACGATGACCTGGATATGCTGGCTCTGGTTCGCACTGCTCTGGAAAAAGAAGGCTACCAGGTGGACACTGAATCAAATGCCGCTTCCTTACAGCCCGCCAGATGCCGATTATACGATCTTTTGCTTCTTGACGTAATGATGCCCGGTGAGGATGGATTTTCCTTCTGCAGGCGGATCCGTACCGAGGTGGATTGCCCTATCCTGTTTTTAACCGCCAAGGCAGAAGATTCGGCCCTCGTCCAGGGCTTTGGCCTGGGAGCCGATGATTACATTAAAAAGCCTTTCAGTATTGCAGAGCTGCGTGCCCGGGTAGGCGCCCATCTTCGGAGGGAAGTGCGTCAGCCAACCCACATACTTAGGCGAGGCAGCGTCCGCTTCGATATACAGGCAAAAACGGCATTTGCCGGTGAACAAACACTGCCCTTTACCAAGGGCGAATATGCGATCTGTGAACATCTGGCACTGCATGCCGGACAGGTGTTTACCAAAGAACAATTATACGAAGCCGTTTTCGGCTTTGATGCAGAGGGAGATCCGTCCGCTGTTGCAGAGCACATTAAAAATATCCGTGCCAAGCTGAAAGCCCACGGCATCAGTCCTATCGATACAATCTGGGGGGTGGGTTATAAATGGCGAAAAAGCGAAGATCTGTAAGTCTGTCCTTTGTCCTTTTACGCTTTGGCATCATCATGGTTGGCTGCATGCTATTATGCTGCCTGTTATGGTATTTGATGTTTATCCGGCTTGTAAATACCGGTTTTTTCTATAATGCTTATACTTCCAGCCAACAGGTGGAGAAAATGCTGGCTGGTAACCCGGAAACCTTCGTTTCTCCAGATGATAATTTTTTGTCAGATTACGCTTTATTTGACCGGAACGGTAAAGTTCTGGAAAGCAACACCAAAGGAAGGAAACTGAAAAAACTGACCAGTTTTTTACACGAAGATGCAACTACTACGCGTGTTTTCAGACACACTTATGGGGATGGGAGCACGGTAATCATACGATATTATTACAGATCAGAGTTTGCAAATCCTGTTCTGCGAAGTACTCTGCCCCCTTTTGAATATCTGTGGCTGGCATCACTGGGAGTAGCATTGGTGCTTTGTCTGCTGTTTAACACCCTGTGGCTTCGTAAGCGCCTTGCTGCCAAGCTGAAGCTGTTTGGTGAGGTTAGCCGGAAGGTAGGTGCGCAGGAACTGGATTTTACAATTCCACATGCAGGAATACGGGAATACGATCAGGCACTTGATGCAATGGAGCATATGAGAGATGCTTTGTACAATTCCCTGTCTTCCCAGTGGGCGGCACAGCAGGAACGAGAAGCAGAAATAGCCGCACTGGCCCATGATTTAAAAACTCCACTTACCCTGGTGGGGGGTAATGCTGAGCTGCTGCTCGATGAAGAACTCCCTGAAAGCAGTCGTAGGATGGTGGAAACAATTGCATCCAGTAATGAACGTGCCAGGCAGTATGTAACAAGTTTTCTTGAAGCCTCGGCAGGTGAGGAGGAGGCTTTTAAAAACAACAGCCTGAATGCTCTGTTTGAACAATTGATCGTTAACACTACGGCTATTGCAGAAGCAAGGAGCGTATGCATGAAAGTCCAGAACGGCCTTAACGGTTCTGCAAACGTCCAAAAAGATCATCTGCTTCGTGCCCTTGGAAATGTAGTACAAAATGCCATAGAACATTCACCAGTTGGTGGAAACGTATATTTGACAGGCAGTATGGCAGATGGCGGCTGGCAGGTGACTGTTTGTGATGAAGGCACTGGCTTCAGTAAGGCGGCTTTACAACATGCAACGGAACGTCTGTGGCGCGGAGATACGGCTCGTGGTGCAGACGGCCATAATGGTCTCGGTCTCTGGTTTGCCGCTCAGGTAGTTAAAACCCACGAAGGTCAGCTTTATCTGAGTAACAATAAGTCCGGAGGGGTTGTTACAATTAAATTTTGAGAGGGTGCCGCAAAATCACTATAATAAAGTGATGGAGCGACACCCTCTTTTCATATAAGTAAAATATCAGAAAAGCTGACTGTTTAACGCTTTTTGTTTTAATCATTTTCAATTGCCCGCTTTTCTATTTTTAAGTAAAAAAGTGAAGCTGATGCTCCAATATATTATTCATCTATTTTTGCAACAGCCCCTTTTTTACAATTATGTAATTTTCTATAATAAAAATATGGAGTCCCATTGTGTTTTAACAGGTTGATAGCAAGATAAAATAGTCAGGATCACTCCACTGGTCCCTGTTAAGAGTCCTATCTCATCCTTATTTACGATATGCCCTTCCTCTATTTCTGTATCTTTAAACCCAAATGGATATTGATCACTGTAGGATTCCAGTAAATGATCCATTATTTTCATATATACTTCATAAAAGAAGTCATCATCTGTGTATTGATAGAATTTTCTGGTCAGGCAGCACAAGCCAGAAAGACCATGACAAAAAGTAGGTGAGATAACCTGCCGCATTCTTTTCAAAGATAATTTCATACTATCAATCGCAAGCTTACCCATTTCATCATTATTAAGGATCTTTGAAGCAATCAATAATGAATACGCCACACCTGGAGTACCATAACACCACGCATCTCTGGATGGTACTGCTTTCTCCTGTTCTATTCCTATTATTTTTTGAGTTTCCCAAAAAATATCATCACTGTCTTTTATGCAGCTGTTAAAAATGTATTCTGCCAGATATTTTATTGCTTTCAACTGGTCTTGTGCATATACTCCCGATTCATAGGACTTACATAATATTAAAAGTATGCCAGGTATCCCGTGTGCAACCCCTAAATTTATATATCGTATCTCTGGACTATTTTCCAAAGGAAACAATTGACTCTCATCTGACCGGATGGCAAACCGGGGGATATTGTTGTCTCCTGCTTTACAAATATCCGTTAAATATTGCAAAATGTGCAACAAAGTCTCTTTTACATTCGGCTCTGATTTAAAATTCAACAGATAATTGGCTGTACCGGTTAATCCATACATAATATCATAAAATAGTTCGTTTAACGGAAGTTCTTTGTACTTTAGAATATTACTTTCCGCAATATCAACAATATACTCGTTCAGACTCTTTATAAACGATTGATATCGTTTCCCATGGTCTGACATACAATGTGCAGCAAAGCCCACTCCGCATAGCCCATCAAACAGTGAGATATCATAGATATTGTTTTTTCCCATATAGTCGTTTACGATCTCCAGATACTTATGGGCATACTTATCAAAATCATAGTCCGGATAATTTAATTGAAGTTCCGAAAAAAGGATACATAATGCGGGATATGAAACTGCCACTGAAGTACATCGATACTCAGTGTTATTTGAAGCAAATATTTCCTGAACATAATCTGCGTCGGATAATTTTTTTGATATATTTATTATGAAATTATCCAATTCACGCTTTTTTTCATTCGGTAAATTCATAATCAGCCTCCATTTTTCGGTATATCGAATTCCAGATCGTAAATTTCTTTATAAGAGGGACATGTTTTTAATAATTCTTCATGTGTACCTTCTGCCACAATCTTTCCTTCGTCCAGATAAATTATTTTATCAGCTAACATGACATGTGCAATTTTATGAGAAATAAATACACCTATCTTGTTTTTTGTAAGTTCAAAAAATGTGTTCATTATTTTTTTCTCACCCATTTTATCCAGCGCCGCATTGGGTTCGTCTAAAATATACATTTGTGCTTTTTTGAAAAAGCACCTGGCCAGAGCAACTCTCTGCCACTGCCCGCCGGATAACTGTGTTCCATCTGAAAACCACTTTCCCAGCTGCTGATTTAAATCAGGAGGAAGAAAGTCTATACCAGCTTCTTCCAGTGACTCTCTTATCTGGGCCTCATTATCAATTTCATCAATGTTACCGAACCCAACATTATCTTTTACCGAAAGTTCATACTTACAGTAATCCTGGAATAATATACCTGTTAATTTATGTAAGCTGTCAATATTAACTTTATTTAATGGAATTCCATTCATCTTAATCATATCGTCTTCCACTAAATAATATCCTAATAATAATTTTATTAATGTACTTTTACCAGATCCATTTCTTCCGAACAATGCAACTCTTTGGTTTTTATTAATTTTTATATTGATGTTCTGAAGAACTATTTTATCTGTTTCCGGATATGCAAAGGTCAGATTATTTATTTCAATCTGATCTAAATCATTTAGTTTGTATGTTTCTTTACTATTTGAATTTCCGGGCCTGTTAAGAAAATTAATCAGTTTTGACATATACAAACTGTTTTGATTTATGCTGTAAATAATATTCATAATACTGTTAAAGCTATCAAACATCATGTTTATAATTCTTAGAAGTGCAACAGCGTTACCAATTAAGATTTCACCTGCAATTACAGAGAAAATGATTAAAATCATAAGTACCGCCATACAGATCTGATCAACAAAATCAAATACAACAGATATAATCAGCCGTACCTTGGTATTGTATAAGTTTTCATTAATCACGCTTTTCTTTAAATCATTATGCCTCTTTATAATATGTCTGGCTAAATTAAATATCTTAACTTCTTTAAATGATTGATCCTTTGTAAGTAAAAATTCATAATACCATATACTTCTGGCTTTCTTTGCATTTCTTTCTTCTGTCTGGAACTCTCTTTTACTTATGGATAAATAGAAAATTGAAAAGGCAAACGCCGGAACGATGATAAGAAATACCGACAGCGGCCGCCACATCAGCATAATATAAACAGAAGAAAGTATGGTAGTAACGGAAGTTACAAGTGTCAATGTAGTAGTAAAAATATTATAAGGTCTGAATCCCACCTGGGAAAGGATATGCTGCAGCTGATCCTGTATGTCAGAATTTTCAAATTCCTCCAAAGACATAATGGCGCATTTATCCAATAACCTGTTAATCAATTCATAATCCAACAAGAATTGAAATTTGGTAAACAAATAAGTTTTAATACTTATAATCATACCCGACACAAAACTTATCCCGATATAGATTGCTAATATCTTCAGCGAGAGATTTAAGTCTTTGGCTGAAATAGCATTAATCAGGCTGCCAAAAATATTTACGGATATTACAGGAACAATACCCGCAATAATATTAATAATTATGGTTAGTACAAATATCAGTTTGCTGGCCTGGAAGAATATTTTAATGGATTTGGGAATCACTTTCAGGGAAGAAAGCATTTCCTTTACTTCTGAAGTACTTAGTATTTTAAATTTCTGCATATTATTTACCACCCAATATACCTATTTTTTTTCTGCTGTAAACACAGTAATATGTATGACGTGCTAAAGTTCTCATCTTTTTTTCCAATTCCGTATTGGGACCAAACAATCGATTCATGTTCATATGCAGCAGACTATCCAGTATGCTTAATTTTACAGCTTTGTTGACCGGATAATATTCTTCAATTCTATTTAAATATTCTTTCATTGACTCAAATTTTACCGATAATATCTTTAAAATAAAATCGATATCTGGATTTAACGTTTCATCATATAAATACTTTATTACAAAATCAACATAGGTATCCTTATGTTCTCTAAATTCTTTTTGATAGCTCTTGGTAGGATTTTCACAATTAAGAAATACAAACATATCCTCAAAACTCAAATTAAATGTCCGCATATGAAAGAAAATAATCACTGAAGCTAAAAGTTCGTCCGTCACTTTTATATTATGATTGTTTTTTTCATGGATTATGGTTTGAATTGCCATGCTGTCTTTATAAAACACCTCATGTGCATAGTTCATCAAATCATATCCGCCATACCTCTCCAATTCAAGCTCATAACAATTAATACTATAGTTTGAGATAAGAGATTTTTTCATAAGCTGGCTTAATATATCTAACATTTTGGGGAGTACTGTCATTAATTTAGTATTGTCAGCTTTTAATCTCAATCGCAGATGTAAATCTGGATCTTTATACTGAATGAAGAAATAGCTGTCGATTTCTTTATTTTCAAGTAACTTCTGCAATGGAGCATACAAAGCTTCACCTAACAGATAATCTGCGTATTCCTCAATTCCGTATATTTTGAAATATAACCACTCATCCAAAGGCTCTTTATATCTGAGATTACCATAATTCCTGGTAATGTCAGAATCATTGGCTTTATGGGGTTTGGCATCCGGATCTAAAATTAATGGAATTACCAATTCACAGCAATAAGAACTATCATTCAGTTTTACTGGTTGTTCTGATTCTATATGATATCTTTCCACAACAGTTTCTGATTTTTCCAGTAATTTCTGCAACACAGATAAACATCTGTCCTCTTTCAGATTTAGCAGAAGCTTCTTGTCTGCATCAACGGCATCCACCCAAAGGGGTATATTTCTTGAATTTATGTATTCGATAAACTTATTTTTAAACTCAGCAAAATCATAATGTTTTGTTAAACCCAGATCGCCTATTTTAATAATCCATTTCTCCTGTTCCAATACGAAGTTTTTATATCGTATTGTTGGAAGATAGGCGAATTTCTCCAGCAGGTATTGCCAGGGTTTATTATAAAACCTGATTCCATCAGAAGATATTTCATCAATTAATCTTAATATTCTGGGTTTTAGCTGCGGATTAAACATATTGGTAGATGTTGGTATGATTCTTTTATTGTTAACCGCAGACTTTAAATATAATTTGTTATTTTTAAATTCTACTAAAATTTCACTTAGCTTAAGTTTAAATGCCTGATCTTTGGAATTTGTAGTCCCAAAACTTGTTTCATAAGTGGAACCATGCATATTTCGGATCACATTTGCGGAATATAAGCTGTCAGGTAAGTAGGTAAATTCACACACCTGACACTCTTCACCATAATTTTTATTTATTTCTTCAAAGAATTGTTCTGGATTATTCATTAAATGAGAAAATCTTCCAAATGACTTTCCTGCATAAGTTGACCCAAAAATATTACTTAAATAGTAGACATCTCTTCCATTGTCTTTTACATAATTAAAGTAGATTTCCATGGATTGGGGTAACTGATCCAGATCAATATCTTCTGTTAAAAGCATTCCCATATCTGTATCAGTGATCTCAATTTCCTTGCCAAGTCTTACGGAATCAACATATTTTCTTTCAAAAAATCGTATCCAGGGATTGATATATTCTCCAAAATTACTCATGCCGTTTTTTCCATCGTAATGGGCTGGAAAACCGATTCCTATATCAGGATCAATGAGTTCAGTTAAAGGAACACACCTGGAAAGGCCATATTTTTCTAAAAATTTGTTTTTGTAATCATTTAAACTATTGAAAGGCTCTTTGATATTAAATTGTATAAATAAATTAAGGAGCTTATTTATTTTTTTTATCTCATTTTGATTCAAATTGCACTGGCTGTAGGAAATGGAAGAATCTATGGTCAGGTAGTTTTTGGAGTTGTAGATTCTCTTCATATTTTTGAAAATCTGTGTCAGGCTTTCGATGGTATTATTTTTATGACCAATGGAATATTCCTGAATTTGATTTTGTATGTCAACTAAAGATTTTGTATTTATATCGTATTCCTGTAGTTTGCAGATAAAGTATTGAAATTGATCAACGATTGTTAATGGTGGACGAAGATCGGATATTAAATAACCTTCCTTTATGAGTGATTGGATATATATATGGAATGTGTTTTCTTCCACATTCGGATATTCTATTTTAAGGTTTTCTATAATATCAGAATAACTTACATAATCTCCTGATATTCTTAAAACTATTTCAAATGCATTGGAGTACTTTACTGATTTTTTATTTACTTTTCCCCCATCGCTGTCTTTTGTGCAGTTAAACAAAATTGCTTTGTTTCTTTGAATCGCAACACTTTCATTAATTGTGTATCGCAGAGATTTTAGGTACTTGGTTTCGTACAGAAAGACCACTTGGTATAACCATTCTGAATCAATCAGGGGATTTCTTTTTAATTCTGCACTGCTTAATTCGAATGATGTTCTGTCAGATGTAATATTGCCAAATGCAACCGTGGAGAATAATCCAAATGGAGTACACCTGGAACAGCTTCTGCTAAAATATTTATAAATTGAATTCAACAAATAATTCGTATCCCTTGCTGTGCCATCCTCTATATAGTGCTGCATGGATTCATACAAATCTTGGCTGGCCACAAATATAGCTTCATTAAACTGATCTTTGTATTGAGGACAATCAAATAAAAACATAGTATGATCTATGTTCGTTGCATTTTCTATATTATCTGTCAATAAATTGATTGGCAGACCCGGTGTTCTTATCATAAAGGAACCTATATCTTTGTATAAATCTTTCATATTTTAACCGTATCCCCCTCGCTTAACTCTTGTATGCCTAACCAAATTAGAAACTTTATATGCACCAGTAAATTACTTCCACAAAATGTAAACGTACATGCATTTTGTGAATCTTCTAAATGCATGTACGTTTGCATCGGGTTTAGGTTTGCATGGAAATTAGTAGCATAACCATGTGTTTGTGCAGTTTCTTGTCAATCCACATTCACTTGTTCCACAGGTAGATCCTGTTAAACAACCGGGTGTGCAATAAGCAACACTGGCAATTTTTGATTCTCCTACATCTACTGAACCCTTGTCCATTTTAAGATCTAAATCAAAATCTTTATTCATGTCCTCGTCCCCCTTTCTATGTAGTTATATAATCTGAATCTGATTATATATAGTAAACGTGAAATGAATCACATTACTACCAAGTTCATGTCTGTATTATATCAAGAAATATACTCTATTTTGACTGCATGTAATTTTTACGACTTTACATGTAATTTTCAATGAGGGTGTTTATGAAATCGGGTCAATAGCGATTTATAATGCGGTTTATAATGCAAATGCAGGCAAAAAAAAACTGCGCACAGCTGATTAAAAAGCTGTGCGCAGAATATTATTGAACGATACTTTGTGTTGTTTAAAAATGTGATAAGAGAATTGTTGTGTGCGAGTAAAAGAAAGTATCCTGGTTATATATAATTACCCAGATCTTTTTCAGTCTATTTTTATAATATCAAAAATAAAGGGAAACTTTTCTGCAGTTTTATTTTCGAAATTGACTTTATATCCAGTACCATCTTTGTAAAATAAACCCTGTTTTAAATCAACTCTGATGTAACACATATTTTCATCATTTTCATTGTTATGGGCAAAATACCATGGCTCAAATACCTTAATCAGCCTTTCTCTGATTTTGAGATTTTTCTTTAATAATGGGTGTCCAATGTTTCGGGCAATTCCAGTAAAACGATACAGATCTTTACTTAATGAGACTACCGGATTATGTTCAATCTCTTTTACTTTATCAGACTTTCCGTGAGTTACAATGTAAAATGCTCTATTATTATAAAAGGTATCAATAAACCTTACGGCCGGAATGTTATCGTTTGATGTGGCCAGCGCAAATTGATAGTCTTTTGCAAATAATGTTTCTAAAACTACAAGTCCTTCTTCATACACATCCATTTCTCTTTTCCCCTATTTTCTTAGTATTTTTTCCATTGCCCTGCCTTTGGCAAGCTCATCTATTAATTTGTCCAGATAACGGATCTGCCTCATCAACTCATCTTCAATCTCTTCCACACGGTATCCGCAGATCACTCCTTTGATCAGTGACGCATTGGGATTCATCTGAGGGGCTTGGCGAAAAAAGACTTCTACACTTACTTCCTTTTCTATTTGCTGTTGTAATGAATTTGTGTCATAGCCTGTGAGCCAGAATATAATTTCATCTACCTCTTTTCTGGTTCTTCCTTTTTTCTCTGCTTTTTTTATATAAAGCGGATAAATGCTTGAAAAAGGCATGTGAAAGATTCGTGGTGTCTCCATCAGATGATCTCCTTTGACTGAAAGAATAATTGTTTTATCTGTTTTATATGAACCCTTTGGCTTCTTTCCAATCTATGAGAAGATTGTAACGGCTTGTGGTGAAACGCAAAACGCAGTAATTGGGATCTTCCCAACTGCTGAAATGATTTTCCAGTCCGCGGTACCACATCTCTTTTTTTATTTCAGGGTCTGTTATTACTTCTATTGTACCCACTAATGTGATATTATGATCAATTGAATTAAAACAAACACTGGCTTTGCTGCACCGATTGATTCGTTTGGTTCTGTCACTTCCAAATCCGGTACAAAATGTGAGCCAGTTGATACCGTCAGCTTTTGATACGGATATGGTTGAAGTTGTTGGAAAGTCATCCGTGTCCATTAGTGTTAGGGCGCAGTATCCTTTGTCTTCACCTGCGGTGTTGGTGGCAATGATCTCTCCTGCTCTTGCAATGATTTCTTCGTTCATTTGATTTTCCTCCTGATTGGTTATGGATATAGTATATAATAATAGATAGGACAACTGGGTGTCATGTTCAAAACGGGGGGTATAAAAAATTGGGTCCGTAACTCCGTCGCGCTAACCTCGATTCCGCTTACGCTCCATCTCGGTCACGGGCTTCGCCCTATAAAAACAAGTGCCATAAAGTCCGGTTGAGAGCAAGCTCTCCCCCGGACTTTTTGACACTTATTTTTGCACGACTCATTGCTATCGTGTACTCTATTTATTATTCAACGCCGCCTGTGCTGCTGCCAGTCTTGCGATCGGCACACGGAATGGAGAGCAGGATACATAGTCAAGACCAATCTTATGGCAGAATTCTACGGAAGAAGGATCTCCGCCGTGCTCGCCGCAAATACCAACGTGCATGTCAGGACGAACTCCCTTGCCTAACTTGATAGCAGTCTCCATTAACTTGCCTACACCAGTCTGATCCAGTTTTGCAAATGGATCATTTTCAAAGATCTTGGTATCGTAGTAGGAATTTAAGAACTTTCCTGCATCATCACGGGAGAAGCCATAGGTCATCTGAGTTAAGTCGTTGGTACCAAAACAGAAGAATTCTGCGTCTTTTGCGATATCATCGGCTGTCAGTGCTGCTCTCGGAATCTCAATCATGGTTCCTACCTGATAGGTTAAGCTGCTGCCTGCTGCTGCAATCTCTGCATCTGCAGTCTCAACAACAATCTTCTTCACAAATCTTAATTCCTTCTCATCACAGATCAGAGGAATCATGATTTCAGGACATACGTTCCAGTCTGCATGTGCTTTCTGTACGTTAATAGCAGCACGGATCACTGCTTTTGTCTGCATTCTTGCGATCTCCGGATAGGTAACGGCAAGACGGCAGCCTCTGTGTCCCATCATTGGGTTGAACTCGTGAAGAGAATCAATAATTGTCTTGATCTGCTCCACTGTCTTGCCCTGTGTATCAGCCAGCTTCTTAATATCCTCTTCCTCTGTTGGAACAAACTCATGAAGAGGCGGATCTAAGAAACGAATGGTAACTGGATTTCCTTCCAGAGCCTCATAAAGAGCTTCGAAATCCCCCTGCTGTACCGGAAGAATCTTCTCCAGAGCTGCTTCTCTCTCCTCAACAGTATCAGAACAGATCATCTCACGGAATGCATCAATTCTATCACCTTCAAAGAACATATGCTCGGTACGGCAAAGACCGATTCCCTCTGCACCAAGTTCTCTTGCTTTTCTGGCATCAGCAGGTGTATCTGCATTGGTTCTGACTTTCAGTCTTCTATACTTATCAGCCCATGCCATAATTCTTCCAAACTCACCGGCAACGGTTGCATCAACAGTGGGAATGATTCCGTCATAAATTTTACCGGTAGATCCATCAAGAGAGATCCAGTCTCCTTCATGGTATTCCTTACCTGCAAGAACAAACTTCTTTGCTGCTTCATTCATGGCAATTTCAGAACAGCCGGATACACAGCAGGTTCCCATTCCTCTTGCTACTACGGCTGCATGAGAAGTCATTCCTCCTCTTACAGTCAGAATACCCTGAGCTGCCTTCATTCCTTCAATATCTTCAGGAGAGGTTTCAAGACGGACTAAAACCACCTTTTCTCCTCTTTCTTTCCATGTCTTTGCATCATCAGCGGTGAAAACGATCTTACCGCAGGCAGCTCCGGGAGAAGCAGCAAGTGCCTTTCCAACCGGTTCTGTCTTCTTTAATACTTCTGCATCAAACTGAGGATGAAGCAGAGTATCTAAGTTTCTCGGATCAATCATCTTAACTGCTTTTTCTTCTGTAATCATAAACTCGTCTACTAAATCACAGGCAATTTTTAAAGCAGCTTTTGCTGTTCTCTTACCGTTACGGGTCTGAAGCATGTAAAGCTTCTTGTCCTCAATGGTAAACTCCATATCCTGCATATCTTTGTAGTGATCTTCCAGGATACTGCAGATTCCCACAAATTTATGATAAACTTCAGGCATAACCTCTTTCAGCTGTTCGATCTTCTGGGGAGTACGAACGCCGGCAACTACGTCTTCACCCTGGGCATTCATTAAGAATTCACCCATTAAATGCTTTTCACCAGTTGCAGGATCACGGGTAAAGGCAACGCCTGTACCGGAAGTCTCACCCATATTACCAAATGCCATCATCTGAACGTTAACAGCGGTTCCCCATGAATACGGAATATCGTTGTCACGGCGGTAAACATTGGCTCTTGGATTGTCCCAGGAACGGAATACGGCTTTGATTGCCCCCATTAACTGCTCCTTGGGATCAGTTGGGAATTCGGAACCAATCTTTTCCTTATATTCTGCTTTGAACTGTCTTGCAAGCTCTTTTAAATCATCGGCATTCAGATCCACATCCTCTGTAACACCCTTTTTTTCTTTCATTTCATCAATCAGTTCTTCGAAGTATTTTTTGCCTACTTCCATAACTACATCGGAGTACATCTGAATGAATCGTCTGTAGCAGTCATATGCCCAGCGTGGATTACCTGATTTCTCAGCAAGTACTTCCACTACGTTCTCATTCAGTCCGAGATTTAAAATCGTATCCATCATACCAGGCATGGAAGCTCTGGCTCCGGAACGAACGGAGACAAGAAGAGGATTTTCGTTATCACCGAATTTCTTGCCGGTGATTTTTTCCATCTTTTCGATATGATCCATGATCTGCCCCATGATCTCGTCATTAATCGTTTCCCCATCTTCATAATACTGAGTACATGCCTCAGTTGTAATTGTAAATCCCTGAGGAACCGGCAGACCTAAATTGGTCATCTCTGCCAGATTCGCCCCTTTACCACCTAACAGGTTTTTCATATCTGCACTACCCTCAGTGAACAAATAAACCCATTTTCTTGCCATAAGTAAAATCCTCCTCAATTGTGTAAATTATGCTGCTCCCCCGCGCTTTCCATTGCGGAAAAGCCCTGAAAGTATTATAGCACAATTAAAGGGGTAGTAAAGAGGTTTTCATAGATTATTTAAAGTAATTATCTCTTTTTTAAGTACAATTGCATTGAAAGCACTTACAAAGTCTGTCTTTTTCCGATATGCGATTTACGTTCGTATATACGAAATCAGGTTCGACAAAAGCTCTGTTTCTTTAGCATAATTCGACACATAACAAAGGTCAGCACCTCTGTCACAGGCATGACCATCCAGATTCCGGTAACTCCCATAAAAATTGGAAGAATAAAGACCAGAATGCTGTTTAAAATAATTCCCCGAAGCAGACAGATCTTTAATGCATTTCCAGGTTCCATCACGGACTGAAACCAGGTGGTATAAAGCACATTCAGACCCATTGCTGCAAAAGACAGGAAATAAATCCGAATGGCTGGAACCGACATAGCCAGAATTTCCTTTTCAGGCCTGACAAATGCTTCTGTCACAAGAGCCGGAAACAAAAGTCCTGTTGCAGCAAACAACACACCGGAAAAACAGGCGGTGCGCTCTGCCAGATGTCTTACTTCCTTTAAACGGTCTTTTTTACCCGCTCCGTAATTTGTCGCCAGGATGGGCTGGACTGCCTGTGAAATACCATTATTGACAGATGATGCAATATAGGCACTGTTGGATATAATGCCGTATACCATCACGCCAAGTTCCCCTGCAACGGAAAGGATCTGACGGTTAAATAAGAAGGTTACGATTCCATTACACATATCCAGCAAAAAGCTGGAGAACCCATTTTTCACTACTGCAACAGCCTGACTGAGATGAAAACCAGTAACAAATTTTAAAGTATTACCTTTTGAAACCAGGTGGGTCAGCAATATTAAGAGTGTCACACAGGTTCCGATGACAGTTGCAGCTGCAGCCCCTGCCATTCCCATTTTTAAGGGAAACATCAATATATAATCCAGGATAATATTTAAAACTCCGCCAGAGACCACTGCTGTCATCGCCAGCTTTGGCGCTTTATCATTTCGTACGAATACCTGATAAAAAGATGCAAATAAAAAAGCAGGAGCTCCTGATATAAGAATTCTTCCATACTCTTCCACATAAGGTGTCATGTTTTCATTTCGTCCCAAAAACGCCGTCACAGGCAGAAAGAATACGTGTCCCAAAACCGTATAAAACACACTCATTACAGCTGCCATGATAAATGCCACCGTATAATACTGATTTGCACCTGATTCATCTTTCTTTCCCTTACAGACGGAAAGAAGTATACCGCCCCCTGCTCCAAACAGCATACCGGTTGCAAAAAAAAGGCTGAATAACGGCAGCAGTATATTTAAAGCAGCAATTCCAATTGCTCCAACCCCTCTTCCAATCATAAGAGTGTCTGCTAATATATAAATGGAAGTAACCATTGTTGCACTAATTGACGGAAGAAGATAACCTGCAAATAATTTTTTAACAGGATCTTCTAGTAAATTTACTTTTTTCATAATTAAGTCTCCTTTTTAAAGTCTTAAAATAGTTTACCATAATTTAATTAAATAACAAGGAAAAGAACGAAAGTGTGATTTAACATTTAAAAGTTGGGGCATAAATATTAAAATGACAGAATTTTTTATCTTAGTTTTTATGCAAAATATCATGAATTAAGATTGTTTCCAACGCTGAAATATGATACATTAGAGTTATCTCTGAAAATATATTAATAACAGGAGGAAAGATCGTATTATGAAAAAAAGAGCTCTCGCATTAGCCATGGCAGTTATGATGGCCGCAACACTCAGCGCATGTGGTTCCGCTGGTAAAGGAACTGCAACAACTGCTGCTCCATCTGCAGAAACTACAACTGCTGCAGAAAAACCAGCTGAGACGACTGGTGCTACATCCGTTAAGTCTGATTCTTCAACCGGATATGAACTGGCGCTGGTTACAGACCTTGGTACCATCGATGACAAATCCTTTAACCAGGGTGCATGGGAAGGTATGAAGAAGTACGCAGAAGAGAACAAGATTTCCTACAAGTACTATCAGCCACAGGAAGGTACCACTGATTCTTATTTAGAAACCATTGGACTTGCTATTGAAGGCGGTGCAAAATTAGTAGTATGTCCAGGCTTCTTATTTGAAGAGCCTGTATTCCTTGCTCAGGAGCAGTATAAAGACGTTCACTTCATTCTTCTTGACGGAGTTCCTCATAACGCAGATTACTCTGAATATAAGACAGAATCCAATGTTATGCCAATCCTGTTCCAGGAAGATGAGCCTGGATTCTTAGCAGGCTATGCAGCAGTAAAAGAAGGTTACACAAAGCTTGGTTTCTTAGGTGGTATGGCTGTTCCTGCAGTTATCCGTTATGGTTACGGATTTGCTGAAGGTGCTGATTATGCAGCTAAGGAAATGGGCATTGACGGCGTTGAAATCATGTACAACTATACAGGTGCTTTCGCTGCAACTCCAGAGGCACAGTCTATGGCTGCATCCTGGTACCAGAACGGAACCGACGTAATCTTTGGCTGCGGCGGTGCTGTTGGTAACTCTGTTATGGCTGCTGCTCAGGAAAAGGGCAAAAAGGTAATCGGTGTTGACGTTGACCAGAGCTATGAATCTGATACAGTCATCACTTCTGCCATGAAGCAGCTTTCCGTATCTGTATACGACGGTGTAAAAGCTTTCTATGATAACAAGTTCCCAGGCGGCGAGACAAGCATCTTCTCCGCAAAGAATGATGGTATCGGCCTTCCGCTGGAAACATCCAAGTTCACCAAATTCACAAAAGAAGATTACGAAAAAATCTTCACTGAATTAAAGGATGGCAAAGTAACCCTGGTACAGCCTTCTCAGGATAACAACGATCCGAACAAAGACTTAAAGCTTGAAAAAACAAAGATTAACTTTGTAGAATAATCCGCGGGGATAGTGCCCTCCGGGCATACCACGATGTCAGAATTCTGACATAAAAAAGGAAAGGAGATGCCGTTTGATTCACCAGTCAGTAAAGATCTGGTCTCTTACGGCATCTTCTTTTTGCTTTATAACTTTATTAACCGGGTACCGGGTCCCATAGATAGGTACCGTAGTAAGGGGGATTTTATGGACTACATTATTGAGATGCTTCATATCACAAAAGAATTTCCCGGTATTATCGCCAATGATGACATTACACTACAGTTAAAAAAAGGCGAGATACACGCCCTCCTCGGAGAAAATGGAGCAGGCAAATCAACTCTTATGAGTGTATTATTCGGATTATATCAGCCGGAAAAAGGCTCAATCCGGGTTCGTGGTAATGAAGAAAAAATCACTGGTCCGCTGGATGCCAATGCACTTGGTATCGGCATGGTGCACCAGCATTTTAAGCTGGTAGAGAATTTCACAGTCCTGCAGAATATTGTACTGGGCATGGAGACGACAAGACGGGGCTTTTTGAAGATGGATGATGCCCGCAAAAAAGTAATGGAATTAAGTGAAAAATACAAACTGTTTGTAGACCCTGATGCGCTGATATCTGATATCACGGTAGGAATGCAGCAAAGGGTTGAATTTTTAAAAATGCTGTATCGTGATAATGAAATCATGATATTTGATGAACCTACCGCAGTCCTGACTCCTCAGGAAATTGATGAACTGATGCAGATCATGCGGGATCTGGTAAAGGAAGGGAAGTCCATACTGTTCATCACACACAAGCTCAACGAAATCAAGGCGGTAGCAGACCGCTGTTCCGTCCTGCGCCGCGGTAAATATATTGGAACCGTAGATGTTGCTGATACTACGCGGGAAGAGATGTCAGAGATGATGGTTGGCCGTAAGGTAAACTTGACCATTAGTAAAAAGGCGTCCGAGCCTGGTGAAGTAGTTCTGGAAGTAAAGGATTTATCCGTAGAAGCCAAACGGGAAGGACAAACCAAAAAGCTGGTTCATGATGTATCATTTCAGGTAAGAAGAGGTGAGATTGTCTGTATCGCCGGTATTGACGGCAATGGACAGACAGAGCTGGTTCATGCAATCACAGGTATCTCCGATCCCAGCTCCGGTACTGTGACCATTAACGGAGAGGATATGACGAAAAAAAGTATCCGCTACAAAAATACCCATGGTCTCTCCCATATCCCCGAGGACCGGCATAAACATGGTCTGGTACTGGAATACAATCTGGCATACAACCTGGTTCTCCAGCAGTATTTTGACAAAGAATTTCAGAGCGGCACATTTTTAAAAAATGACCAGATCTATGACTATGCACAGAAACTGATTGAAAATTATGATATTCGAAGCAGCGAAGGGGCATTTACCACGACCCGCAGCATGTCCGGCGGCAATCAGCAGAAAGCTATTGTAGCAAGAGAAATTTCCAAAGGTCCTGATATTCTCCTTGCAGTTCAGCCGACCAGAGGTCTGGATGTTGGTGCCATTGAATACATTCACAACCAGCTGGTGAAACAGCGTGATGCAGGTGCCGCTATTTTACTGGTATCTCTGGAATTAGATGAAGTTATGAATTTAAGCGACCGGATTTTAGTCATGTTTGAAGGCGGAATCGTTGCTGACTTAGATCCTGAGAACATTACCGTTCAGGAATTAGGTCTTTATATGGCAGGCGCTAAGAAAGAAGGTGGCACACTATGAAACCGAAACAGATAAAAGATCATACAGGCATCCTCTCTTCCATATTCGCGATTATACTTGGACTTATTGTAGGGCTGATTATCTTGTTTCTGTGTAATCCAGAGCAGGCACTTCCCGGATTTGCTACGATTTTAAGCGGAGCCTTCACCCACGGAGCCAAGGGTGTCGGTCAGGTATTTTATTATGCCACACCGATTATTCTTACCGGTCTTTCCGTTGGGTTTGCATTTAAAACCGGACTTTTTAACATCGGTACTCCCGGCCAGTTTATCATTGGAGGCTTCGGTGCGGTTTATGTAGGAATTCTCTGGACCTCTCTCGGCCCGGTGCACTGGGTCGTAGCTCTGGCAGCAAGTGTAATCCTTGGCGCTGTATGGGGACTGGTACCAGGTATTTTAAAAGCATACTACAATGTGAATGAGGTTATCGCCTCTATTATGATGAACTATATTGGTATGTATCTCGTAAACTGGATTACGAAAAGCTATAAGCCGCTGTTTAACAATTTAAGGAATGAATCCAAGAATGTGGCGAATACAGCTAATATCCCCAAGATGGGTCTGGATAAGATTTTCCCAGGTTCCAGTGTAAACGGGGGAATTTTAATCGCGATTCTGGTAGTGATCCTTATATGGGTTATTTTAAATAAGACTACATTTGGATATGAATTAAAAGCAGTAGGCTTTAACCGTGACGCCAGCAAATATGCAGGAATCAATGAAAAGAAAAGCATCATTCTTTCCATGGTAATCGCCGGTGCCATTGCAGGACTTGCAGGAGGTCTTTTATTCCTTGCAGGAACCGGAAAGCATATTGAGATTAAAGACGTACTTCCTTCCGAAGGATTTACAGGTATTTCTGTTGCACTCCTTGGTTTAAACAACCCCATCGGCGTTCTGTTCTCCGGTATCTTCATCGCATACCTGACAGCCGGCGGCTTTTACTTACAGCTGTTTGAGTTCTCCACAGAAATTATCGATATCATCGTCGCAGTTATTATCTATTTCAGCGCATTTGCCCTGATGGTTAAAATCATCATGTCAAAGTTCGTTGGACAGAAAAACGGGAAAACTGACGAAACCGGGAAAGGAGGAAAGAAATCATGAGTGTCATTTATTTTATTTTTCAGCAGACCATGTATTTCATGATTCCTCTCATGATCGTTGCACTTGGAGCCATGTTTTCCGAGCGAAGCGGCATTATAAACATCGCTTTGGAAGGTATTATGACCATGGGAGCGTTTACCGGAATCCTGTTTTTAAATTTTACAGGCAAAAATATGAGCGGGCAGCTTCAGCTGATTATCGCCATATTAATATCTATGGGCACCGGAATGATCTTCTCTTTGTTCCATGCTTATGCATCCATTAACATGAAATCAAACCAGGTTATCAGCGGTACTGCTCTTAATATGTTTGCTCCTGCTTTTGCAGTATTCGTAGCCCGAGTTATTCAGGGTGTTCAGCAGGTTCCATTTAACAATACGTTCCGCATCACCTCGGTTCCTGTACTTGGCAGTATCCCATTTATCGGACCGCTTTTATTCCAGAACGCCTATATTACCACCTACGTGGGAATATTAATCTTTGTATTATCTGCCGTTGTGCTTTACCGCACACGATTTGGCTTAAGGCTTCGCGCATGCGGAGAGCACCCACAGGCAGCGGATTCTGCGGGAATTAACGTTTACCGTATGCAGTATGCCGGAGTATTAATCTCCGGTGCTCTGGGAGGTCTGGGAGGTCTGGTATTTGTAGTTCCTACTTCCACCAACTTTAATGCTGATGTGGCAGGATACGGTTTCCTGGCATTGGCAGTATTAATCTTTGGTCAGTGGAAACCAGTTAATATCATGCTGTGTTCCCTCTTCTTCGGACTGATGAAAGCGGTGGCTTCCTCTTATTCCGGAATTCCATTCTTAAGTGCTCTTGGAATTCCAAGTTACTTCTACAAAATGGTTCCTTATATCATTACATTAATCGTATTGGTATTTACCTCAAGAAATTCCCAGGCTCCAAAAGCGGAAGGAATTCCATACGACAAAGGTCAGAGATAACAAATACGCCGCAGGACGGGATAAATCCACTGGATTTTCCGCCTGCGGCTTTTTTCTTTGTCTGATCCTGTCACTGAACGATTACAGTACCATATAATACATTACTAAAATGAAAAGAGTGATGCTTCAATGTCTGACTGTAATTCGTTTTGTAACTCCACCTGCCATGAACGCTCCTATTATTCCTGGGATGCCAGCGACTACGGGCCTTCACCTCTCATTCTTAATATCAATCACGACACATTAAGAAATCCTTCCTTTCGAACTACGAGATGGACAGGTGAACATATGCAGCTTACGTTTATGAGTATTCCTGTAGGATATGATATAGGTACGGAAAACCACCCCAGCCAGGACCAGTATATTTGTATTGTAGACGGAGATGGCGTAATCTACATGGGTGACAGTCCATATAGTCTTTCTTATTCCCACCCTCTTGATAATGGCTGTGCAGTTTTAATTCCAGCCAATACCTGGCACAATGTGATCAATACAGGTGACCGCCCACTAAAAATCTATTGTATCTATGCACCAATCGTTCATCTGCCGGAAACGGTACACTGGACCAAACGAGACTCGGATCTGGAAAAGTGAAGGAAAAAAAATCCGGACGAAAATCTTATAAAAGATTCTCCTCCGGATTTTGTTATTAGAAATGGAACTTATCTTCGAAGTAGCTTTTAAGCTCTGCAATTGGAACTCTTACCTGATCCATGGTATCACGGTCACGAACGGTTACTGCGTGATCCTCTTCTGAATCAAAGTCATAGGTAATACAGAATGGAGTACCGATCTCATCCTGTCTTCTATAACGTTTACCAATGTTTCCTCTGTCATCAAATTCACAGTTATAGTATTTACGCAGTTCTTCAAATACTTTTTCTGCACCTTCATTTAATTTCTTGGATAATGGAAGAACACCAATCTTAACTGGTGCGATTGCCGGATGGAAACGAAGCACGGTACGTACATCACCTTCGGCAATCTCTTCTTCATCGTAAGCTGCACACAGGAATGCCAGTGTTACACGGTCAGCTCCCAGAGAAGGCTCAATTACATATGGAATATAACGTTCTTTCTTCTCATCATCAAAATAGGTTAAATCCTGACCAGAAGTGTTCTGATGCTGGGTTAAGTCATAATCGGTTCTGTCTGCAATTCCCCATAATTCACCCCAGCCAAATGGGAATAAAAATTCGATATCAGAGGTTGCTTTGCTATAGAAAGAAAGTTCTTCCTTCTCATGATCTCTGACACGCATCTCATCCTCTTTCATGCCTAAGTTCTTTAACCAGCTGACGCAAAATTCTTTCCAATATGCAAACCATTCTAAATCTGTATCCGGCTCACAGAAGAACTCCAGCTCCATCTGCTCAAATTCTCTGGTACGGAATGTAAAGTTACCAGGTGTAATCTCATTACGGAAAGATTTACCAATCTGTCCGATTCCAAAAGGAATCTTCTTACGGGAAGTTCTCTGTACATTCTTAAAGTTTACAAAAATACCCTGAGCGGTCTCTGGTCTTAAATATACTGTATTCTTCGCATCTTCGGTAACTCCCTGAAAGGTCTTGAACATTAAGTTAAACTGACGAATATCGGTAAAGTCATGTTTTCCACAGCTTGGACAGCAGATATTTTTATCATCAATGTACTGTTTCATCTCTTCCTGAGACCATGCGTCAACAGAACCTTCTATGGTGATTCCATGTTCGCCCATGTAATCCTCAATCAGTTTATCTGCGCGGAAACGTTCCTTACATGCCTTGCAGTCCATGAGAGGGTCAGAAAAACCGCCTAAGTGGCCGGAAGCAATCCAGGTCTGGGAATTCATCAGAATAGCACAGTCCACACCTACGTTATATGGACTTTCCTGTATGAACTTCTGCCACCAGGCTTTTTTAACATTGTTCTTTAATTCCACTCCCAGATTGCCGTAATCCCAGGTATTTGCAAGACCTCCGTATATTTCAGAACCCGGATATACGAATCCTCTTGACTTTGCCAGTCCCACTATCTTTTCCATTGTCTTTTCCATGATCTTAACCTCTCTTATTTAAAAATAATGTAGCTTTTTCCCTTTGTTGTCTGTACAGTATGACTGTCCTTTATCACCACATTGTCGGAAACAAGCAGAATCTTTCCCTGGGTCTGTATGGTTACGGGATTGGCTGATGTTACAACAACTGCCTGGCTCGCTCCTTTTTTGGATACTGCCTTTTCATCCGCTTTTTTACCGTCCGAAGCTTTTATAAAGGTTACTTTTTCTGATTGACTCTGGCTATAAACTTCAGACAGCTTATTTACCTCAATGGATTCTACCAGATTGGCTTTATCTTCATACTGGGTTGTAAATCCAATCAATGCCTCAGCAGAAGCGTAATGGAATACCATCTTCGCCGTTCCTTTATCCAGTGTGCAGGAGTCTAAGGTGACCTGATTCTGCCCGTTGGCTCCGTTATACTGAGAAACTGCGTCTTCCAGAAATGATTTCAGTTCATCCCCATTATAATAGTCCTGCTGCGCATAAGATTCCACCGTTGCAGTCTGAAGGGTTCCTTCTTGTGTTACAAAGATTCTGCTGCTCTCTGAATTTAAGGTGCTGCTGCCGCCATTCCCAAGACAGCCTGTCAGCATGCCCGCAGTCAGCAAAACAGCCAGAACCGCTTTCCTTTTCTTCATCCAATTTCCTCCTGCATTGGCACATATGAGAGCATTATACCAAATGCTGCCTTTCATTTCAATACTTAACTCCCCATCATCGTCTGCAAAATATCCAGAGAATGAAACTCACGGTCAACGTAACGCTTTTTATTGATTTCCACACAGCGGGAGAATTCCATCAGCACCGGTTCCGTCAGGGTAAAGGTATATAAATGCTCGATTGGGGAACCAATGACATACTCCCAAGCATAGTTCGCCGAATCGCTGACCTGCCGCGGCGGTTTCTCCGTATATTCCCCGTTTAATACCATGGCCTTCAGCTCGAAAATCCGCAGAACCAGCTGGTTATCCAAAGCAGGCTTTAAAAGAGCCCGTACCGACTGGTATAAAAGCTTTAACAGTCCGGTCCCATCTATGTTTTCCCTGGAATAGTAATCGGTAAATTCCAGGAAATAAGAGCCATAGCAGGTACACTCCATATCAGCCGCCAGTTCATCAAAATAATTGGAGATTTCCGCAGACTGAAGTGTGTAGGAATCCCTGCCGGCGTAAAGGGAAAACTGGCCAAAGGCAAAGGGCCTGCTCACCGCCATAAACGGATTGCCCGGCCTCCTTGCACCCCTGGCAAATGCGGTAATTTTCCCTCTTTCCCTGGTCAGTATCACAAGACGCTTATCCATCTCTCCTACTGGAGAAACCTTTAATACCATTCCCGTCAGTTTCTCTGTTTCCCTCAATTTATACCACCATTTTTAAATATCCTTCTGGCTATACCCATAATTTTTCATATACAATTCACTGTCACGCCACTCTTTGCGGACTTTGACCCACAGCTGTAAATTTACTTTCATCTCCAGCTGAGCCTCGATCTCTCTTCGTGCTGCGCTTCCAATTCTTTTTAACATGGCGCCGCCTTTTCCGATGATGATTCCCTTATGGGATTCCCGCTCACAGATAATATTGGCTTCGATATCCATGATTCCGTTGTCCCGTTCCTTCATCTTTTCCACTGTTACTGCAATTCCGTGAGGGATCTCATCGTTTAAAAGCCGAAGCGCTTTTTCTCTGATCAGTTCTGCAGAGATCTGGCGCATGGGCTGGTCAGTCACCGTATCTTCATCGTAATACTGGGGACCTTCCGGAAGATACTTATAAATCAGCTCCAGCATTAAATCCGTATTTTTATCCTTTAAGGCAGATACCGGAACGATTTCTGTAAACTTGCAGATATCTTTATAGGCATTTATAAAGGTGAGAATCTCTTCCTGGTTCTTCACCGTATCAATCTTGTTAATTACTAAGATTACCGGTGTTTTTACCTGGTTTAACTGCTCAGCGATATGCTGTTCTCCTGCACCGATAAAGGTGGTAGGCTCAACCAGCCACAGAACTACATCCACTTCCTTCAGCGTATGCTCTGCCACGTTTACCATATACTCTCCCAGCTTATTTTTCGCCTTGTGGATTCCCGGAGTATCAAGGAATATAATCTGCCCCCTGTCATCCGTATATACGGTCTGAATCTTGTTTCTTGTTGTCTGGGGCTTGTCGGAAGTAATGGCGATCTTCTGCCCGATTAAATGATTCATCAGAGTAGATTTTCCCACATTTGGGCGCCCGATTAAAGAAACGAAGCCAGATTTATAATTTTGATCCATATAGATTCTCCTTTGTGTTATGAGTGGAATAAGTTCTTTGTCTCTGCAAACATAGAGCTTTCCGCTGCGATTTTTTCTTCATTGCCGATGACACAGAGACTGCCGGTGCTTAATACCGCTTTTACGATAGGAGCCAGACTTCTGATATCTTCCTGTGATGCATTTAACACTTCTTCCCGCTCTTTTTCCATCATTTCCTTTGTCACGCCTGATAAATAGGCGGACAGACCGCGGTTTCCCTTGGTAGACGGCGGATAGGGGACATCCATATCACTGATGGTTCCGATTACGTATTTGGTCATATCCCTGTCTTCCACCTGGAAGTTTTCTAAATATTCCACCACGCCTTCGTAGATCTGGTTTGTTTCTCTTAAGTTAGGATCCCGGTAAGAGGCAAAATAGCCTTCGCCGGAACGCCCGAATCCGCTCATGCAGCCGTAGGCGCCTCCCTTAACTCTTAAATTGATCCAAAGGTAGTCATAGCTTAAAATGACTTTTAATATCTTTAATGCTCCGGTATATTCCATCCCAGTGCCTGCAAAGGTTCCGCATCTTGCCACGTAGTTAACCTGGGAAGCAGTTGTAAAGCCTTCATTTCTGTTTCCTGACGGATACAGGAATGAATACCGCTTTTCGTCTCCGGCAGGCAGCCCATCCGTCAGCTTTTTCATTGCATCAGGCAAAAGGGCATAACCTTCTTTGTCTGCTGTATAGCTGACCAGCATATTGCCGGTTGTAAAAAGCTTTTTCACCACAGATTGAAATCTGGCTATAAATGTTTTCTTATCAGCCGGATATTCTTTATCCAGCTTTTCCAAAAATTCATAATAACCGATTCCGCCGGTTATATCATTAAAGTAGGCTGCTGAGGAGAAATAGGATGTGGCCCTTGCCACTGCCGCAGAATGGCAGGCTCCTTCCAGTTTCATTCTCGCTCTGGATCTGGTTTCGCTGATTACCTCTCCCACCCGCTTTTCATCATCTAAAAGAGAACGGGTCAGTATTTCATTTAAAATAGAAAATCCGAAATCAATTTTATCATAGAGTACTCTTGCACTTGCCATGAAATAGCCTTTAAACTGACCCCTGTTTTGTAAATCAGGGTAAGAGGTGACACTGAAGCTGACACCGCCGCTGTTTAAATGAATCTCACTGGCTAAATCTCCGTAGGTGTAATTCTCAGTATTCACGTATCCAAGCAGGGATTTTAAGAATCCTACATAGGGTAAATCCTCCATCGGCAGAACCGATGTATCAAACAGCACTTTCAGGTAACCAATTCCGGAGCTGAACATATCATGATGAATCACCTTAACTCCATGGACATCCTTCTCTTCCCAGATAATCTCCTCCGGTTCCCTGCCGATATCCTCTCTTGCCAGCATGGGGATCTTTTCCAGATCTTCCTGGGGAGACGGGTTTTCCTGATATTCCCTTAACGCTTTTGTCTGAATGATTAACCGGTCAATCTCTTCTTCAGAAAGAGATGCCTTATACTTAGCAAGCTTTTCTGCTGTTTTTCTGTCTTCTTCCGCTGTTAAGTTCTTTTTCGGGCTGACAGTTAATACGGCCTCAAAAGGATTATCTAACAGATACTCTCTGATCAGCTGTTCAAAATATCCGTCATCCACTACCTTCTTTAAATAATCAAAGGTGGCCTGATACTGTAAATGCATCATGGGATCGCCATCATAAAGCCAGCTGTCCATACACTGAAGTCCATACATCAGCCCTTTTGGTGCGGAACCGTAATCTGCTTCCCGATAACGGAATTCATAGTAATTCATACCTGCCTTTAAACTCTTTTTGTTAATGCCTTCATCTGCCAGCTTTCTCAAGGTTCCCTTGACCACTGCAAGGAACTCTCCCAGCTGTTCTTTATTGGCATTCTTTGCAATCACAGTAAAATACGGCTGCAAAATTCCGCTGTCGTATCCACCAAGAATATCCTGGCCAATTCCTGCATCAATCAATGCCTGCTTTAAAGGAGCACCTGGCGCATCAAGAAGGGTATACTCAAGAATCTGGAATGCCACATACAGTTTGGGATCTAAATCGGTACCCACTACGGTGTTAATGGAAAGATAGGTGGCATTTTCTTCTGATTCCCCTTCTGTTATGGAATAGTAAGTCTCTTCCTGTACCGGATGTTCAAACGGTTTCTGTCTCTCAATTCTGGAATCAACCTCTGTCTGGTCATAATGGCTTAAATACTCACGGTCCAGCCATATAAGCTTTTCTTCCATATCCATATCGCCGTAAAGGTAAATATAACTGTTGGAGGGGTGATAATACTTTCTGTGGAAATTCAAGAATTCCTCGTATGTGAGATCCGGAATAAAAGATGGATCTCCGCCGGATTCCTGACCATAGCAGTTATCCGGAAAAAGTACCTTTCTGGTAAAACGGTCCAGAACTTCTTCCGGAGAAGAAAAAGCACCTTTCATTTCATTGTAAACCACTCCGTTGTAGATTAAATCCGAGTCTTTCTCTTCCAGCTCATAATGCCAGCCTTCCTGCATGAAGATCTTCTCTTCTTTATAAATATTGGGATGAAGTACTGCATCCATATAGACATTCATCAGGTTATGAAAATCCTTTTCATTGCAGCTGGCAACCGGGTATACCGTTTTATCCGGATAAGTCATGGCATTTAAGAATGTATTAAGGGAACCTTTGACCAATTCCACAAAAGGGTCTTTTACAGGGAACTGATCAGAACCGCATAATACGCTGTGTTCCAGAATGTGTGCCACTCCGGTGCTGTCACCCGGAGGAGTCCTGAATCCTATGTTAAATACCTTATTATCATCGTCGCATGGTATAATGAAAATTCTGGCTCCGCTTTTCTTATGATGGAGTACGCATCCTGTTGCGTTTAACTCCGCAATTTCTTTTTCCTCCACAACCTCATAGGCTGCAAGTTTTTTTAATAGATTCATATATGATTTCTTCCTCCTGCAAATACTGTATTAATTACATATTGCCCACTAATTTGTCTTTTAATATAGCCGCGCATTCCCTGACGCAAAAATGTAGAAAAAGAACAGGATCGGATCCGCAGGATATTCCATAAATATCAGGAATGCCCCATTTTTTAGCAATTTGCTGAGCCCGGAATACGTGAAAATCACTGGTCAGCACTCCCACTCGTATGGGTTTATCGGGAACCTCTTCAAATGCCCCCGGAACCACAATACCCGGGCTGTTTAACCGATTGGCCTTTTTCCTTGCCTGGTCCTCTTCAATCGCAACACGGCTGTACGCAATATTCTCAACCGTGCTGAAAGAACAGGTTTCTAAAATAAGCTGTTCCTCTCTTACACCATTATAAATCAGATAATCTCTCATGGCTTCTGCCTCGGCAACCGGCTCATCTTCTCCCTGTGCACCGGATAAAACAAGAATTGTGCCTGGGTTCTTATCCACATATTCCACCGCCTTGTCCAGGCGTTTTTTTAAGGATTTTGTAATTCCTGTCTCCTTTACTTTCGCCCCCAGAACGATCACATAGTCCAGATTTGAGGTGTCACGGACAGCCACACCTGTAAATACCAGAATCTCAACCACAGCAAACACTAAAATACCGGTGCAGCACATGGTGGCAGCTGAAACCGGAACCCACAAAGGCACCTTATCCTTATGCTTTATATAGGTTTCCCATCCTCCTGCCAATAACATGCATATGGCGGCAAAAAACAGCCAGATCAGGGAAAATGATGTGGTTATACCGGAATAAACCACAATCACAATATAATAAATGACACATATAACAGCTATCAGCCACAAAATCCATATCATACGTAAGCCTCCGCTCTGCCAGCTTCTAATTTATTTAAACTGATTTAGACATTCTATAGCATACCACAATATGGCAGTTTCTACAACAACCACCCGGATTTGCAAGAAAAGAAAAACACCATCCGGCAGTTTCCTGCCATGCCGGACAGTGCTTAAAATCTGATTTTATTTTATTCCATTTCACTTCTGCGAAGAATATCGTATGGTTCCAGCTGTTCATCCAGTTCCACAAAAAGGATCTGTCTTGAATGAGGTGCACTTTCCTGCGCTTCCCCGTCTTCATTCCAGATACCTTTCACCGTTACTTCCAGGTTTCTTCCATCAGGCTTCATGACCTCAATGGTCTCTCCCACAGTAAATTTATTCTTCTGCTCGATTCTCGCAAACCCTCTTTCATCAACCGCTTCAACCGTTCCTAAATAGGTGTAGTTTTTCACATAGGTGTTGTTGTCATAAATCTGAGTGGTTTCATCAGGCTTGCCGAAATAAAAACCGGTTGTAAACTCTCTGTAGGTGCATTTTCCGATTTCGGAACGGTACCAGTCCATATTAGCTTTATAAAGTTCAGGATCTTTGTTGAAATCATCAATGGCTTTCCGGTAGGTTCTTGCCACCGTTGCCACATAAAGAGCCGTTTTCATACGTCCTTCAATCTTAAAGCTGTCAATTCCCGCATCCATCATCTCCGGAATATACTCAATCATGCATAAATCCTTGGAATTAAAGATATAAGTCCCACGTTCATTTTCATAAACCGGCATATATTCGCCCGGGCGCTTTTCTTCCACAAGGGAATATTTCCACCTGCAGGGATGGGTGCAGGCTCCCTGGTTTGCATCTCTTCCGGTCATATAGTTGCTCAGCAGACAACGGCCGGAATAGGACATGCACATGGCTCCGTGTATAAAGCTTTCAATCTCTAAGTCTTCCGGAATTTTTCCCCGGATTTCTTTAATCTCTGCAAGGGACAGTTCTCTGGCTGATACCACACGTTTCGCCCCCAGCTGATGCCAGAACAGATAAGTACCGTAATTTGTATTATTGGCCTGGGTGCTGATGTGAAGCTCCATATCCGGAATCACCCGTTTTGCAATGGCAAATACACCCGGATCGGAAATAATCACCGCATCTGGTTTAATTTCTTTTAATTCGTTAAAATATTCCTCTACTCCGGAAAGATCATCGTTGTGAGCCAGAATATTGGCTGTAATATAAACTTTTACCCCATGTTTGTGGGCAAATGCAATTCCTTCCCGGATATCATCATTTGTGAAGTTTTTTGCCTTGGCACGCAGTCCAAAGGCTTCTCCTCCGATATAAACAGCATCTGCACCGTAAATGACTGCGGTTTTTAACACTTCCAGGCTGCCTGCCGGAATCAAAAGTTCGGTCTTTCTCATGAAACTCCTCTCTCGTACTTCTCTTTTAAAATGCTGACGGTAATTCCGTCTCCAATTGGAACCACCGATGTAATAAGCTGGTCACAATGCTTTAATTCAAACAGATAGTCCCGCATCCGGGTATGAATGGTCCGGTTGCGCCGCTCTACTGCATAGCGGGATTCTATAATATCCCCATCCTGGAGAACATTGTCAGAAATCAGCATTCCGCCTGGCCTTAAAAGCTCAAGAATTCTGGGAAGCCAGACTAAATACTGGCCCTTGGCGGCATCTAAAAAGACAAGGTCAAAGGGGCCGTTAAGCCCCTCTAATACCTCCTCGGCATCCCCTTCATACAGGGTAATCCGATCCGTTTCTCCGGCTTTTTCAAAGTTAGACTTCGCCTGGGGAATTCTTTTCTCGTATTTTTCTATAGTTGTGATATGGCAATCACGGGGCATAACCTCTGCCATCAGAAGGGCAGAGTATCCGACCGCTGTTCCCACCTCCAATATGGCCTGTGGCTGTATGGCGGCAGTCATTGTCTGTAAAAAAGCAGCGGTTTCTTCCCGGATCACCGGGACCCCTTCCATTCTTGCCTTTTCTCCAATCTCTGTTAGAAGACCGTTACGGTCTGTCTCCAGAGATTTAATATATTCTGTTATCCTGTCGTTAACAATCATTGTTTGTCTTTCTTTTCCTCCGTATTATCATTCATCATCTGAAGGATTTCCTTGGAGGTCATGGAAGTATTAAAGGTATAGATACCCGGATTCACCTTATAATCAAAGAACTCTGCCTGTATGATAAAGGAATATTCATTGGCAATTAAGCCGCTTCCCTTTAAAAGTCTGGCTACCCGCGCAGCTGATGCACCCTTTTCCACGGTAATATTCTTATCCTGGCCGGGCTTTTGTTCCACTGCGGAGGCATAGAATATCTCATGACCAAAATCATAGCCTCTGGTCACGCCCTCATACAGCAGCATTACGACCAGTGCAAAAATGATAAGTCTGGAGGATATGGCTATGATCGCTCCTGTTATTTTATTTATCTCATTCGTTGTCCGGCTCATAACGATCCATTCCTTTCGCCTTAAAGGCAGGAGTTTATTAAAACTCCTAAACCTCCATAATGATCGGCAGAATCATGGGATTACGCTTCATGCGCTTCCAAAGGAAATCGCTTAAGCTGTCCCGGATAATATTCTTGATTTTACCCCAGTCGTTGATTTTGCGTTCCAGGCAGTCCTGAACTGCATCATTTACAATGGCTCTTGCCTCTTCCATCAGATCCTCAGATTCTCTTACATATACAAATCCTCTGGACACGATGTCCGGTCCTGCAAGAAGCTGATTGGAATATTTCTCCAGAGTCAGCACCACCACAATAATTCCGTTCTGTGCCAGATTCTGTCTGTCTCTTAAAACGATATTTCCTACATCACCAACTCCAAGTCCGTCTACCAGGATCCCTCCGGACTGAACGTGATCTACAACTTTCCAGGATTCCGATCCCAGCTCCACTACGTCACCGGAGGACATGATAATTACATTCTCTTTAGGAATACCCATGGACTGAACCACACTCTTTTGTGCAATTAAGTGGCGGTATTCTCCATGTACCGGAATGGCGTACTGTGGACGAACCAGGGCATACATAAGCTTAATCTCTTCCTGACATGCGTGTCCGGATACATGGGTATCTTCGCAGATTACCTCAGCACCCTTCATGGAAAGCTCGTTTACTACCTTGGAAACTGCTTTTTCATTGCCAGGAATCGGGTTGGAGCTTAATATAATTACATCATTTGGCTTAATGGAAACCTTCTTATGAGTACTTCCTGCCATACGGGAAAGAGCTGCCATGGATTCTCCCTGACTTCCCGTAGTGATTAAAACGGTCTGCTCATCGGGATAATTCTTCAGCTGATCAATGTCTATTAATGTGCCTTCCGGGATATCAATGTAACCCAGTTCACTGGCCGTACCAATTACATTAACCATACTTCTTCCTTCAACTACAACCTTACGCCCGTTCTTTGCAGCGGAATTGATTACCTGCTGCACACGGTCCACGTTGGATGCAAAAGTTGCCACTATAATACGGTTATTCTTATGGTCTGCAAATATATTATCAAAGGTCTTTCCAACCGTCTTTTCCGACTGGGTAAAGCCTGGTCTCATGGCGTTGGTACTGTCACACATGAGGGCAAGCACACCTTTTTTTCCAAGTTCTGCAAAACGCTCCAAATCTGCCGGTTCTCCAAAAACGGGTGTATAGTCAATCTTAAAGTCTCCTGTATGAAGAATTACACCTGCCGGTGAGAAAATAGCAAGGGCAGATGCATCGGCGATGCTGTGGTTTGTTTTGATGAATTCAATACGGAAGCAGCCTAAATTAATGGACTGTCCATGTTTAATCACCTTTCTCTTGGTGTTTTTCAAAAGATTATGTTCTTTTAATTTGTTCTCGATTAATGCGATGGTCAGTTTGGTACCATAAACCGGCACATTGATCTCTTTTAAAATATAAGGGAGCGCACCAATATGATCCTCGTGACCATGGGTGATAACAAATCCCTTTACTTTATTAATATTTTGTTTCAAATAGGAAACATCCGGGATTACCAGGTCAATTCCAAGCATATCATCTGTGGGAAATGCCAGTCCGCAGTCCACAACTATGATGCTGTCCTCGTATTCAAAAGCAGTGATATTCATACCAATCTGCTCCATTCCTCCTAAGGGAATGATTTTTACTTTCGCGTTGCTGTCTTGTTTCTTCAATCTTTTACCTCCGTTTTATTATTTCCCGTCCTGATCTTCTTCCATTTTCTCCCGGCATTCCCTGCAGTACCCGTGAAGTTTCACTTCATGATCTGTTACCATAAACCCCTCTGTATCAAGAAGTGCCTGTTCCAGAGTATCTAAAAGGTCGCCCTTAAAGGAAAATACTTTTTGGCATCGGCTGCAAATGGCATGGTGGTGGTGATGTCCGGACTCACGATTAAAGCCCCCCAGTTCGTAGCGGGCAAATCCATCATCAAAGCTGACCTTATCAATCACTGACAAATCCACCAGCACCTGTACAGTCCTGTAAATCGTGGCAAGTCCGATCTCCGGGCAGCTCTGTCTGGCCAGATCATAAATCTCCTCTGCAGTCAGATGTTCTCCCGGACGCTCAGCCATGAGTTCCAGCACCAGCATACGCTGATTGGTCACCTTGAGTCCTTTTTTTCGAAGCATATCTTTAAAAACTTCCTGTTCCATACAACAGTCCCTCAATCACTTACCATCATTTTTCAATATCCACATCCGCTCCGTCAAGCAGTTCGGAAAATATTTTAAATAAATAATCTATCTCGTTATCATCCTCAACAAACTCATACAAAGCTTCTTCTTCATTCTGCTTTGACATGTCTTTTAAGATGTAACATTCTCCATCTTCGTCCTCATCTGTGGAATCAGTTACCAACAGATAATTCATACCATTAATTCTGGTTTCTTCTAACACATAAAAACCAATTTCTTCCCCTTCGTCATTGGTCAGGGTAATTTTTCTCTCTTCACTGTTCATTGCCTGTCTCCCGTTTTAAACTGTCTAAATATCCCTGCAGAATCAATCCTGCTGCCACCTTGTCAATGACTGCTTTCCGGTTTTCCCGTCTCACACCGCTCTCCATTAAAATTCTCTCAGAAGCGGCCGTAGTCAGTCTCTCATCCCATAAAACCACAGGAAGTCCTGTCCGGCGTTCCAGCATATCTTTAAATTCCTCAGTCTTCTTAGCTCTGTCTCCAGCCGTGTTATTCATATTCTTAGGATAACCCAAAACAATGGTTTCAATCTCATAATCCTGAATCAGTTCCTCAATCCGGGCACAGGTTCTTCTCAGTTTATTTTCTTCTTCTCTCGTAATTGTCTCCACACCCTGGGCAGTTATACCCAGTAAGTCGGAAACTGCAACTCCCACAGTCTTAGAACCGTAATCAAGTCCCATGATCCTCATATTTCCTCTTTCCTGTCCATGCTTTTTGGACATAAAGGTATGTTCGTAGAACGCTCCTCTTTCCTGTCCATGCTTTTTGGACATAAAGGTATGTTCGTAGAACGCTCCTCTTTCCTGTCCATGTTCTCTGGACATAAAGGTATGTTCGTTAGAACGCTCCTCTTTCCTGTCCATGCTTTTTGGACAACAAAACAAAGCTGGTTCGCAGCCAACTAGATAAAAACAAACTGCCAGACTCCGCCTCTTACCACTTCATCTGACAGCTGTAACGCATTGCAAAGGTCTTATAGAGTTGAAACCTACCCGACAGACACCCATTGGCGTCATTACTTTAACTTCGTATCAATATATACCCGCATCAGTTCTTCCAGAATCTCGTCCCGTTCCACTTTCATGATCAGACTTCTGGCATTCTTATGGCTGGTGATATAGGTAGGGTCACCTGACATAATATACCCCACAATCTGGTTAACCGGATTATAGCCTTTTTCTGTGAGGGCAATATAAACCTGTTCCAGTACCTGACTTACGTCCAGCTTATTTTCCTGGACTGCTTTAAAAAATTGTGTATTATGAATATCGCCCATGTTTCTCACGTCCTTTAACTGTTCTCCTATATTTTAAACCATAATCATGGATTCGGCAAGACAAAAATAATTTTTGTCTCTTAACATTTTAAAAATATGATTTCATCTGTCAGCATTTTCCATAAAGTTCCCTTTATCATCCTGCCTTTTATTCCTTCTTCAAAAGGGACTGCTGCTTTGATATATTCCTTTGTATGGCCAATCAGATAACGCTTTCCATCCACCTCATATTCCTCTTCCATCAGCACTTCGGTCTGACTTCCCAAATGAGATTTACGGTAAGAAAGTGACATCTCCCGTTCCAGAGACAGAAGCTCACCGCTTCGTTTTGTTTTTACAGATTCCGGGATCTGATCCGGCATATCTGCCGCTCTGGTTCCGTTTCTGACCGAATATTTAAACACATGCATTTCGTAAAACTGGAGTTTTTTTAAATATTCCCTGGTGGTTTCAAATTCAGCGTCGGTTTCCCCAGGAAACCCTACTATGATATCGGTTGTTATGGCAGGATTCTTAAATGCACTGCGAAGAAGCTCACAGCCTGTTAAGTATTCTTTGGTGTTATATCTCCGGTTCATACGCTTTAACGTGGCATCACAGCCGCTTTGCAAAGACAGGTGGAAATGAGGACATATCTTTTCCATACTCGCAAGAGCTGTGGTAAATTCTTCGGTTATAATCCGTGGTTCCAGGGAACCCAGACGGATTCGTTTGATTTCCGGTATTTCATGTACTTTTATAATTAATTCCAACAGACCGATTCTCTCCTCTGCCGGAAAATCCATTCCGTAAGAGCTTAAATGAATTCCCGTTAAAACTGCTTCCTCATATCCCAGAGCCGCCAGCCGTGTGATCTCTTCCACCACTTCCTGGGGCTTTCTGCTTCTGACCCGTCCTCTGGTGTAAGGGATGATGCAGTAACTGCAGAACTGATTGCAACCGTCCTGTACCTTTACAAATGCTCTGGTGTGATCTCCGATTCTGCTGATGGAAAGGTTCTCATATTCAGCGGTATGGCTGATGTCAATCACTGTTTCTTCCTGAGTCACTTTGTTCTGTGTAAAGTAATCCTCCAGAATGGAAACCAGCTCTGTCTTCTTGTTATTTCCTATCACCAGATCCACTGCTTCGTCTTTTTTCAGTTCCTCGCCTGCCGCCTGGACATAACATCCAGCTGCAATCACGACTGCACCGGGATTCATTTTCTTGGCGCGGTGAAGCATCTGTCTGGATTTACGGTCAGCAATGTTGGTTACTGAACAGGTGTTGATAATATAAACATCTGCTCCCTCTGCAAATGGTACAATCTCATAGCCTGCGTTTTCCAAAAGCTGCTGCATTGCTTCTGTTTCATATGAATTTACCTTGCACCCAAGGTTATGCAGGGCTGCCTTTCTCATTTTATTTTCTCCTATCTAAATATTGCTTAAATTTTCAGTATTTTCATGTAAAATTACCATTGACTTTTATACAATAAATCAGTAGTATTGAAGTGAAAAAGGGGCGGTTCCCTGATTAATAAAAGAGCTCACGCAAGGAGGTTTTTCACATGAAAACAGTTCGTATATCTTTAAATTCCATCGACAAAGTAAAATCTTTCGTAAATGACCTGACAAAATTTGATACAGACTTTGATCTTGTTTCCGGCAGATATGTGATCGATGCAAAATCCATTATGGGTATTTTCAGCCTGGATTTATCCAAGCCGATTGATTTAAATATTCATTCCGAAAGCGCTGTCGATGAAATCTTAAACATTTTATCTCCATATATTGTAGATTAACTTGTTAAGAGTTATTTGAGAAATGGGATCCGTCCTTTTAATAAGGAGCCGGACCCCATTTTTTCTTTAACACCAGACTTTTTCTACGGTACGAATGGCCGTCTCAACCAGCTCATCAATCTTTTCTTCCAGTTTTTCTTCTGAACGCTCAATCATTTTAATGCTTGGCTTGGTAACGGGGTGCTTTGCAACAAAGATGGTGCAGCAGTCCTCGAAAGGAAGTACAGAAGTTTCATAAGTTCCGATCTTTTCTGATACGTCAACAATCTCCTGCTTATCAAAACCGATTACCGGACGAAATACCGGAATTGTACAGGCTGCATCTGTAGCTGCCAGTGACTGCATGGTCTGTGAGGCAACCTGTCCGATACTTTCTCCTGTGATTAATGCCTGTGCTCCTGCTTCTCCTGCCAGATGCTCAGCAATCCGCATCATATAACGTCTCATGATGATTGTAAGTTCCTCATGAGGACATTTGTCATAAATATATAGCTGAATGTCAGTAAAATTCACGATATGAAGGTGAACTGGTCCGGAATATCTGGATACCAGTTTTGCAAGGTCAATAACCTTTTCCTTTGCCCGTTCGCTGGTATAGGGCGGAGCATGGAAATAGACTGCATCAATTTTAACTCCCCGCTTTGCAATCATATAACCGGCTACCGGACTGTCAATTCCACCGGATAATAAAAGCATGGCTTTTCCGTTGGTTCCTACCGGCATTCCGCCTGGCCCCGGAATAATTTTGGAATATATATTAATTTTATTTCTGACTTCTACATAAAGCATAACATCCGGCTTATGAACATCTACCTTTGTGTCAGGAAATGTATGAAGAATTACTTCTCCCAGATCCCGGTTAATCTGTTCTGAGTTAACCGGATACCGTTTGTTTCCTCTTCTTGCATACACTTTAAATGTAAAATGCTTATCGTCGTAGTACTGATCCACATAAGTTAAAACCTGTTGTTTTAAATCCTCATAACCATTGTCCTCCACCTGAACCATAGGGCAGATGGCTGCGATTCCGAATATGCGGCTTAATGATTCCACAACTTCATCAAAGTCGAATTCGGACTGGGCAGTGGCATAGATACGTCCTGATTCCTTGGAAACGATAAAATCTCCATCCAGCCTTTTTAATGCATGGCGGATGTGTGCCACAAGAGCATCCTCAAATAAGAAACGGTTTTTTCCTTTCACACCGATTTCTGCGTATTTAATTAAAAATGATTGATATTGCATCTGTTGTCCTTTCTTTTAAAAACCCATTTAACCTCTCTGGTACCGCCTGAGTACAGGCAGCAGTTCCTTTAAGGTTTGTATGCAGTAGTCCACTTCTTCCCTTGTATTAAAAACTCCGAAACTAAATCTTAAGGTGGAATCCAAAAGTTCCGGTTTTATACCAATTCCTTTTAAGGTTCCGCTGACAGCCGGATGATTGGAGGAACAGGCAGAACCTGAAGATACATAGATCTCTTTCTCCTCCAGTGCATGAAGGAGTACTTCACTGCGGATTCCGGAAAAGCTGGCACTGACAATTTGTGGTGCCGACAATTCTCCTTTTAAGCTGTTTATGGTTACCCCATCTATTTCTGACAGCCTGTCAATCAAATAATCCTTAATTTCTGTAATTGCACGGATTTTCTCTCTGTGATTGGTATACATAAAGTTTGCGGCAGCAGACAAACCTGCAACACCCGGAACATTTTCCGTACCGGAGCGCATACCTCTTTGCTGGCCTCCGCCATAAATCATAGGTCTTATTTTAACCCGTTTATCAATGTAAAGAAAACCGATCCCTTTCGGGCCATGTATTTTATGGGCGCTCACTGAGAGCAGATCAATTCCCTGGCTCTTCGGCCGGATCAAAAGCTTCCCATACGCCTGTATGGCATCTACATGGAATAAGATGTCTGGATTTTTCTTTTTTATAATTTTAGAAATGGCTTCCACTGGTTCAATGGCGCCGATTTCATTGTTTACATACATGATGGAAACCAGAATCGTCTCAGGACAGATTGCTTCCTCCAATTCTTCCAGGTTAATATGGCCCTGCCTGTCAACGGAAAGATAAGTCACCCGAAATCCCTGTTCTTCCAGATAGGCAAGAGGATTATAGACGGAAGCATGTTCAATTCCAGTACTGATAATATGGTTTCCCGCCCGTTTATTGGCCATGGCAGTCTCGATAATAGCCATGTTGTTGGACTCGGAACCGCCGGATGTAAATACAATTTCCTTTGCAGCCACCTTTAAAGTTCCTGCAATGGTTTCGGCGGCTTCTTTGATATACCGTTCCGCATCCAATCCTTTTTTATGCCTGGCTGATGGATTTCCATAATCCTCCATCATTGTTTTTATTACAATTTCTTTCACCGGCTCCAGAACTTTGGTACTTGCCGAATTATCAAAATATGCTTCCATTTATGTCATCTCCCTAAACACTTTCCAACTGAAAACCAAGTACAGAAAGAACAAAAAGTCCTGCTGTTTCCGTGCGTAAAATTCGTTTTCCCAGTGTAATTGTATGTGCGCCGTAGGATTCTCCAAGTTCCACTTCCCCGTCTTCAAAGCCGCCTTCCGGTCCGATGAAAATCCCAACTTTCATCCCCGGGTTTATGCGGGAAACAATCTCCCTTGTGTGCACCATTCCTTCGGCATGTTCAAAAGGAAGCAAAAGAATGTCAAATTCCTTTGCAAATTCAAACGCTTCCCGTAGAGTCTTTACACCGGTTACTTCCGGAATCAAAAGCCGTTTGGACTGCTTGGCCGCACTTTCAGAAACAGCCGTCCAGCGTTTGATTTTTGACTCCTCTTTCTTCTTATCAAGCTTCACCACAGCGCGCTTCGTTTCAACCGGAATAATCTTAAAGACTCCCAGTTCCACTGCCTTTTGTATGATCAGTTCCATCTTGTCGCTTTTGGGAAGTCCCTGAAATAAATATATCTCCACAGGCAGCTCTGTGCCGCCTTCCCGGATCTCTATTATCTTTGCTATAACCTCATCAGAAGAAATGGACAGAATTTCACACAAATAATCCTTATCCACTCCATTGCTAAGCAAAACTTCTTCCCTAGGTCCCATGCGAAGAACATTTTTTATATGATTCACATCCGTTCCGGCAATCCGGACCGTGGTCTCCCCGATCTGATCCTGCTGCACAAAAAAATGATACATATACCGTTCTCCTATTTCTTTCTGACTGTTACAGAAACCCACTCTCCCTGATAGGTAATCTCCACCAGTTCAAAGGCATCGTTGGCAGCAAATGCCTGCTTTACAGCTTCTTCCTTCATATTGATGATACCGGAAGTAATAAAGACAGTTCCTTTCTTCATATGAACCGGAATTTCCTTCTGTAAGGGAATAATGACATCAGCCAGAATGTTGGCGACTACCACATCATATTTTTCAAAGCCTGCGGCTTCTTTTACATCTTTATCATCAATTATATTGCCTTTTAAAACTTTAAATTTCTCCGGATCGATATGATTGGATTCCATATTTTCCATAACGGCAGTAATGGCATTTTCATCTAAGTCTGTTCCGAATACTTCACCTGCCCCAAGCTTAAGTGCTGTAATTCCCAGAATCCCGCTGCCGGTACCCACATCAAGAACAAGGTCACCCGGTTTTACATATTTTTTTAACTGACGGATGCAAAGCTGTGTGGTCTCATGCTGTCCTGTACCAAAAGCAGTACCTGGATCAATTTCGATCAATAGTTTTTCTTTATGCTCTTCGGGGATCTCCTCCCAGGTAGGTTTAATTAAAATATCGTCAACAGTAAATGGTTTAAAATACTGTTTCCAGTTGTTAATCCAGTCTTTGTCCTCAGTCTCGCTGGTTTCAATGGTACGGGCTCCCAGGTCCGTAAACATGGAAAGCTCATCCAGTCCCTCTTCCACCTTTATTAACATCTCTTCTATATTGATATCAGAGTCCGGATCTAAGTAAAAGCTGACCCTCGCCACGCCCTCATCAGGGGGCAGTTCCGGAAGAATGTCAATGAACATCCCTTTCGTTTCCGCTTCTGTAAGAGGAATGTTGTCTTCGATTTCAATTCCTTCAATTCCAATTTCATCAAACATGCTGCTGACTAAATCAACAGCCTCCGTTGTTGTCGTAAGAGTAAATTTTTTCCATTTCATAACAATTCCCTATCCTTTTATAATTTTCACAAAGAGACACAATAAAACCACAAGTACAACAGGGCGTACAATCTTCAGCCCGTTTTTCACCACAAGTCCGGAACCGATGTAATGTCCTGCAATACAGAATACACCAGCTGCAAGACCAAGTGGAATTAAAACTTTACCATTTATTAAAAATGTTGTCAGAGCCGCAATGTTGGAAGATAAATTAATCACCTTGGTGGTTCCGGAAGCACTTCTGATATCCATTCCTGCAAGACCGGTCAGTACAAGAAGCAAAAACGTTCCCGTTCCAGGCCCGTAAAAGCCGTCATAGCAGCCAATCACAAGGGCAGCCCCCATGGTGATCAGAATCATTTTTCTCTCAGATACTTCCTTATTTTCTTCCTGCTCTCCAAAATCTTTATTTTTTAAAACATAAAACGCAACAACCGGCAGTGCCACCAGCATCATGGTTTTTAACACCGTCTCACTTGCGAGCATGGATAAATGGGCTCCAATGACAGAACCTCCTATTGCCAGAAGTGCTGCGCACAAAGACAACTTCACTTTAATATAACCATTTTTTGCAAACCGTGCCGTAGAGACCACAGTCCCCATGGCAGATCCCATCTTATTGGTACCGATTGCAAGATGAGGCGGTATTCCCGCAGCAAGAAAAGCAGGCAGTGAAATAAGTCCTCCTCCGCCGGCAATGGAATCTATCAGTCCAGCCAGAAATACAAGAGGACACACAATTAAGTATTGATTCATCTTCTGTTTCCTTTCTTTTGTCGAATCCTTTTCGAATAAAAATCCTTCACAAGGAAAACCACATGATATCATAACATACAATGATATGGGTTGCAAGCGCAGAAAATCAGGCTTTCTCCGGTTTATTCCGGAAAAAATATATTTTTTTTAATTTTTTTTAAAAAGAATGCAATAAAATTTCCACTTGGTGCATTAACTAATTGAACGGATGAAAAAGACTTTTGTTCCGTAGCAGATATAAGGGCAAAAAAACATATCAAGTAAACGAAATTCCTTGATGCATTACACCCCATCACACCCGCCTGAGTATCTGTGACCGGAACAGAATCTTTTTTACAAAATTACAATCTAAAGGCAATTAGAATTTGTAATGAAAAACAGGAGAAATTTGGAACGGCTGATTATTCAGTCATCTCAAATATCTCCTGTTTTTCGTTTATGCAAAAAAGGTTTTACGGAACCCATGCTCCGTCAGCCCCCACCTTATAACCATCCGGCGTGACTGTATTCAAAAGAAGCCGGCCCTGTGTTCCGTCAGACATGGTGTTAAAATAATATGCCTTTTTGTCGATCAGCTGCCAGCCAGTTCTCATGGCACCAAGCATTCCATCATCAACGGGATTAAGATAATACTTTGCGCCATTCTGATCCGAATACCAGCCTGTGACCATGTGTCCCCCCTGATCAAAGCGGTACCATCTGCCGTTTATAAATTTCCAGCAGTTGGAAGGCCATGTGCCGTCACTGTACTGAAACCACCAGCCTGCAGGACTATAATACCACCCTCTACCGGTACTGCGGTTTCCCGGACCGTCATCATCGTCATCCTCATCATCCCAGAAGTCAAAATAATCATCTGAATTACCTGGTCCGCCGATTTTGGTGCCGGAGCCATTCCAGCCCGGAAAATCCCTGGCAGTCTGGCTATTATCCGCCCATGCATTCATGGACAGCAGGATTATCATTCCTGACAATACTGCTGCCCATATTAATTTTTTTCTTACCCCTTTCATACCTTCTCCCTTCTCCGTAACATGTACTTTCAAAGGCTTTATTTAAAAAGTCCCTTCTTTTTATGTTTATCACTGTCCGGGTTGCCGTTCATGGCTTCATCGAAACTCTTCAAAGCTTCTTTTTGCGCCTCAGTCAGACGTTCTGGTACGGAAACCACCAATGTAACATAGTGATCGCCTCTGACAGCACGGTTACGTAAAGTAGGAACGCCTTTTCCTTTTAAGCGTACCTTGGTATCTGTCTGGGTTCCTGATTTAACTTCGTACTCCACATCGCCGTCTACGGTTTTTATCAGTATGGTACCGCCAAGTGCTGCTTTTGCAAAGGAAATGGGTACGGTGGAGAAAATGCTGGTATCCTGGCGTTTAAATATGGGGTGATTGGAAACCACGGCTTCAACCAGAAGGTCTCCCCTCTCTCCGCCATTGGTACCTGGCTCACCGGCTCCAGCCAGTCTTACGGACTGTCCGTTGTCAATTCCGGCAGGAATGGTGACTTTGATCTTCTTTCTCTTTGTGATATATCCTGTACCATAACAGTCCGGACATTTTTCCTTAATTACCTTACCGGTACCGCCGCAGTCCGGGCAGGTCTGTACGTTCTGGATCTGACCAAAGAAGGACTGCTGGGTGTACATAATCTTGCCTTTCCCGTTACACTTGGGACAGGTTACCGGTGATGTACCCGCTTTTGCACCGCTTCCATGGCAGGAAGCACACTCTTCCTTAAAATTGATCTCGATCTCCCGTTCGCAGCCGAAAATCGCTTCTTCAAAGCTGATGCGGATGCTGGTTCTGATATTTGCTCCCTTTAACGGGCCGTTATACTGGGCGCTTCTTCTTCCGCCCCCAAAGATATCTCCAAAAATATCCCCGAAAATATCTCCCATATCGGAGCCGCTAAAATCAAAGCCGCCAAAACCGCCTGCTCCGCCGCTTCCATCAAATGCAGCTGAACCAAACTGGTCATACTGGCGTCTCTTATCCGGGTCGCTTAAAACGCTGTAAGCCTCCGAAGCCTGTTTGAATTTCTCTGCAGCAGCAGTATCTCCAGGGTTCGTGTCCGGATGGTATTTTTTAGCCAATGCGCGATAGGCCTTCTTAAGTGCTGCATCATCTGCATCTTTGGAAACGCCAAGGATTTCATAATAATCTTTTTTACTTTCTGCCATCTTAGGTCTACCTCTCATAATTGTAAGGAATTTATTCCTGCGGAAAAAGTGCTGTATTCCTACAACACTTTCCCCAAAGCCCTGTCAAACGACTTATTATTAAACTTCTTTGTAATCTCCGTCCACAACATCGCTGTCCTGGTAAGAAGCACCTGCTGCTCCCATGTCAGGACCTGCGCCTGCGCCTGCCTGAGACTGTGCCTGCTCATAAACCTTTGCAAACAATGCCTGAGCGCTGTTCATCAGTTTTTCGCGGCCTGCCTTAATATCTTCAACCTGAGCATCGGTCATATCTTCTAATGGTGCTCTGTTAATTGCTTCTTTTAATGCATTTAAATCAGCTTCAACCGTTGCTTTGTCTGTATCTGCGATCTTATCTCCAACTTCCTGAAGTGCTTTCTCTGTCTGGAATACCATGGAATCTGCATCATTTCTTGCATCAATGGCATCCTTGCGTTTCTTATCCTGAGCCTCGTATTCAGCTGCTTCTTTTACAGCCTTATCGATATCGGAATCGGACATGTTGGATCCGGAAGTAATGGTGATATGCTGCTCTTTTCCTGTTCCTAAATCTTTTGCGGAAACGTTAACGATACCGTTGGCATCAATATCAAAGGTAACTTCGATCTGAGGAACACCTCTTCTTGCTGGTGGAATTCCATCCAGACGGAACTGTCCGAGAGTCTTGTTGTCTCTTGCGAACTGTCTTTCACCCTGTACCACATGAATGTCTACTGCTGTCTGGTTATCTGCTGCAGTAGAGAAAACCTGGCTCTTCTTTGTAGGAATGGTTGTGTTTCTCTCGATCAGTCTGGTAGCCACGCCGCCCATTGTCTCGATGGATAAGGAAAGCGGAGTTACGTCAAGAAGAAGGATATCGCCTGCACCTGCATCGCCTGCAAGCTTGCCACCCTGAATACATGCTCCGATTGCTACGCACTCATCTGGGTTTAATGACTTGGAAGGCTCTTTGCCTGTCAGCTGTTTTACTTTCTCCTGAGCTGCCAGCATACGGGTAGATCCGCCAACTAACAGTACTTTTCCAAGCTCTGCTGCTGTCATTCCTGCATCTTTTAATGCGCTCTGTACCGGAATGGCAGTACGCTCGATTAAGTCAAGTGTCAGTTCGTCAAATTTAGCTCTGGATAAGTTCATGTCCAGATGCTTAGGACCTTCTGCTGTTGCAGTAATGAAAGGTAAGTTAATATTGGTTGTGGTAGAAGAAGATAATTCTTTCTTTGCCTTCTCAGCAGCTTCTTTTAATCTCTGCATCGCCATCTTGTCACCGGACAAGTCAACGCCTTCTGCCTTTTTGAATTCATCCACCATCCACTGTGTCAGACGGTTATCGAAATCATCTCCACCTAAACGGGTATCGCCGTTGGTAGAAAGTACCTCAATTACTCCATCACCGATTTCGATGTTGGAAACGTCGAATGTACCGCCGCCTAAATCGTATACCATGATCTTCTGTTCTTTTTCATTATCAAGACCATAAGCAAGTGCTGCTGCTGTCGGCTCGTTGATAATACGTTTTACATCAAGACCTGCAATTTTTCCTGCGTCCTTGGTTGCCTGACGCTGTGCATCGTTAAAATATGCCGGCACGGTAATAACTGCTTCTGTAACTTTTTCTCCTAAATAAGCCTCTGCATCTGCTTTTAATTTCTGAAGAATCATTGCAGAAATTTCCTGAGGGCTGTAGTTCTTTCCATCAATGGTAACTTTATAATCGGTACCCATATGTCTCTTGATGGAAGAAATGGTACGGTCTGCATTGGTTACTGCCTGACGTTTTGCAGGTTCACCAACCAGTCTTTCTCCATTCTTTGTAAATGCAACAACTGACGGTGTTGTTCTAACGCCTTCGCTGTTTGGGATTACAACTGGCTTACCGCCTTCCATAACGGCTACACAGCTGTTTGTTGTTCCTAAGTCAATTCCAATGATCTTACCCATAGTTTTTTCCTCCTATTTATTAAACAAAATTGTGAGAGTTTCTGATTTATAATTAATTAGCTACCTGAACCATGGAGTGTCTTACCACGGTATCCCGATAGGTGTAACCTTTTTGAAGTTCCTGGGAAACTACATTCTCTCCAAGAGAATCATCCTCCACATGCATAACCGCATTGTGGTAATTGGGGTCAAATGGCATTCCAACCGCTTCGATGGGCTTAACCCCTGCCTCATCCAGAGTTTTCATCAGCTGCTTATAGATCTTTTCCATACCGTCAGCAAAAGGTGATTCCTTATCCGCTTCCGGAATCGCTGCCAGGCCCCGCTCAAAATTATCAACTACGGGGAGAATTCTTTCTATAATGTCCTTTGCTCCGATTTCAAACATGGCAGATTTTTCTTTTTCAGTGCGTTTTCTAAAATTATCAAATTCAGCCATGGATCTTTGAAGACGGTCTGTAAGCTCCTCAATCTTCTCATCTTTCGGATCTTTTTTCTCTTTCTTCTTACCGAAAAAGCCTTTCTTTTCCGGCTCCTCTTTTGCATCGTCTTCCGGCTCTGCTGTCTCTTCCTGTTCCTGGGAACATTCTTCCTTACCGTCGCAAGTAACGTCTATCTCTTTTTCAGAGGAAACGGCATCTTCCTGATTTGTCGTCTCTTCTGCCAGATTCTCGTCTGTTTTAACATCTTCCATGCTCAATATTCTACCCTTCACCTTTCATCTTTTTTCAAAATGGTATCCAGCTGGGTCATTAAATTCCTCAGCGTATTGAGTACCTTTTCATAATCCATTCGCTTGGGGCCAATGATACCAATGGTACCTCTTAAGCCTTCCCCAAGTTCATAGTTGGCGGTAACGATGCTGCAGTCCTTCATCGTCTGTACAGGTGCTTCATCTCCGATGTACACCTGAATTCCGGAGCTGCTTTCTGAACTGTTTACATCATCTACCAGTTCCTGAAGCAGTTCCTTTTGTTCCAGCGCACCGATTAACTGACTCGCTTTTTCTCCGTCGCTTAATTCCGGATATTTAAAAATATTGGTTGCTCCGCTGGTATAAATCTGAAGATCCTCATCATCGGCTCTGATGGCTGCTGCCACCTCCGATAAAACCCGGTCCACCACTTCACTGTGGGGACCTGCCTGGACCTTTAACCTGCTGATCACTTCTAAATTGATCTCTTCTATAGAAAGCCCGTTTAAAGCATTATTTAAAAGAATGTTAAGATTCAATATTCCTTCGTCGCTCAGTTCTGAACGAATGGGGATTATGGTGTTCTTTATGATATTGCCTTCCACCACAATTACTACAAGCAGTTTTCCCTCATCTACCTTGGACAGCTGGATAAACTTTAACTTGTTATGATGGTACTGGGGCGCACTGATCATGGCTGCATAGTTGGTATTCTGGGCAAGCAGCTTTGCTACCTGCTTTAACATGGATTCTACCCGGTCCACACGCTTTATCATTAAATCTTTAATCTCAGTAAACTCATCTTCCTTTTCCTGAAGAATGGTATTCACGTAGAAGCGGTATCCCTTATCGGAAGGAATCCTTCCTGCAGAAGTATGGGGCTGCATAATATAACCCATCTCTTCCAGATCAGACATCTCATTCCGGATGGTGGCGGAGCTTAAATTCAAGTCCGTATATTTTGAAATCGTACGGGATCCTACCGGTTCACCGGTTTCCAGATAAGTTTTTATAATTGCTTTTAATATAATGATCTTCCGTCCATCCAGTTGATCTTGATCCTTATCATCCAAACTGCCACGCTCCTTTCAGAGTTATTTGTTAGCACTCGACGTTTAGGAGTGCTAACATCTTCTTTTCATAATATATTCTTTTTTTCTACATTTGTCAATACATTCCTGAAAATTTTTAAATGAAGTTTTTGTGACCTGCATGTACATTTTATCTCAATTTTCTATCAAATATTACAAAGCCTATGACATTTTTTTCTTGACATTTAACACTTTTGTAATATAATGGTAATTGATACACCATAACAACACGATTGCGAGGTAAATCATGATTAGTTTTTCAAGACGATTCCGGATCACCGGATTTCTGACACTCCTTTGTATTCTGCTGTTATCCACTACTGCAATGGCTGCCCAGACGGCTGATAGCCAGAGTACAGCAAGCCAACAGTCAGGGAGTGTAGATACGGATAAGCAAATGAAAAAGAACAGTACCGAAACGGTTGCTACTGCAAGTGACGCTACGATGAGCGATGAGGTAGGACCGGGCATAGAGAAAAAAGAACTGCCAGAAGAAAAAGCACCCACAGGTCCGGTTTTTGAAAGAGGAGCATCTCTGGGAATATTCTCTGCTACAGCCTACTGCCCCAGCAGCTCAGGAAGACAGCAGAAGACTTACTCCGGAACCATCCCACAGCCGCTGCACACATTATCTGCAGATCTTACTGTACTGCCACTTGGATCAAAGGTCATGATTGATGGCGTTGTCTATACGGTGGAAGATACCGGAAGCGGTATCAGAGGAAACAAAGTGGATATCTATTTCGGAAGCCGGGGAGAAGCTCTTGCTTTTGGAAGACAGTCAAAAGAGATATTTGCTGTAATAGAAAGATAATAAATCAATGTCCATATCGGTTGCCGGAAAGCGGAATTCTCCCTTTCCGGCAGCTTTTTTTATGCAGAAAATTCTGCTGCCGGGTAATTAAAGCTATAAAAACTTGACAAATATGGAAAAAAGTGTAAAATAATTACTTGTACCTCATTTATTACAAATCTGTTACATATATTTATATTATATTACTTTATATGTACTTTTTGTAAAAAAGAAAGGAAGTAATTATTACATGAATAAAACAAAGAAATTACATTGGTTCCTCGGAACATTACTAATGATAGCATTTTATACGATATCACCCGCTTATGTCCTTGCAGGGCAGACTACGGGGATTATAGACGGTGCAGATGAAACCAGCATCCGGGGATGGGCCTGGAACAGCTCAGATCCCTCATCCACCCAGGAAGTTAAGGTCGTCATTACCAATCAGGCAACCGGAGGTGTTGTGGGGGAACTGACTGCTTCTGCTACGAAATACAGAGAGGATCTGGCTGATCAGGGCACCGGCACTGGTAATTACGGTTTTGAAGTATCCGCTCCCTGGAACAGTTATGGGGACGGCTCCTATCTTGTGGAAGCCTATGCCGGCGGGCAGAAGCTTTCCGGCTCCAGGGTATATGGGGTTGGTTCCTTTGCTTCTTCAAACGGGCTTCGTTCTCTTGGAATGTTTAAGACTACCGCCTACTGCCCATGCAGAGGCTGCTCAGGCAGATGGGGAGGAAGAACCAGTACGGGTACAGTGGCCACTGCAGGCCATACCATTTCCGTTGATCCAAGAGTGATTCCTTATGGAAGCCGCCTTATGATCGGAGGAGTTATTTATACGGCTGAGGACTGCGGCAGTGGGGTAAGAGGAAATCATATTGATATCTTTTTTAATACCCATGGAGAGACCCGGGCTTATGGTACCAGGAGTATGGAAGTTTTTCTGGTTCAGTGATGAAGCTTTATAATAGAGTAAAGGGTATGCAAAGAATGTAATTGTTCTCTCTTTGCATACCCCTTATGTTACAGTAAAAACTGGCTCATAACGTAATTGCTGATATCAATTCCCCGTTCTGTCAGCCGGTAAAATCCTTCCTTTAACTCCATCAGACCTTCCTGCTCCAGTTTATCAAGAATGGGTCCATAAACATGGCGGATATTTTGACCGAAACTGCTGACAAATCCATGAGCAGATACTCCTTCTATCAGGCGGAGTCCTAAAAACATATACTCCTCCATCTTTCCTTCTATGGAGAGGTGTTCAAACTCCTGTCTTAAAAGCATGTCAAATTCTTCTTTTTTTCCAAAACTGCCATTGATATAATCCTGAAAACTTGCTGTGTTATGATAACGGCAGCCATCTATATAGGAAGAAGATCCAAGTCCCAGACCCAGGTATTCCACTCCTGTCCAGTAGCCGATGTTATGTCTGCATTCATATCCCTTTCTGGAATAGTTGGAAATCTCATACCGCTCATATCCCTGTTCTTTTAAATACTCTCTGGTGAGATAATACATCTCTCTCTCCATGTCTTCGTCAGGAAGCTCAGGAAGAGACATCAGACGCTTTCGTTCCTCTCTTGTCATAGAATCATTATCCATCTCCACATGATCTCCATAACGGTCGTAGAACGGGGTTCCTTCCTCAACGATAAGGCTGTAGGCCGATATATGCTCTGGCTTTAACATGGTAACCTTTTTTAATGTATTCTTCCAGGATTCCACTGTCTGACCGGGAATGGCTGAGATTAAGTCCACATTTACGTTATCAAATCCTGCCATGCGCACTCTCTGATAGCTTTTTAAAAACTCATCGTAGGTGTGTATTCTGCCAAGATAGCCAAGTTCTTTATCGTCAGCTGACTGAAGTCCCATACTGATCCTGTTTACTCCGGCACGTTTGTACTGAATGAGTGCCTCTGAGGTAACAGTTCCCGGATTGGCTTCCATGGTAATCTCCGCCTCCGGATGAATGTCAAACTGACTGTTTAATGCGTTAAGAATGGCAGTCATCTGATTTGTTTCCAGAATAGAAGGCGTCCCACCTCCGATAAATATACTGATGACCTGATATTCTCTGGTATATGCACTCTGGTATTTTATCTCTTCCAGCAGCTGTTCTGTATATTCCTGCTGCATCCGTTTATTACCGGGAAATGATAAGAAATCACAGTAAGCGCATTTACGTGCACAAAACGGGATGTGCACGTAAAGTTCCATATTTTTTTTATTCATCATCTAATTTCAGTACGCTCATAAATGCCTTCTGCGGTATCTCAACGTTACCGACCTGGCGCATACGTTTTTTACCTTCTTTCTGCTTTTCAAGAAGTTTTTTCTTACGTGAAATATCACCGCCGTAACATTTGGCAAGTACGTCTTTTCTCATGGCTTTTACTGTCTCGCGGGCAATGATCTTGCCGCCGATGGCTGCCTGAATGGGAATCTCAAAAAGCTGTCTGGGAATCTCATCTTTCAGCTTTTCACACATTCTTCTGCCGCGCTCATAGGCGGATTCTGCATGTACAATAAAGGAAAGTGCATCCACTTCTTCTTTGTTGACCAAGATGTCCAGCTTCACCAGTTCAGACTTTTCATAGCCTTTCAGCTCGTAATCGAAGGAAGCATAGCCTCTGGAACGGGATTTCAGTGCATCAAAGAAATCGTAGATGATTTCATTTAACGGAAGTTCATATTTTAATAGGGCTCTGGTAGCTTCCATATATTCCATTCCAAGATAAACACCACGGCGTTCCTGGCAAAGCTTCATAATGGCTCCTACAAATTCCGTAGTTACCATGATTTCTGCGCTGACAATGGGCTCCTCCATATATTCAATCTCGGTAGGATCAGGAAGATTGGAGGGATTGGTCAGTTCCAGCTTCTCCCCATTCTTTTTAAATACATGATAGACTACGCCAGGAGCAGTCGTCACAAGATCTAAATTATATTCCCGTTCCAGACGTTCCTGGATTACTTCCAGATGGAGAAGTCCTAAGAATCCGCAGCGGAAACCAAAGCCAAGGGCAAGTGACGTCTCCGGTTCAAAGAATAAGGAAGCGTCGTTAAGCTGAAGCTTCTCAAGTGCATCACGAAGGTCATTGTAACGGGCTCCGTCGGAAGGGTACAGACCGCAGTAAACCATGGAAGTTACCTTTTTATAACCAGGAAGAGCCTGCTTGCATGGCCTGTCAGCATGGGTAATGGTATCTCCCACTGCCGTATCCTTTACGTTTTTAATGCTGGCAGTTAAATATCCAACCATTCCTGCAGATAATTCTTCACAGGGTAAAAACTGGCCTGCGCCGAAATATCCGACTTCCACTACCTCTTCCACCGCACCGGTGGCCATCATTCGCACTTTATCTCCTCTTTTTACCGTTCCTTCTTTTACACGGAAGAATACGATGACTCCTTTGTAGGAATCATAAAGGGAATCGAAAATCAGAGCCTGAAGGGGTGCTTCCGGATCACCTGCAGGAGCTGGTATTTTCTCAACAATCGCTTCCAGTACCGCTTCTACATTGAGACCTGTCTTGGCGGAGATTCTGGGTGCATCATGAGCTTCAATGCCGATCACATCTTCAATCTCCTCAACCACCCGCTCCGGCTCCGCACTGGGAAGGTCGATTTTATTTAATACTGGAAATACATCCAGGTCGTGATCCAGTGCCATATAAACGTTTGCAAGAGTCTGGGCTTCAATTCCCTGGGAAGCATCCACTACTAATACAGCGCCGTCACAGGCTGCCAGACTTCTTGAAACCTCATAATTAAAGTCAACATGACCCGGTGTGTCAATCATGTTAAAAACGTATTCCTGTCCATCATTTGCTTTATAAACAGTACGAACTGCCTGGGCCTTGATGGTTATTCCGCGCTCCCGTTCCAGATCCATATTATCAAGAATCTGAGCCTGCATCTCTCTGCTGGTCAGCAGTCCTGTTTTCTCAATAATTCTGTCTGCGAGAGTTGATTTTCCGTGATCAATATGAGCAATAATGCAAAAATTACGTATTCTATTCTGCTGGGCAGCTGCCATAAAATATAATCCTCTTTTCTGATGTTTCTGGTGTCTTCAAATATACCATTAAAATTAACGGTTGTCCACCGGGAAAGCGTTGATTTCCCTGAATCATATACATTTCCTGTTACTATTTTCGCTTGCAAATACAGGAATTATGTATTAGAATAATAGTAAAGAAACAACCGCCCCATTACAAGGGGTTGGCCAATTAAAAGAGTTGAAATTCCACCCTCGAACTCGCCAAAGTATACAAGGGTGGTTTTTCTCTGTCCATTTTCAGGACTCCAGAGAGAAATTTGCTACTTACAATTATAAAAAATAAAGGTAAGCAATGCTAAAATGAATGTACCAAAAGCCATAAGGTCTTTAAAGTCATATTTCATTCACATCACCTCCCATCTATGTAATGATGGAAGGTCAACGCCCCTGCAGTGACACGATTGTTTCATGTTATTATGGTAACATATCCCAATTTAACATGCAATTGATTATCCTATCTGCAGATAGCATTTTCAGAGAAACGCAAAGCTGGATAAGCCTGATAACATAACAGGCTTCCAGCTTTTTTTTTACTAATATGTTGATTTTTAATTTCCTTTTAAGACCATATCCAAAACCTCTGAAAGGGGTTCCATGGCATTTAATGCTTCCTGGTAGGAATTGGTCTGGGCGCCGACTTCAATTAAAGCGGATCTGGCTCTTAAATGCTGGTTATAGCGTAGCCCTTTTATGTAAATCTTGCGGGTGAGCCCGGGGAAATAGGCTGCGCTGTCCAGCTGCATCTGAAAGCTGAAAGCAAGATTCTTCTCTCTGTATGGATTGGGCAGATATTCAATGGGGCCTTCGGGAGTCTGGCTGACTCCGTTAAAGAACATGACAGGAGCTGTCATTTTCCCATTAACCTTATTAACCATATGCAGATCACTGTTTACTCCATCCCGATGCACATCCAGGATCACTTCGATAGACGGATTATCCTGAAGAATTCTGGTAATGCCATCAAGGGCGTATGTATATGCTTTGTTTCTGTCCAGCTTTCCATTTTGCAAGTCATAGACGGAGGTATCGTGAATGACATTGTAGCCCTTTGCTGTTAACAGCTGGGTTAAATAATTCCCGATTCCAACAACGGTTGCTTCCTTATTACCAGAAGCAAAGTCAGAATATTCTTCCTGGGAATGAGTGTGGTAGATTAAAATCTGGGGTTTATCATTTCCACCTTCCAGAGTAAATTTCTCTGAAAGAAACTGATCGGCTTTCATTAAATCCCGTCCAGCCGTGGTTGAGGTATGAACACTGTAAAAATGCTTCATCATATAATCATAGTCTGCCAGCTGCTCCTTCCGGTAGGTGGTTCCCACAATGGGCCAGATACTGCTTGATGCACAGGTCATTGCAGAATTCTTTTCCCCACTGGCAGGTACGGTCTGCTGCGGCTCTTTGACCACTTCTTGTTTTGGGGGTTCTGCCGCCGCCTGAGTTTCCGTTGTCTCCTGGGAAACCTTGGGTGCGCCGGCATTTACACTTCCGTCTTCTCCGCTCTCTTCTCCTCCATCATATAGAAGAAAGCTGTGTTCCTCGTAAAATTTTCCGCTTTCTAAATAACTCCTGTAGGCAGGATCATTTTCACCGTAATAGTCCTCTGTTGTTCCGTTTTTATTCGTATAACGGGATAAGGGGGAATGACTGAAGAAAAAACCACAAAACAGACTACCAAGTGATTTTTCCTGATACAGTATCTTCCCGCCTTCCCCTTCCTGCTCCCATACAGAAGCAGGATACTGGTAACGCCAGATTATGGCGGCGCTTTCTGCAACGCCCTCTCCAATCCAGTTTTGAATATCTTTTAAATCCAGCCTGCCTGCTGCCTGGGAAGCTTCTTTAAGACTTAAAAAAACGGCCAGAATCAGGCTTACTGTAATCATTAATTTTTTAATTATCCGGTTCAATCGTTCACTGCTCTGTTTCATAGCCGCCTTCCTGCATTCTTGATTATAATATACTATGCAGAAAGGTGGCTGTTTACTACGAAACTTCCTGTCCCAAAAAGGTCATGTGGATACCCTCGGAGATGGTAAAGCTTAATTCTTTCACAGTTTCGTCAATATCTGGAGGGGTTACATATAGTGGTCCGAATTCCGGCTCCAAAAGTTCACGGATCAGATCATACTGTTCATCAGAATTAAGATTTTCCATAAAATCTCCCATTCCTTTGGTTTCCATATTTTCTGACAGTGCCCGAATTAAGGTTGTCACTGTATCATGGACGATAGCAGCAGCCCCTACAACAGTAGGTACGCCGATTGCCATGACCGGTACCCCTAAGCTTTCTTTTGTTAAGCTGTTGCGGTGATTCCCCACTCCGGAACCCGGATGAATTCCGGTATCAGTAAGCTGTATGGTTGTCCCAAGACGTTTTACGCTTCTTGCAGCCAGAGCATCAATTGCAATAATGAGATCGGGCTTTGTTTCTTTGATAATACCTTTTAAAATTTCGGCTGTCTCCATTCCGGTCTGAGCCATAACGCCTGGTGCAATCCCGCTGATCACAGGCATGGGTTTTCCACGCCAGAAATCGTCTCCATACTGAACCTTTAAATGTCTGGTAACCTGGAGATTATTAAGAACTCTGGGTCCCAGAGAATCGGGAGTTACAGAAGAGTTACCAAGTCCTGCCACCAACACATGAAAATTGGGTTTTGTAAAATCTTTTCCTTCCAGCAGCTTGGAAATCTGTGCTGAAAGTTCCTTAGACACCTCTCTGTGATAATCCTCATCTTTTAAAGACAGCTGGTCTGCCTCCAGGGTAATATAGGTTCCAATGGGTTTTCCCATGGCTTTTGACCCTTTTTCATCAAGAATTTTTACCTCTGTCATTTTAATCCGGCTGTCAGCCCGATGCCATTCCCTTAATGATACTCCTGATATTTCTCCGCCGTCACCAGGAAAACTTTCTTTTTCTTCAACTGCAAGGTCTGTACGTACTTCAAATGTGTTTTCCATTTCTTCCTCCTTTCCAGCATTTCTAAGGTATTTTCTGCAAAAAAGCAGGAATTATGTATTGACATATGTACCGAAATTAGCTAGAATATAAAAGTATGTTTACATTGAACTGTCCGTGTCCAGGCTTTGATGCAAAACAAAGAATAAATCATATTACATTTTATTGGAGGTGTACAGATTGGCTAACATTAAATCTGCAAAGAAAAGAATCTTAGTTAACGAAACTAAGGCTGCTAGAAACAAAGCGATCAGATCCAAAGTGAAAACATCCATTAAGAAAGTGGAATCTGCTATTACTGCCGGTGACAAGGCTGCTGCCCAGGCATTATTAGTAAGTGCTATTACAGAGATCGACAAAGCTGCTACTAAAGGCGTATATCATAAGAATAACGCTTCCAGAAAAGTATCCAGAATCTCTAAAGCTGTTAACGCAATGGCTTAATTCATAAACGATATTTATCCCATTCAGACTAACCCGCTGAATGGGATTTTTTGGTTTGGCGGGATTGCCGGGGTCTCTGTTCACCGGATCCCGCCAGGTTCTTATTGGATCTGAAGTGCGCCGTTCTGGTCTGACTTTAAGTGCAGCTCACCCTCATACATACTGCCGTCAGCTGTCACGCGGTAAAGTTCATTTTTCCAGATCACCCACTGGTCTTTTGCCATTTTCCCAGAACTGTCTAAATAATACCACTTTCCGTCACTTCCGGTTTTCCAGGTATCTTTCACCATATATCCGGCTTCATCAAACCAGTACCAGGTATCTCCATCCTGATACCAGTCATTTTTCACATAATCTCCTGTATTCCCTAAATAAAATCTCCAGCCGTTCTCATCTTCCACCCAGCCGGATTTTACTTCTGCTGCGGATAAAAGAGAATCTTTAAAATCTTCCCAGGTGTGAATGGTGTTATTGTATACATAAGGATTGGGGCAGATTTTACCGGTTACGTCGTAATGTCTGATTACATGATCTTCTTTGATTCCGTATTGTTCCATCAGCTGCTTAGTCAGTTTCTTTGCTGAAGCTACGGTTGCGTCTTCAAAGTACCAGTCTCTGCTTGTGTCAGACTGGCTGCCTTTGTTTCTGACACACAGCTCGATGCCAATGCTGTTGCTGTTGCGGCATTCCGGATGGATATAGGTTTTGGCTCCGCAGTGCCATGCAACGTTTTTGTCTTCAACGGACTGCCAGATTTCTCCGGTAAAGCCTACAAAGTAGTGGGCGCTGGCGCCTACGTACTGGGAGGCATAGTATTTGCAGTTTGCTTCTGCCCCTCCCAGCGCTCCTACATAATGAATGACGATATATTTAATACGGCTTAACTCGCCGTTACTGTAGTTATATGGGGTTAGAAGTTTGTTTATTTCCACTTAAATCCCCTCCCTTCTTCCCGAGAATCCCATGTCATCTGCGTCAAAGGATTCCCGGAAACGTTCGATTTCTGTATAATCGGAATTTTTTAGATTTTCCTGTATTCCAAGTAGTTCGATGTTGCTCATGTCTTGGGTTGATTCGCTTTTTACCATAGATATCACCTTGTCCCTTTCTATTTATCATATGAAGAAATGTGGGAAAATGTCACGGGGCGGTGTACTTGGTAAGGTTTTAGGTTCGGTCGGGGAGCTCGTCGGTGTACTGGGACAGGAACTTCTTTATGGCTTCCCATATGTGTTTTACGGGCAGACCGCATAATGTCATGTTTTTTAAAATACTGACCAGTTCGTAGGCTATGTATAAAAGACCGAAAAACTCGGCAACACCTATTGCATTAACTGGTAGATAGGACCGGATTGCTTCGGGAATGAAACCAATTAAATTTAGATGTATAATTTGATCAAGTACCAAAAGAAACGCCAGAGAGGCTACCATTGATACTTTGCGAATGGCGCCATCTATACCAAAACAACTATTAAACATATGTTCCTTTATTGCTCTAATACAGCCGAAGCAGGTGTCCATTACTACTGCTAAAATAACAAGTTTAATAATTGGACTTCCCCATGCAAGAGCAAGTAATTCTACGATTTTATCCATTTTTTTCTCCTAAACCTTTCTTATAATTTTTTCTATAGGGGGTAGTGATTGCGCCTGCTTTTATATATTTAATTATTGGATAATATTACTGTATTAAACTCATTTTACGTGTATGATTAATTTTCACCATATCCTATTACGTAAATACTATCCTTTTCATCTAATATCATAAATATTTGTATTTAAGTTAAAAATTCTATTTTAGAAATATAAACCGATCCTCCTTGGGTAGTTCTTGAAACACAAGCAAAACCTATTGAAAAAAAAGCCTGGGTATTTATATTAGATATATCAATATCGGTAACAGTATCTACAAGAAATCCTGCATATAAATTATCAATACTTTTTAATACGCTATGTTTATTATCATTTGATAGAATAGCGCACCCATATCCCAATGCATCAAGACCATTACTATTCAAGTAATAATCAGTTTTATAATATAATCTAATTGTTTTAAATGGTGTCATATTAATACTGTACTTATTGACTATTCTGGAGGTAATAGTATGTCCTCTATCTTTATTGTCATAATATTCTCCTCTACCCATACAAATTCCTGAACTGGATATTTCTATGCCAAAATTATAGCCATATTCACGGATTCCCCCAGTAAGTACGCCTGAGAAAACCCCGTTTAAAAAGACGTTTGTCCGACTGCCAAATAACTATAATCGGGAAATGTTCCAACTACACCACCGATATTTACACCATTTTTTATATTCTCTGGTCGAAAATTAGGAATGTCTTGCTGAATCCAATTGACTCCATTTAAGTAATGACCATTTCTAACCCTTAAATTTATTGTTCCCGCCCAGTTAGACATACCTTGAGACCATGCCCGATCAGTACCAGAAATCTCGGCATTTTGAATTGGGATTGTACCACTGACTTTAGTGCCATTAACCCAAGCCGTTTGTCCACTTAGGATATGTGCCGCTGAAGCCGTCCCTCCGGTCTGGCTTATTAAACTATTAGCTGCAACTTTCCCGGAGCCATTGTGATATCCAGCAGGAATTGTATAGCTTCCTCCTGCATTAAGTACAGTTGATATAGCCCCACAATTTGGCATATTGCCAGTACGTTTCACTCTAGCGTCTTTATTATAATAGGTCCTTTTGTCAAGAACCTGACTATCTGCTGCATCACCGGTCAACTCCAGGGTACCTTCTACAATTTCATCATCTGAATCACTTGTAATGGCAGTGTATCCTTTTAACACTTCGGAGCTAGTAGCAGTACACTCATCAGACCCGGCTCCAGCACCTCCGGCCCCTGAAATACTCACTTTACCCATTTGCACTCACTCCTCTCAGATATACACTAAAATCTTCTATTGGCTTCTTTTCTCCGCAAAAGAACGTTACATATTCATCTTCTGTCTCCCCGTAAGTTATCATCCCGGTCATTTTTCTTCTAAGTTTTACCGCTGCAGCATCCAGACTTTTAGGCGTACAAGGACTTAGTAACGGATTATCAGTTGCTTTCAACCCCGCCACCGCTACTCTTTGGCTGTAAGGAGCAGTATCGCTCCAGCCGGAAGCCGGAATACTTACCTCTATTAACTGTTCATGCTGCTCCTGAACCATCTTATTATAAAAAGTATTATTAAAAAGCTGTTCAATCTCAACCGCCATCTCCTGGCCATCTGCCAGCGTATCCCTGTCCCATTTACGAATTTCAGCCGTAAATTCCGGCGGATTCTTTACATCACAAAATGCCATTGTTAAACCTCCTTAAAATATTTCATCCATATCATAGATCTGAGGAATATCTGCATCTTTCCCTTTTCGCATGAAGGTTCGGTATGCAATTAAATCTCCTTCTGCATCAAACAATCCCATTTCTGATATCTCACTTCCGGTCAGTTCTCCTTTGTTAAGAGTAGCCGTATAGCGGCAGATTGTTTCCGTTTCATCGGTATAAACATGAGTTTCAATTTCCTTCTTCATCAATTCATTGTAGAGACCGATTTCATTTCCGGAAGCTGTTTTGGGCTTTCCATTGTCTTCTACTCCTCCATCGCCCCAGGCCATATGAGTAATGATTGGAAGTGTCATATCTCCAGCATGTGCTTTACAGAATTTTTTCCTTCCAGTTAGTGTGATAACTCCATTTGTAATATCTGCCATATTTATCATCCTTTCTATAAAACGGTTAGTCCTCCGTTTAATGATCTGGAAATATCAAGACTCCATTCTGAAGATAATTCATTTAATGTAGTAACCCTGATATTTCCTGTTTTAATTTCACTTTTAACTTCATTTTTTATTCTAAGTACATTTTTCCCCTCAGATCTAACTTTCAGAAACTCAATCAGACGAAAGCGTTCATCTCTGGATCGATCTACTGGAACCGTATTCATAAACCTCATATTTCCGTCTAGTAATATATCCTTCGAAACTCTAACATGGAATTTTTGTACAACAGGATAAAAATCAATTCTTTCATCACTATCATATCCGCTCAGTTTCTTATCAGTCAGTTTCCATAACCCATCCAGACTTAAATAAGGAGTATTTACCCGAGGATAAAATCGGTTGCGAAACCGGATCGCATTGTCATAACTAATTTCACATGTAGCAATAGAATTTATTACAAATTCTACATACTCAAGCCACGATCTGGCATTTTTATATAACTCTATCTGCCTCTTTATCTCTGATCCATATCCAGGCAGAATCTCGTGTTCCCCTACCTGAACTATTGCTTTAAAATGAAAAGGAGCTCCATTATACTGATACCATTCCTTAATTTCTCCCCCATCAAGCACCGCACTCAAAAATTCTTTGAGTACACCAGGAGTTCCTGATCTCATATACCAGGCGGTTGTCTGTACAATCAGCTCTTCTTTTAAAGTCCTTGGCATTGTCTGTTCATAATACTGAGTATTAAGTTCCAATGCCAGAAGATCTAAAACAGCTTCCGGTACTTTTTTAATTTCTCCATATAAATGGCTTGCCTGAGAATACTCCTGTAATTTTTTCATCGCCTGGCTCACAGCATAACTGACCGCTTTCGTTTCAGGAGTAATCAGGTTATACGGCATAATATCATTGATCTCACCATGATAAAAATCAATCATCCCGTCTTCCTCCGTAAGCCAAAGTGATTTTATCCGGTACTGCCAGAGCGGAATTAGGTACTTCTGTAAATACTGGCTCTACAATATCAGCCATTTTTACTCCTGTACCCATAATGTAATATAGAAGCTGTGCCGGATTGATATCTCTCCCCACCTTTTTTTGCCATGTTATGTAATTATTGCAGGCAGTTGAAACGGCTTCCTTCATGGTTTCTTCCCTGTCTCTGTCTTCATTGAGAATATAATAAATCAGTTCAATATTATATTTTATTTCCTCAGGTTTCTTTACAACTACATGATCTGTTAAGGGTCTGATATTGCTATCTGATAAATATGTCTCCAAATTCTTTAAAAAAACATCGTCAGGAATCGTACCATCTGCCATGGTAACATAGATATCCACCTCCCCCGGAGATTCTGAAGTGATAAGGCATTCTCCAATTGCAGGGCTAAATGTTTTAACCCAATATTCGTACGCTCGCTCCGGACCGGCAGTGGAATAGCTGACTGGAGATAAATAAATTCTCTCTGCCAGTTCTTCATCATTTTCCCTGTCTGCACCACCACTGGTCGTCACAATATTTGAAACTTTCATTGTATAAGGCAGCAAATCCGTTAACCATTTAATTTCGCCTGGCAGATAACCGTTTCCTATCGTTCCGCTCTGTTCACACTCAGCTGCTATATCTGTATATAACTGCCCTGACTTTATTTCACTTTTCTTTGTTGTTGTAAAATATAAATCAGGACCTTTCACTCTGGTTCCTTTTGGTATGACTACCGCCCGTTCAACCTTATCCGCCAGCGTAAACCGTATCACCGTACGTGCGGGCGCCGCTTCATTTCTTTTTACTTTTTTAAATGCTGCCAGATTATCCAGGAATTCACCTGTGCTGTATTTCAGCAATCCCATTTTTCCAGCCTTGTCTTCATATTGATACCCCTGATATATTGCAACTGCGCAGGAATACAGAATGAGACGATAAGGGTCGGCCAGTCCCAATGAAACATCTTCACCGGTTAACTCTCTGTACTTCTCTTCATAATCATGGATCAACCTTTCCTGTAAGTCGGAGAAACTTGTATTTTCTATAAAACTGACCTCTGGATAATCAGAAAATCTGCTTTCCATTATATTTCCTCCTTTCCTGCAAAATATATGTGTGGAATAATAGTCCCCTCTTTGTTCTCAAATGTGATATCTTTTATAGATACTCTTGGCTCATATTTTTCCACTTTACTGGTTACCTCCAGAAAAAACAGGCTTTCTGCTGCTTCCGGAACCTCATCGAGACACCCCCATGAGATTCCAAAATCTCTGTCAGCCGGCTGGGATCCAGCTCTTGTTCCCAACAGCGCTTTTAAGTTTCTCTTTAATTCCTCTTCCAGCCTGCCGGACAAACCAGTTATTGATAATTCGTAATTTACCATTTACCTACCTCACAAATATTCCTGTAAAGTCAAAGAAACGCTGGCTCGGTACAATTCACCTCCTCTTAATACAACCTCCCAGGCTTCCGAACTTTTAGTAATAACCCATTTGTTTTTTCCGACTTTTTTTTTGCCAATTACTAGTGTATTTACTTCCCCTGTCTCAACCATTCGTTCCAGTACTCCTAAAAGATACCTTGGTTTCACACCCAAAGACGCATCCAATGTTATATCAAAACTTACGGTCTGCAGGTCAGGCCCGTTGAATTCACTAAGAGGCTTCTGTCCAATCCGTTCCATGGTACTCCATGACGCTGATATTTCTCTCTTTAAATTCTGAAAAGTAAATACCCGATTGTCATTGACTTTAAAACGCAGACTTCCTAATATACCAATCATTGCGACAGACTCCTTTCCAATCTTTCCAGTCTGGCTTTCAAATTCAGAATTTCAGTAAGACTGATTGCTCCTTTTTCTCCTTCCAGACTGATTTCCTGGGAATGCAATGTAAATGTTCCATTTTGAAGAGATTCATAACTGTTACTGTCCATCTCCTTTTTATAGGTCATTTCCCTGGGAGCCTTTTTGACTTCATTCCAGAATCCGCCCAATACAACGCCTGAACTGGTGTCATTAGACAGATGAAGAACAATTACCTGATCATTTACTCTCGGAGGTTTGTACTCTCCCAGAAAATAAAACATTCCCAGTTCTGAAGTCGTACTGTCTCTGTCCGGATAATAAACTCTGACCATTCCATTTTCCTGATTTACAGAAGAAATTCTCCCGACTCTGACTACATCATTCATATTTTCTCCTTTCATGGTATGATAAGAGACATACCAGGGTAGATGAAGTAACCGTTCCCAGAATCCTTCTTTCCCCTCTTTACAGCTTCCGATTCAATAAGATCTCTATTTTTCTGATAAAGATCCTGAGATTTACTTCCGCTTCCATAAAAATGTTTTGCAATACTCCATAAGCTGTCTCCTTTGACAACCGTGTAATTACCATGGGCAGTGTTGCCGTTGGTCTGAGCTGTTTCATTTTTCGATTCCACTTCTGAATTTTCACTGTCTCTTGATATACAGCTGAGACTTACCTGCATGTCGTATGATTTACCAGATAAACTATGAGATACCTTTTCAACAAAATATTTACCGTCCAGATTACCAAATCCGGATAATTTAACATTGCAGGTTGCATATAAAGACATTTTGGGTGGAATCGTCAGCTTCATAGTTCTTTCTTTACGATTGGCATTTCTTAAAATGCTCTCTCCAATCCGTCTGGCATCTGCTTCACTGTCTGCTTTTTGATTGGTTTTATAAAGCCGTTCTTCCGTGCCAACCAATATTTCAACCGTATTCTCATTATTGGGGTTCGCGTAACTTACCTTGGCTCCGGTATAAGTACCCTGTATCGTGCTGTTGTATGTCCATTTTGATACCATATCCGGTACAATGGTAAGTACAGGGGATTTCTCAAAATACTGTTTTAAGTCCCATATAACCAGCCGGTTGGAATATACCTTAATGCCCAGACCATATTTTTCACATAGATTTTTCAAAAATTCACTGTCTGGCTGCTTGTCCTGTTCTGTTTTTGAAACCGCAATATCTTCACTGACTTCAAATATCAGTTCTAAACCATATTTTGCAGCAATTTCATTGGCAATCAGACGAACTGTTGCATTTTCCCATGTCTTTGTGTTTTCTGATTCTTTAAATGAAGTGTCCACAGGAGCAGAGACTCCATTGATTGTGCAGGAAAAGGGAGGACAGGAGAAAGAGTAATCATCTACTAAAAAAGCTCCGCATACTACTGTCATCTTTTCCCCTTCATAGTTCCAATTCTCAAGAATAATGGAAGGAGACATTTTATCACCTTTTTCCGGAAGCCAGGTTCGGCTCCATTTTAAATCACGGTCGCTTAATGATATGGAAATGGTGTCTGATTCATCCACCGAATCCTCATAAGAAAAGCTTTCTATGTAAGGAGATAAATTGTTCCATATATCAATTCCATTGTAAACAACGCTTAAATACTTTCTTCTTGGATTTCCCGTATGCCACCCCTCCTGACGCATTTATTTGCTTTTAATTCTCCATTCCGGAACACCATTTACCGTCCCTGTTGGAAGTACTGGTGTCTTTAAAGAGACTCCTGCTGGAAATATAAAATAGTTTAAACAGTTAAGATTATTACTCATTAAATAATCAAGATATTTTTCTTCGCCGTATACTTTTTTAGCTGCCAAATCCCAGGTATCACCCTGTTCTGTTACATACTGCTCTGTCATTTTAACCTCCTAAAACGCTACCCGGACTCTCTCTCTTTGAAGTTGTGAAGCCCATTCTCTAAATTGCTCATACGTCATTTGAACCGCTCCTTGTGTTTCTTCTCTGGAGGCATTTTTTCCATTAATATAGATAGTTGGACTGAACACGGGAGCAAATGAGTCACCACCATTCATACCACTTGAATTGAATGAAGTCATACTCTCATAGATTCTTCCATAGTTATTATCTTCATAGGCTCCAATCAGCCGGCCTGTTTCCTGCCAAAGCATCCTTGAACGCTTCGAATTATTTATTGGAATTGCCATTTCTGGGTATTCTTCCGCAAACCAGGATATTGTGGGGTGGCTTATTAATCCTCCTTTGGCATTTCGTTCTACATTAGGTGCTACCTCCGCTTCAGTTTTATTTAGAGGTGGTAATTCATATCCTTGCTTTCCTTTAAATGCAATAAGTTGAGGTTCATCGTTAGGATAATTAAATAAACATCGAACATTACCTTTAACCACTATATCAGCTGTTTTATCGTTTGCTGTGGTCTCCGCCAGATCATATAACCTGTCTACGGCGTTTGTTACTACAGGACCTCCTTTATCAAGATATAATGCTATTTCTTCAGGTATTTCTATATCCGCATTCCTGGCTTTTTCTATTGCTGCCATATAATCGGAATTACCCGCTGCATTTATCCCAATCATTTGCCATAATGCATGTTTATCACCAGCTGCCGCTCCTATAAATGATGCATCTGACAACTTTTTAGCAACGGATTCAGGTACTGTCTCTCCACGTTCCAGATAACCATTAAACTCGGCTTGTAACTGAGCATAATCTGATTTCATAGCTTTCCAATTACTTTGAAGACTATCCATTTCATCATTGTCAATTTTATCAAAGCCCATTTGTTCCCATAAAAAATTTGGTGAAAATACGTTTGCATTTTGAGCGTTTCTGATATCTAACATTACATCATCCAAACCAGTTTTGACCTCAGGAATAATATCTTTGAATACATCCTGATATGCATCTGCTATCGTACTTACAGAGAAAGAAACACCATTCGCCTGATACTCCATTTCTTGATTATGATACTGATCCTTTATTATTTTCTTTCTGTTATCATATTCCTGAACGGAAATATCTCCACGATTCAATTGCAATTCCAAATCTCCCAGACTTAGATCCATAACCTGCATCAGCTGCTCACGTTCTTCGGCAAGGGTATCCTTTATTTCTTGCTGCAGATTATTAAATGTATCAGGATCTAAATCTTTACCAGAGTACTGCATCATAATTCTCTGCATTTTTCCCTCAAACCTGGATTTTATGACCTGATTTGTTACATTAGTTAACTCTGATTGAAGGGATCTTATCATTTCAGCTTCCTTGGAATCAATCACACCGTCAACTATAGCATTTTTGTAAACTTCCCCTAGCTGTTTTCCTTTTTCATTCACTTGAGAACCAATTGACTGGTAAGTAGCATTGAAGCTGTCAATTAACTGATTTCCTATATTACTATCTGAACCAAATAAAGCCTGGATATTTATATTTGCAGAATACTGTGTTTGCTCAACAATATCCAGTGCACCTTTTACCAATCCATCAACCGAAGAGGCAAACATATCCTTATCGCTTTCGTCCAGCTCAAATCCCATGCCAACTTTCCATATTAACTTATCCAGATTATCATTGTTGTTTTTAAAGTTTTTAGAAAGATCTTTCACTTTATCCAACTCTCCAAATGCTTTAGATAAGTTATTTAAATTGCCATTATCTACGATTTTTTTAGCAGTGGCATCAAGCTCTTCTACAGAAAGTTTTATAGATCCAAACCGTTGTTCCAGATCATGTCGCGCTAATTTATCATTGTGCGCCTTCACTGCCATAAAAACTCCCGCGATTGCCCCCGCCGCCAAGCCAAATGCAGCCAAAGGCCAGGCAGTTACAAGCGACGATAATTTTCCTAATACACTTATACCTATATTGGCTGCTTTAAATGTTGCAAAAGCAGCTGTAATTCCAGTAATGCCCCCATTAATTGCCTCCGGATGATTTAAAAACCATTCCCCAACTGCCTTTACTGGTCCAAAAGTTTTCACAAGACCATCTGCAAATTCAGACATGAATCTTCTTGCTGTGGGAATATTAATCTCCAAAGTCTCCCCAAAGCTTTGAAGCCATTTGGTTGCCCCCTGAACAATCATTCTTAAATCGTCAGAAATATTGCTGTAAACATCAAGACCTATTCCATCGTATACGCTACTAAAGAGGGATACATCACCTGCCAGATTATCCAGCCGAACATCAGAAAGCTTCTGGGCAGCTCCCTCACTATTCTCCATGGCATCTTTCAGCCTGATAAATTCCTCATCGGAGCCTTTCATCATGGCCAGAAAACCGGCCATGCCGTCTTTACCCACCAGCCCCGAAGCATACTCTTCTTTTTGTGCATCTGATAATCCCGAAAAACCTGATTTTAGTTCTGAAAGAATAGTACCAAACGGCTTCATCTCACCGGAGCTGTCTTTTAATGATACGGATAACTGATCCATATAGTTCTGAACCAGTTTGGTGGGTTCTGATAAATGAGTCATCAGATTTTTCAACGATTCTCCCGCTGCTTCACCCTGAATACCTGCATCAGACATCAGTCCAATCGCCATTGCTGTATCTTCAACGCTGTAACCAAATGCAGATGCTGCCGGTGCTGCTCCTTTAAGTGCCTTTCCCATCATATCCAGACTGGTGTTTGTGCTTATTGAAGCCTGAGCCAGAACATCGACCATCCGAGCAGAATCATCGGCCTGCATTCCAAACGCTTTCATGGTGTCTGTTAAAGTCCCTGAAACACTTCCTAAATCTTGTCCAAAGGCTGCTGCAAGGGTCATAACTCCTGGCAGCCCTTTTAACATATCCTCTGTTTTCCATCCCAGTGTGTTACCGCAAAGGCTTTTTATCCTCTGCTTCTTACAGTTTCCTGTAAGCTCAGCATACATCTTCACCCTCGTTTTACGTTAGGTTTGATAGCGGCTAACTATCTCAGACTGCCCTTTAAGACAACCGTGCCGGAGACTCGTGGGAGTTTTTTTGCTCTCAAAACGCTCAACTCCTATGCGTTACAAAAACCGCCTGATCCGCAGCTCTCTCGGTATTAGCATGACTGCAGTCTGTATCTCTTGCAATTTTAGCCTTCACCGATTTTCCCCGGTATGCGCTGAACCTTTCAATTCAGCCGACCCATTATTAAGCCAAAGCCATACGTTCCAATTCCTTGCCAGCATCCTTGGCAGAAAAACCTGTGGTTTCTCCCATTTTCCTGGCTGCCAGATTAAGACGCTCCATTTCATAGGAAGAAGCTTTCGTAATTGTTTCAACAGAGCTCATTTGAGTCTCAAACTCTAAGCCTGCAGTGACAGACTCCTTTAAGAAAGCTTTGGTTTTTTCAACTGCCAATGAGCTTCCTTTGGCTATAGTATTAAAATATTTATCAGAGGCTTCCCCAAGTGCTTTTACTGCCTTCTCTTTTTCATCACCTGATGCAATAATTCTCACCTCACACTTCTTTCCCTATTCTCCTCCCTGGCTGTTTCTGCCACATCCTTAATAAGTCTGGCAGCCTGGCTCAATGGAAGGGAAAAATAAAACTCCGGGCCGGCCTTCGTATACCGGCCCGCAAATATAAATGCTTTATTAACCTTACGGATATCTTCTGCGCAGCTTATCCCTCGAGGAAGAAAAAACGATACACCCGATTCTTCACTTTAACAGAATCTCCAGCCTTTAAAATATAAAAGAGTTCAATCGGAAAGCCTGTCACCTTGGAAGCAATAATCTGTGCAAAAAGTAGAGTTGCTTCCTGCATGATTATTCCGCTTCCTCCCATATTGGCGTAAAGATCGTAAACCGAGTTTAAATCCCTGCCTGTAAGCGATTCCATTCCAGTCAGATCGAGGCTGTCCACACGGATCCCCTGATATTCCACTGGCTCCTTTAATTTTATTTTCAGCCATTCCTGATTTGAAACCGCCTCGTTATCCTTTAAAACCTTTTTCTCTTTTTCCATGACTTCTCTCCTTAGCACATCTCTCTTACTTCGCTTAATACATCGTTACCATTTACAACATAGATGCCGTTTAACTTGTCAATCTCCAGCACTGTTTTCCCATCCAGTACGATCTTGTAGTAGCTTAAACCAAGTGTTACACTGGAACTCATCTTTGCGCCTGATTTCATAGAGCCAGGTGCAAACTTCTTTACCACTCCACGAACGGAGATGGATACCGGTTTATACCCTACACTGCCGTCTCCTCCATCCATGCCCTGAAGTGCACCGTTTAAGGTAATGTCTGCTGTCTGAGTGGGATCCATTAAAGAGAACACGTCCTTGCACAAAGACAGAAACGGTATCTCCATTTCCATATCGTCTACCAATCCAATCACAGGAACCGTCATTGTTCCGCCTACTCCTGCGCCTTCCAGGCTGTCCGTTTTATTAGTAATCTCTGGAAGCTTTACCTCTTCAGCAGTTCCAATTAATTCCTTACCACCTTTATATACTGTATATCTGTTGATTAAATGTAGTTTTAACATATTATTCTTCCTCCGCTTTCATTGCATTTTCAAAAGCTGTTACATCAAATTCTTCTACTGCCAGTATGTACTCTGCCGGCGTATAGGGAGCAAAATGAATTCTGATCTTCATATGTCCTGCCAGCACATCTTCCAGCGTATTTTCATCATTGCGGTATTCTGCGTACAGACCAGCGCACATACCGGCAGCCATTAAACTGTTGCCCCATATATTAAAGCTGTTGATAATGTCATCCACCATTCTCCGGTTCATTCCTTCATCAAGTCTGGCTCTATAGACAGTGATAAAATAATTTGCAATGAAATCAAACATTCTACGACAGCCAATCCAACGGTCTTTGGGATCATCATTACCAGGATAACATCCGGTATTATTGCCAAATGATTTCCAACCGTTATCATGAAATGCGGTTACAATTCCATATCCGTTTAATTCTCCTGCCTGAACCTGGTCAAGATAAACCTCTTTTCCGTTGGAAAGCACCGCCCCATCAATATTTAAAAGCTTATTTGATGGATAAATATAAGGAACATCGCCATTAGTGACCGTATAATAACTCATCATTGCTCCATAGACGGAAGAGTAATGATAGGTTTTACCTGCTTTCGTCACCTTTGGCCATAGTACGACAGAGTGCTTTTCGTCATATCCCATTTCCTTCTTAGCCACAAGGCAGTCCATATACTTACTGGCTTTTTCTGTATCTAAGTCTAACAGGCACATTGCTCTGAAAATACCGCTGATTCCCTCACACTTTGATTGAAGAGCTGCACCCACATTTGCCTTTTGGGACCAGCCAGGAGCCAGAAGAACGCCTGGTACCAGCCCGTATCTTGGGTAAATCTGACGCAAAGTTTCCAAACCGGTCTCTTCTCCAGTCTCAACATTGTAAGATCCGATCACATCTTCTTCTGTCACCATTTCCGGAGCAATGACATGAAATGAAATCTTTAATTCATTGGAGTCATAGGCAATACCGGAACGCAGCAAAGTAACGATTAAATTTCCAGCTTCATCAAAATCCATAATAAAATCTGCATTCTCCGCAAGCTGCTTTACTGACTCCTCCTGCTTCACAGTGATCCTGACAGTATCCTTTAATACACCGTCTGTTTTTAAAGTGATCTGATGATTCTTTACCGGATACACGGTCTCGTCCACATTTTTAAAATGCCTTTTTGCATCAAGTACATTAATAAAAATAACCGGCGATACCTGAAACAGCTTAAAGCTTGCATACATACTTTCGCAAAGCGTATATTTTTTCCAATCATCGCTGTATCCAAACAGCCTTGCTGCTGCTTCGAAACTATCTACTTTAACCGGAGCATTTACCATAGCATAGGGATCTGCAGCTAAATTCACCGGTGAGGTACCGCACACAACCTGTACTCCATAACGGGTTGATAACGGGGTTGGAAAGGATGTTTTATTTTCAATTACTTCAATACCATGTTTATATGACATATTATTTTTTCCTCCTGATATTTTCTGCTTTCCGGTATAGCGTATTTAAATTACTATCTGATTTCCGGATGTTCTTTTTTGCTTCCGCCAGTAACTCTGGCGGCACCATTAACTCGTTTATAAACGGATGTGCGTTTAGTAGTTCTGTGAGTCTGGGGGGAAATCCGCCACGAAATGATGCCCCGTTCCTTACAATCTGATCCATTGATGGGCCTACATAAATCAACGCTTCGTTTTCGCTCATAAAATTCCTCCTGACTCCAGTTCTGGCATATTCCAAAACATTTCAATTTCTCCTGTAAAATATGAAGGAGTGACTTTTTTGGGAAAGCTTATGTTTATTGCTCGTTCACACCAGAATGATTGTAAAAAGGGATCAGTTAAAAATCTGTGGGTAATTCGCTCAATTGCAGCTGTCAGAAGATAAAATCCATCTTTTTGGCATCTGCAAATATTGATCTCCAATACTACACTTCCAAGATTTTTATCATCGGCATCTTTTTTTCTATATTCCACCCGATCCAGTCTGACCAGAAAATACGGAAGGATTACTTCCTTGCCCTGTAATAGTAAGTCCTGTCCGGGTAGTCCGTTAAAATCTGCCGCTTGTGGATATCCGAGTATTTCTGTATCCCTCCCATTTGAATCAAGAAAGGTCATATTCTTTAACAGTTCTTTTGTTTCATTCATTAATAGCTTTTGCAATTCATTAAATGTCACAATTTAACTCAACCTCCTTTCTATTTACTGTAGTCTTTTTGTCTACACAATCATTAAAAAAAATATCACTAATCTCCTCCAACGATGCAATCCCAAGCAACTCACACAGCACTATAATCTCACCCGCCTTAAACTGACTCTTATTCCACAGTTTCCTCCGAAACCCATAGCTGGACAAGTGAAGTCTGTCCGCAATCCACCCCTTTTTCAGCCCGGATTCTTTTATCAACTCATTTAGCCGAACCGTATTGGTCATCCTGTCCTCCTTTCTTGTAGTCTTTTTGTCTACACCATCATCATACTCCGTCGTTTCCTTTTTGTCAACACGTTTTTCAATTTTTGTTGAAAGTAATTCTACTCCGTGATATAATGCTGTCATGGAGGTGGTCCTATGGATATCGGTCAGATTATAAAACAACGACGTGAGGAATTGGGAATGTCTCAGGAAGAGCTTGCGAATAAGGCGGGTTACAAATCCCGTTCTTCCATCAATAAAATAGAGGTAGACGGCAGAGGCCTTCCCCAGTCTAAAATTACCGCAATTGCAAAAGCACTGAGAACAACTCCGGCTTCCCTTATGGGCTGGGAGGAAACAGAGGTTTTTGCGCTGGATCATGAAAACAGCTGTTTGGGAGAGTCTGCAAGAGAAATGCTCAGTAATTTCCAAAAGCTCAATGAAAGCGGACAAAAAGAGGCGCTGAAACGGGTCAGTGAGATGGTGCACATCCCTCAATATACAAAAGCGGATCCGGTTGTCCGGCCATTGGGTACAAATTCCAGATCTTATTTACAGCCGGTAGCGGCTCATGAGCGGACGGATATTGAAGTGACTGAGGAAATGAGACAGCATGATGATGCCTTTTTCGATGAGTAAGGAATAAAATTCGTTGAGGTGATTTATTTGAATTATGACATATTATTAGAGGAAGCAGACTCTGACGGAATCATGATTAAAGAAAAACCATTAATTGGTAATGACGGACGGATTCGGGGCGACCAGATCCTCATACGGCAGAACATGTCTGGCTGTCAGAAAGCCTGCGTACTGGCGGAGGAACTTGGACATTATTACACCACTACCGGAGATATACTGGATCAGTCTGTTGTTTCTAACAGGAAGCAGGAACGCACGGCACGTTTATGGGCTTATAACAAAATGATCACGTTGGAGAAGCTGGTTGCCGCGAAAGAAGCCGGCTGCAGGAACAGCTTTGAGATCGCGGAACATTTAGAGGTTACGGAAGAATTTCTGTTGGAAGCACTGGAATGCTATCGGACAAAATATGAGAAGGGACTGCAAAAGGACAACTATTTAATTCTTTTTGAACCGTTTAATATTTATAAAATGGCAGAATAATTTTTTTCTTATCTTAATGTCACCTGATACAACATATATTATGCAGAGGTGATGAACTATGCAGTCCTGCGAATTAGTAACACTTGTGTCATCCATTGCCTGCTGTCTTGCACAAGGGCGGACAGCTGAAGAAGTAGCGCTCCTCAGCTGTATTTTTAGTCAGCTGTCCGATACCCTGGAGACGATTGCAGCTCACCAGGCTCTCTGTTGCGGCAATGATAAAAATGACAATATAAATGATGATATATTTTTTGGCTTTCAAAGTGAAAGAAGACGGGAGCGATAAGGAACTACTCACCAGTTCCTCAACCTCCCGTCTTCTGATACAGACGACCTGTTATTCTAGTATTTTGCAGTCAGCAAAAGCTCCACTGCCATACGATCCGAAAGTCTTCCCGTTTTAACCGCTTCTTCCGCCTCAACACAGGAATTCACATAAGAAAGAATCTGTTCCCTGGAAAAAGTTCTTGCCTGAGGCATCAGCTTACCGGCGGCAAAAGGCGGGATTTTAAGCTTTGCGGCAATTCCCCCTTTATCCATTCCCTTGCCCATCAGTTCCTTTACCTGCAACAGCTGGTTAAACTGCCTTGCAATGAGAAACATGATTCTCATGGGAGGTTCCTTTAATGTAAGCAAATCCTCATAAAGTTCAAGAGCCCTTTTAGTCTGGCGGTTAACGATGGAAGTAACCATATCAAATATTTTATTGGTGGTCCGCTCTGTACAGATCGCCATCACATCTTCATCAGTTATGACATCTCTTCCTAACGTAAAGCTAATCAGCTTTTCCAGCTCCATGCGAATATTTTCCATATCATCACCGGTCATGTTTAAAAACAGCTCCATAGTCTGTCCAGTTACCTTCTTTCCTTCTCTGGAAAGTAATGTTCCTGCCCACCTGGCAAGCTGATTAATGTCCTGACGCTCCATCTCGGCGGCATAACCAAGTTCCTTTATCTTTTTAAACATTTTGCTTCTCTTGTCCACTTCTGATTCCACAAAGATCATGCAGGTTGTATCCGGCATCTGTGGCAGATAGTTAACCAGTTCTTCTGCAGCCGCCTTAAAAAATCCACTGTCTTCTACAAGGATCAATCGTTTCTCCGAAAAAAAAGGCATAGTATCAGCAAGGCTTATAAGCTCCTTTACATCAATGGATTTTCCGCCAAACTGGTTGAAATTCATGGTATCTCCCTGAGTTATGGCCGATTTCATCTGATTTTTGTAGCTGTTTTTTAGAAATGCCTCTTCTCCATATAAGAGATAAACCGGCTTAAAACTGTTGTTTTTTATATCCTGATTCAGGGTCTGCATCGCATGTTTCACTCCTTTTCCTTCTTTTCATTATACCCATGGTTCCTGGTTCCGTCAACGAAAGTTGAAAAACGGACCCTGGTTCCATCCGTTTCCAGCCTGACTGCTCCGCTCATTCCAGTTCCAAACACCGTAACACTCCGCTCATCAAAACGTTCTAACACTTCTTTATGAGGATGCCCGTATGAATTCCCCTGTCCATAAGAAATTACAGCCCAGACAGGTGAAACTGCATCAAGAAATGATTGGCTGGATGAATATTTTGAGCCGTGGTGAGCCGTTTTTAAAACGTTTACTTCACTTAATAAGGGATCTTTGTTTTTTTCAAGAAGATTTTGTTCCTCCCGCTCCCCCATATCACCGGTAAACAGCATATGGCAATCACCATAATCCATTTTAAGTACCTGGGATTCACCGTTAACATCTGTGGGTACGTCATCTTTTCCAGGATAAAGACAGGTAATAGACAGCTTTCCTACCTTCATTACATCTCCCTCTGTCAGATACTGCACACAGGCTCCCCTATTTTCCCCCAGTGCTGCCAGAGATTGTATCATTTCCTCGTCCCGCCCATGATATGGGAGATATAAATTCTTAATCTGTATATCCTCACAGCTTTCCAGCAAATATTTTACTCCGCTTAAATGATCCAGGTCTCCGTGACTGACAAATGCATAATCAATCACCGAAACACCAAGAGACTTCAGACATGGGGACAGTGTATACTCTCCCAGAGATTTTTTAGATGAGCTTCCACCATCAATCAGCACGCATGCATCATCTGCCCTGAGCAGAATTCCATCTCCCTGCCCCACATCAAGAAACCATGCTTCAAGCCCCTTTACCGGCTCGGGTAATAAAAGAAATATGGATAATATATAAAATCCAGCCAGGAAAAGTAGTTTTCCTACATAGGATATTTTTCCTCTTTCCGGCGTACTTTCATTTCCTCCCACGGGATCCATGTTTTTTTTCTCTGCTTCCTTTTCAACCCTGTTTAATAATTTCATCATAAAAATGCAGACAGTGAGAAGAACCCCATAAGCCAGCAGCGTTCTGATACCAGGTCTGCCCATAATAATATTGCTCCCCGGCATTTCCCCTGCAATGTTTAAAAGAATCTCATACAGAGTCAGTATATAATGCCCCGTTCCCGCTGCCGCAGTTCCAAGAACAGGACTTAAGGATCCAAATGCAATCACTCCCAGACCGGAACAGAGAACTCCGCCCATCAGAGGAATGACCAACAGATTCAAAATCAGACCATAAGGCGGAATCTGGTAAAAATGAAAGGCAGTCACAGGCAGAGTAATCATCTGCACCGCAAAGCAGGCTGAAATACTTCCGGAAAAAAGGCTATCCTTACCCAGCCAGCTTTGTATAAGCGGAGCGATTCCTCCTATTGCAAAAACGGCACCGAACGAAAGCTGAACACCTCCCTGCATCAGCAGTGACGGAGACTGAAAACCCAGAAAAAATAATGACAGCGAAGCTGCAGACAATAAATCATAGGTTCTTCCAAGACAGGCAGCATAAAATCCCAGGCACATCATCACACCGGCCCGCACCACAGAAGGACTTGCACCCGTTAATATACCATATAAGATCAGTAGCACCATACTAACAAGGCCTGCACCCCAAAAGCCTGCACCAGCTTTTTTTATCAGTTTGTAAAAAGAGAGTCCGATAAATGACATATGAAGACCGCTGATGGCAAGGAGGTGGGCAATTCCATTTTTCTGGTATAAATCCTTAATATCCCTGGAGATTCCCATTTTATCCCCTAGCACTGCAGCCGTAAAGATCCCCGCATCTGTTTCTGTTGCGTCCCGATAAAGAAGCGCCTTACTATGGACTTTTAATTTTCTTAAAAACTCCAAAAGCGGAGACTTCCCCGCTTCTACTATATCAATCTCCTCTGCAAAAAGGGTAAAATCCACCCCCATAGACTGATTGTAGCTCTTAAAATCAAACTCTCCCGGATTTCTTGCCTGTGAAAAGGGCTGTACCTCGCCCCTCACGGCGACAATCTGTCCAATTCCCAGAGATTTTAAAGAAGTGCCTTCATACTCCTTTAAAGAAACCATGATTCCGGGGGGCTCATAAAGAACCTCTTCCCACTTTCCTTTCATCATTTTTCTGATCCGGTTATTCTTTAGAGTCAGACTGACAACTCCCTTCTCTTCTGCAACAGATAAAATACTGCCCTGTACCTCCGTGTAATAACCTGTGATCTCTAAAAGCCGGATATCCCGTTCTCTTAATTGTTCCATCTCAAGGCCTGCACGAGCCGATCCCAGATAGAAAAAAACAAGAGGCAAAAAGACCCAAAGCGGGCTTCTGCCTCTCCTGCAACCACAAAAAATCATCCCGGCAGCAATCAGTGCCGGAATAAAAAGCCAAGATGTCAAAGCCAGCAGTACGGCAGTCTCTCCAAGTACAAATCCCCCTGCAATCAGACATAATGGGCGTTTTATTGTTGTGTTCCTCCTGTTTCTTCTGTTGATTCCTCATTTTCCTTATTGTAATCCAGATTTCGCTCAAACTGCTGGTTCAAAGAAATGGAGTCCCGAAACATCACATCCTGAGAACCATTGACTGTGATCTGAACCTTGTTAATGGATGAAACCGCAGCCAGAGAGTTGACGATGGAATAGATGGGGATATATTCCTTTACCTCCAGAGTGTTATTGAGAAATGAGGAGTCAAAATTGATGTAGCACACATTTTCATTGACCGACACATTGATCAGCTTGGTCTCCTTCGGCAGCGTAGGGTTTAACCCCGGTCTGCCAGGACCTGCGATCAGCTGTTCAATTACCAGCTTTTCCAGGGAAGTATTGATATTATGAACCACTTCCCTTGACTCTTTTACCAGCTTTTCACCGCTTTCATCGGCAAAATACAAGGACAGTTCTGTCTTTTCAAATGAGTTGACATTGCTGATATTATCAATAAAATCTGTACTCTGCATTGGACCCACCGGATTACCGGTGCTGTCCATAAGCGGCTGTTCGGCTGTGTAGATTGCTACGTATGCGATTCCTTTAATCTGAGTCAGAGTCCTGACAAGAGCGGCCCTGCAAAGAATCTCTCTGGTGCTGTTCATCATCGCATAATTATTATCAAAATACAGATACAACACGGTATCCTCCAGCTTATACCGCTCAAATCCCACCTTGTCCGGGACGGCTGCCTGCCGGTCTAAATCCTTGGGAACGTTGCGCAGCTGTTCCATCAGGTTTTTAATTTTCCAGTCTGTTTCCTCTTCTGATTCATCCACAGGCTTTTCAGGCATGGTATATGGCTGAGGCTCCATTTTGGTCATGGCCGAATTCAAATAGTAGATCTGATAAAGTTCCCCGCTATCCGTGCTTTTTTCAGGTGCTCTTCCTGAGCAGCCGGATAAAAAGCATACCACAGACAGCAGGAATATCAATATACCCATTCGTGGCTTCATCCCTATCCCTCCTGTTCCTAAGAAATGTATGTAAGAGGAATACGTACAGTAAACGTAGTACCCTCTCCCTCTTTGCTCTGAAGCTTGATCGCTCCCTGATGCATCAGAACAATCTTTTTTGTTATGGATAAACCAAGCCCCGTTCCTCCAGTCTCCCGGGACCTTGCCTTATCCACCCGGTAAAAACGGTCAAATACCCGTTCCTGGAACTCTTCTGAAATTCCAATCCCTGAATCCGCAACTTTTACATAAAAGAACTTGTGATCTGCGTCAAGGGTGACCCGCACCCAGCCGCCTTCTATATTGTATTTAATTGCATTTTCAACCAGATTGCTCAGTGCCAGAGACAGCTTCATCTCATCTACATCTGCCGTAACTTCCCTCATACTTTCAAAGGTCAGTTCAATATTGCGCTTCCCGGCAATGGGACGAAGACGTTTTAAAATCAGTTCCAGCAGACCATTAATTTTAACCTGGGCCACATTTAAGTTTGCCCCTGCTGTTTTATCCATTCGGACAAGAGCAAGGAGATCATCGATTATTTTATTCTCTCGCTCAATCTCTTCTGAAATATCGCTTAAGAACTCCCGATACAATTCCACCGGGGCATCCTCCATCCCGATGAGAGAATCTGCAAGCACACGAATGGACGTAATAGGGGTTTTCAGTTCATGTGATACATTGGAAACAAACTCTTCCCTGGACTTGTCTACCGCTTTCAGTTTCTTTAACGTAGTATTAATGGAATCTGAAATCTGCCTGGTCTCCTTGTATACACGGGAGATAATATCTTCATCTATGTTTCCTTCTGCCGCACGGTTTAACATCCTTTGCAATTCCCGGAACGGTTTCATTAATAGCTTTACCAGAAGAACTACCACAATTGCCAGTATGGAAATAATTAAAAGCTGCAAAAATGCTCCTTTATCCGATACTGTAACAATGCGGTTTAAAAGATCTTCCGAGGATGCTGTAATGATCATAACACCGTCAATCTCTTTTTCTTCACTATTGGAATAGATTGGAATTGTGAGAGAAAAATACTTTTTTTCCTGATTGTATTTGCTGCTGTTTTCACCGTTAAAGCACCGGATCACTTCCTCCGACACATTGGTCTTTCCTGCTGAGAGCGAAAAGGTATCGCTGATAATACGAAAGCTCTTATTGATAATTACAATTCTTCCGTTAAACATATCCGCTTTCACAGCCATCTCATTATCTAACAGGGAGTCTTTGGGATCCATTGTTAAATATCCAATTCTGGTCATCTTATTGCTTAATATCCAGCACTGGTTTTGGATCTCCTGCATTCGTGAATCGATCAGGTTTTGCCGGAATGCTCCCAGCAGAACTGAACTGCCGATAAAAACCGGAATACTTCCTATAAACAAAAAGACGAGGATCAGAGTGACCTGCAGGCTGATAACGGGCTTTCGGCTGAATAGTTTATCCTGAAACATGGTCCCACCTCTCCAATCTCTGACTTATCATAAACTTAATTTTTTGGTACATGTAACTGCCAGTGCTCCCGGACCGATATGACAGGAAACGCTGAGGGAAAGATGATCCACATGGATCTCCCCTGTTTCCGGAAACAGCTCCTGAAGCTCGCGCTTAAATTCCAGAGCAGCTTCCAGACTGTCCGAGTGTACAACTGCTATATGAGTCACCGCACCGCTTGGATCATTAAAACGTTCATCCATGTCCTTTTTTATGGCTGCAATCATCATGGCTTTCGCCTGCTTCATGGTTCTTGCCTTTGCAAATGCATCCAGCTTTTCTCCCTGAATGGTGAGAACCGGTTTAATCCGCAGAAAACTGCCAAGCAGTGCAGCCGCAGGAGTGATTCTCCCCCCTTTTTTCAAATATTCCAGAGTATCCAGGGTGATGTAAATGGTGGAGTCCATCTTAGTCTCCTCCAGTTTTTCCTTAATCGCCTGAGGGCTTATTCCCTGATCCGCCATTTCCTTTGCATCAAGAACAGACTGTCTCTGGGTCACAGAGATTCTCTGATTGTTAACAACAAACACCTTGCCTTCATAATCTTCCGCCAGCATAATGGCTGTCTGACAGGAACTGCTTAAACCACTGGACATGGGTATGTGCACAATGGCATCGTAATCCTTTAACAGTTCATTCCATAAATCCATTAAATCACCGGGTGACGGCTGTGAGGTGGAAATATCAGCGCCGTTTTCCAGCTTTTCATAAAACTCCTGCTGGCTTAAGCTGATATCCTCATAATACATCTCTCCATCCATCATAAATGGCATGGGAACGACATAAATTCCAGCTTCCTTTCCCTGCTTCTGGGTAATTCCGCTGTTGCTGTCTGTAACGATCGCTACTTTCATTCCGGCTCTCCTTTATTTCTCAAATTAAGTATTCTTCTCTGCTTCACTCACAGAGGTATAAAGCTGGTAATACATGCCTTTCTTTAAAAGCAGTTCTTCATGATTTCCTTCCTCCACAATGCTGTTGTCGGAAAGAACTAAAATACGGTCTGCATTCTGAATGGTAGTCAGCCGGTGTGCGATAGTCACCGTTGTCCTTCCTTTGGAAAGCCGTTCCAAAGACTGGGAAACCAGCTGCTCGCTTTCATTATCCAGCGCAGAAGTTGCCTCATCAAGTATCAGTACCGGTGGATTTTTAAGGAACACTCTGGCAATACTGATCCTCTGCTTCTGGCCTCCGGAAAGCTTAACACCACGTTCCCCAACGTATGTATTGTATCCATCCTTTAATCCTGTAATGAATTCATGAGCGCCTGCCATCCTGGCGGCCGAAACCACCTCTTCCATGGAAGCCCCGGGACGACCGTATTCTATGTTCTCAAATACGGTTCCTGAGAATAAGTATACGTCCTGCTGTACCACACCGACTGTACTTCTTAAGCTCTTAAGGGTCACTTCCCGGATATCCTGACCATCAATTAGAATTCTTCCCTCCGTGGGATCATAAAACCGCGGTACCAGGCTGCAGAGAGTGGTTTTTCCACCTCCCGACGGACCTACCAAAGCCACCTTTTCACCCGGTCTGATCCTTAGGTTGATATGTGACAGAACTGGATTCCGGTCATCCGGATATTCGAAAGAAACGTCTTCAAAAGAGATCTCCCCGTCGATCTTCGTCAGAGGTCTTGCCCCCTCTTCATCAAATATATCTACATTGGCATCCATCAGTTCCATGAATCGGTCAATTCCAGTCATTCCTCTCTGGAACTGCTCTGCGAATTCAATAATTCTACGTATGGTGGCCAGCAATGTGCTCACATAAAGAGTGTAAGCCACAAGATCTCCAGGCTCAATAAGACCTTTAATCATAAAAATGCCGCCTGCAACAATTACCACTACATACATCAGACCGTCAAACATCCGAATGGTATTCTGGAAAGCAGCCATGTATTTATAAGTTTTTCGCTTGATCTGCAAGAATTCCTGATTGTCGCGATTGAATTTCTCTATCTCTATTTTTTCATTGGCAAAGGCTCTTACCACTCTGTTTCCAAGGAGGCTGTCTTCTATCCTGGCATTCAGTTCACCAATGTGGTTTCTCTGGTGCTTAAACGCTTTTCTCACCTGAATGTTAAAATAGGTACAGGATACTGCCATAACCGGAATCAGCAGGAAAATAAGGATGGTTAAGGGGAGATTAATCCCAGACAGGATAATAAAAGAAATCACTGTCTTTAAAAATGCAATGAAGAATTCTTCCGGACAATGATGGGCAAACTCCGTCACCTCAAATAAATCGCTGGTTATCCGTGACATAATCTGCCCGATCTTGGTGTTATTAAAATAATTATCCGAAAGCTTCTGGAGATGGCCAAATGCATCCTCTCTCATATCCGTCTCTATGGCGGCCCCCATCACGTGACCCGTATAAGCCATATAAAAACTAGCCATACCGTCAATGATCCTCAGACCGAAATAAAGAGCCCCGATGCTTATAATGGTGCGGACGGTCAGCGCCGATAAATCCCGCAGCCCCTGATTGGTAATATACCGGAGAATCAGGGGCAGCACCATCTCACAAATAGTGGTTAAAGACGCACAGATTAAGTCCGTCACCATGATTTTTGTATACTTTTTATAATAAGGCACAAAGCGCCTCAGCAATACGCCTGTTTTCATCTCTTTTTGATTCATACGTTCCTCTACTCTGTTATGCGAATACTTTTTATCAGTTCCAAAGCCCAGTCTTTCTCCCCCGGTTTTCTGCTTACAATATTAATATTCATACGCTGGTCTTTATAAAGTACCTGGGCAGATACTCCATATCTGGTCTCTCCCGGCTTCTCCTCCGGTTCATAAAATGCAACCCTGACCTTCGCGTTATTCAGTTCAAAATCCAGAATCTCCTCAGGTTTGCCCTGTTCAAACCACTGGGATTTAAACTCCGCTTCCCGTCCTGCAAATACCGCTGCGTAAATATAGTAATCATGACCGCCGTAATCTCTGCCGTCATAATAATGATCCATTGCGCTGTTATCTTCCTCATCGTATAAGAAATTTCCTGGCAGGGCAAAACTCATATTGCCGATCTTACGGTAAACCAGATACTTTCTGCATCCGATGGAATCTTCAATATCCATAAGATTCACAGACTTCATCTCCATGGGAGTATGGGAATCAAGAGCACAGATGTCAAGATAGGTTTTATGGGGAAATGGAATATCCGGATCCATAACATATGCTTTTTCAAGAAGCTCTATAATCCTTTGATTTACATAAACGTCCTGAGTGCTCCGCTGGGAGGGCATAAAATAGCAGGACTGATTTAGAAGAACCATAGCACTGTTTCTGTAATATCTGGCATCTTTCTGAATATCATTCCATACAAAAAAATCCTTGGCAAATACCACACTCATACCGGAATGAACCATCCCTGCGATCTCTTTAAATGAAAAAGACCGGATGTGGGTAATCAGCTTTCCTTCCTGCCTGGATGGAATATAGTAGATGGCAGGCCAGCAAAACATATATTCCCCTTTTTCACTCCAGCCGGATACTAAGTCCATCAAATCGGAAAACCATTGGTAAAAATACTTTTGTCTCATAGCCAGAAAATCTCTTTTTATGAAATAACCGGTCCGGTCCTCTACTCTTAGTTTTAGCTTCTTCTCCCGTGCTGCTTCTTCTAAAAATTCTACCACTGCAGCATGAAACCCGGGACCTGCAATGTTTGTCTGGCTCTCCCCCTGAAGCTTACGCTTATTCCAGTTAAACCAGATATATCCTTCCGGACACAGCTGAACAAGCAGCATGCCTTCAATGCGAAAACACTGATATCCCATCTTCTTTGCCAGATCCTTGACCATAAGCTCCGCAGACTGAGTGTTCCAGGCAAATCCAGAAAATATTTTTTTCTTGGGCTCCAAAGAAAATCTGATTCTTATACTCATCTGAAATCCTTCCTAACATACCTTTCTATATTCTATCGTATTTTTGTTAGAAATGGAAGCACAAAACGTATATGGACAAAGTAATTTTCAAACTTTTATAAAAAAGAAGACCGCCCAGCAGGTTTACTGGGAAGCCCTCTTCATTTCTTACCTTAACGGACAATCAGTGATTTTCCGGTCATTTCTTTCGGCTGTTCCATACCCATCAGTTCAATTAAGGTCGGTGCGATATCTGCAAGGCAGCCACCCTCTCTCAGCTTACAGGAAGGATCTGCGTTTACCAGAATGAAAGGCACCGGATTGGTGGTATGGGCTGTAAACGGTTCACCTGTTTCATAATCCAGAAGCTGCTCTGCATTACCGTGATCTGCACAGATAAACATTACTCCGTTCATCTCCTTCACCGCATCTACCGTTCTTCCCACACAAGCATCTACCGTTTCAATGGCCTTAATTGCCGCATCTTCAATACCGGTATGTCCAACCATGTCCGGATTTGCAAAATTCACAATGATTACATCGTATTTGCCAGAAGTCACAGCCTCCACCAGTTTGTCACAGACAACGGGAGCGCTCATCTCTGGCTGTAAATCATAGGTGGCAACCTTCGGTGACGGTACTAAAATTCTGTCTTCTCCCTTATTGGGCTCTTCCACACCGCCGTTAAAGAAAAATGTTACGTGAGCATATTTTTCCGTCTCGGCAATTCTGGCCTGAGTCATGTTGTGATCAGCAAGGAATTGTCCGAATGTGTTGACAATGGATTCCTTTTTAAATGCTACCAGCTTATTCTTAATTGTCTCATCGTAATCAGTGAAGCAAACATAGGTGAGATTCAGACGCTTCTCTCTCTCAAATCCGTTAAACTCATCATCGCAGAAAGCTCTTGTCAGCTCTCTGGCACGGTCAGGGCGGAAGTTAAAGAAGATAACAGAATCGCCATCCTCAACCACAGCAACCGGTGCTCCGTTCTCTGTTACAACAAATGGCTCAACAAATTCATCATTCTTCTCTGCGTCATAGGAAGCCTGAATACCAGCAGTTGCTGACTGAGCCTGATTTCCTTCTCCCTTTGTCAGTGCATCGTAAGCCCGTTTTACACGGTCCCAGCGGTTATCTCTGTCCATGGCATAATAACGTCCGGAGACAGATGCCACTTTGCCTACGCCAAGCTCTTTCATCTTCGCTTCCAGCGCTTCCACATAGCTTTTTCCGGAAGCAGGAGGTGTATCACGGCCGTCTAAGAAGCAGTGAACATATACCTTCTCAAGGCCGTTCTTCTTAGCAAGTTCCAATAATCCATAGATATGGCCGATGTGGCTGTGAACACCGCCGTCTGAAACCAGTCCCCACATATGAAGTGCGGAATTGTTCTTTTTGCAATTTTCCACTGCCTGTAAAAATTCGGGAACGGTAAAAAAGTCTCCGTCTGAAATCGCTTTTGTGATTCTGGTCAGTTCCTGATATACGATACGTCCTGCACCCATATTTAAATGACCAACCTCAGAGTTGCCCATCTGACCGTCAGGCAGTCCCACTGCCAGACCGCTGGCATTGCCTTTTACGTAAGGGCACTGGCTCATCAGCTGATCCATAACTGGAGTTCTCGCCTCACACACAGCATTATGGTCGCAGTTATTGTTTAACCCATAACCATCAAGGATCATTAATACAACCGGTTTTTTGCTCATAACTAGTTCTCCTTTTCCTTCTGTTCATTCTATCGTAATTGTATTTATTGCAATTATTGTCTTTCAACACATTATTTTACATGATTTCGTAATTTCTTGCAACCTGGGAATGGTGAAAAATTATCAGGAAGCAAAAAGCTGCTCCCTGCCCGAAAGCAGACAGGAAGCAGCAGCTGTGTTATTTCTTATAATTGACAATATCTCCGAATTCCGGTTTTAAGGATGCTCCTCCTACAAGACCGCCGTCGATATCCGGCTGTGCAAACAGTTCTGGTGCGCTGCCGGCGGAAACAGAACCGCCATACTGAATCCGGATTGCCTGTGCAGTTGCTTCATCATAGATTTCAGCAATGCAGGAACGGATAGACTGGCAAACTTCCTGAGCCTGTTCCGTTGTTGCAACCTTGCCTGTACCGATCGCCCAGATAGGCTCATAAGCGATAACTGCTTTCGCAGCATTCTCAGCCGGTATATTTAAGAATGCAATCTTAATCTGCTGACGGATCCAGTCAATGGTAATTCCCTGTTCTCTCTGTGTCAGTGATTCACCGCAGCAGATAATAGGAGTCATTCCATATTCAAAAGCCTTTAATGCTTTTTTGTTAACGGTTTCATCGGTCTCTGCAAAATACTCTCTTCTCTCGGAATGACCGATTACCACGTATTTTACACCTGCGTCCTTTAACATAGCCGGTGAAATCTCTCCGGTATAAGCGCCCTTGTCTTCATAGTACATGTTCTCAGCGCCGATGTTAATGTTAGAACCTTTTGCTGCCTCCATGGCAGGAATGATGTCAATAGCGGGTACGCAAAATACCACATCTACATCATCGTTTGCTACTAATGGCTTTAATGTATTAACAAGCTCCACCGCTTCGGTTGGAGTCATATTCATCTTCCAGTTTCCTGCAATAATTTTTTTTCTGGACATAAAATAACCTTACCTTCCGTTATTTATTATCTGCTGCTGCAACGCCTGGCAGTTCTTTGCCTTCCAGGAACTCTAAGGATGCTCCGCCACCAGTAGAGATGTGGGTCATCTTATCAGCAAAACCAAGTCTCTTTACTGCATTTACAGAATCTCCGCCGCCGATAACTGTGGTAGCATCGCTAAGCTCTGCAACTGCACGGCAGATTTCCAAGGTACCCTCTGCAAAGTTAGAGAATTCAAATACGCCCATCGGTCCGTTCCAAACAACGGTCTTAGCGCCTTTTAATGCTTCCTTAAACAGTTCAATGGTTTTAGGTCCGATATCAAATCCTGACCAGCCGGCTTCAATGGTTTCTACCACTTTGCGCTCTGTATCATTGGAGAATTCTTTACCAATCACATTATCGATAGGAAGAAGAAGCTTCACGCCTTTCTCCTCTGCCTTTTTGATCATCTCTAATGCATAGTCAAGCTTATCTTCCTCACATAAGGAATTTCCGATCTCTTTGCCCTGAGCCTTAGCAAAGGTATAAGCCATACCGCCGCCGATAATTAAGGTGTCAACCTTGTCAAGAAGGTTGTTGATTACGTTAATCTTATCGGAAACCTTTGCACCACCCAGGATAGCCACAAAAGGACGTACCGGATTCTCAACTGCCTGTCCCAGGAACTTAATTTCTTTTTCCATTAAGTATCCAACCACATTCTCAGATGTATATTTGGTAACACCTACGTTGGAGCAGTGAGCTCTGTGAGCAGTACCAAAAGCATCGTTTACAAAGATTCCATCACAAAGAGAAGCAAGCTCTTTTGCATACTCTTCTGCAGCTTCGTCTTTGCCGTATTTGGTCTCTTCCACTCTGTAACGGGTATTTTCAAGAAGAAGAACTTCTCCATCCTTTAATTCCTCAGCCACTTTCAGTGTCTCAGGGCCGGTTACCTTCGGATCATTTACGAATTTAACTTCTACGCCAAGACGCTCGCTTAAAGCAGGAGCAACTGGTGCTAAAGATAACTCTGGAAGCGGCTCGCCCTTTGGTTTTCCCAGATGGGAGCATAAAATAACTTTAGCGCCCTGATCAAGCAGTTTTTTAATGGTAGGGATTGCTCCGTCAATACGGTTAAAGTTCTGAATCACGCCTTCCTTTAACGGTACGTTAAAATCACATCTTACAAGTACTTTCTTACCCTTTAATCCGGTTAAATCGTCAACTGTTTTTTTATTAAGCATCTTATTGTGCTCCTTTCAGATTATGTTTTACAACATCATAAAAAAACAAAAGGCCCGGTCCTTTCCGACCGGACCCTTCGTGGATCTTTAGCCTAATTCAGCGAAGTACTTAATTGTACGAACCATCTGGCTTGTATAGGAATTCTCGTTATCATACCAGGAAACAACCTGTACCTGATATAAATCATCACCGATCTTGGAAACCATAGTCTGAGTTGCATCGAATAAAGAACCAAATCTCATACCGATTACGTCAGAAGATACGATCTCATCTGTGTTGTATCCGAAAGACTGGCTTGCTGCTGCCTTCATAGCTGCATTGATTCCGTCTTTGGTTACTTCAGCACCCTTAACAACTGCTGTTAAGATAGTGGTAGAACCTGTAGGAACCGGAACACGCTGTGCGGAACCGATTAACTTGCCGTTTAATTCAGGAATAACAAGACCGATTGCTTTTGCAGCACCGGTAGAGTTTGGTACGATGTTAGCTGCACCAGCTCTTGCTCTTCTTAAATCACCTTTTCTGTGAGGTCCGTCAAGGATCATCTGATCACCTGTGTAAGCGTGAATGGTGCTCATGATACCAGACTGGATGGGAGCATAATCATTTAATGCCTTTGCCATAGGAGCAAGACAGTTTGTTGTACAGGAAGCAGCGGAGATGATCTTGTCATCTGCTGTTAATACATTCTCGTTTACGCTGAAAACAACGGTTGGCAGATCGTTGCCTGCTGGAGCAGAAATAACTACTTTCTTAGCGCCTGCATCGATATGAGCCTGAGAAAGAGCTTTTGAGCAGTAGAAACCAGTACACTCAAGTACTACGTCTACGCCGATTTCTCCCCAAGGAAGATTTTTAGCATCTTTTTCTGCGTAAATTCTGATGGTCTTTCCATCAACTGTAATAGAATCTTCAGAAGCTTCTACTGTGTGAACATTCTCACCATAAAATCCAGCGTATCCGCCCTGAGCTGTATCATATTTTAATAAATGTGCTAACATCTTTGGATCTGTTAAATCGTTGATTGCTACTACTTCATAGCCTTCTGCACCAAACATCTGTCTGAAAGCAAGACGGCCAATACGTCCGAAACCGTTAATCGCTACTTTTACTGCCATAATTCAATTCCTCCTAAGAATAAAATTAAAAGTGATCGTTAAATATTAATCAACTACCGTTTATTCTACCTAATATTCCAGTAAATAGCAAGTCCTTTTTTTATTTTTATCAATTCCTCACAATTATTTTACATTTCATTCTTGACATATCCGGCAAGATTGTAAGCATGATCGGAAATGCGTTCCAGGTTGCTGATCAGGTCTAAAAATACCACGCCTGCGGCGGTGCTGCACTCTCCGGTGGAGAGACGTTCGATGTGTTTTTCCCTTAGCTCCTCCTCCAGGGCATCTACCTCATCTTCATACTTAATCACCTTACGAACCTCATCCATATCTCCTCTTCTCCTTGCATCAATGGAATGGGAGAACGACTGAAAAGCCGTCTGACAGATCACCTTAAGGTCGGATATTCCGGTTTCAGAAAATGCCACTTCATGCTCCGCCATATATTCCGCCTGTTCCGCCAGATTTTCTGCATGGTCACCGACACGCTCAATATCGTTGATACTGTAAAACAGGTTGTTGACTATTATTTTCTGCTCCTCTGTCAAAGACAGATTGTTGATTTTGACCAGATATTCCGTCAGCATCTTTTCCATATTATTAATCGTCTTTTCGGTTTTATACACGTCTTTTGCTTTATTGACATTTTTAGAAATAACCGCATCGATGGCCAGCTGCACATTCTCCATGGCGATCTGTCCCATATGTACCACTTCCATGGCAGCGGTCTCCACTGCAAATGCAGGCGATTCAAAAATTCGTTCGTCCAGATGCTTCATGGTTTCACTTTCCTGATCACCGGATTCTTCCGGTCCCTTTTTCTCCTCCGGTACCAGCATACCAGACAACTTCACCAGCTGATTTGCAAAGGGAAACAGAATGCAGGTATTGGTTAAGTTAAATACGGTGTGGAAAATAGAAATCTGCACTGCTGTAATGTTGTGGTCTGCAATATTTGGCATCGCTATAAATATAAGAAAAGATGCAATTCCAAATATGACAGCCCCAATGACATTAAAGGAAAGATGGATCGCGGCAGCCCGCTTTGCAGTCCTGGAACTGCCGATACTTGAGATCAATGCAGTCACACAGGAACCAATGTTCTGGCCCAGTGTAATAAAAATAGCAGCGTTGGTGGTAACCACTCCATTCATTGCAAGGGTTTGTAAAATACCAACGGAAGCCGAAGAACTCTGTAAGAGAGCTGTTACCAGCGCTCCGATTATCATACCAAGGATCGGATTATTTCCCAGGATACGGAATGCTTCCGAAAATATGGGCGCATCTGTATAAGGTGATATTGCACCGGACATGAAATCAAGTCCTATAAACAGCATTCCAAGTCCCACCAGTATTTCACCAATGGTTCTGGTCTTTTGCTTTTTCACAAATAAAAGAAGAACCGCTCCGATTCCCACAAGAAGGGGAGCACAAAATGAAGGTTGTAATATAGAATATGCATCTCCCAGCTGATTCATGGAAACAATCCATGCTGTAATGGTTGTTCCGATGTTTGCACCCATGATTACACCCACAGCCTGAGTCAGATTTAAAACTCCTGCACTTACAAAACCAACTACCATAACCGTAGTTGCACCGCTGCTCTGGATAATAGCCGTAATCACTGCTCCCAGAAGTACTGCCATAAAGCGGTTGTTTGTCAGCATTCCCAGAAACTGACTCATACGGCTGCCTGCACTTTTCTGCATGCCGTCTGCCATGGTATTCATGCCGTACAAAAACAGTCCCAGCCCTCCCATGAATCCAAACAAACTCGATATGTCATTAACCGACATTATTACCTCCTTGTAACCAATATGTATTTTTTTCTACAGATATCTGACCATGCATTTATCTGCGCCGTTTAAAATAATACCATAGAAAGATTTCATTAATCAATGGTTTTTAAAATTTATGTAAAATTGTGGTTAAATTTGTGTAAAACAGTCGTTTGGGCAGATTGCATTTCCGGTAATGTTTGTTTATAATAAATGTAATTTTTCGAAAAGGAGACTCCAATGCTGCCAGACTATCATTTTCACACAGAATTTTCAGGGGATTCCACCACACCAGTCAGAAGCCAGATTGAACGTGCCATTGCGCTTCATATGGATTCCCTGTGTGTGACGGATCACCACGACTATGACGTAGATTCCCCCATCGATTTTACCTTAGACCCGGAAATTTATTTTAACACCATGTGTCAGCTTCGGGAAGAATACAAGGAACGAATCGACCTTCGCATCGGAATTGAGCTGGGACTGCAGCCCCATTTAAAACAGTACTATGACCAGCTGCTGAAACGCTATGATTTTGATTATGTAATTGGATCCACTCACTTCATTAACCGCAAGGATGCTGCCTATCCTGAATTTTTTGAGGGTAGGACGGAAGAAGAAGCTTATCTTCAGTATTTTGAGGCGACACTGGATAACGTAAAACTGAAAGACGCTTATGATGCTGCAGGACATATTGACTACATCGTCCGATATGGTCCAAATAAAGCAGCTTATTACAACTACCATGCATATCAGGATATTATTGATGAGATATTAAAGACTGTAATTGAAATGGGAAAAGGAATTGAACTGAACACCGCAGGTTACAGAAAGGGAATCGGTCAGTCTAATCCATCCGGAGATATTATCAAACGTTACCGGGAACTGGGCGGCGAGATTATTACGGTGGGATCGGATGCCCACATACCAGAAGATTTAGGTGCAGATTTTCAGACAGCAAGAGAGCTTCTGAAACGATGCGGATTTTCCTATTATACAGAATTCAGCAGAAGAAAACCGGAATTTAAACCACTGTGATACATCTAAGACAACACGGATTGGAGAACTAACATGAATGTATTTGACATCGTCGGGCCTGTCATGATCGGACCTTCCAGCTCCCACACAGCCGGAGCCGCCCGCATTGGAAAAACTGCTGCGCTCCTTCTTGGAGAACCGGTAGCAAAAGCGGATATATTATTTCACGGTTCCTTCGCTAAAACCTACAAAGGCCATGGAACCGATAAAGCCATTGTAGGCGGTATCTTAAAATATGATCCCTGGGACCCAGGAATCAGGACCAGCCTTGAAACGGCCCAATTGCAGGGCATTTGCGTAGACATTCATACTGGTACCATTGAAAATGCCCATCCAAATACAGCTTTAGTGACGCTTACCGGATCAGGCGGTACTACAATTTCCGTCCAGGGTGCTTCCATTGGAGGCGGCAATATTATAATAACCAAAATCAATGACATGGAAGTATATTTTACCGGCCAGAATACCACATTAATTGTCATGCATCAGGATGTTCCCGGTATCATCGCCCAGGTCACAAATCTGGTTGCTGCCGGCAACGCCAACATCTGCAATTTCCGGTTAAACCGCCAGGAAAAAGGAGGAATTGCAATTATGACAATTGAGATGGATTCCGATGTGGACCCTTCTTTGGTGTCTGAGATCCGGCTTCTTCCTCATGTATACAATACCATTCTTTTAAAACTGGGCTGAAAGAATCAATCGACTGGAGAATACAATGAAACTAAAATATAATACGGTGGAAGAGCTGGTTGAGGCCGCTTCTTCCAGCCAAAAAAAAATTTCTGAAATCGTTTTAGAGCAGCAGGCCGGAGATATGGAATCAACCATAGAAGAAGTCTATGCAACTATGGAAAGCAGTTTTGACGTGATGCGACAGTCTGTAATAAGCGGACTGGACGAAACACTCCGCTCTCCCAGCGGTCTTTCCGGAGGTTCTGCCGCAAAGCTGAAAAAAGCCGTAGATGAAGGGAAAAACCATTATGGCCACCTTCTTGGCAATGCCATCAGCATGGCACTGGCGGTTACAGAATTTAATTCCTGCATGGGAAAAATTGTTGCCGCTCCAACTGCCGGATCCTGCGGGGTAATTCCCGCAGCCCTGATTTCGGTTATGGATGAATACGATCTCCCAAAGCGTGATATTGTCATGTCGTTGTTCACCGCTTCTGCCATAGGTATGGTCATTGCCAAATGCGCAAGTATTGCCGGAGCGGAAGGCGGCTGCCAGGCAGAGGTTGGTTCCGCTTCTGCCATGGCTGCCGCTGCTCTGACAGAGATTTTTGACGGTACACCCCAGATGGTATCCGACAGCTGTGCCATTGCGTTAAAAAACACCATGGGTCTTGTGTGCGATCCCGTTGCCGGGCTGGTGGAAGTTCCCTGCATCAAGCGAAATGCCATGGGTGTTGCCAATGCCTTTACCGCATCCGAGCTTGCCTGTGCAGGGATCAAAAGCGTGATTCCTGCAGATGAAGTAATTCTCGCCATGCGACAGGTGGGACAGCTCATGTCCACCTCTTTAAAAGAAACAGCCGAAGGAGGGCTTGCTGCCACCCCTACCGGCTGCCGCCTGTGCAGACAGATTTTTGGTCCGGAAGCCTGCAGCGGAGAATGATCTTACAACTTTATATCTGATATCATTTCTTCATTTTGGAAGAGAGAAATGCATAGAAGTCATTTTTCTCTTCCTTTAATATGCGGTCTGGCAGAACAAAACCATGAGTGGAATTTAAAAATACCAGGATCATGGAAGGCTTTTTCCCAATTCTCCTGATTTTGTTCCAGCTTATTTCCTGCGCTCCCTCCCCCTCGCCCACATATATTCCCGTATCATCAAACCCAATTTTGATATCCTGACTGGCGGATGCCTGTTTTTTTGCCTTCCCATAAACTGCAAGAGGCTGAATGACAGGAAAAAGGCAGCAGCCCAACACGGCACAAATCCGGAAGAAATTTCCAGAAGCTTCCCATCTGACAATGGTAAGAGTAAGAATCGCAGCCGTAAAAATCAGATTGCATACCCCTACCATTGATCCGTAAATATAATACATGGACAGCTGCCAGATATCCATGCCTGTATTTTTGTAAGTATACTGGTATTTCATAATTCATTACCTCCCATAACAGAAATCAGGCATTGAAAATAGCATGCCTGATTTCATACGTACTTATCATTTTGCAAATAAGGACGGTAACCAGAGACTGGCTGCCGGTACAAACGTGATTATCAAAAGGGTGATAATCATGCAAAGATAAAATGGCAGGGTCGCTTTTACCACCTTTTCCATTGGAAGCTTTGCTACCGCTGAACCAATAAACAATACCGCACCAACCGGTGGTGTTAAAAGACCAATACCGCAGTTAAGTACCATAATAATACCAAATTGAACCGGATCGATTCCAATGGAGGTTGCAATTGGAAGCAGAATAGGTGTTGCTATTAAAATAATCGGTGACATATCCATGATACAGCCAAGTATCAGAAGAATCAGGTTTAAAAGCAAAGCGAGTGCAATGGGATTAGACGTTACACCAGTAATTGCATGTGCAGCCATATCCGGTACATGAAGTGAAGTCAGGCAATATCCAAATACATTGGAAGTTGAAATAAGAATGAGAACGATGGCAAGTGTATTGACACATTCTTCCATTACATTCCAGACACCTTTCCAGTCCAAACCCTTGTAAATAAAGACGCTGACTATGAGGCTGTAAATTACTGCAATCGCTGCAGATTCTGTTGCGGTAAATACACCGCCTACTACTCCGAAAACAACAATCAGTACGGCTGCAAGAGCCCAGAAAGAGATACCCAGCTGCTTTACCAGATTCTTCATGCTGAATTTATCTCCCTTTGGATAATTTCTTTTCACTGAAATTATGTAGGATCCAACCATAAGAGAAATTGCCAGAAGCGCTCCTGGTATATATCCGGCAAGGAACAGGCTTCCGACTGATATACCGCCGGCAGTCGTGGCATAAATAACCATATTATGGCTTGGAGGTACTAAGAGTCCCTCGCAGGAAGAGGTAATTGTAACGGCTGTTGAAAAATCATCGTCGTACCCCTGATCCACCATCATAGGGATGAGGATGGAGCCCAGAGAAGCTGTATCAGCTGCTGCGGAACCGGAGATGCCACCAAAGAAATAGGAAGCAACAATATTTACCATTGCCATTCCCCCGCGCATCCAGCCTACACAGGCATTTGCCAGAGCGATCAGCTTTTCAGAGATACCGCCGGATCCCATGAGAACGCCCATGGTAATAAAGAATGGAACCGCCATCAGGCTGAAAGAACTGATTCCTTTTACCATCTGCTGGCAGATTACTGCCAGACCGCTTCCCTGGGAAAGCAGACACAACACTGCTGATAAAGCCACTGCATAAGCAATGGGAAACCGAAGGAAAACCATAAGAAAGAAACTTCCCAGTAAAACCAGGATTGCAATATTACCGCCCATTACAGATTTTCCTCCTTTTCAAAAAGACATTTGATATCATTGTATAAAGCTTCCAGTTCAAAAACAATCATGGCACCGCCTGCCAATGGAACCGGGAAGTACATCCAGAACCGTGAAAGCCGTGGCATACTGGTATAAAAGCCTTTTGAGCCAATCCCATGAGCATATTTCCAGCCAACAGTCAGCATGATAAATGCAAGTGCGAGAATGGATAAATCTGCCAGAATATCAAGAGCCTTGATCAGATTTTTGGGCAGATAGGTATCCAGCGCGGTCATACGGATATGAGATCCTCTGCGAATGGCAAGAGCTGCGGACAATACCGCCATATAACACATAAATGTTAAAACAATCTCTTCACTCCATGCCGGGTCAGGGATAAAGGAGATATATCTTCCAGCCACCGACATCGTGGTTATTAAAACATCTCCAATCAAAAGTATCTTACATATAAACAAAACAATCTTATAAACAATATCATAAGCCGGTTTTACCTTGTCAATTGTTTTGAAAATTTCTGGCATAAAGAACCCCTTTCTAATAGTGAGGGCACAGAAAGCTGTCATTTTCTGTGCCCCACTTGTCAACACTGATTATTTCATATCAAGAATCTTCTGATATAATTCTGCATTATCCTTTGTGTTTTCAGCAATTACATCTTTACAGGCTTCCTGCCATGGTGTAATGTCATTTACTTCAACTACATTTACGCCAGCAGCTTTTAAACCGTCTAACACTTCCTTCTCATTATCCTGAGAAAGTTTCTGATTAAATTCAGATGCATACTTTGCAGCTTCTGTCATGGCTTTCTGCTGATTTTCAGTTAATTTATCCCAGGTTGAATCTGTTATAATAACCTGAATGGCACCAAGTGTATGTCCGTCAAGAATTAAATTAGGAGCAACTTCCTGGAATGCGTTTCCCTTATAGTTGGCAATGGGCTGCTCTGCTGCATCAACAACACCGGTCTGAAGAGCGGAATAAAGCTCATTCATGCTTACAACAGTCGCGTTTGCGCCTAATGCACTTACCATTCCTGTCATAACCGGATCACTGGAAACACGGATTTTTAAACCTTTCACATCATCAATACTGTTAATTGGTTTCTTTGAGAAGAAATGGCGGAAGCCCTCTTCACCGTAGAATAAACCTCTTACCCCTAATCCAATATCGTGAGGCTCCATTAAAAACTCAGGAGCAAGTTCACTGTTTACAAATTTCCAGTAATGATCACGTCCTGCAAATGTATATGGAATGGATAACAGTTTTGACTTATTTGCACCATAGCTGGTAAGAGCGAAAGCTGAGATACGTGACATATCAATGGTTCCGGCTCCTCCAAGCATGTTATCAAGAACATCATTTTCTGCTCCCAGAACCCCGCTGGCCTGTAAATCGATTTTAATGGATCCGCCAGACAGCTCCTCTACTTTATCTTTAAACGCCTGGTCCGTTTTGCCTACAATTGTGTCTAATGGATTTACTTCTGCATATACAAGTGTTACCTGTGGATCTGTGGAAGAAGCCTCTTTGGATTCTCCTCCTTTGGTTGTCTCGCCTGCCGCCGCAGTAGTGGCCGCTGCAGTGGTTCCCTTAGCTGCGGTATTCGTCTTTGCAGTACCGCCGCATGCTGTCAATGATAAGGCTGCAATTGCAGCTAACAGCAAAGCACTCAGTCCTCTTTTTTTCATGTTAATACCCCTCCTTTTAAATTTCCTCGCCTGTTGGGATCCATATTGTTGTCTCATGACCCCCCAGCGAAATTATTCTAACATACAAAAAGTCATAGAACCACGGTAAATAATTGCGAATCCTAGTATTATTTTAACATCTTTTTTACAGGAAACACATTTTTCTTTATGTAGTATTAACATTGTTTTTGATTTTGCAGCCTTTCATTTAACATTTCATCCAAAAAAAGATCCGTACCTCATGTACGGATCTTCATCACTTTTTACTTATTCTTCAATCTTTCTTTTATAAATCTCAATCACCTTTTTCATTGCCTCCTGGCCTGGAGCTCCGATGGTCATTCTCTTTTCCACACAGGTCTTTAAGCTGATTGCATCGTAAATATCATCTTCAAAAACAGGGCTGATGGCTTTGTATTCTTCCAGAGTCATATCATCCAGAGCGATTCCCTTCTCTATGCAGAAAAGAACCAGCTGACCCACGATTCCATGGGCATCACGGAAAGGAACTCCGTGGTTTACCAGATAATCTGCGGCATCGGTAGCGTTGGTAAAACCATTCTTTGCGCTGACCTCCATCACATCCTTACGGAAGGACATGGAGGAAATCATTCCTGTAAAAAGAGCCAGACAGCCTTTTACTGTATCAATGGCATCAAAAGTCAGTTCCTTATCCTCCTGCATGTCCTTATTATAAGCAAGAGGAATTCCCTTCATGGTAGTCAGAATGGAAATAAGTGCTCCATAAACCCGTCCTGTCTTTCCTCGGATCAGCTCTGCAATATCCGGATTCTTTTTCTGAGGCATTATGCTGCTTCCCGTACTGTAGGAATCATCAATTTCAACAAAACGGTACTCATTGGTATTCCATATGATAATTTCCTCACAGAACCTGCTTAAATGCATGGAGATGGTTGATAAGGCGCTTAAAAGTTCAATTAAGTAATCTCTGTCTGCAACCGAGTCCATGCTGTTTAACGTAGGTCCATCAAAGCCAAGAAGCTTTGCGGTGTATTCACGGTCCAGAGGATAGGTGGTTCCTGCCAAAGCTCCGGAGCCCAGAGGACAGTAGTTCATTCTCTTTCTGATATCCAAAAGGCGGGAATAGTCCCGGTCAAACATCTCAAAATATGCACCAGCATGATGAGCCAGGGTAATTGGCTGGGCTTTCTGCAAATGGGTAAATCCAGGCATATAGGTATCCAGATTTTTCTCCATTAAAGCCAGAAGTTCCTTTAAAAGCCCCTTTACAAGGGCGGTAAGTTCATCGATTTCATCTCTGGTGTACAGTTTCATATCCAGAGCCACCTGATCATTTCTGCTTCTTCCCGTATGGAGACGCTTTCCTGCTTCTCCGATCCGTTCCGTTAAATTTGCTTCCACAAAGGAGTGGATATCTTCATGCTCCGCCGTGATTGTAAGAGCTCCGCTTTCCAAATCGGCACAGATTCCTTTCAGACCATGGATAATTTTATCCCGGTCCTCTTCACTGATAATTCCCTGTTTTGCCAGCATTGTAACGTGGGCAATGCTTCCCTCGATGTCCTGATGATAAAACTTCTGGTCAAAAGACAGGGATGCATTAAAATTGTGAACCAGCTGATTGGTTTCCTTGGTGAAGCGACCGCCCCATAGTTTCATAATTAGTTCTCCTCTTTCCTTAGTTAGTTGTATGAGTCCGCATGGGTTTGCGTTTTTTGTTCTTTCCTGCTGCCAGACCTGTCAGCACCAGAAGTATCAGGATACTTCCTCCGGTAATCATTCCTCCGGCCTTTAAGCCTTCCGGCATATATTCAAGGGAAACTTCATGAGTTCCGGCAGTCATATGAACGCTTAAAAACGTATCAAAGATTTTATAGGGTTCTGCTTCCTTCCCGTCGATCTTTACAGACCAGCCCTTGTCAAAAGGAATGCTTAAATACAAAAGTCCTGCCTTTTCAGCATCAACCGTTCCCTTAATCTGGGTATCGGTCCATTTTGTAAGCTTAAGTGAATTCTTATTTAATACCTGATAAACAGATTCCAGGCCTTCGGGAACAAAACGGTAAGCACTTGCTATTAAATCCTGATCATTGTCATCATTTCGAAGTGTAACCTCTTCTCCAGATTTTAAATACCCAAGTTCCAGTAAATATCCACGGCTTACATTATCAAAGTTTTTTGTCTTTTCGCCCAGAAGTGCAGCGACTTTTTCAACCTTTTTATTGCTGACAAAAACATAGTAATCACCATCTGTATCAGGTGTGAACGTAAAGCTCTTTCCCTTTACTTCACTGGGTACTTCTGAAAGCACCGGACTTGCACCCAATACCACCGATAAATCATTTTGAACCTCAGCCGGATTAGTCAGCTCCAGCTGCCAGTTATTCTCCACATCATATGGCATCATAAAGCCTAAGGAGAGTGCATAATTGTTCTTCCACAGCTGCATGTCATCCTGAACGGAAACAAGAGAGGATACTTGGTTTTCTCCCGCTTCTTCTGAGTAAAGGGCATATTTCACAGCAAAAAGTGCGTCTACCAGAGGAGTACTGCCTGTTATACTGTAGGCATTGGTTGAGCTTTCACAGCCAAGTTTTTTGAAAAATTTAGACAGATCCGCGTTGGCAGTAGACGAAAACAGGGATACAGACGGGAAATTCATCCATGCTCCATCGTTCTTGGTTTTTCTTGTGACCTTTTCCACCCTGTAAAAATCCGGGTTCGGCAGCAGGCCTTCTGTTAAATCAATGGAGGCCTTATTATCTTTTACATAGCTTGTACGGCTTGTAGTTGTAACACTTGTAACCGTAGTATTGACTGCCGCCTCTAAAGCGACCACACCAAGAGCCAGTAAAACAAGCACATTCCGGTTGATTCCTCTCTGATAAAGGCTGATCAGCCCTGTATAAACTGCCAGAAAAATAATGGCAACATAAAAAATAGAAAAATGGAAGGCATCGTCTGTAATCAGCTTCTGAGCCATTATCACAAAGATAACAGTGGCAAAGAAGGCTGTTACAACATGTTTCCATGGTATTTCATGCAAATAGATATAAGCATGATATCCTGCTGTCAGTATGAGAAAAATATAGATAAAGGACTGCCTGCAGGGAAGGCTGTTTGGATAGTGAAATCCATGCCAGATAAAATTAAATACATTAATGGAGAAGCTGGCATAAAAAAACAATAAAAGGGAGCACATGACAATCTTATCCTTCTGCCGGATCTTCCTGCATCCAAGATACAAAAGGAAAAATATAAGAATTGCCACACCGCAGTAAATATTCGGCCAGTGATCCAGACCGATTTCTGTTTCCACTGCAGGCAAATGTCTTGCAATCATATCAAAGATGGAAAAATAAGAGCTGAATGTCTGGGGAAAGTTAATATCTCCAGAGGCCGTCATCTTCATGGCATAGATTTCAGGCAGCAGTACTACTGCGGCCAATCCTCCTGCAAGAAGGGAATACACTGCAAAATGAACCCCGTTTATCAAAACCTCTTTCCATGGTTTTCTTCCTTCCAGAATCAGAAGAGCCAGAAAATAGAAGACCATAAAAATACATATCATAATCGATATGTAATAATTCGATAAAATTGATAACCCAAGTGTAATGCAGTAAAGAATGCATTTCTTTTCCTGAACCAGTTTTTCTAATCCAAGCATAATAAGCGGGAACAAAAGAATACAGTCCAGCCACATAATATTCCAGCTATACGCTGCCATATACCCGGATAATGCATAAAAAATCCCAAAGAAAGCGATTCCAAAATCAACTGTCTTAAAATGCCTGCGTAAATACCAGGAAAAAGCAAGGCCGCTTAATCCAATCTTTACGACAATCATATAGGTCATAAATTCAATGATAAATTTTTTCGGGCAGAGAACAATCAGCCAGTTTAAGGGGCTTGCCAGATAATAGGAATAAAGAGCTGCAAAATTAACTCCCATACCAATATCCCAGCTGTATAACAGGCTGCCTCCATGGGTCAGCTTATACTGGAACTCAGAGAAGAAAGGCGCATACTGATGATACATATCCGTTCTTAAAAAGCTTTCTTCTCCAAAGGGAAAAATCCCTCTCTGGGCAAATATAATGATCATGATAATCACAGGCACAAAAAAGGCGGCAATCAGACCGTCAGAGTCCTTTACCAGACTTCCGCTTCTATGCTCTTTTTTCCGAAAGGAACGTAAGACCTCCTGGTGCTCTTCTTCAAATGGTTCTTCTTCCCCGATTTCTTCCCCGATTTCTTCCTCTCCGTCTTCCTCTGTCATTACATATTCGTCAGCGGGATAAGATTCACCGTCTTCATCGGAATCATTAAAATCATAAAGTTCTTCCATTCCTTCTACCGGAACCTCCAGCCTTATGACAGGCATTGAATCATAATCCGGTTGTTCTTCTCCCACGTCCCCCAAAAAACCTGTATCCTGTCTGTCATCCGTTTTCTTCTGGATGTCTGGTGTTTTATCTTTTTTTTCATCTGATGTCATCTTTAGAATATCCTCTAATTCCTTTGAAATCTTTTCAATATCGTCATCGCGTTCCATTTTACTTACCTCTCTTTACAAGGGGGAACCTCACTCTTTCGGAATATGAAAAGCTTACTGAATACATAATTTACAATCACAACAACGATGGACACCAGTATTTTGCTTACATATTCATCCATATTGAGCCAGGAAACCATTATCACCATAAGAACCATTTCCATGACACCTGATGCAGCCCTGCATGCAGTAAAGGAAATCATCTCCTTCACCACAAATCCCAGATGCAGATCATAGCTTTGAAATACAAAGATTTTATTAACACCAAATGCAAACAGCACAGAAACCAGCCAGGCTGCTGCAGTACTGATCCGATAGTCGACTCCGGCTTTCACCATTCCAACATAAACAATCCAGTTGACTACCGTGGTAAGGACACCAAATACCAAATAGGATATGACCTCCCGGTTCATAACCTTGTCCCATATTTTTTTAATCATAATAGCTGTTCTCCTGTAAAACACATTTCCTCTATTGTATTATAGGCATCGGAAATTGTAAAGGGAATCTAAGGGGACGTTACCAGAAAGTCTTTTGCGCCCTCTGTGTAGTGTACCTTGCCATCCTCGGTTATAAAAACGCCATAAACATCATCCATGGAATTTAACAGCTCCATTCCCTTTTCCAGTCCCTCGGAAAAGCAGGTGGTGGATAATGCATCACCATCAACGGAAAGCTTTGAAAGAATGGTGACGGAAACCAGCCCGTTCTCATAGGGATAGCCATCTCTGGGATTCAAAATATGATGGTAGTTCACCCCGTCTTTTTCAAAATGACGCTCATAAACTCCGGAGGATACCACAGACATATCTTCTATATTCAATGTTTCAATGGTCTCATTTCTGTCTGCATAGGGCTTTTGCAGTCCAATCTTAAAAGGGCTTCCATCTGGTTTCTTCCCCACACAGAGTACATTTCCACCCAGATTAATTACTGCACTTTTCACTCCCTGCTCCAGTAGATAATCTTTCATGCGGTCTGCTATATAGCCCTTCGCAATTGCCCCGAAGTCCAGGGAAGTATCCGGTGATAAGAAGGTGAGGGTATCATCTTCAAGCTTTAAATTCTGATAACCCACTTTCTTCACCGCTGCACTGATTTCATCCGAAGGGGGAATAACGGGATTTGAAGCTGTAAAGTCCCATAAGGAAGATAACGGTTCGATGGTAATATCAAAATCACCATTGGATATTTTGGAATAATAAAGCCCTTTGGAAAGCAGGGCAGCCATATCCGGTGACAGCTTCACAGACGTTTCCTGTGCCGGTCTGTGATTGATTTTATAAACTTCACTGCTTTCAATGGTTTTACTGAAAATATTTTCATAGGAACGGCACAGATCCAGGCATTCCTTTAATATTTTAGGATCATCGTTATCATAAAGGGTAACTGTTACAAATGTATTTAACAAAAATCCAGATTTACTGATCGGCTCTATTTTTCTATGACATCCGGTAAGAAGACTGACTGCCAGGCAGACTGCCAAAACTGCTGCTTTTCCTTTTTTCATTCCTGATCCTCCAATTTTTTACCGGCTTCCCTTGCGTGTTCCACAAACATCCGGCGTACCCCTTCAATTTCCCCCATTCCTTTCAACCGGCAGATCACCTCATATCCATCTGCTTCCAGCCGGCTTTTCCACGAATCACTGTCTTTCCCGGCCATATCATTGTGAGCATGATCTCCGCATACAATCATCATGGGCTGAAGAACGGCTCGTTTTGACTGTTTCCCGTTTAATGCTTCTATTACATCATCAATGGAAGGTTCTGCTTCTACCGTTCCCACATGATACCTGGTATATCCCTGTTTTTTTAAAATTCCAGCCAGGCGGTCATAGGCGGCATTGGCTTCATGTTCGGAACCATGACCCATAAACACAATCTCCGTCCCCTCCCTATCATATTCCTTTGTATCTTCCGTCAGGATCTCAGTCAGTTTTAAATAATCTTCCTCAGAAGAAAGAAGGGGTGCACCAATTATCAACTGGTCAAACGAATCTTCCTGTTTTTTTACAGCATTGACGATACAGTCATATTCTTCTCCTCCCATTACAAGAGTGGGTTGGATCAGCACCCGGTTAAAGCCTTCTGCTGCCAGCTTTTCCATGGCTTCTTCTACTCCGTCAATCATAATATTGTCCCGTTTTCTTAATATATCTATAATGATCCGACTGGTAAAAGCCCGTCTTAATTCATAAGCAGGAAATTCAGCTGCTACAGCCTGTTCAATGGCTTCTATGGTCTTGCTTCTGCTTTCGTTATAACTTGTCCCAAAGCTCACTACGAGTAATGCCTGTTTCATCTTTCTGGTCCACACTTTCTAATCATTTTCCTGACTACCATATCACAGATGATTTTTGCTGTCAAATTCCTTTTTACGCACTACAGGCGCAGAACCAAACGGTTCTGCGCCTGTGGTGCACATTGCATACATTTTATAGGAGATTATCTTAAAAATCTACCTCTTTATCATAGTAACAACAGGTTAACAGCTTCTCCATCTCTGCCGGGGTAATTGCCCGTGGGTTGGAGCCGGTGCATGCATCACCAACTGCTAACTCAGCTACTGCCGCTAATTTATCATTGAACTCTGCTTCGTCAATGATTCCGCCTTCGTATTCCTTAATACAGGTAGGAATATCCAGCTCCTTGTTCATGGAACGGATCTCAGCAATTAATGCATCAACCAGCTCTTCATCTGTATTGCCCTCTAAACCAATGAAACGGGCAATCTCACCATAACGCTTTGCTGCCTCTGCGTCTTTGGCATTAAACTTAATAACTTTCGGAAGATACATCGCATTGGCACAGCCATGCACAATGTGTCCGCCAGAATAAGCAGCTCCTGTTTTATGAGCCATGGAATGAACGATTCCAAGGAGTGCATTGGAAAATGCCATACCTGCAAGACACTGTGCATTATGCATACGGTCACGTGCAGCCATATCTCCGTTATAGGAATCAATTAAATCATTATGTATCATCTTGATCGCATGAAGCGCAAGAGGATCGGTATAATCGCAGTGAAGTGTGGAAACATATGCTTCCATTGCATGGGTAATTGCATCCATACCGGTATGAGCTGTCAGCTTTTTAGGCATGGTCTCAGCAAGATCCGGGTCAACAATTGCCACATCGGGTGTTATATTAAAGTCAGCAAGGGGATACTTGATGCCCTTGTGATAATCGGTAATAACGCTGAATGCCGTAACTTCGGTAGCAGTACCGGAAGTAGAAGGAATGGCGCAGAACTGTGCTTTTGTTCTTAAAGTCGGGAAATTAAAAGGAATGCATAAATCCTCAAAAGTTGTATCCGGGTATTCATAAAATGCCCACATTGCTTTAGCCGCATCAATAGGTGATCCGCCGCCGATTGCAACGATCCAGTCCGGTTCGAACTCCCGCATCATCTGGGCACCCTTCATTACGGTTTCAACGCTGGGATCAGGCTCTACCCCTTCAAACAGTTTTACTTCTAATCCAGCTTCTTTTAAATATGCTTCCACTCTGTCAAGAAAGCCAAAACGCTTCATAGAGCCGCCGCCTACGACAACAATTGCTTTCTTTCCCTTTAAGTTTTTTATTTCCTCCAGGGAGCCTTTTCCATGATAAAGGTCTCTGGGTAATGTAAATCTAGCCATTGTAAAACCCTCCTTGTGAAATTCCTGTCGTTTCTATGAGATAATTGTAGTTCAAACAGAGAGGAATTACAAAGGTAAAAAAATATATATCAGTATATAAATACTGATATATATTTAACATTCTTATTCTGCCAGTTTTTCCTTTACACAGCTTAACTGTTCAAGAAATTTCTTATCCCAGCCGGTAAGTGAATACCCCTTCCGGCAAATGATTGAATCCCTGAAACGTTTCTTCTTCACGCATTGTTTTTCCACCAGCTGATACTGCTTTAGCAGCTCTTCCGGCATGGGAGATACCCACATATAGGTCAATTGATTGTCACACAAAAGCTGAAACTGGCTGCCCCGTTCATATACATAAATTCGCTTTGGGGACTTGGGATATTTCATTCCCCCTCCAATATCGTCGTTTTTGCTGGAAACAGCATCTCCATGGGCAATCTCAATAAAATTCATTAAATCCTCGGCTTCTATCACGCTCTTTTCTGCAAGAGGATGGGCATTTGAAATCAGGATCCTTAAAGAATACTCAAAAACAGATTCCATAATCAGCCCCTTTGCAGCGGTCTCCCTTGCATAATACTTTTCAGAAGCAACCGGATACCGGATGATACCAAGATTGTACTCTCCTGTCTCCACATCCCTGATGGTATCTGTGGAATTGGTCTCCCGAAGCCATACGTTCATCATGGATTCAGAGCCCATTTCTTTTATAAAACCGGAAAATGCTGTGCTGATATAACTGGCTCTGGGCATGGATAGAGAAAACTCCACACCGTTTCCATCTCCTGTTTTATACAGATGTTCCATTTCATCGATCTGAATCAGAACATTTCTGGCATGTTCTAAAAAGATCCTCCCTCTGGCAGTGGGCACAACTCCTTTGGAAGTCCGTTTAAAGATAGGTGCCCCAAGGCTTTCTTCCAGAGTCTTGATCGCCTTGCTGAGATTCGGCTGATCCATGTATAAATTAGCTGCTGCCTGTGTAATGGAGCCGGTCTTTTCCACTTCAACCGCATACTGCAATAGCACGGTATTCAATCATCTTCCTCCTTTGTCTCCTGCCAACCGTTCTTTTCCACTTCATACAGATACTTTGACAGTGCTGCAAGCGAAACTGCCATGTTCTCATTTTGAACCAGAATATGGGGCGGTACAGTCAGATGAACCGGAGCAAAATTCCAGATGGCCTTCACTCCGCCTGCCACCAGCCTGTCGCAGACCCCCTGGGCATATTCAGCAGGAACAGTAATAATCCCTATGTGTATATTCATACGCTGACAAAGGTTCTCCAGTTTATCCATGGAAAGCACCATCTTTCCGCCGATTCTGGTATTCACCTTTCTTCCGTCAGCATCAAAAGCCATAACAATTTCAACACCGTACTGTTCAAAGCCTTTATAGGAAAGCAGTGCTTTTCCCAGATATCCCACCCCTACCAGTGCTGCCTGATTGGTGTTATGAAATCCCAGAAATTCCTCCATATCTGCAATTAATTCCTTAATTACATATCCCATCTTTGGCTTTCCTGCTGTTTTGGCTACTAATGCCAGATCTTTTCGGACCTGAACCTCATTTAACTGAAGATCCAAAGCAATGGCGGGTGCGGAAATGGTTTCTAATCCATCGCTGCTTTTCTTTTCCAGATAATGATGATAAACGGGAAGGCGCTCCAGCGATTTTCTGGATATTCCTCCTACCATATGTCTCTTTTCTTCCATAAAATCTTCCCCCAGTCTGATTTAACAAATAACAGATACCGGCGACCCTTTTGTCACTATTTTAATTAACTGTGCCCTGATCCTTCCGGTCAGTCAGAAACATGGCATCGCCAAAGCTGAAGAAACGGTATCTCTCCCGAACTGCTTCTTCATATGCATGAAGTACATGATCTCTACCGGCAAGTGCAGATACCAGCATAATTAAGGTGGATTCAGGCAAATGGAAATTGGTAATCAGACAATCCAGTATCTTAAAATGATAACCCGGATAAATAAATATTTCAGTCCATCCGCTTCCTGCCTTTAATATACCGTCCTCCGTTGATGCAGATTCCACGGTTCTGCAGCTTGTGGTTCCTACACAGACGATCCTCCCCCCATTTCGTTTGGCATCATTAACCTTTTTTGCTTCCTCTTCTTCCACAATATAGAATTCAGAATGCATGTGATGAGCTTCTATCTCATCTACCTTAACCGGACGGAATGTTCCAAGTCCCACATGAAGTGTGACATGGGCAATCTCCACTCCTTTTTCCTGTATCTTCTTTAATAATTCTTTTGTAAAATGGAGACCTGCAGTTGGTGCGGCAGCAGATCCTTCATTCTTGGCATAAACAGTCTGATACCGGTTTTTATCCTGAAGCTGGTGGGTAATATAGGGTGGCAGGGGCATCTGGCCAAGCTGATCCAGAATCTCTTCAAAAATCCCTTCATAAGAAAACTGAATGAGACGGTTTCCTTCTTCCACCACATCAATCACAGTTCCTTTTAAAAGTCCCTCTCCAAATGAAATAACAGTTCCGACTTTTGCTTTCTTTCCCGGTTTCACAAGTGTTTCCCAGATATCATTCTCTCTTCTTTTTAATAGAAGAATCTCGATCTTAGCCTCAGTGCCTTCTTTCACGCCGAACAGCCTTGCCGGAATTACCTTGGTATCGTTAATAACCAGACAGTCTCCCTTTTTTAAATAATCCAGTATATCTTTAAAATGTCTGTGTTCGATCTCTCCCGTATGCTTGTCCAGAACCAGCAGTCTGGAAGCCGACCGGTCCTCTAAGGGATCCTGTGCAATCAGCTCCTGAGGTAAATCAAAATAAAAATCTCTGACGTTCATAAAACTACTCTCCTTTATCAAAAATGCTCCTCTGCACGGTGCCACGCAGAGAAGCATCTGTTTTAATTATTGTTCGACTGGCTGGCTGATTCACTGGCAGGTTCACCAGATGACTCACTGGCTGATTCCCCCGTAGTTTCTGCAGCAGCTTCCGGCTCTTCTTCCCCTTTTTTCAAAGTGTTATAAACTGCCAGAAGATTCTCATCGGACTTTAAAGCCTTCTCAAGACCTTCGTTTACCTCTTTCGCCATCTTTTGCACTTCATCAGACTGGTTTACTTCCTGCATAAATTCAGACTCTTCTTTGCTGTTATCTGCAACCAGGTAGCAGCTTCCATCCGATGCGGTCTTTGCATAACAGACGATCAGGCTTGGAGCCATGGTCTCTGCCTGACGGAATTTCACATCAAATCTGGCATAAACCACATAGTCACCATCTGCAATTCCAGGTGTAGAAAAGCATTCCAGATTTTCAAAACTCTGATAGAACTTTACCTCTTCTTCCATTCTGGAAGCCAGCTGATCCAAACTCTCTTCCCCGGTTTTACCGCCATAAGCTTTAGAAAGTGCGTCCTTGTCGCAGCTCTTTCTGGCGTTAAAGTATGACTTCATCAAATCATTCAATTCGGGCACCGCATCCTTCTGCAGTGCAACTTTTACCTTCTGCGGCTGATTTTCATCGCTTTGCGGTGATGTACTCTCCGCCTTGGCAGAGACCGTTTCCGGCTCATTCGCGGGCTGTCCGGCTTTGTCCAAAACAACCACCACCATGATCAGTATTACTGCAACCAATGGTATGGCGAGAAACTTCAAAAACCGTCTGGTTTCCGCTTTCAGCCCATTCCATTTTCCTAATAAGTCCTTCATTAGACCTGACCTCCTGGAGAAACAATCTCCTCTCTATTCTAACAAAAAAACAGCCAAAAATCAACAAATAACTCTTGCGCTTTAAAACAATCTATAGTAGAATGTAAAAGATGCATCTGTAGCTCAGTGGATAGAGCAGTGGCCTCCGGAGCCGCGTGCGTAGGTTCGATTCCTATCAGATGCACTATTTTTTTGCCCGGAAATAATTCTCTGAAACCTTGATTTTACGGGGTTTCTCATATTTATCTGATTTTATCATTCTTACCAGATTCCCAGATTTTACTATTTTTAACTGGTTTTTTCTTATTTTCTCTGAAATATAAGTGGTAAATAAGTGGTCGGTTTTATGGTCAGATAAGTGGTCAAAAATGTGCCTTTATATCTTTGAAATACCAGTCATAACATCTGTTATTTGATCGTTCAAAACATGGATATAAGTGCTGTATGTGGTGTTAATATCTGCGTGTCCTAAGAGTTTGCTAACAACGCTTATCTCCGTTCCTGCTTTTAGTAATCTTGAAGCAAATGTATGCTTTAGCGCGTGTATCGTATAATCTTCTGCCCCCACCACACCAAGAACACTTTTGAATGTTCTTAATATATTCCTTTCTGACAAATAACCTCCATTTGATGTGCAAGCCACATAATCAGTCTTTATCTTTTTACGCGCATTGTAATCTTGTATCTGCTTTAACAGAGATATAGCCATATCATTTAATGGTATAATTCGATTTCCTGATTCAGTTTTCGTAATATCATCCTACAACAGATCCTTTTTTATCACGTTCTTTTGCCTTGGTCAAAGTTTTATTTACTTTTAGTGCTTTATTTTTAAAGTCAATATCACTCCATTCCAATCCTAAAGCTTCGCCTATTCGCATTCCAGTATTCAAGATCAGTAGCAGGACTGGCATATGTCTAAAGAACTAATTATTACTCTGCCGTAATGTATTATTAAACACATACATTTTTTTAGTTATATTTTCCGGTAAAATCTCAGTCTTTTTAGTCTTTACCACTGTGGAATATGCTTTAGTTGTGGATAAATCGTTTATCATAGCTTGTATATCCTCAGTAGATACACTCCCCAATTGAATCCAACCTATGTAATTACATACTGCATTATATGTCTGCTCCAATCGGTCATACGATACTGGCTTTAATATGGGATATTTCACTGTTCGCATCCAAAATTCTGCATAATCATGGAAAGATGTGGCTTCCACTTTAACAGTATATTTTGTCCGGTCTTCATTATATTCCTTAATTTTACGTTTAAGTTCTTTTTCGCTTTTACCATAGAAAGATTTATATATAATCGTTCCATTTGGCTTACGACCCGCAACATACCTATATTCAAACCTGCCATCGCTTCTTTCTCCGATTAAGCCGTCTCCTTTACCTCTTCTATTATTAATTGTTGATGTGCTCATTATATCAAGTCCTCCTTTAATATTGAGCATCGTCATCAATTTGACCATGCTCTTATTTTATCAAAAACAGTTATATATTAATAGCCCATCCAGCATTTTTCTTGAACCATGCGTCAAGTTCGTCTTTCGTGATTAGATAATCCTTATTCACCTTTACTGTTGGTAAGATTCCTTTTTCCAGGAACTTTTTCATCTTGTCTCGTCCAAATCCGAAAATCTCTTGTAAATCTGATTTATTGTAATATACTTTTTCCATGTGGTTCCCCCTCGTCTATCTTTTTAATATAAAAAGAGCCGACATAAGCCGACTCTGATTTTGTCTTCTAAGATAATATTATAGTAATAGTACTATCCATAAAACTAGTCAATTATTATGCGTATTACAAATTAGAAACCCTTTCCTCTAAAGCCTCAATTCTCTCATAAGCCCGCTTCATAGTCTGGGTTAAAGTCCAACCTTCCCACCATGGTCTCCAGTAATAGTCAGTTCCTTTGCATAAGCCTGAATACCACTAACCGTAAATACATAGTTATTTATGGCGGTTGGGTTTCCTCCATTGTACCCGCCCCATAAAGCAAAACGATTCGAAGCGGTACTTGCAGACATCCCGGAATATTGATCAGTAGACATAAACAAAGCACGATCAGTATATGTTATATAGAAATCTCCCATATAGATTTCTGAATCGCTCACATAAAAGAATCCGTTGCCAATATTAATCCTTCCACCTTTAATATATGAAGCGTTAGTTCCAACCAAACTATTGCCGTCAATCGTCCAACCGCCAATGGTTCCGGAGGTAGCGGTTATAATTCCTGCTATGTTTGCGTTTGAGGCGTACAAATACCCATTATTCAAAACTCTAAATGGTGCGCTTGTTCTTTATAATAACCTGTTTAACCGAAAAACTTTCCCTCACCCTTAAGGATAGTTAAAGTAAAACAATTTCACTTCGGTTCCAATAGAACCTCACTGATAATCAAGTCAATATTGACTAATCGTATATTTTATGCTGTTCCCAGAATTGGGAGTAATGACTTAATCGCAAAACTGCGAAGTCACAGAACTGTGATACTGTAAGAGAGCGTATGTTTGCGATGTCATAGGTAAACTGTTTCCCTGTGGAGAACTGACTAATATTTGAGGTGGCGATACGCCGTCGCTCCCTTAAAAGGGAAACTGTAAGGCGAGGTACTCTGTATGTTTTCTACTGACTGTGTTTGCATAATATTCTATTCCTTTCCGTAAATGGTAAATAACCCGTCTACTTTTGGATTCCTCATAAAATTGAGATAATGGTGTAAAGTTGAAAAGTTTCTAACAAACTTTTCACACAGAA
>NZ_PTJA01000005.1 GCF_002934545.1 Lacrimispora xylanisolvens
TTCTGTGTGAAAAGTTTGTTAGAAACTTTTCAACTTTACACCATTATCTCAATTTTATGAGGAATCCAAAAGTAGACGGGTTATTTACCATTTACCATCATAAGAACTTACCACCTTATATTTGATACTTTAATTATACCAAAAAATAGCTATAAAGTCTGTATCTAAAGAGACTTTATAGCTTCTAAAACAAATATCCAGGGCAAATGCCCAGGACTTTGTCTACATTCTGAATGGAAGCAAATATCCATTATTTGTTTCCACTGTTTTCCATACTTGTTTACAACTCTAGTAAAGCTATATCGATTTTTCGCTGTACAAGATAACAATCATATAACATCTTTGCCGGAATCTGCCTGATTTGAATATTCTCAAGACCAAGTGCCTCAAGCATAGGTATCTTTACTGTACCCTTCTTTATTATTTCATCTTTATCCGTAGGCATTAAGAAACAGTTCTTAACCACATCTATATTATGTGCCTTGATGAAGTCCTTGTATGCCAACTGATACAGATACTGTTTTGTTACATCACCAACACCCGGATTGCCTCGAAGGGACTTACCCTTTTCAAGCTGAATATTGTAATACTTGGCATCAAAAATAAAGAATTTATCCTCTGCACCTATCTGTAGAATACTTATAAGGTCAGGTATTAATGTATCTCCCGCCTCTTCAATTATATCATTACCTTCCCATATAGGCTTTTCTATAATATCTATTAAAGACTTATTCTTTCTGTCTTGGAATTTTTCTGCAAGTGGAACTGACATCTTAAGCTTACTAAGTTTGATATTAAGCTTATTATCAAATACCTCTGAACAGACTTCTTCCCAAACAGCATGGTAAGCGGTTGTTCCATACATACTGATGCCATTACTCTCCTCAAGCATTTTTCTATCCTGTGAAATATATGTATAGATTGTCTTAAGAAGAATCTGTCTGCGAGTATTAAATTGTATATTTAATTCTTTATGTATACGCTCAAGGATATAATCCTTATCCCCAAAATCCAACAGTGTCTCTTCCGTCAGTTCAAGAGTATCCATATCAAATATGGTATCTAACTGCGCATCATGAAGCTGCTTCGAACATTCTGTAAGAACACACTCATGTAATCTCTTGAAATAATCCATATCATCATCTACGGTCTTTTCAGTATACAACTCCATGTAATATGGACGATTCTCTTCGATAAGAGCAAAGCTCTCATCAATTGTCTTGCCCCAAAGGATTTCTCCGTCTCCATTTATTTCAATGATATCTTCACTGTTTGTATAAATATTATTTTCATAATAATCATTAAGCAGGAAAAGAATAACTGCCAGTATATTATAGCTACGGTTTTCGTCAACTCCGTTAAACACATTTATTATCTGCTCTTTGGAATGGCTATATTTCTCAAGTACCTTTACCACCTGTTTCATTTCTGTAAGTGGCTCATCCTTCTTGGATAACAGATACTTCGGATAAACTTTAATAATACGGCTACCATAAGTTAGGATTCCTACATATGTAAAGACATAAAAGCAATCACCACTCTCGGCTGTCTCATCCTTAATTTCAATATCATCGTCCATTAAATCAGACATTTCAAGCTGATCAATTTTGTTCTTTACACTCTTTAATACACCGTAGGATTTCAAACTCTTTATGAATTTTTCAACCCCTGCTTCATCATAGCGAAAGATACTCTTAAGGTCATTCTTGGTATAACGTTTCTGTTCTCTAATAAAGCTTGAAACTATCTTCATTATGCATCATCCCTTTGACTATCATAAAATGCTTCTCTGAAAGTTGTTCCAAAAATACCTATACCAATCTTATCGAAAGCCTCACATACGGATGAATACTTGCTACTGTCACAACCATCAAAGAATCTGTGTTTACCCTGTTTAACTGCATCTTCATAAAGATACATTATTACCTTACTCTTGAATGTATCAATAAATCCGGCTTTATCAATAATCATGCCATTCTCATTAGACGCAAACACCTTCTTTGCTAAGAAGAATGGTCCCATAAGCTTGTCTTCGTTAATCTTGAAATCACTTGAGGACATTTTTGCGTTGATAGCCTTACGGAGTACATTCCACTCAATCGGCTCATCTAATCCTGCAAGAATAATTTTTCCAATTCCGGCTATTTTATTATCGTTTTTATTTATTCCAAGATACTCAAAGTTCCACCTTCTTTTGAAAGCTGTATCCATAGGAAATACACCCTGATCTGCGCTGTTCATAGTTGCCCATATGAACATATTATTCGGTATTTTTATACATTCATAATTATTTGGATTTCCTCCTAACACATCCGGTCTTGAAAGATATCTTCTTATATCCTCCGATGCATGAATTTCATATACACTAACACCATCATCATCACGGTCTAGCAACTGAAAGACATCTCCAAAAACTACTGCCACTTTAGCTCTATTTATTTCTTCTATAAGGAGTAAATGTGGCTGGGGGCTTTGAGTTCGGCCGCTTTTAAGTGCATTAACTAAAATTCTTATGAAGGGTCCTGGAACAAAATCATATCTTATGTCTTTTCCGTTTGCATCCATCACTGGTTTATAAGTTCCAACAAACTGAGAGTAAGAATAATCCGGATAGAAAGTTACACGTTCATACGAACCACTTCTATCTTTCATCAACTGCTTACAATCGTCTTTCAACTGAAAACTTTTTCCTGTTCCCGGAGCACCAAAGACTATACGATTTCGTTCTTCTTTAATATCAATATCCGTATTAAACTTAATAGGAATATATTTATTCATTATAGTTTGTTCCACACCATTATTATTTTCTTCCAAATATTTGATATAAAGCTTTATTGCTGAACTCATTCTATTATGTGCTGTTTGGTTCACTTTAGCTTTTGTATCAACTTCTTCTAGTGTAGTAACTACATACATATCGGTTGTAGCAAAAATAGAATGTTCAACACCTTCTATATCAATTTTTATACTTGAAAGTGTTGAAACATAAGGTTCAACCGATTCATAAGATTCTCCGGCTCCAACTGTACCATTTGGTTTCTTTTGTTTACTCAACCATTTTTTAAATTGCTCTTTATTCTGTTTCTCAAATTCATTTATATTTTCTTTATTTTTACGATATTGTAAAACTTCTTCATATGTCATATTTTTCTCAAGCATACATGACATTTTTCCAAATATTTGATTGCAAATATTTTGTTCAAAAATTTCTTTTACCTTTTTTTCTAAATCATTCTGGTGCTCCACCATAGCACGAAGTATTGCATATGCTTGCTTATCTGTAAGTGATTTTATAGCTTGATTCTGCTCTCCTTTTGTGTTAGGCCCGATACCACCGGCATCATATGCATCAATGTAAAAGCGGAACTCTTCTCTTTTAATTACGCCTTTTAATACCAAAATCATCTTGAGTCCAAGTTTAAAGTTTCTTGCATTGTTTTCATCATAGCCTTTGTCAAAAGGGGGATTAATAATTTGTGCAAGACCAATCAAGCCTTTATCCCAACTTACCTTATCACCACCAAGCTGAATAAATACTTTTGTACCTACCGTTAATTCATTTTCAAGTTGATTAAGTTGTTGTACAACAAAATCTTCACTTCCATCTTTTATTATATTTACTAAATCCACAAATCCCGGATCTGATATTTTCAATGCAAAAAAGCTCATTTTTAGGTCCCTCCTAACTCATCTTAAATAAGACGTCCGGCTCTATTTCCAAAGCACGTGCTATATCAAAAATAACATCTAGTGAAACAGATGTAACTGTGTTCATTGCTTCTATATTACTAAGATGAGTTCTACTAATTCCAATTTTATCTGCTAAATCAGCCTGAGTCATCTTCTTAAGTTTTCTTTGCAGAGCTATATTCAATCCGAGTCGAACATAATAATTTGTTCGTTTTTCATTTTTCTCTCCCATTGATATTACCTCACATCTCCTTTAAACAAACAAAAGAGGATTGATCCCCTTTTCACAACACTTCTATTTACTGTATTATTTCAAGAATGGCTTGTGCTAACATCTGTATCATAGGTACTGAAACCGCATTACCTGCTTGTTTATATAAATGAGAATCAGAATATAATTTTCCGTTATATTTTGTTGGCAACTCATAACCATTTCCAATAGGAAAACCTTGAAGTTTAAAAGCCTCTTCTGGGGTGATCTTTCTTATTCCATCATTTACTCGAATAAGTGGTACGTTATGACCGCCGGTTCCCATATTAGCTGTTAATGTTGGACATACATCACTTTTATTTTTCCTAACATATTGTCCTCTTCTGCACTGATAAAACTGATACATTTCATCGACTTGTTCATCCAAGTTGACTCTAATCTCTTTATCAGAATGTGCAAACTCTTCTTCTGTCATAAAATAATGAGGATACTTCATTCTCGTATAATAGTACTTTTCAGAATCTGCCATAGTTCTTGTATAATCTATTATTCTTTGTACATCTACCGCACGTTCAGCAGACGTTTTATGTACTTTGTGAAGTGCCAATTGTTCCGGGTGAAAAAAAGTGAATCTTTCGGCATCAACCTTATCTCTAAATCCTACAATGTATATTCTTTCTCGATTTTGTGGTAAGTCAGAATAATCCATAGTATTAAGAACTTTTTCATAAATTGTATATCCGCATTCTTCCAGTCTTTGTCTTATAATCCTATACGTTCTTCCCCCATCATGATTCATAAGGTTTTTTACATTTTCTAGTAATAACACTCTTGGTATGTAATATCTTTCACCTAGTTGTTCAATCAAATTTACAATACTTAAGAATAGGTTGCCTCGTGGATCTCTAAAGCCTTGCTGCTCTCCAGCAATACTAAATGCTTGACATGGAAATCCTCCATTTAAGATATCTATCGGTTGAGCCAAAATCTGCTCATGCAGATTTGCATATCTTTCATATTCAATATCTCTGTTTTTGATAAGTATGCTAAGTTTATCCTCTAAAACTGATTTCTTGCTTTCAACTTTTTCCTTATCAATATTCAAATGCATATCAGCTATTTCTTCATCGATACGATTTGGACATAAAATTTTCTCTATATCACCTTGTAAAAGAAGATGGTTGAAATTAGTGCGATATGTTTCGCAAGCAAATTCATCAATTTCATTCGCCCATACTAAATCATAGTGTTCTCTATCTGTTTGTGCATTATGGAAACCTTCACAAATTCCACCAACGCCAGCAAATAAACTACCTACTGTAAATGGCATATTAATTATTCCTTTCTCTTTTTTCCTATTATACTTCATTTTTTTAACTTTTGCAATGATATAGTTTGCATACAAGGAATATTTATAATGAATTATGCATCTGCTTCCTCATCTGAATCTGCTTTTTCCATATAATCATATAATTCTGATACTATATTCCAATTTTCTCGGTACTTCTCCAATTGCGTAAGATTCACTGACTCAATACTTGCATCATCCCACGGATCAATATCCTTCATCGGAATGATGTAGCACATTCCAATCTGTTTGTCTACGGCAACATAAATATCACAATCTTCTGATGTAATTCTTTTACCAATATTCCTTTCATTATGACTATCTATTCCTTTTCCACCTCGGTCTCTATCTCTAAAACTAACTGTAGTTTTTGTAACGCCTTTAACTTGAACTCTAAATATTTTATTCTTATAATCAATAACAGCATCATATCTACTTGATCTAACATCAACATTCGAACAATTAAAACCAGCTAATATAGCTCTCGAAACGAATAAAAATTGTGCAGAGTCTCCTGCATTAGCTGTCATTACACCACTTTCAACATTGTTCAAATTTACAAGAAAACCGTTTTGCAAAAGCATATATAGAGATTTCTTTGTTATATTCTTAATTGAAGTTCTTAAGAATTTTTTTCTTTCATCTGATATACTTGTATTTTTAAAAATCGTCTCTACTACATTTTGTAACATCTTTTCTGAATATTCATCTTTTAATTCTGAAAAAACTATAGCTTCCAAAACTTCCGTCAAGTCCTTTTTGTAATAAATATAAGTGTTTGCTATATCTACAATTTTATTTTTTTTAAAATGGAAACTCTCAAAGTCTTTTACTAAGGAAATTTTGAAAGTTCCCAATTCTTCAAATAATTTATTTTTCAGATATGTTTTTATATCTGTATTATCAAAAATGGCCTTATTAGGATTATTTTGCGAATCTATTTTAAACTGATTAATTCTTGTATTTATTTCTTTAATATTATCTGCAACATATAATTTTAAGTTATCTTTGTTTGTATAATTTATAGCCATGGTAATTCCTTCCTTTATCTTAATTCTTCTACCTTCAAATTAAATATCAGCAAAATATGTTTGTTTATTTATTAAAAAATTTATACTTTCAATTGATTTATTACAACTATCTCTATCACAACCATATCTAGTTAGTAATTTTTTATCATATCATGAGGTAGTTTATATCATTTACAAACCACACCTAGCTAAAATTCACTTTATACCATGCTTTTAAGCTAAAACGTACCCGTAAAACCCAGAGATCCCTTTATCATTAATGATTATACACGCCACATTCTGCTAAAACTTTTTGTGCACAATACCACATTTCTCTTGTGTAGAATTATTAACTTCAAAAAAGAAGGTAGCATAAAAGTTACCTTCTCAGTAATTATGTTTAGTTTTTAATCTTGCTACAAGCATATTGTCTACATATTAAATTAGCCTGTGAATATTACTCTTAACGCACAATTAAAGTATTTCAATTTCAATTTCTGTTGGCGAAATCCATCTTACTTTAATGTTATCGCCTTCCACTACATCAATTTGAGAAAACCAAGTTCCTAATGATTTCAAATCCCCATCTCCTGAAAATTGTTTTGCATACTTATCTCCTGCCGTTCTACAACCTTGGGCTCTTAAAGTACCTTGAAATAAATTATCGGCTGACCGACACTTAAATATATTTTCACCTAATATATCTCTTGTTTTAGTTCCGTTACTATTTAACAATCCAAAACGATATGCATAAATTGACGGAATAGGGATATATCCTTCTCCATAAATCTGATCACGAGATCCCGTATAACGATGTGTACCCCATTCTAGATGTGTTTTACGCAATGTAACAATATAAAAATCTTCTGCTTTTGCCATATTAATAACCCCCACTTCATAAATTAATTGTATGGATATTAAACAAAAAAATTAATTAACATAAAAGCATTATATACCCAACCGACAATTTTCACAAGCGTATTATAAAGTTAATAATAATAGGACATCTAGACTGTTCCACGGTACATCTCTATAATATGAATCCTTCTTCTGGTGCTAATGATAAAGCTAGTAATTAGAATTTAAAATAATCATCCATCTGCCTAATCAATCAAAATATTGTGTCTTAATTAACGCCTGTTCTTTTCTTGTTAAAATATTTGCACTCCCCCATCTATATCGATTACCTTGCGCCTCTAAGATCGATTGAAAAAATAATGGTACTTGGATAGTAAAATTTTAATTAATAGATTAAGTGATTGATTTAATTTAATTTAATTAATATCTGCATAGAAAACTTTAAAAAGGCACATTCTCAAAACTGAAAATGTACCTTTTTGCCCTTGATTTACCAAGTGTCCCGTCCCTATAAGTTATAATTTAAGCCACAAGCATTCATGCCTGCGGCTTATTGTTTAAGTGGAGATAGTGGGATTCGAACCCATGACCTCTTGAATGCCATTCAAGCGCTCTCCCAGCTGAGCTATACCCCCATATGGTCGAAAACCCTTTATTTATCTGGGTTTCCAGCATTTTACTTCTTTAATTCTACTTCTTCTTTGAGGGGTCGCACACCCGACATCTCGCGCTCCCAGCTGAGCTATACCCCCATGACGGCTATTATAACAAAGAGTAAAAAAAATTGCAACTAGATATTGCATTTAATAAAAAAAATGTTATAATACATTCAGAACAACTGCATACAGATGTCTTCAGGGCAGGGTGAAATTCCCGACCGGCGGTAAAGTCCGCGAGCGCTCAGAGCGCAGAATTGGTTAGATTCCAATACCGACAGTAAAGTCTGGATGAAAGAAGATGTGTTAAATGATGATAATACACCTGTCTATTTTTAACACCTGAAAGACACTCTTTCAGGTGTTACTTATTTTTCAGGAGGTCTGTATCATGAATATGAGCAGAAAAGCAAACAAGTTAACTGTAATGGCAATGTTGTGCGCATTGGCATTTGTAGCCGTAGTGGCAATCCGGATTCCGTTAATCCCTATCGTTCCGTTTTTGGAATATGAGCCAAAAGATGTGATTATCCTGACCGGTGGATTCTTATTTGGTCCTATGTCCGCAGCTGTGATCTCCATCATCGTCTCTTTCATCGAAATGTTTACAATCAGCAGCACAGGAATCATCGGACTTATTATGAACATCCTTTCCACAGTAGCCTTTGTTTGTCCTGCTGCCTACCTCTATAAGAAACACCATTCCATGAAGGGTGCCTTCCTTGGTATGATTGCCGGAACACTTCTTATGACACTGATTATGGTACTGTGGAACTATTTAATCACACCGATTTATATGGGTTATCCCAGAGAAGCAGTTGCGAAGCTTCTGCTCCCTGCCTTCGTACCATTTAATATGTTAAAAGGCGGAATTAATACGGCACTTACATTATTAATCTATAAACCACTGGTTACCACACTGAGAAAATCAAATCTCTTAAACTTTACTGATACTGCAACCGAGAAAAAACGTAGTTTTAATCTTGGTATGACACTGATAGCCGGAGTCGTTTTAGCTACCTGCGTTATGATAATTATGGTAATGAAAGGCGCAATGTAAAGCAAAAAATATAAAGTAATAAATGAAAAAAGGTAAAAGGTCCGCCCGGTACAAACCGGCAGAATCTTTTACCTTTTTCTTTATCTGGTAAATTCTCTCCAACGCTTCAGACTGTCTGTGGAAAATGTATATTCCGGCGTTACAACAGTATCCTTAATCTCATTGCTATAATACCATGGATCTGAATCGTGAAGGGGATTATTGAGCACATGAAACTCCTGCGCCGGCATATACCCCTGTGCCAGTAAAAAGCACCGGTTTCCCAACTCATCTTCTGCCACATCCACAACCATAACGCAATGTCCGGGACTTCCTCCCCGAATGAGCAAATCACCTGCCAGCACCTGGTTTAAATCAGTTCTGGTACACTCTTTCTCAAGAGAAAGCGTTCCTGCATAAACCATAACCTGCCGTAAATATTTTACAAAGCTTTCTTTGCTGTCATCATAAGCTGCCTTTTGCACCCAGGATACCTTATTATTATCCACCAGCAGACGCTTTCCGGCTCTCCATGACGGATAGTCCATAAAAAAACCATTGGTCAAATGAAATGCGATACCATCATAGGCTCCCACCGACCATAAATATTCCCCGTACATTCGTATAACGCTATCAGCACATTGCTGTAAATCACCTTCTACCAAAGGCATGGAAAATACTGCAGCGTGGACATCCTGGCGTCTTTTCTCCTTGCCGTCATATAAAAGAACGGGACTCTTGTCCGGTTTCATGGAATACTGTCTTAAATATCCCTGTAAACTTCCAGCTGGTTTCTCCAGTCTTTTATACCCGGCGGGAACCAGAAAACGGCTCTCCAGCGTAGAACCGGCAGGATCTAAAAGCGAAACCTTACCGCCGGCCACAACGCTTTTAGCCATTGTATTTTCCTTTTGGCTCTCTTCCAGAGAAACCATAGAAAGATCTTGTTCAGGCGCAGACGCATGAGGCACAGGCAGCTCTTTCAGTACAATCCCCGAATGACCTGACTGCACCGAAACAGCTGCCATACAAAGTATCGCCCCGGTTATCAATAAACTGATGGTTCGCTTCATAATAAGACCCCCCTGCATACTGGTAGTGTTTCCCACACTCTTTTCTAACATTGTAGCATAGTCTTATTTTGATTACCAGAAGGAATCTTAATGCTTAACTCTTACCCCTTAACCGCACCTGCTGTCATTCCGCCCATAAACTGCTTGCTTGCTGCCATATATACCAGGATAATCGGAACAATGGCGATGGCAGAACCTGCGAACAGAATGTTCCACGCTGCCGCCCCGTCTCCGGCATTCTGAAGAGCAACCACTCCTACGGTCAGGGGACGAAGTTTTTCATTGGTCATGGTAAAGATTAAAGGAAGGATGTATTCGTTCCAGCCGCCGCGGAACGATAACAAGGCGACACTTGCCAACGCCGGTTTTATAACAGGTAAAATAACTCTGTAGTAAATTCCGAAAAAGCTGCAGCCATCTATTTTTGCTGCTTCATCCATTTCCTTAGGGATGCTGTTCATAAATCCATGGATCAGGAATACATACGTTGCCTGGCCGCCACCGGCTGAGATCAGTATAATGGAGATCAGTGACTTGTTCATGTGCAGTTTTACAGCCAGTTCAAACAAAGGACGGAGTGCAACGCTGCCCACATTGATAAACATGAACATTACCATGGAATTATAAATAAGGCTTTTCAGCTTGAATTCTTTTCTGGAAAATACATAACCTGCCATACTGCTTACGGTAAGGGAAACTGCCATTACTCCAAAGCTGAGTACGAGGCTGTTCATGGTGTATCTTGAGAAATTCGCCATTTGCCATGCCTGCTTGTAATTGTCCAGAATGAATTTCTGGGGAAGCAGATTTACGCCGCCGCGCACCAATTCGTTATTGGTTTTAAAGGAACCAAACAGGATATAAATAACCGGATAAACAGTGAAAAATGCCAGTGTTGCAAGAAGAAGAAAAATGACAACATTAATCATTTTAGTCTTTTGGGATTCTACGGAATGCCCTGTTCTTTCTTTTGCCATTGTCTTCTCCCTCCTATGAAATGTCATCCATTTTTTTGCTGATCTTCAGATATATGATGGTGATAACTCCTACGATAAGCGCTGAAACGATACTGAGAACGGAGCCGTATCCGATCTGCAGCGGGGTTTTTGCTCTTGAAGTGCCAAATACCATCTGGAAAATGTAGGAAAACATCACATGTGTCCGGTTATTGGGACCACCTGCCGTCAATACCAGTATGGATTCATAATCTTTAAATGCAGTGGTAATGGCAAGCATGATAACCACTTTTAATACAGGTCCAAGCATTGGGAGTGTGATCTTGAAAAAGGTCTGGATTCCGTTTGCCCCGTCAATCTGAGCACTTTCGTATACGTCTGAAGGAATGCCTGCCAGACCGGAAATCAGGAGGATCATGTAGTTACCAAAACCTCCCCAGACTGCTACTATGACCACTGCTGCCATGGCGGTCTTTCCGCTACCCAGCCAGTCAATTGGCTGCTGTATTACCCCTATGCGCTGCAGGAATGCATTTAAAACTCCGTTATAAGTTGCGAAGATAAAATACCAGATCAGACTGTATACCGCTGAGCTGATGACAGTCGGCAGGAAATAGATTCCCTGCATCAGTCCGCTTCCAAACCGTTTTCTCTGTAACAGTACTGCTGTCATCAGAGAAAGAGGCAGCAGAAAGACAAGCTTTAAAATAGCATATTCAAAGGTGTGAAGAACACTATTCCAGTATATTCCATCTCCGGTAATACGTTTGAAGTTTTCAAATCCTACAAAATATGCCTTAAAACCATTGTAATCATAAAAAACATATCGAATCAGCCATGTAAATGGATACACCGACATTACCAGGATAAAAAAGATGGTGGGAATCAGCATCAGCCACATGGGGATATCACCATGATCCCAGCTCTTTTTGAACCGGCTTCCCAAAGATTTGTTTGAATTCATTTCCTTCACTCCTTATTTTTATTCTATAATCGTTTTCCGCTCCTGCCCGCCCAGTGAAAGAAAGGCTGCTGCAAGACAGCAGTTCTGTTTGCAGCAGCCGTAATACCAATTTACTTATCCAGATATTCCACTGTGCCTGCGCCTGGATGAAGAGGATCATAATCCTTAATAACCACACGTTTTGTCTTGCCCATTTTTACTTCTTTTTCCAGAGCATCATTATAGGTCTGATTTAATTTTGCAATTGTTTCATCAATAGATGGTCCTTCCGGGAGACATGCATTCCAAAGTGCATCTCTGTAATTCTCGCCATCAGGTGTTACAGATGGAGCAACCGGATATACTGCTTCATAATCAGCACCTGCAAAATCTGCCATTCTTCCGGTTTTGCTCTTATCAATTTTTGAATCCATATAGTTAGAAATTGGCAGAGAATAACCGCCTTCTAAATAACCTTTTAATACTTTTTCAGAGCCAAAGTATTCAATAACTTCCCATGATTCCTTCGGATGCTCGGTAAATGCACTCATCATCCAGCCGGTATTTGGAGAGCAGGTTTCCGCGCCTTTGATCTGACCGTCTAAAGTTGGCAGCTGTGCAACGCCCCACTGAATCTTAGCCGGGAACTGCTCAGTTAAAACGGTTGCTTCCTGGGATGCATTGCCGTGGATTGCTGCATGACCTTCTGCAAACTGTACGCGGACCGGGTCAATCTTCATGGAAGCAGAACCTGGGAATACGCTCTGATCCTGGAACATCTGGCGTACTGTTTCAAGGTATGGTTTAAATCCGGTAAAATCAAATTTGCCTTCTTTGTAGTTATATAAAGTAACTCCGCTCATTTCGGCAGAATGCTCCAGCCAGCGTTCGAAGGGGCCGCTTGCTCCTGGGAAAATGATGCCGTAATAATCGCCTTTTCCAGCCTCTGTAATCTTCTTTGCAATTTCTGGAAGCTCACTGACTTTTGTTGGTGGTTTCAGTCCCAGTTTATCAAATACATCTTTGTTGTAGATCATTCTGGAACCACTTCTTTTGCCGCATGGTACCCAGTAAATTTTATCTCCTACTACGTTGCAGCCTTCGTATAAGTGCTGATCAACCTCATTTACCTTTTTGAATTCATCAGTCAGATAATCATTTAAAGGCTGGATAATTCCATTATCTACGAAGTTTCTGAAATCATCTCCGTTGATCTGAGAGAATATATCCGGTGACTGTCCGGAATTAGCCGCCATGGACAGTAAGTTTTCGTAGTTCTCTGTCTGTACCACATAATCCAGTACGATATGATCATTGGTTTTATTAAATTCATCAACTACCTTATTCATGTACTCCAGATCATGCCGGTTATCTGTCCAGATGGTGATTTTCACCTTATCTGAAGAAGCGGAATCCTTTTTTGTTTCTCCCCCCGCTGCTGCAGTTGTTGTTTCCTTCCCGCCTGATGCCGGTGCCGCAGTGGTTTGCTCTGCACTCTTTGCCCCACATGCTGTTAATGCAGATGCCGCCATCATACAGGCCATGCTCATTGCTGCCAGTCGTTTTGTTTTTCTCATAATTTCTGCTCCCTTCTTTTTGTTAACTATTACCTTCTTGTTGGTGATGTGCCTTAATAATAAATCATTTCCCCGAATGAAAACACCACTTTTTCTACTATGAATGTAACATTTTTTACGAAATATCCTACTCATGGCCTTTCGCCTTGATTTTCATTATGCACAATGCTATAATTGCCTTGCTTTTTAATACGAACTGAGGAAAGGATGCCGCTATGAACCCAATATCCATGATTACTTTGCTGATTGTAGACGATGAGGCGGAGATCCGTTCCGGTCTTAGGTCCATTATCCCCTGGGAAGATTATTCGATCACGCTGATCGGGACAGCTGCCAATGGTGCAGAGGCCCTGGATAAAATCCGCTATTATGAACCGGATATTGTAATAACTGATATTCAAATGCCAGGAATGAGCGGACTCGAGCTGGTACGGCGCGCAAAAGAGGAACAGTTTGACTGTTCTTTTGTTATATTAAGCGGTTATGATGAATTTGAATATGCGAGAAATGCGATTCGGTATGGGGTAAAGGAATATTTACTGAAACCCATTTCCATCAGGGATTTAACCGAACTAATCCAGAATTTAAAGGAAGAAATCTTAAGTAAACGGGACTATCACAGTGATCAGCTTTCCACACTGAGAAAACTGCGCAAAGCACAGGTTTCCCTGCGAAAACAAAACTTAATCCCCCAGCTTCTACGGGGAGAGCTTTCCGCCATGGAACTGAATAAGGTAATTGAGGAATATGGTCTTTCTATACGGGATAAGGAAAGCTGCGCCGTTTTAATCCAGGCATATTCCACGTATCAGTATGCAGAAGAAACGGCTGAACTGGCTAATACACTTGTCCCTTTAATGGAAGCTCTGGAAGAAGAATTAAGCGGGTTACCGGCACTGATCTCTGATTATCCTCCTGCAGGCCTTTTATTAATTGTTAACCTTCCGTTCCTGTCAGATCATTGGGAGTCTCTTCATAAAATGCTGGAACATTATATTAACAGAATAAACATTGACGGGATGGTCTGCGTTACAGCTGCCATTGGCAAACCCGTTTCTTCTCTCTGCGGGATCTCTGCCTCTATCCAGGATGCGAGGCATATCATTACCTGGCATATTTATCCGGAAGCTGGCGCCGTTCTTGATCTTGCTGTTCTTGAATCGGGACAGCCCCCGGTCATCATGCCTGGAGACGATCTTTTGGATGCCGTTTTAAAGGATGACAGAGATAACATACAGGCCCGTTTTAAACTTTATTTAGAGAAACTGACCACTCCTGTTCTTCCTCCGCCATCTTATCTTTACAGTATGTGCAATTATCTAATCATTACATTGCAAAGCCAGTTGTCCCGGTATCTTGACGGACCGCCGAAAAGCTATACCGGCAATTCCTTTGCGGCGTTGCAGAGTTTAAATTCTTTGGAGGATATTGAGATCTTTATGGTAAAGGTTCTCTCCGGATTTGCAGAGGAGCTGACCGTAAGCCAGGCTGCAAAGAACGATCCATTGATTCAGAAAGCCCTTGACTATATTAATAAGAATCTCTTAAAAAATCCCAGGACCGAAGATGTGTGCAATTATCTGGGACTGAGCAAAAGCTATTTCAGCACTTATTTTAAAAATAAAACACAGCTGAATTTTCGGGATTATACTCTGGATTTAAAAATCAACTATGCACAGGAACAGCTGAAATTTCAGGAACACACATCGGGAGAAGTCTCCCTGCTCCTTGGCTATGAAGATTACCGCTCCTTCAGCCGTGCCTTTAAGGCAAGAACCGGGCTTACACCTTCGGAATATCAAAAACAGTTTGCTGCCGGAGAAAGGAGCAGTTAATGATTAAATGGTTTGCCAATTTAAAATTCCGTTACCAGCTGGTGACCGGAATGATTTTTATTACATCGGCTGCTCTTTTTCTCATTGGACAGGTGTCTTATTTCTATTTTTACGAACGAAACACCAATGAAGTTTTAAGAAGGGCCAGAAGCTCCGTAGAAATGGCTGGAGAATCCCTTTCCTACCAGTTTAATTCTCTCTCGGCTGCTACCAATCATCTTCTGGTAAAGGAACCTTTCCCTCAGATGATCGCCGATATTAATAACTATAATTTTACTGGTTATGCCAGATATTTCACCACTGCCACTGCTGTTACAGATTCATTTCTGCAAAATCATGATCTTGTAACCAATGTACTGGTCTGCGGTGATGATCAAATACTGTTCAGCCCCACCTCCCTGGGTATCAGCAGTCATTTTGACAAGCTACTTCCAGAGAATATCTGGCAATATCCCCACATTACTGTCCTGCCCACCAGGTTCAGCAACATGTTTGGCAGAAAGGGAGTGATTCCGGTCTCCTATCCTGTCTCCAGTATTCTGTCGTCCAAGCATCTGGCTTATCAGGATATAACCAACTGCAGAAAAGTCCGGTTCATTCTTCTGGTTGACACGGAGCAGATCCGGGATTATTTTAACCGGATGTCCAACCGCTACACTTACTGTATGTATCTTGCAGATGAGAACGGACAGCCTCTGGATATTACGGAAAAAGAGTATCCCGATGCATTTCTGCCCCAAATCTGTAAGTGGGTCGCAGATGGTTCACCCGGACAGGAAGGGACGGTAAAAGCAGAGAACGAAGATCTGTTTCTAACCATGAACAAGATTAAATTTTGTAATTTAAATGTAGTTCACATGACAAAAAAATCGGCTCTTACAGGGGATATTAAAGAGATTCGTTCCTTTTTTATCCTTGTATGGATTGCCTGTTTTCTTGCGGCTGTTTTACTCAGCCTGGCTCTGTCCGGCCTTCTTACCAGAAATTTACGGGTGCTGGGAACAATTATTCGAAGCATTAACGACAAAACCTATACCAAACGAAAAGAATTTAATCATACAGACGAAATCAGCCTTTTGGGAGTCCAGTTAAACCAGATGTACGATACCATACAGCTGCAGCTTTTGCAGATTAAGGATGAGGAACAAAAAAAGGCAATGGCGGAAATACAGATGATGTCGGAGCAGATTAATCCTCATTTTCTTTACAATACCCTGGAATGTATTCATTTTCAGATATTAAATGGTCATTCGAAAACTGCAGAAGGAATGCTTGAAAGTCTGGGGAAATATTTACGGACCACTCTGAGTTTTGGAAAGACGATGATTTCAGTGGAAAAAGAAGTGGAACACGTCACTTCCTATATGGAAATCATGAACCGTCATTCTTCAAACGGGATTCAGATGGAAACACAAATTGATCCATTATTAAAAGACTGCCAAATCATGAAAATACTGCTTCAGCCCCTGGCGGAAAACTGCATACGCCACGGTTTCGACGGCTTCATAAGCGGACTTGAACCAGTTCCTCCCCGGATTGATATCCTGATATCACCAGCAGATCACAACAAAATCAGGATTGAAGTAACGGACAATGGCAGGGGAATTGATATAGAAGTGGCAAATGCCTGCATTACGGAGAATTCTTCAGAGTCACAGAAACATTTTGGATTATCCAATATACAAAAGAGACTGAAAGCGTGCTATGGGGATTCTTTTCGCATCACATTTCAAAGCATTCCTTATTTAAAAAACAGCGTTATTATTGAACTTCCCAGAGATATTTAAAAACCGGATCAGCGTGGTATTCCATGCTGATCCGGTTTTTTTACCAGTACGCCACGTATCTGGCAATTTTATTGTATTATATTACTATATCAATTAATTAAAATATTATATGTTTTATTATATTATAAAAATACATTTCTACATATATATCTTTATAATAGTTGACAACATTAATTATTACTTTTATAATCAATTTAACAATACTTCTAATTAAACATCCAGTTACTTCAAGGAGAGCCATTATGCCAAAACCAAAAAAAGTTTTAACTGACCGGGAAATGGATATATTAAATATACTTTGGTCATCAGAAAAACCCTTAATTGCATCTGAAATTGCAAGCAGCGATCCTTCTTTAACTATTAATACGATTCAGGTTGTTTTAAGGAATCTATTAAAAAAGAAACTGATTGAAGTAGCTGATATTGTGTATAGCGGTACTGTTCTATGCCGCAGTTACCGTCCCACAGCAGAATCTAAAGATTTTACACTGCAGAAATTCATTACAGAATTTAAAAATATGAAGAGCATTACTACCCCCAGACTGGTTGCATCACTTTTAGAGCATGAAAAGAATGAGGAAGCTGTTATCGCTGAACTTGAGAAATTATTAGAAGAAAGAAAACGTAATCTTAACAGGGAGGAGTAATATGGAATTCTCTATCCTTTCTCTTTTGACAATGACATTTTTCAGCAGTATCCTAATTGTCATAATTTATTTTGTCCTGAGAGATAATCGTATAATAGAACGGATTGGCATGGCTGCACTGACTCTGAGCATCGGTGCAACCATATTAAGATTATTTATTCCATTTGAACTGACCACATCAAGAAGCATGCCAATAGGAAAAATACTTCCTGCATTGATACATTTCCTTGAAATTCCGGTCATTCGATCAGGCGGTTTCTCCATAAGTCTGTTAGACGCCCTCTATGTAATTTGGATAACCGGCATCATCATACAGCTGGTAAAAACAATATTTATATACGCTCGTTTCACAAAGACAATAACAAATAGCCGTTCTGTTATAGATGAAGAAGTAAAAGAAGCTTTATATAAAATAAGTAAATATTATAATAAGCCTTCTTCAATACAAATTATACAAACTGATTTAGTATCTACGCCAATGGTATTTGGATTTTTCCGTCCCAGGATTATTCTGCCTGAGATTAAGCTTACAACCGATGAGTGGTACTGCATTTTAAAGCATGAAGTATCTCATTATATTTGTGGTGATTTATGGGTGAGGTTCCTGGTGGAATTTTTATGCTCCATCTATTGGTGGAACCCTTTTGTCTATTTGTTTAGAAATCAGATATCCAAAGCACAGGAAATACATATTGATCTTTTCGTTACTAAATCCATGAATGAGGCAGAACAAATAAAATATCTGGAATGTCTGATAAAAATAGCTAAGATTCCTGTCAGCAAGAAACTGAATAAATGGATTTTGTCTTTCAACGGAGACAGTGGAAATCTGTTATCCCAGCGTTTTAACATTATTTTAAATCGCCCTCTTTCATCGAATGAAACAAGGAGGAAGAAATTTTCAGCCTTATTATTACCGGTTTTAGTCCTGTTAGCCTTATCTTTCAGTATCGTTTTTGAACCCTATTCAATCAAACCACAGGATGCGGCTGATACAGTTGAATTGACAAATCAGAATACTTACTTAATACAAAATCCGGAAAGTGGCTACGATGTTTATTTAAATGGCCAGTTTTATGGACATATAAATGAAATCAAAGACTCATTTTCTGGTTTAGAAATTTATAAAAATATTACGGAGGTGTCCCAGATTGAAAAAAACAGGTAAAAAATTATTAGCTGCTATTGTAGTGAGTTTAAACCTTGCAGCGCTTGGTTCAGAGGTTGTATATGCAGAACCTTCTACCCAGCAGCCGGCTGTTCCACCAGTGTTAAGTACATATGATACCCAGTCTTACAGTCCATTATCAGATATCATTGGCTGGAGATACAAATCAGTAGATGGCCATGTATACCGGCGTCAATACAATTATTCCAAGGAAAAATGGATCGGTGATTGGGAAGCCTGCTAATGCTCAAAAAGCATCAAGAAACAGTCTTGATGCTTTTTCCTTTTATAAAAACCTTATCTGATCAGCTAATATCCGATTCATTCTTTTCATTAAGCAGCTTCTTTCTCTCTGCCAATAACAGTTCCAGTTCTTCTATCACTTCCTGCTCGTTTTTTTCATGTTTCAGTAAAGTAGCAACTAAATTAGGAATGGAAACCTTATCATTTTCCTGAAATTGCCCGATAAACCGCTGCACTGCCATCTCGTTTTTAGATAAAGCCGGCTTGTAACTGCGGGTTAAGACGGTACCGCTATAAACGATATCATCCACTTCAATGTATTTTTTATCCAACAGTTTTCGGATAACAGCCTGTACTGTGTTAATATTCAATGTTTCGTCGATTTTAGTAATCTCTGACGCAACCAATGGTCTGCTGCTTTCCCAAAGTATTGTCATTACATCCAATTCTCTCTTTGTTAATGATAGCTCCGTCTTTCTTCTGGGCATTTTAATTTATTACCTCCTGTTTGAAAAACCATATATATTTTAAAGATATACTTTTTTTTTTACTTTGTCAATATTCCTGCACTTATTCTTACTTTATCACTTGACAAATAATTTGTTTTTATGTTTTAATGGTATTGTAAAATAAATAATGAATCATTTTTTATTTTACAATAAAGCAAAGAAGGGGGGGGGGATTCCTTTGTTTGTTTAAAGTTTTACACAAAGATACCAATCGTTTAACACAAATTATTTGGAGGGTGAACAATGAAAACAGCTAAAAAAGGTAAAATACTGGTGGCATTGACATGTGCATTCCTGATGACGGCATCAGGATCTGCATTAGCAGCGAATCATGGCTTTACGTTTAAGTTTACTGATCTAACTAACAAGACTACATCCAGCTATGCAAAGAGTGATAATTCTCAAGTCTGGTATCTCTCATTGGATAATAGCGGATCTAACAACATGTCTTCTGCCAATATCTTTGGCTGCAAAATGAATCGTACAAGCAATAACAACGTAGATATATACCATACGTTTTCTAATTACGTAAGTGGTTATGGAATTAGTTACCAAAGTAAGGTATATAAAAACGATAATATGTACATGGGAGCAAAGAAAGATAGTGCCAGTACAAGTACTACGGCATTAACAATTTCCGGTAGATTTGCGCCGTAATACATACGAAATAGAATATCTGCAGGGAAAACCAGTGCTTTCAATATTTCAAGAAGCCGCCTACCATTGGGTGGCTTCTTGGTAGTGACGATTATGTAAGATAAGAGAGGTTAATTATGAAGAAAAAATTAAATACAATGGCAATATTATCGCTATTATTGCTTGTGACTGGCTGTTCACCAGTAACAAAACTGGCAGAAGAAAGCAATCAGCCATCCGATACCGTATCTGAGGATATCCAGAACAATAACACCGGTGGTATAAAACATATCAGCAAAAAATTATCCGATAATTTTTATATAGATGCAGATATTGAGGAGCCTGCAGCTAAAGAATATGGGATTTATTCTGTGAAAAATAAAGTATTTGATAAAGCTGCCTTAGACCTGTTTTTATTAAAAGATGATAACGACCGTACATTTACGGAGAATCCCAACAGGCCTCAGACGTTAATTGTAGATACCGGAAGAGGCAGCAGCCTTCTGATGGGGGACGGCAGTGTTAATTATCTGAAAAATAATGTAAGGGATTCAGAAATCCAATCATTGATTGAGAGTTATCTCCTAACCGGTGAAGTTAGCGAAGATACGAAAGAATTGGATTTCCAAAGCAAAGACGATGCAATTGCTTTGGGCATAAATAAGATCAAAGAGGTAGTGGATTGTCAGGCTGAGGCGGTAAGAGCCGTCGCAATCAGTCATGATCGCTTAGAACAGCTCCAGGACAGTTTATCTAAAAACGATATCTATCAGGCAGAGTTAAAGAACGGATCCTCGAATAAAATAGAGGAATTATCAGCTGCAGATGATTTGTACTACATCCAATATGCAATAAAGGTGGACGATTTGCCTCTGTATAATGCGATTCTGGAACCAGGCATATCCATGAATATTGATGCATTCTGGGACAATAAAGTTAATATCACAATTATGGCAGACCGTGATGGAATCCGCTATTTTAACTTCAACAACGTCTTTGACAGTTTTGATAAAATCAAGGAGAAAAAAGCAATTATTACCGCCGAAGAAGCATTACAAAAGGTGGAAGAAAAATATAATAATATGATTCTGACGGACAAAACTACCATATCAAAAATATGGCTGGAGTATATTCCCGTACCGGTAAGCTGGAAAGATCCGTCTGTTATTGAACTGAGACCATACTGGTGCATTCAGCTGGATATTACAGACAAAGACGGGCAGATAAGCAATGCGGAAAGAATAAACGCAGTAACAGGGGGAAATCTTGCCAATGGAGAATAAGCATAAATTATTCAGCATGGTTAGCCGGGGAATTGTAACTGCAATAAAAGAAGGGTTTTTACCGGCTGCAGCAGGGGTTGTTTTATGCATTTTTCTGGATACCTGGAATCAGCTTCCATTTCTCTGGAATGGTCGTGCTGACGTAAATTATTATTGGTTTAATTCCTTTTCATTTGGTGGGTTTTATAGCGTTTATATCATTCCCATGCTGGCTTGTATTCCTTATGCAGCCAGTTTTTGCGAGGAATACCGTTCTAACATGATAACCATTCTGGTGTCTAAAATAAATATTAAAACGTACTGTATGTCAAAAGTCATTACAACAGCAGTATCCGGCGGGCTATCATTAGCAGCCGGCGGAACTTTTTTTATTTTCCTTGCGTCAAGGTTCACAGTCCTGATAAACCAACAGACGTTGATAGAATTTCAGGGATTGCCATATTATGCCCTGATGAAGAACGGAAATGGTATTACATTTTTTGTAGTTGCTGTCTTTCTTCTATTCCTTTCCGGCGTATTGTGGTCAAGTGTTGCACTATTGGTATCGTCATATGTTTGTAACCGCTATATGATTTTTGTAACTCCGTTTATTTCATCATTTTTTCTGACGAGACTAAATGTGATTTTAAATGTACCTGCTATTTTTCGTTTAGATCTGCTGCTTCGCGCAAGAAGCAGCTTTGGAACAGATATGGAGACAATTTTTATTACGACTCTTATGGTCCTTGTCCTTGTTATTGCTTCTGGATTTTTATTCTGCAAAAGAGCAAAGAGGTTGATTAAAAATGAACAATTTATCTAAAGGATTTCGAATATTTTGGATACAGCTAAAACGGGAAGGGCTTCAAATGAGAGTTTTAAGTTTATTTATTATTATTGGGATTTTTATTTACTCTTACCTGGAGCCTGTAACAGTTTTTTCAAATACAGTAAATATAGGTATTGCGCCCTGGGCATTTTCTCATTTAACCAATGATTATATATGCCAGATTGTATTCATGAGTGGTGCTGTATATTTATTTTGTACAGCACCTTTTCAAGGTGAAAATTATTTCTATACCATATATCGTTCCGGCAGGATGTGGTGGCAGCTGGGTAATATTTTTTATATTATTTTTATGTCTTTTGCTTATGTTGGATTTATTCTGTTTACAAGTATGGTAAGCCTGCTTCCACACATCTGTTTTTCCAATGACTGGGGGAAAATATGGGGCACTCTGGCACAGACAAATGCAGCTGCGCAGTTTCAGATACCTTTTATCGTTGATCGTTATATTATAGGTGTCTTTTCTCCGGCGGAAGCAACCACCATAAGTTTTCTTCTGGAATTTGCCTGTGTGATATGGCTCGGATTAATTATTTATATTTTTAATTACATTACTCATAAACCTGTGGGTGTAATAATTGGAGCATTTTTTGTTCTTTTGGATGTAGTAATATCAAATTCATTTTCAGCTAAAACCTTTCTGATCTCTCCTGTAACACTGACTCAATTAAAAGCTCTATCCGGAGTTAATGTCCAATACGGTCTCACACTACGTTATGCTGCATTGTTTTTTGGTATATCACTAATTTGTCTGATTGGCATCTGCCTGACGCTTGGAACAGGAAAACGAAAGGTAGGGAGGAAGGGTAAAATCTATGGATAGATTTATACAAGTTATTGATGTCTGTAAGACACTGGAAGGTCAGGAAATATTAAAAAATATTAATCTGGAATTTGATTCTTCTAAAATACATGGAATTATTGGCAGAAATGGTTCCGGAAAAACTGTATTGATAAAATGCATCTGCGGATTCATGCCAGTTTCTTCAGGATCCATATTCGTAGATGAAAAGCGGATCGGTTACGATACCGAGTTCATTGAAAATACTGGATTCATAATTGAAAATCCAGGCTTTCTAAACAGATATTCCGGATTAAAGAACTTAAAATACCTGGCTTCTATCCGTAAGATTGCAGATGTTGACCGGCTACGTGAATGCATGAATATGGTTGGACTGGATCCGGATTCTAAAAAAACAGTTGGAAAATACTCACTGGGAATGCGTCAGCGACTTGGTATCGCCCAGGCGTTAATGGAATATCCGGATATTATTATATTAGACGAACCAATGAACGGACTGGATAATTCCGGAGTCATGGAAATACGGAAAATTCTTCTTCAGTTAAAGGCTGAAGGCAAACTTATCATTATAATCAGCCATAATCGGGAAGATATCAATTCATTATGTGATAAGGTATATGAGATGGATAAGGGCGAAATTAAGCAGGTCCTGTAATAATTAGTTTATTTTAGATAATCGTCAGCAGTCTTTCTTGTATAAGCGCTCAATAAGACCGGTACCCGCAGATACCGGTCTTATTTTATTTATGACCAATCAGATTTAAGTCGAGCTGGTTAAATTTCTCACAGACCGGTTCTTATAACCAAGCACCGAAGATAAGGCTCCCAGGAGACCTGTGCATAAAAACATAACTGCCATTCCACTTCCAGCACCTTTTCCAACGATATTTTGTAAGAAAACTGCTGCGGTGTAATCAGAGGCCATAAATGGCTCAAATACATAATCCGCCAGATATCCCCCAAGAAGCAGGCCGATGGGTACTGTGGAATATTGAATTCCATTTCGGATTGCAAAGATTCTTCCCTGAATGTTTTCTGGAACAGTGCGGTACAGCAGTGCGTTTTGACCTGCCATGATAAATGGTATAGGTAAGCTTGCAAAGATTCCGGCTGCAGACCACGCAAAAACATTCCTCCCTGCTCCCATGGTGAAATCTCCAAGTAAAAATGAAATTCCTGCTGAAAGATAAATCATCTTATAGGGGCTTTTTGTTTTTTTACCGGAAGCAACGATAATGCCTCCAATAATCCCTCCTGCTCCCATCATACTGTTTACCAGTCCAAAGACTCCTGCATTTCCTCCGCTTCTTGCCAAAATCATAGGATTAAGAATATTCTCATAGGTCAGTCTGGAGAAAAAGTTAATCAATGCAAGGCTGAGCATCAGATATAAAATACCTGGCTCTTTCTTTAAGAATTCTATATGCTCCCGATTTTTCCGTCCTGCATGTGTATGATGAGCTTTCGATCTTCCGGGGTTCTCCCTTGGCTTAACCAAAAACAGTGTAATCATACAAAACGTAAAGGTCAACAGATCAAGGGCAAGTACCAGCCGGACTCCAAAAAAGCCAACAAGTGTACCGGAAAGAACAGGTGCGGTAACCATGATTAAATTAGAAGAAAATGAATTCAGACCGCTTGCCTTTTCATAATTCCCATCTGTAATCAACTGCCCGGTGACAACAGCTGCAGCCGGTGACTGAAATGCATTCATAAACCCGATTACTGCATTTACAACATAAATCTGCGTCAATGCCAGGCTGCCCCGAAACAAACTAAAAAGTATACTGATTGTACAAACAGCTGCTATAGTATCAGAAATAATTAAAATTTTTTTCTTCGATGACCGATCAATAAATGCCCCCCAAAATATACTGACTAATATGTAAGGCAGATAATTACAGAAAGACATAAACGATACTGCCATTGCTGAATTGGTCTGTTGATAAGACCAGAAGGTCAGAGCCAGGGACGTCATAGAACTGCCCAGTTGGGATACTGCCTGCCCCAGCCAAAATATTTTATAATCTGTATTTATTTTTGATTTCATTGTATTCTCTCCTTATAAGTAAATTCCCTATAAGTACAAAATCCAATGAGGACGAGTTAATGATTAAATGTTATTCCTCTGTACAAGTCTCGTCCATTCATCAGACCTTGTACAGAGAAAAGTGCTCAAATCAATTGATTGATTTCCCATCATTTTTAGTTCCTCACTTTCCTGTTTTCAGAAACTGGTACATTGCTTATTGTAACATATGTTTTAATGCATGTGAAGCATTAAACGATCCGAATACACTGCTGAGAATTGAAGAAGCAGATTCCACGATCCAGACAGATTTACCCTGGCACAATTTATATTTGCTATTTTATACATACATGGTATCTTTATAACACCTTCTGACAGCAGTAGACGCCCCCACCCTTACTAATCAAAAGGGCGGGGGCGTTCTTTAGAAATATTTAAAATCAGATTACTCTTACAAGTGTCATATACGTGCTTGCGCCGCCCAGAAGCGTCGCCGCTCCCAGCAGGCCAAATAATTGCAGTGATAGCGTATCTCCAGCAGTCAGCGGTACAATAAATGTTGATTCCAGACTACTGGCAGCAACCGTCGGTGTAATAACAGAAGCTGCAATTGGTGCACCGTTCTGCGTGATCCGTGAGGATACCAGTAATGCCGCCGTTGTAGCAACAGCATAACTAATAAGATATTCTCCTGTGGCTGGTACCGTAAAAACAGTATTGGTTCCATCAACGGTAAACGTATTTAAGTTTTGGTTATCCGGAAGTGGTACATTGGTGCCGCCTAATACAACTGCTATTACTGTTGAAGTTGTATTAGCTGCCGACATACTGTCGCTAGTTACGGAAGTTCCTGTTGGGCCGGTTGGGCCAGTGGCTCCTGCAAGACCAGCGATTCCTGACGGACCCGTAGGACCGGTATCACCTGTTGGGCCAGTATCTCCGGTTGGGCCGATTGGGCCGGTTGGACCGGTATCTCCGGTTGGGCCAATCAGTCCTGCAATTCCTGTCGGACCCGTGGGACCAGTATCTCCAGTTGGTCCTATCAGTCCTGCAATTCCTGTCGGACCCGTGGGACCGGTATCTCCCGTTGGGCCGATTGGACCGGTATCTCCTGTCGGGCCGGTTGGGCCAGTATCTCCGGTTGGACCCGTGGGACCGGTATCTCCCGTTGGGCCGATTGGACCGGTATCTCCTGTCGGGCCGGTTGGGCCAGTATCTCCAGTTGGGCCGATTGGACCGGTATCTCCCGTTGGACCGGTTGGACCGGTATCTCCTGTCGGGCCGATTGGACCGGTATCTCCTGTCGGGCCGATTGGACCAGTATCTCCTGTCGGGCCGGTTGGACCGGTATCTCCTGTCGGGCCGATTGGACCAGTATCTCCCGTTGGGCCGATTGGACCAGTATCTCCTGTCGGGCCGGTTGGACCGGTATCTCCTGTCGGACCGATTGGACCGGTATCTCCAGTTGGGCCGATTGGACCGGTATCTCCTGTCGGACCGATTGGACCGGTATCTCCCGTTGGGCCGATTGGACCGGTATCTCCCGTTGGGCCGATTGGACCGGTATCTCCTGTCGGACCAGTAGCTCCGGTTGGACCGGTTAATCCTGCTGCTCCTGTTGGGCCGGTAGCTCCTGTCGGACCGGTATCTCCCGTTGGACCGGTTAATCCTGCCGCTCCTGTCGGGCCTGTCGGGCCAGTAGCTCCTGTTGGGCCAGTTGGACCAATATCATCTTGAACTATAACCAATGTTCCCTTTAATGGAACGATTAGAGAAAAGAATACAGTCGCTGTACTGATATTTACAAGAGATACCGTAACTGGAGCTGCAATTACATCAACAATTCCAATTCCATAAACTTCTCCTGTATTTATTGGTGAATTACCTTCCAGAAAATCTCCTTGTGAAGACGATAATGCAAAGGATGTCCCATTTGTCGATTGAGAAGATTGTGTTGCTAGCCACCAGTCGAGCACGTATCTGCCAGCCTCATTAAATGTAATTACCCCTGTAGCTGGATTGTAAGATATGGTTCCGGATGAATAGACTATAGTGTCAAAAAGGACATTGGCACCTGCAGCTACCGTTGTAGCTGTATTTAGTTCTATTTGCAAAGCATTATTAGCCATAAAAAAATCCTCCCATTTCTATATTGCAAGGCGCATCAGTCTGATAACGCCTATTAGTAATATATGTTGTGACAAGAATTTTCGATACTGAAGTTTTTCTTAGCTAATTACTGCAAAATATACTTTTGTAATTGTTTTAAAATAACCACATTATCATCATATATATTTCATTTACCATTTTATAAGTGAGCTTAGAACCATATTCTATTCCATATACCTACTATTTAACATTTACTTTAATCCACTTTTTCTTGTAAAAATAAATTACTAAACAAAAAATGAGATTGACAAAGTAGAAGTCTACTTATATAATAATAGATAGAAATCAACCTATTAGAAAGGAGTAAATAAGATGAACATAAATCGTCTACCGCCTCATGATTTTTATATTAAGAACATTGCTCATGTGTTGCGCTATAAAAATGACCAAAGATTGGCGGCATACGATATTACCGAGCCGCAAGTACGCCTTTTGGGTCACATAGACGGAGCTCACAAATCCAATCAGGAAATCAACCGCAGATATTTAAGCATGGCTATGCAAATATCCGGTCCGTCCGTGACAAGTTTGCTTAACAGTCTGGAAAGAAATGGATTTATAATACGCCGTTCAGGTAATGAAGACGGCAGGACAATAACCATTGAACTTACTGAAAAATCCCAAAAGCTTCTCAGTGAAATGTCTGGCATACTTAGCGAAATAACCGACGAGATGCTGACCGGATTTACCGAGGAAGAAAAAACTATTTATTTAAATTTTTTAAAACGGACATTTGAAAATTTAGGAGTAGAATCACATATATAAACCTTGTTTTATTTTAGGAAAATAGGTAGAACTTTACATAATTGTATTGACCTGTTTTCAGAGAACAAATAAAAGCTATCGGCAAATAGGTAGAAATCAACTTATATTTAACGGAGGTATTCCACATGGAAAACAAAGACGCAATGTACTATCTTGAAAAAGCACCAGTACCAAAAGCTATTGCACATATGGCTATTCCCATGATTTTAGGTATGGTTGTCAATATGATTTACAATATTACAGATGCTTATTTTATTGGAAGGTTGAACAACACATCCATGTTAGCGTCAATTACGCTTGCTCTGCCGTTTACAACTATTCTCATGGCGCTGGGAGAGTTATTTGGTACAGGTGGCAGCACATATATTTCAAGATTATTAGGAGAGAAAAAATTAGATTTCGTAAAAATAGTTTCATCTGTAACCTTGTATCTGTCATTAATTTCAGGGTTCTTATTTATGCTGATTTGTATTCCATTCCTATTTCCCCTATTAAAACTGCTGGGGGCTACGGGAGAAACTCTGCTGCATACACGTTCTTATATAATTGCATATACAATCGGAAGTCCGTTTGTAGTTGCTAATTTTGCTCTTGCCCAAATGGTTCGGAGCGAAGGTGCGTCCACCGAATCGATGATTGGAATGGTTATCAGCGTTATTGTAAATATTTTACTTGACCCGGTATTTATTTTTCTCTTCCACATGGATGTTATGGGGGCTTCTGTTGCCACTGTTATTGGTAATATAAGTGCCGTAGCCTACTATATATACTATCTGGAGAAGAAAAGTCCTGCTCAAAGCGTTCGTTTGAAATATTTTAAACCAAATCGAGTAATCCTTTTAAACATCTTTAAGATTGGTATCTCTGCGCTGCTGCTGTCTGGTTTTTTAATTGTTTCAAGTCTGATGTTTAATAACTATGCGGTCTTATATGGTGATCATGTTGTTGCGGCATTTGGCGTAGCAAATCGTGTATGTCAGATATCGGATTTTATCGGCATGGGTTTATATATGGGTGTTGTTCCGCTGATTGCATTTTCTTATGCCTCAAACAATATTGAACGATTAAATAAAGTTTTGAAAACAACAGCATTTTATCTTGTTACAATTATTTTTATGATTGCCGCTGTTTTGTTTGTGTTCCGGACACAGGTCCTTGAACTTTTTAGCTCCGATGAGACCGTGATAAAAGTTGGTGTCATTATTCTTACTGCACTATTGTTTTCCACCTTATTTGCAGGTATATCGGGACTTTTAACAAGTATGTTTCAAGCATTCGGAAAGAGCATTCAGTCTACTATAATGTCTGTATCCAGAGGCATTGCACTGATTCCCATTATCATTATTGGGAATAGTTTGTTTCAGCTAAATGGTGTAATATGGTCTATGACTGTTTCTGAAATATGTACCTGTTTCATTGGCCTTCTCCTGTGGTCTGGCTCTAAAAAAGAAATTTTAAACGGTAATTCGAAAGAATGTGCAGCCAGGTAAACTTATCATTATAATCAGGTGGAAATCAATTAATTAGGTGGTTTTATCCATAAAACGAATCCTGTGTGATTATTTAATATGGCCGGTATCCGAAGATACCGGCCATAGTTTATTAGCTTAACAGAATTGCATTAAATTGAGATCCTACACCAGGTGCCAAAGTCATTGTCAATGGTACGGCAGAGTTGTTTCTTAAAGTCAGCACATCTCCTCCTGCAAGCGTAAGCATTGCGGTCCCTGATATTTCTCCAGTAGCTACAAGAGCAGTAACATTAGTTGATGCCTGAACGGTTCCGTTTACTGCAATAGCAATCGCAGAACCTACGCCAGCCGTAATATCAATATAATAATCAATCTGATAAGTTCCGGGTAACGGTACTGTTATTGTAGTAGTGCCGGCAGTATGAGTTATTCCTGCTAATGGTCCATTATTGCTGAACGGTACATCTGCGCCACCCACTACGGTTGCATCAGCTAAAGTTGCAAGTTCATAAGCATATCCGAATGTTGTAACACCCACAGCTGGGCCGGTATCTCCTGTCGGACCGGTTGGGCCGGTATCTCCTGTCGGACCGGTTGGGCCGGTATCTCCTGTTGGACCGGTTGGGCCGGTATCTCCTGTTGGGCCGGTTGGGCCGGTATCTCCTGTTGGTCCGGTTGGGCCGGTATCTCCTGTTGGTCCGGTTGGGCCGGTATCTCCTGTTGGGCCGGTTGGGCCGGTATCTCCTGTTGGGCCGGTTGGGCCGGTATCTCCGGTTGGACCGGTTGGGCCGGTATCTCCTGTTGGGCCGGTTGGGCCGGTATCTCCGGTTGGGCCGGTTGGGCCGGTATCTCCGGTTGGGCCGGTTGGGCCGGTATCCCCTGTCGGACCGGTTGGGCCGGTATCTCCGGTTGGGCCGGTTGGGCCGGTATCTCCGGTTGGACCGGTTGGGCCGGTATCTCCGGTTGGGCCGGTTGGGCCGGTTGGGCCGGTTGGGCCGGTTGGGCCGGTATCTCCGGTTGGACCGGTTGGGCCGGTATCTCCGGTTGGGCCGGTATCTCCGGTTGGGCCGGTATCTCCGGTTGGGCCGGTATCTCCGGTTGGGCCAGTTGGGCCAGTATCTCCTGTAGGACCGGTATCTCCTGTTGGACCGGTGTCACCTGTCGGACCAGTATCTCCTGTCGGACCGGTATCTCCGGTTGGGCCGGTTGGGCCGGTGTCTCCTGTCGGACCGGTATCTCCGGTTGGACCGGTTGGGCCGGTGTCTCCTGTCGGACCGGTATCTCCTGTTGGACCGGTTGGGCCGGTGTCTCCTGTCGGACCAGTGTCTCCTGTCGGGCCGGTTGCCCCCGTTGGGCCAGTATCCCCTGTCGGGCCGGTATCTCCTGTTGGACCGGTTGGGCCGGTATCTCCTGTTGGACCGGTTGGGCCGGTATCTCCTGTCGGGCCGGTGTCTCCTGTCGGACCAGTATCTCCGGTTGGACCTGTCGGACCGGTGTCACCTGTTGGGCCGGTGTCACCTGTTGGACCGGTATCTCCCGTTGGACCTGTCGGACCGGTATCTCCCGTTGGACCGGTTGCTCCTGTCGGACCGGTATCTCCCGTTGGGCCTGTCGCTCCGGTTAGACCAGTTGCTCCTGTTGGACCGGTATCTCCCGTTGGACCAGTATCTCCCGTTGGACCGGTATCTCCCGTTGGGCCTGTCGCTCCTGTGGGACCAGTATCACCTGTCGGACCGGTTGCTCCTGTCGGACCGGTATCTCCTGTCGGACCGGTTGCTCCGGTCGGACCGGTATCTCCTGTTGGACCGGTTGCTCCTGTCGGACCGGTATCTCCCGTTGGACCGGTTGCTCCTGTCGGACCTGTCGCTCCCGTCGGGCCGGTATCTCCCGTTGGACCCGTTCCGCTAAAATCATCCTGAAAGACCACCAGGGTGCCTTTTAACGGAACTATCTGAGAAAAGAATACGGTAGCATTGCTGATATTCACGAGAGAAACCGTAACAGGGGCAACGGCTACTTCAATTATACTAACACCTACTACCTCTCCCGTTTTTATAGGGGAAGCTCCCTCTAAAACATCTCCCTGAGAAGAGGTTAAGGCAAAGGATGTCCCAATTGTTGATTGGGATGATTGTGTTGCCAACCACCAATCAAACACATATCTACCAGATTCAAGGAACGTAATGATTCCCGTAGCCGGATTGTAAGTGATATTGCCAGATAAATAAACAATTGTATCAAAAAGTACATTTGCACCGGAAGCTACGCTTATCGCTGCATTTAATTCTATCTGAAGAGCATTGTTAGCCATATAGAATCCTCCAATCGTATCAATAAGGCGTCCTATGGATTACGCCTATTAATAATGTATGTAGCTTAAATGCATTTCGATACTATTGGCATTGATTCTGCAAAAACATAAAAAGCAGAAAAATTCTATCCAAAACTGGGGGCTTTCCTGCTGCATTTTTATATTATTTATAACAATAAATAGACTTCGTCCAAATAATGGAGTAAACTGATTTTTTGCCATGTTACGCATTCTTTTTTAGTACCAAATAAACCCGTTTCATAGATGTAATTCTTAGATCTCCCTGAAAATAGCAGACGCCGTAATTTAAACTTCCGACTTTGTGACCATTGAGTAAATACCTAAAGGCAAAGTAATCAATATAACTGTCACATCACGCTCCTCCGGTGTTGTACCAGTCCATGCAAGTGCAATCACTGCAAAGGAGATAAGTATCAGGGTAAACCCTAAAAGTCGTTGTTTTATCGTTTTCATTGTCCGTCCTCCTTAGAGCATCATCATAGAGGGCGCCTGATCAATGAGCTTGTATGTAATCGTCCCTGCCATATTTCTCCATAATACGGAATGCATTGTAGAGTATGTGATGTTGATAATGTTATTTTTAGCTTGCTTCATATCCACTTAGCCTCCTATGTTTCGCGGATTTTCGCTATGAGAATACTCCTAAAAATACAAAAAATAAGCTTTTACACTTAAAAGACCCATTTTTACACTCAAAAAAGCGATTTAATTGAAATCAACCCTTGAACGTACCATATCAGAGGACACTACAACAATCAAAAACAGGAGGAAAGCCCTATCCGAAACGGATCGCTTTCCTCCTGCCTCTTTCTTCTTTATTATAACAAAATCGTTTCCGTCTGATTATAAAGAAAACGGATTTTCAGTCTTGTAAAGCATTCCCTTAGGCTGGTTAAATCCAATCTCTTCCACACCAAGGTATTTAAATATTTCAAATAAAGCTTTACCATAATGTCCAAATGCAACTGCTCCATGATGTGGGAAATTCTTTTCGATCAGCACATGGCGATAGAATCTTCCCATCTCTGGAATTGCAAAGATTCCAATGGAACCAAAGGAACGGGTTGCTACAGGAAGTACTTCACCCTGTGCAACATAAGCACGGAGAATATTATCTGCAGTGCTCTGTAAACGGAAGAACGTGATATCTCCTGGAAGAATATCTCCCTCCAATGTTCCCTGAGTCACCTCTTCTGGAAGGGTTCTTGCCATAATCATCTGATATTTCATGGAACAGGAGGAAAGCTTTCTGGAGCAGGTATTTCCGCAGTGGAATCCCATAAAAGTATCCTGGTGTGTATAGTTGTGCTTTCCTTTGATATCGCCTTCATACATATCATCCGGAACTGTATTGTTAATATCAAGAAGTGTTACGGCATCTAAGCTCACACAGGTACCGATAAACTCACTGAGTGCTCCGTAAATATCAACTTCACAGGATACAGGAATACCCATTCCGGTTAAACGGCTGTTTACATAGCAGGGAACGAATCCAAACTGAGTCTGGAATGCAGGCCAGCATTTTCCGGCAATGGCAACATACTTGCGATATCCTCTGTGCTGCTCTACCCAGTCTAATAAAGTAAGCTCATACTGAGCAAGCTTCGGAAGAATGTCAGGCTTTTTATTTCCTTCTCCTAATTCTGCTTCCATGTCTTTTACTACATCAGGAATTCTGGGATCTCCTGCATGCTTATTAAACGCTTCAAATAAATCAAGTTCTGAGTTTTCTTCAATCTCAACGCCCAGATTATAAAGCTGCTTGATTGGAGCATTGCAAGCCAGGAAGTTTAACGGACGCGGTCCAAAGCTGATGATCTTTAAGCTGGAAAGACCTACTAAAGATCTTGCGATTGGAAGGAATTCCTCTATCATGTCTGCACATTCTGCGGCTGTTCCAACCGGATATTCCGGGATATATGCTTTAATATTTCTCAGCTTTAAGTTGTAGCTTGCGTTTAACATTCCGCAGTAAGCATCTCCTCTGCCCTGGGTTAAACTGTCTCCGCTTTCCTCTGCAGCTGCAATAAACATAACCGGACCGTCAAAATGTTTTGCAAGAAGGGTTTCGGAAATCTCCGGTCCAAAGTTACCAAGATAAACAACCAGTGCATTACAGCCTGCATTTTTAACATCTTCCAATGCCTGTACCATATGTATTTCGCTTTCTACGATACATACTGGACACTCATAAATATTGGCTGCATCATACTTTGCTCCATAAGCTTCAACCAGAGCTTTCCTTCTGTTTACTGACAATGTTTCCGGGAAACAATCTCTGCTGACTGCAACGATACCTACTTTTAATTCCGGGATATTATTCATATTATGACTCCTCCTGTTATCTTAAGGCTTTCTTATAAGCCCAATCTTTTTTATCATTCTTTAAATAGTAAGATTTTCTCCTGTGATACCAATATAGGCTTCTTCTGGAAGACCGCCCTCTTCATGTCCGATCAGCCATTTGTTCTTTGCAAACAACAGCGTATCCTCTTTGTTTACTGTCTTATCAAGAGGTGATAGATCGGTATTGGTTCCCTGGGGGAGAATTACCACACAACGGAAACCGCCTTCCTCTGTATGGCAGGGTGCATAATGAAGGGTTGTCGCATAAACCTCCACTACCGTTCCCTTTGGAATAAGAAATGCTTCCATATTACCTGAATCATAGGTGTACTCCGGCGTAATATCCTGCTGTTTTCCAAGAATCAGCACCAGATCAGTGGCGGCAATGTTAATCTCGGAATTTCTGTGATACTCCGCAGCATTTAATTTCTTATTGTGACCGTTGCAAAACCCAACCTGGATCGGCATCTGTCCGTATAAATTCTTCTCCATCTCCTTGCAGACAGGAAGTGCTTCCAGTTCCTGTACGGAGGCAACGTAAGTCACATCATCGGGAAGGGGAGTATGCTCCATCTTCTCCAGAAGATCACTAATTTCATACCCCGTTACAATCTTTCCATAAGCACGAAAGGCCGGATCCGTTACTGGTTTTATGTCTAATCCCATAATAATCCCTCTCTTTTCATTTATTCTCCGAATACTGCCAGATAATCCTTCTTAAATTTCTCAATTCCCTGATCTGTCAACGGATGACCTGTCATCTGCAGAAGTACCTTATAAGGAACAGTCGCAATATCCGCCCCAGCCTTTGCACAGTCTATGACATGAATGGGGTTGCGCACACTGGCTGCGATGATCTCGGTTTCAATGCCATGAATCTGGAAGATCTCCATAATATCACTGATTAAATCAATTCCAGGCATGGAAATATCATCAAGACGGCCTAAAAATGGTGATACATAAGTAGCACCTGCTCTTGCAGCAAGAAGAGCCTGGGCGCAGGAAAATACAAGAGTAACATTGGTCTTGATTCCTTCGGAATGAAGAACCTTAACAGCCTTTAAGCCTTCCGGAGTCATGGGAATCTTCACCACCATATTGGGATGGATTGCCGCAATATCCCTTCCCTCATCGATCATACCCTTTGCATCCGTAGTTGTCGCTTTTACTTCCCCGCTGATGGGCCCATCTACGATAGAAGCAATTTCTCCGATTACTTCTTTAAAATTACGTCCTTCCTTTGCAATCAGGGATGGATTTGTGGTTACTCCGCATATAATTCCCATCTCATCTGCCATTCTGATCTCTTCCACATTTGCCGTATCAATAAAAAAACGCATATTCCAATCCTCCTGCTTTCTGTTGGTAAACCTATGATTTATAAACCTGCCAGTATCTTATAACTGCCTTTTAAATCCTCATAAAGCTTCTTGTAAAGCTGGTGATACTGTTTATATTTTTCTGATTTTTCTGCATCAGGCTCCGTTGACTTGTCTTCACAGATCAGCGCTTCACAGGCAGCTTCCACGCTCTCATATAAGCCGCACCCTACTCCGGCAAGAATCGCCACCCCTAAGGCCGGTCCTTCCGTCTGAGCCACTGTTTTTACACTGCACTCATACATATCTGCAAGCATCTGACGCCATACCGGACTTTTGCCTCCGCCTCCGCACGCCATCATCTGCTCCACATCGATTCCCATCTCTTTTAAAATGTCATTGCAGTCGCTTAAGGAATAGGAAACTCCCTCCATAACGGCACGCAGCATATTCGCTCTTGTGTGTATGGCAGAAAGACCGAAAAATACTCCTCTGCAGTCCGGATCAAGATGGGGTGTCCTCTCTCCCATCAGATAAGGAAGATATAAGAGCCGCCCGCTGCCGGCTTCCACCTGTGCAACTTCCTTATTGATAATGTCATAGACATCAATCTTCTCTTTCTCTGCTTCCTTCACATAATCCCCGCAGAACTGATCCTTAAACCACTTTAAAGAAAGACCCGCTCCCTGGGTAACCCCCATCACATGCCAGGCACCTGGTACGGCGCAGCAACAGGTATGAACTCTTCCCTTGGGATCAATGGTAACCTGGCTGCTGTGGGCAAATACCACACCAGAGGTTCCGATTGTCGTAAAGGCAGTTCCATCCTTAACCACTCCGGTTCCTACTGCCGCAGCCGCATTATCTCCAGCTCCGCCGACTACCTTGGTTTCCTCTGATAAACCGGTCTTCCCGGCAATCTCAGGAAGAACCGTGCCAGTCACTTCACAGGATTCATATACCTTACCCAAAAGTGCAGGATCAATATCCAGCTTTTCCAGCACTTCTTCTGACCAGCATCTGCCCGGTACATCTAAAAGCTGCATACCGCTGGCATCAGACACCTCTGTAGCGTAGTTCCCAGTGAGTACAAACCTTATGTAATCCTTGGGCAGAAGAATATGTCTGCACCGGCTGTAATTCTCCGGCTCATTCTTCTTAACCCACAAGATCTTGGCTGCTGTCCAGCCGGTTAGCGGCGGGTTTGCTGTAATCTCAATCCACCGTTCTCTGGGCATAATGGAAAGCATATCTTCTACCTCCGCACCAGTTCTCTGGTCGCACCAGATAATGGAGGGGCGAATCACTTCATTCTTCTCATCAAGCATGACAAGGCCATGCATCTGACCGGATAAACCAATTCCCTTAATGTCCTCTTTTGAAACTTTGGATTCCTTTACTACCTGGGAAATCGTCTCCAGAACTGCATCCCGCCAATCCTCCGGCTTTTGCTCCGCCCAGCCATTCTCCGGCTGGTAAAGCGGGTACTCTCTGGAGGCTGAAACCACTACCTGTCCCTTCTCATCAAACAGAACGGTCTTTGTTGCCGATGTTCCCACATCGATCCCTATCAGATAATTCATCCTCTTACCTCCTGGTAAAATCTCTTACCCTGATTATAATATAAATGACGTAAAAAAGCGTGCTTTTATTTGTCCAAGTAATAGCACTTTCTTGCCTTTTTTTATTTTTCCATTTTTCTGTTTTCAAAATATACGAACCGGTCCGTAGCATCCAGTATATCTTTAAAATCCTCTCTTGGAGCCAGATCAATATATCTTCTTAAAATCTCTCCCTCCTGTTTTTTATAGGGTCCGTAGAAGATGTCAAACAGATTGTGGCCGCGCATATATTGTTTGAATTCCTCCATATGCTCCTTTAATTCTTCCGGACTTTCCATGTTCTTTCCCACTGCCTCCAGAAACTGTTTCCCGCTTTTTAGCCGGTAAAGATACTCGTTCCATTTCTCAAATAATATCCGGTAAAATGCGTCCTCGCTCTCCACAATTCCCAGCTGTTCCATGATCTTTGGATTAAAGAAATAGTTTTCAAAGGAATAATATTTTAAAATAAGCACATTCCTTCTGGTCACCTTAGGCAGGCGGTCTATCTCATCCCTGCCTCTCTCATCGTAATACCGGCACAGTTCCCCGGCCAGCTCCTCCGGATCTTTTCCATCCCCATCCCGAATCATCAAAAACTGATCCCGTAAATAAACCTGATTCATGTATTTTAAATTGGCATAGGTTTTGATATTGGTGCAGCTGTTGGTGGTGATGATGGAAATTCTGGACAGATTCCCTTCTTTGTCATAGATCTCTGAATAATACTTCTCAAGCAATAGAGGAAGTCTGCTCTTGTCCTGCTTTCCTTCCACTATAAATACAAAACTAACACCTAAAAGATCGATAGCACCGTACCCCAGATCATCTAAAATTACATCAATATCCGTTTTCTCCTTTACCACCGAATATCCTCCCCGGTCAAGAACCACCTGCCGGATCTGCCGTCTGGTGAAATTAAAAAGCATATTGGGGGAATGAGTGGTGAAAATAACCTGATTCTTTTTGGACAAACGGTACAGGATCTCACTGGAAGCCTTCTGAAGCTGTGGGTGAAGAAAGATCTCCGGATCCTCTACAATGATAATATTGGGAATTCTCTTCCCATCCTCTGTATATGCTTCCAGAAGGGACAACATGTATAAACTTCGCATGCCGTTGCTTAAATTGCTGATGGGACTTGTTTTCTCCCGCTCCTCATGATAGGTTTCTGCCGTCACCTTAAACATTTCATTGGGGTCGCAGACCAGGGAAAACCGGATTTCCTCATACCCTCCGTTCTTTCTGTAATTTTCATTGACTCTGGCAGCAAAATCATTTAAATTCAGCTGGTACATCTTATACTCCAAAAGCTTGGCTGTTTCATACACTGCCAGTTCTTCCGGTTTCTTCTGATTAATCAGTCCGATACACTGAAAACACTGGCTGCACGCTCTGGCACTGTCAAAGATACAGACGTGATTTCGTAGCCTGGACAGCTGGTCATCTTCCTGGAAAAGCAGGAGATCATTCTGAAACTGATTCAGTTCTCTCTGGGAATCGATGTAGTACAGTCTGGGCATAACCTCTTTGATATACCGGTTGTTTTTATGATAACCATCAAAGAACCTGGTCTCTCCGTTCCAGCTGGCCTGAAAGGTAAAGGATAGTTTCCCTTCCTGATAAGAAGGAAGCTTCGTCATAAAATCGTGAAGCCAGGTATCAAACCGTTTATACTGACTGACAATTCCCGCGCGGTGAAATAATTCCAAATCTTCCTGGGTGATCGCAAGAGTCATAATAATCTCGATTTTCTGTTTTTTCTCGTTAAAATCCTCTTTTGTTACATCATACCCATTGGCTGCAGCCCTTATGGCATCCAGGATTCCTGTCTTTCCTGTATTGTTTTTGCCCACCAGAATCAGGGCATTTTCAATGTCCGTAATCTCCATGTCCTCAATTGACTTAAAATTCTTAATATGAACCGAAATAATCTGCATAAGATATCTCCTTTATAGAATCCAGTATAAAAGCCTGAACTGAAAAATTCAAGTTCCTCTTAAAAAATCACACTGGCCGTTGCCTTGCTTCATACAATAGATTATATTATTTCCCAGGAGTGATTCCTATGATTGATACCAATCTGGTTCTTACGCCCTTGCATTACCTTTACCTGGCAGGCGTTATTACAATACTCACAGTGATGATTTCACGGCGGGATACTCCTTTGGTCTGCATCGCCTTTTTATTCCTGATTGGCGTTGTAGGGCTCGGAACCATAACCGGCGGTATTATGACCGTATTTAAGGCCATTGTGTTTGCAGCAAAGGAATTTACGGAAATTATTGCAACCATTGCCTTAATTACCGCTTTGTCAAAATGCTTAAAGGATTTGGGCAGTGACTACATCATGATGATTCCCATGGCTAAAGTGATGAAATCTCCTTCTGTTACCTGGTGGATTCTGGGCTTTACCATGTTTCTTTTTTCCCTGTTCCTCTGGCCCTCTCCTTCCGTGGCTTTAATCGGCGCTATTATGCTTCCTTTTGCCTTAAAAGCCGGACTGGACCCTCTGGCTGCCGCCATGGCTATGAATTTATTCGGACACGGTTTTGCCTTAAGCTATGACCTGGTCATTCAGGGTGCTCCTTCCATTTCCGCAGGAGCTGCTTCTATCTCCGCTTCCGATATTTTAACAAAAGGCCGCCCCCTTTTCCTGGTTATGGGCATTGTCACCGCAGTCAGCGCATATCTGTTAAACAGGAAACAAATCTCCGCCTGCTGCAGCCAGGTAAGCATACAGGATACACAGCCTCAGCACATGCCCGGACTTTCCGGCATGATCATGGCATTTGTCACCCCCCTGCTCTTTGCTGCCGATATCATTCTGATGCTTGTCTTTGATCTGAAGGGAGGCGATGCTACCAGTCTGGTTTCAGGAACTGCAGTCCTTATTATGTGCATCGGCGCTTTCTCAGGTTTTGGAAGTCATGCACTGGAAAAGGTCACCCTCTATGTAACCGATGGTTTTCTTTTCGCTATACGGATATTTGCTCCCGTTATAATCATCGGGGCATTTTTCTTTTTAGGAGGAGACGGCATTTCTCAGATATTGGGTGATCAGTTCCAAAGGGGCATATTAAGTGACTGGGCAATCTGGCTGGCCCGCAATACACCTCTTAACAAATATATGGCAGCAGTCCTGCAGATGGCCGTTGGAAGCCTGACCGGTCTTGATGGATCCGGTTTTTCCGGTCTTCCCTTAACCGGCGCTCTTGCAGGAACTCTGGGCTCTGCTGTTCATGCCTCAGTGCCCATTTTAGCCTCTCTGGGACAGATCACAGCAATTTACGTTGGAGGCGGCACCATTGTTCCCTGGGGACTGATCCCGGTGGCGGCCATATGCAGCGTCAATCCTCTGGAACTTGCCAGAAAAAATCTGCTGCCCGTCTTCATCGGATTTGCCGCTACGTTCCTTGTTGCCTGTTTTCTCTTATAATCGATTCACCCAAAGGAGGAGTCATTATGTGTGGAATTTCCGGATTCTATAACTCAAACCGGGATTACTTAAAAGATAAATCCTATTACACCCACGTGCTGGAGGATATGGCTGCCATTCAAAGACACCGGGGACCGGATGCGTCCGGCACCTGGCTGTTTGAGCATGGAGGACTGTCCCATGCCCGTTTATCCATCATTGACTTAACAAATGGCAGCCAGCCCATGAAAAAAACGGAAGCAGGGAAAACGTTTTGCATTGTGTATAACGGAGAAATTTACAATACCGATGAGCTGCGCAATGATTTAATTAAAAAAGGCCACTCATTTGACACCACCTGCGACACGGAAGTCATCCTTACCGGCTACATGGAATATGGTCCTGACTTCGCCAGACAGCTAAATGGGATTTTCGCCTACGCCATACAGGATCCATACCGGGAATGCCTTTGCTTATGCAGGGACCGTGCCGGTGTAAAGCCCTTGTTTTATACCGTACGGGATGATGAAATTATCTTTGCATCAGAACTGAAGGGGATTTTTGCCTATCCGGGTATCCGTCCTTACCTGGATAAAAAGGGATTAAATGAAGTATTTTCCATCGGGCCTGCCCGCACTCCGGGCTGCGGAGTTTTCAAAGACATGAAGGAGCTGCTGCCGGGGCACATGCTGCTCTGCTCTCAGAAAGGCTTCCATTTAAAGTCCTATTGGAAACTGGAAAGCCATCCTCATGAGGACAGTTATGAGGAAACCATTGAAAAAACGTCATTTTTAGTCACAGATTCCATCAGACGGCAGATGGTTTCTGACGTGCCCATCTGCACCTTCTTATCGGGAGGCGTGGATTCCAGCATTGTCTCTGCAGTCTGTGCCGCAGAGCTGAAAAAACAGGGCAGAAGGCTAAATACCTTTTCCTTTGATTTTGTAAATAACGATCAGTATTTTAAAGCCAGTGCTTTTCAGCCCTCACAGGACCGGCCTTTTGTGGATCTGATGGTAAAATTTCTGGATTCTGACCATCACTATCTGGAGTGTGATAACCTAACCCAGGCAGACCGGCTTTACGATTCCGTTATGGCTCACGATTTGCCAGCTATGGGAGACATTGATTCCTCCATGCTTCATTTCTGTTCCATGGTGAAACCTCATAATAAGGTAACTTTGACAGGAGAATGCGCCGATGAAATCTTTGGCGGTTATCCATGGTTTCACAGAGAAGACTGCTTTAAGGCACATGCATTCCCCTGGACCATGGATTTGCAGCCCCGTAAATCACTGTTGAATGACGAATTTTTAAATTATTTAAATATGGATGAATATGTAATGGAAACCTATGAAAAATCAGTTGCTGAGACTCCCTTACTGGCGGAAGACAGTCCCACAGAAGCCAGAAGGCGGGAGATTTCCTATCTGAACCTGCGCTGGTTTATGCAGACACTGTTAAACCGTATGGACCGGGACAGCATGTATTCCGGGCTGGAAGCCAGAGTTCCCTTTGCAGATCACAGAATTATTGAATACGTCTGGAACGTTCCCTGGGATATGAAGACAAGAGACGGAGTGGTGAAGAACCTCCTGCGTCAGGCAGGCAAGGGACTTTTACCTGACGAAATTCTTTTCCGCAGAAAATCTCCTTACCCCAAAACCTATGATACCAATTACGAAGCCCTTCTTATAACCAGAGTCCGGGAAATGATGTCTGACAGCAAAGCGCCGGTCTTGGAATTCCTTGATAAGAATAAGCTGGAGCATTTTCTGGCAAAGCCTTCCGATTATGGAAAGCCCTGGTATGGGCAGTTAATGGCAGGACCCCAGATGCTTGCCTACCTTCTTCAGATTAATTACTGGCTGGAGATCTACTCCATTGGAATTGTATAGATTCTGTTAGTATTTTGTAAGCATAGAAAGAAAACCGTAAGGGAAATTTGTCACAATTTGTGGTAGAATAACAGTGGCAATAACAGACTGAACGCGAGGAATTAGCATGAAGAAGTACAGCATTGGAGAAGTCTCCCTTCGGTTAGGTTTAAGCCGCGATACCCTTCGCTTTTATGAAAAAAAGGGTATCATACAGCCGAAAAAAGAGGAAAATGGTTACCGAAGCTATACCTATGATGACATCAGCAGGCTGTTAAGCATTATGTATTACCGCAGACTTAATTTCAGCCTGGAAGACATTGAGCGGATTCTTTATAAAAGTTCCATTCATTCAAGCCGCTCCATGATTCAGAAGAAAATTACAGAAGAAAAACAACAGCTGGAACTTCACCGGCAGTCGCTGGTGCATTTAAACCTGTTGAAAATCACTTACGATAACGTGAAGCAGGGTCTGGATCAATACCAGACCAAACCGCTTCTCACCCATTACAGGATCAAGGACTGCGAAGAGATCAACCGTCTTGGAATCCCCGACTTATGTGCTCCATTCCAGGAATACATAATTAAGGGAAAACAAGCCAAACTCCGGGACGAATTCTTTCTTCTTTCAGAAGAAACTTCCTCAGTGATGAGGCTGAATCCTGATTTAAAACGCTTTCCTGTCCTGAAATGGGAAACCTGTGTTTACACCGTTCTTGCGTCCGATTCCCTTGTTCCTGATGAAGAGAAGATGCTAAAGGCAGCTGAGTGGGCTAAAGAACAGGGTTATTCTCTCACAGGAACTGCTTACTGCGGCCCTGTCATGGGCTGTGCTCCAGAACAGCAAAAAGAAGAGGAAGCAGAAGGGGATTCAGATAAAACCATTCATTATCTGGAACTGTATCTTCCTGTTTCTCAGTAATTCATACAAAAAGTCCCGTTTGGCTATTGGCCGGACCGGGACTTTCTGTATGATAACGTTGAAATTTCAAAAGGAGAAGCAGGCAGACCCGCTTCATTGTATAAAAGGCCCTTCTTTGGTGCATTGGACCAGCAGTACCGGAAGAAAACCGGCTGCTTTACCTCACTGCTGCGGATTCGGACCTGATTTTCGTTTATTTCTCCTGTCACAGGATAATAGACTCCGTCTGCACCTGCGATCTCAAACTCTTCCAGCCCTGTTCCTCCGCGGATAACAAGACCTTTTTTATCTTCTGTCTCAAAAATAAGAGTAATCCATTGCTCTGACACATCAAAATCCGAGAGCCATGGACCCCGAAAGATCACACGCTCCCCGTATATCATGGCTCTTACTGCCAGGGACATACGATAAGCTGCCTCCCGTTTATTAAGCGGGTGAAGGTCGTTATCTTCCCCTAAATCCAGATTTACCGTAACTGCCACATTCTTTAATCCGCCCGCTTTTCTCTGTGCTTCCCGGATTCTTGGCCAGGCATCGTTCTTATCATCCAGATCAATGGAAAAATTAGGGAGCTGGGCAATTACAAAGGGCAGACTCTCTTCCTTCCACATCTTTCTCCAAAGATGAATCATCTGTTGCAGCCGTCCCTCATAGGAATCCGGTCTCTCGTCATTGCTCTCTCCCTGATACCATAAAACGCCTTTAACCAGATAGGAAAAACAGGGCGCCAGCATCCCGTTATAAAGCCCGGTTGGTTTCTGGGACATTAAGTCCACTCTGGGCGCAGGTTCACCCACCGCCCTGCTTTGGTATTCCCATCTGCCATCTAAGACAAAGACCTCTTCCTCTGCAAATAAGGCGTAAATCTTATCAGGAGTGACTCTTCCTGCCCCATTTTCACACACCAGGCAGATACGGATCTCATTTTCCCCCGCTTTCAGCACACCTTCCGGAACGTTGTATTTCCTGGGCGGATACTGGTATCCGGTCTCTCCCACCAGAACGCCGTTTATATAAGTTCTGTCGCTGTCTACCATGGTTCCCAGCCAGAGTCTTGCCTTTTTCCCCTCCAGATGTCCGGGCAGCATAATCCGCTTTCGAAACCAGATGGTACCATAAAAATGATCCAGACCGAAATCCTTTAAAAATGCCGGAAGAGTTACTTCCTTCCAGCTGTTACCGTTCCAGTCCATGCTTTTTTCCAGATCTCTTACAGTCTCATACCAATCCTCATAAGCCTTTCTCTGCCCTGCCATTCTTTCCTCTAAAAGCTTCTGATTCTGACAAAGCTCCAGCTCTTTCCTCATATCGGGATACTGACTGACCTCTTCTTCTCCCATCCAGGCTTCAACAGAAGATCCTCCAAGGCTTACATTAATAAGACCAATGGGCACATTTCGATTCTCCCGCATGAATTTTCCGAAGAAATAAGAGACAGCGGAAAATTCTCCAATGGTATCAGGAGAACATTCCTTCCATGAAGCTTCCACGTGATCTTTTAAAGGCCCATGAAATTCATAGTTTTCTTTTACTTTATACAGCCGGAATCTGGCATCCCCCTGTTTTTCAAACTCTGTGGGATACCGGTCCTTTACCCGGTTCATGGGCAGTTCCATATTGGACTGGCCGCTGCAGATGAATACCTCCCCCAGATAAACATCTGCCACCCGAATTGTCTCACCGGATTCCCCGGACAATTCCAGGATAAAGGGTCCGCCTGGCTGTAGGTGATGAAAGTAAGCCTCCCAGTTTCCGTCCCCATCTGCCCTGCAGCTGATTTCCTGGTCCAAAAGACGCAAAGAGATGACTTCACCCGGAGCCGCAAGGCCCCAGATTCTTGTTCTCTCTCCAGTCTGCAGGACACAGCCGTGGCTGATCAGTTTGGGAAGCATAAGACGTTTTTCCTTATTTTGCATAGACACCTATCCTTTCGCACCGGTAGAAGTGATTCCTTCCACAAAATACTTCTGAGCTGCAAAAAACAGGATCAGAGCAGGAAGCAGAGCAAGAAATGACATGGCAAGAATCTGATTCCATTCCACAATTCCGCTGCTTTGATCGATAGACATCTTTAGTGCCAGCGCAACCGGATACTTGGATAAGCTGGTGACGTAAATAAGGGGTCCTAAAAAATCGTTAAAACTCCAGATAAACTGGAAAATGGTACAGCTGACAATTGCCGGTTTTAAGGCAGGCAGCAGAATGCGAATCAGGATCTCAAAGGAATTGCATCCATCCACTGTAGCCGCCTCATCAAGATAGGTGGGAATGGACCGGAGAAACTGAATCAGCATGAAAACAAAGAATGGTTCATTGGCAAATATAGTAGGTGCAATTAATGGAACATAGGTATCTAAAAGTCCAAGATTCTTCCAAAGCAGATAAAGAGGTATTCTTGTTACCACTGCAGGGAGAAACATGGTTGCCATAAGTAAAGAGAAGAAAAATTTCTTAAATGGAAACTGAAATCTGGCAAACCCATAAGCGACCAGGGTGCTGGATACCAGGCAGAACAGAATCTTTGGTATTACGTACTGAAACGTATTGAGAAAGAAGGTTGTAAATGTAAACTGGGTTCTCGTCTTCCAGCCTTCTATGTACGGAGTAAAGTCTATTCTTTTGGGAATAAAATTGACCGTCGTAAATATTTCATTATTGGTTTTAAAAGTCGCGCCTACCAGCCAGAGAATGGGATAGATCATGACAAGAGCCACTGCTGTCAATATCCCATAACGTATTAATGCACTGATTAAATTCCGACGGCGCCTGCGTCTTTCTAACTTACTTAACCCGTTCATATGTCCCCTCCTTAGTTCCCTTCGTCAGAATAAAATACCCATTTGTTCTGTGTGGCGAAGAGAATTGCTGTTACAGCCATGATAATGATAAATAAGAGCCAGCTGGCCGCACTTGCATACCCCATATTAAAAAACTTAAAGGCATTGTCATAAATATACATAGAGGTCAGATAAGTCGCATTTAGCGGACCTCTTCCGGTGACCAGATAGGGACCGTTAAATTCCTGGAAGGCATTTACCATCTGCATGACCAGATTAAAGAAAATAGTGGGTGTAATGAGGGGAATGGTAATCCGGAAAAAAGAGTAAAGCCGGGAAGATCCATCCACACTTGCTGCCTCGTACAGTTCCTGTGGCACATCTTTTAATGCCGCCAGAAAGATCAGCATAGAAGACCCAAACTGCCACACTTTCAATAAAACAATGACAGACATTGCTCCATTTGGTGAAGATAACCATGGTATGGGAGCCGCTCCAAAAATACCGATAAAACGGTTGATAAAACCATCTTGTTGAAATAAAAACCGCCAAAGCACTGCAACTGCAACATTTCCTCCCAATAAAGACGGAATATAATAAGCAGTACGATAAAAATTAATGCCCTTCAGCTGAAAATTCAGGATATAGGCAATAAACAAAGCAAAGGAAAGCTGAAGTGGTACGGTAAATATTGTGTACTTTATAGTGGCAGTCAGAGTTGACCGAAAATCAGCATTCCGGAACAGATCTATATAATTTCCAAATCCTACAAAGTTGGGTTTCCGTACAAGATTATAATCAGTAAAGCTGATAACAAGTGCATTCACAAAAGGATATAATGTTAAAAATATTATACCTGCCAGCCATGGAAGAATATATAACAATCCGATTTTACTATGTTTCAAAAAGCTCCCTCCTTCGATTCAGTCACGCAGAAGAATCTCATTCCTCTGCGTGACGACTTAACCAGCAGTTTTTTCTGCTATTATTTGTATTGCTCTTTCAGCTTGGCATTTTCCTCGCTGATAGCATCAAAGATTGCTTTTGCAGCATCATCTGCACTGCTCTGTCCAAATTCAAATTTCTCGTAATTTTTGTCGTATGCGTCTGTAAATTTGGCATTCTCAAAAATCGGAGAGTTATTGATTACTTTTGCGTTGGCAGTAAAGTCATAAGCATCTTTTACAACACCGGTAATCTGACCGTCTGCTTCCAGGGAGGCTTTTGCTGCCTTTGAAGCAACCATTCCTCTGGTGGAACCCATTAATTTTGTTCCTTCCGGATCGTTTAAAATGTACTGTAAGAATTCTGCGGCAGCCTTTGGATTCTTGGAATCCTTGGAAATTGCAAAGGTTAAAGATGGCTTTGCCATAGTTCCCTCAAATTTTGCACCATCAATTACTGGAAGCGGTGCAATTGCCAGCTGGTCGCCTTTATCTGATAAGGTCTTGGCATTGGAAGCAATTCCGCCGGTCCATTCTAAGACGCCGGCATAACCGCCGTTAATAAATTTAGCGTTCTGAGCGATACTAACAGGCTCATTGCCTACATTTTCAATGTAGTCTTTTCTGGAGCAGAATACATGGGCATCTGCCAGATCTTTATACCAGATCAGCGCATCTTTATAATCTTCCTGTGTATAATTCATGCTTAAATCATCGGCAAACTCTCCCTTGCCTGTCTTCTGCTGCAGATAGTAGATGGCAGCAAAACGGAATGTGGGGCTGACGATTAAATAAGAGTTGGGATCTGCTTTTGTAAATGCTTCTGCCGCTTTCTTATATTCGTCAAAGGTCTTTGGAAGCTCCTTGATTCCGGCTCTTTCAAATGCTGACTTGTTCAAATAAAATCCAAGGGTATTCTGACCGTATGGAATTGCCTGCATCTTGCCTGCTCTCTGACCAAATTTTAAAAACTCCGGATCATACTGGCTGAAATCAAAGATGTCCTTTACCTGATCCAGATCATAAAATCCTTTGCCGTCGGGGCTGTACTGAAGAACCCATGGATAGTTTACTGTCATGATGTCCGCTGCAGTCCCTCCTGCGTAACGGGTGGCAAATGTCTCTTCCAGATTACCAAAGCCGGATGGCTCTCCTGTTACTTTGATTTTTCCTGCATGAGCGGTATTAAACGCATCAATTGCTTTCTGAGTGGCCTGGTGACGGTCATCATTTCCCCACCAGGAAAAGTTTAAAGCCACCTCTCCCCCTGCATCTTTTCCTGCTGTTTCTCCTTTAGCCGGCTCTGCGGTCTTACTGCTGCATCCGGTAGCCAGCATACTGGCTGCAAGTAACGCAGCACACATCATACCTGTTGTTTTCCTCATACCCATTTCTAAACTCCTCCTTCTCATTAATCATTGATTTATTATGAAAAAACTAAGAACTGCTAATTGTAGATCGTTCTTCCTGCTTCATCCCCAATACCGGATTTCCGGAAGAAGTAAGTATTGACCTGATCCCGCCACTGCACTGCATTTTTAAGCTGCAGGTTCAGGCGTTCTCTTACGTTTTTATAACTGTCTTCATCAAGCACATCCCGAATGCTCTCCCACTTGGCCTGGTATTCCTTTACCTTCTCCACACCATCAAAATGGGTATCGTAGATATGCTGAATCACAGTCTTCCCTGAATGAAGCACATGGGTATAAGGTACATGATGAAAAAACAGCAATAACTGGTCAGGACATGTGTTAATATCTTCATACTCTTGAAATTTAAGAGGCGAATACTGCTTTGTATAACCAGTTCCGGTTGCTGCAGTCCGGTCTCTTCCCACTCCGTCCCTGTCGGCGTAGTGGTAAGTCCCCCAGCAGTCGTATTCATAGCCATCGATATCACATCCATAATGAATTCCCGGCTTACACATAAATCCTACAGCCAGAGGGCAGGTATAATCCTCGTACGTATCTCTGGAGGTAATGAGAATGGACAATGCTTTTTTCATTGCATCTTCCGTCAAATCAAAGCTTAAATGAAGCCACTCCTGGGCTATTTCCTCTGAAGTCAGATCGTTGTCCCATGCAAGCCGTCCATATCCGTACCAGTTGGCCTGTGCCATCTTATTTCCAGTCCAGTTCCGGTCCATTCCCACATTTCCCACTGCACAGATCCCGGAAAGCTTTTGATTGGGAGAATACTCCCTGACCGCATTTTTAACCAGACTTGATGCTCCATGCCTGGTGTCAAAATCCAGGACTTCCTTCCACATGGGAACCAGATAGCAGATATCTTTCTGGTGACCGGTGTACTCCTGGGTAATCTGGAACTCCAGTATCTGATTGGTCTCTTTTAAGGAGCCAAACAAAGGTGAGACCGGTTCCCTGATCTGGAAATCAATGGGACCGTTCTTAATCTGTAAAATAACATTTTCATCAAAACTTCCGTCTAATTCATGAAAGAGATCGTAAGCGGCCCGTGCCCGGTCAAGACTTCGGTCTCTCCAGTCCTGGGTGCAGTCATAAACAAAGCATCTCCAGATGATAATCCCTCCAAAAGGCCGGATTGCTTTTGCCAGCATATTGGCTCCATCTCCATGACTTCTTCCATATGTAAACGGACCCGGTTCATGTTCCGAATCGGCCTTTACAACAAATCCGCCAAAATCCGGGATTATGCTGTATAGTTCCTCTACCGTATGCCTCCACCAGGAAGCTACCTCCGGGCTCAGGGGATCTGCTGTAGAAAGCTTCCCTACTGAGATAGGTGCTGCAAAATCAATGGCAAGAAATATCCGGATTCCATATGCAGTAAAAATATCTCCTATTTTTTTTATTTCCTTTAAATTATCCCCAGTGATGAAAAAGCGTTCGTATTTCCTGACGTTTACGTTGTTGATGGAAACTGCATTAATTCCTACTGATGCCAGCAGTCTGGCATATTGACGGATCAGATCCATATCACCGCGAAACTTATTATGATCAAAAAAAATCGAGTTTCCAGAATACCCTCGTTCAATGGTTCCGTCAAAATTATCCCAGTGATTAATCATCCGGTAATTCTGATCCGGAATACTCTTATAAGGGAAGCTTTCTTTCTTACTCACCAGCAGACGATGTAAACCGAATATTCCGTAAAGGAGACCTTTTTGTGCGCTCCCTTTGATCTCATATCCCGCTTCTGTTTTATCTATGGAATATCCCTCATCTCCAAGGCCGGCTTCCTCTGCAAGGCTTAATACAATTGAGGCATCTTCCTTTTGTGAACGTGAAATTCCATCAAACAGAAGTGGCATCTCCCGTTCAATTGTCCGGGCTGTCACTGACGGGGCCCTGTCTTCCATAAACCAGGTTACAATTTGTTTTTTGCTTACCGGCTTGAGCAACCAGCATAAATCTCGTTTTTCAAACATCCCTATTCCTTCCTGCACTCAGTCCGACAATTATCATTTTTTACCATGTAAAACATTACAAACAAAGCTTCGTCCGATAGGTGTATCATAGCAAATTGCACAAAATATTAGAATGGAATGATTTAAGATTTTTGTAATTATTAAAGATTATTTTTTGATAAAATAGACTTGTATTGTAATTATCAATGCCCTATAATACGATTAAGCGCATAAATCGACAAATTTATAAAAATATTTACTTGTATTAATTTAATAATTATTTTAAATTGGGTTTTCCCATAGAAAAAGGAGCGTTTCAAATGACCGAGGAACTGGATTTTAACAATCTGATACCGGAACTTCATTACTACATTCACAGAAAACCTACTCCCGGCTGGAAGATTGAGCCCTGCATTACATCCTTTATTGATATCACCTATGTAATGGATGGGAAAGCCGAATATACCATTAATGATCAGACCTATATTGTGAATAAAGGCGATTTAATCTGCATTCCTCAAAACAGCTACCGGGCAGCCACCAGTATCCCTGATGATCTGATTGAGTGCTATGCCACAAACTTTCGTCTCCGCAACCAGACAGGTGAGTATGTTTCGCTGCCTCTGCCATTTATCAGCCACATCGGAAGCAATCCACAGCTGATCGCTCTTTATAATGAGATGCACAGTGAATGGCTGCAACAGAATTTTGGTTATATGCTAAAGGTAAGAGCCATTCTGTGCATGATACTTCACCTGATTTTAGACCAGCTGCTAAACAAAAATCACGCCAGCCAGGATGATCCCCGCATCAAAAGCAGCATTCACTATATGAGTGCTCATTACTGGGAGAACTTAACCACAGAGGAGATGGCAAAAAGATATCATCTTCATCCGGCATACTACGGGAATCTCTTTCAAAAAGTCACAGGAATGACCTTTAAACAGTATCTTATTTCAATACGATTGAACTATGCGGAAAATTTATTAAAAAGTGGGGAATACAGTGTGGGGGAAGTAGCTTTGCAATGCGGATTTTCTGATATTTTTTATTTCAGCAAGTTGTTTAAGGCAAAAAAGGGAATTCCACCTTCTGCCTGCTTTCTGGAAGAAAAGAATTCATTAAAATAAACCAAAAATCAGCCTGAACTGCGGGATCAATTCGCAGACCAGACTGATTTTTCTGACTCATTTATTTAAAATATTTTACTCCCGATTCAAAAACTAACATATCCTGTTCCCCATAGATATTCATGGCAACGCCGTCTCCCCGCCGCTCGGAATGCGCCATTTTACCAAGGATTCTTCCGTCAGGACTTGTAATACCTTCAATTGCCATATAAGAGCCGTTTGGATTCCAGTCCTCAGCCATGGTCGGGCAGCCAGATGCATCTACATACTGAGTTGCCACCTGACCGTTTTGAATCAGTTTCTCCAGCCATTCCTCATTGGCAACAAACCGTCCCTCGCCATGAGAAGCGGGATTGCAGTAAACGCCGCCTAATTGGGCGCCGGATAGCCATGGAGACTTGTTGGAAACCACTTTTGTATAAACCATCTTGGAAATATGGCGTCCGATGGTATTCATGGCAAGAGTGGGGGAATCCTCTCTCTGTTTTGTAACAGCGCCTTCCGGTACCAGCCCCAGCTTGATCAGAGCCTGGAAACCGTTACAAATGCCTAACATCAATCCGTCTCTTTCTTCCATAAGCTTTGTGATTTCTTCTTTGATTGCCTCATTTCTAAATACTGCTGCGAAGAATTTGGCAGAACCGTCAGGCTCATCACCGGCGGAAAATCCTCCGGGGAACATCACGATCTGGGATTTACTGATCTGCGTTTTGTAGCACTCGATTGATTCCCGGATATCACTGGCAGTTAAGTTTCTAAATACACGGGTAACTACATTGGCACCCGCTTTTTCAAAGGCTTTTGTGCTGTCGTATTCGCAGTTTGTTCCCGGAAATACCGGTATAAATACGATCGGCTTTGCAACCTTGTTTTTGCAGACATAGACATTTGATGCCTCATATAATTTCTCAGCAGCCGTTTCCTCTTTTGCACCGGAATTGGTTGGGAAAACCTCCTCAAGGGTCTTTGTCCATGCGTGAATTGCCTCCTCTACGGAGATTGCAACTGCTCCATATTCAAACACTCCCTGATCCGTTACATTACCGATTACGGTATGAGGAATTGAAAGCTCTGCCATCTTATCAGCTGGAATTTCACAGACCAGATTTCCCCAGCCTGCCTCAAAAAGCTGTTCTGGTTTCACAGTGTCTTCCAGCTTAACACCAAGCTTGTTTCCAAATGCCATCTTGCTTACTGCTTCGCAGATACCATTGCTTTCCACTGCATAGGCTGAAATTACCCGTTTAGCCTTAATATTTTCAAATAATTTTCCGTAAAGGCCCATCACCTGTTCATATACCGGAAGATCATATTGGTCCTTTTGAATTTCAATCAGAACAAGTCTATTTCCCGGCTGTTTCAATTCTGGCGTAATAATGTGCTTATGGCTGGCAATATCCACTGCAAAGGAAACAAGGGTTGGAGGAACATCCACATCCTGGAATGTACCCGACATACTGTCCTTTCCGCCGATAGACGGCAGACCAAATCCCATCTGGGCATGGTAAGCACCTAAAAGAGCTGCAAAGGGCTGACTCCAGCGTGCAGGATCTTCAGACATGCGGCGGAAATATTCCTGGAAGGTGAAACGGATCTTTTTGTAATCACCGCCTGCTGCCACGATTTTAGCTACTGATGACAAAACTGCATAGATTGCACCGTGATAAGGACTCCAGCTGGATAAATAGGGATCAAAGCCATAGCTCATCATGGTTACGGTATCGGTGGTTCCCTGTTCCACAGGAAGTTTGGCTACCATAGACTGCGTCTCAGTCAGCTGATATCTGCCTCCATAAGGCATAAAGACACTTCCTGCGCCGATGGAACCGTCAAACATCTCCACCAGCCCCTTCTGGGAGCATACATTTAAACCGGAAAGCAGATTAAGCCAGGTACTCTTTACATCTTCCACTTCCTTCTTACCAAACACACTGCCTTCTTTTGACGGAACTTCTACGATAACCGACGCTTCCTGATGAGCCCCGTTGGTGTCTAAAAACCCACGGCTGATATCAACAATGGTTTTGCCTCTCCAGCTCATCACCAGCCTTGGTTCTTCCGTTACAACCGCAACTTCAACCGCCTCTAAATTCTCCTCTGCTGCGTAGGAAAGGAACTGATCCACTTGTTTTGGATCAATCACCACTGCCATACGCTCCTGGGACTCAGAAATAGCGATTTCTGTGCCGTCAAGTCCGGCATACTTTTTGGGAACCTTGTCCAGATCAATTTTAAGTCCCTCTGCCAGCTCTCCGATTGCCACGGAAACACCACCTGCACCGAAGTCGTTACACTTTTTAATGATACGGCTGACTTCTGCCCTGCGGAATAACCTCTGGATCTTTCTCTCTGTAGGAGCATTTCCCTTCTGAACTTCTGCACCGCAGGTTTCAATGGAATCCTCTGTATGAACCTTGGAGGAACCGGTCGCACCTCCGCAGCCGTCACGTCCCGTTCTTCCACCAAGCAGGATAATAATATCTCCCGGATCGGAAGTTTCCCGGATCACGTTTTTTCTGGGAGCTGCACCCATAACCGCTCCGATTTCCATTCTCTTTGCCACATAATTGGGATGATAGATTTCCTTTACATAACCGGTTGCAAGACCGATCTGATTTCCATAAGAGCTGTATCCTCTGGCTGCTCCTGTCACGATCTTTCTCTGAGGCAGCTTTCCCTTTAATGTTTCCTTTAAGGATCTTGTAGGATCAGCAGCGCCGGTTACACGCATGGCCTGATACACATAGGTACGTCCGGAAAGGGGATCCCTGATGGCACCGCCAAGACAGGTTGCCGCTCCTCCGAAAGGCTCGATTTCAGTGGGATGGTTGTGGGTCTCATTTTTAAAGTTTACCAGCCACTCTTCTTCTTTTCCGTCAATCTCCACCGGAACTACAATGCTGCATGCATTGATTTCATCCGATACTTCCAGATCCTCAAGTTTTCCTTCCAGACGAAGCTTTTTCATAGCCATCAAAGCCAGATCCATGAGACAGACAAACTTTCCGCTCTTTCCCTTTAATACTTCCTCCCGGTCAGAAAGATAACGCTGGTAGGTTGCTTCCATTGGCTTTTTATAGTCCCCGTCCGTAAATACCACGTCCTTTAACTCGGTCTGGAACGTGGTATGGCGGCAATGATCGGACCAGTAAGTATCAAGTACCCGGATTTCCGTCATGGTCGGATCTCTGTGCTCTTCATCCCTGTAATAATTCTGAATGTGGAGGAAATCCTGAAATGTCATGGCAAGGTTTAAGGATTGATATAATTCCTTCAGCTTTGACTCTTCCAGACTTTCAAATCCTTCAAATACAATCACATCCGCTGGTATGTCAAATACAGTAACCAGCGTTTGTGGTTTTGTCTCTTCTGCCTGCCTGGAATCCACCGGATTAATACAAAAGGATTTCACTTCCTCGGTCTGAGCGGTTGTAAGAGCGCCGGAAATGACATAAGTAACAGCCGATTTAATTACTGGCTCCTCATCTTCTTTGAGAATTTTCACACACTGCTCTGCAGAATCTGCTCTCTGGTCAAACTGTCCGGGAAGATATTCCACGGTAAAAACGGTATCTCCTTCTTTAACCGGAACTTCCTCTTCATAAACCAGGTCAAGCGCAGGTTCTGAAAAAACGGTAGTGAGAGCCAGTTTATAGGTCTCCTCTGAAATATTTTCCACATCATACCGAATCAGAACCCGCACATCCGTTACTGTGCCGATTCCCAGATAATTTGCGATTTCCTCTTTCAGTTCTCCTGCTTTTACGGCATAAGCTGCTTTTTTCTCAACGTATACTCTTCTTACACTCATAATTTCCTCCTTGTAAAGAATCCTTATGATCTATCAGGTCAGACTTCCCTGTTATTATCGTACAAATATCATACCATAAAACATATCAATTAGAGAAATTAATATATCTTATGTCATTGATCACTTTTATTAATAAAACGACGCCGAAATCATCTGGTTTCGGCATCGTTTCTTTATTGATTCTTATTATTTTTGCAATACAGATGCCTTGGCAGGCCATCGGTCATGATAGGAGTCAGTTCTGCCTGAATCAGAGGCCGGAGATAGTTTAAAAATTCATCTGTCACATAATCACCTGCTTCATTGATCCACTCTCTTGGAACCTTTTTCTCAATGTTTGCAACCTTATGGACATCGTAAATATCGGTGACACAGATATAAGGATCATCCGAGATCCGTTTTAAAATTACCATTTTACCTGTCTCACCCTCAAATGCCGCTTTCACAGCTGCCCCGCCTACCTGATAGGCCTCGGTAATATCCACTCTGGACACCATATGGGAAGCACATCGCTGGAGAGAACTGAACTCAATGGCTCTGGTCTTACAGCCGGTTTCTCTTGCAATCCGGCTTGCAAGATATCTGGCTGCACCGGTAAGCTGCCGGTGTCCAAAGGCATCCACATAATCCACGTTATCGGTCAGTTCACAGACATATCTGCCGTCTTCCACCCGGATTCCTTCCGAAATGGCTGCTACCACTGATTTTTTCTGTTTGTGAAGCCCGGCTATCTTCTTCATAAACTCTTCGATATCAAAAGGAATCTCCGGAAGGAAGATCATATCCGGCCCCTCACAGTCCTCGCACTTAGCCAGTGCTGCTGCACCGGTAAGCCAGCCTGCATTCCGCCCCATAATCTCAATCAGGGTCACATTCTGCTGGTCATACACCAGGCCATCCCGGATTACTTCCTTTGTAATGGATCCGATATATTTTGCAGCGCTTCCATAGCCAGGCGTATGATCGGTGGCTGCCAGATCATTGTCAATGGTTTTCGGAACTCCCATAAAACGGATCCGGCTGCCATTTAAAATAGAGTAATCGGACAGCTTCTTAATGGTATCCATGGAATCATTGCCGCCTATGTAGAAGAAATATTCAATCTCCATGTCTTCAAGTATGTGAAATATCTTCTTGTAAATCTCCTGGTCTTCATGAATCTCCGGCAGTTTAAATCTGCAGGAACCAAGATAAGAGGAGGGCGTCCGCTTTAACAATTCAATATCCAGATCACTTTTTATGTGTTCAGACAAGTCCACCACCCGGTTTTCAAGCAATCCCTGGATTCCATGAAGCATTCCATATACAATCTTCGCTCCTCTGTCCCTGGCCGTTTTATAGACTCCCGCAAGGCTGGAATTAATCACTGCGGTGGGTCCTCCCGACTGACCAACAATCACATTACCCCTGATTTCCTTCATAATTAACAGTTTCCTCCCTGATACTCTTTTTTGTAAGTACTTACAATTTTCTGATAATCATATCATAATATAGAGGGGTCATAAAATCAACCTAAGATAAATGATTCACAATTTTTCATTGTCTTACAACAGGAACAAAATCTTCCATATCTTTTTGCAGAATTACAAAATGACATATTTCGACATTTATCGTCATTTTTCATAATACTGCTTGAAAAAAAACAGTTTTTACAATATAGTAGTAAAGGATTTTTTTACGAAGGAGCGTTAATTGAATGGAACTTGATCAGCAGTTAAAAGATTTATCCCAGAAATACTTATTTGAAAGCACTCAGTATCAGACCGACGGTCAGAGCCCTAATCTGGAAGTTTGCTTACAGCTCAGGGAAAGCCACATTGATACCTTTATCCAGAAAGCTGGACAGCTTAATTCCCTTGTGGAATCCTGCGCCAATATGGTTGGTATCTTTGATACCGCCGCAGCGAAGGAGGAAATGCTTAAGACGACCATCCGCTGCAGCGGACGTGATAAGCTTTTTATCCGCACTACCCCTTCCATGATGAAAATTCTGGTTGAAACATTGTTTGATTAAAGATCAGGGAAAGCTTTCAAAGGCTTCCCCTTTTTTTATAGGCAGTTTTATGACGTTAAATGGGATATATCATTCTTTTCCACCACAGTAAAAATTTCAGTGAGAGGACTGTAATGAACGGTGGTAATGCTGGCATTTTCCACTATAATGCTCTCATCTTCTTCATCCGGCCCCAGCATGACAGAAACCAGACAGGCAAGAGTCGCTCCATGGGAAACCACTGCAATATCCTCTCTTCCACCGGTTTGTGTTATGATCTCCCTGATTGCTGTCTTACATCGCCGGAAGATTTCTTTCTCGCTTTCTCCTCCAGGGGGTGCCGCATGAGAAGGATCCATGACCCAGTGTCTGTATTCGCTTGGATAATTTTCCTCAATCTCTTTCCATGTCAGGCCTTCCCATACACCAAACTCCACTTCCATAAGCCGGGGCATGGGGATAATTTCTGCCTCCTGTTTGTCCGCAAGCGCCTCTGCCGTTGCCATCGCACGTTTCAGTGTACTGGAAAATATTTTTTTTACCGGTCTGGATTCCATACCAGCTGCCAGTAACTTTGCCTGTCTCAGTCCTGTTTCATTGAGAGGGATGTCATGGCTTCCCTGAATCTTCCCCTGTATATTCCAATCTGTCTGCCCATGGCGTATCAGATATATCCTCATCATTTTTCTCCTGGTATATTAAACTTCGTAGTCGTAGTCCTCTGAGTCGGTAATTTCCATCTCACTCATCTCTGCCAATGCCTCTAAATCTGCATTTTCCGCATTCAGACTCACTGCATCCATAGCCATCTTCATAATTCCCCGAATCTCATCCACACTCATCTTCATCTTGTCCGCCAGTTCCTCTACCGTTGCCTCACGTCCAAGTTCTGCAGCAAGGGTCTGGGCGATTTGCTGAAGTACGTTCACTCTGGCTGCCAGTTCCTCACCGGTCTGATCTGCAGACGCTTCTTCTTCTACAGCCAGTTCCAGTGCCTTCTTTATCTTTTCAGCCACATAGCTGTCAAATCCGTTCTCTCCGCCTGCCTTTGCATATTCTTCCACTGCCATTAACAGTGCCATATTGGCTTCCTGAACAAGATCCGATAACAGCACGCCTTTTCCGTCATACTCCTTGGCATACTCCAGAGCGGCTCTTAAATTTCCTTCTATCAGTCTCTTTTTCGCTTCCTGATTTCCATCTCTTAATTCTGAAATCAGCGTTAACTGTTCTTCTCCGGTACAGGGAGTGATCTCTCCCATCTCGTCTAAATACATCTGGTAAAAATTATCATGCATATTTTTTTCACTCCTTTATTTATCCTCACTTAAATCCTGTGCCCGTTACTATACCGCAGTCCAATTAATTTGTCAATTTCCTTTACAAATCATTCAATATTGTGATAGAATATCCATATATTTATAAGGAGGGCTAATGATGGATATTAATTATGAACTGTACAAGGTTTTTTATCATGTTGCCGCAACACTTAGCTTTTCTGAAGCCTCAAAACAGCTCTTTATTTCCCAGTCTGCAGTCAGCCAGTCAGTCAAGGTACTGGAGAAGAAATTAAACCAGACGCTCTTTATCAGAAGCACCAAGAAGGTTCAGCTCACTCCCGAAGGGGAGATTCTTTTAAAACACATTGAACCTGCTATTAATCTGATCCAAAAGGGAGAAAATCAGCTGTTAGAAGCCAATACCTTAAACGGAGGCCAACTGCGTATCGGAGCCAGTGATACCATCTGCCGCTACTTCCTGGTTCCCTATTTAAACAGATTCCACAAAGCCTACCCCAATGTACACATTAAGGTTACAAACCAGACCTCCATTGAATGCGCTCATCTGCTGGCCAATGGTCAGGTAGATTTCATCATCACCAATTATCCCAACTCGGGTCTTCTCAGTTCCCAGAAGTTTCGGGTGATCAATGAATTTTCAGATGTATTTGTGGCAAATCAGGAATACTTTCCATTAAAAGGGGAGACGGTTAATCTTCAGAAACTTCAGACCTATCCCATTCTTATGCTGGACCGGAAAAGCACCACAAGTGAATTTCTCCACCATATGTTCCAGAAGGAGCAGCTGGATTTAGTTCCTGAAATTGAATTAAGCAGCAACGATCTGTTAATCGATCTGGCACGGATCGGACTTGGAATCGCTTTCGTTCCCGATTTCTGCATTCCAAATAACGACAGGGATTTATTTCAGGTAAGGCTGACAGAAAAACTTCCCATACGCCAGATGGTTGTGGCCTATAATGAAAATATACCCGTTTCTCAGGCTTCCAGACAATTTATGGACATGCTCTGATACAAAACCTGGCTGCCGGCTGAACCTTCCGGCAGCTTTTTATTTTCATTTATCATAAACCATCAGGTAGATCCCCCATTTTTCCTCTTCAAAGGCAAAATCTTCTTTCTTAAACTGTTCCTCATGAAATCCCACTTTCTCATAACATCGTTTTGCTCCGGGATTGCAGTCAAATACATTAAGCGTGATCCGTTCCATTCCCAGAAAATCTTTGGCGTAACCCACTGCAAGAGAAACCATCTGTCCGCCCAGTCCCTGGCCCCGCAAGCTCTGGTCAATGACGATGAAACCAAGGTGAACGCTCTTCTTTTCATAATCCACTCTGGACATGCGGAAACTTCCCACCGGAATTCCCTTTTCATTTAACGCGGTAAAACCAAAAGAACGGGAATCCTTTTCCAGATCCCTGTAATAACGGTCCAGCTGATCAGCAGACAGTGGAAATGCAAAATGATCTCTGCACCACATACCAAGCATCCGGCGGTCTGTGAGCCAGTTTAGCAGATACGTTCCATCCTCTCTTTTATACGGTCGTAATCTAAGTGTGTATTCCATCCTCTTTCTCCTCCACTAACCGGTTGTCCCAAAACTGTCTGGCAACCTCTTTGGCACTCTTTAATTTCACTTCATAAAAGCTGTCCCATTCCCGGGGAAATAACGCCTGATATTCAGGCCGGGTAAAACGTTCGTCTAAAAGGGCAATAATCCCCTCATCCCTTGCTGTTCGGATGACTCTTCCGGCAGCCTGCATGACCTTGTTCATGCCAGGATACTGATAGGCATAATCAAAACCCTTTGACGACTTTTCTTCAAAATAATTCTTTAAAATCTCCTGTTCCGTACAGACCATGGGGAGTCCGGTTCCCACAATGATCACACCAATCAGTCTCTCCTCCTTTAAATCAATTCCTTCGGAGAAAACACCTCCCATCACACACAGACCCACAAAGGAATCATCCCGCTCTTTTGAAAATTCCATTAAGAACGCCTCCCTTTCCTGCTCGTTCATATGGGATGCCTGTGCAGAGCAGGTAACCGAGTCTCCATGGCTGATCCGTTCCGGCAAAATGGTCTCGATTTCTTTTAAATACTGATAAGATGGAAGAAAAACCATATAATTTCCTTTTTTCGCAGATACGATCATACTGATGTAATCAGCTACTTTCCGGTATTCGTTGCGGTTTCTTCTTGTGTAACGGCTGCTTACATCTGTTCCTACCATCAATAGACGCTTATCCTGATCAAAAGGTGAATGAGCATAGACAGCATAATCCTCCTGATCTCCGCTTAGCAGTTCCTTATAATAGGAAACCGGAAGAAGGGTTGCAGAAAAAAACACGGTGCTGTTCCCTTTTTTCAGACACTCCTGCAGATTCTTAGACGGATTTACGCAAAAAAACCGTAGCATAAATCGCCCATCGGACATGAGTTCTGTATAAATCCGGTAATTCTCATCAAGACGGTCATAAATATTAAGAAGCTTCCTCAAATCAAAGAAGAAATCCAATACCAGATCCCTGTCTCCAAATTCGGAATTTTTCTCCATAAACAGTTCCATTTCCCCAAATAAACTCATGACACTGGTAATAAAGAAACGGACATCTTCCAAAATGTGATACCCCTCACACTGGCGTTTCATTTCCAGCAGCTCTTTGTTGCACCGGTCAAGTAAACGGCCTATTTTTTCGTTCATGGGCTTTATTATCTTTTTAATAAGAAGAAAGTCCTCTTTCCAGATGGATGCACTGTACATTTCCCTGGCTCTTGGAACCAGGTTATGGGCCTCATCCACCAAAAATAAATACTCTCCGGTAATCCCTTCTGAGAAATATCGTTTCAACCGGACATCAGGGTCAAAAACATAATTATAATCACAGATCACCCCATCCACCCAGTTGCTGATATCCAGGCACAACTCAAAAGGACAGACACGGAATTCTGTAGCATAACGCAATATTACATCTCTGGTAATGCCAAATTCGTTGTGAATGATATCATAGACACAATCACCTACACGGTCAAAATGTCCCTTGGCATAGGGGCATGCATCGGGATTGCAGTCCGGCTTATCCAGAAAACAGAGTTTTTCCTTGGCTGTAATGGTGACTGTACTGAAATAAAGGCCTTTTTCCCTAAGAATATCAAAGGATTCTTCCGCAACTCCCCTTGTAATGGTTTTTGCCGTTAAATAAAAGAGTTTATCCCCCAGTCCCTCTCCAATGGACTTTACAGCCGGAAAAACGGTGGAAAGGGTCTTCCCGATTCCGGTGGGAGCCTGAATAAATAAATTCCGTTTTCTTTGAATGCTGCGAAATACCGATACCGCCAATTCCCGCTGTCCCTGGCGGTAGGGATATGGAAACTCCAGTTCCCGGATTGATTCATCTCTTCTGATTCCATGGCTGTATAAATACCTGGCCCATTTCACATATTCATGAATCAGTCCCTGAAACCAGGCTTCCAGCTCATCAAAGGACTTCTCTGTCTGAAAGCGGCGGATCTCTTCTGTCTCTATATTGCAGTAGGTCACCTGCATCACTGCCCCGTCCCTCTGCTTATCAAAACAGTAAAAATATCCGTAACACATGACCTGGGCCAGATGAACAGGAAAGGGCTCCTCCAGATAAGACAAATCCAGATAGATTCCTTTGATTTCATCTATGATCAGCTCGTCCGGTTTATCAATGATCCCATCCGCTCTGCCTTCCACCAGAATCTGAAACTGATCTTCCTCTACCACATGTTTCAATGTTACCTCGGCTTTATAATCCGCTCCCATACGGCGCTGAATCTTTCTGTGAATCCGGCTGCCTTCCTGCATGGCATTCTTCTCCGCAGCAAAATTATGGCGGTTATCCAGGTCTCCGGAACGCAGCACAAATTCCACCAGATTCCTGACGGATATACTTAAGATCTTTTTTTCTTCCTGCTCCATTCCGGTTCCTCCTTCCTGCAATCCATACCCCGTTCACTGATGAAAAAAGGGAACTGCATACCATATGGCTGCAATTCCCTCTTTTTCGTTGCTTTATCGTTTATGCTGCTGAGCTGTTTTCCGGAGCTAATTTTTTTAAGTATTTTTCAAATTCTGCATCTGCTCCGTTTAACTGGACAGTAAGAATCTGGGATAAATCCAAGCTTAAAACACCTAATATAGACTTTGCGTCAATAATTACTCGATTGTAAAATACGTCTATGTCGAAATTACACCTGGAAGCAGCAGCAACAAACATTTTGGCCTCAGCAACTGTTGGCAATATAATCTTAAACTGTTTCATGAGCAGACTCCCTTTTCTATAATAGCTATGAAGTACTTATAACATGTTTGACGTCATTTGTCAAATTCTGTTTCATATAAGATTATATTGCATGTTTTTGTGCATTATTTGTAATTCGCACAAGAAAAACTTGTGAGAATTAAGCATCTTTTTACTAAGACAAATTATTTAGAAGGAATTTTCTTTGCATCGCCCTTTTTTCATAATTCAAATTCACTATTTTTATGTTATATTTTTATCAAAAACGCCAAACAAACCGCCTGGATTTAAGCGGATTAATAGATTCATTTTACCACAAACAATTATTTATGAACAGCAAAATTATTTTTTTATTCTCTTAATGAAAATGTGGAAAGTTAAGTTTGTTAAGTCTCAAATTTTTTATTTTTTTAAAAAAACTGTTGCAATATAAAATGTTCTATGCTATACTTTCAAAGTGCTCGAGTGAGCAGGTAATTCAACCATCTAGGGGAATAGTTCAATGGTAGAGCAACGGTCTCCAAAACCGTAAATGGGGGTTCGAGCCCCTCTTCCCCTGCTAAGTTATTATCGTAAAAAATCCTGAATCAATCATGGCAATAGCATTAAGTCAAGAAAATCCCACATCACAGTTTTGTGATGTGGGATTTTTTTGACTTAAAGATATTGATAGATAAATGAAAAAATGCGACATGGTTTAGAACTTCCGGTTAGTTGAAGCCTATGCCCGGATTAACCGGTAATTTTCCGGATTCTGATAATCCTTCCCGCAACCATCATCATGATAGTACTGATAAACTGCATCAGTCTTCACATAGGAAACCACCTGCAGATTTTCAAAATCAACTTCTTCTACATTTTCACCTCCTGTTGACAGCGGTAAGATATGATCCGGTCTAAGGAAAAACACAATGGAATCCATAGGAACATCAATATAATGCCAGCCTTTCTCTAAGACAGTACCATCAAGCTCTTCTCCTTCTCCCAGCGTAATCATCTTCATATCTTCGGGCAGATATACATTCCGGCCTTTCGCATTCTGTGTATAGACAGGCGCAATCATCACACTCTCTCCTACCATAAGCTGATCCTCAGATCGTACAGCCATCTCATCATCCGGGTAATCAAAGGACAACGGACGGAAGTAAAGCTCATCTTCTAGAGCTGCCTTCATATATTCACTGTAGAGATATGGAAGCAGCCGGTATCTTGCTTCAATTAGCTTTTTCATGCCTTCTGTCCCTATAAACTGATACAACTCCTGTTCTCTGGTCCCCTGGGCAGAATGATTTCTCATAAGCGGTGTGAATACACCAAATGCCAGCCAACGTTTAACCAGATCTTCTGTTGTATCCGATCCAAAGCCTCCTATATCTGCACCGGTATAAAGAATTCCGCACATATTTAAAGAAGGCATCATTTGAATATTCAAAAGCAGATGAGACCACCAGGACTTATTATCACCGGTCCATATACCGCCATAACGGTGCATCCCAATATAAGACGATCTGGAAAACATCAGAATCCGTTTGTCCGGTTCATACTTTTCAAAAGCTTCTCCGGCTGCTCTCGTCATATAATAGCCATACAGATTATGTACCTGGTCGTGTCGTACCTTTTTTCCATGAACGTTGTGGTAGAACCGTTTATAGTCCTCTTCACTGTTCGGAATTCCTTTGATCAGATCCTGGAATGCGAACCAATCGTTTAAATCCATATTATCGTTTTGCTTAAACAGCTCAATATCCTCAAAGACTTTTTTCAAATGCACATCGGTATAGAATATGGCAGGCTCATTCATATCATTCCAGAATCCCTCAATTCCCTGATCCATGAGATATTTGTATTTATCACCAAACCATTCTCTTGCTTTTTCATTGAGAACATCTGGAAAATGAGTCCTTCCCGGCCATACTGCCGTTACAAAATCATTGCCGTCTTCGTCCTTGCAAAAATAATTGTTGGCTGCCCCCTCTTCATAGACCTGGTATCCAGGCTCGATCTTTACACCTGCATCAATAATTGGAACCAGATGGATTTTCTGCTCCTTCATTTCTTTAACAAAGGCCGGGAAGTCTGCAAATGCCTTTTTATCTACCGTAAAATCTTTATATCGTTCCATATAGTCAATATCCAGATAGATACTGTCGATGGGGATGTTATTTTCCCTGTACCGTTTTGCCACAGTTCTTACCTCATCTGCCGTCTTATATCCCCAACGACTCTGACCGTATCCAAATGCCCATAATGGTGGAATATAACTCCGTCCGATCAGCTGACGAAATTCTTTTATTATAGAAGAAACAGATTCTCCATCTATTACATAGATATCCAGATCTGTTCTTTCCGGGATGATTCGGATTTCGTCCAGCCTGCTAAAACCAACATCGAAGGTTATTTTTCCTGGAAAATCCACAAAAATGCCAACAGCTCTTTTTCCCTTTAATACAAAAAAATTATGTGCTCCGTACAGACTATGTTTATCTTCCTGATGGAGCGGATCATCGTTGCAATTGCTGATATATTTCCAGCCCCGTTTATTGATACCCCGCACCTGCTCCCCAAGCCCGTAGACGATATCGTTTTCTTCCATATCAAAGCGAAAGATCAACGAATCCCCCTTCTGCTCATAAGGGCATAGTTCATTTTCTGAAATAATGTTCTTTACTACTGCTTCTGTCTGGAAAGGTGTTCCATATGTATATCTCTTTATCATATCCTTTACTCCTCATAATTCATTTGATATTCTGCACTTATTTTACTGCTCCTGCCACGACGCCGTTCATGATCCACTTTTGGCAGAACAGATACACAATTAAAATCGGCACGATCACCATCAGGTAGGAAGCAAATGCAAGATTGTAATTTACAGAGAACTGACTCTTAAACACAAACTGAGCCAGCTGCAAAGTCTGTTGATTCTTATCACTTAATAATACCAGGGGCATGGTGAAGTCATTCCACGTCCACATAAAGGAAAGGATGGCAACCGTAGCCGTAGTTGGTTTTAATACGGGAAAAATTACATAAGTGAATATTTGAAGCGGATTCGCTCCATCTATTTTTGCTGCTTCATCAAGGGCTTCAGGAATATTTTTTACTGCCCCGCTGTAAATAAAGGTATTCATTGGCAACCCAAATACAATATACAAAAATGTAATTCCAAAAATATTATCCAGGTGGAAATAATTAATCTGTACTACCAGAGGAAGCATTATGACACAGAAAGGGATAAACATGGCACTGACAAAATAGTAATACATGATGCCGAAAAACACATGTTTTTTTCTGTTTCGTGTTATGGCATACGCTACAAAAGAATTGGTAATCAACGTAAACATCAGGTTTATCAATGTGATAAATGAAGTATTAAAGAACTTACGCGGGTATTGTGTCATATTCCATGCATCAGAAAAATTCTGCAGTCTGATTTTCTTTGGCAGAGCCAGCACCTGATTCATATCTGACGGATCTTTAATTGCAATTATTAATGTCAGATAAAGGGGAAGCAGTATGATGATCAATGCGCCCACTAGCAACAGTACTGTTACGAAATCATTTGATTTACGCTTCATCCAATTTTATCCTCCCTTTTCTCCAGAATTCTTAATTGGAATACAGAAACGGCGACGACAACGAGGAATAATACGACTGCATTGGCCATCTGGTAGGAAAACTGACCTCCTCCAAATCCCTTTTTATAGATCAATACTGCGATTGAAGTAGTGGTAGTTCCCGGACCACCATCTGTCATTGCCATAATCTGATCGTATACCATCAGATAGCCTTTGGCCGCAAGAACCATATTAATGGTAAAGGATGGTGCCAGCAACGGAAACGTAATCCTGGAAAATCTTCGGAAACCATTCGCTCCGTCTAATGCTGCTGCCTCATATACATCTGTGTCAACAGATTGGAGACCGGATATGTAAATCAGCGTATTAAATGCACAGCCACTCCATATGGTGACTATAACGATTCCCCAGATTGCACTGGTGGTCCCCAGAATATTTACGCTAAGACATTCTATGCCCAGGGTCTGCCCCAGCGCCGGAATCAAATTTGCAAAAATAAAGTTGAAGATGAAGCCCACGATGATGCTTCCAAGCATATACGGTAGAAAGTAAACACCTTTTAAAAAGTCCTTGAACCGGATATTTGCATTTAAGGCACAGGCCAGAGCCAGGCTGATGACATTCACCAGTATGGTACAGATAATTGCAAATTGAAACGTAAATTCATACGCGTGAATGGTGTCACCATCCCGGAAAATCTGCAAATAATTGCGCAATCCAACAAAATTCCAGGCACCGTAACCCTTCCAGTCTGTAAAGCTGTAAAAAACGCCCTTCAGAAAGGATACGGTATGAAACAGGAAAAATAATCCTGCCATGACTCCTACGATGATAAAATATATTAGATCTACTGATATTTTTTCCTTTTTCATTTTAAGGCCTCATCTGCTATTCTACATTGGCTATATCATATTTTTTATCGCAATCAGCAAGAAAAGCCGCACTATTTTTTGCATCATCCATTCCATTTACATAGTTTAAAGAATATTCTGATAAAATGGCAGAAAGATTAAACGCCATTGGATAATAATGATCGGGGAAGTTTGCCACCTTTCCATTTTCGATATCCTTTTTCACACCTGCCACACGAGCATCAGTCTGTTCAATACCTTTTACTGCCGAGAATGCAAACTGATTCTCGATATAGGTTTGGGCATTTTTCTTCTCCAGTAAAAATGCCAGGAATTCCTTTGCAATATCCAGGTTTTTAGAATCTTTATTAACACAAAACAGCACATCTACACCGGAGGTCACATAATTCCTTGACTGATCATTGGAAGCAGGGAGGGCAAACATATCTACATGAAAACTGGAATTCGCATTGGTAAACTGATTAATCGCCCAGTTTCCATTGATCATCATAACACCTTTTCCATTGGCAAATGCCTTATTGCCATCATCATAGGTGGTTCCCATAAAATCCTTTTGTGCATGTTTTAACAATTCCAGATATTTTTCTGCAATTTCCTGATGGGTGGCTGCAAAGGTTGTTGTCCCTACACGCCGTTCATCGGTAAATCCTTTTGGCTGCAGGTCAGGTGCCATACTGTTCCATGGACAAAGTCCGGTCCAGGCATCTTTAAAGGTGAATAAAAACGGTTCCTCTCCGGCATCTTCAATCGTTTTGACCACCTTCATAAATTCATCCCAGGTCTTTGGTATCTCCAGATTCAGTTCTTTAAACTTATCTGTGTTATAGAGTACACCGGAGGCATTGGCCGCATAGGGGACTGCATAAGGGATTGCTTCTTTTCCCTTCTGTACATCGTAAACCATCTGCATATAAGATTCCTGAATGCCATCTATATAACTTTCACCGCTTAAATCTGCCAGCACACCAGCCGACTGTACCTCTGTATAATTATTATCACCGCCCAATGCCATGATATCCGGAACATCATTTTTCGCCAGCCTGGTCTTTAATACGGTTCCAGGATCGGCAGGTGTATTTAATACGATTTTTACACCACTGTCCGTATGCTCCTGATTGAACGTATCTACGAAGGATTGCAGGACAGCTGCATTTTCTGATTTGGATGAAAAAAATTCTATCTCTTTTTCTTTCTTCCCGCATCCGGCCAGTACCACAGAAGTTAAAGCCAACACAACCATAGTTCCCATTACAGTGATTTTACGTTTCATTTTGATAGTCCTCCCTTATATTTTAGTTATGCGCATAACCTACGGATATAAAATAACACAGGCATATTGCCTGTGTCAATAAGTTATGCGCATAACCATCAATTTAGCTTAATATACTATTTATATTTTGTGCACTTTTTTACAATTAAGGCTTAATGCGTTTCACGGACTCCCGCTCAATAAGCTGAACAGGAAGGATCCATTCCTGCCTTTCTTCCTGATTAATCAGGCTCAGCAGCGCCATAACCGCCATCTCTCCTTTTTTTTCTATGCTTTGATGCATTGTAGTGAGTCTGGGTTTTGCCAACCGTGCATATAAAAGATCATCAAATCCAGTTACTGAGATGTCTTCCGGAATCCGGAATCCCATATCCCGCAGAACCGAACAAGCTTCCAACGCATAGAAATCCGATGCAAAAAACAGTGCCGTGTGCTGTTGGAACAATGGCAGCATCTTTTCTATCTGTTCCATACGCTCCTGATAGATGGGGGATAAGATGATGTGCTGGTTCTGTAAAACCTCTATTGCGCTTTCCCGCAGCGCTTTCTTAAACCCAAGCCACCGGTAATGGTCTACTCCCCGGTCATTGTCAGCCAGCATTAGAATCTTTCGATGTCCCATTAAGGTCAGATATTTCCCTATCTGATAACCTCCATCAAAATCATCGGTCATGATATTAATATAATTGTTTTTTCTGTTAATATAGGTATCTACGGATACAATCGGCTTTTCACAGTGCTCATGAAGACTTATAAGAAAATCTTCCTGAAGATTACAGGCGATAAGACCATCCAGATTCCAGGCTATGGTCTGCCGGATAATTTCTTTTACATCCGGTACGGTAATCATCAACATGAAATGATGATTCAGTTTAATAAACTGATCCAGATATCCTACCAGTTCGCTATAATAAGGATCAGCCAGCGCAGGCCTGCTGTCCTCTTCTTTATTCTGAAGGATCACACCAATAATACCGGACCGTTCCTGTGCCAGCATCAGGGCGCTCATACTAGGCACATATCCCATCTTACTGACTGCTTCTTCAATTCTTTTTCTGGTTTTATCTGAAACTCTCTGTTCTTTTCCATGTATCACATTGGAAACGGTGGTGGTACTGACTCCCACGTACTCTGCTATATCCTTAATCCTGACCATAATAATTTCTCCAATTCTGCATTATGAGATTTATTCTTCAGATTGATCCCTCTTCCTGGTTTATAGAATCGTGCAACCAATACAGTTTCATTATAGAACAGAAGGTAAAATAAATAAATAACTTATATAACAATTTGTATTTTTTCCCAATATTCTATTCTTTCCTGGCAAATAGCGTTATAATATAATAATGGAGAAACATCGCAGGGGTTAAAGGATTGGAGTATATGACAGGGAAGCGGTTTATGGATATTTTTACTAAGGTGAGGGTACAGAAGCAACTGTATCTGTTCTTTTTTATTGCCATTTTTATTCCGGTTACAACGGTTGGCGGTTATCTGATCTGCCATACCCGAGCCCAGTTGTTCGATCACTATTCCAAGCAGACTTATTCCGATAATCTCCGTATAAAATCCCTAATCCTTGATCTGACAGGAAATATCTACAACAAGTCCCAGACACTGGTCTCTGACCAGAACTTAATCAAACTGCTAAGTACACAATACTCTACTCCAGACGAAAGCAGGACAGCTATTCATGCTTATAATGGGATTGAAACACTTCTTTCTGGTGACGCCTCACTCCGCAGCATTGACGTGTATACCTGGAATCCCACCATTGCAGACAGCACGCACATTCATCCCTTTACGGACACCAACCAGAAACAACCATGGTTTAAGCGTGCCTGTTCCTCCGTGACCCCTTTTTGGACAGAGGAACTGGAGAAAAGCAAGCGATATGGTACGGAGACGCAAAATCTATGCCTATATACCCGCATCTTTCTGCCAAAGAATCACAGCTATGCCATTTTAAAGCTTACAGTCAGCAGCAATCATATCCGAAACCGCATTGAAAACAGTTCCATGCATACCGTCATATGGCTTAATAACGAAGGCATATTCTATACCAGTGACAAGCAGGCAAAAACTGCCGGACTAGAGGGATACGGTTATGATACTGGAGGAACTGGCACGTATTCAGGGAATATTAAGTTGGATAATGAAATCGTCATCGGCACCATTTCATCACTCTCTGCGTTCTACTGTGAGGACAACTTTTATATGGCCTCCTTAAGCTATGAAGGTTATCCATATCTTAATCGGATTACCGGCATTTATATCGTAATACTGAGTATGGTCCTCATTATAACCAGTGTATTTATTTGTGTATTCTCTCATTATTTCAGCCTCCGTATTGTTACACTTCGGGAAAGCATGCATAAAGCCAGCCAGGGAGACTACGAAATTACAGACAGTTTCCACGGCACAGATGAAATCTCTGATGTATTTTTTGATCTGAAGCTGATGATACATGAGATTCTAAAAAAAGAGACTTCATTTTATCAGGCGCAGCTTAAAACTCAGGACTTAATTAATAAACAGCAGCAAATGGAATTTAAAATGCTCTCTTCACAGATCAATCCCCACTTTCTTTACAATACACTGGAAACCATACGCATGCGCTCACTGAAAGCCGGCAACACAGAAGTAGCAAATGGAATTAAACTCTTAGGTAAATCCATGCGCTATGTATTGGAAAATACCACTACTTCCGTCACTTCCCTTGCTGGGGAGCTGGATTACATCGAGACTTACCTGGGTATTCAGAAATTAAGATTTCATGACCGGGTCAATTATTTCCTGAAAAAACACCATGAATTAAATCTCCAGGATTACCAGATTATCCCCCTGCTCTTACAGCCAATTGTTGAAAATGCACTCCTTCATGGACTGGAGGATGTAGAACAGAACGGGAAAATCATTGTGAAGATCTGCCTGAGAGAGGAAAAACTGCGCATTCAGATATTTGATAACGGCTGCGGAATGACTGCAAAGGAACTGGAGCAGATCAACCTGGGGATCGGTCAGCCCCCCTGCGACTCTTCCCACGGGATCGGTCTTTATAATATCAATCAGAGAATCCAGCTTTACTATGGATCTGAATTTGGTCTGGACATCAAATCAAAGAAATCAATGGGAACCCTGGTAACAATGGTAATACCCGCACAAAAATATATGGGAGGGACTTAAATTATGAAGCTTCTAATTGCTGATGATGAAATAGATGTAAGAGAAGGCATTCGCTGCCTTCTAAACTGGTCCTTACTTGGCTTTACCATATGCGGCGAAGGAAAAAATGGTCAGGATACTCTGAATCAGATCCGCAGACTCAAGCCTGATATTGTGCTGATGGACATCCGCATGCCGCGTTTAAGCGGGCTGGAAGTAGTGAGGATTGCAAAAGAGGAGGGCTTTGCTGGTATATTTATCATTATCAGTGGTTTTTCAGATTTCACTTTTGCCCAGGAAGCCATGAGCTTTGGCGTTACCAGTTATCTCACAAAACCAATTGACGAAGAAGAGCTGGAAAAAGCAGTGCTGAACGCCAGAGCGCTTCTCACAGAGGAGCAAAAAAAACAAGAAAGGCTGGTTCAGTACCGAAATCGGGCGAGAGAATCTATTTTACATGACATTCTTAGTAATCAGGCCTCTTACCCACTGCCTGACTGCCATGATCTGCAATTAGAAGCCTCTGTTTATCAGGTTGTTCTCTATACCAGCTATCAGCAGGAATGCTCACAGTCCACCTGGGATTTTGCCGGAATCCTGCGTCTGGCAAACCATAACCACAATTCTCTGGACTATATCCGGATTGAAAACCATAACGTCATTCTTTTAAAGGGGGATTTTGCTCTTAAACGATTTGAAGAACTTGCAGACCGCTACATAAACCACCCCCAGAAAGGGTCTCCACTGGATGCCTTATTTCTTACGTACGGGCGTCCGGTCTGTTCCATTGAACAAATTCATATTTCTTACTATGATGCACAGCAGCTTATGAAAAGGCGCTTCTTTTGCAGTTTTAACCAGCATGTACTGTGTTATAAAGATATCCCCCACAGATTCCAGTCTCAGGAAACCGTTTTTAATACGGAAAATACATATTCACAACAGATTTCCAACTACATACAGTCTGGGAACCGCTGTATGATGCTGGAAGTTTTGGATCATCTCCGTCAGGTTTTCTACTGCTCTGACTTGGAAATATCCAGCATCAGACACTATCTGGCCGATATTATGATACAGGTAAAATCCAGTATTTTTTACGCTTATGGGAATCGTGAAACAATGTTTCCTAATAACGCAGCCATTATTAACACAATTGAAGAGAAATATTATCTTTATGAAATTCTGGATTACTTTGCTCTCCAGTTTGAGATGTGTATGAATGCCATTGGCTCTCCCACCCGGGACAGTATATTGGATAATATCCTTCAATATATCCGCAATAATTATAAGGAGAATTTAAAGCTGGGCATCATTGCAGAGCTGTTTGGCTACAACAGTTCCTATCTGGGAAAAGTCTTCACAAAAACCACAGGAAGGAGTTTTAACGCCTGGTTAGATGAAATACGTATCGAAAACTCAATGCGCCTTTTAATGGACGATCGTTATAAAGTCTATGAAATCGCCCAACTGGTGGGATACGGAAATGTGGATTATTTTCATAAAAAGTTCAGGAAATATACGGGTATCAGCCCAGCAGAATACCGGAGAACGCAAACCGGAGCAGACATAAAAATGTCCGCCCCGTGAACCATTTTTTAATTGCTGCGCCGGTTATACTCATCCATTGCGGTTTTTCTGGCAGCTGCCCGGTCTTTTGCATTCTTTAAATCCACTTCCAGCACCCGATCATAGCCCAGACCTCCCACTGTATCCTGCATATGCTGTAACGCAGAATCAAATTCGGCCTCATCTGCTGCAAAGACCATTTTCCAGGAATCATCCACAATTACTGCCTTGCACTGTCCCCGCAGCGTTGTGATGTCGGAGCTCTCCTTCGGCTGAATATAGGAAGTGCCTGGTGCTACCGCAAGAGCTCCTTTCTTTTCCAGTAATTCAATGGTTGTTTTTGCCCCTTGTGCATACGTCTGCCAGTCAGTATCCAGCGGTGTATCATTCATCTCAAGCACAGAACTCCACATCGTGGTTAAATAAGGCTCATTCGTCAGTGGGTCCGTATCCACCAATGCTAACGGTTTATAATTCAAAGCGCTCACACCGTCCTTCCAGCTGCCGCCTCCCCACTCTTCCGGCACGGGCACATCATTGTTAGGAAGAGCCTTCCAGCCATAATCCGTATAAACTGCCTTTTCGTCTTTCATCTCCCAGGTCAGTCCCTTGGGACCTGCGGCGCCGTTTGCCTGCCCTAACAGTTCCATTCCCTCCGGAGAATACATCCAATCGATAAAATCTGCTAGGCGCTCCGGGTCTTTCGTCTGACTGCCGATGGCAATAACGGCCTTACCGTTCCCCATAGAATAACAGCCATCGGTATAAGGTGCCATGTCTTCAATGAAAGCAGGCATGATGCCTTTTCCTTCTTCCTTTCGTTCCCGTGTATTATAGTAGCTCTGCCCCTGCCAGGACCATAAGGAGGTAAGCACCTGTCCATCACGGTATTTATCCGACAAAATATCATAGTTCTGAGTTGTGGATTCCGGATCGATCAGCCCTTCCTGATTGGCATTAAAGAGAAAATGCAGCGCTTTTACATAATAACTGTCTGAATCAACGATATTCTGGAAGTCACTTCCATCGTATTTTTCCATTACAAACCCTATTTCCTGATAACCATATAAAGAGGCATAATTCTTGGCAATCACCATCATGCTGTCATCCCAATCCTTAAACAGAGAAAGGGCATAAGTTTTCTTACCAGAATCACTCTTAGGTATCTGCTCCTGCAGCTGCTTCATCACAGGTATCATGTCTTCCAGTGTTTTCATTTCAGGGTAACCGATTGCCTTGTATCCGTCCCAGCGAAGGTAGGGTGCCACCAGCGGCTCAATTCCTTCTGCGGATACTTTGGGGGATTGACTGGAAATTTCACTGGGAATGGCATAAATGCCCTCCTTCACCAACCCCTTATTCATATTTAAAATTGCATCTTCATAATTTTTATATATATTTTTATCTTTTAAAAGCGGAGCCATATCCATTAAAAGTCCGGCTTTTACCATATTTTCAAAACGGCCGCTCTCGGTTTTAGTAATTATTAAATCTCCTAAATTGCCAGCTGCGGAACGTGTCTGGAACAAGGTATCTCCCCCGCCTGCCACATTGGGAGCAATGATATTTAATTCCATATTGAATTTATCTTTTACAACTTTTGCAAACCATCCGCTCTGGATTCCCTGATAATTTGCAAGCGTATCAAATACATCCACTGTAATTAATTTATCATAGCTGCTGTTGCCTGTCGTATTTTCTACAGACGCCTCTTTTTTGCACCCAGCTAATACAGCGATGACAGCCAGGACTGCACACAGGATCACACTGATCTGTTTCTTTCTCATCTTACCTCTCCTCCTTAACCTTTTATAGAACCAATCATAATTCCTTTTACAAAAAACCTTTGGAATATGGGATAAATAAATAAAATCGGAAGCACCACAATTACCGAAACCGTCATTCGTATGGAGGATGGCGTCTGCCTGCTGGCAAGAACTGCCCCGCTTATTGCACCTGTCCCTCCGCTTCTCACCATTGCCGCCAGGGAACTGGCCTGATTAATGTATGTATATAACAGATACTGCAGAGAATACAATCTTTGATCCGTTACATAGATTAGCGTATCCTGAAACGAATTCCATTGGGAAACCGCTGCAAAAATGGCCACAGTTGCCATAATCGGCTGAGCTGCTGGCAGAATAATTTTTGCAAAAACAGTAAGGATCCCAGCCCCGTCAATTTCCGCTGCTTCCTGCAGAGATTTTGGAATTGACTCAATATAAGTTTTAACCAGTATAATATAGAACGGCTGTATGATGGTGGGGATCACATACACCCAGAATGAATTGGTCAGATGGAGTGTCTTCATGGTAATAAACATGGGAATCAGACCTGCATTAAAGTACATGGTAATCACAAAAAAACGATACCAGAATTTCCGGTGCCACATTTTCTCCTGTGTAAACAGAAAGCCTAAATATGCCGAGGCGAACACGGTACATGCAGTTCCTAAAATCGTCCTGGCAACAGAAACCACAGCAGCTGCAGAAAGTCCACGCAGCCCCAGCACCTGTTTGTAGTTCTCCAGATGGAATCCTTTTGGCAGGAAATTAATGAATCCGTTGGCACTTAAATCATTGGCGCTGATGGTATTGATAATCATGTAATAAAACGGATATGCACAAATCAGTGTGATGATTCCGAACATCAGATAATTGACGATGTGAAAAATTCTTTCTCTTACTGTCACGGCTCTTCCCTCCTAAATAATGGCCTCACCTCTGGTTTTTTTGGAAACAAAATTCACAGTAAGCAGCAGGGTGACACTGACCAGACTCTTAAGCATACTGATGGCAGTTGCCAGTGATAAGCTGCTGCCTGTCATACCCACGTTATATACGTAAAGATCCAGTACCTGGATATGTGTCTTATTAAAAGAATTCTGAAATACGTAATACTGGTCCATACCGTTATTTAAAAAATTGGCGATTGACAGCATTAACAATACAAAGAACGTGGGAAGCAGACATGGAACCGTAATGCGTTTCATCAGCTGGAACCGATTGGCTCCATCCACACGGGCCGCATCGTAAAGCTCGGGGTCAATCCCTGCAATTGCAGCCAGATACATGATGGCTCCCCAGCCAAGCCCCTTCCAAAGATTCCACATCGTCATCCATAGATACGTATGGGCATCACTGTCAAGAAATTTAACCGGTGCCTGAATCATACCGTGGCTAAACAAAAAGTTATTGATCATTCCGCTGTCAGTAAACAGGCAAAACGCCACCGAGTATACTAGCACCCAGCTGATGAAATTCGGCAGAGTTGTCAGCGTCTGAACCAGATTTTTAAACCACTTGCATTGTATTTCGTTTAGAAAAACTGCAAATCCCATGGGCAGAATAGAAGTTGCAATACCAAGAAGACTCATTGCAAAGGTATTTTTCATAACCTGTATCATCTGCCCGATCTGCGTCTTGTTAGCAAACAGGGTCTTGAACCATTTCCAGCCAACAAAGTCACATTGTGACAGCTTTAACGGAGGCTTGTAGTCAAAAAATGCGTAAATCCAGCCATAAAGCGGGAAATAAGAAAATAGAAAACATAGAATGATAAATGGTAGAATGCAATAGAACAATCTGCGGCTCTGGACCGTGCTTCTTGGAGTTTTTCCAGATGGTAATGATCTCATAGTCCACATTTCCTCCTGCTTCTTACTTTAATAATACTATTATAGTAGAAGGGAGTCACTGGGTTAACCATCATAATCAGAGCAAAACTGCCCCACTTTTTAGAGGTTAAAAAAACAGAGTGAAAATCCATAGAATCAGATTTCCACTCTGTATTTTATTTACTGCTTATTAAAGATGAATGTCCGCATAATTCAAATAACAGTTCCAGTCATATTCATCCATATCGTGATCTCCTGTCTTATAATGATGCCCGATCCTTCCCTGATAAAGCGGCTGCTCCGGCAAAGGCTTTTTATTGGTCTCCAGTCCCTCAATTCCAAACAGGCGATATACCGGGTCTGCCTGCACCAGAGATTCAAACTGCCCCTCCGGGTCTGCCCATTTATCAAAGGTCTTGGAAGAGGTATAGATCAGCCTTGGGGCGATTAGCCCCAGCAGCATATGCTGGTCAAAAGGAAGTGTTTCTTCTTTATCTATGTACTTTTGATAATTCTTACTAAACCAGTATGGAAAGCGGGTTAAAATATCTTTAATCCTCTCCCCCTTTGCTCCTCTGGACAGCGCATCTCCGCTGTTTCCTGCACAGCTGCTGACAGCCATAGCAAAGCGTTCGTCCTGGGCAGCCCCCCAAAGAGCCGTTTTCCCGCCCCTGGAGTGTCCCACCAGTGCCACTCTTCTCTCATCGATCAAAGGCTCTGTTTCAAAGTAATCCATGATCCGGCTTGCTGCCCAGGACCAGGCAGTGATTGCCCCCCATGCATCGTCAGGCCTGTTGGTTACATACTCAGGAAACAGTCTTGAAAATCCAGTTGTAAAGCCTTCCTCATAATCAGGGGAGACCTCCTGGGTACGAAAGGCAGCACAGGCATATCCTCTGGAAATTATGGTCTCAACCGGATAAAAGGGGCTTAAAAAATGTCTTGCAGGGTCACTGTCCTTGATCCCGCGATTGCATACGGTCACAAATGCAGGCACTGGCTTTATGGCACCTGTAGGAATGAATACAACGAAACAGAAGCTAAAATGAATTCCCTTGCGGACAGCTAAAACCTCCACAGTTTTTCTCACCGCCCTACCCTGAAGAATCTCCTCAGACTGCCTGGAATCAGCAACCCGGATATGAAGTTCCATATCGCTTACATCTGGCAAACGACCGTATTCCTCGTTCTTAAACAGCTCAAGCAGCTCTGGTCTGCGTTTTGTCATCCAAATTTCCCAATCTGTCACCTCTGTTCCATCCATGCAAGTCAGAACAGAGGGTATATTTCTTTTATTTTCAGGCATATTCATTGAAATCTCCTTTTTTCTCACTTACTGTAAAGTTTGATATCACTAGGTGCATAGCCGAATTGTTTTTTAAACACCTGGAAAAAGTAGGAGTAATCCCGGTATCCCAGCATATGTGCCACCTCATTTACCCGGTTCTGTGGGTTCTTTAGAAGAATTCTGGCATTTTCCATTTTTACCATGGTGACGTAATTAACAAATCCAACCCCTGTCTCTTTCTTAAAACACTTGCTGAAATAAGAGGTGGATATTAACAGCTCACGGCAAATATTTCCCAGAGAAATATTATGGTTAATATGCTTATCAACGTAATCCAGTGCCTCTGATACTGCAGTTGAATACTCCTGGCTTTTCTGTCTGATAAAGCGGATCCGTTCCTCCAGAGTATCCGGCGTTTTTTCTGCTGCAAACCGTTCTTTCTTCATAATAGCCCCTACCGCTTTTTCAAGTGCCTGTTCCATCTCTTCCGTCATAACAGGCTTTAAGAGAAAATCGCTGGCTCCATACCGGATCGCCCGCTGCGCATACTCAAACTGATTGTATCCGGATATAATAATAAACTGCATGTCCTGTCTTTGCTGCTTGATCTTTTCTATAATATCCAGCCCGTTAAATCCCGGCATCTGTATGTCGATGATTACAATATCCGGATTCTTTTTATGAATCAGCTCCAGACCTGCAATCCCGTCATAAGCCACTCCCGTCACCTGGCAATGAAATGATTCCCAGTTGGTGGCTTTCACAATTGCTGTCACTGCTATTTTATTATCATCTATCACTACTACCGAGTACATAACGCTCCCCCTCCCCTTACTATACCAAAGGAATTTCCAGTCTGACTTCTGTATAATGAAGATACTCTGATTCGATCCATAAACCGTAATCAGGTCCGTACATCAGCTGAATCCGATCCTTTACATTCTTAATTCCAATCCGTTTTTTTTCTTCATTGCTCTCAAACAGTGTTACAAGCTTTTCCGGAGGAATGCCAAGCCCGTTATCCCAGACTTTTATGACAAGTCTTTCTTCCTCACTATAGACGGAAATACGGATTGTACAAAGTCCTATTTTGGGCTCCATCCCATGAACAAGTGAATTTTCTACAATCGGCTGTAAAATACAACTGGGCACCATCCTGTCAGGAAGTAAATCATCTACCTCCCACTCCACTTCCAGCCTGTCCGGATAAATATTTTTATAAAGTTCTGTATAATTTTTTATGTATTCCATCTCTGCATTTAACGTGCAGGTATTCTTGCTTCGCTCTATGTTTCTTCTGAAAAATCTCGCCAGCAGACCGATCAGCCTGCTCACCTGCTTATCTCCGTTAATTTGCGCGATTCCATGAATGGACTGAAGTATATTAAACAGGAAATGAGGATTGATCTGAGCCTGCAGCTCATGATATTGAAACTCCAGCAGCTTATATTCATTCTGCTGCTGTATCTCCTTTGCACTGCTGATCTGAGCCATTAATGACTGTATGTTGCCCGCCATCTCACTGATATGTTCAGAGATAAGGTCCATCTGGTCACCTTTTGAAAATGATGTGGGTTCCAGCTTAAAATCGCCTCTTGATACACGGGTAATGTTACGCAGCAGAATCCGGAGATTGCCTGCCATATTCCCAAACATCAGCCACAGAAAGATGATAATCAGCACAAAGATAAAGAGTCCGATGAACGATACAAAATAAAGTAAATCAGAAAACCGGCTGTTCTTTGCCTTTAAATCTACCTCGTGAGCAATTTTAATCCTTCCCCGGCTGACCTGATATTCGGCATATAAATAATTATTCTTTTCTTCTCTGTGGACTGTTCCTGCCTTTAAATGATCTCGTTCACTGGTGGTAAATAAAAGATTTCCGTTTATATCATAAAGTGCAAAATTTCCCACTTTACTGCTGTCTATATCCTGAAAAATCTCTTTTAACATTGTGTTTTTAAGTTCTGCAATCACACAGCCGCTGAATCTCATGGTAGTCTCATCAAATAAATAACGCATCAGAATGATACCATCATCACTGGCACTCCTGGTCCATATGGTATTGCCTGGGCGATGAGACACATCTTCTTTGTTATCATGATACAGCTTCAGAACAGATTCTTCACTGGGTCTTCCTTCCCTGGGTCTGCTGTCCCGGCATGCCAGATAAACGGTATCGGAAAGGTCGATTACAGATACCCAGTTGATGTCATAATTGGTACTGAGCATTTCTTCCAGCTGTTTTCTCAATCTGGGCTTTAAAAATGGGTCATCTGCTTTATCCGGTCCTGTAACCGTACGAAGCATGGGGGTCAGACGCTGATTCGTTGCCGTTAAAGGAATGGTACCCTCCATCAGTTCCGTCAGAGAGATGTCTACATTCCTGCAGATCTGTTCCGTTAATGTGTCGGACTGATAGGTCAGTTCTGTCTTAAACCATTTGCATGTCACGTGGTAAATACAAATGAGAGCAGCCAGAAATGTAAGTCCCAGCAGCGCCGTCACTGCAATCATTTTAAAATAAAGTGTCTTCCTGAACCGGATGCGTTCTTCTGCAGATTCCATAATATACCCCCTCGTCTTTTCCCACTATAGCAACTTGGCAAAAGAATGTCAACGCCCGATCAGGGGCAGATTTTTCCAGCTTAACCTTTCACCGCACCCTGGGTAATGCCACCGATAATATATTTTTGCAGCGTTAAATATAACGCTAATATGGGTATGACTGAAAGAATAAAGAGAGCAAATGCCAGCCCCAGCTCTATGCTGTTCTCACCAAAGAAGAAATACTGTGTCAGGGGGATGTTGCGTACCTGTTTCTGCTGAAGCAACGTCAAAGACATCTGAAAATCATTCCATACATTCAGTGCGTTTAATACAATAGAGGTCAAAACAATGGGTTTCATCAGAGGAAATACAATCTGAAAGAAAACTGAATACATGCCTGCACCGTCAATCGAAGCAGCTTCCTCTAATTCCTTTGGAATACTCTTTACAAAACCTGATACCAGCAGCACCGTAAATGCAATCTGAAAACCGATCTTTGCAAAGATAAAGCCGTGAAGGGTATTTAACAGCTTCCATCTGGTCATGTCAATGTAGAGCGGTGTCATAATTGACTGAAACGGAATAATCATGGCGCCTACAAAAAGGTAATAGATCAGATTATAAAAACGGTTGTTTTTTCTTGCAATAATATAAGAAGCCATGGTACAGATCAGTGTTATAAATATAACTGCAAGTACTGTTGTAACCAGACTGTTTTTCAGTGCCAGACCAAAATTAGAAGTTTCAATGGCTCTGGTAAAATTGTCCCAGTGGATGGTTTTTGGAAATGCCAGACGGTTTGTCACCATCTCCTGCTTGGATTTTACAGAATAGATCAGAGCAATATAAAATGGGCTGATCACAAGCAGTGTCATTGCAAGTTTTACAATCACAGACACATATTTCAATTGTTTCTTATTCATCAGATCTCCACCTCCCTGGCTCTTAAGGTTTTTGAAACCAGCGTGCTGACTACAAAAATGGATATGGTAAATACCACTGCAATCGCCTGTCCGTAGCCTGCTTTAAAGTATGTAAACAAGTTGTTGTAAATTAACATTGCCACTGTTTCCGACGCCCTTCCGGGACCGCCTGCCGTTGCTGCCATGGGATAATCAAATACCTTCATTCCCCATGCAAGTAAAAGAGTGAAATTAGCAGTGACTGCCGGAGCAATCATGGGGAACGTGATTGCTTTGAATTTCTGCCAGGATGTGGCTCCCTCCAACTCTGCCGCCTCGTAATAATCTTTTGATACTCCCTGAATTGCCGCGATGTAAACCACCATGCAGTATCCTGCATCCCGCCATACAGATATCACTGCAAGACCGATCATAACCCAGGTTGTGCTTCCAAGAGGGCTGGCAATTCCAAATTTATCATAAAACACATCACTGTACACATACCGCCAGATATAAGAGGAAAGCACAAGACTGAGGCAGTAGGGCATAAAGATGCAGGTTCTCAAAACATTATTCAGTTTTGATTTCTTTGATATCATCAGGGCAAACAGCAGACCGAGCAGATTGGAAAAAACCATTGTAACGGCCGTAAACAGCAATGTATTCTTAACGGCATTCATTACATTTGCATCCTGAAAAATTCTGATGTAATTTTTAAGTCCCACATATGCCTTGTTTGGACTCATTCCATCCCATTTGGTAAAAGAGATGGGAAACCCCTGCAGGAACGGATATGCGACAAAGATTGCAAACATAACCAGGGCTGGCATAATAAAAGTAAACTCCTGAAGCTGTTTTTTCATTTTTCGGTTCATACTGCCTCCAACTTGGATATAGAAAAGTCAGGGAGTCATATAGCTCCCGCTACACTGCCACCCTGACTTTCTGATTTTATGTCATCACTTCAAATAACTATTGTCGAATGGATGCGATCTCATAATCAATGTCCTGGAGCAGCTTGGTAACATCACGCTTACTGTCATCTAATGTGACAAATTCCTGAAGTTTGGTGCGGAACGCGGTGCTGTACTCAGATGTATAATCCGGAACCTGACTCTTAGATACTATCATATCGTTATCGATATAAGATTTGATTTCCTTAATGAATTCATCGGAATCATCCGTTGACACATTTACATTGCTTGTCATAAGCTTTGCTGTCTCCATCCAGATCTTGGAAGACTGCTCATTGGCGAAGAAGCTGAGTAACGCCATTACTTCGTCCTTATGCTCTGTCTGGGAAGATACAACGAATACATCGTCAATACCAACCCAAAGCTTATTATCTTCTGGCTTATCAGACCATGGAGTCGGGAACATACCAAATTCTCCGTCAGGGCTTGCAGCCATTACATCGCCCATAAGCCATCCGCCGTTCATGTACATCGGTCTCTGACCTGCTGCGAAGTTCTGAATTCCCTGTGTCTGGTCAACAGCGGTATCTCCCGCATCTTTATAGGATGCAAACTTGGAGAACATCTCCATTGCGTCTTTCACAACTGCATTATCAGATAATTCTTTGGTTCCCTCCTGGGAATCTTTCCAGACTGTCTTATTATCGGTACCAACAGCCATAGAAGTAAAGAAGGAATCTAACTCATGGAAGACTCCATGAATGAAATTGTATGGATGAATAAAGGGGTTAATTCCTTTTTCTTTAAAAGTATCCGCTACCTTAAAGAATTCTTCTCTGGTCTTTGGAACCTCAACACCCGCTTCTTTAAACATCTTTTTATTATAGAAGCATGCCTTTACCTGTGCATCCAGAGGGAAGCCGTAAACGCCACCGTTTACAGTACATTCATCTTTTAACATGGGAAGTACATTTTTCATGCACTCTTCATTGGAAAGGTCCATGAAATATCCGCCATCTACGAATTCTTTCATGGTCTGCGGTTTTCCAAACATGATGTCAGGAGCTTCTCCTGCTGCTATGTAGTTTTTATAAGTTGCAACATAGGAAGAGGAGGCTACTACCTCTACTTCAACATTGATGCTGGGATATTCTGCTTTAAATGCTTCCAGCATGGCATCCAGTGCATCTCGTTTGGACTGCTCTCCCATATAATGTACCAGTCGCAGTGTTACGGCATCCCCTCCCGCAGCCTGCTTGCTCTGGCTTTCTGATTCCTTTACCTCTGCTTTTGTGGTCTCTTCCGTTGCGGCCACGGTGGTTTCTTCCTTGCTGCCTTTTGAACATCCGGTGGCAGTTGCAGCCATCAGACCAGCGAGTAAAAGAGCAGAAACCCGCTTCAAATACATTTTTCTCATAATACATCCTCCTTGTAGACTATCATTTTTGATGTTGCATGATAGTTATATTTTAGCAGACCAAAGCGTCTGGTTATATATGAATATTTGGCTGTATTATTATATTTTTTGTCATTTTCTGTTATTATGTGACAAAAAAGGGCAGATTTTAGTAACTGCAATGCAGATACAAACCGCTGCCCTTAACGCCTTTTTCTTCTTAATTTGAAATTCCAGCAATCGCTTCTCTTACATTATCTACACCGATCAGCTTAATCTCATCGACAGCTCCCATCCTATCCAGGGAAATCCTTGGAAGGATACAGGTATGAAATCCCAGTTTCTTTGCTTCATTTACCCTTTGCTGTGCCATGGAAACGGCCCTTACTTCTCCGGATAATCCCACCTCACCAAATATGATGGTTTTGGAATCAATGGCCCGGTCCTTCATGCTGGAGACAATCGCCATAAGAATCGCCAGATCCAGTGCAGGTTCATTCATGCGGAGACCGCCGGTGATATTGACATAAGCATCAAAATGAGACAGATCATAGTGCCCTCTCTTCTCCAGAACTGCCATTAAAAGATTTACCCGGTTATAATCTGTGCCTGCAGCTGTTCGTCTTGGCATACCGAAGGCTGTTGGGGTAATCAGAGCCTGTACCTCAATCATAATCGGTCTGGTTCCCTCCATGGAACATGCCACCACTGCTCCAGAAGCATCTTCCGGTCTTCCGCTTAACATGAATTCAGAAGGATTTTTTACTTCTGCAAGTCCGCTTTCTATCATTTCAAACACACCGATTTCATTGGTAGAACCGAACCGGTTTTTTACTCCCCTGATGATTCGGTAGGATGCACTTCTCTCTCCTTCAAAATAAAGAACCGTATCCACCATGTGTTCCAGCACTCTTGGACCTGCCACAACTCCTTCTTTTGTTACATGTCCCACGATAAATATGGCAATTCCTTTTCCCTTGGCGATCTGCATCAGCAGATTGGTGGATTCCCTTACCTGGCTTACACTGCCTGGAGCAGATGATATTTCTTCCCGAAACATGGTCTGAATGGAATCGATTATCACCACATCTGGTTGTTCCTCCTGTATGGCAGCTTCTATGAGATCTAAATTCGTCTCACATAAAAACAGCAGATCTCCCTTCACTTCTCCGATGCGGTTTGCCCGCAGTTTAATCTGTTTTAAGGATTCTTCTCCTGATATGTATAAAACCTTCTTCTCTGCAAATGCCAGATTCCGGCATACCTGCAAAAGAAGAGTGGATTTTCCGATTCCCGGGTCTCCTCCAACTAAAACCAGGGACCCTCTTACCACGCCGCCGCCCAATACCCGGTCCAGTTCCTCGTATCCTGTTTTCATACGGTCCTGTTCATCAAGCTGGATTTCAGACAGTCTGGCAGGTTTTATTTTTACTCCTGTCACTCCCCCAGACCCAGTGCTTGAAATCCCCCGTTTTCCGGAAGCCTCCGCTTTCGCCACGGGTTCCTCCACAAACGAATTCCATTCCCGGCAGCCTGGACACTGGCCAAGCCATTTTGCTGATTCAAATCCACATTCCTTGCAAAAAAATGCTGTTGTTTTTCCTTTTGCCATAGGTTCCTCCTGGTCAGACAAAAAATCCGGATCCGAATCTCTTTTGAAAAAAGAGCCGGACCCGGACTTCAGTTACATTACTTTCTTCTGATGGTTACCTTCACTGGTGTTCCTTCATTTAGCTCCACACTGGCTGACAGTTTCCCGCTCATGTTGGTTCTCATGCCGCCTGCTGCTGCATCATTGACAAACACTTCATATTCGGTATCTTCTGCCAGCTGAACTGTCAGCTGGGCATCCTTATCGCCTTCTACTTCAAATTCCACGCCATCATCGGATACTGCAAACCTCTCCACTGCAGTTCCTGGTACAGATTCGTATACAAACATGCCGTTACGTTCAAGCTTGGTTATCTCATAAAATGTCTTTACTTTATATAAATCACCCTCGTGCTCAAAATCCTGTAATTTTGACTTTGTTTCTAATTTGTAATTACCAAAGCTAATTGTACCGTCCTGTTCTGTGCGGATTAATTCTTCAATTACCGGCATTGGTTTGCCCTCCTAGTATTTTCTTTACTTATCCCTGTTGGCGAAGAAAAAGATCCTTTCGCTTGTAGTTATTATACACGAATTGCTGAGAAATGGCTAGCTGTTTATCAGCTCTCTCACAGAAAATTTAAGTCCATCCTCACCAGCTGTGATCATAACCGTATCACCTGTTTTTACCGTTCCGGAAAGGATTTCTTCCGCAAGCTTATCCTCTAAGCTGCTTTGAATGGTACGCCGTAAGGGTCTCGCGCCGTATTTTTCATCGTAACCTTTCTGAATCAGATAGTCCTTGGCTGCCTCATCGATTTCAATTGTAATGCTCATCTGTTCGGAAGTACGTTTCATGATATCTTTCATCATAATCGTTACAATATCTTTCATATGAGTCTTGTTTAACGGATGGAACACAATGATCTCATCAATACGGTTCACAAACTCCGGTTTAAACAGCTTCTTTACTTCTTCCATAACGCGGTCCTTCATAAGCTTGTAATCCGCCTTTTCATCGGCTACTGCGCCAAAGCCCAGACGTTTGGGAGATATGATATTTTCTGCTCCTGCATTGGAAGTCATAATAATGACAGTATTTTTAAAGTCAATCTTTCTTCCCTGTGCATCCGTAATATGGCCGTCATCAAGGACCTGAAGAAGAATATTAAATACATCGGGGTGAGCCTTCTCAATCTCGTCAAAGAGAATGACGGAGTAGGGATTTCTTCTCACCTTTTCACTTAGCTGACCGCCTTCATCATATCCTACGTATCCTGGCGGGGAGCCGATAATCTTGGAAACGCTGTGCTTCTCCATATATTCAGACATATCAACACGGATCAGAGCACTGTCCATGCCAAACATGGCTTCTGCAAGGGCTTTGGAAAGTTCTGTTTTTCCCACTCCGGTGGGACCCAGGAACAGGAACGAGCCGATGGGACGTTTGGGATCCTTGAGCCCTACTCTGCCTCTTCTTATAGCTTTTGCCACTGCGGTTACTGCCTCTTCCTGACCGATTACCCGTTCATGAAGAATGGACTCTAAATTTCTAAGGCGCTCACTTTCTCCCTCTTCCAGTTTCTTTACCGGAATCTTTGTCCAGGTCGATACAACATCTGCAATCTCCCCTTCATCAACAGTGGGAATATTGGAGATTTTTTCCTTCTGCCATTTATCACGGATTTTATCAATCTTTTCCCGCTTTTTCTCCTGTTTTTTCTTAATAGCGCCAGCCTTTTCATAGGCCTCTGACTTAATGGCAGCTTCCTTCTGATCTTCTAAAAGTTCAATCTCTGCCTCCAGTTCCTTGATCTCAGAGGGTTCTGTAAAGGTAGCAAGGCGGACTTTAGAAGATGCCTCATCAATCACATCAATGGCCTTATCCGGAAGAAAGCGGTCATTGATATAGCGAGAAGATAATTTTACGGCTGCTTTTATGGCGTCATCTGTAATCATAACCTTATGATGATCCTCATATCTGCCTTTTAAGCCTCTTAAAATACCCACTGCCGCTTCTTCAGAAGGCTCTTCTACCTTAACTGGCTGAAAACGCCGTTCCAGAGCGGAATCCTTTTCAATGTATTTGCGGTATTCTTCAATGGTAGTCGCACCGATTAACTGTAATTCTCCTCTTGCCAGAGACGGTTTTAAAATATTGGAAGCATCAATGGCTCCCTCCGCCCCTCCGGCTCCGATAATGGTATGAATCTCGTCAATAAACAGAAGCACTTCGCCGTCTTCAATTACTTCTGCAATTACTTTTTTAATTCTTTCTTCAAATTCCCCGCGGTATTTGGAACCAGCCACCATACCGGATAAATCCAGAGTGAGAAGCCTTTTACCTGCTATTGTCTCCGGCACTTCTCCCGATGAAATCATCTGGGCAAGTCCTTCCACGACTGCAGTTTTTCCAACTCCTGGTTCTCCGATCAGACATGGATTGTTCTTGGTTCTGCGGCTTAATATCTGAATGAGACGTGTAATTTCGGATTCTCTTCCGATTACAGGATCTAACTTTCCTTTTACAGCAAGCTCTGTTAAGTCACGGCTATAGCTGTCCAGAGTGGGAGTACTTCCCTTTCCTTTGGGAGACTTCATAAGCTCTTCTTTATTGGCGGGTGCATCCTCTCCCATGGCAGCTAATACGTCAATGTACAGCTTCTGAACGCTGACACCGATGGTATTGAGCAGTCTGGAAGCAACGCAGTCATTATCCCGGATAATTGATATAAGAAGATGCTCCGTTCCGATTAAATTGGCTTTAAAACGGACTGCTTCCCGGTAGCTGTTTTCCAGTACTCTTCTGGCTCCTGGGGTGTAGCCTCCGTCTTCCCTTACTCTCACTGCCTGATCCGGTGCAATCAGCTGACTGATCAGACCAAGAACCTTATCTTCTCTGACGCCGTTTTCAATGAGTACTCTGGCTGCAACACCGCTGCCTTCTTCTAACAGTCCAAGAAGCAGATGCTCTGTTCCCACATAGCTGTGTCCCAGCCGTCCTGCTGCCTGCTCTGCCAGATTAATGGCCGTTCTGGCCTTTGTCGTAAATCTGTCTATCATAAATGCAATCCTCCTGTCAATTTAATTCCGGCAGTTCCTTCCGGATGAATTCCGCCCTTGCCATATCAAGCTCCTCCTTATTCAGAGGACGGTCAGAAATCTTTTGTAAACCTGCCGGCCAGATGCCAAGCATCAGGCGATAAACGTTAAACTCTTCCTTTGTATGAATCAGACCATCCTCCAGTCCTGCCATCATCTGTGACAAAAATATCATGGCATCTCTGGAAGTCAGCCTTCTGGCATATTTTAACACGCCATAAGACTTATAGATCTCATCTTCTCGTTCAACTTTACGCCGCTGCAGGGATAACTTTCTTACCTGCATCTCCTGATTGGTCAGCTGAATAGCGGCCTTTGTAACAGTATCTATAATTTCCCGTTCTGTCTGTCCCAGTGTTTTCTGGTTGGATACTTCATAAAGAGCTCCGAAATTATCTTCTCCTTCTCCGTAAACGCCCCGGATAGCCGCTCCAAAACGGCCCATCTCTCCAATGAGGCTGGAAAATTTGCGTCCCTGGGACAACATGGGAAGATGTACCACGACCGATGCCCTCATCCCGGTTCCCACATTGGTGGGAAACGCTGTCAGATAACCGTACCGATCATCAAATGCATATGGAAAACGTTCATTCAGGTAATCATCAATGCTGCTGGCCTGTTCCCACAGCTCTTCCAGATGAAGACCTGTCTTTAAAGCCTGAATCCGGATATGATCATCTCCGTTAAATACAATTCCTGTATCTTCATTTTCTGAAAGCAGGATCCCTACCGGGGTCTTTTTGCCGGCAATGGAAGAATTAATTGCTCTTCTTTCTTTCAGTGCAACCCGGTCCAGTTCGTTTAAATCACCCAGCATGGAAAAAGTAAGGGGGCTTGAAAGTTCCTCTCCCAAATCCTTTAAACCGAATTCCAGGCGGTGAATCATCTCGCTGCTTTCCTTTTCATCCAGTTTGGAAGGGAATTTATATTCCTTCCAGTTTCTGACCAGGCGGATCCGGCTGCTTATTACACCAGATCTGCCGTTGCCAGTCTGCTCATACCATTTAAGCATTGCCTTCATTCCCTTTCCTCAGTTCTTTTATCCGGTCTCTGCAAACTGCTGCAGTTTCGTAATCCTCAAACCGGAGCGCTTCCTTTAACCTGGCATCCAGTTCGTTGAGTTCGTTTCTGCTGCTGTCAGATCCATCTTCCTCTGAATCTTCATTCTGGCTTTCATGATCCATCCTTTGAAAAGCCGGTGTTTTTCCTGTATGCATCAGACTGCCCTGCAGCTGTTTGATGCTGTCCTCCATAAGGGGGCCAAAGACGCTGTAACAGTCTGCACAGCCAAAACGGCTGTCTTTTACAAACTCGCTGTAGCTTGTGCCGCAGGTGGGACAGGCAATCTGCTGAAGCTTATCCGGTCCTTTTTCGGTATCTTCAATTCCAAGAAGACCAGATAACAGCTTGCCAAGAGGAAACTCCCCGTCAAAAATAGCTGCATACACACCAAAATCCATCTCTTTTGCACATTGGGCACAAAAATGGTGTTCTTTCTTCACACCATTGACTACTTCCGTATATTGAATATTTGCTTCGCGAATCTTACACTTCTCGCACAACATATAGAACCTCCAATCCAGGGAATCACTGTTATCTCTGGCTTTTCATAAATGACTGAAAAATCTCATCAACCAGCTGGTGAACCTCATCACACGAAATATTTTTGCAGATGCCTCTTGCTAATACAACGCTTAAATCCCTGCGCATCTCATCAAGAACCTGTATTTTATCTACATCAAGGGAAACAACCGCTCCTTTCCGGCGGTCCAGTTTCACAAATCCCTCCTGTTTTAAAACAGAGTACGCCTTATTTACCGTATGCATATTAATGCCTATATTATCGGCCATCTGGCGAACGGAAGGCAAGGGGTCACCTTCTCTTATACTTTCCGTGGCGATTCCTATGATTATCTGGTTCCGAAGCTGAATGTAAATGGCTTCCTCACTGTTAAAATCAATTTGCAATATCATCTTTTCACCATCTTTCGTTATATCTGTTATACACATAATAGCACACGATAATGCATTTTTCAATATATAATATATGCCAGTATCTAAAACTCTGTATTCAAATGGGAAATTTTCTTTTAATCTCAGAAATTTATTATAACAAACCAATTTAGGCTTTTCAATAGAAGAGACTTGACAGGAACCTAGCTTTTTCCCTTTTCTAGAAAAAAATATCTAAAATTTTATGAGAAATAAAACGAAAGCACCTGTAAAACATGGCGCTCTCGTTGGTATTTTCACTTATTTTATTATTTAGTCATTAAGATCCATGAACTCAAAGTCATCATCGTCATTTTCATTCACTTCTCTGCTTCTTTTGTCATCGCCTGTCCGTTCCTCTGGCTGGGTCTGATGAACCCTTTTTTTCGGCATTAAGTTCTGCTCCATCTCTTCCAGGCTGGACTCTTCCATGAAGTCATCCTCTTCCTCATAAGCAGGGGTCTTGGGGATGAATGTATCAGGCCTGTCCATATCATCTTCTTCAAAATCGGAATAAAGACTTCCTGTCCGTTCCTTTTCGTCGAATTCCTCCCGGCTGTAACGCTTTACGTTTGCAGGCGGAGCGGCCTGTGCTCTGCTTTCCCTGCGGCTTACGGGCTCGTCCTTCTTCTTCGTGTCATGGAAGGGTTCTCCGGAATCATATGGCCTCATATCCGATCCGCCGCCTCTTTTGATCAGGAAAATTACAATGATCAGTAATGCCAGTGCCAACACGCTGATTGCGATTAATATATAGAACTGCAAATGATAATCCTTAAGCAGATCACTATAAGTTTTGGCAAGTTCCACATACTTATCATTGGTAACTCCGGAAGCAAAATATCTCTGAACGGTCTTCTCAGAAAGATCATACCGGTAGAAATTCTTTTCTCCGTTCCAGTTCATACCATAGAACAGACAGTATTCCGGCTTTGATTCCGAATCGGCAACCCAGCCGGTTACCTTGATTCCATCAATTTCAATCTGCTGCTCTTTAAAGCCTTCCGGAGCTGCAGTGTCTGTATCAAGAGGCATGATTACAACTGCTTTTTCAGTGGTTTTTACCTCAACAAACTGAGACCAGCTGTCTGCTGCTTCATTATAGATAAAGAATCCGCCGTTGCCGCCCTCATCTTTTAAATACAATAAGAGGATGTCTTTTTCAAGACCTTTTCCAGCCATCACCTCAGTACCTTTATACTGATAGGTTTTCGCTTCAAATCCCTCTGGCAGTGTAGCTTCGTCAAAGGATGAGGCAATGCTGTACACAACATCGTGAATGGTTACGGAAGCGGAGCTAAACTGAGCTTCACCAGTCTCCCCGCCCGCATTGGTTGCAGGAGTGGTTTCTCCCCCTTCCGGCTTGGTGACTTTAATCGTATAATTCTTAATCGTCTGACCGTCTTCTGCCGTTACTTTTACAACAACCTGATTCTCTCCGGCCTTTAATCCCTTTTCACCCTGGAGGGTTACATGGGCTCCTGCATTGGAAGCAACTGCGTTGACTACAAGGTCTGCTGTATCTTTATCAACCTCTGCCGTATAGCTGTCCACTGCTGCGGAAAAAGCAGGAGTTAAGGTTCCTGGTGAAATCTTCAGGGATTTTAATGTGGCATCCTTTGAGGTTGTTGCAGGAGATGTAACCTTTACAGTGGCGCTTCCCTGCTTTGATAATGATATGGCAGCGGAATTCACATCATAAATCTCCTGAGATGTAACACTTATTTTCGCGTTACCTGCCTTTAATGTTTTAAATTTCAAAGTGAAATTAAAGGCTTTCTGATCAGCAGAATTCATGGTTCCAAGGATCTTGATTGCTCCGGCTCCGCCGTTGGCGCTGGTTCCGCTTACAAATTCCAGAATTGCTGGGTCATAAGACAGCATGATTTCTGCGGTTCCCAGGGGTGTATCGCTGGTGACTTTCATATTCACAGTTACATCATTCCCAACCATGACGGAAGGGTCAGAAAATGAAATCTTCGCATCCGATGCCAAGGATACCATGCAGCCCCAGGGACTGGCGACTGCCATCATACAAACCAGCATAAGGCTGGTGATCAATCTTTTCAGTTTCCTATTCATATAGTCTCCTATTTCCTAAACTTACATTCCGAGTACTTTCTTCTGTAGCAGAAGAAGATCCTGGGAATTTACTTTTCCGTCTCCATTTAAATCGGCTGCTGCTTTTCCAGCATCTGATAAGTGTTCCAGACCCAGAAGATATCTCTGCAGCTTTAATACATCCAGACTGTTAATTTTTCCGTCACCGTTTACATCACCACTTCCCTTTGAGGCGGTATTAGCAGAGGTTGACTGGGTCTGGGCAGGCTGGGTCTCGGCCTGGGTCTGAGCCTGCGTCTGGGCAGGGCTACCCGGCCCCTGTGGAGCCCCGGCAGATGCCTGTACCGATATATTGGAAGATCCTTCGGGTACTATGGTAATATTGCTGCCGCCTGGTGTTCCGGCACTGGTTTCTGAGGATGGATTGGAAACTCCTGGTCCCCTGCTGCCGGAAGAACTGTTGCTGCCGGAAGAGCTGTTACTGCCGGAAGAACTGCTGCTGCCAGATGAGCTGTTACCACCGGTAGAACCGGGGTTACTTGGAGTACTGCTTCCAGAGTTATAAGTCGGTCCGTTTGCCTGTCTGACTACATGAAGAATATACTCCCTCACATTACCGTTCTGTGCTGTAACGGATACTTTAATATCATTATTACCATTTTGAAGTGCAATAGTCCCGGTTCCGCTAACGTTAGAAGCGGAATACAGTGCAGAAGCATTCACTTTAATACTGGTCACACCAGAATCCACAATCAGATTATATTCTTTTGTATCCCGGTCAAAGCTTGGTGTCATAACAAATCCATCTACACTAAGACCTGAAAGCTTGTTATTTGGATTACCATCACCAGTTGGCTGACTACAGGGATTTTCAGGCATATTATTATAAACCGGAATTTTAAATTCCAAACCGGTCTGTTTCATATCATTATTATAAGCCTTTGAATACACCGCAGCTTCGGATGCTGCACCCTGCACATTGGTCATATACTGATGTTTATACAGATTCGCCCCCTGTACATTAAATTTCTTCAGATAAAATGTATCCTGCCCAACTTTTACGTAGTTATTACCATAATATAATGCGCCGCCTAAAATTGATTTTTCCGGCGAATTCCACGGACGTTCATAATTGCCTGCCTGAGACGCCCACCATAATCCTCTTTGCACAGCAGTCATGTTTCCAGACTGATATGCTTCAATATTAAAGAAATTATAATACCCGGCATAGCCTGATTCTGTGCCGGAAATGCTTTTGCCGGTGCCTGCAGAACCCTGCTCCTGTATGATCATCGCTGCCAGAACATAAGGATTAACCCCGGACTGGGTGGCTGCATTCATAATCATATTGGTATAAGCACCGCTTCCAGTGGTAGTCCCAGTAGAAGGCGCAGAAGCAGAAGGTCCGGTCAGACTTGCTCCGGGCCCATAATCCATAAGAACGGCCGCATGGTTGGGTGTAATGGAGGCATGGGGTGATTCCTGGCTTACATTGCCGGAAGAAGAACCCTGTGTCTCGGTTTTTCCGCCAGGACCAATATTGGCTCCGGGACCTGAGGAATTACCTGAATCCGTAGACGTACCGCTCTCCTGTGAGGTGGTTCCGCCTGACTGGGAAATATCTGTATTAACGGTACCTCCTGACAGGAAGGTCCCCTTAACCATGGTATTTAATCCTTCCATTGTATGCTTGTTGCTGTCATAGGTATGTGTTAAAAACTGAAATACATTGGTTTCGTCCAGGAAATTCCTGGGATCCATATAATATTTTACAATATCCTCTGATGCCGTAACCCAGCTGCTCCCGTCAAATCCTACCCAGGTACTGTTGTTCCAGTCATAAGCACCGGTTTCCGTGGATTTCCAGGAAGACATACTGTTTGTATGGACCAGTGTCTTTCCTACCAGACTCTCTTCCTTTACTGCAGTATTCCAGTCTATATTGGTTTTCTGAGCAGTAAACACCCAATTGGGATACTGGGCATGAAGCGCCCTTAAGCGCACCTTATAGCTCTCTGGGAACCCCTGTTCAGACAGTCTTGACTCAAAATCAGCACTGCTGGTATAAACTGCGGCGAATTTTAAATAGCTTTTTGTAACATAGCCTGACACGGTTTGTCCATTGGAATTGTTAAAGCGTATCTCATACCAGAGGGCTCCATCCGATCCGTTCTTTTCATTGACCACAGTGACCGCTGCACCATTGGTCAGTTTTGTAACGATTGAATAGGAAGTACCCGGTCCGCTTCTCACATTCAGTGTTGAAGCATTGACCGTCGCCGACTTATTCGTATAAGCATACGTATCTATGTAAGGCGATATCGGTCCTACAAAAGAATCGATCACCATAATACTGGCAAGAATTGCTGCCATCCTGCCAGCTTTTTTATACTTTCTCATCTGTTTCTCCCATAATACCCTTAAGTATTTTCATTACCAGTTATATGTAAATCATACATTATTTTATTATAATGACAAATGATACCATGTGTCAACACAATCAGTTAATCTTCAATTAATTGGAAATATTTGTAAGAAAATCTTTCATTTTATCCACACGAGAAAAACAGCGGAATGCAAAAGCACTCCGCTGCCGGATAACCCTTATTTTATTCATCTGATTCCTTCTTACCTGCATGCGTCAATGGCAGATTCCAATATGGAAAGTCCGCTTTCAAGCTGAGAATCTGTCACTACTAATGGACAAAGGAAACGGATTACATTGGAATACGCACCTGCATTCTCCACGATTAACCCGTGGTTTACGCAGTATTCAACCACATTTTTTACCAGCACCGGATTGGGGCGTTTACTCTGTTTATCAGTCACAAATTCAATTCCCATCATGCAGCCAATTCCTCTGACATCTCCCACCTCTTCAAACCGCTCCTTCCACGATTCGAACCGGCTTTTGCACACACCGGCAATCTTAAGGGAGCGGGAACACAGATCATCCCGTTCCATAATTTCAATTACTTTTAAGGCAGATGCGCATGCAAGGGCATTTCCTCCAAAGGTTCCTCCTATAATGCCGCCTTTCACTCCATCAAATATTTCCGCAGCTGCTGTGACTGCACTTAACGGCAATCCCCCTGCGATTGACTTGGCAGAAGCCAGTATATCCGGTGCACAGCCGGCGTCTTTCCAGTAATCTGATACAAACATTCGGCCGGAGCGGGCAAAGCCGGTCTGAACCTCATCAGCGATCAGCAGTATTCCATTTTCATCACAGATGTTTCTTAATGCCTTTACCCATTCCATAGGAGCTGGTACAAATCCCCCCTCTCCCTGAACCGGTTCCACCACCACTGCTGCCACATATTCTGCAGGAGACGCCTCCTCAAACACCTTTTTAAGCTTATCTATATAATATCCCATTGTTTCGCTGTCGCTTAATCCTTCTGGCTTTCTGTATAAATAGGGGAATTCAGCACGGTAAATTCCATCTGGAAACGGTCCAATTCCAAATGCATAGGCTTTTTTTGCTGTCATTGTTGCAGCAAGAAGTGTTCTGCCATGAAATGCACCGGAAAATACAATAATATTTGGTCTTCCTGTGTAGGATTTTGCAATTTTTACTGCATTTTCTATTGCTTCCGCACCTGAATTGGCAAACATGGTTTTCTTTTTATCCGATTTGAGAGGGACAATTTCATTCATTTTTTCAGCAAGGGCTATGTATCCTTCGTGAGTGACTATATTCATCATTCCATGAAAATACTTTTCTGACTGTTCCTTCACTGCTTCAACAATTTCCGGGTGGCTGTAGCCAATGTTTAATACACCCACACCGCCAACCCAGTCAAGGAACCGGTTTCCGTCCAGATCTTCCACCATGGCACCCTCTCCTCTGCCGATTACACAGGGATAGACCGATTTAATGGCTCCGGGCACCGCTTCCTCTCTCCGTTTTAAAACTGCTCTCGCTTTCGGCCCCGGCAGTGGCGTTTTTATTTCTGGCAATGCATCTCTCAGCATAAGTTCCTCCTTTTTTGCCCTGATCAGGCATTTAAATTGATTTTGTATAGATATCTCGGATCTCCTCCCGGCTAAAAACAACCGGATGATTTGCAATACTGGCGGCAGAGATCTTCATACAGTTTTCTGTCAGCCAGGGTACGTCGGTTTCTTTGATTCCCATATCTCCCAGGGTTTCCATCAGCTTTAGTTCTCCAATCAGATTTTTAATCCGATCCACAAAATCAGATTCGTCTTTCCCTCCCAGAATTTTTGACATGGCTGCAATTTTTTCCGGTGAACCTTTTATAGAAGCTTCATATACAGATGGTGCAAGAGCTGCCAGCCCTTTTCCATGGATCGCATTTTTAAGCCCGCTGACCGGATGCTCCATTCCATGGAGAGCAGTCACTCCCGCTGTGTTGATTACCATTCCGCCCAGGGTACTGGCAAGGCAAAGCTTCTCCCAGCTGTCTAAATCCTGGCTGTCTTTGTAAACCTTTATTAAACTGTCTGCGGCAAGCCGGATTCCCTCCAAAGCCATTATGTCTGTAAGGGGCTGGGATATGGCAGATATATAAGCATCCATATTATGGCAAAGTGCATCAAATCCTACCGACGCTAAAACCGGCTTGGGCATCGTGGTCATCAGCAGGGGATCAATGATAGAGCAGGCCGGAACAATGGCACTGCACCGTAGTGATTTTTTATCCAGTGTATCCGGGTTTGTCATCACCGCAAATCCATTTCCTTCACTTCCAGTGCCGCAGGTAGTGGGAACCGCCAGCACTGGAAGAGCCTTATCACTCACCTTTTTTCCGAAAATATACTCATTGATATCCCCGCCGTTAACCGCCTGAAAAGCAATTCCCTTAGCCGCATCCAGACTGCTTCCTCCTCCAAGAGCCACCACCAGATCGCAGCCTTCCCCGGAGGCGATTTCTGCGCCTTCATATACAGTCGTTGTAAGAGGATTAGGCTCCGCCCTGTCAAACAGCACACTGGATACCCCCTCTTTTTTAAGCTGTTCTTCCGTTCTGGCAAGGAGACCGGATTCTTTCGTACTTCTCCCTCCCGTTACAATAAGAGCACGCTTACCAAGTGATGCCGCTTTTTCTCCGATTAAATCTGCTTTTCCCCGTCCAAATACCAGATTGACCGGCAGGTAATATTGAAAATTCATATAAATGCCTCTCTCTTTCCCGACTATTTTACATTCTTTGTTTTTCCATCCTCAGCTCCCACGAAATAATCATCGGTCAGTCCATAGGATTTCAATATTTTAGATAAGGTACCATCTTCCTTCATTTCATTCAGGGACTTGTTGATTTCATTTAAGAAATCCTTATCCTGGAAACGGACTGCTGCTCCTATCTGTCCGCTTGCCTCCGCTTCATAAGGAGCTAAAAGCTTCAGCTTTAAAGAACTGTCTGCTGAAAGCGTAAAGCCGGCGACAATACCGTCGGTCACAACCGCATCCACCTTGCCTGTGTTAACCGCAGTCATTAATGTGGCCTGATTGTCGTATGCCAGAAGTTCCCCTATTTTTCCTTCATCCAGCCATTTCTGCGCAGTTTCATAAAATGCAGTTCCTGGCTGAGCTCCGATTGATTTGCCTTTTAAATCCTCTTTGCTTTTAATTGCTGAATCTGCGGGTATCACAACTGCCTCTCCCTCCTGATACCACTTATCTGTAAATGCTGCAATCTGCAGTCTTTCGTCCTTCACATACATGCCGTCTACAACCATATCCACATTGTTATTATTCAGTTCTACCAGAAGGTTGGAAAAATCAATCTCTTTCATTTTAATGTCCCCGATTCCCAGACGCTTGCAGATTTCTTTTAAGATCTCGATATCAATTCCCTTTAATTGTCCGCTCTCCACATCCATATAGCAAAATGGTGCATCATTGGAAGAACCAATCAGTATGGACCCCTTTTCTTTTATCTTCTTTAACAAGGCGGACTCTCCTGTCCCCTGGCCAGTAGCGGTATTTTCTGTTTTGCCTGCATCAGATTTTTTTTCTGCAGCCTTCTGACTGCATCCGGTGAGTACAATTGCAGCCATCACGGCCAGCGCAGCGATTCTTTTTCCTGTTTTCCTTTTTTTCATAATTCTCCTGCCTTTCATTCTTTGTTTATAGGTTCAATTCAGTTACGGCATACGTTTCAGTCTGCGTTCTAAAATCCCGGTCAATTGGGAAAGTGGAATACTGAGTAATAAGTAAACAACTGCCAGAAGTGTATAGGCTTCTACGGTAAGAAATGTCTGGGAAGCATAGGTCTTAGTCCGAAGAAGCAGTTCCTGCACAGAGATCATTGCTAACAGCGAGGTATCCTTAATAAGCATTACCAGATAATTTCCGAATACGGGGACTGAATTCCTAAGAGCCGGAGGTATGATAAAATGAAGCATTACCTTTGCTTCGCTGAATCCCAGCGCCAGCCCCGCTTCTCTTTGCCCGGAATCAACGGCCAGAATTGCTGAACGGATAACTTCTGACATGTAACACCCGTAATTCACTGCAAATCCGATGATTCCGCAGGTAGAGGCTTTCAGCTGTATATTGGTTTCATACCCTGCCATGGAGAGAATTCCATTTAACAAAGTGGGAATAACATAATAGATATAAAAAAGCTGCACCAGCAGCGGTGTTCCTCTGATCAGCTCAATTAAAACCGACAAAATCCGGCTGAGCACCTTATTTTTTGAAAGGCGTCCGATTGCAATTATAAGTGCCGCAGCTAAGGCACAGAAGAAACCGGAAAGGGTGATATAAAGAACAATTCCCACTCCCCCTAGAAGGCTGGGTCCCAGGGTATCAATCGCTTTTCCAAAATTCAATTCCATTCCTGCACCTCCCTACAGTACTCTGGACAAGAATGTCCTGGTTCTCTCATTTTTAGGACTCTTAAATATATCCTGTGGGGCTCCCTCTTCGATTACATAACCGCCATCCATAAAGATCACACGATCTGCCACATCTTTTGCAAACCCCATTTCATGAGTGACCACAATCATGGTCATGCCCTCTTTTGCCAGCTGTTTCATTACCTCCAGTACATCCCCCACCAGTTCAGGATCCAAAGCAGAAGTGGGTTCATCAAAAAGAAGGATCTCCGGCTTCATCGCCAGTGCTCTTGCAATGGCTACCCGCTGCTGCTGTCCTCCTGATAAAGCGGACGGATATGCATGCGCCCTGTTTTCCAGCCCCACCTTTTTGAGAAGATCCATTGCCTGTTCTTTCGCATCTTTAACGGGGATCTTATTAAGTTTCACTGGTGCATACATTACATTCTCCAATGCATTTTTCAAGGGAAATAAATTAAATCTCTGAAATACCATTCCCACCTGTTTCCTGTAATCTGTAACCTTCTTTCCCAAATGTGTAATATCCTCTCCCTGATACAGAATTTCTCCTCCTGTAGGGGTCTCTAATAAATTAACACATCTTAGCAGCGTACTTTTACCGGAACCGGAAGGCCCTATAATCACCACTACTTCACCCTTTGCCACGGACAGATTCACATCTTTTAACACTTCCAGATCTTCAAAGCATTTAGACAGATTTTTTATTTGCAGCACGTTGTAAGCCTCCTTTTCTCCTTTTTGATACAACAAAAAGGCAATGTCTTTTTTTCAAAAGCTCCATTGCCCGGAATGTGATATATAAATAATTTTTTTACAGCATATTGGAAAATCTCTTACGGATTATCTCAGTTAAAATTTCACAGGTACCCTCCACGCCCAAAAGGCTGGAATCAATCATTACATGCTTATGTTCCTTATCCGACATGACATAACCGCAATAATGCCTGTGGTAGGATTCTCTTGCTTTGTCAACGGAAGCAATCATCTTCTTCGCCTCATCTGGTCTCATGTTCAGACGCTCAACGCAGTTTTTTAACCTTGCCTCATAGGGCGCGTAAATGAAAATGTGAATGATATTTTTATAATCTTCCAAAATATGATCTGCACATCTTCCGACAATAATACATGATTCTCTCTCTGCCAGATCAACAATGATCTTTTTCTGGACTGCAAATACTGAATCCTGAATGCTGGTGGTTCCCATTCCAAGAGGATAGTTCATATTAAAGAATGCTGATTTGGCACTTTCTTCCACATCACTGACTGCTGAAACAGGAAGATTTAAATCTTTGGAAGTCATTTCAACAATATCTCTGTCATAATATTCGATACCAAGATTCTCACTGACCATTCTGGCTATGGGTCTCCCCAGACTGCCGAACTGTCTTGTTATAGTAACAACAAACTTTTCTTTCATATGGTACACCTCTTTTCTAAAGGTATTTGTTATAGCGCTTATTATACTCCCCCCCTGTATGCCCTGCAATGGTTACAGATTCCAATCTTTTTATTAGTTATTGTACTTTGGGTACAATGTATGATATACTACTCCACAATCAGAAGGGAGGTAACTATTATGAGAACGAGAGTTTCTGATCTTTATCACTCTGGCATTGATCCATACAGTCTCATCCTTCACAGCGGAGAAAACGGATTATCCAATTCCGTTTCCTGGATCTATCTGGCAGAGGATATACAGAATATGTCCTTTTTAAAGGGCGGTGAACTGGTTATTACCACCGGACTGTTTACGCAAAGCGGAACCTGCCTCTTTGATTTTATCCGATCCCTGGTAACGTACAACTGCAGCGGACTTTTTATTAATGTAGGCAAATATCTGGAAACGGCAGATATCACACCTGAAATACTGGAATTTTGCAAAACGAATAAATTCCCATTAATTACCATGCCCTGGAAAGTTCATCTGGTGGATATCATGCAGGATTACTGTAAAATTCTCCTTCAGAATACCCAGAGCATGGACCATTTAAGCGCCGCATTTCAGGGGGCTCTCTATCAGACCAGTCTTCATGAGACCACACTTATGACCTTAAATCAGAATGGTTTTCCGACTGTAGCAGATTACCGGATCATTGTGATCCTGAATCTGCGCAATGCCACCAGAATTACCTTTTCTTTAAACCGGCTTCAGTTAAAATACCATCTGTTTGAGCACGACAATCTGCATCTGTTAATTTATCTCTCTTCCCAGCCTGCTCCATCACTAAACGAGATCATGGATATTCTTATGTACTATGATGGGATAACTCTGGGTATCAGCAATGTATTTCATTCACTGGAAAAAACAGGAATCTGCTATAAACGCGCCCGGTTTGCACTGGCTGCCTCACTGTTCTGGAGTATTCCCTCTGTTAATTTTGATGAACTTGGATTTTTTCAGATACTTTTTTCATCCTCTGATCCTGAACTGCTGCAGTCTGTATACCAGCACAGCCTGGGAGTGCTGGAAGACTTTGACTCAGCCCATGATACCGATTACATGGATACCTTAAAAGTCTTCCTGCTGTCCGACTGCAATCTGCTTAAAACAGCCGACAAAATGCACACCCATAGAAACACAATCATATACCGAATGAAAAAAATCAAAGAATTGTTAAAAACTGAACTGGACGATTCCAAGATAAAATTCGATTTATTAATGGCTTTTTATATCAGAGAATATTTTGCCATATGATCACAGCGAAGAAACAGCTTTGCTATTCTTCACCGTCTCTGTCATTATAACGTTCCAGATTGATACACATAGTTTCCATCACTCTGTAAAATACATCAATATCCTCCTGAGAGATTCCCTGGCTGACAATCTCCTCGAACTGCTCAAATACTTTCCGTATCTCCTTCGCTTCCTTATATCCCTTATCTGTCAGGCAGATGGAAAAGGATCTTCTGCAATCGGGATTGCTTTCCCGGACAAGAAGCCCCAGACCCTCCAGCTTATCGATGTTTCTGGACATGGCTGCTGCATCGATTCTGCATCGGTCTGCCAGCTCTTTCTGGGTAATGCGGTCCTCTTGCTGAAGATGGTACAATATTTTTGCCTGCCCCTGTCCGGGCGTCAGTCCTAAATCAGACAACAGAGGGAAAAAAATCTGTTTTCTTGCTTTTTCACCCCGCACCATCAATTCCCTGATACTTTGTTTCTTCACAATCTGCCTCCTTCTTTCTTATTTATTCCAATTCAAACTGCCCTGTATAAAGCTGATAATACTTGCCCTGCTCTTCAAGAAGTTCTTCATGGTTTCCACGTTCAATAATCTCTCCCCGTTCCAGTACTAAAATGGCATGGGAGTTTCGGACGGTTGAAAGCCTGTGGGCAATGACAAACACGGTCCGCCCTTTCATCAGCGTATCCATCCCTTTCTCAATCAGCTTTTCCGTCCGGGTATCAATGGAACTGGTGGCTTCATCCATGGCCAGTACCGGCGGACGTGAGATGGCAGCTCTGGCAATGGCAATTAACTGTCTTTGTCCCTGGGATAAATTACTTCCATCATTTTCAAGCAGTGTATCATATCCGGCTGGAAGTCTCCTGATAAAAGAATCCGCATTGGCAATTTTTGCAGCCTCCCGAACATCCTCCTCAGTCGCATTCAGCCTTCCATATCTGATATTATCGGCAATGGAACCGGTAAATAAATGTGTATCCTGCACAATTAGTGAAATAGACTGCCTTAAATCATCCTTTTTAATCTGCCGGATGTCAATTCCATCATAGGTAATCAGTCCTCCATTTAATTCATAGAACCGGTTGACCAGATTAATGATGGTAGTTTTTCCCGCTCCTGTAGATCCCACAAACGCAATTTTCTGACCGGGCTTTGCATATAAAGTAATTCCATTCAATATGGTGTGTTCTGGATTATAGCCAAAAATCACATCGTGAAAACGAACATCACCCTCCAGCGGGATCAGCCGGTAACCTTCTTTCTCATCTGGCACCTTCCATGCAAATCGCCCTGTATAAGTCTGGGATTCCTTTAAAATACCAGGTTCCCCCTCCTCAGCTTTGACAAGTGTCACATCTCCCTCATCCACTTCCTGCTCTTCTTCCATCATCAGAAAGATCTTCTCCGCACTTGCCAGAGCCACCATCAGGAAATTAATCTGCATGGTAAACTGGTTCATGGGCATGGCGCTCTGTCTTACATACACCAGATAAGAGGCCAGGGTACCCAGATTAATCAGCCCGGCGATAGCAAACAGACCTCCCACACAGGCAGAGACTGCATAATTAAAATAAGACAGTGCAACAATTGTAGGTACTGTAATTCCTGTATAGATGGATGCCTTGGTAGCAGAAAGCCGGAGTGCTTCATTTAATTCACAGAACTTCTCAAAATCCTGTTTCTCATGGCGGAAAATCTTTTCCTCTTTCTGCCCTTCTACCATTTCTTCTACAAACCCATTGATGCTTCCCAGATTCCTCTGCTGCTTTGCAAAATAGTTCTTACTTATCTTTCCGTTGTGCCGGATATAAAGAAGCATAACCACAAGAAAGAAAACAACAATCATGGAAAGACGCACATCCAGGATCAGCAGCATGATGATGGTTCCGGTTGAAGTAATGAAACTTTGAATCAGCAGGGTAAAGCTGTTGTTTAACGCTTCTGATATGGTATCCACATCATTGGTAAAATGACTCATCAGTTCTCCATGGGTATGAGTATCAAAATAAACCAATGGAAGCTTTTGTGTATGGCGGAATAAATCCATTCGGATCTCACTCACTACCTGCTGGGAAACATGGACCATCATTCTGCTGTAAATCAGACAGGAAAGTGCCCCTGCCAGATAGATACCGCCCATAATAAAAATCATGCGGATGAGACCAGGAATATTCCCTGGCAGAATATAGTTGTTAATCACCGGCTTCAAAAGATAGGTTCCCATAATTCCCGAACATGCACTGATGCATACCAGAACTGCTATGATTAAAATGGAGATCCTGTAATGCCCGATGTACTTTAAAAGATGGAAAAGGGTCTTTTTTGCATCCTTTGGTCTTGCACGTCCTGTCTGTTTCATGCCAGAAGCCCCCCTCCTTTCTGCTGGGATTCAAAGATATCCCGATATATTTCATTATGGTTTAAAAGTTCATCATGGGTACCCACTGCATTCACTCTTCCGTCATCTAAGATAATAATCTGGTCTCCATGGGAAACGGAAGAAATTCTCTGGCTGATTATAATCTTGGTCATATCAGGAAGTGCATCCTTTAAGCCGTCATTGATCTTTTGCTCTGTAGCTGTATCAAGCGCACTGGTTGAGTCATCCAGTATGAGAATTCTGGGTTTTTTTAAGATTGCCCTTGCTATGCACAGCCTCTGTTTCTGTCCGCCGGAAAGATTCACACCTCCCTGTCCGAGGACTGTATTAAGCCCGGCATCCAGACGGTCAATAAATTCGTCCACGCAGGCAATCCGGCATGCCTCCCTGATCTCTTCATCGGAAGCATTCTCCTTTCCCCAGCAGAGGTTTTCTTTCACTGTTCCAGAAAATAACGTATTTTTCTGTAAAACCATTCCAATGGCTTCTCTTAAATGATCCTGGGTATACTTGTAAATCGGCTGCCCATCTATTAGAATTTCTCCGGAGTTTATCTCATACAGCCGCTGGATCAGCTGAACCAGCGTGCTTTTTGCAGCACCAGTCTGTCCGATAATCCCTACTGTCTGGCCCGGTAAAATCTGAAAGGATATATCAGAAAGCACATATTCTTTTGCAGTCTCCCTGTATTTGAAATATACATGATCAAACTGTATGCCTCCCCTGGTTATCTCAATATCAGTTGCACGGTCATCACGGATTTCCGGCTCTTCTGTAAGAACTTCTGATATTCTTCTCCAGGAGGTTAAGGATCTGGTAAACAAAAGGAATACATTGGAAAACATCATAAGAGAATTCAGCACCTGAAGCACATAGCTTAAAAAGCTGGTGAGGGCACCCACCTTCATATGTTCTCCAATTACAAGATTTCCGCCAAACCAGAGAATGCTTAAAATAGTTCCGTACATAACAAACTGCATGGCAGGCATGTTGAGAGCTGCCAGTGAAAAAGAGCGTTCGGAGGTGTTCTTTAAATATGTATTGACCTCTCCGAATTTATCTGTCTCATACTCTCCCCGGACATAAGCCTTTACTACACGAATTGCTCTTAAATTCTCCTGTATGGCACGGTTTACCAAATCCATGGCGCCCTGCATTTTCCCATAAAGGGGTCTTACATTTTTAATAATAAAAAATAAGATTACTGCAAGCAGGGGGGCAGCAATAAAAAATACCATCGCCAGGCGGGCATTCAGCCGGAAGGATACCACCAAAGCGGTCAGCATCATCACCGGCGAACGAAATCCGGGACGCATCCCATTGGTTATGGAATTCTGAATGGTGGTAACGTCACTGGTGAGTCTTGTTACCAGGGAAGATGTGCTGAATCGGTCTGTATTGGCAAAGGAATAGGTCTGCATCTTTTGAAATTCTGCTTTGCGGATCTCCGCACCGATTCCATTTCCACAGATTGCCGTAAAACGTGCGCAGGCATGCCCCAGTAAAAGAGCAACTGCTGCAAAGGCAATCATCTGTCCTCCCTTCATTAAAATATAACTTTTGTTGCCGTTTGCAACTCCGACATCAATAATATCTGCCATAATCATTGGTATGATCAGTTCAAATATGGTCTCGGCCTCGATGCAGATAATTGCAAGAATCAATTCTTTTTTGTACTTCCTGGCATAATGCAGCAGATTATTCATTTTTTCTTCTCCACATTGATTATTACAATAATTGTATTTGCAACTATTGACTATACAACTATTATATTCTCTTTCATGGAAAAGTCAACGAAATCCCTGTGGTTAACAAAAAAAATCAGGCCTGGCGTCCCCGTAACAGGGACAATCCAAGCCTGATTTTAAATCTGGTTTATTATACCGGATAAGTCTTATTCTGCTTGTCAGCCAGAGTGGAATCCACACCTGTCTGCTGCGCTGCACGGTATTCAAAGAATTCCTTTGCAACATTTGGGAACAGGGCATAAGAAAGAACATCCTCATCCTGCTGCTTCCACTGTGCACACTCTTTCTCAAACTGAGGAAGCTGTGGTGCGATTAAGTCAGCCGGACGGCAGGTAATCGGTGTTTCATCACCAATGATCTTTTTCTGCACTTCCGGGTTAAAGGGTTTTACGGTCTGTCCGAATTCACCCATAAGAATCTTCTTGGTTTCTTTGGTTACCATCTTGTAACGCTCACCGCTGATAACGTTTAATACAGCCTGAGTTCCCACAATCTGGGAAGACGGAGTAACCAGAGGCGGCTCACCAAAGTCAGCTCTTACTCTTGGAACCTCTTCTAATACCTGTAAATATTTATCTTCCTGTCCTGCTTCCTTTAACTGGCTTACAAGATTGGAAAGCATACCGCCTGGTACCTGATACTGGAGTGTCTTAATATCCACACCAAGCACTTTAGGATTTAACCGGCCGCTCTTTAATGCCTCATCCCTGATAGGCTGGAAATAAGCTGCAATTTCAGCCAGCAGGTTCTGATCATATCCTGTGTCATATGGTGTTCCGCGGAAGGTTTCAACCATAACTTCAGTGGCTGGCTGGCTGGTGCCTAAAGCCAGAGGTGACATCGCTGTGTCAATAATATCACAGCCTGCTTCCACTGCCTTTAAATAGGTCATGGAAGCAACACCAGAAGTATAATGGGTATGAAGGTCAATTGGAAGTTTGGTAGACTCCTTTAATGCGCGAACCAGCTCATCTGCATGATACGGTGTTAAAAGTCCTGCCATATCCTTAATACAGATAGAATCTGCGCCCATATCCTCGATTCTCTTTGCAATGTCTTTCCAGTAATCCAGAGTATAGGAATCACCCAGTGTATAGCTTAATGCAACCTGAGCATGACCCTTTTCTTTGTTACAGGCTGTAACTGCAGTCTGTAAATTGCGCATATCATTGAAGCAGTCGAAAATTCTTATAATGTCAATTCCGTTTGATATGGATTTCTGAACAAAATATTCCACCACATCATCTGCATAATGATTGTAACCCAGAATATTCTGACCACGGAACAGCATCTGCAGCTTTGTATTTTTAAATCCGTCTCTTAATTTTCTCAGTCTCATCCAGGGATCTTCTTTTAAGAAGCGCAGGCATGAATCAAAGGTAGCACCGCCCCAGCATTCAACTGCATAATAACCAACCTGGTCCATCTTCCCAATGATGGGAAGCATCTGCTCAGTTGTCATTCTTGTAGCAAGCAAAGACTGATGAGCATCACGAAGAACTGTCTCTACAATCTTAACCGGCTTTTTTTCTATATCTGCCATTTTCTTACCTCCTGGTTATTGTTCATTTACTTTGCTTATTGGGTATCGTAATGATATCCATTCCAATTATTTCACTCCGAAAATAGCCATGAATGTACCGGCTGCAACTGCAGTACCGATAACACCGGCTACGTTTGGTCCCATGGCATGCATCAGCAGGAAGTTTGTCGGATCAGCCTCAGATCCCACCTTCTGGGACACACGGGCCGACATGGGAACTGCGGATACACCGGCAGAACCAATCAAAGGATTGACCTTACCTCCTGAAACCTTGCACATAAGCTTGCCAAACAGTACACCGGCAGCTGTTCCAAATGCAAATGCAACCAGTCCCAGAACAACGATTTTAAGTGTATTGGAATTTAAGAATGCTTCCGCACTTGTGGTTGCTCCAACGGATGTACCAAGAAGAATAACCACGATATACATCAGTGCATTGGCAGCCGTTTCCGTTAACTGTTTTACCACTCCGGATTCTTTAAATAAGTTACCAAGCATCAGCATACCGATCAAAGGAGCAGTGGTCGGCAGAATCATACATACAACGGTAGTTACGATGATCGGGAACAGAATCCGTTCCAGTTTGGATACCGGGCGAAGCTGTTCCATCTTAATTTTACGTTCCTCTTCTGTTGTCAGAAGCTTCATAATCGGCGGCTGGATAATCGGTACCAGCGCCATATAAGAATAAGCGGCTACTGCAATGGGTCCCATCAGGGAAGTCATTCCCAGTTTACTTGCCAGGAATATCGAGGTAGGGCCATCTGCTCCTCCGATAATGGAGATCGCCGCTGCTGCCTTATCGCTGAATCCCATAAAAATTGCCAGAAAATAAGCGGTATAGATACCAAACTGGGCAGCTGCCCCTAATAAAAAGCTCTTAGGGTTGGCAATCAGGGGACCAAAGTCTGTCATAGCCCCTACACCCATGAAAATAAGCGGAGGAAGAATCCCCCATTCATCCATTTTAAAGAAATATTGCAGCAGTCCGCCGCCGGAACCATCCGCTCCAACCTCTTTCATAATATCCGGATAGATATTTACCAACAGCATACCAAAGGAAATCGGCACCAGAAGCAGGGGTTCAAATCCTTTTTGAATCGCCAGATATAAAAACAGAAAAGCGACCAGGATCATAAGCATATTACCTGCAGTCAGGTTAAAGAATGCGGTCTGCTGAAGAAGATTGGTGAATGTATTACTTATATACTCCATGTTAATCCCTCCATAAGGAATCCGCGCTATTTATTGTTATAGCGGATCTTTCCGTACTAGTTTAATGTAGCCAGTGTTGCGCCTGCTTCTACGGAATCACCCACTGCTACCTGAATACCCGCAACTGTTCCATCGGAAGGTGCTACGATTTCGTTTTCCATCTTCATGGCTTCCAGAATAACCAGGACTTCGCCCCGTTTTACAGCCTGTCCAGGGGTAACCTTAACACCAAGAATCTTACCAGGCATAGGTGCAGTTACCTTAACAGAACCTTCTGTTCCTTTTGGTGCTTCTTTCTTTGGTGCGGGAGCCGGTGCCGGTGCCGGTGCTGCAGGTTTAACGGCTGCAGGTGCTGCTGCCGGGGCAGTTACTGCTGCGGCTGTACCTGTTGTTTCTTCTACGGTTACATCGTAAACATTACCATTCACTGTAATTTTATAATTTTTCATGATGACAATCCTCCTGATTTTATGCTTTTTTCCAATTACCGGCTGCTGCACGTTTAATGGAACGGACAACCAGACCGCTGGGTGAAACTCCTTCAGATGCTGCAATTGCCGCTGTTATTACAGCTGCCAGTTCCAGATCATCTTTTAACTCTTCTTCCTCTTCGAACGTCTCTATAACCATTGGTTCTGGTCTGTCCTGTGCCTGTGCCTCAGAAACCTTTCCCTTATTCAGCATTTTTTCTTCAAATATGCTGATATAGCGGAATGCTCCAATCAGCATGCTGATGAAGATTAACACAACAAACACGGTTCCCATACCCATCAGTGTATTAAAACCGGCTTTTTCCATCTTCTCACTTGTTGTGTATTCAGGGACAAAGGACACACCGGTTATCTTGGAAAGCTTGTGGTCAAAGTTTACGGTGAATTCCATATTTCTTTTTTCAAATACTGTACTGACCGTAGCACTGTATCCACTTTTGCTCTCTTCTAATTTTAAAGAATCCGAAGCTGATACAAAGCCGCCTAAATCACCTTTTATATTCTTCCAGGAATCGATCCCCTCTGCAAGTGCAGCCAGCTCATCCTTTTTAGCCAGGTTCTTTTTCATCTGATCGCTGTCTTTATCCTCGAGACCGGTGTACAGCTCCAGATACGAGGCGACGGGAATCTGCTCAAGCTGCGCCTTCATATCAGCATCTATGCCTTCGGCCTTTTTACTGGCAGAACCGCATGCAGATAATGAAAAGAGGCAGACTGCCATAGTAAGACCCACTACTGCTCGTTTCAAATTTAATTTCATATGCCTGTCACCTCATTCTATATCGTGCCATGTTTTTTCGCCGGACGATCCTCTCTCTTTGTGAATAACATCTCAAATGCAGCGATTACTCTGGCTCTGGTTTCACTGGCATCAATAATGTCATCAACATATCCTCTTTTTGCTGCAGAAAGCGCGCTGGACTGAAGAGCCCGGTAGCTTTCCGCCTTTTCTTCCATCACAGTCTTTCCATCTTCTGACTTTGCAATCTCATCTGCATACATGATCTTTGCTGCCTGAACGGGGTCCATCATTCCTATGGCTGCCTCCGGCCATGCATAAACAATATCAGCGCCAATGGATTTGCTGTTCATGGTCAGATAAGCGCTTCCCAGTGCCTGACCAACTACAACTGTCACTTTCGGAACTGTTGCATTGGCAAATGCATAAGTCAGCTTTGCAGCTGCTTTCGCAATTGTTTTTTCAGATCCGGTTGTGCTCTCATAGCCGGTTACGTTCACCAGAGTGAGCAGCGGAATATCAAACGCATCACAGAAACCAACAAACTCTGCAGCCTTCTCACAGCCTTGTCCCGTTAATTTTGCTTCACAGGACATGGTCTTTACTCCACTCTCGTCATAGGATTCTGTTCGATTGGCAACGCAGCCCACAGTGATTCCGTTTAAACGGATAAAGCCGGTAACCATAGAGGAGCCATATTCTTTTCCGGTCTCCATAAAGAAATGATTATCAGAAATCTGTGTGAGCGCAATTTTCGTATCACCAACATAGTTTGCTAAATCGGAGCATACGCGGTTTAAATCATCCGTGCACTCATCGTAAGACATGTCATCCTCGCTATTGGCAGGTAAAATCGTGACAAGAGTTCTGATATGATCAAAAATCTCTTCTTCCTCTCCGATAAAATCTACCAGTCCTGCTTCCCTGCTCTGAAAACTTGCGGAAGCGGTATTTAATTTTTCTGTATAGTTATCCTGAATGGCATTGGGTGAATTAACAAACAGCTTTGCAGACTTTCCTTCCATAAAAGTAAAATCTGCCATAGCTGCAGAAACAGCCATTCCACCGCCGCAGGTACCAAAAATCGCTGTGATCTGCGGTACCACTCCTGATGCTAAAGTCTGGCTCATATAAATTTCACCAAAGCCGTTTAAGGCATCTGTTGCCTCCTGAAGTCTTAGTCCGGCACAATCGATCAGACCGATCACCGGTGCTCCCATTTTCATTGCCATGGCATAAAGTCTTGTGATTTTTTTAGCATGCATTTCTCCTACAGCCCCGCCAAAAACAGTTGAGTCCTGACTGTAAACATACACAAGGCAGCCCCCAATGGTTCCATAGCCGGTAACAACACCGTCAGAAGGAGTTTCCCTTGCTGTCATGTTAAAGTCTGTATTTCTCGCTGTTACATAGCTTCCGACTTCAACAAAACTGTTTTCATCAAGCAAAGCGTGAATTCGATTACTTGCTGATGTCTGTGTTGAATTACTCATTTTGCAATCCTCCATTTTGTAATATTTGCATAGTCTCTGTTAAAAAAACAACGATAGGACTATATAATAACACCAATTTCTGCCAATTATAATTGTATAATTAATTTCAACTTATTTCAAGTTCTTTTTAGTAAAAAAAGAGCAAAAAACTATGGATTTCTTACAATCCATTGTCTCTTGCTCCTAATTTTTGCTGGCATAATATCGATTCGTGTAAATTTTTCCGGCATTTTGTATGATTTTGTCGATTATTTTTGTATGTTGTATACAATGTTATTCTTTCATTTCCGTAATCCCAATGCTGCCATCTGCTGTTTCCTGGAATACGATCCTCGATGGGCCCTCTCCCATTACGACTCCTGCTTCCGATTTCTTTAAGGTAGCTGTGTCCACCTTGGCGATGGATACCATTAAATCATCCCCAAATACCATATCCGGATTCAGCTTTAATAAATCTTCCTGCTTTTTTAAAATAATTGTTTCCTGATCCCCGTTGATAAACACGCATGGATAGGCTATAAGCTCCGCCAGTTCTTCTAAATTTTTATCCGAAACTGCTTCCTGTATTTTTTCCGCAAAGGCTTCCGCCTGCTTTCCCGGTCCCTGGTAGGTCTCGTCAGCCTGCGTCTCTTCCTGATCTTTCATTGGTGAATCCGGTTCCCCATCTTCTGATGAAACCGTCCCGTCTGTGCTGCTTTCCGATACGGACTTTTTCATATTACTGTCCGCAGCCTCTGATTCAGTTATCTGCCCGGCCCCTGAACCAGCGGCAGATTCACCCTTTTTCCCGCAGCCAGCTGCAAAAAACACAGCCAGTGCAATGATAAAACAAACGATACCGAATCTTTTCCTGAGCATCTTTTTTTTCGTTCCTCCCTGCGTCCATTTACTGCTTCGGGCACAGTATAGCACCGGTAAAGATTGGAAGTCAATAGAGTTCCCAAAACCGTAAACCTTAGTCATTTTTCCGTAAGATATTTGTCCGCATTTTTAATTATTTATATTCTTTATGAAGAGTAAAGCCTCGTCCACGCACCTCTGTAACCTGATTGATAATTATAAAGGCATTAGGATCAATTTCAAGAACCAGTTCATTGAGTTTGGGCAGCTGCCTCCCTGATATTACAGTAAGAACAGCAAAGGATGATTCTCTTAAATGTCCTCCTTCACTGGCAAGTAAGGTTGTCCCCCTGTCCATTCGCCGCTGTATCTCCTGACTGATCTGGTCATACTTATTGCTTATGACCTTTACCTGCATCTGATTACGGCCTGTCATAAGAACTTTATCCAGAACCATTGTGTATAAAAGAACAAGAAGGATTCCGTAAAGAATCTGTTCCATACTGGAAAAAATCATCTGGGAAAGGAGAATCAGGCAGTCAAAAACCGACATGGTCTGGGAAATCGACAAATTCCACTTTTTATTCAGTATGAGCGGCGGAATATCCATTCCTCCTGTAGACGCGCCGGCCCGTATCACCATCCCAATGCCGGCACCGATTAAAAGACCGGAAAATACAGTGGCAAGCATACGGTCCTGGGTTATGACCATATTACCGGACAGCTTCTCAAATACCCCCAGAATAAAGGGATAATAAAATGTGCTGATTAGGGTTGTCAGGGCAAACGCCTTCCCCAGTACGAAAGCCCCTGCAGCGAACATAATGATATTAAAAACTCCTATAAAAAGAGCTATGGGAATCCCCAGTTTTGCATGGGCTACTAAAGCGAGACCTGTCGTACCTCCTGTAATCAGTCCATTTGGAAGAATAAACAGGGAAACAGCAAGTGCATATACGGTGTTTCCTGCCAGCACCGTCGCTATTTTTTTTAAATTCATACTTCAGTAACTTCCTTTCAACTTCTTATTATGCTAAAAATTTTGCTCTCAGCTCATTCCTTTTTTCCGGAGTTACAAAGAGTCGTTCTGACAGGTAATGGTCTATGGTTCCATAAGACTGTTCGATGGCAGAAAATGCACGGAGAATGTAGGCCTCTGAAACAGTAAATAATACACGGACACAGTCTGCAAGACCCTTATCCCCGGTCTGCTGTTCAATCAAAGAACAGGTCTGGTTTACCTGGGCTATTACATAATCATTGGTTTTTACGAAATCCCTGATAATGGTTTCCCGCTGTACCCCCAGGGCAGTCAGAAGAAGGGCAGTTCCAACTCCTACCCGGTCCTTTCCCGCCGTGCAGTGCCATAAAACCGCTCTGTCATCTGCTTCCAGCAAAAGATCAAAAAAACGGGAATAGGACTCCGCAGCATGGTCATTTAAAACAAGATCCTCATAAAGCCTGTCCACATATGTTTCCGGTTTCCCGCCTAAGGAAGAGGCATGGAGAAGGATTGACTTTATCGCATCTGGTTCCCCTTCCTCTGCCTCTTGTTCTTCCTCTTCAAAGGTGATTCCCACTGTCTTCTCATCCAGAATGGGATTGAATATATTACGGACTCCCGGCATGTCAGGATCCGGCTTTTGTTTTCTTTCCGTTGCCGTTCTAAAATCAATCACTGTTCCAAGACCGCAGCGGTCGGATAATATCCGGATGTCCTCTCCGGTTGCCTCGTAAAGGGTACCACTCCTGATCAGCCTGTTAGGCAGTATCATCTTCCCATCCTGAGTCCTTAATCCGCCTAAATCTCTGGTATTATGCAGCTTTTCAAGCTTTATTCTTCCCACGAAACCGGTATTTTTCTCATTCATTTTTATTATTTCCTCCCATTCCTTTTGCGGTATATCTCATCAAAAGGAATTGTATTTTTGTCAAGTATATCATAAGATTCCTTTAAGAGGAAGTCAGTATTTGGGAAAAACCAGGCATGGAAAGATAACGGGTAACCATATTTTTAAGGCACCAGATAACAGTCAGACGTTTGGTTCCTTCCGTTAAATAAACCGGATATTCTTTCACCGGCTGGTTGTTTAACCAATATGTAACGGACCCTATTTTTTGTCCTTTTTTAACAGGAGCCTCTATCTTATCCGGAATGCTGGTCTTCACAGTGACCTTCTCATCATCTGCTAACAGGAGTTTAAGACTCTTCTCCCTGTCTTCTGCCATGGAGCTGGCGATGAGAACCGGCTTGTCAAGCCCTCCTGATATTGGTATTCCCTCATTAATCAGCACGTCTTTCATTGGTACTTCTTCATATACATCCCGGTAATGAAACCGATCCATTCCGTACTGAAAGAGTTTTCTGGCATCAGACCATTTCCAGGTTTTGTGAGGAGGCCAGCCGCAGCCTAACAGGGCGATGGTAAAAATCCTCCCGTCACTTTCAACTGATCCCACATAGGAATAGCCTGCACCACCGGTAAACCCTGTTTTTCCTGAGAATGCCCCACTCATGGAACTTAAAAGGGCGTTGTGATTTGTGCAGCTGAAGGATCTTTTCCCATCAACATCTGTAAAATAATAGTTCTGGGTTCCGGTTATTTCCAAAAACACTTTGCTCTTTGGAGAATTTCCAATGCAGTAATTCATAATCCTGGCTAAATCGGCTGCTGTGGTAGAATGTTCTTTTATTTCACCGTCATTCTCCTCCTTGGCATCCAGACCGTTGGGAGTAATAAAGTAAGTATTGCTGCACCCCAGCTCCCTGGCTTTCTGATTCATGAGTTTCGCAAACCCCTCTCTGCTTCCTCCTACATGCTCTGCTATCATCATGGCTGCATCGTTGTGTGATTCAAGCATCAGACTGTAGAGCAGATCCTTTAAATAGATGGTCTCTCCTTTATAGACTCCCAGATGAACCTTGGGCTGGTTTGCTGCATTCTGGGAGGCAGCAACCGGATCAGACAGATTTCCATTTTCAAGAGCGATAATACAGGTCATGATCTTAGTTGTACTGGCCATGGGGCGCACCAGCTCCTCATTTTTTCCATATAGAATCCGGTTGGTTGAGGCATCCATTAATACTGCTGACTGAGCATAAAGATTGAGTTCGTCGGTTGTCTCAACTGGTGTCTTATGATCCAATTTTTCTGAAGTCACTGATGTATGGTTTTTAATGGTCTCTTTTTCTGCCAGCTTCACCGCAAATGTTCCGATAAAGGAAATAATGGCGATTCCTGCTGCTGCCAGGAGTATTCCTTTGGCATGCCTCATAAAAGAGCCTCCCCCTAGACTTTATTTTATCCTATTCCGCGTATTTTTTAATTATTCCCCTTTACATTTCGAACGTATTTTCGGTATAATAAAAGAAAAAAGGAGAATCGGATATGTCAACGGAGCCTCTTATTTTCCATATTGATGTTAACTCCGCATTCTTAAGCTGGGAATCTGCAGACCGCTTAAGGCAGGACCCGGAAGCTCTTGATTTACGCACCATCCCCTCTGCAGTGGGCGGTGATGCCCAGTCAAGACACGGGATTGTGCTGGCGAAATCCACGCCTGCCAAAGAATATGGAATTACAACCGGAGAGCCCATTGCCCAGGCTCTTCGCAAATGTCCGGGGCTTACAGTGGTTCCTGCCCGCTTTGATATTTATCTGGAATATTCCAAAAGACTGATGGATCTTTTGTCTGACTATACACCGGATATTGAACAGTTCAGCATTGACGAAGCCTTTCTCGATATGACTTCCACCATCCATCTGTTCGGATCTCCCATTGATACAGCCAATCTCATACGGGAGAGGGTCTGGCAGGAACTGAAATTTACGGTGAATATCGGAATTGCACCCAATAAGCTGCTGGCCAAGATGGCTTCGGATTTTAAAAAGCCCAACCTCTGCCACACTCTGTTTGCCCATGAGATTAAAACCAAGATGTGGCCTCTTCCTGTGGGAGAGCTGTTTTTCGTAGGACATTCCGCAAAGCAGAAGCTTGTAGGGATCGGCATTCATACCATCGGACAGCTGGCAGCCTGTGATGTAAAATATTTAAAGCACCTGCTGGGAGAAAAATATGCAGTATTAATTCACGACTATGCCTGCGGGATTGATTCCTCTCCGGTTGGGTACCGGGAACCAGTGAATAAGGGGTACGGAAACAGCACCACTTTGTCAAGAGATGTGGAAGACATGGAAACAGCCCGTTCTATTCTTTTATCCTTAAGCGAAACAGTGGGAGCCAGACTGCGCAGAGATCATGTGTTGTGTGACTGTGTCTGTGTGGAGATTAAGGATTGGGATTTTCATACCACCACCCATCAGACTACCTTAAAATGCCCCACGGATTCTACCACTCTTATTTATGAACACGCCTGCCGACTGCTGGAAGAGTTCTGGGACCGGACGCCCCTTCGTCTTTTGGGTGTGCGCGCCACGAAGATTTCGGATGAGGGATATTTACAGATGAACTTATTTGAATCGGAACAATCAAAAAAGATGAAAGAGATGGAAAAAGCTGTGGATCATATCCGCAGCAAATTTGGTACTGACAGCGTAAAAAGAGCCAGTTTTTTAAAGAAAGACCGGATGGTGGATCATGCAGCTGGAAAGGAGAAGCACATGAAGCAGTGATGTTCTCCTTTCCTCTCTGCTTTTTATCAGTTAAAACTGTCCGCTAATGGGTTTAAAGCCTTCCCCATAAACTTCGTTGGAATCGGTTATGATCAGGAATGCATCCTTGTCCGTTTCATGAATGGCTCTTCGGATGGAGACGACCTGAGAATTGTTGCATGCGCACATAACCACATTCTTTTCATCTTTGGTAAAAGACCCCTGGCCTTTAAAAAAAGTACAGCCTCTGCCCGTTGCTTCTTCGATTTTACATGCTACCTCCTCTTCATGAGAGGTAACTACAAATACCAGTTTGCCGGCGCCCAGACCATACATGATTTTATCAATTACCATGGTCGTCACGATGGAAGAAACCAGACCAAGTATGACCGCATCCACATTGCGAAACACCAGCCCGCCCGCTATGATTACTACGGCGTCCACCACAAGGGAGATCTTGCCGATGGTAAGATGAGGAAATATCTTTCTGATTGCCATAACAAGGAAATCAGTTCCTCCAGTGGAACCGTTTCTTAAATATACCAGGGTTAAACCAAGCCCGGAAAAAATCCCGGTACACGCCGATGCGTAGAGAGGATTGCCCTGATAGGCAGGAAACATGGGAACAACATAATCCAGTACCAGTGCAAAGATCAGCATGCTTTTCATAGAACGAAGAAGAAAGCCTCGTCCCAAAAGCTTATAGCTGACCAGTATAATGGGGATATTTAAAACAATGCTGGTGATACCCATAGGCAATCCGAACAGATAACGCAAAATTAATGCAATACCTGAGACTCCTACCGGTGCAAACTGTGCATTAACAGCAAAGTTATAGATTCCCACATTAAATAAAAGTGCTCCCACAAGATCACACAGCAAATCGATGCCAAGCTCTTTGGGGGAGTATTTATCACGGTCTCCCATCATGTTGTACTGCCTCCGTTTCTCTTTCGATTATTTATAGAAAATAATCATTGATTTCAAATTCTTTTTTGCCAATCTTTATGTGTTTAATCAAAACACTGACCTCACCATCTTCGTCCGTGCAGATTCCGGTTGCATAGATCTGTGTCTTACCATAGGATTCCGTCAAATTCAATTCTTTATCCAGAATTCCCTTATCTGCCAGCGCTTCTGCAAGATCAAGCAAAACCTCCTCTACTTCTTCCTCAATATGGTATTTCTCAAACTCTGCTTCTAATTCCTCATACGTTTCTTCATTAAACATCTGATAGCCCCCTTTCCATTTTTACAAATTAATTATACACGCAAGTTGCTTCTTGTCAATCATGTTCCCTCATGATAGAATCGGTTTATGAAAATGACCATAAATTACTTAATCACAGAAGCGTCCGACCAAAAAACCATAGGGCAGTTTCTACTAGACCAGGGGTATTCCCAAAGCCTGATCCGGCGCTTACGCAATACGGAGAATGCAATCACAGCCGGAGGCAGGTCCGTATACACCACATACAGACCAGCAACAGGAGAGGTACTTACCATCACGTTTCCCCAAGAGAAAGATTCTGAAAATATCGTACCCACTGAGATGTCAATGGATATCTTATTTGAGGATGAGCATCTTCTGGTTATCAACAAAGCGGCGGGCGTTCCCATTCATCCCTCCCAGGGGAATTTTGATAATACCCTGGCCAATGGACTGGCATGGTATTTCAAAAAAAGGCAGGAGGCTTTTACCTTTCGTGCCATTAACCGACTGGACCGTGATACCACCGGTCTCTTAATTATTGCCAAAAATCCATTAAGTGCCTGTATCCTGTCTGACATGGTGAAAAAGCATGAAATACACAGAAGGTATCTGGCAGTGGTTCAGGGTGAACTTCCAAAGGAGGGAATCATTGACTCTCCCATAGCCAGAACCCACGATTCGACCATTGAGCGTTGTATCGACCCGGTTAACGGCGATCCGGCAAGAACCTTTTTTTGCCGTCTCTTTTATGATCCCGTCACAGGACACTCCCTTGCAGGACTTCGGCTGGAGACCGGACGAACTCATCAGATCCGGGTTCATCTAAAATCCATTGGGCATCCTCTGCCAGGTGATTTTCTTTACAATCCGGATTACCGCTACATAAACCGGCAGGCACTCCACTCCTTCCGTCTGGATTTTATCCATCCGGTCACCAGAGTTCCCCTGTTTTTTGAGGCAGCTCTTCCGGAAGATATGCGGTTTATTGGTGTTACATCCACCGAAGGCCTTTGGGATAATGATTTTTAAGTATTCCAGCGGCCAGTTTTGCAAACCCAATGGAATAACCATCTGTCACAACCAGCACCCAGCCTTTCTTATCCAGCCTGACTGGCCAGGAAAAGGGGGCTGAAAGCGTCTGTCCTTTTAAATATTTCACTATATCCTCATGATTTGCAGGTATCTCCGCCCAGGAAAGAACCTCCTCTTTTCTTAAGGAAAGAGCCAGTGCATGGGAAGGCTCAAACCGGTTCTTTTTTATGGTACCCATGTGAAGTCCGGGACGGATTACTTTAATTCCCTTTAAATCAATCATCTCCGGCGGAAGCAGATAGAGCTGTTCTCCAAACAGGATATATTCTTTTCTGTCTAAAAAAACTTCCGGATCAGCAAGCAGTTCCTTTAAAAATAACTCTACTTCTTTCCAGATAACTTTATCCTTTAAATAGGCAGGAGAGGATCTTTTTCTTTCAGAAACCATATCCCCTTCTTTTTTTAATACAGCCAGATAATGACCTTCCCCCTCTGACTGATGAGGCCAGATGCGGAATGTCTTCTTTAAGTCTTCTGATCCGTACTTACTCCACTTTGGCATGCCATGAGAAAGTCCCGGGCGCTCCCCCTTATCCACAACGGAAAAATCAGGGTGGGAAATCAGAAACGATTCAATCACCTGCTCATTTTCCTCGGGAGAAAAGGTACAGGTGGAATAGACCATGGTACCCCCTGATTTTAACATCCCGGCAGCATTTTCAAGAATTTCTCTCTGCCTCCGGGCGCAGACTTCTACGTGATCCGGGCTCCATTCCAGTCTGGCAGCCTCGTCCTTTCGAAACATTCCTTCTCCGGAGCAGGGAGCATCCACTACAATCCGATCAAAAAATTCAGGAAATTTAAGGGACAGTGAATGAGAATCTTCATTGGTAACAACAGAATTCCCAATTCCCATTCGTTCCACATTCTGGGCAAGAATCTTCGCCCTGGCAGGATGAATCTCGTTGCTCAGCAAAAACCCTTTTCCTTTTAATTTACCAGCAATATGGGTTGTTTTACCGCCGGGGGCGGCACACAGATCAAGAATCTTCTCTCCTGGCATCGGATCTAAAAGCTCTACCACTGCCATGGCACTTGGTTCCTGAATATAATATACACCGGCTTCATGATATGGATGCTTTCCGGGGCGCTGTCCTGCCTGATAATAAAAGCCTTCCGATGCCCAGGGGACTGGTTCAGATAAAAAAGAAGATTGGCGGACAAATTCACCCGGATCTGCTTTTAATGGGTTAATCCTGAGTCCCAAAGCCCGGTCCTCCTCATAGCTTTTTAAGAAAGCATCGGATTCATCCCCCAGCAATCCTTTCATCTTTTCCACAAATTTATCCGGTAATTGAATCATTTTAATTCCTCTTCCTGTCTATTTTTAAAATCCCCATAATTTTATGTTATTTTTTCAAGTTAGTGGCAAACTAAATAGAAGAAATATCCGGGAGGTGCCATATGACTTTATTAACCATAACCGCTTATATTATCATCCCTGTCTATACCATACTGTTTGCCTGGGGAACCAACTGGTTCACCCTTAATTTTTCCGTTCTTGGAAGCCTGGCAGACAGAAAAAACCTGTTTCTTTTATGGGGTATTATTGTTGGTGCTTATTTTTATTACGTTTTAAAAAAGATTATCCGTACACTTCCCAGAAATAAAAAGGAGATGGTATTTACTACATTAGCCCTCCTTCTTTTAGGCCTGGCAGTTACCATCCCTTATCTGCCTGATTCACAGCCCTTTCATGCCGTTCTCCATGTGTTTTTGTCATTTGCTGCTTCCATCTCTCTCATGATCAGTCTTTATCTGGTGACATGGAAGCTTACCTGCATGAATCAGTCTGTTTATCGCCCTTATTTCATCAGTCTGATGGGAATCACGGTGGTATCCGTGATTCTATTTTTCCTGACTGGAATTGTCAGCTCCGCTCTTGAAATATTCTTTGTTATTTCAAGTACTTTTTTGCTGCATAAGCTCTATTTAAAGGTATGCAGTCCGGCTATCTCCCTGAGATACCAGAGATTTTAAAGAAAAGGGCTTCTATGGCCGGATAACCAGGCGGGCACCTGCCATCTTTTCCGCAATCTCATACATGTTGGTCACGGTTCCTACGCTGAGTTTTTCTGTTAATTCATAAAAATTCAGACAGGTTCCACAGGTTAAAATCTCAACTCCCTGAGCTTCCAGCGTCTTTAAATCTTCCAGAGAGGCAGAGCCCTCGGTCGACAGCCTGGCTCCTCCATTGTAAAGCAGTATGGTTTCAGGGAGTTCTTCCAACTGGGTCAGAGCATATACAAAACCTTTCATCAGAATACGGCCTAATTCTTCACTTCCGGTTCCCATCTGGTCAGAGGATAGTACGGCGACCAGACCTTTTTTTCGGCTGTCAGGTTCACATTCTTCTAATGTATTCTTCTGTACAGACTCAGCTCCTTTTTCCATGTAAAACAGGATCTGATATTCTTTCTCTGACAGCTTTGCGGAAGAAGGATTCACTCCTGAATAATTTCCCAGTTTCATCACATTCTGAACAGCAATCTCATTATCAACGAGAATGGTCAGAATTCCTTCCGTCATATCTTTCATGGCTTCCTTTGCTCTGATAACCGGCTGGGGGCACGCCAGCCCTCTGGCATCAACTGTTCGGTCCATACTTCCTTCTCCTTTTCTTCTATGCAATAAAATCAAAAGCCGGGACCGGCTCCATATCCCGGACCTTTCCCGACTTTTCATTCTTAATTCACTTTTTACTCTTCTTCCTCGTCTTCGCCGACAAGCTCATCATATTCTGCTTCGTCTAACATCTGATCAAAGGCATCTGCAACGATTTCATATTCCTCGTCATCTTCGATATTTTCAAGATTTGGCTGTCCGTCTTCGCTTTCGGAATAACGATACAGATAAACTTCTCCCTCTTCTGCCTCAGCGCCTTCCATAGGAAGCAGAGCGATATAATCTCTCTCGTTTGCTGTGAAAATTGTAAGTACAACGCACTCCAGTTCCGATCCATCATCCAGGGTCAGTGTTACTGTCATCTCCTCCTGGGGTTCCATCTCATCGTGCTCTAAATTAGGATCCTGTGCCATCCTGATACCTCTCTTTTTCCATCTTAATATAGGTGTCTGTTTACACCTTTCTTCACTCTATCAAACAATTGGCTAAAAATCAAGGGATTTTGTCCTTAATATTCAATTCCTCTTCTGGCATTGATACCCCGGTCATAGGGATGCCTGATCTTTTTTATTTCAGATACGTAATCCGCCTGATCAAGGAGCTGGCTGGAAGGATTTCTGCCTGTAAGCACTACTTCCAGATTCTCTGGCCTGCCGGAAATAAACTGAAGTACCGTTCCCTCATCCACCAGTCCGTAATTGCATACAGCCATAATTTCATCTAAAACCAGCAGGTCAAAGGGTTCGTTCACCGCTTTTTCCAGCACGCGGTCCAGAAGACCGGAATAATAAATTCTGGCTTCCTTTTTTTGTTCGTCTGTCATATTGGTGAAAAACCCAAAGCTTTTCTCACAGGGCATGACTGTGATACCGGAAAGGGTTTGAAGGGCCAGTACCTCTCCGGAATGATCGGTTTTGAGAAACCGGGCAATGAGTACCTTTTTATTACAGCCGCTGGCACGGACTGCCAGACCGATGGCTGCCGTTGTTTTTCCTTTTCCATCTCCACAGTAAATGTGAACACAAGATTCCATAACCATTCCCTCCTTAATTTTTCTCCAGATACTCCCTGACAAAACGGGATACATCCTGTTTTTTTCCGTATCGTTCCTGAACATAGTTTACATGAAGCCGTTCCTTGGCCCTTGTCATCGCCACATAAAACATCCGTCGCTCCTCTTCTAAATCAGCTGGAAGAACCGCCTTCTGATGTGGGGTCACGCCTTCATTGGCATCTAAAATATAGACAATTTTGTATTCCAGACCTTTGGAACTGTGCATGGTCATTAATGCCACGCCCTCTGCTTTTGTCTGCCCGGATTTAGCCCGGTTATTTAACTCTTCCCCATACTCTTTCATATGCACCAGCCACTGGTCAAAGGACTGAAATCCTGCCGCACTTTCTGAAAGCTGATCCGCCACCTCAAGAAGTTCCTCCGGTTTCATCCTGCGGTACTGGGCATATTCCCTTAAATAATCATCATACCCAATTGCTTTCCTGATATAATTAACTGCTGCCACTGGCGCCATGTTTTTTAACATCCGCAAATCATATTCCAGCTGTTCCACCCGTTCCACCATGAAACTGCGGTCCTGGTAGAAGGATTTCACAGACTCAAAGTTTACCGGATTGCCTTCCAGCGAATCCCTGCTTATGTAGCGGTTGGGGCGGTTGATGATTTGGAGAACGTTGGCCCTCTGACGGTCACCCTGTGCCGTTTTCATATAGGAGACCAGATTCTGGGCAATCCAGTGATCGTATAGATTGGGAACAGAATCCCGGGTGATAAACGGAACATTATATTCCATAAATTTCTCAATTAAAAGTCTGGGACCCAGATTAGTCCGGTATAAAACAGCGATATCACTAAGTGCATATCCTGCTTTCCCATAATTAAGAATCTCCTCCACAATTTCCATGGTTTCTTCCTGTGGATCCTTCCACAGTCTGGTAACCACTGGTTTTCCAGAGCCTTTGTCTGTTACAATTTTCTTCTGGAATCGCATTTCATTGTGGGCGATCAGTTTCCCTGCTGTTTCCACAATGTCTCTGGTGCTTCTGAAATTGATATTTAAAAGAACCTTCTTCGCATTCTTATAATCTTTTTCAAAACCAAGCATGATTTCCGGCTTGGCTCCCCGGAACCGGTAGATGGACTGGTCATCGTCTCCCACAATAAAAAGATTATCCTCAGGTGCCGCAAGCATACGGACAATTTCGTACTGTACCCGGTTAATATCCTGAAACTCATCCACCAGAATATACTGGTATTTTCTCTGCCACGCTGCCAGAATATCTTTTCTCTGGGTAAAAAGTTCGTGGCACATGACCAGCATGTCATCAAAATCAATGAGATTGGCTTTTCTCAGCCTGTCCTCATACCCCAGATACAGCTGTTTGAATATTTCTTCTGAGCAGTTTTTGGAGTAATAATGATCCAGTGAGATCATATCTCCCTTCACAGAACTGATCTCTGATAAAATAGAGGCAATAAAATCCCCTTCATCTTCCACTTCCACGCTGCAGCGGTCCATTTCTTCCTTTACGAACCTGGTTTTCTGGTCTTCTCTGATAATATTCCTGGCATCGTAGCGATAGGCGAATTTGAGAATACGGAAAAATATGGCATGAAAGGTACCGAAGCTGACAAAGGGAGCGGGATCTCCCATCAATGCATCAAATCGTTCCTTCATCTCTGTGGCTGCCGCCTTGGTAAATGTGATGACCAGAATGCGGGAGGGATCCACGTGATATTCCTCAATCAGATGGCAGACTCTGTGTGTAATGGTAAATGTCTTTCCTGATCCCGGCCCGGCCAGCACTAACATGGGTCCATCCCGGTGAAGGATTGCTTCCTTCTGGGCGCCTTCATAGGTCACTTGTTGTTTCATGTTATCCTCCCAGTGAAACAAAGAAGCAGGAGTCCGGTTTTCTGCCATTCCCCTGCTTTCATCTACTTTTTATAAAGTCTCTTTGCTTAAAAGTTCGATTCCTTTTCTGATTCGATCTAAGGATTCTTCTTTTCCAAGGACCTCCATGATTTCTGTTGCACCTGCCGGAGTCATCTGCTTGCCGGAAACTGCAGTGCGGATGGGCCACATAACATAGCCGGTTTTATATCCTTTTTCAGAAACAAATGTGGAAAGCGCAGCATAGAGTGCATCGTTGCTGTAATCTTCCTGTGCTTCCAGAATGGGAAGTATCTCCTGTAACAGAGAAAGAGAGGTCTGGCTGTCCGTCTTCATCTTCTTATTAAAATACATGGAGCAGTCATATACCGGCAGTTCCTCAAAGAAATCAATATGATTGGCGATATCCGGGAACACTTCGATTCTGGTCTTAACCATGGCAGCGATCTTTCTTAAATCCAGATCCTTTTTAATGACTTTCCTGATATAAGGTTCTGCCATTCCATAAAATCTGTCAAAGTCCATCGCTTTCATGTATTCACTGTTCATCCACTTTAACTTGGTCATGTCGAACACAGCCGGGGATTTACTGATATTGCGGAAATCAAATTCCTGAATTAATTCTTTGAGTGAGAAAATCTCCTGGTTTCCAACTGGTGACCAGCCAAGCAAAGCCACATAATTGACCACTGCCTCAGAAATAAATCCCTGCTCAATTAAATCCTCATAGGAAGCATGGCCGCTTCTCTTGCTTAATTTTTTATGTTCCTCATTGGTAATCAGAGGACAGTGTACATAAACCGGAACTTCCCAGCCAAACGCGTCGTAAAGACGGTTATATTTGGGAGAAGAGGATAAATATTCGTTGCCTCTTACCACATGAGTGATTCCCATCAGGTGATCATCCACTACATTGGCAAAATTGTAAGTTGGGTATCCATCGGACTTAATCAGTACCATATCATCAAGCTCTGAGTTATCTACTGTGATATCACCGTAAATTTCATCGTGAAATGTGGTGGTTCCGTCAACCGGATTATTCTGGCGGATTACGTACGGCATCCCTGCCGCCAGATTAGCCTGTACCTCTTCTTTCGTAAGGTGAAGGCAATGCTTGTCATATACCATGATCTCCTGACCGTCTACAGTTCTCTTTAAAGAATCCAGACGTTCCTGGGTACAGAAGCAGTAGTAAGCCTCTCCTTTTTCCACCAGCATTTTCGCATAATCAAGGTACATTCCCAGAGCGTGACGTTCACTCTGTACATAGGGACCAACTCCGCCATCCTTATCAGGACCTTCATCATGAACAAGTCCTGTCTCTTCCAATGTTCTATAAATAATCTCCACAGCACCTTCTACAAAACGTTCCTGGTCGGTGTCTTCAATGCGGAGAAGGAAATCTCCTCCCTCATGTTTTGCAATCAGGTACGCATACATAGCTGTTCTTAAATTGCCTACGTGCATGCGGCCTGTGGGGCTTGGGGCATATCTGGTTCTAATTCGATTCATTATAAACACACTCCTATATCTTCATTCTCGTGATGTTTCAGACAAATTTTATTATATAACGAACAACTGGAAAAAACAATGACTTCACTCGATTTTTATTCCATTCCAGGTCCCACCGCTTCTGCCTGGGTGTCATCATCGCCTGGCCCGTTGCCAACTGCACCCCCGGTCTGAGGGTCACTATCTCCAGGGAATACCGGAGCTGTGGTCTCTCTTGGTTTCGTCATACCAGGTCCGATCTCCTGAGGTTTCGACGAATCATCCTGTTTAGGAAGAGCAAGAACACGGTTGACAGCATCATCGAGTGCCTGTTTTAAGCTGTCATAAGTTTCCGTTCCGTTTAACTGCTCCAAAAATGTTTTAGCGGAAGCAATTTTATCATCGGTAGTGCTGTCACGGTGATTCAGTCCGTTAAATTCAGCTATAAGAGCCTGCAGGGAAGCTGCTGCCTGTTCCTGGGTCTGTCTGGCTGCATCCTGTGCTGCCTGATTCATCTGTGATTGGGCTTCCTGCTGCTTACGGGCTTCTTCATCTTTCCATTTCTTTGTATCTGCCATTGCTGCAGCTTCTGCCACGGAGGAGAATAAATCCTTATTGCCGGTTTCCTGATCCGTTTTCTCTCCTCTGGAATCCACATTATAAGCGGAAACGGTAGAAGGCATATCCCAGTCCAGGGGAGGCAGATCCTTATTAATTTCAGCCATAAAATCATGCCACATCTTACCGGAATAAGTCTTTCCGTAAACTCCCGGCATCGCTCTTGGAGTATCATATCCCACCCAGATGGCAGTGGTATAATATCTGGTATAGCCGCAGAACCAGGTATCCTTGCTGCTGTTTGTTGTTCCCGTCTTTCCTGCTGCCGGAACACCAATTCCCAGTCCGGAACCTGTTCCGTAAGGCTTATCCAACGTTCCTTTCAGTACATCGGTGACCATGTATGCCGTATCTTCTGTAAAGATTCTTTCATCAGCCTGACTGCCTTTATAAATCTCTCCGTCATACTGGCTCTTAATGCTTGTAATGCAGGTTTTATTGCTGTATTTTCCCTGATTGGCAAGAACGGAATAGCCTTTTGCCATATCCACAACTCTGGCTCCTTCAGTAAAACCTCCGATACTCATACTGCTGTTTCCATTGTCCATATTGCTTAAGCCTACAAAGTGCATTTTCCCCAGATAGCTGATCCCTTTGTCGACTCCGATATCCGTCAGAACCTGCCAGGCGACTGTATTTAAACTCCGGTTTAATGCTTCTCTTACAGACACTTCACCAAAGTACTTGCCTCCGCTGTTTTTGGGCCCTTTGTCAAACAAATGGTCATTGACCAGTCTGGAAGGATAATAAAAGCCGGTTTCAAATGCAGGAGCGTAATCAATCAGCGGCTTAATGGTAGAGCCTGGCTGCCTTCTGCTTAAAAATCCACGGTTATATTCATCATCGGTTCCCCGTCCGCCTACTATCGCCACCACATATCCGGTCCGGTTGTCTACGCAGACAGCCGCTCCCTGTAGTGCGAATTTTCCGTTCTCCTGAACTTCCGTAAACCCTTTTAAATGGGTATCGATGTTGTTTTGCAGCGCTGTCTGCAGTTTGGAATCCAGGCTGGTATGAATTTCAAATCCTCCCTTGCGTACCATATCGCTTTTTGCCTGATACTGCTCCTGATATTCTTCCTTATAGGAATCATAGGAACTTTTACTGTGAAAGACATACTGGAATACAAAGTCATCGTTCTTCATCAGTTCCAGAACGGCAGAATGTATGGCGTAGCTGGTCTGATAATTCTCTGTGGTTCCGCCTTCATAAACCTTGGCGACTGTAAGGGGCTGGGCTTTGGCATTCTCCTGCTCTTCCTTTGTGATGAACTTACAAAGCGCCATATTGTCAATCACCTGATCCCGCTTCCATTTAGAGGTATCGGGATGTGCCACCGGGTCATATCTGGAAGGATTGTTGCTGATTCCCGCAAGAGTTGCTGCTTCCCAGATGGTCAGATCCTTTGCTTCCTTATCAAAATAATAACGGCTGGCCTCGGATACACCATAACTGCGGTTCGCATAATAATTGGTGTTGCAGTAGAATTCCATAATATCCTTTTTGGAATACTTGTCCTCCATCCGGGGAGCAGCAAAGAATTCTGTGATTTTTCTCTGAATGGTTCTCTCCTGAGTTAAATAGGTGTTTTTGATCACCTGCTGGGTGATGGTACTGCCGCCCTGGGTCGCCACACCTTTGTTTTTTATGAAAACCAGACCAGCTCTTAAAAGCCCCTTGTAATCAATTCCATGATGTTTATAGAATCGCCTGTCCTCCTGGGCTATGTAAGCATTCTGAAGATTTTCGCTGATGTCCTTAATTGACACATATTCGTAATGACCGGAATTAATGGTTCCGATTAAGTTTCCTTCAGAATCATAAACTCTTGTATCCATTGGCTGTGAGAAATCAGTTTTGGAAGTCTGACTTATAATGGTGTCAGCCTTTTCCTTACATGTCGTGATCTCATCCTGATATTTTATAAATACGACGCCTCCAGCCAGGCCCCCTATTACCATCGCCAACAGAAATACAAAGAGTATGACCTTTATGGGACGAAAAAATATATTCCATGCACTTTTTCGTTTTCTGCTTTTCTTCCCCATAACAACCTGCCTCCTTCTCTTCTTTTTATGATATAACAAAAACGGGAAGTCTCTTGAATAAGACTTCCCGTTTGTTATAAGCTGATGACGGGACTCGGACCCGTGACCTCCTCACTACCAATGAGGTGCGCTACCACCTGTGCCACATCAGCATTTCTTTGGTTCGTCGCTCGAACCTCGTATATCATAGCATGGGAAAATCTATTTGTCAACGTTTTTTATAAGTTTTTTATAATATACATGAAACTGCAAAAATTCTACAAATACTTCACAAAAAAGTCCTTTATTGAGATGGAAACAGACCAGGAAAGAACAGGATTTTTCCCATTCTTTCCCGTTATATTTTTATAAAATACCCTGGAAGCTTTCCCGTAACGTATCACAGGAATGGCCAAACTGTTTCATCTCTTCTTCTGTAAGGGAGAGAGTTAAAACCCGCTGAATGCCGTTCTTATTTATGATACAGGGAACTCCCGCATATACGTCATTCTGACCGTATTCCCCTCTTAGCATGGTTGATACGGTAAAGACACTGTTCTCATCTCCAAGTATTGCTTTTGTAATTCTGGTTAAAGCCATTCCGATTCCATAGTAGGTTGCCTGCTTTGCATCGATAATACGGTACGCCGCTCCCCGCACTTCATCTTCAATCCGCTTTAACTCTTCCCTGCATACCATATCATCTTCACCGCCGCTTCCGCAAAGTGACAATATGGGTTTGGTAGCAATCATGGCCTGACTCCACGGTACAAATTCACTGTCTCCGTGCTCTCCCATTACGTATGCATGAACATTTCTTGGATCCACACGAAGTGATTCCCCAAGGAGATACCGCAGTCTCGCTGTATCCAGGGCTGTGCCGCTTCCTAAAACCCGTTTGGGATTAAAGCCGGAAAGAGAATAGGTAATCCTGGTCATAATGTCTACGGGGTTGGTTGCAACCAGAAAGATTCCGTTAAATCCGGACTCTGTAACGGGCTGCACAATGGACTCAAAGACGGAGGCATTGCGCTTTAACAGATCAAGTCTGGTTTCTCCCGGTTTCTGTGCCACACCTGCACAAATTACCACAATATCCGCATCGGAACAGTCCCTGTATTCTCCTGCATAAATCTTCATATGGTAACCGGAAAAAGCAAGCCCATGATTTAAATCCATGGCTTCTCCCTCTGCTCTTTTACGATTAATATCAATTAAAACAAGTTCATCACAAATTCCCTGGTTTAACATGGAATAAGCATAGCTCATTCCAACCATTCCAGTCCCTACAAGCGCAACTTTTCTTTTATCTGTTCTCATATTTTATGCCACTCTCCTGTTCGTATTATAGATAGTGTTACTGCATGAAATGGAAACTATGCGTTTGATATTCCCCGTTCGATTTTTTTTGACATCAATTCACTGTTACTGCTGTAAATAATTGCATTTTCTTTAGAAATTCTGCCTTCCTTGTACAGGTTCAGCAGGCTGGAATCCATGGAACGCATTCCTTCTGCCTGACCAGTGGCAATGACAGAATCAATCTGATGTGTCTTGGATTCCCGGATCATATTTCGGATTGCATTGTTAAAAAACATAATTTCAAATGCCGGATAAACACCACCGTCTACGGTAGGGATCAGCTGCTGGGAAATCACAGCCTGCATCACCATGGACAGCTGCATTCGAATCTGCTGCTGCTGATTAGGCGGAAAGCTGTCGATAATGCGGTCAATGGTATTGGCTGCCCCCACAGTATGCAGAGTGGAAATCACCAGATGACCAGTCTCCGCTGCAGTCATGGCAATCCGGATTGTCTCGTAATCCCTCATCTCTCCAACCAGTATGACATCAGGAGCCTGACGCAGTGCCGAACGAAGTCCGGTCACATAGCTGTCTGTATCCGTAGTCACTTCCCGCTGGGTTACCACGCTCTGTTTATGGCGGTGTAAGTATTCCAGGGGATCTTCCAACGTAATAACATGGGCATTTCTTGTATTATTAATCTTATCAATAATACAGGCAAGGGTGGTTGTCTTTCCGCTTCCCGCCGGTCCTGTTACCAGTACAAATCCTTTTGTCAGTCTGGCTGCATCGATTACACTTTCCGGAATATGAAGCTCCTTATAGTCAGGGAGATCGAAGTTCACCACACGAATCACTGCAGCCAGAGAGCCTCTCTGTCGGAATACGCTGGAGCGGAATCTGGAAACTCCAGGTATGGCAAAGGAAAAATCATCATCACCATGTTCCCTTACTTTTCCCATGTCCCGTTCTCCTGCCAGCTGGTAAAGCTCCGTGATCAGCAGCTCCATCTGGGCGGGGTACAGCTTTTCCTCACTCTGGTAAACAATTCTGCTCCCGATCTTATACGAAAATGGCATGCCTGGCACAAGAAAGATATCAGATGCCTTCTGTGCCACAGCAGAACTCAATAAATCTACTACCTTCATCTTCCAATCTCCTGCTCTGTCAATTCCCACCCTTAAAAACCGGCAGGGATTGATCAATTTCATAATCTTCTGTCTGTATGACTTTCCACTGGGATATTTCAATTTTCCCGCTCTGATCCGGTGGTACATGAAGCTTTATGGAAAGAGACTGGGATCGTTTCATGGGAATCTGAGTGGATGCGATCCCGGTCTGTGAATCATAGTAATCCCCCAGATTTCCGGAATGTGAATTTTGCAAAACCATCTGATAAAAGACTTCTCCCTCTTTATCTGCCCTGTAATACTCTGCAACGGAATCTGCATTCCGCTGTGCAAGATTCCATTCACTTTTGGCAGTACTAAGAGAAAGCATCCCAAAAGTAACCAGACAGAGAATCATAAATATCAGAATAAGAGTAGGAGTTCCCATATTGGCCCTGTAGCCAATCTCCTGTTTCGCCATATGATTTCTCCTTCACTCAAGGGTTTTCGTGCCGGCTTACCGCCAGGGTATAAAGCGTATTTCCGCCTTTTGATACAGTCACTTCCGCTTCCAGTTCACTTATAAGTTTAACCTCTCCATAATAAACTGCATGGGACTGGTCAGTGGCATTTCCTTTTTTATCAAACATCATGGTATAGGTCTCCTCCGAGGAATCCTTTTTCACACCATTTAAACGTTGAATCAGCCCTGCTTCTCCTTCTGCCTTCCAGATCTCAGCTGCACTTTGGGCAATCAGAACACTCTGATTTAAATCTGCTGCTCTTTTACTCAGCAAGTCCGCCTTTACAAATGCCTGAATGCAGACTGCTGCACACAGCAGAAAGAAAAATACGGCGACAATCATCTCCATCATCATTACATTGGATCTGTTTTTTCTATTCATCTGCAGCTCCTTTGCTTCTTAAAGAAATAAAGAGCTGGCTTCCTGTTTCACCTTCCGATTTCAAATGGAGAAGGTGGTCCTCCATATCCATGGTGATTTCTTTGCATTCCAATATCTGATTTCCGTCACCAATGGATAATCCACTGTTCTGATCTGCAAACAGCTCCCATAAGCTTCCGTCACGGTAATAAATCTGTGTCACATACGAAGTGTCTTCTATGTTCTGCTTTAATGTAAGTACCTGCACTCCATCCACATCGGTCAGTGATACAGCACCGGCTTCATCTGCCTGCCTGACCTTATTGGCAATATAACTGAAAGCAATATCTTTCTCATAGGTCAGTTCCGATCTGTTATTGATGTTTTCATAAACTCTGCCACCGATCAGGATCAGAAACAGAGCACACATCACAAACACGAGAAATAAAAGGAGGGGAAAAACGATAGTTCCCAACCGGCTTTTTGGTAATTCTTTTCCTGCCATGGCTACCTCTCTATGGATTTTGTAAGTTAACCGTAATATCCGGCATGAAATTTGATGCGAATCCGCTGTAAAATACATCGTAGCGGTCCCGATCTATTTTAATACCGTAATTTTCTTCTAAATACTCCACACTGGGTGGATATCTTCCTTCAATGGCATAGCACTGAACCGATGCCCTGCGTATGGCATCCCGTAAAGTTTCTGCGCCTCTTTCTCCAGACCGCTTTGAAAAAGTCAGAGCGGAAGAGACAAAAAGCACAACGGCGAGAGAAAACGCCCCAAGGGATACAAGCTGTCCTAACAGCTCTTTTCCTGAACCATTTGGTTTTTTCATAGAGACCTCCTAGCCGATGGCAGACAGGACACCGATTAACGGCAGCATGACTGACAGAAGAATCATTCCCACAGAAACTGCCAGAACTGCTATCACAGTTGGTTCAAACCGGCCAATCATCTGCTCTGTGGCAAGATCAGCCTCTTCCTCATAGCTTTTTGATATCTCTGACATCACACTGTCCAGACGGCCGCTTCTTGTTCCCACTTTAATCATCTGGATATAAAACCCGTTGAAAAGGCCAGTATCTTTCATTGCGCTGTAGTAGTCGCTGCCAGCTTCCAGCTGACTGGCACACTGACGTATTTTCTCTTCCACTGCCGGATTTTCTACCAGCTCACCTGCAAGCTCCATACCCTTTTCCAGATCCAGCCCGCTTTTTAAAGTAAGGGAAAGAACTGCAGTAAAGCGGCGGTTTGCTATGGATTTTGCTATTTTACTTCTTCGTTTGATCCAGTTAAGTAATCGTTCTGCAAGAAGGAATCTTCTTCCGTTCCTCCCCAGAATCCAGACAAAAAATGCTGCAATCCCAAGGAGAAGAATGATTACCAGCGAAATGGCACAGAAGATTCCTCCCAGTCTTGTTGCAGCAACTGATACCGGCGGCATCTGGGCCCCCAGCTGTTTATATACCTTTTCAAATACAGGCATTACCCTGGTAAACAGTACAAACAGAACAATCAAAAGCATCCCGATCATCATTGCCGGATAGGAAACCGCATTCTTCATGTTCTTCTTCATAATATGTTCTTTTTCATAATATCCGGCTAAAGACTCCATAATCTGATCCAGAGTTCCTGTCTCTTCTCCAAGTCTTGCCATCCGGACCAGATAAGCCGGAAATGCGCCGGTTTCTTTCAATACTTTGGAAAACGGATTTCCCAGCTCTGCTTCCTCTGCCATGGATAAAAGCAGCTTCTTTTCTTCCTGATGCTGCGCATCCTCCGCCATAACAGACAATCCCTCATCAAGAGGGATTGCTGCATGAAGAAGAATGGATATCTGAAGGCAGAATGCAGAAAGTTCCCGGGCAGAATACTGTTTTTTCTCTACTTTTGCCATCTGTCCTTTCTCCCTTTTCATTCCATTCATTAATATGTATATTTCGCCTTATAATTGGAGCTGTTTGTAATATAATCCTTAATGGAAGGATCATTTTTTCCCGATGAGGCAAAGGTGGGATCCATCAGCTTCCACTGAGTACCGTCAAAATAAATGATATTATCCACCCAGCCCTGTCCTTCTATGTACACGCTCACCCATGCGTGGTAAAGACTGCCCGTATATCCCACCACCAGTTTGGTTGGGATATTCTGAGAACGAAGCATGGCTGTCATGACAGCTGCATAGTCAAAACAGATTCCCTTTTTCACAGACAGAACGTGATCCACATTAGGTAAGTAACCGGACTGGACTGAATTGGCAAGTGCGGTATCGTATGTAAAATTCTGTACAACGTAATTATATACATTGCTTACAACTCCCAGTGCATCTGCTGCAGAAGCAGCAACTTCTGCACCTTTAGCAACCACGGCGCTGCCGGCAGTAAAGTTCACATACTGGTTGGGATATAAAAATGGTTCATACTCATTGGACAGCGTTACGTTTAAGCTGTTATTGGATTTTACCGCATACTGGTTTCCGGAAACCTGTTCCAATACCCGAACGGTATAGGTTCCGCTTCCTTCAGTGAGAGGAAATACTTCATATGCCGATCTGGAATTCAGATCATAGGTATATGTCTCGCCCCCGCTTTTTATAACCTGAACCTTAATTTTAGCTGAATTACCGGTATACTGCACCATCACATAACCATGGCTGGTATTGGATGCATCTAAAAGAACGGAATTGCTGTTGTAAGTAACCGTTCCTGACGCCTGGGGAACCTTAACACTGCTTCCCGCAGGTTTGGAATAAAGAGGAACTGCCTCATCTTTAATTGTAACAACCGTTTTCCACTCTGTGGCTTCTGCTGTCTGATCAGCAGAAGCAATCCGGTTTGCCGGAGCACAGCCGTTTAAAGAAAACAACAGGGCTGCACTGACGGCGGCGGCAGCCATACCTTTTTTTCTCATGCTCATCATCTCCTAAATGGTTATCCCAGACGCTGCCTTACAATCTCATAAGCCAGCACTCCTGCAGCTACTGAGGCATTGAGAGAATCAATGTTTCCCTTCATCGGAATGGAAGCGACCATATCACAGGTTTCTTTGACCAGTCTGCCCACTCCGCTTCCCTCACTGCCAATAACAAGACCAATGGGTCCTTTTAAATTCAGGCGGTACATGCTTTCTCCATCCATATCCGCACATACGAACCACATTCCCTTTTTCTTTAAATCTTCCATCACAGCAGTTAAATTGGTTACTTTCGCAACCGGTGTATAATTAAGTGCACCTGCTGATGTCTTTGCCACTGTAGCCGTTAAACCAACTGCTCTCCGCTTGGGTATAATAACACCGTGGGCTCCTGCAAGGTTGGCTGTACGGATAATGGCTCCCAGATTGTGAGGATCTTCAATTCCGTCAAGCAGGAAGAGGAACGGCGGTTCTCCCTTTTCTTCTGCTGCTTTTAACAAATCTTCCACTTCTGCATATTCATAAGCAGCAGCATGGGCGATCACACCCTGATGGTGGCCTTCCTCAGACATCTGATCCAGACGTTCTCTTTCAACAAAGTTGACTATGGTATCTGTCTTTTTGGCTTCCCTTAAGATGGATTGAATGGGGCCATCGGATACACCTTTCTGCACATACAGCTTGTCAATGGTCTTTCCGGAACGGAACGCTTCAAGAACTGCATTCCTTCCTTCTATTGTAAATTCTTCTATCATTCCAGTTCTCCTATTCTGTTAAGCCCCCTGCTTACCACCCAAATCAAACGTTCCAGCTTTCCGCTTAAATAGAGATAACCGCATAAAGCTTCAAATCCGGTTGCGGTTCTGTAATCTGCCACTGTTGCATGTTTGGCTGTTGTGGCAGATTTGGCATTTCGCCCCCGTTTGTATACGGCAATCTCCTCCGGAGTCAGTTCTTCCCCTTCCACCAGACTTCTGATGATGTCAGCCTGAGCCTTTGCATTCACCAGTCTGGCGCTTTTCTTATGCATGTTATTTACCTGGGTGCTTCCATGATTCATGACTTTCGTCCGGATAATCAGTTCATACACCGCATCTCCGATATAGGCCAGTGCAAGAGGAGAATAACTGGTAATATCCACGTTCTTTAACTGAAGTGTATCTGCAAAATAATCGGTAAATGCAGACAGTGAAATTATACTCTCTTCCATTTTACACCTTCCCTGGTGTCCTCCAGTACAATGCCCTGATCCAACAGTTTACCCCTGATTTCATCAGCCAGTGCAAAGTCCTTGTCTTTTCTTGCCTGCTGTCTTGCAGCAATCATGGCTTCAATCTCTTCCGCAAGAATCACTTCTTCCTTTTCTGTAATAATTCCCAGAATACCGCAAAGCTTTTCGATGGTATTTTTCAGCAAAGTAACATACTCCAGAGAGCTTTCCTCATCAGTAGTGGAGTTGCTTACCTTTACCAGTTCAAAAATTGCGGAGATGGCATCTGCCGTATTAAAATCATCATCCATGGCGGCTTCGTATTTCTCCACCAGAGCATTGACCTGATTTATGTCTTCCTTCTCAAGCAGCCCCTCAGTTTTAGCTGAAGCTTCCAGGCCCTTTAACTTATCAACTGCAGTCAGGATGCGCTCCAGACCATTTTTAGAGGACTCCATTAAATCAGCACTGAAATTTAAAGGACTTCTGTAATGAGCACTGAGCATAAAGAAACGAAGTACCTGAAGATCATATTTTTCACTGATATCGCGAACGGTAAAGAAGTTGCCCAGAGACTTTGACATCTTCCTGTTATCAATATTAAGAAATGCGTTATGCATCCAGTATTTTGCAAACTCTTTTCCGTTGGCTGCCTCACTCTGTGCAATCTCATTCTCATGATGGGGGAAGATTAAATCCTCACCGCCTGCATGAATATCGATCTGGTCACCCAGATATTTCTTGGACATAACCGAGCACTCAATGTGCCAGCCGGGACGACCGTCACACCAGGGAGATTCCCAGTAAGGCTCCCCTTCTTTCTTCGGTTTCCACAGCACGAAATCGGTGGGATCTTCCTTTTCCTCTTCTCCGGTTACTTTCAGTTCACGAAAACCGGACTGCAGATCCTCCAGGTTTTTATGAGACAGTTTTCCATACTGATCAAATGATTTGGTACGGAAATAAACGGTACCATCCTTGGCTGCGTATGCATGACCGGACTCAATTAAATGTGCAATCATATCAAGCATTCCGCAGATCTCTTCTGTAGCAAGAGGATTCTTGGTTGCCGGCTTTACATTCATGGCCTCCATATCCTTTTTGCACTCATCAATATAGCGCTTTGAAACGGTATCCGCATCAACGCCTTCTTCAATGGCTTTTTTAATAATTTTGTCATCCACATCGGTAAAGTTGGAAACAAAATTTACATCGTAGCCCTTATATTCAAAATATCTCCGTACTGTATCAAATACGATCATCGGACGTGCATTTCCGATGTGGATCAGATTATATACCGTAGGACCGCAGACATACATCTTCACCTTCCCTGCCTCTAACGGTATGAATTCTTCTTTTTGTCTGGATAATGTGTTAAATATTTTCATGCTGTCTCCCTTCTTCTCCTGTTATTCCTGTTTGCAGCAGCCTTTACAGCCCTGACAGCCGCCTTCGCTTTGCATGATTCTGTCATCATAACAGTAATCTCCGACAGAAGTCAAAAGAACAACGGCCTGTGAGGATATTCCTTCTCCTCTTCCGGTAAATCCCAGTCCTTCCTCTGTTGTCGCTTTCACATTCACCTTGTCAACCGGCAGATTCAGCGCGTCAGCCATATTCTGCGCCATAAGCGGCCTGTATGACAAAAGCTTTGGTTTTTGGGCGATCACAGTGGAATCAATATTCTCCACAACATATCCGTTCTCTTCCAGCAGACCCGCCACATTCTTTAACAGTTCGATACTGGAGACTCCTTTATACTTAGGATCTGTGTCAGGGAAATGTTCCCCGATATCTCCTAATCCGGCTGCTCCCAATAAAGCATCTATCACTGCGTGGGTCAGCACATCTGCATCTGAATGGCCCAGAAGTCCCATCTCATATGGAATGGTCACTCCACCCAGAATCAAATCTCTGCCTTCTGCAAATTTATGAACATCATATCCCTGTCCAATTCTCATTATTTTTTCCTTTCCTATATAAATAAATCAGATCTTAAACGATCATTCGAAGTTTCTTACTGATACACCGGATCTCCACGTCATTCTGGCAAAAACAGCTTTCTCCATCAACATGAACCGCCATGGGGCGATCCATATGAATGTGAATCTCTTCGCAGGTATAGAAACGGATCCCTTTGTTTACAGACTTTTTTCCCATAAGGGAATTAAGCAGTACACAGATAAGCTTACTCTTCTTCCGGTTATTCATCACGCAGACTGACAGTTTCCCGTCTTCAAAATCTGCATCGGGAGCAAATTTAAATCCTCCGCCTTCATATGGATGAATATGGGTCGAAATGAAATAAGCATGGTTAAACTCAATCTTTTGTACTCCGTTCAGCACGATATATCCCTTGCAGGACTTCGCTGATATAAGCTGTCTGACGCCTACAAGCAAATAGGCCAGTTTTCCAATTCTCAGTCTGTGAAGCAGCCCTTTGGTTCTGGAATACAACAGATTATGACAGACAGCCGCATCCATACCGATACCGGAGCTGACCATAAAGCGGCGATGGGAAATCTCACTGTCTCCATATGATAATACTCCATAGTCCATCAATTTATAATATTTGGGATGCAGAATCTTATTCAAACATCGGATGGGATTCTTCGGAAGTTTTAAGCTTCTTGCCAGATCATTGCCAGATCCTGCCGGAATATAACCAAGTGTAACACAACTGCACATGGAATATCCATCAAGAATCTCATTGACTGTCCCATCGCCACCGACTGCGATGATTACATTGGATTCTTTACACCCTTCTGTTAAATTTTTTGCAAATATCTTTGCGTCCCCTGGCTTTTCAGTTAAATATGCCTGATATTCCACACCGGAATCGTTTAATGTCCGTTCCAGCTTATCCCAGATAATTTTACCCCGTCCGCAACAGGAGTTCGGGTTAACAATAAAATAGTACATGGAATCCCTCCGCTTTTTGCTATTTGTAAGTATAACATAAAAGAACAAAAATGAATATAAAAAAAAAGGAAAAAGGTCTGGGTGTCATATCGAAAAAGAAAGAATTTTGTATTTTATGAGTTTTTTTATCCAAATATTATATTTTAATTGCATTTTTTGCACACTTTTTATATAATATTTTAAAATTTATCAGTCAGGCTTGAGGGTAACTGCAAGTAAATTAAACTATCGGGGGTATTTACCATGAGAAAAGTGCAATTATTTCTAGCTGCTATGTTATTGGCGACAGCATTCAGTATGACTACTTATGCTGCTGAATGGAAAAGCAACGACCAGGGGTGGTGGTATGAGAAAGATGACGGTTCCTATCCGGCTAACAAACTGGAAAAAGTTGGAGAATACTGGTACTATTTTAACGAAGCTGGTTACGCTCAAAGCGGCTGGGTAAAGCTTGATACCGGTTGGTATGAGCTGAACGACTACGGAATCTGCCAAAATCCCATCGATCCTGCAACACAGCTACCAGCAGGTGCTCCTTATGGCGGTTGGATTAAATATGTTGAATTGTTTGGAACTAAGGAAGAGCTAGGCGCTGTATCATACAATAACTTTTACTGGATCAAGTTTTATGATGTGCCAGAGGCAGATACTACCAATGCATATCAAACTGATTTTAACCAGGTTTAATCACCTGATGTGACTGGTCAGCACCACTCATGCTGGCCAGTATTTTTAATTCATGAAATTGCTGCAAATAAAAAAACACATCAGATCCGACTCATATATCAGATTACCGTGTGTTTTTTAAGTAGCGGAAGGGAGATTCGAACTCTCGACACCACGGGTATGAACCGTGTGCTCTGGCCAACTGAGCTATTCCGCCATATTTAATTGTTTGACAAGCGCTTGCTTATCAGTGGGACCTACAGGGCTCGAACCTGTGACCCTCTGCTTGTAAGGCAGATGCTCTCCCAGCTGAGCTAAGATCCCAGTGCTTGTCAGGAGCTTTTATTTTCTCTCGTTCCCGACTGCTTCATTAGTATAATATGAATTGTATTAATTGTCAACACTTTTTTGTCAATTTTTTTCTTTTTTTACAATGTCTTGTAAAACCCTGATTCCTGCGAGGTTTTTCCCACTTATCCCCCTAAAAAAATATTTATAATTCGGAACTATTTCACTTTTTTTATGAAATTGAATAATATGGTAAAAGGAATATAAGTAATAATTAGAGGAGAGATAATGTCAAAGCAAAGCACTGCTACTGAAATAAAAGATGATGAATCCATATTAATCCAGGTAGATAAATATTTTGAGCGACTGATGAATTTTATAGAAGAGCGAAACCTGGAAGATATAAAAGCAGGGATTAAACAAAATTTACACTACGTTGAGGAAAAAGATGCCCCCGCCTATCATTCAATTATTAATTATTACAACCATTTCAGCAGCTTATGGGGGGCCTATGACCCGGATAAGGAAATATATGATCTTGTAAACAACCGTGCTGATGCATTAGTGAATCATAAAAAAGATTTTGAATGGCTATATGGGCAGCTTAGTGATTATAGATCTAAGAAAATTTTGTTAAATATTCTTTCCTATTGGCTTAAGACCGATAAAACGTTAATCGATGATATCTGTGATAAATGTTTTAGCCAATATTTTGATTTTGATTTGATACACTGCGATCACAACGAAGTTTTCGTGGATATGGGAGCTTATATAGGGGATACTCTCATACAATATATAAATATGTTTGGTAAAAATTGTTATAAGCAAATCTATTGTTATGAAATTGTCCCCAAAAACGTACAATTTATTTATAAAAATATAGAATTATTTAAACTAAATAATGTTTTAGTGCGTGAGAAGGGCGTAAGTGATAAGACTGGTTTCATGTATTTAGAGGAAGATGGTATTTCTTCTGTCCGTCAACTTGCAGATAATGGTACTCTTAAAGTTCCGACAGTTTCAATAGATGAAGATATTGAGGGTAAAGTAACTTTTATTAAAATGGACATTGAGGGTGGAGAAGAAAGTGCATTATCAGGGTGCAAAAATAAGATTGCCCAATATCATCCCAAATTAGCATTGAGTGCTTATCATAATCATAAAGACCTGTGGAAATTAGCACGTATTATTAATGAAATTGACCCGTCTTACCGCTTCTATCTGCGATATTATGGCTATGCTCTGGTTCCCACAGAATTCGTATTGTATGCATTGTAATAACCAGATGCCAGACGGTTGGAATAAATTATATAAACCTTCAGTCTGATGTAAATAAAATTACACAGCCTGAAGGTCTATTATTTTCTTATCCCAGTCGTTTTCTTTATTTTAAAAATACGGAATTACTGTTATTTTTATTCTCCCTCACTTCCAGCTGGGAAATGCTGTGTACAAACTTGGAAAACGTGGAGTAACCGTAATCCTTTACTTTAAAATCAGTAAATTTACGATGCATTCCATTTCCAAGAGCAGCCAGCTCCATTCCATTTTTACCACTGCCTTTTACCAGTTTTACAGCATAATCATCAAGTTCCTGCTTTCTGGTACGATTATCCTTCATACGGACAGTCACCACATTGCTGGTCTTTCTCAGTTCAAAACTATCCATCTCTTCCAGAAATTTGGACAACGAGCTGTATCCGTAATTTCTCACGTCAAAATCCGAATATTTTTTAACCAGACGGTTACCGATTTCTCCCAGGCCAGTTGCCTTGTTCTTATCTTCATTCTCCAGAATAATGGAAGCAATATCCTGTTCAATCACTTCTTTTCCAATGGCGCCACCGCCAGTTCCCTCTTCGTCCTGATCCAGTAAAACTTCAAGATTGGTAAATACGGTACAGGCAGCACGGAAAGACTTGGGTGTTTTTTCCTCTCCCATTCCAATAACTTCCTTACCTGATTCCCGCAGACGGCTGGCAAGACGGGTAAAATCGCTGTCACTGGAAACAATACAGAATCCATCTACGTTATCCGTATAAAGCAAATCCATAGCATCGATAATCAGAGCGGAATCAGTTGCATTCTTTCCTACTGTATTGGAAAACTGCTGAATCGGTGTGATGGAATTCTCAAGAAGCTCCATCTTCCATTTGCCCATCTGGGCGCTTGTCCAGTCACCGTAGATTCTTTTGTATGTAATTACTCCGTATCGGGTCATCTCATCCAGAATACACGTAATGTACTTGGCGGATATATTATCCGAATCAATCAAAACTGCAAATTTCTTATCACTCAATCGTCTGCTCTCCCGTCATAATTGTTTTAAATTTTATGTCAATTCCCTTGACTTTGTCTCTATTATATTTCATTTTCCTCATTATTACAATAACATCACAATGGGTAATCTGGGATAATTTTTGCAAAGTAAATTTTTAATTTTACTCCATAATAAAAAAGAGTTAAAGAATTCATCAAAAGAAGGGAGTGTTACTATGAATTCAGTAGCTGTAAAGGAATGTGAATGTGAATGTGAAACTGCAACACCCAGCAAAACCGTAGCATTAGCCATAGCAACCGTTCCCATGCAGCCTTGGGAACAGCCTTACGATCCTAAAACTGCTTTAAAACACGGAACCATATTCCCCAGTCTTGATTTGCCATTTTACGTAACAGGAGGGGAACAGCCATGATTGATCAAAAGAACCTGCTCAGTCAGATAACTGAAATCAGCTTTACCGTAAATGATTTAAACCTTTATTTAGATACCCATCCTCTCGATGAAAACGCTCTGAACGCTTTTAAGGACGCGATGACCCAGAGGAAACAGCTTCTTCAAACCTATGCAGATAATTTTGAGCCCCTCACCATGAACTGTATCTGCCCTGACAGCAACAATAAGACTAAATCACACACAAAATATCCGGATCAGAGACATTTTACCTGGAGTGACGGACCTCTTCCATGGGAAGGAGGTGTATTCTGATGTGGACCTATGAAAAAAGACTGCAATTTCCTGTAAATATAAAAAATACCTGTCCCAAAACAGCTTCTCTTATAATCAGCCAGTTTGGCGGACCTGACGGAGAACTGGCAGCTTCCATGCGTTATCTTTCCCAAAGATATACCATGCCATGCAAGGAAGTGGGAGGACTTTTAACCGATATCGGAACGGAAGAGCTGGGGCATTTGGAGATGATCTGCTCCATTATTTACCAGCTTACAAAAAACCTGACCATTGAACAGGCAAAAACGGCTGGTTTTGATGCTTATTATATCGATCATACTACCGCTTTATGGCCTATGGCTGCCGGAGGAGTTCCATTTAATGCCTGTGAATTTCAGTCAAAGGGCGATGCCATCACGGATCTGATAGAAGACCTTGCTGCAGAGCAGAAAGCCAGAACCACTTACGATAATTTGATTCGTATGATTGCAGATCCAGATGTAAGAGAGCCCCTTAAATTTCTGCGGGCACGGGAAGTAGTTCACTTCCAGAGATTTGGTGAGGCTCTGGAAAATATAAAGACTACGTTAAATCCGAAAAACTACTATTATTATAATCCTGAATTTGACAAGCAGTTTGTAAAGAAAGAGATGTAAGATTCTATAATCAAAAAATCACCTTTCGTTGCTTATTAGTAGCGAAAGGTGATTTAAATCTATAGAATGTTAACGCTGTTCTTCATAGCTGTATTTCAACAGCTCATATATTTCATCTGTTACCCGATCATCTTTATAATACTCATCAAGAAGGCTGATGATTTTTGCTGCATATTCCGACGGAACCGGACATGCTGCAACTGCCTCATGAAAATCCTTCTTCATATCACTGACCATTTCCTTTTTTTCCGGAACAGGCAGACCGTAGATCTTATAAAGCATTCCCATGGCCGCACACGCCTCATTGGGGGATGTTAAAGGCGCGTTTTCAAACCTGGTTTTAATTTCTACAGCCTGTTTATTAATATAAAATACCATAATATTTTAATTCCTTATACATTTTTCACTAACGCAATGTCAATCAGGGTGAGTTCCTTCGCTCTGTTCTCCATACTGGTTACAAGTGCTGCTGCCGTATCCAGGGACGTAAGCACGGTTACTCCGGTTTCAATGGCATTTCTTCGGATCACAAATCCATCCTTGCATCTGTCTGCGCCCTGAGGCGGTGTATCGATAACCAGGTCAATCTCATGACCCAGAATCAGATCCAGGAGGTTGGGGGACTCCTGCTCCAGCTTGCGCACCTGGAATGCCTTGATTCCGTTATCGTTTAATACTTTGGCGGTACCAGCAGTAGAGAAGATCTTGTAGCCCTGATCTTTAAATCTGCGGGCAATGTCGATAATTTCTTCTTTATCAGAATCTTTTACGGTTATGATCATGTTCTTATGCTTTGGAAGCTTGATACCTGATCCTGCAAATGCTTTATAAAGTGCCTCATTAAAGGTCTTTGCGATTCCCAGGCACTCTCCGGTGGATTTCATCTCAGGTCCCAGGCTGATATCTGCGCCACGGATCTTTTCAAACGAGAATACCGGCATCTTAACCGCGATATAATCTGCTTCCGGCTGAAGTCCTGGCTTATAACCAAGCTCTTTTATGGTATGACCGCAGATAACTCTGGTTGCCAGGGGAACAATGGGGATTCCAGTCACCTTGCTGATATATGGCACCGTACGGGAAGAACGTGGATTTACTTCGATGACATAAACATCTTCTCCGCTGACAATAAACTGAATGTTGATCATTCCCTTTACATGAAGTGCTCTTGCAAGTCTTCTGGTATATTCTACAAGCTTGTCCTTGATGTCTTCATTTAAGCTCTGAGCCGGATATACAGAGATACTGTCGCCGGAGTGAACGCCTGCACGCTCGATGTGTTCCATGATTCCCGGTATGAGTATATCTTCTCCGTCACAGACTGCATCTACCTCGATTTCTTTGCCTACGATATATTTATCTACTAAAATCGGGTGTTCCTGAGCAATCTGGTTGATGATGGCGATAAATTCATCAATATCCTGATCGGAAATAGCGATCTGCATTCCCTGACCTCCCAGTACGTAGGAAGGTCTCACGAGAACCGGATAACCAAGTTTTGCAGCTGCCTTCTTAGCCTCTTCTGCTGTATAGACGGTCTGGCCTGCAGGCCTTGGAATCTGACATTCTTCCAGAATCTTATCAAACAGTTCCCGGTCTTCTGCCGCATCCACATCTTCTGCTGCTGTTCCAAGAATGGGAACTCCCATCTTCATCAGCGCCTCTGTCAGCTTGATGGCTGTCTGGCCGCCGAACTGTACCACTGCTCCGTCTGGTTTTTCAATATCAACAATGCTCTCCACATCTTCCGGAGTAAGGGGCTCAAAATACAGCTTATCTGCAATGTCAAAATCCGTACTGACTGTTTCCGGATTGTTATTGATAATGATAGTCTCATATCCTTCTTTGCTGAAACTCCAGGTACTGTGAACGGAACAGAAGTCAAATTCAATTCCCTGACCGATTCGGATCGGACCGGAGCCTAATACCAGAACCTTTTTTCTTCCTGTTGTCTGTTCTGCCTCATTTTCACTTCCAAAGCAGGAGTAGTAATATGGTGTCTCAGCCGCAAACTCTGCCGCACAGGTGTCTACCATCTTAAAGGCAGCGGTTATCCCGTTTTCTTTTCTGGTCTGATGGATTTCTTCTATAGATATACCTGTCAGCTTTGAAATGACTGTATCCGGGAATTCCAGTCTCTTTGCTTCTTTTAAAAGCTCGGTGGTGAGAGGTCCCTTCTTTAAGGCTTCCTCCATCTCCACCAGAATTGCCAGCTTATCAATAAACCACACATCAATCTTTGTGATGTCATGAATGAGCTCATAGGTAAAGCCTCTTCTTAATGCTTCTGCAATCACCCAGATTCTTCTGTCATCTACCAGATGAAGGGTTTCTGTCAGCTGATCATCGGTAAGCCCTGTAAAATCATAAGACATTAAGCTGTCTACATGCTGCTCCAGGGAACGGATTGCTTTCATTAGGCCGCCTTCAAAATTGGTACAGATACTCATTACCTCACCGGTTGCCTTCATCTGGGTTCCAAGGGTTCTCTTGGCACTTAAAAACTTGTCAAAGGGAAGGCGTGGCATCTTAACCACACAGTAATCCAGCATGGGCTCAAAACTTGCATAGGTTTTCCTGGTTACGGCATTTTTAATCTCATCAAGAGTGTATCCCAGAGCGATCTTAGCTGCAACCTTGGCGATGGGGTATCCGGTTGCTTTGGAAGCAAGAGCGGAAGAACGGCTCACTCGTGGATTTACCTCGATTACACAGTATTCAAAGCTTTCCGGGTGCAGAGCATACTGAACATTGCAGCCTCCTGTTATGCCTAATTCGCTGATAATCTTTAATGCAGAGGTACGAAGCATCTGGTATTCCTTATCTCCCAGTGTCTGGGAAGGAGCCACTACGATGCTGTCGCCTGTATGAACCCCTACCGGATCCAGGTTTTCCATGTTGCAGACGGTAATTACATTGCCTGCACCATCCCGCATTACTTCATATTCAATCTCTTTCCAGCCTGCGATGCAGCGTTCCACAAGAACCTGACCCACACGGGATAAACGGAGTCCGTTTTCCAGGATTTCCCGGCACTGTGCCGGATTTTCAGCAATTCCGCCGCCTGAGCCTCCCAGTGTATATGCAGGACGTAACACGATGGGATAACCGATCTGCTCGGCGATTCTTAATCCATCTTCCACATTTTCAACGATATCCGAAGGAGCTACCGGCTCACCGATCTTCTCCATGGTTTCCTTAAACATCTCCCGGTCTTCTGCCTTTTTAATGGTCAGGGCAGTGGTTCCGATGAGGCGGACATTATTCTTTTCAAAAAATCCCTTATCTTCCAGCTCCATGGCAAGGTTTAAGCCTGCCTGGCCTCCCAGTGTAGGGAGAACGCTGTCTGGTTTTTCTTTTAAAATCAGCTGTTCCACAACCTCTACTGTCAGCGGCTCGATATAAACCTTATCTGCAATATCTTTATCTGTCATGATGGTCGCAGGATTGGAGTTTAAAAGCACAACTTCAATTCCTTCTTCTTTTAAAGAACGGCATGCCTGGGTTCCGGCATAATCAAATTCTGCTGCCTGACCGATGATAATCGGACCGGATCCAAGGACTAGTACTTTTTTGATCTCCTGATTCTTAGGCATTCTTTCCCACCTCCATCATATTAATAAAACGGTCAAATAAGTAGCTGGAATCCTGAGGTCCGGGGCAGGCTTCCGGGTGGTACTGTACGGTAAATATGTTCTTTCCGGTATATTTCATGCCTTCGTTTGTTCCGTCGTTGACGTTAACAAATGCAGGAACTGCCACAGCCGGATCCACAGTATCCTCATCTACCACATATCCGTGGTTCTGAGAAGAGATATAGACTCTTCCGGTTTCCAGATCTTTAACCGGGTGATTGCCGCCTCTGTGTCCGTATTTCAGCTTATGGGTATCAGCGCCTGTGGCCAGTGCCATCAGCTGGTGTCCCAGACAGATTGCAAAGATGGGAACCTGTGATTCATACAGCTTGCGGATTTCCTTAATAATCTCCGTACACTCCTTTGGATCTCCAGGGCCGTTTGACAGCATAATTCCATCTGGATTTGTGGAAAGAATTACTTCTGCTTTCGTATCCGCAGGATATACAGTAACCTCACAGCCTCTTTCATTTAAAGACCGTGCAATATTCTTTTTCGCTCCTAAATCTAACAGCGCCACCCGCTTGCCTTCACCGGGAAGCACATAAGATTCTTTACAGGTGGTTGCTTTCACAACGCCCGTTACGGAATAAGTTTTCATACGCGAAATGACTTCGTCAAGATCAAATCCTTCATCGGTTGTGATCATGCCGTTCATTGTACCTTTTTCTCTTAAGATTTTTGTTAGGGCTCTCGTATCGATACCACTGATACCTGGAATGTCGTTAATTTCTAAGAAATGCTGAATGGTATCCTCGCTTCTAAAGTTGCTGGGGATTCTAGATAATTCTCTGACAATGTAGCCATCCGGCCAAGGTTTGTATGACTCCATATCTTCCTGACAAATGCCGTAATTACCAATTAGCGGATATGTCATCACAACTGCCTGTCCCGCATAGGATGGGTCGGTGAGGACTTCTAAATAACCCGTCATGGAAGTATTAAATACGATCTCACTGATCACTTCCCGTTTTGAACCAATGCTCGTGCCTGTAAAAACAGTGCCGTCTTCCAGTATTAAAAAAGCTTTCATACGCAAAGTCCCAATCCTTTCTTAATATTTGTCCACGTTCTTTGGACATCAAGGGATACCCGTAAGGGTGTTTCTTAATATTTGTCCACGTTTTTTGGACATAAAGGGATACCCTTTAAGGTTTAATTTTGAACTGACTGGTATCAGACCAAATTGAATAGATTATACATTATACCGCGACATTTTTCAACTGTTTTTTTATAATTTATTTATCTACTTTTTATGCATTATTTTTCTGTTTTCAGATATTTTAATCGGCATATTTGTATATTTATGCAAAATGATTAATATTATACATTTCCGTATACTTTGCATCAACTTCGAACAAACTATACATGAGGTGATAAATCATGATTGATAACAGCGAACTTCCCATTGGATTTACCATGGAACTGGCACAGCATTCAGACATTATGATACAGTTTGCCGGACTCTCCAAAGAGGATCAGAACCGCATCATCAATGGTGCAAGAGAAATTGATAGCCGCGATGAAATGAGAAGCTATGTAGAGTCCATGTTCCATGAACCCAAAACTTCATTCTTTTAAAAAAGCCCCCGCAAAAACTTATTTATTTAGTTTTATGCGGGGCTTTTGTAATCATTGCCCGGAGCAGCTAATATATTAATAATAATCATTCAATAAGGGGCTATTATGAATCCATATATGACCACTGCCCAGGAAACGGCTGCTACCGGCTCTCTTCAGGTAGATGTGGTATCTAATGAGAACAACCACCCCATCGGGGACGCAGAAGTTACCATTTCCTACACAGGAGATCCAGACAGCATATTAGAAAAGGTTACTACTGACAGTTCCGGTCAGTCCGAAACCGTAAGTTTATCCGCGCCGCCTGTCGATTTAAGTCTGTCTCCCGGACTGGCACAGCCGTATTCAGAATATTCACTTTTTATTACTGCACAGGGTTATGAACCAGTGGCTATCTCCGGAACTCAGATCCTGGCAGATACGGATGCCATTCAGCCTGTCCGCATGACTCCTGTCAAAGACGAGACAACTCCCGATACGCCCATTACCATTCCGGATCATACTTTGTACGGCGATTATCCTCCAAAGATAGCAGAGGCCGAGGTAAAGCCTGTTGCAGAAACCGGCGAGATCGTATTAAGCCGGGTTGTTGTTCCACAGACAATTATTGTACATGACGGTGTACCCACAGATCCCACGGCCACCAATTATTATGTTCCTTATAGCGATTATATTAAAAATGTGGCCTCCAGTGAAATTTACGCTACCTGGCCCAGAGAAACAATTATTGCCAATGTTCTGGCAATTATGAGCTTTACGTTAAACCGCGTTTATACGGAATGGTACCGGAATCAGGGTTATGACTTTACCATCACTTCCTCTACTGCTTTCGACCATAAATGGATACACGGCAGAAATATTTTTGACAGCATTTCCCAGGTTGTGGATGAAATCTTTAACAGCTACTTATCAAGGCCCGGAATCAAACAGCCCATTTTAACCCAGTACTGCGATGGCCACCGGGTAACATGTCCTAACTGGATGTCACAATGGGGAAGCTGCACCTTAGGGGAACAGGGCTATACTGCCATTGAAATTCTCCGCAACTATTACGGAAGCAACATGTACATCAATACTGCGGAACAGGTTTCCGGTGTTCCTTCCTCTTTCCCCGGTTATAACTTAACTATAGGTGCCTCTGGAGACAAGGTACGCCAGGTCCAGGAACAGCTTGATACCATTGCCGGAGTTTATACCAGAATCCCCAGAATCACAGCAGACGGAGTGTTTGGAGAAAACACAGCAGAGGCAGTCCGTCAGTTCCAGTCCATATTTAAACTTCCTGTGACGGGAGTCATTGATTTTGCTACCTGGTATAAGATCTCTCAGATCTATGTGGGCATTACAAGAATTGCCGAGTATTCTTAAACTAAATAAAAGAGGGATTTTCCGTCAGTTTATTGATGAACCGACCGACGAAATATCCCTTTTTTTATTGCTGAAGAAATTATCCCTCGCCTCCCAGCAGATCTGCGATCACGTATCCCAGAAGTGCCAGTGCAATTCCTCCCAACAGCTCATATATTGCCACGGTTTTCCACGGCACATCCCAAAGAATAACAAAGGGAGAAGAAATCACAAGACCAATGATCACCCGGTACATCTGATGCTCATAACGGGTCAGAAGCTGCTCCACCACTCTGGCAAACAGAAGAACGCCTGTCAGCATACCCAGAAAATATGGGAACAACACCATAACATTTTTCATAAGACCTTGAAAATCAAGAGCACAGGCTGCCCGGATACAGGCATTATTGGTCTGCAAAACAGGCTCATAAAAGCCCAGCATCATCATGATCATGGACCCGCTTACCCCTGGCACGATCATAGTGGCTGCTGCAAGAAGCCCCACTGCAAAAAGAGTAACTACCCAGTATTTCCCCGATGATAAATATGCCGCACCGGAAGCCATGGCAAATCCTTCTCCGCTATGGCCGGAAGCGATCGCTGTTTCAGCCACATATGTAATGAGGATTACGATGCCGCATGTGATTCCAGCAGTTATAATTCCTTTCCATAAGTCATTTTTTTCTCCAGAAAAAGCTTTGCGGCCAAGAGCCGGAAGACCGCCTCCGATTAGTCCCAGAAACGATAGTTTCGTCTGAAGAGGATATGTATGAAACAGATATTCAAACACCAGTGACAAAAAAATGATGCCTGCAACTGCACCAATTCCATAAGGAAGAAGGATCCTTATACTTTTTACCGGCTCTTTAAAAAGCCGGTTTACCGCATGGATGATCTTATCATAGACACCCATGGTAATGGCCAATACTCCTCCGCTGATGCCCGGCAGAATATTTGCCACACCAATAATTAAACCTTTTAAAAGCTCACCGATATACTTCAAGCAATTCCTCCTGCATTAATCCGTATATCAAATCCTATGCACTTTTACTGCTTCTAATACGTCTTTTACCGTATTCAGCTTATAATCTGCAAGACTCTGGTCAAATCCATATCTTGTATCAATGACTGCCGCTATTTTAAGCCCTGCCCGGTGTGCTGCCGTTATCCCAATGGTGGAATCCTCTACTGCCAGACATTCCCCGGGCTCTAATTTCAGCTGCCCGGCTGTATATAAATAGATCTCTGGATCAGGTTTGCTCTTTTTAAACTGTTCTCCGCTGACCACAGCTTCAAAATAGTCCCGGATTCCATTTTCCTCAAGAACACGTTCCACCAGTTCTAAATGGGTGGAAGAAGCTAGAGCCAGACGAAAACCAGCATCTTTCAGCTGTTTTAATGTATCAGTTACCTCCGGCCGGTAAATGTTTCGGTAATCTATTTCACTATAGATATCTCTCTGCCGGAACTCATTCCTTAACTCTTCCCAGGTCTGCCCATTGGAAACAACCCTCTCCACTACTTCCCAGCACTCCTGCTTTGTTGCTCCAACCAAAGGATACAGATCCTCCAGTTTTACATCTGGATTTTTCTTTTTGGCAAATTCCAGCTGATATTCCAGATATACACCCTCGCTGTCAATAATAACGCCATCCATATCAAATATCACTGCCTTAATCATAATTCTCTCCTCTGTATTCATTCTGATTAAGACCATACGACAGTAAAAGGTATCTTGTCAAGTCAAAGTTCATAAGAGATGGCCGGAAAAGGCTCTTCTTTACCGCCCCTTCCGGCCTGTTTCCCCGACTCAATACACAGCCGGGCGTTTCACCATAAATGTGTTATGCCCCAGCTGCCTGAGAGCCTGCTCCATTTTAACAGCATTGTCCATATTTCGGAATGCACCGACTCGAACCTTATATAAACCATCTTCATAAACTACGAAAGCCGGAAATCCCTGGGATTTCAGCATATTGACCTGGTCCTCTGCCAGAGAGCGCACCCGGAACGCACCCGTCTGTATCTGATAGTACTCAACCTGATTTTCTTCCTGCTGCTGAATGGTATTTAAAATACCAGTAGCAATTGCCTGGGCTATCTCATCAAAGTGATCGTCAAAAAGATAATTATCCGCTTCATTATCTATAAACCCAACCTCTATTAAGACAGATGGAATCTTTGTTCTTCTCAACACTACAAGCCCCGGACGCTCCACAGTTCCTAAATTGGTGAAGCCCATTGCTGCAAGTGCTTCTCCGATATTCGCTCCAAGCATTCCCTCAATGCCTTTGTTTTCAAAAACAACCGTTTCGACTCCCGATCCTGTTCCTGGAACCGGCATGGCATTCCGGTGAATGGAGACGAATAAATCTGCTTCTGCATCATTGGCCATCATGGCTTTTTCCAGGGGTGTATTATAGGTATCGTCAGTTCTTGTATACCTGACATCAACTCCGTTGTCTGCCAGGATTTTCCCAACAGCTAACGCAAGTTTTAAGTTATCATCTTTTTCCTGCCGCCCATTATAGACTGCACCCGGGTCCGCACCGCCGTGACCGGCATCTATTACCACGATCTTTCTCTCAGCCAAAAGAAAAACTCCTTTCACATACCTCTATTCTATAAAGTATGTAAAAGAAGTGTTCTCCGTACCATATTTCAGACTATGATTTATTCATTTTCTCCTAATTCTGCCATAACATCCACTCCCCTTGGACCAACCGGTGTGGAAAAGACAATCTGAGTACTGGTCTTTCCGTATTTCTGGAGCTGTCCGATGAAAATATCCAGCTCCATGGTGCTTTGAAATGCCACCTTAATCAGCATGGAATAATCTCCGGTAACGCAGTTGCATTCCAGCACATTGGGTATGGAATCCATGTAGGAATAAAACTGGATTTTATCAAGAGGTGATACATCCAGATTTACAAAAGCAATGATATGGTATCCCAGCTTCATGGGGTCCACTGACGCATGGTACCCGGTAATGATTTTTTCCCGCTCCAGCTTTTCAATTCTGGAGGAAACAGCAGGCGAGGACAAAAAGGTATTTTCTGCTATGTTTTTTAAAGATGCCCGTGCGTTCTTCTGCAGTGTCTGCACTATTTTCTTATCAATATCGTCCATATCTTCCTCCTTGAATTAAAAAAAGCGCCAGTACCACTAAAGTACTGAACGCTTTTGTTCTAACAAATTAAGCTTAAACCTTATTAATCTTTTCTTATCAATATCATAACCAATTATCAAATACTTGTCAACGTTTATTTTATTAAGGATGGCATCTTTTTCATCCGTTCAATGGCTTCCACTGTATTTTCATAGGTACCAAATGCTGTAAGGCGGAAGTAACCTTCTCCGCTGGGACCAAATCCGCTTCCAGGAGTTCCCACAACGCTGGCTTCCTCTAAAAGCCGGTCAAAGAAGTCCCAGGAAGTCATTCCTTCCGGTACCCGCAGCCAGATATAAGGCGCATTCACACCTCCATATACTTCACAGCCAGCTTCTTTTAATCCGTCATAGATCACCTTTGCATTTCTCATGTAATAGGCCACCTGTTCTTTTAACTGAGCCTTACCTTCTTTGGAATAAACCGCTGTTCCAGCCTTCTGAATGATGTAGGGAGCACCGTTAAACTTGGTTCCGTGGCGTCTTGCCCATAAAGAATGAAGCATGACTCCGCCTCTTACCAGAGATTTGGGGATCACAGTAAAGCCAAGACGTACACCGGTAAAACCGGCATTTTTGGAAAATGAGCGGAATTCAATGGCGCAGGTATTGGCCCCTTCTATCTCATAGATGGAGTGCGGCACATCATCCTGAGCAATGTATGATTCATAGGCGGCGTCATAAAGTATGACTGCACCTGTCTCATTGGCATAATCCACCCATACCTTTAACTGATCTCTGGTGAGAGTGGTTCCGGTGGGATTATTGGGAACACATAAGTAAATAAGATCTGGAGTTTCCTCTGGAAGTTCTGGAATAAAATGATTCTCAGCGGTACATGGCATGTAAATAACATTGCTCCATTTCCCTGTGGTTTCATCATATTCACCGGTTCTTCCAGCCATGACATTGGAATCCACATAAACAGGATAAACAGGATCACAGACAGCGATTTTACAGTTCTGATCGAAAATTTCCTGAATATTTCCGCAGTCACTCTTCGCTCCGTCGGATACAAATATTTCATCTGCTGTGATCTCACATCCTCTTGGAATGTAATCTTCACTGGCAATCAGTTCTCTTAAAAAACCATAACCAAGATCCGGTGCATATCCGTGAAACGTTCCCGCTTCCCCCATCTCATCCACTGCTCCATGAAGCTCCTCAATAATTGCCGGTGCAATGGGCTGGGTTACGTCACCAATTCCAAGACGAATCACCTTTTTATCGGGATTTGCCTCTATATAAGCACTGACCTTTTTCGCAATGGTGGAAAACAGATAACTTCCAGGTAATTTTAAGTAGTTTTCATTGATCTTAACCATAGGTTCCTCCTGTTTTTAAAGATTATTTATGTCCAACTCTCCTGCAAACACTTCCACAGCAGGACCTGTCATAAATACGTGACCGCTTCCCTCTCTGTCCCAGTGAATCGTTAAGTTGCCGCCTTTTAATGAAACCTTCACCGTATTGCCGGTGCGTCCGCAAAGCGCCGAAGCAACTGCACTGGCTGTTGCTCCAGTCCCGCATGCCCAGGTCTCTCCGCTTCCTCTCTCCCACACCCGCATGCGGATGTGCTCCGGACTTACAACCTGAATAAATTCAGAGTTGGTACGTTCCGGAAAACGCTTATGATGTTCAAACCCAGGTCCAATTGCCTCTAAATCCAGGCTGTCAATGTCATCCATATAATAAACTGCATGGGGATTGCCCATGGAAATTCCAATAAACTCATAATCCGTGCCATTCACACAAATAGGCTCCGATACCTGGCTTGTCACTTCCGGGATCCCCATATCAACCGTTAAAAGGACTGCTTTCCCATCTTCCTCAGTCACTTTTAAATGCTTGATTCCAGCTGCCGTTTCCACATCAAACTCTGTCTTTTCCACCAGATGATGATCGAACACATATTTACCCACACAGCGGATCCCATTGCCGCACATGGGGCTCTCTGAACCGTCAGCGTTAAACATGCGCATACGGCAGTCTGCCACTTTAGACGGGCAGATCAGAATCAGACCGTCCGATCCGATTCCAAAATGCCGGTCACTGACTTTTTTTGAAAGCTCTGCAGGATCCTCAACGGATTCCTCAAAACAGTTGATATACACATAATCGTTTCCGATTCCCTGCATCTTTGTAAATTTCATCTTAATCCCCCACTGTTAAATATTAATAAGGCTCATGATCATCTGTGCAGTCTCCACCATGTTGGTTCCGCTGTCCATACTGCATTTTTGAATGTAACGGTGCGCTTCTGCTTCTGTCATATGATTCCGTTCCATTAAAAGTTCCTTGGCCTGCTTAATCAGCTCCTGCTCTTCTCCGCTTCGTTCCTTCGGCTGACTCTTTAACTTCTTCCGCCTTTTTGCCAGAGACTCCATCATCATCTCCAAGGTGCTTAAAAGATCCTGAACCTTTAAAGGCAGACCAAGACAGACCACATCATCCGGTGCCTTGCCGCTCCACTGGCTGGGAGACGCTACCAGAAGCATGGGCATCCCTTTGGGAAGACATTCATAAAGCTCCTGATATACCATATCTGCAAACCTGCATCCGCATACTACAATTCCGCTGCCCAGCTCATCTGCGCTGTTTACCGTCTGAGCGCCGGAGGTGCAGACTGCCGAGACCGTAAAGCCGTTTTTCATAAGAATATTCTTTATATTTTTCGCATCCTCTGCTTTTGAAAATGCCACAATCACATTGGTCAAACACTCTCACCTCCAGATAACAGTATCAGGGAACGGGATCTATCAATACTTGTATAAGTATTCTTCCACTTCCCAGTCCGTTACCTGCGCACGGAACATACGCCATTCAGCTTCCTTTGCCTCTAAGTATTTGGTATAAATGTGCTCGCCCAGCACTTCCTTCATAAACTCATCCTTACGGAACATTTCAATGGCCTCTCCCAGAGTTTCCGGAAGCTGCTCAATTCCTTTTGAAGCCATCTCCTCTACCGACATGGAATAACCATTGCAGTCCACGCTTTCCGGCGGAGTCATCTTCTTCTCAATTCCGTCAAGACCTGCTGCCAGACAGGCTGCAAGTGCCAGATAGGGATTTACCGCAGAATCCGGGCTGCGCAGCTCGATGCGTGTACTTTCTCCTCTCGCACAGGGAATCTTAATCATAGAGCTTCGATTGGACCGGGCTGACCATGCCACATAAACCGGAGCATCATATCCGGGAACAAGACGTTTGTAGGAATTGACAAGAGGATTGGTTAAAATAGTCATTCCCTGCATATGGTGAAGAATGCCTGCCATAAACTGGTAAGCCGTCTGGCTTAATCCCAGCTTATCTTCCGGATCTTCAAACATATTCTTACCTGATAAATCAGAAAGGGACATGTTAATGTGCATTCCGGAACCATTGACACCAGCCTTGGGTTTTGGCATAAAGGTGGCATGAAGACCGTGGCGCTTTGCAATTGCCTTAACAGCCATCTTAAATGTCATGATGTTATCAGCCGTCACCATACCTTCTGCATACTGAAAATCAATCTCATGCTGACCCGGGGCGATCTCGTGGTGGGATGCCTCGATCATAAAGCCCATCTCTTCCAGAGTGAGGATCATGTCTCTGCGGACATTCTCCGCCTGGTCAATGGGGGCTACATCAAAATAGCCTGCCATTTCATGGGTATCTGTGGTGGGCTGCCCTTCCTCATCCATGTGAAAAAGGAAAAATTCGCATTCCGGACCTGCATGAAATACAAACCCCATATCACTTGCTTTTTTTAATACTTTTTTCATTACAAACCGGGGATCTCCTTCAAAAGGAGTCTGGTCCGGGCAGTGTACATCGCACATCAGCCTTGCAACTTTCCCCTGCTGGGGACGCCATGGGAATATCTCAAAGGTATCCAGATCCGGATAGAGATACATATCAGATTCTTCACTTCTTACAAAGCCCTCTATGGAAGAACCATCAAACATACAGCGGTTATCCAGGGCTTTTCCCAGCATATTCTTTGTGATTGCAACATTTTTTAACATGCCGAATATATCGGTAAACTGAAGACGGATAAATTCCACATCTTCTTCTTCCACAATGCGGAAAATATCTTCTTTGCTGTACTTGCTCATAAAACACTCTCCTTTTCTCATGATTGAATAAAGAGCCCCGCCTTATGGGACTCTTTGCCACTTATGCGATCCTTGCAAAGCGTCTCTGCTCTATGGGGAACGAGGTTCCTGAAGATAATAATACCTGGAAAAAGGGTGGGCAAACACAGCCTCACTTCATGGACCATCTTCGCACCACCCCGTCATATGTGTAAAATATAACAGCTTAAAAAAAATTTGTCAATGTGTTTTTTCATTCCTGTTTTGATACCGGAGCGCCCGGACTGCATTTAAGATCGCCAGCACAGAAACGCCTACATCTCCAAAAACAGCAGCCCACATGGTAGCAATTCCTGCTGCTGAAAGAATCAGAATCAGCACCTTCACACCGATGGCAAAAATAATATTCTGCTTTACAATTCCCACAGTTTTTCTGGCAATCAGGATTGTATCAACCAATTTCGTAAGCTCATCGGTCATGATTACCACGTCTGCTGCTTCCACGGCTGCATCAGAGCCAATCTGCCCCATGGCAATTCCTACATCGGCACGGGCAAGAACCGGTGCATCGTTGATTCCGTCTCCAACAAATGCCAGCGCTGCATCCTTATGTTTCTTAGTCAGCAGCTCTTCCACCTTACCTACTTTATCACCGGGAAGAAGACCTCCATGAACCTCATCAAGTCCAAGCTTTTCTCCCACCAGTTTTCCAACCTCAGGTTTGTCGCCGGTAAGCATCACCAGCTTTTTCACTCCAGCTGCCCTTAAGCCCTTTAAAGCTTGCGGAACATCTTCCCTGATGGTATCTGAAATGGTTACACTGCCCAGATACGTGTTCTTATCTGCTATATAAAGCGTTGTTCCTGCCATGGAATCTGCTGCATTTACAGCAATTCCCTGTCTTTCCATGAGTCTGGCATTCCCAATATAAAGTTCTGTTTCCTTATTCTGTGTATAAACGCTTGTTTTTACTCCAAATCCTGCAATTTCTTCCGCAGCCCCTACCATTGACGGATCAAGCGCTTTCCCGTAAGCTTCTTTTACCGAATGGGCAATTGGGTGATTGGAATGAAATTCACCATAGGCAGCAAGCTCTAAGAGCTCTTCTTTTGTTCCCGCAAGCGGATCCACACTGGTAACCTGGAATTTTCCGGTTGTTAACGTTCCTGTTTTATCAAAAACCACTGTATCCAGATTTGCCATGGCTTCCAGATAGTTGCTACCCTTTAACAGAATTCCCTGCCCAGAGGCCGCTCCAAGTCCTCCAAAAAAGCTTAATGGAACGGATATTACCAGTGCACAGGGACAGGAAACAACTAAAAAGCTGCAGGCACGGTAAATCCAGGTTCCCCAGTCGCCGGTGAATAAAGGCGGAATAACTCCAAGCATTAAGGCAAGCACTACGACGACTGGCGTATAGACTCTTGCAAATCTGGTGATAAAGTTTTCTGCCCTGGCCTTTCTCGAGCTGGCGTTCTCCACCAGTTCCAGAATCTTGGCAACCGTGGAATCATCAAAAAGTCTGGTAACACGAACCTCCAAAACACCGTTCAGATTGATGGATCCGCTTATAACCGGTTCATTCTCTTTGATCTCCACAGGCATGGATTCCCCGGTTAATGCTTTGGTATCAAGACTGCTGCTGCCTTTTACCACAACTCCGTCAAGGGGCACTTTTTCTCCTGGCTTTACTACGATGATATCGTCAACTTCCACCTCATAGGGATCTACCTTCTCCTCCGCTCCATCACGAAGCAGATTGGCATATTCCGGGTTAATGTCCATAAGATCTGTTATGGATTTTCTTGACCTGTTTACTGCATAATCGTTAAACAGCTCACCGATCTGATAAAACAGCATAACACCCACTGCTTCTTCCAGAGCTCCGATCCCGATTGCACCAAAGGTTGCCACTGACATTAAAAAGTTTTCATCAAAGAACTGACCGTTTTTTATATTTCTGACTGCTCGTAAGGGGATATCATAACCTGCAGCCAGGTAAGAGATTATAAATAAGATCCAATACCAGAAAACTTTTCCCTCGGCTGCCATGGCAAGAGCAAAGAATACGGCACTTATGACCAGTCTGATTCCCATGATTTTCTGTTTCTTTGTCATAACTGCTCCTTTTGCTTACCGAAGAACTTTAAATTCTGCTTCCGGTTCAATCTTATAGGCTGTTTTTCTGGCTGCTTCCATAATCTCATCCACTTTTTCTTCTAAAACTTCCATGGTTAATCTCTGGGTCATAAAGCTTAAGGATGCGCTTTCCACACCATTTAATTTTTTAACCTCTTCTTCAATTTTAGCTGCACAGTTTGCACAGCAAAGGCCCTCTAACTTAACTATTTTTTTCATCTTTCCTCTTCTCCTTTTCTCTCTATTTAATGTGAATCCTTATTCGCTGATATGCTCCATTCCCTGAGCCAGAATGGTTTGTATATGACCATCTGCCAGAGAATAAAAAACGGTCTTTCCTTCTCTTTTAAATTTCACCAGACGCATCTGCTTTAACACACGAAGCTGATGGGAAATTGCCGACTGCCCCATGGAAAGCAGATTGGCAATATCACAGACACACATCTGGGACTGGCTGAGCACATAGAGAATTCTGATTCTCGTTGGGTCGCCAAAAATTTTAAAAAAATCTGCAAGATCCATCAGCTGCTGCTCTTTTGGCATGGCTTTTAACACCTGATTTACAACATTCTCATGGACACAGATAAAATCACACTGATCAATGTCCCCGTCACGAACGGTTTTCTCTTCTTCTGCCATCTCATACCTCCTTATATATTAATATGTGAATAACTGTTCATATGTTAATATTAATCACTCTTTAATAATTTGTCAAGTACCTTTTGCCAGGGTATTGACACTTTTTTCCTATGATGATAGACTATAAGTCCTTTTCCATATCTAAACTCACATCTAAATTCAGGAAAAGAGAATATTGATACCACGGTAGAGTCCCCGGATGGAATTCCGGAGAGCTGTGCTGGCTGTATTGCCTGCACTGACCGCTTGGAAAGATATTAGAACGTTCTGACCAGTTATGACAGACCTCTTCCCTCTTACGGAAAGAGCTGCCCGCTGCAGGAATGAACCGTTCACAAATATTACTACCAGGAGGAATTTTTATGATTCAAGTGGAACACATGAACAAGACGTTCAAAGTCACAAGAAGAAGTGCCGGATTTTCCAATGCGGTAAAGGCGCTTATTCACAAGGAGACCGACACGATCCATGCTCTGTCCGATATATCCTTTTCCATCGGAGACGGAGAGATGGTAGGCTATATTGGCCCCAACGGTGCCGGAAAAAGCTCCACCATTAAAATTTTAAGCGGCATTTTAACTCCGGATCATGGGTCATGCCTGATTAACGGCCGGATTCCATGGAAGGACAGAAGGGAACATGTAAAGGACATCGGCGTTGTATTCGGTCAGCGCACCCAGCTTTGGTGGGATGTTCCTGTAATTGATTCCTTTGAACTGCTCCGCGACATCTACGAAATCCCCAGAAACCAGTACTTAACTACATTAGAAGAGCTCATTGATCTTCTTGCACTGGAAGAGATTATTAAAACTCCGGCAAGACAGCTTTCTCTGGGTCAGCGCATGCGCTGTGAAATCGCAGCCTCTCTTCTCCATACCCCAAAGATCCTTTTTCTTGATGAACCAACCATTGGACTGGATGCCGTATCAAAGCTGGCAGTCCGGGATTTTATCAGAAAGCTGAACCGGATCCACAAAACCACAGTGCTTCTTACCACCCATGACATGCAGGACATTGATGCACTTGCAGACAGGGTTCTGCTGATTGGGAAAGGCCGGCTTTTATTGGACGGAACTCTTTCCGATTTGAAATCCCGGTGTGAGCCCCCATGCGCCACCCTGGATGAGATTGTCGCCTCCCTTTACCGGGAATTTCAGATTTAGGAGGGGGCAAGATGAAAAAATACTGGTCTTTTTTCCGCATCCGTTTTATTCGGGGATTGCAATACCGCACTGCCGCCCTTTCCGGAATGGTGACGCAATTTGTATGGGGATCCATGGAGATCCTTTTATTCCGGGCGTTTTATCAGGCTTCCCCCGAAAGCTTCCCCATGACCTTTGAAGCGCTGTCCACTTATGTGTGGCTCCAGCAGGCATTTCTTGCTCTTTATATGGTCTGGTTCTGGGAATCAGAGCTTTTCAATTCCATCACGACCGGAGATGTGGCCTATGAATTATGCCGTCCGGTCCGCCTTTACGATATGTGGTTTGTCAGAGGTCTGGCAGTCCGGCTTTCCAAAGCGGTGCTGCGCTGCATGCCCATCCTGATATTTTCCTGGTTTCTTCCTGCTCCCTACGGACTTACGCTGCCGGGAGATGTGAAAATCTGGGCAGTTACAATTTTGTCCATGACACTGGGACTGCTTCTCATTGTGGCCTTTAACATGATTGTTTATATGTCCGTATTTTACACCGTTTCCTCACAGGGGATTAAACTGTTTGTTACCTCGCTGGCGGAATTTTTAAGCGGTTCCGTTATACCGCTTCCCTTTCTTCCCGACCATGTACGGACGATTGTGGAATTACTACCTTTTGCCTCCGCACAGAATGTTCCGTTCCGGATTTTTGCCGGTGATATAACTGGACCTGATCTTACCATCAGCATCTTAAAACAGACATTCTGGCTGTTTGCATTTGTACTCATCGGACGGTATTTAGAAAAGCGGGCTTTAAAACGGGTTGTCATACAGGGCGGTTGAAAGGAGGATACCATGAATTCAGTCAGGCTTTACTTTATTTTTTTTCTCATGCATTTAAAAAGCATGATGCAGCACAAAGTTTCATTTTTTATAACATTAATCGGGCAGTTTTTAATCTCCTTTAATGTCTTTTTAGGAGTCTATTTTATGATGACCCGTTTCCACCAGGTGAACGGATTCTCTTACAGCGAGGTACTTTTGTGTTTTTCCATTACTCTTATGGCTTTTACACTGGCAGAAACCGTTTTCCGAAGTCTGGATACATTTGAAACCATAATTGGAAACGGAGAATTTGACCGTATTTTACTCCGTCCGAAAAACAGTCTGTTTCTGGTTCTTTGCAGCAAGGTGGACTTAACCAGATTCGGACGGCTGATTCAGGCTGTTGTCATGCTGGTTTATGGGATTTGCTACAGCTCCATAAACTGGACACCCCTTCGGTGCATTCTGGTAGTATTGATGATTTTAGGAGGCGTCTGTGTTTTTGGAGCCATTTACCTGATTTTTGCATGCTTATGCTTTTTTACTCTGGAGGGACTGGAATTTATGAATGTATTTACAGACGGAGCCAGGGAATATGGAAAGTATCCCATCGGGATCTATGGGAAAACCGTTCTTTTTATCTGTACTTACCTGGTTCCCTTTGCTCTGTTCCAGTATTATCCTTTTTTATATCTGACAGGAAAGTCAGACAACCTGTGGTACAGCCTGCTGCCACTGTTTAGTGCCCTTTTTCTCATTCCTGCATTTCTTTTATGGAAATTAGGGTTAAGGCACTATCAGTCCACCGGCTCCTGATTCAATAAAAATGCATCCCCGCGGCTTTTACAGTCCGCGGAGATGCATTTTTATTATCCCATATGTTTTGTTGCATTAATCATGGCAGCTCTCTCCATGATGGTGATGACCACAATCGTGATCTTCACCTCCCTCATGATGATGGCTGCATTGTGTCTCAGGATCAAACTGAAGGCTTCCTGACAGCAGGGAATTTACCGCCTCATCAGCATTTCCTTCCACTCCCGGATATAACTTAATTCCAGCTTCTGACAGTGCATTTCTCGCTCCTGCTCCAATCCCTCCGCAAATAAGAGTTTTTACACCCAGTCTGGTCAGAAAACCTGCCAGGGCACCGTGACCGTCTCCATTGGTATCCGCAACATCCTGTGATATTACATGTTGGTCTTCCACCTCATAGATTTTAAACTGTGTGGTTTGTCCAAAATGCTGAAATACATTACCTCTGTCATAAGTAACCGCAATTTTCATAGCAAGACCTCCTGTTATTTAGTCAATGACTCACTATGGATATCATAGAATTATTTTCGTCATATGTCAATAACTTTTGTCCCTTTCTGTATGATTCGTCCAAACAAAGTTGTAAAAACCAGTATGGATACCATTACGCTTATGAAATCTGAGATTGGCTCTGTGTAAAAAATATAATTAACCCCCAGCCATGCAGGCAATAATACCGCTCCAAGAAGGAAAATTGTCTTTCGGAACATGGATAGGGAAATTGCTGCCTTTGCAGCTCCCAGACCGGTGAATCCGTCTACAATTACGTACTGTAGTGCCAGAGGGATTATCCCCATGGTATAGATCTTTATCCCGCTGACAGTCAGATCAACATAGGATTGATCCCTGGTAAAAATATGTACAAAGATCTGAGGAACCGTATGGGCAATCAGGAACATTACTGTGGTAAAACCAACTGCAAGAAGAGCAATATAGCGCTCTGCCTGCCTGATCCGCTCCGGTCTTCCTGCCCCTAAATTATAACCCAGAATGGTCTGGGTTCCTGTTGTAATACCTCCAAGAGGCATGGTTACCATTAACATAAAGCTTTGCACAATGGTCATACAGGTGAGAAGCTTTTCTGCACTGCCCTCACCCCCAAAATGCATGATCACTGTATTTAAGGAAATGATAAGCACGTTATCAAATGCAATGATAAGGAACGGGGAAAGCCCCAGTGTAAGGATTCTCTTCATCACCTCTGAGTCATACCCCTGAAAGGTTATGCGAATGGGAGGGATTTTTCCAAAAAGAAACCGAAGAACATAGATACAGGATATCACCTGGGACAGTACGGTTGCGATAGCAGCACCTTTTACCCCCATTCCGAAAACAAAAATGAAAATAGGGTCCAGGATTATATTGCTCACCGCTCCACAGAGAACGGATTTCATGGCTGTGCCGGCATATCCCTGGCTTACAATGAACGGATTTAATCCTGCAGAAAGCAATGCAAACACGGTCCCGGTAAGATATACGGTAAGATATTCATCTGCATAGGGAAATACGGTCTTCCCCGCGCCAAACCACATGAGAAGGCGGTCTTTCAACAGAAAGGATACTGCAGTGATAAGAACGGAAAAAATCAATAAGAGCAAAAAGCAGTTGGCCAGAATCTGGCTGGCAGCTCTCTGGTTTTTTTCTCCCAGTCGAATGCTCATAAGGGGAGATCCTCCTGCTCCCACCAAAAAAGCAAAAGAAGAAATCAGGGTCACAATGGGACCGCAGATTCCAACTCCTGCCAGGGCGACTTCCCCGATCGCCGGGATATTTCCAATATACATACGGTCTACGATACTATATAATACACTGACAAACTGAGCCAGCATGGAGGGTACCGCAAGCCTCCATACCAGCCCTTTTATATGATCTGAATTTAAATCGTTTTCTTTTTTCACCTGTAACTCCATTATTTTGACTGATTTGTTATCTCTCCCTGCGAACCAAAGGTATAAGATACATTGTCTATTACCATGGTCTTATCATGAACTACCATTCCATTGGAATCCAGATAATACCACACTCCATCCGGTTGAATCCAGCCGGTCTGTCTTTCATAATTTTTCATGTAATACCGTTCCCCATCAATGGTTTTAAAGCCATCTGACGGAATCATGGAACCGTAATCTGCAAAGGATAATTCGATCGTAACATCTCCATCAATTCCTGCCACTCTTCCTTTATCCGTACACTGCCAGATGGTTCTGTTTTGATAATCATTGACCGTTCCGTATCTGGCATACCATACATCATATGGAACCTGGCTCATATCGATATGAAGAGACAGCCATTTATTATTTGCATAGACAATGGGACGATAGCCTGCATCTGCAATGGTTTTGCAGAATGCATTGATATTATCCGTAATCTGCTGTTTAGAAAGCTTATTATCAAGCAGATACTGGGATTCCACATCATAGGCGATGGGATAAGATATCCGGTAATCCTTAACCTGACGCAGCACATACCTGGCCTCTTCCACTGCAGTCTGGGTATCAAGCGCCTGGGTATAAAAAAATACCCCGGTCTTAAGACCGTTTTCCGAAGCATGCTTCATATTCTCTGAGAAATAGGGGTCCATATCATTGAGGTAACCGATCCGCACCATGGCAAAAGAAACTCCGTCCTCTGCCACCTTCTTCCAGTCAATCCCACCGTTTGCCTCATTCTGTCTGTTCTGGTATTTGGTCACTGTAATTCCCTTTGCTAAAACTCCTGTAATGGGATTACCGGATGCATCGATATATTGTCCATTCTCCAGTTTCCAGGCTTCTGCCGAATAACCATTTAAAGGGGTAGCAAATGCCTCAGAAGCCATAAGACAGGCAATCAGATAAGCGGCGATCCTCAATCTTATGTTTTTTTTCATTGTATCCTCCAATTACTGCTTTTAATCTAATCATCTTTCTCTTTTCGAAATCCATCGATGTCTTGAACCAAGGTCTTTATGCTGTAAAAGAACCGGTCGAAGGCACCGAACTTATAAATGCTGATCACCAGCATTCCAATGGGAACAGCCAGTATCATTCCGGCAATCCCGCTTATTTTAAATCCCAGATATAAAAATAATAATGTCATTAACGGATCAAGACCCATGGTATCTCCTACGATCTTCGGCTGAATGATCTGTCTTAATACCAGTGTCAGTACGTAAATCACAATCAGACCTACGCCAAAGGCATATTCTCCTGAAACAATCCTAAGAATCGCCCAGGGAATCAGGATGGTTCCAGTCCCAAGGATAGGAAGGAAATCAAGAATGGCAATAATGACAGCAAGCAAAAGTGCATACTTCACTCCCAGAACCAGAAATCCTGCTGCCAGTACACCTGCGATAATGAACATGATCTTAAACTGAGCAAGAAAGTAGCCTCCTACCAGACGTTTTACATCCTTTTTCAGATAATTATAATATTCGGAAAATCCATCAGGAGTATACCGGTCTAAAATAACAAGAATTTTATCCCGGTCCACAATAAAAATATAGGAAGAAAATATGGTTACAACCGTGTAAACCAATGCTGCAGGAATACTCTTTACCACATTGCCCGCAGCCATAAAGGTGGGCGATGCGATCTTCTGCACCATAACATTTAAATATTCTCCAATATGTGTTACAAATACATTCACCGAATCCTGAATTCCACTGGGAAGAAAACGCAGCAGATTTTCTGCTGTCAGAAGCATCTTCTGAACCTCCACCCAGGCCGAATCATAGTAAAGGGGGATATCTTTCACAAATCCTGCTGCTTCCGAAATCAGTTTTGATATGATTAAATAAAAAGCACCAATAATAAGAGCCAGTACTGCCACCACAATCAGCACAGAGCTGTGCTTTCTCACCAGCTTCAGGCGTTTCTCCAGCAAACGCACCAGAGGATTGGCAATGACTGAAATCACCCAGCCAATTACGAATGGAAGAAAGAAATTCAGTATTCTTGGTCCCCAGATGCAGATTAAATAAGTAAACATAATAGGGATAATAATATTTAATAAAATTCTGCTATATTTTTTTACAAATTCCATGCTTATCTCCTGTCTTTATAATACCCGAAAAAGTCCAAGTGATAAATAGTCTGATCAAAGAAATTTCTCCAGGAAATCATAAAGCTTTTCCATCTCCTCATCCGTACCAATGGTGATCCTTAAATAATTATCAAGCCTTGGCTGTTTAAAGTAACGAACGAAAATCTGTTTTTCTCTCAGCGCCAGGTAAATATCTTCCGCTTTTTTCTCCTTATGACTGGCAAAAATAAAATTAGTCATGGAATCAGGAAATACAAACCCAAGTTCGCTGAGACGTTCTTTCGCTTTCTCTCTTGTGGTTATAATTTTTTCAACCGTCTGTCTGAAATAACAGTCATCCTTTACCGCTTCCGCTCCCAGAACCTGGGCTGGCATATTCATAGTATAGGAATTATAAGAATACTTTACATCGTTTAAAGCCCGTATCAGTTCTTTGTTACCCATTGCAAAACCAATCCGCATTCCTGCCATAGACCTGGATTTGCTAAAGGTCTGCACTACCAGAAGATTCTCATATTTTTTAATCAGCCCGGCCGCACTTTCACCGCCGAAATCAATGTAAGCTTCATCCACAATCACAACCGACTCCTGATTGTGGGCAATGATGTCTTCCACTTCACTTAATGGCATAAATACGCCAGTGGGTGCGTTGGGGTTCGGAAATATGATTCCCCCATTCTCTTTATAATAATCTTCCTTACGAATGAGAAAATGCTCATTCAGAACAGGTGTCTCAAAAGGAATATGGAACAGCTCCGCCCATACCTGATAGAAGGAATACGACACATCGGGAAATAAGACTGGTTTTTCAGAATTAAAAAATGTGAGAAATGACATGGCAATCACATCATCAGACCCGACTCCCACAAAAATCTCATCTTCCTCCATCTGATAATATTCACACAGTGCCTTTGTCAGAACGGTAGAAGACGGATCCGGATATTTGCGGAACGTATCATAATCCATCTCATCAATGGCTTTTTTTACCAGAGGTGACGGAGGATAAGGATTTTCATTGGTATTCAGTTTAATTAAGTTCCCGCCCTTTGGCTGTTCGCCTGGAACATATGGGGTTACTGTCCGGATATTCGCCTGCCATGCTTTCATCTTATGCCCTCCCTGTCTGCGGTAAGTCCATATTCCTGTGCAATCTCATGGAATGCAGGAAGTGAACGTTCAATCTGTTCATAAGATACACAATAAGCAATCCGCGCGTAACCAGGACATGCAAAAGCACTTCCCTGCACCAGAAGAACCCGGTGTTTTTTACAATATTCACAAAACAGTTTGTCATCTTCCGGAGTTTTTATAAACAGATAAAACGCACCTTCCGGTTTAATACATTCAAATCCGTATTCTGTTAAACGGTTGTAGAGAAGTTCCCTGTTTTTATTATAAGCAGACAAGTTCACTTTTTCATCCACGCAGCGAAGAATCACCCTCTGCATCAGAGACGGAGCATTGACACATCCCAGAACACGGTTTGAAATGCTGGCGGCCGCAATCACAGCCTTTGAATCCTCCACCTCATCAGGAATGACCAGATAGCCGATTCTTTCCCCTGGCAGAGATAAGGATTTGCTGTAGGAATAGCAGACCACTGTATTTCTGTAAAACAGCGTCACATAAGGAACCTCAACACCGTCATAAGCAAGCTCTCTGTAAGGCTCATCTGAAATCAGGAGTATGGAAGATCCATACTCTTTTTCTTTCCGCTCCAGAATGGCACCAATCTCCCGAAGGGTTTCAGAAGAATAAACCACGCCGGTTGGATTATTGGGAGTATTTATAATGACTGCCTTAGTCCTGTTTGTGATTCTGCTTTCAAATTCCAGGAGATTTGGCTGAAAAGTTTCTGTATTGGGAGGAACAACAGTAAGCACGCCGTCATAATTACGTACGTAAGAACCATATTCCATAAAATAGGGTGCGAATACGATTACCTCATCACCAGGATCTAATATGGTCTTTAAAATCACGTTCAGACCGCTGGCGGCCCCTACCGTCATAAGGAGATTGCCTCCATGAAAATGAGTCCCGAACCTTCGGTTGATGGACTGTGCGATGCCTTCTCTTACGTCATCAAAACCTGCATTGCTCATATATCCATGAACCATGGTTGATTCTTCCTCATTCATAATATCAAGGATTGCCTGCTTTACTGCATCCGGTGCAGGTACGTTGGGATTACCGAGGCTGAAATCATAGACATTTTCTGCACCATATTCGGCAGCCATCTTCTTTCCCTCTTCGAACATGGCGCGGATGGCGGAATTGTTTTCTACAAGGGGTCTCATCTTGTCTGCTATCATATCATTATTCCTTCCTTTATCCTGAAATGGTTTACGTGGATTATAACACATATGAAAAAAGAGGTCTATTCTTTCTTTACAATTCCTGATCTGTGCTAAGGGCATTTTTTAACAGGGAAGCTTTCACTCTGTCATAGCATTCCTCAAAATCGTCATCCTGAACCCGGATTACGGTCAGACCTGCACGGACAGGAAGCAGTGCCTTGGATACCTGGCTCATCATCTGATATCTTAATTCCTTTAAAATGCGCCTGCATTTTACCTTCATATCTTCTTCTTTGATATTCCGGCACAGAATCAGGATTTCAAAATCCCCATCCAGGCACATGATATCGTCTTCTCTGAAAAACCGCTTCATGAACAACGCCTGTTCCAAAAATACCTGTCTTGCCGAATTTCCTGCCGGATAAGTGCTTCCACCGTGAAAGGAAAACAGCAAAAGACCTGAAGTTAAAAATCTGTGGCGTGACAGATAATTCTGCATCCTCCCCACTGCTGCATCACGGTTCTGGAAGAACCGTACTCCCTCTGGCAGTACCGGAGTTCTGCATTCCTCCACCTGACTATACAACTCGCCAAGCTCCTCAATATCCAGCATCACTCCATAAAGGAAGCTGTCCCCTGATTTCACGGACAATCTGGAATGGCAAAGAATCCATTTGTACCCGTTGCGGGTCAGGATCCGGTACTCAACGCCCTTTAAGCTCTCATCAGGACTTAAGGTCTCCGTCATGAGCCTGATTTTTTCCCTATCACCCGGGTGTATCATATTTAAAAGACGATTTTGGAAGAGCTCATTCAGCTCATTACTGCTATAGCCGAGTATCTCAAGGAATCGGGGGCTTGTATACAAAAACTCCATATCTCCGGTTTTTCTGCAGCGGTAATATCCCCCCAGCATACCAGAGCTTAAAAATTCCAGCTCGTCATTTTTAAACCGCAGGGTTCTGTTGGCTTCCTGAAGACGCTTCTGTGCCAGTACGGTATCGGTAATATCCATGCAGGCGCTTACAATTGCAAATCTTCCGTCTTCCGCCTGTACCACCCGGCCCTTGGCCACCATCCACAGCCAGGTTCCATCTTTTTTTCTCAGCCTGTGACGGAACGTGTATTCCATTCCCGGAGCCATAAAACGAAGGGTATTCCCCTGTATCATGTTTAAATCTTCCGGGTGCAGAAGGTTTCTTCCCAGCCCATCAGTCTCCCTGGCAAATTCCTCATAAGAATCGTAATTTAAAATACGAAGCATCTCATTATTGGCAAAATACAAAGGCAGCCCCTTATCACAGTAAACTCCGATTAAACCGCCTGGTGCCATCTGGGCAAAAACCGCGCTGGCTGCCCATTGATTCTCTTCTGCAATATTATTAAAGGATATATTCTTACCGGCAATCTTCAATACATCTCTTAACATATTCTGGGAATCTTTCAGCTTCTGCCTCTGTTCCATCTGCTCTGTGGCATCCCTTACCGCTCCATAGTAAAGGCGGTGATCATCCTGCTCCCGTAAAAAGAAGACGCGCAGATGCACCCACATTAATTCTCCGCTGGTGCGGTAACGGCGAAACGTTCCTTCCGCCCCCTGAAGAGGATTGTTATAGGCCTCCTCAAAAATATTCAGGACCCAGTCCATGTCCTCTCTGTATACCTTGTTTAACACATACCGTTTCCGTTCTTCCATATCAATTGGATTATCTCCGGTCACACGGTAATATTCCTCATTCACACGGAGAATCTCACAGCGGTCCTCGTAGATCTCATACAATGCAATGGCGCCAAGCATGTTATTAAGCATGGCTTCGCTGATGATATTCTCGTTAAACAGATCTTCCAGCTTCAGCTGCTTTAGCTGCCGTGCCTGAATACCTCTGTAATCTAAATTGTTGTCTTCATCCAGTAGTTTTTCTAATACGTGTACCGGCAGGGGCTCATGGTAATAAAAGCCCTGTCCGTAAATGCAGCCGATATTGATGAGAAAATCAACCTGTTCCTTTTCTTCCACACCCTCTGCTATGACCTTTAACTGCATCACTCTGGCCATACGGACAATGGTCTCTAAGATTCCCATCCCTCTTCCCTTGCTGTTCTCGTTCATATCAAGGAATTTGGTATCAATCTTGATTACATCCACATTCACATCCTTTAACATGTTTAAGGATGAATACCCGCTTCCAAAATCGTCCATGAACACGGGGAAACCGGCCCTGCGCAGATCTTCCACAACTTTTCGGATCAGATCATAATCTTCCGCATAGGCACTTTCCGTAATCTCAATCTCCAGATATTTGGGATCGATCTCGTAGCGGCTTACCAGCTGTTTAAACTTCTCTACAACATCAATGGCATAAATATCCATGCGGGACATATTTACCGAAATGGGGATGGGACGCCTTCCTTCTTTAATCCAGGTGCTTAGCTGTCTGCATACCATCTCCCACACATACACGTCAAGATATGTAATAAAGCCGTTCTGTTCCAGCAGCGGAATAAATTCTCCGGGTGATATCACCCCTCTCTGGGGGTGCTGCCATCTGACCAGGGATTCCAGACCGATAATCCTGCCTGTCAGCATATTGCACTGGGGCTGGGCATAGAATATAAATTCCTTCTTCTCAAGTGCCCGCTGAATTTCAGAAAGCAGAACCTGGTCACTTTCCATCTTCCGCTTCATTCCCGGATCATACCAGCCCACTCGTTTCGTATAATTGCCCTTCACAGAATTAAGCGCTATGGCAGCCCTGTCGTACATCATGCTTACCGGGAGACTTAAATCCTCAACCCGGTACACACCAAACGCAGGCATAAATCCCGCGTTGCCCCCATACTGCTTGGCATAGATGTTAATCACATCCTCCAGTTCTTCCAGCACGGACAAATCTTCGGGAATGAGGATAACAAAATCATCTCCGCCCATATAACCGGCGACAGAAGAGTAAAACTTCTCGATCTCTTTTAAATAATCGCCAATTCTTATTAGGAAACGATCCCCTTCCTCTTCTCCGTACCATTCATTAAACAGCTTAAAATGTTCAATATCGATTGCCACCATAAAGAATCCGGTAGAATCTGTATTTTTTAAAAGATAATCCGCCTTCTCAAAAAATGGACCATAACGGTAAAGACCTGTCATGGAATCCGTCTCTTCCCTTATCTCCCTGAGCCGTCTTTCCTCTTCTTCATCCTTTTTCTTTCGCTCATCGATATCCTGGATATAACACATAATGATGGCATCTTTATCCGGCTCTTCCCCGCTGCGGAATAAAACAAGAATCAGATTCATCCAGCAGTATCCGTCACCTGGCATCTTCCTGCGGAACTCTCCCCTTAATACCCGGTCACTGTCCCTCAAACGAGAGGCCATGGATGATAAATCCCAAAATTCTTCAAAGCTCTGCTTTTCATCGGGATGCACCATGAAATTCAGTGTTTCCGTGAGAATCTGATCCAACCGGCCTTCCTCAGGAGACAATTCAAGCTTTTCACTATCATGAAATAAAACTTTATAAGTATTCGCTAAAAAATTAAGTTCCAGCAATCCGTCATATACCGTTGACTCAGTCAGATAATAGAACAGATTTTTATTTTTTTCATCTACCGGCCGTGACATAATAAGCCTGCAGTTTTCACTGCCCGGCCAGTCAATCTGCCCGGAAGAAATTGCCATCCAGGCCTGAGAGGCAGTATTATAAGAAATCACCGGACCGCTGTTCTCACCTGTCCAGGGGCAGTCCGTACAGGGAGCTGATTTTACTCCTATTCCTTGATAGCAGTGCATTCCTACCTGTAAATTCGGATAATATAATTTTGCCATATCATTCAGATATACAATCTTGTAATCCTGGTCAATTATGTAAATACCAGCTTCTCCGTTTTCACACGACATACGCTTCATAAGCTCCCGCCTCTCCTGCAATATATCTTCTTTGCAGTAACTAAATTAAGGTATATTATAGTATGAAAATGTAGTTTTCGTCAACACGTTAGCAATATACCGCAGCAGAATTTTTATTCATAACAAATCATAATTATTCACATTTTATCAAATACCCGCACAATTCTTTTAATAATACTAAAATTTTTTTAGGCAATTTTTTCCTGTTTCCATGATAAACAGGGAATTTTACGTTCCTGGAAATTAAGCCTGTCTTGGATTATGTGACGAAATATTTTTAATTTCAGGGTTTAATATGCAAGGAATTTTTCTTATTTTATTAATAAATATTTTTATGGGATAAGCAAAAAGCATGACAGCCGCTTCTGCTGTCAAATTTACTCAGACGGCTTTCTGCGACGGCTGTCATGCCCAATTATCTCTTTTTACTGAAGTGCCTTTACCTGTTCTGCAAATTCATGAGACAGGGTAAATCTGCCTACATAACCCACTTCTCCTGTCATGAGAACACTGTAATCTTCCTTGATTTCCACTTCCAGAACCCCGCCTGGCATATGCACATACATCTTCGGGTCTGTCAGCCCCATACGGTATGCAGCTCCAGCTGCTGCGCAGCCGCTGGTTCCGGAGGCAAGGGTATAACCAGCTCCTCTTTCATAGATCTCGATCTCAATGTTGGTGCGGTCCAGCACCTTTAAAAGCTGGGTATTAATCCGTTCCGGAAAATACCCGGCATTTTCAGAATGTTTCCCGATCCGGCATACAAGATCCTTTGATATATCATTTAACCAGATTACACAGTGAGGATTTCCGATGCTTACACAGGTAACGCGGTAAGGGATGCTGCCAAACAGCATGGTTTCATTTAAAACCTCTCTTCTTGGGCCTGTAACAGGTATTTCATCGCTGTAAAAGCTGAGTTTACCCATGGAAACTTTAATCTTGGTTCCCTCTTCGTTTAAATACTGGATGGTCTGCTCTCCGCTTAAGGTGTTGATTACAAACTTATTTTTCTGGACATAACCGGCATCCTTTAAATATTTTCCGAATATCCGCACACCGTTTCCGCTTAACTCCGCTTCACTTCCATCGGGATTTAATATTTTTACTTCCAGCTTATCCTGCCCCATGATGGGTCCAACCAGCAGCCCGTCTGAACCTACACCAAAATTCCGGTCACAGATCAGCCGGATATTTTCCTTTGTCAGTTTGCATTCATTTTTATTGGGATCAAAAATAAGATAATCATTTCCAAGACCATGATATTTTTCCAAAGTTATATTCATTCTAATGCCCCTTTCCCATGTCTGACTATTAAGTCACACAGTTCCTGATAAGAGATTCCTGCAGCTTTTGCTTCCTGGGGAAGTAAGCTGTAAGGTGTCATCCCCGGTAATGTATTTGCTTCCAGACAGTAAATACTGCCATCTTCTTTCATCATAAAATCCACTCTGGAGTAATAACCAAGTGAAAGAACCTTATGTACTTTTACAGCCAGATCCGCCAGATGATCCGCTTCCTCTTTTGAAAGACTGGCAGGACAGATCTCCTCCGTCTTACCCGGCTGGTATTTGTTCTCATAATCATAAAAGCCGCTTATGGGCTTAATCTCAATAGCCGGAAGTGGTGTTCCTCCAAGTATACCCACTGAAAATTCCCTGCCGGTAATTTTCGCCTCTGCAAGCACCGTGTTTTCACAGGAAAATGCAGTCTCAAGTGCCTTCTTCCACTGCTCTTCCTCTTCCACCATGGTTACTCCAATGCTGGACCCGCAACCGCATGGTTTGACAACACAGGGATATACAAAAGGCTCTGTCCCGGCTCCTTTTTCATAAAGTCTCCATTCGGGAGTTGGAATATTCTCCTCCCGCATTAAAAGCTTAGCCAGATGCTTATCCATGGCTTTTAAGCAGCCCTCGAATCCGGTTCCCGTATAAGGAATCCCAAATCCGTCCAGAATTGCCTGAATCTGGCCGTTTTCTCCTGCTCCTCCATGAAGTGCCAGAAAAACCATCTCCGACTCCATACATGCTTCCATCACCCGGTTTCCCATAATTCCACGTAAGCCGCCCTTCCGTCTCACATGTTCTAAATCGGGAGCACTCTCGCCAATGTGACTGGAAAATTCCATGCCGTCTTCTAAACGGTAAAACCGGATTTCTTCCCCGTCCGGAATTCCCAGATAAGAATCTATCAGACATACTTCATGCCCCTGCTCCATCAGTGCATTTGTAATCATGGCTCCTGAGGATAAGGACACTTCCCGTTCCGGGCTGTATCCGCCCGCCAGTACTGCTATTTTCATCATTCATTCCTTTTCATTCCAGTATTTGATTGATACTATCTATTATAGACAGCACTTTCCAGCATTTCTATTAATATAATGCTTTATATATTGCAAATAGTGTTGTATTATAAAACGGAAGGGAGGTGTCACCTGCCACAATGATTAACTATGAAAAACGGGGCTATCTAAACAGCAATTTTAAACTGTTCCACCTTATGGACGAAGGTAAGCAGAGCTATGATTACCACTATCATGATTTTGATAAAATAATTATTTTTATCCAGGGATCTGTTACATACCGGATTGAGGGCTGCGCCTATTCTCTGGAACCATATGATATCATTCTGGTAAGCCATAACGACATACACCGGCCGGATATAGCAGCTCACATTCCTTATGAACGAATCATTGTCTATCTTTCACCGGGATTTTTAAACGCATATCAGTCAGATGACTATGATTTAAGCGCCTGCTTTCAAAAATCCAGAGAGCTCCATTCCCATGTACTGAGAATCCACTCCATGGAAAAGAGCAGTTTGTACCGGACATTAACCAATCTGGAATATGCCTGCACTCATGACGGCTATGCAAAAGATTTATACTGCCAGGTAGTCTTCCTCGAATTTATGATTCAGTTAAACCGTGCCTCTCTGACAAACAGAGTCCAGTATCTGCCACCGTCTACCGGAGATGCCAGGATTTTAAGTATCATGGATCACATTAACAGCCACCTGACAGAAGACATGACCGTGGATTTAATTGCAGAATCATTTTTTATCAGCCGCTATCATCTGATGCATCTTTTTAAAGAAGAGACAGGCTATACCCTCTTCGATTATATTACGGAAAAACGCCTTCTGCTGGCAAGAGAACGCTTAAGAACCGGCATTTCCGTTACCGACGTATGTTTTTCCTGCGGATTTAAAAATTATTCTACGTTCTCCAGAGCTTACAAAAATAAGTTTCACATCTCCCCATCAGAAACCATAAAAGAGGATACCATTTTATTATAATATAACTGCCAGACATAAAACATGCGCATGAATCCGGTCATTTGCCAGATCCATGCGCATCTTCCTATGAGTATTCTTTTATTCATGCCTTCCGTTATTCTTCCAGGAACAGAACACATACAGTGCACCAGTCAGTGCGAAATAAAACCAGGTTGCAGGGTTGCTGTACCAGGTTGTAAAAAATGACAGAATTAAATACATGGCAAACTGGGCATAAAACAGATAGCCGATTGGATTTCTTACCCGCTTTACAAGCCGCATCAGGAAAAATGCCACGGCTCCCAAAATACAGCTGAACAAGATGACTCCCACGATGCCAAAATCATAGAAGGAATCGTAAAAAAGAGTCACTGTAGTCAGTTCTTCTTTGGTTACATAAATAGGAAAATCCACCAAAGCAGGTACCAGGAATTTTAATCCGGAAAGCGCCCATAAAGGAAACAGCATTCTAAGTCCAAAGGTATGGGATGGAAGCCATTCCACCAGGCAGTTAAAATTCTCATAGTTATTGGCAATATACATATATGGCTGTGTGATGAAAATAGGCATCTGACTGTATTTCATCTGAAAAATACCGTTTAAGTAGGTAACATCATGACCTCTTGCTATGGTAAGAATCACATAAATAGGGATCATTCCAAGTAAAAGCCCCACTCCGTATATGATCTTCAGCCTGTGCTCCATGGCAATATAGGTAAGAATCGCCAGACCTACAGCCAGGATCAGCTGAAAACGGGAAACACATAATACCGGAATCGCACAGGCGATTAAATCCATCAGCACAGTAATAACCAGCCTGAATCCGTTTCTTCCCTGCTCAATGCTGAAATACAGCACAGAAAGAGCCGGTACCAGAACGCAGGACACAGTAAAATAATGAATTCCCGTGATGTGGAATGTGGAATAGGCATGAGGCATTCCCTTAATGAAAAATGGGATAAATCCCAGGACAGCAGCCTCAATTAAAAATGCACCAAGGGACAGTACCGTGGTCAGCAGCATAGCCAGAAACAGAGGTTTTTCGTATCCTTTAAAACTAAACCAGCTGGAACGCTGTCCTCCTGCAGAGCCCTGTGTTCTGATCATGAATTCAAAGGTCATATAAAACCCTAAGTAAGCCACCAGAAAACAAAGCCAGGTAATGATACTCCAATCAGAAGAAAGCTCTGAAAGCTTTAAGCAGGCAACGCCCTCTCCGCCTACCCAGAACAAGGAAAACAATCCCCGTAAATGAATGATATTCTCCGTTCTCCTGTAATCATACCAGTAGAGAAAGAGTGCCGCAAGCATGAGGATTAAACCGGAAAGCCAATAATAACCGGCTCTTGCAAATAGATAAGATGCTGCATAACTGATCAGATAAACGCTCATCGTAACATATCCCCTTTAGTAAATAATCGCCTTTTCACCTTTTTTCGGAAAAAATGCAGCCGCCTTAACGGCAACAGCTGCATTCTTTCCCATTCATTCCATTAGGAACGGCTAATAAAATCTTTCATATAATCTTCTACTTCTTTTACAGTAACGAACGTCATGGCCTGCTCGGCTACTTCCTTAAGCTCCTGTGTGCTGTATCCGGTAATCAGCTTTCTTGCATTTAAAATAGCAGAAGCACTCATACTGAACTCATTTAAGCCAAAAGCAAGAAGAAGGGGGATCAGCATGGGATCGCTTGCAGCTTCCCCGCACATTCCTACCATAATTCCTTCTTTTCTTCCGCACTCAATCACATGGCGGATGCTTCTTAAAACAGCCGGATTCAGAGGTGAGTAAAGGTAAGATACCTTGTCATTACCACGGTCTACAGACATGGTGTACTGTGTCAGATCGTTGGTTCCGATACTGAAGAAATCAACTTCTTTTGCAAATACATCTGCCATCAGCGAAGCTGCGGCTGTTTCCACCATAATTCCAACCTGAATATCTTTTTTATAGGATATGGATGCTTCATCCAGTTCTTTCTTAATCTCTTCAATCAACGCCTTTGCTTCCCGGTATTCCTCAAGACAGGTTACCATTGGCACCATAATGCGGATATTACCAAATGCGCTGGCTCTTAAAAGGGCACGAAGCTGGGGACGGTAAACATCATCCTTGCGGTCCAGGCAGAAACGGATTGCACGATATCCAAGGAATGGATTCTCATCCTTTTCCAGACCCATATACGGAATCTCCTTGTCTCCGCCGATATCCAGAGTACGGATAATAACCGGCTTGCCGTTCATGGCTGATGCTACCTTGCGGTATGCTTCAAACTGTTCCTCTTCGGTAGGCATGCTGGTCCGGTCCATAAAAAGGAATTCCGTACGGAACAGGCCAACGCCTTCTCCGTCATACTGAAGAACTTTATCCACATCTTCCGGTTTTCCAATATTTGCAACCAGTTCAATGGTCACTCCATCTTTTGTCACTGTTGGTTTTCCAATGTACTGTTCCAGTTCTTTCTTTTCTTTTAAGAATACATCTCTTTTTGCGGTATACTCTTCTCTTACTGCCTGATCCGGGTCTGCAAATACCACTCCCTCTGATCCATCTAAGATAAGTTCTGTACCGTCTGTAATCTGGCTCATGATGCCATCTAATGCAACAACTGCCGGAATCTCCAGGGCTCTTGCAAGAATCGCACTGTGTGAAGTCTTTCCACCCAGTTCTGTCACAATACCAGTTACATTGGCAGGATTAATTCCAGCTGTCATGGACGGAGTCAAATCTCTTGCCACAATTACACTTCCTGCCGGAAGAGCTCCGATATCTACGGAACTGACTCCCAGTAATATCTTTTGCATACGGGTCTTGATATCCCTCATATCGGTAGCACGCTGCTGCATCAGTTCATCTCCCATGGAGGCAAACATATCTGCATACGTGTTGCATACAGTCTCAATTGCAAATTCGCTGTTAACCATCTCCCCGGTAATGGAAGTTTCAATTTCACCTACCAGCATGGGATCTGAAAGCAGCAGAAGATGTCCGTTAAGAATCTCCGCCTCCTTTTCTCCCACTCTTGTGGCAAGATCCTTTGCCAGAGCGTCGGTTTCCTCCATCGCCTGGTTTACAGCCCTCTGAAAGCGGGCTTTTTCCGCATCCACATCTGTGATTGTGTCTTTTTTGATCTTCAGTTCTGTCTCTTCTACGATAACGGCTTTCCCAATTCCGATTCCCGCAGATGCGCTTGTTCCTTTAAACATAAAATCCTCCTTATTAATTAAAAAATGATAAAATCTATTCGCCAAGGCCCCCCTCAACAGCCTTGATCATGGTAGCCAGAGCTTCCTCTTCATCTGCTCCCTCACAGACAAAGGTAATCTCATCGCCGCTTTTTACGCAGGCTCCCAATACGCTGAGTACACTCTTTGCATTGGCAGTGGTGTTCTTAAATCGAAAACTCACCACTGAATTAAAGTTCATGGCTTCCCTACAAAGAATCCCTGCCGGTCTCAGGTGCAGACCGGTAGGATTCTTTATAACAACTTTAGCACTGACCATACTGAATTCCTCCAACTTTTCTTCATAATACCTCAAAAGGCCCTTTTTACTGTGACGCACTTTCTGATGTGCTTGACACAGTGGTTTCCTGCGTCTGTGCAGGTCCTGTGTGCTCCGGCTCAGTAGCTACCGTTACATTAAAAGGCGTGTAAACGGTAATTTCAAACCCTTCCGCAATTTCAAAATGAAGCTGTCCGGGATATGTGCCTGGATTTAAATCGGAGACTTCAAGTACTGCATTTAGATTTTCTTCTTTCAAAGCATCCAAGTCTTCTTTGAGCCCCTTTACGGTAACATCACAGGTCTGTTTATCGAAACTATAGCTGTAATCCGCAGACATGCCCTTTTTATCAAGCTCATTCAGCTGAAGGGTAAATACTCGGGTGGTCAGCGGCTCCACCTTCAGCTTAACGGATACATCTTTATATTTATCACCTGCTAGGGTGGTATTCGGCGGCAGATACTGGCTTAAATCCAGCTGTACCACTTTATCCTTTGTGGCACCGTCAATATTAAGTTTATCAGAAGATACTGCAATGGACGTAAGAGAGGCAAGCACCGATTTGGTTCCTACCACTGAAACAGACTTAACATCTGTCTCAAGTCCTGTATAGCGGTATCCTTTGGCAACCTGACCCGTAACCTCGTAATTAAGAGGGAGCTCCTTTGCCTTTAACATCTGGACATAATAATCAATCTCCGGTTTATTAACAGTCACCTTGTTTGCAAGATCCAGCTTATTGCCATTTGCATCATAAAAAAGAGGTGTCCCTGAGGAACTGAAATCCGAACTCACATTATTGTTAATCTGGATCTCCACTCCCATGTGATTAATCAGTCCAATTACCGATTCCGGCCCTTCCACTGTTACATTATCCGGTACCAGATTAATGGTGCCAGGTCTGTAACCTTCTTTTCCTGTTCCTTTGGTATCCACCTGCAAATCAAACTTTTTGGTCTGCAGCTGTTCCGCTTTAATCCGGATTACCATGGGCTTCGCCGTAATGGTATCGCTTTTTACCAGACTTTCTTTATCTTTATTGATCTCTACTGTAATAGGAATAGCACCCGTTACATTATAATCCTTTAAATCAACGTACGCATGAAAGTCTGATGCTTTTACCAGAGAACGGTCTCTGGTTCTCACCTGATAGCTGACTGCCACAACATCCTTGCCATCAATTTCATAGGTTAAGTTTGCCGCCTTTAAAGCTTCCTCGTTACGGACTTCAACCGTAACAAGCTGGGAATCGTTAATGACCGGGTTTGATATATTCACCACTGCCATCCATACCCCAAGCGCAAGCACCAGCGACGCAACTTTCAGTCCAAGGTTATTTAACAGCTTTTCCTTCATTCTTACGCCTTCCCTTCAAAATCCTGAACCTGCTTCCTTCCTCTCCCGCCTGCTTGACTCCTGCCAGAATGGTTCTCAGCATATCTGCATCTGCTATCCGCTTTAATCCTCCCTCTAACGCAACCGTTACCCGTCCGGTCTCCTCAGAAACCACGATGGTCAGGCTGTCACTGACTTCACTGACTCCAACCGCTGCCCTGTGTCTGGTTCCCAGATCTTTACTGATGGTCATGTTATCAGACAGAGGAAGATAACAGGTCGCTGCTGCTACCCGGTTTCCCCGGACAACTACAGCACCGTCATGAAGAGGGGTATTATGCTCGAAGATATTAATAAGAAGCTGGCTGCTGACAACTCCGCCCACTTCGATTCCAGTCCGTTCAATCTCTTTTAAGGAATCGCCGCGTTCGATCACAATCAGGGCTCCTGTCTTAACTTTCGCCATCTCAAAGGTGGCTTTCACCAGTTCATTAATGGTCTTATCAGTAAATCCGGAATTGTCTCTTCCATCGTCAAACGTAAGAATTCCGGTAAATGGATTCTTGCTTCCCAGCTGTTCAAGCGCCTTGCGAAGTTCCGGCTGGAAGATCACAATTACCATGGTTACTGCCGGAGCAGCAATCTTATTGAGTATCCAGAAAATATTATCCAAACGAAAAACATAAGCAAAGACATAGAAAACAAAGATTACTATGATCCCTTTTAACAGGGTCCAGGCTCTTGTATTCATAATCCAGGTCAGAAGCTCATACAGCAAAACAGCTATGATAATAATCTCAACCAGATTCGTCTTTGAAATTCTGGGAAGGAATGATACCCAGGAATACATCTTATCTAAAAAATTTGCCATGTGATCCACCTCCCTTTTTGTTCTTCTTACCTTTGCGGTCTCTGGAGCTTTCTGGCATTTATTTTTTGAACTTTTACATCAGGGGTGCTGACTGTCAGCTTTGGAACCGCCTTGACATAATAATAATAGTCATCATCTTCAAACTGTACGTACTCCGTACGCGTATAATCCACTGTAAAAACGAAAAAAGTATAAATCCCTGCCAGTATGAGGGAAACAAGCACTCCTCCAAAGAGCCCAAGTACCGATACCGACACATCTGCAGTGATATCCCCGATGAAAATAACACTTAGCTGTGCTATTGTACCGGCGATAATCGCCACTACCCAGGAATAATCCATAGACAGCCCTTTGATTATCACCACAATTAACAGTGCCAAAACAAAAGCAAGCACCATAATTAACATCAGTTTATTGGCCAGCAGGCTTTTCATCAGCTGCATGAACTTCTGCATCTCATCCGTGGACAAATCATTGGTCAGAACTCCTGCATTCTGTTTTACATACAGAAGGGTGAAATAGATAAAAACACCGCATCCCACCGGGATAACGGAAACAATTCCTCCGGAAAGCCCTACAATCAGTGGGATCGCATAGGGTATCTTTAACAGGAAAAATACCGGTGTCAATACCAGAAGATAGCTGTCTCCCGGCTGGAAGCCATAATACAAAAGTCCAACCACCAGTATAAACACAGCCATAACCAGAGTAACTTCCAGTGAAATACCTGATAAATGGGCGAGCATAAAGCAGGCTGCCACAAAAGAAATAGCTCCATAAGGCAGAAATGAGCAGACCAAAGCCAGAACCAGTGGTATCAACGGTTCTGTCAGTTTCGTCATAAATCCAATATTCTTGTTCATTAAAGAAAATGCCAGGAAACTGAATATAAACTTGATAACAGGAGTGATATAGATTCCATACCTTGCATAAAACTCTTTCAATCGTTCTCTTAACACAAGAAGGCCCATCATGATGTACGCCCTCCTTTTATTCTTTTTATTGATCTGGTGTTTCCATCATAGCGCTTGTCCAGTCTCTTTAATTTTGCCAGATAAACCTTCATTCCCCGGCTTGCATATTCGTAACGCTTCATATATATATAGATGCTGATCCCAAGATATGCCCCGAGACCGACAGCATAAATGATACCAATTCTGATACCCGTTCCTGTCAGGCTCTTTAAATCCATGGTATTCAGCCACCGCTCCATGTAATAAAGTCCCCATAAAAGAAGACAGGATAAAAAACTAAAGGTGTAGCTGAAAAAGGAGCGGAACAGCTTGCTGCTGACATAGTCACTTTTGAAGTACCGGTTAATCGGAAATATTCTCTTACCTTCATGTTTCTCAAACATCGCGAGATTAGTCATGATTTTAATTTTTTCTTCACTCAGCATATAGTCTCCTCACTATACCATAAGATATCACCCTATTATAGCATAGAACCTTTTACTTTGCGAGCCTTTAAGGAATTTTTTATTTTCCGAAAAAAAAGCACAGCATGCCTGCTGCGCTTTTTACTCATATCGTAAGGCCTCAATGGGATCTTTCCCTGCCGCTTTGGATGCCGGGTAAATTCCAAAAAACACACCCACCAGCGCAGAAAATCCAACCGCAATAATAATTACCATTGGTTTGATGACTACTGTCATTCCAAGAAGGGTGCCTCCAAGAAAAACAAGTCCTGCCCCCGTTATAACACCGATGATTCCCCCCATTGCAGAAAGTATGGCCGATTCAGTGAGAAACTGGACCATAACATCCCAGGTTTTTGCTCCAAGAGCCTTTCTGATACCGATTTCCCGGGTCCGCTCTGTAACAGAAACCAGCATAATATTCATGATTCCGATTCCGCCTACCAGAAGGGAAATTGCTGCAATGCCTCCTACGGCTGCAGACAGACCGCCCATAATCTGGTCCACGCTTCCCATTTCGCTGGATACGGAATAAAAGGTAACATCTTCTCTTTTTCTATTTTTGCTCTTGGCTATATACTGGGAAAAACGTTCAGAAAAAGAGCTCATATCAGTCCCTTCTTTTGCGTAAAGCCTGATATTGTAAATTGTATCATTGGGCCATACCAGAATAGACTCAGGCAGATAACCTTCTTTATTCTCACCAGAACCACCTACCATGGCTAAGAATGGATTTTCTTCTTTGCGGTAAACTCCTACCACATCATAATCATCCGTATCTCCGTAAATCGTTGTCCGAAAAGACTTACCTACTGCATTCTCCGTACCAAACAGCTCTTTTGCCCCTTCTGCTTCCAGAACAACATGATTTTTTCTTCCTTTTATATCTCCCTCATTTAAATTCCTGCCGTATATGATGTTAATCTTATGAACGTTTGGATAATTGGAACCAATCCCCTCCAGCGCGAATTTCACCTTGTTTCTGCCAAAAACAGCTTCCACATTTTGCTGCGAACTACTGTCTATATATGTGATCTCATCTTTGTAAACTTCCCTGATGCGGTCAACGTCATCCACGCTGAAATAATCGCTTTGTCTCATATCACTGCCGTCAGAGGGCCAGATGTAAACATACGCCAGGGTTGTTCCCACATCTTTATAGATATCAGAAATCATAAACCGCATGGTATCACCAATGGATACAATGGCAATCACCGATCCGATTCCAATGATAATCCCAAGCATGGTAAGAAGAGATCTCATTTTGTTCGCCTTTATGGCATGAACCGCCATCGTCATATTTTCAAACAGCATGCTTCCCTCCTATTCATACCTCAATGCCTCGATTGGATCTGCCTTAGCCGCCTTTGAAGCCGGGTAAATTCCGAAAAATATACCTACCAGCCCGGAAAATCCCACTGCCATAACAACCACGGATGGTCTTACGATTACGGTTGTTTTTAAAACCGCTCCTCCAATCATTACAATCGCCACTCCAAGAATGATGCCAATCACACCACCGCATGCCGACATCAGTGCCGATTCCGTCAAAAACTGAATCATAATATCCCTGGTTCTGGCACCAAGCGCTTTCCGGATTCCAATTTCTCTGGTACGCTCAGTTACCGACACCATCATGATATTCATGATCCCGATTCCCCCTACTAAAAGAGAGATGGCGGCAATTCCTCCTACCGCTGCTGACATAGCTGAAAGCTTGGAATCCACGTCACCCATCTGATCCACGACAGACATCACACGGATGTCTGATTCTTTGCGGCCTTTTGTCTTTGCAATGTATTTGACGATTTCAGGCTGAAATTCTTTCATATTCACTCCATCACGAACATAAAAATTCAGCAACTGAAACCGGTCGCCTTTTGGACTTACCACAGTGTCAGGGATAAATCCGGCCTGCTTTTGCCCGTTGTTCAGAAGCATGGCAGCCAGGGGAGACAAATCCTTGTGATATACCCCCACCACAGTAAACTCCTGAGTATTCTTGTTGACAGTCATGCGGAAAGTACGTCCTACGCAGTCGGCCGTTCCAAAAAGCTGCACTGCCCCCTTATCCTCCAGTACCACATGGTTTGCCGCTTTTTTTACATCTGCCTCATTGATAAATCTGCCGTAAATAATATTCTGGGGCTGAACATCCGTATAATTATAGTCTACCCCCTGAAATTCGAATTTCACCTTTTTTAAGCGGTTTATCGCTTCTGTATCAGCGCTTGAATTGGTATCAACGTACGCTATCTTATCATGAAAGACCTCTTTCACCCGTTCCATCTCATCTCTGTCAAAATAATCGGAACTGCGGAAATCAGTCACCTCCCAGGATACCAGAATAAGGGCCCTGTTAATACCAACATCTTTATACGCATCTGTAAAAACATTTCTCATGCTGTCTCCAACAGATACAATGGCAATCACTGCGCCGATACCGATAATGATGCCCAGCATAGTGAGAAATGAACGCATTTTATTGGATCTAATGGCGTGTAACGCCATACTCATATTTTCTCTCAGCATAATGCATCCCCACTCTGATACTCTGGTTCTTCCGGCTCTTCCGGCTCTTCCAGCTCTTCCTTCTCCCGCTTTGATATGGGAATATTAGGTGTATCACTGACCAGATTTCCATCCCGGAAACGGATGATCCGATTGGTAAACGCGGCAATATCTTCTTCGTGAGTAACCAATACTACCGTTGCTCCCTCGTTATGCAGCTTGGAAAACAATTCCATGATTTCCACTGATGAAGCCGAATCTAAATTACCAGTGGGCTCATCTGCAAGTATCAGGGGCGGCTCGTTTGCCAGCGCTCTGGCTATTGCAACCCTCTGTCTCTGACCTCCGGATAATTCATTGGGCATATGTTCGTATCTGGTTCCCAGACCTACCCGTTCCAAAAGCTCAAGTGCTCTTTTTTCCCTCGCTTTTTTAGAGATGTGGGCATAGGTCATGGGAAGCTCCACATTCTTTAAAGCCGATGTTCTGGATATTAAGTTAAAGGACTGAAAAACAAATCCGATTTTACGATTTCTGATGGCAGATAAATCATCTGACGGAAGATCCGCTGTATCAATGCCATCCAGAAAATAATGTCCCATGGTTGGCCGGTCCAGACAGCCAAGTATATTCATCAGTGTTGATTTTCCTGAACCTGACTGCCCCATAATGGCGACAAACTCGCCCCGCTTTATTGTTAAGTTTACCCGCTTTAATCCCAGTACCTTAATGGAACCGGTATCATAAATCTTTACCATATCAACCAGTTTAATCAGATCTTCGCTGACATTCTGGGTGATATAGTCAGGTATCACTTCTTTCTTTTTCCACATATAACATCCTCCCTATTGCTGAGACGGAAGCACGTGTACCGTCATTCCATCTGTAATCATAGGGGATGGTGCTTCAATCAGCTGCAGACCTTCTGTTAAGGCGCCCTCTTCGTCCGGTATGATCTCCGCTTCAATATCGCTTTCTACACCGGTCTTTACAGGTATGTATTTGACAGTGTTGTTAACAACGGAAGCTACTGCCATGGTTCCGTCGGGATTCTGAATCAGCGCCGAAATAGGAACGACCCATACATCTTCGGCTTTTTGCAGTTCGATTTTAGCCTTTGCCGTAATTCCTGCAATCAGCTTTGTATTCTGGTCAATGATTCGAATGGTGGTTGGGATGACACGTTCCGTAGAACCGCCTCCCTTTTCTTCTCCAGTCGGGGAAATATCCGTTACTTCACCGTTTACTGTATCACCATTTAAGATGTCTGCGTTAATCGCTACCGGCTGCCCTACTTTTACCTTGCCGATGGAATATTCACTTACGTTAATTTTCATCTCAAGGACATCCAGGTTATTAATGATAAACATGGGCTTATCGTCATCGGTTTTATCCGCAAAACGCCCCACCTTGCAATTTACCCTTACAACAGTTCCTGCGATAGGACTGGTTACTTTTGTATTCTCCAGCGCTTCCTTTTTCTGCTCCAGCTCAAATGCTTCTTTTTCAATCTGCAGAGAATAGGATTCATTGGCTACCGGTTTCCCATCCTTAATCGTATAGGTGGTAAGCTCCCTGGCCGCATCATTCATGGTATTGGTGGCAGTCTCCAGCTCAACTCCCGTGGCACTTCCACCCTGATAAAGAAGAAGGGTTCTGTTGTAATTTGCTTTTGCCGTCTCAAACTCCTGCTTTGCCTTGGCATAACCATTTTCTGCTTCCAGCTGTTTATCTTTATATGTACTGACAGCAAGATCATAAGCATTCTGAGCTATATCCACTCCTTTTTTCGCGTCCTTATCATCAAGGGTGGCCAACAGCTGCCCCTTCTCTACCTTGTCACCCTCTTTTACCTTTAGTTCCAGGATCTCAGCATGTAAATTTGAAACCACCTCCACACTGTCCGTACCCTGTACCGGACCGCTTACAGAAAGGATTTCCGTAACTTCACCTTTCTTTAAAGGTGTTGCTGTAACCGGCATAGCTGCACTTTTTCCGCCTGCCACACTTTTAAAGGCAATAAAAAGGAACACTACAGTAACTGCAGAGCCCATAATAATTTTCTTTTTTCTGCTCCATTTTTTCTTAAAAAGCTTTTTCTTCTTTTTACCCCCGTGCTCCTCAGTCATCAGATGCTCCAATTCTTTTTCAAAGTCATCATCGGCCATAGGACCGGCTTGCGCCACTTGCATTTCTTCTTCTATTTTCTTCCTGAAAAATTTCATGCTCGTACCCTCCATATCAATTTCTGTCTCTATCCTATTATAGCGGGGTGTTATAATGATTTAAATATTAAAATTCTTATAATTTTCTAAATTTTTCCAAATAAATCGTAAAAACTGCTGTAAGAACGAATTTTCCTTACAGCAGTCTCCTGTTAATCATTGTAAATTTAAAATTTTTATCATCTTTTTAAGGAAAAGAACTGTAACAAACAGAAAAAGCATTCCAGCTCCCTGATAAAGATAAGGGATTGAAAAAAAGCTTAATGTCCATAAAAGAAAAAGAAGTAATGCATCTGCCCTTAAATACGTTCCAAACGCATAACTAATCCCTGCTTCCTTCTGTGTCAGTTCCTTCTCTCCAGCGATCAGCCGGCATATACCGGGGCTGCAAAAGCAATGGGAAAGAATGAAAAACAACACAAAAGAAAAAATCATGATATCAGCCCGCTTTCTCTTAAGAAATCTCCAGCCACCTTTTCCGGGGTCTGCTGCAGTTCATCCACTTTATAGTTCAGTTCCGCCATGACATCGTCTGTGAGCAACACTCCCAGTTCTTCTAACAATCCTGGTAATTCCGGACATTCTTCCAGTGCTTCTTCCCTTACCACAGGCATGGCAAAGTAAGGAGGGAAAAAGTGTTTGTCATCAGTCAGTGTCTTTAGCTGAAATTTCTTTAAGAGTCCGTCCGTGGCAAATGCATCCACCACATCCACCTCTCCACCAGCCAGTGCGGTATAGCGGGGTGAGCCGTCAATGGTAAGTTTATTACCCATTTTAAATCCATAAGTATTTTCTATTCCAGTCAATCCGTCTTCTCTGTTGGAAAACTCAAACGTAGTGCCAGAAGTCATAGTACCTGCTATCCTGGATAAATCACTGACTGTCCCGATTCCATATTTCTTAGCAGTCTCCTGGCTGACTGCAAGTACATAAGTATTGTTAAACTGCATTTGTTTTAAAACCGCCAGATCAAAACGCTCTCCATATTCCTTTTTCACGGTTTCATAAACCTTTTCCATATCACTGATTGGCGGATATTTTAACATATCTGTATATGCAGTTCCGCTGTATTCAATATAAAGATCAATATCTCCGCTCTTTAGTGCGCCTGCACAAACCTGAGTTCCACCCAGACTCAGCCTGCGGTTCACTTTTATATCAGTTCTTGCTTCTACTAAATCCGCCACCAGATTCCCCAATATTTCCTGTTCCGTAAAATCCTTAGAGCCGATGGAAATAGTCCTGCCCTCCTGATTGCCGGTGCCGATTGAAGTAAATAAAAATACGGCTGCAAGCAGAACTGCCGCTGCACCAAGCCCCGCTTTCTGAACGGTTCTTTTCTTTATTTTCTCTGCTTTATCTCCCTTTTGCAGACTGATGGGGGTAACCAGTTTTTCAACCAGTCCGATGATAAAGTCAACCGTTAAAGCCAGCATACACGCTGGAATGGCTCCTGCCAGAATCTGGTTGTTATTCACTGTCCTGATTCCGGAAAAGACCAGATAACCCAGTCCGCCCGCTCCGATAAATGCAGCCATGGTCATAAGTCCTACTGCTGTGACAGATGCAATTCTCACTCCTGCCATAATTACCGGAAGGGCAAGAGGGATCTGAACCTTTGTCAGAACCTGTAAGGGCGTCAGGCCAATTCCTCTGGCTGCTTCGATTGTCTGTGGATTTAAATTTTCGATACCTGTATAGGTGTTTTTTATGATGGGAAGCAGAGAATAAAGAACAACCGCAACAATAGCGGGAACGGTACCAATACCAAGCAGCGGAATCATAAATCCCAGCAATGCCATACTTGGAATGGCCTGAATAATATTTGCTGCTGTCAGCACTGGTTTATTGGCTTTTGATGCATAGGCGATTAATATTCCGAGAGGCACACCAATTAAGATTGCAAGCCCCACGGATATTGCTGTCAGCTTCACATGTTCAATCAGCAAGGTTATGATCTGCGGGTAACTGTCTCCAATATAAGTCCAAAAATTCATTTACGCATCTCCTCCTTCATACTCAAAATATTGCTGACTTAAGGTGGTTACCAGACTGCTTTTTGTAATCAGACCTTTTAAACGTCTGCTTTCATCCACAACCGGGACGGCAGATACTTTATAATCGGTAACGATCTTCAAGGCATCCAGAATATTCTCATCTGGCTGCAGTACTTTAAAATCCTGGGTCATATATTCTTTCGCCTGTTTTGACTTATCTTCCACGCTTCTTAACACGCTGGCTTTTACCATGCCTTCCAGGCGCCGGCTTTCCCTGTCAATAATCAACAGCGTGTCTACTTTATTCTGACGCATCTTATCCACACATTTTAATATGGAAAGATCTTTTGCTGCTGTAACCGGCTGGTCAATCATAATATCAGATACCCGGATAAATTCCGGAGAGGACCAGATTCTGTTTTTACCCACAAAGTTTGATACAAATTCATCTGACGGATTATTTAAAATATTCTCTGGTGTATCATATTGTAAAATGTCTCCGTCCTTCATAATACAGATCATGTCGGCAATTTTAATGGCCTCATCCATATCATGTGTAACAAAAATGATTGTTTTTTTCAGCTTGCCCTGAAGCAGCACCAGTTCATCCTGTAAATCGGAACGGGTCATGGGATCCAATGCGGAAAACGGTTCATCCATGAGAATAATATCCGGGTCTGTAGCAAAGGCTCTGGCTACACCCACACGCTGCTGCTGTCCTCCACTGAGCTCCGTAGGATACCGGTCTAAAAACTCACTGCAATCCAGCCCGACCATCTGCATCAATCTTTTTGTATTCTCTTCCCTGTCCTTTAACGGCATTTTCTCAAGCCTGGGGATCAGCTCTATGTTCTCTCTTATGGTCATATGGGGAAAGAGTCCTGTCTGCTGGATGACATAGCCGATTCTTCTTCTCAAGGTAACTTCATCCATGGCAGCAGTATCTTTGCCGTCAATACAAATCGTTCCGGAGGTAGGTTTTATCAGGCGGTTTATCATCTTTAAAAGCGTTGTCTTTCCACAGCCGCTCTCTCCAATAATTGCCACCAGGCTTCCTTTTTGTACGGTAAAGGTAATATCATTGAGAACCTTTTTTGTCTTATACTGTTTTGAAATATTCTCAAATTTTATCATCAATTACGCTCCTTTCTTATTTAGTGACAACTTATATTATATGTTAAAGTTGTCACTTTGTCAAATCACGAAATAAGACCACAGGATTTTGTACGCTTCCTGCGGTCTTATTTTCAAATGGTTTTATTTATTTTCTTACGCCCTTTTCATCCACTTCATAGTCATCTACTTTCGTGCTTCTGGCAAGGGAGCCGTCAGCGTTAAAGTAGTACCATTTTCCCTGGATTTCAATCCAGCGGCCGGATACCAGGATACCACTGCCATCGAAGAAATACGTTACATCATTAATGGTCTGCCAGTCAGTGACGGCTTTTCCTTCTCTGTAGAACAGGTACTGACCGCTGTCATTTTTCGCCCATTTTTCGGCAGTGGAGGGATCAATGGTCAGCTTGATGTAGCGGTGAAGCATAGCGGCAATCTCAGCGCGGCTTGCATTGGCCTTTGGATTAAAGCTGCTTCCTTCTTTTGACAGGATAACACCTGCCTTCTGCATTGCTGCTACTGCTTCCTGATATCCGCTCTGAATCTTTGCTGCATCACTAAAGACTACGGCACTGCGGACCTGAGGAAGCTTATATTCTGTTGCTTTCGCATAGTTTGCCAGGATGGCTGCTGCCTCTTCACGGGATAATGAATGATCTGGGGCAACCTGGCTGTTTTCCCAGTTTCCTGTTATCCCATTTTCTTTCGCCCACTGAATATATGGGCTGTATTCGCTGTCTGCCATTCCATCTTTTAAATAAGCATTTGGATCAATGTCCGCCAGTTTTCCAAGAGCTTTTGCCAGTACTTTCAGGGTAATGGCATTGTCCGGAGAAAATTCGTTTTCGGATATACCGTTGATCAGACCTCTGCCAACTACATAATCAATGGAATCCTTGGCCCAATGACTGCTGGTATCCTTTAATTTTGCTGCCGGGGTTTCATAACCCAATCCATATACAGAAAAATGGTTTGTGGTAAAAATCACGCTTCTGCTGTTTCTGTCATAGGCAGAACCTTTCACACGGGCTGGATTTCCCTGCTCATCCACATAAACTGCATACAGTCCTCCAATTGCTTCCTCCGATGTTGGAGTATAAGGAATACTTACGAAAACAGAACCAGTACCAAAGTTAGAAACATGTTTTGTTCCGCTTTCATAGCTTGCCTTTAAATCATAGACAGGGCGTGTGCCGATCTGGCTTCTTGCCGCTCCGCTAAGTGTGGTTGGCTCCACTTTTTTTGCCGTAAGCTGTACATCTGCATTGGCCTGGCGGTTAATTTCCGTGACTGCAGCCAGATTAATTCCGATTGTGATATCCGGCCGGTCAATCATCATTTCTACACTGGAAATTTTATTACTTATTACCTGCTGCTGTATGTTTTTCGGTAAGTTTACTGTTACGGCAGAGGCGTCCATGCCACCTGTAGATACCTGGAGTGCTACTTTTATATCTCCTGCATTTACACCTTTTTTCGCTGCGTTTGCTCTGGCGTTAGCGATTGCGTCCGTAATATTTTTGTCAGTAACGCTTACGGCTGCATTTCCACTGTTGTCAACGGTTGCCGTACTCTGGGCCGCTCCTGTAATCGCCTGGGTGGGGATAGAGGAAGAACCGCTTGTGGAAGAGGAGGAATCACCGGAGCTATTGCCGGAATTTCCGCCTGTGTTTCCGCCTGTGTTTCCGCCTGTGTTTCCACCGTTACTTGTGCCTGGCTGTCCGATTGTTATAGTCATAGAATCAGCGCTGGCGAGAAACAGTTCAGTTTCTGCAAAACGTACCACATAAGAACCAGCGGACAGACCCGTGATTTCTCCGTTTTCATTGGAGATTACCTCTTTGTATGATCCGTTGTCTTTCTTATACTCATATCTGGTATTGGGAATCAGTCCAGTGATCTTACCGTTATTGCCGCCATTTTCAGTGGCATTTGTCACATCGGGCTTTGCTGGAGCGCTTGCCTTCGTGCCTTTGTTAACCGTAAGGATACCAAATACTTTCTGACCAGCTGCATGAGTCTGTGTTTTTTCTGTTGTAAGACTGATTCGAATGGTTCCTGCTTTGGTAACCGTAAGTATATTACCTGAAATGGTACCAGCACCCGTACTTTCTTCCTCAATGGCATAAATCCGTTTTCCTGCATTCTTATCTACAGTAAACAATGAGGTGATTTGTGAGAGATCTATGGTTGTTCCGCTGAAAGAAACAGTTGCTTTTCCCCCCACATTTTTAATTGCTGTTTTTCTGCTGATTTTTAAATCAGATGCAACTATATCATCTGCAAAAACATAATTAACACTTGCATTTCCATTTCTTACAATTGCGGGTTCCGTGAATTCTCCCTCAACCTTCTGGAGAATAACCATCCCATCGTCAATGATTCCATATCTGGCATGTATGGCAGTGGCAATTCCATCAAGACTGCTGACAGAACTGCTTTTGGCAAATACAGTGCCGTCTGTAATTTCAATTCCACTGTCTGATACAATACCAACGCTTCTATAATAAGCATCTCCTGCTATGGAAGTAATTTCGCCACCGCTGATATAAAGAATGCCCACTGCATAAATGCCGGCACTATACGTTCCAAAGGTATCTCCTGCTGAAATCTGAAGTCGTCCTGTATTGCCAGCCATTTCCATGTCACCGGTGCAATAGATACCTGCGAAGTTAGAATCACTATTTGTATCTGAAACACTTACATGGTTGTCGCTGTCATCAGCCAGAAGAACTCTTGTTCCAGCGGGAAGTTTAATTCCAATCTCATCAGAACTGATTATATTAATCCCCTCTAATAAAAGTACACCTTGGGAATGAAACCATTTCCAGCCCTCGGAAGTATCATCGATGTCACTTATTATTGGATTCTTACTGACTAATTCTCCATTTAAGTCCCGGTACCAGACGAGGTCTGATGTTAAATCCAGCATGTCACTTCGAAGCCCTGCCTGTTCAATTTTAAACCTGGCGTCGCTATTCTTTGCAACGGATAATGCCTGTGCACTTTCCAGCTTATCGGCCGGAATAGTAATACTCATGGTTTCATATGATTTCCGGGTTGGAGTGCCGGAAAAAGCGATGCTTACTTGTCCGTCAGTGTAAATATTTTCTATCTTTGCAATAATTCCCTCTGGAAGATTCTGGAACCAGTCAGATACATTCTCATCTTTATGCAAATTGGAAAATACTTCATTTGCCAGAGTGATGGTGATGGAATTATTTCCTGAGAGTGCAGTTCCAGTCATACCAGAGACGATCTGACTGTTCACCGAAGCGGACTTAACTGGCGGAGATACGGTAAATTTCAGATCATATGCCACTATGCCATCTCCATACAGGTATTGATGACCATAAACATATTTACTCACTGCCTCTGTATATTCATCCCCCTTCTTATGCAATATGGTAAGCTCATCGGGATAATTAGCGGAAAAATATGCAGCTGTACTGCCGCCGTAAGGACCTGACTTCGCGTAAAGTGTTCCCCCTGTCATATCCAAAGTACTGACTCTGATTCCATAACTCATGTCGTTTGACAGAGCAGAAGCTGTTATCGTTCCATCTTCAATTAACAGACCTGCACAAAATAAGCCAACACCTCTTAAACCCGATGGAACAATCGCAGAAAGTTCTCCAGATCCTTTTACGGTTATTTTCCCCTTACCCCATACAGCAATTGGAGCCGATATAAGATTGTCGCTTCCATCTGCCAATACTATGGTTGTATTATCCGGAATTATAAGGCCACTTCCTGAAGTATCAACTGTCTGAATTGTAACTCCATCTAATACAAGTGTTTTTTTAGGGTAACCCGCCTCCATATTTCCGTTCAGATACCAGGTCCACCCCTCTCCGGAATTAATAATGTCATTATCGAGTGGAGATGCACTGGCTTCTTCTCCCAGTGTATTTATATAGGGTACCACCTCTCCGGTCAAATCCAAGAAACTGGAACGAGTATGTAAACCAGTAATGCTAAACTTAGCATTACTATTGGTTTTTACGGATAATGCCTGTCCAAGTGTCAGATAATCAGCAGGGATTACAATGGCCATTGCTTCATTTGACAGCACAATTGGAGTACCGGAAAATGTAATGGTCACAGTTTTGTCTGAAGCGCTCTCCACTCTTGCGGTAAGTCCAATTGGCAGATTACTGAACCAGCTGGAAACATCCCTGCCCACTTCTAATTGAGTAAAGGAATCGTTCAAAACTGAGATAGTGACTGTATTATCCCCCGAAAGCGGCTTTCCCCCTCTGCCGGATACTGTCTTATCAGAAATGGCTGCAGATGCTTTTGGCTGTGAAGGCGTACCCTCTACAATCATAACCTCGGTAACTGCCGTGTCACCACTATAGATAAACGTATTCCACCTCTCATCCCAGGTAGCTTCTATGGTGTATTCACCCTCTGTATCCCTCTGGTATACAATAATTCCTGAATTTTCACTCTCAGTTAACAGAGGGAAATTAACATTCATTTTATAGTTGTTAAATCTGATATATAAGGTTGCATCATCCAGAGTAAAATCTGAGGAAGCATTGATTCCTACACTTCCGTAGCTATTCTCAGTACCGGCAGTAACATATAAATCGCCTTTTCCGCAGACTTTGAGAGAAGGTGCATTGATACAAGTGTTTTTTTCTTCAGGATCAGTATAGGTATTATTTATGAAATTGCTGCTGTTATCGGCAAGCATAATGGTGGAGCCTTCCGGCAGATTGATACTCACAGGATCCTCATTTACATCAAAGCTTACATTGTCCAGTAAAAGAGTCTTTTCAGGATAGCCCTTATCCGGGTCTCCATTCAAGTACCAATCCCAGCCCTCTCCCGTACCAATAATATCTGAACTGGTAGGGTCGGCAAAAAGCGAGTCTTCCTCACTAATCTGATACGAAACCAAATCCACAGTAAGATCCAGTATTTTGGTACGCTCAAGCGGATTAGTTCTTGCTCCTCGAAGCATCATACCCACATCACCAACAGTTACAGTAATGACCGGCAATTCCACACCATATGCCAGCGTATATCCTTCCGGTAGCGTTGGTTCAAAGACATATTCTCCTGCCTCTTCTCCGTCATACTCCGGATCAGAACTCCATGTTACCGGAATGGATGTCATTCTCTCTTCCACCTGGCTTTCCTGGAAATCTGTTTTATCCATATCACTTACATTGATTAAATCGACACTGGCCACCCGAAAAGTATTGCTGCTGGTCACTTCCAAATCTTCCAGTTCCTGAGATGTCTCCGGTTCCTGCTGGATTTCCGATTGCTGAGATGCCTCTGGTTCCTGCTGTGTCTCAGTCTCCTGCTGGGTCTCAGTCTCCTGCTGCGTCTCCGGCTCCTGCTGCGTCTCAGCCTCCTGCTGGGTCTCCGGCTCCTGCTGGGTCTCAGTCTCCTGCTGCGTCTCAGTCTCCTGCTGCGTCTCCGGCTCCTGCTGCGTCTCTGGCTCTATGGTAGTGCCATCCTCTGGCGTTTCATTGGTTGGATCTACAGCCGGACTGTCAACTTTTGTCTCCGTTGCAATGACTGCTGACAGTTGCTTTGGCAGATTCAGCTCGCTAAGGGTTGTACCAATCGGCACAGATTGAGTTTGTGTCTCGTCTGCCAGCGGTTCAAATGCCGTTATTTCCATTTCGCGATCCGAAGTCTGAATATCCGCTGCTGCCGGAAAAGGCATTGCCCCCAACGCCACAACCATTGACAATACCATTGCCAAAGAGCGTTTTAAAGGTTCGTGTTTTTTCATATGCTTTCCTCCTAATGTATTGATGTTGTATTTCCTGCCCGAGCCTTTCAACAGTTTTCCCCCTGTTGTATTACTTGCGATATTATACAACACTCCAATAAACGGAGAATAAACGAAAAAATCCGGCTTCTGTATAGGAACGCAGAAAGCCGGATTATAATAGTGTGTATTTTATTAATAATGTTTTTTCAAAAATAATAGCGGGTGGGGCACTTCATCGGAGAGCAGCAGGCCTATCTCTTTGCGCAGCTGTTTCTCTTTTTTCTTCCTCCCGGTTCTGTTATAAAAATCCAACAGTTTGTCAGAAGCACCTTCATGATATGGATCCAGTTCCAGTGCATGCAGATACAGCCGTTCTGCGTCTTCCGTCCGCTTCTGATCTTCTCTCAGCTCTCCCGCTTTCAGAAGATTGGATATCATGTTTTTTTCCAGAGTATGGGCTTTTGGGAAGGACCATTCATACGTCTTTCCCTGGAACAATTCTCCACGGTAAAGCTCTTTCAGCCGTTCCATTTCCTTCTCTGTCTTCCATGCCAGGTTCTGCATCTGCTGGAATTCATATAAATCACAGTAAATCCGCTTGGTATCCAGAGAAATCTGTTTTCTGGTAGTAATCAGGCATTCTTCCATGCCAAACTGCTGCAATGCCTTTCGTACATAATAAACGGTGGAGTTTAAGTTTTTCATTGCCTTGTCTAACGGGAAACCCTCCCACAGCGTGTCCGCGATTTCATCCCGGCTGACGCTGACCTTACAGACCAGATAAGCAAACAGCTCCTCCACCTTGGGAGAACGCCAGCTGATCGCCTGTCCGCCCTCGTCCTGGACCAATACCCAAAAACCCCCGAAACATTTAATATATAACTGCTGTACTTCCCTGTAATTCTTTCTGGCAAGCCGGTCGATTGTCTTGACCAGACGATCCCTCTTAATTGGTTTTAAGAGATAATCCACTGCTTCCAGCTCAAAAGCTTCCACTGCATATTCCCCGTATCCGGTAACAAACACCACACTTGCGCTGCTTTTTTTGTCGATCAGAAGATTTGCAAACTCCATGCCATCCATTTCGGGCATGGTTATATCGAGAAATATCACATCCACGGGATTTTCATCTATGTATTTTAGCGCATCCAATGCTGTAGCGAAGGAACCGCACAGTGTGATCTCCTGGATTTCCTCCAATAAGATGGTAAGCCGGCAACGGGCCAGTTCCTCGTCGTCTACTATAATTGCTCTCATACCGATCCGTCTCCTTTCTTACAGTTCCATCTTCCTGTCTGTTTTATATCTGTGAAAGGCAGACCAAATACCACCCTGGTTCCTTTTCCAACTTCACTTTCTATGGTTAATCCCTTTTTATAGAGCATCATAAGCCTCTGGTTAATATTCCAGATTCCAATCCCCCCTGATTCTGGTTTTTCCTCCAGCAACCCGCTGATTCTCTCTTTTTCTATCCCAATTCCATTATCCTCAATTGTAAAAACCGCCTCCGTCCCCTGACGTTTTACAGATATAATAACGGTTCCTCCCACAATTGCTTTCATTAATCCATGGCGTACTGCATTCTCTACAAGTGGCTGCAATATCAGATGGGGTATGGGAAGATTTATGGTTTCGTCAATATCGTACACAACCTGCAGTCGATCCCCAAAGCGGGTCTTTTCGATGTAGAGATAGGCTTCTAACAGCTCCATCTCCTTTGCAAGTGTCGTCATTGCGTCGATCCGTTTGAAATCAAAGCTGCGGCGCAGGTATTGTGACAGTTCTATCACTACTTCTTCCGCTTTCTGCGGTTTCGTTGCACACAAAGCCGCAATGGAATTAAGTGCATTATAGAGAAAATGGGGATTAATCTGAGCGCGTAAAAATGCAATTTCCGCTTCCTGTGTTCTCATGACTGAGGTCTGAAGCTGACGGATCGCATTTAAGTAATGCATGGATAACAGAAAAATCATTACGATTGCAAAAATCATCATAAACACCTGGGAAAATCCAGAGTCAGTTTTAAATCCCAGGGAAAACAATATACAGTCGAACGAATAAAAATTAACTGCCAATACAGAAACAAATAAAAGCAGCCCTTCCGCCTTCTCAACAAATAAAAGAATGGCCCTGATCAGCAGCACCAGAAGAATGATGGTGTTGCTGACCATCACCAGCTGATGAATTTTATAATATTCATAGATGGGAAATGTCAGTATCACCAATAAGTAGCCTCCATACACACAGGAAATGATCTTCGTGGGACGGAGCGGAATCAGACCATTCTTAAACTCATGAAAGACCCAGAGAAGCGTGATAAAATTTACTGACAGGAACAAATCTTTCATTTTAAAAGCCATGGTGAACGAAATTTCAGGTAAAATGAGAAGCAGGGGACGCTGGTCTGACAGTCCGTTGCCGATTGCGAACAGGGAGCAAAACAGAGAAAACAGGGGAAGTATGTACTCCTTAATTCCTTTCATCCTGGCAACTATAAAAAAGATCAGGTACAAAAAGGCGATTGTCAGCAAAACTGCAAAAATGGCCAATGCCAGCATAAGATCTCTTTGATGCTGATGAAGCATCACATCTTCACTGCCAAGTTCTATGGAAACAGGGATACCGGAATTCATATACTCATAATTGGCAACCTGGATTAGAATTTCTATTTTGTCACTGTCACTTTCAAAAAAACCAAGCTTTGGTGAATTGCCCGAACGATAATCCTTTGAAGTTTGCCCAGGTAAACCATCGGAAATTAATTCCTCCCCATTTACATATACTTTACTGGAAAATCGGGCATTTCCTTTTTTCAGAGCCATCACTTCTCTCGCCGGTACGTGATCTAATACCAGGCGATAGGTAGCACAACCGAATGCCGGAAGTTTTTCCCCTTTTATAAACTTCCCGTTCCACAAACCTGGTACCTGCATATAGACTTTGTCAAACGTTTGGACCTGTGACTGAAAATCCTGTGGGATAAGCAGCTGATTCCAGTAAAATTCCCATTCTCCATCCAGCCGGAGAATCTTTGTCTTATCCATATTCCAGTCTGATAAGTCAATCTTCCCTTTCACTGCATGAAATTCATTTGGCGACTTCACTCTCTTTTCAGGCATTGATAGAAAAAGCAGTAAAAGAAATGCAAACAGGATGAAAAATACCGTAATTGATCGTTTAACCAAGCTGTCACCTCCGTCATTGGAATCTTTTAAAACCTTAAAAAGCCCAAAGAATTATCCTTCAGGCTTCTGGTACTAAATCTATCGATTGGGATACAAAAATCCCTTTACACGGTCCGCAGTATCATCCTGCGCAATAAAATAAATGGTATCGCCCTCCGTCAGCGCCACGTAGGGTCCCGGGGACTTCATCACCAGATCCTTTCTGCTGACAGCGATCACAGTCGCACCGGTATGCTGCCAGAATTGTATCTCGGTAACTGTCTTATTCAGATAAGCGCAGTCCTTTGTGATCCGAATCTCAAATGGCATAAACGGATTCATAGACCGGAAATGGACCGAAGCTTCTATGAGGTCATTCATACACTCATTTAAATAGTCCATCTCTTTCTTCTGACGTGATACACTCTTTAACAGATTCTCTTTAATGGTATCAATGGTCTCCAGTTTGCTGTTCTGCTGAATATAATCCGCTGCCTTTTTCTGGGATCGGATTATAATACCGCTGCCCTTTTCCGATGATACAATACCCAGATCACTGAGTATGCAAATAGACCTGCGGGCAGTTTCCGGCGAAACGCCATACTGGCTCGCAAGGGAAGAACGGGCATATATCTTCTCACCTTCTGCGTACTCCCCATTGGCAATGCGGGCTGCCACCTCGATTGCAATCTGCTGGTAACGGGGAATAACGGTTCTGGTCTTTGGCTCTATGTCCATGTGATTATCATTTCCTTTTCTGAATTATAATATAAAACAGATTTAGTATAGCCTAAAACCAGACGAAAAACAAGCCATGTTAATTCTCTGTCTCACCATCAGCATCCATGAGAATTTCCAGAATCTTAACAGCCTTCTGATAACTGATATCTTCTACCTGATGGAGCCGGTTCACTACCTGTCTTGTAATCAGCCCTCTCTCTCCCTCAGCCCCAGAAGCAGAATCTCTTTCCTTGTAATAATATGTAATGCCATTCGTCAGTTTCACATAATCTTCTGTAATTTCTTCCACACTGTAATTGTTTTCATGATCTCCCTCACAGACCGTAATCTTGTCACCAATACAAAGATTCATACCAAAACCTCCCACAGAATAATTAGAATAAAGATAACTATTACTATTATAGCATAATTATATAGAAAAATATAGTATTGTCTGCCTTGTTTGTTTTTTTATACAGCTTTTTAATTTTGCCCTTTAAATGCACATTCCGCAATGTATACACGGTTCCCCATCCATGCATACAGTTTCGCAGGCAGCTGCATATTCCGTAATCTTCTTCTCCAGATATGACCTTGCACATTCTATATCAGCCTCATCGGGATGCTTACGTGACTCCTCATGACGCCTGATCCCCTTTTCATCTAAAAAATGGGGGTGTTCCGGAGGCAGCTTCTTTCTAAATTCCGTCCGCTGACTGTCAATTTTCCCCTGAGATATAAATACTCCCATGCAGATGTTGTTCTCTGAGATTGATTGAAAAACGGCTTTTTTCACCTTATTACCATACTCACTATGGGGATAACCTCCCATGGTTCCTACAGCAATTATCTTTTTATTTTTACAGTGTTTTAAAAACATCTGGCTGTTATAATCTAAATTACCCCGCCGACACCAGAAAAACAGAATAACCAGTTCTCCTATACCATCAGAAGAGGTAAGGAACTCATTATCATGCAATGTAAATGAACCATTTTTTCTGCTCAATTTCTCTAATACGCCCTTTGCAAGCTTCTCCGTATTTCCAGTCAGCGATGATAAATAGACGTATATGTTGTCGTTCATTTTAATCACCTGTTATTTATACTTTTTTTACTTTATCATATATTTAAAAATGGTATGTTGCACACGCAACATACCAAAGATAAAATGGTTAAAATAATTATAATCTTAATTGCCAAATTTGTAAATGCCCCTGTTTTTAAGGCTCTATAACTTATCTAGTACTTTTTTATCTGATTTAATGCATGGTTCAAATCTTCCATTTTAAAATCAGGGTTACGGTCTTTATCACGGCCAAGAATACTAAGTAAAGAGAGTCCTAAGGGAATTCCTTCATCCTTTTCTACTGTTTCCGCAGTTGCAGGGGCAAATTCGTAAAATATCTTCATGGCCTCCTGATTTTGTGTAATATCATAAGCACTGTCCTTCAATGAAAAATAACCTTCTCTGATGAGATCATCTTCTTTTAAGAACCAGTTTCGTACTGCTTTACCAGCACCGGAATCAGGCAATTGATAGGAAGATTCTTTTTCATCTACTTTTTCAAAAGTTACCTCATCCTCTGGACTATCCGTTCCCAAACTCCGGACCACAAAAGAATTTTTTCCCGGTAGCAACTCAATATCTTTGAAAATAACCGTACCATTTCCATTGTTATGAGCAGAGCAGATTAATTCATTCCCCTGATTTCCATACAATGCAGCTTCTTTCTGGTTTGTATATGCTTTTATATCAACGGCATTTTCTGCCCTTTTAATAAAACGTTTGGAGCAGATATGGATAAACGGTTCTTTCGACCACATTGCTTTATAATAATAGAAAGCATCTTTTCTCACTTTACGGTCATATGTTACAAGACCTTTCTGATTAATATACTTCTTACCCCCCTCATTCCTTCTGGAGCTGGAAAAGTCAAACATATTCCATACAAAGCTGCCCCACAGATAATCCTTGCTTTCAAAAATACGATACACAGTTTCACTATACAAGGCCTGATATTCCTCGGAGTAATCCCTCACTGCCGGCTGGTCGGAATGAAGCGCTGTGTTTGTATCAACTCCATACTCGCTGACACCAATTGGTATATCAGGGCAGGCAGCATGAAACTGATCCAGAAAATGATCGTAATCATTCATCTCACCGTAATACCAACCAAAATAAATATTATAACCAACCATATCCGTAATCTTGTTTAATTCACTTTCAAACTTTACCGTATAGAGATTTGCTCCCGTTATCAGTCTTGTATCATCTAATTCACGGGCATACGAATATAATTCACGGCACATTTCATGCATATAAGGTGCATCCTTAAACATGGCTATTTCATTTTGTATTCCCCAGAAGCAGATGGATGGATGATGAATATTCTGTAAAATTAATTCTGTAAGCTGGTACTTTGCGTTTTCAAACAGTTCTCTGTCCTCTGTCATTTTAAGCATGGGGATCTCTGCCCATACAATATATCCCTCCTCATCGCATCGATCGTAATGATACTGGGGATGCTGATAATGGGACAGACGTAGGGAGTTTGCTCCAATTTCCTCAATTAACTTAAAATTGATATCCTGATGCTCTTTTGTCACTGCTGAAAATACTTCTGCAAAATCCTGATGCATGGATACACCGCGAATTTTTTCTTTTCGGCCATTTAAATAAAAACCAGTATCAGCCTCCATTTTTATGCTGCGGAAACCAATTCTTTCACAAACCTCATCTACCTCTTTCCCATTCACAAACAAAGTTGCACGCAGCACATAGAGTCTGCTTTCTCCTTTTCCATTCCATAAGTAAGGATGTGGGATCTGAATTCTGACTGTTTTATTTGCCAGTTCTGTAATCTGGGTTACTACATTGCCATCATCATTTATAACCTGATAATGAATCATTGCTCCATCTGGTGCAATTACGTGAGATTCAATCTCCAGTAATCCAGTTTCACCCTCCAGACTGGAACTGGCGATTATTCCATTGGTTCCATAATACAAATAGTCAAAATGCTCTTTTTCTGTAATTAATAAATTCACATTGCGATAAAGGCCCCCAAAAATGGTGAAGTCACCAAAGATAGGCGATATTGTCTGGTTTTCAGCATTACTGACATATACTTCTAAACGTAGTGCCTTTTCTGTCAAAAACGGGCCAGGTAACTCAACACGGAAACAGGAATATGCTCCCCGGTGCTCCCCAATCTGTATTCCATTCACAAAGACTTTGCAATGCTGATCCGCACCTTCAAATTCCAGAAATACGTTCTGCCATTCTTCCGAGACCTGAAGCATTTTCCAGTAAACAGCCAGGCCCCGGTACTGATCTTCGTCTGTATACCATGTATGAGGGAGTATGACCTTGCAATAATCCTTCTCACTAAAGTTCTCCGGTTTATAAGGATTCAATATATTACCATCCGGTAATTTTAAGAATTCCCACCCCTCATTAAATGATAATTTATTCATTCGATTCCCTCATTTTATAAATAGTTTCTTCAATACTTTTCATCTTTTCCGGTGTCAGTTCATAAAACTTCATGGCACCAATATTAAATAACGCTCCGATTAATTCCAGGCCATAGTAGAATATAACCGCGATTATTAACAGAGAAGTGCTATAAGGTGTATTAAGATCAGGAAATTTATCAGCAAATCCAATGGCAGCAAAACCAACACCTACTAAAAGCGGACCAAAGGAAGAAATCATCTTATCCATAAAACTGAATAACGTTCCTACCATTCCAGGAATGTACTTTCCACTTCTGCTTGCCTCATAGTCAGTAACGTCCGCAATCATAGGAGGAATAATAGAACTTGTAATCATCTGGAATCCTCCGCCTATAACGGAAACGAAGAACAGCATAATTGTAAAGAAAGAAAATCCGGTAAATGCCTGACCATAGCCATTGGTATAACCTGGAAGATTTAAGGTTTTAGGATCACAAAGCAGCCATAAACCAATTGCCAGTACATCCATAATAACCACACCCCAGCTTCCAAGCTGCATGGCTTTTTTCAAACCGAGTTTTCTGCCTATGGTGCCAATTCCCAAAGTCATCATCACCAGTCCGATTACTGTGGTGTACATGGTCCAGCCACCGGAAAGCTTATAATTACCTGCAGCAATTCCATAAAGAACCAGTACAATGGCACTTGTCTTACAGGTGTTTGCAAGCATATCTGTAGATCTTGTTATAATCATCATCTGAAGGGGACGGTTCTTTAAAAGTACCTGAATATAATCCGACATTTTTACCTGAGACGCTTTTTTTGTACTTGTGTCACTGAAAAAACGAATGTCCTTTGGTGCAATTGATATGTAAGCAATGACAATACCAAGTGTCGCAAGAAGTGCAACAATCAGCCAATACTCATGGAATAATTCTGCGCTTTTAAGAGACCCATACTTTACGGCCAGTGATGCGACAACAACTGTCATCACAGCCCGCATAACACGCACAATCACAGTTCCCACTATGCTGAGTATTGGCCTTTGAGACGGATCGTTTGTCAGACACACATTTCCAACATGATTACTGATATTCAAAAAAGTATAACCAATGTAATATAAAAGAGTGAATACAACAAAAAATACTGTTCTGATGCCAGTTTCCGGTAAACGGTCCGTTACATTGAACATTAGGAAACTGTTAACGAACAACATTGTTCCACCGATTACAAGACATAACCTGGTTTTTCCAAACCGTCCGCCGAACTTGTCAATTAAAAAACCTGCAATAGGATCTGTTATCCCGTCCCACAAACGCATAATTGTTGTAAAGCTGGATGCCAGTACAACTGCCATCCCCACATATCCATTGAGATAATATGACATAATCATAGTAATACCCATATAAAGGTTTACTGCCATATTTGCTCCGCTGAATCCGAAAATCCGCCAAATCGGAACGAAATGTATTCCATCCTCCTTCATATACCTTTTAATCTTTTCATTTGAGCTGCTATCCATAATGTCCTCCCTGTTTTCTTAAACTTGATCAGCTGCGCGTATTTAAGATAGCATATCTATTATTTTTATGATAGAATAATATCATTCATAATAGTAATTTATCACAATATTATTGGGAAAGGAAGAAAAATGAGAAATAGTACTTACGAAAGATATAAAGTTGCATCCTCTCTGATTCAGGATTTTTATCATTTGCAGATTAACATACTTGAACAGGATGATCAGATTGAAGAATTTATATATAAAAATCGAATGCACAAAGTGCAGGCTTTTTTTACCAGTGAAATACTGAAACTTTATACGGAACGATTTACTCCGGACAGTATCTATTATCTTACGGATGCGTTTATGGTGCATTTGGTTATTTTTTTTATTGAAGAAAACCCAATCGTATTAGGCCCTTTTTGTACTCTGCTTATGACGGACAAAGATGCACGTACTATTTTTGAGCAATACAAAATAACGAACCTCAGTAAGACAGACTTTTTTTCTTATTTAAGCTCCCTTCCTGTCATAAAAGAATCTGAACTTTTTCGTATGGTCACCTCGCTGATTCATACGGTCTGCCCTTATGCACCGGAAAAACAGATTCAGCATGTGAATTTTTTTAATCTTCCAGAGATAATCTCAGAGGAATATATAACCAGAGAACATTATACAGAACTTCTTGAAAAACGCTACACCTATGAACAACACTTTATTCAGGCGATTGAAAACGGAAACTCCAGATCGGCTATTTTTAATCTTCATAATATGCAGATGGATGTGGCCTATTTAAAACGCATTGGTACTACCCTGGAAAATGAGCGAATTGGAGCAGCGATTACTCGAACAACCGTAAGGCTTGCGGCACTGCGTGCGGGTCTTCCGGCAATTGTTGTAGACAGACTCTCGTCTCAGAATACTGCGGTCACCCATAATGCAAAGAGTGTAGAAGAAATACTGACTGCAAAGGAAAAAATGATACGTGAGTTCTGTAATGCAATCCATCATTACAAAGATGAGAAATACAGTTTCCTGGTACAAAGTGCTTTATACTTTTTTGACCATCAATACTATAAAGATATAAAACTGAAAGAACTGGCAGATGAATTAAATGTATCTCTCAATCATCTGATTTCCGTATTCAGGAAAGAAACCGGAATTACGCCAAATTCATATCTGCAAAAAAACAGAATGAAACAAGCCTCTATTCTGCTTTCCAGCACCGATATGACCATGCAGGAAATCAGCAGTTCCGTAGGCGTATCTGATGCTAATTATTTTATAAAGGTATTTAAAAAATATTATGGGGAAACTCCAACAAATTACAGAAAAAGATACAGGGCATAGTTGATAACCAGGTTCTTATAGAAAAATGATTCAGGATATTTGAATTTACAAAGACCAGCAGGCACAAATCCTGCTGCCCGCTGGTCCATATTTATGATTTGCGATTTTTAATTACTATCATTATGGTTCCCAGAATGATGATGATTCCACTTACCAGAAGAACCGTGGAAGTAACCGGACTGGGCTTTGCTGCTATAAACACAGACGTTGGACCATCTGCTCCTCCAATCACTGCAACCGCCTTATTTCTTGTAAACAATGCACCGGCTATTATCAGAGCACCCCCGGCTAAACCTGTAAAACCGCAAATCCATTTTATCATTTCTACTCGCCCCTTTGTTTTGAATACAATTTTTATCGTTTTTTAATTATACCAAATTTCCGGAGGTAAGGCTAGTCACCAGATGTTTACCCTTAGGAAAGCAGTATGGATTTTTCAATCCTTTCGAATCTTTTTTATCAGCTCAGGTACAATCTTTTTCCAGTCCCCCACAATTCCATAATCCGCCACATCAAAAATGGGAGCCGTTTCATCCTTATTAACAGCAATTATGATATCAGACTCTTCCATACCCGCTACATGCTGGATCGCTCCTGAAATACCAATGGCAAAATATACATTTGGCCTCACTGTCTTGCCGGTCTGTCCTACCTGCATATCCTTGGGCTTCCAGCCCGCATCTACAACGGCGCGGGAACAACTGACCTGACCATTAAGGGCAGAAGCCAGTTCTTCCAGTAAACCAAAATTTTCCGGTCCGCCAATGCCCCTTCCGCCTGACACCAGTATTTTGGCATCCATGATGTCAGCGCACTCCGCTACCGATTTTACAATATCCAGTATCTCAACATATTTATGATCGGTCGTGAATCCGGGATTAAATTCTTCCACGATTGCTTTCCGGTCTTTTATGGGCGTGATGGCCTGCATTACACCGGGGCGTACAGTAGCCATCTGGGGGCGGTGATTGGGGCACGCTATAGTGGCTATGGTATTGCCCCCGAAAGCCGGTCGGGTCATCAGAAGCTGGTTGTGCTTCTGTTCTCTTCCTGCCACCGGATTAAGCGGGAAATCCCCGATCTCCAGTTTGGTACAGTCTGCAGTGAGTCCTGTCGCAACCCTGGCTGAAACTCTTGGTCCCAGATCGCGGCCAATTGCAGTTGCACCCACCAATACAATCTCAGGTTTGTATTTCTCAATCACACCGGAAAGAGCATGGGTATATGGTTCTGTCATATATTCCTTTAACGCCGGATTATCAACCACAATAACATGATCCGCCCCATATTCAGCCAGTTCATCTGCCATCTGTTTTACACCGGAGCCTAACAGGACCGCCGTAACATCAGTCCCCAGATTCTCTGCCAGTTCCCTTGCTTTACCCAGCAGTTCCAAAGCAATTCGGCTAAGCTGATGATCCACCTGCTGGGCAAATATGTAGACACCCTTATATTCTTCTAAACCCATTTTATTCACCTCTTTTCCTTCCATATCAGATGATATGTCTTTCTCTTAGTTTTTTCATAATATAATCAACTGACTCCGGCACGTCCAGATTCACAACCTCTCCGGCACCCTTTCTTACCTTGTCAGACGCCTTTGCAATCTGGGTAGGGGAACCTTTCAGACCTATATTGCTGTCATCAACCTCTTTTAAATCCTGTCTCCCCCACACAGTAATCTCTGCATCATAGGCATCAAATATGCCGCCCGGGGTCATGTACCGGGGAGAGTTAAGCTCAGAGAGAGCGGTAATTAAGCACGGCATCTTTACCCGGAGGAGATGATATCGGTCCTCAAACTGACGCTCTGCAACCACATATTCCCCATCGATCCTTAAATTCTGTACATAGGAAATGACCGGGATATCAAGATGCTCGGATAACTGGGGTCCCACCTGGGCTGTGTCGCCATCAATGGCCTGACGCCCGGTAATAATCAGATCATAGTCAAGTCTTTTCAGTGCTCCTGCCAAGGTGGAGGAAGTTGCCCATGTATCTGCGCCTCCCAGTACCCGGTCTGTGACAAGAATTCCGTTGTCTGCCCCCATAGCCAGAGCTTCTCTTAAAACCTCATCTGCTTTGGGAAGACCCATGGTGATAACTGTCACCGTTGCGCCGTACTGGTCTTTTATTTTAAGCGCCGCCTCAAGCCCCGCCTTGTCGTCCGGATTCATGATTGCCAGCATGGCACTTCTGTCAAGTGTCCCATCCGGATTAAATTTTACACCGCCTTTTGTATCAGGCACCTGTTTTATGCAAACAACAATATTCACTGTGTATCCTCCTTATTTTAGCACGTCGCTGGAAATCACCATAAGCTGTACCTCGCTTGTTCCTTCGTATATCTCCGTAATTTTCGCATCACGCATCATTCGTTCCACATCATATTCCCGGATATATCCATAACCTCCATGGAGCTGAACTGCTTTTTCCGTTACTTCCATGGCAGTCTTTGATGCATAGAATTTGGCCTTCGCAGCTTCCACACTGTATGTCTTCTGGGTTTCCTTTGCCAAAGCAGCTTTGTATACCAGCATTTTTGCCGCCTCAATTTTAGTCGCCATTTCCGCCAGCTGAAACTGGGTATTCTGGAACTGTCCCAGCGCCCGTCCGAACTGTTTTCTTTCCTTCACATATTTTACAGCGGATTCAAAAGCCCCTTCTGCAAGACCGAGAGCCTGAGCGGCAATGCCGATTCTTCCGCCGTCCAGTGTATGCATGGCGATACCAAACCCCTTGCCCTTCATTCCCAAAAGATTTTCCTTTGGTATTCTGCAATCATCAAATATAAGTTCGTAGGTAGCAGATCCCCTGATACCCATCTTCTTTTCCTTGGTTCCAAAAGAGAAGCCAGGTGTTCCTTTTTCCACAATAAAAGCGGATATTTCCTTTGACTGTTTCCCCCGCTTTTCAACGGTTCCTGTCACGGCTATGATAATATAGATATCTGCTTCCTTTCCATTGGTAATAAAGCACTTGGAGCCGTTAAGTACCCACTGTTCCCCGTCTAGAACCGCCTTTGTCTGTTGGCCCTGTGCATCGGTTCCAGCCCCCGGTTCTGTCAGAGCAAACGCTCCAAGCTTTCGGCCTGCCGCCAGATCAGGGATGTAGTTTTGTTTCTGTTGCTCTGTCCCGTATGTAAGAATGGGATCGATACAAAGGGAAGTATGGGCTGACAGAATTACCGCTGTGGTTCCGCATGCCTTTGCCAGTTCCTCCACGCACATGACGTAAGATAATACATCACAGCCCTGCCCGCCGTACTCCTTTGGAACCGGTATTCCCATGAACCCGCATCTGGCCATCTTTTCTACGGTTTCCCTGGGAAATAGTTCTTTCTCGTCCACCTCATGCGCCATTGGCTTCACCTCATTTTCAGTGAAACTTCTGTACAGCGATTGTGCCAGAAGATGTTTTTTTGATAAAGTAAAATCCATATTCTGCTTCTCCTTTTACACACCGGCATAAATGCCGTTATTTACATTCCATTCTGTTATCAGTTGTTGTTTCCAGTTCCTGATACAGGGTTTTTCCTGATTCATTTTTGGGGATTTTATTCCGATACCTTACAGCTGCTGCCCTGCCGATTCCAGTTACGCGGTATAAGTAATCCAAAATCTCCTTCCCTGCATCTGGTGAAGAGCAATCCGTGTAAATCGTAAGATTGTCATCGGTTCCCACACATGCAAAATTAAATCCTTCATATTGCTCCTTTAAAAGACGTTCCACTTCATCCAGATTCACCCTGCTGCCATACACTTTGATAAAGCGTTTCTTTCTGCCAGTTATATAGTAATAACCCTCGCTGTCCCGACTGGCTATATCCCCGGTATGCAGAACGCCCCTCCGTTCATCCGGTTTAATAAGGTCGTCTATGCAACAGGCGTAACCAAGGGTTACATTCTTCCCCTGATATACCAGTTCTCCCGGGCTGTCTGGCTCGATAATCTCATTGCCCTGTTCATCCTCCAGCCAGAATCTGCCGCCCGGTATGGCAATCCCCATGCTTCCGCACTTCTCCAGCGATTTATCAGCTGGAAGATACCCCATTCTGGCCGTCGCTTCCGTCTGACCATACATAACAATGAATTTCCTGTTGGTCCGTTTCGCATATAGGGCAAATTCTTTGTGGAGACTGGTCGGCAGCTTACCGCCTGCCTGTGTCATGGTTTTTAAATCTGGCAGATCCATTTCCATAAAGCCAATCCGTTTTAAAATTTGATATGTGTAGGGCACACCGGCAAGGGACGAAGCCCTTTTCTTTCTTGCGAAATTCCAGAATTCAGGCTCCAGCACTCCATATTTGGTGATCAAAAGTGTGCAGCCCATTAAAACATGGCTGTTAATTATGGATAGACCATATGTATAATTCATGGGTAATGTGGTGATTGGCCGCTCATTGGCATCAATCTCCAGATAGGAAGCTATGGATCTTCCATTGGTTTCAATATTCACGCTGCTTTGTCTGACAAGCTTGGGGCTGCCTGTACTTCCTGATGTAGTCAGCAGAAGGGAGAGTTCACTGTAAAGGGCTGGAAGCAGTTTTTCATTTCTTCTGCAAAGGCAGTAACTGCCTGACTTCCATATGACTTCGCTGTCTTCTGCCTTCTCAATACAATTTTCCGGGACGTACAGGAAGGCGGGATGATATTCCCCTATGAGACTATTTAAAAGGCTTGAGTGGATACGGCTTTCCAGCATTAAAGGGACAATGCCGGTTTTCAGACAACCAAGATAACCAAACAGTGATTCTATGGTATTCTCACAAAGAATAAAAATCAGCCTTTTTCCACCGACTTTACTGTACAGTTCTCCTGAAAATGCATCCAACTGATCATATGTAACCTTACTGTCCTTATCATTCACTGCCAGAATTTTGTCTCCATATATCTTTTCCTTTTCAAACAAAAGCATCTTGTGCCTCCCTTCCGATCTGTCTGGACAGCACAGCGATGAAATCATGACCATCCCATACTGGATCCATAACCGCCGCCCGCCCGGCCGGCACGATCCGATGGACTCCAAAGAGATGATTTTTTATTACAAAATCCACTATTTTCTGTTCTTCTATTCCATGGTATGTTATGGTCTGAAGACGGCCTGATGCCAGATGAGTGAGGGCCTTTCTCCAGTCTCCCCGGTATTCGAAAAACATACCAAAAGCGCCCCGAAGCTGATCAATGTCTGAGGGAATATCCCCCAGCTCCATTGTATACAGGCGGTTCCCATAACAGCTGATCTTCGTTTCCACGTCCAGTGTCATGGCATATCTGCACAGCAGTTCATATTTGGCCATTGCTTTATGGGCTGTCAGATCATAAGACCGGGCTTCCTCATCAACTGCATTCCACCAGCGCACTCTGGCGTTCTCTGCTTCTTTTGATTCTTCCTCCTGATTCCATATGACAATTGCAGGGCTGGAACAGGCATTCTGATCCAAAAGATAGGTGTCGTTGTAAAACCTGTGGGCGAGATTCTTTAATTCTTCCTCTGTTATATTTCCCAGCTGCAAGGTATCCAGGATGCAAATAGAATACCGATCCGGAAAATTCAGCTGCACTGCATCTGGCCTGATGCGCATGCATCTGATTTCCATTATGGTCCTGTCACCGCCCCACACCACACAGCCTGCGCAGTCCGAAAGCGCCTCTCTCACTGCCAGGGAATACCTCTGACAGGAAAAGACTGAGATCCGCCTCCTTATTCCCTTATATTCAGGGCGGGTCAGAATGCGATCCATGATACGGCATAGGATTTGATCCTGCTCCCGGCTTTTAGAAGAGATACGGACAGAACAGCTGTTGCCTGCCAGCAATCCCATGACAAGGCTGTATCCAAACAATACCGGAACATTTGAGGCTGTTATGTGAAAAACAACTCCCCGGCCCAGACGAGAACGCCCATCTTCATACCGTTTTCTGAATTCCTCCATATGAGATCTGCGGCACCAGAAACCAAAGGCCGCCAGCTGTTCATATTTTCTTCTCTCCCTGCGTATTTCCCTGGACAGCTGCTCCAGAAAATCCAGTACCGGAGCCGCAAAGGGTTCCCACGGCTCTTTCTCCGGTTGTCTTACCCCTGCCAGAATAACCACTTCATCCTTCATAGGTATCACTGCACCCCCTGACCGGGGCATGTTTGATTCTCCCCGTCACCTTAAAATATTTCCCCAGGCGTCCGCACAGGCAGTCATCTTCGCCTATGATAATCCCTTCATCCTCTGTGAGTATGGAATGTCCCGGATAGGACCGGGGCAGGGGGGATAAAATCTGAATGATACCTTTTTCTCCATATTCACAGGGAGTAAAATCGGCTGCCCTTCTTGTTATAATGTCCGAATAAACACTGGCATGAAGATTGCCGCACGGGCATTCCATGTAAATACAGCCCGTTTGTTCGGCCATTCCATAATAATTATGGATGCGGCTGATCCCTGTTACCGAATATATCCGCTTTTTAAACTCATCCGAAGAAACCGACTGGCTTATCAGCTTCTTCCAGCCTCCGCCATGGACAAGAACAGCATTATCCAGTTCCAGCTTCTTTCCCTGTATGGCAAGGGCTTCGTAGAAGTATTTCCAGATTATATATGTAAATCCAAAGACGAGTACCCGTGTATCTTTGTATCGTTTCAGGAACCCTTCTACAGCCTCCGTATCCAACTCCATGTCACTGGTAAGGGCATAGCAGATGTGGGAGGAAAAAATAGAAAACCCCAGTATCCCCGCCCCTCTGGCAGAAAACATCTTCCTGTCTTTCAGTACATCCGGACTGTCAATCACAAGAAGCGGAAGCCGTTGATCTCCGAAGAAATCTTCCCCTATGCCGGCCAGCGCAAGCTGCTGGTATCTGGCAGTGTCTGTATCCAGAAAAACCTTTGATACCTCCTGCCCCTTTGTTCCGGAGGAGGTCATAGTTTTAAAAATATGACCGGGGTGAACGCTCATCAGTTCCATACTCTTAAAAAGACCAATTGGGAGCATGGGGATATCCTCTTCCTCCATGCTTCTGCCTGAAGGAATTTCCAGAGCTTTTAAGAGCTTCTCATATGGCGGGCAGTGCTGTCTGTGGTATTCTGTCAGTTCTGTCAGCCAATCCCCGAACAATTCCCTTTTTTCTGCCCTGCAAAGGGAATATGGTTTCCTTGCCAGAATCATTTCATAATCCATGTCAATCTTCCCCTTTTCTTCAGACATCTCTCCAATCATCATACTTAAATCATCACACCATATTTTTTCATTACTTCTTTCCCCTTTTCATAGGAAGAAAAATTCATAACATCTGCTGTATTAAAGTGAATATCAAACACTTCTTCCAGATCAGTAACCAGATCCATATGTCCCATAGAATCCCAGGTACTGATTCCCCTGTATTTCAAATCTTCTAAATCTTCCTTTTTCACCCTTAAATCCTTTATAAACAACTGATCATATTTTTCCAAATTCGTCATCGTCTGATCCCTTTCCTCTGAGGTGGCATTGAATCCGTCTTCAAACAGATCCGGTTGCTGTGAATAAGCGTTTCATCATCATCTGGCTGCAGCTGGACGTCAACACCCGTTCCCCGTACTGATTTTTGCAGGTTCCCCGAAACAATCCCACATAGCAGTCATCCCGTTCCTCATAGGAGAGGAATTCCACTGTAATTTCTATGGTATCTCCCTGATAAACCGGGCGGATGAATCTGGTGGTATGTTCCATATACAACGTGCCGCTGCCAGGAAGCTCCGTTCCCATGACAGAGGAAACCAGAGAATCCAGAAACATGCCGTGAACCGGAGGGCCTTTAAATCCAGCCATCTGTGCAAATCCAGAATCCAGATGCAGCAGACTTTCATCTCCTGTAAGCGCTGCAAAGCGATGTACATCCTCGCTGGTCACCAACCGCCGCCTCACTGCCTTCTCGTTGAGGTGGAGAACTTTCTTTTCCCGGTTATCAGAGGAAGCGCTTTTTTCCTCAGCCCGGATCTCCTGTTCCAGACGTATAAAACCTGTCTCATCCCACAAAAGCACCACCTTTTTGCAGTCCTTAAGACCGCTCACATCTGCGCACCTGCGGCTGCACCCGCAAACCACCATCCAAATATCGCATACGGCTTCTGTATCTGAGGTAACATACTCATGTCCGGGGTTGGCTTCTCTGAATTTGCGGACCCTGCTGCATCTGTCATATACCGGATTACAGCCGCCGCAGAATTTAATTCCGATTTTCATGTCATTCCTCCCGCATCATTCTATTCCCGGGATTCCAGCATACACTGCAGCTTCTTTGCGGCTGCACTCAAAGGCCGTTTGCTGTCACTGACAATGCATATATCCCGCTGGGGTATGTGCTCATACAGTTTTATCTCCACAATTTCCCCCTTTTCAACCAGAGGCCGCGCAAATTCCTCTGGCACAAATCCGATCCCAAGATTCTTAAGGATAATCGGGAGAATCAGATCCATGGACGCTACCTCGATGGATGGACGCATGGTCAGACCGCAGGAGCGATAAAATTCCTGAAAAAACTGAAATGTGGTGGTGTTTTCAGACATGGTGATTAGCGGCAGTTTTCCCACCTCTTCCAGATAAACAACCCTTCCCTCATACTCTTTGTACATGGGACCGCCCACCAGTACACTGTTAAAATCCTTTACCTTTACCACTTTCAATGACTGTTCATGGTCAAAGGGTGTGGTGATGATTGCCAGATCGATCTTTCCGGCTTTCAGCTCATTGAGAGTCTGGGGCGTATTATAGTTGAAAATATTTATTTTTACCTGAATATACTGCTCCTGGAACTGCTTTAAGCTGGCTACCAGATAAGAAAGCATAGCCATCTGTGTAGCCCCCACATTGATGTACTCATGCTGCTCCCCAAGGAGTTCTCTTAGTTTTTCCTCTCCCTGTATCAGCTGCTGGCAGGCAGGTGCAACATAACTGTAAAGCATTTCTCCTTCTGCAGTCAGCGTAACCCCTTTTCTGGAACGGATAAATAACTTGCACCCTAATATATTTTCAAGATTCTGCATGCAGTAGGTTACTGATGGCTGGCTGGTCACCAGGGCATTGGCGGCCCTGGTAAGGTTTTTATATTTTGCTACGTAATAAAAAATCTTGTAATGTTCAAAATTTGCAGTCATACCACTACTTCTTTCTAATCATTTTTTATCTTTATCCATCAAGTTTTCATATCATGGCATCAATTGACAAACCGCCTGCCCGCTGTTAAACTACAAGGCATAGGAGGGTTACCAATGGAGATCACAATTCAACAAATAGAAGCGATTCTTGATACAAAAGTGCGTCCGGCATTAGCTGAGCACAATGGCGATGTGATGATACAAAGCCTGGAAGATCATGTTTTAAAGGTCAGGTTAACCGGAAAATGTTCCGGCTGCCCGGCTGCCCACAGTACCAATGAGGAACTGATCACCGCCGAAGTCCAGTCTGCTTTTCCTTCCATTCAGGATGTCATTCTGGTAGAAGAAATCAATCCGGAATTAATTGATATGGCCCACAAGATACTGAATCATGAAATCTAGGGGGAAACAAAGCGGATTATGGCAAAACAACCATATCATTCTGACCCGGGGACACCCCGGGTCCCTGACGCAGTGGAATACGTCACAATTGGAGCGTACTATAATAAGTCTGCCGTTTCTCCCTCTCTAACCTTATCAAGTTTTACATTTCTTCCATAAAGCCACATATCAAATGATATCTCAGCAAAATTAAGCACATAGAAAAACCACGATAGAAAGAACAGCCAGTCGTAATTGGATGCATATTGATACTGAATAAACTTCCTTGCTATGCCAAAGATATATCCCAGCCATATAAAAAATTCAAACTGAAGGCTTTTGCCTTTGGCCGTTTTTGATACATAAGATTTATAAACGGAAAACGGCCAGGACAAACCAAACCCTACGATCATGAGCGTTTCCAGCAAATCTGAGATCATCGTTACAGTCATATATTACCCCCTTGTACATTGTTATAGTGCTTCCCCAAAACGCTTCTCAAATTCCACTGACAGATCATCCCGGAATGCAGGTGCTGCAATATTGATTAAAGCCCTTGCCCTTGCTCTTAAGGATTTTCCTTTCAGATGAGCGACCCCGTACTCTGTCACAATATAATCCACATCATTCCTGCTTGTGGTGACAGCTGCCCCCTGTGTCAGAAATGGAACAATCTTTGATATGGTTCCTCCCTTGGTGGTGGCTCCAAAGGCAATGATTGACCTTCCGCCTTTGGAGGCGGACGCCCCCCTTACAAAGTCCATCTGTCCGCCCACTGCCGAGTACTGCTTCAGCCCGATTGTCTCCGCACAGACCTGCCCCATTAAATCCGTCTGTAAGGCTGAGTTAATAGATACCACATTGTCATTCTGGCTTATGATGAACGGATCATTGACATAACTCACCGGTTTCATGCAGATGGCAGGATTATCGTTGACAAAGTCATACAACTCCTTTGTGCCCATCATAAAGGTAATGACCATTCTTCCTTTATCAATATTTTTCCGTTTACCGGTAATTGCCCCTGTCTCATACAGATCCATCAGCCCATCGGAAATCATCTCTGAATGGATTCCCAGATCCTTCTTATCACCGAGAAATTTAAGTACCGCATCAGGAATTGCACCGATTCCAAGCTGCAGGCAGTCCCCATCCCGTACCAGCGAAGCGATATTGGCGCCTATTTTTTCCTCAACCTCTCCGATTTCCGGACGGCCATGTTCGTGGATTGGTTCATCGCTCTCTACAATTGCTTCCAGATTACTGACGTGAATGAAATTATCACCCATCACCCTTGGCATATTGGGATTTACCGCACCAATTACCTTTGTCCCCGGCCGCTCTCCTGCTTCCTTGGCAAAATCGCAGGACAGCCCATAGCTGCAATAACCATGCTCATCCGGTTCAGACAATGTTACAAGGAATACCTGTGCCGGGTCCATATTGGTCACATAGTCAGGGATACGGTTGAAGAAAACCGGAACAAAATCCCCTTTTCCCTCTGCAACATAATTCCTGCTGCGGGCACCTATGAAGAGGGAGGAGTATTTAAAATGCTTCTCCAGCCCCGGCTCAAAAAATTTACAGGTTCCCATATCATGCTGCTGGACAATATGTATCTCTCTTAAATCCTGTTCCACCGCATAATCTACCATTGCGTTTACAAGACAATCCGGCTCCGCAGCTGCATGGCCAATCAGAACCGTATCTCCCGAGTGGATTATCTTTACAGCCTCCTGAGGAGTTTTCAATTTTGAAGCATAGATTTCTCTCCAGTTCATACGGCTACACCTCCTTATATTTTTCTGCAAAACGCCTCTCAAATTCTTCTGCAAGAACGTCCTGGAACTGGGGTGCCGCAATGCGGATCAGCTGCCGCGCCCGTTCTCTCAGCGTATTGCCCTTCATCTTAGCAATTCCATGCTCTGTAACGATATAGTCAACGTCATTTCTGGATGTGGTTACGGTTCCTCCCTGGGTCAGATAGGGGACAATCCTGGAAACCGTTCCCTTCTTTGCAGTGGAAGGGAATGCGAGAATTGACCTGCCGCCTTTTGAGAAGGAAGCTCCTCTGATAAAGTCCACCTGTCCGCCGATTCCGGAAAACTGTTTCAGCCCCATAGCCTCAGAGCACGCCTCCCCCATCAGATTCACTTCAACCGAAGAGTTGATGGATACCATATTATCATTCTGTCCGATAATGACCGGGTGATTGACATAATCCACCGGTGCCATGTAGACACTGGGGTTATCGTCTGCAAAATCATACAGTTTGCGGCTGCCCATGAGAAATGACACCACTATTTTTCCTCTGTTATAATTCTTGGCTGCACAGTTAATGACTCCCTTTTCATACAAATCAATCACACCGTCTGATATCATCTCAGAATGAATGCCCAGATCTTTTTTGTTATCAAGAAATTTAAGGACTGCATCGGGAATCGCTCCGATTCCAAGCTGCAGACAGTCCCCATCGTTCACCATGGAAGCAATGTGCTCTCCAATTGCCATTTCCACATCCCCAATCTGGGGAAGTCCCAGCTCCGGTATGGGGGTGTCGTCTTCCACAATCACATCAATATCGGATACATGGATAAAGCTGTCTCCCAGCGTTCTTGGCATATTGGGATTTACTGCGGCTACCACCTTGGCGCCCTCAACTTCTGCTGCCGGTTTTGTATAGTCACAGGATACACCGAAACTACAGTAGCCGTGCTCATCCGGCAGGGATAAGGTGACGAAAACCACATCTGGTTTCTTTGTGCTGCGGTAAAATTCCGGTGCCTGGTAAAAATAACATGGGGTAAAATCTCCCCGGCCGCTGTTCACACAATCTCTGGTCTTTGCTCCAAGAAACAAACTGTTCTCCCGGAAATGTTTCTCCATCCCCGGCTGTGCATAAAGGGAATGCCCCATATCCACCTGCTGGTATATTTCTATATCCCTTAAATCCGCCTGCACCGCGTACTCAGTCATTGCATCCACCAGTTTAATGGGTTCGCCCACTGCGTGGCCAATCACCACTTTGTCACCGGATTTTACCACCTTAACAGCCTCTTTTATTGGCTTCAATTTTGAAGTATAGATTTCTCTCCAATTCATACCTGCATATAACCTCCCTCTTAGGTCTAAAATGGGTTTTTAATCCTTTATTTTCGCAATTGCTTTTGCAAGCTCTTTTTTTCTTCCTATATTACCCTGACGGGAAATCATAATCCTCTGTGCCTGGGGCGAGCCAGCTCCATGGAGGGATTCGGTCCTGTATCCCACTGCAGCGGTTCCAAGGGTCAGATTTTCAATTAAACGCAGGATCCTGAGACGGTTTTCGGTGGAGACACCTTCGATTCCCTTTAAATATTTATCCACATAGCCCCCTATAACCGGATCGTTTAAATCCTTCTCGGATGGAGCAGTTACCATAAGACCTCCTGCAATATCCTCTGCCAGACGTGCAATCTCATAGGGATATCTGGTCACATTCTGCTTACATACATTGGCAAGTAACAGGTCGATGATATAATTACCGGAATCGGTGGGTGTCCCTTCCGCGGAACATGCAATGCCGCAGCAGTAAAGTGTTTCATTTAAATGAGTCATCTCAATCAGTTTATCCTTAATATGGGAAACCTTGGGTACGCCGTTATAATCTGCTGCCAGGGCTGCCGCTCCAATTAAAACATCACCTACGCCAACCTTGCATCCGCCGTAGGACTGCCTGTGGTATCCGGCGAACCGTTCCACCAGCATACCGGCATACTCAAATTCACCATTGAGGAAAATGCGGTCGTTGGGGACGAATACATCATCAAATACAACCAGTGCCTCTACGCCTCCGAATTCACTGTTGCCCACATCCATCTGGGACCCTTCCAGCTTCCTGGTATCGCAGGACTGCCTTCCGATAATCATTACGATTCCCTCAGCATCCACAGGAACTGCAAAGGATACTGCGTAATCCTTATCATCCGGTCCCATGGCAACAGTAGGCATGACAATCACTTCCTGTGAGTTAATAATACCTGTCTGATGTGCCTTTGCGCCTCTGACTACGATTCCGTCATCTCTGCGCTCCACAACTCTTAAATACATATCTGGATCTGGCTGCGCATGAGGTGCCAGCCCCCTGTCGCCCTTTGGATCCGTCATTGCTCCGTCTACAGTCAAATCCTTATCCTGAACCATACGGAGATACTTTTTAAAATTCTCATGATAACTGGTGCCGTATTTTGCATCAATTTCATAAGTAGTTGACCATTCAGCATTAAAGGCATCCATTCCCACGCATCGCTGGAAGCAGGCAGCCGTCTTCTGTCCGCAAAGCCGTTGCATTTTAACCTTTTTAATTAAATCATCCGTACTTCTGTGAATGTTGGCAAATCGGTTGATTTTACGTCCATCCTCTAAAGTTACTGTCATCAGATCCTCGTATTCCGGAAGTTGAGCCAGATCGTAGGTAGCTTTCACAGAATTAAGGGACGGTCTTAAAATCGGATGATCAATTGGGTTTTCAATCTTCTCCCCAAACATGTAAATATTAAGTTTCAGTTTCCGCATACTTTCCACATATTCTTCACCAGTCATTAATGCCATAATCTTCTTCTCCTTTTCATGCGCTCCGACCCTCGTCACCCATCTGGGAGCGCAGTTTTATTTCAATCATTGACAGCCTGATTAATAAAGTTCCTGATAAATTTTAAGCACCCGGTCCGCATCAAGGGGTACAAAGTTATTTGCCATAAGACGTCCCTGCCGTTCCATGACGCTCTTTGTAAATACCGCAAGTTCTTCCTGCTTTACACCATACTGGCGGAGCGCCTTCTTTGGGAGAATTGTTCCAAGCAGTTCATCAAGCTTGTCATAAACCACTTCATTATCGCAACCCAGCAGACTTCCTAGAAACTGATTCATCACTGCAATCTCGCCATCCTGCCTGATCTCCATGTAATTTTTAAGCACCCCTGTAAACATGGCATAGTTGCTCTCCCCGTGAGCGACGTGATAGGTTCCTCCCAACGGATAGCTGGTGGCATGGACAGCCGCACAGCCGGCCGTTCCGAATGCAATTCCTGCATAATTGCTTGCAATCAGAAAATCTTTCATGAGGGGAAGCCTTGCATCGATTCCTTCGGCTGCAATCTTCTGATAACCCCTGATGATCATTTCAATGGCTTTGTAACCAAAAAGCTTTGTAAATGGCGTTGCCTTGGGAGACAGGCTGGACTCCACCGCGTGAACCAGAGCATCAATAGAGCTGGTGGCAAACACGGCAAATGGCAGTCCGTTTAATAGTTCCGGAACCAGCACCGCCTCATCCGCATACATATGGGGTGACACCAGTCCTACCTTGGTTCCCAGCCTGGTCCGGTTGATAATAGAAATATTGGTGACCTCACTTCCAGTTCCGCAGGTCGTGGGCAGAATCACAAGTTCCCGTTTCTTTTGGATTTTTTCAGGTTCGGCATAAAGGGAATCCAGCGGGTCCCCTGCAGACACTGCCATAACTTTGGCAATATCAATCACCGTGCCGCCGCCTATGGCTATAATCCGCCTGCAGTCTGTCTTTGCAGCCGCATCAAGGATGGCGTCCACCATGATATCTGTAGGCTCTCCCGTCCCGTATTCCTCCTGAAAAATGGTATGGACATTCAGCCCAAGTGTTCCGAAATATGGTTTGTATATGTATTCGTTGGTCAGTATGAGGTCACCGCTTCCAAGGTGGAACTCACTGGCAAATTCTTTACAGGTATCGTAGTAGGATATCTGGGATTTTAAAATAATTTCCTTCATTTCAAGCCTCCCTATGCAAAAATCTCTTCATCCGCAGGCTGTTTCCAATCCTTTTTTACAAATGCAATCCGGCTCTTGTTCATCAGGTGGGTATAGAACAGGTTCTCGCTGATCGCATTGTTGCCCCAGCTGCCGCACCCCAGTGTAGTGGTGGGATTGAGGGAGTTTGCAAACGCACCGCCTGCCATGCTGGAACAGGTCTGATTGACTACAACCCGGCTTACGGGAAGCTTTAATCCTGCATATTCAATGTGATTTTTATCGTTGGACTGAATATCTGCTGAATGGCCCTCACCTTCATATACCAGATTGTCATATGCAATCTGAACTGCCTCTTCCCATGTCTGATAGCTGTATGCAGCCATCATCGGACACATCTTCTCCTTGCTCCATACAACTCCTGCTCCATGTTTCTCAGGTTTTACAATTATGACCTTTGTGCCCTGGGGAACGGAAATCCCGGCAAGGTCTGCGATGGTCTTGACTGACTGGCCAACCACTTTTTTGTTGATTACTCCATTGGGAAATACCACTTCTGCCAGTTTATCAATCACCGCTTTGTCATCAATGTAGAAGGCTCCCTGTGATACAAATTCCTTTATTACCGTATCATAATCCTTCTCCGGTGCTATGATTGTCTGGGTTCCGGAACAGATAATGCCATTGTCAAAGATACGGCTGGCAATCATTCTTCCTGCTGCAGCCTTGTAATCGATTCCTTCATCAATCAGTCCCTGTACATTGCCGGGACCCACACCGTAACTTGGTTTACCGCTGGAATAAGCGGACTTTACAACACCCGCACCGCCGGTCGCCAGTACAACATCACAGGCAGCCATCAGTTCGTTGGTAAGTTCAATCGACGGTTCCTCGATTACCAGAAAAATATCTCTTGGGACTCCCATGCGGTCCAGTTCTTTGTAATACAGTTCCGCTACTGCCATGGCACATTTTTTGCTGCGGGGGTGAGGTGCAATAATAATCGTATTCTGGCATTTTACGGCATACATGGCATTACACATGGGGGTAACAATGGGGTTGGTGCACGGCGTGGCAGCTGCTATGACACCCATTGGCTTTGCCACCTCAATCAGCCCTGCTTCCTCATCTGTGCCAATGATGCCAATGGACCTTTTGGCCTTTAATGCATTCCAGATGATTCTGGATTTTCCTCTATTCTTAGTGACCTTGTCTTCGTAAACTCCCATCCGGCTTTCCTCAACAGCAAGCTTTGCAAGCGGTTCTGCATTGTCAAAAATAACTTTTGCAAACATCTTTACAATGGCATCTGTCTTTTCCTGGTCATAGGAACGCAGAACCTGCTGTGCATTTCTGGAACGTTCTACTAATGATTGGATTAATTGGTTCATTTTTGTTATCTCCTTTGATAGTGATTTTTTTAACATTGTTTCTATGGTTCATTCTAATTCCTTTTGCCTGCATTTAAAAATACTAATAACTTATTATAAACAATAGGATTTTTTATGGTTCATTTTTGGTACTTTTGCCAGTATTCTAGTTGAAACAGGAGATCGTCATATGATTTAGGTGGGAAAATTCCAAAATTTATCGTTAATTTATTAACTTGAAAACAATAAAAAAAACCGTATATAAAGAGATACAATAAACGGATCAGGAAGGTTATTTTTGAAAGACGGATATGATATGTGGATTGTGAATGAAACGATATAAATTTGTATTATTAATAAAAGACCGGGAAACCATTGGTCCTGTGGTAAAATATGGGGTTGCACTTTACTTCTTATATATAGAAGTATATAATAGCTGTTAATATATGTAAAATGTATTTATTGTATGTTAGTTATCTAATATTTATATAGCAGATAAAAGGGGGATGTATGGATATTACATATGACTATTACAGAATTTTTTATTATGTCGCTACATGCAAAAGCTTTTCCAAAGCCGCCGGGCTCCTTTCAGCCAACCAGTCCAATATTTCACGTTTCATAAATAATTTAGAACATCAATTGGGGTGTAAGCTTTTCGTGCGATCCAACCGAGGCATCTCTCTGACACCAGAGGGGGAGAAGCTCTATTCCCATGTTAAAATTGCCCAGGAACAGTTCAGAGCGGCTGAGCTGGAACTGATTAATGACAAAAACTTAAGCGGTGGTACGATAACCATCAGTGTCAGCGATACTGCCCTTCACGGTCATCTCCTCCCCATACTTGGGGCATTTCACAGCACCCATCCCGGTATCCATCTTCGCATTCTTACCCACTCCACTCCACAGGCAATTCAGGTTTTAAAGAACCGGCTGGTTCACTTTGCAGTTGTGACCACTCCTTCTAATATCAAACCCCCACTGAAAGAAACATGTCTGAAATCGTTTCAGGAAATATTGATTGGGGGCAGACATTATTCCTTTTTAAAAGACACCCCCCACCATCTGTCGGAGCTGGTTCAGTACCCATTTGTCTGTCTCGGTAAGGATACCGTGACTTATGAGTTTTTTTCAAACCTGCTCCTAAAATATGATCTGGTTTTTAAGCCGGATATAGAAGTGGCATCAACCAATCAGCTGATGCCTATGATTAAAAATGACCTGGGTATCGGTTTTATCCCGGAACGCTTCGCCAGAGAAGCCCTTGAAAACGGGGAGGTTTTCTCCATCCCTCTGGAAGAGCCCATTCCCAGACGCAGCATCTGTCTGGTGGAAAATACAAGCCGCTGCCTGAGCATTGCTGCAAATGCATTAAAAGAGATGATTCTATCCCCAGAGTTCTGACACGGTAAGCGGTGATAAAACCTGAAACCGGGCTGGGGAATATGAATTTATTAAAATACAAATAAAAGCTTACATCCTATTAATTTTTGTGATATACTAACTGAGCTAATTTTAAATATGGTACATAATTGGAAACGCACACTCCTCCCGGATGATAACGAACAACACATTCATAATCATTAAGGAGGATTTTTTTATGCCAAAAAACAAATTTCAAGACGTCATTTTTACTGCTATCATGGCAGTTGCAATGGTATATGGAATGATTGTTTACAACGTCGCCCTGAATATGAGGGGGATTACAGCCGGGACATTTACTGCAGCACTTCATGAATTGCCTGTCATGGCTCCAATCGCATTTATTCTGGAATATTTTGTGGTAGGGAAAATAGCAAAGAAGCTTGCTTTTAAAGTGATAAGACCAGATGACAGACCTCAATTTATTACATATGCTATTTCGATCTGCATTTGTTGCATTATGTGCCCGGTTATGAGTCTGATCGCAACAATACTTTTCAAAGAGCCAGGGATTGGGACCTGGTTACAGACGTGGGCAATGAATTTCCCAATGGCTATTTTATATCAGATGTTTTATTGCGGACCAGTTGTCAGACTTATTTTTCGATTTATTTTTAAGGAAACAGAGAACATACAATAAGCCATTGGTTGAGAAAAAGCAGACAGTAATTTTTCACTGCCTGCTTTTTCTCAATTTTATCTAAATAGAATTCTTATGTTCTCTATTCAAGATTTCCCCCATTGGACTCAATACACTTCTTATACCAATAAAAACTATCCTTGGGAATTCTCCTGAAGTCACCAGTTCCATCATCATGGCGGTCAACGTAGACAAGTCCGTATCGTTTGTACATTTCACCTGTTCCTGCACTGATTAAATCCAGGGCAGACCATACGGTATAGCCCATGACATCAGCGCCCTCACTGATCGAAGCACCAATCGCTTTGATGTGATCGGTAAGGTAGTTTATACGGTAATCGTCGTGTATTTTTCCATCTGGGGATATGACATCCGGCGCGCCAAGGCCATTTTCCACAATCATAAGGGGGATATGGTATCTGTCCCAAAGATTATTTAAAGTATACTGAAGGCCGGAAGGATCGATCTGCCACCCCCATTCACTGGCTTTTAAATATGGGTTTCTCGCTCCGCCCATCAGATTTCCATTCACTTGTTCCACATCAGTCCGGATCGTAGAGCAGTTGGTCATATAATAGCTGAACGCGTAGTAATCAACACAGCCATTCTTCAGGATCTCCGCATCCTCTGGCTGCTTTTCAATTTCTATTTGATTATCACACATATAGGTTTCCATGTATTTGGGGTAGCTGCCCCAGACCATCACATCTCCGCAGAACTTGTTCAGTATTCTGTCCTTTTTCTGAGTTTCAAGAATGTCCTGTGGATGGCAGGTCAGAGGGTATTGGGTGATGTGACTTATCATACACCCCACTTTATTTTGGGGATCAATCTCATGTGCCAGCCGGGTTACCATGGCACTTGCGATAAACTGGTGATGCAGTGCCTGGAATTGCTGCTGTCTATTCCTTTTTAACCTGCTTTTTGGTATAAAATAATCGTTTTCCATATCTTCTGGCTGAACAATCCCAAGTGAATTGTAAGCTCCCATTTCCAGTATCCCAAAATTAATTTCATTAAACGTCAGCCAGTAGCGGACCTTTCCTTTATAATAATTCATAACACACTCTGTATATCGGACAAAATCATTAATTGTATCCCGTGACAGAAAGCCATTCTTTCGGACGGTTAAACTCCATGGCATATCAAAATGACTTAATGTGACCATTGGCTCGATCTTATATTTTCTGCACTCATTAAAAATATCGTCGTAGAACTTAAGGCCTTCTTCATTTGGCTGGATGTCATCTCCATTTGGAAAGATTCTCGCCCAGCTTATGCTCATTCGATAGCATCGAAAGCCCATTTCACCAAAATATTTTATATCCTCTTTATAATGGTTGTAAAAGTCTACCGCCTGATGACTGGGATAGAACTGATCGGCTTCTATCCTGCTTTTAAACATTCTTGGAGAGTTCCTGCTGCCGCCTTTTACAAGGTCCTGGATGGTAATCCCCTTACCACCCTCCTGGAACCCGCCTTCACACTGGTTTGCTGCAGTTGCTCCGCCCCACAAAAAATCTTCCGGAAAAATCATATTGCTGTCCTCCTATCGTTGAATTCTGTGTCCCAGGAAATCAGCCAGGCGTTCGTCGGAATAGATTAAATCAACGGTCTTATATCTATGTTTATATCCTTCACCTATTGGTGACTGAAACGGCACGTCTTCTTTGTAGTTTTCTTTCAGCTCATGGTCAAAGCATTCTATTAAATCATCCAGATACTCAATCCCAATGGGGAATTTATTATGCGCGGGATAAAGAGCAGTGATCCGGTCTCTGTCTTCTCCCAGACGTTTCAGGCTGTTGAAGGTCTCTGAAAATGCAGCCTGTTCGTCGCTGCTTAAAAAATGCCAGATATTATTTGCGGTAAGCTGATCTCCTGAAAAAAGTCTTCCTGTTTCCTGTTCCAGAAACATAATGTGACCATAGCTGTGACCTGGTGTGTGGAAAATCTCCACATGCTTTCCGCCCAGATCAATCACATCATGGTTTAACAGAAAATGAGGATTCAGTTTCTGGGAAATAGGCGTATTGATATAGGTATCTTCCTCTATTGCCCCTTTTAGCCGGGGCATCTTATTGAGGCGGTAAGTGAGCATCTTACTCTTTACAGTCGGATTGTCGTTCATCAGAAGTTTTCCATAATCCAGCGGGTGAATCCAGAGATCCCCAAAGTGTCCGGCCCCTAATGCGTGATCCGGATCTCCATGGGTTACTGCCAGGATGACGGGCAGCGTTGTAATTGACTGAATAATTGGATGAATGTCCTCATATCCATAACCGCAGTCAATTAACAATGCTTTTTCTTCTCCAATCAGAAGATAGCAATGAACGCTCTCTGTCTCGGTAATAACATATAAATCATCTGCTATTTTTTCTGTTTTGTTAATTCTGGTTGAAATCATTCACTCAACTCCTTTGTTGAAAAATGCCAGTCCTGCAAAGAAACTGGCATTTTCCTTATTATTCATTATGAAGCAGCCGTTTCTTCCCCGTATACACTGTCATCAAATCCAAGAATCCATGTTGCCGCAAAGCTCACTGCAATTGTAATAACAACAGCTGCAACCGCAAAATAGAAATTGTTCATACTTCCGTCCGGATTCATGAATATAGGCATGGTAAAGAAGGATGGGGCTCCAAAATTAAATACTTTAACGGAAAAGATGGCACAGAATACGGCATTGGCAACGCAGGCGATCCAGGTTGCGATCAGCGGTCTCTTCATTCTTACGCAGATACCATATAATGTGGGTTCCGTAACACCTGCCAGAAATGATGTGATTGCACAAGATGAGGCAAGTGTCCTTAAATTTTTATTTTTTGTTTTGAACAGGCAGGCCAGTGCAACGCCAAACTGGGAAAAATTCATTCCGATAAATGCTGTAAATAACATATTGTCATATCCCACTGTTGAAAACATTGTCATGACCAGCGGAATCAGTGCAAGATGCATGCCGGTTAATACAAGAAGTGGTGCGAGACTGCCGATTACTAATACAGTCGCCCAGGGTGCTGCACTGTTAACTGCTCCCATAACTGCAAGAAGAGCATCTCCCAAATAGCTTCCAACAGGTCCTGTGACACACAACATAACAGGCATCATTATAATTACACACAACAGTGGTTTAAAGACAAACTTAATGGCCGACGGTACTATTTTTTCAACAAATCTCTCCACATATTTAAATACCCAGATTGTGAAAATAACAGGTATTACCGTTGATGAATAATCTACCGCCTTCACCGGAAGTCCGAAAAGATGTACGGGGGTGCCAAGGCTGGTAAACCCAATCAATGTGGGGCTGATAAAAACAACACCAAAGAATACACTCATCATGATATCGCAGCCAAATTTCTTCGCTGAAGTGTATGCCAGAAATACAGGGAGAAAATAAAGTGCTGCATTGCCAAACATTTTGATGATGGTATAGGTTGTACCCTCTGTACTGAGTCCCAGTTTTGTCATAATCACAAGGATTGCGGAAATAAGACCGCTGCACATGATCAGAGGAATCGCAGGGCCAATGATTGCTGACAACACGTTTAGAAACATGGATAAGATACCCTGCTTCTCTGTCTTATCTCCTGCAGGTGCATTTAGCTTCTCACTCTCTGCTTTATTTTCCTTTATATTAAATTTATTGATTATAATATCGTATACCTTTGCCACATCATTTCCGACTACTACCTGTACACCTCCAGCGCTTTCCACCACGCCAAGTATATCCGGATTCCTTTTCAGTGCGTCTAAGTCTGCCCGATCCATACTTAATAATTGAGTACGAACTCTGGTTGCACAATGAAAGATTTTGGTAATGTTATCCGCTCCCCCAAGGCCTTTCACAATATCATCAGCTAGTGCATTATAGTTTTTTGCCATACTAAACTCCTCCTTTTTCTCGTACATGCGTTTCCCTGATAATGTTATTATAATGTACAAAAAAATAATTGGAAATTCAAACTTTTTCGTCATTAATAGCGAAAAAGAATGTATTATGGCATACTTGCAATCTGGGCAGCGACGAAATCAAAAAATTCCACGATATCCCCATCTCCTCCAAAATGGATCAGCCAGATGGTTGTAATCTGTTTTCCACCAAACTGGAATGGCTGTTCCAGCTCGATTTTGTGAAATAGATTTTTCCCACTTCTGTCATGTGAAATGATATAAAGTACTTTACTCCCAATACTTTCAATGGTTGTAACTTTCTCTTCAAATGGAATATCCAGATTCTCAAGCATTTCTTTTATGCTGTTACATTCACCAGATACCTTTATTTTATATCCTGGTTTCAAATATTTTTCGATCTGGAGCTTCATTCTGCCTATCTTCCATTCCGCCAACATCTCCTCCGTCTTTTTCTTTAACTGACTGAGCTGATGATTGTTAAAGAACAGATCGACATAAAAAAATCTCTTATCGACCAGAGCCAGTTCCCTTTCTGTTGTCAGCAAAAGTTGTGTTTCTCCTTTGTACCTGCTTCTCTTATTTTCGAATAAATACATTGGAATTGCAGTGATGATCCCGATCTGTTCTCCATTGCTTTTCTTTAACTTATTTTCCAGATTATATATACTGCTTGCACTATTATCACTGACAAGCAGCACATCTATTTTTTTACGTTCTGATTCAACGGCAGTTGCAAGATAGAGGATTAGATATCCCAATTCTGCATCTGGGATGTCAATATTCAGTGACTGGCAAAGGCATGTTTTTAACAGGTGCAATTCCATGGGATAATGGGATAACAGGTCCTTGGTGTAATTGCCGACATTGGTTCTGCCGCTTCGGATTCTTCTGATCATTCGTTCCACGTGATCCGTCATGGCAGCTTTTAAATCTTTACTGATTTTCATTTTATATCCGGTTTCTACAGCCACCTGGTGTATAAATTCGTCAAGGTTTCTCCCAATATCAGCATTAGCCATGGGACTTTTGCAGACGATATTAAGTTCCTGAATCCGTCCTTCCATGGACTGCTTTTCCGCTTCACTGAACAAATAGTCGAATTCTGCTTTCACCTGATCAACGATTTCATTGGTAATGTCAGAAAGAAGGAGTCTGTCACATGGCATATCTTCTTCAAAACCCATTCTTGTCCTTGCAATGGAAATGAGAAGATAGAAAACAAAGTCAGAATAGGCCTCTCCGCTTACGATAAAATCAAATTTAGTAAAAATTCTTCCTATTATTGATTCCATCTTTTTCTGATCCTCAAAAATCATTTTCATCACTTCAGTGGTTTGAAAGTATTCACAGCTTCCAGTAATAGTTTTCATACAAAGAATTCGTTTCGTATTTTCCGGCGCGTCCAGACGGATCCCTTTATTGCTTGATACTTTCAGAACAGCTCCTGCATTTCTTGCAACAATGCGCTTAACCTGCGGGATATCGGCACTTACGGATGATTTGGAATAGAACAGCCGATCTGCTATGGTACCGATACTAATGTAATCTTTTTCAAACAACAAGAGCATCAGGATATGCTTGGAATGTATATACTTGTCTTTACTGGCTTTCTTACGCATGGCTTCGTTAAGAATGTATTGCAGTGTGCTCTGATCATCTTTCAGCCGATAGCCAAGTCTGTTATTGGATATAATTCCAGGCTCCCCAGACAGATTGTTTTGAGAAATAACGCTGTTGATATTTTTGATCTCATTTTGTAATGTACGGTTGCTGGCACCAATCATTTCTGCAAGAACCGATCCTTGTACCCAGGAATCTACGCCGGATAGAAAAGCCAGGATCTGACACTGTCGTTCTGTGAACATGGATTTCACCTCTTTTCGGTAAGATGCTTGATGGCTATCATTATAAATGAAAAGCGGAGGCTTTCATACCTCCGTGATTTCATGATTCTTGATAATTGATTTATTTTATACTAATTTAAATACTTCCTATTTAGAAATAATCTTATACGCGATACTGAGATGTTGACATCGTTTTTTGGTATGCTGCCTTTATTATTCTTGCCAATTTAGGTCTCATTTAAAGCATACTTCTGCCTTTTATCCTCTCGAATGCTTCAAGCAAAAGACACCCAACACCATAACAGGCAATATCTTTTATATCAAACACCGAACCTAATACGATTCTTAAAAACCTGTTATCTTCCAGCCCAAGTATGTGTACTAATTTGAAATATTGCAACACCTCGACTCCTGCTGCAAACAAGAATACATACAATGGAAGTAATCTGCATTTTTCTGGTATAAAGATTCTTGTAAAGCTATACACCAAAATTACTACCAACATATCTCCTACATATGGCCGTATAAAAGAATCATGTACATATAACGCAATTATCACTTCTATAAGCAGGAGCAATGCAAATGCAATCCCATACTTAATTCTTAACTGTTTTCTTTTTGTCTTTTGTAAGTTCATAACTCTCTCCAATCATTCTGATAATGTCTTTATCTGGAATCGTGCCATCGAGAATTATGGAATTCCAATGTTCTTTATTTTGATGATATGCCGGCATTACAGAAGTAAATGTGCTCCTCCAGAAATCTCTCCACTCCGGGTCACATTTAACGTTTATCCAGATATTGCCTTCCCTCTCATAGATCCAGGCAAATGCTTTCTTATTGGTCTTATGGCGAATTAAGGTCCAGTTACTATCGTGAAAGGGATAATCCTCATAGACTTCTTTTAATTTCATGCATAAAGCTATTACTTCTGAGCGTTCTTTCAAAATCATCACCTTCTTTAAACAATTATGGAAATAGCAATCTATATAGACATACGAATTTTATCTACTAAAGTTATATCCGCAGGTAACCAGCCCACTGAATTCATTTCTTCCTTCGTCAGCCATTTTGCATCCTCATGCTCTTTTAAAACAAGATCTCCGGCAACAATTTCTGACCAGAAACAATCCATAGACAGATGGAATGTAGGATAATCATATTCAATGGTATGGATCAACTCTCCTACTGAAATCTCTGTATCTAATTCTTCCTTTATCTCTCTCACTAGTGCCTCTTGCGGAGTCTCACCATCTTCAATTTTACCACCAGGAAATTCCCAACCACCTTTTAAATCGCCATAACCACGTTGGGTAGCAAAAATAATTGGTTCTCCCTTTTCATTTAAACCCTTAATCACTGCAGCTACTACTCTAACTATTTTCATCCTGCCTTCACTTCCTCTTTTTTAATATTACTTTGTAGATAACGCAAAAGATCCTCTCTAACAGCATGATGCATCTTCATTTGAAACTTAGCGATATCACGTTCTTTTCCATAATTATCGTTCTTACGAGCTGGTATAGCCTCTATTATTTCAAACTGACCTACATAATAGAAATCAGTTTCTGCATCACTTTTCTTAACTAAAAGATGTTTTCTCTGTGCTGTCATTACATCCGCAACATAAGAGCTCTTAATTCCTCTTCCTATCTGAGAATCCCATCGAAAGATCATATTATCTTCAAAGGCATCTGCATAATCCGGTTTTCCATCAACATAATTTTTATCATCAGAACTTTCCTCTTTATGATATGTTACAAATATAAACAAATCTTCATCTATTCGCTTCATACCATACATAATTGAGGATAAATCCTTACCACAATTCATTAGTAGACTCACATCACGCCTTGAATATTTTTCATACAAAACAAATGGCGTGCCATTTTCCTGATTAATTAGATACCTCTCCTTATATCTTCTAAGTCCAACTTCAATAATATCATTGACTTGTTTGTAGAATTCCATATGGAGAAGACGGTCGGCAAAACTCTTAAGCCTTTGTAGTGTTCTCTTTGCATCGTAATTTACAATATTAATATGACAGTATTTTTTGTACTCTTCCTCTTTACTTACAAATTTTCCTTGTAGAACTTCTATCGCATTATTAAAAGAGGTTAAGTCAAGCTTATACCCGTATGTATCCTGAAACTCCTGTTTAATCTCATCCACATAAATTACTTCATGGTTTAGAAAGCGCTTTAATATCTCAAGTTCGTATGGTCTTGTTCCACTCAATATCGTTTTCGACAAATACTCTAATGTAATCATTTCCTGTTCTGTTATCTTTTCTGTATAAAGCTCCTTCTCTACAGACACTAAGAAATTCTGATAGGTCTTATATTCTCTGATAATTAAAAGTGGATCTGTTTCTCCATTTTCGTAGAAATCCAAAAGATACGGGACTCTACCCAAGCGATTTTTCAGAGAAATATAGCTTTCTCTGATAATCGATTTCATTCCTTTAATCTTATCAATTGACGAAAAAATCTTTTCTTTTGCAATCTCATCAAAATGAACCGTAGAAGCACCCGGTATGGTACTGTTTCCACTAATAATATATTTTCGAATCGTGTCTGGATTATAAGAACGATCTCCTGATAATGCGACTGGAATCATGAAGTTATTATTATAATTACCAATAAAATCTAGAATTACAACATATTCTTTTCCTTCCGCTTTCCTTAGACCTCTTCCCAACTGCTGAATAAATACAATCGGTGACTGCGTAGGTCGAAGCATAATTACCTGATTAACTTCAACAATATCTACACCTTCATTTAAGATTTCTACTGAAAATATGTAATCCAAGGATTGTCTGTTTTCAAGATCAACATCTTCATCCATTGCCAACCTCTCAAATGCTTCCTGCCGTTCCTCCTCAGAGGCATTGCCATTCAAGGCGATTGTTCTATATAATTTACCATTTGACGGATTAATGATCTGATTAAATTTTGCTGATAGTTCTTCAGACTCGTCTATTCGGCTGCAAAATATTAATCCCTTTACTCTATCGCCACTATATCCATAATAATTAGCTTGCTCAATAATATGTCGTACTCGTTCATCCCCAGTTAACTGATTAAAATCCCTTTCAGAAATATTTTTGGCTTTAATCTTCTTATCATCCATCATTGAAATATCACTGATTCCAAAATAATGAAATGGGCAGAGCATATTTTCTTCCATAGCTTGCTGAAGACGTATCTCATAAGCTATTTGGTAATTAAAAATCTCGTAAATATTCTTCTCCGCAACATTATCATTTCGCGTATCAGGGGTTGCCGTCATGCCAAGCCAAAGCCTGGGTTTGAAATAATTCATTACTTTTTGATAAGTATCTGCAGAGATATGATGAGCTTCATCCAGTATAATACAATCAAACTCATCATAATTATATTTAAATAAATGTTCATCTCTGTTCAAGGTCTGAACTGTTGCAAATACAAAATCACAATCATATTCATGATACCCAGCTCCGACTAACCCCATTGAGACTGACTTATCAAATACCTTTTGATAAGATTTCCTGGACTGACGCGCAAGCTGCCCTCTATGAACTAGAAATAATACTCTTTTAAACGCAAGCTCACGCATTGCAAATGCTGAAGCATAAGTTTTTCCAGTTCCTGTCGCTGAAATCAGAAGTGCTCTTTCTTTACCAGCATTTAATATTTTTCTAAGATTTGTAATGAACCCAACCTGCATATTATTTGGCTGTAATCTGTATTTTTCAATAGATGGAATCTCGTCTTGCTTGGCAATCTTACGTTGGCGCTTAATGAAATTATATCGTTCTTCATAATTTTGATAAAATTCATCAAACTCAAGTGAATATCTGGAATCCCAAAGTTCATAGAATTCTTCAACAATTTCCTGGGCCATCTCTCCCTGCTCAGTCGATATAACTCTTGTATTCCATTCTCGATTAATTGTTAATGCTGCGCTTGTAATATTGGAACTACCAATTATAATTCGATAGATTTCTTCCTTTTTAAATATATACCCCTTCGTATGAAATCCTTTATCAGCCGCTTCTACATCAAACATTTTAAGCGTAATATTTTTAAGTTCATTTAACTTTTTTAGTGCCTTAGGTTCACTAAAATTCAAATAATTGGTTGTTAGAATCTCTCCATGAATGTTTTTCTTCTCAAGTTCCTTCAACGTCTGAAGAAGGGGAGTAATTCCCCCCATTGTTATAAAAGCAACACTTATTTGAAACTGATCACATGTTAAAAGCTCATTCTCTATAGTCGATAATACTTTTTTACCTTCTTTATGATTATTCGAAACAAACTGAGGTTTGTAAGCCAAATTAGATGAAAACGTTCCATCAACATATGCTGTTTCAAAGCCATTCCTAATTTCAGCCAATTTTTCTTTTGTCATGTACCCATTCCCCTTTTACCAAATTTGGTACCCTTGTCTTCTTGCCGAATCATAAACCGGCTGCATGTTTTTCTCAAGAATATGATAAAATTCCTCTTTAGAATTTCCCTTTCTATATAGCTCCTGATTTGCCCATATGGAATGCAAATTATCCCGAAAGCAAGACTCGTACTTTTTTCTAATATCTGGCTTTCTTTCATCATGAATTATACCATACAAAATATACTGATTACTTGCAAATCGTCCAAAAAACGGATCCCACTTTGGAAGCTTATTACTTTTCGATGAATTTAGCGCGGAATCCATAGGCATTAAATTCCACAATTCATCGTTCATTACGAAGGACCAAGGAATAAAATGATCCACATCGTAACTTCCCTTTACTATCGGTGAATTTTTAAAGACATCCACGATAGGTTTCTCATCCAAAACTGCTTCCCAAAGTTTCCTAACGCTATTAAGCCTGCGCATTTTTTCATCCATTGGTGCTAGCTTATATATAAGTCCTGGGACTTCATGATTATTATTCTGAAGCCACTTTACCTTTTCATACTGAATCCAGCCAAGAATCGATACGGTATTGTCCTGAATCATCTTGATCCATGATTCATTAAAATAGACTTCTTTCTTAAGTTTACTTCCTGTTCCAAGTGTATAGGGCAGTAATGATATCTGATTGACACGTTCGATATAAGAAACCATTCTTTGAGTGCTGCCCCAATCCGCTCTTTCATTACACTTATCGAAAAATCCTGAAAGCGCTCGATACGGAACCATATGAGTTAACTGATCTTTATAAAGTGCTAATTCTTTATCATGCTGTTTTATTTTATTCTTAATTTCTATCTTGGAAGCATTTCCTGGAAGCTGGCTTAACTCCTGAAGCGTAAGAACAGCTCTTTCCAACCCATCTTTTATCTGGCCTTCAATCACACCGCTTAGATGAATATGAAATTCTAAAACCGTATACCATGCATTTGCAATCATCTCATCAATAATATCATTAAAGCTGGTCTCTTTTAAGCCTTCTGAAATTAAATGAACGATTGCCTCAAGCCAATAGAACTTATAGCAGTATGACGGATTCTTCATCATAAGAGAGAATGCCTCTATATCAAGACTGTTATAATACCTGCCATTAATATTTAATTGATATCCGATTTTTCCATAATCAAATTGAGGCATTTATCCTCATCCCCCTTGTCTTACGTGAACTGGTACTTATCGTTTTTCTGAATCATCTCAGTTTCAGTTGATCATATTTTTCCTTGCTGTCCTTCGCTAATTCTACTGGATACTTTTCATTGTTTCTTTTAATCTTCGCCTGTACGATCTCATCTAAATCAAGATCGCATGCATCTGCCATAAGCACACAGTAATTTATAACATCAGCAAGTTCTTCTCTTATCTTATCCATCTTCTCGGTGCATTTCACATCCTCAGCACTCCACTGAAAAACTTCCAACAGTTCAGCCGCTTCCAGAGAAATTGATATGGCTAAATCTTTCGGATTATGAAATTGTCTCCAGTTACGATCATCACGAAATTGCAATATCTTATTTATTGTATCTTGTGTCATCCATATTCCCTCTTACTTTATGCTGATTTTTAAAAGAATCGGTGCAAAAAGTTCAAAATATTATCTTTTCTAACCGGCTCACTATGACCAACCACTGCTAACTCAAAGTCAATCATACTTAATTCCTGATATAATTGTTTTGTTTTTTCCAGATCTCTGTAATGATTCTGATAAAAGCCATCGTTATAAATATCTCCTAAAAATATCACTCTTTCCTCTGGAACGAAAACAGCTACGGAATCATCACTATGTGCGGATGGAAGGTGCATACACTCGCACGTAATGCTGCCGCAGTCCAATACAATTTTTTGCTCAAAAGTTATCAGTGCCGGAACCACCTTTATTTCTTTTAACTTTGGATACTCTGCCCGGATGTGCTCATCTGCAAACGCAATTTCTTCGCCGGATATCAACCGCTCCTTCATTCTGGAATCAGTAAATTCCCAGGAAGACATTCTGACCAATTCCTGGTTGGTCTTTGTATGTGCAATTGTTTCTGCATCAACGGCATGCAGACCATATGTATGATCCCAATGCCAGTGTGTTATAATACAATATTTCGGCTTTTTTAAGCCTTGCTGCGTCAGAAAAAAATTATAATCTTTCACATGATTCCCGGAATTGCCTGCATCAACCATTACCGAACATCGATCCCCATTGATATAACCTAAAACAGGGCGATCGCTGTTGGAATCGCATTCCGTATAGTATATATTTTCTGTTAACCGATTTAATCTCATAGTATGTCTCCTATTCTCCAAATCCGCTTTCTGCAAAGGTTGCTATGGATAAAATCGCTTCTTTTTCATCTTCGCCCTGGGCTTCAAACTTCAGCTTGTCCCCCTTTATTGCGTTCATATCCATTAAGGAAAGTACATTCTTCGCATTATATTTCCTGGTGAGGTCTTCATTTTTATAGACTATAATTTCACTTATAAATCCCATAGCAAGCTTTGACAGCAAACTGGCCGGTCTTGCATGTAATCCATATGGGTTTGGTACGGTCACTATAACGATTTCCATGGTATTCCTCCCCTTTTAATACAGTAATAGCGGCATTTAAATGATCATTAGTCTCTTTAAGGAAAGTATAGTTTGTAATGGTAGTTCTGTAAAGGAAAAAGCAAACGAATATGATCATTATCTCTATTTTTAGGCTTCAATTGTAAATGGTTGCATTTTAATCAGTTAGTCATTTTATCAAGTTACGATCATAAGTTTCACTAAATAGAGCCATGCGTCTGGCACGGCCCTGTTCATATAACATTTATATCTGTATGATCTTATGCACCATACTGCATCGTTTCTTGTCATGGGCTAAACCGACACACAGAACCTCTCCTGATAATCCTGTATAATATTGATTATCAATTATCTGTTGTAATGCCTCTTCCCTAAGCCGTTCCAAATCTTCTCCCTGTTTAAATTCAATAATTACATGACTATGAGCAGGCATCAATGCTTCCAGAGTGATATCACTTCTTCCGAATCCGGCTTCTATGTTACTTGTTACCTTATAAGTGCCTCTTAGCGTAATGCACATTCCTAAAAACAGCATGTGATATGCATTTTCCTTGGCATCCATGTAACTGGTGCAAGATATGACAATATCCTGATATAACTCAAAAAACCGTTTCATATCTTTATTAATCAGGCAAGAAAGCATTTGCTGCAAGTCCATTCCGTCAACACCTGATATCTATCAATACTTGAAATTCCGACATCACTTCATCATTAGGAATTTTTACCACTGCCGTATTGGAATCAATCCGTTTCAGGGCGGTCAGATAGCCCGAGTTCACCAGTAGTCCCCACAAACTATAATTACTATCTCGTTCTATATATGAAGTTTCTAACGTAAGCCATACAGATATTTCTTTTCCTGAAGCCAATTGATCAAAGTCTTCCCAAAATCGCTTGTCTGCTGTCCGAAGTGCTTGTTTCACTAAAAAGTTAAAGGATGTATTAATCCAATAGTTATCCAATGAACCTATATCAGCATAATTTAAAACAGACCATGGATTGTATATTTCTACTCCTCCAAATCGGTAACCATCATACTTCATACGTACATTTTCGTCCAAAATCAAACCATAATCAGTTAAAAGTTTTTCTGTCTCCCCAACAGTAAGGCCAAAATAAGATGCATATTGTTTGTGCATAACCGTATACACTCTGGCATTGTTAAATTGAGAAAATATACTTTCCTTAGCAACTCTCTGTACTCCCGTGATAAGAGCCTGACCAAGTGATGAATTTCCCTTCATTGCACTCCCATAAAGATTGGCAAAAAACGGGCCCAGCTGGTTATGGTATCCGTATTCGTAACTGCTCATAATTGGCTGGTCATATTCATCAATTAAAAGAATCGGACGTATATGATAGAATTCATAAACAACTCTGGTTAAATCCAGTAACACACCAGACAGATAGATATGAGTGGATTTCTGATCCATCAACAAATCGTAGGATTCATAAAATTTCTTCGTACTAAAAGAATTTTTGTTTAGTTTATCTCTGAATTTTTCTTCATAGTAACCATATTGTTCTTGCATCGCCAATTTTAATTGGGCAGTCAGCTCCTCTACCGTGGTTCCTTTAGAATTTTTAAATGTAAAATAAATGACAGGTCTTGAATTAATCTGATCCGCGTATTCCGTATCCATAATTGCCAGACCATTAAAAATATCTCTGCTATCCTTTTCGATATCAAAAAATTCCTTAAGCATCGTCACATTTAATGTCTTTCCAAACCTCCTTGGACGGGCAATCAGTGTAACTTCATCCTTCATTTCTATAAAATCCTTTATCATTAATGTTTTATCTACGTAATAGGATCCATTTTCACGTAATTTACGAAAATCATCATTTCCGATTGGTAAGATTCTTTTTACACCCATGCCTTCTATCCTTTCTAAAACATTTTCAGAACGTGCTATCTTTATAATAACATATTACTTCCAGTCTTACCAGTCCAGGCCAATGTATTCTATTCATAATATATTACACAAGAAGCTTAAAGAAATTAGAAAATTGAAAAGGAGACCGCAATCTGCAATCTCCTTATTCTCTCTGTTGGAACAACAGAATTCTATTTATTCCTACCAATCCTCCATCCAGTTTAAACATGCCCTAATTTATCTCTTTTTTCTTTTTATATTTTTTCAATTTAATTTAGAAACTATTTTGCTCTACTTAAGCATTCAGTCAGATAATCGGATATAGAATCGTGAATCTTTTCCAATTTATCATACTGCAAACTAAATACCTGACCCTCCTCGTTGCAAATTACTATCAATCCATCAATTCCCTGATTTTCAAGTACAAAGCAATTTACTGGAAACGATGAATTCAGTTCTTTCTCCTGTTTTGTCACTTGGACAACATTAAGATATCCTTCAACGTTTAGTCCAGTCCATTCAGTTCCATAGAAGCTAATCGCTCCATATGCTTTTACGTAGTCAACAAATTCTTCTGGAAAAGATAATCCAAGCTCATTCTGTGCGTCCTTCAGTTGCTTAAAAGAACAACCCTTTGCCTGGTATAGCTTTTCAATTGATTTAATCTTATTTACTATATCACTCATACGCTCGCCTCACTTTCATTTGCTCTTGATTCCCAATGTGAACTTCTCTCATTTCCAAATGCCTGCCTATCAATTTCTGATTCCTTGGTCTTATCATGTAATATTGAATCATTGCCTTTGCCTCTGTGTTCTTCCTGCGTAAGTTCCGCCAAAGGACTATCGGTATGCTGCCCGATATGATGTAATTCGATAACTTTACCATCTTTACTAATTGGTGATAAGCCCTGTTCAGCTCTTTCTTTATTAGTCCTGCCCATTGCATCCTTCTGATTCCAATCAATGTCATCTCTTATTAAGCACTTCTTGCCACCAATCTCTGCTTCTATGAGACCTGCATTTTTATAAATCTCATATTCTTTCATTGAGCCTATAGCATCAATAATTTCATCAGACCAACCTGTTTCTTCCTTAATCTTTACTTTTTCCTCTTGGGTCAGTCCTTCGTGAGTATTTTCATTAGCATCCGTATCGCCTTCAGATGTTTCGCCCTTATTCTCAGAGATCTTGTCCCTTACATTTTCAATGTTCTGTTCCATTTTTTCTCTTAGTTGCTCAGGTGTCAAGTACTTTATATCTTCCAGCTTAGTCATTACTCCATCGCCTGTAGCCTTTATATCCTCAACCGATTTAGAAGCAATCTCATCAATATTACCTTCTGTCATTTGCTTTGCTTTTTCTCCAAGCTGCTTACCTTTATCAACAGCAGCTTCACCGGTCTTCTCAAAAACGTCCTTTGCAACTTTTCCAGCTTCTTTTAATGCAGCAGCAATTTCTATAGCCATCCTCTCATCTCCTGATACAGTTTTGATTTCACATTTGTAATAAATGATTTATCTTCAAATAAAAGAAAATCATTTGTAAGATTAGAAATATCATAACCAGCTGCATATTCAGCCGAGACTAAACATGCAACAATCTCTACAACTCGTGCTTCCGGTTTCTTTTTATAAAATTTCTGCATTATCTTTTCTATATCTACAAGCTTCTCAACGGTTGGAACCCTAATTGTGCTCTCCAACAATTTTATCATCTCATCAGATGGCATTTGGTGATTACTAAACGCACCTGAAATCAGTAAAGAAATAACTTCATCAGTGATACTACTAATTATACAATCTTTTTTATTTACGCCAGGTATCATAGTCATTGACTTGAGCATAATTTTTTTATCCAGATCCTCATTAGCTTTTTCAAGTCCGTTAAATATTTTATCTTTATCAGGCTTATACATCAAACTTATCAGTGTTTTCACAGCCCATACTGACACTTCTTTTGGAAGTTGATTTGATATGATGCTCTTATTGATGTTAAATAGTTTTCCCTCTATATCGCGTTCATAAAGATTGGTATCTGTAATGTTGTTTTTCTTAACCTCATTAATCTTGACAATAACTGGCTGAACCATTCCTTCTTTATGGCAAAGAGCATAGCCCACTTTTTGGTTACCAAGATATATTGCATTTTCTACTTCCACACCTATAGTATTTGCCACTGCCTCTTGATCATCCATAGCTACTATTCTATGTATAATCTTATTTGAAGAATTCTTAATAACATCAGGAGCTAACTTGCTCGGTATCTGTTCTGCGACAATAACTCCCTGACCATATGAGCGCATCTCTGCAAGCATATTAGAGAAGTGCTCTACTGCTTTTCCCTTTGGATTTCCTAAGTCTTCATTATTCTCTGTAGACACATTCTTAAGCAATCTATGTGCTTCTTCAATTACTAATAAATGCTCTAGCCCTTTGACTTCTCCAATTTCCTTCTTAACCTGCCTATATTCATTTACATACAAGATGAGTAGTCCTAATGCAAAAGCCTTATCCGCATCATCGGCTAAGCCTTCCAACTCAAGAACAGTATTTTTTCCAAGCAGGTCGTCGAAATTCATTATATCGTAGGTATTAAACATAAATCCTTTTGCACCAACGCATAAACTATCAATTCTTGCCTTAATAGCGCTTCGGATATTTCCCTTTACCTCTCCCTCATATGACATTTCGTTTTCGATGTAATAATCAACTTCATTTTTCAAATCCTGCATCATTGGAAAGAGATACTTATGGGCTTTTACCGCATACTTATCTTTTACTTCGTTTTCATTGAAAATACTAAGTCCACCATTTCCACCTGTCAAACATGGGTGAAACCCTAATGTTAAATTCCATCCTTTCTTGGTATAAATGTTATATAAACACTTTTCCAATATATAAGGCATTGGACCATAGAATGCAAATGAAGCGCAAAATAGGTCTTTCAGCAAATCTATATGCTGCTGAGGACTAATTCCAGGTAATATGTAAAATGGATTTAACTTCAAACAGTTAATCTCCGGACGTCCCAATGTAAACACTTCGACCTCTTTCGTTAAATTACGATATTCCTTCTTTGCTGGTTCTATTACCAAAAAAGGCTTATCCACTGCTTCAAGAATTCCTTTTACAGTATTAGTCTTACCGCTACCAGTAATTCCACAAACAAATGTATGTTTATTAAGATCCTCCTCACTAAGACCAAACTGAACATTTGGCAAAGGTCTCTCATACTCACATACTTTTCCAATAGATATATCTGAGTTATCAATCTTACTATTGATCGAATACCCCTTTGCTTTCTTTATCTCAAATCCTACGGTATTATCTACTGGAATTGTACATATTCCGCACAATTCTTCTGAAGTAACCAAGCTACACAAAGGACTATTACTTGTGTTTTCAAAGAAACCCTCAGGGATAAGAAGTTGCTGATTATGTATGTTTTTCACTTCGCCCTTATCGCCAAAGCAACTATCCTTATAAGAGAAAACAACTGGCGGCAAGATTTCAGGAACCCCAGATGCCACCTCGCTGTATAAACTTCCTTGTATGATTTTACTAGCGATTTCACTATCAGATGAATAAGTAACTACAGATTCCCACATACCAATACTGCGACCAATCTTCAATCTATCGGTCATTGACTCAGCCATCTTCATAAGTTCCAATGCAAAACCATTCTGAATATCACCTGATATTGATTCACTACTATTTATTGTTTTTGTTACAGCATCACTATACCCATCAGTCACACTATGGGAAGTACCTTTAGTCTTACTTCTGTTAAAGTTGAATTGCTTTCCAACAATTAATCCAATAAGTCCACCGCCTACAGCTCCAACTACCGTTCCCACTCCTGGAATGATAGAACCAATAGCAGCGCCTGCAGCTGCCGTAGGTAAAGCACCTGACATGCTTCCCCCTTTTGTTTTACTTTCTTGTGTTCCATTGCTTTCGTTATGCGTGGCTGTGTGTGTATTGCTCTCCGAATCACCTTTTTGTAAAGAAACTGTTCGTTTTGAGATAGCAAAGCAATCATCCTGTATCTTTATTGCCTGGTTAATTTTATTTTGAATTTCATACTCATCGACAGGCTTACAAAGAACCATAATTGTATAATTTTCGCCATTCAAACTACGCATCAAGGCTGATAAATCCTTATTTTGTAATTCCCCATCAATTTTTAATGCCGGTACACCAGAAATGCAACCAACATATCTATCTTGGTCGTAACCATTTTTATCATCTTTTGATACTATTTTACTATTTGCAAAACTCTCCTGAAATTCGTCGATTTTCATTCCCGGAAGAAGTCCTTCAATAATCTTTTTTACTGTCGTATTACTTGATGTAGGAGCAATTCCAATCACTAAAGACGTTTTTCCTGCATTGCTTACAATTCCATAGCACACTTCCTGCTTAATGGAATATGCCATTGTGTAGAGTTTCTGCATTTTTGCAGCAAAAAAAGGAAACAACTCATCCACTTTGTCAACTGTGCACTCACTTAATCTATAAAATGTAAATGAATTTAATAACTCCAGCGAATTTTCTTTTTCTAGATTGATAGCTGTTTCTTGGCTAATGCTATATGCAGGATAAAAATTTGAAACAAAATCCGCAGTGCATCTTGCGAGCAGCTCTGTATCTTTTTTAAATATGGAGAGCCTTTTATCCTCGTCCATAACGGTTATTTCATTTGCCATCTAAGCCTTCATTCCCTTCTCTAATATAGCGATTTTCTCGTCATAGTATTTTTCTACTGATTCAATCCACAAAAATACAGATTTCTTTATGTCACTAAGATAATTATCTATGATAGCACTAATATCAGTTTTACCAACTTTATTATCATCTTTTAATACAATTGCCATGATTACTGCTATAATTACTGCTATTCCAATTGGAGTCAAACTCTTAAGTGGAATGCTAACAATTCCACCCACCACCACAACTGCTCCACATTTTACCCACTTATCGAATTCTTTTTTGCTTTCTTGGTAGTCAATCTTATCTGGAATATCAAAAACGAATTTACTATTAAGATCCTTCAATATATCTAGCTGGTAAAATGCTGCCTTATTCTCCGCGTTCAAATAAAGTGAACCTGCAAGGGTCTTCTCCATAAGCATATTGTATGTACTGGACAAAATCATTTTACTTTCCGGAGTAAACTTATTAACCGTTGTTATCGTGATTTTGTTAATCACTTGCTTATCAGACATTCCAGAAGATATGCTCTTTCTTGCATCTTTTCTTAAACTTTCTATAATCTTGTCAATATAGTTCTCAATTTTCTTTTTATCATTACTCTGCAACATAATTTTTAAGTTCTCCTTTCAGCTCTCCTAGTGTTCCTAATCCATGCTGAATACCTTTGATTTTGCCTTCCAAATCTTCAATGTTTACTCGAATATTATCATTGTTTTTCTGATCCTCTAACAACTTTTGATATTCATCCTCCAGTTCCTGTTTATGCATTGTAAGTTGCGCTTTGTATATTTCCGTACACTTATTCACATAATTCACAACGTTATCTGTCATCTTAGGAATTATTTCATCGTTCAATCTGTCACTAATGCTGTTTGACACAAGTTTTACGTGCTCTTTCAAATGATGATATGGTACTCTTTCAACCGATTTGAATGTCAATCCACTTTCAACATCTTTATACCCTGAGGTTTGTTCTTTTGCTTCTTCATCGATATTCTCAAAATCCGCCTCTGTAAAATTAGGATTGTATGCTTCAGCAGGAATTTTAGAAGGATCATCAGTGTACTGAATCAACTTCTTGTTACACTCTTCAATAACTCTGTCGGCAATCTCCCTGCGGAACGCTTTAGTCTCATCAATGGCATCAAATGTCATTTTCTTCATTGAGCTAAAAGTTGAATCATTAATTTCGTACTCAGGGAGTTTATTAAAATTTACTAATTTTTCCTCATATACTTCCTTTTTCTTTTCTGCCTCATTCATTATGACACCTTCACCATTGATGTTATCGGTGTATTTTTTATATATCTCATTGATACCTTCATTTATTTTTGAATAAACTTCAGAAATCTCTTTCTTTTTGGTCTTTATCCGATCTTCAAGAGCTTCTGGATCATCAACGCTTTCCTTTGCCTCGTTCAACACTGATGAGTAAACACCCAAATATCTCTGGTATTCTTTTTCCAGGTTTTCTAAGAAATCAATTAACTGAATATAGTTAGCCACGCGAGCAAACTTCTCTAATGCAGCATAGACACTGTAGAAATTTGACATTTCTCCCATTTTTTCTTCAAATACAGACATTCCACCCTTCTTTGCTGCTCTTAACCAGCAGTTACTAGCTGGTGGAAAATTTTCGTCGGACTCATCGAGTTGCTCAAAGAATTCATCAATTGATTCTTCCGTTCCAAGCTCTTTACACATATTCAAGAACAACTGCACCTTACTATCTACACCAATAATTTTTTCAGCTCGGATATCATTTTTATACATAGCTTCTGCCTGTTCTTTTAGGCTCGCATAGTCAGATCCTGAAAGATTTGATTTTCCGGTCAGTACTAAAAATAAAGATTCCTTCTTTCTATCAGTACAATTATTTCTAAGAAAATTCATGAACGATGATGATTCCAATGCCTGTCCATTTAAGGACTTAACAAAAATTATAGCATTTGCATTTTTGATATACTCTTCTGCAATCTTTCCAACATTTCCGCCTGCACCTACACCTGGGCTGTCAATCAATGTAATTCCTTGCATTTCTTCTGGAAGCGGATATGTTATCTCTATCTCTGTGATAATCTTTCCCCATGCATCTCTGTTCTCTCTTATATATGAGATGATTAAGTTATTGTACTCATCCAGGTTCATATTAAAAAGATTATCCTTTGCTTCTGCCTCAAGGAAGGTATCCATAATATGCTTTGGAATTTTACCGCCTTTATACTTAATTAATATCTCATTATTAATTGTTGTTATGGGAATGTTTCTGTATTTATCAGAAATTGCAGCATGATATTTCAGAAAATCGCGTATCTTTTCATAGCCAGTAACAGTTGTTCTTCCGCCTGCAGCCGTCTTAGCAACCAGCTTAAATTCGTCACCACGTTTAATTTTAATTATGGCGCTCGTACACTGTCTGACATCCATAGGAACAACTTCTCTACCAAGATATGCGTTAATAAATGTGGACTTTCCACTTTTTGCCTCTCCTACAATCATCAGATTAAAAACTTCATCCATGATTTTTTTAGCCTGATCAATAATGTTGTCACTTACCTTCTTACCTGAACTTGCACAGGATTTTTTGTATTCCTCATACAAGTTCAATACTTGCTTTTTGTTTTGCTTATAATCTTTAGTTATCATGTTGTGTTTCCTCCACCTATAATAATTTTACTTTTTCACCTTGACTTCTCAGCCACATATCAATTCCCTTTCCAAACACTTCAGCACATACAATATAATTGCCATCCAACTTATCTATTATTTTTGCTGTAGGTAGTCTATCTAGAATAGCATCTATATCTGGACCTGAATATTCAAATTTTATTTTTTGTAGTTTACCTCCATACATAAACTGAATTCTCTTTCTAAATTCACCTTCCTCAAACCGATCCTTATATGGGATTCGATATCGCTCGTTTGTAATTTTTAATTGTTTTATTCTATCAACCCTGTAAATAGTAGGAAAAGCATCATTTATCACATCAAAGTTTTCTCTTACTTTTTCATCCTCAATAAAAGCAGTAAGATAGAAATAATACTCTGAAAATATAATTGCCAATGGTTTCAATTTTCTTGTTTTTACTGTGGTTCCCAGTACTCCCTGGTACTTAATTTCTATATATCTACTCTCTTGTATCGCAGTTCCTATATCCCACAATGTATCTAAGAAAACTGTATGATGCCTTGGCTCAATATAGTGAAATTCTTCATTTTTTATTAATTGTTCGATTAATTTCTGATTGCTCTGTGGAACACAACAATCAATCAGCCTTTGCAATACATCCGTCATTTCATTCTTTGTAAGAGCACGACTATCTAATAAAATTTTACAAATTGCTAACACCTCACTATTTGTAAGTCGCATTTTATATATCTGTTCCAGTCTATATCCTTGACGCCCTCGATCATATATTACAGAATTAATGAAACCATGACTCTCAGCATCCAATTCCAAATAGTTGCGAATATCATCAATATCTCTTTGGATACTTCTTTCATTTACCCCATAACGATTTGCTTCTTCAGCTTTATTCACTATATATCCATTCATCAGACGTGTATATATTCCAAGAGTTCTCTCAACCTTTCCATTCTTTTCATCCATCACTTATCCACCTCCTGTACATAATTATAGTTGCCAGCAAGGACAGTTTCTGTCATTCTAGTTCTTTTTTATATACTTTCTCGATTTAATTCTTTCATCATTAGGTTTCTCAGCGCCTTCTGGTATCGCCCAAGTAGTTCCAAATTTCACTGCACCTTCAATTCTCCCATCGTTGCACAATGTATTGATTCTTCTTTCGCTTATTCCCCACTTCTTTGATACTTCTGAAATTTTCAAATATCCAATCATCTGTTCCACCTCAATAAAAAAAGACACCACAGAAAAACATTCCTGTAATGTCACATTGATAAGTAACTGGTTGACATTTTACAGTCCCTATAGTTATACATTATATGCTTTCACATATTTTACTTTGTAATTCTGATAAAAATATTATATACCGTTGCTCGAACAATATCAATTTTATGTTTTAGCTTTTTTCCAAAATAGTAATTTATTTTGTCGAAAACTTATATATGTACATATACTTCTTATAAAACATCAGATATCATACTGATAGGTGCCTAATCCTTATCATTCAGAAGTATAACTATATCAACTGCTCCGTATCTGTCACAATACCTGCTTTTCTCGGACTTAGTTTTTTGTGTCTGCCTAACTTCCAATTGCTTTACTTTTTGTTCCCTGGTAGCTGTAATCATTGCCCTATTTGTTGCAATGCGTGGTAGTTTTACAAGCGTAATGGATACTGCTTGACTGACTCATGCTATATAAATCAGCACCTTCTTTATATCGTACGAACTTCTTATTTATTTCTTTTCCTCTTACAACTCTAAAATTAGAATCTGCCATAACGCTGTTCTCTTTTCAAACTAAAATACGATTGATATTGTTCGACTACAACGCAAAAAAGGACACCTTTCAAAAAGTCTATTTTTGAAAAGTGTCCTTTAAGTGCAAAAATCTTAAATTGAATTTTATAAGGATGTTTGAAATTATCACTAACTATTTCAAACTATGGACTGTCAATTTACTGTCAATTAACTGTCCTCTAGTAGTTCGACATGCTTCAAACCCTTGATTTTACTGACTTTATTTATCCAAACTTTTCATCGTCGGGAACAACAACACGTCCCTGATCGCATAACTATCCGTAAGCAACATCACAAACCGGTCAATACCAATTCCAATACCGCCAGTCGGTGGCATACCGATCATCAGCGCATTCACGAAGTCTTCATCCATAGAATTCGCTTCATCATCCCCCGCTGCCAGAAGTGCCTCCTGAGCCTTAAATCTCTCAATCTGATCCAGCGGATCATTTAACTCAGAATAAGCATTTGCCATCTCACGTCTTGTAATAAACAGCTCGAACCGCTCTGTATATTCCGGATCGCTTGGCTTTTTCTTTGTAAGAGGTGAAATCTCAACCGGATGATCAATAATGAACGTAGGCTGAATCAGATGCTCCTCTACAAACTCTTCAAACAGAAGGCTTAAAATATCGCCCTTTTTATGTCTTGCTTCGTAAGCTACGTGATACTGATCTGCAAGAGCTTTGGCTTCTTCATCTGTATGAATGGCGGTAAAATCAATATCCTTATATTTCTTCAGAGCGTCAACCATGGAAATACGCTCGAATGGTTTAGACAAATCAATCTCTACTCCGTCATAGGTTACAACCGCTGTGCCAAGCACTTTTAATGCAACCTCACGGAATAAATTCTCCACCAGATCCATCATGCCGTGGTAATCGGTATATGCCTGATAGAGCTCCATCAGTGTAAATTCAGGATTATGTCTGGTATCTACGCCTTCGTTACGGAAAACACGTCCAATTTCATAAACCCGCTCTAAACCGCCTACGATCAGTCTCTTTAAATAAAGTTCCAGAGAGATACGCAGCTTCACGTCCTCATCAAGGGCGTTGTAGTGGGTATCAAAAGGTCTTGCTGCTGCTCCGCCTGCATTGGCCACCAGCATAGGAGTCTCAACCTCCATAAAGCCCTGGGCATCCAGATGATTACGGATCTCCTTAATAATCTGGGAACGCTTCACAAAAGTATCGCGTACTTCCGGATTCATAATTAAATCAACATATCTCTGTCTGTAACGAAGATCGGTATTAGTAAGGCCATGGAACTTCTCAGGCAGAATCTGCAGACTCTTGGTCAGCAGTTCCACGCTTTCCGCATGGATGGAAACCTCTCCTGTCTTAGTGGTAAATGCGGTTCCCTTGATTCCAACGATATCACCGATATCAAGTTTTTTAAATTCTTTATAGGATTCTTCACCAATGCTGTCTCTTGCTACATAGGACTGAATATTACCCTTTAAATCCTGGACATTACAAAAAGAGGCCTTTCCCATAACCCGCTTGGACATCAGACGTCCTGCGATGGAGACTTCTTTGCCTTCCCAGACTTCATAATTTTCTTTGATCTCACTGCTGTGTACGGTAACATCGTACTTTGTAACTTTAAACGGATCTTTTCCTGATTCCTGAAGCTCAGCCAGCTTCTCCCGGCGAACCTTAAGTAAATGGTTTAAATCCTCTTCTACAACCTGATTCTGGTTTTGATTCTGCTGTTCTGCCACTTGTTTTCACTCCTTTGTGAACTATGTTAAGGAAGTACTTTTAAGACACTCTCTGAATCTCAAGTACTTTGTACTGAATGACTCCTGACTGAGTCTCAACGTCAACAACGTCTCCTACTTTTTTACCAATCAGCGCCTGACCTACCGGAGATTCATTGGAAATCTTATTCTGAAGGCTGTTTGCTTCGGTGGATCCAACAATCTTGAATTCCATCTCTTCGTCTTCATCCACATCGTAGACTTTTACTTTACAGCCAATATTAATCTTATCTAAGTCTATTTCATCTTCTACGACTACTTCTGCATTCTTAAGCAGCTTCTCCAGCTCTTCGATACGCAGCTCGATGTCCCTCTGCTCATCTTTGGCAGCATCATACTCTGCATTCTCGGATAAATCACCCTGTTCTCTGGCTTCCTTGATTTTCTGGGCAACTTCTTTTCTTTTGACTACTTTTAAGTTCTGAAGCTCATCTTCGTATCTCTTAAGACCTTCATAGGTTAAAATATTTTTCTTGTCTACCATGGTTTTTTACTTCCTCCTGGTTACTTACTCGCTAAATCACATTCCAGATATTATAGCTTAAACATCTGTAATTGTCAAGATTCGCGTCCCTTTTTCTGGTTACAATGCTCCAATTCTTTCTCGTACAAAACGTCTTAATTCTTCCATTGTTTCGACCTGATTGATATCGTTTCTCAATTTGGCCGAATGGGGAAGTCCGGCAGTATACCACGCCATGTGCTTCCTCATCTCCCGCATGGCAACCGTCTCTCCTTTGTGCTCTGCCTGCATGGTTCCATGACGCAGAATCATCTCGCTGATCTCAGCCGGAGTCGGCGTCTGCAACAGCTCTCCTGTCTCTAAATAATGCAGTGTCCTGGAAAAGATCCAGGGATTTCCTTTTGCACCTCTGGCGATCATGACTCCGTCACAGCCGGTCTGATCGATTAAGGCCCTGGCATCTTCCGGCTTAAAGACATCGCCGTTGCCGATGACAGGAATGGAGACAGCTTCCTTCACCTGCCTGATGATATCCCAGTCCGCAGTTCCGGAATAATACTGCTCCCTGGTTCTGCCGTGGACCGCAATGGCTGCCACGCCGCTGCTTTCTGCCATACGGGCAAATTCCACTGCATTACAGTCTTCCTCTGTAAAGCCTTTTCGAAACTTTACAGTGACCGGCTTTTTCACTGCCTTTACCATGGCAGTCAGGATCTTCTCCGCCAGCTTTATATCTTTCATCAGCGCGGAGCCTTCGCCGTTATTTACAATCTTTGGTACCGGGCAGCCCATGTTCACATCGATTAAGGCAAATGGCCGGGATTCTATGGCAGCTGCCATATTCGCCATGATGTCCGGGTCGGAACCGAAGAGCTGGACACTCACTGGTCCTTCCTGATCGGATACACTTAACAGCTCATTGGTGTTCTTGTTCTTATATAAAATGGCTTTGGCACTGACCATCTCTGTGACCGACAGTCCGCAGCCCTGCTCCCTGCAAAGAAAACGAAATGGCAGGTCCGTAACCCCTGCCATCGGCGCCAGTATCACATTATTGTCAAACGTTACATTTCCTATTCTAAGTTTCAACTGTCTTTTTCTCCGTCTTCTAATTCTTCTCCCAGATAAAAAACACGGTAGTACATCTCAAGGGACTGCAAAAGCTCCCGTTTTTCCCGCTGGTACTGCTTAATCTTTAATACACTTCCAATTTCATCGAACAGATAGTCCTCTTCCGGTGCGGTTACTTTAAATTCCAACGTTCCATCTTCGTTAAACTCCAGAACCAGAACTCCGCCTATATCTTCGGTATAGAGCACACACATGATCTGAAGCTCCTGCCGGATGCTTTCCGGGAGACTTTTAAACTGTTCATTAAAATAATATTTCTGTTCATAAGAATTGGCACCGCACAGCACCACTTTATCTTCAGCCTGCTCCATATCTGTCACCGTTCTTTCTGCCCGACCACGCATTCAAGCATGTTTTGTCCCCCTTCGGATACAAAGCATGCTTTCTGGTGTCGTTATGTTTACCGGTTTATAATTGTACCATACAAAAAAAGAAAAAACAATAGCCTAAAAATCCGTTGTACAGCGTTTTACCAGCCTGCAGGGTACCTTGCAGTTCCGGCTGATATCCGGATCTTTCTCCTGAAGAATCTTCATCATGTTGCTGATTGTTATATTACACAGTTCCTCTACCCGGTTATCAACGCTTGACAGCTCCGGATCACTGCAGATGGAAAGTGCGGAATTGTTAAAGCCTGTAATGCAGATATCCTCCGGTATCTTTAACAGCTTGGCATTTGCATACTTAATTGCTCCCACTGCAAGACCGTCGTCTGTACCGATTACACTGTCAAACCGCAGATCCCTTCGTTCCAGCAGAATATCACGTACGGTGTGGATCCGGTTTTTTACGTACAGCTTTAAGTCTCCTAACACCGGCAGACCATGGCTTTTTAAGGCTAACTCATAGCCGGCAAGCTTCCTTACGGCACTGTAGGAATGAGAATCGCACAGAAAGAGAATTCTGCGGCGGCCTGATTCAATCATCTGACTGGTCACATCATAGGTGATCTGATAATCATCTCCATAGGCGCAGTAAATATTCTCACCATCTAAATATCCATTAATTAAAAAGACCGGAACCTGTCTGGCTGCATCAAGCACATACTGTACACGGCTTTCTTCCCCCTCAGCACCTGCATAGGTGGAACCCACCATAATTAACGCGTCAATGCGTTTGGCTAAGAGAAGACTTACATACTTCTCCTTAATTGACTGCTCAAATCCACTGCAACACAGGATACAGTCATAACCGTGTTCATGCATACGGCTTTCTAAATGGGCAACTGCTGTTGCCATATAGGCATCAGATACATCCGGACATAAAATTCCGATGGTCTTCATAGAATCAAGGCCCAGACCCCTGGCGAATACGTTGGGCGTATAGCCGTTTTCCTCCATGATTGCCCTGACTTTTTGTTTTGTTTTTTCACTTACGCGGGGGCTGTCGTTTACCACCCTGGAAACGGTAGCAATGGAAACTCCTGCAAGCTCTGCAATATCATATATGTTCATCCTGGTGTCCCTCTAAACGTCTTCATTATTCACCGCCTGAATGGGAATTCAGACAGACGTTTCCCCTTTTACTGTGTCTGCGTTATTCGTCGCTCTGTTTAGCCAATTCATGGGGGAGCGTAAGCGCTTACACTTATCTCGATTCATTATACATAATATTTCTGTATTACGCAACTGTTATTACCAGGGAAACATGAAAAATGGTGTATGTTTTATCTATATTGTTCCCATAATTAAAAGAAATATGTTTCTTTTATGTTTGCCTATTGACTAAGAGAAAAAAATGGTGTATGTTTTATGTAAGTACTTACATTGCAACTAGATATCGAAACTGGTACTAAGAAAGGAAAGGAAGCTTATGCAGGACTTTATCAAAATTAATTCCGAAGACAACGTGGCAGTCGCATTAAAGCCGCTTGCTTCCGGCAGTGCTGTCGAGGTAGACGGCACAGCGGTTATTCTTCTGGAAGACATCCCACAGGGTCATAAATTTGCCCTGACAGATATACCTGCCGGCTCATCCGTCATCAAATACGGCTGTGCCATCGGCATAGCAAAGGAGAATATTGGGACTGGGGCCTGGATTCACACACACAATTTAAAAACAGGATTAGGGGATTTACTGACTTACACGTACAACAAACAGGAGATCGAAGTTACTCCAACAGAAGAACGCTTTTTTAACGGTTACCGCAGACCCGACGGACGTGTGGGCGTGCGTAACGAAATCTGGATTATTCCAACCGTAGGCTGCGTGAATAAAATCGCGACAGCCATTGAACGTGCCTCTTTAAAACACGTAAAAGGAAGCATCGATGCGGTTGCTGCTTTCCCTCACCCATACGGATGTTCCCAGATGGGCGATGATCAGGAATTTACCAGAACGATTCTGGCAGATTTAATCAATCATCCAAACGCTGGCGGCGTACTGGTACTTGGACTTGGCTGTGAGAACAGCAACATTACCGAATTAAAACGCTATATCGGCGAATACGATGAGCGCAGAGTCAAATTCCTGGTGGCTCAGGAGTCAGAAGACGAGATCTCCGATTCTCTTGAACTCATCGATCAGCTGGCAGAGTATGCAGGAACGTTTCACAGAGAGCCCATCAGCTGCAGCGAGCTGGTAATCGGAATGAAATGCGGCGGTTCCGACGGATTATCCGGAATCACAGCCAATCCTACCGTTGGAGAATTTTCAGATATGCTGGTTTCAAAGGGAGGAACTACGATTCTTACCGAAGTTCCTGAGATGTTTGGTGCAGAAACTCTTCTTATGAACCGCTGCCAGAACGAAGAAACCTTTGAAAAAACTGTTGATTTAATAAATGACTTTAAGAATTATTTTACAAGCCACAATCAGACTATTTATGAGAATCCTTCTCCAGGCAATAAAAAAGGCGGTATTTCCACACTTGAGGACAAGTCCCTGGGATGTGTTCAGAAATCCGGCAGAATGCCTGTGGTTGATGTATTAAAATACGGTGAACCGGTACGCAATAAAGGACTGAACCTTTTAAGCGCTCCAGGCAACGATCTGGTGGCTTCCACAGCTCTTGCTGCATCAGGCGCCCACATCGTTTTATTTACAACCGGACGTGGCACTCCATTTGCATGCCCCGTACCAACCATGAAGATTTCCACCAACTCTGCTCTCAGCCAGAAGAAGAATAACTGGATTGATTTTAACTGCGGAGTGCTTGTGGAAGGAACCGATATGGAGACTCTTAAAAATCAGTTTTTTGACTTTGTAATTGAAGTTGCCTCCGGCAAGATGGTGAAATCGGAAGAAGCAGGTTTCCACGATATGGCCATCTTCAAGCAGGGCGTAACATTATAAAATATTTCTGACAACTTATAAGGAGACAAACGAAATGGAAAAGTTAAGCTACCAGACACTGGAAAAGCTGGATTATGACGGATATTTATTAAAAGATGCACCAGAGCGTGTGCTGCAGTTCGGAGAAGGAAATTTCTTAAGAGCTTTTGTTGATTATTTTATCGATGTTCTCAATGAAAAGACCGGATTTAATTCAAAGGTTGTTTTATGTCAGCCAATCGCTCCTGGTCTGGCTGATATGATCAATGAGCAGGAAGGCCTCTATACCCTCTTCCTCCGCGGCTTTGAAAATGGCCAGAAGGTAAATGACAAGCGTGTCATTTCCTGCGTAAGCAGATGTTTAAATCCCTACAGCGAGTATGAAACCGTTCTTGCCTGTGCAGAAAACCCGGACCTTCGGTTTATTGCCTGCAACACCACTGAGGCTGGAATTACTTATGACCCTTCCTGCCAGTTTACCGATGTACCGGCTGACAGCTATCCTGGAAAGCTGACACAGTTCTTATACAGACGTTTTGAGAAGTTCGGCAAGGAAGCTGGAAAAGGATTTGTAATTCTTTCCTGCGAGCTCATTGATAACAACGGAAAAGAACTGGAAAAATGCGTATTAAGCTATGCAAAACAGTGGAATTTAGGCGATGAGTTCTTAAACTGGATTAAAGCAGAGAATATCTTCTGCTCCACACTGGTTGACCGTATTGTAACCGGCTATCCAAGAAGCGAGGCAGCTGAGATCTGTGAAGAATTAGGCTATATTGACAACATCATCGATACCGGCGAAGTATTTGGCTTCTGGGTAATCGAAGGACCAGACAGCTTAAAGAAAGAACTTCCATTTGAAGAGGCAGGTCTTCCTGTTGTTATCTGCGGAGATCATAAGCCATACAAGCAGAGAAAGGTTCGTATCTTAAACGGTGCTCATACCTCTTTTGTTTTAGGTGCTTATCTGGCTGGTCAGGACATCGTGCGCAACTGTATGGATGATGAAGTGATCTGCGGTTTCATGAACAAGACCATTTACGATGAAATCATTCCTACCTTAACTCTTCCGGAGGAAGAATTAAAGAGCTTTGCAGCTTCTGTAACAGAGCGTTTTAAAAACCCATTTATTGACCATGCGCTGCTGGCTATTTCCTTAAACTCCACTTCCAAATGGAAAGCCCGCGTAATGCCGTCTTTAAAGGGATTTGTAGAGAAGAATCATGGGCTTCCAAGCTGCATCACTGCTTCCTTTGCATTCTACATTGCATTCTATCATGGTACAACACTGACAGAAGACGGACTGACTGCGGTACGTCCTGCTGGTGATACCTATACAGTAAAGGATGATAAGCAGATTCTCCAGTTCTTCTATGACCACAAAGACGAGGATGCAGCTGCTCTTACCCACTCTGTCTGCACAAATACAGAGTTCTGGGGTGAGGATTTAACTGCCATTGAAGGCTTTGAAGCGGCTGTCAGCGGATATTTAAAAGATATCGAAGAAAAGGGCGCTTACGCAGTTATGAAGGAATGTTTATAATCAGGATATAAAAAAGAGCTTTGATTGGTGTAAAACCAGTCAAAGCTCTTTTTTTATCAGGAACTACTGCTTAATTGCAGCTGTAATTTTCAAGAAACTTTCTTGACCACTCTGCATTATCCGGAGTACTGTCCTCGATTGTCATCTGAATGTATGGTTTTTCTTTCTTTGCAAAATTCAGAATTGTATCATATTTCATGACTCCGGTTCCAGGTGCTCCGGAAACCACTTTATCGCCTTCAATGACGAAATCCTTCATATGAAGAACGTCGGTATACTCTCCCAGATCCTCGATGGCTTCCTGAATCACCTTGTCATATTCACTGCTGTTTTCTACAGACAGTAAATTAACCGGATCAAGGATGATTCTTAAATTCGGGGAATTGATTGCTTTTAATACTTTAAGAGCCTGCTTGGAATTGTATACGATATGGCTCCATACCGGTTCGATTGCCATGATTACACCGAATTTTTCTGCACATTCCACAACAGGACGAAAGTTGGTAATAAATGTCTGAAGAGCTTCTTCTGTATGGGATGCCGGCTCAAAACGGTATTCTGGATTGGGGTTTCCTGTCTCGGTTCCCACCACGCTGCAGCCTAAGATGGAAGCAAAACGAAGATGGGCAAAATAACGCTCCTGAATCTTTTTAATCTCTTCCGGATCGGGATGAGCCAGGTTTAAATAGCAGCCTAAAACAGCGATATCCATATGATACTCTCCGAATTTATTCCGAAGATAGGAAGCAAATCCCGGTGTTAAGGCGGAATTCTCCACTGAATGATCATTGATTGTCTTTGTCAGCGCCAGGTGTACACAGGAAAATCCCTGTTCGCTGGCTATTTTTAAACGTTCCTCTATGGTACCTGGTGCCACATCGTGTAATCGAATTCCAATCTGCATTGTACTCTTCTCCTTTAGATCGTTTCGTAATGATTAATATTGCTTAATTCAAATGCTTCCCCTTCCTGTCCGGAAATTTGAACATTTTCACAGATCAGGGTGTCCACATTGCTGATACAAAAGCCTTTTTTGGTGCACTCTCCCACTCCGCTTAACATAGCCGGAGCACCTGACTTCGCCTCTTTCGCAAAGGAAATGGCAACATTCTTAAATTTAATTCGTTCAATCTTCTTTTCTGGAAGACCATAGAGAAAGGAAGCTGCCACATGACAATTAGCCGCTTTTATATTGGTAAAGCTGAATCTGCCGATCTCAGGCGTTCTGTCATCAACCGGAAGGGGTTCCCTGCACTGAACGTATTCTGATTTTCCATCCGGATCACAGAAATAGAAGCCATTGACTACAAACGGGGTCATAACATGATCCATATCAATGTGGTCAAAGGCAATATCCGTAAGTACGGAATCCTTTCCTCGTCCTCTTCTGGTCTTGATCCGCAGGCCTCTGTCTGTATGGCGGAACAGACAGCGTTCTACCAGGATGTTTTTCACACCTGCACCTACTTCACTTCCAATGGTAACGGCTCCGTGACCGTTTTCCATCAGGCACTGGCGAATGGTGATGTTCTCAGAAGGCTTCTTATATCTGCGTCCCATATAGATCTTGCCTGACTTGATGGCAATGCAGTCATCACCCAGGGAAAAATGAAGTCCCAGTATCTCCACATCCTTACAGGATTCCGGATCCAGTCCGTCTGTATTGGGGGAATCTGCCGGATTGCTGATGCTTAAATTTAAAAACTTTAAGTCTTCACTGAAATAAGGATGAAGAACCCAGGTCGGACTGTTTTTTAAAGAAAATCCCTGAAGAGTAATCTTCCTGCATCGTTCCAAAAATACCATACGCGGCCGGAACGCTCCCTTCATCACTCTTACATTGTCCCACCAGTTGTCAAAGGAGGCCTGACCGTTTATGATTCCTCTGCCATAGATTACAACATCTTCCACATCAATACCGGTGATGATGCCTGCAAACATGGGAAGGGGGTTGCCCTCCCAGGTCCCCAGATTATAATCATCTTTTTCATCGTAACTCTCGATCATTCCGGGGAACTTTGGATACTGATACCGGTCAGTCTCTGCAAGGAGCTCCGCTCCCTCAGAAAGTTCAATCTTAATATGGCTCTTTAAAAACAGACTGGTAACCTTGTATTTTCCTGCAGGAATCAGCACTCTTCCGTCTTTGGGACATGCCATAATCGCAGCCTGAATGAAAGGAGTGTCGTTTTGGATTCCGTCTCCAAGAGCGCCGACTTCCCTGACATTGATGGTAACAAATTCATAATCCGTATGGAAATTTACCTCTGCCTTTTCTCCATTTCTTTCCAGAGAAATATTATAGTCCATATCCGGCTTTAAGTCAAACAATGTAAATACAACCTGCTTTGTCTCTCCCCGGTTTTCTCCGTTTACCAGAATCTGGCCCGGAGTATCAAATTCATAGATAGTTTCTGTGATTGTCTCTATGGTTACAGAACGTGCTGTCTGAAATACAACTCTTAATTCCATACTGTTAAACCTCACCTGTAAGTTTTCCTGTGTTATTGTTTTTTCTATTGAAAAAGAGCGCAGCAATTACATACCACGCCCTCTTTTTGATCTTTAACCTTTTACTCCGCCTGCAGCAATACCATCAATGAAGGAATCCTGCGCACAGAAGAATACAATCAGAGAAGGAATAATGGAGATGAGTGACATCGCCAGAATTCTGTTCCACTGAAATCCTACATCACCGTCCATTGACATACGTAAGTAAATGGAGTTTGTATATTTCGGCATGTCGGAAACGTAGATCAGGGGTCCCATAAAGTCATTGGAAGTCCACATAAACTGGAACAATGCAACAGATACCAGTGATGGCTTTAACATGGGAACAATGACATACCATAATGTTTTAATTGAATTACAGCCATCAATCTTAGCTGCCTCTTCCAGCTCTTTTGGCACACCTCTTAAAAACTGAACCAGCATGAATAAGAAGTATGTGTCACCTGCAAATAAAGAAGGGATCACAAGAGGAAGATAGGAATTTGTCCAGCCCCAGTTATTAAACATAATGTACTGAGGTGCATTTAAAACTACCTGAGGAAGGAACAGGGTAGAAATCATAAGAGAAAAGAGAATTGCTTTTCCTTTGAATTCAAACCGTCCAAAACCGTAAGCAGTAATGGTAGCTGATATTACTGTGAAAATAACCTTTGGCACTACGATTTTATAAGTGTTTAAAAGTGATTTAATCAGGTTAATTTTACCGCCGTAATCTACGAAGGCATTGGCATAGCCGTCTGTAACCGGGTTCTTAGGCCAGAACCATGCGCTGGTAAAAATCTCTGAGTTGGTCTTAAAGGTCGCACCTACCATCCAGATCAGGGGATAAACCATAATGAATCCAATTATTACGAGAAGAGTATAACGGACCACTGTACTTATTTTTCTTTTTGTCTCTTTCGTCATGTCATCTACCTCCCGTCTTCATCTGAGTAATATACCCATTTCTTCTGGCTAACAAATGCAACTGCCGTAAATGTCATGACAATCAGGAACAGAATCCAAGCCTGGGCACTTGCGATACCCATCTTATGGCGAAGGAACGCATTGTTGTAAATAAGAATGGAAATCAGTGTGGTTGCACCGTTTGGTCCTCCCTTTGTTACAAGGAAAGGTCCGTTGAATTCCTGGAATGCCTGACATAACTGAGTGATCAGGTTGTAGAAAATAACCGGTGTGATTAACGGAACTGTAATTTTAAAGAACTGGGTCCATTTTCCTGCTCCGTCAATGGATGCAGCCTCGTATAAATCTTCCGATACACCTTTTAATGCTGCAAGGAAAATTACCATGGCTGAACCGAACTGCCATACTCGTAACATAATGATAACGAATAAAGCACCGTTGGCAGATGCCATCCAGTTGATTTTTTCTCCGCCAAATGCAACGACTACCGCATTGATCAGACCATCTGTATTAAATACAGCTCTCCATAAGATGGCAATGGCGATGGAACCACCAAGAATAGAGGGAATATAATAAGCCGTTCTGAAAAAATTAACTCCCTTTAATTTAAAGTTCAGTATATAAGCGATAAATAATGCGAAGGTCAGCTTTAAAGGAACGTCAAAAATCGCATATTTAAAAGTTACCATAAATGCTCTTGTAATATCAGAATCCGTAAAAATCTTATTATAGTTCATCATACCTGTTTTCGTTACGCCATTAAACAGATCGTAATTTGTAAAGCTATAGTACAATGAAGAAGCGAATGGATAAACTTTAAAAAGTATAAATCCAATCAGCCACGGCAGGACAAAGAAGAATCCCGCATTATCAGCCAGGAACTTACGTATACCCTTTGACTTCATACTGCTTATACCTCCTGTTTGTTAAAAATTATATGCTGCGCACAGATCATATCCTTTAAACCTGTACATGTATTATTATCAATCCCCGCAATATTTCTCCATACAAGTTCCCCGAAATTACTGTATTTCTCTTTTTGAAGCACGCCAATATTACATGCTTTCAGAATGGAATAACCAATTTCCATAATTTCAGAAGAATTGGGGAGGTCTTTCATCTTCTCCTTGATTATAACCTTAAACAAATCCCTTAATTCCCTATAATATTCATAGATCTCTTCCGACATCTGAGCAATCGTATCGATCAGTGACACCAGATCATATCCCGTAAACTGCTGTTTATCCCGAAACATGGCCACAATCTCATTATAATGCTCTTTTCTTTTATATCTTGTGTCATACGCTGTTATAAACGGCATAAGCTCCAAAGTCCACTCCGGGGTTTTCATGACATCTTCTATCTTTTGACTGTAACACTCATTACCGGTTTGTTCCAAAGCGAAAAAATAAGCGGAATAATCCTGTGCCGGCAGACTTCCTGCCGTCCCTTCCGGGGCTTCCATACAGCTTAACTGATCTATAACAAATTCTTTGAATGCATCGTCTTTCGTTGCTTCAAACATTTGCACTGCCCCTGTGAGCTGGTATGGTTTTAATGTCTCATTTCTGCATTCCATGACGTTTTGTCTGCCCTTTTCTTTATGGGAGCCGCCATAGGACTATGGCGGCTCGTATGAAATATGAATATCTTATCGTTTTAAAAGACAATTAGTTCTCAAGTGTATCAGTAACACCCTTGATCAGTTCTTTTGCAGCTGCAGCAGAATCCAGCTCTTTGGAGCTTAATTTGCCGAATACTTTGTAGTAAACGCCGTCTGGGTTAGCCTTTAAGTCATTGTGCTCGAATTTAGCATCCAGAGTGAACTTGCTGTAATTCATAACTTTTGTATTTGCTTCAATGGTAAGAGGATCGCCAAGCTTGTTATCCTGAAGGATCTTTAAGCCTGCTGCAGAACAAGGAATACCTCTTTCTGTAGAACCAATCTTAACGCCTTCCGGATCATTTAACAGGAAGTTGATCAGCATAGCTGCTTCTTTTGGATGTTTGGAGTTTGCACCAATTGCAAATGCCATAGAGATCTTTGTAAATCCACCGTTGTTGTCGCCCATCTTAATGAACTCACCAACTACGAATTCCTGACCAGGTTTGTTTACGCTGCCTTCAAGAGCTTTTTTGAACTTGGAAGCTGAGGAATCCCACTCAAAGATACCAGCATACTTTCCATCGATCCATTTTGCATTCTTGTCAAGAGAGTCAGCCATATCGCCGCTGATGGTAGCAAGAGTAGGAATTACATGCTTGTCTTCCAGTCCTGTGATAAAGTCCATACCATCTTTTACTTCTTCTTCTGTGTAGTTGATTGCACCATCTTCTACCCAGTTTTTGCCATACTTGGATTCCAGATAGTAAACCATAAGGATCATACGGTCATATTCGCCAAGTGCCAGTGGATACATATCAGGATCTTTTGCCTTGAAAGCTTCACCAGCTTTGTATAAGGAATCAAGATCTGTAGGAAGTGCAGCACCAACCTCATCAAATGCTGTCTTATTCCAGTAGAACAGACGGCCTGTTAAGGAAATCGGAACTGCCATTAATTTATTATCTACCTTGCAAAGATCAAGGCTCTCTGGTGTAAACTGTTTTAAATCAAGAACATCGGAGTAATCCTCCAGGTTTGCGAAAGACTTTCCGCCCTGGCTGTAGGATTCAATCCAGTTCCAGTTGATCTGCATAACATCAGCAGCATTGCCGCCTAAGATGTTTAAGGACTGTTTCTCTTCCCAGCCGTTCCATGCACCGTATTCAGGAGTTACAGTGATGTTCGGATATTTTGCCTGGAAAGCTTTGATTGCTTCCTCGGTTGCAGCATGTCTTGTGTCGCCGCCCCACCATGAAAATTTCAGTTCTACTGGTTCTGTAGAAGTTGTAGCTCCTGCAGTTGTTGTTTCAGCAGCAGCTGCTTTCGTAGTTTCTGCAGGTGCAGCAGTGGTTGTTTCAGCAGTTTTGCCTGACCCGCATGCAGATAGAGACATTGCCATAACAGTCGCTAACCCCATTGCTGTCCACTGTTTGATTTTTCTCATCTTTTTCTCTCTCCTTTTTCTCTCCCTCATAAATGAGTTCTTTAAAAGTTCCATGTAAATGTTTTCGCATTTTCAATATAGAAATATGTACTTTTGCGTAAGCGCTTACACAACACTTTTTTATTATTATAACACCTATGTCCTTATAATTCATTTCAAATTCGGCACAAAACATTGCATATTTTGACATCCTATGATATTATTTTAGTAGTATTAGCCAAGGAGAATGCAAATAATGAAAGTACTTACTTCATATTCGGAAGGAATTGACCGGTGTTTTGAAAGCCATTACTTTTCCATCGCACATCTGCACAAGGAAAGCAGTGTTTTAAGCATGCACAGCCACCGGTGCTGTGAGTTCTACTTTTCAATCAGCGGCGGACGGACCTTTTTGATTGAAGATAACAATTACCGCATAGAACCTGGCGATTTATTTATGATTAATCCCCGGGAGAAGCATCAGATTCTTCAGATGGATTCGTCCATCCCCCATGAACGGTATGCTGTTTTTATTGATCCGGAGTATTTAAAGACTATTTCCACTGATTATACGGATTTAACCTACTGTTTCACCCACCGGCCGGATAACTTTTCCCACCGGATCCACTTAAACCAGGGTCAGCAGCGGCGGTTTACCTACTATTTTAATAAGCTGGCAGTAGAGGAGGGGTTCGGACACGATGTGGAAGAACGCTCTGCTTTTGCGGAGTTTATGGTGTTTTTAACAAAATGTGCAACAGAAGCAGATATGGGAGAACAGTCAGAAGAACAGAGACAGTATTTTAACAGTAAGGTGGCAGATATTATTACCTATATCCACCATAACATTGATTCTTCCCTGAGCATTGGGGAGATCGCCGCCCATTTTTATTTAAGCACCTCATACCTTTGCAGACTCTTTAAGAAGGGGACAGGTACTACCATCAACTCTTATATTACCACCAGAAGAATTGAACTGGCGCAGACGCTGTTAGCTGGCGGATACAGTGTCAACGAAGTTTACAGCATGTGCGGCTTTAATGATTACAGCAATTTCTTTAAAGCCTTTACAAAGAAAACAGGAATATCACCGAAGAAATTCGCACAAAACAGCTTAAGTTAAAAGGGAATGAGGCGGCCTGCCTCATTCCCTTTTATTTTCTATGACTGATATTCCCATCCGCACCGCTTCATCTCTGTATATGCAAGAAGGAACGGTCCTACACCCTTTGCATCATCTTTTACCACTGGTTCAGACATATAGTACTGGAAGGTTCCGTCTCTTCTGTCTTTCCCGCCCAGACCTGCCACCAGACAGATTCCGCCTAAGCTCATATTTCCTTCTTCCATGTGAAGATATGTTTTACAGATCCCTTCAAATGCTTTTTTTCCGTATTCTGCATAGGACTCAGGCAGATAACCAAGGCGCACGCCTTTTAAGATGGCATAGGAAAAGATTGCGCTTCCGCTGGTTTCCAGATAGTTTTTATCCATTCCTCCCAGATTGACCACCTGATACCACATGCCGCTTGGATCCTGATATTTTAACATGGCATCAATCAGGGACTGGAATGCTTCTTTCATCTGATGCAGCTCGGCCTGCTCCTTGTGATTGTCTTTATCCATGGTATCAAGAAGCGCCATGGAGTACCAGCCCAGTGCTCTCAGCCAGAAATTCTGGGAAAGTCCTGTGACTTTATCACACCAGAACATCTCTCTGGATGAATCATAGGCATGATAATAAAGTCCTGTCTCACTATCCCGCATATGCTTTGTTATATTGGCAAACTGGCTGTAAATATCTTCGCATTTTTTTCTGTCATTGAAGCGGGCCTCGTATTCCATATAAAATGGCTGACACATATAAAGACCGTCGAGCCACACCTGATTGGGATATATATTTTTATGCCAGAAATTACCCTCTTTTGTTCTGGGCATCTTCTCAATCTGGCTGTAAACCAGATCAATTGCCTTTCTGTACTTTTCCTTTCCGGTCAGATCGTAAAGTTCAAACAGGGTTTTTCCTGCATTTACATTATCAATGTTCAGCTCTTCTACATCATATCCCTCAATGGATCCGTCTTCCTTTACACGGTAATCAATAAACGTATCTGCAAATTCCAGATATTTGGAATCCTTTGTAATGGAATACATCTCCAGGATTGCCTTAATCATGCAGCCGTCAATGTAATTCCAGCCGGCTTTCTCTCCCTGAAGAATCTTTTCAATGTTCCAGACCGGACGGTCCGGAGTACTTTTTTCCATTAGTTCATTGATATATCGCTCAATTACATCCATGTTTCGTTTCCTCTCTTTGTTCATGATCAATTATGGTTTTTATCATAGCATGGTTTTTCTGACTTGTCACGGATGAGATTGGCAGGGAATCAATGACTGTACAATATCCATAATTTCACCTGCCATTTTTTATGTACTTTTCATCTTACTTCTATTAAAACTTATGATAAGATAATCTGGATTACATCCGCTTCTGACAAAGAGAAGCAGTTTAGAAAAGGGAGCATGGAAAGCATGAAGTACTTTACAGAACCGATTATCATCACCAAAAAGCAGACCGGTAAAGAGAAATTAATCGCCGGTGCATCTCTAAACGCCTACCTCTTAGACCCTGTCTCCGTTGCTCCAAATCGTCTGCGTCCGGCAGTGATCATCTGTCCGGGAGGCGGTTATGAGCACTTATCGGACCGGGAAGGAGAACCCATTGCCATGCAGTTTTTATCCATGGGCTGCCACGCATTTGTTCTTAATTACAGCATAGCTCCGGAGGAATTTCCTTATCCCCAGATGGAGCTGGCAGCATCCGTCTCCCTGGTTCGTTCCCATGCACAGGAATGGCTGATCGATCCGGAAAAGATTATCGTCTGCGGTTTCTCAGCTGGAGGCCATCTTGCCTGCAGCCTGGGGGCATTCTGGAATCAGGAGTTCTTATACGGACCCTTGGAACTTACTCCGGAAGAAATTAAACCAAATGGCATGATACTGGCATATCCGGTGATTTCTTCCGGGCCTTACTGCCATCAGGGTTCTTTCCTTAATTTATTAGGAGCCGATGGAACAAATGAAGCAGCGCGCCGCCTGGTTTCTCTTGAACATCAGGTAGGTTCCCACACTCCGCCTGTATTCTTATGGCATACCTCTACTGACGATGCCGTACCAGTAAAAAACAGTTACTTACTGGCTGATGCACTTACGGAGCATGGTGTCAGTGTGGAAATGCATATCTACCCTGCAGGCTGCCACGGACTGTCTTTGGCGAACAGGGAAGTTTCCGGGGAGGACGGCCGCTTCATCGTTCCCCAGTGCCAGAACTGGATTTCTCTTGCTAAAACCTGGCTGGAACATCTGTAGGCATGAAAAAGGCGGGGCACTGGGAGTATTACTACTTCCGGTTGTCCCGCCTGTTCTATCAATTTCCTGTTCTTATTAACGAACCAGCATCTTACTGATCTGATACTGATCTTCCGGAATATCCTTGGTCATAGCCAGTGCTTCCTGAATATCGAAATCAACGAATTCTCCGTGCTTATAGCCTACAACACGGTTACTCTTTCCTTCACAAAGCAGTTCTACCGCTCTTGCTCCCATTATGGAGGCATACACACGGTCTTTACAGGTAGGTGCTCCGCCTCTTTGCATATGGCCCAGAATGGTGGCTCTGGTCTCAATACCGGTAGCAGCCTCAATTCTCTTTGCCATGGAGGAGGAATGACCGATTCCTTCAGCATTGATAATAATATGATGCTTCTTTCCCCGCTTTCTGTTCTCGATAATGCGGTTAATCAATGCCTGCTCGTCTCCGTCATAACGCTCTGGCAAAAGGATGTCCTCAGCTCCGTTTGCAAAGCCGCACCAAAGTGCAATGTATCCGGCATTTCTTCCCATTACTTCAATAATACTGCAGCGCTCATGGGAAGTGGATGTATCACGAACCTTATCAATGGCTTCCATGGCAGTGTTCACTGCAGTATCAAAGCCAATGGTATAATCGGTACATGCGATATCTAAATCAATGGTTCCAGGAAGTCCGATGGTGTTAATTCCAAGTGCAGAAAGCTTACCGGCACCGCGGAACGAACCGTCTCCACCGATGACTACCATTCCGTCAATGTTGTGTTTTTTGCAGATCTCAGCACCCTTTTGCTGACCTGCAGCTGTGGTAAATTCCTGGCATCTGGCTGTATAAAGAATCGTTCCGCCCCTATGAATGATGTCTGATACACTGGTGCTGTTCATATCAACAATCTCTTCCTGCAGAAGGCCCGCGTATCCCCTCATAATTCCCTTTACTACCAATCCTTTATGGATTGCAGTTCTGACAACGGCACGGATCGCAGCATTCATACCTGGTGCGTCGCCGCCGCTGGTTAATACGCCAATGGTTTTCACTTGTTTTGCCATAGTAACTTCCTCCTGATTCACGGATATCTGTTTTTGTAAGTTTTACATTTCATACACGTTGTATTCTAATTCATTTTGCCAATCTTTTCAAGTTTTTTTTCTACAAGTCTGACATTTATTTCACCAAGTTTTTTGGTTAAAATATCAAGAAGTCCATCGGAAGCATTCACATTCCAGTTAGCTGGGAGCACTTTCTTTGCCCGTTCACGCTCCAGATAGATGATTACGGAATCACTGCCCTCGGATTCCCGAAGCAGTTCAAGAATCTCCCGCTCCAATTCCACATAGGTATCCTTGTCAGGGAATTTCAGCCACAGTTCTTTGGGAACTGCTGAAAATGGAATGACTCTCTCACAGATCAGCTTTCCAACCGGATCATCTCCAACGGAAGCTCTGCCCTGGATAAACACTTTAGAATCCTCCACAAACAGCTCTCTCTTGCTTTCATAATCCTTTGGAAATACAATGACCTCCACAGAGCCCACCAGATCTTCCAGGGTCAGGAATGCCATCATCTTGTTGTTTCTGGTAGTTTTTACGTTTTTGCCTGTAATCATACCACCAATGGTGACGTAAGCACCGTCCTGCACATTGGTCTTCTGGGTTTCCTCGTCTACGATAAAATCCACAGTCACTGCTGTAATGTGGTTTCTCCAGGTCTCCTCATATGCTTCCAGCGGATGGCCGCTTACATAGATGCCAAGAGTCTCCTTTTCAAATGCCAGAAGATCTTCCTTCCCAAACTCACCCACATCAGGAAATGTAATCTGATAGTTGCTTTTCTCTTCCTCTCCAGCAAGATCAAACAGGGTAATCTGTCCTTCCATGGTATTCTTTCGTTCCTTGCTCCTCTGGTCAAGAAGCTCCGGCGCGATTAAAAGCTTCTGCTTTCTGGTACCGGGAAGAGTGTCAAGAGCTCCTGACTTGATGAAATTCTCAAGGGTCCGCTTATTGACTTCTTTGTTGCTCATTCGGTCGATAAAGTCTTCCATATCGTGATAGAGTCCGTTTGTTATCCTCTCTGCCACTATCTGCTCCACCACGGATTTGCCCACGCTTTTAATGGCAGAAAGGCCATAGCGAATGGACTTGCCTGAAACGGAAAATCCGCTTTCTCCCTCATTGATATCCGGCGGAAGTATGGAAATCCCCATCTGCCTGCAGCTCAGGATATACTCTGAAACCTTAGACACGTTGTCCATAACAGAGGTTAAAAGTGCTGCCATAAACTCCTGTGGATAATAGTATTTTAAGAATGCAGTCTGATAGGATACGACTGCATAAGCAGCTGCATGGGATTTATTAAATGCATATTTAGCGAAATCAATCATCTCATCATAGATCTGATTGGCAGTCTTTTCATCCACGCCATTGGCGATACAGCCGGCTACCCCTTCTTCCGCATTGCCATATACGAAATTCTGGCGTTCCTTCTCCATAACATAAGTTTTCTTCTTAGACATGGCTCGGCGCACCAGATCGCTTCGGCCCATGGTATATCCGGCCAGGTCGCGGACGATCTGCATAACCTGTTCCTGGTAAACGATACAGCCATGGGTGGGCCCCAGGATGTGCTCCAGCTGAGGACAGTCATAGGTAATGGAATTCCGGTCATTCTTACCCTTTAAATACTTGGGAATAAAATCCATGGGGCCGGGACGGTAAAGAGAAATTCCTGCGATAATATCTTCCAGACTCTCCGGCTTTAACTCCTTCATGAAACTCTTCATGCCGGAACTTTCCAGCTGGAATACCCCGTCGTCCTTTCCGGATCCGATGGAATCAAGCACTGCCTTGTCATTATAATCAATCTGATCCATATCAAGGACAAGATCCCGGTTCTTCTTGATTGCTTCCACTGCATTCTGAATCACCGTAAGGGTTCTAAGCCCCAGGAAATCCATCTTTAAAAGTCCCAGCTCTTCCAGTGTGGTCATGGTAAACTGGGTGGTTATGGTTCCGTCCGCTGCTTTTGACAAAGGAACGTATTCATCCACCGAAGTACGGCTGATTACCACTCCCGCCGCATGCATGGAGGTATGTCTGGGCAGACCTTCCAGACGCATGGACATATCAATTAAGTATTTTACTTCGGGGTCATCGTTATAGGCACTACGCAGGTCAGGGCTTTGTTTCAGCGCCTTTTCCAGTGTCATGCCAAGGTCACCCGGTATCATCTTGGCAATGGCGTCACAGCGGGCGTAAGGCATATCCAGCACCCTTCCTACGTCTCTCACCACACCCTTCGCTGCCAGGGTACCGAAGGTAACGATCTGAACCACCTGATCCTTGCCATACTTTTCCACTACATAGTCAATGACTTCCTGGCGCCGTTCAAAGCAGAAATCCACGTCAATATCAGGCATGGAGACTCGTTCCGGATTTAAGAAACGCTCAAAAAGAAGGTTATACCGAATGGGATCAATGTCCGTGATCCCCAGACAGTAGGAGACGATACTTCCGGCGGCAGATCCTCTTCCCGGACCAACCATGATATTCTGGGATCTGGCATAATGAATAAAATCCCATACAATCAGGAAGTAGTCCACATATCCCATGCTATGGATAACATCCAGCTCATAGGCAAGACGTTCCTTTAAAGTCCCGTCATCATCGGGATAATGGCGTAAAAAGCCCTCGGTACATAGTTTATTTAAATAACTCCAGGAGTCATAGCCTTCCGGTACATCATACTTTGGCAGCTTGGTAACTCCGAATTCAATCTCAACATCACACCGCTGGGCGATCTTATGGGTATTCTCCACTGCCTGGGTTGCATAGGAGAAAAGCTTCTTCATCTCTTCTTCCGATTTGCAGTAATACTGACCGCCCTCGTAGCGCATCCGGTTTTCGTCTGTCACCTTCTTACCGGTCTGAATGCACAGTAAAATATCGTGGGGTGTGGCATCCTCTGCATAGGTATAATGAATATCATTGGTTGCCACCAGCTCGATACCGGTCTCCTCGCTCATACGCACCAGCCCCTGATTCACGGTCTTCTGCATGGGAATGCCATGATCCTGAAGCTCAAGGAAGAAATTGCCCTCTCCGAAGATCTGCTGATAATGAAGAGCCGCTTCCTTTCCCTTTTCATACTGGCCTCTGCCAATATAGCGCTGCACCTCACCTGCCAGACAGGCACTGAGAGCGATTACGCCCTCATGATATTCTTTTAATATCTCATAATCCACTCTTGGTTTATAATAAAATCCATCTACAAATCCTTTGGAAACAATCTTCATTAAATTCTGATAGCCCTGATTGTTCTCAGCAAGAAGTACCAGATGGTAGTACCGGTCTTCCCCGCCTGCAAGCTCTCTGTCAAATCTGGAACCGGATGTCACATACACCTCACAGCCGATTATTGGCTTGATGCCGGCTTCCCTGGCGGCTCTGTAAAAATCAATTACCCCATACATGACGCCATGGTCCGTAATTGCCATACTGTCCATTCCCAGTTCTTTTGCTCTGGCGGTCAGTTCCTTAATTTTGCAGGACCCATCAAGCAGGCTGTATTCTGTATGGACATGCAAATGTGTAAATGCCATCTGTCGTTTCTCCTTCTATCCTCATTTCTTCTATTATAACATAAAAAGACAGCCCCTGAAAATATTTTGCTTTAAAATAAAAGGAATGAAAATGATACATGGTATCTTTAAAACTCTTTCTGACAGCAGTGGAAGGACAGGGCATAGATTACTCTTCTTCCTCCCTCTACCTCACTTCTTCTATTTTTTGACCTTCTCTATCCTAATTTGAGGCATTTCAGAGGCCGATTCTTTGTTTGTGCCCCGCCGTTTCTTCACTTGCGGGGCAATGGTAAAATCTTATTCCTAAAAATTCCCTATTCCTTCTATTCCATTTGGGGCATAGCAACAGATAGGTCTCAGCCTATGCCTCTAAATAAGAATACTCAAAACCAAAGCAGTCAAGCCCTGGCTTAACCATAGCAGAAATCTTATATTTGTGCGCAAAAGCCTCAGCAGCTAAAAAGGGGGATATATAAGAGGCGGAGCTTCCATTGTCAGGCAATGGCAGTCTCCGCCTCAAAAACACGTTATATTCCAGTTATTATTCCTGATTGCTTAAGTATTTCTCGATCTCACTGACCGCGTGCTCTTCATCAGTTCCATCTGCTGTAATTGTAATCTGCTCTCCTGCAGCAAGGCCGAGAGTCATCATACCCATAATACTTTTGGCATTCACTCTTTTTGATTCGATTTCAACATAAATGTTGCTTTCATACTGGCTGGCAACCTGAACCAGCATAGCAACTGGTCTCGCCTCCAAACCTGATGCAAGTTCCACGGTGACTGTTTTTCTTACCATAATTATCCTCCTCATTCCTCTGAACGGGTCTGTTCCGTTCCGCTGCCCACGCCTGTCCCGCGCAGCCGCCCTGCCAAATCACAAAGCTTTCTAAGTCGGTGGTTCACTCCTGATTTACCAACAGGAGGGTCCAGAGCTTCTCCAAGCTCCTTTAATGTTGCGTCCGGCCTCTCCAGTCTCTCTCTGGCAATCTCCACTAAATTGTCAGGAAGATTATCAAGTCCGATTGTATCTCTGATATATTCTATATCTTCTATCTGCTTTACCGCAGCTGATACCGTTTTATTAATATTTGCAGTCTCACAGTTGACCTGTCTGTTCACGCTGTTGCGCATATCCTTTAAGATCCTGATGTTCTCAAGCTCCATTAAAGCAACCGGGGCCTCCATGACATTTAAAATATCAACAATCTGGCTTCCCTCTTTGATATAGACAACAAAATAACGCTTTCTCTTAACTATCTTTGCATCAAGTTCAAACGTTGCAATAATCGATTTCAACTGCTCTGCTTTTTCTTCTGTGGCACATACGATTTCATAATGGTAAAACTTCTCCGGATCACTTAAGGATCCTGACGAGAGAAATGCGCCCCGTATAAATGCTCTCCTGCAGCATGACTGCTGGATCACCACGTTCTTTACTACACTAAGATTCTCTCCTACTTCTCCGTTTTCGTCAAGGAGTTTGGTTGCATGAAGTACCCGAATGGCATCTTCATGTTCTCTTATCGTTACCGTATAGGTACGATTTTTATTCAAGTAGGCATTTCTTCTAATAGAGACATCAGTACTTATATTAAATGTTTTTTTCAATAATGTAAAGTACTTTCTTGCAACTGCTACATTTTCTGTATGGATTTTAATCGTATAGCGGTCATCTTCCGATATGATTATCTTGCCGCAAAGGCTGATGATCGCAGCCATTTCTGCGATCTGACAGTGTCTTGCCGGGCTGATCTGCCTGGAAAGCTCTTCTTTTAATTTGGAAGAAAATGACATATCTAGACCACCCTTTTCCCTGTATTATCCTTTTCTATATCCCGGTGTTCGATCTTAATTCCGAACTCAGCCCTGGACTTAAACTTTTCGTAAACCGCCTTGGCAACGGTTACGGAACGGTGCTTTCCGCCGGTACAGCCAATGGCTATTACCAGCTGATTCTTTCCTTCCAGAACATAGTTTGGAAGCAGGAACTCCAGCATATCATAAAGCTTGTTCAAAAACAGATCAGCGGTTCCATGCTGCATCACATAGTCCCGCACTTCTTTTTCTTCCCCTGTCCTGTTTCGCAGTTCTTCCACATAATAGGGATTGGGCAGAAACCTTACATCAAATACCAGATCTGCATCCGATGGAATTCCATATTTAAATCCGAAGGAGAGGATGGTAATGTATAAATTCCGGTAAGATTCATGTTTCATGAAAATCTTTTCCAGCTCCTGCCTCAGTTCTTTGGTGAGAAGCTTGCTGGTATCGATGATATAATCAGCCTCTTCCTTCAGAAAAGCAAGCTTCCCACGCTCTTTTTCAATTCCGCTGTCGATTCTTCCGCCTGCTGCCAGTGGATGGGCTCTTCTGGTTTCTTTATACCGTTTAATCAGTATTTCATCTCCGGCATCCAGGAAAAGAATCTCAAAAGGAACCCGGTTTCTGGACCATTCATCAAAAATCCTGTTTAAAACCGATAAATCCTCCCCGCTCCTGATATCAATACCCAAAGCAGCGTTCTGGATTCCTTCCGGATTTTTCGAGGTCAGCTCCGCAAACGTCTCAATCAGGGGGATAGGTAAGTTATCCACACAGTAGAATCCCATATCCTCCAGCATCTTGAGCGCCTGGGTCTTCCCTGCGCCTGACATGCCTGTCACAATTACAAGCCTCACTGTATACTCCTTTGCACCGTTAAAACTTTCCCAGTGTCTTTACTTCCATCTCAAGCATTACTCCGGTTTTTTCGTATACCCTGTTCTTTATCTCTTCACATAAGGCTATAATGTCCGCCGCAGTTGCCTGATTCTTATTAATCACGAATCCGCAGTGCTTTTCTGAAACCTGGGCACCTCCTACGGAAAATCCCCGAAGTCCTGCGTCTTCGATCAGCTTCCCGGCAAAATGTCCTTCCGGGCGTTTAAAGGTGCTTCCTGCACTTGGAAATTCCAAGGGCTGTTTTTCTTTTCTTCTGCGTGCCAGCTCATCCATTCGTTCTTTAATCGAAACCGGATCGCCTTCTTTTAAGCGAATGTTTGCTTCCACCACCACATACTGCTTTGGTATAATGCAGCTGGTCCGGTACCCCAGAGAAAGCTCGCTGGCGGGAATCTCTAAAATATCCCCATCCCCTGTTACTACTTTTACGCTGCGAAGCACCTCTTTCATTTCCGAACCATATGCACCGGCATTCATGACTACAGCTCCCCCCAGTGTTCCCGGTATTCCGGCAGCGAACTCAAAGCCTGTCAGTGATGCCTTATATGCTTCCTGTGCGATTCTCGCCAGAGAAAGTCCTGCTCCGGCTTTTATCATCCCCGTCTCCTGATTTACCTGACAGCTGTTAAAGCTGTCCATAGAGATAACCACCCCGTCAAAACCCTGATCCCCCACCAGAAGATTACTCCCGTTGCCTAAAATGAAGTATGTTTCATTCTCCTGCTTACAAGTCTTAATGACTGCAGCAAGTTCCTTTTCATCTCCCGGAGTTACAAAGCAGGCTGCTGGTCCCCCAACCCGGAAAGATGTATGTCTTTTCATCTCTTCCCCTGCTTTTATATGGTTTTTATCGGCTGCACCAAGAAGTTTTTCATAAATTCCAGTCATCAGACACCTCAATCATCCTGTTTTCTTGATAAGTTTGCCTGGACGCGGTTGTATAATTCCTGTGCCGCGTTGTACCCCATCTTCTTCTGTCTGTAATTGACGGCAGCTGATTCAACGATAATGGCCAGATTACGGCCCGGACGAACGGGAATGGAATGGCATACTACCTGATTGCCTAAGAACTCCGTGTAATTGTCCTCGATTCCCAGTCTGTCGTACTCTTTATCCTTATCCCAGTCTTCCAGCTTAATCACCATATCAATGGCCTGTGTATCCTTTACACTCTCTACACCGAACAAAGTCTTCACATCGATAATTCCGATTCCTCGTAATTCGATAAAATGTCTTGTGATCTCCGGTGCGCTTCCGATTAAGGTATCATCACTCACCTTGCGGATCTCAACCACGTCATCGGTTACAAGACGGTGGCCTCTCTTAATCAGTTCCAGAGCTGCCTCGCTTTTACCGATGCCGCTCTCTCCCATAATCAGCACTCCCTCACCGAAAACGTCAACTAAAACGCCGTGAATGCTGATACATGGCGCCAGCTTTACCTTCAGCCAGCGGATTACCTCTGCCATTAAATCAGACGTGGTTTTATCTGAAACCAGGCAGGGGATTCCGTAATGATTGCAAAGTGCCAGCATATCCTCATCGGGATTCTGGCTGCGGCTGTATACCAGACACGGAATCTGATAGGAAAGCAGCTTATCGTACATCTCCATCTTTCTTTCATGATTCATCTGGTTTATATATTCCTGCTCTACGTATCCGATAATCTGAACCCGTTCATTGTCAAAGTGATCAAAAAAACCGGTCAGCTGGAGAGCCGGACGGTTTACATCCGGATGGCTGAGCACAATTTTCTCCGCATCGATCTCCGGCGTCATATTCCGGAGATTCATTTTTTCAATCAGATCTGTGATTGCTACTCCATGCATGGTGAAATGCTCCTTTTCATCTGTTTTTTTCATACTAACACAGATTTCGTGTTTTGAAAAGCTGTGGGTACTAATTATGAAAGAATTCATACACGCTTTTAGCTGAACGGGAATTCATGCCTTCCGTAGCTTCCAGCTCTTCCAGTGTGGCTTCTTTCACGGCTTCCAGCCCCTTAAACCGGCGCATCAAAGCCTTTCTCCGCCCCGGGCCGATATTTGGAATGTCATCAAGAATTGATTTTACCTGCCCTTTGCTTCTTAAACTTCTGTGATACTCAATGGCAAACCGGTGGGCTTCATCCTGAATTCTTGTGATCAGCTTAAACCCTTCCGAATGCCGGTCAATGGGAATTTCCACATTGTTATAGTACAGTCCCCTGGTCCGGTGATTGTCATCTTTTACCATTCCGCATACAGGAATGGCAAGCCCCAGCTGCTCTATGACTTCCAGAGCGATGTTCACCTGGCCTTTTCCTCCATCCATCATGATTAAATCAGGGAAACGGGTAAAGCTTCCAAGTTCTTCCTCCACCCCCTTCTCCCTTAAGCTTTCCGCTTCCTGTAACCCATGGGAAAATCTTCTGGTCAGAACCTCATTCATGGAAGCATAGTCATTGGCTCCCTTTACCCATTTTATCTTGAATTTCCTGTAATCATTCCGCTTGGGTCTGCCGTTTTCGTAAACGATCATGGACCCTACCGACTCAAAACCGCTTATATTGGAAATATCAAATGCCTCAATCCGTTTTACACCGGTAAGACCCAGCAGGCTTCCCACCTCATTCATGGCACCGACGGTTCGAAGCTCCTCCCGCTTGATCTTTTCTTTATCCTGGGAAAGCACCAAAGCCGCATTTCTTTCCGCCAGCTCCACAAGACGTTCCTTCTGTCCCTTTTTCGGTATAATGAGTTTTACTTTCTGTCCCCGTTTGGCAGACAGCCACTCTCCAATTACCTCTTCCTCCTCAAGCTGGGTCTGAACCCATATCTCTCTTGGAATAAAGGGAGTTCCGGAATAGAACTGTTTTACAAAGCTGGTTAAAATCTGGCCGTTGTCTTCTGCAGTCGCCACATTCACATGGAAATGTTCTCTTCCGATTAACTTTCCCTCACGCACAAAAAAGACCTGGACCACAGCATCTTTTTCATCTTTTGCCATGGCGATAATATCCCGGTCTTCCATACCGCTGTCTGTGATCTTCTGTTTTTGGGCAATCTGCTTTACACTGGTTAATAAATCTCTGTATTCAATGGCTTTTTCAAAATCCATCTCATCGGATGCAGCCTGCATCTTTTCTTCCAGCATGGCAATGACAGGCGCGTATTTGCCTCCAAGAAAATCAATAACCTGACCGATGGATTTCCCATAGTCTTCCTGGCTGATATATCCCTGGCAGGGTGCCTGACACTGTTTGATATGATAGTTTAAGCAGGGTCTTTCTTTCCCGATATCTCTGGGCAGATTCCGGTTGCAGGTCCTGATCTGATACAGCTTGTGAATCAGTTCAATGGTATCCTTTACCGCTCCTGCACTGGTATAGGGGCCAAAATATCTGCTCTTATCCTTCTTCATATCTCTGGAAAACAGGACTCTTGGAAATTCCTCGTACATGGTAACCTTAATATAAGGATACGTTTTATCATCCTTTAACATGGTGTTATAACGGGGGCGGTGCTCCTTGATTAAATTGCATTCCAATACAAGTGCTTCCAGTTCCGAGTCTGTTATAATGTATTCAAAACGGGCGATTCTCGATACCATCTGTTCGATCTTTGCCGTTTTATTTCTGCTGCTTTGAAAATACTGCCTGACTCTGTTTTTTAAGCTGATGGCTTTTCCAACATAGATAATTTCGTCCCGCCTGTCGTGCATGATATACACACCAGGCTGGGACGGCAGTTTTTTTAATTCTTCTTCTATATTAAATTCGATGTGGTCCACCTGGTACGAATCACCTCAATCTTGTTCCGTCGTATTTGATCTGCAGTTCCAGATAACGCTCTACTGCGTAGTATTTTTCTTCCGGCTCCGAATCCGCTCTTCCAATCTCCATGATTTCACAGATTGCAAGCAGCTCTTCTGCCGTAAATTTGTCTTTATAGGTTCTTAAGACCTCCAGCTTCTCATGATACGTCTCTGCGTCAAGAAATGCAAGCAGATTTTTATTGGGACCGTGGTGTTCTTCTTTCTTTCCCTCTTCTTTTTGTTCCCCTTCCGGCTGGTCTTTAGAATCGGAATCCTTTAAATCCACCCGCTCAAACCGGTACTTTTGAAGAACATCCGGATATTTTTCATGATCCACCTCGCTGATAAACATGGAGAGAGGACGTACATAAACATCAAAGGTTCCGTACAGAGCCTGATAAACAACCATCTTTTCTCTGGTCTCGGAATGAATCGCAACTGCTACCACCTGATACATCTTATCCTTAAAATGTCTGTAAAATTCTCCTGGTCTTGGTGTTCTCTCCATGGCTTTCCTCACTTTTCATTTCTTAAACCGCCTGTGGTCACGATCACAACAGGTGGCTTATTCCTTTTTTCTTTTTTTTCTGAAGCTTCCCCGGAACTGGACTGCTGCCTGGTTGTCTCTTCTTCCACCGCGCCTTCCAGACTCTTCTCCGCCTCACTCTGTACTTTGACAGGAGCCTGTGTGGTTTTAACAGCCGCAGTTGTTGATTCTGCCTCTTTCGTTGCTCGCTGCTGGGCAATCCTGGCCCCTTCCTTTTTCGCCTCTTCCTCAGATAACAGGGCATCCCAGGTATAACGGTTGGAGGCACTCCAAAGAATCCATTCGTCGTACCCTGCATCGTAAACCGCCTGGATCTGTTCTCTGACTTCTTTCTTTCCATATGAAATATGGTGATCCAGATAAGAAGCGGTAAAGTCCTGAAGCCAGGGACGTACCTCTGCCTGTTTTACTGCCTCTCCACGGGTCTTTTCCAAATCTGATTTAGAAAGCTTTAAGGCTGCACGAATGGTCTTGTAAGGTTCTGTATCCGGATGATCAATACCGAAATTACCGTCGCCGTAGTGGGATGGATAGATCATCGGGCAGATATAGTCTAAATGGTTTGCCATATCACTGTAAACCTGTCCCACTGCCTGAGCATCCACGTTGCTGCCGATTATGGTTCCGAACACATCGGCGGAAACCGTGATATTCCTGGCAGAAAGTTTCCCATAGGCATACTGAATGAACTCTGTTATAATATCGGTTTTCGAGCGTCCTTTGGTCTCATCTCCATCAAATACCACCTGCTTCATGGAGCTGTCTGTAGCAAACCTGATGTAGTCAAACTGGACTTCGTCAAAGCCTGCTCTGGAAGCGGCTTCTCCCACTTCCACAAGGTAATCCCAGACTTCCGTGCGGTATGGATTCACCCACGCAAGTCCCTTATTATCTCTGTGCAGACTTCCATCCTTGTTTTTTAAGCTCCATTCCGGTTTCTGCTCCGCCAGATAGGGATCTCGAAATGCCACCACTCTTGCAATGGTATAAATGCCTCTTGCTTTTAACTGTGCCATCATGGCAGGCATGTCCTGAATATACTTTTTCTCCGCTCCGATTTCCTTCACCGTGGGAGCACCGTCCATTGCAAACGTAATTCTGCCGTCGTCATTCTTAACGTCGATTACCACTGCATTGATTTCAGTCCCCTCAATCTTGTCAAGAATAGCCTGAAATCCCTCAGATCCAGCCATATATCCGGAAATATAGATTCCCTTCACTTTCACCGGAGTTTTCTTCGGAAGCGCCGACACCGGAAGAGTCTCCTCCTGCTTGTCTGTCTCACTGCTCTCACTGGAATCGTCAGTTGTCTCGTCACTGGAAGGACTGTTCTTCTCAGTCTCAGGGATACCTTTATATCTGCTGCATCCGGACGCTACTAATGAGCATACAATTACTGCCAAAAGCCATCGTTTCATCATTTCACTTTCACTTTCTTTATGGTCTTCAGTGTTTTATTGTAATAATTATTTAACATTTTACCACATTTTGTAAAATTTTCCAAATAAATTTAATATTCCGGATGCAGCCCTTTGCTGCATGATTTAAAAACCAGTGATTTCATAAACCGGATACTCCCGGTCAAAATGATATCCAAGTTTTTGGGAAAGTGCCACAGAACCAGGGTTTTGGGCATCCCAGCTTGGATAAAGTCCTCTTTTTAAGCATTCCAGGATCAGCTTTGCTCCACAGGCCAATGCCAAGCCCTGACGCCTGAAATCGTTTCTGGTATCAATCTCAATTTCAATACCGCCCTGGTAAACCGTGTAGGAGGAAGCACCGGAAACCACCTGATCTCCTAAAAGAGCTGCCACTCCGATTCCCCTATTTTTATAATCTTCATAGTCTGCAAACTGGGAGCACAGATCTTTGGACCAGCTGTGCTCCATTACCTGATGGTAAATCTCTTCATCAATCAGGCGAAGGGTGAAGCGTGGCGAAAGACTTTCCACAGCTCCTGTTAATACCTCTTTATCAAAAACATCCGGCTCTTTCTTAATCGCATAACGGATCCGTCTTGTGGCAGATGATTTCCATACTGCCTCAATGGCTTGGGACCATGCCTCATCCTTCGGAACCATAATGATAAAATCAGATTTTCTTCCTGATGGTTTATTTCTAATTAATTCTTCGTCTGGCTTCCCGGAAAAAAAGCAAAAATCCCCAATTACAAGCTGGGCTGACTGGGGGTCTTTTTCCTGGTCAGCGAAGGCCCTTCCCATGACATTTTGCAGGCAGGACCAGATCAGTGTTTCCTCCCAACCGGTAAACAGAGGTTCCAGAATGGATTTGTCCTCAATTTCTATCACTCCCATAGTATCTCCTCGTCTTATGAATGCTGTCTGCAGATACACCCCAGTTCGTGGTCGTTGACCACCCCTACTGCCTGCAGATAGGAATAGATGGTTACAGATCCTACAAAGGACATCCCTCTTTTTTTCAGATCTTTGGAGATCTGATCGGACAGGTCTGTTTTTACCTGGAAATTATCATCCTGATTTACAATGATTGTTCCCCCTGTAAATCCCCACAGATAGTTTGAAAAGGAACCGAATTCTTTTTGTATCTCCATGAAAATGCGGGTGTTTTTTACTGCAGCCTCAACTTTTTTTCTGTTTCTGATAATGCCGGGGTTGTTCATAAGCTCGTTTAGCTTTTCTTCCTTATATGCTGCAACCTTCTCCGGATCAAATCCGTCAAATGCTTCCCGAAACGCTTCCCGCTTATTTAACACGGTAATCCAGGAGAGCCCTGCCTGAAAGGTCTCTAACAGAAACATCTCATATAATTTCTCATCGTTATAAACAGGAACTCCCCATTCCTCATCATGATATTTTACGTAGATGGGCAATGATTCATTTACCCAAAAGCAGCGTTTTTTATCCATTATCTGGCAAGCACCTCCGGTCCATCTTCTGTAATTAATACGGTATATTCCCATTGGGCAGACAGGCTTCCATCCTTCGTGTAGATGGTCCAGCCATCTGAATCATCCTGTACTACATCAGCCTTTCCTGCATTGACCATAGGCTCAATGGTAAAAATCATTCCAGGAACTAAAAGCATATCCGTTCCCCTGGTTCCGATGTGGCTGACCCATGGCTCTTCATGAAATTCCACACCTACTCCATGACCGCCGATTTCTCTTACCACGGTAAACCCATTGGCATAAATGTATTCTGAGATTACGGCACCGATATCCCCTAAATGTCCCCAGGCTCTTGCTTCCTTTAATGCCAGATCCACACTTTCCTTTGTTACACGGACCAGCTTTTCGGCTTCCGCAGATACCTTTCCCATGCAGTACATTCTGGAAGCATCTGCGTAATAGCCACCCACAATGGTGGTTACATCCACGTTAATGATGTCACCTTCTTTTAAAATTCTTTTGGGATCAGGAATTCCATGGCAGACTACCTCGTTGATTGAGGTACAGACACTTTTGGGATAGCCTTCAAAATTAAGGGGTGCCGGGATTCCGCCCAGACGGAGGGTGGTCTCGTGAACCAGGGTATTTAAATCCTCTGTACTGATTCCAGGACGGATCTTCTCACCAACCAGATCAAGAATCTGATTGTTAATAACACCAGCGTGGCGTATGCCTTCTATCTGGGCAGGTGTCTTAATCATGGAGTGATCCGGCACTTCATCTCCCATGATTTCATAATTCTCAAGCTTTCTGTCAAATTCCAGATGACAGGTCTTATATTTCTTTCCGCTGCCGCACCAGCAGGGGTCGTTTCTTCCTATTTTAAACATATTTCTCCTCCTTCTTACTACAACGTTTTAACACGTTTAGAGCCTGTTGTAAAGTGTTTCAGCCAAATATGGACAGATAAAAGCCATGGTATTTTCCGTTCTTCTATGTTACAATCTTAAGTATTGTAAAAATGAACGCGTTACGGAGGGACAAATGAAACCAGGATTTGATAACAACAAGTATTTAACCATGCAGTCAGAGCACATTAAAGAGCGGATCAGCCAGTTCGGGGACAAGCTCTATCTGGAATTCGGAGGAAAGTTATTTGATGACTACCACGCTTCCAGAGTGCTTCCGGGATTTGAGCCGGACAGCAAGCTTCGTATGCTGATGCAGCTCTCTGATCAGGCAGAAATTGTAATTGCCATCAGCGCTGCTGACATTGAAAAGAACAAGATCCGCCATGATCTTGGCATTACATACGATGTGGATGTATTCCGTCTCATTCAGTCCTTTACGGACAAGGGACTTTATGTGGGAAGTGTTGTTATTACCCAGTACTCCGGTCAGAAAGCTGCAGACGTATTTAAGGGAAAGCTGGAATCAATGGGAATTAAAGTGTACCGCCATTATATCATTGACGGCTATCCTGCCAACATTTCTTTAATTGTAAGTGATGAGGGTTATGGCAGAAATGACTATATTGAAACCTCCAAACCCTTGGTGATCATCACTGCACCGGGACCTGGCAGCGGAAAGATGGCCACCTGTTTATCTCAGCTTTATCACGAAAACAAAAGAGGCGTAAAGGCTGGTTATGCCAAGTTTGAAACCTTCCCTATCTGGAATATTCCGTTAAAGCATCCGGTGAATCTTGCTTATGAAGCAGCTACTGCTGATTTAAATGATGTGAATATGATCGATCCCTTCCATTTGGAAGCTTATGGGTTAACTACTGTAAATTATAACCGGGATGTGGAAATTTTTCCGGTTTTAAGTGCAATCTTTGAGGGAATTTATGGAGAATGTCCTTACAAATCCCCTACGGACATGGGTGTGAATATGGCCGGACATTGTATCGTGGATGATGAAATCTGCAAGGAAGCATCACGCCAGGAAATTATCAGACGTTATTATCAGGCATTATCCCGTCTGGCAAAAGACATGGGATCCAAGGATGAGGTATATAAAATTGAACTGTTGATGAAGCAGGCCAAGATCAATACGGAGATGCGAAAAACCGTAGGCGCTGCCAATGAGCTGGCCCAGAAAAACAGTTCTCCTGCTGCTGCTCTTTTGCTGGGTGACGAAACCATAGTAACGGGGAAGACCACCAATCTGCTGGGAGCCTCTGCTGCTCTTTTGCTGAATGCAGTCAAGGTTCTGGGAAATATCCCTCACGATGTCCATTTGATTTCTCCTTCCGCCATAGAACCGATTCAGAAATTAAAGGTTAAATATCTGGGAAGCAAAAACCCCAGACTTCATACCGATGAAGTACTGATCGCCCTGTCCGCTTCTGCTGCCACAGATGTGAATGCGCAGATTGCCTTAGAGCAGCTTCCCCGGTTAAAAGGGACGGATGCCCATACGTCTGTCCTGCTCTCTGATGTAGATGTAAAAACCTTTAAAAGATTAGGAATCCATCTTACCTGTGAGCCGATCTATGAACAGAAGAAAATATATCATTAAGAACCTGGATATAAGTAAACTCTTTATTGATAAAAACAATCACTGCCGCTGTACCGATAGAGAAACACAATTGGAAGTTCTATGTATTCAATGTTAAAATTAATGTATTAAATTTTACGAAGGGGTGTTTCATAATGGAAATGAAAAAAGAAGTCAGTGTACAGAAAATCAAAAAAGATGCAGAGGAATTATTCCGGGGGGGATTCTTCTGTTCGGAAGCCGTCGTATCTTCCATACGGGACAACTTTGAACTTGATGTTCCAGATATGGTAATCGCCATGGCCTCCGGATTTCCCGTAGGTATCGGACGTTCCAAGTGCGTATGCGGAGCCGTGTCCGGCGGCGTTATGTCACTTGGCCTTTTCTTTGGACGTACCAGACAGGGGGATCCAAAGGTGGAAAAGAACCTTTTATTGGCCAATGAGCTCCACGACTATTTTAAAACAGCCAATGGAAAGAACTCTCTTTGCTGCCGTGTCCTCACAAAAGAATTCGATATGGCAAGCGGGGAACATAAGGAGCAATGCATTGCGTTTACCGGGCTGGTTGCAGAAAAGGTGGCACAGATCATTGTCCGGGAATTTGAGCTTGTGAATATTGATGAACTTGTAACAGCGGGGTGATGGGTATGAGGGACTTAATAAAACGTGTGCCAGTACCTATGTCAGGAGTTATGCTTGGGTGTGCTGCTCTGGGTAATTTACTTCAGAGTTACTCCGAGAGTATCCGCTATGTGTTTGGAGCCATCTCCTTTTTACTTTTTATCCTTCTTCTGCTTAAAGCAGGATTGTATCCCATTGCGGTTAAGGAGGATTTGAAAAATCCAATCATGATGAGTGTATCTGCCACATTTCCCATGGGGACTATGTTGTTATCTGTTTACATAAAGCCTATTTTCTATACAGTGGCTTTTACCATCTGGATTTTGGCGATTGCTCTTCATCTTCTGCTGATTCTTATGTTTACTTACCGGTTTATGAGAAACGTGAATATGAAGAACGTATATGCCAGTTATTTTATCGTGTATGTGGGCATAGCCGCTGCAGGAATCACCGCTCCGGCTTATCAGATGCAATTTATTGGAACAGCCGCTTTCTGGTTTGGGTTTATCAGTTTGATTGCTTTACTTTTGCTGGTTGGGTACCGGCATATCAGATACTCTGAAATACCGGAGCCGGCACAGGCACTGTTTTGTATATTCACAGCGCCAGGGAGCCTGTGTCTGGCCGCTTATCTGCAATCAGTGGATGAAAAAAACCTGGTTCTTGTGTCAGTACTGGCTGTAGTATCCTTTGCATTGTATGTATTGGTACTGGCCGGGTTAATTCCGCTTTTGCAATTGCCATTTTATCCAAGTTATTCTGCCTTTACGTTTCCATTTGTCATTAGCGCCATTGCATCGAAGCAGACTGCTGGCTTTCTTATGAAAAATGGAATCCAGGCATCATACCTGCAGCCAATTATATGGATTCAGACAATCCTTGCTGTGCTGCTTGTCTGCTACACGCTTTTGCGATACGGTATGTTTTTATTGCAGATCAGGGTTTCACCTGTAAAAGCCAATGCAGCTAATTAATATAAAGTTTTGACCTTAGAATGGGAGCTGTTGCTATTACGCAACAGCTCCGTTTATTCTTATTTCAATTCAGATTCAATTCCTATCTTTCGTCTCTGCGCCTATGGCTGATTGCCAGATAGGCTGCCAATAAGATTCCTGATACAATTGCTGCAACGCCCTGAACAGGCGCCCTGTCACCAGTCTTTGGAAGTCCGGCTAATGGGATGTTTCCGTCGTCAATGGATACAAGGTTTGTATTTTCCGGCAGGTTCGCCAGAGGAACTGGTACTGGCTCAATGGTAACAGTTGTGTCACCAGGGCCTCCTGCCTGGCGGGTACCGGTTGCTCTTGGACCGCCGCCGGAGCTGCCTCCGCTGCTTCCCCCACTGCTTCCTCCGCCGTTGTAACTCCATAATGCGGTATATACTGCATTTTCTGATACGGTCTTCGCAATTTCTTTATTCCAGCCAATAAAACTGTAGTTACCGTTTGCTGTAGTCTGCCCTTCAAAAGCAGGAACCGCATCGCCATAGCTGAGACCTGTGTTAGTTTGTGCATTGAATGAGCCATGCTCTCCTGGATTATAGGTTATAGCAAACTGCTGCTTAAAGTAAACCCGGAGCACCATGCCGCCATCGCCTGCCACTGCTGCCTCAAATACATTGGCTGCATTTGAATCAAGTATATATCCGCTCAATGCTGCCTTATCAGAATCGGTTACGGCTGCCAGCGCATCCGTTGTTCCTGCTCTCAATGAGGAATTATTAGCCTTCTCCGGATACTTTCCTTTACTCTCGTAATAGAATTCCACTGTATATTTTGTGCTGGTTGAAGAGATCCATTGTGCTACATACGTGTTGTCTGTTGTAACAACCGGCTCAGGTTTGGGACTCCAGCCTGCGAATACATATCCTGGCTTACCCATGGGCGTCCCGTCATATTCCGGAGTTGCTGTGTTATAATCCAGACCTTCCGCTTTCTGAATCGCAAAGGTTCCCTGGGTACCAGGCGCATAAGTTACTGTGAACTGCTGTTTGAAGTAAACCTTAAGAACCAGACTTCCATCTCCGGCAATTGTTCCACCCAATACATTTTCTTTTGCCTCGTCAAACACGTAACCTGGTTTCTTTGTTTGCCTGTCATCAGCCGTCACCTCAGCCTTAGATTCCGTATAACCATTTCTGGTATACGAATAGGTTGGCTGCTCTGCATATTCTCCATTTACCTGATAATACAGGTCTACAATATAATTAACCTGCACCGGATCATAATAAACATTTATTACATTGTTTTCTCCGGTTATAACCGTAGGCAGTTCTGGATTGTATGGCGTATCTGATAATTTGTATCCAGCCTTTTCCTTTAACGTTACCTCATTAACAGTTGGGTCAGCTACCAATACTTTCTGGTTTTCTTCTGCCCCTGCATCCTCACTGTTATTATAGAAATATTTGATTTTGTAATTCAGAGTCTGATTCTCATCTATTTCATAATATACAGTTTTTTCGTTAGGGCCTGCTGAGGTGATTGTCATGCTTTCCGGCTGCTCAGCCATCAGCTTATACCCGGTTGTGGTTGTTAGCGGATTGATCCAGGTTACTTCTCCTACGGGTGCACTTGCTGTCAGAGCCTCAAGACCGGGCACCGCAGTTGTAGTATCTTTGATATAGTAATTGACCCTATAATCAAACTTCTGGGTATCATCAATCTCATAATAAACCGTCTTTTCGTTGGAACCTGCTGAGGTGATTGTCATGCTTTCCGGCTGTTCCGCCATCAGTTTATAACCAGTTTTGGTCTTTGGCACATTAGTCCAGGTAAATTCCCCTACCGGTTTCTTTCCTGTCAGAGCTTCAAGTCCGGGTACCCCAGTTGTGGTATCTTTGATATAGTAATTCACACTATAATCAAAATTCTGGGTTTCATCAATCTCATAATATACTGTCTTCTCGTTGGGGCCTTCTGAGGTGATTGTCATGCTGGCTGGCTGATCGGCCATCAGCTTGTAACCGGTTGTCGTCTTTGAAGCATTGCTCCAGGTAAATTCCCCTACCGGTTCACTTCCTGTCCGAGCATCAAGACCTGGTACCGCAGTTGTGGTGTCTTTGATATAGTAATTGACTCTATAATCAAATTTCTGAGTTTCATCAATCTCATAATACACCGTCTTTTCGTTGGGACCTGCTGCTGTGATTGTCATGCTTTCCGGCTGTTTTGCCATCAGTTTATAGCCAGTTGTAGTCTTTGGCTCATTCCTCCAGGTTATTTCCCCTACCGGTTCACTTCCTGTGATGGACTTAAGACCTGGCACTGCTGTTGTGGTATCTTTAATAAAGTAATTCACCGTATAGCCAAACTTCTGGGTATCATCGATCTCATAATACACCGTCTTCTCGTTAGGACCAGCTGACGTGATTGTCATGCTGGTTGGCTGGTCGGCCATCAGCCTGTAGCCGGTTGGGGTCTTTGACATATTAGACCAGGTAAATTCCCCTACCGGTTTCTTTCCTGCCAGGGCTTCAAGACCAGGTACCGCGGTTGTGGTATCTTTGATATAGTAATTCACCCTATAATCAAAATTCTGGGTTTCATCGATCTCATAATATACGGTCTTCTCGTTGGGGCCTTCTGAGGTGATTGTCATGCTGGTTGGCTGATCGGCTGCCAGCTTATAGCCGGTTACAGTCTTGGGGTCATTTTTCCAGGTAAATGTTCCTACTGGTTTACTTCCTGTCAGTGGTGTAAGACCTGGTACTCCAATTGTAGTATCTTTGATATAGTAATTTACCGTATAACCAAACTTCTGCGCTTCATCAATCTCATAGTATACTGTTTTCTCGTTAGGACCAGTGGAGGTGATTGTCATGCTTTCCGGCTGACCATCCACCAGCTTATAGCCGGTTGCGGTCTTAGATTCATTTTTCCAGTTAAATGTTCCTACCGGTTCACTTCCTGTCAGTGGCGTAAGACCTGGTACAACAGTTGTAGTATCTTTGATATAGTAGTTTACTGTATAGCCAAACTTCTGGGTCTCATCAATCTCATAGTAAACCGTTTTCACATTGGGACCATCTGCCGTGATTGTCATGCTCGTCGGCTGCTCAGCTACCAGCTTATAGCCGGTTGCGGTCTTTGGCTCATTTTTCCAGGTGAATGTTCCTACCGGTTCACTTCCTGTCAGTGGCGGAAGACCTGGCACTCCAGTTTCAGTATCTTTGATATAGTAGTTTACTGTATAGCCAAACTTCTGCATTTCATCAATCTCGTAGTATACCGTCTTCTCGTTGGGACCAGCGGCTGTGATTATCATGCTTTCCGGTTGTTCCTCCACCAGTTTATAGCCGGTTTTGGTCTTTGGCTCATTTTTCCAGGTGAATTCACCTACCGGCGCTTTTCCTGTCAGAGGCGGAAGACCCGGGACTGCAGCTGTTGTTCCTTTAATAAAATAACTCACTGTATAGTCGAACTTCTGGGTTTCATCAATTTCATAATATACCGTTTTCACGTTGGGACCGGCTGCCGTAATTGTCATGCTATTTGGCTGCCCGGCCATCAGCTTGTAGCCGGTTTCTGTTTTTGGTATATTCGTCCAGCTGAATTCCCCAACCGATGCTCTTTCTTTCAGAGCCTTAAGACCGGGTACTGCTGTTGTGGTATTTTTGATATAGAAATTCACTGTATAGTCGAATTTCTGAGTATCATCAATCTCATAATATACCGCTTTTACATTGGGACCGGCTGACGTGATTGTCATGCTTTCCGGCTGACCAATCATCAGCCTGTAGCCAGTTTCTGTCTTCGGCTCATTCCTCCAGCTGAATTCCCCTGCCGGTGCTTTTCCTGCCAGAGCAGTAAGACCTGGTACTGCTGTTGTGGTTCCCTTAATATAGTAATTCACCGTGTAGTCAAACTTCTGGGTTTCATCAATCTCATAATACACTGTCCTTACGTTAGAACCAGCTGCCGTGATTATCATGCTGGTCGGCTGTCCTGCCATCAGCTTATAGCCAGTTTCTGTCTTTGGAGCATTCACCCAGCTGTATACCCCAACTGGTGCTTTTCCTGACAGAGCTGTAAGACCTGGTACCGGGACTGTGGACCCCTTAATCAGGTAATTCACAGTATAGCCAAACTTCTGGGTTTCATCGATCTCATAATATACTGTCCTGACGTTAGGACCAGCTGCCGTAATTGTCATGCTATTCGGCTGCCCAGCCATCAGCTTATAACCGGTTTCTGTCTTCGGCTCATTCCTCCAGCTGAATTCCCCCACTGTTGCACTTCCCGTCAGTGGCGTAAGGCCTGGGACTGCTGTGGTAGTATTTTTGATATAGTAGTTTACTGTATAACCAAAGGTTTGGGCTTTATCAACCTCATAGTACACCACTTTTACGTTTGGTCCAGCTGCAGTGATTGTCATGCTTTCCGGCTGTCCGGCCATCAGCTTGTAGCCAGTTACTGTCTTCGGCTCATTCCTCCAGCTGAATTCCCCTACTGGTGCACTTCCTGTCAGTGGCGTAAGACCTGGGACTGCTGTTGAGGTTCCCTTAATATAGTAATTCACAGTGTAGTCAAACTTCTGGGTTTCATCAATCTCATAGTACACCGTCTTCTCGTTTAATCCATCTGCCGTAATTGTCATGCTGGTCGGCTGCTGTGAGCTGGTCACCAGCCTGTAGCCAGTTGTCGTCTTAGTTGCATTACTCCAGGTAAACGTTCCTACCGGCGCACTTCCTGACAGTGGTGCAAGCCCTGGTACTGCTGTTGTGGTTCCATTAATATAGTAATTTACCGTATAACTAAACTTTTGGGTTTCATCCGTCTCATAGTACACCGTTTGCACGTTGGGACCAGCTGACGTGATTGTCATGCTTATGGGCTGTTCGGCCATCAGCTTATAGCCGGTTGCTGTCTTTGGCTCATTTTTCCATGTGAAGGTTCCTACTGGTGCACTTCCTGTCAGTGTTTTAAGACCTGGCACCGCAGCCGTGGTTCCCTTGATATAGTAATTCACCGTGTAGTCAAACTTTTGGGTCTCATCAACCTCATAGTACACCGTTTGCACGTTGGGACCAGCTGCTGTAATTGTCATGCTGGTTGGCTGAGGCAAGCTGGTCACCAGCTTGTAGCCGGTCGCTGTCTTCGTAACATTACTCCAGGTAAATGTTCCTATCGGCGCTTTTCCATTCAGAGATATTAGCCCTGGTACTGGTGTTGTGGTTCCCTTGATATAGTAATTCACTGTATAGCCAAACTTCTGGGTTTCATCAATCTCATAGTACACCGTCTGCACGTTGGGGCCAGCTGCTGTGATTGTCATGCTCGCCGGCTGTTGCGAACTGGTTACCAGTTTGTAACCGGTTGTGGTTACCGGCTCATTCTTCCAGGTAAATGTTCCAACCGGTGCACTTCCTGTCAGAGCCGCAAGCCCTGGTACTGGTGTTGTGGTTCCCTTGACAAAGTAATTCACCGTATAACCAAATTTCTGGGTTTCATCAATCTCATAATACACCGTTTGCTCGTTGGAACCAGCCGCTGTGATTGTCATGCTGGTCGGCTGGGACGGACTGGTCACCAGCTTGTAGCCGGTTGCCGTCTTTGGCTCATTTTTCCAGGTAAATGTTCCTACCGGTGCACTTCCCGACAGAGCCACAAGACCGGGCACTGCTGCTGTAGTCCCCTTAATATAGTAATTTACCGTATAACCAAACTTCTGCGTGTTATCTACTACAAACCTGGCATAGAAAGTAGTACCGTCTCCCCAGCCGGCGGCCGGACGTTCCGGTGTGTACCTGGCTAAATCAGATACCAGAACCGTACACGCTGCATCACTATACCAGCCACTAAGTTTATACCCCTTATCCGGAGTTGCCACAGCACCTTTGGAGACCCCAATGTCCGGATTTAAATATTCATTGGCTGGAGAAACGTTTCCTTCTCCCACTGCCTGAAACTTAATCTGAACACTGTTTTTTAACCTCCATTGTGCATACAACGTGACTGTGTTGTCCGCACCGGAATGATTGGCAGATATAAAATCCTTTGTAAGACTGAATGAGTCTCCTTCATTAAAAGCTACTCCTTTTCCATCAGGACTTGTATTCCAACCATTGAATACATATCCATCTTTCTTTAATGGAAGCCAGGTTCCGCCTTCATACCCGCCTGCTTTCGCTACAGTAACATTGGCATTCAGATCATATCCCTGACCATCTGGAGTTAAGCCGCCAGTATTGCCATTTCCAGCATAATCAACATAATAGCTCTCTTTATTTCGAATGATGCCATCTACATGCCAGCCTTCCGTTCCACAAGCTGCTGACTCGTATTTTATAACATACCATTCAATATACTCATTTTTCTTAAGATTTTTATCTTCCCAGCTGGCAGTAACCTGATAAAACTTATCATTTAAATTCGCCTGTACATTGTCTTTTCCTGTTACTGTTATTAAGGGGTTGATATAATTTAATAGATTATCACCCGAGCCTATGGTTTTAAAATATTGACCGTAATCCTTATAAATAAATTCATAGCTGCGACTGGTCTGGTTTCTTGGCTCTGCCGGCAAATCTCCGCCATCATTTAAAACCGCCACCCACAACCGGCCTGACGCGCTGCCACTGGTTTGTGCCCAAACCGCATATAAAGTCTTCGCTTTCGCGGTTTCATTGGAATCTATTGTGAAGGTGTCTGTATAAACTTCATTATATCCTGCATTCCCCTTAGAAGTTATTTTACCTCCATCCGGAGAATCGCTCCAACCCATAAATTTGTAATTGGCTCTGGTTAAGCTGCTGCCATCTGGTAATTCAATGGAATCCCCTGGTTTTGCAATTTTTGAAGATACGGATCCCTGACCGCCATTGGCATCAAACTGGACTGTTATACCATTCTCCGAATACCATAAATAAATGCTGTTCTTACCCAGATCTATCCAGTTAGATGATGAAGTTTTATAATAAAAAGTATAATCCAATAAACCAACCTCACATCGGAGAGATTGGATCACGGAACCGCTTTGGAAATTGCTTCCGACAGTGGCCTTATCAAAGGTATATCCACTTACATCAGGTGCAATATCTTTTATTGGTACAGATTTTCCAAAGGATAGACTATCATAACGTGTAGCATCTGTTCCAATAGGAACCGCCGCCCCATTATCATATTTTACTAAATTTAAAGGTAGACGTTTACTTCCCCAAAAATTACTAAATACGATGGTATAGGTTGAAAAATGTTCCGCCTCAAACGTAATTTCATGAATTCCTTTATTTTCCTGAACATTTAATTCCTCTGAAACGGGCTCTACAGAAGCCACATCTGCCGCTGTCACTTTTGCCTGCGGTTCATCTTCCTTCGTTGTGGCAACATAAACTACCTCAACCGTATTCGCTTCCTTGCTGTGATTCTCCATGGGAGTTCCGGAAAACGTCACCTGCACAGAACCATTCCAGATCTGGTTATCCAGTTTGTTGCCGCTGCGGTCAAGAAGGTCAATATTATAAGATAAAGAGCTGATTACCTCTTTAGCCTCTCCATCCTCTTTTGACTGAGCCTCAACCTTCTCTTTCACTGCATCCCCAATGCCGGTAACAACGAATGCTGTTGCTTTTACGCCTGCGGGTAATACCCCTTCCGGTGCATGCAAACGAATAACGGTACCATCTTCCATAACAAGCTGGGAAGAAAATTCCGGATGTTCTCCAGTTTCCGACATATGAACTTCTATTTCCTGATCCTCATAAATCTCTGGAACAGAATACCAGGCGGTCTTTGAACCATCTGTATTATCTGTTTCCGATTCAGATTTCAATGATTGTCCATTTGCCGTTACACTCTCAATCCCATATCCAATCTGATTCTTAACGCCAAAGGTCAGCTCCTGACCTTCCTCAACTCCCCTTGGTCCTTCAATAATACGGGCACTGGCTTCCGGATTGATTGTATATGAAATCTTATATCCATCATAGTCTTCCAGCGCTTTTAGCTGATTAATTGTGACCGTATATGCTTTGGCAGTGGAACAATATCCAATACCAACCAAATCCGCTGTTCCGGCTGGAGAAGCCTTTGTATCTGGGTTTGGCGTCTCTGGTTCCGGCTTACTTTCCGAAGGAGAAGCCGTTCCGGCAGCTGTATTGGCCGTACTCCCTGCCGTGTTCTTGCCTGCTGACGAAGACTGGGTTTCTGCAGGAGCCTGGGTGGTTTCAGGCTGGGTTTCAGGCTGGGCGGTTTCCATCTGGGTTGATTCAGCCTTTTGAGTCTCAGTCTGTGTTGACTCAGCCTTTGAGGGCTCAACCTGTGTTGTCTCTGCCTGTTTTGTCTCGACCTGTTCTATTTCGGCTTTGGTCGACTCCTCTGTCTCCTCCGATTCTCTCACATTCTCAGGATCAACAGCAGCTGTCTCTTCAATGACTTCTGCGGCTTGCGTTACCTCACCATTTTCTTTGGCAGCAACTACCGGTGCATTGTGGCGAATAATAGAAGCCACTGGCTCAGAGACTTTGCTCTCAGGAACCGGAATCTCTTCCAAATCAGCTGCTTCTCTCACTGTTTCCTCTGCCGGAGCCTCTGTCTGACTTTCTTCTGGAGCAGATATTGTCTCCTCTGGCAGTTTTGACGTCGTCTCTGGTACTGATGTGGTCTCCTCCGGTGCTATTGTGGTTTCAACCGGTGCTGATGTGGTCTCCTCTGCTGCTGTAGTTTCCTTCACAGGTACAGTCTCAACTGCTTTCCCAGCCTCTGCAGGAGTTGCTGTTTCCGGCACCTTTGTTTCTCCGGTTACAGCTGGTTGTTCTGGCTTTGTAACAACATTTACTTCCTCTTTACCAAATGCTGATTCATAACTCCTTACCGTTATGCGGTTGGTCTTTTTCACCTTTTCTACGCCGTTATCCATCCTGGTAATTTCTGTGGAACAGCTAATGGTATTTTCCCCGTTATTAACGTACAGGAAAACAATTTCTTCATCGCCGGTTACCATATACATGTCATCAGCATTTTCCGGTATGCGGACAAACACACGAAGCTGTGCATCTACACCTTCGCCCTCAAGTTCAGGAAAGGCTTCGTAAATCTTACCTTTTCCAAAAAACAGTTCCTTAAATTCCGCAATTTTACCATTGGTGAAATCCAGATCCTCTGCTGTCACCTCATCCCCATTAACAATCGCATCTTCAATGGCTTTGATAAGCTGCGATCCCCCCACTGAGAATGTAACGGACTCCGATGAACTGGCTGCATACACCTGATTAGTGTCTGCACCTACATTGGCCAGTATCATGGCCGCAGCAAGCAAAAATGCCAGTAATCGTTTTTGAAAACAGTATAATGTCCGCGACGGTATCCTAGATCTTTTTCTTTTTTTCATACATAAACATTTCTCCTCTCATAATATTTTTCCATAATAAGGATAAAATGCCAAATTACTGCATAAGTATATGAAACGGCATTTTTCCATTCTGGTACGTTCTAAAAAACATATTTTGTAATATTATATGATAGGAATGTCAAATTTAATCCAACTTTGTACAAGGAATGCTAAATAATGCTATATTTTCCAGGTACTTTTTATTTGTCTGCATTGTTAAGGGAAAAGATTGATAAAGTAGGACAACCCATATCCCCAACCCCTCCCCTGGAATCTTTCAGATTTAACAATCGTCGCCATGTTTTATATAATAAAAAATACCTTGATTGCAAAGCACAAACTCATATTTGTGCTTTGCAATCAAGGTATAAAACAACTACAAATTGTAAAACGTCCTCCCAGTGATACGGGAGGACGTCTCTTAATTTGTTACATCTGAAAAGACACGGCTCATTACCATATCTTTTATTCCATCTTTATCCACTTCCAAAGCTGCTGCCAGCTCACCATATAACAGATCCTCTGCCTTATTAAAATAGAAATCATCCTTTGCAGTGTTCTTTTTGCCTTCTGCAAGCCTCTTTCTTTTTTTCAAATACAGAGTCTTTACAATCTGCATCCATCCGGCACATTCACTTTTTAACATGATTGCCTTAAAAATGCATTCCCGTTCTCTTTCATCCAATACCCAGATTGCTTCGATGCTGGGGATCTGATCGATGAGATCCATTGCTTCCTCCCTGGTAGCAGCGGCTCTGATAGCTGTTTTTCGGTTATCAACAGGTGTGTAAACGGCACTTTGGTGCTCCTCGTAAAGAGGCTTCAGGGTATAATAGGTCCTCTCCTCATCTGCCTCATACATGCGCAGATTCCCTATTTCCTTTACCTCACAGATCCCATGGTTGCCGAATACTACTAAATCATTTACCTGAAACATCATTCATTCCTCCTGTCAGAATACCAACACACTGTTACAATAAAAAATTAAACGCTATACTACTAGTGTAACACTTTTTCAGGTATTTTGTCAGTGTTTTTTAGATTTACTCCTATTTTTGTGAAATATAACCAAGGGTACCCCCTGCGTTATTTGTGCATTTTACTAATTTATCAGAAAATAAACACCCAAAACTGTCTGTATTTTTTTACTGTCAGATAGTTTTGGGTGTTCCTCTTATTCACTATTCTTTATTTCTTCTGAGCTGCCAGCTTTACAGCTGCACTTGCTCCAACGCGATGACATCCTGCCTCAATAAAGGCTCTTAAATCTTCCAGCGTCCGGACACCGCCAGCTGCTTTAATCTTTACATCTGGTCCAATGTGCTTTTTAAATAACTCGATATCTTCCAGAGTCGCTCCGCCTGTTCCAAATCCGGTGGAGGTCTTGATATAATCGGCTCCTGCTGCAGTTACAGCCTTGCACATGGCGATTTTTTCTTCTTCTGTTAAATAGCATGCTTCAATGATAACTTTTAAAACCTGATCGCCAGCGGCCTTCTTCAGTTCTGCTATTTCTTCTTCTACCTTCTTATATTCACCATTTTTCACATCACTGATATTGACTACCATGTCAACTTCCACAGCTCCGTCTTCAATGGCCTTTTTCGTCTCCAACACCTTGGATTCTGTCACGGAATATCCAAGAGGAAAACCTACTACAGTACAAATCGCAAGAGTCGGAAATTCCTTGTGTACGCGGCTGATATAGCAGGGGGGAATGCAGACAGTCGCTGTTTTATATTCCACCGCCTCCCTGCACAGTTCTTCAATATCTTCCCATGTGGCAAACGCCTTTAACTGGGTATGGTCTACATAACTTAACATCTCTAAATCGGTCATTGTTTTATCCTTTCTATCCTATCAGGTTTTTCACGCCTTCTCTGGTAACTCTGGCATAAATCAGAGGCTCCTCCTCCGGTTTTTCATCGGCAATGGTAACCGCTTTTAAGAATTCCTCTTCTGCGGCATCAAACAGTTCCTGCCTCGAGGTGTAGAGCACGGCAATGGTTTCACCTTCTTCCACTTCCTGACCTACCTTTTTCTTCAGAGCGATACCAGCTGTATAATCGATGAGACTTTCCTTGGTGACTCTTCCTGCTCCCAGCATGGAAGAAGCAATTCCGCACTGCTCCGTGTTCATATGAACCAGATATCCCTTCTTCACTGCATTAATTTCTCTTTCATAAGGCGCTTTTGCAAAGAGAGAGGGATCTAAGATCACAGATGGATCTCCGCCCTGTGCCTTTACCATGGCTGCCAGCCGGTTTAAGGCACTGCCGTCCGCTATGGTTTTCTCTGCCATGGCAAAACACTCCTCCGGGGTTCCCTTACCAGCCAGCCACAGCATTCCGGATGCCAGATTTAAACATACCTCTGTCAAATCCTTTGGTCCTCTGCCCTTTAAGGTCTCTACTGCTTCTATCACCTCCAGGCTGTTGCCGATTAAATTGCCCAGGGGAATATCCATATTGGTAATGAGAGCCATGGTCTTCTTTCCCGCATGCTCTCCGATCGCCACCATCTTCTCTGCCAGAGTGACAGAGTCCTGAAGCGTCTTCATAAATGCACCGCTTCCGGTTTTCACATCAAGAAGAATACAGTCGCTTCCTGCTGCCAGCTTCTTACTCATAATGGATGCCGCAATCAGGGGAATGCTTTCCACCGTAGCAGTTACATCTCTGAGCGCGTACAGCTTTTTATCTCCAGGTGCCAGATTACCGGACTGTCCGATAACTGATAAACCTGTGGTGTTGACAACCTCAAAGAATTCTTCCTCAGTCAGTGTGGTTCTCATGCCTGGAATGGATTCCAGCTTATCCACAGTCCCGCCTGTATGGCCAAGTCCTCTGCCGGACATCTTTGCAACCTTAACGCCGCAGGACGCTACAATGGGAGCCACCACCAGAGTGGTTTTATCACCAACACCTCCAGTGGAGTGCTTATCCACCTTGATTCCCTGAATGGGAGTTAAGTCCACCATATCGCCGGAATGAGCCACTGCATCCGTAAGGATTGCTGTTTCCGTATCACTCATCCCTTTAAAATAGATTGCCATCAGCATGGCAGACATCTGATAGTCCGGGATTTCTCCCAGTACATAGCCATCTATCATGGAACGGATCTCTTCCTCTGTCAGAGTTTCTCCATTACGCTTTTTTGCAATTAAATCATACATCCTCATATTACTTAAAACCTCCCTCATTTTTTCAGTCGGAATTTAAATCCTTCTTTGTAAATCCCAGGGGAAGCAGTTCCTTTAATGTATAAATAACAGTCTCTTCTTCTGCTGCCAGGATTACCTGAAATTCATCCGGGTCACAGAATTCTGCCATAACCTGACGGCAGACTCCGCAGGGAGCGCAGATGCCTCCCTTTGCCCCTTTTTTATTTCCTACAATGGCAATGGCATCAAATTCCGTCACGCCCTCAGATACTGCTTTGAAAAATGCAGTGCGTTCCGCACAGTTGGTAGGCGAAAAGGATGCATTCTCAATGTTGCACCCAAGATACACAGTTCCGTTCTTTGCAAGAAGTGCAGCACCTACCATAAAACCAGAGTAAGGAACATAAGCCCTTTTCTGTGCACGATAGGCTTCCTCTTTCAGCAGCCTGATCGTCGTATCATTCAGCTTCAATCAAACACCTCCTGTTATTTTGCTACTTCACCTAAAAAGCTGGTTCCGGCAATCTCACCCTTTAATCCAAACAAATCCAGTACCGTCGCCGCGATATCAGCAAAGGTATCTCTTGTTCCAATGGAAACTCCGGCTTTAATTCCCTGTCCGTAAATTAACATGGGGGTATATTCTCTGGAATGATCGGTGCTTGGAGTTCCGGGATCACAGCCATGATCTGCTGTAATGATTAAAACGTCATCCGGTCTCATGGCTTCCATAAACTGCCCAAGCTGAACGTCAAATTCCGTGGCTGCTCTTGCATAACCCTTTACGTCGTTACGATGGCCGTAAACCATATCAAAATCCACCAGATTGACAAAGCAAAGACCATGGAACTCATCCTGCTGTGCTTTTAAGGTCTGAATCATACCATCATTATTGTTAACGATGGTTGTGGTTTTCTGAATGCTTTTCCCTGCAAAAATATCGTAGATTTTTCCCACTCCGATGGTATCAAGGCCCGCTTCATCCAGGCAGTCAAGCATGGTCTTTGCTGGCGGAAGAAGGGAAAAGTCATGGCGGTGGGGCGTTCTTTTATAATCAGGATATTCGCCGGCAAACGGTCTGGCAATCACTCTGCCTACGCTGTGTTTTCCTGTTAAAATTTCTCTGGCGATCCTGCAGTAACGGTACAATTCTTCCAACGGCACCACTTCCTCATGGGCAGCGATCTGAAACACACTGTCTGCAGAAGTATAAACAATTAAATCCCCTGTCTCCACATGCTGTTTTCCAAAATCCCGGATTACATCTGTGCCGGAATAAGGTTTATTGCAGAGAATTCCTCTTCCTGTCTGCTTCTTAAATTCATCAAGAATCTCATCAGGAAAGCCTTCCGGATAGGTTGGAAGAGGCTCCTGGGAAATAATTCCTGCAATCTCCCAGTGGCCGATGGTGGTATCCTTACCCTGGGACCGCTCGGTCATTCTGCCATAGGAGCCCGCTGGTTCTTTCTCTTTCTCACCGGCTGTTACACCGTCAATATTAAACATACCAAGTTTTTTTAAGTTCGGCGTATCAAATTCCTCTGCTTTTGCAATTGATCCAAGGGTGTTGCTTCCCTCATCGTGGAACTTTGCCGCATCTGGAGCTTCGCCGATACCGAAACTGTCCAGTACAATGATAAATACTCGTTTGGTTTCTGACATATTCATTCCTCCTGTTACGAAAAGGGATTGCTTTGCAATCCCTTTGTCACTACATCAAATTTTCTCAAAACGCTCTACATCTGTAACAAATATGGTAGCCCCGCCAAGTTCGACTGTCATGGGCATCATCATATATCCCGCCGAAACGGACGCGATATTCGGTGCAGGAACGTTGCATGTAATTTTCTGGCGCTTTCCGCAGGTATCCTTGATCAGTGTGATGACTTCTTCTACCTGTCCGTCTTCAGTACCGATCATCAATGTTGAGTTGCCTTTTTTTAAGAAACCGCCTGTTGTGGCAAGTTTTGTGACACTGAACTGGTGCTCATTCAGAACGTCGGTCACCCGGTTTCCATCATCGGAACTGACGATTGCATAAACAATTTTCATATCTAACACCTCGCTGTCTTATTTGGCAAAACTTCATCCATTCAGATACCATTATTATAAATCATAATCTCCAAAATAGAAACAGCTAATCATAAAATAAATGCCAATTTTCTGTTAAATTTTCAGATTTTCCATCTTTTCTATCAGCTTTTTGTAAATTCGTTCTTTCATCCAGGGCTCATTTACCGCTTCCAGACAATCTTTTAATGAGAACCAGCCCACTTTACTGTTCTCGTCTTCCTTCGTTCTGATCTCCTCCCTGTCATCACCTTTCAGTAAATAAGTCACGTTTAAATGCAGATGGGAAGGGACGTATAACCCCTTCTTTTCGTGACCGTCTACGGTTAAGACTTCAAGAGAAAATATCTGGTCCATTACCGGTGTCACTGTTTTAATTCCCGTTTCTTCCCTGGCTTCTCTTATGGCAACAGACAAAAGATCCTTTTCCCCGTCTGCGTGGCCACCGGTCCACGCCCAGGAATGATAAATATTATGATATGCCATTAAAACACGGTCCATGGCCTGGTTTACCACCCAGCCGGAAGCAGAAAGATGAGCTTCCTCATTTTCCCGGAAGAAAATACGGTCTCCTTCAGATAAGCATTTAAGAATCAGCTTTTTGTCCGCTTCCTCCTGTTTATTTATGGGCACAAATTCTTCCAGTTCTTTTTTTAACGTTCTTTCGTCCTTCATCCAATCACAGCCTTTCCTTTTCCTTTGATTATTTCAGTCATACTCCCTCTGTCTGTTGATATATTTAAATAGAACGACTCTATGGGAGGTAAGAAATGGATCTTTCCGCACTTGTTTTTTCTGACAAATCCCCCTGGCCTGATGTTGAAATCGTAACGGTCAATGAACTTTATGCCACAGCCATGCTTTCCAACATCGGTGCCTGTAATTCGGAAATGTCCGCAATCAGCTTATACGTTTACAACAGCATGATCACGAAACGGTATTTTTACGATATCGCAGAATGTTTTCACAGAATCAGTGTGGTAGAAATGCACCATCTCAATGTTTTCGGTGAGCTTTGTATCATGCTGGGAGCAGATCCACGGCTTTGGAGCTGGCAAAACGGCCGCATGAGATACTGGACTCCTGCCTGCAACCGTTATCCCACCAATATCAGCGCTCTTGTTGCCAATTCCTTAAACGGCGAGCTGGAGGCAATCAGAAAATACCAGCAGCAGTGCCTTTGGATTAACGACTTCCGCATCAAAGCCATCTTAAACCGGATTATAGCAGATGAATTATGCCATGTACAGATTTTCCGCCTGATGCTTGCCGAACTAAACGATGATCCTTTTGAACTGCCATACGAATACAGAGCCTGTGAGGAGGACCGCAAAAAACCCTGCGATCCCCCAAAACCATGCTGAAATCATAACTTAGGGAGGGTCTCATCCGCAGCTTTTCGGATCTCCAGACCTTCCTGATATCCCTTTTCCATCTTGTGTCTTGCTTTCCTGTTTTCCACGGTATCAAAGAGAATGGAAAAATCATAATCTTCCGGATACAGCTGTTCTGCCGAAACCAGAAGTTTCAGTCGTTTATGGTTAATCCAGATTTTTTTATCCGGCATCTGAACCCGTACTACGCCTTTCTCATTGACCGTGGTGCAGACAATCCCTATTTTCTTGTCTGGCAGAATCATCACACTGTCTCCAAGGGTGAATTTTGTCTGCATTGCAATCTGATTCTCTGTTACTTTCTTTATTTTTTCAATTCTGGGACCACCCGGTCTTTTCTCTGCTTCCCTGTATTTGCCGGACTCCGGTTCTGTCTCCGGTAACCCGTAGGCGTACTGCTCAGCCCGTCTGATCATTCGCTCCGGCATTCCCAGTCTGCCTGCAATATAAAGTGCACAGCTCTCTCCTGCTTCTCCGATTTCCAGTCTGTAGAGCGGTCTTAAGGATTCCCGGTCAAATGCCATGCGTGCATTGGTGATTCCCTCCGCTTCTTTTGCGTAGGTTTTTACTTCCGGATAATGGGTGGTTGCTAAAAACAGACAGCCGCATCTTCTTAATTCCTCCAGTATGGAGATGGCAATTCCCATACCTTCTGCCGGATCGGTTCCGGAGCCCAGCTCATCCAGTATGACAAGACTTTCCCTGTCTGCCTTACTAAGAATGTCCAGTACATTTACAATGTGAGAGGAAAATGTGGATAAGTTTTCCGTAATATTCTGTCCGTCTCCAATGTCACAGAGCACCTGGTTAAACAGGCTGATCTGTCCTTCTTTGCATGGGATATGAAGTCCGCACTGAGCCATGAGGGAGAACAGGCCTACGGTCTTAATGGAGACAGTCTTGCCTCCTGTATTTGGTCCGGTTATAACAATTCCTCTTCCGTTTTTCCCCAGTTCAAAGTTTAAAGGAACTACCTGCTCCGGGTTCATAAACGGGTGGCGTCCCTCAGTGATCCGTATGATCCGCTCTGTGAAAATCTCCGGTTCCACTCCCTTCATATCTGCACTGAGCTTTCCCTTTGCAAAAAGGAAATCCAGTTTTTCCAAAACCTTCCTGTTCTCTGTAAGGACCGGCAGCTGCTCTTCTACCTGAGCAGTAAGGGTATAAAGAATTCTTCTGGTTTCATTCTCCTCTTCAATTTTCAGACTCTCCAGCTCTCCATTTAGTGCCGCGATGGCTGAGGGCTCTATAAATAGTGTGGAACCAGTGGAGGACTGATCGATCACACTGCCAGGTACTGCCAGCTTATACTCCTTTTTCACCGGGAGGCATACTTTGCCGTTTCTGATGGTGATATACGAATCTGAAAAGAACTTTTTATTGGTTCTTAGCATGGATTCCGCCTTTGTTCTCAGCTTCTCTTCCATTCGTACAATCTCCTGGCGGACGTTTTTTAAATACTTGCTGGCAGAATCGTCCACCCGTTTGTTTCTGATGCTTTCAAACAATTCCCTTGCCAGACTCTCCAGGGGATCTAAGTTTTCTTCATAATAGGCAAGGCTCAGTTCTAAATATTTGCATCGGTTTAAGAAATCCTTATACCGTTTTACGCCTGTGAGCATAGTTCCCACTGATTCCAGATCCTCTGGCATCAGAATACCTTCCTGCATCACTGATCTAAAAATAGCCGTCATACCATTCATCGCTACTGCAGGAGGCTGACCCATACGGTCCAGGATCATTCTTGCCTGGGTGGTATCCCGGAGATTTTTCCTTACTTCTGCTTCTTTTAACTCAGGTGTTAAATTCCTGATCTGCTCTTTTGCGCCTTCTGTAAGCGCCAGTTCTTCCAGTTTCTCTATAATCCGGTTAAATTCTAATATTTGAAATGTGTGATTCATGTTATTCTCCTGTCTTATCTTTTTTTAACGATAAAAGATTCATGGAGCAATCAGCCAGGCCGGTTTTGATACACAAAAAAGACCTGCAAGACTACAAATCCCAGTCTTACAGGTCTAAAATCCTGTCAGTCAGTTTTGTATCTTCATGGGCTAAACAGGTACACAAAACAAAGGAATGCATAATCCGCCTTCCTGTCCGGGTTTCCTGTTCACATTATGATTCTGATTTACGCTCCATGATTTGACACAATTAACATAAACACACTTCCTACTTTCTTTAATGCTTCTACTATATCATAAATGCTGTTGTCCGGTCAATCCCTTTTTCTGGTACCAGCGGGCAAGCATATGAAGTTCCTTTTCATTTAAACAATTGATTAAAGTTCCATCTTTCATCCGATTCAGACATTCCTCATAATCCATCCAGAGTACTGATTCCACCTCTTCCTTCTGAAGTACAAGCTGACGTTCATCCACCATTTTTTCATAAACATAGACGTGGCTGATTTCATGATTGCGAAACATCCGTCCGTAAAATACAGCGTCTTCCTGTTCCTCATGAAGCCCTACAAAGGTAAGTTCTTCTGGCGCTGCATTAATCCCAAGTTCTTCTGACAGTTCTCTGACCGCCGATATAAGGAAATCATCACCTGCCGGAATATGTCCGGCTGAAGAAATATCATAACAGCCCGGATAAGCATCCTTGCCTGCACTGCGTTTTTGCAAAAGCAGGTCAAATCCGCTTTTCTCATTGGGTCTTACTACCCATACGTGGGATGTTCCATGAAGCATACCGTCTCGGTGCATCATGAAGCGGGCACGAACGTTTCCGGTTGTGCAGCCATTCAAATCCCGTTCTTCTAAAAGCTCTAACGGTGATCCGTTTAATACTGCCGCCTCTAAACTGTCTTTGCAATACTGCAGTTTCAGGGAGAAAAATGGAATCTCATCCTTTAGCAGTTCAAAAAAGATCCGGTCTCCTTCCCATATGGGAAGGCTGTCAATTTTTTCAACCGGCACCCATTCAAGAACACCCTCCTGACAATCCATAAGTGAACCTTCATAGCTGTCAGCTGTATATAAAAACATATATTCATCAGGATACTGATCTGATACAAAGGTGATAAACCCTCTGAGTCGATAGGACAGTAACGTCAGGCCGGTTTCTTCCTTTACCTCTCTTAAAAGACAATCTTCCGGGCTTTCCCCTTCCTCCAGATGGCCTCCGACTCCCAGCCATTTATCCTGATTGATATCATTCTTCTTTTTAATGCGGTGAAGCATGAGATATTGATCCTCTTTTTCGATGTAGCAAAGGGTTGTTAAGCTATGACGCTCCATGTGGGTTTTCTCCTTACTTCTTCTCTGTTAAAACTGCATTCTCATTGATGGAAGCGGCCGTCTCCGGTATCTCTTCCAAGGTGTTGCGAACCTCCACCTGCACCACACAGTTGGTTTTCCTTCCATCGTAAATTACCGGAACCCGGTATGTACCTGCTTTATTCCAGTCGCACTGGCTGACATCAAAGGTGAAGCCGGAAAGTTGGTAGTTATCCTTATTAAAATACCGTTCTGCCTGCAAATCAGGCGCTGTTCCAAGAACGGTTTTTGCGTAATATGTAGTCATGGTATTGTCATCGAAGATCGGCTCTGCTCTACCCTTTAAGGTCTGGAACAATAAGACAAGAACCAGTACTAAAACGATAGTCCCGAACAATGTTAAGTGTAAGTGAAATTTCCTTTGCTTCATCTAGGCCTCCAAACTCATATCCAATTTTACCCTGCGACAGCCTTCAGGAAACCTTTGCTTCATGAAAAAAGCTGCGTTTAAGGCAGCGCAGTCCTATATTATCTTACCATATAATTTCCATCCTGACATCTATTGAATTATTACAATTTCATAAAATTATCGTAAAGAAGTTCCTTTTGTGTCACTGTGTTGTGGTAACGTAAAAAACTCCCCGCCGCTGTACCGGTGAGGAGTTATCATTCATTCTGTATTCTTACTATTTTAGCTGTTCTTCTGGCTGTCTGCATAATAGCCCATCGCTTTACTTAAAAAAGCGGATAATCCCTCAGCATACTGATCTATATTCTGAGTAAAGCGTGAGTCTGATATATAAAGCTGACCCAGGCCTGCAAATGCTTCCAGAGTATAGGTAACCCCAAAGCTCTCATTGAAAAAACGGAACATGCTATTGATTGCATTTTGTACCACTTCTGATTCAGGTGCTTTCCTGCAAAGCTTTGCCAGCTCACGAAACATCTGATCCATATTTTCAAATACCTGATTCTGTTCCTCTTCGGTCATGGAATCCATCTTTTCATTGCTTTGGTCCACGGCCTCGTTTCCCCACAGGCGTCTGGCTTCTTCTTCATATGGGTTGTGTTTTTTCCCAAACCCATAAAATTTTTCCGACTGCATCATTTTTTTATCTCCCTTCCATGATTTCATTGTCTTATCAAGAGTTTTCAGCATGGCATTAATACGCTTTTGTTCCTGCAGCAGACAATCCCTTTGCAGTACAAATGCTTTTTCCCGGTCAAAATTTGGATTGGCAAGAAATCCCTTGATTTCAGTAAGGGAAAATCCGCATTCCTTGAAAAATAAAATCTGCTGCAGCAGATCTAAGTCCTCATCGGAATAGTTCCTGTAACCATTATCCGGATCACGGTCTGGACACAGCAGACCAATCTTGTCATAGTGATGCAAAGTACGCACACTGATACCGGTAATACCGGCTGCTTCCCTGGTGTTCATAGAAAATACCTCCTGACATTTACAATCATAGAGTATGACGCAGCGTTGTAGTCAATCCTTTTTTTATATTATTTTTCTAACTCCTATTATGCACAAAAAAACGAACCTCCCACCCAATAAATACGATCGGGCTGAGCGGTTCATTTCATTTTGCTAATAATTTATAAATCTTTTACTGCCTTTAAATATGAGTCCATATGGTTCTGAAAAGCATGTAATGTTTTGTCAAGAGATCCTGAACGGCAGGCATCAATAATCAACTTATGTTCGTCAAATTTTTCTTTCTTAATACCTAATGTGGAAATATCCTTATTCATTGCGATCAGCAATTGAAAATATTGATTTTCTAAAATTTCAGCCCGCCGGAAGCTCTTTGACTTTTTCCAGAAAAATTCATGAAAAGCCAGGTCGTTGGAATTAAAAATAAAATTCTTTTCCTTATCATCAATGACATTGTCACGATCGGACTTTATCATATCATTATTTAAAGTCTCCAGATAATCTAAATCCTGCTCCTGCAGCAGGGATTTTTCAAAAATTATGGTAAGAATCTGCATTTCAAGTGGAATCCGAATGGAAAAGACCTCTGCAATATCTTCATAATCCATCTCCAGAATCTGGCTGCCCTTCTTAGGAGAAAAAGTCAGGATCCCCCTCATATTAAGTTCTCTTAAAGCCTCTCTGATAGGCGCCCTGCTGATCTGTAGTTCTTCCGATACGTCGGTTTCCACCAATCTGTCACCGCTTTTTAATTCTCCAGTCAAAATCTTGTTTTTTATATAGGAAACGACTATTTCACTTAGATTTGCCTTTGAATATGTAATCATATGGCTTATTTTATCGTATGAATTACTTATCATAATATCCACCTCTCAATATAGATTCTATCACTAACAGAATATTATACTATAGATGTAAGACAAATCATATGAATAATTAAATATTCTGACAATGCTTTTTAGCAAAATTAATAAACAGTTCCTGAGCAGGAGTTAAAATCATATCTTTCTTTTGCACACAAAAAATATTTCTGCTTAACAATTCCGATTCGATTTCCACAACGTTAATCAGATTCAAATGATTGTAGATCTGTACTGCTGTTTTTGAAACAAAAGAAATTCCCATTCCCTGTGCTACAGCTTCGATAATTCCCTGAGTATTACTAAAATAAGCAATGGTTTTTAAATCTTTTGCTGAAAGTCCATGCTTACCAAAGAATGCTTCCATCTCTGATCTGGTGCCAGATCCCCCTTCTCTCATAATAAAATTTTTTTCAGCAATAAATTTTATTATCTCCTCTGCCTTCCGGCTGCCGTCGTACTTCATTGCTAAGGGTAATATCAAAACCAATTGATCCTTATATAATGGCGTCTGGGTATAACGACCGTTTTCACTTTCCATTCCTACAAATCCGATATCATACTGGTATTTAATCAGTTCCTCAAAGACTTCCCCGCTGTCTTTCTGATATAAATGGAACACGATATTGGGATATTCCTTATTGAAATCTGCTATCACCTGAGGCAAAATATACTGAGCCGGAACGCTGGAGGCCAAAATGTTGACTTCACCCGTACATTCTCTTGAAAATTTACTCATTTCATATAAAGACTGATCCCTGATTGCCAGCATTTTTTGAGCATACTCATAGAAATGAATCCCTGCTTTGGTGGGATATACCTTCTTTGTGGAACGGATAAACAGTTGAGTTCCAATATCTTTTTCCAGTGCATTAATCTGGCTGCTCAGTGCCGGCTGAGTTAAGAATAAGGATTCAGAGGCCTTTGAAAAACTTTGAAGCTTTGAAATCTGCACGAATGCTTCTAATTGTTTAAATTCCATATGCCCCTCTTCTTTCTAAAAACACAGCCCGATTGTGCCTGCACTTTACCAGAAACAAGAATGCAGGCACCTCAGGCGTTTAACGTTTCAATTTTATTTCTTTTTTGGGGGTTCCTTTCTCAGTTCCTTTACCAGGCACACACAGCATAAAAGCATGATAATGGCCAGTGGAAAAGCGGCTACTATGGAACAGGTCTGAAGTGCACTAAGTCCGCCTGTCATTAACAGAACCAGTGCCAGCAAGGCCTGAATCACTCCCCAGAATATTTTTTTACTATTGGCTGGTTCCATGTCCCCATCAGAAGAAAACATGGATAATACAAAAATACCTGAGTTGGCTGATGTAATAAAAAATGTTCCCAAAAGACAAATTGCTATAATTGAAAAGATACCGCCAAGTGGATACTGTTGTAAAACCACAAACAATGCGGTTTCTGTTGTTTCAATTGCTTTTGAAATAATGTTGGTATCCAGATTTAAACCAAGGCTTCCAAAAACGGAAAACCAGATAAAGGATACTAAGGATGGAGCCAGAATAACCCCGATAACAAACTCCCGAATGGTCCTTCCTTTTGAAATTCTTGCAATAAATGTGCCTACAAAGGGTCCCCATGCAATCCACCATGCCCAATAGAATATGGTCCATGAACCAAGCCAGGACTTATCTCCGAATGGATTTATGGCAAAACTGTCTTTTACAAAATCATTCACATAATTGCCAATGGAATTTGTAAAAACATTCAGGGTCAGAAGCTTGGGACCAACGAGAAACGCGCCGGCCAGAATTGCAATTGCCAGGATCAGATTGATATCAGACAGAAGTTTGATTCCTTTATCAATTCCGCTCACAGCTGTCCAGGTGTAAATAACCATCAGAACAATGATGATAATGATCTGGATCAATCGGGTCGTGGGCACATGGAACAGGAAATTCAACCCGGAATTGATCTGCATGGTCCCCTGTCCCAGAGAAGTTGCAATTCCGGCTACCGTCGCAAATACCGCAAAAATATCAATCATTTTTCCCACAGGTCCTTTGATTCCTTTTTCACCAAGAATGGGTAAAAAGATACTGCTGATCAGACCAGGAGCATTTTTTCTGAACTGAAAATACCCAAGTGCCATTCCAATAATAGCATACGCTGCCCATGGATGAAAACCCCAATGCATAAAAGATTTTTTCATTGCAAAATCTGCTGCCGTTTCCGTTGCTCCAAATGTCATAAAGTGATTGAGTGGCTCCGCAACGCCCCAGAAAACCAGCCCAATCCCCATTCCAGCACCAAAAAGCATGGCAAACCATGATCGGTTGCTGAATTCCGGAACGGAATCATCCGGTCCCAGTTTAATACTTCCATATTTGCTAAATGCTATTCCTAATGAAAATGCAACAAACACGAACATGGAAATTAAATAAAACCACCCAAAATTATTAACAAGAAAATCATTTGCTGCCGATGTAGCCTTTGCAAATGGCTGGGGCGCAACCAGACCAAATGCAACAATTATCATAGTAATAAGAAACGAAATGTAAAAAACCTGATTCTTTTTCAATTTTACCCTCCTCTTTAAAATAACCGTATGCCGTTTACCTGCAATCCGATTTTATGTGACAGGAAACCTGCCTGGCAAAGGCAGAATTCCCGCCACATAAAAAATTAAATTTTAACTTTAAAGAGTTGAGGTTCTTTTATATCCGTCGTAATCGCATCAAGAGCTACCCCCACTCTGTGATAGCGAAGCTTAAACTGCTCTTCTTTCGAAGTAGCAGGATCTCCCAGCGGATATGGGATGGAAATGGTTGGGACCAGTCTGTTTACTCCAACCGTTTTAGCTACTGGAATCAGGTTTGCCATTTGAACAATGGTGATTCCTTCTCTTTCAATTTCTCTTGTCATCGTTGCACCGCAACGTGTACAGGTCCCTCATGTGGAGGTCAGAATTGCAGCTCTGATTCCATCCTTTTTCAATTCTCTTGCAATTTCTTTTCCCATTCTCGCAGCTTCCGCCTGAGTTGTACCGGTACCAACGGTTGAAAAGAAATACTTATAGACTCCGCCTATTTTTCCTTCTTTCTGGTACCGTCTCATTGCATCCAGAGGAACAATAACATCAGAATCATTATTTGCTGCAGCCGGATCAAATCCGGCATGAATGGTCATATATTCCCCTTTTACAAGGTCATCCGTTTCGGAAATATCATATTTCCCCCACTTAGTCGCCGAAGCTGACTGAATGCGGTCGGGATTTCCTACGGGAACAATTCCTCCGGAGGTGATAAGAGCAACCTCCATATGGCTAAGATCTTCCGGGGTGATAGACGGAGCAATGGCAACTCTGTCTGACTTGGGTATGGGAAGCTCCGTATTAAATGGCTCTCCCTTGATTTTCTTTAAAAGCATATCAATTACCCGGTCTGCTGCTGTTACTGGAGGATCCAGCCAGATCTGATCCCGCATTCCTCTTCCAAAATAACCTTCTTCTGCTGCAGGAAGCAGCTTTTCTCCCTTTAACAGCTTAAGGGCAAACTTTGACATGGCTTTTATGTCTTTTTTCATGGCCGCCGCACTGGCACCGCCTTTAAATATGTACATTTCCTTTTTAAACATTTCAACCCCGGGGTTTTCATCGTTCATGGAAGTGAGTACCGGAACTTTGAACTCCTTTTTTACAGCTTTGCAGATGTGACCGCAGGCTGCTCCGTAACGTCCCGCACGGAACGCTGGTCCGGCAAAAAAGACATCCATTTCTTTCCCCTTTAACATGGAAATAATGGTTTCTACCGCTTCTTCCGTGTTTGAGCCTATAAAGTTATCGCCGCAGATGATGGTATGTGTAATCTGAACTTCATCGCCCAGTTCCTGCTGAAGCGCCATCGCCGGACCTACAAGACCCTCTCTGATTTCCGGTTTAAAATCAGCCAGTTCTTCCCCGCCGATCTGACCAAAAAACTGATTCAAGTATAAAATACCTTTCATATCGTCCCTCCTTCTAGAATTCTACCATTCTCTTAACTGACCATCCTACCACCTGGTCGCCGCAGAACATGGCGTTGTTTTCCATGATGATTGAGCCATCCTCTTTTACGGAAGCTCCCAGAATTTCGTCATTGGACCAGCCTCCGGAAAGCCCGTCTCTTGCAAGTGCCTCCAGTTCTCCAAGAACTGTTTCCATCTTAGGAAGCCGGATCAGCGTTGATACGTTTCCGCAGGATACGATGGCATCTTCTTTCTCATCCAGGGAAACCAGGGGCTGGCTGGCACCGTCTCTTCCCGTACATTCATTTGTAAGCCCTACCGTCTTAATACCGGCATTTTCCAGGGCAACAATACAGCCTGTGAAGTCCGCATCCGGATTCCCATAGCCTTCTTCGGCAACAACAGCAGAGTCCGCTCCCAGGCTTTTGGCCATCTGTGCCACAAATAACGCAGCTCTCTCTTTCTGCTCCAGAGCAACATTTAAGTTGGACATAATAACACCAAGGAAATTAATGGTCTTTCCATGTTCTTTGTAAAGCCTGCGGATCATAGGAAGATTCTGAAAATCATAAGTGGACCATTTGGAAGAACATGGCATGAAGGATCCGCTGATCATTGCCCCGTCCAGTACCTCATTGGGATGCATAAAGGTTGGGAGCATCCGGTTTGTATCCCAGCCATAATTTAAATCATTATAGCCTCCTTCTTCCATCTGGGACTGAGGCTGAAGCACCAGTACCACACTTGGAAGCTCATTTATTTCCTTACTTCTTTTTGTAACTGGTTCCAGCTCAAAGGTTTCCACCTCATCCGGTATTAAGTCCTTGACTGCTGTACCGATGTACTCAGCCAGGCGCATGCCCGCCCATCTTAATGCCCTGTTTTTCTTCTGCTGTTCCTTCTGCTCAAAAATCTCATCTGTATCAGCAACCAATACAAGGTTTTTTAACTGTGAGTAGTAGGTGTATTTTGCACCCTCCCCGCTCATGTCAATCAGTCCATCCTGGAAACCGCCGTAGTGTCTGCCTACAACCAGAACACTCATATCCTTCAGTGCATAGGTGGTTCCGTTCCCTGCCTGCATTAATTCTCCCGTCACTCCGGGAAATACAGGGCCTCCCCCTACGCGGTAACGGGGCTCTATTGCTTCCTTAACAGGAACCAGCCTGACACGATCCCCAGGCGACACAATATATAGTTCTGCTTCTGTGATATGTTCGTCTTCTTTTACGACTGCAAGAGCTTCTTCCTTATTCACGGTGAGAAGCCCGTCTTTTAAAGAAGTCTTATCGCCAAAGCAAATTTCTTTTACATAAAAATTTCCCAATTCCAGCTTCATTCCATATCTCCTTTCAGATTAATTATTTTATTTAAAAATTCTGCTGCTTCGAAAAGGTCTTCCTCGCTCATGGTTCTGACATCTAGCAATACTTTATTTTTGCAGATTCTAGATATAATGGGCACGGAATTATTTCTCAGCATTCGCTCCAGCATATCTGCTGAAAGATGTTCCATGGTGATACTTACCGCATAAGAAGAAAGATTTACTCCCGGCATGGACCCTCCGCCGATCTGTCCGGTGGTTTCTGTTACTTCATAGTGTGCTTCCGGCCTTTTTACCAGCAGACCATGTAATAACTCAGCTTTTTTCTTCAGGTTTTCCAACGGTTCCGTGATCATTTTCAGAGTAGGGATCTGCACAACTGCCGTCTCAGGAGTCAGATATTGCCTGAGGGTTAATTCAAGTGCCGTTAAGGTCAGTTTGTCAATCCGCAGCGCCCGGAGCAGATGATTTTTCTTCATCCTGTTTATGTACTCCGCTTTGCCCACAATGATACCCGCCTGAGGTCCGCCAAGCAGCTTATCTCCGCTGAAGCATACAATATCCGCACTTTGTTCCAGACAGCTTCTGACTGTGGGCTCATCTCCGATTCCATATGCTTTAAGATCCACCAGTAGCCCTGATCCCAGATCATATATTAAGGGCAGACCATGCTTTTTTCCAACCTCTTTCATACGTTCCAGAGAAACCTCATCCGTAAAGCCGATAATCTTATAATTGCTGGTGTGGACTTTTAATAAGGCTCCGGTGTTCTCATTGATGTTCTCTTCATAATCTGATTCATGGGTTTTGTTTGTGGTTCCCACTTCTACCAGCCGGCAGCCGCTTGCCGTCATGATTTCCGGAACGCGGAATGCGCCTCCAATTTCCACCAGCTCTCCCCTTGAAACGATAACCTCTTTGCCGCTGGCCACCGAGTTTAACACCAGATATACGGCTGCCGCATTGTTATTGACTACCAGAGCCGCTTCTGAACCGGTTAAAAAGGTAAGCAGCTGTTCTACATGTTCGTACCTGGTTCCTCTTTCCCCCGTCTCCAGATCATACTCTAAATTAGAATAGGATCCGCAGATTTCCTTCATGTTTTCCGAGACCATTTGAGAGAGTCTTGCCCTCCCAAGGTTGGTGTGCAGAACAACGCCGGTTCCATTGATTACTTTTCTCAAATGGGGCTGGTTTTGCTTTTCAATTTCCGCTTTGATACGCCTGATTAAATCTTCCCTGGAGTACTGATATGGACTGCCGGATAAAATTTTCTGTCTTTCCAGTTCAATTTCTTTTTGGCAGGCAAGCTTTACCAGAACCGCGGGTACATTAGTTATACCTTCTGATGCAATGCATCGTATCATCTCATCCACTTTTGGCAGCTGCCTCATAGAACTGTTTTTATCTGTCATCTTATCATTCCTCGCTATGTAGTTTCAATGGTTCAAAGCAGTCTTATAACCGTGTCAGCCAATGAACTTCTTATCAGTAAGAATTTCCCTGGCCTTTTTTAAATTATGTTCCGCTATGAGGACTACCGGACCTGTACAGCCCATTCCGCTCTCGGCATAAATACCCGCCCCCCATAAGCAGGATACCGCTTCCTCCAGATCCATGATTTCAATCCCAAGGATTTCTTCCGTCACCACTTCCTTTGGGGGAGCTTTTACTTCCTCTGCTGACTCTGAATTTTTACTTTGCCTGCATTCATTCAGAATCTGCTCCAGACCTGCCTTCTTTGCCCTTGCAAATTCTTCAGCAAGAACCTTCTGATAATCACCGTCAAGCAGTTCCTTTGCAAATTCCAGTGCTCCTGTGATGAGAGGAATTCCGGACGCCCTTGAAACGATCAGGATCAGCTTTTCAAACCCTTCTCCGATTCCAGGACCATACCCAAAACCAACCGACTCATAATTGCCTCCAGTGGTATAAGCAGAAAACATCTTGGTCAGAACATTGCCGGTCAGGGAATCCATTACCATCACATCCGCGGAGGCTGTCAGAAGATCGTTTCCCCTCATGACAATTCCTCCATCCGCCCTGTTGGACGAAGCAAATTGAATGTCATAACCATTTTTCTTCAGCTTTTGAAGCGCGATCTCTGTCTGCCGTGCTCCGTCTACATTCAAAATGCCAACTGTGGGGTTTGCCACTCCGCTGGCTTTTGCAGTAATGATTCCGTAAATGGCGTTCTTTATCATGCTTTCAATCCTGTTTACGGATGAGGTTCCTGTTGTAGAAGCAAGATACATCTTTTTCCCGGCTGCCGGAGTTATGACACGTCCCACTGTAGAAACTCCGATAGGAAAAGGATAGTGCATGGTCACTGCCGCACAGGCTTCTTTTTTCTGGAGCATATCATCCATCTTTTTATGCCCCTCTTCTTCCGAGGCGACCGGTATGACCGTAAGATTCTCCGCTTCCAGCTGCCGGCTTCCGATCACCTTTACAGATATCCCTTTTTTTGCTGCCTCATAAGCTGCCTGATAAATGGTCTCTTCTCCATGCTCACTTCCCATTGCAGTTATGGCGATGGGCATTTCCCTGCCAGACTGACCAGTCTCAAGCATATGAGCCATTTCAAAAAAGGTCTCTGCAATTAACTGTTTCACCTTACCTTCAGACATATGATCACCCCTCGTCTTCCTGAAGATGCTTTGCAAAATCCTTTAAAGATGCGGCAATCAGTTTCCTGATTTTGTCCTCAGACACCGTTTCCTCCTGTCCTGCACCGCTGTTCTGCTGAAGAATAAAGGATACTCCATCAAACAGATTGGTCATTCTTCCAAGAAACAGACTTCCTTTTCCAATAACCATAACTCTGTTAATTTTTTTATCCATCAATTCCTGTCTGGCAAAGCCAAGATAAGGAACTCCGGAAGGGATATGTCCCTGGGTAGGAGCCCAGCCCACCATGCCATGTTCCGATACAAAATCAGCCAGCTGGGATTTCTCTATTTCTTTGCGCATGGCGGCAAGGGCCCCTATCATCTTATAATTAGCCTCAGGTACATTGCCGGCGCCTGCTGTCTTCGTTATATCCGGATTCTGCATTTCTACCGTATACTTATCAATATCGGTCATCTTCAGCCCTGCTTTTTCAAGAGCTGATGCAGTCAGCGAAGAAATCACGTTCTGAGGAGAAGATCCGGTTCCCACCGTATGCCTGCCCACAATATCGGTGTTGATCTCCGGGCTGACCCCATCATTTGCACTGACGAGAATGGCAAAACCGGCTACACAATCCTCCAGTATGGGAATCCCTTTGCCTGCATGATCCTTTCCGTTCATACCAAGCTTTGCGGTAGATCCTCCGGCAGCAACGATAACATGCTTAAATGTTCCCGCCTTTACCATGGCAGCTGCATGAATCAGGGCATGGGTCGGACCGGCGCAGAAGCCTCTTACATCGCTCCCTGTGGCGTTGACCAGACCTGCGATTTCTGCTGCTGCTTTCGCAAAGTTTCCTCCCCCTCTCTGATTCATATCGCCGCAGGCCTCTTCCGAACACTCGATCACATATTCAATTTCTTCTTTCCTGATATGGTTCTTATCAATTAAATGTAACAATGAAAGAACACAGGAAGCCTTTGAAACAAGGTTCTCAAAAATGACATGGGCGGAAAGAGAATGGTCAATATCATGGGCCGCTTTGATGCAGCCGACAATCATTCCTCCATAATACAAAGGCTCTGCGTGTTCGTCTGCGATGAAACCGTTAATTTCTGACAACTCAAAGTTTTTATCAAAGACACTTAAAAACTTTGGATCTATAAGACTGTGAGTTTCTAATTTTTTCTTCACGGAAACGGCAAATTGTGATTCTAATTTTACAAGATCAAATACATCACAAATTGCAATCAACCCGATAAATTCATCTTCCGGCATGATTTCTCCAAATCTGCCTTCTCTTTGTATGTAATCGGATTTCTGCTGATACCATGGCTGTGCATAGCCAGCCAGCTCATCAGGTGTAATGTTTCCAATGTAAGTCTGATTTGGCAGATATGCTTTACATTCATCATAAGACCGCAGACTCTTATCCAGATTTTTTAAATATTCAGAATCAGGATCAATGGTTCGCTGAGTTGTCTGTGTTGTACCATTATGAATTACCATATCTGGCGTATGAGCGAGTATGTAACTTGCTCCTTTTAAGACGCTGTACATAGTTTGCCTCCTAATAATAAATCAATTCCTGCAAAATGTGATGCCATATACCATTCGCATTTCACAAGAATTGATTTGTGAAGGGATGATTATTAAAATTTACAATATTCGTCCCTTATTGTTGACATCTCTTTTCGGATATCATCGACATCCAATACCATCTCCATCATACTGATCTGCTCGTCATAGACAGCGCTATCCACTTCATCTTTGATTTCCGGCTCACAGGCATGGTATACTTTTAGTCCCAACTGGACTCCTGCCAAAGGTCCTGCAAAAGTAGGGTCTCCTGCCGTAACAGTTTCAGCAGCAAGGCCGGCAGCCTCGCCTTCTGCGGCTCCTAAAATAACAATAATATTTTCAGGGCCGTACTGTTCCGCCAATGCTTTTACCCTCTTCTGATTTTCCAGGTCCATGGCACCCGCAGCCGTTCAGACAAAGCATTCTGTTGACGAGAATACTACTTCTGCACCGGCCGTTTTAACACACTGCTCAATTGCAGGTCCCGGTATGCCGTCTCTGTCACCAATAATGATTGCTTTTTTGTCTTTAAGCATATTAATCTCCTCCTTATTCATATATTTATAACGTGCGCCAGCTGGATAAAGGATTTACACTGCTGGCTGAAATATAACTTTCCACGTTATGTACCTGGTTGTTTTACTCCAATGCATATTTCTTAATCATTTCTTCAATTTTTTCAGGTGTTGCATCATCTTTTACTAATTCTTCTATTTTTTCCCCGTTTTTATAGATTGCCATAACGGGTAATCCAAGAATCTTCTGAGAAATGGCAAGCCTTCTGGCCTTTGTGGTATTCAGTTTTGTAAACTTGATTTTATTGCTGTATTTTTCAGCAAAGTTCTCAACATGAGGGAGCAGAGCCTGGCAGGGCACACACCCATCCCCAAAAAAGTCCACAAATACAATTCCTTCTGCCTTCAGCACTTCTGGTTCAAACGTATCTTTATCCACAACTAACATTCTAATTCCCTCCTTCATTTTCTATATATTTCTCTGCCATGACAGCCGCGATCGCTCCATCTGCACAGGCAGTGACCACCTGTCTTAAACTCTTAATTCTGATATCCCCGGCAGCAAAAACACCCGGTACATTTGTTTCCATATTTTCATTTGTTCTGATATAACCGTATTCCATATCCAGACTGCCCTCAAAACATTTTGACTGGGGCAGATATCCGATAAAGCCAAAGATTCCAAATGTTCCATCTTCTTCATCGGCGACAATTTCCCTTACTTCCCCTGTCTTCACGTTTTCCACCGACATACTCTGGACCATTCCATCTCCCTTAATTTCTTTCACCACAGAGTCCCACATAAATTCTACTTTAGGATTATTAAATGCCTTTTCCTGAATGGATTTTGCGGCTCGAAGCTCATCTCTTCTATGGATAATGGTCACCTTCCGGCCAAACTTTGTCAGATAAAGAGCCTCTTCAACAGCAGTATCTCCGCCTCCGACTACAAAAATCTCAAAATCCTCAAAGAAGTTTCCATCACAGGTTGCACAATATGACACTCCTTTTCCGATTAATTCCCTTTCCCCCGGACATCCGATCGGCTTAGGATATGCGCCGGTGGCAATGATCACCGTTTTCGCGTGGTACTCGTTCCTCTTTCCTTTCAATACCTTGATATCTCCGGAGAAATCCACCGATTCGATATAATCAGCCGTCCTTTCAATCCCAAACTTCTCTACCTGGTCTGTCATTCTTTGTACCAGAGTACTGCCTGACTCTTCCGGAAGACATCCCGGATAATTTTCAATCTCGGAAGTAATAACGATCTGTCCCCCATCCTTATCTTTTTCAATCAGCAGCGCATTCAGTCTGGCTCTCCCTGCATAAAGACCGGCAGACAGGCCGGCAGGTCCTCCACCAACAATTACAACATCATAAACGTTCAAAGCGCACCTCCATTTATTTTTTAGTATTTAATACCCTGTCCTCTCCCTCACGTCTGGTAAATCGTTCCTGATCAAACCGTTCCAGAAGCATTAATGCAAACTTTCTGCTGGTTTCGATGGAATCCCTGAAATCCGGAAGCTTTATTATGCCCTTTTCAAAAAACAGACTTTCTGCCAAATCTTTGGCCTTTTTATACTGTGCTTCCATCAGAATAAATTGTCCGGGTAATACCAGGAAATCACTCTGGAGCATAAATTCAAGTACCTGCTGTCTTTCTTTCCTATTCTCCGTAAGCTCCGCTGCCGTTAACAGTGTATATCCGTTTTCCATAACCCGTTTTTTCAATTCATCTCTGATTTTCTTCTGACCTTCTGTAAGGACCGGTTCAAAATCACAGCACGAAACCAGATTCTGTTCCAGCTTTACCTGGTTTTTTGCAGCCAGATATTTTAACATGGTCTCACACTGCTTCTTATTGGATATATCAAGCTTTTCCAGTAATTCTGCCTTGGGAATTCCTTTTCGCAATCTGTTATTTTTATGGTAATCCCTTAAAACTGCCTCCAGCATGTACCTGTAATGGGCCAGATATTCCATATGGATATACTGCTTTTCTATTGATAAAATAATTTCTTCCTCTTCCAGCTCTTTCAGTTCTTCTTCTTTTATGTCTTTATTTAAAAAAGCAGAGATCTTGGAAAAATCAGAAAATGGATTGTTTTTAATATATTCTTCTACAATTTCCTTGTCAGAGGCTGAGTCCTTTATCTGAAGCGACCGCAGCCGTTCCCCGGGATCATTTTTATATTTCAGCGCTTTCGGATCTATGATGACTCCGCCGCCGATGGTTGTGACCGGAGAAATCGTTCTTAATACAAACCGGTCACCCTTTAAAACAGCGATTTCATGATCCAGCAGAATCTGAGCATAGCCTTCATCTCCAGCCTTCACTTTTTTATGGGTGATGGGTACAAATCTCGCCACTTCCTCTGACGCTCCGGTATATAACTTCAGCTTATAAAATTTACCGATTTCAAGCTTTGTGGATTTAACGATGGAAAATCTCACATCAATCCTGTCGGTTATGTATACACCGTCCTTTGCAGCAACTGTATTTCCTCTCCTTAATTCATTCACCGTTATATTGGATAAGTTGATTGCCGTTCTCTGTCCGGCGTATGCTAAATCCACGTTATGCTCATGAACCTGAAGATTCCGGACTTTCGTAAGAATTCCCTGAGGATAAACCATCAGTTCATCTTCTGTTCTTAAGATACCTTCCATCAAAGTACCGGTAACTACGGTTCCGTATCCTTTAACAGAAAAAACCCGGTCTATATTCATTCGGGGTTTTTTCGTGAAACTGCGTTCCCGGATATCTGAAGTCAGGGTCTCAAGCTCGGATATTAACATATCAAAACCTGTCCTGCTGACAGAATCAACTTCCACGATCTTAGTTCCTTCTAAAAAGGTACCCTTTATAAACGACCGGATATCTTCTATTACCAGCTCCTTAAAATCCTCCTCAACCAGATCAATCTTCGTCAGAACAATCAGAAATTTTTGTATTCCCAGGTAGCTGAGGATGTCGATATGCTCTCTTGTCTGTGGCATAATTCCTTCATTTGCCGCAATAATGATCATAGCAGCATCAATGCCCGTGGCGCCGGCCAGCATGTTCTTAATAAACTTTTCGTGCCCTGGAACATCAACAATTCCAAGCGTACGTCCGTTAGGAAGCTGAAAGCCGGTAAATCCAAGATTAATTGAAATTCCTCTTTTCTTTTCTTCCGCAAGGGTATCCGTATCATGGCCTGTCAGCGCTTTAACCAATGCTGTTTTGCCATGATCGATATGCCCCGCCGTCCCTACAACTATGCTGTCCATTTATTCCTCCCAAAAAGAATATTGTTATTTTTTTAACCTTCCAGGCGCAATTTATGTAAATGTAAATTATTTTTGGCGGAAGCATATGGGAATCGAACCCACCCACGACTACAAGCCGCAACACGGTTTTGAAGACCGGTAGGCACACCAGTTACCTCTCTGCTTCCATTCATGAATTGTAGATTGTCTACAATCTTCTTTTACATTATAACTATATTTTTGTACTATATCAACAAGGTATTTTTTATATTTCAGGCTCACTTTATTTATTTTTTTTATATTTTCTAAAAACTCGTCAAAAAAACATACATATAAAACAAAAAACACAAGCCATAAATCACTTGTGTTTTTTGCATTTTCTAGTTTTTATTCTGACTGCATTTAACTGCATCAATGGCCAGAACCACCATCAATGCCAAAAGAGCATCCCCTTCTTCTACTACATCAATAATATAAGTATCCGTAAAACGGAACAGCTGTTTTTCTATCTGTGCCACAACACGCCCTTCTCTGGAATATATGGAATAATCCCATTGAAAAAAATCACCTTTTACCTCCCAGCCATTGCAGTCGATGTTAAATGAGGGGGTGAAAAAAGTAAATTCTTTTGTAATTGTTCCAACGGTTTCCCCGTTTATAATGATATAAAACCGGGGAAGAAATGTGAATATCTGCTCTTTCAAAGTAGCCAGATGACTGCCGTTTCTGTCATAGATTTCCAGCTTGTGCCCCCAGGCAGGTTTTCCGCTGACTGTGAAAACGCAGCCACCTTCTTCATTATAAATATCATAACTGTCAAACCAGGAAAAAAAGCGTTGTTTAAACATTAACTTCATTGTTTATTCTCCTTTCATATTCTTTCAATCCCTATATCCAATCAGCCATATTCTCTTTTATAAACGTAATCTCACGGATATAAAACTGTTGATGTCCTGATTCTTTCATTTTAATAAACGGTTCACTTCCCTTTTTGCATTCCTCATCAAAAAGCGTTACAAGATCCTGCAGCCGATGAATCAGAGTCTGCAGAACCTCTAAAGCATTCCTCATGCCATAGCTGTCAAGAAATTCATAAAGCAGAAGTTTCCTCTCCAGACTGTCTGTTGATTTGCTGTATCTGCGATATTGTCTGGTATTTATATCATATACTTCTTCACTAAGAGGCACAAATCGGTAAACTGCATAGGCAACATCCCAGATCCTTGGTGCGGGACATGCCGTATCAAAATCAATTAACCCTATGGGCTTTAAATCTTGAAATGTAACATTATACGGTGCAAAATCGTTATGGCAGATCACTTCTTTCTGTAATCCGCCTTTATATTCTAAAAACCAGATATCATCCGGATTCTGTATAAAATCAACAGTACCATCGTGGAATTTTCTAAGCATTTCCGCTGCCATCCGAACCGTTGCGATTTTCTTACTGATCTCGTTTTGTATGGGATAATCATCAATTGTTTCACCCTCTACAAAACTTAACATCTCCATATTATCCTCATTCATTCCAAGAAAACGAGGTGTAAACCCGATCCCTTTTTCTTCCAGATGCAATAACAGTCTGTGAACGGATTTACTTTGTGGCTTTAAGTCTCTGTAAACCACCTTGCCATCACTGAATACTTCTGATACATTCCCTTTTTTCAAAGCGATCTTTTCATGATTAAATTCTTCTCTCACACCAATCCCCCAAAATACATTCTTCGCACTTGGCCTTTCTGGCTGTGCAGACCTCTCTTCCATGATAAATCAACTGAAAATTAATCCGGTTCCAGTGTTCCTCCGGTAATACCTTTTGAAGTTCCTGTTCCACAATTACCGGATTCTTTCCCTCTGCCCAGCCTAACCGTCTTGATATCCGGAAAACATGGGTATCTACCGTTACTCCCGGAATTTCATACGCATCGGCAAGAAACAGAGTGGCTGTTTTCCGTCCTACTCCCGCCAGTTTTAACAGATCCTCTATTTCTGACGGAACCTCACCGCCATATTCATTTACAATCTGAGTACAGCATTTCATAAATTCTTCGCTTTATTCTTATAAAGGCCAATGGAACGGATGGAAGCCTCAATCTCTTCCAGAGGAGCGTCTGCCAGCTGGGCAGCAGTCTGAAACCGCCTGCAAAAGTCAGGCAGCACTTCTTCTACCTGCTTATCTGTACTCTGAGCACTAAGCATAATCGCTGCAAGCAGCTGCCAGGGCTGTTCATGATAAAACCCTTCTTTGGTAACTCCGTATACGTCATCCAGCTTTTTAAGAATTGCATCAATGTTATCTTCTGTCATCTGTTTTAGCCCTTTCCTCTCTTTTTTCCAGTGGAAATTTCATCAGGATCAAACAGCTTTATGATTCCGTATTCCCCGTCATAGCCTGGTATTCGTTCCACTTTTCCTTTCCGAAGCCGGCTCACCCCTTCTGCAATCATGGGATCTGAACACTTTCTGATGTCTTCCAGGGGAACCTCCCTTAATATATTAAATTCTGATCCCAGCCCACGCAGCAGTTCAAAGTACTGATTCTGGACCTTTTTACTTGCTGCAGAATATCCCAGGCAGGCAGCGATCACCTCCGGCAGCGGAACCAGACTCTCAAATGGCTTACCCTGGGGTAATACAAAGCCCTCACTCCGGTCAGACAGCTGCTTAATCCGGTTGGATACTCCCATGGTCAGTTTTCCACCGCACACCGGGCACCTTCCGGAATGCTGTTCTGCCTCAGAAGGTGAAAAGCAGATCCCGCATTTTCTGTGACCGTCGTGGTGGTATTTTCCTTCTTCGGGGAAGAATTCAATGGTTCCCATTAATCCACTGCCGCTGGTTAAAGCATGAGAAAGTCCGTCAAAGGACAGTTCTATATCCAAAAGGCTGGCTTCCCTGCCAAGCTTTGCAGGAGAATGGGCATCGGAGTTGGAGATCAGCTGAAAACGGTCCAGCGCCGATATACTCCAGATCATGGAGGGATCAGAAGAAAGTCCGGTTTCCAATGTATGTATATGAAGAGTCAGATCTTCGAAACACTCTTCTATGGTATCAAAGCCGGAACATGCTCCGAACAGGGAGAAATGGGGCGTCCAGATATGCGCGGGGATGTAAACCGCCCTGGGATCTGATTCCAGCATCATTTCCAGAAGATCGTGGCAGTCAAGTCCTAAGATGGGTCTGCCATCCGAACGGATATTGCCCACAGCCTCAAGCTTTCTGGAGAGCTCCTCTGCGGCTTTCAGTCCAGACATGAGAAGAAGGCTGTGTACCTTTCTGGTCTTTCCGTTCTTTTTATAAATGGAACTGATTTCTCCGGAAATAACAAAGCGGGGGATCAGGGAACCGAAGGAGTTTTCTCCCTCCAGACGGTACTCTTCCTTTAACACATAAAGCCCTTCCTCCGCCGGAATCAGTTTCTCTTTTAACTCTGCCCGCCATGCCGGATGAGTAAAATCACCAGTACCGATAATCCCGATTCCTTTTCGTCTGGCCCAAAGATCCAGCTGCTCCGGTGTACAGTCCCTGCTGGTTGCCATGGAATATCTGGAGTGGATATGTAAATCTGCTATGTACATTCTTTCACCTGCTTTTGTCAATATAGAATCGATTATACCCTGCTTCCCATCCTCACGCAATAAGCAATCTCTTCCTGTTTTTTTCCATAGAGAAAGGGGCATTATCTGCCCCTGTGCTTCTCCTTTTTCTTTTGCTGTTTCTGATCAAACTTTTGCTGTGCTTTTGCCTCCCTTGCTTCCCGGGATAAAAGCTTCCGCTCCAGTTTTCCTTCTTCCTGCTGCAATTTCAGCGCCTGCTGGGATTTCGTACTGATTCCTGTGTTTTGGATCTGCCTGCGGACTTCCCGCAAAATCCGTTTTGGATTCTTACTACTTTCTTTTACAGCAGCTTCAACAGCCGGACTAAACCTCAGCCTGTAGTAATTCTTAAGAAGGAACTCATTTACCTCATAATCCCTGGGCTCCGGGCCGAATGTGACTTTGCTTACAAACAGTTTTCCATCCACTTCCCGCTCCAGAATGCCCACCCAAAAGGGCTCCTCAAAAAATACTGAAAATCCAACCGAAACCTTGTCCATAACAATTCCTCCTATTCTTGTTTCCACAAAGAACGGACGACCAGGAGGAGGGCTACTTAGAAACGATGAAAAACCGTTTCCGTCCGGACTACCAACCGGATCTCCATGGCAGATGCCATGGGCTGTGTTTTTATCTTTGCTTTCTTAATTATATCATTTCTGTGAAGAGAATAAAAGATTTTCATTTCCAATAACGGTCAGCACTTCATCCAGCAGAAGAAGACAGCCATCATAAATTGCTTTTATCCCATCGCTGCTTAGTCCGTCCACATGAATTCCGCAGATACAGACTGTGGTATGATTGGATCTGACCGCGATTTTTTCCGCGAAGAGCCTTGCCAGTACATCGTCTTTATGACCCAGACAGTTTAAGACGGATGAAGTCGTGCTTAATCCGTCTCCTGTCAGGCTGGCTCTTGGAATTGACAGAACGGTACTGCCAATATGAGGGAGATCTCCGCCGTACAGCAATACCGTCAGATCCTCTCCCATTGGTATGACGTCACATTGGATGCTGATTTGATCCACTACTTTTTTAAGCGTTATCATTGGATTCCCACCTCTTGAATCCGGGAATAAAAATCCCTGCAGCATCTAGAATTTTACATGCAAGATGAAAGTTTACGTCCTCCAGAGACTTTGGTCTGCTGTAATAAGAAATAACCGGAGGCAGTATGGTAACATTCTGCACGCCGGATAAATACTCCATATTTCTTAAATGAATCTGGCTGAGTGGAGTTTCTCTTGTCACTAATATGAGACGGCGTTTTTCTTTTATTGTCACATCTGCAGCCCGAAGCAGCAGATTATCAGAGTAACCGTTTGCGATTCCTGCCACTGTCTTCATACTGCAGGGAACCACGATCATCCCTTCGGTCCGAAAGGTACCACTGGCTATGGAAGCACCAATATTTTTGCAGTCATAACACACATCTGCCAGTCCTGTAAATTCTTCCATCGACAGATCCGTCTCATGTAAGATCGTCTCCTCGCCGCCTCTGCTGATCACCAGATGAGTCTCATATTCCGGTATCTTTTTAAGTTCCTTTAAGCAAACCTCTGCCAGTGGGGCGCCACTGGCCCCACTGACAGCAAGTATGATCCGTTTCTTCTCCATAGGCTTATAACAGTCTCAAAATTACATGAGACCAGAAATAGGAAAACGGCATGACAAGTACCATGGCAGGCAGCATATTTGCTATGGGAAATGATTTAATCCCTGAAATACGAAGGCCGGTAGCCAGCATTAAAATGCCGCCGCATGCGGTAAAATCGTTGAGCATTTCCTTTGTTGTCATGGGCATGATAAAAGAAGCGCTGAGAAACAGCGTTAAAAGTACAATAAACTGGGGAACGCATACGGTGCACGTAATAAATCCAAGGCTTGCTGCAAAAATACCAGCTGTAAAAAAATCAAGAATTGACTTGGAGAACAGAATCGTATGATCTCCAGTCATTCCCGCCTGCAACGCGCCAAATATGCCGGTTCCGCTTGCGCAAAACAGGACGACGATGCTGACAAGCCTCTGCATGAACTCCTCCTGGCTTAACCCGGTTCCTTTTCCGGAAAACATCTTTGAAATAGGCGCCTGTACCTTCTGGGCTGCAGCTGTGATGCCCCATTCCAAATGAATCAGTTCACCGATTGCAGTTCCAATGATTACCGCAAACACAACGGCAGGAAGGTAGGTCAGTTTTACGATTGAAGCGATTCCCATGGACATGGAAGCGACTCCGAAGATCAACGTGAGGTTATCACGAAGATGACCAGGTATTTTATTTCCTAATAAAGCTCCGGCAGCGCCGCCTGTCAGCACTGCCAGACTGTTAACAATTACTCCGATTGGCATATGTATTCCTCTTATGTTTTAGTAAAAATCCAGTAACAATCTAGTTAATATCCGGCACCCAGTGGGAAGGATCTACATCCATAAACTTCGCCCGGCTAAAACGGCTTTTCTGATCAAATGGAACGGTACAGTCAAAGATGGTCTTGCAGGCGATTCCATGATCTCTTATGGAAGGTGAGATAGAGGGATCATTGGAGGGATCCAGCGGATGACAGCGTACTCCCGGAATACATATAATACCGGAATCTCCCTGCATACGGGTATTCATCGCCCAGATAACATCGTTGATATCAAAAGGATCAACATCCTCATCAACAAGAAATACATGCTTTAACTCACTGAATGCGGAGAACGCAAGCAGTGCAGCCTGGCGTTGTCTTCCCTCATCACTGGGAATCTTTTTACAGAACTGAAGAACAGCCATATATTTTCCGCCGCCGCTTGACGCACAGTATACATTTAACAGCTTTCCAGGCATGGCCTTTTCCACCATCTGAATAATGCTGGCTTCGGTTGGAATTCCCGCCATGCTTACATGCTCCTCGCTTGGTCCGATACAGGTCTGCATGATGGGATTGATTCTGTGGGTCACTGCTTTTACCTTAATAACAGGAAGCTCCGGGTTGGCAGGGCCTGTATAACCTGGAAATTCCGGCATGGCTTTTCCCGTGTTGGTATTCTGGTCCTCTCTTACCCGCACTCCGGGAAGGAGTTCCCCTTCTATTACATATTCTGCATTGGCAATGCAATTTTCATCTATGGTAATACAGGGAGTAAGTTCCACCGGCTCCTTGCGGATCGCCCCGGCAATCTCCAGCTCATTAAAACCCAGAGGAGTTGTAGGCGGTTCAAAGCAGGAAGCGATTTCAATGGCAGGATCCACGCCGATGCTGATGGAGATGGGGAGGGGTTTCCCAGCTGCCTCTGCTTTTTCACGGAAAACGCTTAAATGCCTGGCACCTGGTACAAAGTACATGGAGATTTCATCCTTACTCTGAATGCACAGGCGGTGAATGGTAACATCAGAAATCTTTGTTTCCGGATCTGAGGCGTAACACATTCCCAATGTTATATAAGGTCCTGCGTCTTCTTCTGTATTGGTTGGCGCTGGAACCAATTTACGTAAATCAAAATCAGAATCGGTGGCGTAATGAACCACTTCCTGGCATTTTGCTTCTTTCTGATCAATAACCACTGGCTTTATGGGGTGATTCACCGCTTCGTTTAGCATGTGCCCTAAACGCTCCGGTGCCTCATTCAGCAAATACCCTACTCGTTTCCGGCTTGCCAGTAATCCAATTGCCACTCTTGCCCCCTCATGACCGGTTACCTGATTAAATACCATAGCAGGGCCTTCTTTTGTGGGGCGCATAACGGTACCGCCGGCACCCACATGGCGGTAAACGCCGGAGAGTTCCGCATGAGGATGAACTTCGACATCAGTTTCAATGAGCTGCCCCGGAATTGACGCCAAAAGCTCCAGGGATGAACGCAAATCATTCACTTTAATTTTTGACATAAAAAAATCCTCCTTTCATCGTTGATCGGCCGATAAGTATACTATGCACTATATTGCGGCTATACAGTCAAGAGGATTTTTATGAAACTTGTTATATTATGTAGTTTTTTTCACCGGAATCTGCAGGCAGCAGTAATCCACCTCATGTTCGGAGTTGTAAAATGTAGTATCCAAAAGACATAAATCAAGAGCATCTCCGGTAATCTCATAGTTGCCGGACTCTGTCCATTTTTTTAGTGTATAAAAATCTTCCTTAAAATAAGGAAATGAATATTTGTACATACAGGCAAATGTTCCGCCTGGAATCTCCTCAACCCCTGGAATGTCATATTCTGCAGCAGGAAGTACTACAAAAATTCCTGCGCCTTTGTATAAATTCTCCGATTGAAACTGATTGCACCGGATGAGCGTGCCGAATCCGCTGGAAGGCATCGTCCCCCAGTCAAAAAGCAGATTCCAGGCTTTCATCAATGTGAGGTGAAGAACATCTTTACATGGTTCGGAAGGGAACGGGACAAACAGTACCTTTCTGGGTCCGATCTCCCTGATATGGGGAGTATTAATGGGATGCTCTTCATGAAGACTTTCATAAAACCGAATTCTCTGTTCTAAATGCATCCTGGTTCTGTTCAGTTCCTCAATCTGCTTATCAACCGAATCCTGCTGCAATTCCAGTAGATGGATCACGGAATCAGGGCTGCGGTTTTCAAAGCTTTTCTTAATATCCTCCAGCTTCACCCCAAATTTTTTTAACAGACAGATTTCCCTTAAAACAGGGATCTGAAAAACACTGTAAAACCGGTAACCGTGTTCGTTGATGGAAACAGGCTTTAATAGCCCGATATGATCATAATAAATAAGCGTCTGGCGGGTAAGGTGATGCAGCTTCGCCATCTCACTGATTGTGACAATTTCATCTCCCATAATGCGCTCCCCCTCCATTACAATGATTCAATTATTAAAGAATCCAGATTGTCCACACCATCCTTCCATGCCATGGAAATATCCTTATGTAAGGATAACGAAGGACCTGACTTGGAGTAAAAATTCAGAGTACAGGTAAAATGTGTTCTGCAATTATGCATGACCCATCTGCATTTATGGCTGTTTCCCAGCACTCTGCCATAAAACGCGGATAATTCCAGAATCGTATTCCGGCAATGTTCAAAGGACTCCCCCTGCTTTTCCAGAATAATTTTCTTTATTATCTGAATCGCATCTTCTGCTTTCATTTGTGATATATCCAGTTGATGCTCTGTTAAAAATTTTTGAGCCAGCAAATCGTGTTCTTTAAACAGCCTGAAATCATCTTCTTCCCTGAAATAATCATTTTCCAAAGGCGGTTTGGAAATTTTCTTAAAAAAATCCCGTCCATATTGTTTCAATATATCGGCATATGCTTCAATAGCTAGCTTATATTCTTTTAAAGTGGCACATGGAAAGCCATTCTCACTGCTGTCCGGCACAATATCCTCAATCCCATAACTGCTGCATCTGCCTGAATAAGAGTTAATAACCATAAACAGCCTCTTATCCCATCCCCTGGTGTAAAACTCAACCACCACTCTTGCTGTCTCTCCCTTACTGTTTTTAAATTTTCTTATGAACCAGCAGCTATTTATATTTTCACCAGAGACAAAACCCATGGGTATTAAAACATTTCCGATAATCTCTCTTGTTAATTCCTTTTTAGTCATAAATATATTCTCCTTTGAAATAAGCAAAACAGCGCAAGTATACGTTTAGAGAATGTTACTTTGGCTTTATTATATAATACTTATCATGGCAAACACAAGGGAATGCCGTTGAAAAAGTTACAAATATTAATAATTATATCCTTTAAGCTTATACCATGTTTCCTGCAAATACTCAACCAATAGGACGAAATTATACAAGTTAGGTTCCAAAATTAGCATGATAGTACGAAAAATGAGCCGGTGATATGCTCTCTTCCTGATTTGACTCGCCGCCCATTTTATGCTAGGATGTGCTTATCAATTTAGAATCAGAAAGGATTTACCATATGAACCTCATGAACCTTATGCAGCTGAAAGAGGCCTGGAGTATCTTTAAGGACAATCACCCGAAATTCCCCTTATTCTTAAAAGCAGCTTCGGAAAGTGCTTTAAAGGAAGGATCCATGATAGAAATCCGTGTCACATCTCCAGAAGGGAAAACACTGACTACCAACATGAAGCTGAAAGCCTCAGATCTTGAGCTGATAGAACAATTGAAATCATCTTTAAAATAGCAGGTTGTTGTTACTGGAAAGTTATGGTAGAATACTTTCAGGCCATGAAACAGTTATCGTTTCAATGGCAAAACAGGAGGAGTAAAGGCATGAAAAAACTAATCAAAGTATTTGTTGCTGCCTCACTTCTGTCAATCTCTGTTGCATCTACCGCAATGGCTGGAACCTGGAAACAGGGTTCCGATGGCTGGCGGTGGAAGGAAGACGATCATACCTATACAGCATCTGCCTGGAAGTGGATCGATTCTGATAAAGACGGAATGGCAGAGTGCTACTATTTTAATGAAGACGGAATCCTGGTAACCAATACCATGACTCCTGATGGCCGTACTGTGAATGAAGACGGCGCATGGACTGAGGATGGCATCGTACGCTTAAGAGCGGCCAACCCTTCCGTAGCCGTTCAGATGAAGAAAAAGGGAGCGCTTCTTTACCAGGATGCGGATAAGAAAAGTTCTTCTTTACCAGGGCAGGATATCAACGCTGATATTGCCATGAATTTATATTACGACTGGCTGCAGATTCCGGTTATTATGAATATGCAGATGAAATACCACGATATTAACACACCCAGCATGGAGTTTTTATCCAACAGCACGGTGAAGACTCTGGGTATGGAAAAGGTTGAGAGCTCCTTTTATACCGGGGGCTGTTATTACTCCAATTCCAAAGACAGCGGAAAGTTTAAGATGAAAATCGGATATGAAGATATGACAAAACATCTCACTCTTGGAGGTCTTACCGGACAGTTTTGGGGATTTTTAGACAACGTACAGATCGCACAGGATCAGGACGGAAACAGTGTCATGTTTTATACCACTGAGGCAGACGGTCTGGAACAGTATTTAACCAAATTTTACGATAAAGTATGGCCTACACTTTCCGATTCGGATTACAAAATCACTGGCGTGACCGGAAAAGCAATTATCAATCCGGATGGATATTTTTCCAAAGAACAGATCCTGATCTCCATGACTATTAACGAGGATGGAGAGACCATGGGACTGGATATGAGTGTGGATCTGGATTATAAAAATCCGGGACAAACGGTGGCAATTGCCTTTCCTTCCACGGAGGGGTTTGAGGAAGTGGTATATTAAAAAAGCGGAGGAAGTGGTTCATAAACGAACTGCTTCCTCCGCTTTTTAATTTTTTAAGCCAATATAAATATGTATCCGGCAACGCCCCTCTTCTGTCTTTTCGTACTCCTCAAAGTCACATACAAATGATCTTGACAGATCCATATTCCACAAATTCTGCCACACTTTTGCGACTGCCTCCTTACCCTCTCCCTCTGCAGTAAATTTTGCATACGTTCCGGCCGGTATGGTTTTGATTGTTATCCCGTCTGGCTGTCCTTCCGTTTTCTTAACCTCACATGCAGCCAGTACGCTGTAATCTTCAGTTTCTCTTCCCTCATACTCCGTATAAATCCCCAATGTCTTTTCATTAGCCTTATACAATACCGAAGAATAAGCACCCATAAACTGCGCCCACAAACCGCCGATTACATTTCCCATATCCGGCGCATAATTATTAGTTCTTGCTGACAGACCAGCCACCATCATATCTTTTAACTCTACTAACTCATACGTCATTTAATTTTCCTCTTTTCGATTTTATGAAGAAAATTATAACAAAGATAACATGACAGCTGACTGTCACTATTACTCCCTTTTTACCGCAAAAAACCTCATAAGAACGATTACCAGAATAAGCGGAAAGATAATGGCAGAAAAAATTCCGATTTTTAAATTGCTGCCAAATAATCCCGATACAATTCCAACGAGGGTTGGTCCTCCCGAGCATCCAAGATCACCCCCCAGAGCCAGGAATGCGAACATGGCAGTGCCTCCGCCCCGAATGGAAGCAGCGGCCAGGCTAAACGTCCCAGGCCACATAATTCCCACTGAAAAGCCGCAAAGTCCGCATCCAATCAGTCCCAGTACCGGATTAGGAGCACAGGTAATCAAAAGATAAGATGCCATACAAAGAACACCGCTGGCAGCCATGACTTTTTTCAGTTCCCATCTTTCCCCATACTGTCCATAGACAGCTCTTGATATCCCCATCATAAGTGCAAACAGCATGGGACCTGCCAGATCTCCAATGGTCTTCGTTACCCCCAGCCCCTCTTCCGCAAAGGCAGATGCCCACTGGCTGACTGCCTGTTCACTTGCTCCCGAGCAGACCATAAGAAGCAAAAAGACCCAGAACAGCTTGTTTCCAATTAATGCGGCAAAGGACATTCCTTCCTCCCCTTTTGAAAGAGAAGCAATGGGCACACGGAAAAATAAAACCATGCATACAGCCGGCACAATTGCCCAGAAAACCGCCAGTATCTTCCAGTTTCCGATTCCGAATAACCGGAAAAATAAGGTTGAAATCAGAACAACTCCCACATGCCCCCAGCAATAGAAGGAATGGAGCATACTCATGGCTTTTTCTTTATTATCTGTGGGACATGCTTCCACAATGGGACTGACAAGTACCTCCAAAAGCCCGCCGCCGATGGCATAGATAATAACTGCCAGCAGCAGCCCAACCCAGGAAGCAGAAACAATTCCCGGCAAAACGGTAAGAAGAATCAGTCCTGCTGCAGCCATAAGGTGTGCGGTAATCATGGAAATCCGGTATCCCACCCGATCTATCACCGCAGCCGATAAAAGATCCACCAGCAGCTGAACACCAAAATTTACGGTAACAAGAAGCGTAATTCTGGATAGTGATATTCCATACTCCCATTGAAAATGCAGAAACAAAAGCGGCACAAAATTATTGACAATCGCCTGGACAATATAGCTTAGAAAGCAGGCATAAACAGTACTTTTATAATTTTCCTTCACGTATTCGGCCCTCCCCTGTAATATGATTGTATTATACTGCAGTTGACAATTCAAATCTTGCAATTTACCGCCAGCTTATGGTACAATTTAGCCGATCACAAAAAGGAGAACGCTCTATGCAAAGCACAAAAATACTGACCGACGAATCCATGATGGAGCTGGTCTCCCATGGTTTTGCAGACTTTCCGTTTCAATACTACTACGAAGATGTTGGAAAGTTTGACAACCGCTGCATTGACTGGCACTGGCACCGGGAATTTGAACTGGTATCTGTGAACGAAGGAATGGTACATTGTTCCATCGGAAACATTCATTACATACTGGAACCCGGCGACGGTGTCTTTATTAATTCCGGTGTTATGCACCGCTTTTTATCAACCGGAACCGCAATTATACCAAACGTACTGTTTGCTCCGGAATTTATAGCCCGGGAAGGAAGCACTATTTATGAAAAATTCATTGCTCCCTTTTTATTTTCCGGCATATCCCACTTTGTTTTAAGAGGGAGAAATCCATGGCAAAGCCATTTACTTTCCATTTTGACAGATCTGTACAAGCTATGCGAAGATCAGACAGCAACCTGGGAGCTTCATGCACATGCACTGGTCTGCCAAATCTGGTCCATCCTGTATTTACACAGGGACGAATTTGCCACCATGGAAAACGCAGGGGTCAACCGCCTTTCCCAGGCCCGTTTCAAACGAATGACCCATTTTATTGAGCAGAACTATGAAAAGAGACTGACTCTGGAAGACATCGCCCAATCGGTGGGAGTCAGCAAAAGAGAGGCACTCCGCTGTTTCCAGTGTTCCGTACCTCTCTCTCCAATTGAATATTTAAATAAATACCGGTTAACTCAAGCCAAAACCCTGCTTCTTCACACAGACCGTTCCATCACTGATATCGCAGAAAGCACCGGTTTTGAAAGCACCAGCTATTTCGACCGGCTATACAAACGGGAATATCACATGACCCCCGGCCGCCACAGATCCGCTTTTGTGCAGGCAAATACAAAAAAAAATGATACCGGTCAGGCTTCTTCCAAAAAGAACACTGATAAAAAAGAGCAGGAAATACAACAGAACCAGGATAAAACAGATTTCACCTGCCAACCGGTATCTGACTAATCGGATCCCTTTTGCCCATTTATAAAAATAATAGGATATTAAGCCAATTCCCATGGATCCGACCAAAATCGGCATCCATGCCATGAAAAGAAGAATAAGATTCATTGTACTACGCTCCGGCACTTTCTCCTCTTATCTTCCCCTTTTTATGCCTTAATAATCCAGTTTCTGTCAGAATTGCTTTTTCTTCATGATATTGACAGAAATAAGATAAGATCCATAAACTGCTGCCAGACTGATCAAAAGCAGAACTGTTATGACTGGCCCTGCTGCAAACGACGTTAAAGCTGCAATCACGGTTGATAAATCCAATTGAAAAGTCTTTGCCGCCTTCACCACAATGAATCCTGCGGCAAAGATTAATCCGATTATAAAAATCAAAACAATTCTACCTTTTTCTGTTCCGAATTTCAGCTGGACCGGAACTACTACAGCCATGAACAAGAGGGACATAAAAAGATACAAAAGCGCCGTAATCAAAAGTTCCAGCGTGCCTGCTCCTCCTCTCACAAAATTCATGATAAGTGCAATTACGGTCACAATAATACAGGCGGAACCTCCCGTCACAAATCCGAATACATATTTCTCCGCTGCATATTGATTCCTTGTAATTGGAAGGGTGAATAAAAAAGCATATCCATTGTCAAATTCATCGTAGCTGATGGAACTTAGTGTGAACATGGTAAAAATTAAAGTCACATAATTAATCACAAAAACAGAATTAACACCTACCAGCAGCATTCCTGCTGACATAAAGAAGATGAGCAGAAAAAAACGCTGCTGGTTTTTCAACAAAAGTAAATCTTTTATCAACAACCCTTTCATAACCGTTCCCCCCTTATCATCATGGTAATCACTTCATCAACACTTCCCTTTTCCATTACAATCTCCGGCTGGCTTTCCCGGTAAAATCCAATTTTATCCGTAAGAAGACGATATCCGTAAGCTTCTTTTTTCCTTCGAAGAATATATCTTTTATCCAACTTCTGTTCTTGTTCTTCGGTTACTTTCAAAAGACCATAACTTCCTAAAAGTACATCCGTCTCTTCATGCAAAACAATATTTCCATGATCAATCAGATAAAGATCATCACAAAGCTGCTCTAAATCCGTTGAAATATGGGAACTGATCAAAATAGACCGGTCTCCCGGCTCCATATACTCCCGAATAGAATCAAGCAGCTCCTCTCTGGCAAGGACATCAAGTCCCGCGGTAGGTTCATCCAGTATAAGCAGTCTGGCCTCATGAGACATGGCAGCCAACACTTTCACTCTGGCCTTCATTCCTGCAGAAAGATCCTTTCCCCTCTTATTCAGGGGCAGACCAGATTCTCTGCATTTTTTAAAAAACCGGTCCTGATCAAACAACTGATACATATTTTTCATAATTCTGGCAATATCCTGAATTGTTAAATACCCGCTGAATCCAGAGTCTGCCAGAACCACTCCCATATCCTGTCTTTCCTTCAGGGACAGCTGACTGAACGGCTTATCAAATATCTTCACTTCACCCCGATCTAAGGTAAGTAGTCCCAGAGCCGATTTAAACAACGTGGTTTTTCCTGCACCATTGGTTCCAATCAGTCCGGTTATATATCCTGACTGCAGTTTAAGAGAACAGTTCAGTGTAAAATCTCCATACGTTTTCTGAATATTATCCATTTCTAACAACATGTTTAATCCTCCAAAATCAAATAAAACAAATCCGTCAGTTCCTCATCCTTCATTCCGCAGCTTCTGCCCTTACGGATTGCCGACTCCAGTTCGGCCTCAACCTCTTTTTTCTTTTCTTCCAGCATGAATTCCTGGCTGGCATAAGCGATAAAGCTTCCTTTTCCATGAACAGTGACAATAAAACCCTCCTGTTCCAGAATGTCATATGACTTTTTAACTGTTAAAGCACTGATGCGCAGTTCTTTTGCCAGAGTACGCACCGATGGCAGATTTTCTCCTTCTTTTAACGTTCCCTGCATAACACCGCTCTTAATCTGCTCCGTAATCTGGTCATACAGGGGCTGCATGGATGAATTATTTATTATTATTTTCATTTCACCCCTCCTTGATAAACAGTATATAACAGTACATTACTGTTGTCAACTGTTATATACTGTTTATTACACTTGAAATATATTTATAAAATAGATTATTTATCCAGCAGATACTAAAGATGTGTGTAGTTTTGTAAATTATGCTATAATAAGTTTCGTTAAACCCAGGAAGGAGAAAATATAAATGAATCTATGTATCAGTAAAATTGCAGAAGAAGAAATTGAAGTATTACTTGAGCTATTGCGTGAAAAAGCAAATTGGCTTATTAAAATCGGAAAGCCTATGTGGAATCCTGAATACTTATCTAAGGAGGAATTTTTAAAGAAATATATTAACTGTGAAATGTTTATTGCACAGGAAAATAAAGAGGTAACAGGCGGATTTGTATTAGTAGAGAGTGACCGCTCATTTTGGAATAATGATGAAAATAAGGATTCTGCTTATTATATACATAAACTTGTAATCAAAGATGACTATACAGGAAAAGGATATGCGAAAGAGATAATAGAATTGATTAAGAAACACTCAATATCCCAGTGTAAAAATTACCTTAGACTTGATTGTTATGGAGACAGAGAATATTTAAATAAGTTATATCGTGAATGTGGATTTACTTTAAAACGGGAAATTCACGTAGAAGACGGTTTAAGTGCCTGTTTATATGAATTATCACTTGAAAAACAGGATGAATAGCCAAAATAAAAAAGGATACACAGGCTTTGAGGTATGATGTAACCCCTTCCTGTGTATCCTTTTTTCTAAACTGACTTCAGGTATTTCAGATTTTTAGCTGAAACTGGCCGATTAAGTCCTTCAGGTTCTGCGCCTGCCCTGCAAGTTCCTCGCTGGAGGCGGAATTTTCTTCTGCAGACGCCGCATTGTTATCTACTTCCATGGAGATTTTTCCAATTCCATGTTCAATCATTTTTACAGAATCCGCCTGATCTAAGGAAGCTTGTGCAATGCTGCGTACCTTATCCATGATCTGGCTGCTTTCGTTTGCTACGCCATTTAAATTACCGGCCGCCCGGTCCGCTATAACGGTTCCTTCTTCCACCGCATTTAACGATGCCTCGATTAAGTCGGAGGAATTCTTTGCGGCCTCTTTACTCTGACTTGCCAGAAGACTGACCTGACCTGCTACCACTGCAAACCCTTTTCCTGCTTCTCCGGCTCTTGCTGCTTCGATAGAGGCGTTTAATGCCAGAAGATTAGTCTGCATGGCAATATCATCAATGGTTACTATCATCTTGCTGATTTCCTGAGATGTTTTCTTAATGGTGCTCATGGCAGAAACCATTTCCTGCATATTCTGATTTTCCGTTGAAATATCCCGGGCAATCCGTTCCATCTCCAACTGAATTTCATTGGTCAGCTTGGCATTTTCACCAATCTGCTCGGTAATATGAGTCACTGACTCGGATAATCTTCCGGCAATCCCTGCCTGGTTTTCAGCCCCAACTGCCAGAAAACGGGCTGATTCGGATATCTGGCTGGAACCATCTGATACCTGATTGGCTGCCTCGTTAATTTCTTCAAAACTTCTTGAAATCTTTTCCGTGAAACAATGAAGCGACGATTCAATATTTTTAAAATCCCCGATGAATTCACTGTTGAAATCCACATTGAAATTTCCGCCCGCCATCTGTTCCATGGCGCAATCAATTTCCATAATATAGCTGCGAATCTTCTCCATGGATTCCCGTAAGCTCATGGCCGCCTGACCGATTTCGTCTTCTGATTCGTAAGCAATCGCCGTATGTAAATTACCTTTGGCAAACTCTCCTGCTGCATCCTGTATCTCTTTTAATGGAACGGCAATGGACTTGGTCAGACGTTTTCCCATGAGAAGTGCAATCATCAGAGAGATCAGGGAGAAAAACGCCAGACATGCTGTGGCAGCATTCTCAACTCTCTGACTGTCAGTATACTTTAAAAGAGCTGCTTCATCCGCCTGGGAACCGGTCTTATCCAGTGCATCCGCCAGTACTTCTGAAACATCATTGAAGGTAGTCTGGTAATATTCCACGGCTCCTTTTGTATCTCCCTTTTCCAGCATGGAAAGCAGAACACCGGTATCTTTCTGGAAATCGTCAAATGCCTGGTCCAATGTTTCTCCTGTCTGTTTATCCTTCAGATTCGCTTTGATGACAGCAATATATTTTACAATTTTCTCAAATCTTCCTTCTATTTCTTTCTTTTGCTCTGCAGTGACAGAAGCATCTTCCCGAATGGCAGCCCAAAGAATTCGTTTATTAATGGTCTGTACATCCTTACGGATCTCCATCTGTTTTTTCGTTGTTTCATATTGAATTCTGTAAAATGTTGACATGTTGTTCCCAATGCTGCGAAAACTGATCAGCGAAAATACTGAAGAAAGAAAAATAATAAAAACCAGAATTGCAAATACCCGTTTCAGCCTTGTTGAAATACTTAATTTTCCTGATTTTTTCATCTCTAGTCCCCACTTTCGATTTGTTATTTTGTTTCTAATTCCATTATAACAATCCGTCTTCTCAATGCCAACTTAATATTTATTCAGAAAAATAGCTGTAATCTTAACAAATTGTAAGATTACAGCTATCACCACTATAAATCGTATTCAAAACTAACCGAATTACTGGAAAGATCGAATATCATGTTCTCTCCTTTATACAGTAAAAACCTTCCACGAAGCAGATGCTCTTCCTTAATAAAGCGGCTCATTTCTCCCTGAACTGGCGCCCGCAGTTTATGAGCAAACCGCTTCTCATCCTTTCTGCTTTGATTGGAAAGAAATACTTTCAAAACAAAGGCTCCCTGTTTTATAATGACAGCCGTCTCCCGTTTGCTGACCACTCTGGCTCCCAGGTAAGTGGCAAACCGGTATTCTTTTCCCTGATACATGACGACACAGATACAGCCCTGAAACCGAAGTCCCAGCCATGGGATTTTGGCAATGGAGACCATGACGGAGGCATTTTCAGAAAATAAATTGCACTGAATCCAGAGGTAGCTTTCAGGAAACGATGTCCCTCTGTCTCCTTCTATATATCCCATTCCCCCGGCAAAGTCCACCACATCCCCGTTTAGTTTCACCTTTCCGGCCAGCCTGTGGGACATACTGATGATCTCATGTTTGCATTCCATAAAAGGCATGTACTGAAATGGGCCCATAATGGGATACCGGATTGGGGTAGTGGGTCCAAAACGAACTGCTCCTTTTAAGGAAAGGTCCTCTGTCTTTATATCCAGCCTGACGCCCCTGCGGGAAAAGATATTATTACCCAGTATAATCCTTTTCTGATTCCAGTCAATAAAAAAATCCTCTTCTTTAAAATCCAGCCAGCAGGCTTTTTCGTTCCATATGACCTGTAGAAATGGCAGGCGTTTACCTGTTCCATCTCTTATAAGCCCTGGAATCAGCGCCAGAACGGTGTTTCCACACTGCATTTTAAAATACCAGCCAATAAAGAATTTCCCTTTGGTTTTCCCTTCTGCCATTACCAGAACCCTCCTGTCTCCATGCTTTAATCATATGGTTGCCAGGAATGGGAAAACGTAGTCAGGAAATATATTACTGTACCTGTGCTATCCGGTTTACCACATCGATATAATCCTTGCAGTAAGTCTGATAAACAGTCATCACGGCACTGCGGAAACGGATCTGCTCCGCCGGGCTTAACTCTGTAACGATACAACCGGCTTTGATCAGACGATCCCTTACATTCTGCTCCCTTTCGGTAAAGATCTGGCGCTCATACGTTGCAGATTCTTCCCCGCATTGTTTGATTATTTCCCGGTCTTTCTCGCTTAACCTGTCCCAGGTTGCCTGGGAAGCAAGCTGCAGTTCCGGTATGCGGCTGTGGGCGTCAAGGGTAATGTATTTTGCCACCTCGTAGTGATTCATGGTTTCATAGGAAGGCCAGTTATTTTCTGCGCCGTCGATATAACCGGTTTCTAACGCTGCATACACATCGGAATATGCCAGCGGAACGGCTTTCGCTCCCAATGCCTCTACTACGGCTGCCATCATATCCGACTTTGCAACCCGGATTCTCATCTTTCGGATGTCCTCCACCCGTTCAATGGGACGTTTGGTATTATAAAAATGTCTTGCACCGGCATCATACCAGGATAAGGCAACTGCCCCGCTGCCTTTTAAATCATTCATAAACTCGTCTCCGATTTCACCGTCAAGAACCTTCCACATATGAGTTTCATCCCGGTAAAGATAAGGCAGCTGCAATACGTTGAATTTGGGATTTACATCAGTCAGAGTCATAATGGATACGCGGGCAAAATCAATTCCCCCATACTGAACCTGCTCCGCGATCTCATTTTCGTTACCCATTTCCCCTCCGGAAAAGACTTTTATCTTAATTCGTCCTTCCGTCCTTTCCCATACCAGCTCCGCAAACTTTTTTGCCCCCTGTGTTGTGGGATAATCATCCGGCTGGTTATCGGCATAGGTAAATACATATTCCGGAGCTTGTTCTCCGGAAGAGAAAAGAGAGTCTGACGGATTTTCTTTATGAAAAAAACTAAAAGAAGCCGTAATAACCGCTCCTGCCAAAAGGACTGCTCCCCCAATTTTTATACTACGTTTGTTCATTCCTGTACCCCCAAAACGCCTCCCCTGATTCCAGGGGAAGCGTCTGATATTTTATATAGTATGAACTGATTAAGGATTAATGATACTCTGAATTTCCTTATCATCCACATTTGTTTTATCCACCAGAATAACTCCGGTATCAACAGTTTTATCTTTAATTTCACCGCCATCAGCAATCTGAAGAGCAGTTTTAACACCGTCATAGCCCATGTAGAACTGGCGCTGAACAACAGAAGCTACATCGAACTTTCCGCTGCGGATCATGGTCTCGATCTCTGCAGAGAAATCGAATCCAACCATGGAGATATCGTCGCGTCCGGATTCTGTTAAACCAGTTACAAAGCCTACAGTAGAACCATTGTTAGGACCAAATACTGCCTTTAAGTTTGGATAAGTTGTAATGAAATCCTGGCAGAAACCAACTGCCTTGCTGATGTCACCGTCATTTACCTTGATGTCGTTGTTTAAAACCTTCCAGGACTTAGGTGCATTTGCATCCCAATACTCATTGAAACCTTTTACACGGTCATTGATTGTCTGGGAACCAGTGGAACCAACCTGAATTGCAATCTGTGCTTCTTCTGTCTCAGAAATTCCTCTGTTCTTTAAGCGGGCGATCAGTTCGTCTGCTGCTGTTTTTCCAGCTTCCACGTTATTTGTTAACAGAGCGGCGCTGTAGTTATCGCTTTTAATTACGGTATCTACCAGTACAACCGGAGTTCCTGATTTGTATGCTTCTGTAATTGGTGCATCTAAGGAAACGCTGTCAAGTGGAGCGATTACAATTCCGTCCGCCTGAGCAGATACTGCATTCTGAAGAAGGGTAAGCTGTCCTTCAATATCGGATTCCAGAGCGGTTCCGACTACAACTACATTACAGCCTAAGTCCTTGCCTGCCTTCTCCGCTCCAGCCTGAAGAACGCTCCAGTACTGGTTTCCAAGTACCTTTACAATTACGTAAATGGTCTTTTCACCGGATTTTTTATCTGTCTTTGCTGCCTCTGTGGTCTTATCTCCAGCTGCTGCAGTGGTTGTTTCACCTGCTGCTGCAGTGGTTGCTGCTGTTCCGCTTGAAGATGTACTGCCACAGCCTGCAAGGCCAGTTACTGCCATAGCTGCCGCTAATACAACTGCTGCTAATTTACTCTTTCTCATTTTTTTCTTCCTCCTGAATTATATAGTTTTTTTTTTATTTTTTCAAGCCAAAAAACCGCTTGAGTGCCCCTAAATCACCGCTCTTCTTTGCTGTCTGGGAAGCAACTGCAATCAATAGGATAATTCCTACGATAACCTGCTGCCAGAAGGAGTTGACACCGTTTAAGTTCAGTCCGTTCCGGATTACACCCATCATCAGCGCTCCGATTACTGTATTTAAAATGGTTCCTTCTCCTCCTAAGATGGAGATTCCACCAAGTACGGAAGCTGCAATTGCCTCCATCTCATATCCGTTTCCGGCTGTCGGCTGTGCACTGGAAAGTCTTGAAGCTACCAGGATACCACAGATTGCAGCGGATAAACCGGAGATGCAGTATGCAAACATACGTGTTTTTACTGCATTGATGCCGGAAAGCTTAGCTGCCTCAAGGTTGGAACCGCAGGCATAAATCTGACGTCCAATGCGCATCTTTGCAAGTACTACTCCAAGAATTAATGCATAAACCAGAGTGATAATAACGCTGTATGGAAGACCGGTTCCGCCGATTCTTCCGCCTCCCAGAACATAGAACTGTTTCTGAACCTGCTCGGAAGGAATATTGGTTGTATAAAGAGGTGCTCCGTTCACCAGTACGTTGGCCATACCACGGTATACCCACTGGGTTGCAAGAGTTGCAACGAACGGTACAACACCAAGTATCTCGATAAAAAATCCATTCATAATACCGGTCATAATACCCATGGTCAGACAGAGTATAATGCACAGCCACAGAGGCAGTCCCTGCATTAAAAGCGCTACCATAATAATACCGGACAACGCCATGGAAGCACCTGCTGATAAATCGTTTCCGCCGCATACAAGGCAGAAAGTCAGACCGCAGCCGATAATCGTATAGGTTACAATCTGCTGCAGAAGGTTCTGTAAATTAGCCGGAGCCAGAAACTTTGCCGGCTGAAGAAGTGAAAACAGAACAAACAGTCCGATCAGGATTCCGATAGAAAAGATCGCCCGGCGTGTTGCTGCATCAAGTTTTCCAAATGAGCCGGCTTTCTTCTCCTGTCCCTTTGCTTTTAAGTTCATCATTCTTAATCTCCCTTTCTATTTCCCACACCTAACGTAGGCGCCGGTTTTCCTTCAAGTTTGTTATAGCCAGCCGCCAGATACAAGATCTCTTCCTGGGTGGTTTCTTTCGCATTCAGTTCTCCGTTTATTTCTCCCTGATGAATGACTAAAATACGGTCACTCATTCCAAGAATCTCAGGAAGCTCGGAAGATATCATGATAATGGATACACCCTGGTCGCTTAGCTGGTTAAACAGTTCGTACACCTCATATTTGGCACCAACGTCAATTCCTCTGGTCGGTTCATCTACAATTAAAACTTTAACATCGTTGCACAGCCATTTTGCAAGAACTACCTTCTGCTGGTTACCACCAGATAAGTTCCCGCAAAGCTGATGGACGCTTGGCGTTTTTGTGCGAAGACGTTTTACGTATTTCTCAGCATTGATCAGTCCTGCCTTGTCATCGATGAATCCAAAACGGGTGATGTTTGGAAGATGAGCCATGTTGGTATTGTATTTGATGTCCAGTCCAAGAGCCAGTCCGTCTCTCTTTCTGTCCTCTGTTGCGTATCCGATTCCATGCTTGATTGCCTGAATAACGGAATTAACCTTAATCGGCTTTCCTTCCATTATCAGTTCCATGGAATCCGGCTGGTCCGCTCCGAAGATGCAGCGCATCAGCTCTGTTCTTCCTGCTCCTACCAGACCTGAGATTCCAAGAATCTCGCCTTTTCTTACACATAAATAATCGGCATTGACTTTCGTTCCTCTTCTGACATTTTTTGCCTCCAGAACAATATCGCCGATTTTTCTTGTATGCTTGGGATATTTATCATCCAGGGAACGACCAACGATCATATTAACCAGTTCGTCCATGGTGATTTCGTTTAAGTTCCTGGTTCCGATATACTGACCGTCACGGATAATGGTAACCCGTTCACAAATCTGATTTAACTCCGCCATACGGTGGGAGATATACACCATTCCAACTCCCTTTTCCTTCAGACGTCTGATAATACCAAACAGCTGGTCGATCTCTTTTTCAGTCAACGTTGCTGTCGGCTCATCAAGAACCAGTATTTTTGAATTGAAGCTGATCGCCTTCGCAATTTCCACCATCTGCTGTTTGGCGATGCTTAAGCTGCCTACCATTGCATAGGTGTTTATATCAATCCCAAGATCGTCGAGAATTCTCTGAGCCTCCTCGTGCATCTTTTTGTCATCGATAAAGATTCCTTTTTTGTGAGCTCTGCCAATGAAAATATTATCTGCAACGCTTAAATGACCGCACATATTTAATTCCTGCATGATAATACTTACTCCAAGATCATGGGCTTTGGCCACAGAATCAATTACTACTTTCTCTCCTTCGATAAAGATTTCTCCTTCATCCGCCCGGTGAACACCGGACAAAATCTTCATCAGGGTGGATTTTCCAGCACCGTTTTCACCTACCAGTCCCAGAACTTCTCCTTTATTTACAGACAGACTTACTTTATCGAGAGCTTTGACTCCAGGAAAGCTTTTGCTGATTCCGTCCATTCGAAACAATTCCTGTCCCATGCCATATCCTCCTCTCTGGTTTCTACACTTTTTGTGCCTGGGTTTATTATACGGGTGGTTGCCCCCTGGATTCTATCGTAACATTTTAGCTTTCATAGAAAATTTTTATCTTTTTTTGTGAATGAGCACAAAAAAACACCTGTCCCGTTTAAAAGACAAGCGTTTTTTTACCAATTGTTTAAGATTGAAGTTCTTTTAATTTGTTCATTCTGTACTCAGATGGATTTAAACCTTCCAGACGTTTGAAGACCTTCGTAAAGTAATTATTATCCGTATACCCCACTCTGGCACCGATTTCCTTTACATTGACATTGGGTTGCTCCAGCATCTTTTTGGCTTCCCCCACCCGGTATTCTGCCAGATAAGAGGTAAAGCTCTGCCCAAACTGCTGCTTGAACATCTTGCAGAAATAAGGCTCTGAATAGCCGATTGCCCGGGCTGTCTCACTCATGGAGATTTCATTCATAAAATTGGATTTAATATACTCCATAACCATGGATGCCATAACGGACAGACGGCTGCTGTTTAAATCCGTTTCCTCTTCCATCAGTTCTTTCTGTTCCTCAGCCTCGTTTTGTATTGTCTGTATTGCTTTTATGCCATTCCCATTCCAGTCATCAGTCACCCGGAGGGCCTCTTCTACCACACTGATCACCTCTTTCTGGGAATAGGGTTTCAGTATATATTCCATGGCTCTGATAGAAATCGCCTTCTTTGCATAATCAAACCGGTCATAAGCCGTCAAAAAGATCAGACAGCACCGGGAATTTTCTTTTCGCATAATTTCTGCCGCCTGGATCCCATTCATTCCCGGCATGCCAATATCCAGAATAATGATCTGTATGTCCTCTTTTCGAAAGAGTTCCACCGCTTCTATGCCATTTCTGGCTTCATAGATCGTGCAGTCCTCTCCGAATTTTTTTTGGAGCATTTTTTTAAGCACCATCCGCTCAATCATTTCATCTTCCACAATCATCAGCCGATACATCGTTTGTTCACCCCTTTTTTCCTCCAAAAACAATGGTTACCTCTGTTCCCTGATCCAATGTGCTGTCAATCGTCACTTTACCATATTCGTAATACGAGGAAATTCTTCTGTAGATATTTCCAAGCCCAATCCCCAGACCTTTTCCTTCTGTCTCAATGGCATTGCGGATCTCTGCCAGTTTCACCGGATCCATGCCCCTGCCTGTATCAGAAATCAATATATGCAGCAGTTCCGCCTGCTTTCTGATGCTGATAAAAATACTCCCCCCGTTTTCCTTTTCAGAAATCCCGTGTATGACTGCATTCTCAAGCAAAGGCTGCAGAATAAATACGGGTACTTCCTCCTTATAGAGTTCTTCCTCACAGTCAATGTTCCAGGACAGCCTGTCTCCGAACCTCATCTTTTGGATATACATATAATCCCTTGCTACCTTAAGCTCCTGCTCCAAAGGTTCAAAGGCATTGGCAGTCCGTAAGCTGTATCTTAGAAGGTTTCCGATGGATACCAGCATCTCTTCCGTAACGGGTGCTTCTTCCATCTGAGCCATTCGTGTGATCATATTAAGGGTATTAAATAAAAAATGAGGATTCAGCTGGCTCTTAATCAGCTGAAGCTGTGCCATGGAAAAACGCTTTTCCAAATCTGCCCGTTCCAGTTCGTGCTTATAGAGCTTTTCTTCAATCTGGCGCTTTTCTTCTGTTGCTGAGATAAAATTCTTTGTGGAATGTTTCATTTTGTTAAATGCATGAACCAGCCTGCCTATCTCATCTGTCCCTTCCCAGACCACATCCGGAGAAGAAAAGTCATTCTTTTCAATTCTTCCGGAGACCGTAGCAAGCTGCATCATGATCTTTACAATATTTCCAGTAAAAAACCGGATAAATACCACCAGAATCAAAAATGCAGTTAAACTGATTGCAACCAGCAGATAGGGCATCCGTTTCAGCACAGGTACCCGATTCTCATAATAATCGTTACCGCTCATCAGAACAACTTTCGTCAGCCGGGAGGCGTATTGATCCAGATATTTCTGCATACTATAAACCTTATACAGTTCCCGTATATAATCCGGATCCCCCTGTTTCATGGCTAAAACCTTATCCTTCTGCTTCTCATAGGTCTCGTATCCGTTTATAATGTTCCAGGTTACGCCGTACCGGTCTTCTCCGATTTTTTCATATTCATAAGGCAGGCTGCTTAAATATGCTTTGGTGTCCTGACAGACTCTTTGATAGATCTCCAGATTTTCCATGGTTCTGCTGGAAATCAGACTGGCAAAGATTCCCCGCTCCTGGGCCATTGATTCCTGAAATTTATAACAAGCCAGATTATCATCCATAATACCCCTTGCATCGTCGATAAAAATATAGGCAACCTTTAAATTAATAAAAATGGAAAAGCCCATGATAATTCCCACGCTTCCAATCGCCATATACAGCTTTCTGTTCAGCGTCATCTGATACCAACGGGCAAGCAGCCTTTTTCCCACCTGTTTCTCCCTCCAATTACTTTTTTTATGCAATAATGCTAATTAATCTTATATGCTTTGCTATATTATGTCAATATTATTCGAAAACCATTTGCACAACACCTTAAAAATTACTTTTCACCCCTCAATTGTGGGAATCATTTTTCTCGCTCAACTGGTATGCATGATTTTGCTTAAATTGGCTATTTAAAAAACTCCAGTTTTTCTATATGATAGGTTCAAACAAAACACATGAATTATTTTTATTTGAAAGGATGAGGATACTATGAATCAGAAAAGAACAAAGAAGTTAGTATTTGGGTCTTTAATGGCAGCACTTACCACAGTTGCTACCATGGTAATACATATCCCAACCGCTACCAATGGTTATATTCATCTGGGGGATGGAATGGTTTTACTAAGCGGTATCCTTCTTGGCCCTCTGACAGGCGCTGTTGCAGGTGGGATTGGTTCCATGACGGCAGATTTGATTTCAGGTTACGTATTTTATGCACCGGCAACCTTTCTCATTAAAGCACTGGCTGCCTTTAGCGGGGGATATCTGTACCGGAGATTTACACCCAGCCGTCAAAAAGCGCAGTTTCGGCTCCTGCCTTTTCTGATTGCAGGCATTGTGTCCAGTATTCTCATCACAGGGGGATATTTTGCCTATGAAATGATGGTTTATAGCCAGCCGGCTGCCCTTATTAATGTTCCATTTAATCTGGTTCAGAATCTGTTCAGCCTGATTGTATCCGGGGCCCTGCTTCCATTTCTTCTGCGCAATCACGAAATCAGGAGCCTGAGCCTGGAAACAGATACAGACGGCATCCAATAAAAATAGCCTGCCACCATGATATTTCACAGTGACAGGCGCTGATGAACCAATTGTTTTTAATCCGGCGTATGCATTTTCCCGTAATACTCCCGAAGAATCTCCACGGACTGATGAAACTTATTCAGTTCCTCATCTGTCATATGGATCTCCAGTATATCTGCGGCTCCCGTGCGGTTTAAGATAGTGGGTACACCGGCAAATACGCCGGTTTCCCCATATTCCCCTTCCAGCAGGGTGGATACAGGAATGATACGGTTTTCATCGTAGAGAATCGCCTTAATGATACCGGCACAGGCTGTCGCAATCCCATAATAGGTGGTTCCCTTTCTGTTGTAGATCTCCCATCCTTCTCTGGTTGTCTTTTTAACGATCTCATCTAAGTCTACATCTCCAACCAGATCCTTGTTATCCTGAATAATATCATTGAAGGATTTGCCTGCCACAGTTACTGTAGACCAGGGTACCATCTGGGAATCACCATGTTCTCCCATGGAATAGGCATAAACGCTTCTGGGGTCTACATTGACAAGCTCCGCTATAAAGTTCTGAAGTCTGGAGGTATCCAGGGAGCTTCCTGTCCCGATTACCTGATTTTTAGGCAGACCGGACAGCTTATAGACATAATGGGCAATGATATCAACCGGATTGGATACGACTATGAAAATCCCGTCGAAGCCGCTTGCCATGACCGGGTCAACAATGGTTTTTACAATCTTTGCACTGACCTCCAGTGTATCCAGTCTGGTCTGTCCTTTCTGTGGCGGTGCTCCCGCCGTAATCACAATAATATCCACGTCTGAGCAGTCCGCGTAGCTGGCCGTACGCACTTTAACATTACGGTCCAGATACTTGATGGTATCCCTTAAATCAAGTACCTCTCCCAAAGCTCGTTCCTCGTTGATGTCAATCATTAAAATTTCATCACATACTCCCTGGGTTACCAGGCTGAATGCGGTGGAGGAACCAACCAGTCCGCACCCCACTACAGCCACTTTTGATGTTTTAATCTTCATGTTTTATTCCCTTTCCTGATGTTCAAAAATTTCTTTACGAAAACATAAGAATAGAGATAGTGCCTCCCTTGGCTCTATCCCTATCTCATCAGCGGCTTACAGATGCTCTAAAAGTGTTTCCAGCTGTTTTGCCGTTCCGTTTAATTCCTCAATGGAATTTAGTATTTTTGCAAATTCTTCCGTTTCTTTTGTAAAAATCACATTGGATTCTGTTATCCGGGTGTTAATTGCAGTAATGGATGCATTAATGCTTTTCAGCACACCGTCGATCTGCCCAATGGATTCGCTGGTAGAAGCCGACATCTTTCTGATCTCTCCTGCTACTACAGAAAAGCCTCTTCCTGCTTCTCCTGCACGGGCTGCCTCAATGGCTGCATTCAGTCCCAGTAAATTGGACTGGGTTGCAACATCCTTAACAAAATCCAGTATGGAATCTGTATTCTTTGTGCTGTCATTGGCTTCCTTCACCTTAACAGAGATCTCGCCGTTCATCTCCCTGAGTTGTCCGATTCCCAGGTTCACTCCGTTGGTTGATTCAGCAATCTGGTTTGCACCTGCACTCAGCTTGTTAATCAGGCTAATCAGGTTATTCCTTTTTTCCAGGCTTCTTCCCAATGTCAGGACACCAATTACCTTGTTTCTTTCTGTAATAGGTACTGCGTAGGATTTAAATGGTATGCCATAAACCGTGGCAGGCACGTCTTTAATGATTACCCTGCCTAAATCCAATGCCTCTCTGATTGCACCTCCGGCAGGTACAATATCACCGGGATTGACATGAAATTTTAAATTTCTGCCATTCCAGACATTAATAAACTTCTCAGCATCAGTTAAGGCAAATGATACATCATCATCAAATAAATTCATCAAATATGGTATAACAGAATAAAAAGAATCCAGTATTTCGTTACCAGTCACAGAACTGCCCATCTTTCGTAATCCCCCTTTTTTAGGAAATCATCCGGTACCTGTCTGCGGGAGCACAGGTCAATGATTTCAGACACATTTCTATTTTAATACATTCCAAGTTTTCTGTCAATGTAACCAAATAAAAGCTTATTTAATTTTTTTATATTCAAATTCACCAATTCTAACGATTTGCTCATATTCCTGAAGATCTGATTCAAATATCCTTAGATATCTGCAGACTTCCAAAGCAAAATCGACAAATGCATACCCCTGAGCCGTAATAATATGCCGGTCACAAACAACCCGGTCTGTCACTTCATTTTTCCGGTTAAACGGATCCTTGCAGGACAATGTAGTAATCTTCTCCTGAGAGCAGGAGGTCGTGTAGCGATACCGGTCAAGAAGTCCCGCTCTCCCCAGAAACTGTGGAGCGAAACAAATGGCTCCTATGAGTTTTTTTCTGTCATCCATCTGCCGGATCAGTGGGCAGATTTCATTCTGTCCATTGTCAATGGGACCACCCGGAATGATCAGCGCTTCCACATCATCCAGATCATGAATGTCACTGATCTTCTTATCTGGCTGATAGGACAGTCCCGACTGGGCCGTTTTTAAATCCAGGTCTTCTGAGATTGCGATTATCTCCCGTTTCCCTGTATTCCTTAATCTGTGAAGCAACAGAGTGACTTCAAAGTCAGCCATATTATGATATACATAGCATAAAATTTTACCCATTTATCTTCCTCTCTAAACCCCTTTCCTTGCAGCCCCGATTGCTCCTGCGAACCTGGATAATTCAGAAGTGATAACCGACATTTGAAACTGTACCTCAAGTGCCCTTTTTAATCCTTCCAGTTCTGCCAGTCCTCCTGTCAGAAGAACAGGAGATTCCATCTCTATTCTGCCAGCAAGTGCTGCTGTTCTGGCTGCCACTGAATTCACGATGCCGCCAGCAACTTCCTCCCGGCTTTTTCCGCCAGCCAGAAGGGATACGATCTCCGAATCTGCAAACACCGCACACATACTGCTGATGGCGCAGCTTTTTCCTTCCTTTAGAAGAGCCGCAAACCCCGACATATCAACTCCCATCCGGTGAGCTGACATCTCCAGAAACCGTCCGGTTCCGGCCGCGCATTTATCGTTCATCTGAAATGACTGCACCTTGCCGTTTCTGACGGAAATTACTTTGGAATCCTGCCCCCCGATGTCAACCACGGTACGGACTCCGGGAAGAATATAATCTGCCCCCAGCGCATGACAGGTAATTTCAGTTACCGCCCTCTGCGCAAATTCAATTCCCACTCTTCCATATCCGGTAGCCGTAATAAGCGGCTCTTCTCCCTCTGCTCCTGCTTTCACAATCAGTTCATCAAGTATGGCTTTTGCTGTCTCTTTTGGGTTCCAACCCGTTGGTTTCACTGCGACTGCTTTTACCGCTCCATCCCACAAAAGGATTCCTTTGCAGGCTGCTGAACCGCAGTCAATTCCTATACTCACCTGTCCCATAACTTAAAGCATCTCCACAAATGCGCCTGCCCTGGTAGAAAGCTGCCCGATGTCCGCTGTGCTGTAATCCGTCTCCAGCTGCAGGTAAGGGATGTTTTTCTCCTGCATAAACAATTTAACGGAATGTGCCTCCACAGCATAAGGGTGACAGGCCTGGAGCGTCATTTCAACCACTCCGTCAATGTGAAACTGTTTACACAGGCGCTCTAAAAGTTCAAACCGGTTTGTATCCGGCGTCATGACGGCGCAGCCAATCTGCAGATAGTGATCTGCAAGATTGGTTATTGGATCTCCCTCTTCCCTGCACTGTCTGTCCATCTGTTTTGCACCGGTACAGTTTTCAAAAACCACCACTACTCCGCCAGCTTCCTCAATCACCCGTACTACTTTTTCCGTCACACCGCCGATGGGGCACCCGGTGACAAGAATGCGGGGAGCACTGGCAGGAACTGGTCTTTCTCCCGCATCATAAGCCTGTCTGATGCCGGCTATGGCGTTCTCGATTTCCCTTATTTTCTCTTCCCAGTTAAATTTAAACTGGGAACCAAACAGGATCTGAAGCTGTCGCATTCCCGTTAAAGGAGGAGGCGTCATCGTGCTTAGCTCATAAAGTTCTTTTAACAGCTTTCTCTCCATATTCCGCCTGCGAATTGCCTCCTGAAGCATCTCATCTGTAATGGTGACATGAAAATCCTTTTCCACCCGCTCCTTTAACCGGACCAGTTCTTCTCTCCAGAGAGCCTTTGCCTGGGGCGTGTTCTGCCGTTTGGGCAGCTCCAGAATATGTACATTTTTGATCTTGCCAAGAAGTTCATACATCTTCACTTTTCCATCACAGGTGGTTTCTCCTACCACCAGATCAGAAAAATACATATACGGGCATTTATCCGTAATGGCAAAGCCATAGCTGGACTTGATCAGGGGACATAAATTGCTGGGGAGTTCCTTTTCCGCTTCAGGAATCGTCTCGTCGCTGGTTGCACATAAGCCTACTGTAACAAGCCCCGCAGCCATAAATATTTCCTGAGGGGTATAGGTGCAGAACTGACCTACCACTCCGGTGCCACTGTCCTTCAATTTCTTCATAGCCAGAAATCCATCCTGTCTGGCCTTTGCAAAGCTGTCAAATATCCGGGGTAACTGGGTTTTTAATTCCACCATAATTTCTCTCCATTTCGACAAGTATTGTATGTATAATCATACACTAAGACACATAAAATGAAAACACCCATCTTTCGACAGGTGTCCATTCCTAAGATTCTAAAGTTCAATTTCTTCAATCGCTTTATCCAAAAATATAATACCGTCCAGATGCTCCAGTTCATGACAGAAGCATTTTGCCAGCTCGTCTTCCCCTGTGACCAGAATCTCTTTCCCATTCTCATCCAATGCCTCAATGGTAACTTTCTGCGGACGGATGGTCTTTACAAAACGATCGGGAAAGCTAAGACAGCCCTCGATACACTCCTGTTCTCCGCTGCATCCGATGATTCTTGGATTAACCAGCTTTAGCAGGCAGTCACAGTAATCTATCACTACCAGCCGCTTGCAGATCCCTACCTGATTGGCCGCGAGGGCGGCTCCGTTCTCCGTATGATGCAGGGTTTCCAGCATATCATTCAGGTTCTGCCTGATTCTGTCGTCTATGACCGTTACTTCTTTACAGCGCTTCCGAAGGAGCTCATCCTCATTATACCGCAGCTTCCTGACAGCCATTTTTATCCCTCCTGCTTTTATCTGCTCTCGATTTCCGTTCACTTTCCTCAAACAGAAATACATCCTCAATGGGACGTTCAAAAACACTGGCAATATCATAAGCAAGCCAAATGGAAGGCTCAAACTTTTCTGTTTCAATTGCATTGATTGCCTGCCTGGAGGTACCGACCAGTTCGCCAAGCTGTTCCTGGGTAAGCCCTTTTTCCTCTCTCAGCTGTTTGATTCTATTTTTCATATTGTCCCTTTCCATTGTCATGTTAACTTTACATTTAGTATATGACAATTGTATTGTAATGTCAACCTTACACATAGAAGTAGTAAAAAAATCCTGCAGATACTGAGCAAAACGCCGTTCCTGCAGGATTTTTTATTAATCTGAAATTAAATTATTTCTTATCCATTTTTACTACAAATAAGTATGACAAGAAGAAGGAAAGTCCAAATGCTATGATCCATCCCATTGCTGCATAAACAAAGTACGGTCCGATATAAGCCGGAATACTGAACACGCTGGACGTAATATATCCGTATAACCTTACACCGAATGCACCAATAAATGCACTGCCCACACAGCTGGCAATGGTAGCTGCTAAAAATCCTTTTTTATATTTTGTTAATACACCAAAGAGTGCCGGTTCCGTTATACCCAGAATTCCAGACAGCACAGCTGATAAAACAATGGATTTATCCCGCTGGGTTGTCTCTTTGAAATAACATCCGCATGCAGCACCTACGATAGAAAGGTTTGCAATGAACATCATAGGCATCAGCATATCCCACCCTTTTGTCGCAAAATTCTCCAGAGCAATGGGCGTCATGGCATGATGCATGCCAACCAGAATGGATACCGGACGGATCAGCCCCATAACGAAACCTGCGAAAATCGGAGAAATGCCAAACAGGAAATCAAGCATTCCGGCAAGCCCTTTTCCCATATAAATACCAACGGGACCGATTACAGTCAGGGTGAAAAATCCGGAAATTAATAAGGTAAAGGTCGGGGTGACAACCGTTCTGGCCGCTTCCGGCACCACTTTATCCACCCATTTGTAAATGTAGCTTAAGGCAAAGACTCCGAAAATAATGGGAATTACGGAGCCGGAATAATTAAATACCGGAACCGGAATTACTCCGGCAAATAAAAAACTGCTGATTTCTTTTGCCTTAGCTGCATCAACCATGGTAGGATACATGATAATAGAAGCAATCGCAGCCGCCAGATATTGGTTTGTCTGAAATTTCTTAGCTGCAGACACTGCGATAAAAAATGGCAGAAACGTAAATACACCGCTGGCCAGCATATCAATAATCTTATAAGTATCCGTTGTATTGGTGATGACTCCCAATGCGACAAGTCCGCCGATCAGCCCCTTAATCATACCCGCTCCTGCTATGGCAGGTACGATGGGACCGAATACACCTGAAACCATATCCATAAACCACGTAATAAAGTCTTTTTTCTGCTTTTCTTCTCTTTTTACCGGTGCCTGACCATCGTTTAGGGGAAGCATTTCCATCAGGATCTCATAATATTTATGTACACTGGTCCCGATCACGATCTGAAGCTGGTCCTTGGCAAACTGAATCCCCATAACACCCTCTAAATTCTTTATCTCTTCCTGTTTAATCAGATCTTTATTCTTTAAATCAAAGCGGAGCCGGGTCATACAATGCCATGCATTGATTATGTTGTCTTTCCCACCCACATATTCTATAATTTTAGCTGCAACTTCCTGCTTTTCCATTTTTCAATGGTACCTCCTTCAGTTTTTGATGTTTTAGGCACGTGCTTTGTGGTCTAAATATAGCATAGGCGTATTTTTTTGTAAACCGCTCCATTTTTCGGTTTGCAATGTATAGAATCCTTGTAAATAAAGGGTTTCTTTGACTTATTATTTCAAATTGGACTGTTTATTTTGGCGTTTTTGCTAATCAAAAAGCCAGGTTGACATTCCCCCTGTGCCTGTGCTTAAATTAGACTCATACAAAACAAAAGGAGTATCTGACATGAGACAAACCATTATCACAGACATCCGCTGCTATATTACAAATCCGGAACGGCATAATCTGGTGGCTGTAAAAGTTATGACTGACCGGGGCGTTTACGGGGTTGGCTGCGGAACCTTTCAGCAACGGCCGCTGGCAGTAAAATCTGCTGTAGAGGATTATTTAAAACCCATCCTGATCGGCCGGGATGCCAATGATATTGAGGATCTCTGGAATCTGATGATGGTCAATTCCTACTGGAGAAACGGACCTGTCTTAAATAATGCCATATCAGGCATTGACATGGCGCTCTGGGATATCAAGGGAAAACTTGCTGATATGCCGTTATATCAGCTTTTAGGGGGAAAATCCCGCACTGCCATTCCCGCCTATACCCATGCAGTGGCTGATTCCATGGAAGAGCTATACCAGGAGATTGAACTAATTCGTGCAGAGGGTTATCAGCATATCCGGTGCCAGCTTGGATTTTACGGAGGAATACCAGACGATCTTAAGACTCCCTTAAACCCGGTTTCCGGCACTTATTTTAATCAGGACGACTATATGCATAACACAGTCACCATGTTTTCAAAGCTTCGTGAACGTTATGGCAGGGACTTCCATATTCTTCATGATGTCCATGAACGTCTTTATCCAAACCAGGCCATTCAATTTGCCAAGGAACTGGAACAATATCACCCCTATTACATTGAAGATCTTCTTCCACCGGATCAGAATGAATGGCTGTCCCAGTTACGAAGCCAGTCCTCTGTCCCTGTTGCAACTGGGGAACTATTTAATAATCCCATGGAATGGAAACATCTGATCGTCAACCGTCAGATTGATTTTCTCCGCTGCCATGTGTCACAGCTTGGAGGAATCACTCCTGCTCTTAAACTGGCTGCGCTTTGTGAAGCTTTTGGTGTCCGGATTGCATGGCACACTCCCTCCGATATTACTCCCATCGGGATTGCTGTAAACACGCACTTAAACATCCATCTGCACAATGCTGCGATTCAGGAAGACATTGAGTTAAAAGACAAGATAAAAGCCGTGTTCCCTGGCTATCATCAGTCCCAGGGCGGATATTTCTATCCCATCGAACGTCCGGGCATTGGTGTGGATATTAACGAAGAGGAATTATCCCGCTATCCGGTTGTATATCGTCCTCATGAGTGGACCCAGAGCCGGATTCCGGACGGCACTCTTATCACTCCGTAAAAACCACGCTCTATGGAGGTGTGACTATGAGCTCCAGAAAGACAGAATTTATTGTAATAGATTTAGTCAGTAAAATATATCAGCAAAAGTTCTGGAATAACAAACTCCCCACCCAGAGGGATCTGGCATCTGCTTATCAGGTGTCCCGTTTTACCATACAGAAAGCCCTGAAGCGCCTGGAAAGCATCGGTCTGATCTCTGTTATTCAGGGAGATGGCATCTATGTCCGGGCCCGGGCTCTGGGCAATCCTCTGGTATATAACTCCATGATTGAAGTTCCCTATCAGGAGCTTCAGTCTAAAATGCTTTACTTAAAAAAGATTATTCCCGACCCAAAGCTGATCAGTATCTTTAATCTAAACCAGAACGAGGAAGTCTGGGAATACAAACGGTTACGTATTGTCCGATATGAAATAACCCAGATTGAAACCGGCTGGATCCCCTGCCGGCTGTTTCCGGAACTGAGCAGGGATATTATTGAAGATTCCATACAAAATCATGCATTAAAAAACAAGTACCAGATCTCTCATTTTATGACCAATTATCAACCCGATTCCCTGACAAAAGAGGAAGCAGAGTTATTGGGCTGTAAAAAAGGAACTCCGGCGATGGAAATTACATCACGCGGAGTTCTAAAGGATGGAACCATATTTGTATACAGTAAAATCTGTGCGATCCATTATGAATGTACTTATATTATACCATTTAATAAAGAAGTATATCTGTCCCGAAGGAAAAAAGGAAAGCAGAAATAACTGGTTTAACGGCTATTTCCATGATTGCCTGTCTCCAGTATTGCTGAAATGGGCAGTCTGGTTTTCGCGGCCGTTTCCTCAGCAGTCATACCCGACCCCATCAGTCTGGCTATCACAGCAGACTGTGTTTCTCCTATCTCCAGTATATGATGGTCCGGATCAAAAATCCGGACCGTTTTCTGTCCCCAGTCCCGCTCAAAACATGGATTCAGATATTCAATGGTACAGCTGGAATTTTCCAGCCTGTTAAGAAAACGTTCCATATCATATTCTTCAAAATAAAGAGCACTGTCAAGTCCACCAAAGTGCACCCCATTCCCAACTCCACTCTCCCAGGCAGATTTCTCCTGCAAAACCAGCCCTTCTGTAAGAATTACATTCTCTCCGAAATCAGTTACAACAGAAAGACCAAATAACTCTTTATAGAAGGTCTTGGATATTTCTATATCTTTGACAGTCAAGAGTACATTCTTCAGTTTCATATTATCACTCCTTTTCGTTGTTTTATTTTATTATACCATTGCTCCTGTCAGGCAGACAAACCAATTTGTTTTTTACAGTTAGTGATCACATAGGATTTAGAGGCATATATACAAACATTTTTAATTTTAGTTTGCAATATTATAGACATCGCACATTTTATGTTGTATAATTTCTTGGTAAAAAGGATGCATTTTAAATGCATCTGTTAAAAGGGGGGTACTATGAAAGAAGAAAAAGATTATAAAAAAAATATTATTTTATTGATTGCAGGCAGAATTACTTCAAAATTTGGTGTGGCCTTTTATCTGGTAGTTTTACCGCTATATATACTGAAAAGCTCTGGAGACCTGGCATGGTCCGGTCTTTTCTTCACATTGTCTACAATTCCGGCAATTGTTGCCACCCCATTTTTAGGATTAGTTGTAGACCGGCTGAACCGTAAAAATATAATTGTGGTATGTGATCTGCTGACATCATTTTTTTATTTTATTTTACTTTTGACCTATGGCTTAAAAGATATCTATCCTGTAATTCTTTTATTCGTCACCATTGTTATCAATATTATTTCCAGTATTTTTGAAATTTCATCAAAGGTTCTGTTTACAGAACTTGTTTCAGCGGATACACTTGAAAACTATAATGGAATCAAAAGTTTTGGGGACAATGGAGCAGCACTGGTCGGTCCTGTTCTGGGAACGATTATTTTTGGCCTGTGGGGATTTAAACTTGTCCTGGTCATCATGGTCTGTCTTTATTTCCTGTCTGCCATCCAGGAATATTTTATCCAGTATACATTCTCCAGAATAAGGCATTTGGAAAAATCTCACTGGTTTCATGACTTAAAAGGCGGGCTCCATTTTGTTTGGCATAACAAGGATATTCTAAATTTATTTATTCTGGCAATGTCACTGAATTTTTTTATAGGAGGCAGTGATGAAATAATGAATCCAGGAATTATTATTCAGAAATACAAAATATCAGAAACATTGTATGGATTCACATCCACATCTTTAATTATTGGAACCTTCATTGCCGGTCTGTTTATTTTTAAGAACAAAAAAATAAAACTGCAGAATTATATGTATCACCTCATTTTTATTAACAGCCTTCTGATGATTTGTATTGGTGTCTTCTCCTTCCTGTTCTATCCAATGAAACAATTATACTTTTGTACGTTCTTAATTCTGCAATTCTTCATTGGTTTTTTAGTAACATGTGTAAATGTGCCGCTTAATTCCTATTTGCAGATCCATACTCCCCTTGAATACCAGGGTCGTTTTTTTGCTTTGCTTTCATTCAGTTCCAATCTCCTGATACCGCTGGGAATCCTTTATTCCGGTTTTCTATCTTCTGCAGCCGGACCTGATGTTACGTACATCGTTAATAATGTGATTGTATTATTAATCATTTTGTTTTATTTTTTAAAACGGACAAAATACATACAAAAACAGTAGGTTGAATTAAACGTTTTCTCCATTCAATCTTCCAAATGAGAACCACAATCAATAAAATATTTCCAAATTATATATACAAATCACTCTGAAAGTGGTAAAATTTATGTAAAATCATTCGACATATTTCAACACAATGTATCAAATTTCTACATTTACGGAGGACATGTATATGAACATGAATCATGAGGAAAATGTTTATAAAACACTTTCAGAAATCAATCTCTCAGATGTAATGGAGATCAGTCTGCTGCAGAAATTCCTTGATAATTTTGCAGTTAGTATGAATCTGGCCAGCGTTGCGGTGGACAGGGAGGGTAATCCTGTTACAAATCCAAGTTCCTATACCAGAATCTGCGCGAATTACACCCATTCAACCAAAACCGGAGACGACCGGTGTGCTGCCTCCCATAAAAGAGGCGGTCAGGAAGCAGCCAGAACCGGAAGACCCTACATCTTTAAATGCCATTCAGGGCTGATCGATTTTGCAGCTCCAATCATGGTGGAAGGAGAATTAATCGGAACGATTCTCGGCGGACAGACCTTAAGCAGCAAGCCAAATGAAGATGAATTCCGTCGGGTTGCAAGAGAAATCGGAGTCAATGAAGATCAATACATAAATGCCCTTCATGAGGTGAAGGTTACCTCAGAAAAAAGTATACAGGCAGCAGCAGAAGTACTGTTTATCGTTGCTAACTCCCTTTCCCAGATCGGCTATCAGAAATATAAGTTAAAATCAATGAGCAAGGATCTTGTAGATCAGTTTACCGTGATCGAGGCAACCATGGAAGAACTTGCCTCCTCATCCATACAGGTCAATGAAAATCAGAACGAACTGAACAAAGAGATTTTAAATGTAAAACAGATATCCGAACAGATCAACGTCATTCTCAACTCAATTAAGAGCATTGCAGATCAGACCAAGCTGTTAGGACTGAACGCTTCCATTGAAGCAGCCCGGGCCGGTGAGGCTGGAAAAGGCTTTGCAGTGGTTGCCACAGAGATACAAAAGCTTTCTCAGAATTCAAAAGATACTGCAACAAAGGTGGTACAGCTGACCGAAGACGTACAGAAATCAATCACAAAGACACTGCAGTTTTCCAATGCAACCATGAAAAATACGGAACAGCAGTCATCCGGAATTGAGGAAACCACTGCAAGTATTGAAGAGGTTTTAGCTTTAACCAATGAATTAAATAAAATGGCGAATGTCAAATAGCAAATACCGGGAAATGATATCTTACAGACTATCATTTCCCGGTATTTGTTGCGTTCCCTATATTATTCTTCACGTTTTCCTTTTACAGGACTATAGTGAACCCGGACTTTAATGTCCTGGTTATAGTTACCGAAGCTGCTTCCAAATATGGTTAAACCGCCTGAATTTACTGCGTCTTCCTTTACCTGAAATTTTAATTTGATGGGGCTGCGTTTATCCAGTTTAAAATCATCAATGGTGACGGAAGATATCTTTAACCCATCAATAAAGGTTCCATATTGATTGACCACAATCATCTTAAGCAGACCATACTGATTCCAGTTGGGGAACCACCAGTCCGGTGTGAAAATTCCCGGAACATCACCGAAATCCCCTGGACTGGTCCACGTTCCCAGTTCCACATTGTTGATGCTGATGGTAATATCGGATGGCCAGTCATTGTTAATCCCAGGCGCTTCACTCCCGATTTCTACAGAAAATGTAATCTGATCTATTTTTTGAAGTGGTGGTAACAGATTAGGAATTACATATTCAACGTATCCTTTGGTAAACCAGACAATGTCGGCCTGATACCGGTCCGGGTGAGCAAAATAACGGGGATCATCTACCTCTCCAATAATTGCCTGGCTGCTGGCCAGACCACATGTGGGCAGAACCTCATAATCCGTAAAATATCCCACTTTAATATCCGTGGTGTAGGTATTTTTCCCATCGTCACTTTGTTTCGGAGCAATATCGACCAGCAGTTTATCTACATTGACACGGCATATTTTCTGGTTCCCGTGACCATTGTGTTCTGAAATCACACAAATCAGTCCACAGTCTTCCAGTTTCTTAATATGACTGGTCAAAGCTCCATTGGTCACCCCTAAACTGGATGCCAGTTCATTCATGTTCAATTCGGTGTGCTCAATTAGAAGCTTTATAATATTAATTCTTAATTCCGATCCCAGAGCCACAAATATCTTCAGCCCTTCCTCAACACTCTTAATATGCAGCATAGCAAATCCTTTCACGCAAATGAGCAGTATACTATGAAAATCTTCTCTTTATTCTAACTATCATCATACATGAATTCTTGTTTTCATACAATACTGTTTTTTAATGAACCCAACGACTCATTTTACCCTGCTGGCCCATATACTGGTGTTATTATCCCCAATGGCAGTAAAAGTCATCACCTGCTCAGAATCCATTTTTTCGTTATGCTGTTTAAAGAATACGCCATGATACTCCGTATTGTCCATTCTAAGGGTGATGTAATCATACCGATCCCCTTTTGTCTTTTCCCACGTTCCTTCCCTGTCACCTTCAATTTTTCCATCTTCCAGCAAAGTAATTGATTCCGGGCTGCTAAGCCTGGGTGAGGTATCCGAACCATGATTAATAAATTCATATCTGCCCGTAATCTCACTATTCCGGTAATGCCCCGCCGTTTCATTCCGGTTTTCAAATACTGCCGTCACCGGCCAGCCCTTCTGGTTAAGAAATTGCTGGTGAACCCGGACTTCGTGATACTCGGTACCCTGATCAAATCTCTGATGGTAAATTAGATAATGCTGTCCGTCTTCGTCAATGAATGCTGAATTGTGGCCGGCCGCTTTATATCCCACACTGGCTCCGGAAAACTTATAATTACCAATCAGCTTAATGCCGTAGGAATCATTGTTTCTATTACTGTCTGTCGCATGATTGCCTGCAGCATCCAGATAGGGCCCCGTGACCTCCTTTGACCGAAACAGGCGCATGTTGTATCCGCCATTGGCTGTCAACGCTCCATATGTCTCATATAAATAATAATATCCGGCGGCAGCATCATAGACAATATATGGACCTTCTCCTGACTGATGATTTCCTCCTGCAAGGTGGATACCAAAATACCGGTCAACATAATTTCCGCTTATTGTATCCTGAAAATCCGTTCCCGGGTATATTACAGCTCCTGTCTCTCTGTCCAGTTCCAGTAAATAGATTCCTCCGGACCAGGAACCATAAACCATATAGAGTCTTTGACCCTGTTTGTCAAAAAACAGTGCCGGATCAATGGCGTTTGGACAATAGTTGTGATTCCACTCATCCCCAGTAAACCACTTTGGGTTTAATCCATCTTTCAATTTTCCGGAATCGATCAGCTTTTTAATATGTATGGCATCCGTATCCCACCGGGTATTTCTCTGACTTTTCCCGTCTGGCTTTCCGTCTTTTGTAAAACCGGAATAGATAACGGTACTGACATAGGTATAGGGTCCTTCTATCTCCTGTGATACTGCATAACCAATACAGGAGCGGCGCCATGTGGAGGAGGCGCTGTAATAAATCATATAGGCCCCTTTTGTACCATCACCGTTTTTATAATAGGGATTCCATATCACATCCGGCGCCCATACGGCATATTTCCCACCTGAGCAGTCTCCATCATCGTAACCTGCCCATCGAAATGATTCTGCCAGATTCTCTTTTACATTTCCAAGAATCCAGTTATTGGTAACATTATCATAATCCCCGCCCAGAGATCTCCAGTCCACCAAATCTTTTGATTTTGCGCCTGCCAGATGAGAACCAAATATATAATATTCTCCGTTTTTGGCCTTTACTATGGATGGATCGTGGACTGATACCCGATCCGGTAATTTACTTCTTCCCCCTGCAAAGGCAGCGATTCCCCCGGATACCAGCAGAACCATAACCGAAACTGCAGCTGCATACTTAACTGCTTTTATACGTTTTATTCCTCCGCCCATTTCTTCACCCCTTTACTGCTCCAGCTGTCATGCCCTCAATAAAATAGTTCTGAAAGCTTAAGAATACGATCAATACTGGTAAAATTGCAAACATGGATCCTGCAATTAATAAATCATAATTATTGCCGTAAGGGGTCAGCAACGTATTCAGGCCAATTGGCAAAGTGAATTGATTGGAGCTCCGGTAAACCATCATGGGCCAGAGCATATTATTCCATGATCCCATGGCACATAAAATCCCCATGGCCGCAAATGCAGGTTTGGTTAAGGGCATCATGATTTTAACACAGATTCCAAACTCTGTGGCTCCATCGATCCTTCCGGCATCCAGTAGTTCCTTTGGAAGAGAAACCATATACTGACGGAAGAAAAAGATAGTAGATGCACTGCATAACCCGGGAAGAATTACGCCGGCAGTGGTATCAATCAGTTTTAAATCGATCATCTCCTGATACAGAGGCAGCATCAAAATCTCAAACGGGACCATCATGGTTGCAATTACCAGAAAGAACAACACATTCTTCAGCCTATAGTTATACATGGTCAGTCCATAAGCTACAAAATAGCAGATAATCAGGGTGAGTACTACGGAAAGCAAAGTCAGTACCATGCTGTTTTTAAACCACATAAAATACTTTTTTGAATCCGCATTCCAGGAAAAAAGATAAGTATAATTGTTAAATGACATTGTGGAAAAATCCAGATTAATGCTGAGCCCCCGTCGGATCAATTCTCTTCCTGGCCGAAAGGAAGCCAGAAAGCCTGCCAATACAGGAAACAGTACCAATAGGCTGAGGAATGCGAAGGCTGCCGTTGACACTGCGGAAAGGAGTTTTTTCTTATTAATATTCATAATTAATTTTCCTCCTTTTTAAAAGTTCCGTTAAGAATCAGCTGAACCACATTTATAATGAGTGCCATACCAAGGAGAGTCAGACCCACAGCTGAGGCATATCCCATCTGATTCTTTTCAATTCCCCTTTTATAAAGATATCCCACAATGGTCAGCCCAATATTTTTTGGCGAAGAATTACCTGCCCACAGCATAAAGCTCTCCAAAAACATGGACAGTCCGGCATAAACACTGATGGTCAGTACGTAGATGGTGGTGGGTCTCAGCAAAGGAATGGTAATATAACGGAATTTGTTCCATGCCGATGCACCGTCTATGGATGCTGACTCATACAGGGTGGTATCAATGCTTTTAAGACCAGACAGAAAATACAGCATATTTACGCCGGTCCACCTCCAGCAGCAAAGGGTTAAAAGCGCGCACATGGCGAATCCTTTTTCTTTCAGCCATGGAATAGGTGCCTTTCCCAGAAAATTTAAAAAGACATTCATCTGACCCGTCGGAAGTTCGGAAAACATCAGGCGGAATAAAGTTCCTGAAATCACCACAGATGTCAGGGCTGGCAAATATAATGCCCCTTTCCATAATCCTTTTGCCTTTACCAGATTGCTGTCCATCAGAACAGCAAACAACATTGGAAACGGAATCAGTAAAGCAATAGAAAAAAACATATAGGTAAGACTGTTTCTGATTGCTGTATGAAACGTGGTATCTTTCAACAGCTTCTCATAATTTGTAAGACCGATCCATTCAATCTGACCCGGAAGAATACTCTGAAAGCTCATTTTAACCGTGCTGAACAGAGGATAGATCCAAAACACAGTAAAACTCAATAAAAATGGCAGCACAAATAGAAATGGAGCTGCTTTTTGCGAATAGAAAATCCGTTTTATTTTCATTCAACCCCCTCCAATGGTGAAGAATAACAGAACTACTGCTCCAATTCCAGATAATCCTGTGCTTCCTTTAAAGCCTCATCCACGTCCTTACCATCCTGTAATACCTGGTTTAAGGTAGTTGTACAGAAATAATCATTAATTGCAGGAGTCATCTTTGTAATACTTAGGGTATTGATTTCTGATTTAATCTCATTTAAAACATCAAAGGGATTTGTCTTAAAAAAGCTTATATATTGATTGGAGGAATCATGAGTTACCGTAGCATCCGTCCATAGGTCTGTATTGCAGACATCAAATCCAAGCTGCTCCCAAATCTGGCGGCTTCCTTCTGTAGAGCACTTGGCATATGTAATAAAATCTGCTGCCAGTTTTGGATCTGAAGACTGTTTCGTCACCACAGTTCCTGTTCCACCAATTCCTACAGACCGGTTCTGACCTTCTTCAAATACCGGCAATGGTGCCAGCGCGATCTTCCCTTTCATTTCAGGCATATAATTAACAAAGCGGCTCATAAACCATAATGCCTTGGGAAAAGAAGCAATATTACCATCCAGGATATTCTGAAACCCTTCTTCCAAATCCACAATTCCAGCTGGTGAGACCATGGCGATACCGTCTTTTAACCAGGCCTGCTGCATGGTAAGCATATTTTTCACAGATTCAAGTTCCACATTCAGGGTGCCGCCCTTACCAGCTGCCCAGTCTTCCCCATATTCAGACATGGCAACTGTCAGCCAGTCAACGCCACCAGTATCCACACTGGTCAGCTTCACCTTTCCGTCTGACGCCTCTTTTAATTTCCTTCCGGCCTCGGTGTAATCATCCCATGTCTTGATTTTTGTATAATCAATTCCATACTGATCCAGTATTTCCGTATTGTAATACATAACCGTAGCTCCTACATGGGTAGGCGCACCATAGTAATTACCATCTTTTGAATAAACATCTAATCTGGAAGGTACCAGATTATTCTGATACGGCTTTATAGCATCGTTTAATGGGTAAAGCTGCACATCTCCCTGAAGAAAGTTCGGAAACTGACCGATCTCCACATCACAGAGATCCGGCGCTCCCTGTCCGGTCTGTAATGCCATAATCAGTTTATTATGCATATCGGAAAATGGATAAGTCGTAAAGGTTACCTGAATCTGACGGTCAGGGTTCTCTTTATTCCACCGTTCCACCATATCCGCGTAAAATGTATTATGCAGCTCGGCAAATGACCACATATTAAGGTGTGTACCGGAATCCGGTCCAACTGTATTCACCACTTCTTTGTTATCTTCTGATGCTGATTCCTGTACATCGTTATTTGCTTTTGGATCTGTTCCTGTTTTGGTACTGCATCCAGATAAAATCATAGCCACCGTTACAGCACCAGCCATAAAAACAGTTAAATTACGCTTCATATCGTTTCTCCTTTACATTATATTAAATTAATATAGTATTTTCTAAACATTTTAGCAAAAAATTACACCTCAAAAGAAAATGCTGGATCCCCTTCTTCATTCCATCTTACTTTCATGATCATCGTATGCCGGTTGGGATCATACAGAGGATTTCCATCTATTTCACCATACTCTCTCCCATGATAGATGCAATAATCAGTGACATTATCTTGTGATTTTACAAAAGAATTATGACCAGGTCCATAGATGTTCTTTGTTTCGTCCGTTACTAAAACAGGCTTTCTGCATTTCTTCCATGCATGAGGATCCATCACATCCCCAGACATATCCAGGGTTAACATGCCCATGCAGTAATTCCTTCCTGTATCACTAGCGGAATAAGTCAGATATATCCTGCCGTCACGCTTTAAAACCGCCGGTCCCTCATTTACCCAGAAGCCTCTTCGCTCCCAGTCATAATCCGGTGTGGACAGCAGGATATGTTCCCCCGACAATCTCCAGGGATTCTCCATCTTAGACAGATACAGCTGAGATATCTTTTTCCCAGTTCCGGTTTTCTCTGCCCAGACCATGTAGTATTCTTTCTCATGCTGAAAAACAGTTGCATCCAGAGAAAAATCCTGAAATGTGAAGAGATCATCCTTTGATGCCTGCATCCTGCCTAACTCGTTCCACTTGTCATTTACAGGATCCGGACCCGTGCACTGCAGCACATAAGGTCTGATCTTCCACTTGTTCTCTCTTTCCCCGGCAGCATAATAGATATACCAGCAGCCATTTAAATAGTGAAGCTCCGGCGCCCATATGTGGAGGCTCTGCTCCCCTCTTTCGTGTCTCCACCATATCACATGCTCTTTTGCAGTCTGTAACCCCGTAACCGTATCTGCACTGCGCAAGATAATCCTGTCGTACTCAGGTACTGAGGCCGTAAAATAATAGGTTCCATCTTCATGTCTGCATATAAACGGATCTGCACGCTGACGTATAAACGGGGTGTTAAATTGGATATCCGATGTATTTGGTCTTTTCATACACTTATCTTTGCTCTTCCTTTCTATTTTTGTGTATATTATACAATATTTTTGTTATGACCTCAAGTATCATTTTAGATACATATGAATTATTTTTGCTTTATCTATATATGAGTGTAATTTTTTTATATGAGACTGATTGGATTAACAGAGTAAATGATATCGGGATTGTAATAACGGAACAATTGATGTAAGATAATACAGCATAACAGTTTATCATACAAAGCATTGAAGTAAATATGACAGAGGAATAGAATTAATATGACAAACCAGAAAGAAAACAGAAACAGCATTATTAAGCAGGGCAGTATTTTAGCCGTTGCATCAATCACAGTACGCATAATCGGGTTAATTTACAGAATCCCCATGGCTAATATTATTGGAGAAAAAGCCATGGGCATCTATTCTGCCGCTTTTGAAATTTATAATATTATACTAATTTTATCTTCATACAGCATGCCGTTGGCTGTCTCAAAATTAATATCTGAAAAACTGATACAAAGAAGATTTAAAAACGCCAACATTTATCTTCTCAACTGTTTTATTTTTTCAATTATTGTAGGCTTAACAGCAAGTCTTTTTCTGTTTTTTAATGCTTCCTGGATTGAAAGCAGCCTGTTAAACAAATACGCGGGAGTATCCAAATCCCTGAAAATATTAGCCCCTACGATTTTTATCGTTTCCGTGATGGGTGTGTTTCGAGGCTTTTTTCAGGGAAAGAGTACCATGGTTCCAACAGCTGTTTCCCAGGTAATTGAGCAGATCATAAATGCAGTTGTCAGTATCGCAGCTGCCAGTTATTTAATCAGCATAAACAGTTCTTCTCCTGAAGTGGCTGCCTGGGGAGCAGCCGGAGGTACACTGGGAACCTGTATCGGAGCATTATCCGGATTACTGTTTCTTATCTTTATATTTGTTTTGTATTCTCCCAATATTCGAAGACAGATGAGAAAATATGATGCAGAACCCACCGACAGTATTAAAATCATATATCAATCCATTTTTATAACGGTAATTCCTATTATATTAAGTCAGACAGTTTATCAGGTTAATGGCGTCATTGATATATCATTGTTTAATAATATCATGGGGCGTAAAGGATTTTCTGAAACTGACATCAGTATTCTGCAGGGTAACTACAGTACACTTTATAAGCTGTTAATCAGTGTTCCCATTGCCATCTCCAGTTCCTTTGGGGGTTCCATGATACCAAGTATTGTAAGCTCACATACCAATAAAAAGTACCATGAGACCAGGAAGAAAATATCAAGCGCAATCCTTTTTAATATGAATATTGCCTTTCCAAGTGCAATTGGTTTAATGGTTCTGGGAAAGCCAGTTTTAAGCATTCTGTTTCCAAGATATAACGTGATATTAGGCGGAAATTTGTTGTTGACCGGTGCATCCGCCATTCTGTTTTATGCTTATTCAACCATAACCAGTTCCACCTTACAAGGAATTAATAAGATGAAAATTCCAGTTATAAATTCAGCAATAGGCCTGGTCATTCATATCGGCGTGGTCTATCTCTGTTTAAATCATTTTAATCTGGGAATATATTCTCTGATTATTGGAAATATCACGCTTCCACTCATCGTAATGATTTTAAATAGCTTCGCTCTGAATAAATATTTGAGTTATAGAGAGAATAAAACCAAGATCTTCCTGAAACCATTTTTATGTTCTGTTATCATGGGAGTGATCTGCTATGCTGTTTATCATGGAATTTATTTCGTTATCAGAATTAATTCTATCTCTGTACTTTTGGCAATCACGGCTTCTGTCTTCGCTTATTTTTATCTGATATTAAAATTCGGGGGAATCAGCGGGGAGGAATTAACGGAATTCCCTGCCGGGCGCACCTTATACCGGGCAGCTGATAAGTTACATTTAATTAATTAACGGTCTAAGAAAGCCTCGCATTGAGAACCAATGCAGAGGCTTTTTCTATACACTAATTTTTTGTTTTTTCATGAAACTTCCGCATACGGCCGCAGACCAGCGCATAGTAAAAATACACGACGAAATACAGTCGCAACTCGATTAGTATAAGCAGGATTTTTTCAGCTGGTGTAAATTCGTTTTTCAGCAAATATTTTTTATTTTTAAATAAGAATTCCTTATTTCTTAGTTTGTATACATTGAAAAGTCCGCCCCAGAACCCGGCTGGATTCTCATAATGGGTTTCATTTCTTATGCTTCTTAGAAATTTCAACTGCAAAGAAGTGCTTAATCTTCCCATAAATCTAATCTCATCATCAAAGAAAATTTCTGCAAATTCCTTCTTAGCTTTGTATACCTCAATTATATTATCCCAGTAATTATTCCAGTATGTAGACCGTTTACTCAAGGAATTAGAGGACATTCTGTTGTAGTGATAGAAGGGTCGATCCGTTATGAATAAGCTGTTTGCCCTCATAAAGGACTGAAGAATCATAATCTCATCTTCATGCAGAAAGACATTTTTGTAAAACTTTATGCCATCTATCATTTCTCTTTTAAACAGGCAGCACCAGATGTAGCCTGTGGTGATTAACTGGTCCTGCTGTATATCACCATATAGAGGAAGAATGTAGCAATCATATAAATCTGAGATTTGGTACAGACCAGCGGGCAAGGGGAGGTTGCATATAATGGCAACTCCATCCTGACGGTGCCTGTAGGCAGAAAAGAATATCAAATCGGCTGATGATCCAATGGCCTCATCATACAGCTTTTCACACATATCCAATTCACACCAGTCATCACTGTCAACAAAACTGATATATTGACCCGATGCATTTTTTAAACAAACTTCTCTGGTTGCAGATAATCCCTGGTTCTTTTGATGAATTAGCTTGATACGCCTATCCTCTGAGGCATACCGGTCACAAATCTCCCCCGATCCATCGGTTGAACCATCATCTACGATTATTATTTCGATATGATCCAATGTCTGATTAATTAAAGATTGGATACATCTGTCTAATGTATCCTTCATGTTGTAAACAGCAACCAGAATGCTTATAAGAAATTCCGAATCCCCTACCCCGTTATTTTCCCCCATGATATCTCCTTTCATAATCACTCATTCCATGATTGATTCGTTCGTTAGCTTCATTTTACAGGTCTTTCAAGATTCAAACCTTAAACAAAATAGGGAGATCGTGTAATATATTCAGAACTTAATTGAAAACCTTTTATTTATTATGTTTCAAAGTCTTTTTGCGATACTCGGTTGGGGAACATCCTTTCACTTTGTAAAATGTATGAGAATAGTAATTGGAATCGTTAAAACCTGCCTTAGCAGCAATATTTCCAATGGTATCATTGGAAGTTACCAGATCTTTTAAGCTTTTTTCAATCCGATATTCCAATATAAACCGAAAGAGAGGAATCTTCATATACTGCTTAAAAATTCTGCAGCATTCCCCTTTACAGATATGAATGTGATCTGCAATCTCTTCTAACGTTATTTTATCACTGTAATTCTTTTCTATGAATGATAAAATGCTTCTGATTCTTTCATAATTGTGTCGTTCAGGTGATGTAATTGTCTGAGTTGTATCATAGTTTAGATATAACACTTTCCAAAATTCAAGTAATTTGATTAAAACGTCTATTTCATAAGTATCCTTTTGTAATTGATGAATGGTGATAATTTCATTCAGAATCTTTATGATCTCTTTGTGCCAGGGCTTAGTTAAATCAAAACAAATAGAGAACAAAGAAAGGTTCTGAATGAACGGGGATACGTATTTTAAGTAGATAATACTGTTTTCATAAGAATAAATTAACCTGGGATCGAATGTAATTGATACATACTCGCAATCCATATTTTCATACATGCGGCCTGTGTGAAGTACTCTTGCATTACCAAAAAGAGCCTCTCCCTGACAAAGATGAAATTCTTCATTATTGATCTCATATATCATCTGCCCCTGAGTAACTAGTGTAAGTTCAATTTCTGGATGCCAATGCCAGAGAAATGAATTTGAGTCATACTTTGATAGTTTTTCATTACTAATTAGTAATGGAAATTGAAAATCCCCATGTTCTTTCAACTCTTTTTGGAATTGATTGGTTAAAATCTGCATATATGTATCCCCCTGGAAATGCAAATCGTATTTTATAGATTCATTATAGCCCAGGGAATACCAAAGAACAACTTGCCTTTTATTTTTCCTTTCCGCGTATGGACAGCCTTTCCTGTACTCCCCGACAGAAATGCATCAGGATTTGATGTGCGCACAACTACAGGTTACATTAATGATATTGTTGTAAAAAAACGTAGAAGCATGAACCGACCTCCCAAATGTTAGATTTCAGATCTAACTTTTAGGGGTCACATCAGCATGCTCTACGTTTTTTTATTTGCCATCCGCTAATAACTGTTTTATAAATGATTCTCGATTATTTACGAACATTTTTAGTATTTGAAAATTCTCTGTTTCCTCATATTCACAAGCATGAATTTCTCCATTATCAAATGACCATATAGAAGAATTTGGTATTGCCAGCAAAATAGGAGAATGTGTGACAATAATAAACTGCGATCCTTTTTTAGCCATTTCAGCAATTTGAATAAGCAACGTTAATTGTCTCTGCATTGATAATGCAGATTCAGGTTCATCTATTATATAGATACCCTCATTTTGAAATGCTTGAAAGAATGACAAAAAACTTTCACCATGAGATTGCTCATGTAACCCCTTTTCTCCGTACAGGCTATTATATTCGATGGCTTTTGTCGCTACATTATAAAAACTTTCAGCGCGAAAGAAAAAGCTGGACAAGGGTCTCTTAAAACCTTTGGATATGCTTATCGCATCGCTTAATTCCGAAGTGTCATTATATGTGCTGAATCTATAATTTAACGTGCCTCCCTCTGGATTAAATCCGTAAGCCACTGCAATTGCTTCAAGCAATGTAGATTTACCCGTTCCGTTTTCTCCTATAAAGAAAGTTATATTATTTGTAAATGAAAGCTCGCTAATTTTATTAATTGATTGAATTTTTCTCAAGTATGAATCTTCTTCAATCATGCTCCAATCAATTTTTATACTGCGAATAAATTTATTATCCATAAATAACCACCTTTAAAATTAAAATCATATATACGGTACACGTCCATATTGTATCATTAAAGAATTTTTCAGTCAATTGTGCTGATAAATTGATGATTTCCATTCATTATAATTATTTCTTTCCCATGATTGAAACAGATAATAACGAAAAAATGACGAACAGTATCGTAATAGTTACATATATCTATTTTAATACGGATAATATGTTAAATTTGTAATACCTTATAAGAACAGATCCGTATTTGATAAGATATAATTGATCATAATCAGCATTATTTATTTTTTCATAGTTTTGATAGCAAGGAAACTTTGAAACAGCGTATCTAAAAACTACTGGGTTGGAAAGGAGTTGAATTAAAAATACAAGAGATAAAAAGCCTGTTGTTTTAGAGACAAAATTTCAAAGTATCTTTAAAATAATTAATCAAAATACAAGGGGGTAATTGAATGAAAAGAACATTTACAAAAAGGCTTTTAACTGTTATATCTGCTATTGCACTTACCGCTTCATCATTAGGAGTTACCCAGGCAGCAACCGCCGACCAGACTTTGTTAAATACATATGGAACCAAATTCCAGAGATCAGGAACCTGTGTAACGCTGGCCCAGTTGCAAAACGCTTCCACCTTAAATCTGATCAAGCAAAGGTACAACAGTATCACGCTTGAAAATGAGATGAAACCAGATGCACTGCTTGGCGGTTCACCTAATTTGATTTCAGTAGCTGAAGCTAAATCCTTAGGATATTACATTCCCAGCAACTATACAGAGGCTACTGTGCCAAGAATCAATTTTAACACGGTTGATAAAGTATTAAAAATCTGTTATGAAAATGGACTGGGAGTTCGCGCCCACACTCTGGTATGGCATGGTCAGACTCCAACCTGGCTGTTCCGCTCAGGCTATAACGCCGGCGCAAATTATGTAGATCAAAACACAATGAATGCACGTATGGAGTTTTATATAAAGACAGTTATGAATCACGTCTATCTGAGTGAATACGGCAGTGTGGTATACGCATGGGATGTTGTAAATGAATATCTGCATTCTCCGGCAAATTCAGATTGGGTAAGAATTTACGGAGGTGTTTCAACAAGTCCGCAATTTGTAAAAAGTGCTTTCCGTTATGCCAATGAAACATTAAGCTATTTTAAACTGACTGATAAAGTCAGCTTATTCTATAATGATTATAATGAGTATATGGAAGCTGACAATATTGTTAAGTTGATTCAGTTTATCAATGCAGAGAAGAAATTATGCAACGGTGTTGGCGGACAGTCTCACCTTGAATCAACGTTCCCAAGTGCTTCCTATTTCAAACAGGCCTATACCAAATTTAAGAATGCTGGGTTAGAGATCCAGATTACAGAATTTGATGCTGGTGCCAAATCTGAATCAGAACAGGCAGCTTATGTATATGACGTTATGAAGGCAGTCTGCGAAGTGAAAAAGGAAGGCGGCAACATTACAGGATTCACCTGGTGGGGAATGTCAGATGATATCTCCTGGAGAAAGGATAAGAGTCCTCTGCTTTTCTCAAATATCTGGACTCCAAAGGCTTCTTATTACAGAACGCTGGATGCATTTACCGATACATTTAATCGATAAATGATATTTAATATACCCATATCGCATCATTCATGCTTCTCCATATTAGAAACAGGGCTGACTTGCAACAGCCCTGTTTCTGTGTTTGTCTTCTAAAAAATCATTATTGAATCTATACACAAGTAATTAAGGTTCTATCCCCCACTGCAGATTTCCCGCCAGGTATGCTGTTATTTTATCACAGTCGGCATAAGACGTGCCGGTTCCCTGATAGGAATAATCATCTGTCTGGATATAATTCGTCCAGTCTGCCTTGGAAAACCTCACCTGTAATTCCACGGATTTACCGGCAGAAAGGGGACCTGATGCTTCGTTAAAACCAATTTCCATATAATAGTCGGCATCACTCTTTGCTTCTTTCATTTTTACAAAAGCACCTGTCACATTGGCAGTTCCCGCGGAAGACCAGTCGCACCAGAACTGCTGTTCTTTTTCTCCATTAATCGTGTAATAATATCTTAATTTAATATCAGAAAGATTGACGTCCCCGGTTCCCGTATTATACAATCTGATTTTTGCTGCAATGCTGCTTACGGTTTCAGCTGTATTCATATGAAACGCCTGGACTTTCAAATCTCCTGTAGGGATAACTGAACTATCTGTTATGGTTATTGTGAAAACAGGATCGTTCCCTCCGCTGAAATCAAAGGTTAATCGTAATTTGCCAACTGATTTACCTGCCAGATAGGAGCTTAAAATAGTAACAGTATTATCGGATACGACATAATCGGTTTCTTTCACCAGCAGATCGGTGCCATTTTTTATATTGTCAAGTGTATTTCCATTGTATATCACGGTCGCTGATACATCCTCAGGATTGTATTTGTCAAAAGTTGCAGTTACCGGACTAATAGAGGAACTGCCTGAGGAACTGCCCGGCTCATTGCCGAATACTTTTACCCCAGCGTCATATACCGGAATATAGGTTGTCTTAACTACTTTTCCAGAAGTTACACCGTCTAATCCGGTATAGGAATAATCATTGGTATGATCCCAGGATGCCATGCTCTCCGGTGCGGCGATTCGAAGCTGGATTTCTTTTTTGTAGGCAGATTGTCCGCCCGGATAAATTTTGACTTTTGTAAAATCAACATTTACATAATAAATATTTTCAGCCTCTGCCCAGGGCAAAAGCCGGGATATGGCCGCTCCCTGGTTGTAACTTGCAGTGATAGTAAAATCGTCAGCTGTATAGCCTTTCTTTACAGCTCCTGTTATATCAACAAAATACTTAAATGATAAATGGTCTCCCATCCTTGCAGGCCATCCCGAGCAATTATTTAATATAGCCTTGATCTCTATAAAATTACTGCCTGAAGCGTTAATTCCAGCTTCCACAAAGTATTCGTCGTTGGTTACTTCTTCGATTGCCTTAAAGTCGGCAATGGGATCTCCGCCGTATTCTCCATAAAGTTTTGCAAGTGCTCCCACGAATCCGGCATTATAGTCACAGGCGACCTCATTATTGATATAGTTATTAATATCATCCGTATAACTGTCGTCTTTATCCGGTCCTCCTACCAGAGCCCCGTAAAGGGTATGCCTGTGGTATGCGGGTACGCTCATGCTGTCCGCCCAGGAACTGTGGGCTGTTCTGTGATGAGGTCTTTTGGGAGAATTTATTCCATAGCCGACCAAAAAACTGTGGCCGCTGCTTCCCAGAGCATAATCAATCTGCTGTTTGGCAAAGTTCTTGTAGGTTTCCACCTTTTTTGCACTGCAGCCTGACCAGTCAGCATAAACGCTGGCTAAAAAAGCTGTGGTGGTGGCATATCTTAAAGAGCCCCAGGTATCCAGCCAGGCAAGCCCCTTTGGCGTATAGGAAATGCGGCTGCCATTATATCCGGTTGTCCAATAATCCAGATGCATTTCCATACTGTTCCTGTACAACTCTTTTCCGGTTAATTTTGCAAGTAGCAAAGTAGCGCCATTATGCACATCATCCCAGCATTGCGCCCATTTATAGGAAATGGTTGTAGATTGAGATTCTGTGCCCCAGTTTGGTACATAGGATTCTGCTTTGTCCAGATAATCGGAATCTTTGGTTGCTATATATAGCCATACACAAGACCAGGACAGTTCATCGTAGAAACCGCTGCTGGAAGTGTAAAAGCCATTGGCTGCGGTATAACCGCTGTCACTTTTAGTTTTGTCAGCAAATGAAAACAGCTCCTTTGCATGTTGAATGCAGGTCTGTGCATAGCTGGAGTCACGATCCGAGTCAATACCACCGGCTTAGCCGGTGGCTTGCTCAACCCCTATAAGGGGTTTATTTCCTGCTTGCGCCCGGAAGGCGCTCCGAAAGTCTGCCTAC
>NZ_PTJA01000006.1 GCF_002934545.1 Lacrimispora xylanisolvens
TCTTGTATGCTTTATTAAGTGAACCCTTTTATAACTAAAACATATCAAAATCTTTTCTAAGTTATTCTTGACATATCACCAGAATGCTTATTTTAAAATAAAAACATCCCTGTTCTGTTTTATTTTACAGAACAGGGACGTTTTTAACTTTAAGAACAGCTGGAGATTTTCCTAAGAAAATCCTAATATGTGATTGATTTTTCCTAAAATCAGGCGGGAAGTGATACCACAAAGGTAACTGTTTCCGATTCACTTTGCACAGTTATTTCTCCGCCGTGCAGACGGACGATTTCATCAGCAATGGATAACCCCAGCCCGGCACCTCCGGTATCTGTTTTACGGGCATCATCCAAACGGTTAAACTTTTCAAATATTCCAGATAACTGATCTTCTGGAATTGTGGGTCCATGGTTTTCAAATGTAATAAGAATAAATTCCTTCTGCTTTTTTGCTGAAATTGTTATTTCCGTATCCGGGTAACTGTATGCAGCAGCATTTTTCAGAATATTGTTAAATACACGGGCCAGTTTTTCCGGATCTCCATAAACCGACAGTGTCTCATCTCCATGAAGTACTGCATAATTTCCCCTTGCAGACAGAACCGGAAAAAACTCATCCATAAGCTGGACCAGCATATAGTATAAATCAACCTCCGCTTTCTTCAATTTAATCTGCTGGGTATGATACCGGGAAATTTCAAAAAATTCGTTAATCAGTTTCTCCAGGCGGTTGGCCTTTTTTAAAGCAATCCCCACATATTTTACCTTTTGTTCAGAAGGCATATCAGGCGCTTCCTCCAGCAGGTTTAAATAACCGATTACGGTGGTGAGAGGCGTTCGAATATCATGTGCAAGATACATGATCAGTTCATTCTTTTTATTTTCAGCCTCTTTTACAGACTGCTGGCTGAGAAGAACCGACATTTTAATCTGATTCATCTGTTTTTCCACCTCTTTTAGAGGTTCCGATAATTCAATGGTGCTGTCATTTTGCTGATATACCGTTTTAGCAGCATTGACTACTTCCTCCAAATAAGCCCATGGTTTTTTCCAGTAATGATAAAATATACAGCAAAAACCAGCAACCAGATAAAGACAGTAGATCAGTTCTATTCTTAAATGAAGCCACTGGAATAATGAATCAGAATATTTACTTAAACCATAATCAGCCAGAATTGCCAGTATATAACCTCCCAAGGTATAGAGAAGTAAAGAAATACAAAGTTTCACCCCAAGCTTTTTTTCCATACTGTTAACTTTCATTGCCATCACCTTCTGTTTTTTTATATCTTGTATCCCACTCCCCATATGGTTTTGATGTATTTGGATTCCTCACCCGTATCTCCCAGTTTTTCACGCAGATGCCGGATATGAACCGTTATAGTATTATTACTTTTGCTGTAATACTCGTCCTGCCAGATATCACGAAACAACTTCTCAGAGCTTACTACCTTGCCCATATTTTCCAGCAGAATACGGAGTATGGAAAATTCAGTAGGCGTCAGCCAGACAGGTTTCCCGTTAAGCAGACATTCGTGGGTATTGGTGTTTATTTCAAGTCCCGAGTGACATAAAACCGGAGATGATTCCAATTCTTCTTTTGCCCCATTATACTTTTTATATCTTCGCAGCTGTGCCTTTACTCTGGCTATTAATTCCAGCGGTCGAAAAGGCTTTGTAACATAATCATCAGCTCCTAATGTCAGACCTGTGATTTTATCAACTTCCTCATCCTTTGCGGTGAGCATAATAATCGGATAGGTATCATGCTCCCGAATTTTCCTGCAAAGTTCAAACCCGTTTATGTCAGGCATCATAACATCTAAAATGGCAAGGTCTGGTTTCGTCTTTTCCATGCAAGCCATAGCAGCCCTGGCAGAATAAAATTTGTATACCGTATAGTTCTCATTGTTTAAATACACCTCGATCAGATCAGCAATTTCCTGCTCATCATCTACCACAAGTATTTTGTCATTCAAAACCGGCTACCACCTCTCAGATAATTTTAAGAATTCAAAGCTATTCTATTATTATATCAAATACAACTGCTTTATTTATAATTTTTTGCATTAGAATTACCTAAGATTTTCATAAGATTATCTCTTGTATATTCCAAATTTTATTGCTTTCTTTGGGCAACCATCCACACATTCCAGGCAGTTAATACATTCTTTACTATCTACACGTCCTGATTTAACCATCTCAGCTATATCCAGCCCCATTGGACAGATTTTGCTGCATTTACCACAGGAGACGCAGTGATCGGGTTTCGCTTTCAACCGGAATCTTGGTATATGAAGAGCGTCTGCAATTGTTTCGCCAATTACCATAAACGGAGCCATCCAGCAAAGGCTGTGGCACATTCCACGTTTCCCAGTCATTAAAGTGAATAAATAGATGATGGACATTACAATTACATAAATGATAAGGTATAGCGTATTGATGTCAATGAAATACAGAAAATCTGCTTTTAGGGGACGATTATGTATCCAAAGAAAAACGATGAATGAAAACCACACCAGCCAGACCATATACTTGGTCAGATTCTTCCACCTGCTGTTCCAGTGGCGGTTGTTAGCACCGGAAATATAATCCTGAACAGCTCCTCCGGGGCAAAGCCATCCGCAGAAAAGCCGGCTTCCAATGACCGAAAATATCAGGAGAAAACCAAAAATCATGGCACTTCCATTCAAAACACCTTGTGTGGCAGATAAAACAATTACAAAAGGGGATAAAAGAAAAAATGTCATTGGAAACATTAAAGCAGAGAAAACCAATATCCCTTTGCGAACTCGTTGTCTCATTATAGTATACTCCTTTTTAATAATCCGCCTGCTATTGCTATATTGGCAGTTACCGGATCTATTTAATATATTTTAATGATATAACATTATGATATGTTAGTCAATACAGATTTTTAATAGCTTGTATTAATTTGCTTTTAATAAAACAGGCTGGCCTCCTTGTTCCGGAGTCAGCCTGTTTTACATATAAAAGTAAAAGCTATTCACTTTCAATAATTTCTAATATTTCTTTCATGGATGCCTGAAATTCAGTATCCGAGGAGTTTTTAAAGATTAACAGATCATCGTTACAGTCTGGATCATCTAATTCTTCTGGTATGTCAAAATTAACACCTGCAATATATTCTTCCCAATGGTCCAGCTTCCACTGGTCCCGGTCACTGTTTCGCTCAATCATCCTCTGCCTGCATACTTCCACATCCGTCTGAACCCATATTACGGTAAGCTTTGCATCTTTTTCTGCCAGTCTTTTCCGCAGGGCATTCATATACCCGGTATCTCTTATTTCTCTTGTAAATGGAGCGTTAATCAGAACAATATCATCATAGTCCAAAGCTTCCATGGCAAGATCAACGATTGCCATATACTCATAATCCCGGATATTCGCCTCAAAAAAATCAGAACTTCTGTTGTATTCCTGACCCGCTGCCACAAATATCTGCTTGGATAAAACGATCAGAGTATCTTTATCAAGATAAACCACGTGCTTTAAATTCCTGGCAAGCTGTTTGGATATATATGTTTTTCCGCTTGCCGGAGGGGATGTTACTAAAATCAGCCGCTTCATATTTATCACACTCCTGTCCTGTTTTCATTTATTTCCTCTGCCATTCGGTATCCTACTCCCATTTCCGTTAAAATATATTTAGGGAATCCCGGATTTGATTCAATTTTTCTCCGGATATTTGCCATATTAACACGCAGAGTATGGCTGTCATCGGCATAAGCTCCCCATATCTCCTTGATAATATAATCATGGGTAAGCACTTTTCCTGGGTTTTTTGACAGCAATGCAAGGATTTTATACTCTACCGGCGTCAGATGAACCATATTTCCCTCAAGAAGAACCAGCCGTTTTCCGAAATCAATTTCAAGATCACCAATGGTTATCTTCTCAGTTCCATTTGATTCCCCTCCCATGCTTTGGGGGCTGTGGCGAAGCGCTGTCCGTATGCGGGCAAGCAGTTCCGATGTCCCAAATGGTTTTACGATATAGTCGTCAGCACCGTAATCAAGTACTTCTACTTTCTCCCTTTCATGCCCCCGGGCGGAAACTACCACCACCGGTATTCTGGACCACTCCCGTATGTTCTTTAACACATCCACACCGTCCATATCCGGAAGCCCTAAATCAAGGAGAATCACATCAGGATTATAAGAAGCTGCCATTGAAAGCCCTGTCTTACCGGTGTTTGATTTTGCAACCCGATACCCGTTGGAATTTAAGATTGCTGTAATAAAGTTGCAGATGGCATTTTCATCTTCTATAACCAGAACCATTGGTTTAATATCCATACGATTCACTTCCTTCCAGCGGTAAAGAGAATTGGAAGACTGCTCCGCCTTCTAACCGGTTATACGCTTCCATCGTACCGTTATGTGCCTTTATTATTGTCATGCAGATAGAAAGACCGATCCCCATGCCCCTGGAAGAATCAGAGCTTTTGTTTCCGTTTGGTACATAACTTGTAAAAAGATAAGGATAATCCTCGTCTGCAATTCCTTTTCCATGGTCAAGCACCTGAAACATGGCATTCTCTCCTGTCTTTTTTAAAATGACTTCTACAAAAGAGTCATCCGTTGAATGTTTAATGGCATTTTCCAGTAAATTAATGAGTACCTGCGCAATCAGGGTTCCATCCATAGGAACTTCCAGCAGCTCATCGGGCACACGGACAATCATTTTACGCTGTGGGAACCTCTTTTTAATCCGTCCAACAGCTTCAGCGATCACTTCCTCAGCGGCTTCCGGACTTTTTGTTACTTTGGAGGCACTCTCATTAATACGGGTTACGGACAGAAGATTTTCCACCATACGCAGGAGCCATTGTGCCTCCTCCTGAATATCCCCATTCAGCTTCTCACAGGTTTTCTCATCAAGAGTATTCTTATTATCACGAATGGCAGAGCTGGCACCAAGAATTCCGGCAAGAGGTGTACGAAGATCATGTGCAATTGCCCGCAGTAGATTGCTCCGCATTTTTTCTTTTTCTGCCTCGACAATGATACTCCTCTGTTCATCTGACAGGCGCTGGCGTTCCAGGGACATGGCCACCTGAGAGGCTATCATGCGCAGAAACAGCCGGGTATTGTGATCCAGTGTGCCTTTTAAACAGGAAATACCCAAGACAGCAAGCACCTTTCCCTGAGAAATAACCGGCATGTAAAATGCAGAGGCGCCCATAAGTGTATCCGTTCCGGCTCCCGCCCGTTTCTGATTAAGAAAAACCCAGTGAGCCACAGCCTTCTCATCTGCTGAGTTAAGTACAGAGCCATCTACATCACCCGGTCCCTGCATCATACTCCCATCGTCTCCCAGTTCCGGGTCAGTAGCAAAAAATACAACGGAACGGCCAAACAAATTAACAATGTATTCATTTGTCAGGGCAACGATCTGTTCAAGTCCTCTTGTTATAAGAAGCTTTTTGTTAATTTCATAAAGAACCTCCGTTCGGCGTTCCCTTTGTACTGCCAGACTTGCCTGTGTCTTAATTCTCACCGTCAGAGTACTTGTAATCAGAGCTGCCAGCAGCATGATGAGAAATGTAACAGAATATCCAGCCTGTATGGTGTTAAAAGTGTAGTAGGGTTCCGTGAAAAAGAAATTAAAGGCCAATACGCTTATCACCGACGCAATCACTCCATATACATGCCCTGTGGTAATCCTTGAAATGATCAGGACGGAAAGAATATAAGCCATTATAATATTCTGATCACCGATATCCAGCCTCCGAAGTCCCAGACTCAGAACAGTGGCAGCCGTTAAAAGGCCCATAGTCTTAGTAAAATCCAGCCAGGTAAAGTTGAATTTTTTAATGGGGATTGTTTTGCGGGGCTTTTTATAATTCCGGCGGATTGTGGTGCCAGGTATAATGTATATCTCAATATTGGGCAGAAGTGAAATCAGCTTATCCTCAAAGTCCAATTCAAACAGACTGCTGATGGATTTTTTATTCCGGCTTTTTCCTACGACTATGTTGGTGATTCCTGACAGCTTTGCGTACTCGGAGACCGTTTCCGCAATATCATGACCAGAAAGAGTAACAACTTCCGCGCCCAGTTTTTCAGCCAGATCCAGGTTTGTACGGATTGTTTTTTGCTGCTCTTCTGTCAGATCATTGTTTTCAATACGCTCAACGTAGAGAGCCACCCAATGTGCATGGAACGCATCCGCCGCCCGCGCCGTCCACCTGATACATCTGGCGGAGGAGGGAGACGGTCCGATACAGACTAACATCTTGGTATTGGCCAGTTTTTGAGATAACCGCCGTTCATTCTGATTTTCATTGCTGATTCTGTCAGCTGCTTTTCGCATTGCTATTTCACGCAGCAGCTTTAAGTTGGCAAGGGAGAAGAAATTGAGCATGGCAGTCTGTGCCTGATCAGGTCTGTAGATCTTACCTTCCTCAAAACGCCGGAGCAGCTCCTGTGGTTCGATATCAACAAGCTTTATCATATCGGCACGCTCAAAGATATAGTCAGGAACCGTTTCTTTTACCCTTACCTTTGTTATATCCTCAATCACATCATTCAGACTTTCCATGTGCTGAACATTGACCGTGGTATAAACGTCAATTCCTGCATTCAAAAGTTCCTCTATATCCTGAAATCGTTTTCTGTTTCTGACACCTTCCGCATTTGTATGGGCAAGTTCATCTACCAGAATCAGCTCCGGTCTGCGTCTTAACGCTTCGTCCAGATCAAATTCCTGAAGTTCTATATTGCGGTATAATATCTTTCTGGGCGGAATTGCAGGCAGCCCCTGCAAAAACTGCATGGTATCCGGACGTGTATGTGGTTCAATATAACCAACCAGTACGTTCTTCCCGCACCGGTACTGTTCCTGTGCATCGTCAAGCATGGCATAGGTTTTTCCTACTCCTGCCGCATAGCCGAAAAAAATTTTAAGCTTCCCACAATCTGTTTCCTGATGAGCCCTGATTTCATCTAAAATGGCATCGGGATCCGGACGCACTTCCTCTATTTCCATTATTTCTCACCTCCCTCCTATTATATCACCATTGTATTTAAATTACAGCAATCCATCAAGGGCTAAATTTACTTTCAGGACATTAACAGCCGGCTCACCCCAGATACCCAGAAATGGTTCTGTAGTATATTTTTCAATCAATTCTTCCACAGCTTCCTCACTTATATTTCGTTCCCTGGCAATCCGTGATGCCTGATACTGTGCGGCTTCTGGTGAAATATGGGGATCTGCACCGCTTCCCGAAGCTGTTACCAGATCCATTGGTATTTTTGCTGTATTATCCGGATCAATGGAATGCCACCAGTCTATCCGTTCCTGCACCAGATCTTTTTGCTCTTTCCCTACAGGCGAAAGGTTAGACGTACCCATAGGCCTTCCTATTAAATATTCCGGCTTTGTAAACTCCTGGGCGATCAGTTCAGATCCGTACTCCTTTTTGGAACCATCCTTTAATGTAACTGTAATCATACTTCCGTTTGCCTGTTTTGGAAATATAATCTGTGCAATCCCTGTAATGGCTGCTGTATAAAGGATTCCGCACAATACTGTCATTACGCAGAAACAGATAAAAGCGGGTCTCAATAGATTTGTTTTTCCCATCATGGTTTCACCTCACACAATTTTCCCGGCAGTCAGCAGCATATCAATTAGTTTTATTGCAATAAACGGTGCTGTAATTCCGCCCAGGCCATAAATCAGCATGTTTCTTTTCAGCAGCTTCCCTGCAGGCAGTTCACGGTATTTTACGCCTTTCAGTGCCAGTGGGATGAGCGCTATAATAATCAGCGCGTTATAAATAATTGCCGAAAGAATGGCAGTTTTTGAACTGGTCAGTCCCATAAAGTTTAAGGCAGCCAGCTGGGGGTAGATCCCAAAGAATAAAACAGGGATTATGGCAAAATATTTCGCCACATCATTTGCCACACTGAATGTGGTCAGAGAACCTCTTGTCATCAGCAGCTGTTTGCCTATCCGTACAATATCAATCAGCTTCGTAGGACTGGAGTCCAGATCCACCATATTGCCTGCTTCCTTCGCTGCCTGTGTACCCGAATTCATTGCCACGGCCACGTCTGCCTGAGCCAGAGCCGGAGCATCGTTGGTTCCGTCACCGGTCATGGCAACCAGATGCCCTTTTAACTGATAGTCACGGATGAGTGCCAGCTTGGTTTCCGGTGTTGCCTCTGCAAGAAAATCATCCACTCCCGCTTCAGCGGCGATTGCCGCAGCAGTCATGGGATTATCGCCGGTAATCATGATTGTTCTGATTCCCATTTTACGTAAATCTTCAAAACGTTCCTTCACGCCATTTTTCACAATATCTTTCAGATAAATTACACCCATGACCTGGCTGTTTTTTGCAACAACAAGGGGGGTTCCTCCTGCACCTGCAACACGTTTTACAATCTGCTGGCATTCCTCCGGATAAATACCACCCTGTTCCGTCACAAATGCCTTTACTGATTCTGCCGCGCCTTTCCGGATCTGGGTTCCCTGATAGTCAATGCCGCTCATCCTGGTTTTCGCTGTAAATTCCACAAATTCTGCATTCAGCCGGGAAAGTTCTCTCCCACGTATTCCAAACCTTTCCTTAGCCAGAACCACAATGCTTCGCCCTTCTGCCGTTTCATCGGCAAGAGAAGAAAGCTGGGCTGCGTCTGCCAGTTCCTGCTCCGTCACACCATTTACCGGAATAAATTCACTTGCCTGGCGGTTTCCCAAAGTGATTGTTCCGGTCTTATCCAGCAAAAGTACATCCACGTCCCCTGCGGCTTCAATCGCCCGGCCGCTCATTGCCAGTACATTCGCCTGATTTAACCGGCTCATACCGGCTATGCCGATGGAGGACAACAGCGCACCGATGGTAGTGGGGGCAAGGCAGACCAGAAGGGCGATCACATTTGTGATGGAAATAGCCGAACCCCTGCCGGCCTGAAGGCTTGCAAATCCTGAAAAAGGCAAAAGAGCCGCTGTTACCACCAGAAATATAATGGTTAAAGTCACAAGCAAGATCTGCAGCGCGATCTCATTGGGTGTTTTTTTTCTGGAAGCACCCTCTACCATGGCAATCATCTTATCAAGAAAGCTCTCTCCTGCTTCCGCTGTCACCTCAATTACAAGCCAGTCAGATACCAGTGTGGTTCCTCCTGTCACCGCGCTTCTGTCACCGCCTGATTCACGGATAACAGGAGCCGATTCACCGGTAATTGCACTTTCATCCACAGATGCAGCACCGTCGATTACTTCCCCATCCATGGGAATCTGCTCTCCCGCTTTTACATATACGATATCCCCTTTTTTCAGCTCAGCAGACAGTACTTCTGTAAATTCTTCTGCATTCCCTGGGGATTTAAGCTTTCTCGCCCTCACATCCTTACGCGCCTTACGAAGAGTATCGGCCTGAGCCCGCCCCCGCCCTTCTGCGATGGCTTCTGCAAAATTGGCGAATAAAACGGTAAACCACAAAATCAGCGATATGGCCAGAATATAGCCTCCGTTCTCATCTTTGACTCCCATAAATGACAGGATATAAAGAACTGAGGTGAGAATTGCCCCCATATAGACTACCAGCATAACGGGATTTTTCACTTGTATGCCGGGAGCCAGCTTCACAAAGGACTGTTTCAGGGCATCGGCTAAAATATTTTTATTTACACTTTTCTTTTCCATATTGATCACCTCACTCTGTTACATCGTAAAATAATCGGCAATCGGTCCCAGAGCTAAAGCCGGTAAAAAGCTCAGCGCTCCGATGATAAAGATTACTCCGATTAAAAGCCCTGCAAACATGGTATCACTGGTTGATAATGTTCCCTCACCGCCAGCAACCGTTTTCTTCCCAGCCATATTACCGGCGAGGTAAATTGCAGCAGTCATGGGTATAAAACGGGCAAGCAGCATGATAATACCACCGGTTAAATTGGTGAAAACGGTATCCGCATTGAAACCGGCAAAAGCGCTGCCATTGTTATTTCCCATTGAAGTGAAGGCATATAAAATCTCAGAAAAACCATGAGCACCTGAATTGGTCAGCCACGACGAAGCGGCAGGTATGGAAACTGCTGCTGCGGTACCAATCAGTGTTACCAGGGGCGGAACGAGCACAAGCAGACAAACCATTTTCATATCATAAGGCTCCACCTTTTTCCCTAAATATTCCGGAGTCCTGCCCACCATCAGCCCTGCAATAAATACGGTGAGAAGAACAAATGCCAGCATTCCATAAAGACCGCTGCCCACACCGCCAAAAACAATTTCTCCCAGCTGCATCAGAAACATTAAGACCATGCCGCCAAGGGGGGTGAAGCTGTCGTGCATGGAGTTTACGGAACCGTTTGAAGCGGCAGTAGTCGCCACCGCCCATAAGGATGAGGCACCTGCTCCATGAATCACCTCTTTCCCTTCCATGCTGGCAGAAGCTGCTGCTCCCGAAAAGTATGGAGCGGAAACCTGCTCACTTGCTGTTACCCCAATCAGGGAAACAGCAAAGAAAAACATCATGACGATATAGATAACTCTTCCCTGGCTGCTGTCCTTTACCGCTTTTCCAAAAGACACGCAAAGCGATGCAGGAATCAGAAGAATGGACAGCACCTGAAGAAGGTTTGATAATGCCGTGGGATTCTCAAGGGGAAATGCCGAATTGGCTCCAAAAAATCCGCCGCCGTTTGTTCCAAGCTGTTTAATGGCAATCTGACTTGCCGCCGGTCCCAGGGGAATGGTCTGGACCGCCCCGTTTTCCAGCATGGCAACCTGTTTGTAAGGTCCAAAGGTCTGAACCACGCCCTGTGAAACCAGCACAATGGCAAGAATCATGGACAATGGAAGCAGTACATAGAGCGTAGTTCTGGTCAGATCCACCCAAAAACTTCCGATTGTCTTTTTCTCTTTTGAAACAAAACCTCTGATCAGGGCAAATACTACCGCAATCCCCGTTGCCGCAGAAACAAAATTCTGAACGGTGAGCCCTGTAAACTGGGTGAAATAAGTCATACCTGTTTCACCGGAATACGCCTGCCAGTTGGTATTGGATACAAAGCTTGCAGCCGTGTTAAAGGCCAGATGCCAGCTTGTGCCTTTTATTCCTGCCTGCTGAAACGGCAGTACGCCCTGGAACAGCTGAATCAGCCAGAGGAAGATAAAACCGATTCCACTGAATACAAGGACAGAAAGAGCATATCTCTTTGCCCCCATTTCTTCGTCACTTTTCACTCCCATGAGTTTATAGATTCCATACTCCACAGGTGCAAGCACTCGGGTCAGGAATACGTTCTGACCCGTCATCACCTTATAGATATAAATGCCCAGTGGAATGGACAATCCAATAAGAAGAGAAACGTATAAAATATCCTGAAGGATTATCATCTTCATAAATTTTCACCTCGAAATAAAATATAGAATAAGTAAATCAGCAAAGCCAGACCAATACAGCCTGATACTACCAGTACGATTTCCATTACTCTCATCTCCTTTTTTGTTATTTGCAATCATAATAATATCAGAAAAGATGTCAAGAATGTGTCAATTCATCATGATTGGTATCAAGAAAGTGTCAAGATAAAAACGGAGCCAATAACAGAACAATAACAGAAACAGGCTGACTTCGAAGAAATGAAGTCAGCCTGTTATTTTCTATATAAATTATAGCATATCCTGTAGATTTTTTTGCGCAGAATAGATGGACTTGTTATCGTTAAAGACATAAGCCACGCAGCATACCAGGAAAAAATACGGCACATAAGAGTATCCAAAAACCTCTGCTCCTATAAACACAGGAGCCAAAAGAGTATTGGTAGCACTGCCGAAAACTGCCGTATATCCCAATGCTGCAGCAAACTCAACGGGCAGGCCAAGTATCACCGCCAGGGCAGCTCCAAGTGTTGATCCAATGGAAAACAGAGGTGTAACTTCTCCTCCTTGATATCCTGCTGCCAATGTAATTATTGTTAAAACAAGTTTTAAAACCCAGTCCCACTGGTATATCTTATCGCCATGAAAGCTTGCTGAAATCAGGTTTGTACCAAGACCGGAATACCGTCCCATTCCTGACAGCATGAGTAAAATCACCAGGATCGTTCCTACTATGGCTATTTTACTGACGGGACTCTTAAACCGGTTATTTAATTTGTCCTTCACCAGTTTTAAGCCATGAGCAAACATTGCACCCACTAAGCCAAATATAATCCCTGATAAAATTATTTTTATAAGGAAAACAGGATCCAGCTGTATCTGTGTCTGAAGATTATAATGAAATTTTTCCAGACCCAGGCTGCCGGAAACCCAGGTTGCCACAAAGGCTGCAATTACTGCTGGAAATAGAGCCGTATACTGCAAAGAGCCCGCGATTAAAACTTCAAGTGCAAAGAAGCACGCGGCAATGGGTGTCTGGAATAATCCTGAGAATCCAGCGGCCATACCTGTTACAAGAAATACCTTTGGATCGGAAACCATGTTCAGTTTACGGCCAACCCAGTGAGAAACGGTTGCACCAATCTGTACCGCCACACCTTCACGTCCGGCGCTGCCCCCAAAGAGGTGGGTCAGCCATGTGCCGATTACTGTAAAAGGGATCAGCCGCAGAGGAATTTCATCTTCCTCTCCATGACCTACCTGAAAAATCAGCCCCATTCCTTTTACACATTTTCCCCCAAACAAAGAATATGCTTTTGCTATGATTACTCCTGCTGCCGGTAAAAATATTATAAGAGGAAAAAAATAGCGTTCCCGGACACCCGTTAAATATATCAACATTTTACCAAAGCCTGCATCAAGAGCCCCTACTACAGCTCCAATTATTACTGCGCATATCCCAAATATAAAAAGTTGCCTTATATTTTTCAACTTTTCTTCAAACATAGTAATTTTACTCCTTAACAAAAAAAATAACTGATCACTTCCGTATATTTAACATAAATATACAGCAGCCATCAGCAAAGTGCGGTTTGAATCCAACGATCCAGGGAGAGCTTCATTCCCAGTCCAATAATAGTACTAAGTTTACTTTCTTTTTCAGACCTTGTCAAGTACACTCCTGTAAATAACTGCAGAAAAACGGTAGAATCCTGTTTGTAAATGTGGTATGCTCTGATAAAGTAAAAATGAAACCGCCTGAGTATAAAGGAGATTAACGTTAATGATTTTTGAGATAACTGATACCATTCATGAAACCGATGAAAAATATATTTTTGAAGGCTTGCTGGAATATAATTTAGAAAGAATTGAAGACAAAAATCCCAGGGATCTGGGAATCTATCTTCCAGATGAAACAGGCAGAAAAATTGCAGGGTTAATCGGCAGCACCCATGGAAACTGGCTTTTTGTAAAGTATCTCTGGGTAAGCAAAGAGTTGCGTGGAAAGCAGATCGGAAGTAAAATTTTAATCCAGGCGGAAGAAACCGCAAAAGAGCGTGGGTGTAAGTATTCATTTTTAGATACATTTAGTTTTCAGGCGCCTCTGTTTTATGAAAAACATGGATACAAAGAAGTCTTCACATTAGAGAACTATCCAGTAACGGGAAAGCGCTATTACTTCACCAAATCTCTATAAATAACAATAGTACGGCAGGAAATCCCGTGGCACACAGCACCGGGATTTCCTTGCGTCACAGAAGTGTCCTTTTTTGTTACTTTACCAATCCTTTATTTTTAGCATAATCACAGACAAATAACGTGAATGCAAATATCAATAATATGAATGCTGACAATAAATCCCATATATCAATTATAGGTTCAGATATCATTCTTGATAATATTATATTTATAATTAACATGAATGGAATGGATAACAAAAAAGTTATTCCACCAGCAACTAATTTTCTTTCTCTTAAGCGATTGAAAATCACAAATAAGAGCCATAAGTACGCTGTCGAAATAATTGCCATAATTGCACCAACTGAAAAAATAGCATTAACTTTTATAAGGCTTCTCAATATAAATAAATATGGAATGATAAAAATACTTACTGATATCAGGCTTCCATAAATTCCCTTTCTCCCTGATATAATAATTGGGAACGATACAACCCAGGTAAAAATAATGGAACTAATCGGAATAAGAGACCACGTTAATTCACCAGATATTGCAATATCACAAATGGCGCACACTATTATTCCTATTAAAAGAGCTATTGAAAACACAATTGAAATAATTATATTTATACTCATGTTGTTTTCATCTTTTCTTTTTAGTGCAATTAAATTTTCATCTGCTTTTTTCTCATAATTATCCGTAACAACTACCTCCCCGCTTAATAAATCATTAACTGTAATACCTAATATTTCACAAAGTTTTAACATTATAGACGAATCTGGCATACTTTTTCCAGTTTCCCATTTAGAGACAGCTCTGTCTGTAATATTAAACTTTTCTGCTAACTGTGCCTGAGTCAATTTTTTCTCCTTACGACAGGTAGCAATAAATTTTCCTATTTCAACCTGATTCATCACAGTGCTCCTTTCCTCTCAAACTTTACACCTTTCGCTGGTGATATAAACGAACCATAAGTTGATTTATGGTAACTCAACCGATGGTTGGGGAGTAGTTTTCTGTAAAGTCCGCTCTTTATTCTCAGTTTAGCATATAATCATTCAATCTTAAAGAATTATATTAGCATCCAAAATCATAGATACTTACTGTTCACTGACAAAGGCCTTGTTTGAATTGCTTCTGCCCTGGGCACGGTAGGACTGTCAATCGGACTCATCTCTCCTGCTACCGGGAATGCTACCCTGGTGGTGGAAATGCTGAAAGGCTGATTACTTAAAAGCCGCCAGGATTTCAACTCCCTGGCGGCTTTGCTGATCATGTAAACTGAATTTAAACATCCGGATCATGCAATATGACCGGATTTCCCTTGGCATCCACGATTTCCATACTTCCCGGCTCACACATTACGTCCAACGGAATTTTAAAATATCCATTTTCATTCATTGGATATTCTTTTCCGTTAATTCTCCATACAGAGCCTATTGGTGCACCGTATTCTAAATGATTTGTAAGATTAATTGCTTCAATCCGTGACTGTGTCTCAGGAATAGTATAAAGCCGGTCATTGTGTCCAAGATAAAAATCTCCACAGTTGCCTCCATTTATATGTATTGATACTTTTCCAGGGGTAAAACCATAATCTTTCAATGTATTTATTACCCAGTCATTTTGGTAGAACAATGATACTCCTACTGTATTTGCATTATCTGCAAGAGATGCAAGCAGTTCTACTTTTGAAGAATCTTTATTAACCATGGATGTACCATTTAATATATGTTGAGAGAAAGAGGAGGAACTTAAGCCATATTTGCCACAACTAAAAGTGGTTATTTCCCCATTTTTATCAACAAGACGATAGTAATTTCCTGGCTCTAGAGTAAGTTCATTGTCATTTGCTCGAATTGTAACATATTCATCTTCACCAATTTCAGACGAAACATCATCAGCTGATATCCTAGTCCCATCAGGAAGTGTAAAAACCCTGGAATTATGATCGAAACTTACTGCCCCATCAGCCATATCTATTTTTCTTCTATTAGCAGCTTTTTCGGCCTGTGATATACTTTTTTTGCCATGTTCAGAAATTTCAATTCTATCCATCTTAACACTTTGAGTTGTTCCTTGCTCTAAAAGCTTATTATGTGTTCTATAATCCTGGAGTAATTGAGCACGCCCAGGATTAATTCTTATGTCTGCTATGACTCATCACCTCCAAAATGCACTGTTTTCCATGGTTAGCGGATATGTATAATATAACGTTAATGTCGGATTTACCTTTCTATCTCTACTACTTCCAACATATTTTATCTGCCAGGTCTGCTTTAATCTATACTGCTGTGTACAAGGAGTATTATAACCATTAAAAGTCACATCTCTCCAAGAAACAAATTCGTTACGAAATGCCATACTTTTATATGCTGAGGACACTACTCCAGATAAATCTACATTTCGTACAATTGCATTCGTAGGTAACTTTTCCGTAGACAAATAGGCTGAACCTGACCAATTACTGTTAGAAGGCCCTAAGGTTATGGTTCCAAATTTATAAGTATATGACTTTCCCATACATATTGGTTCACCAATAGACATTCTATAATTAAGTTTTCCATTCCAAGTACTGCTATATACTTTTACGTAATATGTTCCAGTATAAGGTGTATTAATCATAATATTTACACCTCCTCCACCGACTGCCCTATAGGTATTACCAGAGATTACATTCCCCTGTTCATTACAAATTTCTACAATAGAGGAATTTGTACTGGAGTTATAATGTGAAAACACAAGATAATTATTTTGGTTTGCTTTTAGATCAATTTTAAACCAATCAGTATCATCAGCGTTATCTAAATAACCATCTATTATATATGCCTGACTATCATCTCCTGTAGCATACTGATATACAGTCTTGTTATCACGCATAATAGTTTGTGCCTGGTCTATGGTTTCATTTGAATTGGCCTCTTGATAAACCTGCGCATGTGCAGTTACAGGAGTCAGCAACATGATTCCCGAAAATGCGACTGCAAATAAACTTTTCCTTAATTTCATTCTTTTACCCTCCAAAAAATATCATACTTATGTTGATGGTTTCTTTAGAATATTCCATAATTTTGCTAGCAATTAAAGTTTAAATCTTTTTCTCACACTTTTCAATCCAAGTGCCAAAATTATACACGTTAGGTTCCAAAATTCGCACGTTAATGCTTAATAATACCGAAAGTGCCGTTTGTATGACTATAATGTGACAGGGAACGCCACATCGAGCATCCCCTGTCAGCACATGCACTCTTTTAGAAGCTTGTACCGTTTAAAATGTTTCTGGTATTGACTTCATGATTATAACCGTATTCCTTATTTGTAATTTCTAATCACTCCCAGATCCCAGTTAATCTTCTGATAAGGACCTGATAAGTTGTTGGTACCCTGGATAAGAAAATCAACACGATTAATATCATTGATCTCCATCTTCTGATTATATCCGGCACGGATGAATTCACCGTGAGATACATTGGTGGTCCACCTGTCCGCTTTATATTGTAAATTTCCTCTCCATGCCCATTTCTCAGCCACTTTGCTCCACGGACCTCCGGCGCTGCCTGACTGCCATAATTCATAATACCGGCCATCCTTTTGATCTTCAATTACAAGATAGTATTTACCATCTGCCAGAGACTTATAGACATTTGCACCTTCGAACGTGTCTGATATGGCTACGGATGGAGATCCCCAGCCTGTCGGGAAATTAGAAAGTGAAGTTCTTCGTACATATAATTTACCGGAACCATCACTTGGAGTATTATACATATAAGCATAAGAATTATCACAAATCACAAAATAATCCCACCCCATGTTTCCGGAAATGCCAAAGGATTTAGGCCCTGACCAGGATTTTGGATCAGCAATATTGGTTGTTGTTGCGTATGCTGCTCCATGGGTTCCATCCTGATAAACCAGATACCATAGCTTCTTGGGTTCAAAGTAAAATACCTGAGGTGCACAAAAATAATTTTCTCCAATGGAACTCATATAGGTTCGTGCAGCATTTTTAAGACCTGAAATCGTAGAGGCTGATGTATAAAGCATCTGCCATCCACCGCCCTGATTGGCACCGGTATAAAATACATGATACTTTCCTCCATAATAAACAATGGTGGGATCCTTTGCGCCATAATAATCATAGGGCTTTGCTTGTCCATGAAAAATAACTCTCTCATCTGCATACCATGTTGGATTGGATACTGCTGTTGCACTTAATAGCTTCTTCATCATATACTCTCTCCCTTAATACATATTTCTGCCCTTTATCCCTGGTGATTTCCACTGGCTGTCCGACACAATTTCGCAAATCTGTGAATTATCGCCTCCCTCTATATGATATGCAATGGATACAGGAAGTGCTCCTTCTGATTTTGCAGTATTGTTTAAAATGTGATATGAATTTAAAAATGTGGTATACTCTACAATAAGCGTATTTTAAACAACATTTCGTTACATATTGACTAATTATAAGACAGGAGAAGAAAATGAAAATAAAACAAAAAAGTTTATTCCACTTTTTTTTACTGATTGCAGTTGCCGTTTTCATGAATGCAGTCCCGGTATTTGCGGCAGAACAGGCAATTCCATCAATCACTGTAGACGTCCAGTTAAAAAAAGATGGATCTGCCGTTATAACAGAAGTCTGGGATGTCCGCGGTGTATCTGACGGTACGGAATATTATAAAGCGCTGTACAACATGAAAGGAATGAGTGTTCATTCTCTTCTTGTATCAGACGAATCAGGAAAGCAATACAAAACTCTGGAAAACTGGGATACAAAGCGTTCCAGAGAAGAAAAAGCCGGTACCTGCGGCATATTAAAAACCTCTCAGGGATATGAACTTTGCTGGGGAATTGGAAACTATGGAGACCATCAATATACCATACAATATACACTGGATGGCCTGGTGAAAGATTACGGTGACTATGCCGGATTTTACCATCAGTTTGTATCAGAACTTTCAAGCGCTCCTGAATCAATTTCCATAAAAATCCAGATGCCAGATACACAATTAACCCAGGCCAACTCCAGAATCTGGGCTTATGGTTTTACAGGTCAGGTGAATATTGACCCGGATGGCAGTCTGGTTGCTTACTCTTCAGAAGCATTGGGAAAAAATGATTACGGAAATGTGCTCTGCCGCTTTGACAGAAGCTTATTTCCCACGGCGAAAGCAGGCGGTATGTCATTTGAAAAATTGCAGAAATCGGCTGATAATGATAAATCTGATATGGCTATGCCGATTCTCTTTTCCATTTTAGCAGCGGCAGCAGCTGTCATTATTCCAAGTATCTTTTTTTATTCCCGATATAAGCTGGCAGATGGAACCGTTATGAGGCTTCCTGGAATGAAACATATAGATATCAACTGGACCATTCCCTTTGGAGGCAGTATTCCTGCCGTATATTCCGCTATGCATCTGCTGCGCAGGGGTATTCCCTTAGATGCGCTGGGCGCATATCTTATCCGCTGGCAGGAAGCAGGTTATATCCGCATGGAGAATGGGGAAAATGAGGACGGAAAAAAGCTGAAAAAAGAAGAAGCGGTGGTATTCGGTCAGAATAAACCTCATGGAACTGAAGCGGAGAATTCCCTGTATCAAATCTTAGCCAGTGAAGCTGACGAAAATGGAATTCTTAGAATTTCTGATATTGAAAAGCGTTCAGAAAAATTGCATAAGAAGCTCACTGCCTGGGAAAAAGCAGTAAAACTGGAAGGCGACAATGAATTAATGCACTTAAATGCTGCCGCCAAAGACATAAAAGGTACTCTTCGTTTCACTTCTTCTGGCTTTGAGCAGGCAGTCAGAATACTTGGGTTTCAAAAATATTTAAAAGATATGGGTGGGCAAAAACAATATCAGACCTCCCAGGGCGCATTATGGGGTGATTATCTTGTCTTTGCCACCCTGTTTCATATGGGCGAACAGGTTCTTGAAAGTATGAAAACACTTGACCCGGTATATTTTAATTCCTTTGCAGGTCTGTACGGCTGCAATCCCTATAGTATGTTATATTTAATGACCATGACAAACCATGTTTCCAGTGCTGCAACCCCCAGTGCAAACATGGAGGGAACCGGAGGCGGAGTCAGCTCTATGGGCGGCGGCGGATTCTCAGGAGGCGGTGGAGGCGGAAGCCGGTAACAAGACCAGCTTTACCTATACCTCATCTAAAAATGCAAATGTAGTAATAGTCTCTCCATTATATTGAAATTGGTGGGAATAAGAGTGAACTCCAAAGTAAGTTCGAATATTCTCTTCGGTCATTACCTGAGCTGTGCATCCCACCCTGTAATCATGTTCGCCTAATAAGAAACATTTATCAGCAATTCTCATTGCATGATTTGGGTAATGAGTATTGATAATACATGCAATTTTATTTTCCAATACAACATTTTTAATTAAATTTAAAAGCCTGATTTGATTGCGAAAATCAAGATGAGCCTCCGGTTCATCAAGAACGAGAAGTCTGGGAGAATTTATTAAAGCGCGGGCAATAAAAACAAGCTGTAACTGACCTCCGCTCAGTTCATTACAAGATTGGTTCCGCAGATCATAGATACCCATTTTATCGAGTATATCGTCCGCAAGCGCATAATCATTTTTTCCGGGAGCCGCCAGATAAGTTTGATGACCGGCTTTCCCGAATACAACCATATCCCTTACGGAATAGGCAAACGAAACTTTATGTGCCTGCGGAACATACCCGATACCTTTAATTGGTTTATTGACCTGACTTCTTACCTCTTCTATCATGGAAAAGCCCTCGTTCCAGGGTAAAATGCCAACAATACATTTGATCAGGGTTGTCTTACCAATACCATTTCTGCCCATGACTGCCATAATCTGTCCACCATCCAAATGAAACATTATATTTTTTAATATGGGCCGCCCACTGAAATATTCAAAACAGCCATTATGTACTTCTAAGATCATATGAGCACCTCCTTTCGCGTTTCTTATTATCTCGTTTCTGTCCCCTTTCGGTAGATGACTGCAAAGAAAGGAGCACCAATTAAAGCAGTTAAAATTCCAATGGGGATTTCAGCCGCTGTAAAATTCCTTGCTGCGGTATCAACAAGTATCATAAATACAGCTCCCGCTAAGCAGGAGGTCGGAAGCAGATAACCATGGTTTACCCCCACAAATTTTCTGCAGATATGGGGAATTACAAGTCCTACCCAGCCGATCACACCAGAAACTGTAACACATCCTGCTGTTGTCAAAGCAGTAAATAGAATAATCAGCCATCGTGTACTGTTTGGATTAATACCAAGTGTATAACAATCTTCATCACCAAGAGAAAGAAGGTTAATTTTCCACCGCAGCAGAATCAGCCCCACAATTCCGGTTACAACAGGAATAAAAGAAATTTTTATATCGTGGTAAGTGGCATTTGCGAAGCTCCCCATCTGCCAGAATGTGATAGCAGGAAGTGTTTGTGCTGAATCAGCCACATATTTGATTAATGAAATCAGAGCTGTAAAAATAGATGAAACGATAATTCCGCCTAAAATAACGTATAAAATGTTGATATGGTTTTTCGTTCCTGTAAAAAAGTACACCAGAAAAACGCTTATCAATCCAAAAGCCAGAGACAGTACCGGAGTGAATAATCCGGAACCATTTCCCAGTAAAATCCCCAATGCTGCTCCAAAACCAGCACCAGAGCAGACTCCTAGTAAATCCGGACTTACAAGAGGATTTTGAAACGTTCCCTGCAAGGCGGCACCTGATATGGATAATCCAGCACCTACAAGTCCTGCCAGTATAATTCGAGGAATACGAACCTGAAATAGTACGTGTTCAGCAGTTTCCAGGGTATTGCCTAAAGTCTGATCTGTTTTTTTCGTTATTATATCAAATAAATCTGACAGACTGACTGAATATTGTCCGACAAGTAAAGCAAAAATAGAAATGATAATCAAAAGCAGAAAAAGAAAGATGGTTACGTTGTTATATTGATTGTTTCTCTCTTTGTTCATTTTTTAGCAGCTTTCCTTAAATTTAAAATAGTATCAATATCAGCATCGAAAAGAGTGATGTCGTAGTTGCGCTTATAATAATCTAAAACAAAGGTTTTCATACTGCTTTCATCCAAAAGATCCGGGTAAGCTTTTGAAACCAGCCACAACGGCATCAGCGGCGAATCCGCACAAGGTGTTATCCATGAATAAGTAGTTCTTGGAACGTCATACACCTCTTTATTTTTCCACGCATCTAACAGTGACCAGTCCTGTCCCTCTATGGAATTGTCTAAAATTGATTGTGCTGGAGAATCGTGAAACACAATTATCATGTCAGGATTCCATTTGTAAATCTGTTCCATGCTGACTTCAGTAGTTCCTTCAATATCCACAGCGGCATTGGTTACGCCAGCCTTGGCAAAAAAACTATGTGCATATGAATCCGTTGAATCGGTACCGCTTACCACAATACTGCCAGCAGTATTTGAAAATATGCAGAGTGCCGTTTTCCTTTTATGTTCCCTCTTCAAAAGTTCTGTCAGCTTTTCATTTGTTGTATTCCACTCATTTTGCAGATTGCTGGTCGAATTCTGCCCCAGAATGTCACGAAGCTGTTTGTCCCATGCGATTGAAACCGCTTCCGGATCATTCAGCTCTTTTGAAAAAAAATCAATGCATGGTATATCTATGTTTTCTAACCCTTTCTTCTGAAAATTACCATAATAGAAAATAATATCTGCATTAAGAGCCAGCAAAGATTCCTTGTTGATAGTAAAACTGCTGTCAACAAAAGAAGTGTCAACAGACTGCCAGTTTGGAAATACCTTTTTTACAATTTCCACATTTGACGTGGTAAAGGCACGCGCATTGATTCCTGCTATCGTGCCTGTATCCGGAATCGCATTTACTACAAACGACATTACTGGAGGACTAAGAACCACGATACGCTGGATATCTGCAGCAGCAGGTATTTTTACGGTGTTTCCCCCCAAATCCGTGATTGTACGCAGCTGTGCCGGTTCTAATGTGGCAGTTTGTTGGGCTAAAACGGATATATCTTTATTTGCGGAATTTTGACTGCAAGCCCCCAGAAACAGGCACATGACAATTGCGACTGCAATCGTTTTTATTTTATGTCTCATTTTCAAAAATCTCCTTCACGTATTTTTGTTGATACAAGGTATTTTATGCATGGTTGTGAATCAGAGCAATTGCCTGCTCTAAAAACCCCTTTATTAAATGGTAATTACAAATCTGCTCTCTCAACTCGATAAATGAACGAACTCCTTTCTTTGAATTTTATTATGTTAGTTTTAGCTAACTTTAAGTTAGTGTAGCATACAATTTAATTGTTTGTCAAGATAACAATAAGACAATTCATAATAAAAGATACCGCCGGATCTGGCGGTATCTTTTATATATTACTCTTTTTTAATCGGTAGCCATATCTCAAATTTGAAATCTTTGGCACCTCTGTCTCCCTCATTAGGAAAGCATTCCATATCCACAGATTCTGCATATTGATATCCTGAAGCAGGAAGCCACTCACTGAATATACGTTTCCATGCATCCTCCAATGTTTTTCCCACCGGACCTTCCAGTTCAAATACAGCCCAGGTTGATTCGCCTATCACAAAGCTTTCCATTCCTTCCGGCGGCACCTGATCCGTGATACATGCGATGGTATAATCCACGTTTTCCTCACTTAACACCTGAATAAAGCCGTGAACACCTTTTGGGGCACCATTGGATAAACCGATTAACGCTTCGTAAGTTCCGTCTTTAAAGACCTCCCTCCAAAATTTGTCCACAGCACCCGGATCATCCTCAGGTGCGTGAAAATGTCTCTTCATTCCTACAATTCTAAACGCTTCCTTTTTCTCAATCCTGTAATTCATCTCAGCATCTCCTTTAATAGAAATATGAAAGGTTATACGAGGATAAGCTTTTAAAGACTTCCCGTCACTGCGTGCCACAGAGGGAACCACTCCATGTATTGCCTGAAATGCGCGGGAGAAAGAATCCGGGGATTCATAACCATATTTAACAGCCAGGTCTATTACTTTTATATTGCTGTTTAGCAATTCAAATGCAGCTAATGACATTCGCCGGCGCCGGATATAGTCTGACAAGCGTATATCTGCGATATAGGAAAACATCCGTTGAAAACAGCTGATGGAACAGCAAGCCAGCTTCGCTACCATGGAGTAATCAATCTCTCCATCCAAATTGCTTTCAATATAGTCAAGTGCATGATTCATATCTTTTAAATAGTCCATCCTGCCTCCTTTCTGTGCCCAGTATAACAGGATTGAAATAATAAGACCCGATAAAGTAAATTGGCTTTTATCGGGTCTTTTATTCATGTCTGCAATTTAAACGGTTTTCTCTTCCGCTTGTTCTGATTTGACCAGGGGCTCTTCTTCCGAAGTAACAGCAGACGGCTCATCCATATGCTGCAGGGATACGCCAAGTTTATCCAAAGTAATAAATTTCAGCAGTGTATCCATTACAGTTCCGGTTCCGCCGGCTCCATTTCCGTTTTCTCCGCTCCCCATCTGTACCACTGTTTTGGGAACGATATCAACAGTCGCATTTTTAACAGCATCAGCCAGCTTATCCGTAATCTCCTGAATGACCCGGTATTCTGCGCCGCCATAAGCTTTAACCTGTGCCTCAATGGCCTGGGCTTTGGCTAATCCCACATTGGATTCCTTGGAAGCTTCCGCCTCGCCTTCCAGCTTGATTTTAGATGCATTGGCTTTCGCAAGAGCAATGATCTGATTGGATTCCTGCTCTGCACGGCTTGCAAGTGCTGCACCATTGTTACCCTCAATCTCAATCTGAATCTTGGATTTGGTCAGGAAACTTTGCTGTTCAGCTACTGCCTGGGCTTCACGCAGGGATTTCTCACTTTCCGCCGCAGACTGCTGTTTTTGGTAGGTGACCTTTTTTTCCTCTGCAATCTGACGTTCCCGAAGCTGCATCAGAATATTCTCAATCTGAGTGTCTGCTACTGTGGTTTTCGGTGTGCCGATCAAAACTTCCTCAAGCTGAAGATTATATTTTTCAAACTTCTCTTTCATTTCAAGGACTGCCCGTTCACGAATGGCACTACGTTCCTGAATCAGTTCGATGAGTGTCTTCGTCTGCGCCACATCTTTGAAATATGCACTGACCAGCGGATCAAGAGACTGGTTTACCAGCATCCCAATATCACCAAAGCGCTGAATGACCCATGGTGCCTGCTTGTAGTCGATATGCATAACGACGGACAATGGAAGGGAAGGCTCAAAGGCATCCTTGGTGATAATATCCACTTCCGTAAGATTTTCATCATACTTATGGTCGCCGGTTTCGGTTTTGTTCCACTTCAGGATAATATTGGTGGTGGGAACAAGTACTACTTTTCCCGCATCGGTATTAAACGCATATTTTCCAGGCATCAGAGGTTTTTCCAGTACGCCTTTGGAGCCTACGCTGACCAGTTCTCCGTGCTTATAATTTTCTCCCGAGGTATCCACTCCCTCGCTGCCAAAGAAAGAAACCACAACGCCTACAAAACCAATGGGAACCACTGTTTTAGGACGGAATTCAACCGTGGCAAAAAGACGATTGATATAATAGGTACCATCCGTTAAAATCTGGATCTGTTTTCCCCGCCTACCGCCAAGCTCCAGAAACTTCTCCGGATCCTGAAAACTGGCATGCTCCTCGCCCACATCCGGAGCGATGATCTCTCCCTGGGAAATAGGAGTTCCGTCATGCACCGTAACAATTCCCATCATGTCACTGGATTCATTGCCCCCTCTGCCCATAATCACTACGGGTGAAAAGCCTTCTCTTTCAGCCAGGGTTTTCTGCATGCTGACCAGTTCGTTACGCTCCTGCTTTAAATTGCTGGAAATGGATTTGATTGCGCTGGGCGTAATGACAATAAATTGTGCCAGGTTGATGGCATAGGTACCCTCTCTTAAGATTCCTCTCTGTGGTCCACGCTGTCCGCCATTTTTTAAGAATCCGGAAACATCCTGAAAATTGTTGGCTTCAGGCACAATCCGTCCCAGAGTCTGCACTGGGGAAAGGGGGGCACCGTCACGGGCAAACAGATAGGCAATCTGCCCCTGGGGAATCGTAATGAGGGGATATTTATGTATCTTATACATCAGTACGGATTTGAAATGGATACCGCCCCGCAAAAGTCCAGGTGCATACCCGGCTTCTCCGTTTAAGGCAATAATGGAATCCTTCAGTGATCCCTTAAGACTCCACCACTTTTCTACGACTGCTACCTCGTTTGAGTTGATCACTCTTAAACCAAGTATCTTAAATATAAACAGGTAAAGCAACACAATTGTTCCTACTGAAATTCCCGCCAATGTCAGCCATTCTTCCATGAGTAATTCCTCCTGTCAGCTAAAATTGATACTTTGCGCTCCATGATAAATGCCTCTTTTCTTCTGATTTTGGAAATCAGACCTGCTATGTTACTGTTATTCCATGAAAATAAAAAAATTCCTGATTGCCTTGGTAATCGTAACAATATAAATATGGGAAGACTTAGAAAAGTCGGCCTGCGATTGCGGGAGCAAGGGGGAATTGATTTTAGTTTAACATATTTTTTTGCAATCTGAAAGAAGACTTTTATTATTTTAATTCGTATTTTTACCAATTATAACGGTTTTAACCAAATGAAATAGCCTTTACTATCCGCTGATGGTCACCGTCCCCGCTGCTCCATCCACCGTTATCATCTGACCGCTCTGGATCGTTCGTGTTGCGTTGTGAGCAGCCATGACTGCGGGAATTCCATATTCCCGGGCAACAATACTTGAATGGCTGAGCGGGCCGCCAATATCCGTTACAATGGCACTTGCCAGAGAAAACAATGGTGTCCATGCCGGAGTCGTGGTTACGGCGATTAATACGCTTCCAGGCTTAAAGCCTTCAAAGTCTGCAGGGCTGTGCACGACACAGGCTGGCGCTGTAACAACGCCGGTGCTGGTGCCTATTCCCTTCAATATAATTTTCCCATCTTTTCGGTTCTGCGGCACATGTAACAAAGTATTTTCATTTTTCTCCGGCAATCTGGAGGGAGGTACATAACCCTGGAATTTCTTGAATTCTGCCTTTCTGGCGGGTATTCCCCCTTTCAGATCTGTTAAAAGCATATTTTTATCCAACTGAATTACCAGTGCATCCAATTCTGATTTTGTAAGCCAGTATATATCCTCCAATTGTAGAATGGCTCCGCCTCCCATAAGGCGTTTTGAAATCTCCCTGAACATACTTCGAATCAGCGGATGCCCCAAACCCATCAGATATATCGCATCTTCACGCATGGGAGCCGTTTCCTGCGCCCAGTTAAGCAGCTTTAAAAATAGTTTTTTGCGGGTGCCATCTATCAGCTTTAATGTGGCATCTTCTGCCTGTTTCCTCTGTTTTTCATATACTGACTGGCGTAAAAAAGGGCTGTCCCCTTTCCCTTCCATAAAGGATTTTATGGATTCCAGAGTTGGGGTAAGCATTTCCTGAGGTGTTGGATAGGAAAAATCAAATTCATACGCGGTGCGGCCATATTCTTTAAAATACAGATTGATTCGGTTTTTCCATTCCCCCCATACTTCCTCAGTGACTCCTGCTGGTACAGCTGGGGACATGGTATCTCTCTCTATATTTATTGTGGAATTGTTTTGCAGATAATGATTGAGGGAGTTATTTTTCTTTGCCCATTCCGAGATCTTCCATAGATTCTTTTCCGATTGCAGAGAAATAGTATCAAAACCAAGCAGGAAAACAGAAGTATTTGTTATACCGGCCCGGCGTACTGTTCCAGTAAATAATTTTGTAAATAACGCTTCACTGAGGGAAGCAGCGGGCAGAGTAAGCTGGATTCTTGTAAAATAAGTACATGCCGCGAAAAATACAGACTGAATTCCCTCCATCAATTGATGGGCGCTCATCCCATGCAAAGGTTTTTCTTCCCATTCTTTTACCACTGTGCCAAATTCTTTCCCCGCTGCTTTCCAACGAGGGATACTGTTGGTCAGCGTCTTTCGCAGGGCGCGGGGAGAAAGTGATTTTGCAGCAATCAGTAGCGGTTTTGATTTTGCAGAGAGATAGACATATCCATTGATCACTGTATATGCACCGTTCCGCGGCAGCAGTTTTTTTGCGCTCTTATCAAACATATCAGCCCATAAAAGTGCAGATGCACGGTTAATGATTCCAAGACCAAGCGTGGCAAACAAAGGTGTGACAGGATTTGGCAGGTGTTCTGCCAGACTCCCCTTTGTGTATATCACATCTTTTTCCGGCAGCACCCACTCCGGCGGCAGGACCGTAATCGGACGAGCCTGGACAATATACAATTTGTCTTTTTCCATTGCCCACTCTACATCCATGGGCATTTCATAATACGTTTCAATTTTCTTTCCAAGCTGTGCCAGCCGCACAACCTGATCCCCGGTCAGTGTATGTTTTTTCCTTAACTTTGCAGGAGTTGAAACTTCTTCCGTTCCATTTGAGGTGCGAACCGTCATGATCTCTTTATAAGCTGCCTTATATGAAACAATTCGTCCGGTATTCTTATCCACAATGATGGTATCTGGTGTCACTAAGCTGGATACCACCGCCTCACCAAGCCCCCAGGCCGCATTAATGACCATCTCCCTGCGTCTGCCATTAATAGGATTTTGAGTAAACATAACGCCTGCTCCATGGGAAAACACCAGCTTCTGCACTACGACAGCAATTGAAACCTGCTCCTGTTTTATATTGTTCTTCATGCGGTAAGCAATCGCGCGGGCTGTCCACAGAGAAGCCCAGCACCGCTTTACAGCATCAAGGACCTGGGACTCTCCCAGTATATTAAGATAGGTATCCTGCTGTCCTGCAAAAGAAGCCTCCGGCAAATCTTCGGCAGTTGCAGAGGAACGAACAGCAACTGGAATGCTTCCTAATCCGGCATAAGCTGATTGAATCGCTGCTGTCACTTCCTCTGGCATTTTTCCTCTATGAAAAAGCAACCCGATCTGGGCAGATGCAGCTTCCAACTGTGCGGAATCAGTAAAATGAATTTCCTCCAGCATTTTATTAATGTAAGGCTGAATATGGTTGATTTCAACAAAGTGACGGTAAGAAGCTGTCGTTACATGAAAACCATCTGGTACAGAAATTCCCGCCGTCAGAAGTTTTGATAAAGACATACCTTTTCCGCCAACCATTTCAATAGACGCTTTCGTTTGCGCAAGGGGAAGTGTGTATTCAATCATAATCCTTCCCCCCATTCATAATTCCGTGCAGAAATATATTCATTGTTTCATCCAGCATTTTTTCCATACTGGCAGATGGCCGGGACGTGTAGACAATTGCAATAACGGAATTTAGTAGTAAACGTGTCATAAGAGCTGCATCAGTCCTGCGAAAAACGCCTGCATACACTCCGTTTTCGATCACCGATTGAATACTATCCTGATATTTATAACGTGCAGCTTTCAGCCTGTTTCGATAACCTTCCTCTAAATATTCAGATTCCGCATTTAACCACATCAGCACAGAACGATACTGTTTTGGAACGGTAAGATGATTCAGCATGATTTTTCTTAGGCACTGCTCTGGAGATGATTCCTCAGAAATAATTTTGTGTATGATTTGTAAGTTCTCTTCTATTACCTTCTCAAATGCATATACAACAATCTCATCTTTGGTTTTGAAATAATCGTACAAACTGGACTTTCCCATGTTTGCTGAAACTGCAATTTCCCGCATCGATGTTTTCTGGAATCCATTTTCGGCTATAAGCCGCAAAGCAACACCAGTAATTTCTTCCCTACGCGCTTCCTGCTGCTGGGCTGAAAGCATAATACCTTTTGGCATGTGATAATACCTCCTTTTAGCGACCATTGGTCGCTTCTCATCTGTCTATTATATAGCGACTACCGGTCGCTTGTAAAGGATAATTTATTTTTTTAAACTATGTCTGTGCACTCACTATAAACTTTGATAGCTTTATCTAATAGTTTTACCAGAGTTATATTTAAGATATCTGCTTTACATCACCTGTGTTATAATCAGCTTAATCTAATGCGGAGGAGATTAAAATGAATCAGAGAATACCTTACGGAATCCAGAAAGATTTTTATATATTCAAAGATACTATGGTAGAAATGACCTGGAAGGAAGTACAGGCAGGGGCAGACTGTAGATCTATTGTTTTACTTCCATTAGGAATTGTGGAAAGCCACGGTCCTCATATGGATCTCTCTGCGGATTTCTATTTAAGTACACTGTTATGTCGTTTTTTAAAACAGGAGCTTTATGAAAAAGGGATTGAAGCACTTATTGCGCCTCCTGTGTACTGGGGGATCAGTAAAGAAACGGCCGGATTTGCTGGTACTTTTTCTATTCGTCCTGAGATTATGAAAGGATTGTTAACTGATATTTTACTATCGCTGAAAAACTGGGGTTTTAGACGGGTATTTATTCAGAATGCCCATGGAGATTCTGAACATATCCAGATAATTAGAGAGGCCATGGCTGCCGCAAACCAATCCTTGGATTTCAAGGTCTACTTTATGTGGGAATTAAATATTGAGGTGAATAATAATGTTGTATTCCCTCCGTTCCGTGAAGACCGGTTCAATCCTGACTATCATGCCGGTTCCATTGAGACTGCTCAGATGGTCACTTTTTTTCCTGATAAAGTTCGCGTTGATGTGGCAAAAACGTTGCTTCCCCAGGATTCTTTTAAACCCTTTGCTTACTGCGGCGATCCAGCCAGCTACGATTTAGAAATTAATATAGGAGAAACGGCATATGCAGATACTAAACTGGACAGCATTAAGATTGAAGCGATTTTAGAACGTGACGGGAGATAAAAGATGTATAATCTTATTTTATGTTTAAAAAAGAAGATCTTAGCGGACAATAAATTCCGTTAAGGTCTTCTATTTTTATTTATTCTGAATCTTTAGTAATTGAAGGAAATTATCTGCTAAATGGTTTAACTTATCCCTGCTTGTTGAAGTCCTGGTATATACCCGGATACCAAGTAATGTACAATGCAGAATTTCTCCCAATGCTTCCGCACTTAAACCGCATGAGAATTCACCGGACTCCTGTCCTTTTCGGACTAAATCTCCCATAAGCTTTTCTGATCGGGCGAATACAGCTTCTATCTTCTCTTCTACCTCTTTATCCCTGAGAGCCAGCTCAGTGGCAGCGTTTACGATAAAGCACCCCCATGGTCTCTCATTTGTGCCATGAATCATGATATCAAAGATACTTTTAATGCCCTCATTTGCAGTATCTGCCTGTGATATCACAGTTTTTAATCTCTCAGAGATACTGACACTATAGTAATCGATAGCCTTTAGATACAGCGCATGCTTGTCCCCAAACGTGTCATACAGACTTTTTCGATGAATCCCCATGTACTCTACCAGATCGCTCATAGAAGTTTTTTCATATCCCTGTTTCCAAAACAATTCCATCGCTTTCTGGAGAACCGCTTCTTCTTCAAATTCCTTGTTTCGCCCCATCTGATCACCTCCCAATATTAATATGGTAACATTTATTGAACCGGCGGCTTCCTGTCTATTCCTGATAAAATGTAACGGATACCGGCTGTCTTTCTGTAAAACGTTTGTAGCTATACTTGGGATATCCTACCATGACACAACCTGTAATCTGTTTTTCTTCCGGTATATTTAGTAGCTTTAGCATAGGAGAACCTTCACTTCGTGCACAAATTTCCAATAATCCTGCCCAGCAAGATCCCAGATCCAGAGAAGGCGCAAATAATTCAAGATAAGTTAAAGAGAAAATGGAGTTTTCTCTGCCATGAGAAAAGTTTTTATCCGCTAATGCCAGTATAATACTGGGAGCGCCTCTTAAAATTGTATCTACCTTATTTTCTCTGTATCCCTTTGTTATTCCATTCAGTATTTTACCATAAATTTCATGATTTTCAACCCAGTTTACATATTCTTCTACTATCGCTTCAATCTTTTCCTTATCGTCTATAATCATGTATGAAATTCCTTGTGTATTGCTGGCAGTGGGCGCTAAACTGGCCACCTCAACCAGCTGAAGCAACTTTTCTCTTTCCACTGGTTTATCCTTATAGGAACGTATGGAACGACGTGTCCGGATAAAATTCTTAGCTTCCTGTGGGCTTAATTTGGACATATGTCCAATAGCACTTTGCTGTGCAAGGGGTGATTTCACGTTGTCCATGGCATCCTTGGGACAAATGGCAACACAATGACCACAGGCAATGCAGCCATCCGGGTTCACTTCTACCGGACCAGATGACTCCATTTTTATAATTGCTTTTGGACATTCCTCTGCACATAACCCGCATTTAATACAGCTTTCTTCATTTACAGTTATTAGACCCATTTTAATCTGCTCCTTATGATATATTTTACGGTTTCAAATTATAGAACGATCGTTCTTAATTCGTCCTAAGTATATCTTTTCTAGAATGATTAGTCAAGTATTATTTTACCCATGTCCGGTTTTCTACTGCATCCCCATGCCCGAAATAAATCATGAGTCTGCCCATATTGGTAATTCTCTTTGCACTCTTTTGCATTTGTACATAATCTTCATACAATAACGAAATTCCCGGTGTAAAAAAATTCATTAATGCATCACCAGCCAACAGACTCTGGTCTCTCAGCTTTATTCCAATGGATCCCTGAGTGTGTCCAGGCAATTCGATTATCTCTCCATCGATTCCATATTTCAGCAGTTGATCCCCCTCCTTTAGCATAACGTCTGGCATAAAAGTTGGGATTTTTGCGTATTTTGCACTCATAACTGAGAATAATCTTATTATATTGCCTGGAAATCCTTTTGATTTCATTACACGGCATAAATTATTCTTTATTAGCGCTACATCTTTTTCGTGCATGGCGATAGGAACCTGCAGTTGATTTGCAAGATATGCTGCGTTTTGTATATGATCAATGTGACCATGAGTAAGTATGATAAGTGTTACGTTTTTTCCTTTGCACGCATTTAATATTTTTTGTTCATTTCCCTTTAATCCCGTATCTACAAGGATTGATGAATCATTTTCTGAAACAAGATAACAATTTGATCCTGCTTTAATTTTTACAATATCATACATATAAGTTTGCTCCCTTCACCCCAACTGCAAAACCAGTTATTTTAATATGGTAAGATTAATTATACATGTGATATGATGTTTTTATCAATGATACATTTTAAGCAAAAACCGAGAAAGGATATGCTAATGCAAAAATATATTGCCTTGTTACGCGGAATAAACGTTGGCGGTAAAAATAAAATATCAATGCCAGAATTAAAAAAGATGTTTGAAGCTTGTGGGTATGAAGATGTTATCACCTATATCAACAGTGGAAATGTTATTTTCTCCAGTAAACAGGAAGATAAAGAAGAAATTAAAAAGATCTGTGAATCTGCAATTGCCAGCCAATTTAGTCTAAACATCATTGTTACAATCATATCAGCGAAAGATTTATCCGCTGCCCTGTGCAATGCACCTGCCTGGTGGGATCACGATGAACAATCAAAGCATAATACAATATTTGTCATACCTCCCGCCACTGCAGAGGAGATTATCCATGAGGTTGGCATTGCCAAAGAGGAATATGAACAGGTGAGTTATTACGGACAGGTAATATTCTGGTCAGCACCCATAAAAACATTTTCTAAAACAAGGTGGTCAAAGATCGTAGGAAAGTCAGCATATAATAGTGTCACAATCAGAAATGCAAATACAGCTAAAAAGCTATTACAGCTTTCGGGTATGTAAAGGTCTGATAACCATCTCGATTTTCTTTACAAATGAACTTTCTTCTGATAATTGTGATATATTATTAATTGTTCAAGTTTTTAAACAGTTTGGAGGTGCCATGTGAAAGATACGTTGGAGGATATTGAACGATTAGAGGCCGAGTTTCATTCCTGTCAAAAGGTGTTAACTGCATTTGGTGATGAAATGCGGCAGCATATACTTTGTATGATGTTAAAAAGCGAGTGTTCCGGAAGCCGGGTTATAGAGATCGCCCAAAAAACAAATCTGTCCAGACCCGCGGTTTCACATCATATGCAGATTCTAAAAAATTCAGGTATCGTAAAATCAAGAAAAGAAGGGACCTGCATTTATTACTATCTTGATCCTGATGATAATACACTTGGGAATCTGATTACTTTATTTTCAGATATTAAAAAAATTATGGAAGACGTGCCGGATCGGAGTGGTGAATTAATATGATTCTTTATTTTACAGGAACAGGAAATAGTTTTTATATAGCAAAAAAATTATCACAAGCATTACAGGACGAATTATTGTGCATAAATGACAGAATTAAGAAAAATGACGTTACAAGGGTAGAATCACATAAACCACTTGTGTTTGTCTTACCAACCTATGCGTGGAGAATTCCTAAAGTTGTTGAAGAGTGGATTAACCGAACAGAGTTCTCACCAAATACAGATGCTTATTTTGTCATGAATTGTGGCAGCGATATTGGAAATGCGGAAAAGTATCTGATAAGACTTTGTCAAACTAAGACGTTCTCTTTTAAGGGTGTAAAGGAGATCATAATGCCAGAAAATTACATTGCTCTTTACAATGCCCCGGAAGCCCCAGAGGCAAAACGTATCATTCAGCATGCTGAGCCAGCCATTGAGGATTGTGTGAATGTAATTTTACATAATTCTATCTTTGAGAAACGACCCCCATCTGCTGCTGACAGGATTAAGAGCTCCATTACCAATCCTGTGTTTTATAGTTTTGTAGTAAAAGCGGATAAATTTAAAGCAGATGATAAATGTATCGGTTGCGGCAAGTGCAAGGTGGTATGCCCTTTGAACAATATTGAATTAAAAGAAAACAAGCCTGTCTGGGGTAACAATTGCACGCACTGCATGGCTTGTATCTGTAAATGTCCGGTTGAAGCGATAGAATATGGTAAAAACAGCCCAGGGAAACCACGTTATCAATGTCCTTTATAAAAATTAGAATAACAAAAACAGACATTTTCTAAATGAAATACCATGACAGGTAAATTTTCATTGTAGAAAACGTCTGTTTTTTCAATGTGAATCTTTAGCAGCACACGATCTCTTTAATTATCATGTCATCACCCTCTAAAATCTCCATATCACTGCTGCCGCAGTCAGGACAGGATAAATCACTGTAAACAGCATTGAATACTCTGCCGCACCCTTTGCACTTTACAATACCTGGAATGACAATAAGCTCCAGCTCTGTCTTTTCCATAAAGGTCTTATAGGAGGCAGCTGGCCAGCTCTGCTCTAAGTATCTGGGAACAATACCGGAAAGCTCGCCTACTTCAATGACAAGTTTGCTGACCTCTGTCACGTTCTGCTCTTTTACAATACGCTCAATGGTATGTACCATAGAGTTTAGTACACCAAGTTCATGCATGTTACCTCTCCTCTTCTGTTCAGCTTCTGTTGATGACGCTTTCTTTGAGAGTTGTGGCAGCAATCTTTCCAGTACGTACAATTGCATTTGTTGCGATCTTGACAGGAAGTTTTTCATAGGTATTGGGAACTGTATCATAAGTACGTTCCAGACTGATTGCATCAAATTTACATTTGGTCGTACATAAGCCGCATCCAATACACTTGTAACTGTCGATTTCTACTGTACCGCAGCCAAGGCAGCGTTCCGTCTCTTTCTTTAACTGTTCCTCTGTAAAAGTCATTCGTTCATCCTGGAATGTACCTTTTTTCTCAGGTGAATGGCCCGGTCTCTGACGGGGTGTCATATCAAAATCCTGTATCCCGATAGCAATGTTATTCTTGTCAAATGCGTGATATTCACGGCGGTCACGACCAAATACAAGAGACTGACCAGGCTGTACATAACGGTGAATGGAAATGGCACCTTCTTTTCCCGATGCAATGGCATGGATTGCGAATTTAGGACCGGTGAAGCAGTCTCCGCCTACAAACACGTCAGGCTCTGCTGTCTGTAATGTGAGGCTGTCGGCGTATGCGTTACCGCCTCGTCCCAGTTCCACCCTGCTGCCGGAAAGTAGTCCGCCCCATTCTATGGACTGACCAACGGAAAGCAGTACAAAATCAGCTTTTACAACAATGGTATCATTCTCATCATACTTCGGCGCAAAACGATGGTCTGCGTCAAAGACGCTGGTGCATCGTTTAAATTCCACTCCGGTTACCTTACTATCTTCCGTCAGAATACCCTTGGGTCCCCAGCCATTGTGGAAGGATACGCCGTCTTTTTTCGCCTCTTCAATTTCCTCTGGTAATGCCGGCATTTCACCAGGACTTTCCAGACAGTAAAGATGAATCTCTTCTGCCCCCTGTCTTTTTGCGGTACGGGCCACGTCAATGGCTACATTTCCACCACCGATCACAACTACATTACCGGATAATTCTGACTTTCTTCCAAGATTCACATTACGCAGGAAATCAACACCGGAAATAACACCCTGGCCTTCTTCCCCTTCAATACCAAGACGTCTGCCGCCCTGTGCTCCGATTGCCAGATAAAACGCTTCATATCCTTCTTCACGAAGCTGGTTCAGGGTAATATCTTTTCCAACTTCAACTCCCGTTTTGAAGGAAACTCCCATTTCCCGCAAAACATCAATTTCAGCATTAAGAACCTCTTTCTCCAGACGGAAAGAAGGAATACCAAGAGTTAACATACCGCCCAGTTTTTCTTCCTTTTCAAATACAGTTACCTTGTATCCGTCAATTGCCAGGTAATAAGCACAGGAAAGTCCGGAAGGACCAGAACCAACCACAGCGATTTTATTGCCCAGATTATAACGCATGGGCGGAATATAGCGAACCGATTCATCCAGTTCTTTATCCGCAATAAATTTTTTAATTTCATCAATGGAAACCGGTTCATCAATGTCTCCGCGGGTACATTCACTTTCGCAGCCATGGGGGCAGATCCGCCCGCAGACAGCTGGAAATGGATTCTCTTTTTTAATCAGCTCCAATGCTTCCCGGTAACGTCCGGAAGCAGCAAGCTTTATGTATCCCTGTACGGAAATATGTGCCGGACAGGCAGTCTTACATGGAGAAGTACCTTCTTCTGAAACATCTCTCCGGTTCTCCCGGTAATCCACATTCCAGTTGCTTTTTTTCCAGATATGGTCGCGGGCAGTCGGTTCTGCCTTTATGGTGACAGGTGTTTTGGAGCAGAGCTTTTGGCCAAGTGTTAACGCATTCACGGGGCAGTTCTCCACACACTGTCCGCAGGCCACACAATTTTCCTTCTTAACCCTGGCGGTAAAATTGGAACGTATGGAATCCGGGGTATTAAACAACGTTGCAAGACGCAGGGAAAAGCATGCGCAGCCACAGCAGTTGCAGATTGCCGCTGATTCTCCCAGTCCGTCGGTATGGGGCATTTCATGCATCAGGCCGTTATTTTCTGCGAATTTGATAATTTCCTTTGCTTCTTCCCGGGTAATCTGGCGGCCTCTGCCTGTCTTAATATAATATTCAGCACCTTCTCCCATCTGAATGCAGATATCTTTTTCCAGGTGACCGCAGCCCTCTTCAATCACACGGCGTGACTGGCGGCAGGAGCAGTCAGATACGGAAAATGTATCATACTTATCCAGATAGTAGGAAAGATGTTCCCATGGTTTTGTACCTTTAATATTCTTGATGGCTTCTTCCACAGGAATTACACGCATCATCGCCATTCCCTGAGGGAATTTGGCGGCCATGGGCGCAAGACGCAGCCTGGTGTATTCTTCAAACGCTTTTCCGATTTCCGGGTGTTGGTTTAGCTGTTCCCGGTTATTTACCATCATCTCCAACATGCCGGGAGCAAAGATATTTACAAAATAACGGTCTTTCTGATCTTCCTTATCTTTCCATACTTTGGCAACACCGGTGTAAGCCAGCTGTTCTAAAAGTGCCTTTGTTTCTTTCTTGCTTTTTCCGGAACGTTTTGCTATGTACTCGAAGGTACGGGGTTTGCGCAGTCCAATAATCATGGCAATATCAGCCATGTCATCGGTTACTACACAGTCCAGTGAATAGTATTCGGGAGAATTTTCATCGATTTTGTTCATGACTCCTGCAATACCGCCCACCATCTTAGCGAGCTTTACTATTTTCGGTCTTAATTCACTCATAATTCCCTTTCCCGCGCTTATATGGCGCTTTCAAAGTTTTTATCTATCTTATTTGTTATTCACACCAGGATTTTACCGCATTATGGAGCCAGTCGGTCCACTCTTTTATTCCTTCCTCTTTCAGTGCGCTGATGGGAATAATTATTGCATTTGGATTACGCAGGCGGATATTCTCTTTGCATTTTTCCAGATCAAAATTAAAATACGGCAATACATCCATCTTATTGATCAGTACCACATCGCAGATGGAAAACATGAGAGGATATTTTAATGGCTTATCATCTCCTTCCGGTACCGAAAGGATCATGGCATTTTTTACTGCACCGGTATCAAATTCAGCCGGGCATACCAGGTTGCCCACATTCTCTAAAATTACAAGGTCTAGACCGTCAGGATCAAGGCCCTCCAGTCCCTGGCGGGTCATTTGCGCATCCAGATGACACATTCCTCCTGTATGAAGCTGAATGGCTTTTGCACCAGTCTGTGATATGGTCCGGGCATCTACGTCAGAATCAATATCTGCTTCCATAACACCAATCCTTAAGTCGTCCTTTAAACCATTAATGGTACGAACCAGAGTGGTTGTCTTACCTGCGCCGGGACTGGACATCAGATTAAGAAGAAATACCTTTTTCTCTTTTAATTCTTCCCGAAGCTTTCCAGCCTGTAAGTTGTTGTCTGCAAAGACACTTGTTTTTATTTCCAGAACTTTAAAATCTTTCACGTGCCGCGCTCCCTTCTTTTTATTTGTTCCTCTGCTGTCCTTTTAACCAAAAGGTGCATGGTGGTTTCTTATAAGTATACTGGTTCAGTCATAACAATATTATTATAAAATATTCTCAGTGTACTGGCAATAATGCAAAAAATAACTGTGATAATCACATATAAATTTGTTGAATTTTAGTAAGAATGTATGATAAAATAGTGTCAATCTCTGGTATGACCAGAGCCAGAATAAGGGGGAGAATATGGAATTTCAGAAACTGAGTGCGTTAAGCTTAAAAGAAATGTTTATTCATCAGATCCGTGATTTAATTTTATCTGGACAAATGCCGGTTGGAAGCCGACTGCCTTCGGAAAGGGAAATTGCTAGACAGATGCAGGTGAGCCGTGCCGTTGTTAACAGTGGATTTTCCGAACTTGAAAAACAGGGCTTTTTAGAAGTCCATCCAAGGCAGGGTGTTTTTGTTGCAGACTACGGGAAGAACGGTAATATCAATACCCTGAATGCCATTATGGAATATCACGGAGATACCCTTGGTCAGGGTGAAATATACTCAATTATTGAAGTGCGGCGGGCATTGGAACATCTGGCAACTGATTCAATTGTAAAAAATTCATCAAATGAAGATATTCTGGGTCTGGAAGGTTTGCTGGAAGAGGTTGCAGCTGCAAAAACTATTGATGATACGGTTCTTGCCACCTTTTCTTTTCATCACAAACTTTCGGTTATCAGCGGGAACAGTATTATTCCTTTGATTTACATATCCTTTAAACCTGTTGTGACTCAGCTTTGGAAACGTTTCTGTCTGAAATACGGGAAAGAAGCGCTCTATGACAGCGTACTTTGTTTGTATAAATGTATGAAAGAACGAGATGCTTTAGCCGCGAGGAGGTGCACAGACAAACAGCTGAATGAAGCACTGGAAGGCGGGCATCAGATTTTTTAATCGACTCATTTAAAAGGCAGGACCGTTGCCGGTTGCCTGCCTTAAATTCTTTACTAAACTGTGTTATTGTTAAAACTGTCAACAATTACAACGATAATGTTATTGCTAAAGTTATCACTGAAGTTATTGCTAAAGTTATTATTTAAATTATCGATTATATTATCGTTTAAATTATCGATTATATTATCGTTGAAATTATCGTTGAAATTATCATTAAAGTTATCGTTGAAGTTATTATTAAAGTCATCATCAGATTCTGATGAACACCTGCAACCAGGCCTGCGCCCCCTATCGGAACCATTCTGTGAAGCTTCTCTGAATCGGCGTTCACACCATTCACGATTTTCATCACGATTAGACTCGAAACTACGTCTACAACATGCACATCTACAGCAACACATATAAATCACTCCTTTCTAAGTAGGATACACTATATTTTATGCTGGAGTTAGACAAGTCGTGATTATCGATACTTTACCGATATTATTCCCCCATTGTTCAGCCCGTTTTCATTGGCATTTAGCACCTTCATACACTTGTATAACCCCCTTAACTTTCACTAAAAAAGAACACAAGGCTTTTATTCCCTGTGCTCATATGGTTTCTTAAATTGTCTGAAACAGTCAATCCATTCATGCTTTAACATATGTTGTTCTGGATGCTGCACTTTTACGAAAACGTTCCGTTGGCTTTTTATCAAAATACCCACAAAGAAGAACTCCTGCCAATTTTTCATCAGGTTTCAGTACAAGACTTTTACTGATTTGAGGAGCGTACATATAGGATTGTGTTTTCCATACAACACCAATCTCCTTTTCCCAGGCTGCTAATTGAAAATTCTGAATCAATGCACTCACTGATGCAGAAACCTCATCCATAATCTTCTGATTGCGGTCCAGTTTTCCCACCACTGCAATGGCGACAGGAACCGTACGAAGATACGTTTTAAGCTTCTCTCCATATTCTTTTCTTTCCGGCAGAGAAAGTGCCTGAAGAATCATATCTATTAACCGCTCCATTCCATTTTCTGAAAAAACAATAAACCTCCACGGCTCAGGTATCCCATGATATGGCGCCCAGACAGAAGTTTCCAACAGCTCTGTTATGGTATCAAGAGATACTTTTTTATCATTGAATTCACGAATGGTACACCGTTCACGAATTATTTCACTTACAGTCATAAAGCAAAACCTCCTTTAATCAGTTTTTTCCGGCATCCTGTACGGCACACAAAGCAGTATGCCATCACGGGGATCCTTAAGAATTTCAGCATCAACGCCAAAGATATCCTTAAGCATTTGTTTGTTCATAATATCCTTTGGCGTCCCAACACACATTGGTGTCCCATGCCTGATTGCAATGATATTATGTGCATAGCGCGTCGCCTGATTTAAATCATGAACCACCATTACAATTGTTCTATGCTGCTCCTGGTTTAATTTTTTAAGGAGTTCAAGTACATCCAGCTGATGAGACATATCCAAAAATGTGGTAGGTTCGTCCAGGAATAGTATCTCCGTCTGCTGGGCAAGAGCCATGGCAATCCATACCCTCTGCCGTTGCCCACCGGAGAGCTCATCAACAAAACGGCTTTCCAGCTCTAAGGTATTCGTAGTTTTCATTGCCCAGGTGATTATTTCCCGGTCCTCATCTGTTATATTTTTAAAACCTGTCTTGTGGGGGAAACGCCCGAAGCTTACCAGGTCAAATACTGTCAATCCCTCCGGAGCCATAGGGTTTTGCGGCAGGAAGGCTAATTTCTTAGACACTTCCTTAACGGATTGGGTTTGAATTGATTTTCCATCTAAAAGCACCTGCCCGCTTTGGGGGGACAATAGTCTGGCAATGGTACGCAGGATTGTTGATTTTCCTGACCCATTGGCGCCGACCAGCGCAGTAATTTTTCCCGTCGGGATCTGCACATTGAGGTTTTCGACTACCACTGTTTTGTCATAGGAAATGCAGAGCTGCTCCGTCTTAATTCTATATTCGTTCACGCTTTTATCCTCCTGTATTTATGCAATTACTTTAACTCCCCTCTCTCTTTGCTGTTCGCAGCAGAAGATAAAGAAAGTAAGGAGCCCCTATTACAGAGACTACAATCCCGGTTGGCATTTCGGAAGGGAGAAACATACTTCTTCCGATGGTATCGGCTATAAGAACCAGCAAGCCGCCCACCAGTGCCGTAACCGGCAGAAGACGTTTGTGAACAGCCCCCACCAGTCTGCGTGATATATGAGTACTGAGCAATCCGACAAAACCTATATTACCGCCTGCCGCCACACAGGATCCGGCAAGAATTACAGAAAAGAGTATTGCAATCCCCTGCCGCTTCCGGACCGAAACCCCTAAACTAGCAGCCATGGAATCCCCTAATGGCAGAACATCAAGCGTGGAAGCCTGTGACAAAACAATTATAATAGATACTGTCACAAGGGGCAGCAATGTCACTACATAGGGCCACGTCACTCCCCATAGACTGCCAGCCATCCAATAGGCATAGGTCTGATATTCCTGCGGATTCAGTGACAAAGTAATTATGGTTGTAATGGCCTGAATTCCAAAATTTAAAGCAATACCAGTCAGCAGGAGCCGTGTGGAGGAGAGTCCTTTATTCCCATTTCTGGCAAGAAGATAGATTGTAAACGCCGCACCGATTGATCCCACCCAGGAAAGAATGGACATTCCGGCTGGTGATGGAGAATTCTTTGCAAAACCAGCTATGTATACCAGGACCACCAGCCCTGCTCCGGCATTGATTCCTAATATACCGGGATCCGCCATGGGATTACGGGTGACACTCTGAAGAATACAACCAGATACTGCCAGTCCTGCTCCCACCAGAACTGAGATTATAATACGCGGCATTCTTAATTGAAACACCAGGAAACTCTCCTTTACAGTCCCCTGATTTAACAAAGCCGGAATTACCCGCTGAAAGGGCAAATGAATCGTCCCTGTCTGTACCCCAAGAAAGAATACCACAAGGAACAGCAGAAACAGGCTGAATATAACAACAACAGCTCTTTTCTTCGCTTTCGCCTCTGCCGAAAAAACATATTTTTTCTCTTGCATATCGTATCCCCTCACCCCTTCTTGCGTGCAAGCAATAGAAAAAACGGTACTCCTATTGCTGCAATAATAGCCGCTGCAGGTATTTCATGGGGCGGGTTGATACTCCTTGCCCCTAAGTCGGCGAGCACCACAAGAAGGGCACCCAGGGTGGCAGAACATGGAATCAACGCCCTATAATCAGTTCCTACAAGCTTTCTTGTAATATGAGGAATAACTATGCCGATAAAGCCTATATTTCCCACCATAGCAACAGATGACCCCGCAAGCAGCGTAACAGTGAGAAAGCAAAGCAGTTTCACGGTTTTTGTATTGATCCCCAGACTTGCAGCAATATCCTCGCCCATGCTCAGTGCCGTAATTGAGGGGGACAGCATCACAGACATTGCCATTGCCAGTACAAAACAGATGCCCACAATGATCACCTGGTTCCATCTGGCACCGGCAAGCCCGCCGGCATACCAGAATGCCAGATCCTGTCCAATCCCGCTGCGTATAATAAGACCTTCACTGAGAGCAGTCAGAAACGTGGTGATTGCGGTGCCGATAAGAATAATCTGAAGCGAATTTGTTTTTGTCAGCAGATTGATACCAATTACCATCGCCATGCCCATGCCGGCTCCAAGAAAGGACATAAATGCGATACCAGTAAATGACAGCGACGGCATGAAGACAAAGCAAACTGCAATCATGATCCCGGCACCTGCATTAATTCCAAGGATTCCTGAATCCGCAAGGGGATTTCTGGTAATCGCCTGCATAATCGCACCGCAGACAGCAAAGCCTGCACCAATCATTGCACCGCCAAGAACCCGTGGAAATCGAAGCTCGTGCATAATCTGATGGGATAAATTATTTTTATCAAAAGAAATGATACTGCTCCATATCGTCTTGCTGTCAATATCTGCCACCCCATACCTTATTGAAAATATCATAATTCCAAGCAGCAGAAAAATACCGGGAATGATAACCACAGCAGCAGGCACACGGCCTTTTACATAAGTTGGCGTTTTCTTTTTATTCATCGCCATATGGATTACCTTAACATCATATCTTCGATATTATCAAGACGAATATTCAGGGCAATGGGATCAGAGCTTGCAAACCAGATATTGGCGTCCACAATCGCTGTGTTTTCTTTCTTTACTGCCTCCAGGCTTTGCCATACTGCAGATTTCTTTAGTTCTGCATATGCCTGCTGGCTTGTTTCATCGGGGCGGACAGCCAGTATTAAGTAATCCATATCAAGCTGCGGCAAAGCCTCCATGGAAATCGTTGCATTCCAGCCGTCTCCAAAATCAACTACACCCTCACTGGCAGATGACCAACTCATATCACGGTAAAGATCTTTAAAATAGACCGAAGCAGGATTGAGAATTTGCAGCTCCTTGCCCTGTACGCGCATGTAAGCAACCTTTGCTCCCTGTGGATACTTCTCCTTTATCTCCTGCTGCAGCTTAGAAATGCGCTCATCATATTCTTTCTGCAGTGCAAAAGCAGTCTCCTCTTTTCCTACCAGCTGGGCTACGGTATGAAAGGTCGCCCAGTCATCGGTCGCTGACTCTAATAAAACGGTAGGGGCAATTGCTGACAGCAATTCATATTGCTCCTTGTGAACTGATGCTATTCCAATAATTAAATCAGGCTCCAGTTCCATCAATGCTTCCAGATTAAGTGAATCGGTTTCACCAAGATCAACCGAACCAGCCAGATTACTTTTAATATAATCCGGGAATCCGCTCTGAGTTGCAGTGCCCACTGGAATCGTATCCAGCGCAGCCAGATAGCCGGTAATACCAATCAGGGCGGAGGCGATTCGTTTTGGGTTGGCTGGTATTTCTACCGGTCCCATAGCCGTTTCAACCATAACTTTATCAACTGCGGCGCCTGTAGTTTCGTCTGTTTCCGATGTCTGTTTGCTGTTCGCGCAGCCGGATAAACACGCTACAACAAGAATAAAACAGAAAACCAGGGAAAATATGCGTTTCATATGTATACTCCATTCTATGCATTCCAGAGTGTTAGTCTTCGCTAACCTTTCGCTATTTTAGCATAGACTAACCGGATCGTCAATCAATTATTATTTGCTCTTTTGAAGACTATATTAAAGCAGTATGCCCACAAACATTGCTTCCAGATCTCTTTCAAATATGGTATCCTCAATAAAAAGCATGCACAGTCAAGCGGTATCCCTGACAGACATGGTATACTGCAGGAAAAAAGGAGGTGCTTAAATATGCACGCATGGGAACAAATACAACAAACAGTCAATTATATTGAAGATCATTTAAATGAGGATATTAATATTGAGGATCTGGCAAAAACAGCTTGTCTGTCTCCGTTCTATTATCAACGCTTATTTAGCCGCCTTGTCAAAAAACCGGTCGCTGAGTATATCAAACTCCGCCGTGTGGCAAAGGCAGCAGACTGCTTACTCCAATCAGACATAAGAATCCTGGATATTGCATTAGAGCTTGGATTTACCTCTCACGAACACTTTTCCCGCACATTTAAAAACACCTTTGGTCTGACTCCAGATGAGTACCGCAAAAACCCACAGACTCTCAACCGTATGACAAAACCCCAGCTTCTGCTTCACTACACACTGGTAGATGAGGAAGTGCCGCTGATTACCGATGGTATTGTTCTGGAAATACACAGAGAAGAACTGAAAGAACCAGTTCATTATATGGGGTTAATAAAGGATGTACCAATCCATCATATAGACGGTCTCGGAACAGAGTCCGGAATAGATCCGCTTGCCTCACTTTGGGATGACTTCCATAAACAAAAAACTGTATTGACCTGTGTTTCTGAGGAAAAAGAGGAAATTGGGGTCGCATACTCCAGTTTAAAAGAAGGGTATTTTAGCTATTTTGCCGGTATGCCTTATGAGCACGCAGAAATTCCAAGCGCTTTTAAGAGCTGGGAATTACCTGCTGGAGAATATATTATCTGCTCTTTTGAAGCCGAGAGTTTTGAAGCACTTGTTGTGGATGCGCTTTATAAAGCCCAGCATTATATTTATAATACATGGCTTCCTAAACACAAATTGCAGACTGATGCTTTCTGCGCGGAACGCTATGCAAGCCATTCACCTGATACAACAAATATGGAGATCTGGCTTAGAAATCTCATCTGAACTGGTTTTAGCAAAACAGGAACAGCAAACCCCAAAAATAGTTGATATAATACAGTTACCGTACGGAGGAAAGGCAAGGAGATTATTTGGAATATAGTAAGACAATCGAACAAAGCATACACTTTATTGAAAGAAATATAAAAGAAGAATTGACAGCGGAACAAATATCACAGCAGGCGGGATATTCCGTATTTCATTTTTGCAGAATTTTTGCTGTCAGTCAAGGGATTCCACTTATGGAATTCGTCCGTAAAAAGCGATTATTGCTTTCCCGTGCAGACCTTCTTATTAGTAAAAAGATTATAGAAGTTGCACTTGATTACGGATTCGAAACTGCAAGCGGATATTCAAAAGCGTTTCGTAAAGAATTCGGTTATAGCCCTACTACCTATATTTCCAGAATGAGCGGCTGTGATGTGAAAGAAATTATAACAAATTTAGGGGGTATTATTATGAATCCTGTTATTATAAGAAAACCAGCTTTTCTGGTTGCTGGCTATGGAATTAACACAAGTATTGCAGAAAATTATACAAAGGATATCGCTGCATATTGGGATACCTATGATGGAGAAAATCTGGAAAGTAAAATGTATCAACAATTAAATCCGCCCAATCATGGGGAAGTTGGAATCTGTGTGCCTAACTCAGAAAATGGCAGCGCTGTTTATTTATTGGGTGTTATTGTTGATGACTTTGAAAAAGTAACTCCGGATATGATGACCATTACTGTACCGGAAGCAGAATATGCTGTTTTTACAACACCACCTGTTAAAGAAATTCTTGCAGCCCAGACAGAAGATCATGATCCGTTTTCAACCGCTATAAAACAGACATGGAAATACATTTTCAACGAATGGTTTCCTTCCAGCAATTATGAATTCGATGAAACAAAGATGGATTTTGAATTTTATGATGAGCGCTGCCATGAGACCAAAGATGCGGTAATGGAAATTTATGTACCTGTTATTCGCAAATCCATCTGACAGATCAAGTCTCTTATTTATTGAGTACTAACAAAAAGTGGGCTGCCTGTTGTTTCTAAGCCGCCCACTTTTTATTATAGCATCTGATTTTTCAGCCTGTTTCTTAAATCTAAGATTTTATTCTCGATTATCCCAATGGTTTTCTCAAAAGCACCATCGTCTTTCCCTGAAGGATCATCTAATCCCCAGTCCTCTCTTATTTTACAGGGAAGAACCGGGCATTTCACATTGCATCCCATGGTAATTACCACATCAGGACCTGGTATCTCATCTATTAACTTACTTTTCTGTGATGCCTCCATATCAATTCCATATATCTTTTTCATTAACCGGACTGCATCCTGATTGATCTGATCTTTTAATTGGGTTCCTGCCGAATAGCTTTCAAACACATCACTGGCAAGATGCTTTCCTAACGCTTCTGCTATCTGGCTTCGGCAGGAGTTGTGTACACAAACGAAGGCAACTTTCGTTTTATGATCTTTATTCATATCACTTTCACCTCTTTTATCTACAGCAGATATAAACTCTCGTCTTTTATTTCATCCGGTCTCCAGCTGATCACTGCAAAATTTCCATTGGAGTGGGCATCCACCTTATTAATCCATTGAATTTCATTACTGGCTTTTGCTGACAGCAAATGATTCGTGGTACCGGTACGGTAAAGGGATGAATTAATAACCCACCACTTTGCGGCAATGCCCGCCCGCTTTAAATCCGCCTCCAGACGCAGAGCTTCATATACCGGGGTAGTTTCAGCAAGAGTGACTATAATAACTTCTGTCTCACTTTTATTTCTTAATCTTGGAAGCAGTTTTATGGCTGAATCGGGAACATCACCCTGGGAGCGTTTTATCTCCTGGTTATAGCTTTGGGTTGAATCCAGAAGTAATAACGTATGGCCAGTGGGTGCGGTATCAATCACTACAATCTGGTCTTCTGCCCTGTCAACAATATCCGCAAAGGCTCTGAATACCGCTATTTCCTGGGTACAGGGGGATCTTAAATCTTCTTCTATATATGCAAGATCCTCCTCTGACATCGTTTCCCTGGCTTTATTAAGTACTTCCTGCTGATATTTCTTTAACTCCTCTTTTTCATCAATATGGCTCATTGTAATGTTATCCGTTTCGCTCATAACAAACTTAAGATGAGCAGCCGGATCAGTTGTCGTCAGATGTACTTTTTTCCCTCTCTCTGCCAGACCAAGTGCAACAGATGCGGCTATTGTTGTTTTCCCCACACCCCCTTTTCCCATGGTAAATATGACTTTTTTCCCAGATAAGTATAAGTCGTCTATTACATCTTTCAGCCCTGGTATCATATCCGCATTGACTTTATCCCCGCTGACAACATCACTGTCTTTTTTCAGTAAGGCTCTTACGTTTTCCAATCCGGTTATGGGATAGGATCTGAGAGGTATGAAACGGCATTTCAGATTCATAAGTTCTTCTGGCATACCGGATAGCGCTGCCTGTTGTTTTTTATATAAGCTTTCTGAAATGGTATCATCATATCCCGTCAATAATCCGTTTATGATCAATTTCTGGTTTTTTACTCCAATATCTTTGAGTTCATAAGAGGCTCTCGCAGCTTCTTTTAACGGAGTCACCTCAGGTCTTGATACCAGAATTAAGGTTGTAAGAGCTCCATCAGATAATGTTTTCACAGCCTTTTTATAGATTTCCCTTTTGCTTTCCAGACCGGACAGCTGCCCTAAACAGGAAGCACCGTGGGTATTTTCACTGATAAAGCTGCTCCAGGCTGATGGGAGCTGGAGCATCCTTAATGTGTGCCCCGTAGGTGCGGTATCAAAGATAATAGAATCAAATTCATCCTGAATTTGTTCATCTGTAATAAACTTTGAAAACTCATTAAAAGCTGCAATTTCAACTGTGCAGGAGCCAGACATCTGTTCCTCCATATTTTTCAGGACAGCGTCCGGCAGCTGACCCCGATAAGGGGCAATTACACTTTCCCGGTACTCTGCAGCTGCCTCTATGGGATCTAAGTTGGCTACCACAAGACCAGGCACGCCAGCAATTGGGACGCCTTTATTGTTCAATTCTGTTTCAAATACATCCTGGAGATTGGAGGCCGGGTCCGTGCTGATCAGCAGCACCCTTTTTCCTGAATCAGCAAGGGATACCGCTGTGGCACAGGCTGCTGAAGTCTTTCCCACTCCGCCTTTTCCAGTAAAAAAAAGATATTTTGTAAATACTTCTTTTTCTATATTGAACGTTTCCACTAACAGCAACAACCCCCTCCAGAGCAGCCGCAGCCTTTTGATTTCTCAGTCTCTGCGCCACCTGCAATTTTGCCAACAAAATGTTCCGGAACATCCAGCAATTTTATAAACTCTTCATTTGATGGATATCTGCCGGTTATCGCTATATTTCCATCTACTGTAATAACTGGTAAACCATCTACGCCTTTTTCTCTGATAAAATCATTTACTGTTTTATTTGTCACAAATTCCTGGGGGGCATTTGTAAGATTAAAACGTCCCACCTGTACTCCGTTATTTTTTAACGTATTCAGTACCGTGGAAATCCTTAATAATTCCGGATCAACGGAAACTCCGCAAAGTCCTGTTGAGCAGCACATAGCTGGTTCAAATATCTCCATTTTTTTCATATTCTGATACTTCCTTTTCTAATATTATTTTGTTTCAAACCAATGAGTTGTTTTATTTGCAATCTTAACAAGTATGAGCATAATCGGTACCTCGGTTAAAACACCAACTACGGTGGCAAGTGCTGCCGGGGAATCCATGCCGAACAGGGCTATGGCAACAGCAACTGCCAGCTCAAAGAAATTGGAAGCGCCGATCATGCCCGCCGGAGCTGCTATATTATGAGGAAGCTTAAGCACTTTTGCGGCAAGATACGCAAGGAAGAAAATTAAAAATGTCTGTATGGTCAGCGGCACTGCTATGAGTAATATGTGCAGAGGATTATTTAAAATAACATCACCCTGGAAAGAGAATAAAAGTACAAGCATCAGCAGCAATCCGGCAATTGTTGCATGATCGAACCTGGGAAGAAACTGATTTTCAAAATAATCTCTTCCTTTTTTCTTACTGATATACATCCTTGTTAAGACACCTGCCGCTAAAGGTACCACAACAAATAAGACGACTGATAAAATCAGAGTATCCCAGGGGACAGATACCTTACTCACTCCAAGCAAAAATTTGACAATGGGTACGAAGGCAATTAAAATAATCAAGTCATTGGTTGCAACCTGCACCACGGTGTAGGCCGGGTTCCCTTTCGTCAGCTGGCTCCATACAAAAACCATGGCTGTACAAGGAGCTGCTCCTAATAAAACGGCACCGGCTAAATATTCTTTTCCCAGATTTGCAGGAATCAATCCTTTAAATACAACGTAGAAAAAGAAAGAAGCAATTGCAAACATGGTAAATGGTTTGATTAACCAGTTTGTAATCCACGTTACATATAATCCTTTGGGATTTTTCCCCACATACTTCACACTTTCAAAATCCACCTTCATCATCATTGGGTAAATCATAATCCAGATTAATATGGCTGTAGGAATCGATACATTGGCATATTCAAACTGACTGAAAAATCCAGGTATCGCGGGAAGAAATTTTCCGATTAATACGCCTGCAACCATACACAGGGCTACCCATATGGTTAAATATCTTTGGAAAAAACCAATCTCTGCTGATTTTTCTTTCTTCATTCTTCCTCTCCCTCCTGAGTTATTTTTGAATTGGCGCAGACATCAACGGTTTTGTACTTCTCGCATTGACTGCGGTCGGACTCATAGGTCGGTAATTCAACTATCTTTTTCTGCAGATACTCCCACAGCTCTTTATGTTCCTCTTTAAAACTGTCGCTGATTCCAAAATATGCCCATTGTGCCTTCTTATAACCGTATAAAATCCCGCAGTTTTTCAGTACCGTCAGATGTCTGGATGCGTTAGACTGTGTCATATTCAGACAAATTTCTATCTCACAGACACACATTTCCCGTTCCATCAGCAGAGTCAGGATTCGCAGCCTGCTTTCCTCAGACAGTGCCTTAAAAATATCTGTCAAACTATCACTCCTTTCTTAGTTAATATCTATATGAGCATATATGCATATACTATGCGGCATGAATTGGTATGTTACAAAAAAACATCAGTCCATCTGGTCATTCGCCGCATCGCATTTCGTATGTTTACAGATACAGTCTTCCTGTTCTGTAGAAATATTGGTCCAGTAATTTTTAATCTTTTCAATTAACTGGGTATTATTGCTGTAATGCATCCAGGATCCTTCTTTACGGCCTATTACAAGCCCGCATTCTGTGAGTATCTTCATGTGATAAGATAATGTGGGCTGTGTAATCTCAAAAGATTCCAGTATATTACATGCACAAAGTTCACCACAGGATAACATTTCCATAATTTTAAGCCTTGTTGTATCACCTAATGCTTTAAATACTGACGCATAATCTGCATACTGATCCATTGTCTTCTCCTTTTTATATGCTCAGAATTTATGATATAGATATTTATCTATGTCTTAATTATAAAAACATATTGATATTTGTCAATATGTTTTTATGTAATTCCTATATAATTTTATTTACGTACAAAAAGCGCAGGCAGCTCCATGAAAGCTTCCCGCGCTTTTGTGGTTATAATGTATTATCTATCTCTGTTAATACTCCCCAGAAGTTATTACAGAAAATTAAAGATTTGTTCCAAAGGCTCAACTGAACCTGTCTTCGGCTGGCTCATCGTCCCCATCAAAGCGGCATTGGGCACCAGAACCATAGTGGTTGTCTGATAACCTTTCTCTTTAATCTTAGCACAATCGAATTCTACCAGCAGCTCCCCTGCTTTCACATGATCTCCCTGTTTTACCAAAGCATGAAAACCATCACCTTCCAGTTGTACTGTATCGATGCCGATATGAAGCAATACTTCCATTCCATCCCCGGTTGTCATACCAATTGCATGTCCGGTTGGAAATACAGATACAATCTCACCATCAACCGGAGCATATAACTTTCCTTCTTCTGGTTCGATGCCAACGCCTGGTCCCATCACTTCTTCTGCAAATACCGGATCGCTTACGTTAGATAGGGGGATTACAGTTCCCTTTAAAGGGCTGTAAATTGTTTTTGGTTCACAGGTTATGCTCTTAATAACAGGAGTATCTGATTCTTTTTTCTCTTTGTTACCAAATAAATTATCTAAAAATCCCATTCGCTCAGTCCTCTATATAATTAGTCCAATGATTCCCAACGTTTTTTTAATACGAAAGCAGCACTTTTCGGCTGTCTTACCCGATTGAAAATCCCCTTTTTGTTCCCATTTACACGCATGATTCCCTCTGTTGTCTGGAAATCAGCAAAATTCCAAACCAATTCTCCCTGTACAAACTCAAACTGGTCAAATATTTCAAAATTCATATCCAGATATTCGTTCTGGTATTCCTGGCTCCACATAATACTGGGAAGTTTATGTTCTGCCGCCATGGTATCCGTGCCAAATTCAGTAAATACAAACGGTATATTCAAATTTTTATCTTTCCACTTATTCATTTCAATTAAGAAGGCTTCTCTTGCATCAACAATCTCTGGTCCTCCTTTGATATACCACCCGTAATAACGGTTCAGACAAATAAAATCACAAAGCTGGTAACACTTACACAGTTCCGGCTGACTGTTCTTTTCAAATGCCCCTGTCATTGGACGACTTTGAGGATCCAATGCTCTGGCGGCATCAAATACTGCAGTGAAATAATCTTTCGACTCTTCACTGGTTGTTTCCGGTTCATTAAACAGACTCCATGCAATTACACTGGGATGGTTTTTATCCCTAACAATCATCTCTTCCACTGCCTGAAGATGGTTCTTTAACAGAGTTGGTACCGTAGGTGTTTCAAAAAATCTGGTGAATTTACCGGTTCCTGCATCTGCGAAGTTTCTGGTGGATCTCATCATACCCACGGCTGGAACCTCATCAATGATCAGAAATCCTTCTTCATCTGCAAACTGATACCATTCTTCTGCATAAGGATAATGGCTGGTTCGAAAGCAGTTGGCACCAATCCATTTCATGCATTCAAAATCTCGCTTTAAAACACCCCAGTTGAAGCCACGGCCAATGACTTCAAAATCTTCGTGTTTTCCAAATCCTTTCAGATAAACTGCCTTGCCATTAATCTGAATTTCTTTTCCTGCTATTTTTACTGTCCTGATCCCGATTTTAGAGGAATACTCATCAATCAGTGTTTCTCCATCCCAGATACGCATCACCGCCTGATAGAGATAGGCTTTTCCCACATTCCACAAATGGGCTTTGGAAACAGTGACACTGCCTTTCGCGCCTGTGCTTTTCGCCACCTGCTGTTTATTCTCATCAAATAATTCAAAGGAAACTTCATGATCTCCATTGGTCATAATCTGATAATGAACAACGGCATCTTCTCCATTTAACTCATAATCCACACTGAAATCTTCGATGGATTCTCCGGGCTTTGAAACAAGCCATACGCTTCTCTGGATTCCAGAGTAATTAAAAAAATCGAAATAAGGCTTGGCCAGTTTTCTTCCATCACTGAGCACCATGGTAGCACCACAGGGAAGACTCTCTTCATTTAATTCGTTATTGGCCTTTACGACAAATGTATTAACCTCACCAAATTTCACATGATCCGTCACTCTGGCAACCACTGGCAAAAATCCGCCCTCATGAGTTGCTGTCAGACTGCCATTGCAGAAAACGCTGGCGCGGTGGGTAATGCTTCCGAAACGGATTTCCAACTCCTGTTTCTCCCATTCCCGTGGTACAAATACTTCCGTCTCATACCAGAAATCTCCGCAAAAATCCCGTTCTTCTTTTGTTGTAAAAAAGTCGGAAAAGCTTGCGGGAACCGGCATGGAGATGGGGTCTGGCAGCTTATGCTGCCAGCCCTCCTGCAGTCCTTTTTCCTCCGGATCAAACCGGAACTTCCACATACCATCCAACAGCTGAGCCATTCTCGCCTGATTGCTGCATGGGTATAATTCTGAAAAATTCAGCATCGTTCACTCTCCTGTTATCTATTTATGCTGCCATAATTCACCATTCTCTATTATACTGCATCTTTATAGAGAAAGAAATAAGTTAATAAAAATACTACTACAAAAGAAAATGTGATTGATACAACGATAGCCGGGCCCGCCATGGCAAAAAGGGCTGGAATCGTTAAAAGGTTGACTGGAACCTGTGCTGTACGGATACATCCTGTAACAGCTGCAATAATACCGCTTAATCCGTTAATGATGCACATTCCAATGAATATTTTACGGTTTTTCATTAAAACACCGTAGATACCTGGCTCTGTAACACCACCAATCAAAGCTGAAATAGAAGCAGAACCGGATACTAACTTCATATCTTTATTTTTTGTCTTTAAGAATACTGCCAAACATGCTGCCGCGATACCAAAGTTAGCACCAAATGTAGCTGGTGAGATGTAATCATATCCTAATACGGAATAGTTGTTCAAAATGATAGGTACAAATCCCCAGTGCAAACCAAACACGATAAACAGCGGCCATAAAGCGCCCATAGCAAATCCTGCAATTGCTGGAGAGAAAGCAAATACTGCCTGAATTCCTCCGGCAATCCCTTTACTCACGATATCAGTAACCGGTCCGATCACAATCAAAGCGACAGGGAACACAATAGCAAAATCCACCACCGGAATAACAATACTCTGAATTATCTTAGGAATAACTTTCATCAGCCCTTTTTCCAGTTTAGACTGCGCATAAACAGTTAAGAGAATCGGCAGTACAGAACTTGGATAGCTGATCAGTTTTACAGGAATTGAGAAAAATGTAACAGCAACTTCCTTATCAGCGAATAGAGCCGTCATGGAAGGATAACACATAGCGCAGGCAATTGCCATGGAAATAAACGGCTTCGCGCCAAATTTCTGTGCTGAACAATATGCCAGAAAAACAGGCAGGAAATAAAAAATACCGTCTGATGCAGCATATAGTATGGTATAAGTGGTAGAAGTTTTATCAAGCAGGGCCAGGGTTGTGAATAATACCAAAAAACCCTTTAAAAGTCCTGCACCGGCAAATGCTCCCATAAAGGGCAAAAATATACCGGAAATAAGATCTGTCATCTTATCCATAAAACTGTTCTTTTTGTTTCCTGATACTGAATTATCAGCCTCTGCTGATTCATCCTGATTCTTTTCCCCAATGGAAGTGCTCAGTAAAATCTGGTCATAAACATCTTCCACATCACTTCCGATTACAACCTGATACTGGCCGCCTGCCTGCATTACCTTAATAACACCCTGCATATTTTTCAGTGTTTCCGTATCCGCCTTGCTTTCGTCTTTTAACTTAAAACGAAGCCGCGTGATACAGTGGGTCAGGGAATTTACATTTTCTTCCCCACCAACATGTTCTACAATATCTTTGGCTAATTTTGAATAATCTGCCATTATGATACCTCCCTAAATTTTTTTATCAAAAAAGCCTGGTTATCCCCTATCATTTAAGAGAATAACCAGGCTTTGCTGAACTGAATCATAACACTGCCAAAATCTAACTGTTTTTTAATTGTGACAGATGAACTGCCAGATAAACCAACTCATCGTGTCCTGCTTTGTAATGATATTTATCTTCAATGTATTGACATACTTTCTGGCTGCAACGATATTCATCGGGGTAGTTCCGAAGCAGCTCTTCTAACATACGCGCCCCGCCATGCTCTTTATAATAATACTTTTTCATGACACGCTGGGCAAAGAATTTCAAATGGGTCATATATCGGTAATAGGGAAGGGAATCTTCCTTCACCTGAAAATTCAGTTCTGACATAATCAAATCATTGAGCTCGCTCACCATGACAATCATCTTTTTTGCATTTCCGCTTATCTGATTATGCCGGGCTGTTACAAAATGCATAGCCACAAATCCCGCCTCATCATTGGATAACCGGTAACCAAATTTAGACTCTATCAAATCCAGCATCTTTTGTCCCACTTTATATTCGTCCGGATAAAACCGTATGATATCATGTAAAATGGAATTGGGTACGACAAGCCCCTGCTGAAAATTTTCTACTGCATGATAAATATGATCGACCAGGGAAATATGAATGGTTTCATTGAGAGTCATATCAAAAACCTGGACAGCAAAATCAATGACATCCTCTGCAACCATGATGTATTCCTGGGGCACTGTATCAAGTATTTCCCGGAACTGACTTTTATGGTTTTTATCTTTCAGAATAAATTGTTTTTCAACCCGCTCCTGATCGATGGCATCGCCCATACGGCTTTTAAATCCAAGTCCGCTTCCAAGCAGCAGGACATCCTGTCCATTTTCATCGTTTGATATCACAGCATTTGTATTTAATATCTGCTTAATAACCATTTTCATAAAAGTTTCCTCGATCTCAATGTGTAAAAAACATAATGCTACAGATGGTTTAAAAACAAAAAAACAAGTATGCACCAAATAAAACAGATGCAGACTTGCCTAATTTAATAGTAACACTCCTGTAAACTACGTAAAGCTTATCACAGGAGTGCAGCAAAGGCAATCGGTATTTTAACCAATATTGATTCATATATTTTGTACACATTTACAGTTTTTAACCGTGTGTTTTGATTGTTTTTTATAACTTGATGGCTTTATCTGCAGCCATATTTTGACCGGAGTATATTTTTTGCGAAGTCCATGGCTGATCCTCATCTGACCAGAACGGATCCTCCTGCAAAAGCCCCAGAACCAGATATACTGTAGTACATAAATACAGACTTCCAGTATTGATATACCGCTCTCCCAAATCCGGCTGATAACCGCTGACACCGGTTTTCAACCATCCGTTTTCATCAAAAATACCAGGTCCATCGATGATCCGTTTCATCACCGCAGTCAGAGCACAGCGCACCTGCGCAGGGGTAAGTTCCTCTGGAAGACTGTGGTACAGTGCCATCTGCGATAAAGTCTGAAATGCGCCAAACCGGTAGCATACGGAACGCCCTACGATTGGATATGCCCCCTCCGGAGAAATCATTCTCTCCAAAATCGCTGCATACCGTTTTGAACGCTGCCAGACTACGGGCAGCATCTCCTGTTCCATATCTTTAAAGCAATTCATGATATCCAGCAACATTGGTTGTATGACAAAGCTGTTGTAATAATCAAAATGAAACACCTCTCCATCTCCGTAAAGTCCGTCCCCTTTATACCAGCCAAGCATCTTACGGACATGGTTACGGATCCGGTCCTTGTCATAATCTCCTCCCAGAAGATAAAGACCTGTCTCTACCATGGCGCTGAATAAGACCCAGTTATTATCTAACGGCTGAATCCTTCTGGTAATCATCAGGCAGCGGATCAGCTGTTCCTTTGTTTTACCATTCATATTCCCAACGAGACTGTTTTGTGCTCTTACCAGGGCACTGCATAAAAATGCTGCATCTACCAGAGGCTGTCTTTCATCTTCTTCTCCCCCGAATAACATATAATCTTTGGCTTTCGGATCAGTTGCGTTGGCCAGTGCCTTATGAAAAAGCTTCCTGCAGGAATCCTGCATCTTTTTTTCTTCTCCGGTGAGGCCCTCCAGTTCCAGCCATGGACTGATCCCATAAGCGGTACGCCCAAATGCCTCCAGCAATGCATTTTTATGGCAGCTGGGATTTGTATTGGGCAGGCGTGCCTTTAAACTGTCATTTGCCAGATTTTCAAGTACCGGCAGAGAGATTTTAAGCATTGTATTTAGCCAGTATGTTCTTACCTCGGTCTTCATGGTCATAATGTGATTCCTTTCTTTTACCAGATAAATAAATCTTTTTCGGCTAATTTTAAAATAGCCTCTATAAAATAATAATCAGCATAAATCATAGGGAAATTGTGTCTCGTATCGTGGTAAGCTGCAGAACAGTTCTCCAGAAGATTATCCATGTGAGGATTCCAGTTACAACGGCTCTCATCCAGTGCCTTTAAAAGACGAATGGCTGAGTGAATGTAAACATGCTTCTCAGATTCTTTGACATATTTGGAAAGTTCAATCATTGCGCAGGCGGAACAGGCTGCAGCCGTAGAATCTTCCCAGCTGCAGGTCTGTGGCTGGGCGAAATCCACAGGGATCAGGCTGCTGTCCGGAATATTGGCAATAAAATAATTTGCAATGATCTTAGCAGTATTCAGATAAGATTCTTTTTGTGTATGCCTGTAACTTAGAACAAACCCGTAAATTCCCCACGCCTGTCCTCTTGTCCAGGAAGATCCTTCTTCGTATCCCTGACCTCCGTGGGATTTTATCATTTCTCCGGTTTCCGGATTAAATTCAACGATATGGTTGACCGAACCATCCGGCCTTACAAAACAGGTCTGTGCCATATCTGCATGGTTAACCGCTATATGCCGAAATCTGGGGTCTTCGGTTTCCTTCCATGCCCAGTATAACAGCGGCAGATTCATCATGCAGTCAATAATTGCCCAGCCAAGGTGTTTTTCTCCTCCCCATTCATTCCATGCACGAAGGAAATGTCCGGCAGGATTGTAACGTCCCGCCAGCAGTTCTGCCGCCAGTAGTCCTCTGTTCCGGGAATCCTGGCTTCCCGTAATACGATAATCAGCCACTGCCGAAGGAAGCCATTTAAACCCATTATCGTGATCCAGTTTTGCCGGCATCATAAAATTTTGATCCATTTTCTGCTCTGTTTTTACTGCAATCTCTTTATATAAATTATTTTCTGTAACATGATACATCTGCCACATGATTCCGGCCCAGAAACCATTGGTCCACCAGTAAATCTTCTCCTCGGAATAATCATTGAAAACTCCATTCTCCGCCGTATATGGAATCTTGTTCTGATTACGTTCTGCAACAAAAATCATTTTTGATTTGATTTTTTCCAGAGTTTCATTCACCCACAATTCCTGGCTCACTGTTAATTTCATAGATACCCCTTTCTTAAAACCTGCCTTTTTATAATAAAAAAACAAGTATGCACCAAAAACAGATGCAGACTTGCCTAATTTAATAGTAACACTCCTGTGAACTATCTAAAGCTTATCACAGGAGTGTCAATGAAATCAACTACTATTTGTAAACTTTTACAGACTTTCCCCATTGGTTGCGATTACATTTTTGTACCAGTCAAAGGATTTTTTCTTATATCTGTTTAATGTACCAGTTCCGTCATCATTTCGGTCCACATAGATAAAACCATACCGTTTCTTTAATTCCGCAGTTGAAGCACTGACTAAATCAATGCAGCCCCAGCTGGTGTATCCCATAACCGGTACTCCGTCTTCTATGGCTTCCCCTACCTGAATCAAATGATCTCTTAAATAATTAATCCGGTAATCATCAAGGACTGTCTTTGTTCCATCTGGCTGTGTCACAAGCTCATCAACTGCACCCAATCCGTTCTCCACAATAAACAGAGGCTTCTGCCACCGGTCATAAAACTGATTGAGCACATAGCGAAGTCCCTGGGGATCGATCGCCCAGCCCCATTCACTTTGTTTTAAATAGGGATTTGTTACGCCGCCCATGAGATTTCCTTCTCCTGCCTGCGCCTTGGAATGGTCAGCGGCTTCACAAATGCTCATGTAGTAGCTGAAGGATACGAAATCCACAGTATGATCCTTTAACAGCTCTTCATCGCCATCTGCCATCTCAATCTGAATATTATTTTCTCTGAAATACCGTTTCATATAACCAGGATACTGGCCTCTGACATGCATATCGCCAAAGAATGTGTTCATATGATCTGATTTCATGACTGCAATTACATCATCCGGATTAGAGGTCAGGGCATACATTGGCATGCTTAAAATCATACAGCCGATTTTGCATCCGGGCATCATCTCATGACCGATTTTCGTAGCCAGTGCACTGGCCACAAGCTCATGGTGAATGGCCTGATAAAGATCCTGTTTCTTTAGTTTGCTCTTATCCGTATAGATTCCCCCGCTTAAAAATGGTTCATGAAGCACGGAATTTATCTCGTTAAATGTCAGCCAGTATTTCACTTTTCCGCCGAAGCGCTTAAAAATAGTTCTGACATAACGCTCATAAAAGCCAATCATATCCCGGTTTATCCATCCATCATACTGAATGGACAGGTTTAAAGGTGTCTCATAATGGGAAATCGTTACCAGCGGTTCAATTCCATGTTTCAGTAACTCATCAAATAAATCGTCGTAAAACTGAAGTCCCTTTTCATTGGGTTCTTTCTCATCCCCATTTGGGAATATCCGGCTCCAGGCAATTGAGGTGCGGAACACTTTAAAACCCATTTCTGCAAAAAGCTTAATATCGTCCTTATATCGATGGTAGAAGTCAATTCCTACCAGCTTCATATTATCTGGAGTGGGTTCTTTTGTTATTGGTCCTTTAATACCGCGCGGTGTCACATCCTGGGTACTTAACCCCTTTCCGTCTTCGTTATATGCTCCTTCACACTGGTTCGCAGCCACTGCTCCTCCCCATAGGAATCCATCTGGAAATTTCATATAGCAGTTAGTCCTCCTTTTCTTTTACCAAGATGTCGACTATAATAACAGATTTTTATGAAATAAACAACTCACAAAAAAATTGAAGTATCATTAGATCCTGTTTATAATAAAGGTGGAATTCCAAAAGGGGGGATAAATTGATGTTTCAGATAGGTGAATTTTCAAAGCTGACACAAATAACAATTCGCATGCTCCGATATTATGATGAGGCAGGGCTTTTAAAACCCGCTGAAATCGACCCTTGGACGGGATATCGTATGTATTCTGCAGACCAGATACCGGTTCTGAACAAAATCATCTATCTTCGTGACAGCGGTTTTACAGTATCAGAAATTGCAGAAGCACTAAGTATCCGGGACGACAATTCTCTTGTGTCGCAGCTTGACAGGAAACAGCTGGAGGTGGAACAGGCAATTAAGGCTGAACAGGAAAAATTAAATAAAATAGAATTTGCAAAAAATGAACTGTTAAATAAAAAAAGTGAAATGCATTATAACATTTCAATTAAATCCATACCAGGTTGTCCGGTTCTTTCCTTACGCCGCACAATACCCGATTATTACGCAGAGGGTGATTTATGGCAGGAGTTATCCGCCTTTGCAGCTGAACATCAGATACAAATATCAAAAAATACGTTCTCTATCTACTATGATACCGAATACAGGGAAAAAGATGTAGACGTTGAGTTATGCGCACCTGTTAAAAAACAGGGGAAAAATATGGATGGTTTTACGTTTAGAAACGTTGAGCCGGTACCAATGATGGCCTGCACAATGGTATACGGAGCCTTTTCAAATATCGCTGATGCTTACCTTACTTTTGCACAATGGCTGCATGAAAACAGCCAATATGAAATGTCCTCCCCAACCAGGCAAATCGTTCACCGCGGACCGTGGAATGAAAGCAGTCCTGAAAAATATCTGATCGAGATTCAGATACCACTTAAAATCAAATAGCCCAATTCCTCTTTTTATCCACTTGACTCTCACATGGTGTGAGGGGTTATGCTCTGCTTGAAATCAAGAAAATGGAGGAAAAACACATGAATAATTTTACAGTGAAACCAATTGGAACGGTTCATAACAACGATGACGGCACGTTTATTGAGGTATATGAACACTATATTCCAGCTCTGCAAGCATTGGAAGGATTCAGCAATATTAATATCTTCTGGTGGTTCAGCGATTTTGATGATGATCAATCCCGCTCAACGCTGCAGGCAGAGCAGCCCTATAAAGGCGCTCCCGAAGTAATAGGTGTTTTTGCCACAAGATCACCGTTGCGTCCTAATCCAATTGCTTTGACCACAGTAGATGTGATCCGCATCGACTATGAAAGAGGGATCATTCAAATTCCTTTTATCGATGCTAACGATAATACCCCGGTGATTGATATTAAACCCTATACACCAAGCTTTGACAGAGTTGAAACTCCTGGTGTGCCTGTATGGTGCAGCAATTGGCCTAATAGTACAGAAGAATCCGCCTGTTTTGCCTGGGAAGAAGTCTTCAATTTTTAAGGGGGGCTTATGAGCTTAAAAGATTATATCAATCATAAGCCAGTACGTAATATCAGCAAGTAAAATCAAGAATTCTGATTTCTTATCCGTTATAATTCTTTTAGAGCGATTGAAACGAGGTGAACAGGTAAATGTACGAATGGCACAAGCAAATTCAGCTAATTGTTGATGAAATCGATGAATCAATCAGACAACATCATGATGAATCGCTGACTCTTAAATTTCTTTCCCGCAAACTTGGTTATTCAGAATTTCATACAACCAGAAAATTCAAAGAAATATCAGGTATGCAGTACAGAGAATATTTACGGCTCAGAAGGTTAGCCTTTGCGTTAAAAGAGGTTCGTGACAGTGAGAAAAGTTTTTTAGACATTGCTTTTGATTATGGTTTTTCGTCACATGAAGCGTTTACCAGAGCGTTTAAGAATTCCTATGGTGTCACTCCAAGTGAATACCGGAAAAAGCCCAGGCCTGTAGTTCTTCGTACTAAAATAACCCCTTTCGACCGCTACTTTTTAGGATTTGGAGAGATTGGCATGATGAAAACAGAAAATGATGTAAAGATTTATTTCGTTACCATTCCAGCACACAAATTTCTGCACATCAAAAACTACGAAAGTAATGGATATTGGGATTTTTGGCAGAAACAAAGTATGATTCCAGGACAGGACTGCGATACCATCTGCGGCTTACTGGATAGTATTAAGGGAAAACTGGATGACGAAGGCGGAACTGAATCAAACAGCGGCAGCGGTCAGATTATGGCTTATATGAATGACCCAGACGGACGGCTCTGCGATTGGGGCATTCCCCGCACAGAGTGTTACGGAGTCCGCCTTCCTGCTGATTACAAAGGCGATGTACCGCCGCAAATGCTTCTGATTGATGTTCCTGAAGCAGAGTATATTGCATTTGAACACGGTCCATTTGATTATGAACAGGAAAACCGAAGTGTGGAAGAAAAAATTGAAAAGGCAATGGCGGACTTTGATTTTACAGATACCGGCTACTGCTTTGATACTACTCCTGGCAGAGTTCTTTATTTTTATCATAATCCGGAACGGTTCTGGAAATATATAAGACCGGTTAAAAAGCAGTCCTGATAATACATGATTTCCTAAATAACGTTATCCTTTCGGGGCTGTGCCGTGATATCTCGTGCACAGCCCTGATTGATATACGGATATACCTTTTCCAGTATAATCTCAACAACCCTTTCACCTAATTTACCATCTCACCCTGTTATAATATAGCGCATTTATTACAAAACCATTGATATCATTCTACATATAGTATATAATAGATATCGTTTGGCTATATATAGTATTATGTCCTGTTTTGGATATAGTCACAATACAGATATAAGCTTATTTGGGAAGAGAGGGTAATTTTAGAATGGATATTATGGAATACTTGGGGAGCGGCAATATTTTAGGGCAGGATATCTGGAACAATAAATACCGGTATAACAATGAAGAGTTTGACGAATGGGTTGAGCGTGTCTCAGGAGGAAACAAGAAGGTAGCAGAGCTTATTATCAGCAAGAAATTTTTATTTGCCGGAAGAATTTTAACCAATAGAGGATTATTTAAATTTGGCAAGAAGATTACCTACTCCAATTGTTATGTAGTAACTCCACCCGAAGATAATATCGAAAGTATCTTTGACACTGCTAAATCACTGGCAAGGACATACAGCTACGGAGGCGGTTGTGGTGTTGATATTGGGAAGCTCAGACCAAAAGGAGCCCTGGTTCACAATGCTGCTGAAAATACAAGCGGTTCCGTTTCATTCATGGATTTATACTCTGCAGTAACAGAATTAATTGGGCAAAACGGAAGGCGGGGAGCGTTAATGATCAGCATTCCCTGTACCCATCCGGATTTAGAATCATTTATTGAAATAAAATCCGATTTAACCAAGGTTACAAAAGCAAATATTTCTATTCGTATAACCAATGCATTTATGGAAGCAGTGAAGGAACATGCGCCTTTTATGCTGACCTTTCAGGTAGAAGATACTGGTGAAGTAATTGAAAAAGAAGTAAATGCATATGAAATTTTTTGCCGTATCAGTGAGATGAACTGGGATTATGCAGAACCCGGTATGCTGTTTTGGGATCGTATTGAGAGCTGGAATCTGCTGTCCAATACCAGGGAATTCCAATATGCCGGAACAAATCCATGTGCGGAAGAACCATTACCGGCTGGGGGATCCTGCCTGCTTGGAGCAATTAATCTATCCGCATACGTTGCCATAAAAGAGAATACGAAAGTCTTTGATCATGAAAACTTTACAAAAGATGTACGGACCTGTGTAACTGCTCTGAATGAAGTACTGGATGAAGGTCTTCCTTTACACCCGCTTAAAGAGCAGCGGGATTCTGTCCGGGACTGGCGGCAGATCGGCCTTGGTGTTTTAGGTATTGCTGACTTACTCATTAAATTAGGTATTCGATACGGAAGTGATGAAAGTATTGAGCTTTGCGATAAAATTGCAAAAGAAATGATAAATAATGCAATTTATCAATCTGCAAAGCTTGCAAAGGAGAACGGGCCGTTTCCAAAGTGCAACATAGAAGAAATTATGGAAACCCCATTTTTTAAAGCGAATACAGAGGAAGAAGTAGCTGCATTTGTGAAAGAAGCAGGGGGGTTATTCAATTCCCAGCTCCTGACAATTGCACCAACAGGGACACTGTCAACCATGCTTGGTATATCTGGCGGAATAGAGCCTATTTTTTCGAATTCTTATACAAGAAAAACGGAAAGTCTTCATGGTGAAGATGTATTTTATAAAATATACACCCCTATCGTTCAGGAGTATATGAATGAAAATGGTATTACAGATGAAAAAGATCTGCCTGATTTCTTTGTAACTGCGCAGTCACTTCCCTACACGGAACGAATAAAAATGCAGGCAGTCTGGCAAAATCATATCGATGCATCCATTAGTTCAACTGTTAATGTTCCGAAAGAATTTACAAAAGAAGAAGTACAGGCTTTATATTTTATGGCATGGCAATATGGTCTGAAAGGAATTACAATATTCAGAGACGGATGTAAGCGTCTGGGGATATTAACAACCAGTGAAGAAAAAACTTCCCAGAACCTGGAGCGGGGCCATATTGTGAAAGTTTCAGATGCCTGTATTGGAAAAAGAAGAACCCTGCGGACTGGCTGCGGAACGCTCCACTGTGAAGCATTCTTTGATCCCTTCACCGGAAAATTTATGGAAATATTCCTTTCAAAAGGTTCTAAAGGGGGATGCAATAGTTTTATGGTTGGTTTAAGCCGTATGATTTCCCTGGCTGCAAGAGGTGGAATCGAACTGGAAGATATTGTTGACCAGCTGGAAAGTACACTGGTTTGCTCATCCTATGCAGTGCGGACAGCAACAAAGCGGGATACCTCACCTGGATCCAGCTGCCCAATGTCAATTGGAAAAGCACTGACTCAGATGTATGAAGAAATGCAGTCAGAGTTGCATTTAAAATATCATGGCGTTAATAAAATGGGATTTGACGGAGAAACAGCACAACTGAAAAAGGACCATAATACCTATGATAAGGCGGATGGAGCAAACGTAGTCAATCCTTGTCCCATATGCGGTTTAGAACTTACATTTGAAGGCGGATGTAATACTTGTAAAAGCTGCGGATACTCTAAATGTGAATAGAATAATGGACGAGCCATAACAAAGCATGTTCCGGATCCTTATAATAAGAATCCGGGACATGCTTTGTTGCTTTTGATATTTATGGAGTTTTGTTACCCATCACTTAAGGTTCAATTCCCCATTTCAGGCTGTTAGATATATATCCAGTAACTTTTTGCGAATCCACATAGTTCATTGCTGTGCCATCAAAGGAATAATCATCTGTCTGAGTATAATTCGTCCAGTTAGCTTTCGTCACTCTTATTTGTATCTCCGCATACTCTCCTGCTGCCAGACTTCCCGCTCCAGATGTAAATCCGATTTCCAGATAATAATCAGCATCCTTCTTTGGAGCAGACAATTTAACTAAGGTTCCGGTAATATTGCTGCTGCCAACGGAAGACCAGTCACACCAGAAGTTTTGATCAATTTCTCCGTTTATCGTGTAATAATATCTGATTTTAACATCAGAAAGTTTTACATTGGTTGTGCCGTTATTGTAAATCTTAAATTTCGGACTGAGAGAACCACTCTGTGCTGATGTGTTCGCATTATACATCTGTATCTTTATGCTGCCTTTTGCAACAGAAGTATCTACTACAGTCAGAACCATCACAGGGTCTGTTCCTGCGCTTAAATCGAATACTACATTGTAGGTTCCTGTAGCAAGACCAGCCAGTGAAGCTTTTAAGAAAGTAACGGAGGTTCCGGATATGGTATAATCCACGCCTTCAGCTAACTCTTTGCTATTCAGCCTGATCCCTTTCAGTGTATGTCCTGCCATAGTTAAAACAGCTGTAACATCTGCCTGCTTTGCGGGGTTCTTATCAAAGGTGGCTGCGGCAGGTTTCACAGAACCGCCTGGTGTGGAATCAGTGATCGTTACTGTCAGTACCGGATCAACTCCCTTATTGAAATCAAAAACAAGCTTTAACTTACCGACATCCTGACCTGCTAAGTATTCTTTTAATAAAATGACTGTATTGTCGGATAAGGTATAATCGGTGCCTTCCGTTAAATAAGTACTTCCGTCCTTAATGCCGGTAAACGTATTACCATTTAAGGTAAGCTCTACTGTTATATCTGTTTGTTCCGCAATATTTTTATCAAACGCTGCCACTACAGGGTTGATTGCAGAGTTAGTGACTGGTTCACCGCCTTCTCCAAACAGCAGGGAATATACACCATTTGCAATGGCGATATCGCACTGTGCCCAGAAACGGTGGTAGTTAAATACAGGATCAGTATCATTGTTATAAGCAGTAAGAATTTTCTCATAATCCGGATCATCTTTATATTTGGAACGAATGTCTAAAAATTTAACACCGGATTTAATTACATCCCCATTTGGCATTTTTCCAGTCCAGCCTGCTGGTACGTAGATCTCCTGTTCAAAGAACCGTTTGTAATCTGTTCTTGGTTCTGGCGTTGAAAGACCCTTATCATCTCTGTACAGATCCCACATACGATCCAGTAATTCCTTTGCCAGCACTCTTGCTTCATCATCACCAGATGCCTTGCTGTAATACAATAATGTATTTGCAAGGGAACCTGTAACACCAAGGTCTGTGGTGTGGCTGGTAACAGTTACATGCAGGTTCTTATTACCTGTATAAGTACCTGTCCAGGTATCAGGCTGTCCGGACCAGTCAAGACCGTTAGGAATTGCATATGTTCCGTCTGGTTTCAGCTGTACCACAGTTTTAATCCAGCCAACCCATTTATCCAGAATAGCTTCTGCTCTTTCATCTTTAGTTTTGTAATAGTATTCAGCCACACGCTGCATGGACCATGCCTGGAAACCAAACCAGGTATTACTTCCAGGATCTGCATAGACAGGATTTGCTACATATCCCATTCCATAAAAGGTTGAGGTACCTGCCGGCCATTCTTCATAACGGCCATTATGGGAGTTACTGGCTCCGCCTGCAATTGCACCCTCAGCTGTCTGCAGCCACTGATAGAATTCCAGCTGTCTGTCAAGACTTAACTTCCAGTCGCTGGCTCCCTTTTTAGACAGGGGCTTTAAATCTTCATCTTCTGATAATATCCAGGCTGTCATAGGATTCTGATATCCAAAGTGGTTATGGCTGTCTCCGATTTTCCATGCCCAGTCGGAACCTACTCCGCCGCCCCATGCATAATACCAGGACATGAGATAATGAGCAGCATCATACCCGGTACCAGCAGCTGACGGATTACCGATTTTACGGAAGTATTTATCAAACATGGCATATCTTAAATAATCACCCATTTTGCTGGCTTTGGAATTATAGGTTCCAAGGTCAACGCCATATTCCTGCGCCCATTTATTTGCCCAGTAAGTAGCCTGGATTGCACGGGCGTCTGCATCGGGTGCATCGGTATATTTAAATTGCTTTGAATAGCTGCTGTCTCCGGTGAACAAATCAAGATATCCATTCTTGCCGCCGTATTTCATTGTTTCCCAGCATGGCTGAGGGATGGTCTCCCAGGTAGACTCCTGTTCGCCTCTCTGGAACGTATTGATGTAGGATGGTGTTGACACACCGTCGCCTCTGCTTCCAAAACCGTACCAGTTATCTGCATCTAATAACCAATGCATTCCATACATGGTATTGCTGCCGTATGTAGCCGCCAGTTCACTATTGATCGGGTCAGTTCCAACAGCTGCACCAAAATTCAGCTGGGCAGGATATAAGTCTGGCAATTCCCATTCCGGAGCATAAGTAGCAGGCTTGCTGGCTGAATATTTACTCATGCTGGATTCGGGCTGGTCTTTTTCCGTTGGAATCATATAGGCTTCTGCTGTGTCCCAGGCTGTTTTAAATCCGCTGAAATCTCCTGTGAACTTTCCATACATTGCCTCAAGCCACATATAGTAGCTGAGAGTTTCACTTGTCGTTACGTGTCCATAGTCCGGAGCTTCTACAATCATAGTCTCAATCGAATGATATGGAATGCCTTTGTTACTGAAATACCCATTTTTCGGATCCTTAATGTCTCCCCAGAGTTCTAAAAATCTGTTTTGATATTTGTCTGTGCTTTTGCTAATAACTTTCTTACTCATCTTACGATGACCTCCTTTTTTATTTAACTTTTTATTCATCAGTCGGTTCCTTGCCTGTGAAATACCACCTACCTCTCCACTCACTCTCCTTTCCTTTTATTGCAGGTTGATAACCAATTGATTTTACACTTAAGGCGTTACAGCAGACCACTGCTGGTTATAGCTTGTACTGACTGCCGGTTTATTTCACATGGGAAAATGTTTCAGCGCAAGATTATGAATGTTATAAACCTGTCTTAAGCTATAGTTGGTTATCTCACTGATTTCTTCCCACGTATATCCGGATATATATTTTAATAAAAGAATATTTTTTTCTATTTCACAGTCCATACACTCCACTTTCTTTACAATTGCACTGCAAATTAGATTTTTTTCTACCAGCTGCTTTCTGAGGCGGGTAAATACATCTGTCATCATCTCCACATCAGGCTGGTTTGTACCAGACTGCGCTGCCAGGACAGACATGGTTTGTCTTTGTTCCTCTTTTATACGAGTTATCAGGACTTCCAGCGTTTTAATTGAAAAACTGAGAGCCTGATACGATTGTAAGTAAGTTTTTTTCAGCTCTTTTTTCTCTGTATTTCCATTCATCAGAAAACCCTCCTTGATGGTATTTACTAAGTAAAAAGAGGAATGGCAGCCAATTGTAAACCTGATTATAATTTTTTGATTCTGGAAAACCATTATGATACGTGGTAATATGGTCTTAGTTTATGGTTCAGGGTTTGGAAAAACTATTAAATAAGGGGGAACTGACATGATATACCTTGTCCGTCAGGGGGAGACCGACTGGAATCTTAATAAGAAATTCAACGGCTGTACCGATATAAAATTGAATCAGACCGGAATTGCACAGGCAAAACAACAGGCAGAAAACCTTAGAAATGTTAATTTTAAGGCATGCTTTAGCAGCCCTCAGACGCGGGCACGCCAAACCTGTGAGATTATTTGTGGAGAACCTATTATACTGGATGACAGACTTTCAGAAATTAACTGTGGTGCGTTTGAAGGTACAGAAGAAACTGCTGATTCCCTTCAATTATTTTGGCAGGCAATAAAAAATGGTGATAAAGGCACAGAAAAATTCCAGTTGTTTGTAAATCGAACTTTGGATTTTTGTAATATGATAATGAAAGATTACATAGAAAATGATGTTTTAATTGTTACGCATAGTGCTAACGCGCGGATCATAAACTACTTTTTTAAAGGAAAGCCTGATAATTATGACTTTAAAAGAAGTGTTGTAAAAAACGGAGGGCTGCTGACCTATGAAAACAAATCATAAATAGTGATTATTTTGGAGAATACCATGAACTTCAGGGAGCGTGCTAAAGGCAGTAAGAGATATTTATTGAAACGGATTGCATTGCATTGCACAGACCAGTCATTATAATATTCAGTCATAGAAAACGTGGATCCGATTTTCTGTAATTAGAATAACAGGAGGTTTTAAACTATGATTTTAGAAAATTATTTACATCCAGCTTCCGGTGCTGGTATTGCCCTGACCGAAAGCGGGGGCTGGTTTGAAAGTGCTTATATGAAATGGAACCCTCTCAGCAGTGCAATCTCCTACAAGGCTTATATAAAACCTTCGGCTGCTGGCGATTCTGCTTATGTACAACTTGATCCTGCATTAATAAGAAAGTATCCCTCCTATTGGAGAGCCGATGCAGTAGGTCTTGCAGCCGGCCAATACATTATGAAAGTGGAAGCAATTCTCCCCAATAACACGAAAGAAAGTATTATTTCCGGCGTTATCACCGTAAAGGCAAACGACAGAACCGGATTTGCTTTTTCCCGCGACTCCCAGTATCAATCCGGATCTGGCGCTTATAGGGAAAACGGAGTCTTAAAAGAGAATGCCCAGGTAATTTATGTGACTTCTGAAACAGCAAAAACCGTATCCCTTGATGTTAAGGTAAACAGTTCCGGTAAAAAACAAACAGGTACTGGAATTGGTGAGATTTTAACATTGCGTCAGAAAGGATATGACACAACGCCTCTTGCTATCCGCTTCATCGGACAGGTTACGGACAGCAATGTGGCTGGAGAGCTTAACAGCAGTGGATACCTTGAAGTAAAAGGAAAATCATCCTACAAAGAAATGAATATGACATTAGAAGGGATTGGCGATGATGCAACCGCATATGGATGGGGGTTTTTAATCAGAAATTGTGGAAACCTGGAAATCAGGAACTTAGGAATCATGCTGTTCCCTGACGATGGGATTTCACTTGATACGTCTAACTGCAATATCTGGGTTCATAATAATGATATCTTTTACGGAAAAGCAGGATCCGATGCAGATCAGGCAAAAGGAGACGGTTCTGCTGATGTGAAAAGCGGATCCACATATGTAACCCTCTCCTACAATCATTTCTGGGATTCTGGGAAATGTTCTCTTTGCGGAATGAAAGATACGGCAGAATTTTTCGTAACATACCATCATAACTGGTACGACCATTCCGATTCCCGCCATCCAAGAATTCGTACAGCCTCCGTTCATATTTATAACAATTATTTTGATGGTAATGCAAAATACGGGGTTGGGGTAACAAAGGGAAGTTCTGCATTTGTAGAATCAAACTATTTCAGGCATTGCAAATACCCTATGATGAGTTCTTTGCAAGGCACCGATGCTTTGGGTCAGGGTACGTTTTCCGGAGAAAATGGCGGTATGATCAAAGCTTTTAACAATAAAATAGAAGATGCATCCAGCCTGATCTATGCAAACTCCAATGAAGGAACCACAGGCAAAAATGCGGTCTCCTTTGATGCATATTTGGTATCTGCAAGAAATGAAACCGTTCCCAGTCTCTACAAAACTGTTGCAGGCAGTACTGCTTACAATAATTTTGATACCGGCAAAGACATTGGCGTCAGCCTCTCTGCTATTGAACCCGTGAATAATGTTGAAGGAATTGTTACAACAAGCGCCGGGCGGATCAATCAGGGGGACTTTACCTGGAAATTTGATAACGCAGTTGATGATACTTCTTCTGACTTAAATACAGCTTTAATGTCCAAAATCACAAGCTATAAAACAAATTTAATATCAGTTGGAGGAAATTAATCTCCAGATACCGGGGTGCCGCAAAATAGCTGAATGATAGTGATTGAGCGGCACCTTCCCTCCTATTGTTATAACATGCCATTTACGTAAGCAATTAGCGAATCTATGCTTTGCTTATTCTCAAAATTAACTTTTGAGTTATAAGTATCCAGAAATTCTTTGTCCTCCCCATCCCTTTCATTAACAGGCTTTTTCTGAATCATGTTTTTCATCATGGCCATCATCGTTTTATGAACTGGTCCCAGCTTTTTATAGTCGATTCCTCCCCGTAAATGAAATAACTTTGTGTTTTTCAAAAGCTGCGGTGTAAAGTTTTTATTTATAATTGGACTGTAATCCGTTGTACTGGGATCCGCTAATCCCACAGTAAACACGATGAGATTTTTGCAGGGATTTTGAGTAACCAGTTTTACTCCTGCAATACCGCCTGCATACAGACCGCCTCCATAAATAACAATATCATATTGACTCAGATCTTTTGGATTCACCGATCTGGCGGGAAATAAATCCGCATTTAATTTCTCTGCAATCCATTGGGCATATTGACTGGTAGAACCATATTTTGATGTATACGTGACTAAAATTTTTTTAGACATCTGCTGTCCCTCCGTTTATGTTATCCAGGTTCTCAAATATTGTGATCAGCGAACTGCTTAAATCAGTGATCTCTTCCGTGCTCATGCCAGAGAACATTCCAGTCATGAACTTTGTTGCAATCATTTCATTGTCTTTATCCCATTGCTGGCACTGATCAGTTGCGGCTATCCGCATGGCTCTGCCATCCAACTCATCATTATAAATGGTCACAAAACCTTTATCGGCCAGTTTCATAACAAGCTGCTTTGTATTCTGGTGAGAGGTATCACATGCTGCCGCAAGTTGCTTTAGGGTGGGTGGCTGATCAAATAGTCCCAATACAAGAATTACAAACCATTGTTTTGCAGTCAGGTCTTTCATCTGGGAATCCATCTTGCTCTGCAGACGATTGGCAATCCGGAACAAATACCCAAATACAATGAGCCTTTTATCCATATGTTCAAAATCGTACATTAACGCCTCCTAATAGGTAATATGTTATCTATATAGGTATTATATTACCTATTATTAGCTTTTGTCAATAAAGATTTCTTTTTATAGCTATTGTGCACTTAATATTTAATAATTTTTTTGATGGTCAGCATCTCAGTTTCTGAAATATCAACGTCAAACCAGGACCTGACATAAGCACAAACGTTCTTAAAATCTTTATCTGATAACTTTTGATTATTTGCCATTTGATTCCACAGTAAAGTGAATATTATTCTTCCAACATCAGACAATATATAATGATCCATATCCGATAACGAAATTTGAAACACAGATTGAAATGCCTCAAATAAATCATGTTTCATGCTATTTAAGTCATCAAAGCTTCTTATTTTTCCATTATCCACCCATTCTCCTGTAGCTATTAAGCCTTCTGTTGATTGCATTTCAGATAATCTTGCTGCTTCATCCGGATAATCCTTTTTAAGGATTGACAACGGAAGTTTATTTCTACTTGATAGATCTATATTAACATTAAGATTGCCAAGATATTGACAGGCACGATTATTCAGGGTTTCAACTCTTAAGCCATGAAAATCCGAAGTGCTAGGTTCAAATAAAACATTAATTTCCCTATTTCTTCTCTTCAGACCGCAGCTCACCCAGCCTATAACTGCAGCATTTGTGAAAGCGTCCATTATTGTATAGGACCAATCATAAGGAAATCGATATGCAGGAAGGATTCTCATTGCTGGAATACCGTATTTATTTATTAACATTTCTTTCGTATATTCCCCCAGCCGTCCTTGAAAAAAAGAGGAGTAGGATGGCGGAGCACAGGTAGCAGATGCAATCGCAAGAGAAAACTCATCCTCCATCAAAATCTTTGCTGCATGAGCAATTCTTTTATCATGTATGTCTTTATCCCAGTTTCCTTCTATAGAAACGAAATGTAAATTGTTCTTTATTTCTGCGCATGATTTATCATCAATCATAGGGTGAAACCTCCTTCTTTAATGAAATAATACCTATATTTCCAGATACTCCAGACGCTGTGCAACTCTTTTTATATTTTCCTCTATACTGTGACCCGTTTTTGAAAGGCGCAATTCATCAACAATGCTGCCATCCCGCATAAATAATACACGCTGGGCATTTGCCGCCACCTTGGCATCATGGGTAACGATCAAAAGGGCTACTCCCTCTTCATTAATCTGAGAAAAAAGCTTCATCGTTTCATTTGCAGACTTGCTGTTAAGCGCACCGGTAGGTTCATCACAAAATATTATCTCAGGTGTCATTAAAAGGGCTCGACAGATACCTGCACGCTGTAACTGCCCGCCTGATACTTCCGTGATGCTGCGCCCTTTCAGTTCTTCAATTCCCATTTTACGCATCAGCATCTCTGCTTTTTTAGTAAGTGCTGCAACATTTTTGTGACTGCCCCGCAATGCAGGAAGTAAAATATTATCAAGAATATCTAAATTTTTAAGCAGGGTAGGCTGTTGAAAGACAAATCCCATACCAGTCTGCCTCAGCTTAGAAAGCTCATCTTCTGAAAGCTGGGACAGGTTTTGCCCGTTAAAATATACGGTTCCTCCATCAATGGCTTCCATTCCGCCAAGAGCAAAAAGCAGGGTGGATTTTCCTGATCCGGAAGGGCCCATTACTGCCACATATTCGCCCTTTTCAATCTGGACAGATACGTTCTTCAAAACCGTTTGTCTCTCATCTCCATGACCAAACATTTTGACAATCTCATTCCCCATCACCAATGTTTTCATTATCTACTCCTTTATGTGTGATGAAACCTGAATATTTTCTATCCCGGTCGTCCCAAGCGCAACCGCAAGCACTACTGCACATCCCATTGCAAACGGGGAAATCAGGTAAGCAGAAACAGGATTCACAACAAATTTAAATGTGGCCGCTCCAAACGATGCAATCACTGCACCAGCCAGCACCTCTCCAAGTGTATTGGCAAGTATTGTACCTGCCAGAATTCCTATAAACAGCACCAATGCAAAACGGGAAATAAACTGTATCGTAATGTCCCTGTTTGTAAAACCAAGAGATTTCATGACAGCAATGGTATGACGTTCTTTTGCAATCAGCATTTTCATCATAAGCAGCGTCACTAAGATTGTCATGAGCAGTGCTGCAATCATGGCTGCTACAGAGATTTTTTTAATGGAATCAATTGTGGGGCCAAAGGTTTGGGCTATATAACCATCAAGATCCGCAACTTTTGCAAAGGAAAACTGCTGTGTGTATTCGGTTGCTTTTGCAGTACTTAAACCATTATCTTTTAACTTTACATAAACCGTATACCACATCGCATCACCGCTTTTTTCGCCAAATGCTGCCTTTGCTGTTTTCCCTCCATTGGTAATGTCGGAATAGATGCCGCAAACGGTCAGGATTCTCTCCCTGCCTTCGTTTGTCAGAACAAGAGTATCTCCAATCTTCTTTTCCAATTCCCTGGCATTCATTACAGAAAGGGCGATTTCATCCTCTGTCTGTGGTGCCTTCCCTTTGACATAGTAAACAGGAAACGCTGTGTGGTCACCTAAATCAACTTTTATTGTTTCGCTTTTGCCGTCTTTCGTCTGTATGGCAAATCGTTTTGTGGTGTGCACCACGTATTTTGTAACAGCTTCATCCGTTTGAAGGGTTTTCATAATTGCCGTTATCTTTTCACTCATCTGATCGGTCTGCTGAACACGGAACAGAATGTCAGATCTGCCGATCCCCATATAGCTGGTAAAGCCCGGGGATGAAATTGTACTGTACAGATTCTGGGGAATCAACATGATGAATGTTGAAACTATTACTACGGATAACATGGTCATATAAATTCTTTTCCTAGATATAACGTCCTTAATTCCTAAAAATACATTGGTATTTACCAGCCTGTTTTTCCTCAGCCGCATTCGTCTTACACCTGTGCCTTTTTCCACAACAGTACCAAACCGGATTGCCTGTGCTGCCGGTATCTTTTGAAAACGGTTGAGTACATGGTTTACATAGGCGATCACAGCAGCAAACACGAAAAAGACTGCTGCTGCGCCCCACATTCTGGCAGATGCTGCGGTTGTGCTCTCTCCCATAGTGAGGCGGATATTCCCAATCACACGATCTTCCAGTACAGCGGATACCCCCCAGCCAATCCCACTTCCTGCCCCAGCGATTACAGCATATTTTCCCAGATAAAGCTTTTTCATATCGGAAATGCGCAGCCCAATGGCCTTCATAATGCCGATTTCACGGGCATCCTCTTCTATTCTTGCGATCAGTGTAAAACGGATACATAAAAAGGCAATCAGCACAGCTAATATACTAATCAGCAAAAGCACAGCAATCATCAGGCCGTCGGATACCGCATTTATCATACGAAAAAGGGGATAGGTCACTGTTGGCCCATTAGATTCCAAACCTGCACCAATATATTCCGCTTCAAATGCGTTAAGTTCAGACAGACTCTTTAGCCGGAACTCAATCATATACTCAACAGTTCCCTTGTTATTCATAGCCCCATAATCGTGATCGCTTACTAAAAACCGCTTGGAAGATGCCAGCGGAGAATTCATCTGAGAATCACGAAGAAAGCCTGCAACCGTAAATGTTTTACCTGCAACGATGACATTCTTTCCTAACAGCTCATTGCCTTTCTTTGCGTAAGCCAGAGGAACATAAATCTCTCCGTCTTCCGGCCGGATGATTTCCCCATCCAGATCAAGAAGGTAATCAAAAGACTTGCTTTGGGTGGTAAGACCGTTATCCTGAACACTGTCCTCAAGGGTACTGTCTCCTATTTTAAATTCTGCCCCATCTATATTCAGGAACTCCATTACCTGAAATTCCCTGACAGCCCCGTTTTCCTGTGCGAAATGCTCCAGCCTCGGGATATTAATCTCCCCTGTATGCATCTGTAAAAAATGGGGAGTTTTCGCCTGTACCATAAGCGAATCAATAGATCCTGCAAGCTGCAATCCCAAAGTTACTGCCAAAGAAATCAGCACAGCTGCCGCGGTGATAAATAGCAGCATAATGGCTGAAATCGTGGGACTTTTTCTCAAATCATTCCAGATGATTCGTCTGAACATCGCCGTCTCCTTTTTCAAGTCTTTGAATGGATCGAAACTGATATAACAAAACGGACGCGATACATAATAATATACCCGCTATTATGATAAGGAAGCCTGATCCTCTTCCTTTTCCAGTACCAAGAACACTGCCGACGCTTTTGGATAGTTTTCCATTCTCCAGCAGCAGCGGAGTAAAGAGATGGTCTGCAAGAAGCCCCGAAAATCCGTAAGCAAACACGTAACCTAATTGGGAGATCAGTCCCACAAGACCCCAGGCACGCCCCTGGAATTCGTTATTAATATTGGTTCGAAGTAAATAATCAATACTCATGTTGGCAAAAGGCAGCATGGAAAAAAATAAAAATCCTGCCAAAGTTATTAGGATGAGATTCTCACGGAATCCAAACAGTACCATAAACACACCTGCGAAAAACAATGATCCGCATAAAATTTTCACGTAATCCTTTTTTATTGAAAAGAACCCCAGCAAAAGACTTGTTACCAAAAGACCAATTGCTGCTAATGACTGAACGGAACCCAAAGCCCCGCTGTCGGAAAAACTTAAAATCATGGGGGAAGCAAGTGTCTGGATAAAGCCAAGGCATAAGGTTATGACGGCTCCCACCATAACCAGAGTCAGTACACCTTTGTTTTGGGCAATGACTCTCCAGCCCTCTCTAAAGCTGGCTGCAAAGGAAGCATTCTCCGCCTGAGGCTTTGCTGTCAGCCCCTTCCGCACAGCCAGTGTTGCCGTAACCGTCACAAAGAAGGTACAGATGTCAAGAATCAGCAACAGCCTGATATCCCATACTTTCAGCAAAATCCCGGCTAATACAGGCGAAATCAGGTATTTTGCAGAACCAGCAAGCTGAACGAAACCGCTGGCTTTTGTATACTGTTCCTCTGTCAGTAAATCAGTGACGGTAGCCCGGTAGGCCGGCTCTAACAAGGAGGAAAATACAGAGCTAATGGTCACTCCTACGCAGATTTGCCAAAATGCCGCCTGCCCATCCCAAAGGACAAAGAGAATAAACAAAGGGCCGATTGCGGAAAGACTGTCTCCAAGTATCATCAGAATCCTTCGGTCATAATGGTCGGCCAGTACCCCTGCCGGTGCACTAAGTAACAGGGAAGGCAGAAAAGCCAGCAACATGACGAAAGAGACATGAGATGCCATTCCAGACTGCTGATAAACATAAACGCCTAAACCAAAAGAGGTAAGTCCTCCGCCGATTGCTGAAATAAGTTCTCCAGACCAAAGAAGCAGAAACTTTCCGAATGGTTTTGATGTATGATTCATCTTATCCCTCCGTTTCTTTTTCAAAAATTTCTGATGCAAATGATAAGGTACCGCTTTCAACGCCCAGCAGACGTTCTACATTGAAAATAAGAGCCTGCGCACGGGAAGCATATTCCTGTTGACTAATGTCTAACATGTCTCCATCAAACACCGTACTGGCATAAACCACCAGCATCTCAACACATTCATATGGGTAAGGCGTCTGGAACAGATTATCCTCAATTCCTTCACGGATGATACCGGCAAGAATGGGGGTTAGTCCATTTAAAATTGTTTTTTGCACTTTTTGGTGCATCAGAGCATTCTGTGGCCTGTGAATATGCTCAAGTACTTCTTTGCCGCTCTGATTCATCTTGAGAGCCCTGACTGATTGAATGATACGGTCATAAACTGGTTTGCCTTTATCTTCGGCTATTTCTTTTGCCGCATTTAGTAAACGACTGGTATGCCGTTCAATCAAAGCATCCATGATGTCCTCTTTTGATTTAAAATGGTAATACAGTGTTCCACGGGCAATCCCTACTGCTTCCAGAATTTCATTTGTGCTGGTTTTGTCAAACCCCTTCAGGGTAAACAACGTTTCAGCTGCATCCAGTATTTCATTTTTTCGTTGATCTGCATCTTTTATGACTCTCATCCGATTACCCTCCTTATAGACCGACTGTCTGTCTATAAGATAATATATTTTTTTCTAATTGTCAAGCTGCCTTCTGCTAATTTATCTATTGTTAAGTAAAATGAGCATACTGAAATGAAATTTTAATATGGATTTCGGTAATAGTTAGCAAATCGAATAATTTCCCATTACCTGCAAATAATAATTTTATTAATGGCAAGTAATAAAAATCAATTTTAAACAGAGGAGCAAGAAAATGAATCATGATAAACTGATAGCCCAGGTAAAAGATGAATACGCAAGAATAGCCTCATCGGAATCCCAGCAGCATTTCCATCAGACAACAACGGAGATCACACCGGAAGCGTATTATGAAAAATTGTTAAGTAAAGTTATAAACGAAATCGACAAAGGAACGTTTGATAATTTTAAATCCGGCGAGGAAGTTGTTACCGCTGTTGCAAATGACAAAACCTGGCTTTCGGATTGGAAATAACCAGAAAAAACCGCATTCCTTTTCCAAGGGGATGCGGTTTTTTCTGGTACATAATCCAGTTAAAGAGAATGTTATTTTTCCAGCATACTATTTGCAATAATATCAATTTGTTTGGATAAAGATAGAATATCATTAAACCAGAACATATTAGATGATGCCTGAATGAGTCTTCCCTCTTTCACGGCGGAAATATTTTCCCAGACTTTATTGTCAGCCAGCTTGTCTTTTCCCGTATTTAACAATATATAATCTCCCATGTACTCGGGTAATACTTCATAGGAAATATCAATCGACGTCTTATCTTTAAATGCTTCATTCAACTTCTCCGGGGCAGAAAGTCCCAGCATATTATAAACCAGATTGCCACCTCGCCCAAACTGATAGGCACGAACCGTATCACCAATTACTTCAATACAAGTTATTTTCTTATCTGATAACCCAGCTTTATCTAATTTTGCCTGTGTTTCTTTCAGTTTTGAATTAAAACCTTGTATTAAATCTTCTGCTTTTTCTTCACGGTTAAATATCTCTCCAAAAAAACGAAGTCGTTCTTCGTAGCTCATACTATAAAAATCCCCGGCCAGGGTTGGTGCAATTTTAGATAATGTCTCATAGCTTTTTTCATCGTAGCTGCCCCAAATTATCAAGTCAGGTTTTAGAGACAGTAACTCCTCCGGATTTATTTCCCAGCCATCAATTTGAGTAATATTTTCAGCCAGTTCCTCAAATGCTGATCCTTCGCTAAAAGTGGCTCCTACCGGTATGATACCAAGTGCAATCAGATCCCCCTGATTGAAAGTAATGATGACATTTTGGGGATTCTCCGGTATCTCAACATCCCCGTAATCCATATGAATGATTTTGGATTTTGTCGAATCAGACTCTCTGCTAACTGACTCTTCTTTACTTTCTTCCTCTGTTTTTGCTGAATTACTGCATCCAGAAAGCACAAATATTATAGAGAGCGCTAATATAAAAATTGTTTTTTGCTTTATTTGTCTAAACATATGTTTGACTCCTTTTATCAGTGTTTGTTGAGGAAGGTTTATTTTTATACACCATTTTTTTCAGCCAGGTTGAGAAGTTTAGCAGTAACCAAATCCAATTGAGCTGACCAGGAATAGATATCGTTTAAATACATATACGGTTCCGAAAGTACAATAATATTTCCATTCTGCACCGCAGAAAGAGACTTCCATACAGGATTATTTTCAATCAGCTGATAATTATCATATTCTGTTACCAGTATGTAATCTCCCATATACTCAGGCACTGCCTCAAAGGAAAGTGTAGCGCCCCAGTCAGTGCCTGCTTTCACCTCTCTTAACGCAGCTTCTGTCTGGGGCAGTTCCAAAGCACCAAACAAAATCTGTCCCCCCAGATTATTGCTCCAACGCACACCAATCTCATTTTCGCCCTGCACACGGATCACACTAAAGGTTTTATTGTATAAGCCGGTGTTCTTTAATTTGGCCTTAGCCTCTTTCACCTTTGCTTCATAGGTAACCACCACTTCTTTTCCTTTTTCCCTGCCCAAACCTAAGGCATCCGATAAAAATGAAAGTCTTTCTTTCGTTTCATGCTGGTAAACCGGTACATAAACCGTTGGTGCTATTTTAGAAAACTGCTCATAATTATCTTCATTTCGTGTAACAATCAGATCGGGGGTTTCAGCCATAAGGAATTCTGGCTCCCATTTTTCCAAAACCTTAATATCTTTAATCAACTCTTTGTATGCCACATCTGTTGCGCCATAATCCTCAATTGCAACAGGCGTTACACCAAGGGCTAAAACATCTCCCAGCAATCCGAAATCCGAAATCACCCTTTGAGGGTGCACAGGAATTTCAATCTCTCCTTTGTCTGTGGAGAACAGCCTTGTATCCGTTGATTTCGTGCTGCTTTTATCTGCCTGATCACTGCCTTTCATATCAGCGCTACAGCCCGAAAGCAGAAGCAGTATCGTAAAAGATACTGCCACAATTTTTCTGCTTATCCGCTTTTTAAACATAAAGTATATTCCTTTCATCATGCATGGACGCCATGCAGGCCAGCAAATATCCCGCCTCTTTCCATTAGTTCATCATGGCTGCCCATTTCCGCGATGCCTGTTCCATTAAGCACCACAATCAAATCTGCATCCCGGGTTGTAGAAAGCCTGTGTGCAATCATAATGGTGGTACGGGTTTTCGATATCTCGTTTAACGCTGCCTGAATTTCCATTTCTGTTTTGGTATCTAAAGCAGAGGTTGCTTCATCTAAAATCAGGATGGGGGAATCTCTTAAAATAGCTCTGGCAATGGCAATTCTCTGCCTTTGCCCCCCAGAGAGCAGGACACCTCTTTCTCCAATGGTTGTGTCGTAACCATGTTCCATTTTTTCAATAAAATCATGGGCATTGGCAGCTTTTGCCGCAGCAAGTACATCTTCTTTCGTGGCACCTTTCCAGCCATAGGCTATATTCTCATACACTGTGCCGTTAAATAAGAAGGTATCCTGTAATACCATAGAAATATTATTGCGCAGACTGGAAAGGGTTACATCCCGAATATCAATTCCATCAATATAAACCGCTCCGTTTTGAGGATCATAAAAACGGTTAATCAGGTTTGCAATGGTACTTTTTCCCACACCTGTGGTTCCAACCAGCGCCACCGTCTGTCCTGTTTGTATTTTTAAATTAATATTTTCCATCACTGGAATATCTTCATGATAGGAAAAGGTCAGATCTCTCAGCTCGATTTCACCCTTAACCCGCTTCAGAACAATGGCATTTTCTTTTTCTTTCACCTCTGAAATTTCATCAAGCACATCAAAAACACGCTTGCATCCTGCTCCCGCCTCTCCAGAGCGTTCAACAAGAGCGGAAAAATTTTTCACTGGTCCATAAAACATAGATAAATACATGGCAAAACCAACAATGTCGCCAATGTTTACCTCTCCTGTTCCCACTAAATGTCCGCCGTAAATTACCACAATAACTGTGCCCAGTGCAGTCACAAATGCCAGCAAAGGATATGATGTTTCAAAAAAGAAACTGGCACGAAGATAGGCCCGGCTGTGGAGCATGGCAAGGTGGGCAATACTATTTTCTTCATGACCCTGCTGATTAAAAATCTGTATTTCTTTCATTCCTGAAAGGTTGTCCTGAACCTTGCCGGCAAGCGCTCCTCTCACACGGGAGTTCTCCTTCCATACGGGTGAAACGTGATGTCCCTGCCAAAGAGTAATCCCTAATAAAAACGGAATGGTAACCAGACTCATAAAAGCCAGTTTTACATTAATTGTAAACAGCAGTATGCCGACCCCGATAAAGGTAAGGATATTCACAATAAAATCAGGGATTACATGAGCCAAAAGCACCTCTGCATCTAATGTATCATTCACCACCCGGCTGGTAAGGTCGCCAGTTCTGCTTTTGTGGAAGTAACTCAGGCTCATATTCTGCAGCTTTCCATAAAGCATTTTGCGTAAATCTGCCACGTAATGCAGTGCCGCATAATGGTTCATATATCCTGCAGCCGATGCACCCGCCGCCTGCAGCGTTGCTGTCCCCAGCAAAAGCAGACCGATGCGTAAGGCTTCTGTGCCAAAATCTCTCCTTCCCTCTGTGGCAATAGAGGTTAACTCTCTTAATGCCCACGGAGTATAAAATCCGGCTACTGTAGATACCACCAGGGCTAAAAATGCAAACACCAGAAAGACCCGATATTTTTTTGCCTCGCAAAATATCCGCAGTGCTATCTTCATAGAGAAACCGCCTCCCTCTTTGGTAAGTCTTCCTGATGTAACAGCGAATAGGTCAGACAAACCGGTCTTCCCGTTCTGGATTCATGCACAACCTCTGCATCAATCGAGAAGGTCGCTTTTAAAACCTCAGGAATCATTACTTCCTTAGGCGACCCGTGCTGTATGATTTTTCCACTGCGGATGGCAATCATATAATCAGAAAAACGCGCTGCTAAGTTTAAATCATGAAGTACCATGGCAATGGTACACCCCTGATTGCGGTTCAAACTGTATAAAAGCTCCAGCACCTCCAGCTGATGAGCCATATCCAGATATGTAGTGGGTTCATCCAGTAAAATCAAATCTGTCTGCTGGGCAAGAGCCATGGCAATCCAGACTCTTTGCCTCTGACCACCTGACAAGGTGTTTACCTCCCGATGCGTAAGTTCTGAAAGCTTTGTTGCTGAAATTGCCCACTCGACTATTTTTTTATCTTCCTTTGTTAACTTTCCAAAGCCATTTTGGTGAGGAAATCTTCCGTAGGCAACCAGTTCACTTACTGTCAATCCACCAGGTGCCGAAGGAGTCTGAGGTAAAATCGACATTTTTTTTGCAATCTCTTTTGTGGGTAAAGTGGAAATGTCACCGCCGTTTAAATAAACCATGCCTTTCTTCGGCTTTAAAATACGCCCGACTGCCTTAAGCACCGTTGATTTTCCGCATCCGTTCGGGCCAATGATTGACGTGATTTTATTATGAGGGATAGCCATATCCAGATTCTCAACAATCAGTGCATTGTCATACGCAATGTCTAAGTTTTCTGTTGCAATACTGTTCATACTGTACTCCTTAATTATTTGCTTTTGCCAATAGATACAAAAAGTATGGTGTGCTGAGCACTGTAATTACAATGCCCGTAGGTACATCCGTCCCCAGGCTGATGGTTCTTGTTATGGTATCTGCCAGCAGAACGATGATCGCTCCGCACAGTCCAGCCGCTGTAAGAAGCAGTTTGTGGTTAGAACCAACGATTTTTCTTGCCATATGAGGGGCAATCATTCCTACAAAAAAGAAATTGCCTCCCAGCGATACACTTCCAGAAGAAAGAGCAACTGCCGCCACCGTCAGCCCCATAAATTCCGGCTTTACCGCAGTACCCAGCCCTGTAGCCGTTTCATTTCCAAGGTTTAAAATATTCAGCACATGGGATTTATATAATGCATATGCGCACAGAATGGCTGTCCATGGTACCAAAATGGCCAGATACCGCCAGTCATCTCCCCACAAACTGCCTGCACTCCAACGCTGTATAAATTCCATCTGATTTTGGTCCAGTTTCAGAGTAAGCAGTGTGGTTAATGCACCATAACCGCTTCCCAATGCCACACCCGTTAAAATCAATCCTGTGGGGGAAATGTCTTTGTTCTTCCGGTAAGAAAGAAGAAAAATTAACCCCGCGGCAGTCATCCCGCCCACAAAAGATAATAAAGGCATTAAGATTGCCGAAGAATTGGACTTTGCTGAAAAAATTACAACAAAAATTAATACAAAGAGTCCTGAACCGGAGCTGATACCCAAAGTCCCCGGGCTTGCCATATCATTTCTTAACAGACTCTGCATGATGCAGCCTGAAATCCCCATGCCAATTCCAACGCAGACCGCCAGTATTATGCGGGGCAGACGAAATTCCATAATAATCAGGTTCTGCTTCGGTGTTCCTTTTCCTAAAATCACACTCATTACCTCTGCAGGCGTAAGGTTCATTTTACCTGAATTGATACTGATAATCGCAACCAGCACCATGAGAACAGTCATAATCAACAGAATAAAACCTTTCTTTTTCACTCAAATTCCCTCCTTTGTTTTCTTGCCAGATAGAGGAAATAAGGAACACCAATAACGGCAAAGATAATGCCTATGGGTGTTTCGTAAGGCTTATTGATTAATCTTCCTAACAGATCCGCAAAAACCGTAAGTAACGCGCCGTACAGTCCTGATGCTGGAATAATATAGCGGTAATCTACTCCCACAAAATACCGGACAATATGAGGAGTAATTAAACCCACAAAACCAACCGGACCAACAATAATTACAGAAAGTCCTGTAAGCAGGAGCACAATAATCGTAGAAATTCCCTTCACAAATCTTGTTTTTAATCCCAGACCCGTGGCTACATCTTCTCCTAAGCTGAGCACTGTGACGGAAGGTGAAAGTGCAACGGCTCCAATCACACCAAGACCAAAAGCCGGAAAAACAGTCAGCAGCTCACTCCATTTAGCCCCCGCCGTTCCTCCTGCTGTCCAATAAGCAAGAGCATGTCCCAAATGATATCTGATGGAAATATACTGGCTGAATGCACCAAACAGCATGGAGATTGAAATTCCCGCTAAAACAAGGCGCTGGGGTGTCATTCCTCCCTTTCCCATAGATGCAATAAAATAAGTCATTGCCGTTGTGACAGCGGCACCCATACACGCAAACAACATGGTCTGTCCGTATGTCCGCATGGGCAAAAATGCCATACAAAGTGCCATAGCAAACGTTGACCCCGAACTAATTCCCATCAGTCCGGAATCAGCCAGTGGATTTCTGGTAGTCCCCTGCATGATTGCACCGCAAATGGCTAAACTGCAGCCTACCATTAAATCCGCCACAGTTCTGGGGAGACGCAGTGTCTGTATAATCTGATGCTCTGTTAATTCAGGATTAAATTGAAAAACCGCCTCCCATGCAGTGGCAATTCTCATGTCGGCAGCACCAAATGTAATGGAGGCTGCCGAAACAATCAATAAAAATCCAAATCCAAGAGCCATGTAAAAGGCAAAGTTGATGGAACCCTTCCATCCCTTTGTTGTGGTATTTTTCATGGTGTTGTTCCTTTCCGTGGTGATAATAACATTACTCTTGTGTTTTCAGCAGAGCATTTAACAGATAATCCAGTTGTACGTTTGAGGAGTAAATATCAATATCATAAAACAAGGTAAAATCAATAGGAATCACATTTCCTGCCTTAACCGCAGGCAAAGATTCCCAGATTGTGTTTCCCTCTAATTCCTCAAGACCTCTGGCAATTATGATATAATCGCCGATATAATCACTAATGACCTCCATGGAAACATCTCTGTGTTGTTCCCCTGCGATAATTTCCTTCTCAATAATTTCAGGCGCCTGAAGTTTCAGCTGACTGTATAATAAATCTCCTCCACGTCCCCATTTATCACCGTAAACCCAAATACCACCGTTTCCGTCACTTTCAATCACACTGAAAGTTTTATCCAAAACATTTTTATCCCTAAGAGAAGCCTTTGCCTCCTCCAGCTTTTGGTGAAACTGGTCCAGAACTGCATTTGCCTTTTCCTGTCTGTTTAATACATCACCCATAAAGCGTACCCGCTCTTCCATGGACAACGCTGTAAATGGAAGCAGAACTGTGGGAGCTATTTTAGAAGCAATATCATATTGTTCCTGATTGGCAACAATCAGTAAATCTGGCTCGTAAGAGATTAACTGTTCTGCTTCGAAATTTCCAAAAACAGGCACTCCTTCCAATTCTTTTGCATAAGCCGTGCCAGCTGCATCATAGGTTGCTACAGGCGTAATTCCAAGAGCCAGGGCATCCCCCACGCAATATGTCACAATGACTCTTTTGGGATCAGCGGGTATTTCTATCTCCCCCTGCTCCGTACTGATTACTCTGATTTCTGCCGATCCCTCCGCTGCTGTTTTCGCCGGCTTTGAACCGCAGCCTGAGACAGAAATGCCTATGGCAAAGGCCAGTAATATTGCACCTTTGTTTTTGAACTTTAACATGCAGATTTCTCCTTCTATGATTACTCCGATATTTTTTTGATGGCATCAATGGCATAGTCTAACTGTGCAGTTAAACTGGCGATATCATCATAGTAAAACAATCCAAGGTACTCTCCCGGAATTTCCGCCACTCTGCCTTCCAAAACAGCAGGTATGCTCTTCCAGATATCAGACTTTGCATATTCGGATTCCTTTCCCTCCTGCTGGAACCACAAGATATAATCACCAAAATATTCATGAGCGACCTCATAACTGAGCGTTCCTCTGTTTTCTCCTGTTTTGGCAATCAGTTCTTCCAGTTTTTCAGGCATTTTTAACCCAAGATAGTCATAAATCAGGGTGCCGCCTCTGGAGCCGGTTTCATATGCTACACCACTCCACTCGCCGGTAGATCCCCAGTCTTCCATAATGCTAAAGGTCTTTCCCTCATATGTCTCACTTTGAAACTCTGCCTTTGCCGCAGCAAGCTTTTCATCAAATGTTGTGATCAGTGCCTCCGCTTCCTTTTCTTTTCCTGTGGCTTTGCCAATCATTCTCATCCGTTCTGCCGGAGTTACCTCCCCTTCGGGAATCACTAAAACAGGTGCAATTTTATTAAAATTCTCAAAATCCGCTGTGTTATATGTAATAATCAGATCTGGCTCTACCGCCATAATATCCTCTGCAGCCCAATTTTCCAACTTTGCAGATGTTGAAAACTTATCATAAAATGGCATGGTCTCCTGTGCCCAGGCCGAATAGCCCACCACATTTAAATCCAGAGAAAAAGCATCGCCGATATACCAGTTCACTACCACACGCTCCGGCTTTTGGGGCACTTCAATCTCTCCCATGACCGTATCAATCTTATTAGTATCTGTCCCTTTATTATTTGCTTTTTCTGCATTTCCACATCCTGCTAAAACGAATAATAACATCATGGAGCATAGTAACAGCCCTTTTTTTTTCATATCCATTCTCCTCGTATACTTTTTATGTGTGTATCATGAAAGATTTGAGTTTTTGTTAGTTTAGACTAACCTAATAAATACTAGCATAATAAAAAATAATCGTCAATATAGCTGTAATCCAACATAAGGAAGTCCTACTCTTCTTTAAACTCAAAAAACTCTGTGTTTATAAGTATTTTTGGCTCATTTTCCTTTCTCTCTGCTTTATAATTGGATCATAATTAAAACAAAATGGAGTACTTTTAATTGCATAAAACTCTTGTTTCCAGTATACTTTCAATATCTCACGAAAGAAGGAGGCTTTTAATGAACAAATATGATGATGCATCCTGGGGTTCCATGGCAAAAAAATATAACCTCCGTCAAACCCCTTATGGACCGGGTACTGGGCATTATTTTCCGCCCCATTGGTCAAACGGCTGGATTGTGGAAGTCTCACCTGCTCCGGGGCTTTATGTCTCCAGTGCGTGGTTTACGCCCAATCAGACAATTTTTCATAAAATTGATATTAAAGAACCATGTCTCTGGCTTTTTTGCATTGATTGCGGCGATATTATTTATTCACAGCAGGGAAAAGCTGCGACTACATTTTCCCCCATATGCCATAAATTAATAAATCCTCAAAAAGCGTTCCAGTTTACCTTTCCAAAGAACGTCCATACCTGTTTTACCAGCATTTTAATTTACCAGGACTTTTTAGAGCCCTTCCTGCAGGCAAGAGACAATGCACCTAAAATCAGTATTGAAGATTGGAAATCGTGGGAAACAGAGCATCTGAATACCCCGGGTACCATGCTCATTTTTGAGCAGATCCGCTGGGCAATCAGAAATGGGGATATGCCGCCCTTTGCATTTGAGGGCATGGTGATTCACCTTCTTGGTTCCATTGCACGCAATTATCCTGTTATTCCAGATCGGAGAAATAACAGACGGAATTATGTAACATGGGAAAATGAGAAAAAAATGTATGCTGTAAAGCAAAAACTTGATGAAAACATTCTGGACGTCCCCTCCATGAGTGAACTGACAAAAATTGCAGATATGAGTGAAAGCAAACTTCGCCTCAGCTTTAAAAACACTTATCATATTCCTCTTTATGATTATATCAGAAGGGAAAAAATGAAGCGGGCCATGCAGCTTCTCTCCTCTGATCATTTAAGTATTCATCATATTGCTGAGCTGTGTGGGTATAAAAATCCATCGAAATTCACCGCAGCTTTTCAGGAAATTCACGGAATAACACCCAGCCAGTTCAGAAAGACATTCAACTTATAATAGAAAAGCGGAGTCGGGTGATGTGACCCCACTTCGCTTTTCTATATCAGACAGTTAATCATCAATCCCCAACCCATGAAAGATTTTATCCATACACTTCTCAATCCGTGATATTCGGGTTTCAGACTTCTTGGCTCCATTAAAATAAAAAATATACCCTCTTTGACGCCCTGGTGTCAATGCGTAAAATGCATTTTTAAACGCAGGATCATCATGAAACTTTATTTGCAGTTCATCGGGAATCGGGATCTCCGCTTTCTTTTCAACAGGTACTTTTAAACCAGCCTTTTCTATTTCTATGGATTCTTCGATATATGCTTTGATCATTGTTTCTCTCTCAGAAATTTCCTCCACTGAGGTAAATCTCAGCTGCCGGCCAGCCTGAACACTCTCCGTCTGCTGAACAAGCATTCTGTCTTTATCCTTTAGCAATGCTCCCTTAAAAAAGGTTAGGGCAATATAATTTTTAAATCCTCCAATTATAACTACGTTTTTATTATTTAAGGTGTAACAAGGCTGTCCCCACTTTAATTCTTCGGTCAGCTGACAGGCAAGGCAAAGCTCCCGCAGTTTTTCATGCTCATCCCTCCACTTTTCAAGGTGCTCCAGAAATGCGTCAACCAAAGGATTCTCATTACTATTTAGTTGAAAAGGTTCTAATTTATCAATCTTTTCAAAGAATTCTTCCTTGGTATCACAAACTGTAAATACACCATTCAAAAACCCATATACTTTTCCATTTAAATCCGGGTTATGTTTGGAACATTTTCCGATGCAGCTGATCTTTACCTTTCCTTTATTCTTTAACTCATTGACATCAAATCCAGAACAGTATGAGCAAACTTCTATTTTAGGTGCTTTATCCATATTTGCTGACTCCTTAAATTAAATTTCATCACCCTTATTATTACCTGATTTCTACTTGTTTAATAAAAGTTAATTTAGTAAAATGAAATCTGGAAGGCGGTGGTGTCATGCTTATGAAGAATTCAATTCAAAACTATATGAAAAATAGCCGTGTACTAATTCGGGGCAATGATTTTATTTATATTCGACCACATTCAGAGCTTAGAAATTTCATTTCTAATTACACAATTACTTTTCCAGATATCGGTATGATGTCAGATAATTACGCTGTTATGCCTCACGGGAGTGCTACACTTGTGCTGTCATGTACTGACAGCCATATCCATGGCAACCTATTTGGACCCATTACGAAACCTTCCTTTGTTGGCAAGTCAGCCAATAATTTCAGCCTTTTGTTTATTGTAGAGTTTCAGCCTGCTGGATATTATGCCTTTAGCGGAATGCCGCAAAAAGAAATAACAGATTGTGTCCTTGACTTTGAACATATCAATTCCTCTATGAACCGCCTGATGGCAAATGAACTGGAAACATCGTTAAGTATTCAAGAACTAATTATGAAAATGGACCGGCTGTTTCTTGCCCATCTAAAAGGTACCTTTTATCGCCAGGAGTTTTCCCAGGCAAGTAATTTAATTATAAATAGCGGCGGAACTTTTTCTGTAAAAGAGCTCTCGCAGAATGTTTTTTATAGCGAACGTCATTTAGGACGGCTTTTCGACGAATATATGGGGGTAGGGATAAAATCATTCTCCCGCCTTGTACGTGTAAACAGGTCTATCCGGCTTTTACAGCGACACGACTATAACTTAACCCAGGTTTTTATGGAAACTGGCTTTTATGATATGCCTCACTTCATCCATGATTTTAAGGCTATTTGTGGTATTACTCCTCAGGAGTACCGGGATCATATGTCCGATTTTTACAGCGAGATTGCTAAATTCTGATATATAATTTAGTAAAACGAAAAAGGAGTGATCATATGCAATATCAAGGTACTTTGATTGCCGTATCTGATATGGAGAAAGCAAAGCAATTTTATGAAACTGTGATGGAGCAAAAGGTTCTAATGGATATGGGAGCACATGTGGCTTTTAGCGGATTTTCCCTGCAATCTGATTATGCGGAACTTGTTGGCGCAGATTTGCCCGGCAAAACACAGCCGAACAACTTTCAGCTTTACTTTGAAGTGGAGGATTTGGATTACTGGCAGGATAAAATCGGCAGTACAGAAGGAATTGAATTTATTCACAAGGCGAAAGAATATCCGTGGGGACAGCGGGTTATTAGATTTTATGACTATGATAAATTTATAGTTGAAGTGGCTGAAAGCATGGCAAGTGTGGCAAAACGTTTTTTAGCACAGGGGCTTAGCGTTGAGGAAACTGCGGAGAGAACCATGTACCCTGTAGAATTTGTTAAAAGCCTTATGTAACGTTTTTAATTATTTAATATATGAATTTGAAATGAGTGGGTAAAGCGTTGGCTTTCCCACTCATAAGCAGCTCTGTGAGCTACTGTAAACAGCTCCTGCATCCATGCATGCATTCTAATAAGTTTACTACCTCTTTCAACGAAACGTTATGGATGCAAATCTCATCCTCCGTACTGCATACAGATAGATAATAATCTGTAGCAAATTGGTAACTTCTTATTCTTAAATCCTTTTTTAACTTACCATCGTTACTGGTTATCAATCCTTCCGTGGCATCTACAGAAAATGATTTCAGACCTGTTGAAAGTCCTGTTCCAAGAAATTTTATATAGCTTTCTTTCATAGTCCATAGTTTTGTAAACTGTTTTAGCCGTTCTTCTTTTTCTATGTGATTATAAATTGTAAATCTTTCTTCTTCAGAGAAACAAAAATCCACTAACTCTTCTCTGCCTTCCTGAATTTTCTCAACATCTATTCCGACCTCAGTGGTACCATATACAATTGCCACCCACTTCCCAGAATGCGTTATGTTATATTTAAATTCTTTCCTGTTTTTTATAAATGGCTTTCCAAATTCATTGTACGTGATTTCAATTTCACTTAATTGACCAACTTTGTGATAAAATCCATATTGAAGTAATAAGCCAGCACAAATACACCTTTTGGAATCATCTACATAACGATAACATTCTGACTTTTTCCTCCTTTCTTCCGAAACTATATGAATGGCTTTCTCGTAAAGTTCATTTTTGCACTCTGTTATATCCATACAATTGACAAATACCATACCTATCCCCTGCTGTGATTTCTTTGAGTTTATTTCATACAATCAACAATTTAATATTTCCTTTAAGCCTTTGTTAATGCAACGGCAGGTTTCTGATGTATTGGTATTTATAAAAAAATGAACACCTGGTACAAAATCCAATTGGCACTTATTGCAATACCATGCCCACTGATCCAAAACGCAGCGGCTGATTGAATCATTTAAGCCATTAATCAAATAAAAATTAAAATCAAATTTAATGATCTGCCCAGTGAAACAGTATGTCTCACAAAGCTGAAAATCCGCTCTTAAGGCAGGTAAGTATAGGTCAAACAGTTCCTCACATTGTGATACTTCCTCTGGTATTCCGCCTATGGAGATCATTGCCTGTCTAAATTCCCTATCATCCAGCTTGTGATATTCTGTCCCGGATTTAATGTGGGGTGGCTCTACTCCCAGGAAAAAAACTCCCGAAGGAAGTTTTCTCCCCATTTGCCCAATCTTTCTGCACAATTCAAAGGTAAGAATCCCGCCCATACTAAAGCCCATGATACAGTAGTCCTCCTGGTCAATCCAGCCACTGATTTTCTGATATAAATCATTCACGGCACAGCTCACATCTGCATAAGGTTCTTCCGCAAAACGGCTGCCTCTGCCAGCCAGTTCCATTGGCCTTACCGTTACATTTTGAAGCAGCAGATCCTGTATTTTTTTAAACATGACCGCACTACCGCCAGCACAGGGGATACAAAATAAATTCAACTGCCTCTTCCCCTTTCACTTATGAATTGGCTGTTCTCAGTTTAGAAGTAACTAACTCTTTTAATAACCTCTTCTTTTTCAGAATCTCTTCTTTCTGACCAGTATCCAATGCTGTCTTTAATGCAGAATAAATATGATCTGCAATATCTTTTGTAATAATAAGAGGCGGAAACAGCGCAATCACATTTCTGTTATAATAAACAATCACTCCCAAGGAAGCACAGTCAGCAACTATTTCAAACATCTCAGACTCGCTTAACGGTTCTCTGGAAACCCGGTCCTTAACAAGCTCCATACCAATCATAAGACCACGTCCCCGAACCTCACCTAGCACAGGTCTTTCTTCCATCAGACTCCTTATTTTTCCCATTAAATATTCTCCGGTTTTCCTGGAGTTCTCTACCAGATTCTCACGAAGAATAATATCAATATTACCAAGAGCCACTGCACTGCATACGGGATTTCCGCTGGAAGTACTTCCATGCTGAAAATAGTGATCCTCACCTTTAAAATTCTCATAAACTTCTTTTGTTGCCAATACGGCGGAAACCGGGAGATAACCGCTGCTGATTCCCTTGCCGAGACAGAGGATATCCGGCCGTTTCCGCCACCTGTCTGTGGCGAAAAGTTCTCCTGTTCTGCCAAATCCTGTGGTCACTTCATCTGCAATCATCAGCATGTCATACCGATCTAACAGTTCCATCAGAGTATCAAAAAAGCTGTCACTGATTGTTATAATTCCTCTTTCTCCCATAACCGGCTCGGCAATAAAGGCAGCCATTGTATCAGGTCCTTCTCTCTCGATCACTCTTTGGATTTCTTCCAGACATTTCAATTCACATTCCGCCTGGTCTTTGGTTCCATATGCCCCGTGATAGGAATAAGGCGGTTCCACCTGCAAAAGTCCTCCCGGCAGCGGCGCATACAGCTTTTCATTGATCTCATCCCCAGACAGACCTATGGCTCCATAGCTTACTCCGTGATAACAGCCTTTAAAGGACAGGATTTTATATTTCCCCCGTTTCTCTTCTGCCTTACTCTGGCGAAAAAACTGTCTCGTCAACTTAAGAGCCGTTTCAACTGCTTCCGAACCATTGCTTCCCAGATAAGCTTTATCATAGTAATTCCCAGTCAGCGCACACAAACAATCTGCAAGCTCGCAAGCCTTTGGATGAGTCTGGCGAAAACAGGATGAATAGCAGAGTTTTTTCATCTGTTCGAATGCTATATCCGCAAGCTCCTCTCTTCCATGTCCAACTGCCACATTCCATAAAGAACCGCTGGCATTGATAAACTTTTTTCCGGCTTCGTTATAAACAAAAGGGCCTTCTCCTCTGACTATAGTCATAGGACCTACATCCTTATAAGGCAGAAATTCCTCCAGATCCGTAAACGGGTTCCATAAATGATACGCTCTTTCCATGTTTCTCCTCCCCCTTCTAGAATAATTTGTAAAAATCTCCTGAATTTAGTTGTCCAAGAATGGAATCTGCTTTTCCTTTCCATGCCTTGATATCCTCGTTAGAACTGCGGATTGCCTTTTTTGCCCACTGAAAGCAGTAATTACACTCTACTCTGCTGTCAGCCACAACTTCCCTGCATACGTGATCTTGGCAGGTAAACTCACCATTTACAAATTTCATCAAAAAGCCATCCAACGCTTTATTGTCCATATATACATCAGGGATATTGAAAATGTCCTTATACTGCATAAGGCCCTGAATGTTGAACTGGGATGCTTTTGGTATAACCCCTTTCATGTCAATATTTTTAATTGCTTTGGTTGATGGAAGATTTACGATATCAAGGAAATTGCCGTCGTAGCTTCGCTGCGTATAAGCCTTAATTACCTGTTCCAGAAACTCTGTAGTTCTTGTTCTGTCAAGTAATTTGATGGAAAAATCATAATTTCCTGTTTTCTCCATCAGAGCCTCGTAATGAACAATATCCTCCGGCCTGATCCACGCGGATTTGATGAATTGTGAGGGGTCTCCCAAACGGGTCATTGTGCATTTGAGCATACAGTAATCTACACTAAAACCTGCAGAGGAACTGCCTTTCTCACTGCCGTGTGACTGAGAGTTCCCATGGCTTACACTGTAGGGACAGTCATGGAGACATATGTTATTGGCTATGAGCCTGAGTTTTAATCCTGTTCCCTTCGTAACCAGTAAAAGATTTTCCAGCTTATTAAAATTTCTCATGAAATTATCATTCAGAGTGATTTCATCTGCTCCCAGATCCTGCCAGTATTTCACTTTCTGAAGTGTGTCGACCAGTGCATAAAGACCTATGGTTACTTTAAAATGAGGAAACCGTTTCCTGATGCTTTCCAGCATGTAAGGAGAATTCGTAGTAATAATGTCCACACCGATTTTTGAAAGTCTGTCTAAATATTTATCCAGTTTCTTATTATAATCCCGCTCCATTTCATGGCTTCCATAACACATCGGATTTATCAGATAATTAAATTTAATGTCCTGCTTATGACACTGGGCGATATACTGTTCCAATTCCTTCCAGCTTACATCAGGAAGCACCATGGAACATCGTCCTCCCCCAAAATCATCAATTTTCAATTTTCCAAATACAGATTTAATTTCATTTTTGGTGTCATATTTTTTAATGACATTTAAAAGCTCCAGATCAAAATTTGTACCAACTGAATAAATCAAACCATTCCCTCCTCTATCCCCTTTTTAACAGCAGTAACCAGAACATAATCCGGGGTTCCAAAGAGAATCCCCCATATTTTAGGATAGAAGCTGCTAAAAAAGCGAACTCTTCCTACACGTATCTTTATTTGCTCAATGGGTTTATGGGGCATCAAAAAACGGGAAAGGAAATACCATGCAAGTCCTGTAAATACCTCATGTCCAATGTGCTTTACTTTAATCTGTGAAAAACCAGCTGCCTTTAATTTTTTTACATAGCAGTCAATGTCATACATGTTTTCTTCCGGTATAAACAGCCCTTCCCGCCATTTTTTCTGCCAAAAAAACTTTTTTTTCGTCTGCTTTTCAGGAAGCATATCCGTAGCGGTTAATACTCCTCCCTTTTTCAGCACACGATGAGCCTCCCGGAAGAAATCTTCTCTGGTGTCAAAATGGTAGGCGCAGTCCAGCGCAGAAACTTTATGAAAGGATTCGTTGTCAAAGGGTAGCTGGCTGGCAGTTCCAGCCATAAACCGGATGGATGTGCCTTCCTCATTTTTTTGCCGTACAATGGCTTCTTCAATATGCTTTTCCAATAAATCCATGGCTGTGATGGATATTCCCGGATATTTTCTGCTCCAGAAAAAATCCTGCTCTCCGCTTCCGCAGCCCACATCCAATACGGAATCCCATTCATTAAATTTTCCCGCTCTGCTTAACAGCATGGCCAGCTTCTCACAAGCCTGATTATAATAGGCTGCATGTTTCCAATACCCTACATTCATCCAGCGTGCATGATTGGTTCCATTGAGTCCCGGCACTATATCGTAATTCATATCCTGGTAATATTCCTTAGCGCTGCTATGAACCGCATTCATGTGGTCTATAAAATTTTTCAGCCTCATACGATCACTTCCTTCTTAAAAAATCCGATTTTTTTGCCATATTCCAACATGCCTCTGATATGTTCTTCACTTACTCTTGACCACTTAAATCCCATAGACTCCAAAATGCCTCTGGTATAGTCATTAACAATGACACGCATCGCTCCTTCCAGAGACATATATGCGCTGGAATGAAGCAGAAGTGTATTAATACAGTCTTCCAAGGACTCTTTTTTATAACTCTCGTATACAAAATCGAAAAATTGACTAAATTCCATAATTTCCAGATTTTCCTTCATTCCTGCATGCTTTAATTTATCATAGAATTCATACATCCCAAGCTTATTCTCGTTATAGATATGATAAATTCCATTCTTCACCTCTTTTTCCATTGCCAGTTTTACAATGGCTCTGCTGCACTCATCCACAAATGTAAAATCCAAAAGAGTAGCATCCACATTTGGCATGGCACCCAGTTCAAAAAACGCCTGCATGATCAGATAAAATGAATTAAAATCAATATTTCTCTGGAATTTCCCGTTTCTGGCGTCAAATACAATGGTACCGATTCTAAAGATTTTGACTAAAGCTCCCTTTTTCCGGTATTCTTCTATTAAGTCTTCCGCCTCTTTTTTTGACCTTACGTATAATTCTTCCGTATTCCCGTTAATTCCCTTGTAATCCTCATGGAACAGAACTTCCATATCATTGCTTTCTATGGATTCCATCACTCTGGTTGTGGACATATGACACAGTTCTTTTTGTTTTCCTTCCATGCTGAATTTCAGAAGATTTTCCACACTTTTAACATTGCTTCTGTAAAAATCCTCATACTTTCCAAAATGTTCCACTTTACCAGCGCAATGAAATACTGCATCTACCGTATGGCACAGACTTTCGTATCCATCCTTTTTCTGCCCCAGCATTTCCTGGGACAAATCTCCCTGAAACGCCACGATCCGATTCCTGTACCTGGAGTAGAACGCTTCACCAAAGTAAAAGATCAGATTCTCCTTCAGGCGGTTTATGTAGTCATCACCTCTGACCAGCGCAAATATTAACGTATCTGTGGTGGTAAGCAGGGTTTCCATTAAATTGGCTCCTAAATATCCGGTTCCCCCTGTCAGTAATACAGCTTTATAATCTTTGCTGCCCCTGGTCTTAAAGGTTTTTAATTTTTTTTCGGCATTGTTAAGATAGGTATTATAATCTTCAGCCAGTTTTTTCTGCGCATCCAGCGTATCTGCTGCGGCGACATATTGCTGCTTAAACTGCTTAAGCCGCTCCTCCTTATAATCAGATTTTCTCTTTATAAGTCTGGCTGCAAGGGCTTCCACTGTCTGATACCGGAAGATCAGGTTCATATCCGCCTCAAATACTTCATTGATTTTATTATAAAGAGAAATGCCTTTCATGGAGTCGCCTCCCAGTTCAAAGAAATTATCTTTTATACTGAACTGATCCACCCCCAGAACCTCTTTAAAGTACTGATACAGAATTTTTTGATTTTCAGTTTCCGGAGCAAGAACGATTCGTTCATCAGGCAGCTTGTCCATATAGCTCAGCTGTTTTCTATCTATTTTCCCGTTAGCAGTAAGAGGAATGGTTTCAATTTGTCTGATCAGAGCAGGTATCATATAATAAGGCAGATTATCAGTAAGAAATTCACGGATCCGTTCAACAGGTATTTTTTCATCTGAAGTAAAGCATGCAATCAGCCTGTTTCTATTGTCTGCACTGACTGTGCCCACTGCACGTTTCACACCCTCAAAGCGGAGCATGGCTGATTCAATTTCGCCTAATTCCACCCGGTAGCCATTTATTTTCACCTGATTATCTCTTCTTCCCAGGAAATCAATATACCCTTTTTCAGTCAATACTCCCATATCTCCGGTCCTGTATATTCTTCCAAGAGACGCAGTCTCAAGAAATGATCGGGAGGTTTTTTCCGGGTCATTGCAGTACCCCTGTGCTACTCCTGCTCCGCCAATGACAATCTCTCCCGGAACACCAATGGGACAGATTTTCTGGTTGTCATTCAGGATATAAAGCTTCTGGTTTCCCAGCGGATATCCATATGGTATGGTCGTCCATGTGGGTTCCACCCTATTAACCGGATAGTAAATGGACCAGATGGACCCTTCTGTCGCGCCGCCAAGACTGATTACTCTGGCGTTTTCATACCTGTTTCTGATCCGGTCCGGTAAATCCACTGGTATATAATCTCCACTGAGCATGACAATCCGTAAGGATTCTGTCTGTTCAAACTTTACCTCCAGTTCCTGATTAATCTCATCGAAGTAGTTTTCTTCAGCCGTTTCTCTGACGGATAATAGGAGTTCAAAAAGTGCAGGTACGGAATTCCATACAGTGACTTCCTCCTCACTGACAAGCCGGTTTAGTTCTTCCGTATTTTTATTATCCCCGGCCAGAATCAAAGCTGCACCTGCCGCAAAGGTTCCGAAAATATCATATACGGATAAATCAAAAGTAAAAGAGGATACTCCAAGTATTCTATCATTTTCCGTAATTTCAAATCTTCTGTTTACATCCAAAATGGTATTCATAGCCTCCCGGTGTGTGATCACAACCCCCTTTGGAACACCAGTGCTGCCTGATGTATAGATGATATAAGCAGTGTCATCTGCCCCTGTTTCGATTTCCTTATGTAAGCAGCCTGATTCCTGCTTAAGTTCTTCAGCCAGATCAGCCGTAATTTCCAGCTTACTGCCACTGTTCTCCAGAATATATTCTTTCCGGTTCTCCGGAATACCCGGGCTGATGGGAACGTAGACACCCCCACATTTTAAAACCGCAAGAATTGCAACTATTGTCTGCGCATTCCTGTATTCGTATACTGCAGCCTTATCCCCATTTCTTAGCCCTCTTCTTTTTAATCCTGCTGCCATTTTTTCAGCCATATCGTTGATCATCTGATACGTATAGGTTCCTTCCCCGGTGACCAGTGCGATATGGTCTCCCCTTAAAAGAACCTGTTTTTCAAATGCCTCTGTCAGCGTTATGGATTCCATATCACAATCCGTCTGATTATATTGATCCACAAATGCTGACTCTCTCTCTGAAAGCATGCTTCCCTCACCAGCTGCTTCAATAATAGCGGTAAAACGTTCAAACATCCGCTCCATCATAACCGGGTCAAATAACTGCTGTGCATAATCCCAGGTAATACTAAGTCCGTCACTGCCTGTCATTACCTGGCAATCCAGATAAACCTGAGATGTCTGGCTTACGCTGTACACCAGTTTACCCATATTTTCCAGACTGATTCCGTCCTCATTCTCAAAGATCATACCTGTAAAAACGAAAGGAAATAAAAGTTCCCCCACCCGATTCTGCCTTTTGGAAACCTCTCTGATTACACTTACTCCATCGTATTCCATGTGCTCTAAGTTCTCGGTGATCTTCCTTTGTACGTTTAAGCACTCTTCCCACAATTCTACAGACTCGCCGTTGATATCCAAAAGCATGACAGATGTAAAATCTCCAATCATGTTTTTTACTGCCTGGTCAAATGGAAACCTCGTAAATACTGTGACGTTTAAGGTAACGGTATTTCGATTGCTGTAAGCGGCAAGAATTCTGCCATATAGTGTCATGAGAAATGTGGATGCAGTGAAAGAATGCCCCTTTATTTTTTCTTTCAGAGCCTGCCATTTTTCAGTGGATATTTTATGAATCAGTCTGCGAAATACCGGTTTCTCAATTTCGTCCGGGGTCTGAATCATTGGAAGATCCGGCGCTCCTGAAAAGCATTTCGCCTGTTTTTTCCAATAGTCTTCTGCTGTTTTATAATAGGGACTTTTTTTCATTTCCTCTACCGAAAGTATGTAGTCACGGAATGTAAAGGTATTCTCACTGAGGACGATATGTTCATCCTCATACAGTCTCATAACCTCTCTGATCAGGATTCTCATGCTGATTCCATCGGCAATCAGCAAATCAAAGCCTGCCAGCAGCCTTACCCTGTCTTCTGCCAGACGATACGCAAGAAAATCAAACAGTGGAAACTTATTCTGTTCAAAGACTTTATGGGAATATTCTTCCCTCGCCTTTCCCAGAATTTCCTCTTTTTCTTCTGAGGTCAACCCGGTTAAATCCAGTTCTTTTATCTCAAACCAGCCCGGATTTTCTAAAATTTGTTGGGTACCATCTGAATTGACCACTGCTCTTAACATGGGATTTGCACAGATCACTTTATTTATACTTCTGGTCAGACGGGGAATATCAAAATCATTTTCAACCTCATAATAAGCATGAGTGGAAACACCCCCCATTTTTAACCCGCTGCTTCTTCCTACCAAATATGACCTCTGGATATCTGTTAACGGAAAGCAGTCATATCTTTCCTCTGTTTTTCCTGTAACAGCCGTGTATTCCCTTAAACCTGCTGCGCCCTTCTTCCTGCTGCTTTCAATAAATTCTGCAATACTTTCTATGGACCCACCCATCATAAATTCCCGAAATGGAACCTCTAAACCAAATTTCGATTTAATTTCATGAACTACCGAGATCATGGTCAGGGAATCTCCTCCCAATTCCATAAACGGCCTGCTGACGGATAAATGATCTGTTTTTAAATATTTCTTCCAGATCTCATAAAGATCCTTTTGCGTCTGAGTTTGTGGTTCCCGGTCCATAAGCTCTCCGGGCTCCTTAATGACAGGCAGACTTTTTCTATCCAGCTTTCCGTTTCCGGTCAGCGGTATCCTCTCCAGAAAAACAACGGCGGAAGGAATCATATAATATGGGAGAATGCTGCTTAAATCATCTCTTACTTTGCGTTCACTAATCGTTTCACTGGTACAAACATAAGCACAGACGGATTTAACTCCGCTTTTATATTCATGAACAAGGGCGGCTGCGTTGCTGACGTAAGGCAGCCCTTTGATAGCATTTTCAATCTCTCCCAGTTCGATTCGGAACCCATTGATTTTTATCTGCCCATCTTTTCTCCCCAGAAAGAGAATGCAGCCCTCTTCTGAAAACACTCCATAATCACCAGTATGGTATATTCTTCCCAGTCCCTCTTTTTTATAAAATGCTGCATCTGTTTTTTCTTGATCCTGATAATAGCCTTCTGCCACGCCGGTTCCGCCGATGCATATCTGCCCTTTTACACCGACAGGCACAAAATCATCGGCTTCGTCCAGTAAATATATGTTCTGATTGGCCAGAGGATAGCCGTAAGGAATGGAGGTCCACTGATTCTTTACCTCCTTAATGTCATAATAAATGGACCAGACTGACGCTTCTGTGGCTCCACCCAGGCTTACCATACGGCAATTTTCAAAATACCCGTACGCCTCCTGTATCAGATTCTTTGGAATCCAGTCGCCGCTTAACATAACCAGCTTAAGAGAAAGCAGGCGGCGGAAGGTATCACCGCTTTCTAAATAATCGTCAAAATACTCTTCACTTTCTGATCTGTCATTCTTCAGACAATCTGTCAGCATCTGAAACAGTGCCGGTACGGAATTCCATACAGTAACTCCTCTTTCAGAAAGAATCGTCATCATCTGCTCTGTATCATGAACATCCGGTATCAGGGCCAGCTCAGCTCCTGAAATCAGGGCACCAAAAATATCATATACCGACAAATCAAAGCCAATCGAAGAGACACAGGCAATTACATCCTGATCTGATACTTGGAACTTTCTGTTAATATCCAGTATTGTGTTTACGACGGCGCCATGTTTTACGTAGACTCCCTTGGGCTGTCCTGTACTGCCTGAAGTAAATATAATATATGCAATATCGTCTGGAGAACTGACTGGTTCTTCTTGTTCCCCATCATCTTCAAAATGGGAATAATCCATATTACGTTCAAGAATCACAGAGCTGCTGCTTTTTTCCAGAATCAGCTTTCGTCTTTCCTCAGGCTGGATTTCATCAATTGGAATATAGGCAGCTCCGCTGCGGATTACTCCCAGAATGTTGATCACAGTATCAAAATCCCGTGTTCCGATTACTGCTACGTTACTTCCTGCCTTTACACCTTTCATTTTTAAATAATTTTTCACCCTGCCTGATTTCTCCCACAAACGTTCATAGCTCATGGTTTTTTCTCCACAGGATAAAATAGCCTTATCTTTGTATTTCCCATATGCCTGGATCAGAAGTTGATTTAAACTGACATAAGGAATGTCTTCTTCTGTGGCATTATAAGCATGGATCATTTCGATATCCTGATGCAGCAGCCTCTTAAGAAAGCCTCTGTCTGAGATTCCAGAGGAGAATCCGGTGTCTGTACAAAGTCCTGCCAGGTCATAATAAAACAAAGAAAACATACGTTCCAGAATGTTACCCTCAAATACCCCTTTTTTGTAGTCCCAGTTTATTACAAGAGAACCTTTTTCCTCATAAGCCTGACAATCCAGCTCCACCTGGGAAGTCTGGCTATAACCTCTGACCATACATCCGATTTTATCCAGATTTAATTCAAAAGCATCAGAAAGCAAGGATGTAAACACAACTGGAAAGCTGGCTTCTTTCGTTCCCCTTACCTTTGCAATCTCCCGCATAAATTCGATTCCGTCAAAGGACTTATGCATCAATGCTTCCAGCATGTTTTTTTGTACGCTGGAGCAAAGATCCAACAGGTTCTCCCTGGACAAATCTATGTCAAGCAGTAAAACAGACGTGAAATCTCCGATTGCATCTATCATTCCACGGGTGCTCTTTCGGTTAAATACAGGAACATTCAATGTAAACCGGCTGGAACCGCTGTATAAACCCAATATCTTTGCATACAGGCTCATAATAAGAACAGAGGGTGTGACAGAATATTTCTTCAATTCCTCTTTTATCTTGTCCCAGCTGGGTTTGTCAATTGTAACGGTCTTTCGCCCAAATCCCTGAGTATTTTCCTGGGGAATATGATTTACAGCTAATGGAGGCGCTGATGGAAATTGTTCCAGTCTGTCCAGCCAGTACATCCTGTCTTTGTTGTATTGCCTGGAATGTTTTTCCTCCTGCTTCTCCAGACAGTAAAGGAAAAAACGCGGATCTTCCTGATCGCTCTGATTCTCATGTTGGTAATAGTCTGCAATTCCATCTACGAAAAGCTTCAGACTCATTCCATCCGCAATCAGCATATCCATCTGAATCAGCAGCCGCGTGTCACCTTCTCTCATCTTTATGGCCTGAATGGTAAAAAGCGTTTCTTTTTCGGTATCAAATACCTTTCTTTTCTGAAGTTCAAACTCCTGATCCAGTGCATTTGCTTTTTCTTCCTCTGTCATATGGGAGAGATCCATTGTTTTTATGCAGTACCAGTCCCCCGTTTTATCTGCGTGCATAAACCCCTCTCTGGATATTCGCAGACGAAGGGCAGGCTGACTCCTTATCATGCAGTTTACCGCCTTTTCCAGCCGGTCAATCTCCCATGAAGTTGATAATTCATACAATACCTTTGTAGCAATTCCCTCTTCACGCCCAATCAGATAAGCTTTCTGAAGTTCTGTTGCCGGTATGGTATCTGGCAGCTCCCTGATTTTTTTATCTGCTGCATCATTTCTCACCGTGTCCTTTTTCTCTGAAACACAGGTGTTCAAATAGGTAAAATAAGGTTGCTTTAAGAAATCTTCTACTTCAATCTCTACTCCAAAGGTCTCTTCTATCTCACTTAACAAAGCAATCAGTTTAATGGAATCTCCCCCCAGATCAAAAAAACTGTTGGTATCTGCTGGTTCCGCATCAAGGATCTGCCTCCACATTCGGGCGAGAGGCTCACTTATAGTGGAACCTTCTTCTCTCTTTCCCCAGATGATCTCGTTGTTTTTAAATGTTTTTCTGTAATCATTCAGCAAATGATATCGTTGCACCTTACCACTTGTGGTCTTCGGAATATTGTTAACAGTTAATACAGACCGGACAGAGATCTGGAACGTTCTCTGAACCACCTCTTTTATTTTTCTCTCTGTCTCCAGAGCCTTTTCCCCTATCCCCAGATGCTTGACAAAAACAATTAATTCATTTTCCTCTTCGTCATAAACGGCAGCACAGTCTTTGATTCCACTCTCTGAAAGAACAATATCCAGATCACTGAGATAGCAGTTTTGGCCGTTAATAAAAAACATATCTTTTTTTCTTCCGGTAATAAAGAGCCTTCCATTCTTGATAAAGCCCATATCTCCGGTTTTTAAATAGCCGTTTGAAAAACTTTCCTCATTGATAAGGGCACTGTCGTAATAACCACAGGTTAAGTTGGGACCATGAATCAATATATCTCCAATCTGACCATCCTCCAGTATCTCTTCATTTTCATCTGTTATTTTCACATCGATTCCATCCAAGGGTTCTCCCACAGCAACATAACCTTTCTTTTCTGCCGGACTTTTTTTCACCTCAACCAGACGGTCGCCGCAGTGGGGGATGGTTACACCGATGCATGCCTCCGCCATCCCATATACCGGAAGCATTGCATTGGGATCAAGTCCACAGGCAGCAAACCTCTCGTTAAACCTCTTTATGGAGTGAATATTAATGGGCTCTGCACCATTTAAAACTGCACGGATGCTGGAAAGATCCAGAGTCCTCAAATGCTTTTCTTTTACCATTTTTACAGACCAGTCAAAGGCAAAATTGGGCATACCCATAATTGTAGTCTTATATTCCTTTACTTTTTGATAAAAGTAGGTTGGATTTTTTATGAAATTCATGGGAGAAAGAATAATTTGATTCATACCTCTGCAGAAAGTCGTTATATGAAATCCTACAAGCCCCATATCATGGGTCAGAGGCATCCAGCTTTCGGAAACATCTTTTTCTGTCAGATTCAGCCGTCTGCCAATCTGTTCCACATTGTAAATAATATTGCTGTGCTTTAATACCACACCTTTTGGCGAATTGGTGCTTCCCGATGAAAACTGGATATATGCCGTATCTTCTCCAGTAATCTGCTCCGGACAAAACAAAAGAATGCTGCTTTCTGCCTGCTTTTTCATTTCCTCATAAATCAGGATATTTCCCCGTGCTTTCACATCTTCCCCAAGAGTACACAGCAGTTCTTCTTCCAGAATCAGCCGGGGCCATTCAAGCTTTTCCAGAACAGCTTCCAGCTTTTTATTAATATTTGCTGTTTTTATTTCTGCTGCAGTTGTTACAGGTACTGCAATAATACCGGTATAAAGGCATGCCCAGAAAGAAATGATAAAGGATTGGGGATCACTGATCTGAAACACCAGCTTATCCCCTTTTTTCATTCCCATTTCTAACATAACACACCCCAGCTGTTTTGCTTTCTTTCTGATCTCTTTAAATCTCAGTCTGGATTCTTCTCCCTTTCTGTCAGCAAAAACAATAAAACCGTCATCCCTGGCTCTTTCCATGTAATCAGGCAATGTGTGAAACGGTGCTTTTATCGTAATACTCTTTCCGCGTAAATGTGATTTCATAGATGCTTCCCCCTTTTATTTCAAATTCTCATACGTGTTCAGCTATGTAATGCAACAGTTCTTCTGTCTCATTCCAGCCAAGGCATCCATCGGTAACCGACTTTCCATACACAGTTCCGGAAATCTCCTGCCTTCCTGCTTCAATAAAACTTTCTATCATTACCCCCCTGACTATCATCCGAATCTCTTCTGATCTTCTCCGGCTTTCCAGTACATCATAAATAATCATTGGCTCCCTGGAGTAATCCTTTCCTGAGTTCGCATGGTTCACATCACAAATGATAAAGGGATTTTTAAGTTTTTGTTCCCTATATCTCTCCCCTATTTTTAACAGCTGCTCGTATTGGTAGTTGGGTACATATTCTCCCATAATATTTTCGTACCCTCTGATAATGGCATGGGCCAGAGGATTTCCAGAACTCTTTACCTCTCTGTCTCTGTATATGAATTTATGTCCATGCTGAGCCGCAAAAATCGAATAGAATAAAGTATCTGGATTTCCGTTTGTGGGATTTTTCATACCAACGGGGCAATCCACTCCACTGGAAACAAAGCGGTGCTGCTGATCTTCCACAGACCGGGCTCCTATGGCCAGATAGCTTACAATATCCTGAAAATAAGCAAAAGCTTCCGGATAAAGAAGTTCATCAGCCGTTGTCAGACCTGATTCCCCGGCAACCCTTAAATGAAGATTTCTTGCCGCTCTCAAACCTTTAACAAGATCAGAATGGGTACTGGTCTCGGGATAATGAAGAATTCCTTTATAACCGTATCCATTGGTTCTTGGTTTGGCTGTATAGATCCGCGGAATAATAAAAAGCTTTTGATTTAATTTCTGATTGACTTTTGACAAGCGGCTTGCGTAATCACAAACGGCATCCTCGTTACTTGCGGAACATGGGCCGACAATAACCAGAAATTTATTGGTCTGATTCTGGATCACTGCAGCTAGTTCCCTGTCTCTTTCCAGCTTCCTGGCGGCAAGCTTACAAGAAACCGGACATTCCTCTCTTAACTGTTCCGGAGACGGCATATTATGCAGGGGCTTAAAGCTCATATTATTTCTCCTTTGGCTGCTCACTCTCAGCTTCATCCTTGTAACCGCACTCCATGGAATGCAGAAATAACTGGCTCTTGTTTAAATGAAAACAGGATTCTATTTTCCCATATAACATATCTCCAATGGAACAGGTCCCAATTCCCTCCTCTTCGCTGATCCGGGTAATAAGGCCTGTCATAATCCCGCAATCCAAAATCCCGTAATAGTAACCCATACCGCTGTATTTTGGCATGCTGCATCTGGCGTTGTACAGAAAATATATGGTAAATGCTGAGCCCGAAAAAATCTCCTGATTGGTGATAAACTGAGACTTATCCGTGATGTTTTCTCCCTTATCAACTAAGGTAATTCCATTTATTACGGGGTTATAATAATATAATCCCTGTTCCACTCCTTCCACTCTGCCGGGTTTTACAAGCACATAGACATCAACCGGGTACAACCCGCCCGCACTGGGATAATATCTGGTTCCCTTTCTGTCCTCCCTGTTTTGCAAAGCCCCCAATATCCTTGAAAAAGAATGATATGTAATGGGTTTCTTTGAAAATTTCCGAACTGTTTCACGGTAAATGATGTCATTGCAATAATAGGAATCCTTTAAAATATAGGTCAACCCGTCTTTTACAAGCTCCCGTCCTGACTGCTCCTTTTTAAACTCTTCCAATTCCTCCTTGACAAATCGAATGGTTTCCGGATAATCATTCTCAAACAGCCTTGTCTGACTATGAAACAGTTCCTTTGGTGTGATTACTGAACATACCAAAATTTTCTTTTTAATAAAATCCTGTATTAAATTTTTCAGCAGACTCTTGTTGTCTGTCTCAAACCTCTTTTCCAGATCATCGGTTCCAGCTCCATTCTGGGCCATATAATAAAACTCTGGAAAAAACTGAGCCGCCTGTCTGCCGTATCGAAACCGTTCCACGTAAAGTTCCTCTTCCTTTACATAAAACTGTACTCCAGGAGACCAATAGTAAATCTCATTCATATTCCCGCCCCTTTCTCGATCCATTATTAGTTAGTTGAAGCAAACTGTTCCATAGTATTTTGAGTGAACATCGGCATTAAACAGCTTTTAACTGACTAAACATTGGATTTATCTAAGAATTTTCATAAATATACAGATCTGAGATTATTTATACTACATGTATTAACCTATAGTTTTTCATTTGTCAATCTACTTTTCCTGATTATTTGGTCTTTTAAGCGCAAAACCCATACATTGTTCGACCTGTTTATTTTTATTTCGACTTATTTTACCTTTTTTCCCTTTTTTTCTTGGTTTATCTTCTTCATTCTATTCGACAAATCAATCATTTGTTTTCGATTTATTGGGTAATTAATCAGAGTAAATCTGATATTGACGAATTTAAGGCGGCAAGTTAATATAGAATTACATGCTGGAAAAGGAGGTAATCATCATGGGACGACCTTACACGGAGGAAGAACGGGAAGAATTAAAGAGAAAAATAAAGAACATCGCTTCTCTCATGTTTATGGAGGAAGGGTTTAAAAACTGCAAAATACAGGAGATTACCAAAAAGGCCGGGATTTCCATGGGAGGCTTTTATACCTTCTACAAAGACAAAGAGGCTCTTTACGAAGAAATCCTGCGGGATGAGACCAACAGAATACGGCAGAAAATTCTGACAATCATTGACGAGGAAAATCAGACACCTCAGGGATTTTTTTCGGATCTGGCAAATGTGTTTCTGGAAAAAACCTCTACAAACAAATTTTACACCAGTGAATATAGCGGTCTTTTAGAATCTATGGTCTGGAACAATGACACATATGCATCACAGGACAATCTGGACTTTATTAAAAAACTGAAACATATCTGGGCTGGCAAAGGATATTTCCTGAAAGCTTCCGAGGAAGAGATTGCTTCCGCAGTTGCCGCACTGGCTGTATTATGCATGCAGAAAGAAATGATTGGCAACGGTTTTTCATTCTGGTATGAAAAAATACAAAAATTAATACTGGAGCTTATTTGATATTTTTTATTAAAGCTATGAATATTATTTGATATTTTCACAGAACAGTGCTATAATCCAGAAAAAGGGGGTGGGTGTGATTATGAAGCTATCAAAAAAGATTACCATACTTACGGGATTACTTCTCTGTATGGGTGCGTCAACTGTCATGCAGACATACTTCAGCAGTGCACTGCCTGCAATCAGCAGACAATTTCAATCCACTGCCTTTTATTCATGGGTGCATGTCAGCTATATTCTGGCATCTTCCGCAGTAATCCTGTTATCCAGCAGTCTATGTGAACGATTTGGTAATAAGAATAATTTCATTGCCGGATCTCTGCTTTTCGGTATAGGCACTCTCGCCGCCCCTTTCAGCAGTTCCATGCTGCAGCTCATCGCTGCAAGAATCATTATGGGAATCGGTGCGGGAATTGTGGTGCCGGCTACTTATGGCATAATCGGAGACCAATTTGAAAAAAGCAGCTATGCATCCGTATTTGCTGCATTTGCAGTTGTGCAGATTATTACCAATGGTCTTGGCAGTCTTGCAGGCGGATATCTTCCGGAACTGGCATCCTGGCAGACTATTTTTGTTATTTTGCTCCCCATTGAAATTATAAGCTTTTTACTTGTGTTTCGAAACATTTCTGCCAAAGCAGATCCGCTTACTAAATCCCCCTTAAAGCTGCAGCGACACATTTTGATGATTACAGCAATTCTGCTTCTGACCTTAGGTATTGAATTTGCATACCGCAGCCAGTATTTCCTGCTTCTTGCAGGCATGGCGCTGTTATTTCTTGTTGTAATAAAAGACACACGAAAAGATAATGCCATACTTCCAAAGGAATTTTTAAGTGATTCCCTGCTCCGCAATCTCTGCCTGCAGATTTTTCTTCTGGGAGCATTCTATAACATCTGTCTGGCTTATCTCCCTGGCATTATGCAGTTTACCCTTCATATGAATCCTGACCGGTCCGGTACTCTTTTAACTGTATTTGTTTTTGCCATGGGAATTGGCAGCGTTGCTGGCGGAGCGGCAAAGCATAAAGAGCGGGAAATGATTGCTATTGGCTGGATCACCTGCCTTGCAGGAAGTCTTTTGATGAAATCATTTATTGTAATTGCCCTTACAGCACTTGGACTTGGTTCCGGTATCCTGATGTCTGCACTTTTAGGATATGCCGCAACCAGGACGGTTCACCATGCTGCAGGAGTTAACAGTATGGCTCATCTCATACGCAATTTAGGCGGCAGCCTGGGAGCCATATTATTTCAATTTACACTTCATTTTCCCGAAAATTATTTTATCGAAGGAATCACTATAATTGCCCTGTCAGGTACTGCATCCATTCTTCTGGCATTTAAATATAAACCCGGCAAGACGTTAAAAAAAGAGGAGGCCTTATCTATGAAATATGTTATGAAATTCAGTGAAATAAGAAAGGAAGACATCTTAGCTGCTGGCGGTAAAGGTGCGAATCTGGGTGAATTGTTTAACGCCGGTTTTCCAGTTCCGGAAGGGTTTAGCATTACCAGCCATGCCTTTGATGAGTATATGAAACGCAATGGATTTGTTTCTTCCCCATCAGGTAACAGTCTTACCAGTGAGGAAGTTGCAAAAGGTCAGCTATGGAAGGAACTGGAGGATGAAATCGCAGACTATTATCATGCTTTGGGGCCCAATTCAAAAGTTGCCGTACGTTCCTCTGCAACAGCGGAGGACCTGCCGGAAGCAAGCTTTGCCGGACAGCAGGAAACTTATCTTAACATAGAGGGACTGGATCAGCTTTATCTTTCCGTCAGAAAATGTTTTGCATCACTCTTCTCATCACGGGCGACGGCCTACCGGAAACAGACGAACTTCGATACTGGAAAGATCTCGTTATCAGTAGTGGTTCAGCGCATGGTGAACAGTGAGATATCCGGCGTCCTTTTTACAATTGACCCCATTAGTAAAAATAAAAGCAGGATGATGCTCAATGCCTCTTGGGGACTGGGTGAATCCATTGTATCGGGGAAAGTGACTCCTGACATCTATGTGTACGACAGAAACCACAGGCAGATCGTTGAGAAACGATTAGGTGATAAAAAGATTCTGGTCTGCTACAGTGCGGAAGGGACCGAAGAAAGAGAAACCTCCTTACAGCAGCAGAGCGAATTTAGTTTAACGGATAAACAGGCAATTGAAATATTTGAACTGGGAAGAAAAACAGAGCAGCACTTTCAGTGCCCCCAGGATATGGAATGGGCCATCTCCCAGAACAGATTGTATCTGCTGCAGGCGCGGCCAATCACCACACTGAACGTAAAAAACAGCACCGAAATCCAGCTTACAAAATCTCAGCGAGCCGTATTAAACAACTGGATCGAACACTGCCCCAACCCCCTCTACCCCCTTGATGTGAAACCATGCCAGATTGTGGATGAAGCCAAAAATAAAGTTTTTCATGAGCTGGGCTTATCCGTGGAAAGTGAGCTGACCATGGCTGATAATGGATTACTTTCCCTGTCCGCCGGAAAAATACATATCTCACCTAAGGTGTTAAAAATTCCGTTCCTACTGAGCAGTTTTAATGACTATTCCATCAATTCAGCCAAAACAAACGATTCTTTCCATAATATAAGGAAGGAATTGATCTCGAAAGAGAGAACGGATCTTACTGTATTACCAGCCAATGCTTTGATCCGTCAGATCATGGAACTGATGGAACTGTCTGGGGAGCTTGCTTACACTCGTTTCCGTTACAACATCTTCCCGTCTGTGGCAGTATCCAAATTAATACAGCATGACCTGAAAAAAATAGATAAAAATATGAACGAATATGATCTGCTGAGTAATCTTTCTTATAAAACGTGGGATCTAAATCTGAAATTAAAAAAACTATCTGCTTACATTCAAGCCACTCCCGGGCTGGAACAGTTATTTATGGAACTGGACAGAACAAGTCCACAGGCAATTCAGGATTTTCTGGAACATCAGCCTGATTTTAAAGCAAAGCTGCAAGGTTTCTTAAATGAATTCGGCTGGAAATCAAGCAGCAGCTACTGCGCATTTGGCTCTGAATCCTGGTTTGAAAATTTGGATTCCCTGTTTTCTATGCTGAAGGTGCTGCAAAACTCCGGCAGAAACGATGACTCACCCGTTAAATTTCAGAACATATTGACAAAAATTACAACAACGTTTAGTAAAAAGAAAGCCGACCGGTTAAAAACTAAAATTGAAGAAATAAGGGCGTATCATGTGAACCGGGAAGAAAGCCTTTATATGATAGAAATGTGCTACGGTCTTGCCCGCAGGGCTGCCTTTGAACTGGCGAAGCGTTTCCCACAGTTGTTTGAACAGGAGGAAGATATCCGATACCTCACCTTGGATGAGGTCTATGAATTACCGGGTAATATAGCAGATCTGAAAGAATTAATTTCTGTGAGAAAAAACAACCGCCAGAAAAACGAAGCACTTTGGTCTGGCTTTTCGATTGGCACAAAATCTAGCCACCAGAATACTCTGTCTGGTGTTTCCGGGAACGGCGGACGATGCCGGGGCCGGGTACGGAAAATACTGACTCAGCAGGAGTTTGATAAAATGCAGTCCGGTGACATACTGCTCTGCCGCTATACAGATCCCTCCTGGACTCCCCTGTTTGTTCTTGCTTCAGCGGTAATCTCGGATACAGGCGGTCCTCTGTCCCATAGCGCAATTGTCGCCAGAGAATATAACATTCCTGCAGTGCTTGGAATTGGGAATGCCACTGATCTGCTGGAGGATGGGGATGAGGTATTGGTTTACGGCGACACTGGTAAGGTGATTTTATTAACAAAAAAGATATAATACTGAAAAACGGGATTTGCTTATGAGCAAATCCCTGTTTCTTAGTTTGATGCTATATGGTATAATCTATGTTTTTATGACCTGATCGTTCCTGTCTGTCTCCATTCACATATTGTCTGTAATATTGATCCTCGGTCTTATTAAGACGAGAGAGAAATGTTTGCTGCATGGCTTGCTCCTGGGGTGTATTCACATGATACCAGTTCCCGGAAGCATACCCCATTACTACCTGTCCCATCTTACTTTCCTTTAACTCAAATGTATCTGGTTGTAAATCTGAACCAGAATGAACCACTTCTATTCCATCCTTTTTATTTAAGTAATCAATCAGATTCATGGACGCGTCCGGGTCTGTTCTTCCAGTCTTTGCCTGTTTCATCATTTCTGCAGCATCTTTCACCATGCTCTTTCTGTCAGGTGATACAGCTGATATATATTGCGCCCTCAACTTATCTCCTTCCAGGCTCAGATTTTCGTATTGAATGCTGTCATTTTGCAGACGTGCTTCTGCCAGACCTTTAGCCAGTTCATCAATCTTTGCATTAAACTCAGCTTCTGATGGACGTTCCATCCCTTTATGGGGTGTTCTTTCCCAATCCGGAGCACTGGCTTTTGATGTCAGGGAAAATGATTTATACTGAACTCCAGAACTTCTGCTAACATTAAAATTAGTCATGACCCATCACTTCCTTTCCTCTATCTACTATATAGTATCGGCAAAATCATTGGACAATTAATGGGTAAGCCACAAACATTTACGTCTGTGGCTTACTAATTACATATTCTCTCGCTTCACATAATAGGTATGGAGAAGTTCATGTGCCTTTTCTCCATTGGGCTCACCCAGATATTCCTCATAGAGCTTTTTAATTGCCGGATTTTCATGTGATTTTCTATATTTTTTGCTTTTATCTTCTTTATAAATTCCTTCCATTCGTTTTTTCAGAACATCAAAGTTTCCAAAATGATAAGGCTGGCCTCCGCCTCCGATACAGCCTCCAGGACAAGCCATGATCTCAATCGCATGGTAATGGGATTTACCGGCTCTTATATCTTCCAGAAGCTTTCTTGCATTTCCCAGTCCATGGGCAACAGCAATATTGATATCCTGGTCATTGATCTTTACCACAGCCTCTCTGATTCCCTCGAAACCCCTGAGTTCATGGAACTCTACCTCTTCAAGGGTTTCATTGGTAAGCCATTCGTATGTGGTCCGCAAGGCTGCCTCAATGACGCCGCCGGTTGTTCCAAATATAACTGATGCGCCGGTAGATTCTCCCAGTGGTTCATCAAATTCTTCATCCTTTAAATTCATCAGGTCAATATTGGCCTCTTTTAACATATCACCCAGTTCTCTCGTCGTTAATACTGCATCCACATCCTGCATATCATCATGCATAAGCTCCGGTCTGGCAGCTTCATACTTTTTTGCCAGGCAGGGCATTATGGAAACCACAAAGATATTTTTAGGATCAATTCCCATCTTTTCTGCATAGTATGTTTTCGCAATCACTCCAAACATCTCATGGGGGGACTTGCAGGTTGAAGGAATATCAAGCAGATCATTGAACTGATGCTCGAAAAACTTAACCCAGCCTGGACAGCAGCTTGTCAGGATGGGCAGCCTGCCCCCATGCTGCAGCCTGTGAATGAATTCCGCCGCTTCTTCCATAATCGTAAGATCTGCAGCAAAATCTGTGTCAAAAACTTTATCAAATCCCATCATTCTGAGAGCAGCTACCATTTTTCCCGTAACCACCGTTCCTGGCTCTGCACCGAATTTTTCCCCCAGAGCCACCCGTACCGCAGGCGCGGTCTGAACGATGACGAATTTATCTTTCGCATTCAATGCCTCCCATACATTTGGTATGTCATTCACCACGGTTAATGCGGCTGTGGGACATACGGAAACGCACTGTCCGCAAAAGGTACAGATGGATTTGTCCATAGGTAAATTAAGTGCTGGGGCGATAAACGTATCAAATCCCCGGTTAACGGCTGAATACACATGGACCGTCTGTACCTGATTGCACATGGTCTCACATCTTCTGCACAGAATGCATTTATCCATATTTCGGATCATTGCCTTACTTGAGATATCCTTTTCATGAGTCGCCCTTACACCATGAAACTTGATCCGGCGTATATCCAGTTCTGCTGCCAGTGACTGTAACTCACAGTTTAGATTCTTTTCACAGATCAGACAGTCTGTGGGATGATTGGACAATAGTAGTTCCACTACCAGTCTTCTGGCTTTAATACACCTTAAGGTGTTTGTTCTTACCACCATGCCCTCTGATACAGGAGTTGCACAGGAGGGGGCGAGATTTCTCCTTCCCTCGATTTCCACCACACAGACCCGGCAGGAAGCGGAGCCATTTACCGTTTTCACATGTTCCAGATTAAGGTAACAGAGTGTGGGTATCCGAATATCCAGTTTCTTTGCAGCCTCCAGAATCGTTGTGCCTTCCTCCACTGCAATCGTTTGATTATTAATCGTAACATGAACCAGACCCATAAGTTCCTCCTCCCTTACCCTTTTTCTATGGCATTGAATTTACACGTATTATAACATGCACTGCATTTGATACATCTTGACTGATCAATCACATGAACGATCTTACGTTCTCCCTGGATGCAATGGGCCGGACAGATTCTTGCACACGCAGTACAGCCCACGCACTTGTCCGGTAAAATATGAAAGGAAAAAAGTGCCTGACAAACTCCGGCAGGACAATGTTTATCCCTTACATGAGCCAGATACTCATCCTGAAAATAATGCAGGGTACTGAGAACAGGATTGGGGGAAGTTTGTCCAAGTCCGCAAAGGGATGTATCTTTAATCACATCGCCTAACTCAACCAGATCTTTTAAATCCTGTTCCGTACCATTTCCCTTTGTTATCTTTTCCAGTATCTCCAGCATTCTTGTATTTCCAATCCGGCAAGGTGTACATTTACCGCAGGACTCATCCTTGGTAAACTCAAGGTAGAACTTTGCAATGTCCACCATACAGTTATCCTCATCCATAACAATCATTCCACCAGATCCCATCATGGAACCAATACTGTTCAGGGACTCATAGTCAATGGGGATATCCAGATTTTCTTTCGTGATGCAGCCACCAGATGGACCACCGGTCTGCACTGCTTTAAACTTCTTGTTATTCTTGATTCCTCCACCAATATCATAGATGACCTCACGTAAGGTAATGCCCATTGGCACTTCCACCAAGCCCACATTATTTACTTTACCGGCCAGAGCAAAAACTTTTGTACCAGGCGATTTCTCCGTACCGATACTTTTAAACCAGGCAGGTCCTTTTAAAAAAATTGGGGGGATATTGGCAAATGTCTCTACATTATTCACACAGGAGGGTTTATCCCAAACACCTCTTTGAGCCGGAAACGGGGGTTTTGAACTGGGCTCCCCTCGTTTACCTTCTACAGAATGGATAAGAGCAGTTTCTTCTCCGCAGACAAATGCACCGGCGCCATACCGTAATCCGATATCAAAATTAAATCCTGTGGAAAAAATATCCTCTCCCAAAAGTCCCAGTTTCCTTGCCTGCTTAATGGCTACTTCCAGGCGGTTGATGGCAAGGGGATATTCCGCTCTGATATAAATATACCCATACTGGGCTCCTATGGCATAGCCTGCAATTGCCATTGCTTCAAGAACAGAGTGAGGATCTCCTTCTAGTATGGAACGGTCCATAAATGCACCTGGATCTCCTTCATCTGCATTGCATATAATATATTTTTCATCCGACTGATTCTGCCTTGTATATTTCCATTTGAGACCGGTAGGGTAACCGCCGCCGCCTCTTCCTCTGAGACCTGACTGAACGACTGTATCAATTACTTCATCCGGACTCATTTCCGTTAAGCATTTTGCCAATGCCTGATACCCATCTGCCGCAATGTATTCATTAATATCTTCCGGGTTGATAAAACCACAATTCCTAAGTGCGATCCGGATTTGCTTTTTATAGAAGGGAATGGATTTTTGCCCTTCCAGTCTTTTTTTTGTATTTGGCTCCACATACAGAAGACGTTCCACCTTACGGCCTTTTATCACATGCTCCGTAATGATTTCCTCTGCATCCTCCGGCTTTACCGTGATATAAAACACATTGTCCGGATAAACTTTTAAGATGGGACCTTTCTCACAAAATCCAAAGCATCCGGTGACAACCACTTCCACTTCATTGGTTATTTCGTGTTTCTTTATTGATTCCTTTAACATCTTCACCAGTTTCAGGCTATCGGACGCTGTACAGCCGGTACCTCCGCAGACCAGTAAATGCATTCTGAAGTTACTCATATGCCCTCCTCCTTATTCCACGTTTTCAAATGATTTATTAATAATTGCATTTTGGAGGAGGCGGCCATTTTTTATATGCTCAACCACAATTTCCCGTCCTCTGTTCTCGTCCACTTTTCCATATAGAACTGACGGCATTCCTTTGGAGATAACTTCGACCACCGGTTCCTGGGCACAATATCCGATACAGCCAGTCTGAGTTACAGATACATTGGCAAGTCCCTGCTTTGCAATTTCATCCAGAATGGCTTTCATGGTTGATCTGGCACCGCTGGCAATCCCGCAGGTCGCCATTCCCACCCGGACTAAAACCTTATCCTCAGATTCAGCAGTGGACCGTAAGTCCAATTGATCAAGAGCTGCCTGTCTGATCTTTTTCAGTTCTTCTACTGTTTTTAACTTAGCCATCACGCTTCCTCCTGATATTCTTCAATGATTGCTTTAACCTGATTCAGTTCAACCCTTCCATATACCTTATCATTGACCATCACAACAGGAGCAAGACCACAGGCACCAATGCATCGTAATCCGGATAACGTGAATTTTTTATCTTCCGTTGTTTCACCTGCTTTGATATTCAGGATCTTTTCAAATTCCCGCATAATGGCATCGGCACCTCTTACAAAGCATGCAGTTCCCAGGCATACATTGATCACATACTTACCTCTGGGTTCTGTGGTAAAGTAAGAATAAAAGCTAATGACACCAAATACCTTCGCACTGGGGATCTCAAGCTTTTCAGCAATAAAAAAAATCACATCATTGGACAAATATCCATAGAGATGCTGAGCTTTGTGCAGTACCGCAATTAACGCTCCTCTCCTGTCTTCCATGCTGTCAATAAATTTCTGCAGATCCTTAAATTTCTCCTGGGTATTGCATTTGCTTTCCATAAACAGATCTCCTTTTGGCTTTATGTAGACGCTCCCTGTCTTACAAGGGATAGATTTCCTGTTTATCCTGTCTTATATACATATAAATTACAAATATATTTAAAAAATGATTGACACTGACGGAACGTTATGGAGTATAGTTATCCTATCAAGAGCAGGAGGAAAGAAAGTATGAGAACTGTAAAGGAAGTATCAGAACTCACCGGTGTCAGTACGCGTACGCTTCATTATTATGATGAGATCGGCTTGTTTCCGCCTACAGACAAAAGTGAAGCTGGATATCGGCTTTATGACGACAGAGCCATAGAAATTCTACAACAGATTTTATTCTTTCGTGAGTTCGGTATACCTCTTAAAGATATTAAAACCGTCATGAAAAACCCTTCACTTGATAGAAATCAGATTCTGCAATTGCAAAGAGAGATGCTGGTTGAAAAAAAAGAACGCATGGAACGCCTCATTGCCAGCATAGATAAGGTTCTGAAAGGAGACAACAAAATGGATTTTTCAGTTTTCACCAAAACAGAGATTGAGAAAATGTTTCAGCTTATGTTTGACAGCATGCCGGAGGAAATGCGTCAGACAGCCATTGGTGAATTTGGCAGCTTAGAGCATTGGAAGAAGCATTATATTGAAGCCGTATCTTCAGAAGATATGCAAAAACGCTATGCCAAAGTAGTTGAGTGGTATGGCGGGAAAGATGCTTATTTGTCCACCCTTGAAAATCCAATCAGCAGAGAAGTTGCCGAAAGCTACAAAAAGCGGGAGGACACAATCCGTAAAAAGCTGATAGAAAAACGTGGTTCTGACCTTAATTCTTTTGAAGTGAAGGCGATTATCGGTGAATATGGTTTCGTCATGAAACAGGTTTGCCAGATGAAAGAAGAAGAGGGCCTGATGCTGGCAGTTGCCCAGTCCTACCGTAACAGGCAGTGTCAGCAGGCAATCGATCAGGAATATGGGGAAGGTGCAGCAGAATTTTTTGCACAGGCAATCGAAGCATTTTATTGTAATTAACTTCCGACACTCCTAACAGGAAAGCTTTTGTATTTTAAAGCAGAATATGGTAATATAATTAACAAATTAAATTACTTATAATTAATTAACTGCGAATGTCACAGAGGAGGTAACAAAGATGAGGAAAGAAAAATATTTGTATCTTTATTTGCTTTTATTCTTGTTGATGACAATTGGTGCATTTGTATGGCAAATGTTTTTTCCCAATGTGGCAGAAACTTTTTCGGTATGGCGGATGAGTCGGGGATGGCAGGCCGAAATTGCTTTATGGAATGTTGGGATTGATTTTGGCATTGTTATTACACTGATCAGGCGTAACATTGAATATGCAAAAATACTCTCGCTTATCTCGGTTGTACTTTGCATTTTATTAGGGGGACACCACCTTATTTATGCAGTTACAGCAACGAACGGCAATATCACTCTGCATTGGATGGGCGCAATTGAAGTGCTTCTTATAGGCGGAGGGACTGGTATTTTTGCCCTTATTAAGTCTGACTGTTTTAAAAAAGAAGCAAGATATTGACTTTATGAAAAAAGCCAGCATTTCGCTCATAGCGAAAAGCTGACTTTTAAAGCCGTATACAATCTCCACTCTCTCTTATCCGCCGATCTGGCATTCCAGACCTGACAATCTGGCAATCTTCAGCATCTGTTCCATCTGTTCACTGTTCATAGGTTCTATTCCCTTTAAGGAATAGTCTTCTCCCAGACCTTCATATTTTGCCTCACCCAAACGGTGATATGGCAGAAGATGAAGACGCTTTACACCCTGAATGGAGGCAGCGTAGGTGGAGATCATTTCAATCTCCTTTTCTGTATCATTAAATCCAGGAACAACCGGTACACGAACGATCAGTTCTGTTTTTGACAGACCAATCTTCCTGATGTTTTCCAGTATCCCTCTGTTTGACAGCCCTGTAAACTTCAGGTGCTTTTCCTCATCCACATGTTTCATATCACACAGTGCCACATCAAGCCAGGGAAGAAGCTGTTCAATCACTTCATATTCCGCAAATGCGGAGGTTTCAATGGCAGTGGAAATACCTTCAGACTTGCATGCCTCAAGTAAAGACCTGGCAAAGTGCGGCTGCATTAAAACTTCCCCTCCAGAGATTGTTAAACCACCATGGGAACGGTAATAGTAAATCATGTCTTTCCTGATCTCCCTCATCACTTCCTCTACCGTCATTTCCTTCCCAATCAGCTTCTGTTTTCCCTGAACCAACATATATTGGGGTTCTCTGGACAGATTCTCCGGATTGCAGCACCATTTACAGCGCAATGGACATCCCTTCAGAAAAACGAGAGTTCTGATGCCCGGTCCGTCGTGAACGGAAAATCTCTGAATTTCCGAAACAATTCCTTTCGCTTCATATATTCCCTGCATGCTCCGTCTCTCACTCTCCTAAAATATTTGCTCTGTACGATTAATAATATCATCCTGAAGGCTCTTATCAAGGTAAATGAAATGAGCGCTGTAGCCAGCTACACGGACAACCAGATTCTTATACTGATCGGGATGATTTTGTGCATCAACCAGTGTCTCACGACCTACTACATTATACTGTACATGCATTCCTTTCTGATCAAAGAATCCTCGTACCAAAGCAGAAAGTTTTTCCAGACCTTCTCTTCCGCTAAGAGCAGAAGGATGGAATTTCTGATTAAATAATGTACCGTTTGATACAATCATATGGTCTAAATGTGCAACGGAATTAGCAGCTGCTGTCGGTCCATTGGTGTCTCTGCCGGATACCGGTGATACACCGTCAGCCAAAGGCTCTCCCGCCTTTCTTCCGTCGGGCATTGCACCAGTCTGTTCGCCCATGGGCACATTCGCAGATACGGGATATAAACCTGGCTGGAATTGTCCTCCCCTGACATTTCTGTATTTTTCTACCTCACGGCAATATACCAGTGCAGAGAGTCTTGCCAGGTCATCGGCTTCTTCAATATCATTTCCGAACTTCGGCACATTTTCCATATCCTCAAGCATACTGCTGTAATCACCAGAAGCTTTCTTTGCTGTTATTCCCTGAGATGTAAGTTCTGCAAGGCGGGCAATCTGATCCGGAGACAGGCTCTTTCCTCCTTCTGTCAGACGACGTACTACTTCCTTTAATATCTCTGCATCCACGGCTTCCATGGATGTTCCGCCAAAGTTATCCTCCATAGCCTGTTTGATCTGAGCAAGAGTATACTTCTTCTTATCAAATACAAGTTCCTTGATGCACATCAGGGAATCGCCCACATTTGCAACGCCAACGCCCTGAGGTCCTGTAAAGTTATAATGGGCTCCACCGCACTGAATCGACTTTCCTTTTCCAATGCAGTCATCTACCATAGATGATACAAAGGGAAGGGGCGCTCTCTGACCATGGGCCATATCAACGGAATTATCTGCATTGGTGAGGAATCTTACACAGTATTGCATCTGCTTCTGATAAGCTTCCAGAATCTGCCCAAAGCTGGTAAAGGAAGTAAATTCTCCGGTTTGAGGCGTAATTCTCACTCCATCCAGACAGCCATTGTAAACCACCAGTTCCAGTACCTTTGCCAGATTAAAGAATGCTGCATCATGCCAGCCTTCCGTCTTTCCACCCACCTGAGGCTCCACGCAGCCGATGATTCCATAATCTCTCGCATCTCCCAGAGTAAGTCCTCTGTTTACCAATGCAGGAATGATTACCTCATCATTGTAATATGCAGGCATACCAAGGCCCAGTCTTGAAGTCTCAGCAGCCTTAATTAGCAGCTCATGAGGAGAACCGTTCCAGACACGGATTGAAATAGATGGCTGGGGAAGCTTTGTATGCTGGGTTGCTTCCAGGCATGCAATAGACAGTTCGTTGGTCGCATCCATACCCGCTCTATCCTGTCCTCCTACAATCAGGTTCTGGAACATGGGATAACCGCCAAAGCCTTTGGTGGATCCGGTATCACGGACTTTGTTCACATCATTGAACTTCACCCACAGGCAGTCCAAAAGCTCCTGCGCTCTTTCCTTTGACAAATTCAGACTTTCGATGTCTGCTTTATAATAGGAATACATATACTGGTCAAAGCGCATGGGGGAAATGGAGTGGCCATTGGATTCAATTTGTATAATTGCCTGAACAAACCAGAAGGATTGTAAAGCCTCATAAAAATTCTCCGCTGGATTAGCAGGGACTTTCCTGCAGTTTGCTGCGATCACTCTCAATTCCTGAGCCCGCTTCATATCTCTTTCTTCTGCTGCCATCTTTTCAGCCAGAGCTGCAAAACGTTCAGAATAACGAATTGCTGCTTTAGATGTAATTATTACTGCATTTAAGAAATGGGTTTTTTCAATTGAGTCAGGACAGCCTTTATCCAGGTTCGCCAGTGCATTCTCCGCATCTTTGATAATGCCTGAGAATCCATTCTTCAAAACCCTTTCATAATCAACGCTGATATGACCCACACCATTAAAATAGTAATTACCAACAGTGAATACATTATGATTCATGGCAGTTTTTGTATCATCATACATTAATTCTGTTGCCAGTTCATTGACAGTACGACCGTTCCAGTATGTAAAGCACTCTTTTAATTGATTTTTCACTTCATCTGTAATGGTAAATACATCACCTTTACGCTGTGCAAGTGAATCAAACTCATCCAAAAGCCATTTGTTGGAAAACTCCGGGAAAATCTGTGTGGATCTGGGTGCAGTCGTGAGATTACCTACAATTAATTCACTGTCACGGATTACCAGCGTCATATTTTCCAGTATATATTCCAGAGCCTTTGCTCTTCTAAGAACCATTGGCAATGCTTCTGTCTCTTTATAAGATTTTGTAATCAGTAAAGCCCTCTCTGATTCCACTGCCGGCAATGCCTTATATAATCCATCAATTAAGTTTTGAATCCTTGGGCTTGTTTCCTCCGGCCCAATGTTTAATATCTGCTTCATGGTTTTTCCTCCATCTCCATTACATTTTTTCTCTCAAGGGTTTAACAATTTTTTTGTAAATGCCACCGCCTAAAATACCTCCGAGAAAAGGTCCGAAAACCGGAACAATTAGTCCATATAAATTACTGCCTAACCCGTATTTTCCCCAGCCTGCTGCCATCACAAATAATCTTGGGCCGAAGTCTCTGGCGGGATTCATGGCGAATCCAGTCAGTGGACCAAAGGCAATTCCACAGAAAATAACGATGGCACCAATGGCAATATCTCCAATTCCCGCGTCAGGTGCAGAAACATTTTCTTTGTCTGTCACTGCATATATGGTAAGTACCAGCATGGCAGTAATGACGGTTTCATTGATAAATGCTTTCAACATGGAGACCCCGGCTGCCGCTCCAGTCACAAAGATTCCCATCGCTCCGGTTCCTTCTGCGGTTCCTCTTACCCACCCGTTTACTTCTTCCATTCCTCTTATTCCGGAAGAAAACAGATAGTATACAAGTGCGGCTGCACAGAACGCACCGAGTGTCTGCGCGGCGATATAGCATACGGCCTTTTTCTTGTCAAATCCATCCCATACAACCAATGCCGCTGTAACTGCAGGATTTAAATGAGCGCCGCTCACTCCTCCCACAATGTAAATCGCAATGGTAATTGCCCCGCCCCAGCATACTGCCATAAAAGGATAACTTATATCGCTCATTTTCAGCACCATGGCCGCTACAGAGGCAAATCCAATGGAAACAAATAAGAATGTGCCCAGGAACTCTGCCAAACATGGAATCAGTATTTTTTCCTTCATCCCCTTATTTTCCTCCTGTATAGCTTTTTTTGTATAAATCCCTTAAATCCTCTGCTGATGGCTTAATGGGATTTGTTCTCGTGCAGTTATCTCCTGATGCAGCCATTGTCATCCGATCCAGCTTGTCATAAAAATCTGTCTCATTGACACCAGCTTCTCTGAAAGAAGCAGGAATTTTAATCGCTTCGGACAGCATTCTTACTGCTGCCTGCAGCACTTCAGCTCCGTTTTCAGCATTTTTAGGAGAAAGTCCAAGCCTCCATGCAAGATTCCCATATCGTTCTCTTGCTCTCTGATCAGCTGCATTGTAACCCAACACCCATGGGAGTAAAATTGCATTGGCTCTTCCATGGGGAACGTGTAATGATCCGCCGATTGCATGTGCCAGAGAATGATTGATTCCAAGAGAGGCATTGGTAAATGCCATTCCCGCCATACAGGAGGCATCGTGTAAAAATCCTCTTGCCTCCAGATCATCTCCATGCTTTACTGCTGTGGGAAGGAATTCGAATACAATCTCCACTGCTTTTTCTGCCAGGGCGTCTGAGAAACTGCTTGCATCAGTAGAAACATAAGCTTCCAGAGCATGAGTCAATACATCCATCCCTGTATCGGCAGTAATGGACGGAGGAACTGTTTTTGTCAGATCCCCATCCAGTACTGCTAAATCTGGAAGCAAAGCATCATCAACCACTGGGATTTTGCGCTGATCCATCTTAATAACCGAAAAGTTAGTGACTTCCGATCCGGTTCCGCTTGTAGTGGGTATTGCTACAAACACCCGTTTTTTTTCTTTTTCCGCGATTTTCCCACTGCAGTAAAGAATACTTTTTGCTGCATCAATGGTCGATCCGCCACCGCAGGCAATAATCAGATCAGGATCTGTCTTTATAAAGACTTCCGTTCCTTCAGCAATCAACGGGGTATCCGGGTCAGGATAAATATGATCAAAAACAGTTACCTGCGCATCTGTTCTTAATTGTGTCATGACAGGCTTAATGTTTCCGCTTTTAACCATAAACGGATCAGTGATGACCAGAACACGGTTATAGGCCAATTCATCCAATACCTGTATGGAACCGGCGCCAAAATATACTGCCGGCTTAATCTGAAATTTTTTCATTTTGATAGCCGCCTTACCTTATTCAAATTCTATGGTATCAACAATTCCAACAATGGACATATCGCCCACCATGCTCATATCGTTGTCTACGCTGCCGCCCCAGTCAACCAAAACACAGTCTCCAACACCTGCACCAACCGCATCTATGGCCACGTAGGGAGTTTCACTTTCCATCAGTCTTCCTGTTTCATCCACTGACTTTATAACCAGAAGCTTTCCTCCCACCAGTCTGTCTGTCTTCTGAGTGGCGACTACTTTTGCTATTACTTTTGCTAAATGCATGTAATCACATCCTCTCAGATTCCGCTCAGTATCCGGCGTAGCAGATCTTCCACCTCTGCTCTTGGTATAGAAGTTTCCGCTTTCTGCTCCGACTTCACACAACCGCAGGCTGGGATCTCCCTTTTTATTTCTTCTAAGGAACGCATGCCATAAGCGATACGGCGTACATTGATCAGATTCGTCGGGCCGATGTTGTCCGATGTGGAACTGCCTCCAACTGCACCACAGCCCAGTGTCAGAGCCGGAACAAGATTGGTGGATGCTCCGATTCCGCCAAGAGTAGCAGGGGTGTTGACCAGTAAGCGGGATACATTCTTCTTTAAAGCAAATTCACGGATAATATCCTCATTCTGAGAATGGATCGTCATGGTATGACCTTTTCCTTCATTGTTTAAGATTTCCATACAACGCAGGCAGGCACTTTCCCATGTGGGCTCCGTGTAAAATGCAAGGACTGTTGTCAGTTTTTCTCTGCTGTACGGATTTTTATGAGAAACTGTATCCTGGAAAGAGACAAGAACCTTTGCATCGCCCGGTATATCGATACCGGAAAGCTTAGCCAGTTCCTGAGCGCTTTTTCCAACAATTACCGGATTCATGGTCATATTTGGACGAAGCAGAAATCTTCCCAGTTTTTCGGACTGCTCCTCTGTCATGAAATAAAAGCCCTGACGCTTCATTTCTTCCACGACCGTATCTTTCATCTCTGCTTCCACCACAACAGACTGTTCCGACGCACAGATTACACCATTGTCAAAGGTTTTGCTCTCTAAAATCTGGCTTACTGCCTTTTTCACATCTGCACTGCGTTCAATAAATGCGGGACCATTTCCAGGTCCTACCCCTATGGCCGGAGTTCCTGAGCTGTATGCCGCTTTCACCATGGCTTCTCCGCCTGTAGCCAGAATCAATCCAATATCCTTATGCTTCATCAGGGCATTGGTGCCATCCACGGTGGGGACATTGATGCACTCGATTAACCCCTCTGGTGCTCCAGCTGATACACTTGCATCCTGAAGAATCTTCACAGTTTCCTTGATGCAGTTTACAGCAGAAGGGTGCGGAGAAAATACAATTGCATTTCCTGCCTTTAAGGCAATCAGGGATTTGAAAATAACCGTTGATGTCGGGTTTGTAGATGGAATTAAGCCTGCAATAACTCCCATTGGAACGCCTACTTCCATCACTTTTAATTCTTTGTCATCCCGGATTAATCCAACCACTTTCTGGTCTTTCATTGCCTCATAGACATACTTGGCTGCAAAAACATTCTTTACTATTTTGTCCTCCCATTTCCCGTATCCGGTTTCTTCTTTTGCCATCTTTGCCAGCATTTCAGCATTTTCAAGTGCTGCTTCCATCATGGCCTTTACGACCTGATCCATTTGTTTCTGGGAAAACTCCTGATAAGATGACTGTGCTTCTTTTGCTTTTGCCACCTTAGTTCTAACCTCCTGTATGCTTTGGAGGTCCTTATCATATTCCATCACGGCTGATTCCCCTTTTTCTTTTCAATAATTTCTACAATAATGTTCTTTTCGTTTAATGCTTCTCTTGCCAATGGAGTGATGACACTGCGGGAAGATACTTTGATTCTCTGTCCTGGCCGAAAGCCCTGTACATCTTTCATGGTCAGTACAAAAAAAACCTCTGATGATGATTGTTCTGGTAAATGCCTTTCTGAATAAATGGGGATTTCCGGATAAAGCATCTTCTTCAACCGGGACGAAAATTCCTCCCGCCCAATCAATATGGCTCCAAATTCGTTCCATCGCTCCTCGTAGCCAGCCATCATCCGATTATAGGACTCATTGAGATTCATCCCTGTTTCTCTTGTATGTCCGCTGTCGGGACTACAGTTTTCCGTCACTGCCAGTATGGGGATCTTCTTCATAAAGCCAGCTGCAATCGCCATGGAAACCAGGTTGTCCTGTATTCCCATCGCTCCCTTTGCCAGAGTATTTCTGGTTAATACCGGAATGATGATGATGTTAATTTCATTTATTTCCCGATATAATGTCTCTCCATCCAGAATAAAGCGTGAGTCCAGCCTGTCCTTGATTGCACTGGATGCAAGGCTTTTGAAAGCCGGAGTTACCGCTATTCTGGCTTCTGTCAACAGCAGCTCATCAACCATCTTCTGATATTCCTGATAATCTGCAGTACCTCCGGTCAGAAGAACCAATGCCTTTTTATCCATCATCGGCAAAAGACTTTTTAAAATATTTCTGATAATTTCTTCTTTTTCCATCATCTTATTCCTATGCCTTCTCTTTCACAGATGGAATTGACATAGCAATTCCTATGGGTGTCACCAGCAAAGGATTCTGGGGTTTATAAACGGCAATCCCCAGATATTTTTGAAAAACTGCCTCAATTCCTTTCAAACAGCTGGTCCCTCCTGCTAAATAAATGGGGCCCTCCTGTTCTCTCATAAAGGAACGGGTAATGTGCGCCATTTTTTCCATAACAGGCTGGATCATGGTAAAAACCAGCTGATAGTTGTCCTGGCTTTTTTTGTACTGCTCCGCTTCTGAAAATTCTAATTCCATAGCTCCGGAAATCACTAATGTCATGTGAGTTCCACCGGTGGGTTCATCCATGGAATACATGATCTGACCATCTTTTACCGCGGAAACACCGGTAGTACCGCCGCCTATATCCACCACAATTCCGTCCCTGATTCCCATCATTACGGCGGCAGCTTCCGGTTCATCTATTACATGAGTCACATGAAAACCTGCATTTTCCACCACATTACTGATTACCTTCGTGTTTCCGGTCATGATACCTGGCGGAATTGCAGTCGCAGCTTCTTCCAGTTTCGTGTTCAGCCGTTGTTCCAGCCTGCTCTTTAGTTTTTCCAGTATCCGGACAGCATCTAAGAATTGCACTACAATTCCGTCCTTTACCACATTGGCTGACTCCATTTCAAATGCTACCGGGCGGTTTTCCTGGTCTAACACCGTCACCACAATATTGGAGGTTCCCAGATCCACCCCTACTTTCAGAGGCAGCACAAATTGTTTTAAATCTATGAATTCTTTTTCAGAAGTTGCATCCATTTGAAGCAGATATTCATTCGAACGATCCATTTCTGTCTGCTCTCTGATCATATTACCATTCCTCTCACTTAATCAGCTGGACAACGGCATCTGACGGGGTTCCTGCTGCATTGGCCTCATCTGTATCAATGTGGAACTCCAGTGCAGACTGCTCCGTTACACGAATTACCACATGGTGCATGGTATAGCCTCTTTCACCCGGAATTTCTACAGATACCGAATCCCCGTCATTCACCTGAAAATGCAGAGCATCCCCAGGACTCATATGAATATGAGGCTTCGCGATAATAACGCTCTCTTTCATCACCATCATTCCCCTGGGCCCGATCACACAGATGTCTGCTGCACCACTCAAATCTCCGGAAAGACGCACTGGCGGATTTACACCCAATGAAAAACCATCCGAACGGCTGATCTCAACCTGGTTTTGTTTTCTTACCGGACCAAGCACTCTTACATTTGAAAAACTGCCTTTTTTCCCGGCAATACACACGGTTTCCTTTGCTGCATACTGTCCTGGCTGTCCCAGATCTTTTGCCTTTGTCAGCTCATATCCCTTTCCAAAAAGAATCTCCACAGATTCCCTGGTCAGATGGATATGACGGTTAGATACTCCCAGTGGTATTCCATATTCCGCCGGCTGGTTCTCCATCATAGATAAAATTGCTTTTACAGTGAATTCCTGATTACTTGTCATGTTTCATTTCCTCGCTTTCCTCTTGCATGAATGCACAATTTCTCCATTTGTCCCTTTTCTCTCGGACACTTGGGATCCTTGCACAGATTGCAGGTATATGCTGGACTCTTTTCATTCTCAGATTCTCTGTCTGCAATTATCTCAATGTTATTCAGGTTTTCCACAACTTCTGGTTCCACAGACGTTTCTTCCACTTCGGCGGTCTTTTCTTTTTCCTCTGCCGCTTTTTCACTGCAATCCACCTGTGTGGCTTCTTCCGCTTTCCCGGATTCTTCTGCCATTAACCAGCCCTTAAGCCCAGCGGACAGCCGGGGGATTACATGAGCAGATACCACTGTTCCGACTTTTTCTGCATTTACCCCAGCTGAAGTGACTGCCGCTTTTACAGCTCCCACATCACCGGAAAACTTTACCGTAAAATAGGCTCCTGTGGCATTCTCTATGCCCACCAGAGAAACATTTGCTGATTTAAGGCCAGTATCTGCCGCTTCTACCGCCGCAAGCAGACCAATTACTTCAATTAATCCCAGCGCTTCATCTTTCAAAAGGCTCTACCTCATTTCTGTGCCATTTTACAGTGTGGGGGTCGTCATAGATACTGGATTCTGTCCCATACCACGAAGAACGGAAAGTCCCACATCCCTTGCAGCCAGAACAGACTGTCTGACGGCTCCTGAATCCCCTGAAAATGTCACAATAATCTCATTGGAAAAACATGTGCCTGATGCAGGGCTTGCATATGTAACAATATCAACATTTGCTGTTTTCATCGCCATATCTGCCATCAGAAGCCCTACTGCTGCCGGTGCTCCTACCGTAATTCCAAACGCCTTTCCAATGGGAGCATGGAATGCCTTATTGAGCGCATAGCTTGCACGGGCAGTGTAATGAAGCTCAATATGCCCTGCATCACATCCATACACATTACCAAAGTTCCGCTCAAGAGCCGACAGCATTATTTCTACGGCACGTCTTGCATCAGAAACATCTTCTGCTGCAAATATAATTGTGCTTCCATGTCCTGCTCCGCCTTTTGTATCACGGCAGAATTCTACGCTCACTACTTCCGTATTTGTAGCTTTTACTGCCTCGTCAGCAGACATCACATGAGGTGCTCCACCTGTTCTGGAACTCACGATACCGATGGAACGATACTTAGGATCCAGCTTCAGATTTTCATGCAGATGATACTCCAGATTTGCAATTACCAAACCAACTGTGTCCCCAATTCCGGCACCTACAAACTCGGTGAGATTGCACTGAGATGACACAGCTGTCTCCACTTTTTCTGTTGTCTGCTCTTTATTCTCTGAACCAGTAACAGAACTTAAAATCTTATCTAATAAATCCTTATCCATGATCTACCCTCTCCTGAATTATTTCTCCTGAAATTTTGGTAACATTTTCTCCACATCTGTATGTGGTCTTGGAATTACATGAACAGATACAACCTCACCCACACGCTTCGCAGACGCTACACCTGCATCAGTGGCTGCCTTCACTGCACCAACATCCCCCCGTACCATTACGGTTACTAAACCAGATCCGATTTTTTCATAACCGATTAAAGCCACGTTTGCTGCCTTTACCATTGCATCTGCTGCCTCAATTGATGCAACCAATCCTTTTGTTTCGACTAAACCTAATGCTTCCTGTCCCATTTTACTACCTCCAGATTTTTATTTTTATCTATGTAATCATGCAAGGTGCATGTTACATTTTCACAAATAAAAGTGTCAATTCCCTGTTATCGTTATAAATATTATCACATTCATTTGCGTTTCCTTAGGATTTCAGGAAGTACTTCTAGTATTTTTCCCATCTGTGATCTGGTATTTTTTCTACTTCTTTTTTTTGACTATCCGCTATTTAAAGGATTCTCAAGGTGGGAAAAATACCACTTCATAAAAGTGAATTGAAAAGACCAATCAACTATGTTATTATTTTATATATCTAAAATGAGGAGTTGAGTTTTTCATGAATCCAGAATTTGATCTTTTACTTGAGAACTTAATTGACTTCGATGAATTCAGCAAAATTCAATCTGAGCTGTCAAGTATCGTAAGCTTTTCTGTAGTAACCGTTAACACCGATGGGAAACCATTTTCTTCTCTTAGTAATTTTTCTACTTTTTGCCAGTTAATCCGTACTTCTGAGGCAGGCCGCCAGGCCTGTATCTCATGTGACTACTACGCTTTAAAGCATTCACTTGAGATGGGGCATTCGATTGTGTACGATTGCCACTGTGGTTTAAGAGACTGTGCCGCTCCCATAATTGTTAACGATGTTCTATTAGGCGGCGTTTTAGGTGGACAGGTCTTGATTCATGAACAGGACAGGGCATTAATTGATACAGAAAAGCTGGCAAATAAATTTAATCTATGCAAAGAGGATTTAGACCGGACTGTAGCAGAAATTCCTGTTGTTGCAGAGGACTATATCCAGACATGTCTGAAGTTTTACAGTTTTTTTGCCGAATATATCGCAGAAAAAAGCTATAAGACCATCATCCAACAACAACTCAATCATGAAACAATTGAGCGAATCCGACAGCAGCAGATTGCTTCTGCTCAGACCTTAAAAAGAATTCAGGCACAGATGAATCCTCATTTTCTTTTTAATGCTTTAAACTCCATCGCACGTACAGCACTTCTTGACGGATCTGAGGAGACAGAACAGCTGATTTACGATTTATCAAATTATCTGCGTTATACAATCAAAAATACTTCTGATACTCCAACCATTGAAGAAGAACTGAACAATTTAAATCATTATCTGAATATACAAAAAGCACGTTTTGGGGATAAGATTACCTGCCATATACATGCGGATGACAGCATCAGAGACTGCCGCATTCCCAGCATGACACTACAGCCGTTGGTTGAAAACTCTTTCATCCATGGTTTAAAAGACTGCATGGCGAATGGAATTATCAGAATTGATATTACAAAGACGAATAAAAATCATAAAAATGATATCTTAATTCAAATTTATGATAATGGATGTGGTATTTCAGAGGATATCATTGATTTGCTACAAACAGAAGAAGATATTGATAACCCTGCCTCTGGATTAGGATTAATGAATACACAAACCCGTATCAAAAAATTATACGGTCCGGAATACGGAATAACCATTGACAGCAAAGTGTACACTTATACTAAAATTGATATACTTCTCCCAGTCACTTACCGTTAGCTCTAAAGGAGGTGGATTGTATGTATAAACTTTTAATATGCGAAGATGAATCATTGGAAAGAAAGGCTCTGAATCTGATTATTCAGCGCCATTATCCCAACATTCATTTAGTCGGATCTGCAACCACCGGTTTTGAAGCGATTAAGTTAGCGCATCAGCATTTACCAGATATAATTCTGATGGACATTGATATGCCTCAATGCAACGGATTAGATGCTCAAAAAGAAATTTGTAATTTTCTGCCTAATGTAAATACAGTTATTATCACTGCTTACAATGAGTTCACTTATGCACAGCAGGCGATAAAATGCGGTGTTATTGACTTTTTGCTAAAACCGATTGCTCCAAATGATTTGTATAACTGCCTGGATAAAATATTGGGATCAATGAAAAAAAAAGACACCTCCCCTACTGTACCGCCTAAATATACAGATTATATTCAGGAAATACTAAATTATATTGATTACCACTTTTTAGACGATCTGAGTTTAAGTGACCTGGCTTGTGAATTCAATTTAAATGAGAAGTATTTAAGCCGATACTTTAAACAGAAAACGGGAACTTCGTTTACGGAATATATTATAAAACTGAAAATAGAGCGTTCAAAAAATATGCTGAAATTCTCTGATGCTCCCATTTATGAAATTGCAGCGGACTTAAATTTTAATGACGCTTCCTACTTTACAAAAGTTTTTCAAAAGCAGGAGGGTATTTCTCCCTCTCAATACAGGAAAAAAGCGGGGAACTTTCAGATTGTATAAATTTTAGAAGTGTATTTAAAAGAGCCAGCCTTCTATTGATAAGGAAAGGCTGGCTCTTTCCAGGTATTAAGATTTATAAGTTCTTATGAACAATTTCTTTTAAAGCGGGTAAGACATCCTCTTCATACCACGGATTTTGCTTGAGCCACCCCAGGTTTAAAGGAGAAGGGTGCACCAATGGAAAATATTCAGGTAGATATTTTTGAAAATTACGTACTGTCTCCGTTAAACTTTTCTCACGTCTTACATTTAAATAATACTTTTGTGAATAGCTGCCGATTAGAATAATAATTTCAACATCTGGCATCTCCTCCAGTAAACGTGGATGCCACTTTTGCGCGAAACCTTTTCTGGGAGGTGCATCACCAGTTTTTGCTTTTCCCGGATAATAGAAATCCATAGGCAATTGAGCGATACGATTTGTATTATAAAATATTTCTCTGGATACTCCCAGCCACTCTCTTAATCGATCACCGCTTAAATCATTCCAAAACAATTGAGTTGCTTCTGCTTTACGTCCCGGTGCCTGCCCTACAATGGCAATGCGTGCATCTGCAGAGGCTTTAAAGATTGGGGATATTCCCATTTTTGTATAGGATTCATTCATTGGGTCAGCCATGATTTCCTGTTTTATCTTTTCAAATATATTCATGCTTACTTCTACCTCAGACCTCCGTTAAATTCAACATTTAGCAATCTGCTTAGTTTAGCTGTATTATAGCATTTAATTTATTGTTTACGTAAAAGACCGGTCATTCCCTATTATATTGAGAATAAACGGTCTCGTAATTACATTCTATGTGAAATACACATTAAGTTTGTTCCCGATTTTTTGCCATTCCAAGATAGCGGTCAAGCTGCTGTTGCTCCAGTGTAGCTATCATATCTGCAAAAGGCTTAATATCCTTTTTTACTGCATAAGCTTCCAGGACATTAAAATATTCCAATCGATTTTCCTTTGCAATGGACACCGGCAAAAAGCCATTGGCCATCAGTTGGTAGTTCATAATTAATCGAGAAGTTCTGCCATTTCCATCTGCAAAAGGGTGAATTCTTACAAACTCAGCGTGTGTCCATGCTGCAAGCTCCACAACATTATCTTTGGCTCTGTCCTGTAAATCCAGATAGAACGCTTTCACCTGACGATACATGTCGCTGGGGCTTGGAGGAGTATGTGCTGCACCAGAAATATATACATCAACGTTCCGGTATATTCCTCCAAACATGATATTTTCCATTAGAATAGCATGTAAATCCTTTATAATCTGCTCATCTAAAGATTTTTTTTGTGCGATACAGTCTTTTACATACTGATAGGCTTTGTTGTGATTAATAACTTCATAGATTTCCCGAAGCATTTTGCCGCCGACAGATAAACCATCTTCCAGTACCACCTTGGTTTCCAGCAAGGTAAGTGTGTTCCCTTCGATGGCTGTAGAATGGTGAGTATATTCTAGCTCAAACGCCTTTGCGTAGCTTTTTACCGTTATTTCCGGGAGTGAATCCTTAATCTGTTCATAGTATTCTTTTTTTTGCAATAATATCTTATAATCCAAGTTATTCACTCCTATCTTCTTTGTTCTCTTTTACATTATTTTACCATGTAATAGTTAATTATTCAACGTAAGCCTAAATATTATTAAACTATCTTTCAGCGGTACCCCTCCGGATTACCAATCTGCCACCGCAGGGAATCCTTACACATTTCATCAATTCCCCGCTCCGCTTCCCAGCCAAGTTCTTCTTTCGCAAGGGAAACATCTGCGAAGCATTCTCCAATATCTCCAGAACGGCGCGGTTTGATGGAATAAGGAATTGGTTTTCCCCATGCCTTTGAGAATGCTTCTATCATCTGAAGCACGCTGTATCCACGTCCGGTTCCCAGATTATATATTCTGACCTGGGAATTATGGGTAGAAAGTTTCTCCAGAGCCTTAACATGACCCAGAGCCAGATCCACTACATGGATATAATCCCTGACCCCAGTGCCGTCTGGTGTGTTGTAATCATTGCCGAAAACGCTGACTTCTCTAAGCTTTCCTACAGCAGCCTGAGTGATATAGGGGGCCAGGTTATTGGGAATTCCCGTTGGGTCCTCACCGATCAGCCCGCTTTGGTGAGCCCCCACTGGATTAAAATAGCGAAGTATAATAACGCTCCACTCTGGGTCCGCAGTATGAAGATCCGCAAGAATTTGTTCCAACATACCCTTGGTCTGACCATAGGGATTAGTGATGCTTCCTTTTGGGCACTCCTCAGTGATGGGAACAAAGGCCGGATCTCCATACACAGTGGCAGAAGAGCTGAAAATAATCTTTTTTATCCCATAAGCTCTCATGACCTCACATAAAACAAGAGTCCCGGTAATGTTATTATGGTAATATTCCAAAGGCTTTGAGACCGATTCTCCTACTGCCTTTAAGCCCGCAAAATGGATTACTGCCTCAATTGCTTCCTTATTAAATATTTCTTCCAGCGCGTCTCTGTCCAGAAGATCTGTCTTATAAAAAGTCACCTGCCTGCGGGTAATTGCTTCCACTTTCTTCAATGACACACATGAAGAGTTCGATAGATTGTCCACCACAACCACATCATATCCCCGTTCTAAAAGCTCCACACAGGTATGGCTGCCGATATATCCGGCACCCCCTGTCACCAGTATCTTCATCCTTTATCCCCTTTCTTTCCTATTGATATTTATTTATAATTTCTTTCATCTCCACCCACTTCTTCTCCATATCCGCTACCAGAGCAAACTGGGTTCTTGCACGATCTAAGTTGTGGTTATCCCTGCTGGTGTGGAAATAGGTATCTCCCTGAAGGAAATCTGTTAAGAAACGCATACCGCATTCATAAGTCATTAATTTGGCACCCATAGGGAGCATTGTTCTTTCCTCTGCCGTCAATACCTCTTTGCAGCCTTCCATATAGCCTTTCGTATAGATTTCAAACAATTCCAGAGATAAGGATGCCTTGCTGGAATCTGGATCATCCTCTTCGGCCGTATTGGCTCCGAACCGGATGGCATCACCGAAATCAAAGATAGAGAGCCCCGGCATAATGGTGTCTAAATCAATGACACACAAAGCCTCGCCAGTCTGGTCATCGATCATGATATTGTTAAGCTTGGTGTCATTGTGAGTTACACGGAGCGGCAGCCCGCCTTCTCGCAGCAGTTTCATTGCAGTATCTGCCTCGCTTTCCCTGTCCAGTACAAAATTTATCTCTTTGCTGACTAAGTGAGCCCGATTACAGACATCCGCTTTGACCGCTTCTTTAAAAGCTTGCAGGCGAACCGGCGTATTATGGAAATTCAAGATGGTTTCCGTCAGTTTTCCGGCGGGGTATTCTCCCAGTCTGCACAGGAAACGACCGAAGGCTCTGCCGCTCTGGTAAAAATCTTCCGGATTTCTCACCTTATCGTAGGTGGTAGCCCCCTCGATAAAAAGGTAACCTCGCCAATAGTTCCCATCGCTGTCCTGACAGTAATCCTTTCCATCCCGCGCTTTAACAATATTTAACGTCTCCCGGTCCGGATCTCCAGCCTGAGCAATAATCGCTTCACGAAGAAACGAGGTGACACCTGAGATATTTTTCATAAGAGAGACCGGATCCTTAAATACCTCATTGTTGATTCTCTGTATGATGTAAGGCTTTATGGCTCCCCTGTCCACACAGACCAGACGGAACGTATCATTAATATGACCATTTCCATAGCGTTCACATGATACCACTTCTCCCTGGAAGGCCAGCAGACCAATGGCCTCCCCGATTTTTTTACATTGTGCGTCTCCCATTACTGTTCCTCCCAAAGTTTTTCCGGATAAATACCTGTTTTCTTAAGTTCCCTGACGGCATTTACCACCGTTTCCTTATCTTCTTTGTAAGTGACACCGTACCAACGGTCCACGCTCTTTAAAACGGTAACCTCCGCCTTATATTCCTTTAACAGCTCATCCACCACAAAAGGAAGGAAATATTCACATTTTAACGGATTTCCCGGAAGTTCTTTATTCAGAAAAACGGCAAACCTCTGGTCAAGCTCTTTAATTATACTTTTTGTAAATCCCCACATATTCATGGAAACAACGGTGTCCTCGCCCAGCTCTGTCCAGGTCTTGCCGTCATCCTCTGTAAATTTCGCCTTATTTCCCTGCTTTTCAATTCTGGTGCGTTCATGGATATCTACAAGCTTTCCATCTTCACTGATGGTGCACACGCCCCTTGCCACATGACCATTTTCCGTCAAGGTATTATAAAGGCGGTAGCCTACCATGGTATACTGATACTTCTCACCGTCGGAAATCTCTGACAACTGATTGTATATGGACACAAACGCGCTTTTTCCATAATAATCATCCGCATTAATCACGGCAAAAGGTCCGTCAATCACATCCTGGCAGCATAAAATAGCATGACCGGTTCCCCACGGCTTCACCCTTCCCTCCGGCACCTGATACCCGGCCGGAAGCCGGTCCAGCTCCTGGTATACATATTCCACTTTCACGTGGGACGCTATGCGGTCTCCAATGTTCTCCCTGAATTCTTTCTCAATGGCTTTCTTAATAATAAAAACAACCTTCTCAAATCCGGCCTGAACCGCATCAAAAATTGAATAATCAATGATCTTGTTCCCATATGCATCGATAGAGTCTATCTGTTTTAATCCACCATAACGGCTGCCCATACCTGCAGCCATAATCACCAGAACTGGTTTTCCGTTCATTGCTGTTACCTCCTGAAATTTACTATCCTCAGTATAATGAATATGCTCATAAAAATATTTACACGATCTATTATTTTATTTACACGATCGTACTCTTCTTTCATTTTTACAGAAGAATGTGGTATACTGATTTTAAGAATAAACATCAAAAGAAAGGATAACCCATGGCCTATAAAAGCACTTCGCTCCGTCCCTCAGCTGTCATTAAAAAGATTATAACGGTTCACTATTTTGAATACATGAGCAATTTCACTTTTCCCGGTGAAAGCCACGACTTCTGGGAATTTGTCTGCGTTGACAAGGGAGTCATTGACGTGGTGGCAGACGGGAAACAAATCCCTTTAAAGAGGGGAAATATCATCTTCCACAGTCCAGGGGAATTCCATAACATACTGACCAATGGAACGATTGCCCCCAATCTGGTTGTAGTTGGATTTGAATGCAATTCTCCCTGCATGAAAGCATTGAAAGGAAAAGTTTTGTCTGTTCAGGAAACGGAAGCAGCTCTTCTTGCCCAGATTATCATAGAAGCCCGGAATGCATTTACTGGAAGGCTTGACGATCCCTACCAGGAAGAACTGGTCAGGCGGCAGCCCGTCGCTTCCTTTGGCGCCGAACAGCTGATCGGCAATTATCTGGAAGAACTGATTATCCACCTCTACCGTAAATATATTTCCAATCCGGGGCAGATTCTCACGGATAGTCCGGCAGAGAGCCGGATCCATGGAGATATCCATAACCGGATCGTCCGCTACATGGAAGAACATTTAAGAGAGCATCTTACCATTGAATCCATTTGCCGTGACAATTTGATCGGGCGGTCCCAGCTTCAGAAAATATTCCGGGAAGCCCACGGCTGCGGCGTTATCGATTTTTTCTTAAATAAGAAAACAGAAGCGGCCAAACAATTAATTCGAAACAACCAGATGAACTTTACGGAAATTTCAGACTGTCTGGGTTATAGCTCCATCCACTACTTTACAAGGCAGTTTAAAAAAATCACCGGAATGACTCCCACCGAATACGCCTCCTCTATACGTTCTCTCTCCGAAAAGGCATAGAGGCTTATTTTTGTTCATTGATTCATTATATAGTCCATATACATGCCGGGGTGAAAAAGATTATAATTAATATGAATTATAACAATCTTTAACTGTTTATTTAAACGGAGGCACTCCATGCAAAATTTACCGATTCAAGATAATCCTTTACAGACTCGTCAGGATTTAGTGAAAGCTTTAGAAACAATCGTTCATCCTCTGATCCCATATTATTCTGACAGGAACACGCAGCTAATTTTAGGCAACACTGGTACGTGGGCTGTAAGCCGCACTGCTAATATGGAAGCACTGGCCAGACCTCTCTGGGGGCTGGTTCCTGCAGCTGCAGGAGGTTTTACAGATGATATCTGGCTTATTTACCACGATGCGATCCGCTATGGCACCAATCCATCTTCTCCGGAATATTGGGGCGATATTGAGGATAATGATCAAAAAACAGTAGAAACTGCTGTATTAGGACTTGCCCTTTGTATGGCACCTGAGCAATTATTTTATCCGCTCTCCAAAGAAGAGCAGACTCGATTCGCAGACTGGCTCTATCAGGTAAACTATCATAAAGTTCCTGAGAACAACTGGAGATTTTTTATCGTTCTTGTTAATCTTGGTTTAAAAAATGTTGGAATGCCTTATGACAGGGAACGCATAAAACAGGAATTAGAAGCTCTGGATACTTATTATCTGGGGGATGGCTGGTATTCTGATGGTGCAACCGAACAAAGAGATTATTATATTGCTTTTGCCATGCACTATTACGCCTTAATTTACGCACATCTGATGAAAGAGGAAGATCCTGTTCGAAGTAAACTTTACATAGAGCGCGCCAAGATCTTTGCTCAGGATTTCATCTATTGGTTTTCAGAAGATGGTGACTGCGTCCCTTACGGAAGAAGTCTGACTTATCGCTTTGCACAATGCGCTTTTTGGGGTGCACTGGCCCTTAATGATGTGGAAGTTTTTTCCTATGGGGTTATGAAAGGAATTGTTCTAAGGCACCTTAGAAACTGGTTCCAGAAGCCTATATTTAGTCGTGACGGTATTCTTAGCATTGGGTATTGCTATGAAAATCTGGTTATGTCTGAATCTTATAATGCTCCTGGATCACCTGCCTGGTCATTAAAAGCCTTTTTACCTCTTGCCTTATCAGAAAGCCATCCTTTCTGGCAGGCAAAAGAAGAACCATTGCCTGCCTTATCCTACAAAAGAGTTATGCCTCATCCTCATATGGTTTTTGTCAGAAAACCACATCATGTAGCAGCATTTACCGCTGGACAATATGCCGGCTTTGAGCCTGCTCATATGGCAGCAAAATATGAGAAATTTGCCTACTCTAATGTATTTGGCTTCAGTGTACCAAGGGGCGATTATGACCTTGCACAAAATGCTCCTGACAGCATGTTAGCGTTAAGTGAACAGGATAGTTATTACCGCGTCAGAAGGAATTGTGAATTATTGGAACTAAATGAAGAACTTATCCGTTCTCGTTGGAAACCATGGCCGGACGTAACGGTCACAACTACCGTTTTCCCGGGATTACCCTGGCATTATCGTATTCATGATATTGAAACCCAGCGTCCTCTATTTGCAGCGGACTGCGGTTTTTCCATTCCAAGAGCTGCTGACAGAGGGGGAGAGTTTATCCCTTCTGAAGCACAAAATACTGAAAATGGTTATCTGATCTTTGAGTGTCCTTATGAAGATGAGGATAAAGGAACCTGCTATCATTATATCAGTGGAATATACGATTTAAGCGGAGAAGGAACAGCTCATTTTATCCAGGCAGATAGCAATAGTAATCTGATCCATCCAAGAACCTACATACCCATAATCCAGTCACAGCTGAAACCTGGTAAACACAGACTTATTTCTGCCGTTTTTGCCGGAACAAAGGAAGCATTGCCCTCCCATATCCCAATGACTGCAGAGATGTTGCTGGCACTTTTGGAAAATAAATAATAATTAGAAAACGCCCCTGGTCTCAATCTTAAAAGGCCAGGAGCGTTTAACATGAAAGAATCACTCATCAATGGTTAATTTCTGCTTTTTATTCAGATTCCTGTATTGTCCCGGAGTCAATCCTGTCTGCTTCTTAAAAAAACGAATAAAGGCATTACAATAGAGATATCCCACCAGTTTAGCAATCTGATTAACACTTAATTCAGTTTCAGCTAACAGTTTTTTGGAGGCTTCAATCCGAATGCTATTAATTGCATATAATAAAGAGTTTCCAGTTTCACATTTATAGATCTTTGATAAATATGCAGGGGTCAGATGAAAGGTTTTTCCAAGCATTGATACATTTAAATCCGGGTTGAAATAATTTTCTTTAATATATTGATTGATATCCTTTTCTATAAAATATTTCTGCATCTCTTGTTGTGACGAATTCAATTCGCATGCACAAGAGCAAAAAACTAATTCTCCGAAACAATTTGGTATATGAAAATTGATTATCCCAGTGGGTGAGCATGCCAGATATTCGACATCATCTCTATAGCTGTTATTAATCCTATATGCGTTAAACAGCCATATATCTCCTATTTCAGGCGGAATGCCTGGTGCTGTAATAAATTCAGTAAATGGGATTGCGAATTCCACCATAAATTCTTTCTCTTTCTGATCCTGGATAACAGCTGAAATAATATTATTATTCACTCTGGCATATTGTAAAATCGTACCAGCCAGGTCGTTATGTATATCATAATGAAGTACTGCATTTAACGGATTTACCTCAATCTCCATATAGGTTTTTCGATCCCTGTTATCATCAATGAATACTTCTACCACATCCTCTTCATACAGTTTTTCATTAAAGCCTCTCTTAGTTGCATTGATCTGTTCATACTTGCAATAAAAGCCAGCGTATAAAAAGGTGTCATCCCACAAGAACTTAACAATTGTCTGGTTATCATTTTCTACTCCTGTTACTGTATCCACCAGTAAAATACCTTCTGCAGCCTCCCATTGGACTTTTCTTAAATTACCATTGATAATAAGTTTATCGCTTATTTTCCTGCATTTATATCTCATAATAATTCCCTTTCTAAAAATTAATATTGAGTGATAACGTAAAAAAGCGGGGTGCTCTAAAACTAACTTACGTTAATTTTGCAACACCCCTTATTCTTGATTTTCTTCTAGCGATTCCATAAAAATGGATCTTCTGTCCTGCTTAAATACGTTCTAAGCCTTTCCCTGTATCTAAGAACATCATTTCTCTGACAATCCGGCTTTAATAATTCAGGATTCATTTGATAGGGATCCATTTCATTATCATAAAGATATTCCCTCTGTTCCTCGCCTGGGGCATAACCGTTAGTAATGACATAAGTGTAACGCTTATCCCTGATCCCCCGCCAGCCATAGGATTTATGATTAAGACCCTTACAGGAGAACTTCTTTACCATCTCCGCGCCTCCCGGATAAGAGCATATAAACATATCCTTTGGCTCATTCTTATCCGTTGCGAACATTCCTTTTACATGACTATAGCCTTCGCATGTCTCTGGAACGGGAATTTCCAAAAGCTCCAGAATTGTGGGCATGTGATCAGGGCTGGCAAAAATAACAGGGTTGTCAGCCGACTGGATTCTGCCTTTCTGACGAATCATAAGCGGGATATGAATGGACTCCTCATACCAGATATTTTTACTCATCAATCCATGGGAACCCAGCATCTCTCCATGATCCGATGACAGGATAACAAGGGTATTTTCCTCCATATCATGATCTTTCAGATATTTTAGGATTCTTCCAAACTGCTGATCAATTCCATAAATTGCAGCATAATACTGTCTTGTCTGAGTCTCCAGGAGCCCTCCCTTTTCTCTCATCTCTTCCGGAACATTTTCACGATAACAGACCTCCAGGTCCTTAAACCGCTGGTAATACTTATCCGGCACCAGCTCATAGGGAAGATGTGGCGGATTGTAGGATAGATACAGCGCAAATGGCTGTTCCCCCTCTTTCCTTGCTTCCATATATTCGAGCGCCTTGTCTGTTTCAAATTCTGCCGACCATTTTCCTGGCTTTATCTGGCTTTCATCGTCTTGCCAATAATGGGGATTCATATGATCGTCCCAGGCTCCGTAAGACAGCCAGTAATCAAATCCATGCCTTCTTTCCCCTGGCGGCGTATAGGCATCCCAGTCTCTTGCACCTGATATTGGATTGGCAACAAAGTTAAGCTCCGATGCATCCAGATGCCATTTGCCAATGTATCCCGTCCGGTAACCTCCACCTTTTAGCACATCTCCAATGCAACGCTCCTGAGGTCTTAACATGACCTTCTCTTCCAGCCCAATCTTACAATTGGTCCACATTCCAAGATGGAAGGGGTATTTTCCTGTCATAAGAGACGCTCTGTGGGGAGAGCATAAGGGATACGTACTGTAAGCTTTGGTAAACCTCATGCTCTCCCAGGCAAAAGAGTCAATGTTTGGTGTTATCACCTGATCCATGTTCATAAATCCCATGGCGTGCGCCCGCCATTGGTCAGCAAACACATACAGCAGATTTGTCTTCATTTTTTTCTCCTCCACCAGCAATTACCAGTACAGCTTCCAGTCTCTGGAGAGCCTTGTCAGCGCCTCCATATAAAAATAATCTCCCCATGTATTGCACTCATCTACACCACGGTCGGTACAGGTATTCTCTTTGGAATTTCTCGCATAGGTGCCATGAAGCAGCAATCCATTGGACATTTTGTAATCCCTGTTGGCACAAAGGTCTGTCAGCGCCCTAAGCATCCGGTCAGCTGCAGTCAGATATACCTGTGCCTTCTCTTTTTCTAAGTATTTTGCCATTTCCAGGATTCCGCAGACAGCAATGGCAGACGCAGAGGAATCTCTCGGTTCCTCACTTCCTGTGTCAAAGTCAAAATCCCAGTAAGGAATCAGATCTTCCGGCAGATGTTCAATAAAATAATCCGTCACGCTGCAGAATAAGTCCATGTACTCCGTATTCTTTAAATACCGGTAGCTTAAAGCAATCCCATAAATCCCCCATGCCTGTCCTCTGGCCCATGCAGAACCGTTGCGGTTCCCCTGATGGGTTACTCCATACGTGGGTTCCCCTGTTTCCACATCAAAGAAATGGGTATGGTAGGTAGAATGATCCGGACGCAAAATACATTTCATGGCAGTCTTTATATGGTTTTCCGCCTTATCTTCGTAGGAAGGATCTCCTGTCACTTCGGTTGCCCAGTAAAGTAAGGGAAGATTTAACAGGCAGTCAATGATCAGCCGGTATTCCTTTGGTTCGCCAGGGTTTCCCCAGGCCTGAAGAAACTTTCCTCTTTCCCTGTATCGTTCTGCCAGATGATCCGCTGCTAATAAAGCGGCTTTTTTTGCATGCTCATTGCCAGTCAGCTTATAAGCTGCCACACAGGATAAGCTATATAGAAATCCCATATCATGATGATTTACGTCAATTTTATTTTCAATTCTGTCTAGAAAGCTTTCTACCTGTACCTGTGCGGATTTTTGGAATGCATCATCCCCGGTGTGCTCGTAAGCCAGCCAGATCACTCCTGTCCAGAACCCTGTTGTCCATTCCACGTTTTCTGTTGCCTGGTAAAATCCGTCAAAGCTGTTGGGAGACTGGAATTTATCCGTAAATTCCGTAAGGTTCTCTTTCACGATCTTTACTGCATCATTAAGAGCCTGTTGAACCATCCCCGCTTCCATTCCAGGATACTTTTTTATTTGTTCCAATGTCTGTGCCATATGCCTCTCCTTTCCTTTTTACTGTCCATCTTTTTGGACATAGAGGGATACCCGCAGGGTGTTTCCTATCTACTGTCCATCTTTTTGGACATAAAGGGATACCCGCAGGGTGTTTCCTATTTACTGTCCGTCTTTTTGGACATAAAGGGATACCCGCAGGGTATCTCCGTTTTTATCCTTTGATTCCGCTGGCTGCAACGCCCTCTACAAAGAACTTCTGACAGCTTAAAAATACAATGATAACCGGAATCAATGAGCAAACGGAAGCAGCCATGATCCATGCATAATCCGCTCCGAACTGGGATATGAACATTCGGATACCAAGCTGGATGGTTTTCAATTCCTTTGTTTTTAAATAGATAAGCGGTCCCATAAAATCATTCCACACATTGGTAAATGTAAATATGGTCAGGGTTGCCATAGCAGGTTTTCCAAGAGGAAACACAATTTTTCCGAAAATACCATATTCATTTAGCCCGTCGATCCTGGCAGCTTCGCATAATTCATCGGGAATGCTGATATAAAACTGACGGATTAAAAATACGCCAAACGCAGAAAACGCCTGCATTAAGATCAATCCTAAATGAGTGTCGTTAAGACCCAGCCTGGAAACCAGAATAAACTGTGGTACCATGTATACCTGCCATGGAACAGCTATGGTAGTAACATACATGAGAAAGATCAGATCCCTGCCTTTAAAACGCGTCTTTGTAAAACCATAAGCAGCAAAACAGCTGGTACACAGCTGTATGATGGTGGTAATAACCGTCAGCTTTGCTGTATTGAAAAAGAAGGTCACAAGGGGCAGCTTCTTCCAGATGATTTTGTAGTTTTCCCAATGCATCGTATCGGGCCACCATTTCATTGGTACGGAAAATACGTCTTTATTAAGCTTTAAAGAAGAGATCACCATCCAGTAAAAAGGCACCAGCATAAAAAGGGATAAAGCAATCAGTCCCAGATACAGAGGTATCTTTAAATCCTTTGTTTTTGTATTCATCGCTTTCCCTCCTTACATCAAATCTTTAGACCACTTCTTTTCACCCGCGAACTGAATCAGGGTGATCACAAGCACTACTGCGAACAAAACAATGGCTCCCGCACTTGCCGGTCCAAACTCCCATGAGGTAAATGCCTTTTCATAAATATAATTGACCAGGGTTTTGGTGGCGTTTCCGGGACCTCCGCCTGTCATTACATATACAAGATCAAACACCTTAAAGCACTGAATTGTAAGCATAATTAGCACGAAGAATGTGGTCGGAGTCAGCATGGGAATCGTAATATACCGAAGCTTCTGGATACCATTGGCTCCGTCCATCCCTGCCGCTTCATAAAGGGAACCTGAGATTCCCTGGAGAGCCGCCAGATAGACGATCATATAGTAACCCATGTATTTCCATACACTTACCACTGAAATGGCCACCATGGCCCATTTCACATCAACAACCCATCTGGGAGGCCTGGATATGCCGATGAATTTTAAAAATTCATTGATGGGTCCAAAATCCGGCTGAAATAACATGTTCCATACTGCACCTACCGCCACAATGGAGGCAATGTAAGGAAAATAAAGTGCTGTACGAAAAATTGCTATCCCTTTTAACTTATGATTCAGTAAAACTGCCAGTAAAAGTGACAGCACCAGAGTTGGAACTACTGTAAGCAATGCATATTGAATGGTGTGAAGAAAGGATTGAACAAATATTCTGTCACCAAAAATCTGAGCGAAATTTTTTAATCCAACAAACTCCATGGGAGACTTGGAGCCATCCCATTTCATAACACTTAAAATAAAGGAAAAAATAACAGGAATGAATACGAAAATAGCATATCCGATTAAATTAGGCAAAATAAAGGAATAACCGACCAGGTTACTTCGGATTGCTTTCTTTTGATGCGACGTCAATGTGGTTTTTACTGCTTTCATACTGGGTTAACCTCCTTTTCACCTGCTTTTTGCCACAAAAAGAGCGCCTTGTTTAAATTTTAGAAAAGGCGCTCTTTGGCAATCAATTATATTTTACCAGCCTTTGATCTCTGCAACACGTTTGTTCAGTTCTTCGATTCCCTGATCAACCGTATACTGCTTAATCATGATCATTTCATGAACTTCGTCAAGAGCCTTACGAATTTCTTCGATCTTTGGGTCTAAAGGACGGTCAAATGTGTAATGAGTATAGGACAATGCTTCAATATTAGATTCTCCCTCGGGGAAGAACTGTGCGGAAGCGATGGTCTTTAAAGATTCCTCTGTCTGGATACCGGTAAATACACCCTGTTCAGCCAGAATATTTGCGGCTTCTTTGCTTGTAGCAAATTTTACAAAATCCCAGGATAAGTCAGGTTCGTCCGTATAAGCGCTGATTCCGACAGGAGTAAGAGCTCCTACCGTATATCCTGATTCTGTATCAGCAGGATGAGGAAGTCTTGCAATGCCCCAGTTAAAGGAAGTCTCATCTGCTGCACGGGACTGGATCATGGTGGCGATAAACCAGGTTCCCATTGGCATCATAGCGCACTGCTGATTCTTAAATACAGAGGAGTAATGGATATTTGCTGTCTTTAACGTGGAGTAATCCTGGATATATCCCTTATCCTGTAAGGAAAGAGCTGCCTCATACCATGGCTTTAAAAAGGAATAATCTTTTTCAACAACTGTATGCTTGCCATCCTGAACGGCCCAGTTTGTTACAAGCGCCTGCCATGTATGATTATGTCCGCCGTATACCTTTGAGCTGCCTTCTCCGGAAGTCATCTTCGCAGCCAGTTCATTATACTGATCCCAGGTCATATCATTGGAAGGATATGCAACACCTGCTGCATCAAAAAGATCCTTATTGTAGTATAAGACATACCAGTCGGAACGGTACGGAAGTCCGTAAGTCACTCCGTTGTACTGAAGCTGCTCTGCAGCACCATTATAAACGGATGTATCAAAGTTGTCTTTTTTCATGAAATCATCAAGAGGAAGAAGCTGCTTTTTATCAGCCATCTGAAGCATGGAGCCCATATCCTTTACCCAGATAATATCCGGATCCGGCTGAGCTGCGGATAAACTGATTCCCAAGGAATTGTTGTATTCATCAGCAGAAGTATCAATGACTTTAATTTCCACATTGGGATTTTCTTTCATATAGGCATCAACCACTGACTGAAACTGAGGAGATGAATCATAGTCCCATGTCGTAACGGTAAGAACCTTCTTTTCACCAGAGTTCTGTGTTTTATCTCCTGCCTTTGCAGAATCTGCGGCAGTCGTTGCTCCGGTTGTATCTGCAGCACTGCTTTCAGCTGTTTTGCTGCCACATGCAGTTAAAGATGCACACACCATTCCGGCTGCTAATACCATAGCTAAAACCTTTTTTAATCTCATCGGTTTGTAACCTCCCTTTTTTTAGAACTACGCGCGTGTTCTTTATGCTATAAAGATACCAGATCTGAGGCTATATCGGAATAAACGATTTGCATAATTATATTATTTTTTTACGTTTTTCCTGTCTCTAAAAATTAAAACATATACTTTATTCAGATTTTTATATTTTTTTAAGATTCATTTCTATTTCGTTGAATTTCTGCGGAATAAAGGATATGATATTACTAAATTTAATCTCGTGCAGGCTGAGATGCAAAGTTGTGCATCTGGCATTTAACGGCTGTTCACGGGGGAGAAAGGATGAGATCATGCCCCGAACATTCCGGTATAAATTTCTTTTATACAATCTGCTGATGGTTATCATCATTGCATGTGCCGTGAGTTTTTATAACTATCACTCTTATTATAAGGATGCTTTAGAAAACGAAACAAAAAATACAGTGAACCGGGTCCAGATTTTGTCAGATCGGATGGAAGTTGCTTATAAGGAAATGGTCAACATTGTGGTTACCTGCTCCGAACGTAAATCCTTATTCTCCTCTCCTTCCTTTAAAATGGGAGACCATGGGGAATCTGCCTATATTAAGCTCTACGCCTCCAATGTACTGAGAGATTTTTGTGCAATTTCAGGTTACAGCAAATATATTTATAAAATCACACTGTATAATAATGGAGAAGTTCTGCAGGCCGGTAACGCTTACGGTTCCACCCGGGATGTAGGTGACATTCAAAATGCCCCCTGGTTTCATGATCTGCTTTACAGAGAAAATACCCAGTACCTTCTTTCTCTGGAGGACAATCCTTTTTCTCCTACCAATTATACCCCAAAGATTCTTCCACTTTTAAGGCCATTAAAATATGCTTCCAACGGGCAGCCGGAAGACGCATGGATATTTCTTGCTGTATCCCCCAGGCTGTTTTCTGATACACTAAAAAGCATGGGAGACGATCAGATCCTTTATGCAGCCACTTCAGACGGAAGTATTATTACTTCTGTGAATGGAAATTCTTTTAACGTTGACCATTTGCTTGGAACGTTAAAAGACAGGAAAGAACCTCAGGGTAATTTCCGTACCCGGCTTGATGGGGAGGAATGTATCATCGCCTATGAAAAACAGGCTGTCAGCGGATTGATCTTCTTTCAGGTCCTTCCAGTTTCCTCTCTTAATCTGGACCATGGAGTGATCAGCGGCACCATCAGCCTTATTTTCTTTTTCTGTTTTGCCATCGGCCTGACCTTGTCCTGGTTTATATCCCGCCAGTTAAGCGCTCCCATCAGCCGCCTGAAAAAACGTCTGGAATTTATCTCCCAAGGTAACTTTGATCCGGACCGTTCCATTGAAACGGCTGATGAAATCGGAGGCATTGGAAAACAGATTAACCAGATGTCCAGCCGGATCTCCGATCTTCTGGAAACAAGGGTACAAAGTGAGAATGAAAAAAGGGACTTAGAAATTAAAATGCTTCAGGCACAGATCAATCCTCATTTTCTCTATAATACCCTGGATTCTATTAAATGGATCGCAACCATGCAGAAAAACAGCGGAATCGTCCAGGTTGTCACTGCCCTGTCCTCTCTGCTTAAAAACATGGCAAAGGGATTTAACGAAAAAGTAACGCTTCGTCAGGAATTGGATTTTTTAGAGAACTATGTTATTATAGAAAAAATCCGGTATATAGAACTCTTTGACGTATCAACCCAGGTGGACCAGGAGGTTCTTTACGATGCCAAGATCGTGAAGCTGACCCTTCAGCCCATTGTGGAAAATGCTATATTTAACGGAATTGAACCAAGCGGAAGAAACGGGCTGATACAGATTCACGTTTATACGGAAAACGGGATACTCTATATTTCAGTAAAGGACAATGGCATTGGCATATCACCTGAAAATATAGAAAAGCTGCTGACAGATACCTCCCGTATCACAAGAAGCAATATGAGCGGAATCGGCCTTCCAAACGTGGACCGGAGATTAAAGCTGGTTTACGGAGAAGAATATGGCTTAAAGCTGGAAAGCGAATTAGACCAATATACATTGATTACCATTGCCCTACCACTGGAATTTTAGAATGAGCTGACAAAGGGGTGTGAAACATTATGTATCGAATTATTATTATAGACGATGAACCACTGATCCTGGCCGGCATCGCCTCTCTGATCATATGGGAAAACTATGAATGCAGCATTATTGGAAAGGCCACCAATGGCCCTTCCGCCTTTGACATGATTATGGAACTTCAGCCGGATATTGTAATAACGGATATTCGTATGCCCGTATTAAACGGCCTGGAGCTGGTGGAAAAATGCAAAGAAAACAACTGTTCCTTTGCTTTTATTGTATTAACCAACTTAGAAGAATTTCATCTGGTTAAAAAAGCACTGTCTCTGGGTGCTTCTGATTATCTGGTAAAAATTGATTTAAATGAAGAGGCTCTGATCGCTGCTTTAGAACGTGCTAAGGAATCCTGTGACTTATTTCATAATAAAAAACACCATCTGATGGATGAACGTCAGGAGAACAGTCAGGAAGACCTGGATAAGATAACGTTTCGACGCCTTTTATTTTCCCAGGAGGAAGTCCCTGATATCCCCGAAGAACTTAAGAAGCAGTATCCGGCTCCTTTTATCATCCTTTTTACCTTAAAACCCATCCACATAAATTTTGAAGCAGGGGGCGGAAGCTATGATCTGCATTCCGTAAGCAGGCAGATGATTGATATCTTAGGCGGAATCGCGGCAAGATCTTTCTTTCATGACACAATACTGGAATACCGGCAGGATACCTTTCTCATCATTGCCTCTTTAAAGGGTGATACTTTTTCCCAAAACTCTATCAGTGAATTCTGCCATAAATTCAGTGTGGCTTTAAAGACCTATTTTGAGTTATCTGCTGTTTTTGGGGTGAGCCGTTTAAAGGAAACGATGTCAGATCTTCCGGAAGCGTTCTCTGAGGCCCAGACCGCACTGGATTATTATTACTTTGATTCTTCCAACCAGGTAGTATTATACCAGGGTCAGCCCTCCCATTTCAGCCAGGCAAAAAATTTCAACATCAATGTATTTAAAAAAGAACTGGCGGCTTATATCAGTCAGAATGACAGCGAAAAGCTTGCTTCTATCTTTGAAGACATCATCACGCTGTTTCGTGAAAATAAGCCCCGGAAGGAACAGGCGACCAGTGCCTGCATCAATATCTATACTTATTTATACTCCTTCTTTGAAACAGGAAATGGCAGCTATCAGGATATCTTCCCTTATACCATCAACATTGCGGAGCAGCTGAATCAGTTTAACAGCCTGGAGGAAATACTGGAATGGCTGAGAAGCTTCTGCCAGAAGCTTTGCAGGCTTTTAAACGACAGAAAGTCCACCCGCTCTGATAAGCTGGTAGACCTGGCAAGAGGCTACATCAAAGAACACTATATGGAAAAGCTGACTCTGGTGGATGTTGCGGAAGCGTTAAATATCAGTTCCGGTCATTTAAGCAATACCTTTAAAAAGCTGACCGGTACCACTCTTTCTGATTATATTGCTCAGGTAAAGATCCAGCATGCCATGGAGCTTATCGACACTCACCAGTACCTGATGTATGACATCTCTGATAAACTGGGCTTTGATAATCCCTATTATTTCAGCAAGGTATTTAAGAAAGTTACGGGGATATCACCAAGAGAGCATGAAAACAGGACCATCTATCCGCATACGGATAAAGAGTAATTTAAGCCACAAGCATTCATGCCTGTGGCTTATGGTTTAAGTGTAGAGGGTGAGACCTATATTTCTTTGATAATCCTATCTTGAATCTTCTAATATTTATATTCATCCACCATACTATACTGGCTTGACTGTATCGTATTATTCTGTGTCCTTGCAGACTTATTTAAATGAATGTTAACATCTCTTCGGATTTGAAATTGTTCCACATTCTGCTTCAACAAATCAGCCTGACCACTAAGCTCCTCGCTTGCCGCCGCACTTTCTTCTGCGGTTGCACTGTTGCTTTGAATAACAGAAGATATTTGTTCCACCCCTATTAATATCTGAGACACTGCATCAGATTGTTCTTTCGAAGTACGAGCAATATCATTAACAAACTCTCGCACCTGATCTGATCCTGTCACAACATTTGTCATTGACTGTGCAGTGATTTCAACAATCTCAGATCCCCGTTCAACGGCTTGTACCGTTTCTTCAATGAGCATAGTAGTATTTTTTGCCGCATCTGCTGATTTCTGAGCCAGATTCCGGACTTCATCTGCAACAACAGCAAATCCTTTTCCGGCAGAACCAGCTCTCGCCGCTTCAACTGCCGCATTTAGTGCCAAAATATTCGTCTGGAACGCAATATCCTCAATGGTTTTAATAATTTTACTGATTTCTGCTGATTTTGCATTGATATTATTCATAGCCAGTTTCATTTCCTGCATTTGACTATTACTATTAATAACCTCTTCAGATGTAGACACAACTTCTCTGTTTGCCAAATCAGCATTGTTGGCAGTATTCTTTATTTGCTGTGAAATATCAGCTATCATTGCTGAAAACTCCTCAATGCTGCTTGCTTGCTCCGTTGTTCCCTGAGCAAGGGATTGTGCTCCCGATGAGACCTGATTGGCGGCCATTGCAATTTGTTCTGATGACGTTTTAACATGTTCAATTGTCAGGGAAAGATTCTCTGAAATATTGAGAAGAGAATCCTTTATTTTTGAGAACTCTCCTATATATTCCTGTTTCAATTCAAAGCATAAATTCCCCTCTGCAATTTGATTTAGAATATGTGCGATCTCTTGAATATACTCCTTATAATCAACTAAAGTTATGCCTATTCGTTTAAATGAATCAATCAGTTCACCTACTTCGCCACTAGCTTTTGTTTGTAATTGCACATAAAAATCTCCTCCAGCTATTTTATTGGCAGCTTCGGATACTTCCTTTATTGGTTTCGAAATTTTCAGGCTTGTAAATATGCCAAAGAAAATAGCTAATAATGACACAATAGAAATAATCATCATTTCTAACTTAATTAAATTTGTAATTGGGCTAAGGATGTCAGCCTTATCCAAAAGAGCTACATACCGCCAATTTGTCTTTTCACTTTTTATAGACCTGATTAAATATGCTTTATTATCCACTTTTACTTCATTGAAATCTGCACCTGATAAAATAAGATTACTTAATTCACCTCCATATGTATCTGATACATTTTTAAAATTATTATCACTGTTACTTGGATCAGCAATAATCGTTCCGCTATCATCAACAATGATAAAATGTCCTTTTGTATCTTTTCCTGCCTTGTCAACCATCTCTGTAATCTTATCTAAACTCATATCCAATGCAACAACGCCGATTACTTTTCCACTGGCATCTTTCAAAGCTTGAGAAGCACCTAAAATAACAATGTTATCCGTTGCAAAGTAGTAAGGATCACCTAATACTGCTTTATCTGGATTATTAATGGCAATCGGGTACCATGGTCTCTGCCGTGGATCAAAAGGGCCTTCCATATTTCCTTCTGGGTACTGAACATATCCTCCCGATTCCACACCCATATAAACATATTGATAATTAGGATGTGTTTCACCAAATTCTTTAAATCTCTGGAAAATTTCCTGTTCCACTTTTCCATTTTTACTAGGGGTCATTTGGGTTTTTCCATTGTTATTTACATAACTTGTCAAAGTTCCATCTGCCTGCTTTATTATCGCTTCATTTGCAAAACCACTGGTATTATTCATTAATTCTTCAATGATTGAATCAATATTACTATTAAACATCTCAAGCTGCTTATTGGATGCTCTCTCTTGTTCAGACATGATACTTTTACCCGTAAAATTAATAAATATTGCAGAAACCAAGATTAATGGACACAATGAAAATAACAAAATAATTATACTAAGCTTTACCTTCAAACTGAAGTTCATTTTTTTCATCATTATAATCATTCCTTTCAATAAAGTAAGTGTTCAATATCTCTAATAATTTTATCTTTGGTATTTTGCTGAATAACTCAATCCATAACACACGTTTTACAAATTAAATTATCACTTTATTTTTTGTTAACTTTTCTCTTCATGAATTTGTATGTATTAAACCTCCTTTCAAACTTACAGCCAACATAAATAAAATACACATTTTTATCATATTATCAAAGGAAGAGAGAAGAAATAACAAACCTGGTATGAATAAAATCAAATTTATTTTATATTGCTTTATTTTTTACAAATTACTGCAAATATCAACAAAAATCTACAATTTTCTACAAATCCATTATATTGTATTTGTAAAAATTATGCAACAAATTATTATAATCTTTGGTAATTATAGAATTTTAGCACATTATTTCCTTAATCTTCCAAATTTAATTTTTTCTACCAACTATCTTGTTATCTAAAAAAAGGTACATTTTCAAAATGAAAATGTACCTTTTACCCTTTATTTATGTAGGATCCCTTTTATATAAGAGGATTCTAAAATTTGAAGAATTTATTTTTTTAATCGGATTATAATTTTAATGAGAAAGGACTAAATATGAAAATAAAAAAATTCGAATCCTTAACAATGCCGTTGGGCATGATAGGTGTAATCTTTTATTTACTCCATACGCTTTTGGGTCAGCTCCTATGGCCGGATTATAATCCTATCAGTACCGATATTAGTTCTCTGACTGCCGTGGGCGCACCGAACAGAACTTTGCTTTTGATTTTTACCACCATCTATGGCATTGCTACAATATTATTTGTCATAGGAATGCTAGTCAAATCCTTTCGTAAATACCACTCTGCTGTTCGCACAGGATGGGGCATTTTTCTGTTAATGAACCTTGTTTCCATATTCGGATATGCATTATTCCCACTCACTGGTGATAAAACTCAGATGACATTCGGCAACATGATGCACATTATCGTCACGGTAATTGTAGTGTTTACTACGATTACCGCAGGTTTTGTTCTGTCTGTCGGTTATTTAAAGCAAGAGAAAATGAAACGGCTGGGAACTTTTACGATCATTATGTCTGTGATTATTACGACAGCAGGTGTACTCAACCCCATTGGTATGATAAATAATTTAAATATCATGGGACTCACAGAAAGAGCTGTTATTTACTCGCTGCAGCTAATGATGTTTGTGTTCTCGGCGTATTATTCATTTTCAAAGACAGAAAAGCGGTAATTTTGCATCAATAATTATAAGTTCACAGTGTTATGACAGTGTCAGTAAAATTCTCAACCGATGCACTTTTTTCATGAAACCGAACCGCATTTTTTAAGATCCCCTCAAAGGAATAATATTCATCCTCCGGCATGATCGGAAGCTTTACCCTCTCTTTTAAACAGCCGGCTTTGTAGATAGCTGTAATCAGCCCGACCGTCCTTCTCCCGTCTAACCCGGTAATCAAAGGTCTGGCTCCGGTCTCAACTGCACGAAGGATATCATCAATCTCTCCGGTGTGTCCCTCATATAAAAGATCCGGTATTTCCTCATAGAAAGCTTGAATTTTGTCAAGCAGCTCCTGATTCCCCCCTTTCTCAGGGAAGCCATTGGTCTTTGAGATTTCTGCTTTTAAATCCCACGGCACCGAAAGTTTTGCATCGGCACACTGCAGTTCTATGCCCTGCTGTTCTCCATGATGTATGACAGAACTTGTTACCTGTGCCAGACTTCCGTCCTGGTATTCTAACATGGCAAGAGATAAGTCTTCTACCTCTGAATTGTCATGCATCACGTTTGCCAGCATTGCCATGACCGCCTCTGGCAGTTTGCCTTCCAACCAGTTAAGCATATCAATATGGTGTACCGCATGATTTAAGGTAGGACCGCCGCCTTCCTTTTCCCAAAGCCCTCTCCACCACAAATCATAATAGCAATGTCCTCTCCACCAGCTGGAGTTTACATGTACGCAGCAGATCTTACCGGCGATTTTGCTATCAACCACTTTTTTTAATTTGTAGATCTGGTTTCGAAAACGATTTTGTGCAATACACGCCATAATTACATGATTTCTCTTTTCCGCCTCCAACATGGCGTCACACTCCTGAAGGCAGGCAGCCATGGGTTTTTCCACCACTACATGGCAGCCTGCATCCATGGAGTGAATGGAGATTTCCCCATGGACGTACGGCGGGGTGCATATGTGGATTACATCAATATTAAGGCCGGAATCAAGCATTTTCTGATGATCATCAAAAATCCTGCAGGTCAGATGATACTTCTCCTTTAAAGCTTCCGCTTTTTCCGGATAAATATCACACAAAGCGACGATACGGCACCTGTCTGGAAACGTAAGAAGGCCTTCGATATGTGACGGGGCGATATTTCCCGTTCCAACAACCGCAATATCTAACATGGCTTCTGCCCCCCTGCTTCCTCTTGTATATTAATTGCCTGGTTTTGCGCCCTGACGCACAGCTCTGCCGCCTTGAAAGCATGTTCCTGCGTCATGGCATTCTCCGTCCGGTTTATACAGTCTAAAATCAGCTGGCCAAAGAACGGGTATCCAACCATTCCGGTCACTTCAAAATGCTGCTCCCCTTCCTCATTGACCAGGAAGACATGGTTTGAGCTTCCGTCACAGGCTCCGATATTTACGTATTTGCGCAATTCAATATAACCTTTTGTACCAAGGATGAAGGTTCTTCCGTCACCCCAGGTGGAAAGTCCTTTTGGAGTGAACCAGTCTACACGAAAATGCTGGGTTGCCCCATTGTCTCCCAGAAGTACCGCATCCCCGAAATCTTCCAGTTCAGGATAATCCGGATGCCCGAAATTCCCCACCTGGGAATACTGCACTTTTGCATCCTTTACCTTACAGTAAAACAGAAACTGTTCAATCTGGTGGCTTCCAATGTCACACAATATGCCGCCGTATTTTTCCTTTATAAAAAACCAGTCCGGTCTGTCCTTAGGATCTCCCACTCTGTGTGGGCCAAAGCCGTCAATATGTATGGGAGTTCCAATTGCTCCCTGCTCAATCAGCTGTCCGGCAAAAACCGCCGCCTCCACATGGATCCGCTCACTGTAATATACCATATATTTCTTCCCGGTTCGTTTCACCATTTCCTTCGCGGCTGCCAGCTGTTCTAAAGTGGTAAGAGGAGCTTTATCTGTAAAATAGTCTTTTCCCGCTTCCATTACCCGAAGACCCAGTGCACAGCGCAGGCTTGTTACTGCAGCGGAACAGACCATATGCACCATGGGATCTTTCAGGATCTGCTCCTCAGATTCTGCCACCTTAACCTCAGGAAAGGCTTTAACAAAGTCAGCAACTTTTACCGGATCGGGATCGTATACCCATTTGAGTACTGCCCCAGCCTCCGTTAAACCATTGCACATTCCATAAATATGTCCGTGGTCCAAGGCAATCGCTGCTATGAAAAAATCCCCTTTTGAAACCACAGGCTCTGGTTTTCCTTTTGGCGCATAATTCATGCCATCGTTTCTACTGTACATCTTCCTGTCTCCTCTCACTTTCTGTCTGATTCCTTCAAAACTTACTTCCCGGCAAATACTCCGTCATAATAATCTGTTCGCTCTTTGATAATCTGGTCGTATCCTGCTTTCTTTAGTTTATCTTTAAACTCCTGTAATGTGGCATCAAATTTGTCAGGCTGGCAGGTAACTAATTTTACGAAATATTCTTCCCTGATCACACTGATCTCCGTATTTTTCTCTGTAGCGGTTGGTGCAGTAAAGGTTGGATCGTGCCTTATTGTTCCAACAGAAGCATTTTTAAAATTGTCCAGCACATAGTTTTCATATCCGGGACATTCCTTAGAGGTGGCCAGTGCGAATTCGTCGGCAGTCTTATAATAGCCCTGGTTACCAATTATAAACAGATCATGTCTGGTCCAGTCTTTGTCCTTTGTATTATAACTCGCATCAAGAACACAGGGAACCCCTGCATCATCATATTTGAAATGTTCTCCTTCAAATCCGTGGAAAATTGTAAATCCGCCTTCCTTGGTAGCAAGCCAATCCAGATAAGTTACGGCTGCTTCCACATTCTTTGCTGATTTCGGAACAAAGAGATAGGCACCGTTAATGGGATAATTCTTATTATAGATTTCCCCGTCATTATCATTTTTAATGGGAGGAATGCTAATGACATCCGCCTTGGGATCCGTTGACTGAAGCACCTTTAATAAGCTTCCACGGAGACTGTCTACATTATAGTTTACATTGGATTCAAAACAGCCTACTTTTCCATTTACAAAGTCTTCTTTTAAGGCATTTTCCGTAGTATCCACATAATATTCCGGATCGATCAGCCCTTCATTATACAATTGGTTCATCCATTTGAAATACTCTCCAAAGCCCGGATCCATATAAATTAAGCTGGTTGCAGAGTCTGCTTCGATTGCATAAGCTTTCTCATCCTTTACGTTTTTTAAAAATGAGGTAGCCATTACCCCCGCAATATCGCTGGCTTTGGTACATACCCAAAAGCTTGCCGCAAAGGAATCGGGCTTATATTTTTTGAATTCCTGCAGAACGTGGTACATCTCCTCTTTCGTTGTGGGAGCCTGTAACCCCAGCTCATCCAGCCAGTCTTTACGGATAAAGAGATTTGTTGAGGCTGTAGTGGAACGTCTTGCCGGAATGGCCCACAGCTCTCCCTGCTGATTCCGTCCCAGATCCATACAGTCCTTACCAATATATTCTTTTAAGTTTTTTGCCTGATCTTCTCCATCCACATAGGGTGACAGGTCATAGGTTCCTCCATCTTTATAAAATCCTTCCACAATAGAGGATGTATAGCAGATCATAATATCCGGACCAGTGCCGGATGCCATCATAAGCTGGGCTTTATTCACTTCATCCGCTCTTGGAACAGCCACAAATTTAACGGTAATTCCTACTTTGTTCATTTCCTGATTGATGTATTTTGTCCATCTGTTGTCAATTACTGTACTCCCCTCCGGTGCATTGCTTCTGTCAAACACTTCAACCGTTATGGTCACATCATCAAATTTTTTAGATCCGTAGGTGGTTTTAAATTCCTCTTTTCCTCCTGCTGCATCCGATACTGCGGTACCCTTTGTGTCTGCATTTTTAGAAACCTCTCCCGTACTTTGGCAGCCAATCAGACTGACTGCCATTGCAAAAACCAATCCCCCTGCCAGAAAACGCCTTACCTTTTTCATATACCTTCCTCCAATCATATAATTTAGTGTATTAAAATCCCGGACTTGTCAGCCTTTCACAGAGCCCAGCATAACACCCTTTACAAAATATTTCTGAAGCCATGGATAGACAGCCAGTATGGGAACTGTTCCAACTACGATGCATGCCATCTTTAACGATTCTGCCATTACCTGCTGCGCCAGTCCCTCGTTTCCTGCCGCCCCCAGCTCTCCGGCAAAAAGAAGACTTCTCAACCGAAGCTGGAGGGTATACTTTTCAGGGGACTGAATATAAATAAGAGCATTAAAATAATCATTCCAGTAATAAACGGCATAGAAAAGTCCGATGGTAGCAATAATCGGCATGGACAGGGGAAGAACAATCTTAAAGAGAATCTGAACGTCCGTTGCTCCGTCAAGATAAGCAGCTTCTTCCAGACTTTTGGGGATTTCCCTGAAAAAAGTTCTCATTACAATGAAATTAAAAACATTAACAGCTGAGGGAATGTAAAGTGACGTAAGCTGGTCATACATTCCCAGATTTTTTATAACCAGAAAGGTTGGAATAATACCTCCGTTAAAATACATGGTAAACAGGATCATTCCGGATATCCATCTCCGTCCCTTTAATTTATCCTTTGAAAGTGCATAGGCCGCAAATACAGTAAGTATCAGACCAATAGCAGTCCCCAGCATTGTTACCACCATGGTTACTCTCATTGCTGTCCAGATCTGTCCTCTATGTACAATCTCCTTATATGCATCCAGCTGCATTTCAATTGGAAAAAAAGTAACGGTTCCGGATAAAACTGCCCGGTTGCTGCTAAAAGAATAAGCAACTACATTTAAAAATGGATAAAAGCATATTACAACCAGGATCGTCAGCAACAAATAGTTTATCACTGTTCCCCAATTAATTGCTTTCTTTTTACTGACACGTATCTTGTTCATAATATATCCCCCTCTCTATAAAATTCCCTCTTCTCCAATCAGTTTGGCAATACGATCTGCAAGAATCAGTATGAAAATATTAACGGCTGACTGAAACAGACCGATTACTGTAGATAAACTGTACTCTGCCTTTACAATACCCAGACGATAAATATAGGTACTGATTACTTCTGACACATTGATAACCTTGGTGTTGCCAAGAAGCAAAGGAGCGTCCAGACCGATACTCATCATTTTGCTGATAGACAGAATCAGCATAACAATAACCACTGACCGGATCATAGGAAGGGTGATATAGAGGATACGCTGAACTTTGCCTGCGCCGTCTATGTAGGCTGCCTCATACAGGGATTCATCAATACCGGTTATAGCCGCCAGATAAATAATTGTTCCCCAGCCAATTTCCTTCCACACATTGCATATAACATAAGTAAAAATCCACCATCCGCTGCTGTTTAAGAAAGGAATTGCATTGAATCCCAGATGCTTCATCATCTGATTTACGCTTCCATCGGTCTGGGCAAAAAGATTGGTTGCAATGCCTGCCACTACCACCCATGACATAAAGTGAGGCAGATAAAGAAATGACTGGGATACGCGCCGGAACAAGGGAAACCTAACTTCATTCAGCATTAATGCAACCAGTATGGTTAATGGAAAATTCACAGCCAGTGTAGACAGATTAAGTATTAAGGTGTTTTTAATGGACAGCCAGAACAAATCTGTCTGGAAAACCTGCTTAAAGTTAAGTAAACCAACCCATTTACTCCCGGTAATTCCCTTAAAAACATTATAATCTTTAAAGGCAATGATAAGGCCGTACATAGGCACATATTTAAATACAATATAATAGGTAATGACCGGTACCAGCATCAAATACAGCCATTTATCTCTCCAGATATAAAACCAGATATTTTTACTGTCTGAATGCATGGATTGGTATCCAACCTGACGTTGTTTTGCCCACTTCATTTTCATATTCTCCCTTCGCGCTTTCATATACTTAAATTTACCGGACCCCCTCCCCGTATACAACAGTAGATTTCTATTTAGGAGTATGAATAACTATCATGGAGGATCAAAATCTATTATTTCCGTGTAGAATTATGGTATCACTTGAAAACAAACTTTATCCTGTGCTATAGTTAAAGTTAGCCTAAGAGCAAGGATCCGCCGTATTGAGAATATTTCAGTGTAGGAGGCTTTTATGAATCTATTTTCCAATAAGAACTGGGTAAGCAGAAAGAAAAGAGGATTCCGCAGATATTTGTACCGAATCCTTCTTTCTAACATCCTCCTTATTTTAATTCCCATCAGTGTCCTGGGCTTCTTCTGGTACCACATGATGTCACAACAGGCAAAACAGAAATTCTATCAGCAGAAATCCATTGATATAAATGAAATTGCTTCTGGGATCAATCAGCGAATTAAAAGCATAAAGATGGAAACAGCTACGGAAATCGGAGAAAAGAGATACAGTACCTACACCTATTCAAACGATTACAATACAGATTTATCCATGATTTCAAAGAGGCTGTCCGCCATGACACAGAAATATTACTTAATTGATTCGGTATATTTTTACGACAAGACAACCGGCAAAATCTATAATTCAAAAACCGGAAGGTATCTTTTCTCGGAATTTTACGATACCAAATGGTTAAATGATATAAACGACAATATCTACAGCATACAGCAGCTGCCTCCCCGCCTGATCTTTGATGATGAATCATTGTTTGACAAGTACAGCTTTTTATACAATAAGCGGAATAATCTTGTCCTTTCTCTCGTTTTAAAGGGCAGACCGGATTTCTATCTGGTAACTAACATCAGTATTAAGAGCTTATACAATGAGATTGTTGATTCCTACCATCTGAATGATAATCATATGGAGTTTTTTATTCTGGACAGAGATGGCAGGCTTATAGAGGGAGACAGCCGGTATGCAGAATGGAAACAACTGATCCGTCAGCCTGCCAGAGAGCTGGATAATGGAGTGACTTATATCGTCTGCAATAATCGTATATATTTTATGAAACCCGTTAACTTTGACGCTTTATCAGTTACTTCTTATCCCCTCAGCGATTCTTATCAGGAAGCTGTTTATCTGGGAAAGTACATACTTCTGATTTGTATCGGACTAATCCTATTTTCCCTGATCATCTCATTCTATATGGCAAAACGATTATACAGGCCGATTAATATTCTATATTCAGATGTTGCAAAAGGTACCAGGAATTCTCCACAGGAACACGTAACAGATGAAATCGATATGCTGAAACAGGTATTTTCAGAGATGAACACGTTTAATTACAATGCCAGATTAAAGTTAAAACGATTTGATGAAATAAGTAAGGCGTTTAACTTCAGAAGTTTTCTGGAAAACTGGAAGTATACAGCTGATTTCACCAATGACCATCCCTATCTGTTTGATAAAAGCGGAAACTGCCACTGCGAAATGCTGTTGGTGAAATTCGATATCGCCGATATGAAATTGTCACCTGATGATGAGTTGTTATTCCGTCTGAACCTGCAGGAAGTACTGCGAAGCTATCTCCAGTCTTCCATGAAAGGAGTTTTAGCCAAAACCGAGGAAGAGACTCTGGTCTTGCTCTACCAGGGTAATGAAGTGGAGAGTCTTGAGCAGACAAGAACAGTTCTGGCTGATACGGTAATTAAGTTGACAAACCAGAACGCATATTTCGGGATCAGTCAGCCCATATATCATGCGGAAGAAATTTTAGAAGAGTACCCCAAATGTCTTGAAACAGTCAAAAACTCATATTTTTTTAATTGGAAAAATGAACTCACCACATTTAAAAAAATCGAGAAAAGTCTGGACTCTGATGAAGTATATATGATGTTATTAAATATTAATACATCGTTTATCCGTAGCATTGTCTCTCAAAACGAACAGGAAACAGAACGACTGCTTCTGGAATTGGAGGATAAACTTGGGGATATCAGGAATGTCTCCCAGGTCAGGGATGTATTTAACCGGATACTGGTGGAACTGGATCACGAATTTCATTTCACCAGGCTGATGGATACCAACCTTTTAGATGCTTTATATGAGTATAAAACATTAGCGGATATGATTCATTCCAGCAGAAAGCTTCTCATGAATATCAGCGTTCATTATAAAAGCAATGATGCAAAAGAAACCAATTACTGTGATATGGCAAAGCAATATCTAAATGAGCACTATATGAATGACATGAATATCACTGATACAGCTGACTATCTGAATATCAGCTATTCTTATCTCAGTAAAATTTTCCGGGCAAAAACCGGAACGACCTTAACCGATTACTTAAATAACATACGAATTGAAAAAAGCAAGGAATACCTTACTGATACGCTTCTTACGTTAACTGAAATATCAGAACTGGTAGGATATAATAACGTTCAAAGCTACCAACGTTTTTTCAAAAAGTATGTAACCATGACTCCGGGAGAATACAGAAAGCTTCAGGCTTCCAGATTGCTTTAGCAGATGTCGCTCCCCTAAATTGTCGTCAGTGACCTGGCACTGGCCATGAAAGAGTTTTAATAAAATTATCAACTATATTACAAACTTCTTCCGTCCAGAATTCTGCTCCTCCATGATCTGCCCCTTCCAGTAAATACAACCTGACATTTTTACCGCAAGCCTTTAATTTCTTATAAAGACTGACACTTTGGGATACGTTGACAGTACGATCCTTTGTACCGTGAAATATGATAACCGGTGGTATATCAAGTTTATGTGTGATATAACACTCTACCGTTGCTTTTTCCCGAAGCTCCGTTCTTTCTCTTAAATTACTGTGTCCCATAACCATTCCCTCAGGGCTGTCAGGAAGATGATGATTTAAAGTTGAAGGGAACCCATCTTCCTCCAGCATACTGACAGCGCCATAATAATCCAGAATTCCTTTTACTTCCGCCGATACGCCTGGATAAAGGGTTGCATCCATTTCATCGCCTTCTTTTACAATTCCGCAGAACATAGCCACCTGACCACCGGAGGAGGAGCCGCCAACAAATATGTTGTCCTGATCTATATGATAATCGCCTGCATGGATACGAATATACCGAATTGCATTCCTGGCATCCTGAACCTGAGCCGGAAATGCCGCAATACCCGAATGCCTGTACTGAACAACTGCGATCACATACCCTTTTGCCGCAAGTTTTCCAAGTAAGGTACATGATCCATATACATCCTGTTCCATCCACGCAGACCCCTGCACATATACAATACAGGGATATACTTTATCAGGATCATTTCTGGTAAATGGATTCAGAATTTGAAGATGTAATGAAATGCCATTCACTTCTGCGTATTTTACATCATGATGATAAGATACTCCCACCTCATTCCCTGATGTTGTTAACCGCACAGCATCTTCTATTTCCTCAGTAAAATCAGGGAATTCATCATAAGTCCATGTCTTTACTTCCATTTTAAACACACTCCTTATCAATTAATTTTATTTGCTGCTTTGCCCGATATGTTCCAGCATTTCAAAAATCATTTTTTCCGCATGTTCCATTCCTAACGAGGTATCAATGCATAGCTGATAATTAGAGGCCATTCCCCAAATCTGATGCGTATAGTAGCGATAATGTTCTGCTCTCTGTCTATCATTCTGCTGTATCTTTTTTCTTGCCTCCTTCTCATTTAAGCCTTCTGTCTTCATAATTCTTTTTACACGAAATTCCATTGGAGCGAAAAGAAAAACCTTTAAGCATTCATCACGTTCCCCTAAGATATAATCGGCACACCGGCCTACAATTACACAATTGCTTTTCTGTGAAACTTCTTTTATTACATTTGTTTCCGCTTCAAAAATAGCATCCTCCGGTGCTGTATGCTCCTGAGAATAGACATACATTTGATTCATCATATCAAAAATAAAGCTGTTTGTCATTTTTTCTTCTCTTTGGGATATGTACCTGGGTGTATAACCGGTTGAGCCGGCGGCCATTTGAATGAAGTACTTATCATAAAAATCATAGGACAGCCTTTCTGCCAGTAATTTTCCAATATCGTGCCCACCACTGCCATACTGCCTGCCAATTACAATACAAATTGCATTTTTCTTTTGTTTCTCCAGCTTGTCTTCAGCAGAACCAAATAATATCTGATTCAAAACGGTTAAATGTCTGCCTATAAACCTTGCTATAAATCCTACCAGAACTGCGGACACAATTGTGCCTTCCCCTACACCATAAAGGCGTTTCGTAAAGCAAAAGGATACTATCCCTGCCGCCACTGTCATTGTTATGTCAAAGGCAACCTTTGTAATGCCAAATTCTGTTTTCCATCGAAATACAACAGCCCTGACGAAGGCTTCTCCCGGCAGCATAACAACATCAGCAAGAATTTCCAGATATACACCAATTCCAAGAATGAAACACCCTGCCAGAAGACATAAAATTTTAGCTATATACCCTCCCGGTTGAACAGATTTAAATGTGACCATACACAGATCAATAAAATACCCAAATACAATAGATACCGGAATCTGCAGCATCTGCTCCAGCTTAAAATTATTCTTTAATATCAGTAACTGCAGCAGAATCAAAAACAGGCTGAACAATATGGTGAAACTTCCCAGTGAAAATGGAAAATTCAGGCTTAACACATAAGGGATAGATGAAATCGGGGATGTCCCCAGATTTGCTTTTGTAATCAGGCAGACCCCCAGCGAATTAATGAAAATTCCTACAATAAATATGACATAACGCTTAATTTTTTCCATCCTCAATCATTTATCCTTTCAAAGTCTTATTACAAATAAAACACTCCCTTTCAGTAAACAGGATTTTATCCTTGTCTGCCAAGATGGGAGTGTAATATGAACTATCGATTATTTAATAGATTTTTTATGTTTATAATTTTCATCATAAAAACTTCCATTCCTGATGCTATCGGTCATTCCTTTATAAGGTGCTTCATTAATAACATCATTATTGTCAATACCAGCATCTCCAATATAGGTAATTGTTGCAAATTCCGGAACAAGATATTTGGGGTAAGTGTCGTACTTCTCTCTTGCCTCCAGCATAGTGTCTATATGTTCATTCTGATAAGTAACTGTAATTTCCGGATGCTCATGCACCCATTTAGGGAAGAAAATCACACCATGCAGTTTTCTTTCGTTTGGCATAAAATCCAGCGCTACATCTGTACCAGTAGGCTCTGTCCAGGTAATCTTAAATACCCCATCTGTCAGTTTTACAATAGTTGCTTCCTGATCAGTAACCCAACGTCCGGCTACCATTCCTCCATGAATTCTGTAATCCACCGTATGGTCATTCTTTGCATACCATTCATATTCCCAGCCATTATCGTAAGTATAAATAAAATGTGTTCCTATAAAATCTGATAAATCTTTAAAAATTTTTTCTGACATTCATTTTTCCTCCATTATTATGTCATTAAAAACATGTAATTAATTACATATTAAATTGTCAATATTTATGCTATACTATAATAAATAAAATGTCAACCAGATTTTTGGAGGAGTGATATGGCACAAAAAAATTTATTAAAATATATTCTTTTAGGCTTGCTGGAAAACGAGAAAAAAACGGGATATGATTTGAAAAAATTATTCGAAACAGAAATTGGTGAATTCTGGTCTGCAAAGCATAGCCAGATATACTTAGAATTAAAGCGCTTAGAAGAGCAGGGATATATTTCATCTGAGACTGGTTTATTCGGGAATAAGCTTGAAAAGACATATTATACCGTTACAGATAAAGGACGAAGGGTACTGAGTGAATGGGAGGAAACCCCTACCGGAGAACTTCCCATAAACAAAGATGAATTTATTCTTAAATTATATTTTATTCACGATAAAAATGACAAACGCATTCAAGAAATGCTGTCTGAGCAATATCGATTACATGTTTCAAAACTAGCCCATTTAAAAAAGCGAAAGAATCTGCTGTTTAAGGATGAGATTTCACGTTCTAAAAACTACGGTCATTTTTTAATACTTGACCTTGCCATTCGAAGAGAGAAAGAATATATTGGCTGGATAAAACAATATTTGCACTAATCCTGATATGTGTGTGCAGTTTGCTTGTCTAAAGAAGTGTTAACATCAGGGCGGAATTCCAAAGAATCCCGCCCTTTATTAACAGAAAACTAGTTGTATTGCGCTTTCCGGCCTTAATTAATTCCATGGTTGAACTTCTGTTTTTATGGTTGTATGCGGCTGCTTTAGAGCTTCCTGCATCAATAAGAAAAAATAGTTATCCTGGCATCCCTCTGCAAAGGAATAAAAACTGTTACCAGTCAATAGATATTCTTTCATTCCAAGGAGACAGCGTAACATGGCAACTTCATCATCCGTAAGCCGTTCCCCTGCAAAAGGATTATTATAGAGACAATCCCCTCCAAGATTAATGGAATAAGTAGATAATGTATTAATGTTCTGGGTATTCTGAAAGGTTTGAACTAACGGCTGGTTATCTTTGGTCAGGCTTCGTACCACATCATCATCCATTTCACCGCGAACCCCCTGTATATTCAGGTGACGGGTTCGGATTTTGGAACGGTATTGTATATTAGACGCGAAATCATAAAAAGCTACTTTTCCGCTTTCAAATTCTATGGTGTATCTTGACCGGTCAGCAATCACCACCTCTCCATCCGTCTTAATTCCATCTCTGGAGTCGGTGACCGTCACAGGAAATTCATAGTTTTTACCAATTATTCGGGCTGTTTCAAATCCAACTCCTAGCAGTTTTCGTATTAAACTGACCCCGTGATAGTCATGAGCCCAGGATATGGATAAGTTATGAACCTCGCCTAATATTCCCTTTTTTAGAGCCTTTAATTTCGCCTCATAAAGCGGCTGTAAAAAATATTGTTCTGCAATCTGAATCTTGGCATCTTGTTTGACAGAAGTATCCCACAGGGAATGAAGGTCATTTAAGTTCATGGCAGGCGGAGTCTCCACTAACATTGGAATGCCATAAGGGATTAACCGCTTTATCATCTCAGGATTTCCATCCCTTCCAATGGCTATCACCACAAAATCAGGATTCGCAGATAAGCATTCCTTTAAGGTTAAAGCTGTTGGAACGGAATGGGTTTGGGAAAATTCAGCTGCTTTCTCTTTGTTTCGAAAAAAAACAGAAGTTACTTCAAATTTTTCAGATAGAACAAGGCCTATTCTTAAAAAAGCCATTGCCCGGAATCCATTTCCTATTATAGCATATCTGATTTTAGTCATGAGGGCCTCCTTAGATTTTAAATAACAAAACTGCAATAAGCCTAGTGCTGAAATCTTTATTTATTTTATGATAAATTGTAAAATTATTCAATCAAAAAAAATAATGTATTTTAAACCAACTTTACGTTTGTGAGCTTTTCAGATACTTCCCAAAGCTTTGAAGCAACTGCAACATCCTTTGCCTGTGGTGCAATTTTAGCTACTGTTGGGCACCCTCTCATCTCATTCATTCTGGAAGGGCCATAATATACGCCGCCTTTTGCTTCATTTGCGGTTGCCGCATAAAGTGAAGGCCACGCTCCATGAGCAGCCGCTTGAAATAAGATCGGTCCAAATAGCCTCCGAACCATACCCGCGGGGCTATTCTTTCCGGCCCCATTCGGGATCAATTCTGTTCTTGATATCCCCGGATGTGCACCCATGCTGCTAATTCCCCAGCCAGCTGCATCACTTCGCCGTTGTAGTTCAAATGCAAACATTAAGCACGCGAGCTTTGACTGTGAATAGCTTACCATTGGTTTGTAATTAAAATCCGATTGTAAATCATCAAAGTTTATAGCTCCTTGGAGATGAGCCAAACTACTCAAAGTGACCACACGAGGCTTGTTTCCTTTCTGTAAAAGAGGAAGCAACTGTGCTGTTAACGCAAAATGTCCAAGATAATTTGTTCCCATTTGAAGCTCAAATCCATCAATTGTAATCTTACGCAGAGGTGGATTCATTACTGCTGCATTGTTAATTAATATATCCAGACTTTTGCGTTGTGCCCTTATCTGTTCGCCAAATGCTTCTATTGATGCCAAATCCGCCAAATCCAGTTTTTCAAAACATATATTTCCAGCTGGAATCAATTTTTTAATTTTTTTAATGGCCTCGGCACCCTTATCTCTATTTCGGCCCGCCATTATAACTTCGGCTCCCGCCCTAGTCATCGCCAATGCTGTTTCGTATCCAATTCCACCGGTTCCTGTAATAACAACCGAACGGCCTTTTTGTGAGGGTATATCTGCTATGCTCCAATTACTCTTTTTATTTTCTTTCATCATTAACACTCCTTTTATTTTATAGTTTTCTTAACTCCTGCGTAATGCCGCAGTTTCACTAAAGAAAAGTGTTCCTCGGTAATCCGTATATGTTTATCATCTATAACCTCCTATCAAATATACACGGTTAAACTTTAAATTTCCTTCCCAGGTAATTTCCAGTCTTGAAAGTTTTTAGATTGTACTTTATACTTATAGTACCAGTTGGAGTTCTATCGAAGTCAAGTATATATAAAATTATTTTTACAGGAGATCTTAGCCGTGTATACTATTAATGAAGTTTCAAAAATTTGCGATATATCCGTTTATACGATCCGCTTTTATGATAAAGAAGGACTTCTTCCCTTTGTCACCCGAAACAGCACTGGAAACCGACAGTTTAGTGAAGGAGACCTTGATGTGTTAAAACTGATTTGCTGCCTTAAAAATACAGGAATGCAAGTCAAGGAAATTAAGCAATATATCGATTTATGCATGCAGGGCGAAGGAACCGCCCCAGAACGAAGACAGATAATGGTTAATCACCGTAAGTCAATCCTCAGGCAGATAGATGATATGAAAAAGAATCTGACGATTGTTAATTTAAAAATAAGTTTTTATGATTCCTATATAGCTAATCCACAGGCCGGCTATGATCCATTAAAATATATGTTGGAGAATAAACAAAAGGATCATAATGACATAAATAAGCCGTCAAACACTTAGAGTCGTGTCTAAGCATTATTGTTTATGTCGTATAAAAAGGGAGCCCGTCTTACACTAATCTGCAAGAAGGGCTTTAATTAATTAAATCGATTATGCATTAACATACAATGGTTCTACACACTGTGCGATTTTAAGTGACATTTTCCAGAGCATCCGGACTTATTGCTGATTTTGTAGTTGTATCTGCATATATGGCAAAGAGTTTCTATGCTGGTGATATGCTCCAGCGCATTAGCATCGGCATCGGCAATTTCAGGGGAGAGACCGAGCACATCAACAAAAAATGTTCGGATAATCTCGGCCTTATCCAGTGCCAGAACAGCCTGATACTCGCCTTCCTCTGTAAGGCACACCAGTCTGCTGGCATCACGAAATATCAGCTTCTCTTTTTCCAGTTTTTTCATTGCAACAAATGTACTTGTTTTTGTAACACCAATTTCGGCCGCAATATCAATTATCCGCACACCCTCATCACCACGGGAGGTAAGTGTATAAATCGCCTGAATGTAATTTTGCAGGGAAGCAGACAGTTCCTTATTATTCAATATAACCCCTCCTTTCTCTACATAGTTTATTGCTGAAGGCAATATCCTCAATGGTCGTTCCGGAAAACTTCACCACAATGGCCAGCTCATCTCCGCAGCTTGGATTAACGCAGTAAGTGTTGTCTAACCTGTATTCAAAAAAATTATCAATACATAAAAATCACGGGTCTGACAAGGTCTTTAAGTAACGATTTCCACTCTCTGTAATCGTCAAGATTTTTGCCCCTTTATCACTAAATCCACAGGATCCGGAAAAACTGCAGCCATGACACGATTCTCCGCAGCTACCGCCGCTTCCTGATGGGGTATATAAATATTTCATCTGGCAAAGCTGTCGGATTGCCGCATCAATCACGCCTATATCCGTATTTAGTTTTTCAGCTAAATCGCTATAGCTGATGATGTTTCCTTTGCCAACCTCCAAAAGAATATTGTTCAGCAGCATAATTTCACCTCCCTATATAAGCAAAGCGTACCGGCAGAGTAACCCTGTTACCGCCGATACGCTTTCCATTCTTACAATTACCAAAGACCGGCTTTAAAAAATTAGTAATGCAATCCGATAAACGACACCTGCCAGTATAAGTGCGGTAATGAAATAGTAAGCCGCCACTTTTAATGTCCATTTGTAGGACTGGCTCTCACTTGCCGAAGCAGCAACCGCAGCCATGCAGGGAACATTAAAGAAGAAGGCAAATATAAACGCCAAGGCCTGAGGTGCCTGCACGGCTGATAATAAAGCAGCTTCCAATCCAGTCTGATTGATGGCAACAGAACTGGTAACCAACGTTCCTGCCAGACTGGAAACGCCTGTGCCTGCACCAAACAGGACCGCTATCGCGCCCAGCGCAGCTTCTTTTCCCATCGCCGACACAATAAACGCAATGACAAGCTGCCAGCTAAGCCCGAAAATAGAACCCACTGGCTCCAAGAACTTACCGACTGCATAAATTGCACTGTTTTCAATATTTCCGGTGGAGGTATAGGACAGAAGCCAAATAACAATCGCGACCACCATAATTACGCTGAGCGCTTTAGAAGCGACTCCTTTTATTCTTGACCATACATAGTTAAAGATTGTTTTCCAGTTTGGTTTATGATAAGGAGGAAGCTCCATAATGAGTCCTGCCTCTCCTTCCTGCTGGGGAAGCCCTCTTTCAAAAAACCAGGAGGTAAATTTCATGTGCAGAATTGCCACCGCGAACAAGCTGATTATAACCCAAACGGCGTTTACTCCGAAAAACAGGCTGCTCATAAGACCTACCACACCCCATGTTCCTGCGCAGGGAACGGCCCAGCTGGTTGCAATTGTAATCAAACGTTGTCTGGAAGAATCAATGACCCTTGCGCCTGAGACACCGCCAATGGTACAACCAAAACTCATCAGAAACGGCATGACCGATTTTCCGTGGAGACCAAGCTTTGACATCAGGTTGTCAAATACATAGGCGACTCTTGCCATGTATCCAACATCCTCCATAAATCCAAATACAAAGCTTACACCTGATACAAAGGCCACCATGTACATAACCATCAAGAGACCAGGTACCAGTGCTTCGACGATCAGGGACACCAAAAACGGAGCCGTTCCCGCTGCCAGCAGAGCCACCCCAGCCTGAGCAGCAAGCGTCGTGACAACTTCTGTGATTACCTTAGCGATTAAAGCAACAATAATACTTACAATAAATCCAAGCAAAACTAAAACAACCGCCAAAGGCTTCCCCCAGATAGGGTGGATTGCTATCCTGTCAAAGCCGCTTTTCTTTTGCCTCGTTTTTGGAGGAGCCTGCACCGCGTTTGCTAAAACATGATCAATCCATTCATACTTACAATTAGCGCCAATAATTGCGCCATCACTGTAAGAATCAAGAATAGACTCTACTGTTTTCCATGAAGACTGGTCTGACTTTTCTTTTGCCAGCGTCTTAATGTTGTCATCACCCTCAAACAACTTGGCAGCAATCCATTGGGAGCTGTAATTTCCAATCCCGCTTTTAGGAAGCGCGGCTATCACCTTATCAAAATCTGTTCCAAAACTCTCGTGGTATTTTTGCGTAATGAAATTCGTTTCAATATACTTCTTATGGCTCGTAGCCGCCTCTAATCGGCTTAAAAACCTGGAAATGCCATCCTTTTGCGTAGCTACAATAGGAACAACAGGGACCCCAAGACGTTGTTCCAGCTTCTTATAATCAATTTTCTTGCCATTTTTCTCAGCCACATCAATCATCGTTGGCACGACAACCAAAGGAACGCGGACACCGATAAAATCGGATAGCAGGTACATGCTTCGTTCTAATTGTGAAGCATCTATCATTACGACTATGGCATCACTTTTACTGGAATAAACGTAGTTTCTGGTGATCAGCTCCTCTTCAGAATTGGCTGCCAGACTATATGTTCCCGGAAGGTCTACAATATTGTAGGTTGTATTGTTATAAGTAAATTCCCCTTGCTTTTGCTCAACTGTTTTTCCAGCCCAGTTTCCTACGTGCTGCCTGGAACCTGTCAGTCCGTTAAAAAGGGTAGATTTGCCTGTATTGGGCTGACCCATAAGGCCTATGGTAATGTTTTTTTGTGCAACAGCCTGCATCGGTTACACCTCCTCTACTAAAATATTTGCCGCTTCTTTTTTGCTTATGGCGATCATTGTGTCCCTTGCGTAAATAAGCAAAGGAGACTTACGCTTATTTTGAACCACCTCAACGACAGTGCCGATTGACAAACCAATGGATGTGATCCGGCTGATAAACCGGGGTGTCCCATTCAATTTTTTCACTTCATATGATTTATCTTCTTTTTGTTGACTTAAACTATCCATCCTCTTTCCTCCTCGTTGTTTTTTATATTGTTTGAGAATTAATATCCAGTATAATTCTCAGTACAATCATACAAGATCGTGCTTTTAATACATCTGCGCGCATACAGCTTAGAAAATAATTTAGTAGCTAAAACATATAGCAGACTCGTAATATAGTAAGTAATGACTAACTGTATAGTAAAAAAAATAGGCACAAACAATTAACAATGTTTTAGCAACTAAAACATTGTTCAAAAAAACGTCCTTCCTAACAGGGAGGCATTTTTTCGGTCAATTTATCAAATAATGTAATAATTACATTAACATCATTTTCATTCAGGGAATTCATAAACTTTATTGCATCTGCATGCATTTCCTCATGGTGGCGCTCATGCCCATAATAGACTGTTTCACCTTGCCTGGTTAACCGAAAAAAGGTGTCTTTTTTATTTCCGTTTTCCTTATATCTTTCAATCAGACCTTTTTTAACAAGCTTATTTGCAACCTGTGTAACGGCTCCGTTGGTAACCCCCAACGCCTGCGCCAGTTCGCTTGCATTTGCATCCTTGTGGTTAAACATTGCCACAATCAAATGAACCTCTGAATGATGCAATAAATCTCCTGTTCCGTAGTCTCTCGCTTGTTTAGATTCCGCGTTAAAAATATTAATCAGAGAGTAAATTCTCTCCATGAGTTCGACTTTCATTCTTATCACCACATCAAATTATATAGCTGCTAAATCATTTTGTCAAGCAATCATTTTACAATTAAAAATTCATATTTAAAGCAGAGTCATTTATCTTTTGAGTAATATGTTTCATTATCCAGCATTGTTCATTTGCAAGAGAATAATAGACCAATTTTCCATCTCTGCGTTTATTAACAAATCGATTCACCCTCAAAATTCTGAGTTGATGCGAAATTGATGATGCAGATGCTTCCAGAATTTCAGCTAATTCATTTACGCATAATTCATTTACGCATAATTCATCACAGTATAACAAACTAAGTATTTTAATTCGGACGGGGTCGCCTAATACCTTAAAGAATTCCGTCATTTGAATTATCTTGTCATTGCCTTTAATGGGAATTTCAATATTGTTACTCATTAACCCCGTCTCCTTTCATTTAAAGTTTTTTTACAAATAAAACACGGATTGCATTTAATACCGCAATAATTGTTACACCTACGTCTGCAAATATCGCCAGCCACATGTTAGCAATACCAAGAGCACCTAATACTAATACAATAAATTTAATTCCGATCGCAAATACAATATTTTGATATACAATACGAATACATTTTCTGGATATCTTAATCGCTTTTGCAATTTTGATTGGATTATCATCCATTAACACTACATCTGCCGCTTCAATCGCTGCATCTGATCCCATAGCTCCCATGGCAATACCAATATCTGCCCTTGAAAGCACTGGGGCATCATTAATGCCATCCCCAACAAAGGCCAGCTTCGCTTTTTCTGACTTGATGTTTAATAATTCTTCTACCTTAGAAACTTTATCTCCTGGAAGAAGTTCACTGTAAACTTCATCCATTCCTAATGATTTTGCCACTGATTCCGCAACAGCTTTCGCGTCTCCAGTCAACATAACTGCTTTTTCAATTCCTGCCTTTTTCAGTGATCTGATAGCCTCAGCCGAATGTGGTTTGATAATATCTGAAATTATGATATGCCCGGCATAGACTCCGTTAATCGCCATATGAATAATTGTTCCCACATGATGACAATCAATATATTTTACATTGAGTCGATTCATTAATTTCGCATTTCCTGCTGCAACTTCAATGCCATCAACCTTTGCAGTAATACCATTTCCACTGATTTCCTTAGTATCTGTCACTCTGGAACGATCGATTTCTTTTCCATATGCTTTCTGTAAGCTTTTACTTATGGGATGGGATGATGCACTCTCGACTAATGCTGCATATTCTATTAATTTTGAATCTTCCATTTCATTATGATGAATTCCATTTACCTCGAATACACCCTGAGTTAACGTGCCAGTTTTATCAAAAACAACATATTTTGTTTTTGATAATGTTTCCATGTAATTTGAACCTTTGACTAAAATTCCTTCTTTACTTGCTCCACCGATCCCTGCAAAGAAACTTAAAGGGATACTTATTACGAGTGCACATGGGCAACTGATTACAAGAAATGTCAAAGCACGATAAATCCAATCTGTCCAGTCCGGTGAAAGCCCCATACCCAACATACGAACAAGGGGTGGAATGATAGCCAATGCTAAAGCACTATAACAAACTAATGGTGTATATACTTTGGCAAATTTAGAAATAAAATCTTCTGATTTTGACTTACGAGAACTTGCATTCTCAACTAAATCCAGAATTTTTGATACGGTTGACTCTCCAAATTCTTTTGTTGTTTGTATCTTTAAAACACTGGTCATATTGATACACCCACTAATAATCTCATCACCAATTACTGCTTCTCTTGGTAGACTTTCGCCTGTTAAGGCGCTTGTATTCAGACTGGATTCTCCTTCAATAATAACACCATCAAGCGGTACTTTTTCACCTGGCTGCACTATTATAACGCTTCCAATACCTACTTCGTCTGGGTCAACTCGTTCTAACTTTCCGTTTCTTTCTACGTTGGCATAATCAGGACGGATATCCATTAATTCGCTTATATTTTTCCTGCTTTTTCCAACAGCATAACTTTGGAACAACTCACCAACCTGATAAAAAAGCATAACAGCAATTGCCTCAGTATAGTCCCCTTCCCCAAAGATACCTACCATCATTGCTCCAATTGTTGCTACTGCCATTAAAAAGTTTTCATCAAAAACCTGTTTGTTCCTGATTCCATTGAACGCCTTAATTAAAATATCATACCCGATAATTAAGTATGGGACTAAAAATAATCCAAATCTCAACATTCCTGCAATTGGTAATTGTTCTAAAACAACAATTAATATTGCAGATAGAATAATTCGACCAAGCATTTTTTTCTGCTTCTTATTCATAATCTTTCCTCCTTACCCTGTCTTTTCATATAAAATAAAATCGATAGATTTTTATATTGGTTTTAAAACATGGAAAAGCAGCTCCATGAAAATCTTCTTTCGTTGTAATGAGCTGCTTCTCCATGTTGTTTATAAGGTTAACTTAGATAAATATCTCACAATCCTGTTCTACCTTTTTGCAGTTCTTTAAAACTTCCTGCATTACTGCACTTACATCCTGCCCCTCTTCAAACTCTACGTTCATTTTTTGTGTCATGAAGTTTACTACGGCTTCTTTTACTCCAGATGTCTTTTTTGCAGCATCCTCCATTAAGTTTGCACAGTTCGCACAGTCGACCTCAATTTTATAAGTCTTTTTCATCGTAAGTTGCTCCTTTCAGTTATTATCATTCAACAATTAAGTAATTGTTTAATTGATGACCTGATTATATCTCCTATGATTTTTCAAGTCAATAGAATCACTAGTGTTTATACCATTCGGGCGAATAATTTAACTATATGGAATAAATGGGCATTCTACTATTAGTAATATGAAGCAATTGACAATATTCCTGATTCAACTTACAATATGATTAAACACTTACTTAATTGTTTAGAAAGGAACTCTATTATGTCTGATTTTAAACTCCCACACGATCATGGAGAAAATTTGGATACACGTTTTGATCATATGCCTAAACTTGAAGACTTTCAGACAGCATCAGATATTTTCAAATTGCTTGATGATAGCAATCGGATTAGAATTTTTTGGATTTTATGCCACTGTGAAGAATGCGTTATTAATTTATCCGCCATCATGGGAATGAGCAGCCCTGCACTCTCACACCATTTAAAGTTTTTAAAAACTTCTGGATTAATCGTAAGCCACCGTGAAGGAAAAGAGGTTTATTATAAAGCTGCCGAAACACCACAGGCCGATTTAATGCACAAAACCATTGAACGGCTTATTGAAATATCCTGCCCATTGACATAAATACTTCTCTTGATAGAAAAGAGGTGAAAAACATGAAAGAAAGCTTACCAGTGTTACTAAAAAAAAACTTGCAGCATATTCCCATTGGCAAATATGAAATTACGAATTATTCTGGTGATGATAATGATACAATCATTTCATCCAGTCATATCACAGTAGAAATGGATAACCGAAGCAAAGGACAGATGGAAGATTTTCCTCTATTCACCGGAATTGAACTTTTGTTTTACCGTTTTCTTGGTTCCAAAGTATATTCACGACACGAAGCATTTGAACATGTAATAGAAATAAATTATTGCCAGGATGGAAGCATGGGATGGAATATGAATAATGGAACAAACATTTACCTTGGAGCTGGTGATTTATCGATCCATTCAATGACACGTTGTGCAAACTCTGAATTGACATTTCCACTTCATTACTACAATGGTGTCAGCATTACTATTGATATCACCAGAATTGCTACAACCTTACCGGAAATACTAAAAGAAGCTGGCGTCAGCGGGCAGAATCTTTATCAAAAATTCTGTGCCCTTCCGAAACCAGTATTTGTACAACAAAATAACAAAGTCATACAAATTTTTAATGATTTGTACAATGCTCCCTGTACTATGAAAACTGCGTATTATAAATTAAAAGTACAAGAACTCATTATCCTTCTTCTTTCTATGGATGTCTGTGAAGAAAAGATCGTAAATCCCTATTATGAGCAACAGGTGAATCTGATTAATGAAATTCATTCTTTATTAACACAAAACCTGGAACAATACTTCACAATCGATGAGTTATCAAAGAAATTTTTTATCAATACCTCTGCTCTTAAAGAAACTTTCAAATCGGTATACGGCGCACCCATTGCTTCGTATATGAAGGAATATCGTATGAAAAAAGCCATGGAATTACTTAGAACAACCGATTACCATATTTCTGAAATTGCAAATAATGTGGGATATCAATCACAGAGTAAATTTACCGCTGCCTTTAAAGATATTACTAATTTACTTCCCTCTGAATATAGAAGACTAAATCGATAAGGCACAGTGTTTATTGCCACTTTATTGAATTTTACCCAACTGTAAGGCATCGTAATACTTACCATCTACATAATAGTTATCTTTTAGCCGGCCTTCCAGCTCAAATCCATTCTTAATTAATATCCGGGCAGAGCCAATATTTGCATCTGCAACACTGGCATGAAGTTTATGCAGTTTTAATGTTTCAAAAGCAAAATTGCAAATCATTGCAACACACTCTGAGCCGTAACCCTTACCCCAGTGATCCCGATGGAATACATAACCAATTTCCGCTTGGTTTGCTACCTTATCAAAATTAAATAGCATGGCTGTCCCGATGATCTCCCCTGTTGATTTAATAGCAACGGAGGCATAGAGATGCGTACCGGCGGACTCACGTTCCAGCATTGTTTTTACATACTGTCTCGTCTCATCTATTGAACTCATTAAATTCCAGCCAATAAATCGTGATACTTCCTTATCCGACGCATAGCTATGTATGGCATTCACATGGTTCATACTTAACGGCTTAAAACAGATCTTTTCAGCTTCTAATGAGTGAAATAACTCCACGTTTATCATTTTCTCCATTTCCTTATGTGTAATTTACGTAGATTATTTTACCACTTTCTATTGAAATAGACCATCATAAAAATTTTATTGACTGGTTAAGAATTATATGCTAACGTTAAAACAGAGGGTACACTCGGTTTTATAGTGGAGGATAAACAATGAAAAAAGGAAGCAAAAGAAAGCTGGATATTCAGCAGGCAACAAGATTACTTATAATTGAGAAAGGTTACTCAGCCGTTACAATGGCGGACATAAGCGAAGCGCTTAAACTGTCGGTCGGGGGACTTTATTACCACTACCATTCTGTGGAAGAAATCTTTTTAGACATTGTTGAGAACGAAACCAGTGACGTATGGGGGATATTTTCCGATGTAAAGGACATTGAAAGTCTGATAAAGGCTTTTCGCTTATATTACCAGCTTGAAAAAGGGGATATGATGAATTTTGAAAATACGCTAAACTGTATATTTTACCCGTACTTTTTCAGTTTTCCCCCGGATATAAGAAAAGAGAAAATGAAAGAAGCCTATTTGAACACAATAAATGCAATTAATACAATACTTAAAAAGGTTTACAAAAATAAAGAGCATATTAAGCTGTTAAGTCACCGCATTTATATCATGTTACATGGTTTAAATATACTTGCCACCACCGGACAGATTGATGAATTAATAATCAAAAATGAGTTTCTGGAAGTGGAAAAATTCATGTTGCAACTGTACCATGAAAGCGAGGGAAGGCAATGAGTATTTCTATCATAAAAAAATACGATTTTGATAATTTCACAGCAGTGGAAAAGGTTCTGACAATAGATGGTAACCGTTGGAGATACACGGTTAGCGGGAAGGGAAAGCGCTTTTTACTTGCCATACTTTCAAATATTACGGGGCACTTGCTGGGGCTTCCGCTGGCTGAGGAGTTCCGGGAAGAATTTATAACAATAGCGCTTTCCGTTCCTCCTATGCATACGTTTGCCGACACAGCGAAAGGCCTCAAAGCTGTTCTGGATGCCGAACAGGTAACAAAGTGCAGTGTTATCGGCAATTCAAATGGTGGCGTTTATCTTCAAAACCTTATAAAGCAGTACCCCGGTATTGCTGATAAAATAGTATTTTCCCACAGCCTGACATCCATGAATCCAAGTGATGTCAACACCACGAATGCGTCAGAAGTCAGGATTTACAGCAAAATGCGTAAAATACTTAAAGTGCTGCCAGTTTCCGTATTGACATATGGGCTGGGCAGAGCGTTTTGCCCAAAACTGCGGCTGCAATCCGGAAAAACTGATACAGATAAGTTAATTGCACTTTGCAAAGAGGATTTTAAAAGAATAACCAAGCAGGATTTTTACACCATGGCAGACTGTATGGAAGATTTCCTCTTTAACCACATATTTACTTCTGAGCCGTACATAAACAGACCGAAGGATATTCTGATCGTAGACAGCGAATCTGATAATTTGGCCAATCCAATGCAGCGCAAAGAGATGCTGGAGCTCTGCCCTAATGCCAATGAGTATCATTTTAAAACAGGTGGGCACGTTACAATTATAAACTGCCGTGAAGAATATTTTTTGTTGCTGCATAAGTTTTGGGATAGGCCGGATTAATCCTCATTAAACACACCGCCTTCGTCTATTGTTTTCAAACGCTCAAGCCAACGCAATATACACCCGCTATTAAAAAAGCTTAATAATGCGCCATCGCAGAAACGCTCTGCTCTTACAGCTCCGATTAAAAGAGCTATCACGCATTTTGCAGCTAATTTTGATACATCAGCCTCTTCCATTGATTCTATGCTCCATTTCAGTCCATTCGCTTCCAGTGTCTCACCATAACGGGTATGTTCATATTCCGGGTGCTCCTCGCAGAATTTGTATAAGTCTTCCTGGAAGGAATCCACCGTCTTCGAATAATTAACAAATGGCATATGGATCGGACGCTCTGGTGTACCATCGTTTTCCTTATCTATAATCCACTCACCAAATTTATCGGCTTGGATTATTGGTATGTATTTTATTAATTGCTCAAATTTATTCATTCTCGTCCTCCTCAGTATCATCAATGCCATGAGAGCAGGTTTCCATTTTCATAATGATAATAATCTCTTCGTCTTTACCAAATTTTACTCCATCACCGCTATTATAGACAGCTCCATTGATTGTTTGAAAAGCACCTTTTCCTATCCCAAATCCAATCCTGATTGTTTGTTCGGCATAGGAAAGAATAGCCGCAAGAATGATACCTTTTTCAAGATCCCATTGAAGCTTAGTGACCTGTGCATTCGTCCTTGCCATAATTCCACTGATGGATCCCATTTTCCATTTTGATGGTAATGCAGGAAGAAATTCAACCTCTCCTGTGTTTGAATATAGAAGCATTTCATTGATAATTCCTACAGTCCCTAAAGATGTATCTGTGCAATACACCCCCGCACTCCGGTCGGTATTATGATCCGTCATTAAGGATGTGAAATAGATGTTACTGGACATAATTGTATGGAGCAGATCATATGCAGATTCTCCATTCTTAAGCCTGGCAGCAACCAGTGCTTTGTGGACCCACCCATGTGATGCAGTGTCATCCTTACCAGCGTTTTCTCTATTTCTATTTGCGATAGCTGAATTACAAGCTGCTACAAGTTTACCATTATTCTGAATTTCATAGGCAGGCCATGCACAATATAAGTGACTTATATGACGATGTTCATTGTTTTCTGCATATTCATTCATTGCCCATTCACATAAAGTTCCCGTACTATCATATTTATATTCCGGGAGCAGGTCCATTAGTTTCAGCCATTTATCCACATCCGTTTCATATCCATTGTAAGCCAGCGCTTTTTCAATTTCTATTATCATTTTTAGTCCATCCCGCGCAGCAGAAATATCCATTGTGGCATTAGCTGTAATTGGGCTGTTATATCCTTTCGGTCTGTTTTCAGGTGAATAGGATGGAATAATGATATATTTTTCTCCGGGTTCCAGGTTCCTCTTTCCCTCTTTGTAGCATGCCCTCCCATTAATATCTGTATAATATTCAGGAGTGAACAACTGCCTCCAGAAATTTGCCTGCTTTAAAAGGAGTGGATGGAGAATATCCTCCACCAGATTCAGATATTCCCGGTTATACAGGTGACTAATTTTATCGTTGACAGGTATCTTGCAATCCCCAAAACATTGCCAGAACTCATAGATTGGCAGAAGAATCCAGCTAGCGCCAGCATTCCAGTATTGAAACGGATAATATTGATCATACTCGAACATTAGAGCACAATCGCCATCTGTATTTACAGGCACAAGGAGTGCATCTTTCATACCGTAAACCTTGGCTGCATTCTCTTCCCAATCCTTCGCCTGTCTAAGGACAAAATAAATGTATCCAATTGACGCATCCATAACATTGCCTGTATTCATTCCAGAAACCTGAAAATTTACATTGGCATCCATTGTATAGGCGCCGCTCCATCCGGGATTCCATTCACCTGTCCACAGTCCGCAAAGCCGTGGAGCCGAGTTGCCTGCACAACATATCTGTACATATCGGCCCTGATTATAGGCTCTTTCAACAATTGCATTCAATAGCTCGCTATTGTTCTTTTGTTTCCTTAACAATTCTTCATTAAATACGCCTTTGTCTTTATCTGTATCCGAACCAAGACAAAATGATACCGCATTAAATAACGATGACTGCTTTTTCGCATGAGGGGTAAGTGCGGACTCATATGAAAAGTTACCTGTTTCATCCGTGTATTTCTTAACAATTTCCTCAGTATCAGACAACAATTCATTGACCAGATCGTAATTTTTTTGGGTTGCAAATTGGTGTAATTTTCCCATCTGATGTGTACGGGCAGTCTTCGTGATTAAAAACACTTCATCTGCACCGGTAATGCGGATCACGGGATTTTTTTCCTTACCTACATTAATCTTTTCATTTCTGTCAATTCCGGACACCTTTTTTTTCGTTCCACCAACGGCAATCACCCTGGTAACTCCTGCATATCCGCCTTCGGCAAGTTCACTACCGTCATAGGAAGGATAATGCACTACCATTGAGATATGTGTATCATCTTCATCCACCAGCTTTTTATATTGCAAATTTTCTTCATCGCATTTTGCATCTTTATTAAAAGCATCCTTACCGAAGTTTTTCATTGAAGATAAATCATCGATTGATAGATCCATATTCACTTTTATTCCAGCGTCCGATTGGGTGATTTTAGTGATGGTTACATTGTCTTCTCTTGATGTAAAAGTCCTTCTCGTCCATGTTCCGTTCTTGTCGGTATAACTGACAACGATCTCACCTGATTCAAAATCCGTCTCCCGAACATATTCCAATGTTTTTTCCTGCGGCATATTCAATCTGACCTGGTGACCGGGATGAAAGCGATAATTATAGGTACGGATTCTGTCATGTACATTCCAGCTATCATCAAAATTAATCACTGCCTGTCTGGCCTCATGAAGTTCAGCTGTTACTTCAGGCGGCGTAAAGCGAGGTTCTGGTGTTGGCATTATAAAGTACATATTCTGATAGATAAGGGTCTCAGAATATGGAGAGCACGAACAGATTACTCCATTTTCTCCATTTCCAGTAACCATGCCGTCACGCCATCCTGGTTCAGTTGTCTCGTAATTATAATATGGGATAATATCAGTATAAGAATTGGAAATTACCTTCGTTCTGTATTTATCTTTCATATAAAATTCCTTTCACTTGCTTATTTAACAGCACAAATATTCCAAATTATTATACTATAATATCATAATATAGACCATGTCGACACAACAGTTATTCTAATGCTTTGTAGATAGCTCCAATCTTATCAATATTAGCTTCTGCCCGCCCAAAAAATCCTGCAATATATGTTCCTGCGGGTGCAGTTAACGTAAGTGCGGTTCCACTTTTTACTCCACTTTCCAAAACACGGTTTTTGTTTGTTGTCAACTCCAAATAGAATACCCGGTCTGACCCCTTATAAGTATTTTTATAAATAACCGCCTGAATGATATATTCATCGTTTTCCAACGCCAAAGTCTTCTGCGTTCCGCCAGTTCCACCATTGCTAAGCACTGTACCATCCCCATAGGTCATTGATACGGCATCCACGCGATTTTCTCCCCTTATACTAACGGATACAGGTCTGCTGAATGTTGGTGATGGATTTCTTAAGAAATTGAACGCTATCCCACCAGATCCTCCCCATAGATCACTGTAAACGATACTATTATCCCTGGTATAGCTAAAGTTTGCACTTATGGCATAGTGATCAGAAAGCTGATTTCCCTCCAGGTCGGTGAAATAACTATTTTCAACCTTATAAGAGGTGGGATTCAGCGTAATACCGGCACCGCTTCGATAAAAAATTTTATCTACAACTTCATTGTTGGCACTGGTCTCTCCGGACACCCCCAGCAATGCTTCTCCTCCCTTTTCCGGATAAATCCCATTTCTGATTTTTTCTATCCAGACATCTCTCATGTCCAGTCTGTCGACAAATAAAGATTTTAAATCGTCATCAGCCCGGGTATATCTGCAATTGGTATCTCCAAACACAATCACTGCATGCCCCTGAGAATATTGCTCAATATAGGTAGCAAGCTGATTTAAATTACTACGCCTTGCAGCCTCCGATTTCGGATCCGTATCGGCATCTGCGTGAAGATTATAAACATCTACATAGACACCATCTGCTATTTTAACCTGATTGTACATAAATCCCTTTGGGGTCAGTTCATCACTACCGCAATCAAACTTACCATAACGGTCTGTCCATGTTTCACGGTCTGTATCTCCAAATGGATAATTTGACAGGAAATTCATACCATCACCAATTCCTGCTCCTCCAGAAGTAGGGGTTCTATATGCATGAGTATCATTTGCATAGAGGGCGGCGTGATAATTGAAATCTTCCTGTACATTTATTAAATCGTAGGCATAAAGCTTTGATCCTATTTGAGGAATATATTTCTTAGGATCTCCACTGCTGGAAAACATTTCTGGCAGCCCTCCGATATTGTAGGAAAGAACGCTGAAAGTACCTGTGGTATTGCTTTCAGTTCCTGCAGAACTGGAAATATTATTACTTCCAGTTATAAGAGTAGTTAATACTAAAAAAACGAAACATTTTAATTCATTCTTACGTTTTATCATACTCAATAATCCCCTTTCAAATAGTGTGATTTTACAATAATAAATAAGGATGTGAAAGGCCCCAGGAGCTGTGAACTCCCAGAGCTTTTCACATAAATTCTCTTACCGGACGTTCTTGAAAGAATTGACGTTATTGCAACAGCAAAGAAACTCCCCTCCAAGCTTCCCTAATTACTTCCTGTACCAAATTTGAACCAGTTCAGGTTGAATAAGTATCCGCTTCCTCCTGTAAATTTCAGATATAGGTCATGCTTACCGCTCACCCCACTAACATTGCACGTTGCAGCCGCCCAGGTCTGCCAACCCCCGGTCCCGGCAACCGGACAAGTCCCTGTCAAAGTCCCGTTAGGACCATCCAGCCTGATCTCAATATTCCCTCCGCTGGTGGCACTGGCAACTCTGGCCTGAAAGCTTGCAGCACCACTGCCGAAATCAATATTGCTGTAAACGGCATAATCTCCGTTTTCGATATATCCGACATTTTCCCCGCCTTCCGCACAGCTTTCGGTTTGAACTCCCGATTGGTTATTGTAACTCTCCGCTTCAATCTGTGTAAAGGCTGATCTTGGGTCAGGTGTTGGCTGAACACCCCCGGAATCTAATGCGGCACCATCAAAGGGAATGACGATAACCTTACTGCCATGACTGTCGTTACCCAAGTCTTGGTCTTTTGCAACGTCTATCGCCGCCAGTGTCATTGCAACCACATGGCCATTCTCCATATACACATTGGGACGTTCTAATTTATTCCAGTGATTTACCGTACCATTTGAATAGCGGATAAAATTCGCTGTCGGGTCATAGGCATATCCAGGTTCTAATTTCCAGTTGCTGATACCATCTTGGGAAGTGATGTGATACGCTTTACGTGTGTCCCACTTATTGACAATAATATGATAAAGGCCACCACTGTACCACATAACCGGATCCTCCATGTTGACTGTGGGACAACCGGGAATCTTCTCATAAATATTGGTACCCTGAATGGTGTAAGGTCCAAGGACATTATCAGAAATACCAATTACCCCATCTCTTTCAATCAGCCCATAACGTCCATCCGGACGAAGCATAATGTAAACATTGGACGCTGTATATTTGGATGAGTAGGCATTTGGAGTAATCGATACACTACCCAGCTTTGACCATGGCCCATCCAGGGAATTGGAGACAAAAATGTCAGCAGGCCGCCTGGTTTCACTCACCAGAATCCCATACCGCCCGTCTTTTAGTTGGAACGGAACCACGTTGTGACCTTTTCCGCCCTGATCGTTGGACCAGCACATACCTTTGTCTGTATAAGGTCCATAAAGATTGGAGCTCGTCGCATGAACAGCCACAGATCCAAACCACCCGTTGTGACCGGCAGATTGATTCCACCGGCTGGCAAACATATGATACGTGCCATCCGGCCCCTTGATGATACCTCCATCCCAGTATGCATACTTGGACATGGTCCTATCTTCCAAACCGTTGGATTGATCACGAGGACCCACTGCTGCTGCGCCCCAACAGGAAGACGATAGGGAATCGATTATCGGTGTCGTTTTAAAATAATCAATATACTTCATAATCCACATTACCTCCTTACTTGAGATCTCCGGCGGTTACACTTCCTCCGGTAAACTTAAACCAGTTCAGGTTGAACAAGTATCCGCTTCCTCCCGTAAATTTCAGGTATAAGTCATGTTTTCCGCTCACCCCACTAACATTGCACGTTGCATCCGCCCAAGTCTGCCAGCCTCCGGTTCCGGCAACCGGACAAGTCCCTGCTAAAGGACCGGTAATACTATCAAGCCTGATCTCAATATTACCTCCGCTGGTGGAACTGGCAACTCTGGCGTAAAAGCTTTCTGCACCATTGCCGAAATCGATATTGTTATAAACTGCATAATCACCGTTTTCAATATACCCCACATCCTCCCCACCTTCGCTGCAGCTTTCGGTTTGGATTCCAGACTGGGTATTGTAGCTTTCCGCTTCTATCTGTGAGAAAGCTGATGTCTGTCCAGGAGTTACACCTGTGCCGGTGAACTTCCACCAGTTGAAGTTAAACAGATAACCGTTACCGCCGGTAAATTTTAAGTATAGGTCATGTACTCCTGTTGCACCGCTTACATTACAGGTCTTAGTTATCCAGGTCTGCCAGCCTCCGGTACCTGGTACAGCACAGGTTCCCACCAGTTTCCCGTTCTCGCTGTCAAGGCGGAGCTCAATATTACCGCCGTTCGTTGCCGAAGCCACTCTTGCTTCAAAAGATGCCGCACCGGAACCAAAATCTACACCTTTTACTTTTATCCAGTCCCCGTTTTCGATATTACATACATCCATTCCGCCTTCACTGCATTTTTCTGTCTTAACACCGGATTCCCAGCAAATTGTTTCAGCTTCCGTTTTAACATATGGGTCTAAATTACCAAGCTGGCCTGGGCCATTTTTGGTAATTGGAATACTGGGAATTGTACCATCTGCATTGTATTTGAATTGCTCCACCCCAACAGAACGATGATAGCTTCCGCCTCCTGGTAAATTACCGGTATGGTAAAAAAGGTAGGAATTTCCCTTATAATCGGTTACTCCCGGATGGTTTGTATAGCTGTTTTGTGAACCCATAATAGTTCCCTTAGAAGTCCATGGCCCAGTAGGACTGTTGCTGGTCGCATAGGAGATATTTTCGGATCCTCCGGTCATACCTGCGTATACCATGTAATATAAATTATTACGCTTGTAGAACCACGGACCTTCCACATAATTTGCTGGTTTGGGAGATACCTGGACAATACCGCCTGAATATGAAATCATATCCTGATTCAACTTCACATAATAGAGGTTACCGTTTCCCCAGTAGAGATACGCCTGTCCGTTGTCGTCAATGAACACGGTAGGGTCGATATCCTGCGCCCCGTTATTGGCGATTAATGGTTTCCCAAGAGGATCGGTGAACGGCCCGGTGGGGCTGTCTGATACTGCCACACCAATTACCCTTGCGCCCCCGGCGTTATTCCGGGTCATCGGACCGTAGAAATAAAACTTTCCGTTCCTGTTAATAACCTGACCAGCCCATGCATCGCCTTTTGCCCAACTGAATGTGTTGTAAGACAACGGTGATCCATGATCCGTCCAGTTTTGCATGTCGGTGGATGAATAACATCTCCAGTCATTCATGGTATAAAAATTATTGACGATGGTGTCCTCGTCATGAGTCGTATACAAATAGCAAGTCCCGTTATAGACCGTCGGAGCAGGATCCGCAGTATAATTCGTTTGTACCATTGGATTGTCTGCATAACACTCTGTTGTTTGAAATAGGGAAATAGCCATCAGGAAAACTACAACTTTACATACTTTTTTCATAAATTACCTCCTATTAATAGGTTAATTTCCGCCCTGGTTACTAGTTTCGGTCTGGATTCCAGACTGGTTATTGTAGCTATCTGCCTCGATCTGTGTGAATGCCGATTTTGGGATGTTATAATCCGTAAATCCTTTTGCGCACGCCATTTGTGCAAAATTCCACAGACTTGGTTTCCAGACAGTCCAATCGTGACCTCTTCCTGGAATTTGATAATAGGTGCAGGGGATATTATTGCTTTTACAAAAATCAGCTATGCCGTTACTGTAAGATAAATTATCATTGGTTCCAATGCAAAGAAACAATAGCTTCATCTGCTGACGGGTAGCTGCAGGATCCGGAAACAGTTTGTTGGTGGGATAGGCAACAGGTCCCCCGCCTGAAAAACCTCCCACATAGGCGAATTTGTTCATATTTGTACACCCAATATTATATGATTGCGGACCACCATACGAAAGACCGGCAATTGCTCTGTGAAGACGGTCAGTATAAACGGAATAATGTGAATCGATGTATGGGATAAGGCTGTTGAGTATATCATCCGGTAGCTTACTATCAGATATAGACGATGTATTAGCATTTGGTGTTACAATGATAAATGGCTGAATTTTTCCATCGGCAATGAGGTTATCCAAAATAACATTGGCTGCGCCTCCGCCTGTAAACCAATCACCTTCACTCCCGCCGTAGCCGTGCAATAAATACAGAACGCTGTATTTGTTGCTTGTTGAATATCCTGGTGGCAGGTAAATTCTCGCCTTCCTCTGGCCTTTTGTTGCTGATGACTGATAAGTAATACTGTTGATCTGCCCGTGGGGAACGTTGTTCCTTGCCTGGTCATATCCTGCCGGGGGCATGGTTGGGAGTGCTTGTGCCGCCATTGAATTTACAGGCATTGCTAAAAGTACTGCAAGAGTGAAAAAAGCCGGCACTATTCTCCTGACAATTTCATTCATTAAGGGTTTTAGTCTCATTCTTTATTTCTCCTTTCTTTTATTTTGCCGGTATCCCAAACGGGATACACGGCAATTTGATTCGAGTACACTATCTTCCCCCGGTAAATTGGAACCAGTTTATATTGAATAAGTAACCGCTCCCACCGGTAAATTTCAGGTATACGTTATGCTTCCCGCTTGCTCCGCTGATACTGCAGGTTCTGGTAGTCCACGTCTGCCAACCGCCAGTCCCGGTAATAGAACAGGTTCCTACTAATGGACCAGTAAGACTGTCCAGCCTGATCTCAATATTCCCTCCACTGGCGCCGCTGGCTACTCTGGCCTGGAAGTTTGACACTCCTGCACCGAAATCGATATTGTTGTATACGGCATAATCTCCATTTTCAATATACCCAATGTTCTGTCCTCCTTCGCTGCAGGTTTCCGTTTGAATACCGGACTGGCTGCTGAAACTCTCCGCTTCAATCTGTGAAGAAGATCCGCTTACCCGGAGCAGTGCCGCCGATTCTCCCATCTTCATGCCTTGTGAATTCACTACACACAACCGGTACGTACCGGCAGCGGCTGGGGCAGTAATCGATGTGGAAGTTCCTTCCGCTTTTGTCATTGCAGATCCCTCGGTAAAACTGGTTGTTCCAGCCGGTGCAAACCACACCGTGTTTGAAGAATTCCCGCTGCTCCTTATGCTTATGTCAGTTCCGGCTGCAGCTGCACAACTTGCGGGGAACACATAATCCGGTGTTGGAAGTAAGTTCGCCGGGATAATATCCCTGTATGCTTCCTGGATTCCCGAATTCAAACAGGTGGTGTACTGTGTCAAAGGCCATACGTTATCCGGTACGACAACCGGGGGATCAATTTTACTGTTTGGAGGATTAACGCCCATTTTACTTACGGTGGCATAGGTCCGCAATATGGTTAAATCGTGTTTTTGTCCAAAATCCTCACAGTTGATGGTATACTTTACCCCCGGATCAATATCCAGTACGTTGTCATTTTCATTGATATAGGCAGTTCCTTCATCGTTATGCAAACCATAGGTCGGACCGGAGGTTGCAGGAGGAATTCCCCTGACATAGTTCTGGTTAATGTTTGTGCCCGGCATCTGTCCGATGGTATAGATGGCTCCGCTGTCATGAAGCCTGGTTAAGGTATTAATAATCCGGTTATTACTTACTGTGTTGTTTTTACAGGTAGTGGAGTCAGTGAAATTACACCATCCCCAGCCTAAATGGATTCCATTGTATGCTGTTGACTGAACATGGTTATTGGTTATTTTAATGGTATCCACAAAGTAAGCCGTGATAGCGGCACATCCACCAAATCCGTGAGACGTGCTTATGTTGTACAACAAATTATTGTTAATGGTGTTATTCTTACAGACCCCTTCTACGCCGGGAGCATATTTTGCATGGTTTCCACCGTCTCCGATATAAACATGCTGCGGATGCCCTACTGTGATACCGCTTGATGTGATGTCCGTGATGTAGTTGCCCATAAGACTGGAATTTATAACATCGTTTACCATGGATATTCCATCATTGCCGCTGTGCTTCACTGTATTTCTTATAAAATTGATGGAATCGCTACTGCTTACGTTGATCATTCCCGGCAATGTATCAACAAGATCATACTTGGTGTTGTGCCAGTTGTCATTATAAAAAGCAATAAATGCCTGTGCTGCCTGACATGTGGATTTACCGTGTGAGCCTGCAACATTCACAAGGCTGTAATCCGTATTTTCAAAAGTAATGCCCTGAAAGGTGATATTCTTAACCCTGTTAGTCGTTGATGTTCCCGCGATGTCGATCAGCTTCTCTACAACAGGCGCCTCTACATCGGCAGTTGCCATATTCTCGCCTGGACGGATATAGTAATAAAGCGTTTTGGCCGTCTTGTCAAAATAAAATTGGCCGGGAGAATTTAAGAATTCAAAGGCATTATAAATCGTATGGGTACCGGAAGCGCTAAAGGCTGCACCCCACCCCGGAGTCTGTGCTATTGCCCCATAAGGCTGCTGCAAAAGAAGCACTCTGTTACTTCCGGATGTAATGACATCCCTGGTACAAACTATATTCTCATTCCAGGTAGTACCGTTTACGATCTCAAGGTCATCTTTGTTGCTGGCAATTGCCGGTACATCCGATGCATTATACTGAACCCCGTCACTCTTACTGCCGCTTGTCCATGCCCAACTGGCCTGTCCTGCAGTTACGGAATAAGTCCCGTATCCTCCGCGGGCTGTAACGGTTTTGCTGGTCATGGAAGCCCTCTGGTCATTCACATACAGGTTTCTCAATTTAGTGGAACGATTGAGCGCAGCTTTATAAATATTGCCGCTATGCTGAGTCCAGCCTGTGACTTTTGTTGCACCGTTTAAGACCGGCGTCTCACCAGGGTATGCCTGATAATAGATCCTGTATCCGTTTGTTCCCGAATCCTGTGGTGCGAAAGTAATGGTACTGGTAATACTGTAATTTCCACCCCGCAGATAAATATAGATATCTCCGGTCATATTGCTGTTGATCATGCGGACAGCGTCCCGCGCCTTAGTGATTGTTTGAAAGGGTGCCGCAAGCGTTCCTGGGTTGCTGTCGCTTCCTGTGGGCGAAACATAATAAGTTGCCTGAGTCGCAGCGGAGGCAGCTATTGGAAAGACAGCAAAAGTCTTCTTTTTTAACATACAGTTTCCTCCTGATTTTTTTATCGTATCTTTATAGTATATGAGGTAACTTCGAAACTGTGTCCAACAAGTACTTTTTAAAGATGGGCTCACCAGCCAAGGGCCTGAATCATTTTATCAGCATATCGCTTGCCCAGGGTAACTGATGAATCGTGGCTAAAATGGAGACGATATTGTGTATCGCCAGGATCCACTACCAGACCATTTGCAGAGACTACATAGCAATTGGGAATCAGGGAAGGCAGTTGGTTTACCAGCTTATTGTGACCTGCACAAGGACCGCTGTAAAGCAGTTCGCCGGGAAGGAATGGGACATTCCCCAGATTTAGATCTTTTCTAAGATCCTCCACCAGTGTTTTTACCTTGCCGGGCCAATTCGGATCGCCGCTGTTGGATTCGCCCTGATGGAAAATGATACCTTCGATGACGCCTCCATTTTGCTGTGCAATTCTTGCACGGTTGAGGATCCAATTATATTTGGTGCCTCCCGACTTCATAAATGTCTCGATCTTTTCACCACTAATGGCGCAGGGTATCAATCCGATGGTATCCCCAGCCGGGACTTTCTGTATCATGGTCTTGCCAAACCAGTCTCCAGGGCCGATAGCATTAAGCCAGGAAGCATGAAGAGGCGGACATGCCACATCCCACTTATTGGTTACCCGTCCAAGTGCAGCATTATTATCGTACCCCAATACCAGCACGCGGGGGTCTTCCACTTTATCAGAAGCTTGCGCCAAAGCATAACCTGCCATATTGGATTGGCCTAATAGCAGAAAACAGTGGAATTTACCAGCTTTTGCTGTTGTAGTTGTTGTCGGTTCAGGTGTCTGTGCAGACATAAGGGTGAAACCCTGTTCGTTTACAACCCCCAGGCTTTCCATGCTGTATGGCGCCGTAAATTTAAACCAGTTGAGGTTAAACAGGTATCCGCTTCCGCCTGTAAATTTCAGATAAACGTCATGTTTTCCGCTTGCACCGCTAACATTGCTCTTTACATCGGTCCAGTTCTGCCAGCCACCTGTTCCTGTAACCGGACAAGTTCCGATCAAAGTGCCATTAATACTATCCAGTCTGATCTCAATATTACCACCACTGGTAGCGCTGGCTACTCTGGCCTGGAAGCCTGCCGCACCGTTGCCGAAATCGATATTGCTGTAACTAACATAATCGCCATTCTCGATATAACCCACATTCTCCCCACCTTCGGTGCAGGTTTCGGTTTGGATTCCCTGCTGGTTTTTGAAACTTTCCGCTTCGATCTGTGTAAAGGCCGATACGGGATCAGGGGTTGGTGTTGGCGTATTCTGATCCGTAAATCCTGCTGCGCACGCCATCTGGGCGAAATTCCACAGACTTGGCTTCCACACGCTCCAATCATGGCCTTTACCTGGGAGAAGCCATTCCGTGTAACGAATATTATTGGACTTGCAATAATCTCTTACCCTATTGTTATTGGATATAAGTCCATCTGAGGTTCCGCATGAGAGAAACAGCAGTTTTGAATTCGCCCTAACCTTAGTCCCGCCATCAGGAAACAGCTGGTTAACCTGTTTGGTGATGGGTGAGGAGGAAAAGCCACCGATATAGGGAAACTTATCCACGTTGGGCAACCCGATATTCAGCGATTGGGCGCCACCCTGTGAAAGACCGGCAATCGCCCGATGCTGGGCATCAGTATAAACGGAATAGTGTGATTCGATATAGGGTACAAGAGAATTCATCAAATCTTTCGTGAAATTCTCCCAACCATCCCTTACTCCAGATCCCGTCGCATTTCCGTTTGGTAATACAAGGATAAAGGGTTGAATTTTACCGGCAGCAATGAGATTGTCAAGGATGACATTGGGTGCGCCGTTGTTGTACCACTCATCTTCATTTCCGCCAATGCCATGCAATAAATACATGACGCTGTATTTGTTGTTTGTTGAATATCCCGGAGGCAGGTAAATTCTCGCCCTCCGCTGGCTGTTTGTCGCCGTGGACTGATATGTAATATAGCTGACCTGACCGTGTGGTATGTTGGTCTTGACCTGGTCGTAGCCTGACGGTGGAGAGGCTGGGAGCGTTTCCGCCGCAACTGAATTTACAGGTATTGCGAAAAGTATAGCTAGAAGTACAGCGATTATGGAAAATTTTCGTCTCAATTTATTGCTTATTTTTTTCATTATATTTTTTGATTCCATGTTTATATCTCCTTTCTTTTTTTGTTGATTTGTTGTTTTGTTATTTTGTTATTTAAAACCTACCTTTAGATTAATTTAATCGTTACGTCTGCATTTTAACCTCCCTTCTTTTTTAGTAAGTACACTGCACTCGTATTACTTATCTTTAAGTTCTCATAGCCCCCCTTTCACTACCTTATTGTGTAATATAAAATAAGCTTATCTTTAAACCGCCGTTATTCCAAAGGGGGAGATGGACATTTTTTCCTCTACATCATGATATTAATTCATAATCATCCGATGTTTATATTACATGTAGGAATGCGGTACAATGCGCCATTTTTTACTGCTCCCCAATAAAAGGATTATTTTTATTGTGAATTCACATATATTAAAAAGAAAATTTAAAATGCTTTGTAAACTAAATTTTGTGATTAAAAAGCGCACAATTAAAATTATTTTGTTGCAATAAAATACATCTATAAGAAGCCTCCCCGACACATATCCCCGACCAAAGTTCAATGTTTATGGAGGTAACCTCTTATAGATGTATCCTATTTATATCAACTATTCATTTACTTCTATATTAAAATGTTACAGCTTGAATACAAACGTCCAGATTGTGGATTTAATCCATTAATCTAATTTGCATGTTCCATCAGAGCAATACCCATCGGACGATGGTCCAGATTTATTCTCCTTGGTCTTAGCATTGTCATAGTCTTCTTTCCATACCTTTTGAAGTATCTCTAAAAAAATCTCGCTAGGTTGTGCTCCAGTGATAGAATATTTATCATTTATAATGAAAAACGGAACACCCTGAATACCGATTTTTAATCCATCTGCCCTGTCTCTTGCAATATTTTCACTATACCGATCGTCTGCTAAAGCGTCCAAAGCCTCTTTCTCATTAAGCCCAATTTCGCCTGCCAGTCCAGCAAGTGTGGCATAATCGCCAATATCCAGTGAATCTACCAGATATGCCTTCATAAGGCGTTCCATCATTTCTTTCATTTTGCCTTTCTCTTCTGAAAAATATGAAAGGCGGAGCGCGTCGTAGGAATTAGTAGGGATTAATGTATCAAAATGATAATCCAGTCCGATTTCTTTCGCTTGCTGTTCGAGCTGATAATTCAGTTGCTTTGCTTTTTCATATGACATACCATGCTTGCTAGATAAAACCTGATGAATATCCATGCCGGTATTCTTTTTCGCATAAGGGTCTAGCTGAAAACTACGGAAAGCAATTTTGACATCCTCCTTATGCTCAAACTGCTCCAAAGCTATTTCCAGGCGTCGCTTGCCGATATAACAAAACGGACACGCAATATCTGACCAAATCTCTATTTTCATATTCATAAAACTCCTTTCTTAACTCTTACCACCAACTGTTATTTCTATTTAGAGTCGGTCGTAAAACCTGTTCACCTGTTACAAATACTTTCAATTAAGTTTAAATACTTTCAATAAACTCTTGTAGTTTTGTAAGATTTTCTCCTTGAAGCTCTCCTGTTTCTTTCCCTGTCTGCCCTTTATCAAGAAGTCCTAAAACGTTGTTCAGCTTAAAGCCCATAGCCGCCACTTCTTCTTTCGCCCCGCTGGCATCTGAAAACGCGCCAAGCACAACCAAGCTAAGTTCAGGTATTGAATCTTTATTTTGCTTCAAGTAAGTTCTGACCGCTGGAGCGAGGGCAGGCCCCCAATTAGGTGTGAATACAAGAATTTTATTATAACTCTTTGGGTCATATGTCGTAGCGGAAAGAGTTGTATCTCCTTTGATGAGAGCACGGTGAAAACGTCTAACAAACCCGATACTCCCAGACCATTCTGAGTGGTCTTTCAGTTCTTCCACGTCTGCGCTTAAGAGCTGTGCCGCCTTTTGCGCAAGCAGTCTGACATTACCTGTCCTTGAATAGAAAACAATAAGTGTTTTACTCATCTGAAAATCTCCTATTAAAAAAACTTCATTGAATTATTATAGAGTTCATTGATGAATATATGAGATGATAAATATCTAATTTATTTGATCGATTTTATCTTCTGTAACATATTCTTCAATGCGATCTTTTTTGGTATACATATCATACCAAATATTCGCAATTTTATCTTGAACTCCTGAATTCGGCTGCATCCAGATTCCAATTGATACATGCCCCACATAGATACCTTTGTTCTTTAATTCGCTGTTCAAATTAAAGATATAATTACGCAGACCGGAAATTGCAATTCCAACATTACCCATTCCAGGCGTTGGATTGACTGAAGATCCTCCTGTCGTAAACAGTAAAGCCCCACTCTCTTTATCCAACATATCCTGAAGAACTTCTTTAATAGTGGATATCGCACCTAATACGTTGAATTGATATTGATATAGTGCATTTTCTTCTGTTACATCCAGAGTAGTTGCTACTGTTTCTATACCAGGTGTTGGACTGTATTCAAGTACATCAATAAATCCATATTTCTTTTTAACAGCAGCAATCGCTAAACGAATTTGATCTTTATTTAGTATATCTGCTTGAAATGACGCCACTTCGATGCCTTGTTGTTCCAGTTCATTAACTTCTTTGTTCAACTTTTCTACATTTCGGGATATAAGCGCTACACGAAATCCATTTTGTCCGAACTTTTTTGCAATTGACATTCCTAATCCGGGTCCCGCCCCAACTATTACTAATGTTTTCATTTGACATCTTCCTTTCATAAATTAAAGCAGCTCATCGAGTTTTATATAAATAGTTTATTGGAGACTATTACTGCACCAATCGTTTTCCCGCTTCATACGCCTCATCCAATAATTCCTGCGGGATTTTATAGTCTGGTACACCACTTCCATAAACAAGCAAACTGCTTTCAAGCTCCCACCCGAGTAATTTTATCAATGAATCTGTTGACTCAGTTACCTGTTTAAACATTTCCTTGTCAGGATTTCCCTGAGCATACACAGTTACGACTTTCTTACCGGGATAACGCGGTGAGTAATCAGCGTTTACCACAGGATACAACCTATCCATCCATGTCTTTGACTGACCGTTGATTCCGGCGAAATATATTGGAAAGCTTGCAACGATACCATCACATGCAGCTATTTCTCCATACATGGTTTGCAGATTGTCTTTTATAGCACAACCATCGTTTGCCCTACAATAAAAACAGCTTTGACAGCCTTTTATACCGTCGTCATTGAGATCGTAGGTTATAACTTCCATACCAGCGTCTTTTGCGCCCGAAATCACCTGTTCAACCAGCTTTGTGCTGTATCCGTTTTTTCTGGGGCTACCTTTAAAAACAACAATTTTGCCCATAGTTCAAATCCTCCTGAAAAATATTGATTTATCGTGGTATATTTAGTATACTATAATCAAAATATAGTTCAAGTACGCAGAATAATCTGACATAGTATAGTTCTTGATACCATAGGTATTTCCACACAGGAGGTAGAGACATTATGAATAACAGTTTAACTTATGAGGAATTTTTAAAATCGCTTAATTCATTTAAACCAACAGTAAATGATTGTCGTATAAGCAACTCTTTGGTCATGTTACAGGGTAAATGGACAAACCATGTCTTATTTGAGTTATGCAAGCAGGACAGTATACGTTTCGGAGAGTTAAAGAGAGCGCTACCGGAAATTACAAATACAATGCTGACCACTACACTACGGGAACTTGAATCCTATGATCTGGTTAACCGGATTCAATATAATGAAATTCCCCCTCACGTAGAATATTCTTTAACGGAAAAAGGCAGAGACCTGATACCAATTTTTTATGAGATTTATAAATGGACACTTAAGTATGGAAAATAACATAGAGTATCTATGAGGCTTGCCTTAACGGTTCACCATGAAAACGGGCAGTTAGCCTGCTCTTTATTAGAGATGTTGCAGATCAGTCTATTTCTTCAATTAAAGAAAGGGATATCACACGAGGGTAATATCTCTTTCTTCTTAATTTTCATAAATCATTTGTTTCTATTTTCTTAACAAATTTTGAATTCCTGTCCTGGCGCCAGCACAATTACGCGCTTTGGATTGACTACATGATCGTAAATATTCTGCGGATTGCCATTAAATGCTTTCTCATTTGGTGCATCCATTGTTCCCCAATGAATCAGCACAAGCTTCGCATCAGGATAAGTATTGGCTAGTTTGTATGCATTTTCCAAACCAATATGTACATAATTATCTGAGAAATCAAAGAGTATTACATCCGGCGGATCCATGTGTAGCTGACATTCCATTAATCTAGAATCTCCAACATACCAGATTTTTGCATCTCTTGTACGCAAATAAAATCCACAACATTCTCTGTCTTCCCATACCCGGTAATTATAGCTTTCATACAATCTCTGCCATGCGTGATCTGCTGGTGTCAGTTCTATGTCTATCTCGCCCACTTGAATATGGTCTGCTATATCATGCCCATTTGCATCAATGTCACACTCTTCCTTCATTAATGAAGCCACATAGAGGGTTGTATGATATGCATTGCACACAGATTTCAAGTTCTTACAGGTAGCTCTGGAATAATGATCACTATCTGAATGGGAAACCAGAACCGCATCCACCTTAAGTACTTCTTGTGATAAAATCGGTATATCAATTAGCAGTGGCATATCAAACCCATCCAATACGGGATCAATCATGATGACTGTGCCCTGACTGTTTATCATGGCTCCGCCTCCACCTAACCAATATACACTTGTTCCACCTTTATTTTCAAAATCTTCGGCTGTCATCCTACAGGTAGCAGGTGCTACCATTTGACCTTTTTCATTCATTTTCATTTCGATTGACTTCCTTCCCTATCAGCTTGATACGTTAACACGGATTTTGATACGGTCTCATACCGTGATTTACCAGCCTTATTTGAAGTAAAATGAACCTAAAGTTAACGTACACTGCACTCAGAGTCTATTTGTCAACAGATCCAAAAGTTCACAGGCTATTCCCTATATTAGCCTATATACTTTTCATGCATTCTATAATTATATAGCAAGGTGAGTACAAGCGCAAACAACTTCTCCTCTATTATTTAGACAAAACGCACTCATTTCTGAGTGCGCAATTAAACATTATATAGTAGACAGCACATATCTTTAAAGCAGGTATGTAACTCTAATAATAGCTGTTGCGGATTTTACAGTGAGCACAGAAAGCATCCCTCAGTATTTTAAGCAGCCACGCTGGTATGAGCAGTACTATAAAAAACGATAATGTAAGGCGGGTCCGAAATTCCGGATACCCGCCTGTATTTAGTCATCATTAATTGTTATATTCGTTCACTTCATTGTTCGAAATCTGTTCGTAAGCAATATAATCTTTACGCGCTGTAAATGAAGCTTTATTATAATCTTTTTCAATTGCATATGTTGGACTTGATGTTGCTTTACTATTGTACCATGTTACAAAGTCATTTATTTTGTCTGCAGTCATTTCGTATTCCTTCCGTTCGCCGGTGACCATAGTAATCACAAGAAGAGCTTTATTACCGGTTGGCTGATCAGTGGAAGCTTGTGGAGTTGCTGAGGCTTCATTGGAATTCCATCCTTCGCTACCGTTGATGATTGCCGTTACAATATAATAGTAAGTAGTTCCATTCGTAACGTCTGTATCTATATAGGTAGTTCCTGCTATGCTTATTAGAATAATTATTTTTAATCTGAGCCTTATAAATCAGGTATAAAGTCAATTTCATCTTCTTCGATTATTTTTCTCCTTGACAATAGTCCAATTCAAGACTATAATAGTCCATAAATAGACTATTATAGTTGGAGGTGTCGACTTGAGTAATAATGCAGTTTTAACAAGGGAACTAACCCGCTATTATTCAATATGGCAGGAAATCAATTATATATATGATGAATGGGCAAAGTCACGTGGAATATCTGTTAGCTATTTATTGGTTCTTGCCGCAATTGACGAAGCCCAAGATGAGTGTACCCAGAAAAAAATCAGTCAGCGATACATGATACCGAAGCAAACTGTGAATGCAGCTCTGAAAGATCTGGAGCAAAAAAGCTATGCTGTCCTTCACCCGATGTTAAAGGATAAGCGAAACAAGCAAATCAGTTTAACCGAAATCGGACAAGCATACGCCGATTCGATTCTCAATGAGCTACGAAGAGTTGAACTTTCTGCGATAGAAAAAATAGGAAGTGAACGTATGCGTAGATTTAATGATGATGGCGAACTGTTCATCAAATTTTTAAGCGAAGCCGTAGATAAGAATACCAACGCATAATAAACATTAGAAAGGAGAATTTTATGGAATTCACTAGAGTTATAATGGACAGAAGATCTGTTAGAAAATATAGTAATAAAAAACCTTCAAAAGAACAACTGATGCAGATATTGGAAGCAGGACGTCTAGCACCGACTGCTTATAACAAACAACCACAAAAAATATATGTTCTTGAAACAGAAATGTCTTTGGAAAAAATGGACAAGGTTCATCCTTGTCGTTATGGCGCACCTATAGTATTACTGGTATGTGCAGATACAGCAATCGCTGGGCCTTCAGCAGAAATTGACGGTACCATTGTAGCAACACATATGCTTCTTGCTGCTTATAATGCAGGTGTTGAATCAGTTTGGGCTGGTGTGTTAAAGAGGGACGAAACTAGAAAAATCTTTAACTTGCCTGAGACTGTTATTCCGATTTGCTTTATTGATTTGGGATTTCAGCCTACAGATAACAGGGTTAATATGTCTTCCGCAAAGAGAAACTTATTGGAATCAATGGTGACAATCTTGTAAATTTTTGCATTCCCATCAAACAAGGTTTGAGGTAGGCACTCCCTAAAAAGCGGCAGTTACACCCTTATTTCATCAGCGGGCAATTAGCCTGAAATTAACTTATTGTAATTACCTTTATTTTACCATATAGAGACTATAACTTATATTATCATTTGTTATTTTATATGACAGATTTCGAGTAAACGGTAAAACATTCGTACCTTTACAATAATGCCGCCTTTACTGGCGGCACGTACTTTATTATTTATTAACTACTGTTTTAAGGCATTCTTTTGGAAGTGATTCTGACCATGGAAGTAATTCTTTCATGAAATCCAGGCTGGTATCTTCCTGATGTTTCGGGATTTCTGTCAACAAATATTCGAAATAATTGTAAGGCTTTAGGTTGTTGGCTTTTGCAGTTTCAGCAATGCTATAGATAACTGCACTGGCCTTTGCTCCGTTGATGGTATCAATCATGTGCCAGTTGGCTTTTCCAATACAGAATCCACGAATTGCCTGCTCTGCAGCATTGTTATCTGCAGGGACCATGCCGTCTTCCAAAAATACTTTTAGATACTTCTCCTGATTCAGGCAATAAGTAAAACCCTTTCCTGTCTCCGATTTTGGTGGAACTTTATCACGGTTTTCTTGTATCCATGCAAAGAAAGCCTTTACCAGTGGTTTGCAATACATTCTTATATGGCATCACCATCCTCTAGTCACAGTTTTCGCCCATATACGGTATATCAAGTTTCCAAAGCGACTGTTGCTTAGCATTCCCTGAGAGATCTCTCTATTTATTGACCCGGACAGTACTCATGCTAATAGCTCCTCTATGCTAACCTCTTCTGCTTGGTTGACTGATACTACAGCATTTTCTTAATTTTACGATACTCTTCTTTCCCATAATCGTTCCTTTTTCATAATACTGTGAGTGCTCTTGCCACTGTCGAAAGTAATAAGGAGCATCAAGAACCGTCGTTGTCACAAGAAAACCATTATCACAATTGTCAGAATAATGATGGTCTTTATTTACCACATAGGTCCAGAAACACAGACATTTAACTTCTTCTGACTTTTTCACTTTTACTCCACTTCTATACTGGTCTCAATTCTCTTGTTTTAACTTTCATTCTTCTTCCATTTCTATATCGAATTGTGAGCTTGGTTTATCGCTAATTAAATTTTCATAATACCAAAAGTACTCTTTCTTCCCCTTTGCATTATATTCGATTATCTCTGTTGGACTCTGACCTTCTATTTTTAGAGTATTTACTTTATCAGTTCCAAAACTACCAAATATAAATCGTTCTCCATCATTAATGCTATATTGAGCCAATAAATCATATAAAGGAGCCGACCGATTAGCAGTTATTAATGGTTTAGATCTCCACTTACCACCTACAGTTTCTGGATTTGTTAAAATTAATGCATATTGTTTTTTTTCATTTATTGTCATAACCATAAATTTACTAGCCACAATTCCATCTGATTCTAATCCTCCATCTACATGATAAAACATCGTAGCATAATTATCATTTTCTAATATTTTAATAATATCACTCACTTTATTCATATATGGATATCTTGAAAAAAAATATTCAGAATTTATTTGAAGAGCTTCTTCCATAGTATCTGCATATTGAGGTTCTGGTTTTTTTATAGTAAGCGTATAGCTGTTTTCACTTAAATTTATGCTTACAGAATCATTATTACTATTTTTATATCTATGTAAATTTAATAATAAAAAATATAAGATTGTAGCTATTAATATTATCGAAATCATAGTAATAACCACAATTTTCCCTATTTTTTTAAGTAAATTTGTCATAAATTTTACCTCAAGAATAATATTTTTAAATGTATTTTGGATATCAATTATTCTTAATACTCTATAAATTATATATCCTGCACCAACACCTATACCAACAGTTTTTGCTGCCTTTTCCATATTCTTATATTTTTCCAGACTTTCTGCTGGTACAGCTACAGGCTCTTTCTTGGGTTTGTTTACATACCCCCAATAAATCATTCCTGGTTCATCAAAAAAAGTGTAATATCGAAGATTTTTATTAGGCTTTGATGGACAAGGTACAGTCCAGCCATTTGGATCAAATATTGTCCCATTTTCGTTAACGTTATAAATTTTCATGGAATTTAAAGCTTGTATTACTTAAATATATATCTATTTTTTCCATCCCAGTTAAGCTATAAGGATATCCAGTTACTTGTTTCTCTACTTAAATTTTTCCATAATTATCCAAGGACATTTTATATTTCGTTTCCGGAGGTTGCCAGTCTTCTCCATATAATGCCCTGCATTGCCTTACCCAATTAATAACTTCATTACATTTATGATTGAAATTTTTTATTATTAAATTTTCTTCACCCTTTTGCCAGGCTTCAATAAAATCGACTAGAATGTTACACCTACAAAACAATGGAATATCTACACTAGCTTTACCACTGGATTTCACATATTCCCAACGCCCTCCTAACTTCTTAATTAGCATATTTCCATACACGGAAGCAAGCTCTACCAACTTATCCTGTATGTCCTCATACATTTCTCCTTGTATTTCTTCAAGTTCTTTTTTTAACAACTGTAAAATGTCCGCCTCTGGCAAATCAACCGCATTAATCCGGCTCATAAACTGCTTCATCAGTACAGCATTCTCTTCATATAACTTCTTATACATTTGAGTAGTTGGCTTAGGAGACTCCACCATGACCTTTTTTTCATTAGCTAATTCATTTAATTTATCAATACCATATTTCTCGGCAACATCTAAAAGCTTATTCAGCACTTCTCTTTGATCTTGCTGGTTGTTAAAGCTCAGGAAGTCCCAATTGTATTTCGGGTCATTGATAAGCTCTTTTGTTCGGTATATCGGAAGACCCACCCCATAAACATAAAGATTTAGTGCATAAGAATTTTCCCATTGACTCTTTTGAATCGCTATATACTGTTCCACCCCTTCTACCTCTCGGCTAAAGGTCCAAATCAGATTATTATAATCCACATATTGAAAGTCATAGGGAGACAGTCTTTTTTCCATTATTTCAACTACAACACTTTTCTTTCCCATCTTTTCTCGTTTTCTGTATAAGGTACTTCCTGCAACACGTTAATCCAACGGCAATCCCAGATCCCTTACAGTTTACATTTTTCAATAATTATTAATTTTCTATTTCTATACTTAAAATCGTATCATAGAACATTGTATTATTGTGAGTCAGAAAATAAATAAGTGTGATTGGCCACAATATTGAAGCTGTTATTTTAATTAACGTATGTACATATGCATATTCAAATTTTATCTTTTCGACATGCTGATAAGGTTTTATATTCATAATTTTTTTACCCACAGTGAGTTCAGAAAATTTATAATCTGCTATAAAAAAATAAGCAAATAATATAATTATCATTATAACCATATAAAAATTAAATATTAAATCTATAAATATATACAAATTTGAATTTAATATACAAGCTAATAATAGCAATACCACAAGGGAGTTAAAAATATAAAATAAAACAATATCAATTATAGCTGCTATAAATCTTTTCATAGCATATTCCTCCAACTTATAAATTTATTGACGAAGCGAAAACTCATAGGGCAAATATTCAGATAAAAATAAGTATTTAATAATTAATGCATTCTCTTCGTCTTTAATATTATCCATCTCAAATATGCCATTTTCAATTTTTTCCGAAATTAGTGGATAGGAATACATCTCTTGATCAATAATAATACCTATATGTTTTCCTATATTCTGCTCTGTAAAATTTCCAAACTCCTCAGCAGCTTTTTTACATAAATGAACCTCTAACGAAAAATTAGATTTACCGTCTAATGGTTTATAATAAATTTGAGCCGATTCAATTAAATCATTTGAACTATTATCCAATATTGTATTACCATTCTCATCAATAAAACAAATATTCCCCCTACGACATAATTTTTCGATCAATTCATCTGATCTATCAATACCTTTTATAGTTACAATTATAGATTGGTTTTTACCACTTGCTGTCCCATCTATTTTTAATATTTTTATTCTATTTTCTATTACATCACATGCTTGCTTAAGCTGAGTTTTAGATAAATCCTCTGTTGTATCTAGAGTTATAGAAAATGTATGAGAGGGATAGATAAAATCCTTCATTTGTATACAACCAGTTAAGGTTAATAGCATTACACATATTATAACTATATGCAATCTCTTTTTAAACATTTTATTTCCTCCAATTTCTGAAAGGCCGGAGACTCTCCTGTTTCATCCGGTACAAATCCTGTGATCCTGGCAGCGGTATGACAGTTTTTCTCTATTTTCATATCAAATTCCTGAATTTCACTGATATTCAGATCGCTGCTGATTATTAGGTTCCCAGATGTTACTGCATTCATAAAATAGCACCTCTCGCATTTGTTTGGACTTTTTTATTCATCACTATTTAATACTATTCTAATGTTACATTATATACCATAAATCATCAAAATTGTACTTCATGTAACATTTAACCGGCTACATGTAATTTTTGGTAATCTAGGGTAATATTATGTCAACTTTACTGCAGTTTTACTGAAATACCAATAGATAGTATAAATCCTAAAATATTTGATTTATAATCACTCTTTTTCAATTCTTTCTCATCTCATTCATATATAAACCGTTGCTGCCTTGCATAGGAACGACCATCATAATAAATTCCTTTCGCTGCCGACCCATGTAAATAATGGTTGTTCCAACTCTACGCTGCGTTTGCAACATGAACAGGTTACTAATGCATTTGGTTTCTATTCTATTATTTGCATAGAATACTATAAAAAAGATCTGTCTCATCGGAAGAGGCAGGTCGCAATGTAAAGCTGAGATTTGTGATTCCATTTTCTTTTCTGTTCATTAGTTTTGCTAATATAAAGATTATACCTTTAATCCCCTATGTCATCCGTGGATGAGCAAAACCACTATATTTTGTGGTCAAACCCATCTATTTCTTCTTTTTGCCACAATACGTCATCATTATCACCGCTTCAACATTTGTCACTAGGAAAACATATCTACTGGTTTCTTAAATAAAATCATTAGTTCAAGGACAAAAAAGTGTCCCGTCCCTATAAGTAAACACACCTATCCTTTAAGAAATTCACCCATAACGAAGGAATGCGTCTGTTATTTTCTGTAACTATGTAAATTATAACATGCAAATACCACGAAAACAACGAATAACGACAATTAATTCTATCGTTTACTATGCAAAACGCACTAATTTTATCGTATATAGGAGATTTTAAAGACAATATAACTAACGGATAAGGATAAATATATCTCTGGTATATCTGATGTATTAACAATTATTAAGTCTAATGTTCTTTTTCTGCCATTAACTTTTCTTAGAGTAAGGAGTTCTCATTCACGGTGCATCACGAACCAAGGCACGGTCCATGAAAAAAGCAGACCATTCTCTTCGAGGAATGAACTGTGGAGTTCTTATCAATCAAAACTCTGGCAGACAGGGATATCGAACATAACTGAATAAAATCTGTCGGTTGTTTAAAAACTTTAAACCGTCAGTAACAACTTACTTTATGTCTTTTTTTATTCTATTGTTATGATTAAATATCCAATAAGCAATCGCACCAACTGGTGCCGATAAAAATACCTGTATACCAGTTGTATATTTCATTATTTTAGGCATAAATAGCGTATACACAAAAAAACCCACTTTAACATTTTCTGTCACTGTGAAGCATACGCCTCCATATACAATCATAATCAAAAGAAGCCATAATCCCCAACGTTTCTGCTTCTTTTTTATACAAATACCTGATGTATATAAAGTAAAAATCACTTCTAGTATGGCACAAAAAGCCATAACCCATTGTGCAAAATCAAATTTTCGCCAAGTACTAAATTTTCCTGTTGGCTCTTCCTGGCGTTTTAATTTAAAATAGTTTAGCCCAGATTTTCCATTATAATTATTATCAATTGATAACTCAACTTGAAAAGTATCCTCGGGACACTTAATTTCATAGGTATATAGAATTCCTGCAGGTCGTTTTCCCTCAGCAGGTCTATATTTTTCACCACTTTTAGTATAAGTATATGCTTTTTTTATACCCCAAATTTTCAAATGTCCACTAAATAAGTCCGCAAAAGATTTTCTTGCTTTTTCTGAATTATCACCATGAATCCATAAACGGTAAGCTGCTTCCTCATCCTGATTATTGAATGCCTCTAGATATTGCTCTAAATAGGATTCTGGAGTCATATTTGCAGATGATTTTTCTGTATTTAACTCTGATGCAATAACTTCACCAGAGCTGAAACCGCTTAGAATAATTGCATATAAACATGTAACTAAAACTAAAAATAAACTTCTTATAAATTTAATTTTATTCATTTTTTATTAATCTCCATATATCATTTATTACAATTCCTTTATCTTTGACTTTCGCACTCTACAAACTGGCTTTTCACCCACTTATATGCCAATAATCCAATCTCACTAAAATCAATGGTAACATTACCACCTCCTTCAACACCTGCGTATACCTCAACACCAAACGTCAACTTTAAATGACCATCAAATATCCCGTCGTTCAAACAAACTATTGGAGTAAACTCATATGTACCATAATTATACTCACCAGCCAACGATAATACCAAACTATCCGGTATACCTACACCACCTCCTGCTTGACCTTTAAAAGAAACGTCCATGTGTTCGTCCATCTCAAGATAATTTTTTAATATAAAGCTGATATTTACTAACCCGACTGAAACCTTTCCTCCAATTCCGACTCCTCCTTCTACGTTTGCATCCAAAATTTTATCAATTTCATCTATAATTGACTGCCAGCCTTCTTTCCAAGCCTTATCTGCAGATATAAATATTTCCCTGATATATATGTTGTATTAACAATATATTTATACAGTCCAATTGTTCTTTTTCTACAATTACATTTTCTTAGAATAAGGGGTTCTCTTTCACGCGCATAACGAAACCTGGTACAGTCCATGAAAAAGCAGACCACTCTCTTGGCGGAATGATCTGCTATTAAGCCTAACTGTGTACCTGACTTTTAAAATATAGCGATTATATCACACAAAAACTGCTTTCCATGTTCATACAAAATCCTTTTGCATCATTTTAGTCTAGGGAAAATCTTTTTATTATCCGATTATTGAGGGTTACCATAAACACCAAATTACAGTGATGGTATTTTATATTTCGTTTCCGGAGGTTGCCAGTCTTCTCCATATAATGCCCTGCATTGCCTTACCCAATTAATAACTTCATTACATAAGAGGCTCCATCATGACTTTTTTTCATTAGGTAATTCATTTAATTTATCAATGCCATATTTCTCAGCAACATCTAACAGCTTATTCAGCACTTCTCTTTGCTCTTGCTCATTGTTAAAACTCAGGAAGTCACAATTGTATTCCGGGTCATTGGTAAGCTCTTTTGTTCGGTATATCGGAAGCCCCACCCCATAGACATAAAGATTTAGTGCATAAGAGTTTTCCCATTGACTCTTTTGAATCGTTATAAACTGATTTACCCCTTCTACCCCTCGGCTAAAGGTCCAAATCAGATTATTATAACTCACATATTGAAAGCCATGGGGAGACAGCCTTTTTTCCATTATTTCGACTACAACACTTTTCTTTCCCATCATTCCTACTTTTCTCTGCATAAGTACTGCTTATGGTACCATATATACTACATTGGCGGAATCTCCCATTCAGCTGAAGTTGACGGCGGCTGCCAATCTTCCCCATATAATTGCCTGCAGTTAGTTACCCAAGGAATAACCCTACTACACCTATAGTTATATTCCTCTATTATTAAATCATCTTTTCCCTTATGCCATGCTTCAATAAAAACTTCTAACACATTAATCCAACGACATAATGTTATATCCAAGCCAGTTTTAGCAATACGTTTATTATATTTCCAACGTCCTCCTAGCTTATTAATTAACATATTTCCATACACAGAAGCAAACTCCACCAGTTTATCCTGTACAGACTCATACGTTTTCCCTTGCAGTTCTTTCAGTTCCTTTTTTAGTAACAGTAGAATATCAGTCTCCCTTATTGGACCATCCACCATAATCTTACTTATAAATTGCTGAGTCAATGCAGAATTATCTTTATATAACTTCTCATACATTTGAATAGTGGGTTCTGGCAGTTCAATCGGATCTGGTTTGGTTTTTGCTTCTTTGGTTAATTCAGTGAGTTTATTCATTCCGTATTTTTCAGCAACGTCTAACAGCTTATTTAGCACATCTCTTTGTTCTTGCTCGTTGTTAAAACCCAAGAAGTCTAAATTGCATTTAGGGTCATTGGTTATTTCTTTGGATCTGCAAAACCGAAAACCAGCATCAATTTCTAAAGTATAGTCATTTGCCGCGTAACTCCGTTGAATCACTATACTTTGAATCACCCCTTCTACCTCTCTGCTGAATCTCCAACGGTAGCCCTCATATCCTGCATAATGAAAGCCATAGGGAGATAATCTTTTTTCCATTATTTCAATTACAATACTTTTCTTTCCCATCTTTCCTCCATTTCCACACAAATGCTGTATTTTATATTATATTGATAATACTTTAGTTTATAGCCGGGCAACTACCAAATACTTGTGTAAATATTTGTGCTGCTTTTGTAATAAGCGCCACAGCAAAACCATTATCTAATACTCCAAAACCAGTCGCATCATCCGCGAACAAGGCAAGGCCGAATGCTGTCAATCCCACAGCACCTACTACCAGACCAGCATTCTTAGCCCATTCTAAAGCATCTTTCGGCAACGCTACTAACGCTTCCTGCGGCTGTTTTTTTCTATCATCATAAGACCAGAAAATCATCCCCGGATAACTTGGATCTGTATGATAATTAATCATTTTCTTTGGATATTTAAGGCTGGGAAGTGAACAATTAAACATACTATTTAAGGAATAACCTTCTACCGCCTTTTCCCCATCATATATTGTCTTATTATTATTTATAGCATTTATATATGCGCCTAACTGTACCTGACCTCTTGTTCTTCCAAATGCAGTATCATGTTTTAATTCATATACTTCAATCTGCCCAGCGGCATTATAATATATGTAGTCTGCGCGGCCTGATCCTGACGGTGTGGAATACCCTGACCCATTTCCTTTTTCTAATCCATCCGGTATGAGTGCTTCCGGAACCAGCCCTGGGCAGCCGGTCATTTTAGTTTTTAAGGTTTTATGGGCATCACCACCTTGCTCCATCAGTACAATCCAATACTCTGATTCATTCCCTAAAAAATCAATAAAATTTAAAGGTGAATTAAGACAGTATATATAACTATTTAAAGATGAAGAACTGTCAAGATACCCTTTTAGTATATCTTCTCCACCAAATCTTCCAATCTCCGGGATATACTCTCTCGCTTGTGCGAAGTAGGTGCCGCTCACCTCATCTGCCAAATATCCGGTATAGGAAAAAGGCTGTTTTTTCCCAGCATTTCCATACATATCACAACCAAATTCATCATATCCATAACATTCTATATCGTTTCCGTTATGCCATTGAAATCTGACTGGGCTTCCCATCTCATCTAAAAGCGCAAAACTTTCTAATCCCCCTTCCTCCATACCTTCAAGAAATTTTCCCCACAAATAATTTTGACGCTTCCCCCCACTTTCTGCCGCAAGCAAATCATTATAATCTTTTGTCATATCAAGAAGATATTCCGTCTGGCTGCTTTTTGCTTCCAGAATTTTTTCTGTCTTCCCAACTCTTCTGCCCAAACCATTATAAACATAACAGCTGCTTTTTTTACCAGAACCAGATGCAGCCATGCTCAGCCTGCCAATGGCATCGTAAGTATACTCATGTTCTATTGTGCTATCGTTCCGGATTTCTGTCAAGTTTCCTCTTAAATCATAATCGTATATGTGTCTGATTCTGCCTGTTTTCTGGATCATCTGATCCGCAGCATTATAGGAATATTCAGTTTTTTCTTTCCCTTCCAGCATTACTGTCCGGTTATTAAATGCATCATAAGCATATTCCCGCAGTGTCTGTCCATCCTTTTCTACAGCGGCCATCCTGCCATTATGGTCATAATGATACCTGTATTTCCCGCTTTCTTCCGGTACTCCCTTTCGATATTTCCGAATTTCAGTTTTATTCTCCATACGGTCATACGTATACTGGTAATTTTCCAGTACTGTATCATCCTTTTTATGAATAAGTTCAGTCAGTCTGCCAGCGTGGTCATAATTCCAGAACGTGGTGAGACCGTTATTGCAACTTCTTTCTGATAATCTTCCTGACTGGTCATATTGATAATTCACACGCCTACCTCTGCAACGAACTTCCTTCATACGCAGCAGATTGTCATAGGCATATTCTGTCCGGCTTCCATCAGGATAGACAATAGCTTTCCTCTCATCCAGGTCACCAAACTCATAAGCTATACTTTGCCCTCGATGATCCGTTATCTTCTGTATTCTTCCAAAACTGTCATACTCGGCAATAGTGATTCCAAGCCAGTCTTTTACCTCCTTAAGCTGCCGGAGTGGATCATAGGAGTATTCTACTTGGTCTCCATTATCATAAGTGATGCTCTCAATCTGTCCGTCAATGGTGTAAGAAAATGAAGTACAGTAGCCATCCCGATCCGTTTTTCTTAGTACGTTTCCGGCAGCATCATACTCATATTGTTCCTTATTTCCCAATGGATTCGTCACGGAAAGTATCCGCCCGGTCAAATCCCTCTCATAAAACGTCAGATGCAGGCTATGTTGAATTTGATTTAGCTTTATGGCCTCCTCCAGTTCCATGTGACGCTCAGACTGGTTCCCTGTTCGGAATACCACAGTTACATTACCCAAAGGATCATAACCATATCTCGTAAGATTCCCCTTTGCATCTTCCACGCTCATAAGCCTTCCAGCCGGAGAATAGCTGTACTTGGTTGTATTTCCATTGGCATCCGTAACGGAAGTTATATTCCCAGTTGTATCATAAGAATAGGATTTTTCCTGACTGTCACTGCTTTTTATTGATATTATGCGGTTCTGACAATCATAGTAATAACGAATACGGTACCCCTCACTATCCCATTTTTCCAATATGTTCCGGTTTCCATCATAAATATAATTCTCACCTTTTCCATCAGGATAATTTACTTTTTTTAAAAGACCTCCGGGATAGTATTCATAAGAAGTCGTCCTTCCAATTGCATCCTTAACAGATATCGGTTTGCCCATTGAATTATAACAAAAGGTAGTTATGTTACCACGAATATCAGTTTCTTTAATTTTCCTTCCACTTGCATCATACTCCATCTGTTTCCAATTACCAGCCGGATCTATGATCCGTGCTAAGTTTCCAGCAACATCATATTCGTAATGAGTTACCATGCCAAGTGAATCCGATTCTTCTATTACTCTGCTTAATGCATCATAATGGTAATTAATAATTTTACCTCTTACATCTTTTATCTGCACTTGGTTTCCGCAGGCATCATATGCAAATTTCGTTTGCCCCCCTACTGCATCTTCATGTTGAATCAGTCGGTTGGATTTATCATAGGTAAGGTGTATTTCTCCTCCATTGGGCAGTTTTACACTAATCGGATTGCCCATTTGATCATACTGATATTCCGTTGTATTCCCTTCTTGATCCTCGTATCGTTCCGGACGGTTGCAGGAATTATACCACATCTTTTGTGTTGACCCATCATAATCCATGATGGCAATTACCTTTCCGCTTGGATTATATTTGTACTCTTTTTCATATCCCATAGGATTTATGGTTTTAACAATATCGTTCTTTTCATTATAAAAAAATTTGGTTATGTTTCCATTTCCATCTGTTGTCGAAGAAACTCTGTTTAATATGTCATATTCGTACTGGATCATATTTTCCATTGAATCAATCATACAGGTTACGTTTCCTGATGAATCATAGCACAGCTTTTTCTTCGAACCGTCCGGATATAAAATACTTTCCAATTGTTTTTTATCGTCGTAATTTAAGTGTGTAATATTTCCGTTTGGATTTTCCACTTCCACAAGATTCCCTGATTTATCATAACGTCTTTTAGAACAGGCACCATCCTGTTGCTTTATACAAATCAATTTTCCGTTAATGTCATAAGTCATATTCGTCTTCTGCCCCAAAGCATTGACTACTTGCGTTAAATTCCCCTGGTTATCATATGAATACCTGGTCGTATTCCCATTTTTATCCGTAAAACGAATCTTTTGATTCCTGTCATTATATTCAAATATCTCTTCCCCATCCTCATAAATGGTACGGACATTTCGCATTCGTTTATCACTTTCATAAATGACCAGACTTCCATTCTGCTCCAGCATGTAGGTACGGTTATTTTCATCATCATACCGAAACTCTGTCACACCCCCATCGGGCAGGATCTGCTTTCTTACACGGTCAGCTCCGTCATACTCATTCTTCACTCCCAGTATATCCCGGGGCGTAATAATTCCATTTAGCTTTCCATTCTCATTGTATTCATAGGTATAGGTGTTTCCCATGGAATTGGTAAACCACCGAAGTTTCCCATACTGATATATCAGACTGATCTTTCTTCCGGTATGATCCTCTACATAGATCAGTTTCCTTTCCTTGTTATAGGTATAATTCAGCCTGCCTCCGGTTCCATTATCCACACATTCTAAAAGTCCATCACTGTTGTAAGTAAATTTACGCTTGTTTCCATTCCTGTCTTTCTGACTGTATAGCTTTCCCTCCTGGTCGAACTCATAAACAGTGCCATCTTCCGTCTCTAACTGGTAGCCGTTTTCTGATCTGCTCAGTATTCCTCCGTCTCCCATTACAGGTGCATAACTATCCCCCAGCTTCCGACAGTAAGGCAGTTCCCGGCCGTCTTCCAGAACGATTCCTAACAGTTCTTCCTCTTTGATTTTTATCAGACGGACCCCGTAATTATGATTCCATCCCTCTCCAAGTACCTGCTGGTCTCCGCAATCCATAGCGTTATAGAACAGCTGAAAACTTAACGGCATATTGCCATTTATTACAAGATCCTCTTTTTCATAAATATAATTTCCTGTATTCATATTGATGGGATCTTTGCCATAAACCTGACAAAGCATATTCTTCCCTGCTACCCAGCGGAATACATTCTGGTAACGCTTTAAAAATGCAGCCCAGTTTATCTTCCCGTCATATCCCTGACCTGAAGACACCGGAATAATAACTCCTCCCTTTTTGCAGAGCAGGACAGAGCTCATGCTGATAGCCTCTTCTCCCCCTACGGTTTCTGCCTTTCCGGTTCCTACTGCTGTATTTTCCCATTTATCAACCAGATCCATGAAACCTTCGCACTTGTGGTCCTTTTCATTCTTTCGGCACTCTCCAAAGTACGGGATATTCTCACACGCCTTGCAATCCTTACAGTTCACCTTTTTCTTTCCACCGCTGGTATATCCATGACCGGTTGGAAGTTTAAGCTGGGTAATATTGCTTCCGTTCACACAGAAAAGCTTTGCTCCCTCCACCAGATACTCCTTACTGTCTGCTGCTTTTTGCGCCTGATTAAGCAGCGATCTCGCTCCCTGACCAAAATTCATTTTACCTGCCTCACTCATTGCTTTTTCTCCTCTCTTTCCCCTGTTTCAACCGTTTATTTCAAGATGCTGCTGCCAGATAAACTTACCTCTTTAAGCTTCAGACCAATGCCCCCCGTTCCAGCAGACTTTCCGCTAAATCCATACGAATTACTACTGCACTTTCTGTTCCTGTCCTGACACGGAATAGAGGAACTCCACTAATTTTTTCTCTGTCAAGGACTATCTCCCTCTGTCCGGGACCGGGATGCCTTGCCAGACACTCCTCTTCTTCCAGCATAGGACAGTAATAGGAGGCGCATTCCCCTTTATCCGTGTCAAATAGTACAAAAAACAAAAATGGAATATTTAAATCATATAAAGCCGTCACCTCCATAGCCGGCCTGGAAAGCAAAAGAAATGGCTTAACAATGACATCCGGAAATACCCCGTCCATTCCAAGTTTTGCATTAAGCTGGATGAAAGGTGGCATCTTCTGATACTCGTCCCGGGTCAGCTTCCTTACATCAATGGTCTGGCTCCAGTTTATGATCTGCGGAAAAGGATTTTTATCTCCGTCGGTCAATATAAAATATTTCATTTTTCCTTTATACGCCAAAGGATCTCCCCCTCTCCCTGATATCTTCCGAAAAAGGCAGTAAAATTTTCAGCCTTTACTGCCTTTTGAAAAGCTTCCGTTTCCATGATCTCTCCTGCCAGATCAAAGCACAGCTGACAGACAGCTGCATAGTAATATTCTATACATATCCTGCGGACAGCCTCTTCCTCATACCTCCAAATCCTTGGGTACTTTTTGCGTAAGCCGATCATCACAGTTTCCATATCTTCCTCAAAGCATTCAAAAAAGCATGGAGGCCTCCAGTACAGTTCTGCTGGAGCCGGATCAAAAAAGAATTCTTCGTCATACAGGGATAACCGGAATTCATAGCTTCCGGTATGAAGGCTGGTGTGAAGATAGCAGATTCCCAGTCATGATACTTCTTTCTGCTCATCCACTGCCTGACTGAATAACCGTACAAAGGCATCCACCACTTCATTTCTGTACTCCTTTTTCCGGTATTCCTTTTCAAGTCTCCGGCACTGGGAAGCAAATAGCTCTTCCTCAGCATCTTGGGCGGCTCTCTCCAATTCTTTTAACCGGTCCATCATGATCCTCCTGCCTATTGTACTTTCAGTTCTCCTCCGGTAAATGATATACCCTGATCAATGTCGATGCTGGTTGTCTTCTGTTTTAAATTTACAGATGCAGCACCTCTCGCATCTATTTGGACTTTTTTATTTATTACTATGTAACACTATTCTAATGTCACATTATATACCAAAAATGGTTAAATTTGTGCTAGATGTAACATTTAACCGGCTACATGTAATTTTTGGTAATATTATGTATGTCAAATTTGCTGCAGGTGCAGGTGTGTCAAATTTTTTGCTCATTGATCTGTAAAGTAAAAAATAACAAAGGCACATTCTCAAAATTGAAAATGTGCCTTTGTTGCCCTTGATTTATCAAGTGTCCCGTCCCTATTAGATATAATTTAAGCCACAAGCGATCATGCTTGCGGCTTATTGTTTAAGTGGAGATAGTGGGATTCGAACCCATGCAAATGAATAGACAAAACATTAGTAAATGCCGGGATTCCTTATAAAATCGAGGTTTCTCGGCATTAGTATTTATTTTGACAGACAAATATTTACCATAAAAAATAAGTATTTATAAGGTTATGCAACACGAAATGCAACATGAATTATTAGTGATTCAATACAATATTAATTTAATTTAGATATTTAATATTTCGCAGAATTGTATTTAACTCTCTTAATGAATCTTGATATTTTTCTTCGACATAAGCATAGTTATATCTATTATCTTTATCTAATTGTTTAAATGATTTACTTTCATTAATGCATGATGTAAATGCACTTATTATATCAGTCAAAACTACTCTAAAAGTGGTATATTCCCCAGGAATATTTCCTAAAATTTTTGAAACTTCTGCTTTCAATTCAACATAATAATCAATTTCAGTCTTGCTACCACGAGCATTGGGTAATGCCCCACTTGCTATATTATTAAATTTTTGAGCCATTTTTTCTAACTGAGAATATACTGGCTCTAATAAAATTAGGTCATTAATACTTTTTATGTGATTTTTAAGTTTATCAATTGTTTTATCCATTTCTTTCTTATTTATTCTTGATTGATAAGCTGCAAATCCACTTAAAAGTGCACCTAAGGCTGATATCGCTGCAAACAATAGTTCTAAATAATTAATCATTATTTTTTTCCTTTAAATATTGATATTTTTTCATATCACCATATAATGCAGGAAATACTTCCTCCCAACGGCCATCATCCATAAATGCCTTAGCCAAACTTTCACAAAAATGATATTCAATTGGCATACTTCTATTAAAAGCTTTATGTTCTCCACCAAAAATATCAGTTATCATTTTTTCGAAATTATGATTTAAAATAGCTTCGCTTTTATTAAGCTTGTTCCTCATTTCATCCATTATATCCATTATTTTTGCATACTGTTCACGCGACACATTATAATCCAACAAAATACCATTTACATTTGTATCCACCCTCAAAAGTTCTTCCCTAAACTCCAATTGCGAAACTCGCACTTCTAATTCTTCATATTTTTTTATTAGATCTTGAATATCCATGCATAAACCTCCTTTTATATTTCCACTTTTTTTCTTTAAGTTTATCATATCTATACAGGAATTCAATATAATTTAAAATAATAATACTGTAGTTTTGGACAACTTCTATAAATTAACAGAAAAAGCCCTAGTTTCCCAGGGCTATTTCATCAATCATTATATTCATTCACTTCAAAGTTTGAAATCTGTTCGTAAGCAATATAATCTTTCCGAGCTGTGAACGAAGCTTTATTATAATCCTTTTCAATTGCAAAGGTTGGGCTTGACGCTGCTTTGCTGTTATACCATGTTACAAAGTCATTTATTTTGTCTGCAGTCATTTCGTATTCCTTCCGTTCGCCGGTTACCATAGTAATAACAAGAAGAGCTTTATTACCGGTTGGCTGATCAGTGGAAGCTTGTGGAGTGGCTGAGGCTTCATTGGAATTCCATCCTTCGCTGCCGTTGATGATTGCCGTTACAACATAATAGTAAGTAGTTCCATTCGTAACGTCTGTGTCTGTATAGGTAGTTCCCGTTATGCCTGTGGCTATTGTTGTATATGGGCCTCCTGCAGTCGTGGAGCGCTTAACAGTGTAACTTGTTGCGTCTGTCACCGTATTCCATTTCAGATTAACTTTAGAGTCTCCCGCTGTGGCTGTAGCCGGGTCATACACCTCTGTTGAATTATTTATTCCACCTATCGCATATATTTTTCCATCTATTACTTCTGTTTGAAATTGTTCAGTATTTGAAACACGAATTGTAGACATTGATGCCAATTCCGTCCAAACAGGTTCAACTTCATCAGCAAAAGCAGTAACCTGTCCTATAAACATTACACTAACCAACATAAAAATAACCGTTGCTATTCTAATCAATAATCTATTATTCATACAATGTACCTCCAAAATTTATCTTTTGTAATTATTGTTGTTATTAATATTCTAAATCAATAAATAAAGTGCAGAAAAGAAAGCCATTTGAATGTAACAAATGACTTATAATTTTTTAATATAATCGATTATAGTATTCTGGGATTTCAGCACTTGATTTATGTTTTAGAATGCATTTATATTATCATCTTGTATCGATCTGGACAATTGGTAACCTTGCCAAACAAATTTAGCACTATTTCACTAATCCAGGATACTGCAGCACTCCATCCTGATCTGGTGTGAGCTTCACTGGCTCCGTGATCATCTTACCATCAGAATCCACGGCATAGATCTTTCCGGAATTTTCAACCAGCTGTGACTGACACATGGCTCCGTCGGGTCCCAGGTAATACCATGCGCTGTTATACTGGTACCAAGTATTAGTGACCATAATCCCTGCAGCATTAAACCAGTACCACTTGCCATGATCCTTTACCCAGTCATTCCGCACACACTCCCCTGTATCGCCATAATAGAACCGCCAGCCGCCGTCCTTTTCTTTCCAGCCAGATTTCTTTTTCTCAAGAACTTCAGGAACCCATGTCTTCTTAAAGGCCTCCGGACTTGCATAAACCTTTTTGATCCCACTCGTTGAACTGCCCCAGTCTGGAAGCTGGAAGTGAGGCTTATCAACCGGGGACTTCCAGTTTCCGCCCCACTCTAAACCTATGTTTACACCAATCGCACCAACTCTCCCGAAGAAGTTCCCGGCTTCGTTATACGCTCCCAGTCCGTCATTCCGGTAAATGTCAAAAGCTGTCCCCCACTGATGGTAAGAACTGTATGTACTGCCTGGTGCGTTGGTTACTTTATTTCCGGGCTTAGTCCTGCCCTGAGCATAAAGCGCATCCTGTTCTTCCACAGTCCGGTAAGTCTCTCCAATGGCAATCTTTAAGCCCTGCTTATCGGACTCCGCTGTCAGCTTGGCAGCCAGAGCCTGCAGGCGTGGGTGACACAATGTTATATCTCTCATATTATTTTCCTCCAATCGAAAAGGACCCAGGCTTACCCAAGGTCCGTAAAATTTTGTATTAATATAATTATTCTTTATTTTTAAACTCATTCTCTATAATTTTAATAATAGTTGATTCTTTATTTTCTTCCAATCCTTTTGCCAATTCTATAGTTGTTAAAAACTTTTCTTTACTGTTAAGTGAATCATAAAATCTATTGATTTGTTTTAGGGTACTATTATATATTGAAAGAAACAGAACAGCTATGAATTCACTGATTATCCCTGAGATACCAGTAACAATGCTTATGGTTTCGCTATCTTTATTTATAATTCCATTTAATATAGCAAAACAAATCAAGCTTAATCCAATTATACATGCAAGTATTGAAGAAACAAATGTAATGTTAGCTTGTTTTTTGTTTATTGAATAATACTCAGCTATTTCCTTTAAATTTATACGCATAATATCCATTGCAGTTTGTGCATTATCTATCTTCTTTTTATATTCTGTATCATAATTTATATTTATACCAGTATGAATAGACATATTTCCTTGAAGAAAATTAAAGATTCTTTGGGTATCTCTTTTTATGACAGGAAAAACCTTCTTTATGGTTATATAATATACTATTATTGGTAAAACATTTTGAAGAATATAAACAAAATATTGTATTTGCGTAGTATCTATTCTCATATCATCAAAGAAATACATTAATGTCATACAGAAAAAACCAATCATACGATCTGTAAACAAGAAAATCATCAACACCATGATATACGGAAGCAAATCAAGTGAAGATTCTTCATGTTTGTTTTCATTTTTTTCCATAATACCCCCACACTTTAAATATTTTATATTAATATATCATATAATAAACTCTACATCAATTACATGTAATTATTTTATACAATTACTATAATTTACTCAAATAACCGCACCTTTCTAGAGATGCGATTATTGTTTATTAGTGGGTAGGTATATTTATCTATGTTTTGCCCTTTGATATTAAATGCAGTATTGTGACATTACATCCGTTGCGACAGTCGCAACAGCTCAAGTGTTATCTGGCAGCTCGTCTGTGTACTGTGTAAGGAACTTCTTCACTGTCTCCCACAAGCGCTTTACCGGCAGACCGCACAGAGTCATGTTTTTAAGAATACTCACCAGCTCATATGCTATGTACAGAAGTCCGAAGAACTCCGCCACCCCAATGCCACTAACCGGCAGATATGATCGGACCGCTTCCGGAATGAAGCCGATCAGGTTAAGATGTACAATCCGATCAAGTATCAGTAGGAACGCAAGGGAAGCTACCATGGAGATTTTCCGGATTGCTCCATCAATTCCGAAACAGCTGTTAAATTCATGCTCTTTAATCGCTCTGATACAGCCGAAGCAGGTGTCCATCACTACTGCCAAAATAACAAGTTTTATAATCGGGCTTCCCCATGCCAGGGCAAGCAGTTCTGTAATTCTATCCATTTCCATTTACCTCACTCTTTCTTAATTTTTCGTTTTCAGAATCTCTTGTTTTTCTGATTCAGTAATCCAATTCTTAATTACCGCATTAGTCAGCATCGTAGCCGTAAGTGGACCCTTACCACTGTTATATAATCTCATTAATGTCTCAAACATAATTAACCCTCCAGCCCTGATAAAATCAACGTGTCGACTGTTGCTCTTAAAGATTTGATTTCCTCTGCCTGTGACTGTATCTTATCCTGAATGTTTGGTGTCCGGTACTCAACGATCACCACGTCTTCCAGGGCTTCCACGTTGCTGTATACCGGTTTTCCCTCATCATCAGTCCCGGTCTGTTTCTGTTCAATCCTTACCGGGAAGTCACTTTTCAATTTCACTTCCCCCGTATATACCAGATCCCCACGCTGCCACTCTTCTACTCCGTCAGCTGTGTATTTTGTGATGGTGCTGTTTTCTGATAGGTTTTTATGTATATCATTAATCATATTTGATCCGATAATAATGGCTACCGTTGCCGTTTCTCCATTGGATAGGTGTAGACTGCAACTGCCGTTTGCAATGTTGTAGGTTTTATCTCCTACTTTGATTGTTTCTTGATTCATATTTCATTCCTCCTTTATGAGTTTGTTATATATGTGCAACTTAATAAATATACATTTCCTGCTGGCAAATCGTACGCAGGTGATAGATATATTCCGCTACCATAAAGTTGTACATAGTCGAATTGATTTTGAGCATGTGCTGTGACAGCCGTACTTGCTGTTGCTGTAGGAAATCCATTTATTGAATATTGCGTATGTGCGCTTAAAGTAGCGGTTAAAGAGATAGCTATATTCACTACTACTTGTGCTATACCTCCATTGAGATTACCTATCCTATAGTATCTCCCACTTATATTCGCCCATGTACATGATAGTCCTGATACAATAAGATCAGCTATTTGCGTACCATTTTCAAAAAAAACAGAACCTCCAGTATCGGCTATTCGTGTCCCCTGCGGTTGTATCCCCATGGTCTTTATAATAGATCCGGAGGCGGAATAAAGACTATTTGTATTTCCTGAAGTATTCCCCCAATAAGCCGAAGTGCCAACACTCTTATATGCCCGTAGGGCATTCATATGATTTGAAACAATGCAGTTATATACTTGAAAATCACTTTCAGCAGCATATATTCCAGAATTATTAGGAGCATTTCCAACTATGTTGCAGTATTGAACAATTAAAGCTTTATTGTTATATGAATCTATTCCTGCTGAGTTAACTGTTAGAATATCAAAACCTACAATAAATACGTATGACATACACTGGGTTACAAGAATTTTATTAACCTTACACAATGTGGATATTGCTGTGATGTGGTTACTGTAAAGCCTGACAACTCCGTTAGTAAATCCCGCAATAGTTACATCCTCTGAATAAGTACCATCTGCTACGTAAATAATACATTCACGTGTTCCCAGATCTTTTGGAATAATATCAATAGCATGTTGTATAGTCTTAAATGGATTTAACTGGCTTCCATCTCCCGTCGTGTCAGATCCCGTATTGGCAGATACATAAAGAGTGATATTACTGGTAAGAGGTTTTATGTATCTAAGGAACGTCAACGTTTTCCCTAAAAACTGCTTAACACTCTCACCCGCTGTCGGGATCGGATATTTATCCTCTACTGTATCCAGATTTTCAATTACTGTTTCTGATATGTCCCCTCCGTTGACATCCACCTTCAATCCAAGTCTGGTCAGTATCTTACTGTACAAATACTGCAGCCCTTCATAACTGAGGTATTTCATATTGCTCCCTCCTTACTGTCGATCTCATCTATTTCATCATTCGTTATAACACTGTTCACAATTCCATCGACCAAGGCCTGTGCCCATACCGTTGCCCCGGCTGTTCCCAGTACTCCCGTGGTGTCAGCCGCTTCAATCCCTGTGAGTGCTCCAGGATTAACCTGCCCAACATAAGAGGCGGCTCTGTCGGCTTCACTTTTCGCCCTATTTGCTTCTGACTGCGCCTGACTTGCATAGTTACCCGCCCCCTGCATATAGGTTTTAGCGTTGGCTTCACTGGTAGAGGCTTCACTGGCTTTTTGAGTTGCCATAGCGGCTGCCGCTTCCGCTATGTCTGCTTTATCCTTGGCAGACTGTTCACTGGTTGCTGCAGCTGTGGCCTTCTGGGTGGCAATTTGCGCACTTCCTGCGGCATTGGTTTCAGAAGCGGAAGCGTTTGCTGCCTTCTGCTTTGCTATATTTGCCTGCTCCGTGGCTATCTGTTCACTGTTTGCCGCAGCCTGAGCATTCTGACCGGAAGTTGCAGCGTTTAACTTCACCTGCTCATAGTAATACTTGGCGTTATCTGTTTCACTTTCCGGAAAGTCTTCATCACCCTCTGTGTACCGCTTTGCATTCTTTTGATACTGCAGGGCAGCGTCACGGGCTGACTGAGCGTCCAGCATATACTGACGAAACTGTGTCTGTATGGCAGAGTCAAGTTTCTCCATTGTGACAGATCCGTCTACAATGACCGCCTTCATGATCCGGTCGGTGATCGTCATGGAGATCGTGGCAGTGCTTTCCACGGAATAAACGAACCGCGTCAGATCAATGACTTTTTTTGTTCCGTCCGCCAGTGTGAGAACTAACTTATCATCGTCTGTGATATCAAAGTTTGTTACAACCTTTTCAATATCCAGATCATAGGACTTTACAGAACCGTTTAGCAGCGTTACGGTAAGTATTCCGGTATCAGTATCCAGCGTCACATCTTTTACCATGGTGTTTACTATGGACTGATCGGCTTTGTTTGCATCAATCTGTACGATCCGGTTATCAGCTTCCTTGATACCATTTTCTATTTTCAGAAGGTGGGTGCGGTTTACTGCTGTCTTTTGAGATGGCCAATTCTGCCAGTCTGTGATGTAATAATATGGTTGATAAGGCATTAACCCTCTCCTCCTTTCTTCTCAGGATCCGGATCCTTGATTTCTCCAGGTGTTCCGGAATCTAAAATTTGAGCAATAACAGCTATGCTCTTAGCGCTTTGAACTCCGGTAGAAATAATTCCGTTTAGAAGAGCGCCGATCTGTGCAATCTGATCCTCTGTGTAAGTAATTACTTTCTTCAATTTTTCCTCCTTTCTGCACACAAAAAGAGCGGGGAAATTAATCCGCGCTCTGTGTAATAGTTTTATTTAGTTATTGAACCCAAACGCCATCCGATCCAACTGTATAACCGTCTGGGGTTGTGGTGTCGTGGAGCATTCTGCTAAAGTTATCGAAATAGTACCACTTACCATCAATTTCAGCCCATGTGTTATATTTTGTTACACCATCAGCTCCAAGATAATACCAATCATCCCAAAATTGTTTCCACTGATTTATTTGGCGTTCTCTATTATCATCAAGATAGACCCATACCTGAGTATCCTTTGGCCCCGTAATTTGTGACATACCCTCTCCAAATGCAAGAAAGGAAAAACAAATACTGATAATTAGAGAAACTGTTATTGTTTTAAATATTTTCATTATCAATTCCCCCTTTACCTTAGTTTAATTCCTTTCCATTTTAAAGTCAAGTACGCGAAAATTTAATAGTCCCAATTGCTTATACCTACAAATCGCCTTAATTGGTTTAATCTCAAATATATTTGCTTTAGCATAGCCAAGTTAGTCATTCCTTCAGTCCAAGGATCATCAAACTGAATATCGCCACAATACACTCCACCTACATATATATTTCCTGTTCCTTCTAGTCTAATTCCCGTCACCCCTCTCCCTCCCAGGTACAATGATGCAGTTTTGCCAACATTTCCTGGACTACCCTGAGGAGCATCTTTAACGTCTAGCATAAACCAACCATTATTAGACCTTAATAAATTTGCACCATCTGCACTTGTATAAAAATCCCCGAATCCCACAGCGCTACTGTTTGCATAAAATGTTTCAGAAGACAAAGCACCGGAAAACACCCCATTAATAGCAACGATGTTCCGGCAGGTCAGCTTTCCATCACTGGTCATACTGGAAAAGTCTGAGGTCCATGAGAATCTGTTTCCTCTTATATTTACTCCACCGCTTTCAACAGAAATTTCCGCTGATACATCACCCTTACTTACCTTTGCAAGAATCTGATCAGCTGTAACTTTAAATTGTGCTTCTGTGTACTCTTTTAAATTCTTTACAGATAAATTAATTTGATCCGCTGTGAGCTTTAATGACGCCTCTGCCTGCGTTGCCCTGGTTACCTCCTGAAGGATCTGCTCCGCTGTCTGAACAAACTTTGATTCAGTTTCTTCTTTTAAGTCCGATAATCTGACAGAGACTTCTCCCACAGATTTTTTAATAATAGCCGTCTTTCCTTCCAGCTGAATAATCTGAGTCGGAATTCCAAAGCTTTCCTTTCGTTCCCTGGTACCGGCAGCTTCAAACGTGTCCATCATTGCCTGAATGCCATTTATGGTACGTTTCAAGCAGTAGGTTTCTATCACATCATCACTGGTGTAACAGATAATCCCATCCCCGGGCTCTACCCAGGGGAGCGCCTGTGTTACAATCTTGCAGGGGCGGTATACCTTTCCGGATATTTGGTCATGTACTGTGATGGCTATATTAAGCAGATCCTCCGCCTTTTTACCAAATACAAGGAAATTCCCCTGTATGGTATATGCGTTGGTTCCTCTGCCATAGGAAGCACCCACATCCCCCTCTTCCTGCCTGATCTGAACCTTATCAATGCCGTAGGTCAGAAAGTCTTCATAGGTAGTCCCTGACGGATTATAATGGGACAGGGTTTCTCCTTCCAGCTGAGAGGGGAATAAATCGTCTGCTGGATATAGTTCCTCTGACGGGAAGAGTCCCGACGATCCCAGGAAGACATACTTAAATCCTCCAGTAATGTCAATCTGACCAAAACAGCCGTTTATTTCACAGATCGCTTTCATGGCATCACGCCCGGACAGCTTAGATGGATCAATGGATCTTGTTACCTCCATATCGTCAAGGGGAAGTATTATATCCCGCTGCCGGATCCCAATGAATTCACACAGGGAATTACGATATTGTTTTAATGTCATGGGAAAGGTAAGACCGCGGTACCAGGCTGACACATCAACATCAAAGTTCAGCATACGGTCATAGGCTACGATCTTTCTAAGCCTACGGTCTGCCTGTCGTTCAAAACTGTTTACTTTGTAAATTCCAAGCATCATCTCATATCCGCCAACTTCTACGGATAGAGCAAATTCTTTACCCGTAACGTCCATTGTTACATCTGCCACAATGATTTCCACTCTTGCAGCACAGCATTCCCCAAAGGTCAAAGACTGGGTGTCACAGATTGACTGTGTGAGTATAAGCGATTCATAATTAATCTGATCCGGTCCAATAAGAAGTATGGGTGTGTCATCAACCGGGAATAAATCATCAGCCGGCCAGACATCTTCACCGGGATAAAGCAGGTCAATGGTTCCATCATAAAACCGGAGATTTACTTTTCTTACGGTTTCCTCTATGCTGTTACTTCTTCGATATAGCGCTTTTATTTCTTCCGGTATGTTAAGCATTTTACCTCCTTAATACTCAATCATGGCAATTCTTACGGGCTTATATCTGATATCCCCGCTTATCTCATCAATATCATAAACGTCGAATTTCAGATCCGGGCTGTAAAAAGTCCCGGTCTGATAACCACCGTCCAAATATTCAAGAGTATATTCATCCCGGTTGCGAAGAATATTTTCAAGTTCTGCTTTGTCGCTTTCATGCAGCAGTTTTGTGTTAAACTCAATTTTTGTTACTTTATGGGGCAGTATGTTTCGGTGAAGATAGCCAGTACTGTCCCGGTAGGAATCCTTATCCTGTCTCTGCCTTGGCGTAATTGAAAAAGTCCCGAACGCAATTAATTTGTTCGGGAAGATAACTCCATTCACTTTTAATAAGTACCCCTGATAGGGCATAGGCATCACTCTCCTTTTACTTTAATATACCATTCCAAGCTGCTGGCCAGTGTTCTGCCTATAATCATCTGCACCTGATTTCCACAAGTCCACAACATCAGACTTATTTACTCCAGGCTTGGCAAGAATGGCTCTCAGCAGTTCGTTCTGTTCTCTCAATAACTGATTCTGTTCCGCATTGGCTACAGTAACCGCTGTTGCGATTCCATCAGTGATCTGGTCATTGTTTGCAACCGCTGTACGGCTTCCGATCCGTCCGACAAGCTCAGGACCGGACTCTCTGGCCAGGAACATTTCTCCGGTAGTTGGATATCCTCCGGAGGCAAAAGCCGGAATCTGAGGAATCGTGAAAAGCTGGAACGATCCTCCTTCAATCACAGTCTTGCCAGCTATCTCAACGCCGTCCCACTGAAACTTCATCTTTTCATTTAGCCAGTCAATGAACTTATTGAATAAGGATCTGGCGCCGTCAATCGCATTACGGAAAGTGGTTGTGAACGCTTCCGGTACCTTTGACATGATTCCCTTCCACTTCTCCAGGGTGAACCATGGGCTTACTTCCTTATCCCACCAACCGGTAATGTCTGTTTTCCAAGCTCCCACCGTTTCGTCCCAGGTCTTTTTTAGCTGTTCTTTAATCGTCTTATATAAGTCACCCCATTTCTGGACAGTAAACCAGGGAGCGATATAATTTGTGTACCACTCATTTAAAGCAGTGGTCCATTCGCCAAAGGTGTTTTTAAATCCCTCAACGATTCCCAGTAGGATATACCCTCCATATGGTTTCATGGATTCCGCAGGGGAGTGGATTCCAAATACGCTGCAGATTCCCTCCACGATCCAGTCCAGAAGATCCCCGATCGGTTCCAGGAGATAAGCAAAGGCACCACTGATTCCAGCGCCAATACCAAGAAGGATATCTGCGCCTATTTGATACCATGCCTGATTTCCTGAGAATGCTCTTTTAAACGCGTCTTCTGCAGTCTTAAAAAGGCTCTGCATGGTATCCCAGTTAAATATCTTATCGCCGATGATCTTAAGAATACTCTTCCCGTCAATCTCAATGCCATTTAAAGCACCTATTATTCCGCCTACAATCGCACCGGCAAGAGTACCAAGTCCGGGTACCCAGGATCCCACTACTGCTCCGGAAACAAGTCCGGAAATTAAATTACCAAAGAATTTATTCACCCAGTCAGGAAGGAGTTTTTCCAACGCACTGTTAATCCACCCAAGGATCTCTACTACAATTACCTCAAATGCTGCCGATCCGCTTAATCCCTGTGTAAGGGCTGAAAGACCGTTTCCAAATTTCAATACCGATGTAAAAAATCCGGATATCTTAGGGAAGTATACCGCCAGAGCTTCACCAAATGTCCCGGCACCTGTTTTTATCACCAGAATCATTTCTGCAAAATCTTTAAAAAACTTTACTACTCCTGTAATTTTAGGAAAATAAACAGCCAAGGCTTCCGAAAAAGTTCCAGCGCCTATTTTAATGACTGCTATCATCTCAATGAAATTTTTCAGTACAGAAATAATCTTAAGACCTGAAACAAAAGTGATGAATGTTTTTATTGAATCAAGAACTTCCGTTATTGCCTTAAACCCGATTAATGCAGTTGCAATTACTCCCAGGGCATACCCGATTCTCTCCGCATTATCTGGATCAATAGAATTTAAAGCTTTCGCTATAGCATTTAACCCACCGGGAACTACTACATTAATAAAACCTGCGCCAACGTTTAGTAAATCATAGAAGAACTTTAAAAGCCCTTCTCCTACCTTTTCTGCAAAGGGTTCCAAAGCTCTCCAGAAGTTTCTAAGTGCTTCATTGATTACCGGCCAGTTCACCTTCATGAGAAAATTATTGACTGCATCCGCAAACATGGGGATACCGGTTCCAAGAGTCCATTTTCCGATAGGTACTAAAAACTCATGGTAAAAATCTTTTAGTCCAGTCCAGACAAAGGTTCCAAACTTTGCAAGACCTTCATTCCACAATCGTTCCAGTGCTACCCTGGTAGGCTCTGCTGCTTCTTTTATGGAATCCACTAAGTCCTTAATTTTTTGCGCTGACGCTTCCAGCGCGGGATTAACCGTAACACCTGCAAACAGTTCACCATTTAGATTCCCTAAGTCTGGGACAGCTCCGCCACCAGCCCCTCCGTCTTTTCCATTACTGGAACTTAAGTTGTTAAGCTCATCAAATGCTGACAGCTGCTTATTCATTTCCTTGGCAGACTTAGCGGCGTTTCCAAGGTTATCCGATATCGCTCCGGAAGATCCTACTGCATTTTCCATGGTGTCAGCCACACCATTTCCGTTTCCGCCCCTATCTCCAAACAATGCAGAAGTAAAGGCTTTGAAATAGTTTGCCATCGTCTGCAGCTTAGATAGTACGACATTGATCACCTGAATCACTGGTGTAAAGGCGTTTATAAGCCCCTGACCAACGGTAGCCTTTAGAGCATTAAACCGCTCTGTCAGAATACGGACCTGGTTTGCCCAGCTTCCTGATGTACGGGCAAAGTCTCCATTTGCAAAACGTAGTTTGTCCTGCACAAAGGCGTATCGGAGTGCAACTTTTTCCGCCTCTGACATTTTGGCCGTTACTTTACCGTATCCATTTTCAAGAGCCCAGGCATCAAGGGCAGCCTGTGTCATAACAACACCAAGATCTTTTAACGTTTCGGTCTCACCGGTGAATACGGATTTTAACTTTGTAAACGCCTCTGACTGACTTGTATCATAAAAGGATGCCACATCCGCAGCCAGACCGGTAAGGGTTACGCCCATGGAGGCTGCTGATTCTTCCGAGAACTTAAATCCCCTGGCCATGGAGGCGAATACTCCGGCATAACGCTTTGCCGATATTTCCGACATGCCGAACTTTTCTATCGCATTCTTGGCAAAGGAATCAATTCGATTTTCCATGCTGGGGACTGCCTGTTGTATGACGTTATCTACCTCAGCCAGCTGCGAGCCTAAATCAATACACGACTTACCAAAGGCGACAATGGCGGTAATGCTAAGAACGGCAGCCACCACTGCAGCAATCTTTTTAAATGAAGATGCCATCTTTGAAGTCTGCCGCTCCACATGCGCTGCGGTATTTGTTGTCTGCTTTTTTACCTTCTCCAGTTCGTCACGGTAAGGCTTTGTATATGCCTCTATGATAACCTGAAGCTTTTCAAGCGTCATGCCTTCCAGCTTTACCACCTCCCGTCCTGGCATGGTTATGGCGGTGTGCAAAATCTATCATTTGTGCCTTGTACACCGCCAGATCGTGCTCCTGTTTCTTTTTCTCAAAATTCGTGTCCTGTGATTCAAATAGCTCCGGGAAATAATCCCATAACTCTAAAAGCTTCGTATCCTTTGAGCCATTGACAACAAGGCTTACATACTGAGCAATATCCTGTGCCAGAAAATGCTTTTCAACCAGCCTTTGCTTTATTTTCTTTTGCTCTTTCCGTTCAAAGCTTTCCAGGGAATCCTGAATCTCTGCCAAAGAAAGATTCCAAAACTGCTCTGGACTGAATCCGCAATCTAATGCGACCGGATAAATTTCATATATAAAATCCGATAAGGTTTTATTTACATGACGTCCTTTACTTCCTCCAGCTTCCGATCCATCTCCGTCTGCTGGTCCTCCGAGAAAAAACCGGACACACTGTAAATAGGCATGAGTACGTCAGTCATAAAGGAAAGCTGTGTCCCGCCCTCCTCGCAGTACTTATCAAACATTTCCTGTACATCGGTATATTTGACTCCATGCTCCCAGGTCTTCATAGCTCCCTGCGTAATAGAGAGCATAATGGCCAGAGGTGGCATTCCTCCTGAGTTTTGCAGGATATTTAGAAGATTACACTTATATTTATCTTCCAGCTGACAGATCACGGAAGTGGTCAGCTTTAACTTATGTTCTTTTCCGCCCACGTTCCAGTATGCAAAGGGCGCGCGTTTCTTTTTCATTGCTTCTTCCCCATTTACTGAGGGTTCAACTTTTACATTTTCTTCATCTAAATCATAGTTCATTATGTATTACCTTCCTTTCTTTAAGCTGGATCTGAGACTTCTATATCTGTCTGCAGACCGAGGGTGAGCGTATATTCAATGGCTGCGTTTACTCCGCCACCTCCGACCTTTACGCTGCACTGTGCATCAAAGTGAAACTTCGTTCCGTCCGGGAATGTCTGTTCAAAAGAAACCGTTTCCTTGGCATCTGACACAGTTCTCAATTTTCTGTATGAAGAATTTTCTTCATTCTCCCACTTGAACTTATAGGCCAGATCTCCCGGATCGCCAATGCCAAGCTCCGAGTGTTTCATCTTATCGGCCAGTGTCGTATTATCTACCTTCTCCGGATCCACGCCAAGCTCTGGAACTTCCTTCAGTCCTGGCAAATCTGAATAGGTGCTTTCTCCCTTCTTTTTCATTCCAAGGGTTATACCATTTGCTAACATTTATCTGTCTCCTCTCTAATAGCTGTGATAGACCTGTTTGGTCTTTACATCAATTACCATTTCATATCTCATCTGTTTATGCTTTAAGCCACTGGGATCCTCTACGTCCATGCACTGAATGCGTTTAAGGCCCAGAGCTGCTATGGCCTGATCAACAGCAACTGCTGCCGCTGATGTGCTTTTCTTCGCCCAGATATCAATACGATACCGGCAGTACGCCTTTTGCTCTTTCATGTCCGTATATTCCATGACTTTGTTATCCTCTTCCATGTACTGGATTGCAAGATCTTTTTCCCAGTCTCTTGGATAGAAGTCCGTCACATTATCTGTGACAGTACAAAGAGCTGCGTATACTTCATCTTTTACATTAATCAATCCTGAACCGCCTTTCTAATTTCTCTTGCCAGATAATTCTTTATATTACGGGTTGCCCGATCCTCATTGTTTTTAAGAGCAGGATACATAAACGGCTGCGCGGCCTGACCGGAACTCTGGTAAAATCGCCCCTCTGGGGTATCGATGTAAAACATATGGTACTTTTCAGCGGTGGCTGCATCAATCTGGCTTACATGGATCCACCAGGGGGATTGTGTGTAGGATTGAGAAACTTCAGGAGATATTCCTGCATGATCTGCCTCTCCCTTCGGACCGGTGCCAAATTCAACATAAGGACCATGTTTCTTATTGGTATAAGCTGCTCCGATCACTTTCTCATCCTGCCTGTAAACAGAAGTTTTAATGCTCTGCCGCAATTCCCCGTCATTGACCGGACACAAAAGCTTTGCTTCTCCCTGCACCATTTTAATGGAAGCCCCTACTGCTTTTTCCAATCCCGGACCCGTAACACTGCTGGTCATGTTGTTATACTTTTTCATGAGGCTATCAAGCCCCTTTATACTACCTGTCATAACTTCTCCAATTCCATGTACAACTGCCGGTATGGTCGAATTGCTATGATCTTATAATCCGGATCTGATCCTCCTGGAACGTAAACACAGAACCCATCACCTTCACGAAATGACTGAGATCCCAGGAGATAGCTGACACGACCTTTTTCATCAGTTTCTACTTTATACGCTCCATCAAGCCGACAGTTACGGATGTAGGAAAGCTTTTGCCCGTACATTTCCGCCTGCAGTTTCCCTCCGGCGGGCCAGATCTCAGCTGTCACAGGCTTTGCTTCCCCATACTCAATATAGAAGTTTCCCTCATTGTCTTTCTTGGCTTCTGCAGGTCTAAGATGATACTGTTTCAATCGGTTTCGTTTTAGTCTCATAAGTCCTACCTCCTACCCGTATCAACCGATACCGGTCCAGTGTTCCGTAAATATGTTTTGGGGCATCTTCAAAGCTGTAGCTTTCCCCACCTTCACTCCGGCCAGATTCTCCCTCTGTTCCCATACGGTTTAAAGCGATCACTGCCAGATCCCGGACGGTCTTTAATAATGCTGGGGGCAGCTCTGTCCGGTTGGTGTAGGCAAGAACGTATTCCTTTGCATCTTCAAGCAAAAGGGAGAGCAATTCTGTATCACTCTCCCCAGTCAGCTTTTTCAGTTTTTCAAATTCTTCCACCTACATCACTTCCTTTAAGACAGCCAGGAGATCTTCTTTTCCAAGGGAGGAAGTACCCTCAATCCCCTTTTCTTTTGCAAGTGCTTTTAATTCAGGAACCGTCATGTCCTCCAGGTTCTTTTCCGGTTCTGGTATATTTTCGGGTTCCGGTACCTTTTCTGAGTTGGTGAATTCTTCAGGATTTACTTCGGTTACTTCATAATTCTCCACATCTTTTAGGCAGATTTTAATTACATCTTTGTTGGAGCATTCCTGAATAAGTTTTGATTTTTTATTTCTAATAAACATAAAAATCCCCTCCTTATTTCTTATTTGCCGTCATAACGGCTACACACTTACGCTGTAAGATTTTAGCACCATACACATGTAAGCCTTTTACGGCATCAGAGAAACGTTTTTCCGGACGGTACGCTTCTGTTTTCAAAATCTGTTCTGCATAGGATCCTGCTTCATTGGTCCCTGCAATGATCTTATACTTTGTTCCGGCAGTGTTTGGCACATTATTAGATAAACTAACACGTAAACCGGCAGCTACACCAACTTCTCCACCTTCCAGGATTGCTTTATTATAATCCGTTCCATTCCCCACAAAGCGCTTATCTTTTAGTAAAAGCCCATGATACCACGCAGGAATAACCGCCCAACGCCCTTCCATTGGCACATCTGCCTCTGTCAGCAATGTAGCAAGATCTACAAGAGCGTCATAAGCATCTTCAGCGGTTGGAACAATAGGTGTAGTATCACTTCCAAGTACATTGGCAGCATCTACACCGATGTACAGCAAATTAGCGGCAAAGCGGTCCGTCACATCGTTCATACCATAGGCGGCTCTCATCATGGCCTTATCCATCAGCTTGGGATTAACCTGTGCCGCATCTACATCATCGATTCCAAAGTTAAAATACTTTGCCTGATCGATTGTAAGGGTGAGCTGATCCCCGCTTAATTCGTCGGGTGCTTCAATATCGGCGCCCTTTGCATAGTCCTTGATCTCCACATCACCGATCTGATTGATCTTTACCGTGTCACCAAAGTTCTTAATCTCTCCTTCATAATCACGGTTAAGAAGATTCGCATATACATGTTTCTTGTCCAAATGTCTTAATAATCTGGCACTCCAGATTGTAGGAATAAAATTAGTTACTGACATAAATTAATTACCTCTCTTTCATGATTATTTCCAATCTTTCATGGAATTGGAAATTGCTTCCCAGTTTTCATTGATTTCTTCTGGGGTCATAGTTGCTACCTGTTCTTTAGTGTAAGCAGCTGTCTGAGTAGCCTTTTTAATTGGTGTTCCACCTTTCAGCCGCTCCTGAATTCCTGCTTCCAAGGCTTTCTGGAAAGCTGTTTCAATTGCTGTAATGGATTTATTGCAGGAATCAGCATCTGTATAATTGAGGACTTCCGCAAGCTCTACTGGAAGCTTCTTCTCTGCCAGGGTGTTCTTTGCTTCTGCCATAAGCTCACGGCGTGTGATAGCAGATTCACGGTCCAGTAGTTCTTTCTCCTGCTTCTGGCGCATGTACTCAGTCTTTTCCTCTTTGTTCATCTTGGAAAGCTTCTCCGCCTCGGACAGCTTATCGTCCATCAGCGCAGACCATTTTTCCTTGGCTGTTCCCAGGGCTTTCTGCACACGGCGGTCAAACTCCGCCTGATAGCTTCCTTCTTTCAGGATCTCATCAAAGGTTTTTGTTTTGGGAGGATCCTGTTCTTTTCCTGATCCATCTCCACCAGCACCACCTTCGCCAGATCCTTCTTTTCCCGGTTCACCTGTTCCGCTGCCTTCGCCACCTGCAGCGCCGGCTCCGTCACCATCATGACCAAAGAAATGTAAATTAATAGGGTATAAACTCTTTTTTCTCATCTTATCTTCCTTTCCGCCCCGTCCCGTTCTTCTGCCCGGACCGTTGCTTAAACATAAAAAATAACACCCAGGATTACCTGCGTGCTTCTAAGCTGTATCGTTCAGTAGGAGGCTTCACCCCGCCGCCCAGAGGGAGATTGTGGATCACCTCCTTTCTGTTGCGATATCGCAACTTTTGGGTACAAAAATACCATCGGTCAATTTACTCACCGATGGTATCATTTCTGTTCCATTATTTTGCTTGCTTGTTCTTCGGTCACTTCATAATATGAATCATACACTGGGCTGTCAGGAAATCTAAACTGTGCCATAATGCCAGTTCTCACCCAGCCTCTTTCTTTATCATACTTAAAACTCTTGCGACCTTCGGAACGAATAAGGGTCCCTCTATGCTCATAATCATTTAAAACATAATAACTCACTTATTTTTCACCCTTTCAACATTTTTAGGAAAAGTTAATCTGCTTGAAAGTTCAATCATCTGATCATCAAGCTCTAAGTATTCTTCCGACTCATCATCTAAAATCTTTCTTTGTCTCTCATATAGCTTGTGTAACTCACCGTTTTTCAGATCAAAGCTTTCCCGAGTGTGATACTGCATTTCAAAAGTCTGACCACCTGGTGATTTAATGAAAGTATTTATTCCGTTGTAGGAACTATCCGGATGCCATGTGTTTTTAATTCTAACTGTATTATAGCCTTGGTTTTCAAATTTTTCAATGGCAAGCAGTGTCTTTTCCGTTAAACGCTCGGGATCTGCTCCCAAAGTATAACGAATTATATCTTTGATTTCATATTCATTTCCTCCTGGATCATAATTCTTTCTAATCTTTTCAAGGAAAGACTCTTTTGTCTTGATCCGATATTCCAGTCCCAGGCTATCCATTCCTGCAGCTTCCGCGATTATCTTAACCTGATTGGTTATCTCCGGTTCGCTTTCAATTGCTTTGCTGTAGTAAGACATTCCTTTGTACTGGGCTTTTAATATGCCGTATTCATCTGTATCAGCATATTTTACCTTTTGGAAAGAATCCAGTGTTTTAGGAGCCTCTTCTCCAAGTATCTCCTTATACCGTTCAAACTGACGCCTGTCTGCTGATCGGTTTCGGATCATCTTTTCATTAAACTCTGCTTCCGGTTTTCCCTTGACATTCTTTCCGTACCATTCTTCATATGTCATGTTGGTAGGTACTGTATTGGTCTTTCCGGAAACCGGATCCCTTGCCCTGCGCTTCATCTGTGAAAGTTCTTCGTCTCCTATATCGCAAATGGTTGTTGATCTGCACCACGGGTGCATAGGCGGGCAATTAATCCCTGGCTGCTGTTCTGATACCTTGAAACGCTTTCCGTCCAGGCTCCTGCAAATGGAGGAAGTCCTTAAATCCAGTGTGGCAACATAAATGTAATACTCAATCCCACACTCCTCATAGGAAGCCATCTCCATCTGATTGGCAAGATTACAGCTTTCTGTTCTGACAAGTCTCCTTGCCTGACTGGCTCCTGCCGCAAACTTATTCGCTATGATATCAGCAGTTTCACGATCCGTCCGGCCTGTGATGAGACTAAGGAGCAACTCTTCTTTCAAATCCTGCGCTAAGGCTTTTGTATTACTCCAGATCCTTGCGGAATAGTTAGCACCAGACCACTTACTATTTACCACCCGCTCAACGGCTGCAGGTGATATCAGATTGAAGCCAAAGTTCAAACCGGTGCGCTGCTGTATGCCAAAAATAGACCGGTAATAGGCTTCATTGGCAAGATCGATATAGTGGCTGGTGCTTTTTACTTTCTCCTGCTGGTAGACGTTTTGCATGGTCAGATCCAACTGGTTTTGTAGCTGCTGCAACCGTTCCAGCCTTGCCTGATATGCCGGGCTCTCTAACTCTGCCAAGATCTCCGCTTTTGTTTTATCACTACCGCCTGACCGTAAAGCTGCTTTTAATTCATCAAGGGAAGTTTTATCCTTCATGGAGTTTAGAAGTCTGTATGCCTCCTTCTCAGACAGCTTGTGCTTTTTCTGATACCGTTCAAAGATCTCATCCAGCTCCAGGCTTATGTGCCGGGAACTTTTTAAGTAAAGCCTTGATATTTCCTCCGCTGCTTTTTCTGCCTGTTCCATGTAGCGAAACATCTCCCAGGCTTTTCGCTTCTCCCAGTAGGAAAGGTTACTCATTCACAGCACCGGCCTTTTTCTTATTCTCTGGCGGATCCTCGTCCGGAGGAGGATTGCTGCCTATACCGAAAATCTCTTTCTGCTGCTTTACGGCTTCCTCTGCTTCTTTATCAACCGCCGCCATCTCCTCTTCCACATTATCAACAAACGGGATCTGTGAAAGAAGCGTTTTCTTCCCAACCTTTCCCCAAAGATTTGAAACAATCTGGCTGATCTCCAGGAGGTTCCTTGGTAGCGCCCTTGTGAATGTTGGAACGATACCGGATATATCTACGTTCACAGCCTTACTCTTTTGGAGCCAGCCGGAGAAAAGGCGGATCCGCTTTCTTAGTCCCTTCTTGTAGTACCTGGTCTTAATCTTTGTGATATTCTCCATTCCCAGGAGCTTAAACTCCATAGCTACACCGGATATGTTCCCGCCAAAGCTTTCATCAGTCATGCAGGGGATATGGGAAAACTTATGAATATCCTGCTCAATCGCCTTCTTAAGGACTTCCACGCCTGTTTCATCAAAAGTCCTGGTCAAATACTCCGCCTTTGCATCTGCAGGAAGTTCCAGAAGCTTATCCCGTTTTACCTTGTCTTTAGCAGTCTTCCCGTCTTCGTCCTTTGCTTCCGGATCTCCAAGCATTGCTCCGTAAATAGCAAGGATTGAATCAATAAACTGTTCCTTGTCTGTGATACGGTCAGACATCAGGGCATTGTAGGCATCGATCAGCGGAATCTGTAGTTCAAAGTCACCGATAGCCAGTTTGTTGTTTAAGTATTCTATAATCGGGACTTCCTCAAAGTAATGAGGGGTAGGATCCTCCATGAGCGCCTGCGGGCCGGTAATATCATCAATGTTAAGGACATATTTGTAATGTGCCGTCAGTACCGTGGCAATAAAGGTGGTTCTCTTTTTGTCGGAATCATCTTTCCTGGCGTAGTAGTAAACTGCGAAGAGCTCCTTCTGCTCTATCGTATCATCGTATACCATGAAGGTATTTTCCGGAGACAGGCTCTTTATTGTAAGATCCGTTTCTCCTTCTTCTGGGTAGATGTACTCATAAGTTCTGCCATACACAGAAAGATCCAGGCCATTATCTCCGTCTGCCTCATCAGCTCCTGCCTGCTCAAAGGCATCTGTCAGAATTGCTATATCATCTTTGCTTTTGTAGGATACAGAATTCCCGATAAAGTAAGAGCTGGCTGTATCTGCAATATCCTTCGCATGATTACATACCAGCTTTGTTTTACGGTCTTCCGATAATATTTTATGCTGCCCCTCATAATACTTCATAAGTTTTCGGAGTCTGGCTGCTTCCCTGCGGTGCTTTACAATCAGCGTGCGAATTGCCTGTTTATCGGGGCTTAGTTCGTCCCAGGACTCCCTGGGCATTGTGTATATGTACGTGGTTATCACCTTCTTTCTGTTATTGGTTGAATTTTCCAGTTTACGCCCTTATACTGTACATACAGGCTCTTGTCAGGGCCTAATACAAAAGAAAGGGGGAAAATTAGATGCATCCAAAAGCAACAATTTCTTGTTCCTGTGGCTGTATGTTCCAATCTGATTTTCAAAAAAGCTCAGCCGAAAATCCACCTTGCTGCCCTCAGTGCAAAGCAGTTATGGATATGGAATCTTGGAAAAATTTAAGAACAACGATGGCTGAATTAGCTGACTTTAATTATCACATCATGAAATGGCATTCTGAACGCAATGAGCCCAAAATGCTGGTTCCTGCTATCACTGTCACTACTCTGGAAGATTAAGTCTATCCAAATGCAATTCTTCGATAACATGACGGCATACATCAAAAGCCACACCAGGCATTAAATCTATATTGTATTCTTTAAATAAAGCCTTCATCGAAATTGTTAAAAGATCTAGCTTTCCATTTAATGCCTGGTTAAGTCGTTCTTTCTCACGAATATGTTTTTCAACATTCATACCTCTCACCCCCTTAATTGAATCCGTAAGCAGACTTGCTCCGGATCTTGATCGTTTTGTTATTAAGTATCGTATAACAGAAGTATCTGACTGCATCCATAGCGTGATCGTGCTGCTTTATTGGCTTATCTTCTCCCCGATCTGCAGCCTTGGGATCCCAGATGTAGGAGGCAAACTCTTTGATCGTATTGATACAGGACTGACTAAATGCGATCTTTTCTGTGTTCAGGAGTGTGGAAACCAGCCGGATCCCGTCCTCCACATCATTGTCCGCTTTCATGGTCTTATATCCCCGGTTATTAAGCTCTGTTATGAAAGAAGCTGCCGAAGGATCCACAATGATGGCTTTAACCGGAGTTCCCTCCAGCCATTTCTCCAGATCATCCGCATACTGGGAATCTGCTTTCTGCTTTCCCTTATCACGGCCAGAATAGTAATACTCCCTGGTGCAATACCACTTCTTATCAATTCCTTTGTTCCAGAGAAGAAATACCATTGCATTCTGCGTACCGTAGTCAATACTGACATATCGTCCACCATCAATCAGGAGCCGGGCGAAGTCCACCACTTTCTTTACATGCCGATCAATATCAAACATGTCATAGATGATACCTTCTGCCATAGCCCATAAGCCCAGTATGTATCGTTTATAGAAAACTCCGGAGTACATGCTCCGGTATCTGGCCTTAATCTGCTCTGACAGGCTTAAGTTATCTTCCATGGTAAAATGGAGGACGATCAGATTCTTTTTCTTGGCTTCATCAATCCAGTTCGTTTTAAACCAGTGATACGGTCCGTCAGGGTTGCAGTTAAACCAGTACTTTGATCCATCAACGGAACAACGGCCGGTTGCCTGATTGACAAAGGATTCCGGCATCAGAGCTACTTCATCGAAGAACACACCGGCCAGCGTGATACCCTGAATGAGATCCTGGGAACGTTCGTCCTTTCCACCAAATATGTAAAAGTAGTTCGTAACCTTTCCCCGGCTGATCTCCACCAGATTGTCAGATCTGTGATCCACAACACGGTAGCCTCGGCTCTTAAGCATCAGCTTTAACCAGAAGAGAACGTTTCTCCGAAAGGATCCGATCGTCTTACCACACATGGCGAAGTTCTGACCTTTAAACCGCTGCATTGCCCACATGATGAACGATAATGACATACAGACCGTCTTTCCGGATCGGATCGCACCGTCGGCTATGATTCCATCTTTATCCTTGACCGGAGAGGTATCGCACCACCATGTAAGAACCTTCTTCTGTTTGAGGGAAAAGGGCTGAAACTTAAATACCTGTAGCTTAGTGGATAGGCTACATTTCTGTTTTAACTTCTCAATCCTTGTTTTTAAGGCTTGCAGTCTTTCATTCATCAGCATCACCCCAGATCTCAGCAGCTTCGCTGTTCATGGCATCCATAAAACCATCGTCCTCAATGTCCTGATCTGACGGATCCCGTTTCAATGCTTCCAGTTCAACCTTCATGATCTCCAGTTCAAGGCGGGCATCATCAAAGCCGTACCGGTGAAGGGAATCAATGGCTTTCTGTTTACGGGCCTGCACCCTTGTGAGGGCATCTTCTACCGCCTGGATCTGTCCCAAAGCTCCGGTGTACTCTGTGGAGTCTTCTTCTGTGCTGGACTTGAACTTAACAGCGGTCATGCCTGAAGCTTTGCGTTCTGTCTGATCGGCAGCTGCCTGCTTTATATCCTCAATCCGTTTGAGCATTCGCCGTTCACGGACTGTGAGAAGCTGGATCTCTTGCAGAAGAAGTTGCTCCTTATCAAGCTGAACCATGCTTATGAGCTTCTTCTCGTCTTCTTCCAAGGCATCAAAAAAGAGAGTCTCAAACTCTCCTGTTTTAACTGCATTCTTATTCTCTTTTGGGGCTCCACCATCATTGCCGAGGGCATTCTTATTTCCTATCGGTGGTCCCTTCTTATGCGAACGCTCGCTATTTTTATCCGAACGTTCGTTATCCCATTTATGAGTTGACTTCCATCTTCGGACAGTTCCCTCTGGGAGATTTAGTTGACTTGCAATCTCAACTAATTTCATACCTTTTAGATATAAAGCCTTTGCCTGTTTAATTCTTTCGTCTGGAGCTCTTGCCAAGCCTCACCACCTCACTTGTGTTGTTTTTTATATTAAGAAGAGACGGGGTTGGCCGCCTCTACTGGAGTATATTATTTTATTTCACTCAAACTATTAACCATTCCGTACTTCTCCCTACAATCATCACACAATATCATTACATCTGATTCTCTAAATCCCGGTATCCGGTCATGTGTGACGATCACTTCTCCTTTGCCACAAGGACAAACATATGTATCGGTGTCAATTGTTCCGGGACCTGCACCATATCCTTGATGGGGTTCACTGCTATGAGATTTTAAATTAAGATTCATAATTCCGATACCTCCTTAGTATGATTCATTGTTCAATTTAAGCAAATTATATCACCTTTACCTGCAGAAGAAAACACCCATCAACTAAAAATCGACAGGCGTTATCAAAAAAGGAGAGAGACTAGTTTACTATCCTTTATGTACAAGTGTTCGTCTATAATTAACACATTCTTATGTCAATTGCTTTTTATGTAAGGCTAATTTAAATGACGCTATTTCTTTTTATGTTTATGGTCTCTTTTATTACTAGATTCTGAATTATTGTAAATATTTATAATAAGCTGTTTTATATCTACTCTGATGAAAATAAGGCAAAAAATAATAGGACAATATTTTGAAAAATCCATTGTTTTCCTCTTTTCGACAATATTAAATTTATAAATATTATCTCTAAAAGGAAAAGAATTATACAGTACAAAACAAAAACACCCATCAAGGCGTTACCAAGACAGGCATTTTCAAAAAGGAGAATATCAGGAATTAATCAGTCACCGGGCTGTTACACCCGGCAACCGTAGGGGGTTGAGTTCATCTGTTTACAGATTTCTCATCTTAAATAATATCACAGAAAAACCGCCGTAACCGCCATTTTCAATCTTTTTCCAAAAACCTATCATGCTTCTGTCTGCAGCTACTATCAGTGTAACACCGTATCTTCCCTTTGCTGACCTGATCCTTATACAGATCATTCATTCTATGCGCCACCTGTACCCAGTTCATATTTTCCACATAGTACAGAGTCATAATGTTCCTGATCTCCACCTTGTCAATTCCAGCTATGTATTCCTCCACCTGATTAATTAATTCCAGAAGCATTTGCTCCTCGTCCATCAGGATGACGTAACTCCTTTCATAGGCCTTGGCGGCTCTCTGGGACTCTGGCACTGGATAACCAATAATGACAGCCGTTCCCAGGGGCTTCTTACCTCTCTTCCCCTTGGTCACAGTATCAGCCACCAGATACCCCCGTTCCCGCAATCTGTCCAGGTGATCCTCTTTCTTTTGTAGTTGTTCCCTGAGAAGTTTTACTCTGGCCAATGCATCGGAATACTCAATCAAAATATTTTTATCTATTTCTGTCACCCCCCGTTGTCAACTTCTTCTTTGTTCTGTTCTTTTTCTGCTTATAAAGCTCTGCATAAGTCATGGTCGCAGTCTTACTCGGATCTGCAACACTTGCCACCTGAACAAGATGAAAAAACTTCCTGACCACAATCATCTTATCCAATTCAATCCGGACTCCCCGGACGAAGTCTTTCCGATAACTCTTGTAAGTGAACTTGTCCCCGACTTTCACAGACCGCTTAAACTCTGCCAGTTCACGCATTGTAATACCTACGTCCTTCTGATCGGACTCTGGCTTCTCGGATGTAATCGTTCCCACTATCTTGAATTTATATCGTTTTCCATAAGTTCTTCCCTCACGGGCATAATCTCTTATAGCCTGCCGTGGTATAGAAAGCAGTTTCTCCCACTCCTTAGAAGTATGCTCTCCTATCAGATCGCCTTTATCGTATACCGCAAATACTATTTCAGGTGTCAACCACACCGCCTCCCTTCTTCCGCTGATAATAAACTCCTGTGCTGAATAAATGTCCCTTACTTTCACAATCGCAGGTCGTGCGCTTGCAATCAGACGGCCAGTGTTTCCTGCAAATAAGGCATATCATTTCGGTTGTTGCAGGCTGCATTCCTTCTGGGTGTTCCGGTTTCGCTCCTGGTCTTTTCCTCAGCTTCGGATCCGAACACAGGCTTGTATATGTATAAGCTGGCATCTGCGCACTGAAACTCATAACCGGCGGCGCCTTTATAGCTTCATCCGCCTTAGCTTGTATGCGACTGTTTACGCTGGCTCTGTCTGCTCTGCAATCTTTTGATGATTTTCTCAATGTATCCCTCCTTTTGGGCAATAAAAAACCAACTACCGAATATTGATAGTTGGCGTTTGACATTAGATCCTTACAAAATTCAACGTGTAAGAGCAATAATCTGGGTTCACAATAATCATTGTTGCCTTATAATGTAAATTGTTATGAAATTTATCTTCACATGATATAATAAATTCTAGCTTTAAATTTGATTCATCAAGTTTACCGTTAATAAACGAAAAAGTTAATTTCTCTTTTCCGCTAAGATGGCTCTTGTATAAGCTATTTTGATTAGGTTTATCAATTATATTACCTGATTTATCAAATACTTTGAATTCACCAACGGTAATATTATCAGCTAAGTTATTAGATATGTTTTCTAACTCGAACTGCATGTTTGAATAATTTCCTCCATAGCTTGCTAAATAACTTAATTTTAATTCTGGAGAATGTATTGTCCTTTCAAGTAGTTCTGATCTTTTGTCAGCTTCTTTCTTAATCTCTTGATTTTGGTAAAGTGCCAAAATGCTTAAAATTACAGTCCCTAAGAATCCTAAAACTGATCCATAATATGACAATACACTTCCTGAGTCCCAATCTGCAACAAGAAATTCATAGGGAGCACTTATTTTAAAGCAAATATGTATAATAATTGGAATCCCTATGATTATTACAAATAATAATGCCGTAACGATGCCCAAATGTTTTATAATCCAGCTGAACCATTTTTCCATATTTTTCCTCTTTTGTTATTTTAAGTCAAGTATATATTACTTTTCTCCAACTATCAATATTTTATTATCAAGGTTCGTAAAGTTATTCTCTAACTACTATTTAAAAATTCATCCATAACGTCTCCACCCTCGGAAGACTATTCTGCGCCCTGGCCGGAATCTGTATTTTCCTCCAGCCTTTCAAGTAATTTTCGTATAGTTCACAGTCATATCCGGAAAGCATGACCTTAGCTTTGCTGAAGATCACCGTCATCAGTAGTTTCTCATGATCCGGATCAGACATTTCATACCTATACTGCTTCCTGCTTCTAGTTGATAGCACATAAGGCGGATCCAGGTAGATCAGAACGTTATCATGATCGAAAGCTCTGATCAGCTCCAGTGCCGGCTTATTCTCAATCTGTACGCCTTTCAGCCTGATAGCCATTTCTGCCAGTGATTCCGGAAGCCGGTTCCAGTACCTGACTGCATAGGCAGCTTCCCTGCCATGTACATCTTTCTTCCAGCCGCATTTCTCAGTCAGCCGGAAGCCATGGCTTTGCATGGACCTGATTGCAAAGTATCCAGCCTGCTCTATCGGCGTCTGCGGCTCCTTTGTAAAGGATTCATCGTACACCTGTCTGGAATACGGCGTATATGTAAGCCAGTCCTGAAGTTCCTGACAGCTTTCCGGATTCTGGATTACCCGGAAGAAATTCACCACATCACCATCAAGGTCATTCACCGTCTCGATCTTGGAAGGAGGCTTTTCAAAGAACATACCGCCTCCGCCAAAATACGGATCCAGATAGCTGTGATGTTCTGGCATATTTTCGATTATCCAGGAAGCTATCCTTTTTTTACTGCCGGGATAATGTAATAATGATTTCATTAATATTCCCCTTTATCAGATTCCTGGTATTTCTCCGGAAGAGGCATCCAGGCAAGAACATCGTTGTAAACATTGCCTTCTTCATCAAACCAGGTGCATTCGTCACTAGTGAATTGAAGTGTGTTGACTACTCCGTTAAGGAATGTAACATTGAAATACGGGCAATGTTCATCTTCTGTATCAATCGGAACATCTGGCAACCTCTCTGCTACCGGTATCCATTCCTGTTTCACCCGGTTATATGTATTTAAGATATCACACACATACTTCCCCATCTGACAACCAGCGCATACCTCCTCCAGATCTACCTTTCGCTCAATCTCCCCAGGGAACCGGCACAGGTGATCACATACATGCTCCATCATAGGAGTGACGATCTTTAACATTTCATTTTGCTCTGCCATCTTTTATCCTCCAGTCCTAATCTACTACAGTAAGACCGTCTACTGCATAACCGCCACGATATCCTTCCAGCAGTACGCACTCTGTACCGCACAATTCCCATGGCTCACTGCGAACTTCAAATATTTTCCCTTTATTAATCTCCGCAACCTTGTATTTATCATTCATAACAACTCTATCTCCAATTTCCATACATCCACCTCTCTCCCAGGACTTCCCGAAGTCCTAAAGTTTAATATTATGACTTCACTTTTCCTGGCACACACTCAAAATGTATGTGCAGCTCAGTCCGTCTCTTGATTTTTATGTATACATGGTCCCGTGGATCTCCTTGCCGCAGTAAGAACAAATATGTGTTTCTACTGGTGGAGGCCCACAGGCTTTCTTTTTAGCCGGCATTCTTTTCACACCCCTTCACAATCCCGTGAACAATTTCCCTCAGCTGACCGGCATATTCAAGGACCAGATCTGCATCCTGCTGAATGAAAGCTGCCTGACTTGCCTTTTTCATGATCCCGGATTTTTTGATTGCTGAATTGATCTCCAGATACTTCTGATCCGCTTCGGCTCGTTCGATCTGTAAACCATCAAGCGCCACATCCTGAAGGATCTCCCTGGTCATGGACTGAATACTTTGTGTAAGCTGCTCATATGATTTCCTGTACTTTGTTTTCAGCGTTTCAAGAGGCACGTTCTCCTTGTTTCGCTTTAAAGAATCTAACAAGGACCTATATTCGTTTAATCTATGTTCTGTCATATTATTACCTCGGTAACCGGATTTCAGGTTACTGTAACCCTTTTTGTTAACGACATAGGTTACCGTTCAAACCCTTATAGAATATAGGTTCTCTAGCAACAGTAACCCAGTAACCCTCTTTTTTTGATTTCCCTACGCGCGAGACATTTTTTATAAAAGATTGTTAAAATAAATACACATATTTCAAAATTATTTTTCTATATATAGGAGTGTGATTTTTTAGGTTACTGGGTTACTGTACCCCAAAATCACCCTCAAGCCCTTATAGAATATAGCTTTCTTCGGTAACCTCTCAAAGGTTACTCTTAGTGAAAAGGAAGCTCTTCCTGACCGTTTTTAGACTGATCTACCTTAACAAATCCATCTTTGTCCGCATCATCATTCAATTTGAGGAATACACAGCGTACTTTGTTTCCTTTGAAACTCTTAATTTTATCCATCTTTTTACCGCTGCTTTCTGCCTGGATCAGATCTTTCCGGTTCGCCCATGACAGAAAAGAAGTTCTTGAAAATCCTCCTTCTTTGCACAGAGCGGTAAACGCAGTCGTGTAAATGATGGCAAATCCATTCTCAATCACGCCCCATTTTTCCACGTTTTCATTCTGGATGTCAAACCGCGCTGGGTTCATAGCAACCTTGTCCAGGATAAACTGATAGCAACGTTCATTATCGGAAAGCTCGTTCCGGTCTACCAGGACCTCTTTGGCTTCCTCCAGACTGATATACTGTCCGTCCTTAAAGAGATAATCCGTGGCTATTTTATCAGCTGTCAATACGATTGAAAGAGACAAGCTCTGCTTCTGCATCTTTTCATCATCAGCCAGCTTCCGCGCAAATTCCTGCTGTATCTCCCTGATCTTTTCAGTTCCCAGCTCCTTTATGACCTCAACAAACTCACGGCCTGCATGACCGTAATTCCGCTTAACTAACTCTGCTGTACTGCCAGGGCTTTCAAAAACACGCTCTCCGCACTCGATTTCAAGAATACGGTTAATTGCTCCGCCCTGGGTCACATAAGAGCTTAAGGGGCGCTCTCCGTTCGTCAGGATGCAGTTCTTCCAGTGATTCTCACGGTTCAGCCCCAATTCCTTGTTAGAACGGGTTTTTCCCTTGCCAGAACAAAGATCGTATACCAATCCCTCGAAGTTGTCTTCGATCTTCCGATTCTTTTTGCTGGAATCGTCCAGGATGAGGGGAAGGTTATTCAGCAAGTCACATATCGCTTCCAGCCCCACCTCTGTTCCCTTATAATCTTTTATGTAAGCATTCTCATCCGGATCTGCCCAAACAGAAGTTGCCAGCATGAGAGATACGGTTTTACCGCCTTCGGTTTCTCCCCAGAGGTCCACAAAGTATGGAAGCCCTCCAAGTGGCTGCACCAGTACGCTGGAAAACGCTGCAGCCAGTAAAAACTTAACTTCTATTCTTCCGGCTTTACGCAGCGCTATCACATGCTCATACCACGCTGTCCGGCTTCCGGACTGCCCTACGCTTTCATAAATCTGCCGAAATCGGGAGTCACCGTCGAAGACAATATCTGTATCGTAAGGCAGGAATCCACCCCGGATCCAACCCAGTTTTGACGTGGAGTACTGGACTGCGATATGCTCCTCATTGGCATTTTCTACGTCTGCCAGATATCGAACCAGATACTTAGCATTTTCACTGGTAACAGCGATTCCGCGACCTGACAGCGATACAATTTTATTGGCTGATGTTACCATGGTCTTTGGGACAATGATCTCTTCCCACCGACCATTACGCTTATATGCCAGCTTTATTTGTTCTTCTCCGGTCTCTAAGTTCTTCAGGCGCTCAATTGGCAGGATGGGGTGATAGCAGGCCAGGATATCGGTATACCCTGTTGATGGATTTCTGAGGCAGATACCGGTTTCTGTTGCAAGCCATTCCTTACATTGCATGTTGTCATAAGGGCCGGTAAAGTTTGTCCAGTTTTCCAGATAGCAGGGAGCCTTGACTTTTTCCCGCTCCTGGCGCTTCATTTCCTTTTCAACCTTTTTATAAGCTGATACCATTTCTCTAAATTCTGTTTTAACTCTAAGTTCCGCAGCCTTTAAGCCAAGGGAAGCAAGAAGTTCCGCCCGATAAAGCTCATCTTCTTGGTCAAAAACTTCTGTCAGTACCTCGTTGGATAATAATGTTTCTGCCGTGAGCTCATTCAACGGCACCATGCTACCACCTCGCTTCTAATTCATTTAATTCTGCATGTATGTAAAGCTGATACTGCAGTGCATTGTAACAATCACACCAGATATCACTGAAAGGCTCTGATCTGTCCATATAAGACCGGTAAATGCCTATGAGCATACAGTTGAGCTGTCTCTTTATTCCAGCTCTCCCTCGCTCTTTCTTTAGCATTTCCCGACGCTTCTGGGACTTGTAAATGGTTAGCCTGGAGGAGAATGTTGGTTTTTCATATGTTCCCCCAAGGAGCTGAAACGCCTCCTTGAAGGTAATATTTTCCATCTGCTCTACAAAAGAAAAGATGTCTCCATTTGCTCCGCAAGCATGACAATGATAATCCCGCCCATAGACCTTCATAGAAGCCTGCCTGTCTCCTGGGTGGAATGGGCAGGATATAAACCCCTTCCTGTCTGGTTGAAAACCATAGCGCTCCACAATATCCCTCATGCTATATGTATCTTTGATTTCCTCAACGGTCACCAGAGACACCTCCCAGTAATTCAATTATCTTGCTACCAGTATGTAGTTTGTCGCAGAATAAAAACTGGGTATTATATTTACGCTCCATAGTCTTTAAGATCTTTTCCAGCTTCTCGCCAGTGACCGCTTTAGAAGACGTTTTCAGGCGTGGATTGTTCCATTCATGAACATCGTCAATGCTCTTGATCTGGTTGCTATGCTCCACCAATATGATTACCTTAACGCCTATTTCCTGCGCCCGTTTCAGTTCATCAGTAAACCTTCTATGTCCTTGGCATACATTGGATGCGACCTCGGTTAAATTTTGCTTTCGGTCTATAATCAGTCTTGGATTGTCAAAATTCATATAGTCCCCGACATGGAGCTTGCTGACAAAGTGCTGTATTCCCTTCTGATCGAAAGTATCCACAATTTTACGGATTGCCCTGGCCTTTTCTCTGGAATCAATTTGTATAACCATCTGATCCCTCCTTAGTTGAATGGAAGACCTTCGTCTTCGACTCCATCCGGGATATTCATAAATCCGTCACCAATTGCACTACTGGGCGCAGGCCTTGATTCATCTGCAGATCCGTTTGCATTGTTGGAATTCTTAGATTCACCAAATTCTACCTGCTCCGCCACAACATCTGTGGTGTAAACTTTTTGCCCATCCTGATTTGTATAAGAACCTGTTTGAATTCGTCCCTCAACAACAATTTTATTTCCCTGAAAGAAATATTTTTCAACGAACTCTGCTGTCTTTCCAAATGCTACTGTATTTATGAAATCCGAATTTTGCTCATTTTCTCTTTTAAACCGCCGATCAACCGCGATAGCAAAGCGGGCAACGGTATGACCATTATCCGAATATCTGACCTCCGGATCCCTGGTCAACCTGCCTATTAGAATTACTCTATTAATATGTCATTCCTCCTCTATAGTTCATATTCCATTCCTTTATTTGCCACATAAACCGGGCACTCTACCAACTCCTGGACTTCCTTCTGAAAAACTGTTTCATTGCTTGTTCGGTCAGATAGATGCATTAGGCAGACCGTCTTTAAATCATGGTTCTCATTTACTCGGATAAAATCCTTGCAGATATCAAGTTCCATGTGCGTAAGCTTAATTCGCTCCTGTAAGCCCTCATGATATGATTCCCGTAACAGATCTTTGCTGTAATTGCACTCGATCATGATGTGATTCAGGTTCTTAAATTTATACCGGATATACTCAGTATCAGTCGCAAAAAGCAACCTTCCAACTTCCTGGTGTTCAATCAGAAAACCAGAACACGGTGCATCATGTACCAGTGGGAATGTCCTGACAGCAAAAGGCTTACTGATTGCCGATAATGCTCCTGTTATATGCCCCATACTTGGAGCCATGACGGGAATGCCAACTTTTATATACTCATGTAGATACTTTGCATGGTCTCCATGCTCATGAGAGACAACTACTCCGACAATCTTACTGATATTAAAGCCCAAGGCTCTCTTAACTTCTTTAAATGGAATCCCTGCTTCAATAACCAAGCACTCTGTCTCATTGTGGAGCAAATAGCAGTTTCCTGCCGATCCGCTCCCTAAACAGGTCAATTTCAAAATGGATCACCACCATTTTCCTGAACGGCTTCATTACCGACCGTCTCTGACACTTCCTCAAAATCAACCGTATTTGCCTGACTTAAATCATCTTCGTGCTGATTCACTGTCTCATTGTCAATGTAACGAGGACTACCGTCTTCACTTATGACAGCCATGTCCTGCTCGTATGCGTCAGACATTTCAATACTCATGATGCCCCACTTGCTGATTAACTGCCGGATCATGGTCTTTTCTGCCATTTCGTCGAAACTCTTATACCAGAAGGAAGAATACTTCCAGAGATCCTTTTTAGAGATCTTCCCTTCCTGGAGCAAGTGGAAATCACTGAGATTAAAGGCCTGCGAATACTGGTCTGCATGCTTCTCCATTTTGGATCTGGTCCAGAAGATCTCTTTCCTGAAACCGTTTAGAAGTTCAAAGTATGCCAGATAACCGATAACTGGCAGCTCCTCTCTGATTGCATCATCTTCGATAAATTCAAATTTATGCTTTCCAGTTGATCGATCACGCCCCCGGTACTCACCCTGACGGATATAGATAACATCCAAATCTTTGTACTGTCCTGTTCGCATTGCCAGCTGTTTATAACCTTTAGCTCCAAGCTGGAACTGAGCATCTACGGAAACAACTTTACCCTCTCTATCCTTTTTCTTGTAAGGGACCATATAAAACTGTCCCAGCTGAGGACTGGGGGAAAGATTCAAGGCCTCCCCCAGAAGCGCTGCACTTAAAATACTGTTATGGCTACATTCCTGCAAAGCCGGTGTATTCTGTACTGCAGATACCACACTTGCAATAAATCTTGTTGTATTCTTCTGTCCAACCACCTGTAGAATATTTGCTTTGACTTTATCGTTTGATAAGAAGCTTGCTATTCCCTTTGGTTGCGTCACTGCAACTTCGTTTCCCATCTTTACGCCTCCACTTCCAATGTGCTATTTTCTGATACTTTTAAAAGAATGAGCTGCCCTTCCATATCCGGAATATTAAAATCGTTTACAGACTCTGCATTATCAATAAATATAGGTGCTGTCACGCCATAGATCTCCTGTAGCGCTGTAATAATATCCAGCCCGGCGACAACTCTATGACCTGCATTCAAGGAGCTGAATGGAACTCCATTTACCATGCATTCGCAAGTTTCCTTGTATCCGCCATTGATCTGATTTTCAAAAAGACGGAAATTGACCAACTTGAATTTTGAGTTTATCCGTGAAGAAAGCAAGTCCATCTTTGCCTTAGTGAATTCTTCCAGAAGGAACAGCTCTTTCTCCTGGTCGGCAATCAGCTGTGATGTGGTCCGCTGCTCCTGTTGCAGTTCTGATACGCGTGTCTGCACTCTCTCATTGTTCTCTTTCCCTGTAAGCGTAGATTTAACTCTGTCAAGCTGTGTAACCAGATCCTGCTTCTTCTGTCTCAACTGATTTAGATATCCTGATCCGGTTCCCATTTCCTGAGCCTGTTTTTCTAATTTTTCAATCTCTGCAGAAATAGTCTGATACTCCAGACTGCCAGATATCTCCACTTGTTGAGGTAATTTAGCCAACTCTTCCATGGCTGCTGTCTTCCGCTTATTCTGCTCCACCTTATTGGCTTTACAGGTTTCCAACTTCTCTTTAAGGATGCTAATCTCCTTTTCAAAAGCTTCAATATTTGCCGCAACCTGTTTTCCATTCTTAACAATGTCAGAAAGGCTCTTTTGCTTATTGGACTTAAACTCCTCCTGCTTAGTCTCTCTCTGCTCTGGCGGAAGCATCTGCTTACACATCGGGCAGCATAGGGTATCCTCATTAACCTGCATGGCCTGGACTTCTTTGTGATTTTTAAGCAATACCTCTCTATAAGACCGGTTACTCTCCAAAAGTTCCTGTTTTTGTTTAATCTCTCTTTCTGTCTTCTCATATTCTCGGATCGTATCCGAGAAGGAGTATCCGGCATCATCAATTCTCCGCTGAATTTCCCGCCGCTGATCCATCAGTTTTTCGTTTGCTTTGCGCTTTAAATCCCCCAAATTAAACTGTTTTTGCATAATTGCATTGTTAATCTGGGTAAGTGCCTCACTGGCTTTGGATGCGTTACTTTCCTGCTCTGTCAGATCATTAATTTGTTTTTCCAGATCTGCTTTCTGGTTCTCACATTCTGCAAAATCAGCCTGTACCAAACCTTTGCTGGCTTCGTCAATTCTGGCCGGTAACTCCGCCTGCCTATTATTTAGTTCTTTCAGCGCTTTCTTTGCTTTAGCTGTCAAATCATCTACAGAGAACTCTTTCAAAATCTCAGACAGTGGAGAAAACTTCTGATTGGTGGAGATCACATCCTGATCCGTAACCTCAGAGACCAATTTTAAAAGAATCGTTCTCTGGTCTTTCCATTTCAACGATGTGAACGCCTGGGGACTGGTAATTAACTTAAACAATTCCTCATTCATCAAATCATCTATGTAAGCTTTGTAATCCTTTTCCGCCTTGGGGATTTCATTGATTTCATATTTATTGATGTTCCCCTGCAGCTGAGAAACCTCGCTGCCCTTTTTCTTAACCCAGTTCTGCTCCTGCTTCTTGCAAAGGAGAATATCCTTCCCATCCGCTTCTAAAATGGCTGATACTTTAATAACCAGATTGTCTATAAGCTCGCCCTGGCGATTATTTGGACGAATATTAAAATCGGACTTTCCCTCGCTATCCTTATTAAAAAGCAACCATGTAAAAGCGTCCATTATGGTTGTCTTTCCGGTTGCGTTCTGACCGGAAATGGTTGTCCTATTATGAAAGTCAATAACTAACTGGGTGATTCCCTTGAAATTCTCGATAGAAATTTTCTTTAATCTCAGATTCATTCTCTTGCAATCCTCCTAAGCCCTATGTATAATAGGGGTGAAAAGTGTTTACGTGTTACCTTGATTCCCTAGCTGTTCCCGCAGCTGGGGTTTCTGCTTCTTGGGAATTGATTCCTCTATTCCCTCTCCATCATTAAGTCCTTTGGCTACCGCGTAGGCTGCATCTTGATCATAAATAATTTCGCCTGCATACTCCCGGTTGCCAGAATGATCCACCTTACTAATATCTCTTAGTCGATAGACCTGAAAGATCTTTTCATCGCCTATATACTGAGACGATACTTTCCATTTGCCGTACATGTGATTTCACCTTCTCTCGCTGAATTTATCCTTTGCATATCTTAATAGCATCTTCCAGGGTCTTTACCGATAAAAGTACACCCATCATAAAGAACCCGCCTATTTCCGTAACCTCCTTATCCGCAAAGTAAGCTATAAATTGATCTGGCCAGTCCGCGTCATAAATCTTTCGAACCCCCTCTTCATCTGCATATAAAAACCTTATGAACGGGATTTTTGCTACATCCTGCTGATCTATTGACTTATCTTCTTTCATAACACCTCCAACGCACCAACTGCTAAAAACATCAAAGCCATTGCACTGAGGAAGATCACTGACGGCATGATCCGCTTTGTAAACTCCATCAGCTTCGACGGGCGGGTGTCGGTGTAATCGTCTAAGTTGTCATAGTATCTCATACGTCCTCCTTACCTCTAACAATCTGCAGAATCTCCTGATCACTCAGCCCTAGGGCGGATACCATGATCCATAGATCCTCCAGCCTAAATGTTTCCGGGTGCTGCCAGCGATACTTTATGGTATTCTCTGGACGATTTAGGCGTTTGGCAATTTCCTTGTTTCGGATCTGCTTAAGCTCCATGCGCTTTCTGATCGTAGTTTTGGCAATCAGTTTCTTCTGTTCAAAATCACTTAGTTTTAACTTTGGCACTTATTTCCCTCCTTTTATAATCCTTACAAGGGTACCTTCGGCTGCAGTCTGGACAGCGATTGCGGTACTGGCAGGACTTACATGATAATTTGGATTCTATATGTATCACCATTCCTTTCTTGTAAAATTTTTCAGTTCTCTTTATAATAGAAATTAAATTCAATCAAAGGAGAATGTTGTCTTGATTTCTAATAAAGCAGAGTATGAAAATATGACCATTAAAATCTTAAATACCATAATTTCCGGAGAAATTCCGTTGCCGGAAATGTTCCCTGAATGCAACAAAATAGACTTTGACCAAATTCTCGAACAGTGCATAAATGAAGATTTTATTACGGGATTAGAATCTGACCGCATGAGTGACGGTAAGCTGCACTATAATCGAATCTTCCAGCCATACGTTACATTTAAGGGGCTTTCTTTCATAGATTCCGTAAAACAGACAGAAGCTTTGGAAATTTCCAAGGCAGCTGAACAAAAATCTATTAAAGCTGCACTTAAAGCAAATAAATCTTATATAATTTCAGTTGTTGCAATCCTTGTTTCAGTCCTTGCTAATTTAGATAAGATAGCGCATAACGTACAAAAAGTATTATCTTATCTAAATACGCCATGAAATTTACAAGCACAAGAATAATAAGCAATACAGTAACTGCCTTGTTTGTCTTTTCAGTTTGGCGGTTTCTTTTTTCGACTTCTTTTAAAACCCTTTCATCTTCCGACATTCTCTCACCTCATCTTTTATTTTTGCTATAAGTCCTAATTATTGTTAGCAGCAAAATACTCTACTGGGACTTCGAAATACTTTGCTAAAGCCATGAGCTTATCAAATTTGGGATTGTATCTCCCGTATTTCCAATTTGTCAGAGTAGCCGTAGCAACTCCCGTCTGCTTTGCAACCTCGTAATCAGTTACCTTCGCCTTGTCTCTTAATTCTGCATATTTCTGGTACAAAACTACACCTCCAATCTAAAATCTATTGACATTAGCTAAGTTTTCTAATATAATTAAGAGGTCGATCAAAGTCATAAAGAAAACTCAGCTAATTCCACTTTATTTAGCTTATATATCAAAGCTATGGTCATATAATAGCATTGATTTCAAAGCTTGTCAATGGGGTTTAGCTTATTTTTCAAACTTATTTTTAAGAGGTGCAATATGTATGACATATTTTATAAACTGTGTGAAGAAAAAGGCGTAACTCCTTATCGAGTATGTAAGGAAACAGGAATAACTACTGCGACTATTAGCAATTGGAAAGCTGGAAGATACGTTCCAAAAGCTGATAAAATGAAAAAAATAGCTGATTATTTTGACGTTACGGTTGAGTATTTAATGACAGGTGAAGAACCCAAGGATTACAGCGCAGAATTATCTTCGGTTGAAACTCTGGCCGCACATTTTGATGGCGAAGATCTATCAGAGGAAGAAATGGAAGAAATTATGAAATACGTTGAATTTGTAAAAAGCAGACGTAAAAAATAGTTACACGGGGACAGTGAATGAACGATTTAGAAAGACTAGAGCAAAAGGCATACGAAGAAGATATAAAGATTGATTACGTTAGTTTTAAGAGTAAAAACATTCGCGGGTTATACTGTGATGGCTCAATAGCTATTAATTCAGATCTTCTGACCACTGCTTCAAAAGCGGATGTACTTGCAGAAGAATTAGGACATTATTACACAACATCTGGCAATATTATAAATACCAAAAGTGCCTCTAATCAAAAGCAAGAGCGTGCCGCAAGGCTATGGGGATTTAATGACAGAATCGGTTTAACGGGAATTATAAATGCTTTTAAGGCTCATTGTGAAAACACGCACGATATTGCAGAATATCTCAATGTAACAGAAGCTACTCTTAAGGAAGCGCTTGAATATTATCGCCAGATATACGGAACAGGAACCATGGTAGATAAATACTTCCTGCAATTCGAGCCAAATCTTCAAATACATACAATGCTATACCCAAAATAAATAAGGATGTAAAAAGCCCCAGGAGCTGCGAACTCCCAGAGCTTTTCACATAAATTCTCTTACCGGACGCTCCGGAAAGAAATGATATTTTGACACCTATATTATATCATTTTCTGAGCGCACTGGCAAGGGGCGTTATTTTTATACCCAAAAATAGAAAGGAAATGATATTATGGCAACAGCAAAGAAACTACCCTCCGGGTCCTGGAGAGTTCAGATCTACAGTCATACCGAATCAACTTTACTCCCAGACGGATCTTCCAAAAACAAAAGAATATATAAATCTTTTACCAGCGATGATCCTTCTACGAAGGGAAAAAGGCAGGTTGAAAAAGAGGCTGCTCTATGGGCCGCAAACAAGGAACTGGAGTCAAAGAGTTACAACAAGACTATTGGTGATATGATAAATGACTACTGTACCGCAAAGAGTAACGTACTCTCTCCCACCACAATAAATGGATATAAGTCCATTAAAGAAAATATGATGAAGAGCATATCTGAACTAAAAGCTGATCGTGTAGGGAACGATATAATCCAGCAATGGATAAATGAAATTTCAATAGACAAATCTCCCAAAACCGTTAGAAATGCTCACGGGCTTTTGGTGGCTGCCTATGATCTTTACTATCCGGAAAGACGTATTCGAATAAAGCTACCGCAAAAAATAAAAAAGAATACTTATACCCCTTCTGACGAAGATATAAAAATTCTCATGGACCATTTTAAATGTGATAATGAAATGTTAAAGGCCGTCTGTCTGGCAGCATTTGGTACTCTTCGACGATCAGAAATCTGCGCCTTGACAGCAGATGATGTACATGGCTGTACTATTGCAGTAAACAAGGCAATGGTCAGAGTCTCAAGAGGTGAATGGACAATAAAAACCACAAAAACAGTATCCAGTACCAGAGAAATAATAATGCCTCAGTTTGTAATTGATATGCTGCCAAAATCAGGGAAGTTAGTAGAAGTTGGAGCTCCCGATAATATATCCAATCGATTTGCAAGAGCCATCAAAAAGCTGAAACTTGGTGAGATTCGTTTTCACGACTTAAGACATTACGCTGCTTCCATCATGCACGCGCTGAATGTACCAGATCAATATATTATGCAGCGTGGGGGATGGTCTTCAGATAAAACCTTAAAGCAGGTTTACCGTGGTACAATCAATGATTATGAGCAGAAATATGTAGACGTAACTATAAAACATTTTGAATCAATGCAACACGAAATGCAACACAAAAATAAAAAAGCCTAGTATTTACTAGACTTTTACGATGGAGATAGTGGGATTCGAACCCATGACCTCTTGAATGCCATTCAAGCGCTCTCCCGATATGTCGGGTGTGCACCCCCAAAGACCATTTTTTATATGTAAGATATATATACTCAGCTGTGAAGAGCTTATTGCGAATGTGTGTTACTTTACGATGCTACTGTAGTAGCCTTTTCCTCGGTTATACTATCAATTCCGTTAAGAAATTGCTGTATATCCATGTTTAAATCAATATCCAGTTTATAATCCTTATATACATTTACCCGTTTTATAATGTAACTGGTTATCATTTTCTTAACTTCCATATTACTTTCATCAAAAATTTCTGACCATGTGCGAATACGGGAAAGTTCATTTTTCATTTCCACGGCTTTCTCGTTACCTCGCTCAAGCTCTGCCATAAGTGCAGTTAGTCGCTCACTGGTTGCAAGTACCTTATCACGGCTTTCATTGACTAATTCTGACAGAACATCCACGGGCATTTTACTTTTCCCTTGTACTGCTTTGACAACTTCAGCCTTTAATGATTCATATTCCGTATTTGCCTTGGTATTCTCAGCTTTCATCCTTTTAATTTCTGTCCGAAGTTCTGCCATGTGACGATCTTGTGCGTTGCCAACTATCATGCTGTCAGACACTACTGACATACGGTCAAAAATTTGATGAAGCACTTGAGTAACAGCATCGTCAAGTAAATGCATTGTATATCCTGTCTGACCATCGCAATCAAGACGGCGTCTTGTTTTATTATAACAGATATATCGTATTCGCTTAACTCCTTTTGTTTCACCATTCGCAAGTTTAACTACTTTGCCGTTGGTTGTTAAGACCAGACGGCCCCCGCAGTGACCACAAAATACATTACCAGACAAAAGTGACTGTCCTGAAGTATTCAACGGAGCGGTTCTCTCTTCCTTCTTCTCATTGACACGTTCTTCTTTCAGCTCTTGAGCCAGGTCGAACGTGTAAGGATCAATAATTTGCAGTTCTTCAAACGGTTCTGAAAAAGTAGCTCCGCTTCGGAGCACTCCTTTATAAGTTACATTCTTCAAAATTGCTCCCACTGATGACTCATGCCAGTTCGAACCATTCCGGGTTTTTATGCCTTTGTCATTTAAAAACATAGCGATACGCCAGCGTCCATATCCGGAAGATACACATAAGCTATACATCATGCGTATTACTTCAGCCTCTTTATCATCAATCACCAATTTATTTACCTCATGCTTACGCTTGTTCATAACTCCGCTTTTTTCAAGCCGATATCCATATGGCGCTACGCCACCGCGGAAGCGACCTTCCTGAACCATCTGTCCAAGGGCAGTTTTGGTTCTTATGGAGGTTTTTTGACTTTCACCATCAGCCTGCCAGAAACGTATGTAATTTGTTAAACGGTCAGTATGTGACTCAAAGCGTTGTTCACCTTCATTGACGCTCCATACTTTGATACCCTTCTTTACAAACCATTCCACAACAAAAGGAGTCTCATCAGATTTTCTCCCGAGTCTATCAAACATAAACACCAGAAGAATATCAAATTTTCCTTTCTCAGCATGGTCTTTAACAAGTTGAAGTCTATCTCGATCCGCTGCGCTTACCTTAAATCCGGAAACGCCGGTCTCCTGTTCCTCACGGACGATTGTCCATCTCATACGCTCTGCAAATTCACGGCAGGCTTTTCTCTGCATAGGTATATCTGCTTGATTCTGATCATCATGATCTACCTGCTTGGCGGTAGAAACTCTGTATAAACAATAAACTCTTTCAGCCATATTGTATCCCTTCCTCTCATATAAAAATCATGTGAGAGACTGGACACTTGATATATGAAATTTTCAAGGAGCTTTGGCTATTACCAATCTCATTATCTCACACAATTTATTGGAAAGCTATATGAATAACAGGATATATAATTTACTTTAATTATTACCCAAAAGTGTAATCCGATATTATGGACAAAGTATCAACAAATAATAACTAGCTAAAGTCTATGTTACACATTTACTGATTAGAGAACATTTAGACTCAACTTAATTACTATTTTTCTTAATATCTCAGTGGAATCCGAGAATGATAAATTTCGCACCCTACCATTTTATAATCAAATGAATTTAATTATATAATTTCATAGTTTTTACCCTATTCCAATTATATGAAATAGTTACTTTTCATTGATTCAACCCATCTAACAATACTTTCGTGTTCCGCTGCAGAGATTGAATAATTCCGTGCAGTAATTTCTTTTCCTGCCGGACTTAGGTGAGAAGTTGTTGCTAATAGCGCACCACTCGCGCCGTTGTCTATAGTATCTAAGTACAATGCTTTTACAGCATTTACCTCAACTAGATTATTTTTTGAATATCGCTTACATTGTATTATTATCATAGTATTAGTATCTCTATGCGTTGCAAAAATATCAATACCCCCATCTTTACGGCCTGTGCCTATATTAACATCAAATCCGTTTCTCGAAAAAAATTCAGCTGTCAGCCCTTCAAATTGCCTCCAGTGAATATTGTATAAAGCATCCGTATTATTAGAGAGATAATCTATATATCTTTGATCAAAAAAAACATCTGGCAAATCAGGTAATTTTTCACTATCAAACAGATCTGATAATGATATAATTCCATCCCATTTCTTTGTAGGCTGCAAATAAGAAAAACTTCTATCAAGAGAACTCGTCAACGTTAATAAAAATAAAATAGCTATTCTTTTAGAAACGCCTGACACCTGAATAAGTTTATTTATAAATTCATCACCTAATGGTTTTTCGTTTCCAAAAGTTTTTCTATGCCAATCAAAACATGAATGTGCACTTTTCACAGCAAGCATCATTTCATCCTGGTATTCAGGATGCTCTTTTAGCAACGACATCATTGGGAAAGGATTTGTATCCGATAATTCACCTAATTCTTTCCTAATATTATTTATTACAAATTCTAACTCTTCAGGTCTTATTCCGTAGACATTGTTTTCTGTATTATTCAATATAAATTCTGAAATATCATCTTCAAAACCCTTAAGTATTTTTTTTATTTCGTTATAATCCAAATACATTCCTGATTTAACAATCAAACATTCCTGAATTGTGTCCATCATTTGAGCAACACTCATTGCGCACCGCATAGTTTTACACCTTCTTTTAAATAATTAAATCCACTAAAGATTTTTGTATTAACATGAAAACCACAACAGTTCCATATATTATTATTTATTTAGGCTTTCCGTTTATGAATTATGTTTTATTATAAATATTAACTCTCGAACTTCTCAATACCAATTTCAGCATAATCAATATCACACTGGTCACATTTATAACGCAGCATATCCTGAATTCTTGTATCGCAAGTAGAAAAAAACAACTGATCGATGGCACTATTTTTACTAGAAAGCTGATATTTAATAAAATCAAGGAATGCCAACATATTAATGTCATCCATGCAGCTAGTAATATCATCTACAAAGTAAATTGAAAATGGATCAATAGCCTTTAACCGTAAAGCATTTCCTAAAAAATATGAGAGCATAAACACACTAAGCTGACCATCACTAAGCATATTTAAAATCGGCTTATTCTGATCGTCCACGACTGCCAATAAACCATTACCTTTGCCACCTTTTAAGTTAATTCCGGCAACTTTCATATCACGGGTTAGTTTACGAAATATCTTATATAAATATGGTCCTACTTGATTGTATTCTTCAGCATTCATTTTTTTTAGCAAAGTACGAATCTGTTCTGCACGCTCTTTTACTTTCGTAGAAAGTTCTTTTAACTTTTCTATTTTCTGAGTTGCTGCTAAATTAATTTCTACAGCCTCTTTCAACTTTTTTACTGCATCAAGATATTCGAAGTTCTGAATATGGCTGCGCATTGAAGCAATTTTACTCCGCAGAAGATCTTCATTATACATTACACCATCAGGCACACCCGTGGCAAGAAAACGGATATTTTCCAACAACGTGTTTCCAGTCAGATTCTCCATATTAGAATAAAATACTAATGATAGCAATCGATTGGCTTCATTTTCGATTTCAGAGGTGCATTCTACAGCAGGAATGAGCACATCAATTTTCTCGATTTCCTCATTTATACCATCGTATGAAAGCATTTTTTCCTGTTCATAAGCTATGCTATCAATTTCCCGTAGTTTTTCTAGTGCACCAAAATAAGCATTGGTAACATTGTTTAATCTTTCAAGTTTATCCACGTATTCTTGTATTTTATCAATCTCTGATTGCAAGGCTCGCTTTGCATTTGTAAGCTGTTCTGTATTGATTAATCTAAGTTGCTCTGTCAAGTTGGAAATTCCTAACTTTTTCTCTTCAATTAATTCCCTCTGCTCAGACTGATAATTTTGAGCCAGTTTCGTTATCTCTGCCTCTTCAATCGTATCAAAGAGTTCAGATCCACAAACAGGACAAAGCACAGGCTGGTTTGGTTCTACTTTTCGTTTTTCAGACCTATAATGAACTAAGCCACGTTTTCCGGTAGTAATAGTAGTCAGTGCATCAATTATTTCATTTCCCTTTTTTAATATCTCTACCTCTGCTGTCAGCATCTCTTTTTGAATTTTTAGATTTTTTTGCTGATTTATGCTTTCTTCCCAATATTGTAAAGTAAATAGATTATTGTTTATATTCAGTATCTCCTCACTGTATCCAGCAAGATTATCTGTATCAAGAGTGATTTCATTATATCTCTTTAACTTATCTTTGACTTGTCTAAGAATAACAGGATCACTGACTCCTAGTTTTACTGCTTCAACAATTTCTGAACTATGCGCTACAAATTCATTTCTTATGACTTCCAGTTCTTTTTTTCGGTACTTCGCATCTTCCCATGCTGCCTTTCTCTCAAGCAAAGTCGTTATACGAGCGTAACCACAGCGATATAATGCACGCAGTTGCTCATTTAATTCTTCAGTTGTCATTTTCCTCAATACAGTTTGTTCAGCAGGATATAGCAGTCGATTATCATACGGAAGAATCTCTGGTGATTTTTCATGCTTTTCAAGAGCGTCGCGATACGTTCTTATTGTCTCTTCTGACACCTGAGGAACATTTTTGATACGATTGTTAATATCTTCGCAGCATATATCCAAGTTAGCGGCAACATTTTCAGCAATGGAATGATCTGTGGTAAAATCGGCAAATTCTTGACTCATACCGCTACGCCCAGTATGTAAAAAGTGGAATGTTTTTTGCATATCACAGACATGGTATTTATAAAAGTTCTTTTTATCTATAAAACCTTTTAATAACAGCTCTGCTTCTTCTCCCTCTTTATTATTCACTTTCACTGAACCACATGTGTTAAGAGTATCCTCTTGCTGCAGACGAACAATAGTATATGTTTGATGATTAATGTCTAATTGTAACTCTACTCTAACTGGCTTACTCAAATAATACTTATTTTTTAAAATAGCCTCTTCATTGCCTTTCCGGGTTCCTTCCGCACCGGGGTTACGTTCCGCATATGATCGGTGCAATCGGACGATATCACCAGTAAAGCACCACTCCACCGCATCCAATAATGAAGTTTTGCCTTTACCGTTTGGCGCCGTAAGCAAAACCAGAGATTTACCGCCAAAGTAAAAAGATACTGGTTGACCAAATGCACGAAAATTTGCAATTTTTATATTTTGTAATTTTATCATAATTCAAGCCAACCTTTCACTGCTACAAACTCTTCCTCCGTGAAATTTAATTGATCGGCAGAATTACTGCGTGCACGATGATCTATTTTTATTCGTTCTTTGCATAGAAAAGAAGCAGTGCCATTATCTGGAAGAAGAGAGGTTAGATTTTCTTCATTTTCCTGATTAAAAATTTCACCTTTCAATTCATCATACCAAAACGGTAATAATATTCGGCTATCGCTGTCAAAATTATCATTTGAACCACATGGAATAAATATTTTGCGAGATACTGAAACTGATTTTTCTTCCGTAAAACTATCTGGACGATTCATCAACGGTAAATTACCTGTCTCGCAAATTCCTTTTTTTTCCGTATACAATATAATTTGAGTTATATTATATTGCAACTTTTTTACCGCTTCATGCCCGCCTTCACGAAGTTCCCCAAAATTAACAAAAGCCATAATATGATCATCCCAACTAGTACAAAATGTATTCATATTTGTACCAGGTTTCGGTTGCAAAATCAAGAATAGTTCATCTCCGTATTTACTTTCATATATCTGACGCAACTCGCCAGGAACTTTTCCATCAATTAAAAACATACCAATATCAAGAACTCCATCTTCTGTAATTAGGGAACGATAATCATACTTTTTGAAACACTCTTGCCACTTCATTCACTTACCTCCCAATCATCATTTATACATTTATCTAGAAAAATTGATTTATTACAATTTTCCGTATTATGCCAGCACTCCATATCCACTCTGATACATTCCATGCACTCAATACGAAACTGTCCTTGATGGAGTATAGATATTGTTTTATTATTTATTATGGATGAAACATTCTGCTCGTATGAGAACTTTCCATGATATTTTCCGCACATATACCATTTCTCTGGACGAAAATCTTTCATACGTTGAAAAGTACAATAAAGTTCTTCCCCACTACGCGAACTATCTGGAGTAGATAAAATAACCGAAGAGTTAGCAACATCATCTGTAAATTTTATTTTTAAGTAACGAGTTTCATGTTCATCTATATAAAATTCAGGCATCAATCGAACACGGTCCGTTTGGTTTAATGATCTATCTATTAAATCAAAGTTTATATTAAACAATATTTTCCAGAAGTAACGTAAAAATGTTTCAATAGCGTTACGATGCTCGTAAATTACCTGAAGCCGTTTTGAAACATTCCATTCTATAAAGTCTGTGAGCGAATCATTATCCTTCATGCTAATAGTATTCAATAGTTGCAACTGACCAGACTTATTACTGCCAAGTCGGTATATCCAATCCGCACTTGTATCTCGAATAAACTGAAGTAAATTAATATGTGCCATGGTTAATTGTTCATTAAACTTTTCTATTTTATCCCAGCAGTCCATGACCACATAACGCATATATGCAGCAATATTTGCCTCTGTATCTGTACTAATATGGTCACTCAAGTATTTAATAAAAATCTCTCGATCCCGTTTACGGAAATGGAAAGTCTCCATATTTTTTGGTGGATCATTATAAGTTTCCTGAATATACTGTACTGCCAAACCCAATAAAATATTTTTTCTCATATCTTCATCAATAATATTATATTCAGAAAATAAACCATTCAATTTAGATGCAATTTTTTCTCGATATGATTTTAATGTACCAAGATCCTTAGTAATGATCAGTGCATTTAAAAAGCTCTGAATTGAATCATTCCATGCAAAGGCCTCAAAAAATCTATTTTCCGAATCTGTCTTTTTTAACGGATATACATGCTCAGCCAACCAAGCCTCCATATCTAAAGGTAATTGGGGACAATCAACACGATTAACATTAATATAATCCTTTCCTTGCATATCGGCTAATGTAGGCTTTTCTGGTATCGTTTTTGTATGTATGGCGAGAACAGGAATAAGTTCTCCTTTATATCCATAAAGTTTCATACGCAAATATTGATAATAAAGATCCCGCATAATTTCCTTGATAATAATTGACCCTTTTGGATAATATTTTACCTGTATTATATATACTCTATTCCCAGCCGAAGTAAACACGTCTTCTATATATTCTGAACAAACATATTCTGTCTGTGGTTTTATAAGTTCGTCTACAGCAATCAAATCCTGAAAAAGAAAACCTCGCACTTTGCTACTTGCGTCACGCGTTCCTTCACCATGGTACATATTCATAAAAATTTGTATGTTAGAATCAGGCATTTTGTCCACCTTTTATATTCTTATTATTTGGTATTATTTTGTACAATCATAATAAAAAAAGAATGTACTTCAAAAGTTCTTTAACATCAAATATTATCATATTGTAGTCTTAAAATCTTTCTATAGACAATTATACCAAATTTCGTGAAATCTAACAACAAAAAGCCGACATATATATAATTATTAATAAGTTTATAAAAAAGATTTACCATTGTAAAATGAAACTACTCACGTAAATGGTAACCAGACCAGGCCATAAATTCGCCGCCCTATTTAGGACGACGGTATATTTACCGTAAGATTTCTACAAAGATCAGGAAAGTCCTCTGACCACGGCATTAGTTATGCCAGTTTATCTCCTGAAACATTATTCTTAATAGTTTATAGATAGTTTTGTAATTATTACTACAACTTTTTTAGTGTAATTCGCATTAATTCTTTCTCATATATTTTTTTAATTCATCAAATGCCTTAGGATATATTAGCTTTCGTCTTTCTAAATCATATTGAATCCAACCACCATTTCGTTCAAATGGTAAATATTCTTCAAGTACATTTAACATAATATTATTTTCGTCAGCAGTGATAGGAGTAGGTTCATGCACCGTAATACTTTTAATTTCATTGGAGATCATTTCTATAATATGTTTATCCAAATCTTTCAATGACTCCCCATACGGTAAGTAAGTATGCTCCCCACCCCTCAACCATATACTTGGTATTACCTTCATCTGAATGAGATGGTAATGCAAAATCATTTTCAAGATCAGCACCATCACAAATATAATTCAACTTTGGTTTATCTAAATAATACCATTAATACCAAGGGGAGCCCGCCATCTTCACGCACGGACCTGCTGCTCCAGTTATCATTCCTATATCTCTCTTATTTAAGATTATTTCATTTTCAATACCTATTTTAGCATTTTGTACATGCTCTATATTAATTGGGCGTAAATTATATCATAAATAAAATGAAATCCCAGATTATCATTTATATGACGTGTTGTTACAAAAACCCTTGATTCAAGTAGAAAAGTGGAAAGAGCACCAATACTGAATCTACCGTTTCTGTTTTTCATGCAGAAACATTTTGAATTGTTCCTCACTGATACATTCGATTTCCACTAGTAATTGTTCATCCTATCTGAAGATTCTCCTTTCTGTGATTAATATTAATAATACACTCCAATTTTATTATTGTTTAGCAAAAGTATAAAAATAATAATATATGTCAATAATAGTAAAAAATATTTTTGGAGGTTTATCATGTCAAATATTCAACAAGAAATACCAGGAGTAGAATCAGTTCCTACTGGTGATGGCGCCGTAGCCTGTTGCTATAGGATGCCCGAAATTGAACGTAGTAAGTCAGAAAAACTTATACCAGGAATTGAGACACTTCCTACTGGTGATGGCTCCTTAGGCTGTTGTTTTAGAATGCCAGAGTCCGAACGTAAGTCAGAAAAATTTGTGCCGGGTATTGAGACACTTCCTACTGGTGATGGCGGCTTAGGCTGTTGCTATAGAATGCCAGAGTTTGAACGTAAGTCAGAAAAATTTGTGCCGGGTATTGAGACACTTCCTACTGGTGATGGCGGCTTAGGCTGTTGCTATAGAATGCCAGAATCTTAGATAGTAGGTTAATAGAATTCATTTCGACATACAATTCGTTGGTTGTTAAGTCTATGTAAGTATCGTTTTTAGCTGGAGTAATATAAATTAATATTACTCCAGCAATGTTTATTTTTTAACAAAATATTTCTAGGAGAAGAGTAATGAATAATAAAGACCAATTATATTACGTTAACAATGAAACAATTTTACGAAACGAACCTAATTACTATAATACTAAATATATTTATAACAGGAAAACATGTAAAACATATATTTTGAATAATACAGAATTTTTATTGATTGAATCTTTAACTTCAAGTCCCAAAATTTTATCTGAAATATCTAAAAACTTTTCATACCTTAATTCATCTCAGCTAACTAAAATACTTGAAAATTTTATAAAGAAAAACATTATAACCACAAATATCAGTTCCTCAGAAAAAACTATTAAAAATAAAAAGTTATTACCTTCTGTCAGATACCCTGTACCGGTAATGACATTTCCATCGGAAATAGATATAAGTCTTACAAGACGATGTCAATTAAATTGTATTCATTGTAATATGGATGCTAATATTAATAATAAAAACGAAATAGAACCAGAACAATGGTACAGCATATTCGATCAACTCGAAGAAAATAAAGCCATGAAAATTACAGTTAGTGGTGGAGAACCATTAATGTATCCATATATTAATAATATAATAGATAATTTATCTAATAGAAATTTATTAAAAGTTCTTTTAACAAATGGAGTAGCTATAACAAATGAAATAGCTGAAAAATTAGCAAAAGCTGAATTTAATGTAGTCATGTCTCTTGATGGTGCAGACTCAAAAACTCATGATATATTTAGAGGCTCAAATGGAGCATTTAATAAAACTCTTAATGCTCTTGATTTATTAAGAAATTTTAATATAAATGTACATTTGACTACAGTCTTAAATAAAAAGAACATTAATCAAATTGAACAAATCATTTCTATTGCCGAATCAAAGGGAGTAAAATTACTCAATTTAGTACTTTTAGATACAATTGGGAGAGGCAAAAATGCAATTGACTGGATAATTTCTAAAGATGAATACTTACAATTAAAAGAAAGCATAAATACTAGAATAGATAATAATAGTTTAAAGATAGAGATAGATAATCCTAAAAAGTATTTAGCTGATGATACGACAGCTTTGTTCTGTAAGGCAGGTACATTTGGTATGGCAATAGATTGCGATGGTAAAGTATTTCCGTGCAATTTATGTTACAAAAATGATTTTAATTTAATTGGAGATGCGACTGAATCTAGTTTACTGCAAATCTGGCATAATGATAATTGGAATCTATTTAGGGGAGAGATTAATTTAGGAAATCTTACAGTATGTAATAAATGTGAAAAGAATAATAAATGTAGTTTAAAAGCATGCAGAGGTAAGTCATTTATTGAAGGCGATGTCTATGGGCGACCATATGGATGTCCTGAAGTTAGTGACTTTGTTTAATAATTATAATATCTAGGCTCTTGATTTGCATATTGAGGAAAAACTACCGAAAGTTCAACAATATAATATATATAATACTTTAGTAGCTATTATGGGGAAGATAATAAAAAATAGTAATTTAAATTATTAGAAAAAATATCCCAAAACATGCGCGAGAACCAATGAATAATGGCCTTACCTATGTATTAAGACCGTTTCAAGAGTGGGGGAAGAAATCTCTGTAAAAACAGATCTTCTATGATAAGCGGTAGGGCTGAAGGCTTCTTAATGAGTTTTCAGCCTTTAGTTTATATATACCCTATGGATCAGGGTATGTCAAGAGCAGGCGGTGTTCTCGCCTGTCTTTCACCCAATTATAATAATTAGCCAGGTAAGCGTCCCTCGTACATAATACTCAGTTCTCCATATATCTGGCCCCAGTTACGGATCGACATGGTCCATTTCTTAGTGGCTTCAAATGTAGATAAATACAGGGCTTTTAACAGCGCTCCATCACTTGGAAACATACTCCTTTGACGATTCAGTTTTCGGTAGGTTGCTTTGACTTTCTATTGCATTTGTGGTACTATGCTGATATCAGTATAAGTGGTATGACCCGTTCTTCAATACCAGAAATGTCACGTTGATATTTGGGAACAATTTGGAGTTTAGTTTTTATTTTACCATCTATTATTCTATAAATCTATACAAATATGACAATATTACCGCAATGCAATTTAAATCGAGAGTACATTACCCCTATAATTTACCCCGGCCTTCTCAGCTTGTCTCATCTGATTCTTTCTCTCAATGGTATATACCTTATTGCCTTTTTTGAATCTGCTCCCCGTCTGCTTAAACCAAAAGGGTATGTCGTATTCCATACATTGCTGCATGGTATTTAATATCCAAGCAAAATCGCAAATTCTAGCCTCATTCCCCGATTCTCCACCACAAGTAACCTGTTCTATTTTTCCCATGGACAGATAACTCCGGATGTTTATTGGCTCCAACATTGGTTCATGAATAATCATCCGATGCTTAATTGGCAGTTCCATGAAAATAGGTAAGCGATAATCTGCACGGTTCTGGTTCTCACATGTGCAACAGATTGTGACATTGTTGTAGCCATCTCTCCAGTCTTCTGGTAGTCCGACATCGAACCGGTGAATTCTCTTTGTAATAATTACAAACTGTAAATCGCTTCGCTCTCGGATCATCTCCCACGCTTTAGCACGCCATGCATCTGCTTCCTCCAAGAAAAAGTCAGAAGTCATGCAAGTATATACACATTCTCTAACAGGTTGTAACTTATACTCTCGCTTACGGTCACGCTTAACTGGCAAATCAAAGCTTGCCGTCCTTGTCACAATACTACTATCCTTACCAAATTCTGCATCTCTACGATAAACATAGCAATTCATACAGCCAGGACTTATTTTTTTGCATCCATGCCATGGATTCCAAACTGCCATTTCACCGCCTCCTTATAGAACAATATTATGAATGTTTTTTTACTGAGGAACCAGAATTAACCCGCATTATATACCATTAGATACTCGTTCTCACCAGTTTCTTTTTCTGTTAAATAATTTTCAATACAAAAACCCTCTTTTTTATAGAAAGTCACCGCACCGTTATTCTTTTCATAGACATGTAAGGATAATCTCTTTTTTCGCTTCATTGCATCTATCAACTGATGACCAATCCCTTGTCCTTGATGGCCTTCTGCCACAAAAATTCCAGCTATATAATCTGCATCCATTCCGATAAATCCCAGTATTTCATTTCCAACCTCATACACGTATACTTCCGCATTGGGTAATATGGCTCTTACAGATTTATAATTATTTTTCCAATAGGATTCTTCTATAAATGAATGGGCGTTTACATCCCCCTCCAGCCAGATCTCCATGATTCTATCTACATCTTTAAACTCAAATAATCGTATCATCACATCTTCCTCCCACATCTCTTCTAACATTATAACTGAGTATATCGTGGAGTGCAATATGCAAAAGAACATTTGTTCTGTTTTAATTAGATTAGTTTTTCTGCAATCATAATCAATAATAATTCTTAGCTACTACGCAGGTCTTTGAATATCACCGTTTTGCAGAAAAAAGTTTTGCCAAAGTATCTATTTAACCCTTTTTTATTAAAAAGGAACTTATCAAAGTTTTTTTTATAAATTCTGCCATCTCTAAATTAGGTTCTAGCGCAAATGTTAAAGTTACCAATTTGTCATTTATCGTCAGTTTCAAGGAATTCTTTTTTAAATCATTATTTATTTCATTCATTGCAATGCCTCCTACCTGCTAAACCGTGAGATCCGCCATGGACTCTGTCGAAATTAAATTTCTTAGATACAGTCGTGTAGATACGATTACTTAGAATTCGGAAGAATCCATGACTGTCCAACCATATATAAGAACAGCAAAGTTTTCCTCTGCCTGTTAAAAATAACGGACATATTTACATTCTTTTTCATTTATTCATAGATTTTCCTATACTATGTCTGTTTAAATTCATTTCACAGGAATGCGGCAGGGCAATCTTGCTCTGCCACATGATCTCTAAAATGAATATTTCTACTTATTCTTCATTTTTGCATTTTTATTCGACATAACTTCCCAAAACGCAAAGAACCAATTGATTCTTCTATAGGGCGGCAACAGTAACGGCCTGTCGGTTAAACGGGCCTCATAGGAATTTCACCTCTCTCAGGATCTCTGCGAGCCGCCCCCATTGCGATGTCTGTGGCTGGACGGAAGTAGCATTAGCACTGTCCATTTCATTGCGAAACAGTCCACCATAGACTGTTTTATGACCAGGCGTTCTCGCTCATCACCTTCGATGCCATCGGTTCGACGGATGTTTCTCAACCTTCCGCAGGCAGTTCTGGCGCGCCCGTCAATGTCGCTGCCGCTTTTACACGGCTGGACAGATCATGTATTAATGCTGCCGGATATGAAGTTTTCAAGGAGCAATAGAAGGAATAGATAACCCCCCTCACTTACTTTCACGTCAAGCGAGGGGGTTGAGCGGAATAATTTTTAATTTTCCATCAGTTTCTTTAATTTGCTAAGGATTCTTACCTTTCGATCATGTATGGTTCTCTGTGCAATATTTATTTCTCTAGATATTTGATGTTCGCTTTTTCCTTTGAAAAACAGCTCTTTTATCAGTTCTTGCTCCTTTGGTGTAAGCATTTCTAAGCAGGAAAGCATTTTTTCAATTAACACCGCTTGGACTGCAGCATCTTCAACACTTATTTCATCCGATGCAAACTGGTGATTTGAGTCCTCCAGACGTTCAAAGGAATCCTCCCTGCTGGGAATGAGAGTAATTGCACAGCTAACGCAGTCAATTTGGTAACGTTCCACCTTTAAGTCGTACTGCTGATACTCCATTTTGCGGTCACTTTTTTCCAGTACCTCAATAACCGCATCACTTGCTTCGGGATACCTCTCCCGATAATTAATTCTTCTGATTCTTTTTGCCATTTGGCTTGTCCTCCATTTCATGATTTTCAAAATCAAAGAATGAAGAACAAGCGGTGGAGACCTGCATCGGGGTATTGACGGGGTTCTGTATAAAGCGACTTTTTCAGTGACTTCTTTTGTATTATTTAGTCGTTGAAACAGTATTATTGTCGAAACAAAAAAATCAGTACTACGCCAGGTTAGGTGCAGTACTGATTTTTTATTATATTTATTTGTAGGTGGGCAAAGTGTATGTACTCGGCTGTCTTTATCTCCACCTCAAAACACAGTTGTTGGAATGAAGCATACAGATACCCCTCTTATTTAAGCAATAAGCAAACACCGGTATCTTAATTTCTTCCATGTTTAAAAGGTGTTAAAAAAGACAGAATCCTACTCTCAAATGAGGAGAAGTGCCATAAAGCTTTTTCTGGCGGCTAGGCTATCATAGTGCAAGAAACACCTTAGATCCTTGGCTTTGCGTCCCCGTTTTTCAACTGGTTTGCCTTTGACATATTTTATTGTGAATAAAACTATTTCTTATGACTACGGGTACTTCTGTTCTTAACGAATCAGATATAACCATACACACACATTGAACATTATAAAACTTGTTAATAATCACAAACACAGCTATCCTTTAAGAAATTCACTAATAATAAAGGAATGCGTTTGTTATTTTCTGTAACTATATAAATTATAACATGCAAATAACATGAAAACAACGAATAACGACAATTAATACTATCGTTTGATGTGCAAAACGCACTAATTTTATCGTATATGGAAGATTTTAAAGACAATGCAACTAACTGATAAGGATAGATATATCTTTGGTATATCTCAAACTGTAGACAAACTATATTTTAAAAATTTCTTTATTCAAGTGATGAATAAAAATACAAACCACCAGATATTTTTTTGATATCTGGTGGCTTATTATTCAGTAGTTAATATTTAGTGTAATATTCATGTATAGGTATTTCGATAATGTCTTTTATGTAATATTCAATCTCTTGAGTTGACTGCAAATATTTGGCTGTATTTATAGTGCCGTTGTAAAAATTAAGGGTTATCACATTATCTTGTACGCTATAAGTTCCCTCATATCCGTCGGACTCCTCTGTAGTTATGCCAATGTACCGCTTAAATGTGGCATCATCATTGAAAGTCAACGTTCCACCATACTGTATTCCTGTACCATATAACTCTTGGAGAGAATAGTCCTCACCTGTATTTGCATTTTTGGCATAACTTATCATCCAAGTTCCCATTATATATTCAAGGACGTTATCTTTAACAGAAGGCGAGTCTGTAGCACTTGATGTTGTTATTGGGTCTATCTCTGGCGTATTTGTTGGTTTTATTACTTCGGTTGTCATTGACGGATTAGAATTAATGCTGAATCCATTATCACACCCTGCAAGTATTAAGACCATAACACAGGTTAAAAATATAGTGATTTTTCTCATGACACTGCCTCCTGTCTTCAATAAGTTCTTTTATAGTCATCATCATAGTTTTCTGTAATTAATACTTCTCTTAAATTATCGAAGAAATCTGTTATATTTCCATCCATATATTCTTCGAACGGATTAATTATAGTAATGCAATGAATTTAGTTTAGAAACGAATTCTATTCTTTCTAAAATCATTCGAATTTTTCGCATATGCTCTATGCTTATACATTGGGACTCCTTCTCTTAATTCTTAGTTTCTTGATTATACCAAAGTAAAAAACAAAAAGGAAGCACTGTATATTTATTCTGATAAAATACAGTGCTTCATAGTATAAATTACTTTGTATACAACCTGAGATATATCTCTGGTATATCTGATGTATTAATAATTATTAAGACTAATGTTCTTTTTCTGCCATTAACTTTTCTTAGAGTGAGAAGTTCTCATTCTCGGTGCATCACGAACCAAGGCACGGTCCATGAAAAATGCAGACTAATCTCTTGGTGTAATAATGTACTTTAAAACCTTAACCACCCCAACCAACAGCATAAAAAAAATTCATACTAAATATCCGATTATTGCGGGTTGCTGTTCAAAAAATAGAGATTGCTGCTCTTGCCGCCGTTCTCCCTCCAGCGCTGCTCCTTACGAAGGTAGCCGCTTTTCTCCAAATCTGACAATGCCCTCTTTACGGTGCTTCTGGAAAGATTCAGTTCTCTGGCAATGGTACCAATTGCCGGATAGCATTTGCGGTTATGATCAGCCCTGTCATGGAGATACATGAATACGGATTTTGCCCGGTGAGGCAACTCAGATTGGTACACAGATGTAAAATAGGCCATATTTTCACCTCCTGTCCGAATGCTGTTTTTGCTCCATTGGTTCTAAATTGATAGCAGGATTCGGATTTTGTACTATTCCTCCCGAAGTTGATACCCTATCTACTCTTTCTTCCGGCTCTGGTTCAAAAGCTGCATTTCGACGGATGATTTCTTCCTCCACTTTACGGCGGTCGACATACTCCACCTTTCTTGCGGACTGCTCTGCAATTTCATATGGCTTGCCAAAGGTAATACCCCATTCTAAGAACAGCTTAAGGCAGGTACGCATGGGATAGGCTCCTGTCTTGGTTACAATGAACCTTCCCTTTGGCATGGATTTCAGCTCATCCGGTGTCATCAATGGACGCTCAATCATCTGTAAGGACTGACTAGGGTCATTCTTTCCCCTGCTGACAGAACCGCTCATAACAGTCTGACTGCCGAGGGCCTTTGACAAAATCTGTGCCGATTCACTGTTAGGAGCAAAACCGCCGAACACTGCATCCTGGCAATTATCGGTTATAATAGCAGCACCTTCCTTGCCATAGTTTTTCTCCAGCTGTGCAAAGCTCTGGATTATGGCAACAATGGATACCCGCCGGGAGCGGCTGGCCGAGAACATCATCTCTGCCGATTCAATTTTAGGGATGGTTCCAATTTCATCTAAAAACATCATGACGCGGTTTGGCAGCTTACCGCCATACTCATCGGCTACAGAAAGAATTTCCCGGTAAAGCTGCTGAACAATTAGACTGATTATAAAATATTTAGTGGAATCTTCTTCCGGCATGACGAGAAAAATGGCACTTTTCTCGGTGCAAAACCGTTCAGCATCTATGGCAGTGTCAAAGCATAAAATCTGTTCCAGCTCTGAATCTAAAAAGGCATTGAGCCGTGACAGTGCTGTGGATAAAACGCTCTGCATGGCCTGCTCTGCAGAGTTGAGTGCCGCGCCTGCAAACCACTTGGTTTTATGATCATCAGGCAAATGCGCCATCAGAAGCTGAAACAACGTCCGACCTTTGACGCCGCTGGGCGCCAGTAAATCCTGAATAAGCTTAAACACGGATACGATATGCCGCTCCCCTGGCTCACAAAATTCGGCAATCAGCAAAATGACTGAGGTCAGAAGCCCTTCTGCTGCATCATAGAAGAAGGCATTTTGCCCTGCTGCAGCACTGTCGAAGCCTCCAGAATTAATGATGGTCTTGGCCGTAATCTTAGCGTACTTCTCTGCTCTTGCCTTGTACGTTATGCTTTCCGGGTGAGCAAGGTACAAATCCATATATCGGTTGACCAGATGAAGCAGGTTATTGCCATCCGAACGGGTAGGATTTCGCAGGTCAATGACTGACACATGATAGCCGTAATAATCCTTGGCAATCCCTGCATAGTTTCGATAAAGGTCCCCCTTTGTGTCGGTAGTGATAAAGCTCATGCCAGAAGCACAGGCATATTCCAGATTTGGATAGAGAAAGTTGGCTGTTTTGCCGACACCCGCCGCACCAATCATCAGACAGTGGATATCATCGTCATCTACCAGAGCATAGCCGTGATGCGTTGATTTATCAAAGAGTGATGCTTTTCTCCAGCCTACAATCAACCCTTGTGCTTTGGGCAGGTTGTTTCCCTGACGCCATTTTTCCGGCTCATATCGAATCGGGGTATAGACCGTCCGAATTTCCTTTTTAGTTGCCCAACGGGCCGTACCATGTTGACCATCACCTACAGTTTTAGATTTTATACCATTTAGGCTGTAATAATGGACAAGCAGTGATAATGAAGCAAGTATACTAAACATTGTCGTGCCTACGACAATCAAGGTTACTATTTGTGGCACCTGCATCGGTTGCCCTCCGTTTCATTGTAAAAGAAAACCGCCAAGGAAAGTTTCAACTTCTTGACGGTTTCTGTGTCTTAGGTGATTCCTAATCACATGCTTAATCTCATATTCGCCTCTTTCTCCTGTTTTTGTTGTAACGCTTGAAACTCCAGTTTTATGAACATTTCAGTTCTGATACAGTTTAATGCCAAACGTAAGTATACTCCACCAAGCTGTTTCTGGTCAGTCTCCGTGCGGATACCAGAAGTATCAATCATTTGGTTAAGCTCAGTCATATCGCCACGAATATCCTCCAGCCTGGAACGAAGCCCTCCCCTGTCTTTATGAACGCTATAATTCGTTTGAAGTTTCTTCATAAGTTTATCCGTAGTCACCGGATGCTCCATCTGACGGCACAGTTCCTTTGTTAACAACAGGGAACACGCCGCCATATATTCTATACATTCTCTTACGGACTCTTTATTTTCCGGCATAATCTTTCCGCTACTTACCATTGGTTTCAAAGCTTGATAAGTATCCTTTAACAGATATCTGATATTCCGGCTGAGACTGATTTTTTCGCATAACACAAGCAATTTCTCACATACTTGCGGAAAAAGTATAATCTTTGGGTGTTCCTCTGAGGAAATTGGAGGCATCCCGTTTTTTGCTTTTAGGTCCTCATTCCAGTCCTTGTTGATTGACTGAAGTACGGTTACATCTATATAATCATTTTCGGAAAGAATATCCTTCAATCGTGCATTTGCTTCGATCCCAGCTGCGTCATGATCCAGACAAAGGAATACTTTTCTAAGCTGCGTGTTCTGCCGAAGCTGTTGGAGCAGCGCATGCTCTGAAACTCCATCCAGGGCAACATAGCTGTGTTCCTGCCAGTCTCTTGGATACAGGGTGATAAAAGACAGCATATCTACCGGTGCTTCAAAAACATAGATTCGGTCACTGTTTCCGCTCCAATGAAAACTGAATTTTGGATCACTTCCTTCTACATTGCCCTTATAAGAATCTCCTTTTGTATAGGTACCGCGCTTATGAGCATGACGGGGTATACTATTTTCGTCCATACCTACGAACACTGCATTATGATACTGGCTGTCCTCATAAATGAGCTTTTCATGGGCAAAAAATGATATTATCTCCCGATCTATAAACCGCTGCTTGATGAGATATGCAAACACCCGTCGCATGTCGTAGTTTTCCTCTGGCAGTGCAAAAACCTTGCGTGGAGACGGGGCGCTTTTCTCTGTTTGGTTCCACTCCACGCCGGATTCCCCGCCCAGTAGGAAACATACCGCCTCCGGAAAGCTCATATCATAGAACTGCTGTACAAAATCAATGGCACAGCCACCTTCTTTGCGGGAATGGCGGAACCATTCGTTGCCCCGGACGGTTACACTGTCATACCGTTTCCAGCGCCATTCCCGTCCTGAACGAACCAGCTGTTCTCCCTGGCGCTGGAGGAAGTCCACCAGATCCACTGTATTAGCCTGATGTTTTTGTTCATCGGTAAAATATACATATGCCATCTGAAACACCCCCCTTATCAACGTTTACGTTTTCCACAGCGCATATGCCCATGCCGAGTGCAGAAAAAGGCCACCCGCTGATGCATGGACGACCTTTGACATAATTGAACGGTTTGTATAGGCGGCAGTTTCTTTTTCTGTCTCTGTAATTGCTTCCCCATGGAATACCATACCTCCTTTTTTTTAGTAAATAGTGAGCTTTTGTTCATGATCATTCGGAGCGTGCCCCTGGGCAATCTTTTTTTCTCTCAGCTTTCTGCGCAGCTTACTTTCCGTTTGAATACCCGGACTACCAGAGAGTCTTTTGACTTCCTCCTGAAATATCCGACTGATATGATGCAGTAACCTTGTTGTTGCCAAAAACATAGAGGGATTACGGATGGAGTCCAAGTTGTCCAGGAAAAACTGCGCATAAATATTACCTTGTTCTGCTGAGAGAGTGAGCCATCGCACAGCAGCTTCCCTGTCGCGGGGAACCTCCTGTCCCAGCAGATACATTTTACCAAGCTGGTATTGGGCGTATTGATTTTCCTGTTCAGCAGATTTTGTCAGCCATTTTACAGCAGCAGCCATATCTTTTGAGATTCCTTCTTCCTTCAGATACAACGTTCCCAGGGCATACGCTGCATAGGAGTTATCCTGCTCTGCAGAGAGGGTAAATAAATCTACTGCCCTTTGTATGTTCTTTTCCATATAATTTCCGTCCCGATAGAGCTTTCCAAGAGCATACTGTGCAAGAGCATTGCCGTTGTCAGACGCTTTTGTCAGCCATCGAAGAGCTTTCTCTACGTTAAATTTACCGCAGTGCACATCCAGATAAATTTTTCCCAGCATATATTGTGCATTGGCATTCCCCAGCCGAGCGGATTTTTCCAAATAGTAGATTGCCTTGTCTATGTCCTTTTGCGTTCCGGTTCCGGTGTAGAGCATCTGACCAAGGCGGTACTGAAGCTTATCATCACGGCTTTGTCGTTCCATCTGCTGAAAGCCATGGAAAGCAGCCTTAAAATGCAGCTGCGCTTCCTCAGTATTCCTTGCTGTTCCAATTCCGTCCCGATACATCTTTGCCATCTCATAGTCTGCATAGGGCATACCCTGTTTAGCAGAACTTTGGTACAGTTGAAACGCGGTATTTAAATTATGTTCTACACCCCTTCCCCTATAATAGAGAACTCCCAAAGAATATTGAGCGTATTTATGGTTCTTGGAGGCTGCTTCCTTAAACCAGTTTGCCGCTTCCACATAGTCCTGTTCCGTTCCAAGCCCTGCTGCATACAGTTTGCCAATGCGGTACTCTACATACCGATGTTCCTTTTTGGCTTCAATCGCCCGAAAAGCAGCAAGCGCTTTGGAGTACCAGACAAAAGCAGCATCTGTATTCATTTCCACACCTAGCCCGTCAGTAAACATCCGCCCCAAATCATGCATGGCAAAGGCATTTCCGTCCTCTGCTTCTAGCAAAAATAAGGGCAGAGCCTGTTCAAAGTCCGGCTCTGCGATATCCGTACCATAAAGATAGGTAAGGGCCTGTTTATAGCGGTTGTTCCATGCAATGTGTGGCTTTTGGGGCACTATACTTAAGGCAGATACTGGAGATATGTTATTAGAATGTTCAGTCAATGATGATTCAGAGTTATGTCCAGCTCCGGTTTCAAGCTCAAATACTTTTATTTCCCCTTCTTCATCTGTATTAAGAAAAACAGAACCGGCTTCTTCAATTGATTCTATATGATTCATGATTGTTGCTTCCTCTATAATGCTTTCTTCCTCTGGAAGCGATTCGGCATATTCATCTCCTGCAAAAACAACCTCCTGATTGCACAACCTGACCGCCTCCGAAATTATTATATTTTTTATCTGCTTGAATTCCTTCTGCTGGGAAAGCGGCACCGGCACGGGAAGGTCATCCTTGTAAGTACGTAGCACCTCGTTTCGCAGCTCCTGCCATTGGACATAAGCTGCCGATACACGTCCATCCTTCGCCAGCTCGTCAACAATCTGGTTTACCAGTTTCTTGACCGGTGCTTTTAAATAACCAAATTGCTTTTTGCCGGTGGTTCGCCGGAGCCGTTCCGCAAGCTGAGTCAACATATTTTCCAAAACTGGATTATCACAATTTCCCGCCTGCATCTGCCTCAAAAGATCCTGGAGGGTATCCCGGCTCTGCGCTGTCAGCGTTTTTCTTCGCTCCGTCTGCTCGGTATAGATTTGGAGCAGATCCTGCTGAAAGATTTCCCTTGTCAGACTGCTTCGCATGGCTTCAATGGCGGGCTTGGTTACAAAGCCCTCACGTGGATCGACCGAATACACGATCATGTGGCAGTGAGGGTGATGTTCTTCATCGTGATAGGCAGCGTACCAGCGCAAATTCTCTGGTACAATCTTTATCTGTTGGGCAAAGACATTCCTTTGCTTACGTAGCAGAGCCATCCACGCAGCAGCATTGTCGTATCCCAGCCGGGCAGCATCCTCCCTCCGCAGGGAAATAATAGGTGTCCAGATGTTTCCGGCGTGCACTGCCACCTCCTGTGCTGTCTGCGAAAGCACCAGCGGAACATCTTCATCGGAGAATAGCCCATGACTGTCCAGTTGTTCGGCACGGGGACGGGTAGCAATATAGTTAACATACACCTCTTGATGTGCCAACTGGTCAATGTTTTGATCCAATGCAGCAGAGATAAATTCTGAGGCATTTTCCATGGTAGGCTTCACTAAATAGTCCTCATACTCGAACAGCCCTGTGGAATCTGGAAACTGCTCCAGAATATCTGACATAAGAAACTTCTGCTTATCCGTGGCAGGACGGTTTCGCATCCGCTCTGGAAGTCGCTCTACGCCCTCCCGCGTGGCAATGTAGGTTACCAGATTTTCTGCATGAGCCGCCGTGTTTTTTAGATAGCGGCATTTAAAGATAATTCGGGGCATGGTCAGTCACGCCTTTCTCTCTTCTGGAAGCTGGCTACATTCTCAAAGGTCACGGAACCCACTGATCGCTTTACATCCTCTACACATTTCCCCCTGAGCTTACGCAGGGTATTTTCGTCTACATCTGCAGTGGTGGAGAGGATATTCATCATCATTGACATCTCAACTGCCAGCTTGAATATCAGTCGGGACATACGGCTCTCCAGACCATCCACCATTCCGGTCATGGCTGTGGTGATAGCGGCTGGAAGAAAACGCATCCCTTCTTCTGCGGAAATGTAGCCGCAGTAAAATTTAATTGCCTTTTCGATGAACTCACTTTGACTCTGGCAATTGTCACGCTGGTACCAGTCTGCCACTAGCTGTCTGGTTTCCGGATACATCCACAGAGGGAACTTCTTTTTGTTTTTTGCTTCTTCTGACATGGTAAACCTCCGTTTCTATCAAAAAAGGGCTACAACACCGGTCACAACCCCTATAAAAAGCCTTTGTTTTACGCATTTACCGCTATTGTGGCATTCGCACAACCCCGAAGGCAACCCCAAGGGCATTTTTACGACCCCGGTAAGAAACCGTTTTTCTCCCCGCATTGCGGGGAGATGTGAGCGGGAGCGGGGCGTCCTTGACCCCGCTCCTTTAACCCGCATCATTTTCGCCCCCATGGTTCACCCCAGTTTTGGCGGTTCTTACCACTGCCAGTATTTTGGTGTTAACGGGAGCAACGGGGGCTTTTACTGTCTTATGGCGCAGCACTCCGCTCCTGATAGATAAAGGCGTCACAGGGGCATACAGGCGGCAACAGGGGGGCCTCTTTCCTCCATGTTGTTACATGCTTTACTCAGTGGGTAAAATATTATTTATACCATTACATCTCCAGATGCATACCCTGCTGCATTTCTCCGTCAGATACCATTGATATACTTCCTGTTTCCGCATCATACCGATAAACTTCATTAGAAAGACGTTCTTCCTCATCAACCTGGCTTTGATTAATATCACATACAATATCCTTTAAATCCTCAATTCCTCTTTCCTTTTCTTCACGAATCAAAACTAACTCATGGATCGATGAGGGAAGAATCAGATAGTTTCCACCAAGCTCCTTTGAGACTGATTCCAATACATCCGGGCAGAACATATAAGACGCTCCCTGCCACTTTTTGCTATTACTCAATACAAACAAAAAGCTGTTTTCCATGCTGAGTTGACTCTCTTCTATGGGACATCCCATCATATCCGCAATTACATAGTCCATACTATGGAACTCATATGGCATAAGCTGCTTCATACTCTTTTCAGCCTGTTCATGCAGCATCTCTGCATCAATATTCCACAACTTTAAATGATCATTATTGACTAGGAGCGTACCAAAAACGCCTCCATCCTCTTCAATTAAATAGCGGTATACAACAGCCAGATCCTCTACTATCTGATGGGGGACAGAGGACAGCAGTTCCCGATTCTTATCAGCATTTATCGCACACATAAACAGGCTGTCTTTCAAATTTTCGTAGTCAAACTTATGTATACCAAACTTCGGTGCTGCTTCCACTGACTCCAGGTATTGTTCCGCAAGCTTCTTTAGGATTTCCTCCATACTGACACCCCTGCTGTAAGATTGGTAGGCATTATCTAAGTATATCTGCGGAGTAAGATCACTTCCGGGTATCCGTATACTCATTCCATATAACTGAATGCCATTATTTTTTAGCTGCTGACGAACCGATACCTCTTCATTTTTCCATTCCTCAGGCAGATATTCCTTGATATGCCGTTCTACTTCTTCTATAAAGTCTTTAAATTCCATTGTACAAATCCTCCTGTTCTTTGTGGTTTTTACTTTTCACAGCTTTGACGGTTTTGACCACTTTCAATATTTTAGGGATTAAAGCATAAATTCCTATATGTTGCCTGCTGATTCAATACGTTCCTGAACCTCTGCTGGAACATTCTTTTCATAGAGAGCCTGAAGCACAGCCTCCAGATCTGCATTTAGTTCTGCGACATTTTGAAACTGCCGGAGAGCTTCCAGTTTCTCCATTTCGTAATATATTAGGATTAGAGTTGTTTTCATCATTAACCTCCATTTAAGTAAGCCAAGTTGGTGCATTCATCATAAACATCTTAAGCAACTGACTATGAATTTGAGCCAAGTTGGTGCAATCTTTCTTCTGGGTTAAACATCAGTGTGCTAGAAATCCTCAAGTGCATGTATCAGACTGTCGGGAATATCCTCCAGCTGTGCTGCCACAGCCCGCTCCGCTTGTGGTGGAGTAACTCTCAATGAGAGCTGATTTATTTCCTCTCGAACAGCCTGCCGCACAATTTGTTCAATATGACTGTTTTGTTTAGCGGATAGAATACTGGACACCACAAATTCGGTTCGGTGACGGCTGGCCTGCTGCGTGAACAGCCGCTCTGCTTCCTGGTGTCTGGGATCGTCCATATCAAAAGACAGATAGTATCGTTTTCGCATAGTCTTATCCCAGCAGGAGCTTGTACCCGTCCGCATTGGCAAACCGGTTCAGCACAGCAACAATATTAATCTCATTCCCTCGCAGCCGGGATTCCAGCAGCTCCGCTCCGCCGCCTGCAAACACAGTAGGGAGCCTTAAATCCAAGCCTCGTTCCCGCAGAGCGTTCAGCAGTTCCTTGCAGTAGGCAGACACTTCATACTCCACTGTCTCTTCAATTTTCTTACGACCAGTGTGTTGAATTTTCCCTCGGATTGCGTCAGTGATCAAAGCATCCGAAAGCAGAATGCCACATTTCTGCAGAGCGTCCTGAATGCGGCTATAGAGGATGATCGTTCCCAAACGCAGACTAACACAGCTTGCACGCTCCAGCTTGAAATTATGGACTGTGAGAACATCCACCGTATAACCGCCGATGTCAACGAGGGTAATGCTTCTGTATTCCTGCAAACGAGGATAATACCGGCACAGTGCCGCATGTCCCTGGGCGAACACTTTACAGTCAGAAATACGACATCGGTATGCTGTACCTTCGAACTCAAAGGACACATTTTGTAGAAAATACCGCCGAAACGCTTCCTTTTGTGTACCGTAGCTGTCGATGGGAAGCCCCACACCAAGCATAATATCTGCATCAGTTACACCAACACGTTTCATAGCTTCGGCAATAGCCGGCAGGGTGAGAATAAAAGTGTCCTGCTCCATTGTCTTATCCTGCTGAAAGCGCAGTCGTCGCTCTCCGATGGCGTAATAGCTGCCTTCATAGAACAGCTGAAGCTCCGGTGTTAAAAACTCCCGGTCACTTACAGTAAAACCGGAGGCATAAAGCATACCGTCCGAGGATTTTGTATTGTAGTTTCCATTGTCTATTCCAAGCTTGATCATGGCAGGAACCTCCTTTTTCTTTTTCTGCGGTTATGGTTACATCCTCATTGTCATACCAGGAGTTTCCTCCTGAGAATCCTCTGATGGTGTTTCGGATGGCACGAGTTCTGTCTGTGTCTCCGCAGCTGCCTGCTCCCTCTGTCGGCGATTCTGACGGACGGGTCGTTCTGGTCGTTCTCTTGCAGAGGATGTATCCTGGCCTTCCTGCGGCGCTGACACCTGCTCCATGCGGCTCTCCACATATTCCCGCACTTGCGCAGGAACTGCTTTTTCATAGGTTTTGTCCAGATAATCCTTTAGCTCCTGTTCAATGGTAAGTTCCTTTTTGTCCATGAAAAAACGGAGTGCTTCCAGTTTTTCCGATGGAAAAGATACCTTTAGTTCTGACATGCTCATTGCTTTTCCTCCTTTAATTTTTAATTTTATTTCCGGCAATCACGGCCTTTACTGTGCCGCATTTTTCGCATAAGGTCTTGCATATAGCACCTGCTTGTCTGCATCAAACAGGTCCCTGTACACAACCCGTCCTCTGGAAGATGAGGCGTCCACTACCTTGCTGTTGCCGGCATAGATACCCACATGAGTAATATTGAGATAACGTCCGTTTACTTTGTGGCTCCAAAACACAAGATCACCTGGAGCAAGATCGGCTTTCGAAACGGTCAGACCATTGTTGACACAATATTTTCCCTGCTCAGCAGCGGTACCAGGAAGATTAACCCGCAGCTGACGGTATATCCACTGTACGAGATAACTACAGTCGGTATAACCTGCCTGACCGCGAAGCTCCTGTGAGTAGGGATCTCCCAGACGGGACAGTGCAAGCTGAACAGCCTGGGAACCAGTTTCTCCTGCTGCCAGATCAGTGGTCGGATTGACAAACTGTTCCGGCAGCCAATCCGACCACTGATCAAATCGGTCTCCTTCGCCTGTTGCGCCGGTTCCATACAAGGCCCGGTAATAAATTTCTGAGGCATTTGCCTGATTTTCGTACGAAATCCTGCGCCCGAGTGTACTTTCCAGATTTCTATAAATTACTGGAAGGGAAGTAAGCGGCACCGCTGCGGTATAGGTCTCCTCATGCTCCACTCCGTCCTCATCCGACCATGTACGAGTGCGTTCCTCGTAGCGAACGAAGCAGTCAGTAAATGACTGATAATCAATCCCTCGCAAGGATTCAGCGCCGAAATACAGAGAATAAAAAATAGCCTTAACCTGTACAGAGTCAAGACTTCCCTCCTCAATCATCAATGTAATTTCAGCAATAATCACATCCAGCTCCGAATAACTTTTACGCATGTCCTCAATATATTCTCGATAATCCTCCGGTACCTGACCTGAAATAACTCCGTCATGAAAGGATAGCTGAACAGCGGCGTTGTTATGGTTCGCAGTTCCAGACAAAAGACTGGAAATCATGACAATAATCAGGATAAAAGGTGTTAAAATCGCGGCAACGAGAACACCCACCGCCTTCCAGGTCCGTTTATCTGCAGCTGCCATAATTGCTGCCTTTACCGCTAGAGTAATCGTTACAGGATCAGCCATGGCTGCACCTCCTTTTCGTAAACATGCACACGGATTATCCCCAAAGTGCAGTAAAACTTATTTTTTACCACCACTTCTGTCCGAACAGATTCCCCTGCTGCGGCTCATACTGTTCCTGACTCTGTGCTAACTGAATCGATTTTTCCACTGCCTGTTCCAGAAAGTCCGTATCAAAACCAGCTGAGTGATAACCCTCCAGAATGGTATTAAGATAATAATCAGAAGGGGCCCCAAACGGACGCCCATCATTCATAATATACACCATGGCTTTTACTGATCTGCCGCTCAACTCCACAGGAAACAGCTCCTTTCGGTAAAAATTTGGATATCCTTCATAATAATCAAGAGCAAGCTCGTCCTGGGGTCGAATTTTCCACAAGAGAACAGGAACCCTTGCACCAATAAGAGGTTCCACAGTTGCAACAGCACTACTGCGACTCCCCCGGAACAGCATCTCATAATCTTTCATTTCACTAGTGCCTATTAATTCGGCAGTAGGGCACCGATAGGCCATTTGAGTAAGGTTCAAATTACTGCCATAAGCAATATATAAGGTTTCTTTTTTCATTTAGGCATTCCTCCTTCTACATGGACATAGTAATACCGGGGCTTTGCTCTTCTTCCCCGGCCTGATTTGTTTCGTATTCTGTTACTGACTCCGGCTGCGCCGAAATACTCTGCTCCGCCTCCTCTAAATGCCTTTCTTTTTTCTGCCGTAATCGTTCTTTCTGCTGCTGGGCCTGTGCCGGGTCACGCCAGGCAATACAGCCCTCCAGATGTTCCAACAGATGCAGCCTTGCGGTTTTGAATTCATCTCCAATAAGACCAAGGCGCAGCAGCCAAGTACGAAACGTATATTTTTCGTTAGTGGTCTGTGTCTTGGTTCGGCTGGCACAACGCTGATTAAGGGCTTGTGCCGAAATCGCCATACATAGCTGAATGTACGCTTTAATCTTGCCGGCATGAGTAGTGCTGTTGAATAAACGGAACTCCACCGTACCCTTCTGGAATACACTGTGCAGATTTAAGCAGTGGTAGCGGCTGTCATGGTAATGCTCATGGCTTCCATCCGTGCCGTTATACCAGATGCCGCTGACTTGATCCAGCGTTTTGGGTCTCCTACGGTTGAGTTCCTCCAGAAAGCGGCTTTCTACCGGCTTACACCATCGGTGCTGTCTGTCGACAGTCACCTGCAGAGCCTTATAGATCATATCCTCCTTAGCTGCCATTATATTGGTGATATTGCGCAGCGTGTTAGCGTCAAAAGGTGATGCGTCTATATGCACATGAATGCCGCAGGAGCCGTTGGTAATTGCACCAGCCTCCCGAAGCTTGCGAATTAGCTCCTGTACCGTTTCGATGTCCTCCCAGCGACAGATAGGGCTGACCATCTCGGTTTTGTATTCATTTGGCGCGGAAACGATTTGACGTCCGGATCTTTTCTGTGCAGTAATACTGGAATCACTCATAAACTTCCATTTACGCCCCTGAGAATCCAGCGCAGAATAGGTATCATAACAAGTGCCGTCGTAATGGCTGGCAGTTCCAAAATATTCGGCCGCAATCTTTGCTGCCTGTTCACGAGTCACGCCGGTCATCTCAATTTCAATGCCAAACCGCTGTTCCTTCATGTCCATGAGTTATACTCCCTTCGCCATTTATTCCGGACAGTCATCAGCGACCGCCTGCCTTTCCGAACAATTTTGCCTTATGCTCCGGTGCATGAACCATCAGGTTATAGCGCTCATTTCCGCATTTATAGAGACACACACCCTGCTGGGGATAACGGATGAGTTCAAATTCAGATCTCTCCAGCTGAAGGGTATCCATGTAGAATTTTGCATCAATGGAGCCTGCATTAAAAAGAAACTGGTGAGTCGGGATAGAAAACAGTGGTTTGGTCAGCTCTCGGATATGCTCTACATTAAAATCCTCCAAATTCTGCGAGGCAAGAATGACGGCGCTTTCCTTTTTACGTACACGTTTCATGAAGTTGCGGATATATTCAATTGCCGTCAGGTTCGTTAGGAACAGATACAGTTCATCAATGCTGGCAGCGGTGTTCCCAGTGGTTAAAAGCTCATTGCTCATATAGGACAACACGTTGAACAGTAAGGCGTTTCGCAGATTTTTACTGGCATTTAACACACCCTTAACACCAAAGGTTATAAAATCATTGCTGGTGATGTTGGTATGGCCGTTGAAAAACTTAGACTCCGCTCCTTTGCACATGGAATGGAGTCCAAGACATATTTCCCGCAGAGAATCTGCTGTATAAAGCTGTCGTTGACTTTCATCGAAGTTCTTGTATTCTGTCTCTATAAAGTCGTACAAATCAGAAAGAATGGGGTAATCCGTATGCTTTAAACGGTCAAAATTGCTTCGATCGGTAATACCCCATTTCTCATAAAGCCTTCCCAGCATGATTTCGATTGTGTCAATTTCTCTGTCGGTAAAGTCCTTATAGGTGCGAAAAAAATCCTTTAAAAAACTGATGTGCTGACTGAGCTTGCTACTCTGCCGGAATGCCTGAGGTGCCTCTGTATCCTTTGGGTCGCCGGTTTCATCCCAGCTTTTTGGCTCCAATACATTGATAATGAATTCGCCGGACATAAGGTCGATGAAACAGCCACCGAGATTGAGGGTCAGATCCTCGTACTCCATTTCGGGATCTAGTCCAATGATGTGCATGCCGGATTCCCGCAGGTTACATAAAATGAGCTTAAGAAGGTAGCTCTTGCCTTGACCGGAATTTCCAAGAATAAGGATATTAGCATTGGTTTTGTCATCAGCACGGCGGTTAAAATCCGCCAGAATGTTACTTCCGAATTTATCCCGGCCAAGGTAGAAGCCGTTGGGATCGGTCTTGCCGGAGTAATTAAAGGGATACAGGTTTGCGACCGAGCTGGCAGGAAGTACCCGTTCAAACTGATCTCCAAACACGTTATAGCCGGAGGGCATGGCACACTGGAATCCCTGCTGCTGGCGCAGCATCAGGCGGTCCACGTTGAGCTTGCTCCGTATGAGTTCGGTTAAAACCTCCGTCTGTAAGAGTTTCAGCTGGTCATAGTCATGGGAAGTCAGCTCTATATACACAGCAACATGAAGCAGTGGTTCCCGGCTCCGATGCATCTGCGCCACGATAGTTGCAACATCCTGCAGATTACTTTCCGCTGTGACCGTCTGCTGTAAATCTTGCGTACTGGTACTTTGCATACGGTTTTTATTTGCAGCATTTGAGATGATCTTCTTTTCCTCTACCGGGGTAACATGACGGGTATAGAGGTGCAGCGTCACGCCGTCCTTTTCACCAAGATGACGCAGGATGGCCTGTTCATCAGTGGCAGTTGGGTATTCACGAAGTGCCCACACACATCGGTAGGTATTGCCGCATATAAAGTGATCAGTATTAAACTTGATTACCGAGGGCGCGATCATATCAAGAAACTCCTGAATTCGTATATCCTTTTGCGATATACTATCAGGATTGCTTTTTTTCGACATAAGCAAGCTCCTTTCGTTTTAACTAACTCAAAAAAACCGCCACTAAAAAGTGACGGCTTGCTGTTAAAAAATATTAAATTGTTAACTAGAAAGACCCCCATTATTACTGGAGGTCTTTCCAGTTAAAGTTGTTGTTGCTGTGTTTGTTCCTGTGAAATTGCCATTCCAAGATAGCGATCAAGCTGCTCTTCCTCTAGGGATGCAATCATATTGGAAAATGGTTTAATATCCCGTTCTACTGCATAAGCTTCCAGAACATTAAAATATTCCAGACGGTTTTCCTTTGCGATAGATATTGGCAAAAAGCCATGAGCCATCAGCTGATAGTTCATGATTAATCTAGAGGTTCTTCCATTTCCATCAGCAAACGGATGAATTCTCACAAACTCAGCATGGGTCCAGGCAGCAAGCTCAATTACATTTTCTATTGCTCTATCCTGCAAATCCATATAAAATGCTTTTACCTGACGATACATCTCGTTAGGGCTTGGCGGAGTATGGGAGGCACCAGAAATATAAACATCTACGTTCCGATATATTCCTCCAATCATAATATTCTCCATTAAAATAGCATGTAAGTCCTTAATAATATGCTCATCCAAAGGCTTTTTTTCTGCGATACAGTCTTTTACATACTGATAGGCTTTGTTATGATTAATGACCTCATAAATTTCTCGAAGTTTTTTTCCACCTACGGACAGCCCTTCCTCCAATACTACCTTAGTTTCCAGAAGGGTAAGTGTGTTCCCTTCAATTGCTGTAGAATTATGTGTATATTGTAGTTCAAATTGCTGTGCGTAGCTTTTTACCGTTATTTCAGGGAGTGAATCTTTAATTTGTTCGTAGTCATCTCTCTTTTGAAGTATTACTTTATAATCCAAGCTATCCACTCCTTTCTTCTCTATTCCTAATATGATATTTTACCATGTTTTGGTTATTTATTCAATGCAAGACTAAGATATTAATCATTAAGTATCACCCAACGCTCACCGTCATAATTCTCAAATTTTTCGGTTGTAACATTCTGTTCAAAATAGACTGCCAGTAATCGCTTAATATCTTCCTTGCCAGCTCGTTGTGCAATAAATCCCTGCTCCCGCAAGATTTTCTCTATGCGATTTAAATAAGGGAAAACCTCGCTTTCCTTTTCGTTACAAAGCCGTATGATGACGAGGAATTCCCGTGCTGTTGCCATCTGCACCTGTATACGATCAAGATGAAGGAAATCCAACTCCAGCAACTTCCGCACAGCCGTTTTATCCTCCTGATCCATACGGCTTCGCAAAAATCGCTTATTATCCTCGTAGCTCTCCCGGCTATTGAGACAAAGGAATTCTAGCTCAGCAAATCCTTTGAGAACAGTCATCAACGCATATATACGAGCTGATATACTTTCTTCTGATAAAACAGAAATATTTGTGGGCTTAATCATAAAATATACCAGACGATCGCTCCTGTAGGTTTCAAGACAATAATCCATCACCTCTCTGGTTCCAATCAGTTGACGGGTGACCTGGCGCTGTCTTGTACTTTTCTGTTCTTTACTCATTTTGGATACCCCCATTCGTAGGTCTGCTGTTTCGTTAAAAAGAAAGCGCAGGAATATTTAATAAAGTCAAGGATACTGATATCATCAAAACGTATTGTCAAAAAGGCATAAAGGGCGGTGATCACAATAGGTGGCAAAAGCCACAGCTGCACAAATGCAAACACAGATATTAAAAGCCCCACTCCAATGATGCCAATATCCCGCAGCTGCCACAACCAGAGTGTGGCCCTTGATTTTAAGTTATCGGGATAGATGTACATGCGTATTCCTCCTGTTCCTTTCTAAATCTAGTTAATAGGCGATTCCCCGCAGCACATGCTCCACACAGGGAATCGCTACAGTCCATCATATAGGCTGCCGAGAGTTAACGGCTTTATCAATATCGTATTCCGGTGGATGGCCCTTCCTCTGGCATAAATTCCTTTCTTATTTTCTATGCTCCATAATTTCCTCTTCTGATACTTTCCTAACTGGTATACCCAGCTGTTCGGCCTCTTTAAGCTCGTAAAGCATTCCGGTGCTGACGCAGGAACCGCACAGCCATAATTCCTCACATGTAATGAGTATCCGAAGTCCCATTTGAATTCCGATTTTCCGTTCTTTAGGAACCATATCATCCAGCAGCTGGGGATAAATCAGATGCACCGCCACCGGGGCACAGTTCTGCGAGATGGCATAGCGGCAGGCTTCCTGTGCAAACCTTATATTTCGTTCAACCTCACCTGCATAGGGGGAACAGATATATACCAGCTTCATTTTGCCACCGCCTTCACAATGGTCTTTGTGATATTCATGGCAGCCTGCCCGGCATAAACAGCACTCATAAAGTTGGCTTTCGTACTGGTATCCAGCCCGAAGGCTCCGGCGATCCGGGGTATTTCTCCTGCTGCCAGCATCAGGCCTAACCCCAGCAGAGCATTATCCTTAATCACCATCAGACCGGCGATGAGAATGGTGGCCTGCAGAAAAGCAGTCAGACACAGACCTACAATCTGCTTACACCAGCCAGTAAAACCGTCGATGTATCCACGGGGAACAGAAAACATATATAGACTCCCCACTGCAATCTGAATGATCAGGATTCCTCCGCGCTTAAGATTTGCAAAAAACACCTTGATTACGGCATAACCCATCATAATCAGGATAAATAGCATCATGATGGGGCTGGTGATAATGCCCAGCCCGCCGAAAACACCAATGCTGCCTGCACTTTCAAGGCTGCCTGCTGCAGAAAGCTCGCTTATAATGTTGCCTGCAAGAGTGTTTAACCCGCTTCCAGAGCCGGTTATGCCAGTTGCCAGGCTGCTCTGCAGAGAAATAGACAGCTTGTAAAGCTCTACCGGAACTGTAGAAAATAGTCCTACCGCCATAAAGCCCTTAATAGCATTAAGAGCAGTATCTCGGATACTTCCTCTTCCGGACTGATATTCAATCGCACATTCAAACATGGACACTACTAGCCCGGTACCATAGAGCGACCAAGACAGGTAAACAAAAAACAGCACTATAGACTTAACCCAGCTCATCTCAAACAAATCTGCACCCATACCACCCATGGCAGAAAAGAAATTTCCGAGAAATCCTATAATCTGACCATAAATCCAATCAAGAATCTGACCCAGCACCGTATCTGCTACAAAGTCCCATATGAACATGGCATCACCTCCAAAAAAAGAGCCCTTTCAGGCTCCTATCAATACAAATTAAGTCAGTTTACATCTAATTAACTTCCATTTCATTAAATTAAAAAAAGCCCTCCGAGAGATTCGGAAAGCATTACTTGACATTTTATCTTTTCTGAGTTTACATGGTATTGGCGGGGTTTCCCCGACAATAAAAAACGTCATGGCAGGCTGATGTGCTGGAACACATCAACCCTGCGCTAAGGTGAACTGAGCACCCGGCACAACCGCAAAGCGGCACCACGACAAGATTATTATACTGCATCTGTCGGTGCGGCACAAGATGAAAAAATAAGCGTGTGCATGGGAAATGGGGTGTACTTACCCCCGCCTTTGCATGCGCTTTTATAATACGGGAAATTCCCGACCACATTATGAAAGGTCGGGATACTATGAATATCTTTGAACACAAATCCAGTTTTCTGGGAAGGCAAGAGGCTGAATACTCTGGAGACTCGCTCTTGTCACTGCTAAGGCTTGCCAAGCAGATCCGGCAGAGACTTGGAACACAAGGCTATTTGCTGGACTGCTACCTCTCCCTCTTTTTCGAGGGCCTCAACACAGCACTTACTTATGAGGCCGCTAGCGATGGATTTATGGGGTGCGGTGAATTCCAGAGCCTATGCCTTCATGTATTGGACGGCACTGAGCCAGATAGCCCACACCCTCTTTACCATTCGATATTGGAAACTTATGAAGCGCAGAGAAAAAAATTATCCTTTCAGGAAAATAATACACAATTGTATATGCTTCTGGTTTTTCTTGAAGACGAGCTACAAGCTTATGCAACTGAATGCTTTGTAAAAGAGCAAGTAAAAATTATAGAGGATGCGATTGATTTCTTCCGACTGAAGGAGTTTTATAACCAAATTTCTCAGATTGTAGGTGAGCCATTTATGGAAGAACTCAACTTAAGACTGAAAAAGCGGTTTCTGCTTGCACCAATTGCGGTAGTGTTTGCACAAGGCTTTACCGATGAATTGCTTGACAGACTTATGTGCCGCGATCCTGAAACCAGCAGACTAATATTTCAGCTTATGATTGATGTTTTGTAAGGGTGATAAGCAAATGGAGAAGGAGAAGCACAGGGGAAATTGACTCTCTGTGCTTTTCTGCTAATTCATAATGAGTTGCTTGTATCCATTTCGCCTCTATGGTAAACTCTTCTTAGATTTTCTACTCAGTAAAACATTTTTGAAAAGGTAGTAATCGAAGTTTACGCTTAAGAAGCGAATTTATGTAACAAGAAGGTGGAAAAGATAAAAGAGTCAACTATTATAGCAAATTTTTGTAGTCCAATCGAAACCGTTTGGAACATTGTTACTGACAATACAGCGTATACTTGGCGTAGTAATGTAGTAAGAATAGAAGTGTCTGATGATGGCAATAGGTTTACTGAATTTACGAAAGATGGATTTGAAACTCAATTTACTATTACGATGAAAAATCCATATGAACGCTATGAATTTGATATGAAAAACAAAAATATGAACGGGCATTGGATTGGGCTTTTTTCAAAAGACGGATCTGGCACTAAGATTGAATTCACAGAAGAAGTTGAAGTCGCAAATCCCATTATGAATTTATTTGTAAAGTCATATCTTAAAAAGCAACAAGAAACTTATGTTATAGATTTAAAAAAATCATTGGGCGAATAAAATGAGCATTGCACGGGATTTTGAAAAATAGTCCCACCAAATAAAATCTTACTTATTACGAAGTTGAGCCGTTGCATCAAAACGAAGATGCAACGGCTCCTGCTATGCCTAAATGCCCAAGATTTCCCAGTCAATCCTTGCATAAGGTTAGTGGAATCGCGTTGTAATATGTGACGTACTAAACTATAATCAGAAACTTGAACTGCCCGCTGTTTATATAATGCGATGAGGGCATGAGTTGTTTATCATGCCTGTTTTACCCTGGATTTATTAAGCGGTATTTATCAATACATTTCTGAAATATAGTTTTTACACGCTGAGCTAAAGGCTTTTTACAAGGAAGCCTCTGGTTGTTAGAAAGGTTATAGCAATTGCTTTCAAGATTTTTAATTTATTTTAAAATAGGTCTTGCAAATAATTTTTAATCAATATATCCTTTATTTCAAGGATATCCTTTAAAAACTTTAAAGGAGAAATTGATTGAATGAATCAGGAAACCATCAAAGAGCTTGAAAGAACAATAAACAGAGACTACAGAAATATCGCGGGCATTACTGTACAAAAAAACGGCATAAAATTATATGAAAACTACTTTAACGGATTTACCGCCGATACCGCCTTTCATGTGTTTTCGGTGACAAAGAGTATTGTTTCCGCACTTATCGGCATTGCCATCGATAAAGGTTATATCAGGAGCATCGACCAAAAGGTGCTGGACTTTTTCCCGGATTACATGCTAAAGCGAGGCGAAAAGACAGCGCAACGTATCACAATACGGGATATGCTGACCATGACCACTCCGTTCAAATACAAGTCAGCGCCGTACATGAAGTATTTTACAAGTGAGAGCTGGGTAAAGAGCGCCCTTGATCTTTTGGGCGGTAAGGGAGAGATTGGTAAGTTCCGGTACACGCCCCTCATAGGGCCGGATATCCTGTCGGGTATTCTTACAAACGTGACCGGTCAGTCCGCGCTCGGATTCGCATATGAGAATCTGTTTTCTCCACTGGGGATCGATGTCATGCAGAATGTGGCTTTTCACAGCAAGGAAGAACAACTTTCCATTATGAAGGATCGTCACGAAAGCGGATGGGTCGCAGACCCGCAGGGAATAAATACGGCAGGCTGGGGACTTTTCATGACACCTGCGGATATGGCAAAAATCGGACAACTGTATCTGAACCGCGGAGCATGGAACGGCAGGCAGCTCATATCTGCCAAATGGATCGACGAGAGCACGACCGAGCACAGCCGCTGGGACAAGCTGCTCTACGGTTATCTGTGGTGGATCGTTGATGGAAATGAGCACAGCTACGCTGCCATGGGAGACGGCGGGAATGTGATCTATGTCAACCCGGCGAAAAATCTGATCATTGCCATTGCTTCGCTTTTTATACCGAACGCGAAGAATAGAGTAGAACTGATCAAAAAATATATTGAACCAATATTTGAGGATTAAGTATAACGAATCCCCCTTACCGAGGAGATTACGAGCATAACATGTACCTGCATCCAATTTGGTGAACAGGCTGACTCTGCAATTAAAGAAGCCAGCCTGTTCCTTTTCCTATATACCCAATATGGACCATATATATAAAGGGCAAGTTAAAGTAAAAACAAGGCAAGCAAAAAGAATAGCAGGTGCAGCAAATTCAAACTGACCATGCTTACGATAATCAAAATATGTAGTTCCAAGTTTAGCAAAAAAGCAGACTGCCAAAATTAAGTCAATAGCTGGAAACACCACTTTGTTAACAACAGTCTTTATTTGGCTGGACGCATCATTCCATGTGCTCTCAACGGCTCCAGCAACATCACCGCTTCCAGCAGCGAGTCCAGTCATTCCAAACAGGAAAATCAACAAGAATACTATATTAAGGATCATAAGGATACGTTTTAGCTTCATTGAAATTGCACCTCTTTCATTAATTTTAAAATAGACCACCAAGTTAACAGTGCACTCTTTTTCTTTCTGCCAATCAGGGCATTACAGGAGCGATATGCCAATCGTCCCAAAGACTTCCATGAATATACACCGAGTCAGTTAGATTCATCGATAGCATGCCATCTGGTGTCCAGCAATCGAATAGCCAAGTATACGGGGTATAGTTGCCATTCGGCATCCAAATGGGTGTAAAATGCGTCCGCCGTTTATAGGTTGAAAATTTGTTAATCAGGAATTCAAACTTTGCATTATATCCTGACTGAGTCTGATCCAGCTTTCTCCAGTAGGTTTGATATTGAAATTCAGGAAAATAAGTCAAGGCCGTCTGTGCATTCGTCACAGCTGATGATTGATTGGTACTAACATGAGCAGTTGTAGCTTGATTGATTCCGTATCCACTTTTCAAATCTTTGTCTGAAGCAGTTGGGTCTTTTTCATCCGGAGTGATACTCATAGAGGCCGAAAGACTTGCACTATATGAATTCCAGTCAAATTCCCACCATCCCTCATCTTCCCAATACCCATCATCATCGTCATCTCCGTCATGCCACACCCAATTCTCCTGCCACCATGGGTGCCAGACTCCCCATGACGCCGAGGTCTTCTGGGTATTATTTGGTATAGATGAGGCGGTGTATGAGTCGTTACGATCATCCGCCAGTGGATTAGGAGGATCGTTTCCTAACAGGTCCACAATCTTTGCGGTAATTGTCCCCTTATTTACCACACCTCCTCCTGTCGCAGATACACGTATAATCATGGTCTGAGGAGTAGAAGGTGTCGTCCACCTTACCCAAACCAACTGACTATCTCCCTTCGGATAATACACACCACTTACTGTATAAGTCTCACTCCCAACAGTAAATTTAACTTTTACAGGATTATCTGGATCAGCTTGCTCACCGCTAACAGTTACAGAGGTAATCACCTCTGTGTTGATTCTATATTCGTAATCGTAGTCCTCAGTTTCTGGCGGTATATCTGTCTCTTTAAATCGAACAATCCCCAAACCCAAGGCTGTTTTTATTTCCTGATTAGTTCGAATACCTGTTTTTGGTCCGCTCCATGCTGGATACCCCAAATCTTCCGCCTCCAAAAACATGGAAAGAGGTAAGTTTTGAAAAGCAGACGTTGGAAGCACAGCACGTACCGCTCCGCTTGTTAATTCATCATACATAGCTGATTCTGTTGCCGTCATTGCCACATATAATCCTTGAAATTTAACATATATAATTGGTTCCAGTAACAGCTTATACCTTCCACCAATCAATACATTAAAATCCATTCCTGTCTGATTTGCGATGCTTCGTATGACCTGTTCATCTGTAAAATAACTTTTTATCGCCTCAATGCTAGCTACTCCAAGGCTTTTCGAGCTAATAATTCTCGGAAGAGACTGACTTGGGTTCACGAACTGATATACTCCTTTATCCAAAGCAAGGATAGCTCCTTCCGAATAAGAAATCTTGCAAACCTTTCCAAATGAACATGAAATATTGCTTAATCTCTTATTTGTAAGATCAATGGGTGTCGTGACCGGTTTTCGACTCTCAGCTTCCACCACAGTTACCCGAACCCCTTCCATTCCCGGAGTCCAACTGTTTTGTGAGGTTCCCTGTCCCATGCTTCCTCCACCATTGTCAATATTTCCATCGCCGATTGCATAGGCTGTTACTGGAGATAAGGTCACCATAAGAATCATAAGAATCAGATGAAAAATACCTCTCATACTGCTCCCTTCCACAAAAAAAGCACCACCCCTAAATCTGAGGCGATGCATTTTCTGATAATTGTTACTTTTAATCCATTGAACCAATTTTATTTCCATTTTCAAACATATCTTCAGCGGTCGTTCCAGATACGCTACCACCATTATCTTCTACCCAACCAAAACCGGGAACATAAATTTCCCCTTCATGATTATTTTCTGATTCTGATGGTGATTGCGTAGGTGTAGTCGTTGATTGGACCTCGCTCTCTTCCGCCTGAACCGCAGTAGTTACTTTTTCTCCGCTTGGTGTTTTAGTCGGATCTTTTTTTGCTTCTTCTAAAGGTTCAGCGGGTTTTGTTACCTCTGGCTGAATACTCTGCTTGGTACCGCTTGAATCTCCGGTATCCATATTCTGTATCTCCGCTTCTGTGGAAGTAGGCTGAACGCTTACTTCTTGCGTAGTAACCGGAGTTGTCGTTTCCTCTCCCATGACACTAAGTGTTGAAATGGTCGGAGAATCTGTAGTTGTTATCAACGCAGCGGTAGTTGCCTCTGCTTCAACAAGTGTCTCCGTCTTAAATCGGGAAACAATTGCAATTACCAGGATGATACACATAAAACTGATTCCGGTGACAATACCCCATTTCTTTTTCCTGTCAGATAGTTTCATTCAAATCTCCCCCTTTTTCAGTATAAGTTTCTCCTTTATTCAGTAACACACATTACCACAGATACTATCGCAAGTCTATGGTACATATGTGAGAACTTAAAATAAAGGCATATATTTAGCCATAACCTTCAGATTTATTGTCATAGGCGGAAGGAACTTCCCTCCAAAAGATACCGGAACTTCCAATCGGATTGTCGTATCAACCAAAAGACCATTGGAATTGTCAGGAATTGCAGGAGCAAACGGCATGTTATCTAAACTGACAGATAGAGCTGACAATCGGAACTCGGCTGTGCTCCCGGCATATTTCACATGATATCCCTTTTCCTGTCTTAATCCAAGCACTTGATCCAGGCGACTGTAAATATCACCATAATCCAGACTTTCCTCAAAATTATCCGCAAACGGCTGATATGCTCCCGAGTAACCTTCCCTTACACCGTGATATACGTCATCATAGCTGTCATTTACAGTCGAAATCACAGCGGACTGTACTGCATCACGAACACCTTGTGCGACAATCATCAATCGGAGGCCCTCCGAAATAACACACAGAAGTAGTAAAAGGGCAAGTGCTGTTGCAACGGTAAGAGGAAAAGACGAACCTTTCTTACTTTTTAGTATATCACCGACTTTAACAGTTGTCACTTCCAATACACCTCACTTTTACCAGATGACTTAGCTGCCAGAGTAATAGGAAAACTGCCGAAACCTCCGAAAATCCCGATATCTGTCTGCATGGTTAAAGTTACCGTAAACTCTTCATTCAGCTGAATTTTTCCAGTCTGGGACCATGAGATATCCGGTTTAAGACCTGTCTGTTCCGATAATATCTGTGCTCTACGGGTGGTTTCCGTCCCAACACCTCCTGCTACTTCTGCTTCACGGCAAAGCTCACTTGCATAGATGTCCAGCTTATTTTTGGAGATAAATACCGGCAGAACACTGACCCCGACGGCAACCACCAGCATAACACACAGAACCAGTACTGCCACATCCACATATCCCTCCCCACACTGAGAACGCAGGAGTTTTAGTATAGATGTACCACCTCGTCTAAGTTTTAAAACATAGCGTCCTCCATCTCTCCCACTCTCTGAACGTGATACGCCATAGCACATGCTCCCACTATCTTCTTTCTGTCTCTTTTCATCTTTAACCATAAATCCCTCCTAAAACATGCTGCCTAAAGAATCCATAATCTGTATTGCAATGATAACCAGATAGGTTAGCAGAAAGCACATCAGCATCACAAAGGAATACACACGGATCTTCGGAGGAACTTTCTGTGCCCGTCCTTTTAAACGCTGAAGTTCCAGCGCCTTGAAGTCATGAGCCAGCATTTGAAAATATACAGCACTATCGTCTCCTCTTAGGACGCCAATGAGTCCTCTGACTACATCGGATAACATGGGTGAATTAAATCTTGCCTCAAATCGAGTCAGTGCTGCCTCATAGCTGGAGGAACGCATATCGGCCGTCAATATATCCAGCTCCTGAGCAAAAGCAGAGCTGGCGTTCTTCTTGTATGTTTCCAACATCGCCAATACATCACGACTGGCTTTTAAGGTCTGCTCTATGGTTGCCACGAACCGCGGCAGCTCTCCTTCAATCTGATCCCTTTTTACCTTCAGCTGTTCGTCCGCCTTTCGGATCTCTCTGAAATATGACAGTACCGCAAGGAACACCACAATAGGAATAAGTAACGGAATCAGGATCAGACATGGAATAATTCCTGACAGAATAGCTCCGGCCTTTGTGATGGCATATGCCTCATATACTTCCGGGGTCACAGAATAACCTGCCGCTTTTAAAACATTGCTCATACGACTGTGCTTATATTCATCCAATCGAATGTATTTCGACACCTTTACTGCACCGGACATCAACCAGGCTTCCACTGTTCCTGAAGCTCTTTTACTGCTGCTTCCTGCTCCCCGCATAGCTTTTGACGTACTCAAAGTGGGGAGTTTCAAAACATCTGCCAAAAGAAAGAACAGTCCTGCCGCAAGTAAAAATCCAACAAAAAATAGTTGTCCCATATCTCATCACCTCCTGTACTCTACAGGCTTTGTAAGCTTAATCACAAAGGCTGTTGAAATAAAGATTGCTGCTGCACATACCGACAAAACAATTTGTCCAACTGCCGTATGCATCAAAGTATAGTACCAGTCTCTGTTTAGCAGGTACATAATGGGAATATTGCCGACTACAAGGAGTGCCATCATTATAAATTCTTTTCTTGGTTCGAACACCATATACTCCAGCTCCGCGTTAACGATTCGCATATCGGACAGCTTGCTTACGATAGGAGTCAGAGTCGTTTTTAAGCTCCGGTCATACTGACATGCTGCGATAGCATCACACCACTCATGGAATACTTCATTTTCAATTTGTGAGTTCATGCCATGAAGTGCCTCTACAATATCCGGATTAACCAGTTTTACCTTTGTCGAAAATCCGTCGAACACGCTTTTTACAGGAGGATTTAAGTAAGAGACGCTTTCCTCTACTGCAGTAACGATATCTTCATTCCGAAGGTATGCTGTGGTAATAATAGATAAAGCAGTTTCTAACTCATCCGCAATGTTTTTTTTGTAATGGCTGGCGGTCAGCCTTATATACCAGAATGGCAGAAACATCATACCGACAGCCAGAACTGGAACAAGAAATACATTATTCATAAGTATAGCGAGGCTGACACCGGTGGCGAAGCCTAACAGTGAGGCGGCACAGACAAGAGAAAACCAGCCGCTCCGTTCTGTAATCTTTAGAATTTCCTGTATCTCTGTAATCTCCCGCCGGAAAAGAGACATCTTTTTCCGCTTGGCCGCCTCGTTGATTTCGGAACGAATGCTCTTATTCTTTCTTGTCAGAAATCCAAACAGGCTATCTGTAAATTCCATGGGAGTTAAGCCTATTAAGAGGAAAAAGCCGGCTATTAACCCGATACAGGAGGCTAAAAGAATTGTGGTCATGCTATGTCACCTCCCAGCCCAAGAATCCGCTTTAAGGTATCCTGAGGCATCCCATTTTCAAGAAAGCGTTTCTGCAGACTTTGAGAGATGCCTTGTATTGCCTGATGGCTTCCACTTATAATAAAGTTTCCGTCCTCTACACGGTTTTCCGTGATTTGAAACTGAAACAGGCTCCGATAGTTTCTTGTGCCATCCGGTAGGATTTCACACTCCATGATTTGCATCATTCGCCTTTTTTTATTTTCAAGCTGTTTTGCGAATACCACGATAGGAAATGCTTCTGTGACCAGATCCATGAGGGTGCTATCCGCCATATCGTATTTCCGCTTGCAAAGGGTAACCATACGGCGCCAGGTGGCTTCACAGGAATTTGAATGAATGGTGGTCAGCACAGTATGCCCGGTCCTGGCAGACTCCTGTGCGGCATATGCTTCCGGTCCACGCATCTCGCCCACACAGATAATTTCAGGATTAAAGCGCAGAGCCATATCCAGAAGAATATCCTGATCAATGTTCTGTTTTTCATTTTCACTGAACCGGGTCAGGGTATGGATTACACTGTTTGTAACTTTGCCGTCCTTTTTACGGATCAGTGCTAGTTCACGGGAACCGTTTTCAATGGTAAAAATACGTTTATTGTCTGGGATTGTGGTAAGCAGCCAACCAGCCAGTGTAGTTTTACCGGAACTGGTAGCACCAGCAACGCATACGGAAATACCATACCGCAGACATTCCGTAAGAAAATCCAGCATAGGTTCCGAGGCTGTGCCACCCCTGATAAAATCAGCTTTTTGCATACTCTGAGGATTTACGATACGAATGGAAGCGGCTACGCCTACATCCTCATCTACCACCGGGGATTTTAAAGCCGCAATTCGAATGTTTTTACTTAAATGTCCCAAGATTGCAGGGCTTGCATTATCTAAAACCATACCGGATACATGAAGCATGCGTCGTACCACATTGACCGCATGTGCCGGACTTTCAAACTGTTCATCTAGTTTTTTGGTCACTCCGCTACTATACTGCACCTCAATATCATTCCAGGCATTAACATCAATTTCCTCAATTCCTGTACCAAAAACGTATTTAGTCAAGAAAGAAAACTCTGCCATTTCAGTGTAAAGGGCATCAACCAGCTGGGATTGTGACATTTCGGCAACTGCCAGACGGTAATCCTGAACATATTTGCTGATATAGCGCTTTACCTGGGACTTGACTTCTTCGCTATCTCCGTCGATGATTAACGTTGCATACTTGCTGGAAATATAGGATTGTACCTCTTTGAGTACCTGCCGGAACTCTCTGATCGCCCCTTCCGCAGAAAAAAACAGTTCCTGATTACCGTCTGTGCTTTGATTCAATAGGATATCCGTTTGTATGGGTTCTTTTCTCATACGCCGAACACCTCCTTTGCGATTTCTGTTATCTCCTTCCGAAAGCCCCGGCTGTCCTTAAGCGAAAGATCTCCAAGGAGGTTCCCATCTAATCCCAGCTTCTCAAGTTCATTAGAATGTGGAAGTTTAAAGGTTACATTGCCAAGCACCTGCTCAATATGCTCGCTTGCCTGATTTGGTTTTATATCAGATGCAACCTTATACTGTTTATCCGCGTCCCATTTCTGATCCTTTAGGAGCGGGAGCTGGCTGGACAGATAACTGATTGATTTCAAATCGCAGTTTACCAGCCGAAGAACGGAATCAGCCTCCAGAAGAGATACAGCGGAAAGAACATCATAGGCAATGTAACTGCTACAATCGATGATAATATAAGGGGCAATGACCCGCAGATGGTCAATTAATTCCGTCGCCAACTCCGTGGTATAGGGTGGGTAAGTATACATATTTTCCCCCTTCTTCATTCCTATGATAGTCAAATACTCCATCTTTTTGAGGGTAATACAATTTTGACGGATAAGCTCATCTGTAATATGAGTTGCTGCCAAAATACTTCCGAGGGAACGTTCACATTCCAGATCTGTCGGCGCACATATGCATGGCAGCATCGGTGCCGTCATGTCACATAAAAGCAACAACGCATTGCGTTTATGAGCAGCCAGATATTTGGCAAGCCGTACACTGACCGTGGTCTTTCCACTGCCAGGGCTGCCCCACACCGCTAACACCTGAACATCTGTATTTAAGTCCTCCTGAAATGGCTTCAGCTGATTCCTGAAAAAAAGACTTCCTTTCATAAAATTAATCATTCATTCCACCACTTTCCGGTTCTACAGCAGAATTGGCATATGTGTCCGTTTCAGAGCTGTCATTTGATGATGTATCACCAGAAGAACCATCTTCTGGCACTGTACTATCTGCCTGAGAGGTACTGTTCTGGCTTAGGGAAGGATACAAAGCCTCCAATAGTTTACTTTGAATATCTAAAAACTTATCTGCGTTTTCTTTGCTGCCCCGATATGCAAGAGAAAGATGGATATTTCCCTCCGATTCCAACTCTGCCAGGATTTTCGCCTGATCCGGAGAAGCCAGCAGGGTCACAGAAGCAGGTAACTTCTTTTCTTTTTCTGCCGATAGATTGGATTCGGTGTTATTCTGATTTAAATCATAACCGGAGCTTGCAGTTACGCCAATTACCTCGATATAAGTCAGTTCCGGTGGAATCACGGTTGCCCCCTGTTTTTTATAATCCGGTGCTATGACACTGACAATATCGCCGGATGCCAGTTTGCCGGATAGCCCTTGTGCAAAGTTTTTGATACTGACTGATATAGCCTGTTTGTTTCCATCGAGGTCATATAAGTAATTATTTTCCTCTGCTGGAGCAGTCGCCAGTTTTGAAGTGAGAATATAATCACCAGGTGACAATGCAGTTACGGCGTACTTACCAATGGCAGAATTCATTTGCCGAACCACCTGTTCTGGTAGGTTGTAGCTGCCTGCTTCTACCGCCTGAACCATATCTTTAGTAATCTCCTCTCCGATTCCAATCTCTTTTACCACCCGGACAATGGTTGCTTTCTGCGATATACTCTGGTTATAGAGAGGGGTGATTCCAAAACAGATAAGTAATGCCAGCAAAATACAAATAATACCAAGTACTGTGCGGTTCTTTAAAAAACGCATGAATGTTCCTCCTAACATAAAAAATAAGCTGCAAGGCAGCCAATTGAAAGAAAAGGTGCAAGGGGATATGATTTTTTTATATCTTTCCTGTGCCGTTTTAAAATCAGAGTATGGATCATATGGAATGCCAGCATCAGAATCAGTCCTAAAATCATACCGGTCATACTCTTTTGAAAGCCCAATACCAGACCCACTGCGGCCGAAAATTTAATATCGCCTCCGAATAAACCACCCAGGAAAAGCGCGAGAAACAGAAACACTGCAGCGGTTAACAGTCCAAACAATTTTTCCGGTGTAAAGTCCAAAAGCCCGGTCAGAGCAATTCCAAGACAAATCACGTCAGGAATGATCTGTTTTTTTGCATCCCATATGGTAGCTGCGACCAACAGCGCAACAAAAAAGCCGCCCTGCACCAGATGCGGCCAATCACTTACCATAGTTGAACATATCTACAATGCGCTCTTTCAAAGTCGGGAGTACCGTTTCTCCAAATAGGGCATAGAGTCCCGACAACACCAACGCACCAATGACTACAGAAATTAGAATCTTAATAGCAGTATCCACAAAACCTTCCCCACGCTGGGAGTTAAGAAGCTTCCATGCGTTTGAAACAGTCAGAGTATTTTTTGATTTATCAAATAGGGATACCAGCTTACTTTCAATAGTTGCAGAAATACCTGACATTTTGTATCTTACCTTATTTAATAGATTTCTCATGACAATTTCCCTCCAAAATAATTATTTAATAACAGATGATAAAATGTTGAATCTCAAAGCCCTGCCATTTGTATGCCAGTATCCTGTTCTGGCATTTGATCCGAAGTAGGCATCTCGGCTTTCCGCTGGTTTTGTTCATGATTTTGTGTTAGAACAAGATCATAAGCCTGGAAAACTGCCTGATTTAGTTGTTCCCGAAATTCTTTCGTAACCGGAAAGCAGATGTCCTTGTATTCGCCGCTCCCTGCCTTATAACTTGGCATTGCAATGAACAGCCCCTTAGTACTGTCAACAATTTTTACGTTGCGGATAGCAAAGCAGTCATTTAGGTTAACGGATGCATAGGCGCGAACATTACCGTCCCGGTGAATAGAGCCGATCTTCACGTCTATTTTCATAGGTGTTGTCTGTGAATCCATTTGAGTTCCTCCTAGTTCTAGAATAAAAAATGCAGCCTTTCAACTGCAATGCTTGTAATTATAAATTCATTTGCGGTTCCTGACCTTGCTCCTGTTGCGGCTCCTGAAAAGAAATTTCTTTGAAACCGCAGGTATCACAGTAGTAAAATGCACAGCCATTTTCATCGTACAACTCCAGCACATCGGATATAGAAAGGCTATGTCCCTGGTAGCCGTGTGGGTGGTCGATATTAAATTTCGTATAGAGTGCTTCCAAATCATTAGTCTCCACCTCGCCGTCATACACTACCTGATAGCTGGCAGAGTCCGGCTCCCCGAAACGGCTTGTGAGCGTATCATAGCTAATGAATTTCATCATAATATCTACTTCGGGTGCAAGCTGCCACACGCGGCAGCGTTTGAGCAATGATGCGTTGCCCTCCGGATCAATGGTGCCTGCCGCCAGTCTCTCAAAAGTGCCGGGCTTCCAGTCCACCTCCAGTCCTCTCTTTTCTGTAAGATAGGACTCCAGCTCATCGGTCTGAAACATGGGATCTACCACAGCTTTTTCTCTTGAGAGGTAACCAGCTATGTTGCCGTAATAGAGAATGCGGTTGCTTCTAATTTGAATGTTGCTCATGAAAATTCCTCCCTTCAGATGCATTCACCCTTACTGGAAGTAAAACTCTACGCTGTATGTAATATTACTCTTGTTATACATGCAATTGTGATTTGTGTAGTAGTAAAACTCCAGCTGACTGTAGATGCCAGGTGAAAGTGAACGGCTGAAGGTAATGCCGTTTGTGGTTGTTCCGTAATCCAGCTGATCCCACTGCCCGGTCAGGATGTTGTAGCCTCGGACACGGCCATAATCATTGCCGGAATGCCCGGATACTGGTGGCACAGTAAAGGTATAGTTGGTGATGGTTGCGCCGGAAATACCCTGCTCCAGAATCACTGACTCCGGACCGGTCAGGGTCATACCGCCACCGCGGTTTGGGTCAGCTACAAAGAATACAATGGCTGCCCAGGAGGATTCGGCTCCGGTGGAATCCACTGCTTTTACCCGCACCGCATTTTTGCCAAGCGGATACGCTGTGCTGATCTCAGCAGGACGTCCCTCCCAAATGTAGGTAATGGCATCTCCATCCGTATCTGTGCTGTAAGCAGTAATGGTGACAGGAACACCAGGGGCTATACTATTTCCGTTTGGTGTACGGGTAATGACTGGAGTGCTGGGTGCAGAATTGGTCACAGTAAAGGTAATATTCGTCCAGTCGGAATATAGCCCCCATGCATCTTTGGCACGTACCCTAACAGTATGGGTACCCACGGAATAATAGCTGTCAGCAGTGTTACCTGAGTATTCCAGCGTTACTGCATCGCCATCCGGGTCTGTTGCTGATGCAGTAATGTTTACCAACAGCTTACCGTTCCGAGCAGTTCTATAGACTGAGGCATCTCCGACTGGCTTATTCGGCGCATTATTAGTGACCGCAAAGCTCTGGGAATAGCTGAAGGTTCGGCCCATGCTGTCTGTAGTGCTGGCAGTCAGGACATAGCTTCCTGTGACATTAATAGAAATATTACCTCCGCTGTTAGATAGGTTTCTTGTATAGCCGGCGGTACTTCCTCCTTTTGTTAATGACCACGAAAGGATTCTACCGTCCAGTCCGGTAGCTGACGGCAGGGATACTTGAAAACCGGAACCAATATGAACGTTAGATGGAACTGTAAATGGGAAACTGGCAATGGGCCTGATGGTTCCGGTATTGGAAGTAAAGGTGAATTTTCGACTGTTGGAATCAGTTACCTCTGTCACCAGCTTTACAGCTATTGTTTTGTCTGTAGAGATACGCAGATTCCCGCCATCAGCAGAAAGGGAGCCATCCGCATGCTGGGTATAGGGCTTTGCTGCCCCGCCATCCACTGAAAGGAGCCATACTATACTCATATTATCCAGCTCGGAACCTGTGGCATTGACCGCCATAGAATCTCCGCTGTAGGTCAATGCTGGAATAATTATGTTCATATCAGGGATTGGGTATACGGTGAAGCTTTGGGTTCTTTCGTAGGCACGGCCGGCAGGATCTGTCATTGTCAAAATCAGCTGATACTTCCCCTTTGCAGGGAATGTAATTGTACCGCCCATTCTGGTAAGGGTTCCGGAGGCGTAGATTCCATAAGGCTCCAAGCCTCCTTCGTCCTGAATAATCTTCCAGCTGGCAGCGAGGTTCTCCAGGTCCGTACCGCTGACGGTGACTGTTCCGGCTTCACCTGTATACCAGACGAGAGGTACATTTAGTGTAATCGTAGGAACTGGGTAGACTGTAGTACTGGCACTGTAGGAAAATATCCGCCCCAATGCGTCCGTCATAGAAGCTGTCAGAGTATAAGTTCCCACTTCTTTAAAACAGATTTTCCCGCCATAGGCATTCAGACTGCCCTCCAGCGCATTGGTAAGTTCCGCAGGATTTCCAGCTTTTGTGAGCGTCCATTCTATCGGCAGTGTGTTATTGTTACCGCGGGTGCGCAGGTTAATAGTTCGATCGGTATGAGTCGCTTCCGGAAGTTCGAAAGAAAGAGACAGTACCGGAAGGACTTCGACTTTCCCACCGTCCTCATAAAGAAAGACACGGCCGGTTTCATCCGTGATTCTTGCAATGAGCTCATAAACTCCGGCGTGCTTAAAGCGGATGGTGCTGCCGTTATTTGTCAGTGTACCATCAAGATAAGTCGCAAGATTCTGGAATCCAAAGCTATTCTCTAACAGCCATTCCACAGTTAAGCCATCCAAATCCATGGTTTTGGGAATCACAGAAACGGGGGTATCCGTATGGGCTGTTTCCGGCAGCTGGTAGGTAATACCTGGAACCGGATAAACCTTAATGGGTGAGGTATAGCTGTAGCTGCGTCCGGCAGGGTCTGTAAAGGCGGCTTTTAAAACATAATCTCCCTTTTTCTTAAAGCGGACAGTACTGTTTTTATCGGTCAGCGTTCCTTCAATATAATCAGAAAGAGTGATGTCTTCACCGTTTCGGGTCAGTGACCACTGGATTTCAGAAGTCCCAAGATTCTGGAATGTAGCTTCTATCTGAACACTCTTGTCCGTGTGTGTAATTTCTGGCAGGTAAAAACCTACAGAGCCTACCGGGTAAATAATAATAGTTTGCGTAGCATCAAAGACTCTGTCGGTTTCATCAGTTAGCATTCCGGTAATCCGATACACGCCCTTGTCCTTAAATCGAATCTTTCCACCCGCATTGGTCAGGGAACCTTCCAGCTCGTCTTTGATTTCAGCCGATTCGCCGTTTTTCATTAAGCTCCAGACCACAGGTAGTCCATCTGCATTCGTTCTTGCTGCAGTAACTTCCAAGGCGGTATCGGTGTGAGACGCTTCTGGAAGCGTGAATGCAATCTCTGCTACGGGATAGACTCTTGTTCTTTCCGTATGGATAAAGATGCGCCCGGTTTCATCCATGACCGTGGCAGTAAGAGTGTATGTGCCCTTGCTTTTAAAGACAAAGCTGCCTCCCTCATTAGAGAGCGTACCGTCCAGAATATCGGCTGGCTGAACCGCTTCTCCATCCTTTTCTGCCGCCCACACAATGTCATATCCATAGAGTGCTTCCAAAGAGTAGGCAAGCGTAACGGATTTGTCTATGTGAGTCGTTTCGGGCAGGGCAAAGATCAGGTCAATTGTCGGGTAAATGGTCACAGTTTTAACGAGCAGAGTTTCTTTTCCTCTGACATTTTTTGCAGCTGCGGTCAGGGTGTATTTCCCTGGCTCCCTAAACTGGAGCGTTCCTCCCTCCAGACCGAGAGTGCCGATACCTACAAGCTCCATTTGCTGTTCGGAGCCATCCGCAGCAATTTTCGTCAATGACCAGGAAAAGCTCTCCATGTATTTCCATACCGGCATGATTTTAATTTCAGTATCGGTATGAGCGGTGACGGGAAACTCAAAGCGCACCTGCGTATCTGGATAGGAATAGGAGCCACCGCCGGAATCACCGCGGTCATCCGAATCCCGTCCGGGTTTTGGTGTAGGTGTAGGCTTCTCTGGCGTAGGCTCCACCAGAACAGGCGTAGTGGGCTCTGGGTTTGGTTTGGGTATTTCTGAGGTTGGAATAGGCAGCGGCTTTGTCTTATCAATCATTTTCTCTGCTTCGCCCTTGGTGATTGGTTTATTCGGCTTCAATTTGCCGTCATCCTCATCTCCAATAATGTCATCCTCCCTGCCGATAATGACGTAGCCCTTGTCACTATTTTTGATATCCTTGTCATCGTCATATCCACTGTGGCCTTTGGTATTCTTGGCTTCCTCATCCCTTCCGCTGATACGCACCAGCATCTTGATAATCTCTGCACGGGTAATGGGTTCATCTGGTTTAAAGCCATCTGGATAATCAGCAGGATCAATGATCCCAGCATTGATGAGTGCCTCAATATACTTCTCCGACCAGTGACCGCGGGTATCCGGGAAGCTGGCTGTATCCTTTTTTGCATCCGCCGTATCCAGCGGAATGTCCCGTACTAAAATTGCGGCAAACTCACCGCGGGTAATGATTTCATCCTTCGGTATAAACAATTCCGGACGCTCCTGGGTATAAATAAAAAAACCGCCGCCAAGCAGCAGGAATAGAAGGAGGATGGCAAACACGCCGACCCTCTTCTTTTTTTTATCTGTCATGAGAGTACCTTCCTTTCATTTTTTAATAAAAATAGTTAAAGTATGTAATCTTCATAGCTTAAACTCCATGCCGCAATTTTGCTCCTGTTCCTTTTGATGTGCTTCCAGCATTTCCTGGGTCGGATAAAGGAGCTTTCCCTCCTGCATCTCAAATACGCAGAAGTCATTCCGGTCGCAGATCATAATCTTATGTTGGTAATCCATCTGCATTTCTATAAATTCCTGCATTTCCTTTTGGCTGCAAAGCCATACACCGGAGGTGTAGCGACCATCTGGCAGAAAACAATAGCCGCTGTACTGCGATTGATGGCTTTTTAAATCCAGCGCACCTGCCGGGCGTATCTGACTAAGCTGTAGCCTGGCATGGTCTGTTAGAATTTCCGGCTTTGCAATACCCATGATATCGCTGCGGCTCCAGCGGGTTTGCTCCCCGTTTTCCAGAGATACGGCAAAAACCGCCCGTCCGCTGGGATTGGGCTTGCTGCCGAAGCCTCCGGTACAAAAATACAGCTGATTCTCCGCACTTCTATCATTTTCAGGCAGAGAGGAGGCGCAAAGAATGACAACCTTGCCAGCAATAGAAAAGTCATATCCAATCTTCCGGCAATCCAAAGGGGTGAAAAGCAAATTTTCTTCCAAGACTTATTCCTCCTTTCGCTGCTTCAGTAGCTCAGTCAATTCACCGATCAGTCCAAGACGTGTGCCGTCCGGCATTTGCTTAATGGCTGCACGGACGAAGGCTTCCACCGCTTCCGGGGACTGGTCTCCCACCTCGATGAGCTCCACCTTTTGAATACTGACTGCACCCTGTCGGACATTCATCTTTACGATATCGCCATAGTCCAATCCAGACGCGGAGCGCATCTCCTTTGGAATCAGTACACGGCCCTTGCAATCAATAATTCGGTATGTTTTTTTTGAATTCATAAATAGTATTCCTCCTTCCTCATTACCTCCCGAATAGTATCGGGGTGAATTCCAAGCTCCTGAAAGAGCCCAGCTAGTTCCTCCGGCAGACGGTTCAAAATATCCGAGGCTAAAATAACAATAGCACCATCGCCACAGATGATTTCCAAATCACTGTCTGCAGAAATCCCCGCCCCCTCCATCACCTCTCCGGGAAGATTCAGGCCGTCCTCATTCTCTGTTTCATCCTTCTCCTCCAGCGTATCCTCCTCCTGCAGAGCGCACAGTGGTATGGCAACTTCAATCCCTGCCTGCGTAAGTAAAAGAAGTGGAGCTGCTTCATCTCCCCTGGATGCAAGCACCACTTCAACCTGTTCACCAGGGGTAAGTCCGGCGGGAATCACAGGAATAGTCAGAAGCCCGTGGTGGTCGACTGCCGCTTTTGTTTTCATAATTTTCATAATAAGTTTCTCCTTCATATTTGTTTTTCCGGTTAAGACTCACTGAAAAATAGTTCAGGATCAAAAAGATTCATTTGTAATGGCCTATCTCTCAGCCGTTCCCCGGTGTCATAGTTGGAGATGAATACCTCCGCGTATTCACTTCCGTTGTCATAGCGCTGTGCCAGGTTGTTAAGACGGCTGACTGCTTCAATGTGAAAGCCCTGGTACAGTTCCCGGATAAATTCGCAGTCATTGTAGCTGACCAAAAACTTACCCTTGCAGACTGTCAGCGTATCCCGCAAGCGATAATGATCTTCCTTTCTGAACTCTACCGCATAATGTCCTTCTGTCTGGTAGTAAGGAGGGTCACAGTAAATGAAGGCATTTTCCCGGTCGTACTGCCGGATGAGATCTTCAAAGTCCTTGTTTTCAATGACTGTGTCCCTTAAACGAACGTTTGCCTTCCAGAGCAGATGGAAGGTCTTTCGAATATCGAAAGGCTGACAGCCAAAGCTGGTACAGCCGCTTCCGTAGCTGTAGCGAATGAGCTTAAAAAATGCAGCGGCACGCTTGACGTCATTCATTACCGCTTGCTCCGTTAGAATCTGCTGTATGTCCTCATAATCAGGTGGAGGTAGGTGACGCTCAGCAAGATCCAGCTCCTTTGAAAGATACTCGCTGGTGAATTCCTTCTTTGAGAGATACCTGCGCAGTACACTAAATTCATCCCGGCTGTTCAGCGGCAAAAAGTTCAGCTCCCGAACTAGGTCAAGAGTCTGCTCCTTTGCACACTTGAATAAATTTGCCAGGTCGGAGTTGAAATCGTTATACACCTCCATGGCAGTATCCATGGGACGCCCAAACAGCACCCAGCCACCACCGCCGAAAACCTCAATGTAACGTCCGAACTCCTTAGGCATTCGCTGATAGATCAACTCTCGCAACGCCTTCTTTCCGCCCACCCAGCTGATAATGCTGTTCATTTATTCACCTGCCTTTGCTGCGGCGGTTGATTGCATCAACATCCGTTTTCATACAGGTTCCGTCTGGACTCCAGCAGATGAAACCGACTTGGGGGTATGGACAACCGTCACAGCGTGAGAGATCCTGTGGCAGTGAGACACCATAGCGTTTGGGCATACTGGTTGCTTCCGCACCTTTTCTTTCTGTTGGCTTTGTATTTTGATTCATGCTTTGCACTCCTTTCGCTGAAAATAAAAAAGGCACCATCCTTTTTTCAAAGACAGCGCCCATTTTTAATTAAGTTATTATTAGGTTGTAAAAAAAAGAGCGTCTCTCAGTTTCCAATGAAACCAAAGAACGCAAATTAAATTGTTATTTCTATGTGAGACTGGTTATCCAAGCTGCATACCGCCCATCTTCTGCCCCTGCTCCAGTTCTTCCTGCGTCATTATACTCCAGCTATTGACACCATTCCATAAACTAACATAGATTTCTCCAGCCGAAGTTTTAATCGGCCTCTGCTCGAACCCTTCTCCGAATCCGTCTGCAGCCTGACCGATGATTGTCGCTTTGAGCAGATCAAGTTCCTCTGCGGTCAGCTCACCATGTACCCGGCACTCAGCTACTCCCATTAATTTGCCGTTAAGTGGTTCTACCGTAAAGACATAGGACTGGACATTTCTGCTAATACTGTCATACTCATCATAATATTCCATGAGACCGCGCTCCGCTTCCTGCGGCATTCGCTCCTTAAAAAGAGTGGCAAGGATGTCATTTTCAAGAGCCAGTGCAGTTCGGTTATCAAGCACCATCGGTTCATTCTCCGTATCACCCCATTCGTTCTTCTCATAGAGTCTGACGGTAAGTGGCATATATAGCTTCAATGTATGAAGCTGCTTTGGAATCACACAGAACCGATCCTCACCAGGGATAATGGCAAGAGTGCGTCCGTTATCCCAATCCATGTGGAGTTGACATTGGTCATCAATAAAATTGACTGTTCCTTCAGTGCCGGGCGACACCGGAGAATAGGGATCATTCATTTCGATAAGCCTGATTCGCGTACCGGGTGGATACTGTTCCTTCATAAACTTAAGCCATTCTGGATGCTTCATCATGTTACATTCCTCCCATCTTAATTTCATTTTCATTGATTTGCTCTGCAGTTTCATTCAGCACAGCAGTTTCCTGTTTTAAGTTTATCTACTGTAATGTGAAATTAAATATACATCATCTTTACTATTCATATACTATTCTCTCTTTTAAATGTTTTTTATCTAGAAAATTGAAAATCAGGAGTATTATTTCCTTTAGAGAAAAATACTCCTGATTTTTTAACCGATGTAAAATAAACTTATAACTCCATAGTAATTTTTAAAATCAGAGTAATAAATAATTGCTACTTACAATTTAATTGATGCAGTATATCATTAGTAAGTTTAGATAAAGGTCTTTGATTAAAATTATCGGATTTATAATTACCTAAGATTAATTGTTTTAATTCTGATGGGCTTTTAAAGAGTTTTTCATATGACCTATAGATACTTTCAATCGCTTCATCATTAAAGATATAATTTTTATATAATAATTCAGATATATAATCTACATGTTGTTCATATAGCGATTCAATTTTAAAGCTATCATTATATTGTTTTATTAAGTCCTGATTCTTCTTTGCTGACTGGAGCTTTACAATTATTTCTTCCTGCTTTAGTAAATTACCGATAACATTCTGAATCTCAAAGTGTATCCCCTTATCACCAAATGACTCTTCATAAGGATACAAAAAATTTTCTGAGGGTGTATTTGATTTACCCTTATTACACAAACTACACGAAGGGACTAAATTATATATTGATAAAGCTAAGAATGGATAATCCGATTTAGGGAAAAAATGATCAAATTCAGGTCTTGACTTTAAGTCTGTTTTTACTATTTTTTCTCCAATTTTCTTTGATGTTTTGGTTCTGATTGTGAAAGTATATTGCCTATTACAATATGGACATACATTTACTTTCATTATCCTTAGTATATTGTAGGCTGCATTACGATTGCTAAATTTTAAATATAAATTTTCGAGTTCATCTTTGATATATTCTCGTGTTCTATCTATTAAGCATGAACACTTCCATTTTGAATCTTCTTCATATGCTTTATTTATTTTTTTTTGGAAATCGATTAAGTCAGTTTTACTGCTTAATAAACATATTTTTATAACCTTTTCTTCTGTATCAATGAACTCTGCTGTTTTTATAAAATTTGCATCATTAAGATAATTGCATATTTTTTCTATTTCGGGATAACTATTTTTTTTAATATCTTTCGTTATCATTTTTTCTATCTCAGTTCTTTGCTCAGCGGTTAAATTTATTTTAATCATTTAATCACCACCTAACATCTTGTTAACAGCTTCTAATGAATTTTCAAGATGCTTCTTTAATTTTTGCAATTCATCAACATTTTGAGGTATTTCCCTAAAAATCTTTTCAGAAACTGTACCATACTTTTCATCAAATAACCGTTGCATCTCATTTCTAACAATATCATCACCAATCATATTGATAATATGTTTATACTCATTTTGTTTAGATTCTTCGTTAGCAAACAAATCTTCCCTTGACTTTAATTTTTCATATACTCCATAAATTATTTCCTTTGCATATTCACCAACAGCACCTTTTTCAAGGAAGAAATTCTCTCTAAGTATTGTGTAAATATTAGCACCAAATGACTGCTTATGACTATCGTTATTCTCTACAACTGTTTTGCCATCATGTCTATTCAAATAAATTATATTTTGTCGTGGAATGTCAGAAAGAATCAATGGAGAATGTGATGTTATGACAATCTGAACCGGCTTTTCTTTCTCTAATTTATTAATGGTAGTAATTAGTTGGCTTATAATTTTTCTCTGCCACTCCGGATGGGCATATAGGTCGATTTCGTCGATAAGTAAAAGTTTGCTTGTATAATCTAATCTTTCCATACCCATAATATCATCTAATTCTGGAATCAACACAAACCATGAGAACATATTTTGCATTGCACGCTCTCCTGAACTCATTCCAAGATTTTCTACTCTTATATATCTAAGAGCAAAGGAATTTCTTTTTTTGAATATATCTCGAATATGTTCGTAAAAATCAGCGTTCTTTTTACATATTACTTTTACATATGAACATGCTAAATCATCAGGATTTTCAATTAAATTTTTTCTCATGTAACATAAAGATAAAAGATCATCAATATTTTTAATATCTTTAAGATATTCCATATATTTTTCTGATATAGGTAGTTTTTTCAACTGATCATATAAGCTTTTATTAAAATCTACTGTGGGCAATTTAAAATTATCTTCATAGAAAAAAAACTCAAATAATAGGTTTACATATAAAACAATTGTACAATCCTTTCTTCTAGCCTCTTCAATTTCCTTGAATTTGTAATGTTTTTTAAAAGCATTAATTTTATCAAAAAATTTCTTAACCAATTTGGAAGGAGCTTTGTCAGGTTTTTGCCCACTCAATTTATAATAACCTTCATTACTTAATTTGATGGTCTCAAAATCATCGTGATATTTATTTTCAATAAGGCTAATAATATTTTCAAAGTAAATATAAATCTCACCCTTGAAACATCCTGCAAAATCGCTTATGTCATTGTCCAACAAAAACTGATAATATAATATATCAAGTAGATCTTGAAACTTTTTATCGTCTCTGTTTTCTTTAATAATCCAAGCAAATCCAAGGTCATCTTCTTTAATATTATCATAACCATGCTTTCCAAAGAGCGCTCTATAAAAGTTATTCGCGACAATATTCATAGACCTCTGATGCAAATTAATGTTATATGTTTTATCACTACGTGAATATCCTACTAATGATTCAGGCATAAATGAATTATTGGAGAGATAAATTATAAGCTGTCTTCTAACGTTATTTAGTTGTTCTATTTTGTTCGTTTTTACTCTATTCCAATATAAATTTTTATGTAACACTTTAAAATTGCAAGTAAGTTTATCTTCAAGATTATAATATACAATTAATTTTTTATTCTCGGTGAATACATAGATGGATTTGTGATGTTCATACTCATTTGCATCATTTATTTCATATCCAATAGCACTATTGAACTTATAAAAACAATTATTGTTTGCAATAAATGATAATAATGTTGTCTTGCCCGCTCCATTAGAGCCTACCACTGCAGTGATGTTATTGATTTTACCATTATCCTCTCTACTATTAAAAATATTTATTGTATCCTTCTTTTCACAAAAAAGATTACGGGGATTATCAAGATTATCAACTTTAAACTTGTATAAAGCCGAAAAATTAAACTCTTTTTGAATAAAACAATCGTGCTCACTATTATTAATCCATAGATATAAAAGTTCCATACAATCTCCCTATCTGGTAATCAAAATATATACATTTTTTATGTAAGGCCACCATCTCTTAACTTCAGTATTATTTTATTTTATGACAAATTGTAAAATTATTCAATCAAATAATCATAGTTCATTATTCGAATATCAGATTTAGCTAATATTAGTTTGATAACAAAAGAGCATAAGGCGTGTTGTTGAACAAGCATACTATGGAATTTATTAGCCATTCGCGTCCTCAAAACCCTCCATGGCTTGCCTTAGGCCAGTTCGTCTATCTTAAATTTTGGAGCCACTCCGCAAACTCGGCTGAAAATTTGCTTTCAGTATAATCCTTTTCTACGCGCACATGGTCTAAACGCTGTCTTCAATAAGGATCTGTGCAATCTGAAAAACACTAACTATTCTAATACACTAAGGGAATTTGGAGAAATATCTTCTAAGATCAAATATTCTCTTGAGCCTTCACCAAGTCTACCATCAGCACCTACATTTCTGGGGGAATATACGCATTTTAAGTATTCACCTTTATACATTCCTGTAACCACAATCCTTTGGCTATTGCTTTTTACATATTTGTTCTGATTTATATAATTATAAAGATCATGAACATAGATTCCCTTCCCCAGTGTATCCGTTTCGCTTGAGGACATGCCTTTTAATCCATCCTTCAAAATATTATCTTTGTTTGAAAAATTTGTTTTGTGTATAAAATTGATTTCACCAGAAACCTTAATAGACATTATTCTACAATTTAACATCTTTAGAATATCCTCTTCTTTCCCTCTCACATATTTATTATAAAAATCCTCCGAATAAATCAAATGCCGATTATATTTATACTGGCGCTCATCAATAATATTGTAGATATAAAAATATTTAGTCATTATCTATAAACCTCCAAAATATTCATTTATATAATCCATTGCTTTTATTGTTGGATTTAAAAACAACTCTTCCAAGATTTTAAAGTGCCATATTTTATCCAATAGTTCTTCGCCTAAATTAGTATTTTAATATTCGTATCTACACAGTTTAGATGAATTTTTTTGGCTTCATAAATACTATATTTGATGCTTTAGAGATAAATATTGCAAAGAGATTATCCACTTCTATTGACCACTCCAATCTACCAATATTATAAAATATTTTACGATTTGTTGCTCCGATAATTTCATCTTCAGTACTTTTATTTACAAAAGAAAAAAACTCAGCCAAGCTATCTTCATCATATATATTAGTGTTGAAGTTTAAAACTTTTTCCTATATTAATTTATTATTTATTCTTTTTACTCGTTTTTCAATCTTATCGAAGTTATCGAAAAGACCTTGCTTATCATTATATAATATTTTGGCTGAACTTTTTACAATTTAATAAATTTACCAATTTACTTTTAGTTTCCATCAGTGTCATCTGCCTTTTTACAAAAACTATAATTTTAAAATGGATTATCGTAAACAACAAAAAGCCTTAAATCAATGCGTAATTTTACGCTTAAAAATTATATATTGTTCTCTAACTCATGTTCCAATCTTTATTAGCCTATCCGGTGATTTCACTATTGAGTCTTTCCAACCGTTCTTGTCGTACAGGCTTCTTTAGCTCGCATTCCCACACTATTATTACATTCCAGCCATCATTCCGCAGCACTTTAATATTGGCTGCATCACGTTCACGATTTCTAACCAGCTTTGGTATCCAGTATTCTGGATTGGATTTGGGAACAACATAGTATTTACATCCTTCGTGGCAATGCCAGAAGCATCCATTGATAAAAATCACGGTTTTGTATTTTGGAAGTACAATATCGGGATGCCCTGGATACCTTTTGTCGTTTTTACGGAAACGAAAGCCTCTGCCAAAGAGATACTTGCGAACTAACTCTTCTGGTTTTGTATCCTTACTTCGTATACGAGACATATTATAACTCCGTACTTCTTTCGTATGGTTGTCTGCCATATCCTTCCTCCCAATTTAGAAAATAATTTCTAGGAATCTTCAGCCCTTATTTCATAGGGCCGAAGATTCCTATATTTAAAAATCACCCACTTTTTTCACCAAAAACACTTGACTACCTTCCCAAATATGACGTGTAATCAGTTTTGTATGATCCTTGCTCCCGGTGCATTGAGTCAGATAGAGACAATTACCGTAGCCGGCTCCACAGCTCTTGTATTCCCTGTATCCTTCTCGATTTGTAGTACTGTATTCCAGCGTTTTGTTATTCGGGCAGACATAGCAGTCATAATACTCATCATATGCGTACTCATATTTCTTAAAGAATCCGTCTTTCGTCATATGACGTTTGCATGGAAAGAGTGGATTTATTCCATCATCAAGCAGTATCTTTGCAATCGCTGGTGTCTTATATCCTGCATCCGCAATTATTGTCCGGATGCCGATATCTTTGATCTTATTATAAAGTCCTATAAATGTACGGCTGTCATGAGTATTTCCTGGTATGACTGTGTATCTAGGAATCCAACCATTCTTATCGCAGGCTTTTTCTATGGCATAAGCGAATACACTTTTGTGTTCCCCCTTGTGGAACCACTCGCTTTCTGGATCATATGTACTGCATTTTATGGTTCGTGTTTCGTTGGGCGATCTTTTTACATCATACGTATCACCTCCTCCAGATGGGGGATTGGGAGTATTTTTATCATCTTTATCTTTTAATGGATTTTGCCATGCTGCTCCCTACCGTATTCAATTCTTTTTTCAAAAGTCCTTCATAAAATAGCGCCTCTTCATTCTGCATTCTGAGTCATCATAAGTAAATGGTAAATAACCAGTCCAGGTCAATAAGTTCGCCGCCCGATTGGGGCGGCGGTATCTTTACCGTGTTTTTAGTTTTCTACAACGATCTGG
>NZ_PTJA01000007.1 GCF_002934545.1 Lacrimispora xylanisolvens
ATTGCCAGAGGTGTACCAGTTGTTCTGTCAACAGAAGAATCTCCGCCTGAAATTGATTTTAACACAGAAAAACATGCCATGGCAAGCACTGTGCAGCCGGATAGAAAACTTATGGCTTCCACACTCAGCAAACCAAATGCATCTAAAAGAGGCTTTATGATCACCCCGCCTCCAATACCGCAAACCGCCCCTGCCGTGGAAGCACTTAATCCAATCATACCAAACAATATAATTTCATGTAGCTTCATAATTTTTCACCAACTCCACTTTTATTTTCTATAAACACCTTTATCGTCGATAAAACTTACCCTAATCAGTTTTTATCGACTATTCTATGCAGGTAGATTATAGTAAATAAATTCTGCTTTTCATTGTCTGATTTCGTCCGATACGCCCTGTTTTCGCTATAAATCCACAAAAAAATCATGAGAACTAATTGCTAGTCCTCATGACCTTTTCTTATAACATATGTTCTTTCTGCCACCGTCCCGGTGGCATACCATATCGTTTATAAAATGCATGGCAAAACTGCGAACTGCTTTTATAACCACATTTTTCGGCAATTTCCCATATCTCAATGCCGCATTGCAAATAATAAGTTGCCGCCTGGCAGCGCGATTTGTGAACCAGATCCGAAAAAGAGCACCCGCAGTCTTTTTTTATTAACCGGGAAAGGTAATCATAGGAAATTCCGCAGTACTGGGCTGCCCCGGAAAGGGTCAGATCGTCAGCCAGATTTTCTTCGATCCAATTAACGCAGCGTCTCACATACACACAGTATTTTTCCTGTTTCGCTTCCCTGACCTTCCGGCAATACGTCAGAGCTGCCTCTTCTCTCAGTTTAATTAATTGCTCAATGGTGCCTGCATGATCCATCTGCGCCGCATACTCGGCACAGATATTTCTGACCGTAACGCTGGAGGCACCGCCGTCCTCTGCAGCACGGCAATACACACTGTTTCCGCTTAGAATACCGTGTTTCGCCCGCTTAAGCGGTTCTTCGCCACTCATCATGTGATCCGGTATCATGTAGTTGAACTCATAATTGTATTTTTTAATTATTTCTATATCGCCGTTTGCAATGGCGGTACGAATGATTTTTTCGTTCATCGCATTGTAACGAATCTGTGAGGTGGGATTCAGACGATGGATTTCTCTGATCTCCAATTCTTTCCGGTAGATTCCGTGGGAAGTGTCCCGTTGAGGAGCTGGTAACTGAGTGTTATATATTCCAGGAAGGCTCCGAAATAAAACCGCAGCTGCTTTTATATCTGCCAGCCAGTAATGGGGCAGATCTGCTTCAATCATCGTTGAAATAACTTCAACGATATAGAACGGTCCGATACACAGATAGTACTTCTCATCCTGCAAATTAACAGAAACCGCATGAAAATAGTATTCCCCCATTAACAATGGAGATTCAGTCCCCTGAAAATCCGGGTCTTTCGCTGCAAGAGCTAATACATGGTCAATGAAATTCTGTCTGGAACAATTGCGGCGTTTCTGGATAAATTTATGATTAGAACACTTAATAAAATCTGCAGCAACATTTCCCTTTTCCGTTAACAGGACAATATCCAGCTTACTCAGTATATTCAGATTTTTAATGTAATCGATATAGCCTGACAAAATCTGTCCATGCATAATTCTACCCCGCCTTCATTTTATTATCGGAAGGATATCTCAACCCCGGTAGCGATCATCGGCGTCGGTGCCTCCTGAGCAAGTCCCTCCTGTACCTGCCACTCTTCCTTATTATCCTGCCTGCATTTAGAGATAATATCCATATTTAAACTTAGGGTATTGATGTCAGACAGTACTTTTTCCGGTGCTTTCATATTATTTTTAATATAAGCAGACAATTTCTTTGCAATTTCCGGATAATCACAGATCAGGTTTTTCGTCTCAAAGGGATCCGCTTCCAGATCAAATAACTGGTCGGCTTCCTCAAAACCGGAGAACGTGATAAATTTATACTGCTTCCATTTTGCCATTCGGCCAATGGATTTCATGCCGAAGCGGTGACTTAGTTCAGAAAGAACAATCCTCTCATCGTTCTGTGTTTTTCCGCAGATTATCTCTGCCAGGCTTTCCCCGTCCTGCCTTGGCGGAAGCGGAGCCCCGGTCATTTCACAAAGGGTCGGGCTCAAATCCAGCAGGCTGACAGGAGTTGTGATTTCCTTACCTTCAGGAATCCCCTCCCCGGCAAAGATCATCGGCACATGAACGGAGGAATCATAAAATGTATTTTTTCCATAAAACCCATGCTCACCGTTGGAATCCCCATGATCGGATACATAAATCACAACTCCCTCTTTGCCTGTACGAGTCAGATACTGCTCCCAGGCCTTCACAACCATTCCGATGTTTTGATCCATAAATTCTGTCATGCCGTAGTAGGCGGCCATAGCCGCACGAACTGTCTGAGGATCTGTATCCCGCAGCTTTCCTTCCAGAATGGGATGTTCATCGGCCCGGTAGGATGCTTCCGGCAACTCCACCTTATCATAATAATAATCAAACAATACCTTGGGCGCAATATACGGAAAATGCGGTGCATACATGCCAACGCATAAGAATTGCGGACGTTCATGTTCCTTCTCCAGATACGCGATTGCAGCTGCTGTCACATCACGGTCAAATTCCAGCACGGTGGAATCACCGCCTCCGATGCACTGGATCGCTGTATGCTCAATCCGTCCTCTGTTCCACGGCAGAGCGTCCACCCCTTCCTTCTTCCCTCTTCTTACATAACCCGTGGGAGTAATATCACCAACCAGTCGGTTGATAAAGCCATGCCGCTGGTCCGGTCCGACAAAATGCATTCTGCCGCAAAGGGTTGTTTCGTACCCACCGGCATTTAAAGAATGTACAAAGGTAGCCACCGCGGAGTCCAGGGATGCATCATTTGTCAATGCTTTCACCGTGCTGGGAAACTGGCCCGCCAGCATACTAAGCCTTGACGGTACACACAGCGGACATACCGCATAACAATCACTCATAACAGTACCGGCTGCAGCCAGCCGATCCAGATTAGGAGTCCTCACCAGCCGATTCCCGGCATAACCCTGTACTTTGTATGAATGCTGATCCGAAATGATAAAAAGAATATCCTTTGACATATCTTTGCTCCTCCTGTATAAAACACTGAATTATTTATGCCGCTATTATACCCCCACACAGTTTATAACTACTGTCTGAATCCGGACACAATTGTCTGTATTTGTTATCATTCATATGCCATATATCTGGGATATCCGTTAATACTGTTCTCTTTGATCTTACCATATCCGGCAGATGGGAAGCAACCGATGTTTTAAAAGAAGGATATATGTTTAATAGAAATAAACGGGGCAATTTGTTACCGTAGTTATATCTACTTTAACAATCGCCCCGTCTTATAATAACTATATTTTTTTAAACCTTTAACAATCTGAAATAATTTTATTTCTTATCTTCAAACACTACCCAAAGTGGGAAATCACAAATTTCATTCCATTTATTATCCCTAAATGTGAATCCAAAATACAATGGCTCTTTAGATAATTCTTCAATATCGCCATCTAAAAATGGAACGTAGCTGACGCGGCCATTCTCAAGTTCAATCATTAAATCGCCTGCATATTCATGATTTACTTTTAAAACAGTTGAAGTTATGGATACTGCATTTGTATCAGTTGTCACAATATCGAAAAAACGATACCTATTCTCAGCATTTTTTTCTGGTTTCTGAACAACGACTACTGTTGTAGTCTCTCCGTTTATTGTCATGTCTCTTGTTTCAATAAAGCCTGGAACCATAATCTGATATCTTTCATCTCCCCAGTTAACAGCCTGGTCTTCTGCTGCACTTGCAGGTATTATCATTAAACCAGCAAGTATAATTGTTGCAAATATAGCTCTAAAAAACCCCTTCATACATAAAACCTCCTTTTTTTTCCATAATATCATAATAAATCCTTCATTACAATTATTTTCTAATAAATATGAATGAATGTTCCCACTATTAAGCGCTTTTCTACTCTCCGCTGCCACTTTGTAGCCATTAATAGGCCACACGCTGCTCATTGTACCCACAATTCATATAATGCTCGTAATATTTCTTTAAATCATCTCCATATAAAGCTGCCAAATCCGAATTATTATCTTTATAAACCATCACGTCAAAGGTACTGCAACCTCTCCTTCCCTCTTCCATACCATTGTTTACAAAGTGCTCCAATAACTTTTGTCCGTTGCTTCCAATTGTGGTCTGAAGGTCAGGATTATTATTATAATAATACGTGGATTCAAATATCAATTTATAATCTTCCGCTTTTAATACAGCATCAGACTTAGTCTCAGGTACAGAAGAATTCTGCTTTGTCGAAGAAGCATTACTGTTGCTATTATTATCATAGGGACATACTCCGCCTGGATGGAGATGAGCAGAATATCCATGATGGTAATGGTAACTGCCTAAACCGCTTTTGTTTTTGTTGTCACGGTGTCCTCCCTGTGAATCTGTCCTGCCGGAATGTGCCTGGGCGGTTATTACGTTATTTCCGTATTTTGTTTGCGTACAACCAAGAATTAGGAATGCAGCCAGAAACAATGCGATTTTCTTCCCTTTTTTTAACTTTAATCCGGAGTTTCTTTTGGTGATTTTTTTCTCTGTACTCATATAATACTTCCCCCTTACCTATTTTCTTTAAATATATCATATGGCAAAATAAATTACAAATATTTGGTAATATAATTTGCATAAATAAAAAATGACAAAACGTTGCCCTTTTATTTTGGCATTTTAACGTTTTGTCATTTTTAATTATATAATCTATAAAATTAATTTTATTTATGCCCCTGGACCTGCATTTGTCTCTGGTTCCGTGGGTACTTCTTCCTCTGTAGCTTTTTCTGAGCTGACTGGTTTTTTCGTTTCTTTTGTTGTTTCTTCTTTCTTTGTTTCTTCTTTTGTATCAGGAACTTTTGCTCCAGGCCCGATCAGACTTCCGTCTTCATTGGTTGGTGCTTTCCCACTCTCCTGCTCTTTTGTTTCTGCTACCGTTGTTTCCTTTACTGTCTCTTTGGTTTCCTCTGTCGTTTCAACAACAGCCTCTGTCTGTGCCGGAGCCGTCTCTACAGCAGCCTCCGTTTGTTTCTTACCTTTTTTGCCGCTGGAGCTGCCTCCAGTAGGGGTATTTTTACCGGGTTCTGTGAGTCCGGTTTCTTTCGAAATCGATGCACTGATTTTTTTCACAGCGGAGGACGGTGCATAGTTTTCCTGACCATAGAGGAACTGATGCAGCTGCACTACGTTGCTCTCCAGGGTGGTTGGTATTACACAGTCCATTTTCCCAACTTTCATGGTTGTACGAGAGAATGGGAAGCCGGCAGTTTCGCCAATATGATATTTGCTGATGCCCTTTGCAATCGCCAGAATATCATTCATGCCCACACTGGTGGAGATCTGCGGGAAAACTGTTGCTACCAGTGTTTTTCTGGTGGCAAAATCTGCATTTTTAGCTTTTTCCATAGCCAGATTTACGACTTTTCTCTGGCGTTCGGTTCGGTTAAAGTCAGTATCCATCAGACGCAGTCTTGCGTAAGCAACTGCTTGTACACCATCTAAATGATTCATTCCGGCATGTTTCAGCTGGTGGGAACCAACTCCTGTGGAATTTACTGTTTCTGTGATAAAACCGTTTATGTAAGCAAATTCTGAGTCTGTGATTTCCAAATCAATTCCACCAAGAATATTAATGGCATCTGCTACAGACTTCCAGTTAAAGGTTGCATAATCGTCAATATTTAAATCCAGATTCTCGTTGAGGGCTTCCATGGCCTGTTTGTGCCCGCCCTTAAAATATGCTTCATTGATTTTATGATAAGTGCCCTTGCTGTTAATCTTTAAATAAGTATCGCGGTAAACAGACAACAGCTTGATTTCACCAGTTTCCTTATTAATATTGCAAAGCATCTCCACATCCGACAAGGCGCCTTTTTCTAAGTTTCCATCTCTGGAGTCCACGCCGAAAACGGCAATTGTCCAATAACCCTTCTGATGGGTTCTCTGTTTAAAAAGAAATAATCCTGCAATCAGCAATGCTGCAATGATAACTAATTTAACTATAATTTTGTGCTTCTTATGATGCCTTTTTTTCTTTTTGTGGTTTGCACTAGTCTGCTGACCACTGTATCTGGCCCGTGGATTCCTGCCGTCACCAGTACTGTAATAGGTTCTGTCACCATGGGAAGCCTGCATTGGCTCCTGTGCCTGACTTTTTCTTTCCGGTGTATGTTGTATAGGCTTCTCACGCATTCTGCCGTTATCGCTTCTTTTCTTCCGGGCCCTCATACGATCTAATTCATCCTCATGATCCATGACTCTGTCCTCAATCCTTTCCCATGTTGTCTTAGACAACCCCACATATTCTAACAGAAATTCAACTCTTATTTCTTGCTTTTCTCTTAATTTTATCGGTCAATCAATAATTTTTCAAAAGATCCGGATAAAACCGGGATAAAGTTAAAATTGAATGTTAAGAAATGAGTCTGAACGGTAGAATAAAAGGGAAAAGATGAGGATTCAGATATGATATCAGATGATTATTGGAATGATAATCGTTTTTTAACCGGTTGCTAACGCTGCATCCGACAAAACCAGCGCTTCAATTGCTGCTGCTACTCCATCCTCTTCATTGGATCTGGTAATGAGCCGTGCACTTTTCCTGATTTTCTCAGATCCATTTTCCATGGCAACGGTGTAACCCAACGGAAGAACGAGCATGGATAAATCATTTTCACTGTCCCCCATGGCAAGGATTTCTCTGGGGTGAATTTTATTATTAATGGCGAATTCAAGCAGTGCATTTCCTTTTTGAGCATAGAAATGTGTTATTTCAAGATTGGTAGCTGCTGAGGATGCAATGGATATTCCTTCTTCCTTCTCCAGACAGGAACGGATATAAGAAAGAACTTTAGGATCCTCATGTACAATCGACATTTTATAAATATCAGTATCAGATTGAATGAGAGCTTCTTCCGAAACAAACTGAAAACGCTTCACAATGGTTTCGAAGGTATGTTCATCGGAAACCATGGAAAGAAAAATTTTGTTCTCAAAGCTCTCCTTAAATTCCTCCAGACTTGAGGTGGTGTAACTGCCCTCATCCGTCATAAAATCGTAAAGCACGGAAAATGGCCGGCATATGCTGAGAATACGACTGACCTGATTTTTAAGTAACGTCTGCTTGCGGATTTGTTCTCCCTTGCTGTTATAAACAGAAGCGCCATTCATGCAAATGATGTCACAGGATATTCCTGCTTCCTCCAAAGGCGCATAAGCATCTGCATAATTTCGCCCTGTACATACAACGAAACCAATATTTCTTCTGTTCAATGCATGAACAGCAGCCTGGTTTTTTAAAGAAATTTTGCCATATCGGTTTAACAGTGTTCCATCCATATCGGAGGCTACTAATCGTATCATATAATTTTTATCCTTTCTTATCCACTATTCTTCTTGCGATATCAGGATAATTGGTTATAATTGCTCCAATCCCCTGCTCCGCTAAATATTTCATTAACGCTTCCTCGTTGACAGTCCATACATGAAGAGGAATCTTCTTCTTTTTTGATTCTTTGATTAATTTTTCTGACCGCAGGTTGTTAACAGACGGGTGAAGAGCGTCTGCTCCGATCAGCTTTGCATAAGCGACCACATGAATCCAGCCATCTGAATATAAAACACCGGTTTTTGCGTTGGGATTCAGCCTTTTAATTTTTATAATGCTGGGATGATGGAAGGAGGAATAGATTACCCTCTCTTCCATCTCCAATTTTTTAACCAGCTTTAATACTTTTTCTTCAATCCCCTTGTAACGGTATACCCCGGTTTTAAGTTCGATATTAACAGTTAAATCAGTTGGCTTTAACAGCTTAAGAACTTCCTTTAACTCTGGTATGACTGCAGCTGTGTATTCCGGGTGTGTTTTATTACAGGAAAATTGTTTTAGTTCAGCCATGGTGTAATCTTTTACATTGCCCACACCGTTGCAGGTCCGGTCAATTGTTTCGTCATGGATTACTGCCAGTTTCCCGTCTTTGGTAAGCTGTACGTCCAGCTCCACTCCGTCTGCCTGCTGCCTGACAGCCAGTTCAAATGCTTCCAGTGTGTTTTCCGGCGCATAAGCGGAAGCTCCCCTGTGAGCCCATACCTTTGTTTTCATCTGCTAATATCCTTTCTGAAACTATTTATTTAATAGATTATAATCTGCAATGGATTTATTAATGCTATCAGCCATCTTCTTAACTGCATCCTCTGGGGTACCATTGTTGTTAATCATGTTTTCAATTTCTGTTTCCACCGTCTGTCTCGCTTCTGGAAATACACTTAATAAAGCGCCTGCTGACTGTGGTGTGGAATCGTGAAGCTGATCAATGGCGGTTTGAAATTGCGGGAATTTTGCTATGTTATCTTTAAAAACTGGTTCATTATGAGCTGCAGTGGTGATTGGAAAATATCCTGTCTGGGAGTTCCAGTATGCCTGGCTTTCCGGTGAAACAAGAAACTTAACAAATTCCCATACCGCTTTCTGTTTGTTTGCATCATTATTATTTAATGCCCACAAAGAACCGCCCCCGATGGATACTCCACCCTTATCATCGTCACTAACTTTTGGAAAATAAGCGGTTCCTACTTCAAATTTTCCATTTACATCATTTAAGATCTGTTTTAAGGATGCAGTTGAACCCAGTGTCATGGCAGATTTTCCAGAGCTGAAGTCTGCAAGTCCTGCATCTCCTCCTCTGCCCACGTTTGGTGCATAACCTTTGGTTGATAATTCTTTCCATGCCGTCAGTGTTTTTACACCGGCTCCATTTTTATCGAAATCAACGGCCGTTGCAGCTGCTTTTCTTCCATTGCCACTGTCTGCATAGCTGGCCTGCTGCTTGCAGGTAAACTGCTCAAAAAACCAGCCATAAATTCCAAGAGAAAGAACCTCTCCGGCTCCGCCTTTCTTAAGCAGGTCATCTCCCACCCGTTCAATTCCAGGAAGGCTGTCTGGAATCTCTGTAATTCCGGCTTTCTTAAACATATCTTTGTTATAGTATAGAATAGGAGTCGATGAGTTAAAGGGCATAGAATATAAAGTACCATTTACTGTATAATATGCCGCAATATTAGGTTCAACCTGAGAGAGATCCCATTTATCCTCATCAATCAGCTGCTGCATTGGAACAACCCAGCCTGAATCAATCATGAATCGGGTTCCGATGTCGTAAATCTGCACGAGATCTGCCCCCATGTTACCGATCTGAGCGCTTTTTAACTTGTTAATGGCATCGTCATAGCTGCCCTGATACTGAGCCTCAACTGTGATCCCTGAAGTGTTTTCCTTATTAAATTTTTCTACAAGTGCATCAATTGCTTTTCCATTGACGCCGCCCATGGAGTGCCAGAAGGTAATGGAAGTCTTTTGTGTATTTCCTGAAGTTTCTGCGGTTTTAGCGGCAACAGGTGCTGCACTGGTGGTTACTTCTTCTTTCGTTTCAGATGCAGCGGTATTTCCGGATCCGGTCTGGCTGGAACAGCCGGATAACATTCCTGCAGCCATGATAGCCGCCATACAAAAGGAAACTGCTCTCTTTCTCATGATTGTCCTCCAAATTTTATGTAAGATTTATTCTGAATCAGGTCAGCCTTTTACGGCTCCTGAAAACATTCCTCTGATCAGCTGCTTTTGTCCTAAGATAAATACGGAAATCGATGGTATGATAATCATTACTACTCCCGCAATCATCATGGAAATCGACTGGGAATCCACACTGTCTAACATCCCGATCCCGATCTGAACCGTTCTCATTTTATCTGAACCTGTAACAAGAAGAGGCCACAAATACATATTCCAGGCATTGATAAAGGTATATACTGCCATGGCACCTATGGCTGACTTGGTAAGAGGTATGAGGATGCTGTAAATGAATCTTAAGTCAGAGCAGCCATCAATCCGGGCCGATTCGTATAATGATATGGGAAACGATTTATAGAACTGCCGGAATAAAAAGATTCCCATGGCAGATGTCAGATAAGGAATAATTAAAACCTTATAGCTGTCAAGCCACCGAAATCCGCTTACCGTTAAGTAATTGGATATAATCGTCGCTTCTCCAGGTATCATCATGGTCGCCATCACAAGCATAAACAGCAGATTTTTGCCCTTAAATTCCAGAAAGGAAAAGGAAAATGCTGCCAGTGAACAGGATATGATCTGTCCTGCAGTGATACAGCCTGCTACTAAAAATGAATTCACAATAAATCGGGTTAACGGTATTTTAACCATAGCCTGACGGAAATTATCAAGTGTTGTTGTTGCCGGTATTAAGTTCATACTGGTTGTAAACAGTTCACCGGAAGGCATCAGCGCTATGCTGACGGCGTATAAAAGCGGCAGCAAAAGAAACAACGTCATAAGTAAATTAACCCCGGTCAAAGCCAGCCTGGCAACCCTGCGGCGTAAAACCGCTTTCTTTAATGCCTCTCTTTTCAGATTCTCAAGTTCTTCTATGCTGATATCTTTAACAGCCCTGGAAATAACAGTTTCCATCAGTAGTGTACTCCTTTCTTTTCCAATCGAAACATACATAAAGTCAGAACCATAATGATGATAAACAAAATCACAGACTGGGCTGCTGCGCTGCCAAAACGGTAATTAAAAAATGCATCCCGGTAAATGGAGTAAACAATTAAATTGGTGGATTCCCCCGGTCCTCCCATGGTCAATACTTTCACCTGACCGAAGGACTGGAACGCCTGAATAATATTAACAACCAGCGTATAAAACAAAATCGGGCTTAACCCAGGAAGTGTCAGGCGGAAAAATTTCTGGAATGAGCTGGCTCCGTCTACCGACGCCCTCTCATAAATAACTTCATCAATATTACTTAAACCAGCACTAAAGTAAAGAAAGTTAATACCGCTGTTAAGCCACGCTGTTAAAAGTGCCACACAAATCAGTGCATATCTGGGGTCGCTGATCCAGTTGATATGTAATCCCAGGATCTTATTCACAATTCCAATAGCCGGATGAAGCATGATTTTAAAGATCATGGCGGCTGAGCTGGAAGCGATTGCCATTGGGAGCGCATAAGCAGTGCTGAATATCCGGATCCCTGGAAAAGATTGATTGCATAATACGGCAGTGATAAGACCCAGGAGCATACTGACACTTACTACGATCACTACAAATACAACCGTTACAAAAAGGCTGTTAAAAAAAGACGCTGAGCTTAAAAGCTCGGAATAATTTCCTGCACCCACAAACAACTTTGCCTGACCCATTTTATTTGTTTTAAAAAGGCTTAAATAAATAGTTTTGAAAAATGGGAAAAACAGAAAAAGTGCAAAAATCGCCATGGCTGGAGCGATGTATACATATGGGCTTAATTTTCTCGTAACTATTTTATAATTCATTGGATTGCTCCTTAACGGTATAATATGTTTTCTTCCGTCTCCATATCAAACAGCAAAATACGGCTCATGTCTGCAAAGATGGATACTTCCCTTCCCCCTTCAGATGGAAAATCCGGCTTCAGTCTGGCACATACCGGGCTTCTTCCTATTTTTCCATGAAGAAGGATTTCTGAACCCAGAACTTCCTTTATCTCTACATGCAGCTTCAGTTCCTGATCTTTGGTACCAGTTTCGTGCAAATCCTCGGGACGGATACCCAGATAAACTCTTCTGCCCAGATAATCACCTTCTATAAGTCTTTTTGCACATTCCTCATTTACAAACAGTCTGTTTTTTGAAAACTCCACACAAATTCGTTCTTCCCTTCTCTCCACCCAGACTGGAATAAAATTCATGGAAGGAGATCCGATAAAGCCAGCTACAAATTTATTGATGGGATTCGTATATAGAACTTTTGGTTCAGCAGCCTGTAATATAACCCCGGAATTCATAACCACAATTCTGGTGCCCAAAGTCATTGCCTCTACCTGATCATGAGTTACATATATCATGGTTGCCCCAAGCTCTTTGTGTATCTTCGATAATTCAACTCTCATCTGTGTTCTCAGCTTTGCATCCAGGTTGGACAGAGGCTCATCCATGAGATAAGCTTTTGGTTCACGGACAATCGCGCTGCCAATGGCCACTCTCTGCTTTTGTCCACCGGATAAAGCATGGGGTTTCCGGTCTAATAAGTGGCTGATGCATAAAACATCTGCCGCTTTTCTCACTCGCTGATCAATTTCTGTTTTACCAACATTTCGTACTCGCAAACTAAATGCCATGTTCTCATAAACAGTCAGATGAGGATAAAGAGCATAGGACTGAAATACCATGGACAGATCTCTTTTTTGGGGAACAGTCAGATTCATTAATTCTCCGTCTATCCATAGCTCCCCTGAGGATATTTCCTCAAGTCCGGCTATCATCCGCAGTGTAGTAGATTTTCCACAGCCCGATGGACCAACCAGAATCAGAAACTCCTGATCTCTTATATCCAGATTGAAATTCTTCACTGCAATCTGACCATTTTTAAATGTTTTACATACATTTACCAAAGATAGACTTGCCATATGACGCTGCTTCCTTTCTTGTGTCCTGACTTCATTTTAGAGAACCCATGTAAAATGAAAAAGAATCTTTTAGTAAAATGAATGTAAATCATGCTATTGACGCACAAAGAAAGAGAAGTTATAATAAACTAAATTTATGAAGGAGGCATAAATACAAATAGCAAAGCTAAGCGCCATGCACCTGAGGATACGATCGTGAACGTTTTCGTAAGAAAACGGTATCCAGGGTTAACGAGGTGAAGGGTGATCGAATATTCGGCGGATGCCCTTCCATGCCAGCCGGGCGTGTATCCATTGTGAAATATGCAGGTAACTGCAAAACAACCACTCTGGAACCGGTATATGCAAGAGAAAACCTGGTAGACAAAACGCTGTCCGTTTTTACAGACGATGGAAGACAGCTTGTTTTTGTGTGCGCAATTGACAGATTCAGATCATAAATTAATAGAGCAATGAAAAAGGAGATTATATTATGTGTGGAATTATTGGATATACAGGACCTTTGGATTCAAAAAAAATATTGCTGGAAGGACTTTCCCAGCTGGAATACCGTGGATATGACAGTGCAGGAATTGCTCTTTGTATGGAAAATTCCAGAATTCAGTTAGTACGTCATACCGGAAAAGTTTCTAATCTGAAAAAGGGCTGTGAGGACATAAGGCAGGTTTCTCACTGCGGACTGGGACACACCAGATGGGCAACCCACGGTGGTGTCACTACGGAAAACACCCATCCTCACAGAGCCGGACGGGTAATACTGGTTCACAATGGCATTATTGAAAACTATCATCAGCTCACCACTGACTTTCATCTGGAAGGAAAGCTTCTCTCTGAAACAGACAGCGAAGTGGCAGCCTGGGTTCTTGAAAGTCTTTATGACGGAAATCCGGCAGAAGCTATTTCAAAGCTGGTTACCCATTTAAAAGGGTCTTATAGCTTCTGTATGATGTTTGAAGATCATCCGGGGGAAATCTATGCAATCCGGAACGTAAGTCCTCTTGTGGCTGCATATACCCATTCAGGTTCCTTTGTGGCATCGGATCTGACCGCGCTGATTCCTTATACAAGACAATATTTTGTAGTGCCCGAAGACCACATTTTAAGACTCACCTCCTACAAAGTCCATTTATATGACCTGGATTTAAAGGAGCAGGAGCCGGAAATACTGGAAGTGAACTGGAATATGGATGCTGCCATGAAAAACGGTTTTCCTCATTTCATGCTGAAAGAAATACACGAACAACCCGATGCGTTAAAAAACACCATACTCCCCCGTCTTTCAAAGGGGCTGCCTGATTTTACCGATGACCAGATACCTGACGATGTATTTAAAGATTGTAATCAGGTTCAGATTGTGGCCTGCGGGACTGCCATGCATGCAGGTATGGCTGCAAGAGCCTTAATGGAACCCCTTCTTCGAATTCCGGTCACAGTATCCATCGCATCGGAATTCCGGTATGAAAATCCACTGGTTGATGATAAAACCCTGGTTATTATCATCTCCCAATCCGGTGAGACCATCGATACCCTGGCAGCTCTTCGTCTGGCTAAAAGCTATGGTTCCAGAACCCTTTCAGTCGTTAATGTAAAAGGTTCAACCATTGCAAGAGAAAGCGATTTTGTACTCTATACCCATGCAGGTCCTGAAATTGCAGTAGCCAGCACAAAGGCTTATTCCGTTCAGCTGGCTGCCCTCTATATGGTTTGCTGCCGTATGGCTCTTGTAAGGGAAAAATACAGCGTGGCAGAGGCAGAGGATTTCATGAAGAAGCTCCTCGACTCCATACCTGCCATGGAAGCCATGATAGAAAAAAAGGATATGGTGAAAGCACTGGTAACCCATTTAATCAATAAACCGGATGCCTTTTTCATTGGACGTGGACTTGATTATGCATTCTCTCTTGAGGGCGCATTAAAATTAAAGGAAATTTCTTATATTCATGCGGAAGCCTACGCTGCCGGCGAATTAAAACACGGTACCATCGCTCTCATCACACAGGAGGTGCCCGTAATCGCCATTGCCACCCAGGAAAATGTCTTTTTAAAGACCATATCCAATATCAGAGAAGTAAAAGCAAGAGGAGCCTTTGTAATTCTGCTTACAAAGGAAAGTATGAATGTAGAGCCTGGCATCGCAGATATTCAGATTAATATTCCGGATATCGGGGATCGTTTCACAGTATTTCCCATTGCAGTGGTTTTACAGCTCATTGCCTATTATGCATCTGTAGGGAAAAATTTAGATGTGGATCAGCCCAGGAATCTGGCTAAATCCGTGACTGTAGAATAGAATTATTTTTATAAAACATTAAAACAGGCATATCGCTCTAAACAGGCGGTATGCCTGTTTTAACTTCTATCCAACCAGCTAATCCCCGGTTGACGAATCAGATAAAAAGGAATATAATGGTTATTGAATGAATCGTTCAATTAAGGAGGTGTTAAAAATGGAAAACAGAATGAAACTAATATTTGACGCAGCCAGTCATTTATTTATCAATAAGGGGTATTCTCGGACACAAATGAAGGATATCGCAAAGGAAATTGGTTTATCCACCGGTATGCTCTATGTGTATTTCACAGGAAAGAGAGAACTATTAAGTTTTCTTCTTAAAGCAACCATAGATCCATCATTTCTTACTCAGGAGTTCGAATTACCAATCCAATCCCAGCTATTCGATAATCTGGATCACGAAATTATGGAAGCGTTTGAGCAGAATACAAAATCATTCTCCGCACATTTAGATGATGTTACAAACTTTCCTCTGGAGGAGATGTTGTCCAACGCATTTGACGTCATATCTAAGTACGGAATCGGCTGTTTACTCATTGAAAAAAATCCTGATGATTTGAGAAAACTCACTTCATATTATAAGGAATACAGGCAAAAATTTTACAATCAGGTTCTGTCATACATCACACTGTATATTCAAAACGGAACATTCCGTCAGGTCGAGTATCCACAATACGTTGCTCGCTTAATTATTGAAACCATGTCATGGTGGGGAATGCACATTACCAATGATGCCTACGAAATTCAAAAAAACATTTCTGTCGAATTGGCTAAAAGCATTTGTATGGATAGCTTGTTTCACGCATATAAAAGATAATTTTTACGGGGCTGCTGCTCCGTAAAAAAATAGAGTTCCGATGAATGAATGGTTCAATTAATAAAATCCTAAAAAGGAGAATAATTTAATGAAACGCAATTCAATATTGATCGCCTGTACTACTTTTTTTCTCTTTGGAATAATTTCCGGCTGTGGAGGACAAAAAGCAACTGCACTGGTGAATACTCTTACCTTCGATACTGACGATTTCGATCGTCTCCGGCTTGATTATGATGCAGATGATATTTATGTTTTAGAAAGTGATCAGAGCAAAGTGATATTAAAAGAATATATGAACGAAAATAAAGGGAGCTATTACGCCAGAACCTCCTTAAAGTACGGTGAACTTCTGATTACAGAGGGAAAAAGGCCTAGACGTTCCAGCTTTGAATCCTATATAGAAATTTACATTCCAAAAAATAATACAAAAAACTTATCCCTGCATTCTACAAGCGGAACAATTCGCTCTGAAATTGTTCTCATTGTGCCAGGTGATTTTGGTGTTGATACGACGAGCGGCAACGTGGAAATCTCTAATGTAAAGGCTTCAGCGATAAAAGCTTCCAGTGCAAACGGAAGTCTGAGTTTTAAAAATATCGATACAGAGAAATTTGACGTACAGACTGCCAACGCCGCCACATTAATGGATGAGATAAACGGAACCATTAACTATCAATCGAAAGGCGGAACGCTGAACGCTGACCAGCTTAGGGGCTCCGGCTCCTTTCATGCTTCAGGAGAGGGTTCTCTTGACCTTTCCTATTACGATGTAACAGGCAATATTTCCGCATATTCAAAAAATGGAACTCTTACTGTAATTCTTCCTGATACACTTGCTTTTCAATTTTCAGCCGTAACCAAACAAGGATCAATTAATACCTCTTTTACAGATCAGCTTGAATCCACCAAACACACTGCCTGGGGATCTGTTGGCTCATCTCCTGATATAACCATAGCACTGGAAACCCGAAATGGAGACATGAAAGTATCAAGGCAATCCTATGAAAAAAAATAATAGCACTGTAATACAATTGATCTTTGTATTTGTTTTGCTTTTTTCTCTCATGCTTGCTCTTGGTTTACTTTCACTCCCTTATATTAGACTTTTATCAGCGCCTGAAATACAGCAGAAATTGAAAATGATGGTTACTTCTTTGGGCTTGTGGGGCTGGCTTCTTGTTCTTAGCATTCAGGTAATCCAGATAGTAATTGCATTTATACCTGGCGAACCCATTGAAATCCTGGCAGGAGCCCTGTATGGGTGGGCCGGCGGACTTTTTCTTTGTCTTCTTGGATGTGTAATGGCCTCCTCCGGCATTTTTGTATTTTCCAAAAGAGTGGGGGCACCTTTTGCTGCAAACCTTATCAGAACAGGGAGACTTGATAAATTTTCGTTTCTGAAAGACACTAAGAAATTAGAAACCATAGTATTTATTCTGTTTTTAATTCCCGGAACTCCAAAGGATATGCTGACATATGTAGTTGGAACCAGTTCCATGAAGTTAATACCATTCCTGGCTATCTCAACTCTTGCACGCCTTCCTTCTGTCCTGTCCTCCACTATCATCGGATCTGCAATGCGGGAGGGCCAATGGATAATGAGTGCTTCTGTTTTTGCTTTTACTGCTATGTTAGGTATCATTGGAATTAAGTACCAGGATGGTATAATTAGATTTTGTAAAAGAATTGGCAAAAAAATAAATGGTATGGAATAATGCGGAAGGCTGGAATCTTCACTGGTATACGAAAATTCCAGCCTTCTTTCCTATCTTCTGTCTGAAAGCTCATTAAGAAATGATTCTCCATTTTGTGGTTTCATTGTATTAAAGTAATCACAGACAGATGCGCCTGCATCAGAAAGACTTTTTCTTCGTCCGATATTTCTGCCAGTCACACCCTTTTTGTATACCAGAAGAGGGACACATTCTCTCGTATGTCTGCTGTGACCAATTAAAGGATCATTTCCATGGTCAGCCATTACTACAAGAATATCATCTGATGTCAGTTCTGAAATCAATTCTCCGATTCCCCTGTCAGCAATCTCCAAAATCTCCCTATAGTTTTTGGTAGACTGAGAGTGACCTGCCAGATCTGTTTCCTGTACATTGGTACAGACAAATCCCTGAGTCATGGCTTTTGTTTCACGAATTGTCAGATCCATAACCTCTTTTGTAGGTACGCAGGAAATGCTTAACCCCTTGTCGTTTGCAACAATGTCCGCCACTTTACCGATTAATGTACAGGAATAGCCCTCCCTTGTCAGAATTGCAGGAGCCTGTACGTTCTGGTCTACTCCATACCCTAAGTGTCTGCACTGATATCCACGCTCATAGGATTTTGATTTTACTGAGGAGATACCAATAAAGCGATTCTGCTTTACTTCCTCAGCCTGAAACAGATCCTCCATCGTATTTCCATTACCACCAAATACAATGACACGACCAACTAAGGCAATTTCTCTCACCTTTCGGGCAATTTCGTATTCTTTTTCAAATGATATGAAATCCAGTGGTGCCGTTACATTGTAGCACATGCCAGGATCTGCTTCCAGATTATCTGCTACTGTTACATATTGATCCACCAGAAGGTATCGCAAACCCTGGTTTTCCATAATCTGAACGTCATGCCCGCTTGCCTTAAGATGGTATTTAATTTCATCCACCTTCTCCTGGAATGGATGAATCTTAGGCTCTTTTGGAAGTGTCCCCATGATTTCCTGATGTCCCATAAAAGTATCCGCACCAAAATGCATCAGCTGGCAGCTGCCGTAATTAGCCTCTGGAGAAAATTTCATCCGTTCACTTTCTTCCCCATACGCATTCATCAGACCCAGCTTTTCAAGGTTTGGAAGCTTTAAATCCGGGTAATCCTTTAAAATGCTTTTTAAAGTATTGGCTCTTTCATCTCCCGGCCTGACTCTGGCAGCATCTTCCATTGCTCCGATGCCAAATCCATCTAAAACGATAATAATAAACCTTTTTTTCATTTTTTCATCCCCATGCTGTTATAGATCCCGGCAATATACGGTTTTTTCTCTTTTAATCCTTCTATCAGTACAACATCAGATCTGGTTACAAATATCTGAAAACGGAAAGCCATTACAACTGTATCCCCCACTGCACACTCCTTCTCCAACCCAATATAGTAATCAATATTTTCATCAGACGGAGGGGTTACGTTCATTTCTTCCGATTTTTCAAGAGATACGCCAACCAGTGCATTTTGCAAATGGGAACGCCTGTAATAACCGCCCCCATAACAATAAGCCTGCCCCATAAAGTTATGGGATACTTCACTTACGTATGTTACACATGGTAGTTCCGGCATCATCTTTACTGCATGCATTGGTGTTGTACCTGAAAGCCCATGACCTGGTTCTCCGCAGTTACCGCCCTGCTCCTTTATTTTTTCCAAAGCATGGATACAGGTTCCGGAAGGAGTATCAATAACACTGCAGTTTATCCCGTTTCTGTTAAGAATTTCCACAGCCTGTTTTACTGTATTCATATTTTCGGTGGCTCTTAGATCTCCGGCAGTTTCATCATATAAAAAACAGGGAAAAGATGTTACACCTGTAATAGTGACACAGGGATACAAATGTTTTATCCGTGCCGTAAGCGCTTCCAATGCATTCAGATGAAACCCTGCTGTTTGCCCGGAATATATCATATCTGAATCATTGTAAACACGTAAAATCACATCCTGAATCACTCCCAGCTTCCTGGCTGCCTCATGTATCCGGCTGATTTTCTCCTCCGAATAAACCGTAATCATCTTTGGGCGATAGGCCACAAACTCCTCAATCTGGGAGTCGGGGATTTGCACCAGATGCCCCATATTGGCTATGGGAATCCGATGATTCATCAGGATTCTGGCTTCCCTGTAATCAACTGCCACCGCTCCTTCAAAGCCAAGTTCCATCAGTTTTCCTGCAAGGTACGGGTTCCTGCCCACCTGCTTCAGCATAAAAAACAGCCGGATTCCCATTTTCTTTGCTTCCTTATGCATCAGAGCCGCATTTTCCAAAAATGTATCCACGTCTATCACATAGGAATCCGGTTGGATTTGTCCGCTTTGATGCAATTGAAAAGAAACCTCTGCTAAATCCCTGTTTCGTTTTACTGTCTGCTCTAAAAACATCTATATCACTCTTTCCGCTGCTTCTTTTAATATGCGTAAAATGGTATCAGCTCCCGACCGCATGGGATTGATACGAATCATGCGCTTCTTAAGTGCCGGATCTGTACTCTGAAATGTCCCGGATATTTTGTAAAACATAGGTACGATCTCATATTTCGACTCTGCTCCTACGGGATTAGGCGCTGCTCCTAATTTTTCTGCTTCTATAAGAACTTTCTCAGCAATCTCTTCTTTAAACTCCACCAGAAGAACCTTTGACTGTGCATTTGCAAGAAACGCCTGCTTTACGCAAGGTAATTCACCTGAATTCAGCCGTGTTACACATTCTTCATTTACCTCTGCCTGTATGGCAAGAGCAACCGGCGCATATGCAAAACCACGGAGTACTTCAAGTGCCTCATGTCCCTGCACCTGCATGCCACCGGAATAATTTTCTCTCACAAGCGTTTCAATATAAGAGGCCTTTCCTACGATTACGCCGACCCCCTCCGGTCCCAGAAGTTTAAAGGCTGAAAAACAGGAAAGATCAGCGCCGCACTGAATTCCAATCCGGCTGACTTTCATAACGGCATAATTGTCATCAGTAAGGACTGGCAGGCTGCCGCACTCTTTTATTGTTTTCACCACCTGTGCCATATCATAGGCATCCTCCGGTTTCTGTCTTGTATACTGGATCAATGCACCTTTTAACCCCGGGTTTTCCTTTATTACCTGCGTTATCTCACTTAAGTCATTATAATCTGCCTCTACCGCTGAAATGTTCATCATTTCCATGGAAACAGCCGTAGTATTGTAAACGGGCGCTTTGTGAACCAGTATTTTTTCCCCCGGTTTTAACATACTGTGAAGTCCCAGACGGATGGCTCCGGTTCCTGCACCTCTCACCAGAATACAGGCTTCTGCATCGAAAATATCTGCAATTACCTGTTCTGCTTTCTGAGTTATGGCAGGTTTATTAATTCCGGGAGTGACTCCTAAATCTCCCTGTGTCAGTATTTCATGACCTTTAAATCTTTTCGTAATGCAGTCTATGATTTTAAATTGCAGCCTGGCTGCTTCCTGAACGGATAAGCTGTTAAGTGGACTGGTATTCATGTTAAGCCTCCTGTTTTAATATCCTGTTGGGATTATCAATCATCAACTGCTGGGTCTGCTCCTCAGACAATCCGTATTCCAGAAGCATGGGAAGAAATGTTTCAATCAAATATGCATAGCCAGGTCCTCCCCACTTCTTTAAATGTGACTTTCTGGTTATATCCATGGATAGCACCACCTGATCCAGATAACCTTCTTTTGCAATTCGTTTTAACATCTGGGCGCGGAATGTATCCGGACAGTAATTGTTTTTCCCTACCGTATCAAATCCAATATTTACGCCTTCCTTCAATACCGATATAATGGTATCCGGATTTTGGGACAGATCCAGATGCCCGATAATAATATTTTCCGGCTTTACTCCTTCGGCTTTTAAATATTCTGCCTGCTCCAGAGCCATGGTTCCAAGGGTAGTATGGGTGGTAACAACTGCACCGGTTTGTACGGCTGCAAGAGCCATGGAATCAAAAACTTTCCGTTCCATTTCAGTAAAGGTATCCTTACTGGTGCCGAATTCCCCGATTACACTTGCTTTAATTCCTGTATTTACAATCCCTTCTGAGATTTCTTTTACCGCTAGCTCCGCCAGCTCCCTTACTGACATGGTATAAACAAAGTCGGGAAGAAAGGGCTCCTTATAAAACCCGGTCGATGAAAGAATCTGTATTCCGGTGTTTTCTTCCATCAGGCGGCAGTAATTGGAGTTTCGTCCCATGCCGATATTGGTTACATCGAGGATTCTTCTTACCCCAAGCTCATACAGTCGGCACAGTTCTTTTTGTGACTCTTCAAAACAGTCCAGACGGCAGTCCTCATCATTCTTGATTCCGGATAAATCTATGGTGATGTGTTCATGCATCATTGTATATCCTTTTTTCATAAGCTCCTCCTTTCTTTAATGCTAAAAATACATATCAAAATTCATGAAATACCGTTGAATTAATGGGGAAGGCTGATTTTGATATGCCTTTGCCAGCTGGAACATGTAAGCGATATCCCCCGGCCTGCTTTCACAGATAAGAACCGTACAGCGGCCAAGTCCTTTTGCAGGAACGGTCAGTGCTGATTTTCCGCTCATATTAACAACCCGCATCAGCCCTTTGCCAGACCGGCTCTGACATTTTCCCGTTTCTTCATCGAAATGTCCAAATATGCTGTCACCAGGAGCATTTACGTCTACCGGGCCTTCCGTGGATATAACAATCGTACGGGGCTTTACAACACTTTTTAAATATTCGATCAATGGTTCCCGGCTTCCATAAATGTCTGGCAGGTTATGGCATTGTTCCGTCTCAATGATTGTGTAAGTTTCTTCCTGGGGCTGAAACTTGGTTATGTCGTAGCCAAACAGAGGGATTAACAGCTTTCCCATGGTTTCCAGATCTCTGGTAATGGCGCCTATGGCAGGCTGAAACCCGATTCCATCTGTTGAAATCTTATGATAGCCAATCATTTTCTCCTGCTCGATCATGGGAGATATAAAGCCGTAAAGATTGAGAGCGGCTGCTGGGGCAAGTACGCTGCCCCCGCCATCCGTTCCAATACCTGCATCATTGATTCCATAAAATACATTTAAGGCCGTACCGCTGCTGGATCCGGTCATCCAGTTACCGGTAATGGGATTAATAAGCTGTAAGTCAATTGCCCTTCCTCCTAAAGCCATCTGATCCGTTGTATGAATCAGGAATCCCCTTTTCTCCAGCCGTTCTTTTAGTTCTGCCGGTATGGCGTCTGTATTTTTAATTCCCGTATACCAGACCTCACCCTCATTCTCCAAAAAAGAAGCCGCTCGGTCAATAATACCTGGTTTTACAGTAATAACGGTATGATAGGGATCTTTCAGTGCAAGAAATGTCTTCTTTGCATAAGGTACAATCTTTTCCATAAAATGACCTTATTTCGCAACAGGAACTGCTATTAGTCCTATCAGTAGAAGCAGGTTCATCAGTATACCAAATACGATACATGCCACCGGGCCAACCGCAAGATCTACGATCGGTTTTTTTGCTTTCTTATTTAACAGAAATGCCCCTATTACAAACAGTGCTCCAATTCCTGTGTAGCCTGAGGCAGCCACAGACATTTTTTCAGCTGCCACGATTCCTCCAGCCAGCAGTGAAACCTCAAGCACCTTGTTCATGGAAGTTCTGACGTATTCGCCCATGTCTTTCACACCAGGGAAACGATCCATGCCCTTTGCAAATATATTAATAAGATAAATCTCAGCAACCATAACTGCAAAACCCAGAATAAAAGCAACAATGGGATTCCCATGGAAAAATAATCCAATTACAAAAACAAACGTACATCCTGCCACGCCATACACTCCAGTAACAATGGCAGTGGTAAATACAAGTGGAATAAACCCGATTGCTCTTGCCAGAGCAGTCAGACCGGCGTTGCTGTACTCTTGTTTTGCTAACAGTGCCAGGGAGGCCGGATCACCTGCTACGATGGAAAGGCTGGTCCCAGCCGCAAGAAGTCCGCCCATAATTGCAAGAAGCAGCCATTTTTTACGAATCCGGAGAATATTGCCTTCAAAGCCCTGGGTAAGTACCTCATTGGTATTTTCAGTTCCTTTACGCTGTGCAGCAAAAACGATCATCAGTATCATTCCTGCCAGCATTGCCATGCCTTCTGCATTTAAAGTAACCTTACCAGCTCCTAATGTAAAAACCCCGAATTTTTTAATCAGATAATAAACCAGGATCGTTACCCCTCCAGCTGTCATACCTTTCTTAAAGCCATGCTGATAAGCAATGCCAACTGCAGGGAATATGGCAAATGCCACTGTTATGTAGCCAGATACACTTCCTAAATCACTTGTAAAATTATAAGGAAGATAACCGAAAAATTTTACTATAAATTCCAGTCCTGCCAGAATGGCAACACCATAAACCGCTCCGATTGCTGCGGATAGTATCATACCGTTTCTGCTGTTATTGCAGAAAGAACCGATCATATCTGTGGTCAGCAGTAAACAGTGGATGAGAATAATACTTGCTGCTATGGAAGTGGGAATACCAAATCCAATTACCAGTCCGAAGCTGATGGCGAAACTCATGGCTGCTAATTCTTTGCGGCTGATCTCTCCATTAAAATACTGACCTGCAATCGGTCGGAAACCATCATTAAATACTGCAATTCCCTGGTTAGAAAGAACAGAAGCCAACGCTCCGATTAATGTAATTACAATATATTTCATATAATTATACCCCCTCTTTTTCGCAGATTGCCTTTAACAGAACCGGAAGAACCTCATCTTTATGCTGGGCTGTAAAACCGAAGGCTTTTTTCCCTTTTTCTACCTCTTCCCGTATAAATGCTTCGCTTTTAATCTGGCCTGGCATGGAAATGGTAGAACAGGATTTAGAGCCTAACAGCGCCAGTGCCATTGCAAGGGCTCCGCCCCCTCCTGTATTACAAGCCCCCACATAATAATCATATTTCCCTTCCTTGACTCCCATGGCACCATCAAGGTCACCCCTAATTTCGATCTCAGCTTTTCCATTCATCAGCTGACTCACAATTTTAGCGATTTCTTCCTTGTCAATCTGGCCCCCAACCACAATTTTCATTTTGCTACCTCCTTTATTCTCCTTTATATAAATGCGATTTCGCATTCACACCTTGTTATGTAAGCAGGTTACAAAGATGAACAGCTAAAAAATCCTTTTCTGATTGTGGAAACTGAATTTCAGTTTCCTGCAAAAGTTCATCCCTGAGTTCCTGCGCCTGTCTGAAAACCGGCTCATCCATTACACTTTTTAACACCTCACTGTCCAACGCAGTCTCATCTTCACCACTTAAGATTCTCTGCACTGCCATGGCAAGATGGGTAATGAACATCACCGCTTTTGATTCTTCCAAATCCGGTATTTCAGCCAGAATATGCACCACGGCTATTTTTGAGAAACTGGCTGCTTCCTTACAAATTACATGATTCTCTTCCAGAATGTTCAGACGTTCCATTAAAAGTTCATTTAGATTCATGATTTCCCCCAAGTCTAATGTACATTATTTTGTATATTGATAGATTAAAAACCCAATTAAAAAAAGGGTTCTCTTTTCTTTTCTCTTACATCACGTATAATAGCTGTAACCTGTGCTGCATGAATATATTTTAATAACATTGCTTTTAAGTACTCCTCTTCTTTTCCAATCACAAGAACAGCTGTAGAAAACAGATTATTGTAATCGGAGTCTGCAAGAAATGCCACTTTCACGGAATCATGCTTATTTTCCAGAATGTCATCATAATTCCAGACACCCGCATCTATGATTCCCTCTTTTAATGCGGTTAAAGTCTGCTGTGTTCTGATGGGAACCAGCGTCACATTCCTGCCATGAATGATATTTCTTGTAATGCAGCTTTGATCCAGGGAATTGCTGTCATAAGCCACTCTCATTCCATCCTGTATACTGTCATATCCGGAATCAGCTAAAAGCAGTACGTGCCTGGAAAGAAAACTTCCAGGTCCAAAATTCATTGCTATTTCAATCTGTTTTCCATCTTTTATGGATTGTTCAGCAGCAAACTGGGAACATAGTGCAAAATGATAGGTTCCTGATTCCACCAGCTCTATACGTCCCACTGCTCCTCTTGCATAAGCCATGTTAAAGTTTAAAGAAGAAAATTGTTCATACATGGCAGTAGCCAGACCTTCATACGTTACAGAATAAGGCAGAGGCATAATCCCCATAACCCCTCTGGGCATACAGTTCTCCTGCAGCTTCTTATGATCCAGTGATGTAATATAAGTTCCCTGATGTCCATGATTTTCTAAAACGACCGCATTACTGTCCTTCAAAAAAGCAAACGCATTCTGTATCGTTCCACGGGAAACTCCGAATTTTTCCTGATACTCCGATATGGGAAGAAGTCTGTCTCCCACATTTCTGGACATTAAATCAAGAGCCAGCAGGCTTTTTGTTACTCCCGTTTTCTGATATAAACTCCCATACCCCAGTTCCTTTTCTTTCATCCAATCACGCTCTCATCAATTTACATTATTTTGTATATTCAAACATTACCACATTCCTGGGAAAATGTCAACGGACATTTCCCCTGTTCAAAGAAATGTCCGTTTTCAAACTATTATTTACTGCTGTTGGTCTTTTCCCTTACCTTTTACTTCAATATACTTCAGAATCATATCTACTGCTCCATCCACTCCAATGGGACTGCGATTTATACACAGATCGTAGCTTCTCACATCTCCCCACTTTTTATTGGAATAATAGTTATAATAACTGGAACGCTTTTTGTCTGTCTTAACCATAACTTCTTTTGCCTTTGCATCATCAATCTGGTACAGCTCTTTTAAGGATTGTATCTTATCTTTGTCATCTGCTGTAATAAATACAGAAACAAGATTGGGATCGTCTGCCAGTGCATAGTCCGCACATCTTCCGACAATAACACAGGATTCTTCTTCTGCCAGCTTCTTAATCGTATCAAACTGTGCCAGAAAAATCTTGTGGTTAATTGGCATATCCATATAACCGGAACTTGTTAATCCAACATTGTATGTATCCATAACCAGAGAATATAAAAAGCTATTGGTAGGCTTTTCGTCATGGCTTTGAAATAATTCCTCACATAATCCACTGTTCTTGGCAGCCAGTGCCAGTAACTCCTTATCATAGCATTTAATACCAAGGGCTGCCGCAACTTTCTCACCAATAACCTTACCAGAACTTCCGCACTGCCTTCCAATCGCAATCACTAAGTTTTCACTCATATTGATCACTCCTTCCAGTTAACTTATAATACTATTATACAACTAAATTTCTGAAAAATCCATATTTTATCCATATTTAACAGTTATTATCGAAATAAAAAACCACCTGGATCTTGTGATCTAGGTGGCACGTAATTTTCTTAATAAATCTTCAAAATAATCGGGTAATGGTGCATGAAACTCCATATATTCCCCTGTGGTGGGGTGAACAATTCCCAATACTCCTGCATGCAGAGTCTGACCGGTTAATTTATAGGAACTTTTTGAGGGACCATAAACCACATCGCCTAAAAGCGGATGACCGATACTGGCCATGTGAACGCGGATCTGGTGGGTACGCCCCGTTTCCAGCTGGCATTCCACATAGGTAAACTGTTTAAAGCGTTCCAGAACACGAAAATGTGTGGTTGCTTCTCTTCCGTTTTTTTCATTCACGCTCATCTTTTTCCGGTCAACGGGATGACGTCCGATAGGGGCAGAAACAGTGCCTTCCTCTTCCTTTAGAACACCATGGACGATTGCATAATACTTTCTTGTAATGGAGTGGTCTTTCAGCTGCTGTGCAATGGAATTGTGAGAGTTGTCATTTTTGCACACAATTAAAACGCCTGTGGTATCCATATCAATGCGGTGTACGATACCTGGACGCATCACTCCATTTATTCCTGACAAATCATCACGGCAATGGGCCATCAGCGCGTTTACCAGCGTACCGCTAAAATGTCCGGCGGCTGGATGAACCACCATGCCCTTGGGCTTATTGATAAGAATAATATCTTTATCTTCATAAAGAATGTCCAGATCCATTTCCTCTGCTTCAATCTCCGGCTCAACCGCATCCGGAATGGTTAGCTGAATTTTATCCCCGGCACTTACTTTATAATTACTTTTTACTGGTTTACCATCTACCAGAACTTTTTCATCCTTTAAAAGCTTTTGTAAATAAGACCGGGATATGTCCTGGTTTCGATCACTTAAATACCGGTCGATGCGGATTGCTGATTCGCCCGCTTCTACAAAATATTCCTGATTCAAGCCTGTTCCTCCTTTTTACGAAAAGACAGGCATTGTAAGTCTTCTTCTTTATAATAAAATAAAAATAAGAGCAGAAAAATGAACATGGAAACCGTAACATAACAGTCAGCCACGTTAAAAATAGGAAAATCAATTAATTTAAAATACAAAAAGTCTACCACATAGCCTCTGGTGAACCGGTCTATCATATTTCCCACTGCACCTGCTGATAAAAACATGGCAACCAGGTGTAACGGAATGTATTTTTTTGTGGCAGGCATCCGGCTGATGCTATAAACGGCACAGCCCAGCACCAATACTGCAATCAAAAGAAAAAAGAACTGTTTTCCCTGCAGCATGCCAAACGCAGCTCCACGGTTTTCAGAATAGTATAATTCAAACACACCGTTCCAGACAGAATAGGGTTTCTGGCCCATTAAATGTCTCACTGCAAGTAATTTCGTCCATTGATCCAATCCTATGGCACAAAAAAAGCCAATGAACATTCCTATGATTAAATTTGTTTTTTGTTTCATGAGTTCTCCTTAGATTAAAATTTGGGACAGCCCTTCTGCCATTTCCTCATCAGTAACGGTCTTATCAACAAAGGCTTTGCCTATCTGCTCCAGTAAAATGAAGCGTATGGCTCCCGAATCCATTTTTTTATCACTCTTTGTAGTCTTTACTATTTCAGCTGGAGATAAACCAGAGACTGTAACCGGCATATGATACAACTTCATCACGTCTAACAGTGCTGAAATCTGATCTTCGTGGAGAAATCCCCGTTTCACGGAGACAGCCATAGCTGCGATACATCCCAGACCGACGCAGTGCCCATGCAAAAGGCTGAAATCAGAAAGTTTCTCAATTGCATGTCCCAATGTATGTCCCAGATTCAAAAGTGCCCGTTCTCCCTGTTCGGTAGGATCTTTTTCAACCACATCCCGCTTGATCCGGTTGCTGACAGTCACCATCTCGCTTAAAATATCCAGGTTGCGGTTTTGTATTTCACTGGCATGTTGTGTCAGCCACTGGTAATAGGAAGCATCCTTGATCAGACCATGTTTAATAACCTCTCCCATTCCGGAAGAAAACTGCTCCTCTGACAATGATTGTAAGGAAGCTACGTTGGTATAAACCAGCTTTGGCATGTGAAATGCACCAACCATGTTTTTATAAGCATCGAAATCAACACCGGTTTTCCCGCCAATGCTTGAATCAACCTGAGAAAGAAGGGTGGTAGGCACCTGTATAAAGGAAATTCCTCTGAGATAAGTGGCAGCTGCAAAGCCGCAGAGATCTCCCACAACACCGCCGCCCAATGCCAGCAGATAATCGTGTCTGTCAAACTGTTTTATAATAAGTGTTTCGTATAAATCCCTTACTGTGTTCAGATTTTTATGTTCTTCTCCTGCAGGGAAAATAAAATGTTCTGTTTTGTGAAAGCAGCTGGAAATAATGCGTTCAACTTCATTCAGATAAAGAGGAGCAACGTTGGTATCTGTAACAATACAAACTTTTCGCTCCCCTAAGTTCATTTTACCAAGTTCTTCTTTCAGCCCATTAAACGAAGTCTCCATCACGATATCGTAAATAAAAGTACCATCCATATGTACCGGCATTCTGCTTCCCATGCTGCTTTTCCTCCATTGCATCTATTTTATGGAACACCCTTCGGGCATCCCTCTATGTCCAAAAAAGCGTGGACGATAATAAGAAACACCCTTCGGGCACCCCTTTATGTCCAAAAAGCGTGGACGATAATAAGGAAGAAAGCAAACAATTTTCCATTGTCAGCAAAAAGAGAATGCTGAAATGGAAAAATGCCTGCTTGTCCCATTAAGAGAAACCAATATTTCTTTGAAAAAATCCGTTAAAGGCGTAAATTCATACCGCCCATATCCAGACTTCCGCTGTTTAATAAATCCTGAAAATCACCGGAAAGCTCTACGGATTCCGGAGTTGCTATAAAAATATAATTGGATATTTTCTGTAAATTACCATTCATGGAATAAGTAGCACCGGATGTAAAATCTATGATTCTCTGAGCTACCTCAGTATGAATACCTTCCATATTCAGTACAACTGCCTTACCAGCAAGCATATGGTCACAAATTTCTTTGGCATCCTCAATCGAGGTAGGCTTAACCATGGAAACTTCCATTGTACGAGTCTGCTTCATGGGAACTACCTTAGGAGAGCGTGATAAGAAACGTGGCTTTTGTTCATACTCCTCTTCCTCGTAGTACTCATCTTCTGTCTTTTTGGAAAAGAGGGGTTTCTTCGCATGTTTATCGCTATCATCTTCATAGTCGTCATCTAAATAGTAATCATCTTCATCATCTGTATCATTCAAGCGCATGCTATCCATCAATTTGCCTAAAATGCTCATACTTCATTCTCTCCAATCTTATATCTTGTACCAAAAATTCCGGTACCGACTCTTACCAGAGTAGCTCCTTCCTCTATGGCAATTTCATAGTCTCCGGTCATACCCATTGAGAGCATATTCATATTAACATTATCAATGTTTTTCCTTTGCATGTCAACATAAAATTGATTTAATTCTTTAAAAACAGGACGATTTTGCTCAGAATTTTCTACAAAAGGTGCAATAGTCATGAGTCCTTTTATACTTATATGGGGAAAAACAGAAATATCACGGATTGCCTGTTCTGTCTCTTCCAAACGAAAGCCAAACTTGGATTCTTCGTCTGCAACGTTTACTTCTAAAAGGATGTCCACACAGATCCCTTTCTTTGCTGCTTCTTCCTCGATCTGTTCTGCCAGTCTGACTGAATCAACACTGTGTATCAGCACAGCTTTATCAATTACCTGTTTCACCTTATTGCGCTGCAGGTGACCGATCATATGCCAGCGTATATCATCGGGAAGCTGCTCATATTTATCACAGATTTCCTGAACTTTATTCTCTCCAAAATCCCGGATTCCCGATTGATAAGCCTCACGTATCATATCAGCAGGTTTTGTCTTGCTGACCGCGATTAAAGTAACCTCACTGCGATCCCGCCCCCGTCTTTTACAGGCTTCTTCTATCCTGTTTTCCACGATTAAAAGATTTTCTTTCACCAAGTTTATCACCTCTTATTGATAAATTAATTCTCCCTCATTAACAGTCTGTGCATTGAGGACTATATGGTCATAGACAGCAAGTCCATAGGTCATATTCTTCTTTACAGTATAATACTCATCATTGGAAACCAAAACATCAATCTGCTTAAATACGGCATAACCCTTGTTGATGTTATAAACTCCCTGCAGGGAATTGCTGGCTCCAATCTGATACCGCTCTGTAGAATTGGGCTTTACAATGTAATCCCCGGCTTTAAAACCGTCAGCCTGATCCATCTCTATGTAATAATTATTCCCCTCAGAATAGTAAATTTCCGTGGGAACAAATACCACGGAGGTCCCTGAGTCTGAATAGACTTCCTTGTTAAAACCAGTATCAGAGCTGTCACCGCCCTGAGTCATATAGTCCATGGGAACAAGGTAAAAGTCTTTCTTTGTTACAGCTGTCACAGGAATTTTAAGCCCGTCTACCCGGTCGGAAACAATTTCAAAATTTACATAACGATCCGAAACAAACTGTACCATATATTTGTCTAAATCAATCTTGCCAAAGCTTTTTCCATCGGTACCCGTAATGACAGAAAAACTTCCGGTTGCCTTTAAATCACGACCAGAAAATCCTACGGTCAGATTCTTTTTATCCCCATATGCTTTTATATCATCCTCTGACATAGGAAATACCACTGACCATTGATCAGAGGTGATGGTTTTATAGACTGGCGCTCCTTTTTCAATCAGCTTTCCTGATTGAGTCTTGTTTTTTGCATAGCTGCTGCGGTCAAATGAGGTCTCGGAAATACCCGATGGCTGCAAACCTTCAAATGAATCCACACCATAGGATACAATTCCAGCCTGATCTGCTTTCACCTGTTCAAAGCTGATTCCGGCCTCATCCATCATACTGCCCAGATTATCCAGTGCGTTAAGATTCATATATTCCATTACTTCAGATTCCAGAGCATATTTTGTATCATATACTGAGCGAAACTGATTATTGTCATAAGTAAGGCTGAATGCGGTCAGCTGTTTTTTTAGTTCAGTCAGATTTTCTGAAGTCAATGTTACATTGTCCTGTGAATGGTCTGCAAGAAATGAAGTAATGCTTCCGGTTTCATCGATGGAGTAAACCCTTGTCCCAATCGCTGCCCGCTTACCTTCCCGCACATAATAATTCACATAGCCGGAACGGTCTGCATTCTTTACTTCTTCCTGTCTCAGTATAATCCCCGTATAGTCCTTGCTGTTAACGATACTGCCTTCCTGTACTTCATAGAACTGTACCTTATCTCTTCTCGCGTAAGTGATTACACTAAAGACCATATAGATGAAAATCAGGGCAAAAATAATCATACCAACATTGATATTCAGAGGCCGCCGATAGCGGATGATCTTTTTGCTTTTTTTAGGATGTACAGCCTTCTTTGATGGCTGTGTTGCCTTTCGTTTAGCCAACCTGACGCCTCCTTTCCCTTTTAGCTATTATAAAAGGAAAATTTAAAAAATTCAAGCATAATATGGAAGGGGTGGTACAGCCTTCCATTTCTTTTTTACAAAATAATAAAGGGGACTGGCACCCAGTCCCCTATTCCTATCTATGATTATAATGAAACAACCACATTAGCCCTGGTGTTCCCCGGTATATTCTCCGCATCTACAGAAACGCTGAGAACGAAGGTAATATGATACTTTTCACCAATCTTTTCCAAAGTCGCTATGGTTTCTGATATGTCTTCTCCTTCCAGACATGCCAGCTTTAAAAAGCTGTCAAAGAACATCATCTCCAAATCATGATCCTGAGATATGATACCACAGATAAAACCAATAAATCCTTCGCTTGAAGTAATCGGATACTCATTGACGTTAATGAGGCGGATCTTGTTGCTTAACTCATACATGTGCTTCGAACTTTTGTCCAAATATACAATAGAACCTTTTGAGTCTTTTACGGCGGAATTAGCTCTGTCTAACAGATGCTTTGTTTTCCCCTTACCCTTTTTTCCTGCTATTATCTGCACCATAGCACTCTCCTCCTTGCGTTATATGATTTGTATAAAAAGTCTATTCGGATTAATATAATTATAGTACAAATTCATAAGAAAGGCAATCACTATTCTACAATTTTATTCAGGATATTTGACATGTTATCGTATAGTCCGGCATGATCCCTGGCTTTTAAAACCACTGAAATATACTCATTTTTTGATGAATCAGAACTTCCCATAATCAGGCAGCTTCCTGCCGAAAGAGTAGTCCCGGTTTTACCTCCTAATACCGTCAGTCCGTCAGGAGTCTTGCGCTCTCCCGTCATATACCAGTTGGTACCTTTCCAGGTTTCGTTTACTGTCTTCCCGTCACCGCCCTGATAAGAGGTTTTATACTCAGCCGTACCGATGATTTTACGAAATTCCGGATACTTCAAAGCTTCATTAAATATCAGATACAGATCGTACGCCGTGGTATAGTGATCTTCATCACTGAGACCATGTGGATTTACAAAATGTGTCCCGGTCGCTCCCAGCTTTTTTGCCTCGTCATTCATCATTTGAGCAAACTGATCAACACTTCCCGCCATATTAACTGCAATGGCAACACCTGCATCATTACCAGATGGGATCATAAGACCATACAGAAGCTGCTCCATAGTCAGCTTATCTCCTGGTTTTATACCACATAAGCTGGCACCCGACTCCTTAATTACAGCATCCTTTGTCACTGTCACCTCATCGGACAGATCTCCGTACTTAACTGCCAAAAGTGCAGTCATCGTCTTGGTAATGCTTGCGGGATATAATTTTTCAAAAGGATTCTTCGCAAAAATCACATTATTATCAGATAAATCAAATACAGCGGCAGCTTCTGCTGTCACTGAACTGTCTGAATCAGCAGTATCTTTCGATACCACGCAAAGATCATGAGCAAAGGTTTCCGATTTACCAGCCACAGAAGCGGACTGGTAAAGGGCGGTCCTCTCAGAAAATTCATAAGGATTGTCAAGTTTATGAAGACCAGCACAGCCCGTCAGGAATAATGCGCTTAAGATGATGCAGCCTGATGTCACAAAAACTTTTCTTTTCACTTATATCTACCTCTGCTATTTATACATCTCTCGCCATTCCAGATCACCGCGTTCCAGAGATTTAATTAACAGCTCTGCTGTGGCCAGATTGGTTGCAAGAGGGATATTATGCATATCGCAGGTTCTCATAATATTCACAATATCCGGTTCATGTGATTTCTGTGTCAGAGGATCCCGCAGGAAAATAACAAGGTCAATCTCATTGTGCTCGATCTGAGATCCCAACTGCTGCTCTCCTCCCAGATGACCTGCCAGATATTTATGAACATTTAAGTTTGTGACTTCCTCAATCAAACGTCCTGTTGTTCCTGTCGCATATAACATATGCTTACTTAAAATACCTCTGTACGCAATGCAGAAATTCTGCATCAGTTTTTTCTTTGAATCATGGGCAACTAATCCTATATTCATAACGATATACCTCCTTTTAATTACCGATTTTGCGTTGCAGTCCAACATTCAGTACCAGGCCCATTCCCATAAAAATACTGGTCAGAGAGCTCACTCCCGAACTGACAAAGGGAAGCGGCAGACCTGTATTGGGAAAGATCTGTGTCGCCACCGCGATGTTAGAAAAAGCCTGGAACCCGATCAGGGCTGCCATACCGGTGCAAATCAGTCTGCCGGACATGTCTTTTGCTTTGGATGCAGTATAAAGACATTCAAATACAACCAGTCCAATAAGAGCAATGACAATCACACTGCCTCGAAATCCCATCTCTTCACCGATAATGGCAAAGATAAAATCCGTTTCACCGGCTGATAAAAAGTTTCCGTCTTTCACAGAAGCAATGGTTGTATTAAAAAGTCCCTTTCCCTGAAGCTGTCCGGAACTGATTGCCATAATTGAATTCTTTTGCTGGTATAAGTTTTCCGCATACTGTTCCGCATGAGGATAGATCCATGCAAGAATACGCCGCGCCTGATAATCGTGTATGAACGGAATTAAGCCCTTAGTCAGCAGATAGATAAACAGCATACCTGCCGGTATTGCAATAGCCAGAACGCCACCAATCCACCGATAACTGATTCCGGCTGAAAAAACCATACACAGTATGATGACTGTAACAACCAGACTGGTAGATAAATTGGGTTCTGCAAAGATAAGACTTATGGGGAACGCCGCCAGCAAAGCAGCCAGTCCCACCATAACAGGCGTATTCATCTTTTCCTGGTATTTGTTCCAATACCAGGAAAAGAATACGATAAGCCCGATTTTTACAAATTCAGAAGGCTGAATCCGACCTAATCCAGGAATGTAGATCCATCTGGTGGCACCTCCTGCCGTATGTCCCATGACAAGAACTGCTCCCAGTAACAGGATACAAAGTCCATAAACCAGAACATAAAGCTTTACGATTTTACGATAGTCTATGATGGAAAGACCGATTGCCAGTGCAAATCCCACCATTACGCCGATAATCTGTTTTGTTACAATCCCGGAATCCTGGTTGGAGGCACTTGCCACCACTAAAATTCCAATCACTGCCAGCGACAGCATGTACAAAACTAACCGGTAATTATAATATTTAAAATTGTAGTCAGAAAACATAGTCAGTATATCCCCTTATCAGGTACATCGCGAATAGGGATGTTTGCATAAAGCACCGGTGTAAAGCGTTCACAATCCGGCTGCTTTAATTTCTTCATCTGTATCTCTATTCTGTCGGAATCAATATCCATGTAACGTGAAACAACACGGATCATATCGTCTTTTATCATCTGCATGATCTCAGGAGAACAGTCAGCCTTGTCCGCAACCAGCAAAAGTTTCAGACGATTTCTTGCAATTTCTCCTGAATTCTTCTTACGGAATACAGGAAACAGGTTCATATCAGACCCTCCTATGCTCTCTTTAAGAGATGCGAGAGTCGAAAGAAAAGACCTTCCCGTACTGCCGGATTCTGGATCGGGATATTCTCACCGATAATTCTCCTGCATACGTCCATATAGGCCTGTCCGGCTGGAGTCCCCATGCCTACAAGAGGCTCTCCCTGATTGCTGGAAATGACAATATCCTCGTCATCCGGAACAGCACCGATAATATCAATGGCCAGAATGTCCATGACGTCATCAAGAGACATCATATCTCCCCTTTTTACCATATCAGCCCGGATCCTGTTCACAATCAGTTCTATGCTGCCCATATCGGCAGCTTCCAAAAGACCGATAATCCGGTCAGCATCCCGGATTGCGGACACCTCCGGAGTTGTTACTACAATGGCTCTGTCAGCACCTGCAATTGCGTTCTGAAAGCCCTGTTCAATTCCCGCCGGACAATCTAACAGAATGTAATCAAAATCATCTCTTAAATCATCCACCAGTTTTACCATCTGCCCGGGTGTAACTGCAGTCTTGTCCCGCGTCTGGGCTGATGGAAGTAAAAATAAATTCGGGTATCTTTTGTCTTTAATCAGGGCCTGCTTCATACGGCAGTTTCCCTCTACCACATCTACAAGATTGTAGACAATGCGGTTTTCCAGACCCATAACCACGTCTAAGTTCCGAAGTCCGATATCTGTATCTATCAGGACTACCTTCTTACCCAGAATCGCCAGTCCGGTACCAACATTGGCAGAAGTTGTCGTCTTGCCTACCCCGCCTTTTCCAGAAGTGATTACGATGATCTCGCTCATACCATATCCTCCTGTTTTTTATACCTCATTCTATTTTACCTTAATTTTCGGAATATTTCCACACTTTTTTTCATTGGTTTTATAAGGACTTTATTATTCTCCAGATACGCCTTCATAGGTCCGCGCCCAAGACGGCGGCTTCTGCCGTCCAGTCCTGAAGTACAGTCTGCAATCCGAAGCTGGGCAGGTGCCATTTCCAGGGCTGTAATCAGTGCTCCTTTATTCCCTGCCACGCCTGCACAAACGGTGCCGGAAAGCTTGCCAAGAACGATTACATTGCCCTTTGCCAGGACTTTTGCACCCTTTAATACATCTCCGATGATTACAATGCTTGCTTCTGATTCCAAAGTCTCTCCATTTTGTAAATTACCTTTGAAAAACTGTCCCGTCTGGCAGGATAGTTCCATCAGCTTCTCATTCAGTGCTTTTTCACATCGCTTCATGCGGTTTGCATCTGTATCCACCAGACAAATAATTTCCACATTGGAATTTTCCGTAATCTGGTTTATGATAGAGAATTCTTCCGCTGGAGTAACCTCTCTGCCTTCAATTGTCAGAGTCATTTGTGCGGATCCCCAGAATTTGGCATGATCTCCGAATTTCTTCCCAATGTCAGAAAGAAGCTGAGGGAATGGGATGTCCGGATCCAGGATAACAGTCATACCTGCTTTGTTGCTTTTTATTACTACGGTATCATGCATCATATCACCTCTTATCCTCGTTAATCGCGAATGTTGACCTTCGCTGCATCCAGGGCGCCTGCGTTTACAATGGATTCTAAGTCTATGTAGCCATAATAATACTTATAGACATTCTTCGCAATGTTAGCGGCGTTCGATGATGAATAGCCATACGGAATATTCACTGTTACACAGATTTCCGGATTGTCATATGGCGCATAAGAAATGAAGAACGCGTGATTCGGCTTATTACGGGCTTCCTGGGCAGTTCCCGTCTTACCGGCAATTTCCACTTCCAGATCCGCAAATAATCTCTTAGTCGAACCGTTTGCAATCACTTCTCTCATTCCCTGTTGTACAGTATCCCACGTTGAGCCCGCCGCGTCAATATGAGAAGAAATCTCAGGGGTATAATCTTTAATCAGATTACCTTCAGAATCCGTTGTTTTATCAAGTAAACTGAGTTCAAAAACAGTTCCCCTGTTTGCTATGGCAGCAACATACCTTGACAACTGAACATTGGTATAGGCGTGGCTTCCCTGTCCCATGGCGGAACGTTCCGGTGCTTCTTTGGAAATCTGGGGATCCAGCTCACCTATCTCCACACCGGATTTGTGATCCAGTCCAAATTTGGCTGCATAGCTTCGTAAAACCTCCAGTCCTAAATCCGGAGAATAAATTCCGCTTCCATCTGTAGAAAGACGGTGGCCTAAATCTGCAAAGAAATAGTTACAGGAGTTTTCAATTCCCCCAACAATGTTAAGCGGACCATGCTGGCCGGAATAGATCCAGCACTTGATGGGAGGTTCCACATCAGTATAAATACCGGAGCAGTTAATGGTTTCATCGGCGGTGATCGCATGCTCTTCAAGAGCTGCAACTGCTGTAATCGGTTTGAATGTGGACCCCGGTGCTTTTCGCGTCTGTGTTGCATTATTATAAAGGGGGAGGGATAAATCTGCCTGAAGCTGGCTGAAATAAGAACCATCCCCGATCCTGTTATTATCGTACCCCGGATAGGAAACCAGCGCAAGCACTTCTCCGGTTTTATCATTGGTCACTACCACTCCTGCATTACAGGGGGACAGGGCTAACTGAGCAGGAGTGATCTCCAGTGCAGACAGCTTTTTTAAAAGAAAGGTATATGCATCACCAGTCGCTCTTAATTCGGCAATGTCCTGTTCATTCTCCTTTATTACACCCTGATCGTATAAAGCCAGACATAATTCCTGCCCGGTTATGGTATCATTATTAATTAAATACCGGTAGATCTTCTTGGTAAAGCTTCTGTCCTGTTCCAGCCTGGCTGACACATAAGTTACCAACGCTTCAAAGGTATCATCTGCGCTGGAATACTTGACGTCTGTTTCCAGTTTCGTGGTATCAATCCAGCCGTTTGCAATTCCATAATAAAGATAATCCCTCAGGCTTATTTCATCTGATTTCCATGCCTGAAATTCGTCACTGGACGCATCTATGGCCTCTGCTTTTACAATTCCTACAGTAGGTTCGGAAAGATAGCTGTAAATATAAAACATATAGGCTTTCATATCTTCCGGTAGATTTTTCATAACTGTTGCATGAGGACTCATCAGTTCACTGCGAAGCTGGTCTAATATCTCTTTCCTTGAAGCTTCATACTTCCGGTATATGTTCTTTTCCGTCTCTGACGCTTCTTCTGATTCAATCCCCTTTAAAGACAGGACATTGTTATTGATCAGCTGAAAATAAGCATCTTTTACGGGAATCTTCATATTGGATCCGTCTGTCGTACTGTTCGCCTGGTAATCTCCATTAACAATGGTTTTGATTAAAACCCCAGCGAGAGACTGTTCAATCAAATGGTAGATACCTTTTTGCAGATCTGCATCCAATGTTAAGTAAACGTCATTGCCGGCAAGAGAATCCGTCTCATCCTTGGTTTCCCGGATTCTTCCCACACTGTCTTTATAAATGGTCTTTTTCCCCTTGGTTCCCTGAAGCTCATGCTCCATGGTATACTCAATGCCTGTCCGTCCTACAATATCATTGATATCATAGTCATCTTTCCGGCTCTGCAGATTCTCCAGCTGTTCCTCTGGAACCTTTCCTGTATATCCGATAACAGGGGCAAAGGGAATGCTGTCGTTATAAGCCCGGATTGTGGTCTCCTCCACGGTAACCCCCTGCAGATCTCCGATGTGTTCCAGGATATCGGCTACCGTATCGTCCGATACTTCCGTGGCCACCGCAGTCGCTTCATACTTTCGGTACAGCATGAGACGGAGGGCATATTTAATATTAATAATATCCAATGCCTCCTGATCAGTCAGGGCAACGGGGTTTCCGTCAGAATCTTTTAAACTCTTTAAGCCGTTATCTTCACAGATCCGCTCAAACAGTTCCCTGGCGCTTAAATTAGAAGGATATAGACCTTTTGCATCATCTAAGTCCTCTACCTTCTTCAGTCCGTAATAATCTCTGAGGAAACGTTTTCTTGCAGATTCAGATGAAGAGGTATAAACCATATCGCCATTGGAATCAACGGCTATTTCAAATTTACCTTCTACGTTTTCTCCATGCTTTTTAAGAATCTGCACCAGTCTTAAATACATGCGGTTTTTATCATCTGTTTTTTTATAGGCACCGTTATCCTGTACCATAACTGTGTAAGCCAGTTTATTATATGCCAGCACCTTTCCGGTTCTGTCATAGATGTTTCCTCTTGTGCCTGCAGTGGTAATGGTCTGTTCTGTAAGCTGCAGGTAATCGCTTAAGGCTTTTTCACCATTAATAATCTGCATATTAAAAAGTGTATGAACCAGTCCGGTATACATGGCCAGACAGATGATTCCAAGAATAAAAAGACGGGATGAAGCAGCTTTCCTGAATACATCTCTTATAATCTCCATTAAATCCCTAAACAATCGTAGAATCACCTCTTTTTTCAATCTCTTCCAAATGGCGGTTCATAATCAGGAATACCCTGTAAAACAGAAGCGTGGTCACAACAGTAAAGATAATCTCAGGTAAAACCAGATTAATAAAGTAAAAACCGATCCGTAATTTTTGCCGGATCAAAAAGCGGAACACGTAGATATAAAAATTATAGGCCAGTTCATTCAGAACGCTCATAATTAATGGCAGTGTTATATAATCTTCATAGTAATATCTGGTACAGATTCCGTTAACATAGCCCATAATAATAAAAATCAGGGTATAAAATCCAAAGGGACCGCTGTAAAACAAATCCATAAGAAGACCTGCTAACAGACCATAGTACATTCCTGCTTCTTTCCCATGTATAAATCCAAAAGAAAAAGTGAGAATTAACAGCAGGTTGGGTGTAGCCGATAGAAACGGAAGCAGGGGAAATATACAGTTTTGGATGGTAAATGCCAGTATAATAAGCAGTACGTTGAATAAAATCCGTCTCATGTTACTCCTTTTCACTATTGGGAAGCGCTTTCACTCTCTGCAGCCTGGGTTGACTGGGCTGTGGTTTCTGCAGTGTCTCCTCCTTCTGCAGCCGGAGCAGATTCCCCTTCCTTCATCATATCAGCTTTCAGCTGGGTTATTACAAGTACCTCCTGAAGGCTGCCAAACTCTGCGGCAGGAATTAAATAACCGGATTTAGTCACATTGTTGGTATCGTTGGTGATATCGGAAGCATATCCCACTAAAATTCCAGGTAAATACACAGAACTGATATTGGAGGTTACAATCTTATCTCCGTCTTTTAAATCGCTGTCTTTTAATACGTTGGTAATTCTTAACCTGCCATCTTTAAACAGGGTTAAATCACCGGCAACGATGCAGCTGTCACCAGACTGCATGGCCATACCGCTGACCCGGCTGGAGTCATCGATAATGGACCGTACCGTAGCATAATTAGCACCTACATCGGTAACAATGCCCACAAGACCGCCGCCTGCCACCACATTCATATCTGTGGCAATCCCGTCCTTTGAACCCTTGTCAATTCGAAACACTTTAAACCAGTTGCTTGAATCGTTGGCGATGACTCTGGCGCCTACTTTTGTATACTGGCCATATTGCTGATCCAGACTGTAAAGTTCTCTTAATCGTTTTAATTCAAATTCCTCTGACTGCAGCCTGGTGTTTTCCTCGGTCAGCTGGTTGATCAGATCTTTCATATCTTTATTCTCAATCATTGCATTCCTGAGTTTGGAATAATCCCTGAACTCATCATAAATAGCCGACCCCACTGAATTAACTCCGGACTGTACGGGAATGAGAACATATCCCACCCCTGTTCGCAGGGGCGTAAGCCACTCATCATGAACGGATGTCAGTCCGATGAGCAGGACACAAAAAACTGTTAATGCAATCAGAATATATTTACTGCGTTTTGGTTCCATCTATACGATTCCCCGTTCTTTTAAACTGATATAGGAATTATCTCCTATAATAATATGATCTAACAGTCTGATACCAATTAAATCTCCTGCTTCCTTCACCCTGCGGGTAATAGAAAGATCCTCTCTGCTGGGTGCCGGATCTCCGCTTGGATGATTGTGAACCAGAACCAGGCTGACTGCATGATACTTAACCGCCTCAATGAAAATCTCTCTGGGAGAAACAACGGATGTGTTCACTGTTCCCTGAGAGATCATAATGTCCTTAATAAGGGCACCTTTTGTATTTAAGAGCATGACAAAAACCAGCTCCTGTTCTCTGTGGCGCATATCCTCCACAAAATAATTTACAATATCCTGCGGATGATGAAAATCGGTTCCTTTTAAACTGGCCGTCCGCTTCCAGATACGTTTGGACAATTCCCCAATGCATAATAACTGGGCGCCTTTTACACGGCCGATTCCCTTAACCTGCATCAGTTCCTGCATGGAAAGATGCAAAAGCCCTAAAATACCCTCCCTGGGATAGTTTAAGGCCAGTATCTTTTGTGCCAATTCAAGAGAGTTATCCTCTCTGGAACCTGTCCGGATAATAATGGACAGAAGTTCTGCATCACTTAAACCTTCCGGTCCTTCTCTCAGACACTTTTCACAGGGTCTTTCATCCTTTGGGATGTCTTTCATCGTTATACGTTCCATATGCCTCCTACGGTTACTCTCCAGGTACGCAACAGACATATGTAGAATTAAATCAATCGATATGTTACCAGAGCTGCAGCCATTCCAATAATGCCGCCCATGGTAATTTTAATGTTAATGCCGAAGGTTATGACCAGAACACCAAAATTAACAATTAACGGAGCATCAAACCCAAATGACTGACCAGCATTCAGCCAGGAAAGCCATGGGATTGTCTTAGTTAAATCTCCGACAAAGCCGCCAAGCACGACACCGGCAAGCATAAGAAGAAGCATTACCCAGTAGTTTTTACCTCTCATCTGTTATGATACTCCTTTTTGTTTCCTGGCAGGATTGCCCATACCTGTCAAAATATTTTAGCATAATTTTACAGCTGTGTACACCCCTTTTTACAATACAATCGAACCTGCATCAAGAAGCTTCTGGAGTGACATCAGTATTCCAAGCTTTGCGTGATACCAGGTAAGACCACCCTGAAAATACACTGCATATGGAGGTTTAATTGGAGCATCCGCACTTAATTCGATGGAGGATCCCTGTACAAAAGCCCCGGCTGCCATAATGACAGGGGCATCGTATCCGGGCATATCCCATGGCTCCGGAGTAACGAAGCTGTCCACCGGTGCTGCAGCCTGGATTCCCTGGCAGAAAGCGATTACGCCTTCCGGATTTCCAAAGGTGACTGCCTGTATAATATCATGGCGTGACTGGCTGCCGTCAGGTACAACCGGAAAGCCCAGGCTCTCATACACATTGGCTGCAAAAACAGCTCCCTTTAAGGCGCCTGCGACTACGGTAGGAGAAAGAAACAGTCCCTGATAGAATGACTGATTCAGCCCAAGGCTGGCTCCAACTTCCTTTCCAAGTCCGGGTGCAGTCAGACGATAAGACGCACGGTCAATACAGTCGGTTCTTCCTGCAATATAACCACCTATGGGAGCAAGACCGCCTCCGGGATTTTTAATCAGGGATCCAACGATCATATCGGCCCCCACATCAGAAGGTTCTATGCGCTCTACAAACTCACCATAGCAGTTATCTACCATACAGATGACTTCCGGCTTGATTTTTTTAACAAATGCAATCAGCTCGCCGATTTGCGAAACGGAAAATGTGGGACGGGTATCATATCCTTTGGAACGCTGGATGGTAACCAGACGTGTTTTTTCGTTAATCGCTTTTCCTATGGATTCATAATCAAAGGTTCCGTCAGGAAGAAGGTCTACCTGACGGTATACGACGCCGTATTCTTTCAGAGAACCAGTACTCTCCCTGATTCCAATCACTTCCTCCAGAGTATCATAGGGCTTTCCGGCAGGTGATAACAATTCGTCTCCGGGACGAAGGTTTCCGGATAATGCAATAGAAAGTGCATGAGTTCCGCTGATTAAATTCGGTCTTACCAGTGCACTTTCCGTATGAAAAACACTGGCGTAAACCGCTTCCAGCGTATCCCTGCCCAGATCATTGTAACCGTAACCAGTCGTTGCAGCAAAATGAATGTCACTGACCCGGTTTTCCTGCATGGCCTTAATAACCTTCATCTGATTAAATTCTGCATTTTTATCAATCTCTTCAAATCTGGCTTTTAATTTTTCTTCAATTTTTGTTCCAAAATCCAGCACATTCCGGCTGATCCCAAGCTCCCCATATATACTGTCAATTTCCATGATCTAATCGTTCTCCAATCCAATGATCTCATTTGTGTCCAGCACAATCTTTTTTAACACCTGTTCTAAGTCATAGTCAAATTCAGGCAGGTATAAATCCCTGACATCCCGTTCCCGTTTAAACCAGGTGATCTGCCGTTTGGCAAAATGTCTGGTATCCCGTTTCAGAATATAAACCGCCTCCTCAAGGGTACAGTCTCCCTGAAGATAATCCAGTATTTCCTTATATCCCAGTCCCTGCATGGACACCATATTTCTGGTACAGCCCATCTTTTTCAGCCTTTTTACTTCTTCAACCAGCCCCTGTTCCATCATTAAATCCACCCGCCGGTCAATTCTCTGATACAAAGTCTCCCGGTCCATGTTTACAGTATAATAAAGGAAATCGTAGGGGGAAGCTTTTTCCCTCTCCCTGCGGTTATGTTCTGAAATCTTTTCTCCTGTCTGCCGGAAAAACTCAATAGCCCGGATTACCCGCTTCCTGTTGTTGGGATGAATTTCCCCTGCAGCATCGGGATCCAGCTTTTGTAGCAGTTCATGCAAGTATTCGCCGCCTTTTTCGTTTCCCAACAGTTCCAGTTCCTCCCGAATGGAGGAGTCTTCCCCGTTATCGGTAAAATCAATATCGTAAAGAAGTGCCTGAATGTAGAAGCCGGTACCGCCTGTCACAATAGGAATATTTCCATGAGAGTAAATTGTATTCACTGCATCCTTGGCCATTTTCTGAAAAACTGCAACATTAAATTCTTCATCTGGATTTAGGACGTCAATTAAATAATGGGGAACCCCTTTTTTCTCTTCTTCTGTGATCTTGGCAGATCCAATGTCCATATGGCGGTAAACCTGCATGGAGTCTGCACTGATAATCTCCCCTCCGATTGCCCGTGCAAGACGAACAGACAAGTCAGTCTTTCCTGCAGCGGTAGGACCGGTAATTATAATTAATGGTTTCATCAGACAATCCTCTTAAATTTCTTTTCTAGTTCATATTTGCTCATGGAAATGATGGTGGGTCTCCCATGGGGGCAGGCGTAGGGATTTTCCAGTTTCAGAAGCTGGTCAATCAGTTCATTGGCTTCTGCTGCTGAAAGAGAATTTCCTCCCTTTACTGCCGCTTTGCAGGACATGGAAGCCACCTTTTCATATATAATACCCGGATTATTAAATGACATATCATCGGACAAACCGTCAATCATTTCAATCAGAAGTTCTTTTTTTGCAATGGAAAAAAGATTGGCAGGTACCCCTCTTACTGCAAATTCTCTCCCGCCAAACGGTTCGATCTCAAAACCCATATCTGTAAAAACGGATAAATGCCGGTTCAGGAGAAGTTCTTCATTCCGGTTTAAGGTCAGAATAATGGGAGGATTAATCACCTGGGAAGTATATTCCCTGGTTTTAAGTGTTGCCATGGTTTTCTCATATAAAACCTTTTCATGGGCTGCATGCTGATCAATAATATAAAGCTGGTCAGAAAATTCCACCAGCCAGTAAGTATCAAATACCTGACCGATTAATTTATGCTTTTTGCGGGACTCTGCTTCCAATAGCTTACCGTCAAATAAATCCAGCTGTTCTGCTTTTTGTTCCTGCTTTTGTTCCTGCTTTTGCTCCTGTTGTGAATCATGTATCATTTCACTCTGCTTCACAGACTCCGGCTGGCTCACAGAACGGATTTCTTCTGACACGGAAGCCGGTGGCGCAAGCCAGTTTTCTTCCAGCGTATTTGCTTCTTTCACAGCTTCAGGCTGGGGAGGAACCAGTCGTTTTGGAAAAGGAGTTCCGTCAGAAAGCTTTTTTTCCTGAGAAGCAGCTGTCTGGTTTAACGCCATCAGCCTCTGATTTTCAAAAGGCTCCGGTGTGGGCTGAAACTTCTTTCCAGGCATTGCCTCTTTGGTTTCTTCCCCTTTTTTAGCCAGGCTGACCTCCGGTATCAATTCTTTATGGGCAAGAGCATTGGCCACCGCCTGATAAACCATATGGTAAATCATCTCTCCGTCGCGAAAACGAAGTTCCATTTTGGTGGGGTGAACATTCACATCAAGCAGTTCCGGTTCTATGGTAAAATGAAGCATGGTAAATGGATACTTGTGCTGCATCATAAACGGCCGGTAAGCTTCTTCAATTGCCCGTGATATAATACTGCTTTTTATAAATCTTCCATTGATAAAATAATTTTCATAATTGCGGTTGCCTCTGGCAATCACCGGTTTTCCGATAAAACCATGGACGGTAACCTCTCCTTTTTTTACGGAAACTTCTAAAAGGTTAGAGGCTATCTCTCTGCCAAATACCGTATATATAATATCTTTCAGATTATGGTTGCCGGAGGTGTGAAGCTTGTTCTGATTGTTCTGTATGAAACGTATGGATACCTCCGGGTGGGATAATGCCAGCTTTTCTACCAGATCAGCCACATGAGCACCTTCCGTAACCGGAGTTTTTAAAAACTTTTTTCTTGCCGGAGTATTAAAAAACAAGTTTCTGGCAATGAAGGTGGTTCCCTCAGGCGCTCCGATTTCTTCGATAGAGCGTTCAATACCGCCTTCAATCTGATATCTGGTTCCGGTTAATCCCACACTGGTTTTCGTAATAATTTCCACCTGGGAAACAGAGGCGATACTGGCAAGAGCCTCACCCCGAAAGCCTAAGGACGATACGGTAAACAGATCCTCAACGGATTTAATCTTACTGGTAGAATGGCGCAGGAAAGCAAGGGAAACCTCTTCCTTTGGGATACCGCAGCCATTATCCGTCACACGGATAAATGTGGTTCCCCCTTCTTTGATTTCCACCGTAACAGCCGTTGCCTTTGCATCAATTGCGTTCTCCAAAAGCTCCTTTACCACAGAAGCAGGGCGCTCAACCACTTCTCCTGCTGCTATTTTATTAATCGTATTTTGATCCAGTACGGTTATATTTGCCATGGCACCTGCTCCTTTTTTTTCTATTGCCAGCGATTTTTTAATTTGGTCTGCAGACGGTATAACGTATTCAGGGCATCTATGGGTGTCATATTGCCCAGCTCAAGTTCCCCTAATTCCCGGATAATATCGTCATCCTTTACCGTATCAAACAGTGACATCTGCTGTAAATCCACTTCATCCGGCTTTGGAACAGCCTTTCGCTGGGTTATGCCCCCATTTGCTTCCGCAATTTCTTTCGCTTTTGCCGTAATATCCGCATCGCTTAACTCTGCAAGCAGTTCCTTTGCTCTGATTATGACAGTATCGGGAACTCCAGCCAGCTTCGCAACCTGGATTCCATAGCTTTTGTCGGCTCCGCCTTTAATAATTTTTCTTAGGAAAACAATGTCATCGCCCTGTTCTTTCACAGCGATGCAATAGTTATTGACCCCGCTCATGGTTCCTTCCAATTCGGTAAGTTCATGATAATGAGTGGCAAACAGCGTCTTTGCACCAAGAAGCTTTTGGTTGCTGATATGCTCCACTACCGCCCATGCAATACTCAGACCGTCGAACGTACTGGTTCCTCTTCCAATCTCATCCAGAACAATCAGACTGTTTTTAGTGGCATTTCTAAGAATATTGGCAACCTCTGTCATCTCCACCATAAAGGTACTCTGACCGGAGGCCAGATCATCAGAAGCTCCCACCCTGGTAAAGATCCGGTCACAGATTCCTATGTTCGCTTCATCGGCAGGGACAAAACAGCCAATCTGAGCCATCAGTACAATCAAAGCCGTCTGCCTCATGTAAGTTGATTTTCCTGCCATGTTAGGACCGGTTATAATGGACAGCCTGTTTTTGCCGTTGTCCAGATAAACGTCATTGGATACAAACATATCGTCCCGAAGCATCTTTTCTACCACCGGATGACGTCCGTTTTTAATATCAATGATACCTTTTTCATTAATCTGGGGTTTTACATAATTGTTTCTCGTCGCAACAGAGGATAAGGAAACCAGCACATCAATGCCTGCAATGGCTCTGGCGCTTTTTTGAATTCTCAGTACCTTGGAAGCAATGGTATCACGGACTTCACAAAACAGGTCATATTCCAAGGAAAAAAGCTTATCTTCAGCCCCCAGTATGATGTCTTCCAGTTCCTTCAGCTCATTGGTGGTATAACGCTCTGCATTGGCCAGCGTCTGCTTTCTGATAAAATAATCCGGCACAAGATCCTTAAAGGAATTGGTCACTTCAAAATAGTAACCAAATACTTTGTTATATTTTACTTTCAGATTCTTGATGCCGCTTTTTTCTTTTTCTTTTGCCTCTAAATCTGCCAGCCAGGTTTTTCCTTCTGTTTTTGCACTGCGAAGCTTATCTGCCTCTTCATGAAAACCTTCCCGAATGATTCCGCCCTCCCGAATGGAAACAGGCGGGTCTTCTATAATTGCACGCTCGATATAATCCTTAATATCATCAAGGGGATCCAGTTCGTTATATAAATCAGTTAGAAGTTCGCTGGTAAATTCCTTCAGCAGCGTTTTAATATGGGGAAGCATCTCCAGTGAACTCTTAAATGCAATTAAATCTCTTGGATTTGCGGTCTTATAGCTGATCCTTCCGATCAGACGTTCCAGATCATAGATGGGATTTAAATACTCACCAATCTCTTCTCTGGATATGTAATTCATGTTCAGCTCTTCAATGGCATTCTGACGCCCGATAATCTCAGATTTATGAATCAGAGGCTGTTCCACATAGGTACGCAGCATTCTGGCTCCCATAGCCGTTTTGGTGCGGTCAAGAACCCATAAAAGACTTCCCCTTTTCTGCTTTTCCCTAAGGGTTTCAAGAAGCTCTAAGTTTCTTCTGGTAGAAGTATCGATTATCATGTACTGCCCGGTGGAATAAGGTGTGATCGTCGTGATATGGGACAGGCTGCTTTTCTGGGTCTCATACATGTACTGCATCACTGCACCGGCTGCAATTACACCCATATCGTAATCATCAAGCCCAAGCCCGGTAAGGGTGCCTACCTGATAATGCTCACGTAAAATTTTTCTGCAGACTTCGTCGGAAAAATAATGATGATCCAGAGATGAAATAACAGTTTGATAACGGTTTTTTATATCTTCAATGTCCACGCCTGATACATAAAAGGCTTCATTGCAAATGATCTCAGAAGGTGTAAATTTGTTGATTTCATCAATCAGCTCCCGATCAGATTCCACCTGTGTCACCAGAAAGTCACCGGTACTGATATCGGTCACCGCAATTCCAAATGCTTCTCCGATGTAAACAACTCCCATCAGATAATTGTTTCTTGTTTCATCAAGAGCCTGCGCGCTGGTTATGGTTCCGGGAGTTACCACACGGATTACTTCCCGCTTTACAAGTCCCTTCGCCTGTCTGGGATCTTCCATCTGTTCGGCGATGGCGACTTTGTATCCCTTTTGTACCAGACGGTTTAAATAGGTTTCTACAGCATGATGAGGAACGCCGCACATAGGTGCCCGTTCCTCTAATCCGCATTCTTTACCTGTTAAAGTTATTTCCAGCTCTCTGGATACCGTAATCGCATCTTCAAAAAACATTTCATAAAAGTCACCCAGTCTGTAAAATAAAAGACATCCTGGGTATTCTTTTTTTGTTTCCAAATAATGAGCCATCATTGGCGATAATCCAGCCATTCTCTTTTGTTTCCTCTTTTCTTCTGTTTATGGTCTTAACGTTCCCATATAGTAAAATCCCTTTGATTCATCAAGATATACGTCCACTATTTTTCCGATCAGAGAAGGATCTCCTTTAAAATGGACTGTTGTGTTGCTGCTTAACCGTCCGGTTAAATAGCCTTCTTTATGGTCATTTACTTCCTCTGCCAGAACCTTCTGAACCGTATGAACTTCTCTGCCGCAAACTTCAGATGAAATCTGCTGGACTAAGGACAGCAATCTGTCAAACCGGTCCTTTATAACCTCATCCGGTATCTGGTCTTCCATTTTCGCTGCCGGTGTTCCGGTACGTTTGGAATAGATGAAGGTAAAGGCACTGTCAAAGCGTACTTTTCTCACAACGTCTAAAGTTTCTAAAAAGTCTTCCTCCGTTTCCCCTGGGAACCCTACAATAATGTCGGTTGTAATAGAGATATCCGGCATGGCAGTACGAATTTTATCCACAAGATCCAGATATTTTTCTTTTGTATATCTCCGGTTCATCAGCTTTAAGATCCGGCTGCTTCCTGACTGGAGAGGAAGATGAATATGACGGCATACTTTTTTAGAATTTTTCATCGTCTCAATCAGTTCATCGGATAAATCCTTTGGATGGGACGTCATAAAACGGATGCGCTCCAAACCTTCCACCTCATCTGCCTGGGAAAGAAGATTTGCAAAGCTGACAGGCTCTTCCAGTGTTTTTCCATAGGAATTAACATTCTGTCCCAGCAGCATGATTTCTACCACACCGTCATCTGCAAGTCCTTTGATCTCAGTAATAATGTCTTTGGGGCTCCGGCTGCGCTCTCTTCCTCTTACGTAAGGTACGATACAATAGCTGCAGAAATTATCACAGCCAAACATGATGTTAACCCCGGACTTAAACGAATATTTTCTGTCTGCCGGAAGATCTTCCACCACCTGGTCTGTTCCCTTCCAGATGTCAACCACCATCTTTTTGGCTTCCAGACGCTGGTATAAAAGCTCTGCCAGCTTATAGATGTTATGAGTACCAAAAATGACGTCTACAAACCGGTAGCTCTTTTTAATCTTTTCTACCACATCCTCTTCCTGCATCATACATCCGCAAAGTGCGATCATCATATCAGGATTTTTCTTTTTCAGGCTGTTTAAAACTCCAAGTCTTCCGTAAACCTTCAGATTGGCATTCTCTCTTACCGTACAGGTATTATAAAGAACAAAATCCGCTTCTTCGGTATCTGTCTGTACAAACCCCACAGCTTCTAAAATCCCTTCAAGCTTTTCGGAATCTCTGGAATTCATCTGACAGCCAAAAGTCTGGGTGCAAAACGTCATGGGGCGTCCAAGCTCTTCACTCCGGCGTTTTACATACCCGCTGACTTTTGCCATAAAATAATATTGTCTTTCAGGTTCTCTTACTGGTACTTCCCCTGTTAAATCTATCTGATCTATATCAATCTGCATCTGAAAAAATCCCTTTCATTCGTTCTGTTTTTAAACCCTTTATCAAAAGCATTTTACATGAAACACCATAAAATGTCAACTTTGCCAGACAGTTCTCCCGATTTTTTGAACCCGCAGCCAACAGCCTTTTTAGTTAGAAGACCGAACCGTAACAGGCTCTGCTCCCACATTCTGGGTAAAGAACTCATCATGTTCTACTAACAACATGGCCGGCTGAAATTTCAGTATCAGGTTTTCAATCTGAATTCTGGAGTATACATCGATAAAGTTTAATGGTTCGTCCCATATATAAAGGTGAGCCTGTTCACATAAACTGCGTGCAATTAAAACTTTTTTCTTTTGTCCTTCACTAAATGATTCCATGGGTTTTTGAAATTGTTCCCTTGAAAAATCCAGTTTCCTTAAAAGCGCTTTAAACAGGGAATCCTCTACTGAGCATTGTATTCCGTATTCTGTCAGACTTCCCTTTAAAAAGGAGGTGTCCTGGGAAACGTAGGAGATCTTCATTCCGCTTGCAGTTTCAATTGTCCCCTGGTAATCAATGGGATCACCCGCTGCTTTATTACCCAGAATCAATTTAAGAATGGTTGTCTTTCCGCTGCCGTTTTTCCCCTGAAGGGATATTCTCTGTCCCTGTTCAAGGCTTAGGCTGACCGGCTCGCACACCGGACCCTGGTAAAACGGAACAATATCTTTTAAAACAAGAAGTCTTCCGGAATGATGCTTTAGTGGATACAGCTTTAAATTTTCTGCTTCCTCAATATTTTTTAACAGACCCTTTTTATCATCAATTGCCTGGTTCTGTCTGCGCTCCAGATTTTTTCTGCGCATCTGCATGCGCCTTGACTTTTCTCCCACATAGGCTCTTGTATCAATGGACTTTTCGTGAATCATTGATTTTTTTCCTATTTTTGTGGATTCTACTTTATCCGCCCATTCTCCTGATTGTCTGGCTGCTGCTTCCAGATGCCGGATATCCTTTTTTAACCGTTCATTTTCCGACTGTTCATATTGATCTTTTCTCTGGCGGTTTTCGTACCACACGGAGAAGTTGCCTTTTTGAACCTCAATGTCAGCTCGGTTAATGGATAAAATATGGTCTACCGAATCATCTAAAAACTTACGGTCGTGGGATACCAGAATAAACCCTTTCTTGCTGTTTAAATACTGACTGACCAATTCCCTTCCTTCCCTGTCCAAATGATTGGTGGGCTCATCAATCAGAAGGAAATTGCCCTCGCGCAAAAACAACGCTGCCAGTAAAACCTTGGTCCGTTCTCCGTTTGACAGTGTATTGTAGGACCGGTAAAGCACATCCTCTGAAACCTGAAGCTTTGTCAGCTCTCTTTTTATCTCCCAGTATGGACAGTCGCCCAGAATGGAATTGATGATATCAAGGGTCTGTGCTTCCTTGTCCTCCACTTCATAGGGAAAGTAATCAAATGTAACGCTTGATACAATACTTCCTGTATATTCCATCCGGTTCATAAGAAGATTTAAAAATGTAGTCTTCCCCCGCCCGTTTCTTCCTGTAAAACCAAGCTTCCAGTCTGTATCCAGCTGAAACGTAGCGTGTTCAAATACTGGATCACTGCTTCCTTCGTAAGTAAACGAAAGATCTGTAACCTGAATCAATGACATAGACATCCCTCCAAATATAGCAGAAAATAAATTTCTGCATAAAAAACAGCTGCAAGAATCATATTTCTCACAGCCGGATCGGTCAAAAAGAACAGGCACGGCCGTTCTCTTTGCAGATGGTGTCTATTTCATGACACAAAAAAAGGCTGGAGAATGAAGTAATATTCTTGCAAAAACAGGCACAATAAAAAAAGATATAAAAATATCTGAATTATTATGCAGTTACTTTACAAGAATTATTTCTTCATCCTTTCACCCCTTCCATTTCTTCTGACGGTAGTTTATCATACAATAATTAAATTGTCAAACAATAATACTCTGTTTAATCACGTCAATTCGCCCTTCCCGTAATGGTAATTTCCACTCTTCGGTTTTGAGCCCTTCCGCTTTCCGTGTCATTTGACGCAATCGGATTGTAATGAGAATTTCCCTCAATGGACATTTTGTCAGCTTCCAGCCCCATGGCTGTCATCTGATTTAAAACTGAAACTGCTCGGTCAACCGATAGCTGCCAGGAGTCCGCTTCATTAGCCGGATCTCGGTTGCCCAGGTCAGCCGTATTTCCTGTAATAGTAATATGGTTGATATCGGTGTATATTGACTGCAGGCTGCTGCTTATTTCCTGAATAACCGGTTTGCTTTCCGGCAAAAGAACCGCCGTATTGGGACTGAACAGCATGGCATCCTTTAAATGGATGGTTACTGAGGAGCCAGTGGAACTTAAATCTATCATCTGCCCCAGGTTATTATCGGAAATATAATTCTGCAGTGCTTTATATACTTTCTCAAGATTATCTGCCGGCTGTATTCCCGTTACTGTTCCGCCTGTACTTCCGTCTGCTGTCTGTGAGGTGTGGTTTAATACCTGTTCCAGCCCCTGTGACATCTGTTTCACCTTAACAGTATCAACCGAACTCATTCCATACATAATAATAAACAGAGCCAGAAGCAGTGTAATCATATCCGAATATGTAAGGAGCCAACGATCAGAGTTATCTTTCTCTCCATCTGTGTCCATCATTCTTTTTCGCATCTTGATACCTCCCCTGTCCTAATTATCAATTCCCTGCTTATAGCGTTTTCCGCCATCAGAAAAGGCCTGAAAATAAAGTGCAAGTTCGTTTTCAATATTTCTGGAGGTGTTTCCGTTGGCAATCATACATACACCATCAACAATCATTTCCTTCTGGATATGCTTTCGTTTCAGCTGTGTCTTTAATTTGGTTGCAATAGGAAGATATACTATATTTGCGAGAAATACACCATACAAAGTGGCGATAAACGCAGTACCGATGGATCCGGCGAGCTTCGATGGATCATCAAAACCGGAGGCCAAAACCATAATCAGTCCCATAACCGTTCCGATTACGCCCATGGTTGGAGAATATCCTGCGGCCGCCTCAAATACACTGACTTCAATGCTCTTTTGCTGAACATATGCCCTGATATCCGACTCCAGCGTGTACTGAATCGATTCGGGAGATTTTAATTCCTGAATCAGTACCAGACCTTCCTTCAGCAGTAAATATTCTTCCTGATTTAATTCAGGATCACGGCTGATATCCTCTAAACAGGTTACTCCATCTGCTCTGTAACGGTTTGCTATCATGGAAATCTTACTAATCATTTTTTCCATGCTGGCTGAATGAGGATGTCTGAAACTTTTAAACATTGCCCTCATCGCCATAGCAATATCGTTAAGTGAAAAAGAAGCAACAACAGCTCCTACTGTGCCGCCGCAAACAATAATAAACGGGCTTAATAAAAATAGGGATGAAATAACTCCATGTTCCAGCGAATAACCGGTTAAAAGTGCTGCCGCTCCAATTATGATACCAATAATCAGTGAAAAATCCATAGTGTTCTCCTTTATGTCCAACGATTAATTACAGCTACAATTTTACCATATGCTGTAAAACATAGATGCTAAAATATTGCTAATATTAATTTCAAAACATCAATTTGTTGGCATATATCAAAATAAAGCGTAACCGCCATTTCTGACACAGAAGAATTATGGACGAATCTGTCCATTTCCATAAATAATATATTTGGTGGTAGTCAGTTCTTTCAGTCCCATGGGACCTCTTGCGTGAAGTTTCTGAGTGCTGATTCCAATCTCAGCCCCAAATCCAAACTCATATCCATCGGTAAACCGCGTCGACGCATTTACATAAACAGCGGCTGCGTCAATTTCATTTAAAAACTTCTGGGCATTATTATAATCATTCGTGATAATCGCTTCTGAGTGCTTGGTATTATAACGGTTAATATGAGAAATGGCTTCTTCTACTGAATCAACAAGTTTTAAAGAAACAATATAATCCAGATACTCCGTACCCCAGTCTTCTTCCGTTGCAGGTACAAAGTCTTTAACAAGCTTACATGCTTCCTGATCTGCCCTGACCTCCACTGATTTTGTTGAAAGGCGCTGGTTTAAAAGGGGCAGGAACCGCTCCGCAACCGCCCGGTGTACCAAAAGGGACTCACAGGCATTGCAAACCCCGATTCTCTGGGTCTTTGCATTGAAGATAATATCCAGTGCCATGTCAAAGTCTGCCGATTGATCTACAAAGATATGGCAGTTCCCTGTACCGGTCTCAATCACAGGTATGGTGCTGTTATCCACAACGCTCTTTATAAGCCCTGCTCCGCCTCTTGGAATCAGTACATCTACATATTCCCGAAGACGCATGAATTCTTTTGTCTTCTCTCTGTCCGTATCTGTTATGAGCTGAAGAATATTTTCTGGCAGTCCTGCACGGGATAACCCGGTTCTTAACCATTTTACAATGGCTTTATTGGACTCCAGCGCATCACTTCCGCCTTTTAAAATCACTGCATTGCCTGATTTGAAGCAAAGTCCAAAGGCATCGGCAGTCACATTGGGTCTTGCCTCATATATAATTCCAACGACGCCAAGAGGAACTCTTTTCTGGCCAATGGTAAGGCCGTTGGGACGCATCTTCATGGATATCACTTCCCCCACCGGATCCTCTAACGCTGCCACTGCCAAAAGTCCCTCTGCCATATCTTCGATCCGCTTGGGAGTCAGCTCCAGACGGTCTATGAGACCCTGGCTCATTCCTGCCGCCGTTGCCTTAATCACATCATCCTGATTGGCAGACAGAATCTCCGCCTCTCCTTCCAGCAAAGCGGCTGCCGCTGCTTTCAGTCCTTCCTCTTTTTTTGCAGAGCCAATGATTCCTATAATTCCTGTCACTTCTTTCGCCTGTCTGCCTATCTCAGTTATAGTCATAAAGAACCTGCCTTTCTTTTAAGGGGTAATAATCATATCTACTGTTTTATCATGAGGATCTGCAGGGATCCTGTCAAATATCTGAAAATCATAAGCAATTGCGATTCTCTTATGATCCGGTTCCTTTTCAAAGAACCGGTCATAATATCCGCCTCCGTACCCCAGCCGGTTTTTGTTTTTATCAAAAGCAATTCCCGGTACTATCATGGGCGCCTGGGTATCATTGATTTTTAAACAGTCAGCCTTGGGTTCCATAATCCCCATGGTGCCTTCTTCCAGATCTGATTTTCCTGTAATGACATAAAAATCCATATTTTTTCCTGATACTTTGGGAACAGCCACGCATTTCCCCTGTTTAAATAAATGCTCCATGAATTTCCAGGTACCGGCTTCATGACGCATGGAAGCATAGCAGTATATGCAGAAAGCTCTGTTAATCTCCTCAAGTTCCAGAAGTCTCAGGCAAATCCCATCATCCCACCTGGCTTCCTGTGACACATTAAGGCCACTACGATGTTCCTTTACCCATTTACGAATCTCATTCTTCTCCGACATTGCCATATTTTTTTCCCAGATCTGTAACAGTGCCGTCTGCTTCCTGTATGGAAATATTGTTTAAATTTCCCCGTAAGCTGCCTCGTATGGCTTCAATATATTCTTTTCTCAAAGCTGCCTGTTCTGCCTTTTCTTCTTCTGACAGTCCGGTTGCTTTTGATTTATGATAAAGTGTGTTAATCCGATCGATCTTATCCTGATTCATCGTGCTCTCCTTAATACTCGTAATTAATATAGGTCATTAAATCAAAATCATGATTGGGGTGGGCCAGAAACAACGTTCCCTTTTCCTGTCCATCTAAAATCTGGCTAATGATTTCCACATGATCTCCGTTGGCAATCACCATATCACAGCCACTGTCCGTTGCAATCCGTGCTGCCGCCAGTTTTGCAGACATTCCTCCTGTGCCAACATCACTGCCTGATGATGATTTTCCCATATCCATCAGCTCCGGTGTGATTTCTCTTACAAGGCTGATGAACCTGGCATCTTTGTTCTGCCTGGGATCGTCGGAATAAAGTCCGTCAATATCAGATAAAAGGATGAGAAGATCTGCCCCGATTAAGGCAGCTACCACTGCCGAGAGTCTGTCATTATCACCGAAATTATCCACAAGGGGTATCTCTGAGGTTGAAACAGTATCATTCTCATTCACAACCGGTATGGTTCCCAGTTTTAAAAGTTCGTCAAATGTGTTCTGTGCATTAAAACGGCTGTTTTCACTGACCATGGTATTCTTGGTTAGAAGTACCTGCGCTGCTATCTGGTTGTATTCTGCAAACAGCTTTTGATACACCATCATAAGCCTTGCCTGCCCCACTGCTGCAAACGCCTGCTTTTCTGATATGGTAACGGGTCTTGTATGGCGGCCAAGAGCCTGCCGTCCTGCTGCAATTGCACCGGAAGAAACCAAAACCACTTCTTTCCCCTGACCTTTTAAATCGCAAATTACCCGGATGAGCTTTTCAATCTTCATCAGATTCAAGTCTCCGGTATGAGTATGGGTTAAGGAGGAAGATCCGATTTTAATTACAATTCGATTTTTATCCTTCAGCTTAATACGTTCCTCAATATTCATCTTCTTCATCCGCTTTCTAAATTACTTTTTATCTGATATCTTACATCATTTTTTAAATTACGTCAATTTAGAAAGAAAAGCTTTTATACCGGCTGGCAATGGCTTCAGCCACTTTCAGCCCATCCATTGCGGCGGATGTGATACCGCCTGCATAGCCAGCGCCTTCCCCACATGGGTAAATTCCTCTGATCCTGCTTTCAAATGCCTCATCTCTGGTAATTCTGACCGGAGATGAAGTCCTGCTTTCCACGCCTGCCAGTATGGCATCCTTTCTGCGAAAGCCCCGGATTTTTCCTTCAAAAGCCTCAACGCCTTCTATAATTGATTCCGATATATAGTCCGGAAGTATTTCTCTCATATTGGTGAATTCATACCCGCCCTTCAACGCCGGTTTCACATCTCCAAAGGTGCCTGACTTGCAATTATTCTTAAAATCTCCGTAAAGCTGAATTGGTATATTACCCTTGCCCAGCTGATAAGCCGCTTCTTCCAGTTTCCTCTGGTAGGCAATTCCTGCAAGAGGTGAGTCATCGCCAAAGTCATCGGGAGTTACAGTAACGATCAGAGCACTGTTTGCATTCTCGCCATCCCGCTTATGATAACTCATTCCATTGACAGCCAGCCGACCTTCTTCTGAAGAAGCGTTCACCACATATCCCCCGGGACACATGCAAAATGTATAGATCCCTCTACCGCTTTTGCACTGATGGGTAAGTTTATAATCCCCCGCCCCAAGAACCTCCGGAGCGTCTTTCCCATACTGGGAGCGGTTAATTTCTTCCTGGGGATGCTGGATTCTGAGTCCGACAGCAAATGCTTTGGCTTCCATGGGAACCCCTCTTCGTTCCAGCACATGAAACGTATCTCTGGCACTGTGTCCGATGGCAAGAATTAAAGTATCCACTGGAATTTCTTCCCTTTCATTTACCATTACACCAGAGATATTGCCGTCTTTCATCAGAATGTCAGTAACAAGACTGTTAAAACGAACCTCTCCGCCGAGACGAATAATTTCTTCTCTCATGTTTTTTACAATTTTGCTTAGTACATCCGTACCGATATGAGGCTTGTTCACATATAAAATAGATGGGTCTGCACCGAATTCCACAAACAGTTCTAAAACTTTTCGGTTCCGCATCACAGGATCCTTAACCAGAGTATTTAATTTTCCGTCAGAAAAAGTTCCTGCTCCGCCTTCTCCAAACTGTACGTTGCTATTTGGATTTAATAATCCTCCATTCCAGAAACCATCCACGGATTGCTGTCTCTTATCAACATCTTCTCCCCGTTCCAGAATAAGGGGACGGTATCCGCTTCTTGCCAGCATAATTGCGCAAAACAGTCCTGCAGGACCTGACCCCACTATAACAGGACGGTTTGCCAAAGCTTCTGTCCCGCACTGTGGAAACTGATATTCCTTTTTCACTGCCAGTGTAACATTGGCATCTTTCACTCTATGTACAATTGATTCTTCATCTTTTGTCTCAATGTCAATGGTGTAGATAAAACGAATGGCATCTTTTTTACGGGCATCAACCGATTGTTTGATTATTTCGTAAGATGTCATCCCAGCTACCGGAATCCGAAGTAATTTCGAAACCTTTACCAGTAAATCTTCTTTTGTATGATTCACTCCAAGTTTTAATTGACTAATTCTTATCATATTTTATTTATCCTCTTCCTGCATGGCTTCCAGCCGTTATTCCACTGGACCATGCCCACTGTAAGTTGTAACCTCCACAGATGCCGTCTACATCAAGAATCTCTCCTGAAAAATAGAGTCCTCTGATGAGTTTCGATTCCATTGTAACAGGATCTACCTCTCTCGTATCCACACCTCCGCTGCATACCTGAGCCTGGTCAAACGTGTTGGTAGAAACGATGATTGTTTTTAACTCCTTGATACAGTGTACCAGATTTTTAATCTCTTTCTCTGTTATCTCTTTTACCCAGGATTCTCTGCCAATACCAGCCTCTTTTAAAAGGATCTTTGCCAGTTTTGAATTTAAAACACCATGTAAAAATTCCTCCGCCGGTCTGTAACCAAATTGTCTGTGCCGGGTTAAAAGAAGCTTCTCTAAGTCAGTAGGGGAAAGCTCCGGAAGAAAATCCAGCTGTGCCTCAGCCTTTCTTCCTTCATTCAGGGCTCTTGCCGCATATCTGCTGATCTGGAAAACAGGGATTCCGGAGATTCCATAATCGGTGATCTGAAGCTCTCCTCTGTCTGAGGCCGCGGCCTTCCCATCTATCTTAAGAGTCACAAGCGCATCCGTTCGGACTCCTGCCGCCTGTTTGTACCATTTTTCCTTACAGCGAAGCTGAACCAGAGCAGGCAGAGGCTCTATAATATGATGCCCCAGCTTACTGGCAAGGCTATAACCGCTGCCATCAGATCCTGTTTTGGGAGCTGCCATGGAGCCAGCTGCAAGAATAATCCTGTCACCTCTATGTTTGCCATGATCCGTAATCACAGTCAGATCCTTTTTGATTTCTTTTACAGGACATTCTGTCATTATCCGGACACCCAGATGCTCCAGTTCAAACAGCATTGCCTCCAAAACAGTAGATGCCTGTCCCGAGTTGGGATACACATATCCATTTCGTTCTGTGAGCACGATTCCCAACTCTCTAAAAAAATCCATGGTCTGGCTTACCGTAACTGTATGAAGTGCCGGAAATACAAAATCCGGCTGATTTCCCCTGTAAGCATCTTTTGGAAGCTGGAGATTGGTAATATTGCACTTCCCGTTACCGGTTGAAAGAAGTTTCTTTCCCGGCCTGGCTGTATGTTCCATAATTGTAACAGAAGCTCCCTCTCTGGCTGCTGAAATGCCAGCTGCCAGACCAGAAGCTCCAGCCCCTATAATTATGATCTGTTGTTTCATCCTGTCCTCCTTACATTCAGTCAGACCTATTGTATCTGCTTTATGGTAAAATATCAATCACATTTCATTTAACTTGTATAGGATTCCAGATAATTAAATACTTCAACCATGGAAGAAAACCAGATTCCATCCATCAGCTTTCCTCTTTCTTCTTCCGGAAAATCTGTCACCGGCATATGGGTATAAAGACAGATGGTTGTTTTATCCTGATAGAGGACGAGTAAATACCCATCCTCTGATACAAGATAATACTTATCCTTACTTTCAGCATTGGCAGGCTTTGCCTCTTCCTGATTTATGACTATCTGCGCTTCCGTCACAGTTTCGGTTTCTATGGTTGCCCCAGGGAGGGCCTCCTCCGGTCGTACACTGTCTTTGGTAATGGCAAAGCCGACTCCCAGACAGATCGCAGATGCCGCAACAAATAATAGAAAGCAGAACATATACTTCTTCATGAGTTAATACCTCCTTCACGTAAGTATAGTATCTGCTTTCTTCTTACATTTTAATCACAAAAGATGGTATTTTCTTGCAATACCTGCCAATTTTCTCCCTCCGGGAAAGCCATTTAACTCTGATTCATCAACACACTGGAATTTTAACAGTAAAACTCCATATACAATCACTGCTGCAGCGACAGCTGCTAAAACTCCCAATATATTATGTTTTAAGACAGCATGTACCAGGAAATAGACTCCATAACAGACAGCACCCATAATTCCCGCTGCCAGAGTGGGAAGAAAGAACGTCTTTTTAATCTCCTGTCTGTAATTTAAATATCTCCGGATCGAAAAACCATTGAGCAGGCACATGGTCAGTGCAAACAATATATTGGAATATAAAACTCCATAGATCCCCATCTTAAAGGGATACAGCATCACCCAAAGAATTCCCACATGAAGAATCAGGGAAATAATTGCATTCTTTAAAGGCGTCTTCATATGATTAATCCCCTGAAGGACTGCATTGGTGACCGTTGACAGAGAGAAAAATACAACAGCTGAGGAACCATAGATCATCATCTTAATCAGGGAAACGTTATCACTTCTGCTAAACAACAGATTACAGATAGGTCCTGCAAGGACAGTCAGTCCCACAGTGGAAGGAATTGCAATGATCATGGAAAAACGAATTACCATGGATATCTTTCTGATAATCTGAGGTCTGCTTCTTTCCGCCACCGCCTGTGACAGGGATGGGATTAAGGCAGAAGCCAGAGAATTGGCTATCGCCACCGGAATATTAAAAAGAAGCCGGTACTTACCGGAATAGATTCCCCAGTTGGCGGCAATTTCAGGAGCTCCCATTCCCATAGAAGCCATACTGATACCATAGATGCTGTTATCAACAACAATGCTGATATTGTACGCCACACTGCTGAATACAATGGGAAGAACCGTCATAATCAATACTGCCGACAAACTGCCATACGTCTCCAGATATCCGGAACGGTCTCTTCTTGACTGTCGTTTCATAACAGGCCGGTAGCTGAACAGGATAAATAAAAGGAATAAAAGCCCGGCAAGTGCACCTGCTCCAGTACCTATGGTTCCACCTGCTGCACCAAACGCATAGGAATACTGGGTAGATCCGTAGAGCGCATTGGAACGGACTCCCTCCTGAAAGAGCATGGCTGCTGCATAGATGCTGATGACTGCGTTGACAATCTGCTCAAAAATCTGGGAAATGGCCGTTGGAAGCATGGTGCCAATTCCCTGAAAATATCCTCTGAAGACTCCGAGATACGCAATAATTAAAATTGTGGGAGCCAGTGTTTTTAAGGCATAGCTGGTATAGGGCATCTTTAAAAAGTCATTGGCAAATAAATCCGCTCCAAACCATAAAACTGCGGCTCCCAGACCCCCTACCACCGTTCCATAAAACAAAGATACTTTCAGCACCTTTATGGAATTAATATATTCCTTTCTCGCCAGCCTTACAGCAACCATCTTGGAAACTGCAGTGGGAAGACTGTAGGAGGAGACAATCAATAAAATGGAATAGATGGAGAAAGCCGAGCTATAATAGCCGTTTCCTTCATCTCCCAGAATATCTGCCAAGGGGATCCGGTAAAACATTCCGATTATTCGGACGATTATACCTGCAGCCGCAAGTATAATCCCCTGAACAAGGAAGTTGGAACCGCCCCTTTTATTTGTTTTTCTGCCTGTCTTACTGTTTTCCATAAATTTCTACTTTGGGAGAATCCTGTGCCGAAACAATGCAAACCCAGGTCTTCCCCTGGTTCAGGATGATCTCGTTATTCTCCATATCGTAATAATGTGTGGGCCCGAATTCTCCATCCTTAGACCATTTCACCGGAATAGCCCGGCCCCCGGTCACATACATTCCGAACGAATCATTGTGAACATTAATGTTAAGATATTCGGTTGTTGCATAATGAGCAGAGGGACAATACTGGAGTATGATATTCTTCACTTTGATCTGTCCTTCGTCTCCCTGATGAGCTTTTCCGTACTGATATCTGTAATAAAGCCCGTCATCCTCATGATACTCAAACCATGGCTTATTATAAACATAGCCAGGATAAACCTTATAAGCATCCTTTACACTTTCTGCATCTTTTAAGGTAACCTCATGACCTGTTTTGGCAAACCGGTAGTGTCCCTTATAGTCAGAATTATATTCCCTTTTAAAGCCCAGCTTTTCTATGGACTTGTTTAACCGTTCTCCGCTGGTATAGGCATTGTGAGGAGATTTCCGGTCAGAGGAACGAAAATATGCCACAGAACCAATGGCCTCAAGACCATTGATATGATCCAGGTTGTTTAAATAAGGTTTGGCAAAGGTGCTCTGCCCGAAATGGGCATATACAGCATCAAATTCACGTGCAAAGTATGTATAATATGTCCGGCAGCTTCTGACCGAACCGATTCTTGAAAGATTATCATAATCTTCTATAATAGCCATATACCGGTTCATTCCGCCTTCTACCGGAGCTTCATATACAACTCCTGCACGGTTGATTCCATATTGAGGCAAAGCCTCCTTATCATTGCTCATCATCACTGCTACCGGTCTCCGGTTTCCGATTGATGCATCCACCATCTCCCCGGTTAAGTAGCTGCGTATTTTACCATCTTTTTCGATACGTTCTTCATTGGTATAGTATTCACCGGATTCTGTCTCTTCCCCGGAGGATTGCTCTGTACTGCTGTTTATGCGGATTTCTTCTGTCGATTGTTCTTTCTGTGATTCTGACTGCAGATTTGTAACAGATACTTCCTCGTATTTTTTACTGCAGCCAGTTAACAGGGCTGCAGACAGCATTCCTATCGCAAAACCAAACCATACCCCTTTTCTCATCTTACGTATCCCCTCCGACTTAAAATTTCTTCCTGCTTTTGTTCCATGACAAGACGCTCTTCCTCCTGCATATGGTCATAACCGAATAAATGCAGCATGCTGTGAGCGATTAAAAATGCCAGCTCCCGTTCTACGGAATGCCCGTATTTTTCCGCCTGCTCCTCAACCTTATCAACAGAGACCACAATATCTCCCAGAAGTAGCTCTCCTGTCTCCGGGTTAAAGGAATCATAGGATTCCTCTTCCAGATGATCAAAATTGGCTGGTAATTCATATTCAATCATGGGAAAGGAAAGTACATCAGTAGGACTGTCAATGTTTCGGTATTCCTGATTGATCTGTCGGATATCCTCATTATCTGTAATTAAAACATTAATCTCTGCCTCATAAGGGCAGTTTTCATAGTCTATGGCTTCTTCGACTACACTGGTTATAATCTCTTCATAGGGAATTTTCAGCTTTTTCTCCGCTTCGTATTCTATATTAATCGTCATAATGTGCCTTTCTTCCTGTGACCGATTTAACTTTTCTGTCACTGGTCTTTTTCTTTGACTCAAATTCATCATAAGCCTGTACAATTTTTTGAACCAGCGGATGGCGGACTACGTCACTGCTGGTCAGCTGGCAAAAGCTGATATCATCAATTTTCTTTAAGATTCTCATGGCCATATCAAGACCTGAAACGGCTCCTGCCGGAAGATCCTTCTGGGTCTGGTCACCAGTGACAATCACCTTGGAACCAAAACCGATTCTTGTTAAAAACATCTTCATCTGGGCTGGCGTGGTGTTCTGAGCCTCATCAAGGATGATAAATGCATTATCCAGAGTTCTGCCGCGCATATAAGCAAGAGGAGCCACCTCAATCAGACCCTTTTCTGCATTGTGGAGATAGCTTTCAGCACCCATGATCTGGTAGAGCGCATCGTAAAGCGGTCTTAAATAGGGGTCGATCTTACTTTGAAGATCACCGGGCAAAAAACCCAGCTTCTCCCCGGCTTCAATTGCAGGTCTGGTTAAAATAATTCTGTTAACCTCACCGTTTTTAAAGGCCTGAATTGCCATTGCCATGGCCAGATAAGTCTTACCGGTTCCTGCCGGACCGATTCCGAATACCACCATCTTTTTTCTGATCTGATCTACATACTGTTTCTGACCCAGAGTCTTTGGCTTAACCGGTTTTCCGTTAATGGTTCTGCATATAATGTCCTTATCTATCTCAAGAATCTGATTGTCGCTTTCTGTAAAGGAAAGGGAAAGGGCATAATCCACATTCTGCTCTGCGATTACATTCCCTCGTTTGGAAAGCTCAATCAGATTGCTGAATACACTCTTAGCTCTTTGTACCATCTGTTCCGGACCGATAATTTTAAGTGCTCCATCCCTGGCAATCATGGTAACATGAAGGGTCCGTTCTATTTTTTTCAAGTAGCTGTCAAATTGTCCGCATACATTCTTCTCGTGTTCAATGGGGATATCTATGATAGTTTCAATTACGCTCATTTGAATTATTTGTCTCCTCCGGTTCCTCAGTTGTCTGCATCTCCAGTGCTTGCTGTTTTCCTAATGGTTCTTCTGTCACAAAATCCATGGTAATCCGGCACAAAGATTCATTATCTAGTATTTTAACATGATTTTCCAGAATTTGTACCCCCTTTTCCAATAATTTTTTCTGGAAGTTCTGATTCATCTGATCAGCCAGTTCTTTCTTCTCTGCATCTGTGTAAGGACGTTCATATGATATATATTCTTTCCCGGTTATCATTCCTACATAGATGGGTAAATAAAAGTTTTCAAATAAATGAAGCTGGGTTTCCTCCATGGTACGTTTCCACGAGGTTCCTTCCGGTCTTGGTCTCATAAGAAGAAATGAAAACTGAAATGCTTTTACATATTGTCCTTTTCTCACTTTTCCTGTCTCTACATCAATGGTTTTAAAAAGGGGAAGATTCCTGTTATAATGATACTCCGTTCTTGCCGTAATATCCCCGTCAGAGTGTACATAATGGGTATTTACAACTTCTTCATTATCTCCGATGATGGGAAGTGTACCGCTGACCAGCACATCTCCGGCTTTCACCTGATCCCCGATTTTTACCTTGGGAACTCCGCTTCTGACAATCATGGAGGTAATCGTTCCGTCTTTCTGCGCAACAAGATCACAGGGAGTTTCATCCCTGACCGGAATGTCAGAGAGAACCTCATTTTCTTTTATCTTAACCAAAAGTCTGGTGCCTGATACCCTTGCAGAAACCCAGGTGATCTCTGGAAAACGGGTTCGTAGGGATTCTTCCAGCACATCACAGTCAATTTTGGATTTTTTCATTCCATAACGGATCTCCTCTGATTCACAGAACTTCAAAAGAGTGTCGTATGTATACATCTGATTCCCATCAAATTCGATATCCCAGATAAACAGGGAAAGAGCATAAAGAATCATGAGAAAGCCCAAAAATCCAGCTGCATAATATTTTCTTCTTCGGTTTCGGTATAAAAAAAAAGGAAGTCCAAACTTTTTCAAAATTCTAAGTCTGACCTTCGATTTACGGACAAGAGGCTTGATTTTACGAAATCCCGGTACTGTAATAAAAAACCGGTATGTATGGCCAATATGAAATACATCCCAAACCTCTATTTCATGTGCGCTGCACATATTAAAAAAGCGCTCCGGAGAAAAACCGGTCATCTCAACCAAAAGATATCCAAAAAAGTGATGATTCAACCATATAAGCACGTAATTACACCTCCACGATTCCCGGTTAATCAAATTCCAGGGACTTAATGTAACCGTTAATTTTCATTTCCTCATTGGTGTAATACTCGATCATCAGGCGGCTTCCACCGATGATAACCCGGCAGTTTTTTGCCTGAATCTTGATTAAACAGTCGGTATATAAAATAATACTTCTGTAATTTTCGATCACAACACTATGGCGTCCCAAAAACGACACAAGCACCTCTCCAAGAACCACATCCTTTGGAAGTCTTAAGGCGGAAGCTGCTTTTACCTTTGTTTCCTCCAGCATGACTTTTTCGCCTCTCTCTGATTTCTTCTTTTCTACTATATGCAATCGAGACAGGGAAAATTCTATCGCTCATAAAAAGACGAAAAAACCCCTGGTCACGAAAAGAGACCAGGGATTCATCTTTTAAGAATTAGTTATATTTACGTTTTCTTGCAGCTTCAGACTTTTTCTTACGTCTTACGCTTGGCTTTTCGTAATGCTCTCTCTTACGAATTTCCTGCTGGATACCTGCTTTTGCACAGTTTCTTTTGAATCTGCGTAAAGCGCTATCTAAGCTCTCGTTGTCTTTAACGATTACATTTGACATAGCTCACACCTAACCTCCCTCCAGTTGTGTACTTGTGCATAATACAACTGTTTGGGTATTTTATAGCACTGATATGATTATAGCATAATTCTGCCATACGTCAAGAAAAATTTTTTATATTTTTTCAATTAATCCTGCTATTAATTCAGTTGTTCAGCCACTACTTCAGATACTTTGGATAAGCATTCATCTACTCCTGCCGGATTCTTTCCGCCGGCCTGAGCCATATTTGGACGTCCGCCGCCGCCTCCTCCAACAAGGGAAGCTATGGCTTTAATTAAGTTGCCTGCATGGGCTCCTTTTTTCTGAGCCTCATCTGTTACAGCAGCCATTAAATTAACTTTTCCATCCTGAACAGATGCGATGACGATTACACCTTCTCCCAGTTTGTCTTTTAACTGGTCACCTAAGTTTCGAAGACCATTCATATCCACATCAAGAACCTTTACAGCCAGAACTTTCATACCCTTAACTTCTGTTACCTGATCCATAACATCACCCAGGGAATCATTGGCCAGCTTACTCTTTAACTTCTCGTTTTCAGAATGAAGAGCTTTGATCTCTTCCAGGAGAGATTCGATCTTTGCTGTCAGGGAAGCAGGTGTGGTCTTAGCAGTTTTTGCTGCTTCATGCAGAGTCAATTCTGTTTCTTTATAATAGTTCATTAAGCCGTCTCCGGTTAATGCCTCGATTCTGCGGACACCAGCCGCAATACCAGTTTCTGACAGGATCTTAAAGGATCCGATCACTCCTGTATTGGAAATATGAGTACCGCCGCAAAGTTCTGTAGAGAAGTCACCCATTTTTACCACGCGGACACTGTCACCATATTTTTCGCCGAATAACGCCATGGCGCCGGATTTTTTCGCCTCTTCAAGAGTCATGATCTCTGTCTGTACAGGGAGAGATTCTTTGATTTTTTCATTCACAAGAGTCTCAACCTTAAGGATCTCCTCCGGTGTTAATGCTGAAAAATGAGTAAAGTCAAAACGAAGTCTGTCTCCATCTACGAAGGATCCCGCCTGCTCTACATGGTTTCCAAGCACGGTTCTTAATGCCTTCTGAAGAAGATGGGTTGCACTGTGGTTCTTTCCTGTATTCTGACGGTTCTTTTCGCATACCTTACAGGTAACTTTATCACCGGTCTGAAGCATGCCTTTTACAACTCTTCCCACATGGCCGACTTTGCCGCCCTGAAGGTGAATGGTATCCTCTACTTTAAATTCTCCTGTTTCACAGACAATCACACCGGTATCACCCTGCTGACCGCCCATGGTTCCGTAGAAGGAGGTTTTTTCCGTAATAATTGTTCCGGTTTCTCCGTCAGTCAGCGCTTCCACAAGATCACTTTCACTGGTAAGTGCAGTGATTACCGTATCACAAACCAGACTGTCGTAACCTGTAAATTCTGTGGTAAGAGATGGATCAATGGACTGGTAAACCGTTACATCTGCGCCCATATAATTGGTGGTCTTTCTTGCGTTTCTGGCAGTTTCCCGCTGCTTTTGCATGGCTGCCTTAAAGCCTGCTTCATCCACACCAAGCTGTTTTTCTTCCAGAATCTCAAGAGTTAAATCCAGAGGGAATCCATAGGTATCATAAAGCTTGAACGCATCCTCTCCGGAAAGAACTTTGATTCCTTTTTTTACCATATCTTCTTCCAGATCATTTAAAATGGCAAGACCCTGGTCAATGGTCTTATTAAACTTATCTTCTTCCTGCGTAAGAACCTTTAATATCATGGCCTTTTTCTCTTCCAGTTCCGGGTAGCCATCCTTTGAAAGTTCAATCACAGTAGTCGATAAATCCGCAAGGAATTTGCCTTCAATGCCTATCAGTCTTCCATGACGGGCAGCCCTTCTTAAAAGACGGCGCAGTACATATCCTCTTCCTTCATTGGACGGCATAATACCATCGGAAATCATAAAAGTACAGGAACGCACATGATCAGTGATAAGACGGAGGGATACATCAACATCTCCATCCTTTTTATACTCTGTATTGGCAAGGGTTGCAACGCGGTTTAAAAGCGCTTTAATTGTATCTACATCGAAAATGGAATCCACATCCTGAACCACTACTGCAAGACGTTCCAGACCCATACCTGTATCTATATTCTTCTGCTTTAATTCTTCATAGTTTCCCTGACCGTCGTTCTCAAACTGGGTAAATACGTTATTCCATACTTCCATATAACGGTCACAGTCACAGCCTACGGTACAGCCTGGCTTTTTACAGCCATATTTTTCACCGCGGTCATAATAAATCTCAGAACAAGGACCACAAGGACCTGCTCCGTGCTCCCAGAAGTTATCTTCCTTACCAAACCGGAAGATACGCTCTGGCGCAATACCGATGTCTTTGTTCCAGATCTCAAATGCTTCATCATCGTCTAAGTATACGGAAGGATACAGCCTGTCCGGATCCAGTCCGACTACCTCTGTTAAAAATTCCCATGACCAGTGAATTGCTTCATTCTTAAAGTAATCTCCGAATGAAAAGTTGCCAAGCATCTCAAAAAATGTGCCGTGGCGGGCAGTCTTGCCAACATTCTCAATATCACCGGTTCTGATACACTTCTGGCAGGTTGTTACTCGTTTTCTTGGAGGAATCTCCTGACCTGTAAAATAAGGTTTTAAGGGTGCCATACCCGAGTTGATCAATAACAAGCTGTTATCATTATGTGGAACCAGGGAGAAGCTTTTCATCGCTAAATGTCCCTTACTCTCAAAGAATTCCAGGTACATTCTCCTCAGCTCATTCACACCGTAGTTATTCACGTTACTGTCCTCCGTTTGTTATTTAGTCTCATTCGCACCAGCTGCGGCACTGGCGGCGTCTTTATGATCTCTGTATTTCTTTCCGCATACAATTCCTCCCCAGGAAATAAACAGGAAAAACAGGAATTTAATAGCGGTTCCCAGGAAACTTGCAAATATTTCTGTCATTATTTTTTCCTCCCGAAAGTTATTATAATATCGCTCATTTTATTATCCTATCACAAGGGATTTTATTTAGCAAGATATTCATTTGTTATTTTTTTTACACAATAGAAAAAAGTACGGCAAAAACCGTACTTTTTAGTTTCTTCTATGGAGAAAGAAATTCCTCATACTCTGTGATCAGGTCATAAGCTCTCTCTCTGGTGGATTCCGCCAGAGAAGCAGTAAATTCCAGTTCTTCCAGAGAACCGCCGCTGTACTTCTTCGCAGCTTCCTCCGCTTTCATATCCCTGTCTTTAATCCAGGACTGCTGTGATGCTTCCAGCTTTCTTTTTGAATCTTCGGGCAGGCTTTCAGAAATCGCCTCATATATTGTATTCTGCTCCCGGTTCCACAGCTTCAGTTCTTTGTCGGCCAGGGCTTTCATGGAATATGTGTTAGAGTCTGCGGAATCCTCTCTCATCTTTTTAATCTGAGTATCCAATTCTTTGAGATGCTTCCTGAAATAATCTGCACTTTCATCAGGAACAGCCACCAGGGCTGTCTTGGCCTTTGAATCCGGAGTAATCGGTGTAATGACAGGTTCCGGGCCTACTGACTGGGCTTCACTTTCTTCGGATGGTTCTGTATCGCCTGCAGCCGGCTCTGCCATAAGTGCACGCTTCATCATCGGACCCTGGGTATCCTGAAGCTGGGCAGTATCGCTATTCTCTTCAGAGGTGGTTGATTCCGAAGATGCTTCCGTTTCAACGGCAGCTGATTTCTTCTGTACTTCTTTTTGCATCATGATATCCGGAGAGATCTGCCGGACAGCATCGCTTCCTGCTGCTTTTTCTTCTTTTGAAAGCGGGCTGTCCTCGGAATATCCTGAAACTACGGAAGAATTCGTTGTGCTGTCTTTACCATTAACAAAGCTGAAGGTAGCAAAGGTCACCAGGATACCGACGACCAGTATACTTCCTATTACAATCCAAATCCCTCTGTTTCTATTCATGACTTTTCATCCTAACATGATTTAATAAAATTACCATATCACAAATAAAAAAGAAAGAAAATAGGAAACTGGATTTAGTAAGAGATTGTAAGAGATATGTAAGTTTTAACACAACTTTATCTCTTTAGGAAATGCCTTCATCCGTAAGCAGATCATGTCCGTCAGCTGCACTGGTTGCCAGAACATCACACCTTTCATTCATCGGATGACCAGCATGTCCTTTTACCCAGTGAAACGTCACCTGATGCATCTCTTTTGCCCTCAGCAGGCGCTCCCATAAATCAATATTCTTTACAGGACCGCTTTTACCTCTTTTCCAGTCATTTTTCACCCAGTTATCAATCCAGTGCTGGTTGAATGCATCCGTTAAATATTTGGAATCGGAATACAGCTCCACCTGGCATGGGCGTGTTAACGCTTCCAGACCTATTATGGCAGCCATCAGTTCCATCCGGTTGTTCGTAGTTTTCACATATCCTGCAGACATGGATTTTTCATGGAGCTGCCCTGTGGAATCTGTAAACTGCAAAATCGCGCCGTAACCTCCCGGTCCGTCAGGATTTCCTCTTGCAGCTCCATCTGTAAATAATTGTACCTTTGTCAATTTCTCACGTTCTCCTTATTCTTATCTGTCCCATTTATCACACAATGAATTAATCTGATCCGCAAATTTTGCCAGATCTTTATTGGCTCCGCCTTCATTATGACGGATTACCTGCAGCAGACGCTCACCTGCAGCAAACAGCCGGCCATAAACGCCAACCGGTTTTTTAGCAGTTTCGGGCGCTTTGACCACTGCGATTCCTTCTGTTTCATCCACCCATCTGCCTAGAGCCAGATCATAGATGGAACCAGAATAGGGTGCACTCACTTCGTAAGCATACTCTTTTCTTAAAAGCTGTTCAAAGGAATTGCAGACCAGATCATCGCCATGAACCAAAAATACTTGTCGCGGTTTTTCTTCAAATGCATTCAACCAGGCAATCAATCCTTCCATATCTGCGTGGGAACTCATCCCACCCATCTGTTCAATATGGGCCTCCACCTGTATGGTTTCACCAAAAAGCCTTACATCGGTGCTTCCATCGATCAGGCTTCTGCCAAGCGTCCCTATGGACTGATAGCCCGTAAAGACAATGGTACACTCCGGGCGCCACAGATTATGTTTTAAATGGTGCCGGATACGTCCGGCATCGCACATTCCTGCAGCCGATATAATAACTTTGGGCTTTGAATTAAAATTGATGTTTCTGGAATCTTCACTGGTTACGGAAAGCTTCAGACCAGGAAATGATATGGGGTTAATCCCATTCATAACCAGATCCCTGGTTTCCTCATCATAACAATCTGCCAGATTGTCTTTAAAAATCTGTGTTGCCTCAACGGCAAGAGGGCTGTCAACGTATACCTCAAATCCATCGTGTCCTGTAATCCGTTTCTCGGTCTTAATCCGCCGGAACATATATAGCAGCTCCTGGGTTCTTCCTACAGCAAAAGCAGGTATTACCACATTCCCGCCCCGGTCAAGGGTTTTTTGGACAATGCCTGCAAGCACACTTACATGATCTGGTATTTTGCCATGGAGACGATCCCCGTAGGTACATTCCATCACTACATAATCGGCATCCTTTATATATTGCGGATCGCGGATTAACGGCTTATTCTTGTTGCCGATATCGCCGGAGAAAACAATTTTCCTGGAGCAGTTTTCTTCTCTGATCCAGGTTTCAATGGAAGCGGAACCAAGAAGATGACCCACGTCGGTAAACCGAATGGTGAAGCCATCTTCCAGTTCTACTTTTTCGTTATACTGATAGGACCGGAACAGTTCCAATACCCCCATGGCGTCATTCATTCCGTAAAGGGGCTCTTCTTCCGGAAGACCTGCACGCCTTGCTTTCCGATTTTTCCATTCTGCCTCTGACTCCTGAATGTGGGCACTGTCCTTTAACATGATTGCGCAAAGATCAGCTGTGGCATCGGTAGAAATCACCTTTCCCCGAAAGCCTCTGGCATAAATAAAAGGAAGCAGCCCTGCATGGTCAATGTGGGCGTGTGTCAGCAGCACATAATCAATCTGAGCGTAGCTGACAGGCAGGCTGGCATTTTCAAATCGGTCAATCCCCTGCTCCATTCCGCAGTCCACAAGAACCCTTAACCCTGCCGCTTCCAGATAATGACAGCTTCCGGTTACCTCGTGGGCTGCGCCGATGAATGTCAATTTCATAAAAGCCCTCCTTTTGTATTTGTTTTTCCTATTATACCATTAATTTAGATAATAATGCAAATCATACCGCCATTACTATCGTTAATAATTTTTTGGAGGGTGTCCTGCAGCTTCATCTGACAATCTTCCGTAAGCTGAGATACTTTTGTCTGAATTCCGTCTTCTACAATTTGTTCAATGGATTTTCCAAAGATATTGGTGTTCCAGATACCTTCTTCACTTTCTCTTGCATTTTCCTTAATATAGGCAATTAAATCCTCTGCCTGCTGCTCACTGCCTACAATCGGGGCAATTTCAGTCTGAATATGGGCTTTGATTAAATTAATGGAAGGGGCTTCCGCACGCATTTTTACGCCGTACTTATTCCCATGTTTAATTACCTCAGGCTCATCAAGCATGATTTCTGAACGTTCCGGAGTCACAACCCCATAGCCTTTCAGTCTGACCTGACTCATGGCCTGATTGACCTTTTCATATTCTTTTTTCATTTTTGCCAGTTCACTTAAGGTCTGCATCAGCTGATATTCCCCTTCAATGGGAATTCCCACGTAATCACTTAAAATCTGATAGTAATAGCTGTCATCCACATCCATATCAACGGATACGCTTCCGTCTGCCATGTTCATGTTCTGGACTTTAATCCCGCGGATACTCTCTGTTTCTCCGTTAAATAACCCGGAAGATACATCCTTCATCTGTGCAACCTTTTTTACCATGTCTTTCGCTGCCTGAATTACCTGAGCCTTTAACCAGTGAGTGGCAGGAAGAATTTCAAGCCATTTTGGAATGTAAAAATCCATTTCCGTTACGGGGAATTCCTTTAATACCCGTTCCAGAATATTTCCCACATCTTCTTTCTTTAACTGTTCACAGTTAATAGGCATTACTGTTACACCATATTTCTGATTCATATCGTTTGCCAGGGCAACGGTTTCCTCTGAATATGGTTTTGCAGAATTGAGCAGTATAAGAAATGGTTTTCCAAGATTTTTAAGCTCCGAAACGGTACGTTCTTCTGCAGCTATGTAGTTGGGGCGCTTCAGCTCACCGATAGAACCGTCTGTGGTAACAACAACTCCGATGGTGGAATGATCATTGATAACTTTTCTGGTTCCAATTTCCGCCGCTTTCGTAAATGGAATCTCATAATCAAACCATGGTGTTTTTACCAGACGTTCTTCTTCATTTTCAATATGGCCGGCTGCTCCATCTACCATAAATCCCACGCAGTCGATCAGGCGGACCTTGGTTTCAATCTCATCTCCCAGGCGGATGGTTGCGGCCTCTTTGGGAATAAATTTAGGTTCCGTCGTCATAATGGTCTTGCCGGCTGCGCTTTGTGGCAGTTCGTCCCTTGTCTGAGTTTTCTGGTGTTCGTCTTCCATGCCCGGCAGTACCATCAATTCCATAAAACGCTTGATAAAGGTGGATTTTCCTGTTCTGACGGGGCCAACAACTCCGATGTAGATTTCTCCGTTGGTCCGGGCTTTGATATCATTGTATACGTTATAATTGTCCATAAAGATTCCCCCTTCTGTGCTGTTACATAATATGCGGGGGTGAAAAGATTATTCCCTTTTCTTTTCGATCCGGTTAAGGATGGATTTACCGGTATTTATAATTTTACGATACTCTTTTTTAGAAATGATTCCCTGACTTAGGACCTCCTTTAATTCACCGCCATTGAGCGTCATCACCCGGCCATCTGCAGTGAGGGTAATTTCCAAATGCAGCAAGGTATAGGTTAAGGATTGATCCTTATGATACCGTAAGTTTCTGATGATATAATAATGTTCTCTCACCACCTCTTTTGAGCTGTCATAAACTGTTTTCCGATACCAGTCCTCACCATCCGGGAAAAACAGATGGTATTCTTTTTCTGTTGTATTCCAGCAGACCGGTTCTGTTTCGTCATCAATAGAAAAGAAATAGTTTATTTCCTCGCAGGGGATCCTGCAGCTAAATCCATGACCGTCTTTTCCTGTTTCCCTGTGTGCATGGCTGACCTTGCCTTTGTAAAGGCCGGAAGCATCATCGTAGAAAAGTCCAAAAGCAGGAAATCCGTAAGGACTGGTAAAATTCCGAAACAGCCTCTTATGAGCCTCTTCTATGGTAAGATTTAACTTATCAAACAGCTGTTTTGAAGTAATTCCCCTGGCAGTTATCTGAGTCACTCCGGCAAACATGGATAAGAAAATTTCATTTCCTTTAAAAATAAAACTGGTGCCATTGGCCTTTAGAACCTCTAATGCTGCGTTCCTGGCAGCCGGATACCCTGCTCCTCCTAAATTCACAGCAAACTTATCGCCTGCCAGCCGGTAAAGACTGCAATCTGTGCCCATTAATTCTTCCATTCGCTGCAGGGCATGTAAAGCGGCGGCCTCTCCGGCATCTTTTCCATAGCAGGTTTTAATAAAACGGATTCCTACAATATCAAAACAAACAATTGTCGAGCAGTCTCTTGCATTTAATTCTTCTATGAGGCCGCTTAAATCAAACCGCCTGCGAAAAACACCGCATTCGTCGCAATGAAACTCCTGTTTTGGATAAAGACCGTAAAAATGCCTTTTCTTTCTGTATACCCCCGGGGTCTCCTGCCATATCTTATAAAATGCTCTGGTGAAAACTTCCTGTGAGGCGAATCCATAATAAAAGGCTGCCGAACAGACCGAATCCTGTGTTTTTATCAGCCGGCATGCTGCTTCTGAAATCTTTCTTCTGTTTACATATTCCATCATCCCATACTGGAATACTTTATGAAATAAGTATTTTAAATTGGAAACGGAATAATTGCAGGCCTCTGCAACCTCTTCCGGTAATATTGTTTCTTTGATGTGATCTTCCACATATTGAATCGCAACATTTAACACATTATAACTGTCCACTTTGTTCTCCTGATTGAGAGGTGTATATTTTTCGTACAATTTCATCAATTTCTGGCTTCTTAATTGTTATGTCTGTAACCTCAAATAGTTCCGAAATGCTGCTTAGCAGTTCATTCATGGAAACAAGTCTGGGATTTATCCTGTAAGTATGACAAAAAGGCTGCTCTTTCATAAGCTCTGCACCATGGAAAGACAAGGGTTTTTTTAAGTTTTTGAATGCAACCTCCACATAATACTGGTCTGCTCCCTGTGATTTAAACGAGGCAAGGCTCTGGTCCAGCATCAGCGTTCCGTGATCAATCATAATAATACGGTCACAGATTTCTTCTATATCCGCCATATCATGGGTTGTAAGAATTACCGTTGTCTTCTTCTCACGGTTTAACTCTCTTACAAACCTCCTTATTTTATCCTTTACCACGACATCAAGTCCGATGGTTGGTTCGTCCAGATATAAAATATCAGGATCGTGCAATAGAGCAATCGCCAGCTCTGCTCTCATTTTCTGCCCAAGGCTTAATTGCCTTACCGGTTTATTTAAAAAAGAATGCATCGCTAAAAGTTCTGTAAACATCTGCGTATTTTTCCGGAACTGTACTTTATCAGTACCATACATTCTTCGGTACAGCTCAAAGGTATCTTCCATGGGCAGGTCCCAGTTGAGCTGTGACCTCTGGCCAAATACAACACCAATGTGTTTTGCATTTTCTTTTCTGTTTTCCCATGGGACCAATCCTCCGGTTTTTATGGTTCCGCTGGTAGGCGTAATGATTCCAGTCAGCATTTTAATGGTTGTGGATTTCCCGGCTCCATTTGGTCCGATGTATCCCACCAGTTCACCTTTTTCTATGGAAAAAGATAGATCTTCCACTGCTTTTTTCACCTCATAGCTGCGGTTTAACAAGGTGGAAAGAGCTTTTTTTAATCCCTCAGGACGTTTAAAGCTTTTAAATTCTCTGGTTACATGATCAACTGTAATATATGACATTGTTACCCTCCGCTTCTATTTTACGATCCCGTGCTCTGATACGCGTTAAGCCCCTTGTTCCAGAATCTGTAAGCAATAAAAAATACAAATGCTCCCACAAATGGTGTGAGGAACAGAAAAACCGGTGACGGCACTCCCTCCTGCCTGTTAATAAATAACTGGACAGGATAAAAATTAATAAATCCATATGGCAGTAAAAAGGTCAGCAAAAACCGGATACCACCATGGTAAATCGTAAGGGGATACTGGAGAAAGCTGGTGAGGTTCCTGTAAAAAAGGCGATAAAGCCCGTCGCTTTTTAAAAACCAGAATGCAGGAATTGTTGTTACCATGAAACCAGCGGCCTGTATCAGCGAAGCACCGGCTATATCGAGAATCAGCCAGATCAACTGATAAAAGGACAAAGAGACCCCCAGTTTGTGCAGACTGATTCCTATCATTGCTCCGGCTATCACATAATTACTGGTATACCCAGCGCTTATTTTCGTGCAGATCAGATAAATAAGAGGATTCACCGGTTTGGTTAAAATTCCATCCAGCTCTCCGCTTCGAATCAATCGTGGCAGCTTACCGAAACCTCCCATAAAAAACGTTCCTGCTATGGAATAAGAAAGAACATCAAAGGCATATAGAAGAAGAATCTCATATAACCCCCAGCCTGCCACAGGTCCCACTTTATTCAGTAAAATAACCAGCAGGATAAAACCGGAAGACCAGCCCAGCAATTTAGCAATCATACGCATAAAATACTGTCCTCTGTATTCCAGCTGTGTCAGGAAAGCGACTTTAGCAAACGCACCATATAAACCAAACATGAACAATCAACCTCCCTGTATTTCTACACTGCTTTGAATCTGTTTCCATAAAAGCCGTTCTGCCATAAACAGAATGAGTACCCAGGAAAGCTGAATGAGCAATATTTTCTGCCACTGTTGTGCCTCCTGCATACCAAGCCATATAGAAACAGGCTTAAATGCCACATAGGAGAAAGGGAGAAAATCGCATAACGTTTTCAGCCATTCAGGATAAAACCAGAGCGGAATATCAATTCCAGAAAAAAGAAGAAATAACCCATCTGCTATCATGCGCGTATAAGTGCCGTCTTTCATCCAAAAGACCAGCAGTCCTATGGTGTACTGGATAAAAAACATAATCAATAGTCCCAAAAACAGGCTGACCAGAAAAACCAAAACAGTTCCTGCTCCCGGAATGGGCAGCTTCCAAATTATAAATGACACTGCTGCAATGAAAATTCCTTCAAAGAGAACGTGATACAGATTCTCTCCTAATTGTCCAAAGAAATAGTACCATTTTAAAGAAATGGGGCGGATAAAATCAATTGCAATCATCCCTGTCCGGAAACGGTCTGCCAGTTCCTCTGCCACCCTTGAATACAACAGCCCACTGACCAGGGCAGCTATAACGGAATAAGAAACTAATGTTTCAAAATTAATGCTCTTTATACTGCCTGCATTTAGAATTGCCTGCCAGATACAGATTTTTATGTAGATACCAAGCCAGTCACCAGCCATCTGAAAAAGCAGATTCCATTTATACTGAAATTGCTGCCGGAAGCAGCATTTTATAAGTACCCAGTACATATCCTTCCTCCTTTGGTTTTGGAATACCCGGAACCTATCTTACCATAATCAGCCTTTCCTTTCTTGATTTTTTGGACAAACTTTTTGCTCTTAAGCCGCAAAAACAAATACCACAGCAAGGAAAAGCCTTGCTGCGGCATCTGTTATGTCTGTTTTATTCACTTAAATATGCCTTCTTAACCGAATCATCATTCATCAGTTCTTTGGCATCTCCGCTTAATACAATGGAGCCTGTTTCCAAAACGTAAGCACGGTTTGCTATGGATAACGCTTTCTTTGCATTCTGTTCCACTAAAAGTACAGTTGTGCCTGATTTATTGATTTCCTGTATGATATCAAAGATTTCATTCACATAAATTGGTGAAAGTCCCATAGACGGCTCATCCAGTACAATAACCTTGGGGTGGCTCATGAGGGCACGTCCCATGGCAAGCATCTGCTGTTCGCCGCCGCTTAATGTACCTGCAGGCTGGTTCTTTCTTTCTAACAGTCTGGGGAAACGCTTGTAGATCATCTGAAGAGTTTCTTCAATCTCGTTCTTATCTCTTCTTGTATAGGCACCCAGTTTCAGGTTTTCATAAACGCTTAAAGCTGCGAAAACCCTTCTTCCTTCCGGAACGTGGGCCATGCCCATGCCTACGATTTTATCCCCTCTGATTTTGGTGATATCATGACCATCAAACTGGATGTTGCCGGATGCTGCCTTAATCAGACCGGTTATTGTATGAAGAGTGGTTGTTTTACCAGCACCATTGGCACCGATCAATGCAACAATCTCCCCTTCTTTTACTTCAAAGGAAATATCTTTTAACGCCTTAATAACGCCATAATATACTTCCAGATTTTTTACTTCAAGTATTGCCATGTAGAAAGCCTCCTTATTCTCCCAGATATGCTTTGATGACTTCCGGATCATGAAGCACATCCGCTGTTTTACCCTGGGTAAGCACCTGACCGAAATTCAGCACCGTCAAACGCTCACAAATCCCGGAGACAAGCTTCATATCGTGTTCTATTAACAGAATGGTCATATCAAAATTATCCCGTACAAAACGTATGGTATCCATCAGTTCAGCCGTTTCATTGGGATTCATACCTGCAGCCGGCTCATCAAGAAGCAGAAGCTTTGGACCAGTGGCAAGCGCTCTTGCTATCTCAAGCTTTCTCTGCTTTCCATAAGGCAGATTGGACGCAAGGGTATCCTTCTCTTTATCCAGATCAAAGACCTTTAAAAGCTCAACTGCTTTCTCATCCATCTGCTTTTCAACTTTATAATAATTAGGAAGCCTTAAAATTCCGGCAACGGTGGAATAGGGATGACTGTTGTGAAGACCTGTTTTAACATTATCAAGAACCGTCAGATCCTTAAAAAGACGGATATTCTGAAATGTTCTCGCAATTCCGGCACGATTAATATCTACCGTTTTCTTTCCGGTAATATTGTTGCCATCCAATAATATGGTACCGGCGTTTGGTTTATAAACTCCGGTTAAAAGGTTAAAAATCGTGGTTTTTCCCGCACCGTTTGGTCCGATCAGACCATACAGCTGTCCCTTTTCAATGGTAATGCTGAAATTATCCACGGCCCGAAGACCGCCAAATGAAATTCCAAGGTTATTAATTTCAAGTAAAGCCATGATTATACCCTCTCCTTCTTCGCCCTGTTCAAATGAAAATAACGTTTTCTGAAATCGATCAGCTTCGGACTCCAGTTAAATATCATCATGACGATCAGGATGATGGCATAAATCAGCATACGATAAGCATTTAATCCTCTTAACAGCTCAGGAAGCAGCGTCAGAATGACTGCCGCAATCATAGATCCCCGGATATTCCCGATTCCTCCAAGTACCACAAACACCAGAATCATAATGGACTGGTTATAGCCAAAATTCTTCTGAGTGGCTGTCAGGGAAGAAAGATTATGGGAGTATAAAACACCGGCTACTCCTGCAAGGGAGGCAGAGATGGTAAATGCCATAAGTTTATACTTGGTTATATTAATTCCAATGGATTCTGCTGCAATTCTGTTATCGCGGACAGACATGATTGCACGTCCGGATCTGGAATTGATCAGGTTAAGGACAATAAAGAGGGTAATTAAGGTAAGAATTACACCTATGGCGAAGGTGGAATTTTTCGGTGTACCGGTAATTCCCTGTGCGCCATTTAATATGATTGTTCCGCTTTTTTCCATCTTAAGAGCCATGGCATTTTTCATGGAAAAATGAAATCCGTTTGAATCCTTTCCAAGATAAAGTACATTCACAACGTTCTTAATAATTTCGCCAAAAGCCAGTGTTACAATTGCCAGATAGTCACCTCTCAGCCTTAAAACAGGGATTCCCACAACAATACCGGCAGCTGCAGCTGCTGCTGCGCCCACTAGAATTGCAAAGAAAAAACGAATGCCTGCACTGGGTATGGATTCCATCATGGAGATGGAGAATATAGAGCTGGCAAACGCTCCCATACACATAAAACCTGCATGACCAAGGCTGAGTTCTCCCAGAATACCAACAGTCAGATTCAAAGAAATCGCCATAATGCTGTAAATACAAAGAGGCACTAAAAGACCCTTCATCAGACTGCTGACCTGTCCAGCAGAAATTAATATCTGTACAATAATAAATGCTGCAATTACAATGCTGTAAGTAATTAAATTTGTTTTAAATGTTTTATCAATATGAAACTTTTTTGCTGTACTTTTTTCCATTTCGTCCACCTATACTTTCTCGTTGATCTTCTTGCCGAGAATACCGGTAGGCTTCACAAGAAGGACAACGATGAGAACTGCAAAAACGATGGCATCGGAAAGCTGGGATGAAATGTAAGCCTTGCTTAAGTTTTCAATCACACCCAGAAGCAGGCCTCCGATTAATGCACCGGGAATAGAACCGATTCCACCAAATACAGCAGCTACGAATGCCTTAATTCCAGGCATGGAACCGGTATATGGAGTAAGGGTCGGATAGGCGGAGCAAAGAAGTGCACCTGCAATGGCAGCCAGAGCAGAACCAATTGCAAAGGTAAGTGCAATGGTGCCGTCTACATTAATTCCCATCAGCTGGGCTGCGCCCTTGTCTTCGGATACTGCCAGCATGGCCTGTCCTGCTCTTGTCTTCTTAATGAATGTAGTCAGACCAATCATTATGACAACACAGCTGATAATTGTAACGATGGTCTCTCCGGAGATCGTAAGCTTTCCATCTGCCAGCTTTAATGCCGGAACTGTTACAACAGAGGTAAAGGACTTTGGATTGGAACCAAAAACAAGCAGTGCGATGTTTTGAAGCAGGTAGCTCACACCGATTGCCGTAATCAGAACTGCCAGAGGACTTGCCATACGTAAAGGACGATAAGCGACGCCCTCAATGACCACGCCCAATACAGTACATAGAATAACCGCAAGGAGAATGCCCGCAACAGGACCTAAGCCCATTGTGCTGACAACTGTGAACACCACGTATCCTCCAATCATAATAACATCGCCATGAGCAAAGTTAAGCATCTTGGCAATGCCATATACCATGGTATATCCAAGAGCAATGATTGCATAAACACTGCCAAGGCTTAAACCATTAATAAAATAGGATATGAAACTCATCATACCAACGCACCTCATTCGTCTTTATTCAAGAAAATTATATCAAAGAAGAGGGTCGTCCCTTGGACGGCCCTCCAGCGGGTCATTTTACATTGCTGTATAAACGCCGTTTACAATTTTTACTGCTTTTGGAGCCTTATCCGGTTCTCCGTCTGCAGACCATTTCATATTTTCACCGGTCAGACCGTTGATAGAAATCTCAGTCATTGCAGTTTTTAACTTATCACAGATTGCGGAAGCGTCCATATCTGCTGTAACACCAGCTTTTTCAGCTGCTGCCTTTACAGCGTAAACTGCATCATATGCATCTGCTGCAAACTGGTTTGGAGTCTCATTGTATTTCTCTTTAAAAGAAGTTACAAATTTCTGAGTAAGATCATCCTTTGCATCAGCTGCAAAAGGTGTTAAAAGCATTACATTCTCAGCAAGTTTTGTATCAAAATTCTCTACTGTAAGAAGTCCGTCAAGACCATCACAGCCAAAGAATGCAGGAGCATATCCCATCTGTTTCGCCTGGGCAAGAATTAAAGCTGCCTGGGAATAGTAAATAGGAAGGAAAACAAGTTCTGCACCGGAATCCTGTGCTTTCTGAAGCTGTACAGAGAAGTTTGTGTTGTTATCTGCTGTAAATGCTTCATCAGATGCAATTTCAATGCCCTGATTTGCTGCTTCGGATATAAATTTGTCATGAATACCAGATGAGTAAACATCAGAGCTGTCATAAATAACTGCTACTTTAGTCGCCAGTTTGTTTTCACCGATGTACTGTGCGGAAGCGGCACCCTGGTTTGGATCTGAGAAACATACACGGAACTGATTTTCGAACTTGGTACAGTCTACTGCAGATCCGGATGGGGTTAACTGGAACATATTATCGTTGCTTGATTCAGCTCCAACTGCAATACAGGGAGCGGAAGTAACTGTTCCTACCAGTAACTGCATACCCCAGTCTTTTAAGGTATTGTAAGCATTCACTGATTTTTCCGTATCATTCTCGTCATCCTGGAAATTAAATTCAATCTTTGCTCCGTTAATACCGCCGTTTGCATTGATTTCATTCACTGCCAGTTCTGCGCCATTCTTTACAGCCTGTCCGTAAATTGCAGTACTACCACTGATTGGGCCGATCCCGCCGATCTTAATTGTGCCCTCTCCTGTTGCTGCGCCGCCGGCTGCGGTGGTCTGTGCTTCACCCTTGGTTTCTGTTCCAGCTGCGGTTGTGCCCTCAGAAGCTTTACCGCTTCCGCAGGCAGTTAAAGATGCCGCCATGGCGATTGCCAAACCAAGACTCAGTAACTTTTTCATAGATTTTTTCACAATCCATTCCTCCTCATGAAACAATTTTATATACGACACATTAACGTTGTAACGTATACATAGTCTTTATAATAGAATGGCTTTTAAAAAATGTCAATCTAATTTTGTTTTAAAATAATAAAATAAAGTCTACTTTTGGATTATTCCCACGGAATATCAGAACTTTCAATCGTTTTATCCCGAAGCATCAAATCCCGCACCGCCTCAGATGCAGACTTGCCCTCAAAAAGCACCGCGTTTACCTGCTCCACAATAGGCATGGACACCTCATATTTCTGTGACAGAGCAAGTGCGGCCTTTGCGGAGTAAATACCTTCCACTACCATTTTTACTTCGCTGGTTGCCTCTTCCATGGTCTTACCCTGACCCATGAGAATTCCTGCTCTCCGGTTCCGGCTGTGCATGCTGGCACAGGTTACAATCAGGTCACCAATACCGGACAAACCGCCAAACGTCTGAATCTTTCCACCCATAGCCGTACCCAGTCTTGAAATTTCAGCGATGCCTCTTGTAATTAAAGCAGCCTTCGTATTATCTCCATAACCCAGTCCGTCTGCAATACCCGCTGCCAGTGCAATTACATTCTTTAAAGACCCGCCAAGCTCAATTCCTAAAATATCAGGGCTTGTATAAACCCGGAATACCTCACTCATAAAGAGACTCTGAATGTATTCGGCTGTCTTTTTCGTTGTTGCACCTGCCACACAGGTGGTAGGAAGGCTCTTACTTACTTCCTCCGCATGACTTGGGCCGGATAACACAGCTACGTCAGCCATAGGAAGTTCTTCTTCCAGAATCTCTGATAATGTCATCAGACTGGATTCTTCAATTCCTTTTGCTACATTTACAACCACCTGACCATAACGGCAGAACGGATTCATCCGCTTTGCCGTTGATCTCACGTAAACAGAAGGTACTGCTGTGACAAGCAGATCTTTTCCTGTCATGGTTTCTTCCAGATCCTCTGTAAATACCATATGATCCGGAAGTACAAGGTCTGGAAGTGTATGATGGCGGTGGGTCTGCTGCATCTCCCTTATTTCCTCCGGTAAAGCAGACCACACCATTACCTCATGTCCATTATTATATAGAAGTACAGACAATGCCATACCCCAGCTGCCTGATCCGATGATTCCAATTTTAGCCATATGACTCACCTCATTTTGTTTTTCCGGATCCAAAAGATATTTTATTTTCTTTGCCATGAATCAGTCTGCCGATATTCGCCCGGTGGCGCCAGAACGCCTGACCGCTGATTAAAGCCGCAACTATGTAAAATTCCGGCAGAAGATTCTGACCAATTCCGTATGCGCCCATGGATCCAAATACACACATCCAGATAAGGAATATAGTTGCTACAACCAGTGAACCAAGAGATACGTATCTCGTAATTAACACAATTAATATAAAAGAAGTCAGACACAGGAGCGTCATTCTTAAATCTGCCGCCATAATAAGACCTGCTGTGGCCGCAATTCCCTTTCCACCTTTAAACTGCAGATAGAAGGGATAATTATGACCCAGAATGACACCAAAACCGGTATACAAAATCAAAAGATAAATCATCTCCGGCTGATTCTGAAACACCAGACGGACTGCCAGGCAGGGAAGCAACGACTTTAAAAAATCACCGAAAAAGACCACAGCTCCTGCTTTTGGTCCCATAACCCGCAGCGCATTGGTGGTGCCGGAATTTCCGCTTCCGTATTTTCTGATATCAATTTTATGTGTTTTCCCGTAAAAATAACCGGATTGCAACAGTCCGCAAAGGTATCCTGCAATAAGGCAGATCATTCTTTCCATAATTATTGTTCCTTTCCGCTCCGCTCTCTATAAATAAATTTTAAGGAGGTTCCCTTAAATCCAAACGCATCCCTGATCTTGTTCTCAAGATATCTTGTGTAGGAGAAATGGGTGAGTTCTTTATCGTTTATAAAGATGACAAAGGTCGGCGGCTTAACGGCTACCTGGGTCATATAATAAAGTCTGAGACGCTTGCCTTTATCCGAAGGCGGCTGCTGAAGAGCGACTGCTTCCGTCATAATTTCGTTTAAAACTCCGGTTGCTACACGAAGAGTCTGATTCTCACGAACCATATCGATCAATTCAAACAATTTACTCATTCTCTGTCCGGTCTTAGCTGAGATAAAGATAAATTCCGCATAAGGCATAAAGGAAAGAGTATCTTTAATCTTTTTGGTGTATTCATAAATGGTCTTGTCATTTTTCTCAATGGCATCCCACTTGTTCACAGCCACAATAATTCCCTTGCCCCGTTCATGGGCAATTCCTGCGATCTTGGCATCCTGTTCGGTAACGCCCTCTTCTGCGTCAATTACAACTACCACCACATCGGCCCGCTCGACAGCTGTTACAGTACGGATTATGCTGTAACGCTCCAGTTCTTCTTTGATTTTACTCTTTCTTCTCAGTCCGGCCGTATCAATAAATACGTATTCCGTGCCATTATGGACGATCTCCGTATCTACGGCATCTCTGGTGGTTCCTGCAATATTGGATACGATAACCCGGTTTTCACCCAGAAGCTGATTAATTATAGAAGATTTACCAACATTTGGTTTTCCCACAATGGCAATTCTTGGGCGGTCATCATCTTCCTCTTCTGCCTGGAATGTGCCGAAATGCTTGGCAACCTCATCAAGCAGATCACCTAATCCCAGTCTGGAAGCTGCTGATACCGGAATGGGATCTCCGATTCCCAGATTATAAAATTCATATACATCATTGCCAAACTTCTGGAAGCTGTCTACCTTATTCACTGCAAGAACAACCGGTTTTTTGGATTTGCGAAGCATATCTGCCACCTTTGAATCCGCATCTACCAGACCCTGGCGTACATCCACAATAAATACGATAACATCTGCTGTAGCAATGGCAATCTCTGCCTGTTCCCTCATCTGGGAAAGAATGACATCGCTGCTGTCCGGTTCAATTCCGCCTGTATCAATCAGGGTAAAATTCATATTCAGCCAGGTACAGTCAGCATAAATACGGTCTCTGGTCACTCCCGGTGTATCCTTTACAATGGAAATGGTCTCACCGGCTAAAACATTAAACAGCGTAGACTTTCCCACATTGGGGCGGCCTACGATGGCTACTACTGGTTTACTCATATATTATATCTCCTTTAATTCATATCCGTCATAAGAAGGTTTTTTATTATTTACGTATCCTAAAACAGCGTTAACGAAATCCTGACCGCTTGATTTTACAATATCTACCTGTACTTGTAAAGCATTTTGTACATCCTGACGGGTCAGATCATCAAGAAATACCTCTTCTCCGCTGCGAAACATACACTCAGGGAGGAGAAGTCTCTTCCCAAGTGGTTTTCCCTTCAGCTGGGCAATCAAATCCTGACCGGTAATTAAACCCGCAACGGTAATCTGCTCCCCAAAGAAATGATTGACAATGGGGTAGACATGAATGGTTCGTCCCGGGAACTTATCACTTACCAGTCGTGCATGCTGCTCAATAAATGGGGCTGCAAGGGTTCCCGTGGCAATGGAAAGTTCCTCTGCTGCATCAACTGCCGCTTCTTCTTTCAGGGCATCTTTCACCTCAGTCTCTAAAAGCCGCAGCATACCCACGCCGTTCTCCAGCTGAATATAGCCGTCATATCTTGTTTCCTCCGGCATAGGCCTCTCAGCCAAAATGTAAAACTCATCACTGGCATGGATAAAATGGCTGCCATATTCTTTATAAAGCTTTTTCTGCCATCGTTCCACGATCTCTAAAACGGATACGGCATCCTCTTTCTCAATGGGGCTTAATGGAAACAGACCGTCTCTGAATTTGGATACGCCTACCGGCACAATGGAGACGCTTTCCATGTAGGGCAGATACTTTGACAAATCACTTATGGTTCGTTCCAGTTCTTCTTTGTCATTCACCCCTTTGCAGAGCACAATCTGCCCATTCATGGATACTCCTGCCTCATACAGCCGGTCAATCTTTGAAAGGGCTTCTCCCGCAAACCGGTTATGAAGCATCCTGCATCTTAACTCCGGGTTTGTGGTGTGTACTGATATATTAATCGGTGCCAGTTTAAACTCTATGATCCGCGCAATATCGTGTTCACTCATGTTGGTTAAAGTGACATAGTTTCCCTGTAAGAATGAAAGCCTGGAATCGTCGTCTTTAAAATAAAGGGTATCCCTCATTCCAGGAGGCATCTGGTCAATAAAGCAGAAAATGCAGTTATTCCTGCAGGTACGGTACTCACTCATCAGACCATTCTCGAAGGTAAGACCTAAATCTTCATATTGGTTCTCTATTTCTAATTCCCACTCTTCTCCGTTTTTCTTCCTTACGGTCATAAGAATGGATTCACTGTTTACATAATACTCATAATCGAAGATGTCTTCCAGTTCATGTCCGTCGATGGAAAGAACTTCATCTCCTGGTTCCAGTTCCAGTTCTTCTGCAATAGAACCGGTGTCTACAGCTTTTATAACATGTCCTCTTTTGCTCATTTCTATATTTACCTTTCTGCAGCTATCTTTTATATCATAACAAGATTGTCACTCTTTGTAAAGGAAGCGTTTTTTGTTTTTTTCACTGAAATACAGGAAAGACTATTGACGCATTCTGTCATTCAATGGTATAAAAAGATGTAAGATTATAAAACAGGCAGTCTTACGACTGGCTGTTCATTTATTATGGAGGAATCTTTGTCATGGCAAATGATTATGTATTTAACGACCAGCTACCTGTTGCTCCCCTAAAGATCGCAGCGCTGGAAAGCTGCGGGGAACTGGCCAGGAAGGTAAATGACCATATTGTCGGTTTTCGCAGAAACGATATCGAGGAATTAAAGCGCCGTGAGGCAGATCTTCATTACCGCGGTTACGATATCGACTCATATCTTCTAAACTGCGAGTGTCCTCGCTTTGGAAGCGGCGAAGCGAAAGGAATCGTCAAGGAATCCGTCCGGGGTACTGATGTTTTCGCGATGGTAGATGTTACTAATTACAGCATATCCTATACAGTGAACGGATATACAAACCACATGTCTCCTGACGATCATTTTCAGGATTTAAAGCGTATTCTCGGTGCATGTACAGCAACAGCCCACAGAGTAAGCGTAATTATGCCATTTCTATATGAAAGCCGCCAGCACAAGAGAACCAAACGGGAATCCCTTGACTGTGCAATGGCATTAGAAGAACTGGTGAATATGGGAGTAAGCAATATCATTACCTTTGATGCCCATGATCCCAGAGTGCAGAACGCCATCCCATTAAACGGCTTTGACAATTTCATGCCCACATACCAGTTTATTAAAGCAGTATTAAGACAATACCCTGATTTAAAGATTGACAAAGAACACATGATGGTTATCAGCCCTGATGAAGGCGCCATGGACCGTGCCGTATACCTTGCCAACAACTTAAGCGTGGATATGGGTATGTTCTACAAACGAAGAGATTATTCCAAGGTTGTAGGCGGACGCAACCCCATCGTAGCCCATGAGTTCCTCGGTGCCTCCGTAGAAGGAAAAACAGTGCTGATCGTAGATGATATGATTTCATCGGGAGAAAGCATGTTGGATACTGCCAGGGAATTAAAAGAGCGCAAAGCAGACAAGGTCATTGTATGCTGCACCTTCGGTCTGTTTACCAATGGTCTTGATAAGTTTGATGACTTTTACAGAAAAGGATACATCGACAGAGTTGTGACCACAAACTTAAATTACCGTCCCAGTGAGCTGTTTAACAGAGAGTGGTATGTAGAAGCCGACATCAGCAAGTATATCGCCGCAATTGTAAATTCCTTAAACCACGATGTATCTATTAGTACAGCATTATCCTCAACGGATAAGATTCAGCAGCTGCTGAAAAAATACAAAGCATAAGCCAGTTGTTTTATGGAATAGAAATCCGGAAGAATTCAAATGTTCTTCCGGATTTTTATATCTCTATTCTTTTAAACTCAGAAATGCTGCCAGATTCCCTCTTTCATTACCGCAGGTACGGTGGGAAAACAGATAATCTGAATTGCAGTGGGTACAGATATCGGTTGTCTGTATGTGTTCCGGCTTCACGCCTGCCTCTTTTAACAGAATCTCATTGGCCTTCCACAAATCCAGCAGGAACTTGCCATTGTCTTTTTCCCGAAGGATCTGATTCCAGTTCTCTTTCGCAAATGCCTTTTTAAATTCCAGGGCAACCTCTTCCCCCACCTCATAACAGTCTCCGCAGATACTGGGACCAATACAGACAAGTAAATCTTCTGCTCTGGTTCCAAAAGCTTCCTTCATTTTTTCAATGGTCACTGCCCCCATACGGCTTACAGTACCTCTCCAGCCCGAATGGCTGAGTCCAATGGCTTTGTGTACAGGATCCAGGAAATATAGAGGAACACAGTCTGCAAAAAAAGTGACCAGAGTAATACCCGGGACATTGGTAATAAGCCCGTCTATATCTTTATAATCTCTTTCCTTACCGATTCCCTTGCCTGCATCCTCCTCCGTAACAAGACGGACGTTGGTGGTATGGGTCTGATAAGACAAAACCATCCTTTTTTCATCCACCCCAAGTACTGCAGCCATTCTCCTGTAATTCTCCATTACGTGATCCGGATTATCTCCTCTTGTAAATGTAAAATTAAGGGTTGCAAATTTGCCCTGACTGACTCCCCCAAGCTTTGTGGAAAATCCCTGGATCACCATTCCTGTCTTTTCCAGCATAGGAAAGGATAAATAAGGCACCGGATCTGACTCCATATAATTCATTCCCGGTTTTATATTTTTACGCTTCCATATAACACTCATTCCAGCACCTCCTTTAAAATGCATCCGAAATCAATCGGATTTCCTGACCTAAGATGGCCACTACATCAAACCTGCAAGGGACAGATTCCCCTAACCGGTTCCTATATAAATACCGTCTGGCTGTATTCCTGATTTTCAGCTGCTTTCTTGCATCCACCGCTTCAGCAGGGTCACCCATGTTGGCATTTTCCCGGTATTTCACCTCTACAAAAACATAATAGCTTCCATCTTTCGCTATTAAGTCAATTTCTCCTGACCGATCCCGGTAATTCCGCTCCAGAATCTCATAGCCGGCATGCTGTAAATAATCTGCAGCGATCTCTTCAAACCTGGATCCGGTCTCTCTCTTATTCACAATTCTCCCCAGACACGAAATTCTTAATAAAACTCCGTCTGTGTATGGGGCAGGGGCCAAACTCCCTCAGCGCCGCGATATGGGCGCCTGTGCCATATCCCTTATGCTTTGCGAAACCATATTGAGGGAAAAGTTTATCATACTCTTCCATCATATGATCTCTGGTTACTTTTGCCATAATACTGGCAGCTGCGATTGACACACTTTTTCCATCCCCTTTCACAATGGGAATCTGGGGAATCGTAAGACCCGGAATGGTCACCGCATCATTTAATAAAACCTCCGGCAGCATTCCCAGCTTGGAAACTGCTGTTCTCATGGCTTCATAAGTTGCCTGTAAAATATTGATCTCATCAATCCGGTCCGGACCTGCCACTCCAAGCCCGATTGCCAGTGCTTTTTCCTGTATTTCTTCAAACAAAGCTTCCCTGCGTTTCTCAGACAGCTTTTTGGAATCATTGAGAAAAAGGATTTCACAATCTCTGGGTAAAATAACCGCTCCGGCAACCACAGGTCCGGCTAAAGGTCCCCTTCCGGCTTCGTCAATTCCGCAAACCAGTACATGAGCCTCATATTCCCGTTCAAATTCCTTCATTACTTCCAATCGTTTCAGCTCTTCTAACCGTTTCTCTTCCGTTAATTTTCTCATCTTATTCTCTCCAGTAATTTCATTAAAAACATGGACCTGCTCTGAAAATGAGCCGGTCCATGGATGTATTCTTATGATTGCTGCGGAGTCTCAAGAGTGAGACGTCCTAATTTACCGCTTCTGAAATCCTCAATCAGCAGATTGGATGCCCGGTTTAAATCCAGTTCCCCGCCTCTTGCAAGACAAGCTCTGGCTCTGGCGATCTGCATCAGGCCCTCCAGGGGATCTTCCGCAGACAGGTCATAACGCTCCGACAACACCTGAGGATAGGAGCTCATTAAAAAACGGATCAGTTCCATGGCAAGCTCTTCTTTATTTAAGATCTCATCATTGATAGAACCAATGAGAGCAAGACGGATCCCCACCTGCTGATCTTCAAATCTTGGCCACAGGATTCCGGGTGTATCAAGAAGTTCCAGGCTTTTGTTCAGGCGGATCCATTGATTCCCCTTTGTAACACCTGGTTTATTGCCGGTCTTTGCACAGGCTTTGCCTGCAAAGGAGTTAATAAATGTGGATTTCCCCACATTGGGGATTCCCACTACCATGGCACGTACCGGTCGGTTTAAAATCCCCCTTCTCCTGTCCCGTTCAATCTTTTCCTTACAGGCTTCCAAAACAACACCATTGATTGATTTTAAGCCTGCACCACTTTTTGAATTCACTTTTACAACGTGGCATCCTTTTTCTTCGAAATAAGACGCCCATGCATTGTTACACCGTTCGTCTGCAAGATCCGATTTATTCAGCAGAACCAGACGGGCTTTTCCCGCGCCCAGATCATCAATATCCGGATTTCGGCTGCTTAAAGGCACTCTTGCATCTACCAGTTCGATAATCAAATCAATTAATTTGATATCTTCTTTCATTGCCCTTTTGGCTTTGGTCATATGACCTGGATACCATTGTATATTCATAACATTCCTCTATTTCGAACGAATTAATTCCAACTTTACTAAGGGCAGCATACGTAACCATATTTTCCCTTTGATCTGACTGCCGCTTACATTTCCGATATTGGAAAAACGGCTGTCTTCACTGCTGTCCCGGTTATCTCCTAATAAAAAATATTCCTCTTCACCCAGCTTCATTGGCTTTTCAGCCAGCCCCGCCAGGGATATCCGGCCAAGTCCTGCCGGTTCTTCTAACTTTTCGCCATTAATATAGATCTCATCGTTCTTAATCTGCACCGTCTCTCCTGGCAGTCCAACGATACGCTTTACATTCATCTTCTGGTCTTCTCTTTGAAACACAACCACATCAAACCGGTCGGGCTTCCCAAAATCATAGGACAGGCGATCCATTAATACAACATCGCCAGACGCAAAAAGGGGAAGCATGGAATGTCCCGCAATAACGATCTGAGTTCCATAAGCATAGACCAGAAACCATGCAAATGCAATCACTACAACGATGTCAACGATCCAGTTGACAAAATGGCGGAGCCTGTTATTATCTTCACTATGATAAAAATCCATTATGATACCCCACCTACTAAAGAAAGGGACAATTTACATTGTCCCTCTCAAATGTTCCGGAATTATTTAACCAGTTCTTTGACCTTAGCAGCCTTACCAACTCTGTCTCTTAAGTAATTCAGTTTCGCTCTTCTTACTTTACCCTTTCTTACAACTTCAATGTTGTCTACGGAAGGGGAATGTAATGGCCAGGTTTTCTCTACGCCGATACCGTTAGAATTCTTTCTTACAGTAAAGGTTTCTCTGGCTCCGCCGTTCTGTCTCTTGATAACGGTTCCTTCGAAAATCTGGATTCTTTCGCGGGTTCCCTCTTTGATCTTGTTGTATACTTTTACAGTATCACCAACGTGGAAAACCGGTACGGTCTGCTTTAACTGAGCTGCTTCAATATTCTTAATAATTTCGTTCATTGTGTGAACCTCCTTGATTTTTATTTGATGTTCTTAATACTTCATACTGGAATCCGTAACAGAGGACCATCGCCTTTTCATCACAACATTTTGTATTTTAACATAAAGGATTGTCGAATGCAACCTTTTTTAATGATTATTATTCCCTTAAGTTAATGAGGCTAAACATGCCGGGTGGTTTCAGCTTCATCCTGTTAAAATAATAAGAACAGGTTGGGAATAATCATGGCAATGGCTGCTGCATAGATAGCATCTAACCATACAACGGAGCCAATTGCTCCCACATAGATCAGCCCAATTACTGGTGCAACAATCAGTTTAACCAGCACATTAACATTTTTATTTTTCAGTATGTTATTTACCAATACCTTAGCGTCACCAGTACTGGGAAATGCATGCATAAGAGCGGAAAATCCGATCCAGCCCAATAATAGATTTAATGGATTTGAGTAATCTTTAAAAATAATTAAATCTATGGCAGCTGGCGATAAAATGATCATACCAATCAGTGTATTGATTAAAAACGGTCCTGTAGAAATTAAAAAGGTTTTGAGAGGATCCTGTGTTGCTTCATGCAGCACATATCCACAAGGATTAGAAAACTGAAAATATTTCACCTCATATACCGGAACCCTCATCAGGCGGCAAAAAATCTGGTGTGCAAGTTCATGAATGATTACACCTGGAAACGTGACAACTGATACAATGATACCTGGAACAAAAAACATAGCAAGGCCTCCTCCTTATTCGTCTATATAATACTCATGGAGAGATAAGTTCCCATCCAGATAACTCTTAAAATCTGCATCTAATTCATTTCCCTTGGAAACATACTCTTTAACAAGTGCATCTGCATCCGCGTTCTTTGCGTTTTCTTTCAGCGCAATCAGATAAGTTTCCCACACATAGTCCCCTTCCGGATTCTGCTCATATGCTTTTGAAGCCAGATCCAGACCTTCTTCTTTCTTTCCTTCCAAAAGCCTGATAATTGCAAGTCCGCGGGAAGCTGAGCTGTAGGTTTTATCCGCAAGCAGCACCTCGTTATAGCAGTTTTCCGCATATTGTAAATCTCCCTGCCGCCGCGACAGAGTGGCTAACTGAACCTTTGCGTCTAACATGTTATTATCTTCCTGAATGGAGTTTTCAAGACAGCTCCTGGCTTCGCCAGCATCTTGGGCAAACATGGACATGTAATAATAAACCAGTGCCTTATCCTGTTCCGGATCACTTAGCAGCTGATTTAAATAATCATAGCCCGTTTCTAATACTTCTTCCTTAGATTTGGCCTCCTCCAGCTTAGATTGCATATTCTGAACAGTATCATAAGTATTGAAGAATCTGTCTAATTTATCTATGTACCGGTTCAATCTGGCAACGGTATCTGCCTCCATTTTTTTCCCGGATAAATTGTTGGAAATTACATACGACGCATCATCATAAAATCCACCATCCATGGCAATATCAGTCAACCGGACTGCAACAGGAACGGAACCCGGATATTGCTCCACAACAGTATGCAGACCCTGGATCGCTTCAACGATATCCCCATTGGCAGCTTTGGCCTCTGCTTTTACATATATTTTATAGGATTTAATAACTTTGGGAAAGCGAATAAAAGCGAATCCCAACAAAACAATAATAATAGCTGAAAAAACAATAAAAAGTTTCGGAACCGGGTAGCGGATGAATCGTTCCCGGCAGGCACTGCACAACACGGAATCTGCATTTTCAGAACGGTCGATTACTCCATGCCCACATGCTCCGCACCTATTTTCAGTTTCCCATTGGTCCTCTTGTCCGTAATTTATTTCTGGTACATTTGGTTCTTCCTGCATTTTCTAAACTCCTTTATTTATTGGATAAAGCCTCCTTTTAAGTTATCGGTCACACATATTGTTATATTAAGCAAAAATAGTGAAGTACTGTAATCATTACCTGATTTTCCCATAAAAAATGCGGAGTTGCTGATAATAGCAGCATTCTCCGCATTAGAACCGTTCATTTACTCCCCGTTTTCCAATTCTTTCAAAAGCTTATTTAAATATTCCACTTCTTTTTTTGACAGTACCGCTTCTTCTAAAAGATCCGGTCTCCTCTCCAGAGTCCGCTTAATGGATTGCTCCCGTCTCCAGATGTCAATATTTTTATGGTGTCCGGACAACAAAACCTCCGGAACCTTTAATCCCCTGTACTCCTCCGGTCTGGTATACTGGGGATACTCAAGGAGATTGTCATGAAAGGATTCAAATTCGGCAGATGTCTCATTCTTTAATACGCCTGGTATTAAACGGGAGATACAGTCTATCATCACCATGGCAGGGAGTTCCCCGCCAGTCAGCACATAATCACCGATGGAAAGGAAGTCCGTTGCAACAAGATTCAATGCTCTCTCATCAATTCCCTCATAGTGACCGCACAAAAAAACCAGATCCTCTTCTTTTGCCAGTTCTCCTGCGATGGTCTGATTAAATACGGTTCCCTGGGGGGTCATGTAAATCACACGGGGCTTTTTGCCAATCTTATTACACAGATCGTCGTAAGCTTCGCATATGGGCATAGGCTGCATCACCATTCCGGCTCCGCCTCCATAGGGATAATCATCCACACTGTGGTGCTTATCTGTGGAATAGTCTCTGATGTCAATTGCTTCTATGGATAACAGACCTTTTTCTACAGCTCTGCCGATAATGCTGGTATTTAAACCGTTTAAGACCATATCAGGAAAAAGCGTCAATATATGATAATTCATTCTTTATTTCTACCCCTATCCTTAGTCCAGAAGCCCGTCCATCATATGAACCGTTACAACTTTCTTCTCCAGATCCACATTCAGAACGCATTCTTTAATTGCAGGCAGAAGCACCTCTCTGCCATCCGTCATTTTGACCTCATAGACATCATTGGCTCCTGTCTTAATTACATCGGTCAATGTACCCAGCTCTTCCCCATCGTCTTTTACCACCAAAAGACCGATCAGGTCAATAATAAAGTTTTCATCAGGGCCCAGTTTTACTGCCAGATCTCTTGTGATTAAAAGATCTTTACCCTTGTATTTTTCAATTTCATCAATGGAATCATATCCCTTAAATTTCAGGATGACCATATTTTTAAAGAATTTTACTCCCTCAATTTCCAAATCCATCTGTTCCCGGCCTGTGTCGAGAATCACTTTCTTTAACTGTTTAAAACGGGCGGAATCATCCGTCGTTGGAAACACCTTTACTTCTCCCTTTACCCCATGGGTGGAAGAAATCACTCCGACTCTTAGTAAATTATCCATTTGTCTCTCCATATCATATAAAAGAAACCGGATATTACTATCCGGCTTAATTCTGGACGCTGCTTCGTAAACCTTTGGTTTATGAAAGCAAAAGAAGACCGTCTTCCCGACAGGTCGGCGGTCTTTTAAAAGTTACTGTATCTCAACAGTAACTTTTTTATCTTCTTTGGAAGCTGCTGCTTTTACAACAGAGCGGATGGCTTTCGCTATTCTGCCCTGTTTGCCAATTACCTTACCCATATCGGAAGGTTCTACCGTAAGTTCAAGGACGATTTCATCGTCTTTTACAGTCTCCGTAACAGCAACATGATCTGGATTATCAACCAGTGCTCTTGCAATTACTTCTACTAATTCCTTCATATGCTTCACCTCTCACTACTGGATACCGGCGATCTTTAAAAGCTTGCTTACAACTTCTGTTGGCTGAGCACCTGTTGCTAACCACTTTTTAGCGTTCTCTTCGTTAAACTTGATTACGCTTGGTTCTGTGGTAGGATCATAGTATCCAACTTCTTCGATGAATCTGCCATCTCTGGGAGATCTGGAATCTGCAACTACAATTCTATAGAAAGGAGCCTTTTTCTGACCCATTCTTTTTAATCTCATTTTTACTGCCATGTTCTAATTCACCTCCTTAAATCTTAAATTGTGAAACTTATATATAGCGACGCAGGTATCTGCCTTGCTAACATCAAAGTAATATTAAAACGGTAATTTCAGTTTTCCAAGGAGTCCTGCGCCACCGCGGCGTTTTCCTCCGCCAAGCATTCCGGGCAGCTGTTTCATCATCTTCTTCATCTGATCAAACTGCTTTACAATCCGGTTCACTTCACTGATATCAACCCCTGCACCCTTTGCTACCCGCTGTTTTCTAGACGCGTTCTTCATTAAATCGGGATTGGTCCGTTCTTTGTTCGTCATTGAAAGGATAATTGCTTCCACCCGGTCCATGGCCTTTTCATCAATATCCATATCCTTCATCTGTCCCATGCCAGGCATCATACTCATAATGCTTGCCATACCGCCCATGTTTTTCACCTGGGTCATCTGCTCTAAAAAGTCATTGTAATCAAATTCTGCTTTTTTAAGCTTCTGGGAAAGTTCTCTGGCTTTTTCTTCATCAACCTGGGTTTCTGCCTTTTCAATCAGAGAAAGGATATCTCCCATGCCTAAAATACGGGAAGCCATACGGTCCGGATAAAACTGCTCCAAATCGGACAGTTTTTCACCCATACCAACATAAAGCACCGGCTTACCTGTAACAGCACGGATGGATAATGCGGAACCGCCTCTTGTATCGCCATCCAGCTTCGTTATGATGACACCGTCAATTCCAATCTTATCATGGAACATACTGGCTACATTCACGGCATCCTGTCCTGTCATGGCATCAACAACCAGAATCGTCTGATGAACTTCAACGCTTTCTTTTATTTCTATCAGCTCATTCATCATGTCTTCATCAATATGAAGACGGCCTGCTGTATCAAGAATCACAACATTCTGTCCATTCTTTGCTGCATAAGCCATGGAAGCCTTGGCAATATCAGCCGGCTTCTGGTTTTCTCCCATGGAAAATACGGGAACGCCCTGCTTTTCACCGTTGATCTGCAGCTGTTTAATGGCTGCAGGACGATAAATGTCACAGGCAACCAAAAGTGGATTTCTTCCTTTTGCCTTTAACTTACCGGCAATCTTGGCTGTGGTCGTTGTCTTACCTGCACCCTGCAGACCAGCCATCAAAATGACTGTAATCTCACTTGCGGGCTTCAGTTCTATTTCTGTTGTTTCAGAACCCATGAGTTTCACAAGTTCTTCATTAACAATCTTTATTACCATCTGGCCGGGAGTAAGGCTGTTCTGGACATCCTGTCCAATGGCTCTCTCCTGCACAGCATTGATAAACTGTTTTACTACCTTAAAGTTAACATCTGCTTCCAAAAGAGCCATCTTAACTTCTTTTAAGGCTGTCTTTACATCTGCTTCGGACAAACGTCCTTTGCCTCTTAAATTCTTAAATACATTCTGTAACTTATCGGATAAGCTCTCAAAAGCCATCTAACGCCCTCCTAATGAGCTTCCAGCTCGATGATTTCGCCCGATATCTCTTCGATGCGATGGATCAGACTCATATCCTTTGTCTCGGCAAACTGCGCCGTTAAATTCCGGATTTCTCTTGCCAGTCCCTTGGTTTTTTCAAATTTTTCTACCAGATGAAGCTTTTCTTCATAGCCCTCTAATATCTTATCACATCGCTTTACAAGATCATGAACGCCCTGACGGCTGATTCCGTGTTCCTGTGCAATCTCACTGAGGGATAAATCGTATAATACCACATCTTCATAGATGTTTCTTTGATGCTCTGTCAGCAGAGCTCCGTAGAAATCATACAAAAGTCCCTGTCTTGCAATCTTCTCCATATCATCACCTGTGATATCATACAATACTTTTTTTAAGGTGTCAAGTATTTTTTCTTTACACCCTTTAAAAATAATCAGGTTTCCGCTTACTCCCGGTTCATGATAAATTTTTTCATACAAAAATAAAGCTTTCTGCTGTGAATTACATAACTTCCATGGGTTTCCCCAGGCAGAATCCTTAAAAGACTGGTTTTAATCTTTGATGCCAGATACTCCGTATGAGAGGGGAGTACCATATCTCTTTCACCAGCCAGTATGAGAGTTGGAATGGAAATCTGTTCCAGTTCCTTACCGGATAGCTGTGGTTCGTTTAACATCATAAAAACCTTGGGATCACGAAACAGAAACCCAAGAAGCCCAAACAGAATCAGCCACCTGCGTTTCATCCCTTCCGGATAGGCGTTGGCACCGCAAATCACCATTCTGGAGAAGAGCCGGGGATACGTTACCGCTGCCACAAGCCCGATGATTCCTCCGTCGCTGAATCCACAGTAAATAGGACGGTCCAGTTCTATGAGCCGGATGAACTCCGCCACATCCTTTGCCATTTTATCGTAACTGATATTCTCTTTTCCGGAGCTTTTTCCATGTCCTCTGGAGTCCAGGGCATAGACTGTAAAATCATTAACCAGCAGGTCTATGGTCTCTTTAAAGATCCTGTGGTCTTCCCCGTTTCCATGGACCAGAATCACAGCCGGTCCTCTGCCCGATACTTCATAATGAAGCCGGATCCCGTTTACTGTTATAAACACCTGATTTCTCCTTATTTAGCAGGAACTATTTCCAGCCAGTATCCGTCCGGATCACTGATAAAATAAATTCCCATTCCTGGATTCTCAAAACAGATTACACCCATTTCCTTATGCTTTTTATAGCACGCTTCATATTCATCGGTATGAAAGGCAAGATGAAATTCACATTCCCCAAGATTATAGGGTTCTGTGCGGTCCGTTAAATAAGTCAGTTCCAGTGTAAAATCAGTTTTTCCATCTCCTAAATAAACCAGGCGGAAGGACCCATCCGCGGCCGTCTTTTCCCGTACCGGAAAGAGACCAAGTGCTTCTTTATAAAATTTCAGACTTTTTTCCAGATCAAGTACATTAAAATTGAAGTGATTGAAGGTAATCATGACGGTTCTCTCCTTTTCAAAAAGAGTCCGACCTTATTAAAAAGCCGGACTTAAACGTTATTACTTCTTTGGTACAAGTGCTTTCATACCGCCCATATATGGCTGTAATGCCTCGGGAATCTTAACAGTTCCATCTGCCTGTAAATTGTTCTCCAGGAAGGCAATAAGCATTCTTGGCGGAGCAACAACTGTATTATTCAGAGTGTGGGCAAAATATTTCTGACCATCTTCACCAGATACACGGATCTTTAATCTTCTTGCCTGTGCATCTCCTAAATTGGAACAGCTTCCAACTTCAAAATATTTCTTCTGTCTTGGAGACCATGCTTCTACGTCCACAGATTTTACCTTTAAATCCGCAAGATCGCCGGAACAGCATTCTAAGGTTCTTACCGGGATATCCAGAGTTCTGAATAAATCAACGGTGTTCTGCCACAGTTTCTCATACCAGTCCATGCTCTCTTCCGGTTTGCAGACAACAATCATCTCCTGCTTCTCAAACTGATGAATACGGTAAACACCGCGCTCCTCCAGTCCATGAGCTCCCTTTTCTTTTCTAAAGCAAGGAGAATAGCTGGTAAGTGTCTGAGGAAGCTTTGATTCAGGAAGGATGGTATCAATAAATTTTCCGATCATGGAATGTTCACTGGTACCGATTAAATACAGATCCTCTCCTTCTATTTTATACATCATGGCATCCATCTCAGCAAAACTCATAACTCCGGTCACTACTTCACTGCGGATCATAAAAGGAGGGATGCAGTAAGTAAAGCCCCGGTCAATCATAAAATCTCTTGCATAGGAAATGACAGAGGAGTGAAGTCTTGCAATATCACCCATCAGATAATAAAAACCATTGCCTGCAACCTTTCTTGCGCTGTCAAGATCGATTCCGTCAAAGCTTTCCATTATTTCTGCATGGTACGGGATATCAAACTCCGGCACTACAGGCTCACCGTAGCGCTGTACTTCCACGTTCTCGCTGTCATCCTTACCAATCGGAACACTGGGATCTATAATATTAGGAATAGTCATCATGATCTTTTTGATCTTTTCATCCAGTTCGCTTTCCTTCTTCTCCAGTTCAGCCAGATGGTCAGAAGCATCGGTTACCAATCGCTTCAGCTCTTCTGCTTCTTCTTTCTTACCCTGTCCCATCAAGGCACCGATCTGTTTGGAAAGTTTGTTGCGTTCCGCTCTTAAAGCATCTCCTTCCTGCTTTGCTGCGCGGTTTTGCTCGTCCAGTTCAATTACTTCATCAACCAGCACAAGCTTGCTGTCCTGAAATTTATTTTTGATGTTCTGCTTTACAATTTCAGGATTTTCTCTTACAAACTTTAAATCTAACATGGTATTCCTCCTGGTTTTTCCTCAATATTTTCTGCGAATCTAATCCGCATAATAATCTGCCGTTGATTATACTACAAAAAAAGGGCAAAGAAAAGCCCTTTTCCTAAAATTCCCCATCTCTCTTCCGATTTTACTGACGAATAAGCAAAGACAGGATCTCTTCAAAACAAACACCATTCTCTATGGGTACATTCAGCTCATCCGAAACAAGAATACTCTTTTTCACAAAATGGGCTGCTTTTTTTACATTTTCCGGCAAAGGCACACCTTTGACAGCCTGGGCTGCTATGATACTGGCAAATACATCTCCGGTACCAGGTCTGTCGTTACCAGCTTTTAAAGACTTAAGATACTTCACCTCTAAGCCCTTTTCCGCCACCACATTGGTGACAAAGGCTCCTTCCCTCACTCCTGTAATGACTGCCGAGCCAGGACCCATGCTTATTATTTCCTGTGCCATATCAGCCAGTTCTTTTCTGGTCCAGCCGGTCGGGCGATACTGCCTTCCAGTGAGAATACATGCTTCCGTCAGGTTCGGGGTTACGATATCACCGGATTCTACCAGGGTTCTCATGCGGCCGCACATCTCTTTCGTATAGGTCTGGTAGGCCTTCCCGTTGTCACCCATAATAGGATCAATAATAACCATGGTTTTTTCTGTTTTAAAATTCCGGATCATATCAGTAACGATATCAATCTGAGCCTCGGAACCTAAAAATCCAGTAAAAATGCCATCAAAATCCAGATCCAGTTTTTTCCACTGTTCCAGAAATAAAGGCATCTTATCGGTATAATCATCGAAAAAACAGGTTGGAAAACCGGTGTGATTGGATAATATGGAAGTTGGAACCGGACAGCACTGCACCTTTAATGCAGATATAATTGGCATGGCCACTGTTAAGGAGCAGCGGCCATAGCCTGAAAGGTCATGAATTGCAGCTATTTTTTTCTGTTTACTTTCTTTTGTCATACCAATGCTCCTAAGATATTCTGGAAAATAATCCTGACCGCACCAACGCATTTCTAAGGGGCATATAGATCAGAACAGATACAATCCCCGATGTGACTGCATTGATGGAAGTGGAAGCAACGTTGTAAACCAGAGCCAGGTCTGCTGCCGGTTTACCAAGAATAAGAAGCTTGTAAAAATATCCCACCACAGGATCAAATATCACATTAAATAAAAGTCCGGCGGCAGCCGCCAGTATGGTCCACTTAAAAATGTGCCTGCTGTTACTGGATTCATTGATCTTGCCGATCCTATGGGCAACCAATCCTGTAATCAGTCCGATGCACAATTTCAAAACAAATGTCTTTGGGGCATATATGATATAAACCGGATCAAATAAATCACCGATGGTCATCCCGATGGCACCGCCCAGACCGCCATATAATCCGCCAAGAAGCAGTGCACCAAGTACACAGACAGCATTGCCTAAGTGAATGGAAGTGGCATCTCCTCCCGGAAGTGTTATTTTAAACTGAAGAAATGTGAAAACCACATAAGACATGGCTGCAAAAAGCCCGGTCAGTGAAACTTTGTGAATGGTCTTATTTGTTTGATTCATGGATAATTCCTCCCTTGCTGCTTTTATTGCACTTAATCTTAGCACGCAAGTGGAATGATATAAATATCCAGTTTTGACTTATTAAACCATACCAGTTTAATCGTGGGATTCCACGCAGATCAGTACGCCGGAATCAAATTCAATGGAACCAGACTCTCCTTTCAGTTCATTGCTGATACAAAGGCTTGTCCCTATGGAAATATCTTTTTTCGTCAGAGGGTATTTAAATCCCGTAAGAGTAATCCCTTTTACTTCCATACTCAGCGGAAGAAAGGAGATATAAGTCCCCCACATTTTTTCCGCTTCGAATACTCTTCCTTTATCTAAAATGGTAATGTAATTTTTCGGGTCTACAATGGAAGCATCCACTCCCTGCTTTAAGCAGAAATAAAGCAGATGAAGATTGCCCATAAAGTGATCAAGCCTGCCTCCCGTCGCTCCCAGAAGCACAAGTTTTCTGCATCCTAAATTCATGGCGGTAGAAATAGCCAGCTCTGTATCTGTCTCATCCTTTTCCGGCTTGTGAATGTCCCATGTAATCTCACCTGAAAAGCTCCGGTATTGGGAAAGAACCGATTCTTCCACAGTATCAAAATCACCCACTACCGCATCCGGCTTTAAATCGAGCTGTGACAGGGCTGTAAGACCTCCATCAACTGCAATGATTTTATCAAAGGCCTGATCTGCCAGAAAAGTCCTGGCAAAATCAAAATCTATGGTTCCTCCCGTAACGATTAATCCAGTCCGTTCTTTCACCTTTCATATTCCTCAAAAATATCCAAAAATTTTCTGGTATTGGCTGCTGCGTCACCTTTAAATACAGCAGATCCTGCTACAAAAACATTGGCACCTGCTTCAATGAGATCTCTTACATTATCGCAGGTAACACCACCATCGACCTGTATATCAGTCTCCAGTCCCCGCTGTTTTATCATCGAGCGCAGATTTCTTACCTTTTCCAATGTGTACGGTATAAATTTCTGTCCGCCAAATCCCGGGTTCACAGTCATAATCAGCACCATATCCAGTTCTGGCAAAATACAGTCAAGAACAGACAGTGGGGTGGCAGGATTTAACGCAACCCCGGCTTTCAGTCCGGCTTCCTTAATCTGGTTAACCGTCCTGTCTAAATGCCTGCATGCCTCCGCGTGAACGCAGATTAAATCTGCACCAGCCGCTTTAATATCTGAAATATAACGTCCTGGCTCCTCCACCATCATATGAACATCAAATATACGGTCTGTGCAGCTTCTAAGGCTGGCAATCACCGGCATTCCAAATGAAATGCTGGGTACAAACGCGCCATCCATTACATCGAGATGAATATACCGGGCTCCCGCATTTGCAGTATCGGTCACCTGTTGTCCAAGATTTTTAAAGTCTGCCGCTAAGATTGAGGGGGCAAGTATAAGCATGTTAGTATCTCCTTTTTTCTTTCAGTTCCTCATACAGAAGCCGGTAATTATCATAACGGCTCTGACTGATTTTTCCTTCTGTGACGGCATCTTTTACGCCGCAGACTTTTTCGCCAATGTGCACACAGCCCAAAAATCGGCAGTCCGGCTCATAGGGCTCAAATTCAGGAAAATATTCCTTTAAGCGGCCGCACTCCATGTCCTCTAAATACATGGAGCTAAAGCCGGGTGTATCCATCATGTAGGTCTGGTTGCCAATTCCAAATAACTCCGAGTGTCTGGTGGTATGTTTCCCCCTCTGGATCTTTTCACTGATCCGTGCGGTTTCCATCTCTGCTTCCGGATAAAGCAGATTGGTCAGGGATGACTTGCCAACACCGGATGGTCCGGCCAGAACCGTGGTTTTTCCTGCAAGAATATCTCTCACAGTACCAATTCCTTTATTCTCATAAATACTTGTAAAATAAACGGGATAACCGGCCGCTTCATACATCTTACGCAGATCTGCCATTTTTTCATGTTCTGACAGATCAATTTTGTTAAAGCAGATATGAACGGGCACATCCTGGGATTCCATCATTACCAGAAAACGATCCAGCAGATTGAAATTAGGTTCCGGGTGAGTAATGGAAAACACAACCAGTGCCTGATCCACATTGGCAACCGCAGGGCGCACCAGGGCATTTTTTCTGGGCAGAATCTCTTCAATGTTTCCTTTTTGCTCTGCTTCATCAAGAACGGTAATCTCCACATCATCTCCTACAAGAGGTTTCACATTTCTGTTCCGGAATATTCCCTTGGCCTTACATTCGTAAAGATTCCCATCCTTACTGTGGACATAATAAAATCCAGCAATCCCTTTTAATATTTTTCCTGTCATATACGCTTCCTTAGGATTGGGGAACAGCTACAAAGGTAATTGCGTAAGAATTAACCACCTCACCTGTTTCCACATTTACAATTTCTACTGACCCGCTTGTTACATTATAGGCACCTTCTATATTTTTAAACGAAACCGGAAGCATCTGATCCCCTTTTAATGTGGTGGGTCCCATGAGTTCCCGAACGGTATCCTGTCCATTTACAGACTGTCTCAGCTGGATTTTTAATGTCAGCTGGGTACTTCCTGATCCCGGACCAATAATGTTCTGGAGGGAGAAGGATTTGTCAATGGACGCCAGATATTTATACTTGGATTCCTGTCCGTTTCCTGTGCTGATTACAAAATTCACAGCACTTCCTGATTCCACCTGAGTTCCCGCCGCAACAGACTGACTGATGACATTGCCTCTTGCCACCGTCTCAGAAGAAGCTTCGGTAACGGTTCCCTGAACCAGTCCGGCGTCAGCAAGCATCTCTACTGCAACCTCCTGTGTCTGTCCTGCCAGATTGGGCACAGCAACCGGATTGACCAGTGCCGGTCCGCTGCTGGAAAACAGGGTAATGGTTTCACCCTCTTTTGCCTCAGCCGGGCTATAACTGATAACCTTACCTGCCGCTACGGTATCGCTGTTTTTCTGTTCTACATTGACAACCAGTCCCTTGCCTTCCAGCAGAGACTTTGCAGAAGCGGTATCCATGGATTCAAGTTCCAGTTTTTTCAAGTCAACGGAGGCCTTCTCAGGTCCGTTGCTGATTACCACATAGACAGCAGAGTATTTATCCACAATCGTATTCGCCTTTGGATCCTGGGAAATCACATCTCCCTTATCCACTGTATCTGAATACTCATATTCACTGATTTTCATATACAGACCGCCGTTATCCTTTAACTTCTTTTCTGCGGTTTCAGAATCAAGACCACTGACATCAGGCATTTTCACCTGCTTTTCGCTGAGAGTCTCTTCCGTGGGGGCAACTGTAGTTGCAACCGTTTCTTTTCCGGATCCGGAACGGAATAATCCGCTCACTTTGGAAAATACAATTGCCAGAATTACAACAATAATAATGGCAGTCACCACTCCTGCCGCAGTTAAAAGCTTTTCAATCTTGGGATTGATATCCTCGTCATTATTATTTCTTCTGTTTCTGCCAGATCCCGGCTTTTCGTCGTAATTGGACGATGACTGGTATTTCTGACCATACTCCTGGCCTTTGGGGGCACGTTTTACCGGCTGCTCTGTCTGAGGCTTACGGCCGGAACGGATCTGCTCCAGTTCCGGTTTCCCGATAATAACGGTCTGTGAATCATCCACAGGGGGATGGTTCTGTACAAAATCCCCGTTTGGGTTAACCAGAGCCTTACGGAGGTCTGAAATCACTTCGTACATATTGGAATATCGGTATTCCGGCTTTTTCTCTGTGCTCTTTAATATGATATTTTCTAATGCCACCGGAATCATCTCATTAAAATAACTGGGCGGCGTAATCACAGATTCTAAATGCGCCAGAGCTACTGTAACCGTATTATCTCCCTGAAAGGGCACTCTGCCGGCAACCATCTCATATAATGTGATACCAAGTGAATAGATGTCACTTCTCACATCGCTGTAACCTCCACGCGCCTGTTCCGGCGATATGTAGTGAACCGATCCTACTGCTGTTGCGCTCATAGTCTGGGAAGACGCCGCTCTGGCAATACCAAAATCTGCCACCTTGACTTTTCCGTCTCTTGCAATAATAATATTCTGGGGCTTGATATCACGATGAATAATCCCCTGCTCATGGGCTGCTGCAATTCCCTGTGCAACCTGCATGGCAATGCCGATGGCTTCCTTAATATCAAGGCAGCCTTTTTTTATAATATAATTTTTTAATGTAATTCCTTCAATTAATTCCATTACAATAAAATGAAGATCACCCTCATCCACAACATCATAAATATTAACAATGTTCGGATGGGAAAGTCTGGCCGCTGACTGAGCCTCCATTTTAAACTTACCGACAAAATTACTGTCAGAACTGAATTCTTCCTTTAATACTTTAATGGCAACCAGGCGGTTTAATTTATGGCACAGGGCCTTATACACATCTGACATACCTCCGGAACCGATTTGTTCCAGTATTTCATATCTGTCCTGTAAAAATGTCCCCGGTCTTAAAATCATAAGCTTCCCTCCCTGCCAAGCTGAGGTTCCATTAAAACAACAGCAATATTGTCTTTCCCCCCATTATCATTGGCTACTGTAATTAATTTCTCTGCCTTCTCCGGCAGCTCCAGTTCCGAGCATATGATTTCCTCTATTTCAGCATCTTCCAGCATATTGCTAAGCCCGTCAGAACATAAAAGTATATAATCTCCCGGCTCCAGGCTGACTTCAAAAAAATCAATCTCCAGCTTATCTTCCGTCCCAACAGCTCTGGTTATAATATTCTTCTTTTCCCGATAATCCTTGCTTCCCCGTTCCAGCTGGCCCAATGATACCAGTTCTTCCACATAAGAATGGTCTCTTGTAATCTGTTTCAGCTGATTACGGATTAAGTAAAGGCGGCTATCTCCCACATTCGCCACATACATGGTTGAATCCTCAACTACAGCAGCGACCAGAGTGGTACCCATGCCGTTTAATTCCGGCTTTTTCTTAGATTCCTGATACAGTAACTGATTCACTTTTTCAATTCCATCTTTCAGTACCGCTACCGTTCCGGTGTCGTTTGCCATCTTAAAATGAGCCACCAGATTTTCGGCAATAAACCTGGAAGCATAGTCTCCAGCCTGATGCCCTCCCATGCCATCTGCAACAAGAAACAGATTGGGCAGCACACCCACAGGCTCAATTGAGGAAAAAACATAGTCCTGGTTTGCCGAACGGACTCTTCCGGTATCCGTCATAGCACAAGCCTTCATCGTAATATTCTCACTTCCTTTTACTCCTGATTTAAAAAACTTTTCCTAAGCTGTCCGCAGGCGCCATTAATATCCCTGCCCATTTCTCTTCTAATAGTAACATTAATTCCGTTTTTTTCAAGGAGATTTTTAAATGCCTCAATTGCTTTCCTGTCTGACTGCACATAATCCCGTTCCTTAATGGGATTGACCGGAATCAGATTGATATGTCCATGCTGGGCTTTTAAAAGAGACGCCAGTGCAGAGGCCTCTTTTAAGTTGTCATTTACGCCGCTTACCAGACTGTATTCAAATGTAATTCTTCTTCCTGTTTTTTCAAAATAAGTATGGCATGCCATAAGTACATCTGCAAGAGGATACCGGTTGGCTACCGGCATCAGACTTTTACGCACCTCATCATTTGGCGCATGGAGGGAAAGAGCCAGAGTGATCTGAAACTTCTCCTCAGCCAGTTTTAAAATTCCAGGCACAATTCCGCAGGTGGAAACCGTTAGATTTCTCTGACTGATGTTTAAGCCATTCTCATCAGTGAGAAGGCGGATAAACTGCACCAGATTTTCATAATTGTCAAGTGGTTCTCCTGAACCCATGACTACGACATTGGATACCCGTTCACCAGTAATCTTCTGAATCCGGTAAATCTGATCTAACATCTCAGCCGGACTTAAATTTCGTTCAAGTCCGTCAAGTGTGGATGCACAAAAGCGGCAGCCCATGCGGCATCCAACCTGAGAGGAGATGCACACGGAATTGCCGTGCTTGTATTTCATCAGTACGCTTTCAATCACATTGCCGTCGGAAAGACCAAATAAGTACTTTCTCGTTCCGTCTATCTGCGAGATCTTTTCTTCTACAACAGTAAGAGAAGGAAGCTCTGCCATCTCAGACAGTTTTTCCTTCAAAGTTTTTGGAAGGTTAGTCATTTCATCGTAGCTGGCCGCCAGTTTCTGATGAATCCATTCGTACAGCTGTTTCGCACGAAAGGGCTTTTCTCCGGCAGACACCAGGAAAGCCGTCAGTTCTTCCAGATTAAGAGATTTAATATCTGTTCTTTCCATCTTATTCTACCTTTTTTTGTAATACACCGATAAAAAATCCGTCACATGGATGAATTCCCGGCAAAAGCTGCATATATCCATGTTTCAAAGAATCTATCTGAAACTGGTCTTTGAACTTATCCTCCAGATCAACCGCCTGAAATGGAAAGTTCTCTAAAAACCATGCAAAATTTTCTTCATTTTCTTTTTTATCTATGGTACAGGTACTAAATATAAGCTTACCGCCTGGTTTTACATATGCCTGTACAACTGAGAGGATTTCCCTTTGCAGAGAAGCCAGTTCGTCTAAATTCTCAGGCTTGACCCTGTACTTAATATCAGGTTTTCTTCCCAGAATACCAAGACCGGAGCAGGGTAAATCAGCAAGCACGATATCTGCTTTCTCCACGGAATCAGAATCAGGAACCAATGCATCCCATACCTTTGCCCTGATATTGTCAAAACCACAACGGTCAATATTCTCCTGTATCAGACTCACCTTATATTCCGTTAAATCCCTTACCTCAACCATACCGGTTCCACTCAGCTTATCTGCCAGATGGATGCTCTTTCCTCCTGGTGCACCGCAGACGTCAATGCAAAAATCTCCTTCTTTGGGATCAGCTGCTTCTCCCACAAGAGCAGAGCTGATATCCTGGACCTGAATGTATCCTTTTTGAAAGGCTTCCAGACCTTCCATATAATCAAATTTTTCTAAAATGACCATATCTTCTGAAATGACCGACTCTGCCACCTGTACGTTTTGTTTCCTCAGACTGGAAAGAATCTCATCTTTCTCCGCTTTTGAGCTGTTTAAGCGTACTATGGTTTTACTGTTTTCTAAAAATGAGGCCATAACCGTATTTGTGGTTTCCTTACCATAATCCTGATTCCACATGGAGACAATCCAGGAAGGAACAGAATAACGAACACTGTCATCCGGCCAGGCCAGAGTTTCTTTATTTCTTGAAATGTTTCTCAAAACACCATTTACAAATCCTTTCAGACCAACGAATTTCCGTTTGGCAGCCAGCTTTACTGCCTCATTGCATACAGCGGAATCCGGGACCCGGTCCATATATAAAATCTGATAAACCGACATCCGCAGAATGCTGCGGATGACCGGCTTCATCTTTTTTACCTTTGTTGAAGAGAAAAAGTCAATGACGTAATCAATTTGTATTAAGTATTCCACTGTTCCTTCAACAGTCCTGGTTATAAAGGAACGTTCTGCTTTATCCAGATACTGGTATTTATTTAAGGCCTGACGCAGGATTATATGGCTGTATACAGAATGTTCTAATATTTCCATAAGAACATCCAGTACAATCTCCCTGCTGTCTGTGTCTTTAGTCATTATCTCTTCTTCCTCCAAATAATATAACAAGTCTCAGCAGCTGAAGTACCGTTGCCGCAAGTGCTGCCACATAGGTAAGAGCCGCTGCTCCAAGCACTTTTCTTGTGTGAGACAGTTCTTCATCTCCCAGAATCCCCACCTGTCCCAGTAAAACCACTGCTCTCCTTGAGGCATTAAACTCAACAGGGAGTGTAACCAGCTGAAATAAAACAGCCAGTGAAAACAAAATCAAACCAATATTTACTAAAGGTGAGCCTGCACCGCTGATAAAGAATCCCAGTAAAATAATGGGCAGCGCAGCCTGAGAACCGATATTCGCGGCAGGAACAATGGCACCTCGCAGCTTCAAAGGCACATATCCCGTATTATCCTGCATGGCATGTCCGCATTCATGAGCCGCCACACCGATTGCTGCAACGGAAGTTGAATCATAGACTGAATCGGATAAATTAACGGTTTTCGTTCTGGGATCATAATGATCGGACAGTCTTCCGCTGACCGGTCTTACCTGAACATCATAAATACCCTGGGAATTTAAAAGGCGCTTCGCAGCCTCTGCCCCTGTCATTCCGGACATACTTCTTACTTTGGAATACTTGTTAAAAGTACTGGTCACCCTGGCAGATGCAGCCATGGATAACAACGCACCAATGATTACAAAAATCCAGGTGGGGTCCATATAATACCCCATCATTCCACCATAATACATAATCAGATTCTCCTTTCCCGAAAATACTGTCTGTATTCCTTACATATGTTTAAAAACAGTTCCATTCTCGATCTGGTAACCCCGTAAAAAAGCGCCGATCTCCATCCGCTTCTTTCCCTGCAGCTGAAGTTCTTTAATGGATAATCCGCCTTTGCCGGTTTTCACCACCAGATGATCCTTTCCGGTTTCCACTACCTGGCCGCAGACGCCTTCATATTCCTGATCCACCACATCTGCATCCCAAAGTTTTATTACTTTTCCATCCCAGTCTGTGTAAGCACTTGGCCAGGGGTTTAATCCACGAATCAGCCGTTCGATGGAGACGGCATCCATGGACCAGTCGATATCACCCATGTTTTTCTTAATCATTCCCACATAACACATTTGTGACTCATCCTGCTTTTTTAAAACAGCAGTACCGTCTTCTATATCTTTCAGAGTTTTAATAAGAAGCTTTCCACCCACATGGCTCAGCTTCTCATGAAGGCTTCCGCCAGTCTCTTTTTTGTCCAAAACAACAACTTCCTGATCAAGCATATCTCCAGTATCCAGAGTTTCTGCCATCATCATGGTCGTGATACCGCTTACCTCTTCCCCGTTTATTACCACATATTGAATAGGGGATGCACCACGGTATTTGGGAAGAAGGGACGCATGGATATTAATACAGCCAAATTTGGGAATATCTAAAATGCTTTTTGGAAGAAGCTGTCCGAAAGCGGCGACCACCATCACATCCGGGTTTAAATCTTTCAGTATTTTTACAAATTCAGGATCTCTTGCCTTCACCGGCTGATAAACGGGAATTCCATATTCCAGCGCCTTTTCCTTTACCGGTGTCGTAGAAACTTCTTTTCCTCTTCCCTTTGGTTTATCCGGCTGGGTCACTACCGCCATTACATCATGCCCTGCCTCTACCAGTGCACAAAGGGCAGGAACCGAAAAATCAGGAGTTCCCATAAATATGACTTTCATCAATATTCCTCAACCTCCTCTTCCTCTTCTTCCAGAGTCACGTCTTCAATTTCTCCTTCTACCTTATCCACAAACAGCTCACCGCTTAAATGATCGCATTCGTGGCAGATGGCACGGGCAAGGAGTTCTTCTCCTTCCAGCACAAATGGCTGCATATCAGCGTCAAATGCCTTAACTTTCACATAATTTGGTCTGGTAACAGTTCCGGATTTTCCAGGCACACTTAAGCAGCCTTCTGGTCCGGTCTGTTCTCCGTCTGTCTCAATAATCTCCGGATTAATGAGAACGTACTGATTGCCATCCTCCACATCAATGACGACAATCTGCTTTAATATTCCTACCTGGGGAGCTGCAAGACCTACGCCATTGGCCTCATACATGGTTTCAAACATGTCTTTGATTAAATCGGTAATTCTTGGTGTGATCTCCTTCACAGGTTTACATTTTTTTCTTAAAATTTCATCTCCAATGGTTCTAATTTTTCTAATCGCCATTTTATTTGTCCTCTCATTTACGAAAAATCATATTGGATCAAGACTTGTTCAAACAATTCAGGATGATTTTCTGAAAAACCATCAATTTGATCCCTGATTTTAATTAGTATATCATAGTTTTCTTGTTTCAAGTATAAAATTTTTCTATATATATCATTAATTTTGTATACAGATGCCTCTACCGGCCCGATCAGCTGAACCTGTTCCGGCTCTCCTATTGCAGTTGCAAATGCCCCTGCAGCGGCAGCTGTTTCCGTGAGAACGGACTCATTGCGTGACGAGAACTGAATGGTTAAAAGGCCGCTTGCAGGGGGGTATTTCATCAGGCGGCGAAACGCCATCTCCTGCTTATAAAACGCCTCGTAATCCTGACTGGCAGCTGTAACAATGCTGTAATGATCCGGGCTGTAGGTCTGAATAATCACATCTCCTGCCTTAGCATCCCTGCCAGCTCTGCCAGCAGCCTGGGTAAGAAGCTGAAACGTCCGCTCTCCAGACCGGTAATCCGGCGTGTTTAAGGATAAGTCAGCTGCCATTACCCCCACCAGGGTCACGTCAGGAAAATCATGACCCTTTACAATCATCTGGGTACCAATGAGTATATCACCCTCATGTTCGGCAAAGGCTGACAGTATGGCTTCGTGTCCGCCCTTTTCTTTTGTGGTATCCAAATCCATACGCAGAATTCTGGCCTGGGGAAACATCTTCTTTGTCATCTGCTCAATCTTTTGTGTTCCCACTCCAAAGTTTGCAATATAGGGGGAACTGCAGGAGGGACATTTCGATGGCATAGGAATGGTATGTCCGCAGTAATGGCAGACTAGCCGGCTGTTGTTATGCAGTGTCAGTGTTACATCACAGTGAGGGCATCGTATGGCTTCCCCGCAGGAACGGCAGGAAACAAAATTGGCATAGCCTCTGCGGTTTATAAACAACATGATCTGCTCTTTTTTCCTTAGCCGTTCTTCCATCAGCATCTGCAGTTTTCTGCTGAATATGGACTTGTTTCCATCCTTTAACTCCTGCCTCAGATCCACAACCGATACTTCAGCCAGGCTGCTGTCCTTCTTTGCCCGTTCCGTGAGACGAAATAACTGGTATTCTCCCCTCAGGGCCTTTGTGTAAGCTTCCAGAGATGGGGTTGCAGAGCCCAGCACCAAAGATGCGTCCTCCATCTGTGCCCGCTTCGCAGCAACCTCTCTGGCGTGATATCTTGGTACTGTTTCACTTTTATAAGCACCTTCATGCTCTTCATCGATAAGAATCAGCCCCAACCTGGAAAACGGGGTAAATAAAGCGGATCTTGGACCGATCATAATATCAATATCGCCATTTTTCGCACGTTCAAACTGATCGAAACGTTCTCCTGCTGACAAACGGGAATTAATAATGGAAACCCGGTTTCCAAATCTGCCGTAGAACCGCATCACCGTCTGATAGGTCAGTGCAATTTCAGGAATCAGAACAATAACCTGCCTGTCATCTTCAATAACGCGCTGAATCAATTCCATATAAACTTCTGTTTTGCCGCTGCCGGTAATTCCATGGATCAGATACGTATCCCGTTTGCCTTCTGAATAGTCCCGGTTAAAACTGTCCACAATGATCTGCTGCCCAGTATTTAAGCGGAGTCTTTTTTCTTCCTGACTGTCTATCTGAATGGGATTGCGGTAAATTTCTTCCGATTCAAGACAAATATCACCCTTTTCAATCAAAGGCTTTATTGCCGATGCAGAAAGGTTCATCTGATTTACTGCAATTTCGTATGGAATCACAGGATTATCAAGCAGTGCCAAAAAAAGCCGGACTCTTGCCTTGTAACTCTTTTTTTCCGCTTCCCTTAATGCACTGCTTAACTGTTCCCGGTTTAAAAGACTTCTTATGATTTTCTTTTCTTTTGGCTTTACCTTCTGTTTGACCGGAAGCACGGTTTTCAGTGCCTGATTCATGGTAGAGCCATACTGTTCTTTTAACCACCACGCAAGAGTGATCAGCCTCGATTCCGCCGATACCCCATCCGTGACGATTCCTCCGATTTCTTTTATCTTATCCGGATCATAACTGGCCTTGGCCGTAATTCCCACCACATATCCCTTACGCATGGTATTCCCCTTGCCAAAAGGAATCAGAACCCTGGTTCCTACTGTAATCTCCTGACATAAATGCTGGGGAATCCGGTAATCGAAGGTTCTGTCTACTTTTTCGTGAGAAATATCAATAATGATCCTGGCATATGTTCCTGACATTCATTTCCTCCAGAGGCGGACTGGTTAATGAAACTGTTCTGCTACCTGCCCCAGTTTCATGCTGTTAGATCCTTTAAACAGCACACAGTCACCCGTCTTTAATTCTTCCTTTAAATAAGCGGTTAGCGGTTCCTGTTCCATAAATTCTTTTACTGTAATTTCCGGTGCATTCTCCCTTACTGCTCTGGCGATTTCTCCTGCCAGTTCTCCCAGTGTTACCACGCAGTCAACCGGATGTGCTGCAATATATGTACCAATTTCGTAGTGATATTCCGGTGAACGGTCTCCCAGCTCCTTCATATCAGCCAGTACGGCAATCTTTCTTTTTGCTTTGGTAATAGAACTTAAAACTTCAAGCCCCGCTTTCATGGAAACCGGACTGGCGTTATAAGTATCATCAATTACGGTGAAGGTACCAGTATCATAAATCTGCTGGCGGTTTTTATATCCATTAAAGCTCATCAGGGACTTTGCCGCTTCTTCCATTGGAATCCCGTTTTCTGCCGCAACCGCCAGAGATACCATGGCATTTAAAATATTATGGCTTCCCATTACAGATAACCGTACAGAGACTTTCTGCTGGTTATGCACTGCCGTGAACACAGGGAATCCATCTTCCAAATGGATGTCAACCGCTCTGTAATCACTATTTTCTCCAGTTCCATAGAAAATCGTTCTACAGCCTTCCTTTGCTTTTGTATCTTTTAGCATATCGTCGTCTCCGTTTAAAAAGAGAATTCCGTTTTCACAAAGGCCATCCTGGATAGTCAGTTTTTCTCTGTATATGTTTTCTCTTGATCCCAGCTGTTCGATATGCGCCACTCCGATGTTGGTTATAACAGCCATATGGATTCTGGCGATTCTGGCAATCACGGTGAGTTCTCCCGGTTCACTCATTCCCAGTTCGATCACGCCAATCTCATCTTCTGGTGTGATTTCGCAAAGAGTGATGGGAAGCCCAATCTGGCTGTTGCTGTTACCTGGAGTTTTATAAACCTGATAACGGGAAGAAAGCGCACATGCCACCATCTCTCTGGTAGTTGTCTTACCTACGCTTCCTGTAATGCCGATGAGGGGAAGAGATAAACGATCCCTGTAAAAACTCCCCACTGCCTGAAGCGCCTTTTTCGTATCGTCAACCCGTATCCAGGGCTTTTCTGATTCCATAACATCATGCTCGCTGGTTAAAACAGCTGCTGCGCCATGTTCAAATGCCTGATCAATAAAACGATGGGCATCCACCTTTTCCCCGATAATTGGTACAAATAAATCATTTCCCTTCATGGTTCTGGAATCGATACTGATGTGTTCTAAAACCGTATCCTCCCTTCCGCAAAGAAGTGTTCCGCCTGTAGCTGCAAGTATTTCCTTACCTGTCATATTTACCATGATTCCTCCGTTCCATGTCCGCTTCCTGCGCACATTCCTGCCATCTTCCGTGGAAAAGCCGAAAGCCACATTTCCTCAACGGCCTCCGGCATTCTTTTTCTTATGGCAATTTCTATTTACTCAGTCTGTCAAGAAATTCAGTACTCTGTACAACGTTTAAGATTTCTTCCCTGTCAGAAAAATGATGGCGTTCCCCATTCACTTCCTGATAGTCTTCATGGCCTTTGCCAATTACAGCAATCATATCGCCGGGCATTGCATGTAAAATGCCGTAACGAATGGCTTCTCTTCTGTCAGGGATCTCAATAAAAGTTCCCTCCGTTTTTGAAATACTGCTTCTGATATCTGCAATGATGTCTTCTGTTTTCTCAAAACGGGAGTTATCCGCTGTCAGAATGGTGAAATCTGCAAGACGGCCCGCACTGTCGCCCATGGAATAGCGGCGGTCTTTGGAGCGGTTTCCTCCGCAGCCAAAAACGCAGACCAGACGTTTTGGATTATAATCTCTCAGCGTCTTTAAAAGACTCTCCATGCTGACTGCGTTATGGGCATAATCCACAATAACGGTACATCTTTCAGAGGAATAAACGATTTCCATTCTTCCGTTTACGCTTAGATGCTCCAGCCCATGACAGATCTTTTCCTTGGGCAGATTTAAAAAACTTAAAACGCTGACTGCAGCAAGAGCATTGGCAACATTGAATCTGCCGGGAATGTTGACACGGACAGCCAGTTCATAGATTCCCTTTACATCAAATTCAAGTCCCACAAAATCAGACTGGGCTACATAGCGGATATTCTCAGCTTTAAAGCTGGTTCCTTCCTGGTCAAGGGAAAAAGAATAAAGCTTGCAGGACGCATCCTTAACCGCCTCCTTAAAATGTTCGTCATCCCCATTCATAATGCCCACTTTGGAACGCTGAAAAATCAATGACTTGTAATATAAATATTCTTCAAAATTCTCATGTTCATCCGGTCCGATGTGATCGGGGGAAATGTTGGTAAATAAGCCATAGTCAAATGTCAGACCATCCACCCGGTGCATCTTAAACGCCTGAGAGGACACTTCCATAACCATATACTCACAGCCTTCTTCTGCCATTTGATAAAACGCCTGGTGAAGCTGGTAAGATTCCGGTGTTGTATTAGCCGTGGGAGTCACCTTCTCTCCGATGACAATCCCTGTGGTTCCAATCATCCCCACTTTCTTTCCGCATGCCTCTAAAATGGCCTTTATCATATGGGTGGTGGTGGTCTTTCCCTTTGTGCCGGTCACCCCAATGGTCACCATACGTTTGGCTGGATAATCAAATCTGGCGGCAGACAACACAGCCAGTGCTTCTCTGGCACTATGTACGAATATGGCAGTCACTCCTTCCGGTACGCTCACTCTGCGTTCCAGAACAAGAACAGTCACTCCTTTTTCCACCACTTCCGCTATAAAATCATGGGAATCGACTCTGGTGCCTACGGTGCAGACAAATACTGCACCGCTTCTGGCCTTTCTGGAGTCATAGACCACATCTTCTACTTCCACATCAGGATTCCCCTGCAATAATTCATAATCCAGATCCTTAAGCCACTGACTAAACTTCATAAAAACCTCCAAATCAGAATAATCCTGTGATTACTCCCTCATTATTTACATCAATACTATCAGCTGCCGGTTTCTTCGGCAGACCAGGCATCGTCATAATGGCGCCTGTTAAAACAACAACAAATCCAGCACCGGCGCTGACGTAAGCATCCCGTACATTTATTTCAAACCCCTGGGGACGGCCCAGCTTTGTCTGATCATCAGATAAAGAGTACTGTGTTTTAGCCATGCACACCGGCAGGCTGCCAAATCCCATCTCTTCAAATTTTCTGATGGATTTTAAAGCGGATGGCGCATAGGTCACTCCGTCTGCCCCGTAAATTTCTCTGGCAACGGTACTGATCTTATCTTCAAGACTCATGTCGTCAGGATAGATGGGTGCGAAATGACTGGTTTTGTTTTCCAGTGTTTCAAGAACCTTTTCTGCCAGCTGGATTCCGCCTTCCCCGCCTTTTTCCCAAACCTGGGACAAAGCAAATTCGCAGCCTTTTTCCTCACAGAAATTCTTAACAAACTGATATTCGTTTTCCGTATCTGTCACAAAGGAATTCAGGGTTACGACAACGGGAACGCCGTACTTTTGCATATTTTCAATGTGCTTTTCAAGGTTTACGATTCCTTTTTTCAAAGCTTCTAAATTCTCGTCTTTCAGCTGATCTTTTGGTACGCCGCCGTTGTATTTTAACGCTCTTACAGTGGCTACCAGAACAATGGCATCCGGTTTTAAGGAAGCTTTTCTGCATTTAATATCCAGGAACTTTTCTGCACCTAAATCCGCACCGAAACCAGCCTCAGTCACAACTACATCCGCTAATTTTAAAGCGGTCTTTGTGGCACGCACGCTGTTGCAGCCGTGGGCGATATTGGCAAACGGACCGCCGTGTACGATTGCACCGGTATGCTCCAGAGTCTGAATCAGATTGGGTTTCAGCGCATCCTTAAGCAGGGCCGCCATGGCGCCTACTGCATTTAACTGAGCTGCAGTCACCGGCTCTCCGGAATAATTATATGCAACAATAATTCGTCCCAACCGTTCTTTTAAATCATTCATATCATCTGCAAGGCAGAGAATTGCCATAATTTCAGAAGCAACCGTAATCACGAAATGATCCTCTCTTACAAACCCTTCCGCTTTTGAGCCAAGTCCTACCACTATATTTCTTAATGCCCGGTCATTCATATCCAGACATCTCTTCCAGAGAATCTGCCTTGTATCGATTCCAAGAGCATTGCCCTGGTGAATGTGGTTGTCAAGAAGGGCGGAAAGTAAATTGTTCGCAGAGGTAATAGCATGAAAATCTCCGGTAAAATGAAGATTTAAATCTTCCATGGGAACAACCTGGGCATATCCGCCGCCGGCAGCTCCTCCCTTGATTCCAAAGCAGGGTCCTAAGGATGGTTCTCTTAAGGCTATCATCGCCTTTTTGCCCATCTTTCCAAATGCCTGTCCAAGCCCTACCGTAGTGGTGGTTTTCCCTTCTCCCGCCGGTGTGGGATTGATTGCGGTAACAAGAACCAGTTTTCCATCCGGACGATCCTTTACCTGCTCCCATAATTCATCGGAAAGCTTTGCTTTATATTTGCCGTAAAGTTCTAAATCGTCCTCTGCAATCCCATAGGATGCTGCCACTTCCTTAATTGGTATCATCGTTGCTTCCTGTGCGATCTCAATATCTGTTTTCATACGTATCATCCTCCTTATATGTAAGCAATGGTTTTTTACTCTCCCGTCTTGCTAAAACGCCTCTTCAAATTCTTCCATGGTCATAAGCACCTTACGGGGCTTGGTTCCTTCTTCTTCTCCTACCACGCCGGCTTCCGCAAGCTGATCCATAATTCTTGCAGCCCTGTTAAATCCGATTTTATACATCCTCTGCAGCATGCCGATGGAAGCTTTGTCTTTTTCAATGATGAATCTGCCTGCCTGGATAAAATATTCATCCCGGTCACTTCCGCCGCCTTTGGAATCTGCAGCGGTTGGCGCAGAGGCAATCATGTTCTCCACTTCCGGATTGTAATCCGGTGTCATTCCCTGTTCCGTTAGAAAGTCCACAACCTTGGAAACTTCCGAATCGGAAACAAATGCACCCTGCACACGCATGGGTTTTGGATAACCGGCAGGATAAAACAGCATATCACCCTTTCCAAGAAGCTTCTCCGCACCATTCATGTCAATAATGGTTCTGGAATCTACACCGGAAGAAACGGCAAACGCCACTCTTGACGGCACATTCGCTTTAATCAGACCGGTAATAACGTTGACAGACGGACGCTGTGTGGCAATTACCAGATGGATTCCTGCTGCTCTGGCCAGCTGGGCAAGGCGGCAGATGGAATCCTCGACTTCCCCTGGAGCTACCATCATTAAATCAGCAAGCTCGTCGATAATAATTACGATCTGAGGCATCTTCTGGGGTTTGTTTTCATCCTCAATGTCCTTTAAGCTTTCCACTTTCGCGTTGTAGCCTTTAATCTCTCTGACATTATACTGGGCAAATTTATTATAACGGTCTGTCATCTCCGCAACCGCCCAGTTTAATGCTCCCGATGCCTTCTTCGGATCAGTCACAACCGGAAGAAGCAGGTGGGGGATCCCGTTATAAACACTTAATTCCACCACTTTGGGGTCCACCATGATCAGCTTCACATCGTCAGGATCCGCTTTAAAAATAATACTCATAATCAGGGTATTAATACAGACAGACTTACCGGAGCCTGTCGCTCCTGCAATCAGTAAATGGGGCATCTTGGCAATATCCGTTACCACAACCTGTCCGCCGATATCCTTGCCCACTGCAAAAGCAATATTGGAGGAGTGCTTCTGAAAGCCGTCCGCCTCCAGAATATCTCTTAAATACACCATATTGTTTTCTTTATTGGGCACTTCAATTCCCACTGCTGATTTCCCCGGAATGGGCGCTTCGATTCGTATATCTGCGGCTGCAAGACTTAGCTTAATATCATCAGCAAGACTTACAATTTTGCTTACCTTTACTCCCTGCTCCGGGTGGAGTTCGTATCTGGTTACGGAAGGTCCGCAGCTGATATTGGTCACCGTTACTCCCACACCGAAATTCTGCAGTGTTTTCTGCAGCTTAATGGCTGTTTCTTTGTATTCCCGGTCAGAAAAAACCGCTGCTTTGCCTTTTTTAAGCAGCGAAAGAGGTGGAAACTTATATTCCTGTTTCACAATTTCCTTTTTTTGAATCATCTGTTTGCTTACATTAAAATCATCGTCTTTTTGCGATTCTTCCCGTTTCTTCTCCAGTTTTTTCTGAAGAGCCTCTGTGTCGGTCTCAATGATCTTGCCGGAAGCAGTTACCACCTGTTTGGGCTCCTCTGGTATGGAGAATGTCTCTCTGATTGCCGGCTCTTGCGGCTCTGGCTCTTCCGGATAGAAATCATCCTCTACAAGTTCCATTTCCTTAAGAGTTCTGACATCCTTCTTCATATAGAAGGAAGCCTCATCCGAACTTCGTTTGTACGGAGTCACGATATCATCTGGTTCAAAGGGAACAGAATCATCGTCATCCTCATCCGGTTCCGGTGAAATGCTTCCTCTGAATACGTCAGCCGGGTTTGGTTCTTCTGTTTCAACCGCTGTGACTGCTGTCAGCTTATTGGTCTGTGAATCAATCTCATCGGCAATATCACCGATACCAGTATGTTCCTCTTCCTCATAGAGATCCCGCTCAAAATCTGGTTTATCCGGAATTTCCTCTTCCTGGACAGCGGACAGCCTGGTGGCATCTAAATTGACCCCACGGAGTTTCTGTTCTTCTTTCAGTTGTTTTCTAAGTTCCTGGCGCTGTGCGTGAATCTCCATATGCATGTCCATGTTCTCTTTCGCATGGTGATACGCCTTTCCGCTTCCTGTCTTTACAATATTCACAAAGGATTTTTCTGTAATGCAGACCAGTGAAATGATGATCAGAACCAGAGTTACCAGATAAGCTCCCACCACTCCGATTATGGAAACAAGCCCCTCTGCAAGTAAACCGCCGATCAGGCCTCCTCCTTTTCCGCTGACAGAAGCTTCCAGATAAATATTCAAAAGTCCCGTTTTCTCTCCTGTATTCACACCAAAAAGCAGCTGCAAAAAACCACACAAAGAAACCAGCGCCAAAACACATGAGACCAGCTTAAATACTGCTCTCGGGTTTCCCTGGTTTGAAATATAGAATGCGATTCCTGCAAACATCAATACCGGTGCAATGTATCCAATTCCGCCAAATATACCAAGCTGCACGCTGCGGAAAAAATCACCTACCATTCCGCATAAATGAAAATTGCTTAAAAACAAAATGGCCGCAGCGGCAAATGACATAATAATCACGACTTCTGAGTGGATAAATTCCGGTTCCGGCAAAACCACATTCTTCCTTGATCTGGTGTTTCCTGCTCTCCCGTTTTTTGTTTTTGTCCCTTTTTTAGCTGTTGTCTTCTTCTTTGTTGTCTCAGGCACAATACTTCCCCCTTCTATCCATTGGTATCAGTATACAAAAAAAACGGGAGAATTGCAACGGCTAAGAGGAAGCAGTTTCCATCAGTTCATATAATTTTTTTAACGCATCTTTAATTCCGCCTACTTCATCAATCAGACCTTCCTTCACTGTTTCCTCGCCTACCAGTACCGTACCTAAGTCTCTGGTAAGCATTTCCGTATTAAGCATAAGCCTTTTTAGCTGATCATAAGCAATCTTTGCATGATTGGAGACAAAGCTTAAAATCCGATCCTGTATCATTTCAAAATACTCATAGGTCTGGGAAGCTCCGATTACCATACCGGTCATTCTCACCGGGTGGATCATCATGGTTCCGGTGGGAACGATAAAGGAATAATTGGTACTTACTGCCAGAGGAACTCCGATGGAATGGCTGCCTCCAAGAACCAGTGAGACTGTGGGAATACTTAAGGATGCAATCATCTCCGCAATGGCTAATCCCGCATCTACATCTCCTCCTGAAGTATTTAAAAGAACTAATAACCCTTCCACTGAGTCATCATCTTCTATTTCTGCAAGCTTTGGGAGGACATGATCGTATTTGGTGGCTTTGCTGTTGCTGGAGAGATTCTCATGTCCTTCAATCTCACCGATAATGGTCAGCAGATGAATTTTACGTTTCCCCTCATTATCATCAAGGGTCATCTGGCCATATTCTTCCAGCTTCTGATCTTCCTTTTGTTCAATATCCTTTTCCGTTTTTTTCTCTTCCAGATTTTCTTTTCTGGTTCCTTCTGCATTTTTTACTTCTGTATTGGCTGCTTCATTCTCTTCCTGACGGTTATTTCTATCTTCAGATTCTTTCACGTAAGAAAACCTCCTGTTTGCTGATAATATTGAATCGCTTTCATATGATGTGAAAAAAACAGTAAAAATATGCCTTATTTTGCAAACCAAACGTACAACTGTAATTTTTCTATTTTCCCCAGTCAGTAACAATATTTTTATTGTGATTGCAACAAGGTATTGACTTTGATGCTTTTACATGATAAACTACGAAACAATAAAAAACCACATTCCATTGCCAACGAAGGCAGCGCCGGAGAGATCCCTATGCGCTGCTTTTGTCTAAACGAATCCCTGTGGTTAAATCTGAAAAAAAGGAGAACTTATCTCATGAACAACTTTTTCATTGCACAGACGTTTGGTAAATCCTCAAACTATACGGACATTCCGAACAACTTATTCAAAGAACACAACGTAAAAAAGGGACTCCGCAATGAAGACGGTACCGGAGTCCGAGTAGGACTTACCCGCGTTTCCGACGTGGTTGGCTATGAAATTGAGGATGGAAAAAAGGTAAATGTCCCTGGAAAGCTATTCTATCGCGGTATTGAAATCAGCGATCTGGTAAACGGAAAAAATAATTCCCGTTTCGGCTTTGAGGAAACATCATTTTTACTTCTTTTTGGTTATCTCCCATCGAAAAAGGAATTGCGTGAATTTACTACCCTGCTTGGTGAGCACTACAACCTTCCTGATGAATTTCTCGAAAAAAACATGCTGCGTACTCCTTCCCGTAATTTAATGAACAGCCTCCAAAAAAGTATTCTTGCTCTTTACGATTATGATGAGGACCCGGATAACACTGACCCATATCAGACTCTGTTAAAAGGAATTAATATACTTGCAAAGCTTCCGTCTCTTTCTGTCTATGCTTATCAGAGCAAGATACATCACTACGACCGGGAGAGTCTTGTGATCCATTATCCAAAGCCGGAATATTCCATGGCAGAAAACATTCTTTATATGTTAAGGAAAGACGGAGTCTTTACCCAGCAGGAAGCCGATCTTTTAGATATTATGCTGATGATTCATGCGGATCACGGCGGCGGCAACAACTCCACATTTACAAATGTTGTCATTTCCTCTACCGGTACCGATATTTACTCCTCCAGCTCCGCTTCCATTGGTTCCTTAAAAGGTCCCAAGCATGGCGGCGCCAACATCCGCTGCAGCGAGATGATTACTGCAATAGAAAAAGAAATTGGAATAAAAGCAACAGAAGCACAGATGAAATCGGTTATCCAAAAAATACTGGCAAAAGATTTTTATGATAATTCCGGTCTGGTATATGGTCTTGGTCATGCGGTTTATACCGTGTCAGATCCCCGTGCAGATCTGCTAAAAATCTGCTGCGAAAATCTTGCAAAACAGAAAAACAGAGAAGACGAATATGAATTCCTGACAAAATTTGAAAAGGTTGCCAAATCTTGTCTCGCTGGAAACGGCAAGTCTTTGTCAAACAATGTGGACTTCTACAGCGGCTTCGCTTATAATATGTTACAGATACCCGAAGACATGTACACCCCATTATTTGTGTGCTCACGTATGGCCGGCTGGCTGGCACATAACATTGAGAATAAGATGTACGACGGAAGAATCATGCGTCCGGCTACAAAATACGTGGGGGAAACCATTCCCTATAAAAAGAGAGAGGAACGATAACTTATGGTAAAGTTGTATGACGGAGGAGCATATCTTGTAAACGGTACTCAGCTGATTCCTGAAGAGGAACTGTCCAAAGTAAACGCCCAGAGAAGTACTCCCATTACAAGAGAAGAGGCGAAAAAGGGTACCATTGCATACTCCATATTAGAAAAACATAATACATCGGGAAACATGGAGCACTTAAAACTGCGTTTTGACTCCATGGCATCCCATGACATAACATTTGTAGGAATTATTCAGACAGCCCGTGCATCAGGCCTTACAGAATTTCCTATTCCATACGTAATGACCAACTGTCACAACTCCCTGTGTGCCGTTGGCGGAACGATTAATGAAGATGACCATGTATTTGGTCTGTCTGCAGCAAAGAAGTACGGAGGAATCTTCGTTCCTCCCCACATCGCAGTCATTCATCAGTACATGAGGGAAATGATGGCAGGATGCGGCCGCATGATCCTGGGTTCTGACAGCCATACCCGTTACGGTGCCCTGGGTACCATGGCAATCGGGGAAGGCGGCGGAGAACTGGTAAAACAGCTGTTAAAAGATACCTATGACGTTGCCTATCCTGGAGTCGTTGCCATTTATTTAACCGGTGCTCCTGCTTCCCACGTAGGTCCTCATGATGTGGCGTTAGCCATTATTGGGGCTGTATTTAAAAATGGCTATGTAAAAAATAAGATTATGGAATTTGTAGGTCCCGGTGTTTCATCCATGGATACGGATTACAGAAACGGTGTGGATGTCATGACTACGGAAACAACCTGCCTTTCTTCTGTCTGGATCACAGATGAGGATACAAGGGAGTATTTAAAACTTCATGGCAGAGAATCTGACTATGCCCAGTTAAATCCCGCTGAAGTAGCTTATTACGATGGCGTTGTTCATGTGGATTTAAGCACCATTAAGCCTATGATTGCTCTCCCCTTCCATCCAAGCAACACCTATGAAATTGATGAACTGAATGATAATCTGGGTGATATTTTAAGAACTGTGGAAAAAGAAGCGGCTCACATTCTGGGAACAGCGAAAGCAAGCCTTTCCCTTACGGATAAAATTATAGATGGAAAGCTGATGGTTCAGCAGGGTGTTATTGCCGGCTGTGCCGGAGGTAATTATTCCAACGTCATGATGGCGGCTCATATGCTTTCAGGAAAGGATTGCGGCAATGATATCTTCAACCTTTCCGTATACCCGTCCTCCCAGCCGGTTTATATGGATCTGGTGAAAAAAGGTGCCATATCCCAGCTGATGGCTGCCGGTGCCACGGTACGTACCGCTTTCTGCGGTCCCTGCTTCGGTGCGGGAGATACGCCGTCAAACAATGCCTTAAGCATCCGCCATACTACCAGAAACTTCCCCAACCGGGAAGGTTCCAAACCTGGTAACGGTCAGATATCCTGTGTGGCATTAATGGATGCACGCTCTATCGCAGCCACTGCTGCAAACGGCGGTTATCTTACTTCAGCCGAAACCTTTGCAGACGACTATAACGTTCCAGCTTATGAGTTTGACTCTTCTTCCTATGACAGACGTGTTTATCAGGGATACAAACAGGCCAAGGAAGACGAATCCTTAATTTTAGGACCAAATATCAAAGACTGGCCTTCCATGAGTGCACTCACTGATAATATTTTATTACGGGTATGTTCTAAGATCATGGATCCTGTCACAACCACCGATGAGTTGATTCCTTCCGGTGAGACTTCCTCCTATCGTTCCAATCCTCTGGGACTTGCGGAATTTACCTTATCCCGCCGTGATCCGGAGTACGTAGGACGTTCCAAGGAAGTAAATGAGCTTGAAAAGGTAAGAAAATCCGGTGCCTGCCCGCTTAAGGCAGATCATGAACTGGAAAGCGCCTTCCATGCTCTGAAGGAATATTTAAAGCAGCCGGATTTAAAAGCCAGTGAAACTGAGATCGGCAGTATGATTTACGCGGTGAAGCCAGGAGACGGTTCTGCCAGAGAACAGGCTGCAAGCTGCCAGAGAGTTCTTGGCGGTCTTGCCAACATTGCAAACGAGTATGCTACCAAGCGTTACCGTTCCAACGTTATGAACTGGGGTATGCTGCCATTTTTATTAGATGAAGATCCTTCCTTTGATATCGGTGACTTTATTTATGTACCAGATATCCGCACTGCTCTTGACGGTGCTATGGATCGCATACCAGCTTACGTGGTAAAAAATGAAGAAGGAAATCCAATCCATGAAATCCAGCTTCATATTGCAGATATGACACCAGAAGAACGGGAAATCGTAAAAGCCGGTTGTCTCATTAATTACAACAGAAACAAAAGCAGCCAGTTATAATTTACCGGGCCGCCGCCTGCAGGACTTCGCTGTCCTGTAAGCAGCGGCCTTTCCTGATTATGGCTATTGACAGTATGAGGTTGATGTGTTATATTTTATCTACCAACCGTTAGTTTAGTTATTTAGAAGGGAATGTGAACCATGGGTCAGGGAGCAGACACAAAAGAGCGGATTATGCAGGCAGCATTAGAAGAGTTTTCTCTTCATGGATTTGAAGGCGCCCGTATGGAAAAAATCGCATCCAAAGTAGGAATCAATAAGGCTTCCCTCTATTTTTATTTTAAAAGTAAGGAACAGCTGTTTCGGGAGCTTTTTGATATCATTGTAAAAAAACATTATGCTTATTTAACCAGCATTTTTCGCAAATATCAGGATCTGCCATCCAGACAGCTGCTGTCCTCTCTTTACAAAGACTATCTGGAATACCACTGGGGTAATACAGAGATGGATTTCTGGAACATGGTATACTACTACCCTCCGGAACCGATGAAAGAGGAAATTATGCATTTTACTCAGGACAGTTATGATGTTTTTACTGCTGAGTTGACTTCAGTTATGGAAAAAGGCATAAAAAACGGTGAACTCCAGCCTCTCAATCCGGCTGATATGGCAGCCACTTTTTACTATCTGGTCACATGTATCACTTTGTCCACTGGTTTAATGAATTTAGAACAGGGACTTAGCCAGATGGATTTATGCTTTCATGTTTTTTGGAATGGAATAAAAGGGTGAATAACCCCTTTATTTTTATCATATAACCTACCAACCATTTGGTATATTATTAAGGAGGTAATTCAATGGAACGCAGATTTTTAGGAAGATCAGGTATTGAGGTAAGTCCCATGGGAATTGGCAGCTGGGCAATCGGAGGTCAGTTTTACATGGATGAAAAAATTGACGGCTATGGGCACACAGACGATGAAACATCTATAAAGGCCATTCAGACTGCACTGGATCTTGGTATCAATTTTATTGATACATCGGATGCATATGGGATTGGTCACAGTGAAACTTTAATTGGAAAAGCATTGGGAGAAAGAAGAAATCAGGTGGTTCTTGCCACAAAGTTCGGTTATATGGGAAACGAAGCCACCCGAACGCTGAAAGGTTATAATGTGGCTCCCGGATATATTGAAAGAGCCTGCGAAGCTTCGATGAGGCGTTTAAAAACAGATATTATTGATTTGTATCAGCTTCATGTCTGGGAAATCGGATTGTCAGAGATGGACTGTGTCGCAGAGACCCTGGAACGTATGGTTGAGAAAGGAAAAATAAGAACGTACGGCTGGAGTACTGATTTAGTCAATGGGGCGAGGCTTTTTTCAGAAAACTTAAATTGCTCTGCCATTCAGCATAAGTTAAATATCCTTCAGGATTCTCCCGAAATGCTCCGTCTTTGCGAAGAAAGAAATCTTGCAAGCATCAACCGCAGTCCTCTTGCCATGGGCTTTTTAAGTGGAAAATTTAATGATAATTCTGTACTCACCTCTGATGATGTAAGAGGTGCAGGCCATTCCTGGACAGAAGATATCTTTAAAAACGGAAGGCCTGCACCAGAAGTTTTAGAGAAACTAAGTGCAGTACGTGAAATTCTTACCAGCAACGGAAGAACCCTGGTACAGGGGTCTCTCGCATGGATCTGGGCAAAAAGTAATGCGACCATTCCTATCCCTGGTTTTAAAACACCAGAACAGATCATGGAAAATGCCAAAGCCATGGAATTCGGTGCACTTACCCAGGAACAAATGATAGAAATTGACCAGCTTTTAAATTAATTTCCTGCTTTTACAATATCCTCTGCCTGGGCATCGGTAAGCTGTACATGATAAAAAAGATCATAGAATTCTTTTATGTCAGCCTTTATATCTCCCTGATACTGCTCCGGATAAACCAGATTGCCCAGCCAGAGTATACCGATCATTCGGTTGACGGAAGGAGGATTACTCATGAAGCTGTAAGGAGCTGACGGAATGAGATAAACATGGCCTTCCTTTACAGCATTTAATTCTGACCAGACGGAATCCGTTGTGATCGTCTGATAAAGAGGGTTTGAATCTGCCAGAATGATATCTGGCTGCCAGAGGAGAAGCTGTTCCATGGACACTTCACTTCCGCCTCCGCTTGACGCTTTCTCTACCTTAGCTGCATTCTCAGCTCCGATCTGTTCTATTACACGTGCATGTATGGATCCTTCTGCATTGGTGTGCAGTCCATTGTCTCCGCTTGCAAAATAAACAGATTTCTTTTGATCTGCTCCTAAGGAAGCCTTGGCTTCTTCCGATTTTTTCATAGTCTTGTCACAGTAATCAGCAAGTTTTGCAGCCTGTGCCGTCTCACCTGTGATTTCTCCCAGCATCTGATAGGCTGAGCTCATGGAATTTAAGTCTGCCTCGATAAATACCACGGGTATTCCAAGCTGTTTTGACAATGCATCCATATCTTCCTTTACAGTCTTTTTAGCCTCTCCGATATCAATGATCACATCTGGTTTTGCAGCTATTAAAGCTTCCATATTCAAATTGGCATTCTTCCCATAAAATTGTCCGAACTTGGGTAGGCCCCAGTATTTTTCATCAATATACTTTTTGGCACCATCGGAAAAGTCTGATGCCAGACCTGCCAGCTTGTCAGGAGCAACAGTGTAAAGGACGATCTGAGCCAGCGGACCAGATGGCGCGATTTTCTGAATTTCTTCCGGCAGTGTTACCTCCCGTCCTGCCGAATCGGTAAACACCCTTGTTTTTTCTCCAGTGCTCTCTGATGATGGTACGGTGGCAGTCATTTCAGTCTGCGCAGCTGTAGTCTCCTTGATTTCTGTCTTTTGACAGCCATAAATCAGGAACGTGGTACAAAGTGCCGCTGTCAGAACCAGACCCCTTTTATACTTTCTCATAAATCCTCCATTCTGCCTTTGAGGCAATGTTTATTTTCCAGTGATACGAACCGGAGTACCGGCACGGACCACTGCTTTTCGCTCTCTGTTTTTTACAAGTTCTTCCAGCTTTTCTCTGTCCCGTATCAAAGTTCCGGCAAGCTCGCTGACACCAAAATCAAAAAGCCTGGGTGCCAGGGGAATGCTTGGCCCTACTAAAATTATTTTGGAATTCCGTGCTAAGTGAAGTAATCTTGGCAATGTTTTATTCACCAGTGTAAATCCGGTAATAAATACGTATTCCATATCCTCAAGCAGAAACTCGCAGGCAGTATCGGGATAATCATTCTCTCCTGGCTCCCGTTCAAGGATAATGCAGGTACCGGCTTCCTTTAAATATTCCTCGGCATAACGGAAGTGCCCGATCGTTGCAACCTTTTTACCCCTGAAATCTGTTTTATGTGCCAAAAAAGTATCTTCACCGGACAGCATGGTAATCTTACCTGTATTTTCAAGATGTTTGAGTGACTCCTGCTGATTATAATAAGCATTGATAGCTGCTGCACCAATACTGGCCTCTGTGAAATTCCAGGATTTAATTAAGCCCGCTGCTTCTTTCCAGGACATCTCCCGCACATCTTTCCCCATGCTCTTAATGGTACGCAAAGGATTGGTGGCAGCTGCCCCCATACCCCCTCCTGCTGTTACCAGTGTGCAGTAAGTTCCGGTAAGATAACCGCTCACCTTTACATCGTCCGGAATGGGATCTATGAGACAGTCGTACAATTCCCACATATCTGGTTCTCCTTTCCAGGCATACATATCTTTCTGCCGCTGTTTTCATCCTTATAAATATCAATCGGCACCTGATAAAGGCTCTCAAGAAGTTCTTTCGTCAATACGTTAGAAGGTTCTCCCAATGCTTTCACACTTCCATCCATCATGACCATGGCCTGATGGGCAAAATAAAAGGCGTGCTCCGGATTATGAGTGGACATTACCACCAGATAACCATTTTCAGATAAATTCTTTAACTCACTCATGACTCTGATCTGATTTCCGTAATCCAGACTGGCACAGGGCTCATCCAACAATAGAATTCTGGCTTCCTGAGTAATTGCCCTTGCTATCAGCACAAGCTGCTGCTCACCACCGCTTAGCTGACTGTAAATCCGATTCTTTAACCCTTCAATTCCTGTCATTTTCAGTGCCTCCAAGGCTTTTTCTCTCTCCCTTTTTCCGGGAGAACCAAACAGAGAGAGAGAGGCTGCGGTTCCCATCATGACCATATCAATCACTGGATAAGCAAATACAAAATTATGATTCTGTGGAATATATGCAATCTTTTTTGCAAGCTCCCGTTCTGAATAATCGTTCAGCCTTATATCATCAATGAGAATTGTCCCTTGAAATCCCTTTAAAAAACCCAGAATACAACGAAACAAGGTACTCTTACCTGCTCCATTTTTTCCGAGAACACAGATTAACTGTCCCCCTTTTAGTGTAAAGGAGGTTCTTTTTAAAACCGGATGCTTTTGATAGGAAAATTCCAGATCCTTAATCATCAGTTCCATAATGTCCTCCCTTTAAAGCCTTTTCCCTTCCTTTAAAATCAGATACAGGAAAAATGGCGCGCCTACAAACGCGGTCAGAATCCCAATGGGTATCTCACTGGTTGTAATCAGTCTCGCAACGTTATCAACAATCAGAAGGAAGCTTCCTCCCATTAAAAGTGAGGCTGGTAAAAGCCGCCTGTAATCGCTGCCAACCAGCATACGGGCCAGATGAGGGACGACCAGTCCCACCCAGCCGATTAAACCACTTACCGATACGGATGCAGATGTAATGAGAGTAGCTCCAAGAACAACTGCCAGCCTGAGCCGCCCTGTATGAATGCCCATACTCCTTGCTTCTTCATCCCCCAGGCTTAATATATTGATTCTCCATCTGAGAAGATAAATAGGGATGATGCCCAATATAATCCATGGAGCCGCAAAGAAAACATCCTTTTGGCGAATGGACGCAAGGCTCCCCATAAGCCAGTATGTAATCACTGGAAGTGTATTGGTTGGATCCGCCACAAGCTTGATGAAGGAAACCGCCGCATTGGCAAGAGAACTAACCATAATACCGGAAAGCACCAGTCCCAGCACCTGATTATAAGGAACACGGCTGCTTACAATACACACAATCCCCACAGCGGATAAACCGAAGATAAATGCGCATAAGGAAACGCCTCCATATCCCAGAGAAAAAAATAATCCGAATGCTGCGCCAAATCCTGCACCTGATGATGCTCCCAGGACATCAGGGGAAACCATGGGATTCTTAAAAATACCCTGATAAGCTGCTCCGGCAAAGGAAAGTCCTGCACCAATCAGTGCCGCCATCAATACTCTTGGTAGCCGGACATTAAAAATAACCGTTTCAACCTGTGACTGCCAGGTTACTTCAATGGGAAAAACCCGTGACAGCAGGACCTTCACCAGCGTCGCCGGATAAACAGGATAACGTCCCAGAAGGAAAGAACCAAAGAAGCAAACCACAAAAACCCCACCGATCATAAAAAGCCGATTGTTATAACGCTTCTCCCTGTCTTCCACTTTTTAAATCCCTTCTCTTAGATATTTTAAGATCTTCTCCCTGACTGCTTCCTCATCCTTACGATGATAGGTTAGCAGCTGATTGCGAAGACTCATTCTTACAGATTCTTCCAGCTCATCACGCAGATGGAAAGCAGAAGAGTTTCCCCCATTGCGGGCCATCATCATTGCAAAATTATTCCGGCTCTTAATGACCCCAATACAGGGCTTTGGACCATTTAAGCAGGCGTAAACCGCTTCCATAAACTCAGGAATCAAAAGCTCCACTCCGCCAATCTCATCCAGTAGAATCAGCTTATGATCTCCATGACTGGTAAGAAGTTCTCTTCCTTCCTTTTGAAATACCTCTGGAAATGATACCATTCCCTCTTTCGTACGTTTAAGAAAGATATTGGTAAGACCGTCCTGATAACAGATCTTAGGCTCCCACTCCTCATTTGCAGATGCCAGCCGGAAACCAACGGTGTCCCCGCTTTCACTAACCAGCCGTTGGGAAAAGAATCCGCCCGTAACAGCCCGATATGGCTTCAGACACTGAAAAAGAAGTGTGGTCTTGCCCTCTCCCGAATTTCCTGTTAAAAAAAGGCTCTTTTTCTGTTTCATCACAAACCCTCCCTAAAGTATTTTAAAAACAGTTCTTCTGCCTTTTCTTTTAACTCTTTTTCCAGCGCCATATAGTTTTCCATCAAAGCCAATGCCTTGGGCGTAAGCTGGGAAAATCCTCCCTCCGATCCACCTGACTGTGTATTCAGAAGCGGATACCCCAGCTGGTTTTCTGCGTTTTTTAATAGTTTAAAACCCTTGCTGTAAGACATATTCATCTGGCGGCATGCAGTCTGCATTGACCCTGCATGCTCAATCAGCCTGAGAAACTGTGCCATGTCGGGGCCAAAAAATACTTCATCTAATTCCAAAGCCAGACTGACAGTGGGATGGACTATAGTATGTCCCACAGCCGGATATCGGACAGCATCGTGATCTGTTTCAACCGTTTCGATGATTCCTTTATCGTTCACCAGGATTTCCTTCATCAGCCCATCTACTTTTTCCTGCCTCAGGGCCCCTCCCAGTCCTCTTTCCCCCCGGTATGTCAGAAGGGCCGGAATCAGATCTTTATGAATCATAACGGGATGCCCCCTTCTTCCGTCATATACCGGACAGGAGGCTTTCCCATTGCATTTCATTATGGTTTTAATTGTTTCAGGAAGAAGCAATGGAAATTTAGGGGGGAGAATTAAAATTCTGTCACACAGATCCTCTATATAGCGAAGACCCATTCCAACACTGTCAAACATCTGGGAGTTTTCATACTCCTCATTTCTTAAACATATCACCCGTAATTTGGAAATGTGCTTTTCTACTTCCTTTGCATTCTGGCCAGTAATCACCACAATGGGATCAACACCGCATTGCTTTAATGTCACTATGATCTTTCTGATCACTGTAGTATGACCAATTGGCAGCAACGGACTAAATCCGTTGGCAGAACGATGATTGCCTGCCGCGGTAATAACAGCACCTGTTTTCAAACCAATTCCTCCTACCGTTATATTTTTAAAAACATTACGCTATCCTGATTATAATTGATTGGAAAATATTTGTAAACCCGAAAAAGACGCAAAAATCCCGGAACGAACTTAACTTCGTTCCGGGATTCTATTAATCTCCCACCATGTTTCTTATCTTCACAGGAGTACGATAATTCCATGTGGAAATCTTTATTCCGCTTCTCCTGCTGGCAGCATGAACAATCTGCCCGTTACCAATATACATGGCAACATGATTAATCTTTCCGCCGCTGCTGGCATAAAAGAGCAGATCGCCAGGCTTCATCTCTCCTGATTTAACCGCTTTTCCCATACCTGCCTGGGATCCGGAATAATGAGGAAGACCTACGCCGAATTTTGAATAGATGGACATGGTAAATCCAGAGCAGTCCGCACCTTTGGTCAGGCTTGTTCCTCCCCATACATAGGGATTGCCTAAAAACTGAAGGGCATAATTAACAATCTGGGTTCTTAAGGAAGACTGGGCATTGGCTTTTTCTTCCAGGGGTGAGAATTTGATTGCTTCCGGCAGCGCATATCGTACATCAACGTAATCGGTAGATACAAAAGCACTGCTGTTTTCTTCCAGCTCAATTTCAATCCAGCCATCGATCTGTTTTAATACAGGATATTTCTCGTTATTGGATATCTGTGTCCAGATCTTGGCATCGGTAGATGGTTCGGTTCTGGCATTGAGCATGTCAGTATTCACCACTGCCATCAGTTCAGCCACCTGCATGGCCTCATCCTTTGCTGCCTGACCGGTGAGAATAAAATCTGACTTCACATAACCGGTTACTTTTCCAGACTGGATCTTATACCAGCCATCACTGGTTGTCTCCAGAATATTACCGGCTGCCTTACTTGGCATCTTGGCAATAATCTTTCCGTTCTCATTGGGTTCTTCCCTGACATTTAAGTAATTATCCACATCGGAGATACCGATATTTTTATAAAAGTTAAAGACCATGGCCTTTAAATCCAGCTTCCTGGCTTCATTCATGGAATATTCCAGTTTTACGTAGTCGGAAGACAGATATCCAGTGGGAATCTGCACCCAGCCATCGGTCTGACCCACTACTTCATACCGTTCATCGGTCAGTGCCTGTCCTACGACATCGGAATCTTTAGACGGATCTTTTCTGATATTTAAATTGTCAGTCTGCACCACTGCTCTTAATTTCACCAGATCCTGTGCCTTCTTCTTAGCTTCTTCTCCGGTAATTACAAACTCGGAAGTAATATAACCTTCAATTCCGCCGGAGGAAATCCGGTACCAGCCCTGTTTGTTATCCTCTAAAATATCACAGGCACTGTCTCCCTGCAGTTTTCCAATTACATCTGCGTCTGTCCCCGGTTCTTTCCGGACGTTTAAATATCCGCTTACCTGGACGATACCCAGATTCTTATAAGAATTAATGACATCTTCTTTCTCTTTGGCTTCCTGTTCCTTCTGTTGTGATTCCTTTTCAGCTGTATCATCAGCAGCCTTTGTTTCAACTGCAAGTGCTTCCGAACCTGTGGCTGCTGCGGGTTTTGCACTTTTTTGCCTGCTTGCAGTAATTCCTGCTGCACCTGCAACAGACACCAGAAGAATTGCAGAACCTGCGAGTATTAAAATCTTTTTATAATCATTCTTATTACGGTTTTTTTTTGCTTTATCCAAACGGATTATGTAGTCTTTTTTCTCGTTGTTATTTTCCATTCTGTATTCTCTCTCCATCCTCATATATACATCGATTTACCGATTCAGATTATGAGCTTATCTGCTACAGTATATCACAATTTATTACATTTTGCGACAACAGAGTTTCAAAAATTTATTAAGATTGTGTTACGAACCAATTAAAAAACAGGACCAGAGGATTTCATTCCTCCTAAGTCCTGTTATTCATTTTATTTTGCCAGAATCATACGGTCATTGGAAAATTCCTCTCCGCTGGCTTCTTCAAATTTTTTCAGCAGATCTTCCACTTCCAGTTTTTTCTTTTCCTCTCCGGAAACGTCATAGATGATACGGCCTTCATGCATCATAATCAACCGGTTGCCAATGGAAATGGCATCTTTCATATTATGTGTAATCATGAGTGTCGTAAGATTCTGTTCCTTTACAATCTCCTGGGTAATATCAAGAACTTTTCTTGCTGTCTTGGGATCCAGTGCAGCCGTATGCTCATCTAACAGCAGCAGCTTTGGTTTTTGGAGGGTCGCCATTAAAAGTGTAAGCGCCTGTCTCTGACCACCGGATAACAGTCCCACCTTATTGGTCATACGGTCCTGAAGTCCAAGCCCAAGCTTTTGAATCGCTTCATAATAAAATGCCTTTTCCTCAGATTTAATTCCCCACGCTAAGCCTCTTGCCTTCCCTCTTCTGTAAGCAAGTGCCATATTCTCCTGAATCTCCATGCCGGCAGCTGTCCCCATCATAGGGTCCTGAAAGACTCTTCCGATGTACTGTGCTCTTTTATATTCCGGATATCTGGAAATGTTAATTCCGTCAATCTCAATCTTTCCGGAGTCAATGGGATATACGCCGGCAACCATGTTTAACATGGTAGACTTTCCGGCTCCGTTACCGCCAATGACTGTAACAAAATCTCCCTCATTCAGATGGAGGTTAATGCCATTCAGCGCTTTTTTTTCATTGATTGTATTCTTATTAAAGGTCTTTCTTACATTCTTAATATCAAGCATGATTATTCTCCTCCTTCTGTGTAAGATTTCTTCAGACGAAGCTTTCTCACTACAACAGGCACGCAAAGAGCCACTGCAACAATCGCTGCTGACAACAGTTTCATATCATTGGCATTCATACCCATTCTTAATACCACGGCACGGATTACAAAATAAATCACAGAACCTACCACGGCAGAGGTCAGCTTGCTTCCAAAGGAACGAAGCCTTCCCATCAGTACCTCACCGATAACAATGGCAGCAAGACCGATAACAATGGCTCCGGTACCCATACCGATATCTGCATATTTCTGACTCTGGCAGACCAGTCCGCCTGAAATTCCCACCAGTCCATTGCTGATAACAAGTGCCAGAAGCTTGGTCCAGTTGGTATTAACGCCCTGGGCACGGATCATGGATTCGTTGTTTCCGGTTGCACGCATGGCGCTGCCAATTTCCGTTCCAAAAAACCAGTAAAGAAGCGCAATCATGATCACTGCGATTCCAATACCGATCACAAGAGAAGCGATCTGTTTATTCAGTCCGGTAAAATCAATAAATCTGGACATAATTGTATCTGTTTTTAAAAGGGGAACGTTACTCTTCCCTCCCATGATCCGAAGATTAATGGACCATAATCCGATCTGGGTTAATATTCCAGCCAAAATAGCGGGAATTTCAAAGATTGTATGTAACAATCCCGTTACTGCACCAGCTGCCATTCCTGCAATCGCCGCCACTGCCAGGGCAATCCAGGGATCTACATGAAAGTTAAGTATCATTACGGCGCAGACACAGCCGCCTAATGCAAAGCTTCCGTCTACCGTCAGATCTGCAATATCAAGCAACTTATAAGTAATATAAACTCCTAATACCATAATCCCCCATAAAACTCCCTGAACTACCGCGTCCTGAAGGGATACCAGTAAACCACTCATCTATCATTCCTCCGTATGTTTTCTTTTCACAGGCATAAATGCCTTACATAAAAAATGTCTGATTCATCTTTTATGTAAAGCATCTATGGATTACAGGCGGTCGTTTTCCAGGCCGCCTGCTCAATTCTTCCATTTATAATTATTCTTATTTCAGACCGGATAAATCAATCCCCAGTGTCTTTGCTGTTTCTTCGTTTACAGACAGTTTGCACTTCTCAAGGGGAAGATATTCAATGGGCATTTTAGAAACATCTGCACCCTCGGTTAAGATTTTCACTGCCTGCTTGCCGGTTAAATAACCAAGCTCATAGTAATCAATCCCATACGTTGCAAGTCCGCCTGCTTTTACCATTCCTTCTTCTCCGCAGATTGTAGGAATTTTATTTTCATTGGCAATCATCGCTACCGTAGTCATACCAGCTGCAATGGTGTTATCTGTGGGAGCATAAATGGCATCTACTTTTCCAACCATGGAGGTAACAACGGTCTGAATCTCATTGGAACTTGAAACGGTATAATCCACCGCGGTCATTCCAGCCGCTTCAATTGCTTCTTTTGCCATCTTTGCCTGGATTTCAGAATTGGATTCTGCAGTACAGTAAAGAACACCGACAGTCTTGGCATCTGGAAGAATCTTCTTTAATAATGAGATCTGTTCTTTTACAGGAGTCAGATCTGAGGTACCGGTAATATTGCCTCCTGGCGCTTCATTGCTTGTAACCAGGTCAGATGCAGCCGGGTCGGTTACAGCGGTTATAAGAACCGGGATCTCACTGGTTGCGCCTGCTACAGCCTGAGCTGCCGGAGTTGCTATGGCAAGAATTAAATCATCTCCATCATTCACCAGCTTGCTTGCTATGGTCTGGCAGGTTGGCTGGTCACCGGAAGCATTCTGCTGATCAACGGTATAGTTTAATCCAGCGTCATCAAGGGCCTGAATAAATCCTTTATTAGAAGCATCAAGAGCCGTATGCTGAACCAGCTGAAGAACTCCGATCTTATACTGTTTTCCATCTGCTGTTTTTGCCGCTGCAGTGGTTGCAGCCTCGCTGGCTTTTTCAGAGCTCTGCGCTGCGGTTGTGCCAGCCGTTGTCTCTGTTGTTGACGGTGCCTTACCGGAGCATGCAGCAAGGGATAACATCATAACACTTGCAAGAGCCAGGGATAATGCTTTCGCTTTCTTTTTCATAATTTCTCTCCTCTTCCTTCTAAAACTTGTCCTGTTAAGAACTTAATTTGTATCATACTACAAAAAATAACCTCCGTCAATTTTATTACTTTAAATTTATGTGTTTTTAAAGTGTTAAAGTGCATTTTCGTGATTTTAGACTTATTTTTACCAATATAAGCAGTATTTATTATACAAAAAACCGAAGAACATTGGTCCTTCGGTTTTTTTATCTTTTAACTGGCAAGAAAACCCTTGCCAATAATTTCACTTGAATTAGAAATGAGCACAAATGCTGACGGTTCTACATTTCGAATATAATTTCTAAGCTTCAGTGCCTGAGAACGCTTCATCGTTGTAAGAATCACCGTCTTTTTATGATGACTGAAAGCCCCCTGGGCTTCATATACCGTAGCACTTCGATTGAGGCCATGAATAATATAATCACAAATGGGAGCTGGATCATCACAGATGATGCTGAAACATTTGCAAAGATTCATATTCTCAATAACATCGTCAATTACCAGTGATTTAGCCATCAGTCCCAGGGAAGAAAACAGTCCGGTTTCCGGCCCAAAAACAAAATAAGCGATGATCACTCCGGTTACATCCACTAATAACAGCACAGTCCCGATGTTAAAGCTGGTATATCGTTTTAGTATCATGGCAATAATATCGGTTCCTCCGCTGGATGCTCCGATATTAAACAGGATCGCCGTACCAACGCTTGGCAAAAGTATGGCAAAAATCAATTCCAGCAGCGGTTCTTTTGTCAATGGTCCGGAAATCGGGCAAACCTTTTCCAGAATATATAAGAAAACCGACATCAGGACACTGGCGTAAACAGTCTTAACACCAAAACTTCTTCCTAAAAACAGAAATCCAAGTACAAGCAGTACCGTGTTCACAATCGTCGTGAACTGACTTGCTGACCAATGGGTTAATGCGCTGATCACAGTCGCAAGCCCGGTCACACCTCCGAAAGCAAAATTATTGGGAAATTTAAAAAAGTAAATCCCCACCACCATAATCCAGATACTGAACGTAATCAGTCCATACTCCGTAAGCGTTCTCAGTGTTTTATTTTCTATCTGCTTCATGACTGTTAATATGTCCCCCTCCGGCTCATCAGTCCGGTTCCGTATTCAGTGAACGGAGATTTTCCATCCGTTCCCACTAGAATATAACTCAAAGGGAAGATAATTACAAACATGATTCTCTCTGATAGTCTCACAGTCTTTCTATTGTGACACTGGTTCAAACCCCATACTGGTAAGAAAACGCTTAAATCCGGCTCTTCCTGCCTCATCGTATTTAAACACACCTGCATCTTCAAGCACCCGTTCAAACACAAGGCCAACCTCTTTTTCTAATATTTCATCCACATTGTCTTTCGTAAAAGACTGGTACCCTGCACGGAAGGAATCGACCCAGTCAGCATGTTTTTCAATCAACTCATTGCTTCTTATGTCTTTGCCTTCAAGCAGGTATTCTGATATAAGATTTAACTCAGACTTCAGTCTTGAAGGAAGCACAGCAAGTCCCATTACTTCAATTAACCCGATGTTTTCTTTCTTAATGTGGTGCAGCTCCTGGTGAGGATGATAAACTCCGTAAGGCAATTCTTCCGTTGTAATATTATTCCTCAGTACCAGATCAAGTTCGTATTCATCTCCACGTTTTCTTGCAATAGGGGTAATGGTGTTATGTGGCTGTCCTTCGGTGTTTGCAAATACAAATAAAGATTCATCGGTATAGGCTCTCCATGCTTCCAGCACTTTTGTCCCAAGTTCTATTAAATCCTCCGGGTTGCTGCTTCTTGTACGTAATACAGTCATAGGCCATTTCACAATGCCGGCAGTCACATGTTCAAACCCCTTGATGCAAAACAGTTCTTCCTCCCTGGCTTTCGCCATTGCGAAATCATAATTGCCACCCTGGAAATGGTCGTGGGATAAAATAGATCCTCCAACAATGGGAAGGTCTGCATTAGACCCCAGAAAATAATGAGGAAACTGTTTTACAAAATCAAATAATTTTACGAAAGTATCTCTTTCGATCTTCATTGGTGTATGTTTTCCATTGAAAACAATACAGTGTTCATTATAGTAAACGTATGGCGAATATTGAAATCCCCACTGACTGTCATTGATCTTTAAACGAATAATTCTGTGATTGTTTCTGGCAGGATGATCGGTTCTCCCTGCATACCCCTCATTTTCCATGCAAAGCTGACATTTGGGATAACCGCTTTGTTTTGCAAGCTTCGCAGCTGCGATTGCTTTGGGATCTTTTTCCGGCTTTGATAAATTGATGGTGATATCCAGATCTCCATATTTGGAAGCAGTCACCCATCTCATATCCTTCTTAATCCGATACCGCCTGATATAATCAGAATCCTGGCTCAGCTTATAATAATACTCAGTAGCTGCCTGAGGTGACTGATGATTGTATAATCCCCAGAATCTGGTTTCCACTTCACTTGGTCTTGGCATCAGGCAGTTCATCAGCTTGGTGTCAAACAAATCCCTGTATGTAGTGCTGTTTTCAGGAATGATACCAGTTTCAAAGGCATAGTCCAGCAGTTCGGCTAACACCTCCTCCAAATCTATATCCCCCATTTCTTCCTGGGGTTCTTCATACTCGTCCATCCACAATACGTCGAGAATCTGATTTACTGCATAATAACGGTCATCTTCACTGATCAGCCCTGTATCCAGCCCATAAGTTACCAGTTTCTTAATTGCCTTATCAATCATTCTGCTATTCCTCCTGGATTTCATTCCATCTTTTGTCTCTCCCATTATACCTTTGACAAAGCCTTAACACAATATAATATCTTTCTGATTTAATACAATTTTTTTATAACAATTCTAATTCTGGTGATAATCATCGACCCCAGTATGCCAATGACAAGCCCTGCTGCCGTACCTGCTATTAACAGCATCGGAAGATAAAAGAATACACCCGCCTGCTTTACCACAAATGCCGCAACCGTAATCTGTCCGATATTATGACCGATCCCGCCAAGGATACTGATTCCCGAAGTTCCAAACCATTTCTTTTTTTTACAAAGAATCATAATGACAATACTCAGCCCCCAGCCAGCCAGGCTGTAGAGCATGGCAAATAAGTTGCCAAACGTAAATCCTGTCAAGACGATTCTAAGAAGAGAAACGACTATGGTTCCTGTGGTTCCCACCGTATAAAGCCCCACAACGGTCACCAGATTTGCCAGCCCCAGTTTTACTCCCGGAATGCCCAGGGAAATAGGAATGAGACTTTCAACAAAACTGAGAACAAAGGCAAGGGCAATCAGCATTCCGTAAAGTGCGGCCATGTGTGCCGATTTCTTTTTATTCATTTCAAATCTCCTTTTTTTACCTGCAGATTTTATCTTATCACACTTGCCCGCCTGTGTAAAAAGAAAAATCCCGGAAAAGGGCTTTTCCTGCCGGTTTCCGGGATTATACACTTCTACTGATTTGACGCCTGGGTTAAGCAGTCCTTCACTCCGTTCACAAATCCCATTAAATTGATGCTGACAGAGGATACGGAATCGGTATAACCTTTTTCATTCACCAATCCGTCCAGTGACTGGTGCTCTAAAACATAACCCACCACTGCTTCTGCCTGTTCATGCCATTTGGGACCTTTCTCGGTCATTACATACTTTCCGTCCATGGAAAGCTGGCTCTTTTTGGATCCGTCTTCCTTTATGCAGTCCCAGGTAAGAGCTGTAATTGCATTTCCCTTAACGGTCATACTTACCTGATCTTTAAATCCGTTCTCATCAAACTTGGGGGATTCGTAAGTATAGGTTCCCTCTTTTAACGCTGATGTCTGGCTCTCACTTTCACCTGCTGCCTGGGTTAAGCAGTCTTTCACTCCGTTTACAAATCCCATTAAGTTGATGCTGACAGAGGATACGGAATCGGTATAACCTTTATCATTCACAAGGCCTTCTAAAGACTGGTGTTCCAGCACATAGCCGACTACTGCTTCTGCCTGCTCATGCCACTTGGGACCTTTCTCTGTCATTACATACTTTCCATCCATGGAAAGCTGGCTCTTTTTGGTTCCGTCTTCCTTTATGCAGTCCCAGGTAAGAGCTGTAATTGCATTCCCCTTCACAGTCATACTAACCTGATCTTTGAATCCGTTCTCATCAAACTTGGGGGATTCGTAAGTATAGGTTCCTTCTTTTAACGCTGATGTCTGGCTCTCACCTTCACCGGCGGCCTGGGTTAAGCAGTCTTTTACTCCGTTTACAAATCCCATTAAGTTGATGCTGACAGAAGATACGGAATCGGTATAGCCTTTTTCATTCACCAATCCGTCCAGCGACTGGTGCTCTAAAACATAACCGACCACCGCTTCTGCCTGCTCATGCCACTTGGGACCTTTCTCGGTCATTACATACTTTCCATCCATGGAAAGCTGGCTCTTTTTGGTTCCGTCTTCCTTTATGCAGTCCCAGGTAAGAGCTGTAATTGCATTCCCCTTCACAGTCATACTAACCTGATCTTTGAATCCGTTCTCATCAAACTTGGGGGATTCGTAAGTATAGGTTCCTTCTTTTAACGCTGATGTCTGACTCTCACCTTCACCGGCGGCCTGGGTTAAGCAGTCTTTCACTCCGTTTACAAATCCCATTAAGTTGATGCTGACAGAAGATACGGAATCGGTATAGCCTTTTTCATTCACCAATCCATCCAGGGACTGGTGCTCTAAAACATAACCTACCACTGCTTCTGCCTGCTCATGCCACTTGGGGCCTTTCTCTGTCATTACATACTTTCCATCCATGGAAAGCTGACTCTTTTTGGTTCCATCTTCCTTTATGCAGTCCCAGGTAAGGGCTGTAATTGCATTCCCCTTCACGGTCATACTCACCTGGTCTTTGAATCCGTTCTCATCAAATTCCGGTGATTCATAAGTATAGGTTCCATCCTTTAAAGAAGCGGAAGTCTCAGAAGCCTCTTTCGTTGTCTCCGGTACATCTTCCGGCTTTTCTCCTCTTGCCTTGGCAAGAGCCTGATCCACCGCTTCCTTTATGGCATTGCTGCTAAGCGTTGCCCCGGAAACTGCATCCACCTCTGTGGACTGCTTTCCAAGTATGGAATCCGTCAGCCCCGGCAATACCATATTGAGCAGAGTTTCCTTTTCTCCATTTACAACAATAGAGTCAATGGTCTTTCCTGATACTGTTACATCTGCGGTGACGATCCCGCCGTAGCCTCTCGCAGTACCTGTATAGGTACCCGGAATATAGATTTCGGGTCTAACACTGTTGTCAATCGCCTTATAAAGTGGATCTGTTCCAAAAACAGTAGCGCCAGCCAGTAAAATCATGGCTCCTAACCCAATATATCCGTTTCGTTTAGCATTTGCGTTACTTTTATTCATATCTCCTCCTGTTTTATAAAGTTTGACTTTATTTTAACACACTCTTAACGGTTACGGCAACGACTTTATGAAATTTTAATTATATTTGGAAGGAATGGGAAATTTATGTTATAATGAAACAGGGCTTGTTATTAAGCCCTTCTGTTTATGAATGATAGAAAATAAGTAAGAGGATCTGTAAGAATGGAAATTAAAAAGCATAAGAAAGAAGTCATATTAATTGTTATTATTATAGCAATATCCTGCATTCTCCTCCTTGTGAACAAGATCATTTTTTCAAAGCCTGCCAGATATCTTGAGATCACCGTAGATGGCAAAGTTGTGGAAAAGCTGGATCTAAACCATGATGCAGAGATTTTAGTAAACGGATATCAGAGCGGAACCAACCGCATTGTGATTCAAGGCGGAAAGGTGCACGTCTCCGATGCAACCTGCCCCGACAAAATCTGTATCCATCAGGGCACAATTGAACAGACAGGGGAAAGCATTGTCTGCCTGCCCAATCGTATGATTGCCCAGATTATGGGGAATTAAACAACTAATCCGTTCTTTTATCTCCGAAAAAGAATAGTGCCACCGTTCCAGGACCTGTGTGGGAACCGATTACGCAGCCAATGCTGTTAATAATTACTTTTCCTGACAGCATGGGGAAGCGGCTCTCAATGAGTGCCGCCACCTCTTTTGCATCGGTCTCACAGGCGGAGTGGGCAATTACACATTTTCCGTTATAACGGGAACCATTTTGGGCATGGAGTTCCATCATTTTTACCATTTCCTGAATGGCTCTTTTTTTTGTCCTTATTTTCTGTCTTGGAATTAAATGTCCGGTATCATCTATATTCATAAGAGGACAGATATTCAGAACAGTTCCAAGCATGGCAGAAGTGGCAGATATTCTACCTCCCCGTTTAAAGCTGGTAAGATCTGTGGAGAAAAACCAATGGTGTACAGAAAGCCGGTTATTCATAACCCACTGTGCTGCCGCTTCTAATGTGGCTCCATTATCCCGCAAATCCGCTGCTGCATCGGTTAAAAGTCCATAACCGGAGGAGGCCCCCAGTGTATCCAGTATGATAATGGTCTTTCCCGGATATTTCTGGCGCATCTCACTTGCTGCCACACAGGCGGAATTATAAGTACCTGAAATCCCGGAAGACAGGGTCAGATGCAGAATATCCTTTCCTTCTTTTAAAATCGGTTCAAAGAAATTGCAGTATTCCTCAACATTTACCTGAGAGGTATAAGGTGCTGCCCCTTTGGCAATCCGCTCATAAAATTTTTCAAATGGGATGCTCTCCCCTAAATCATCCGGATAAGTTACCCCATCTATTGTGTAATGAAAACAGACATATGGAATCTTGCGGCTTTCAAAAAATCCCTTTTTCATGTCTGCCGTGGAACAACAGGTTAAAACAAAATTTCCCATACCCGTACACCTCCTGCCTGAAACGGCTTTTTTATAGTGTTTTTCCCTGGACCGGAATTTTAACCATAAATTCCGTTCCAACATCAATGGTTGATTCCACCGTAATGGTGCCATGATAAAAGTTTACAATATGCTTTACAATGGAAAGGCCAAGACCGGTTCCGCCCTGTTTTTTACTTCTCCCCTTATCAACCCGGTAGAACCGTTCAAATATACGCCCTAATGATTCTTTTGGAATCCCCATCCCATTATCTTTTACCCGTATAATCACATTGCGGTCTTCCTCACGAACTGTGATCCATACCTCTCCCCCTGGTTTATTATATTTTACCGCATTGCTGACCAGATTGCCAATTAATTCCTTCATCTGCTGGCCGTTGGCATAGATACAGACCGGCTTACAGTCCATATGAAGAAGAACTTCGTGGGAAGCTGCAAGGGGTTCTAAGGATTCAATGATATCCTCTACCAATATGGAAAGGCGTACATCGCTTTTTAAAACCTCTGCCTCTTTTGTCTCCAGACGGGATATCATAAGAATATCATTAATCAGGTTATTCATATTACCCGCTTCTTTTTTAATGCGCTTTATAAAATCTGCCTTTTGTGCTTCATCCTGTATAATCCCGCTTTCCAAAAGTTCCGCATAGCCCTGTACCGATGTAATGGGAGTTTTTAACTCATGAGAAGCGTTGCTGAAAAATTCCTGGCGGATCTGCTTTTCCCGTTCAATCTGAGTCAGATAATCTTTTACATTCTTTGACATCCTGGTGGTGGTTTCTGCTATGATATTAATTTCCGGATACTGATATCGCTCAAAAGAAAGATCTGTATAATCACCGTTTACCTTTAACATTTCCTGGGATATTTCTTTCAGAGGCCGGGTGATCGACTCAGCGAAACTATCTGCAGAAAAAGCAGAATACATGATTGCAGCAAGAAAACTAAGCCATACCGCAGGGAGAAGAAGAATTAAATTTTCTTTCATACCGGTATAGGGAATTGCCATTCGAAGAATGTAATCGGATTTGGAAGAGCGGATTGCAACATAAAGCATACTCTCCTTTAGGGTCTTTGAATAACGTCTGGCAGTTCCTGACCCATCTGCCAGTGCCTCCTTTACCTCTTCCCGGTCTCCGTGATTATCCAAAGAAGCGACCGGTACTTCTCCAGTATCGGCCGCTACGGTTCCATCAAGGCTAATGACGGTGAAACGGCTACGGTTTTCACTTAATGTTGGCTTCAGGTCTCCGATTTCCTTCTCTAAATCCCCGTTGTAATCAAGAACCTCATCCATAGCCTTTAATGTATATTTCATGTCTTTTCTGGAATTTTTAAGCAAAGCACTGCTGGAGGCAATATAAAATATAGAACTGCTTAACACCAGTACTACAAGAATAATCTGAATAAATTTTAAAAAGATCGCCTGTTTCATAGTGCCTCCTTCTGCCATTTTATACCGCCTGTTTTTTTCCATCATTCTTCCGTTTTAATAAAGCGGTAACCCACCCCTCGAACCGTCTTAATGCAGGAACCGCCGTTCTCCCCCAGCTTCTGCCGCAGCGTACGGATGTGCATGTCAAGAGTCCGGGTTTCCCCATCATAATCATATCCCCAGATGTGATTAAGCAGTTCGTCTCTGGTCACTACTTTATTGTGATTCTCCATAAGATATTGCAGCAGTTCAAACTCTTTTAAGGTAAGCTCAACCTTTACTCCGTCACAGTAAACTTCTCTGGTCTTCTTGTTTAAATTCAGGCAATACTGTTCCAGTTCATCCTCAGATCCCTGATTTTTTGTACTCCGGCGTAACAGACTGCGGATGCGCGCCGCAAGTTCCATGACGCCAAAGGGTTTTGTCATATAGTCATCTGCACCGCCATCCAGACCGGCCACTTTGTCAAACTCCCGGTCTTTCGCTGTCAGGACAAGAATGGGAATGTCTTTTAATGAATCATTTTTCCGGATTTTACGTATCGCCGACAATCCGTCCATACCAGGAAGCATAAGATCAAAGACAGCCAGTGCGGGTTTGTCCGTTTCCATACACTTTAAGGCTTCCTCTGCCAGTTCATGCGCAGACACCTCATACCCAAAGCCTTCCAGGGCAATTTTTATTAAGTCCCTGATATTGTCATCATCCTCTACCACATAGATTCGTTCCATACATTCTCCTTTCTGTCTAAAAAAGTTTAAGTATGTTTCTTATATTTCTTCCTTTACGTAACCTGCAATGTTATGTGCATGGTCAGAAATTCTCTCCAGGTTACTTAATGCATCCAAAAATATGACTCCGTTTTCCGGTTTACAAGTCTGGGCAGACAAACGTTCAATATGACGTTCTCTTAATTCTTCTTCCAGGCTGTCTACATTTTCCTCACTGTGAACGACAGCACGTACTTCTGACATATCGGAAGTTTCTCTTGCTTTCACAGCATGTTCCAAAGAAGAGCGTACAGCGTTCAGCATTTCTCTCATTTCGCTTTCTGCTTCCTTGGAAAAGATAATCTTACGGTTGGCTTTTTCCGCTGCAAGCTCTGATAAGTTTTCACAGTGATCGCTGACACGTTCAAAGTCACTGACTGTATAGAAAAGGTTTTTAACAAGCATATGCTGTTCTTCATTTAAGGATTGATTATTGATTTTTATTAGATAATCTGTCAGCAGTTTCTCATAATGATCAATCTTTTGTTCCAGCTTCTCCACCTGCTTTATTTCGGATACGTCACTGCTCAAAAGAGCATCTGCTGCCACATCAAAATTTTCAAGTGCAGCATATCCCATATTCACCACCTGGTGATTTACATTTTCAATGGCAAAGGAAGGAGTTTCCAGAATTCTCTCATCCAAATGACGTTTCATTTCGCTTTCAGGATCCTGCTCTTCTTCTTTTTCTTTACTCCGCACAAAAATCCCGGAAGCTTTCACAAGAAGCCCTGCAAAAGGAAATAAGATAATGGTATTCGTTACGTTAAATACCGTATGGAATATGGATATCTCTACGCTGGTAATAGAAGAGGATGCAAGTACCGGATTCAGCTTAAATAGAATAAACATAATTATTCCAAAAATAAAGGCACCCACTACATTAAAGAGAAGATGTATCACAGCAGCACGTTTGGCGGTACGGTTCGCTCCCAGACTGGAAAGCAATGCAGTTACGCAGGTACCGATATTCTGCCCCAATGTGATAAAAATAGCAGATTGCCAGTTAACAATTCCATTGAGTGCAAGTGTCTGTAAAATACCCACAGAAGCGGAAGAACTTTGTATAATGCCGGTTACCACAAGTCCCGCCAGTATTCCAAGGATGGGATTTCTGCCAAGTACAGAAAATGCCTGTCCGAATATGGGAGCATCTTTGTAAGGGGTAATGGATACAGACATAAAAGTAAGACCAATAAACAAAACACCAAAACCAACTAAAATCTGACCGATTTGTTTTTTCTTTTCACTCTTTGCAAATAAATTAAAAAGAGCGCCAACGCCCACCAGTGCAGGCGCAAAAAATTCCGGCTTTAACATTTCTCCCCATTCACTCATGGAGACGATCCAGCTGGTAACAGTTGTACCAATGTTTGCACCCATAATGATGCCCACTGCCTGCTGAAGATTAATGATACCGGCGTTGACAAATCCAACCACCATTACTGTAGTGGCAGAACTGCTCTGAATGATAGCGGTAATTCCCGTTCCAAGCAAAACACCCATCAGCCGATTGCTTGTTAATGCTCCAAGCAATTGCTGCATCTTATGTCCTGCAGATTTCTGTAGTCCATCAGCCATGGCATCCATTCCGTAAAGGAACATCCCCAGCCCCCCGATAAACTGAAACAGCATTTGTACATCCGTAATTGACATATCATCCTCCTGTATTTCATGACAAGTCATGTTATGTAAGCATCATATCAAATCTATGTAAAGTATTATGCATGCAATTGTAAAATTTATGTAAAATTTTGTCTTACTGTAAAATTTCTTTATATACACGAAGTACATTGCCATAAAAAACAGCCTCAATTTCAGAATCGGAGAAGCCTTCTTTTTTCATGCATGCTTCTAAAAGTGGCAGATCTTCCGGAGACTTCATCTCCAGCTCTCCTCCGATGCCATCAAAATCCGATCCCAGGCCAATGCAGCCAATTCCTCCGATCTTCTTTAAATGCTTTATATGTGAGACCATATCCTGAATGCGGCTAAGTGACTTCTCCCCTTTCTTCCAGTCATGAAGAAAATCCCCGCAAAAATTAATTCCTGTAACTCCGCCCCGCTCTGCCAGCATTTTTATCATCTCGTCGGTTAAATTCCTCGGATTGGATGCTATGGTTCTTGCATTGGAGTGACTTGCCACAAAAGGTTTTTTCGTGTGACGGAACACATCATAAATACCTGCATCGGATAAATGAGATACATCAATAATCATGCCCAGATGTTCCATCTCCTCCACAAAAACAATCCCCGTTTCGGTAAGCCCGTGTTCGGTTTCCGGTTCAAAAAATGCTTCTTCTTTCTCAATGCGGATTCGGTTTGGATAAGCCAGTTCATTGATGTGATTCCAGGTAAGCGTCATCATCCGGACTCCCAGGCGGTAAAAATTACGCAAAAATGCCGTTTCCCCCTGACAGACACCGCCCTCCTCAATGGTAAGCATGGCAGACATCCGGCCTTCCTTCCGGTTTTTCTCAATATCCTCATATGTTGTGACAATTCCAATTAAATCCCCATACAATTCCAGTTCCGTATAAAATAAGTCCAGCAGCTTCATGCAGTATTCAAATGGTCTTTCATGCTTTGTCAGTTCTGTAAACAGGGCAAAATTCTGCAGACAGTAATTCCCTTTTTTCATTCTCTCCAAATCGATATGGCAGTCATTTTTTAAGATAGAACCTTCTTTTCCCGCCTGCCTTCTGTAATAAAGCTCCGCTATGGTATCACAATGCATATCTGCAACATTCATTCTCATTATCCTTTCCTATCACAAAGATTCTCTTACGCCCGAAAAGGAGTAGCCGTAAAAGAGCTACTCCTTTGGTACCTATGCAAATAGTATCACTCCTATGACACATTTGCAAGAAATTATTCCTTTGTTATTCACTTCGAAGTGCATCAATAGGGCTTAAGTTGGCAGCACGGCTGGCCGGCATGTATCCAAACAAAAGTCCGATTCCCACTGATACACTAAACGATACAATCACCGCGCCCGGCGTAGGTGTTGCATCAATTCCAATGGCAGCTCCCACCAGTGTGGTTGCTACGGAGCCCACTACAATCCCAACCACTCCTCCAAGAGAACTGGTGACAGCCGCTTCAATTACAAACTGCTGCATAATGTGTTTCTTTTTTGCTCCCAGAGCCTTCCTGATTCCGATTTCCCTGGTTCGTTCCGATACTGATACCAGCATAATATTCATAACTCCCACACCTGCCACCAGAAGTGAAATTCCGGCAATACCCCCAAGGACCATGGACATCATGGCAATCATGGAATCTAACGATTCCAGCATCTCACTCATTGCAGTGACGCGGAACAGACTGTCATCTTTGTATATACCCATCAAAAATGTTTCCAGGGACTCTTTGGCTTTTGCCGTATAATCTGTATCTGATGTTGCAAACACATAATTGCTGATTTTTGCTGTATTGTTCATTTTTGCAGCGCTGCTGTATGGAAGATATAAAATATCATCCGTTCCTCCGGCTTCCAGTTCATCCTCATCCTGTCTGGATATGACCCCTACAATCCGGTAAGCGCTTCCATTTATTTTAATTGTTTTGTCTAAGGCATTCTCCACGCTTCCATATAATTTCCAGGCAATGTAATACCCTGCCACACACACCTTCTGTCTGGAAGCAATATCAGAATAGGAAATAAAACGTCCTGCGTCAAGAGTCTGATCCTTCATGCCTAAATAATCCTCACTGACTCCTGTTACTGTGGTATCATCCAGAGATTCTGTTCCATATTTCAACGTGGCACTCACCGATACACTTGGTGTCATATGGGAAAATAAATTCTTGTTATCGTTATAAAACTGGTACATTTCGTCTACATCTGCATATCTGGTTGTTAAGTTGGTTAAACGGACCGTCATCTGATTGGTACCCATACTGGTAAAGCTGTCCTTCATATAAGACATCTGACCATTTACAATACTGACCAGGATAATTACCGATGCCACACCTATAATAATACCCAGCATGGTGAGAAAAGAACGCATCTTATTCCCCCAGATACTTTTCAGAGCCATTTTAAAGGATTGCAGAATATTCATTTACGTCTCCATCGAAATTAATCTTACCATCGTGTACCCTTATTACCCGCCGTGCTTCTAAAGCAATGCTGCTGTCATGAGTAATCATTACAATGGTGTTGCCCTCATTATTTAGTTCCTTTAAGAAATCCAGTACATCCCGGCTGGTTTTGGAGTCCAGTGCACCTGTGGGTTCATCTGCCAGAATCAGAGAAGGATTTCCAGCCAGAGCTCTGGCTATGGATACTCTTTGCTGCTGTCCGCCCGATAACTGGTTTGGGAGATTTCTCCACTTGTCTGCCAGTCCTACCCGCTCCAGAGACGCCATGGCCCGTTCTTTTCGCTCTTCAGTTCCGGCTCCGGCATAGAGTAAGGGCAGTTCCACATTTTCCAGAAGGTTTAATTTGGGGAGCAGATTGTACTGCTGAAAAATAAAGCCGATCATTTTGTTCCGGATCTGTGCCAGCTGATTGTCAGTCATACTTCCCACATCTTCTCCACCCAGGAGATATGTACCATCACTTGGAACGTCAAGAGCGCCTATAATATTCATAAGAGTGGATTTCCCGCTGCCTGACTTGCCCACGATGGCAACAAATTCTCCCCGGAATATGGTCATGGTCACTCCGTCATTTGCACGTACCTCTTCCTCTCCCATCTGATATACCTTGTAGATCTCCTTTAATTCAATTAAGGGCTCTGCCACATTCCATTCCTCCTCATTATTTTGAACGGGACTGACCGCCGCCGCTGTTACCTCTGTTATTATTATTTCCACTTCCGCTTCCACTTCGTCCTGTCCGTTCCATGTTACCGCCCATTCCCCCTGGAGGACCTCCCATTTCTCCTGGCATTCCGGCGTTTTTACTGGTATTGCTTACTGTAGTCTGAGCAACATAGACTTCCTGATTTTCTTCAAGGCCCGAAGTTATTTCCACATAATCATCATTAATTAATCCGGTTTTCACTTCAACTTCTTTAAATCCTGCCGGGACAGCTCCATTTGCTTCTTTTACAGTATCATCCTTTATATAAACATTATTACCCCGTATCAGTGCATCGGCCGGAATGGTAAGCACGTCAGAAGCCTCATTTAACACAATGACCCCATCCACATTCATGCCGGGAAGCAGGTCGTCCATGCCATCATCTAAGGTAATGGTAACCGGATAGTTTGTTACCCCATCGGTTGTGGTGCTTTTCAGACTTACATTGGTAACTGTACCGGAAAATGTCTTTCCGCTTACAGCATCAGCAGTAATTTCCACCTTCTGCCCCACTGCCACTGATTTGACATCCAGCTCATCCACACTCATTTCAAAGGTATAATTGGACATGTCATAGATCGTTGCAAGTGTAGTGCTGCCGCTGGTGCTCTTTGTAATCTTATCTCCCACCTTGATGCTTTTTGTAATTACTTTACCTGATATAGGTGCAGTAATCGTATAATTATCGTAGGTTTCCTGAGTGTTATCCAGAGAATTTTTCGCAGACTCCAGAGATGATTCTGCTTTATCCAGGGCATCCTTATAGGTACGAATAAGGGCTGCCGCACTTTTGCTTTCTATGGTAAAAACCGGAGTTCCTTTGGTCACGTAGTCACCCTCATGCACAAGCAATGCACTTACCTCAACTCCTGACGGAAGATCCGCTTTCATTGTGGTCTCAAGTTTTGCTTCAAATGTCCCCTCCATCGTACATACAAAACCTCCCGCTGTTGCCGTTGCAGAAATATCCTTTGTCAGACCTCCGGGGTTTTGGACTTCCATGGTGACATAGCGGACAATTCTGCCTCCAGTCAGGGTTACATCCATGTTTCCTACAGAAACGACCGTTCCATTTACCTGTTCGCCCGTATCCGAAAGAGTTAAAACTGCGGTGCTTCCAACCGGTATCTGGGCTGCCTCTCCAGAGAGAAACGGAAGCTTGATTTTCATAATGCTGTCATCTACAATAGAGGCTATTTCCGTTTTATCACTGATTTTATCCCCTTCTTTTATAGACAATGAACTGATATATCCAGTTTCCGTAGATTTATATGTATTTTGACTGTAATCCGTTAAAGCATCATTATAATTATCCAATGCTACCTGATAACTTTCCTGTGCCCGTTCAAGAGAATTGTTTGCAGAGGTCAGCTGGGTTTCCGCCGAAGAGCTGTCAATCCGGTATAAAACCTGACCCTTTTCCACTTCATCACCCTCTTCAAAATTGGCTTCTATCACCTCTCCTTCCGCCAGCGAGGTGATATCATAAGTATTCTTTGGAGAAATGGTTCCGGAAGAAGATAATTTTGATGAGATGTCTCTTTTTGTTACAACTGCAGTTTTGATTTTTTTTGCCTGGGCATTTGCTTCCTTACTCTTTTTGTATGAGAAAGCAAAAAATATCCCTGCCAATGCAGCAATGATCAGAAGCAGAATAATAAAAATCTTTTTCCGCTTTCCATTTCTTTTTTTCTGATCACTTTTTAAAATTTTCTGGATGATTTTTTTCATTCCGGCCTCTCCCGCTAATCTTCTATATAATCAATGACAGTCCTTGTTTCATCTCCGTTGCTATTGGTGGAAAGGGTATAAACAAGATTTACGGTATCTCCGACTCTCAAATCCCCATATGAAGAAAATGCGAACTGCATCTCGGTGCTGGTAAGAGTATAAGTGTTTCCATCATCCAGAATGATGGCACTTGGATTCATTAAATCTGTGGAATTATAAACGATGTTTGTAATTTCACCAAATGCCGCGGACCGCCCGCTTTCATTTTCCGTCCCAACCGTATAAAGCCATACCGTTTTGGACAAGGAATGATAATAAACCAGTACTCCATCGGAACTTTCCAGTGCCACAGTAATCGCATCACTGGAATTGGACACTGCCTCCCCATCCAGATACACATTGGCATCTTTGAGTTTAAAGGGCAGATAATTGTTCAGACTGCTCTTGCTTCGAACCACTTTGGGTCCCTTTAAGCTGTTATCCACCATGGTAAACGGATTGATTTCTCCATCTTCGGTCAATTCACAATCTAAAATCTTTCCATACATGGTCCCGGAGGTATTATTTGTCTTCAGCAGATTATAAAACAGGTTGATGCAGTCATCCTTTTTCAATACTTCCTGGGCTTCCCTGTTAATATTTTCATCCAGTTCAAGAAAATGGTATTTGGAAAGTCTGGATCCTGTCTGGTCACCTGTAAAATCAGTGTTCTTATATCCCAATAATGCCAGAACCCCTTTTACTGCATCCTGAAGGGTTATGTAATCATCCGGTTTAAATACACCTCCCAGATAACCATTCATCCACCCCTGTTCTGCCGCAATCCGGATCTGAGCCGAATATTCACCATCTCTTGGCACATCCGCAAATACAGAAGTATTGCTTAAACTGCTTACTGTGCTTCGGTAAGAAGAAGCATTTACCAGCATGGCGGCAAATTCTCCGCGTGTGACAGACATAGCGGTATTGGTTATATTCATAATACCCGATATACCGATGACTTTTTTTCTTAAATCAAAATTGGCTGATGCCTCTGCTCTCATCGGTGTAACCGCCGTCGCAGCCAAAACAATTGCTAGTGAAGCCGCCGCTCTTCGTGCATTCATTTAAGTTTCTCCTCTCCTTTATAAGATTTCTTAATATCTTAACAAATCGTTGTGATGGCTTTGTGATGGGAAACTGAAATTAACCTGAAATTAAGAACTGTCTGGTTTTTAGTATTTCAGCTTATTTTAAGGCAGTACCCTTATAATGAAAAAACAGGCATTTGATTGCTTAAATGAATTTTTAAGGCTATAATAAATAAAGCAAAGGAGAGCTTAACCATGAAACTGTTAATTGTGGAAGATGAAGTCAGACTGGCAGAAGCCATAGGACAGATTATGAAGGAACAGCATTATCAGACTGATCTGGTTTTTAACGGAAAAGATGGTTTATACTGCGGTCTGTCAGGAGAATATGATGTGATAATTCTGGACGTGATGCTCCCTGGTGAGAATGGTTTTCAGATTGTTGAGAAGCTTCGGGAAGCTAAAATACAGACTCCCATACTAATGCTTACAGCGCGTGACAACGTAAGTGATAAAGTAACCGGACTGGATAAAGGTGCCGATGATTATATGACAAAACCATTTATACCGGAAGAACTACTGGCTCGTATCCGGGCGCTTTCCCGCAGACAGGGGGAAGTAATCGTAGAAGAAATGGTGTTTGGAGATTTAAAATTAAATCTGTCAACCAATGATTTGTGGTGTAAAACCAAATCCATTCATCTGGGCTATAAAGAATTCGAAGTGTTAAGAATCCTTATGAGCAATATCGGAAAAATTATATCAAAGGATACTTTAATCAACCGGGTATGGGGATCTGACTCGGATGCGGAGGATAATAACGTAGAAGCTTATATCTCATTTCTACGTAAAAAGTTTCATTTTCTTGGTTCAAAAGCAGAGATTACCACTGTACGAAAGGTAGGATACCGCCTGGAGGAATCCAAATGATTAAGAAGTTAAGAATCAAGTTTATACTCACTAATATGTGCTTTGTTATCAGTATACTTGCCGTAGTAATGGGTACATTTTACGTCTCAAACCGGAAACGGATCATGAGGGATACCTCCATGGCTCTCATTCAGTCCCTGAGTCATGAACGTTTTAAAATGCCGCCAGACAAGGTGGAATTTGGCCGGCGGCCGAGAAAAAATCCGCTGCCTATCATCCCTGTATTTATCATCACATTAAAATCCGATAATACCATTGAAAAAATTGAGGAAAATAATATTACAGTATCTGATGAATTAGCCTCATCCTTAATAAAGCTGGTCAATGGTACAGACAGTACAGAAGGGGTCTTAAAAGATTACTCTCTCCGTTATATGAAAATGCCCGGAAGGAACGGAATGGAAATTGGTTTTGCAGATCAAAGCTATGAACGGGATGCCTTAGAGGTTTTACTGGTTAACTGCATTCTGGTCTTCCTTACAGCTATCATATTATTTTTTATTTTAAGCCTGTTTCTTTCTCATCTGGCGTTAAAGCCTGTAAAAAAAGCCTGGGATCAGCAAAATCAGTTTATAGCCGATGCATCTCATGAATTAAAAACTCCTCTTACTGTGATACTGGCGAATTTACAGATTCTCTCCACCCATAAAGAGCGCACCATCAAAGAGCAGGAAAAATGGCTGATGAATACGAAAGAGGAAGCGGATCGGATGAGACAGCTGGTGGAAGAACTTCTTTTCCTTGCCCGCTCGGATACGGAATCCGTAGAAGCAGTTCAGATCTCAAAGCTCCCTCTTGATTTCAGTGAACTGGTTTTAAATGGTGTGTTGCTCTTTGAATCGGTCGCTTTTGAAAGCAAGGTTACTCTGGATAATGACATTCAGACTGATGTTTTTATAGAAGGAATGGAAGCCCAGTTTAAACAGTTAATAACCATTCTTTTGGATAATGCCTGCAAGTATGCCGGTGCCAATGGCTCTGTATCCGTTTTTCTTAAAAAACAGGCTGGTCACGGAGTACTTACCATTATCAATACGGGAGAGCTCATATCACCCACCGAGCAAGAGCACATATTTGAACGGTTTTACAGAACTGATAAATCCAGAGTCCACAAAGAAGGCGGCTACGGTCTGGGACTTTCTATTGCAAAAACAATTGTGGACCGGCACAAAGGAAAAATAAGTGTTGCCAGCAGTGCGGAAACCGGAACCATATTTACTGTTACATTACCAGTCATTTCCCATATTCAATGAATTAAGGGTCAGGCTGTTACGGAGATGATAAACCGTAACAGCCTGACCCTTATTATGTTTATTCCATTTATTTCGTCACAGTAATCCCCTGTTCCTCAATCCGCTTTCTGATATTAAGCATCTTCTCATCGGTCTGGGCGATTACATCTGCACATTCCCGCAGTTCATCACTGATCTCCTGGGAATATTCCTGCATTTCTTTTTTATATTTCAGCTGATGATCCAGACTGGCCCAAAAGTCCATGGCCATGGTTCGAATCTGAACCTCTACCCGCATCCATTTTTTCTGATCTGAGAAAAAAACAGGAATTTCAATGATCATATGGTAACTGCGGTAACCATTGATTTTAGGCTGACTGATATAATCTTTTATAGCAATGATATGGACATCATCCTGTCTTGCAAGCATATCTGCCACTGCATAAATATCGTCTAAAAAGGAACAGATAACTCGAATACCAGCCACATCATCTAAGTTTTCCATCATGGACTCCAGAGAGACAGGAAGGTTTCTGCGCTTTAATTTTTCGACAATGCTAACCGGCTTCTTTACTCTGGATTTAACAAGTTCAATGGGATTTCTGGAGTTACGAACCGATAGTTCATCGTTTAATACTTCCAGCTTTGTCTTAACCTCACGAATGGCACAGGTATACATCATCATAGCTTCCTGGAACTGATACGCCTGCTTAATCAGGGGGTCTGGAACTGAAACCAGATTGGGAACTTTTACAATCGACTGATTCAGTTCACTGTTAGGGTTCATATTAATATTCATTCTTATACCTCAAAAAGCAGTTCCGGTTAAACCGCCTCTGCTGCGTCAACTGCATCTTTCAGCCATGGCGCCTCTAAATACTCTACGGTTCCTGCATCCACTGAAGCAGCAATCTTAGGATCAATGGGGATTCTGGCAAGTACTTTTATACCGTAATTTTCAGCCACCTCATCGATATGGCTTTCACCAAATACAGCAATCTGCTTTCCGCAGTCAGGACAGCTTAAATAACTCATATTTTCCACAAGCCCAAGAATTGGGATATTCATCTTCTTCGCCATATTCACTGCTTTTCCAACAATCATGGATACCAGTTCCTGGGGAGAGGTTACAATAATAATGCCATCGAGAGGCAGTGACTGGAATACGGTCAGTGGCACATCGCCGGTTCCGGGTGGCATATCAACAAACATATAATCCACATTTTCCCAAAGAGTTTCCTGCCAGAACTGTTTTACTGCACCAGCTATGACCGGTCCTCTCCAGATAACCGGATCTGTCTCCTGATCCAGAATTAAATTTGCTGACATGACTTCGATTCCTGTTGCGCTGACTGCAGGAATCATCAGTCCGTTTGGTGTCATTCCTACACCGTTATCTGATAAACCGAATGCCTTCGGTATGGAAGGTCCTGTGATATCCGCATCCAGGATCGCCGTTTTATATCCCTTTCCACTCATGCTTACTGCCATCATGGAAGTTACCAGCGATTTACCAACGCCGCCTTTTCCGCTTACCACTCCAATTACCTTTTTTACTATGCTGGACGGATTAAGCGGTTCTAAGAAACTGGTCTGGGCCTCTTCCCTGCTTCCGCAGCTTTCTCCGCAAGTATTGCAATTATGAGTACAACTCTCACTCATGATTCATTCCTCCTGTTAAAACTGTTATTTACAGACATATACCTAAGATTATATTACGAAATTGATCTTATGTCTATGTATTTTACCAATGCCTGTGTCCTTTTAACTGATTCAGGTTACAAAATACGACATTTTTTTATCCGTAAAAAACCCCGGAGCATCGCATTGACACTCCGGGGTTTTGTGGTTATTTTGTATGAAGCAGATGAACACTCCGAATGGTTCGGAAAATACCGATGGAATCCATGGTTTTCAGTAAGGTATAAAAAATCATAGAATCGATGGGCCACATAACCAGATTCTTCAGCGCTCTTGCCGGCAGCAACACCATAAATCCTTTTCCATACAGTATGGAGAGGCAAAGGGTGTTTAATATCACGTTGCAGATCAGCATGACCACCAGTTTGGATATGAGAATTCTTCTTAAGGTAATCGGCTTCTTATAATACAGAATGCCGTACAGGACTCCTGCCAGGGCCGTAACCATGGTAAGTCCGGGAAAAAAGGCGCCGGTGGGCTTTAATAAATACTTCAGCACATCAAGGCTTCCGGAAAACAGTCCACCCACTACCGGACCGAATAAGTAGGAAATGATTCCATTGGGAATAGATGAAAACGTAATCTTGATGTAGCTTCCCAGCTGAATGGAGAACATGTCCAAAATAATGGCAACTGCGGCAAACATGGCTGCGGCAGTGATTGTTCTTACAGATTTCAACTCTCTGTAAGAATCGGTGAACAAAGTGACGAATTTTTTCATAAAAAAATACCTCCTTTGCAGACCTCAGACTACGACCGGAGATAAGACACCTATCTTCTGGTGCAGCGGGATGCGACTCGTGTACCGCAAGAAAATCTTTTCGTCCTGCTGACAACTCCCTGTTCAGCTGGCACTTAACGCACACAAGTCTACTCTGCGACTTTTATTTAGTTTTGTATCGCCATCAGTATAACATACATTCTTAAGAAATCAAGTGTTTTTTTCAACACAAATATTTCTTTCTATTAAGTGGTGTATCAATAAGGCAATACAAATCCCAAGAACAGCGCCTCCCAGCACATCGGTTGGAAAGTGTACAAATAAATACATTCTGGAAAATGCAATGAGCAAAGCCAGGATCAGAAAGGGAACTCCAAGCTTTTTATTATAGAGCCAGATGCTGATCGCTCCTTCAAAGGAAGCCAGCGTATGACCGGAAGGAAAGGAAAAGTCCCTGGGATTCTGAATTAAAAGAGGAATACTGGTATCAATCCAGCAGGGTCTGGGCCTTTCTACAAGATTTTTCAGTATCATATTTCCAAAAAGAAGTCCTACCCCCAGGCTTAGCAATACACCGATTCCCATTTTTCTGGTTTTGGGGATACAAAACAGCACCACACCAATTAAAATCCAGATAAATCCATGGTCTCCCAGACTTGTAATACGGACCATGACCTGATCAAGCCATGGATTATGCAGAGACTGCAGTGCATATAAAAAAGCAAATTCTATTTGATATAACATTGTTTCATACTCCTTTGTTATGGAAAATCCCACATTTATTTACAATCTTAATTTTTCTTAAATCATTTGACAACGTAAAGAATTTCGTATAGGATTAAGCATAGTTGAATTTTCGACAGGAAATACAGGAGGCTTTGTCATGAAACACATAAGACAATTCGGCATTATTTTATTTATCTCACTTGCAGGGGAAGTGATTCATCTGTTTATACCACTTCCCGTACCTGCCAGTATCTATGGTCTTATTCTTATGCTTTTAGGCTTAAAAACCGGGTTGATTCCCCTTGAAGCAGTTGAGGATGTCAGTGATTTTTTACTGGAAATTATGCCCATGCTTTTTATCCCTGCGGCAGTCGGACTTTTGGATTCGTGGGGCTCCCTTCGGCCAATTCTCATACCTTTTCTGGTTATAACACTTTTCTCCACGGTTATTGTTATGATAATGACAGGAAAAGTAACCCAGTTTTTTATTGAAACCGATAAAAAGAAGAAAGGAACGGATCATGAATCAGACAATCGGTGATTTTTTATTTTTTGGCTCGGTTTTGAGCCTTGTCAGTTATGAAATGGGGGTTCAGCTTAAGAAACGTTTTAAACTGGCCATTTTTAATCCCCTGTTAATCTCAATTCTAATTGTAATGGCATTCCTGTCCGTCTTTAAGATTAATTATACGGTCTATAATGAAAGTGCAAAATACATCAGTTATCTGTTAACTCCCGCAACCGTATGCCTGGCTGTGCCATTATACCGTCAGTTAAACCTGTTAAAAAAGCATTCCAAAGCAATTATTGCAGGAACTCTGACAGGCGTACTCACTACCATGTGTACCGTATTGCTTCTTGCATTAGTGTTTGGCTTAAACCATCAGGAATATGTAACCTTTCTACCAAAATCCATAACTACTGCCATTGCAATGGGAATCTCAGAGGAGATGAAAGGATTTGTGACAATTACGGTTGCCAGTATTATTGTAACCGGTATATTAGGCAGCATTATCGCAGAATCGGTTTGCCGGATATTTAAAATTACAGATCCGGTTGCAGTAGGCATTGCCATCGGATCTGCATCACATGCGGTAGGCACTACAAAAGCAATGGAAATCGGTGAAATTGAAGGCGCCATGAGCAGTCTTGCCATCGCAACTTCCGGGCTTTGTACGGTTGTATTCGCTTCTATTTTTGCTAATTTTATCTAACTATGCAATATTATAATACTTTGAGTATTTCTTTCAGCCCAAAGGTTTTTTCTGTCCGAAACGCGTTCTCCATTGCATTAAGATTTAGATCCGAATGCTCAGTTTCCCTGGAAAACCGATGAACCAGCCGTACAAACTCGTTAAAAGTAAGGCTGCCTCCGTTTTGAATATAAACTGCCTGAGCCAGTTCTGCGATGAATATGGTACAGATAACAGCCATCTTCACTTTTACATAAGGCTGCTCATCATAAACAGCTCCGCAAAAATACGTATAAATGAAGTAAACCAAAAGCTGCTCCAGCCACTGATTCCACTCCCTCTTTCTTTCTGGCTCAGAATCCAGATATTCATAAAAATTCTCTCTTGTTTTTTCATAATACTCTGGTCCCTTATCAGTAAGCAGGGCCTTTAACTCCCCAATATAAAATGGCCATTCCTGGTTTAAAACTTCCAGCTTGTCCAATAGTGGAAACCAGTTTTTCATTATTTCATAGCGTTCTCTGTCAGAAACCCTGTATTCCCGCTGTTTCATGCGGAAAAATTCTTCACATGAAGGATTCCTGTATCTGGCAGTCAGTTCCTCCGTCTGATACAGCTTCCCTTCCCTGATCCTTCTTTGTAAATCATGAACCAGTCCCAAAACCATAGACGCCCTTAACGGGATGTCCCTGTTTCGATTCTGTAAAAGAGTGATAACCTCCTCTCTTACATCCATGAGCTTTGAAAAAAGATAGAAATCAAACTCAGGATAAGACTCTTCCCGGTCATCTTCCTTTGTAAGAAAACGGACCGGCTCTTTCAGCCCCAGAATCAGCTTTGCCGCTTCTTCACAGGACATTGACAAAGAAAGTTCCCGTACCCCTTCGTATTCTTCCGTATGCCTGGGGTATTGCCTGCAGGTCTTACAAAGCATGGAAGGTCCTGCATCGGTGTAAATATCACAAAGATTTGCTTCGTTTAAAAAAGCACATCTGCCAGATTTCTGTTTAAAACAGCCCTTCTTCCAATCCACTCCATTTAAAAGCTTTTTGCCCAGGGAATCGGTTTGAGCCCTGTATTTTTTAATGGATTGATCATCTATCATAATTGCCCAGCCTGCACAGCAGGTGTCGCTGCACTGGGCTGCAATACAATGGAAACTGTGATAATAGTGAGGTATTGTAAACTGCATAATCTACTCCAATCCCAGAATTTCCTGGTTGATGCGCTGCGCTCCCCATTCTGACATGAGATTCAAAATGGGGGCAAGTGTTTCCCCATCTTTGGTAAGGGAATACTCCACTCTGGGCGGGACTTCATTGTATTGTTCCCGATGGACTAATCCATCCGCTTCTAACTCCTTAAGCTGTTTGCTTAAGGTTCTATGGGCAATCGGCTGTAATTCTTCCCATAACCGGTTATATCTTAATACACTGCATTTACAAAGTTTATATAATATGACCCACTTCCATTTTCCTTCAATTTTTGAAATTGTATAATATATTGGACAATTTCCAAATTTATTATTAAAATCCATGTCTTCTCCTCAATACTAACCAATAGTTTAGTATATAACATAAATGTTCATACTTGAAGTATGTGTTATAATCATATATACTTTCTATGTAAATGTCAAATATAGTCAACGGAGGTTTGGAATGAAATTTATAGAATTGGCAAAGGATCGCTACTCTGTCAGAAAGTTCAGCGATAAAAAAGTAGAAAAAGAGACGCTGGATCTCATTCTGGAGGCAGGCCGTACTGCGCCTACCGCCTGCAATTACCAGCCGCAGAGAATTCTTGTGCTTGATAATGAAACTGATTTGTCCGGGCTCAGTCTTTGTATGCCTTTTAAATTTAACCATCAGTTGGCGCTTCTCACCTGTTACGATAAAAACGTAAGCTGGAAACGAAAATTTGATGGGAAAGATGAGGGGGAAATTGATGCCGCCATTGTCACTACCCATATGATGCTGCAGGCATCTGAATTGGGCATTGGCTCTACATGGGTGGGGCATTTCGATCCGGAAAAAGTAATAAAAACATATCACATACCAGAACACATAGTCCCTGTTTCAATCCTGCTGATGGGCCATCCCGCAGATGATGCAGAACCTAACAAATTACATGATGAACGTCTGGATCGTTCGCAGACCGTTTTCCATGGTTCTTTCTCTGAAACAAAAGATGATACGAAGCAATAACTGCCATAAATTGGCAGAGCATGAAAAGCGGGGATGCAGTGCACCCCCGCTTTTATATTTATTTACATAGTTTCTGAAATTCTTCCGCAACAAACTGTACCTGAGTTCCAACCACAACCTGAACACTGGTTTTTCCAGGTCTGATTACTCCGGCTACACCTGCTGACTTTATCTTCTTTTCATTTACCAGGGTATAATCCTTTACTTCCAGTCTGAGTCTGGTGATACAGTTATCAATGCTTACAACGTTTTCTTTACCGCCGATTCCTTCTAAAATAACAGAAGCAACGTATGTAAAATCGTTGTTCTTTAATACAGCTACGGATTCATCAATATCATCATCTTCCCGTCCTGGTGTTTTAAAATTAAATTTCACAATAGCAAATCTAAACACTGCATAGTAAATCCCACCGTAAATAAGACCAATAGGAATAATAAACAGAGGATTAACAGCCATAGGAGCTTTAAAGCTAAGAAACCAGTCAACGAATCCGGCGCTGAAATTGAATCCGGCACGTACCGGAAGCATTGCACAGATGGTTAAGGATATTCCGGTCAGGATGGCATGGATTAAATATAATCCGGGTGCAAGAAACATAAATGCAAATTCAAGCGGTTCTGTAACTCCTGTAAAAAATGAACAGACTGCTGCTGCCAGCAAAAGACCATAAGCCTGTTTTTTCCTTCCAGGTTTCGCAGTATGGTACATGGCAAGGGCTGCAGCCGGAAGACCAAACATCATAACCGGGAAGAAGCCTGTCATATACTGACCAGTCTGACCCAGCACACCTTTTCCGGTCCAGAAGTTTCCAAGGTCATTTACTGAGGCAACGTCAAACCAGAAAACAGAGTTTAAGGCATGGTGAAGGCCAAATGGGATAAGAAGACGGTTAAAGAAGCCATAGATACCTGCTCCTACTGCACCAAGACCCAGAATTCCTTTACCAAATATTACCAATGCGGTATAAATTACCGGCCATACGAAAAACAATACCAGGCAGGCAACAAGGGAAAACAGTGCCGTAACTATGGCAACAGAACGTTTTCCGCTGAAAAAAGCCAGTGCATCTGGGAGCTTTGTGCTCTTAAACCGGTTATAACAGCTGGAGCCAATTAAACCGGAAACAATACCAATAAACTGGTTATTGATTTTTCCAAATGCCGGATTCACAGCACTGACATCGATGCCTTTTAACATTGCAACTACTGCCGGGGAAAGAATTGTCTGAATCATCAGCCATGATACCAGGGCTGCCAGAGCGGAAGTACCTTCATGATCGTCTGACATACCTACGCCAACACCGATGGCAAATAGAATCGCCATATTATCGATAATGGCTCCGCCTGCCTTAATCAAAAAGGCAGCAATGGCACTGTTTGCCCCCCATCCCGTTGGGTCAATCCAGTAACCAATTCCCATCAGGATCCCTGCTGCCGGCAGACACGCTACCGGAAGCATCAACGACTTACCTAGTTTTTGCAAATACTTCATCATAAAAAGAAACCCCTTTCTTTTTTTGTCCTGCCGGACATTTTTTATCTTCACCTGCAGGTAAGCAGGTTACGATCACTTTTTATCTAATACAGACCGTATTGCGTAGTATGCAGCATCTTCATCCTCTCCCTCAAAGCGGAAGATGACTTCATCCCCTTTTTTTGCTCCAAGTCCCATGATGGCAAGAAGACTTTTACAATCGGCTTTTTGTAAATTCCAATAAGCTTCTATGGAACACATGTATTTCCCTGCTTCTATAAAAATCATGGAAGCGGGTCTGGCGTGAAGTCCCATTGGATCTTCCACTACATATTGATACTCTTTCATTCAGCCACCTACAATTCAATGATTGGTTCCAGCTCCATAATCTGCTTTCCAACATGACATTTCATATCGGGATACTCCATGGTATTTAAAATAATGACCGGAGTAATCAGGTCATAACCCTTTGCCTTAATCCCTTCCAGATCAAATTCCAGCAGAAGTTCTCCTTCCTTTACCCGTTCCCCCTGTTTTTTAAAGGATTGAAACCCCTCTCCTTTTAGTTGAACCGTATCAAGGCCTACATGGATCATTACTTCCGCTCCGTTATCTGCCGTAATACTGACTGCATGCATTGTCTCAAACATCACTGACAGCACTCCGCTTACCGGTGCCACAATTCTGCCTTTTGAAGGAATAATAGCCATTCCTTTTCCCAGGATTTCCTGACTAAAAGCAGGATCCTTCACTTCACTTAACGGTACTGCCAATCCTTCCACAGGCGCCAGAATTTCCTCCTTTTTACCGCCCCCTCTTTTTAAATGCTTCTTCCACGCTTCAAACATGCCGACTGGTACCCCTTTCTTCTAAAGCCTCATTCTTTTGATATGGACTGCCAGATATGCAGTCTCCTCTTCTGTTACATCATGATGATATGATTCAAAAATAAATTCCTTAATTTTCAAACTGCACGCATACTCTTCCGGATACATTCCTGCTATGATATTACTGAATTCTGTATTTCCGCTGTTTAACAACTCTCCGGTCAGAATACGCTGGGCAAGAAACCGCAGGTGGGTAATAAATCTCTGATAATTTAAAGATCCCTCGTCCGGTTCCATGGAAAAGAATTCTTTCACTATTTTGACTCCATTCTGAATCAGCTTTGTCATATCCATCGTCTTATTCATAGCCGTATTGAGTTCTGCATTTACAATATGCATTGCTATAAATCCAGCCTCATCTACAGGAAGCCGTACACCCACACTTCTCTCAATCAGTGCAACTGCATATTCTCCCACCAGGTACTCTTCTTTATAGAATGTCTTAATCTCGCTAAGAATGGGATTTGAAAAAACCATATTTTCCTTAAAGCGGCGAATGGCGAAATTAATATGATCCGTCAGTGTGATATAGATATTCTGATTCAATGTCCTGTTAAGTACACTTTTTGCATAGGCGATGATTTCTGTCGATGCCTTTAAGTGTTCAAGTGGGAGCTTCACAAGCAGTTCCTTAAACTGATCCAGACTGTTCTGGCTGTCTAACCGGAAGGTTTTCTCAATTTTGTTCTCTGCAATCGGGCGTCCCGCCTTTGTGCCAAAACCAATTCCTCTGCCCATGATGACTACTTCCTTACCATCCGGCTCAATTGCAGTTACAATATTGTTATTAATGATCTTATCAATATTCATAAATTACCTCTTATCAATAAAAAAACCAACTTTGACTATGAAAATAACATGTTATTTTCTTAATCAAAATTGGTTTTGCCTGCTTTCCAGTAACAATCCGAATTAATATTCATTTCCCTAACTATAGCAAATTTCTATTTAAATGTCAAGATTTTTATAACTTACTAAAAGCAAGAAATAAAAACAGAACACCGCTGAGCCAGGACAAATCCCAACCTTTTAATGCAGCAAGCCGTTTTCCCAGGAAAAGTCCGGCATACATCACGGCAATCCCAACAAAAAGAGCTGCCAGAGTTGCATATCCCGGATTAATCATAAGAAAACCGGACAGGGCGCCCGCCACCAGACTGTCAATGGACATGGCAAGTGAAAACATAATCATTTCTTTCCAGGACAGCGTTTTTGAATCATCCCAGTCAGCTGCCATAGGATTCCCGTATATGTTAATAATAATGCTAAGTCCCGAAATAGAAAAAGTCAGGTCTTTGTGTACATGAACGTGATTGTTGATGTATTTTTTTATGGTATAGTCCAGCAGCTTCATCACTCCCAAAAAGAATAAGCAGGAAAACCCTACCCCTTTCGCGAATGCTTCCGGCACAAAATCATCGATCACGTTGCCGAATAACAGGGCTGCCCCAAGACAGCCGCTGCAGATTGCATTAGCCGCAATTACCTTTATCCATGAAATGCCTACCCTGTTTGCACCATAGGCAATGCTGGCAACAAATGTATCTGTACTCAGCGCCAGAACCAAAATGAAAATATTACGCATGTTTTATCGAACTACCCTTTTTATTTTAATATATTCACAGGCTTTTGGTTTGGCACCTTATAATTACTAACTGATTTTTTTTATTCCTGGATAATAGCGGAACAAAACTTTTGCAAGTATCTTATCTTCCGGCACATAGGGATCACTCCAGTATCTGGCATCGGCTGAATTATTCCGGTTATCTCCCAGCATCAGATAACATCCAGCAGGCACGGTGAAGTGATAATCCTCTGACTCCATGGGTTCCCTTAAGTATGGTTCTTCCAGAGGGGTCTGGGACTGATTGATATAAACATGGTTATTCTTAATGTCTACCGTCTCTCCCGGCAGCCCGATAATCCGCTTCACCAGATGAATCTCTTCATTTCCAGGCCCGGTCATGTGATCAAATATAATGATATCACCCCTTTGGGGTTCTCCGCCAAACCGGTAAACCAGCCTTGATCCAATTAACCGGTCACCTGTCATAATTGTGGTCTCCATGGATCCGCTTGGTACCTTGCTGTTGGCAATAAGAAACGTATTGATAAAAAATGCAATCGCTGCCGCAATGACAATGATCTTCAGCCATTCAAACAGCTCCCTCTTCCAGTTAAGAGGCTCTTCCACTTTACTGTCCTTTTTTACGCTCATATTTTTTCCTTTGACTGTTTTTTATTATTGTATCAAATGGACAGGGCAGAATCAACGTTTTATATCCCATTTCTTTTTAATTCTGTCCTCAGCCTTTCCAGTGCCTTTTTTTCCAGTCTTGATACATAGGATCTCGAAATTCCCATGAGATCTGCGATCTCCCTCTGGGTGTATTCCCTGCCGCCATGAAGTCCATAGCGCATCCCTATAATTGTTTTTTCGTTGTCTTTCAGACAGGAATCAAATACTTCATAAAGTTCTTTGATGTCCTGTTTTAATATGATGGTCTCTAACGTCTCTTTATTTTCCATTTCGATCACATCCAGAAGGCTTACAGTTTCTCCATCCTTGTCTACACCGATGGGTTCATATAAAGACACCTCTTTTGAATATTTTTTATTAGCACGAAGGAGCATTAGGATCTCATTTGCTAGAGTCACAAGGCGGCTCCTTAGAACCTGACAGATAGAGATGGACCGTATCCCCATCCCAGACAACCCGTTTTACCAGTATCCGGATTGCAGCCCGTTTCTGTTCCACATCCATAAACTCCACAGTCTTTTCAAAATTGGACAGGGTATCTTTTAACAGATCAAATTCCAGATCAGTCAATTCTTTCCCCATGGCGGTTTCCTTACAGACTTCAATCTGGGTCAGGATCTGTTCTTTCTTTTTATGCAGTTCATCAATCTGCCTGACTATATAGTCGTATGCCGCCGTTCCCCCGGCAACTTTGATTGACGTCACAAGACCATCAATCTCTTTTTCAGTTTGAGACAACTCCTCCTCCAGGCGGCTGACATCCTGTTCATAATCCTGCTTTTCTTCCTTCAGCAGCTTCCTGCCTTCCTCCAGCTGCCTGGTGAATTCTCTTTTGTCTTCAGAAATTTTTTTAAGTTCCTCAATCACCAGTCTGTCTAACAGGTTTCCATCGGCATTTTTTATTGCACAGCACTTCATACGGCTTTTTTCTTTCATGGAACAGAGGTAGGAATAGATCTGTTCTCCCCGGTCATTATATCTGCCGGAAAGCTTGGGCCGCATATAGTGATTGCAATTCCCGCATACAAGAATGCCGGAAAGAAGTGCCACATTGCTTCTGGGTCTGCGGTAATTTTTTGATTTATTCCGTTCCAGCTGTCGCTGGACACTGACCCATTCCGCTCCAGGAATCAACCCCTCATGTTTACCGATTGCCACAATCCATTCTTCCATCTCTTTCATCTCATGGGCTTTGCCCTGCTTTTGTAACGTCCGGTTATATGCAATAATACCATGGATTCCTTTAAAATCAGCGGGGTCAGCAAAAAGTTCTACTTTTTTTTCTTTCAGATACTGATAGGCTTCCTGATCTGCAATCATATACACCGGGTTTGAAAGAATGGCCTTAATTGCAAAACGGCTGAATAAACGTCCCTGCTTTGTTTTGTATCCATTCTGTATGAGATAAGTCTCCGTCTGTGTCAGGGAACCGGTTTCCAGAAATTTTTCATAAATCCGCTTTACCAGCTTTGCCTCCTGGGGAATCCGTTTCAGTTTATATGCCTTTTTCTGCTTCCCGTCAATAGTTACAGAAGTTACCCGTTCAGACTGATACCCGGTTGGGGTATTTCCCCCAAGCCATCTTCCGCTTTTGGAAAGTTCATGCATATTGTCCCGGATTCGTTCTGCAATGGTTTCTCTTTCCAGTTGGGAAAATACAGAAGCAATATACATCATAGCCCTTCCCATGGGTGATGATGTATCAAACTGCTCTTTAATTGAAATAAATGAAATTTCCAGATGGTTCAATTCTCCGATCAGATTGGCAAAATCTCCAATATTACGGCTGATCCGGTCAAGGCGGTAGCATACAATTGCTGAAATCTTCTTTTTCTTTGCTTCTTTCATCATCTGCTGAAACTGGGGGCGCTCTAAATTTCCTCCGGAAAAACCCTCATCTTCAAAAATCAGGGCACTGTCTGCAAAGGATTCTCCGTAATGAGTTATGATATATTGCTTGCAAAGCTCAATCTGATTGCCGATGCTTTCTCCCTTCCCGGTAAATTTGGATTTTCTTGAATATATGGCAAACGGCTGATTTCTGTCTTCCATCACACAAATCCTCCTTGTTTTCACATGGAAAACGCGTCCTCAAACATACCGGACACGCAGAATAACATACAAATATAGTAACCCTGAATTTCAAGGTATTCTCTATGAACATGATCGTATATAATCCTCAAACGGAAGAAGATAAAAAAGAACTGGGCAGAAGGGCGGCTGTTATTCACAATCAGGTATTAATGCAGTCAGTCCGCCTGCTTCACTGCCCAAATGACCAAAAGAAATCGCTTTTAGATGCAATAAAAGCAGAAAGCACTTAGGCAGTCAGACAACCGGAATGATTTTACTGGTTTTTCCGGGGATGATTACATGAGTGGCACAGGAAACGCAAGGGTCAAAGGATCTGATAATTCTTCCTATTTCAACTGGCATAGATTCATCTTTCACCGGTGCGCCCATAAGCGCCTGTTCTGCTGTCCCTTTTTTCTCTCCTGTCTGAGTGGATAAGTTCCATGCAGATGGAGTGATAACCTGGTAGAACAGGATTTTTTCATCCTCAATTGTCAGCCAGTGTCCAAGTGATCCTCTGGTTGTATCAATGAGTCCTTTTCCATTGGCCTGAGCCGGTATCACATATTCCTGCTGCATGGGCACACCTGGAATCAGATTCTCCAAAAGAGTATTCATGATCTGGGTTATTTTTTTCGCTTCCAGAACCCGTGCAATGGTTCTGTCCATGACAGATATTCCATGTCTGTACTCTCCTGACAACCATTGTCTTGCCAATGGCCCCACTTCAAAAGGTACCCCGTTGTATCTGGGCGCCCTGATCCAGGAATAAGCTTCTGGTTTCTCCCTGTCTGGCTCATTGGCTTCATTAAACCAGGCATATTCATCTGACTGGGTAATGAGTTCCGGATCTAAATGGGAATACTGCTCATTTGTATAAATATATGGATCTACATATAAAGTCCCCAGTTCCTTATAATGCTGAAAACAGCCATAAGTCAGAAGATTCCCATAGCCTCCGCCAAAATGATAATATTCCGAATAATAAGCCGCTATTTCGTATACATCCGGCAGCATTTTTTCAGTAATAAATTTTTCAATCCCAAATAGTATGGATTTAATGGCTATAATCATATCAGCGGTTACAGGAGATGTGATTCCTCCTATAAAAACCCCATGATTGTGAGGTGCCTTTCCTCCCAGAATTGCCAGCATTTTATGTGCATTCCTGCTATATTCCATTGATTCAAAATAATCATTTACCATGCGTTCATTAACATTATCAGGCAATCGGTAATCGTTGTGATCCGTTTTAAAAAGAGGGTAGCCTTCCGGCAGCTTTACATAGTCTGGAAGCGTATACTGATAGAGATGCCTTAAATGATTCTGAAGAAATTCACATGCATGAAGCAGATCCCTTAAATATCTTCCCTGTTCTGAGGGTACAATTCCCAGAGCATCTTCAAGGGCAAGGGCTGAGGCCATGGAATGGGCGGTTGAGCAGATTCCACAGATCCGCTGTGTAAAATAAACCGCATCCAAAGGCGCTCTGCCTGTCAGCATTTTTTCAAAGCCACGGAACATAAGGCCTTTGGTGCGTGCATCGGTAATGACATTATTTCCTACTTCTGCTGCTATTTCCATGAATCCGTTAATTCTTGTAACTGGATTGATGATAATTGTGTCCGCCATATTACTCCTTCCTCATGGTATCAAAAGTAATGAATGGTTCCATGGCATCTGGAAATCCAAACTGGGCGCAGCCAATACAGGGTGAATCATCACCAATCGGCCAGTTTACGTGCCCATTCCATTTGCGGATCGGACAGTCTGTCTGTGTCACAGGTCCCCGGCATCCCAGCATGTACATACAGGTCTCTTCTCCCAGCTTTGTTGCAAATATTCCAGAATCATAATAGGATCTTCTTGGACAACGGTCATGAATTGTAATGCCATAAAACATCAGCGGCCGGTCCACTTCGTCCAGGGGAGGTTCCCCATACAGAATTAAATAAGCCACGGTTCCCATGAGCCAGTCCGGATGACAGGGACATCCGGTAAGCTTGATTACTTTCCGGCTGACAACATCTGAAATCCCGGTACAATCTGACGGATTGGGTCTTGCCGCCGATACTCCGCCGTAGGAAGCACAGTCACCAACTGCTATTACATGGGCAGCACGTTCTCCCAGCCGCATTGCTGCTTCAAGGCCTGTTATCTCTCTTCCCTCATGACGTCCGATGATGTGATAGAGCCCGTTGTCCTTTCTGGAAACAGCACCTTCTACTGCTAATATGTATTCCTCCCCAATGATATCAAACAGCTGATCCATCGCCTCTTCCCCCTGGGATGCGATCAGGCTGTTGCTGTAGATAAAGTTGGTCATCTGAGTCATAAGATACTGGAAATCCGGATCCTGACCATCCAGCATGGAAATGGTATTTCCTGTACACCCGTTTAATTCCAGCCAGACCAGATTAGGTTTGGTACGTTTCTGAGTTTCGATTTCTTCCATTGCTCTGGTTACCAGCTGTCTGGTTTCCTTCCATTTCAGTTCTTGAAAAGGACAAAATGCACGCTTTTTCTCCAAAGGTAATCGTTCCCCCTATTCCTGAACCATATATCCTACAACAGGCAATACACTTAGTACCATTGCACCAGGGTGACAGGAGGCAAACTCTGCACTTAAATCTCTGCCTGCTGAAAGACCCCAGAAATGATTACCTCCTGCCCATAACCGGTTATTACTAACATTATATACTACCCCATTCACTGCAACATAAGCAGGGGCTCCGTTTTTCCCATCATACTGTGCCAGCTGTTCCAGAGTAAAATAGGTCAGAGGCTGTGGCGTGCCGGTTGCCCCGCCCGTTGCTCCTCCGGTTGGGCCAGTGATTCCTCCAGTTGGGCCAGTTACTCCTCCGGTTGGGCCAGTGATTCCTCCAGTGGGGCCAGTGATTCCTCCGGTCGGGCCAGTGATTCCTCCGGTCGGGTTCCCCACTCCGCCGCCTGTCTGGCCATTCATCTGACTGACATATAGCCCATTCTCCTGCATCTGGCTCAATTGTCCGAAATAGTATACATGATTCTGAAGCATAATCAATTCACTGCTTAAATGATCCAGCACATCATTGCTGTTGTATAGATTGGAGCGCAGCTTTTCCACATCAGCATTTAATCTCTTTAAACTGCTGCCAAGATACGTCATGAGTAAATCCAAATCCATAATGGTACCTCCTTATCAATTTCTAAATCACCTTTTTTACTGGCTAATCTGTTAGAATATATGTGCAAGCCTGGTTTTTAAGCCCATTTTCCAAGGCATTTATAAAAGTAACCCGGTTTAATTATCTTTTTTTGCTTCTTTTGACAAGATTTCTCTTATGATATCTTCTATTTTTCTGCATATAAGGGGAAACTGCCTTTTTAACACAGTACTTAACTCAAGTCCTGGTGCAATTATGGCAGCTTCAACTCCAATTAAGTATCCTCTTACCGGGAATCGGTACACTCTTATCATGTCGATAAAACTCATATCATGCTGCATAGTGGGATTGGATATCCGTTCCATAATCTCCTCTAAGGAAAATATTTTAACAGAACCCGGCCGATCCCCAAATGACGTGGCATCTATAATCAGTATAAAATCATTGGGACTCAGAGAATAAAAGCACGTCTCACTATCCGTTTCTCCATAGATTATTTCAAGTTCCGAGCGTAGGAACCGTTTTTCAAGTTCTTCTGCAATTAAAAGTCCAATCCCGTCATCCTTCATCAACCGGCTGCCAACAGCGATCAGTTTCGTTACTTATCCCTCCCTGTCCTATTTTTTTAAATATATGAAAAAGACATGGGAATATTCACACTCCCATGTCTTTTAAAATCAGGTTTCCTTATAACGGCAAATCCTTGCCCCATGTCCAGGCACCTTTGCTATCAGATCCTTTGATGGATTGGTGAATGTTTCACCCGTCCAGAGTTCTTTGAAACAAATACCCCTTAATCCTTCTTTATCCAACAGACTGGCTGAAATATCAATTTCTCTTTCTTCTTCCATTAAATTAAAGACAGCCAGATAATTGAAACCACTCCTTTGGTCACTGCTGTGCCAGATACAATGCTTCCCGTCCCGGGCTAGCTGAGAAGCTTTGCAGTCATCAGAAAGAAGCGCTAGAATTTCCGGATTTGTAAGCAGAGTTTTTGTCCATTCATCCAAATGGGTAAGCTCCGCTCCAATCATCAAAGGAGACCGGAATATGCACCAGAGTGACATCATTGTTATCTGTTCATCCCTGGTAAACCGTGTCAGACGTTCTTCTCCAAAGCCTTTCCCCAACATACCCACTGGAAGCATATCACAGTCCGGATAATTTCCCTTCCCCACATGGTTCTGCCAATGCTCACACCGTTCAAACATCTGCTTTAACAAATTCCAGTCGTCCCAAAAGTCATCGGTAATCCGCCACATATTAGAATAAGTCTCGTAATGCCATGCCTCTTTCAGCCGGGCAGGTCCCGGTGAAAGGCTAAGTACCATCTGTCTTCCGCTTTTATTGATTGCCTCATGAAGCATACGAATTTCTTCTTTTGCAGATGCTGCATCCATGCGGCAGATATCATCACATTTAATAAAGTCTACCCCCCACTGGGCATACAGCTGGAAGATAGAATCAAAATACGCCTGCGCCCCCTCTGCATCAGGGTTCACTCCATACATATCCGGGTTCCATGAGCAGATGGAATAAGGATTTGAAATCCCATCGGCTGTACGGTCTGTCCCCCATATTTTCATCCTGTTATGAGCTGCGATACGGGGAATCCCTCTCATGATGTGAATCCCGAATTTTAGCCCCAGTCCATGGATATAATCAGCCAGTGGTTGAAAACCATGACCGCCCGCAGAAGATGGAAAGCGTTCCGTACATGGCCAAAGTCTGGAGTATTCGTCTATTTCAACCTGACCGAAGGGAATATACTGGCACTCCTGCCGTCTGGTTCCGGCATTATGAGCATACCACTGTATATCAACCACAATATATTCCCAGCCATATTCTTTTAAATTCTGCGCCATATATTCAGCATTGGCCCGAACCTCTTGTTCTGTAACTGCAGTATCATAATAGTCATAGCTGTTCCACCCCATAGGGGGTTTTCCTGATGATAAATATCTTCTCATCTGATATCCTTTCCTGGTAATTTATTGATAAATCTGATATCATTATAGCAACTGAACAATCTATTACAAGAGTAAGAACACGATACAGGGAGGGTAATTTTTTGATCAACCAGGCTTGTCAGACTTTTGGTTTTCTGGATCTCGACAGACAATGGAATGCACCACTGTTTCTCCTGGATTTTGGAATGGAGCAGAGAAAAAATGAGACCTATGATTTTCAAAATAGTAATCGAGGCAGTTATTCTGGTTATCTGCTTCAATACACGTTAGATGGGGTGGGAATGTTTGAATCAGAGGGACAGACAACCATTCTGTCTCCTGGAGATGCTTTTTTTATCACATTTCCAGATAGAAGCAGATACTATCTGGCTGAAAATAATTCATGGAAATACTTTTATATCCATTTTGACGGCGAAATGGGGGAATATTTCTTTCAGCGGATGCAGGTTCTGACAGGAAAAACCTTTTCCATACCCAATACAAGTCAGGCCATCTTACTGTTTTTAGAGGAATTCCAGGCGGTGAAATCAGGGAAGAAATACGGACGCTATGACAGCGGGATCTTTTTATACCAATTCCTGGTCCTGCTTATGAGAGAACTGGAAACCCCGTTAAAATCAGTTAAGAATGCATGTGTGGAAGATGCTGCAGCGTGGATGCAGAAAAACTATAAATATCAGATCGGGCTCTCTCAGATGTGCCGGGAGCTTGGCGTGAGTCTTCCCCATTTAACAAGGCAGTTTCATTTGCAGACAGGGCTCTCTCCCATAAAGTATTTAACCAGTCTGCGCCTGGAACATGCATTATCCCTTCTCCTAAATACGTCAATGGGTCTTGAAGCCATTGCGGCGGAATGCGGATACTCGGGCAGTAATTATTTTTCAAAGGTTTTCAGGAAAAATATGGGCATTTCACCTGCTCAATACAGAGACCGGCATAATGGGCTGCAAAAGCCGTTATGATAGTATATCATTCTCCACACATTTCGCCGCATAAGTGGCCAGCCTTGATCCTCTGTCTGGATGAAAGGTATTAACAGCCTTGATTAAACCGATAGTCCCTACTGACAGAAGATCTTCCATATCATAGTCTGTATTCTGATACTTTTTTGCCACATGGGCTACAAGACGCATATTACGCTCGATGAGTGTGGCTCTCGCCTCCTGATCCCCTTCCTGGTATCGTTCCAGACACTCTCGTTCCTCTCGCGCAGTTAAAGGTTTGGGAAAAGTTTTCAAAGAAAGCCACCTTAAACTTACTTACTCCTATTTTATGCCGCCCTTATCTTTAAAGTGCTTTTACAAAAAATATTGGCTGGTACTTATTTATTTACAAAATTCTCTGTGTTACTTTACATAATATTTTTATGTAAAGTAACAGCCATCAAAAAGGACCGGACAACAGTCCGATCCCTTACATTTCACTTTTTTAATGGTGGAACAGGCGGATTCCATTAAATGCCATTACCATACCATATTTGTTACAAGTCTCAATCACCTGATCATCTCTGACAGAACCTCCTGGCTGAACAACATATTTCACGCCGCTTTTATATGCACGGTCGATGTTATCTCCAAATGGGAAAAATGCATCAGAACCAAGTGACACATCAGTCAGCTGATCAAGCCACTGCCTTTTTTCTTCTCTTGAAAATACAGAAGGCTTCTCCTTAAATACCTGCTCCCATCTGCCGTCTGCCAAAACATCCATATCATCTTCACCGATATATACATCAATGGCATTATCCCTGTCTGCGCGGCGGATGTCATCAAGGAACGGAAGTTCCAGCACCTTGGGTGCCTGTCTTAAATACCAGTTGTCCGCCTTGCTGCCTGCCAGTCTGGTGCAATGAACGCGGGATTGCTGTCCGGCCCCGATTCCAATTGCCTGTCCATTCTTCGTATAGCAGACGGAATTTGACTGGGTGTATTTTAAAGTAATCAAAGATATGATTAAATCAATTTCTGCAGCTTCAGGAATCTCTTTGTTCTCAGTTACTCTGTTTACCAACACTTCACGGCCAATTTTAATCTCATTTCTTCCCTGCTCAAACGTAACTCCATAAACCTGTTTTTTCTCTATGGGTAACGGAGTATATTCGGGATCAATGAGAATCACGTTATAATTGCCATTTTTCTTTGACTTTAATATGTCCAAAGCTTCCGGGGTATAGCCAGGTGCAATCACACCATCCGAAACCTCTCTCTTAATGATTTTCGCTGTATCTTCATCACAAATATCCGATAAGGAAATATAATCACCAAAGGAAGACATGCGGTCTGCGCCTCTGGCTCTGGCATAAGCGCAGGCAAGAGGGGAAAGCTCTCCCATATCTTCAACCCAGTAGATCTTTTTTAAAACCGGACTTAAGGGAAGTCCAACTGCCACACCAGCTGGAGAAACGTGTTTGAAGGAAGCTGCCGCCGGCATTCCAGTTGCCTCCTTTAATTCTTTTACCAGCTGCCAGCCGTTTAATGCGTCCAGAAAATTAATATAACCGGGTTTTCCGCTCAATACGGTTATGGGAAGATCCGATCCGTCTGCCATATAGATTTTTGATGGTTTTTGATTGGGATTACACCCATATTTCAGCTCTAATTCATTCATCTTTTGTACTCCTGCTATTCATTCTTATTTATTATCCGGGTTTCAAAGGCACCTGTTTCAAGATCTATATAACGTACAAACAGCGATACCTTGTTCTCTTCATTCAGGCTTTCCCAGATCAGGGAAGTAAACTCATCCGGATCAGCTGAGACTTCCACCAGTTTTGGCTCCCCTTCAAAGCTTGGCAGAGGATTTCCGTCATGCATGTAGGTATGGATAAAATGAGCTTCTCCAGGCACAGGATTCTCATAGGCAAAGGTAAATCGGTTGCAGGAGGACGGATCCCCGTTATTACTCTTTAATATAGACATGGCGTAGTTAAATCTTCCATCTTCCACATGCATAATGCCAGAGATACGGGGTGTATAATTGGGGCTGTCCGGTTCAAATTCCCTGCTGCGAAGAGACTGCTCAAATGTGAGCTGAATATCCATGCCCTGATAGATGGTATCCGTCTGATCTCCGTTTGTCACAATGGTTTTGTTGCCCAGAACACGCACCGGAGCGTAAATAATCAGACTGGGATCTGATAATTTTGAAGGATCGTAAGCCTGGGTACGGATTCCATCCCCATCTTCCACAAATACGCGGTTACGGCTGTTCACACTTCTTCCCATGATAAAATAAGCAGTTACTGCCTTCCTTCCATCTGGGGTTTTGCCAATAATTATCCCCCTTCCAGGATAGGAATTGTTTGTTAATTCATCCTTCAAAGAAACCAAATTCATGACTCTCAGTCCTCCATTCTCAATAAAGACGCAAAAAACCGCCTGGGCATCCCATAGCGGTGCCCAGGCGGTCGGCTTCAAAACGTAACGTGCTCCCCGTGGTTTTCTCCACTTATCCGCCAGTTGCACGTACCATGTTTAACATAATATATGATTCTCCAAAAAATTGCAAGGTCTTTTTTTATTGTTCCGGTTTTTATTCGTTGCGAATGGCAGCCAGAGGACTGAGTTTCATTGCTCTGAGAGAAGGGAAAAATCCCGCAGCCATACCTACAAAAACAGAAAATCCTACAGCAGCCAGAGACAGCCACAAAGGTATTCTGGACAAATCTCCTGGCATATCGGGCATAAAACGACCTGCCAGAAACCGGTTTATAAGAAATGAAACCCCGTAGCTGAATGTAATACCCGTAATACCGCCAAGGAAACCAATAAACCCGGATTCAATCAGAAACATGTCTCTGATATGATTCATATCAAGCCCCAGTACCTTTAAAATTCCGATCTCCTTGGTTCTTTCATAGATAGACATCATCATCGTGTTAGCAATACCGATGGCTGCGACAAATAAGGATACTGTTCCGATTCCTCCAAGCAAAGCCTGAACCATCTTTGCCTGCTTCTGAGATTGCTCCAGCCATTCCATATTGCTGTTTGCCTGATATCCCATATCTGTAATCGCCTTCTGTACCGCAGTTACATTAGCCATATCATCCACCTCTACCACTGCCTGATCATAGATAAAGTAGTTATAAGGCTTCCCCTTTTTATTGGTAGGCTGATTGGGAATTGGCTTTTTCTTAAAGATCTGTTTTAACTGGGATTTCAGTGCATCCAAATCAACATAAACATTGTAGCTGTAATTACTCCAGTCCTCGACTCCTCCTGCTACCAGTCCTGCAGTCTTCAGCAGGTATTTTTTAGGCGGCTTCACAGGAGTTTTTCCATCTTCTCCTGTGCCTCCGTTCTGAGACTGGTAATAGGCATCGGTGTCAAATACCACAAATACAGGTCTGTTCATAAAATCAATATCCGGAATCTTGGTTGGATCATCGTAATAATCCTGATTTCTGCTTTTGGGATTACTAAATTGCCTGGGTACCATGTTTCCTACCACCATCTGAAGTTCTTTCGTCCCTTTCTCGGGAAGATGCCCCTGTTTAAGCGATATATTATCCATGTATTCGGGGGTGACTCCAATCACGGTGATATTGCCCTGATATGCCCCCTGGCTCATGATTGTGTCTGCCTGTAAAAGCGGAGAGGCCGATTTTACATGATCCAGACCAGCAAACTGGGCAACCACATTATCTGTCATATAATTGGGTTCTTTTTTCCCTTCTCCCCCGTAGGATTGATTGGAATACACAGTGATCTCAGTCAGACTTCCATAAGAAGCATACTGTTCCATGGTAAGTTCATTAAAACCGATTCCCAGAGATACCATAACAACAATGGAAGCGGTACCAATTAAAACTCCAAGAACCGTTAAAAATGTTCTCATCTTTCTCCGTCTTAAATTGTTCACACTCATGGAAAGCAAATCACTAAATTTCATCGTTAATATCCTCTATGGCAGCCAGCTTCTTCTGCTTTCTTCTTTTCCAGATAAAAAAGGCTGCACCTGCGCCTGCCGCAAGCAGGACAACAACAGAAGGGATCAGGATCTTACCATACTTTGCAAACCCTGTAGGCTGGACATCTACAGGCTCCTCGCCCATATTCCCGTTATCAGCTCCTGTTTCTTCCGCCTCTGTTACCATCAATGTAACTTCTTTTTCTATGGGATCAGAAACGACTCCGTTTTCATCCTCATAGGTAATTAAAATCTTTATTTTTCCGTCATCTGCAGTTGGTGTGGTTCCGGTAATCATGGCATCCACATTCTGTGTTTCTCCAGGCTTAATATTTCCTATGTAGGTACTGGACTGCTGTATGGAATCTCCCACAAATGACACCATGACATTATAGAGAAGAACCTTACCTGTATTATTAACAGGGAACATAATATTAGTTTCTGAACCTGCCGCTATTGATTCCGGCATGATGTCGATGGTACCTGTATTTAAGCGGGCCACCTGTTTTACCGGGATATTCACAGTTATTTTTTCTTCCGCATTTTTATATTCCGGGCTGTCGAATTTTTCATTAATTGTCAGTCCATAGGTTCTTTGATCTACCCATGCACCGGCCCGGAGCTTTACCTTGATATCTGTCGTCTGACCTGCGCCAAGGGAATTCACAACAACGGAGGAACTACCTTCATCCGTTGTAAACACGGCACTGTCCGTTACCTTCTCAGATTCCAGATTAAATAGAATGTTGCTTGCAGGAACGCTTTCTGATGCATTCTTCATGTGCAGAGTAAGCTCAAATTCCTCACCGGCAAAAACCTTTTCCGGATTGGTTTCAAATCCATCAACAACGATCCTGGCTTTGGTTCTGTCATTGATATTAAACTCTTTGGTTGCCTCTTCCTTCTCTTTATTCTGTACCTTTACAAAAAACGTCTCTTCGGATTTCTGAATGTCTCCATCGGTGCTGTCCCGGTATTCGATGTTAAATGTAATGGGATAATACCCGCTGTACACATCCTTTCGGATCATCATGCTGTAAGGAATGGAAATCGTCTCCCCTCCTCCGATCCGGTCGAAATGTTTGGTATAATTTCCATCGTTAATATCAAAAGGGAACTTTGTGCTGTCCTGGTTTACTCCCATTCGGACATTGACGTCAAAGGCAGTTAAATTAGAAGAATTACGGACATTCATGCTATAATTCATCACTTCCGGGTAAGTTCCAAAAGGAGTGTTCTGACCCTCGCCAAGTTCGAAACTGATGGTTCCTTCATTGGCTCCGGAAGAGGTGGTTGCGGATGATTTTGTAATCCAGATATTCACCTTTTCAGGTTTTCCAGAAGCACCATCATCTTTTGTTTTCGCATCTGTAACAACTTCTAAAGGCACTAGATAATATCCCTCAGCTATATCTCTACGGACTCTTGCAGTTAAACTAAATGATTTAGAGCTACCGCTCTTTATATTTCCAAGTTTTTTATTATCGAATGTGCTTGAAGATATTTCAAAAGGAAATATGGATCCTGAGTATGTTGTAGTTTCATCCGCATCTTCTGTCGCTGAATATTCCTGTTCTGCTATATCTCTGTCAAATCTCACTGCTACGTTATCTAAATCATGACCTGTATTATTAGTAAAAACCATATTAATGGTAATATTCTCCCCAGTCTTTCCAGAAGGAGTCTTTTTAACATCGATATATTCGTTTTTACTTAAATCATATTGTGCAAACGCTGTTGCCGGTATGGCAGTAACCGCCATAATTACAGCCAGCAGCCCTACAATCTTTCTCTTAACTCTGTACATCTTCCATATCCCCCTTAGTCTCCTCGTGGTGCTGTTCTTCAATTTTAAATATCTTTCCATCTACTATGTGGAACTGTCTGTCTGCAAACCTGGCAATATAATTATCATGAGTTACCATGACAAGGGTCTGGTTCTGCTCTTTTACAATCTTCTGCATCAGGGAAAGAACCTCTTTTGTGGTTTTGGAATCCAGATTTCCGGTTGGTTCATCAGCAAAAATAATCTTGGGATCCACGGCAAGTGCTCTGGCTATTCCCACCCGTTGCTGCTGGCCTCCTGACATCTCATTGGCCATATGGTTCATCTGTTTTTCCAAACCTACCAGTTTTATGTATTTTTTTGCTTTTTCATTCCGGATCTTTTTTGGTACACCACGAAATGACAGGGGAAGTGCAACATTCTCTACTGCATTCAATGTCTTAATCAAATTATAGGACTGGAAAATAAAACCCACATGCTTTCTTCTAAAAGCAACCAGCTGATTCTCCGAAAGTTTTTCGATGTGATTGCCTGCAATGACAATCTCCCCTTTTGACGGTTTTTCCAACCCCGCCATCATGTTTAAAAGTGTGGATTTTCCCGAGCCGGACGGGCCCACAATGGCACAAAATTCGCCTTTATATATCGTAAAGTCTACTCCATTCAGAGCATAGACTTTGGTATCTCCCACCTTATACACCTTATAAAGATCCTTAACCTGAATCATGGGTGTTTTGTTTTCCACCACTGCAGCTTCCTCCTTGAAATATTCACGCAATCATATTATACAACAGGATTGGCAAATCCGGCATTCTTTATTTTCTTAATCTTCCTTACATATTCCTTACACGTCCAGAAGTCTTTTAAAAACCCGTAAAAAATATTTTAAAAAAGAGTGGAAATATTTCAAAGTATGCTTTATAATGGGATAGAATTTTAAACCATAACTCAGTGGATAAAGGAGATTCTTATGAGACATTTACTTAACCCGTTAGATTTCAGTCTGGAAGAAACCGGACAACTGCTTGATCTGGCAAAAGATATTGAAGATAATCTTCCGGAATATTCTCATGTATGCAATGGAAAAAAACTAGCGACACTTTTTTATGAGCCAAGTACAAGAACCCGTTTGAGTTTCGAGGCTGCCATGCTTAATTTAGGAGGCAGCGTACTTGGCTTTTCCTCTGCCGATTCAAGTTCTGCTTCTAAAGGAGAAAGCGTCGCTGATACCATTCGGGTCATCTCCTGTTACGCAGATATCTGTGCAATGAGACACCCCAAGGAAGGCGCACCATTAGTTGCTGCAAACTACTCCGGTATTCCAGTCATTAACGCAGGAGACGGCGGACACCAGCATCCAACACAGACACTTACTGATTTACTCTCTATTCGTTCCTTAAAAGGCCGTCTGAACGATTTAACTATTGGTCTTTGCGGTGATTTAAAATTTGGCCGTACTGTTCACTCTCTTATCAATGCTCTTGTAAGATACGAAAACATCAAATTCATCTTAATTTCCCCCCCTGAACTGAGGGTACCTGAATACATCCGGGAAGATGTCCTAAGGGCCAACAACATTGAATTTATTGAAATGGACAGTCTTGACGATGCCATGCCGGATCTTGATATCCTGTATATGACACGCGTACAGAAAGAACGTTTCTTTAACGAAGAAGACTACATCCGTTTAAAGGACTGCTACATTCTGGATAAGAAGAAAATGAAGCTGGCGAAAGAAGATATGTATGTTCTTCACCCCCTTCCCAGAGTCAACGAGATCTCTGTAGAGGTTGATGATGATAAACGGGCCGCTTACTTTAAGCAGGCACAGTATGGTGTTTATGTACGTATGGCTCTTATCATGACATTACTGGAGGTAAATAAACCATGTTAAATATTGGCGGATTAAAAGAAGGTATCGTATTAGACCATATTGAGGCAGGAAAGAGTCTGGAAATCTACTACAATCTTGGACTGGACAAGTTAGACTGCCAGGTAGCTATTATCAAGAATGCAAAAAGCAATAAAATGGGAAAGAAAGATATTATCAAAATAGAAGGCGGTATGGATCATATTAATCTGGAAATCCTGGGGTATATTGATCACAACATCACAGTTAACATTATCCGGGATAATGAAATTGTAGAAAAGAAGACGCTCAGCCTTCCTAAAAAGATCACCAATATCATACAGTGCAAAAATCCACGCTGCATCACTTCCATCGAGCAGGGACTTCCCCATGTTTTTTATCTCTCAGATGCCGAAAAGGAAACCTACCGCTGCATGTATTGTGAAGAAAAATACAGCAGATAACAGAACAGAGGGTAACGCCAAAATCACAGGAAATGTGATAAAGCGTACCCTCTTTTAATTGACATACTATTAAATGCTTTGAGTAAGACGATAAGCCGGGTTATGTCATTGAATGGCCATCTATCTAGGCCTGCCGTCGCCAGCAGGCTCAAGCGACCTACCCGGAAGCAGACGGGCCGCCTTATGCTTCCTGTTCGGTCTTGCTTCGAATGGGGTTTACATGGACCCCTCCTGTTACCAGAAGAGCGGTGGTCTCTTACACCACCTTTCCACCCTTACCGCAGATGCGGCGGTTTATTTCTGTTGCACTTTCCCTGGAGTCACCTCCGCCAGACGTTATCTGGCATTCTGCCCTGTGAAGCCCGGACTTTCCTCACCTGCAGCCTTTCGGCTTTGCAGCTGCGGCCATTTGTCTTACTCAAAACCATATAAGTTTATCATAGTTCCAGCCATTTGTAAAGCTGCCTTTTAGGATATCTTACTTACACCTTAAAACAGCTTCCTCCAATAAATTCCCTTACAATGGAGTTTCGCGGAATGTCTTCACTGTTAACTCCCAGAAAATAATCCAGGAACTTTAAAAGCCGTTTCGCTTCCATGTATTCAGGGGATTCCCTTGGTATTCCAAACAAAAGCGGTTCTGCATATTGCTTTAAAACAGATAATTCATATACTGTCGCAGAATTAAACATCATATCTGCAGATTCCTGGAATGGGAAAATATAGGCTTCCTCTCCCTCTCTTACAGTGGGCCACATGCGTATGGTATCCTGGGCTGATGCACCTCTTGTTCTGGCATCCCGCACCATGCGCCTGATCAGACGGCAGTCCGTGGTTGGAATCCGGTTGTGCTCATCAATGTTTAACTGGGTCAGTGCACTGACATAGACCCGGAATTTACTATCTTTTGGAAGTGAATAGGATAACTTGTCATTCAGACAGTGAATTCCTTCGATTACCAGAATATCGTCATTACCCAGCTTTAAGTAATCTCCCCGATATTCCCGTTCCCCTGTTTTAAACTGGTATCTTGGCATCTCTACCGTTTCGCCAGCTAAAAGAGCCGTCATATCCTTATTAAACTGATCGATGTCCAGACATTCCAGCACTTCATAATTGTAGCTTCCGTCAGGATTTTTCGGACTGTTAACTCTGTTTACAAAATAATCATCCACTGCTATGGGGTGTGGAATCATCCCCTGGGCTTTTAACTGGACTGATAATCTGTGAGAAAATGTAGTTTTTCCAGAGGAAGACGGACCTGCGATCATAACAAATTTTTTACTTCTGTCAGAACCAATCCGTGCTGCAATTTCGGCAATCTTTTTCTCCTGAAGCGCTTCCTGAATCAGGAGCAGCTCATTAATATCACCTGCGGCTATGACTTCATTTAATGCTCCGACATGGGAAACATTCAGACGTTCTCCCCATTTAACACTTTCCTTTAGCACCGCGAAAAGCTTCTGTTTTTTTTCTGCCTCAAAAACAGGTACTTCCTGTGGATTTTCCTTCTGAGGGAGCATAAGCATAAATCCTTCATCATAAGGAATGATATTGAAATATTTAATATATCCCGTATTCTGAACCATATAGCCGTAAAAATAATCTTCAAAGCCACCGATGCTGTATAAATTTACGCGGGATACTCTGCGGTAGCGGAAAAGCCGTTCTTTGTCATACATACGGTGCTTATGAAATAATTCAATGGCATCATCTGTATTGACGCTTCGCTTCATAATGGGAATCTTCTGATCCACGTATTCCCTCATGCGTGTCAGTACCCGGTTTAACAGTTCTTCCGTCAGTTCTACGGTTCCATGGGGCTGAATGTAATATCCCTTTCCCAGGGAAAAATCAACTGTCACTTTTTCAATGTTTTCAGAACCAGCCACATCATAAAATGCTTTCATCATAAGAAAAATTGCGCTTCGGTGATAAGTCTGTATTCCCGGCTGATCTTTTCCGGTATAAAATTGAAGTGTACAGTCAAACTGAACGGTCTTATGAAGTTCTCTCAATTTGCCGTTGATTCCTACCAGCAGAATCTCATCTTCATACTGGGACTGATATTCCTTTGCTATATCCTGATAAGTCGTTCCTATTGGATATTGTTTCTTAGTTCCATCTATTGTTACAATCGCCATTCTTTTCCTCCTTATAAAAATGTCTCAGGAAATCTCACATCTGCCTTGCCAATCTCCAGTTCTTCCCCTGCATTCGCCTTTAGAAAATCTTCCATAAATTTAAGGAACAGATATTCCAGTCCGTAATGGCCTGCATCGATCACTGCCATATGACTGGCTGCTGCGTCAGTTCCGCTGTGATGTCCGATATCACCGGTAATCAGTACTTCTACTCCTGCTTTTAATGCAGGTTTTATCATGCTGGAACCAGCGCCGGGGCTGATTCCCACAAAGGTTACCGGCTCTTTTATATCCTGTTCTCCATATATGGTAACGAATGGAAGCTGAAACCGTTCTTTTACCAGACCAGCCAGTTCCCTCACTGTCATGGGCTGTTCTAAATAACCGGTCTTTCCAATCCCATATGGAAGTTCTTTGATACCTTCCGGTGTTTCAAACGGAACAATTCCTTCTTGTTCCAATACCTGGGTTTTTTCTAACCCTAACATACCCGCAGCGGCATCCGCCATACAGCCTGGTGCTGAATCAAAGTTGGTATGCATGGCATAACAGCAGATATCATGCTGTATCAGCTTCATCAGTCTTTCACCAATAAAATCACTGTCAGTAATTCTGCTTACAGGCTTAAAAATCAGGGGATGATGGGTCAAAAGAAGATCAGCTCCAAACTGCACCGCCTCTTCAATTGCTCTCTCATCCCCGTCCAGCGCGATAAATACTTTTTTTATCTCTTTTGTATTCCGTCCCACAAGAAGTCCTACATTATCCCAGTCACAGGCACATCTGACAGGCGCCAGCTGTTCCAGTATTTCAATCAGTTTGCTGCATTGCATCTTGTGCCTCCTTATTCCACTTCAGTTCCAGTTTCAGTTCTTCGATTCTGCCCTCTGCGTTTTTTGTCCCGCTTGACTGAAGTCCTTTTAAAATTTCACCAATCTGTATCTGTTCTTTCTGTAAAAATTCCTTTAAAACCGGATTTTTTGAATCTAACAGGTCTTTTCCGTACCGGTATCCCAGCTCCGGATCTCTATCTTCCGAAACCATGGAATCTCTGGTAACACCCATGACAGAATAATATTTTCCGTCCTCTTTTATCATAGTCTCTCTTCTTATAGAAAATTCATGTTCTGCAAGAAACTTACGAACTTTATAAAGCTCCGAATGAGGTGACAGAACCCAGTATGAGATACTGTCCCATAAATGCCGTCCCTCCTCCAATATATGTATAATCAGCTCTCCGCCCATGCCAGCAATGACAACGCAGTCAGCCTGATTTTTCTCTAACTTTAAAAGCCCGTCGCTTAAACGGACTTCAACCAGATCGGTAAGACCTGCCTCTTTTATGTGAGTCTGGGCCCTTAAAAGAGGCCCTTTTCTCACATCCATGGCGATTGCAGATTTTGCAATCCCTTCCTGTACTAAATGAATCGGGATATAACCATGATCGGTACCGATGTCAGCCACACGGCTGCCACCAGGTACAAAGGAAGCGATCATTCCCAAACGTTTTGATAATTTCATAGTAAACTCCGTATTATTTCTTAATCGTCCAGATAATCTTTCAACTTTTTGCTTCTGCTGGGATGGCGCAGTTTTCGCAAAGCTTTCGCTTCAATCTGTCTGATCCGTTCTCTTGTAACATTAAATTCTTTTCCAACCTCTTCCAAGGTTCTGGGGCGCCCGTCATTTAAACCAAACCGAAGTTTTAACACCTTTTGCTCCCGCTCTGTCAGGGTATCAAGCACTTCCATCAGCTGTTCATGAAGCATGGTAAAGGTTGCCGCATCTGCAGGAACCGCCACCTGATCGTCCTGGATAAAATCACCTAAATGACTGTCTTCTTCCTCGCCGATGGGTGTTTCTAAAGAAACCGGCTCCTGGGAAACTTTCATAATTTCCCGTACCCGCTCTACCTGCATATCTGCCCTTGCCGCAATCTCTTCCGGCACAGGTTCTCTTCCCAGTTCCTGTAAAAGCTGTCTGGATACGCGTACCAGACGGTTAATGGTCTCCACCATATGAACAGGGATCCGGATTGTACGGGCCTGATCTGCTATGGCCCGGGTAATTGCCTGTCTGATCCACCAGGTTGCATAGGTGCTGAACTTATAGCCTTTCCGGTAATCAAACTTTTCTACTGCTTTAATCAGACCTAAATTTCCTTCCTGTATCAGATCTAAAAACTGCATTCCCCGCCCCACATAGCGCTTGGCGATACTGACGACCAGCCGGAGGTTGGCTTCTGTTAATCTTTGCTTCGATTCTTCATCCCCAAGCTCAATCTTTTTTGCAAGTTCAATCTCATCTTCACTGGATAGCAGGGGAACTTTACCGATTTCTTTTAGATACATGCGGACCGGATCTTCTACGCTGACACCTTCCGGAACAGATAAATCGATGCTTTCCATATCGATTTCTTCCTCTTCCTCGATGTCCTCTTCCATAAACAGATCTTCGTCTAAATCCAGTTCTTCTCCACCCATGGAAAGCACATCAACTTTGCTGCTCTCCAGGAAATCATAGATCTGATCCAGACGGTCTGAATCCAAACTCTCTCCAATAAAGAAATCAAGTACTTCCTGATTTTCCAGGACATTTCTCTTTTTTCTCGCCAATAAGAGGAGCTGGTTTAACTTCTCCTCAAATGCCGCTGTTGACTCTTCCTGCCTGCTGCCAAAAACCTGTTCCTCTTCTGTCTTTCCTGAACCCACCATCTTATCTGCTGTCTTCTTAACATTCTCGTCCATGTTTTTCCATCCTTCCACAGCCTGCCTATAGTGTACACCCTAATCCAGCGAAATATTCAAATCCCTCAGCGCAGCCTGTTCCTTTATAATTCTTTGCAGTTCTTCTATCCCTGCTGCATGACGGCTGGCATGATCCAGACTGTTTTTTTTCACTTTCATTATTGTTTCCGAAAACGCTTTTTTCTGTTCTTCATTATCAAGAGACTCTTTTAAGCTCGCATGGAAAAGACCTGCGACAGTCCGGTATTGATCATCATCATCGATGAAATGATTCAAAATCTCGGCCGGATTCAGTGTTCCGGCAGCGTGTCCGTCAAAAACCATCTGTGCCACCTTATGATACAGTTCTTCTATAAAATCATCAGGAGTAATGACCCCTTTAATCTTATCAAATAGTACAGGATTTTCAATCAGCCAGGTAAGCAGCAGTCTTTGAGACTGCATAACCCCATCTTCTTTTTCTTTTTTCCGCTGATTCTTCCCGTTCTCTTCCTCTTCTCCCCTTACTGAGGACCGGACAGGTCCGAGAGTGGCTCCCAGCCGGTTAACCAGGCGTTTTAAATCCTGGTAATTAATGAAAAATTCTCTGGAAACAGCTTCTAAATAGTTTTCCCGTTCAAGCGCTTCGGGAAATTCCAGAAGCTTTCTTGCCGTTTGATTATAAAACTCTGTTTTCTGTTCCGGATCATCCATCTTGTAATTCTTTTTCAAAACTTCAATCTCAAAGAGAAAACTGTTTTGCGCCTGTTCAATTCTCTGTTTAAATTCTTCCGCTCCCAGATTCTTTATAAATTCATCCGGGTCCTTATAAGGCTCCATATTAAGAACACGAATGGAAACTCCCGCATCCCTTAAAATGGGAATCGCTCTCAGTGCCGCTTTCCGACCTGCTCCGTCACTGTCATAGGTAAGAATTACTTTGTCCGTATACCGCTTTAACAGCTGGGCATGCTGAGTGGTAAAGGCCGTTCCCAGGGAAGCCACCGCATTGGTAAAGCCTGCCTGATGCATGGCAATTACATCCATATACCCTTCGCAGATCAATATGTATTTTTCCCGTGACAATCTGGCATAGTTCAGTCCATATAAGTTTCTGCTTTTATCAAACAGCTTTGTCTCCGGTGAATTTAAATATTTCGGTTCACCGGCTCCCATAACTCTTCCGCCAAAACCGATGACCCGGTTATTCACATCCATGATGGGAAACATCACCCGGTTCCAGAACTTATCATGACTTCCCTTTTCCTCAATGGTCACAAGCCCTGACTGCTTTAATACAGCATCCTCATACCCCTTGCCTCTTAAATAGCGGTATAAATCGTCACTGGTTTTATTGGAGTAACCCAGCCCAAAGCGGACTATGGTTTCATCACTTAACTGCCTGTCCTTTAAATACCGGTAACCCGCTTCGCCCTGAGGCTTCTTGAGCTGATAATAAAAATAGCTGGCAGCCAGCTTATTCATCTCCAGAAGAGCGGCCCTTAAATCTTCCTGCTCCCTTGCCTCTTTGCTGTATTCTTCCACCGGCAGTTTTACTCCTGCCCGGTCTGCCAGCATCTTAAACGCTTCTGAGAAGGAATAATTCTCATACTCCATAACAAAGGTAATAACATTACCGCCTGCACCGCAGCCAAAGCAGTAATACATTTGTTTGGCCGGTGACACGGAAAAGGAGGGAGACTTTTCATTATGAAACGGGCATAAGCCAAAATAATTGCTGCCTTTTTTTTGCAGTTTCACGTACCCTGATACGATATCCACAATGTCATTCCTTACGCGGACTTCTTCTATTATGTCTTCCGAATATCGCATAAAGCCATCATCCTCCTTTCACAAAGATTTATGATAAAATGCTTATTTGTCAAATTGCTTTCCATGCCTTTGGTACAAACAGTTCCTCAAACCGGTCAATGGCGTAGCTGTCACTCATGCCGGCAATATAATCACAGACAGCACGTTCCTTGTCTGCAGTACCTTTTTCCATTAAATACCGGTATTCCTGGGGAAGCTTATCCGGATGATCCATATAATACTCAAAAAGCATGGCGATCATCTTCTGTGCTTTTCCTTCTTCTGCTTTTGGAATCTCATTCTTATAGACATGCTGAAACATCCAGGTTCTAAGTCCCTGCATGGCTGCTTCCATATCAGAAGACATGATGATCTCATTCTTCCCATAGCTGTTATTAATAATATCATGAATGAGGTTATTCAGTCTCTCTCTGACGCTGTGTCCTAAAATATCGGTATAGCAGCCAGGAAGATCCTCCTCCACAAACATCTTTGCCCGGATTGCATCATCGATGTCATGATTAATATAGGCAATTTTGTCAGAGAGCCGGACAATGGCGCCCTCCAAAGTAGAAGGATGACCGCTTGTCCGGTGATTTAAGATTCCATCTCTCACTTCCCATGTGAGATTTAAACCCATTCCGTTCTTTTCCAGGATTTCAACTACCCGCACGCTCTGCCTGTAATGGGCGAACCCCTGGGAACAGATCTCATTCAGAATTGCTTCTCCGGAATGGCCAAACGGAGTATGTCCAAGATCATGCCCCAGCGCAATCGCCTCTGTTAAATCCTCATTCATGCGCAGGGATTTGGCAATGGTTCTTGCTATCTGGGAAACCTCCAGTGTATGGGTAAGTCTTGTCCGGTAATGATCACCCTCCGGTGCCAGAAACACCTGAGTTTTGTGCTTCAGCCTTCGAAATGCTTTACAGTGAATGATTCTGTCACGGTCCCGCTGGTAAGCGGTGCGGATATCACAGGGTACTTCTTCCCGTTCTCTGCCTTTGGTATTCTTGCTAAAAGCAGCATAAGGACTTAAATAAGCTTCCTCCCACTGTTCAATGGATTCTCTGATATTCATTCGATCACATCCTTCGCATAGTTATGGTACATTATATCATATTTTCAGTAATTTTAACACCCTATATTAAATTATTTGCACTGTGCTCATCTGGTGCTGTTGATGTGTTTCCTGTATTCACTGGGCAGACAGCCATATCGTTTCTTAAACGCCTTGGCAAATGCCCTGCTGTCAGGAAATCCATGCTTCATGGCAATTTCCCCGATTTCGTGATCTGTTCCCATGAGTTCACGCACTGCATATTTGACTCGCAGGTCAATTAAAAAGGTACGATAATTAACCTGCGCATACTTTAAAAAAATTCTGGATAAATAGGTGGGACTGAAACCAAAGCGCAATGCCACCGAGTCCAGCTTTAAATCCTGATCATAATTCTCCCTCATATACTGGGTTACATCAGAAAGTTTATCCAGCTGTTTTTTCTGCCGGATGATCTCTTTATCCATATTTTCTGTTTTAAACTCTGTTACCAGAAGATACAAAAGCTGATAGAACTGGCTTTTTACCTGAAAGCTATAGCCATATTCCTGTTTGTCATAAGTAAAAAAAAGAGAAGTCACAAGATCCTTCAGTCTGCGGTTTGCCTCTTCTCCTTTTCTTTCAAAGTTCACATAGGAATCTTCTCCCATGTAATCTTCAAAGGTCTCTCCCGGAATCTGCAGGACAATGGTAATATTAGGATTGGGGCATTCGATGGAATGAACCTCATTGGAATTGACCAGTACAAACTCATCTCTGGTAAGCTTAAGATGGGTATTATTGATAAAAAAATCAATCTCTCCCTCCAGTACCAGAAAAATCTCTACCGAGTGGTGCCAGTGCTTTGTCACTTTATAGTTTCCTTCTCTGCCCTCGAAAATAAACAGCCGGAAAGGAAGATCATTATTGGGAATTACCAGCTCATGCCTGATTTCCATTTCACACCTCCGTAAAGTACTGTATCCATTATAAAACATTTTTGTCTGTTTTCCAACGGATTTTCTTTTGTATTACACAGGAAGACTGTCACTGACACATAAAACGCCATACCCCAGTTCCGGATTGGGATACTGGGTGATTCCGGGAAGTTTTCTTGCCCCGCGGATGAGATATGCTTTTATTTTTTCCCCGAAAAGGAACGGATCTCTTCCATCCACAATTCCCCACTCCATGAGAAGCGCGGAACTGCCAGTGACAAATGGTGTTGCAAACGAAGTTCCTGTTACCGAATCATAACCTCCTCCTGCATATGCGGCGATAATCCCTACCCCCGGTGCAGCCAGATCCGGCTTTACCTGATTGGTTCTTCTGGTGAAACCTCTTCCTGAAAAATCGGCATAGGATTGGTAGGTATCATCATATGCTCCCACCGAAATAACTTTCGATGCTGTGGAGGGAATGGTTAATGTGGTTTCCGGTGTTGCCCGTAAAAAACGGGTGGACTGATTTAACACACCAGAGGATGGCAGCCATAAATCATATTTCCCCTCAACAATCTGTCTGGGTGTCAGCCGGAATTTCCAGATTCCACTGTCAACATACGTGTCCGCAGGAAGAAAGTCTAAATAAATCTCCTGTGCCACACTGTATGGCCCCGGTTTTCCGTAATACAGAAGGATCTGCGTATTTCCGTACCGGATGGTCTGGGGACCAAGCCGGCTGCTGATGGGGCCGATTACTTCTCCGGAAGGAGTCACAATGCTGATATCAAACAAATCCGCATAGGATTTCCAGAGCTGGACGCTGAAGCTCTGCTGAAAATTTCCCACACTTAGTTCTATCTCCTGAGGACTTGCCATGGTCAGTGTTCCTGAAATATGTCCGGCACCAACCCCTTCGTTTCCTGTACCAACCACGATTACTGTTTTCCCATAATTGGAGATATCATCAAGAAATGTTTCCAGAAGACTGGTTCCGTCGTGAGATCCATACGTATTGCCAAAGCTTAAATTAACGGCAACCGGCATCTGCATATCCACTGCTTCTTTTACTGCAAAATTCACTGCACGCATAAGTTCTGTAGTCCTTGGAAACCCGTTTTCCTGAGGCACTCCCAGCTTCACCACCAGAAGAGGGCTTTCATATGCAATCCCTCTGTACTGCCCCCGGTTTTCCCTGCCGTTTCCTGCTGCTATGGAGGCTACCGCAGTTCCATGACCGGTAATATCAACGGACGGAACCAGTTTATTGGCCTCTGCTCTGCTTCCTGTTGCCAGAGCTGCATCAATCTCCTCTTTTGTAAATACTCTGTCCAGGGTCTGATCCCACAGCTTTACAATCCGGGTGGTTCCATCAGGGTTTCGAAAATCATCATGATAATAATCAATTCCGGAATCAATAATGGCTACAAGAACACCTTTCCCTGTCAGATTGTTAGTTCCCTGCTGGACCAGATTGACACAAGAGGCCGCTTTTGCCTGATTTATGGCAAAAAACAGCCTCTTTGGTTTTTCCACATATTCAATCTGGGGAAGATCACTTAACTGGTCAATCAGGGACTCCGGTACATTCAAGATGGCATACTCATTTAACATTGGCTCCACCCTGATTCCTATCTCGGTAAGAAAACTGATATCACCGGAATGCTTTACAATCACATCCCATGTTTTTTCCACGGGATTATATCCTACATTTAAATTACCTGACTTCTCCCGCTCCTCCGGAGTTGCACTGAGAGCGAGATTAAGCAGATTTTCCAATTTCTGATCCTGCATATAAACATCCTGTGCTTTTTTTACATTGTACGCAGGAAGACGCTCTCTCATTCCTTTACGCTGTCTGCCTCGCATACCTTAACACCATGATAAAAAAACTGCAGGATATCTTCAAAAGATTTTCCTTCCTTTGCCATAGTCTGGGCTCCGTTCTGGCTCATCCCCACTCCATGACCAAATCCGCCGCCGTAGATATGAAACGTAGTGATGTTTTTTTCATCAACTCCCTGATTTTCTATGGCCAGATAAGCGCTGGGAAGGGAATCGAAATTTTTCATCTGGGTTCCGTCTTTTTTGGTAAGTGTCATATATTTATTGCCGAGTTTGGCTCTGACCTGACCCTCTCCGCTTATGGTCATAACGCCTTCTGAGCCTTCAACTCTTAACTTCTTTACGATACCCCCTACTCCTCTTTCGACCACTGTAATGTTTAAGATGGAGCCTACCTCAGTAATCTCTTCTTCCAGCTGCCGGTTGGTTACTGTCGTCTCCCACCGATACATGGGGAATGAGGAATCATAAGCCGGATAATCCTTATTTTTTATAAATTGTTCAAAATCAGAATTGGTGGAGAGATTTAACACTGCCCCGCCATCCTGAAGCAGACTCCCGTCTAAATAAGGAAACTGGGCCGGATCTCCTCCCCACACACTGCCATCTGTCGTATGGCCGCAGGAGGTGGAAAAATAAAATGCTTCAATGGGAGTATCACCATAAAACAGCAGTTTGCCGTAAGTTTCCCGCACTGCATCCTCCGTCTTTACCGCAGTAGGAAGATTATTGTACACTTGAAAACGTGTGCTGTCGTCTACATGGGCGCCATATTTGCTGTAGGTATTGCTTTGGATCTGGCGGTATGCATAGGTTCTTGCACACACAGCCTGGGCTTTCAGCGCTTCCTTTTCGTAGCTGTCTGGCATCTCACTTGGAACAACTTTTGTTAAGTAATCCTCCAGATACAGCTCATTAATCAGAAGTAATCCATCGGAATCCTTTCTGATCTCAATGGTTCCGCCATAAGTAGGTGTTCCATAGGAACGGTTTATGGAATTCACCTGTATCGAACCACCTTTTTCCAGAGGAGCTGCTACTATTCTGCCGCTCTTTAACCTTTCATCGGAGGGTTCAATGATCACTTCCGCTTTTGGAGGTACCTGAACGGTCTCTTTATCATAAGTCAGTGTAAGACCTGTGTCAGAAGAGAGTGTAACCGACGGGTGAAAGATGGACTGAAAATTCGTGTTCATCAAAAGCACCCGTATGGTCTTTGCATCAAATTCACGAACAAGTAAAGCTGCACAAAGCTTTCCATGGGCTACAACAAAATCCTGAATGTCATAACCAACTAAAATATCGGTAACAGACCGTTCTTCAAACTGACCATACAGGCGGTATACTTTAAAGTCCTTATCAAACTTCAGCTTTCCATAATTCTCAATTTCAATATAAGAATCGGTAATGGCAAGTACCTTCCCGGATATTCTTTTTTTCTTCAACGTAACTTTTTCTAAATTTCCCCGTTTCAGACTGATATCTGCCAGATTGTTAACCAGATCCTCCGTCTGCCCTAATGATGTATCCAAAGGAAAAGTTCTGATAACAGAACCAAAGTGCACCTGGAATGTCTGATTATCCCCAGCAGTTAGCCAGACATTCTTATATGTAACAGAATCACTTACCACTTCTTTTAGTGCAATGATCTCATTGCCTTTTACCAGAATCTTTATTTCCCAGTCAATATAAGAATCCAGACTGATCCCTTCAAACCCGAATGTACCTTCACTGGTATAGGCAGTCCATACGGAAGAAGGATTAATGTTAGAAGGTGTTCCATAAAGTAGTACATCCATTGTTTTTATCTGATTTTCTTTATCAAGTGCTTTTTTTAAATCGTCAAACAGATTCCACCATTCATCAGCGGTTATATGTTTGCTCTTATTCTTTCTTCCTGCATGAATGTTGGTTCCTGAACCAGGAACCAGCGCTTCTGCCAGACTTTCTGCTTCCTGGTAAGTTAAAAAACCTTGTGCAGTTTCTTTGTCTGCAGGCATAAGCCCAGCATCAAGATAACCATTGGCATATAAGTAATCCATATATTTCGCATACCAGAGGCTCTGATCCTGTTTGGAGAAATATTGCTGTTTTTGATTGTCCGGCATTTTTTCCAGGCTTTCTCTGTCTGTAAGAAGGAGAGCTGCTGACTTGCATGCCAACCCCCTTGAGATCCCCTCTGGTTCCGGCTCATTCATCAGAATAATGATAATGAGAATGATAACCAGGAGAGGAATTCCGACGACAAATCCAATCAATGACTTTTTATTCATGCGCTCCTCTTATTTCATATATGTTTTTTTCTCTTCTTCAATCCGATCCAGATTTAAATAATCTTCTGTTTTTAGAGAAAGATCTTTCTTTGAAAGTGACCCGTTTACCAGTCTGGTAATCACACTGTAGAGCACGGCAAAGGTGGGCACGGCAATAATCATTCCCACAAATCCAAACAAACCTCCAAACAGAAGAATGGAAAACAACACCCAGAAACTGGGCAGACCAGTGGATTGTCCAAGAATTTTAGGTCCGAGTATATTTCCATCAAACTGCTGCAAAAGCAAAATGAAAATCAGGAAATAGAGACACTTTACCGGGCTGACTAAGAGTATTAAAAATGCACTGGGAATCGCCCCGATGAAGGGACCAAAAAATGGTATGACATTGGTAACTCCTACAATTACGCTGACTAACAGTACATAGGGCATCTTCATCGCATTGAGCAGCACAAAGCACATAATTCCGATAATTAAAGAATCTAATAGCTTACCAGTAATAAATCCGCCAAATACACGGTGTACAAATCGGATTTCTTCAATTGCCTGATTCGCCGTTTTTAAGGAAAATATGCTATAAATTATTTTTTTCCCCTGAGCAGAAAGCGTCTCTTTGATATTAAGAATATATACCATAACAATAACGCCGATTAATATATTCTTAAAAACCAGAACAACGCTTAACAGGCCGCTGGATAAGCTGCCGATTAAGGAAGTCATATTGGGGACTAAATCAGTGGACATCCAGCTCTGAAGCCGGCTGGCAACCTGATCATAGATAGGGATTATGGCTTTTTCAAAAGCAGGGTTATCCTGAAACAGCTTTTGAAGTCCAAGTGCAATATTATTGATGTTATCTCCGAAATTATTCTGTATCCCCATAATGCTTGTATAAATTTCGGGTATAATCATTGAGAAAAGTCCTATGACAATCACAAACAAAAAAATCAGGCTGACCAGAGTCGCCAGAGCTCTTGAAATGGAGCGAACCGTCTTCTTGTTGTGAAACACCTTATTCAGCATACGGGCTGCCATGTCCCTTGTTTTGTTATAAACCGGCAATAAAAGATATGCCAGAACTGCGCCATAAATGACTGGCATTAATATTTCTACAATCAAATCCAACGTACCTTTTACCGATTCAAACCGGGAAAGAAAAAAAGCAAATGCTATGCTTAATGCAATGACTGCAAGAGCAGTTACTCCCCAGCAAACGTAACTGCGGTATTTAAAATCCTTCATCTTCATCTCCTTTATGGTTGAAATTAATATATGTCTTAACATACTTTACCATATTTTTCCATAAAGTTAAAGCAGCGATTTCTCGCTGCTTTTTTCTTTTGTAACCCCAAAATGCCGGTTCTTACTTATTGACGCCTAGCTAAGCTAGGTGGGCAACCTCACTCAGGCATCTGCCTTCCACTACAACGGAGGCCTGACATCCGCCTGAAAATATTGGAATCCCTTATGTCATAATGTAGGTTCAAAAAAGGTAAGATTATCGCACATCTCAGGAATTACAGTCTCTATTTTCTATGGCTTCAGTATACAACAATTCCAGAGAATTTTCAAGTTCCTTTTCCTGTCAGTTTTTACTTAACTGATCAGAAAACAATATTCTTACCGCCAAGAAGTCTTCCGTGTTCCACATATAAATCCAGCCGGTTTAAAAGGGAATCGCAGGATTCTTCCTGTATAATCAGCTCAACCGCTTCAGCAGTTACCAGGGAAAGAACAGATAAAAGTGATTTCGCATTTACAATGCAGTCTCCATTCATCAATTCCATCTTTTCTTTACATTTACCGGCTATGGTCACAAATTCCAATATGGAGTCCATGCCCCAGAAACCGATCCTAACCTTTTTCATCTGCTGTAATCCTCCTGATTTTTCTTGCGTTTAAAACAGTCCATTCTCCAGATTTCCAAGTGTGTATACCTGATATTCTTTTTCAAAAATATAGCCAAGCTTTTCCGCCAGTCCGGCGGCAGGAATGTTGTCCGCATCCCAGGTTGGAAAAATCTCCTGTTTTAAACAGGATAAGATTAATCCTGCACTGCATGCCAGAGCAAGACCCCGGCGCTTATATTCCCTGTGCGTCGCAACTTTTACCACAATCTTCTCTTCACTGATTGGATAGGCCGAACAACCGGAAACCAGTCTTTCACCGTCCAGTGCTGCAAATCCAAAACCGCGATGGATAAAATCCTTCTGGGTTTCAAAATCAGAACAGATTTCTCTGCTCCACTCTGAACTCATGGCTTTCTCATAAAGACTCTGATTCATTTTTTTTATTTGAATTCCTTCAGGAATGGAATTCAGATAATTATTCAGCGTCTCCTTAGAGAAAAGATCTTCGTCTGTTCTCATGGCATAACGGGACATAATCCGGCAACTGCCTCCAAACGTCTCTTCCAGCCATTCAGACCAGCGTTCGTCGGAAGGGGTAATAAACCCCTTACTGCAGTTTTTAATTAAAAGTTCCCTGAGCTCAAGAGCCTGCTCTCCCTTGGGACAAATTCCGGCCAGATATACAAAATTACCCGAATGAATCAAACAAAAGGACGGATTATCCCGCTCCGGGACCCAGACTTTTCCGATACGCCCTTTTGCAACAGCAGAGGGAATCACCTCTTTGCTCATGCTGCAAAGTTCTCTTACAATCTGTCTCTCATCTCGTTCCAATTCAATCACAATAATTCTCCTTCCGCTGGTGCTTCGTCTTCCAAATACCGATATCAAAAGGACTGTTTCCTGTTAAAGCCCTAGTATAGCACACTAGAAAAGATTCTGCAAATCAAAAATTGATTCTACCAGAAAATCTGCTCCCGCCTTTGTAAGTTCCTCCCTGCTCCCATATCCATACAATGCCCCCACAGATTCCATTCCAAACTCCTTTGCACCCAAAATATCATGTTTCCGGTCGCCGATCATCACTGTCTTTGATATATCACGGATTTCACAGGTATCAAGCACATAACGGATCACATCTGCTTTCTTTACACGGATTTCTTCAAAATCCGCTCCTCCCATAAACTCAAAATAAGAATCCAGTTCAAAATGTTCCAATATCATTCTTACAAAGACTTCCGGTTTTGATGAAGCAACATAAAGTTTTTTCCCGGATCTTACAAGTGCGTTTAAAGACTCTCTGGTTCCCTCATATACTTTGTTCTCAAAGATTCCCTGTGAGGAGAAATATTCCCGAAAGATCTCCACTGCCTTTTGGGCATCTGATTCTGTAAATCCATAGTACTCCATAAAGCTGTCTTTTAAAGGTGGTCCGATAAAACAGCATAAATCATCGAGGTTTTCCACTTCAATTCCAAAAGCATGCAGAGCATGGCGGACCGATTTTGTAATTCCCTCTTTGGGATCAGTCAGCGTTCCATCTAAATCAAACAGCAAATAATCTTTTTTCATAACATCTCCTTCACTTACTTAAAAACAGAGACGAAAAAGTTCTCCTTTTTCGTCTCTGTGACAATTACTTCAATTGATCAACAACCTTCTGGATTGCCTCTAACGCATCATCAGGAAGCTTATCGTATCCTTCTTTTGCAACTGACATATTGGCAACAAATTTCACACGATCCTGCATACGAGCCTTTAACTGCTCTGCATAAGTCGGGTCATTCAGATCCGGAACGAATCCTTCCCACTCAAAGATATCGATATCTGTAAATGGTCCCCACTGTTTGAACTCTGCCTTTTTATCAACAATTGCTTCCAGAATTCCAAGTGTATCCTTAGGCTGAACCTTCTTGCCCATAAAATCACCTGTATTAATAATATAGCAGTCTACGTTCTTTTCTTCAACCAGTTTTTTGAATTTTTCATAATCATTGGCAAGAGGATAGGTTCTGAATGGGTTCGCATAAGGAACAACTACCAGTGCATTCGGATCTGCTCCCGGAGCAAGTCTCTCTGCAGTGGATCTCTTGGTTGCAAGAGTTGCGCCCATAACAGATGCCAGTGATGCTCCTTTTAATTTAACTACTGGTGGGATGGTAGGATCCTTCATAATCCAGAAAATTGCATTAACAGGAGATTCAATCTTATCCACACGGTTTGGTGACCATAATTTAGACTTAATTGCACGTCCGTTACCATTTCTGATATCTTCTGTTACCAGCTGAATCTTTCCGTCTTCATCCAGGGTACAGGAGCAGTTCTGTGCAGTCAGTAAGTACTTGTTGTCCTCACATCCGGTAGGATAATCCTGTGTCTTATCAAAGTATGTAGGTTCAATTGCAACAGATGCGCAGGTATCGGTATTAATGATAAATGCATCGTCATGAAGTACGGTAACGCCGTATTTGCCACCATGTTTTGCATGTGTAATTGTGGATTTACCGGATCCTGATAAACCAAATACAGATGCAACATACTTGGAACCGTCAGAAAGGGTATACTCCTTTTGTCCGCCGTGGCAGGAAGCATAGCCGTTGCGGTTGGCAAGTGCCCATACCATGGTAAGCGTACCTTTCTTATGCTCTCCAAAATATCTCATGCCGAGAATCGCAGCGCAGTTTTGTTCCGTGTTAAAATAACAAAGACATTTAGGATCGCTTAAACAGGACAGATCAACACCAGGACGGTCAGAACCATTCCACTGGGGATCAGAGAAGATATAGATATCAGGCTCTTTGCCATCTCCTACCGGTTTAGAAGCCTTATACATGTTGACATACTGATCAGACATATACTGGAAGTTCAGCATCCAGTTATATAAGATGTTCTCCTCTCCTTCCGGAATGAGAAGATGCGCCTTCACCATATACTCCGGATCAAGGCCAGCGTATACCTCTGCATGATACATGGTTTTCCACCGTGTCTCATAAACAGCATCCATAACAACTTTGTCAAGAGCTGCACAGTTTACTCCAGGTTCCCCTGCGATTCTTCTGGCTGTTGCATACCGTCCGGTAATCGCACCATCATTAAACAAAAGTACTTTTGCATCCTTATCCAGACCGAATTCTTCTCCTCTATAAACCGGCATATCTGTAACAATCGTTCCTGGTGAGTTTTTTGCCAATTCATATGCCTCACGAAGCGTATTAACTTTAATTACATTATTCCCATAGAATGGTGCCTCGATAATTGAACGTGTCGTTGCAAAGCCAGGCTTTCCTTTTCCAATTTCATTAATTGGGTAATAAGCTTTTGTTGACATATAAAAATCCTCCTTATAAAATTCAAATTTGCTCTCATTATCTCATTTTGTTAAGAAAAAGTCAATATTTTCTATTGCATTTTCCACAAAAATTGTTTATATTTAATGTGCATTATGCATCATGTATACAACATTAGAAAGAAGGTCAAATATGATACACATTTCCAAAGATGGCACCGGAGATTTTGAAAGCATACAAAAAGCGCTTGACTCATTGCCAAAAAACGGCACTGCCGAACATACCCTTTTCATTCACAAAGGAGTTTATGAGGAGCAGATCACAATTACCACTCCTCACGTAACCTTTCTTGGCGAAGATAAGAACAACACCATTCTCACCTATGGCCTATATGCCCATATGCTTATGGAAGACGGTATGAAGCGGGGAACGTTTCGAACCTATTCCTGTTTAATCGATACTTATGATTTTACAGCAAAAAATATTACGTTTGAAAACAGCGCCGGAAAAGGAATTGATGTGGGACAGGCTCTTGCCGTTTATGCAGATGGCGATCGCCTCTCCTTTGAAAACTGCCGTTTTCTTGGCAATCAGGATACCATATTTACAGGTCCGCTGCCGCCAAAGGAAATTGAGCCAAACGGATTTATCGGACCAAAGCAGAATGATCCAAGAATTAACGGAAGACATTATTATAAGGACTGCTATCTGGAGGGTGACATTGATTTCATTTTTGGAAGTGCTACTGCCTACTTTGAAAACTGCACGTTCTTTTCCAAATATACGGGAAAAGAAATCAGCAGCTATGTAACTGCCGCATCAACTCCGGAAGGCCAGGAATACGGTTATGTAATGGAAAACTGCCGTTTTGAAGGAAACTGTCCTCCAGATAATGCTTATCTGGGACGTCCGTGGAGAGAATATGCAAAGACAGTTTTAATCAATTGCTATATTGGCGACCACATCTGCCGGGAAGGCTGGCATGACTGGAACAAAGAGGGGGCTCATAAAAATGCCTTCTATGCCGAATATGGCAGCTACGGTCCAAAAGGAGACATGGATCACAGACCCGACTGGATTTACAGACTGAAGGAAACTGACCTTGTCAAATATACAAAGGATGCCGTACTATCCGGATCTGACGGCTGGAAGCTTTAAAAAACGGGATTCTGTTCCTTTAAAAGAACAGAATCCCGTTTTTTTAATTTTCTTTGATTTTAACAATTACTTTCTTAATTGGAGCTGGTTCTCCGGCTGCAGCCTTTGGTTTATGTCCATCCCAGGGATTAAAAATCATATATTCTCCAGACTTCACTACCGCCTTTAAGCCTGGGTTTTCATTGTCGTAAAATACAACATCTTTTTCATCGTTATATGGTACTTTTTCATTCAGTTCATCAATTCTTGCGTAAGTCATAATCTCAGAACCAGAAATCACATACTGAATATCTGTATAATTATGGTGAGCTTCATATTTCGCTTCTTCCCATGGAATTGTTGTATATTCTACTACATTGGCAAAAACGTTCTTGCCGTCAATCTCATATTTACCTGGCTCCAGTTTCTCCAGATCAGTATTCTTAAGAAAATCTACTGCCTTGGCATATCTGTCTTCCACACCAAGGTTTCTGTAAAAATCAAGGTTTTTTGCTGTGTCAAAAATCATTTGAATACTCTCCTTTTATGTATCAGTATAGTTATATAAACTATAGTATACACCAAAAACAGAATATTTAACAATGTTTTTATTTAAAAAATTCATGGTTTCCGTGCTGGAATAAATAAGTCAAATGGGAATCAAACCAGCTGATTGCGCCGCTCCTTGAACCCCTTCGATTCATAAAATACAAAGCTCCGTTTGAATAGTCCTCACCTTCCAGTGCCCTGTTCACACAATCAATGGTATTGCTGGTAACCTTAACGGAATTAATACTTCCATTGGATACCGGGGAAAACTGGGAGGGTGAATAAACAACTCCTTTCACTGTACTTGGAAATTTACCGCTTTTTACACGATTTAAAATCACATTTGCTACAAGAATCTTTCCTTCATCATCACAAACTCCGGCTTCTGCCTGCACAATTTTTAACAAGACATTATAGTCTTCATCCGACAGAGACGTGGCACGTGCTGCTTTTTCCTCTTCTGCCTTTTTGGCAGCTGCTTCTTCCGCTTCTTTCGCCTTCTGGGCTTCTTCTGCGGCTATCTGCGCCTGCTTTTTTGCTTCCTCCTCCAGTGCAATCTGTTCGTTCATGCGCTGGATTCTGGTAAAGGATTCTTTTTCCAGTTCCTGCTTTTGTATGACTTCTTTTTCCAACAGATTTCCAGCAAGTTGCTGTGCCTGCATCTTGGGATCGGTAAGGTTAATTTGTACTTTTGCTTGTGAAGCTGTTTCCTCTTCTTCAACGTTCTCATCATCGGTAGCGTCTTCTAAAGCCCGTGTTTCTGCAAATGCCGTTAATGCATTTTTTCCGCTGCTTCCAAATCCTGTGGAAGTAAAAGCAATCACTGTAATTACTGCGGCACCTGCCATAAAAACTGCTGAGGAACGATACATTCGCTTCGTGACCCTTACGGACATTCCTCTGAAGAACTGACTAATCTGCTGAAGGATAGAGCGTAGTGTAAGCATAAATACTCCTCTTTCTCTAATCTCATTTGCGTGGGCTTCGGACTGTTCCGTACCCGTTTCTTTGTGTCGTCCGTAATTATAGAAGAATCCCGTTAAAAAAGTCAATGGTCATTTAACATTTTTGTGATAATTTAACTTCTTAATTTTTTTCCATTTTTATTTTTTTGTTAGTTATACACTATTTTTACTTGTACTTATGCGATTTTTTTGTATTAAACATGTGTTAACTTTTTACAATAGTATTACATTTCTGTTAATTATTCACCTCCGCACTGCTAGCCTGTCTTACCGTTTAAATGTTTTATGTAAACTAATTCAGGGTAAGTGAGGCGAAATTACCTCTAATAAAGCCAGCAAGTTTCTGTGGGGCGATGACAATTTGCTGGCCTCTGATGCCGGCACTTACTACTATTTCAGGATAATTTTCCGCGGATGCATCAATCCATGTAGGAAACTGCTTTTTCATTCCCACAGGAGAACAGCCACCCCTGATATAACCGGTAACTGACTGTAACTCTTTCACGGAAATCATTTCAACCTTTTTATCGCCTGTAAGCTTTGCTGTCTTTTTTAACTCCAGCTCAGCATCAACAGGAATACAGCAGACAAAATAACCTGTTTTATCTCCTTTTAATACAAGAGTTTTAAATACACTTCCATGGTCAACCCCCAGCATATCCGCTGCATGGCTTCCTGATAAATCCTGTTCATCAACGGTATATTCCCTTGTATCATAGGCAATCCCTGCTTTATCAAGCATTCTCATCACATTTGTTTTTATCATATCAGATCACTCCTGTCCTTTTGTTTTATGAATTACATCATAATAAGAAAAACTCTGTTTGTCCAGCAAAAGCTTATGCAGGCTTTCCCTCCATGCAGGCTATCTGTCTCCTTGATTTTCCTGCTTTACATTCCGATATTTCACCTGATATAATATCAATATATAGTATTGTGTATTATTATAATGAATGGTTATAAAATGAAAGGATTTTTAATATGGATCAGAATCTTTCCCAATATAAAATTTTTTATGAAGTAGCAAAAGCTGGTAATATTTCCAAAGCTGCCAAAGAACTTTTCATCAGTCAGCCCGCAATCAGTAAGTCCATCAGCAAGTTGGAGGACAATTTAGGCGTGGCATTATTTACCCGAAATTCCAGAGGCGTCCAGCTTACGGAAGAGGGGAAACTTTTGTTTCATCACACAAAAACAGCATTTGAAGCGATAAACAGAGGGGAACTGGAACTAAAGAGAGTAAAGGATTTTAATATCGGGCACTTAAGAATCGGTGTGAGCAATACCCTGTGTAAATACATTCTTCTTCCTTATTTAAAGGGTTTTATTGAAAAGTATCCTCATATTAAGATTACCATAGAAAGCCAGTCCACCACCCATACGGTTGCCATGCTGGAGCAGCAGCAGATAGACCTGGGATTGATCGCTGAGCCCTCTAACCGCCGTCCCCTTTTATTTAATCCAGTTATGGAGATTCAGGACATCTTTGTATCGACCAGTGCCTATCTGGAAAATTTATACTTAAGAGAGGGAAAGAATGCTGATTTGTTTCAGACAGGCAACATCCTTCTATTGGACAAAAATAATATGACAAGAAAGTATATTGACGAATATTTAAATGAAAACCAGATCATTCCCAATCAACTTTTGGAGATTACTACGATGGATCTATTGATAGAATTTGCCAAAATCGGTCTGGGGATTGGCTGTGTGATTAAAGAATTTGTCCAGGATGAGCTGGATAAAAAAGAACTGATTGAAGTTCCCATGATAGCTGGTATAAAAAAACGAACGGTTGGATTTGCCTATAACCCGGGATCTGTTTCCACAGCAATGGAAATCTTCTTTGAAGCAATGCAGAAAGCCGGAATCAGAGGCTGATACGCAAAAAAAGGCTGATATAAAAGAGAAATTATGTTAACCACACTCTTTTTTTATCAGCCTTTTAACATATGCTAAAATTATATTTAGTTATCGATCAGTTTTCCGCCGTTATTCCAGCTGTAGAGCTTACGCAGATCTGCTCCGACTTTCTCTAATTCATGAGAAGCTTCTGCATTTCTCATAGCTTTGAAGTGAGCACCGCCAACCTGATTCTCAAGCAGCCAGTCTTTTGCAAACGTACCATCCTGAATGTCTGTCAGCACTTTCTTCATAGCCTTTTTGGTCTCATCTGTAATAATCTTTGGTCCTGTAATATAATCTCCGTACTCAGCTGTATTGGAGATTGAATATCTCATACCTGCAAAACCGCTTTCGAAGATAAGATCAACGATCAGCTTCATCTCATGTACACACTCAAAGTAAGCGTTCTCTGGTGCATATCCTGCTTCCACCAATGTCTCGAATCCAGCTTTCATCAGTGCGCATACACCGCCGCATAATACAGCCTGCTCACCAAAAAGATCTGTCTCTGTCTCAACGCGGAAGGTTGTCTCTAAAACGCCTGCTCTTGCACCACCGATTGCAGATGCATATGCCAGAGCCTTGTCCATTGCCTTGCCGGTATAATCCTGATGAACTGCCACAAGACAAGGAGTTCCTCTGCCTACCAGATATTCATTACGAACGGTATGGCCTGGTGCTTTTGGAGCAATCATAGTAACATCAACATTCTTAGGAGGAACGATCTGTCCGAAGTGAATTGCAAAACCGTGAGCGAACATCAGCATGTCGCCATCCTTTAAGTTGGGTTCTACCGATTCCTTATACATAGCAGCCTGTTTCTCATCGTTGATCAGAATCATGATGATATCTGCTTTTTTTGCTGCTTCAGCTGCAGTATAAACGGATAAACCCTGAGCCTCTGCTTTCGCCCAGGAACTGCTTCCTTCGTAAAGTCCAATGATGACATCACATCCGGACTCCTTTAAATTAAGCGCATGGGCATGACCCTGGCTTCCGTATCCAATCACTGCAATGGTCTTACCTTCTAATAAAGATAAGTTGCAGTCTTCCTGGTAGTAAATCTTTGCCATCTTTCTTTCCTCCTCATATACTGACTCATAATATATTTTGTTAAAGGAACTATGCCGACGACTCACTGTCCGCCTTTGGCAACACCTCTAGCTAACAACAAAAGACTGCCTATGGCAGATAGCGGATATCATCCGATCCTCTGGAAAGTCCTGTCAGACCAGTTCTTGCCAACTCTAAAATCTCATAATCTCCAAGGAGGTTAATCAGCGCATCCAGTTTTGACTGGTCGCCTGTCAGCATGACGGTTAAAGAATCTCTTCCCACATCAACGATGGTAGCCCTGAATATATCTGCAATGGCACTGATCGCCTGACGCTCACTGGCATTGGCGCGGACCTTTACAAGAATAAGTTCACGGTAAACAGAACGTCCGGGCTTCAATTCCTTAATATCCCTGACATCCTCCAGCTTTCTCAGCTGCTTTTCAATCTGATCCAAGATCTCCTGTTCACCCACAGAAACCACTGTCATCCTCGAATATCTCTCATCCGCAGTTACTCCTACCGTAAGGCTCTCAATATTATAGCCACGGCGGCTGAACAGTCCGGCTACACGGCTTAAAACGCCGGCAGTGTTATCAACCAACAATGATAATACGATTCTTTCCATTCACATCCCTGCCTTTTTGTATAATATTTAAATGATAACAATGTAACTGTTATTTGTCAACTAAATAATAGGAATGTGTATTATAATCTGTAGTTATACCTATAGACATATTTAATCATTTTCTTCCATATCAAGAACGGGATTCACGTGAACCATGCAATGCTTTACATCAGGAAAGTGTTCTTCTATGCACAGATGCACCTTTTCTGCAATTTCGTGTGACCTTACCAGTTCCAGTTTTCCTTCTGCTGCAATTTCAATATCCACATATACTTTTGCACCAAACATTCTGGTTCTGATGTCGTCAATCCGTTTTACCCCCATAACTGACATTGCAAACTCCTTCATTTTTTGAACCGTATCCTCATCACAGGATTTATCGATCATTTTGTCCATGGAATCACGAAATATATCAATTGCTGCCTTACCAATAAAAATGCAGATTACAATACTTGCCAGAGGATCTAAAACAGGAACCCCCATTCTTGCGCCGCCGATCCCGATCATAGCTCCCACAGAAGACAATGCGTCAGAGCGATGGTGCCAGGCATCTGCCATAACGGCACCTGAATTTATCTTTTTGGCTGCTGCTCTTGTGTACCAGTACATCCATTCTTTTACGACGATTGATAAAACTGCCGCAACCAAAGCAATCAATCCGGGAATTTCAGCTGTTTTTCCATTCTGCCCTATTATGACTTTAATACCTGTGATGCCAATTACAACGCCAGTAGCCATTAACAAAGAAGCAAGTATGGCAGAAGCAACACATTCCATCCGGTCATGACCGTATGGATGCTCTTTATCAGATTTTTTATCTGCCAGCTGCACACCGATCATAACAATAAAAGTGCTGAACACATCGGAGGCAGAATGAACCGCATCCGAAATCATTGCTCCAGAATGACCAAGCATACCTGCTGCCAGTTTAAATGCAGAAAGCATTAAATTAATGACAATGCTCACCACCGATACGTGCATGGCAAGACTTTTTCCATCCTTTTCTTTCTTTAATCCAGTGATACGTTTCATACCAGTTCCCCCAGTTTGATCAGATTACAGCTGCTGATAAATAAAAAATGCACCTGCGGAACAATTAGAGTGAACTACTGTCCCACAGATGCTTTCATATCATCTGCTGTTGCGAAAGCAACCCGGCTTACAGCTGTTAAAAGCTGACGCCTGCTCAGTTTGTACTGTAGAGTCATGTGCAGTGCAATGAGTTTAATCCCTTAAACGGGCTTCTGTAATAGGATATGAACGTATTGCTGTAAAAGTTACCATTACGTATAATCAATAATGCAATATTCATACGCATTGATCACAACGGTGCTTCCATACTGATCCTCTCTCTTAAAAGCATTGCCATAATTAGCGTGGATATGACCGTGAAGAAAATACCTGGGTGCATACTTATCCATCAGCATCTTAAAGCAGGAAAACCCGCGATGAGGAAGATCGGGCAGATCATTCAGTTCAAAAGCAGGCGCATGGGTTACAAGTATATCAAACCCCTTATTTTTCTTTAACTTCCACCACATGCGCTTAATTCTCTGTTCCATTTTCTTTTCTGTAAACTGGTTGGGGGAACCCGGAATATATTCCATGGAACCACCCAGCCCCAAAATTCTTACTCCATTGAAGGTAACAATCTCATCTTCAATGCAGATACACCCCTCCGGAGGACATCTCTCATACTGACAATCATGGTTTCCCCTTACGTAATAAACCGGCGCGTGAGAACAGGTGGCAAAAAACGTCAGATAATTTGCTCTCAAATCTCCGCAGGAAATGATTAAATCAATGTCTTTTAGCTTCTCCGGTGTATAGAATTCGTAGAGCGACTTGGACTCATGATCCGCCAGTACCAGAATTTTCACGCTGAAGTTCCTCCGTATCCATGTTCTCGTATATTGTCTGACCCTGAAGACGAACCAATGACCGGGCTTCTTCTGTTAACTCTTCAAAATCAGGAATCTGCCCTACAACATTTTCCGTAAGCCAGTTCATCGTAGTAATCTCCTCCGGTGTGAGGCTTAACCCTTCTTCACACTGAATTGTGCCATCCTGAGAGTAAATCGTTCCAACAAATGGCTGGAAGCTTCCTGCCCGAATGGAATTTTTCAAAAATGTAATCAGCCGGTTTGTGCCGTGAGGAAGATTCTGGGAGCAGATCACATCAATGACGTCTGCAGACATTCCCCACCAGTAGTTAATCGCCTGCTTCCCTTTCATCTCTTTCCTGTCAACAGAACCGTGGCAGGTGAGATTTACGATTCTTTCATAAAACTTTCCCCAATGCCAGATAGGAGTAGCCAGGTTTCTCAGGCTTCCATCTGCAGCTTTCTGATAAAGACCGTATTCTCTTGTAGGTGCCTGAGGAGTAATCATATCATCACCGGATATAAAGCGGATTCCTTCTTTCTCAAGCTCCGCCTGAGCATCCCGCCCTGTTATCCTTGACCACTCCAGATAAACCTTTGCATAAGGATTAATCATCCTTGCTCCCAAAGCAAATGCATTGATATTGGCAATGGTTCCGTATATGGGATAATCTGCAATATAACCAAGTTTGTCATCCCGTGACATGGAAGCAGCTAAAGCTCCCATTAAAAACTTTGATTCGTACATTCTTCCATAATAAGTGCAGACAGAAGAATAGGACATATTGACCGAACAGTTGAACACTCTGATTTCCGGATGGTCAATGGCGGTCTTTACACTTAAATTAATCATCTGGGAGGCTGTTGTAAAAATCATGTTGCAGCCTCCTGCAATGGCAGCATCAAATGCCTTCGCCGTCTCCGATTCCGAGTCTGCATGGAAAAAGACCATGGTTTCCGTCTTTCCGTCAAATGCCTGCTCCAGATACATCCTGCCCAGTTCATGACCGTACGTCCAGCTGGAAGTTTCCGCTGTCTTTGCGTGAATAAATGCGATTTTAAGCATGGAAGGATCAAGGCCTGGATTGGGAAGCAGCCAGTTGATCAGCTTCATCGTGGTGTTATCCGATCCGTCGCCAGCCTCCTCCGGCTGCTCTACCAGCGCAATCTTATTGCCTCTGGAAGCCAGAAGAAGTTCATCCTTAATTTTAACCAGATCCTTCTTAATCTGCTTTTCCACCCGGTCTTTCACCGACTTGTATCCCAACAGCTCCACATAGACTAAAAATGCATCGGAGCAGGTCATGTCATAATCATCACCGCCAAATGCGTGAAATGCTTTGGAAAAACGGTCATATGCAGACTTAAATACCAGCCTGTCATCTTCGCTCCACTGTTCTCCCGGAATTTTATTCATTGCCTTTAAAAGCTTATCGTAGCTGCCTTCCTTGCTGAACCAGATATCACAGTTAAAGGAAACCTGATAAAAATCAAGGAATTCGTAATAAAGCCGGTTGTTTAAATCATCAGTACGCCTTGGAATCATCCGGATTACTGAGGCAGCGATGCTGAAGGCCCCCACATACTTTAAAACGCTGACCCTTTTATTGCCTTCCTGAACATAATATTGATTCATGAATTCATAAACAACAATCGGATCATGAATTCCTTCCTGAATCTGATGATCATACAGGTAGGCCCACTTCGCTCCAAATTCGGATTTCTCCGACAAAAGGGGCATGAAATTACTGGCAAATGCATTGGTACGTCCTTCTGTCTTGGTACCGATTACCTTCTCCAGAGGAATATCCATTATTCCTAAATTGACTTCAGAAACGATATCAGAATAAGATAAGATATCATCAAGCACTGGCAGATACGGATACTCTCCTCTTGATACGGATGCCTGGTACTGCCTTCGCCCTTTTCTTAATGCCCCTACATAATCATATAGTGCCATCCGCAGTTTCCTCCCATTATTTTATACCCCTATTTTACCATCCAATCCATATTCTGTACAGACGGGCAATTTCTTCGTCATACAGCCATTACACCTTTAAATTGCGCACTTTAAAGTCACGTTCCAGTTCCCGCTTCTGGTCTTTCTTTGCGATATCATCTCTTTTATCATAAAGTTTTTTACCTCTTGCCAGACCGATCTCCACTTTAACCAGACTGCCTTTAAAATATACGGAAAGAGGAACCAGAGTATATCCCTTTTGTGCAATTTTTTCATCCAGTTTTTGAATTTCCGATTTATGAAGGAGGAGCTTTCTGATACGCAGCGGATCTTTGTTAAAGATATTCCCCTTTTCATAAGGACTGATGTTCATGCCAAATACATAAACCTCACCTTTGTCAACCCGGACAAAAGACTCCTTTACACTGCATTTGCCCATACGTATGGACTTTACTTCAGTGCCAAACAGCTCAATACCGGCTTCATATTTTTCATCAATAAAATAATCATGATAGGCCTTTTTGTTATTGGCGATTAATTTAAAATTTTCTCCCATATTAATAAATCTCCCTTATTAAAACTTTACACAATCATACTACATTATTTATATCTCGTAAAGGATAAGAACATCAGCAAAGGCTCTATTTAAAATAAATAATACTGCTGGTATACTGTTTTCCATCCCATTCCGTATAGGATAATCTTTTACCAGAAGGACTCCAGTTAGTACTTATTGGTTCAGCATTCACAGCAATCTTTACTGATTTTCCGGTAAGTATATCATATACATACAGATTTCTTTCTGCTGCATTATTTTTATCCTCTTTCATGCCATAAACAATCATCCTCTGATCAGGTGACCAGGATACTCCGTACAATTCAGCATTCTCTGCAATTGTATTTTTTTCATCCTTCTCAGGACTATAAATAATCATGGAACTTTTGGAATCATTATTCTGTAAGATTATCATTTCTTTCTTATCCGGAGACGGTACGATTTCAGATACCTGTCCCAGATTAAGACTGGTCTTTTCCTTTGTAGCCAGGTCTAAGGTCATTAAAGTTAAATCTGATTGTGTATTATAATAAATATTATTACCCAGTTTCTCAGCAAGAAATATTCCTTCCTCTTTTAATTCATCAATCAAGCTCATATTTCCAGTTCTGTCAGCCAGATAAACACCACCGCTATATGCTGAACCGATGACAGTTTCATTATCAGCCCAGTGCGCACTTTTTGCTCCTCCAATCGGTTCTCCCATAAGCCCAATGCTCTCATGATTCTCCATATTCATAATGAAGTAAGCAGGATCCCCTAAAACATACTCATCGTATATCAGATATTTCTTATCCCTGGAGAAAACAGCTCCCCCAAGCAATACATCTTTTTGTTCCCTGACCAGCTGATATTCTTTTGAGTTAATATTCAGTAAATACAGACTCTTAGGATACTGGTCTGACAGTTCCGATAAGCTCATTTTTTCTAATGACTCATTTTCTTTTGATACAATTGCAGTATCATCATCAAACCAGTCACTAATCATTATATGTTCCAGGCGCTCAGTTTTATCAACTATAATCTCAGGTTCACTTTCTTCTTTCTTCGATTCATCAATTATTGTTTTAGTATTTTCAGGCTCTTGAACCGTAATCTTATTTCTTTCCTTTGCACATCCGGTCATGGTAAACAACAATGCCGCCATTATGCATGCATTAATTAAATATTTTATCTTCATACTTAGCAACTCCCTGATATAATGCAGGCAGGATAAAAATTAATTATTTTCATCCTGCCAATTTGGTATCTATTATTTCCCGTCAATATCACTTCCCAAAATAAAGTCAATGGTACGCAGCAGTTTATCCGTACCCGATACGATTACCCGAATGGGCTGACCTAGTTTAAACGTCTTCCTGGTCATTTCTCCCACCAGTTCGTAATGTTCTTCATCAAAATGATAATAATCATCCTGAAGATCATTGACATGGATCAGACCTTCCACCGTATTGGGAAGTTCTACATAAAGCCCCCAGTTTGTTACACCTGAAATGACTCCCTCAAACTCCTGCCCAATATATCTGGACATATATTCACATTTTTTCAGCTTAATGGTTTCCCGCTCCGCTTCATCTGCCCGCCTCTCCAGAGAAGAGGACTGAACCGCCACCTGCATCAGAAGCTTGTCATAATGACTGACCCGCTTCTCGCTAAGTCCGGATCTTAGATTCTCTTTGATGATACGGTGAATCTGCAGATCAGGATATCTGCGGATGGGTGAGGTAAAGTGGGTATAATACTTGGCAGCCAGACCGAAATGTCCGGTATTTCCTACTGTATACTTTGCCTGTTTCATGGAACGAAGAGCAAGGCGGCTGATTAAAGCCTCTTCCGGAGTATCCTCTGCATTGGCAAGGAGCTTCTGAACTTCTTTGGGATATACTTCTCCGTTATGGAAGCGAATGGAATAGCCAAAATTGTTAATCAGCGTAGCCAGACTTTTCATCTTCTCCGGATCCGGGTTGTCATGAGTCCGGTAAAGGAATGGAATCTCCTGCCAGAAATAATCCTCTGCAACGGTTTCATTTGCCATAAGCATAAAATCTTCAATGATTTTAGTAGCGGAATTCCGGTCATAAGGTTTTATCTCTAATGGCTTTCCCCGTTCATCAAGAATTACCTTTGTTTCTGGGAAGTCAAAGTCAATAGAACCTCTTTTTTTCCTTTTTTCTCTTAAAATATCAGCCAGTTCCTTCATCTGTTCAAACATGGGAATAAAGGCTTCATATTCTTTCATGGTAGCTTCATCATGGTCGGTTATAATTGCATTTACTGCTGTATAAGTCATTCTCCGGTCTACATTGATCACCGTTTCTGCAATCCTGTGACCGGTTACGGTTCCGTCTCCGTCGATTTCCATGATACAGCTCAGCGCCAGACGATCTTCTCCCTGATTTAAAGAGCAGATACCGTTAGACAGCTTATGGGGCAGCATGGGGATAACACGATCCACCAGATAGACGCTGGTGCCTCTTTTTAAAGCTTCTTCATCAAGGGGGCTGTGCTCTGTTACGTAATTGGTTACATCGGCAATGTGAACTCCCAGCGTATATGCCCCGTCTTTTTTTGAAATGGTGATCGCATCATCTAAATCCTTTGCATCTTCTCCATCTATGGTGACAGTCTGTAATTCTCTTAAATCCAAACGCCCCTGCATATCTTTACCGGAAATAGAATCAGGGACTGACTCTACCTGCTTCATCACACTGTCCGGGAATTCCTCCGGAAGCCCGTAAGCGCGCACAATGGAAAGAATGTCTGTTCCCGGATCATTGACATGTCCAAGGATCTCCTTGATCACACCCTCCGGCTTTTTTCCTTCTCCGCCAAAATCGGTGATCTTCACCACTACCTTATGTCCGTTTACAGCTCCCATATCCTTTCCCTGAGGGATAAAGATATCCTTTGAAATCTTCTGGTTATCCGGAATGACAAAACCAAAATTTTTATTTTTTTGATAAAATCCTATAATCTCTTCATTTGCATGCTGAAGCACCTTAATAACCCGGCCTTCTGCTCTCTTGCCGCCAGAGCCTTCCGCTTCCGCAGATATAAGAACCGTATCTCCATGAAGAGCACCGCCAGTCTTATCCTCCGGGATAAAGATATCTTTCTCAAAACCTTCTACCGATACAAAACCAAAGCCCTTCTGGTGTCCGAAAAATACTCCTGCCATGGAACCGATATCCGGCTTCCCGTATTTTCCTTTCTGGGATACTCCGATTTTTCCTTCTGAAACCAAAGCATCCAGTACCTGTTTTAATTCGTCTCTCTGATGTTTGGGAACCCCAAATAACATGGCAAGTTCCTTTAATTTCATCGGTTTATAAGTCGGATCCGAAAACAGTTCCATAAACATGGCTTTCCGCTGCATTAACTGTTCTTCTGTCATTATTTTCCTCTCTTTTCACTATTTTTCTAACAAGTCAATTTATATTTTATTATCTGCACTTCACCTGATGGTATGACAGAATTTTTCCTTAAAGCGAAAAAAACACCCTTGCTGCTATACCACAAGAGTGTTTAATCGCTACAGTATATTCAGATTCAGTACTAATGACAGGATAAAAAACAGGATTGCTCCGTACTTTGTAAACTTCTCCAGTTTTCCTTCCATGGAACGTCCTTTGTTCCTGCCCCAGTAAGTATCCGCCATACCACCGATAGAACCAAGACCCTGACTCTTTCCTTCCTGTAACAGGATAATCGCTGATAAAGCAACGCATATAATAACGAACACAATTGATAATATAATCCGGATCATTTTCCCACCTCCTTAAGTCAAACAACGCTTATCATACCATAAATTTTCAGTAAATACAATATTTTTTTCTATTTTTCACTGCTGTCTGCCATAGAATTCCTCAATTCTTAGCAGTTCGTTGTATTTAGCCGTGCATTCTCCCCTGCAGGGTGCGCCGCATTTTATATAATCAGCTCCAACTGCCGCCGCCATGTCACTAAGAAACACTTCCTCTGTTTCCTTATAACTGTTTGAAAAGATCACTTTATTCCCAAGCCTTCCTGCTCTCTCAGCCATTTCCAGTGCAGCCGTTACAGTACCGGCTTTCTTCAACTGAATCTCCACGCCATTGGATGCAAAAAAATCATCGGAAGCTATGGTGAAACGATGATGAAACATCTGATACATCCGGTTTCTTCCCTCAAGATCTTTTGTCCAGAGTCCTTCTGTCACAAGTCCCAGAGGAAATCCTTCTGCCAGCCTTAAATAATAGGAAATGATATCTTTTTGATTTCTGTATACCAGAATTCCATTATTCATGCTTTCTTTATCAAAATGATAAATTCCTTCTTCTTTTACGTAAAGATGATCTGCATATCCGGATATGGCGGCCGCCACATCGGTATCTGGATCATATCCGGAAAGTCTGACTGCATCCATTATATAATGAAGCGCTTCCTCTGCACTTTTTACGTCTGCTGCAAAACCGCCGCTTTCCCCTACTGATGTATCAATTCCGTTTAAGGATAAAAGCCGCTTTAATGTCTGGTATACTTCCCCACCCATCCGCAGTCCTTCTGCAAATGAACTCCTGTTTAAGGGGATAATCATAATTTCTTTAAAATCGATTCCTTTCCCCCAGTCTCCTCCATCAATCATGCTCATGACCGGAACAGGCATGACTGGAGCCGTAGATCCACCTAAATAGCGGTATAATGGTAGTCCAAGACCTGCACCTGCCGCTCTTGCTGCTGCCATGGACAGCGCTAACACTCCAGCTTTTCCTCTGCCGTTTTCTTTATGGTCCACATCGTCTGCCTCTCTTTGTCTGATCAGCAGATTATCAATATTTTTTTGTTCTGCAGCATCTTCAAATAAAATCGCTTCCGACAGCCATTCCCTGATATAATCTGCTTCTTCCTCCCCGCTTGTTTCATCAAAAACCGAAACCACAGCCTTTCCCTGAGCACCATTTTCCAGGATCACTTCTGCTTCCACAGCCGGATTTCCTCCCGAATCTAAAAGCATTCTCCCTCTTATGAGTTTAATATCAAGATCATCAAGCATCTGTTTTGCCTCCCTGTTTTTCAAACATTCCTCTACCGTAAGGATTGACGGGATTTTTCAGTTCCATGCAGGCAAACAAAAAAAATGCCGGAAGCTTTTGCTTTTCTCCCGACATCTTTTTATAAAAAATTTTTATGCTCTTAACTCAATACCAAGTGCCTGTAAACCGTTGAGTATTTTTTTCATAACTGCTGAAACTTCCTGTTCTTCCAGAGTATGATCTGCTGCACGGAATGTGATGGAATAGGCAACTGACTTAAAGCCAGCCAGAATCTGTGCACCTTCATATATATCAAACAGCTCATAGCTTTCTAATATCTTGCCTCCGCGCTGTTCAATGACTTCTTCTATCTGACCTACCAGAACATTCTTTGGCACTACCATACTGATATCTCTGGTAACTGCCGGATATTTGGCAATTCCGGTGTATTTGCGGTCAAAACTTGTAAATGGGATCATAGACGGCATATCGATTACTGCCACATAAGCCCGGTCTCCAATCTTATAGTTATCGGCCACCTCCGGATGAACTTCTCCTAAATATCCGATATTTACTCCATCGTAAATGATGTCTGCCTGTCTTCCCGGATGAAGGAACGTCTTTCCTGCCTTTGGATCATAATGAGGCTTTAAATTCATACCGGTTTTCTCAAAGAACTCCTCAATGACACCCTTCATGTCGAAGAAATCACCATCTCCGTAAAAGCCCAGAGTAAACTGCATTCTTTCATCTGGAAGTTCTGTAAGAGGAAGGCTCTTTGGCAGATAAATATTGGCCAGCTCATAAAGGCGGACATTTTTATTACGTCTGTTGTAGTTTGTAGACAGTGAATTCAACATTCCATGAAGAGGAGTTGTTCTCATTACACTGAAGTCCTCGCCAAGGGGATTTAAAATATTCACAGTTACCCGAAGAGGACTGTCCTGAGGAAGAAGAAGACGGTCGAAAACTTTAGGGCTTTCAAAGGAATATGTCATTCCCTGAGAGAATCCGCAGAACTCTGCAACTTCTCTTGCCAGCTCCTCCACTCTTAATTTATAGGAGAGTTTACCAGTCGTCGCTTCCCCGGTAGGAAGGGAAACCGGGATCTTATCATAACCATAAAATCTTGCTGTCTCCTCTGCCAGATCCGCCATACATTCTAAATCCTGACGGAATGTAGGAACAATGATCTCACCTGTTTTTTCGTCATATTCCAGTTCCAGACGCTTGTAATATTCAAGCATGGTCTCTGCTGTAATATCTGTACCAAGAAGACGGTTCATTCTCTCCGGTTCAAATGCAACGCGTTTTGCCTCTCTCTTCTCCGGATAAATGTCAATCATACCGCCAACTACTTCACCTGCGCCAAGCTCCTCAATCAGCTGGCATGCACGGTCGATTGCGGCCTTTGCATTGTTGGGATCAAGTCCCTTTTCGAATTTGCCGGACGCATCGGTTCTTAAACCAACTTTCTTAGAGGAAAGACGGATATTGGTTCCATCAAAGCAGGCACTTTCAAATACCATGGTCTGAACGTCATCGGTAATCTTAGAATTCTCTCCTCCCATGATACCGGCAATTCCCACTGCCTTCTCTCCGTCACGAATCATCAGTACGGTGCTGTCCAGTTTTCTTTCCTGGCCATCCAGGGTCTGGAAGGTCTCTCCATCTTCTGCACATCTGACAACGATCTCATGGCCTGCCAGCTGTTCATAATCAAAGGCATGCATTGGCTGGCCGTATTCTTCCATAACATAGTTGGTGATGTCAACAATGTTATTGATTGGTCTGATTCCGCAGGCTGCAAGTCTTCTCTGCATCCAGACAGGAGATGGAGCAAGCTTAATATTTTTTACCATTCTTGCGCAGTAACGGGAACAAAGACGGCTGTCTTCTACTGTTACTTTCAGATAATCATGAACATCCTCGCTGTTGCCTGTCGCAGTTACCACCGGAGGAACAAAGGTTTTGTTAAATGTAGCTGCTGCCTCTCTTGCAATCCCGATCACACTGTAACAGTCCACACGGTTTGAAGTTACTTCATATTCAAAAACAGAATCATGAAGGCCAAGAAGCTCTACTGCATCACTTCCCGGTACGGAAGTCTCGGGAAGAATGTAGATCCCGCTTTCAGGAGCGTCAGGATACATTTCATTTGTAAATCCCAGTTCTTCAATGGAGCACATCATTCCACAGGATTCAATGCCTCTTAACTTGCCCTTTTTAATCTTAATTCCATCTTCCGGAAGAGGACCGCCGTCATGGCCTCCTGCAACCTTTCCTCCGTCTAAAACAACCGGTACCTTATCTCCTGTTTTCACGTTTGATGCGCCGGTTACGATCTGAACGGTCTCAGAACCTACATTCACCTGGCAGACAATCAGTTTATCTGCATCGGGGTGACGTTCAATCGATAAGATATGACCGACTACGATCTTCTCCAAATTTTTATCCAGGCATTCATAGCCCTCAACCTTCGTTCCGGTCAGTGTCATGGCATCTGTATATTCCTGAGGTGTCACTTCCAAATCCGGTACATATGCTTTAACCCATGATAATGGTGTATTCATCAATCTATCTCCCTTCCTGTTTCTAGAACTGCTTTAAGAATCTGATGTCATTTTCATATAATAATCTCATGTCATCAATCTCATATTTTAACAAGGCAATTCTTTCCAAGCCCACTCCGAATGCGAATCCGGAGTATTCATTGGAATCAATTCCGCTCATGGCAAGCACGTTGGGGTGTACCATTCCGCATCCTAAAATCTCAATCCAGCCAGATCCTTTACAGAAACGGCAGCCCTTTCCTCCACATTTAAAGCAGGTAACATCCATCTCTGCACTTGGCTCAGTGAACGGGAAGTGATGGGGGCGGAATTTTACCTTTGTCTCAGGTCCAAATAACTCTCTGGCAAATTCAGCAAGGGTTCCTTTTAAATCTGCAAATGTTATATTCTTATCGATTACCAGGCCCTCGATCTGATGGAACGAAGGAGAATGGGTTGCATCTACTTCATCAGAACGGAACACTCTGCCTGGTGCCAGCATACGGATGGGAAGCTTTCCCTGCTCCATGGTACGAACCTGAACGGGAGAAGTCTGACTTCTTAAAACGATGTTGTCACTGATATAAAAAGTATCCTGCTCATCTCTTGCCGGATGGTTCTTGGGAATATTCAGCTTTTCAAAGTTATAATGGTCATACTCTACTTCCGGGCCTTCAATTACTTCATAACCCATACCTACGAAGATTCTCTCCACCTCTTCTAATGCGATGGTATTAGGGTGGGTATGACCAACCCGGTTCCTCTTCGCCGGCAGTGTGACATCGATTACTTCTTTCTTTAGCTGCTCTTCTCTTGCTTTTTTCATCAGCGCAGTCATGGCTGCGTCTAACTTACCTTCAATTGCTTCTCTGGCCTCATTCACCATCTGTCCAATCTTAGGTCTGTCTTCCGGAGTAACGTCCTTCATGCTCTTTAACACGCTGGTCAGTTCTCCCTTTTTCCCAAGATAAGCAACTTTAATATCGTTGAGTTTTTCCAGCGCATCGGAAGCTTCAATTTGCTTTAACGCTTCTTGTTTAATTTTTTCTAATTGATCTTTCATCATGCTCTCCTTCTTTGATTCATTCCCTGATACATTAAAAAAAGCTCCATCCCTGTAAAGGGACGAAGCTGTGTTCGCGGTACCACCCTGATTCCTGCATCAAAAGCAGGCACTCGGCATACGTAACGTGTAAGGACGTCATGACCTACCCGCCTGCCAATTAAATAAATTCACAGGTTTCAGCCATGCTGCTTCAGTGGGAAATTCGAACTCTTAATTGAACTTAAAAGGGCTTTCAGCCGGTGACCCCTTCTCTCTGATAGAAATTAAGATTCTACTTGCACTTTCATAGCATTTCATATTTTAATGTAATATTGTCACCATTATAATAAGATAAAATTAAAATGTCAAGACATTTTTAGCACTTAAGTTTTTGCATTCTAATAGGGGGGCGTCAAAGCACCCCCCTGTAATCAGCAAGTTTTCAATTATTTTAATTCATAAACCTTAATTACTCAAGTACCATTTACAGTGGAAATACATCTGGTGCAAGATTCCAGATAAGAATATATGCTGCAACCCTTTTTGGAGTGTCTAATCCATCATCTATATTTACAGGATTTGCTCTTCTGTAAATATCATCAACAATGTCATTTTCTACTCCAAGGCCTTTTAAGACAGAGGCTCCGTAGTAACAGCAGGCATGAGCAAAAATTTCCTGAGCAACAGAATGTATGCTAATGTTTTTTACTGTACCTGTTACTACTAATGCAGTAGCTTTAACCTCACACGCTGTCTTAGTTAAATACAGCGGGCTCATAGGCACTTCAGCCGCACCCGCAAAAATACTTTTCTGTTCCATTTCACTTAAAACATCAAATTTACTATTCATATTTTCCTCCATTCACTTGTTGATTACATTAAATAAAAAGGATCTTTATCGCTAAATGTAAACTACTTTTGAGGAATAATTAAGTAACCAATAAATTCTTTTAAAAATTCCGTTATTTTCATTTTTATTAGTCCTTTATCGGGATCACCTATGATTAAACCATTTTTTAATCTTTTATAAATGACTACATAATGATTATTTCCAGCAGACTTACTGATAACTGCAATCAGCGGAATTTCAAAATTATAATCTGAAATGAAATTATTCATTTTAATAGAAGCTGTCTGAAAGCCTAATATGCGTAACGTTCGCTGCATATCCCATATACTGGTTCCTTTTTCACTTAACCCGGCAATGCGGCACACTGTTACTAAATCTGTATTTGACTGGTAGAATTCACATATCATGCAGATGCAAGCTGGTCCACAATCATATTTCTCTTTTTGATAAACAATAGGGTAATGCATATTAAGACCTCCTGTTCAATATTACTTTATAAAAAGAAATCTTAATTTAATTTGTAAACTATTAATATATCTATAAATACCTTGACACCGGCATAATAATATTATATCATTTTATGCAAATGCATAAAATAAAAAGGAGCAGCATAATTATGTATCAATTACCGGAATCCGAATTAGATATTATGTTAATTATCTGGAAAACGAAAGAAGAAAAGATCGGTGTTAACAATATAGCCCAGCAATTGTCTCAGCAAAAGGAAATAACTGCGGGCGCACTTCATAGTTATCTGAACCGCCTTGTGGAAAAAAAATTCTTAGAGTGCTGTAAGGAAGGGAAATACAGATATTTCAAACCCCTTATATCTGAATCAGAATACAAACAGGAAGAAGGAAAGAGTATCGTTGATAAATTGTTTGGCGGTTCTGTCAGCAATCTGGTGAACTGTTTATACAAGAAAAACAAGCTTACTTTGAAAGATATAGAGGAACTAAAAGATTTTGTTGATCACTATTCAGAGGAGTAATACGTATGAAAGAACTATTATTTCACATTTTGACGGTATCATTTTTGTCTGGCTTATTTATCTTGTTCTGGCTGAGCTTCCGAACCGTAATCAATAAAAAATTTTCTTATAAAATTAATCGCTATATCTGGCTTGCAATTGCGATCCGCATGATTTTTTTTGTTTCACTTCCCATTCCAGCTTTCAGCCAAAGAATTGAAATTAATCCCAAAGTAATAACCGCTTCTCCTGAACCTGCAAAAACGGGTAAAGATGTTGTTAATTCTACTGATACCGAGACCATAATTGCAATGAAAAATCAACCGGATAAACGAATCGCATTATCAAACAACTTAATTACAACTATTACAATCATCTGGATCGGCGGTTTTTTAATCAATCTGTCAATAAAAATATTTAGCTATCTTCTATTATGTAAAAAAGTGAAGGAGGGTATAATTGCAGATCCGTCCATCCAAAATATATTCGTTAAATGCTCTGAGAGATTAAAAAACAAATCTCCTGTCAATATCGTTATACTAAATGAGATTCATTCTCCCCTTATTTTAGGGTATTTCAATAAGACGATCGTGCTTCCTAAGATAAACTATTCGGAAAAAGAACTGGATTATATATTTGCACATGAAATTGTTCATGGAATGATGAACGATATCTGGTATAAATTAATTTGCGTACTTGCTTCCTGTCTGCATTGGTTTAACCCCCTCGCATACCTGCTGGTGATAGAGGCCGAAAAAGATTTGGAATACCATTGTGATATGGAAGTAATCAGAGGACAGAATATCACATACCGTAAAAACTATTGTTCAAGTATCCTTAGTTTAATGGAAAAAAAGGAAATACATGAAGATGATCATTATGAAATTTCTTTAATAAATAACTTTGACTACAGTAAAAACACAGTAAAGTCGAGAATGGAGAATATATTAAATATGAAAAACAAGAAAAGTAATAAACTGGTCATTGCCACGATTTTTATCGTACTTTTATTATGTACCTCACTCATTACGTTTGGTAATACAAAAAGTTCTATCTATTTTAAAAGCTTATTATTTGGAGATAAATCTGTTACATTTACCAACCCTGAAGATTATGGGAAATTTGAAGATCTAAGAGGATACAGCAGTCTGGATATTTTTCCAGAAAATATATCACCTTCCATAATAGATGAGTATTATTATTCATATCAGAATACACTCTTTGATCCAACGTGCCAAATTTACCTAAGCTGTTCATTTGATAAGCCAGAATACGAAGCAGAACTTAAACGTTTATCACAAATATCTAAATCCTACAATGGAACGATACAGAAAATTCTTTACGACACCGAAAATTACAATTATCCTGCTTACGTAACGATTAATGCCAATAACCACTGCTATGAATATGCTTTACTTACCGGCGAAAACAAAATCACTTATATATTTTTAGATTTTATAAATGAGAAGAATTTGAAATTTGATACAAAATACCTGCCAAAAAACTTTGAAAATGAAAAAACAGATAAAAAGAATGGATATACCATATATAAATATTATCAGGATAATGGAGATGGCATCTGGATCGATGAAAGTAAATAAAAAAATCGACGAAGCCAAGCAATGAAAGGACAACAGGCAGTAATCCCTCCGCCTGCTGTCCTTTCTGTATCATTTACCAAAATGAAAGAACTGGTCTTTCTCATAAAGCGGTATGAACTGGTCTCTTTTTAAAAATGAAAAATTTCTGAACCAGAAAATTCAGAAAGAAAATAGTGACCTCCACCACAATTTTTGCTTCTAATCCGCCCATTCCCCAATCTCTTACCAGCCACAACAGCATGGCAGTATTAACTGCCAGTATGGAAAGAGCCAGAGCGGCATAGCCCAAGGCAGACTGCAGCAGGCTTCCTTTATATTGAAATACATAATTGCGGTTTACAATGAAGTTAAATGAAGCACTCACAATTCTTGCCATGATGTTGCTGACGGCATCTGCAGTAATAACTCCCAGTCCGGAAGTAAGGGATAAAAGAATGCCAAACAGCAGGTAGTCGATACAAAAACTAAGAAACGAGGACGAAACAAATTTTAACATTGTCATATAAATGCGTGCAGAGTCTTTTAAAGGCCGAAAATGAGAAGATTTATTTCCTTCCAGATAAATCGTTTCAATGGGAACTTCCACTATCCGGATCTTCTCTTTAATACAGGTCAGAAGCATATTTGTCTCATATTCATACCGATCCCCTGATATCTCAAGTAGCATTGGAATTAATGTGCTGTCAAACGCTCTCAGCCCTGTTTGTGTGTCTTTCAGCCACCTGCCGGACAAAAGCCAGAACGCAGCCCTTGTAAGCTGATTACCCAATCTGCTTCTTAATGGTATTTTTCCCTGAAAACAGCGGCTTCCAATAATAAGAACATTCTTCTCTATTGTTTTTGCTTCTAATAAACGGGCAATATCAGCCGCCGTATGCTGGCCATCTGCATCAGCAATGATTATTCTTCCTGAATCCATCTGTTCCCTGATAAATGTTAATGCAGTTTTTACTGCTTTTCCTTTTCCGTAATTCCTGTCATGCTGCAGTACAATTCCATAGCGTTCTGCCTCCTGAAATATTTCTTTTGTTTCTAACCTGCTTCCATCATTGACTATTAGCAGCACTGCTTCCAATTTTTCACTCAATTCCTTTAAGAGAGCAATTAGCCGCACATCCGGATTATACGCCGGAATTACAATATAATTATTCTTCACTGCCATAGAGCTCCTCTCTTTCTGTCTCTTTTCAAACAGTATATAAGTAACTACTGAAATAACACTGAAAAAATATACACAGAATTATCATTCTTTTTTTCAGATGCATTTAAGATTCAGACGTTATACTCAGCGTTATCAGATCATTGCATCTGAAACTCTCATAAACCGCCCAAGAAAAGGATGCCCAATATGATAAATAATAAATTCATAAAAGTAATATTATTTGATTTTATAATTGCTTTGCTCTGCTTCGGAGCATTTATCCTTTATTTCTATATCATGCCACAGAAAGGAGACCAGAACGCTACCGTTTTAATCAACGAGGCTGCTACACTGTCCCAGGCTTTTGCTCTTCCAGACAGCAAAGACAACACCAAATCCAGATCATTCGGTCGAAAAAGAGGCAATAAAGAGAATCCCGGCAATGGTAATACTAATACAAAATCAATTGTATCAGAAAATAGCAGCCTGGATTTATCTGATAAAATCAATACCACTTTGGAGTCATACAAAAGTGATACCATACAACTGAACATTACAAAAAATGAGCTGGGAGAGGGGAATGATAAGATCACCTATTATACCGCTGATATCTACGTAACCTCCATCAAACAGCTTCAAACAGCTTTTGCCAATGGGACGTTTGGTAAGAATTTAAGAGAGACAACCGTTCAAATGGCTGAAGACAATGATGCTTTATTGGCAATATCCGGTGATTCCTACGGAAATAATGAAACTGGAATTGTAGTAAGAAACGGAATTCTTTACCGTTCAGATACGAATGACGCTGAAATATGCGTTTTGTTCCTGGATGGTACAATGAAAATATATACTCCAGAAGAATTTGACCAGGAACAGATACTGGAATGCGATGTATGGCAGGCGTGGAACTTCGGACCTTCGTTGTTGGATAACGGGTCAGTCAAGACTGTGTTCCAGACAACCTCTTATTTAAATGGAAGCAATCCCCGCTGTGCGATTGGTTATGCCGGTCCAGGACATTATAAGTTCGTTCTGGTTGACGGACGTAATACAGGCTATTCCAAAGGAGCAACCATGAGTGAACTTGCAGAAATCATGGCCAATGAAGATTGTCTGCTGGCATACAATCTGGATGGCGGAAAATCCTCCTCCATGGTATATCAGGGTAATTACGTAAATCAGCCAGTAGACGGCGGACGTACCATTAGTGATATTATTTATTTCAAAAAGGAGGAATCAAAGCAATGAAAGAATGGTATGTTAATTTATGGTCACACTTAACCTTTATTCTGTCACTATTCATAGCAACACTCTGGGTTTTGAATCTGTTAAACCCCATGATGAATTTTCTTAATAATTGGATTGCAGACTCTGCCATATTTCTTTTATGCATTTCATCACTTATTACCTCCGCCATTTCAATATGGCGGAGGTACAGGTGACTGTAGCTTAAATTACTTTAATTTGAAGCCGGAAACCACTGTCTTAAGCTCCTCTGCAATCCGCTCCTGCTTCTCTGACATCTTTGACATGTCCTGTACAACTATGTATGCTTTTTCAATCGTGCTAAGAACCATGCTGCTGTTGCCTGCCGTAGTCTGGACGGATTCGGAAACATTCTGTATGGCATCCCGCACTTCCTGCATTACCTGGCTGATGTTGGTCGCCATCTCCTCCACTTCATTGGAGATTTCTTCAACAGTAACGGCATCCCTGCCATATTGCTGTCCTACATTCACAAAATTGTCGTAATCAGGAGTTACGGTATCTCTTAAGAACAACAGCATAGACTGTGATCCGTCTAACATCATGGAAAATGCATTCTGAACATCTGTTATGGTGCCCTCGATTTCTTTTACAATCTCAGAAGTATCCTTGGCAAGTTTTCCGATTTCTCTGGCAACGACTGCGAAGCCTCTGCCCTGTTCTCCTGCCCTTACCGCTTCAATCGAGGCATTGAGTGACAGAAGATTAATCTGGGATGCGGTATTGGAAATAAGACGAGCCATATCGCCGATCCGTTCCACGACCTTTGCGTGCTGGACAGCCATCTGGAGATCCTGTTCTCTTTCCTGTGAAATCACAATGGCATTGTCATAAGCTTCCCTGCTTTTTTTCTCAATGTCTTTTGCCCGTTCCATAATCTCGCCAGCCATCTTGCTGCTCTTTTCCGTCTCACTGGCAAGTACTCCTACCGATGAGTTTACCTCTGCAAGAGAAGCATTCAGTTCTTCTGTTGCTGCACTGGAAGACATCATCGCCTTGTCTACATCACTCATATATGTTTTCACATCGCTGAACTGAACAAGCAGACCTGTTGATACTTTATTTAAATGAATACTGGCATCCGTAATATCACCTGCCTGGTCGGAAATCTGCTCGATCACTCCTTTATTGCTTTGGAACATATTATTTAATGAGCTGCTCATCTGACCCAGTTCATCTTTGCGTCTGGATTTCAACGGCTGTACCGTAAAATCACCGTCTGCAAGTGAACCTGCAAACTTGCGGACCTTCTTAAGACCTGATGTGATACTTCCGACCTGAAACAGAACTGCGATGATACATAAAACCAAAGCTGCTGCGCTGATTTTCGCCAGCTTTTCATTTAAGGCAACAATGGGCTCTGCCAGTTCAGATTGAGGCATCTTAATCATGATGATCCAACCCACTCCCGGAACCGTATCATAATAGAGGTTATAAGTTTCTCCACCCTCTGTATAAACCGTCTTTCCTTTGTCGTTCGCCACCATCTGGGCTGCTGCTGCGGAAAGTGTGGCATTCTCATCCTGAGTCATATTGACACCCTTACTCACTTTTTCTGCATCTGCGCCGCAAAGATAAACACCTTCACCGGAAATTAGTACTGCAGTTCCGTTCTTACCAACTTTAATCGATTTAATCAGTTCGTCAATATCGCTAAGCTGCATATCTACCGTAACTGCTCCAATGAAACGATTGCTGCTGTCATAAATAGGAGCTGTACAGCTTGCCATCATCATATTGAGCGTGGGATCAAAATAAGGATCGGTTATAATTGCATCCTTTGTCCCTCCTGATACGGATTTGTAATACGCCTGATTAAAATAGTCATAGCTCTCATTGCTGTATTCATTGGTTAAGGTCACCTTATTCCCGTCTTTATACCAGTAAGGCCCTACATACTTTTGCTGGGGATCATATACATTTGGTTCAAACCAGATTCCGCTGCCAAGTATTAACTCATTGCCAGATATAATATCTGCTATGGCCTTACCGTATGTATCAAGATCCGTAGACTGATAAGAGGCTCCTACGATATGAGAAATATTCATGGCTGTGGTCTCTACCGCATTCAAATAATTGTCAATGCCGTTTACATTCGCTTTCAGTTCTGATTCCATAGTGGAATTACTCTGCTGCTCAATCAACTCACTGCTTGTAGATTCACTGAGCTTCGCTAATAGTGCCAGTGCCAGCACTACGACGGGTAAAATGCCAAGGAGCATCTTGATCCCAATGCTTCTGATTCCTACTCTTCTTTTCATAATTTTATCTCCTGTAGTTCGGACTTCGACCTCATACTGCATGTTTCGACATTTTTGTTAAAAACATCATAACACACCAAGGTAAAATTTACTAATTACATTTGCTAATATTATGTATGCCTGATTCCGCTTTTTCTATTGCATTTTTACTTATGTACATATAAACTGATTATCAGAACTTTTATATTAATACAAACTCCTTTCCTCCCTGCACTTTTTACATAATATTAACAGTTTTCAATTATACTATTGGTATTCAAATTATGCAATATATGAATTTTACATATTTTAATCGTGTATTTTACAAATTTTATTATCATAAAATATAGTACGAGAGGTGACTATAATGGATCAAGACTATATCAATAAAAGAATTACAGAATTACGTCTTAAAAAGGGAGTGGCAGAACATAAGATGAGCCTGGAACTTGGACACAGCAGAAGTTACGTACAAAGTATCTCCAGCGGCAGAAGTCTCCCTTCCATGGCGGAGTTTCTGGCAATCTGTGAGTACTTAAGCGTAACGCCGAAAGATTTTTTCGATAATGATAATCCCAACCCGCCTTTAGTCAGGGATACAATAGACAAGCTTAAATCTTTGCCGGAAAGTGATTTACTGCTGATCTTAACCATGATTAACCGGCTTCAGTCAAAATAGGCGCAAACAAACCTTTGATAACAGATTATTTCATTGTCCCCGTGCAAAAGTACGGGGATTTTGAGGTACAAAGGGAAGTGCTTTTTATGTTCTTAAACTGCTGACACCTGATGAATTTTTAACATCATTGATCTCATCCAGGGAAACAATAGAGGGAATTGCCTCCAAAGCCCTTACATATAATTCATCCAGATCTCCTCTATTTAGCATTCCAAAAAAATATCCGTATAAATCCTGAAATGTCTGATCTTTTGTCATATAATCTCCTTCCTTTCGCCAGCCGTATCTCCAGCCGGAACGCAACCAATTGCATACGCATGTTCTTCCCAGCCATCTGGTAAATACAACCGAATGGGATCTCCTGGTTTGGGTGTAACATACAAGCCCGTTCCTTCCGGTGACGTATATACAGAAGAAAACGGAAACCAGATGGGTTTTCCATAGGTTTCATCTTTCTCACTCAGCAGCTTTATCTGAACTGCGTTCTCGCCTGTATTTTTAACATTCCCCATGATCATAAGTCCTGCAAGACTTAAATGCTCCTTTGCCGGAACCAGAAAACCGGACCGGGTGCGGAGTACATAATCAAACTCCACCTTACTCCCGCTGAAATTCATACTCATGGAGTATATGTAATAAGCGCTGTCTTCTATCATCACACAATCACATAAGTGCAGGCACTTTCTGCTTTTAATCAGATATTCAACAGTCTCACCTTTCTCAAAGTCATCATAACATTTGATACGGTACTGATCGGAGTTAAAACACTTTCTGCCTTTTCTTTTTATTCTTCCAAAATGGAAACAGATGTTATTATGAACACTGTCTGCCACCAGAATCTGATTTTTCTTTGCTGCAAGACGTATTAAAAACTGCCAGTCTGTCTCCATATACTGTACAGCCAGACCATCGGACATTTCCCGCATCTCTTTATTTAAAACTACAGTTGTATTCTCATATCCGGCAAGCACCGATCCAATTATCTGAAGATAATTCTGTCCCTCCCCCTGAAACGTCCTTATATGCTTTTCTCTGTCAAGATCCATAGTCAGGGACACTGCAAACAGATTCCAGTACACAGCTCCATCTGCCTGAATCTCATATCTTCTTTCAATTCTTCCTTTGAAAACAGGTGTTTCTTTCTTTTTCTCGTCAAGAAAAGTTATAGTCAGCAAAACCTCCTTCGATCCTCTAAGAATCAGAGTATCTTTTTCTGCACTTACCATTCCGGTTACAACAGCTGTAAAATGTTCGTTTACTCTTTTATCAATAAAACATTGTGTCGGATAAAACATTCCCCCGGAATCCAAATAGATTCTAAGTTGCTCCAATTTCATTCTCCTTACTATATATCGTAATACTCTTGCGGATTTCACTTAAGCAACGGCTCCAGTCCAGCCTTTTCTCAAACGGACAGCTAAACATTACCATCAGCAGCTTTCTGCCCACCGGATAAATAATCAATGTATTAAATAGATTATCATCAAGAGCTGTACTGATAAATTCCATCCATGCAAAAGGTACATTATGGGCTGACTCTGTCCCATCTTCCAGACAAACACTCATTGGTTGAAATCGCTTTAAAACAAGATAAAATTCCTGTATTACATCCGCAAGCTGTTCTGGCTTAATCTCTCTTTCTACCATACTGAAGGAGAAATTAACAGTGCCATCCTCATTTGTTTTTATAATTTCAGGACGCTGCTCAGAAAAATACTTTTTCTTCGCATCTTCCGGTTTCATATCCTTAAAGGTGGAGGGAAGAAAGATACCCACTTCGTTATCAAACATCCTTGCTTCACAAAACTGAAGCAATTCTCCCTCCACATAAATCCCTGTTTCAATACTGGTAAACCGGTTAATCCGTTCAAGATGCCTGTCATTCATCAGTTTCTCTTCTTCACACATGATTCTTCCTCTCTGGTATGTTCAATCTTTATCTAATATATACTGTACCATGTTCTCCTCTCCATGGCCTGCAATATAAGACAGTTCCTGACCTTTTGCGTAAATACCCTGTTCTTCCTCTCCTGCAGCAGATGCTCTGGTCATAACCAAAAGCAGTAATACTATCACTTCAATTACCAGCAGCAGTCTTTTGATTAATGATCCTTTTCTGCATACAGTCTTTTGTGATTTATAAGTAAATCTTGGTATTAAAACCAGCCTTTCCTGTAAGATTCTGCATTTTACAATTCCGGGTTCACGGGATGCAAAGTCAAACAGCATATTCTGACTTTTTTTCAGATAATATAAACGATTCCAAAAATGGAGATCTCCGTATAAAATATCTGTTTCCAATTCGTAATTTTTTATTTCCTCTGTTCCATCCTCCTTGCGGATTGAGCAGCTTGCTCTGTATTGGTAATAGCTTTCATTGTTTCTTTTATTCTGCACCATCAGCCCTCCTTTCGTTCCGAGAACTATATCACTTATAATTTACATTCTACATATTACTGAAAGAAATTCAACCGAAGTGCTAAAATTGTACACATTGAGCTCCAAAATTTGCATGCCGGACCAGTTGAAACAGCATACAATTAGATTTCTCCTTTGCTAAAACCAGTGAATCTATAATAGAAAAACGAGACTGTTGCCAGAACAACAGTCTCGTTTTCCTATTTCACTTTACTAATTTTCAGCACTCCATATACAAGCATAACGGACAGCAGCATATGGCTTATGGCCAGTACAACACAGACTCTCATATTAACAAACCAGAATATCGCACCTACGATTACTTCCATTAACCAGAACTGTCTGCTTTTTGACCGGTAACGGCTTGTCTCCTCTTCATCGAGAAGCTTGTTCCTGTCAGGAACAGGTGCAAACTTAAAGATCAGAATTCCTGAAATAAGAAACCCTGCAATTGGCAATATAAGAGCCACTGTCCCGACTATGTACTTCTCAAGCAGACAGACAATCAGAATAAGGATTGCTGAAACTACAGTACAGACTCCATTGGTTCTTGCGTGATACCCGCCGCAATATGACCTTAATGGTATATAGCTGGCAAGGAACACAAACACTGGCATAGGTGCACGCATGATTACCGCTATGAACACAGCCACGACTATGTTAATAATCTGGTTAATTAATACCTCATAGGCGTAAAGATATAAAGCGCGCTGATCATCTTTTAAAAGATTCTTTTTAATTTGCCAGCTGACTATGTCTTCTGAAATCCGTTGTAACATTAGAACTTCCTGAGCATCTTAGCCTCTTCTGGCACTTCTGGCTGATGATGAGCCCAGAAACAGGTTACATTAATTGTATAAGCTGCAACCAGTAATGCGCATGTGTTCATCACCTTCACCATTGATACTTTTCCTTTTAAAGCATTTAACATTTTTCTCATTTTGAGACCTCCTTTTTTCTTTCATAATATAACAGTAATTTATGTTTTTCAAGTCAAGTGCCAAAATTATACACGTTGAGTGCCAAAATTTGCACACAGCCCTTACAAAAACGCAGAAATCGTTAATACTGTATCGAATAAATTATCTTTTTGAGAAAGATTTAATGACCCTCCATACTTCTCTGCCAACGATGTTACGATTCCTACTCCCAAACCATGATGTTTTGAATCTTCTTTTGTTGACAGCAGTTTATCCCCCTCCTTTTTGACTTTCACTTTAAAACTATTTTCAATATGGAATATCAGAAAATAATTAGTTCCCATAAATAGTTTTATATTTACCATTCGCTTTCCCGCCTCACACTTCGCAGCTGCCTCCAGCGCATTGTCAAGCAGATTACCAAACATTGAAATCATATCGGAATCTGATATGAAATCCAAATTTAAATTTTTTTCTATAAAAATAGATAACTGTATATCAAGTTCCTTCGCCTTTGAAACACGTTCAGATAAAATAGCATTAAATACTGGATTGCTACTATAAATTACTATATTAATCTCTTCTTGTATTTTACCCTTTAATTCATCAATAATTTCAACTATTTTATTGTTTTCCCCATTTAAAGCTAATAAACGAAAACTGTTAAAATAAGAGTGAACATCATGCATAAAGCAGCGGTAATGGTCATTTATTTTTAAAATATTCTGAAAATGGTCATTTTCCATCTCTCTTTTAACCGAATAAAGTTCTGCATATTTTATTTTATTCATCATATCCGTATATCTCTCCAGGATGATAAATATAGCTGCATTTGATAGATATAATAACACCGCACCACCGCACATAAAAAATTGCAAAACAATAGTCTTAGGAAAATCCATATATAAAAAGCTGCTTGAAATAGCAAGGGATAAAATTGGCAGAATCAGTAAATACCACGAAAATCCATTATTATTCCTTATGTTTATTTTTTTAATATACTTTTCAATATAAATTAAAAATAGAATACCTACAATATATTCTAATATTAAAAAATATACTCCTCCTGATGTGAACCATGGAGGTATATAAAAAGGCAGATTATATGAAAAGAAACGATATAATAGTTCAAAAAGAACTTCTTTTCCTCCCACAAAAGCAAAATAAATTATGGTATATGCAATTCCATTTGTAAATGAAACTTTAAATAATAGCAAAGCATAAATATAACAAAAAAGTGGAATTGTAATAAAATTCAGGCCCACACTGCCAATTGCATTTTCAACAAAAATTAATAATGTTATAACTAAACTAATTATATGACGCTTCATACCAAAAGTTTTAAAAGGATATATGGCGGCAAAAAATCTGCACATCATATAAACATCTGCACCACAAAATAAAAGCCTGTTTATTGACAACAAATCATTTCCCATATCAAATGCCATCCTTATATTTTGATAACATAAATTCTTCCTTCAGCATATGAAACTCCTGCGCCTTGCTTCTGGTTATCTGAAACATGGTGTCAACATCCTTCAGCCGCAATATTTTACTGGTGCAGTAGATCAAATATTTAAAATTTATAATATAGCTGTCGTGTGGATAGCCAAAACCATATTTTTTAAGGCGTTCGTAAATTGTTTCCAGTCTTTCTGAAACGCGGATATCCGGAACGTCACTGCTATCTAAATCTTTTATTCCATAGATTCTGATTGAACTTTCAGAAATATGGACTCTGGTGTTTTTCTTATATTTTTCAATGTAAACAATATCATCTGCTCTTAAAAACAGCCGCTCCCGGTTTACATTGGCAGAAAGCAGGGGTGCCTGTCCCAATTCGATCATTTTATCAAGAGAATCCCTTATGTAACGGTCCATAACTTCATCAGTCATATTCTTCATAATATACCGATATGGCTGAACTTCAAAACTACGCGGCGAAGGTTCCGCAAAACCCGTATAAAAAACCAGTATCACATTATTATCCAGCTGACGAACCCTGACAGCTGTTTCTTCTCCATTCATTTCATTCATCTGAACATCAAGAAATATAATAGAAAATCTGATGTTCTTTATCGCTGCCAGAAGACTGATTCCTGAATCATATTCATGGATGCGGAACTTGTCGCTTTCCGGCATGTTTTTTCCAATTCGTTCTTTTAAACGCTCTCTGTCGCCGATACTATCATCACAAATAGCAATTTCAAACATACTTTTTCCCCTCTTACTTAATTACTTTCTATTAGATATCGTACTATCTCTCTTATTCTATAAGAAATATGTCAATAATACAAGAAAAGGCGCCAGAAAAATACAAAATTCATATTTTCCCGGTGCCTGATCCATAATTATCCTGCCGAATTATACCGCAAACTGGCTGTTGTAAAGCTGAGCATAAAAACCATTTTTAGAGAGGAGATCTTCATGAGTTCCCTGTTCAATAATATGGCCATCTCTCATGACAAGTATGACATCTGCCTCCTTGATTGTGGAAAGACGATGGGCAACAATAAAACTGGTACGTCCTTCCATCATTTTCGCGAACGCCTTTTGTATCTTTAATTCCGTCCTTGTATCAATGGATGAAGTCGCCTCATCAAGAATAAGAATTGGCGGCAGACAGAGCATAACTCTGGCAATGCACAAGAGCTGCTTCTGTCCCTGGGATAAATTACCTCCGTCTTCTGATATGATTGTATCATATCCCTGAGGCATTCGGGAAATAAAGCTGTGGGCATGGGCTTCTTTTGCTGCTGTTATAATTTCATCTTCCGAAGCCTCCGGCTTCCCATATGCAATATTCTCTCTTATGGTACCTGTCTTTAACCAGGTTTCCTGAAGAACCATTCCATATTCAGACCTTAAACTTTTTCTGGTTATATGCCGCACATCGTTTCCATCAACCTTGATTGATCCCGCATTTACATCATAAAAACGCATAAGCAGGTTGATGACAGTACTTTTTCCGCAGCCTGTGGGGCCAACAATGGCGATCCGCTTTCCCTGCCCCGCATGAAGATTCATATCTTCAATCAGAGGTACAGTGGGATTGTAGGAGAAGTCAACATGTTCCAGTACCACCTCACCCCTTGCATCATCCAGTACAATCGCATTGCTGTCATCTGGTACTTCTATTTCTTCATCAATTAATTCAAATACCCTGGCAGCAGAAGCAAGTGCGTTCTGAAGCTCTGTTACCACTCCTGAAATCTCATTAAACGGTTTCGTATACTGATTGGCATAGCTTAGAAAGCTGGACAGCTGTCCCACTGTTAAAAGGCCATTGACTGCAGCAAATGCTCCTGCAATTCCTACACACGCATATACAAGGCTGTTTACAAACCGGGTTGCCGGATTTGTGATGGAAGAAAAAAATGTCGCTTTCAGCCCCCATAGACGAAGGTCTTCATTAATAACTTCAAATTTTTTCTGAGCTTCGTCTTCATATGCAAAGGCTTTCACTACTTTCTGATTTCCTAACATCTCTTCCACCAGTGAAGTCAGCTCTCCCCTGGTCTGAGACTGCATCCGGAACATGCTGTAAGTTCTTTTTGCAATAAAGCTGGCCACAAACAGAGACAGCGGTGTAACAAGAACAACTAAGGCAGCAATCACCGGATTAATATAAAACATAAAAAACAATGTTCCAAGGATTGTTAAAACTCCAGTGAAAAGCTGGGTAAATCCCATGAGCAGGCCATCTGAAAACTGATCGATATCAGCAATAATTCTGCTGATAATATCCCCGTGGGCATGGGAATCTATATACTTTAAAGGAAGAATTTCCAGCTTGTTAAATGCCTGGGTTCTGATATCCTTTACTACACGGTAGGTGATCTGATTGTTAATATGGCTCATCACCCACTGCGCTGCTGCAGTAATCAGTATGACAACAGCAATCTGCAAAAGTATCATACCCATGGCGCTAAAGTCTACCGCTCCTGCACCTACAATACAGTCAATTGCACGGCCGATTAATATGGGAACATACAAAGTGAAAACCACGGTCAGAAATGCGCAGAACAGGGAGGCCATCACACTCCATTTATACTTTGCAATCTTATTTAAAATCCGCTTAATTGTGGACTTGTGCTTTTTTATATTCATATTACTGCACCTCCTTTTCAGACAGCTGGGAAAGGCAGATCTCACGGTAGACTTCACAGGATTCCATTAAATCACCATGATTTCCGCAGCCTGCCATCTGTCCGTCGTCTAAAACGACAATTCGGTCTGCATTTCTGATTGTGGAGGCTCTCTGGGATACCAGAAATACTGTCATGTCTTTTGTTTCTTCTTTAATTGCCTTACGAAGGCGGGCGTCTGTGGCAAAATCCAGTGCTGAAGCGCTGTCATCTAAAATGAGAATCTGGGGATCTTTGACAACCGCTCTGGCAATGGTAAGACGCTGACGCTGCCCTCCGGATAAGTTCTTACCTCCTGCCTCTATAATAAAGTCAAGGCCCTCGCCTTTCTCATCCACAAAATCCTTCGCCTGGGCAATGGTAAGAGCACGGTAAATCTCTTCATCAGAGGCATCTCTTTTTCCCCACTGCATGTTTTCCCTGATGCTTCCTTTAAACAATACCGCTCTTTGAGGAACGATTCCAACCATATTTCTCAGCTGGCTGAGAGGATAATTTCTGACGTCAATCCCTCCCACTTTAACATTTCCCTTTGATACATCGTAAAATCGGGGAATTAAATTTACCAGTGTGGTTTTACCAGAACCGGTTCCGCCTATAATTCCAATTGTTTCACCTTTCATAGCCTGAAATTCAATTCCGGCCAGTGATTCTGCTTTTGCTCCCTGATAAAAAAGACTGACTTGATCAAATTCCACCTTGGGTACATCTGCATCTTCCTTGACAATATCGTGATTTGTCTCCCTGATTCCTGATTCCATGGAAAATACGGAACTGATCCGGTTGGCGCAGGCCAGTGCTTTTGATATGGTAATAATCAGGTTTGCCAGTTTAACCAGTTCTACCAGAATCTGAGACATATAATTCACCAGAGCCACTACCTGACCCTGGGTGATGATACCCGATTCAACCCGGTTTGCGCCAGTGTTAATCAGAACTATGATTGCAAGGTTAATAATGACATAAGTAAGAGGATTCATCAGTGCAGAGATCTTTCCTACAAACACCTGAAATTTTACCAGCATGCCGTTTTCTTCATCAAACCGGCGGATTTCATCATTCTGGCGGTTAAAGGCACGAATTACACGGACTCCGCCTAAATTTTCTCTTGCAGTCAGTAAAACCCGGTCCAGCTGTTTTTGTACCTTCTTATATAAAGGCATACTTATAATCATTATGCCAAATACTACAACAGAAAGCACAGGTATGGAAACCATAAATATAAGAGCCGCCTTAAAATCTATGGTAAATGCCATGATCATTGCACCGAATACCACAAAGGGCGAACGGAGAAACAACCGTAAAAACAGATTGACCCCTGATTGAACCTGATTCACATCGCTGGTCATTCGTGTAATCAGAGTCGCAGTCCCGACGGTATCAATTTCCTGATAAGACAGGCTGTTGATATGGGCAAATAAATCATTTCTCAGTGAGGTGCCAAATCCGGCTGCTGCCTTTGCTGCGAAATACTGGGCAGTAATGGAGCAGGCAAGCCCTATAATGCCTAACAACACCAGCAATCCGCCCATAGAAAGAATATAGTGCAGATCGTGATTCTTAATTCCAATATCAATGACTCTGGCCATAACCAAAGGCACTAAAAGCTCAAAGCTGGCTTCCAGAAGTTTAAATAAAGGCCCCAGGATACTTTCCAGCTTATACTCTTTTAAATATTTAAGGAGCTTTTTCATGTTCCTTTTCCTCCGTAATCAATACTTTTTTAGAATAATGCCTTGTATTATTATACCATTTTGATATAATTATACAAGTACAAAATGAAAATCTTATGAATAGAGGATGTACCATATGGTTCCGATTAATTCAAAACAGCTTTATTATTTTACAGTCATTTCAGAAACCGGCAGTTTTACCGCTGCCGCAAAGAAACTGGGAATATCCCAGCCGCCTTTAAGCAAGCAGATCATGCTTTTGGAAGAAGAATTGGGGGTCAGACTTTTTGAGCGGGGTGCGAAAAAAACAGAGCTTACAGAAGCAGGAACTTATTTATATTTTAAAGCAAGAGATATTTTATCTCTGATGGATTCCGTATCAGAGGATTTAAAACACTTCCCCTCTTCTGCCAGAGGCCTGTTAAAGCTGGGTGTCATCTCTTCAGCGGGAACAGTTCTTGTGGATTTTCTGAAACATTTTACAGCAGATCATCCAGGTGTCCGGTTTGAAGTGACAGAGGGAAACACCTATGAGCTGCTGGAGAAGATGAAAAACGGACTGGTTGAGTGCTCGATTATACGGACACCTTTTAATCCGGAAGGGCTGGAATGTGTCTATGGTAAGAAAGAACCGATTATGGCAGTGGGGATTCCAGAATTTTTTCCGCAGATATCAGATGACAAAGTAAGTATCACCGGCTTAACGGGAAAGCGGCTGATATATTACCGCAGATTTGATTCCATCATATCTCTCGCATTTCAAAACAGCGGCACAGAGCCAGATATATTCTGCCGAAATGACGATGCAAGAACCTGTCTTCAATGGGCAAAAGCCGGACTGGGGATCGCACTGGTGCCTCAATCCATCTGCGATATCACAGGGCAGAATAACCTGATGTTTAAGGAGATTGATTCTCCTGATACAGTCACTCAGATTGCAGCAGTTTATAAAAAAAATGGCTATGTTTCAAACATAGCCAGAGAATTTGTAAATAGTTTTGGTTGTCAGAACGGTATGCTTTAATCAAACAGGCTTAACTGGGTTATCTGGTAATTTTTCTTATAAGCATGAATGATATCCGGCATTTTATACAGAATCCTGTTGCGCTCACACTCTTCCGAAAATATTTGCCATAATTTACGTGCTTTGGGACTGGTACAATGATAATTATTTTTATACTGTTTCATGTATTTTTCGTCAAGATGTTCCCCGGGAAACAACTCCCTTAAACGGTCGTAATACCATTCTCTTTGATTGTTACGAAGTGTGACCCCAAAAGCAGGATAGATAAAATCGGCGCCGGTTTCTTTTGCGGCATTTATAATTGAACGTATATTCTCCTCATGATCCTCTAAAAAAGGAAGCACTGGCATGAGGAGAATCCCTGCAAACAGTCCCCGATCCTTTAACGCCGCAATCAAAGACAACCGGTCAGAGGGTCTGGAGACTCTTGGCTCTAATTTAGCAGCCAGGGCATCGTCAGTGGTTGTAACCGTAACTTTTAACAGTACAGGAGAATGATCTGCTATACTTTCCAGTATATCAATGTCTCTGGTAAGCAGATTGCTTTTTGTGGCAATTGCTGCACCGAAACCAAAAGCATCAATTAATTCCAGAGCATGTCTGGTTAGTTCCAATTCCTTTTCCAGCGGATTATAAGGATCACTCATAGCCCCTGTGCCCACCACTCCGTTTTTTACCTTTCGTCTTAAATCATCCCGGATAATCCGCAGAGCATCTTCTTTGACCCGAACCTGATCAAACCGGTCTATTCCATAACAGTCCGAACGGCTGTCACAGTAAATGCAACCATGACTGCAACCCCTGTAAATATTCATGTTATAATCAATCCCGAACCACCCGGAATCCTTTGTTTTTGTTACAATTGTCTTTGCAGGAATGAGCTCCATACCTCCGTCCTCTCTTTCTTATTTTGCTAAAAAGGTGATCCCTTGATATTTTCTTTCTTCCATGTTAATATGCTTATACGAGATAAGAAGGGAAGAGTTTATTATGATACGTTTGTTATTGCGCTGCAAGCAGATATACGACAAATTTACCAGAGATGAAATGACTGTCTATGCAGCACAGGCATCATTTTTTACCATAATTGCTGCTTTTCCGTTTATTATGCTGTTATTAGCAATGATTCAGTTTATCCCATCCATTACAAAAGCAAACCTGCTCCAGGTTTTAATCACAATTATTCCAAGCACTTTAGAGATTGACAGCGTCATCGTTACTGTAATTGAAGATCTTTATACTCATACTCCTGCGGCAATTTTATCTGCTACTGCCATTGCCGCGATCTGGTCCGCTTCCAGAGGCATGCTGAGCATAGAGCGTGGATTAAACCGTGTTTTCGGTCAGGAGAATAAGAGGAGCTATTTAATGACCCGTTTTGTCTGTGCCTGTTATACGGTTGTATTCATTATCATCTGTCTTCTGACGCTTGTACTTTTAGTACTGGGAGGTTCCATACAGTCATTTATGAACCATCATTTTCCTATCCTAGGTGAGATCACCCGATATGTTATCAGCTTTCGTACCATGCTTTTATTTATTCTCACCTTGTGTTTTGCCATGCTTTATACCTATGTACCTGAAAAGAAACAGCAATTTATGAAGCAGATCCCGGGTGCCGTATTTTCTACCCTTGGCTGGATCGGTTTCTCCTTTGCTTTTTCTATCTATTTTAGCAACTTCAGCAACTATTCCGTGATGTACGGAAGCCTGACTGCCATCGTCCTCTTGATGTTATGGCTTTATTTTTGCATCTCCATCCTGTTTTTCGGAGCCGAGATCAATTATTATTACTCAGAAAACTGGAAAGACGGAACATAACTTAGGAAAGCCAGTGATTCCCTTAAGAATCCCTGGCTTTTTGATACGGACGATCTAAGAAAAAAGAGGCGTTGACAAATATCTGTCACCTGTGTCAGGAAGAAGCACTACGATTGTCTTGCCTTGGAATTCAGGCCGTTTCGCTACTTCTTTCGCAGCCCATACAGCTGCGGCTGAGGAGATACCCACAAGAATTCCTTCTGTCTTAGCGATCTCTTTTCCGGTTTCATATGCGTCATTATTCTCTACCGGTATAATTTCATCGTATACATCCCTGTTGAGTACAGTTGGAACAAAACCAGCTCCAATTCCCTGAATTCCATGAGGACCTGGCTTTCCGCCTGAAAGAATGGGTGATCCTGCCGGCTCAACCCCAATAATTCTGATGTGCGGGTTCCTGTCTTTTAAAAATTCCCCAGCACCAGTGATTGTTCCCCCAGTACCAATTCCTGCAACAAATACATCGACTTTCCCATCTGTATCCGCCCAAATTTCAGGTCCGGTTGTTTCACGATGTATTCTTGGATTCGCAGGATTATCAAACTGTCCCATAATAACCGAACCTTCTATCTCTTTTTGCAGCTCTTCTGCTTTTTCAATTGCGCCTCTCATTCCTTTTGTTCCTTCTGTAAGCACAATTTCAGCCCCATACGCTTTTAAAAGATTCCTTCTTTCTACACTCATGGTCTCTGGCATAGTCAGGATCGCACGGTAGCCTTTCATGGCAGCAATACTGGCAATACCGATCCCGGTATTCCCGGAAGTAGGTTCAATAATGGTGGCACCTGGTTTAATCGTACCGTCTTTTTCTCCAGCCTCAATCATGGCTAATGCTGCTCTGTCTTTCACACTGCCTGCCGGATTAAAATATTCCAGCTTTGCAATGACAGAAGCTTTCAGTCCATGCTTCCTTTCATAATTGGAGAGTTCCAGCAAAGGAGTATTGCCGATGAGTTCCATAGCACTTTTTTTGATATTTCCCATAATCATCCTCTTTTCTCATACGTTTATAAATCCCGCGTATGTGTCCTGATTATATTTTATCTGCAGGCATGTATTATTATGATAAACCGTAAATCTTGCGGTACTTTTCTTTCAGGTAATCAATGAAATATTCCGGAGTAAAGTCCTCACCTGTTGCCGCCTTTAAGATCTCACGGCTTGTCTTCATCTTTCCGTACTGATGAATATGGCTTCGCAGATATTCTTTGATCACATCCATCTTTCCATCTCTTAAAAGCTGGTCAAAATCCATCTCTTTCTTCATGTGGAAATAGAGCTGTGCTCCAAAGGCATTCCCAAGTGCATAAGAAGGGAAGTAACCAAACAGTCCCTGAGACCAGTGAATATCCTGCAAAATCCCTTTTGAAACCTGTTCCGGACGGATACCCAAATATTCTTCGTATTTATCAGCCCAGATTTCCGGCAGTTTCTTTAAGTCCACATCTTCTTCCATAATCATCTTCTCCAGCTCATAGCGGATCAGAATGTGAAGGCTGTAAGTCAGTTCATCTGCTTCTGTACGGATAAATCCGGGATCAACCTTGTTAATGGCTTCCATATACTGGTCTATGGACACAGAATCAAGCTTGTCAGGATAAAGCTCTTTTAATTTATCATAAAGAGGAATCCAGAAGTTAGGATTACGGCCAATGATATTTTCATAAAATCTGGACTGGGATTCATGCATTCCCATAGAAGTTCCCTGTCCCACTGGCGTCTGAGTAATCTCATCGCTGATTCCCAATTCATAAAGTCCATGACCGCCCTCATGGATCACAGAAAACATGGAGCTGTCCATCTTATCATGATAACTGGTTGTGATGCGGACGTCATGATTGTGAAGATTGGTGGTGAATGGGTGGGCGCTCTCAGACAATACGCCTCTATGGAAATCAAACCCGATATACTCAGCAAGAAAACGAGCCATCTCCTCCTGCTTTTCTACGGGGTAGCCTCCAGTGAGAAAGGAATCGTCAATTTCTTTTCCATTCTCTTTAATTTCTTTTAGAAGAGGAATGATCTCTTCCTTCAGTCTGCCGAAAAATTCATCCAAAAGCTCTGTATCAAAGCCCTTCTCATATTCAGCAAGAAGGACATCGTAAAGCTTCTGTCCGTCTTTCTTCCGATAGGAGGCGACTTTTCTTTTATAATTAATTACCTTTTCTAACGTAGGCAGAAAAGAATCGTAATCTTCATTCTTTTTTGCCTTAAACCACACTCTCGCTGCTTCTGCTATGAGCTGGGCATTCTCCCTGTATTCCGCTTTCGGGATGCAGATCAGTTCCTCTCTGGCTTCCTTTGCGCCGTTTAAAACTGCCTGCTGGATCTCAGATAAATCAGATTCTTTTTCACACGCTGCAATGGCGTCTCCCATTTCATTACCAGTCATAAATCCGTAATACTCCTCAGAAAGAGTACCAATCACTCTGGCAGTATAAGATCCTGATTCTTCCGGAGCCAGTGTCTCATTATCCCACTCAAAAAGAACGAGAGCAGTCTGCAGAGCCATTGTCTTTTCTAATATAGAAGATAAGTTTTCATAAGTTTTATTCATTATTATTTCTCCTTTACAAAAAATCGGGACATTCTGTATGATTGTCTCCAAACCCATTGAAATAATACTGGAACGGATTTATTTTCCGCTGCCAAAGATGGAAGCTTCTTTTATATCCAGCCTTACCAGCCATTCCCGGATCTTCTCTTCCATATAAGAAGAAACGTTAAAATCTTCTAATTGAAAATCGATTTCGATATCTGTTTTCATGGTAGCAAGAATTTTAGATAATAAAGCTGCCTTTTCTCCGCAAAGTTCTTCTTCGCTGGTTTTCGTCATGGCTTTATACGGTGATCTTGAAATTCCCAGATCATTCTTCCAAAAATCCTGAAGATCCTTTAACCGCTTTTTGTCTGATTCCGCTTCGTGTATGGCCGCGTAAATGTTCTCTACAGTTCCATATTCCCGAAGCAGTAATGGTGCTGCACTGCTAACCCCTTTTACACCAGGAATATTATCAGAAGCATCACCCTGTATTCCCTTTAAATCCGGAATCTGCTCCGGCATCACACCTTCCTCACGCAGAACCGTATCCGATGTATATTCGAATACTTTTTCCGGAAGATTAATCTCTTCTTTCCCGAAGCCGTAAAAAGAATAATATTTTTTATAAAGCTCGTCCGCTTTCTCCTGGCGGGACTGAACCATCCACGCACGGACATTATATTCATCACTTACCAGCTGAAGATAGTCATGATCCTTGGTTAAAACAACCATGGGGATCTGTTCCCTGAATTTCATAACCAGACTTCCCGCATAATCATCTGCCTCATACTGATCGCTGTAAAGCACTTTAAATCCTGCTTCCTCTAAAATCCGTTCCATGAGTACAAACTGTTCTTTTAACGGATCCGGTGTGGACCCTCTTGTCCCTTTATACTGGGAATACAGTTCTCTGCGAAAGGTATCTCTGGTTTTATCAAAAACAAAGGCGATGTGGCCGGGCTGCTGCTTCTTCATAAGGGATACTATCATCTTAAGCATACCAAAGATGGCATTGGTATACGTTCCATCCTTTGCATGAAGAATCTTATCATAATGCTTCAGTTTTTCCTCTTCTGTCTTGGCAAACATGATTTCTCTGGGCAAAACTGCATAATAGCAGGTTGACAGCATGGATGAGCCATCTACAACCACAAATTTATTTTCTGACATCTATAAACTCCATTCTTTTCCGTTCCAGACGGAATTAAGTAAAATAATTCTGCAATTCCGTTTCATTCTTTGCGCCCAGCCGTTTCATGATTTCCTTCCGCTCCTGAGCAGACAATCCCTTCCACAGCTTTTGAACGCGGGGGTCTGAAAATCCAACATAGGGCAGACCATTTCTATCGCATTCATAAGATGATAAATAGTGATTGAGCGCACTCCATTCCACATAAAAAGCAGTGATACTGCGGCTTAAAGAGCTGACTTTAGCCATATTCGTTCCTCCCGGATATTTTTGCTGACTTTATGCTGCAATGATATTTTTATGATTGTGATTCATTTTTCCAAATCTGAACTTCACCCTGGTAATCCGAAAAGCAGCTGTTTATAATCTCTTCTACTTTATTCCAGTCTCCACCTGCATTCCCACAGCCGATTCCATAGGGAAATGCCACTTTTTCCAGTTTACCTCTGACATCTACAAAATCCCGGATCTCAGTCACAGCCTGCAAAAGCGCTCTATAATCCGTATAAATTCCATTCTTTCCATAATTATCCTGTCCGTAAAGATTGGCAATCAGAAACCACCGGCCATTTAATTCAACCGGCTGAGCTGAAACCCTGCCTAATAAACCGGAGGTAATTCCGCCGGCCTGCTCCTGCCACTGTTTTGTAATAATCCGATATGTCTTCTCTACCTCAGGAAACATCGTTTTAATCTGCCCGGCAATTCCCCGTCCAAATACTCCCTGGCAATTCACCTGATGACAGATAATGTCCGCATCGGAATTAAAGATATCTCCACTGAAATACTTTAGCATAATTCATTCCTCCAAGCTTATCTAATCAGATATCCTAACTCATTATACCCTGATTTTCCAGTTATTCATAGTACATTCCTCAAGTTTTAACATATATTTTCCAAAAACCCGTTGAAGTATAGGGAAATAAGATTTATAATAAACATTAACAGCAAATAAAAAAGGTAAGGTACGTAAGAGAATGGAAAAAGAGATTAAATGCCCCTACATTATATTTAAAATTGCAGGTTCTTTATACTGCATAAACAGCAAATACATATCCACAATTTTACAGTTGCCGGAATACAGCACCATTCCTGCCGCGCCAGCGAATGTTACCGGAATGTTTAAGTACCGGAACCAGGTCATAAATATGATGGATTTACGCATTACGTTTGGTTTAAAGCCCATTGTAGAAGAATGCAGAGACTTTGAGCAGATGATTGATGCCAGAAAACAGGATCACATCCACTGGGTCAATGAGCTTGAACGATATATCAAAGAAGGCGGCTCCTTTACTCTGGCAAAAGATTCCCACCAGTGTGCATTTGGAAAATGGTACGATAATTTTACCACTGATAACCAGTCAATTATGAATCATCTTAAAAAAATCGAAGAACCTCACGAGAAACTCCATAAGGCGGCAGCTGAGGCAGAAGACTGCAAAAGAGACTGTGAAAACTGCCAGGAATCCGAATGCCTGCAAACGGTTTTAAAGCGGGTAAAAGGCGAATCCATGCCAGTTATTTTAAAACTTCTGGATCAGACAAAGGATCTGTTCCGTTCTACCATTTATAAAGAGATGGTTTTGATACTTGATGGTATCCAGTGGGGTATTGTTGTAGACGAAATCGTGGCTGTTGAGGATCTGGATATTATCTCTGAGCGTCACGAAGACCCTATGGTAAATCATTGTTCCTATTTAGGCAGAGTTATGGAAAGTGAAAAACGGGAAGGACTGATCTTTGAACTTAACCCTGAGACACTGATGGCGAAATTCAGAGATCTGGAATTAACTTTTTAACAATAAATAGAGAAGAGCCGGAAAAGTTTTGGCAGAAGCTTTTCCGGCTCTTTTTACAGTCAGGAAAACAACTCTGACTTCTTTCAGAAATACTTTTTATTACCCCAAAGGTTGCTCTTCTTCAAATCCAGATATTCATTGTATGCTTTTTCCAAAATCTGTTTTTCGTTGGAAAATTTCAGAAGATGATACGCTTCATGGAACTTATAGTATCCTGAATCAATAAAATATTCTTCCCGCTGTGGTTTACTGTAATAGCTGTCGGCCATCATGAGATACCAGTATACATCCTTTTCCACCATATCCTGAGGCGTATTGAAAGAATACTGACTCTTACCAATGTACTTGATAATGGACGCACTTACTCCGGTCTCTTCTTTAACTTCCCGAAGCGCCGTCTCTTTATACTCTTCACCCGCTTCTACTGTTCCCTTTGGCAAAACCCAACCTTCATACTTGTTTTTGTAATTCTTATATAAAACCAGAATTTTACCTCGAAAAATAACCACACCGCCACAACTCGTTGCTTCTATCATTGCAATTCCTCCAGAGTGAAACCGTGAATCCATAGGGATCCCGATTTTGGTGTGTCTCACAGACTGGCTATAGTATACCTCTTTTTATAATGATATGCAAGTGTGTAATCGCTGACCTTATCTGGAAAAATATAAATCAAAAAGCGATCTGGCAATGGGTGCGGCAGTTTTTCCCCCGGATCCTCCCTCTTCTACTATCACACTGACAGCTATCTTTGGGTGCTCTGCAGGCGCATATCCCACAAACCAGGCATGAGTCTCTTTGTTTTTATCAAATTCCGCTGACCCTGTCTTTCCTGCCACTGTATAAGCATCTGTCCGAAGAGCAGATCCGGTTCCTTCCGTGATCACAGCCTGCATCAGCTCTGTCATTTTGGCTGATTCTTCCGCAGTCATGATATTCCCGTAAGCCTGGGGCACAAATTTCTTAATGATATCTCCTCCCGCATTCTCCACATGGTCGATCAGATAAGGTTTCATCAAAGTCCCCCCGTTGGCAATGGCTGCAGTAATCATGGCATTATGAAGAGGAGTAATCTGGGTCTGACCCTGGCCAATGGCGGTCTGAAGTATCTGCCACGTATCTGCCCCTGGCGCCATAATATATGAACTTCTGTTGGACGGAAACGGCAAAGAAAGGTCTGTATTAAACAGCAGCTGCTGGGATGTATTCCTTAAACCGTTTAAATCCATCATAAGGCCAAGATTTGAAAAGGCTCCGTTGCAGGAGTTGGCAAATGCCTGAGTAAAATTCTGATGTCCATGGGCGGTCTCATGATAGCATTTGATGGAGTAATCCCCATTTTCATAAATCCCGTCACAGTCAAAAACATAGTCTTTATAGTTTTCAGGATTTTCGCGGATGTATTCCAGTGCCGTAACAATCTTAAATGTGGAACCTGGCGGATATAGTCCCTGGGTTGCCCGGTTTAACAGCTGTCCTGATGTATTTTCTTCTGCAACCAGACTATTCCAGTCACTTAAAATGGTGTTGGGATTATAATCAGGCTTTGATACCATGGCAAGAATCTTACCCGTATCAGGTTCCATTACAACAACTGCCCCGTTTCTTTTTCCAAGTGCTTCATACGCCTTTTTCTGAAGATCCACATCCAGGGTCGTCACCACGTTATCTCCCTGATTTTTTCTGGAAGACAATTCATTAATTACCTGTTCCATGATATTGACATGGCTGGTAAGCAGATAGAAATTAGACTGGGCCTCCAGCCCGGTCTTTCCGTTTACCGAATATCCCACTGCATGGGCAAACATGGAATCGTATGGATAAACCCTGGTCTCATGTCCTTCACCATCCACATCCGTCCGGGCAAGGACCTGACCGTTACTGCTCCTGATCTCTCCTCTTACTACCCGGTCTGCAAAGCTGTCCAGTCTGGCATTATAGGAATTATTAATTACACTGTCGCTCTTCACCTGAAGAAAGTATCCATAATAAACCACCAGACCTATAAATAGCAGAACAATACCATAGGTTAAAATTAAGATCTGATGATTTGCTTTTGGATTCGCATTAGCTTTCATATTGGTCCTCTTCCTCTTCATTGCGCTTTAGAATATAAAGTCCCTGGATAATTCCAAAAATAATAAAAGTACTTAGCACCGAACTTCCCCCATAACTGACAAGAGGAAGGGTGACACCAGTTGAAGGGATGAATTTGGTCACTCCCCCGACGGTTAAAAAGACCTGGATCGCATAGATCATGCCCAGCCCAAAGGCGATAAGCTTATAAAATACGGCCTGCATATTCCCTGCAACCATCATAAACTGCAGAAAGCAGCCAAGGCATATTAAAAGGACACAGAGGGCGAAAATCCCACCCATTTCCTCTGAAATGGCGGAAAATATAAAATCTTTTTCCACAACCGGGATTTTTCTTGGCATTCCGCGGTAAAGCCCCATTCCAAACCAGCCGCCTGTTCCAATGGCAAACAGGGACTGACTGATCTGATATCCTTTTCCAGCAATATCAGACCATGGATTCAACCACGCCGCAACCCTGGTCTTTACATGACTAAATAACTGGAATGCAAGTGTAGACGCTAAAATTCCTCCCGCCGTTCCTCCAAGTAAGTACCGCCATTTGCCTGTGGCTATAAAAAGCATAAACACATAGGTGATAAAGAATATCAGTGCACTGCCTAAATCCTTTGACAGTACCAGTATCAGCACATGAAGCGCAGAAACACCACTGACCAAAAGAATTGTCCGGTTACTGACAGAGCGGTAAAACATGGTAGCGATAAAAAAAACATAACTGATCTTTACAAATTCAGACGGCTGGAAGGAAAATCCAGCTACCCCGATGGAAAGCTGGGCTCCATAGCTTGTAGTACCAGCGACACACACAATTCCAAGAAGGATTACCCCTCCTATGCCATAAACCCAGGGAATTTTGCTAAGCTGCCATACCCTGTCAATGATAAATGGTATAATACAGGTTACTGCCGCCGCCACAACTACAATGGTAAACTGCTTCACCGCTTTGTCAAATGACAATCTGGTAAGCATAATAAAGCCTATGGATAAAAGCATACACATATTATTGACCAAAAGCTTTGATAAGTTTCTGTAAAACAGCCGGTATAAAAGCAGGTAACCAAAAAAGAACAGGACCTGCGCTCCATAGAAAACAAGCATCCGCTCATCTTCTGTCTCCAGCCAGATGATTCCATACGCCAGAAGATGAATCAGAAACATCAATATGTTCTGCCGCCTGCAAATGCTGTTTTTTCTCTTATCATCCTGAAAAGAAAAATATCTGAAATTTAAATATGTGTATAAAGCGATCAGCAGTATCATCAGATACCGGGATACGTCTATTATCAGATTAATCATAAATCACCTACTCGATACCGCGTTTAAAATGTCCCCTCGTAAATTCCGGCAGATTCATTTCTGCCTTTTTCCCCCTTAGAAACTCGTCTGAAAAAGCCTTAATAATGGTTTCTGTCTCTCCTGGACCCTCGGTTGTAAATTGAAGTCTTAAAGAGGCGGGTGATAAAGAACTCACGGTATCACTTAATCCCAAAAGAGAAAGGGGTGCTGAGTTATAAATGGAATTGTAGCAAAATACACAATGGTTTCTTACAGGAAATTCTTTTCCCATACGATCTTTTAAATTTAATTCAACCGGCGTCTTATCACACCGCTCCATTCCCTGGTGAATGCACTGCGCTGTCACCATCATTGGAAGACGACCGTAGATTAACAGTTCTCCTGGAATCTCTAGCTTTTCCAATTCTCTGCTGTTTAATTCCACAGGCCAGGTGATCTCATCTGCACCAAGATTCTTAAGCATCTTTTGTGCCTGGTTATTCATTCCATATACGCCGAAATCAAAAACAAGATTTCCTCTTATGCCTGTCTTCTTTAAATAACCCGGTTCTTCCATGGAACGGATTAAAAAGCCGTCAAAACCTGCTTCTTTTAAATAGTTCTGATGACGGTCAAAGAACAGCTGGGCTTCGGTTCGGAAAATATGAGGCATGGTCAGATAACACTCTTTTCCCTTTTCATGGCACACATTTACATATTGACTCCACCGTTCCGATTCAAAATGAGCTGCTTCTATATAAAGTCTGTATACATCGGGATTGCAAACCACTGCGTCAAAACATTCTGGCTTTTCAAGAGAAACAGTAAGTTTTGCCGGCTCAGATACTGGAATTTTTAAAACATTATTACCTTCACCAGAAACTTCATTCTGTGGGTATTCTCTTTTGTATTCCCGAAGTATCTCTGCCTCCAGTTCTTCCAGACCTCTGCGCCTTAACTCATTCAGTGCCTGAACAGGAACAAAGACATTGCCATTAATCTCTGCCTCCAGGTTCTCAAATAAAAATGGAGTATTCCCTGTTTTGTTCAGCTGCTTTAACACTTTTTCTTCTGACATCGGCTGGTTTAAAGCCGTCATTACAAGATCTCCTTCTATCACAATGCGATGTTCCTGTGACGCAAGGGTCAGGGAAGCCTTTTCTCCTTCTGAAAGGAAAATCTTACCGCTAACGGCCACTTTTAACTGCTTATCCACATATTCACGGTCAAGCATATCAAATAACTGATTGTTCCCCTCCCTGAATGACGGTTTTTCCTTCCATACTATCATATCTCTGCCATTATGTTTCTTATAATAGCCGTCTGTCTGTCCGCCTCTGTCAAAGAGATCCAGAAGTACTTTTCTGTCTCCGTCTTCTACTTTATAACCGTTTCTGCCTTTTTCCAGATAAAGATCCGCATATTTGCGGTAAATGCTTACCACTCCGGCCGTATATCTGGGACTTTTCATTCTGCCCTCGATCTTCATGGAATAGACTCCGGCCTCTATCATATCCGGTATCAGATCCAATGTACTTAAATCTTTCAGACTTAAGCAGTAACGCTCCTCTTTTTTCCCAAGAGTCTTTCCCTTATCTTTTACATCAAACGGAAGACGGCAGGTCTGAGCACATCTTCCACGGTTCCCACTTCTGCCCCCGATGAGACTGCTGAAAAGACACTGACCGGAATAACAATAGCAGAGAGCCCCATGAACAAAGCTTTCGATTTCTACATCAACCTGCTGGTGAATCTGCCGGATCTCTTTTAATGACAGTTCCCTGGCAGTTACGACCCGTTCTGCACCAAGCTCCTTTAAAAGCCCGGCTCCATAAACTCCGGTAATCGTCATCTGTGTGCTGGCATGAATGGGAAGATCCGGAAAATGCTCCCTTACAAAAGAAAGCACTCCCAAGTCCTGAACAATAACAGCATCAAGTCCCTGACGATAGTAAGGAAGAAGGTACTCAAAAAGTTCCTTCATCTCCTGTTCTTTCATAAGAGTATTGACAGTTAAATAGAGTTTTCTACCATGAAGATGAACATAGTCAATGGCCTCCAGCAGCTTGTCCTCTCCTGGATTTTCTGCGAATGCTCTGGCCCCGAACCGGCTTCCTCCAATATATACTGCATCTGCGCCTGCGGCTACTGCCGCTTTCATGCTTTCAAACGAGCCTGCCGGAGCAAGGATCTCAACTATTTTTTTCACATCTGCCTCCAAAAATATCAGTAATTAATTTCTGATTGATAAAAAGGAGGAGGTCACGGAAAATCCATGAAACACCCCCTCCTGCCTTATTCATTCCTGTCTGAACCAGAAGATTTCTTTAGTCCGGCCAGTTCTGTTTTCACTGCCTCCAGCTTCATCTGAGTTGCAACCAGCTCATGCTTTAAACTGTAGGTTTCCTTCTCCATCTCAGTCTTTTGCTGCTCCAGCCTTGCTATCTGTTCTCTGGCCTTAAAATAATCATCTGCCATATTTAACTCTATCATAACGTTCTGGTATTCTGCACTCTGCTTCGTGAATCCTTCCCGACGTTTTAAAGTTATGATCATCTCATTGATGTAGCTGGCAAGGCGCTGTATATATCCCTCTTCTTCACTGCCGCCAAGTGCATAAATCTTGCCATCAATCAAAACTTCTGTATATTGCTTGGAATTCATGTTGTTCTCTCCCTGTTATCATTTGCTCTTTCTTTACTATATCATACTTTACACAGTTAGGAAAGTTCTAAAATTCAGGCAGTTATGACTCCATGGGGATACCAAGATGCCCATAAGCCCGTTCCGTCGCTACCCGTCCTCTGGACGTCCGGTTTAAAAATCCATTCATCAGAAGATAGGGTTCATATACATCTTCCAGGGTTCCCGCATCCTCACCCAAAGCAGCAGCAAGGGTATCAAGGCCAACAGGACCACCGGCAAATTTTTCAATTACTGTGGTAAGAATTGCGCGGTCGTTATAATCCAGTCCAAATTTATCCACATCCAGTATATCAAGAGCGAAATCAGCCACTTCCCTGGTAATCACTCCATGGTACTTAACCTGGGCAAAATCCCGCACTCTCTTTAACAGGCGGTTTGCCAGTCTTGGTGTCCCTCTGGAACGCCTGGCAATCTCCACCGCTCCCTCTTCCTCGATTTCCACCCCCAGAACATCTGCGGATCGGGATACAATTATCTTTAACTCATCTGGTGTATAAAATTCCAGCTTTTGAACTACTCCAAAACGATCCCGAAGGGGTGCCGTCAAAAGTCCGGCTCTGGTGGTGGCTCCCACCAGGGTAAACTTAGGAAGGTCCAGCCGGATGGATCTGGCTGCCGAGTCTTTTCCAAGCATGATATCAATGGCGAAATCCTCCATGGCGGGATAAAGTACTTCCTCCACCTGCCGGTTTAAGCGGTGAATCTCATCCACAAACAAGACATCGCCTTCCTGAAGATTATTTAAAATAGCTGCCATCTCACCCGGCTTTTCTATGGCGGGGCCTGAAGTAACTTTCATGTTCACGCCCATCTCATTGGCAATAATACCGGAAAGAGTGGTCTTTCCAAGTCCAGGAGGACCATAGAACAATACATGGTCTAAGGATTCTCCTCTGGCTTTTGCCGCTTCAATATATACTTTTAAATTGGTCCGGATCTTCTCCTGTCCGATATATTCATTCAGACTTCTGGGCCTTAAATTCGGTTCAATTTTCTTATCTTCTTCTGTTAACTCTGTGGTTATTATTCTACGCTCCATCTTCGCCATACCCTGTTATATTCTATATAAATGCCAAATGCTTTAAGGAAGCCTTTAAGACATCCTCCACAGACATGGTGTCCGTTACCTCTACCTGACGCACCGCACGTCCGGCTTCCGCAGGAGAATAACCAAGTGCAGTGAGTGCATCAATGGCCTCACCAGTGACTCCGGTCTCTTTTCCCAGCTCATTCACCGCCTCTTTAAAGGCAGCTGGGATCATATCTTCTATATCAATCTTATCCTTTAAATCCAGAATAATTCTCTGAGCAGTTTTCGCACCTACGCCAGGCGCCTTGGAAATAGCCTTTGCATCTCCTGATATCACCGCTCTTTTTAAATCATCCGGATCCATGGCAGACAAAATCCCCAGTGCTCCTTTGGGGCCAATTCCATTCACACTGATCAGCTGCTTAAACATCTTTAGATCCTGGCGGGACAAGAAGCCGTAGAGACACATGGCATCCTCTCTCACCTGAAAATATGTATATAACTTTACTTCCCTGCCGACGCCCGGAAGCTTCTCAAATACAGACAGGGGAATGAAAATTTCATACCCCACGTTTCCGCACTCAATTACGACACAGTCTCCTGTCATCTCGGCAATCGGTCCTTTTACGAAAGAAATCACTCTGCAGTTCTCCTTTTATGCCTTGCAAATACTTTTGTAAAACCATTCCTTTGATTTTTATCATAGCATACTGCCAGTTGATATGCAAGTAATTGATCGAACAAATATTCTGTACTCCGTTGACGAACCAGAAAGCTTTGGCTATAATTAAGAAGCGAAAGAAAGGACGAAACTGCCGATGATCACTCTAAAAAAACAAATAGCCTTTGAAGAAACCTATCCCCTTCACCGTCTGGGAAACCGGGAGGAGCTTCTGTTCTTTGACATAGAAACCACCGGATTTTCAGGGGAGTATTCCACTCTCTACTTAATTGGATGTGTCTATTACAGGAACGGGGTCTGGAATCTGGTTCAATGGTTTGCCGATACTCTGGATTCGGAAAAAGAGCTTCTTGTAACCTTTTTCGAATTTCTTAAAAGTTTTAAAAAAGTAATTCATTTTAACGGGGATGGATTTGATATTCCTTATCTGTTAAAGCGTTGCCATGCCTATGGGTTTGACTATAATTTTTCAGGCACCGAAAGCCTGGACATCTATAAAAAAATCCGTCCATACCGGAATCTTTTAGGTCTTTCAAGCATGAAGCAGAAAGCCATTGAAGCATTCCTGGGTGTGGAACGGAAGGATCTTTATTCCGGCGGACAGCTGATTGAAGTTTATAAAGATTACTTATTTTCCAGGGACCAGTACCTTTTTGATTTACTGATCCTACATAATGAAGACGATTTAAAAGGTATGCCCTTAATTCTCCCCATTTTAAACTACCCGGATTTTCTGGAGCATGACTTTTCATTGTCAGACCAGGAGCTTATTATCAATCCCGATTTACTCGGGCGGGAGCAGCATCTTCTTAAACTGACCCTTGAAAATGGTTTCTCTGTACCTGTGGGATTTTCAAAAGCCAATTCCATGGTCAGGGCAACGGCAGACGGCAGAGAGCTCACCCTTCTCATCGACCTGTATGAGGGAGAACTGAAATACTTTTATCCGGATTACAAAAATTACTATTATCTCATATATGAAGACAGAGCCATTCATAAAAGTGTGGCAGAATACGTGGACAAAGAAGCGCGGGTGAAGGCGTCTGCAAAAAACTGCTATATCCGGCAGACCGGCTGCTATGTACCTCAGTTTTCTCCTTTATGGACACCCGTTCTTCAGTATCAGTGGAAAGATAAGATCACGTATTTTGCATATGACCCAAAGTTCTTTCAGGATCAGGTGAAGCTTCAGGCTTATATCCGCCACCTGTTCGATCATCTTTCTTCTTAAACCGTTTATCGGATCCCCTGCATTTTACGGAAGTCTCTTGGAGATACACCTTTGATCTTTTTAAAGGCATCTCCAAAGTAATTTCCGTCACCAAACCCGCATTCAAGTGCAATATCTGTCACAGATTTTGAAGTATTGATTAACTGCTGGGCAGCTTCCCGGATCCGGATATTGGTTAAATACTCTTTAAATCCAAATCCTGTTACTGATTTAAATTTTCTGGAGAAATAGGCAGGACTCATATGGATCATTTCTGCAACTTCATTCAAAGTCAGAGGTGCTCCGAAGTTATGGTAGATATATTCCGCCGCTTCTTCTATGGCTTTTTCACCAACCTCCATCTTCCCTGCAACCGGTCTGGCTTCCTGACATCTGGAAAGAAAAATCAGTAATTCATATAGATAATTTCTCATCATCATGGGAGAATATCCATCCTGACCAGCTCCCTCATAAACCATTTTCTGAATTAATTCTTCCGCGTAGGACCTGCTGCCTGCCGGTATGGAGACTTTGGAGCTTTGGAATAAAGAATCTGTCAGATGGTAACCGCAGCTTTGAGTCATGTCATTTAAATATTCCTGATCAAAGCTTAAAGTGATCCTTTCGTTGACCGGACTGGAATAATTAGTAGTCCTGTGGATTTCACCAGGTGTGATGAATACCATATCACCTGGTTCCAGATAATATAAGCTGTGATTAATAAATATTTTACAATGCCCCGATACCAGGTAGAACAGTTCATAATAAGGGTGCCAATGGCTTTTCCACATATTAAATTCATAAGGACGTCTTGTCCTGCTGATTTGAAATTCCATAATTTCTTTAATAGTCCCCTTTTTTTAACAATTCTCTGATGTAGGAAAACGTTTTTTTCTCTCCTTCCTCTTTTAACATGATAAGAAGGGTTTCTAAAAGTCTTTCCGTCTCAGGCGCAACAATCATATAAGCCTTCCCCTGTACGTAATATTCCCAGGGAGATGCATCCGTATAATCTTTCCCCTTATAGGTCTTAGACGCTGCAATCCGGTCCATGACCATCTCCACCAGATATTTAAGAGGCATTTTGTAACCAATCATTCCTTTTGACGGATCCATGGAGAAATCGATCCAGTATTCACAGTGATGCTTGTTTCGCCCTTTGTGATGAAGCCATGCTTTGGAAAAGCCTTTGTCTTCAATTTCAGCCGCATTGGGACTTCTGTTTCCCTGATAATATAAGACACCTGGTATGAATTCTTCCAGACTGTATTTGGAAAGATCGTGAAGCAGGCCCTGCTTTATCAGACCTACCCGAAAGCAGTTTTTCATAACCCGGATTTTGTGTATATGAATGGTACAAAAATGTCCCCAAAAGTTTTTAAGTTTCATATTTATCCTTCCTGTCCCAACGTAAAATCTTCACCCATTTTATCACAAATACCTATGATTTTACCACATATTTTTCGGTTTCATTTTTTTAAGAGAATTCTTGTTTTTTATGGTGGAAAATGTTTGACACCTTACCCATTTTATGCTATTCTTAGGGAAGTTACAGATATCCTGTAACAGTACAATTTATAGTCGTTTTGGAGGTATCATAATGAAAGGTACAGTTAAGTGGTTTAACAACCAAAAGGGTTACGGATTTATTTCCGACGAACAGGGTAACGATGTATTCGTTCACTACTCAGGTCTCAACATGGATGGTTTCAAGTCTTTAGATGAAGGCGCTGCTGTAGAGTTCGATGTAGTAGATGGAGCTAAGGGTCCTCAGGCTACAAACGTTATCAAAATATAATCATTGACTTATCAGTGTACCTTTTTTCAATATAGGAAGAAGTTATATTGTTTCACATGATTACGATTGGAGCCATCCCCAGGATGGCTCTTTTTGACGCTTCTATGATTTTGTTTATTTTGCTTTCTCGTATAACTCTGATAAATCTTCCACTGTAAATTCATAATGTTTGTTACAGAAATGGCAGTTTACTTCTATGCTCTTTCCGTCCTCAATCATCTCTTCCAGTTCTTTTCTTCCAATGCTGATTAACGCCTTTTCAACCCGCTGTTTATCACAGTTACAGGTAAACTGTACCGGTGTCTGCTCCATAATCTCCAGACCAAGTCCGCCCAGAATATAGGTCAGTATCATCTCCGGAGTTTTCCCTTCTTCCAAAAGAGAAGTCACTGAATGGATCTCACCCAGTCTTTTTTCCAGTAATTCAATCATCTCTTCTGATGCTCCCGGAAGAAGCTGGATAATAAAACCGCCTGCCTGCTTTACCGTATTATCTTTGTTCATTAAAACACCAAGTGCTACGGAAGAAGGTGTCTGTTCTGAATTGGCATAATAATAGGTAAGATCTTCTGCGATTTCTCCGCCAACCAATATGGTCTGTCCCACATATGGCTCTTTTAAACCAATGTCCTGGATCACGCTTAAAACGCCTTCTCCAACAGCACCGCCCACATCCAGTTTTCCAAACTCATTGGGAGGCAGCATAACGCCTGGATTATATGCATATCCTTTTACATTTCCCTTGGAGTCCGCAGTTACAGTCAGACCTTCTATGGGACCGCTTCCCTGGATCTTAATTGTAAGTAAATCCTCTTCTCCCTTCATCATAATCCCCATCATACCGCCAGCCGTTAAAAGTCTTCCTAACGCCGCCGTTGCCACAGGACTGGTATTATGAGCCTGTCTTGCATGCTCCACCAGATCCCTGGTAGTCGCTGCAAAAGCTCTGATCTGATGATCCCCTGCTGTCGCTCTTACAATATAATCAGCCATTTATTTGCTCCTTTCCATGCTCTCGCGCAATCAGATAAATTCGTTCACTGGTATCCTTAACCGGTTCCCTGGTAAAAGCATCGTATGCCTGTAAAAACTCCAGTCCGGCTTCCTTTAATGCCTTTTTAATCTCATCGATGGTATAAGCTCTCTGGTAATGGGTTTCCATATATTTCCGATACAGATCCTCTTCCTCTCTGATAAAGAGAGAAAGATCGTATTCGTTGATTTTTGTATCCTCATCATAAAAATTATCCCAGATAAAGCTGCATTCCTCCCTGTCTTCTGCAATGGTAGTATCTCCCATTACCGATTCATACTTATAAACCGTATTCAGGTCAAAGATAAAAACGCCGCCGGGATCAAGATAATTATTTACCAGCCGGAATACCTCCACCAGATCTTTGTAATCCAAGATATAGTTGATACAGTCACAGATACTTAAAACAGCCTTCACAGTGCCATAGAGTTCAAACTCTCTCATATCCTGCAGCAGATAAAGAATATCCTTACCAGATTCTGCCCGCTTATCCATGGCAATCTGAAGCATATCTTCCGAGTTGTCCACTCCAATCATATCATAGCCTGCATCTGCAAGAAGCTCTGTAAGACTTCCTGTTCCGCAGCCTAAATCCAGAACCAGGCCGTCTTTCACCCCATACTCTTTTAAAAGGCCAGTCACATAACTGCACCAGTCTTCGTATGGAATATTATCCATAAACAGGTCGTAGACTTCGGCAAAATTTGTATACGCTTCCACTTATGAGTTCCTTTCTTTATAGCGCTATTTCTCCCAATGGAAAAACAAAGCAGGTAGCCCCGGAGAGGTACCTGCTTTCCTGTCTCATTGTCTCACTGCAATCGCAGCAACCGTTACAATTACAGGTTCTGTCCGCAGCACTTTTTATATTTCTTGCCGCTGCCGCATGGACATGGATCATTTCTTCCGATTTTAGCACCCTTTACAATGGTTCCGGAAGCCTTCTGAGTCTTATAAAGTTCCTTCTTCTTTTCCTCTGTCAGGATCTGATCCCACTGGGGAAGGCTGTAGAGCCATTCCGCTTTTGCTTCTACCATATTATAATAAAGCTTTTCCGGATCGATCTCAATTTTAACAACGGTATTCTCGTCCATCGTCTCAACAGGATTCTCGTAACCCTTTAAGCTTTCATTGATACCATCTAAAAATCCGGTCATAGTCTGCACATCTGTGCCATATCTCTTAGCCAGTTCTTCAACGGTTCCTTCCACTACTTCTTCCGGCTTAGACAGAATATGTTCGTAAATTCCCTTTTCAACCTTAAAATACTGGGTCCATAATTCTTCTTTTTCTTTATCATCCAGACCTTCGCCGTATGCCAGATTTCTCCAATTTTCTAAAATAGTCATGATTAAAACCATCCTTTTGTCTGTTCTTTCTTGTAATACTCCATCAAACAGTATATAACATATTGAAAAATTTTGCAATGCAGCTTTTAAGAAAAATACAAACTGCAAAAAATACCCCACATGCGACGCCTTTGCCGCACATGGGGTATTAAAAAGGGGAGGATAAGTATTCACTTATCTTTGGTATAATTCTATTATCACCCATACCATTGTTTTTATTCACATAAATCAATTTAATTTTAATAAAGTCCGGAAAGTTTTGCTTTCAGCCCCTCCAGATAGATTCCATCCAGTCTGCGTTTTGACCTTAAGGATTTTACGTCTTCCTTTTGCAGCTGCTCATCAAGTGCTGCAATCCGTTCCTCGCATTCCTTTATCTGTTCCTGAAGTAAGGATCGGCTGGGCTTTTTCATAAGGATGGGAAGATCAAGTGTCCTGGTAAGAAAACGGGATATGGCTTCCTCTGTCTTTGCCTCATCCTGATATACCCGATTGAAAAAATCGCAGACTGCCAGGTATAAATTTTCATAGACTTTTAAATCCCCACCATCTTTACCAGAAACCAGAATGGTTCCATCCTTAATATAAAAGCTGATTTTATCTGTTTCTTCTTTCTCCACACTGTATCTGCACTCATCTATTTTATCCAGTTTTAACCGTTCCATAATCAGATCAAATACATACCACTTCAGTTCACTTGTCACCAGACCGTTTAAGGATTCCAGTCCAATCTCTTCCTCATGCTTCATACCGTATCTCCATTCCTTTCTTTTGCAGTACTCTTAATTATACAGGAACAACCCTCTGACCTCAACTATTATTTCCATAAAATACGGGATTCCCAGACTTATGGACAACGGGATGTCCTGACTTTAAATATTGGTGAGCCGTTCGAAAAGAGTGTTAATATCAATTTGCCCATAACCCCACACATTATTGGGATATGTATTGGATGGATTCCGCCTGGCTCCTCTGATCAAAAGCCGGTTTACATCATTCCCTGTTATGGTTGTATAATTACCTCTTGGTACCGCCCATTCAAAAACCATAGCTTCTATTCCTGCGGCCTGTGCAGCTGCACACCCGCATCCCGTTACAGTACCATATTGATTTCCTGGTACTGCACAGGTAAGCTGATACCCTGGTGCTGCAATGTCCGGTTTGATATATCCGGTTCTTGTAAACCCTCTTCCTGACTCCGGTAATATACTGTCATTATCCCCATTATAAGCGGTTACGGCAAGGGGATGAGTTGACGTACCCGGAGCAGTTATGGTTGTATCCGGATTGGAATTTAAGAAGAACGTATTTTCACTGATCAGATTTCCCGATGGCAGCCAGGAGTGGAATGAGAAAGCCTCGTTTTCCAGATTCTGCAGTTTAATGGTCCATATTCCCGGTATAGGATTCTGAAAACGGATCAGGATCAACTGATCTCCCGTCTCTTCTTCAAAGATATAATTATTTACGTATATGACACTTTCATTTAAAACAAAAGAAAATCTTCTGCATTCGCCAAGTGTAGGAAATACCTGTCCGGTGGTTTCTCTGTTTGGCACTGTAATTTCAACCGAAAGTCTTGCCGGAGCAAATGGCCAGATCTCCAGAGAAAAAAGCTTATCATTTTCTCCCACCCGCATTTCAAACTCATTGATATAGGGATCTGCAACGGTATTATTAAAATAGTGTCTCCGTTTATTCCCTTCGTTTCCTGCTGAGATTATGATACCTGTCTGGGGCTGTTCAGCCAGAAAATTAGTAATATAACTGGTTGCCCCCCGACCATCGTGACTTGACTGATTGGTTCCCATAGCGATACACACAGCTATGGGCCGGTTGAGTCTCTTGGCAAGCTCTGTTACATAACTGAGTCCGATAATCAAATCAGATTCCTGATAGCATTCCACATTTTCAGGAACAAAAAATATATGTTTCAGGGTATTTTTTGCGGGTTTCAGCTTTACAATTACCAGATCTGCCTCCGGTACCACACCGCTGAAAGACTGGGCTGCATTTGGCTTGCCTGCCATTACACTGGCGATTGCAGTACCATGTCCGTTGGTATCCTCAGAAGGTACAATTGAGAGGGGATTTTCCGACCGGAGAGCCACATTGATATACTCCCTGGTATACTCGGATCCATATGTATATCCCGCTGGAGGAGTACCAGTCTGGATCGTCTGATCCCAGAGTGATAGGATACGGGTCGTTCCATCATTAAAAAGAAACGCCTGGTGCTGATAATCAATACCAGTGTCTATGACTGCTACTATGACCCCTCTCCCAAATAAAGCCAGATATGGATTTCTCTGAACCGTTCCAATTCCTGATTTTTCCAGACTGACCGTGGAACTAAGGGTCAGCACAGAGGGAAAAGCATTATAAGGATAGGTTCCCAAATCGCATGGATCCGGCGGAATATTAGGGATGGGGATGTGAGCCAGCGAATGCCTTAAATTCATATAAGTGATATTATCTCCTGTATCATAAGTGGGTCTCATCACGTTACTGATAATGATATCATAATAATTCTCATCCAGTATTTTTTGCATAAGCAGGCCTCCCTGTCTATCACTTGAAGTACATATGATATATCTTATGCGAAAAGGCACTTATTATGAGTTGTGTTGGAAGCAGACCACTCATAATGGAAAGACTATTGCATAAGATATAACATATGCCTGGAGAAACGGAATAAAGGAGAACAGTTTATGGGGAAAATACTGGACAATAATTATTATGATATGATAATTAATAATTACATGGTACCCAATTTCGGCGCTGGTGATGATATCACTCTTTTAAATGGATATTTTTCCCTGCTCCATGTATCAAAAAAAAATAAAGATCTCTGCGATCTTGGAGTAAATCCATATCATTTCTTTCCCAATGTCTATACACTAACTTCAGCCATTGGCCGGTATTATTCTGGTCCTTTACGGTATACCCAGCAGCCCCCTGATTTTTCCCTCTCAGGCCAGGGAACGATCATAGGGATCGTGGATACCGGAATTGATTATCAGCACTCCGCTTTCCTCAACAGGGATAAAACAACTAAAATTCTATCTGTCTGGGATCAGACCATTCAAAACGGTCCTGCTCCACAGAGTTTTACATTTGGAACGGAATACACAAAAGCAGCCATTAACAGCGCTCTCAGTTCAGATGACCCTTTGCTAACAGTGCCAACCCAGGATTTAATTGGCCATGGAACTGCCGTCGCAAGTATTATTGCAGGAAGCCAGAGTAAGGATCCTCCGTTCCAGGGAATTGTTACAAATGCAGAACTGGCAGTTGTTAAACTTAAGGAAGCAAAGCAAAATTTAAAAATGCTCTATGCAATTCCTGATGACAGGCTGTGTTACCAGGAAAGTGACATTATACTTGGTATCCGTTATCTGGTTGTCCTTGCTCAAAAGTTGAAGCGTCCCCTGGTGATCTGCCTTGCTCTGGGAAGCAGCCAGGGAGGTCATGACGGAAAAGGTGTTCTATCCAGATATATTGATGATCTGGTTCAGATACCAGAAGTTGGAATTGTTACGTCAGCTGGTAACGAAGGAAATAACGGAAGACATCATTTTAATTCTGTGGTTTCACTGCCTTATACAAGGGATTTCCAGCTAAACGTTGGCCAGGGAGAAATGAAATTTGCCATGGAAATATGGTCTCAGCCCCCAGGGCAGCTTTCTATTGAGGTCACTTCTCCCAATATGGAAAAGGCTCCTCAGACCGACCCTTCCTTTAGTGATTGCATAAAATATGAATTCCAGGAAAGTGAAACCATACTTTGGATTAATAATATAACATTTGAGCAGCAAACCGGTGATCAGCTTATCTTACTGCGCTTTGAAAATCCCCTTCCCGGTACATGGAACTTTCATTTAAGGAGTACGGAAAATGAGCGTTTCTCTTTTAATGCCTGGCTTCCCTCAGGAAATTTAATTTCTGAAAATACGTTCTTTCTCAGTCCCGATCCTGATACGACCATTACTTCACCTGGTAATACCAAAAGTGTATTTACAGTAACCGCCTATAATCAGCAGACAGGTAATATTTTAAATGAGTCCAGCAGGGGATATACAAGAAACGGTCAGGTAAAGCCTGACGTGGCAGCTCCAGGCTACAACATTACCTGTGCGGTTCCAAACGGTAAATACGGAACATTAACGGGTACCTGCGCATCTGCTGCACAGGCTGCCGGTGCAATGGCAATTCTGTTTGAATGGTCAGAGGGAAAAGGAAATCTGACTTCTATAACCGGAGAACAGGCAAACAAACTTTTAATCCGAAGTGCGCAGCGCAGCCCTGCCTACCATTATCCAAATAATATCTGGGGTTATGGGATACTTGATGTTTACCGTATTATTAACCAGCTCTATAATAATTTATAAATTTATTATTACGCAAAGAGAATGATGATCCCCGTATTATACAAAGATCATCATTCTCTCTTTAGGATGTCTGACTTTTGGAATTCAGCTGGCTGGTGCAGTGAGGACAGCGGGTAGCCTTGGGATCAACTGGCTGATAACAAAAAGGACATTTTTTATCCTCTGCCGCAGCTGAACCACCAGCCTGTTTCGTTCCTCTTAAAACGTTAATCGCCTTAATGATAAGGAATATTACCACGGCCATAATGAGGAAATTTATTACAGAAGTTATAAAGGCACCATAGGCAAAAACCGGACCCCGTGCCTGCGCATCCGCAAGGGTTTGAATGACCGTTCCCTGGGGAACTTTATAAAGCAGCAAAAACTGATTGGAAAAATCCACACCTCCTGTTATCACACCGATGAAAGGGGAGATCACATCTTTCACCAGGGAACTTACAATTCCCTGAAATGCTCCGCCAATTATTACGCCGACAGCCAGATCCACTACATTTCCCCGCAGAACAAATTCCTTAAACTCAGCTGTAATTGACTTTTTATTATTCATAGAAACATCCCTCTTTTCTTAAAATTCTTACTCCTATCTGACTTTTAGGATTGGTGAAATTTTGTCAGAATATACCTGTATATCAGTTAATGATTACATTTTCCGCATTCTCTTTTACCCATTCCCTGGCAAAAGCCGAGAATATTCTGACTGTTGGACGCAGCGTCTTGCCGGAAGGAACGATGAAATATAAAATACGGTAAACTTCCGGATCCAGAGCTTTTCTTACATACCCCCCGCTGCCATAAGAATCCAGAACCAGCTTTGGTAAAATACTGATTCCGCAGCCTCCGCATACCATGGATATGGCTGCCTGATCGCTTAAAAAACCACTATGCTCCATTAAATTTCCTTTTGCCTGACGGAGCATTTTCCCCACGGAATAGCTGGTTCCTTCGCTTGGTATAATAAAGGTTTCCCCTTTTAAATGAGTAAGAGTAATGGTCTCACAGTCACAAAGAGGGTGATCCTTTGGCAAAATGACATAATAGGGATCTCTTACCAGCGGGGTCTCATTCTCCTTTTTGTTTGATTCCGCAGAGATGGCGCAGTCAATTACATCTTTCGAGAACCAGTCTTTCATAATTTCGTAATTGATGGCATCGTTCAGGAATATATCCACCAGAGGATATTTTTTTCTGAATTCAATAATCATCTGAGGCATCCATCTGACTGCAACACTTGTGATAACGCCAATGCGGATCTTTCCATGCTGTAGGTTCTCTTCTCCTGCCAGCTGCCTTATGATCTCTTCCTTTTCTGTTAATTCCTTTGCCGCCGAATAAATTCTTTCCCCCTCTTCCGTTAATGAGACACCATTTCTTCCTCTGTAAAGCAGCTTAATTCCCAGTTCTTCTTCCATGGAAGAAATCATGTGGCTTGCCGCAGTCTGTGAATAGCTAAGCTGTGCTGCCGCCTTGGAAAGATTCCCGGTTTCTGCTGCTTTTACAAACAGAATATATTTATTTACATCCATATGATTATCCTCTCTGCTTTTACCTTTTCTAATTATACATGAAATTTTTTCATGATACTATTGAAATTTTAGCATTATAATAAGAAAATAATTCATGGTAAAATCAAGAAAAACATACCAATCACGGAGGACATAATGAACATAGCAATACTTGGCGCAGGAGCCATGGGCAGCCTCTATGCCAGCTATCTGGCGCCCAATCATTCAGTTACACTGTTAGACAGCTACGCTCCCTTAGTAGAACACATTAATACAAAAGGACTGATTAAAGTCAGCCATGACCATACAGAAATTCCATTTCAGGTAAAAGCAGTGTTAAGCGGAACCAGTCTTGACTATCAGGATCTGGTTATTGTTTTTGTAAAAGGAATTCATACTTATGAAGCCATAAAAAACAATCAGTCTCTGTTAGGACCGGATACGATCGTCATGACCCTTCAAAACGGTGCGGGCAATAACCGGGACATCGCACAGTTTGTTAAAAGAGAACGGATCATTGTAGGCACCAGCAGTCACAACAGTGTTTCCCTGGAGCCTGGTAAGTTTTATCACTCCGGGTGCGGTCCCACTAACATCGGTCCAGATCTTCCCTGTGAAGAATCCTTACGGGATGTCAAAATAGCAGCACAGGCTCTGGAAGAAAGCGGTCTTACCGTTAATATCATGGAAAATATCCAGTACGTCCTGTGGCAGAAGCTGGTTATAAACTGCGGCATCAACGCCTTAAGCACATTGATGCAGTGCAGGATCGGAGAAATTTATACCAATCCCTATTTATGGGATTTATGCAAAAGAATTGTTTATGAATGCGTATTAATCGCAGAAGCAGACGGCACTTATCTTGACAGAAAGGAAGCACTACTGGCAGTCTCAAAAGTATGTATCAATGATGCCAATGGTTATGCCAGCATGTATCAGGACAGACAGAATCAGCGAATGACCGAAATTGACAGAATAAATGGTGTTGTCGCCGATCTGGGGAGCCAGTATAAAATTGCTGCTCCCTGCAACTTAATGCTGGTCACTCAGATCCACGGGATGGAACAGATGTATTCCAAACAATAAACCCTCCACTATAGCACCAGACTTTCCATCTGTGGTATACTGTAGCTGCCAAATGGAGGTGCCATTGCTTATGAATACGTATCGAACTGCTGAAATTGCACATAGAACAGGAATTCATCCCAACACAGTACGACTCTATGAGGAGCTGAATCTGATTACAAAACCGAAACGCCTCCCCAACGGCTATCGTGTTTTCACAGATCTGCACCTGGAGCAGATAATATTTGCCAGGCTGGCATTAAAAGCGGAAATTCTTCTAAACGGTCTGAGAAAACAGGCTGTAGACATTATAAAGGAAGCTGCATACCTGAAATACGATAGCGCCCTTAAAATGACAGAAAATTATTTACAGCAGATCAAAAAGGAGCAGAGGAATTCAGAAGAAGCCATTAAAATCACGAAAAAGCTATTATCCGGTAAACCGGAAGAATGGGGAGATGAAGTTTATACCCGAAAAGAGGCTGCCGACTGTCTTGATATATCCATTGATTCATTAAGAAACTGGGAGCTGAACGGACTTTTATCGGTAAAACGAAGGCAGAATGGTTATCGTATTTACACCGGAGAGGATCTTGTCCGTTTAAAAATCATCCGTTTGCTGCGTAGTGCTAATTACTCCCTTTCCGCAATTCTTCGTATGCTCAATGCCTTTACCATAAGTCCCGGTGCCGATATTCGACAGGTAATTGATACACCGGAAGAGTCAGAAGATATTATTTCAGTCTGTGATAAACTGCTTACTTCTCTTTCGGAAGCAGAAACACTTGCAAATGCCATGGAAATTCAGTTGAATAAAATGAAAAAACTTTATCCTGCCGACTCTACATTATAACACCAGACTTTGTTCTGGTGTTATTCTCTTTTTATCATCAAAAGGAGGAAAACAGAATGGAAGTTACAATCACAGCAGAAAAGCTGACAAAATCATATGGCAGCTTAAAGGCCCTTGACCAATTTGACTTAACAGTATGCAGAGGTGAAATATTTGGTTTGCTGGGGGCCAATGGCGCAGGAAAAAGTACAGCAATGGAATGTATCCTTGGAACCAGAAAACCAGACTATGGAACAGTTGAAATTCTTGGTATGAATCCCTTCACAAATCGAAAAAAATTATATGAACGGGTGGGGGTCCAGTTTCAGGAAACCAGTTATCAGGACAAAATACGGGTATGGGAGCTCTGCCAAGTCACTGCCTCTTTATACAAGACGCCCAGAGATCCAAAACTTTTGCTGCATCAGTTTGGACTCTCTGATAAACTTAAGGTGATGGTAAACGACTTATCCGGGGGACAAAAGCAGCGTCTGTTTATTGCACTGGCTCTCATCGCAGATCCGGAAGTAATCTTTTTAGACGAACTGACAACAGGGCTCGACGTACGGGCACGTCGGGATGTATGGAACAGCATCTTAAAACTGAAAGAAGACGGGTTAACTGTACTTTTAACTTCCCACTTTATGGACGAAGTAGAAACTCTGTGTGACAAAATAATGATCTTAAAGAATGGAAGAACCGTTTTTGAGGGAACCGTAAATGAAGCCATACAAAACAGTCCTTATGACCAGTTGGAGGATGCTTACTTCTATTTTACAGAGGAGGAAAGAAAAAATGAAAGCATTTAGAACACTACTTAGAACAGAGTGCAAATTATCGCTTCGAGGATTGGATATGTTTATCTTTGCAATCTGTATGCCAGTAACAATTTTTATTCTTTTAGGAATTATTTACAAGGACAAACCTGCTTTTGAAGGTGCAGGTTATACCTTTGTAGAGCAGTCATTTGGGGCAGTGTCAACGATTGCAATCTGTGCGGGCGGTGTCATGGGTCTGCCTCTTGTGGTGTCTGATTACCGAAAAAAGCATATTCTAAAACGCTTTCAAGTGACACCTGCAAGTCCTGTACTAATACTTGCCGTACAGCTGTCCATCTATGCTTTCTATTCCTTTGCTTCTCTCGTTCTGCTCTACACTGCAGGAGTAATATTTTTCGACTTTCAATTAAGAGGATCCGTTTTGACGTTCTTAGCAGCATATTTACTGGTGATGGTATCCATGTTCAGCATCGGACTTTTGGTAGGAGGAATTGCGCCAGATATAAAAACTGCCAGCGCAGCCGCCAGCATTCTCTATTTTCCTATGATTATTTTTTCCGGTGCCACACTTCCATATGAAATCATGCCATCTGCACTTCAAAAATGTTCGGATCTCATGCCTCTTACTCAGGGGATTAAACTGTTAAAAGCTGCAGTACTGGGATCTCCTGTAAAAGAGTCAGCCTTACCTGTTTATTTCCTGGCAGGGATTGGATTCATATGTGCCGCCCTCTCCCTTCGCTTTTTCCGTTGGGAATAGATATTTTACTCTAAACTAGTAAATTTGGATAAACGACTCCTGACATACCATCAGGTTTCGTTTATCCATATGATTGACAACAAAAGCGTTCTGTGCCATAGTTAAGATGAAAGTTACGTTCCCTGCTATGGAGATTAATATGAAAAATATCCCAAACTATATTACACTGGTCCGCCTGATCCTGTCTGTCTTTTTATTTTTTATAACGAAAAACTGGATTCTTTTTCTGGTGATCTATTTTGTCTGCGGAATAAGCGATGTCCTTGACGGCTTTCTTGCAAGAAAATTTAAGTGGCAAACAAAAACAGGAGCCAGACTGGACAGCCTGGCTGATTTTATATTCTTTTTTGCCGCATTTTTCAGAATGCTGCTTTCTTACAGCCTCACGATACCGGCGCCGATTATTTCAGGAGCCATCCTGATCGCACTGATCCGTTTCTTTAATTTGTATATCACAAGAAAAAAATTTGGTATACCAGGTATCCTCCACACCATAGGAAATAAATTATCCGGTTTCATCTTCTTTTTTGCATGCCCCGCGGCTGTTATTCTGGGGTACATACCTCTCTGGGTTATTTTTATCCCCTTAATTTCTTCATTGGAGGAAACCATGATTTTATTGAAAGCAGATACTTATAATCCTGATATCAGGAGTTTCTATCATTTGTTAAAATAACAACCTGTCAGCCAACACTCTCTCAGTCAGGCTTGATCTTTCCTTCATTATAGTGTTTCCTGCACAGAGATACATATTTATCGTTAGCTCCCATCAGAATCTGTTCTCCGTTTCTCACAACTTTTCCGCTTCCATCGATCCTTGCTGTCATTCCTGCGCGATTGCCGCACCAGCAGACGGTCTTTAATTCCGTTATTTCATCAGCCAGTTCCATGAGCCGTTTGGAACCCGGAAAAAGATGTGAAGTGAAATCCGTTCTAAGACCATAGCAAAAGACCGGTATCTCATACTGATCTACGATATAAGCCAGCTTATCAATATCTGCTTCTGCAAGAAACTGTGCTTCATCTATGATAATAACATCAGATTTTTTCAGCTGTTCCGAATCATATTTCTCCAACTCAGACCATACAATGCATTCCGCCTCCAGGCCAATCCTTGATCGGATCTTGTTTATCCCATCTCTGGTTTCAATATCCGGTTTTACCAGCAGCACCTGTTTTCCTTTTTCTATAAAATTATATCTGGTCATTAGTGCGTTTGCTGTCTTTGAACTGCCCATCGCCCCATATCTGAAATATAATTTAGCCATCTTTATCCCCTTTGTCTTAAATGAAGTAAAAGCGTTAATCCGCCAGTTGCATTTTATCATAGACCGGGTTGGAAGTCTACCTGGAATATATTCATCACTATTTTGTTCTATACTCAATTTTTCTCCTGATAACAGATGATGGGAATACCGGATTCTATATAATTGTATATTGTTCTAGCAAGATAATAGGGAGCATTCACGCAGCCATGTGTTCCATTCTTTTTATAAATCTCGCCTCCAAACGCATGCCTCCATTTCGCGTCGTGAATTCCGATATTTCCATAAAAGGGCATCCAGTACTGGACACCGGCTTCGTAACCAGGCCCGGACAGCACTGCACCTTCCTGTTTATAATTCAGCATGTAAGCTCCGGTTACTGTAGCATTACCTCTGTTAGGATTCCCCGTAACCACCGGGCCCTGGGCAATGAGTCTGCCATCCTTGTAGAACCACATATGCTGTCTGGTTATATTTATCTCCACATAGGTTTCTCCAATTTCATTACCAGACCTGGATACTGCTTTTTGAACATAAGCAGGTTCTTTTATAAGAATCCGCCCTGAGTTGATATTTTCCGCCAGTGCCAATGTTTCAGCTTCCTGATCAATTTTCCAGCCATAGATTCCCCCCTCTATATCCACCATTGTCCCGAGAGAGGTTTTAAAACTTCTTTTCACGCCAACCGTATCATATTTCTTCCCCATAGCTTTCACATAGGCCCTGACTTTATCTTTATCCAGTATCATATCCAGATTTTCATCTACTGCAATCCAGTACTGTATTACATTGCCATCAACCACTTCTCTTTCACTGCCAAAAAGATAAGTGACATGGGTAGAAGCGCATTTATTTAAATGTCTCAGGGTTTTAAAGGCTTTGGGGGATTTCATGGTATATACGGGATTTATGTAACAGGAATTTGCTTCCAGATCAAGTTTTGTTTCTCCTTTAAAAAGGCTGTCTGTTACAGCAGCTTTTAGTTTTTCTTTTTCAACTCGATTACCGTAAATTTCCTTTACCATTTGATAATGTCCGTCTGTGTATTGATAAGATACATTTTGGGGCTCTATTTTGGCCTGTTTAAAGCAGTTTAACTGATTCAACGTCAAATTTAGCTTGTTCTCATTATAGAAAAATAAATTTTCCGAAAGAAATTCCTGCTTTTTAAATAATGATCCGATCCATTGAAGTGCTTTTTGCTCATTAAGTGCTTCTTTTACATATGTTTTATTCTTGTATTCCAGCCCTGCTTCCTGTCCGGTAATCTCATCCGATTTACCTTCTCGTTCAATCAGATGGAGCTTATAATTCTCCGTGTATCTTCTTATGCTTTGATCCGCCTGTCTTTCATTCTTTAAAGATACATCTGCTCCGTTTATGGTCGTAGAAAAAAAGAAATGACTGGTAAAGTAAAAAGCGATGAGTAAATACAATAACAACAATGCTGTCACTATGATTCCCAGGAGTTCTATGGCCTCCCGCTTTTCACAAGCGCTCATTTTTTCATAATTCATAACAGATCAGCCTCACTTTTACAATGCACTGGGATCATATCATTTTATGTTCTGGAAATTGTATTTAATACCAGTAAATTAACTTGCATACTCCTCTTACAATCGTACATACTTCATTTCGAGGTGACTATATGCATATTATAAATTTGTTTCAGCTTGTTTTCCGCTGTTTATCAATTGTTTTGGCATTGTACTATTTAATTAAGAAAAAATACAAAATTATTGGTTCTCTTATATTGGTGTTTATATTATCTTATCTGCCTGGCATGGCAGACCGGTTTCTGGGGATAGTCATAGATCCCTACAGCACCGTCATCTACCTGATTGTTTTATTTATGGCATTATATCTTGGCAGCAGCCTGGGTTATTACGATCGGTACTGGTGGTGGGACCGAACCATTCATTTTCTTTCCGGAGTTGGATTTACCGGATTTGGGACAGCAATAATTAAGATAAATCCCGATTCAAAAAAAATAATATTTCTTCTGTTTGGATTTACATTTTCCGTGACACTCCATGTAATATGGGAAGTCCTTGAATATGTAAGTGATTGCCTTACACATGGTAATGCCCAGCGTTGGCAGAAAATTCATGCGTCAGTAAATCATATGCCAGAAAATGCAATTCAACCAGCCGGTCTTGTTGATACTATGAACGATACAATCTGCTGCATGATCGGAGCAGGAATCGCTACCATTATATGGTGGCTTATCTTATGATTTTATTGTGGCATCTGTAGCATACTAAAAAAAAACATCAGGAAAAGGAGAAAAATAATGAGCAGAGATAATTCTAAGAAAAGCACAAGTAATCATAAAAAAGAAGATGGTACTTTTCATTCCAAACATATTAATCACAACCCTCAGGCGGAAAGCGCCAGAGCAGTATTTGGTTTAAAAGATGATAATTCAAAAAGATAAGGATGGAGGATTTAACCATGTCTAATTATACCGGTGTTGTTAAATGGTTTGACAATGAAAGAGGCTATGGCTTTATCTCAACCAATGATGGTCAGGATGTTTTCGTACATCATTCTCAAGTTAAAGAAAAGACTCATAATAAGGACCTTCACGAAGGCGAGTCTGTTAACTTTGATATCAGACAGGATGAGAAAGGCTTAAGCGCCTTAAATGTCCAGAAAAATGATTAATAATACAAGGAGCATTCTATGAATAGAATTCATTATGAAACATCAGGAATACAGAATTCCGAAATCAAAACCCAGCTGAAAAATGCGTTAGATAAAATTAACGGAGTATCTATGGTAAATATAGATGTAGCGCGAGGCTCCATTGAGGTTGGATACAATCAATCTGCCGATGAAAATTTAATAAAGTCCTGCATTGAAACGGTTGGGTGCGAAATAACAGGACAATCTTTGGAACAGTGATTGGAACAGTGATAATTTCTTTTTTGATAATTCAGGAATTGCAGACGCTTTAACAAATCAGACTACTAACTTTTTTAGTTAGTAGTTTTTTTAAACTATATTGGAAATGTATGTCCGCCTCAGTTTTACGACTGGATACGCCATATATATCTGACAAATTCTCTTTGATTAATTTCATAAAATTTTCTGTCTAAAAGTAAGTTCTTATCTAATAATTCAAATTCCTCTTCCAGCATAATATCACTCTCTTTTATATCCGGATTATCCAATGGTATTGTACGAAAACCATTTACCCACAGCAATCCATTTTTATTCTGTATATCTACAAAATCTTTTAACAGTCCCGGGGTTGGTTTATAATGATTGATTATAATCGCATCAAACTTTTCCTCTAATGTATTTAAGCTGTCTTGTGACAGATCAACTATCTTAGTCCTGATGTTCAGGTTTTCCCTATTAGCAAAGTAAGTCAATCTGTTTATCGCTTCTTCACAAAAATCAACGGCAAGTACCTCATAACCCAAACGAGCCAGATAGATGGAATTTCTTCCATCTCCACAGGCAACATCAAGAATTTTCCCTTTTAACGGAAAATAAGACATATCCTCTTCCAGGCATTTCTCATGACCCATAATTTCCAGCTTTCTGCTTTTAAACCGGTCTTTCCACCAGGTGGAATCTCCCATATAATTCATAAAACTCTCCCTTCTGCTTTCTTAATTTATTTTGAATACATGCTGGTAGAGGATACTCCCCCATCAACCGGGAAAGCCCCTCCGGTTATATAACCCGCCTCATCGCTTACGAGAAAAGCCACCATATTTGCTATGTCCTCGGGCTCTCCTATGCGTTTTAGCGGAATGCGTTCAGAACAACGGTCGGCAGTTTCCTGATCAGGAAAACTATTCTGTAAAAGAGGGGTATTAATGGGTCCGGGTAAGACGCAATTAACTCGGACTCCAAGCTGGGCATATTGCTGTGCAAGGCATTTTGTCAGCATAATAAGTCCTGCTTTCGTTGTGCAATAGAGTGGTGAGGTTAACTCCGGGACAAGTCCCAGACAGGAGGCAATAATCACAATGGAACCTTTTGAAGCCTTGATTTTTTCTATTGAATTACGCGTCATAAGATAAGTCCCTTTAATATTAATATCCACCATTCTGTCTAACTCTTCGTTTGTAGTGTCTTCCAGATACTTTTCAAAGTAGATACCTGCATTATTTACAACAATATCTAAATGCGGGATATGGGACAGCGCTGCTTTAATCTCCTCATCATTACTAATATCAACATGATAAAATTCAAAATCCTCTGGCGGAATTTGTTTGTCAAAAACGATAACGTGCATACCCATATATTGAAGCTTTTTTGAGATAGCCAGTCCCATTCCTGAGCTCCCGCCTGTAACAACCGCAACTTTTTTATTTTTCATAATTACCTCCCTTTTTCCTAATAAATTTCGTTTAATACATTGGATTATACAAACTAATAATATTAAATACAATGGATTATTGAGGTTAAAGCCAGAAAAGGAAGCTCCGGGGGAATAGACCCAGGGACTTCCTTTTCTGGTATTAAAATACATGATCACAATACTTTTCTTATTCCATTGACCAGTATCTCCGTATTCTTGTTTAATTCAAACAAATCCTTGTCAATATCTGAATGTCTGCCGCTATTATAATCTCTTATAATTTTTTTGGATAAATTATGTACATTTTTATGAGGCTCATAAATGGCCAGCAAAGGAGAATCTGATTTTGTTTTTTTCATATTTTCAAGCATTTTTCCAAGAGTACATTCAGTATATTCGTTAATACTGGACTCATCTGCTTTTGTAAAATTGCATAAAACATTATAAACTTTCCATTTCCAAAGCAAATGCTCTCCTATCATGGGTCTTACCATATCCATTCCCTGAAAATCCTTAAACCATGGTCGTCCCAAGCCTCTGCTTTCCTCTGTAAGCTTGCTCAAATTAAAAACACCTTGTCCTGTTTTCGTGCATAAATCATATAACTGCAAGGTATTTCTGTTAATTTCTATAAGTTGAGAGGAAATTTCTTCGGTAGTTGCATTCTGCTCTTCAATATTAGAGGATATCCCGCTAAATGCCTCTCCGATATTCTTTAGAGAAGTCTCAATCGCATCAATGGATCCTACTGCCTGATTGATGAAATTTTTACCTTCCGAAAAATGATTAACAGAACCGTCGATAACGTCCTGAGATCCTCCAATTTCTTCCCTGAGTTTTTTGACCAGGTTTTTAATATAATTTGCTGACTCCTTTGTACTATCGGCTAATTTCTTAATTTCATTTGCAACAACAGCAAAACCTCTTCCCTTATCTCCGGCCCTGGCAGCCTCTATACTGGCGTTCAATGCCAATAAATTCGTTTGCCCTGCAACATCGTTTATGATATTGACAATATTCTCAATTTCTTTGGCATCGGAAGCCACGTTTTTGATTTTTTCCTTGACCACTGACATTTCATCAAAGGACTTATTGATATAATCAAAGGATTTATTAATTGTCTGCAGGGATTCATTAGAGACTTCGATGGTATCGTTAGTAGTTACGAAAGAATTCTGGACAAAAGTTGCCACTTGTTCGATTGCGTGGCTCATCTGTTCACTGCTTGCCGCCACATTTTCCACATGGATTTTCTGATTTGTAATTCCGTCAACCATTTCCTTAATATAATCCATTTGAGTAATGAATTCAATGATCTCTGTGTTCTTAACAAATAATGCTCTGGTCTGGGCAGTTTTTACCTGGATCAATTTGTTGATGGCTTTTTCCAGTTCGTCATCGCCATCTAAATACCCTTTATCTCCATTCTCAGCAGAATATACGTCACTCACTTTGCAAATATTCTCAATTTTGTTGATCAGGTTTTTTTTATAAGGGGTAAGTTTGCCTGGATTTTCCTTCTTTTCTCTTTTTAACATCTCTCGCATCCCATTCTGTTTTTTTGCGGTCAAGTGCTAGTTTCAGTTATTTTAGTCTGATTCATTTGTTTTGTTATTCTCTTTTTTTGCTGGCCAGAATAACGATGATAAAAGTTCTCTGTATAATAGATTAAGTATAATATATCAATATAATTATGTCAATATACCTATGGTTTTGTAACCAAGACTTATCCAGCCCATGAAGTGAACGAAATCTATTATTGTGTGAACAATTTTCAGAAAAAAGTTGTTGACAATATTAACATTATTTATATAATATATATTATATCAAATCGATATATAAATAAACGATATAGGAGGTCATATGCTAGAATACATTATTTTAGGATATCTTATGAAAGAAGAAATGAGCGGGTATGATTTAAAACAGTGGATGACAAATTGCACATCCTACTTTTTTGATGCAAGCTTCGGCAGCATTTATCCGGCATTAAAGAGGTTAGAGGAGAAAGGATATATCCAATCCAGTGAAGTGGTGGAGAGTAGTAAATTCAAAAAAATTTATTCAATAACCGATATTGGTAAATCACATTTTCTTAACTGGCTGGAAAAACCGATTGTTTTTTCTAAAACAAAGCAAGAACATTTAGTTTATTTCTACTTTTACCAATACTTACCGAAAGAAAAAGCAATATTGAATATAAAAACTTTTATTACAGAAGTAGAATCACTTTTTAATCAGTTAAGGAAAGAAAAATCTGATGTTGAAAAAGTGAATAATGTTAAACAATACACCTTTATATATTCTACAATGGTTTATGGTGTGAATTATTATCAGTTTATAATTCACTGGTGCAATGATTTATTAAAACAAATCGAAGGAGAAAAAATATGAAAATAACAACTGTTATGGGGAGTCCCAAAAAACATGGAAAAACCGCTACTGCACTTGAATTTTTTGAGAAACAATTACTGTCTCAAGGACATGAAATTGACCGAATTAATATAACAGATTATCACATAAACGGTTGTCTAGGATGCTATGCATGTATGCAAAAACAAAATGCTGCTGGATGCGTACAAAAAGACGATGCCGAACAGGTACTTATGCGTATTATTTCAGCAGATGCTGTGGTCTATGCATCCCCTCTTTATAGTTTTGACCTTACTGCACAGATGAAGCCTCTTGTTGACCGATCTTTTTGCCTGTCCAACACACCCCTGTTAGATGGAAAAAGTGTTGCACTACTAATAACCTGCGCTGGTCAGGAAGAGGGGAATGCAGATTTGGTGCAGGAATTCTTCCGCAGAGGTTTTGATGGAGAGAATAAGGGGATGTTCCACACTAAACTTGTTGGCGAATTTATCATCCCATTTAGTGACGCTTCAGATTTTAGTGATAGGGCTAGAAAAACAGCAGAAACTTTAGCAACATCCATTTTAAATGGCCTATAAACAAAAAGTATAAAAGGCTAACAATTATGGGCACATTTCTTATTTAGAAAATAGAGAAAGTGCATTTTTTATAATTAGTAATATCGAAACGATATATAACTAATTGTTATAATATAAGAGGAGTGTGAATTGACTTGAAGGAAGATAAAGTAATAGATAAGAAAAAAAACAGGATTATACCAAAGCGTATCATGCAGTTGATACTTGGTTCTATAAGTATTTTGGCATTATATACAGCTTATTTAGGGATAAGATATGGCGCGGTCAACTGGTACTATGGATTTGCTGAAGGGCAAGAATATTCGAAAGGCCTTCTTATGCTGGACAGTAATATACGATTTTATAGTGGTCTATGGCTAGGCATTGGTATAGTCATACTATGGATGATTCCACGAATTGATCGTGAAAAGAAAACGCTTAGGGTGATAGCATTCTTCTTTTTCTTTGGAGGGATTGGTCGTTTGATTTCCATACTTACGTGCGGCTTACCGTCCAATGGCTATTTGGTTTTTGTACTCTTGGAATTGAGTTTTCCACTTCTGACATTGTGGCAAAAGCGTATTATAGAGTAACATAAATCCCACGACAATTCGAACACTCATCTGCCTTATTTTGACATTTATCTTGAATCAGACGTATTATTTTGTTATTATAGACTTATATCTTACTTTAGGAGGAAAATATGTTCATAACACCATATAATTACGGCAACCAGCACACTGGCAGTCCAGTAAATTTAAACATCGATAAGAAATCATCAATGTTTAAAAATGATTGGGATAACAGTTCTAATTTATCATCCACCTCAGGCAAGTCTATAAAAGTTTATTTTAAAACTCCAGACATGCTTTATTCTGGCGGAAATGGTACAGGTTTATCCTTTTTCCTTAAATATGCAGAGGAATCAACGACTGATGACCCGGTTATTTATGCAAAAGGAGTTGATGAAAAGGGGAATGAATTTGAACAGACCGTATCAGTTAACAATATAGACCCATCCAATGCCACCTATGTGGAAATGAGAGCACTGGAGGCTCACAATCATGTATATCATGGCATTATGAAAATGTCCTCTCTCCCTCTTGAAAGCGGTCAGATGGCTTTACATGACAGACGCAATTTTTTCGATATGTACAAAGAGGGAATAAAGAATTTTAACACCTTAAAGAGATATGATTTATCCGCTGTTTATGAACAATGTTATCAATCGTATTTGGATATTGCAGCAGGGCAAAAATGAATACATCGTTCGCTTATAAAGATACTCTCCATTTGGCACAAGCAACCTCTTCGCCTTATATTTGTCATTTCGTTAATGAAAGGACATGATATGAAAAGTTTTATAAAAGCTTATATCCCATTTATGGTTTATTCTTTGTGTGTAATATTTGCGTACTTCATCACCTTTTATTTACTGCCAAAGTATAACGAACCATTGGCTTATCCAGGTTTCTTATTAATATATTTATACATATATTGCGGTTCATTCTTTTTTGGATTTTTTATTGGTAAAATAACATTAAGGCGTCTTGGTTTTTTTAACTTTGGAATATGCTTTTTTTTATCTGTAATATCTTATGTAATTATGATATTTATAGGTTCTCTCAAAGAAATTTTCACATATATGTATTGTGATTTTCCAATAAACTTTCCATTATTTTTTGATTCAGTATCAGACATAGATACTCTTATTCTTTCCATAGGCACCCTTATTACATTTTTTATTGGGGAAATCACTGAACAAAATAAATCTTCCAGAGTAACCATGTGATGTAGTGCAAATTTTATTATGGGCGTGTTGAACGGGCATCTTTTGAATTATTTCCACACTATTTATTATTCACCGTGAAGCTGCTTTGCAATATCTAAAGCAAAATAAGTGAGAATTCCATCACAACCAGCACGTTTAAATGCGAGCAGGCTCTCCATGATAACAATATTTGGATCAAGCCAGTCATTTTGAACAGCAGCCATCAACATCGCATATTCGCCGCTAACCTGATATGCAAATGTAGGAACTGCGAATTGAGACTTCACCCGTTAAATGATATCCAGATACGGAAGCCCTGGTTTTCATCACCATATCAGATAAGTCTTTTTATTATTCTTAAGCGCTTTCCCTGAACCCAATGCATCGCGGAAGGGGCCATAGAACCAGGAAGCGTATTTAGCAGCATAAGACATTATTCTTGTTTGAATCATCCCCTGCTCATCTTATGCAGTTCTTATTGCAGCAACACGTCCATCTATCATGTCCGATGGCGCAACAATATCAATACCTGCCTTCGCCAGTAAAAGCGCTTGTTGAGTTAATATTTTTACGCTTCCGTCATTATCCACATAATCATTTTTCAAAATGCCATCATGTCCATGATCTGTATATGGATTAAGTGCAACATCACCAATTAAACCCAGTTCAGGAAAGGCCTGCTTGAGCATCTTTGCAGCCTGGCAAACTATATTCAAGATATTTTTATCACTGTATAATTACTATAATGGTTTATATGCAATCCCATCCATTTGGCACAAGCAAGTCTTACCAACAAATTCTGTTGTTGTTGTCATTCTAGCAGGTGCCCCATTCTTAAAGTAATCCTGGAAAACATCAGCTGCTGCTCTGAAATCTGAAATATCTCTGAGGTAAAGATTTATCTGAACCATATCATCAAGAGTTGCATCAACAGAAGCAAGCGTTTTCTTCATACCTTCAAACGTGTGTCTCATTTGATAAATAATATCCTCTTTGTCTTGTCCTCCTCCATGGTGTGCCAGGAAAATATAATCTCCTGCAACGACACTTGACGAACAAGTTTCATCCCCACAATGAGTTGGCATTCTTCGAATCATTATAATCTCCTTTTCTAATACAGAACTGGTGTTCTCTTTATTATATCACGCTTACAATCAATATTCAATTACCAAAGAACTATATTACTTAAAATCTCAGTTTATCTGTTCTGTTGCACTAAAAAACTACCAGATATTTTCGCTGATCGTTTTTTAATTAATGCTTAATTGTTTTTATCTAATAACCCCCACAAGGCAATCAGAAAACCAGCTAATGCAATAGCGCTAAATAAAACAGTTACTGGCACAAGACCCAGACTGGATAAATTCCAAAGAAATGAATATTTCCCATTAATCGTTATGTCTTTCAATGTGGACCCTGCTATTAGAATTGAACACGATAATAATCCTGCCAAAAACATCATCGAACCCATTACTACTTTTTTCATTTTATTTTTCCTTTCCAATTTTTTTCTCAACTATCTTCTCCATCCAGATCTTTTAATTTTTTACATCTGAGTCTCATATTTATATTCCATTATATCATAATTTCAATTTTACCTTGTAAATGGTAAATAACCAGTCCAGGTCAATAAGTTCGCCGCCCGATTGGGGCGGCGGTATCTTTACCGTGTTTTTAGTTTTCTACAACGATCTGG
>NZ_PTJA01000008.1 GCF_002934545.1 Lacrimispora xylanisolvens
GTTCTGAATTTCTCATTCAAAGCTGTTCAAACACAGCTTATTATTAGAATTTTCAGGGTTTTACATACTGTTCAATCTTCTGTTTTCAAAGTGCTGTTTGTGTTGTCCGCTTCAGGAGCAACCCGTTTATTCTATCATGTCGCTTCTGTTTTGTCAACAACTTTTTTATTTTCTTTTTTTGATTTCTTTCACTGTTTTTTGACAGCTGGTATATAATACCATGGTTTCCTTTATCTGTCAACCAGTTTTTTATTTTCTTTAAAACTTTTCTCATCGTTCATCGATGTGTTTTAGAAGAAGTTTGCCGCCGTTTTCAGCGGCGAGGTATATCATATCAAAGCTTTCGACAAAAGTCAACATATTTTTTGAAATATTTTAATAATTTCGAAAAACATGTTTTTCATGACATTCATGACAAAAAAGGAGCTCATCTCCTTTTACAGATGAGCTCCTTTTTTCCAACTAAAAGATCAGGCATTTTTGCCGCAGCATTTCTTGTATTTCTTACCGCTATTACAGGGACAGGCATCATTTGGATAGATCTTCTGAATATTCTTCCTTTGAGCGCTCACTTCATTGAAACCTTTCATTACCATCTCATAAGGTTTATGTCCCCTGTTTAGCACCATTCGGGTATTGTTCCAGATATCAGTTACAATTACAGCAAGCTTCTCCATATGTTCGGATGAACCCATAAGTATTCCTGCTGCCTCTAAATCGTTTACAACTTCCTGAAGTTGTCCGCCCATACTGAGTTCAGCCTGAACCTGGCGGAGTATGAGAGGTATCATGTCATCCGTCACACTTAATTCAGAGATCAGGAACTCACTAAGCCTGCTTAATTCTCTCCCCATTAAAAATCCGGAATTATCCGCCATAAAGCGGATTTCCTGCTGAGTAGGAATATAATAGGGAACTTTCCTCTGCGTACGCAAAAGATCAGTATAACTTTTTTGCTCTGCTAACGCTGCATCTACAAAATTACCATCTATATAGGTTACCATTAAACGATACGGTCTTAATGATTCGTATGCGCTTAAAAGTTCCTCCACTGTCAGCTTCTTTTCTTCATATTTATTAAATGTTTCCAGAAGGACAGATGGAGGAGTTATGGCATACAGAGAATTGGCAGCACAGATATAGTCACCGATTCTGCTTATACGGGTACGCTCTTCCTGGAACTTGGCAGTATTCAGTGCTTTGTATGCTTTTACAACTTCCTCTGCGACCAGAAAACTACTGTCTGCTCCCGAAGTTATATATCCTCCTGCATATAGATATTCCAAATTTTCTTCTTCCAGAGAGTTCAGCTTTGTGCCGCCGGACATCAGCTTCTCAAATGCATCCATTTCACAATCGCGAACACAAAGAAAATAAGGCTTCATTATTTTTTCATTTAATATATAAGAAATGGTCTTCTGTACCAGTTCTTCTTTATTTAACTTACTGGTTCCCGTCATATGATGTCTTTTTGCTATTTCCAATATGCTGTTTTTATCGTAGCAGTCAAAGATATCGGAAATCATAATAGGCTCAGATCCGTCAGCCATCTGCTCCAGACGCAGATTCACTGCCGCCATATCGTATTCCATTTCATTATCAGATAAACCTTCACCTTTATATTTAATAACTCTGGCTGACATCTCCTGACACTCATCTAAATAGTCTTCAGCCTGAATTGTAATTTCCAGGTTACTGGTGCCATAAGACACATATGTAAATTTGGAATCCGTTCCTATCTGATCGTTAATGGCCTGGGCTGTTGGAAGATACTGATAGTTTCCCGTCTGTTCTATATTATCTGAGGCTACCCGTATTTTCTCTGAACGAAATTCAAATTGATACGGTGTTTGGCCAGACAAGCAAAATGACGCCTGAATCGTATTGTGAAGTGTTTCAAACGTTACTCCTTGCGGTACCAGAATCCTTCTCCAGATCGGCGGCTTGCTTCCTTTGATCGTGATTTTCAGTTGATATGCTCCCATGAAAACGTCCTCCATTCTCGTATCCTTTGTATCCGTTCTAAAAAATTACGGAATCATCTTTTGTTATTTCCATAATAAAATGCACGTAACAATTTACCACATTTGCTCCCATTCTGTCCAGTCCATCCCGTTATTTTTATAAAGAATAAAGAGATTTTTCCGTAATTCAGCGGTTTTTACCGTGTTTACCGGACAGGAAAGAAAAGATTATGAATCTAAACTACTTTTCTGCAGATACTGGTTTTAGAAGAATTATACACCAGTTGCCGTGTTTTACACAAGCTTTACAGACTCTATACCAAAACATGATTTCAGAAAAAAGAACCGACTGCTATACTCCAACTTGTAAGCGAAAGCAATTTAAAATGAAAAGAGGAGATAGTGATTATGAAAAAAAATTTAATAAAAATACTTGCAGCAGCTGGCATGGCTGTATTAACAATGGGAGCATTAGCCGGATGCGGAAATAGCACAACTGAGACAACAACAGCTGGAACAAAAGCGGCTGAAACAACTGCAGGTACAACCCAGACAACGACTGCTGCCGCTGCAGCAACAACAGCGAAGGTCACTGCAGATTTAAAGGGTTCCATCAGCATGGTTGGTTCTACCTCAATGGAAAAGCTTGCAACTGCTTTAAGTGAAGTATTTATGGAAAAATATCCTGGTGTTACCGTACAGGCTGAGTTTGTTGGATCTGGAGCAGGAATTGAAGCTGTTACCAACGGCGCTGCTGATATCGGAAATGCCTCCCGTAATTTGAAAGATGAAGAAAAATCAAAAGGAATTGTTGAAAATATAGTAGCAATTGATGGTATTGCGGTAGTAACCGATCCTTCTAATAAAGTTGAGAATCTGACAAAGGATCAGCTGATTGCCATCTACAACGGTACTACCACCAGCTGGAAAGATTTAGGCGGAGCGGATCAGCCTATCGTAGTCATTGGACGTGAATCTGGTTCTGGTACAAGAAGTGCATTTGAAGAATTATTAAAACTGGAAGACAAATGCAAATACAGCAACGAACTTGACAGTACTGGTGCAGTAATGGCAAAGGTAGCATCTACTCCAGGTTCCATTGGCTACGTTTCTCTTGATGTACTTGACAAAACTGTAAAAACATTAAAGCTGGAGAATACAGATCCTACACCAGAGAACATCAAAGCAGGTTCCTACTTCTTAAGCCGTCCATTTGTTATGGCAACCAAAGGTGATATTTCCAAGCAGAACGACAATGTAAAAGCATTATTCGATTATATCCATTCTGATGAAGGAAAAGAATTAGTAAAATCTGTTGGTTTAATCCCAGCTAACTAATCGGAACAGGAAGCACTACATGGGGACGCAGCTGAATGCTTAAGCTACGTCCCCATCTCACGAAAGGAGCCATTATATGCAATCAAAGTCTTATTCCATATTTGGCGGTCACGGAAGTAAATCTGGTATTGAACATGCTGCAGAAGTGATATTTACCATCTGCGGCTTCTTTGCTGTTCTGGCTGTGGCGTCAATCAGTATTTATATGTTAACCAGCGGCACTCCTGCATTGTTTAAAGTGGGTATTCTGGATATTTTATTTGGTTCTGTCTGGAAACCAGATGCGGCCGTACCCAGCTTTGGAATTCTATATGTTATCTTAACTTCAATTGTTGGCACTGCTCTTGCTATCTTAATAGGCGTTCCCATTGGTGTTATGACATCGGTGTTTCTGGCAGAGGTAGCCCCTCAAAAACTGGCTGATATCGTCCGTCCTGCAGTAGAACTTTTAGCTGGAATTCCATCTGTTATTTATGGTCTTTTAGGAATCCTTATATTGAATCCGATTATGTACGATCTAGAACTGAAGATTTTTAAAGGCTCTTCCACTCATCAGTTTACAGGCGGAGCTAATTTAATTTCAGCGGTACTGGTTCTCGCACTTATGATTCTTCCAACTGTAATCAATATCAGCGAAACTGCCCTCCGCTCTGTTCCACAGCATTTTAGAAGTGCATCCCTGGCATTAGGTGCAACAAAGATTCAGACGATCTTCCATGTGGTGATTCCTGCTGCAAAATCGGGCATCATAACTGCCATAGTTCTGGGTACCGGCAGAGCGATCGGGGAAGCCATGGCAATTAGTCTGGTATCAGGAAGCTCTGTAAACATTCCGCTTCCCTTCCATTCCGTCCGCTTCCTTACAACAGCCATTGTATCAGAAATGTCCTATGCCTCCGGCCTTCATAAGCAGGTTCTGTTTACCATCGGGCTTGTCCTGTTTATCTTCATTATGATGATAAACGTAATTCTCAACAGCCTTTTAAAGAAAGGAGGGAATAAAAATGACAAATGATCTCACAATACCTGTTCATAGGGATTCCATTATTTTAAATAGTATATATAATGGTAAGAAAAGAGTTTCAGACTCCCTTTTAACAGCACTTATTTATTTATGCGCCCTGATATCAATTTTTATTCTTATTGGTATCATGGGATATGTATTTGTAAGAGGTGTTTCCCAGATAAATGTAGCATTTCTAACTACAGTACCAAGCACCATAAAAGGAACCTTTGGTATTCTGGGAAATATAGTCAATACACTGTATGTAGTAACAATTACGCTGGTTATCGCCACTCCTCTTGGTGTGGGCTCTGCCATTTATTTAAACGAATACGCAAAAGGCGGTAAAGTGGTTCGTATTATTGAATTTACGACAGAGACATTATCCGGTATTCCCTCCATTATATTTGGGCTTTTCGGCTATGTATTCTTTGGCACTACCCTGGGACTTGGCTATTCCATACTGACTGGCGCCCTGACCTTATCCATAATGGTTCTTCCGCTTATTACACGAACCACACAGGAAGCGTTAAAGACAGTTCCAGAAAGTTACCGCTCCGGCGCATTGGGAATCGGTGCAACGAAATGGTATATGATCCGCACTATTTTGCTTCCCAGCGCAATGCCTGGTATTGTAACGGGAATTATTCTGGCAATCGGGCGAATTGTAGGGGAATCTGCAGCTTTGCTTTTTACAGCAGGCAGCGGATATATACTCCCCAAAAGTTTCCTCGGAAAGATATTTGAATCCGGAGGAACACTGACGATTCAGCTTTATCTTTGCATGCAGAAAGCAAAATATGACGAGGCCTTTGGAATTGCCGTGGTACTGCTTGTTATCGTACTTGCAATAAATGGCTTTGCCAAATACCTGTCCCATAAATTTAACACGGAGGCGAAAGAATCGTGAATACAAATACAATTAAAATTTCAACCAATCAATTAAATTTATACTATGGCACGAATCACGCTTTAAAAGACGTAAATATGGAACTTTACACAAACAAAATCACCGCATTTATCGGACCATCCGGTTGTGGCAAATCTACTTACTTAAAAACCTTAAACCGCATGAATGATTTGGTTCCAGGTGTTAAAATAGAAGGGGAAGTCCTTTTAGACGAAGAGAACATCTATGACTCAAGAGTCGATACTACACTGTTGCGGAAAAAAATCGGTATGGTATTCCAACAGCCCAATCCGTTTCCAATGAGCATCTACGATAATGTAGCTTACGGTCCCAGAATTCATGGAATCAAGAATAAATCTGAGCTTGATGATATCGTGAAAAAAAGCCTGAAAGGTGCTGCACTTTGGGAGGAAGTATCCGGTCGTTTAAAAAAATCCGCCCTTGGCCTTTCCGGCGGCCAGCAGCAACGACTCTGCATTGCCAGAGCCTTAGCTGTGGAACCTGAAGTTCTTTTAATGGATGAACCAACTTCAGCCCTCGATCCTATTTCCACATTGAAAATTGAGGATTTAATGGATGAATTAAAAGAAAAATATACAGTTGCAATTGTAACTCATAACATGCAGCAGGCAACCCGTATCGCTGATTACACCGCTTTCTTTCTGGTAGGTGAGGTTGTGGAATATGCTCCAACTACCGAGCTGTTTACTGCTCCCAAAGATTCCAGGACAGAGGATTATATCACTGGCCGTTTTGGCTGATTTATGATTAAACATATAAAGGAGAAATAAATATGACAACAAGAGTGAATTATGAGCATGAATTAAATCTTTTAAACGATGACATTAAGGAAATGGGACGTTTGGTGGAAAACTCCATTGAACAGTGCTTTATCGCCTTTGAAGATCAGGACTTTGAAAAAGCGGAGGATATTATAAAAGGTGACCGTACCATTAATGATCTGGAACGTTCCATAGAAGCACGCTGCCTCTCTCTTATCCTTCGTCAGCAGCCGGTAGCCGGAGATTTAAGAGTGGTTTCCAGTGCATTAAAGGTGGTTACAGACTTAGAGCGAATCGGGGATCATGCATCTGATATCGCTGAACTGATCCTTCGCATTAAAGGGGAGCATGTCTATCATGTAGTCCGCCATATCCCTTCCATGGCAACTGCTGCCAGAGAGATGGTAAGATGTTCCATTGAGGCATTTATTAAACAGGATTTAAGTATCGCAAAAGAAATTGAGAAGCAGGATGATGTGGTGGATGAACTGTTTGATAAGGTAAAGGTTGATGTGGTAGATTTATTAAAACAGTCCACGGAGCATATTGACCAGTGTATCGATTTGCTGATGATTGCCAAATACCTGGAACGAATTGGGGATCATGCGGTAAATGTATGCGAATGGACAGAATTTGCAAAAACAGGCGCATTAAAGAATGTGCGAATCTTATAGAGCATTATACAATACAAAAGTGCCGCAAAACAGCTGCAGTAAGACTGTTGAGCGGCATTTTTCTGTATCGTTTTAGTGATACCATTCAGAGGGCGGTGTTCTCATATCTGTTCAGTTCTTCTTTAAAAGCCAGCGTTTTATTTACTACTGACATCAGTGTTTTAAACTGCTCTGGTGTGAGCTGCTGTTCCTTATCACTTAATGCTTCAGCCGGGGAAGGATGTACTTCTATTTCAAGACCATCACAGTTAGCCATAACCGCGCTTAAAGACATAGGTATAATTAAATCCGCTCTGCCGGTAGCATGGGACGGATCTACCACTACCGGCAGGTGGCTCAGGCCTTTTACAACGGCGACAGCACTCAGATCCAGAGTGTTTCTGGTATAGGTCTCAAACGTCCGGATTCCTCTCTCACATAAAATTACATCTGGGTTTCCAGCATTCATAATATACTCAGCGCTGTTTAGCCATTCTTCTATTGTGGCATTCATTCCCCTTTTTAGCAGGACCGGTTTCTTTATCTTGCCTACCTCAACCAGCAATGAATAATTCTGCATATTTCTTGTGCCAATCTGAAGAACATCCGCATATTCGCCAATGAGATACACATCTCTTGTGTCTGTGACTTCAGTAATAATGGGAAGACCGGTTTCCAGCCCGGCCTTGCTTAAATACTGCAGACCAATCCGGCCAAGTCCCTGAAAGGAATATGGAGACGTTCTGGGTTTGTAGGTACCGCCCCGAAGCATGTTAGCCCCTGCCTCTTTTACAGATCTGGCAGCTTTCATAATCTGCTCCTCCGATTCCACGCTGCAGGGTCCTGCAATGACAAGAAAATCTCTTCCAATGGTAAGATTGCCTATCTTAATTTGGGTCTTTGGAGTAATTATGTCATGATTCTTTGCCATTACCAGCTTTAGATCTTTCATTTTCCATCACTTTTCTTTCAACTAACTGGGCCAGCTGACCGACAATCTTAAACGAAGGATCAGCGATTTCAGCATCTGTAAACTCAATATCATAGGCTTCTTCCAGGCTTACAAGAAACTGGATAATACCGATTGAGTCTATATAACCACTTTCCAGGTAGTTAAATGACTCAATATCGGTTTCTTTATCCAATGTATATTTTTTTTGAAGTTCTTTTAAAATAAAATCTCTTGCTTTCATTTTTATACCCTCCCCCTATTTTTATTTTATTTGAACACGCCATGTTTGGTTACATATTCCGGCAGATTGTACTTTTCCAGTTTTCCCAAAGAGTTCTTAGGTAATTGATCCAGAAAAACAATCATGTGGGGCTGTTGATAATCTGCCAGATTTTTTGCACACTGAATCTGAACTTTCCGTTTGCTCAACTGGATATCCGGCTTTGGCACAATCGCCAATGCCACTACCTCACCAAGCCGGTTATCCGGGTAAGCAAAAGCCGCACATTCCTTTATTTCCGGAAGCTTTTTCACGCACTCTTCAATATCCTGGGGATATACATTAATGCCTCCTGTAATAATTAATTCTTTCTTTCGTCCTGCAAAATATAAATATCCCGCTTCATCCAGATATCCCAGATCACCAGTTTTAAAATAACTATCCTGCAGTGCATCCTGAAAAATTTCCGGCTGATTATAATAACCATTGCACATCAGTGTTGTTTTACAGGTAATTTCTCCAATCTCTCCTGGCTTTGCAATACTCTGATCCTCTTTTATAATCTTTACCTCAGCTTCCGGCAGCGGTCTGCCAACAGAGTGTTTTTTACCCAATGTTTCTCTGAAATTGATACTGGTAACAGTTGAAGTCTCAGAGGTGCCATACATTTCATGAAAATCACAATTCAGTTTATCAATTAATTCATTCTTAATATGGTTTTCTAAAAGAGAGGAAGAAGATACCACACATCTGAGAGAATCGATCTCAGGAACAAAAGGACTGGTCAGCAGTTCTGCAATCTGACCCAGCTGGGCTGAAACTGCAATGGTAAATGTAACTTTCTGATCTTTTACACAATTTAACCATAAAGCAGGAGTGAACCTGGGCAATAAGATGCTTGTTGCGCCAATAAGGAGGGGCATTAAAACCAACCGCTCTGCCAGAGAATGATAGAGTGGTGTTGCAGCCAGTATCCGGTCTTCTTTTGTCAGATTGTATAACCTGATGTGTGCCATTGCTCTTTCTAATTTATTATTCTGTGTTAAATCAATGGGTTTTGGCTCACCGGTGGAACCAGAGGTCATGGTTATAATCAGAGTTTCCTTTCCAGTCACCTGTTTCACCACTGGTCTTTCATCTGACATCTTTGATATGGAGTCAAATGACAGGGTGTTTTTCCATGAGCCATCCAGACAGATCTGTGCTCCTTTTAGATTTAACTCAATTTTCCCTTCTGTTTGTTCCAGGAAATTTTTTCTTGCAATTAAATGTTTTACATCGGCGGCTGCGAACAAAGACTTGATAGCTTCTGGCGGCAGGGTTGGATTAATAGGTACCAGCGCTGCTCCAAGATTGGCTGCTGCAAGGATCAAAGCCGCTGATTCAATACTATTATTCATAGGAATCCCTATGTGATCGCTGTAAATGACTCCAGCATTTATTAAAAAATTGGAATACCTGCATACCAATGCCGCCAACTCCTCATAGGTAATTGTTTTGTTATCACACCAGATTGCCGTTTTCTGTGGATATTCAGAGGCCATGTCAAAAAACAAATCGCATAATTTACTCATTGTCTCACTCCTTTCCCCATACTCAAAGATACACCCGTCTCCCTGCTTCGGCAGACATATACGCCGCATAAACTACACGGATGGTGTCATATGCAAGCTGAAAATCCGATTTGGGAGCTCTGTCAAAATAAACTGCTTCCATAAAATCCTGCATTTCTCCGGTATACCCCCTTATGATTTCATCTGCAATAAAGGGATTGTTCCAGCCGGTCTTTGCCGGGAGCATTTCAGAGAGTTGAATTTCATTTAAATTATCTTCATCTAAAAAGTATGTGGACATCATATCATTCATGGTAAGAGTGCAGGTAATTGCTGCATCATTGCAATATAATTCGATATAATTTTTGCTTCCTCCAAGACAGGTATCGGTTGCTATGACCAGTGCCTTGGACTGGTCTGAAAAGGTGAGTAAAACCGTTCCATTATCCTCTACATCATTTGGCCGTGCTTTAATATGACGGTGGTCATAATCGGAAAGCGTGGTAGTAACAGTACCCATATCAGCCAGAACACTTTCCACCCTGACAGGAACACCCCGGGCCTTTGCTTCCTGCTGCTTTAACCAGAGGAGTGCACTTAGTGGATGGGTTCCGGTGCGGATAAAGGTTCCTCCTCCGGTCTTTGACCAGGATCCTGCAACGGGAGAACTTGATCCTTTCAGGCTCTCCTCTCCTTTCATATAAAGGATACGGCTCTTTTTTGACGAAATAATCTCTTCCGCTTTTGCAACAGCGGGCGCGTAGATAAAGTTTTCTGCATACATGAATTTGCAGCCGGATTCTTCAATGATTTGTTTCATATTATCCAGAGAACTCAACAGCTTTTCGTACATAACCGCTTTGGGTATGTTTTTTCCTATTGGTTTCGGATCCGTATCTGTTCCAAAGTAACCGGAAAGGGGTTTTTCGCAAATGACATGCTTTCCAGCTTTTACTGCTTTTACAATCATGTCTTCATGGACATAAGGTGGAGTGCAGATATCAATTACCTGAATCTCCGGGTCGTTGAGTAAATTATTAAAATCGTAGGTTGCAATTTCAAATCCATAAAGCTCCTTTGCAGGCAATAACTGCTCCGGGCGCCTGGCAGCAATGGTCTTAAAGCGAAGTGGTACCCTGCTTACCCGGTTATATGCGTGCATATGCAGTTCCGTTGCCCTGCCTGCACCAACCATTCCTATTACAACCTGATTCATTCAACTCCCTCCTCAAGTTTCAGATTAATCCGGTCTTTTGGAACTGCGTAACACACAGTCTCAACAGCAACCATATCAGTATAGTTTCGGACAAATAAATAATAATCTGGATTTAATTCTTTCATCATTAGTGGGATTTTGTAATAGTCTTTCAGGTTATGGTAAATACAAATACACAACACAGGTTTATACTTGCTGATCACAGTTCTGGCACCGGCTAAAGCCGCTGGCTCTGCGCCTTCAATATCCATTTTTATCATGGTCACCGGCTCGTCTTTTAAAATATGATCCAGTGTATCTGCCAAAACTTCAATTTCTCCCTCATCAGCAATATGCCCTGCACTCTTTGCTGATTGAAATTTTAAAACTGTCTTTTTATTCCAGCATGCAATATTATGGGCTGTCACGTTTTTATAGCTTCTGTCTGCAACTTTCTGGTTAAGTTCTAAATAGATCTCTTTATCCGCTTCTATTGCAATATACTTTCTGCATTTTTCTCCGGTTAACTGAAAAAAAGCCTCCATGGTATCTCCATTGTAGCTTCCGCAATCACAAAAAATTTCATCTGTTTTTAATTTCAATAGTTCCTGGTCAAAATACTGCTCTTCTGAAGGGGAGGATATAAATTCCAGATATTTATTATCCAGAGAAATCTTGGAGTTCAATATATTTAAATAGACTTCTTTGGAACGTTTATCTGCCAGACTGTTATACACCTGCCTGAATTCATTAAAATGAGATTTTACGATCTGATAAGCAGTTTCATCTTTGTAAGTATAATAATCAATGGCAACGGTAAAGCCTGCTGTATCAATCATTGAGTCTTGGATCCCCAGTGAGATCAGCTGCTTTCTTATTTCAGGAAAACGCATACTGGCAATAATAATATAAACCGGTTCCTCTTTTGCCTTTTCAGCGACTTCTAAGGGCGATAATATGGTATATCCATTCTTTTGCATTCCCCAGAGTTCTTTTTTATTATCCGCATAATTTTTTAATCCCCTTAAGCAGTGGAATTCTATAAAAAACTGGTAAAGTGCATCGGAAGCACTCCCTGACCCCCATAGGATGATGTTATCTTTGTGGCTGATTTTTTCCCCATAACTTGCTGCATTTGTCTTATATAAGTCCTTATTTAGTAGTTTTTCCTCAAATTCGTTTTTACCTGTCATAGCTCCCCCTGGCCCCCTTGTTTTTTCTCCATCCTCTTATTTGGCCGATCCTGATCTCCGTCTGCTTTAAAAAACATGGTTCCGTCCAGTTTGTAATGAGCCCATATATCAACGTTCTCGCGTAAAAATGGTTCAAAATAGTTAGGTATGATATTGGGATCATCATCTGACCTGTAACTAAAACCGGCGTCCCATAAATATTGCTTCTCAAATCCATAGGTGTAAAAATCCATATATTCTAAATTCATTTCTTTCATAATTTTATCTAAGGTATTTCTCATCCCGGAAAACAAACGCTGATCTCCCATATAATCCACCATACGAAGGATTCTTGATCCGTTACATTCAATCACCCGCGCCATCATAAGTGCACCTACTTTGCCGCACTGGTTTTTTAATCCATAAACAGAATAGTGGTAGTATGGATGGCAGAAATATCGTTTGTTTACATACCAGCTGTCTTTGTATGGAATGGAGTTGATGCTCTCGATATTAAAATTTTCTTTTACTTCGTTTATGGAATTTAAAAGCATAATTTTTGTATCAGAATGATTTTCCTGCAAGATTACCGGCCTCTTTTTAACCAGTGCGATTTTGAATTCTTCAATATCCGGATTTAACTTATAATATTGTCTCATACGGACAGTTCTGTCATGAAAATACAGTCTTCTTAACGGAATCGTGGTATTGGGATTGGCTCCGTTACCAATCTGGGTTCGGCATCTGGTGATGTCAAAAACGCGCTTTGCCAGCTCTATGCCTAAAAGAGGCATGTTTTCACCCGTTTCACGTACTTTCCACATGCTGCCCCAGATATCCTTTTTTTTAACATCTTTCGTATCAGAGCATTTGATAAAACCAAAGATACCTTCCAGTAATTGGGTTTTTCTATCAATTGCCAGAATAAAATTAATCTGATTTCCATCCTGATACTCATATCGAAACAGATCTCTGTCCTGAGACATGATATGGCCTTTTTTCCAATACTTATCAATAAAATCCATAATCAGATCTATATCAGAACTGTCAGCAAGCCGGATCTCATACCGTGTATCGAATTGATTCATCGTGTTTCACCTCCTGGTTCATGTCCGTTCTTTGTCCAGACGGCATTTATATTTTTCACTGACGGGTGGAAAATCGTTGGTGTCAAGACGGGGAATTGTAAGGCTGCTGCACTCTGATAAATCAGCCACCTTCACCTGAGTAGTAAGTCCCAGTTTACACCCCGTGGAAGAAATGTATTGCAAAAGTGACTCATTATAACTGCCATAAGGATAATTCATTACCCAATTTTTATGGTCAATATATTCCGACATGACCTCCAATGCCTGCCTGATATCTTTCTGCATTTCCACCTCAGACAAGCGCCCCAGCCAGTAGTGGTTATATCCATGCAGGCCAATATACATTCCCTCTTGTTTCATAAGCCTGATCTGATCTGAAGTCAGATACAGTTCACCAGCTAATTTATCTTCTGATATGCCTACATATTTTTTAAACAGGTCATCACAGATCATACTTCTTACTTTTACCGGCAATACAGTCTGAAGCATTCGTTTTACAAAAATTGTTTCTTTGCTGTCAAATCGATTTCCAGATGCATATTCATTAAAAAGCGTATCATTATCGGGATATTCGTATTCTGATCCCCGGTAATAATCCATGCGTTTAAGAACTGACGGCAATAGAACGTCCATCTGTGTGGTGGCTAGTATATAATGAATTTTATTTACATCCAATAAAACATGCTCTTTCAGCGTCTTCCCGGAAATAAAAAAAGAACCCTGTAAATTTTCTGCCTTCAATATTGGAAATACGGAAGTATAATGATCCAGATAACCATCGTCGAATGTGAGCAAAACTGCTTGTTTGGGCAGCTCATACCGGTTATTGCAGGCACAGTTCAATTCCTCCATGGTAATAACCGTAAAATTTTGTTTTAGAAATTCTATCTGTTTTCTGAAGCTGGCTATATCCAATCCTTTTATCCGGGGATAACGGCTGTGTTCCAAATCCCTTACATAGTGGTACATGATTACGTAAACTCTATTTTCCATTCTTTAACTTTTATATCTCATTTCTATCATCCTATGCAAAATGTCCGATGCTTCGTTCCACTCCTGCACATAAGCAAACTCCTCGAACGCAAAAATAGAGGTACTGCCAAGTAGACTTATCTACTGAAACAGTACCTCCACTGCTATCAATGAAGCTTTTATTAGTCCATTTTCTCTCCGTTGCTTTCAATCACTCTCTGGTACCAGTAAAAGGACTTCTTCTTCATGCGTTCCAATGTGCCGTTGCCATCATTATCCCGGTCTACATAAATAAACCCATACCGTTTATCCATTTCACCTGTTCCTGCGCTTACCAGATCAATACAGCTCCAGGCCAGATAACCAAGGCATATTACACCGTCTTCCATGGCTGCTTTCATCGCTTTTATGTGGTTTCTGGTATATTCAATACGGTAATCATCATTGATACTGCCATCTGCCTCAATTTTGTCTGTGGCCCCCAAACCATTTTCTACAATAAACAATGGTTTCTGGTAACGGTCATACAAATCATTCATTGTAATACGCAGTCCCATGGGATCAATCTGCCTCCCCCATGGCGTAATATCCAGATGAGGATTTCGTAATGTGTATATGGCATTGCCGTCAGCGACCTTACCGTTAATGTCAGGGCTTACACCTGCCAGACGACTGGAATAGTAGCTGAATGCAATATAATCTACCGGATTGCAGCGCAGTATTTCTTCATCCCCGTCTTTCATGTTCAGAGTAACGTTTTTCTCTTTCCAGATTCGCTGCGCATAAGAGGGATATTTTCCCCGTGCCTGCACATCAATAAATAAATAGGAATCCTGATTCTTTTCTACCGCTTCCCAGACATCTTCCGGATTGCAGCTATAGGGATAAAAAGATCCTGCTGCCAGCATGCAGCCTACCATAAGCCCCTCATCACACTCATGTGCCATTTTTACAGCCAGTGCACTGGCAACCAGCTGATGATGAGCCGCCTGATAGACAATCTGGCTGACGTTTTCATCTTCCTTTATCACCATTCCGCCTCCAAAAAAAGGAATGTGGGTAATCATATTAATTTCATTAAAGGTAATCCAATATTTCACCTTTTTTCCATACCGCTTAAACAGCACTCTGCAATAGTTTAAGTATCGATCTATCAGTGCTCTGTTCCCCCAGCCGCCATATTTTTTAGTCAAGGCAAGGGGGGTGTCAAAATGGCAGATGGTCACAACCGGTTCCATATGGCGTTTTTTGCATTCATCAAACAGGCTGTCATAGAATTGAAGTCCGGCTTCGTTGGGCTCACCTTCTCCATCCGGAAAAATCCTGGCCCAACTGATTGATGTACGAAATGCTTTAATCCCTAATTCTTCCATCAACTCCAGATCTTCTTTGTACCGATGATAAAAATCAATGGCTCCATGGCTGGGATAATAACCATAATCTTTCTCAAGCGCCAGTTCCGGGTGATACATTGCCTCTTTTCTGCCAAGCTGTACAGTCGGGAGTATGTCCATAGGCGATAAGCCCTTTCCATCTTCCAGATAAGCACCCTCGCACTGGTTGGCTGCCACAGCTCCTCCCCATAGAAAATCCTTGTTCAATTTCATAATAGCTCCTTAAAGTACTGTAAAAAGTGGCTGACCGCTTTCAACAGCCCCCTCTTCACTTGTAATAATGTCCAGATAACTTCCTGTATTGGTCACAATAACCGGGACTACCGTTTCGTATCCTGCCGCTTCAATCGCCTGTTTATCAAATTCCATCAAAAGATCTCCGGCTTTTACCATATCTCCATCTTCTACATGAGCAGTAAAGTACTTCCCATCCAGCTCCACCGTATCAATACCAATGTGGATCATTAATTCTACTCCCTCACTGCTTCTGAGTCCAATGACGTGCTTAGTCCGGAATACAGTAACAACCTCACCGTCAAACGGAGCCGTAATTCTACCGTCTGCCGGCTCTACTGCCATCCCTTTTCCTGCAATTTCTTTGGCAAACGTCTCATCATTTACTTTTGAAAGCTTCACTTTCCTGCCATTAACGGGACTATAGATTATGATTTTTTTACTCTTTGGAACTTGTTTTCCTGTGTCTGTGTCTTTGCTTTTATCCAGTTCCACAGCCCCGCCAGTCTCCGGTTCGTTGAATCCATAAAACCAGGTTAATACAAACGTGATGCAAAAACCAATCAAACAGGAAATAAGAGCATGTATTACATTCATTGGATTATCACCAATAAAAATGGGCAGAGAAAGAAGACCGGGGGTGCCTGATGTATAACGTACGACTCCCATTAAGCCGGCATAAAAACCGCCTGCCCCGCCTCCAAGCATAACTGAAAGCAATACTTTCCTGTATTTGATGGTGACTCCGTACATGGCAGGTTCTGTAATTCCCATTAATGCGGTAATACCTGCGGAAGATGCCTGCTGTTTAAACTGTCTGTCTTTTGTTTTAAGGGCAACACAGAATGCGGCAGCACCCTGACAGATGTTTGAAACCAGACTTCCAGGTCCCATAACAGCTTCATATCCGTAAGTACTGTAGGATGTCATCAAGATAGGAAGAAAACTCCAATGCATACCGGTTAATACCAACAGGGGCATAAAAGCACCCATGAGCATGGGAACCAGCCAGCTGACACGGCTGTTAAGAAAATCGGTTACAGTTGCAATGACTGTACCAACATAAGAGCCCAGAGGTCCCAGTACAATTAATACGATTGGCGCAACAATTAAAATGGTCAAAGTCGGTTTCATAAAAAACTTTACCGGTTTTGGTGAAATCTTATCCGCAAACCGTTCTACATAAACCATCAGCCAGACCGCCAGTATAATTGGAATTACACTGGATCCATAATTAACCAGTTTAACAGGAAGTCCCAAAAAGAAAACCGGATCGCCTGCAGATACCATTTTAGTAAAACTGGGGTGAAGCAGGATTCCTCCCATCATGACTGCCAGATAGGGATTGCAGCCCAACTTCTTCGCGGAAGAAAATGCCAGCATGACCGGTAGAAAGTAAAATCCCGCATCTGCTATAAAGTTAAATATGGTATAAACCTGTGATTCTTTATTCATTCCAAAAAGAACACAGATTACCAGAATTGCCTTTATCATACCGGCTGCAGTAATTGCCGGAATAACCGGGGTGAAAATGGAAGCAAAAATATCCATTAAAGCATCTAGCTTTCCATTTTTTTGATTGGATTCTGATGATTCAGTAATCTGACCCATTTTTCTAATCTCATCACAGACATTTGACACATCAGTGCCTATAATAATCTGATATTGCCCGGATTTCTTTGCAGCTCCCAACACACCTTTTAATTCTTTTATTTTATTTAAATCAATCTTTGATTCATCTTTCAGATTCATTCTCAGGCGGGTGGCACAATTATTCAGCTGCGCAATATTTTCGCTGCCGCCTACCAGCACTAAAATTTCTTTTGCCAATTCATAATGATTCATAATATCCTCCTGTGTGTGATCTAATATCTATATGAAATAAAAAGGTGTCGACGTTCCTTTTTATTAAATCCTTAGCTTTTACTGTCCTTCCTTTCCCTTTCTGCAACCCGGTTGATATGCAGCATGAAATAAATCATTTCCTCCTGGGAAATCGCAATGTCATATTTTTTAATGAAATAGTCCTTAACTTTATCCGCACACGCCTTTGCCTGAGGCATTTTTGTTACGATCTGATCATAAAGAAAATCATCATCTGACGTAAATATCTCTTTTTTTAACAGCCTTCTGGCGAAAAAACGGATGTGAGTAACAAAACGGCTGTAGTTTAAAGTATCCTCGTTTAATTCGATCTGATAATGGTATTTAACAAGGTTTAGTATGTCATGTTCGATTTCAGCCACAGCCATTGTCTGCTGAATCTCTTCCCCATTCTGTTGGGCATTTATAAAATGAAGCGCAATAAATCCAATTTCATCTTCAGAAAGATGGATTTTTTCATAATACCTGATCAGTTCAAGTGAATTACGTGCTGCCTCATATTCCTTGGAATAATAATTTTTTATCTCCCAGAGCAAGGCATTTTTTATAGTCAGTCCTGTTTTATATCTGGAAATGGTATAGCTGATATGATCTGTCAATCCAATATAAATACTGTCGTGAAATGTGACGCCAAGTTCTATTTGTGCCTGTTCAATAATTTTATTTGCCAGTTCTACCTGATTTAATGGAACTTCTTTCAATAACGAAATATATTTAGAATAGGTTTCGGGGGATTCAAATATAAATTTTTTATCAATCTTATCAATGTCTGCCAGATCTCCGATCTGTTTCTGAAATGCAATTCCTCTTCCTAAGAGTATCACTTCAGACATTTTATCATCTTCGGCTAAAATAATATTGTTGTTGTATATTTTTTTAACATGATAATTCATCTTCCGATTCCTCCTTATTAAATAAAAAACACCTAAATTAGTATGCATAAATCTATACGCATACTAATTTAGGTGTTGCCTGCTGTACAGTTACAATCCCGTTATAGTAATACTAGTATAACATATTACATCAAGTTATAACAACTGTGTATCATTACATATTCAGAGATCGTTTTTTGTGCACTTTCAACAATTTTTTAGGATTGGCCATCTTTCTCATCAACCATTCCCACTCCTCTGCAATAGGTCTTAATGACTTCATAGGAATCACTGAGTACCACAAGATCCGCATCGTATCCGGCATTCAGACGCCCTTTTCTGTCATCCACTCCCAGACACTTTGCAGGATTTATGGTACAGGAATTGAGTGCAGAATCAAAAGGTACCATCGCTTCCTCTACCAGAAGTTTTAAGCCCTTGTTCATCTTCAAGGTACTACCTGCAATGGTTTCTGTTCCCTTTAAATAAGCAAGACCATTTTCTCTGACCTCGATATCATGACCACCCAGCTGATACTGGCCCCCTGCCGGACAGTTCTTGGCTCTCAGGGAATCGCTGATCATGATGGCATAGTCCCTGCCTTTTGCCGTATAATAGTTGTTTAAAGCTGCCAGGTGGCTGTGACAGCCATCGCAGATGATCTCGCCGTAAATATCCCGTACTCTGAGAGCCGTCCCTACCAGCCCCGGATCCCGGTGATGATAGGGGGTCATGCCGTTATAGACATGGGTCATGGAGGTGGCGCCGTTGGCAATTCCCATGAGCGCCTGGTCATACGTAGCAGCCGAATGACCCATACTCACCACTACGCCATGGTTTTTACAATATTTTGTAAGAGCAAAGTTTTCGTCCCGCTCCGGAGCAAGCGTAATATATTTAATCTTTCCTTTTGCTGCCTTCTGATAACTTTCAAACTGTTCCACAGAGGGCTTTGCAATGGCTTCCGGAGGCTGTGCTCCTTTGTACTTCATGTCCAGATAAGGACCTTCAAAATGAATACCCAGAATCTCGGCACCCTCATAACCATCATTGACAACATTGGCTATGTTGGATACTGCTTTTTCCAGAACTCCGGGCATCTGAGTCACTGTTGTAGGTAAAAGTGCAGTAACCCCCTCTTCAGGAATTCTTTTAATCCAGTCCCTGAGACCCTGAGGCTCACCGTCATTGGTATCATAGCCATATGCTCCATGAGTATGAATATCGATAAATCCCGGTACGATCCGATCATTTCCATAATCATGATCGGCCGGCTGGGTTCCATACCCGTTCACTGCTGAAATCTTTCCATCCGACAGCTCCAGCTGTGCCGGAATAAACTGTCCTGCAATCCATACGCGTCTGCTCTGTATTATCATATTCGTACCCCTCTTTCTTTCCGGATCCCTATACTGATGTGTCAGGTCAAGCCTGACCTTTCTTTCAGTATATACAGTTGCTTTCCGGTTTTCAAGAAGTTTTGGAAATTTTTTTTATTTTTTTCTTTATTATAAAAATTGTATCCTTACATAATTGGCCAGCGTATGGTCACACGGAATAAATCGGCTTCTGTTTCAACGGTGAGTTTTCCGTTCTGCAGCTCCACAAAGCTTTTGGCTATTGCCATACCAAGACCGGATCCTTCCGTATTGCGTGCCTGATCTCCTCTGGCAAAACGTTCGGTTATCTCCTCAGGATTAAAGGTCAGCTCGGCAGCTGATATGTTTTTTAATATGATCTCCACCCAGTCATTCTCTTTTCTCATATCAATGTAAGCCCGGGTTCCTGGCATGGCATATTTGATAATGTTGGTCAGCAGGTTATCAAAAATCCGGTACGTCTTCTGACTGTCCAGAGACAGAATAATCTTCTCGTCAGGCAGATTCCAGCGAAAATCAATGGTGGATTCCTCAATCTTATCGCTAAGTTCAAAACTAACCTCTTTTAACAGACTGACAATATCAACATCCTCCAGATCCAGAGTTACATTGTTGCTGTTTGCCTTGCTGATCTCAAATAAATCTTCTATCAGCGCTTTTAACCGCATGGATTTCTGTTCCAGAATATCGATATAGGCTTTGCGCTGTTCCGGAGTTGCATGATCATCCTTTAATAAATTTACATAGGTTATGATGGCAGTAAGGGGTGTTTTTAAATCGTGAGACATATTGCTGATTAAATCCGTCTTTAACTTCTGGCTTTTGACTTCTTCATCAACCACTCCCTTAAGACCGCTCTGAATCTTTTGTATTTCTATTTTAAATGGTTCAAATACACCTAAATCTTCTTCAATTACAACCTCTAAATTTCCTTCCGCTATCTGATTGGTAGCTTTCAACAGCACGTTGTATTTTCTGCTTAAATCAAGATAATATTTTCTCATCACGAAAAACAGAATAATCGAGTAAAGGAATAATGCTCCGATACCCAAAAACCAAAGACTGCACAAAATGGTAAGTACAATAAAATTTACAGCTGCAATTTTAAAGATTGTACGGTCTGATTTTTCCTGTAAATTAATGTTTCCCAGATATCGATATAATTTTTTCAGGCTGTTTACTACCCAGCCACAGAATAGCCCGCATAAGGTCCTCTCCTTAAAATAACGTTTGATACCAATGTGAAACACGTCTCTCATACACAGGACTGCCCAGTAAATCACAGCAAAAGGTACTGCCCACCAGAGGAGATTCCAAAGCTTAACCATAATATCTGCTGCTTTAGGAATAAAATTGGCACGTAACAGCGCACTGTATAAATCACCCCGGTTTGTCACTGCAACCAGACTTGTTAGTCCTGCGCCAAAGGCAACCGAGCCGGCTACGATTCCAACCACCAGCTCCAACGGGGTTCTTAAAATAGCAATTCTATCAGCCATATTCACATCCATACAGGAAAACAGAAACGCAAAAGCGGCTACGGCGCATACCAGTCCGATAAAGATACGGGTGACACTCCCGGAGTTTTCATAAGCAGTCCAGATATTCCCACTGGTATCTTTAAATGATGCAATCTGCTGCTCTGACATACCATAGGCAAATGTCATATTCCGTGGATTGGACAGTTTTATATTACCACTCTGGAAATAGTCATCATAATAACTCTCCATAGGATCCTTATCTCCAAAATCCTGAAGTGTATTAAGTAAATAAGCTGTATTTTCCCCTCTCACACAGCTGATATCCATGCGCCCAAGTTCATCATAATGTAAAACTGCCTGAAATACATAATAACTGTTATTGGGTATAAACCGTCCCTCTGCATGATCCAGGATCACTTTGCCGTTTTCATCTATCATCTGATAATCAATGGAGTTGCGGATATTCCCAAAATTCCGGTTCCAGTTTTCAAATTCCCGGATGCTGTTTTTGCGAAGACCCCTTAAATATTCTGTTCTTTCGTCCTCTCCGTCTCCTTCCTCTTTGGTTATCTGAATATTTGATGAAGTTGATCCGGATAATTCAGTGACTGTGCTCCTTTCGCTTCCATCGCTGCTTGCGGCTTTTAGTTCTGCTTCAGCATCTGGTAGAAAATATTGAAAGGGGGAAAGAATTTTATTCTGCTCTTTCTGTGCATCCTCCAATGCCAAAACGTAATTGCCGTTCACAAGATGTTTTAAAAAAGCACTCTCTTCGTAGATTGGAGCCCCATTTCTGGAAGACTCATTTTCAAAGTACGGATAAAGTTCCACCATTGCAAATGCTGCGGCAAGAATAACTGCCGCGGCCAGTAACCCGCTGATTCTATGCCTGTTTTTCAATTTTATATCCAACTCCCCACACCACCTTCAAATATTTCGGTTCCTTCGGATTTAATTCAATCTTTTCCCGGATTTTCCTTATGTGCACCATAATGGTATCGGTATTAATTGCCCGTTCATTCCATACTCTTTCATAAATTTCTTCCGCAGAAAATACCCTTCCAGGATTTTTCATAAGAAGCGCAAGGATTTTAAATTCTATGGGTGTCAGCTTTACCAGCTTTTCATCTACGGTAACCTCCACCGTGTCTTCATTTAATTCCAGACCTCCAATGGAATAGACGTTGCTTTTTTCTTTTTGTTCCTTTGCTTCCAGCATATCCATATACTTTCTGTACCGTCTCAACTGGGAATTTACTCTGGCAAGAAGCTCCATGGGGGTAAATGGTTTTGCAACATAGTCATCTGCACCAATATTAAGTCCCATAATTTTATCCACCTCTTCTGATTTGGCGGACAGAATAATCACCGGAAAATCATGTTTTTCCCGCAGCTTCACAGTCATGGTAATTCCATCCATACGAGGCATCATGACGTCAACAATAGCCAGATGGATCTCCTCCTGCTCCAGAATCTTTAAACCCTCCACTCCGTCTGCCGCCTGAAACACTTCGTATCCCTGACTTCTTAAGTATATTTCCACTCCCTGCCTGATTTCTTTGTCATCTTCAACTAATAAGATGTGGTTTGCGTCCATGTGATCTCTCCTTATCTATGATAATCCGCCGATTTCTCCCAGCGTTCCCTGCATTTATTATACCTCACTCTGATTATTTCTCTATATTCTTAGGATAAAATACCATTCTTAAAATGATTGTCACAGAAAACGAAAGAAATTCTAAAATTCCCAATATTATATTTTAAGTAAAAAAGGTGCTAAGGAAAACAGCCTCCTTAAGCACCTTATCATTTAGATTTCGTTTGTAGTCTTTCTGATATTTGTATCCATCAGCCGGTTAAAGCCCAGCCAGCCATTATTATCCCCGGCCGCTCTCAGCACTTCAATCATGGTCTCCATCTTTGCATCTGTGTTATCTGCAAAATTAAGAGCCAGTGCCTCAATCAGAGCCGGTTTCTTCGGGGAACCGTATTCCAGTTCTCCATGATGGGCCAGAATACAATGCTTTAATTCGGTAGCGGACTTCTCCGGAAATCCGGGAATGGTGCGGATTCTCTCTCCTATCATCTCAGTTCCGATAATGATATGTCCAAGAAGCTGCCCGTCGTCGGTGTAATCATTCTCCGGAAATGTGGAAAGTTCTTTTGTCTTGCCGATGTCATGAAACATGGCTGCAGTAAGCAAAAGATCCCGGTTAATCATAGGATAATAACCTGCATAATAGTCACAGAGCTTTACCACACTCAGGGTATGTTCCAGCAGTCCGCCTACAAATCCATGGTGTACGCTCTTTGCTGCAGAATGGAACTGGAATGCCTTGGCAAATGCAGGATCCTCTATGAAAAAGCTTTCTAAAAGAGCCCGGTAATAAGGACTTTTTACAGAACGGATAAAGCCTGTCAGCTCTTCAAACATCACTTTTATATCTTTACCGGAAACAGGAAGATAATCCCCAGGGATATATTCTCCTTCTTCCGCTTTTCTGATTCTCTTAATATTCAGCTGATTGGAATTCTGGAACACCGTAACATCTGCATCTATGTATACATAATCCAGAGTCTCAAAGTTTCCGATACCCGGGGATCCCAAATCCCAAATTTTTGCATCCACAGTGCCGGTTTTATCCTGAAGTATCAGGTTGCCGTACTCCTTTCCTGACTTTGTCAGGGAAATCTGCCTGTTTTTGCACAAAAACACATCAGAAACATGCATTCCTTCCCGGAATGATTCGATATACTTCATTTTTTTCCTCCATATCTCACTGACAGCAACAAGGAAGCCAGGATAGTTACCTGGCTCCGATGGTTACCTGATATTGTATCTTTTTATATTCTTCCCGGCCATTGCGGGATACAGTCACAGGAATGATCTGTCCCGGACTTGATTTTTCCAAAACCACCTGAAAATCCTTCATGGTAACAATGGTTGCTCCGCCCATCTCAGTGATAATATCACCGCTCTGTATTCCTGTATTGTAAGCAGGGCTGTCTGTATTCACTTCCACTACATAGACTCCCAGAGGCATACCGCTGGTGTTCATGGCTGAGCTTACTTCCTGTCCTTTGATTCCAAAGTAGGGGAATGGCGCTCCATTGCTCATTTTTTCCAGAATACTCTTGTAATCGGATATGGCCATGGCTGCGGTCATATCTTTACTGCTGTCGTTTTTATATTGATCCGTCACCCAGCCAATAATCTGACCGGACGTATTCATAAGAAACGTTCCCACTCCGGCATTCCCTCTGACGTCGGTATACAAAATTCTGGTCATTCCGTCAATGATCTGAACATTCTTGGTTATAAAAGAAATAAAACCATATCCAGTTGAATGAACCATTCCTGCAGGTCCGCCGATTGCAACTACAATGTCCCCCTGCTTAACCGAATAAGAGTTGCCAAGTTCAATCGCTTTAATATCTTCCAGCTGGGTTCTGCTAAGTTCCGCTGTGGAAACACTGACAATCGCCATACCAGACAGCTTATCTGTCTGTTTAATCTTCCCCTGAACCTCTGTCCCGTCGGAAAAAGCCACACGAATGGCTTCTGCATCCTCAACTGCACCTTCCGGTGTTAAAATGAGAAGCTCCTGATTAGCAGATGAAATGATAACCCCGGAAAAAAGTCCGGAGTTCTCAACCGGGTTATTAAACCAGTCCGTCTGAGTCTTTACGGAGTGAACCGTAACGATCCCCTTGTCCGCCTTTTGAACCACAGATTTTAAGCTTCCGTAAAGAGTGCTTAAATCATCTACGGAAAATGGATACTTTTCCATAGCGGACTTAAGAATATCCTCGATTGGTTCTGTCTCAGCCGCAGTTGTAGAAGTTTCAGCAACAGAAGTAACGGTCTCAGGCTCATCCTTTGGTATGGTCACCGGAGTCGTCTCACCGGTGGATTCTCCCACAAGTAATCTCTCAGCTACAGGTTTGGATATGACAAATGTAACCGCCGCAACCATTCCGAAAATAACTGCAGTCACTAAAAGACCCAGAAATCTTTTCAGCATATCCTTTTTTGACATGGGCTGTTTTACAATCTTTTCATTGATAAAACGGCGCGGCTCCGCCTTTCTATCGTCTGGCCCGTTATTTTCCGGCATACTTACCCTCCTTTTCAGAAGACCTAAGTACTATTATAAGGTTCTTCCCGGTTTAATGCAAGAAAAACATATGAAACAACCATAATAACAGGGAAAAACAATCACCTGAGGATTGCAGTTTTTGTCTCTCCTATGCTATACTGTAACCGATCCCATTATTCAAGAGCCGGTTCTCACGCCGGTTAAATATCCAGAAAGAAAGCAGAATAATTAAGGTATAAACTTATGAATCAAAAAGCACTGAAAACTTTAGAATACTATAAAATAATTGAACAGCTCATTGAATATGCATCCTGTGAATCCGGAAAAGAACTGTGCCGCAAACTGGTGCCTTCCACCGATTATGAGGAAATAACCACCTCCTTAAGGGAAACCACCGATGCAGTCACAAGAGTCCGGCAAAAAGGCGGAATTTCATTTGGGGGTGTGAAAGATATCCGGGCTTCCTTAAAACGTCTGGAGGTGGGAAGTTCTCTTGGAATCATTGAGATTTTATCCATCAGCTCCCTTCTTACCGCATCCACAAAAGCAAAGGCATACGGCCGCCATGAGGATCAGGAGATTTCCGAAGATTCTCTGGAAGAATTTTTCCGCATTCTGGAGCCATTGACTCCGGTTAACAACGAGATCAAGCGCTGTATCATTTCTGAGGAAGAAGTAAGTGATGATGCCAGCCCTGGCCTTCACCATGTCAGACGTTCCATGCGTTCTATTAATGATAAGATTCACACACAGATGAACTCCATTTTAAATTCCAACCGTTCTTATTTACAGGATGCCGTTATTACCATGCGGGATGGAAGATATTGTCTCCCGGTAAAAGCGGAGCACAAATCCCAGGTAACCGGAATGGTTCATGACCAGTCCTCTACCGGCTCCACTTTATTTATTGAGCCTATGGCAATTGTAAAGCTGAATAATGATTTAAGAGCTCTGGAGATTCAGGAACAAAAAGAAATCGAGATGATTCTGGCAGATTTAAGCAACCAGCTGGCACCTTATTTAGAAGAACTGGAGACCAACTTCCATACTCTTACCAGACTGGATTTTATTTTCGCCAAAGCAGCACTGGCCAAACATTACAACGCCAGTGAGCCAATTTTTAACACCAAACATGAAATTCATATTAAAGACGGCCGTCATCCCCTGCTGGACCCCAAAAAGGTTGTTCCCATTAACATTCATTTAGGAAAAACCTTTGACCTTTTAATAGTCACAGGTCCAAACACAGGCGGTAAGACGGTATCATTAAAAACAGTAGGACTGTTTACCCTGATGGGGCAGTCCGGTCTTCACATTCCGGCATTTGACGGTTCTGAGCTATCCGTATTTGATGAAGTGTTTGCTGACATCGGTGATGAACAGAGTATTGAACAGAGCCTTAGTACCTTCTCGTCTCATATGACAAACATTGTGCAGATTTTAAATCAGGCAGACAGCAACTCTCTCTGCTTATTTGATGAGCTTGGAGCAGGTACAGATCCTACAGAAGGAGCTGCCCTGGCAATCTCCATCCTTTCCTTCCTTCACAATATGAAATGCCGCACTATGGCAACCACTCATTACAGTGAATTAAAGGTCTTTGCCCTTACTACACCTGGTGTGGAGAATGCCTGCTGCGAATTCAATGTGGAAACGCTGCAGCCCACCTACCGGATCCTCATCGGCGTTCCGGGAAAAAGTAATGCCTTTGCCATCTCGAAGAAGCTGGGACTCCCGGATTATATTATCGATGAGGCTAAAAACCATCTGGAAGCAAAGGATGAAACCTTTGAGGATCTTCTGACGCATCTGGAAGAAAACAGGGTTACCATTGAAAAAGAGAGAATTCAGATTGCCTCCTATAAGCTGGAAGTGGAACAGCTGAAAGCCCGCCTGACCCAGAAAGAGGAGCGTCTTGACGAGCGCCGGGATAAGATGATAAAAGACGCCAGAGAAGAGGCACAGAGAATCTTACGGGATGCCAAGGATACCGCAGATTCTACCATACGTCAGATCAATAAGCTGGCAAGCGAATCCGGAGTGAGCAAAGAGCTGGAAGCAGAGCGAAGCCGGTTAAGAAACAAGCTTCAGGATGTGGACTCTTCCCTGTCTTTAAAGAGAGAACAGAAAAATCCGAAAAAGGGAATTGACCCGAAAAAGCTGAAGCTGGGAGACGGGGTAAAGGTCTTAAGCATGAACTTAAACGGAACTGTAAACTCCCTTCCCAATGCCAAAGGCGATTTATACGTTCAGATGGGGATTTTGCGGTCACTGGTTAACATATCAGACTTAGAGCTCCTTTATGATGATTCCGTTTCTGCACCGTCAGAAAACCGGGCAAAAAAGGCAGGAAGCGGAAGCAGTTCTACCCGTATGTCCAAATCCTTCTCCATTTCACCTGAAATTAATTTAATCGGCATGACCACAGATGAGGCAATCCCTCAGCTGGACAAATATTTAGACGACGCTTATCTTGCCCATCTTCCCCAGGTGCGGGTGGTCCACGGACGCGGTACCGGTGCTTTAAAGAATGCAGTGCATAAGCATTTAAAGAGATTAAAATATGTAAAAGAATTCCGGCTTGGCGTCTTCGGTGAAGGTGATTCCGGAGTGACCATTGTCTCATTTAAATAAATATTAGAACGGGGGATCCATTATGGCAGAAAAACAGCGGATTTTAATTGTGGACGATGACAGCAATATCGCAGAACTCATTTCCCTATATCTTTTAAAGGAATGTTATGAAACAGAAATCGTGGGGGACGGAGAAGAAGCGCTTCGGGTTTTTCCTGAATTTAAACCCAATCTGGTTCTCCTGGATTTAATGCTTCCGGGCATGGACGGCTATCAGGTCTGCAGAGAGCTTCGCACCGGATCCCAGGTGCCCATTATCATGCTGTCTGCAAAAGGCGAGGTCTTTGACAAAGTCCTGGGTCTGGAGCTTGGCGCTGATGATTATATGATCAAACCGTTTGATTCCAAAGAGCTTGTGGCGCGGGTTAAGGCAGTTTTAAGGCGGTATCAGACTTCTCCTGCTGCTGCGTCTTCTCATACGGATCAGCAGGGTGACTATGTGGAATATCCAGACCTGATTGTCAACTTAACCAACTACTCTGTCATTTATATGGGACATTCCATTGAAATGCCGCCAAAGGAGCTGGAGCTTCTCTATTTTCTTGCTTCCTCTCCCAACCAGGTATTTACCAGAGAACAGCTTTTGGACCATATCTGGGGGTATGAGTATATCGGCGACACCAGAACCGTGGACGTTCATATTAAGCGTCTGAGGGAAAAGATAAAGGATCATTCCGGCTGGTCACTCTCCACGGTGTGGGGGATCGGGTATAAGTTTGAGGTTAAAAGATAATCAGGTAATTTATAAGAGGCTGTCGTAAAATGAGTTTTCATAATAGATCTGGTGCTGGTCAGTAGACCAGAAACCATTTCCGAATGAATCCTGCATTTTACGGCAGCCCCTCTTTTAAGTTTCACTTAACTTTCATTTTTCCTGAGTGAGTTGTTATGATTTTTAACTATATCATATAATAAGCGAATCATGATTGGAACAATAATAATAAGCCATAATAGCTCATGCCTGAAAATGGTTCTTAGTCTGCCATACCCTTCTGTTAAACCATAAACATTAAATAACTGTATAAAAACCCCAATACCTACAACCTGAATGTTATAAAATATTAAATCACCAATCAAAAGGTCTTTTAATTTGATTTTTCTTAACAGCAGTACAACTCCGGTAAAAATAAAGAATATGTAACAGGATATGAAAAAACTATTTGTAAAATAGCCTGAATATCTTTTCATATTATCAGCTTGCGAGAGCATTAATTTCTTTACTTCGTTAGACGTTATGTCATTTGCCTTTAGAAGTATATCTAAAGAACGATAAACAAACCCTAATGAAGCCATATGCAGCATTAGAATTATTGATGAGAATGCAATTGTACAGAGCCGGTAAACATGGGTGTATTTATATTTTGTCACGCAATCAACCTCCCCTCCATTATTTTCCATACTTCAATATTATAACATATCCAAAACCCTTACAATACTAAAGTAAAGATTATCCATTCAGACAAATGAAAATAGGGAATGACATGAATAATAAAAAGATGTATACTTGTTGCATGAGATACTCGAAGATATATAACTACACATTTATATAAAACGCTATTTTTTGAGGGGAACATAAAATGACACACTCTTTATATTACAAATTTATTATGGGATATCTGCTCTTCGGTTTGCTGGGTTTTGTCACCATTGCATCCTTCTCTTCCAGGATTACCGACCAGTATCTCCTTGGCCAGCAGTCAGAATGTCTGTATGACGAAGCCAACCAGATTGCCTCATCCTTTAGCAGCATGTATCACGGAAAAGATATGAAACTTTCCTCTTCCTATCCTGGTCTTGTAAATGAAGCGGATTATCTCCACGCCCGCATCTGGATTGTGGACCGCCAGGGCAAGATCGTATCCGACAGCCAGCAGCCAGGTAAGGATGGAGATATGATAGAGAACTTCGACCCTACCATTATGGGGAATAAATCCTATACCATCGGCAATTACTACAACGAGTTTCCTTACGATGTATTAAGTGTACATGCTCCCATCACAGGGAACTATACCACCCATGGGTATGTGGTAATTCATCTTCCCATATCCTATTTACAGTCCCAGAGAAACGGTATCTTAAACATCGTATATATTACCTCAGCGGTAGTATTCGGTTTTTCTCTGATTATTTTACTGGTTTTTACAAAAAATGTTTATATCCCCCTGAAAAAGATTACAGCCGGAGCCAACGAATATGCACAGGGTAATCTGACTCATCACATTGATGTGAATACAAGGGATGAAATGGGATATCTGGCAGCCACTTTAAATTATATGTCCGATGAGATCAATAAGATGGAGGAATACCAGCGGACCTTTATCGCCAATGTGTCACACGATTTCCGTTCCCCCCTCACTTCCATCAAGGGATACTTAGAGGCGATCTTAGACGGCACCATACCGCCCCAGATGCATGAGAAGTATTTAAACCGTGTGATATCTGAGACAGAACGGCTCAATAAGCTGACACAGGGCATGCTCACCCTTAATTCCCTTGACTGTAAAGGGTATTTAAACCGGACGAATTTTGATATCAACCGGGTAATTAAAGATACGGCTGCTTCCTTAGAAGGAACCTGCAATACAAAAAACATTACATTTGACCTGACTTTCTCTGACAGCATTCAGATGGTTCACGCAGACCTTGGCAAGATCCAGCAGGTCCTTTATAATCTTATTGATAATGCAATTAAATTCAGCCATACGGATTCCACCATATATATACAGGCTTCCGGCAAGTATGAAAAAATCTTTATCTCCGTAAAAGATACAGGAATCGGAATTCCAAAGGACAGCATTAAAAAGATATGGGAACGTTTTTACAAGACTGATCTGTCCAGAGGAAAGGACAAGAAAGGAACCGGACTGGGACTTGCAATTGTCCGGGAAATCATTCAGTCTCACGGAGAAAACATTGATGTAGTCAGCACAGAAGGGGTTGGATCTGAGTTTATCTTCAGCCTTCCAAAATCAACTAGTTTATAGAAACTACTATGTAATAGAAAAAGCAGATAAGAACAGACGCTTTGATCGTCTGAACTTATCTGCTTTTGTGTCTTTTAAGAAATTAATCACTTATGTTCTTCCCGGTTGTCAGATATTCTCTTTTCTTTTTTATCTTTCAGAATACGTTCCAGTTCTTCAATCTGATCCATAGACAGCTCTTCTTCCAGAAACTTGGTAAAAAGCATATTCAAAGCCCCGTCATAAACCTTTTTTAAGAAGGATTCATTCTCAGATCTGATGCACTCTTCTTCCGAGAGCAAAGGATAGTAGTAATAAACTCTGCCCTTCTTTTCAAATCCAATTACTTCTTTTTTGATCAGTCTTGTTATAAAGGTTTTTATTGTCTGTGCTGACCACATCATTCTGCCAGATAGCAGGTTAATGATCTCTTCTGAGGTTATGGGGTTAGACTTCCATATAAGTTTCATAATTTCCCATTCTGCTTCTGATATTTTTGGAAGTGTGCTCATATATATAACTCCTTTTGGGTCTGCATTTGTAAGCTGTATCTTAGTTTAAACCTGCGGAGTATGTTTGTCAATTCACAATTACAGGGGATTGATACAACTCTTTCATAAAGCAGAAAAGCACGCCAGCCTCCTGATTCAGGAAAGACAGCATGCCTTTTTTATCAATAAAATCTTATAATCGTTTTACCGCATCCATTGCCAGTACAGAACGTTCGCATTCCTCTGCCTGCAGGGTAATCTGCCAGCACAGAGAACTCCCTTTCATATGCTCAGCCGCATAACTGAGTCCGTTGGTCCGTTCATCAAGAAACGGACGGTCAATCTGATTGGGGTCTCCAAGCAGTATGATCTTTGTTCCTTTTCCTGCACGGGTTATAATTCCCTTGACCTGATTGGGCGTCATATTCTGGGCTTCATCAATAATTAAATAAGTCTGAATGATGGATCGCCCCCGGATAAATGTCAGCGCCTCTGTTTTAATCAGACCTCTGGCAAATATTTCTTCGATTTTGCCTGATAGTTCATCCTCATTTTCATACCGCTTTTCCTCATTGGAATCAATGAGCTGTTCCAGATTGTCAATTACAGGCCTCATCAGCGGAGAGATTTTCTCCTGCTCGTCTCCCGGCAGAAATCCAATGTCAGAATCAAACTGGGCATTGGGACGGCTGACAATGATCCGTCTGTATTCTCCGGTTGGATTGTTTAAAAGCTTTTCAAGCCCTACTGCAAGAGAGTAAAAGGTTTTGGCTGTCCCAGCCATACCTTTAATGATGACTAACGGCGCTATTTCGGCAGGCTGCATCAGGGCTTCCTGGGCAAAATACTGGCCTGCATTCCTGGGTACAACTCCATAGGGCCTGCTTTTCTGGTAATCAAGAGGGATTATTTTATCTCCGTTTACTCGTCCCAGCACCGTTTTTCTGGTTGACTGATCCGCTTTTAATATTACAAACTGATTCTCAAACAGCTTTGGACTGCTTTTAGCACCCGATTCATCGGTGATGTATACCCGATCAGCTGAAATTCCCTTTTTCTTAAAATCCTTAAAATTTTCCTCCGGAGCAAAAACCTCAATTCTTCCTGTGTACTGCTCCTCCCGCCCGGATACCTGCTCGGTTGTAAAATCCTCCGCCCGGATTCCGATAATCTGTGCTTTAATACGCAGCAATATGTCCTTCGTTACCAGTACGACCTCTCCCTCAAGTCCTCTGCATACCTTGAGAATGCGGTTATCCATTTTATCGTCGGGAAGATCTGGGGGAAGCACAACATCCACAAAGTTTTTTTCAATCCTGATTGTTCCTCCATGTTCCAGTTTTACTCCTGTCAGTAAATCTCCCTGATGACGAAGCTGTTCCAAAAGCCTGATGGCCTTTCTTGCATTGGCACCTGTTTCACCCTCGGCCTTTTTTAAGTGATCCAGTTCTTCCAGTACAGCGACAGGAAGAACTACACGGTTATCTTCGAAACAATTGATGGCGTAAGGTGCCTGAATCAGAACATTGGTATCTACCACATAGGTTTTTATCATTTACCGGACTCCTTTGCAATTTCAGAAACTCTGGTTTCTGTAAATCTGATTATACCTTCTGCCAGGAACTCCTGTAATCACAGTATGGTAAAAGAAATGTAAAAACAGATTCAATTTTCTGGAATCCGGTTCCAGATATCCTAAATTTTATAATATATGTTCCTGTTCATCCTCATTAAATGACCCGGACTGTTCCGGACCTTTAAAGAGCAGTCTTTTTAATGACCAGATAATCATAATGGAACCGGTAAGAAAAAACAGAGTCATAAAAACCAGCTGAATCAGATTTCTGATTCCGGAAGAGATAAGAAGTTCCGGAACCAGCTGAAATGCCAGCCAGATCAGATATCCCCCTCCTACCAGTCTTAAACCCAGAGTAATGGGCGCAGGTGACTCACCCTGCTTCTTTTTGTCCTCGCTCATGTTATGCTCCTATACTCTGACACGAACGGATTTCCGTTCTACTGCCTCTGAATCAAAAAGATAATTTCCATTAAAATAGGGATTTTCAATCATGCGTATCATGTTTTCGGCTGCTTTTTTCCCCAGTGCCTCCATGGGGTGAGGAAATGAAGTAATGGGTACCTCACCCAGAGACGCCAGCTCCGAATTATCAATGCTGACCAGGGATAGATCTTCGGGAATCAGAATCCCCCTCTTCATGCAGATGCCCGACAGCAGATAAGCTACCTCATCGTTATAACAGACCAGTGCCGTACAATCTTTTAACCGGTCAAACAGATAATCTGACCAGGCTTCCAGATCATTCTGGCTCTCCGAATCAATCCAGACAATCCCCCTTCTGTCTATGCTGATACCGGCCTGCTTCATTGCCTTTACAAACCCCAGATAACGAAGATGCCCCTGTCCGTCATCACATTTAAAGATCCCCCCGATCTTTTTGTGCCCTGCATGAATCAGGTATTCAACTGCTTTTTTGGTCACCAGTTCATCATGAAGTGCTACACAGGGAAATGACAGCTGGGGATAACTGCTGTTAAAAAACAGGACGGGCAACTGCTGTTTTGCAAGCCTGCGGTAGGAATCCAGATTGGGATTTGGCAGCGCACTTTTTGCCGGCTCCACAATCAGCCCGTCTATAAACCCTTTGTCTAACAGCTTATCCAGAATTTCTCCTTCTTTTTCGATTCTGTTTCCTGTAAATGCCACCTGCATGGTATAGCCTGCTTTTGACAATGTCTTTTCAATCCCTTTTAATACGGGAGGAAAAATATAGCTGTCTACATAGGTACTGATTACTGCAATGTTCTGGTAGCGTTCTTTTCTCACTTCCCGGTTACCCACTCCTAAATAAGTTCCGCTTCCCCGAATTCTGGTCAGCATGTTTTTCTGTTCCAATACATCAATGGCATGACGCACAGTCTGCCTGCTGAGTTCAAATTCACGGCTTAGTTCGTTCTCTGACGGCAGCTTATCCCCGGTTTGGAACACCCCGTTTTGGATCTGCTCCATGACCCAGTTTACAACAGCCATATATTTTGCTTCCTGCGAATGCATCTTCTCTCCTACTGTCTTTGATTATTTTTTTCTTTTGGATAATAAGTCAACCGTAACCGCTCCTAATAATACAGCTCCTTTTACGATTTTCTGGATATCCGTTGACCAGCCGTAAAGAGACATTCCGTTGTTTAAGATTCCCATGATAAATGCTCCGACTACCGCTCCTATGATGGTTCCAATTCCTCCTGATGTGGCAGCACCTCCAATATAACAGGATGCAATGGCATCCATTTCAAACTGATCCCCTGCTTTCGGTGTTGCTGATGCATTTCGTGCAGAAAGCACAATTCCAGCAATTGCACACATAATTCCCATGTTGGTATACACCCAGAAAAATACTTTTTCTGTGTTAATACCGGACAGACGGGCCGCTTTGGCATTTCCGCCCAATGCATAGATCTGCCTTCCTGCTACAGTCTTGCTGGTAATAAAGTGGTAAAGGGCAACCAGAAGTCCCATAATGACGAGAACAAATGGGATTCCGTTGTAACGTGCCAGTTTATAGAAGAAAAACCATACAATTATCATAATTACACCCACTTTGACAATTGTCTGCCACAATGGATTGACCGGAAAATCGTATTTCTTTTTTGTTTTTATACTACTGATCTCCGATATGATAATAAAGGCAAATGCGATGAGCGCTGCTCCTATGGATATCAGATCCAGTGTTCCACCGCCAAAGGGTATTTTAACGGTTGGAAGAAAGCCTGCGCCTATGTACGTATAATTTGCCGGAAGAGGACCTTTGGTCTGTGCCTTTAAAAGGGTATAGGTAAGCCCGCGCCCCATAAGCATGGTTGCAAGTGTAACGATAAAGGGAGGTATGGAAAGCTTGGAAACAAAAAATCCAACAAACATACCGGAAAGGGTACCAATGGCAAGAGCCGCCAGTATTGCAACCCACATGCTGGTTTTATAGTCTACAATCATAATTCCTACAACTGCTCCGCATACGGCAACAATGGAGCCGACCCCCAGATCAATGTTACCGGTGAGAACGCAGAGAAGCATGCCTACCGCCAGAATTACAATATAGCTGTTCTGCATGATTAAATTGTTAATGTTTGCCGGTGACATATTTTTACCGCCGGTCATTGCAGCAAAGATTAAGAAAACCACGATTAGAGCCAGAATCATACCATACTGCTTCATGTTTATATTAACTGTTTTCTTCTTATCCATCTTTATTCTTCCTTTCCGTTGTCTTCCATGATACACTTCATAATCTTTTCCTGTGAAACCTCTTCCCTGGTAAGTTCTCCGCAAATATGCCCTCCGTTAATGACATAGATGCGGTCACAGGTTCCAATTAACTCCTGAAGCTCCGACGATATGACAAGAATGGCTTTCCCGGCCTTTGCCAGATCATTGATGATGCAGTATATTTCATACTTTGCACCAATGTCAATGCCTCGGGTGGGTTCATCAAGAATCAGGATATCAGGCTGAGTCAGCATCCATTTTGCAAGGACCACCTTTTGCTGATTTCCTCCGGACAGTGAGCTGACTGACTGGTTGATGGAATTGGTCTTAACATTAATTTTCTTCCGGTAGTTTTCTGCGGAAATGATTTCATCATTCTTATTAACAATTCCCTTTTTGGAAAAGAAGTTTCTAAGAGCTGCCAGCGTCATATTTCCTTTTACAGTGTCTATCAGGATCAGGCCATAGTTTTTGCGGTCTTCCGAAACATATGCCAGCTTGTTATTAATGGCATCCCTTACATTTCTTATGAGAGCCTGCTTTCCGTTTATCTTTATGGTTCCGCTGATCTTCTGTCCATAGGATCTACCGAAAAGGCTCATTGCCAGTTCCGTTCTTCCTGCACCCATCAGTCCGGCAAAGCCCACTACCTCACCGGCCTTAACATGGAAGGATACATCCTGAATGACATGACGGTCAGGATCGTCCGGATGATATGCATTCCAGTTTTCTACCTCAAATATGTTATCTTTGATTTCACTGGTCCGCTCCGGGTAACGGTTAGTCAGTTCCCTTCCTACCATCCCCTTTATGATCCGGTCTTCATTGATTTCATCTTTCCCCTTATCCAGAGTCTCAATGGTTTTTCCATCTCTGATTACAGTAATGGAATCCGCAACATAGCTGATTTCATTCAGCTTATGAGAGATCATAATACAGGTAATTCCATGCTTTTTCAGTTCCAGCATAATGTTTAAAAGACGCTTGCTCTCTTCATCATTTAGCGCTGCTGTGGGTTCATCCAGGATCAAAAGCTCCACCTGCTTTGCCATTGCCCTTGCAATCTCTATCAGCTGCTGTTTGCCGACTCCCAGGCTGCTCACCGGCACATTTAAGTTTTCATTCTCAAGTCCGACTTTTGCCAGCATTTCCTGTGCCCGCTTATGGGTTTTGGTCCAGTCAATGACTCCTTTTTTTCCTGTCTGTTCATTTCCCAGAAAAACATTTTCCGCAACTGACAGATAGGGGCTTAATGCCAGTTCCTGATGAATAATTACAATCCCCTTTGCCTCGCTTTGTTTAATGTTATGGAACTGGCACACTGCTCCGTGATAGACAATATCACCGCTGTAGGTTCCATAAGGATAAACGCCGGAGAGTACGTTCATAAGCGTAGACTTTCCGGCACCGTTTTCTCCGCAGAGAGCATGGATTTCCCCGCGTTTCACCTTGATATTCACATCATCAAGTGCCTTTACACCATAAAATTCTTTGGTGATGTGATTCATCTCCAGGATATAATCGGCCATCTTTCCAACTCCTTTTCTTTTTATCCTTCACGAAAACAGGCGGCAGTCTTTTCCACCGCCGCCTGTATGTACGTCTCTGCTACTGTGCCAGCTGTTGTTCTGTATAATAACCGCCATCAATAATGATCTTTTTGTAATTGTCCTTGTCAACCGCAACCGGTGTACACAGATAAGAAGGAACTACCACCTTACCATTGTTATACTGGGTTGTATCGTTAATTTCAGGTTTTCCGCCTTCTAACACTGCCTGAACCATGGTTACGCATTTTTCAGCAAGAAGTCTGGTGTCCTTGTAAATGGACATGGTCTGATAACCGGAAATTACATTTTTTACTGCCATTAATTCCGCATCCTGACCAGTGATCAATGGCCAGTCAACGCCTACTTTATAACCAGCTCCCTCTAATGCAGCCTTGCAGCCATATGCAAAACCATCAAATGCAGATGCACAGATATCCAGCTTTTTGTCTGCATAGAAGCCAGTTAAGTAGTTCTCGCAGTTTTGCTGAGCTGTTTCCTGAGACCATCTTAAGATACAGGTATCTTCAAAGGAAGTACGTCCGGATTCGCATTTTAAGGTTCCATCATCCAGATATGGCTTTAATACTTCCATTAATCCGTTATAAAGGAACAGAGCGTTGTTATCATCAGGAGATCCCATAAAGAATTCAATGGTATAGGATTTTCCTTCAGATTTTGCCTTATCTAACTGCTTTGATTCTTTGATGTAATTACCAATGGCTGTACCTACCCCCTTGTTATCAAAGGTTGCATAATAGGAAACAGCATCTGTATCCATCAGCAGACGGTCATAGGCAATAATCGGAATTCCGGCGCTCTTGGCCTGAGCTTCCACGTTGACCAGAGCTGAGGAGTCGATGGATGCAATTACCAGACACTTAACACCAGAAGCAATCATGTTTTCAATCTGGGAAACCTGCATCTGGACATCATCCTCTGCATACTGTAAATCCACCTGATACCCAAGGGCCTCCAGCTGTTTCTTCATGTTTGCACCGTCATTGATCCAGCGCTCAGAAGACTGGGTTGGCATAGCCACGCCTACTTTTCCGCCGCTTCCGGCTGCTTTTGCTGCTTCTGTTGTTGCTGCTGCCGCAGCAGTTGTAGCAGCTGTGGTTTCTGCCGCTTTGGTCTCTGCTGCTTTGGTTCCTGCCGCCGTGGTAGCAGTTGTCTGAGACGAACTGCATCCAAATAATGCAGATGCCGCCAACACTGCACTAAGCATGACTCCAAGTACTCTTCGTTTCATCATTTCATACCCTCCTAATAATAACATTTTAGTATATACAATTTGCACATATTGCAAATATGTATTTTGTTTGATTCGACATAGTTTGTCGAATTATGGCAAATGTTGAATGTGACATTTGTTATAATATCTTTTTTAACATTCATTTTTATGGTTATTTTTACCAAATTCAGTTATAAATCAAATATATAATTTCATCAATGTTTTGTCAATACATTTTTTAACATTTTAAGTATTTTTATTAAGTTGTCTATACAACTATGCGTAATTGATGGGTTATAGACGACAATTTTAGACATGAAATTACAAAAAAATGGCTCGTTCTTATCATTAAGAACAAGCCGTTAATTTTTTTCCTCATCATATAAATTCTGTTTAATAAATAACATGAAGCTTTTTATCATAAGCATTTCCCAAAAGGGTATCTACGTAAGCGGATGGGGTAAATCCCGACATCTTCACAAACTCCTTTATGAAGTGGGATTGATCATAATATCCAGACACCAATGCGGCATCTGCTCCATTAGCACAGTGAATGGTTTCCACCAGTCTGCTCACTGATTTCTGAAAGCGAATAAACCGGATCAGATTTTTGGGATTCATGCCAAAATCTTCGTGGATTTTCTGGTTTAAATATCGCTCTGAATAGCCTGTATAACTGCTTAACTCCGAAAGTTTCAGGCTTCCATCTGACCTTAGTATCTGTTGGTGTATTACGTATTTCAGACTGTTCTTATCTTCGGAATGATTAAAAAAATATTTCAGATAAAAATCAAGAAATACCTCTGATTTCTCATGAAAGGTTCCAGCCTCATACATACGCTCCAACAGTTCTTCCCGTTCTCCTCTGCTGATCAGCAGATCTTCCAGACTGATCTCATTATTCACCAGTTCATTCAGCTTCACGTTACCTGCAACCGGATTGACCCCAGGCAGAAAGCGGACTCCAAAATACTGGCAGTTTAATTCAGTTTTTGCCATTCCTTTTTCTAATAAGGTACCTGCTGCCTTGGCTTTCATTACTCCATCCTTTACCCAGAACAGCAGATCAATACAGGCATCCGGAATCACTCCCATATGGTCTGATTCGGCAGTAAACTGATAGAAATGGGAAAGATTATATTTCATAATACATTTTTTAGAATAATTTGTGGTTGCCAGCACAAACTCAGGCTGTCTGGGGCTCAGTGCCAGAACATCTTCTTTTCTCCATCCATTACTCATATTGCCCTCTCCTCTCTGCTCTGCTCTTATTTTATAGTAATACAGGCGCATCCTTATAAAAACACAAAAGACACAAAGGGTTCAGAACGCCTTCGTGTCTTTTGATGCATTTTATCACTTTCTTTTTTCACGGTCAAGAAATATTCTCATTTAAAGCCTGTCAGATCTTTCCTTTTGACTTCCGATTTTTACAATACGTGTGTACAGGTAAACAGTTAGAATGACAAAAAAGACAGCGAGGTCTTATGATTCCATATCATAAGGCTTTTTTAATGAAAGGAGGTACATAGGGTGAAACGTATCAACTTTTCCTCCGGTGCTCCGTTAGAAGAGCTGGTGGGATACTCCAGAATGGTAAAAGTCGGAGAACATATTTATATCGGGGGCACTACCGCCGTACTGCCGGACGGAACCGTCCATGGAGATACTGCACTGGAACAGGCAGATTATATCTTCAGGAAGTTTATTAACTTATTAAAAGAAGCAGGGGCAAACACCGGTGATGTTATAAAAATTAAGGCTTATGTAACTGATATGAGTTTTGCAACGGAAGTGGGGGAAGCCTACTCCCGTTATTTTAAAGAAGTCCGGCCTTTATTTACCATGGTCGAGACACCCAAACTCAACCGCCCAACTCAAATGGTTGAGATTGAGCTGGAAGCGTTTATAACTGATGAAAATTAAGAAAGAAGAGGTAAAACATATGGCTTATCCTGAGGTTGATTTTATTTATCTGAATGAAGAAGACATGGTAAAAGCAGGAGTTACGGATATGAAAGGCTGTGTTGAGGCCATGGAGGAGATGTTCCGGCTGTTGAAAGCAGGTGATTTTCGGATGGGCGGTTCCAATGCCAACTCACATGGTATTATGATGACATTTCCGGAGGCTTCTCCATTTCCAAATATGCCAACAGACGGACCCGACAGACGGTTTATGGCAATGCCGGCCTACCTTGGCGGTAAATTTGATATGGCAGGCATGAAGTGGTACGGCTCTAACACAGAGAACCGAAAAAAGGGACTTCCCAGATCCATCCTTATGCTGACACTGAACGATAAGGATACAGGCGCACCCCTTGCCTATATGTCAGCAAATATTTTAAGCGCATTCCGTACAGGAGCAGTGCCAGGAGTTGGAATCAAGTATTTTTCCAGAGAAGATTCCAAAGTGGTGGGAATTATCGGCCCGGGCGTTATGAGTAAAACCGTTTTTGATGCTGCAATGGCAGTAAGAGATCAGATTGATACGGTAAAAATAAAGGGACGAAGCCAGAAATCCATAGATGGATTTATCCAGTATGTCAGGGATAAATATCCTCAGATCAAAGAACTGATTGTGGTGGATACGGAGGAAGAGGCGGTCAGGGATGCAGATATTGTAAGTATTGCCACCTCCAGCCCAACCGGAGATCCTTCCCAGTATTCTTATATCAAGGAGGAATGGATCAAACCAGGAGCAATCCTCTGCTGTCCGGCAGCTGCCAGATTCGATGACGACTTTATCTTAAACAGGGCAAGAAATGTGGCAGATAACATTCAGTTATACGAAGCCTGGGCAGAAGAACTTCCCTATCCTTCCTACAACTCCGTCCCCATACCTGCAGTTCACTGCATGGATTTAATAAAAGACGGACTCATGAAAGCCGATCAGGTGGATGATCTGGGAGATGTACTTACCGGCAAGGTGCCTGTTCACAGAAAAGAGAATGAAATCGTGATTTATTCCGTGGGGGGAATGCCCATTGAGGATGTGGCATGGGGAACCATTGTTTACAGAAATGCTCTTAAAAATGGAATAGGTACCAGACTGAACCTTTGGAAAGAACCTTACCTTGCTTAAAAATTCAGGAACAGGAGCTGACGAAATGAGAATTGAAGAACATCCAATACTGGGAAAACCAGAAGAGAGAAAAGTCATTTCATTTATATACGACGGTACACCGCTTACTGGTTATGAAGGGGAACCAATCGCCATGGCTCTGGAAGCTGCAGGTATTATGATTCACCGATACACGAAAAAATACCATAAGCCAAGAGGGGTCTTCTGTGCAATTGGCCGCTGTACGGACTGCGTTATGGTTGTAGACGGAATACCTAACGTCAGAACCTGCATCACTCCTTTAAGAGAAGGTATGGTGATACAAACCCAGTACGGGGTTTCGGCACAGGAGGAATCAATATGAATCGATTTGATTTGATTATTATAGGAGCCGGTCCTGCAGGTCTGTCCGCTGCCATCAGCGCAGCTAAAAACGGATTGTCAGTAATTGTGTTCGATGAAAATTCCAAACCTGGAGGGCAGCTTTTTAAACAGATCCATAAATTTTTTGGTTCGAAAGAACATAAAGCAAAAATTAGGGGATTTCGGATCGGAGAAGAATTATTAAAAGAAGCAGAAGATTTAAAGGTAACAGTCGTGTTAAATGCAATTGTTACAGGACTTTATCAGGATAAGGAAATAACCGTAAAGATTGGCGAGGAAATCTGCCACTATAAGGGAGATGCCGTGATTGTAGCTACGGGAGCCACGGAAAACATGGTTCCCTTTGAAGGCTGGACACTTCCCGGTGTCATAGGAGCCGGTGCTTCCCAGACCATGATGAATTTGCATCACATCAAACCGGGGAACAGGGTTCTGATGCTTGGAACCGGAAACGTGGGGCTGGTAGTCAGCTACCAGCTGCTTCAGGCAGGCTGTCAGGTTGCCGCACTTGTAGATGCAGCTCCAAAAATAGGGGGATACGGTGTGCATGCTGCCAAAGTCGCAAGATGCGGTGTCCCATTTTATCTCTCCCATACCATTATTAAAGCTGAGGGTGAGGATCGTGTCACAGGAGTCGTAATCGGAGAAGTAGATTCTTCCTTTCAATTAATTCCCGGCACAGAAAAGCATTTTTCTGTTGATACGATTTGTCTTGCAGTAGGCCTGTCTCCCATGTCGCAGCTGCTTCATATGGCAGGCTGCAAGATGCAGGATACTCCCCTTGGATATGTTCCAGTGATTGATGAAAATGGCGGAACCAGTATACCCGGGATTTATGCAGCAGGTGATGTTTCCGGTATTGAAGAAGCCAGCTCTGCCATGATAGAGGGGCGGATTGCAGGAACAAAGGCTGCCCAGTATCTGGGTTTCCTTTCAGAGGATGAGGCAAACGAAACAGCGAAAGAATTAGAACTGGCATTAGACCGTTTAAGAAAAGGCATGTTCGCACCGGAAAACCGGGGAAAGAAAATTACTATGACCGATGAGGGCATCCCGGTTTCAGAAAGCCTTTTAACCAATGGATATTTAGACGAAGCGGAATTAGACCGTTTTCCGGGAATTGCAAACGGAAAGGGAATCCACCCGGTCATGGAATGCACCCAGAACATCCCATGTAACCCATGTCAGGATGCATGCCCCAGAAAATGCATTAAAATCGGAGAAACCATAACGTCACTTCCAGTCATTCATGAAGAAAATACATGCAGCGGCTGCGGAATGTGTGTTGCTTCCTGTTCCGGTCAGGCAATCTTTCTTTTAAACGAAGATTATGAACCTGGATACGCTTCGGTTACTCTCCCCTACGAATTCCTTCCAATTCCGGTGAAGGGGGATACAGGATCAGCTCTTGACCGTAGCGGAAAAGAGGTATGCAAGGCGGAGATTATTGAGGTGAAAACGCTGAAAGCCTTCGATCATACCACCTTACTTACCATGAGGGTTCCACTTGATATGGCAATGAAAGCAAGATTCTATAAAAGCAGGGGGTGCAGCCATGAATAAACGTAACGACCGCTTTACAGACATCGGACCACTGATCCCCCAGCCAGATGATGATATGATTATCTGCCGCTGCGAAGAAGTTACAAAAGGCGAAATCCGCAAAGCTGTTCATGATGGCATGTTTACTTTAACCGAGATTCGAAGGTATTTAAGAACAGGCATGGGGCTTTGCCAGGGACAGACCTGCTCAAAACTGGTGAAGTCCATTGTAGCAAGGGAACTGGGGCTTACCCCGGGTGATATAGAACCGGCAGTATCCCGTGCGCCTATGAGACCCATAGAGATGAAAATTTTAGGCAATGACAGAAAGGAGGACTGATGGAATGGGAAACTGCGCAGATGTAATTATCATAGGCAGTGGAATTATCGGAAATGCAACCGCTTATTATCTGGCAAAGAAGGGCTGTTCTGTCATAGTCCTGGAAAAAAGCGACCACATAGGAGGCGGTGGTTCTTCCCGAAATGGAGGCGGTGTCCGCCAGTCGGGAAGAGACAAACGGGAGCTTCCCCTGGCAATGTACGGAGCTGCCAACCTTTGGCCTGCTCTTTCGGAAGAGCTTGGAATGGATGTGGAGTATTATCAGAACGGTAACTTGCGCCTTGGAAAAACAGAAGATCATCTAAGAATCCTAAACGGTCTTACTGATCGGGCAAGCGCACAGGGTCTTGGCGTTACCATGATTGACCGGAAAGAAGCCAAGGATATCTGTCCTTACCTCTCCGATGAGGTAATTGGAGCAAGCTGGTGTCCCACCGATGGTCATGCCAACCCTATGCTGGCAACGCTTGCTTATTACAGAAAGGCAAGACAGCTGGGTGTGCGTTTCATCACTGGAGAGTCGGTGATTGAGATAAAAAAATACAAAGGAAAAGCAAGGCAGGTTATTACTGACAATGACGTGTATGAAGGAGAAACCATCATACTGGCAGCCGGATATGAAAGCCGTAAGATTGCAGCTTCTGTAGGAGTGGATATCCCCATGACCCAGGCACTTTTAGAGGTTTTAGTCACAGAGGCCCAGCCCCCCATGTTCTATCAGATGCTGGGCACTGCAATGGCTGATTTCTACGGGCACCAAAGCACTCACGGATCCTTTGTATTTGGCGGTTCCTCCGGGTTTGAGGACTTTAACAAAAGCAATGGGACCCCTGTAACCAATAGTCAGACTGCCTCCTGCATCTGTCGTGGTATCATGAAATATTTCCCCTGCCTCTCAACTGCAAAGATTGTAAGAACATGGGCAGGATTCATTGATGTCTGCGCCGATCATGTCCCTGTAATCAGCCATGTGGAGGAAGTCCCGGGACTGATTCTTGCCTGTGCATTTACCGGTCATGGATTCGGTATTTCTCCTACAGTAGGAACGATTTTATCCCAGATGGCCACTGGAGAAGAGCCTGTTTTAAGCATAAAAGAGTTCCGGTACGACCGGTTTCATACAAAGATTTGACCCAATGACAAAGACGTCTTATTTTAAGATGTCTTTGTTTTTTCACTTCACTGACCACATAAAGGAGGAGCTATATGAACAGTAAAAAAATGGGACTTGGAAGTGCAGTTTCCGTATGTGTTGGATTAATCGTGGCAACCAGCTGTCTTTTATCACTGGGACTTGGTACCGGACTTGCCGGAAAAGGCTTTATCACCGCTATGTTTATTGTTGTAATTTTAAATATTCTGCTTGCATTTTCGTTTCGTGAACTTCACGACTTAATGCCGGAAGCCGAAGGCGGACTGGGGCAGTATACGCTGGCGGGACTGGGACCTGTGCCGTCCATTGTTTCCAATCTTTCTGCCTATGTTATTACCAATATGCTGGCCGGCTCCGTAGAGCTTGCCATGTGCGGACTGGTCATACAGGAAACCTTTTTAAAAGGAGTTCCTGTACTGATAATCAGTCTGTCCCTTCTTGCTTTTTTAACCATTGTCAATTATCTGGGAGTTGATATCTTTGCTAAAATACAAAATTTAACTGTTATAGCACTCATCGGTTCTCTTATACTGCTGGGAGTCATCAGTGCATTTAAATTAGGAGTGGGTACCCCCCTTGCTCCCGGCGCACAGACTCCTCCTGTTGTAACTGGATTTTCAGGAATCCTGTCTCTCACTGCATTGGCATTTTGGATGTTTATCGGAATTGAATTTGTCATTCCGGTATCAAAGGATTTAAAAAATCCAAAACGGGATGTTCCTCTTGCCATGATTCTTGGCGTATGTCTTCTTTTTATCGTTCAGAGCTTATTAAGCACCGGCATGAGAAACTACGTATCACTGGAAGAACTCCGTTCCAGCAGCATGCCTCATATTATCTTTGCAGAGCGGGTTATGGGAAAAGCCGGCAGCTACTGGATGGGGTTAATCACCATACTGGCGGGGGTCAGTACCATCAATACTGTACTGGGAAGTGTAACCAGAATATTAAGCGGCATGGCAGATGCCGGTTTAATGCCATCTTATTTTAGCAAAAAAAATAAAAGCGGGACTCCCACACCGGGACTTTTCCTTATGACAGGAGTCATCTCTTTTATATTGGTGAGCGGTATTGCAAACTATTCCGGTTTAACCAATTTCCTCCTTGCAGCCTCCTGTTTCTGGCTCACCTCCTACATCCTGGTCAATCTTACCGTCCTGGTGCTGCGCAGGCGCTATCCCAATGCTAAGGGAAGAGATAAACGGTTTACATTAGGGGGAATTCCCCAGATTATCTGTATTATAGGAGACATTTATATGATCTTGCATATTGCAGAAGGAGATGCCCGGATATTTATTTATAAAATATATTTTGTACTGCTTATTATTACCTTACTTTTTGCTTTCTTCTGGGTAAAGATTGTAAAAAAGGCTGATGCATTCCGCCCCGTTTCTCTGGATGAAATCAATAATGTGAAACTGGAAAACCAGGATGAGGAAGGTCAGGCATCCCCCTCCCTGATGATAAACTAACTCAATATCATAAAAAAATACGTCTTTGCCAACGGCCAAGACGTATTTTTATTATTCTTTCCAATGGAGATGATGCAGCTCTCCCTCCATGGTCATACGATCAAATCCATTCTGCCTCAAAGCTTCATAAAGAACAATGGAAACAGAATTAGATAAATTCAGGGAACGGATATCGCCCCACATGGGAATTCTCACACAGCGGTCCTCATTGTCCACAAGAATCTCTTCTGGTATTCCGGCACTTTCCTTCCCAAACATGAGAAAGCAATCCGGCTCGTATTTTACATCGGAGTAAACATGATGTCCCTTGGTAGTGGCCATATAGATTTTCGCTCCCGGATTCCGGTCTAAAAAATCCTCATAATCACTGTACACGGTAACATCTAACTTATCCCAGTAATCAAGGCCTGCCCTTTTGATCAGTTTGTCATTCAGCTTAAAACCCAAAGGCTGAATCAGATGAAGCCTGGTATCCGTGGCCACACAGGTTCTACCGATATTCCCTGTATTCGCCGGCATCTCCGGTTCCAATAGTACAATATTCATAGTGATTACGCCTTTCCATCCAGTCTTTTAATAAAGCGTTCCATACGGCTTAACGCTTCTTTTAGGTTCTTTAAGGAATACGCATAGGAAATACGAAGATACCCTTCTCCGCAGTCTCCAAATGCAGTTCCGGGAACAACCGCCACTTTTTCTTCCATGAGAAGCCGGGTGGCAAATTCATCAGAGGTCATACCAAACCGTTTGATGCACGGAAATGTATAGAAGGCACCGTTGGGCTCAAAGCATTCAAGTCCCATCTCCTGAAACGCATGCATTAAATAACGCCTTCTCTGATCGTAGGATTCCCGCATGACTGCCACATCCTTATCTCCGTCCCGCAGTGCAGCAACTGCTGCATACTGACTGGTGGTAGGCGCACACATAATGGCGAACTGGTGGATCTTTAACATCTGCTCTAAAATCATTCTGGGGGCAGCGGCATACCCAAGCCTCCAGCCGGTCATGGCGTAGGATTTGGAAAATCCATTAATTAAAACAGTTCTGTCTTTCATTCCGGGAAAAGCGGCTATGGTGGAGTGATCCCCGCCATAAGTAAGCTCTGCATAGATCTCATCAGAGATAACGAATAAATCCTTCTCAATTATAATGTCTGCTATTTCCTTCAGCTCTCTGGCATCCATAACAGCCCCTGTGGGGTTGTTTGGAAAAGGAAGAATGAGAACCTTTGTCTTTGGAGTGATCTTCTCCAGAAGCTTTTCCTTCGTCAGCTTAAACTGATCCTTCGCTTCCAGATCAATGATCACCGGAACTCCATTGGCAAGAATGGTGCAAGGGACATAGGAAACATAGCTGGGCTGGGGAACCAGCACCTCATCGCCTGGATTTAACATGGCACGGAGTGCAATATCAATGGCTTCGCTGCCGCCCACCGTTACCATCACCTCATGATCAGGATCATATGTAACTTCAAAGCGGCGGCTTAAATAGCTGCAGATCTCCGTCTTAAGCTCTTTTAACCCAGCGTTGGAGGTGTAAAATGTCCGTCCTTTTTCCAGTGAATAAATACCCTCTTCCCGGATATGCCATGGCGTGTCAAAATCAGGCTCGCCTACACCCAGAGAAATGGCGTCCTTCATCTCACTTACGATATCAAAAAATTTACGGATTCCCGAAGAGGGAATCTCTGTTATACGGTCTGATAATGGGTTTCTCACGGCGTAATCAGCATCCTTTCATCTTGTGTCTCTTCCGCAAGAACCGTCCCGTGATCTTTATATTTTTTCAGAACAAAATGGGTGGCTGTGCTGAGCACGGATTCCATGGGGGAAAGTTTCTCAGATACGAACTGGGCAACTGCTCTCATGGTCTTTCCTTCGATAAATACGGTAAAATCAAAGGCCCCTGACATCAAATAAACTGCATTTACCTCACTGTACTGGTAAATGCGTTCTGCGATCTTGTCAAAACCCATACCTCTCTGGGGAGTTACCTTAACCTCAATCAACGCAACCACCTTTTCATCGCTGGTATTATCCCAGTTAATCAGGGTGTGATATCCGCAGATGATATGTTCCTTTTCCATTTCGGCAATCTCGTTTGCAATGGCTGCCTCACTTTCTCCAAGTAGAACCGCCAGATCTTTTAAATCAATTCTGCTGTTTTTTTCAATAATTGCCAGTATCTTTTCTCTCATATCCTACCTCCGATTTACCTGTTTTGGGATAACACCTTATATAGTTCGTCCTCTGAAGGCCGGTCAAGATAGCCGTTTCCGTCTTCATGGACAATAATCCGTTTGATTCCGTCTGTTACTTTCCCAATGACTGCCGCTTTCATTCCATGCTCCTTTAAGGCAGATACCAGATCTCCTCCGTTATCCGCCGCCAGCACAAAGCAGCCCTCTGAATAAAGACGGTATGGGTTTAAGTCGTACCGTTCACAGACCTCTATGGTTTCCTGCCTTACTGGAATTTTATGAAGGTCAAAAGAAATTCCCGTCATATAGGCGCCGGATAAATCCCAGAGAGCCTTTAGTATTCCTCCTTCAAGGACCGGCTCCCATTCCGTAGCCCCCAGATTCTTAAAAAACTCCGGATCATTTACCGGTAATAAAAAATCTCCGGTTAAAATCTGGTCAATATATTGCGAGGAGAACCACTGATGCAGTTCTCCCTCTCTTTCACTTACTATTTTTAACGTTCCGGCTAATCCTGCATATCCTGCAGCTACAAGATCCTGCCCTGGCTTTATCGTTCCTGTATTTTCTCTTTCAATCCGTCTCATGTTCTGTTTTTATTCTCCCGGTCCTGCCTGGGGACTATCCACAGCATCTTCCCATTCAGGTACTGCCGGGGATTCCGGCTGCTGGGTTGTTTCCTGAGCTGGCTGTGTAATAGTATCAGGAACCTCAGAAGGATGGACTGGTAATGGTTCTGCAACTGCGGGTGCTGCCGGACCAACCTTTATAATTGCCTTGGAGGGATTGTAGGTATCCGTATGAAGTATCTCTCTGCTCTGTTCTGCACCATCTACATACACAATCTTCCAGAGTCTTGATTTCATTCCTGTATGGGCAGACTGAACCTGCTTTCTGGATCCAGGCGGCATGGTAGGATCTACAACCTCTTTTGCAGCCCCCGGATCAGTGACACTGAGTGTTTCCGAAACAAATTCAAAGGTCCGGTTGGCTGGTCTGGTCTCTTTTCCATATATGGTAAAGGTAAGAGTCTTTCCTGAAGTATATCCTTCTACATAAATAGGTGTGCTGTAATTATTGGTAAATTTAATGTCTTTATAGGTTCCTGCAATTGCCGCATCCTCCGATGGCTTTACATAGCTTACCACCATGGAGTGATTCTGTCTCTGACTGATGTCTAACTCTGCTCTGAGTGCGGCATTATAAATGGTGGTAGCGATCTGGCAAACTCCGCCTCCCACACTGTCAACCACCTGGCCGTTCTCATATGCAGCAGCTGTCGCGTAACCATTATCAACCGTAAAGGGGTGCATGCAGTCATAACCGGACAAGGTCTCTCCAGGCATTAACACATGGCCGTTGATCTTTCCGGAACCAACCTGCAGGTTTTTGGACCTGGAAGCACCGCTTGATGAGAAATTGGTAGAAAAGGTTCCAAGTACATCCTGTATGGTAGATAAATCTTCGGTTGTAATCGCCGGCTTTACTTCGGCAACAACTGCATTAACAGTGATCGGCTCTTTTAAACCATTTGCAAACGCCGCATTAAGAGCCTGCTTTGTGGCTTCCACATCCACTGTTTTTCCAATTACAGAAGGTGTGACTGTAAATGCTCCGTTCTGGCGGACAATGGAAGCATTCTTTGGCTCAGCCACTGCAGGTGCACATTTTTCAGCCACAAATGACGCTAACCTGCCATCATCCAAAGAAGTTTCCAATGGAATAATGACTGGATTGTGTTCGATATCCTTTTTATTTAAATATCGTTTTAATAAATTCCCCCCCTGCCAGGAGGATGCTGCCTGAGAAACCGCTTCCGGGTTGCTCCAATGAAACCCCAGATCCTTAGCTGTCGTATCAACCGGCTGTCCGTCCACAACCAGTGTGATTTTCTGATTTTCCATTTCATTAACCAGGCCCTGAACCTTCTGCCCGGCTTCTTCCTCTGTCAAACCGCCCAGATTATAATCCCCGACATAGATACCGTCCGGAAGCGTATCAGCCATAACGTATGCTGGTGAGAAAAATCCGATTCCCACTGCCAGCATGGAGGCTGCCAGGCATATGGACAAAGTTTTCTTTTTCATATTCCATCCTCTTACTCTACTGTTTCCGCCTGACGTTTTGTCAGATAAAAACTATCTCATAAAACTTAACATCATGGGGAGTACCATTGCTATAATCAGTAAAACTACAACTGCGATCAAAACTACTGACATAAACTTCTTGTTGTTCTTATTGTTAAAATTAATCATTTTGTATCACCTCTCTTATATTCTTCCATATTGTGCGATGATTTTATCCGTAATTCTGGATATTTCATTTCTGGATAAATGATCCAATTGCACAGATAAAGCTATTTTATGATATTTTAATAAATCCTGCAAGTGTTCTTTTTGCCGGTTTGATGCTGGTTGTTCCTTTTTTACCTTATAAATCAAGGGGACAGAGTCAAAGACTTCCGGATTCCTTTCACCAAACTCTCTTTTCATTGCCTGATACAGCTCATGAGCTGCAATGGCATCAAATCTGGCACGATGGCTCTGTTTTATTTCGATCCCAAAATAACCACAGGCTGCAGAAAGACTTTTTGATTGATCTTCCGGCATAAATTTTCTTGCAAGCTTTAATGTATCAATTCCCTGCCGTTCAAAACATAATCCTTTATTTACTGCTGCACGTTTTAAAAAACTGTAATCAAAGATGATATGATGTCCCAGAATAGGCAGTTTTCCTGCAAAATCAAGAAAATGGCCAATTATGGATTCGATGCCTGAAGCAGGCTCCAGCTGACTGTCAGTAATACCAGTCAGGGAAATCACACGCTCTTCCAGATTGCGGTAAGGATTTACAAAGCATTCAAATGTGTCCTCTGCTTTTCCATCCGTCACCCGCACTGCTCCGATTTCAATAATTTTATCCCGCTTAGGGTCAAGACCGGTCGTTTCTAAATCCACAGCAATATAAGATGATATCACGTTTTGTTCTTCCTCTCCTCATTTTCCCCCGTTACAGCACTGGGACACAGCTCCTTTAGGAAGCAGTCTCTGCATTTGGGACTTCTTGCAATGCAGATGGATCTTCCCAGCGTGATAATCTGGATGTTCCACAGGATCCAGTGATCTCTTGGCAGTATCTCCATTAATTCATATTCAATTTTTTCCGGATCGTCTGATTTGGCAAACCCCAGTTTTTTTGATATCCTCTTTACATGGGTATCGACCACAATACTGGGTTGGTTATAAATATTGCCCAGTATTACATTGGCGGTTTTCCTGCCCACTCCTGCAAGCCCAGTCAGTTCTTCCATGGTCTTTGGAACTTCGCCTCCATACTTTTCCACCAGATCTTTACAGCAGGAAATAATATTTTTGGCTTTCATGTGATAAAATCCCAGGGAATGGATATCCTGTTCCAGCTCTTTTAGATGGGCATCTGCAAATTTTTCCGGGGAGTCGTATTTTTGAAATAAATCTGCAGTCACCATGTTGACTCTGGCATCGGTACACTGGGCACTTAAAATAACTGCAATGAGCAGCTGCCACGGTGTTTCATGGTTTAAATAGCAGATATATTCCGTTCCGTATTCCTGGTCAAGAGCCGCTAAAACCCTGGTTACCCTGGCTCTTTTTTCTGCTTTTGTCTCTTTTTTAGCCATCATCTCCTCCATATGCCAAGCTCATGGACTGCTGCATTATGGGTAAGCACATCCCTTTTTTTATAATCAAAAAGAACCGCTCTTCCATCATGAAATACCTCCACATGAGCCATCTTGATCAGCTGCCTGGCTTCGAATCCTTCATAACCCTCTTTTAAATAACCATATTGAACCGCCTCATCGGCAAAAAAAGCTTTTATCTGATCTTTATAAGGTTCCTGATCAGCGGAAAAAACGGGACGGCTCTTTAAGTTTTCTCTCAGATATAAGTCATATACCAGAAGATCCCTGTAATAAGACTGTTTATCAGGAACCCGAAGGCTGATAAACGTCTCTAATATCTCGTACCTGGCCATTCGGCTGTGACTCAGCTTAGACAATTCCTGTTTATCATAATATTCGGCCAATGACTCAAACATATCAAAAGGAGTATGAAATTCTTTGCGAAATTCTTCTATTGTAGTTTGAAACTGACCGCTGTTGCCGTAAACCTCCAACATCTCTTCCAGTCCCTTTAGCTTAAGAACTCCACCATAGTCAAGCCATCTGGTGGATAAGACTTCATAGGGTGGTTTTTCCTTATAATGAATCTCATACTCTTGTGCCTTCTGTGCCATATAGGAACCCTTTAATACCTTCAAAAATCCCAGCTGAAGCTGTTCCGGCTTCATATCATAAACCTGGTTGAAGGAACGCCTGAAGCTTTCATAGTCTTCAAAAGGAAGTCCAGCAATCAGGTCCAGATGCTGATGTATATTCCCATAGCTGTTTATGATCTCCACATTCTTCCTTAATACAGACAGATCCATACTCCGGTGTATTTCCTTAATGGTGAATTCATTGGTACTCTGCACCCCGATCTCTAACTGGATCAGTCCGGGTCTCATGCGGGACATCAGCTGTAATTCATCCTGATTCAGTAAATCAGCGGAAATTTCAAAATGGAAATTAGTCACCCCGTTATCATGTTCAATTAAATACTCCCAGATGCGATACGAGTGATTCCTGCTGCAGTTAAAGGTTCTGTCTACAAACTTCACCTGTGGAACTTTTTTCTGAAGAAAAAAATCCAGCTCCTTTAACACCAGATCCGTATCACGGAACCGGACGGACTTGTCAACAGAGGAAAGGCAATAGCTGCAGGAAAACGGGCATCCCCGGCTGCTTTCATAATAAACAATACGGTTTTCAAAACCGGCCATGTCCTGATAAAGAAATGGAATCTTGTTTAGATCAACCGGGGATTTTAAAGGATTAATAACCGGTAGTCCATCTTTATCCCGGACAGCAGTTCCGTCTATCTTCTGAAAGGCTGTCTGATCCCATCCCGGAATACCTCTCTGCTGATCCAGATAACAGCTGACTACTTTTTTAAAGGTTTCTTCCCCTTCTCCCATCATAATGCCGAAAACGTGTGGCTCTTCCTCTAAAATCCGGGCCGCATCGTAAGACACCTCAGGACCTCCCAGCCAGATCTCCACGTGAGGGAGAACTTTCGGAAGGTCCCGTACCAGTTCTAAAATATGGGAAATATTCCAGATGTAACAGGAGAATCCCACTACATCTGGTTTTCTTCTATAAATATCACTCAATATTTCATCCATCTGATTATTAATGGTATACTCCCCGATTTCTATCTCAAACCTTCCGTCGCTCAGTTCCGGCTCTTTCAGCCACGCCTGGGTATAAGCCTTTAAACTGTAAACACCAGGATTGGAATGAATATATTTGGCATTCAGCGCCGCCAGTAAAAACTTCATATTAAACCTCGATCTCTATTTTTCTGCCGGATGGCTGATATTGATAATAGCGGACTCCTGCCGCATTCAGCATACGCTTGGAAGCATTCACCGCTGGTGTTCCGGCATACTTGTCCGAACCGTACACAATTGTTTTAATTCCGGACTGTATGATTGCCTTTGCACACTCATTACAGGGGAAAAGGGTTACATAAAGTTTAGAGCCTTCCAGACTTCCTCCCCTGTAATTAAGAATAGCATTTAATTCACTGTGAGTGGAATAGAAATATTTGGCATTATAGGGATCCTCTGCCTCATTGTCTCTTCCCCATGGAAATTCATCATCGGAACACCCAAGTGGAAATCCGTTATAACCCATGGATAAAATTTTATTATCCTGACTGACAATACAGGCCCCTACCTGAGTGCTGGGATCCTTGGATCGTTTGCCTGACAAAACAGCCACTCCCATAAAATACTCATCCCAGGTAATATAATCTTCTCTTTTTCCAGTCATTCTTCCTGCTCCTCCCTGTCAAACTTTTATAATGTGGTAACCAGCTGCCTTCGTCAGCCGGTTCATGATTGCCTGTCCCAGATGACTTCTGGAAAAGCTCTCAGAAAATATATAGTCTGCATCTAAATCGTCAAATTCCCTTAAAACTGCATATAAATTGTGGGCGACAGACTCCTCTTTCAGGCGGCTGCCGATACTCCTTATAATACCTCCCGGATAAAGATCTGACGTCTCATCGGTACAGATCACACCTACCCGGTATCCTGCTTCCAGCTTTTCCTCTGCCAGTTTATTAATTGCCAGAACCACAGCATCTGTCTCTCCCTCAATCAGAGTAAGATCTGCTTTTGGTGCATAATGCTTATACTTCATTCCCGGTGCCTTGGGTTTTACATCGGCTTTTAACGGACCTGAGATAATAGCAGGATCCAGACAGATTTCTTTCCCTAAAACTGCAGATGCCATCTCCTGGGTAACTGCACCTGGTCTTAGTATCATGGGTTCCTCTCCCGAAACGTCGATAATGGTGGATTCCACACCGATTCCCACTGCGCCGCCATCAACGATCATCTGGATCTTTCCGTTCATATCCTGCCATACATGGTCTGCGGTGGTAGGGCTGGGACGGCCGGATGTATTGGCGCTGGGAGCTGCTATGGGAACTCCTGCCAATCGGATCAGCGCGCTGGCTGCAGGGTCAGCAGGCATACGAACGGCTACTGTATCAAGTCCGCCGGTCGTTCCATAAGGGACCAGACTGCTTTTGGGAAAAATCAGCGTAAGAGGACCGGGCCAGAATGCTTCCATAAGCTTTCTGCCTGCCTCAGGGACTTTGGTCACCAGGGGCAGCAGATCGTCAAAATCTGCAATGTGGGCAATGAGAGGATTATCCGATGGTCTTCCCTTCGCCTCGTAGATCTTTTTTGCAGCCTCTTCGTTTAAGGCATTGGCCCCAAGACCATAAACAGTTTCCGTTGGGAATGCCACAAGACCGCCTTCCCTTAATATTTTTGCCGGTTCTTTTAACTGTTCTGAATCCGGATTCTCTCTGTCTTTTAATATAATTCGTTTCGTATTCATATCTCTCTGCTCTTTTCTTTTCACTTCCATTTATCATATCACAGCGTAAAGGCTCATGCAATGCTTTTACCCCCGGCAAAACGGGCTTTTAAAGCCCTGTACAAATAGCAGTTGTAAGTTTTTCCTATCAATGATACCATAATAACAGTATACGTTAAAAGAGGAGAAAAACATGGAACTGATTATACCCCAAAACTATGATCCCAGGCTCTCTGTCCGGGAAACCCAGGAAGCAATTAAATACATAAGAGACACCTTTCAAAAGGAACTGGGTAAGGAGATGAACTTAGAGAGAATCTCCGCCCCTTTATTTGTAGAACGAAGCAGCGGATTAAATGATAATTTAAATGGTGTGGAACGCCCGGTGCAGTTTGATCTTTCAGGAGTTCCCGGAGAAACCATGGAAGTGGTACACTCACTTGCCAAATGGAAACGTATGGCACTCCACGAATACGGCTTTCAGCCAGGGGAGGGGCTTTACACCAACATGAATGCCATCCGCAGAGACGAAGATTTAGACAATCTACACTCCTGTTATGTGGATCAGTGGGATTGGGAAAAAGTAATTACCAGAGAAGAAAGAAACGAGAATACGTTAAAAGAGACCGTGAAAATCATCTTTAAAATTATCAAACATATGGAACATGAAGTCTGGTACAAATATCCCCAGGCAGTCAAAACGCTTCCTGATGACATTACTTTCATCACCTCCCAGGAGTTGGAAGACCTCTATCCCAAGCTGTCACCCAAGGAGCGGGAAAATGCCATCACAAAAGAGCACGGCTGTGTATTCCTTATGAAAATCGGAGATAAATTAGGCAGTGGAAAGCCCCACGATGGCAGAGCACCCGATTACGATGACTGGCAGCTTAACGGAGATATTCTCTTCTGGTTTGAACATTTAAACTGTGCGTTAGAAATCTCAAGCATGGGAATCCGTGTAGATGAAACAGCTCTGTCAGATCAGTTAAGGAAGGCAGGGTGTGAAGACCGCAAAGCACTCCCCTATCATAGAATGCTTTTAAATGGAGAACTCCCCTATACCATCGGCGGAGGAATCGGGCAGTCACGCCTCTGTATGCTATTATTAGACCGGGCACACGTTGGCGAAGTTCAGGCCAGTATATGGCCAGACGAAATGCGAAAAGAGTGCAGAAAGAACAATATATTTCTGCTTTAATTCTTACATAGGAAGTGGACGCAATGAACGTATTTCTTTGTGATGACCATGCAGAGTTTATGCATGGATTTGCAAATGATCTGGAAGGGTATTTTCGTACTCGGAATATCCCCTTCCAGCTTTTCCTTTTTACATCCGGGACAGAGCTTCTGTCCTCCAAAGCAGTGCCTGACCTTATTTTTCTGGATATTAAGATGGGCGAAGAATCCGGACTGAATACCGCCCGAAAAATCAGGGAGACCAATACGAGGGTGAAGCTGGTATTTCTTACTGCTTATAAACAATATGTATTTCAATCCTTTGAAGTGGATGCCTCCCATTATCTTATTAAACCAGTAAGCAGACAAAAGCTTTATCCCGTTCTGGATCATATAATCAAACAGCTTAATCTCTTAAAAGAACCTCCCATTATAGTAAAATCAGGCCAGTCCACCATATGTGTATCCTGCTCTGATCTTATGTATCTGGAAGTAAATAATAAAACACTAACTCTTCACAACCAGACTAATACCACCCAGGTTTCTGGTAAGCTGGAATCCGTTGAAAAGAATCTACCCGCCCGTTTCTTCCGGTGCCACAGAAGTTACATTGTTAACATGGATTATATTGTCCGGTTTGACCGAATGGATCTTCATCTTGCCAACGGAGAAATAATTCCGGTCAGTAAGCGAAAATATCAGGATTTTTCCAGTACCTTCCTTAAATATATGAAAAAGGAGGTATTGTTATAATTCTTCTTCTTTTTACCGCTTACATCCAATATCGTTTCTTCAGTAAGATGTTAAAATGCCGCTTTCACAAGCTTTTAACCTTTATTGGTGTTGTCATTTTTTCCATAGCCTCCAACTTTATCAACATTAATTGCAGACTTGCCCTGATTTTTCCACAGGAATTGTTTTATTTTATCACTTCGCTGCTGATGATCTGGGTATTATTCCAGGCCAGCACTGGTAAAAAGGTAATGTTGGCTATTTTCACTGATGGGCTTGGATATACTTGTAATTTTGTTTTTCTGCCATTAATTCAATTTTTAAGCAAAAACATCATTGATAATTCATCTGCTTATGATATGGCTTATAAACTATGTGATACTTTATCCAGCCTGCTTTACGCAGCCATATTGGAATGGGTGGGCAGAAAATGCCGTAATCTACATGGTGAGATTACTATGCCGGAAAATCTTTTTCTCCTGATCTTATGTTTCTTCACCAGACAGACTGTTATTTACTACGGCTGGAACCAGATCCAGTACAACAACACGCTGTTATCTAACATGCTTGCAACCGCTGTTGCAACTGGCGGCGTTTCACTAATTACTTTTTCCTCTTACTATGCAGACCGGAAACTAAGTTTACACCTTGCAAATGAGAAAAATGCAATATTGGAAAAACGGATCGCAGCATGGAAGGAAGAGGAAAAACAGCTGTCCGGTTTTCGCCATGACTTTAAGAACCATATGCTGTGCTTAAGGAATCTCCTCTCCGTGAATAAGAATGAAGAGGCTTTTAATTACCTGGATTGTATAACTGGAACTTTTAATACTTTTTATCCGGATTATTCTTCCGGCAATGCTTATGCAGATGCAATTATCAGGGAAAAACTTGCGCTTGCCAGAGCATGGGAAATTCGTTTGGATCCAGATTTCATTTTTCCCTCCTCTGATCTGATCAATCCTTCTGACCTGTGTATCATTTTAAGCAATGCTTTGGATAACGCTCTGGAGGCATGTCAAAAATTAACCGACCGGAATGATCCTCCACGGATTACAGCAGTTTCCTGTGTCCAACGTTCCTTTCTTATGATTGAAATAACCAATCCGGTCCCACATACAGCAAGCCCAGGCATCAGCCCTTTTCTGTCTTCAAAAGAAGACCCCCATCTTCATGGAATCGGCTTATCCAACATTCGTGATGCGGTTGAACGCTGTAATGGAACTATGGACATTTCAATTTCAGAGGAACTATTTCATTTTTGCGTCATGATTCAGCTTTTTCCACCATCTCATTGATTGTAAGACCGTTTATACCGTAATCGTTACCGTCTGCGCCAAAATAATTATATTCCTCCTCTAACTGCCGAATAAATAATCAGTACAAAAGGAGGGTATGAGATGTATATTGGTAAAATGGAAACCCAGTCGACAAAAATAAATATCGCTTCCATCAACCGTTCTGCTAACAATAAATATGAGGCAATTTACGGCAAAAGTAAGGAAAGCAAGAAAACCGATGAAGTATCAATTTCCCCTGTCGGGAAAAAGAAGAGTATGCTGAAGCAGCTGATGGATCAGAAGCAAAGGATTCTGGAACAAAAACAGTCGATGCTGGACTCCGATCAGGCAGACGGCTCAGATAGCATGAATGATAAACTAAAAGAATTTGAGATGCAGCTAAAAGCCATTGACGATCAGATCGCACAGATTCAGGCGGATGAATCAGATAATTCGGACTCTTATTCCATTGATGAAACCGGTAAAATTTATAAAAAACCAAAATCTAAAGAAGATGCGCAGACTGAGCAGATGAGTGCGATCACAAAATTATCATCCGGTGTATCTCAGGCAGAAATAATCTCATCCGCGAAAGACATGATTGATGGAAAAATCAATGTCTTAAAAAGTGAGATTAAACTAGGTACCGGAAATACAGATCAAAAAATCGAGGCTGCATCCAGACTACAAAGCAGATCTGATCAATTAGTAGCAAAAACTGCTGAAAAAATCGGAGAAGTTAATGAGACTGCTGCCGTGCTGTCAAATAGCGCTGTAGAGAGCACTGAAACGGAAATGGAACCGGAAACTGAGATAGATACCGATATCCAGTCGGAATAACAGTTATTCCATCTAAAGACAAAAACAGGAACCTGTAAGCCAACGGTTCCTGTTTTTTATATATTTAGTTATTATTTAAATAGCTCATGATTCCCATATGTATGGTCCACGCTACCCGGTCCTGGTAATCTTCATCATTCAAAAGCTTCGATTCCCTGCTATTGGTTAAGAATCCGCATTCTACGATTACAATCGGTGTCCTAACATGAAGCAACAGGTAATAATTATCATTGGGTTTTGCAAGTCTTGTATTCTTATCTCCCAATAAAAAATCGAACCGTTCCTGTATGGTTTCAGCAAGCTTTTTTCCTTTTTCTGACTTTTTATAATAAAACACCTGTCCTCCGGAGATTTCCTCCTGGTGATAACTGTTTTGATGGATACTTACAGTTAATGCAGGCTTGGTTTTATTGATGATATCACACCGTCTGTTCATATCCGCCATCTTTTTTCTGTTGTCTTTGGCTGAATACAGTCCATTATCATCATCTCTGGTAAGAACAACATCCACATCCGATGCTTCCAGATACTTTTTCAGTTTCATGGTAATCTGCAGATTAATATCTTTTTCAAGAGTACCGTCAATCCCGATCTTACCAGGGTCACTCCCCCCGTGGCCTGCATCAATTACTACCACAGGCCGATTCTTTTGTGCAGATGGGGCGTTATTTACTGCTGCCATCTTTCCCGCCTGGCTCGATATAACATAAACCAATATCAGCAAAATCACCGCCATGAACGGTTCCCATTTTTTTAATTTCACGCTCTTTACCCGATTCACGTTCTTAATGAATTATACTTTTTGGTGAATTAAAAAAGAACCGGTACAAGTGACTTTCCTTTTATTTAACGCTTAATGTGTTATAGTCTCTGCCGCCATCTGCAGTGATCCACTCCAGATACTGGGATAAAATACTGGGATACCCCTCTTCCTGCCATAATTTATATCCTTTTTTTGCCATGACTTTCTCCCGAATATCCGCTACTTTACCTTCATAACACGCAGAATTCAGTTCTGCGTATACTTTAGCCATCATATCCCGTTGACTTTCAGTCAGACCCTGAAGGGTGTTTAAGCTATTAAACTCATCCTGAGCCTGATTATAAAATACTTTACTCAAATACTTTCTACCATAATTACTGAAATTCAAAAGATTCTTGTCCTTATTTCCTGTTTTCTCTGCCCAGGCTTTCATATCAAGGGATTTCGTATGGTAGTTAAAGGTTCCTTCCGGTCCATACTCCAGAATTCCGTACAAACATGGAGGCGTAGACAGAGAGCCTGTCACTATTTCATAAATTCCAGAATCGCCATGGGATCTCTTGTAATGCTGAACATGAAGATGTCCGCTTAAAAATAAAGGAACTTCCCAGCTCTCCAGCTGATCAATGAGCTGTTCACTATGCTCGATGGTACAATCCTGAAGATAAACTTCACTTTCATCAAGTAAATTATGATGGGCCACAGGAATCACTTTCATTCCCAGATTCCAGGCCTCTTCCATCTGCTCCTCAATCCAGGTGTATGTATCATCCTTTATCATGCCGCCCACCAGATTCTTGGGGTCATACTGGCAGCTGTCAAGCATCAGAGCTCTGGTTTTATCATTGATCTGGTATACATAGCTTAAGGAAGCCGGGTCCCGGCTCACCGCCTCACTATATCCGAATTCGTCATATATCTCTTCAAATTCTTCTGGTGTAATACTCTCCGTATTAACTATGGACTCTCCCTCAAACCGGCAGGCATCAGGATTATTAATATCATGGTTTCCAGGAATAACGATTACAGGAATTCCCGCTTCTTCTATGGCCTCCAGTTTACTGGCAAGTTCTATATGGCTATCCCGCTCTCCGTTATAAGTTAAATCTCCCTCTAATATAACCAGATCCGGCTTTTCTGCTTTTACTTCGTCAATGAACGCATCTGTAATTTCCCAGATATATTTCATCACTTTGCCATCTCCGTGATCAGCCGTATATTCATAGCTCATCTGCATATCGGTTAAATCTCTGGCCAGATAATGAATATCTGTAGCTATTATTATCCTGGCGGTTCCTTCCTCTAGTGCCTGGGTTTGTTCTGGCGAGGACTCCCCGGAGGATTCCGGTACCTGTGCTGTGGAAGGTGTCTGTACTTGTGTAACGGTTGTCTCCGGCTGCGCCGTACTCTCTTCCTGTGTAAGTTCCTGTGCTCCTTTTTTAAAAGAACAGCCTGAAGTTACACAAACTGCAGCCGCCAATGCTGCCAATAATACCCTCTTTTTCATAAACGGACCTTCCTGCCTATCCCTTTCTTTTGTTATTCCTTGCCAAGCCGTACTTCATCCCACAAATCAGCCGGCTCAAATCCCAGCTTCCAGCATGCCACACCTGCCAGATCATACTGGCGGATTAAATTCATCTTCAGGCCGATGGAACGTTCTTCCTCCAGCCACACAGTCTTTTTGCCTTCTTCTGTCTGAAGCTCTCCGTAATACTGTCCCAACTCTTCCTGCCAGTACAGTTTCACATCATTTTTCGTAACCCATTCTTTGGATTTTGCGATACCAATGGCAGAGGATGAAGTCTTTCCATCTGTTCCTTCCGTCCATATTCTGGTGTAAAAAGGAATACCATTAATAACTTTTTCCTTTGGAACAACTTTAAGCGTATTCTTAATTCCATCTTCCACATATTGAATAGAGGACACAGATCCGGCCTCTCCGCCTGCATAATGTTCATCGTAACCCATAATGATCACATAATCAGCTACAATTCCCTGTTCCTTCCGGTTATAAAACTCATTTCCTGCAACGGGCACGTAATTATCCACAGACAGAACAAGCCCCTTTTCTCTGCATGGGATGGACAGTTCTCTGATAAACTGAATATAATGAGGACCCGCTTCCTCTTTTATGCCTTCAAAATCCAGATTAATGCCGTCAAATCCATAGGTCTTTGCCTCTGCCATCAGGCTATCAATCAGTTTTTTCCTTGTTGATGTTTTAGACATCAGGATCTCCGTATTCACATCTGAACTAAAGTTATTAATCAGTGCCCAGACCTTCAATCCTTTGTCGTGAGCCTTCTTTACATACCCCGCATCTGCCAGGGAATGAAAACCACCTTCATTATCACTTAATTCATACCATGTTGGTGAAATCACGTTAACCCCTGAGGTATTGGCAATCAGACTGTCAAAGGTAGAATTTCCATCTGCAGAGGTAACCTGATGCCATACCAGGCAAACCGGCTGATCCATGGTTATATTTTTGTAAACCGGCTTTGTAAAAGTACTTACGGAAGCCTCTTTTTGCGTTTCTCCAAGGCGTCTGCGTTCTACATAGCCAATAAAACCATCCTCTGTCCTGATTTTATCCCATTTGTCCATGGAATCCAGAACCGTCACTTTACTCCCCTCATTCACATGAGTTGCAATGGGACTCCTGACTCCGCCCTTGATACGCACATTACCGTCTTTAACAACGGTAGCCCGTTCTTTATCCGTCCAGTTATTATTAATAAACACCCGCTTATTTACAGCTGAATCATACGCGGTAAACTCAGCATCTGTATAGTTAGCAATAAGACCCAGGGATAAATACACAGTATCCCCTTTTTCCAGAATCAGTGATTTTCCGGAAGAACCTTTTGTATTCTGGTCTGCATAAACAATGGAATCCGGAAGCGTATACACAAGCAGCTTCTCATTGCTGTCCCAGTAAAAACGCTCATTTAAATTTTCATTGATCCAACTGATGGGAAGGTAGGTCTGATCCTCTGCAAAAAGACCTTTGGTTTCCTGAAGATTCTCATTTAAAAAAACTGCTACCTCATCCCCTGTGACCCCAAAAATCTCAGTCAAATCTGCCTGCTCACTGGATGGAATATACCGTTCCAAAAACCGGACTCCGAAAGAGCCGGCCAGAACCAGCAAAATCAATCCCAGCGCCACCATAACCGGCACTGCTTTCCTCTTCATCTGTTTTCCTCCTGCTTATGGATCATATCTTATGAACTCATTTCTGTAATATCTTTTAGATTATATCATACTTCTTTCTTTTTGGAATTTACATTTTCATTACATTCTGTTTCCCCTGTCCCACCCTGACGCGCTTAAACTCATTCTCTCCGGGCTGAAGATGGAATCCGCCAACGCGCCCCTGATCCCATGTTCCCTGAAATTACCGGTTGTAGACGCGATCAAATCTGATTTCCTGCAGTTTGCCGGTCTCCTCATCAGGAACATAGTCTGCCATATAAAAGCTGTCATCCTCCCTTATTTCAAATATTCTCCCCCAGTCTGTCTCAGGCAGTTCCTCGCCGTCGATCACAATGGGAACCCCCTTATTTCTGTACCTTTTCAGTCCTTCCAGATACTGGTCTCTTTTACCTTCTTTCCATATACCGCTGTCTTCTTTACTCATATTGCTATCTCCCCGCCGTTTTATCTTTCGTATTTTAAAATAATTTTTCGTAAAAACTGATAGTCTCAGAAGTGACAGAAAATGGATCAATGGAAAACGGAATTCTTCTGATCGGAACTTTTAATCTTTTTTCCAGACTTGCTCTTGCTTCTTCACTGCCAAATGATACCAGGCTGTCCCAGCTTTTCTCCGTTTTTATCCCCCTCTTTTCAAATTCCAGAAACTCACCAATCTGCCACTCACTAAGACTTCCTATTACAAGTTGCCTGCTGCATCGGTAAAACTCTTCCAGATTGCCTTCCTTTGCAGACCCATAATCCACAATTACAACATGATAGCCGGACTTTTTACACAACAGCAATGTATTAATCCCCGCTTTTTCGAAATAATCTGTCTCAAGAACCCGAAACGGGTTTTCACCTTTTTTTCCACTGGAACAGGCAGCTCTCATACACGAAAAGGACTCATGATGATTCCATTCCAAAACTGCACACCGCATTCTCAGCACACCAGATAAATATCCTGCCGTCATGACTGAAAAATGAGTCACTCCTGTCCCTCTTCCGGCACCAATAACACCGATTAATTCAGGAGTCTCGACCTTACCAAAGGGGTTACCCGGTTTCCAGCCTCTTTTAGTAAATCCCTTCATAGAAGTTAACCCTTTCCTGGAAAACATCGCTCTTTTATCCTTAGTTTTTTCATTACTTTTTTTCCCCAGCCCATAACTGGTAAATCCCATTTTCCTCCCCGGGTTTCCGCCAGGATTTCATTGGTGACAGCCTGATAAAAAGTCTCCAGTTCATTATTAACTGTAAATGGATCAGAGAAATATGGAGCCCGAAAAAAGACTGATGCTTGTGCACCTTTCGGGATACAGGTTTTTTTATCAGACGCCCAGTGATTGTATATGACGGCATAGGGAATCCCGGATCTTATTACCTCTTCCACAGCTTCAAAGGCATGAATCTGATTCCATATACTGGCATCGCACACCAGTATTACCGCATCAGGTGCCATACAAAGCGCCTGACTTAAATTCTCTCCCCAATCCATCAGGTGCACATGAAAGGGGGGATCCTTTAATTTCACTTCCGCTCCGTAATATGGCTTTATAATTAAGTTTCTGTAATGCAGCAAACCATAGCTGTCCCGCTTTGCTTTTGTGAATTTAAAAAGACCGGCTCCCATAAAAGAGTCCTGTTTTTCTTCTAATAAGTTGGGAAATCCTTGATTTTTAAGGTAGACAGACAGGCCAATACCAATGTGGGTTGTTCCTGCTCCGGATTTGCTCCCTGAAAGAGCAATTGTAAGAGATGATGATTGCAGACGTTTTTTTGCATCCGTTTCCGTTTTTTTTAACTGTCGGAGCTGTTCCATAAGCTCCTGCGCCGTTGAATACCTGTTTTCCTTTTCTTTACAGATACATTGCCCGATAACTGCTGCCAGTCCCCGATCCATGGACGATGCTGGTATAAAAGGCAGCTCAGGAAATTTCCCAGTGTAAAGATAACAGAGGATCGTGCCAATGGCATAAATATCTGTTCTTTCATCAAGCACTGCTTCTGCTTCATACTGTTCTGGGGCAGCGCAGCCTACCGTACCATATCGTTCTCCGGGCTTATTTGCTTCTTTTAACGATGCAGCCAGTCCAAAGTCAATGAGTTTAATGGCATCATGGCATAATAACAGGTTTTTCGGCTGTAAATCTAAATGTAATATAGGGGTTGTTCCTGCGAGATGCAGGTAATTAATGATGCTGGCAAGCTGAATTCCATAGAAAATGGTCAGCTCCCGCGACAGATGACCCTGTTTTTTCACAAGATCATATAAGGAATCTCCTTCCAAATACTCTTCAATTAAATAACTATAATTTTCATCTTCTTCTACGTCATATACAATAATTCTATACTTACGCTCTCAAGCAAACAACGTATTTACAAGCAAAAAATGCATTCAAAAGCTAAGTTTTACTGAAAAAGCAATGTGCGCAAAAGATTTTAGTACCGTTTTAGTACCGCAAAAAGTATATGATTAAGTTAAAAGAGCGGGGAAATTATCCTCGCTCTTTACTAATTTGAATTAAGATCTCTTTTGCCTCGCTTTTATCTCTTATAAGCAATGTACCGAAAGTATTAAAAACATCCTCTGGTAGTTTTATTACCTTTTCTATCAATGCATACATTGTTGTTGAATCATGATTAGTTATTCCGTCTTTCAATTGTAGCAACCTTGAAGCCCCCTTTTTTATTATATTGCTTTAATTAATTATACGAACACATGTTCTATTTGTCAAGATGTTGACAAAATTTCTACAGGTTTATAAATATAGCATATCATGTTTGAAAAACATTGTAAATCCCTACTAAAAAGCTTATTATCTCCGTTAAATCCTGATTTAGTTAAGTAAATTAGAAGCTTCAAAATGTCTCTAACTGTCCGTAGGCGTTCCGAAATGCCTACCATTGTTTTGAGTTTAATTAAGTAAACTCCTGTTTAACGGAATAAATCGCATTATGTAGACATGTATTTTCTACGTTATGCACAAATTATACTACGTTTATTTGTATATATTTACAATGCATTCCTTTGATAGGTTCTATAGCACCATATTAATTTATATATCTTCCACTTACTCTGGAAAACATGTTTAGAGATTTCTATTTCACTAGTCCCGGATATTGCAGTGCTCCATCTTTATCCGGTGTGAGCCTTACCGGTTCCGTTATCATCTTACCATCAGCGTCCATGGCATAGATCTTTCCAGAATTCTCCACCAGCTGAGACTTGCACATAGCTCCATCAGGTCCCAGGTAATACCATGCGCTGTTATATTTGTACCAGGTGTTTGTGACCATCATGCCAGCGCCGTCAAACCAGTACCAGAGGTTCTTTTCTTTATCCTCATGCCAAGCATTTCGAACGCACTCCCCGGTATCTCCATTGTAAAAACGCCATCCGCCGTTCTCTTCTTTCCAGCCGGATTTCTTTTCCTCTGTCAGAAAAATACTCCAATCTGGCCGACCATATCCCATAATCCTTTCATAGGACAAGCTATAGGACTTCTGGCAGACTCCCCCGCCATTCTCAATCACGCCACTTGCCCCGGAAGTATTTCCCTCTATTGTTTTTACCTTGGTAGAAGTAACCTCTGTGACAATACCGGTATGATACGCCCTGGTACCGTTTGTGAAGAAGATCACGTCTCCCGGCTCCGGTTTTATGTGCCATCTGCCAGCCGCTTTAAACTGATTTACACCCGTAGGACAATAATGGTACGGTTTACCGGCCAGAAGTTTCTTGGCAGCTTCCAGACCAAACATCTGGACAAATACCTCCGATACGAACATAGCGCACCATGCCTGTCCCTGCAGATTATAACCGGTATGAATCTTGTAATCCCTGGCAAAGCAGGTAAAATTGTTACTTCCTGCATTGGCTGTAAAGTCATCTAAATTAGCATTGCTTTTCTTTTCTAGATACCCGTTCCAAGCTTTTGCCTTATTAATTAAATCATTCACTGCATTACTCATGTATATTCCTCCAATCGAAAAAGGACCCAGGAGTATCCCAGGTCCATAAAGTTGTGACATTACAACCGTTGCGACGGTCGCAACAAATTAAGTGTTATCCGGCAGCTCGTCCGTGTACTGTGTAAGGAATTTCTTTACTGTCTCCCATAAGCGCTTCACCGGCAGACCACACAGAGTCATGTTTTTAAGAATGCTTACCAGCTCATATGCTATGTACAGTAGTCCGAAGAACTCCGCCACCCCAATGGCATTCACCGGCAGATAGGACCGGATTGCTTCCGGAATGAAGCCGATCAGATTAAGATGTACGATCCGATCAAGTATCAGTAGGAACGCCAATGAAGCTACCATGGAGATCTTCCGTATCGCTCCATCAATGCCGAAACAGCTGTTAAACTTATGCTCCTTAATCGCTCTGATGCAGCCGAAGCAGGTATCCATCACCACTGCTAAAATAACCAGTTTAATAATCGGGCTTCCCCATGCCAGGGCAAGTAGTTCTGTAATTCTATCCATTTTCATCATCCTCACTCTTTCCTAATTTTCATTTAACCATTTCTGAGTTTTCGCTAACCAGTAAACAGGCACCTGTTCGATTGTTATAATGCTATTTCTAATTCTTTTCCCATAAAATTCACCCATTACTGCACACCCCCTTCTGCCAGTTTGGCCACAGTCTCTCCCAGATCTGTGATAGCGAAATCCTGGGTCTGCTGTCCAGCCTGCAGTTCCTTTACTGCCTTTGCTAACATGTCTACATCAGTAATGTTAAAGGTTACATCAAGTCCCGCCAGAATCCCATCCGTAGACCATAAGGCGGTAACATTCTGTGTCAGGCATTCCTTGTTTACCGGATTTGCACAGGTAAGGCCCTCACTGTTTTGCACCTGGTAGGCACTTAAATTCTCCGGAGTAAGCATTGCCAGCGTTGTAAGGTACTCCTGAGGATCCGAAAAAATCTTTCGGAAGCTTTCCCCGTTGCTGCTCTCCTCAATTTCAATAATATTTTCATTCTTTAAAATAATTTTGTCCATGTTATAGACTCCTTTCTGCCTCTTAGGCATAAAAATAAGCCCCAATAAGGGACTGGTTTAAAAGTTTATTTACTTAAATAGCAATTTAAATAACAAAGCTAATGCCAGTGATTTATTTAATGTAAGTAGTGCCGTTACAAATATACACGATTTATCCAATGTCGGTTATGTCACAAATTTTAATGGTGGTGGAAATGCCATAGCGCCTGGGCGCTGGAGGGTTTACAACGATTCTGGAACTGCCGCAAATGCTCCATATAGTGGTGCGGTTAGTGGATATGTAGAAGTTGTTGTGAACGGCAATGCAGCAGCTAACGGAACTAAAGTATGGCAAACACTATATGACCATAATGGTGACGTGTATACTAAGGTTATCACAGCTGGAACAGGATACGGCACTTGGAAAAAACTAACTTCATAAATGATCATTTAAGTACTGTATTGAACTTTTTTCCACGGCACACTCCATGTGGATTGCCCCAGCGTAAATCTTCCGATGTAAAAATCAGAGGTTGATTCTGGATAAATTTTAACAGTAACATAATTATCGGCGTGCTTGAAATATTCAACGTATCCCCAATCAGAAACCCCGGTAGGCTTGTCGGTATAAGCAATATTTGCATATCCGAAACATCCACTCAATATCCCCTTTGTATTAACCATGTAAGTTATATCATTTAAGAGGTTAACGCTTTGCCCCGGACCAACAATATCACCTATGCGTGGCAAGAAATTAGATATGTAAGATAGATCGCTTGGGGCTTTGTTTTTTAATACTGTTAAATTGCTATTTAGCTGAGCATACAAATCATACAGTGTTTTCCCATACCTGGCATCAAGAGCGAATCCGGTTGCTGTGGTTTGTCCATTATTAACCAACTTACTAAGGGTTAACAGCGTATCCTTTAAGGCCACGAAATCTTGGAAAAACTTTTTCACCTTTCCCGCAAAGGTTTTTGTACTCTCTCCTGCGACTGGAACTGGAAAGCCAGTGGAAACCGTATCCACTGTAGAAATTTTCGTTGCTGAGATATCGCCGTCCGAACTATCCACTAAGGTTCCAAGTTTTGATTCTAAAGTCGATCCGTCTTCCAAGAAAACCACATCTGCAGAAGTATGTAAGTGATAAATATTTCCTCCAGCATCTTGGAATTCGGCTTTTATTTTATTTGCCATATTTAGTCAATCTCCTTATCCAATAATTTTCAGAAAAAGCTTACGATCCACAGCTGTTTCAAGCGATGTTCCGACTTTTATACCGTCCCCATCTTTTCCATCAGCTCCCTTTGCACCGGTTGCGCCAGTCGGGCCTGTAGCTCCTGTTTGACCGGTGGCTCCTGTGGGACCGGCTGGTCCTAAAATACTTCCTACGTAAACCCACTTTGCTGTAGTTGCATTCCCAGCAACAGTACAAATATAGACCCTTCCTTTGTCCGCACCGGTTCCCATATTAACGTAATAGTCGTCTACAAGAGCAGAGGATACACCTGATCCGCTGAATACTGTGGCGGTTGTGCTTGTACCTGTAATTCCAGTTCCGCTGTTCCACTTGCTTCCGCGCTGGCCTGTTGCGCCCGTATTACCATTTGCACCCTTTAGCACCCCTGAATCTAATTTCTGCTGGAATGTTTGTCCGTCAGTAAAGTAAACTAAATCAGCAGTTGTTTGTACGTCAGCATCCCCCTTTAACTCACCAGTTACTTCATCATAAACCTGAACCCTTACTTTGTATGTTTCTGCCATATTCTTAATCCTCGCTTTTCTTTGATATAATATTTAATCCCATAGTTGGGCTTATTTTAATACGTTCCTGGACTCCGGCTGTTTGCTCATCGGTCACTTTTAAATACCAGGTATTCTTTTTACGCTGACTCACTGGGATATTTTCCTCCATTGGTACTATGTGGGATCTTTTATTTGTTATAGAATCAATTAACGACTGAGCCCATACCGTTGCCCCCTCTGTCCCTAAAATGCCAGTGGTATCGATAGCTTCAATCCCTGTAAGTGCTCCAGGATTAGCCTGCCCGGCATAAGTAGCCGCTCTATCCGCTTCACTTTTCGCCCTATTTGCTTCTGACTGCGCCTGACTTGCATAGTTACCCGCACCCTGCATATAGGTTTTAGCGTTGGCTTCACTGGTGGAAGCATCACCGGCTTTCTGCGCTGCAGTTAAAGCCGATGCCGCGGCTGAGTCTGCTTTATCTTTGGCAGACTGTTCACTTGTTGCTGCAGCTGTGGCTTTCTGGGTGGCAATTTGTGCACTCGATGCAGCGTTAGTTTCACTGGTGGAGGCATTCGTTGCCTTTTGTCTTGCTATATTTGCCTGCTCCGCGGCTATCTGTTCACTGTTTGCCGCAGCCTGAGCATTCTGGCCGGAAGTCGCAGCATTTAACTTCACCTGCTCATAGTAATACTTGGCGTTATCTGTTTCACTTTCCGGAAAGTCTTCATCACCCTCTGTATACCGTTTTGCATTCTTTTGATACTGCAGGGCAGCATCACGGGCGGACTGAGCGTCCAGCATATACTGCCTAAACTCTGTCTGTATGGCAGCATCAAGCTTTCCCATAGTCACAGATCCGTCAACTATATTTGCCCTCATAACCCGATCATTGATCGTCATGGAGATCGTGGCAGTGCTTTTCACTGAATAAACGAACCGCGTCAGATCAATGACTTTCTTCGTTCCGTCCGCCAGTGTGAGAACTAACTTATCATCGTCCGTAATATCAAAGTTTGTTACAACCTTTTCAATATCCAGATCATAGGATTTTACAGAACCGTTTAGCAGCGTTACGGTAAGTATTCCGGTATCAGTATCTAGCGTCACATCTTTTACCATGGTGTTTACTATGGACTGATCGGCTTTGTTTGCATCAATCTGTACGATCCGGTTATCAGCTTCCTTGATACCATTTTCTATTTTCAGAAGGTGGGTACGGTTTACCGCTGTCTTTTGAGATGGCCAGTTCTGCCAGTCTGTTATGTAATAATATGGTTGGTATGGCATTAACCCTCTCCTCCTTTCTTCTTAGGCTGTTCCGGCTCTTTAATTTCTCCAGGTGTTCCGGAATCTAAAATTTGAGCAATTACAGCTATGCTCTTAGCGCTTTGAACTCCCGTAGAAATAATTCCGTTTAGAAGAGCGCCGATCTGTGCAATCTGATCCTCTGTGTAAGTAATTACTTTCTTCAATTTTTTCCTCCTTTCTGCACACAAAAAGAGCGGGGAAATTATCCTCGCTCTGTGTTATAGTTTTATTTAGTTATTGAACCCAAACGCCATCCGATCCGACTGTATAGCCGTCAGGGGTTGTGGTGTCATGAAGCATTCTGCTAAAGTTATCGAAATAGTACCACTTGCCATCAATTTGAGCCCATGTGCTTTGCTTGGACTCTCCATTTTCGTCGAAATAATACCAATTTTCCTTTGTATATTTCCATTGGCTTATGAGTTTTGTTCCATCTTCTTGGACATACACCCAAACGCGATCAGTGTCTGTATATTTTAGTGCGCCTAATCCTTCTTGTGCACAAACGGTAAAACTTGTAAATATACTAATTAAAAGCGCAAAAAGAGTAACTAATTTATTTTTTTTCATTTTGTATACCCCCTTTTACATTAGGATATATCATTATTAAAAAATTGTCAACTTACCTCTCCAGCGCACCTACCCTATTATACAAGTCCTTTAACATTCGTAACAATCCCCAACCTGCTGTCCATGAATCCCTTAAATAAACATCAGAGCACTGAATACTTCCGCCTGTATCTATTGTTCCTATTCCATTAATCGTAACTCCCCCATATCCTTGACCGCCTACATATAAAGAAGCATAATCCCCACCCGGACTTCCTTCAGGAGCACCTTGAGAATTGACCCTAAACCACCCTCTATTTGACCGTAGCAGATTCGTTCCATCAGCACTAACATAAAAGTCCCCAAATGCCACGGCGTTACCATTTGCATAAAAAGATGTTGATGATAAATTACCGGAAAACACCCCATTAATAGCAACGATGTTCCGGCAGGTCAGCTTTCCATCACTGGTCATACTGGAAAAGTCTGAGGTCCATGAGAATCGGTTTCCTCTGATATTTACGCCACCACTCTCAACAGAAATTTCCGCCGATACATCACCCTTACTCACCTTTGCAAGTATCTGATCCGCTGTAACTCTAAATTGCCCCTCTGTATACTCTTTTAAATTCTTTACAGATAAATTAATTTGATCCGCTGTGAGTTTTAATGATGCCTCTGCCTGCGTTGCCCTGGTTACTTCCTGAAGGATCTGTTCCGCTGTTTGAATGAACTTTGATTCAGTTTCTTCTTTTAAGTCCGATAATCTGGCAGAGACTTCTCCCACAGATTTTTTAATAATAGCCGTCTTTCCTTCCAGCTGAATAATCTGAGTCGGGATTCCAAAGCTTTCCTTTCGCTCCCTGGTACCGGCCGCTTCAAAGGTGTCCATCATTGCCTGAATGCCTTTTATGGTCCGTTTCAGGCAGTAGGTTTCTATCACATCATCACTGGTGTAACAGATAATCCCATCCCCTGGCTCTATCCAGGGAAGCGCCTGTGTTACGATCTTGCAGGGGCGATATACCTTTCCGGATATCTGGTCATATACTGTGATGGCTATATTAAGCAGATCCTCCGCCTTTTTACCGAACACAAGGAAATTACCCTGTATGGTATATGCGTTGGTTCCCCTGCCATAGGAAGCACCCACATCCCCCTCTTCCTGCCTGATCTGTACCTTATCGATACCATAGGTCAGGAAATCTTCATAGGTAGTCCCTGACGGGTTGTAATGGGACAGGGTTTCGCCTTCTAGCTGCGAGGGAAATATATCGTCTGCAGGATAAAGTTCCTCTGACGGGAAGAGTCCGGACGATCCCAGGAAGACATACTTAAATCTGCCGGTAATATCAATCTGACCAAAACAGCCATTAATTTCACAGATCGCTTTCATAGCATCTCGTCCGGACAGCTTAGATGGATCAATGGATCTTGTTACTTCCATATCGTCCAGTGGTAGCGTGATCTCCTGCTGCCGGATCCCAATGAATTCACACAGGGAATCACGATATTTTTTTAATGTCATGGGAAAGGTTAGACTGCGGTACCAGGCTGACACATCAATATCGAAATTCAGCATACGGTCATAGGCTACGATCTTTTTCTTACTTACATCTGCCTGCCGAACAAAACTGGCAACCTTATAAATTCCCAGCATCATTTCATAATCGCCCACTTCTATGGACAGTGTAAATTCTTTCCCGGTAACGTCCATATTGACATTATTAACGATGATCTCCAATCTGGCAGCGCTGCATTCCCCAAATTTTAGATCCTTAGTGTCGCATACTGCCTGCTCCAATACGAACGATTCTGACGAGATCTGGTCCTTATCAACCAATAACATGGGAGTATCATCTACTGGAAACAGATCATCTGACGGCCACACATTATCTCCTGGATATAGTAAATCAATGCTTCCATCGTAAAATCTAAGTCTGGCCGTCTTTACCGTCTGTTTAAAGATATTGTTTTCCCGGTATAGGCTTTTTATTTCCTCCGGAATTTCAATCATTCGATTCCCTCCTAATATTCTATAAGTTCAAACGTGATCGGGCGATACAACACCGTATTTTCGTACGACATTAAAACAGAAAACTCAACATCTGGTATGTAAAAATTCCCCGAAGCATAATCATTTGTTTCATCGTTCCAGTACTCAATGACTACAAGAGTGCGCTTTGGAAAATGTCTCTGTAACTCTATTTTATCTTCCAGATACAGAGGCGGAGTGGTGAAAGTAATTGTAGACCTTGTGTGCGGAAGGACATTCCGATGTGTTAATCCGGTTGAGTCCGTCCAGGGATTTAAGTCTGATTGACGGTTCGGCGTTGATTTATATTCTTGAAAAAACTTACCACTTACTACATAATCAGATACTTTCATTAAATATCCCCGATAATTTGTATCCATAAACTTTCACCTCCTCCCTTAAGTATTAAAGGCTGATACGCCATTTTTACTCATATATTCACTGTTTAAGCTTCTCATTGTGTCAAACATTTCCTTTGCTGTCAGCATTGCCTGCGGATTCTTTTCACTAATAATTTTAAGTAAAGCTTTCATTTCCCTTAACAGCATAAGCATTTCCACGGTTGCAATGTCATTTCCCCTGCCCTGAACAGCTTTATCAAGCAACTCCTGGAGTTTGTTTTCAGGAGCCACCACTTCACCATAACGAGTATTATCCCCGATCATGGCAAGCTGAGGAGTATTGGCTTTCACAAATCCGCCCTGAGCCAGACGCGGAATGGAGACTTCATTTATATGTGGTATATCAAATCCGAAACTGTCAAAGCCTACCGCTGCCGCTATCTTATCCGGTATATCAATCTTAAATCCGCTAATGGCATCAGCTATCTTATTAACAGACTTTATTACACCGTTGGCCATCTTCTCCACTCCACCAATGATATAATTAATGGAGATTTTAATGGCATTCCAGATTGCATCAAAGATATTTACAGTGGTAGTTTTTACCCCGTTCCAGATTTCCTCCCATTTTGCTTTGATCTCGGCGAGTTTGTTTGTGATGCCATCTTTGATTTTTCCTATTGTTTCAGTAATTCGTGTTTCGATTGCGGTCCATATATCTTCTGCAGCAGATTTTACTAGATTCCATTTTAGTTCCCATTCAGCTTTTATGGCTTCAACAACTGTTTTAATAATAGATGCAATGGTATTTATTACAAGAGATACCGCATCCTTTATGGAATCCCAGGTGCTTGTAAAAAATGTCTTTATCCCTTCCCAGGCTCGATCCCAGTCACCAGTGAAAACTCCAATGATAAAATCGATCAGGCCGCCTAAAGCTGTTAGAATATCTTCTACAACTTTGCTCACGCCTCCGAGAAACTGAAAGAATCTGTCAATGACATCGGAAACAAACTTAGCAATGACCGGTGCTGCTGCATCCATGAACCAAAGAATGAATGGCTTTAATATATTTTCCCACAATACAGAAATGGCATCCGCTACCTTGCCGCCTAACTCCAGGAACTTATCAATCAGAGGGGATAAATATTCCTCTCTAAACTTTCCGAACTGGTCTGAAAGTTGCGTTATAACCGGAAGAAAGTAAGTATTATAAACTTCCAGAAACTTAGTTGCAATCTCTGTAAAGCCCTGCTTAAAAGAATCAAGCATCGGCTTTATGTGTGCGTCATACGTTTCGTTTATCTTTGTAAATGCTTCATCAGCAATTGACTTTAACTCAGAAAATATAGGCTCTACCGCAGTAAACGTATCTTCAAGAGCCTGCTTAATAAGATCTTTGTTCTGAATAAATGGCGCGGTAATCATATCCAGAATATCTCTGCCAAACTTTCCGGCCAGTTCCGTCACACCCATAAAGGCACTTGAAAAGATGCCTATAATATCGGCGGTAATCTGCTTTGCACTATCACTGCGAAAAGCTGAAAAAATTGTTGCAAATGCGACATTGAAGTTACCCGCAATGTCCGCTATCCTACCGCTGATATCAAACATCGATACCAGATAATCTTTAATCTGCTGGTTATTCTGCTCCAAGTATAGGTTGATTCCACCAAGCAGGTTATCTGCGATCGTAGCACCTACGGAGGCTATGCTCCCAGCTGCCTTCCCAAGATTAAGAGCGATCCGGTTCCCTAAGTCCTCTGCTGCTGCCAATACCGCAGGATCCGTAAAAATATCTTTCAGGCTCTTTCCGATTCCCTGGACTGATTGCTGTATGCTGTCCAGAACGGAAGTATCACCAAAAGCAATATTAAACCCACCTTTAAATAGATTGGCGAGCTCCTTGGCTTTATCAATCAAGATTTGGTATTTATTACTGGCTTCCTCTACTCCAGAAGTGTCCAACTGTCCCATATCAAAACTGTCGGCAGCATATCCTCCGCTTCCTCCTGAACCTGAACCGGAATCAGAGGTTGTGATAACATTTAGTTTATCAATGTTTGACAGACTGTCTTTAACCTTTTTCCCGGCTTTCTTTGCAGAATCTCCAACGGCACCCACTGCACCGGAGGCATTATCTGCAGCACTGGCGACTGCTTCCATACCTGCTGCCGTTGCCGATACGCCGCCATCTGAGCCTTTCTTCCCCATTATTAACTCAGTAAAGGATTTGAAGGCATTGGCCAGGCTCATTAGCTTACCGATTATGGTATTAATCACCTGAATAACCGGAGTCAGTACATTAATAAGTCCCTGACCTATGGTAGCTTTCAGGGAGTCGAATTGTAGTGTTAGAATACGCACCTGATTGGCCCATTGATTACTGGTGCGGCTGAAGTCACCTGTGGCAAGAGCCAGCTGATCCTGCACAAACTGATACCGCAGGGCTACCTTTTCAGCCTCGGACATTTTAGCCGTAACCTTACCGTAACCATTCGCCATGGCGTAGGCATCAAGGGCATTCTGAGTCATTACAATACCCAGGTCTTTTAACGTCTCGGTCTCTCCGGTGAAGACTGATTTCAATTTTGTATACGCCTCATCCTGAGATATGTTATAGAAGGATGCCACATCACCGGCAAGACCTGTTAGAGTGGTGGACATATCATAAGCTGCACTTTCTGAAAAGCCGAAAGCCTTTGCCATAGCTCCAAATGTACCCGTGAATTTCTTGGCCATTGTCTCGGAAAGACCAAACGAAAGCGCTGCATTCTTGGCAAAGGCATCAATCTGTTTTGACATCTTAGGAAATGTCACATCAACAACGTTCTGGACCTCTGTAAGATCTGACCCCAGTTTGATTGCACTCTTACCAAAATTAATAATCTTCTTAACAGCAAAAGCGGCAGCCAGAGCCTTTCCTGCCTTTGCAGCAATGCCCTGAATGCCAGCCATCTGTTTATCAAAACTATTTTTATTTACGACAAGATCTAGTCCGATCTGCCCCACGCTATCAGCCAACTATACCACCTCCTATCTGCACATGTCTGCAAGCATATTCTCCAGCGCTTTCATTTCCTGATCATAAGTAGCCAGCGACATTGTTTCTGCTTTCCGGTTTCTCCAGGCATCATATATACGTTTCTGATCTCTATTAAAACCTTTTATCACTTTCTTATCTGTCTCCGCTCGAATTGCCACGATCCTGCCCAGAGGAGTTTCGGGATCGATTCCGGAAAGCAGAGACTTAAACTCATCCCAGCTAACAGTTTCAAATTCTTTTGTCCGTATTCTCAACCCGTACTGCGTAAGAAAACTGGAAACAATTAAGTCCCAGTCTTCAAATAGATCGTAGTACGGGTCACTGCTCTCCCTGAGCGTTCGTTTCTCCTGTAATCAAGTCTATTGCCTCATGAACTACTACTATCAGATCATTAAAGTCAAGCTTTAGCTTTTCAATTTCTTCTTTTGATTTATCAGGAAACAGCATGTTATATGTGGTTAAAATTTCATTGATACCGGGATCATCTGATCCCATTAATCCCATAACCTTAAGCATTGTGGGAGCGTCTGCATTAACTTCCAGCTTCTTTCCCTTAATCTTTAGCGAAGGATTCCCCTCAAAGGAAAGCTTATCTGTAATATCAACAACTCTTGCCATCTTCTATATCCTCCTTATTCTCCTGATCCAGCAGACGCTGCTGTGAACGTGGGTTTACCCTTACATTTCACTTCAAACTCCAATGCATCTGCTGCCGTACTGTCACCACCGGCTGGTGTGGTTACGTTGATGATTGAGTTACAGGTTACCTTTGCGCCTGATGGCATTTCCCATTCAAATGGCGCTACCACATCATTACCAGATTTCCACGCAAGACCAGCAACATAATCATTGCCCGGATCGCCATAGGTTCGTTTACCCTGAAAAGAAAATGACAGCTTTTTACTGGTCATCATAGCGTCTCCCCAACCTTCATGTTCCATTGCGTTCCACTCTTCCACGCCACCTTCAATACTGGGGGCAAAATTCGTCAGGTTGGCAATCATGGTCATTGTATCCTTAAGCCCATTTAATCCAACCTTAAACTTGTTGTTATTTACTGGGTATACCTTTGCGTCTCCCATTAATCTCACCTGTTCCTTTCATAAATAAAATCCAGCCAGATTACATATTCATACACTCCACTATCATCTGAACCAACGTCCTGCGGTTCAGGAACCATCAAGCTCAGATAATTGATAGGGGTATCTCCTATGGTAAGGCTGGTTACACATCTTAGTCTCTCAAACAGCTCAAAAGCCGCTCTCTCTGTCTCGTCCTTGCTTTTATTCCAGTGAACGAGTAAAGAAACCGGCTTTGTATCGTAGGTGGTGCATTCCATTCCGCCAATGGCGATATTTGCAGGTCCGGACGACGGCCGGCTATAAACTCCAATGGATTTCTGACTTTTATTATCCAGCTTCCCCATATAGACGTTGTCGTCTGCAGCGATGTTCAGACTGGAGATATACTGACGGATATCTTTTAAAGACAGCATCACACACCACCTACTTTCTTGTATAATTTCTTAAATTCTTTTGATGCAAATTCAGCCTTGCTTCCTCCAGGTAACCAATCCTCATACCACCGGCCTTTTGCATTTGGATTCTCATGCGTCTGGAAATTATATTCAGGATGATAATAAAGCCGTCGTGCATAAGGAGTATTGTTCACCAGTTGTACTTTCCCTTTTGACGAATCTGAATAATCAGCAAAGAAACTTTCGTTCTGTAAATTTCCAGTATCAAACGGAACAACCTGTGCTTGGACAACTTCAGTATGTACCGCATCTACAGTCATTTCCAGAGCTGTCACTGCCGCCTGTGTTAGTTGTCGGATCCGGGGCATATTCATTTTAACCGTTGATTTAACCTGCATCAGATTACCTCCAGGGTGCAAAAGTTTACGGTGCCGTCCGGATTCCGGTTCTTAGTTCCCTGCTCAATCCGCCTCTCTTCCCCAAATATAGTAACGGTACCTCCGCTTAAAGTTGGGAAGTCTGGCGCAATATCACCTGGAAACATAGCCGTACCGGTTATCTGGACCAGTTTCTTTTCTGCTGTGAGAATTGTTTTTGCCCTGTCCTGAAAATTGCACTTCAAATCCAGATCAGCCTTGTATTTTGGCTCACCCAAGTTGTTAGTTTCCTCACTTTCCAAGTGAACGTGAATATTTGTCTTACATAGGCTTTTTGGTACTAAACATGGATATTTCATAGGCTTACCTCGCTAACCGGCAGCACAAGCCCGTCTGGGACAGCTGTGCATATACATCACGCTTCATGGCAACACCTTTATCCATGAACACATTCCAGGAGCTCCCAAACTGCGCAGATACTCCATTGATACTATAACTGGATAAGATCGTGTTGATCTCGTCAGCATTCTCATGCTCAAAGTCCGCCTGCAGACATACCACTTCCTGAATGACTTCCTGCTGAAACTCGGTCAAATTGGAAAATCCCCGACCCACAATTCGATTGTAAGTCAGAGAATCAATATGGCGGCTGGCTTGTCGGAGCACTCTCTCCAACTCATCTTCTGGTACCGTTCTGCCTTTATAGGTTTCTTTGTAATAATCCGGTGTTACATAGGGGATATAAGCCATCTTACTCACCGGCCTTCTGGTTTGCAGATTTACCTTTCTTTACTTCCTTATCAAGTTCTTTTTCCGCATTTTCTTCCGGGGCGTCAGGATTCTCCTCTCTAGGTTTCCCCATATCTTCCGCTGGATCCTCAGATTCCGGCAGATCCTCTACTTCATACCCATGGCCTTTGAACCAATGTAATAGGCGCGGATCCTCTGTCTCTCCCACACCGTTGCAAAAAGGTACGCTGGCGGACGTACCTGTATACTGTTTGTTGGGTGCAAATACTTTCATGGAAACCCCTCCTTATTTTACTTTAATATTACGGAATGCCCCAGCTGCTTTGGAAGCCTTTAAGGCGATTGCTGCATTCATTTCCACTTCACCAGTCTTTACTGCTCCTGACGTCGTAAAGTCAGGAAGCCAGGTCTGAACCGGTGCTACTCCTGCAAAGGAAACGCCGTGAAGTCCATCAAGCGCCAGTCTTGCCGCAAAGAGGGATGTGGTTCCTTTGGTTGCATCAATGTTGACCACTTCATCATTGGTTCCCGGTTTTGCTCCCAGATCTACGAAAGGAATATTTCCGTAAGCTTCCACGTTGGTTCCCCAATCACTCTTTGTCACTTGATACATGGAGGCACGTCTTGCACAGGCTCTCAGTTTAGAAATCAGTTTAGTATTGCCTGCAATGAAAGACGGTTCTCCATCAAGTCCCCGGAGGAATTCGTCGAGCATATCCAGGAAGTACTGGAAATTATCCGTTACCATCTGGGACGTGGATAAATCAATAGTGGACGATCCAACATTGTACTCTGTTGAACTGCCAGCCAAGGCCTTTTCCAGACCATCAAAAGCGTTGCTGTCCACTGCACTGTCACCGTTAATAAAGGTATCATTAAACAATGCCTGAGCCGCCTTGATTTTCTGGGACTGCTGTAAATCGATTTCAGATACGATACCTCCCATATTGGCGATAACACGGTCGATCTGATAGGATCCACCAAATACCTTAATATCCACAGAATGACGTTCCTTGGTCACCTCATGAGGTGTATACTCCTTATTAATCTCACGGAACTGCGCCGTAGGCTGTGTTTTCAGTCTAGTGTAGGAATAAGTAGGAGTTGCTCCGCCTCCGGTTGGGGAAACGGCATCATCGAACGTGATATGATCCAGGATCCAGTTGGATTTTCTGAATTCATCAATCACCCCGATCTGCAGGTCGTCCTGCACATTTTTTCTTGCTTCTTCTAACGTAATAGCCATAGTCTTTTCATCTCCTTAATTTTTATTTAGATGGCATCTGTGCCTGAAGCGCTGCTTCAATGGCGGATTTCATATTTACCTTTCCATCATCGGTTGTAGTTGTAGTCTGGGTCTGCTGACTGGGAGCTCCCAGAGGACGGAAACCAGTATTTTTTGCTGGTTCTGTCTTTACTTCCTTAAACAGAAACGGTTTCGATTCCTTAATGGACTTTAACTGCTCCTCCAAACCGGTTACCTTCCCATCATCAGAAAGAATCAGCTTAGACTTATCAAACAAACCAGTTACCAGATCTGCATCCTGAGCAGCTTCAGCAATGGCCAGCTTAATAGCAGTAGAAAGTTTTAACTCCTTCATGTCAGCTTCGTTTTTCTCAACGGCTGCTTTGTTCTCAGCCTGCAGGGTTTCAATCTGTTTTTTCAGTTCCGCATTGTCCCCGCTGTTCTTCTTTAAATCTTCCAGCTGCTTATCCCTCTCCTTGATATCCTTTTCAAGCTGTCCCTTTGCCTGATTGGCCGTATCATAATCAGCTTTAGGTACATAGAATTCCAGCTCCTTTTTTGAAGCCTCCGCCGCTTTGGCTGCCTGATCCTCACTAATTCCCAGTGCAATAAATTCTTCTTTCTTCATGATCTCATCCTTTCTATGCAATAAAATAACGCCCAGGATATCCTGCGCGCTTTATCTGTAATGATATTTAATTATATCGGATCCTCTCTTATCTGGTGCATACTGCCTCCGATCTGTTGCGACGGTCGCAACTTCTTAATATAAAAATACCACCGGCCATTTTACTGACTGATGGTATTAAATCCTTCCTTGCTTTTTTAGTTCTTTAATTTCCTCTGGTGTGAGTTTAACAGGACATGCCGGCATTGAAATTCTATCTTTGTATGCCTCGTATGCCTCTTTTTCCTTATTGGTTTTATTCATGGAATTACCTCCAACTCTATACTATCGTTACCCTTTGATATTACTCTAAATAAACAATTCTTGTCAAGCAACAATTCCCTTTGCTGCGGAAATCTGCTTATTTTTTCTATATATGCACCAGGGCTGCCTTTTGGTACATATAATGTGATTTTAAATTTCTTATCAAGAGCTTTACCGGATACAACAGATGTGCTGGTAAATTGTGGCTCTCTAAATATATCTCCAATGCTGTAATCGGTATACGGATTAATATCTAAATTCCTAAAACAAATCAAATCCTGTTTAATTTTATTTTTTTTAATAGCACCAGAAATAGTATCTGCATATTTTATAAGATTATCATTCGGTTGATCGGCTCCTCTCAGCATAGCATTAAGCCTTTCAAAGAATCGATTGGGGCTTTTATCTCCGGAATTGTACGTATATTTTCGTATTGCAGCTTTTTCTTCTTTTGTAAGATTATCAATCCATACCTCAGATTCCTTCCTTAGCACATTTACCACGCGTTCTTTGGAAACCGCCCTAAATTGAGCCAGCGGCTTCTTTGATTCCATATATGCATTACTATCTATATCCCCGGTTTTAAACCTGATGTGATTCCACTGTTTAGCTTTCCTTTTATAGTTCTGTTGATTTTCTTCATCTAAGGAATATTCCGCAAGCCTGCCATACTTATCCGCCTGTCTCTGGGTATATAGCTGATCCTGCTCTTTCTTATAAGATTTTTCGATTGATTTTAGTTCTTCTCTGGTCCAGGTATCTTCTGTTGTAGATATCCCAGGGAAATATGTGCTGTGACTGTCCTTACACCTTGGATGATAGAGTCCTCTTGCAATGGCTGCGCTCATAAAGGGATACGGACCATCAGACGCCTTGCCTCCGCTCCATACATCATCGATTAGTACTTTACCTACAAACGGAAGGCACTTGGGACAGGGGTTCCCACGCTTACCCACTATAACGGTACTGATTCCCCACTCCTGACGTTTCTCCCCTTCTCCCTGCAAATATGCCCGCTTACTGGCAGTCCGGATTGCCATGTCTGCATAATCTGACAGAGCATGGCGCGCGCCATTCTTATACTCCACGCAGTTAAGCCCACGGGAAAGCATGTCCTTGGTAGCCATATCCACTGCTTTTTCATAGGTACCGGCTCCGGAGTTGGCATACACCTGAGCATTAAAAATAGCCTTACGATACTGGTCATTTGCCATTCGTAAGACTGCGGTTTCTGCTTTCTTCATATCATTGCCGGTTGCCTTGATCAGGGCTTCCAGCTTCCGGGTATTCAGTTTAAAAAACTCTGCCTGCATGGCTGCCGAAGCAGGCTTATAACTTTTAAAGCCGTTCTTGATAGCCCGGAGGATCTGCGCCTCCTGCTTCATGCCTCCCTGCTGTCTGGCCTGCCAGATAAGTTCTCCGATCTGGGCGTTTATGCTTTTAAACTGCTTGCTGTACTTCTTCTGATTTTCCAGCTTATATTTCTCCAGAGCCTTAAGCTGCTCTACCTGCCACATGGACCAGTCATAACCCTCTTTAAGTTCCTCGGCTCTGTGCCGGTTCATATTCCGGATCATGGAGGCGATAAGTTCCTGTTCAATCGCTTCAAAAGCGGCGGAGATATCATACTCATTCATGTGATCACCTGCCGTTTGCTAAAACTTTAAATCCCTGTGCCTTAAACTTCCGGGTAAGATCTTTCAACTGGGTAATGCTTTTGCACTTATCACACCGGAGCTCTGCATAATCCTTTTTTTCAACGGCGTAAATGCCAAACGGAACCTGCTCACTTGCCATTTTCAGGAGCCCTTGGTACTCCAGCTGGCTCATTTGGTACTGGCGGTTCATCACCTTCACTTTCATCTACCTTCACCCCTTCCGTTTTTAGTTCAGGCTCTTCTGTTTCAAAGATCCCCTGCTCAATCTTGATCCGCTTGACTTCCACTGCCTTTTCATCTTCTGTCAGAGTATCGCCGTACATTTCATCTATGGACTTCTCTATGCTCATGACTCCACTGGTTCGCGCCTTGCCGACCGTCTCCACGACGGCATCAAAGCCTGGGGCTGCATACTCTCCAAACTTGACGGAAACCTTGTACTCCCCAGGAGCCTTTTCCTGCATCTGGTCATAAGTCATCATAATTTTACTTACCAGCTCAGGAAGAACCTTGCACAGCACCTTAACCAGCGTCCCTCTGGTATGAGTGGTGATCTTTTCCTTTTCTCTCTGGCTTTCTGCATTGTCCGTCTTTTTCAGATCAATACCAAGAGTAGCCGGGGAAATGATTCCCTGCAGAACCAGATCCAGAAAGGAAGTATAGCTGTTTAAATACGCTTCGTAGGATATCTGGGGCTGAACTACTTCAATTTTATCGCTGTAACCTTCTTTCTTTACTGCACCGATGGCTATGTAATCATTGTCAAACTCATTTGGCTCTATCAACTGCCCTGTATTGGGATCCCTGGGAACCATATCTTCCGGAATATACCGGTTGACTCTTCCTTTTCTCACTGCATCAAGCCACTGGCTGATCACTTCGTCCAAAGCGTCCAGATCGTCCGTCTTGCCCTCAAATAGCGCTTTCCCTCGTCCCTTCCATTTGCTTGATGTGAAGAATATAAGGGGTACTCCCATGATGTAATCCCCGTCATAAGCGGTGTCTTCATAAATTGCAGTTTCCGGGAGAGTCTTAAGTGGAACTTCTCCACCAGCATCATCAAAGAGTTTATAAAGTACGTACCCTTTCCCGTAAGTCTCCTCTAAGCGGTATTCCTTTTCTTTATTATCTGGATATGAGTAATTTGTGGAAAAGACAATATCAGTCAGCCTGCCCCTCTGGTATTTGTACTCCACCCGATCCGCTTCGTAAAATTCTATGATCGGATAATTGCTTACCTGATCCAGACTTATTTTAAATGCACCATCACCGGCTGACAGAGCACCGGCTACCGCTTCGCCCAGGAGTCCTGCAAAGTCATTATCTTCTGAAATCTGATCCCATAATTCCTTTAAAGGCTGGTTATCTCCCTTTTCTCCGAAGCTGATATCATTTAGATCCGCAGTTATAATATCCTTAAACCGGTCCACCACAATTCCCACAATGCCGGAATGGATCTTTCTTACCTTACGGAAGGGTACGGAAGCCCAGAACCTCGCCTTAAACACATCACAGTAAGCGGTCTGTTTGAAAAACTGTTCCAGCTCTGACGGATCTCCACGGTACCAGATCTTATTTTTTAGTACATTGCCCTGAAAAGAAAGCGGTTCCTTTATAACCACCTGCCTCTCTTTTGCTCCTACAATCTTAAGCAATTTAAAATACATATCCTTAAACCAACCCACTTATGAAGCCCTCCTTCCTGTTCCGATTTTTACTTCGTATGGCAGCCATGCATACTGCACGCTGTTTACCATGTGATCGTTTCTGTCTTCTGGTGTATTGTCCTTGTCTTCCAGCCAGCTGTACACTTCAAGCTCCCTGATATAATTTGAGCAGGTATCCACAATGTGGAAACATGGCTTTGCTCCTGCATCAGCAAACCAGTTTAACTGATTGATAATACGGTCAATGATCTGCTCTTTCTTCCAGGCATCATTAAAATTGTAAACGCTGCCATTCAGGCGCTTATATTTAAGAAACTCTGTAATGGTTGCCTGATCCGCAGAATCGATAAAGGTATCTCTGGCAAATCCCCATTCGTTCCGGTTGCGATCAAGGAAGTCAATAAAGTTATGGACCGTATCCGTAGGGGCAAGGGGTGTGCCCAGATCTGCGTTGTTGTACACCTTTTCATCAAGCACATAGCAGTTTCCCCGGTTCGTGATCCCGATAAAGCTCATGGAAATGGTATCCGGTGACTTCTGGGAATAGGACGTATCAAGCCCTGCAGAAAAGTGTACAAACCACTCTGTTTGATGGCGGTCATTCTGATTCCGTATAAACTGCTTTGCATGAGCCTTACTAACCACATGCTTTTTCCGGTCAAAGTTTGGGAAGATCAGGCCGGTCGCCTTACCTCGTAAGCCCTGGATCTTATTCTTCCAGATCTTCGTACCTTTCGGAGTATTCCGGATAATGTTCTCCAGCTTCTCCTTTGACAGACCCAAATTATGGGTAAAAGAAAAGAACCAATGCACCCAGCCGGGCTTTGGTTCCTCTCGTAATTCCTCCAGTATTTCTTTTGGTGTCTCTTCCTCCCACTCCGGAAGTGGACGGGAGCAGTTAATATACTCTTTGTAAACAGGGAGATTCGGATCATCAGGATTAAGTGTCCCCATCAGATAATCACACCGCATGGCTGACTCTCTTACAAACTCAATATCGGCAGTGTTGATCTCGTCAATGTACAGGCAACCGTACTGACCGCCCAGGGCTTTCTGCCACTTCTTTTTGTCACCATAACCCAGAACGTAAATAACTTTATCTCCGCCAGAAGTATGGAAGAGAATGTGGGGGATCTTATCGTCTTTAGTTCCGTTGCCGTTGTATTCAGTCAGGATCCCGAAGTCGTCTATAATCCCCAGATCCTTGTTGATGATATTCTTCTCAGCGGTACCGGTATCCTTTGCAGCTATGATGTGCAGCTTCTTGGGACTCTCTGCAACCTTAAGCATGAACTTAAATAAACCGACTGTTGTTTTACCCGCGGCCGTTGTCCCTTCGAGGAATTCCACCGGAGCATCATGTTTAAGAAAGGCTTTGTACTTCTCTGACAGAAGCAGGCGTTCATTGCTCATTATCCATCACCACCACGCATTTGATTGATCAGATCGTCAAGCTTGGTCTTCTCCGTTTCCAAGGTGCCGGACACTTCCAGCTTATCCTTAAACATGCCCAAGTGCCTGCCGATCAGCTCCAGTGCCTTCCCTTTGTCATTCAGCTTAATCTCAATACCGTTTGCACCCTCCTTGATTCCGGCAATGGCTCCAAGCTTATCCCCTGGCATTTCATCAGTGGTTTTCACCTGCACAGCTTTGTAGGCGCCTTTATCTTCTATTGATACGAAGTCAGTGACATCCGCAAAGCCTATCTTTGCCAATTCCTTTAGAACCATGTCCTGAGTGATCTCAGTACGTTTTTCCCGGTCTTTCATACGTTTCTGGATATAATCCTCAACCTTAGCATTTCTTAGCATTCTACTACTATTTGCCGCAGCCGTTTCATCTTTCTTGACCTTTGGATAAGCTACCTTGTAAGCTCTGGTAGCATTAAGATCAATCAGGTACTCATCTGCAAATATTTTCTGCTTGGCTGTTAATGCCATCAGTCTCACCTCACCTTCCAATCTGGCTAATTTTTATAACAAAAAAAGCTGCTACTTCAACAGATTGTTCATCTATTTTGTAGCAACTCCTAAATTATAATGACTCAAACTCCGTTTCTATATCATTCGTTTGCTTAATTTCTAATTCAATTTTACTTTTTAATAATTTGCATTTGTTATAATCCAAATAAGTAACTCCAGTCATATGTTTCACAACCGCACGAGTTATATAATCAAAATGTCTTTTATCCTTATTTGCCTTCAAAAGAGCATCATCTGAAACAACATATACCCCTTCATCTATTTCTAAGTCTTCATCACCTGACAAACTTATATCGGGATTTTTAAATATATCAATGTTTTTATATGATAGTAACTCATTTACAAAATATTCGTTTTTTCTTCCATATACTACCATATCGTTGGAATGAGAAAACAATATTGTATTTATGAAAGAAGAATTATTTTTTGTTCTAAAAATTTTTTCAAAAGATTTTTTTGATTTAAAATCATTTTCAGCTTCCTCCTCAGTCAAATAGTGTAAAATCTGTAGATTATGTGTATATTCTATACTTTTCCTAATATCTAACATAGAACTTTCGTACATAGAAAATACTTCCGAATTATACTTTTTTTCATATTCATTTATAAAATTATTTATATGCGGATAGATTATTAATTGTCTTGCAATATTAGGTTTCATATCATAGCAAAAATCTAAAACATTTTTATAGCGTTCAACATTGTTTGAGTTAAGCATGTTTCTAAACAGCTCTTCTGTTTTATTTGATTCATAACAAATATATCCGGCAGCAAAATACTCCATGAACGATTTGTGAACCCACTTATAGTCATTTCCATCTTTTTGAAATAGGGGTACTGCATGAGTCAAATCATCTATTACATCTATAGTGTATGCGGATATCCAAGACATGCTTTTTATACATTTTTCAACTATATTAACCAAATTTTGTCTATTATATTCCACTCTATTATCTTTTAAAGAAATAAAAGCAATCCTTCGTAATAATTTTTCAAATTCCAAAATATCTAAATTTGAATTTTTGGGATGTACATACGCACTTCCCTTTGTTTTATCATGATCATTAAATAATGCTTCGTATACCTGACTATAAAACCCTAATTTTTTATATGCTATTTCCTCTTTATATTCAAAAGTTCTATACAATAAAGAAGTTAACATTGGATTTATAAGAAATTCTTTTAAAATCTCTAATTGCTTATCATTCGTTATTCTTTCAATTAGTTTCTTTGACTTTTCACCATCGTTATCATATTTCCTAATAAGAGAAAAGGCCTCCTCCATATCTAGAGGAGAAATAGAAAATCGTTGAAAATCTCCAAGACAACTCAAATCGTTTTCATAACGAGAGGTTATAATATATTTATTATTTCCGGCTTTTCTTATAAATTTTTGCATATTATCTAGAATGCCACCCCTATTTTCATTTGTAACTTCATCGTATCCGTCAAAAAATATAATGAAATCACCTCTTTTCAACATATTAATTAAATCTATCTTATCAATTTTTTTATCTAATAATTCAAATTGATCCACAATGTAATCCAACAATTCTTTGGTTTTATCTACTTTCCTCAGTTCTATTATTATCGGTATGTAATCATTATGATTAATTACTTGAATGGATAAATATTTAACTAATGTTGATTTTCCCATTCCTGCAGTATCTACGATTAAAATTTTGTCGTAATTGGAAATGCAATCTAAATAACTATCATTTATTATATATTTATCTATTTCATTCATCCTTATACCATCATGAGTATTTAAGGATAATGGAATATATAAGTCATAAATTGTTTTTCGAACACCTCTGAAAACTATTGTATTCATTATCATTGCTTTTTCATAACAATTTTCTAAATATTCAGATAAACATTCTTCTAAATATATTGTATTATCCTTATAATCTGCATGTTTCTGTAAAATTGGTTTTATATGTGTTTCAATAGCTGTACCAACAATTTTCTTCACAGCCTCAGTGCCACCAATTTGGGCAATCAATATGCCTACTTCTTTTAAATCCATAGTTCAACTCCCCCATTCGACATTTTTCTTTATTATATCACATGTCTTAAGGGTAAATATTCCAAAAATTAAAAGTTTATTTTGTATATTCAGTATAGAACAAGAGTTTGATTGCATTAATCAATTTTTGTTAATAGAAAGGCCCCTGACTATAAGTCAGAAGCCTTAACACCCGAAAAATGTCTTGGGAGAGTATAAACCGGGTTAATCAATCACCGGGCTGTTACGCCCGGCAACCGTAGGGGGATTACCTAAATGAAGGTATGCAAGGCTTTTTCTTCTGGCTCCTGCATGGTATCATGCTAACATATTTTTTCGGGACATTGAGGGACATTTCCAAAAAATCTCATATTTCTTTTTTTACAGCTATCTTCTGTATACCTTACCCTTCGTTTCGGAAACATCTTATTCATAGCCTGCGCCACCTTCCACCAGGGAAGTCCATCTATGTAATACAGCCGGAACATCGTCCTTACCTCACTCTTGGGGATAGATTCAATATATTCCTCTGCCTGTGTCATAAGCTCCAGTAACTCCGTCTCTTTGATATCCAGTACTTTCTGTAGTCTTTCAATAGCTGCCTTTTTCCGGTAATGCTCCGGTGTCGGATATCCTGTAATTTTAATGCTGCCATAAGTTCCGTCAGATCTGGTTCCTTTCACGGAATCGGAAACGATACCCAGATTTCTGATCTGCTTTTCCAACTGCTCCTTACGCCTGCGAATATCCTTGATCTCCTCTCTCATCTCACAATACTGGACCAGTATTTCTTTGTCCAAACTGTCACCTCCCCGCTGTCTTTTTCTCATAATACGTCCCTACCGCAAACAATCTCCCATGATCCTTACAGCCGCAGCTTGTCCGTTTCGAATCAGACGGATAAGTCTTCCCGCAGATCAGGCACCTTTTCCGGATAACACTAAACTTTGTCCTTTCCATCTTCCTCCACCTCCACCGATACAATTCTCACCCGCTCCTGGGGAACGTCTATGTATTCACCACTGTTAAGCAGGATCCCGATCAGACCGTCGTTGCTTCCGATCATGGTCCCAAACTTCCTACCAGGATAAACCTGGGCAGTGACTTTCTGTTTATCTATAAGCTTCATACTGCACCTTCTTCCTCACAGGAGGCTTCCTGCGCTTAGGGTCCGGACACAGGCTTGTATATGTATAAGCTGGCATCTGCGCACTAAAACTCAAAACCGGCGGTGCCTTTATAGCTGCATCCGCCTCGGCCTGTATGCGGCTGTTTACACTGGCTCTGTCTGCTCTGCAGTCTTTTGATGATTTTCTCAATGTATCCCTCCTCACAAATCTTCAGCTTACCTTAGTATCGTTTTTAACAAAATATATAAAAATCATAAGTCAAATGGAATTGACAATCCTTTTAAATTCAATTATAATGAATTTATTAAATTTATTAAATTTATAAGAAAGGATATCTTTTCCATGAAAAAGAAATTAAGACCAGCTCTGTCCCCAATCCCCATTTCACTTCCAGAAGAACTTGGAAATACAACCCTTAATGACCTTCTTAATGCTGAGGACGCAGAATTTATAAAAAAGGGGAACAAACTTTCTATTCGCCGCGTCACTGATTTTGGAACCGCAACCTTAGAAATAGAATCTTATGATTCTGGCCGAAAGACAATAACACAATCCACTACCCCACAACCTTACAGAAAATACGATTACATCGATGATATTATTGAAATGAAGAAAGACGGGATGAAGCAAAAAGATATAGCTTTTCGACTGGGAATATCCGAATCATATGTTACAATGTTACTTAAAGAGGCCGGTTATTAGGAGGGTAAATACCCTCCTTTTTTTAACCTCTTGCCGGCTCAAAATTCATCCACAATGTCTCCACCCTCGGAAGACTATTCTGCGCCCTGGTCGGAATCTGTATTTTCCTCCAGTCTTTCAAATACTTTCCATACAGTTCACAATCATATCCGGATAGCATGATCTTAGCTTTGCTATGGATCACTGTCTTCAGTAGCTCCTCATGATCCTCGTCAGACATTTCATACCGGTATTGCTTCCGGCTCAGTGTGGACCATACATAAGTCGGATCCAGGTAGATCAAGACGTTATTGTAATCAAAGGCTCTGATCAGCTCCAGTGCTGGCTTATTCTCAATCTGTACGTCTTTCAGCCTGATTGCCATTTCTGCCAGTGATTCTGGAAGACGATTCCAGTTCCGGACTGCATAGGCAGCTTCCCTGCCGTGAACATCTTTCTTCCAGCCACATTTCTCAGTCAGGCGGAAGCCATGACTCTGCATGGATCTGACTGCAAAATACCCAGCCTGCTCCACCGGTGACTGCGGCTCCTTTGTAAATGATTCATCGTACACCTGTCTGGAATACGGTGTATATGTTAGCCACTCCTGCAGCTCCTGGCAGCTTTCCGGATCCTGAATCACCCGGAAGAAATTCACCACATCACCATCAAGGTCGTTCACCGTTTCGATCTTGGAAGGAGGCTTTTGAAAGAACATGCCACCCCCGCCAAAGTACGGATCCAAATAGCTGTGGTGCTCTGGCATATTTTCAATTATCCAGGAGGCGATCCGTTTCTTGCTGCCGGGATAATGTAATAATGATTTCATTAATTCACCTTCTTTTTTTAAATTCCTATTGACTTATTTTCATGTTCGTGGTAGCATGTAGCTAGTAGCTATTAACATATAGTTTAAAGGAGAGAATACAATGATTACATCTAACACTGATCTACAAGAGCTTTTTGATTTATCAATTACCGCTGTTTCAGATGTTGCCCCTGGAGAACAATTTATCGTCAGAGACCTTTTTAGAGGTTTCGAGTGGAATCGCATTCCCAAGGGTTACAGAACTAAACTGGGAGGCATGTTTTTTGCTTATGCTACCGGATCAGGTTCCGACACATTAGAATCTCTTGACAAAACTGCTCAAAATCAGCAAAGATACAAAAAGAAATAATACTTCAGCCGGTAGGATTCCCTCTTACCGGCTCCTCCCTTTTTTCAGGCAAATCTAAGCTGCGCCTGACTATCATCAATCCTCATATTTGGCGTTCGTTCTCCTACCTTCAGATATGGACATGCTGTATAACAAAGTTTCTCTGCCATCAAAGGAACAACGCTGTTTCCGATCTTCTCAACCTGCATGGTTTTGGGATAATACCTCCCGTTTGGCATCTTGAACTCAATAACATAATCTTTCGGAAATCCCTGTCCCAGTTTCAATTCTTCAGGCTTCAACATTCGGAACCAAATATCTATAATCTGATATGTAACGCCGTCTATTACCACAAGGACAAGTCCGAACCGATCCTTTGTGACAATCGTGTGGATTGGTTCGTTTAAACTCTGGCCGATGTCTCCGCTGTAATACTTAATCAAAAAAGCTGACACCAGAGCAAAATGTCCAGGAGAAGTCGTGATTGTATGTATTGGATCATTAACGCTCTGACCGGTTCCTGTTTTATAAAACTTTGAAAGAAAGCAGGTTACAAGCGCATAACGGTTCGATGTATCAATCGTCTGTATAGGCTCCTTTAAGCTCTGTCCACGGACTTCACCTTTTACTGTTTCGGAATGATATTGTATCAGGAATGGAGCTGCCAGTTTGTCTGGAAGAATAAACCTGTTTGGATCATCGATTACAAACTTTTTAATACCTGCAGCTATACGGCTTAGTGTTTTATCTTTTAGTGGGCGCTTCCTAGTGAATATTGAATTGCCTAAATCAGTAAAATCAATATCCTGACTGATCGACTCCCAGGGCTTCATTCCATTTGTGCCATACTTTGAATGAGTTTGTTCTGGCCAGACAATAGGTCTTCCATCAGATCGAAACTGCCCGTACCAGCGTTCTCTGGTTGTATGAGCTCCATAATCCGCAGCAACCAATACCCGACATTCAAACTCATAACCAAACGCTTTCATGAGTCTAATAAATTTATTGTAATACTCTCCTTCTTTGGCTTTGATCGGCTTATTGTTTTTATCAAGGGGCCCCCATTTCTGAATCTCCTTAACATTCTCCATCATGATAACCTCAGGGACCTTTCCTGTAGCTTTCAGGATCAGCTTACACTGTTTCCATACTCCCATTGGAAGAATCCGTAAGCCTCTTTCAATCGGCTTAGATCCTTTCGCATTTGAATGGGAAGTACAGTCAGGACTTGCCCATACAAAGCTGACTTTCTGTCCCCAGGTAAGGAACTTGTCAATTTTGACTCTCATGATATCTTCCGTGAAATGGTGCGTATACGGGTGATTGTATTTGTGCATTGCTATTGCAGCGGCATTATGATTAATTGCATAATCAAAGCATCTGCCCCATGCCATTTCGCCACCAGTACTCACGCCACCGCCACCGCAGAAATAATCTATAATTACGTCTCTCATTTTGAAAGGAGCCAGGATATCCTGTCACGGTGGCCACCGCTCCAGCCTCCTTTCAGTTTTTAATTAACTTGTTGCCTTTCCTGCCACACACTCAAAATGTATGTGCCTCTCCCTCTGTCTCCTGGGTTTTATGCGCACATGATCCTCATGAATCTCCTTACCGCAGATATAGCAGATATGTATTTCCTGTTCAGGAACACTGGCTTTTGATTTAGCTGGCATTCTTTTCACACCCCTTCACAATTCTTTGAACAATTTCCCGCAGCTGACCGGCATATTCAAGGACCAGATCTGCATCCTGCTGAATAAAAGCTGCCTGACTTGCCTTTTTCATGATCCCCGATTCTCTGATTGCCGTATTGATCTCCAGATACTTTTGATTTGCTTGAGCATGTTCAATCTGTAAACCATTAAGCGCTACATCCTGAAGGATCTCCCTGGTCATGGACTGTATCTTTTGCGTGAGCTGATCATATCCCTTCCGGTATTCCGTCTTTAGTTGCTCCAAAGGTATGTTTTCCTTGTTACGCTTTAGCGTTCCAAGTAAGGACCGATACTCATTCATTGTTGTTTCTGTCATAATTCCTCCGATTTATTACAACAATTACAATTCATCATAGTGTTTTGTAATCTTTTTACACCTCTCAAACCCTTGGTTTTACTACGTTTTTTAAGAAAGATTACAAAATTACAAGATTACAAATTATTTTTCCTCGTACGTGCGTTGTATGTGAATTACTTAAATTTCAAAAAATATATGTGCTTACGTGTAAGGTATAAAAAGTTTGTAATTTTTGTAATTTTGTAATTTATACCCTCTAGCCCGCATAAAACCTACATTCTCAGATTACAAAACACACTTATTAATTTGTAATCTCTTACTGAAAAGTGTAATTCTTTTTACTTAAAAGGTAGTTCCCCATCCTTTACTGTCACAAACTCGGTTTCTTTTTGAATGTTATCAGCTACATTAATACAAGCGCATCTGGCAGATTTTCCGTATACATTTGTTGATTTATACAGATTCCCCTGGCTGTCTTTAGTAAGCCGACCATTCTGATCAAGCCAGGACAGCAGTGCCTTAGGATTAAATCCTCCGTCTTCACATATTTTTTCAAAGTTATTTCGTATTATTCGAACCTCATCCCCTTTGATGGAACCAAGACAGGGATCGGATCCGCTTTCGAACTTTGCCTGATTACTGACACAAAAATCCTGTATGTACTCAAAGCCACGAACACCCACATCCACATTCTCCTTGGTATGCAAGTGCTTTTCTATGTCTGCTACTGTTAAAGCTCGTCCATCGCAAAATATCCATTCCGTCGCCAAAGCATCGCCGGTCAGAATTGCTGCAGCAGCCATTGTCTGCTTTTCGGTCGAAGAAGTCCCTAATTCTTGGTAGAACTGCTTGTAATAATTCTTTGCCTTTTCCCTGGCTCCTTCTGTCGATAGAAAACCCATGAATAACCGCCCCGCATGGCCGTAATTTGTTCTTATGACCTCCAGGAGACCATGTGCATCTTCAAACAGCTTTTCCCTGCACTCAATCTCAATGATACGGTTTACGGATCCTCCTCCTGACGCATTGTGGGTAATGGGAGACTCTCCGGAAGTAATGGTGCAATTCTTCCATGTAAGAGTATTCTGTAAGCCTCCTGTTTTCGCTCCTCTGGTCTTACCTATGCCTTCACAGAGCATATAAACGGCTTGCTCAAAAGACTTCTTATCTTTCACAAGCTGAAATTCATCTAAGATCAATGGGAGGTTATTTACAAATCCTGCCTGCTGTTCCAATCCCACTACTGTGCCATTAAAAGTCTGCATAAAGTTAGCGTCATCGTTCGGATCAGCCCATACGGAAGCTGCCATAAGTTGGGCCACTGTTTTTCCCGTCTCAGTTCCGCCCCATAGATGAACAATAAAGTTCAGTTTTCCTATGGTTTTTAGTACAACCGATGCGAAGCTTGCAGCCAGAGCAATCTTGGCCGGAGAGTTGGTCTTTCGAACTTTCCGTACTTCTGAAGCCCAGGCTTCCAGAGTCCCTTCTGAGCGCACAGACCGAAATATCTTTCTAAAATTATCCTGACCGTCAAACTCCAAGTTGCCTGTATAGGGGCAGAAATGTCCGGTTTTCGTCCAGCCCAGGTGACTCACAGACTGGACTTTTGGAATGATATCATGATTAAGATCATCAATATTTTGCAGGTACTCCACCAAATAGGAAGCATTTTTATCCGATACTGATATATCTTTGTCAGCAAGATCTTTTATGCCATTTGCCGTAAACAATGCCTTTTTAGGAGCCACCACGCTGCCCCAGGCTCCATAATTTCTGCGAAACATAAGGCGAAGCCTTACGCTTTCATCTTCAATGTTTATAAGCCTTTGCACGGGCAGGATCGGGTGTGTGCAAGCTATATCAATCCCCTGCTTGTCATTACGCCGAACTATGCCCTCATCATTGGCGATCCAGTCTCCCGTGTAAAGTTCTATTGGCTGATCCTTAAAATTGGTGACGTTATTTACAACACTATTCATACTCTTTTTATCACCATGCTGCGCAAAGTACGCCTTAACCATTGTGCCAAAGCGTCGAAACCCTACCTTTTCCGCATTGGCAGCCAGTTCATTAAACAGCTGTAAGTATCTAAATCCATCGTCCCGATGAGAGTAAAGGAGCTTATAAGGCTCTTCGGTATTAAATTCTTCCTGGGTGTATACCTTTAAAGGTTCATTCATTCTAAGCTTCTCATCTCCTCTTGCTCTTTCCGGAAACCAGATGTTAAAATCCTGTAATCTTCTTCAAGAACTTGTTTTTTATTAATTACTAACACCCATTCATCTGACAGGGGTTCAAATATCATTTCCAGTTCATCATACATTCGAAGCAATCGGCACAGTTCAATTAATTTTTGCAACTTCCATGCCCTAAATGCTTCCTCATATCTACGTTTTTTTTCCCTCTCCCTCTTTCTCATTAATATCTGAGATAGATGTACTTTTTCACCAGAGTGATAATCCCCTCCCAGTTCAATGAATGCCTCTTTAAAGCTTAGATCGTCCATCATTTGAACAAATGAGAAAATATCTCCGTTTGCACCACAGGCATGGCAATGGAAATCCCGGTCATAAATTTTTAATGAGGCTTGTCGGTCGCCTGAGTGGAAGGGGCATGGAATAAAACCCGCCCTGCTAGGTTGAAAGCCATAGCGTTCCACGATATCCCTCATGCTATATGTATCTTTGATTTCCTCAACGGTCACCAGAGACACCTCCCAGTAGTTCAATTATCTTGCTGCCAGTATGTAGTTTGTCACAGAACAAGAATCTGGTATCATATTTACGTTCCATGGTCTTTAAGATCTTTTCCAACTTCTCGCCTGTAACTGCCTTAGAAGAAGTCTTCAGGCGAGGATTGTTCCACTGGTGAACATCGTCAATGCTCTTGATCTGGTTGCTGTGCTCCACCAGAATAATTACCTTAACGCCTATTTCCTGCGCTCGTTTTAATTCGTCAGTAAATCTTCGATGCCCCTGGCACACGTTGGAGGCGACCTCGGTTAAATTTTGCTTCCGGTCTATAATCAGCCTGGGATTGTCAAAATTCATATAGTCACCCACATGGAGCTTGCTGACAAAGTGCTGTATTCCCTTCTGATCGAAAGTATCCACAATTTTACGGATTGCCCTGGCCTTTTCTCTGGAATCAATTTGTATAACCATCTGATTCCTCCTTAGTTGAATGGAAGACCTTCGTCTTCCACTCCATCGGGTATATTCACAAATCCGTCACCGATTGCACTGCTGGGCGCAGGCCTGGATTCATCTGCAGATCCGTTTGCATTGTTGGAATTCTTAGATTCACCAAATTCTACCTGCTCCGCCACAACATCTGTCGTATAAACTTTTTGCCCATCCTGATTTGTGTAGGAACCTGTTTGAATTCGTCCCTCAACAACAATTTTATTTCCCTGAAAGAAATATTTTTCAATGAACTCTGCGGTCTTTCCAAATGCTACTGTATTTATAAAGTCCACATTCTGCTCATTTTCTTTTTTAAACCGCCTATCAACCGCGATGGCAAAGCGGGCAACGGTATGTCCATTGTCCGAATATCTAACCTCCGGATCCCTTGTCAACCTGCCTATTAGAATTACTCTATTGATATGTCATTCCTCCTCTATAGTTCATATTCCAGTCCTTTATTTGCCATATAAACGGGGCACTCTACCAACTCCTGGACTTCCTTCTGAAAAACTGTTTCATTGCTTGTCCGGTCAGATAGATGCATTAGACAGACCGTCCTTAAATCATGGTTCTCGTTTACTCGAATAAAATCCTTGCAGGTATCGAGCTCCATGTGCGTAAGCTTTATCCGGTCCTGTAAGCCATCATAATATGATTCCCGTAACAGATCTTTGCTGTAATTGCACTCTATCATGATGTGATTCAGGCTCTTAAATTTATACCGGATATACTCAGTATCAGTCGCAAAAAGCAACCTTCCAATTTCCTGGTGTTCAATCAGAAAACCAGAACACGGCGCGTCATGTACCAGTGGGAATGTCCTGACAGCAAAAGGCTTACTGATAGCCGATAATTCTCCTGTTACATGCCCCATACTTGGAGCCATAACAGGAATACCGACTTTTATGTACTCATGTAGATATTTGGCATGGTCTCCATGCTCATGAGAGACAACTACGCCCACTATCTTACTGATGTTGAAGTCCAGTGCTTTCTTGACCTCTTTGAATGGTATTCCAGCCTCTATAACAAGGCACTCCGTCTCATTGTGGAGCAGATAGCAGTTTCCTGCCGATCCGCTCCCTAAACAGGTCAATTTCAAAATGGATCACCACCATTTTCTTGAACGGCTTCATTGCTGACCGTCTCTGACATTTCCTCAAAATCAACCGTATTTGCCTGAGTTAAATCATCTTCGTGCTGATTCACTGTCTCATTGTCAATGTAACGAGGACTACCATCTTCACTTATAACAGCCATATCCCGCTCGTATGCGTCAGACATTTCAATACTCATAATGCCCCACTTGCTGATTAACTGCCGGATCATGGTCTTTTCTGCCATTTCATCAAAACTCTTATACCAGAAAGAAGAATATTTCCAGAGATCCTTTTTAGGGATCTTCCCTTCCTGAAGCAAGTGGAAATCACTGAGATTAAAGGCCTGTGAATACTGGTCTGCATGTTTTTCCATCTTGGATCTGGTCCAGAAAATCTCCTTTCTAAAACCGTTTAGGAGTTCAAAGTATGCCAGATATCCGATAACTGGCAGCTCCTCTCTGATTGCATCATCTTCAATAAATTCAAACTTATGCTTTCCCGTTGATCGATCGCGCCCCAGGTACTCGCCTTGGCGGATATAGATAACATCCAAATCTTTGTACTGGCCTGTTCGCATTGCCAGCTGTTTATAACCTTTAGCTCCAAGCTGGAACTGAGCATCTACGGAAACAACTTTACCCTCTCGATCCTTTTTCTTATAAGGAACCATATAAAACTGTCCCAGTTGCGGACTGGGGGAGAGATTCAATGCCTCCCCCAGAAGTGCTGCACTTAAAATGCTGTTATGGCTACATTCCTGCAATGCCGGTGTATTCTGTACTGCTGATACCACACTTGCAATAAATCTTGTTGTATTCTTCTGTCCAACCACCTGCAGGATATTTGCTTTAACCTTATCGCTCGATAAGAAGCTTGCCATCCCTTTTGGCTGTGTCGTTGTGACTTCATTTCCCATCTTTATGCCTCCACTTTCAATGTGCTATTTTCCGATACTTTTAAAAGAATGAGCTGCTCTTCCATATCCGGAATGTTAAAATCGTTTACAGACTCTGCATTATCGATAAATATAGGCGCTGTCACGCCATAGATCTCCTGCAGTGCGGTGATAATGTCCAGCCCGGCAACTACTCTATGACCTGCATTTAAGGAACTGAAGGGAACTCCATTTACCATGCATTCACAGGTTTCCTTGTATCCTCCATTGATCTGATTTTCAAACAGACGGAAATTGACCAGCTTGAATTTTGAGTTTATCCGTGAAGAAAGCAGGTCCATCTTCGCCTTTGTGAATTCTTCCAGAAGAAATAGTTCTTTCTCCTGATCAGCAATTAGCTGTGATGTTGTCCGTTGCTCCTGTTGCAGTTCTAATACGCGAGTCTGCACTCTCTGATTATTCTCTTTTCCTGTAAGCGTAGATTTAACTCTATCAAGCTGTGCAACCAGATCCTGCTTCTTCTGTCTCAACTGATTCAGATATCCTGATCCGGTTCCCATTTCCTGAGCCTGTTTTTCTAATTTTTCGATCTCTGCAGAAATAGACTGATACTCTGGACTGCCAGATATCTCCACTTGTTGAGGTAATTTAGCCAACTCTTCCATGGCTGCTGTCTTCCGCTTATTCTGCTCCACCTTATTTGCTTTACAGGTTTCCAGCTTCTCTCTAAGGACGCTAATCTCCTTTTCAAAAGCTTCAATATTTGCAGCAACCTGTTTTCCATTCTTAACAATGTCAGAAAGGCTCTTTTGCTTATTGGACTTAAACTCTTCCAGCTTAGTCTCTCTCTGCTCTGGCGGAAGCATCTGCTTACACATCGGGCAGCATAGAGTATCCTCATTAACCTGCATGGTCTTTACTTCTTCATAATTTTTAAGCAATACTTCTCTATAAGACCTGTTACTCTCCAGAAGTTCATGTTTTTGTTTAATCTCCCGTTCTGTCTTCTCAAACTCTCTTATTGCATCCGAGAAGGAGTATCCGGCATCATCAATCTTCCGCTGAATTTCCCGCCTTTGATCCATTAGTTTTTCATTTGCTATGCGCTTTAAATCCCCCAAATTAAACTGTTTTTGCATAATTGCATTGTTAATCTGGGTAAGTGCCTCACTGGCTTTGGATGCGTTGCTTTCCTGCTCTGTCAGATCATTAATTTGTTTTTCCAGATCGGCTCTCTGGTTCTCGCATTTCACAAAATCAGCCTGTACCAGACCTTTGCTGGCTTCGTCAATTCTGGCCGGCAGCTCCGCTTGCCTATTATTCAGTTCTTTCAGCGCTTTCTTTGCTTTAGCTGTCAAATCATCTACAGAGAACTCTTTCAAAATCTCAGACAGTGGAGAAAACTTCTGATTGGTGGAGATCACATCCTGATCCGTAACCTCAGAGACCAATTTTAAAAGAATCGTTCTCTGGTCTTTCCATTTCAACGATGTAAACGCCTGGGGACTGGTGATTAACTTAAACAATTCCTCATTCATCAAATCATCTATGTAAGCTTTGTAATCCTTTTCCGTCTTGGGAATTTCATTGATTTCATATTTATTGATGTTCCCCTGCAGCTGAGAAACCTCGCTGCCTTTTTTCTTAACCCAGTTCTGCTCCTGCTTCTTGCAAAGGAGAATATCCTTCCCATCCGCTTCCAAAATGGCTGATACTTTAATAACCAGATTGTCTATAAGCTCGCCCTGGCGATCATTGGGACGAATGTTAAAATCAGACTTTCCCTCGCTGTCCTTATTGAAAAGAATCCATGTGAAAGCGTCCATTATGGTTGTCTTTCCGGTTGCATTCTGACCGGAAATGGTTGTCCTCTTATGAAAATCAATTACTAACTGGGTGATTCCCTTGAAATTCTCGATAGAAATCTTTTTCAATCTCAGATTCATTCTCTTGCAATCCTCCTATGCCCTATGTATAATAGGGATGAATATTGTTTACGTGTTACCTTGATTCCCTGGGAGTTGCAGCTCCTGGGGTTTCTTTTTCTGAAAAGCATTCTTCAAAAGTCAAATTGGTAAGTTTAAGAATCTTTTTAATTTCGGAAAGAGAAAACTCGTTTTTCCCATTTAACTTTTTCGTCATAGTTACTCTATTTACATTAATACTGGCCATTTCACAAAGTCTTTCACTTGTTGTCCTGTGATCAAAAATCCACTTTGACAATCCTTTATAAATGCAAATAGTTGAAGTTTTGAATTTTAATTTTCTAGTCACTATTTGATGTATACATTGCCTTGACACTCCAAACTTATCCGCTATATACTGATAGCTCTCTCCCTGTTCGCGCATTAAATAAATTCTATCTTTTTCGCATTTAGTCATTTCTCACACCTCCTATCACAACGTCTCTAAAGCACCAATCACCATAAACATTAAAGCAATGCTTCCAATGAAGATCACAGCTGGCATGAACCGCTTTGTAAATTCCATCAGCTTCGACGGGCGGGTGTCGGTGTAATCGTCTAAGTTGTCATAGTACTTCTGCATGGGAGACCTCCTCTGGTTCTAGCCCTGTCCGTTCGAAGAAATATTTTCTCGGTGCCCTTCCAGCTTTAACAATGAATCCCTTTGATTTTAATTCCTCGTTAAGCTGTCTAATAACGTCCTGACCGGTTCGTTTAGACACTTCCATGATCTTAGCCACTTCTTCTGATGTAATCATTAGTTTGCTCACGTACTTCCCTCCTTTTATAATCCTTGCATGGGTACCTTCGGCTACAGTCTGGACAGCGGTCGCGGAACCGGCAGGATTTACACGAATATGTAACCATATCAAGCAACTCCATATCTTATAGTCATTTCTTTTACGATGGCAGTGTATCCCTCAATAAGCTTTTTGTCATCGGCTATAATATCCACCAGAGAAAGCTTGTCTCTCTTTGACTTACAGATGCCCTCGTCCGCCATGCGCCGGCGTTTGTTGGTAAGTCGCTGTTTTAAGCTAACCCCCATCCGCTTTTCTAAAAGATCATAGCTTTCCGCACGAACCTGCTGAAAAGCTTGTCCACCGCCTAACTCTTGTGCTATCTTATTAATAAGGTTCCGTGTATCCTCTCGCCATGAAGTCGTGTCCAGTGCGACAACCTCTCGAATACTCTCCACGCGATCAGCGCTGTTCTGAGCCAGTTCCTTAACCTCTGCGAGTTCCTGTGCCTGTCGTTTTTGCTCCTGCTCCACTCGGATCATGTACTGAAGCTGTGGAGACATGTCCTGGAACTGAAGAATCATTTTCTTGGCTCCGTCTTCCACGGATACAAAATAGTCCCTTGCAATCTTTCCTTTTGCGGAGTGGGAACTCATAGATAGATGTTTTGCAAAATCCGTTGTAAGCTTATAATCTCTGCACTCATTACCGTTCGTCATAATGACGAACCCCCGCCAATCCTTATCTTCATCATAGAATTCGTTTTCTTCTATGTTAGTTTTTGCCCATCTGGAAAAATTACTTTTGTCCATTCCTAAAAATTCATGTAACTTTCTCGCTGTAGTCATTCCGTCATTATCAATCCCCAGTGCGATTTCAATCGGGGTCAGACCTGATGTATCCTCAGTTGAACAGTTCAATAAATCATTCATTACAATTTCCTCCTCTTCAATGTGCTGGTTGAATAAAAGCGCGAACAAATACGTCCAGATTTTTTAACTGTTCCTGGTCAGCAGAGCGCAGCATGTCTGTAATTCTCTTGATCTGTAGTTCCTTTTCGGAAGCTTCCCGGTCTGTCCCACCGGTGGCCTGATAAGCCCACACATTGGCATAAATTTTAAAATACTCAATTAACTGGTCTGCTTCTTCCTTTGTTGTAACAAGCTCTGTTATGTTAGGTTTCCTTCCGGTCATATGGGCGTACATTTCTCTTGCAGCATTATCACAAGCTGTACCCATGCCCCAAAAATAACACCTGTTTTTCTTTTCCAGTTCAGCAGTGTAGGCAGTTCGTGCTTTCCGATAATACCCGGTTGGCGTCAGCATCTTTACCGGTCTGCTTTTTATTATGTAGATATCCATATTTTCACCTCCTCAGTTTTTCCTTTGGTCAACAAGTTACTTAGATTCTTTTGATCCTTCCATAAAGTACTCCATGGGGACATTAAAATGCTTTGCTAGAGCCATGAGACTCTTAGTACCGGGTCCAGACACTCCTGACTTCCAGTTAGAGAAAGCTGTCTGGCTAACACCCGTTGCCTTTGATACTTGATATGCCGTCTCCCCTGTTTTCTCCATGAGTTCACAAAGCTTGGAATACATCTTTTCACCACCTTTACAAATTACTATTGCAAATACTTTCGAAATGTGATATACTTTCTAAGTCAAAACCACCACGTTTAAAAAAGAAAGCATATCGTAGGCGAAAGTATTTTTTTACGCTTGCTTTTGTTTGCGTAAGTAAATAATACATCAACGCAAGTTAGTAGTCAAGTACTTTTACTAACTTTTTCGAAAGTATGTTATCTTTGTGAAAGGAGCACAAAAAATGTATGAAGTATTTGAGCAACTTCTACAAAAATATGGAGTAACTCCTTATAAGGTAGCCCAGAAAGCAGGAGTAACACAAACCGCATTAAGTAATTGGAAATCGGGAAGAAGTACACCGTCTGCAAAAACTCTTCAAAAAATAGCCGATTACTTCGGTGTAACTGTAGATTATTTAATGACAGGGAAAGAGGCTATAGAGAAGAAAAGTCCTGACAATGATAGAGAACAAAGACTTTTGGAGTACGCGCGACAATTATTAGACTTGGGCATAACCCCGGATGATCTGGCAGCACTAATCGATCTTGCAGAAAAAATGAGTAAAAAAGAATAAAAAAAAATACCGCCCAGCACTCGCAATGCTGAACGGTTTTCACATAAATTTTCTCTTACCGGACGCTCCGGAAAGAAATGATATTTTGACGCTTATATTATATCATTCTTCAGACGCGCTGGCAAGGGGCGTATTTTTTGCGCTTAAAAATAAGTTGCACCGATGCAACTTATAAAACTTATCCACAATATACAGCCGAAAAGCGCCGGCGCAACAGAAAGGAAATGATATTATGCCAGCATATTATGAAGAGAAAACTAAAACATGGTATTGTAAATTTTACTATCAAGATTATACAGGCGCTAAAAAGCAAAAAAAGAAAAGAGGGTTTAAATTGCAGCGCGATGCTAAAGAATGGGAGCGGTCATTCCTTGAAAAACAGCAGGGAAGCCCTGACATGCTCTTCTCGGATTTCGTTACTTTGTATTTAGAGGAGATGAGCCCCAGGCTTAAAGAATTTACTGTAATAAATAAGCGCTATGTAATAAATTTAAAACTCATACCCACCTTTGGAAATCTTCCGCTAAAGGAGATCAAGTCTCAAACAGTCTTGAAATGGCAAAACAGCATGATGCAATATCGTGATAACAAAGGAAAACCATACTCGCAAACTTACCTAAATTGTATGAACCGGGAACTATCCGCTATTTTCAATTATGCAGTTAAATTCTACGGACTTAAAGAAAATCCATGCAAAAAGACTGGAGGTATGGGAAAACAGCGAGCAAAAGAAATGGAATTCTGGACATTAGAAGAATTTAAGAAATTCATAGATGCTGTTAAAAACCCGCAAGCAAAAATGGCATTTAAAATACTATATTGGACTGGCATTCGTAGCGGCGAGATGTTTGCTCTTACCGCTGATGATATTGATTTCAGCACCAATACCATGAAGATATCCAAAACTATGCATAGGGTCAATAAAAGAACTTTGGTGACACCACCCAAAACAGATAATAGTAACAGATACGTACAATTGTCTCAATCATTGGCGGATCAGTTCAAAGAATATATAATGATGTATTACAGCATGTCTGGGAATGATCACCTTTTTCCATTTACAAAATTTATTTTATACAATGAACGTAACAAGGCATGTGCCATAAGCGGTGTAAAGCGTATAAGGATCCACGATCTACGGCATAGCCATGTGTCTCTATTAATTGATATGGGGTATTCATCTCACATTATTGCTGAACGTATAGGAGATACTGTTCAGATGGTTGATAGGACATACGGACACCTTTATCCTAATCGGCATAAGGAAATGGCAGATATGCTAAATTCATTAATTTAGTACCGTTTTAGTACCAGTACAATTAAAAGTAATTAAAAAGCAATGTATTTACAGGATTTTGTATAACAATATTGCACTTCATATACAATGGGAATACCAGGATGGCGCAGCTCTTTCAAAATCAATGCTTCACGCCTGAATTGTTCATAATTGAGAAAGCTTTTGGATACACGTTTCACTGCTCTGTATTCTTCAAGCCCAAGATGAACCGCCAGAAAAACTGTTCCTTCCCGACCGGTTCCCAAGATACCGCATAGTTGATATTTGCCGAACAGAACGGTGCTTACTAAAATCACCTCCTTGAGCCTGACCAATATCATCTCTTGGGAATTATTGTAATATAATATGACATAATTTTCAACCATTTTATAATTTATTTACATTTTTTGTTATTCCTGGTAATTACAGGCATGAAAATTACAGAGGAAATATAAGCTTATGTGCACCCATCTTTTGACAGGTGTGCTAATTTTTTGCTCAATCAAAGCTGATGAATACCGATATTATTTATTCTTAATTCAATAGATAGTTATTAAGAAAACCATTGAAATACCATGCAAGATATGATATATTGAAATTACAAAAGAGCAACCGCCACACAAGGTGGAAGCTTCCAAGATGATTAAATGCTCATGTAACCATGAGCACGCCTATCCTGTTCGCATCAGGGTAGGCTATTTTTTTCCTATGTAAGTCAGCAATGCAATTAGAAACGTACCGCCTAAAAACAATATGCTTAAAGTTTGGTATATATCCATCTGCACACCTCCCCTCGTTCTATGACGTAAAGACATAAAAGCTGGAAGGTTCCACCCTGTATTCGGTTACTCCTGATAGCATATTACCATACATTCCCAAAGCGCACAATATTAATTTGATCCCTGCTATCTGATGAGGACGCATGATCCGGATGCCATCGGTACAAAGTACCGCCCCTTTCCCACATAACAATGTCCCCATGTATGAACGGAGAGGTAGGAACTTTATGCACCCCTATTCAACGCTAATTTTGAATGCCTGGAAGATGATCCGGAACATAAGCCTTTTTTAATTGCCCCTTATGGGACATATCAGCTTAAATATGGAGACTTAGAGCATTTCAGGGAAGTATCTGAAGCATATTTGAAATATACAATAGGCAGTACACTAAAAGCAGAGAAAAAGATTAAAACAGCTTTCGCCATTAAAGAAGAAAAGCCCCAGGAGCTACCAACTCCCAGAGTTTTAAACAAATGTCACCCGTCAACCAAAAGGCTGATATAATGGGATCCTGAACAAAGTCATTATATCACAGTCTTTTCTTAAATTCACCCGAAAACAGCAAGCAGTTATCGGAGTATCACCATTCCACAGTTCCTGCGTTACTAATTAAAAGAGTATGCCGGACGCTTTTATAGCCTTGAACCAGGGGACAGGCTATTCCATTTCTAACCTGAATGGCTCCGCTATCAGATGGTTTCTATTTGCAAAATTTCAGGAGTGAAATTCATACGGATCCATGATATTCGTCATAGCCACGTTTCCATGCTCATAGATTTGGGCTTTTCTCCACACCTTATAGCAGAGCGGATCGGTGATACCGTAGACATGGTAAATAATGTATATGGTTACTTATACCCCAACCGTCATATAGAAGTTGCAGAGAAATTACAGGAAATAGTATCATATTAGTATCAAGATAATAGTGTAAATTACAAAATCCCAGTAATTAAATAGGATACCCGTATTTTTGCATATAAACCTTAAATTTATATAAATTTTTTCACATAGTAATTGCCTTTTTGCTATAATATATAGTATAGTTATGTTGAGGAAGTATGTAAAAAATATTCACCATTTTAAAAAGAACAGGAAGTGATCCTATGAAGATAGAACGTATCAATGAAAATCAGATCCGTTGTACGCTTACCAGCTTTGATTTAAGCGTCCGAAACCTTAATTTAGGCGAACTTGCCTACGGCAGTGAAAAAGCCCGCAACCTGTTCCGCGAGATGATTCAAAAAGCCTCTAACGAAGTGGGATTTGAAGCTGAAGACATTCCTCTCATGGTAGAAGCAATTCCGTTATCCAACGAAAGCGTGATGTTAGTAATCACTAAAATTGATGACCCGGAAGAATTAGATACAAGGTTTGCAAAATTTTCACCAACAACAGACGAGGATTTAGATTCCATGCCTGCAGATCTGGCCAGTGAGCTTTTAGAAGGTGCTGACGGTCTGTTAAATCTGTTGGGAATAGACAAAAAAGAAGAGCCCGAAGAAGAAAAACCAAAAGAGCAATCACCCGCTTCCTCAGTAAGAATCTACTGTTTTCAGAGTCTGGATCAAATTTCTGATGCTGCAAAGATCATCGGACAGGTTTATGATGGCAGGAATACTTTATATAAAAAACCAAATACCAGACAGTATTATCTGGTAATACGTAACACACCTGAGAAGTCTCTGGACTTCAGCCGGGTATGCAATCTTCTTGCAGAGTACGGATCCAAGATTCATCAGGATTACGCCTCCGAAGCGTACTACAAGGAACATTACGAGGTCCTGATTGAGGGGAATGCCCTTCAGTCACTTGCACAACTTTAATCCGTTCCTTTGTTCATAGTACTTCATCACAAGCCAAAATGAGGTTCGGCCCGCCATGGGTCGAACCTCATTTTTAAATTTCTCCCTCATCCAGATAATAAGAAGCAATTAGATCTAATGTAGCTTCTGTCTCTCTGCAGGGAATTAAAATCCAATTATGGAGCATGCCAGCTCCTTTTTTATAAATCAGTTCTGTTCCCTTAAAACTGCCCGCCTTTTCTGCAAGCAAATCACAATCCGGAGTCATAATATCTTCCGTTCCAGAAAACATCAGAATTTTACCCAGATTATCCCAGTCTCCATAAATAGGAGAAACAAAGGGATGATCGGACGCCAGGGAGCCCCGGTAACGGATTCCAGTTTGTTTTAGGGTTTCTACCGGAAGGAGTACATCTGCCTTTTTCGCTATCTTAATCAGGGGGTTATCCAGAGTGATATCTAACCATGGCGAAATTACCGCAGTTTTAACCGGAAGGGGTAAATTATTATTATCCCGAAGTTCCTGTAAAAAGGAAAGCGCCAGACCACCCCCTGAAAAATCTCCCCAAAAAAAGAATTGGTCTTCCCTATACTCCTTAATAAGACGGCTGTAAACATGAAGCAGATACTGATGCACTTCCAAAGCTGTATATTCCGGTGACATAGGACAGAAGGGAATCGTAACCTTCATCTGATGAGATAAAGCAAAATATTCGGAAAGCTCCAGATAGCGGCTGGAAGGTTCCAGGGAATATGCACCGCCCGGCAGCATTAATAAGTGCTTTTGGCTGGTATAGCTGCCGTTGATCGTAACACCCCCAAAGCCATCCACACTCCACTCCTTCACCCGGATCTTTTTATTATAATGATCCCGGTCAATGACACTGCCGCCCCGTTTTGGAGCCAGAAGCTCCGCTTCCATCTTTTTTTCTGCATTACCAAATCCTGCTAAAAATTTTGTCATTTGTATCTTCAGGCTCACGGCTGTGGTTCTCCTTCCGCAAAAAATGATCAAGCCTTACAGGCTTTGTTTAATTTCCTTAACTCATGAATGATAAACTGACTGACCACAATTGCTGAAATGATATCTGCGGTAGGCCCTGCATACAAAATTCCGGAAAGGCCAAAATGAAGAGGCAGAATTAAAATCAGCGGTATTAATAATAAAAGCTGTCGAAGCATGGACAAAATTGATGCTTTTAAAGGCTGTCCTGTTGACTGGAAGTAGCTTGTACTGACAACCTGAAAGCCCGCTGCAAATATTCCCAGCATGTAGATCCTCAAGCACCGCTCAGCAAACAGATTAAACTGAGGATCCTCAGTGCCGAACAGACTTAATATGGCTCCCGGGAAAAGCTGACAGACCAGCCAGCCGATCACTGCTACACTGGTTGCCGATACGGCAGCAACCACAAATGTTTTTCTCACCCGCTTTGGTTGGTTTGCACCTTTATTAAACCCAAAGATAGGCTGTGATCCAATTCCGATTCCAAGGCAGATAGAGACTAAAATCATACCGATTTTATTGACAATTCCCATGGCGCTAAGTGCCACATCGCCGCCTACAGCGGTCTGATTACCATAATACACCAGAGAATTATTCATGACAACCTGCAAAATGGTTGATGCAATCTGAGTAATACCGCTGGAGATACCAAGGGGAAGTGCCAGGCGGCATATTTCCGGATCGACACGCAGGATGCTTTTGCGATAACGCATACTCTTACCTTTTTTCACAAAATAATAGATCAAAACAACCGCTGAAATGATCTGAGAGGTAATGGTTGCAATGGCTGCTCCTGTAACACCCCAGTGGAAAATAAAAATATAAATAGGATCCAGAATTGTATTTAAAAATGCACCGGCCAGCATGGCATACATTGCGATAGACGGACTGCCATCGGTCCTCGCCATGTTACTAAGTACCACCCCAAGCATATTAAACGGAGTACCTATTAACATAATGGAAGTATACTCTCTGGCATAAACCATGGTATTATCAGTGGCACCAAAAAGTCTTAACATGGGATCCAAGAATACAAAACCAGCAACCACTACCACAACACTTGCTGCCAGAGTAAGAATGGTTACAGTACCAAGGGTTCTTTCTGCTTCATCTTCCTTCTTTTCACCAAGCTTAATGGCTGCATAAGCACTTCCTCCCGCTCCAAGAAGGGTTGAAACTGCTAAAATGATAGTGACAATGGGAAATGAAATGGTAGTCGCAGCATTTCCCAAATAACCGATTCCCTGTCCAATAAATATCTGATCTACAATGTTATAGATTGAATTTACCAGCATGGCAACAATTGCAGGAAAAGCAAATTGCATCAGCAGATGTCCAATTGGTTTATAGCCCAGGGGATTCCCCCCCTGATTTATCTTATTGTGTTCCATAAAGTATGTCATTCCTTTCCTTTTTGCCTGCTATTAAAGCGATGTGCATTATCTGCCATGCGGACCAGCAGCCGCTCTGCTTCTTTGCGTTCTTCACCTGTAAGTCCTTCTAAGATTATTTCCGCCCATTCATCTACACACTCCTGGGTCTTTTCTACAACCGGTTTCGCCTGGTCCGTTAAATAGATTCTCCGTATCCGTTTATCCTCTTCTTCCGTCTCCGTCCGCACATATCCTTCTTCTTCCAGCTTTTTAACTGCCCGGGTGGCTGTCGCCTTATCATAATTTCCGTTTAATGCCAGTTCATGAAGATTCATGCCTGGATGATTAAAAATCTGCAATAAAAAAAACTGTTGTCCACAGCCTATTTGAAAAGAAGATAATCGGTTAGCGTAAAACATATTATTCAGCCTTTGGAGGGTGGAAATATATTTCCCTATATCTCTGTGTTTATCCAATTTATTCACCTCCTGGTGTCAAACACGTACATACAAAATCTTTAATTCAAAAACAGCATATCACAAAATAGTTGCTCTCGCAACTATTTTATTATGACAAATGAAAATAAGGAAAAAAGAACCAGTCCTAAAGACCGATCCCCTTTTTCCTATGTAAATCCAGATATTAATTTTTAAAGATCTGGCAGGTTCTGGCGCAGGCCGCCTCTGTTGCTGCACACCCTCCCAGTGCCGTTTCTCTTAATTCAAATGGAATAGATCGTCCCACCGTCATCATGGTATCCACCATCTGGTCAAACGGGATCAGCTGGCGAATTCCGGCCAGGGACATTTCCGCACAGACCAGGGCATTGGATGCACCTATTACGTTCCGGCTCTGACAGGGACATTCCACCAGTCCTGCTACCGGATCACAGACAAGTCCCAATAAATTAACAAGAGCCGCGGAGGCTGCATCCATGCACTGCTGTGGTGTTCCTCCCATGATTTGTGCAGCTGCGGCGGCTGCCATAGCAGAGGCTGCCCCCACCTCGGCCTGACAGCCAGCCTGGGCTCCGGCAACGGAGGCATTCCTCATAATCAGATATCCAATGGCACTTGCTGTAAAAAGACCGTCTATGATCTGATCATCATCAAGAGAAAATTCTTCCTCCAGTGCCAGCAAAAGACCAGGAAGGACACCTGAACTTCCGGCTGTGGGTGCTGCCACTATGAGACCCATGGAAGCATTTACCTCAAGCACCGCCAGTGAATAGGTAATTGCCTTGGAAAGCATACTTCCGCATATGGATTTCCCCTGCCGCCTTCTGTCCCTTACCTTTTTTGCCTCTCCCCCGATGAGGCCTCCGATGGATGGGACCGGTTCATCTAACGGCTTATGACAGGCTTCTTTCATGATCCGGTATGCTTCCTTCATTCGTTCCATTATTTCTTCCGTAGACGCTCCATATTCACTGATTTCACGCTGTATCATGATATCGGAAATCTGGCAGCCGTTTTCTTCGCATAATTGCAGTAATTCTTGTCCTGAAATAAAATCCATAGCTCCTCCTAAACCTGAATCAGCATTACATCTTCGACTTTTTCATGTTCCCGCAGTTTCTCAAGCAGTTCCTGGGGAATTTCTTCATCTGATTCCACTACAGAATAGGCCGTAGCCCCCTTCTTTTCCCGATACAGGCGCATAAATGCAATGTTAACATTTCGTTCGCTTAAGCAGGTAGCAATATAGGCCACCATTCCAGGATAGTCCAGATGACGGATTACCAAAGTAGAGTACTCTCCTGTAAAATCAACATCTACCCCATTGATTCTAACAATCTTAACCTTACCACCACCGACAGAAACACCTCGTACAGACATAAAACTTCCATCTGAACCGGTTAAATGAATCTCAACCGTATTGGGGTGGATTTCCGTTTCTTTTTCATTGGTAACAAACGAATAGGTCAGCCCCTGTTCTTCTGCCAGTTTAAACGAATTCTTAATTCTCAGATCGTGAGTTTCAAATCCCAGCATTCCTCCTAACAGAGCTCGGTCTGTACCGTGCCCCTTATAAGTTCTGGCAAAGGAACCGTATAATACGAATTCAACTTCTTTGACAGAACCAGGAAACAACTTTCTCACCAGAAGTGCAATGGCTACGGCACCCGCCGTATGGGAGCTTGACGGTCCTACCATATTGGGACCGATCACATCAAAAATACTGATTGACGGCATAATATTTGCTCCTTTCAAAGCAGGCTGGTTCTATTTCTCTTTTTTAATATACTTGCGATAGTAGGATTCTACCAGCGCACTGATTGCATTATCACCGGATACGTTGCAGGCTGTTCCAAAGCTGTCCTGTGCAATGTACATTGCCTGTAACAGGCTGGCAATATCTCCCACTGCCGGGATTCCCACAACCGGGAAGAATGGAGTGGCTGTAAAGATAGAGCCGCCGGGAGCTCCCGGAGATGCCACCAAAGCAACACCCAGTACGCAGATAAATGGAAACAGTGTAAGGAAACCGTGAGGCATTCCGTAGATCAGTAAAGTTGCTGTCACACAGCAGGTAATGGTGATCATGGAACCAGCCATGTGTATGTTTGCACATAAAGGAACGACGAAATTACGGATCTCCTCGGAAATTCCGTTGCTTTCCGCACATTTGATATTAACCGGAATTGTGGCAGCGGATGACTGGGTTCCGATTGCTGTTAAATATCCAGGAATCTGATTCTTCATCATGGTAATAGGATTGCGTTTTGTTACAGTTCCTGCAAATGTAAATGCAATTACCAGGTAAAGAAGATGAAGGATAATTACAACCAGGAATACCTTCCAAAGTACAGACATTATGGCAAATGTAGTTCCCTGATAAGTCATTTTAGCAAAAGTTCCGCAGATATACATGGGCAGAAGGGGAATAATAACGCGGTTTAATACCTTAGTTATGATTTCAGATAATTCTTTAAATACGTTATAAAGTGTATCCCCTATTTCTTTTCCTCTCATCGTACTGATTGATACACCCAGAACGAATGCAAGTACCACTGCTGCCGTTGTTTCAAGCAGAGGAGTGATGGCCAGATTAAAATATCCTTCAATTGCCCTGTCACTTGCAGCAGCCACTTTAGAAACGACCTCTTCATTAACAAAGGTTGGAAAAAAACTGCTGGCAACAAAATATGAGGCACTTCCTGCGATCAGAGTAGATGTATAGGATATTGCTGCTGTAAATGCCAGCAGCTTTCCTGCACCCTGAGATAAATCTGCAATTCCCATGGTAACAAAAGCCACGACCATAAGAGGGATAATAAACATTAAAAACTGTTTAAATAAATCTGATGCTGTTATTAAAATGGAGATTACAAAGGTTGGTGAGTACAGTCCTAACAGAATACCGATAATAATTGCAATGATCAGTTTGGGAACAAGACCTAATTTCTTTTTACTTTTTTCCATTTCAATACCTCCCTTTCTTTAGTGAATAAAATATTTTTTACTTCTTTACATATTAATGTAATTTATTTTATCACAACTTCTTAACAAATGCAATATTTTTGTGTGATTCGGCAAAAAACAAAATGTCCCGCATTGTTTTTTGTTTATTTTCACAAACAAACAATGCAGGACATCTCTCTAAGTTCTACCATTTCAAAAATAAAAATGACTCATTTTTCTTTATCCGCAGCAATTCCGGCATTTCTAATATGCATATACACAGTATTCTTAGAAATGTCCAGATACTCCGCAACTTTAACCACTGCATCCTTCAAAGTAAATACTCCCTGCTGGCACAGTATATTGATAATCTCTTTATTTTTAAGGGAAGGCAGAATCTGGTCGTCTTCCATCACTTCGCTGCGTACCTCCGAAACCTTACTGTAAATTAGTTCATCCAGATTGCTGGCAAATGTCTCAGTCTTTACCTGGGCACGGGATGTAATATCTGGTATAAAGCCGGAAAGAATCTCAGAAAAATTAGTATTTAAATAAAAATTAATGCATAGAAGGCCAATGATCCGGCTTTCCTCACCCCGTACAACAATCGTGGTTGATTTTAAAGGCTCTCCCTTCTTATTCTTTGTAAAATAAGAAATGTAACCCTTTTCACCTTCTTTTTTAATCTGTTCCAGCATCTGGAGTGCCAGATCCGTAATAGGCATCCCCTCTGCCCGCCCGGTATGATGTCCATTAATAATTTTTATTACCGAATGCTCCGTATCTTCCAGACTGTGTAACACCATCTCGTAACCACTGCCCAGATAATCCGCCAGCCCTTCCAGTAAAACCTTATAGGAATCAAGTATAATCCGATCAATCAACGTCAAATGCACATTATAATCCTTCATTGAAACCCTCCTCTTTTCAGCTATATGAGGAAACACCCATAATTTTTATAGAATTATAGCATGCGCTGAAATATATTTCAACATTATCACCAGATTCCAGATAAAATAATGTAAAATATTACATTAATAAAGTCCGAATCACTGAGATCCGGACTTTATATTAATTATTTTTTACTCATTTCAGTTTTTCATTCAAAAAGAAAAGAAGGGAAGCAAAATCGCCTGTTTCCTTAAAGAAACGGTTTCTGTTTATGGGAAGTCCCGCGTGCATCAGCTCACTTCCATAATATTCCCCTGTTTCGCCTTCAACAGTCACTTGATAAAGCACATCTTCACCAAGTCCGGCAAATTTTAGTCTAAGCCATCCTGCATTAGCTGGATTTAAGGTCTGATAATAAGCGGCAATCGCCTGCTTCTGGTCCTCAGAAACTACCATCCAGGCAGTATCATTTCCCTCAAAGGGACTTTTAAGCCGGTAAAAGGTACCCTGGTGCAAAAGTTTCCGATTCTTTTTATAAATATCAATCTGCTCTTTTACCAGCTGCACTTCTTCCTCACTTAAATGATTTAAATCAAGCTCATATCCAAAGGCTCCAAAGAAGGCTGCATTGCCTCTTGTTTTTAAAGGCGTAATCCGGTGAATCTGGTGATTTGGAACAGCTGATATATGAGCTCCAATACTGGATACAGGGTAGACCATGCTGGTACCATACTGAATTTTCAACCGGTCGATGGCATCTGTATTATCGCTGCACCACGCCTGAGGTGCATAATAAAGCAATCCCGGATCAAATCTGGCTCCTCCGCTGGCACAGGACTCAAACAAAATCTGTGGAAAATCATGAATTAAGCGGCTGTAAAGATCATAAACTCCAAGAATGTATTTATGCATTACCATTCCCTGCTCATCCTTACCTGCCCCCCGTGAAAAGCATTCTGTAATATAACGGTTCATGTCCCATTTAATATAAGATATTTTTGCGCCTTCTATCACATCTTTTAACATCTGGTAAACGGAATCCACAATTTCACTTCTGGAAAAGTCCAGCACATGCTGCTGTCTGCTGGGTGTTTCATAACGCCCTGGAGCGGATATTATCCAGTCTGGATGAGCCTCATAGAATCTGCTGTTTTTATTGACCATCTCCGGTTCGATCCATAAACCGAACTTAAGCCCCATGGCTTCGATCTTCTCTGACAACCCGGATATGCCTCCCGGAAGTTTTTCCTTATTGACATACCAGTCCCCCAGACTGCGGTCATCGTCGCTGCGGTCGCCAAACCAGCCGTCATCCAGCACAAACAGCTCTACCCCTGTTTCCTTTGCTTTTCTTGCAATGGAAAGAATCTTCTCTTCGTCGAAATTCATATAGGTAGCTTCCCAGTTGTTTAAAAGTACAGGCCGCTCCCGGTCTCTCCAGTATCCTCTGGCAAGTCTTGTTCTGTAAAGCCGGTGGTATACCTGACTCATGTAAGACAGTCCCTGATCGCTGTATACCATAACAAGCTCCGGTGTCTGAAATGATTCCCCGGTTTTTAAAGGCCATTCAAAGGTATCCGGATGAATTCCCATTAAAACCCTGGTTGTATCATGAGAGCAGACCTCTGCCTGGGCAAGAAAGCTTCCGCTGTAGACCAGACTGAATCCGTAAACAGTTCCACTTCCTTCTGTGGCGTTTTTTTCCGCCAGCGCCAGAAAGGGATTATGTTCCGCGCTGCTGATCCCACGCATACTGTAGACAGACTGAATCCCCTGCTCCAGCGGCCGCCGCTTTACATACCGCTCCCTGGACCATGCACCTGATAAATGAATCATATCATAGTTTGATTCCGGTAAATCCACCGCAGCACTCATGGCATTTAACAGCACAATATCTTCTGATCCGTTATGTGTAAAACAGACATTCCTCGTTATCACCGGACGCTCTTCATATATGGTATATGTGAGGATCAGGTCAGTATCAATGAGATCATCATGAAGCCGGATTGTTAACGTACATGCTTCTGAATCATCTTCCGTATAGGTAGAAGGAAGAGGTTCAATGGTAGGCTTGCCGTTACAAATCTTATGATCGGCATAAGTAAAGTTTGTAGTCCTGCTGCCGTTCTCCTGTCTGACACTGTACGCACCGTACCGGTAATCTCCGGTTCCATAAGCCGGATACTCCTGTTTTGTATACTGCAGGCATAAATTAACGGGATAAGGGCAGCTGATTGCAGCATGGGGACGCTCACCTGTTTCGAAAAGATACTCAAAAGACTCCCGGTCCCTGATTCGTTTCCCATAATACAGATTGCCCAGCTGGCCGTTTCCCATAATCTGAATAATATAACTGACAGACTGGTTATACAGATGAAACTCTTTTGCTTGTTGATGATAAATGATTGGCATAGTGTAAACTCCTTTATAATTTTCCTCCTGATGTTGCAATTCCTTCAATAAACTGTTTCTGGAAAATCAGGTAAATGATAACCATGGGAATACAGGCCAGCAAAGAAGCTGCCATAAGTTCCGGATAGTTGGTCACAAACTGACCCTGCAGCTTTGCAAGTGCTGCAGAAAGCGGCATGGTATTTTGTTCTGTATTGACGACTAATGGCCACATCAGTTCCTTAAAAGCAAACAATGCGGTGAATATTCCAAGCGCTACCATAGATGATTTCGTAAGCGGCGCCATTACATATAAAAATGCCTGACCGATGTTGCAGCCATCAAGTCTGGCTGCTTCCTCTAATGATGCCGGAAGCCCCATATAGGCCTGACGAAGCAGAAAGGTTCCAAAGGCTGTAACCAGTCCCGGGAAGAGGAGACCAAAGGAGGTATTTAACAGGCCCAGCCTGCCCACCATCAGATATTGAGGAATAATAAATATCTGGGATGGAACCATCATCTGGAATAATACCAGGGAAAATGCAAGATTCTTTCCTTTGAAATGAAGCCTTCCAAAGGCATATCCTGCCATGGTAGCTGTAAGCACTGCACAGACTACACGTTCGATAATAAGAACCAGTGTATTATAGTACAGCTTCAAAAAATTCATTTTACTCATTACAGATAAAAATGCATCTTTTCTCCAGACAGAAGGAAAGATAATAAATGGATTCATCTGCGTTGCCTCGGACGCCGTTTTAAAAGCCGTAAGTATCATCCATAAGAAAGGAACCAGCATAACAACAGAGCCCACTGCAAGCACAAAGTATTGCAGTACTGACTTAAATTTTCTATTCTTATCCATCATTCTCCCCCTTAGTTGTAATTAACCCACTTCTTCTGACAAAGAAGCTGGATTACCGTAATGAGCAGGATTACTAAAAGCAACAGCATGACAATGGCGGAACCATATCCTTTGTTTCCCTCAACAAAGGAATATTTATAGAAAAGATAAACCAGAGACTGAGTTTTTACCAGTGCCGGATTGGATTTTTCCATCATCATGTAAATGCTGTCAAATACCTGCATGGCTCCAATTACTCTGGTCACAGTCACGAAAAACATGGTGGGGGAAATCAGGGGAAGGGTGATGTAGAAAAACTGTTTTACACCTCCGGCTCCGTCAATTTCCGCTGCTTCATAATAATCTCTGGGGATCTCCTGAAGACCGGCAAAAAACAGAACCATGTTGTATCCGATTACCGACCAGATTCCCACGATTGCTACGGAAATATAAGCAATTCCAGGATCTGAAATCCAGTTCACAGAGGAAAGCCCGATTCGGTTTAAAAGGTGGTTAATCAAACCAAATTCTGAATTATAAAGCCATCTCCAGACCATGGCTACCGCTGCTGGAGCAGCAACCATTGGCAGAAAATAAATAGTCCTCCAGATTGAACGGCCTTTTATTTTTCCGTTCAGTATAACAGCAAGTACCAGCGCAATGGCAATGGAAAAAGGTACTTCCACAAGCGCATACTTAAAGGTATTCCAAAGAGCCTGCCAGACTGTGCCGTCCTGCAAAAGCTTGCTGTAGTTTCCAAGCCCTATGAATACATTTCCTTTACCAAAGGCTCCGGTTTTAAAGAAACTTTGATAGATTGTCTGAAAGATTGGTATAATATTCAAAATTATGAGGCCTGTCATGGTAGGCAGCAGAAACAGCCAGCCCCACAAAAATTCACTTTTTTCCCGTCTTGATACCGTTTTTTCTCTGTTCATGCAGTCCCTCCGCAAATTCGTTAAAAGGGGAGGCATCCGTTATATCTGCCTCCCCGACCATACTTATTCTTCCGCCAGCATGGCATTCATTTCCTTATCAATATCCTTGCAGACATCCTCTACACTCTTCTTTCCAGTCCATGCATCAATCAGTTTTTCATGAATCATGTTGGTCCATGCAACCGTTGATTTGGAGTATGGACGAATAACCAGATCATCCATCATATCCAGATATGCCTGTAAATTAAAGCTGGGGTATGCCTTAACCCAGTTAGCTGTGGTTCCCTGATAAGCAGAAATTACGATACCAAGGTCAGACTGTTTCTGCTGAGCTTCTTTGGAACCCATGTATTCAATGAGTTTCCAGGCTTCTTCCGGCATAGAGGTATTGGCAGAGGCTGCCCAGCCAAGACCATTATAGATAGACGCACGTCTTCCTGTGGTTTTATCCTTTGGAAGAACTGCAATATCACAGTTTGCTTTTACGTAATCATTGTTGCAAAGTTCGGAAAGCATCCAGGAGCCCTGGGTAATCATGGCTACCTTGCCTGCTTCAAATAACGCTTCTTCCTTATTCTCTGCAATTACCTCATAAGGAGGAGCATAGCCTTCTTTCATAAGGTCGGTAAGGAATGTCAGAGCCTTTATGGTTCCAGGCTGTGTAAATCCGGAAGACTTTTTGTCCTCGCTGATTACGTATCCGCCCATATCGTAAACCGGGTTGCACCAGCCTGCCTGATCGTTGGTGGGATTAATTGCAAATCCATACTGGCTGCCATCTGCCTTGGTAAGCTTTTTCGCTGCATCTGCAAAATCATCCCAGGTCCAGTCCTTGCTTGGGTAAGAAATACCAGCTGCATCAAACATGGTTTTGTTATACCAGAGAGCGATTGTGTCGATGTCTTTTGGTACTGCATACTGCTTGGTTCCCTGCCAGTTATAGATGTTTACAATCTCTTTTGGAAATTTATCCATCTCAAGGGTTTTACTTGCTTTGATCCGGTCTGTTAAATCCAAAAGCATCTCATATTCTGAGTACCGTGCGATCTCATTGGAATGCATCCAGAATACATCAGGAAGAGAACCTCCCGTAGCACCTGCTTCCAGCATGGTCCAGTACTGATCCCATGGTGTTACCTGTATCTGTGTTTTAATTCCAGTTTCTTTTGTAAAATCAGCCATGATCTTTGTCAGACCTGGTTCCTGGTTTTTATCCCAGATCGCTACAGTCAGTGTTCCGGAAGAGCCGCCTTTTTCCTTCTCTGTTTCTGCCGCGCTTGATGATTCCTGCTTTGATTCCTGCTTGGTCTCCTGCGTTCCTGCAGTTGTTGCCTGGCCGCTGTTTTGCTGGCCCGTACATCCAATCAGTGCGGTTGCTGCAATTACTGCCATTGCTGCTGGTAATCCCCATCTCCGTTTCATTTTGTTACCTCCCATAATTTGTCACTTTCAATAGTTGCAAAAATTATACCCAGTACATTTTTGTTGCTTTTTGTTATTATGAACCTAATTATAATCGGTTCTTTGTTAATTTTACATAGATTAATGTGATTTTTATATGGTGTTTTGTTACATTCTTTTATCAGCCTCGTGATATTGCTTCCTGTGACGGAGCGGAGATTCTCCCTCTGCTTTTTGAAAACATTTGCAGAAAACCGAGGCATCGTGGAAGCCACAGGAAAGGGCGGTTTCCGTTATACTTAATGAGGTATCCTCTAAAAGCCGCTTTGCTTCAAACACCCGGTACTGGGTCAGATAGCACTTGGGAGATACCCCTTTGTGCTTCATAAATATCCGGTAAAGATAGGTACGGTCAATGCCAATAAACCTTGCCACATCCGAAATCTGTATGGGATAGCTGTAATTATGCCGGATATAAGTTTCCGCCTGCTCAAGATAACTTTTTTCATATAGATCTGACTCTTTTGTATTACCTGGAAAACGGGAAAACAAAAGATAAAGATACCCCCTCATCTCGTCCATGTTATGGGCTGTGCTGTAAAAAGCGTTTACAAGTTCCAGTATAATCTCCCTCCACTGGCTCCCATTTATAAAACGATAGCTGTATCCCGTTTCCTCTTTGCGGTATTCGTAAACCAGACGTTCTGCCTCATTTCCGGAAAATGCCACCCAGGCATATTCCCATGGGTCTTTGTCATCCGCCTGATAATACGTTACTTCCTGGGGCTTAATCAAAAAAGCCTCCCCTGTTGAAAGCCTGTATTCTTTGTCAGCAATCCGGTAAATCCCCTTTCCCTTCAATATAACATGAAGGAGATAGTGCTTGCGGACGGCTGGTCCGAAAAAATGACCGGGCGCACACTTCTCGTGCCCGCAGTAATAGATGGTCAGTTCCCTTGCTGATTGATTCATTATAAAACCTCCATGCAACAAAATGACAATTTTTAGAAACAAACTTCCTATCTTTTTATCTGCTGTGATTATACAATAACCTTAATAGGCAGACAAGAAAAACAAGGAGGAAAAACGATGATTAAAATAACTTTTATGGGAGCTGGAAGTACGATATTTGCAAGGAATGTCCTGGGTGACTGCATGTGTACACCTGCACTGCGGGATGCCGAAATTGCCCTGTATGATATTGATCCCGTAAGACTAATGGACTCACAGCTTATTTTAAGTGCAATCAACAAAAATGTAAATGAAGGCAGGGCAGATATCCACACTTATTTAGGACCGGAAAACAGAAAAGAAGCTTTGTCTGGTGCCACCTTCGTGGTAAATGCAATCCAGGTTGGTGGATATGACCCATGCACCATCACCGACTTTGAAATACCGGAAAAATACGGCCTGCGCCAGACCATTGCAGACACTTTGGGAATCGGCGGGATCATGCGGGGGTTGAGGACAATTCCTGTTATGGAGGATTTTGCCAGAGATATGGAGGAGGTATGTCCCAATGCCTGGTTTTTAAACTATACTAATCCTATGGCAATCCTGACTGGTTTTATGCAGCGGTACACCTCAGTTAAAACCATTGGTCTGTGTCACAGCGTACAGGTCTGTTCGGAAAATCTGTTAAAAGAACTGGGAATGGAAGACCGCCTGGAAGGACGTACAGAGCTGATTGCCGGAATTAATCATATGGCCTGGCTTTTAAATATTCATGACAGGAACGGTGAAGATCTCTATCCGGCCATCCGGCAGAAGGCTTTTGAGATGAATCAGGCTGGCGGGCACAAGGATATGGTACGCTTTGAATACATACGGAATCTGGGCTATTATTGTACAGAATCCAGCGAGCACAATGCTGAGTATAACTCCCTGTTTATTAAATCACGCTACCCCCAGCTGATTGAAGAATTTAATATTCCTTTAAATGAATATCCCAGACGCTGCATTAAGCAGATTAATGAATGGGAAGAAGAGAAAAAATCCATTTTAAATAACGGAGCTATTACTCATACCCGTTCTCTGGAATATGCTTCTTATATTATGGAGGCGATCATAACCAATCGGCCTTATAAAATCGGGGGAAATGTTTTAAATCAGGGGCTGATTGAAAATCTCCCTTCTGATGCATGTGTGGAAGTTCCCTGTCTGGTGGATGGAAGCGGTATTACTCCCTGCCATGTGGGCCGTCTTCCAGTTCAGCTGGCTGCCATGAATATGACAAATATTAATCCTCAGCTGATCACCGTGGAAGCGGCAAGAACCAGAAACAGGGAAATGATCTACCAGGCTGCCATGCTGGATCCCCATACCAGCGCCGAACTTAGTATCCGGGATATCCGCGCCATGGTGGATGAACTGATTGATGCGCACGGTGACTTTATGAGTATGTACCGATGATATTTCTTCCTGAAATAAGATTTGCATGTAAAAACCGCTTCCTGTATAATAGATATGAATAATCAGTATCCGATTGAGGGGGCATAGCTTTGACTGAAAAACAGACGAGTTATAAAAGTGTGGCGGGATTCCGTTGTTTAAGAAATATCAAGCGTCAAACCAATGATTTGTATCTGGTTCACTGCGGCATTCAGCAGTGTCCTCCCGGATATACGTACAATCACAAGATTCCCAACGAATATCACCTTCACTTTGTTTTAGGAGGAGCGGGTGTTCTGGAGACGGGAGGCACTCATTATGAGCTGGCAGCTGATGATATATTTCTGATACCAAAAGGACAGCCGATTCAATATCATGCAGACTATGAAAACCCATGGGAGTATATGTGGATCACCTTTGACGGTACCATGGCAGAAACCTATTTAGGTTATGCAGGTCTGTTAAACGATCATTGTGCCATTCATTCCCAGATCCCCAACCGGTGCTATCTTCCCATGATACAGAAGATGCTGGACACCAACCAGCTGACCTTTGCCAATGAAATTAAGCGTGTGGGATATCTGTATGAGATCCTGTCCACGCTGATTGAGACACAAAGCAGCCTGCGTACAAGCAGGAATCAGTATGACTATTCCATTGATACTTATGTGGATTATGCACTTCAGTATATAAAGATGAACTATGACCGCATTAAAGTTCAGGATATTGCAGATTATATCGGGATTAACCGCTCTTATTTAACATCAATTTTTAAAAAGAAGCTGGAAGTTTCTCCTCAGGAGTACTTAATGAGATTCCGTTTAAACATTGCTGCCCAGGAACTTGCCGGCTCCTGCAGATCCATACAGGAAATTGCCACCAGCATCGGTTATGATAATCCGCTGACCTTTTCAAAGATATTCAAACAGGAATATGGTGTGAGTCCCAGACATTACCGGGAAGAGAAAAAAGATTTAAAGTGTGAAAAATAAGGAGGCAGATCCAGGGATCGCCTCCTTTTACTCTATCTGTCTGCTAAGACTTCATTAATCTGAGAAACCAGAACATCACAGTCAATTCCATGAACCTGACAAGCTTCCTCTAAAGACTCTCCCTGAGATGCCGGGCAGCCAAGACAATGCATACCTGCACGCATAAGCATGGGTGCAACGTTGTCATCCATCTCGAGTAATGCTCCGATCAGCATATTTTTATCAATCTGCATCTTGTATCCCTCCTTATAAAATTGTACATACTGTTTTTATAATATAATACTTTTTCATGCAATTAGCAAGGGTTTCATTTCCTTTTTTCTTTGAAACCCTTATAGAAAAATTTATCAATAAGCGCTATTGACATTGTATACAGTATTCATATATAATGTATTCATACAAAGGTCGTAGGAATTATAACCTTTGATGACATTTATTTATTATGGACACTTATTATAAAGATTTTTTATGGAGGTACAAACAAATGAGACCGGAATGGAGAGCTTTTAACAACGGCATTTGGGAACACGAGATTAACGTCAGAGACTTTATTCAGAAGAACTATACCCCTTATGATGGGGATGATACTTTCCTTGCAGGACCGACCAAAAAGACAGAGGAACTGTGGGCACAGGTTATGGAATTAAGCAAACAGGAGCGTGAAGCAGGCGGTGTCCTTGATATGGATACAAAGCTGGTTTCCACGATTACTTCTCATGGCCCGGGATATTTAGACAAGGACAAAGAAACAATTGTTGGATTTCAGACAGATAAGCCTTTTAAACGTTCCCTGCAGCCTTACGGCGGTATCCGAATGGCAGAAAAGGCATGTGCAGACAATGGTTATACCATTGATCCGGAAATAAAGGAATTTTTCAGCATTCACAGAAAGACACACAATGCAGGCGTTTTTGATGCTTATACAGAAGAAATGCGTAACTGCCGTTCCAGCCACATCATCACCGGACTTCCAGATGCTTACGGCCGCGGACGTATTATCGGTGATTACAGAAGAGTCGCTCTTTACGGAATCGACCGTCTGATTGAAGACAAGGAAGAACAGAAGGACACAACTCGTTCTACCATGTATTCTGAAATAATCCGTGAAAGAGAAGAATTATCCGAGCAGATCCGTGCTTTAAAGGAATTAAAGAAACTTGGATCTATTTATGGATTTGATATTTCTAAACCTGCTATGAATGTGAAGGAAGCAATTCAGTGGACTTACCTGGCTTACTTGGCTGCAGTTAAGGAGCAGAACGGTGCTGCCATGTCCCTTGGACGTACTTCTACTTTCATTGATATTTATGCTCAGAGAGATTTGGAAGAAGGCACTTACACAGAAGAAGAAGTTCAGGAATTTGTTGATCACTTCATTATGAAGCTTCGTCTTGTGAAGTTTGCACGTACACCAGAATACAATGAGCTTTTCTCAGGAGATCCTACCTGGGTAACCGAGTCTATCGGTGGTGTGGGTATTGACGGACGTCCTCTTGTAACAAAGATGTCTTTCCGTTACCTTCATACACTTGAGAACTTAGGCACTGCACCAGAACCTAATTTAACAGTTCTCTGGTCCACAAAGCTTCCTGATAACTTTAAACGTTTCTGCGCTAAGACTTCCATCGCATCTTCTTCTATTCAGTATGAGAATGATGATTTAATGAGAGTTACCCACGGTGATGACTATGCCATCGCATGCTGTGTATCTTCCATGAGAGTCGGAAAGGAAATGCAGTTATTCGGAGCACGTGCCAACCTGGCAAAATGTCTTTTATATGCCATCAACGGCGGTGTGGATGAAATCACAAAGAAACAGATCGGACCGAAATATCGTCCTATTACTTCTGAGTACTTAGATTATGATGAAGTAATGGATGCTTATAAGGACATGATGCAGTGGCTTGCAAATGTTTATGTAAATGCATTAAACATCATTCACTATATGCATGACAAATACAGTTATGAGCGCATTCAGATGGCTCTTCATGATAAAAAAGTAACCCGTTGGTTTGCAACCGGAATTGCTGGTCTTTCCGTTGTGGCTGACTCACTTTCCGCTATTAAATACGCTAAGGTGAAAGCAATCCGTGATGAGAATGGCATTGTTGTGGATTATGAAATTGAGGGAGATTTCCCGAAATACGGAAACAACGATGACCGCGTGGATCAGATTGCAAATGATCTGGTACACACCTTCATGAACTTTGTGAAGTCAAATCACACTTACCGCGGAGGTATTGCAACAACTTCCATCTTGACAATTACTTCCAACGTAGTATATGGTAAAAACACAGGAGCAACTCCTGACGGACGTAAGAAGGGTGAAGCGTTTGCACCAGGTGCAAACCCAATGCACAGAAGAGATACTCATGGTGCAGTCGCATCTCTGGCATCAGTAGCCAAGCTTCCATTTAAGGATGCTCAGGATGGTATCTCCAACACCTTCTCAATCGTACCGGGAGCTCTTGGCAAAGAGGATAAGATCTTCACCGGAGACTTGGAAGTGGATCTTGAGCTGGCTTTAAGCGAGGATCAGAAGTAAGGAGTGGCTGTTATGGCAGATCCCAATGAAAAACAAATTGATGATATCGTTTCAATGCTGGATTCCTTTATGACCAACAACGGCGGTCATATGAATATCCTTGTAGCTGAGGACGGTACCGTAAACGCCCATAAGACTATGGCGAAGACAGTAACGACAACTAATTCTCCTGACTGTGCCGAAGGCGATGTAGCCTGCCGCGTTCCTACCCTGTTTCAGGGCATGGACCGGGAAGAGGATGACCAATAAACAGTCAGGAATACCAAATGAACGAAAACACATAAGGAGGATAATGCAATGGCAAATATCAGTGAATCTCAAATCGACAATCTCGTGAACTTATTAGATGGCTATGTAGAAGAAGGCGGACATCACTTAAATGTCAATGTTTTTACAAAGGATACTCTTCTGGACGCACAAAAGCATCCGGAGAACTATCCTCAGCTGACCGTTCGTGTGTCCGGTTATGCAGTTAACTTTATCAAGCTTTCAAAAGAACAGCAGGATGAGGTTATCTCCCGTACATTCCACAGCAATATGTAACAATCAGAAAAGAAGGCGGTGCACTTATGACAGGACGTATCCATTCCATTGAAAGTTTTGGTACCGTCGACGGTCCAGGCGTGCGCATGGTGGTGTTTTTTCAGGGCTGCCCCATGCGCTGCCAGTACTGCCATAACCCGGATACCTGGGAGCTGGCAGGCGGCAGCCTGATGACAGTTGAGGAAATATTAAAGCAATATGAGTCGTCCCGGCATTTTTACCGGGGCGGAGGTATCACAGCCACAGGCGGTGAGCCGCTGATGCAGCTGGATTTTCTTACCCAGCTGTTTGAAGCAGCAAGAAAAAAGGATATTCATACCTGTCTGGATACCTCTGGAATAACATTTAATAGAGGCAATGAAGAATATTTAAGGAAAGTAGACCGTCTTCTTGCTTCAACCAGTCTGGTCATGCTGGATATCAAGCAGATTAATGATATCAGGCACAAACCCTTAACTGGTCATTCCAATGCAGCTATCCTGGATTTTGCCCGCTATCTTGATGAAAAAGAAATTCCTGTCTGGATTCGCCATGTGGTGGTGCCCGGCATCACAGACGAAGCCGCAGATTTATACCATCTTGGTCGCTTTATCGGACAGTTAAAAAACGTGAAGGCCCTTGATGTCCTTCCCTATCATGATATGGGAAAGGTGAAATATGAAAGTATGGGGATGGATTATCCGCTGAAAGGCGTTCCACCTTTATCAAAGGAAGATGCTCTATCGGCTAAGAAGGTTATTCTTACCGGAATCAGGGATGCCCGGACTGATGCGCCTGATCCCTATTGCTCCTAAAATTAAACATTAATTGTTACATTTTCTACTTGATTAAATTTTATTAATAGTATAAAATATAGAAAAATGTATAGAATATAAGGAGGTTATTTATCATGGCACGTGTTATTAGTGACGCTTGTGTTAGTTGCGGTTCATGCGAAGGCGAATGCCCAGTAAGCGCTATCAGCCAGGGTGATTCTCAGTTTGTTATTGATGCAGATGCTTGTATCGATTGCGGCGCATGTGAAGGCGTATGCCCAACAGGAGCTATTTCTGAAGCTTAATTATTTGAATACATATATGCCTCTTCCGTAAGGGAGGGGCATTTTGTTATTGATTTCCATATCTATTAATTATCACTTATGTTAGTTGTGAAAGGAAGTTAGTATGAGAAAACCGCTGATAGGATTGACGCCTGCCCACGATACGGATAACAATGATATTAAGATGAGACCTACCTATTTACGTGCGTTAAAGGCTGCGGGGGGGATTCCGGTTGTTATGCCGCTGGAGGCTGATGAGGAAGAACTGAAGCAGTTGGCTGATGAGTTGGATGGTTTTTTGTTTACTGGAGGACCGGATGTTCATCCGTTTTTGTTTGGTGAGGAAACTCAGGTACATTGCGGCAATGTATCAGAGGCAAGGGATCGGATGGAGATTGGGCTTCTGCCATATGTTCTGGAAAAGCAAAAACCGGTTCTTGGGATATGCAGAGGGGTTCAGGTGTTGAATATCGCTATGGGCGGAACGATCTGGCAGGATATCTTTTCTATGACAAAATCGGATTTTCCTATCGCACATACTCAGCCATTTGCATATCATATGCCCAGCCATACGGTTTCTTTGGAAAAGGGAACCATGCTAAGGGAAATCGCTGGTATGGATACATTACGGGTTAACAGCATGCATCATCAGGTCGTAAAGGATTTGGGGCAGGGACTGGTTGCATCGGCTTACTCTCCGGATGGTTTGATTGAGGGGGTGGAAATGCCTGGATACCCATTCTTTGTGGGAGTTCAGTGGCATCCGGAATATTTGTGGGAAAAGAATGAGGAAGTTTTTCGGCTTTTTAAGAGGTTTGTAGAAGCTTGCTCTGAGAATTAAGACGTTTTAAAAAATCCGCAGTTTACACTCTCAGTGGCAACTGCGGATTTTTTGCCTGAGCCGCTTCTGGGCTCTTTTTATCTGAAAGTGAGAGAATGCTATAACTTTTTTCCGTTTCGACCAAATTTCTTTTTGCGGTTAAAGAAGGGGATCTTGGATGCTGCAGCTTCTGCACGGCCTTTGTTATCTTTCTGATAGGTACGAAGCAGCTCGTCCAACTGTTTGTAGCGCTCTTCTTCTTTTTCTTCCTTCAGGTTCATTAAGTACTCCATTTCCTTAATGACCTTGTCATTGACCAGACTGCTGACGTCCTGGCTCAACTGCTCATTATTTAACTCCAACGCACGTCCAATGATGTGATTCATGATTTCCTGAAACTGTTCCATCTTTCCCTGTGCAATAGAGACCTGTGCTGTGTTATGTACCTCCAGGCCTGACTCGCCGTCTTCTCCGGCTAATCCACTGTCTTTTAATTCCTGGGTCATCTGCCCCTCCAATAACTCATCAGGTATAACCGGATCCTTTCCGTCCCCAATGACTTTTTCAAGCGCTGTCTTAATGGCTTTTAACTGATATCCCTTTTCCTTTAAGTCCTTGATCTGCTTGAATAAACGGATGTGTGCTTCGGTGTAATACCGGTGTCCCATTTCATTCCTGGGAATGTTTAACTCTAGCTCGTCCTCCCAGTATCTAAGGACATGGGATTCTACATCAACCTTTTTTGATGCATCCGATATTAAGTAATGTATCTCAGCCATAGCTATATCCTCTCCTTTGGTTCGTTTAGTTTTCATAACCTTACTATTTATATCTTATGCGGGTATGATACGGATTATGAATAAGATGTTGAAATTTTTTTTATGGGAGGCGGGGATTTTTCGAGGGGGGTGAGGAAAAGATAGGTTGAGAGGTCAGGTATCCGCAGGAGCCATCTGGTAGAAAAATTGTGGAACAATTTTTCTACCAGATGGGGAGCGTTCGCTCCATAGAAAAAGGGGTAGCCCCTCTGGGAAAAACAAATGCATTTGTTTTTCCCAGAGGGGCTACCCCTTTTTCTATCCTGCTCATTGCCGGGCCATGTTTGCGAACTTCGTATACTCCGGTCTCCAAACCAGATTTACCGTCCCTATCGGACCATTTCTCTGCTTCGCTATAATAACTTCCGCAATATTCGGCATATCAGTATCTTTATTATAATAATCATCTCGATACAAAAACATAACCACATCGGCATCCTGCTCGATCGCTCCCGACTCTCTAAGATCCGACAACATCGGCCGATGATCCGGCCTTGTCTCACAGGCTCTACTCAACTGGGATAGCGCTATTACCGGCGCACTTAACTCTCTTGCAAGGGCTTTTAATGATCGGGAGATCTCGGAAATCTCCTGCTGACGATTCTCTCCGCCTTTTCCGCTTCCGCTCATCAACTGTAAGTAGTCAATAATCACTACGCTTAACCCGTATTCTAACTTCATCTTCCTGCACCTGGAACGCAGCTCCATAATTGAAATTCCAGGGGTGTCATCGATAATTAACTTGGAATTTCCGATTACCCCGATTCCTTCCACTACCGCATCCCAGTCACTGTCCGATAACGTTCCTGTCCTTAACTTCTGGGAATCTACATTGGACTCCATGGCCAGCATACGGTTTACTAACTGCTCCTTTGACATCTCCAGACTGAATACCATGGCTGGAAGCCCCTTCTTCACGGCTATATGATCTACCAGATTCAATACAAATGCAGTCTTACCCATAGAAGGACGGGCCGCGATCAGAACGAAATCAGACGGCTGAAGTCCGGAAGTCTTATAATCCAGATCAATAAAACCGGTTGGAACTCCTGTTACGGTTCCCTGATTCTTGGAGGCTTCCTCAATTTTCTCCAGTACATTCATGGCTACCTGGCGAATGGGTACGAAATCTCCGGAATTACGATTCTGGAGTAAGTTAAATATGGTTTTCTCTGTATTAGCCAGAATATCCTCCAGGGGTTCCTTTCCTGCATAACAGGTATTGGCTATATCCTCGTTTATCTTAATCAGACGCCTTAATACAGCCTTGTCCCTTACTATTTTAGCATAGGACCTTACATTCGCAGAGGTTGGAACCGTTGTAATGATGTCTCTTACAAATTCCAGGCTGGATACCTCAGGGGGAACGTCTTTTTCTTTTAAACGGTTCTGCAAAGTGATTAAGTCCACCGGCAGATTCTCATTAAAAAGCTCCAGCATGGCCTCAAACATGACGCCATACTGGTGCTGATAAAAATCTCCTGCTGTAACGATCTCGGAAGCAGCAATGATCGCATCCCGATCCATCAGCATGGATCCGATGACGGACTGCTCGGCCTCAATGCTGTGAGGGAGTATCCGTTTGATCAGGGCCTCATCCATATCTGTGCCTCCTAGCTCTCTATTACCTTAACATTTAATTTCGCAGTTACTTCCTTATGAAGCTTAACCGGAACCTCATGGGTACCAAACGTCTTTAACGGTTCAGGAAGAACCAGTTTCTTCTTATCAATATCTAATCCAAGCTGGCTTGTGATCGCCTGGGCAATCTCCTTACCGGAAACGGAACCAAATGCTCTTCCGCCTTCCCCTGCACGGATTGTAAGAGTAATGGAAGCTTCTTCTATCTTCTTACCCAGCTCTTTTGCTGCTTCCAGCTGATCTGCTGCGATCTTTGCTTCATTGGCTTTCTGAAGCTTTAAGTCGTTTAAATTTTTTGTATTTGCTTCCATTCCCAGTTTTTTCGGGAGAATGAAATTTCTTGCATATCCGTCATTGACCTTAACGATCTGTCCCTTTTTTCCCAGTGCTTTTACATCTTCTAATAATACAATATCCATTATGATATGTCTCCCTTCTCTAACATCTCTTTAATAACCGCTTTTACCTGGTTTCTTGCTTCTTCTATGCTTACACCGGCAAGCTGGGCACCTGCAATGGTTCTGTGTCCGCCGCCGCCAAGCTTCTCCATCATCACCTGAACATTGACTTCGTCAATGGAACGGGCGCTTAAATATACCGTATTATTATACTCTGTCATAACCACAGAGGCCTTAATACCCGATATATCTAACAGTTCATTGGCTGCCTGTGCACCTACTACGGTTGGGCTGTCGATTCCCTCTGAGGGGCATGTGCTGATAGCAAAGTTTCCTTCAAAGATCTCAGCCTCTCTGACTGCTTCCGCTTTCGCCTTATAATCATCGAGATCATCCCGGAACAGCTTCCTGACACGGACAACATCTGCACCGTTCCTTCTTAAGAAAGCTGCCGCTTCAAAGGTTCTCACACCTGTCTGATTGGTGAAATTATGGGTATCGATTACAATTCCTGCATATAGAGCATCCGCTTCCGCAGATTTGATCTTAATTCCATCGGCAATGTACTGAAGCACCTCAGCTACCATCTCACAGGCGGAGGATGCATACGGCTCTACATAGGATAAAACCGCATTATCAATGATCTCACTGCTCTGTCTGTGATGATCCAGAACCACGATGGTTTTCACCATACGAAGAAGCTGGGGTTCATCGGTAATGCTTGGCCGGTTCACATCTACTACAACAAGCAGAGTATTGGCGTCAACCAGACTGGCTGCTGCATCACCTTTTAAAAATAAATCCTCCGGATAATCCGGATTTCCCACGAACCGGTCCTTCATGGGACGGACAGATGTGGTGACTTCATTAATAACAATATTAGCCTTTTTATCCATAGCAGTGGCAATCCGGTAGATTCCAACGGCAGCGCCAAAGGAATCAATATCGGTCAGGCGGTGTCCCATAATTAAGATCCGGTCCTTTGTCTCCATCAGTTCCCGCAGTGCATGTGCCTTTACGCGGGCCTTTACACGGGTTGTCTTCTCCACCTGGGGAGCTTTTCCTCCAAAGTACTGGATTCGTTCTCCATCTTTAATCACTGCCTGGTCGCCGCCGCGCCCAAGTGCCATATCAATGGCAATTCTTGCAAAATCTAAATTCTTATAGTAGCTGTCACCGTTCATTCCAAGACCAATACTTAATGTAACCGACATTTCATTGCCAATATTGACGGTCTTAACTTCTTCCAGAATGGAAAAACGGTTTTCTTTCAGTTCTGCAATGTAACACTGCTTGATGGCAATAAAGTACTTATCTTTCTCCAGTTTTTTTACAATTCCATTCATAGTGGTGATGTACTTTGTGATCTTCCGGTCAATGAGTGCTGTTAAAAGAGAGCGGCGTACTTCTTCTACGCTTTCCAACGCCTCATCGTAGTTATCCAGATAAATAAGACCTGCAACCATCTTCTGGTCATCTACCATCTGCTTATATGTGAGAATCTCTGTTTCATCAAATAAATAAACTGCCAGCAGCGTCTGTTCTGCATCATTCATTCCTTCTGTCTCGCTCATCAGTTCCGATGCATCGTTCATATGCACTGCTTTAAGCTGAATCTGATACTTCCTGTCATTGCATACTCCATGAAGTGTTACAGCACCATCTGCCAGCTTTAGCACATCTTTGGTAATCTCAGGAAATATACCGGTTAAATTCTTCCTCGATGCCCTGATGTGCTTCTCTTCTCCCAGAACCACGGAAAATTCGTCATTCCCCCATAGAATTCTCCCGCTTTCATCTGCAATTGCGTAAGGAATCTCAAGATCATTGAGGAGCTTCTTCTGCATCCAGGAGTACTCTGCCGAGAATTCCACAAGACCGCTTAACAGACGTTTCTTTCTATAAAAAGAAAGCCAGAAGGCGATACCTGCATACATCAGCGTAAACAGAGCCATAATAATCCCTGCTTTTGCGCTTACTGCACCGATCACTGTATTGGCAACAATTAACAGCCCGGTTAAGTAAAGAGGCCATTGCATGTAGATTCCCAGCTGTCCCTTTATTTTAAACTTCTCTTTCATATTTAACTCCTTATGGAAAAAAGGTTCTTTTTTCACTATCTTCCTATTATAACATAGGATATAGGGTTCGTCCATTAAAAAGCAAAAACGGGGAAGACACGAACCCCTAAGTCTATCTGGCTATTTCAGCCGTACTGTCGGTCTCTGCCCCTGACCTTTTTTCCTTATATAAGCGTATTACCTTACTGATCTGTGCCCTTGTGTATGGCTTTACAATAAACGCAAATACACGAATTTTAAATGCTTCCAGTGAAAATCCCGGGATTCCGGACAGAAGCACAACTTCTGGCGGGTCAGGGAGTTCGTAAAGCTTGGAAGCCAGTGTAATACCACTGATATCCGGCATGACAATATCCGAAAAAACCAGATCTACCGGATTTCCCTTTATATACTGCATTGCTGTAATGGCCTCCGGAAAGCTTCCGCACAATTCAATTTCACTCATATCTTTTAAAATACCCGTTAATTTCACCAATAGTTCCTCTGAATTATCTACAACTACAACCCTGATGCTCATAACTCCTCCGCTGGTTCTTTTATAATTTCTTTTAATCGTTATGGAAATATGATAATTATAACGATTATCCGGTTTTAATTCAATGGGCATATGCCCCGATCTATCATATTCATTCCCATAAAAAAATGTTTCTAACAAAAAAAGGCAGTAAAACCGGAAAAATCCAGCTTTACTGCCTTATAAAATCAACTATTTAATTGCGTCATCTCCCCGCTCACCAGTGCGGATTCTGATGGCATCCTGTATATCCGATATAAAAATCTTGCCGTCACCATACTCTCCGGTATAAGCACGTCTGGTAATTGCTGATATCACAGCCTCTGACTGGTCATCGGTCACAAATAATTCTATTTTTATTTTAGTAAGGAAATTATAATCCACCTCTGCTCCACGTACAAACTCCGTCCAGCCCTTCTGGTTTCCGCAGCCCATCACCTGCATAATACTGAGCCCGTTTAATTTCAATTCGTCCATAATTTCCTTGATATCTTCCAGTTTTTCCGGACGGATAAATGCTTCAATTTTCTTCACGTTATAATCCCCCTTCCTTAATCCATACCATTAAATGCAGGATAAGCAGTCTCCCCATGCTCTGAGGTATCAAGTCCTGTCATTTCGGCTCTTCCTGAAACTTTTATTCCTTTGGTAATGGCAGACGCAATTCCTGCAGCAATCAGAGTACCTGCCACTGCAATCAGGATCGTAATTACAATTGCACCAGTCTGGCGAAGGAATAACTGAATTTCACCGTAAATCAGTCCATTGTATGGCAACGCTGGATTTATGCCTTTGTCTGCAAAGATGCCGGTTGCAATTCCTCCCCAGATCCCGCCAATTCCATGACAGCCAAATACATCAAGAGCATCATCATACTGAAATCTTGGTTTCACCCTGGTAATGAAGAAATAACAGATGGGGCTTACCAGAGCTCCGATTATGACTGATGCCCAGATTGGAACGAAACCAGCTCCTGGTGTGATTGCCACAAGGCCAATTACTAATCCTGTTGACGTTCCCACCAGAGTAGGCTTGCCATTTTTTATTACCTCAATCAGTACCCAGGAAAGCATGGCAGAAGCTGCCGCTGTATTTGTTGTCATAAAAGCATGAGCCGCCAGCTCATTGGCTCCCAGAGCGCTTCCTGCGTTGAAACCAAACCAGCCGAACCACAAAAGGGCGGCTCCCAGAAACACAAAGGGAACATTGTGGGGATGATAAGGTGCTTTACCGAGATTCTTACGTTTTCCAAGTATGATAGACAGAACCAGTGCGCTCACACCAGAACTGATGTGTACCACGTCACCTCCGGCAAAGTCCACAGAGCCCATTTGAAAGAGCAGTCCGCCTCCCCACACCATATGGGCCAGGGGATAATAAATGAGAAGAGACCAAAGTACCATAAAAATTACCAGAGAGGAAAACTTCATGCGCTCTGCAACCGCACCTGTGATCAGTGCCGGAGCGATAACTGCAAACATCATTTGAAAAATAGCAAATATTAGTGTATTGGGGTAAGGAAGTGTCACATCGGTTAAGGTATCGAAACGAAGTCCGAACCAGTTAAGATTCCCAATGACGCCTCCAACATCTCCGCTAAAGGACAGGGAAAAACCAACCAGAACCCACATAATGGATCCGATTCCCATCATAATAGCAGAAGACATGATCATGTTTACAACACTTTTCCGTTTAACCATACCCCCATAAAAAAATGCAAGTCCCGGGGTCATAAGAAGTACAAGAGCGGAGCTGATCAGCATCCAAGAAATATCTCCATGATCCATAAAAACACCTCTTCCGTTAATTTTGAGCAAAAAAATTAAGCCATAATCGTGTGCGTCTCTGCACTGATTATGGCTTCTTTGCCTTAAAGTTAATTATATAAATTACAATGCTAGACTAATACATGATTTTAGTTTTGTCAAGTAAATTATTAAAGTTAGATTGGTATTTTTATGAAATCTCTATTTTCATAACCTGGAGTTATACAAAGCCAGACCGCCACATCGCCTTATCTCCGTATGAGGGTGATTCTTTAAATACTCCAGCGCAAGTTGGGGAACATCTGTGCCAAATCGCTCTAACACGGGGCACTGTTTGTAAACCTCATAACCTCCTGTTCCGCTTGCACGGTAATCGCTCATACACAGCTTCAGCTTCCGGTTCCCAATTGGTTCACCATGAAAAAGAATCCTTACCACTCTGTCTCCTACTGGTCTTTCCAGATCAATCTCATAAGTAATCCCGGCAAAATAGTCATAGTTATAATGCTCTACCTTAGGTTTTAGGAATACTTCTGATATCTCAACCATTCCATGATTCAAAGTGAAGTATTCTCCACAGCGTTCCAGCGCCTGCTTTAATACTTCCTGGGTAACCTCCAGTACCACCAGAGTGTTGGAGAAAGGATAAACTCTTACAAGATCCCGCATGGTAACTTGTGCTGGAAGAGCAATGGGATTATTGCCCAATCCGATGCAGGAAATATCAGCTTTGGTATACTCCATCTGTATCTGATTAAAAAAGTCTGCCACCTGACTTCCATTAAGCGCCATATCAAGCTTCTCTTTTTCAGGTATGGCTTCCTTTAAGCTTCCGATTTCAAGATCCAGCCAGTTTTGAACCTGTCCCTCCAACGGAAGCAATGATTCATAAGGTTCCCTGTTGTGGCAGGCTCCTGCTGGCAATATGGAGGAAGTAACTGTGCAGGCTCCATCTTCGTATTCCAGTTCAATGCAGGCATACTGAACAGCATTGGCAGTCAGCTGCAGTGTGTGGGTTCCAAAGCAGTCTCTGCCCTTAACTGTCATATGCTGGTGAGCCGTTAGCAATAAATCGTAATCAAGCTCTTTTAAAATCCGGTATCCGATATTTTCATTGCCAGATGTCAGCAATGCTCCGGTCTCTAAGTCACATTCATAACCGCCATGATAGATGCAGACCGTAATGTCTGATTCCTTTTTCAGATGTTCCAGTTCGTTCTTTGCTGCAGCAAATGCATCCGTAATCTGGATTTGCTCCAGGTGTTTTGGGTTTTCCCATACATTTACGTAATCTGTAACAATACCGGTAACTCCCAGACGAAGCCCGTTCTTCAAATTAAAGATATAACTGGAGGTAATTCCTGTGTGCCCTTTTAAGTCATTAGCATTGGCACAAAGGCAGACCGCATTTAGTTTTTTCATATAGCCCGCCAGCCGGTCATAACCAAAGTTAAAATCGTGATTTCCAGGTACGACTGCGTCATAGAAAGCCGCATTGTACACCTGCGCCAATGGTTCACTTTCTAATATTTCTCCCGCCTGCTCTGTGATAAAAGCCGCCATGGGGGAGCCTGATATGGTATCTCCCCCATCAAAAATCAGTGCATTCCCATCCTTTTCAAAATTGGAAATACAGTTTAATAGTCCCATGGGGCGTTCCGTCTTATCCCCATAACTGGTGGGAAACAGATAGCCATGAACATCCGAAGTATAATAAATTTTTGCATTTCTTTTCAATCAGTTACCCCCTTGCCAGCTTCACCCTGATTCTGGTGGAAATATATTCCACGATCAGAACCAGAAGGATGAGCCCTACCAGAATAGCACCTGCCTCATTCCACCGGTAGGCATTCATGGCAAAGATTAATGGAGCTCCAATACCTCCTGCTCCAACCAGACCAAGAACTGTGGCATCTCTTAAGTTAATATCAAACCGGTATATCACCGTTGAAGCAAAGTTTGGAATCAGCTGAGGCAAAATTCCATACCGGATCTTCTGAAACGTGTTGCAGCCGCATGCATCCAACGATTCCAGAATTCTGGTATCCAGATCCTCTATGGCCTCTATGTACATCTTGGAAACCATTCCGATGGAACAGACCGACATGGTGAGAAGGCCTGTAAACGCTCCCGGCCCGCTGACCCGGATAAACATCAGTCCATATACAAAAGCAGGAATGGTCCGCACCGCCATAATCACCAGACGTGTCACATAAGCAATGGGAGCGGGCATTAAATTAGATGCGGATAAAAAAGACAGGGGGATTGCCAGAAACGCTCCCACAATCGTGCCTAAAAATGCGATGCAGACAGTCTCCAAAAGCAGATAAGGCACTCCCTGAAGGGTTAAATTAAACAAAAGCTTCCTGTCCGGATGAAAGATACCGCTTAAAATATTTCCAGCAATCTGTACTCCGGAAAGACCGGTTTTGGATACATCCACTGCCGATCCGGACCAGATAAGGAGTGCGAGAACAATGGCAGATACTGTAATCTGATACACGGTGTTTCTGGGACGTTCTTCATAAGCCTTTTCAATCTGTTTATTCATAGTTTGTCGCCTCCTATACCAGTTTCCGGCGGCAGTAACGGCTCACCGTTTCTATGAAAAATACAGTAACAAACAGCATAATGAGTATCATACCTACACTGGGATACTCTCTCCAGCCCAGCTTCTCATTTAAAATCAAACCCAGACCGCCTGCCCCTACATAACCCAGAATGGCAGCATAACGTACATTTCCCTCAAAGCAGAATAACCCGTTTGATATATAGGATGGGAGTACCTGGGGAATAATGGCGCGGACAAATGCCCGGACCTTGGTAGCTCCAATGGCTTCCATTGCTTCAAATGCGCCCATATCAGCTGTCTCAATTTCTTCGTAAAGAATCTTTCCCATATAAGCAAATGTGAACACGGCAATGGCAGTGGTTCCTGCCAGTGTACCCAGTCCAAAAACGTAGGTAGCAATCAACGCAGTAACCAGAGTCGGGAGCGTTCTCACAATACTTAAAAACAGCCTCATAATACCAACTGCTGCGTTGTTTTTAACAATATTCGTGGAAGCTGCCATGGCAAAGGGGATCACAGTGACAGCACCAATTACGGTTCCAAGAAGTGACATCTTTAAGGTATCAAATAACGGTTTCCAGACCTGGGTGCTGTAGCCCCATTCGGGAGGAGCCATCATTCCAAGAATGACGAAAAACTGGCTGCCCCGCTCCTTTAAAACTCCTAAATCAAATCCTGTAATCTTAACGGATAGTGCAGTGAAAAGTACCAGAATCAGTGCAATAAGAGGGAGTCTGGATGCTGGCTTTAAGACTGTTTTTCCGTTTGAAAGAACCATTTTTTTCGGCGGAAATATCTTGTCATAAACGCTCATCCCACTGCCTCCTCTTCTGTTTTACCTTCATAGATTTCATCAAGAATTTCCTGGGTAACTTCGGAAGCCGGGCCATCATAGACAATCCTGCCTGCCCGGATTCCAACCACACGGCCTGCATATTGCAGTGCCAGGTCCACATGATGAATGTTTAAGAGAATGGTGATGTTCATCTCCTTGTTGATCCTTAGAAAATCACCCATAACCTGCTTTGCCGTAACCGGATCCAGAGAAGCAACCGGCTCATCGGCCAGAATAATCTGAGGGTTCTGAGCCAGAGTTCTTGCAAGAGCAACTCGCTGCTGCTGTCCTCCGGAAAGCTGGTCTGCCCGGACAAATGCCTTGTCTAAGATTCCCACTTTATCAAGTGCCTCTAACGCTTCCAGCTTATCCTTTTTGGGAAAGATTCCAAAGAGAGCCTTAAAAAACGGAAGATCCGGTACCTTTGACATGAGAACGTTGTTAATTACCCGGGTTCTGGTCACCAGATTGAAGGACTGGAAGATCATACCAATTCTGCGGCGGAAACGGCGCAGCGCCTTTCCCCTTAATTCCATAACATTGACTCCGTCTACAGTAAGAGTCCCTTCTGTTATGTCATGCATTCGGTTAATGGTTCTTAAAAGTGTTGATTTACCAGCGCCGGATAAACCGATTATGGCCACAAATTCTCCCTGCTCAATCTTTAAATTAACGTCTTTTAAAGCCTGAAAGCCGTTGGAATAGGTTTTACCCACCTGATTAAATTCAATCATACATACCCTCATTTCCCAGAAAAAAACGGAGGCGCGCCTTTTCTTCCGATCACGTCGCCTCCGCAGCCTGTTTTATATTATTTATTTGGCATTTAATTCCTTGATCATCTTCTGTGCTGCACGTTCATCATCGTAATCGGAGCTCTTAGCCGCCTGATAACCCTTGTGGCTGTAGATAGCAATCACTTTCTTGCCTTCATCCGTATTTCCGATGTTGATCATAGCAGTCTGGACTGCTTTCTTAAAACTGTCATCCATGATCTTGGAAGTCTTGCTTACACTGACTGTATCATTGAAGATTGGAGGGGTTACACCAATGACATTGGTCTCTTCCCAGATGGAACCGGTTCTGCCATACTCTGATTTCCATTTTTCCTCATAATCCCTGCGTGCATCTGCGTATGTACATAAAACGTCTACCTGACCAGAAGCCAGTCTGGCAAATGCGCTTCCATAAGAATCAGACTGAACTGCATGGGAAAGATTTAAAATATTTTTCTCAAAGTTCTTCTGAAGCCATAAAGATGGGTAAATATATCCTGCTGACGAGGAAGAGGACATTACGCTCCAGTTTACACCGTCTAAATCTTCAAAGGTCAGTGCTTGTCCGCCATTAATCTTTTCTGCCAGAGCTTTTCCCTTTTCAGAAGGTCCTGCAATGATCAGAGCCCGGTAAGAAGTTGCCTGATTTGTGGCTGCCTCAGTTGCCTTGCCGTCATTCCAATCCTTTGCACTATCGGAATTCTTGCTCAGACCATCTCTGGTTGCAGTCAGAAGTACTTCTGCTCCATCATCATAAAGGACGTAAGTTCCTCCTGGAATAAAACCGATGTCTGCAGTACCTGCAGAAAGTGCTTCGCCCACTGCTTCATAGCTGGTTCCAACCGTAATTACCACTTCGCCGATATCATAGCCCTCTTTGCCCAGTTCTGTCTTTAACAGACCCTTTAAAGGCTCTGTAGCGGTGACGATTTCCTGTGGCTCTCTGGAAGGTACAAAATAAACATTCAGCTTATCAATCTTCTTATTCTCTGCCTTTGTCTCCGCCGCGGTTGTTGCTCCTGCTGCAGAAGAAGTGCTTTCTGTCCCTGCTGCGGTTGTCTCTGCCGGTGCTGCGGTCTTACCTGCACCAGAACATCCGCCAATCATTGATGCACAGAGTGCTGCTGCCATTAATACAGAAACTGATTTTTTCATACTGCTCTCCTTTTCGTGTGATTCATCGGTTTTTTCTTGGGATCATGAGGCATTACGCGCTGTCTCCCACCTCCAGCTTGGTGGGAAGATAAATTGTCATATTGTCTTTCCGGCCTTCTGTAATCTGTTCCAGCAAAAGCTTGATGGCAGTCTGCCATACAATATCAGGAAACATACGGACTTTGGTATAGGTGGGCCATTTGGACTCAATGGTCTCAATATCCTTGTAGATCACCACCGCAATATCCTTTGGCACACGAAGTCCTGCATCCTGAAATGCTTCCAATGCTCCTTCTGCAACTTCTTCACTTCCTAAAAGAACCGCTTCGGGAAGATGACCCGATAAAATGGCTTTCTTTGCCAGCTCATAGCCGCTTTCCCGGCTGATTTCGCCTATGTAGAAATTCTCTTCCGCATAATATCCGCTCTCCATAAAGGAATCCCGGATTCCTTCCAGTCTCCGGTAACCGATCTTTACCTGTCCTTCTTCATAAAGACCGCCTATAAAGCCGACAGAACGGTACTTTTTCCGCACCATAAGATAATCCAGCATCTCACAGATTCCCTTTGTAAAATCCATAACAATGCTGTCATACTCATAATTCTTGGGATCCGAGTTAATAAATACAATGTTATAACTCTGCATTCTTAAAAACTCCATCTCATCCTGGGAAAAAACACCGAAAGCCATAATCCCGTCATACTGACCCGGCTGATTCTTATCGAGACGGCAGAATTTCACTTCCTGCTTTCCAGACATGGACTTTACAATTAAGTCCAGGGAGGATAGCCTGATATTGGTTCTGTCCATACGGATAATGTGCCAGTCAGCCACTCCTATGACAATTTCCTTCTTTTTCTGCGCGTGACGCATTCTGGGTGGGACATATTTTAATTCGTGGGCAATTTTAAATATCCTCTTTTTTACCTCCGGGCTCACCGCAATGGTATCATCCTGGTTCAACACCCGGGACACTGCAGCGGCTGAAACACCCGCAAGCTTTGAAATCTCTTTAATCGTAGCCATAATCTATATCCTCACCTTTCAAATTCATTATAATAACAGTCCATGCCACCGTCAATCTAAATAGTAAATTTTTACTAAACTTTTACCAAAGTATATCAAAAACTTTGCATAATTAGAAATACCGGAAAGAAATTAAAGTTTCCTTCCGGCATCCAGGTACCCTGTCAGTCTTTTTCTCCTCCTAAATTCAGCTTTGCAAACGCATCTGCAAACGGAGAATTGATGGGCTCAGCGGCCTCATTTTTCTGCTTATTTAAATATTTTGCCACATCTTTCTTGGAGACTCCGGCCCCCTCTTTGGTCCGGCGTTCTTTAAAGGCAGTCAGCTTTTCTTTATAACCGCATCTGCAGACAAAGATCTGTCCGTCCCCTTTTCCTTTCAGTTCCAGCTTTTTATGGCAGACCGGACATCTGGCATTGCTGGTTCTTGAAACCACTTCCCGGTGTCCGCATTCCCGGTCCTGACAGACTAACATCTCACTGTTTTTTCCTTTGACAGAAAGCATCCGCTTTCCGCAAACGGGACATTTGGTATTGGTCAGATTATCATGACGAAAATTTCCTTCTCCGGTTTTGATCATCTGAATTAATTCTTCTGAGTACAGTCTGATGTCCTTCATAAAAGAGCCGCGCTTTAATTTTCCGGCTGCGATAGAAGACAGTTTCATCTCCCAGTCAGCAGTCAGCTCCGGTTTTTTTAAATCCTCCGGAACCAGAGTCAGAAGCTGCTTTGCCTTTGATGTCAGGTAAATGTCTTTTCCTTTTTTCTCGAGAAGAAAGCTGGAAAATAGTTTTTCTATAATATCCGCTCTGGTTGCCACAGTTCCCAGACCTCCGGTTTCTCCCAGGGTCTTTGCCATATCCCGGTCCTTTGTCTCCAGATAGGAGACAGGGTTTTCCATGGCTGAAAGGAGGGTTGCCTCATTAAATGGAGCCGGCGGCTTTGTCTTTCCTTCCGTCTGCAGCAGCGTAAAGCCTTTTACCGGATCGCCCTTTTTCACAGAAGGAAGAGTCTGTTCTTTTACTTCCGCTTCTTCATCCTCGTCTTCGTCCGGAGATTCATAGACTTCTTTCCATCCGGCTGCCTTTACCGTTTTCCCTCTGGCAACCAGGCTTTCTCCCCCTATCAGAACCTCAAGTTCAGTCTGTTCATATTCAAACGGGGGATATAAAACTGCCAGAAATCTTCTGACTACCAGGTCATAGACCCTTCTCTCATCAATGGTCATATGATCCAGCTGGACAAACTGTTCTGTGGGAATGATTGCATGATGATCGGAAACTTTTTTATCATCTACGAAATAGGGCTTTGCTTCAATCTTCACATTATGCAGTTTCCCTGCAAGCTTTCTGTAAGGACCCACACCGCAGGCTTCCAGCCTCTCTTTGATTGAAGGCACAATATCAGAGCTTAAATACCGGGAGTCTGTTCTTGGGTAGGTCAGCACTTTATGATTCTCGTACAGCCTCTGCATAATATTCAGGGTTTCTTTCGCTGAATAATTAAACTTCCGGTTTGCCTCTCTTTGAAGCTCCGTCAAGTCATACAGCTGGGGCGCAAAGCTCTTTTTCGGAGTACTTTTTACCTCGGTAATTACCCCATCCTTCCCGTTATCCATCTGCTTAACCAGTCCTTCTAAACGTTCCCGGTCAAAAGAACGGTAACTTTTGGACTTTTCATCCCGCCAGATAAATGTCAATGCCGGCTGGGAAGCCTTTGCTGTTATACCATAATAGGACTTTGGCACAAAATTTTTAATCTCTTCTTCTCTCCTTGCAATCATTGCCAGGGTAGGAGTCTGAACACGTCCGCAGCTTAACTGGGCATTGTATTTGCAGGTCAGCGCTCTGGTTGCATTGATTCCCACCAGCCAGTCCGCTTCTGCACGGCACATGGCTGCATCGTAGAGATTATCGTATTCATGTCCGTTCTTTAAACGGGCAAAGCCTTCTTTAATGGCTTTATCAGTAACAGAAGAGATCCAGAGCCGTTTGATTGGCTTTTTGTTTCCTGCTTTTTCCAGAATCAGGCGGGCTACCAGTTCCCCTTCCCGTCCTGCATCGGTTGCAATAATGATTTCTCCCACATCACTTCTGTGAATCTGCTTTTTCACCACACTGTACTGCTTTCCGGTCTGTTTGATTACCTCAAGCCGGAACTGATCCGGCATCATGGGAAGATCTTCCATCTTCCATTCCTTATATTTTGGATCGTAATCCTCCGGATCTGCCAGGGTGACTAAATGGCCTAACCCCCAGGTAATTACATAAGCGTTCCCTTCCAGAACACCTCCCTGATTCTTTGTACAGTGAAGCACCCGGGCAATATCCCGGGCGACGGACGGTTTCTCTGCTATAATTAAAGATTTCATTCTATTCCTCCAATGGCATTTCTATCTTTATTATAGCTCATAGGAAGAATTATGACAACTGGCGGCATGCTTCAAAGACATTTACGGAATTACACCAAAAAAGCCGTACTGTCATGCGGTAACAGGTACGGCTTTTTCGTAGGAGTCATGATCCCTCACGGGTCAAATGAAGGATGCAATCAGAGGGTTAGTCTGATGTTAGAATATTCACACGTAGTTAGGATTAACTAACTGTCATAATAATATCACAAGGTTTTTGAAAAAACAAGCCCCCTTTTTAGGAAAGAATTCTCAACTAAACCGGTATCATCCATTGCAGGACATTCTTGATGTACTGATCCCAGAAATCCCAGTTATGATTGCCCGGTCCTTCCTCATAAATAACATGGGCCCCCTTTTCTTCCATTGTTTTCTTTACTTCTTTATTCATTTCATAAAGGAAATCTTCCGTTCCGCATGCCTGATAAAGCTCCGGTACGATTCCTTCTTTTACGCATCGATCATACAGTACCATCAGATCTGCACTGCTTCCAGCAATCTCATCCGGATTTTCAAAAATATTTTTCCATGGGAACGGACCATCAATGGAACCATTTTTAATTTGCTCAAAGGTTTTTACAATATTAAGCGCACCAGACATACTGGCAGCCTTGGCATACTGCTCCGGTTTTGACAATCCCAAAAACCAAGCTCCATAGCCTCCCATGGACAGTCCTGCTACAAAGGTATCCTCCCGTCTTTTGGAAACCGGAAAAATACTTTTAATAAATCCAGGAAGTTCTTCTGAAAAGAAGGTGAAGTAACGGTTTCCATGATACATATCCTGATAAAAGCTATTTTCCGCTGAAGCCATCACTACCACACAGCAATGCTTCTGAGCATAACGCTCGATGTTGGAAAAACGCATCCAGGAGCTGTAATCTCCAAACGCTCCATGAAGCAGATATAAGACTGGCAGACCTTTTTCATAAGGAAATGCTTTCTTTGCTGATTCACTGGTGATCTGCTCATTTCCCTCTGGTGTTGGTACAAATACGTTGACGTCCACGGTATGTCCCAAAGAATAACTATAATAATGACAATTCATACTGGCCATGGTCGAATCCTCCTTTTTTCCTTCATTATATTCGTCTTTGCTTTTCAGTACTAGACAAAAATTGCACTTTTTTGATATATCCTATACCTATTTTGCTCTTTTATTCCCAGGTTTACGTCTGTATCCGGCATATTTCCCTCTGAAAGAGTGCAAGATATGTATAGTTTTGACTGACAGTCTGCAATTTTAGTCTAGTATTTAATTGGCGTTTTCTTTATGATTATATCACAAACCTGTTTTAGAATTACAGTAAAGGAGTATATGCCTTATGAAGCTATGTACAAACGTGAATGAAGTAAAGGAGATGGAAGGTTATTTTAAAATTATCACCAATTCCATCGAAATCCGGGTACAGTTTTTAACCGAAACCATTTTAAGAATCCGAGCCGGATTTGACGGTGATTTTGCGGAAGAATCCTACAGTCTGGTTATGACTGCATGGGAGGACCGCATGGACGGGCTTTTAAAAGGACAGAGAAAGCGGGTTGTACCAGCCACTGCAAGTCTCAGTCAGACCGAGGGACAGGCCATTTTAACCGGGTCCCAGTTAAAGGTTGTTATAGAAAAAGATCCATTCCGTATCTGTGTTTATGATAAAGAAGGTACCTGCCTTCATTCTGATATTGTAGACCTTGGATATTTAGAGGACAGCAATCATCGCCGGATTCACACCAGCGAAATTTCACCCCAGGACTGCTTCTATGGATTCGGAGAAAAGAGCGGGCAGTGGAATAAAGCCCAGAAGTTCCTATCCATGAGCCCCAAGGATGCCATGGGTTATAACCCAAAGGAAACAGATTCCCTGTATAAGCACATTCCGTTTTACATCAAATTAAACCGCAGTTCCAAAAAAGCAGTGGGATATTTCTATCATAATACTTATGAATGCGATTTTGATATGGGCAGAGAAAAGAGTAATTACTGGAAACCTCACAGCCGGTATCGTACTGACGGCGGTGATATCGATTTATTCCTCATTTCCGGTCCTTCTATTCGTGAAGTTGTTTCCCGGTATACCGATCTTACCGGAAAATCCGCCATGCTTCCCCGGTATGCGCTTGGATATCTTGGCTCGTCCATGTATTATCCCGAGCTGGAAGCTGACTGTGATGACGCAATCACAGAGTTTATTGACACAACCAAAGAAGAGGATATCCCGGTGGATGGTTTCCAGCTTTCCTCCGGTTACACCTCTCAGGACACCCAGCAGGGTGTAAAACGCTGTGTATTTACCTGGAATGAAAAACGCTTTAAGAACCCCAGAGACTTCTTTGCACAGATGAAAAAAAGAGGAATTACCGTATCTCCAAACGTAAAACCCGGAATTCTTCTTTCCCACCCCAATCTGGAACAGATGAAAGCAAAAGATATCTTTGTAAAAGACAGTCAGAGCGACGAGCCCGGTATCGGTACCTGGTGGGGCGGCAAAGGAGTTTTTGCTGATTTCACCAAACCTGTAACCCGCAGCGTATGGAAAGAAATGTTAAAGGAAAATGTTCTGGAAATGGGAACCTGCTCGGTGTGGAACGATAACTGTGAATATGACAGTATGGTGGACAAAGACTGCCGCTGTGATTTTGAAGGCAAGGGCGGCACTATCGGTCAGTTAAAATCCGTAATGTCCAACATCATGTGCCAGATCACCGATGAGGCCATTCATGAAACCTTTGACAACACCAGACCATTCATTGTATGCCGGTCCGGACACAGCGGAATCCAGCGCTACGCTCAGACCTGGGCTGGCGATAACTTAACCTGCTGGGATTCACTAAAATATAACATTGCAACCATACTGGGCATGAGTTTAAGCGGCGTGGCAAATCAGGGCTGTGACATTGGCGGTTTTTACGGTACCTCTCCGGAGGCAGAGCTGATGGTCCGATGGATTCAAAACGGCATTTTCCAGCCAAGATTTTCCGTACACTCCGTAAATACAGATAATACGGTAACAGAACCCTGGATGTACGGAAATCACACCGGATATATCCGGGATGCCATCAAATTCCGCTACAGACTGATCCCTTACCTGTACTCTCTTATGGAACGTGCCCACGAAACCGGATTACCCATTATGGAACCGATGTGCAGCGCATTCCAGAATGACCCTGCCTGCTATGAAGAGGGCATTGATTTTATGATCGGAGATTCTCTGCTGGTAGCAAATATTGTGGAAAAAGGTGCTCTTACAAGAAGCGTCTATCTGCCCGAGGGGGAGACGTTCTATGATTTCTATACCAGAGAACGATTCGAGGGCGGACAAACCATTGAGTTCCCGGTAACAATGGCAAGTATTCCACTCTTTGTACGGGAAGGTGCAATCATTCCTATGGCAGCCAACCAGATGAATAACTTAACTACCGAATCGGTTACCGGTATCCATCTGCTTCTTGCTGCTGGCAAAGACAATTCCTTTACACTCTACGAGGATGACGGCACTACATTAAATTATCAGAACGGAGATTATTTAAAGACCCAACTTATTATGACTTCTGGTGAACAAACCGTTTTGGAATTTAAGCAGGAGGGCAGCTATCAGACTACGGTTGAAAGCATTTATTTAGATGTAATCCGCAGAGACAAGGCTCCATTCTGGATTACATTAGACGGTGAAGAACTCCCCCATTTCCTGTATCGGAAAAAATTTGAAGCAGCAGACTGCGGCTGGTATTACAGCCAGACATTAAAGTCCGTTCAGATTAAATATCCGAATCCTAAAAAAGACTGCAGACTTGTGATTTCATTCCAGCAGTTTGATATGATCGGAATGTAATAAAACCAAAAAGCCCGTCCCTGTCATGCGGTTACAGGGGCGGGTTTTTTGTAGGAGTCATGATCCCTCACGGGTCAATGAAGGATAATCTCAGAGGGTTAGTCTGATGTATAGAATATTCACATGTAGTTAGTTATTGCTAACTAAGTTCATGATATCACAGGAGCTAAGAAAAAGCAAGAACATTTACTGAGAGCATTTCTCATTAATCCTATATTGATATCCGGTCATTAAAACGTTATAATGAAGCCAGTTATACCCATGGAGGTACGATCTTGATTGATACAGCAAGTTTTATTATGGCAGGAGGCCAGATGATCGCCAGTGAGCGGATTCAGGGCGTGAACGATAATATGGCCAAATCCCATTATCACGAATATTTCGAAATATATTATCTGGAATATGGAAAACGATATCATATGGTGGACGATAATATTTATTCCTTAAACTCAGGGGAATTTATTATCTTTCCCCCCTACTCCATGCACCATTCCTATGGAGATAATGATGTTCCCTTTAAACGGGTTCTGGTCTATTTTTCCCCAGAAACAGTCATTGTGCCGGAAGTTCTCCACACTCTCAGCCAGTCAGCCGGAGTATACCGGTTTGATACAAAAGCCAGCCAGTCCGTTCACCTTCTGTTAAACGATATTTTAAAAGAACAGGGCGATGGGGAAGGGTTTCATTCTGATGCCATGAAGATGCTGCTCAATCTCCTATTAATTAAAATTGCCAGAAGAGCGGATGAAAAAGCAGCCCCGGAAAACCGGAGCCGCATTACGGAAATTCTTCACTACCTTCACAGCCATTCTTCGGAAAACATCACCCTGGAGGATCTGGCCTCCCGCTTTTATTTAAGCCCTTATTACTTATGCCGGGAGTTTAAGCGCTACACAAACAGCACCATAATCCAGTATATCAATCACATCCGCATCATCCATGCTCAAAGGCTTTTTATGGAGACAAACAGGACAATCACAGATATCAGCAAAGAGGTGGGATTTTCCAATGTAACCCATTTTAACCGTGTATTTAAGTCCATAATCGGCATGTCACCTTCTAAAAACAGAAAGCAGTATGCTGATCAGAAAAAAACAGGGCAATAAGGAGAGTCCTTAACGTACCTCTTCCCAGAAACTGACGGCGTCTGCCAGCCAGCCATCAAGTTCCGTCCCGTTTCCAAGACCGAAGCTGTGTCCGCCATGCTCCATAAACCGCACTCTGTGAGGGACCTTAAAGCACTTTAGCTGTTCTTCCATTAAGTAGCTGGCTTCAATATTAACCACTGGGTCATCCTTGCTGTGAACCAGATAGCAGGGAGGATAACTCTGATCCATAAGGTATTCCACACTGTACTCCGCCAGCCCTTCTTTTGTAAAATTCTCCCCTCCGATCCGTTCTAAATACTTCACGGCTGCTGCCCGCTCAGAATCAGAAGCCCGCTCCATATCTTTTAAAAACTGAACCGTTGAGATACTGGGATAGCCGAGAAACAGGGCACCAGGCTTATGAATGTCATAGGCCCCATATCCCTTCTCTTTTGTACCCCATACAGCTGCCAGATGGCCTCCTGCGGAAAATCCCGCCACTGCATAGCCTTCCATTCTGATTTGAAACTTGTCCCGATTGGCATCAAGAAATTTAAGAGCCGCCGCTGTATCCTCCACAGGTTTGGGAAGAAGGTTCTTCTGACCTGTCCGGTAAATTAAGATAAATGCAGAATACCCCATTCGATTTAACTGCTGGGCAATGGGATAGCCTTCAACCAGTACCCATTCCCTTGCATACCCCCCGCCGGGACACACAAGCACAAAGGGCTTATCCGGGTCTCCGGGCATATGAATCAGTTTGACCTGTTCCTTATCCGGTTCTTTTTCCCATTCCTCTTTTGGATAAACATCGTAGATTACCTGGCTGTTTTCATCCATTACCTCATAAATCCGCTTTATCGCAGGCAGTAGCCCACAACGCTCATTTCCATAATCACCAATTCTGCGCTTCCATACATCCTCTGTCATATGGGTGAAAAAATAATCAGAAAACTGGGAAAGCTCTTTTTTTGTGCAAAGTTCTTCTATGGTTGTATCAACGGAAACCGACTCAAACATCATACCTTCTCCTCTCTTATGCCTCATGATCCAGAACGATATTCTGAATCCATACCCCTTTCTTTACCAGAACAAAACCGATGATACATTTAATAATATCTACCATCTGGCACATAAAATAAAGCGGAACAATGGGGATCTGGGTGTATCGGCTCAACAGATACGCTACCGGTATACTAGCCACCCACATAAATACACTGTCAAAGAAAAAGGTTACAACCGTTTTTCCTCCAGAACGCAGTGTAAAATAAGATACATTCATAAATGCATTCATTGGCATAATAAACGCCAGAATCCGGATAAACTGAACTGCCAAGTGTTTCACTTCATCGGTTGTATTATAAATCATCGGGAACAGAGGTGCTACAATTGCCAGGATTGTACCCATTACAGCGCAGGATGCAACGGAGAATACGATGAGTTTGGTATCTGTCTCTCTTGCTTCCTCCATCTTTCCGGCACCCAGGAGCTGACCTACAATAATGGAAACAGACACTCCAAGAGCCAGATAAACCACATTAAACACATTGCCAATGGTGTTGGAAATATTTAATCCCGCCACAGCAGTCAGTCCTCTGACAGAGTAGCATTGCATTAACATTGCCACTCCGCTTGCCCACAAAGCTTCGTTTACAATCAAAGGTGTACCCTTCACAAAGATTTTGCCGACCAGGCCCGCTGGTATATGCATGCTCTTATATGCACCCTCGATAAATGGAAAACGTTCTTTATGCTTATGGGTCCAGACTATTACGATTGCTGTCTCAATATACCGTGCCAAAACTGTAGCAATTCCTGCGCCCACCACTCCAAGAACGGGTGCGCCGAATTTACCAAAGATAAGAATATAGTTAAAAACCAGATTAACCAGCACTGCAACAATTCCTGCCTTCATGGGAATCACAGTTTCCCCGCATTCACGAAGAGTACTGGTATATGCCTGCTCAATGGCAAAGGGCAAGAGCCCCACCATCATAACAAGCATGTATTTGCGGCCATTGGTAAGAGCAATTGTAAGATCTCCGCCGCTTTCTTCTCCATGAAGGTACATGTAAATTAAGTTATCTCCGAAAAAATAGAATATGACGGCTGCCGCAGCTGCCAGGAACAGACAGCATAAAAATTTAAACCGGAAGGTATGTCTTACTCCGTCATGCTTTCCACAGCCATAAAACTGGGCTCCAAAGATACCCGCACCTGAGACGATACCGAACACACTGACATTAAAAACAAATATCAGCTGGTTTACAATCGCAACTCCCGACATCTCCCCGGTACCCACCATTCCCACCATGATGTTATCAAGCAGACTGACAAAATTAGTAATTCCGTTCTGGATCATAATGGGGATCGCAATGGCCAGTACCATCTTATAAAACGCTTTGTTTCCTATAAATTTTTTCATACTTTTTTCCAGTAAAAGCGTACTTTTTCTGTATTACCTCCGTTTTTGCCAGATTGATTTTCTGTTTATAAAAAAACAGTCTTACTCGATTATAATCAATCAAAGAACCAAACGCAAGTACAATACAGAAAGAAAAAAGAAGCCGTGGGAATCATAAACTCCTCCGGCTTCCAATCAATCTGTTTAATGTTTTTCCTTTGCCTTTGCAAACAGGCTCTGAAGAATAATAAAGAATGCAAGCAGTGCTGCAATTGTTATCTTGGTCCACCAGGAAGATAGCGTACCCTGGAATGTAATAAAGGTTTCAATTGTTCCTTTAATTAAAACTCCAAACAGGCTGCCGAACACGTTGCCTACCCCTCCGGTAAGCAGGGTTCCTCCAATTACTGCCGAGGCGATGGCCTCCATTTCAAAGCCCTTTGCCTGTTCAACAAAGCCTGCGCAGGTATTTAATGCGAATAAGAATCCGCCCAGCGAGCATAAAAAACCATTAATCACATATACAAGCAGCTTGGTCCGTCTGACATTTAATCCCATCATCAGGGCTGACTGTTCATTTCCGCCTACCGCATAAATAGTTCTTCCAAACTTGGTAAACTTTAAAAGAACAAATATGCCGATCAGAACGATCAGTGCAATGATTACACTGGGATAAATAAATGAATAATTCACCACACCTTTTTTGTTTACGGTACCGCCTAAAAAGGTTAAATTAATTTTGCTCTTTGCCCATTTTAAAAACATTTCATTTTTAATGCTGATCATTTCCTGGCTGATAATGGCGGTCATACCTCTTGCAAAGAACATTCCCGCCAGTGTGACAATAAAGGGCTGAAGCTTTAAATATGCGATTAAAAAACCCTGTACCAGACCAAACACAATCCCCATAATCAGAACGATTACAAGAGCAGGAACAGCTCCCATTCCCTTAATTTCCATCATCCATGCAAGCATCATGCAGGTCAGGGCTACAACGGAACCAACCGAAATATCAATGCCACCGGTTATCATAACCATTGTCATACCCGCTGCAATTACGATCAGGCCGGCATTAGATATAAACAGGTTCAAAAATACCTGAGGCTTTGCAAACCCTTTGCTTTTGAATATAATCAGACCGGCTGCATACATCACCAAAAAGAGAACGATGGTGATAATCAGTAAAAAAACCTTTCCATCAATTTTTTCCCTCTTCTTCATTTATGCCACCTTCTTTCCTGACTTAACGTTCATCTGCAGTTTACTCACCATACGCTTTAACTCAGTTGACTGTAACGCTACAATTACAACAACTACAACCGCTTTATATACCGGAATCTGGTCTGGTGAAACACCCATGGCATAAAGAGTGGTGCTCAGCGCCTGAATGGTGTAAGCTCCGATGACGCTTCCTAACAGTGAAAATTTTCCGCCTGCAAGGCTGTTTCCTCCAAGTGCCACTGCAAGAATGGCATCTAATTCCAGATTCAGTCCAATGTTGTTGGCATCGGCAGAATAGATTCTGGAAGAGGCCACAAGCCCGGATATACCGGCGCAGAGACCGCAGAAAACATAAGAAAGGAAAATAATCATAGCAGACTTAATTCCCATCAGCTTGGAAGCCTTCGCATTAATTCCCACAGTCTGAATATAAAGTCCCAATGTGGTCTTCTTTAACAGAACATAGGTGAGAAGCACCACAATCAGAGCCACAAACACGGGAGTGGGAATGGGGATGCCTGGAATGCTTGATCCCAGCATCTTATAGGATTCCACACGGATATAGGTGATCTGACCTTTTGTAATCAGCTGTGCAATTCCCCGTCCGGCGGTAAATAAAATCAAAGTTGCCACCATGGGCTGGATCTTAAGCTTTGCTACAAGGAAACCATTAAAGCAGCCGCATAAAATTCCTGCAAGAATAGCTGCCAGTACCCCCAGAATATAAGGATTCACAAACTCATTTACAGACTGCTGCCCTCCTGAAAGAATGAAGCAGCACACCGCTCCCGCCACTGACATGACAGCGCCCACTGAGATATCAGTACCACCTGAGGCAGCAACTACCAAAGTCATTCCAACAGCCAGAATAACCAGATCGCTGGCACGATTAATTACGTCAATAATATATCCATAGAGAACGCCGTTTTTAATCGTTACCTCAAAGAAGCTGGGAGTCTTAATCAAATTGGAAAACAGAACAAGCACCAGACAGAAGAGGGGCAGAAACAAGCGGTATCCTGTCAGTCTTTTCATAAATGCCTTTCCCTTATTCATCTGTTCCACCTCCTGCAATCGCCTTCATGATATGGTTCTGATCAAGTTCATCCTCCATAAGCTCAGAAACCTTCTCCCGGTCTCTTAATACTGCCATCCGGCTGCAGGTACGGATCATCTCCTCAATTTCAGAGGAGATAAACATAACAGTAACACCCTCTTTTGCCAGCTGGACCACCAGTTTCTGAATCTCAGTCTTAGTACCAACATCAATTCCTCTGGTCGGTTCATCAAGAATCAGAAAATCAGGATCTGTGAGAAGCCACCTTCCCAGAATTACCTTCTGCTGGTTTCCTCCGCTTAAACTTCTTACGGGAGTATCCAAACTTGCGGTCTTAATCTGAAGCAGCTTCACATACTTGTTAGCCAGTTCCTCCTGTTCTTTGCTTCCAATTGGATGGAACATGCCTCTCTTAGCCTGAAGAGCCAGAATTAAATTCTCCCTTACCGATAAATCAGCAACAATTCCTTCCTCTTTCCGATTCTCCGGCAGATATGCCATACCAGCCATCATGGCGTCCAGGGGAGTATGGAGAACCACGGTTTTTCCATTGACCTTCAGCTCTCCGCTATCCGGTTTATCAGCCCCGTACAGACTTCTTGCAAGTTCTGAACGGCCCGAACCAAGAAGTCCGGTCAGCCCGATTACTTCGCCCTTATAAATCTGCAAATCATAGGGTTTTATGGTTCCCTGCCTGCCGATTCCTTTGGCATCAATGACTGCCTCACTGGATTTTCCAGCAGTTTTTCCTTCTTTTTTAATGGCTTCCAGATCGTCGAAATCCTTACCCATCATCTTGGCCACCAGCTGTACTCTGGGAAGCTTTTCTACTTCATATTCACCTACCAGACCGCCGTTTCTAAGTACGGTTATCTTATCGCAGACTTCATAAACCTGCTCGAGAAAATGAGTAACAAAGATGATTCCCACTCCGTCTGCTTTCAGACGCTTCATTAACCGGAACAGCTTTTCTACCTCATTGTCATCTAAGGAGGAGGTAGGTTCATCAAGAATCAGAACTTTTGCTGACATATCCACAGCTCTTGCTATGGCTATCATCTGCTGCAGTGCAATGGAGTAATTCTCCAGTGCCTTTGTTACATCAATGTTCATATCAAGTTTGGAAAGAAGCTCAGCCGCTTTCCGGTTCATGGTCTTCCAGTCGATGAGACCTGCCCTCTTTGGTTCCCTTCCGATAAACAGGTTCTCAGCCACCGATAAATTGGGACAGAGATTTACTTCCTGATATACGGTACTGATTCCATGCTCCTGGGCTTCCTGGGGAGAATGGTTAATAATCATCTGACTTTCGCCTTCAATTTTTATCTCACCTGATTCAAATTCTTCTACCCCGGTCAAAACCTTTATGAGCGTTGACTTACCTGCTCCGTTTTCTCCCATAAGAGCATGGATCTCCCCGCTTCTTAAGGTAAAATCCACATGGTCTAAGGCACGTACCCCGGGAAATGTCTTCGATATGTTTTTCATGCTAAGTACTATCTCATTGGGCATAAGATCCCTCCTTTTTCTCCACTTTTTCTGCTTTTCACTGCATGTCAGGAGATTAAAAAAGGTGCCTGGAGGAGGACTGACCCCGTCCTCCATTCCCTGCACCTGTTTCTCTGGCTATCATTCTGCTTTCAGCGCCTTAGTCCCAACCAATTAATACTGTCTCTTTGGTTTTTCAGCTGCTGCTGTATCTGCCGGGAATACGCCTTCCTTTACATATGCAATCTTATCAACTTTTTCGCCCTTCTCCAGCTTCTGAATGATCTCAGCTACACGAGGACCGTGAAGAGGATTACACTCTACGGAAACGTTCATATCTCCTGCGATCATGGAGTCAAATGCTGCAGAAACTGCATCAAAGGAAATGATGATGATATCGCCCTTCGGTCCGCAAGTCTTTCCTGCTGCCTTGATTGCATCAATCGCACCAAATGCCATGTTGTCGTTCTCAGCAATTACAACATTGATATCTTTATAGGTCTTTAAGAAGGATTCCATAACTTCCTGACCCTTTGCCTGTGTAAATTCACCAGTCTGACGCTCTAACATCTTCCACTTCGGATGATCTTTCATCTTCTCTTCCACGCCGTTGGTACGTCCAATCTGTGCGGAAGAACCGATGGTACCCTGAAGAGTAACGATATTGATGTCACTGTCTGCTTTATTATTCTTCTTTAAATAATCATCAAGCCATGCTACTGCATCATAACCTTCCTGAAGGAAGTTGGAACCAACCCATGCAGTATATAAGGAATCATCAGATACATTAATCATACGGTCAACGATGATAACCGGTATGCCTGCGTCCTTAGCTTCCTGTAAAACGGTATCCCAGCCAGTTTCTGTAACTGGTGCGATAACGATATAATCAACATCCTGCTGAATAAAGTTACGAACTGCCTTTAACTGATTTTCCTGTTTCTGCTGTGCATCATCAAAAATCAGCTTGTAACCGTTTGCTTCTGTAAACGTTGACTTCATGGATTCGGTATTGGCCGTTCTCCAGTCAGACTCTGCACCAACCTGAGAGAATCCCACTACGATCTCCTTTTTCTCAGCAGGTGCTGCTGTGGTAGTTGCTGCTTCCGTTTTTGCTGCTTCCGTTGTCTCTGCTTTTTTCTCTGTAGCAGCAGGTGCTGCTGTGGTTGCGGCTGTCTGAGATCCGCTGCAACCGGATAAAATCATGGCGGTTGTCATAACCGCAGCTGTCAGAAAGCTTAAAACTCTTTTCTTCATATCCGTTCCCTCCAATAAGAATAACTCACTATTAAGTAACTACCTGTATCATAGACCCATCCCCCTGATTTCTCAATACAATATCTTTTGCAAAGGGTTAAGTTTCTTACGCTATTTCCATGTATTCCAGAAATTAAGTTGATTTTTTTCGGATAAAAGTTGATTTTTTTATATATTTCCCCATCTTACTGCCGGAATCCTCACCGTAACAGCCGTTCCGACTCCGTACTCGCTTTCAATGGTAAGTCCATATGCCTCACCAAAATTCAGCCGGATCCGCTCTGCCACATTGGCAATTCCAAAGCCTTCCCCTACGTGAAAATCCGCTTTGCTGCCGCCGGCAATCTGATGCTCCATTTTTCTTACCTCATCCGGTTTCATTCCAATTCCGTTATCCTCTACCTTTAAAAGAATATCTTCATTCTCCTGCCAGCCGCTGATCCGTAAGAATCCTTTTTTCCTGCAATTCTTTATTCCATGGTAAAGTGCATTTTCCACAATGGGCTGCAGGGTAAGTTTTAATATGGAATAATCCCGGATCCGTTCTTCAAAATCAATCTCATAATCCATAATGTCCTCGTAGCGGAAATGCTGGATTAAAAGATAACTTTTTATATGCTCTGCTTCCTCTTTAATCGTAATAAAATCCCGTCCGTTGTTCAAACCGATTCTTAAAAAAGAAGACAGTGCAGTAATCATCTCCACCACCTCCTGATGCTGCTTTCCCTCGGCCAGCCAGACAATGGTATCTAACGTATTATAGAGAAAATGAGGATTGATCTGAGCCTGAAGCAGCTTCAGTTCTGTTTTTCTCTTTAACTCCTGTTCTTCCTTTATGTGCTGGATCAGTTCTCCAATCCGGATTACCATCTGGTCATACTGTTCCCCTAAAACCTTTAGCTCCCTGATATTGCTTTTTGGCGCGCTGACTTCCAGGTTCCCGTCTGCCAGCTTCATGGTATATTCACATAGTTCCTCAATGGGTTTTGTAATTCTTTTTCCAAAGGAAGAAAAAGAGGCAAGTAAAAAGACAATAAGATAAGAAGCAATCACAATGCAAAGAGCAATGACCTGCCTTGTCTGGGTGTCAAGCTTCTGGCGAACAGACTCCAGAGTCTTTGTCTCATTATAGATATAATCAGACATGGACTCCTGGATTAAATCAGTAATCGCATAGATATCCTGATCAAGACGTGCCATGTTCCGGTCATAATCCCCGATGATGTTGCTGGTCTGAATATCCTCAATTCGTTTTTCCAGCATTCCGATTAAAACTACAATCCCATCCAGCCCCTTTTTGCTGGTATCCTGGGGAGTGGTGTCTTTCAGCTCCAAAAAGATCTTTTTGGAATTTTCCAGATCCTCATACGGGTTTAAGGATTCAAAGGTGTCTGCTCCGATAACAATCCGGTACATCTTATAATCAATGTTGGATTTAAAATCAAAATTAAATTCTGTTGCCATTGTAAGGTTACGTATACTCTGACGATACTGTTGATTCTGCCATTCCATGGTATATAGCAATATCCCAATCATAATGATGACCGGGATAAATAAAATTGCCTGCATGTTTTTTATTTTCGCCTTTATTGAATCACTTTTGTACTTCATTTTCTCCCCCTGACCGAAACGCCTTCGGTGTGATTCCGTGAATCTTCTTAAACAGGTAACTGAAATAATGGGGATCCTTATATCCCACCTGATATCCGATTTCTGAAGTCCTTAAATCCGTTTTCAACAGTAATTCCCTGGCAGCATCCATGCGCACCTTTGTTAAGTACTCCACAAACGTAATTTCCATCTCCTGACTGAAGATGGTACTGAAATGATTGGGGCTGATATTGACTGCCGACGCCACAGCATTTAATGAAATATCTTCATCCTGATAGTGGGCTGCTATATAATCCACTGCCTTTTCAAGAACCAGACGGTACTTTTTCTGAGAACAGGTGGTTCGAAAACCAATTGCCTTAGCAAGGATCTCCCTGGTATACTTAACTGCAGATTCCATGGAGTTCACACAGGGCTGCATGGTCTTTGCATCTCCAAACTCCTTTAAAACCTGTTCCGGCTCAAAGCCTAGCTGAGACACAAACCCAATTACTGCCAGATACACATCCATCAGGATGTACTGCCTGAAAATCAGTGAATTAATGTTATTCCCGCAGGCTTCCATATATTCCTCAACGAAATACTTCACCTCAGGGACTGATCCGTTCTTTAAGAAGTTGGGAATAATGTCACGACTTAACTTGGTGATATCAATTCCCTCCAGGCTGATACTTCCCGTATCATTATGAATCCGCACTGCCGCCTCCGCCGTTAGAATCTGGTTGCGGTCCAGCATATAACGGCAGGCATAAGCCCTGCTTGCTGCTTTAAAGGAAGTGCGGATCTCACTGAGTCTGCACACCGGAGTCCCGATCCCTCCAAAATACTCCATCTCAGGAAATGATTCCGCCAGACGTATGAGAATCTCCGAATAATATGTTACCTTCCGTTCCATATCCGATTCTTCTCCCATAATCAGAAAGCCATACCCTTCTGAAAGCCGGTTAAATCCGATGATATCAGCTCTTCCTTCCAGTTCTTCCTTCAGTCTCTTATCAAACAGTACATTCTCATCCGAGTACTGATCCTGGCTCTCCGCTCCTTTTGCCTGAAACAAAATGAGATTGTACATAGGGGCAGATAAAGAAAGATTGTGCTCCTGACCTTTTCGAAGCAGCTCAGAAAGTCCCAGCTTCCCTGATACGATACTATCAAATAACCGGTCCCGGTCCATCTGCTTTCGTTCTTCCTGCTGCTTTAAAAATTCCTGCTTATATCCCTTCTCGCTTTTTTCCTGCATGATTGTCTCACTCATTCGTTCCAACGCTTCTAAAAGCTGACTGCTGCTCACCGGCTTTAAGAGATAATCCGCAGCTCCAATCTTAATCGCCCGTTTGGCGTACTCAAAATCATCGTATCCGCTGAAAAACATAATATGTATATCCGGTAAAGCCCGTTTCGCCATCTCCGCCAGTTCCAGTCCATCCATAAAAGGCATCCGGATATCCGTAAGCAGTATATCCGGCTTCGATTTTAATATCATGGGATAAGCCAACTCTCCATCCGGTGCTTCCCCGGCAAATTCAAACCCATATTTTTCCCAGGCAATTCCGTTTTTAATTCCTTCACGGACAATTTTTTCATCCTCTGCAAGAAATATCTTAACCATGTCTGATTCCCCCTGTCAGCCGCATTTCTATGATTCGATTATATAAAATCCTCTATGGAAATATAAGAGAATAATTTCCGCCGCTTCATTTTCATTCGTAAAAAAACATACCTCTCCCCATATAGTACCACAAAAAAAGAGATTCGTAACTCCTGGTTTTTCAGGAATTACAAATCTCTTTTTAAACACCTATTCTACGTCACTCCAAAGGCTTTTATTGCCGTAATGTTCATCTAATTCGCGGCTGAACCACCGTCCGTTCAGAATATTTTTGATCATTTTATCCTTAATCTCAGCGGAAACACTGGTATCCTGATCCATGGCTTTCATAATATTCTCATAGGTGGCTGTTACATCTTTTTCTTCTACAACTGCATCGGTTTGTGTCCCATCAAATACCATGGACACTTTTTTATCCGGTTTCCAGCTGCTCCATGCTGCCAGCCCGTCACCATTTGGATCTCCTGATTGTAAAAAGTTTGCCAGATAACTGTTGTACTGCTTCGCCATTGCCTGATAGCCTGCCTTACCAAATGCATCCGGGAAAAACTCAAGATAATTGTGTCTGGCAGAAAGCATGGGAACGAAAATGCCATGGAATGCACCATAGTCACCTAAATCTTTGACTGTAGACTGATCACTGCCGTAATTAACCTGACAGATATAAATATCAGACTGATAATGATCAGACATCTTCACCGCACTTTCCTGAGCATTAAAGATCCGGTACATATCACTTCCGTATTTGCTGGCAAATGCTTTGGCCGCCTTAATCTCATCCTCTGAATATCCTGCCATGTCATCACTCTTAAAATATCCATCTCCCAGACAGAACATGGAAAACTCAGAGCTTCCCGTAAGCATCATGAGCGGAACGCTGTTATAATTTTCCGTATCAAATCCGTTTTTCGGAATGACCACTCCATCCTCATAAAGATGAGGGAATACACTCATACGGATAGCCGCATTTCCCATAAGAGGAACCAGACGTTCTGCTGATATGGAATAAAGGTATTCCTTAACATCAGCGGAATCTGTCATCAGCCACTGATAAGCAGCGTTTTCATCTGCTGCCTTTTTATCCTCGACAGCAAGAGGCGCTATGGCTTTTGCAATCTTTTTCCCACTTAACTCTTCTGAAGCTGTGGTCATACCTCCGCTGAAAGCAATGGCTTTCTGAAATTTCCCCTTAAACTGAGGACTGATCAGCATTGCCATAACATCACGGCCTCCTGCTGAAAATCCGGAAATAGTAATATTACCCGGATCTCCGCCGAATGCTTCAATGTTATCCTTAACCCAGTCAAGGGCATAGGCGATGTCAAGCATGGCAAAGTTTCCGGTTCCATTCTCTCCGCCGGTTAATGCCGGCAGGCAGTTAAATCCCAAAAGCCCGAGACGGTAATCCACTGAAACATAAACGCAGTTATCATTCTTTACCAGATCAGCTCCGGGAATTTCTCCCGCTTTACCGGTCTGATTATTGCCTCCGTGTATAAATACAAGCACAGGAAGCTTTTTACTTCCCTCTTTTGCATATACATCAAGCTTTAAACAATCCTCACTTCCCTTTACCTCAGTTCCTGAAAGCTGAAGCGCAGGCTGTGATGCTTCGGTACAATTTAATTCCTCCGTCCAGGCAGCCGGTGCAGCTGGCGCCTGCCACCTTAATTCACCCACCGGTGCCTTTCCGTATGGAATTCCGTACCAGGTCAGGAGCTCCCCTTCCTGTACCCCTTTTACGGGACCGTATGTGGTAGAAACCACTGCGGCCCCATCTTTTGTATCGTCTGACGAAACGGGTGCTGCTTCCGCAGCTGCGTCCGTTGTTTCAGTTGTTGTCTGCAAAGCAGTTGTTTCTGTCTTTGCCGCACTGCCACAACCCGATGCCATAATCATGGTCATTAAAACAAGACCGGCTGCCAAACCTCTTTTTTTCATATAAATAACTCCCCAGTTATATTAATCTAATACTTCTCCATTGGATTCAATTACTTTTTTATACCAGTCAAAGGATTTTTTCTTCTTTCTGGATAAATCTCCAGTTCCGTCATCGTATTTCTCAACATAGATGAAACCGTAGCGTTTTGCCATTTCTCCCGTAGAAGCGCTGACCAGATCAATGCATCCCCATGGCGTATATCCCATTAAATCCACACCGTCGGCAACTGCTTCACGCATCTGCTCGATATGTTTCTTTAAATAGCTGATTCTGTAATCATCCTGAATGCTTCCGTCTTCTTCCTTTTTATCGTAGGCACCCAGACCGTTTTCCACTACCATAAGGGGTATCTCATAGCGGCCATAAAGCTCATTTAATGTATAACGCAGACCCTTGGGATCAATCTGCCAGCCCCAGTCACTTGCTTCCAGATAGGGGTTCCTGGCTCCGCCCATTAAGTTGCCGGAGGTTTTTTCAAGATCCGGATCAGCGGAAGCACAGTTGGACATATAGTAGCTGAATGTATAATAATCCACGCAGCCATCTTTGATAATCTCTAAATCACCTGGTTCCATCTTGATTTCAAGACCGTTATCTTTGAAATATCGATCCATGAACTTAGGATACTCACCACGCACCTGAACATCTCCGCAGAACTGATTTAAGATCTGGTTTCTTTTCTGGGCTTCCAGAATATCATCGGGATTGCAGGTCATTGGATAGGTGGTAATGTGGCAGATCATACAGCCGATTTTACAGTCAGGATCAATCTCATGGCCTGCCTTCACAGCAAGGGCGCTGGCAACAAACTGATGATGCAGACCCTGGAAGCGAAGCTGAGGATCATCAACCTGATTGGTGAAATCAGTCGTTCCTTCATTTAAAATACCAAGAGAGAGGAAACCTCCCATAGGCATTGTTCCGGCATTAATTTCATTGAATGTCAGCCAGTACTTCACCTTTCCTTTATAGCGCTTAAACAGCGTCTTGGCATATCTCACGAATAAATCGATGCACTCTCTGGAGGACCAGCCGTTGTACTTTTCTGTCAGTGCAAATGGCATCTCATAGTGAGAGATGGTAATGAGAGGCTCAATGTTATGACTTCTGCATTCATCAATCACACGGTCATAGAAAGCAAGTCCTTCTTCATTTGGAGTTTCCTCCATGCCTGTAGGAAAAATCCTGGTCCAGGCAATGGAGAAACGAAATACTTTAAATCCCATCTCTGCAAACAGAGCAATATCTTCTTTATAGTGATGATAAAAATCAATGGCTTCATGGCTTGGGTAGAAGGTGTCAGGCTCTAAGGTCCTTGTGATCCGCTTGGATCTAGTATGGGAACCTCCTGTACATACATCGGAAGCAGAGATTCCCTTCCCGTCTACATCCCAGGCACCCTCACACTGGTTGGCTGCTACCGCGCCTCCCCACAAAAAGTTATCAGAAAATACAGACATCTTACACCTCTTTCATTTATTAGACAATTGTTAATAAAGTTTCACCTGTTTTCACCTGTTTTTTATCGGTGGTCTTCAGGCTGACAAAGTTTACCATATTGGATACCAGAACCGGAGTGGTAACCGGGAAACCAGCTTCTTTAATCTTATTCATATCAAATTCCAGAAGGAGGCTGCCTTTTTTCACTTTGTCTCCAGCCTTGCAGTGGAGTGTGAAGCCTTCTCCACCCAGCTGAACGGTATCAAGACCTACATGAATCAGAATTTCAACTCCTGTATCTGTAGTAATTCCTACTGCATGTTTGGAATCAACAACAGCACTGATGATCCCATCTGCAGGAGCATATACTTTTCCTTCAGAAGGTATAATTGCCAGACCTTCGCCTAAAACACCGCCGGCAAATACTGCATCCTCTACCTGGCTCAAAGGAATTACATCTCCGCTTAATGGGCTTGCCAGTTCAATAGTTTCTACCAGTGTCCTCTTCTCCGGAACAGGAATCTCAACAACTTCTTCCGGTGATTCTTCTTTTACTTCCGGCTTATAAAGAACTAAGGTCATAACAAAGGAAACAACCAGTGATATTATAAGAGTTACCACACCATTTAATAAGTTACCAAATCCTGTTCCGCCAATCATCTGAATTAAAGATAATCCGGATGGTGATCCTCCCATGGAATAAGCTACCAGATGCATGATTCCTGCATAAAGACCAGCGGCTCCGGCACCAATTACAGCAGCAATCATTGGAGTCTTATATTTTAATGTAACACCATACATAGCGGGTTCTGTTACACCGGCTATAATTGCAGAAATACCTGAAGCAGATGCTGTAGATTTTGCATCTTTGTCTTTCGTGCGTACTGCAACTGCTAAAGACGCACCACCCTGAGCTAAGTTAGAACAGAACATGGTAATAATTAAGATTGCATCAAATCCCAGACTGGAAAGACCGGTTAATGCAATTGGAATTAATGCATAATGCATACCTGTCATAACGATAAACGGCATACCTGCAGAAAGAATCATTATTGCGAGCCATCCTGCCTTACTGTATAATAAATTAATACCAGAAGCCAGGTAATTTCCAAGTATGCTTCCGATTGGTCCAACTACAATGAGAGCAATAGGAATCGTAATAAAAATAACAAGTAAAGGCTTTAAAAATACTTTAACCAGGCTTGGGCAGACTTTATCTGCAAATCGCTCTACATAACCCATAAGCGGTACAATCAGCAATACCGGAAGTACAGATGAAGGATAAGAGGCTGCCGTTACCGGTAATCCGAAATATGTGGTATTACCATTAGCCAAAAGTGCTGTGATATCTGGATGAATCATTAATGCAGCAACTACCATCGCAAGGTATATATTTGAGCCAAGGCGTTTTGCTGTTGTCATGGCAAGCAATATTGGCATGTAATAGAAGAATGCATCTCCTGCTGCATTTAAAATCACATAAGTGCTACCTGTTTTGTCAATCAGACTAAACGTAGTAAGAAGTGTCAGAACTACCTTAATCATACCACAGCCAAGCATGGCAGGAAGAAGCGGCGTCATACAGCCCGCAATAAAACCGGAAAGCCTTGAAAATAAGTTCTCCTTGGAACCGCCTTCCGCTGAGCCTGTACTCTCTTCAAAATGACCCAGTTTTAACATCTCTTTGTAAACATTGCTGACTTCATTTCCAATTACCACCTGATATTGTCCGCCCTGGCGAATTACCCGGATGACTCCTGGAATTTTTTCAACTTCTGCATCTTTCGGAGTTGCTGAATCTTTCAATACAAACCGCAGACGTGTCATGCAGTGTGTCAGTCCTGTTACATTTTTTTCTCCGCCGACTTTATTTAAGATTGTCTCTGCGGTTTTAGCATAATCTAATGCCATAAAATGATCCCCCTTTATAAGGTTATTTTTATTGTCTATCTGAAAAGGTGTCTGTTACGCCTTATCATTCAAAAAAGTTACAAAAAAAGACCCTGCTAAAAGCTGACTGCCTGATAATCATCCGCAGCCGCTTATGTGCAGGGTCCTGCCCAGACAATAGAGTCCGGTAACAATCCCATCTTTCTGTTTTAACAGTGCTCTAAAAAACTAAGTCAGTTCTCTCGTCACTTTTTCTATATGAATCATCAGATACATCATCTCTTCCCGGTCCATCTCATAATAGTACCGGTCATGAATATAATCAGCTATTTTAACAATGCAGTTGTATGATTTGCGGTATTTATCCTTCAAAAGCTGATACCACTCATCATCTGTAGATTCGTACTGCTTGTTTTGCAGCATACGCTGTGCAAAAAATCGAATGTGTGTTACGAAACGCCTGTAATCCCAGGTTTCCGTATTTAGTTTTACCTGATAAGCAGCTTCGACAATATCCACTATGTCACGGATAATGCCTGTTATTAATTCCAGATTGTCAGGCTCCTGCTTTTTGTTCTGTCCATAGACAAAATGAAATGCCAGAAACATGGCTTCATCCTCTTCCATGGAAATATTAAGCCTTCTTTGGATTAAATCAACCGCATACTGACCCACCTTAAATTCACTGGGATAAAACCGCTTTCCTTCCCATAGCATGGCGTTTCGAAGGATAACCCCTTCTTTATAACGCTCAACCGCACCTGCGATATGATCACAGATCGTCAGTATGATCCTGGAATCCAGCTGCATGCCAAACTCATTCTTTGCATAATCAGCAGTCTGCTCGCTGATCTCCCAATATTCCTGAGGAAGTTTTGCAAAATATTCTTCAAAATGACGGGCGTCACGCTTATCATTCTGAATAAACACACGCTCTACCAGTTTGTGGTCCACTTCATCGCCTTTTTTCTTACCAAAGCCGATTGCTTTCCTCTTTTCCCTCAGTATTATAAGCTAATACCATATTATTATTCAGAACCTTCTCTATCTTCATAAGCCCCTTCAGATAAAAAAAATAGACAAGCCATCAGGACCACTTACCACATACTGTTAACATGTGATATTAACCCTGTAGATCTTGCCTGCCTTACCAGTCACAAACTACACATCTATTTTCTAGGTACAGTATATCATGGATACCTATGGAGATCTATATACAAATCTGATAAAATTCCTGTATGTTTTTGTCGAAAATGCACAATACAAGTATTCTATATATAGCCGCACTCTATTATCCATCATACCATATTTTTTAATTCAAGTCTACTAATTTTCTATTTTTTAAATTAAAATAATGATGCCGGCAATTAAAAATTTGGAGGAACTATAGATGGTAGCAAAAGAATCAGACTGGTATAAAAAAATATGGAGCCTGGATATAAAAAATCATTCATGGGTGGAGGACACAAAACAGCAAATTGATTTTATTATTAAAACATTAGACTTAAGAAAAGATCAACGAATCCTTGATCTGGCCTGTGGGTTTGGAAGGCACAGTCTGGAACTCTCAAGAAGAGGATTTCAGGTTGTCGGAGTGGATATTACCAAAGATTATATCACAGATGCAGAAATTACAGCAAAGAAAGAGGGTTTAAACGCCCGGTTCATACTTTCAGATATTCGTAATCTTAAATTTAATCAGGAGTTTGATGTTGTCTTAAACTTAGCAGATGGTGCCATTGGTTATCTGGAAAACGATAGTGAAAATTTAAAGATTTTTGATGTGATAGCAGATGCATTAAAACCCGGTGGTAAACACTTTATGGATTTGTGTAATGCGGAATATGCAGAATTACATTTTCCAGCCACCAGTTGGGAAGCAGGTGAGAACGCTCTTTCTCTATCCAGTTTTGAATGGAACCCGGAAAAGAAAATTATGCTTTATGGGGGTAAAACTATTTCTTATGGAGACCCCCTGGTTAAACCGGAAATCCTCCGTGGTGACACAATCCGGCTCTATTCTCATGAAGAACTGGATGGAATTTTAGAGGCCAGAAATATGAAGATAATGCAAACCTATTCCAATTATTATGGAAAACCAGAAACTTCAAAAGAGCTTCAACTAATGGTATATTCTATTAAATCATAAAAAATCATTATAAAAACCTGAGACTTGTACACGTGAACAAAGTGCATGTCTCCGGTTTTTCCCATATTATTTCAGCAGGTTTCATCCTCAGAATCTGTATCCTGCATTTTAACTTTTATCTCTTTACCATTATAAGAGAAGGTTTTCATTTTTCCTGATGAAGTATGAACGACACAGATCCGCCCGGATATGGATTGATCAAATACAAAGCTGCTTTCACCCACACACAACTCTTTCTCAGCATCGTTCCATGAAACCGGAATCAGGTTATACGTTCCGCTCTCATATTCATACCCATCTCCTGCATCTTCATACAGTTCAAAAGCTCCATCTTTTCCTTCATATATATGGAATTCAAATGGGGTATTTACGGATTCTAAGGTATACTCTAGCCCCTGCTCCATGGGGATAATCCCACCTTCCCGTACAAATACCGGTATCTGGTCAAGAATGGCTTCCACTGTAACCCACTGCCCGCCTTCGTATTTCTCACCGGACTGAAAATCATACCAGCTTACTCCAGAGGGGAGATAACAGTTCCACTGTTTCTTCGTCTCTAAGCTGCGGTTTTCCGACTCATAATACATGGGATCTGTAACAGGACAAACCAGCAGAGAGTCCCCATACATGAACTGGGATCCCAATTCACAGGCAGTTTCATCTTCCGGAAAGTCAAACAGAAGGCTGCGGAACATGGTGTAATCATGAAGCGCCACCTTTCCTGCCAGAGAATAGGTGTATGGCAAAAGCTGATATCTCAGACGGATACATTTCTCCAGTGCATCATAAAACATAGTTCCAGGCTCTCCGAAATTCCAGATCTCTCTTGGAGTATCAGTTCCATGAGAACGGAACATAGGAAGAAATAAGCTAAACTGCATCCATCTGACGTAAAGCTCCCGGTACGCCCTGTCTTCTGTTCCCAGTTCATATCCGCCCTGCCAGAACCATTTAGGTTCGGGATCATTATGACAGCCACAGCCACGCTTTTTCCAGTTGTCCTTTACCACAAAGAATCCGCCTGCGTCTAAAGTCCAGTAAGGATGCCCGCTCATGCAAAAATTAAGCCCTTCCCGGATCTGCTTTCGAAATGTTTCCCATGTTGCACAGATATCCCCTGACCAGAGTACAGTGCCATAAGCCTGTGAACCTGCATAGCCGGAACGGGTGAGATTTAATACCCGTTTATCCTCACAGCTGTTTCTCTGATTCTCATAGATTCCTCCGGCATGAACGGCACCGTACAGATTTGCTTCCCCTGGGTCTAAATATTTCTTATGTTCTTCTCCAACAATCAGATAACGCTCCCATGGCTCCTTTTTATAGCTGCCTCTCCAGTCAGGTCCGCTAAACGGCTCTGTGGAATCACACCACCACGCATCCACACCTGCCGAAAAAAGTTCCTGATCAAGCTGCTTCCAATACATATTTCTTCCTTCAGGGTTAAACGCGTCATAGGTGGAGAAATCATTTAAAAGGAGATTCTCTTTTTTAAACTCCTCGTAATTTTCTCCGTCAGAACTCATATTGGGCCATACAGAAACCATTACATGAACGTGTTTCCTGTGAAGCTCTTCTATTGCTGCCTTAAAATCCGGATAACGGGTTTTATCAAGAATCTTATTCCCCCATTTTCCATTCTCCCAGGTATTCCAATCCTGTACAATTCCGTCTATTGGAATTTTCCTTTTTCTGTATTCATTTACTACAGCAATGAGTTCTTCCTGGGTATGATAGGCTTCTTTTGACTGAATATACCCAAAAGACCACTTGGGCAGCATGGGGGCCTGACCGGTCAGCCTTCTGACACCTGAAATTATTTCATCCAGATTATTGCCCTGTATAATATAGTAGGAAAGCTGATCAATGGTATCCAAATAGACGTAAGATCCCCGGCAATCATCATTGAACGTCATCAAAGACCCGCAGTCAAATAATATGCCGTAGCCCTGGTCTGATACGAAAAATGGGATCGGACTCCTCATGTTATGCTGGTACAGATACTGAGTAGTTCCTCTATAATTATAGATACCTTCCTCTCCCTGTCCCAGGCCATGAATTCGTTCCTTATCCTGCCATTTAAAATACAATTTTCCCCGGTAAGCAGTCCGCACCTTTTGAGAAACCAGATTATTTACAAAGTTTCTCTCTCCATCCACAGTTTTTACCCGTGAAACATCAGCACTTTCTCCACCTACTGTATAGCGAAAAACAGGAATCTCCTCCAGTTCCCTTCCGGCTTCCTCAAAAAGCAGCTTCCCCGTATCGGCAAGAGTCCAGCATACCGCCCCAGTTTTTATGTCAACCTTCGCATTCATCCGCCCATTTCCCAGCAGACAAACGGATTCTGTACTCTCGTAATCCAGTTTTCCCTGCTCCGGCAGATGGATTCCAAGAGGGGAAGTTACCTGCTTTCTCCCATCTTTGCTGCAACTGCAATGGATAATATCTGATGCAATATTCCCATAAGTCAGGGTCACTCCCCCTGCTTCGATCACAACCGCCCCGCTTTTATTCTCTGACATACCCTTATCCTTTCACTGCTCCGGCCGTCATACCGGATACAATATATTTCTGTCCCAGCAAATATACCAGGATTACCGGAAGGCTGGTCAGCAGAATATCTGCACAAACCAGATTCCAGTCTTTAAAATACATACCAAAAAAATTATATACGGACAATGTCATTGGCCATTTTGAAGAACTGCTTAAAAAATACAGTGGTGAAACAAATTCATTCCAGGTATTTAAAAAGGTCAGCACAATCACTGTGGCAATCGCAGGCTTTAATAGCGGAAGAATGACTGATACAAACAGTCTCACCGGTGAGCATCCATCAATTACGGCGGCTTCATCAAGTTCTGCCGGCAGCTTTGCCACAAAGCCATGAATCAGAAATACTGAAAATGGCAGCTGCATTGCCGTATACAAAAGCACAATTCCAAGTCTTGTATTATTTAGTGTAAGGAACATCATAACTTTTGTCAATGCCACATAGTTAACTGGCATGGTGATACCGAGTACCATGTAAAGATAGAGAAAACGGTTTAATTTGGAACGGTTCCTTGAGAATACATAAGAAGCCATTGATGCAAGCAAGGTACACAGGAACACACTGACTACGGAATAGATACAGCTGTTCATAAATGAGGTAAGAAGCTTTCCCTTTTCAATTACTACCAGAAAATTATTCCACTGTAAGGGAAGTGCCGGAAACTTCAGATTCATCTCCGACGCTCCCAGACTGTCTTTAAAAGAATTTAACAATATTAAAAGCATGGGAACAAGGCATATTGCTGTTATAATCCACGCAGCTGCATTTACTGCTGCAGCTGCGGCTTTCTTTTTTGCTTTCATTATTCCTGCACCTCGTCTTTCGTCATCAGACGGATCATAAAGAATCCGATAAACACCATAAATAAAAACATAACGGATGAAAGAGCCGTACCTATGGCATATTGACCAGTGCCGAATTTTTTAAATACTGCTGTATAAAGAACCTCTGTGGTAGCCTTTCCCGGACCGCCATTTGTTAATGCATAGATCATGTCAAAGACCTTAAGACCGTAGATCACATTTAAAACAGTAGTTGTCGCCAGAGTTGGTAAAAGCAGCGGCAGCGTGATAAACCGGAATTTCTGCCAGCCGGAGGCACCGTCGATACTGCAAGCCTCATAATAATCCGAAGAGATAGACAGGATTCCGGCAATTAAAATCGTCATAATGTATCCCGTACCCCGCCAGATATCTACTGCCATTACCGACTTAAATGCGTATGCGGGACTTGTAAGCCAGGGTTTTGCAAGACCAACAAGGCCGATACCTTTGAAAAATGTGTTTAATAATCCGGTTGACGGATTTAAAATAGAAGTGAAAATCATACCCAGTATCAGAGTGGATAATACAGAGGGCATAAACATAACACCCCGGTGAAAATTCAAAAAGCGAATGGACTTTGTAAGCAGAACTGCAAGCGCAAGTCCCAGTATATTTTTTATAACAGTTGTTCCAAGAGTGAATACCAGAGTGTTTTTCATAATCTTTAGATAATTTCCGTCAGCGGAAAATACAGTCTTAAAATTTTCCAGCCCCACAAATTTCAGCTGATCTGAATAAGATGACCAGTCTGTAAAAGAATAACCGATTCCAATCACTCCCGGAAGGACAAATAACACCGAATACAGGAGCAATGCCCCAGCTGCAAACCACGTAGGATATATCTTTTTTCTATTCATTGTATTCACTCTCTTTCAACTGATCTTCCATGCTGTCATTTCCAGGCGGGATCGCCTGCTGCCTTTGCCTGCTGTGCTCTCACTTCATCAATGGATGCCAGAACTTCCTCCGGGGTCATTTCTCCCACAATCATGGCTGACAGGTTTGCTCCCATCTCACTCCACTGTGGATTTACATATTTTACAGCTGTCTGAATTACAGTACCCTTTTTATCATATCTGTTATAAAAATCCTGAATCGTATCCGTATACATGCTGGGGGCGTTGTTAAATGGCAGTTTGTTGAACTTACCTACATTTTCAGTCAGGTACTTAAGATTTTCTTCCTTAGCAAGGAATTCTAAGTACTGCTGTGCTTCAGCTGCATGCTTGGAACCGCTGAATATAAATCTTGCAGGACCTGCCGGGTTCACGTTTAATGTCTGATTGTCAGCCAGCGGAATTACGAAATAGCCAATGTCATCCACCGCAATCTCAGAATTAACCTTATTTACTTCCACTCCGAATCCCTGGTTTGCAACTGTCATTGCATATTTACCGGATGCAATGTTTTTTGCTGAATCAGCATAAGTATTGGACATATAGTCTTCTCCCCAGTAACCTTTGGCAACCATGTCATTTATCTGGTCCAGAATTGTCATCAGGGTTGCATTTCCTTTGAAAGGCGCCTGGTTGCTGTTCCATTTATCAACGATTCCAGGTTCTGCTGTTTCAGCCTCAACACCTGCCTCAGGCAGCCATAATGTATGATGCCAGCCATCTGACACACACTCATAAATCGGAGTAATTCCTGCTGCCTTAATGGTATCGCACACGTTTTGGAAGCTTGCATAATCTTTGGGAATCTCCAGATTCAGCTTTTTGAAAATCTGTTTGTTATAACCGATTGCCCATACAGAAGATACGTCCTGTATCGGCTGACCATAAAGCTTTCCGTCTACAGACAACTGATCAGCCACCAATGGTTCCACCTGGCTTCCCCATGAGGTTTTGGTTAAATCCACCGCATTTTTTTCCACATTGATCTGTGCTTTAATATCAAATTTACCGCTCTGTGCTCCGAAAATATCCGTACACTCCCCGGTGTTTAACTTTGTCATCAGAAGATTCACATACTGGTCCGATGGAATAATCTGATAATCAACCTTGATTCCTGTTTCCTGCGTGAATTTCTTGGACAGTTCAATTTCTGCATCCTGAATCCAGTCCTGGCTGGCCATAAAAGAAAGCGTAACTCCACCTTTTTCCGACGCAGCAGATGTCTTCGCTTCCGCAGACGTGCTTTCTCCTGCAGCCGAACTTTTCTGCGGAGCACTTTCCTCTTTTGAACAGCCTGAAAATGAAAGGGCAGCGACAAGAGCCAGACTGAATGCAGCTAACTTTTTTAACTTCATAAAAAATACCTCCCCAAAATTAAATGTTGACTTTTATCATGTTATCTGTATTATATAGTGTAATATAGACATTTTTGAATGAACATTTTGATCTGTTTTCATGTATATTTTTAACCAACAGAACAAACCGCAGGAAGGAAGGGCTTAAAATGGCAGCGAATAAAACAAAGATAATTAAAAAACGCAGCATAATGTCAACACTTTTTCTTCCCTATACTGCTTTATTCATTGCAGTAATCCTGGCATTTACGGTTCACACAGTTTTTAGTGAAACCGGCAAGATCAAGGTAAATGCCTTTTCTTCCCTTCAGAATAATGCTGCCATGATTATGGGCAGCTTTGATTCCGTCATACACGACCTTGATACTGTATCTCAGAATATCATTTATTCCAACCTGATCAAAGAGAAATTTGGTATCTACATCAATTATCAGGACAACACCTTAAGTTCAAATGAGATTTATGAAAATATTAATAACACGAAAATCCTGTTTGACCTGATTATCGCCATGATCGGTCCCAATTCTCCTGCCGATCAGACTTACCTTTATTCCCTTGATTACGGTAAATTTGGAGTGGGCCTTGATAATCATGCATCAAAGGAGCGGGTGAGTGAAAAAGACTGGTGCAGTAAGGTGGTTGAGGCGAAGGGAAAGAAATTTATTTACTGTGATAAAGACGACACTCTCGGTCGCTTTTATTCGTATTCGGGTGATAATTATTTTATATCACTCTGCCGCTTGTATTACAGCCCGCTCAATGTCCCGCAGGGGATTGTAGAGGTAAAGAAATCCTTTAAAAGTATAGCAAATACAGTAAATACCTTTAACAGCCCGTATCAGGAAGATGTATACATTTTCAGTCCGGAAGGGAAGACCATCTATACGACTGACAGCTCCGGAACACCAGACAGCTATTACAAACTGATACAGACCCAGCAAAACACCCCCGCCAAAAGCTCCGGGGTAAATCCTATATATTTAAAATCCCAGAATAAATACATCATTTTTTCTTCATCTGACTATACCGGTTTTACTACAGCACTTGTTATTGATAACCGTATGCTGATGCAGCCGGTTCATCAATACTTAAACACAGCTTTTATTCTTCTGTTTACCGTCATGCTCATAACCGTTATGGTGTCTTATCTGATTTCACGCAGAATTGCCACTCCGCTTTATAAGATCTACCATCAGGTACGTGCATTCCAGCTGACAGGGGAAGAAAAAGACACAACGGAATTTGAGGACATGGAAATTGGCATCACAGAAGTGAACACCTTATATCAGGCTCTGTTAAAAATGCAGAGAAAAGCAAGGAAATCAATGGAACGGGAACTTCAGCTTCAAAACAGTGACATGCAATCAAAAATGCTGGCGCTGCAGGCGCAGATGAACCCTCATTTCCTTTACAATTCTCTGGCAACCATACAGGCAATGGCGGACGAGAACATGAACAGCGAGATTATTCTTATGTGTCAGACCATTTCCAGAATCCTGCGTTATATCTCCTCCGACAGCGAACAGCTGGTTCTTTTAAAAGATGAGCTTGACCATACCAGTGATTATCTGGAATGCATGAAGGTGAGGTACTGTGACTCTCTTCAATTCGAATTTGACATACCGGAAAAAATGCATCAGGTCCGGCTTCCAAAACTCTGCCTCCAGTTAATCGTGGAAAATGCCATCAAATATTCAACCAAGTCAAGTCCACCATGGAATGTGAAAATTCTTGGTATTATGACCAACACCTATTGGGAGCTGCAGATCCGGGACAATGGCCCTGGCTTTTCCAGTGAAGACCTGGAAAAACTGCAAAACCAGATTAACCTGATAGAGAAAAACGGCGTTCTGCCCAATCTGGAAATAGACGGGATGGGTCTGATGAATATTTACATTCGTTTTAAAATTCTCTACCACGGCAATCATATATTTAGACTGAGCAACAATGTACCCCATGGAGCCATTGTTGTCATAGGAGGAATGATCCCTTGAAATATTCTGTTTTAATTGTTGAAGATGAAGCCTTAATTGCCAGAAATATAGCCAGAAGAATCGAACAGTTAAATCCCGCTTTTGAGGTGACAGCCATTGCAACCAATGGTCTGGAAGGACTAAATATGGCGAAAGAACATCTGCCCAATGTAATTTTCACAGACATACGGATGCCGGAAATGGATGGACTTGAGTTAGTAAGAAATATACACGAAAAATATCCGTTTATCTTATGTGTGATTATCAGCGGATATACAGATTTTGAATACGCGAAGGAAGCACTCCGGTACGAGGTGAGCAATTATTTACTGAAGCCAGTCAATTATGACGAACTGGAAAAGACACTGGCTGCCCTGGAAACCAAGTTACTGGCTGCCCTGGACCGATTTGACTCCGTTACACTCCTTCATTCCTCAAACAGGGCAAAAGAAATCGTGGAACTGATAAAAGAATACATTCACAAGAATTATCAGACTCAGATTGATTTCACTACACTGGCTTCTGAATTTGGTTTTTCTGTGCCTTATTTGAGCAAAATATTTTTCAAATACACAGAGATTACACCTTCCAAATATTTAAGAAACTACAGATTGAATATTGCAAGGCAGCTTTTGCGCAATCCGGATCTGTCCATTGCGGATATAAGCCAGCTGACCGGTTACCTTGACCCATTTCATTTCAGCAAAACTTTTAAGCATGTTTATGGGATCAGTCCCAGTGAATACAGAAATGAATGAAACTAAAAAAGCTGTTCTCCCGCCTCACAGACAGGAAAACAGCTTTTATTTAATCTAAAATCTCACGAATCATATCATAAAGTTTCACAACATCGGATATTCTCGTTGCTCCCGTTTCTTTCTCAATAATCGAAGAATATACATGAGGAATGATGTGTTCCACTCCTGCATCAACCGCGATTTTTAAGATCTGGGAAAAATTATCAAGATCAATTCCTCCGGTTGGCTCCAGCCCGAATCCGCTCTCTGCGCAGGCTGTGGCAACTGCTTCAAACTCTTCTTTTACCTTCAGGCCGCCCATGGGAAAGTACTTTAAGGAATCGGCTCCCTGCTCCTTTGCCATTGCAATTGCAGTTTTAACCGGAACGATTGCCGGTTCCATATCCTTACAAAGCGGACCCGTTGAGATTTTAACATAACCTGCTTTACCACAGGGTGCAACCATGGAATTTAAAAATGGTCCCTCTCCCGTTTTGGCTCTGGTATATCCGCCTGCCGTAAAGGTCTGATTGATGTGTTTTGGCTTAATCTGTCCGGATATTTCTGCAACTGCTTTCCATTGTCCGGGGTTACCTGCACCCAGACCAACGGAAATATTATTGTCTACCGCTTCCTGATATCGTTTCATATCCTCCACTGCATGTTCCACATTCGGATAATTTGCCGACAAAATCCCGACTGCAACATGACCCTCGGCAGCCTCATAAATTGCCTTGGCATTATCAACGGAATTAGTCAGGCAGTTTAAACAGACTCTTCCTTTGTAAAAATTTAATCCTTCCATCTTCTATTTCCCTCCATTTACTGATTTGTGAATCTCTTTAAGCCTCTGTTCAATGATTTCCAGTTCTTTCTCACTGTTTAAAGGCCTGGGATCAATTGCGATGGAACCGATATTTGCCTGATAATCTCTGGTAAAGATGGCTACATCTCCCCGTTGCAGCTCTCTTACCACGTCTTTGGCATTCATCCCGTATTGCTGGGGATTAAAATCAATTTTACAGCGGAATATATCTCTTCCTGCCTCATCCTTAATAATTGATGTTTTGCAGCCTGGTATCTCCCCTACACATGCTGCAAACCGTTCCAGCTCTTCTTTGGAGACAGGACTTGTCTTTCCTCCGGCAACGTATTCTTCCACTGCCGTTATAAGTCCCATGGTGCACTCTTTTCCTACCTTCATGGCTCTGCCGATCCCTTTGTACTGGAGTCTCATGTTATCTGCCAGTTCCTTTGTTTTACAGGCAACAAAACCGCTGGTTGGGCCTTCAATGGCTTTTGCACCGCTGTAGCATACAAAGTCCGCACCCATGGCTGCATAGATGTTTAAATCTTCTTCTGCTGCCGCATCCACGATACATGGAATCCCAAGACGTTCTGCCAGCTCAATCACAGATCTGGCTTCTGGCATTTCCTTTTGAACACAGTGATGGGATTTGACAAAAAGAATTGCCAGCGTATCCTTTGTTACTGCCTGCTCAATATCTTCTACAGAAGCTCCGTTGGCATATCCCGCTTCAACGATTTTCCCTCCGGCAATCTGTACCATCTCTGCAACCGGTGCCCCAAAGTCCACGTTATGCCCCTTTAAAATAATAACTTCCCTTTTCGTAACAGAAGGCAGAAGGTCATAAAGGTGCTTTACTTTCTGTAAATTTCCTTCGCAGATTAAAGAAGCAACTGCCAGTGCGATTCCGGCAGAGGCACTGGATGTAACACAGGCATCAGCAGTTCCGATAAGCTCTCCGATTCTCCTGCCTGCATAGACATAAAGATCGTCAATTACCACATAGTTGCCGGCTGCCTCCACCAGTGTTTCCCCCACACCTTTCGATATGGTGGAAACACCCAGCTTTGTCATTCTTCCGGAAGCATTAATCACGGCCTGAAGACCGCTTTTACTGTATATATTTTCCATGATTACTCCTTAAGACCATTACAGAATTCCAAGCAGAGAAGTAATGACAGATACTGCCACGACTGTAAGCAGGATTCTGTTGTAATACGGTCCTTTCTTTCTAAGATAAAAATAGATGATAAACACGGCTGCCAGAGGAAGCAGACCTGGTGCTACCGTATTCAGTATGTCCTGTACCACAATCTGCGTTCCGCTGGAAAAACCAAACTTCAAAGGTGTTGATATGGTGACGTAGCTTGCGGATAATGCCCCCATCATGGTAAGACCGATGACATTTGCTGTAAAAATAATGGATTTCATCTTGCCGCCATGAAGCAGTGATACCACAGACTTTTTTCCTAATGTATAGCCATTATGAATCAGCCAGTAAGCAATTGCAATGGTAATGGCCGGATACAGGATCAGCGGCATAATGCCTCCCAGTGCAGAACCGCTGCTTGCAAAAGGTAAAAAGATGGAAATGATGATTGGCATGATTGCTGCCCATACAATTGCATCTCCCATTCCTGCAAGCGGTCCCATCAGTCCGGTTTTAATACCAGTAATTGCCTCATCTGTTACGTTCTCTCCATTGGCCTTTTGTTCCTCCATGGAAATGGCAATTCCCTGAATGATGGCTCCGAAGATTCCTTCCGTGTTAAAGAAAACCAGGTGACGTTTTAAGGCTGCACTCAGTTCCTCATCGGTATCATACAGCTTCTTTAAAACCGGTGTCATGGACGCACAGAATACAAGACTCTGCAGACGTTCATAGGAATTGGAAAGTTCCGCGCCGGCATAATAGATCCACATGGATTTTGTAATATCTTTTTTATTCAGTTTTTTTACCTGTGTCTGCTCTCCCATTTTAAATCGCCTCCTCCTTTAACTGGAATAAACCTAACAACAATGCAACGCAGGTTGCAAAAATTGCTACAGCCATGGTATCAAGTTTTAAGTACATAACTGCGAAAAATCCTGTTATAAAGAACGGTATCAGTGACTTCTTTCCAATTACGGATAAGGTAATGGCAAAACCAAGAGCCGGAAGAATTCCGCCCATGATTTCAAAGGAATGCATCAGCCACTGAGGAAGAACTGCGATCAGCTTCTCTACTGCTGTTACACCAAAAAAGTCAATTGCAAAAACGATTGGGAAACGAATTACCAGTCCTGCGATAGCCGGGTAAAGAAACGCTGCCCTTAAAATCCCTTTTGTATCTGCTTTTTCCGCATAGCGGTCTGCCATATGAACCCAGACTGCATTGGTACTTCTTCTCAACTGATCCACAAATACTCCAATGACTCCAAATGGTATTGCCAGAGCAATTGCTACCTCAGGAGACATATTGGACATTACTCCAAGAGGAATTGCAATACATCCTGCAAGAGCAGGATCACTTGGCACATTGCCGCCGGGAGTGGATGTAACCCCTAAATAAACCAGCTGAAGTCCTGCACCAATCTTCATGGCCAGAGGCATGTTTCCCGTGAGAAGCCCTACAAAAACACCAATGACAACTGGCTGAAGAAGCATGGAAGAAAAGGTATACCCAAATCTCAAACGGCAGAACCAATAATAAAACCCCATACATACAGCTAACATCAACACACTCATATCATACTCTCCTTAGTTATTGTATTTTTTTAAAATGGTGTGAAAATCCTGCGGTACATCTTCCGGAATTGTCTGGAAGATAATATTTACTCCTGCCTCCTGTAACGAAATCAACTTTTCCACATCTGCATCATCTAAAGTGATATTTTGAAACACCACTTTCCGGTTAGGAGCTCCCCCCAGCCCTCCTACCTGAATATCAGTGACCTTAATTCCTCCTTCATATACTTCCTTCATGCTTGCTAAATCCGGAAGCAGTAAAAGTACCCGGCCGCTGCCAAACTGGTCTTCATTCCAATTCTTTACCGCGTCTGCTCTGCTTAAACACTCAACCTTAACCCCCGCCGGTGCAGACATTAAGTAAATCTCAAGCATAAACTCATCCGCAGCCAGACTGTCGCTTACTACAACAATCCGATTGGCCTGTGACTGATTCACCCATTTGGTCATAACCTGTCCATGAATCAGCCTGCTGTCAATTCTGCATAATACAACCTCTGCCATTTTAACTCTCCTTTTTTTCCATTGACTTAGTGACCTCACCGATCACATCAATGATCGATGACTGCCCCTGCTGCAAAACTACATCAAAATTACAATCTCCGGTGTACTGGATCTGGGTACAGGCTTCAATCATAAGCGGCGCATTCAGTCCCGAAACCACCTTAATATTCCGCTCCCGTCCGATTTTAGCACCTGCATTGGTGGTTGTCCCGCCAAATACATCCGTAAAAATCAGGGACTTCTCCGGCATCCCGGCTGCATATTCATCCACCTTGGCGTAATACTCTGCAAACGTAACCTCCGGCAAAAGCGGGATTTCATGAACAAAATCAACGCTTCCCATAATCATTTTCAGACTTTCCGTCAGCGCCTTTCCCCATCCTCCGTGAGTTAAGAGCAAAATCTGCGGTTTCTCCATCTCGTACCTCCTCATTCATCAGTTTTGTATATCTTTTAGTCATCCGAATTGTAGCATACTACATTTTTCATGTCAATATTGTATTTATATTATTTTCACAGTTTTAATTATGTATTTTGCTACTTTTTTGTAATTATAACTTTTTTAATCAAGGAATATTGAATTATAAATCAGAATTATGATATACTTAATTTGAAATTCACTACATAACTGCTACAGAAATAACAAAACGGCTTCCCTTTTCCGGGAAGATTGAAAGGAAGGCTGTATTTCAAATGACAGAAAACTATGAACTTTTCACCTTAATGGCACGTATAGACGGCATGTCCAACCAGTTCACCAAAACAGACTGGAAAATTGTACAATACATTAAAAAATCTACCCTGAAATTCATTGAACTCAGCGCTCAGGAACTGGCAAAGGAGATCGGAACATCTGATGCCAGCATCATCCGTTTCGCTCAAAAAGTAGGATACTCCGGTCTGAATGAATTAAAATATACGATGCAGAAAGAAATCGACAAAAGTTCTTCCTCCGTAAACCATTCCGACTATTCCGCCCTTCTTAATGACTACAAGATGCTTCTGGACAGCCTGTTTCATTTAACCAATCCGGCAGACATCAACCACACCAGAGAATTGATGTTAAAATCACGGCGGATCTTTATTATCGGACTGAATTTTAATCAGAATATAGCGGAGATAATTGCCCATAAATTTATGACACTAGGTCTTACCGTACAGGCACTTACCAACTATGATACACTGAAGTTATATCAAAGTCTCTCTCAGGAGACCGATCTCTTTATCACCATATCGCTCTCCGGCAATCACAAACAGCTGGCTTCCATACTGGCCGATTTAAATAAAAATGGCAGCAGCGTCCTTCTCATTACCAATTATGAGAAGTCTCTCTGCTCTCCCTATGCAAATATCACACTGGTGATTCCAAAGACAGACCTGCTTTTTAGCAGCAACACCATAACAAGGGAAATTCTGATACTGGTTCTATTTGATATGTTATTCCATAATTTCCTGTCTGAGGATGTAAAATCTTTCCAGTTTTTTCAAAAGGCTGCATCTTATTCCAGATTAAACAGCGATGATACCAGAGATGGTCTTCAAAAATTCATGGATCTTCTCTAACCTTACTTGCATTTTAAAAAGAGCCCGTGATTTTACAGGAATTTAAGTTTCCGTAAAACCGCGGGCTCTTTTCAGCCTTGGTCAGTAATAGCCCTTATTAGGATCTTTGATAAATCCGTAAAAAGTGATTCCTGTCCAAATCCACCAGATTTTGAAATTAATTTTATGTTTTTCCCTTTATAAAGAGCTTCCGAGAGCACGACTCCTTTCTCTAATTCACAGATGGGAGAAATAGCTTTCATACCTGTCTGCTTTGCAAACTGATAAAGGAGATCACCTCCCATAAGAAATGCAGTAGCATCCAGTTCCTTATCTAACAAGGCTTCGATCATATATCCCATGACAGAAACAATCTCTGTCCGAAGTTGTTCCTGTGTAATCCCATTTTCTTTTGCATATTGATAAGTGGCCTCCGGTTCACCTCGGCCGTTAGCATTTAAGATAACAACCGGATTCTCCTTACAGGAACGCAAAATTTTATTTACCAGAGCATTGTCAGACCCGCTTCCGATCCAGGAACGGTCAAGCTTTTCTTTTGGCGTCAGAATGTACTGGGGTACACCTTTTCGAGTGGCATCCGCGCACTGGGCTAATGATACTGGATGGATACTTGCACAGGCGATGAACATATGAGGCAATAAAACTGGAGTTACCGGCTTTCTGCCCTGAATACCCAGCATTTTAGGAAGGAGAGCCGCAAACCCTGCGCAGCCTGCCAGCAAGCAGGAAGCCGTTCCTGTCATAAGCGTACGGGCGATCCTTTCCATATCCTTGGATGTGCCTGAATCGTGTATCAGAATCCCTTCCTTATTCTTCCATTCTTCATCTTCGCAATGATGAATTACATGTGTTGGAATCAAAGTCTGTGAAGATATAATACTCGGAATATGGGAATAAAGAACCGGATCAAACGGATCATTCCCAAAAATACTTTCCGCTATTGGTACACCATCTGCATAATGGACTCCGTTTTTTGTTATCCTGCCCATCTCAGGATAAGCAGGAATAAAATGAATCTGTTTATGACCACTGGCATTAAGTACAGCAGCAAGCTCCGCTCCGATATTACCCCGAAGCACAGAGTCTGTTTTCTTATATACATAGGGAATTCCGGCATCTATCGCCCGCTGGGTTATGGAAAACACCGTTTTATATGCCTGTTCCCGGTCCAAATGGCGGGTCTCTGTATTAATAACCAGAACATCAATATCCTGAGCAAAATCGGACATATTAAATTCAGAATCCAGAGTCACATAGGTAGCTGCCCCGTCAGCTGAAAGCTGAACGCCCGTATCCAGTGCTCCTGTGAAGTCATCCGATATTATCAATAATTTAATCATATTTCTACCTTTTTCAGTATTTTGGAATGATCAGGTTCTTATGATACCATACAATCGATTTTAAGAGAATAAACCCAGAGGCTGTTTTGGTTTATATATGAAACACCCGGAAAAAGAATCAATATTATTTCTAGTAAATGTATACATTTTTTATAAATATATAAAAACAGTACAAATTATGGTATAATGAATCTCAGATTTGTGTTTCAAATGAGAACGTTATAGGATAAGGAGGATACCCATGTCTGATAAGATACGAATTCTGGCAATTGCACCTTATGAAGGTATGAAATCTATTATGTCAAAGCTTGCAGAGGAATATCCCAGCGTCGAATTGAACATCCTGGTGGGCGATCTAAAAAAAGGTGTGGAAATTGCCCAAAGTAATTTTTATGAGAATTATGATGTGGTTATTTCCCGTGGAGGTACAGCAAAGCTATTGCGGCAATCCATCTCTCTGCCTGTTATTGAAATCCATACATCGGCATACGACATACTTCGTACGTTAAAGCTCTCCAATGCAGACACGAAAAAAGTTGCCATTGCCGGTTTCTCCAGTATAACAGAGCAAAGTCAGTTTCTAAAAGAGGTTCTTCCCTATCCCATTGATGTTTTTTCCATCAACTCAACAGAAGAGGCTTTACCAATACTAAAACATATTTCAGCTCTTGGTTATGAAGCAATACTCTGTGATATGATTACTTATACAACGGCGAGAAACCTTGGAATGGATGCATTTCTTCTTACCTCAGGAGTGGAAAGCATACGGGTTGCCCTCCATGCTGCACTTGAGTATTGCAGGTACTACACTCAGCTAAGAAGTGAAAATAATTTTTTCAGGAGCCTTGTAAAGCTAAGAGATATGCGTACCGTTGTTTTCGACAATGACGGGAAGCTGATCTTTTCAACCATATCAGAAACTGATACAACAATTATCGATTCTCTGCACTTGGAAATTAACAATATACCTCTGGATGAAAAGCGCAATTTAATTTTCAGGAAAAACAACCTGATTTACTCTGTACAGGCTCAGCGCCTGCTTTCTGCAGGAACCGGTTATATTGCCTTTTACATTACCGTAAACAAAGCTCCTTCAAACGGTGCAAAAAGCGGCATCCAATACAGCAACCAGAGAGAGATTGAGAAAGAGTTTTATGAAAGCATATACAGCGTCACTAATTTTTTCGCCCAATTTTACAATACCATTGATCAGGTCAACAAGGATTTATATCCGGTCATCATTACCGGAGAGGAAGGCACGGGAAAGGAGCAGATTGCAAAAGCCATCTATCTGCGCAGCTCCGTTAAAGATCAGCCATTTATTGAAATAGACTGCAGCTTATTAAATGAAAAGGTGTGGGAATATTTAACCAGTCACCACAATTCCCCCCTCTGCAGCAGCGGGAGCACCATCTTTATAAAGAATATGAATTTATTAAGCGAAGAACGGCAGAGACAGCTTTGGATCAATATAATCGATACGGATGCCTGCAAACGGAACCGGCTTCTTATCTCCTTTCTCTGTAACTCCTACGGCATTACAGATTCTGGCTCCATGGAATTTATTAACCGGCTGAAATTATTTGTTTTTACGCTCCCCACACTCAGAGCAGATGTATCCCGGATTGAGCCGATTGCAAATCTCTATTTAAATCAGCTGAATATGGAAAATGATAAACAGGTTCTGGGTTTTTCACCAGATGCCATGGAAGAATTACAGCGCTATCACTGGCCCTATAACTTTATGCAGTTCAGCAGGGTTATGAATAATCTTTTTGTCCTGTCCCAGGGACCATATATTGGAATCGAAGAAGTAAAAGAAGTATTGCACAAGGAAGTGACTCTTACCTCCGCCTCCGCAAATGGTTATATGAATATGCTGAATTTATCTCAGCCACTGAATAAAATTAACCGGGAAGTAGCGCTCATTGTATTGGATACGCAGAATGGAAACCACACAAAAGCCGCCAAAAGTCTGGGAATCAGCAGAACAACCCTATGGAGACTGATTAACTCTGATAATTAAAGAAAAAAAGGGATACACTAACTATCATTGATTAGCAAGACATAAACAATATAGGAGAAAAACAATGCAAAAAGAATACTTATTGGAATCCAATGAAGTTATAAAACAGCTTGATTCATCTCCTCATGGACTTTCAGAAGCCCAGGTTCGGGAACGTCAGGAGAAGTACGGCTTAAACAAATTAAAAGAGGGTAAAAAAACAAGTCTTTTGATGAAATTTTTAAAAGAACTGGCCAACTTTATGACAATTGTACTGATTGCTGCTGCAGTAGTTTCGGGAGCCACATCCATCTATGCAGGAGAAAGCATGATCGATACTGTCATTATCCTGATTGTGGTGGTGATTAATGCAATTCTTGGTGTCTACCAGGAATCCAAAGCCGAATCTGCCATTGCATCTCTTCAGGAGATGACGGCTGCCACATCAAAAGTCTTTCGAAACGGCAAGCTTGAAGTTATCCGCTCCGAGCAGCTTGTTCCTGGCGACATCATTGCTTTGGAAGCCGGAGATTCCGTTCCCGCCGATTCCAGATTATTGGAAAGCGCAAGTCTAAAGGCAGAAGAAGCCGCACTGACAGGCGAATCGGTTTCAGTTTCCAAGCATAGCGATGTGTTAGAAACCGGAAAAGGTGAAGTGGCCCTGGCAGACAGAAAAAATATGATTTATACCGGTTCTACAATTGTATATGGCCGGGGTAAGGCAATCGTCTGCTACACAGGAATGGAGACGGAGATCGGTCATATTGCCGATGCCTTAAATACTGCAAAAGATGAAGAAACACCCCTTCAGATCAAGCTGAATCAGCTCTCCAAGGTGTTGTCCATTATGGTTCTGGGGATCTGCGCCTTAATGTTTGCTGTAAACATTATTCGAATTGGCGTTTCCGGTAACGGCATTCATCTGGAAGAACTGATTGATACCTTTATGATTGCTGTTTCACTTGCTGTTGCTGCAATACCGGAGGGTCTGGCAGCGGTGGTAACCATTCTTTTATCCATTGGCGTGACTAAAATGTCCCGTAAGCACGCGATTGTCAGAAAGCTGACAGCAGTTGAAACCTTAGGCTGCACCCAGATCATCTGCTCTGACAAAACCGGAACCTTAACACAAAACAAAATGACGGTGGTAGAGCACTCCACTTCAGACGAACCCCTTCTTATGACGGCAATGGCACTGTGTTCCGATGCAGTCCTTGACCCGGACAGCCTTCAGGCGGTAGGAGAACCTACGGAATGCGCTTTGGTAAATGACGCGTATAAAAACAACTTATCAAAGCCGGAACTTGCAAAAGATTATGAAAGAATCGGAGAGGCACCTTTTGATTCCGTAAGAAAAATGATGTCAACGGTGCACAAAAAGAAGGACGGCTCGATAATCCAGTTTACCAAGGGCGCACCAGACGAGGTATTAAAACGCTGCAGCCATGCGTTTTTAAAAGGAAACATCGTAGCCATGACAGATGATATCCGCCATGATATCATGAAAGCTAACAAAGCAATGGCAGACCGGGCACTCCGGGTTTTATGCGCATCCATACGAAACTGGGATCAGTCTCCCCATGACCTGGCACCTGAAGCACTGGAGAATGATCTGATCTACCTTGGGCTCTCCGGCATGATTGATCCAGTCCGTCCTGAAGTAAAGGCGGCGATTAAGGAATGCCAGAATGCCAGTATCCGCCCCATTATGATTACAGGCGATCACAAAGATACTGCTGTAGCCATAGCAAAGGAGCTGGGCATTCTTGAAAATGAGAGCATGGCTATCACCGGCGCGGAACTGGAAAAATTATCGGATGAGGAACTGGAGAAAAAGATTACCAGCTTTTCGGTCTATGCGCGGGTACAGCCAGAGCACAAAGTCCGTATTGTAAAGACATGGAAGAAGCTCTCTAAAGTAACTGCCATGACTGGAGATGGAGTCAACGATGCCCCAGCCATTAAAGAAGCCGATATTGGTGTGGGAATGGGAATCACAGGAACTGACGTAACAAAAGATGTTGCAGATATGGTTCTGGCTGACGACAATTTTGCCACCATTGTTGCAGCGGTTGCCGAAGGCCGAAGGATCTATGACAATATACGAAAAGCAATCCAGTTCCTGCTTTCCTCTAACCTGGCAGAGGTAATTGCAGTATTTGTAGCAAGTCTCATTGGCTTTACCATTTTAAAACCGGTACATTTGCTTTGGATCAACCTGATCACGGACTGTTTCCCGGCTATTGGTCTGGGTATGGAAGCGGAAGAAGCAGATATTATGAAACGAGCCCCCAGAGACCCAAAAGACAGTATTTTTTCTGATGGCGTTGGTGTTGAAATCGCTTTACAGGGTTTTGTCATTGCACTCCTGACCTTGATCGCATACTTCGTAGGTCATTATGTGGAAAGTGGTGTTTGGGAAATCGCCCAAAGCGCAGACGGCATGACGATGGCTTTCCTGACATTATCTCTCCTTGAGATGTTCCATTCGTTTAATATGCGTTCCAGAACTCGTTCCATCTTTCATTTAAAAACAAAGAACAGCTTTTTAAATGGTTCCCTGCTGATGTCATTTATTTTAACAACCGCAGTTATATACGTTCCCTTTTTAAGAAGAGCATTTTCCTTTGAGCATATCTCACTTCTGGAATATGTCGTGGCTGTGCTGATTGCAGTCTCAATCATACCGATTATGGAAATCGTAAAATTAATGAAACGCAGATAATAGCAGGCCGTCGGATTCATCTGTTCCTAGTAAGAAACAGATGAATCTGGCGGCCTTACTATTTACTCTCCGGAATAGTTAAATACCTTTGCCAGATACATAAAAAGCTGAGTATGTCTGGTCAGCTCCTCATATCCATCATTTTTCAGGCACCATTTCATTGCAGTCAGCACAAGTGACGCATATTGATTTGACAAATAATCCAATAGTTCTATGGACTTTTTATTTGTCTTTAACTGTCTCTCATAAAAGCTCTCTTGCAGGAAATTGTACATATCCTCATATAAGTGAATGGTTTCTGTATGTATTTCAAAAAGTGCCAGAATTTCTTCTCTCCGGTCAGATAGAATCTGATACATTGGTTTAATCACCATAATGGCATCTTCCATTTTATCGCATTCAAGTCTGTCCATAACTCCCACTTTTAATACATCAAATATGCCGTTGCAAAGAGTTTCAGCCAGCTGATATTTATCCATATAATGCTTGTAGAATGTAGAACGGTTAATTAATGCACGGTCAAGAATATCCTGAACCGTTATTTTATGAAAATCCTTTTCTTTCAACAACGAGATAAACGAATTTTCAATGTTTTTTCTGGTTTTTCTCACGCGCAAATCATTCTGGTTCATGAGTACTCCTTTCCAGGCAACATTTTAGTACATTCAATATAGATAAGCAACATTCTGTATCTTATTATAGCTTATTTATATAACAAATAAAATTCTGTTGATTGAAACTTTTCGCCATATAATTAAAATAAAATCAAAAAGGAGAGATTCAATTATGAATGAATTAAGATGGTTTACCTGGCTATTTCCGTTATTATTTATTGTGCATGATATGGAAGAGATTATGAAAGCGAAACAGTGGTGTAAAAAAGGATTAAGACAATTGATTCCTCTTCCAATCACACCTTTTGGTGACACTAACAACACAGCAGCTTTTTCCGTTGGGGTATTTGAAGAACTTATTTTGTGGATGTCTGCCACTTTACTGGGAAACATCACCGGTTTTTATGGATTATGGTATGGTCTGCTGACAGCAAATATCATTCATCTGGTTCTATTTCATATTATCCTGCTACCCTTATCTTACCGGCATTACGTGCCTGGCGAGGTGACCGCATGGCTGACCCTGTTCCCCTGTTTCTACATCCTGATTCTTGCGCAAAGGATCTTAAATTACTCAGCAATTGAGATCGCACTTTGGGTTACTATCGGCCTGGTTTTTGCATTTGGAAATGTTAAAATTCTTCACAAGAACATGCATCAGCTGGCAAGACTTGTTGGATAATCGGATATAAATATATGATGCAGCCCAAACTATATTTTTTTAATCAAAAACATTTCCATGGGCTGCTCATATCCCGGGATATTAATAATTAATCCGCCGCTATCCTGATACCCTAATTTTCTATAGAAGTACTGGGCATCCTCATCCACCTGGGTAGACGTCATCAGCATACCATATCCCATTGACTTCATATCATTTTCCCAAAAATTCATCAGCTTATTTCCATAGCCCCTGCCCCGAGTATCAGAGTCAACATAGAGCATTGTACAAAATGGAGTATTATCCCAAAAAAGATTGTATCTCAACAAGCCATACGGAATATGATCTTCTAACAGAACATACCCCATTTTATCCCTGATCTTTTTTTCAAATTCAGTCGTCTGCAAATGCCTATCAAGCTTTAGCCAGAAATTTCTATCTTCTTCCTGTACATATCTTATACTCACCATAGGAATCTTTACACCGCCTCCTGTTATCTATCAGCAATAATCCTCATATTCTTCATTTGTCATTAACCGGTATCCATTCTCTTCGTCCCATATAAACTCCACATCTTCTAATGAAGCCTCCCATATCGCATCTGGAATCACTCTTCGAAGGGAAGTCAGCCACTCTATGAAAAAGAATAATGCTTCTGTCTGCATTTCCACTATTTCATCATTCATATCATCACTATCATCACACGGATATGGAAGCTTGACAGCACCAGAAAAGATGCATGTGGGTTCAGCCAGATCATAGGAGTACTGGCACAGCGTCTCGCCTCTTTCCGGGAAGGGATAATTTTCTTCGCATTCTTTTAAAATCTGATTAATCTTCTCCTGCTCTGACTGGGTAAGAGGGTAGTTTCTATTTGCCTGATAATAAATACTTGTCATAATCCCGCTCCTTTTCAAGTAACTTACTTTCTCAATATTATCATGCTATGTAAGCTATATCCTAACAAACTTTTATCTTCACAGGTTTTCAAATGAAATTGATACCACTTATTAAAATTTTCCTCATCAGCAGCATTAATTTTATCAGAAAGTAAATAATTTATTCCATCAACGGCAAGATGGCAAACAATTTCCATATGAAAACTCAATGCCATTTTCTCTATTTCATAAGGCGTCATATACAGGAACACCCCATCTGTAGTCCTGTTTTCAAACCATTTGTCCGCCTGATCCATGTTATTTAACTTATCATCAAGCCCAACAATAACTCCAGCCATTGTATTGATGTAGGAAATAACCAACAATCCACCTGGTTTTAACACACGCAGACATTCTTTCATGATACCCGATCTTATCTCATCATCAACATGATAAAACGCTCCCATACATAGTACTGCATCGAAATTTTCATCACTAAACCTTGAAAGATCCAGCATATTCCCAACATAAATATCTTTTAATACAGGACTATTCTTTTGCTTCTCCCGAATAATATCAATATTACCAGGAACGATATCCCCTGCAATAACCTCATATCCCGATTCAGCCAAAGGAAACGCATAGTTTCCAGTCCCTGCACAACCATCTAATAGAAAAGCACCTTCTTTAATAAACTTCTTTAAATAATGCATACTGGTCAGCCATTCTATCTTATGGCTATTGTTTCGAAAAAGCCTGCCATCTTCATCGTATGCTTTATAATAATTTATAATTTCGCGTTCCATAACCCCTCCCCCTAATTCACTTTTTGTTTTAGCCAAAACGCTAAATTTCATATCACTCTGTGATTTTCAAATAGTAGCATACTCGATCATTCATTTCCCGCTGTTTATTCCACGTATTTTTTATCGCATCATTAATATTTTTCGCATCCTGAAAATCAGCTTGTCTTTTTTTACAATGTTCTGCAAGCAGTTCATCACTTATATCAAGATATACCAGCACTTCGCAATCCAATAGTATTAACGTGAATAATGGGTGTCCGGGCTTCACCGTTACCCTCTCTCTGACCAGCCTGCCTGCAAAGTCACCAATTTCTTTCGTCCATGGTTTCTGGCATAAATGTGCTTCCTCTTCTTCGGTTAATTGAGGCCACAATTCATCATCCATATCCACAGTCTCTGGAATCAGCTCATGCAATGTAGACTTTCCGCAACAAGTAGTAGCCATGATACAAATACGGTCATTTTTGTGTTTATCAAATATTTTCTTTAAAGAATCTACCGTTTCTTTTGCTGATGTATTTATTTCCATATTCATTTGTTCCCCTCTTTGTTTATATACGCTAATAACCCTACGGCTTTCTTGCAAGCTGCAAATCTATGGTATCGTAGATTGTAATTATACCACCCAGATTGTCTATTGCCGTTTCAATCTCTGAAAAGAACTTTGCTCTTATGCTTTCTTCAATTGCTATATGATCAGAGTAAGTACCGAGAAGAGATGTATATTCTTTCGAAGTAAAAGTTCTTGTTCTATGATATAATTTATAACTTATGTCAACAAAGCCGTATTGACTTGCTATATTAGCACGTTCTTTTGCTGCATTTTCGCTATATTCATTATCGCTAAATGTCCCGGGCATGTATACAGAATAAACCTTTTGAATAGCATTATGTATTTCCTCTCTCCCCTTATCCTTATAAGGATGGTTGGCAAAGCGCGCAAATACACCACCACTTTTTAATAGTGCAAAAACTTTCTTATATCCAACTTGCTCTGGTATCCAGTGAAATGCTGATGCAGAATATATTAAATCACATGTATTGTCTTCACATTTAAAGTCCTCAAACTTTGCTGTTATGGCAGAAAAATTTGGGTATTCCTTAAATTTATTACGACATTGCTCAGCCAGTTCAGCACCATATTCCACAGCTGTCAGGTTACAGCCCGTTTTCAATATTGGTAATGTCGCCTGACCTCCTCCAATTCCAACTTCCACAACATTACTGGATTGATTAATTGGAATATAACTGAAAATATCTTTATATAACTCTGGTACATATCCTGGACGCAATTTTTCATATTTTTCTGCCACTGTATTAAAGGTCCATTCCAATCCTTGAATCACTGCCATAATATTCCCTCCATATAATTGATCTAAAGTATAATACTGCACCCTGATTTGTAGCTCTGAGTTTAAAAGTTCATTATCTACCTTAACTTAATAAATTCACAATAATGGTGTTGAATTAAGATGCAATCATATCAGGTTAATACTATATATTCCATATAACCAACTGTAAATGGTGCACCATCATACTTTTTATATCCCATATTTATAAAGCCATTATCTTCGTACCACTTTCTCAGACATTTATTGTCATCTATCATTCCCAACGTAATTTTATTAGCACCCAGTTCTTTTGCCTTTTGTTTACAAAAAATAAGAAGTTCTTTACCGTAACCTTTTCTCCTGAATTCAGGAAGAATAATAATATCATCTAACTTGCAAATGTCGTCATCACACATTTTCATACCCATAAAACCAATAAGTTTATCATTATGTAAATACCCGAACATCAATGTACTGTCTTCAAACTCTGTCAACAACTTTTCATACGGTAAACTTGCACGGCCTCTATCAGGGCAGTTTTCTTCCGTCAGACCAAACTCAATCGCAACAGTTTCATAGCCTTGATGAAATATGTTTAGACAATTAATTAGATCATCTTTTTCAATAGGTTTTATCATACTGCACCTCCGATTACATATATGGTGAATCAACTAATACTATATAATATACCATAATAAAACTTACAAAAAAAGACCCCACATTCTCATGTGAAGTCTTTCTATATCACGAAACTCTCTTCCCAGCCAATATACCACTGAAAAAATCATCCCGATTTGAGTAAATTTTGAGTAAAACTCCTTTACCCTATCCGCAAACCCTTATCAAATAAGGATTTACTCCATAGTGTAAGGCATAAGAGCGATATGTCTAGCTCTCTTAATAGCAACAGTCAGTGCTCTCTGATGCTTAGCACAGTTGCCAGTGATACGTCTGGGAAGAATTTTTCCTCTTTCAGACACGTATCTTTTTAATTTATTTACATCTTTATAATCGATAACGCCATTCTTCTCGCCGCAGAATACGCATACTTTTTTTCTTCTGCGCATGCCGCCTCTTCTCATCTTAGCGCCATCAGCTTTATCATTCCTGTTAAATGCCATTGGGATACCTCCTGTTAGATTTAGTTGAATGGAAGTCCTTCGTCTTCGACTCCATCCGGGATATTCATAAATCCATCGCCGATTGCACTGGAGGGAGCTGGTCTGGAGGTTGGCTGATAGCCGCCGCCTTCGCCTGGAGCACCGCCCTTGCTGTCTGCGAATTCCTGATCTTCTACAACGATATCTGTTGTATATACTTTTACGCCGTCTTTATTCGTATAACTTCCAGTCTGGATCCTTCCGGAAATCAGTACTCTCATACCCTGACGGAAATACTTCTCTGCAAACTCACCTGCTTTGTCAAATGCAACGCAATTGATAAAATCAGCGGTCTGCTCATTGCCGTCCTGACTTCTGCGGCTTCTGCGATCAACAGCAAGGGTATACCTTGCGATGGCCATAGCACGCTCGCCCTGGGAATATCTTACTTCTGGATCACGGGTCAATCTGCCCATAAGGATTACTCTGTTCATACGATCACGCTTTCTTTATCTATTATGCTTCTTGTTTCACGCATAAGTATCTGATAACCGGCTCCATAATACGAACGTTTTCTTCTAATTCGTTCGGTGTATTGGACGCGCCATCAAATTTGATGAAGTAGTAGAATCCTTCTTTCATTTTCTGAATTTCGTAAGCTAATCTCTTCTTACCCCATTCATCAACGCCAGTTACAGTTCCGCCGAAACGAGTAATGTAACCATTAATCTTTTCCATGGCAGCTGCTCTCTCTTCATCTTCGAGCTTTGCGTTCAGAACAATTGTTAATTCATATTTGTTCATGCTTGTTTACCTCCTTGTGGTCTCTGGCCCCTGACTTCAGTTTCAGGAGCAAGGATTAATATATGTCACGGTACAGTATTATACCGGAAATTTATGATAAAAGCAAGTCCTTTTCCCACTTTTATCACTTTTTTCTTATATAATAGGGATTTTATGATTTTGGCTGCCCATCTTTTCCCTTTAATCCTCTGGTATTCTTCTCCACCAGCTTCCTGGGTACCATAATCTGATGGCCGCATCCCGTGCATTTTAAACGAAAATCAGCTCCAACACGCAGAATTTCCCATTCCTGGCTTCCACATGGATGCTGCTTTTTTAATTTTACAACATCTCCAACTTCATAGATCATATCATACACCTGTCCCGTACGTTTTATTTTCTCTTTCAAATAAGACGCTATTTTAAAATAATATCGATTTCTTTCAGTTCCTGTTGGGTAAAAGACAGATTCTCCAGGCACGCTGCATTATCTTCCAGCTGCTTTACGCTGCTTGCTCCTATTAACACTGAGGTCACAGCCGGTTCCCGAAGAACCCAGGAAAGTGCCATCTGTGCCAGTGTCTGTCCTCTTTTTCCAGCCAGCTCATCAAGGCGTCTGATCTGCTCAAGCCGTTCCTCAGTCAGATAACGTCCGCCAATGGTAGTTCCCTTTCTGGCAGCCCTGGAATCAGCCGGAACACCATTTAAATACCGGTTTGTCAAAGCTCCCTGCGCAAGAGGGCTGTAGCAGATGCACCCGGTTCCCTGTTCCAGCAGTGCTCCAAACAAACCATCTTCCGCTCCCCGTTCCAGCATGTTGTATCTTGGCTGGTCAATGAGACACGGAACTCCCAGGTCTCTTAACATGGAGATGGCTTTTACCGCTTCCTGCTCACCATAATTAGAGATTCCAGCATAAAGAGCTTTTCCCTGTTTTACAATATCTGCCAAAGCCCCCATGGTCTCCTCCAAAGGAGTTTCCGGGTCCGGTCTGTGATGATAGAATATATCCACATATTCAAGCCCCATACGTTTTAAACTTTGATCCAGACTGGACATTAAATACTTTCTGGAACCCCAGTTTCCATAGGGACCAGGCCACATATCATATCCGGCTTTTGTAGAGATAATCAGCTCTTCCCGATAGGGAAGCAGATCACTCTTTAAAACTGTTCCAAAATTCTCTTCCGCTTTTCCAGGTGCAGGAAACCCGTAATTATTAGCCAGGTCAAAATGGGTGATTCCCATATCAAATGCACTTAAAAGAATTTCTCCCTGTTCCGATACCGGTTTTTCCAGTCCAAAATTCTGCCATAATCCCAGAGATACCATGGGAAGCATGATTCCGCTTCTTCCGCAACGCTTGTACTTCATTGTGTCATATCTGTTTTCTGCTGCCTGATACATCGTTTTGCTCTCCTTCTTATCCTGAACCGCTTCAGACTCCCACTGCATCATGGAGCACTTCCCCGATGCTGCCGCTGATCACCAGATTGGCTTTCTCATCCATTGGTGTAACGGTTTTGTTAATAAGCACCATTTTGCTGCCTCGGTAATAATCAATCAGTCCGGCCGCCGGATAGACAGTCAGCGAAGTCCCTCCTATGATGAGTAAATCCGCCTGAGAGATGTAAGCGACCGACTTACTTAGCACACTTTCATCCAGACTTTCCTCATATAAGACCACATCCGGTTTAATCATCCCGCCGCATGTACACCTTGGAATCCCGTCCTCCCCCATGGAAGAGATCATCTCTTCCAATGAAAAAAACTTCATACACCGGGTGCAATGATTTCTCCTTACAGATCCATGAAGCTCAAGCACAGACTTACTCCCTGCTGCCTGATGAAGTCCGTCGATATTCTGAGTAATAACCGCTTTTAATTTCCCCATCTCTTCCAGCTTTGCAAGAGCCAGATGAGCCGGGTTGGGTTTTGCGTCCGGAAATAACATCTTATTTTTATAAAAACGATAAAATTCCTTTGGTTTGGACCGGTAAAAACTGTGACTGATAATAGTCTCAGGAGGATACTCATACTCCTGATGGTACAACCCGTCAACGCCTCTGAAATCGGGAATATTGCTTTCTGTTGATACTCCCGCTCCGCCGAAAAATACAATATTCTGGCTCTCCATGATCCAGTCCTTTAACAGACTTCGTTCATTCATCGACTTATCCCTCCAACATGCAGGGGCGGATTCAGCTGAACCCGCCCGTAACTGATTTTCATAATTATAAAATCAGGTTATTTCATCGAAAAACACTCCATTTAAAGGTCTTATCCGGTCTGCCATGGTTTGCCGGTTTTCTGGAACCTCCGGCTTTCCATAGCCGAAAAGCCAGGAAGTCAGTTCGCTGATCCCCATAACCAGATGAGGTTTTATCTTATTACTATCTGACACCAGAGTCATCGTGGAACCATCTTTTGTAAGCTTCCAGCGAAAAACACCGTTGTTTTGTCGTATAAAATCATCCTTAACTTCAATAAATAATTCCATCTCACTGACAGGGCAATCCTCTTTCAGCCTGATCACGGAGATAAACTGCTCCAGATGAATGATACGCCCCATTACAGCCGGTCTTGCATTACCCACTTCCTTACCATAATCGGGAAGAACAATCAGCTCCCGCTGATTTTCTGCAAGTTCTCCGTAATAAGCCCATACACCGGCAAGCCGTTCTCTTTCATCTCTGGTAAAAAGAAGAATCATGTCTCCCCTGTCGCTTCTTACTTCTCTGCATAAATTCCGGTAATACTCCTCATCTCTGTGAGCGTACACCTCATATTTTTTTTCCAGTTGGCGGCCAACGAACCTGGCAGTCTCCTTGCAGTCATCAGACCGTTCCATAAATGCACGGCGGCTTAACCGGGTTCTTCCCTTTTCGTTAAGTACCCGCTTTGGAAGATCACAGATATAGGTAAAATCAAAGGGATGATAAATAGCAGGATCAACCGGAACCAAAAAGCAAAACTCCATACGTTCCATATACATATCTGAAAAACACCGGGCAAGCAGTCTTCTCATATAACCCTGATGGCGGAAATCTGGATCAGTAGCCACTCCGGCAATATAATCCACCTTCCATATGCGGTCTTTTACCACCACTTCATAGGGATTGCGATGGAGCATGGCAGCCGGCTGATCTCCGCTCCATGCAGTTAAAATCTTATTCTTGCGGACTCTGTCCGAATAATAATAATCCAGAAAGCTCTTGGAATCCTCAGAGAAAACTTTTTCCCATAACGCCCGGCTTTCACTTTTTTCTTCCTGCTTCAAATACCGTACCATAGTTTAGAAACCCTTCTGTACCACTGAGTATTTTCTTGCAAAATCAACGGGATAATAAGACATCTTCGCTTTTCTTAAGCCTTCCATTCCCACATCATCTTCCCGGTTCACCAAGATCAGTTCTTCCGGATAAGCATGGGTAACAAACTGCTGGTTAATAAACTGGTAAAGGCCCTTAATATTTGGATCTGCCTTCTCAATATGAATAACAGCCATTTTTTCAAAGGGGTTGTAGCTGCCTATGGTAAATGCCTTTAACATTCCGTCTATAAAAACTCCTGCCATTCTTACATTTAAGAAAGAACAGTTTTTTAGTATGCTGTGAATTCCCATCACTTCATAATCCAGCTGACGGGTAAACTCCGCAGCCTCTACCTTGTTCTCCCACCACTCATTTAAGAATTCCACCACGCTGTCCCTGTCTGAACAACATAGGGTCCGGTACTCATATCTTCCCTCATATTCTTTCAAAAAGGAGTTTAAATGATTCTTCTTTTTGTGAAGCTTCTTTCCGGAAAGTGTCCTTAATGATTGAGCGTCATAGAGATAATCCTTTAAATCTTCTACCTCTTTCACTTCAAACTGATCGGGATCCAGCTTTAAATACTCAATTGCCGCCTCATCTGCCAGAGAGATTCGAAGTGGCTTTTTTAAAACCTCATTAAAGTATTCTTTCATTTCATTGAAATAGTAAGGAAGATCTTCTTCCCTGCACATAGGCATCGCGGTAAAGGGCTGGCCATCCTTTTCCATCAGAAACTGCAATGATTTATTGTCACTGATTGCGTACTTCACATGGTAGTATTCTCTCCAGATAAAACAATCCAGATATACACTATCACAGGTCTTATTTGGCCGCAGGGCATAAAACGGAGTTATCTTTTCAACATCACTTGCCTCAATTGGCTTAAATTGTAAATTCATAATTGTTCCCTTCTATTTTTATCACTAGCTTTTCTTAATAAAATCAGTATTACACTTGGGACAATGAATCTTTATTTTTCCTTTTCCCCTTGGCACCCTGATTTTTTGTCCGCAGCCCGGGCACTTGTAAATGTGAAACTTCATGCTCTGCTGCAGCCGGAAACGCCATTTGCGAAATGTTTCTGCAATAGCAAAACAAAACCGCTCAAATTTCTGATTTTCATCAAAGCGTCTCCTGATATTTCTTGAAAACATACGGTAGTAGCTTACTAACAGGACTGCCACTGCTATGAGATCCACCCAGGGACTCTTTATAAACAGACCTGCAACAAATAAAATAAATGCCGTCGCTGTTAAAAATTTTCCCAATTTATCAGCGCCATATCTTCCCGTCATAAATCGAATAAATTGTTCTCTCATTTGATTCATGCTGTATAATCGCCCCTTTTCTTTGCCTTAACTATAATAACCTATCCAGCCAAAGTCAATGTTATGAGCATATATTTCATAATCTTTTCAGAATTAATCCCTGGACTTATCCCGGTACTGCTTCGGCGTCAGACCATAGCGTTCTTTAAAAATCCGGTGAAAATAACTGCTGTTCTCATAACCGATTTCCTGTATGATTTCTTCCACTGATTTGTTGGATGAGGTAAGGCAGTTCGCTGCCCTGCAAAGACGGATCAACTGTAAGCATTCTGTAAAAGTCATCTGATAGTACCGCTTAAACAGGCGGCTGACATAATAGGTCGGCTGCATGACCTTTAAAGAAAATTCCTCCAGTGTAGCCGTGGTATAATGATTTTCCAGATACTGATACGCCGTCAGGGCAATCTGCTCTTCATACTGTGTCGTATCATGGGATTCCACCTTATCGGCATCATGAAGCAGTTCCATAATTAACATGGACATGGTAGCCTGATTAATCTCCTGCCTGCACTTTTTTTCCACCATCAGAGACCAGATCATATTCTCTAACAGGTTCTTTGCAGGTAAAATATCCTGCAGCCGGAAATGGAGATAATCCGCCACCGAATGATTCTCAGATACTGCTCCTGCAATAAAATGCCTTAAGATCCCCCCGTCCTCTGTAATAAGAGATGGATGGGAGAAAAACTCCGGCTTCAGAAAAAAATGAATCGCAATATCATCTTCCCCTAAAGGCTCTATGGCATGACTGGTACCCTCTCTCAGCAGGAGAAGGTCACTGGTATCCAGTTTAATCCTTTCGGTTTTATTAATAATCTGGACAGCACTGCCACTGTACATATAAACAAGCTCTACATAATTATGACTATGATCCGGAATTGCTATATGGCGAGGCTGGCAATAAAGTCCCATCATACTGCCCTCTTCTATAATCAGATCCTTATCCACTACACTGCTATCCAGATCTCTTACATAGTATGTTAAAATTGAAGATGCATCCTTGATAATACCGTTTTTCTCTTCCGATGTCTTCCTCAAAAATTTCAGAAGTTCTTCATTCATATTTTCCTCCAAACGGCAAACCCACTCGCTCTTCCCCCGATTAATTATATCACCACAATGACATTATTTGCAAGAAAAGACGGTTTTTATACAAATTTAGACATAGCTTATTTATGAGACTGGTCCTATAATCTAGCTATGTATTAATTTTTGTACAATCATTATAATTACTAAGAGGTAAGACATTATGAAAAAGTATCCAATACGTTTGGCTAACATGGAAGAAGCTGCCGCTTTTGTTAAAGTGACGAATCATTTTGAATGCGATATGGACATTTGCAAAGGAAGTATTGTTATTGACGCCAAATCTATTTTAGGCATCATGACCATCTGGTCTGATTGCGATCTTGAACTGATCATTTACAATAACAACCATGACGATGTTTTGGAATCGTTATCACCATTTCTGGTAAATCAAAAAACTGCATAACCACTACATAAAAGCAAAAAGAGGCCTCCAAAAACTAACTATGATCTGTTAGTTTTCGTCAGCCTCTTATTTAAATTAATTACGATTTAATTGAAATTCATCTACCAGTTCTTTTAATACTGCAGCCATATCAGACAGCTCTTTGCTGGCAGCCGCACTTTCCTCTGCAGTTGCGGAGTTGGTCTGTACTACTGCTGAGATCTGGTCGATACCTGCAGTGACCTGACGGATTGCTTCCGACTGTCTGACAGAGGCTTCTGAGATCCGTTCTATCATCTCAGATACGGAACGGGTGCTTACAACTGCCGTGGAAAGAGACTCTGCTGCGTCTTTTACCAGGCCGGAGCCATTCATAACTGACTGAATGGAGTTCTCAATCAGGTGTGTGGTATTCTGAGCCGCTTCTGAGCTTTTTGACGCCAGATTGCGGACCTCATCTGCGACTACAGCAAATCCTTTTCCCGCTTCTCCTGCCCTGGCTGCTTCCACAGCCGCATTGAGTGCAAGGATATTGGTCTGAAATGCAATATCTTCAATGGTCTTAATAATCTTACTGATCTCCCTGGAATTCTCACTAATCTCCTCCATGGCATTAACCAGAGCCTCCATGTGTCTGCTGCTGGTTTCCAGCTCACCAGTGGCTACCACCGCCTGTTCATTGGCACTGGTGGAATCCTGGGCGTTTTTATCAATGTTATGGGAGATGTCATTGATGGTGGCAGCCAGCTCTTCTACTGCACTGGCCTGCTCTGTTGCTCCCTGAGCAAGTGCCTGTGAACTTCCGCTTATATTCTGTGATCCATAAGCGACCTGTTCCGAAGCATTTACAATTCTCTCCATGGTTAAGGTTAAGGTACTGCTGATTTTAAGCAGGGCATTCTTAACCTTCTCAAAATTCCCTTTGTAATCATATTCCAGCCGGAACGCAAGATTCTTGTCTGCAATCTGGTTGAGAACCGAAGTAATTTCATCGATATAATTTACATAATCTTTCAGCTGTAATACGGTATTGCCCAATGAAGCAGCGACCATACCAATCTCATCATTATCAAAGTTCTCCATAGCCAGATCCAGTTTACCCTCCGCAATCTGTTCTGCAACATTGGATAAATTTTTAAGAGGTTTGGTCAACCGTCTGGAAATGAGAATAATTAAAAGAACCAGTAGTACCGATCCCAGTAAAAAGACAGAGACAATTGTGACAGTCACAGCCGTTCGGGAAGCAAGGACTTCTGATCTGGGTATACTGGAGAGCACAAGCCAGCCGGAATTTCCCACCTTATTTACTGCACCGAAATAATTTTCCTTATTCATGGAGTATGTATAGCTTCCTGCTGCCTGTCCGGTTATGGCCTGTTTAATATTATCAGATATCTCGACTTCCGAAACATTCTTCTGAATCATATCATTGTTGGGGTGATAAACAATTTGTCCTCCCTCAGTGGCAAGAACCACAAATCCGCCTGTCCCGATTTTGTAATTACTCATAATAGTCACAAGCTGGGACAGCTTAATATCCAGCCCCATCACACCAAGGGGTTTTCCAGTGCTGCTGTCAAATACGCCACAAACGGCACTGACAATGACCTGTCCGGTACTGGCATCCACATATGGTTCCGTCAAAATTGGGTGATCCAGTTCCATCGCCCGGTACCAGGGCCTGCTTGAGATATCCCAGCCGTCTTCGGATGTAAAGTTGTCCGACTGGGTTACCTGACTTAAATCCAGATCTGCAACCCATGCAGCAAGAATGTTATCCTTATCCGTTGCCTGTATCTTGTCCAGGGTTTTCTTAATCTCCGGATATCCCTTGCTGTCAGGCATTCTGACATTTCCAGTCGCATTCTTCAGATACTCTTCCACCTGCTGGCTTGCCGCAGCACTCTTCATCTCAGCCAGGTAAAAAGTCAGGAAAGAGTCCACCTGATTTGCCGCCGCTAAGGATGCCGAATTAAGATTTTCCATAGACTGATGTTCCATGCTTTTTCCTACCTGCATAGTAATCAGGAACCCTGATAAAATTAATATTACTATGACTGGAGCAGAAATACCGAAAAGCAGCTTTGTAAATATGCGTTTTTTTCTCTTGTTCATCATAGACATCCTTTCTCCCTTTAAAATTTATACTTTAATATAGCATGGAGATAATGGGATAGCAAGAAGAAGGATAATCTGTTTACAAACAAAAGTATTTGCTTAATTTAATTATTCCGCGTGATAATTACAAACCAATCACTGTACCAGTATAACTGCCTGCAGTCTCTTAGTTTACAAAGTCTTTTGAGTGTAAGAGAGGGATTCCCGGAAAATACTCAAAGATGGAAGTCACCAGATAGTAATCAGATTATTTTGCTGATTCTAACTGTTTATTGATGTCGTTAACCAAATATTCTGCAACTCCTGCTGCATCATCCTGTTTGTAACTGAGCATCTGCATACCCATATAATAAGTACCGTCTGGATTCTTAAGTGCAGATCGTTCAAATACAGGGTCAAACTTAAAAGCAGTCCATTCCATAACTTTTTTATTTGCTATTGCTGCCAGGCTGTTGGATAAATCAAGAGATGCAAGTCCATTTTTGTTTGCTGGCACTCCTCTGGTATCTCCAAGGATCTTTGCCCCTTCCGGATCACCAAAAAGGAACTGGATCAGTGCAGCTGACTCTGCCGGATATTTTGAAGTTTTGGGGATTGCGAACACCATGGAGGCTTTTGTCATGCCACCTTTGTAATCTCCCATATTAATATAATCTCCTACCTCAAATTCAAATCCAGGAGCTGCTTCCTGGTATTTCTTTAAGTTGCTGTCCCAAATATACATACCTGCATAATGCCCGTCAATCCATCGCTGGTTTGTATCAACCAATTCTGAACCATCGCCCGCAAGAACCTCCAATGTGGGAATTACATGCTTTTCTTCCAATAAGCTGATCCACTCCAATCCTTCCTGGATCTCTTCCTTACTGTATTGCAGCTGATAGTTTTCTACCCATGGCTTTCCGTATTTGCACTGCAGATAATAAACCATCAATGTCATGCGGTCCAGTTCATTTAATATAATTGGATAGTAGGTACCATCTTTATAAGCTGCAAAAGCTTCTCCAACGGCATACAGTTCATCTAAATTCTTAGGAATTTCTACCCCCACATCTTTCAGCCTTGTGGTATTCCAGAAAAATACACGCCCCGTATTGCTTGCCGGTAACGCCTGCAAAACTCCATTCGTTGTATAATAATCCAGATCTGATTTATCATATGCTTTTAAATCAATAATATCTGAAACCTTGTTTAAATCATAAAAAAGGCTTCCGTCCGGCGAATAATTAAATACCCAGTCCATATTCAGCTGAACCACATCTGCTGCTGAGCCTGATTTCAGAGCCAGTGCGACCTTTTCCTCGTGGCCTGTAAACGATTCGTATTCTGCTTCTACTTTTATGTTCGGATACTTTGCCTCAAATGCCTTGATTCCTTCCAGTGTTGCCTGATGCCTGCTGTCTCCCCCCCACCAGTTCATACGAAGAGTTATGGGATCTGTTGTATTTACTTTAAGCCCTTCCGCTTTTGCAGACTCCGCTGCTCCCTGGCTCGCTGCCTGTGTTTCTGATACGGTTGTCTCCCCCTGGGGTTTACTGCTCTCTGTCGGCATGCAGCCTGCAAGAGATACTGCCAATAAACCGGATAAAGCAAATACCGCCGTCTGTTTCCAATTGTTTTTCTTCATGTTTCTCCTCCTCCAAAAAAATCTATTTTTAACCTTTTACCCCGCCTGCTGCAATTCCATCTACAAAAGAATTCTGAGCAATAAAAAATACTGCTAATGACGGAATAATCGCTATCAGCGACATTGCCAGAACCCGATTCCATTCAAATCCCACATCTGCATCCATTGACATACGCAGGAAAATGGAAACCGGATATTTTGCTACTGTATTGACATAAATCAGCGGCCCCATAAAGTCATTGGAAGCCCACATGAACTGAAACAAAGCGCAGGATACAATGGAAGGCTTCAGCATTGGTACAATTACATACCACAGTGTCTGTATTACATTGCAGCCGTCTATTTTCGCCGCCTCTTCCAGTTCTTTCGGAATCCCTCTGAGAAACTGGATCAGCATATATACAAAATAGGTGTCCCCTGCAAATAGCGAGGGAATAATCAGGGGCAGATAAGAATCCAGCCATCCAATTTGGTTAAACAATATATACTGCGGAACATTAAGTACAACCTGAGGTAAAAATAACGTAGATAATAGCACTGCAAAGGAAAACTTTTTACCGATAAATTGAAACCTCGCAAAACCGTATGCTGTAAAAACTGCTGAAAATACAGTAACGGCAACTTTAGGAAGAACAAATCTATAAGTGTTCCACATAAAAAATAGCAGAGTCATTCCTTCATAGCCCTTAAAGCCTCGTACATACCCCTCCACAGTAGGCGATTTTGGAATAAATCCTATACTTGAGAAGATCTCTGCATTGGTTTTAAATGAAGCACCCACCATCCAGATTAATGGATAAACCATTACAGTACCTACTAATATCAGGATCAGGTATCGAAGAAATGTGTTAATTCTGTCTCTCTTTTCTCTTGTCATTATTCTTACCTCCCATCCTCATCGCTGTAATATACCCAGTACTTCTGACTGACAAAAGCAATTATAGTGAATGTGGTGATAATTAAAAACAGCAGCCATGCAATGGCGCTTGCCATTCCCATTTCATAGCTTTTAAACGCATTATTGTAAACCAGCAGAGATACCAGAGTCGTGGACCGAAGAGGACCTCCTCTTGTTATAATAAACGGACCGTTAAATTCCTGAAATTTGTGACAAAGCTGTGTTACAAAATTATAAAATATTACCGGCGTGATAAGAGGTACTGTAATATTAAAAAACTGTCTCCATTTTCCAGCTCCATCAATAGACGCCGCCTCATACAGATCCGCAGACACCCCTTTTAGTGCAGCCAGAAAAATGACCATTGGAGAGCCAAACTGCCAGATACGCAGAAGCACAATAACAAAAAATGCGCCCCTGGTGTCTCCAAGCCAGTTAAAAGGTTCCACTCCTAATTTTGCAGATATCATATTGATCAGACCTTCCGTCTTAAAGAGAAATCTCCATAAGACTGCAATGGATACGGAACCGCCTAAAATAGAGGGTATGTAATAAGCAGTTCTGAAAAAATTGACTCCTCTTATTTTAAAATTCAAAATGTATGCGATAAACAAGGCGAAAGAAAGTTCCAGCGGAACTGTTAAAAACGCATACTTAAATGTCTGTCCAAACGCAGTCATGGTCAGCTTATCCTGAAGTATCGCCTTATAATTTTCCAGTCCCACGAATGCAGCTGTCCGAAACAGATTGTATTCATGAAAGCTGTAAATAAACGATGCCATAAACGGATAAAATTTAAAGATGGCAAAACCAATCCACCAGGGCAGTATAAATAAAAAACCAAAGTTCTTTTTTATAAAATCCCTGGGATTTTTATATTTTGATACCCGGAGATTTCTTCTGTTATTTTTTTCCAAAATTGTCCCTCCCACAACCATAGTCTTATTCTGTATAGAATATTTTTTTACTTTCCAGAAGCCCGTCCTTTTCCAGTTTTTCAAGATCCATGCGCTGTGGATTTCCAGGCAGGTCAGGCTGACAATAAAATCTTCCGTTCTTTTCCTCCGGTTGGAACAGGGTATATTTACCCACCGGCTTGCTGATCGGCTCATGATATTCAATCATTTCATCTTCCCCATACAGGCAACCGAAAATAGCATTCAAATAAATTCTTCCTCCGGATGAGAACGTGATTCCTTTCCTTCTGGCTAAATCCCGGATCTTCAGAATATCATCGATTCGGCTCATCCGTCCTATGGAAGGCTGCAGATGATCCACCCCTTTTTCGGCATAGGTTTCATAAGCATAATAAATTCTCATTGATTCTCCAAATGCCAGCGGCATAGAAACTCCCAACTCCTTAAGTTCTTTAATTCCATTCATATCGTGAGCGTGTATCGGTTCTTCAAACCATGCCAGTTCATAAGGCTCCGCCAATTTTGCAAAACGATATGCTTCTTCTACATTCCAGCGCTGATTGGCATCCACTGCAATCCCAATTTTGGAACCCACAGCTTCCCTCACCTTTCTAAGTCTGCGTATATCACGCTCCATATCCTTTCCGTCACTGCTGCCCACCTTGAATTTCACCGTCTGATATCCCTCGTGTACATACCTGACCATATCATCTGTCAGCTCTTCGTCTTCCAGAAGCAGAGATCCGCCTCCTTTATAAGCAGCTGCCCAGTCTTTTTCAGCCCCAAGGAACCGGTGCAGGGGTTTACCGGCTCTTTGTGCAAGAATATCCAGCATCATTAGATCCAGCTGGCCCACTTCCACCGCCTGACCACTTTGAAATCCGGAATTTCTAATTTTCCAGTAAAGAGTATCTCTCCATTGGCTGTAGGTTCTTGTCTGTCCATCCAGGATCATTGGAAGAATATTTTTTACAAAGCTTCTTCCAACACAAAGATGAGCGCAAGCCCCTTCTGAATCATAAAGCTCAATGCAACCCTGCTCAGGTGCATATTTACCCATTCCGCCAGTCCCATCCTTAAAAGGTTTTGGCAATGGAATCGGGTGAAAATTATAATAAACTGCTTTTACAAATTGAATGTTGTCTTGAAATTGAAATGTAATATTCATATGCGCCTCCGTTATAACTTGCCTTGAAATTCTTATCACAGTATAACGTCATCCCACTCCCCAAACAATTGACACATTAACACAGAAAATGCATGCGCAATTTACGTTTTGTGCATGCATTTCATATTGCTTAATATTTATTTCAAATGTAGTTAATGCATTGCAAAATCATTACATTTTGCAATGGAGCGCAAGATTATTTTTCAATAATTTCCAATTTTTTTATTTTTCTCCATAATGTGGTTGTGCTGATATTCAGTTCTCTGGCAGTTAAGGTACGGTTCCCGTTATACTTGTTTAGTATTGATTTAATAAGTGTGCGTTCCGGGTTTTCCGCTGTTCCCGCAGGACTCCATTGCTCCATTTTTTCCTCTTCTTCCAATGAAACCGCATAAATACTGGTATCCCGGTGATAGAGTTCATCAAGTAAATCTCTGACATATGCCTCTGTAATGGTACGTTTCCCTACTGTCAGAATCATTCTCTCGCAGAATGCTTCCAGCTGAATACTATTTCCCTCCCATGGGTAATTTAAAAGGACCTGTTTAACACCGGGGGCCATTACATGATACCTGGAATACTGCTCCATATATTTTCTGGTATACAGATCCAGTAAATACTCCACATCTTCTCTTCTGTCTTTTAAATTTGGGATCTTTAAACGCAGAGATTTCAGGGTAAAATACAAATCAGACCGAAACTTGAACTCACTGCGCAGCTGAGTCAGATTCTTTGCCGTACATGCAATAATTCTTGTATCAATCATGAGAGTATCTTCAATCCGGTTTCCCCTGATTAAGCGTTTTGTCCGAATCGCACGAATGAGATTGTACTGGGCCTGAAGAGTCAGCTTGTCTATACTTTGAATCACCAGTGTGCCGTGATTGGCTTGTGCAAGGGCTCCGGGTTCATCTTCACCCTGTCCTTCTCTTTTGCTGCCAAACAGAGTCCTCGTCTGCTGGTCCTCTGTTAATCCTGCCATATTAATTACAATGAAGGGTCCATTCTTTCTCATGCTGTAATTATGTATTCCCTGAGTAATTGCTTCCAGCTCCGGACCCGATATCGCTTCAATCAGCATGGGGCTGGAAGACTGAGCATATAATTTCGCCAATTCCACAATTTTATGCATATCTTTCAAATTCTTGCTGATGTCATCAAAGGTGCCATAAGCCACATATCCCCTTAAATACTGTTCCTTCATAACGTCTTTATCATTCATATCAAGCCGCTTTAAACGGTTGCAGGAAATAATTGCACCGTCAATACGGGTTCCCACAACGATTGGCTCCATAGAAACGACGATGGATTGATCAAGCAGCGTCAGAAATGTAGAATAGTTTTCCAGACTGCCTGTCAGAATCTGATTTAATACTGTTTCTTCAAGATCTTTTAAAAAACTGGTTACTGGTTTCCCTACACATCGCTCCGAGCTGCATCCAAGTATTTGCTCCATAGCACGATTCATTACCAGAATCTTTCCTGCCACACTGATTTTGATAATACCATTAAATGCGCTGTCCAGAACCGTTGAAAATTGGGCATAATTATGCTGTTCAATTTCTGACATATAGTAAAGAGATTCTGCATTTTTAAGTGCCACCCGTATGGCTTCTCCGGTAGATGACATATAAAGGCCGGGGATTCCCATCTGATATGCCCCATCTAACGCTGACTGACCTCCGATAATGATATCCAGTCCATCCTTTCCTGCCTCTTCAATGGTATTTCGCCATTCATTGAAATCTTTTAAAATATACCGTTTTAAATCAATGTGGTATAACTGGTTAAAGTATGTTGTATCACACAGCATATCACCCCAGCCAAAAATTCCGATCCTGGGGCACTCTTTCTCCACAATGCTTTTTGCCCGGATCACCAGAAGTCCAAGTTCTTGTGCTGTCATTACAATTTCAGCTACTGCTACATTGGTATGGCGACGGATCTCCGCTGCCTGTCTGCCTCTTGCTATGATAATATTTACACCCTCTGAGATAGCCTTTTGCGCTTCTGTTACCGCTTCCTCCACCCGGATTCTTTTTACTATGGTAACATGATTGTCTTTTTCTCTCAGTATCCCCTTCGCCTGCTCATACATCTCATCGCTTGGCACAAATAATGCAATTCCGGACATTTCAATCCACCATCTTTCTTACATTTCTATTAAATCAGTCCCTGCTTCCTCTTCCTCCAGCATGATCTCATACCGTTTCTTTATAGAATCCAGATAACGTTTCCACTCAGATGGATCTATAAATGGATTGGCTCCTTCCGGCTCCTGTATCATTAACTGCCGTTTCTCCACTGTACGGTTATGACCCGCGTGATTCCCCAGCATGATATCAACAGGCTCCTCATATACCCGTTCTATCCCTTTCAGAAATTCTTCCCTGCACTGCTTTCTGTCAAAGCGCTGGATAAACGTTCTGCATAAAGTATTTAGCCCTGCTCCGCCGTGCATACCTGCAGTCATCCGGACCCCATTTTCCTCAGTTTCGAAAAAGAAAGAAATTACCCCATCTGAATGTCCGGGAGTAGAAATTATCCGGATACTGGTGTTTCCAAGGGTAATAATATCTCCATCCTTCATAATCAAATCAGGCTCAAAAGGCTTGAAATAGCTGCATCCGCAGTCACGTGTTAACACCAGCTCCGGTCTTTCACGAAACATGACTGCGTCTCCCTCTCCCAGACAGGTTTTCGCCCCGGAAAGTTCTTTGAGAAAAGCCGTTCCTCCTATATGATCAAAGTGACCATGGGTATGGAGGATATAACGGATGTCTTTGGGATTAAACCCTAATTCCCATATAGACTGAACCAGCATGGCCACCGTTGTTGGATAGGTGGTATCAACGAGTATCAACCCTTCTCCTGTATCAATCAAATGGGAGCCAACACTTTTATTACCTGTGTAATACAGGTTTCCATATATCCGAAATGGTTTCACACGATATTTTTCCGGGTACATATAGAAATCTTCTCTGGTTTTAACATTAAATTCATATTTAGACACTAGCATTTAACCAACTCCTATAAAATTTGCTTTTATTATCTTACAGAGAAATCCAAATTGCAACTCTATTTGCCACTTTTAGCAGCTTGGTCTTTTTATGTATAAAAAGAAGCGCTTCATAGATTTTGTATTTATAAAGCGCTTCTTTTATTTATCAGGTATTAAATATGACTAAAATAAGATTCCATGATATCACTCAATTTTTCTTTATCTGCTTCTTTTAACGGAACCAGAGGCAGTCTGTATTTTTCCTCACACAGTCCCAGTATTGATAAAGCCGCTTTCACCGGTACAGGATTTACATCCATAAACATGGCATTCATAATGCGTAATAACTCTAACTGCATATCTCTGCTCTTTTTCACCTGTCCCTCAAAAAACAACTCACACATGGTGTGCATCTCCTGGGGCATAATGTTGGCCAGGACCGAAATCACGCCCATCCCTCCAAGAGACATAATCGGTACAGTCTGATCATCATTTCCCGAATAGAGATCCAGCCGGTCTCCGCACAGAGCCGCAACTTTTGCAATATGGGAAATATTTCCGCCAGCCTCCTTCACAGCTCTTATATTGGGATGTTCAGAAAGCTTTAAATAAGTTTCAGGTTCAATATTGACCCCTGTACGTGTGGGAACATTGTACAAAATAATTGGAATATCCACCCGGTCTGCTATTGTATTAAAATGCTCCACCAGTCCATGCTGGGATGTCTTGTTATAGTACGGTGTGACCAGCAAAAGCGCTGATGCTCCAAGTGATTGCGCCTTTCTGGAAAGCCTTACTGAGTTTGAGGTGGAATTGCTCCCCGTTCCCATAATCACAGGAACCCTGTGGTTTACATAATGAACCACAAATTCCAGCAGATCTGTCTTTTCCTTCTCTTCCAGTGTTGAAGATTCTCCCGTTGTTCCGTTTACAAGAATTGCATCTGTACCATTTTCCAGCTGAAATTTCAACAGCCGCTCCATAGCCACAAGGTCCAAATTCCCATGTTTATCCATGGGTGTAACAATGGCTGTAGCAGAGCCTTTAAAAATCCCATCATTCATAGACATTCATTCCTAAAAAATAGGTTCATACTAACAGAAATATGACAAACATTCCCAGATGGTACCATACACAAATCATTTTTTTTATCATATAAACCAGTATAAGGAGTGATGACCGTATGCATAAATTTCTTCTATTAGGCGGCGACTCAAGACAGCTTTATTTAAGCCGCATTTTAACTGAAAACGGCTTTTTTACTGTTCTTCATTCTGACGGAGACGACCCTGACTTCTCACTGAAGGAAGCCATGGAAACCTGCAATATCATTCTCTGTCCTATCCCGTTTACCAAGGATAAAATCAGCCTGTTTTCTGCCCATGAAATGAACGACCTTGGAATTGGCAATCTCTTAAGCCATCTTACCTCTGACCATATCCTGTTTGGAGGCAATATTCCGGCATACGTAAAAGAATATGCCAGAAAAAATGAAATTGGCTGCTTCGACTATATGGATATGGAAGATGTCACCATAAAAAACACCATTGCAACTGCAGAAGGCGCCATTGCGGAGGCCATACGGTTAAGCCCGGGCTGTCTCCATCAGAGCAAATGCCTGATTACCGGTTTCGGAAGATGTGCCAAAACCCTGGCACTTAAGCTAAAAGGCCTCGACCTTACAATCACCATAGCAGGAAGAAAAGCAAACCAGCTGGCTCTTGCATCAGCCATGGGGTTTGAAACGATTTTATTAAGTGATTTAGAAAAAGAAATAGGCAGATATGATTATATCTTCAACACCATACCAGCACTGGTCATTGATGAGAAACTTGTCTCCCTGGCCTCCCGGCAGGCAACCATTATCGATATTGCCTCCGCCCCAGGTGGTGTGGACTTTGAAGCCTGCAGGCAGCAGGGAATCCGTGCAAAGCTTAGCCTTGGCCTCCCTGGAATCTATGCTCCCGAAACCTCGGCGAAAATTCTGTATGAAGCAATTCTCACCTGTTTATCTCAAACTGTTTAGGCAAAGGAGTGCATTATGAAACTGGAAGGAAAGAAAGTAGGCCTGGCAATTACCGGGTCCTTTTGTACTTTTGACAAAATAGAAGAAGAAATAAAAGTTCTTGCAGATGAAGGGGCAGATATCTATCCCATTTTCTCTTCCAACGTCCAGACCACAGACTCCCGGTTTGGCAGCACAAAAGAATATATGGAACGAATTACTGAAATAGCAGGAAATAAGCCAATACTCCGGCTGGAAGAAGCAGAGCCCATTGGGCCAAAGGGATATTTAGATATTCTTCTGATTGCTCCCTGCACCGGCAACACACTGGCAAAGCTGGCAAACGGAATTACCGATTCACCAGTTCTTATGGCTGCAAAAGCACATTTAAGAAATGAGAAACCTCTGGTTATCTCTCTATCCACCAATGATGCTCTTGGGATGAATTTTAAAAATATCGGCACACTCTACAATGTGAAAAATATTTACTTTGTGCCTTTTGGCCAGGATAATCCGGTGAAAAAACCTAATTCCATGATTGCCCGAACCGAATTAATCAGTAAGACACTGGAATATGCACTGGATGGAAGGCAGATTCAGCCAGTGATTATTTAAAAAGACACGTCCTCCCCCATTTTTATCGGGGGAGGTTTTTGTATCTATTCAGTCAAATCTCTTGAATTTATCCGCACATCCGTTTACACTGAAAGCAAAAAAGATGGATCTGATCATGCATTGGTTTAAGGGGGAGAAACGTGGATTGCCATATATTAATAATAGACGATGATAAAGATTTATGTGTTTTAATCAAACAATGCGCTGCAAAAGAAGGAATAAGTGCAGATTATTGTCACTCAGGCTTAAACGGCCTGGAAATGCTTGAAAAAAAGAAATACCATCTTATTCTGCTGGATGTGATGATGCATGGAATGAATGGATTTCAAACATTGGATAAAATACGCAGTAAAAGCAATATCCCTATCCTTATGCTGACTGCGAAAGATGACTCCACTTCAAAAATATATGGTCTTCGTTCCGGTGCTGACGATTATCTGGCAAAACCCTTCAATATGGAAGAATTAATTGCCCGGATTATTTCACTGGTTCGCAGATACACCCGTTTCAATGAAATACAGGACAGATCCCATCCCCTCATATATAAGGGAATGAGTATCGATTTTGACAACAGAAGTGTTACAACTCAAAATGGAACCTTTGAACTGCCTCCTAAGGAATTTGATCTTCTGCTTTACTGTGCCAGAAACCAGGGCAGGATCTTAACAAAACAGCAGATATATGAAGCGGTATGGAAAGAAGCGTACGTCTATGATGACAGCAATATCATGGCGATTATCAGCCGCCTCCGTAAAAAGATAGAACCAGATCCAGGTACTCCCTTTTACATTCAGACTATTAAAGGAATCGGCTATCGCTTTAATAAGGAGGTATAAAAAATGGTTGTGATACTTATTTTAAGCCTCCTTCTGTGTTTATCACTTTCTTTTGCATTTTTCTGTTATTTTAAGTTACTTTCAGTCAGGAAGCAATTAAAAGAAATAACAGCAGCATTATCAGATATTCAGGGCGGAAATGGTAACCGTAAAATTCTGGCTGTCCATAATGATCTGACCGCTGAACTTTCCTATCAGCTAAATGGAATTGTATATTGTTACGAGGAACAGATCTATAAACTCAAGGCAGCAGATGAAGCAAACAGACAGCTTATGACCAGCTTGTCCCATGATGTAAGAACTCCTTTAACCACTCTGATCGGATATTTAGATGCGATAAAAAAAGGAATTGCCGGTCATGAAGAACAGGCGGACTACATGGAAACAGCCCGATTGAAAGCACATAGTCTAAAGAACTATATTGACCAGTTATTTGACTGTTTTAAGTTAAACTCCGGCGATTTTACGTTGACTGCAGAAAAAATTGAGCTGGCAGAACTGACACGTAATATCTTAAAGAACTGGATACCTGTCTTTGAAGAGAATCAGCTTCAATATGAAATAGAGATACCAGAACAGCCTGTTTTCATAAACGCTGACCCTGACGGTTACCAACGGATTATCAATAATCTGATCCAAAATGTAATCAGCCACAGCCATGCAGACAAAATAACAATTCAAATGTACATAAAAAAAGCAGCTGGTATCATTCGTATTCTGGACAACGGAATTGGAATTGCTCCAGCTGACTTAGATCATATTTTTGATCGTTTATACAAATGTGATAAGGGACGTTCTGACAAAGGCAGTGGTCTTGGATTATTCATTGTTAGACAACTTACTGAAAAAATGAATGGTATCATAGATGTGCAGAGCGAACCAGGCATTTATAGTGAGTTTATTATTCATTTTCCAGCTGCTGAACTACATTTGCAAGATTAATGCAAGGTTCCGGCAAGGTTCATGCAAGGTTTCTGGTTTAGAATGGTTTCAATGAGAAAAGGAGGTAATCTGATTTGAGTGATATGATCATTGAGACAATTAATCTTACAAAACAGTATGGTGAGCAGAAAAGTGTTAATAACTTAAATCTCCAGGTAAGGCAAGGACGTATTTATGGTTTGTTAGGGCGGAACGGAGCTGGTAAGACTACAACAATGAAACTGCTTTTAAATCTGACAAATCCTACTTCCGGAGAAATACGTATATTTGGAAAGAATATAAAAAAGGATGCAAAAAAAATATTGCCCCGGATCGGAAGCATGATAGAAGCTCCCGGCTTTTATCCAAATCTGACTGGTACCGAAAACCTGAAAATCTTTTCATTACTGAGGGGCACTCCCACCCGCGATGCAATACAAAATTCTTTGGAGACAGTAGGATTGCCTTATGGTGATAAAAAACTGTTCACACAATACTCACTGGGCATGAAACAGCGTCTTGCTATTGCACTGGCAATTATGCATGATCCGGAGCTCCTGATTTTAGACGAGCCGGTGAATGGGCTTGACCCTATCGGAATTGCCGAAATGCGCTCTTTTATCCGTGAGCTGAGCAGCATTAAAAAGAAAACAATCCTTATCTCCAGCCATATTTTATCAGAGATATCTTTACTTGCGGATGACATTGGAATTATCCATCATGGGGTTCTGCTGGAACAGGAAAGTCTGGTTAATCTGGAAGAAAAAAACGAAAAATACCTGCATTTTATCATTTCAGATCCTTTTCAGGCTGCCAGAATTCTGGAAAAAAATTTTAACACAAAAAATTTTATCGTAGAACAAGGCAACAGCCTTCGGATATATGAGGATCATCTGCCTGCTGCTTTATTAAATCGTACATTCGTAGAAAATGGATTAGAGGTTTCAGAAGCACGCACCTGCGAAAACAGCCTGGAAGACTACTTCCGGAGAATAACAGGAGGTGAAGGAATTGGCTAATCTTTTGTATGCAGAGTTGTTAAAATTTAAAAGAAAGCGGCTTTTTATATTTGGTATGCTGTCTGCGTTTATATTCCCCATTTTTAACGCAATACTTTTATCTGATTCTGATTTTGCAGATATCCAATCCGGAGTCAGGGAAGACAATGCTTTTTTAATTTTAATGCCTTTACTCATACTTTTAGCAGCAAACTTGTTTTTTACAGAACAGGATAATCATACACTTAAAAATCTGCTTTGTATTCCCATATCAAAAAAGAAACTGGTACTTGTAAAGCTTCTGGTATTACTGATATTTTCAATTGCATTTCAAATTACAGGTTTTTTCGTCAGTACCTTATTTGTTATTTCACAAAACATACCAGTTACCAAACCGTTTTTCCAATTCTGTCTAACTGCATCAACCGGTTTATTAATGTGGTCTGCTTCTCTGCCATGCATTGTCCTGGTTGTCTGGTTTAACAAGAATTATATTCTGTCTGTTATTATGGTCTTCTTCTACACACTGATCAATTACGCCATGCATTTCAGTGACCTGATCATGATGCGTCCGCTTGGTTTGAATGCTGGAACGCTAATGCCTGTGCCTATTATTTTCCGATGGCTATATCAGTTCTACACACCAACCGGAGTGATACAGACCACATTTTATCAACGTCTCAGTAATTACTTTATTTCTACACCTATATGCTTTTCTGTGGTTCTTCTTGAAGCCATGATTTGCATAATTTGTATCATACAAATCTATGACAAAAGAGAATATTAAGAGAGGAGAATTGGAAATGATTCGCATAATAAAAGCGGAATTTATTAAATTAAAGCGTTTACATATCTTACTTATTGGTATGATTGGCATGACCTTTCCATCCATTCTTTCTATATTTACACAGAAAGTCGCCATTCCGGAAAAACAGATTAGAAATTTTGATTTTGCCACCCTTTTCAATCATACCGTATGGAATAGCACTACCATATTTATGCCTGTAATCTTCACTCTGATCGGAGGTTATCTCATTAACCGGGAATACAAAGAAGATACATTAAAAAATCTTTTTACAATCCCAATCAGCTTTCCCCAGTTACTATATGGAAAGCTGATTGCGATGGGCATAATAAGTATTTTATTGGGTTATTACAGTTGTTTTATAACACTAATTGTGGGATTCATAACAGGTTTAACAGTACCTGATCTCACCGTTTTATTAAAAGGCTTTGAGCAAATGACAGTCATTTCTCTCTGTACCTATATTTCAGTACTTCCCATTATTGTTTTTACCAGCAAAAAACAAGATGCCTTCATGGGTGGGGTGGTTGTATCTTTCCTTTTTGGCTACTTCTCTATGTTTGTAAAAAATGCCACACTACGCAGTATATACCCCATATTATCCGGGCTTACCATAATCAGATTTGATACAAACCAGTACATGAATACATCTGGATCAGGTAGTTTTGCCATTTCACTGATTACGATGGCAATCTTACTTTTGTTAACGAATCTGCTTATTAACATGTGTTATTCTGAAAACGCTCACATATGATCCTGCACGCATTTCCGAAATCCTTCTGCAAAAATACGATTTTTATAATCCCCCATACCGCTGGTATCCTCGATGTTATAACTCATGAGGTAGTGGGTTCTTGATGTGCCGTAAATGGTAAATCCATGCTCCCTATAGAGTTCTGCAAAAGGAGCTGACTGATAAACCGTTAGTAAAACAGGTTTTTTAGTCTCATCGGATAACTGAGTAATAAAATCAAGAAAATCATCTAATAGTTTCTTACCATGACCGGACTCAGACAATGTTACAGAGACATCAGTTATCTGGTCCGGCCGTTCCTTATATGTTAAGAACCCTGTGATTATCCCATTTAACCTGACGCTCCAAAAACAGGCATCTTTTCTGGATCTGTGAAACAGGTCGTCAGCAATAATCATTTGTATCTCTTCAACCCAGCCACCATAATACTGATCTACAAATGGTTTTAAAAATTCTTTCCTTATTTTAATATACTGTTCCAGGTCCTCTTCGGCAACTGGTTCTATTGTATACCCTTCGCCACTCAGATCTTCAGATAATTTCATGTTTCCTCCTTACCAGCTACGGTCTGGATTCCTTCTATTTCTACCATTATATAGACAGTCCGGGTAATTATTCTTTCTGGGTTTCTTTTTGCAGCATCGTTATTCAGAAGCCTCTTCCACTGCTTTTGCATACCCAGATCTTATCCTGTACATAGCGTTTTACCAGTTCTTTCCCCATTTTCCCGTAAATTTTCGGATCTATCACGGAACTGTCTTCATTCAGAATCCTTTTTATCCCATCACTGAACGCAATCCTTAAATCCGTGGCGTAATTCACCTTACAGATGCCTTCCTGAATGCAGCTTCTGACGACCTCATCTTCTACGCCAGATGTTCCATGAAGTACCAGGGGAACAGATACATATTTTTTAATTTCTCCCAGCAGATCCAGACGAATGCGGGGTGCTCCCTTATATACTCCGTGTGAAGTTCCAATTGCCACTGCCAGAAAATCAATTCCGGTTTTCTCTACAAATTCTGCTGCCTGAGCCGGAGAAGTAAGACCGGAATTCCTGCTGCTCCTGTCATCCTCCTTACCTCCCACACATCCCAGCTCCGCCTCAACCGGAACCCGGCAGGGGCGGCATGTCTCTACAACCCGTCTGGTCAGTCCTGTGTTCTCCTCCCATGGTAATTGTGAACCATCAATCATAATAGAGGTATACCCTTCCCGTAATGCCTGAACTGCCAGTTCAAAGCTGCTTCCATGATCCAGGTGCAAAGCAACCGGGACAGTAGCTCTCTCCGCCACCGCCTTTACGTTGGCATAGTAAAGATTGAAACCTGCATATCTGACGGTAGACGGTGTTGTCTGTAAAATGACAGGCGACTGCATCTCCTGGGCAGCTTCCACTACTGCCATGACCATCTCCATATTTTCTACGTTAAAAGCTCCAACAGCATAATTTCCTTTCTGTGCATCAAGCAGCATTCCTTTTGAAGTAACTAATGGCATCTTTTTTCTCCTATTCTTCTGTAATCAGCCGTATCATCTGATCCTTCCCCGTACATTCTCTCAGCCTGGACAAAAACCCGGGATTCATAAGCTTTTTGGAAAGAGCGGAAAGGAGTTTTAAATGAACTTCATCTTCATTCTCTCCCACAGCAATCATAAATACCGCATATACCGGTTCCCCATCGGAAGAATCAAATGAAATTCCCTTCTTTGATAATCCAACTGCTACTCTGGGCATACGAACGGCCGGGGATTTTCCATGGGGAATTGCAATACCGTTTCCAAATGCCGTAGAAGAAATCTTTTCCCGCTTTATGATCTCTTTTTTAAACGCTTCTGCATCCTGTAAAACCCCATCTGCATAAAGCATTGCCACCATTTCATCAATGACTTCCTCTTTTCCAGTATTTTCAAGGAAAAGGCAAACGGTTTCTTCTTTTAATAAATCTTCAGGTAAAGCAGTCTTCTTTTTTGCAACAGGAGTCACTAAAATATAAAGCACAGCCCCTACAAAAGAACCAAGCAAAATACATATAACCCATACAACCGGTTTATTAACCAGACCCAGTATCAGAAAGCCGCCATGAGGTGCAGGAACTTCAACCTTCATCAAATAGGTAGTAATTGCGGAAATGGAAGAACTCAACATAAGAATGGGAATGACTTTTAACGGATTTTTTGCCGCAAAAGGTATTGCCCCTTCTGTAATATGAGTAAAACCAAGAACATAATTAACCAATGCCGCCGTCCGGTCTTCCTCCGAAAAACGGTTTCTCCTGATGGTAGCTGCAATAGCCAGAACCAGAGGAGGCGTAATGCATGCGGCGGAAACACCTGCCATAAAATAGTAATTCCCCTGTCCAAGAAGAACCGTACCCGTTACATAAGCAGCTTTATTAACCGGTCCTCCCATATCAAATGCACACATACAGCCAATTACAATTCCCAACAGAACCGGACTGGTATTCTGTATCTTTGACAATGCTGCCATCATCCACTGATTAAGAGCCGCACATGGCTGGGCGAACAGCATCATCAGGATTCCCACTCCACCAATTGTTACAATTGGTACAATAAAGATGGACTTTAGCCCCTCCAGCTGCCTGGGAAGTCTTCTTAATGAACGGACGACCCCCTGGGAAAGATAACCGGATAAAAAGCCTGCCACGATTCCTCCAAGAAATCCCGCATCAGTACCAGCTGCAATGGCTCCTCCCACCAGACCTGCCAAAAGCCCCGGGCGTCCGCCAATGGACTGGGCGATAAACCCGCTGAGAACTGTTACCATCAGTCCCATGGAATAACCGCCCACTGACTTTATCATGGCAGCCACCGGGTTATACTGATCCGATGCCGGATCAAAGGAATAAATCCCCCACAGAAATGAAATGGCAATCAGTACACCTCCTGCTACCACAAGGGGTAGCATATGAGAAACACCGTTCATCAGATGCTTATAGATCTGACGTGCGGCATTCTGGTTCTGACCGGGATTAAGATTTTGAATGACCGCCCCTCTCCTCACAGGCACTTTCCCATCGAGACATGCCTGAACCAGTTCCTCTGCCTTGCTGACCCCGTCTCCCACCGACACCTCCAAAACCGGCTTGCCGTTAAAACGATCCAGATCCACACTTTTATCGCTGGCAACAATTATGGCATCTGCTCCTTTGATATCAGATTCCGTTAAAGCATTCTCAACCCCGATGGCTCCGTTGGTTTCCACTTTGATCTGACACCCCAGTTTTCCTGCTGCCACTTTTAAAGCCTTTTCTGCCATAAACGTGTGGGCAATTCCCGTAGGACAGCCTGTTACCCCAAGTAATTTCATACTCCCTCCACCTTTCTCACTAAAATTTCTTTTGCATAGTTCTCAACTTTATCCATTAAACCAAGCCCGCTGCTTTCTGCCACATTGGCACCTACCGCTGCGGAACGCTTTAATGCCTTCTCAATCTCATCTGGCTGTTTCAGCCATATACTTAAAAAACCTGCAAGTGCCGCATCACCGGCACAGGCTGAACTGACCAGTTCTATCTTCCTGGCCCCTGCATGGTATAAATCACTTCCGTTGTAAAAATACGATCCCCGCTCTCCCAAAGTTAAAAGAATATTTTTTGCTCCCCCTTCATGGAGGTCCTGAAGCACATCTTTGATATCAGCCTCATCTCTCATTACGATTCCGAAGATATCCTTAATCTCCTCATCGTTGGGTTTGATAAGATACGGCCTGGTCCTCATCAGATTTTTAAGATAAGGAGAACTGATGTCCAAAATAACAGCCGCCTGCTTCTTCCTGCAGATATCCAGAACCTCATCATAAAAAGAATCTGTCAGCCCTTTTGGCAGGCTTCCGCTGACAATCAGCGTATCCATATCCTCAAGAGTTTCCATAAGCCTGCACAACTCTCTCTGCTTCTTTTGAGAAACATAAGACCCTTCATTGACAAATTTGTATTCCTCAGTCCTGTCATTTAAAAAGATATTGATTCTGGTTGTATCCTCCACCCAGACCGGATATACCAATATTCCCATCTTCCGGGTCTCCTCAACAATATACCGCCCGGAGAAACCGCCGAAAAAGCCAAGAACAGCGGACTGTGTTTCAAACCTGTTTAAACAGTAGCTGACGTTTAATCCCTTTCCGTTGGGTGTATAAACAGCATCAAACGTCCGATTAACCACCTTTCCCATAATTCCATTAGACGAGATATTCATATCAATCGCCGGGTTTGCCGTCAATGTATAGATCACTTTATTCCACCTCTCCTTTTATGAAAATCTCTGCTCATCTGTCATTATAGAGAAGTTTGCCATGAAAATCTTTTCAGGTTATGAAAAAGGAGTCTTAGACAGACTCCGAAATATAGTCAATGATAATTCTGCAGATCATATAAAGAGCGATTCTTGAAGACACCTCAAATTCCTTAATCGCCTGGTGAGCATGCTTATATCCTACAAGGGCAATGTTACTGTATGAAATTAACTCGGACTGCGGATTGCAGCAGCAGGATATCACACAGTTTCCTTTCTGACTGGCTGTGGCAGCTGCCAGAATCAGTTCCGGTGTCTGGCCGTTTAATGACAGAATAAATAAAATATCCTTTTCTTTCATCTTGGACGCTTTCACTCTCATGATGTTGGGATCATCGGAAAAGAAAACATCATAACCAAGAAGCTGTAACTTTAAGGAAAACTCCTGACCAACATAAGTAGTCAGTCCTCTTGCAAATACAGAAATCTGATGTGCATCTTTCAGGCATTCAATAACTGCCAGTATATCAGTAAGTGAGATGCGCTCATGCACAGCCTGTGCCTCGATCAGTGTTTTATTAAAAAGTTCATTGATGTTCTGAATCTCTTCACTCTTTGCTTTATGTCCTGAGCGGTATCTCAGTTCATTAAATCCATTCAGCCCGCATTTACGAATCGCCCTCGAAACGGTGGATGGTGATGAAAATGTCTCAAATGCAATATCAACAATCGACATTCCCGCAAGTGTTCCTTCATGGCCGTTTATGTAATTTATAATTTCACGTTCTGTCTTTGTTAAATTCCCTATAATATTCGTATCAAGCGGAATAATCATAATTGACCTCCATCCCCTGCTCCGTTCATTCAGTCGCATTCATGCAACTCACAGGGTAAAAAAAATAGTGATAGCCTCCTCTCTGCTCAGAGGTATTATCTTTACAATTTTGTTCATCTCTTCCACAGTAAACGTATCTCCCCTTCGTTTCATCTTCCGGTAAAATGTACATCTGCTCATTCCGATGGCATCAGCGATTGCCTCCTGGGTAATTCCAGACTCAGCCATCTTTCCTTTTAACTTTTGTATATTCAAATAACTCACCCCTCCCCAGTTGCATTTATGCTACTACACAATATTAGAATAGCTCATTGAAAATGAAAAGTCAATATGAATAAAATTAACATCAAAAGAAACGTTCGGATTGAATCGTTTTTTCATCAATCCGAACGTATTCCTGACAATCAGTTACTTTGTAAAATCCAAAAGTACCTTTAGCATATGCGCACCATTGCTGCTGAAATCCTCAAAGGCCTTTGCCCCTTCCTCATAAGGATATTCATGGGTAATTACCTGATCCAAATCGACTCCGCCGTCTTTTACCAGATCAATTAATTCTATAAAATCCTTATTCATAGCATTCCGGCTGCCATAGACATTCAGCTCCTTCTTCTGAATCATCGTAAAATTGAAGTCCAGATTTTTTTTACCAACACCAATAATAACCACTTTTCCACCAAATGCTGCGGCCTCGATACAATCCTGAAAGGTGGAGGGCTGACCTACCGCCTCAATGCATACATCAAATCCATAAACTGCTTCATTGCCGTTAATTGTAATACTGCCAGTGATCTCTCTGGCCGCCTGAAGAAGTGCATGAGGGCTGTCATTTAAGATAGTTCCCGCAAAATCAAAATGTTCCATTGCATAATCAAGCTTTTCCTTTGCCACATCTGATATGTAAACCTGGCCTCCCAGAGCCTTTGCGGCAATTGCAGCCAGAACGCCGATGGTTCCAGACCCTACCACCAGCACTTTATCTCCCGGCTTAATTCCTGCACGCTGTATCCCATGATAACCGATACAGAAGGGTTCAATGGCCGTCAGCACCCTGGGAGAAAGTCCTTTTCCATCAAATATCCGTTCCAAAGGCATGGTGATGTATTGACAGAAGGCACCATCCGTCTGGCAGCCCATGGTGTGGTTATCCATGCAGGCATTAACAAGCCCCTTTTCACAGCTGTAGCAGGCATCACAGTTAAAATAGGGGTTACAGGTAACAATCATTCCCTTTTTCAAACCATATTCATTGTCTTCATCAATTTCAATAATCTCTGCACTAAACTCATGGCCTGGAATTCTTGGATAATCAAAATACGCAAATGTTCCCCGGTAAGAACCCAGATCGCTTCCGCAAATACCTCCATATAAAATTTTCAGTAATGCCTCTCCCGGCTTTCTTACTGGTTTTTCAACCTCTTTCACTTCCACCTTTCCAGGTTCCACTATATAAATTGCTTTCATTTTGTCACTTCTCCTTATTTTCAGAACCTACCAAAGCATTCCATCCTCATCAAAAGGCAGATCCATTGGCTCAGATTCTATCTCAATTGTTTCCATTCCCTTAATTTCCTCTAAGTAATCCTCGGAAAGCATAATATGCTCCAGATGGAGGCTGTTGGGAATTCTGACAACTCTTGGCCGGGTCTTGTCAATTTCGTTGCAGCTTTTAATGCAAACCTGAATTGCTTCCCTATCACTTTCCATTATAATTGGAATCCGGACTCCTCCAAGCACAGTGCAGGTGATTGCATTTGGATACATGGAGGCTAAATCCAGTTTATCAAAAACACGTTTTGTGGTAGCACTGGAGAATCCTAATCCAATGCCGTTTCCGTGGGTTTCTTTACTTAAATCCAGAACCACAACCCTTTGGGCAGCTATCCCGCCAGTGGCATAAGGAGAGCAAAAGGTTCCGGTTATATTGGGATCCATTCCGTCACCGCTATAGTTTTTTCCTATCTCATCAACAATTAAAACATCACAGGAGTCCACCAGAATTCTTGCCATATAGGAGGCGGCTTCCTTTAAAAGGGCTGGCTCCATTTCCTCAATCTCATCTGCATTTACCGCTACGATCTTACAGGTCTCATCGTAGGCATTTTCTATGGTCGGAACTGCAAATAAGACAGGAGCATGCCTGATTATGGCCTTTCCGAACAAAGGCACATTTTTTGCCATATGTTTAAATCCTGCTTCATGGCAAACCTCAGCCCCATACTGTTTTCCCAATCCAATTGCCATCATTTTCATAATTCCGCTTTCGTAGGGACCCCGGAACGCCGTATGAGGTTTGATTCTGCAGCCAATGACAATGCCATCGGATTCCGCTGCGTATTTATCTATGTAAACATCCTTTCCCTCTTCATTCACTCCAATTTTCTTTACCTCCATTGAAGAAAGGATGGGGCACTGGAGATATTCTTCAGTAATTCCATAGCCCCTTAGAATCTCCCTCTGCCCCGCAGCGGTACTCCCCCCATGGCTTCCCATGGCAGGAACTACAAAGGGTTGTGCACCTTTTGATTTAATAAAATCTGCAATGCACTTTGTGGTCAATGCGTTGTTTGCAATTCCCCTGGAGCCTGCCGTAATCGCAATTTTCATTCCCGGTTTAATCTGGGAAGAGAACTTTTCTTCTGAAAGCAGTTTCTTTATTATGCCAGGTATCTCTTCTGGTTCGATTTTATTACGGGGAAATATCTGACGGACCCGGAACATTCTGGGCACCGTTACATTCTTTACCAATTCAGCCACAAAAGGTCTTTCTCTCATGTTAATACCCCCCCTTTATTCACCTAAATAAGCTTTTTTAACCTCTTCATTCTGAAGCAGATTCACACTGGTGTCGTGAAGAATGATTTCTCCATTCTGCATCACATAACCCCGATCCGCCACATTCAAAGCTATTTTTGAATTCTGCTCCACAAACAGAACGGAAGTTCCCTGCTTGTTAATACGAACAATGGATTCGAAAATTTCTTTTATTATGATAGGTGCCAGTCCCAGTGAAGGCTCATCCAGCAAAATCATTCTGGGATTGCACAGCAGGGCGCGGCCGATTGCCAGCATCTGCTGCTCTCCTCCGGAGAGAGTGCCCGCAAGCTGGGTTCTTCGTTCATACAATCTTGGAAACATTTCATATACATGATCAATATCCTTGTTAATATTCGCTTTATCCTTACGAATATAGGTTCCCATCTGAATATTCTCTGCAACAGTAAGCTTTGAAAAAACATGTCTTCCCTCTAAAACCTGCACCAGACCCTGACCTGCAATTAAATGCCCTCTGGTTCTTCCAATGTTCCTGCCATCAAAAAGGATTTCCCCTTTTACACCAGATGGTGCCGTCAGTCCCGAAACAGTCTGAAGGGTTGTTGTTTTTCCAGCTCCGTTGGCACCGATTATGGTTACAATCTCACCCTCATCCACATAGAGGTCAATCCCATGAACCACTTTAATATTTCCATAAGAATACTGAAGGTTTTTCAATTCCAATAAATGTTTTCCCATTATTCACCTCCCAGGTAAGCTTCAATTACGGCAGGATTGTTCTGGATTTCCGAGGGCGCGCCTTCTGCAAGCAGCTTACCATAGTTTAATACATACATATAATCAGCAAGCCCCATCATCAGCTTCATATCATGTTCTATGATCAGAATGCTTATCCCTCTTTCCACTATTCTCTTGCACAGCACATCAAGCTCATTCTTCTCTGTGGCATTCATTCCTGCAGCCGGCTCATCAAGAAGCAATATCTTAGGATCGCTTGCCAGGGCACGACAGATCTCAAGAAGCCTCTGTTTTCCATAGGAAAGGGATCCTGCCGGTTCATCCTTCAATTCCAGAAGCCCTACGAAATCCAGCAATTTCAAAGCCTTTTCATAAGCCTTCTTCTCCTCTTCTCTTTCTTTTTTTGTCTTAAAAAGAGAATCTGTAACGCTGGAATTCAGTCTGGAATGCATTCCTACGATTACATTTTCATATACTTTCATTTTTTTAAACAGATTGATAATCTGATAGGTACGGCTGATTCCTGCTTTATTGATCTGATAAGGGCGATAGCCCTGAATTTCTTTTCCTTCAAATATTATCTTTCCTTCATTTGGAGTATAAACACCGCTGATGCAGTTGAAAAAAGTTGTTTTACCCGCACCGTTTGGACCAATAAGGCCAGTGATTTTTCCATCTCTTACTTCCATGGAAACGTCATTATTCGCCACCAGACCGCCAAACCTTAAGGTTACGTTTTTGACCTTCAGCATTTATTTACTCCTTTCTTTCTGAATTTTACTGCAACGTCCTGATATGCCCCATAAAGGCCTCCTGGCAGCACAACAATTACAATTAACAGCAAAACACCATAAATTAACAGCTGATACTTTTCCGTAGCACGGAGCGCCTCGTTTAATATAAGTACCGATACTGCGCCAAAAATGGGACCGAAGCGGGAAGCCGTTCCGCCAAACAAAAGCATGGTAAGAAACATAACGGACTGCTTGTACATAAATGTGTCCGGGCTGATGAACTTCACGCAGTGAGCATACATCCCACCGGAAAAGGCTGTAAAAAATGCGCTGATGGCAAATGCCAGTATTTTATAGTTCCGGACATTGATTCCCATTCCATCCGCTGCATGGGAATTCTCTCTGATTGCTATAAAAGCCCGTCCAACTTTGGATTTTATCAGATTGTTTTTCATAAGCAGAAAAACAAGCACACTGATCAGTCCAAAATAATAAAACTTGCTGTAGGTATTCAGTTTATATCCAAAAATGCTTACCGATTCTGTAAAAAATCCTGTAAAATTGCCCGTGATCTCATAGGGAGACTGAGCAACCAACTGATACACGATCTCTCCGAAGGCAATTGTTGCCAGGGAAAGGAAATGAAAAACCAGCTTGGATGCAGGATAAGCCAGACCTGCACCGATAACAGCTGCCAGAAAAGCAGCAATTATCATGGTAAGAATCACCGGAATATGGGTGTATTTATGTAGAATCGCAGATCCATAAGCCCCGATTGCAAAAAAGGCTGCATGACCCAGCGATATCTGGCCGCTATAACCGAACACAATGTCCAGACCCGACACTGCTATGATGTAAATAAAGATAAAGCTCACAATTGTAAATGCATACTCAAAATGTATCACATTGAGAAACACAGGCATCAATAAGAGGACCAAAAGAATTATTAAGTCTTTTTTTCTGTTTGAAATCGCATTTTTTAATCGTAGATTCATTCCATTCTCCTCCCTAATCCTGAATTGCCCGCTCATTAAAAATACCAGTGGGCTTAATAAACAAAAACGTAATAAGCAGGATATAAGCCACCAGATCTTTATATGAGGAGGAAATATAAGCGGAAGTAAACGTTTCCACCAATCCAAGAATCGCACCTCCAAGCATGGCACCGTACATATTACCGTAACCTCCCATTACTGCACTGGCAAAACCTTTTCTGCCAATGGTCGCACCCAGGGTTGTATATACCCCGTAAAGTGGTCCGATGAGCATACCTGCAAGCGCAGCCACTGCTGCAGAAATTCCCCAGGTAAGCCCCGTGGCAAGAGATACATTGATTCCAAGACTTCTGGCAGCCAGCGGGTCCATGGCAGCGGCTCTCATGGAAGTCCCAAACCTGGTATGCTTCATAAAAATATGAAGAGAAACCATACATATCATAGAAACTAAAATGCAGACAAAGGCTTCTGTCTGAATGTTTACACCAAGAATTCTTATATTGGTAACATGAAATATTCTTGGAAAGTTAATGGACTGGGTCCCCCATACCAGCATAGATCCGTTCTGAATGATATAGGAAACCGCAATGGTAGCCAGTACCGTATAGATCGGCAAGGTTCCCTTTGCAACAAGCTTGCTGATGATGCCCTTCTCCAAAACCATTCCAAACCCCAGCATAATAATAAAAACAATAATTACTGTAAGAATAAAGGGAATATGAAAAACCCCATAAAAGGTATATCCCAGAAACGCGCCTAATGTAAGAATATCGCCCTGTGTAAAGTTAAGCATTCCTGAAGCTTTGTAAATCAGACTGTAGCCCAGGGCAATCAGTCCATAAACGCAGCCCAGCACAAGACCTGAAACAAGAATTTGTATTATCATTTCTTACCTCCAAGGTAACCGCCTATATTCCACCTGACCGGATATAGGCGGACCATACTATATGTTTTATTACTCTGCCAGTTTAGTAATATTTCCTGCCTTAATCCACTCATTAAAGTCTAAGTATTTTCCATCAATAATAATGTAATCGTTGAGAGTATGAAGTCCTTCCCTGGTTCCGTCAGTGAAATCCAGCATTCCTCCAAGAGATTTAAAATCCTTGATCTTGCTGATTGCATCTTTGATTGCTTCCTTATCATTGCTTCCTGCTATTTTCGACGCCTCCCAGAATACCATCATCGCATCCCAGCTTCTGTATGCGCAGTCATGGAACGGCATTACACCATACGCTTGATAGTAAAGCTCTAAAAATTCCTTCATTTCAGGATCTTTCGCTTCTTCTACACTGCTGTATACCACGTATGGATAAGCAAATACCCAGTTGTTGACCGCATCCCCAGCCACATTAATTGTGTCAACCGGAATTCCCTCACGGTTAAAGCAGAGTTTATTAAATCCAAGCTGCCGCAGCTGCTTTGCAAAAATTGCCTGAGTCGGACCATTGGTAGAGCAGAATACTGCATCTGGTTTAGAATTAATCATCTTAGCCACCTGACCGGAGAAATCTGTATCCCCCTCTGTGTAGCTTTCAATGGTAGTAACTTCAATTCCCGCCTTTTTTGCTTCCTCTATAAACGTTTCAGCACTGGTTTTTGCAGCATCATCAAGACCGCGGAATACCGCTACCTTTTTAACATCTAAATTCAGCATCTTCTCCGTGACATGAGGCATGGAAAGAGCGGTGTTTAATCCTGCACGGAAAACATATTCCCATCCCTGCTGCATCCATGTAGGACTGTTTCCTGTTCCAATAGTAGGAATTTTGGCTTCGTTATAGATTCCACCTGCTGCAAGTACGTTGCTGCTTGTTAATGATCCCAGGATGGCATCCACCTTATCTACCTGAATCATCTTATTGGCAATCTTAACTGCTTCCTCGGGAGAACCCTGATCATCATAATTCACAAGCTTAATGGGTACCCCATTAAAACCGCCCTCCTTATTAATTACCTTAACAGCCAGTTCAGCTGCCATATTGGCAGATTCTCCGACCTGTGCATTGACACCGGTCAAGGGCTGGGGATTTCCTATTACAAAAACCTCACCCGCCTCAGCAGTGCCAGTTGTGCTCTCCGAAACAGCTGCACCCGTCGTGGTTTCTTCCGTCTTTGTACTTGTTTTTCCAGCTCCGCATGCGGTTAAGAACATTGTTAAACTTAAACCCAGTGCAAGAATTTTAGATAACTGCTTTTTCATTTTTACTTCCTCCATTTTTATTATTATCTTAAAAAGATATCGTGGTTAACTGAAAGCCCCTTCTCCTGACTTTCATAAATCGGGAAAATCAAAATTCCTCTTTTATTCACCTGTTATTTCACTTATATTTAACTAATATATCAGTTCAAATATAGCCACATAATATACTAACAAAGGCTCATAGTCAAGCTATTTTCTGTATATTTTATATAATTTTTCTTAATTGTATAATATTTGATTAGTATATTTGCATATTTGAAACATTTTATTTTTTTATTTTTTATGCCATTTATTTTTGCAGTAAATACATTTTCTGCATGCAAAAAAAAGAATGCTGAAAATGTGCTTTTTTAGCATATTCTCAGCATTCAATATTAATTTAACGTATTCATCTATTTTATAATATTACAATATTGATTTTTTAGGGAAAATTAAATCCATTGCATTATTCCAGGAATTTCTAATATGCATTTTATAATTTTCAAGAACATCTGCATCATTATTGCAAAGCATTGAATCTAAAATTTCCAGATGCTCCTCAATGGAAAGTGTATAGTTTAAGTTAACCTTTGCGCAATATACCCGTATTCTGTTACTATGATCCGCCACCACATTCAGCAACTCTTTCAAAAAGCTATTTTGAGACTGAGAGATAACCGTATTATGTAAACAATCGTCCAACCTGGTGTAGTATTTCACATATTCTTCATGATCCTTAAACTCAGGTGGATTCTGAAAGGAATCGTACATTTTTTTAAGCCATTCCTTGCTTAATCTGTTATAACACTCTACCGCTATGTACGGCTCATTCAGTAAACGCACCTCATAAATTGCATTGACCAGATTATAATCGATTTCTCCAACTAAAGTTCCTTTTCGCGGATATATTTTAACAAATGAATCCTTTTCCAATCTTTGAATTGCTTCGCGGATGGGAGTCCTGCTCATGCCTAATTCTTTCTGTAACTCCATATCAGAAATATCTTGCAAAGGAAGATATTCGCCCAGTATAATCTTATTTTTTATATATTCATAGGCATTTGAAAATTTGTCTTCTTTTACCGATTTATCCATTTCTGCCCCCTTCTGCTATGATGTTTCAAGTCAAACAAATTCCCTCTGTCACCATAATCACGAAGCAAACTTCAGAATTTTAGTTTGCCCGTCTCTAGTTTATTTCATTAATTATTGAATTGTCAACACTTATTTCGATAATTATGTAACAATATGATTCAATTTTGACATTAACACAATTTATATGGAGTTATTAGCGTTAAATATAGAAATTACTGACCAACCTCTGCCCAAATGACAACAATAAAACTGCAGATGCTGTGCCTGACTGTACCAAACACCGCATCTGCAAATTGACTGGGCCATCTATGTAATATTATCGCGTTTATGTTACTAATGGAGTAAAAAAATTTTAGCTGCTTCTTCTTTTGTCAAAGATATGAACTTTATCATTCTGTTCATTTCCTGTACGGTAAAAGTATTTCCTTCTTTTTTCATCTTACGGTAAAAAGTACATCTGCTGATACCCATAGCGTCTGCAATCGATTCCTGAGTCAATCCGGAATCCGCTATCTTATCTTTTAGCATGTATATATTCAAATAATTCACCTCTTTTCAGTTGCATTTATGCCACTATTATGTCATAAGAATAGCCTATAAAAAATAAAATGTCAATATACAAGTCACCCCGGGGGGCACAAGTGTTGCATTTTTGCAACATCAATGGTATGATATTTACAGGAGGTAGGGACATGTCAATCACTGGTCAGAGAATTAAAGAAAGAAGAAAACAATTAGAAATGAGTGCTGATGATGTAGCCGCTGAGTTAGGCGTTTCACGGTCTACCATATTCAGATATGAGAACGGACAAATAGAAAAAGTTCCTGCTAATGTTTTAGAAAAGCTGGCGGTTATTCTCAGAACTACCCCTGCTTATTTAATGGGCTGGCAGGATGACTGTTTTGAATACCCGGATTCCGGCACAGATGCTTCCCCATGGATTCATCGGTCTGCAAGCGGAAGCGAAGATTTTTTCCATGAAGATGAGGGAAAAGGATATCACACCAATGACAGCTTAGGCGCCATGATTAACAGCGCCGATCCGGACGACAGAGATAAGATCACTGCCATGGTAAAGATCTATCTGACTCTGACTGATTCCGGTAAGAGAAAAGCCAACGATTATATGGTGGATTTATCCGAACAGCCAAAGTACCGAAAGTCATGACTTAATCCTGCTGTTTCTTAAGGATTTTTTACCAGTAAAAATTCTTGCGTCTGGTAATAAAATCTTGCTGATTTGTATTTCATTTTATGATAAAATAAAAAGGATTTTTTTATACAAACAATACTATAGAAAAGCAGGAACAGTTGAACTATGGAATCAAAATTAGAAAAAAAGTATGGACTATTTACAGCCATTGCGATGGTAGTCGGCATCGTGATAGGAAGCGGTGTATTTTTTAAAGCCGAAAAGATTCTGACTGCAACAGGGGGAAATTTAAAGCAGGGAATTCTGGCCTGGATCGTCGGCGGTATTATTATGATTTCCTGTGCGTACACATTTTCTGTTATGGCTACGAAATATCAGTACATTAACGGTATTGTGGATTACGCTGAAGCAACCGTAGGAAAAAAATATGCCTATTTTGTAGGAAGTTTTATGGCAATTATTTACTACCCTACCATTACTTCTGTCCTTGCATGGGTATCCGCCCGGTATACCTGTGTCATCTTCGGTTTTTCCATTACCGGCGGAGAATGTATGACCATCGCCTGTCTTTATCTGATTTCCAGCTTTACAATCAACGCGCTATCCCCTGTTTTAGCAGGAAAATTTCAGGTGAGCACGACTGTCATTAAGCTCATTCCTTTATTCCTTATGGCAATTGTGGGGACCTTTACAGGACTTCGCAACGGAATGACTGCTTATAATTTTACCCATACCGTATCTGCCAGCACCGCCAACGGGCTGTTTACAGCTGTTGTTGCAGCCAGCTTCGCCTACGAGGGCTGGATCATTGCAACCTGTATCAATGCAGAACTTAGAAATGCAAAAAGAAATCTGCCTCTTGCCTTAATTTCTGGTACTTTAATTACTATGGCGGCGTATATCCTGTATTACATCGGACTGGCGGGAACCGTTAAAAATGAAATAATCATGGCAGGTGGTGAGGCTGGGGCCAAGCTGGCATTCCAGACTGTTTTCACCTCAATAGGCGGAAATCTGTTATTTGTATTTGTAATTATCTCTTGTCTGGGCACATTAAACGGGCTGATGCTTGGCTGCACCCGGGGAATTTATTCTCTTGCTGCCAGGGGCCTGGGACCAAAACCCAAGGTATTCAGTCAGGTAGATTCCATGACCAACATGCCTGTTAATTCAGCTATTTTAGGGTTATTTCTTTGCGGCATCTGGCTGTTCTATTTCTACGGAGCAAATCTGACTGCCAGCTGGTTTGGATTTTTCACTTTTGATTCTTCTGAACTACCGATTGTGACAGTTTATGCGTTATACGTTCCAATCTTTATTATGTTCATGGTAAAGAGCAAAGGACTTAACTTCTTTAATCGTATCTTAATGCCCTGTTTATCCCTTGCAGGCTGTGTATTTATGATTATTGCCGCATGGTTTGCCCACGGAATGGCTGTGGTTGCTTTTCTTATAGTATTTTTTGTTGTTATGATATTTAGTGCTTTGATTTTACATCGGTCAGAGACAGTGAACAAATAAAAATTCAGGGCTGGTATCCCGCAAGAGGATTCCAGCCCTTTTCTTTTATAGTCCCAAATACTTCTTCCTTGTCTCTGCCGTCAGTTCATTGGTCGCCTGATGATGAACAATGGCGCCTCGTTCCAGAATATAGCAGTCGCTGCTGACCTTCATGGCAAACTTTACATTCTGTTCCGCTATCAGAATTGTTACTCCCTCAGCAACCAGATTTTGTACCATAGAAGCCAGCTGATCCACAATTATTGGTGCCAGCCCTTCTGTTATTTCATCCAAAAGCATCATTTTAGGATTCTGCATCAGCCCTCTGGCTACTGCCAGCATCTGCTTTTCCCCTCCTGAAAGCTTATCACCCTTTGAATCCTTTCGTTCCTCCAGGCGTGGGAAGAATGTATAGACTGTTTCCAGATTCCATTTGCTGCTGCCGTCAACGCCTGTACGGGCTGCCACTTTTAAGTTCTCTTCCGTAGATAACGTGGGGAAAATATGCCTTCCCTGGGGCACGTAGGCGATTCCCAGTCTGGCTATGGAATGACTTTTCATACCTGCCAGTTCTTTGCCGTCAAACTTCATACTTCCTTCGGTTTTACAATGTTCCTTGGGGTTAAGCATTCCCATAATTGTTTTCATGGTAGTGGATTTTCCCACACCGTTTCTTCCCAGCAGGCATACGGAAGTTCCCTGTCCCACTGACAGGGTGACTCCGTTTAAGATATGGCTTTTATCATAATAGCCGTGAACATCCTTTAATTCAAGTATCACGATTCGCCACCTCCCAAATAAGCTTCCTGTACATACTGATTTTCCTTAATTTCCTCCGGCGTCCCGCTGGCAATCAGCTCACCATCCCGAAGTACGGAGATAACATCCGCATAGTTAAATACAATATCCATATCGTGTTCGATGAAAATAATGGTCATATTGCGTTCCTCCGCCAGCTTCCGGATCAGCTGCATCAGTGTATAAGCCTCTTCCCGGGCTACACCTGCCGCCGGCTCGTCCAGAATTAAGAGCTTTGGATCCATGGCAAGTGCTATGGCGATATCCAGTCGCCTCTGATCTCCATAGGAAAGATAAGCTGCTACTTCATTCATTTTACTTTCCAGACCTACCAGGGACAGATACCGTTTTACTTCTTCCTTTAAGTAACGATCATGGACGGGAAATAAACTGAATGTTTTCTTATTCATCTCAATCCTGGCAATCTGCACATTTTCATATACAGTCAGGCTGGTGAACAGTTTGGAAATCTGGAAGCACTTGGTCATTCCCTTATGAACGATTTTATCAGGAGACAAGCCGGTAATATCGTCTCCCCGGAATAAAACCTTTCCGCTGCTTGGTACAGTCCGGTTGGTAATCAGATCCATCAATGTACTTTTTCCAGCCCCATTGGGTCCGATAATGGCACGTACCTCTCCCTCCATGATTTCAAAAGAAACATTGCGGGTGGCGTGAAGTGCTCCGAAATAACGGTTTAAATTCTCAACTTTTAAAATAGGTTCACTCATTTTTTAACAGCCCCCTTTTTTGCAGGCTCATTAAGTTCCTTTGTCACTTTATCGCGCAGAAGGCCTCCCTGTAGAAACAGCACGCAAAGCACAATGATCGCCCCCAGTACAAACTGATAATAGTTAGTAAGAATGGATAACTGCGTCGATATAAACGTAACGATGACCGCTCCTAAAATAGGTCCAAAGAAGCTGTACATACCTCCAATCAGGCACATGACCAGTCCCTCTGTAGAGGTATTGGTAGAAAACATAACCGGGAAAGCTCCCATATTTCTCATTGCGTAGAGAATGCCGGCAATGGTTACAAAAAAACTGGAGACCATACAGGCACACAGCCTTACATGCATGGTATTCATTCCAATAAAGGTAAGCCTTTCTAAATTATCACGGCTCCCTTTTAAAACAGTGGCAAAGGGGCTGTGGAAAAACAGGTAAATCAAAACAATACAGATCACACAGACAAAAAAGCATAAGTAAAAGTTGCCGCTTGGGCTGCTGGCAAAAGGAAGGCGCACATTGCCGGTCAGTCCGGTATCAGAGCCCACGTACTGGATTTTAAATACCATTGTATACAATAAGGTATTGATACCCATGCTTACAAAAGCAAAGGTGAGATCGTCGTTGGCCCGCAGACATATTACATTAATAAACAGAGATATCGCCATGGATATAACAATTGCTGCCACAATTGCCAGGGTGCGGTCCAGACCCCCTCTCACGCACATAATGACATAAACATAAGAACCCATACCAAAGTAAGTGGCCATACCCAAAGGCCGCAGGCCTCCGAAGCCCAGAATAATATTTAAAGCGGAGGCAAAAAGCATCATGATTACAGTACGGCTCATAAAATCAAGCACCGAATCAGATGCAAAGAGGGAATATGCAAAAATCGTTATGACAAGCACTGCTCCCACTATGGCATCCTGTTTTATCTTTGAAAGTGATTTCCATGCTTTCATCAGCGTCCCTCCCTCCTGGTAAAAATACCTTTTGGATTAATGAACATGCAGATTACCATTAAAGCAGCGGGCAGTACATTGTAATACTGCGGCAGATAGACTGCTCCAAACGCATTGACCAGACCAACCAGCAGGGCGGCAGGCAGACAGCCATCCATATTACGCAGACCGCCGATGCAGAGAATTGGCATGACATTACCAAAAATAGACAATCCTTCCTTAGGACTCATTCCGGTAACAGGGGCATTTAAAACGCCACCCAGTCCCGCTATGCCAATTCCGATCATAAACAGGACACTAAACATCTGGTTTACATTGACGCCTAAGTTGGCGACCATGGGGCGGTCGCTGATAATGGCACGGGTCAGCATACCCAGTTTGGTCTTATTGATCATTAACCAGAACGCGAAGGCAGTTATTCCTGATATAACAATTTCGAAAATATAATATACCGGGAATTTAATCCCCACAATTTTAACGCCTCCATTTAGGAAAGCAGGCAGAGACAGCAGCCGGATGCTATACCCCCAGAACATAACAATAATATCGCATAGCATATACGCTACGCCATATGTCAGCAGCATAATATACAGCATATCCTTGCCAAACAGAGGTCTGGTAGCCTTCTCCACAAAATATCCGATTCCAGCCACAAGAATGGGCACCAGAATGAGCGACGGAACAAAACCAATTTTAGCAGCTATGGTATAGGTTAAATAGGTTCCAAGAACATAAAATGCCCCCTGACCGAAATTAACCATGCTCATGCCGCTGATAATCAGCGAAACACCGGCAATCATCAGGTAGGAAACCATTCCATTGCTGATGCCGGAGATGAGAGTTTGAAAAAAGAATGATACGGTCATTAGATATCCTCCAGTATGATAAAACAGGCGGCAGGCCATTCTATTCTGCCGCCTGATGGGAACGGATTTACTTGGTACTTAAATCAGTAAAGGTGTATCCATTTTCCTGCGCATATTTCTGAACGTCTTCCTTCGATGGCAGCATCTCATTTCCCTGATATACTGCATAGATATCGCCAACAGGAATTGCCCATTTATTGGTAGGATCTTTAATCGCAGTCACATAATAATAAGCATGAGCCATTAAATGATCGAAATCGCGGAAATATAAATCTTTGCCGTAAAGAGTGCTGAAGTGTACGGTGCTAAGCGCGTTGGTCATTGCTTCCGGAGATAAGTCGCCGGCAGTTGTCTTGGCAGCCTCTGTAATTGCTTTGATGCCTACATACCAGGTATAGCCCATATCGGAAGGTCCGATCTCTTTATTATAATATTTCTGTCCGATCTCAGAATATTTTATGGCAAATTCAGCATTTCCCTCGATCTCGTCAAGCCAGAATGGCCATAACTGCACCCCATGTACTTTGCCGTATGGATAATTTCCGCTCTCTGCCAAAGCTGTTGTATTAGTGGAATCGCAGGTATACCATCCAAGATAATCACAGTTGTCCCACAATCCAAACTGGGTACCCTGATTTACAAGGGAAACAAAGTTCGGACCTGCAACAGCTCCAATGATTACATCAGGGTTCTTGCCAACTACCGAGGAAATGATAGTGGAGAATTCAGTGGAGTTACTGGATACCTGATTGGAACCCAGGTTTTTAAAACCATCTCCCAGCTCTCTGTAGAAAAAATCGCGGCTGTCACCGGAAGCTCCGCCGTCATTGCCAATAAAGAATGCACTCTGATACCCCTTATCAGCAGCGTATTTCGCATTCATCTTAGCAATGGGCCATGCCACGAATCCGCAGGAAAACATATATTTCGAAGCGTTTTCTACCGTTACACGGGTATTCATGGTGCAGGGAGTCACCATAGGAAACTTATTCTCATCTGCCCAGGTCGCACCGGTTGGAGCTTCTCCATCTGACTTAGGTCCCAGAATGGCAATACACCCCTCATTAACCAGCTCGGTAGCTTTCTGCGCTACATTTGCTGAGTCACTTGCCGTATCCCGATACACCAGTTCAAATGGGATTCCATTTAATCCTCCCGCTTCATTGGCCTCTTCCATAGCCAATATGGCTCCAGCTTCCGCCCAGGTTACGGTAGCTGCCGCTGCGGAGGAGCGGTCAGTCAGAACACCGATTTTTATAGTTTTACCGTTATTTCCACCAGATGCGCTGGTGCTTTGACTTTCCCCTGCTGCTGTAGTTGCTGCTGTAGTTGCTGCTGCCGTTGCAGGTGCCCCCGCTGAAGATGCCGCCGTAGTTGAGGAACCGGAGTCTACTGTACCGGTACATGCCGTCATAGAAGCCATCATCGAGGCTGCCAACGCCAAAGAGATTATTTTTTTCATATGATTTTTCCTCCAATACATTTCCTTATACTTCTTCCTTTTAATTAATTTCCCAAAGAAACAATTATATATTACTGCTCATCCGGATTATGAACATCATCCTCTCGTACGAAATAATCCGCATTGCGCTGTGCCACAGAATCCCGCGGTTCTCTTACAAAAGAATTCTCAGCCTCTACCCAGCTGCTGTCAGTAAGTCCGAACATGCTCATTGTAGTAAAGGTCTTATAACCGGTTTCATCAAAATGATAATCTACATAATCATTATTCTGATCTTTCATTACATGACGTCCCACATCAAGCATGGCAAGCATAGCTGCGTGAGCACTGTAATGAACACCTGCCAGTTTATATACTCCCAGCTCCTTTAATTCATCCACAGATACCTCCTCCGGATCATGAGCTTTTCCACAAAGATCCGGATACCACATGGGGAAATTCTCATACCTGGACCCTCTTGCGTTTAATGCATCCCGCAATTTTCGGCACATGAGAAGCTTTTTCTTTCTGTCCGGAATCTTATGCATCCACAGAATGCAAAGCATATCGGCACCGGCGTCTATGTAAGCCGCACACCTGTTAACGGCAGCAGCGAAGTCGTGAATCAGATCGCTGTCACAGCGGGCAATTAAAAAGCCATTATGCCCGTTTGCATTCAGCCCGGCTCTGGCTGCTTTAAACCGCAGGACGGCATCTGATATGGAAAGCTGTCCCTTTCTTGCCAGTTCTGATGTGTCCGTAACCAGAACTCCTGCTGCTCCGGCCTGCATAATACGCATACAGCCATACTGGGCATTCAGCGCCCGTCCAAGTCCAAAACCGTCATCTGCATCGATAATTAATGGCATGGGGGTCATACGGGTGATCTGCTCTGTTACCCGGACAAAATCATCAATTGACAGGAGCTGCAAATCAGGGATACCAGTCAACGCACAAGCCAGATCGCCGCTGGAAACCATAATCACTTCAAAACCGTTCATCTCAGCGGCTCTTGCAGACAGGCAGTCATGCAATTCAGGTACAATCAAAACCTGATCTTTTGCTATCAGTTTTCTAAGCCGGTCTGACGCAGGCTCCTTCCTGTCTGGTGTCAGAATGTAAGGTAAACTCATTGCTGCAACCTCCTTTCTGGTTTTACAGGCGATCCTTAATATCCGGCCTTACGAATCCTTCCGGATAATCCTCTACCTGATGCCCTACTATTGTGTATTGTTTATTACCCTGCGTAAAACTGTTTTCCAATGCAAGATATGCCTGTGGATCATACATACCGGAACAGGAGAAACTTTCAATCCCGGAAGCCGGTGCAGTTTCAAAGGAATAGGTTACACTCTGATTCTTGTAGTTTACCAGTCCATGCTCAAGCATACCCTCCATTGCTGCCTTCATGGTATAATGGCTGCTGCACATCTTAAAACCAAGGGGAGTCAGGTCTTCCATCGTAACTGACGGGTGATAATGTCCATCCTCTCCTTTATAAGCCCGCACATCTGCAAAAATCTTGGGTCCGGTGACGATTTCTGCCATCTGAGCTGCCTGCTCAAGGTCTCCAACCAGCACCATCATCGCAATTACATACTGTCCCATCTCTTTGCCAATGTTGATGGCTTCCTGCAAACGCTCACAGCCTTCCTTCATCTGCACGGGATCTGCCGGATCTGCATTGCTGCGGGCAATCAGCAGACAATCTGTTCCTTCCAGACCTGCCAGCGCCGCACGTACCTTGGCAATATACTTATCCCGGGGAAGAATCTTTGTTGTTTCTTCCATATCAGCGGAATCTTCCAGCTGAATTGCTGCCGCACCTGCTGCTGAAAGAATTCTTGCTGAACGGTACACTGCCAGAGGTCCGCCAAAACCATCTTCGATGTCAGCAATCAGCGGAATGGAAGAAGTCTGAGCCACTCTGCTTACTACCCTCTCCAGGTCACTTAAATTAGTAAATCCGTAGTCAATTACACCGTTCAATGAAATGGAAACCTCTCCACCCGACAGAAGGCTTACCGGGAATCCGCACATCTCCACTGCATGATTGGAAGCGCAGTCATATACGCAGGGCACTAAGAAACACTCTTTGCTTTCATCCAAAATCTGACGTAAGTTTTTTTTACTTGCCATCTTGCTATCTCCTCTTTTTCTCTGTTGCTTGCTTATTTTTCAGCGGTTTGCTCCGCTTGTTGCAACCAAGAAACCAAAGTTGCAGTTTATTTCATGTTTGTTGCAATTACAGAATAGCATTTTTTATCATAAACGTCAATGTCTTCTGTTATCAAAGCATTCTTTTTGACTATTTTTACAATATAATCGTTTATTTTTTATGCATTATATCTAATGAATTTGTTTATTATGTATGATAAACTCAAATTGTATATATGCAATCGATTTCTATATTTTTTAAATTATTTTACAGCTTTATTATTTTTTTGTTGCGTTTTATGAAAGGAGATTTGAAAATGATACGAAGAAATGAAGAGAAAGAATCCATACGTAAGCCGGCCCCATTTGACGGAACAGGCGAAATCACGGTGCGCAGCCTGTTAAACGGTCCAGAAGAAATGAGCCGGAAGGGACGGGTTTTTGGCCATACCACCGTCTGGCCAGGCTCAGAAATCGGCTATCACCTGCATAATGGTGATAGTGAAACTTATTATATTTTAAGCGGGTCCGGGAGATATAACGACAACGGTACGTTTACCACTTTAAACGCAGGTGACGTAGCATACTGCGCTCCTGGAGAAGGACACGGAATTGCCTGCATCGGAGAGGAACCAATCGAAATGATTGCACTGATTCTATACGAATAATTCCAGTCTGCATATAACTGTAACGGTCTTATTCATACATTTGCAACTAAGCTTTACACAGTAAAAAGGTCTGTTGGCAAACTGATTCCACTGTTTGCCAACAGACCTTTTTTCACGGATTTCTATTTTTAAGTCTCCCCTAAATTCCGGATCTACAGGCTCTGCCGCTTCACCAGTTCCATATCCAGGGTAATTTTATGGGTTTGAGCCCTTCCTTCCATCACATCTACCAGTATCCGGACAGACATCATGGTAGATACCGTTACCATTGTATCCAGAGAAGTCAGCCTGGGCCGGCTTACTTCACAGAGTTCAGAATTCCCCTCTCCTATGATAGAAATATCTTCAGGAACTCTCTTTCCCTGTTCCATAAAAGCGTACATCACCTCAATGGCCAGCCTGTCCTGAACACAGAGAACACCGTCTGTCTCCGGCCTTTCTTTCAGAATGCGGGTCACCACTTCATCAGCGCCCACGCAGGGATCGACTCCGGTATAAACGTTGTATTGAACATCAGGATGTTCCTCTGCGGCCGCCTCAAAATACGACTGTATCTTAGGCTGGCTCGCCCGGTTTTTTTCAATAATAAGTGCCAGGTTTCTGCGCCCACGCTCCACAAGCTGTTCCACACAGCACCGAAATCCCCGTTTCTCATTAGCTCCAATACAGTATACATTTTCCATATTAACCCGTTCATTCTGGTAGACCAGAAGCACCGGTACATCCGGCAGCCACCTCTGAATCAGTTTTTCCAGCCGGTCATGCTCCACAAACGAGAGACCGATTAAAAGTACGCCCTCTACCTTTCGAAGCCTCAGTTCCGCTATGGCTTTCCCCATGGAATCGGGCTCTTTCCCAGTATATCTTGTCATACACTGATAGCCATTGAGGATCAGCTCATTCTGACACCGGGCAATTGCCTCATTCTGATGCTGGGAATCCAGATCATCCGTCACAATACCTACCATGCGCGTCCGCTGCGTTACCAGACTGCGGGCATTTTCATCTGGAATATAATTGTTTTCCTCCAATACCTTCTGGATTAATTCACGCTTTTTCCTGCTGACTCCCGGTTTATCGTTCAGAGCACGGGAAACCGTGCTTGGTGATACTCCGGTCAGTGCAGCGATATCATAGATTGTAATTACAGCCCCCTCCTTTTACTCCTGAATCTTCTGTAAATTGAAAATCAGACAACCATTTTTATTGTTTGTTGTATTAGTATACATCAATTCTGCAACTTCTGCAACATTTATTGCAACTTTCAGTTACGTTATTCATTCAGAAATATGCTTCCCCTCCTATACGAAAGCATCGTGGCTATGCCTGGACTCAGAATGCTTTGTTGGGTGAAATAAGTTCTTCAAAAGGGAATCCGGCAGGATTGACAGCTTCCCTAAAGATAGAGTATTATAAATACCAAATACAAAGATCCGGAAAGTACATATAAGGTTTTGAAAAAGGAAGGAGGGTGTTATTATGGCAAAAATCAAGGATTTTACCCTGGAAAATATCAAGGAAATCTGTGAATTCGGCAAGGCGATTTCCTCTCCTGTCCGGTTAGAGATTATTAAGCTGTTGTATCAGGACAATTATTCCATAAGCCAGATAGCGGAAGCTCTTGAGCTCCCACAGTCCAGCACCGCATTTCATCTAAAGCTGCTCGAGGCCGCAGACTTAATCCGCATGGAGGAGCAGCCAGGGAGCCACGGAACCATGAAAGTCTGCAGCCGGAAACAGGATTATGCCAATCTTTGTTTTCTTCCAAGAAGCAGTCAGATTAACCAGATAGTCAGTATTGAGATGCCGGTGGGCTCATTTGTAGATTGCAGCATCTTCCCTACCTGCGGGTTATATACACCCAGTGGTGTTGTTGGAATGGAAGATAAGGAGTACAGCTTTTATCTGCCAGAACGGATGAATGCCGGACTTTTATGGACATCAAAGGGATATGTACAATATAAATTCCCCAATCAGCTGCCGGCCGGCAGACTTCCTGTGTGCCTGTCATTTGCCATGGAGATATGTTCGGAAGCTCCTGGTTATGCCGAAGACTGGAAATCTGACATTACCCTGTGGGTAAACGGCATCGAATGTGCCACCTGGCGCTGCCCAGGAGATTTTGGTTCCAGAAGAGGAAGACTTACGCCTCCGCTCTGGCCCAACGGTTCCACGCAATATGGCATCTGGGTAAAGTGGGAAATCAGGAGAGACGGAACATATATCAATGGAGAACAGGCTTCAAAAGTCAGACTCAGCGATATTGCAATTCCTGAAAAACCATTTGTTGCAATGACCATAGGAAACAAGAAAAACGCCAGGTATGAAGGCGGCTTTAATCTTTTTGGCAAGACCTTTGGCGATTATCCCAGGGATATATTAATGGAGATAGAATATTAATTATAACAAAAAAACAAGACAACTGTCTGGAAAATATGTTTGTTTCCAGATGGTTGTTTTTTATTGTCTTATATCCGGAAAACAGAAATAGATGGTTATAACAGAAACTCTATTTTTTTAATGAAAATAAAATCGCATTATAACATTATTACTGTTGTAAATATAAAATATACACAAATATATTAATATTTATCAATATAATATATTGACTTACACAATAAAAAGGTGTATTGTTTGCTTATTATATCAGTATTGCTGTTATTAATTTAACCTTATCAGAGTGGCAGCGTACTGGTTTATGGTGCAAGCATTCAAACAAAATAAGGAGGTAATTATGAGAAGAAGCAAAAAATGGATGGCTGCCTTAGGTGCCGCCGCACTGGTTATGTCAGCAATGTCTGGTTGTACAGGAACCACATCAACCCAGACTGCCGGAAGTACTCAGGAAACAAAAGGTACACAGGAAAGCAAAGAAACTGCGTCAGGGGAAACGTCAGCTGCTGCAGAAGAAACAAAGAATGTCAACGACGACGGAACGGTTAACAATCCGGAAAAAGTCGCAGTGGACGCCAACAAGCTGGTGATGTGGTCCTTATTCAGCGGAGGCGACGGCGGCTTTATGTCAAAGATGATTGAAGATTACAATGGTACCAGTCCTACGAAGCAGGTACAATCCATCATGTTGGTATGGGCAGACTATTATACCAAGCTTCAGACGGCTGTTGCTGCTGATAAAGGTCCTGATATTGGTATATCCCATGCTTCTTCCCTGCCTCAGTTAGTGGAAGATGGCGTCGTGCAACCGATCACTCCCTATCTTAATGAGTTGGGAATCGATCTGAGCCAGCATTATTCTCAGGCTTCCATTGATGCTGTTACATTTGACGGAGAGGTATACGCAGTGCCGCTGGACACTCACGCAGAGATTATGTATTTTAATAAGAATATATTAGAACAGGCAGGAGTAGCTTTAAACGGAAGCGGTGGAGTCGATATCAAAAGCGCTGATGATTTTTATGCTGTCTGCGAGAAAATAAAATCTGTGATTCCAGCAGATGGCTCCGTAATCGCTCTTACCAGCAACGGAGATGACCCTTACCGCTTATGGTGGGCGTCCTATTTCCAGATGGGAGGTACTCCTCTTGTCAGCGATGACGGCAAAAAGGTGACTCTTGATAAGGAAAAGGCCGTTAAGGCAGCAGAGTTTGTAAAGGGACTTTATGACAAAGGTTATGTTAAAGAAGGAATTGATGACCACCAGAAATTTTTCCAGAGCGGCAAAGCAGGAATCTGCATTGGCGGAACCTGGGCCGTTGGAGCCTTTGAACAGACAGATAACTTAAACTTTATACCAGTACCATTTCCTAAGCTCTTTGATACGGATAATTGCTGGGCAGACTCCCATACCTTCATTCTTCCAACAAAGAAAGCAAGGAATGAGGCGGACAGCAAGGCTGCTGTGGAATTCATGGTATCAGCGTCCATGAAAGGCGGCGTTACCTGGGCTGGCTCCGGTCAGATTCCGGCATGCAAAGAAGTTCTTGCAAGCGATGAATATAAGGCACTTCCATACAGAAGCAGTTACATGTCCGAAGTTGAGAAAGCGGTTCTTCCCGCTAAGGTATCGACTTTTAACGGAATGAAGAAAGGCATGATTGACAGCCTTGATACGATCTGGACAGGAAAGGGTGATGCCAATTCCGGCATTGACACTCTTTACGATGAGCTTGAATCAAATCTTCCGTAATAACAGGTAAGCAGAGGGGGGATTATTTCCCCCTCTGAACAAGGCGGTTTGTATAAATGGGAGGACTTATACCTTGAGCAGAAGCAGAAAAATAAGAGATATGGCGACAGGTCTTGGATTATGCTTTCCTTTTTTGGCCTTATATACAGTTTTTACTATTTGGCCGGTCATTCAGGGGCTGTATGTAAGTTTACATAAATGGTCCTTAATGGGGAAGGTAAAATTCGTAGGACTGGATAACTATATTAAGTTTTTATCGGATCAAAAATTTATTGATGCACTGAAACATACGATTATATTTGTTGCACTTTCCGTTCCATTTCTGGTCATTATGGCTCTGATACTTGCCCTGTTTGCCAATCGGCCGGTAAAGATCAGACGTGGATTAAGAATCGCATTTTATCTTCCAAGCATTATCTCAGTTTCAGTTGCATCCTTTATTGCCAAATACATGTTTGCGCCCTATATGGGTTTTGTAAATGGGATTCTTCATTTGACCGGTCTCTTAAAATCAGGGGCGGAAATCCAGTGGCTGATTGATACAAATCATGCATGGGCGGTGGTAACCATAATGACCGTATGGTGGACGGTCGGTTTTTCCATGCTGCTGTATTTATCAGCTTTGCAGGATATCTCCCCTGAAATATACGAAGCTGCGGAAATCGACGGGGCTGCAAAAAGGCAGCAATTATTCTCCATCGTCCTCCCGCTTCTAAAACCTACCACGTATTTAATCGTAATGCTGCAAATTATTGCAAGCTTTAAAGTATTCGGTCAGATTCAGCTGATCACGGCCGGAGGCCCCGCGGGAAGCACCAAACCATTGATCCAGTATATTTATGAAACGGGCTTTACCAAAAATAATATGGGATATGCGGCTGCCATGTCATATGTATTGTTTGCTATTCTGGTAGTGTGTACCCTGATTCAGAAGGCAATTCAGAAAAAGGGGGAACAAAAAGATGAAGCGTAAAAAAGCAAAAGCCGGAAGTCTTATTTTGACCGTTTTGTCAGCCGGACTGGCTATTATTTTTCTGGCTCCTGTGATCTGGGCTTTCTTTGTATCCCTGCAATATGAAGGAAAGCAGATAAAAAGCGTAGTCAGCTGGTTTTCTCCCCCATACACCTTTGGAAATTATCTGGATCTGATTATTGGCTCAGATGTTGCCAAGTGGCTTCTTAATTCCGTGGTAGTTGCAGTTCTTGTTACAGTTTTAACCCTTCTCTTCTCCGCCATGGCTGCTTATGCTCTGTCTAAAATCAAATTTATGGGGAGAAACAAACTGTTCTTTTACTTTTTACTGGGGCTCATGGTTCCAGGAGAGGCCACCATTGTTCCGTTGTTTATTACTGCAAACAATATTCATCTGATTGATACTTATGCAGGTCTGCTTCTGCCATCTGTGGCAGTTTCCATGAATTTGATTATCATGGTTACTTTTTTTAAAGGTATTCCTGATTCCCTGATTGAAGCCGCAAGAATAGACGGCGCCGGGGAAATCACGATTTTTGCCAGAATCGTCATGCCGCTGTCAAAGGCAGTCCTTTCAACCATTAGTATCTTTGCATTTATAGGGAGCTGGAATAACTATCTCTGGCCCTTACTCTGTTCTATGGACAGCAGTAAATTTACATTGCCTGTGGGAATCCCCATTTTTGCGGGAACATACACCGTGGATTATGTGAAACCGATGACGGCCAATATGATCGCATCAATTCCTGCTATTATCATATATCTGATTTTTGAAAAACAGATTGTGCAGGGAATTACCATGTCCGGCGTCAAGGGTTGACATAAGTATAAAACAGATAAAGGAGAATTAACTTCATGCTATGCTATCAAAAAGATTATCCAAGACCACAATTTGTCCGAGATGACTGGGCCAGTTTAAACGGAATCTGGAACTTTAGCTTTGACGACAGCAACAAAGGTGAGGCAGAAGGCTGGTATAAGGGTTTTCACAGGGAAAAAGAGATCAATGTCCCCTTCACCTATGAAACGAAGAAAAGTAATATTCACGACGAAGAAATGCATCATTATGTGTGGTATGCCCGTACATTTCAGGCTGACAAAGCGAAAACAACACGCAATAAGCTGATTCTGCATTTTGAGGGAAGTGATTTTCTTACAAAGGTGTGGATTAATGGTCAGCTGGCCGGAATGCACGAAGGCGGATATTCCCGCTTTTCCTTTGATATTACAAATCTTATAATCGATGGCGAAAACCTTGTAGTCGTAAAAGCTGAGGATCATCCCGATGCACAGCAGCCAAGAGGAAAACAGCGCTGGATATCCGAGAATTTCGGCTGCTGGTATGTTCAGACAACAGGAATCTGGAAGACCGTATGGTTGGAGTATGTGCCCAGTATCAGCTTACGCTCAGTGAAAATGACTCCGAATCTGCCGGAAGGCAGGCTGGAACTGGAATATGCGGTAGACTGTCCTGAAGTTTTAGACGGAAAAAAACTGGAAGTGGAGGCATTGGTAAGCTTTGGCGGCAGATTTGTGACAAAAGTTCAGACAGCCATAGGGAAAAATCCCACAAAAATTTCCGTTGATCTGATGGCTGCAGAGGCAGGCTATCCCTGGGGAATCCGCACATGGACTCCTGCCGAACCAAATCTTTACGACATCAGCTTTCGTACCCGGTTTAATGGAGAGGTGTGGGATGAAATTGGTTCTTACTTTGGAATGCGTGAGATCCGGATCGAAGGTCCTAACATTCTTCTAAACGGAGCACCACTGTATCAAAGGCTGATTCTTGACCAGGGGTATTGGGAAGAATCTCATTTGACTCCGCCAGATGAGGAAGCATTAATCCAGGATATTGATAAAATTCATGAACTTGGCTATAACGGCTTAAGAAAGCACCAGAAAACAGAGGATGAAAGATTCCTTTACTGGTGTGATGTGAAGGGAATGCTGGTCTGGAGCGAAGCACCTGCTGCCTATATTTATTCCGACAGGGCAGTGGAACTTTTTACAAGGGAATGGCTTGATATTGTAAAACAGAATTATAATCACCCCTCCATTATTACCTGGACTCCATTAAACGAATCCTGGGGTGTACCGCAGGTTGAGACAGACAGCACACAGCAGCACTTTACAGAAGCGATCTATCACCTGACCAAGAGCATTGACCCACACCGCCCGGTAATCGTAAATGACGGGTGGGAACATACCGTTTCCGATATCCTTACTCTGCATGATTATGAAGAGGCAGGCGAGATTCTCAAAAAGCGATATACGCAGTATAAGGATGAAATTATGACAACCGAGATCTACCACTCCACTTCCAAATCCGCCCTTGCAAACGGCTTTTCCTACAAAGGCCAGCCAGTGATTATCAGTGAATTTGGAGGCATTGCATTTGACAGTGATAAAGAAGGCTGGGGATATGGAAATAAGGTCAATACAAAAGAAGATTTTTTAAAGAGGTTCGACAGTATTACTACCGCTATAAAAGAAATCCCCTATGTTTGCGGTTACTGCTATACCCAGGTTACAGATGTGCAACAGGAGATCAATGGTCTGATGGACATCGCCAGGAACTATAAAGTAGATCCTGAAGTAATTAAAGAAATCAATAAAAGAAAAGTGGCATACTGGAGAGATGAACTCCGGTAGGGTGAATTTTAATAAAATTTTATCAGGCCTCCTCTCTATATGTTAAACAGAGAGGAGGCCTGATTTGCATTAACGCCATCCTGATAATTGCATATTTGCGTCTTAATGTGTTGCGTTTTTGCAACATTAGTGATATGATACATTCAAAAGGAGGTGTGGTAAGATGTCAGAAATCGGTCAAAGAATTAAGCAAAGAAGGAAACAATTAAATATAAGCGCAGATGATGTGGCACGTCTTTTAAAAATTTCAAGATCTACTGTTTTCAGATATGAAAACGGCCGTATCCGAAAAGTTCCTGCAGACATTCTGGAAAAACTGGCTGAGATCTTATTAACAACCCCGGCATATTTAATAGGAAGCCTTGATTATTACATTGATAACACAGCTAAGGACATAGAGCAGGACAATAACTTTAAGTTTGAAGATAACATATTACTGAAAGAAACGGCTTATAACTACCACACAGACAAATTATATCAATCCACCGATAAGAATATCCTCTCTGACGACAACATTAAAATAGCTGCCATGGCTGAAATTTATTTATCGTTGAACGCGGAAGAAAAGAAAAAGGTCTATGATTTTTTTATAGACATATCTAAACATCCTAAACTGGGGAAATAAGTAAAAAACTAGCCTTTTCAATTTCACCAGCCAGTAATTCCAGTTCCTTTACTGATTCCTCTATGGTATCACTGTAAGCTGCCAGTTCAAGAATCCTTAAAAGCCTGTCATAACAATGCTCCGGTTTATTTTCAAACTTCCGGATATATCCTTCAATTCTCTTCCGGCTGGGAAAATATGTATGGTTCAGTGCATAAAGAGCCTGCAGCAGATGATCCAGTGAATTTTCCAGCACCTGATGATAAAACAGAACCTCTTTTCTCAAAATGGCTCTGCCCAGATCCTCTTCATTCAGTACACGTGAGATATGGTATTGAAACAGTTTATGAAACAATTCTGGCGGATATTTCTTCACCATTGCTTTCATCTCTGACCAGACAGAATCCTCCTCATATAGGATATGAATGGTTTCCACGCTGGATAATCTTCCCGTAGGATAGAAGCCTCCCGTCATGCCAAGATGTTTCCCCTGTAACGTCTCTTCCAAATACTCCGTCATCTCTTTTACGGTAAAATACATAGGCATAACTTCTATTTCATCAATAACCAGTATATCCCCATACCCCCACATACCTCCATTGCATACATTCATGGTACACTCTGAGTATTCTCCAGCAAAGGAAGCATAGATCCGTTCCCGTTCTTTTTTCTCCGGAATTTCCGTACAAAGGACAAACAAATCAATATCACTTTTCCCGGGAACCAATATTGCATTTATGTCGCCAGTCTGTGCGATTCCTTTTACCTCGTTACATTTCGATATCTCACCCACAAGTCTATCTTTTGTCTGCATAACATTCATATCAAACTCCTCTCGACTTAATCAACCGCCTGCTGCCCCACTACCTCTTTAAGCAATCCGTTAAAATAATGAATCATTCCATTTACATCGTCCATATCGTAATAATCTTTCAGCTTCAACTGAATCGCTCCTGACAAATTGTTCAGGCAATGTCCAATATGATAGAACTCCATCCGATCCGAATCCAAATCCATTTCCAGATTTTGCAACAGTCTGCCAAACCGGATATTTAAAAAACTTAGTTCCTCCTCCAAATCACAATATTTGCCTCCTTCAATGTCAATTAAGTAAGCATTGTCATAGTTATCAACCATAACATGATTTGGTCCCAGCTCGCCATGAATAAAGGTATACTCCTGCCTTTTCACCATAACACTTGACAGTTTGAGTAATTTATCCCATACTCCCATATGCAATTTTTTATTGCTGCCATCTGCTGCCTTTAAATATTCGATATTCTTTTGTGCGGCTTTAAGCGAATATTCCAGGACATCAAATTCTTTCGTTTGCATTCGGTTTAGTTGTCCGACTAAATCACTCTTTATTTTATGCAGGTTGTTAATACTGGTTTTTAAAGAACTTAATACTCCGGGCAACCTGTCTTCCTGCTGCGAAATAATATGGTCCATATCAGTTCCATCTATGTATTCTGCAAAAGCATATTCATAGTCCTGCTCTTCTTTACTTCTATCCATAAAGTATAACTTTGGTGTGAGCACGTTATGCTGTAACATCAGATTATTGTTTAATTCAAACAACATAGAACTGCTGGATGAAAAAATATCTTTTTCCTCATTATAAGTAAAATACGAAGTGCTTTTATCCCATATGTAAATAATAAAGCAAAACCCACTTTTAGTCTCTGCCAGATATGTATGCTTTTGTGCGCCCCCCAGAATTCTTGTCATTCGATTCAGAATAAAAGAGTCTCCAAAAACAACCTTTGTTTTTAACTTCATGAACTGTTCAACCTTATCTGTTTCCATATCGTTTCCCTTTCTCCATATATTCCCTTTTCTGTAACAAACTTATCACTAAACAGAATAGAATTCAAGCTTTCTTAACGGATCCTTTATTGACATCCCATTTTGTTTTTTGTAAAATACCCCATAGTTCACAGAAATGTGATCCGCTGCTGCATCATGACGATTATTATTCCGGCTATTAAAGCATACTATAATCAGCGCCGTGAGGAAGTAACAAGACTTTTGTTGTAGTATTTACTTTACAGCAAAGGTTTTTTTGATTTGAAATAAAATAAATAAAACAAAGAGGATGAAATGGAATTAATATCGAAGAAATCAAGTATTTCTAAATTAACACTTGGAGGAATCCTGGTAACATTAGGTGTTGTATATGGAGATATCGGCACATCACCGCTTTACGTAATGAAATCTGTATTATATGGAAACGGTGGTATGCAAACTGTCTCCGAAGATTTTATTCTTGGAACCCTGTCCCTGGTATTTTGGACACTCACCATATTAACAAGCATAAAATACGTATTTATAACATTAAGAGCTGACAATAATGGAGAAGGCGGTATCTTTTCTCTTTTTACATTGGTCAGAAGCCGTTCCAGATGGCTGATTATCCCCGCAATGATCGGAGGTTCTGCACTGTTGGCAGACGGTATGCTTACTCCGGCAGTAACCGTGACTTCCGCTGTCGAGGGTCTGAAACTGCTTCCTGTCTTTCACGAGCTTTTTGGTGACAATCAGGGAAATATCATCGCTCTGGTTATCTTCATAATCTGTATTCTGTTTTTTATTCAACACCTTGGTACAGATTCCATTGGCAAACTGTTTGGCCCTATCATGTTTTTGTGGTTCTGCAGCCTGGCCTTTTTTGGTGTGATCAATCTCGCACAAAATCCTTCTCTGCTGCGTGCATTGTCACCTCATTATGCAATTAATACCCTTTTCAGCCCCGACAATAAACTTGGTTTCTTTATCCTGGGCAGCATATTCTTGTGTTCTACTGGAGCAGAAGCGCTCTACTCTGATCTGGGACACGTAGGCAGAAAGAATATTTACTTTACCTGGCCATTTGTGAAAATATGTTTATTACTCAACTATTTTGGTCAGGGTGCATGGATTTTATCTTCAAAAAGCAATCCAGTCTTTGCTATGACAGAAGATATTAATCCATTTTACCAGATGATTCCCCACGGTATGCTTGTTTACGGCATCCTAATTTCTACCCTTGCCGCCATCATAGCATCTCAGGCCCTGATATCAGGTTCCTTTACACTTGTTTCAGAAGCAATTAAACTGAATCTGTTTCCCAGACTCCATACCATATACCCCTCCCCCTCCAAGGGACAGCTTTATATTCCAGCAATCAACCGGATTTTATGGATTGTCTGTATTGGAATTGTATTATACTTCCAGAGTTCTGAGAAAATGGAGTCAGCCTATGGTCTTGCAATAACAGTTACCATGCTCATGACAACGGTTCTATTGTATAACTATATGCTTAAGAAGAAAACTCCCATTCTGCTTGCAGTCATCATGCTTGTTTTCTTCATGAGCTTTGAAATTTCTTTCTTTATTGCGAATATCGTTAAATTTTTCCATGGCGGATTTGTAGCCATAATCATAGCAGTATCTATTTTGTTTATTATGTATCTCTGGGACAGAGCTCATGTGATCCGGGTGCGCTATGAAGAATTTGTACCCCTTGACAATTATTTAAAATTACTGACTCAGTTAAGTCAGGATCCGGACGTTCCCAAGTATGCCAGCAATCTGGTATGTTTAAGCAAATGTCCAAATTCAAAGGAAATTGAACGTAAAATATTATATTTTCTTTTAGACAAACGACCGAAAAAAGCCGATATTTACTGGTTCGTAGATGTTAACGTAACTGATGAACCCTATCAGGCAGAATATACCGTTGAAAAATTCAATACAAACAACATCATAAAAATCCAATTAAAACTGGGCTTTCGTATTGATCAGAACCTGAATGTATTTTTGCGGCAGATATCAACAGAAATGGTTGAGAACGGGGAGATTGAACCGCAGTCAAACAGCTACTCCATTCTTCCAAACCGTAAACTGGGGGATTTCCGTTTTGTATTTATCCAGGAGATTTTATCTCATGATGCAACATTATCCGCCTGGGACTCTTTCGTATTAAACACGAAACTGTTTATACAGAAATTTACAGCTTCCCCCTCAAACTGGTTCGGACTTGATACCAGTGATGTTTATATTGAAAGAGTGCCTATGTTCCTTGGACATTCAAACCGGGTGATTTTAAAAAGAGTGGAACAGAAAAAAGAAAAAAAGAAATAGTAAAATAATTAAAAAGGCGCTGCCTGTCAATTGACAAAGCAGCGCCATTACATATACTCCCCAGTATCGTAATTACTTTACTTGATTTTTCAGAAAGGATACCTCTTCTTTTGTCAAATCCCTTAAATCTGTGTTTTCCATAGATGTATCACTATTTTCTATAAGCAGTAATTTTGCCTCTTTTGTCATAATCGTATTATGCCAAAGTGCAGGCGGAATCTGATACACTGCATGTTGCTTCATCTCAACAATTTTCAGATTCAGGCCATTCCCCTCCTCTGTAGCATAGACAAGAGTGCAGCTTCCATTCAGCAAAACAAACAGCTCATCTGTGCGATTATGTCTTTCAAGATTTCCAATCTGTTCAATGTCATTGGCGGGTTTCCAATTCTTGATCCCTACTGTCCACTGAGGATTTTCATAAACTCTTTTCAGGGCCTCTCCATCATACTGCAGTTCTGATATTTTCATTTGCATTCGTTCCTCATTCCCGATTACTTCTTGTATTTTCTTTTACTCAAAAGCCTTTGTAAGATCAGAAAAGTTTTTGCAGGCCTCCAGCTTTTCCATCGTCTGCTCATTACCAAGTTTTCCGGCCAGTTCCGATAACAGCTTTAAATGAACTGTTGCATTCTCATTATCAGACGGTACTGCAAACAGAAATATATAATGAACCGGCTGTTCATCATAAGACTCCCATGTAATCATATTTTTTGTTTTACCTATGGCGATTCCAACCTTTTTTACGAAATCAGACTTTCCATGAGGAATTGCCACATGATTTCCAATTCCTGTGATTCCTTCCCTTTCTCTTACAAATACGTCTTTTACAAATCCATCAATATCAGTGACATATCCTGCTTTATAAAGCAGATTTGAGAGAAACCGGATGGCAGATTCTTTATCTTCCGCCACCATATCCAAATCAATAACTTCTTTATCTAAAATAGCCTTCACAGCCATATTTTCACTCCTCTACTTAATAAAGTACTGGTATAAATCCAGTCCAGTCTTCACCTGACGTATCTGTTTCATAAACTCATCATTTTCAGTCAGGGAAATAAAATCCTTGTAAAACTGCTGAGTACATGCCTTTTGCAGATCCGTATCCATTTTAAGTGCCAGAAGAAATACCACATCTACCATATCCTCATGCCACCCGATGGGCTTATCCAAGACTGCCACTACTACTCTGGATTCATTGACTGCCTGGTTATTACCGTGTGGAATTGCTACGCCTCCCCCAACAGCAGTTGTTGTTGCTTTCTCCCTGTCCATTACATTTTTTAAATAATCCTCAGATACATCACCAGATTCCAGCAGCTGGTTCACCATAAGCCGAAGGAGTTCATCTTTATTTTTAACAGCAGGGTGAACCAGCATATAACCTGCGCGAAACAGCTGATGGCAGATGCCGGAAGCCCGAAAACGCATATTTCCTTTACTGTTACGAATTCGGGTCACGGCTTCCCTGATAGAAAATATGTCTTTATCCGTGGGAGCCTGTCCAATGCTTATCATTCTGTCATGACTGTGTTTTAAATTTATATTTGTAAAAACCACATCATAGCGGTCACACATAAACGGCTTAAAGTCATGTTCACTGATTGCTTTTACGAAAATAATCTCAGGAATATTCTTTTTTATCAGATCAATCATAAGCTGGGAAGGCCCCATACCTGAATTGCTGACCAATAGTGCTTTCATGGGTATGGTTTTCCGGACAAGAGCTGACTGTATATACAGCGCAATGTTTGATATTTCATCCTCGGTGATCTGCACCCCGTAATACGATTCAAAAAGAGAGCTTGTTGACCATGTTGCCAGATACACCTGTTTGTACTCTATTTTCACGAATTTACTGATATTATCGGGATGCTCCTCACCATACTTCATTCTGAAAATAGCAGAACGCATATGCATGAGCAATCCATTATACAACACTTTATCTTCGGATAAATCATCATTTAAAACATTGGCAATTGTGCTGATCACTTCTCCCACAAACTGCTGCAGCAGCTGATTGAAATAGCTGGGGTTTGTGCGCATATTTTCTGTACCGTCATTTCCAATCTTTCTGGCAGACAGCAGCATGGAGGTAAGCAGCAGAGTATCCTCATCCATTCCCTGAATGGAAAACTCAGACTTCACCTTATCATAGATTGATTTAGCAAACAGATATTCTGTAAAATCCCTTAAGCTGTCATCCGTCTCACTCTTGTCTTGTTTCAGAGGGTGGGAAGCTCTCTTGATGGACAGGCACACCATAATCCAGGCAGTCCGGAATGAATTCTCAGCGAACTGTATTCTCCATGCATTTTCCATATCCACAATAATACTCTTTACCCTTGCATAATTCACCCCGGCTGCATAAGTCTCAAATAGGGCATCCGTAATTTCCGGCATAATATAAACCATATAGTTTACCATGGCCTGCCTGTAGGTTTTTTCATCACCCTGAAGCATGATCCCTCTGCCCCGCACAGTCACAATCTTTATATTATATTTTTGAAACCAGCCCTCCACAGACTTTACAAGAACAGACACCGTAGGCGCACTCATATACAGGCGTTCTGCCAGCTGCCACAGAGTAACCGGCTTATCCATGGCATACTTTAAAAGCATTCCAATCATCTGATTGTTCCTTGACATATCCTCAGTTATTTCCGTACTCTGAGAATACCCCATTGCAAGCAGCTCCGTACGCCTTGTAGTATACAGACAAACACCCAGCCCCGGTTTCTTCTCTATATGCCCCAGTTCCCTTTGCTGCAGCCATTCATCCACCTGGTCCACCCTGGTTCTGGCAGTTTTTACCGAGACTCCAAGCAGATCAGCCAGTCTGGAAACGGGGATATTTTCATTGTCCAAAAGAGCTTTCAGTATTTTATTTAAGTATGCCTTCTCACCTGCGTTACTCATTTATTCTCCATTTTATTTATTCATTTCCCGTTGCAATGGCATCTAAGAACTTATATCGGTTTGCAGAACCAAGAATCTCCATATAATGCATTACAAATTCTTTTATTCCTTTTTCCGCTTCCATACACATATGCATATAGTCCATATCAGGCTCACGTTCAAGAGCCGCCATCATTGCCTTTTTGCCTGCGGAAAATGCGTCAGTAGCTACATTTACCTTATTAATGCCGCATTCAATGGCCTTTTTTAAATTTTCTTCTCCAGAACCGGACCCTCCGTGAAGTACCAGGGGTACATCAACAGTTTCCTTTAATAATTTTAACCGGTCAAAGTCAAGTTTTGGAATCTTACCTTTAGGGTAGTCCCCATGGGCGGTCCCCACCGCAACGGCCAGTGCGTCAACACCAGTTCTATTTACAAAATCCTGTGCCTGATGGGGATTCGTATAAAGGTCCAGATTGGTGTCATCAGAATCCACTGCCATACCAACATGTCCCAATTCTCCCTCTACGGAACAGCCCACTGCATGTGCCATTGCCACCACCACTGCGGTTCTTTCAATATTATCTTCATAAGATAAGGACGAACCATCAAACATGATATTGGTGAATCCCCGGTTGATACAGTCTGCAATAATCTGATAATCCGTGGCATGATCAAGATTTAATGCAATCGGAACCGATACCCTCTCTGCAAGCTCCCTGATCATGGGAAGCATTTCCTCCGCATGCGCATGATTTTTCATCTGTCCGCATCCAAACTGGATAATCATGGGGGAATAGGCTTCCTGGGCTGCTGTAATCGCACCTCTCACCATCTCCATATTGATACTGTTCATGGCCATTACCGCATAATGATGTTTATGGGCATGATCCAGAATTGTTTTCATTGAAGTTAACATAATACTTATTCCTCCATTTTACTTTTACGTCTATTGTATTTCGATATTAAAATCGAAATCTTCATCTTCTTTTATGCTCGTATCCTGTTCATCCAAAGGTTTCTTAATGAATGCGTAAATTACACCGGTAAGTACAGAACCTATAATAAGAGCTATGATAAACACAAGAGGATTCTTCATCATGGGAACGACAAAGATTCCGCCTGCTGCTGCTGGGCTTTCGCAACCAAATCCTACGGCAATTGCTCCGGCAACAGCGGAACCAATTACGGATGCCGGTATAAAACGCAGAGGGTCTGATGCTGCAAATGGCAAAACACCTTCTGTAATAAAACATAATCCCATTGGAAATGCCGCTTTTCCTGCTTCCCGCTGATCTGCACTAAACTTTTTCTTTGCAATGAGCGTAGAGATAAATGCCCCGATTGGCGGTGTCATACCACCAATGATTTTTGCTGCTGCCGGCCCCATAATCTTGTCTGCCAGCAATGCATTTGCTGCCATAGAGGCTGTTTTATTCACAGGACCACCCAGGTCAAATCCCATACAGAATCCAATAACACCACCAATTATGCCCTTTGCTCCACCATTTAATGTGATAATCCATGCCTGGAATTTTGTCATCAGGAACGACATTGGAATTGAGAATACACAAAGGAATATCATGCCGCACACCAGAGTTGAAATAAGAGGAATCAGCATTACCGGCATAAGGCCCTGGCTCCATTTTGGAACCCTCCACTTTTTCATCCAGTTAATAAAGGAGCCAATAATAAAGGACATCAATAATCCGCCCAGAAAGCCTGCCTTGGACTGTGACGAACAATAACCGATAACCAGACCAGGCATAATTCCGGGACGTCCTGAAATCGAATACGCAACACCTGCCGTCATGACTGCAACAGCGAAATCCATTGCAAATGTACCGATCTTATTTACGCCCCACCAGAATCCCAGCCACGTAAACGGGTTTAAATTACTAAAAGGGGTCGCCCCTGCCTCTACCGCATTTCCAATATCATATCCTCCCAAAGCCTTAGCCAGTGCACACAGCAAACCGCCTGCAACAACAAATGGTATCATGTAGGATATACCCGTCATAACATGACGCTGAATATTATTCTTTTTACTATTCATTTTCTTACCCTCTCCTTTTGCACTTATTTCTCTAATTTTTCGTGTGTTTTCTTTATTACACCTTTCGCGGATTTCATAACAAGACTGATGGGAATCTCAATCACCGGTTTCCCCTTAAAACGGTCTTTGGTAATCCCAATATCTGCAGCAATGATAACTACATCTGCTTCGGCAATGTCCTCAGGTGTAAGTGCATTTTCAATTCCGATAGATCCCTGTGTTTCTATCTTAATTTCATCCCCCATTTCCCTGGCTGCACCCTCCAGCTTCTCTTTTGCAATGTAAGTATGAGCAATTCCTGCAATACATGCTGTTATTCCTACTATCTTCACTTTCCTGCCTCCTGTTCTTTTGTTTGTAATGATAATATCATCCTTTATTTAACCGGTGTAAAAGAACTTATGCCCTCAATTGTGGTAACTTTTTAGTAAAGCCTTAACCAGATTAATGCCGGTTATGCTTTTTTTCGGCAATAAAAAAGAACCATCCTTCAGGACGGTCCTCTTTTTTATAAACAGGTATTATTTACTTAAGCACAGAAGCTTCTCCATCAGTGCCACACTCCCCACATTATAACCACTGCATGCATAAATTGCATTCAGCCCCGGATTCGTGACAATTAAAAGCGGAAGCTTTTCAGGGTCCACATACATTTTACGAGCCAATGGCTCTACCCCCTCATCAAAGTTAAAGGTACCCACCTTGATTCCGGGAATTGCCTTGAGAACCTTTTGCACCGTTAAATTTTTTAAAGAAGCTTCGCTCTGCAGCAGAAAAATAATTTGTGCATCCAGAGCATTTAGGGAATCCTTCTGCTCCAGCATTTCGTTAAGAACGTGCTCGGTGGGTTCCTGCCCCTCAGATAAGACAGCCAGTATATTGGCCCTTTCAGCCATAAGTTCCGATGCGCAAACTGTACGTCCGCTCATATTATCACTCATGACTACTTCAAAATCATTGATTACATAGTCAACCAGCATATCTTCCATACTTCCAGTCCGAAGACGCATGGTAACTGACTTTACTTTATCTGTTTTTATCTCAAATAAATATTCACTGGCATTTTGATTTCCGCTTGGAAGGCGGACGGAAGTAATAAGGCGGTATTCTCCAGGTACTAAATCGAGACTCAAAAAGCCTTCATGAAACTTTAACCCAGTATAATCCAAAGTTACAAACTGTCCATCTTTTTTCATACCAATGGTCCACGTCTGATAATAAACCGGTACAATATCCATATCTGCGTGCAATAACAGTTTTCCAATCTCTCTAATCTGTGACTTTACTCCTTCTTCCTCTCCAGTCACAGATACAAAACCATCGTTTTCATATATCTCCGCTTCCAGATTCACAGAATTAATCCTTGCAGGAATGCCCAAAGTGCGGCAGATCGCCACAAATAATATTTTCTGGCTAAGTGGATTACCCTGTAAAAGCTTAAGGCTTCCAACTGGCGTGGAAGTAATAGTCTTGTAATCAAGCCTGGACTCAAAACCTATATTTTGCTTCACGTACCGCCAAACAGCCCTTGGATTGCTTCGGAATTCTTCCTTTTGACTCTCACCAAAGAATCCATCTATAAATCCCCGGTAGTCCGTCATCTCTTCCAGCAATATTCTGGGACAGAGTATATACTTTGCATAAACATCCAGTTTATTGTTATCTTCCCAGGTCTTACGGTAGGGAGCCGCTCCAATTAAATGACTTTCCAGGATCTCCGCACTGGCATCCTTATAATCCTTAATAGTCAGACTCTCCAGCATAACTTCCCGGTCCGGGTTATTATCCTGATTCATAAACCTGTTAATTTCATCAAAATTACCCGCTGATAATCTTAAAATATGGTCCTGCTCAGGACTTGCAAAGCTGTCCTCCCTAAAGTATCCTGCAATCCTTTCTTCCCTCACCTGATTCGCCTTGTTAATCCTGTCTCTGTTTCTTTCTTTTTGCTCTCTGGTAAGTTTAAACGTATGTATCGGATAATCCTTGGGAGCTCTGACATCTGTATCAATCCAGACTTCCTGAGAGGATTTTCTGTTCTCATCCCTCAGATACAGCACTGTACGATCCTCATCTTCTATTGAAATCCATGCTTCGCAGCTAAGTTTTCCTTTACCTGCCCAGACATGTACATCGCCCAGACCAATGGTAATTGTCACCTTACCCTGATTGTCCGTCAGCAGGGAAGCCACGCTGCAATATTCCGCCATATTAAGTATTTCAATCGAAACCGAAGCGTTTTCTACAGGATTGCTCTTCTCATCAAGCACCTGTATTTCATAAAGTTTAGTCCGGGCATAGGTGGCCGTTTCATTATAATAAACCAGCAAATCCTCCTGTCCCAGACACTCCTTCACCGAATCACCAGAATAATCAGAAAAGGTTCTGGTGTGCACCAGCAATGCCCTGGAAGATGCATTGGTAAACCAGCCCTTATCCAGTACTTCTTCCGGTTCACATGCCCCCAGAAAATGCCATTTTCCATCCACGAACACCTCAACCCATGCATGATTATCATCACAATGAGCCCATCTGGGTGTATATACCTGTCTCGCCGGTATTCCCACACTCCGGAAAGCTGAAACCGCAAAGGTGGACTCTTCCCCACATCTGCCTTTTCCTGATTTATAAACGGTCACCGGAGAAATGGTCCTGTTATCGGAAGACTCATAAGTTCCATTTTCTGCACACCAGTAATTGATTTCCAGAACTGCATCTTTTACAGAAAGTCCTTTAACCCGGTCAATTAACTTATCATAAAAAAACTTTCGGCAGTCTTCAATGTTTTCCGTATTAACACGGTAATACAATATATGATGTAAAAAGATATCTTCCGGAATCTCCTGGCACCATTCCATCTGCTCATAAACCATAAGAGAGTGCCTTACAAATCCCAGGAATACGTTAAAATCATATTCTCCGGCATCCCTAAGCGGCATGGTACCATACAAAAATTTCATGAGCACCTGTTCTTCAAAACTACAGCCTTCCATGGCTTTCTCAACTTCCTCTTTTAAATCTTTTAAATAGGGAAGTCTGAGTTCATATTTTTCCTGGGCATACTTCTGCAAATGTTCTGAAAACATTACAAATTTTCCTCCGCGTATTCATCTCATTGTAATCTTCCATAAAGCCTTCGTCAAACCATTAAAGGATGGTGACCCCGGCTGAATAAAGCCGTTTGCACGTCGCTTCATCTGGATTTGAATCAGTAATAATCCCATCGATGTCATCAAAATGGGCAAATTTATAAGAATCATTAAAATAAAATTTATCCTTTTCCATTACCAGATACTTATGCCTGCTACTGGCAATGGCAGCTCTCTTTGTGAGCCCATCCTCTACCCCAAGAGTGGTAATGGAATTATCCGTAAGATCCAGGCCACAGGTCCCGATAAATGCCCGGTCGAAACTATACTGCTTAATGATCTCAATGGCAGCTGCCCCCATAAACCCATTTACCGTATGGTACATAATCCCACCGGTTCCGATGGCAACAATACTGGGGTTTACTGCCAGAGTCTGCATTATGTCAATCATATTTGTCACTACAGTTACCCGCTTATGGGACTTGGCAAGCAGTTCCGCAACCATAATATTGGTAGTTGAAATATCCAGAAAAACGGTTTCATTTCCGCTTATAAGATCAAACGCTTTTTGAGCAATTAACATCTTTTTCTCAATATTCGTATCCCTTCTGTCAATTACATCCCGTTTCAATGGATAATCCTGGGACAATAAAGCTCCCCCATAGGTTCGTTTCAGCTTACCGGCATTTTCCAGGCTTTTTAAATCTTTACGTATACAATCCTCTGTCACCTGAAAAAGGGCGCTTAAATCCTTTACCTTCACCATGCCTTCTGTCTGAAGAATCTGTAATATCCTGTCTAAACGTTCTTCCGTAAACATGCTTTTTCCTCCATTAATTTTTTCGCCTGGCGTATCTCTTCCTCCCGTGTGCGGAAGATATCGTATTCTCCGATTCCCGGAATTCCCATGCTTACATTCTCTTTCCGGTAAATCATTCCGCTGTCCACGATTTCCTTACCTGACATATGAAAAATCCTGGCGCCTATCTCATCCATAAGACAGGCCATTGTACTCACATTCACCCCGCTGCCAGCCATAATATCAATTCTGCCTTCCGCCTTACGGATCAGTTCTCCCAAAAGCTCTCTTCCCTCAAAGCAGGTATTCTGCTGCCCTGAGGTCAGTATGGTATCTGCTCCCGCATCTATGGCTTCCTCAAGGCTTTTATATGGATCACGGCATACATCGAAAGCACGGTGAAGAGTCATACTGCCGTTCCCCACCTTTTCTTTCAGCACCTTCAACCGTTCCACATCAAGATTTCCATCCGCTTTTAAAAAGCCTGCCACGATACCATCTGCACCAAGCTCCCGAAACATCCGGGCATCCTCAGTAATCATCTGGAACTCATAATCTGTATACAAAAAGTCGCCATACCGGGGCCTAACCAGTACATTTATGGGAATATCACAGGCTTTGCGTATTTGCTTAAACTGGCTAACTCCAGGAGTAGTTCCTCCAATCACCAGATTCGCACAGAGCTCCAGTCTTTGGGCTCCTCCCCGTACTGCCGCTATTGCAGACTCCACAGAATCCACACAGACCTCCAAGATATAGTCTTTCATCATTTTCTCCTAACAATCTATTTTTCATTGCCATCCTGTTATTTCACTCTATGACAGGCTGCAAAATGTCCCGGTCTTACTTCTTTCATCTCCGGTGTGTTTTTGCTGCAGAGTTCTTCCGCATAAGGGCATCGTCCGGCAAAGAGACATCCCTGCGTCAAACGGATGGGATCAGGAAGACTTCCTTCCAGCATAATTCTGTTCCTGTTCTTCTCCACATCCGGATCAGGGATTGGAATTGCAGAAAGCAATGCCTGTGTATAAGGGTGAACCGGATCATCAAACAAAGTTTCGCTGTCCGCCAGTTCCACCATACTTCCCAGATACATAACGCCAATCCGGTCACTGATGTGCTTCACCATGGAAAGATCATGAGCAATAAAGAGATACGTAAGGTTTCTCTTCTTCTGCAGCTCCTTCAGCAGATTAATTACCTGAGCCTGAATGGAAACATCAAGAGCAGATATGGGCTCATCACAGATTATAAACTCCGGATCAACAGCCAGGGCCCTGGCGATCCCAACTCTCTGCCGCTGTCCGCCAGAAAATTCATGAGGGAAACGGTTTGCATGCTCTTCAGAAAGTCCTACTGTTTCCAAAAGCTCAATCACCTTCTTTTTCCGTTCCTGTCCCTTAAAGATTCCGTGCGCATCCATTCCCTCTGCAATAATATCCATGACCTTCATACGTGGATTTAAGGAAGCATAAGGATCCTGAAAAATCATCTGCATTTTCCTTGTAAATGTATGACGATCCGCCTGTGACAGGCTGTTATTAATTACCTGCCCATCATAAACCACCGTTCCTTCCGTGGGCTCATACAGCTGGATCACCGTCCGTCCAAACGTAGACTTTCCGCATCCGCTCTCGCCCACCAGCCCCAGTGTCTCTCCTTTATAAATATCCAGGCTGATATCTCTCACCGCTTTTAAGGTCTGGTTTTTTCCCACATGAAAATACTTTTTCAAATGTTTTACTTCTAATAAAGGTTTCTTATCCGCCGACATTCTGATTTCCTCCTATTCCCTGAGAGCCTTCGCCCGCTCATCAAGCAGCCAGCAGCGCACATGATGGTTTTCACCACAAAGCATATCCTCAGGAGGATACTGCCTGCATACCTCCATGGTCTTTGTACATCTGGCTGCAAATGGACAGCCTTTTGGCGGTTCCATCAAATCCGGAGGTGTTCCCGGAATTGCCGTCAGCTCACTCCCCTTTTCTGAAGCCTTTGGTATAGAAGCCAGAAGCCCTTTCGTGTACGGGTGAGCGGTTTCATAAAATAAATCTCTCACATCAGCGGTTTCCACCAGCTGTCCTCCATACATAACAGCCACACGGTCTGCTATATTAGCCACTACGCCTAAATTGTGAGTGATAATAATAATGGAAGTTTTGATTTTTTTCTGCAAATCTCTCATCAGGTCCAGTATCTGAGCCTGAATCGTCACATCCAGGGCTGTAGTAGGTTCATCGGCAATTAAAATCCTGGGATCACAAGCCAGAGCCACTGCAATCACAACCCTTTGTCTCATTCCTCCCGAAAGCTGATGTGGATACTGATCAAACCTGGCTTCCGGATTGGAAATACCAACCAGAGAGATGAGTTCAAGAGCACGCTCCTTCATCTGTGCCTTTGTCATATCCCTCCGGTGTTCTTTTAATACCTCAACAATCTGCTTTCCAATGGTCATAGTCGGATTTAAAGAGGTCATAGGATCCTGAAATATCATGGAAATATCCGATCCTCTAACTGACTGCATCTGCCGTTCACTGTACTTGGCAAGATCCTTTCCTTCCAGGAGAATACTTCCTTCAACAATCTTACCATTTTTAGGAAGCAGTCCCATAATACTTTTTACGGAAATAGATTTTCCGGAACCAGATTCCCCTACAATGGCAAGAGTCTCCTGCTCATCCAGATGAAAACTGACCCCCCGGACCGCCTGAACCGTACCGTGCTGTGTCTCTATCTGTACCCGTAACTGATTCACTTCTAATAATCTGCTCACTGACGATTCACCTACTTTCTCATTCTGGGGTCCAGTGCATCACGCAGACCATCACCAAGAATACTGAAACATACCATAATAAGCACAATCACGATGGCAGGGAAGATCAGTACATGGGGAAAATTACGTAGCACCTGGTATCCGTTATTGATCAAAACACCAAGAGAGGCTTTTGGCTCCTGCATACCAATACCAATAAAGCTTAAAAACGCCTCTGTAAATATGGCAGAAGGAATGGTGAACATGGCATTAATCACAATTACCCCAACCGTATTGGGTATCAGATGTTTCCATATAATCCTGGAAGTACTTGTCCCCAAAACACGGGCTGCCAGCACAAACTCCTGGTTTTTCAGCTTCAAAATCTCCGCCCGGACCAGACGTGCCATATTCACCCATCCGGTAATGGAAAGAGCCACCACAATGGTCCAAATGCCAGCCGGCATAATCATCATCAAAAGAATCACAATAATCAGATGGGGAATCCCCACCAGTATTTCAATGAACCTCTGCATAACTGCATCCACTTTCCCGCCGATTAGAGCAGAAACCGCTCCATAAACCACTCCAACCGTCAGATCCAAAAATGCAGCCACAAATGCAATCAGCAACGATATACGGGTTCCCATCCAGGTTCTGACCCACAAATCCCGCCCGAACTGATCTGTTCCAAACAGATGTGCAGCGGATGGAATCTGGTAAATAATATCATAATTCGTTTCTTTATAAGAATAAGCGGAAAACACCGGCGCCAGTAATGCCAAAAGCCCAATCGCTATTAAGGTAAACAAGCTGGCAACCGCCGCTTTATTTTTTTTCAAGCGAAGCCACCCTTCCTGAAATGCGGTTAAATTGGGGTGGGCGATATGTTCCTTTTCGGATTCATCCACGTGAACCCTTACAAATAACTCATCCATACTCACGCCTCCTTTCCTGCTGCCAGGCGTATTCTTGGATCAATCAGGGAATACGCGATGTCAACGATCAGTACCACAAAAATGTAGAAAGCGCTGTAAAAAATAGTAATTCCCATAATAGTTGAATAATCATTGGCCTTAATGCTGTCCACAAATAAGCTGCCGATCCCCGGAATGGTATAGATATTTTCTACTGCCAGAGATCCAGTCAGAAGATTGACAACAATCGGTCCAAGAATCGTTACCACAGGAATGATGGAGTTTCTCACAGCATGCCGCATCAGTACTTTCATAGGGCTCAGACCCTTTGCCTTTGCAGTAATAATATAATCCTGTTCCAGTACTTCCAACATCTCCGTCCTGATAAACCGGGCAACCATGGCTGTTGCAGAAAAGGACAGGGCAACAGAAGGGAGAACGGAACATCTCCAGTCCGTCCAGAAGCCAACCGGAAGAATCCCCCATTTTAAAGCCACATAATACTGAAGCAAAGCCGCTGCCACAAAATTGGGAACAGAAACTCCCAGCACAGCCACAATCATGGTAAAGTAGTCAATTCCGCTGTTGTGTTTCCACGCCGCAATAATTCCCAGCACAAGCCCAAGTGCCAAACCGATCAATACCGCCTGAATTCCAATCAATGCCGACGGACCAATTCTTCCTCCTATTACAGTGGACACCTTTTGTCCCGTATAGGTAAAAGAAGTTCCGAAATCCCCATGAAGAATATTTCCCATATACTTTACATACTGCTTTGGCAGAGACTCGTTTAATCCATACTGTTCTAAAATAACATGCTGCTGCTGCGCAGACATCATATTAAAACGTTCCGCATCAAAAGGAGAGCCGGGAAGCTTTTTCATCAGAAAAAATGTCGCCGTTACAATGACCCATAATGTCAGCACCAGATAAATCAGACGCTTGCAGATATATTTTATCATGCCGTATCCTCCTTTGCATTCCTATTTTCATAAGATTCCAAAAAGAGCCGTCCTTCTCCAATATTGAAAAAGAAGGGGCGGCTCCTCTCATTTCCCGCATTCTAGCTGCCAGGGCAAACCTCTGCCCGCCGCGGATTATTCAAAGTAAGCGTACTTAAATTCTACATCTGGTCCGAAGGGATGGTTAACCAGTCCTTTCACATTTGATTTGGTCAGTGTCGCAGATCCTCTGTGATACAAAGGAGCAACAATCACATCTTCATCAACCAGAAGTTTCTCCGCCTGCAGCAGCATATTCAGACGCTTCGCATCATCAGTCTCAACTCTTGCATCGTTGATCAGCTTATTGTAATTCTCGTTCTGATAAGAACCGCGGTAAGGAGTACCATTGGTCCATAAATCAAGGTAGGTCATGGCATCATCATAGTCAGCGCCCCATGCAGTGGAAGCGAACATATAATTATCGTTATCCATTAATTCATTTCTTGCCTGAACCGTCTTTGTATCAATTGTAATATCAATACCTAAATTCTTATTTAACTCACTCTGAATGTAAGTCGCAACTGCTTTTGTCACAGAATCATCACGCACCAGAAGTGACAGTTTCGGAGTCTCACCCAACTCCTTACATCCCTCTTCCCAATACTTTTTCGCTTCTTCTGCATTAAACGGACATAAATTCCCGTTAAGCTCACGGAAGGTCTTACTTCCGTCTCCATACATACCTTCTGCTACAAGACCGTTGCTGGAGGAAGAACCATCTGCAAGGATCACCTTAACCAGAGTATCACGGTCAATTGCTGCAGAAACTGCCTTACGAATGTTTTTGTTTTTCATAACCGGATTGCTTAAAGAAAACTGCAGATATTCGGTTCTGAACTCGCTTTCCGATTTGAACTCCGGATTATTCTGATAAGCCGCCACATTGGAAGAATCCAGTGCCACCTGGCTCAGCTCATTAGCCAGATAAGCATTTAAAGCTGCCGAAGCATCTTTCATAACTCTTACCTGTGCATTTTCAATTTTAACGTTTGCTGCATCCCAGTACTTGTCATTCTTTTTAAGGGTAGCACCAACCGCCGGATCGTAACTGGTAATTGTATAAGGTCCGCAGTAGATCATGTTATCCGCACTTAAACCATATTGATCACCCTTTGAGGTAACATATGCCTCATTTAACGGGAAGAACTGGCAGAGCACGGTTAAACGTGCAAAATAAGGAGTAGGCGCTTTAATGGTCACCTGGAATGTCTTGTCGTCAACCGCTTTTACACCGACTTCCTCCGCACTAACTTTCCCCTCATTGTATTCAGTACCATTCACAATGTAATCTGTCATAATAAAGCTGTAGCCGTTAGTCGCATCTGCGCTCATCTGCTTTAACCATGAGAACACGAAATCACTGGCAGTTAAAGGAGTTCCGTCGCTCCACTGCAAACCATCTCTTAAATGGAAGGTGTATGTAAGCTTATCATCTGAAACATCATAACTTTCTGCAAGTGCAGGCTGGGCCTCATTTTTCTCATCCAGGCGAAGCAGACCCTCAAATGCGTTGTTATTTACCATGGAGGACTGGCTGTCAGAAGCTGCCCATTGTACCAGAGTCTTGATTTCTGCATTTGCATAAACGCTAAGTACCTGATTACCTGCTGCCGGAGCCGTAGTTTTGTCAGAAACAGATTCACTTGCACCTGCACTCTGGGAAGACTCACCAGCAGTTGTTCCACCGGTGCTTCCGGTAAATGCACAACCAGAAAGAGCTCCAATTACCAGACACGCAGCGGTACCCAATGCTAATACACTTTTTTTCATATTTCCTCTCCTTTTGTATTACTTTTATTGTTTCGTCTTAATTTATGGCAATTTGCCTATAAAATTATTTAAATTATACAGATACCTAGTGGTTGTGTCAATAGATTTTTTATTATTTTATCTTGTTTTAAATTGTTTCAATTCTTAACTAAAATACTTGTTTTTCAAAGTCTGAGCAATAAAAAAAGAGTTTCTGCTTTGCTTTCGCGGTGGAGAAACCCTTAACTAATCTAAGTTCTTTCATACTATTATCTCACATATTCCATTTCACATGGTAAACTGTGATTAAAATCTGCTTAATTATTATTTCTTGAGATAGCATCCGTAATCAATACTTTTGAAATATACATCGCCTTTAAACGATTTTTAAGAAGTGTATGATGAGTATTCCCCTCTGGAAATTTTTCCTGTGCTTTTTCGCATTTGCTTATTATGGAATTTATGGCCCGAAGTGCTTCTGTTAGTTCTTCACTTGTGTATTCGCTCATTATACTTCCTCCATCCTACATATCTATTTTATACAATCCCACTTAAAACAAGGCCTCTACGCATATCATTATTTTATAGTATAGCCATTCTTCCGCTAAATTACTTAAACTGTTGGTTGCCACCCCATTTTATTAAAGAACTTATTCTAACCTTATAATAAATATAAGATTGCTTACTAATAAAACCAATGCTATGATTATTGTAGCACAGAATATATTATAAAGTAATTGCATAATGAAAGGAGAAAGTATGGGGTCAGATTTTGTTTTAAGTGGATCTATTAGCAAAGAAATCCTTAAAAGTATGAAAAAGTACTTATTTCCACCTTCACTTACACGCTTTATTAATATTACAATGATTATATCTGGATTATTGTCTTTTCTCTTTCTTCTATTAAGGATTCAGTCTCTAACAATTCTATTTTTGATAGGGGCGTTATTTATATATATCGAAAAAATAATCTGCAGAGAAATATTTATTAAGAAATTTCTCAGAAGTATTAGCCCTGAACAAACCAGTTTTAATTATAATTTGCACTTTCGTAATGATTGTATCACTATAACCCAAGAAAATGAAGAAAATGGCTTTGATATTAATTATTCAAATATCAATCGGATAGCCGAGTCAAAAAATTATATTGCATTATTCACCCAGGAAAGTATGTGTCTTCCTATATATAAAACTTTATTTAATAGCGAAGAAAAATACGAATGGTTGGTTTATATAATGGAAAAAAACAATAAAATTAGATTGTATCATATACAATGAGGAGATTAAAAATGAATGATTCGATCGAAGCAGTAGGCGTTTCTAATAAAGAAGCCCTGAAAGAAGCAGGCAAATATCTTATCCCTCCTTTTATTCGCCCTCTAATTACAATCATAATTATTGTTTTTTTATGCCAATCAATCTATGAAACTATCAACGCCTCTCCAATCATGTCCTTCTTTTTTCTATTTTTAGCTCTTATTTTATATATGGTATATCTACATAGCGTGTCTGCTATGGTTAATCAATATATGAGAGTAATGAAGCGATATATGCATATCGAAAATACAATATATCGGATTAACTTTTCCGAAAACCACATTAATTTAACCTTTACTGATATGGGAAAATGTATTAACATTCCTTATTCCAACATTGTTGAGGTTATTGAAACTAAAAATCTATATCTTATAAAAGCAAAAACATATATTCCTGTAATTGTTACAAAAGACTCACTGAAAAATCTCCCCAATGATGATTGGAAGAATTTTATAATAAAGAAATGTAAAACTGCCAGGAAAATTAAATTAAAAAAACAAAGAAAGAAAGGTTTCCTGTGATATAGCAATACATTTTCAAACCTGAACAATCATTATTTTATACCATAGGAAAAATGCAACCCATAAAACTGAGTAAAAGTTAGCGATTTTTGATTGCGGCAGATAAATTCAGTGATTTTATTTTGTTTATAGCAATAGTATTCTGCGTCTTTTCTATCCATTCCATGATTCATTAACCGTTCAACGACCAGAGCTTGCTGTTCACCAGTTTTATACTCACAAAGCTCATGAGCATCGATAAATGCTGCCACCTCTTCAGCATAATCAGCATGTTCTGGCGAAATGAAATTTACCTTATCACTCATTCTAATATCTATATCCCTTAGTCCTGAATCCCTCATCATTTCAGGAATTTTCAGAGCGACAGAATAATCTCTCCCCTGGCGTTTTAACTGTGTATTCCACATATCTCTAAAACCTGGGTATTGGCACAGAAAATCATAATCCATGCCATGAATATAAAGACCCACATTTTCCAATTCTCTGTTTATCTCTGCACATACAACGAGGCCTCCAACTTTTGTGAAAGATATCATCTTATTAAGAAATAAAGTAGAATTATCAATGTGTCTTAATACTGCCTGGGAAATGACAAAATCATATTTTATTCCAGACTCATAGGTTAACACATCTTCACATACAAATTGAACAGCATACTCATCAGTGTTAAGAATCCCTCTCCCTTCGTTGATAAGGTTCTCACTGTGATCAATACCTGTATAAGTACTGCCTTTCGGCATAAGTGGCATAAGCATCGTTCCTAAAAAACCATAACCGCACCCACAATCCAAAATATCAATCGGGGCATTAATTTTCCAAACCTTTTCAATTAAAAATTGCAAGTAGTCCTTATTCCAGAGAAAATTCCGCGTGTTTTTCAAATATTTCAGGCGTTCACTCCAGTAATTCTTAGTCCCCACTTCACAAGGAATATAAGTTCGTGACGGTAATGGCTTTAAACCCAGCAACTCATCGACTGATACATCAAAGTAGTTCGCTAACTGAGGTAACAGCGTTATATCAGGAAACGTCACATTGGTCTCCCATTTACTTACAGTCTGATGTGCCACACCCATAACAGTTGCCAATTCTTGTTGACTTACTCCTTTATTTTTTCTAAGCTCTGCAATCATTAGCTTCATATACCATACCCCCTGGACTTATTATCTTAATATTAACACGGAAATTTTAAATTTAAAATAACGCATTATAAGAGTCTATTCCCTTATAGAGTGAGAAAAAATACAAATTACAGAAAAAACATAAGGGTTTCTGCTTTGCTTTCGCGAAGGAGAAACCCTTATGCTTTTCTATATTCACTCTAACTACAGAAACTTTTTTACTCAATCATCCAGTTTAAAATTGTATAGTAACCAGCAATATACTAATTAGCACTATTAAGCTCCTCCTGAGATTTATGCATAATAACCCCAACATGTTCATCGATAATACATGAAAACATTTTTCCATCAATCTGAACCGGGAATACGATAGAACTGCTTTCATCCGTGTAAAACTCTGAAAAGTCAGGATTAATAAAACTCATATTAACCGACTCATTGGTATTAATAGTCCTCTCATCATAGAAGCTATGTGTATCCGAATTATAAAGAGATAACGTAGTGGTTTTCTCATTTGTAGTTATATCACATTTATTTTTGACTGTAACCGGTTTATTACTTATATTCTTTATACCTACAGAGACAACTTTACTATTTCCAACTTTCGTATCATAAAGCCACACTACCAGAAACGTCACTCCATCATTGACATCATTAATAATTTCCCCGTTGCGATCAGCCATACGTCCATCTGGTATTAATCCATTTACCAAAAGTACTCCTGAATCGTTAAAGTAGCGATCCTTTCCTTCTACATTAACAATTCCAGTCTGCATATACCCATTTGAATCAAAATGATAGTGTTCACCCGTCTGAGGGTCAGTAAACCAATTGTCTTTCAATACCGTACCATCATTGAGCACATATTGCCATCCGGTGGAATCCTGCTTCCATTCGGCAGCATAGCTCACAATGGAACCCAATACTGTAAATACCAAAGACATCATAACAATAAACTTTTTCATACATTTCCCTCCATTTATATTAATTAGATTTATTATATAATATAATTTAATAAGTTACAATTATTACCAAGTAAAAAGACCTCTGTATTCTGTAAAAATAACCTTCAGAATAAACATAGTAGAAAAAAAGGTAAATAAGTACTTGACAAAGTTCTTATTTGTAACTAAAATAGTTACAGAAGGAGGTGCTTATGTATTCAACAAAGTTATCGGTAAGCATTCATATCATGAGTGTAATTGTACTGATGGAGGGGCAGCCCGTCACGTCTGAGTACATCGCTTCCAGCATCAACACCAATCCCGCTCTTGTCAGACGTTTAATGAGCCGTTTAAAAAAAGCAAAGTTAATTAAAACGAGTACGAAACTTGGTGTAACAGGTCTTGCCAGAGACGCAAAAGATATTTCACTTCTGGATATCTTTTTTGCAACAGAAGACCATCAGGATTTATTCAGCATTCATAGCAACACCAATCCGAACTGTCCAGTAGGGGCAAAGATAGAAGTCACATTAAAACATCTATACGACAACATACAAACAGCAACAGAGGAAAAGTTGTCTGCCATTAGCCTGGCTGACATTATAAAAGAATTCATATAGAACAACAAGAAAATGAAAGGATGTGAGTAACTATGAAAATTGCAATAATAGGTGCAACCGGTATGGCCGGCACTGCGCTCTTCAAAGAAAGTGTATTACGCGGACACGAAGTGACTGCAATTGTCCGGCATAAGGATAAGGCAGTATCTTTACTGGGAGACGGAGTAAAAGTAATTGAAAAAGATGTATTTGATCTAACAAGATCAGAACTCGAGGGCTTTGATGTCATAATAAATGCCTTTGCAACAGCACCCGCTAAAGCATATTTACACCTGGATCTGGCTGCAAAGCTGGTAAATATTTTCCGTGAAACCGAAAGGCCCAGACTGTTTTTTATTCTCGGCGCAGCCAGCCTGTTAGATGAAAACAACAAGCTGTTTCTAGACACGTTGAAGACATCCCCTGACGTTGCACCCTGGATTTCCATTCCTGTGGAGGCATATAAAACCCTTAACTTCTTGAGAAGCATTGAAAATGTAAACTGGGTAGGCGTATCCCCATCTGCGGAATTTGTCCCAGGAGAAGCGACGGTACCTGTTTTAGGGAAGGATCATCTGCTGACCTCCTCCGAAGGCAAATCAGTTGTAACAAGCGGAACCATGGCTGTTGCCATTTTGGATGAAGTAGAAAATCCACAATTTATTCGTACCAGATTTACCGTATGTAACCAATAAATAGAAAACAAATTTGAAATGGAGGTATTTTTTATGAGCAAGACAATTGGAATTATTAATGGTAGTTTGAGAAAGAATTCATTTTCCGGAAGCATTGCAGACTATGTGAAAAATAACGCGCCGGAAGGTTATGCATTTAAAATCATCGATATCGGAAAACTTCCTCTTTATAATCAGGATTATGATGGTGAAGATTTAAATGAATACACAGTATTTAGAAATGAAGTAAAGAATTTAGACGCCGTACTGTTCATTACACCAGAGCATAACCGCTCTATTCCTGCAGCACTGAAAAATGCTCTTGACATAGGTTCCAGACCTTATGGTGAAAATGTCTGGAGCGGCAAGCCAGGTGCCGTAATCAGCCAGTCCCCAGGCGGCATAGGCGGTTTTGGCGCAAATCATCATTTACGACAGGTACTGGCTTTCCTGAATGTTTTAACCCTCGCTCAGCCAGAAGCGTATATTGGTTCTTTTCATACATTGATTGATGAAAATGGGGAGATAAATAACGAAGGTACCAAAGAATTTTTAAACGGTTTTTTAGCTGCTTTTGCTGCTTGGATCGAAAAATTATCTTAAATTACACAGGAGGGAAACGGCATGGCTGTTTCCCTCTGTTTTTGTTTAATCGCAGATATAATTGTTAAGTTCTAGTATCCTATCACCAACATCTTCAGGGCAATGTGCATCCGATACAGTAATGATTTTGACATTGTTATTTCTCATTATCTTTAGCATTTCTTTATCCATACCTAAGGTAGCCGTATTAGGACAACGTCGATATACTCCACTATTTTGTTCAGCGTACATATCATTTTTAAAAAGCTCTTTTGCTAAACTGGTATAATATTCCGTTAGAGAATATGATGGCTTATGTCCAAAAAGTTTAATCGAATCAGGATGAGCTATACCATCATATATTCCACTTTGAGCAAGTGAAACAGATGTTTCAAAATATCTATGATATATTTCATCAACATTAATTCCATTCCAATGCTCCGCCTTATGGTCAAAGGCAAAATTATCAACAAAGTGAACACTGCCCAGCAAAAAATCAAAATCTTTATCTTTAGTTAATTCTACAACTAGATCTTCAAATTCTTTAAAATAGCATATCTCAAGACCAAACTTAATCTTAACAGGGAATTGAATATTTCTTATTTGTTTGATTAGTGACATATAATTTCCCAATTTCAGTACTCCTGCTTTTTTATGAAACCATGTATCTATATAATTGCTATAAGCACAAACAGAATCGTACATAGGGACAAATTCTTCAAACCGATAGCAATGCTCAAGAAGCCAAATTTCATCTAATTGCTTCTCAACTGCTTTGTTAACAAATTGATTTATCCATTCATATGTATATTCTCCTCGTTCAATATGAATATGGCCATCTACCATACTACCACTTCCTTATCTATATTTTGTTAGAGCAAACACCTTTACGAAAACTAATACGTAAACTAAATCTATAATATCAATATAACAAAGTCGACTGTGTTTTAGACTAGATGATGAAAGTGTTCCAGAAAGTAAGAAGTCGACGTTATTTATGTACATTCTGTGGATCATTTCTTTGAAGCTATAGTTCCATACTTCAATATTCGTGTCAATCTTTTTTATTCTTTTATCTTTATTGGCTTATATAATATATTGCCACAGCCTAATTTCGATGTTAATCGGTATATGCAAAGTATGAAAGAATATATGTATACAGAAAATAGGATTTAACAGCTTAGGTTTGATTATATCAATAAGCAATATCAATATTAAAATTCCATATTCTGATTTTGTTAAAATAATTGAAACAAAAAATCTTTACCTTATGAAAACAAAAGCAGCAAAAGAAGGAAACCCTGTAATTATAAAAAAAACTCATTATCTAATGTGTCAAAAGAGGACTTGAAAGAATTTAAAAAATAGAAATGCTCCTTGTTGACTACAATGGCAACAAGGATAGAGATGTTTTGTGTTTCGCCACTCCAGCTACGTTTTAAGTAAACACCATCTGCAATGACATATGGATAAGAACCGGTAAGTTTGCGGCTTCTCCACGTTTCAATGTGTTCATAGACTTTTTTATTTAGATTGCTTATTGTTCCAGGTGAAACCTTGTTTCCCCATAACGCCTGGGTAATGTCTTCAACGAGGCGGACAGAAACACCCGCAAGGTACCTTTCAATGAGGGCTTCTTCCACAGAGCATTCTCTGCAGCGATAACGCTCAATAATGGCAGTTTCAAACGCAACGTCTTTTATTGGCATCTTCAATTTGACCTCACCGGCAGTGGTTTGAAAATTTCTGCTATAATCCGGAACGATACCCTTTGCGATCACCGGAACATCGTATTTTTCGGCAGAAACCCTTATAACATTTCATTTTTATCAATGCTCAATTTTATTCACCCATACTAACTCAAAACAATTAATACATTTAATATTTTTACGCTTCGGATCATACTATTATAGATAGTAACAATACTCAACCTATATTTAAGCACGGGTATTAATTTATTTCTCTATTAAGTTCTTTAAGTTTCTCTGACGATGCATGTAAGACATACTCATTTTGCCCTACAGCAGTACATGTATATTCATTGTCATTAATTACAATTCTCAACACAAGAACGCTACTTTTATCTATATAAAATTCTGATTTATTATGATCGATAAAATTCATAATAACCTGTTCTTTCGGATTGATGGTTTTTTCCTCATAAAATTCATGTGTATTTGCATCATATAGATATAAGGTATACACATTTCCATTGCTTACCATTCGACAATCATTTTTAACAGAGATAGTTTTATCACATAAATTCGTAATACCTACACTAATAGCTTTACCATTACCAACTTTTACATCAGAAATCCACGTAATAAGCATCGTTATTCCATCATTTACATTATCAATTATTTCTCCGTTATAATCTAACGTACGTCCATCTGGTATTAACCTATTTCTTTGAAGTTCTCCCGCATCATTAAAATAGTATTCCTTTCCATCCACATTCACGATTCCAGATTGCATATACCCATTTTGATCAAAATGATAACGTTTACCAGATCCAGATATATTAAGCCAACTGTTTTTTACAAAAGTACCATCACTGTAAACATATTGCCAGCCATTAGAGTCCTGCCTCCATTCATCAGCATAACTTACAATTGAACCTAAAATCGAGAACACGAAAGACAATATAACTATAAACTTTTTCATGCGTTTCCCCTTATCTATTAATAATACTTTTATTATAATTTATAAATTAATTAAATACAACCAATATAATAATATATGAGAGAACCTATACGAAATTTATAACCTGAGCGTAATATATAATTGAAGTTAACATTGAATTGTTTTAAACCAATAAACGATATATTTAGTCCTGCTGTTTAACTAGATTTCTACTTAATTTGTCAAATTGCTGAAAGAGGGCAAATTTATCTCAATAAGAGATGGTGAACAGCTAACCTCCATTATATTTAGCAAGCACCTAAAGGCTTATTCTGATTCTTATTGGCATTGACTCGACCAGCCATAAAATCCGCTTTACAGCGGCTTGCCTGCTTTATAAGAATGGAGTTCCAACAGCTACCCTACAGTGCTTGTTAGAACATTGTACCTTGGCCATGACCTTGTTTAATGATTACCCAAAATACCTTGCATACATCTGCATACTAAAAACATAAAACAAAAAGTGCTTCAAACCCTTGTAAAATAAGGATTTGAAGCACTTCTTAGAAGAGGCGACAACCAGATTTGAACTGGTGATCAGGGTGTTGCAGACCCACGCCTTACCACTTGGCTATGTCGCCATTAAATTATAAAACTGAACTACTTACATTCAGTGACCCCAACGAGATTCGAACTCGTGTTACCGCCGTGAAAGGGCGATGTCTTAACCGCTTGACCATGGGGCCTTACTTAAATTTCGTTTCCTCACAGTCTATCTAGCTGAGTATCACGAACTCCCCGAGTAGGACTTGAACCTACGACCCAACGGTTAACAGCCGTTTGCTCTACCGACTGAGCTATCGAGGAATATTGCATTACTGCAATCCTTGAGGCATATACCCTCAAAACCACACATTGTTATATATCTTTCATCCGTTCTTTCCTCTTACCTAAACCAACCTGGTTAAGCCCTCGACCTATTAGTGACAGTCAGCTGCACATGTTACCATGCTTCCACCTCTGCCCTATCTACCT
>NZ_PTJA01000009.1 GCF_002934545.1 Lacrimispora xylanisolvens
GCAGACCTACATTTATTTTAGCACAGGAGTAACTTATATCTAAAGATCAGCCCTCCCCCTGCATAGCAGGGGGTTTATTTTTTACTGTCACACAAAAAAATGAGATATGCCCATAAAGACATATCTCATGATAGTTAGTAAGAGTGGCTGTCCCTACGTTGGCATTACCCAAATCAGGTTATAAGGGTCGAAGTTCTTTACTTCCTCTCAGCCGGGTCACCAGCTCCCCAAAACATTATTGAATTTTCTCGATTTTAACACAGGGGACAGATGCTGTCAATTCAATCCCTTCATATGGTTCACAAAAAAATCAACCAGCTCCGGATCAAACTGCTCTCCTGAACCCTTAATCAGCTCGCTTTTTGCATAGGAAGAAGGCAGTGCCTTCCGGTAGCTTCTGTCACTTGTCATGGCGTCGTAGGCATCCGCTATGGTAATGATTCTTGCAAACAGCGGAATATCTGTCTTACTTCTTCCTTTGGGATATCCCTTCCCATCCCACCGCTCATGATGGCATAAAACAATCTCCGCTATTTCCGACATATTAGGAGAAGTGTTTAAGATACGGTATCCGATCTCTGAATGCTTTTTAACCTCCTGATATTCATCATCCGTTAAGATACCGGGTTTATTTAGCACCTCTTCCTGAATTCCGATTTTCCCAATATCATGAAGAAGACCGGCTGCCTTAATCTTATTTACATCGCTGTCAGGCAACCCCATCTGTTTTGCCATTATCTCACAGATTTCTGCCACTCTCTGGGAATGCTGCTCCTCTCTTGGATTCTTTTCATGAAGGGTATTTAATATAATATCAATGGTTCTGCTTCTTCTGCTGCTGGCCTCATATAATTTATTCTGGTACATCTCATCTTCTGCCAGCTTTACCGCTTTTTGAATGGGCATCCCGGATTCCTCAATCATGTGATATCCGAACGAAACTGAGAGCTCGATTCCGTTGATGGTCTCCTTGGCACATTTTTCTTTTAATTCCCGGATATACCGGTCTGTTTCCCCTCTTTCTGTCTTTCTTAAAATAATCGCAAACTCGTCTCCGCCTACACGGCTGATTAGTTCTCCTTTCTTTCCTGAATCCGCCAGGATTTCGGCAAACCGCTTCAGCATATAATCTCCGTATTCGTGACCGAAGGAATCGTTTACCATCTTCAGTCCATTGAGATCAGCAAAAATGACACTGATGGGATAATTTTCTGATTGATTCAGTTCCTTTGATGCCTGGTCAAAATACCTTCTGTTGTGCAGTCCTGTTATATGATCATGATAACTGATCTCTTCAATTTCCTTAATATAATTATGGGTTTCTGTAATGTTTCTGGCAATTGCAATGGCTTTGTCATCAAACCATTTTACAATCCGCAGTTCATGATATTCTGTAATTCGTGCACTGGTCCACTCATACTCAATTTTCTGGTTTTCTCCAGTGAGAAATACCTGATCGATCAGCTCCCTGCCCTTTGCAGCAATGGATTGCGGCATTACATCGGTAATATTTTTACCAATAAAACGTTCCCTCTTAAAAAACAGATGATCCAGATCTCCAATACAGTCTAAAAATACCCCTTCCTGGGAAATGACAAATACGGTGTCAGGAATCGCTTCCATCAGGGAATGAGCGTATTTAAGGCTGTGATACATCTGGGTTTCCCGCTCTGTTAAAATCTGATTCTGCAAGATTAATTGCTTTTGGGAATCTACATTCTCTTTAAGAGAATACTCCAGCTTTTCATTGCTTTGTTTTAACTGCTGCTTCATTTCATTCAGAGATTTTCCAATTAATCCAAATTCATCTCTTCTTTTTACCAGTTCTCTGCTGACCTCCTGGTCAAAGCTGCGATCTCCTATCTCTTTTATTTCTCTTAAAATAGCTTTCACCGGATGGTCAATAATTCTGCCGGTGAGAATAAAAACGGTGAGGGACATAAACAGAAGGGAAATTCCGAATATCCATATGAACGTATCTGACAGCTGCCGTATAGGTTTATTAATGGAGCTCTCCGGTATTTCAAAGACAATTTTCCAGCCCAGATCATTCAGTGTCTTATAAAACACAGTAATCTCCTGTTTATTTTTAATATAAGATGTTCTTCCATTGTCACTTGAAATAACTTCTGAAACAGCAGCAAGATAGGACTGATTAGGGGAATCGAATACACTGCTTTTTACTTTCACAGCAGCTTCGCTTTCTGCAGCAAGATAGGTTCCTTCCCTATTGATAATATAGGTTGTACCAGCATGGCCGGCAATGTAATCAGAGATAAATTTCTGCATGGAAGACAGTCCTACGTCCACAGTTACACAGCCCATAAATTTGCCGTTATCATCATAGACAGGCTGGGAACAGGTAATCATATAAAGATTACTGGTCTGATCATAGTACATATCCGTCCACACAATGTTATTTGTTTTCTTCGCAAGAGCATAGTAATCCTGGGAAAAGTAATCGTAGTCAGCGTTACTGTAATCAAATGTTGGTATGATCCGGTCGCCATCCCGGTACACATAGGGTCCCATATATTTTTGAGACTTGTCATATGCATACGGCTCATACCAGAACCCAGCCCCAAGTATAAACTGATTATCCTGGACAATGGGCTTCAAAATATGAAAGAAATAATCGGATGAATAATCTTTGCAGCCATTTCCTGCAAACACAGCCAGAGCTCTGGATATTTCAGCCGCATCATTCATGTTCTTTTCGATGATGTTTTTCTGTATCTCTTTCTCTGCAGATATTCGTTCACTGGTCTCATGATCAACCAGCCTTTTTGCTGTCTTTACACTGGCATTATAGCTCAGTATGAGGATCATACATAATACGGGAATAACGATCAGAAGCATTTTCATTCGAATATGGCTAAGCATACCATCACCTCTATCATACGTATTCTTTCATTGGACTATTTCAAATAGTTTAATTATATTATCGTCAGATTGTCAAGCTGAATTAAAGTTGTGCGTAATAAAAAAAAGTAAGACATAAATGATGATTCTTCATCTATGACTTACTTCTGACAGGAATCAGACTATATGCTGATTTCGATAATCCTGAGGACTGACTCCAGTCTGTATTTTAAAGAATTTTGTGAAACTGGAGGGCTGCTCAAATCCAAGCCTGCCAGCAATCCGGTAAATTGGTTCTTTTGTTCTTAACAGCAGCTCCCGGGCAGCATCAAGTACCTGTAATTTAATGTACTCCTGGGCTGTTTTCCCCGTTTCTTTTTTTAACATATCGGAAAGATAATTGGGGGAATACCCCATAGCTGCGGCCAGCCCCTTGACACTGGGCATCCCATTTTGCTCAATGGCCTCCGTGTTAAAATTGCTAAGGAAAACCATGTAGATGCAATTCTGGCCATCGGAGGCGGCTCTGTGATTGATTCAGCCAAGGTAATTGCTGCAGGAGTAGTTTATGACGGTGATGTATGGGATCTATGCAACTATCAGAATTCTCCTGATGCTGCCTTAAAGATCTTTGATATCCTCACATTGTCCGCAGCCGGAAGTGAGACGAACTGTTCCGCAGTTATTACCAATGAAGAAACCACAGAAAAATTCGGTTTTTCCAGTCCTGCTGCCTATCCAAGCGTTTCTGTGATCAACCCGGATTTACAGTCTACCGTTACCAGTCATTATCTGGCTTATTCAGCTGTTGATATCTGTTCTCATTGCCTTGACTTATATTTTACAGCATCCTATATTCCGGAAATGACAGCGGATCACATTGAGAATATATTAAAAACAGTTATTCGCACCACCGATATTCTGCTGAAAAATCCGTCTGATTATGAAGCAAGAAGTGAATTTATCTGGGCAGCTTCTGTGGCATTAAACGGCAGTACCCGCATTGGTGTGGAGGGAAATCGTTTTGATACCCATTTAATTGAGCATTCCATGTCAGCTTTATATGATATTCCTCATGGTGCAGGTCTGGCAGTTGTTCTGCCTGCATGGACCAGCTGGCATATGTCCATGAATCCACAAAGATATGAGCGCTTTGCCCGTAATGTCTTTGGGGTACAGAGGGGGGAAGAGGGTGTGGAAGCATTCCGTAACTGGATTGTGAAGATCGATGCTCCTGTCTCCCTAAAAGAGGTTCACATTCCGGAAAATGGGATCCATCCACTTGCCGCCCATATTTTCCGTACAATCCAAATGGCAGGAATGCAGGAACTCTATCCGATTGAAACCCTGACTGATTTATTATCCAGCATGAGATAATGAAATATACGAAAACCGGCTTTGGGTTCTGTTCATAGAATCCAAAGCCGGTTTTCTTTGTAATTTATTTATCAAATCTCATAACCTTTTTAATCAGGAACCGCAGCGGTTTGTAGGTAACCCCTTCCAGGGACTTTGCTACCTGTGTCATCTCCTCGCTGATCTTAATATGCTGGGGACAATGGGATTCACACTTTTTACACTTTACACAAAGCGATGCATTGCGGGGTTGATTTTTAATGCTGGTCTGCATGATGTATTTGCCTTTGGAAGCTAATTTTCCCTCTATCTCCATGTCATTATAACAGGAAAAACAGGTTGGGATATCCACTCCCATAGGACACGGCATACAATAATTACAACCGGTGCAGGGAACCTTTATGGTCTGGTCAAGAATTTCCTTAACCCGTTTAAATAAATTAAAATCCTCATCAGTAAAGGCGTTAACCTCCGTCTCGGAAGCCACTCTGATATTTTCCTTTATCATTTCCATGGAATTCATTCCAGAAAGCACAACCGTGACTTCTGGCTGATTCCAAAGCCATTTAAATGCCCACTCTGCAGGGGAACGCTTCACATGGGCATTATCCCAGATGGACTTCACCTCTTTGGGAAGATTTGTCACCAGCTTTCCGCCCCGCAGTGGTTCCATAACCATGACTGGGAGGCCTTTACTGGAAGCATACCGGATCCCCTCTATGCCAGCCTGTTTGTTCTCATCTAAATAGTTATACTGAAGCAGACAGAATTCCCATGGATAAATGTCTACCAGCCGGAAAAACTCATCTCTCCCTCCGTGGTAGGAAAAACCTATGTTCCTTATCTGGCCTTTTTCTTTCTTTTCTTCAATCCATTCATGAATCCCCAGCTTTATCAGCCGGTTCCATACCGTTGTATCAGGCAGCATATGAATTAAGTAATAGTCGATATAATCGGTCTGAAGCCGTTCTAATTCAGTTAAAAAGATCCGGTCAAAGTCCTCGTATTTTTTAATGGTGTGAGGAGGCATTTTAGTAGCAATCTTCACCCGTTCCCTATATCCCTTAGAAAGCACCCTTCCTAAAACTACTTCGCTGTTTGGATAGATATATGCAGTATCAAAATAATTAACGCCATGCTCGATGGCATAAATGATCTGCTTTTCCACTTCCTTTTCATCCCTGCTAAACCTCATACAGCCAAAACCCAGGGTGGAAAGTTCGTCCTGATTTTTGGGATTGATCCGATACTTCATGCCTCATCCTCCTGAATTGGGATTTTTATTCTTATTATAATCCTTTCTGCTCTGATAGCAAGCAGATCCTTTCAGGAATATATAATTATTTTACCACGCCTTTTTTCAGTATGATGTTGGCATACAGCTCACTTTCACCTGTCATAATCACAACGGAGGAGTGATTCTTTGTCCGGTCATAAAATTCCCACTTGTCAATTTCTTCAAAGCAGGCAGCCCCTCTCTCATCATGTTTTGCCACAATTTCCTTATATTTATCCCAGATGGGAGTCTTAACGTCATCACCGGGAACCACTCCCATCAGCGTAACCGGATGATCCACATAGGTATCAAGGGGAAACAGCTGCAAAATTGCGTCCAGTATTTCCGGCACTCCGTGGCCATCCAGACGGATCACCTTTTTGCCGTATGTATGGCCCGGAAAGTTTCCGTCTCCTATGGTAAGCTCATCGGTATGACCCATTTCACATAAAATCTTTAATAACTCAGGGCTGATAATTGATGGAATTCCTTTTAACATAATATTATTCTCCTTTTCTCAAAGAGCGCTCTCCTGTCAAGGAGAGCGCTTCATAATTAATCGTATAAGTTTTGTGAAATATCACTGCTGTCCATATTGTCTTTGTTGTACCACTGGCTTCCTGTATCAACATCTGCAACGGATTCACCCTTTGCAGCTGCAACTGCCAGTTTTACGGTCTGATAACCAATTTCTACTGGAGCCTGGGTAACAGCGCCTGCCAGTTTTCCGGATTTGATTGCATCTTTAATCATAGTTCCTGAATCAAATGCAACTCCGATCACATCTTTTCCTAATCTTCCTAAATTCTCGTCGCCGGTAATCAGACCTTCACCGGTCTTTTGGTTGGAAGCAAAGATACAAATGGTATCTTCTTTGTTTAAAATGGTCTGTGCATCGGTAGTCATTAAGGAAGCTTCTACCTTGGAAGGAACAGCAACATCAAGTATGACATCTGCTGAGTTTCCTTTGTCTGTCTTAGAGTCGGATACAAACTTATCATTGCCGGTGATACATACGGTTTTTCCGTCTGCCTTGATTAATTCTGTTATTTTGTCAATAAATCCAAGACCACGGCTGATAATAGACTCTGAGGTTGCATCCTGGTTCAGTACACCGATTCGGACACTTTTTGATGACTTTGCAATTAAGTCTTTAATGAGCGGATAGGTGTTCTCTGCCGCAACTTCGCCTGCCTTGTAATTATCTGTAGCTGCATTGGCAACAACAGCACCCTTTGGTGCATCCGGAACACCGGAGTCAAATCCGATAATCGGTATTTTTGCATCCTGGGAAGATTTAATGCTGTCGTTAAGGGCGGAAACATCAAGAGCTGCCAGTCCGATTGCTGCCGGTTTCATCTGAACTGCATTGTTCATCATCTGAACCTGTTGTGCTATATCTGATTCAGAATCCGGTCCCTGAAATTCCAGGTGAACGCCCAGTTCCCCAGATGCCTTCTGTGCTCCCTTATAAACCGCCTGCCAGTACTGGGACTGAAAGCCCTTTGCCACCATGTAAACGGTCATATCTTCCTTGCCTTTTGCTGCTTCAGCAGCTGCCTGGGTACCTGCCTCTTTTGTTTTGCTTTCTGCCGCTGCTGTGGTTTTCACATCATTGGTAGAAGAATTGCTTGCGCAGCCGGCAGTCAGTGATGCCATCATAGCTGCTGTGATTAAAACGCCCCATACATTTTTCTTCATTGTTTGCTTCCTCCTGGTTTTTTTATGTAAATTCTTGCGAATTACACTGCGCTCAGCTCTTTCTCCTGTTACGATACACATCGGCAAATACTGCAACGATGATGACCAGACCTGTGGCAACCTGCTGGTAGTGGGTCTGAAGTCCCACAAAGGGCAGCCCTGTCTTTAATACAGAGATAATAAATACACCAATCATGGTTCCGGCTATGGTTCCGATTCCGCCTGACATGGAAGTTCCGCCAATTACCACACCGGCTATGGCATCCATTTCAAATCCGGCTCCGCCTCCCGGCAGCAGCGTGGAATAAATGGTGGAATAGGCTAAACCTGCAATCCCAGCAAAGGTACCGCTGATGATATAGGCAATAATTAAATATTTATCCACATTGACTCCGGATAACCGGGTTGCTTCTTTGTTGCTTCCTAGGGATAAGATATAGCGTCCTGCTTTGGTTTTGTTCATTACAACAGCCATGACAATGGCAGCTGCAATCAGGAATAAAAATCCGGTTGGGATTAAAAGTCCGCTCTCTGTTTTAATTTTAAATATGGCGCGATACCAGCCTTCCGGATCAGAACCTGATTTCCAGGTGACTGACTGGGCTCCTGTGATAATAGAGCCGATTCCTTTTGAAAGCATCATGGTTCCAAGGGTTGCAATGAAGGGCGGAAGCCCCATTTTTGCCACCAGCAGGCCATTTACAACACCAAAGGCAGTTCCGATTAAAATACAGATAATAATCACCAGCCATATGGGAAATCCCATATTTACGCTTAAGTATCCTGCCACCAGACCGGACATGGTAAGCACCGTTCCGATGGATAAATCGATTCCGCCGGTTGCAATTACGAAACAGATGCCGATTGCCATAAATCCAATATAATAGGAGGCATCAAAAATGTTCACCATGGTGTTATAGGTTGCAAATCTGGGATTCATGATTCCGAATGCCAGGTAAATTACGATGAGCGCCAGCAATGCTACCAGCCTCTGGGTTCCTATCGCCTTGATTAGCGGGTTATTTTTCAGTTTTTCCATTGCTGACCTCCTGATTTCTCATGGTAGCAGAAGCCATGATCCGCTCCTGCGACACCTCCTCGATTGGGATTTCATCGGTAATACGTCCTTCACACATTACGATGACCCTGTCACTCATACGCAAAATTTCAGTCATTTCCGACGAGATCATAATGATGGATTTCCCCTGTTTTACCAGTTCATTCATCAGTTGATAGATCTCGCTTTTTGCTCCGACATCAATTCCTCTTGTGGGTTCGTCAAATATAAGAATATCGCAGTTTTTAATCAGCCATTTGGCAATTACCACTTTCTGCTGGTTTCCTCCCGACAGGTTCACTACCATCTGATCTACGCTGGGAGTCCTGGTATTTAGCAGATGAACATAATGCTCTGCCTGCTGATGCTCTTTCTTCTTATCGATAAATGCGCCTTTCATGAATGACGAGAGGGAAGCCATGGTGGAGTTTTCCGCAACGGATTTAAACACCACAAGTCCAAAGCGCTTCCGGTCCTCTGACAGATATCCGATTCCCTGACTGACCGCATCCTCTGTTGTCTTTATCTCTGCTTTTCTGCCATTGATGAAGATCTCTCCCCCATCTTTTCTATCCGCTCCGAAAATAGCTCTGGCTGTTTCTGTTCTCCCTGCTCCCATTAATCCGGAAAAGCCCAGGATTTCACCTTTTTTCAGCTCAAAGCTCACATCTTTCACCATTTTACCGGCACTAAGATGTTCCACTTTTAAAACCACCGGGGCATCCCCTTTTACGCTGGCAGTCTGTTTCGGCTCTTCGTAAATTACCCGGCCTACCATCATATTGATGATGTCATCCTTGGTACAGTCTTTTGTTGTCAATGTGCCCACATAGGTTCCGTCACGCATAACCGTTACCCGGTCTGTAATCACTTTAATTTCATCCATTCGGTGGGATATGTAGATGATTCCCATCCCCCTGGATCGCAGATCCCGGATAATTTTAAACAGCTCTTCTATCTCTGTTTCCGTCAGCGCTGCGGATGGCTCATCAAATACAATCAGCCTGGCGTCTCTGGAAATTGCTTTCGCTATTTCACACATCTGCTGCCGCCCCACGGTTAAATTCCCCATAACCTCAGAGGGGTCGATCTCAATATTGAGACGCCCAAATAACTTCTTTGCCTCTTTATTCATCATGGAATCGCTGATAAATCCACTTTTCATTATTTCCCGGCCAATAAACAGATTCTGGGCCACTGTTAAGTGATTCATCATATTCAGTTCCTGATGGACAATTGCAATTCCGGCTTCCTGGGCCTTGGCTGGAGTGGTAAAATTCACTTCCTGACCCTCAAATTCAATGGTACCGGAATCTTTAGAATAGATGCCTGTAAGGATTTTCATCAGAGTGGATTTTCCTGCTCCGTTCTCCCCCATCAGTGCATGAACCTCTCCTGCTTCTACCTCCAGATCTACGTGATCCAAAGCATGTACCCCAGGAAAGGACTTGTCAATTCCCTTCATTCTCAGCATAACCCTGCCCACATTCTCACTCTCCGCTTCTTTTTGTCTGGAACACTTTGTTTTGTTCTCATGAGTCCATTATATCGGAATAGAAAATTTCTAATATAGAGGATCTTACAAAAAAAGAAGAAGATTTTACTTTCTTAAAATGGGAAGAGCAGCTTCTGGTTTTCATCGGTATAAATGTTGTCTGCAGTAATCACCTCCGTATCGCAGTATATATTTTTATCAGGCTTTTTCCCCCGCACGGATTCTACCGCAGTCTGGATCCCGATATATCCCATATTAAAGGGTTTTTGCACAATCAGGGTATCAATGATCCCCTCTTCTAAATACTGAATTCCTTCAATGTCATTATCGAAGCCTACCACATGCACTTTCCTGCTTAAATTCATCTCCCGGATGGCTCTTGCAACTCCAACTGTAGAATACAGATTAAGCCCGGCGATCAGCGTAATGTCCGGATTCGCCTTCATCAGTTCTCGTGTTTTTTCATATGCCTGGTTGTAGTCGGAATTGCTGTACAGGACCATTTTAATCTTGCTCTGATCCTCCCCCAGCCCTTGCCGAAGCCCTTCCTCCCGTTCTATGGCTGTGGAAGAACCTTTTACATGGGAAACAACGGCGATTTTTGTATCCGGTCCCACATAATCCCGCATCTTCTGCCCCATTTGAAGACCTGCGTTACGATTATCTGTTCCAATGTAGGTTTCCTCAAGATTCTGATCCAGTTTGGAGTCGATAAGAATGAGTTTAATTCCTGCATCTGTTACCTGTTTAACGCAATCCGTCATCTCCGAATACCGTATGGGAGCAAGTGCGATGGCATCCGGCTTCATCTTCACTGCCTCTTCAATGTATCTTTTCTGGGTCTCAAAATCATTTTCCTCATCTGGAGCCAGAATCACAAGATTGGCCTGATATTCCTTACCTGCACTTTTTGCGCCGGATATCATGGACATCCAGAAGTCATTTGTCTTGTCCTGGACCTTGGGTATAAAGACGATTTTAACCGTTTTCTTCTCACCGAACTCATCCAGTAAAAAGACGCCTGAAAGGAAGGAAACAGCCAGAGTTAAGAACAGAATTCCTAATAATGCATTTTTATGTTTCTTCATTCACATCCTCCATCCGCCGGTAAGGGATTGTGATGGTCACAGTCGTTCCCTCCCCTTCCCTGCTGTCCACGCTTAAACCATATCCGGGCCCATAATACATGTTAAGGCGGTCCTGAATATTTTTCATTCCCACACCGTTATGCTTCTGATCTGTTTTCTTCTGAAAAATGCAGTTAAGAGCTTCTTTTGTCATGCCTACACCATCATCCATAACCTTTAATATCACGGTTTCATCCTGCCTGTATCCGAAAATGAGAATATTGCCCTGCTCTGTTTTGTACTTTAATCCATGGTACAGGGCGTTTTCCACCAGTGGCTGTAAAACCAGCTTGACAATGGCGCACTCCATAACCTCTGAGTCAACCCGGATATCAAAAGCCACCTTATCTTTATACCTCATCTGCTGGATCAGCAGATAGTTTCTGGTATATTCAAGCTCCTGCCACACCGTCACATAGATGTTGGAATTGCCGATTGCCTGACGGAAAAACCTGGCGAGAACTGAGGTCATATTGATCGCCTGCTCCGAATCCTCCGTTTCGATCAGCCAGATAATGGAATCTAGTGTATTGTAAAGAAAATGAGGGTTGATCTGAGACTGCAGCGCTTTTAATTCGCTCTTTCTTTTTTCTGCCTGCTCCTTGCTGTTTTTTTTCATCAGCTCATCGATCCGCTCCGTCATGCTGTTAAAGGAATGGGTCAGACTGGAGATCTCATCCTCTCCTGCCGTTTCAATACTCACCGGTTGGAATTTTCCTTCCTGCACCTCCTTCATGGCTGCCTGAAGCTGTTTGATGGGCTTTGTAATTTTAGCCGACAGAAAGACAGCAAACAGGCACGCCAGCAAAATCAGCAGAAATGCGGCTCCCGTATACATGGTTTTCATGGCCACTTCGTTGCCTGCCAGCTCTGAGGTGTAATTCACTCCCACAATGGTCCAGCCTGTTTTTTTCGAATGAAACGGGGTATAAATCTTATTCTCTCCGTTTTCATCAACATGGGTAAGACTGGTTTTGCTGGCTGATACTTCTTTTAAAAGTTCTTTTTTTACCCCGCTTAAAATCAGCTGCTGCTGGGGGTGATAGACGATTTCCCCTTTCCGGTCAAGGATATACACATACCCCTTATTTCCCAGGCTGATGGATTCACATAAATCATTGATTACGTCATAATTTAAATCAATGACCAGCAGCCCTTCCACCCGTCCCGTAGCGGGATTGGTTATCCCCCGGCTTAGGGTTACCACCCATTTATAATCGTTCTTTACCAGATTCTGTACGTGTGAGGAGGAAATAAGAATTTTGCTTTCCGCCATTTTTGCATCCTGATACCACTCTTTGTCCTTAAGCCGTGCCCGTAAGTTTAAGTCACTTCCATTGTTGATAAAATATCTCCCATTGTCTCCAAGAACGGCAATGTTATAGATGTCTGTCCTGGCATGGAGTATGGTCTGAAAGGCTTCTTTTAAGCCTTCTCCGGTTTCTGTTCCGTCATCGAACAAATATCCGGTTATATCCCGGTTGTTCATAATCACCTGGGAGATGTTTTCCATGTAGTCAATGTAGTTTTCAATGTTAAAGTTGACCTGTTCAATCAGCTGCCTGCTGTTTTTTTCCGAATTGTCCATCAGATTGCTTTTGGTAAACCTTATGGAGAAGAACAGGAACACCGTTACGGTTAAAAGAACCAGAAGAGAGAAATAAATGATCATATTGGTCCGTATACTTTTAAACCTGACTTCAATTCTCATAGCTGCCTTTCCGGTTCCTTCTTAAGCCCGCATATTCTTTCGGTGTTTTTTCCGTTGCCTTTTTAAAAATGGCACTGAAATAGTTGGCATCGTTGTATCCGCATTTTTCCGCAACCTCGTAAGTCTTTAAGGAGGTATTTTCCAAAAGCTCCATGGCTTTTTCCATCCGCTTCTTAGTCAGTGCTTCCACAAAGGTCATACCAGTATAATTTTTAAAAGCAGAGCTGAAATAGCTGACGCTGATGGCCAGTTTCTCACATATCTCCTGGAGAGACAGGCTGCAGTCCGAATAATGGCTGTTGATGTATTCCAGCGCTGCTACCGCCTGATGATCCCCGTAATTGCCCCGGTTGCTGTTTACAATCTCCAGTGCTGTATGAAAAAAGTCCAGCACTTTTTCTTCCATCTGGGAAATATAAGTACAGCCAAACAGTCCGGATATAATCTCCTGTTCTTTTAAGAAGAATTGGTCTTCCACAAGATTGAGCCGCTCCAGAAAATTCATGACTGCAAGGATCAGACTCTGGTAGATCACCACAACTTTATTTCTGGTAACCCAGTTGACCTGACATTCCGTCCGAATTTGTGCAATCTCCATTTTAATCTCTTCTTCCAGATTGCTTCTGACTGCAAGTACAATTCGTTTTTCCCGTTCACCTTCACTCAGTAAACCCTGAGCGCTGAGCCTGTACTTTTGAAACCTGTCCCATTCATAGATTCCCGGCTCCCGCTCCAGATAAAGATACTCTTTCATTTCCATGGCCTTTTCATAAGAAAAGCTGAGTCCGCTTAAATTAAATACACAGGTCCCCACCAGGCAGTAAACAATTTTTCCCATTTTCTTAAGAATGAGGTCTGCAGATTCATTGCAGATCACTGCAATCTCCTTTTTCATCTGGGAGCTGTTTTTCTTCTTTACATAAAGAAGAATCTGACCATCGTCATCTTCGGTCACAAGCACATCTTCATTCCATTTTTCCCGGACTAAGTCCGCCATCTGGGAAATTTCCTTTTTTTCTGCCTGATCCCTGGGACAAAGGAGGGCTGCGCAGTAACATTCACCGGTAAAATCAATGTGAAATTCTTTTAGTTTTTCCCCGATCTGATCCTCATGAATCCGTCCCTGCCCAAGCTGAAGCAAAAACTGGTTTTTTAAAAGGGGGTAACTCCCTTCATAATAGGTCCTGACCTGGAGATTCTCCGCTTCTCCATCCAGGATCTTTTTTGCTTCCTTCAGCTTTTCAATCAGTTCCCCTGCAGTAACCGGCTTCAGCACATAGGAAAGTACATGGTATTCCACCGCTCTTTTGGCATACTCAAATTCGTCGTAGCCGGTTATAATTACCGCTTTTGTACATTTCCTGCTTTCATATAAATACTTCGCCAGTTCAAGACCATCTACATAAGGCATGCAGATATCCGTAAGCACAAGATCCACCGGCTCTTTCTCCATAAAGCTGATGGCTTCTTTTCCGTTTTCGCAGGTTCCTGCCAGTTCAAACCCCAGTGATCCCCATGGTATTCTCTGTGAAATCCGTTCTCTTATCAAAATTTCATCATCAACCAACAATACCTTATACATAGAACTATCCCCTCATATCTCCAATAAGCACTACAGTCAGTATGCGCAGTTTCCAGAAAAGAAAATAGCAATAAGGCCGGAATTTCTGAAGTTGTTTGCCTGTGCTTCAAAAATTCCGGCTGTTTCATAAGTACCCGGTTATTTTACAATAAACCCATCCTCGTCCCAGAGATCATGCCAGTCATTTGCGCCTTCCCAAAGGAATACCTGACCTTTTACCAGACGGTTATTTCTCTCTAAGGTTGCGATCCGGCTCATTTCCTCTTCTGTAAGCGGATCTTCTGTCATTGCCTTTAAGTTACTTACATATTCCATTTCATGAATGGAGAAAGGAATGGGGATCTGTCCTCTCTGACGAGCCCATTTAAGAGCGATAACTGCGGGATGAACGCCGTGAGCCGCTGCGATTTCCTTCATTTCCGGTGTCTGTAAATCTGCCACATCCTCCGGACACATATCTCTTTCCGGTCTCTGGGGAGAGCCTAATGGCATGAAGCCGATGGGCTGAATATTGTGAGCAACCAGATAATCAAACAGCTTCTGCTGCTGGAAGCAGGGGTGAAGCTCCATCTCACAGGCAGCCGGCTTTATGTTCATATGAGGCAGAACTGCTTCCAGCTTTGGAATGGTCATGTTGGAAATACCGATGTTGCGGATCAGTCCTTTTTCCACCAGTTCCTCGCACTGACGGTATGTTTTTAAAAATTCTTCCGGAGAAAATGGTCTGGAATCCGGATTCCGGGAATCTACATCACAGTGAGGTGCATGGTAATTTGGAAATGGCCAGTGAATGAAGAACATATCCATATATTCGCACTGTAAGTCAGCAATGCTCTTTCTACAGGATTCTTCTACTCTGTCATGCATGTCATTCCATACCTTTGTCATGATGAAAAGGTCTTTTCTCTCCACCACTCCCTCTTCAAATGCATGATGGAATACTTCTCCGATCTGATCCTCATTTCCATAGCAGGCCGCACAGTCAAACATGCGGTATCCACAGCGGATTGCACCTCCTACAGCTGCCGATACTTCATCAGGAGTAAAGCGGTCGGAACCAAAGGTTCCCATACCCACACAGGGAATCTCCTCTCCTGTGTATAATTTCACTTTTGGCACCAGTGCCGGATTTACAAATTCATTCATTGTCATATTCTCCTTCTCTTTTTATAGAATTGTAATTTGATAGCTCAGCCGTTTTTCTTCCCCTGGCTTTACAATTGCTGCATTTCGTTTCTCTTCAAATATATCGTTCTCATCGCTGCAGGTGGACAGCCCGGTCCATGGCTCCAAAGCAAGAAATGGTCCGTCGTTGGCTGCCGACCAGATGACCAGATAGGGAAATGATCCCATCTCCAGTTCCACTCCATGTCCGGTTTCTTTGTGACAGAGTGTTACTTTTTTTGATTTCAGCCGGTCAAATATGATGCCGTCCTGATAAAACAAGGAGTGGGCAAGGGGTAAAACAGTACCTTCCAGTAAATTTTCCTTCCGGTGTCCCATATCCACCAGTCCTGTTTTCAGATCCGGTGTGGGAGCAGTTTTTTCTTCTTCTGCATCAAAGACAACCTGATAATCCTCAAAGTTCTCTGCTGGTAAAAGAGGACACCGAAACGCCGGATGACCTCCTATGAAGAAAGGCATATCCTCTGTACCTGTATTTTTAACTCCATAGGTGACAAGAATGCTGTTCTCTTTCAGACTGTATTCCATGGTGAGAGTAAATGGATAAGGATATTTTCCCATCATCTCTTCATTTTCTGAAATGGAAAAACAGATGCTATCCTCTTTTTCTGACTCCAGCTTAAATTCTTCCTTCCGGACAATCCCATGCCTTGGCATCTCAATCTGCTTACCATCTTTTGTGACCGCCTTGTTGTCCCTTAAACTTCCGCAGATGGGGAACAGAACAGGTGCCTGCCCGCTCCAGTATTCAGGATCTCCCTGCCATAGATATTCCGTACCAGCTTCGTTCTTTATGGATGTGAGGGCGCCTCCGAGAGAGGTGAAGCCCACTTCCATCCGGTCATTCTTTAATAAATAGTTCATGTTCAACCCCCGATTCTTGTGATTTCTATCTGCGGCTGCAGTCTTTGCATGTCTTCCATCAGGAAAAAGCCTGTTTCCTCTCTTAATGCAGAAGCGGCTGAGACAGCACTTGCATTTCTTAATATCTCTTCCATGGGAAGCTGTCTGGAAAGACCAAGAGCAAAACCAGCTATCATGGAATCACCGCATCCCACCGTGTTCACTGCGTCTATTTTGGGTACTCTGGCTCTGTATATACCGGAGCTGCATACCACGAAAGAACCTTCTGAACCAAGGGAAACTGCTACGATCTCCACACCCCGTTTATGAATGTCCTCTGCCGCTTCGATCATCTCTTCCAGGCTGTCACAGCTTTTTCCTGTCAGCATACGGATCTCATCCAAATTGGGCTTAATCATGGAAGGAGCGGCTTCGATACCCATTTTGAGCAGATTGCCGCTGGTGTCTAATATCACCTTTTTCCCTGCTTCCTTTCCGATCTTCACCATTCTCTGGTAAGCAGTTCCGTCAAGTCCCCTTGGCACGCTTCCTGATATGGCAATGACTTCTGCCTCATTTGCAAGCTGTTTATAATGTTCCAGGAACGAAAGAAAGTCTTCTTCTCCCACTTCAAACCCGGGTTCCAGAAATTCTGTCTGAATCCTGTTTTTTTCATCCCAGATATTAATACAGGAGCGGCTCTCTCCTTTTAAGTGGTAAAATGCGCTGGTGATCCCAAAGGTGCTTAAGGCTTCTTCAATATAATTACCTGCGTGGCCTCCCACGAAACCGGTTGCCACTACGCTGCCTCCTGCTATGACTGCAGGCTTTGAGACATTTAACCCTTTTCCACCCGGCGTATAGGAACATGATTTCACACGGTTAACTTCTCCCTGTGAAAACCCTTCCACTACATACCGTTTGTCAATGGCAGCATTTAATGTTACGGTCAGTATCATAGGTACCTCCTATTCGTTCACCAAAAGGATCTTTCCTTTTACCAGACCCGGTGTCTTAAACAGCTGGAACGCCTCCTGCGCCTGGCTCATGGGCATTTTTTTATAGACGAATCCGGGATCAAATTTCAGCTGTCCGGTTGCAAAGTAATGAGCGGTCAGCTTCCACTCTTTACCTGGAAATGGGGAACTATAAGACATCCAGGATCCGGTTAACTTAAATTCTTTCCGGTTCATATTTTCCCACATGGAAGGGGTAAAGGATAAATCAACATGGGGCGTTCCGATGAAACAGACGCTGGCTTTATTGGCTGCCAGTTCAAATGCCATCTGCATGGTCGGCACCTGTCCCGCTGTCTCAAATACATAGGAAAAGCCTTTTCCTTCTGTCAGAGCCATTGCTTTTTCCTTAAAACCTTCTTCGGTGGTATTAATCGCTTCATCTGCGCCCAGACGTTTTGCCAGCTCCAGTCGCTCTTCGCTGATATCAAATACAACCACTTTTTTTGCTCCGAAGATCTTCGCCCACTGCATGGTAAACATGCCGATGGTTCCGCCTCCTAAAACGGCTGTATACTCACCGCCCCGGTAGTCATTCTGGAACAGACCGTGAAGGGCAACGGTAGAAGGCTCAAACATCGCTCCCTGCTCATAGGAAATGCTTTTATCAAATACAACCGCATTCTGCTCCGGAATCACCACATAATCTGCGTTGCTTCCCTGCTGCCTGGAACCGATAAAGCTATAGTGTCTGCAAAGAGAGAAGTTTCCATTCTGGCAGTCATCGCATTTCATACATGGGACCAAAGGTGCTCCGGAAACCCGGTCTCCCGGTTTTACTGAAGTAACTCCTTCTCCCACTTCCACTACATCTCCGGAAAATTCATGTCCCAGTACAATGGGATAAAAATGTACTCCGTTATGCAGTACTCTTGGAATATCAGATCCGCAGATACCAGATGCCTTTACTTTGATTTTCACCAGTCCGGGACCTGCTTTCGGCTCCTCATAATCCATATACCTTACGTCCTCATTTGCACAAACAACTGCTGCTTTCATGACTCATTTTCTCCTTCCTGAACCATCATATCTTTCAAATGCTCATATAAGCTTAAATATTTCCGGTAATTCCGGTCATAGATGTTACGGTCTGCCTGATTGGGAACGTGATACCGCTTATTTTCCACAGTCAGTTTTACTGCCTCTTCAAAATCTTCATAAATGCCAACTCCCACTCCTGCAAGAATTGCCGCCCCTAAGGTTGTGGCTGTATCAGAAGAAGGAACGATTACGGGCTTGCCTGTTATATCGGATTTAATCTGGGTCCACAAAAGAGAGTTTGCAGATCCTCCCATGGCCCTTAACACATCAACGGATGCGCCTGCCTCTGCCGCCACTTCCAGATTGTGCCTTAAAGACATGGCAACTCCCTCCATGACCGCCCGTATAAAATGACCTTTGGTCTTTCCAAAATCCATTCCGTAATATACGCCTTTCGCATAGGGATTCCATAAGGGAGAACGCTCCCCTGCCATGTAGGGAAGGAAGATCAGTCCGTCACTGCCTGGAGCAACGCTCCCGGCCTCATCATTGAACAGATCCAGGGAGCTTTTCCCGGTTCTTCTGCCTTCTTCTCTTTCAAATGCGCCAAACTCCTTCTCAAGCCACCTCATGGCTCCGCCGCCTCCGGTAGTTCCGCCCTGTAAAAGCCATTTGCCTGGCACTACATGACAGCTTAGGATGAGTCTCGGATCGGCCTTGTAGCTATCGATGCAGATACTCATTCCGCCAGCCTGACCTCCCTGCTCCTGGGTTTCCCCGGCGTGGATTACTCCGGCGCCAAGTGTCCCGCAGGCTGCGTCAAGACCACCGGCTACTACAGGGGTTCCCTCAGCCAGTCCGGACTGAATCGCTGCCGCTTTCGTCACTGTGCCAATCACCTCGTGACAGGGGTGAATATCCGGAAGAATGTGAGGTGGAATTCCAAGCGCTTCGCACATTGCCAGATCCCAGGTTCCGGTATGCATGTCAAAGCAGTGAAAACCATATCCCTGGGAAAGATCCTGGGTCATCTGACCGGTAAGTCTGTAAGCAATGTAGCTGTTGGATTGCAGTACCTTATCAATATTCTCATACACCTGGGGCATATTTCTCTGGTACCAGATGATCTTAGCCGTGCTGTAGGATGGCTGCAGGGAATTGCCTGCCACTTCGAATATCCGCTGTTCTCCCACCTTCTCACTGAGTTCTTTGCAGATGTCGTCGGCTCTGGTATCCATCCAGATGGGCGTATTTGTCAACACGCTGCCCTCTTTGTCTACCGCTATGGCTGACCAGCTCTGTCCGTCAATTCCGATTCCTGCGATTTCTTCCGGCTTTATCTGGGATTTGGAAAATATGTATTTCATGGTGCTGCAGATCACCCGCCACCATTCATCCGGGTCCTGCTCTGCCCAGCCTGTCTGGGGATAATAAACCTCATATTCCCCGGTTGCAGTTTCCAGGACGGTTCCATTTCTATCGAAAACGGCAATTTTACAGGCGCTGGTGCCTACGTCAATCCCTAATAAATATGGTTTCATGTTTTCCTCCTGAATCAATCAGTCCGCTTTATGGTCACATCCACAGACCAGAATACGGTTCTTAACGAACTGCTTCACTGCTTCCATTCCCACAGTACCTAATTTCTTTGGATCAAAGGTATCCGGATGCTCTTTTAAAAGCTTCTTTCCTGCATCGGTATAAGCTACTCTTAACTCTGTCGCAAAATTAACCTTACACATTCCTCTGCTTACACATTCTCTTACATCTTCGTCGCTTAATCCGGAAGCACCGTGAAGAACAAGGGGCACAGAAACTAACTCTTTCACTTCACTGATCCGCTCTTTGTCTAATACAGGAGTGGTTGCATAAAAGCCGTGAGCAGTTCCGATTCCGATTGCCAGGGAGTGAACTCCTGTCCGTTCTACGAATTCCTTTGCCTGCATGGGGTCGGTGTTGTTATCCGCTTCTGCTTCCAGATCATCTTCTTTGCCGCCTACCTTACCGAGCTCGCCTTCTACTGTGATATTGCAGGCTCTTGCAGCATCTGCAGCCCGTTTGGTTAATGCGATGTTACTTTCAAAGTCTAAGTGGGAGCCATCAATCATTACAGATGTGTATCCGGCACGGATTGCCTGGAGAACAAGCTCGTAGCTGCTGCCGTGGTCTAAGTGGAGACATACCGGTACGGTTGCCTTCTCAGCCTCTGCTGCTGCCATGGCGTAGTATGTTTCCAGTGTTCCGTATTTCACCGTTGACGGTGTGGTCTGAAGCATAACCGGAGCCCGAAGCTCCTCAGCTGCAGCCACCACAGCCTTCAGCATTTCCATATTTTCAACATTAAAAGCTCCTACTGCGTATCCGCCTTTTTGAGCATCCAAAAGCATTTGTTCCGATGTAACCAGTGACATAATAGTTTCCTCCTAACATTTTTACGGTCATTTGGTTCTTTACACTTACCATTATACCGTTTCTGTTTCGAAAAATTAGAGGGGAACCAGACAGAAGCCAGGGCTGTATGTCGTGTTATCGAACATTCCTTGACTTGCATCAGATATGCTGATAAAGTAAAATATAGGATAGAGATTGGAGGGGGTAATCATGAGGACGGGATATAAAGATTTAAATATAAAAATCGGGATCGATGATACCACGTTTTTAGTCTTAAACATCGTATTTGAGCGTTTTCTCCGTTCCATGCCAAGACACAGCCACGGGAATAACAGTTATGAAATCCACTATATTCCTTACGGTCATGGCAAAGTAAATATTGATGACCAGATTTATAATATTACGCCCAATACCCTGTACATGACAGGCCCTCATGTGGAGCATGAACAGATACCTTTAAAGAATGATCCCATGGCGGAATATTGTATTTATTTTAAGCTGCAAAAAAATAATACTCACCTCCAGCCTGAGGTGGATACGGTGGCTTATAAGTTCGAGAAAACCCATTTCTGGTTCGGACAGGATACTCAGGAGCTGTATCCGCTGATGCAGCAGATCTTTTTTGAACTGGAACACCGTTATACGGGGTACATGATTTTAGTGGAGGCCCTTCTTCAGCAATGCGTAGTTAAGATTGTACGGAATTATGAATATAAGGCCCAGTCCAAGGTTCATTTTTCGCCCTCCAATCTGGTGGATCGTAAATATATTATTGTGGAAGAATGCTTTCTTTATGAATATGAAACCATAACACTGGAAAATCTGGCGGAAAGGCTTGGTTTAAGTGTACGGCAGACGGAACGGTTTTTAAAGGATTATTACGGCAGAACCTTTCTTCAGAAAAAAACAGAGGCCAAGATGTCCATGGCGAAGATTTATTTAAATGATGAAACAATTAATATATCGGAGATTTCTGACCGGCTGAACTACTCTTCCATTCAGCACTTTTCTTATGCATTTAAGCAGTATTACGGGATTTCGCCGAGTAATTATAGGAAGAAGAATATGATAACTAAGTCTTGACAGACATAAACAGGAATGATATCCTAGAATTATAAAAGGAACAACCGTCCACAAGGTGGTTGACCATTACATGAGTAGCATACCCACCCCCGTAACCGCCAAGTTAACCAGGGTGGTTTTTGCTATGTATTACTACTTACAAAACGTAAAAACGAATGTAAGTAACGCCAGAAGAAAAAGACCAAAGGTCATTAGATCCTTAAAGTCAAACTTCATAAGCATCACCCCCATTCCAATAGAGAATGAGGTCAGCACACCCTATAACACGATTATTCCATAACATTATGGTAGCATATACCATATCAATGTGCAATTACTTTCTACCGCATACAATAGAACACCCTGCTTACATACAACGTAAGCAGGGTGCCTTTTCTTATAAATGTATATTCTAATCCATCAGATATGTTTCCCAAGCCATAGTAAGATATCCGCAATAATCTCATCTCTGCACGGCTCATTTAAGATTTCATGAAACAGGTTTGCATAGACATGCAGGCTCTTATCCTTAGAACTTATTTCTTCAAATAAATCCAGGGAATCTTTTGCTGCCACCAGACCATCATCAGCTCCATGAAGAATCAGAACCGGATCGGAGAAGCTTTTTATATTGGCCTTCAGCCACTGTACGCCAGCATATATCTGGTTGATCAGGCCGGTGCTGATCTCCTTTTCCACCAGCGGATCCGAAACATACGCTTCAATCACCTTTTTATCGCTGCACACTCCATCTCCAAGTTCATTTGGCAGATAAGTATCATCCGGTGCCTCAATTGGGAATTGATCTCCCATAACGGGATGATTGTAATGAGTCAGCGCACCAGAAGTAATTATTCCATCTGCCATTCCCGGATTCTTTGTTCCAAACAGTGTTACTGTCTCCCCGCCCATGCTGTGTCCGAACAGGAAAACTTTTTTTCCCTCGCTCTCCTCTCTGGCAAGAGCAAGGATCTGCCCCAGATCGTCAGGCATCTCATTAAAATCTTTAAAATAGACCTTTTTCCCTTCTGATTTTCCATGTCCCCTCTGATCATACCGGTAAACACTGTAGCCATTTTCATTAAGCTTTTCCGTGAAATAATCATACCGGTTTAAATGCTCACACAAGCCGTGGGCAATGACGATCAGCGCTTTTGGATTCTCCACTGCATCTTTTTTAAATCTCAGTTTCGTGCCGTCGAAGGAAATAATCATTCTTTCCTCCTGCATTCTGTTTTCCCCATTCATAATACCTTCTCCTTTCAAATTTCCATGGATTTTGACGGTTGTATATCAGTAATTTCATCATACTACAAGGACTGCTTCATGGCAAGATCCTATAATTTTACCCTTCCAGCCCGGTAAATTTGATATCACTAAAACAGGTTCGTCCATAGCTAAGAGAGCCAAACCCAAACATTCCCGATTGAAAAGAGGAATCCTCTGCTTCCAGTATCACTACACCATTGACGGATAAAATTATTTTTTGCCCTCTTACTTCTATTTCAAATAAATAGGTGCTTTCCATATTCCATGGGTAGTCAGTTTCCGCCAAAATATAATATCCATACTCATTTTTATAAATTGCCAGTCTGTTCTGCCCGGAAAAACCTGCCCCGTAACCAAGCATTGCCCCTTTTGCCCGGACTGTCATTAAGTGGTTTTCTCCAAACAGTGGTTTTACAAGAGCACTCACCCGGTAGTCTTTGCTGTAATAATTTCCTGTATAAGCAAATGCTGGTTCCGCCCGGTGGAAATGAAGAAATTCTCCCTGTTTCGTCCAATTCCCGCCGTCTGTGGAAAATGGAGTCACTGTTCCAAATTCTTCTTTTTGCTTCGCTATATCAATCTCATAATCTGCAAGTCCTGTTACCTGGAATTTATTCATATGAATATAACCGGTTGTAGTTCCTTCCGGAAAACTGCTTCCTCTGACAATAAATCCAACTTCTTCTACAAGGTCCCCCTTTGTATCAGGTATTGTAAATTCCACCTGAAACCATTCATTTTCCGGATAATCAACAAAACTGATTTCTACGATATCATGTTTCCCAAACGTCTTTATATACGGCACCAGATCAAGTTTCTGCCCCTTCAGCCATTGTACAGACAGTTCCATGATAACCCTCTGCCCGGAATAAACCTTCGGTGAGAAAACCGGAGAATAGCGCTCATCAGAAAAATCTTCTCTTCCATAAAAACTTTTATAATAAATCCGGCAGGAATCATAACCCATATCATCAATGAGAATGCATAGTCCATTCCCATCTGAATAACTATTACTTCCAGAAGGATTGATCGTACCATAGTAGGGATTGGATACTCTCATGTTGTGTGTCATGCCTGGAAGAAGAAAGTCAAAGTTTATTTCTTCTGGATTTATTCGAAGTTCATTTTCCAACTCCTCTCCTATTGCAGCATATCCATGTGCAGCGATCTCCTTGGCATAGGTCGGAATGTCAAGAATATTAAGATAGCCGGATATTCCTGATAAAACCACCGAATCGTTGATGGGTCTGCGGTATTTGTCCGGAATCTGGGAAAGACCGCAATATACGCCTGCGATTGTACCCACATTGCCTGCGTTGCAATCCGTATCCCAGCCGCACATACAGGCAATTTCCACTGTCCTGGAAAAATCACCATTTCCATAAAATAATGCAAGGGCGCACACACCTGCATTGGGAATAATATGGCATGCACCAGGATATTTGTCATATCCCCAATCCTGTTCCAGCATATGAAAACACCCTCTGAAGTCGCCAGGATTACTGCGGTAGAATCTTTCCACGCTTTTAACCACCTGATAATAAAGGCTTTCTTCCGGTATCTGATTTAAACCCGTCTCCACAATCTCATCTATTGATTGTGCCGTAAATGCCTGTGCAATACAGGCGCAGATAAATCTGGCTCCGTTTAACCCCTCCCCGTCATGGGAAACACTGGCTGCCGCTGCTCCGTCATCTGCTGCCTTTTTCGGATCCCCGGGATGAATCAGCCCCCAGGTGTCAATAAAGATCTGTCCGCCAATCTGCTCCGCCACCGTACTTCCGTTACATACAGCAGATCCTGATAAAGGTGCCGGTATTCCCATCTTTAAATTCATATAAGCGGTATGCTCTGTGCTGATTCCATATCCGCCCCACCAGAACATCCCTTTTAAATACCTTGTATAATTTAACCATGCTTTCGCCACATCTTCCGGAGTTACCGGTGTTCCCGTCTCCTTCCTGTCATCCAGTGCTCTTAAGAAATAAACCGGGCCGTTTACATCATCATCTGCAGCAAAATTAATATAATCTTTTACATAGCCGTTTAAATCCCCGTAAGTCTGAAATATCCGTTCCTCTGTCCAGACATCCGGCTCTATGGGCGCACCTAAACGGATTCCGATATTCATGCCTAAAAAACCTGCATATACTTTTTCATAATAGCGTTCCACCATACCAATAACCTGCTTTCTGCATATTTTATTCCGATTGATATGCTATTTCAGGCGGCGAAGAACATATACTTCGCCGCCTGAATCATTATCTCTTTTTCAGCTTTAAATACTCTTTATAGGAAAATGCAAACAGTCCAATGAGTGTTGAAACATAAGGAATTGTCTGCACCAGACTGGAGGCCCAGCCCACTGTGGATGCCGCTGTGGCTATGGCATTGAAAAAACCAAAGGCAATGGATGCCGCAGCTGTTCCAATGGGATTAGACCTGCCTATGGCTTCCGCTGCCACTGCAATCCATCCTCTTCCTGATACCATATCTCTGGTAAACGATGACAGATAGCCCATTGACATAAAGGCTCCGCCGCATGCACAGAGAAGACCGCTTAAAAGGAGGGCAATCGTCTGGGTAAGCTTCACATTAATTCCTACGGATTCTGCTGCTTTTAAGTTTTCCCCCACTGCCCTGATATGATAACCCAGCGTGGTTTTACCAAGAAAAACAGCCACAACTAAAATCATGATAAATGCCAGATACGTCATGATATTCTGTCCGGAAAGAATGTCACCCAGAAACGGAATATCCTTTAACACTGGAATGGCGATCTCCGGCAGTGTTTTACTGGCAACAGAGGTGGAACTTCCTTTATCTCCTGTAAACAGGTAAAGCAAAAATACCGTACCTCCTGATGCTAAGGAGTTAATGGCAATACCGCCTAAAATAACATTTGCCCGGTAATATAAAGTAAATAACGCCAGTATTCCGGAACAGATTAACCCGGATAAAAGAGCGATTAAGAATCCGCCCAGAGCACTTCCCGTTGCTGCACTGCCAAATACCCCAAAGAAAGCTGATATCAGCATAATTCCTTCCAGAGCAATATTGGCAACGCCTGCCCGGTTTGCGATTACTGCCCCAAGGGAAGCGAACAGGATGGGGGTTGTCACCCGGAATACGGAATGCAGGAATTGTGCTGTGAAAATGATATTTATCAATTCTCTCATTTGGCAATCCCCCTTTCCATCCACCGCTGCTTAAAGGAATGAAGAAAACGCTCCGAAGCGATCAGCAGAATAATCAGACTCTGAAGGATGGTTGACATCTCAGCAGGAACATCAGACAACCTTGCAACAATATCTGCTCCTGTAGATAAATACGCCACAAACAGGGCTGCATAAATCACGCTTACCGGATTATTATTGGCAAGCATGGCTATTAACGCTCCTGTAAATCCATAGCCGGGAAGCCCATTCCATTCAAAGCGGGTATGCATGGCAATGGATTCTACAGAACCGCCGATACCTGCAATTGCTCCTGATACCAGATGAGCGATAATAATGGTTTTAACAATATTGATTCCGGAATAGGCTGCAAATTTGGCATTAATACCTACCATACGAATCTCATATCCCCATTTGGTCTTATATAGAAAAACAGAGACTGCTGCTACACAAAGCAATGCGATAAACAGTCCATAATGTACTTTAAATGCCGGTATGATCACCGGTATTTTGGCTGTGTCCAGATAGGGATAGGAACCATTTGATGCCATGGGATCCTGAAGCACTCTGGTCATAAGATAGGAACCAAGCCCCAGCAGAATGCTGTTCATCATCAGGGAGGTAACAAGTTCGCTGGCTCCATACTTTGCTTTTAAATATCCTGGAATCAGCATAATTAAGGCACCGATTACGGCAGCAGCAAGAATGATGACCACCTGGTGAACACCGGCGGGGAGGGGGACCCAGATCGCAATCAGGGAAATAACAGCTCCGCTGAAATAAAAGATACCTTCCGCTCCCATATTAAACTGGCTGGCCTGGAAAACAACTGCCATGGACAGACCTGAGAATATAAGAGGAATTGCCGTATTAATTATGTTTCCAATATATCTTGGTTTACTGAAAGGACCCAGTATAAATAAACGGATGGACTCTATGGGTGTTTTGCTTACCATAAAGATGACTGCAAAGGCTGCAAGCATCGCAATGACCAGAGCCACAGTTGTTCTTAAGACATGAAAGGATTTTTCCCTACTCATAGCGCATCCTCCTGATCTGACTCTCATCCTGCTTTTTAATACCCAGCATATAAAGTCCAAGTTCTTCTTCGGTAATATCAGACAGGTTCTCATAATAAGCCACAAACCTGCCTTCATACATAACTGCCAGCACATCTGACAGCTTAATCAGTTCTGCCATATCTGCCGAAAGCAGCAGCACGGCACAGCCATTATCCCGCAGCTTTACAATGTTCTGATGTATGATATGGGCCGCTCCGATGTCAACACCTCTGGTGGGCTGTTCAGCAATCAGAACCTTTGTCTCTTCCATACACTCTCTTGCCACAACCACCTTTTGCATGTTTCCGCCGGACAGACCGTCGATTCTGCCATTTTCTCCCGAACATTTCACGGAATATTCTGCGATCATCTTTCTGGCATACTCGCTGATTTTTTTCTTTTTCAGAATTCCCTTATTGCAGAATTCTTCTGTATCATATTTGTTGGAAATCAGATTTTCATTGACAGCGGCAGTCAGGGCCACGCCCTGACGCTGTCTGTCTTCCGGGATATAGCCAAACCCTTTTTCCCGCATCTCCTTAATGGTCATGGACTGAATATCATCCTGGTTGATCTCCACGCTGCCTGATTCCACACGCCTGCTTTTGGTTAAAATCTCAGCCAGTTCTACCTGCCCATTGCCCTGGACACCGGCAATTCCCATAATCATACCGGATTTCACCTGGAAGTTTATATCCTGTAAAATAGGAACTTTCTCCCCTCCATAGTAGGACAAACCGGTTACACTGATTCTGGCTTCACCAAAAGCATGCTCCTTTTTATGAATGGAGGTGTCAATCTTCCAGCCTACAATTTTATTGGATATCTCCTGTTCCGAGATTTCACTGGTATTAAAAACTCCTTCGGAGCAGCCCGCCCGCATTATGGTCACTCTGTCACTGATTGCCTTAATCTCTTTAATTTTGTGAGAAATAAATACAATAGTATATCCCTGTTTTTTCAGCTTCACAAGTTCCTCAAATAACTGTTCTGTTTCCTGAGGTGTCAGTACGGCAGTGGGCTCATCTAAAATCAGAATCTTTGCCCCTCTGGCCAGTGCCTTTAATATCTCGATCTTCTGCTTGATTCCTACAGGCAGAGTGCCGGTGACCGCTCTTGGATCTACTGCAAAATTATACTGTCTGCTTAATTGCTCAGTAAATGCAACCGCAGCATTTTCATCCACGAAATGATGGTTTGCGGGCTCGATCCCCAGTGTAATATTCTGGGCTACAGTAAAGGAATCTAACAGCATGAAATGCTGATGCACCATGCCGATCCCATGCTTTATGGCATCGTTGGAGGAATTGATATCCAATTCCTTGTCCCTTAAATACAGTTTGCCTGAAGAGGGTTTTTCCATGCCGAAGAGAATTTTCATCAGGGTCGTTTTTCCCGCTCCGTTTTCTCCCACAAGGGCATGGATTTCCCCTTCCTTTAAGGAAAAGCTGACATCCTTATTTGCCACAATACCATTGCCGTATATCTTGGATACATTCTCCATTCTCAAAAGGTATTCCATTGTTATCCTCCAGGCATTAAGCTTTTACATACTAGTTTGGAGCAGCTTTACTTCTGATTGCAGCAATGTCATCGGTAGACATAGACTGTACATCGGATAATTTCACTTCACCAGATATGATTTTCTGCTCTAACTCCTTAACGCTATTCTTTTGTTCATCAGACATCAACGCATCATAATATTTGTTTTCTGCCAGGCCAACTCCACCGTCTTTCAGACCGAGTGCAAGAGATTTGCCGCCGAAGGTAAGAGTTCCGTCTGCATACTTGTTTACTAAATCCACTGCGTAAACGGATACCTTTTTCATTGCTGACGTAATAATGTGCTTTGCCTGATCCGGGTTACTGGCTTCCAGACTTGCAGCCTGGTCTGAATCAACACCAATGGCTAATTTATCAAGGCTTGTGGCTGCTTCAAACACACCTAAACCAGCACCGCCTGCTGCCTGATAGATAATAGGAACTCCGGAGTTGTACATAATCAGTGCCAGTTCCTTTGCGGTTGCACTGTCAGTAAAATCACCAACATAGGAAGCTTTTACTTTCACATCAGGATTTACGCTCTGTGCGCCTTCAATATATCCAACCAGGAAATAGTTGATACCTGGTATATCCATCCCTCCGATAAAACCGATGGTATTGCTTCCTGCCTCTTTTGCCTTTAAAGCTGCCACTGCACCTGCCAGAGCGCTCATCTCATTGCTCTTTGTAACTACGGCAAGAACGTTGTCTCCAAAACCAACGCTGTCGGTATCCAGGTTAATAAACTTCTGATCCGGATACTGTGCGGAAACCTGTTTTAAAACATCATCACCGGCTGTGGAAACAGTCATGATTAAGTCATAGCCGTCTTCGCAGTAATCTTCATAGGTAGCAAGATATTTGGTGGTATCCGTTCCCATCTCTACAACATCTGTCTGGGCACCCAGTTTTTCCTTAATGGTATCCATAGCAGCTTTGGAACCGTCAAAAAATGATTTGTCTCCTAAATTACCTGGAATTAATAAAGCTATTTTTAATTTCTTAGCCCCTTCCTTCGTACCTTTTGTTTCTCCTGCTTTTGTTTCACCGGTTGTTGCTGCCGCACTGCCGGCAGTTGTTTCTTTCCCTGCGTTGCCACCGCTTTTTCCACATCCAGCCACACTGACAGCCAGCAGACAGCTTGCGAACAATACGCTTGCGATTCTCTTGAATTTTTTCATTTGATCTCCTCCTAAAAATAAATGATGTGTATTTATGCCAATCACAATGTCTGATAGAAAGACATTGAATAATTGCTATACTTCTGTACTACTAACGGAAAACCCGTTCCATCACTATATTCTTAAACCGCTGTAAATCTAAATCAACTGCGTAATAAAAATCTTTCTCTGTTTCACATACTGCATCGTAATAATTGGTTTTGTGAACAATGGTTCCTCTTGTCAGTTCACCTTTTAATTCAACTGTATAATCTCCCTTTTTCAGTGTAACGGTTTCCCTGTCAATCAGGCAGGCAATCAGCAGCGCATCGTGAAGGGTGATGGGAAATCCTGTTTGATCCATGAATATCTCCATGCCTTTATAAAGATATTGAACAGCAGGTTTATTGGAGTTTTTAACTTCCTCCATCTCTTTTGCGGTAAGCTTCGTATACTTTGTAACATCCAGTCCCAGCATGGTTAACTTTTCAGCAAAATCTGTAACAATCCGGGCAGCCTCCGGATCACAGATGATATTCCATTCCGGATAAGAGTTTAAAAAGGCTCCGCCCATTCCGATGATTTCCACTCGCTTCATAATCTCAGGTGCCTTTAAAAATGCCAGTCCCAGATTGGTCAGAGGCCCCATGGCAACGATACAGACATTATCATTTTCTGCTGCTGTCTTAATCATAAAATCAACCGCATCTATACTCTGCTCTGGCTCATATTGGTTTCTTAAAATGCTGTACTGAATGGGTTTTTCCATCTTTGGCCGTTCAATCAACGGCAGCCCCTGGCCTGTATAAACTGGAATCCTGCCCATCTGGTAAAATTCCAGCAGATCCTTCACCATCTCTGCCCGTGCTTTCGTATCTTTAAATACAGTGGTTATCCCTGCCACTTCGATTTCAGGAGATAAAACTGCAAGAGCTATGGCAACGGCATCATCCACGTCATCGCCCAGGTCTGTATCTATGATTACTTTCTTTGGTTTCATGTCATTCCTCCTGCATCAGACTTAGAACTTCCTCTTTGAGAGGCATAGATGCCTGGGCGCCTTTTCGTGTAACGCTGATGGCTGCCGCTGCATTGGCAAAACAAATGGCTTCTTCCATGGATTTTCCTTCTGCCAGCTTTACAGCCAGTGCGCCGTTAAAGCAGTCTCCTGCACCGGTGGTATCCAGTGCATCCACCCTGGTTCCTTCAAACATGCGGCAGCCTTCCTGGCTGACCCACAAGGCTCCCTTATCTCCCATTGTCACAATGACATGTCCCACTCCCTGGGACAACAGCTTTCCTGCGCCTTCCAAAATCCCGTCCAGGCTGTCTGTCTTATGGCGGCTCAGCCTCGCCAGTTCACTTTCATTGGGAGTTAGAATATCAATTTTCCTCATGATCTCTTCCGGCAGACCATCTGGAGCCGGTGCCGGGTTACATATAACGGTTTTTCCCGCTTCCTTTGCATGGTCAATGGCATAAAAAACTGCATCTGCCGGAATCTCCATCTGTAGGAGCAGATATTCATAATCCATGATCTGGGGCTCTGTCTTCTCTAAGTATGGAATATCACAGCATCCATTGGCTCCTGCTATGGTCACTATGCTGTTATTTGCCAGGGAATCAACTAAAATCATCGCTGTTCCCGTATCTTTCCCTTCACGGACAGAAATATAATCCGTACAGACACCGTTATCCTTTAACCCCCGGATCAAAGTTCTTCCAAACTCATCTTGTCCTACACAGCCAAGCATAACCACATCTGCGCCCAGCCTTCCTGCTGCAAATGCCTGATTGGCTCCCTTTCCGCCGCAGTTATAGGAGTAATCCGTTCCAAGTACAGTTTCTCCCACACCCGGCAGACGGTCTGCAGTCACCTGTATATCCATGTTTAAGCTTCCGATTACCAGTATTTTTTTCATATCTCTTCCCTTACCTGTTTTTTTCTGGTGCTTTCTCTGATCATCAGGTCTGTCTCCAGATACTGATCCGCCTGATGTATGGTTTTATCCTGTATGGACGCCAGCAGCATTCTGGCCGCCTGATAGCCCATTTCATACATAGGCTGGGATACTGTGGTGATAGGCGGAACCATCTCTCCGCTCATGGTGATGTTATCAAACCCCAGCAGCTGGATATGGTCTGGAACCTTTTTGTTTAATTCTCTCAAAGCCTTTAAAACACCGATTGCTATGGTATCGCAGCCGGCAAAGATCCCGTCTATTTCCGGATTGTGAGAAAGCATCTCCCTGGTTCTTTCGTATCCGGACTGTATATTGTAACCGCCATAGCTTAAATATTGTTTGTTTATTATGATGCCCGCATCTTCAAGTGCCATGCAATAACCTTTTAGCCGTTCTTCCACTGTATAAACGTCTTTAACACCTGCAATATATGCAATATTGGAAGCGCCATTTTCAATGAGATAGGACACACCTTCTCTGGCCGCCCTGGCATTATCAACATAGACGCCGGGATACCTTGACAGCTCCTTTATCTTCCGGTCCAGTATGACGATGGGGATATTGCTTTTGTGTATCAGTGCAGTCAGCTTTTTGTCATTTAAATCGCCGCTGGTATTGATGATGATTCCGTCCACCCTTTTTTCTAAAAAGGTATATAAATACTTCTGCTCTTTTTTTATATCTGAATCTGAATTACACAAAAATACTGTATATCCATTTTCCATGGCGCAATCCTCCACCCCCCTGATTACCTGGGGAAAAAAAGGATTCTGGACATCGGGTATTATGAGACCAATGGTCTTTGTCTCAGCAACCGTTATGCTCCTTGCCATCTTATTTGGTACGTAACCTACCTCGTCAATCAACTTCAGAATCTTCTCTCTCGTTTCTTCGGAAACACCTTCCGGATTGTTGTTAATGACTCTTGATACAGTCCCTTTTGATACTCCCGCCATACTGGCGATATCCTTAATTGTCAGTGCCATAAAAGTCCCCCCACGTTTACTAAACCGGTTTAGTATTGTTGATAATAATGCTATCACACGTAAGTTTTTTTGTCAATAAAATAAGCCCTGATAAAACTGGTAAATTTACCGGTTTTATCGGGCTATTTCATATTAACACGGATTCTCTTCTCTGACCCACACGCGCATTTCATTTTCACCTCTGTTGGCCCAGCTGTAATAAGGAATCCATTTGATTTTCGTCTTTGTTTTCTTAACTGCGGCAGTATTCTTTCTGTAAAGCCATTGTGCCCCACTGTCTGGTTCTGTCTTCCAGCCCCAGGCAGTAAGTACTCCCACGCCTCCAAGCTTGGCTTCGTCAAATTTGTACTCAAACTCTTCCTGTTTTTCCAATGACAAAAGGTGCAGATTCGTTCCGTTATCCGCTCCTTCCAGACAATACACAATGGGACCTCTGGAGACCGCAAATTTCCCCAGATCGTTTTCCACAAGGGGATTGGCATACCAGCGCTTTGCCTGCATATCCAGTTTCAGCCGTATTGTATCTTCAGAAAAAACCTGATTCACATAGATAAATCCGTGTTTTTCCTTAAAAACTGCACGTTCCTGATTGAGCTCAACATCAAAGGTATCGGACCATGACGGTACCCGGATTCCCAGACAGACACTGGCGGTTCCACTGTAATTTAATTTTATTTCCACACAGCCCTCCCATGGATATCCGGTCTTCAATTCTATATTCAAAACACCATCTTCCATCTCAAAGCTTCCCTTACATTCCACAAAGAGATTGACTAAAAGCTTATCTTTCTTTTGTACAAACACATACTGCTCCACAGAAGCTAACAGCCTTGCAAGATTAGGTGGACAGCACGCACAGCCAAGCCACTGAGGGCGAACGCATTTAACATGACTCTTTCCAGGATCCTTTGATGATTTACCAGGAACTACCTCCAGAGGATTCACGTAAAAGAAATGTTTCCCATCAAGAGCCACTCCGCCCAGCACTGTATTATAAAGTGCGCGTTCCATTACATCTCCGTATTCACCCTTTTCTTCTGACATCAGCATCCGGTATGCAAAGAACACCAGGCCTACTGACGCGCAGGTCTCACAGTACATGGTATCATTGGGTAAATCGTAATCCAGAGTAAATGCTTCCCCGGAAACAGTGGAACCGATTCCTCCGGTAATATACATACGCCGGGTTACAATGCTCCTCCATAACCGTCTGCTCGCCAAAAGTAGCTTTTCATCTCCTGTCTCCCCTGCGGCATCCGCCATTGCAGTGCAAAGATAGACCAGTCTTACTGCGTGTCCCTCAGCGGTATCCTGCTTAAGCACAGGAAGGTGAGCCTGATAATAGGTCAGAGGAAGATGTTTGGAATTCATGGCTTCACATTCTGTTCCCCGCACCAGTAAAAAGTACTGAGCCAGTTTTAAATATCTTACATTTTGTGTCAGCCGGTATAACCGCATCAGACCAATCTCAACCTCTTCATGACCGTCATAGCCATGAATCTTTCCTTCTTCATCTCCAAACACAGAATCAATATGGTCAGCCAGTTTACATGCGGTTTCCAAAACCTTTTTATTTCCCGCTGCTTCATAATAAGCCACAGCTGCCTCCATAAAATGTCCGGCACAATATAACTCATGGCTCTCCCACAGTCGTTTGTATTTCTGATCAGGTTCCTCAATGGTAAAATATGTATCCAGATATCCATCTTCTTCCTGTGCATCACTGATTAAGTCCACAACATCATCAGCCAGACACTTTAACTTTTCATCCATCTTCTCCCGTAAGGTATAAGCAGCCGCCTCCAGCCATTTATAAAGATCGCTGTCCTGAAATACCCAGCCATAATGATTTCCTTTTTTTCTTCCGGCCGCAATCCGGAAATTCTCAATCACATGGCTCTTTTCATTGGGAATGGAATCGTCGTTGCGCTCCCGCTCAATGTTGATTTCAATTTCATCATTTAAAACACTCCATTGATACGGAATCATCTCTGTTCTGATTAATTCTTTGTATCTGCTGAAAAAATTGTCCTGAATTTCTACCTGATTCATACTGCACCTCCTGATTTACCCTGGAAAGTGACGTCGGCATTGTCAGCCGGCGCCACTTCTTTTTATTATATGTATTTTTATTTTTTAATAATACCATCAATCACAGCCTGGGCTTTTGCTGCAGCTTCCTCTGGCGTACTTGTATCTGTCATTACCTCATTAAATGCCAGCGATATGGCATCCGAGATATCCGGCCACTCCGGTAACGGACCTCTTGCATTTGCATACTGCATTTCTTCAACAAAAGCGTCATATACCGGATCTCCCTTAAACTGCTTTTTAGCAATAACGGAATCAGAAGAAATATATCCCATTGCATTCATCATATAGAGGCAGGTCTCTTCGCTGGTAGCATATTTAAGGAACTGAACAGCACCTTCCTCATTGCCACCCTTAATTACTGCATAGTTTTCTCCACCCAGACCAGAAGCCTGTTTTTTATCCATTGGAATGGGAGCAACGTTCCATTTCAGATCAGGAGCTTCCTGCCGCATGGTAGGGACCTGCCAGGTTCCGTTAATCATCATGGCTAAGTTTCCGGAGATAAACTGATTCATGGTATCACCCTGTGTCCAGTTAATTGCTTCCTTTGTCATGGCACCGGAATCAACCAGATTTTTCACCATGGTCAGTGCTTTGATTCCGCCTTCTGAGTTTATTTCGTAGGATGTTGCACCGGTTGACCATACCCAGGGAAGGAAGTTAAAGGTTCCCTCCTCGTTTTGCAGGCTGCAGTGTGCAAATCCGGAAACCTGACCGGTTGTACATGCTTTTGCCGTGGTAAGCAGTTCATCCCATGTGGTGGGAACCTTGCATCCTGCTGCCTTTAACATATCCTCATTATAGAAAAGGAGCAGACAGTTGCTTCCGAATGGTACTCCATACAATTTGCCGTCTAACGTACAGGAATTGACAGGACCGGGATAATAGGTGCTTACATCAAATCTTCCGGTTAAATCTGCAAAGATTCCCATGGCTGCATATGAAGCATGATCCGGATTATCGAGAATTACCAGATCAGGAAGTTCATCCGCAGATGCACCGATGGAAAGCTGCTTCTTAAAATCGGCAAATGGTACATACTTTGCCTGTACCTTAACTTCCTTTTGTGATCCGTTAAATTCTTCAATGATATGATTCAGTGCTTTCTGATGGCCTTCTGTCTCCCAGTAGTACCAGATTGTCACATCACCTGCGGCTTCGCTCTTTTCTGTCTCCGAAGCTTTTTCACTTGCGGTTGTAGCCGCTTTCTCACTGCTTTTTGCTGTTTCCGTTTTACTTTCCGTCGCTGACACCGCTCCGCTTCCGGAACTGCACCCAGTCACCGCTCCCCCAAGCAACGTTGCAAAAAGTAAGGCTGTCATTAACTTTTTCATGTTTTTCCTCCTTTTATTTTTTTGTTTCAACGACTTTATTATAACGTCAATGAAACAGGGAAAAAACTCAACAAATCTTAGAAAGGGTAAATTTTCTTAAGTAGGAATTCGTAAAACAACTTCAGTCCCTGAGCCTTCGATGCTGTTAATCTCAATCTTCACATCATCTCCGTAATACATCTGGAGTCTGGTAATGGCATTTTCCATACCAATATGAGATGCTGCATCTGATTCCCCAAAGATCCCCCTTCTGATTAGTTCCAGTTTATGACGCTCCATACCTTTTCCATTGTCACGAATCAGAATCCGTAATTCTTTCCCCTCCCTGCACATACTTACTTCCAGAACGTGATTGTTTTTTGTTCCTTCAAAGCCATGAAGAATGGAGTTTTCCACAAATGGCTGAAGCAACAGTTTGTGAATCCGCAGATCCATCACATCAGGATCTACATTGATGCTGCAGGTAAAATTATTTTTCAACCGGAACTGCTGTAAATAAATGTACTTTTTCAGCCAGTCAATCTCATCCCGCACAAAAACCTCCCCGCTGCTGTCCGCAATGGCGTAGCGGAGTATGGTAGCGAGGGAGTTAATGGCATTGCTGATATCGAATTCATCCTGATCGATTGCCATCCAGTTGATGGTGTCCAGTGTGTTATAGAGAAAATGTGGATTAATCTGCGCTTCCATTGCCTTAAGCTCCGCCTGGCGCTGCATCTGCCCTGCCTTCTTTTCTTTTTTCAGTGCAGTTTCCAGCTTCTCCAGCATGTCATTAAACTGAACCGCTATGGTTTCGATTTCCACAGGCATTTTTTTGTCTGTTTCCACCCGTACCTTTAAATCTCCCTCCCGTGCTTTCTGCATGGAGGCCACCACCATCTTTACGGAGTCCACCAGACGGTCCAGTACCCCCAGTGTCAGGAGCACAGTAACCATAAGAAGAAGGAGACTTAAGGCTATAATCAGATAAATCTGATTGTTTAGGTTCTTCATTAAGCTGCCCTGATCCATTACATTCACCAGATCCCAGCCCAGGGAATCATCGTGGTAAAGCCAGACTGAGGTATAGCGTTCCTCATACAGGTTCTCTTCCCGGATAAACTTTTTGCAGGCTTCCACTTTTGAGTCCAAAGACGTCCCCTTCCCATAAAGAACTTTACCGATCTTTTCCGGTTGGCGGTAAGCAATGATACGTCCTGCCTCATCGATGATAAAATTAAAACTTTTCTCCTGATCCTGGGCCTGAACCTTGCATACGCTTTGAAGAAATTCCTTATCAAGACTGACAATCACAATTCCATTTTCTCTATTTAGATTTCTGTAATCGATAATCCGGTGAGCCAGATGCAGGAGATAGTAATCCTCATTTGCAAATCTGGTTCCGTATTCCGTGGGGAAAATATGGGTCTGATTATCCGAGGAGACCTTCCCATACAGTTCCTCCTGGGTAAGACTGAAGCTGTTCATCCACGAATTCTCATAGGTAGACGCAGACAGCTGGTTGTAAGTAATGCTAAGTCCCTTAGGAGTAATGATTGTTATGGACTTTATGTACTCTTTTGTATTGAGAAGTCCCCTTAAATATCTTCGCAGCTGGTTTTTTGCCACCGATGCATTCTGTTTCTGATCCAGCCGGTCCACCCACGCCACCACATCATCATTGGTATAAATCTGGAACAACAGATCCTCATAGGATTTCAGCCTGATGGTCAGATTATTATCCATCTGCATCAGGCTTACACTGGTCAGCTCCTGGGTATTCTTTTTTAAAGTAACTGAAATGTTGTAAAAATAGTAAAAACTTAATACAAGTATGGGGATTGTAGAGGTCGCCCAGAAAAGACGGATTAATTTTTTCTTCAGACTCACTTTTTTCATAAGGCTCCCTCTCAATAAAAACAGATTATCCCTTCACTGCACCACTTGTCATTCCCGATATAATGTACTTTTGCATAAACAAAAAAATCAGCGCCACAGGTATAATCGTAACAATGGCAAAGGCTGTTAAATAGCTCCACTTTGTACCGTACTGTCCCATAAAATTAAAGATTCCCGCTGTAATGGGCCGTTTTTTCTGGTCCAATATGAATGTCATTCCATAGGCTAAATCCCCCCAGCCGTACAGGAACGAAAAGATGGCACAGACCACCACTCCAGGCTTGGCGACCGGAAGCAGAATTCTTAAAAATGCCAGAAAGCGGGTGCAGCCGTCTATGTAAGCCGCTTCTTCCAGATCTCTTGGAACGGAAGCAAAGTAATTTTTTAAAATGAGCACGGAAAATGGAATGCCAAGGGTTGCATCGGATAAAATGGCAGACACCCTGGTATTGTAAATATGCATTCCCTTAAACATGATAAACATGGGTGTTAAGAGGACGGAAACCGGAAGCATCTGGGTCACCAGAAAGCACAAAAGCATTCCGTTTCTCCCTTTAAAACGATATCTGGCTACGGCATAGGAAGCCGGAACAGCCAGAATTACTGCGATTATCATGGCACCGGCGGAGATAATAAGGCTGTTTGCAAAGGAACGGAACATATTAAAATCTCCGTTTCCAACCTGGGCGGCATAGGATTTTGTATTTAAGACATGGGGATAAAAGGTGGGTGGAATCTGAAAGATCTCCTTTTCCGTTTTTAATGAGGTGATAAAAATCCAGAAAAGAGGAAACAGAAGCAGACACAGGATCACCACCGATACCAGACATAACAGGAATTCCTTTTTTCCCTTTTTATTTCCTTTCTCCATCACTCCATCTCCCCTTTCATCGTAATTTTCAAATAGACTACGCCTACCAGAAGCAAAATTACAAGCAGTACATTGGCAGCGGAAGATCCAAGGCTGTACTGGAACATCTCAAAGGATAACTTATAGGAATAGGTGGACAGTAAATGAGTGGAATTTACCGGTCCTCCCCCAGTCATTACATAGACCATATCATACACCTTAAAGGTATAGATAAATCCAAGCACGAGAAGTGATTCAATGGTTGTTCTCATCAAAGGAATCGTGATTTTAAAGAATTTCTGTCTTCCATTTGCACCGTCAATGGCTGCGCTCTCGTAAAGCTCCAGGGGAATGGTGGTAAGTCCTGTTGATATCAGGATTGTATTAAATGGAATTCCAATCCAGATATTGGCTGTAATCACTGCGGCCATCGCTGTTGACGGGCTGGTAAGCCACTGAATGTTTTCTGTAATCAGCCCCGCGCTTTTCAGGAAATAATTAATAATTCCCACATCAGTGGAAAACATGAACTTAAAAATCAAAGCAGTCACTGTCATGGGAATCATCCACGGTATCATAAGAAGCCCTCTCACCGGTCTGGCAAAGGAAAAATCTTTTTGAAACAAAAGTGCCAGAGCAAAGCCAATGACAAATTGAACAACCAGGCAGCTGACTGTAAACAGCAGCGTGTTGAACATTGCTCTTAGAAATACAGGATCGTGCATCAGTTTTATGTAATTATCAAAACCAATAAAGTCTCTGGATCCACGGACCAGATTCCTGACCGTAACATTCTGAAGACTTAAAATAAGATTGCTGACAATGGGGTATCCCACAAAAAACAGCATATAAAGAAATGCCGGAAGTGCATACAGCAGCCCGATATTGTCATATCGGAAAAAGCTTTTGATTTGTTTCACTGAAAATAGTCCTCCTTTTATTTATTTCCACTGAAATTATCTTACACTGTATCGCTGTTTCTCAAAATACGGGAAACCTTGAAAAGGAGGAAAAACCTAAACGCTTTCCCTATTTTAAAGTCTTCCTGTAATCTGCCGGAAGCTGGCCTGTCATCTCCTTGAATACCTTGCTGAAGTATTTTGGATCGGAATAGCCTACCTTTGCTGCTATTTCATACAGCTTCATATGGGTCCCGCAAAGCAGCTCCTTTGCTTTATTGATTCTGAAATTTTTCATATATGTACTGAAGGTCAGCCCCATTTCCTTATGGAACTGGGTTCCCAGATACTCAGGGGTGACATTGAGCTTGGACGCTATCTCATCCAGCGTGATACCGCTTTGATAAAATTCCTGTATCATGCTTCTGACCCGCCGGACAGTCAGATGGGTGACCTCTTTTTCTTCCTCCCTGGGTTTTATATAATCAAACAGGAAATCCGCTGCTCCCTCCAGTTCTTCTCTCCTCTTTGCATCCATAATCATCTCCAGAAGCTTTTGCTGCTTCAATGACTCAAAATTAAAGCACCCCAATTCCTTGCCAATCCCCATAACCGCCCATAAAAAGCGGATATAGCATTCCTTAATCTCCTTGGGGGCATAAATTTTACCATCAAGAAAACTGTTATGGAATTCAGCCATAAGGGCTTTTGCCTTATCCCAGTTATCGGAACAGATCGCAACTTTAATTCTTGTTTCCAATTCAATTGGGTAGATGCAGGGCACCGTTTGAACATGGGTAATCTTCGGGTAGGAAATGAGTATTTCCTCATCAAAGGACAGATTCCAGTCCATATAGGGATTCAGACTGTCAAGTCCCTTTTTTAATTGTGCCACTCCCCCCACCTCTGTCCAGCCAAAGGTCATATACCTGGGTCTTTGTTTTAAAATCTGCTGCTGCAGCCACCGCTCCAGGTCATGGGCATCCTTATAATGATACAGAACCACAACCAGGGATTTTCTGTACATCAGGTCCAATATACAAAATGACAGATCCGGATACAGGGAGAAAACATGCCGCAGCTGTTTCACCGCGCTTTCCCGTTCTTCTTCATAGCGGCTCCCCAGATACACATAAATTAATATCAGCTTCTGAGTTTCTTCCATCTGATAACTGCGCTGCAGATAAGTGTTGATATCTGCGTCCATCTCCATGCGGCCGTTCATAAAATCATAAAGTATCTGCTCCAGCGTTCCGATCTTTGCCGGCTTTTCCTGCCTGTCCTTTTCCACCTGCAGTTCCACGTGCTCCAGCGCCTGTGCGAAATCATTGAGGGAAATGGGTTTCAGTAAATATTCTGTCACTCCAAGCTTCATCGCCTGACGGGCATATTCAAATTCGGAGTAGGCACTTAATACAATGGCTTTTGAAGTGATTCCATCTTTCACTGCATTGGACATCATTTCCAGGCCATCCATCTTTGGCATTCTGATATCCGTGATTACAATATCAGGCTTTAAGTCTTTTAACAGCCGAAGCCCTTCTTCTCCGTTCTCCGCTTCTCCCACGATTTCGTAATCCTGTCTCATTTTACCTAAAAGCTTCTGAATCCCTTCTCTGATCCGTATCTCATCCTCAACAATCAGTAACCTCATGCTTCATTCCCCTTTTATAAAACCGCTTCCAGTTTTTCCCATTGTTCTGCTGTTTTCATATTACTTTAATCCATTAAAACTGTCAATCACCCCCCCTTTTCCGTGATGCTTTTTAATGCAGAGGAAGCCATGGTTTTCAGCATCTTATGGATTAAAAACCGGGAATCCTCATCAAGATTTCTTACCCGGCCCATCATAAGCGGAATGTTTCTCTGCCATTCAGATCCGATCTGTTTGATATTCTGTGTATCTCCCGTATCCAGAACGGAATACAGAGCATTGACAAAATGTTCCCGCTCTTCATCTGAAACTGCTTCCAGCCAGTTATGCAGAGATTTGTCCATGTATTTGGCATTTTTAGTCAGTCGTTCTACAAAAACAAAATGATCCCCTTCCACAACCCAGGAGAACGGATCGTGCTGCAAAAGGCCGGTTCTGTTACTTTTTACAATTGAAAATTGTTCCTGGCTCTCTAACAGCATGCCAATCACAGAGGACTGAGGTACGGTCTTTTCCACAATTTTTTGACTGCTTTCCAGTTCAAGGGTGTCTAAGGCATTTTCCTTAAAACCCGGACCATCATGGGAATAAACCTTTAAAACCCGATCCTTCAACTGCCTGTTTAGCTTTGCATAGACATAAACCGCCAGATTACCTCCCTTGGAATGGCCGCCTAATAAAAGCTTACCTTTAAAATTTGCAGCCACCTCTTCTACATAGCGGACAGCCTCCTCCTGAGACGGAACCGGGTATTTAAATGCCATATTAAAATCTTCTTTCCACCCAACCAGAGTCGCATCCGTACCCCGGAATGCAATATAAGCCGTATTTTCATTCAGAAAAATGGTAACAGCGCTAAACTGTTTTTCCAGAATACAGTCCTGTTCTTCCCTGTAAAAGCCAAGAGTCAGATTCCGGTAACGAGGACTGGCAGCCATGGCAAACAAAAGCCTTAAGCTGTTTTCCTCATCCCAGACATGGCTAAACATCTCTCGAAAATGCTCTGCTTTCAGAAGGGAGCCAATGGTGGGGAGGGTTTTACCGGGCACAAGTCCCGGCACAAACGAGGAAAGGCCAATATAGGAAAACTTGGAAAAAATAAGACTGTCTACAGAGTGAAATGGTTTCCTGTTAAAATCTGATAATTCGCTTTCTGCATAGTTAATGATATTTGCCATTTAAAGAATCTCCTTGTTCTGTCATAGGCCGATTATTTTATTAGTATTGGTCTCTGTTTCCATTTTATGCTTATAACTCTACGAAGCGTTTATTGAAAAGCTGATGACCAGGAGCTACAATGATGGAGAAAACGGCTTATGGCAGTCTGACAGAAACAGGAGGTGAGTAAAATGGAAAGTTCAGCAAAAAAAGCATTAAAAGACCAGTATAAAAACAGAATTATGACTGGAGGAATCTACCGCATACAATGCAGCAAAGACGGGTCCTACTGGTTACGAACCAGTTTTGATATGCAGGGTTCAAAAAACCGGTTTGCTTTTTCAAAGGCAACCGATTCCTGTCCCGAAATATGTATGCTAAAAACCTGGAAGCAATATGGGGCAGATTCCTTTTCCTTTGAAATTGTAGAGGAAATTGAAAAAAAAGAGACGCAGACACAACGACAGTTTTCAGATGATTTAAACACATTACTGGAGATGTGGAATGAAAAGAAAATGGAAGGAGAACAATGAACATGAAAGAAAAAACAGATATCAGCAACTTTCTTGATGATTCCGGAAAGATAACCAGGCTGTCCCAAAAGAATCGCTTAAGGGCGGAAATCCTTCGATATCTGGCGGGGAAATTCCTTAATGACCGCAGCTATACAGAAAAAGAAGTAAACTCCATCTGTGAGGAATGGCATACATTTGGAGATTACTTCCTGCTTCGAAGAGAACTGATTGACAGCGGCTATCTATGCCGGGAACCAGATGGTTCCAGGTATTGGAAACCAGATTCAGAGTAAAACAAAGGAGATTACAAATGTCAGACATAAACACTGCCTTTACTCCCATTGATTTCGACAGTTGGGATAGAAAACAGTATTTTTATTATTTTACAAAAATGCTGCCTACCGGATTTTCCATTACCATTGAGGCAGACATTACGAATACCTACAACATGGTAAAAGAGCAAAACAAAAAATTTTTCCCTGCTTATTTGTATCTGGCTTCTAAGCTGATAACAGAGCAGCAGGAGTTTCGGATTTCATCCAAAGACGGAACGCTTGGCTGTTATGAGGTCTTACACCCCTCTTATGCATGCTTCCATCCGGATGACAAGACCATGTCTAATATGTGGACGGAGTATGATTCCGATTTTCATACTTTTTATAATAATTATATTACGGACCAGAATCGTTTTGCCCATAATCATGGGATCTTAGCAAAGCCGGATATGCCTCCTCAGAACAGTTTTATGATAGGAATGCTTCCCTGGATCGAGTTTACAAGTTATACACCGGTTCCTTATGGAAACAGCAGCTCCTTTTTCCCGGTTCTGGAAGCAGGGAAATTTATTGACAGAGACGGCAGAAAACGAATGCCGCTATCCATTACCGTTCATCATGCTGTGGCAGATGGGTATCATGTGGGCTTATTTCTGGATAAATTTCAATCAGGTATGGCTGCCCCTGAAAAGTGGATGGATTAACTGGAAGCATCTTTCTCAGATATATTGATTAAGTATTGTTCCAGTTCCCTGTTCCACTCACTGTAGTTCTTATCATTTCGATGATCTGTGAGTGGATAGCGGGCAGCCAGATAAGTGCCTAAATACTTGCTTAACTTTTCGGCTCCGCTTGTATTTAAGTGATCACCTCCGTCTCTGCTGTCCTTATTCCAGTCTATCTTTATGTCCTTCGTAAAGAGATTTAAATCGAGAAACGGAACATTGTTTTTTATGGCATAATCATTGACTGTATTATGGCGGCTATAGTCCCAGTTTTTTGGGGAAGTAACCCCTACTAACAGCAAACTGATGTTTTTTTCTCTGCACAAATTTACAATTCTGTCTGTCCAAAATGTCACGGTCTGGTCTACTGACTCCCGTCCATCTGATTTAATCATGTATTCTCCGCCCTGATAAGGCGTCACTTTCTTACTATGATAATACCCTTTCATAACGTCTTTTTGGTCAAAGTCCTGCTTCGGGCTGAAGTCTCGGGCTGTGAGTGATTTCCACCTGTCATGATACTTAAAAACTGGCAGATAATACTGGGACATATATTCCAGTGCATGATCGATTTCCGTTGGAACGCTCCGGTTGTGATAAAATAAATCTGTTTCCAAAATTACAAGCTTGGGATTTTGCCGTTTTAACGCATTTTTAAGCATATAATAGGCTTCCGCAGAGCGCTGTCCGGACTGGCTGCAGACAAAGGATGTAATTCCACGTTCTTTCCACATTACCATGGGCGAGATTCCGGAATATCCCTCACTATCGCCCACAACAATCACATCCAGCGAATTTGCAGGTTCTGCCAGAATACCATATGCATGACTATCCCTGTTTAAAATCCCATCTTTCACTGTATTGCGTTTCGGTACAAACAAAATTGAACACTGAATTAATAATAGGAGAAGAATCCCCCAGAATCCGACAATTTTTCCAAAGTTTCTCATTTTGGCTCCACTTTTCCTTTAATAACTAAAATAGATGAACAATCATCCCAAACTTCATTATACTAACTTTGTAAAAAAAATCAGCTAAATAAATCTTAACATTTCTGAAGATTATTATATCAACCGCACTGATCTGCGAACTGACTGTTATATAATTGCTGGTAAAATCCTTTTTTCAACAGCAGTTCTTCATGAGTTCCCTGTTCGATAATTGTTCCCTGATTCATCACCAGTATGCAGTCTGCATCCCGAATTGTGGAAAGCCGGTGGGCAATAATAAAACTGGTTCTTCCTTTCATCAGATGATCCATGGCTTTTTGTATCTCCAGCTCTGTCAGGGTATCAACACTGGAAGTGGCTTCATCCAGGATCAGAAGAGGGGGATTGGCCAGAATCACTCTGGCTATGGTTAAAAGCTGTCTCTGCCCCTGGGATAAATTACTTCCCTCTTCTTCCAGAATCGTATCATACCCCTCCGGCATAGTCCGGATAAAATGATCCACTCTGGCCGCTTTGGCAGCCGCAATTATTTCTTCTTTATCAGCATCAAGAACACTGTAGGCAATGTTATCCCTGATTGTACCGCCAAACAGCCAGGTATCCTGAAGCACCATACCAAACTGTTTTCTTAATTCTGATCGGTTTAAGTCCTTTATATTGATTCCGTCCAGTGTGATCGAACCGCCATTGGTCTCATAGAAACGCATGAGAAGATTGACCAGAGTCGTCTTACCTGCACCAGTAGGACCCACAATTGCCACCTTATCTCCCGCCTTTAAGTGAAGGTTTACATCCTGCATCAGAATTGAATCTTCCTGATAGCCGAATCTCACATGGTTAAAATCAATGTCACCCTTAATATTCTCTGTTTTTTCCTGTCCTGCTTTATCAGGAATTTCTTCTTCCATATCCATGATCTCAAAAAAACGTTCTGAGGAAGCAACGGCGGACTGCATCACATTCATGATATGAGCACATTCAATAATCGGCTCAGAGGAACGATCAAAATACTGGACAAATGCCTGTACAGTACCAATGGAAAGCTTTCCCTGAATAATATACAGGCCACTCATTACCGCAATGAAAATATATCCAAAGCTGCTGATAAAACGTACCACAGGTGCCACAATATAGGTGGATACCTGAGCCCTGTGGCTGTCTTCACACAACTCGCTGTTTATACGGTCAAAATCCCCAATTGCTGTTTTCTCATGTCCAAACGCCTTAATGACCAGCTGACCTGTAAAAGACTCTTCTATGTTGGCGTTCATATGCCCAAGTGATGCCTGATATTTTGAAAAATTGTTTCTGGATCTGGTGGTAATCCAGGATGTCAGAATTGCTGCAGCTCCTGCAACGGCAAGGGAGACAACGGTAAGCAGAGGACTGATCAGAAGCATCATAATCACTGCACCTGCGACGGTCAAAAGCGCGGTGATTAACTGCCCGGCTCCCTCCCTGAGTACTTCCACCACCTTTTCAATATCATTGGTTGTCCGGCTTAGCACTTCTCCCTTTTCGGTGGCGTCATAAAATCCCAGAGGAACACGGCCAAGCTTTCTGCTTAAATCATTTCTCATCTGAAGTCCTGCAGTCTCAGATACGGATGACATAATGTACTGCTCCACATATTTCAATATAAAATTTATCAGATAAAGAATCATCAAACAGCCAACATAACTGCCCACTGTCTGAACATTGACGTGGAATCGTGTTCCATGTACAGCCGCTTCCTGGATACCCATAAAAATATGGTCAATTGCTTTTGCCAGTACAAACGGTGCCGCCAGGGCGGCCAGCGTACTAAGAAGGATGGAAGCCAGTACAGCACTCATTCTTCCTTTCTGTCCCCCAAATAAATACAATACTAACCGTTTTCCAGTATTCTTTTTCATAATTATACCACTTCCTTTTTAAGCTGCGACTCACTTAACTGGGATACCGCAATCTGTTTATATGCAAGGCAGCTCTTCATCAGCTCCTGATGGGTACCAACTCCTGCAATTTCTCCCTGATCAAGAACAATAATTCTGTCTGCATCAAGAATGGAGCTTACCCGCTGTGCAACAATGATAAGTGAAGCCTCTTTATTTTTAATTTCCTGCCGCAGAGCTTTCCTGAGTAATGCATCCGTTTTATAGTCAAGAGCAGAAAAACTATCATCAAATACATAAATTTCCGGTTTGCGTACCAGTGCTCTGGCAATTGCAATACGCTGCTTCTGGCCTCCTGAGAGGTTGGTTCCTCCCTGAGCTACGAAAGAATCATATCCCTTTTCCATGGAAGATATGAAGGTATGAGCCTGGGCTGTTTTTGCAGCCTGAATTATTTCCGTATCAGAGGCATCTTCTTTTCCGTAACGGATATTACTTGCAATTGTTCCACGGAAAAGAAAGGTTTTCTGAGGAATAAAACCAATCCTGGATCTTAACTCCTTTTGAGACAGGTTTCTGATATCAACACCGTCAATTAAAATCTCACCCTCATCTACATCAAAAAACCGGGGAATTAAATTTGCAATGGTGGATTTTCCTGATCCTGTGCCGCCGATAATGGCAGTAGTTTCTCCTGCCTTTGAGATAAAGGAAATCTTATTTAATACAGCCTCTTCTGCATTGGCGTAACGAAATGAAACATTACGGAATTCAAGCTGTGCCCGAATGGGAGTCTGGGCGCTGTCTTGCGCCAAAGCGTTCTTCTTATCCTGTATCTCCGGCTCTAAATCCAATACTTCACTAAGTCTTTCTCCACAGGACTGTGCCCGGGGTATTTCCATGAATACCAGTATTGCCATAGTCACTGTAAACAGAATGATGGTGAGATATTCAATCAGTGCGAAAATGCTGCCGATTTGCATCATCCCCTCAGAGACCTTCACTCCGCCGAATAACAGAATACAGATAATCCCAAGGTTAGTTAACAATGTAAGAGTGGGTAAAAGAACAGCAAATATTTTATTGGTCTCAATTGCAATGTCACAATAATCCTTACAGGAACTGCCAAAACGATCTTCTTCATATTTCTCCCTGTGGAATGCCCGGATCACCCGGACACCAGAAATTATTTCCCGAAGTATCCTTGTCAGATTATCCATTTTCACCTGCAGCTGGCGAAACAGAGGGATCGCCTTACTTCCTATGGAAAAAGCAATTCCGCCTGTTATTCCAATGATTGCCGCCATTACCAATCCCATAGTTGCATTGGTGCGAAACGCCAGTACCAGACCTACCACAGCCATGATGGGCGCAGGAAGAAGCATCTGCAATATCATCATGAAAGACCGCTGAATTATGGTAATATCGTTGGTACAGCGGGTGATCAGGGAAGCTGATCCAAATTTCTGATAATCGCTCATGGAATACTCCTGGGCTTTTACAAAAACTGCCCGGCGTAAGTCTCTGGCAAAACTTGAGGTGACTTTTGATGCAAATACCGCTGATGCAATATAAGTTACACCACTTAAGACGGCGACCAGTAGCATCAGACCTCCCATTTTGTAAACATAGGGCATATCACCCATTAAAGCTCCCTTATTTATGATCTTTGCAAATACTCCCGGCAGATACAATACACAGATATTGTTCATTAAGGTAAAAAGTACAGCACACACCGCTGTCCACTTATAAGGCTTCATCAAATGTAATAATTTTTTCATATAAACTCCTGCTTTCCCTTAAACTTTCATCATCTAACGTTCACGTCATTGACAAATTCCTTATCGTGTGACATTATAACGTATAGTGTAACCCGATAGTCAAGAGGAGAAATAAAAATGATTCATGAGCAATATCTGACCACCAGTGAATTCGCCAAAGCCTGCGGAGTAACGAAGCATACGCTGTTTCACTATGATGAAATCGGCATTCTGAAACCAGAATATGTGAATGAGAAAGGCTACCGTTTCTATTCTTTAAAACAATTTGCAACATTTGACATTATTGAAGTACTGCAAAAAGCAGGGACTCCCCTGAGCGAAATCAAAGAATATTTAGAACATAAAAGTCCGGCACGGTTTCTTTCGGTTGTGGAAGAAAAAAGGAAACAACTGATATTAGAACAAAAGAAGTTGAAACGAATGGAGAAGCTGCTTCAAACCACCTATGATATGACGAAAAATGCGTTAAGTGTTATCTGTAATGTCCCTTATACAGAAAATCAGGAAGAGGATTATTTTATTGTAGCTCCTTTGTCCAGCAACGGTGCCGAAAATGAAGATATGAAAAAAATGGGGGAGCATTATGAATATTGTGCTGCTCATCAGATTGAGCTCACTTATCCATTTGGTACAATTACCGTAAAATCTGATTTAGAAAAAAAGATATATGACAGGCCCGCATACTTTTATAACAAACTAGGGAAAAAATGTACCGGAGAAAAAGTACACATAAAACCCAGAGGCAAATATGCTGTTATTAATCATAAGGGCCCATATGACACGCTGCCTAAATCCTATGAAATTCTGGCAGACTATATTAACAAATCTAATCTGCAGATTGCGGGAAATGCCTACGAACAGGAAATACTCAGTTATCTGGCTGCGGAAGATCCTTCCGAATATATCATACAGATTGCCATTGAAGTTGTATCAAAAGATTAAAAGGAAAGGTGCCGCTCAATCGTTATTTTGCGACACCACCTTCTTTCATTATTCCTTCTATGTAACAATCATTAATTTTATTAACTGATACTTTCAATCATATGAATCATATCCGTTTTATCAATACCGACTTCTCCAGGAGTCACCGTAATAGAAAATATAAAATCCCCGTTGGTCCAGAGTGCATTGCTTACCTTGCCGCCATTTCCCTTAATTACAACTTCCAGGTCTCCAATCACGATTGTGCTTTTTTCGTCATATTCGTTATAATCGCCGCTGATGTCCTCAATTTCTTTGCCTTTCTTAGCCTGACGGAAGGTAATTTCATTCTCACCATTCTTATATATAATCTGGACCAGATCACCCTTAATTGCCTGAATCACGTTCTCTGTATAGCCTTCTGGAATTTTATCCGGTGCTTTGACTTTAAAACCGGCAATTTTTTCTGCATCGTTTAATGTCTTGCAATCCAAAAAGGGATTGGGGATCCTGGTGTTATCAGATTTTCTGGAACACGCGGTAAAAGACAAAACCATAATTACACATAAGATCATAGTAAATAACTTTTTCATAATAAATTCTTCCTTTCTTGTCCGGGACACTCGTCCTCACAGTAACCTTTTTTCGGTTCTATACAGTATACAAATGAGAACTTAAAAATGTTGCATAAATGGAAAATAAATTTCAGAATTATGCTCCTGTAACCAGACAATGGATGACCGGGCCGTTAAGGTTTGGGTGGTCATCCACGGGGTCAGAACTAGTCATTTAATCAATGAGAGAATAGATCTGGATACTTGACACTTTCTTATTCTTTATATGAAAATTCATTACATTTGCGTAATCTTCTTCCTCAAAGCGGAAATCATCTTCCTCATTGCTCAATTCTCCGCCTATTAAATTGCCTTCGGGATAAGCTTCTTTCAATGTTTCAAAGCTATCCCCCACCTTGACGTTTCTCACGGTCGTATATTGGGAACCGGTTATTTCAATCTGATAAATATAGGACTTGTTATTTTCTCCTGCATCAATGGTTTTAATCACAAGATCTGGATAAAGGTACTGCTTTTCTGTCTTACCTGTGAGCTGATCCATGTTTAATCCATCTGAAGTAGAATAGGTGTGGGTTTTTGTGTCTTCTGCTTTTCCAAGCATTGCTTCCATCTTTTGGTCATCTGTAAAGTCCAGAAGGGTAATTGTTTTTCCATTGTAAATGAAGCCAAGCTCCTTTAACGATTCTTTTGTCGCATTTTCAGAATCACTGATAACAGTGGATTGGGCTGCTGTGGAGGGAACTTTTGTGGGTTCGGTTTCGGTACTGGCTGATGCTTTTGCGGGAGCAGTTGTCTCATCTGGTGATTTTACTCTGTTCTTTCCGCAGCCGCTCAATGCACCCACACATAATACCATAAAACCGGTAATAATGGTTCTTTTTATAAACGTTTTCATTGCTACTCCTTTCAATCAGTAAGTTCTTTTTCCACTTATTGTACCCGTTATTTCTGCTTATTAACAAAGATTTTTATCAATCGCTTTACAGAAAAAACTGCTGCAGTTAAGTACCGATCTGCAGCAGTTTTAGTCATTTAATTAATAATCTTAATCACTCTAATGAGAAGGATAATAAACTTGCATTTCCGTTTCCTCTGTAAGTCAGATAAATTGCCTGTTTCCCTTCTTCCAGTTCCAAATCAGCAGAGTAATCTTCCCACACATTGGTGTACTTTATCTGTATCGTGGCAAGAATTCTTCCATCCCATTCATGTTTTACTTCAAAATACCCGCCTGCATAACCTCGGGTTGTAATGGTAATACGCTTACAATCTCCACAGTCAAAATATTTAAATCCAGCCGTAACTCCATCTGTTATATTGGCAATGTATCCTGGCTCTTCGTCTCCATCTCTGCCATCCTGCATGATCTTTGGAATGGGGGCTTCCGCTTTTTGCTCCGTCTGAAATAAGTTACATGCCAGATAGGCACCATATGTTCCTTTCCCCGGCAGAATACCTCCCATACCGCTGGTTGTAATCTCCACCTGAGGGATCGTTCCGTCTTCCAGAATCGTAACAGGCTCTGCACAGCCCTGGCGGCTGTACCAGGTTCCATTGGTATGCCTGTGATAAAAAATATACCATTTTCCCAGAATTTCTACCAGGCTTCCGTGATTGTTGGCTGCAAAAGCCGTGTGCATCCTGGCTGGTTTATATGTATCAATTCCCTCATCACAATTGCTGACAATCACTCCTCCATAAGTGAATCCTCTTACCGGACTGTCACTGACTGCGTAGCAAAGTTCATGCATAGCTACGGAGGAATAGATAAAATAATAGGTGTTGCCTTTTTTCCTGATGGAAGGTGCTTCAAAAAATTCATGACCCTCAAAACCAGTACCTGCACTATAAGGTTTACTTGGTGCAATCACAACAGGTTCTTCCAAAACGGTTACCATATCATCTGCAAGCACCGTCACCATAGCGCCATATCTGGTGTCATCCTGGGGGCCGCAGAAACCACAATAGAGATAAATTTTATTATCTTCTCTTAATACTCCCGGGTCGAACTGTGGCTGGTCACCCGGCCGCTCTCCCAGACGCCCTCCACTGCGATCCTTCACATATCCGTAAAACTCATATCTGCCTGCCGGAGTATCACAAACTGCTACCGATACTACCGGAACCTTGTCAAGGACATAGTAAAGATAATATCTGCCGTCAGATCCCACGACCACATCCGGCGCATACAGACACATTTTTCCCTCTTTGTTCATGGGATCACTTGTTTTTGGATAAATCACGCCTTCATACCGCCAGTTTCCAAGATCATCCACTGGCGCTGACCAGCAGACGTAATCTCCCAGACAGAAAACGTAACCATTAAAAAAATCATGGGAACCATAAACATACACTCTGTCCCCAAACACATATGGTTCCCCGTCGGGAATATATTCCCACGAGGGCAAATAGGGGTTCACTGCATATTTTTTCATCTTATCTCCATTTCTGCAATCACCTGTTGCTATACGAATTTTTCCTTCAGCCTGTCTAATAAAAATTTCATCAATTCCTGCTCATTCTGCTGATTCATAGCAATTTTCTCTGTGGATAACAAAATACCATTGGGATTTTCATTTGTAAACGGCTGCCACACCGGCATTGGCGTTCCATCCGCATCATCTCCGTTTGGATCGCCAGTCTTAATAAAATTCGTCCAGTAATTCGCCATACATCTTGCCAGATCATAATGCTTCCCTTTAAAAGGCCTCCAGCATTTTGCAAGTGTCTCAAAAAAGAACCATAAATCCACGGAATGAAAGTTTCCCGGATGATCCCAGCCTGGAATGTCCGCATCAAAGGTATAATAATAACAATTAACCGGATTGCCACTTAGGACATTTTTGTGAAATAATCCTCTTACGGCAAACTCAATACTGCTTACGGATCCGGCATTTCCTTCCTCATCCCTCTTTTTGTCTCCCAGCAGACGAATAAATTCCTCTTCCTGCCCAGGAAACAGCGTCTTTATCCTTTCCATTAACTCCTCATCGGAATCTGAATGAATGAAATCAAAAAATTCTTCCGAGGTATTACCCGCCATAACAGGAACCATGGCTCTCTTGTTTTCCATAAAACGCTGAAAGGAATTACCAAAACAAAAGACGTCATCGATAACCGTTCCCATAAAGCCGCCAAACTGCTCATACTTTTCATGCAGCAGCTTTCCGTCCAAGGCTCTTGCCTGAGCCAGATCTTTTGCACCAATAAATTCAAAGAATTTCTCACCTGTTTTTTCTGCATCGGCAAGTGTGTGACTGAATGGATCTGGATTTTTGTCGTATGGGCGGCAGAAAACTCCGCTTAACACGATTGCTTTTTGAAACAAACCTTCACTTTTTGGCGTGGTCAGATGGGTCATTACACTGCCGCCCCCCGCTGACTGTCCTGCTATGGTTATATTTTGAGAGTCGCCTCCAAATGCCTCTATATTTCTCACAACCCATTTTAATCCCGCCAGCTGATCCAGATGACCAAAATTAGCCGGAGCCTCAGGCTGTGTGGCTGTCAGTTCCGGATGGGACAGAAATCCAAACAAATTCACCCGGTAATTAACGGAAACCACAATAACCCCTCTTCTGGCCAGACGCTCTCCGTCAAACTCCATCTCGGCAGTATATCCACATTGCAGTCCGCCACCAAAATACCAGACCAGAACAGGCAGTTTTTCGTCCGCTTTCTTTGCTCCGGTCCAGATATTCAGATAAAGGCAGTCTTCACTCATTGCTATCTCCGGATCTACGTGCCATTCTCTGTCATAGATATTATCACTCAGCCCCGGCACTCCCTGCATGGATATGGGCGCAAACCGGAAACAGTCCCGGACCCCCTCCCAGTTCTCACATGGCTTAGGCTCCCGCCATCTGTTTTCTCCTACCGGCGGTGCTGCAAATGGAATCCCTTTAAATGCAGTGATTCTGGGATCTGCTGCCTCAATTCCTCTTACCAGACCATTTTCCGTCTCTGCTATACGAATCATAATAGCCCCCCTTCCTTACTTACCAGTTTTCTTGGATCAATGTGATAAATCTTTTCGGCTACCAGATCTCCAAATGGACCAGGATTGCATTGATCCCCCTCCAGCAGCATTCCAAAGAAATCACTGGAAACCTGGGGATCTTTTTTCACGGTTTTAATATCCTCTATTTTCATCACGTATTGATGCCGTTGTCTTCCCCTCATAGTATCCCATGGATACTTATCTGCAGAATGGAACTGAAGTGTATACTGCTTTGTATCCACATCGATCTGAAAGATTCCCTCCTGCCCCTCTTTATCAAACCCATAAAATTCCTGCCATGCAGGAAGGTCAAGACAGCAGGGAGGAGCGGGATATAGAATTCTTAAATACCCCCCATTCATGGAAACATAGAGATTTCCCTCCGCCTCATTCTTTTCCGTGGGCATTTTAATGGCTGCTTCTCCGCATTCATAAAAGATGTTATTTATGAAATGAGCGTCTCTTGACGTACCTCCCCTGAGATTGCCATGCATGCGAAAGGCAACCGCCTTGGCAAAATATCCGGCACTCCGGCATTTTCCGATTAAATTATTGGCAATGTATAAATGATCCGTTCCTTCGGCGTAAATTGCGTATCCATTCACAATTCCGTCTTCTTCCATCTTATACCACCCCGAAGAACCAGCTTCTTCCTGGACTTTCCCCGGATCAAACCTGCCTTCTACGTTCCAGAATATATTATGATCAATTAAATTAACGCCGTCTCTGGTGCACTCTATAAAAACGGCATCCCGCTGTTCGATTCCGTCTAAGAATAAATTTTGTGTAATCCGGTTGTTTTCATTGTTACAGTCCAGCCACAAATGATCTGCCCGAAAAGTCCTGGTGAAAATGTTTCTTCTGATCAGACTGTTCGTACAATTATGTATTTTCATGCCACCGGCTTCCCAGGAAAGCTCCATTTTCTGCCAGCCTGTTCCTTCGATTACATTGTCTTCAATCAGAAGATTCTGGGCGAATAATCCGGCAATTCCGCATACTCCTGCATCTTTAATCCTGCAGCGGCGTATAATGGTGTTTCCGATGATCTGATCTTCTGGCACGCAGTGATGCCAGCATTCATTTCCCATATCAATTCCAACACCATTGGCCCAGTCCACTTCGCAGTCTTCAATGATCCAGTGATGCCCTCTGAAACAGGAAATCGAACCTCTCTGGGGAACCGGCGCACCGCCAGCCGCATGTGCACAGGTAATTCCCTTCACCTTTATATAGGATAAAAATGGTATTTCAGGTGCAAAGCACTGCTCCCGGCATGTAATCTCTATCAGATGTTTACCCGGATCCTGGTCACCCCTTAACCGAAAATGAACAGTCTGACCATTGGCCTCCACCCAATACGCATTCTCCTGTGTTCCCAGCTGGCCATAAAGCTGTACCTGTAACAGCGGTTTTCCGTCACAAAATACCATTCCCCGCCTGTTTAAATACGTAGTCATATCGGTTTTATCATATTCCAGAAACAGTCTGTCATGAAGAATATTTACTGCACAAAACGGATTGTATCCCTTAAAATCCTCCGGATTCAGTTTTAACTCCCAGATGGAAATCCCTTCCGCTAACCCATCAGTGGAAAAATGGTTTAGCCTCCAGCCCTGGCTCCGGGTAAAATCCCTTACCTCCACAGAAGCCTTAATCCATACCGGTTCCTTCTGCCACGCCTCGTAGCAGATCATCTGATCCGGACCAGTTCCGCCCATGGCAGGGTGTACGCATTCTCTGTACACACCGCCATGAATCCATACTCTGGTTCCCGGAACTGCAACAGATGCCGCTTCATTTATCGTCAGAAAGGGTTTCTGGATACTTCCGTCACGTTCCCCCACCTCTCCATCCTGATTGCAGTCGACATGCAACTCCTGCTCATATCTTTGTTCCTGCTCCCAGAACGCGAAGCTTTTGCCCTCCGGAAGTATTGACGTAATATCCATGATTTCTCCTCTTTCATGAGTCTTTATTTTTTATTGACTGCCAGTTTCGCATCTAACTCAATCTGGTACTTATCTTTGTCAAACTTAGACAATTCCTGGAATCCCATTCCGTCCATCTGGGTACACATCTCACTCCACAGAGAATCAAACTCTCCATCATCCTTTGCATAAATCATTCTCCAGGAATAATCACTGAATAAATCACTGCACTGTTTGCGGATAATGGATATATCAGCCGGATCACTTGGTAGGGATACGCTGACATTGGGGCTGATTAAAAGAATATTATTCTTCTTCATATAATCAACGGGTTCTGCTGCACCAAATTTAGCTGCCCAGTCTTTCTTCATCTGCGTCATTGTGGCTGCCTTATAGGTACTCCAGTAATCTTTGTTATAGGGTTCTCCTGTAGCCGGATTTGTACTGATGGCATCCACCATCCACTGATTAATTGCATTATTTCCGTCATTATATCCACCGCCGCCGAATTCGTCTGGTACGGGGATATTATCCATTAACGCATTGTCATTGATGTATGTATATTTTCCATCACTGCCTACTGTATAGTTAAATCCTTTCAGGCCAATGTGCTGATAGTTTAACCCCTCCGGGCTGGCATACCAATTGAGGAAATCCATAATTCTCTGATACTTGGCATCATCCACCTGGGAACCGACGGCAAAAACACGTCCGCTGCCGTAATAGGTATCTGCATCTGCATAATAGATCTGATCCTTAATGGGTGTATAAATAAATGCTGTGCCATCCTTTAACCGGTCCTGGGTATTCCAGAATCCAACCTGCCAGTTATACCACATGAGATAGACTCTTCCTGTCTTCATCTTATCACAGGCCGTATTCCAGTCCTGGGTACCGGAATCAGGATCTACGATTCCTCTTCTGTTTGCTTCATTTAAGAAATGAAGCATCTTATAATAGGCACCATCTTTGCTGTTTACAGGGATAAATGTATTATCCGGTTTTAAAATATTGGAGCCTTTTATTATTTCACCATACCAGGTTGTCAGCTGTGTAACATTGGCGATTCCCAGCATCCCGTCTCCTCCATCCCAGTCTTTCCACAAAGACAGGGGATAGGCCGGATCTCCGGCATTGTTGGTGGGGTGTGCCTTCATCATCTTTTCCAGAATATCTAAGAGATCATCCGTATTCTTTATCTCCGGGCGACCCAGTTCTGTATAAAGATCCCATCTTAAAAGGGGGCTTGATTTAATTACATCCTGAGAATAGGATGTAGGGGATGTATTGGTCATCTGGCATGGAATTCCATAGATTTTACCATCTTTATTTTCTGGCAGAGCCTTATTTAATACAGTAATCTGATCGTCATACGTCATTAAATCAGGATAATTTTTGATATCTGCCGAAATGTCTTTAATTAATCCTGCTTTTACACAGTCAGTGAAATCCGTGCGTTCCAGCACAACAATATCACCTAAATTCCCCGTACTGCAACGGGTCTGGTAAATTCCGTTACCGGCCACCTGAGGCGATATCATATTCAGTTCGATGTTAAACTTATCCTTTACTACCTTTGCAAACCACCCAGCCTGGGTTCCCTGATAATTTGCAGCAACATCATAAAAATCAAATGTCATTGGTTCGTCGTAGTTTCCTGTTCCAGCTGCCGCTGCTGTTTTTGTTGCCTCCGTTGCTGTCTGCCCCGCACATCCTGCCACCATAACTGCCGCCATAGCTGCCGACAGCACCTGAAACGCCCTTTTTTTTACTCTCATACACTGCTCCCTTCTTTTATTTGCATTGTTATTATCCTTTTACAGCTCCGATCATAATTCCTTTCACAAAAAATCTCTGAAAAATCGGATAAATTAATATAATCGGTGCCACTACTACAATCGTAACGGTCATACGAATGGAGGTCGAAGTCTGGGCGTGAGCCAGGCTTGCCGCCATCTGTGCCGAAGAAGCATTACTATTGGCAAGTGACTTCAAAGAGCTTGCCTGATTAATGTACTGGTAAAGGGTAAACTGAAGCGTATACAGACGTTTATCCGTTACCAGAAGCAGTGTATCCTGAAATGCATTCCATTGGGTAACTGCAGTAAAGATCGCCACGGTTGCAAGGATGGGCTTTATTAATGGGGCAATGATCTGGAAGAATATTTTAAGCGTGCCGGCCCCGTCAATCTCCGCCGCATCCTGCAATTCTCCGGGAAGGGATTCCACAAAGGTCTTGCATAGGACAATGTAAAAGGGTGATACTGCAAGCGGCAGAATATAACCCCAGAAATTATTGGTTAAGTGAAGATTCCGCATTGTAATGTACCAGGGAATAATCCCTGCATTAAAATACATGGTTGCTACCACAAAGCGATACCAGAATTTTCTCTTCCACATGGATTCCTTTGTAAACATATATCCCAGAAAGGCTGCAATAAATACTGTGACAATTGTCCCAATCACCGTTCTGGCAACAGAAATCTTAAGAGCCGAAAACAATCCGGGAATTTTAAGAACAGAAATATAATTATTAAAATGGATTCCAATGGGCCAGAAAAGAACCTTCCCTCTTTCGCTTAAATTATTGGCACTGATGGTATTGATAAATATGTAGTAAAAGGGATAAACACAAATAAATGTGAAAAATAAATAGACAATACAGGTAATGGTATCAATCACATAATCTTCTATACTTCGTTTTCTTTTATGCTTTTTAATGATTTCTCTCATTTCTTCCCCTTTCTGCTTCATTAAACAAACCCTTCCCCTCTTACCATCTTGGAAATCTGGTTTGTCGCACACAGCAGCAATACACTTACAATACTTTTAAACATACTGATGGCAGTTGACAGGGAATATCCCCCGCTTCCCATCGCAATATTGTAAACATACAAATCCAATACCTGAATGTAATCTTTATTAAATGCATTTTGAAAAACGTAGTACTGTTCCAATCCGTTCGTCAGAAAATTAGCGAGATTGAGCATCACAAGCACAAAAAATGTGGGAATTAAACCAGGGATTGTGATATGCCAGATCACCTGCATTCTGTTGGCTCCATCTACTCTGGCAGCTTCCTTCAGCTGTTCATCGATTCCGGATATGGCTGCAATATACATAATTGCTGCCCACCCTGCATTTTTCCAGGTAAGCCAAAGCCACATTTTAAACCAGATATGATTTGCAGACTGGAGAAACAGCTGGGGCGTCTTTAATATTCCCAGATTCAACAGCAGGCTGTTTATAACACCGGTACTGCTAAATACGCAGTATGCAATGGAATACACCAGAACCCAGCTGATGAAATTGGGCAATGTAGTCGCAGTCTGTACAAAAACTTTAAATGGTTTCCATTTAATTTCATTGAGAAAGACTGCAAAAATCATGGGGAACCAGGAAAACAAAAGGCTGAGCCCGCTAATGGCAAAGGTGTTTCTTAAAACAGCCAGCAGCTGTTTTAGCTTTACGTCATTGGTTAAAAGAGACGTAAACCATTTGAAGCCCACAAACTGTTTCATACTAAGAGGAAATGGCGGCTTATAATCAAAAAATGCATAGACCCAGCCATATAACGGATAATACGAAAACACAGCAACTAAAATAAGAAACGGTAACACGTACATAAATTCTCTGAATGCCCTAGCTTTCTTCCTGTCATTAAACATTCTCATAAATCATCCTTTCCTGTTCTTACAGTTTCTTAACATGTTAAGGATCTGTATCCCCCTTTGTAAAACGTTTTACCAATTGAATAAAATTATATTCCAGTCTATGCATATAGTCAACTAATATCGGTTATCTTTTGTATCATTTGTATGTATTAAACAACTATTAATTCATATAATTATACTTAATTACTATGTTTTTTTCTTTTTATTTATGTATAAAACGTTTTACATCAAATCAAAAAAGCAGATGCCGTCTGAATGTCCTGGCATCTGCTTTTTATCTGTGCTGATATCTGTCTCTTATATTAATTTTTTAACTGATTTTCTGAGTACCATTGTACATGGCAGCGCTATCTGACTCATCTGCTGCTCTGTCTGTCCCTCTTCCTTGTCTAATGTCCGGATTAATAGCTCCGCCGCCTTTTTCCCAATCTCTTTCAGTGGAAGTGCCGCCGTAGTCAGCGAAGGGCGGAAATACTCAGCTATCACCTGATCATCAAATCCCACCACGGATACATCCTCCGGTGCTTCCAGTCCATTCTCTTCCAGATAATCATAGACTCCGCCTGCAATTACATCCGAAAAGCAGAATATGGCCGTAACGTTCTTCCTGATCAGTGTGTCAGCCCCTTCATAACCGCTCTCCCGGTCCCAGTTTCCATAGCATACAAGATCTGGATTGTAAAATATTTTTCTGTCATATAAGGCTCTCTGGTATCCAAGAAGCCGTTTATCCATATGAATGTTATCTTTTCTTCCACCGATCACTCCGATTTTTTCGTGCCCCATTTTCAGAAGATATTCTGTCATGTCATATCCACCCTTCTCATCATCAATTACGACGGAAGGGAAGCGGGGCGTATGGGGATACCCGTAGGTCATGACTACCGGAATACTAAAATCGTCATCAAAACATCCCATATTTCTTGCGTGCCCCGGTACATAAATAATCCCATCCACTTTAATCGACAAAAGCTCCTGAATTGCCGGATTTAAGACAGAATAGTATTCTTCTTCATCCTGATACCATTGTTCATTCCATCTGGCATACAGACGAAGATTCACCATAATTGTTCTGTAATTTTTCGTCTCACAATAAGACATGATGCTTTCAATGATAATCGGAGCGGAAAAAAGCGAGATATCTTCGGCAATAATCCCAATTAATTTGGTCTTTTTCTTTCGCAGCCCCTGAGCAATATAGTTGGGCTGATAACCGGTTTCCTTTATCACCTGTAATACTCTCTGCCTTGTATCCTCACTTACCTTTGGTATCCCATTTAAAATGTTGGATACTGTGGATACGGATACGCCACATCTTTTTGCTATTTCCTTTAATGTCACCATGGCATTTTACCTTCTGTTATTACTTCCTGGAGCGTTCTGCAAGACCCTTTAAGAAAACTCTGATATACCGGTCCCCACAAACTTTATAATTGCGTTGGCCTTCTCTCCTTAACAGAGCGCTTAATTCCCCGTTTGACAGTTCTGCTCCCCCGGCTTTAAAAATTGCAAGCATATCATCGCCGGTAAAAGCAAGTGCTATTTTAACCTTCTTCAGAAAAATGTTATTTACATTTCTATAATCATTGATCATGAAATTCTTATTATCACCGGATTCCCCTGGTTTTTCTTCCTTTGCTCCCCGTTTAAAGACAATAAAGCCATTTAAAAATGATTCCAGCATACGATAATTACATATCTGATTATTCCCATCACTTCCCTCATTGGCTTTCAGCATATCCTGTACGTTGGTTTTTGTAAGAACTACTCCGCCCAGTTTAAAAATTTCCACCATATCACTGTCCTTGATATCCAGTGCATATCTTAATCTTTTCAATATATCAATATTTTCCATAGGAACCCCTTTTGTGTTTGATTTTATATTTTAGTTTTACTATAACACGCTGCTAATATTTATCCAATGCTTTTGTTACCTTTAATTGTTTCCCATTGATCGGGGTGTGGCTCATGGTTTCCAGCACCATGGGGCCTTTTCCGTTTAATATCTCCACATAGGTAAGGGTATCCTGAATTGTTATGATTCCGATATCTTCGGCCGACATATTTTCTAAATTGGACAGTACTCCTACGAAGTTGGTTGCCCTTAATTTCTTTTTCTTACCACCATTAAATCTTAGTTTCATAATGCCATTGTTTAACTGATCGCTTTTTAACTGTTTTATCTCTGGAGCTGCTTTTAATTTTTTATCAAAATTATGCCTTGCCTGGGATACCTCTTCTTTTTCATATCCTGCCCGCTCCCGGATGGGAAATCCGATGAATTCTTCAATCTGCCGTACGAAACGCGCCTGTGAGGAAGTCGCCAGTGAAACCGCATTTCCTTTCCGCCCGGCCCGGCCGGTCCTTCCTGTCCGGTGGACATAGGTTTCCGCTTCCAAAGGAATATCATAGTTAATTACAAGGGAGATGTCATCCACATCAATCCCCCTGGCTGCAACATCCGTAGCCACCAGATACCGGTACTGCCCTCTTTTAAACCGCTTTATTGCAGAGATCCGGTCTGCCTGTTCCATGCCGCCGTGAAGCTTCTGGGGGCGGTAATCCATCTGTTTTAGCCGTTCCCATACAAGATCTACCCGGTCTTTCGTGCTGCAAAAGATGATACAGCTGTCTGGATTTTCCATAATTGTAATATCTGTAAGCAGTTCAAACTTTTCTTCCTCAGTCGTCAGAAAAAGAGAATGATCGATATCTGCTGCCCCGTTACTATCCTCATGTATATCGATCTGAACCGGCGCCTTGTGCTCACTTAGTGATAACTCTTTTATCTTCTGAGGCATTGTGGCTGAAAACAGCATGGTCACTCTGTCTTTAGGCAGTTCATTTATAATTTCTTCCACCTGATCGATGAATCCCATATCTAACATCCGGTCAGCCTCATCGATGACCAGACAACTGATCTGACTTAATGGCAGAGTCCCTTTTCTGATGTGATCCATCACCCGGCCGGGAGTTCCCACTGCCACGTGGGTCTTCTGCTTTAGTTCTGTCTTTTCAATGGAAATCGGGTGACCGCCATAGATTGCTGCTGCCTTTATTCGTTTAAATCTGCCAATGTTGGTGAAATCCTCCTTCACCTGAACCGCCAGCTCCCTGGTAGGTGTAAGAATCAGTGCCTGGGGTTTATTTTCCAGCCAGTCAATCATCTCGCAGATAGGAATTGCATAGGCAGCGGTTTTCCCGCTGCCTGTCTTTGCTTTCACAATAAGGTCTTTTTTCTCTAATGCCTGTGGAATCACACGTTCCTGAACTTCTGTGGGTATTTTATAATCCAAAACGCATAGTGCCTTTTGAATATCGTCGCTCAAAGAAAAACTGCTGAAATTGTTATGAATCATTATTGTTCCTCTCATTTCATTCATACGGTACAGTCACATAGTTTTAGAACCGCATGTTACATTCTATCATTTCATAGGGAAACTAACAACTGTAACTTAAGCCTTTATAAATAATCTGTATTTACAGCCCTTTATATGGTACAATTCCTATAGAATAAAAATGAAAGCAGGAATCTAAATTTGAAATCAAATAAAAAGATGTTTATTATTGTACCTTTATTGGTTTTATGTCTTATTTGCGCCAGTTACGTCGTAACAACAAAATTTATAACTTCCAATAATAATTCTGCACCTGCAGAAGAATCTGTCAGCACAACAACGAAACAAGAAGAGGTTTCTACTGCTCCTGAATCCACTACTGGAACACCTGTAAATTCTACCCAAGAAACTGGCGATGCAGAAACCACTGGCGATGCGTCAAAGATTCAAGATATCATTAGTGACCAGACTACAAGCGTATTTGACGGAGCGGTTGGCGAACAGAACATTGGGATGGCAATCTATAGAAGCGGCAGTGAATTAACAGCTTCTTTGTTTACAGCGAATGAAGAAGATCCTGAAACCAAATTACTTGGTACACTGAATAAGGATACTTCCTCTTTTGTATTGACCAGCGAGGATGGCAGTATCACGTTTGAAGGGACTTTAAGCCCAGATACGTCAAACGGCGACCGATTGACAGGAACATTTAAAAATACTAAGGATCAATCAGAAACTGAATTCCATTTAACCCTGTCTCATTCAGTTGGAAGCCCCCTGGAGGGACGTTATCCCCTGGTTAATGCAGATGCAGCAGACGTAGAAAATTTTGCAAGACAAATAAAGTTAAACATTGTAGAAGATAAAAAACATGAGTTTGCAGATCTCATTAATTATCCAATCAATGTAACCATAAATAATAAGAAGATAAGCATCAATTCTTCTGAGGAATTTATTCAACACTATAACGATATTGTTACATCGGATTTTAAAAACAAGTTATCAGACAGCTATACGAAATATCTTTTTAGCAATAGTATGGGAGTAATGCTAGGGGATGGTGAAATATGGTTTGATAAGTTTCATGATCAGGGATTTAGAATTTATGCCATCAATAATTAAATAGGAACGCCATAAGAAAGCACCCTGCCATCATCCGGAACAGGGTGCTTATTAAATTTGTCTCTTATGGAGCTGTAATCTGCCACTGCTGATTATACCCGTTGTTGCTGCTCCACTGAATTACATTTCCGCCATCATCTACAGAGCCCTTCTCCACATCCAGAAGCTTTCCGCTGTTAATATTCACAACATTGTAATAGCCATTTCCCAGATCGATTAAATTCCATCTCTGGTTATTCTGCCCGTTGTCCGTCCACTGAATGACGTCTGCCCCGTCTGTAGTAGAACTCTTATAAACGTCCAGTACCTTACCGCTCTTTGCATTACTCAGCTTATATCCATTTCCTGTATTGGTTATAATCCATTTCTGATTACTCTGACCGCTATAGCCCCACTGGATCACATCTGCTCCGTCTGCGGTAGAACCGTTAGTCACGTCCAGGGCTTTCCCGCTGCCCCTGTTGACCAGTTTATAAGTCCCACCAGAAACAATTCCAGTATTGGTTCCGGTACCGGGAGTAATATAGATCCGATAACCAGAGCTGTTATTACAGCCAGATACAGTAACAGAAATCTGCCCGTTTACTACCGGATAATTGGTTGCAGACAGAACCACAGTTCCTCTGGATACAGTATCTTTGCTCACCCAGTCAATTTTCTCTACTTTCACAGTTGCAGAAGAGCCGATAAAGGAAGGAATGTTTTTAAAGGTCGTATTAACAGTTCCGTCATTAGGACCTCCAAAAATAAAGCTTACGTATTTACCATTAGAATCAACGCAGGCTGCTCCATCCACCAGATCGCTTTCATCATTTGGGGGTGTAACAGAAACCATGTTTCCGGTCATATCCCCGTACCATTTATAAAAGTACCAGCCTGCACCTTTTTCCGTATTGGTTGCAAGAAGACTGCCAAGCCTTCCGGGAGTTGGTACAAACCACCAGGTAATACAGGCACTTTCAATCTTATGACGCTCGAATTTTGCGATAAAACGGGCAGAAGAACCTGGCTGACCTTCCAGATTATGATCCGGATCGCAGTATTCATTGATGCTGATTGGCAGTGGTGCAATACCAAGGGAAGTCTCTAATGCCCGGTATGTTCTGATATTGGGTGCAATTGTCTTCGGTCCGCCAGACAGTTCGTGCCAGCTCATAATATCCGGAACGCAATTATTTGCTTTACAGTAGGTCAGGAACTCTTTCATGCGGGTATTGTTGTAATAGCTCTCGCAGGGACCTATAATTTTGGCACCTGGATCATTGGAACGGATTACATCATAGGTCTGCTTCCACATGTCGTTAAAGCTGCCGTTGGACGTATTCCAGGTTCCTCCCGGCTCATTCCAGATCTCATAACCATAATAATTATTGCGGCCAGATGCTTTCTTATCCTTAATAAATGATTTCACCTGATCAAGCCAGCTGGTCATTCCAGGCCACCGGTAAGGCCAGCCTGGCAGCATATCTGCCAGATCGATGGAAACTTTGGCACTGGGCACAGATGAAAGCTTCTGGGAAACCAGAATTGCATCTCCGAAGGGATGCTGGTTTCCGTTTCCGCCCCTGGCGGGATTTCGTAAAACATAGGGATTTAATGGTGCTACAAGACCATTTACATCTGCCGGGATACTCTCCGTCATCCCATACAGAGAGCCATTGGCACAATGAGTTACTTCCCTGAGTACATTGGCACAGTCTACTGTCATTGAATTTGCTGCCAGTGCCGGTATTTCCGGTATCATGGATAATACCAGCATAACACTGAGTACAAAAGCCAACACTCTTTTCATTTTCAACATAAATACTCCTCCTTCATTTTCTATTTGAATGCATTCGCTCTATAGAAAGTGAAATAAGTTGAAAATGTAAACTAAAATTATTTTTTACATACCATCTCCAAAAATAACTGTTTTGTTCTTACCGGTAGACTTGGCCTGATACATTGCCTGGTCAGCAATATGAAATAAATCTCTGGGTTTGCATTCGCTCTGAGATGTCTCTGCAATTCCACAGCTGAATGTAATGCTTCCATTTTCAAAAAACTCAAACTGATGGGTTTCAAATATACGCTGTATATCTTCCACTAAGAGTTTGGCCTCTTTCGATGATTTGTTCGGAAAAATAATAGAAAATTCCTCTCGGCCATAGCGGCATACCTGCCCCATGGCCGAGCAGTGAGCCCGAAGAAGCTGGGATAAATAAATCAGTACTATGTTTCCATTGTCATGACCCCATGTGTCATTGACTCTTTTGAAATTATCAATATCAATCACTGCCACTGCCAGCGGAAATTGTTCTTTTTCGATTGCCATAGATAACAGATTGAAAAAAGTACTCATGTTATATAAATTTGTCAACGGATCATATTTTAACTGTTCCTCAAGCTGAGACTGTTTGATAAAGCTTTCTTTTATCAGCATGTTTTTTTCATATTCCAGCCGGAAGAGATATCTTGCTATAAAATAAGAGCTTATGAGCAGATCCAGGGTGATAAATAAATCAACATAGAGCAGTTTATCATCTGCTCTGCCGTCGATGGAGCCGAAATAAGTACTGATGCATATGAGGAAAAAAGATATGACCGTAATATTTCTTGTCATTTTTTTATCTGAAAACATGATGGTTATGTAAACAGGGAAGCATAGACTGCAGGAAAGAACTGCGTAAACATTATGCGCACTGGACATAACAAAACAAATTCCAGTAAGCGTCAAAACAGAAATATAGTTTTTAGACTGTTCCGAAATATGATCGGATTCTACTTTAAATTTACCAAACATACATATGGCAAAGTTCAGGGAAGAGGGCAATACAATATACAGCAGCAGGTATGGTACAGAATCCAGTTTTATCATTCCTGGATATTTTACCATAAGTAGATACGACATTACGATTTCAATTACCAGATTTACAAAAGTAATAAAAAACGCGATCTGAATAAATGACTTTCTCCATTTTTCATACAATGTGCCAAATTTGTCCATAAGTATTCCCCTCAGATGTTTTGCTTATTATTGTATGTCGGCAGCGGAAATGTTTCAACAAAAATTTCGTAAATAATACAATTTTCGTAAAATATTTTCGTAGCAGTTCATTCCAATGAAAAAAACCAGGAGAGTCGGAAAAAGCACCGGACTCTCCTGGTTTTAAAGCCACCTTTATGTAATAATCTGTAAGAAGCTTGGTATCATTTCTCCCTCATAATAGAATAATCCCCGTCCCAGCTGTTCAGAATCCCAGACTCTCTGTGGGTTATCCGGATAAGCGGTATATCCGCCTGCATAAACTTCAATCCGGTTTCCTGACGGTTCCCAGAAATAAATTGTCTGCCCCCGTGTAATCGCATGCCGGGTAGGTCCGATGTCCTGCTTCAGATGATTGATTGCCATTATATCTGCCGCATGACCAACATCGTTCCAGTCCTGAAGCAGAAATCCCACATGATGCATCTTTCCTGGTTTATCGTATTCCACAAAAGCCAGATCATGGGGCTTGTTGGAGCTGGTCACCCAGGCTGCAAGCCTTTTTCCGTCAGGAGTATTGCAAACCTCAGGCACGAACATTCCAAGCACTTCCTTGCAGAAACGTTCCGCTTCTGCAATATTAGGACCGTAAAGGAGGAAATGATCCAGTCTCTGAGCCCGCATTCCCCTGGGTTCTTCTGTCCAGATATTGGGATTGCGTGTTTCTGGTATCTGGGGAGCAAGTTCCACATCTGCATAGATTTCCAGGCGGTGTCCGGTGCTGATGGTAAAACCGATTCGTTTTCCAAACCCTGGCTGGTTGGTATTGGCCGGAACCACATCTGTCTGATAGCCAAATGCTTCCACTGCTTCTGCCATTTTTTCCAGAGTTTCCTCAGAATCCACCTTAAATGCGGCATAATCAAAGCCTGGTTCCTCTGCCAGTCTCAGCGTGACAGAGTGGTGGTCAAATTCGTCGTATGCCTTCAGACATACACGCCCGTCTTCGGTACGGCATACCTCATTGAGTCCAAGAATATTTTTGTAGAAATTTAGCGTCTGGTCTAAATCCAATACCCGAAGTTGTATTAAACCTGGTCTTAACGTTTTGTTCAGTGCCATTTTCATACCTTCCTTTCATACATGATCTGTTGTTTGCTACACGTTCCCCAACCCGTCTGTGCAGGCATTTTATTTTCAGCCTGCCTGTTGTTTCAGCTGATAGGCCACACTTAGGATCATATCCTCCTGTCCTCCTACCATTCTTCTTTTCCCCAGTTCAATCATAATATCTCTTGGATCTAAATCGTACTTTTTAGCTGCATCATAGACATGAAGCAGAAAGCTGGAATAGACTCCTGCATAGCCCAGCATAAGAGATCCGTTATCCACTGTCTGAGGGCGCTGCATTAATGGTTCCACACTGCGTTCTGCCAGATCCATTAACCCGTAAAAATCCAACCCAGTATCAATTCCCTTGCGCTTTAGCACCCCTGCCAGCACTTCAATCTGAGTATTTCCGGCTCCTGCCCCCAATCCCCGGAGAGTGGCGTCAATATAGCTGGCTCCAGCTTCCACAGCTGCCAGGGAATTGGCTATTGCCAGATTTAAATTATTATGGGCGTGAAAGCCTACCGGAATACTGACAGCCTCTTTTACTGCCCTTACACGGGCTGCCACATCTTCTGGAAGAAGAAATCCTGCTGAATCCGCCAGATTAATATAATCCGCCCCATAGCTTTCCATTTTTTTGGCTTCCTCCGCTATGATCTCCGGTTCTGCCATGTGGGTCATCATCAGAAATCCCACAGTCATCATTCCAAGCCGCCTGGCCGCTTCAATATGCTGGGCACTTACATCTGCCTCAGTCACATGGGTGGCCACCCTGACAGCCTTTGCCCCACAGTCATGAGCTTTTTTTAAATCCTCGATGGTTCCGATTCCCGGAAGCAGCAGTACGGTCAGCTTTCCGTTTTTTATCTGTTCTGCTGCTGCTTTTAAAAGAAGAAATTCATCTCTTTTTGAAAAACCATAGGTATAACTGGAGCCGCCTAACCCATCTCCATGGGATAATTCGATCAGGGGAACATGGCAGCGGTCAAGTCCGGCAGCAATTGCAGACACCTGTTCTTCTGTAAAGCTGTGCCTGACAGCATGGCTTCCATCTCTTAGGGTGGTATCTACAATCTGTATCAGCTGTTCCATGTCAACCGCCTCCTTTCATCAGCATATCTCCCGCGATTTTCTCCGCAGCTGCTATGGCAGCCGCATTGATGATATCTAAGTTTCCTGAGTACTTGGGAAGAAAATCTCCCTGTCCTTCAATCTGCACAACTACTGTTACTTTGTCTCCCTGCTGAATTGGAGGAACCAGAAGCTGGTATCCCGGTACATATTGCTTCATTTTCTCCACCATATCATAAATGGACTGCCGGATTTTATCCATTGTGACACTGGTATCCTTCACTCTCATCATAATGGTATCTGTCATCATGATGGGTGGAACAGCTGGATTGAGAACGATAATTGCCTTACCCTCATCGGCTCCTCCCACTGTCTCAATGGCCTTTTTGGTTGTCTCTGTAAACTCATCCATATTGGCTCTTGTGCCGGGACCTGCACTTTTTGATGAGATGGCTGCAATAATTTCTGCATAGGCCACCCCTGCAGTACTCGCTACTGCATGAACGATAGGAATTGTCGCCTGCCCCCCGCAGGTAACCATATTAATGTTCGTCTCATGCTTTAACTGTTCCAGATTTACACTGGGCACACAGTAGGGACCAACTGCTGCTGGTGTCAGATCGATGGCAATTTTACCTGCTTCTTTTAATAAGATGCTGTTTGTATTGGCATGGGCAGCAGCACTGGTGGCATCAAATACAATTTTAATTTCTTTTTGCCGGACTACACAGGTTACGCCTTCTGTCGTAACCGGTATTCCAAGGGAACGTGCTCTTTTGATCCCTTCCGATTCCACAATTCCAGCCATCATCGCCATCTCTAAATTCCTGCTGCGAAATATTTTATACATGAGATCACTGCCGATATTTCCCGGCCCGATCACCGCAACTTTAATCTTATCCAAGGCCTTCCTCCTTTCTTAGCAGCATGTTATCAATTCAGATAAAGCTGGCTTTCACCGATCCAAGGGTTGAAAAATGGGCTTCAAAAACATCTCCCCGTTCTGCTTTTGGAGCTGCGCTGAAGGCTCCGGATAAAATCACCTCTCCTTTTTTTAAGACAACACCATAATTCCAAAGGCAATTGGCAAGCCATGCCACGGAATAAATGGGATTGCCAAGAACTGCTGCTCCGGTTCCCTTTCCAACAAGTTCTTCTCCGTTTTTATACAGTTCCATTTTAACGGCTGATAAATCAACCTGATTTAAAAAAACCTTTTTCTTACCAAGAACGTAGCAGCCAGAAGAGGCATTATCTGCAATGGTATCAGGCAGTTTGATTTTCCAGTCTGCAACACGGCTGTCCACGATCTCAAAGGCACATACCACATAATCCGTAGCCCGAAGAACATCTTCCGGCGTGACTTTTCCGCCTTGTAAATCTTCCTTTAATATAAATGCTACCTCTGCTTCTATTTTAGGCTGCAGCAGCCGGTCAAAGGGCACTTCCAGCGAATACTCCATACTTTTAAATAAATGCCCGTAATCCGGTTCATTCACACCCAGCTGCTTTTGAATTCCCTCAGAAGTTAATCCTATTTTTTTACCGGATACAACCTGACCAAGGCTTAATTGACGCTTCACATTCTCAAGCTGGATGGCATATGCATCGGGAACACTTAAAGAGGGGTCTGTCTGTGTAAGAGGCAGAATAGGGATCCCATTCACCTGAGCCTTAAACAGGTCATCAGCAAATTTTATTATTTTTTCTTCCATATCCTTCCACCTCTCTTCACTGTCTGGCATAAAGAGGATCAATCGTCAGGAAATTATGTACCAGAGCAGCAAATTCCTCTGTCCGCTCAATCTGAGTCCAGTGACCGCATTTGCCAAACACATGAAGCTGGCTGTTCTCCAGACACTGGGCCAGCTTCATGGAAGTTTCAAGCGGAATGACCCGGTCTTCTCTTCCATGGACAATTAAAGTCTGGTGGCGCACCTCCCTTAAGTAAATTTCATATTTTGCCATTGCTTCCACACCCTTTTGTCTGGGCTCAGGAAACATGGAGGAAAAACTCTCCTGAAATCCTGGCTGGATACTTCCTTCGTACCTTGCTCCTGCCAGTTCTTTCGGCATCATTGCCTGATTATAGGCAAATATGCCAATCAGTTCCTGCATATTCTCCAGAGAAGGCTGGTATCCCCATACCCGGTCAAGACCGTAAGTAATAGGGAATGTAACTCCCATGCTCCCCATCAGCACCAGTTTGCGTACCCGCTTAGGATTGGTTATTGCAACAGCAAGAGCCAGTGCTCCTCCAAAGGAATTTCCCACTAAATCCGCCTGTTCAATTTCCAGCGCATCCAGAAAATCAATGGTCTGTTTCACCCATACATCCATACCGTAATGAATTCCCTCCGGCCGGTCAGTATAACCAAAGCCAACCATATCCGGCGCCAGTATCCGGTGATTGGGTGCAAGAAGGGGAAATACTTTGTTCCAGTTTGCCCACGCAGATACTCCTGGTCCGGAACCATGGAGCATAACAAGAGGAAACCCCTCTCCCACATCATGGTAATTTGTCTGAAACCCGCCGGTCATAATTGAATTTGCAATTTCAGGTCTTTTTTCCATCATTTTAATCCACTCTCCTTTTTGAATTAATTCTGTTGAGGTTTTCTGTAGCCCATTGCAGATGATATGGAATCCGCTGTTTCTTTTACCAGAACAATTACTCGTTCCATCCGTTCCCCATTCATCTGGCTGCATAAGCCGGATACACTGACTGCATATTTTACCTGTCCCCTGCTGTCAAAGATAGGTGCCGCCACACATCGCAGCCCCATCATAACTTCCTGATCATCCACTGCGTAGCCCTGGCTGCGGATCTGCTCCAATTCCTTTAAAAGAGCTGGCAGTGTGGTTATGGTTCGTTCTGTAAAGGAATGCATTCCATGCTGACGCATGATCTGTTTGACTTTACCTGCTGGTAAGTACGCCAGTATGGATTTACCCAGGCCGCTGCAATGCATGGGAAGACGTCTGCCGATTTCCGATACAATCCGTATCAGGTGATTGGAGTCAATTTTATCCAGATAAAGCACTTCACCCTGATCTTCTGTTGCAAGCTGTATCATATCACCCAGCTGATTATTAAGCTTTTGCATAAACGGCTTCGCAATGGAACGGATATCCCAGGAATGACCAATCTGATTCCCCAGTTCAAAGAAACGGATTCCCAGACGATAGCAGCCGGTCTCCTCTGACTGGTCCACATACCGGTAATCACGAAGAGTGGAAATCAATCCGTAAACCGTGCTTTTAGGCCAGTTTAACCGGGTCGCAATTTCTGTCAGCGTCATTTCGCTGTCTTCTTTCGCCAGTAATTCGATTAAGAGAAGTGCCCGCTCCACAGATTGAACATGTGACGATTTTTTTTCCGAAGGTTTGCTATTCTCCATCGTTCATCAATGCCTTTCCTCTCTTTTTTTGTTAATTATGTTTAAAATCATGTTGTTTTTCATGTTTTTATCATAACATTATGACAAATATAATTCAACTAAATTGTTCCCATATACCGAATAGTAATTCCCATATGCCGAACAAATTATATGGGATAACACGGACAAATAAAAAAAGCGCATGCTGCCATACGCTTTGAAAAGTTTCATGAAATTTATTTGTACAACTTGATTGTATTAGTATCATTTAAATGGCAGAGCAGGGAAAAAAATATGGGAAAGCTGATCATTCCTACAATACCAAAAAGCTGCGCTCCTACAAACATGCTTACCAGGTCTACAATTGGGTGCAAACCTATTTGACTTCCTACAATTTTAGGTTCCAGAATGTTACGGATCACTGTAATAAACAGATACACCAGGAGCAGCCCCAGGGCTAATGGACCATTTCCCTGAACAGCCTCGACCACCATCCATGGAAGCATAATCCCGCCGGTTCCAAGCACTGGAAGAATGTCAAAAACAGAGATCGCGAAAGCGATTAATATTGCATTTGACACACCGATGATGGCAAGCCCAACGGACAGCTCCACAAATGTAACAGCCATAATAAGGGCGTAGGATCGGATATATACAAACAGGATATCTACCACATATTCCTTTATTTGCAAAAGCAATCCGACTGCCTTATCCGATAACTGGCGATCTATAAATTCAACCATAAGATCGTAATCTCCTGCAATAAAGAAGGTTGAAATAATCATCAGCAGGATTTTGACAAATATTCCAGGCAGCAGGGAGGCGTATCCGGTAAGTGTCTCCACAATCCGGACAGATAAGCTGGTAACAAGTTCACCTACAGACTGAACAAACTGGGCGAACAAGCCATTAAGAGTTTTTACAAGAGCAGCATCCATACGGGAAACCGTATGCTCAATCCCTTTAAAAAGGTAACCAAGTGCAGGTTCCATCTGATTCGTATAGATGGACGGCAATGCCATAACCATATCTACGGTGACCGTCACCAGCTTTATTCCAACCAGGGCGATCAGTATACCCGCCGTGCTGTAAAATACCAGAACCAAAACCATGGCAATCAGCTTATAAGGAAGCTTTGTTTTCCCAGCGATCCATTTTGCCGGTATTTTTAAGATGTAAGCGATTAAAAATGCCGCTAAAAATGGAGAAACCAGCCCCAATGCATATCGGATGGTAATGGTCACTAACAAAATAATCAATCCACAGTAAATCAGGTTCACTATAAATCGTTTTTGTTTTTCATAGTCCATATGTTTCCTTTTCCCATTGCATTAATTAATTATAGTTACCATTCAATTTCAGAACAACCTTGTCAAGAAAAGAAGATATCATATCCCGATCAGCCTGGGAACCAAAAAGATTGACACTCAGCACAGGATTATTATCAAACGTAGATACCGCAAGCTGAAAATAGGGGCTGTATTTAATAGAGCCGGTCATATAAGCTTTTGTAATATTCAGTTCATCAAAGTAAAACTGTGATTTATCAATGATTCCAATATTTGTAAAGGCAATCAACGCATTATCAAAGCTTTTATTTACAATACTTTCTGCCAGCTTATAGGGCAATACATCATATACTTTTTCCATCACCAGCATACTTTTTATACAGGCGATACTGGATTTTTCTTTCTTCATACAATCTCTGACTTTTAAAAGAGTATCTACAAAAGAAGTTCCTATATCGGACCCGATGTCGCAGGTAAGATTGGTACAGAGATTACAAATACTTTCTGCTTTATGATCAGGTAAATATTTTCTTAAGTCAACCGTACTGGGTATTGCAAATACATAACCAAATGTTTCATATAGAGTGCGGATATATGCTGTAAGGATCATATCATTTATGGTAGCATCATGCTTCCTGGCATAATCTTTCAGGTTTAGAAAGACTTCTTCAGGGATGCTTCTGATTTCAATAAAGGGGTTGCTTAAATCTCCCTCCAGTTTTAACTTGGCGGGATCATGAGTGGACATGTCGTTCTTACTTAATAAAATTTTTATTTTGTCTTTCCATGAAAACCTCCCAGTGATCTGAGATAATCTTCTGCTTCCCAATGGAGATGGATGATAATCTGCATCTCCCCTGAGCTTATCGTAAATGCCGCTTAGCAGATACAGATAGTCTTTAAATCCTGCCCCATCACATAGCATATGGTTCATTATTATAATAAGGGTATCCGTTTTTGTATCCCGGATCACCCCCAGCTTTATCTGAGGACCTGTTGTTGTAATAATCTCTGAAACAAGGAACTGATTTACTGCCGTATCAACGTCTTCTGTTTCAATCAAAGTCAGCATTTCATTGGTAGTATTGCTGCAATACTCCCAATATGGTCGTCTTCCCCCCTCATTAAAACGGCATTTGAGCAAAGGGAACGCTTCTGCTGACAGATCAACCGATTTCTGCAGCCGGATCATATCTAATTTACCATCAAATGATGCAAGGAAATGTAAGGTATGATCATTTATCTTCTTAATCTGAAACAGATGCTGTAAGCTGTCCCACGCTTCCACTTTATACCGGACATGCGATTCCTTCATTGTCGTCACCTTATAATTTTCCTTCCATCGGACTTCCTATATTTGTATATGCTCTTTTTCCTGATTATACCACGTAATTTGAGTTCTGCTCCTATATTCTTACATTTCTTCAGGACATGCCATGCCAAGCAGACCACAGGCATCCAAAATGACCCTTTGAGCCAGATCTGTCAGAACAATCCTTGCCTGCTTTGTGCTCTCTTCCGCCTGTAAAATTGGGCATTCGTGATAAAACTTATTAAATGCTACAGCGACAGTTACTAAAAACCTTGCAATAACAGAAGGTTCATAGCGCTCAGCCGCCTTTTTTACGGCTTCCTCATAACCGGAAAGTGCTTTGATCAGTGCGTACCCCATGTCTTCCGTCAATGCATGAAAATCAATGTTTTCATAATCAGCTTCCTTACTATTCTTTCTCATTATGCTTCTGGCACGTGCATAGGTATACTGAACGTAAGGGCCAGTAGTTCCATCAAAGCTTAGTACAGCTTCCCAGGAAAAATCCACGTTTTTAATTCTCTGATTAAACAAATCATGAAAAATAACTGCGCCAATTCCTATTTTTTCAGCCGTCTGTTCTTTCTCTTTTAAATCCGGATTTTTATCCTGAATTGCTTGAAATGCACGTTCAATCGATTCATTTAGGATATCCTCTGCATAAATAATGTTACCGCTGCGGGTAGACAATTTCGCTCCTTCCAGGCTTACTAATCCGTAAGGAACGTGAATCAGAGTATCCGCCCAGTTGTATCCCATTACTTCAATTGCTTTAAATACCTGCTTAAAATGTAAGCTCTGCTCCATTCCTGTTACATAGATACAACGATCAAAGTGATATGTTTCTTTCCGATATAAAACAGCAGCTATATCCCTGGAATGATAGATGGAACTGCCATCGCTTTTGGTTATAAGACACGGAGGCATATCATATTCTGACAAATCAACAATATCTGCTCCCTGGCTCTTCTTTAACAGCCCTTTGCTTTTCAGTTCTTCTACTAAAGCAGGTACTTTATCCCGATAAAAGCTTTCGCCGGCATAAGAATCAAAGGTGATCCCCAGCAGATCATACACACGGGAATATTCCTTTAAACTAATCTCCTTAAACCAGTTCCATATCCCAATGGCTTCCTCATCGTTTTGCTCCATCTTTACGAACCAGTTTCTGGCCTGACTAAGCAATTCGGGGTCCTTTTCTGCCTCTGTATTAAATTTCACATAAATCCGCAGTAATTCCTCTATCCCCTTTTCTTTTACGGTTTCCTCATCACTCCACTTTTTATATGCTACAATCAGCTTTCCAAACTGAGTACCCCAATCGCCCAAATGATTGATGCGGACAACATGAAATCCCAGTTTTTTATAGATACGGTATAGGGAATTGCCAATGACAGTCGTACGTAAATGTCCCACATGGAAATTTTTTGCAATATTAGGGGAAGAATAATCCATACAGATGGTTTTACCTGTTCCGGTCTTTTTAAGCCCAAAATCAGGACTCTTGATTTTATTGATCCAGTACTCTACGTATTTGTCACGTTTCATAAAGATATTTAAATACCCATTCACCGCCTCTGATTTTTCAATCCCCAGTTCTTCCTGTACGTCCTCCAGAGAAGTGTTCAGTTCTTGTGCAATTCCGGCAGGATTCTTATGCAATACTTTTGCAAAAGAAAAACATGGAAGTGCGAAATCTCCCATATAGTCCTCCGGAGGAATTTCCATAACCGTTATCACTTCCTGTTCACTTACATTTACCAGTTTTTTTGCAATCCATTTACAAATTTCTTCCTTCATATCTGACCTCCATTTTTTCATTTTCTATAAAAGAATAAAAAAAGAACCGCAAAAGATCAGCGAATGCTGAAACAATTACGGTTCTGCTATAAACTATGAACCGCACAGAAACAAGACGTATCAATCCTGCAACCGTGCGAATGTACTGGCATCAGTTACAAGAGTTTACGTCTATCTCTGCGTCTTAAGCTGTTCATGTAAAATGGGTTCATAGTTTAATTCCTCTCAAAAATGTTGTTTTCATTCTACTTTAAAAAAACTGTTTTTGCAAGTACTAATATAGCGATTATAAAAGTCCGTCTTTCCTCGCCTTTTCTACAGCCATCATACGGGAGGAAACTCCAAGTTTTCCAAAGATACTGAGTACATGGGTCTTCACCGTGGCCTGGGATATACAGAGATTCTCTGCAATTTCCCGATTGGTAATACCAAGAGACAGCTGGCTTAATACTTCCTGTTCACGGGCTGACAGCATCTCTATACTGTTTTCCTTAACTGTCTGACCTCCGCAGATCATTATAATGTCACTTAAAAATAAGACTTCCTCCGGACTCATTAATTGTTTGCCAGATGATTTCTGATATAATTCCTTTAACAAAGGCAAAAGAGTGATTCGGTCAAGGTAAAATGGCATAAGTATCCGGTTTTTGTATGAATAATGAATTTCTTCAACCAGCAGATTGGTGATTTCCCGCTGGCTCCCCCCTCCTGGCATATGGGAAAGCATAACTATTTTAAGAATACCAGCTTCTGTCAGACGAAGCATATTATGATGCAGACGGGAAGCAGCCAGTATGTCCTCGGTTTCTTTCAAGGCCTCATCTGCCATCCCCCGCTGAAACAGGATTCGGGCACGAAGGAGTTTCATAAACGGCTGCTGCTTATATTTCGCTGCAATTTTAAGCTCATTCAAAAAGCGTTCTGACAGGCTCTCTGACAGCCTGTTAATACAGGCAAGCTCATAGAGCAGACGTCCCAGCGAGAGTACACTGTAATTGGGATACTCCGATAAAATCCCCTCTACATAAGAAACCGCTGTATCATTCTCACCGCTTAGAAACTTCATTTCGACCAGGTGATAGGCTAATGTCATGTCCGTAATATCTGCATGAATATGACGCTCAGTAAGCATCTGCCTGGTTTGTTCCAATACGTCCTTTGCCTGATCCAGTTCCATTCTGCGCATATAAACTCCTGCCAAACCAAAATAATAGTTGGTATCGATACCCATCAATCCGCTGACTGTTTTCAGTATTTCTTTCGATTTGGTGTAGCAGGAAAAGCAGTCATTTAGCCGTCCCATTTCTTCGTAAACCTGGCTCAGCTGATTATAAGCGAAAAAGCCAATAAACGAATTTAATCCGGAAGCAATCTTAATTCCTTTTAAGATACAGGCTTCCGCTTCCTCATAATTCATTCGATCTAACAAAGCCCCGGCATTTTCAATGAGCAGTACCGCTTTCATAACGGGTCCAAACGGAATTTGTTCCATTTGCTCATCCGTCAGTGCAGGACATTGAGGCAAAATCCCATCTTTGCTGGTAAAATAGATTTGAGCGAAGTCAACAAAACGAAATAAATCAGTGTCCTGATACAGTTCTTTGAATTTTTCGTAAATAACATGACATCGTTCTGTGTTTATATTGCCCAGATTATAAAGAAAGCACTGGGCGGCAAGATCTGCATCCTGAAATAAAAGCTCTATGGGAACCCGGTCAAGATAGTTCCAGGCTTCTATCCTGCCTTCCATTAATTTGGTGATACGCAAAACCTCATTATAATTACCGGCCTCACAATGTTCCTGTAAGGCTTCCTCATATTCACCTTTATTCTCAAATGCTTCTGCTGTTATTTTGTAACATTCTGATTTTTCCTCATCCGGAAGGCATAGAAACTGCTGTTTTAAATATTCTGATAAAATGTTGTGGTAGCGATAGATTCCGTTCTGCTCGTCCAGACAGATAATGAACAGATTTTTCTCCATAAATCGTTCCATCATCTGGTTAAAATCCTGTTTTGTTAAGCTATGAAACAGTTTTTGGCAGATCTCCCCATCAAAATAAGAAAGATATCCGGTTTTAATCAAAAAATCCTGCTCCGGTTCAGTCAGAGCATCGATAATCTCACGGGTGAGATACTGGGACGCAATCCCCCCTCCAGCACGCAGCAGCTGACCGGAATATTTACCCGCTGCTTTTGCTGCCGCCGCAAGCTGCAGGCCTCCGATCCATCCTTCCGCATAATCATTTAACTGATAGAGTTCCTCCTCACTGCCCTCCAACTTCATCGTATCCTTCAAAAAAGAGATTCCTTCTTCCGGGGTCAGCTGCATTTGTTTTCCATCAATAAACATCAAGCGGCCGGATACTGCCATCGGTCCCAAATATACAGGCGGGTCTTCCCGTGACAGCATGAAAAAATGAAAATTGGAAGGCATTGCTTCAATAAAAAACTCAAAGGTTCTGACAAGGGCTTCATCACGAATACATTGAACATCATCAAGTACCATGTAATATTCCTCATCTCCCCACAGCTGGTTAATCAGGGTGATCAGCAGATTCTCCATGTATTTGGTATCCGGATTTGTTCTTAACAGATTAAAAAGACTGCCCTCATCCTTCAAAAAAGGACTGACTGCTGCTGTAAAATAAAGCCAAAAGGAATACACATTGGTGTTGGAAGAATCCAGAGACAGCCAGCATACATTTTTCAGTTCCTTCTTCTGGATAAATGACGAGAGCAGCGTTGTTTTGCCGGTGCCGGCACCGCCGCTTAAAAATATAATACTCATTTCCCCACACTTTAAAAGCTGTTCAAATAACCCTTGACGCACAATATAATTTTTCCTGGGTGCCGGTATTTTTAATTTTGTTGTAAGAAGTAATATGTCTGAGGAGTGCTCCATTGTTCATTCACCTGTCATGTATTTGTCCCTATTTATTTCTATCATTGTAATCCAGTTCATTCGCTTTGACAAGAAATGTCTCATTTTTAAACCCTTTTTATATATTTCCTCTGTAAGCAGGCACAGGAAATTATAAATAAAACCATAGAAAAAGCAATTACATATACAATGCTAAAACTATGATGCCATGCCTCTCCCCGTTCTAAATATTCCACAAAATCCATCAGCTGCTTTTGAGGAAGTATTTTAATCACTGTATCCAACACAATGTTTCCTTTACTAAATAAATAAAAAGTTCCCGCAAGCATGGAAGATAAAACAATAATGGACCTGCCAAGCATGGATGCATTATCCGGTTTACTGATTAATGTATTTAATAGCAGGGCAAAAGAAATGCCAAAAAAGCCCATTACTAAAATCAGACCAGCATACTGTAAAAGGGTAAAGCCTATGTTAAATCCCCAGAATTTTAATAAAACAAGCAGCATATATTCGGGTAAAAACATGGACAGGCAGAAAATACAGTGAGCGGCCAGATAAGCGCTAAATGAAACCGGCGCTACTGTAATACGCCTCAATTGTCCCTGCTCTTTATCATCTGCAAAAGCAAACAGATTGGCAAAAACCTCCATCAAAAGAAACATCATCATAAATCCAATCATATTTGAACCAACTTCACGGGCATTTTTACGATCCTTAAGGGCGGCATCGGGATTACGAAGCATTGTATCAACCATATTTTTATAATCATCACTGCGGAGCGTTTCGATCTGATAATCACCATCTTTGCCAATTGTCACATAAGCATCATATTTCTTCTCTACCAAGGCAGAAACCGGCGGCTTTACTGCTGATACAACAATATCAAAATCTTTAGAATTGTAAGGTAATACCCCCGCAGATTTGTCCGTTACCAGAACAATATGGCCTCTCACTTGTTGTACATCTGTTAGATGAACGGCCAGAACCATGGAGGCAAGGGTGAATGCTGTTAATAAAATAAACATAGACAGGCGTGGAACTGTCCGCTCATAGATATTTTTAATAATTGCTAAAAAGGTTCTCATAAATAATCCTCCGTTCTGAAATAAAGCCCGCATCCCAATGTCAGCAGGACAGAAAGCACCAACGCAGTAGTAAATACCGGCCAGAAATATCTCAGACTGTCATCACAGGATAAGGTAAAGAAAGCTTCATTAAGCCATCTCACAGGCGATATTTTTGTAATCAGGGACATCAGGCTTCCCATTCCATCAAGAGAGAAAAACGTACCTCCCAAAAAACAAAGCAGGTTAATTACTGTACTTAACAAGGTACTGGTTGTTTCTTCACAATGGAACACACAGCAAAAAAAGATTCCAAAAGCAGATGCCGCTAATTCTACCGGAGCCATTAAGAGAATAAAAAATACTGGATTACCTCCAAGGCTTACATGGAGAAGCGGACACAAAATAAGCAGGAGCATTGTATGCAGGATATAATTAAAAAGAAAGGAGGCTACCAACTTAGAAAAATAAACAAAGAAGCTTCCAACAGGGGAATAAATAATACGAAGGTTAGCCCTTTTGATATCACGCTCCATAAAGCAGTTAGAGGCGGTCATAGCCCCATTTAACATTCCATAAACAATAAGAGAAACTGTATAATACTGATATGCGGTGTTACTGTCAGCATAATCCCCTCCGCATAAATAACCCAGAATCAATATTAATAAACCTGCAAATGCAGTATTATACCCTACCAAAACCGGGTTTTTAAATAAATTGACCAGATCCATTTTTAAAATTACCATAAAACGACGCATAAATATCTCCCTTTCTCAGTCACGCAGTTTGCGTCCTGTCAGCTTTAAGAAAACTGTCTCAAGACTTGCTGCTTCGCTTGTAATATTGCGTATTTTTTCACCATGATCACTTAACAGTGCGATGATACGGTCAAGATTTTCCACCCCTTTCAGAGACGTGATTTCAAAGGTATTACCATCTGTTTTTACAGTCTTCACACCTTCCACAGCAAAAAACTCATCATGCCCAATTGTCCCATTTTCCTCGACTTCTATGATATACCTTTTTTCGTTCTCAATATCCTCTTTCAGACTCTCTTTGGTCCCTTCTGCAAGAATTGTTCCATGATCCATTATGATAATACGGGACGAGATCACTTCCACTTCTTCCATGTAATGAGTCGTATAAATAACTGTCATTCCCTGATTCTGAAGCTTTTTAATGGAGGAAAGAATATGATTTCGGCTTTGGGGATCGATTCCAACTGTTGGCTCATCCATAATCACCAGTTCCGGGTGGTGGGCAATGGCACATGCAATATTAAGCCGCCGCTTCATTCCGCCCGAAAAGGTCTTAACTTTATCCTTTCTGCGGTCTTGTAATCCAGCAAAGATAAGTGCCTCCTCTACCGCATCATCCAGTCTGCTGCCGTAAAGTCCGTAAAGAGAAGCAAAAAACCTTAAATTGCTTTCAGCACTTAACTCTTCATAAAGGGCTATATCCTGAGGGACTATTCCAATCGACTGTTTGTAGCTGCGCAGTCTTTTGCTGATTTTATTACCTTTGAAGCAAATCTCCCCTTCGTCACTTCCTAGTACAGCGGTGAGAATATTAATGGTAGTACTTTTTCCTGCTCCGTTAGGTCCTAAAAAACACAGTACCTCTCCCCTGCGGATCTCAAAACTGATTCCCTTTAGAACAATATTTTCTTTAAAGCTCTTTTTTAAATTACTGACTGTCATTAGATTATCCATGGCAATTGTCTCCTTTTTGTTTACTACGGATATCATACGGTATTACAGAAATAAAAAAATCAACCGTTTGGCTGATTGTAACGGTTGATTTTTATTGCTGTACCAATTTTATATAACTCATACCATGATGAAAGCCTGGCAGATTCCCGAAATGAAACAGAATGAAATGATAGCAGCTAAGGCAAATAGAACAAACTTACCTGCAATTATAATTATCTTATACATCGAAACATCCTCACTTATCATTTCTTATCTAATCCACATCATAAAAATTTGCTGGATTTTCTGTCATCATGCGGATTATTTCCTGCCTGCTTATTCCGTTGGCAGAACAATAAGGAATAAATTCGTCAAAGATAGTTGTACAGGGATGATTATCCATCGATTCTTTCCCCTCTGAATAGAAGTCATAATCCTGGGAAAGCAGTACCTTATGGCTGTAATTAAGTGAAATAATATAGTTCAGCAGTTCAAAATCCCAGGCACTTTTCCCCTTCCTTATGGTATCAATACCAATCCACATCCCCTTTTTTGCTGCCAATTCCACCGTATCCCTGTTTGCTTCGTGATCTGCGTGGGCCCAAAGAAATTTGTTATAGTCAGCATTCACCCCATCCAGTACCTGTATCACTTCATGAACCATTTCTGCCTCTATGATATGACAATGCACAGGGATACCTGTCTCTTTACTGGCTCTCACTGCCGCAACCAGCATAGACTTATCTACACCTGACAGTCTGCCCTTGTCAAGCAGCAGTTTGATATGCCCCGGACGAATAATAATGCCATCCATTGTATCCAGACCTTCTTTAAAATCCTTTATCCAGCGGTTTGCCAGCTGTTCTTCAAAATGATCGGGAAATACGTCGTAAAGCTGTTTTGTCATGTTCCAGCCAGTGCAGGCAATGATATGCAGATCCGTCTGTTCTGATAAAGCTTTTAGCATTTTGACGTTTTGCCCACCCAATGGAGGCGAGGCTTCTACTATACTCTTTACTCCTCTTTCCTTTATATCAAGCATGACCGGTATAATATAGTTCATGTCTGATTCCATGTTTTCCAACTGATACTGTTTGTCAAAATACATGCTGTTCGCTAAAAATTCATCTGTCTCCCACTTAAAATGCTCATGACCTAACGTAATTCCAAGTTCTTCTTTATGAATAGGTCCTCTTACCGTGTATATCATATGGATTCCTCCCGCTTGCCTGTATCGGCATTTTTTAATAGCATCAGCATAACAAATAAACTCTGACATAAGAATGTCAGAGTTTAGAGTGTAATTTATTAATTCGCTGAAATAAATTCTTTTGCCAGTTCCGCTATTTTATCCGCATTCGTCCAGTGCAGATAATGCCCTCCCGCAAGCGTTTCAACTTTTTGTATGGAAGGGTTGGTTATTAACTGTTGATGAAGGGGTAACCAGTAATTATCGGTATCCACTGACTCCTTAGCTAAAATTGCTAGAACAGGGAGATTATCGGGATATTTCACATCATATAATTCTTCTGTATTTTTATTTACCATGTTAAATTCATTGATTACTGATTTATTCAGACTGTTCCATGCTGTAGCCATTTTTTTTAACTTAATCTGCTCTTGCGTATAATTATTATTTTCGCTCTTACTATCCCAGGCATCCGGCAAAAGATATGAGACGTCTCTTATGATTCCAAATGTGTTAAGCAAAGTTAAGCTGTGAGACATGTCGGGATCTTTACTAAATTTTGTCTGATTGGGCACTGATTCATCAATACCGATGATTGCTTCCACTTCATCCGGGTATTTCATTGCAAAATACAGGGAATATACTCCGGATATTGAGTGAGGCATTAAAATATACGGTCCCTTTATTTCTAACTGGTTCAGTGCGGTTCGTATTTCATTTACTATATATTCATTGGAGCGCTCTGCATTTGTTGTATCGCTGAAACCATAACCAAAGTATTCAAGAATCACAACTTTATAATCTGCACTTAATCGATCTGCCAGGGGCATAAAATCTGTAATTGGTGATGCCGTTCCCAAGCCGCTCAATAAAACGATTGTCTTGTCTCCCTGTCCGGTCACATATGCCTGCATATGCTTTCCATTGATATCAATGGTTTTTCCAATCTTATATTTGTCTTTTTCCATTGACGTAAGAATTTTGTGAGCCAATGCTGAGATTATTAAAAGAACAACGATTATCACAAAAAACCAAAGTATTATTTTCCCAATGATTCTAATTGATTTCTTCATCTGCTAAGCTCCCTGGTGTTATATTTTGATATTTCCCGGATAGTGTAACACTTAACTGTTTTATTTCTTCCAAAAATTCTTCCGGTTTTAAAGCGGTCACCTTCTCCGGATGGCATAATACCAGTTTACATATTTCATCCTTATAAGGAGTCCTCACAGTAAGATGTATTTTATTGTCTATGGATCGGGTCATGGCATTCTGGAGATATACGTCATCCCTGATAATCCTGTATAGAGCCGGATCTAACATCAGTTCATAAGTATTCCACCGAAACTTATCATGCTCTGGTTCAGGTAATTCCCTGTTAATAAAACAATTTTTTTCATCCACACATGTAATTGACTCAATTCGGTCAAGGCGGAACGTTCGCTTTTCTTTCCTCAAATGACAGTAGCCATTGATATACCAGCCTCCATCTCCAAACTGCAGCTCTATGGGCGAAAATCGTCTGGTTTCTGTGGTATTCCGCTCTGGGTGGTAATAACTAAGCTGCAGATCGCAGGATTTCCAAAATGCCTCTAATATTGGCTTTAAAACATCTTCCGCATAACCCATGGGTATTATCCGCAATATGTCAAAATTTATGTGTGAAATGACCTGGGAAGCCTTTTGTCTCTCTTCATCCGGTAAAACATTCAGCAGTTTGCCGCTTAGAAGATTATAATCGGCCGCCATATTTGGAATGCGAAATTCTTCCCCTGCTTTTAACACCATCAAAAGCATTAATATTTCCTGCTCACTCAGTTTAATGCTTGGCATAAAATAGGAGGAATCTATTTCGTACCCCCCACCCAGTCCCTCATAGGAAATGATGGGTACACGAAGCTGACTGAGCGCATCAATATCTCTGTAAATTGTCCGCTCACTCACATCAAAATAATCAGCCAGCTCTTTGGCGGTCATTTTTTTCCGCATTCGTAACAAATGAATGATTCCATTCTGTCTTTCTGTTTTTTTCATTCAATATTTTCTCAATTCATATAAATTTAATTGAATCAGTGGAATGACACATACGTTTCACTTCAAACAGTATATTACAGATACGGAAAATGTCAAAGTATATTTCACTTCATATGTTATTCTGTAATTTGCAAAAGTCTGGCTATATTCCCGCCTAAAACAGCATCAGAGATCTCAGACGAATTTGCCAAACGCAGAATTGTGTCTATTGATATCTGTAAATCTCCGAACGGACGATCCACACCGAAAAGGCATTTGTCTGGCACTTCGTTTATTACAGCACCTAAAACAAATGTAGAATAGTAAGCAGACGTATCCAGATACAAATTAGGTATTTCTTTAACCAGATTTATGGTTTCAAGCCAGTTGCACCCGCCCAGATGTCCCAGAATGACCGGAGTCTCTGGATATTCAAGTGCAAGGGCTGCAATTTCATTAATATCCTGAATTGTCAATGGAAAAAATGCATGAATCCAAACTGGGAGATGATTAAATTCCACGGAAGCGCGGAAAATATTCTTCATTAAATGAATCTGCCCGTTTCCTGGAGTAAATTCTCCCATTCCGGTCAAACTGTTCTTATAGATTACATCGTTCACATATTGCAATGTTTCCTGCAAATCCAACCCAATGGGAACAGCACCAAAACCGACGTATCTGTCAGGATACCGGGCAATTGCTGTCGCAAGTTCTGTTGCGGCCTTTTTTCTTGCTTCTACCATAGAGCCTTTTTTACCAGCAAGTAAATCATTTAAAAATTTTATTGATGTACTTATCTCTTCAAAATTCACAGATGTTTCCGGATGGAAAGTAGTAGAGAACAAGACTGTTTTATCAACTCCCGCCTTATTCATGGTACTGATATGCTCCTCAATTGGTAAAGTTACATGGGAATGTCCGTCAATAATCATATTTTCAGCCTCTTTTCTTATACTTGATGTTATCATCAGCTCCCATTATAATGAATTTATGCAAGAAGAAAAGTATGCACTTTTTTGTAGCATACTTACGAAAAGGAGAGTAATCAATGACTGAAAAGATGTGTTTCGTAAGCAATAAAGAGCCATTTGAATACACACTTTCCATTGTAAGCGGAAAATGGAAATTAAAAATCATATATCTTCTGGCCTGTACGACACCGGTCAGATACGGGGAGTTAAAAAGAAATATATCCGGTATTACCCACAAAATGCTAAGTACACAGCTAAAGGAACTGGAGAAAGAGAATGTGATAGAACGAAAAGAATATCCCCAGGTTCCTCCCAAGGTTGAATACTATCTGACGAAAAAAGGGGAAAGCCTTATTCCCATCGTACGCTCTATGTGCGTGTGGGGAAAAGAAAATATGACCAGACAAACGAATTAATTGAAATAATTAATAAAAGATGGTATGCTACCAAAGGTAAATTCACACATGGAGGACTTACATGATAAAATTTGATAACCTGTCTTACTCATTTCCGCAAAAGGATTTATATCATAATATTTCGTTCACTTTAGAAGACGGCCAGCACTGCGCCTTTATTGGAACCAGCGGAAGCGGAAAAAGTACACTGATTCATATCCTTATGGATCCTGATAAATATATGTTTGATGGAAAACTGGAGATATCCCCCAATTGCAGAATTGGATATGTAAGCCAGTTCTATGAACGAGACGATGCAGAGGATATAACGGTCGCACAATATATTGGTGCGGAATTTACAAAACTGCAAAACGAAATAACATCCATCTGTACTGAGATGGAAACTTCATCAGACATTGATAATCTCCTGGAAAAATACCAGCAGGCTCTGGATGCCTTCCAGGCAATTGACGGAGATAATTTTGAAACCAACATGAATAAGCAGTTAGGTCTGGCAGACCTTGGAAAGCTGGAAAATCTTCCTGTCTCCCAGCTCAGTGGCGGCGAGTTCAAGCTGGTCCAGGTAATAAAGGAAATGCTGACCCAGCCTAATTTAATTATTATGGATGAACCTGATGTTTTTCTGGATTTTGAGAATTTAAATTCTCTTAAAAACCTGATCAATTCACATAAGGGCACGATGCTGGTTATTACACATAACCGGTATTTATTAAATCATTGTTTTAACAAAATTATTCACCTGGAAAATAAACTGCTTCAGGAGTTTGACGGACGGTATATTGATTATAACTTCACTTTGCTGCAAAAGAAAATTGAATTGCAGGAACTGGCTGTGGCTGACACAGAAGAAATCCAGAGGAATCAGCTTATCATTAACAATTTAAGATCACTGGCTACCACACACACAGAAGCAGCCAGAGGAAAATCCTTAAAAGCGAGAAAGAAAATCCAGGAACGGTTAATCGCCCGAAGAATTCAGGCACCATTTGTGGAAATCAAACAGCCGGATATTCACTTTACCATTGCCAATAATCTGGAAGATGCAGTCGTATTAACTGTTAAAGACTACAGTGCGGCATTTGATGAAATACTTTTAAACGATGTTAACTTTGAAATCAAATCCACAGATAAAGTTGCCCTGATCGGCCCCAACGGAACCGGAAAAACTACATTACTCCGTGATATCTATAAAAACAGCAAAGATTCCATAGAGATCAATGAAACCATTCAGACAGCCTTTTTATCCCAGCTCCAGGGTGAAATGCTAGATGAGACTGAAACAGTATTGGATTATTTCTTCCGCCTTGGGTTTCAAACATACGATGAAATCAGCTCCTATCTTTCCAACTATACCTTTGATGAATCGGTCCTTCATCAAAAAATCGGTGCCCTGTCCGGCGGCGAAAAAAATATACTTCAATTAGCCAAAATTTCTGCTGGTAAAGCAGATCTGCTGCTTCTTGATGAACCTACCAGCCATCTGGACACCTACTCACAGATCGCATTGGAACAAGCCATTGCAAACTACAAGGGTTCAGTTTTAATGATCTCCCACGATTTTTATACCATCGTAAATTGTGCGGACTACGTCTTAATCATTGATGATAAGACAATCCGGAAAATGAGCATGCGTAAATTCAGACAAATGATTTATGCCAGACATTTTGATAAAGACTATTTAGAATTAGAGCAAAAGAAAAAGGCAGTGGAGACAAAAATCGAACTGGCCTTAAAAAACACCGATTTTGAACTGGCAAAGGGGTTATCTGAAGAATTAGAAGCTATTATTGAGCTCCTGTAAATTACTGCCACGCTTTTATTTCATATGCTCCTGCCCCCATTGATACATCAGCTCCAATATTGGGATCAGGGTGCGTCCTTCTTCAGTCAGAGAATATTCCACACGGGGCGGTACCTCATTGTATTGCTCCCTGTGGATTAAACTGCTGGCTTCCAGTTCTTTTAGCTGCGCGCTTAATGTTTTATGTGCAATCGGATTCAGTTCTCCCCACAATTTATTATATCGAATGATTCCCGCCTCATAAATCTTCCACAAAATGATCCATTTCCACTTTCCCTCTACAGCCGACATGGTGTAATACATGGGACAGCTGCTGTAATTTCTTTTAAAATCCGACATTCATTTCCTCCCTGCTAACAAAAAAGTTAGTATCTAACAACAATGTGCATACTTCTCTTACTGAGTATAAGGATATATAATTTATCTGTAAAAATCAAGTAGGAGGATATCAATATGAAAGTGATTGCAATCAATGGAAGTCCCCGGAAGAATCACAACACGGCTGTTCTGCTTAAGAAAGCACTGGATGGCGCGCAGGCAAATGGAGCTGAAACAGAACTGATCAATTTATATGATTTAAATTATAAGGGTTGTACCAGCTGTTTCGCCTGTAAGAGAAAGGATGGACCGAGTTATGGATCTTGTGCCTGGAAGGATGATTTAAGTCCCATTCTTTTGAGAATCAAAGAGGCTGACGCCATTATCCTGGGATCACCCATCTATCTTTATGATGTAACCGGACAAATGCATGCCTTTTTGGAACGCCTTATTTTCCCTTATGTCACTTATACAGAGGGTTACAAAAGCCTCTTTGAACGAAAAATCAAGACCGGGGTTATTTATACCATGAATGTAACTGCCGAACAGATGGAGGAACGGGGCTTTCGTTCAACATTAGACGGTATCGAAAGCTTCCTTAAAAGGGCCTTTGGGTATAGTGAATCACTTTTCTCCTATGATACTTATCAGTTCGACAATTATGAGAAATACGTTGTGACCGTTTTTGATGAGCATCATAAAGCTATGGTCAGGGAAAACCAGTTTCCAAAAGACTGTCTCATGGCTTATGATATGGGAAAGCGTTTTACTATGCAGTAAAGTTTCATTAACTCCATAAATATTTAGACAATATATTGACTTTATTTCATTGCAGGAGTATCCTTATGATAAATAGACAGTATATTGTCTTTTTATCATAAGGAGGATTTATCATGAAAGTAGAAGTAGAGAATCAGGAAGCATTGGCAGATGAAAAAATCAGGATCAGAATTTTCGATTTACTCCCATACAGTCAGTTAAGGGTAAGTTTAAAAATGGAACTCCCCTGGTGCAGTGGGGAAGAATTCTCTTCGTATGCTGTTTTTATTGCTGGCGAATCTGGAGAAATTGACCTGGATACTGCAATTCCCATAGAAGGAACCTACAAGACGGCTGACAGTATGGGACTTATCTATTCATTAGAACAAAATAAATCCGAAGGAAAGAATATTGGCGAACATATCTCGGTAGAAAATCCCATTCTTATGAACCTGCTATTTGAAACTTCTGCTGAAACGAAAAAGGTACAGTTAAAAAGGCATTTTAAAACAGATGATATACTGATGAAACCGATTCACGGCGATTTTACGGGTCAGCTCTTTTATAAAAAGGACTCAGGAAATAAAACTATTTTAATGCTTGGCGGATCTGACGGCCATATGGAAAGCCTGTTTCTTATGGCGGCGCCCCTTGCCTCAAGGGGATTTAATGTACTGACTGTATCCTATTTTAATTCTGAGGGACTGCCGGAAAAACTGGAGGAAGTTCCGCTGGAATATTTCGAGAAGATTTTTAACTGGTTAGAGACCAGTAAAATTACTGATACAAAAGATATTTATATTCATGGTACTTCCAAGGGGGGAGAACTGGCTCTTCTATTGGCTTCCAGATATAAACAGATAAAAAAAGTCGTTGCAGTGGAGCCACATACCTATTGTTTTCAGGCTCTTGACGGATTGACCAATGGAAAAAATGTATCTTCCTGGTCCTATCAGGGAAAATCAATTCCATTTATTCAGGTGGATAACGATATTTTTTTTGAAGACCGGAAAAAAGACTTGGTAAAAGGAATTCCGTTCGGTTTTACCAGCACTTACAGAAAAAGTATTGAAAAAGCAAAGAACCGCGGGGAAGCGCGTATAAAAGTGGAAAATTCACAGGCAGATATTCTTTTGATTTGCGGAGAAAAAGATAATATCTGGAACAGCCATGAAGCATGCAGGGAAATTATCAATCATTTAGAAAACTGTGATTACTCTCATTATTACGAAATAATGCCTTTTGAAAACATGGGGCATCCCCTGCCCATCCCTTATATCATTCCATTAAACTTCACTTTAAATATACCAATGGATGGCGGTGTTTTTACTTCTGGAGGCACTCTTGAAGGAAATGCCCAAGGCCAATATGAGTCCTTTCAAAGAACAATTGAGTTCTTACAACAGAATTCTTGACCGCTGTCTCCCATGGCTATATAATAATAGACAACATATTGATTATATACCATAAAAAATGTTAGTGAGGTTATGATAACTGCCATGGATTACGATAAAGAATTCAATCTATTATATCTGATGGAGCAGGTTTACTCCTGTTTGATTTCTGTTTCAAACAAGCTGCAGGCAACCGGAGATAAATATTGCGAGCCATTAACATCCAGACAATATATGACTGCCCTTGCTATCCTTCATTTGCCGGAGGATGAAACAACAATCAATAATATTGCCGGTAAATTAGGGGCGACCAAACAAAATATGACCCAGCTGGTAAACAGCCTTTGTAAAAAGGGCTTTGCCCAGATTATCCCCAGTCCCAAAGACAAAAGAGCCGTAAACGTACATTTAACGGAGTCGGGTCTCAAGACTTTAACAGACTGTGGCGTCAGTGTATCCATTGATTTTATGGCAGACACGTTTAAAGCTTTTGATGAAGAAGAACTTAAGACCCTATGGAAGCTGCTGAAAAAATTATACCGTTTTGACGGCGTGGAACTTGATGGGCTGGAAGAGAATGTAAATGTACCAAATGCGTTTAGCGATGAGGAAATAAAATCCGCAATAGACAGATTCTCCAATAGAAGAAATACGTTTTAATATACAGCGTTTTCGTCCAACACCATTTTGTCCCTGTTTCATATACTATATTGAGGCTTGTTTATTTATGATCAAGCATTGTTTGCCAATGTAACGCCAGGAGGATAACAAATGCAGAATGCGTATCATAACTCCAATGCGTTTTCAGGCAGGCCCATTCGTATTTTTAAATAAATGCTCACTTCATCGCGTTGAATCCGCCTACCTACTTTAACCCCAGAAGCATCTACCCCCGCATCACCCACGGGCCATGCAAATTGGAGAACCGGGTTTTCGTATGCTTCACTGTGAAAGCTGTTTCAGAATAAGAAAAGCTCTCCTGATTGGTGATCTGTTTCAGATCCGTATCAGGAAGAGCTTTTTCCCTGCTAATATGTTAATCCATAACCCACTGGATACAGAACCTGATCAGTTCTGATATCCTCAACTTTTGAGTAGTAAGGCATTGGCAGAGTCCCTTTAAAGGTTTTCTTTCCTGTCAGCACATTAGCAATACCATCTCCTTCACTTCCCGGAAGATAACACATAACGATACCGTCCCATTGTTCCATATAGTCGCTGATAATAACATTTCTGCCAGACACAATTAACGCTACTGTGGGATTGCCCAGACTTTTCGCCTGGTCAATTGCTTTTTTATTACCGGTAAGGGCGAGGCTGCCGGTTATATTGATATCTGCACTGTCACCCTTCCATTCTGTATAGGTCTTTTCTCCCAGACACAATAAGGTCAGATCGGCTTCAGCCGCTTTTGCCGGATCGGTGATAATCGTCAGATTATATTCATCTGCAAGTTGTTTCAGCCCATCCATTATGGTTTTTCCTTCCGGGATCCATTTGCGTCCATGATTGTCTGCATCTGTACTTCCCAGCCAGGTAAATGTCCAGCCACCGCACTGAGCCCCTACATCATTTGCGGCAGGCCCCGTAACATATATTTTTGTTCCCTTCTTAATTGGCAGTAAGTTATTGTCATTTTTTAATAATACAAGACTCTCTTCTACCAATGTTCTGGCTAAATCTCTGTATTCTTGTGATCCCAAACTGCTCTCTTTCGTGGTTACCTTCTCCATCATGGGATCATCTATAATTCCCATTTCCTTTTTAACCGTAAGAATCCGGCTGACTGCATCATCTACACGGTCCATTGAAATTTTGCCTTCATTGACTGCATCAACAATATATTTTCGGCAATTTTCAAAATTGGAGTCTTCCATCAGCATATCGATTCCTGCATTGACTGCTGTAATTGTCTGATCTTTTAAGTTATCACCTGGTATGTTATGTATGGAATTCCAATCGCTTACTATGAAACCCTGAAAGCCCATATCTTTTTTTAGTATGGATATGTATTTTTCATTGGCATGCATTTTTATACCATTCACGCTGCTGTGACTGATCATAATCGTCTTAACACCAGCATCGATTTGTGCCTGATAAACTTTTAACAAATCTTGAATCTCCGCCTCTGTAAGTTTTGCATCACCACGGTCAATCAACCGCTTTTCTCCCTCTGAATTTTCGCCTGTTCCGTATAAAACATTACCATCTGCAAAAAAGTGCTTTGCACAAGGGAGAAGCCCTCCATCAATCAGTCCCCTGGTATAGGCTGCTCCCAGCTCTGCAACCATACCGTTTTCAGAGGAAAAACTCTCATAGGTACGCCCCCATCTGGGATCCTGTGCTGCAGATAAACACGGAGAAAAGCTCCAGAGCATCCCTGTAAATTTTGCTTCATCTGCCACTGCCAATCCCATCTGATAAGTTAACTCTTTATCATTGGCGGCTCCAATTCCGATATTATGAGGAAATATGACGGCACCTCTACAGCCAGCAAGGCCATGAACCTGATCATTTCCATAGATATAGGGCACGCCTGCTTCGGAACTTATGGCTTCCTTCTGGTATTTCAGGATCATATTCTTCCACTGTGATGCACTTAAGAAATTCTCACCAAATGTGGATAGAATGCTTCCGTAGCATTTCTCCTTCATCAGATTATCCGGCATATTATATACCGCTCCCTGTACCATCTGAGCCGCCTTTTGATCAAGTGTCAATCTGGCCAGAATGTTCTCCACCGATGTAATGTCAGTCTTGTGTTCCGTTTCAGCAGTAGTACTTACTTCCGTTCGGCATACGTTACTCGTCTGAGTACCCACGCATCCTGATAATACCATCATGAAAACCAGACATGCCCCTGTCACGCCACTTCTCATCACGAAATCCCCCTTATAATAAATTTGCATACCACTATCAACAAGTTTACTCTTGTTAATCGCGATATGCAATATTTATCTATCCCCGGAGCATAGAACTTACTTTTTTAAATCAGACCTTTCACTGGCATAAGTAATCAGCTTACGAAACGATTCTTCAAAATGTCTGTCATCTTCTTTTGTTCTTTTTGAAGGTCCGCTAAGATGATTTTTAGCCTTTGCTCTCCTTGCTTCTTTTGCAATATGCCGTTCCATCAGAAGCTGATCAATATTATCATTGGTATACCACTTTCCGGACTGATGAATTCCATATGCACCTTTTGAAAGTGCCATAGCCGCTACTCCATAATCCTGTGTCACCACAATATCACCGGCTTTACAAAGATTTATTAACGCAAAATCCACAGCATCTGCTCCTGCGCCAATGATTTTAATCTCACTGTAATCAGACTGTAATACATGATTGGTATCACAGAGGAGGCAAACAGCTGTTTTATTTTCTTTGGCTGTTTTTTCCACAATCCGAACCACCGGGCAGGCATCTGCATCTACATAAATTGTCATTGGTTTCTACCTCATTTTTTGATAGGTATTTAGTAACTCATCGTTAATTATATATGCCTTACCATCTGCAGTCAATTTGGAATCTTCATCTAATACCCGCGCGCGATAGGTCCAGCCATCAGGAAGATCCAGTTTATCACCTAAGGTTTCCAGATCCTCAATTGTTAAGTTGGGATCTGCCTGTTGGGAATAGGACTGCATTCGATACACATCACCAGCTGGGGAGATTAATTCATATACCATATTTCCTTTCAGGTAATAGTAAGTTGTTTCTCTGTTTACTACATGTTCGGTATACTTTTTACTTCCCAGGTTGCCATGAAATATTGTTGTATGAAGCTTTGCCCTCTGAGTCATTTCTATACCGCCAAAATTTGCGATTTTCCCATCTCTTGACATGGAACCCGCTTCTATTTTATTTACCACCCAATGCCTTGGTCCATTTGCCAGTACTGCCATTGCACCATACTCTTTTGCCAGGGTATCTGTATCAATCTTCTCCCATAAATCTTCCGGAAGTTCATTGGAATTGACGGTATTGTACACTTCCATATAAAGCTTAACCCCTTTTCGGTAAACAGGTATCATTTCTCCGTAGCGAAGATCTCTCCAATCATCACCATGATCAATGAACTGTGTTTTTTCCACAGAAGGGATTCTGTCTTCAAATTCCTTCATATCGCCGCAGAACATATAAATCAATACAGCGGCAATTATAAGTAATACCAATGTTACTATTTTCCATGTCTTTGATTGTATCATTTTTTCTTCTCCTTTTAGTATACATTATTTTTATAAAATTATTTTAATATACATTTGTATCGTAATTTATTATATGATATAATCGGATAGAAGTAAATCATGTTCAAAGATAAGAGACAGGAGGCCTTATTTTGTATCATATAAAAGAAGACAAACGTTCCAAACAATCATCAAACCTGATTTTCAATGCATTTCAATCTCTGCTTTATGAAAAAAACTACTCCGATATTAAAATAACAGAGGTTATAGAGCGGGCTCAAGTCAGCCGGGCGACCTTTTACAGAAATTATGATACACTGGAAGATATTTTAAGATACGAATGTGATCAGAAGTTTATTGCATTAAAAGAATATATTGCCGGATATTATCGTAATCAGAGTGTGGAAAGAAATACCCATCCACTGGATCTGCTAAAACCTTTTTTAAGATTCTGGTATTTAGAATCAGGTATTATTGAATTATTAATCAGAATCAACAACAAAGAAATATTATATCGTAATATATCAGACCTGGTTAAGAAATTAATAGACAGAGTGAAATCCAGTCCTGACAAGGACTCCTTTTATGAATACAGTTTAACCATACGTTCCAATATCATTATGGGAATCCTGGAAGTCTGGATATTAAACAATAAAAATATAGCACCCGATACATTAAGCATCCAGGTAATGAAGCATATTTCAGAATCTTTGAAATACAAAGTTGATATCAGCAATGGTGATTCTTAGCACTGATCAGACATAAAAAATAAGGCGGCTGTTTTTCTTACAAATATAAGAAAAATCAACCGCCTGTTTTTGATTAACCTCTGCAACCATTTTTGGTATAGAGATAACTATATAAAATCCCATGTCTGAGTTCATCTGTTATGATTTCAATCATCATATTAATATGCTCACGGAATTCCATGGCATAGAGAATGTTACGATATTTTACCACAGCATTCTGCTCTCCCAAAAGGGCGCGTGATAACCCTGCACAATAACTTTCCGGTATAACGAACTGCTCTCCCTGAACCTGTTGAGGCATTACTCCGGTAATCTCGCTATATAACTGTCTAAATAAAGCATAATGACCGATTTCATTATCACGAATTCCAGATATAATTTGTTTGTCTTCATCCGATGGGGCATTTTCTATTAACCATGAATAAAATAGTCTGTCTTCGGTTTCACCTGCAAGTGCCTGCTGAATCAAATCCAGTGCGTTGGGCAGATTTTGCGGAAATGTAAAAATATCAGCTGTCTGCTGTCCCCCCTGCATGTTTGATGCATTCATGCCAGACATATATGGACTTGTATAACCATAATTATAGGGAACGTAACCACTGTAATCATAATTACCCATTAATACTCTCCTGAGAATATACTCTGAATATTATATGAGTCATTATGAAGCTGGTGTTTGTACTCCGCCTGAATTTTAATTATAAAGGTAATACCGTCTTTTTAAATTCCTGATTCAGAACCTGTCCCACTGAATTATAGATAGCAGATACACCACAGAAAATTCCCACATATCCGGCAATTGTATGTATGGATTCCGCTCCAGTAAAGTTAGCCAGTGATAACAGGAGGAATAAAACGGTCAGAGAGCCAAAAACAACCTGGCTGGCGCGATTATGTTTTAAAGTTCCGATAAACATAAAAAGTGTGAACACACACCATAAGCCTAAATAAAATCCCATGCTTTTGGGATCAGCAGCTTCGATTCCTTTAAACGGGTTAATCCAGATTAAAATCAAAGACCACCAAAAGAAACCATAGGCTGTAAATGCTGTTGCACCAAACGTGTTGTTTTTTCTGAATTCCATGATACCAGCTATGATCTGAGCGGCACCACCTAATCCAAATCCCATTGCTACAATCACAATGGATAACGGAATCAATCCTGCATTATGGATATTTAGCAGGCAGGTAGTCATTCCAAATCCTAAAAGTCCAAGAGGAGCAGGATTGGCAATGGAAGGAGTGGATGGGGCTGTTGGTGTTGATTGAATTACTGAAGCTGTTTTGGTTGACATTAGTTGAAAATCCTTTCGTTATTGTATATGCGAAAACGCACCTGGCATATAATATCATCTATTTTGGAAAAACACAACAAAAATCTTATCTTCCGTTTACAAAATAGAGGATTGTCACTTTTTTATATTCAGAGGCACACATAAGATAACCGCGGTATCTTATCAACGCCTCAAAAATATAAGAAAGAGGGATGAAATATGGCAGTGAAAACCTATTCGTTATCCAAAGACGGCGAGACTCGTCTGAGCACCAATTTTAAGGTTAAAGAATTTGCATGTAAGGATGGAAGTGATAAGATTCTGATTGACGGAGATTTGGTTGCCTATTTACAGAAGATCAGAGACTGGGCCGGAACAGCTGTAACAATTAACAGCGGCTACCGGACAAAAAGTTACAACGAATCCATTGGCGGCGCAACCAATTCTTATCATGTGAAAGGACAGGCTGCTGATATTGTAGTCAGCGGTAAAACCACTTTAAATGTAGCCAGAAAAGCAGAAGATCTTGGTATGAAGGGAATCATGCAGTATATTACAAGCGGTTTTGTGCATGTAGATACAAGAACATCGAAATATTATGCTAAAGTAGAAAACGGGAAAACCACTTCTGTATCCACCTTTGATTGAGATATGATACAAACCTGATTAAAGCGCCCTGTTTCATGTTACTGAACCAGGGCGCTATATAGCATAAAGTACTGTCAGATTAAATCAGCCGGTAAATTCAATGGATGATATGATTGAATTCAATATGCTTTCATAATCATTGCTTAAATCGGATTTACAGGTACAGTTGAATTGAAAAGAAACAGGTCCAACTATGGTTTCATACTGTGTCATAGTATACTCCACATCATTGGCCTTATATAGAAATACAAGCTTTATCGCTTCATTGCCATCAATGGTGGTTTTTGTTAAATCTGTGATAACCACGTCTAAATAGCTTTCTGACAAAAGTGCTTTGTAATCTTCCTCTGTCCGGTTGAAATCAGTGAGCCAGGCTTCCCCTCTGGAATACCAAAAAACAGGATCACTCCCTGATTTTGAATCAAAAAAGTTTACATAAGATATATCTTCCCCAGGGTTTTCCTCAGATGTCCAGTCTGCCGGATAATTGAATTTAATTACTTTATTGGAATAACTGTTTATCTGGGGTAATGACTGCGCGATTGCAGATGACGATGTCTCTGTTTGTATCGATGTCTCATTTGCTGGAGATGACGATTCTGCTTTCAGATAATCTGGCTGCGTTCTAGTCTGGCAGGCGGATAACAATAACATTGCTCCTGCTGCCAGTGCAAATAAACACGAAGTTTTCTTATGCTTCTCTTTTAGAATATTCATTTTTATAAATCTCTTTAACACAATTCACCATTTTCTTTCTATTTTATTCCTGACTATACACATGCTCCATAAACTTAAAAATCCGTAACGTTTCTGCAGCCGCTTCCTGATTTGCCTTCTGCAGCCAAAACGCGGTAAATAAAAGTTCAATACACTGCATCATAGGGGGCAGTGCTTTCTTCTCATCATTTTCTAAAACAATTATAGATTCATAACCACTTAGAAACTGACTGATAAACCGGATCCACTTCTTTTTAATTGCCATAAGATCTTTGTAACCCGTTAATTGCCCTATCAGGAAATAAGCGATGTCAAATAAGCGGGCATCCTGTTTACCTAAGTCAAAATCCAGTACACCGGTTAATGTTGTACCTTCAAACAGTAGATTACCATAATGCAGATCCCTGTGAATCTGCTGCCTGGGTAACTGCGGGTAAATTCTGCACAATGCGTCCATTGGTCCGGACCATTCTTCCTTTGTCAACAGGCTGCTGCCGGACAGTTCCCTGCTGATCCAGCCCGTAAGTTCCTGATGAAACGAATTCATTCCGGTCTTATTATCTGTTACTGTCATAAAGGCACAATGAATTTTTCCGATGACAATGCCGGTTTCATAAGCAATGGATTCATAGTCCTGCTCAAACACCTCTTTTATATGACTGCCTGCAAGTTTTTCCAGAAGCAGATAACACCCATCTTCTGTCAATATATAATCCCTGCCATCTGCAGCTTTCATAATATGAGGCACTGGAACCCCATGGGAGCGAAGTGCAGCAGTCAGCCTGATATTATTAAGTGCAGCATTTTCTGTACCCACCGATTTTAAAATATACTTCCCCGCTACTTCCCAGGTTGTGGGCGTAGCGGCAACTGGCTCCTCATTCAGCCCCCAAAATTCCATTATACCTGCTGTCATAGATACACCTCTGTATTTTTTAACCTGTAACATCAATGGAAGACGAAGTTCCTCCATTTGCTCTCGCCGCGCTGTTCCATGCCTGATTGTAGATTCCCCACAGCTGGGATTCTCTGGCATCTTCCGCTTTCGTTCCATAGGAAATCCATCTGCCATTGGAAAATGAAGCTACCATCTCTCCATTGCTGTCGTAAAATTCAGCATAAGAAACATCATTTGCTTCCTTGCTATACTTCACGGAACCAAACATATAATCCAACAGATTAAAGGTTTTCGGTTCCTGTCTGGTATTTTTATAAATCGCTCTCAGGCCTTGTGAAATAATATTTTTCCTGTCAGGGGAGACCGCAGAAACATAACTTTTTACCAGATTTCTGAATCCAGCTGAATCAGATTGGAATTTGCCGGCCGCCTGATCTTTTTTTGCCTGCTCGATGATAGCTGTCTTATACTTTTCATCGCTCATCGCCGGTGCTGTCTTTGTGTTAAAATGAAAATCGGTATAATCCGGGGAAGGTACACTCCCCCGTTTTTCTGTACCGGAAGGCTGGCGGCTTTGCACCAGGGATTTATCATTTCCTACGCGCATCTTTTTTCTGCTCCTTATCTTTTTCAGGAAGGATTTCCATATGGGCTGGTCATATGAAAATCCTTCCCGTAATTTATACTTCCATATCTGGTTAGAATTTAAAAGGAGTCATCCCAATAAATCGTAATATAAGGATTGGAATATGATTTAGATCCAATGTCCAATATCATACCATGGGAAATCGCGCCGCTGATACAGGTAGCGTTAAAGGAAATTGTATACGTTCCATTGGCTTTGGAAGCCAAAAAACCGCTTGTTCTCAAAGTTGTATTTTCCTTACCGTTCCAAGTTACTTTCTCTGCTGAACTTCTGTTACTGCTGGTCACTGTCAGGTAATTGGTAAGTACAGCTCCTGAATATTTCAGCGAACCCGGATTTACCTCAAGCTTTGTAATAACAGCATTGGCCGGAAGACCGGAAACACGGAATGTAACTTCACTGGAATTGCCTGTTTGGCCTTTATTTAAGGCAAGACTCATGGTACCCGAAGAAGTCACTTTCTTGGTCCCTGTTGCAGCATATGCTGAGGTAGTTGCTGTAAATGCCATTGTTATAACTAATAAAGCACTAAAAAGTAATTTTAAAAACTTATTTCTACTCATAAAAATGCCCCCTGTTCTAATTTAGTAAGAGAATCCCAGCAACCAGCCTGCTGCATCCCTTATTATACTTATCGGTTTCTTTGAGACATTTCTAAGATTTTATTCATGATTTGATATTCCATTTCAGCATAACTGTCAAAATAGCCTTATTCTCTTATATTGAGAAATGCATCTTCCAGTACTTTGCCATCACAAGGCCCGAAATCAACGCCAAGAATGGAAGCTATGGTTGGAGCAATATCTACCATATGGATTTCCCCTAACTGGTATCCTTTTCGAATCCCGTTTCCTGATACAACAAAACAGCAGTTATATTCTGGTTTCTCCGGAGAATATCCATGGGTCGCATAGGTTTTATTCTCTTTTTTTAAATCCGTTACAAGGGGACCCACAATTCTGTCATCAAAGCTATATCCCAGTTTTGCTTCCAGCATACAGCCAGAAACCGGGAAGGCATGGAACCGTTCCAGTTCTTCCCCGGTATAGATTTTCTCTATCCCTAAGGTTTCCTCTCCTGCCGCTTTTTGAAGAATCCCCAGCGCGCGCTGCTTCGCCTCGTCATCATTTTCCTTTACGTGCAAATAAGCTGACCCGCCTGTGGACTGTAGATATGCCCTCCAATGCATGCTCCCATTTTCTTCATAAATAAGACCGTCTTCCTTGAGTAATTGATTGAGCCTCACCTTATATCTGACATTTTTCTGACCATGATCACCCAGTACCATGAAGACTGTTTCTTCTGAAATACCTGCCGCAGCAACCGCATCCATCATCTTTCCAATTCGCCCATCCATGCGGAGGAGAACCTGATCAATCTCAGTACTGTCTGTTCCATAATGATGTTTTGCATCGTCCAGATCAATGAAATGGATCATTAAAAGCTCCGGTTTCTTAGATAATATCGTATCTGTGCCGCACATAACCGTAAAATCATCCAGGTAGGGCTGCTCAATTCCTTTTCTTATTTTTCCGTATTTTCTCTCAAGCCCCGCACAATAAAACGGATTTCCGTTTTTTAGTATTTTAAGAGCCTGATTTTCACGACCGATTGCTTTTATCTCAGGCATATTATAACGAATGGAGGCCTTCCCTGTGACAGGCCATAAAATTGCGGCGGATTTCATCCTGTGCTTTTTCAATGCTTCATATACGGTGGGGACTCTGATATCTTTTCTGAACCAGAACCATGCCTGATCTTCTTCTCCAACAAAAGGCTGGAGCGGGTTATTATGAATAATTCCGTGTTTATCCGGATAAACACCGGTCATCATAGTGGTATGGACAACATAGGTAAGAGTCGGATACACACTTTTTAATTTCGTACTGAAGACCCCATTTTTTATTAAACGGGAAAGATTGGGAAGCGTGCTTGCTTTCTCCCAATTATCTTCAGAAAATGCATCATAAGAGATTACGATCAGATGCTTTGCTTTTCCACTGCTCATTTTCATCACCCCATCCTTCCTCTTATTTTTCTTCCACAGGAAGCCTGATAAATATAATAAATCCCACTAAAAAGAGGGGTATAATTCCAATAATGCTCCATCTTGCATTGCCTGTAACTGCTGTTGTCAGAGACATCAGCGTAGGTCCCATTATTGCTGAAAATTTACCGAAAATATTATAAAACCCAAAGAATTCGTTGGATTTCTCCTTTGGAATGATTTTAGCAAAATAGGACCGGCTCAGTGCCTGAATCCCGCCTTGTGCAGAACCAATCATGGCACCAAGAATGAAAATGTGCCATACGGAGGATATAAAAAATGCTGCAATGCAGGAAATAATATATGTGAATATTCCTATGATAATCATGGTTCTGGCAGAGAAACGTTTTGCCATATTTCCATAAAAAATCGCGCATGGGAAGGCAATGATCTGAATAATCAGCAGAATCGCCAGCAGGGAGAAGGTATCCAGTGTATCGTTTCCCATCACTGCGGTAGCATAAGGAATTACCATCTTAATAATGGTATCCACACCGTCAATATAAAAGAAATAGGCACCAAGAAAGATAAAGACAGTCTGATACTGTTTTATTTGTTTAAATGTTTCTGCCAGCCTTTTAAAACTATTCTTTATGGTATCCTTCCCGGGTTCCACATAATGAATCTGTTTTACGTCTCTTATCATGGGAACGGTAAAAAGTCCCCACCATAAAGCTGTAATAATAAATCCAATCTGATATCCGATGGATTTTTCCATTCCCAGAAGAAAGATCAGTATCAGACTAAGGCCAAAAGGGATGACACTGGATATGTAGCCGAATGCAAAACCAAGGGAGGATATCTTATCCATTCTTTCATCACTGCTAACATCCACAATAAATGCATCGTAAAAAATATTAGATCCTGCAAAGCCAATTGCTGACAGAATAAAAAACAGAATTAAAAGCTGCCATTGTCCGCTGGAAGGAGGGATAAACGCCAGCGATGCGGTTGACAAAACTCCCAGACAGGTGAAGAATATAAAAAAACGCTTCTTTTTGTCCTTATAATCGGCTGCAGCGCCCAAGATGGGACTTAAAGCCGCTACCAGGATACTGGCAATGGAGTTGAAATATCCCAGATCCATGCTGCGTTTCACATTATCAAACATTCCGAACATAATCGGAAGCAGCGCGGTTGTGACAGCCATGGAATAAGCCGAATTACCGCAGTCAACCAGTATCCATGATTTCTCTTCCCTGCTTAAATTCATAATTGAATCCTCCTGTTACTGGTCCACGCCTCCCTGCACTCTCCCTACAATTCCACCTTCCAGCATTACTTTAATGCCTCTTGGATGATTGGGAGAATTGGTTAGTATTCTCTGGACTACACCCTCTGTCAGCTTGCCGGTTCTCTGATCCTGTTTTTGCACCACCAAAACGCGGTCACCAATTTTTATGTTTTTTCTTACTGTTCCGTCCATTTTTGTCTCCTCATACCACCAAATCTATTTTATATTCTAACGTAATTAAGAGTCATTTCCTGCTGTGCAGTCACTTGTAAAACCAGCTGTTTCCTTTCCTCACTGAACGTAAACTTAAATTTTGTGTTCAGTGGTGTCTCATAATGCCAGACGCAGGCAGCAAACTCCTCATGATTCCACTCTCCATAGCAGGCCGCTCTGTAAAAAGCTCCGGCTTCCCAGAATGGCTTTGTGTTCTCGACCCATTCTTTCTCTGCAAAACGAACCACAGATAAGGGTTGTGAGTTTTCCCCGTTATACAGTGCAAGCAGGCATTCCCCATTTTCAAAATCAAAGCTGATTCTTTTTATTTTGAACTCTTTCTCCTCTGCGCTGTCAGAAGAAAGCTGGTAGGATGCCCGAAATGCGGGATAGGATTCTGCATTTTCGTTCACCTTCAGATGTGTCTGGCATGATCCAAACTCAACCAGTTTACTGTAATCATCACTTTGAGCCAGTGCCCCTTCCCCTCCCAGTGCCGGAAGAAGGTCACTCCAGATCAGTTTCATAAATTTACCCATGTCTAAATTACTTGTTACTGCAATAACACAGTTATATTCAGGCATAACGATACAATATTGTCCATACATACCATCTGCGCGGTACACTCCTTCGGGCACACATCTCCAGAACTGGTATCCATAACCCTGAGCCCAGTCATTATCGGCTTCGTCTCCGTTGCTGATCTGTTTGGAGGTTGCTTCCTCGATCCATGCTGCAGGTACCAGCTGCCGCCCATTGTTTTTTCCTTTTTGCAGAAGCATCTGACCAAAAACGGCGATATCCTCTGTTTTAATATTCAGGCCAAAGCCTCCAAAGCTGATACCCAGATTATCTTCTTCCCAGACGGGATCAATTCCCAATGGCTCAAACAGCCTGGGCATAAGATAGTCCACAAGCTTCTGTCCTGTTAATCTTGTAATAATCGCAGAACACATATAGGTAGCCATGGTATTATAATAGAACGCGCTTCCCGGCTCATTTTTCACATGGGAGCTTAAGAATCCCAGAATGTTATTATATTTTTCATCATCCCAGTTCCAGTTCTGATATGTCATTCCGGTTCCCATTGTCAAAAGATTTTTCACGGTCATTTTCTTAATTTTCCCGTCAACCTTTTCTCCCAGTTCTTCCATTTCAGCTGTAAAAATATCAGCAATCAGCGTATCTGTTGTCAGCAGTCCTTCCTCGATTGCCAGCCCGATTGCAATGGATGTAAAGCTTTTGCTTAACGAAAATAACTGGTGTCTGTACTGGGGTCCATAGGGCTTCCACCAGCAATCAGCAATATTTTTACCGTTCTTAAGCAGCATAAATGAATGAAGTTCTAATCCCTGCTGGTTTACTTTGTTTAAAAATTCCAGAATCGCCTGGGAATGAACTCCCTGTGATTCTGGTGTGGCTTTTTCAAGTCTCATACACTACCTCCCAAACTATAATCAGATCATTTTGCATTTAACATCATTGTATGACAAATTTCCAAATAATACAATTAAATACTTGCTAAACTGGAACCCAGATGCTTTAATTCCCTGCATAAATCTTCTCTGTCATGTATCGATCCGTTTCGCAAATCAGTGACAACCGGAACCTCCTTTACATTAAATTCCAGAGTTCGAAACATCTGATTTGTATAATCGATATACGGCTGAAACAGATCTGCATTGGGATTGCCCTGGTTAAAAGAAAGAACCATTTGTTTCTTAACAGCATTTTCTTTAAAGTAGGGAGAGAACCTTGGAGAAAACCGTGCAAACAACCTGTCGGTAAATATCTTTCCCTGAGCACTCATCTGACCCATGTAGATTGGCAGGCCTAAGATGATAACATCTGTATACTCCATGGCATCATATATTTTCTGCATATCATCCTTAATAACACAGCCCTGATCGCTCTTATGGCAGGCCCAGCATCCCCTGCAAGGTTTTATATTAAGATCGCTGAAACGAAAGGACTGGGTTTGGGCGCCCTGTTCTCTTGCGCCCTCCAGCATTTTATTTACGATAAAAGCAGTATTGCCCTCTTTTCGCTCACTGGCGATAATTCCTATTATGTTCATTTATTTCCTCCTTTTAACTTTGAATATCATTGGTTTTGTCTTTTTGTTTCCTAAGACCCATAATTACATGGTAATACTTTTTTGTGTCCTTGTCAACAATAATAGTGTAATAAAAAGCAGCCCTCTTTTTCTTCATTTGGGCTGCCTCTCCATCAGTTATAATTTATCACACCAGCCAGACGTAATATCCACCCCCAGCTTTTTTATCTCTGCATCTAAATGTTGATTAAATTTTTCCGCAAAATTAAGCATATTGTCATACTGCTCTTCTGTTATTTTATCAAATACCGCTTTATCCCGCTCTTTATATTCTTTATGCAATTCCTCATGTACTTTGTATATCTGATCACCCTGTTTTGTTAGCCTGAAATACACTTCTTTTCTGTTGTCTGGTTTCTGATAACTTTCAATAAGACCTTTTTCAATAAGCTTTCTGGTCAGCTTACTGATTGCGCTTCTTGTCATATAAAACGTCTCAGCAAGTTTTGTCACATTGGAATCTTTATTTCCGCCAATGTATTCGATACAGTGTACTTCTGAAGGATTATACCCTTTCAGTCTGGTTTTCATTTTAAAGCTGTCAAGCCACATCTTCTTATTAAATAAATCCCAAAGCTCTGACAACACCTGTTCTTCCTTGTCCACAGCCTGTTCCTCCGTCCCTTCAATTTAATCATGGGGAATTATCACCTTTTCATATTGATACTGCCCCCCATCCACAGTCATCCGGCCCATGGTAAGCTCCAAATTGAAGCGCCGCTTACCGCAGCTGCCAGGATTAAGATACAAAACACCATCTATTACTTCTGAGAAGTATTTATGAGAATGCCCATAGATGACTACATCCACCTCTGACAAATGTCTGGGGACATCTTTTCTATTATGAACGATGAAAAATCTGACACCTTCAATGGTGGCAGAAATACTGGCCGGCAGCTCTTTCGCCCAATCCATGTCGTTATTGCCGCGAACCATGTAGGTCTCTCCCAACATCCGGACAGCATCTGCAATGGACGGGGTATCAATATCTCCGGCATGGATTATGCAATTAGCTGCATCCAGTTCAGCCATGACAGACTCTCTTAATATGCCATGAGTATCCGATATGATTGCAATGTGTTTCATTTTTCACCCAGCTTTCAAGCCTTTCATGGTAAAATCCACGAGGTAATCCAATTTCTTCTTTATGGATCTCAATTGTAATGATAGATGTAAATATGGCCATAATCATTGTGCTGTCAATATATACCTCTTTGTTATACCATTCTTTCAGAATCGGATTTGATTTCATTACTCAGACTGTTATGGTTATTTCATGACAACCATTCATAACTCCATTTTGCAATTTCAGCAATTAAATCCAGCGGAAGCGGTTTGTCATAAGGAAGCTGGATCGCGCCCTTACTTGTTTTATACTCCGTCAGCCGTCCTGCAAAATGGACCATCGCATTCTCACCGGGATACACTCCTATATGTTTCTTAAATGCCGCAAAATGAATGATATTATGTCTTTTCCAATATGTGGGCATCTTCCACGAAATACGTTCCTCAGCCTCCGGCAATGCGGTTCGGATTGTATTCCGAACCTGATGTAAAAGCGGCTGAACCTCTTCTGCCTGAGCTTCAATATAGGCGTCTATGGTAGTTGGCGCCTCACTGCAAAAATGATTTTGATCCTGATTTTTAAATTCCCGTCCACATTTTGGGCATTGCCACATAATAGATTTACCTTATCCTTTCCCTGATTACCCGGTCCTTATCTTATCCTTCCATACCAAGTATTACAATACCCACTGCAGCTATGGCAATGACAAGATACTGTTTCCATGACAGTTTCTCCTTCAATATAATTCTTGCCCAGACAAGTGAAAAGATACAGTAAGATGAAATTAACGGAGCTGCAACAATAGCATTATCACCCAAAGCGAAAATATATGCAAATTGTCCTGCTGTTTCAAATACACCTGCAAGAATCTTTGGTTTTTCAGCGGAAAGTTTGATTTTCTGCTTTTTAATGATCACGACATATATAAATGCAAAAACAGCCATCATCAAAAATGTAAACTCATATGCAATATTGGCTGGTCCCTCTGAGATATAACGGTCAAGAACCAATGCATCTGCAAAAGTACCCAGTCCATCAATGATACAGTAAAAAATCGGAAAGAAAATAGCGATAAAACTGTGAGTATATTTCCTGTCGGGAACGATACCAGCCTGCCTTCGTTCTGCATCCTCCTGTTTCTTTTCAAACACAGAAAGAAAGAAAATCCCGATACATACCAATGCCACCGCAAAAAACTGCAACCCGCTCATTGTCTCCTTTAAAATAAAGAAACACAAAAGAGCGGCAACTGCACCTGATGAATTACAAATGGGTGTGGAAACAGAAAGAACTACATAACGCAGGCCTACATAACCAAGTATCATAGCCAGAATATAAAGAAATGATACTGGCAGATAGGTGAGAATATCTGAAATCTGAAACTGGGCACCTCTGCATAATTCAATCACTGCGTGTATTCCCATGATGGTACCCACTGCCATAATCATTTTCCAATGACTGTATTTATCATCTGGCTCTGAACCCATTTTTGAAAAAAGGTCAGAACCACTCCAAAACAATATCGCAATAAGCGAAAGAATAAACCACATTGTATCTCTCCTGTCTTTGTCTTAATCTTGCAGTGGTATATACTGCGATATGATTATAACATGACAGCGAATCTTTTTGATGTATAAATTTTAAATTGTTACTATGTAAAAAATGAATTCAGGGTGTCCGGCTCATATCCAGCCTGACACCCTGATCTTTTATACCAGTTTGCACCTAAATGACTACTCTCTGACAATTATTAATTGCTTATTTGCTCAAACTGGCCGATATTCACAACAGATCCATCCTCTCCAAATTCATAAAGTGTGGCAGTATCCTTATCGGCAGTGGTGATAACCGCAAATAACAAGAGTTTCCAGTTCCTGCAGTATATCGTCACAAATTGCAATGCGGAGCATGGCATTTCCTACGTTTTTCTTTTGGATACTCTCTTAAAATCATTCAAATAAATAGCTGGTCATAGATAAGGACCCCAGCATACAGCTGTTGTTATACACAGTGATCTTATCTTCTTCATCTGATGCTCCCAGCAAATATAAGATCGGATTAAAATGATCCGGCGCAGGTACAGCTAATTTAGCCGCCTCACCCTGACTCATGTAGTGGAGGATATTATCGTGATTTTTGTTTTCAATGTTTGTTTTAATATAATCGTCAAACGAATAGGCCCATTTGAAACCATCATCTTCCATTCCCCAGTCCAGCATTCTCAGATTGTGAACAATATTTCCAGTACCAAATAAAAGAACGCCCTGATCCCTTAAGGATCTCAATTCCTTTCCTATCTGATAATGAACCTGGGGCGGGGCAAACGCATCGATACTGATCTGAAAAACCGGGATATCCCGTTGCGGGTACATATGAGTCAGAACAGACCATGTGCCGTGATCAATGCCCCAGGTATTGTCATATACGCTTTGTTTGCTGATCATATCTTTTACATTACCTGCAAGTCCGGGATTACCAGGTGCATTATATGAAATCTTATATAACTCTTCAGGAAATCCATACATATCATAAACAGTCTTTGGATTTTCCTCATTCATAATCTTTGTACCTTCCGTATACCAATGAGCCGAGATTGATACAATTGATTCAGGTCTTGGGATTTTCTTTGCCATTTCCCTCCACTCCCTGGTATACCGATTATCTTCTATGGCATTCATCGGTGATCCATGGCCTGCAAATATCATGGGCATTTTAGACATAACGTTAACTCCTTTCCCTTTTCTATACATCAGTCAACATCTGATTATCATTACCATAATTAATCAATATTCAGTAATTTAACTTTAATATATCCAGTCCTGTTCATATAGTCAAGCATTTTTAATCAGTGTTTTTTCGGTATTCTTTTGGTGAAACACCTGTCAACTTCCTAAACTGTGCATAAAATGTAGAAAGGCTCTCGAAACCGCTTTGCAGGGAAATCTGCAGAATACTATTATGCGTATGAACAAGCTGATCTTTTGCACTGGCAATGCGCAGCTGGTTTAAATATTCTGATGGGGTTTTCTGATATTGCTCCTGAAACAGCTGTATCATTCGGTTCCTGCTCAGACCCAGTCCTGCAAGCTCTTCTTTTAAACGGCTGCGATCTGTAAAATACTGGTCACATACTTCCTTAATTTTATCCGCTGAATCCTTTAGCGGCTGAAATTCCAGCAAATCCGGGCGACAGCGTTTGCAGGGGCGCAGTCCACTTTCTGCAGCCTGCTTTGCCGTGTCAAAAAAGAGAACGTTTTCCCGCTTTGGACTTTTTGACTTACAGGAAGGCCGGCAGTAAATCCCAGTTGTTTTCACACCATAAAAAAATCTACCGTCATAAGCAGGATTACAGGTCTGGGAAGCCTGCCATTTTTCATCATCTGTTAATTTCACTTCGGACATTTTATCACCTCCTTTTTCTCAATTGACATAGAGTAAAGTTCCCATAAATAGATAGAAGCTACCGACCCATAAGGAGAATATTTACTTCTATAGGAATCAAACTGCTCTTTTGTCAGTTTGGGATTGCCATAGAGTTTTTCCATTCCACGGCGAATGGCAATATCACCAAAGCTGACTACGTCAGGTCTCTCCATATGAATAAGCAGCATTTGTACAGTCCATGGACCTATTCCCTTGAAATTCGTGAGAATACGGATAATCTCGCTGTCCGGTTTTTTTTGAAGACAATCCAGACACAGATTTCCCTCCACAATCTCTTTTGCCAGATCGCAGATACAGATGGATTTTTTCATGGTAATGCCGCATTGTCTCACCTCTTCCGGTGTAAAACCCGAAAGATTCTTTGGAGTGATTTCACCTAAAAGTTCCTGCATTCGTTCCCATACAGTTTTAGCAGCGCGGGTTGAGATCAATTGACCAATAATCCCATTGATCAGTGCTGCAAATGGGTCGGGAATTACCTCGCGCTTTACGTGCCCAAGTCTTACCATCGCTTCACCAAGCACAGGATCAGCAGCGGCAAGATGTGCTGTTTCTTTCATTCCATAATAAAAATACTTATATTTAACAGCTGACATGATTTTTTTCCAATTCTAACAGGGCTTTCTTTATTTCCAGACCACCGGCATAACCTGTTAATTTACTATCTGAACCGACAATACGGTGACAGGGCGTCAAAATAAGTATGGGGTTTTTGCTATTGGCCATACCTACAGCGCGGGAAGCCTCCGGCCGGCCAATCATTTCAGCAACCTGTTTATAACTGCGGGTTTCGCCATAGGGAATCTCCTGCAATGTATTCCAAACCGTCTTCTGAAACTCCGTTCCCTGGGCAGCAAGCTTTAAATTGAATTTTGTGCGGTCTCCTGATAAATATTCCAAAAGCTGCTTTTCAGCTTCTTTTAACAAGGGTGTGATCTGGCTATTTTCTCTGTCCAGTGACTCCTTAGCAAAGAAAAGTTCCGTTATAGCTTCATCCTGTTCTGATATAACAACTGGGCCCAGGATCGTCTGAAATACCACTGTATTTTTCATAAAGTCAACCTCCTTTGTTGGTATTAATTCAGTTTACTCTGTTTTTTTCATTTTATCATCCGATTTTGCACCATGTAATATTAGATTGCAATATGAAAAAACAGCGTTTTCAAATTACGCTGTTTTTTCATATCCCCTCAGGATTGTATTTTCGTATAAATTAGTTCGGCAAATTGTCCGTATTGTTTTACTTCTTTCAAACAAAAACGTTTTAATGATTCCTCCTGGGAAAACAGCGGAATTCCTTTACCTAATAATACTGGAGCAATCTGTATTATCATATTGTCTATCATATCATTATCCAGCAAAGGAGCCAGGATTGTGCCGCCTCCCACAATCCATATGTTTTTTTCTTTATCAAACTGTTTCACAAATTCCACAACATCACAACTGACAGGAGTAAATCCCCTTACTGAAACACTTTTTGAATGTGTTATTACGTAATTTTCAGTTGCAGAGTAAATACTGTCGGCATTATCCATTTTTTCAATTTCATTAAATGTTCGTTTTCCCATAATAGTAACATTCATAGAATGATAGAAATTCTCATAATCTGTTTCTTCTGCATCTCCAGTCTGGTAAAGCCAGTCCAGGTTATGATTTTTATCAGCCAGATAGCCATCCAGAGTAATACATCCATAAAAAAATACGCTCATTTTAACCTTTCTTTCATCTATTAGTTTTTTACAGTTCAACTTCTGATAAAATAAGATTCCTTGCATTTCCGCCCACTCTGACCTCATGAATTTCGTTTTCCATCACTGTCAGGGATACCTGAATTTCAGATGGCCTTTTCATGGAATACCCCTGTTCAAACACAATGTTGGATTCCTGCCCGGCGTTGATTTTGCCATAGTGGTAAAGATAGCATCCCAGAGCACCGTTTGAAGTTCCCGTTGCTGATTCTTCGGGAATCTCATATAACGGAGCAAAATTTCTACAACTGGCGTTTGCGCCATACAGAGATTCCAGGGCAAAAACATGGTAACCAACTACACCATATTTTTGACTGATCAATTTAATTTTTTTCATATCCGGTTTCATTGCATTTAATAGTTCCATACTTTTTACAGGGATCAGAATATCCCGAAGTCCTGTAGATACGATCTGTGCCGGTAAATCCTCCAGCATATGGGAGGCATCAATATTTAATGAGTCTGCAAGTTCATCCTTCTTTACAATTTCAGAAAACACAGGGGCTGACTGATTCATCATGACGGAGTGATCCTCATTTATTTCAATTCCCAGTATTCCGGCTTTTGTCTCCTGTTTATACTTCCCTGGTTTTAGTAAACCCAGGTATGACATGGTATAAAAGGCTGCAATTGTTGCATGACCGCATAAATCAACCTCTTCCTTCGGCGTAAAGAATCTCACTCTGAAATCTGCTATTCCTGACTGCATTACAAAAGCAGTTTCGCTGAATCCCAGAATTGCAGCAATTTTCCCCATTTGCGTTTCCGATAAGGAATCTGCATCAAGTACAACACCTGCTGGATTGCCGCCTTCATTTGTTTTAGCAAATGAATTTAATTGATATACATTTACTTTCATAATTATTTCTCTTCCCTTTCATACCACTGTGCCTGAGCCGCCCACATATCAGCGTATTTGCCTGGGCGGGAAAGCAGTTCCTCATGTGTCCCCATGTCAACAATCTCTCCAGCCTCCAGCACTACGACGCGGTCAGCCAGCTTTGCAGAACCAAGACGGTGAGTCACCACAAGGGCACATTTGCCTTCTGCCAGCCGTTGAAATTGTTTGTAAATTCTGGTCTCCTCAATGGGATCAATGGCGGAGGTAGGTTCATCCAGTACAATAAAGTCATTCACCCGGTATAACCCTCTGGCAATGGCGATCCTCTGCCATTGTCCTCCTGATAGATCAATGCCGCCAAACTCTGGTGAAAGCATATCCTCCATCCGGATACTGCCCTTTTCAAAACCGGCTTCACGAAGTGCCGATTCCGCCTGATCCAAACCGGCTTTTGCCAGACTGTCACTGATAGCCACATTCTCTTCAAGGGTCATTTTGTACCGCTGATATTTCTGAAATACCCCAGATATGCCCTTATATAAAGAGGAAGGAGCAATCTTTGCGGTATCAAGGCCGCCGATGATAACCCTGCCTTCCAACGGGCGGTAAATCCCTGTCAGCAAACGTACAAGGGTACTCTTCCCTGCGCCGTTTTCCCCCACAATGGCAATGGTCTCCCCCTCTGCCAGGTTCAGTGATACGTTTTTCACCGCCGGATTCTCCCTTCCTGGATAGGTATAACTGATTCCGTAAGCTGCCACTCCTTTGGTAAAATCCGGTGTGCTTAAAGAACCGGTGCGATCCGGCATGTCAAGTAAATGCAGGAAGTTGTTAATCTTGCCGATATCCCTGTTCATACTGCCTATGTGTTTGCTTACTATTTCATTCATAATATCGAATATCTGCCCCAGAGCCGCAAACACAGCGGCAAACATACCAACCGTAATTTCCCCATTCATGGTTGCAGTAAAGAGCAGATAAGCCGATGTTCCCATACCTGCAAATGTGGTTATATTCAATACCAGCTGCAGCAGTGCAATTTTCCGCTCTGCCCTCCATATCTTACTGTTAAGCAGCTCCAATGTGTCTGTGAAGAGCTGATTGAAAAATGAAAATGCTCCCAGTATACGGGTTTCTTTAAAATACTCTCTGTCACAGATTGCCTTCTGGTAATATTCATGCTCCCTGCGCAATGGTGCGCTCTGTTCTTCCAGCCTTGTGAACACCCGGATATTTATGGTCTGTGCCAGTATCGCAGGTATAAAAGCTAACAGAAGTGTAATTAACAGCATGGGCTTTAATGTAAACAGATATGTTCCGATTGACAGGAAATATACTCCATAAAAAGAGACACACAAAAACAAAATCATGCAGCATAAAGGAATCGCCTGGATTCCCTCCCTGGCTTTATTAAGATCATCTAAAAAATCTGTGTTTTCAAATTGGGCAGGGTCGATATCTTTTAATTTCCTGTGAAGCAGAACAGTCAGTTTTCCTGATGATTTGGGGAAAAGAATGCCGGTTCCGTGAAAGTTATGAATCCCGTTTAATAGCTGCTGCCCGAACGTTGCACCAGTTAATAAAAACAGAGAAGCCATACAATCCGAAAAGCCCGCTTCGCTGGCAGATGCTTTGGAAATCGTATCAAAAAGATGCTGGGTTGCCACAACTGTCAGGGAAAATGACAGCCCGTGCATGACAGCCAGTATATTTTCAAGGATACAATTAAATGGTGCTGCCTGAAACTGCATTGGTATAATACGGGTAATGACTTGAAAAAACGTATCCTTCTTCTTTACTGTGTTCATAGATACCACCCCCTCTGAGCCTCAAACATCCCTGCATACGACCCGTTTGCTGCCATCAGCTCATCATGGGTTCCCCGTTCTATAATCCTCCCGCTGCCAATGACCAGTATCTCGTCAGCCAGCTTCGTAGAACCAAGACGGTGACTGACAAATACCGTAGTCTTACCCAGCATTAGCCTCTCAAAATCTCTGTATAACAGACTCTCGCTGATGGGATCAAGCGCAGAGGTGGGTTCATCCAGGATTTTAACGGGAGCACGGCTGTTCAGTGAACGGGCAATGGCCACTCTCTGCCACTGACCGCTGGAAAGATCCTGTCCGCCTGCCATAATTTTCCCCAGCGGCGTATCCAGTCCATGGTTCAGACTGTTCACCGTTTCATCTAACCCAGCCAGATGCGCTGCCTCCATCTCATTCCCTTTTCTATGTAAATCCCCAAGAGCTATGTTATCCTTCATTGGTATATAATACCTTGCAAAATCCTGATATACCACAGAAAACAGAGCCTTGACCGCACTGGCAGAATATTCCCTTAGTTCCTTCCCATTGATCAGTATCTCACCCTGGTATTGTGGGAACAAACCTGTTAACAACTTGGTAATTGTTGTTTTGCCTGCACCATTTTTACCAACAAAGGCATAATGACGCCCTGCCTCCATCTTAAACGACATTCCATCTAATACCAGCCGTTCACTTCCCGGGTATCGAAAGCAGACATTGCGAAATTCCAGTGATTTAAATTCTATCGGTTCGGCATCCGGCTCAGTTAATGCGTCTTTTGTCTGACTCATTGCCGCAAATGCAGTTAAATCCTTCATATACTCCCCGACACGTGATATGCTTTCCAGGGAACGGGACATCTGGAAGCCAAGTTTCTGAATCATTCCAAATACTGCGCTTACGATACCCATAAACCAACCCGCTGTCATCTGACCAGTTAACACAGGTCCGATCAGTGTCAATGCCACCAACAGAGAAATCAGAACAAGCAGCAGACTGGATCCCTTAATAAAAAGGAACATTCTGGCCGTCACCCTGAGCTGCAATTTCCGCCCGGCTTCATACAGATTCTGCCATTTACCATTGATCTCATCGCTATAGCCGAACAGGGTACGCTCGTCCACATTATCCCGCCCCGTCAGCACGTCTCCCAGATACTCCGTTCGCCGGTTGAATTTCTCAGCCTCACGCCCAGCCTGGTAGACCTTTCTCCCCGCTCGCACCGACAGCCAGAACATGGGAGCAGAGAAAATTAAGATAATTATTGCTGCCCACCACACCCGGGTTACAATCAATATGAGAACGGAAGCCAGGGATATGATAATCTTCAAAGACTGAATATACGCCTCCACACCTTCCATAATGGAATTAACCGGGTCTCTGGATACCCGTGAAATCAACTCCCAGCTGGTATTATTTTCTATGTGCCTGTAGTCCAATGCTGCATAAATCTTCACCACAGACGGAATCAGTCTGCGTTTAAGATTTAAACGGGTACGAGAGCTGGCAAGCTGGATCAGCGCACCAATGATGGTAGTCACCCCCAGCGTCACTAACAGCAGTACCAATGGCAGATAAATATCATTACGTGGACGGACGCCCTTTAATATAGCAGATGCCGTGTCCACAAAATCAGCTGTTACCAGAGCCAGAGCCCCCGTCTGCATAATGGATTGGGTAACAGACAAGAGTATATCTGTAACCATACAGACAGGGGAAGCTGCCAATGCCAGCTTCAGTGCGTCAAATGAACGATAATTTTTATTGATTTCAATCACACCCGACTCCCCCAGTTTCAGATCAAATCTTCACTTCATTACTACGATACCATTCACCATGTTCTTCCATAAAAGAATGAATACCCGTCAGATTTTCCAAGTTGTTTATTCGGCGTTTTATCCACCATAATTGTTGCTTTTAACAGTGATTTCACCTGTTCCCTCATTAAGCTGACGTTAAACTTGTCTATCTCTCTGTCCTTGCTGTTCGCCATCAGATAATCTGGCATCTGGATCAGTCCAATGACCGGAATTCCTGCTTCAAACAGAGGCTGGCTTTCCCCAAATTCAAACTTGTTGTGGCCTCTGAGTGTGACAGTACGAGTCAGGCTTCTGTCTTCCACCGCCTTTTCCCAGATCTTTCCCAGCCAGGCATTTCCCACGTATGTGTACTCTGTCTGGATGTTTCCAGTTGCCTTATATTGTCCGTCCTCATTCTCTTTCCACTCCATGCTGCCCAGATGTTCTACCGTAATTCCTGCAACGGCTTTTTTATTACCGTTTTTCCCATCCCATAGTTCCCGGTGACCCATTAACCAGGTTGAGGTAGCCTGTGATGTTCCTTTAAATACCGGTAAACGGAAATGTCCGGTAACAAATGAAAATATCATGGTACGATTCAGCTGTTTGTTTTTAAGATACCGGATCATGGAAAGTATACCAATTGCACCATTCTCCTCCACCACATTAATTCCGTCTGTATGTGTATTAATAAGAATGGTCTCATCCTTATTTTTCCCTTCCAGTATTACATGAAAACTTTCGGTTGGAGCATTGACCTGTTTGTCTGCTTCTAATATCACAGTTCCCTGTTCCTGTCTTTTCGCAGCCGCAATTACCTTTTTTCCCTCCGTCTCATTCACCCAAACGGCCGGAATTCCCATATATTCATCGGTAAATGGCAGATACTGATCTTTCACCTTTTCATCTGCCACTCCCTTCCAGATTAATATAACCGCTTTAACTCCCTTCTCCTTTGCCTTCTTTAAACCAGGATTTCTTAACACAGAGGTAAGTACCAGATCACCGTCACCTGAGGTAATCCTGGTGCCGTCCGGAAATGCTCTTCGTTTATTTATAATCAGACCAAGGGGAAGCTTTTTAATCATTTTAATTTCTACAACTGCAATTTTACCTTTTGCCTTACTAAAATCTCTGTTTTTTATATGAATCAACTCTCCTGTTATTCCATTTTCATCTGTTTCTCCGGAATATGGATAAGCTGAGGATACAGGAATATCTTCCTGGTTTATTTTTAAAGCACTTCTCTTTTCTTCCCATCGCTCAAATGGATAGGTGTCACTATAAATCGGAAGCCCCATCTCTTCCAACTGCTGCTTTAACCATGCAATAAATTCCTGATGACCTTTTGAGCCGGTTGTCCGGCTGCCAAACCCATTCATTATTTCTATTTCTTTCCTCATAGTCTCTTCTGAATCTAATCTGCTCTTTTGTATCATGGCTTGCTCCTTATATATAATAGCTTTTATCTCAACATCATTTTCTGAAATTTTCTTACTATTTCCTTTTCGTAATCCGGATCACTGTTTCCCCTGCCAATGCGGTCACAAAGCCCCAGCAGTGCAACTTCATTGACATCCGTCTCCTGTTTCATTTTGACGGCATCTCCAAATGGAAGTTTCTCCGTAACATACAAAATGTGCATATGATACTTAACCAGTTTTGCCACGGACTTAATCCAGGAAACATCACCGGTAAAACAGGATAAAAAATCTTCTGTCAGCTGTTCTCCCTCAAAATCATGATTATAGGAGGTGATTTTCTCTCTCTTTATTTTTGTGGTCCCCGGTTTACCAATATCATGAAGCAGCGCCGCCCACATCAGGGTTCGTTCCGATTGACTCTCCCGTTTCCGCTTTGCTGCTTCATTCACCACCATCATCGTATGAGCCCACACACTGCCTTCCGGATGGTAACGTTTTGACTGGGGTGTATCCTTTAGTTTTAACAGCATGGAAAACGGATACTCAGAAAACCACGGTTCCCTGCTGATTTGTTCCAGATATTCGGATGGACAGCTATCATGGAGCAGGTGATCGTCTATCTTAAGAAACTGCTCTTTCTTATATTCTTTATCTGACATGAAATTTGCCTTTCTTCCTGTTAACTGCCTTTTTAATCATACCATAATATGATGCTTTTCTCCATCATCTTCCAGCACAATTCTGTTTCCCTGTATCGCCTTTTGGTCTAAAATAATGGATTCCGTTGTCAGTTTCCCCTTGCTTCTGCTCTCAACCCTGATTTCGTAATAAGAGCTTCCATATTTGTACTCAATGGTAAAATCCCCAAAGTCTGCAGGCGTTGCCGGATCAATCACCAGTTCATTCCCTTCTTTTCGTATTCCCAGAAACCAGTTTAACAGCCCCTGATACATCCAGCCTGCGGAACCGGTATACCAGCTCCAGCCGCCTCTTCCTGTATAAGGCGGGCTTAATGATATATCAGCTGTCATCACATAAGGTTCTTTTTCGTAACGAAGAACCTCTTTCTTTTTCTGCGTAATATAGATGGGATTCAGAATGGTGAACAGGGTCTGTGCCATGTCATAATCGTGCTCCATTGCCGTTGCAATTGCAAGCCACACCGCTGCATGAGTATACTGACCTCCATTTTCCCGGATGCCCGGAATATAATTTTTGATATAGCCCGGATTTTTACTTGTTTTATGAAAAGGAGGAGCAAGAAGTAAGGAAAGGGCATCCTCCTCCCGTACCAGATAACGCCATGCTGACTGCATTGCTGTCCTGGCACGGTCTGCACGGGCTCCTTTTGAGATTACACTCCAGGACTGGCTGATAGAATCAATTCTGCATTCATCATTTTCCTTTGATCCCAGCTTGGAACCATCGTCATAAAAGGCCCGCAGATACCATTCCCCATCCCAGGCATGTTCTTCGATGCTTTGCTGCAGAGTTTCCCGTTTCTGCTCCAGTTCCTGTCCGTAGGCCTCTTCCCCTTCCTGTTTGCATAAAGGAATGAAATCCCCTAATACGGTATACAAAAACCAGGCAAGCCATACACTTTCGCCCTTTCCCTGTATTCCCACCTCATTCATACCGTCATTCCAGTCGCCTCCGCCCATAAGGGGAAGTCCATGCTCTCCGAAAAATGTCCGGTCAATGGTCTTTTTACAATGTTCATAGACGCTTCCGGTTTGCTGGGATACTTCAGGAGTAAACATGACATCATGCTGATCCTCCTTGAGTACCGGACCTTTAATATATGGCACTGTTTCTTTTAAAATCGAATAATCTCCCGTGTTTTGAATATAAGCAGCGGTACAATAAGGCAGCCAAAGCAGGTCATCGGTGATTCGTGTCCTCACCCCGATACCCATGGGAGGATGCCACCAATGCTGGACATCTCCTTCTTCAAACTGTCTGCTGCAGGCAATGAGTATCTGACTGCGTAAAATACCCGGATCTGCAAAAAGCAGAGAAAGGGTATCCTGTAGCTGGTCCCGGTATCCATAAGCTCCACCGCATTGATAAAATCCGGCTCTTGCCTGTATCCGGCAGGATAATGTCTGATAGAGCAGCCAGCCATTAACCAGGATATCAACTGCCCGGTCATTTGTCTTAACCTGAATGGTTCCTAATAATTTGTCCCAGTGGGCTCTGACCTGTTCCAGTTCTTTCTCTGACACAGTCACATCTCTATATCTGTTTCTGATCTGATTGATCTCATTTAAGCTGCTGCTCTGCCCCAGTCCAAATACCACCGTTTTACTTTCCTGCGGCTGAATTGCTATGGATACCTGGATTGCGCCGCAGGAATCATAGCACACTCCGGTATTGCAGGTGAGCTTGACTTCTGCTCCCCTGGGTTCTCTGATACTGCCCTTTTGTCCCAGAAACTCCTGTCTGTCTCCGGTATAACCCACAATTGTCTCATTGGAAAACAGGTAGGCATAGTTGTTTTGAAAGTTCATGGTGTAAATGTTTTTTGCGTACAAATATTCATGTTCATTGTCATAGGAAGTGAGAATATAGGGATCGGTCTGCTCTCTTTGGGTTCCCAGCACCCATTCTACATAATAGGTCAGGCTTAAATACTTCACTTTATCCGACTGATTCTTAAGGGTTAAGTTCCATAGTTTTAATGAATCATGAAGAGGGCAAAATACAGTCAGCTCCTGCTCAACCATCGATTCCTCATGAAGGAACCGGCTGTATCCAAACCCATGCCTTACCCGGTATATGCCTCTGTCAGATCTGCCCAGAGACATCGGAGTCATTACCTCTCCGGTTATTTCATCCAGTATATAGATTGCCTCCCCCGCCCTGTCACTGACCGGATCGTTGGACCAGGGTGTAAGCTTATTCTCCCGGCTGTTAACGCTCCAGGTAAAGCCTGCTCCCGACTCCGATATCTGGAAACCAAAATCCTTGTTTGAAATCACATTAATCCAGGGTGCCGGCGGCCTGTTATTTCCGTCCAGCAGAATTTCATATTCTCTGCCATCACAGACAAATCCTCCAAAGCCATTAAAAAACTCATAATTCTCCATAAGTCCTAATATTCCTCCAGCAGCTCCAATTGATTTTCTTTCCGTTTTGTAAAATAAATACCTGTTTTCTCTGAAAATACCACCCGTGCAACCGTATACAGCAAATCAATCTCTGCCGGCAGAAGCTCATACGTATGCAGGGTAAAGAAGCTGGTCTTACCGCTTCCGGAATCATAGATACGCAGAGAACTGGTCAGATCATTGATTAATTGATCCACTTCCTGAAGATAACCATATTTGGAATCCACCAGGATAACCAGATCTACCATTACAAGATTTACTCTTAAATATTCGTAAGCCTTTAATACATCCTTGATGATCCGCTCTTCTTCAATGGACCGGACTACAAAAAGCAGAATGGGATTATCTCCGGAAATACCGAATTTCCACAAGAAACTCTGATTCTTAAAATTTCTCCGGATATTCTCATGAGGTCCCCGGAAAATACTGCAAGGATAAAATATGGGACTGATCATATCCTGGAAGGAGTTGAGCTGTGTTTTGGTAATCTCCAGGTACTTTAATTCCAGATTACTTTGAAGCCGGAATTTCTCCAGAAGATCATCAATCCGGTAACTTACATTTAATTCCTCTGCAATTTTTACTGCCTCTTCTCTCCTGCTGCATACACCAGTAATAAAAGTTAAACTGGCTGATTCACCTGCACCGATACATAGCTGTACCCGAATGCTCATAATGGGATCGTTGCAAAAACCAGGATCATTAAAAAAGGCAATGCTGTTTACCACACAATCGGGATTTTCCAGGGTATTGTTTCTGCCGATAAATCGTTTTCTGTCATTTTCAAATTCAACCTTTTTGCATCGTTTTTCATCGGTTTTTACCATATGCATAACGTAAGGATTGTCGGACTCATTCTTTTGACGTCTTTTCGCCAGGAAGATATTCTGTTCTTTTACATACTCACTTTCAAGAAAGAGTTTATTAAACGCCGGATGGCTGATTTCTGCCATATGAGTATCGTCTACTACTTCCATATAACTGGTCACCTCCAGCTGCTTTTCCTCATTTCCAAGATTGGTCAGTGTGACTTTTCGAATCTCAAAATTGCGATCTGCATTCAGGCTGACAATCATATGCGTGGAAATGTCCCCATCCTTTCGTTTAAATTCCGCCTGATGGGGGCTGAAAATCACATGATACTCTTCCGGCTCGATCCGGGTGGGGTGATAGGCAGCACTCCAGTATTTTCCCTGCTTCTTGTCCTTGATATAGATATAGTTTCCTGTATTGGCATAGACATCCGATCTCCAGCGGTAAAGCATGCGGTCCTCATATTGACTGAACCCATCCCCGTCTGAGGTAATCATCAGGGAATACTTCCCGTTTGACAGATAATTTACAATGGGTGTGGTTAAGCCGGTATGATTGATATACCGGTTATTGTAACGGTCTTCTGTAAAAAGAGGTTTTCCGATTTTTATGGTATACCCCTGTTTCGCAATGGAAATCAAATAAGACTGGCGTTTTTCTTCCAGCAAAACTTCCGTTGCCTTTATCATCATTTCCGCGTGAAACCGTTCTTTCAGAATTCCTTCATTCAGGTAATTATTAATTGCAGCCAGATTCATCCCCTGATGATGTGCCATATAGGATTTCACAATGCAGTAAGGTTTTAAATCCACGGAACTGGGCACATCAAAATCAATGGATTCATAGAAGCCATAATCACCGTAAGCGCCTAATTCTTTCAGCCTCTTTAAATTGCTGATACATTCCTTTTCTGCTGTATCCAGTGCCAGTATTGTTGCATAGGGTGCCACTACCAGAGAATCCTTACGGACAGGCTGAAGCCTTATCTTAGGGACGCCGAATGCCTTATACTGGTAATTGGCATTTAAATCAAAACGGTAATATTGGGATTCTGATATTCCCCAGGGGATGTCTGATTCTTTTGCATACTTCATCTGCTGGAGCACTGCTGCTTTAGAGGTCTGTTCATAGACAGAGCCTTCATATTCCTTCAATACAAGATTGGGCATCAGATACTCAAACATGGTGCCGCTCCAGGATACGAAGCATGGAATCCCCTTCACGACCGTTAACGGCCTTCCCAGTTTATACCAGTGTTTTAATGGTACTTCTCCCATCGCCACAGCAAGCAGACTTGTAAGTGATGATTCCGATGCCATCAGGTCGTAGCAGCCATCGTCTAACGTATGGGAGGAGACATGATATCCGATATGAAACAGCATTCTCTTCTCATCAAATAAAAATCGAAAATCCACATTCGCCAGCATGCTGTCTATTTTACTGCATAGGGTTCTGATTCGGGCTGTCAGCATCTCATCGGGACTTCCGGGCTTGTCAAGCTGCTCTAACAGACCATTTTTCAGTGTGATCATATGCCCCCAGAAATTACCGCTGTCTACCGTTGATATATAGGCAGGGTTAAGCACCTCCAATGTTTCAATGTGATACCAGTTATAGAGATGTCCCTTCCATTTCTCCATTTTCTGCACTGTCTCCATCAGGTTTTCGATTGCTTCCACTGTGGAGTTTAACGTCTCAAATCCAAGATCCATGGCTGAAAGAATTGACAGAAACTGAAGCCCGATATTGGTGGGAGATGTCTTATCACTGATTCTTTCAGCTTTTGAGGCCTTATAGTTATCCGGACAGAGCCAGTTCCTCTCCTTTGTGGAAAAATCTTTAAAAAACTGCCAGGTTCTGCGGGCGGTATCCATGAGAAGTTCCTGATTCTCCGCCTGATCTTTTTGATGGTGTATGATTTTTTGCTGGCTGATCCGGTAAGCGGCTTCAAAAGCCAGTAACCAGTCTGCCATGATAAGAGCTGCCAGACACATTCCTGCCAGGGACAGATTGCCAGATAACAAGAGTAATAAAAGGCAAAATGCAGGGAGAAGGGAACTCCACATCGTGAGGAAATAACCTTTTCTGGTATTGATCACCGAGGCATCCACGGATTCAGCCGTATTCCAGCGAAGGAGGTTTTTCTTGCTGATCATTAACCGGTACAGTGTTCTGACAATTGCATCCAGCGCCACATAAGCGCGGTAAGGCATGATTGTAAATTCCAGAAATGCTCTGACAAACATTACCGAAAGTTCTTTTAAAAATCCTTTATATACAAACGCAAGCTTTGGCCGGATAAGCTTTTGAGTGATCACAGCCAATAGTAAAATAATCAGATTAAACAGATCATTGAAGAAAACAAGAGGCAGCCAAAGATAATAGGCTTCTGGCAGCCATAAAAAGTTCAGGAGTATAAACAAGGTTTTACTAAACGGAACCAGACTTCTTCTTAGGTTGTCAAAAATTTTCCATCTGGACAGGGGGCTTAGGCTTCTGCCATCCGCAGTTTTCCTCATAAACAGCCAGGGCACCAGCTGCCAGTCTCCCCGCAGCCACCGGTGTTCTCTTTTTGTAAATGATAAAACGCTGTTTGGGAAATTATCCATAATCCTGGCTGTACTGGAAAAAGCCGTTCTTGCATAACAGCTTTCAAAAAGGTCATGGCTGAGAATCCTGTTTTCCGGTACTTTATTATGAAGTACCGTACGAAAGGCTTTCCAGTCATAGATCCCTTTCCCGATATAGATTCCCTGGTTGAAAATATCCTGATAGATATCAGATATCACAGTTCCATAATGAGCAAGTCCGGTTTCTCCGCCGAATATTTTTGTAAACCAGCTGGCATTCTTATCCGCAATATGATTTCTGACGGAGGGCTGGATGATCACATAGCCTTCCTCTACCTTCCTGCCTGACGTGTCAAGGACCGGTCTGTTTAACGGATGATCAATCAATCCCACCAGTTTTGCTGCATTGTCACGAATCAGATTGGTATCTGCATCCAGTGTAATCACATACTGGAAAGTGGTGAGTAGATTTTCATCACAATAAATGTCTGTAAAAGTGGTACTGTCTTTTCCTGCCCCGTCTAAAAGGTTATTAAACTCTTCCAGTTTTCCTCGTTTTCTCTCCCAGCCCATATAGCAGTTCTCTGCCTGATTCCATTTACGGCAGCGAAAGAACAGGGAAAAACGCTGTTCCTTTGACGGGTACAGCTCATTTAACTCTTTCATGCGCTCCACAAGGGCACTTTGGATTACGTCATCCTTTGGCATGGACTGTTCCTTAGAGTCTTCATAATCAAGAAGCAATGCAAAAAAAAGATTTGGCTGCCGGTTTGCAAGATAATGCTTCTGTAAACGTTCCATATATTGAAGTCCCTGCTCCTTAGAGGATACAATAACCGGCATGACTACAAAGGTTCTTGCATCTTCCGGAATTTCTTCCAGATAGTCAAGAGCAGGTATCTTTCTCACCGTTATTCTTCTGGTGAATATAAAATTAACTATTTCCATGGAGATGCCCATTAACAGCGGCATAGCCGTCAAAACAATAATCACAGACCTTCCAGCAGACCGAATGCCGCCAATACTCCTGAACAGATACAGCAAACAGACTTCCAGTCCCAGAAACAGGAGAATCAGGCATAAGAAATAAAGAGATCCTACGGCATTCCATTTTTTCCTGATCTTTTTCGGAATTGGTTTTCCTAATGCCTTTGCTTTTAAAAGGGGATACCCCTTTCCCAGGAGATAGGCTCCCACGTGGTGAGAGCAATAAAGACCCTCCTGCCCACCAACAGCCAGCTCCAGACAGTCTTTTGCAATCTTTTCTTCCAGAAGCCGGAAGCGGAGAGATAATTTAACGATTACTCCGCGGTACATTCCTCTGGACTCCAGATCCATTTTAGAATAAACACCTGCCGGATCCTGGGATAAAATCTGTTCCAGTGCAGAATAGGTCTCAAAAAACTTTTCCTCATCGACTTCATTGATATCTCTTAAGCTGACGATTAATGTCCTGATATTTGTTTCCAGAAAGGATTGTATTCTTCCTTCTTCCTGGTATACGGAAGAAGTCTTCATCTGTTTGTCCTTTGAAGCAAAATGATATTTTAAATATTTTTGAATGGAAGCCTCATCAAAGGACATATTCTTCATCAGATAGATCACATGAGCGTGAAAGGAATAGTTATGCTTTAAGTTATCCTCTGTTTTGCAAAGCAGCGCTGATAAATCGGCAGATCCCCGTTTTTGTTCCAGCTTTTCCGTGAGAAATTTTTCTGCCTTTGATTTTACATCGATCATATGAAGTATTTCATCTGCAACTGCGATGATTTCTTCCAGAATGCAAAAGCCCAGCATTTCCGGTAAAACCCAGATCTCTTTGTCCGTAAGCGCAATCTTTTGCTGATAGGCAGTTAACATGACTGAGATGTTTTCTTCACTTAGATGCCCGCCGGAAAGAGCCACCATCTTTTTTGCCACAACATAGATCCGGGGGAAATTATGGTATTCTTTCGCCTTCAGAATTGGCAGCACGGCATAGCTGGTTCCGGAAGTACGTACTTTTTTCATCTCCCGGTACATCAGCTGGAAATTATCATAGAGCCAGCGTGCAGCTGGAATCAGGGAAATAATACCTGGAGACAGGGCCGAAATTCTGTCTCTGATCCGATTCAGTTTTTTATAAGCGGCCTGATTATAATCGTTTAATACAAAACTGTTTCCCGTAAGCCGGACCTGGCTGTGCCCGTCAGCCAGTTCAAGCATCTGTTTCTCCCATTCACCCGGTCCCGGCTTATCTCCTGTTACCTGAAAGCAGGAGGGGAAATGTATATTTTTATCAAAATGATAGAACCTGTAATAGAGCATAAATAAAATAGAGCAGATTAACAAACTCAGTATTACTAAAGCCACCGGAAGAAACGGTGAATTTATATTAAAATTAATTTTTTCCATTAAGATCTGCAATAGAAGCGCTCCTCCTTATTTAAGAATCCTTCCCATATGATGGCATCTCTTTTTACATAGTTTGCCTGTTTTTACAAAAAAAATGCCACAATATAATATTGTGACATTTTTTACGAATTTTATTATGGTCCCGGGATCTTTATTTTTAAGTGGGATTCACATTCATACGGAAGCTCCAGTTACCAACTGCCGATTCCGACATCTGAATGGTGGTATAATCAAATTCAGTAAATCCATTTTTCAGATAAAATTTTTTATTTATTTCTGTATTTGTGAAGGTAATAAATGTCTCCGGTTCATTCCCTATACTCTGTTCTTTTATATAAGGTATGATACATTCATTTAACATCTTACTACCCAATTGCTGGCCTCTGCAAGCTCGATCCACTGCCAGTGATTCCAGCTGCCAGGAATGTTCTTTTATGCCGCTTCCAGGTTTGTGCCCTGTTTCAAGAACATTTAAAAACTTCAGGATTCCTGGAAGGCTCGCTTTTTTAAACAGTTTAAATGCACCAGCCCGAAAATAATCAAGCAGACTGACTTCTTCGCTGTAAGGGCGTACCAGAATGGCAAAGCTTTTTATTCTTCCATTGTCCTCACCTACAAAGAATTCACTTTTTTTGTAATAAGCTTTTATATAAACATAATAAACTTCACACATAAAATAAAGAAACCGGCCAGGTTCTCTAAATTCTCTTTTTATATCGTTACACATTGGATAGTCAATAAATGTTAAAGCGCACATTCTTGCTATCTCCTTTAATTCTTCCTTTTTTGGTCTTCTATAATTGATCATTTTCTACTCCTTTTTTAATTTAGTTGATATGACATCTGTGCATTTACCTGTACAATTGTATTATATCTGAACTGCAGTTGCTTTTCTACAATCAATTTCAGGCTCAAATGTCTGCTAAGCGATAAAATATGGCCTATATGTCGCATTACCAAAATTTAACTGACTGAAAGAAGAGATCGCCACCTTGACTGGGGGCAGAGGCAAAGAAATATCTGCTGCTTTGCCTCAAATGGTATAGAAGAGATCTCAAAAATGGAGAAATAGGACAAATATAGGTGAAAAATTTTATTGATGCCCCGCAAACTGCATAATGGCGGGGCAGCCGTAATGAACTGACTGCTGCTTTGCCTCAAATAGGGATAGAGAAGATTGAAAAATCAGAGATGTGAGGCAGAGGAGTGAAAAAGAGGTTATCAATGCCTCACTTTATTTGAAATAGTAATACCAGTTGTTTTAACTATATAAGTGTATTATAATTGTACCAGAGTCGTTTTTTTACACTAATATTAAATACGGGAGGACGTAAATCAATGGGTGCTAAAGATCAGGATGACAGACGGGTAAGAAAAACAAAAAGAGCGTTGCGGGATGGGCTTGCTGAAATAATGGTAACCAAGGATATTCGTAACATAACGGTACGGGAATTAACGGATAAAGTTGATATCCACAGGGCCACTTTTTATGCTCATTATAAAGATATCTATGATCTTTATGAACAGATGGAGAATGCGGTTGCCGCAGAACTCAATGACCTGATTATTCAGAACTATGAACAACCGGCCACCTATTTTTATAAAGTAATTTTTGAATACATTTTGGAAAATAAACAATTATGCCGTATGCTGTTCAGCACCAATGGAGAAGGCAGCTTTGCTGTACGTCTTAATGATTTGTTTGAGGAGAAATGTATTGAAACGTGGTGTAAGGATTGGAAACATTCTGAAATCGGCGAAGAACTGACTTATCATGTCCGTTATCATGTCCAGGGCTGCCTGGCGATTATCAGTAAATGGGTTAATTCCGGTTTTGCATATCCGGCAGATAAGCTGGTTGAGATAATATCGGATATTGACAGAAATATGGAATATGCTGTAATGAAAAAGCAAAAAAAATAAACTAGAGGCAGACGCCTCTAATTTATTTCCTTTAATTCACCTGTTATCATATAGATGGTTCTTTCACAGATATTGGTGGAATGATCCGCTATTCTCTCAAGATACCGGCCAAGGAACAGAAGCTTGGTTCCCTGTTTTGTAAGTTCCCTTTTTTCTGTAATAACATTCAGGATATCATTGATCACGGATTCATAGAGGCTGTCAACTTCTTCGTCTCTTTCCGCCGCCTTTTGCGCCAGGGAAATGTCCTCATTTACAAACGCATCAAGACTCATCTTCAGCATCTTTCTGCCGATCTCTGCCATTCTGGGTATATCGATAATGGATTGAATGATTGGTTCCTTACCTATCTCAAGTGTAACCTTGGCAATATTCACTGCGTTATCGCCCATTCTTTCCAGATCCGTAATGATTTTTAAAACCGATGCAATTGTTCTTAAATCCTTCGCAAGGGGCTGCTGAAGGGCAAGAAGCATAATACACTCCTTTTCAATATCCATCTCCAGCTGATCTATTTCATCATCCAGTTTATAAACGTTCCTTGCAAGGTCAAGATCCTGTGTCTGTATGGAAGTCACTGCTGAGTCAATAATATTATCAACGAGGGCTCCCATTGCTAATACTTTTTGCTTCACTTCAGTTATCTTCTGTGTAAAATGTTCTCTAACCAAAATTTTCGTCTCCTTTTTAGCCGAATCTACCGGTGAGGTAGTCGTTAGTCCTCTTATCCTTAGGGAATGAAAAAACTTCCTGGGTGTAACCTTGTTCTATTAAATCTCCCATCAGCATAAACGCTACCCGGTCTGCAATACGTCCCGCCTGCTGAACCGTGTGGGGCGCAATCACAATGGTGTACTGCTCTTTCAGCTGTACTAAAGATTCTTCAATCTTGGCTGTTGATATGGGGTCGAGAGCCGAGCATGGCCGGTCGAGTAAAATCACCTCTGGTTCAAGTGCCAGCACTCTGGCAATGCACAGACGCTGCTGCTGACCGCCGGATAATCTGGCTGCAGGCGTATCCAGTCTGTCTTTTACATCATCCCACAGAGCTGACATCCGAAGGGATGTTTCCACTTTTTCTTCCAGATCTGTCTTAGACTTCATTCCTCCCATACGGGGCCCCAAAGCCACATTATCAAAAATGGACATAGGCAGAGGTGTTGGAACATCAAAGACCATACCTACCCTGCGGCGCAGTTCTGTCACATTCACGTCTGTATCAAAGATGTTCTTTCCGTCTAACAGGATTTCACCCTCCTGACGGGCTCCTGCAGTTAAATCACTGAGACGGTTCAAGGTGCGAAGCAGTGTCGTAATACCACTGCCTGCCGGACCGAAAACACCCAGAATCCGGTTTTCGGGTATTTCCAAGTTTAATTCTTTAATGACCTGTTTCTGTTCAAAAAAGAAATTTAATCCCTTTATATCAATTTTTGCTTTCTGCGTCATTTTTCACCTCTTATCGGCCCTTCGCTATAAATCGATTGACCAGCATATTGAACCCTACATTAAGCAGAAGAATCAGAATAATAAGTAGCGCTGCTGTACCGTAAGCGTTATCCATGGATATTCCCTCCCTCGCCAGTATATAAAAATGTACTGCCATTGTCCGGGTTGGGGAAAACAGTGATTCAGGCATACGAAGAGCGGAACCAGCCGTTAATATAACAGCTGCTGTTTCAGCCACACATCTGCCGATACTTAATATTACTCCATTTACAATACCAGGAAGGGCTGATGGAAGTACAGTCCTGGTTATTGTCTGTAATTTCGTCAATCCCAGAGAGAAGCCTACCTCCCTGTATAGCTGGGGAACCGTACGGATCGCCTCTTCCGATGTACGTATAATCGTTGGCAGAATCATAATCGCCATAGTTAATCCACCTGACAAAATTGACCAGCCCATATTTAAGTATATCACAAAAAAGATAAATCCGAAAAGTCCATACACAATAGAAGGAATCCCCGCCAGAGATTCGGCGCTGAAACGAATAATCCGGGTGATTCTTCCCTCTCTCGTGTATTCCGTAAGATAAATTGCTGTTCCGATTCCAAATGGTGTTGCCACAATTACTGCCACGGCAGTTACTACCAGTGTCCCTACAATGGAGGAGGAAATACCGCCGGAACGGCCCATGTCCCTGGGAATATCCGTTAAAAACTCCCAGCTGAGCATAGGGATACCCTTTACCAGAATATATGCAATGATGGAAAAAAGAATGGCAATAACAAAAAGAGCTGCCGCCCAAATCGTAAATTTGGCTATCTTCTGAGAAGTGTTTGCATTCATTTTCATAGTGACCTCACCTCTTTCGTGTAATGTACTGGGCAGTGGCATTTAAAATCATGATAATAACAAATAATACAATACCCGTGGCAAAAAGTGCCTGCTGATGTTCACCGGAAGCATATCCCATTTCAATACCGATATTGGTGGTCAGTGTTCTGACTGGGTCAAGAACGGAATGGGGAAGTGCAACCGCATTGCCCAGAACCATAATTACCGCCATTGTTTCACCAATTGCTCTTCCTAAACCTAAAATAACAGCGGCCACAATACCAGACTTGGCAGCGGGCAGCAACAGGGATCGGATTGTCTGCCATTGTGTCAGTCCCAGTGCAAGTGCACCGTCTTTATAATGGCGCGGCAGTGCAAGAAGAGATACTTCAGTAATACTTATTATGGTGGGCAAAATCATAATGCCCAGAATGATGGAACCTGCCAGTATGCTAAGGCCCGGTCCTCCCAGATATTTGCGGATCGCAGGCACAACGAATAAAACCCCCCAGAATCCATATACAACGGAAGGAATGGCAGCCAGTAACTGAATGGCAGGCCTGAATATATTCCGAAGCTTTACTGGCGCAAACTCAGCCAGAAATATACTGCAGCATATCGCGATGGGTACTCCTACAATGGCTGCTCCTATGGTAACTGATACTGATCCAACGATCATGGGGAAAATACCGTAGTAGCCCTGGCTGGGTGCCCATTTCATCCCAAAAACAAAGTTGATAATACCTACCTTGGCAATGATGGGCATGCCTTTTATAAATATAAAAACAGTGATGAGCGCCAATACCGATAAAGTCGAAAGAGCGATTAAGAGAAACACACGCTCCGTTAATTTTTCCTTAAAACTTTTCATTTCGCTGCCCCCTCTGCTGACGGGATAAGTCCCTCTTTGCTAAGTAAATTCTGCCCCTCCAAAGAAAGGGTATAATCAATAAAACTCTTTTGTATTCCTGTTGGCTCACCATCGGTGACAAACAAAAACTGTCTGGACAGTTTATAGCTGTTATTCATGATATTTTCCCGTGTGGCTTCAACGCCGTCTAAGTTAAGCGCTTTTACTTCTTTGGAAACCAGCCCTAACGATATAAATCCTATGGCATTTGGGTCATCTTCAACCAATTGGCGTACTGCTCCATTGGAGTCCTGAACTATGGCTTTGGGAGTTATCTCTTTCTTCCCCATAAGCAGTTCAGTAAAAGCACTTCGTGTGCCGGACCCTTCTTCTCTTGCAATAATATTAATCTTGGCTTTTGTGCCTCCCACCTGACTCCAGTCGGTAATTTCAGCCGCATAAATATCGCGGATCTGATCTGAAGTAAGATTTTTTACAGGATTTTCCGGATTCACAATAATTGCCAGACCATCCTTGGCAATTTCTACGCTCCAAAGGTCTTTTTCCCCCTCTTCCAGGGAACGGGAAGACATACCGATATCAGCACTATGTGTCTGGGTTGCTGTTATACCAGCGGAGGAGCCTCCTCCCTGAATATCAATCACAGCCTCCGGATCTTTTGCCATAAATGCTTCCGCCAGAATCTCAGCATATGGCTGTACCGAAGTTGATCCTGCAACGATGGTGTCTGACTCCGACTCCTGGCTGCAGCCAGACAGCAGGCCCATAGAAAGGGTCAGTATCACTGCACAGGCAGATATTTTTATTCTTTTTAATAATTTGCTTGTATTAATCCTTTTTTTCATATTTTCGCAAAAATCAAACATTTCTTTCCAATGCCTGATTTCCTCCATTTCTCTGAATATAGAAATAACCAGTTTTCATCCAAACCTGCCTGTAATATAATCTTCGGTGCGTTTGTCCTTGGGATTTGCAAAAATCTGTTCAGTAGGAGCATATTCAACCAGGGTTCCTGCTCTGTCCTCATCCATCATCATAAACGCAGTCATATGAGACACTCTCGCTGCCTGTTCCATGCTATGAGTGACTATTAGAATTGTATATTTTTTAGCAAGCTCTTCCATTAATCCCTCAACCTGCATGGTGGATTCCGGATCCAGCGCACTGCAGGACTCATCCATTAACAAAACTTCTGGCTCTACAGCCAGTGCACGGGCAATGCAAAGCCGCTGCTGCTGTCCTGGGGAGAGGTCAAAAGCGGATCCCTTCAGCTTGTCCTTCAGTTCGTCCCATAAAGCCACCTGACTTAAGTAGCTCTCCACGATTTCATCAAGACGGGCTTTTTGCTTTATCCCATGATGCCTGGGGCCAAAAACCATATTATCATAGACTGACATGGGAAATGGATTCGGCTTCTGGAAAACCATGCCCACTCTTTTTTTCAGCGCAACTACATCCATACTTTTATCATAGATTGAAGTATCATCAAGCAAAATTTTACCTTCTACCCTGACTCCCGGTATAGGGTCATTCATACGGTTAAACAGACGCAGAAGTGAAGATTTACCGCAGCCTGAAGGACCGATGATTGCTGTAATAGCGCACTCCTGAATATCCATTGTAACATTTTTAAGAGCCTGGAAGCTGCCATAAAAAAGGTTTACTGCATCTGTCCTTATCTTGGCTCTCTGCCCAGACTTTAATATAAGATCATCCATACGTTTATCCTTTACTATACTTTGATTTTACAACTTCTTTACATCCGTTATTAATTATACATGAATTAAGAAAAGTTAAAGCATTATCTATGTGAATTATACGTAAAATTCTTGTAAAATTTTTTCTGTATCAAATTGCCATATATTTACAAATAGAAAGCTTACTAATATATATACTGCCCAATTTCCTGATATTTTTATGTTTCACAATCCATATTTTGAGATTTTAATTCATTTTCTTAATTTTTTTTCGTATTTTGTAAAGTATGGAAAGAACAAAAAGTAAAAAAAGAGAAGCATCTGAATGCCCCTCTTTCTTCATAATCAGTTCGTCGGATTATTTAACCTGTATTCCTGCAGGTAACATTGATTTCTAAAATGTCCATAGTAATATTCTTTCATTAAGCCCAAATCCTTTTTGTACTTCTCAACCTCCATGGCACAAACTCTCATCCATAGCAGCCTGTCTATGGATACAATTAAAACAGTTCCTTCATCAATCGCATCCTTAAGAAAAAAATCATAGTCAATCAGTGCAATGCTCCGCCAAATCTCAAATTTATTTATGATTAAGCCTAAATCACCATACAGATCTTTTTTGTTATCCGGATACTTTTCAGAGAGTACATGATAATCTTCTTGTGAAATGATTAAATCCATATCCCTGCCTGCCTTACGCATTCCATAATATTCCATAGCCATCCCGCCTATAATGATCGGTTTTTTTATAAAAGACAAAGGAATCTCATTCAGACTTTTATTTACATCTATAATCACTTGATTCATCAATATTTTTCACCTCATATCCTGCCATACAGCTTCCCCGCCATTACTCTTTCCTTACACCGGTTACATTACCATCTTCGTCTGTGACATATCTGCCCTTTGTCATGTCCAGTATCACATATTTGTTATCCCATTTATCAAGGATTACTGCACATCGTCCGATGGGAACATCAAACGGACCATATTCTACTGTTCCGCCTGCTTCCTTGATTTTTTCTATGGATTCATCCACAGACTCCACCTTTATATCAACAAGAACCTGTTTTCTCTGGGATTGTAAAACGATCTCAGTCATATCATTCTCCATTCCCAGTCCGACCATATCCTCATTCCGCCAGAGAAGTTTTAACCCCATACTCTCACAATAATATTGTATTCCTTCATTTAAATCAGAAACATAAAGCTCAATGCAGTCAATATTTTTAAATATTTTTGCCATGGTGCCACTCTCCTTTCCGGTTTTTATACTACATGATTGGAATCAATAGCCGAAACCTGTTCACATCCGGATCCTGAAAGATTCCATCATAAACTTCAATCATGTCGTTGTCCTCTAATGTATACCCAAGGCTTCTTGCGTAGCCAATCGCGCCAGCATAAGCATCCGGCGTGCTGATACGATCAGGAACACTTGCCTGAAAAAACTTTTGGGGTGATATGTATTTCTTAGTCATACCAGGTGGTATCTCAGTTCCGGAATCAATACCAATGGCAGCCATATAGGTAAAGCCTCCATTCCTGCAGGTTTCATGTTCACAAATACCATACATGGTCACTTTATCCTGTATCAGTTGGATTTTTTCCAGACATGCTAAAAATTCACTCCACAATTTGCCAATGGCTCCGTCACTATCCCACTGCACAGCCCGGCACTCCAGTCCGGCAACTACAAAGCCTTCCGTATGCAGCAGGCTGAACTTCATTTGATTTTCATCCTCCACAGATTGATCGCTAATTGCTGTTAATCTTTTTAGAGGTACTAAAGTACTGCTTTTACGGTACTTGCTTGGAGACATTCCATACACTCTTTTAAATGCCCTGGTAAATACATCGTGGGATTCGAAGCCATATTCTAATGCTATACTTACAATGGATTTATTACTGTCCGCCAAATCATTTGCAGCCAGGGATATCCTTCGCCTTAATATGTAAGCTCCCACGGTGTCCCCCGTCAATCTTTTAAACAGCCGGTAAAAATGAGGTACTGAAATTCCAGCTTCCCGTGCTATATCATAGTAGCTGATATCTCCGGTTAAATTTTTTTCAATATAATCCATAGCTTTTTGAAGAGACTGTTCCTTCGGCATACTGACACCTCCTTTTATAATAATAGCATTTATTTAAATTTTTTCTCGACTATTCTTATCAAATTTTGTCCACTTACACAAATTGTACGTCCATATATTTAAAAAGGCAAAAACCATCCTTCGTGGGTTTTTGCCTTTTATTATCTTAATTACTTTTTTTCAATATTCGTTCCAGGCTGGCGGCATCCAATAAATTTACGGTTTGAAATTTACCTTTATAGAACACACCCCAGTTATTGAAAACGCAGGGCAGTTCTTTTGCTTTTTGCAGCGTATCCACCGGAATGACAGAGACCGGAATTTCATTCATATCGCAATACCTCTTTACTGTCTCAAGATTCTGATAGATATAGGGGCATTGCATATCATAATAAATCGTAAGCTCTTCCATTTCAATTCCCTTGTTTTTTACACTTTGGGCAAACCTGGGAGATGTTCCGTCAAAGGAAAGGGCAAGTAATTCATATCCCTGTTCAGTCGTATCAACAACTTCAAAACCGAACTTTTTCGCGAAGTTCTGGTCAGAAAGCCAGGCTTTCTGCTTATTTGCTCCAAGCATACAAATACCGGATTTTCCATTTTCCCTGGCATCTGCAACACAATACTCCATTAACGCTCTCCCATATCCCATTCCTTTGCAGCTGCCTGATACCCATAAGCAATAAACGTAATAATAGTTGTCACCAGTTATGGGAACCCAGGCGGTTTCCAGAGGAGCATATTCAATAAATACAGTTGCCTTTTCATTTAACTTTCTAAAAACGTGTCCCTCTTTCAGCCGTTCTGAAAGCCATTGCCTCTTCGCTTCAATTCCGGGATGTGTCTTTTTACTTCGGATAATGCAGCATAAATGCTCTTTTTCAAGGTTTTCTGCTGTCAGATTTACAAAATCATTGTTCATGTTTTCCCTCCTTTAAAACCGCCTTTATTCGTCTTACGCCTGCCGAAGAAGCCTCTTCTTTAACAATTTTAAATGAGCCTAACTCCCCGGTATTGCCTGCGTGAGGACCACCACAGATTTCCACTGAATAACCGGGAATGGAGTACACTTTAACAGTATCTTCGTATTTATTTGTGAATACTCCCACCGCATTTAATGCATAAGCTTCATTCAGCTTCATTTCCTTCATGGTTATTTCTATTTGTTTATCAATTGCTTCATTAACAATCTTTTCTACTTCTCTCAGTTCTTCTGGTGTCACTTTTCGATGAAAAGAAAAATCAAACCGAAGTCGTTCAGGGGTTATATTGCTGCCACGCTGGGAAACCTCATCACCAAGTACTTTTCTTAACGCAGCGTTCAGCAAATGGGTTGCTGTATGAAGTCTGGCAGTTTCCATACTATGATCTGCCAGCCCTCCTTTGAATTTTTCTGCCGCCCCTTCTCTGGATTTGTTTTGATGGGCTGTAAACTTTTCCCGAAATGATTCCATATCAACAGAACGCCCTCTTTCCCGGGCTAATTCACAGGTAAACTCGATTGGGAAGCCGTATGTGTCATATAGCTTAAATGCTAACTCTCCGCTTAAAGCAGTGTTTATATCTGTTTTTTCCAGATATTGATCCGCTTTTTTTAATCCCATATCCAGGGTTTTTAAAAACAAATCAATTTCGTTTTGTAATTGCTCTTTAATAAATGTCTGGTTTTCAGCTAATTCAGGATAGGCATCCTGATATTGCCGGATAATCACTTCTGCCAGATCACATAAATAATTCTGATTAATACCTGCTTTTTTAAACAGCCGGATCATTCTTCGGATCAGACGTCTCAGTATATAGCCCTGTTCTGTATTAGATGGGCATATCTTTTGAGTATCACCCAATATGAAACAGACTGCTCTGATATGCTCGCAGATAATCCGTTTATCTCTTATGGACATTATAGCATCCAATTCTCCAATAATGTTATTTAAATGCGTCATAACCGGAATAAACAGCTCTGTATCGTAAACATTGGTCTTTCCGTTAAATATTGTCAGGACCCGTTCCAGCCCCATGCCTGTATCCACATTTTTCTGCTTAAATTCTGTGAAACTTCCATCTGCCTCTCTTTTAAATTTCATAAATACTAGGTTCCATATCTCAACGTATTTTCCGCATTTGCATGCAGGACCGCAATGATCACTGCATTTTGCTTTCCCCATATCATAAAATATTTCCGTATCGGGACCGCATGGTCCTGTCTGGCCAGGAGGCCCCCACCAGTTCTCTTCCCGGCCATAAGCGTATATCTGAGTCTGCTTTAATCCTTTGTTCTTCCATATAGCCTCTGTCTCGGTATCCTTCGGCACAGTCAGATCCCCCTCAAACACGGTTACTGCGATCCGCTCAATAGGAATATTCAAAACATTTGTCAAGAAATCAAAGCTCATGGAGATAACTTCTTCTTTGAAATAATCCCCAAGGGACCAGTTTCCCATCATTTCAAAGAATGTTAAATGGGTATCATCACCCACCTCATCTATATCCCCCGTCCTCAGACATTTTTGAATGGAGGTAAGACGTCTTCCCTGTGGGTGGCTTTCCCCTAATAAATAAGGAACCAGGGGATGCATTCCCGCTGTGGTAAATAAAACTGTAGGATCATTCTCTGGCATAAGTGAAGCAGACGCGATTACTTTGTGCCCCTTTTCTTTAAAAAAATCCACAAACATCTTCCTTAACTCACTTGCTGTCATTAATAATACTCCTTTCCTTTATTTACCCAAAACAAAAAGCCCTAAGCCGACTTGTTGTCAGCTTAGGGCGAACGGTTATGTCCGTGTTACCACCTAATTTCAGATTTCTCTGCACTCTGTCAATACGGGTTATTTCCTATATTGCTTCCCAAATAACGGTGGAACTCCGTTGAAGCCTACTTAGATCTTTCCGTTCGGTTCACAGCTCCGTGACTGCTTCCATATTAGATCAATGAAGATTTCCACCAACCATCTTCTCTCTGTAAGATCCCTAATACTTACTATTTCACATCATAGCCTTTTTGTTTTAAGTTTTATTAAAAATAACATACTAGGTCTGCAATGTCAACTAAAACAGGCACTATTTATTAATTAATAAAAATCCCATAAGGTATAGAACAACGCCCATTAACTTCTTTATTGTGATTCCCTCTTTAAATACCAATACACCAATAATCAGAAGAATGATTGCTATGCACAAGTTCGATATCAATGAACCTTTGCTGATTTCCCAGCCACTGCGATACATGAGGATATAACCACCTTCAATACCAACTACAACCAGCCCTAATAGAATATTGGATATACTTACTTTTGTAACTTCCTCAATAAAATCGTTTTTTGAAGTAATAAAAAATGCAAGAGCACTTATAAAGCAGGCAACTCCATATGTTATAATCAGACCCATATATGTATTTGTAGTACTTGAAATATTCTTACTAATCAGGTGATAGCAAACATTACATATGATTACAATAAGAAGTGGCATGAAATAATTTATGTTCATTTGTCCATATCCTCCAAATTCTTTTTCATCCAGATATGCGGACACTCTTCATCCAAATAGGCGTTTCCCTGCTTTTTGTACCCTTGCTTTTCATAGAATTCTGCAACTCGTACTTGTGCTGATAACATTGCACTTTTTCCACCATCTGTCTTTATACTATCTTCTGCAATATTTATTATTTTCGTCCCAATATTTTTCCCCCTCCATTCCTTTACGACAGCGATTCTTCCAATGACAAATGATTGCTGTTCAATATTGAAGTAAATTCTGCATGTTGAAATTGGATGTTCTTTTTTATACAAAACGATATGTTTGGCAATGTCGTCAATTTCATCAAACTCTTCAACAAATCCCTGCTCTTTTACAAACACCTCATTTCTTATTTTTATAGCTTCTTCTGGTAAGTAGTTATACTCCTTGATCATCATTTTGACCTCCTTAAAAATAAAAGACACCCAAAAGCTAACCTTATAGTGTGATAACACACCGTACCTACGGTTGGCTTTTGGATGCCTTATAATGCAATCATCCGGTGATGAAAGCATAAGCTCTTATTTACTTTTGTTAAAGTATATCGAATAAAATATTAGAAGTCAACAACAAAATATCCGATTGCATTCCCAACTGAAATAGTTAATGATCACTGAGACGGCTCTTTATACTGATATCTACTCCTGTTAGCAGTAAATTTTCCATATTGAATGGCTGATTGTCTGCAGTTATGAATGCACTTAAGACAAAAGGTGCAATCTCCCGCCCAGACAGGTCTCCCCTCCCTCATATGTATGGAATTGCATGGACAGCTTCTCTCACATTCTTTACAAGAATTGCATTGCGCAGTAGCAAAGAATTTTTTAGTATGATCCGTTTTTCTATAGGCGTATCTGGTAACTGGAGTGACAAAAGCTATTACACCTTTTTTTATATATTGGGTATTTGCTCTGCGTTCAATCATAGACATAATTTTGTCCATCTCCAGCTCAGCATTACTTAGTATAATTCTCTGTTTATTTTTGTCCACAATATCATAGCCCACCACGTAATTGTCCACCATCTTTATCCCATATATTCCACTCAGCTCCACTTGCTTTTGCTTTAAGATTTGGGTCAAGCTATCCATAACATTACCGGCAGCAATCCCATAAGTTGTTACAGCATAGGCATATTGCTTCTCATATCCTGATAAATTCAATTGATTTATAAATTTCTCAACAATTGTTGGCATACTATACCAATATACCGGAAAAACAAATCCAATTCGTTCATCCTTCTCAAGATCATACGTTTCATTCTTCTTTATTGCACGTTCACAGATAGATACAATTCTTTCACCTGTGCTATTTGCTATTTTATCAGCAATGTGCTTCGAATTACCTGTTCCGCTAAAATAAAATATCATGGTGCTACCTCTGCTTTCGATCTTTTATATGATTAACGATTGTTCTGATACTATATTTTTTTCTTATTTTTAATGCCACATCCCGACCGATCATCAGGCTGCCCACCCAAAATATAACTTCACTTATTACCATCATTATTCCTGTTATTCCTGCAATAGTGCAAACTGAAAATGGCAGACAGGCGTTAAAAGGCATAATTGCGTATAACACAAAAGACATTACAATTAAGCTGATTGCAATAATACGATATACCTTCTTTCTGTCCGGGTCTTTACATTCCATATGTTTTGCCCTCCAATTTATCCACTAATTCAGAAATAATATGTTCTACAATTGCATATTCCGTTTCATCTGCTGCAATATTTCTGATTGTGTCTGTAACCCATTTATAAACTGCTTTATCGCCTTGCAGAATGTGAGTTCCCTTTTCCGTAAGTTCAACGTAATACATACGTTTGTCCTCTTTTGATTGCAATTTCTCAACAAGGTTCATTTGAATTAACTTTCTTATGATTGCAGATACAGCTGGTTTCGTCACAGATAACCTCTCTGCTATTTGTGAGAAATTCGGCCTCTGCAATGACTGGATTACCAGCAAATAGTAATAGTCATTATTAGAAAATTTATTTGTTTCATCCTCTGTTAGTGTTTCATTCAGATTTCTGATACATACTTCCCAAAGTAAATTAACAAGACTGGCGAATTTGTCTTCCATTCATACCTCCGATTGCACTGTATAAATTAGTTAAATATATTTAATTAAATTACATTAACTATATTGACATAAAAAAAATGTTCTGTCAACAGTACATTTTATTTATACCAATTTTTTCAACTATTTATGTTATAATATCAAAAATGAAAAGAAGCTTTTGACTTTATTTGAGAAAGGATAGCGGTTGGTAAAATATGAATATAGGAAACCCAAAAAAACTGCCATGGATATTATTGTTTCTTGGAATCGTATGTATTTCTATATCTGCTTATTTTGTGAAGAAAGCTAATGTTAACGGCATTTCCGTTTCATTTTACAGGGTGTGTTTTGCAACGTTAATCATTTTACCCTTTTATTTTCAGGTAAAAAATAAGAATATGAGTATGAAAAGTATCTGTCTTTCATTACTGGGAGGTGTATTTTTCGCATTTGAACTGATCTTCTGGAATACTGCTGTAATCATATCCAACACAACATTTCCTACATTGATAGTCAACCTTTCTTCCGTCTGGGTGGGGATCGGGGCAATGTTCCTGTTCAGGGAAAAGTTGAACCGCTTCCATTGGGCAGGAAATATGATAGCAATTCTTGGGGTTGCAGTAATCATCGGGATTAATAATATCGTACATATGAAAATTGATACCGGTTTTTTATTCTCCATTATAGCCAGTATATTTCTCGCTCTATACATTCTATCGGTAAAAGAAGTCCGACAGAAAAACAGCACGATTCAGGTCGTCTTTTTCACATTTCTTGGAGGCACGATTACTTTATTAATTTGCTGTATCGCTACAGGAAGCGCATTATATGGTTTCTCCCTGCCTTCCTGGGTATATTTGCTATGCCTGGGTCTGATCACACAGGTTGGCGGATACTTTTCAATTAATTATGCTCTTGGCTACATTGATTCATCCACCGTATCAATCCTTACATTGCTTCAACCCATACTTACTGCTGTATTTGCCGTAATTGTCCTGGGTGAGGCTTTCACAGTCCACCATATTATAGGCGGATGCCTGGTACTGGGAGGACTTGTTATTGCTTTGCTATTTAAAGATAATGGTAATATCGTGAAATCCATAATAAAAAAGTGATACTTCTTCTATACTATGACATGAAGTTGTCATGTTTTATTTGATAAAATTGTTTTGTGAAGAAAAATACACTTAATAGGACGGTTAAAAATGAAACAAAATGAAATTTTAAATTACTGCTTAAGTAATCTTAACGGAACAGTACTTGTAGAGAGCTGGGGTGAAAAAGGTATTTTCTATAATCCAGGACATACCTTAAAACGTGGCGTATACACACTCACAATCAAGGAAAAAGATGGTGATAACGATAAAAGTTCAGATTTAAATCGAAAAGATGTTTATCGGGTGAATTTGGGAATAAGAAAAGATACTTTCAAAAATATGTTTTCTTACATCCCCAAACGTCCGCCAGCTGGAGGGGTTATCCAGATGGATTACGATTTTACCGCACTTGATGTCATCATGCCACACCCTGTTTATGGATGGATGGGATGGATTAGCGTGTTAAGTCCCACAGAGGAAACATTTGAAAAACTAAAACCTCTGATTGAAGAAGCCTATGATTTTGCAATTGAAAAGTTTTCTAAACGAAAATAATTTTATATTAGCTCACCAGACATTACTATATCCTCTTCCCTGACACCGGAATATTTGGCATCACAATGATTTAAGCAAGCCCAATAACAATCCCCATATGACCAGTGCCACCATTCGGTCGGGTAATTGATAAATCCTGCTTTCTCCATGCACTCAATCAGGATATTACGATTTGCTTTCGCATCCTCGCTAATAAATTGAGAATATAAATAGGTTAAGTTTTCCGGTTCATAAGGAATATCATTAAACTCTGTTCCCATGTCCACTTCTATCCCATTCTTTAATAATGTTATATCGATTGCCCCTCCCGTAGGATGCCCTGCCACTTCAATTGGGGCAACATATTGGCAGGTTAAGCCATAGATTTCATCCTGGCTCTTCAATGGATATTCAGATTTATAGCTTTCAAACGCTTCTTCAAAAGACTTTTTTTGACGGGAAAGAGGCCTGTATGCCTCTTTCACCAAAAACTGATAACCGACCGGTAAACTGTCAGCCGCCATTTTCAGCCTGTTTATTACTTCTTCCCGCGCATAGCAAAATAAGTCAGACTTACTTGATATCTGACTTCTTGACTCATCAATGAATATATCTTTATGTATATTTCTCAGGGTAACCATTTCTTCTTTGTTGTCCACGCAGGTAACATTCATAACTCTTTCATCATTTAACAGTATCATGGTCTCTGTCCTTACTCCTCTTTTTTCTATATTTACATCTTCATTCATTTCCATAATTTCATTCATATAATATCACATTTTTTTCCATTTATTATCATTTATTTTTTACTGTCACACAAAAATAGAGGTACCCCCATCAGAGTACCTCAAAAATGAATTCACCCCTTAACTCCTCCTAACACAATACCTTTCACAAAGTATTTCTGCAGGAACGGATATACCACTACAATGGGAAGGGAACCTAAAAATATCTGAGCGGACCGAAGCGTCCGGTCTGATATTGCTGCCATCTGCTGAATTTCCTCTCTCGTCATCATGCTGAAGGAACGCTGTACGGCAATGGTTTGTATATATGTCTGCAACGGATAATTGTCTGGATTATTCATGAGAATCAAACCATCAAACCAATTGTTCCAATTTGCTACCAGGGAGAAAAGAAGCAGTGTTGCAAGGGCTGGTTTTGACAAAGGTACATAGATTGTTAATAGAGTACGCCAATGCCCTGCCCCGTCAATAAATGCCGCCTCCGCAAGTTCCTTGGGCACTTCACGGAAAAAGTTAAGTAAGAGTATCACACTGAAAACAGGTACCGCACCCGGAAGGATCAAAGCCCAGATACTGTCCAGCAGGCCAAATTGCCGGATTACCATATACCAGGGGATCATCCCTGCATTAAATATCATTGTAATAAAGAAGAACCATGCATAAACGGTCCGAAACCGAAAACTTTCCTTTGGCTGAGACAACGGATACGCTGCCGTAATCGTAAGCAAAATGCTTAAACCACCGCCAAGGATAATTCTTATGATTGAGACTCTCATCGCACGCCAGAATGCAGGACGCTTCGCTACAAAGGCATAAGAATTTGTTGTAAATTCCTTGGGCCATAAGGAAACACTTCCTGCAGAAGCCGCCGCACTGGAGCTAAAGGAAACAGCAGCTACATGAATAAGCGGTATAATGCAGATCAATGCCAGCGTGAGCAGTATGGCAGTATTGATTATTGGAAACCACCTGATTTTCTTATTCCTTTTCATATACGATTCCTTTCTTAAAACAGCTGATAATCTGCGAATTTATATGCAAACCAGTAGGAGACTGAAATCAAGGTCAGGGAGATCACTGATTTAAACAAACCTACCGCAGTGGCAACTCCAAACTGAGCTTCTAACATACCAATCCGGTAAACAAACGTATCAATAATATCTCCGCTTGCATACACAGGCGGACTATATAAGTTAAATACCTGATCAAATCCGGCATTTAATACATTACCAAGACTTAATACCATTAACAGAACAATTACCATTCTCATCCCCGGAAGGGTAATATGCCATATTTGATTCCACCTGTTTGCCCCGTCAACCTGTGCTGCCTCATATAAGCTTAAATCAATGCCTGTGATTGCCGCTAAATACACAATCGTACCGTATCCAAAGGATTTCCAGCTTTCCGTGACGATTAGGGTTAGAGGAAACCATTTATTATCACCTAAAAAGAAGATGGGCTGACCCCCAAATGCTTTAATAATCTGATTAATCAATCCGTCGCCTGGAGCAAGTATATCGATAAAAATACCTCCTAATACTACCCAGGATAAGAAATGCGGGAGATAGATTGCCGTCTGAATGCTTCTCTTTAACCCACTGTTTTTCACTTCATTAATAAGGATCGCAACTACGATTGGGATTAAAAGTCCTAATATTATTTTCATGATTGCAATGAAAAGAGTATTCCAAAGAACACTTACAAAATTCGGCAGCTGAAACAGATAAATAAAGTTATCAAAGCCAATCCATTTCTGTTTTCCAAATAATCCTTTTGCCGGTATAAACTTCTGAAATGCAATGATAATTCCTCCCATTGGTAAATAGCTAAAGCACAGCAGCAAGATCATGCTGGGCAAAATCATCAGATGCAATGGCAGTTCCCGCTTACGTCTATGTTTCATAAACAGACCCCTTTCTTCTATGAATAAAAATGAGAGGATTAGTTTCTGTCAAACCTCTCCTCTCATTAATTATTTTCTATTTTTTAACAGACTGATACCATTCGTTTACTTCCTTTGTCATCTGGGCTCCGCCTAAAGCATTCCAGTTTTCAACGAACTTATCAAACTCATCTACGGGAACATCACCCATAATAATCCGCACGAACATCTCAAGCTCCATGGTACGAAGAGAGGACTGTTTATCTACCATAGTAGGTGTAGGCGCGCCTACAAATTCTTCTCTCATGACCTGACCATTTTCAATATATCCGTTTAAGGCATTGAAAACCCCGTCCGGTCCGTATATCTTTTCCCAACCCCATTGAGTTGTGTCACCGGCATAAAACGCTTCCAGATTCTTTTGAATAATAGCCGGTTCTCCTTTTAAAATACTCATATCTCCCAGTTTACGGGCTTTTTGTATTTCATTAAACGCCTCAAGGTTTTTATTGGTAGGAGCCGGGGTAACCGGTGAGAATTTCCACACACCTTTGCCTTCATTTTCAGCAGGCATATAATAATGATCAAATTCGTTGTTTTCACCCCAGTTTTTCTCCAGGTGAAGATTGATTAATTTAACCACGGCTTCGGGATTGGCATAATCTTTACGAACAGCATAATACCACTGTGTACGGAATTTCTGGGGAACTTTGGGTAATGTGTCATCGGCAGATACAATCGGATACCCTACCCAGTCAGCTGTGGGATCATTTTGATAATTACTGATCAGAGGATACATGGGATTCCACTGTTCGCCAAAGTCGATCCCCAGTTTTCCTGCTGCAACCAGTTCTGCCATCTTGGCACCGTCTTTAATTCCGAATTCCGGATCGATCTCCCCTGCTTTATACATTTCAGCCAGTGCACGTAAGGCATCTTTTGTTTCCGGGAGTACGCTGCCCCATGCCAGGGTACCATCGTCCTTTTTCACCCACATATTGGGATAAGAATGGTATCCTGCGAAGAAACCTTCCACACCCATGGCTCCGTTATATAAATTTTTAGTAATTGCCATGGCATAAGTATCGTTTTTGCCGTTGCCATCTGGATCAAGGGTAGTGAATGCAGCAGCTATCTTCCTTAAATCCTGCATTGTTTTAGGCGGTTCCAGTTTAAGTTTATCCAGCCAGTCCTTACGAAGCCATAGATACTGGGTGCTTTCAACCGATGCATCTGCATAAGGCACTGCCATTAAACGCCCGTCAAATGTAGCTGACTCAAGAATACCAGGCCCCTCAGAATTATAAACATCCTTTGTAAGCTTACTGGCATATTGATCAAAATAATCTGTCATGTCTACTATCATATCTGATTCAGCCAGCTGCTTTAACTGGGTACGGTTTACAATCAGTACGTCTGGCAAATCTCCGGACGCAATTGTAACGTTTAACTTCTGTGTATAAGCATCGTCATTGAGTCCGCCCCTTACAGTCCAGGCATAGCTGATATCAATTCCTAAATCCTTTGAATACAAATCCAGCCACCGGTTTTTGTCAATTGTTTCACCTGGAGTTTTTGGCAGTATGTTGTCGTTTAAATCATTATCTACCGTTCGGGCAAACGTCATCTTAACAGATGGTTCGTATTTGCCGAATGGATCAGCATTTTCTGCCCCCGCAGAATTGCTTGTTTCAACAGCAGTGCCTGTTTCGCCTGTACTGCTTACCGTTGTTGATGAAACCCCTGTCTGACTGCTGCATGCAGTAAGCAGCAGACCCCCAATCAGTATGGCAGATAAACCAGTGGGAATAATACGTTTTTCCATAGAATCCTCCTTGTTTTTATGCTTTATAACCAACTCCTTTTCTTATTATACCGGTCTTTTTCGTCATTTTCCATAAACATCTTTTGATGTTCTTGGCATTTATTTACCGTTATCAAATTCTGTCTTATCCTTTATTTACATTGACAGATCATGGGTGACGAATCCGCCTTTTTTCTGCAATTGATAAATCACGATATTCCTGGGGCGATATTCCCTCTGCTTTTTTAAAGAAGCGGGTAAATGAGGCTGCTGTATCGTATCCTACTTTCTTTGCAATTTCATATATCTTTTCATTGGGATTTTCAAGTAGTTCCTTTGCTTTTCTGATTCTTGAACTCTCGATAAAACTGGAGAGCTTGTGCCCGGTGGTCTGATGATATAGCCTGGAAAGGTAGGAGGGGTTCAAATAAGTTTTTTCTGACAGGCTGGTCAATGATAGATCCTCAGACAAATGAGTTTCAATATACCGCTGGACAAAATCGATGGTATCATTTGTCCTTTTGCTCTCTTCTTCTTTTTTTACTTCAATCAGCATCTGAGACAATTGGAACAGATGCCTGGCTGCCTCTTTCCAGGTATTGTAATTTCCACTATGGTACAGATCGTTGATATGATTGGATTGTGTAAACCTCCCCCTCAGCTGAAACCGGTTGATACAGGAAAGAAAAAAAGTAAGGATCGTCTGATAGGCTTCCAAAGCAATTACATTGTTTTTGTCCTGTATCTCCCCAAGTGGATCCAGCCAGTCTTTTAAGGATTCATAAAAATCCTGCTCCTCTCCAGTCTCAATGGAATGCTGCAGATTGCTTAAATCCTTCCGGTACAGAAGTCCCTGCAATAAATTAGTGGCATTGTCCGAACTAACGGCGGAAGACTGTATAAATGTCTGTCTTTGTTTACGAAAATCTCTTTCATCAATAATTGTTTCCATGTCATTGCTGACATGATAATTTAATAAATCGATGAGGGATACATACTTGTCTGCAATTTCTCCCCAGCTACACGGTTTTTCTGCCAAAGCGAAACTGACTGGAGCCTGTAGTCTGTCCCGGCAGGCGGACTGAACGATTTCCAAAGTCCCTTTTAAAAATACATTCATACTTCCATATGGATTTTCGGAATAAGACTGTGTCTTTTGGGGCTGTACAAATACTGCAAGTTTTTCATCCTTAAGGGGAACCACCAGGCTATTGATATGAATTGCAAAATACCGGACGATCAGCTGCTTTATGGAATACATGATCTGATTCTTCTCCCAAAAATCCACTGACTTAGGCAGTATTAATATTTCACCTAAGATAAGCATCACCGGTTCATCTGCGTTTAAGTGGATAAAGAGCCGTTCAAATTCTTCCCCATTTATTTTTAACGAACGGTCGTTATTAAGCAGTGCATAGAAATACTTCTGGCAAAACAAATCCTGGGCAATATTAATCTGATTCTTTGCATTTTGTATTAATTCATTTGTCTGATTTTCATCCACCAGCTCCTGTATCACGTTTTCAACTGATTTTATAATCTTACCGTATCCTTCTGTCTTCAATATGTATCTGACATTGCTAAACTGAATTGCTTTATATGCGTAGTTAAATTCACTATGTCCTGTGAGGAAAATCACACGGCACCATGGCCAGCGTTTTTTTATTTCCTCCAGCAGATACAGACCATCTATTTCCGGCATATTAATATCAGTTAATACAATATCCATTCTTGTGCGCCCCAGCCACTGGATTGCTTCTTCTCCTGAATACGCTTTATAAACATCCAGATCCAGATTCTCCATGCTGGAAAAAATATCATATAATCCATTTACGATGATCTCCTCATCATCAACAATTAAAAGCCGATACATATTACTCCCTTCTGGGGCCTAAAATCAGTTCAACCCCAAGTCCCCCCAACGGACTTCTATCTAGTACTACCCCACTGAGTTCATCATATTGAAGTTTCAAACGTCTGTTGATATTAATCAATGCCGTAACTTCTCCATCATCGGGCTGTAATACCAATGTTTTCTGCAGTTTAATCAGTTCCTCATCTGACAGGCTGGTTCCATTATCTTCAACTGTTATATGTAGTCTCTCCTCCCGTATTTCAAATGAAACGGAGATGATACGGTCCTTCATTCTTTTTTCCGCCGCATGCTCAAACGCATTTTCAATTAAAGGCTGTATAATGAGCCGGGGAACGGGATATTGTTCAAATTCCTCAGGGCAGAAACCAAATTCCACCGTCAGATTCTTAGTAAAACGCATGGATAAAATGCTGGTGTAAGTACGTGCGTGTTCAATTTCCTCGTGAAGAGGAATAATATCTGCAGCATTTCTGGTAAGATAACGGTAGTATTCACCCAAATGATTGGTAAACTCAATTAAATTATCATCTCCTGTCTGTGCCATGGTATTAATGATAAAAAAGCTGTTATAAAGGAAATGGGGTTTAATTTGTGCCTGTAGTTGTTTAAGCTCTGCACGCTGAGTCAGAATCTTTTGTTTATAAACCTGATCGATCAGCATATTCAGACTGTCAACCATCTTGTTGAATCTGACGTACAGATAGGCAAATTCTTTTGATTCTACGTCATCGGTATTTAAACTGATCTGCAGATTTCCATTTTCCACCTGCCTGAAAACTTCTACCAGTTTTTTTATTGGTCTGTTTATAAAGCGGTTCATGGTTAATGTGAAAATTACAATTACCAGAATCGATACCATGACAAATATCCAGATCCAGTTGGTAAAATTACGCATGGGCGTAAAGACCAGATTTTCCGGCAGATAACGGAGTAAAAGCATATTTAAATAATCAGACCTGGCGTATACGGAATAATACCGAAACGAATCTATTTTTCTCAAGCTGGTCCCGCTTTGATGAGTGGTGGCGAAATCCTCTAAAATTGAATCGGAATGCAAGATTTTCCCTGTATTGGCCATTGCGATTTCTTTTCGGTTGGTTAAATCAATCAGGTAGGATCCGCTGTCCGGATAAATATTAAATTGCTCCATATCCTCATTAAATGCATCCTGATTTAACTCAATTTCTATGACATAGCTGCTGTTTGAGCCTGTTTTATCCGAGGGATAAACGGTTGTCAGATATAGCCGGTCTTCGTATCTGATAATCTGAGCACCTGTTAAGCCGGCTGCATCCTTAGTGCGCTCATAAGCCTTGGGATCCAATGGATCAACCCCTCTGGTAGAGGAGATTGTTTTATGAATGGAAAATATATGGGCACTGACATTTTTGACATAGCTGCTGCTATAAGCAATTGTTATGAGACGAGACTGCAGCTGTTTTAAATTACTCACTATTTCATAATCACTCATGATACTATACTGGACTGCGAGACGGTTTAGAGATTCATCATTTAAGCATGTGTACTGCAGTATTTTAAGACGTTCAATTTCCTTTTCCAGCTGGTTTAAATAAAATTCAATCTGAGCAGTTGATGATTTCGACAGCTCTTCCCGTACTGTACTGGCTCCCCAGTTACGGATATAGATTCCAAGTATAAAAATGGGTGCTGTCACGATTAAAAAAACACTGATAATTTTCTTGAAAAGACTGATATTCAGTTTATGAATTAATGAATGCATACTTCCCCCCTGATTTGGTATTACCTTAATAAGTCCATAAGAAATTAATAGAAGCGGCTAAATACAAAACAATTTGTTGCAGTAAATATCTGTCAGTTAGTAATTATGTATAGGAATTGGAGGTTAACTTATCTAATTATTTATACTATTTTTTATAACACTTATCAAGTAAAACTGATTTACTATGCTAAAAAAATAGAGACGCTCCTTATGGGAGCGCCTGGAAGATGTTATATTCCATATATTCTATTTTTTCTTCTTTACCGGAATCCAAATTTCACTTTTGTATTTGGGGTTCTCCGTATCCTTACTTTCATTCCATAGAATTTCCGGTCCCTCTACTGCCTCATAACCTGAGGACGGAAACCATTCTGAGTAAATTCTGCCCCACACATTTTGAAGTGTCTGGGGGAATGGTCCAACTGAGTCAAAAATGGCCCAGGTGCCAGCGTCAACGCTTAACTTATCAAATCCGGCAGTTTCACTGCTTGTGGTTGCTACGCCAATATAATGATCAAGTTCTCCACTTTCTTCCATTCTTTCTTCGGAAAAATTTGTTGATGCACTGATAATACCTGCGGGTTCAATATTTGACAGGGATTTTAGCCGCTCTATCACTTCAGGTGTCATAAGTTCATACATTTTTGCAATCTCAGGATTTACACCATGAAAAATAATTGGAACTCTTTTCTTAAATCCTACTAATTGAAACGGTTCTTTCTCCACGATTCTATAATTCATCTCGCATCCTCCATTAATTGATAATTGAAAGGTCATTTTGGGATAAGCCTTTCGTTTTGTCTGCTCATCTCTTGCCTCAGAAGGCAGAATACCATGCATGTTTTGAAAAGCGCGGGAGAAAGAATCAGCTGCGTTATAACCGTATTTCACCGCAACATCAATGATTCTGGAGTTTTTATCCTTCAGATCAAGGGCAGCTAATGTTAATCTCCTTCTCCTGACATATTCTGACAGACTGATACCTGCCAGAAGTGAAAACATTCGTTTAAAATGATATTCGGAACAATGAGCAATTTTAGCTACCTCACCATAATCCATATCTTCCGTAAGGTGATCTTCCACATATGACAGTGCTTCATTCATACTACTGATCGAATCCATAATACGACCTCCTTTCATCAAATATAATAACATAGGATACATTGATAGATCCGATAATCCGTGCATAATTTAGTCGTACGAAAACCCCCAGCGCACTGAGGGTTTTCAAAGTGATTAAACAATTGCATCTGTTGCAAATGCCTCGGAGCCCATGGGCGAAATTGTGACAAAAAGGCGTAAGACATCGCCGCCAATATTGATAACCTGTAAGCTTTCCTGCCCGTCAACCTGCATTAATTCACCAATCTGAAGCAGAGTCTCATTTCCATCCGTTACAACTTTCGCCTCTCCTTCCAAGACCTGCAGGAGAAGGGTCGATTCCATGTGTGTATGGCCTGGCAGGATTTCCCCTTTTGCAATATTTAGTACAAAAGCAATTACATTATCACTTTTGAAAAGCATGCGCTTTGCAATTTTCCCCTGAGGCACATGAAAATAGTCATTGAAAATAAATTTGTTCACAGATAAATGCTCCTTTCTTTATGCTTGAACTTAATATACCCCAATTGAGCCTCCTTACTACAGACAGAATTCATATCTGATTCTTGACAATCGATTCAGTGCCTGATATTATATGTATATACATATATCTATTTTACAATCATTGCATCTTACGCGTGCAAAGACCAAAAATTCGAGGTATTAATATGATGAGTAAAAAAAGTGATTCAGACAATTCCATCGCTAAGCTGATCCAACAAAAAGCACTTGATTTAGGTTATGAAAAATGCGGTATTATTCCCGTTGAAATGATGGCTGGCTATGAAGAGAAATTTCATGAGCGGACACAAAAAGTACCGGAATCCCAGCCCTTCTATCAAAATCAGCAACGTCTTATCCGCTTCCAGGAAGATTTTGATTGGGCAAAGTCCATTGTAGTTTTGGTCAAGCGATATTCCAAATACCATATTCCGGAATCATTAAGGGGACACATTGCAAAGCATTATTTAACGGATTCCCGCATAAATGAAAACACGAAAGAATTTCAAAGCAGTACCGCTCTGGAACAATATATGAAAGAACTGGGGTTACGCACTGAGACCAATCGTAAGTTTGGAATAGTGGGAGTACGTTGGGCTGCATTGCAGGCAGGTCTTGGCATGATAAGGCGGAACAACTTTTTTTATACAGAATCCGGTTCCTATATCAGCCTGGAAGCATTTTTAACTGATTGTGAGATGGAATTGATTGAAAAACCAAATCTTCCACCCTGTCCGCCTAACTGCAACCGCTGCATGAAAGCCTGTTCCACAGCTTCTCTGTCCGATGCTTATACCATGAACCCCCTTCGCTGCATTTCCTTTTTAACAACCTTTGGAGGACGAGACTTACCCAATGAGCCTCTGGCTTCTGATTTCGGTGACTGGATATATGGCTGCGATATGTGCCAGGATGCCTGTCCAATGAATCATAACAAATGGACTGGACAGAACGAATTTCCTGGACTTTCAGAACTTGAGCCTTACCTGACTATGGAGAATATTTTGGAAATGGATGAAGACTTTTATCGTCAAAACATTCAGCCTAAATTTTTCTACCTGTCACCAGATGAATTGTGGAAATGGCAGGTAAATGTATTAAACTTTATGGATAACCGGTATGAAGATCATTTCGCCCCAGCTATTATAAAGGCTCAGAAAAGCAACTATGAACAGGTTCGTAAGATGGCAGGCTTAATCTCCACAAAGCATGGACTGCACACTTGACAAAGTTTCTTTTTTTAACTATCTTATATGCATATACATCTGCATGGGAGAAATAAAAATGGAAGAACAAAACGATCAAAACTTAAATCTGTCGGAATGCGCATGCCGAAGCCTCCGAATGACCACCCGGGTAATTACACAATATTACGATAAAGCCTTACGTGTTTCCGGACTCAAATCCCCTCAATTTTCACTGTTAAATGACATTTGCTCAAGAGAAAATGGAATCTCCGTTAATGAGCTGGCAGATCAGGCAATGATGGATCAGACAACGGTGACAAGAAATGTGGAAATTCTGCGAAAAAAAGGATACGTTGATGTGAATACGGAGGATGGCGATTCCAGGAAAAAGTGTATTACGGTCAGTGAAACAGGGAAGGAAAAACTTGCACTTGCCATGCCCCATTGGCAGGAGGCACAATCCAAGTTAGAGCAGATTGTGGGGAAGGAGCAGTATGTTGAGCTTCTGAAAACACTTTCCGTCTTAAGGAGTATTAATTAAATTAAAATACCAGGTTAGTGATAAATAGTAGCCGACTATCGGTGATATTCCATATCCCATCAGAGGGACCGGAAAATTTCCAAATAAAGTGGATAACAGTATAACGATATAGTAACATCCAATATATCTTGAAACGGACACTGCATTTTTCGGTGGAAGCAATAGGAATGGAGCTGGTAATATTGCTAAAGAAATAACTCCTGAAACGAACCAGATCCATCCCATATCTGCCACCATCCCAAGAATTCTCTCTACATAATTAACTGGTGGCAGATGATCCAGACGAATCCAGGATAAAACAATGAACAAAACAGATACACCTGTGATTAAAAAACGTATCTTTTTACTACGCGTATTCAGGCTTAGCATAATCATCACCGGAATGGCAAATCCGGTTAATTGTGAGGCATCCGGCTGAAAAAACAGCACCAGTAATATGATGAACGCGCTGACACCTGCATATGTTAAACCTCTGATTTTTAATACTTGATATAGTTCTAAAAGAATCATAGGCAGTACAATCATGGCAACATTTAATTTTACTGCCCCTATAGATATCCATCGGTGAACCCCCTCCATACCCTGGTTTGCAAACGGAAGAACTAAAGCACATATGGCGGCGGGTAATAATAATTGATTGTATCTATTTCCTGCAATATTTGATTTGTGCGTAATCAGAAGGTAGGAAATAACGCTCATTAAAATAAGACAACCAATATTCTGGCCCCAGATAGCGAATGGAACATGGTTTTGGTACATTGCAAGCACACCTATTGCAATGGATGGGATCGTAAGTGTAAAGGTTATGAGTTTTCGAAGCGGCATTTATTTTCCTTTCTGATTATACTGCCATTTCATCTGGCTATTCGATTGGTACATCAAATTTATTTTTTTTATAATAATAAGTTCTGTCTTCTTCTGTAATTTCTCTCACTATTTTACAAGGATTGCCCATTGCAATTACATTCTCTGGTATATCCTTTGTCACAACACTGCCTGCACCAATAACAACATTATCCCCTATTTTTACACCAGGTAGAATTACCACATTACCACCAATCCAGACATTGTCTCCAATGGTAATGGGAATCCCATACTCATAGCCGGTATTTCTGGTATCCGGATGGATGGGATGGCCAGCTGTATAGATTGATACATTAGGAGCAATCTGAACATTTTTACCGATCGTAACTTTTGCCACATCCAGAATGGTAAGATTATAATTAGCAAAGAAATTCTCTCCCACTTCTATATTCCAGCCATAGTCACAATGAAAAGGGGCTTCAATACAAACGTTCTCACCTGTTTTACCCAGAATCTTTTTTAACAGAAAAGGGGCTGTTTCATTTAAATCCGGTGAAAGATTATTAAATTCATAGATTTTCTGCTTACACGCAAATCTTTCTTCTCCTAATCCATCTAACCATGCTTTGTATGGTAATCCCGCTAACATCCGTTCTCTCTGGTTCATAATTTATTCTCCTTCGGTTTTTATCATAATAACGCATCCTTCCAGAATGTCAAGCAGAAGTGAGTTGGCTATTTTAAAATTACACGTTTACATTTTACAGAAGACTTTCTTTCTGATCAATAGAAGCAATTCATAGATGGCGCGCGACATTTAGAGCTGCTCCAATAAATCTATAAAAGAAAGCAGGTAGAAATTATGGCATCTCTTCCAAATTGGCCGGTAATTGTAACCGGTAACTCTGGCGCGAATGTAAGCGCTCTGCAATGTTTATTAAACTATAGGAACAATAAAACTCTCACTGTTGATGGCAGCTTCGGCACTAATACATATAACGCATTAGTCGCCTATCAGAAAGCAAATAGTCTTTCAGCAGATGGAAAAGCAGGTTCCGGCACTCTGTCTAAATTAATCTCAGGTCTGAATATACAGAATCCGACCACCAGCATGGCGGCCAGAGCCGCACAGTATCTGCTCAATAAGTTTGGTGCAGGACTAACAATTGACGGTGCTTTTGGCTCAGGCTCCCAGACCGCAGCAAAGAATTTTCAGTCAAAGATGGGAATCAGCTCCACAGGAGTGATTAACGCCAACACCTGGCAGTACCTCTTTGGTTATAACTCATATCCGGACGGAGGCGGAACTGTGAGCGGTTGGCTAAAACTGCATTCCAGTGCCAGTTCTTCCGGCGGCCGGACTGTCAATATGCCATCTGAAATTGTTGCAAGTAAATGGGCGATGACTGAAGGTGATCCCTATAAGGGAAAAATCAACCCCTACGCAGGAAACGCTACCGTAATTAAGGGAAGTTCCGGAGAATTAGTAGATGGAAGCGGCAGATACTGGGTTGCCGTGGGTCCCAACGTTATGAATCCAAATCATTCAAAATCAAAGGCAATTACGGCTGAAGAAATGAAATATCAGTCAAAGATTGATATTGTGCTGAAAAATGCAAGCGGAACAATTTATTATGTGTATGCTGCCGTTGGTGATTGCAAAGCTCATACTTATCCCACCGGAATTATCCAGACGGGTAATGCATTTCCAAATGGTACAGATCCTCACCCAGGCAATGCCGATGGTTCTGTTGTTGAATTCATGGGAACACAGTCCATTTCCGGTCTGCGTAGTTATGATATTGTCAAGATAATTGTTTATTAATTTCAGTTAAGCTAATTCCCCGCCTTATCAGACGGGGAATTAGCTTATATTTCTTTCCAAACAATTAAATCAGATGAATTGGATAAATAATCTTTCGTCAGCGAGTTCCATTCTTCCTCAGAAACTTCTTTATCTTCCATCATAAACACATCATAATCGGCACTTTCCGTCTTGCCGCTTTCATTAACGCTGTGATACTTAGAGAAATTAACTTTCGAAGTCTCATTTCCGTTGGAATCCAGAACTAAATAATAGTAATTTATGTGAGTGGGTGCTGCGCCATCGCGTTCGTATAAGATCGCTCCGTTGTTTAGCGGAGATTCATAATCCGGACCAGAATGCCATAAAACGATCTGTCCATCAAGATATGTAAAAATGAGATAACTTCCGCCAGCAACAGGGCGCAGATGAAGTTCCGGTATTCCATCCCCGTTCATATCAAATAATGCATAATAAGTTTTAAAGTCCGGCTCCAAAGAGATATCTTTGATTTTAACCACTCCATCACTTATCTCTTGTTTTAAATCCTGCGCATTCATACTTCCTGCCAGGAATTTCTTATATGCTGCCAGTGCCTCATCAGATGCGGGTGATTCATTACTTTTTAACGATGATTCATTACTTTTCGAAGATGATTCTTTATTATTGGCAGTTGGTTCCACCGCAGATGTCTGTGCAGAACTACTGTCTGAGGGTTGCTCCGAATTCACCTTAATCAGCTCACTTGATACAGGCACTGTATCCGTAGTTGCAGAAGTGGTGGAACTGCTTTGCCCGCAGGCATTTAGTGAGAATAGAAATATAGTTGAGAGTAAAAGGAAAAGGGTATTTCTGAGAAAGTGGTTGTGTTTCATGACTGCCTCCTAAGATTTTTGTTTTATACCAACTCCAGTATAAGCTGTTGTGCCAGGGTTTTTCCAGTTTTTTCCTGATTCATGCCTATCCTTGTATTATAAACCTGTTTATTGAGTTGTCAAGTAACACGCTTATACGCTCGTAATCTACAAACTTAAATCTTTTCCTCTATTAAATCTATTAAATACCAGTAACGATATAACGGTCAGAGCAGTCAGTATGGTAGACAATGCGGCTGCCGTTCCATAATTCCCTCTGACCACTTCTGTATATACTGCAACTGTCAATGTCTTTGTTTTCCCGGTATACAGAATAATTGCGGTAGATAATTCACTGATCATGGTTACCCAGCTTAGAATTGCTCCTGACAGAATTCCTGCAGACATCATGGGAACTGTGATACGGAAAAACGCTTTCATTTTAGAAGCACCAAGTGAAATCGCTGCCTCTTCAATGCTCATGGGTATCTGCTGCAGAATTGCAACAGAAGAACGAATCGTATACGGAAGTCTTCGTATAATCAAAGCGATTACCATAATTAACATGGTCCCGCTGATTAACAAAGGCTTTTTATTAAATCCATTTAATAATGCGATACCAAGCACTGTGCCCGGTACTATGTATGGGATCATGGATAAAATATCAACTGCGTTTGTCAGTGTATTTCTTCTGCGTACCACCAGATATGCAATCACAACTGCCAGTATTACAATCACAATTAATGCAAGCACCGGGATAATAATTGTATTCTGAATGCTTTTACCCAGTTTTCCAAATGCCGTCACATAGCTTTTTAAAGAATATCCCGATGTAAATACTTTTCCCTCCGTTTTCTTAAATGATGTATAAATTACATAACATTGGGGTAAAACTGCAATTCCAACAATCAGATAGGAGAACAAATGGAGGATCCAGGAAATTCCCTTAGGTGCTTTCTTTTCTTCCATTGGATGCAGAGCATTCAGAGAAAATGACTTCTTATTGGATACATACTTCTGTGCCAGAAATACTACGGTTGTAACTACAATGGCAATCACCGCAATTGCTGCTGCAAAACCATCATTACCACTGACCTCATTGATGAACTCTGTGTATAGAACTACCGGGAACGTACGATAGCCCTCTCCAATCAGCATCGGTGTACCAAAGTCGGCAAAGGATCTCATAAATACCAAAAGTCCTGCTGCCAGTAATGTAGGCGTAATTAACGGCACTACAACCTTGAAGAAGCACCGAATACCAGAGCATCCTAAATTCTCTGATGCTTCAATCAAAGAATTATCTATATTTTTCAAAGCTCCCTTGGCATATAGAAATACAAGCGGGAATAACTGCAATGTCATCACAAGCACAATACCTGTAAAACCATAAATAGGCGGTATGATAATTCCCATGCCTTTGAAAAATTTTGTAACAACACCACTTCTGCCCAGCAACAAAATCCAGGAATACGCGCCGATAAATGGTGCAGACATAGAAGCTACAATAATCAGAATATTTAATAATGATTTTCCTTTTATCTTAAATACGGAGAACAGATATGCCAGCGGTGTTCCAATTGCCAGCGACAATAATGTTGCAGCAATGGATACCTTAAAACTGTTAAACAGGGTATCAAAATAGTAACTCTTTGATACGAACTTTGCAAAATTAGCCATTGTGATGGCCTCTGTCTCACTGTCTATTACAGACTGTTTTATTAAATAAGCCATCGGGTAAATCAGAAACAGCAGATACAATGCAATTGTAGCAAGCGTAATGAATCCCCATACATCCATACGGAATTTGTTATTGTTCTTCATAGAGCCCGCTCCTTATCAGATTGGTATCACCTTGTTTATTAAATACATTGATTTTTTCTTTCTTCACCTGCAGCATCACCTTCTGACCAGGCTGCAGTTCTTCTTTTATGGAAGATTCCTCTACGATCTCCACCGTATCCCCGTCCTCCAGCTCAATGCTGTAATGTGTATTCAATCCTAAATAGGTGAATTCCTTAACCGTTCCTCTGATCCCCGTCTCATGATCTTTACAGATCACAAATTCTTCCGGGCGAATGGAACACAAAACCTCCTGATTTTCTGCATTTTTTAATCCAGGGAGATCTACCTGATACCCATCCTTAAATACAATCTTACCGGCAGCTGCCTTTGCCTCTATAATATTTGTTCTTCCGATAAAGGTTGCCACAAAAACATTACATGGCCTTTGATAGATGTCTCTGGGAGTTCCTATATGCTGAATCACCCCGTCTTTCATAACAGCAATGGTATCACTGATCGCCATTGCTTCCTCCTGATCATGAGTTACATAAACGGTAGTAATCCCAACGTTTTTCTGTGTATGGCGAATGACGCTCCGCATCTCCAGACGCAGTTTTGCATCCAGATTTGATAAAGGCTCATCCATCAGTAATACGTCGGGGGATATAACCAGCGCTCTTGCAAGGGCAATACGCTGCTGCTGCCCGCCGGATAACTGATTTGGCATGCGGTTTGCATATTGCATAATCTGCATCAGGTTTAAATACTTATCTGTTTCTGCCTTTACTGTGTCTTTTTCCACTTTTCGGTTTTTTAATCCGAATGCTACATTATCCCGCACTGACAGATTGGGGAAGATGGCATAATTTTGAAACACCATACCAATATTTCTTTTACTGGGATCCATCTCATTGATACGGGTATCATTAAACAGAATATCTCCTCCCTCAATGGAATTAAATCCTGCAATCATTCTGAGTAATGTTGTCTTTCCACAACCCGAAGGACCAAGGAGCGTAAATAATTCCCCATCTTTTATCTCAGCATTCAGCTGGGGAATTACAGTAGTATCTCCATATTTTTTGACCGCATTTTTTATTGAAATTTTGCTCATTTATTAAACCTTACCCTCTCCAAAAACTTTAAACGTATCCTTTGATTGTCTAAAGCATGGGGTTTGTTCCATGCTTCAGACGTGAATGCCATATTATTTTAAGCTTTATTTACTCTGTAAATCAGTGAAAATTTCTGTGTATCTGTCAACAATTTTCTGTTTGTTTCCGCTTACATATGGAATATCCTCTTCTATTACTTTTATTTCGGAAATAGGTTTCATAAAGTCGCTTGTCTTTGCATCTTTGATGACCGGTCTGTTTGTTAACGTACTTCCCCATATGTTCTGTACTTCATCACTTAAGATAAAATCGATAAATAATTTGGCATTATCCATATTTTTTGCGCCCTTGATGATGGTTGCCGACGCGGGAAGATATACAGTTCCCTCTTTTGGATATACGATTTTAACTGGTGCTCCATCTCTTACAAGCTGTGCACACGGATCTTCATAGGAAAGCCCCACTACATATTCTCCATCTGCAACTCCTTTGTAAACTGCGGACGAGCTTTCACAGATTTTGCCATCTACATTGGTAAACAGATCTTCTACGTATTTCCACGCTGCATCATCTTCATAGCCTCCCATTGCCAGCAGCATATTGGTAAGCTGTGCGAAAGCGGAGGAGGAATTGGCCGGATCAGCGGTGGCAATCTTCCCTTTTAACTCAGGATTTAACAGATCTTGGTAGCCATTGATTTCTATATCTCCAATCAGGTCTGTATTCACAATTAATACACTGCCGTCTAATACGTTACCTGCAATAAAACCACAGGTATTTTTGTAGGCATCTATCACATTGTCATTATTGGCGGATACATATGGTTCCCAAAGATTCTTATTGTCATATGCCAGTGACCAGGAACCGCCAAAGAGGATATCTGCGTATGGATCGTTCATCTCTGACTGAATTCTCTTTACCAATTCACCGGTACCTGCCTGAATTACTTCCACATTGACTCCATACTTTTCTTCAAACAGAGGAATGGTGGCGTTCATAAGTCCTTCGGAGTTAGGGGAATAAATAACCAGATTTCCGCCTCCTGGTGCCGCTTTTGCTGCCGTTGTTTCTTCTGCCGCTTTTGTTGTCTCAGTTTGTGCCGCAGTCGTTGATTCAGCCCCTGTGCCCGCGCAGCCTGTAAGAGAGACTGCTGTAATCAATCCCATTAGTAACCCAATCCCTTTTTTCATTATTTTGTTCCTCCCATAAAATATTGTTTTTTAGATAGCTTTATCATATAAGATCTGTAACCTGTTTCACACTCTTTATCCCGAACAAATGGAAAAAATACCGAACAGTTTTGTCCGGTATTTTATAACACTCTGTTCTGATATTCTTTGGCAGAGCACCCGATATATTTTTTAAATACGTGGTTGAAATATTTGTAGTCACCAATTCCACAGAGGAACCCCACCTCTGATATGACAGTATTCTTGTTTTTTAGCATTGCCAGTGCTTTCTGTATCCGGAACCGGTTCAGGTATTCGATCACGGTTGTTCCTAACGCTTTTCGAAATTTCTGGTTAATGTATCGTTCTGAGTAATGCAATACCTCTTCTAAGTCTGATAATACAATTTTTTCCTGATAATGTTCTGCTATGTATTGTAGAATCTGCTGTATGACCGGATCCAGACTTGTCTTTTCTTCTATCAGAGAAATGCTCTCCAGTTCTTTTGTTTTTTCATTGCGCTCCCGTAGATAGTGTATATTTTTAGATTCTAAAACTGCCTGCTCTAAAGCTTCCTTCATTTCCTCCATATTTAAGGGTTTTAAAACGTAAGTAGATACACCATTCCGAATTGCCTCCATGGCATACTCAAAATCTGAATATCCGGTAAGAATGATTGCAACGTAATCAAACACACTCTTTGTATTGGCAATCATCTGCAGCCCATCCATGACCGGCATATTGATATCCGTGATAACAATATCCGGTTTTAACTCTTCGATCAGTTTTTTTCCTTCTATTCCATTGGAAGCTTCTCCAACAACAAAGCTGTCACAGCTCTCCCATGGAACGGAAGCACGAATTCCTTTTCTTATAATGTCCTCATCTTCCACTAGCAACACACTATACACAATTTTCTCCCATCCACAATTTTAATACTACCCGGAAAAATTCATTTTCTTGACTCTCAATTGTCATTCCGCTTTCTTTTCCATACTCCAGTGAAATTCTTCGGTTAATATTCTGTAAGCCATTATGTTTTGTATCTACTTTCTCTCTGTTTGTGATGCTTTTTAACATCTCAATCGTCGCTTTTGGCTGTCCCGCACCATCGTCTTCTACCACCAGATAGAGATATTCCTTCTGCATATAGCCGCCTATCTTAATATGTATGTCTGTTTTCTTCTGGAACCCATATTTAATGGAATTTTCCAATAGTGGCTGCAGGAGAAGTTTGGGAATAAAGAACTGTTCACATTCCTTTTCAATCTCAATTGTATAGTCAAACCGTTTTCCAAAACGAATCTTTTGGATATACAGATAATCCTCAATATAAACCTTGTCTTCCTGAAGAAGTACCTTCTTTTTCGTATTGTTGATACTGTATCTTAAAATATGCGTAAAACGTTCAATCATGTTCTCTGCTTTGATTGGGTCCGACACAATCAGATATTTAATATTATCCAGTGTGTTATATATAAAATGAGGATTCATTCTCTCTTGAAGATTCTGCATCTCCATCTGTCCGTTTATCTGTATTAATTCAACATTTTTATGATTCAATTCATTAATACTCTTTACCATCTTATTAATTTGCTCTGCAATCTCTTCAAACTCATCCCCAGTATGAAGTGTAATCTCATGATTGGTATCTTGTGTTCGGATAATACGGATCTCTTTGACTAAAAGTTCAACCGATTCCGAGGTTTTCTTTGACATCACACCCAGCATATGAAAGAACATAATGGTCCAGACAGCACCTAATCCAAGAATTGTAATAACACCAATTAACAGATAGGCGGAATTTTGAGGTAAATAAATAAAAGAATAGATACAAATGCTCTCATTCTCCTGATTTTTGCTTCTTCTGAAATAACGATTTCCGTTTATTGTTACATACTTACTGCCATCCGCTCCAATGTATTTATTTGCAGTGTTTTTTCCGATCAGACTGTTGTTGGAGCAATAGATAATATCGCTCCTTTCATTGGTAATAATCGTATCATACTGCCCCTGTGAAAGACAATTATTCCAATCTGTATTTTTTAAGTACGCTGCCACTGTACCGCAGTAGGTTTCCTGATCGTATATGGGCAGCATCATCAGATATTCTGATGCGTCAGCTCTGAAAAAATAAACTGTGGTATATATACCGGTTCCATTTTCTCTTGCATTATTAGCTGCAATCCGATTAAACTCCCTCCTGTGAAGATTCATTTCTTCTGCGGAAAAGTTCGTCATAACTACTTGATCTTCCTGATTAATCAGGATTAAATTAATACCTACCTTTGCCTCTACATTATATTTGCTGATTAAATAATTAATATCTCTTGGGTTTCTCTCTTTTTTAATACAATCCAGGAAGCTCTGCATATTTTCTTTCTCTTCTAAGAAATTCAAAGTTGAATGATATACATCGAAAAAATTCGTGCTGATTTCCTCCAGATGTCTCTCACTATTCACTTCCTGACTCAAGGTATTAATTATAATGATAGCAACCGAAAAAAACAAACAGCCAATAAGAATGATAACGACAATTCTTGTTGATACCATTTTCTCCAGTTCTTTTTGAAATTTACTTTTTTCTGTTTTTACAGCTCTTCTATGATCCATAAATTCTTCCTTAACGCCCCCAAATCCATAGGAATCCAATCATTGCATAAATATTCTATCATAACTTTAATTGAAAAGCGACTATTGTAAACTGGCTAAAGAATATCTGGATGATAACTATATGATTAATATGAAAAGGAACACTTTTTCTAACTGATTCAATATAAAAACGAGTATTGGCAATCAGCTGTACATCGATGATTGCCAATACTCGTCTTTTTTACATCAGGTATATTTAGAATTAAGTGTTTATTTCATTATAAGCCTGCAACCTATTGATATGAACAGCCAAATAAGTTAATTCATCTTTTGAAATATCTCCACCGTACACCTTTATTATATAATTCTTAATTTTATAAGCGATTTCCATTGATTCTGGATATAAAGTTGCTATCTGTTCATACATAGCATCATTTTCATCACTTAGCATTTGATTATTAAAAAACCTTTCTGTAAAAAATTTTACATGTGTAATAAAGCGCTGATAGTGAATGCCTTCCATCTTTAAGTGACTGCCAATGGAATACCTCACCAGATTAACAATGCCACCGATCATCTTAGCATATTTCATACTGTCTTTTGAGTCATTGCTTTGGGATTGAGCGTTTATTATATGGAAAGCAATATTAGCAGCCTCTTCTTCCGCAAGCTTGCTGTCCATTAATTCATTTAATAGATTTAAAGCATATTTACCAATTTTGAATTCTTCCGGGTAGTAGTTTTTTATTTCCCAGTAAACCCGATTGGTGATATTAATATCCTTCTTTGCTCTTTCCACCGCAAAATTCAAATGATCACTCAAGGTAAAGTATATACTCATATTAAGTTTAGAGCCCAGCTCTTTTTCAGCTTTTGATACTATCTTTTGAGTTATATCCAAATAGATCGGTGGTATATCATCTAATAATTTCAGATATTCATTTATCTGAATGTTTTCTACAGGCATAAAGATCTGGTCAACAGTCTCTTTTTCAACCGTATCTCCAAACTTTTTCCCATATCCTATCCCTTTTCCGAAACAGACATATTCCTTTTTATTCTCATCAACTGCTAAAACAACACTGGAGTTTAAAACTCTTTTTATCTTCATAAACACTCCCCTTGTATTTATTTAATCCAGAATCTCTCCATTTGTTTTAATAACGTTCTTATACCAGAAAAAGGAATCTTTTTTTAATCTTTTTAATGTACCATTTCCTTCATCATCCTGATCAACATATATAAACCCATATCTCTTGCTCATCTGTGAAGTAGAAACACTGATGCAGTCGATCGGTGCCCAGCTGGTATAACCGATTAAATCAACTCCCATCTCCACTGCTTTCTTCATTTCTCTGATGTGATCTTTAAAATATTGGATTCGATAGGGATCATGAATTGTCCCATCCGCTTCGATCACATCTTTCGCCCCCATTCCGTTTTCTACTATCATCAACGGAATTCTGTATCTGTCATACAATTCAATCAGTGATATTCGAAGTCCTACCGGATCGATCTGCCACCCCCACTCCGTAGATGGCAGATAAGGATTTTTTACACCCATGATTGTATTGCCTGATGCCTTTTCTTTCGTTGTATCCGCTGATTCTGTTCTGGACATATAATAGCTGAAAGATAAATAATCGGCCGTATTCTCCTTTAATATTTCTTCATCATTTTCTTCCATTTTAATTATGATCCCGTTGTTCTTCAGTAACGTTTTGTATAATCCGGGATATTCTCCGAATATCTGAACATCTGCATGAACATGGTTATTCAAATTGCTATTTAAAGAGAGCAGTACATCCTCTGGATTGCAAGTATTGGGATAGGTTGTTAACTTCGTCAGCATGCACCCCATTTTACTGTCTTTTATGATTCTTCTGCATTCTTTTGTTGCTAAAGCAGCTGCAACGTATTGATGATGCAGGGCTTGATAGACGGCTTCGTCAAGGTTCCCCTCGGGACATCTATCTTTTATTATTCCGGCAGTTATAAATGGATGTCTTCCGACGCTGTCTATCTCATTAAAGGTCAGCCAGTACTTTGCATAATCTCCAAATGACTCAAAACAGACTTTTGCGAAATTAACAAAACAGTCAATCACTTTACGCTCAACCCAACCATTGTATTTTAAACTCAGATGCAATGGCATTTCATAATGGGACAATGTCACAATTGGCTCAATATTATATTTCTTAAGTTCTTTAAATAAACTCAGATAATAATCAACGCCTAATTTGTTTGGTTCGCTTTCCTCCCCAGTTGGAAAAATTCTGGTCCAGGCAATGGAAATTCTTAAAGCTTTAAATCCCATTTCAGCAAACAGCTTAATGTCATCTTTATAATAATGATAAAAATCAATACCTCTTCTTTTTGGATAAAATTTTGTAGTTTTATCCGCTATCGCATCTTCAATCATCTTCGAAGTGACCTTGTTATGGCCGGCATAATCTTCTACATTTAAATTTGGTTTGTAGCTTGCTACATCAGCTACAGACATGCCCTTTCCACAAACATCAAAGGCCCCTTCAACCTGATTTGCTGAGATCGCTCCACCCCATAAAAAATCTTTTCTAAATGACATTTATACATTAGCTCCCATCTGATTAATTGTTAAGACACGATCCTTCTTACTTATCGTTCTACTGTCTGCATGTTCCATCTTTGCATCCGGCCGGTTGGTAATAATTACTACCGTTACAGGATTAAATCCCTCTTTCACGATATTATCCAAATCGAAATTCATTAGTAAATCGCCTTGCTTTACACTTGTTCCAACAGTAACTTTGGGATCGAAGTATTTGCCTTTTAAATTTACTGTCTCAAGTCCTATATGAAACAGAATCTCTGTGCCATCCTTTGATTTCATAGCCAGTGAATGCTTTGTTTCAAAGACCATTTCGATTGTGCCATCGATTGGTGCATATAATTCTCCTTTTGAAGGGATTACTGCGAAACCATCTCCCATTAATTTGTTAGAAAACACGTCGTCACTCACTTCGCTTAAAGGGATCAATTTTCCTTCTAACGGTGCAACAAGCTTCTCTTCTTTATTATCTTCTTTATTATCTGCCTTTTTTTCCTCACCATGCACTTCTTCTTTCCATAGAAATGTAACTGCGATAAAGGAAACCACGAATGATATCACTAATCCAATTATTGCATGAAATAAGTTTTTTGGCAATGTTTCTGAAATAAACATAGATAAACTTGCGAGTCCAGGTCCTACCGCAACATATGCTTCTACTGCCTTAATTCCTAAATAAGATCCTCCTGCAAATGCACCGATCATTACACCATAAAGCACTCGTTTGTGCTGGATTGTAATACCATATAATGCTGGTTCTGTAATTCCAAATAATGCGGATATACCTGCTGAGATTGAAGTTGATTTTAAACCTTTATCTTTTGTACGAATGCTTACAGCGAAACATGCACCAGCTTCAGAAATATTATGTGCTAAGGATGCAGCATTATAGATTAACTCTTTTCCTGACTGACCGAGCGAAGTAATAACGTAAGGAATCATCGCCTTATGCATACCCGTAACAACCATAAATGGTAAAAATGCTGCCAGAATGGCTACTGCGATCCATCCAAATTTTGCAAAAACAAATAAAATTACACTTGCAAATCCCTGACCAAAATTATAACCGATCGGCCCAAGAAACAGTAATGTCACTGGTACCGTGATAAGCAAAGACATCATTGGAACAAAGAAACTGCGAATAACCTTTGGACTGATCTTATTAAAGAACTTTTCTAACTGTGAGTACAGTAATACACTTAATATTGCTGGAAAAACCTGATACGCATAATTAATATTTTGCACTGAAATGTTGAAGAGAAGAGCTCCTTCTCCAATCATCTTGCCCAAATTAGGTGTTAACAGCGCTGCAACAGCAGATACCGCCACTAATGGATTCACCTTCATTTTATTAGCGGTTGTAATTGCAACCAAAAGCGGCAGGAAGTATAATGGCGCATCACCCACAAAATTTAAAATTTTATAAGTTGATGTAGCATTAGACAAAATACCCAGCATATTAAAGAGCATCAGAAGTGACTTTAAAATACCACCTCCAGCTATTGCCGGAATTAAAGGCTGAAATACACTTATAATAAATTCTAAAGCTATATCCCCTATTTTTCTCTTTTCTTTCTTACCATTGTTATTTACACCTTTATCGGAAATGAGCTTTTTAACTTCGTCATATATCTCAATGACAGCATTTCCAATAATTACCTGACATTGTACATTTTGCTTAACCCCTATCACTCCAGGGATACTTTCAAGTTCTTTCACATTTACTTTCCCGTTATCAATCAGGGAAAATCTTAATCTGGTTGAACAGTGCTCTAAATGTTCAACATTTGCATCTCCACCCACTGCTTTTAATATCTTTGCTGCTGCTTCTTTATAACTCATACGGATATCTCCTCTCGGTAAATAATGTGCGCAGACTTTTTATTTGGCCAGTATAAAAAAAGGACTCAAATAAACTAATATAAAATTAGTTTATTCAAGTCCTGCCTGCATTACCAGTCACATGCCTGATATTTATTTAATGTTTTGTAATTCATAATATAGCACAAACATAAATAAACGTCAACAACAAAATTTGTCATTCTTGACAATTAAGAGGGATACTGACTTACAGTTTTTCGGATTATTGAAATTCAAACTTTGTGATCGCAGCAAAACAAGCCTTTGCACCTGCGATTGTATCATCGATAATATCTATAACTGCTCTTTCTTCTTTGATAAGTGGTGCAATTTGTCCAGCCATAACTGCTCCATGTTCCATATCCCCCTCTGCCATTGCTCTCTTAAGAGAACTTTCAGCAACGGGGCGAAGTATTTCTGCCGCTGCGACTTTTGTATTCTCAGCCTCGATCTTCTCCATTTCATCAGAAAGTGCATTTTTAAACTGTCTGCAAGGTTCACCGGTTGAATATCCCGTAATTACTGTTGACATATCTCCAGCTTCTATCACACTTCTTTTTACATTAGGATGTACGGTTGTCTCCTTTGATGCCATAAAAACAGTTCCCATCTCAATTCCCTCTGCACCAAGAGCAATTGCTGCTGCCATCCCACGGCCATCAGCAATACCACCAGAAGCGACAACCGGAATAGAAAGTTTATCCGCTGCCTGAGGAACAAGTACAGTTGTTGCTTCAACAGTCGTGTGACCGCCGCCTTCCCAGCCTTTTACGATTACAAGATCGGCTCCACCCTCTTCTGCATTCACAGCATCCGCTATATCAGAAGCCTTTACAATAATCTTGCATCCAGCTTCATGCCATTGTGGAAAATATTTCTTACAGAGATCTACATCCAGTCCAAGTAATGTATCTGCATAAACTACAGCTGGCTGCAGATTTTTTATATGTCCGGTCAGACGATCCAGATTTTCAGGAATCATAACTGTATTAATTCCAAATGGTTTATTTGTCAGTTTCTTTGTTTCCTCAACCTGTGAAATTAAAAACTCATCTGGCGCAAATCCGACACCTAATACTCCAAGTCCTCCTGCATTCGATACAGCCGCAACAAGTGGCGCTGTTGAAATCCATGCCATTGGTCCCTGAATGACCGGTTTTTCAATTCCTAATACGTCGCAAACTCTGTTTCCCATCTGTAATATCCTCCTTTGGTATTGATTATTATTATTTTAACAATCATAAACACAACCCAAAAGACAGAATCACAAAATGTGTCGACCTTTAAGATTTCTTATTTTCAAGTAAAGAAAGCAAACCTTTCTCCTGGCAGTCTTTGATTACTCCATATACGTAACTAATCGTGAAATCCTGATAATTATAGATCCACCATTTTACTGTTGCCATTACATTTGCTGCGTATAAATCTGCAAAAAAGTCTGTCTGACCACCATTTTTCATTTGAATATTCTCTTTTTCCAAAAAATGATAAACTGTCTTAGCAACAGATTTCTCCATAATTTTATAAGGATTAAACTTCTCCTCCTGGATATTCCATAATGCTTTTATCACTTTCTCATGTTTACTTAAGTTTTCGAACGCTTTCTGATACCCCTTTACTTCCTCCTCTTTTCCATTTTTATCTAACCAATCCATAAAAATTTCAATATATTCATCTAAAAAAGTATCGCAGATATCATATATCAATTCTTCCTTAGAACTATAGAACAGATAAAAAGTGGTCCGGTTTAAATCTGCTTCTTTTGCTATTCCTGCCACTGAAATTTTTTCATACTCCTGATTTTTCAATAGTCGAATCATCGCCTGATGCAGTTTCTGTACTGTCACAATTGACGACTTTAATTTTCGTTCCATGGCTGATTCCTCCTGTATCACTATCATAACTGATCTGTTCTCAAAAAGAAATAATAAGAATAATGAGGAAATAAAAATCAGGAGTATCTTCTTTAAATTGAAAATACTCCTGATTTTTTATCCTTGTTCTAAAAATCTTTTTCTGAACTCCCCTGGCAACAGACCTGTTTTTTTATGGAACAGCTGGGCAAACCTTCCTGCATTGGAATAGCCAACAGTCTGTGCGACCTGCCCGATGGACAGGTCTGTGTCAGACAGCAGTTGCTCCGCATGACTTATTCGCCGCTGCTGTATATATTCTGTGACCGTACAATCATGATAAAGCTTAAAGCAGATCTTGAATTTTGTTGTTCCCATGCAGGCGATTTTAGACAGGGTCTCCAGGGGAAGCTCAAGAGCGAAATGATCATTGATATAAGCCGTTACCGTTTCCATCTGTTGTGCATCCCCATAGGGGAGCCTTGAATCAGATCTCATCAGGTTCTTTTTTCGCCGCTCAAGCATCAGTGCCACCGCCTCGGCAACCTTGGCTTCATAAAACAATTTGGAGGTAAAACCATCACCCCGATAAGTTTTTACCTGAGATAGCAGCCTGACCATTTCTGGAAAATCAGTTGTCTCGTCCAGGGAAAGAAATGCATCGTGGGGATTGGTATTCTCTCCCGGATAGCATTTTTTCAGATGATCCTCATAGTAAGCGGGCATAATTTCAATACCGATGGAACGAACGGGGATTTTTTTATGTATTAAAACCTTATAAGTCTCACAGCCGCCGATAAAGCTTTTAATACTACCAGCAGCAAGTCTGCGATAAGGAGTCAGCTCCTCTCCTGATACTGACTCGTATTGGGTAATGCTCAGGCACTCCGGAAGATTAAATTCCAGAAATGAATCCTCATGGAAATAAAAGTCATGGATTTTGATATCGAATAAATCCTTTTGCCCATAGACCCAGTAATATCCTTCCCCGATACTTGACGACAGTTTCCAGCATAATCCGGTCGGCCCGAAACGGCTGTTGCCCATGCCCAGCTCGGGTATAAAGCCGTGCTTTGCCAGAATCGGCGAATAAACATCCTTAATAATGTCTTCCAAAGGGGCTCCACCTCCTTATCACGATCAGACGGAATAATATTCAAAACGGACGAATGTCAGTCTGTTCCATTGACTGTAAGTATTTCTGCCGCTATAATCCGCATTGTAGTTAGAATAAACTAACCCACATTATAGCACGCCCGAATTATCCCGTCAAGGCGACCTATCCGGGTACAAAACAGGGAGGAAATCAACTGATGAACAACCAACCAAAGCTGGAATGTAATGGATTAACAGTAAAGGATCTTGTAACCACAGGTATTTTCAGCGCAATATTTTTTATTTTTACCATGTTTGGCGGCGTTTTCTTTGCCGTCAATCCCGTCCTGACATTTTATATGCCAATGGGCAGCGCGCTTTTATGCGGACCGATTTATCTGCTTCTGGTCGCCAAGGTACATAAACGGTGGAGCATCACCATCCTCGGCGTCATTATGGGTATCGTGTGGTTTGTGACGGGAATGCATTGGGCCTTTTCTCTCGGCTACATCAGCATGGGTATTATTGCCGACATGACAGCCGGTTTCGGGCATTATAAATGCAAAAAGCTCAATATGCTATCCTATATGCTAATATCTCTCGGTGGGATATTCACCTATCTCATATTCTTCATAGATCCCGAAGGGTGGGCTGGTGCCATGCTCAAAAACGGCACAGAGCAGTCCTATATCGACGCCATGCACACAGCCTCACCCTCCTGGCTCCCGATCGTTATGATTGTCGGAACGCTTTTTGTCGCCGCATTCAGTGCGTGGGTCGGCGGAAATATGCTGAGAAAACAATTTGAAAAAGCGGGGATTACTGTATGATGGGTCAAAATCAAATCCTCCCTCTCTGGCTTGATCCCCGAACTAAAATTTTACTCCTCCTGCTTTGCGTCCTTTCCGCCATGGCTGCTCCCTCCCTCCAATATGAATTTTTGCTTGTTGCAGGCATCGGAATCCTGGGAATACTTTGCGGGAAATGGAAATATGCGCTGAAGGGCATCGTTTTCTATGCAATGGTTTATCTTTTTACTGTCTGGGCAATGAACAGCATGACCGGAACTTTAAGGAATATGTTTGTTGCATTCCTGGGTCTCTTTCACAAAGTGTTCCCATGTGGAATGCTGTCCGGCATTGTCATTTCCACAACGAAGGTCAGCGAATTCCTATCTGCCATGAATCACATCCATGCGCCTAAAAAACTGATTATTCCTTTGGCGGTCATGCTGCGGTATATTCCCACGATTGGGGAAGATTGGCGCTATATCAAAGACGCCATGCGGATGAGGGATGTGTCTCCTTCCTTTCAGGGATTTATCACAAATCCCGGTATCACCATTGACTGCGTCTACGTTCCGCTGATGATGGCAGCATCCAAGGCAGCGGATGAACTTTCCGTCGCCGCTGTCACACGGGGGATTGAAAATCCGAATCCACGAACCTGCCTGATTCAGATCCGATTAGGCGCTGGGGACGCGTTTACAACACTTTGCTTTGCCGCTTTCTTCCTGGCTGGAATGTATCTGAAGGAGGCAGGGTAAATGTTGGAACTAAGAAATGTGTCATTTTCCTATTCAGGACAAACAGACGGAGGGCTGCGGAGTATCAGCCTTCGTATTCCTAATGGGGAATGCGTGCTGTTGTGCGGAAGAAGCGGATGTGGAAAAACCACGGTTACTCGTCTGATAAATGGCCTGATCCCCAATTTTTATCCAGGAACACTGGAAGGCGAGGTTCTACTGGATGGCAAGCCGATTGCGGAGATACCCATGTATCAGATTGCCGGTCGGGTAGGCTCCGTATTCCAGAATCCCCGCACACAGTTCTTTAATGTGGATACCGACAGTGAGATTGCCTTCGGCATCGAAAACAAAGCCCTGCCTCCGATAGAACTCTCCCGCCGGGTTAAATTGACGTCAAAGGAACTTGGAATCGAAGGATTGCAAAACCGCAATATTTTCCAGCTGTCCGGCGGAGAAAAGCAGAAAATCGCCTTTGCCTCTGTGTACGCCATGAACCCGGATGTCTATCTGCTGGACGAGCCATCCTCTAATCTGGATATGGCATCCATCCGTGCGCTTGGAGATTATGTACGGCTGATTAAATCCCAGGGTAAAACCATCCTGATCGCGGAGCATCGCTTATATTACTTAATGGAGGTTGCGGATCGGATCGTCTATCTGGAGCAGGGTGAAATAGCTGGATCTTATACACCCAGGGAATTTTGTAAGCTGAGTGGGTCAGAACGCAGGAAAATGGGGTTACGTGCCATTGATTTGCGGGAGGAGTCACCGGAGTGTCCTGCTGCACTCCAAAGCGGCCTGACGCTGGAGTTGAAAGACATTTCGCTCTTCCACAAAAAAAGAATAATACTGGAACATATCAGTCTGAAGGCCAGGCAGGGCGAGGTGATCGGCGTGGCAGGATACAACGGTGCGGGAAAGACTACGTTCTCCCGTGCGCTGTGCGGTCTGCATAAAGAGTGCAGCGGATCCTTCCTATGGAATGATGAGCCTATGAACCACAAAAAACGTTTGAGGCTGTCCTATCTGGTGATGCAGGATGTGAATTATCAGCTGTTTGCGGAAAGTGTGGAGGCTGAATGCACCTTCGGTATCAAAAACCCCGACCGAGAGCTTACGAAACAGACGATGGAGGAGTTGGGATTGCTCTCTTTTCGTAAGCGGCATCCAAACACCCTGTCCGGAGGGCAAAAACAGCGTGTCGCCGCCGCAGTCAGTTTGATTAGCGGCAAGGAACTGCTGATTTTTGACGAACCCACCAGCGGATTGGACTATGACAGCATGGCTCAGGTGGGGGGACTTATCCTAACGCTTGCAGCCCTGGGTAAAATTGTTTTTGTAGTCACTCATGATTACGAGTTTATATGCCGGACCTGCACCCGCGTCCTTCATTTTAACAGGGGGAAAATGCAGGATGATTTCCTGGTAAGCACAGAAAATGAGACAAAGTTACGCAATCTTTTCAGCATTGATCTATAAGGTGTCAATAAATGTACAAAAACCTCCTGTCTGCTATACTTTGAGCAAACAAACAGGAGGTTTGAATCCTATTTCACATAAAGCTGTATAGGGTAAGAAAGATATTCTAGCTCATCTAATTTATCAACGGTAACGTACCCGGATGGGGCATTTAAAACACTGGGAATGCGATTTACAATCGTGGCGCAGGTATGTTCAACAGTGGCGGGTTTGGATACATAAAATGTGGTATCCGGTTCTCCTTTTATCTTCCAGTCACACATGTCCCCGTCTTCCGGACCATACACTTTGCCAATGCATTGTGTTTCGATGACAGGTCCCTGAAAGGTTTCTGTTGTAACTACCGCACTCATACCGATACAATTCCCCTTAGGAATGGTTTTTCCTAATGTTTGGGAATATAAGTCGGTGTCATAAAAATAAGGTACACATTTCTGTGATTGTGACTTAATGGTCCAGCCCATCTTGGAACAGAGAGCTTCATTGGAGTTCCATACATAGCTTGGCTCCAACGTTTCCGGATGTGCAATCTGGGCTTCAAATTCTTCCGGTGTAAGTCCTGCTCCATGAGCTTTTGCAAGTGCAAGTCCGTAATCTTCTACATTGTAGCTTACAGCTCCTTCAATCCGCTCAATATTATGTACGCCGCCAGCCACGCAGCCAATCATATTAATCCAGTAAATATCCTGCATACCGGCACCGACTACTGTACAGTTGTGTTCTTTGGCTAGTTTGTCTAATTTGTTGGTAAGGGCAGCCGATGTGGTCCAAGGATAAATTGCTTCTTCACAGGTAGTGATTACATTTATGCCGCGTTTTACACATTTCTCAAAATATGGGTAGACATCTTTCATGAAACTGAATAATGTAACCACTGCAATATCAGCATCACATTCATCCAGCACTGCATCTGCATCGCTGCGAATGGGTACACCAAGCTTAACACCCAGCCCTGCCCAATCGCCTGCATCCATGCCCACAACATCTGGATTTACATCAATTGCGCCAACAATTTCTGCACCCTTTTCATACAAATACCGCAGGATGTACTTTGACATTTTTCCACAGCCATACTGAACAACACGAACTTTTTCATGATACATAATGATAACCTCTTTCCTATGATTTTTTAGGATAATACGAATCCCATATCAAAAGTATAGAGGTTATTATTACTATAATGTCAATGGCTAATTGACACTTTATTAACAAAATTTTATGGGGATCTGCAGCCGCAAATACATCCCCCTCTCCTTATGGCTTATAATGGGTAGTTCTGTAATGACTTCACATAAATAATCACCATTTATCTGATAGCCTTTTGTTTCAATCTGATCTAAGAGGCGCATTGCATACTCTTTCTCTTTCTGAAAGGAATCGCAGTAAATACAAAGGTAATTATTAGCCGGGATTTTTGTAGTGAGTTCCTCTGCTAAAACATCATGATCCACAAAGACAAATACCTCGGTTGAAATAAACCGGCTCTGAATCAGATTTTCCTGCCTTAAAATTGTACCAGCATTACAGAAATAGATTTGAGGCAGATGAACCGCAATAAGACTTTCTTTAAATTCCCGCAATATCTTCTCATAGGTATCAATATCATAATCGTAGATGTTTACTTTGGAATCAATAAAATACATGGTTCTGCTTCCGATATATTCTAAAAGAATGGTCCCATCCTTAGGAGCACTTTCGTATCGCTCCAGGCTCTCGATGGTACGTTCCACCGCCCTTTTCTGATATTTAAGTTTTTCAGTTTCTTCCTCGATCTGGCGCTGTTTCTGTCTCAGAATATTTTTAATGTTTGGAATGTACAGGTTATCAAGCTGTTCCTTAATATCTTTCAGCTGCATCCCCAGCGATTTCATATATTGGATCATATCAAGCTGGGCACTTTGCTTAATATCATAAAATCGATAACCGTTTTCATCATCCCGGCTCACAGGAACCAAAAGCCCCATTTTATCATATAGCCGAAGTGTCTGTTCTGTAACATTGTTTAGTTTTGCCATCTGTCCGATTGTCAGCTGCATGATTTACCTCCCCTCCATGAATTCAATTATATTTCAAAAACCTTATAGTAACAATAAGCTTTTCTAAGAGATTTTTGTAAGAACCATTGTTTGGAAAAAAAGTCGGGTAATGTTTTTATCCATAAGCTATAATACAAATATGACTTGCAAGTTATAGGAACAGGAGTAAACAGACATGAATTATTACCAAAGGATCCAAAAGGCAATTGACTTCATAGAAGATCATTTAGATCAGGCGATTACCATAGAATTATGTGCAAAGGAAGCATGCATGAGTATTTCAGGATTTTACCGCATGTTCCTGTCAGTGGTTGGCTACAATGCCAAAGAATATATTCGTATGCGCAGACTGACAGCCGCATATTACGACTTATTGCAGACAGAGGAAGGGGTTCTTTCAGTCGCTATTAAGTATGAATACAATTCTGCTGACAGCTTTACCAGAGCATTTAAAAAACAATTTGGTATATTGCCCTCCAAGGTAAAATCTGTTTCTTCACAACATGGCATCAATGAATTTGTGAGGTTAAATATTATGGAGAAATATTTTGAGACAGGGAATAAAGAGTTAGAAGAAAAATATCCGGATATTAAGGTAATCAAAGAACTGGAAGATATGAAAGTTGCATGCTTTACTTATTACGGGAAAGATCCCGAACATCATGCATTTGAGACAATGAAAAAGTGGGCGAATGAAAATGATGTATACTTCCACGATATGTCCTATCGAATCTTTGGATACAATCATCCAGATCCGTCCAACGTAGATGATTCTCAAGAGATTTACGGTTATGAAGTCTGTGTAACCATATCAGATGAGCAGTTTTTGAGACTGAATGATGTTCCTGCAGATTTTATTAAGGGCACATACGACGAAGTAAAACGCCGGATTCTAAGCGGCGGTAAGTATGCTGTTATGTCTGTGAAACGTGATGATACAGGTGATATTGGCAGTAACATTATTGCTGCCTGGAAGCGGTTTGTTTTATGGATTGGAGAAAGCAAATATTTGTGGGGAGGAAGTCAGTATCTGGAAGAACATCTTGGTTTTTCAGAAAAAGATGATCACATTGGGGGCGTAGATTTATATATATCAATAAAAGAAAAAAGACAATAAACAGAATATTTAAAGACTTAAAGCAGGGGCGAACCGTTCGCCCCTGTCTCTAACTGCTTAATTAATTCCACCGTTTTCCATATCAGTCTCATTAACAAAGTCCATGTGGTATAATTTCTCCCAATGATTAATGTTTAATGTTCCCTTTTTGAGATGAATTGCTAAATAGCAGCAATTCTCGTCCTTTTCATTATTTGCCATGTCATACCACTCAGAAAAAGCCTTGCGTAATTTCGTTCTTAATTCAGCATTTTTCGGGTCAAGCACCCAGCCAAGGTTTTCAGCTACTCCATTGGCAGTAAACATCTCCAGGCATCCCGCAACCGAAACCTCCTGGTTTTCAGCGATCTGCTGCATTTTATGTGACTGTCCATTGGTGACAACATAGAATGTACGGTCTTCATAATAAGCGTCCACACTGCGGACAACAGGACGTGGTTTTCCATTAGCGCCAGGCTCCAGTGCAATGGTAGCCAGTGATATTACATTGTCTTTCCCGTTACCAAATTTTTCTTCCAGCAGCTTTAGTCCTTCCTGATACATACTCATATTTTTTTCCTCCATCATTAAAAATTATATATCATCCTCGTTTTTTAAACGGAATCCATAACTCCGTATAAACGATGTCAGATTTGCTTTTATAATACATTTCAGGAAAGAAACCATCGGCAGTTAAACCGTGTTTTTTTAGCCAGAACCGGGTGTATTTCATTGCTTTCCCCATATCCGCCACCATCTGATCCTTGTTTTCTGATTCAAATCCACATACCACATATTCCCGTGATGGAAGCTGCCAGCGAATAAAATTATGGTCTGTCTCTTCCTTATTAATTTCCGTACCTATAAAATAGCTGGAATAGCCTTCCGGCGCATCTCCCTTAAACGAAACACCAATGTGACGCCCCTCTGGGAGACGGGGAATATTGGAAAGTTCTTTGTAAAATTGGTGCCAAATATCGCCAACCATATCAACACCGGTCTTTTCGCCAAGCATTTTACCAGAACGAAATGCATAATAGCCTATTACTCCCAGAAAATCTATTGGTTCATCAAGAAATTTACGGTTCATTTCAAGAACTAATCCATCGCTGATCAGCGGTACCCCTTCATTGATTACAAGATAACTAAGTAATAGATCAGGTTTTTCAAAGTTTTGCAGACTAATACGGTTGCTTCGATACTGGGATGGGGTAATTCCATAGGTCTTTGTAAAAGCACGGGTATAGGTTACATGACTTCCAAAACCGTAATACAACGCAATGTCTATAATGCGATTTTCCCTGCTGCGCAGCATCACTGTAGATTTTGCCAAACGGCGCAGCTTAATATAATCCCGAACCGAAGTTTTTACCAATCGTGTGAATAATCTCTGATAATAAAATGGTGACAGCCCGGCAATCTCAGCCAGAGTATCGATTTCAATTTCTTCCCCAAGATTTTCTTCAATATGATTCAGAGTTTTTTGAATGGATTCCCATGCGTGCATATTGATTACCTCTCTCCAAACAATTTACCACAGACTGAAAAAAATTGCTTAACCGTGTCTGCTCTTTTTTAAATGTTCTTAGTTTAACTTTTGATTTTTGATCCAGGCATCTGCCTTTTGTACCTTGGCAAACGTCCCATTCAGTGCTGCCATATATGCACACTGAGCCAATTCTGCCGGTACTGTAGTTTCACGCCATACCAAATCTCTCGTTGCACAGGCATCTTCAATTAATTCAACAGTGTATCCGTAATTATTGGCAGATCTGACGGTTGTATCAATGCACATATGCGTCATCATACCGCACACAACCAACGTATCAATCCCTTTTTCCCCCAGCTTATCGTTCAGGCCCGTACCCTGGAAACTATCAGGTCTATGCTTAATTATGATTTCTTCTCCGCTCAATGGACTGCACTCTTTATAAAATTCAGCACCAGCAGTCTCTGGTATAAAAAATACTGCACCCGGGTTTATACTTATGTGTCTCACATGGTAAATCGGCAAATTGTGCTCTCTAAAAAATGTTAGAACTTTACTCGCCTGTAATGCCGCTTGTTCTGGGTTAACCAGTTCATACTTTCCACCCTTAAAATAATCATTTTGAATATCTACAAGAATCAGACCAACGTTCATAATAACTACCTCTTTTCTCATAATTATATAGTTTCTTACTGAAAGTTTACGGCTGATAAAATAAAAAGTAAATTACTTACTTTTTGGTAGGTATCTGATTGGCACAGATAATACCTTTTTGCTCAAGCTGATCTCTTTTACAAAATCATGGACTAACTCCAGTGGGCAAGTATAATTCTCCCTGATTTTCATACACGTTTCCTCATTCTATACGCTTCAGATTTAACACATTGGAAATCACAGTAGTAACACCCGCAAGCAAGCTTCCAATCCCCCATACACTGCCCCATAATGAACCTGCCATTCCAATCAGCACCAATGCAATCCCTATAACAAAACCAATAACAGAACCTGCCTTTGCTACCCGTTTCGATGGATAGACTCCTCTTGCAGCATTTTTCGAAAACTCAAACACTTTCGCGTTATGTTCCTTTAGATTAAATTTTTTCATCGTATTCTCCTATTCAAATATATCGTCAATTAAATGATCCAGCATAAAATCAAAGACATCAAAATGGTTGCATACCAACTTATCCTTACCCGTAATTAAAAATAGCAATGAAGCCATGACAGACAAAGCTTTCTCTTCACTGATACGTAGTTTCAAAAAGGGTTTCTCAATCATTTGCTTTGCTCCATAAAGACTATCAAAAAATATACTTTGCCTTTCTTCCTCAGAAAGCTTGTTGATAAAACTTGTAAAGTCTGCTTGTGAAGTATCATATAAAAACGGACTTTTATCATATTCCGCATAAACTGCCTTTAATGCCTTTGCTACACCATATTTATTTTGTTCTTTTAATAAAATCGATTCAATCAGATCATATAATTTATTTTGAATCACACTTAACGTTTCCAAAAAAAGAGCTTCCTTTGATCCAAAAAAGAGATAGAATGCACCTTTTGAGATACCGACTTTTAAGCATAATTCATCAATGCTGGTTTTTTTATAGCCAAACTTTTCCCAATTTTCTTTACATGCCTCAATCAGCTTTTCATGTATATTATTTTTTTCCTGCTCACTAAATCCTTTTGGCATATTCCCTCCTCGTTGTGACTATATTTATTTTTATAGTCATATATACTTATACCTGATATAAAACTATTTGTCAATATGTTATATTAGTTATTACGCTGTTTAGGTACTGGAAATATACAGCAGACTATGGTATGCTGATAATTTATTAATACTATTTCTATCAATACAGGAGGGTTTTTATATGCAGTATGGACCAGATCCCAATGCCATATATCCGAATGAAGGGATTAAGAGTGTCTGCTATATTAAAAATGTGGTGACACGCCCCAATATAATCGTCGGAGATTACACTTATTATGACGACAAAGACGGAGCTGAATCGTTTGAAGAACATGTGACGCACCACTATGATTTTATAGGAGACAAGCTCATTATCGGGAAATTTTGTGCTATAGCAAAGGGCATTGAATTTATAATGAATGGTGCGAATCACAGAATGAACAGCGTTACCACCTATCCCTTTAATATTATGGGAGGCGGCTGGGAAAAAGCAACGCCAGCACTGGCAGACCTGCCGTTAAAAGGGGATACTGTGATTGGCAATGATGTATGGATCGGACAGAATGTAACCATAATGCCTGGTATTCATATTGGAGACGGGGCAATTATCGGCGCTAATTCTGTTGTAACAAAAGATGTTCCTGCTTATCACATTGCAGGTGGAAACCCATGTAAAATACTGAAAAAAAGGTTTGACGATGAACTTATTAAGCATCTTCTCACGATTAAATGGTGGGATTGGCCTGCGGAAAAAATATTTGAATATCTTGATGTCCTGTGCAGTGGAGATTTGAAAAAGATTATGGAGATAAAACTTTAAACGTATGAGTATAACTATAAAACTTAAAGAAACAGCCTTTTAAACCCGGGCTGTTTCTTTGGACTATTGCGTTCTTCTTAGATACGCTTAATGAATTCACTTGAGAATTCAATCGTTTCAGCAGTCAATTTCTCACATGCGTGGGGTGGATCATTTTCACTAAAGCCATTAGGGCGTAAATCAAAGCATTTCAGTGAATGATATCTATCTGTAAATTCTTCAGCAAATTGATAGCAAATCCCGGCTATCTCAGAATCAGATTTACCTTTCTGTTTGAAGTAAATTCCAATAAACATCAAAGCACCTTCAACCAATCCGCATTGAGCTCTATAACCTCCTGCTCCATGAAGACCTATGGCAGCGTTTAACGTCTGTTCTTCCAGACTAACATGAAACAATTCACATAAACAGGTTAAAGCCGTTCTTGCGCAGTTAATATCATATCTCCAATACAATTCATGTACCCTTTCATTTATCGTTGATTTCATTTTAGCCACCTCTTTTTATACAATTACAATCCTCTCTTTTCCTGCCGGGTTATAATTTTAGTCTAGTATACCATCAGATTAAGGTTTTGTATTATTTTAGCGATTAAAAAAGAGCATTATTTTTTCTCTTAAGCCATCTGGCAGCACAATCAGCAAATTATAAATTTGGGGAACTGCAATCAAATAGCGCGCCTTCAACTTTTTCTTTTTAAGTTTATTGCAGATATCTTCCGCTGCCTTTCCTATATCCGCCCGTTTTTGTTTTTTTCTATAATTCATATCATTTTGATAGCGGTCCATGTAAGGAGACTTATTATTTTTCATCTTCTCATCTGAATTTTTAGAAAGTGTGTTGAAAAACTCCGTATTTACTGCCCCCGGCTCAAACACAGATACCTGAATTCCAAAACTCTGTAACTCCAATCTCGCTGCATCACTGATTGCTTCTATTGCATGCTTTGATGCGCAATAACTGCCATTTACATAACCAGTCAATTTTCCTGAAATGGAACCGATGTTTATAATCTTTCCAGAGTTTTGTTTTCTCATATATGGTGCTACTGCCTGTATCATACGGATGGCTCCATACACATTAACTTCAAACATTTGGGACATTTCTTTTAAATCAATTTCTTCAATTGCTGATCTCACTGAATAGCCTGCATTATTTACCAGAATATCAATTCTTCCATATTGTCTGATGACTGTTTCGACTGCAATTTTTATAGATTCTTCATCAGTTACATCCATTTTTAATTTGAGAGCCGCCGGGATATCATATATTTTGCTGATATCTCTTGCTGTGGCCGCTACCAGGTATCCTTTCTCAGCTAATAGAATACATAATCTCCTGCCTAAACCGGAGGAGCAGCCTGTTATTAAAGTGACTTTATTATCCATGATTTTCACTCCATTTTCCATTTCTTCTTCTTATTATGCAAATCATATCAAAAAAAACAAGAACTGTAATTGCCAAATGACAACTACAGTTCTCGTTTTATTCTGCTTAAGGAACTTGGGGTGATTCCAATGTAAGAGGCTATATATTCCTGCTTCACGCGTTCTTCGATATCAGCATATTTATTAACAAAATGAAGATATCTTTCTTTTGCATGCATTCTCTGAAAGGATACCCCCTTTTCATCGATCAGTATAAAGGCATTTTTATATAGTTCGTCAAAAAGATTCCGAAATTGCTGGTACTGTTTCATTAAATCGCGCAGCTGTTCTACTGCTATTTCTGCAACCTGACAATCTTCCAGAGTCTCTATCCAGAATTCGGAAGGACTATCACTGAGAATATTATAAAAGCAGCACCATTCTCCTTCTTTCGAGAAGCACTTTGTAACTTCCATTCCCTCTTCATCAATATAGACTCCTCTTACGATACCCTGGAGAAGTAAACAAAGAACTTTTGTATTTTCCCCCATACTCAATATGTTACAGCCTTTTTTATACGATCTGAGTGTAAACACTGATTCAATTGTCTGAATCAAATCACTGGGGATTCCTTTCTCTTCCAGATATTGAGGTAAACTTAATTTTCTCTCCATTTATTAAACTCCATACTGATAACCGCAGACTCAGATTCCAAAAACCACATCAAAGTCTATGTAACTATCTTTTTATAACATATAATAAATTTCGATTAAAATCAAGTGAAACGTTATTCACCGGATACTGTGATATTTAAGTTTTTGATTTTTTCATTATGAACTGTAAAACAGAAATCCAAAGGAATGGGGCTTCCTTCGAAATCACCTGAAATGACAGCAGTGACAATCGTTTCACCATTTTTTTCTGCATAACTGGTGACATCAGTCATAACTTTTGCGCCCCTGTTTGCCTCTAGAATATGCCTGCTGACCGCTGCTGGTCCATGGTACGTCTCTCCTTCATCTACCAACATTGCATCCTCTGTAAAACATCCTGCAAGCAGGTTTTCATCAAAAATATCTGAGGCATGATAATAGGCGGCAATCGGCTGGGGCAATGGAATTGCCCTGCTGTTAGAGGAAAGTACATTGCAAAGCCGTGTAATTTTATCCCCCTCCATTGTAAAATGAAAATCAAGAAACAATGGATCAGGCAGACCAGCCTTATTGTATTCACCATCACATTTTGCAGTAACGACAATTTCTTTGGCATCTTGAACGGCATTTATGACTTCCAGTCTTAAATGTACACCAAAATAATCGTGGTCACTCCACTCTTTAATATCTGGTTTTCCATGATATTCTTTTCCTGCGTCCATTACAACGGCATTCTCTTCAAAAATAGAAAGAAAGGCGGCTGGGTCACCCGCGTTCGTTGCCTGAAAATGTGTCTCAACCGCTTTCGGTAATTGAAATTTATTGTTTGTCATAGTCATCCTTCTCCTTTATACTGTGCGGACAATTCCGCCATCAATTGTATGTTCTGCACCCACGATGTAGGAGGCGCGATCTGATACAAGAAACGCAGCAAGTTCAGCTACTTCCTCAGGACGTGCTGTTCGCCCTATGGGGATTCCTCCCAATGAATCCATTAAAATCTGCCTTGCATCATTATAATTACAGCTACGTTCCTGCGCCATCCGCTCAATGAGTCTTTCTGCTGCCTTTGTTTCCGTAAACCCTGGTGCTATGCTGTTAACACGGATTCCCTTTGGTGCAAGTTCTGTCGCAAGTGCCTTGCTGTAATTACCAAGCGCTGCTTTTGCTGCCGAGTACGCCATGGTGTTTTCACCTGGAAACCGGCGCTGTATGGATGTGATATGAAGGATTACGCCACTGCCTTGTTTCAGCATTGGCGGCAACAATCCCCGATCCAGCCGAACCGCTGCAAAAAGGTTGGTATCGAATGTACGCTGCCAGTCCTCATCTGATTGCCTGAGCGCGCCGCCGGTGGGAGTTGATGAACCGCCGACATTGTTGACGAGAATATCCACTCCTCCAAAATGTTCCAGAATATATTCCACAACTTTTGCAGTGCCCTCAGGTGTGCTGATATCAGCTTGTATAAATAATTCCGGTCTCTTTAATTCTTCCGGAGTAGTTCGCGCTGTTGTAATGACAGTCGCTCCAGCTTTTGCAAGGCGTTTAACAATAGCCTCACCCATTCCGCCCTTCGTACCTCCAGTCACGAGAATGCGCTTTCCCTGGAGTTCTTTGGGATCAATTGACATATGGCTAAAACTCTCCATGAATGAACCTCCTTTGATTGATTTGTAAGATTTTATCAACACTTTGATTATATAAAATATAACCTGACAGCACCGTGTCAGGTTATATTTTATATCTCATGGCAATTTTACTTAATTCGAGCTGAAGCATATCACGTATATGCTGTGGGCTTTTTACTTCAGCTTCGGAGCCAAAAGACAGAATATACCGGATCAGCCAATCACTTTCAGGCAAAGTGGTCATAATGGTGAATGAGCCATCTGTGTTTTTAGTAATTTCTTTCTCCTCAAATTCATCATATACGCGGTAGGCTCCATCAGCAGAAATATTGAAACATAGTTCAATCCACTTCTGAGTTTCCTGCAACTGACCGCCGCCAGGCAATGGTTCGGGGATCATTGGGGTGAAAGTTTCCTCTGTTTTCTGGACATCTGCCATTCTTACAATTTTAAACATTCTTAATTCATTCCTAGTCTGGCAGAACGCCTGTAAATACCAGGCATTTGTTTTAAATATGAGTTTCATTGGTTCAACTCTTCGGGCAGTTTTCTCACCTGATGAACCGAAATAATTAAATTCAATAATTCTATGACTCAGGATGGCATCCTTTATTTGCGTAAATTGACTATATCCCTTATCATCACTTCCCCATGGACTGAAATCCACTTCAATCCAGTTTGTTCTGCTCTTATTGAACAGGCTGCTTAATTTGGCGAGAACTTTATCTGCCTCAGGAACCTGTGTGACGGTCATGCTTTGCAGCGCATATAATATCTCATTTTGCTCTCTCTCAGAAAGAACCGATTTATCAAGAACATAGTGTTCCAGCAGGGAAATGCCTCCGCCCTTTCCCTGAAGAGCATAGATTGGTATCCCTGCTAAAGACAGTGTATCAATATCACGATATATAGTTCTGACTGATACTTCAAAATGCTCTGCCAGTTCATTGGCTGTCATAAACTTTTTGTTCAGTAAAAGATATATTATTTCGAAAAGTCTGTTTATCTGCATATTCCTTACTCCAATCTTACTTTATTATAGACGAATAACCTGACAACTGCATGTCAGGTTATTTATAAACTTTATAAATATTTTAATTTATTGTAATTTGCTCAGTTAATAATTTCCCCTTTATTTTTTGCTAAATTTTCACGCCATTTACTTTTTTCTGTAGTAGTAATTTTATTCCACTCAGCCTCCTCACCAATAATTTTCAGGGGTTCTTTTGAACGGTAGGAACGAGTTAAGTTACCTGGGAACTTCTTGTCAGTAACATTGGGGTCATTTTCAAATTCACCCATTGGTTCTATTCTATAAACCCGTTCTCTTCCTTCTCCTTTTGCCAATGCCGCTGCAAGTCCCGCACCATTGATATTAGCAGTAAAATAGATATGATTCATTTGAAGCTCAGGCTTGTAATTAGAAATTCCACCAGCTGTAAGCAAATCACCAACTTTTAAATCTGCCTTGGTTCCATGATAAAATGGACCTTTATCAGAAGGTGCTCCTTTATATGATTCACTTAATTCAGTATATTTTTTTGCATTGTCAGAATCATGCAGCTCCTCATAACACCCGGAAATATCTGCATATAATGTTGTGTATGCACTCTTTACATTCTCATCATTTATATTTCGTGCACACTGTAAGGATGTTTCCAGCCATTTTAATTTATCTGTGATATCCTTTTGTCGATGGGCAAAATGATATGCTGCAATAAATTTTTCATAGTCATCTGCTGCCTCATCCCATGCTTGCTGAAACATCTTGTCAGCTTCTTCAACATTTCCACGATCTTCTAAACTCATCCCTATTACACAGAGTTTAATGACGTTGTTGTTCGGATCAAATTTTATATTCATATCATTTTACCTCCAAATTAAAGATACCACGGCATTATATTATTTCTGTCTGGGCATGTACAAGGCTAGTATACACGGAACCATTTTTCATCAGCTCCGTATGTGATCCTGCTTCCGCCACCTTTCCATTCTCAAAAACATAGATCGTGTCTGCATTCTGAACTGTGGACAGACGGTGGGCAATAATAATTGTGGTTTTCCCCTGGCGTAATTCATCCATATTTCGTTGGATCTGACGCTCTGTCTCAAGATCCAATGCAGATGTTGCCTCATCAAGAATTAATACATCCGGGTCTGCTGCCAGAGCTCTTGCAAGGGAAAGGCGTTGCTTCTGACCGCCCGACAAGCTGATTCCCCGTTCCCCTATCATAGCATCATACCCAAGCTCCAGATTCATAATATCATCATGAATCTGTACCAGCTTACAGATTTTTATCATTTTTTCATGGGTAATTCCACTTCTTCCAAACAATATGTTGTTTCGAATGGTATCCGGGAAAAAATAAGGCTCCTGAAAAGCAATATTGTAACAGGAATCGTAATCATGTTCCTTTATGTCTTTCAATTCCACTCCATTGATACGGATAGCTCCGTTTGAAGGCTCATAGAACCGAAGAAGCAGTCTTGCGACGGTTGACTTTCCACTTCCGCTGGACCCAACAATTGCTACCTTTTTACCAATTGGAATTGAGAATGTTAATTCATCCAGTACCTTTTGAGAATTTTCTGAATATTGAAAGGATACTTTATCAAAAGCAATTTCATTAATTTGATTCAGGGATTTTGCTCCGGTCTCCCCTTCAGCACTTTCAATTACCGATCTGACACGCTCAATGCTGACTTCAAAAGAGGTCCAGCGAACATGAAATTCATAAACTGCCTGCAAAGAGGTAGTTATATTTAATGAGTACTGATATAAAATCAAATATGTACCAAGAGTCATCTGATTATGCAATACCAGATATCCGCCGTATATTAATACTACAAGATTGGTCCCCCATCGCAGTGGAGCAGTCAGAAACAATTGCTCATTTATTATTCTTACTTCTTCCATTATTTTTGTATAATACTTTTTAAATAACCGATGGTAAATCTTCTCTTCCCATCCCATTCGGTTATATGCAATTACTTCTCTTGTGGAGGAGATCCCCTCCTCAATATGAACCAGAAGATTGGTTCTGCTTTCTTTTACCTCTTTTGACTTGGTCTTCATGCGCTCTTTGTAGCTTTTCCCTATGATAAAATATAAAATTATCATGACAATCAGTATGATTAGTACCGAAGGACTTAAATATGCCATAATGCCGATTAAAACAATGAGTTTAATCAGATCCTGAAGGGTAAGGGGCAAGCGGTAAACATTCTCTCCAATGGATTCCACATCATTTGTAAAATAATCCACATATCTTGTAATTCTCTCATTTTGGAACTGTGAAATGGGCATTCGATACAATGCCTGCATTAATACCTCTCCAACACTGACCCTCACTCCATATCCGATCTTATGAAGTATCCACTCTGACCAATAGGGGGTAACAGCTCCTAACAAATAGGCTATTGTAATAAATATAAGCAGCTTAGGAAGAAATTGATAATTTCCCTGTGTAAAAACAGAGTCAACTAACCATTTTTGAAGTCCGATCTTTGACATTTGAGCTATGATTTCTAAAATCATGATGATACAGGCGCCCAGGAATGCCCACTTGCTTTTCTTAATAAATTTCCAGTACCAACGTATATGTTTCATCAGCTGACTCCTTCTACGAGTTCGTAAAATAACCCTTTTCTATGTATCAGTTCTTCGTATGTGCCAATCTCAGCTGCTTTTCCATCCTGAACATAAACAATTTTATCATAATCCATAATCGTAGAAATACGATGGGCTATGGCTATGGTAGTCCTGCCTTTGCTTAACTGATCAAGAGCTTTCTTAATATAGGCTTCACTTACATTATCCAGTGCAGAGGTTGCTTCATCAAGGAGCAGAATGGCAGGATTTTTAATAAACATCCTTGCAATTGCAATTCTTTGCTTTTGTCCTCCGGATAATTTAATGCCCCGCTCTCCCACAAGCGTTTCATACTGCTGTTCCGTTTCCATAATAAACTCATGGGCGTAAGCTGCTTTAGCTGCCTGAATCACCTCTTCATCCGTGGCATCAGGGTTCCCAAACCGAATATTTTCTTTAATGGAAGAACCAAACAGATACGTCTCCTGAAAAACATACCCAATGCTGTTTCTTAGCTGAGATAAGGACAGATTTTTTAAGGATACTCCCTCCAGAGTGATGTCCCCCTCCTGGGGATCATAAAATCGGTCCAGTAATTTTAATACCGTTGATTTTCCATTTCCGCTGGCTCCCACAAAAGCGACACGCTCTCCAGATTTTATTTCCAGATTAAACTCTTTTAACAGATCGGTTCGGTCCTGATAATGAAACGAAACATTCTGCAAGGAAAAATTACCAGATATCTGAGGGAGAATGCGAGGTTTTGCAGGTTCGGCTATATCTGGCTCAATTTTAATAAAGTCAAATAGTTTCTCTGCCTGGCCCAATAAATGCATCTGCTCCGTGAAAACATAGGATAATCCATTGATCTGTCGCATAACCATCATAAAATAAAAGATATATGCGCTAAATTCACCTACGGTCATTTCTCCATGCTTTACCAGATAAGAGCCAAATACAAAAAAACCGATATTACCAATACTGGTGGTAGCTACGCACAAGGCTGGCCGCAAAAGCCGAAAGAAAAGGGAACCAAGCCGGGCATCTTTATAAGCCCTGAATGACTCCACAAATCTCCCTGTCTCCCACTCTCTTGCATGATACGCCCGGACCTCCTGTATGGCACTTATGCTGTCATATGTCTTTTTATCCAGTGCCGTTTTTGTATCTGTCTGCTTTTTCAAAAATTCCACCACTTTTTTATCAATATAAGGACCATAGGTAAAAAACAGCAGGTAGCTTCCCATAATAATCAAGGTAAAGCGGTAGTCCTTAATGGAAATGACAGCTAAGGGAAATAGGATGGATAAAATCATATAAACCGTACCTGGAAAAAAGTCTCTGTATATACTTTGCACTGCAAGAACTTCTGTATTCAATAGGGATAACGTCTCACCCACAGGTTTGCGTTCAAAATAGGAGAAACCAAGCCTCCGCAAATGACGATACACCGAATACTGCAAATCTCTTGCCGTTTTTTCAGGCAGAGCCCTCTGCATTACATTGTTTATGGCAATAAATATAAGCATAACTACGATTGCAGTAATTAAATATAGAATTTGTCCGGTAAATGCCTCCGCATTCTGCTGCATTACCACCTTGTCAATAAAGACCTGGATAAAATATGGAATGGACATCTCACATAGAATAATACCCGATCCTGAAAGAATAAACAAAAGTAAAAGCCCTGTATAAGGCTTAAAAAATGATAATACCCAGAGATAGACTGACAGTCTCTTTTTATTATGCTGCTTCATATTCCCCTCCCCGTTTCTGTTCCGGAATTTTTCTAAACATTTCTTCTCTGCTTAATCTATCCGGTTTTTAGTTTCTATATAGTATACCATTAGTTTGATGAGCATACAATTATTATAAATAAGTGGAAGGAAGAAATATGGGGTCTTCAAAAAATTATAGATGTTATCTTAAAAAATTACTTCTAGTCATAACTTACAGCTTGTTATCTATCTCGATCATCAAAAGTATTTATAAAATCAACGCGGTTTCTTCCGTACAAACCCTTGATGGAATTATAGTTCCGATCATTATGTATCATCAGGTAAAAAACAGTGGTTTCGGCAATGATGTCATTAGCCCCTCTGAATTTGAAAGTGATTTAAAGTATTTAAAAGATAATAATTACAATACTATTACGATGACACAATTAATTGATTATGTTTATGATAAGAAAGATTTGCCCCCAAATCCGGTCATTCTGGCTTTTGATGATGGGTATCTTAGTACCTATTTAAATGTTTATCCATTGTTAAAAGAATACAATATGAAAATAGTTCTATCTATCATAGGAAAAAGTGTGGATGAGTTTTCGAAGGTAAAGGATGAAAATATTGAATATTCTCATGTTACATGGGATGAAGTAAAAGAAATGCAGGATTCCGGACTGGTTGAAATGCAAAACCACTCCTATGGTTTGCATAAAATTTCAAAAGAACGCTATGGATGCAGTCAAATGGCAAATGAGACTCAGAAGCACTATGAAGAATTTATAGGAAATGATCTGAATATGCTGCAGGAGAAATTAATGGAAGTAACAGGAATCTGCCCAACTACATTTACATATCCATATGGCAGATATAACGATAATCTGGAAAATATAATTAAAAAACTTGGTTTTAAAGCAACTGTAACTTGCAAATTTGGAGTAAATGTTATAAATAATAATCCCGATACGTTGTTCAGTCTGAAAAGAATACGCAGGGCACATAATCAAAGTATTGGAACTATGTTAAAAAAGGGAATGGCTACCGTGAAAATCCCTCATAACTAAAAATCCTCCCCCTATAACAGAAGGAGGATTTTTATTGTCATATGTTATCTTGACGTGTTGGAGAACAAAAACCTTTGTCCAATCAGGAGTCCTGCTCCTCTTTGGTCTGTTCCTCTGATGAAGTTAACACAGATTCCAGAGCTTGCTGGTATTCCTTCATTTTTGACAATTGTTCTTTCAATATCCCCAGTACAAGCTCCTCTGTCTGTTTCTGTTTTTCAGGATCAGCATGCATAGCTTCTGCTTGGGCAATCAGATCTTTTTTTGCTTCAATCTCTTTTCTGATCTTCTCAGCTAAATTATCCATACTTGTGACCACCTTTCCTAAATTGTTTCAATTACGCCATTATATTGCACACCAGATGTTTCGATGTGCCAGATTGGAACTGACATCTGTATCGGTCCCCACCCCATAGTTCTGGTTGTTCGATCTCATTCAGATGTATAATCATTATATGCTGGGGCTTATCCAACGGTGAAATACAGGCTGTCTCATTATGGCGTAAAGCTGTTTGGGCAGTCATCAAAGAAAGAATTCCTGTTCAAAGTTATAAAGTTCATCTTCCATACGTTCCAGTTCAATTTCAATAATTCCATTATCACGGCATACAAAATAATCTTTATCTCCTACCGCCTGCTTTCTTAAATTATTACATTTAGGGTATATGTCTGCCAAGGTGGCATAGCAATATTTGTCTAATTTATTGACCGTAGTATCAAAACAATGCTTCTTAATAATAATCTCATCGCCTTCCTTAAAAACCGGGCAATAATTATTCTTCTTAACTACGGTCATTTTTATTACAGTTTGCGGCTTAAGTTCCATTTTTTCATCCTCTCTTTTGTATTATTAATATGGTCATATTCCATATATGGAAATATCTACGTATCCCTCTTCCGAAACTTCTACACCTTCCGATATAAGAAGTTCTCTCTGAATCGCTGCATATCTGGCATCCGTGATTGATATTCTGCCCTTGGAGTTAATAATCCGGTGCCATGGGAGCTCATACTTTTCAGTCATAGAATGGAGTATCCTGGCTACCTGCCTGGCACCTCTGTTATTTCCTGCAAATCTTGCGACCTGTCCATAACTCATGACTCTTCCGTATGGTATTCTCTTTATTATTACAAGAACTTCCTCAGTGAACTGTGTCATATCACTTCTCCTTTATACGGCTAAATTTATACACTATGATACTGCTCTGACAGGCAAATCTACATTCCTCTGATTACAAGCTGCCATTCCGATACTAAGCAACAGCCACATAATGGGAGATGTAATCGGCACACTAATATTAACCACAGCCTGCGTGATATAACAAATTATGGCAAAGCAGCAGCCTATTATATAAGGTCTTGTTTCTACACTTTTCCACATACGGGTGACTGCAGAACCCAAAAAAGCAACATAAGCAATTAAACCTATGGGGCCAATGGTAATAAAATACTGCAAATATTCATTATGGGCATTTTCAAAACGCTCTGGCATCTCTGCCCCAATTTTGCTAACGGTAAGTATTCCAAATGTGTCGGCCCCATGCCCGAATAATTTATGCATTGGCTTAAAATCTTTATATAATTCAAAGGATTTTCTCCATATATAGCCCCGGTTGGTTCCCCAGCTGTCATTAAACACCAGATACTTCCCTAATGCACCATACCTTTCTGCATTGCCTCCCACGTTTGCATCAAACATCAGAAATCCGACCAGCAACACGGAAAACGTCAAAAAGCCAGCCCAGCCATATACCAGCACCGAACCAACTGGGTCAGCCCAACTCTTACTGTTTTTACCCAGTAAACATACCACAATATAAGCAAGCCACAGGCCTGCCACTACATAGATCAGGCCATTAAAATTAGTCAATATCTTAAATAAACCCTCCAGACCTATCACCGTATCCGCATAGGCCTGGTTAATAAAGTCAATGCATTGTATCACAGTGCCGAATGTAGCAATCATCAGCAAATATCGCCTGATCCCGATTTTACTTTTAAATAACATCAGAGGCAGGAATCCAAATAAAGCGGCCAATGCCAGATAAGCATTGTCACTGCTTCCCATGATAATTGCAAAAAAGCAAATTACCATACACAGATAACACCAGATTGCTCTTATCTTACTCTTTGTGATGGTAAACCATGCAGCTGCAACACCCAGAATCATAGCAATATATGCTGTATAAAAGTTAATATTTCCAATCGTGGAAGTAAATATATCCCAATGCTCGGGCGCAATAATATAACGGAAATTTAGAATATCCATTCTGAAATAATCGGTGATTCCCACATAGCATACCCCCATTCCACTGATCAGGAACATATCCAGAATCCATTCCTTCGCTCTCCAAAACCGGCTGATCACGAAATATGATGCTACGTATAGTGTCAATAAAAACAGACCGGAATACCGTCCTTCATTCCCCCAGAACGACTCATAAAAATAATCTGATTGCAACGTTGAAATAACAAGTATAATCCAGAACATAATAACCCATATGTCGGCCACGCAAAATGTTTTCCTCCAATTCTTCGGCAGCAGTCTGGAAAAAAACAATTTTGTACGCTCACCTCCATTCTTTGAACTGTCAATTACCAGCATAATAATAGAAAGAACCAGACAAAGCGCTAACATGACTACTACGCAACCCCAATAAAACTGGTATTTAAACACCAGGATGTCTATATACGAGTTATTAATTATAAGTGGAAAAACCAATATTAATAAGATTATAAAAAAGCTGATTACTGCATTTATAATAGATGCATAAGCCTTAGAGAAAGTATCACTATTCTTTTCTGTTTTTTCGTAGTTTGATCTCATATTAAATCCCCCATTTTAAGATTGCTACTGTTACGCACATTATTAATGCTAAATACCATTACCTGATTCAGCATAAATATATCCATTACAGTATATTGGGGGATTATAAAAAAGATCAAGTGGTTCTTTCTTAATATTTATGTAGATTGTTTGAAGACTTTTTATTCTATATACGGTTTCGCAAATCTTTTTTCATAAGCACCATTCTTTTTGAGATTTAAGTCCCAATAAAAATTTGTCAATCCGGTTAACGATAATATAGAATACAAAATTTGTGTACTTTTAGACATGTATTCCGATTTTTCGTATTCTTTTTTCAAGCTTAAATCCATAATTCCTTTGCTGGCATACGTTCTCCCTATTTGCTCCATCTGATCAAATAACCTTTTATTGGCTTTTTCAGGTTTCATCCGAATGCCTTCCATGCCGCCTTTTATAATTGTTCCATCGAAGGATACTCCCAGCCTTTTTGTAATTAACTCAAGATAAGGTCTCAAATAATACGACTGACTGGTCTCAGGAAATCCGGACTGAACGAAAAATGCCATATGTACTTCTTTGTTGTGAATTGGATTCAGCAGTTCAAAAAATTTCATTACCGAACCCGGCATAGCATGAACATAGAGCGGAAAAACAAATAAATTATTTTCAGCAGAGCTAAAATTCTCTGCCCACATTTTATGTTCTTTTGTATTGATCAGATTCCTAACCACGATATTTTCAGCTCCTTGTTCTCTCATTCCCATCATTATTTTTTCTATGATCAACTTACTGTTCGAATGATTCCCTCTTGGAGAGCCGTTATAAATCACCCATTTACCGGTTGGCTTTCTTTCAGTAATTTCCTTTGACAGAATCTCTTCCATTGGCTTTGCTGTTTCTACATCAGCTGTTTTTATTCTGTTGCTTTCATATATAAATTCTTTACAGGGGCTTTGAAAATGGTATGCCATCCGGGCAAGATAATTATTGATGACGATTACTTCCTCTTTACTTAATCCGTCTTTTTCATAATAGAAGTTAATAATTGGATATTTATCATACCTTTTTAAGTGTCCGCATTCACCATTTCTTAACTTGATATAGGGTAAATAATGTTGTATTAATCGGTCCAGAAATGTTTTTCCTTTGCCATCAATAAAACCATTCTCCGTATGAAAAAGAAGGACCACTTCATCACTGTTTATATAGTCTTTATATAATTTATCAGCTCCATCGTTCAAAGCACATGTTCCGGGAGTCCTCCACCAGCAGCTCCAGCAACCAATACAATCCATTATTTCGGTATCCTTTGAATCATGGACAACTATCTCTGCTTCACTTTTTGTTTCCATAAAATATTTCTTAATTTCCTGAGCCAGTAATTCCTTATTCTTACATATGCCCAAATCAAATACAGATACCATTATGACTCCTCCTCAATCCTTTTGAAATAATCTTCAAACCACTTTGTAACAAAATCAGAATACGCCAGGCCAAACTCCAGAGCATCATCTTCATATTTAGACGGTTTATGGTTTTCTATCGTTAGCCCCATTCCTTCAAGTCGTATTTTTCCCTCATCCCTTATATTTATCAAATCTCTACGCATATTCTTAAAGTTATTTATATGAATCTTTATGGATTCCAACCGTTCCTCTTTGGTTAACTCATGAAAGAAGAACATTTTCAATAATTGTGTGGACTTATACTTTTCAGAACCCCAATCCTGCCTCATTAACATGCTAAATCGTTCTCTTCCGGAATCTGTAATAGTATATAACTTTTTTGTCCTGTTATTTTTGACTTCTTCCTTGGAAGTTATATATCCATTCTTCTCAAGCTTCACTAAGGCCGGATGGATTGCTCCCTGACTTGTACTTGCAAAATATTCGGTGCTTCTTTCCATTCCCTTTTTTATGTCGTATAAGGTGAGAGGATGATAATTAGTTAAAAATCCTAATATGATCAGTTCTATCATGCAACTACTCCTTTGTTGGATTAAGTTAAATATGTATATGTCGTTTAGACATATTTGAACAGTACTCTTATTTCTGTATTTTGTCAAGTTATTTTATTCATTATTATGCTATAATTATTTTAGCGCTTTTGAGTAAAACAAATTCATTTTTTATTATCTGGAGGGAACATGTATACGGTAAAAGAAGTAGCAGAAAAATTACATCTTACAGAACATACGGTTCGTTTCTATACGGACAGGGGATTAGTACCCAGCTTACAGCGTGACAAAAATAATATTCGCCTTTTTGATGAGGATTCCATCGATTGGCTGATTTGTGTCAAATGCCTAAAAGAATGTGGGATGTCAATAGAAAGTATTAAAAACTATATTGATCTTTGTCAACAAGGAGATTCTACAATTCCTTCCCGCTATGAAATTATTCTGGAACAGAGCAAACATGCCTATGCACAATTAGAAGAGGCCAGACAACGAGCTCAATACATGGAAAGAAAGGTGAATCATTACTTAAATATTATAAATCATCAGATCCCAGATGATACAAATCCTGAAAATTGGGATAAAAACCGGTGTGAATAAAAGTTATAAAATAATGAATCAGATAGTCTCTTCCGTTTATAATAATGAACGACTATCTGATTCTTATATAGATTCAGTTTTACAGACTTTGAGCTGTTGGACGGACTATCATTTCATTAATATCAACATTAGCCGGCTGTTTAATGGCAAACAATATTGTATTAGCAATGTCATTGGCTTCCAGCGGTGTCCATTCCTTATTGCCTAATTTCTCCAGTGCAGGGTAAACTGAAGCATCCGTAATGGTATTGCTTAGTTCAGTTGCTACCGACCCGGGGCAAATAAGGGTAGTCCTGATCTTTTGATCCGGAGTGATCTCGGCTCTCATTCCTTCCGTCAAGACACGTATTGCAGACTTGGTTGCACTGTAAACGGAGCTGGAAGGAAAAATTACGTGTGACGCAATAGAACCGAAATTAATGATATGACCCTCATTCCGTTCTTCCATGTGCTTATATACAGCCGCCATTCCATAAAGAACACCTTTCATATTTACATCAATCATCTGCTCCCATTCATTGACTTTCAGATTTCGGAAGAAGGAAAGCGGCATAACTCCCGCATTATTTATCATAATATCGATTTGACCATAGACTTTAATCGTTTCATTTGCCAGGGCTTCCATATCTGGGTATGAAGTAACGTCTGTAACTTTGTAACTGGCATCTCCCCCTTCGCTTGTAATTTCATTACATAATTGCAGCAATCTCTTTTCACGCCGGGCTGCCATCATAACTTTTATTCCATTTTGGGCAAGAAGTCTTGCCGTAGCTGCCCCCATTCCGCTGCTTGCACCTGTAATAATGGCTACTTTTTCAGACATATGTGTTCTCCTTTATAATTGTATTTTTTCTTTATCAAATGAGCATTTGTCATTTGATATTTTTAAAATACTCCCTTCGAGTAACACGAAGTCAAGCAAATAAAATATTATTCTCATAATTGTGCAGTCTATTAACTGTGGTTACAGCATTGTCACGATAAGTGACAGTTAGGTCACGATGTGTGTATGGACTAAACCGGTCCTTTGTTGTATGCTTTTGTAAAACGTTTAGGAAAGAGGATATTATATGACATTAGGAGAAAAAATCAAACGTCTGAGAACGGAAAAGGGAATTACACAGGAATCACTGGCAGAAAAAGTTAATGTGTCTCGTTCTGCTATTGCTAAGTGGGAAACAAATAGTGGTGTTCCAGAAATAAGTAATCTTATAATGATATCAAGAATTTTCGATATTAGTGTTGACCAACTGATGGATGATACAAGAGCGATTGGTAAAACAGATGTTAAGACTGAAATAAAATCAGATTGTTCCGAGTACGCAGGTAACTTTTATGATATCGAACTAAACGGGTGGAATGATGGGGTTGAAGATGTTCTTATTATTAATGAAGATAAAGATTTTTTATTCTACCAAAAGCCATTAAAAAGGGAGTACGTGTTCGGACTGATTGGGAAAAAATATATTACATCGTTAAAAGCTTCGAAGCCATCTGATATTGCACAAAAAGATATTAAGATAATAGATAAAAATTATTTTTGCAGGAAACATGTATTCGTTGAATTAGCTGTAAAAGAAGGTTTCATAAAAGGATTTTTTGATTTTCGCAATGATGATTATCAAGATGTTGTCATCCAGTCTTTTACTGATTCAAGTGTTCTATTAAAGTTTGGAGAAGAAATAGATATTAACACGATCTCTAAAATAGAGGAATTGGAGGTAATGGCCTGACGAGACTATTTCTCCATTTCCGCATGCCAGCATTGATACAACTAATCAAGACGCCTTTGTTCTTTCATAATTCTATGATGTGCAAAAGCATATACAACATAGCTGATTAATAGAGGAAAATAAAAATTAATAATTCTGCTTAAAATCATTGCAGAAGGGAGCTGATCCCCCTGATAAAACTGACCAAACACATTTAAATATGCTTTTTCCGCAATTCCCACTGAACCTGGAAGGGGAACTGCGGCAACTGCAATATTGATAAACGACTGACCTGCCATCAGATCAAAGCAATCATTCTTCCTGTAACCGAAACTTAAGTATACCAGAAACGATACAAAACAGTATGCAATCCATTGAAATACTGTGACTACAAATACCTTTAAAAACAAATCCGGGTTTTTTACAATCAATCTGGACTTTTCACGGTAAGAAATTATTAAAAGATCAAACTTTTCTTTTATCTCCTCTGGTTTTTTAAACAGATGGAGTTTTTTGCCAAGTTTTAAAACAAGATCAATGAGAAAAGGGATAACAATTCTGGAAAACATCAATGCTGATAAAACAGCCGTCAGGGAAAGCATGACACCTGTACCTGCAAGTAACAGCCAGCTAAACCAGCGTGCAGACTTAGCTAATATATCATATCTCAGCAGCGCAAACACTCCTCCCATTAAGACAATTACAATCTGGCTGATAAAAACCATTAAAAATATTGTAATTGCAGAGATATCAACATAGATTTTATCTTTATTCATGTAATACATCTGGGCCGGCTGCCCTCCGCATGCTCCAGGAGTTATTGCGCTAAAATAATTTCCAATATATGAATAATCAATGCAATTTTTATAGGAAACCTCCTGTTTTAATCGATGCATAATCATATAGAAATTCGTAGCCTGACACCCTGCATAATAAAACATCAATGCAATTCCGGTAATAAGATATAAAAAATGTACACTTCCAGCCACTTTCACTAATTCTTCAATGGAATACTCTTTTAAAAGAACGGAAATAGTGACAACCATTAAAGAGGTCATAACCAAGATGCTTCTTATCTGGTTTTTTTTACTGATTATTTTATCCCGCATAATTAATTCCTCATGTTGAAGTTGATACTTTTTATTATTACCAGAGGCGGCTAATCCTATGTTAAATGTCTTAAATAGATTAATAACGGCTTTATTCCAAAAAATACCACAACAATACCAACCCCCACATTCATAACTTGCATGATAATCTGGGGTAAAAATCCGCCTAATGCACTTCCCACAAATGCAACAGCTGTTAAGAAAATTACGGTAGCCATAATGCAACCAGATGCAAAGAAAAAAAGTTGTTTTTTATTCCACTGGTTTTCTACCATTTGTGTGGAAAACATTCCGCTCCAAAAAACAATGGTCAATGGATTGGAGGCCGTAAGCAGCAATCCCTGAACAAAGAGATTTTTACCTGATACGTTGGAAAACAGTGGAATATGAGGCATAAAAGACAGATTAAATACACCTGCTATTGTGTTTGCGCCAAATAAAACCAGCACCAGACATCCAATCACTTTTATAACTTCATTTATTTTTCCCTTCTTGATAATTGCAGCAACACCAACACAGGATAACGCAATATATAACGTATCAACTAGGGCAATTGCAAGAACAAGGTGCAAGCCGTAAATAACCCCGTATGTTGTAGAAGTGTGAAACACCATTAAACAGATTGGTCCGACGGCTAATTGCAATAACATACCAAATCTAAGTCCTTTTAGAATCAAATCGTTACCTCTTTAAAAATTTATTTCTTCTTTCAGAGTCATAAGTGAAATAATCGTGTTGGAGCCCGAAACACCTTTTATTTTCTTAAGTATCTTTGATAAAAATTCTTCCAGTTCCTGTGTATCTTCAACAATAACTTTCAACAAATAATCATAATTGCCCGCAACATGATGGCATTCTAAAACACAATTATATTGCACAATGGTATTTCTGAAGCGATCAATATTCTCTGTTTCATCTATGTTAACAAAGATGAACGCTAAAAGACGTTTTTCTATTTTGTCTCTGTTTATTTTAATCGTATATTGCTGAATCACCTCTGCCTGTTCCAGTTTTCTAATTCGTTCGGCCACTGCAGGAATCGACAGATTCACTTTTCTGCTGATTTCAGAGGCAGAGGCCCTTCCGTTTTCTTTAAGCTCATTAAGTATGGCAAAATCAATTCCATCCATTATCATTCCTCCATTAATTAATCTTATCATTATCTTTATTATTAGTAAATAAATGTTGTAAATACAATAAAATATTAAGTTTAAATCTAAAATACTTAAAATTATAAAATAACACATTTACATTTTATACTCTCACTTACAAATCTGCAATTACACTTTTAATAAAAAAAAAGCGACCACTATGATTGTGATCGCTCTTCGTAAGAAACCGGAAGTTTATTTGAAAGCTTATAAAAGATCTTCTCCATTGGATGCAATTACTTTTTTATACCAGTAAAAAGAATCTTTCCGCAATCGTTCAAGACTTCCATTGCCCTCGTTATCTTTGTCAACATAGATAAAACCATATCTTTTCTTCATTTCTCCAGTTGAAATACTAACTAAATCAATACAGCCCCAGGGAGTGAATCCGATTAAGTCAACGCCGTCCCTGATTGCCTCTTCCATCTGTCTGATGTGTTCTCTGAGATAATCGATTCGATAGGAATCATGAATGGTGTTGTCTTCTTCTAATACATCAACTGCACCCAGTCCGTTTTCAACTACCATCATGGGAATCTGATAGCGGCCATATAAATCATTAAGGAGGTAACGGAGACCCTGTGGGTCAATCTGCCAGCCCCAGTCGCTTGCTTTTAAGTAGGGGTTTTTTACCCCCATGATGACGTTTCCTGATGTTTTCTTAGCTTCTTCATCTGCTGTTGTACAAGTACTCATATAATAACTAAAGCTATAAAAATCAACAGTTCCCTGTTTTAATACTTCCAGATCATTGTCTTTTATTTCAATTGAAATTCCCATTTCCTCAAAAATACGATTTGTGTAATATGGGTATTCGCCTCTTACCTGCACATCACCGCAGAAGTAGTTCATTCTCATTTCCTTCTGGGCTAATACAACATCGTCCGGATTGCAGGTATAGGGATAAATTGCTCCTCCTGCAACCATACAGCCGATTTTAAATGCAGGATTAATTTCATGGCCAAGAATAACTGCCTTAGCACTGGCAACAAACTGATGATGAGTTGCCTGGAATCTTTTTTGTTTCTGTTCTCTTGTAGGAACAGCTGAAAAATCCTGTAATGGGCCATCTTCGCTTTTAATTCCCCCTGACAGAATATCACCGACTCCCATCATCATACAGTTTATTTCGTTAAAAGTAAGCCAGTACGTAACCAGATCCTTATATTCTTTAAATACTGTCTCGCAAAAATTCAGGTAAAAATCAATACAGTCACGGCTTAGCCAGCCACCATATCTGTCCATTAAGTAATATGGTATTTCGTAATGAGAAATTGTTACCAATGGCTCTATTCCATATTTTTTGCATTCTTTAAAAACATCTCTGTAGAAATCCAGACCTTTTTGGTTTGGTTCTGCTTCATCACCTTTTGGAAAGATTCTGGTCCAATTAAGAGATAATCGAAATACCCGAAAGCCCATTTCGGCAAATAATGCGATGTCTTCTTTATATCTATGATAAAAATCAATTGCTTCGTGAGAAGGATAATTGTTTTCGCTCTTAATTTCATTGGTGAAATAACGTGGTGTGCTTACAGTCCCTGCTGTAATATGGTCGCAAACGCTATCCCCTTTCCCATCTTCCAGCCAGCCTCCCTCAAACTGGTTAGCTGCCGTGGCTCCACCCCACAAAAAATTCTTTGGAAAACTCATCGTGATTCCTCCTAATTATTGATATATACTCTCGCCTTTATAAATAACAAGAGTAGTTACAAAAGTTACAATGATACCCAGAATAATACTAATCACCATAAATATAAAGTTAGAGCTATTTGGTCCCACAAAACCAGTGATACCAAGAATTCCTGCACTTCCGCCTAAACTGTACATGTATACCTTCATTAAACCTGCAAAAGCTGCTGAACAAAAATTACCAAACATAGAAGCATATAATGGCTTCTTCAATTTCATATTAATACCAAACATCGCCGGTTCTGTTACACCGCCAAAAATTGCAGTGATTGCACTGGATCCTGCGGTTGATTTTGTTGCTTTATCTTTACATTTAAATGCGACTGCAGCAGCAGCGGCCCCCTGATTAATATTCGATAAAACATTTGCGGTGGCAACAATTGGTTCATAACCAAAGGTAACTAATGAATTGAACATATATGGAAATAATGCACCATGCATACCTGTAAGAATTAATAGCGGATAAATGGTTGCCAATACTGCCACTCCAAAGAAACCGGTTGTTTTATACAGCCACATAATTGCTATTGCTAGATAATTTCCAAGGAAAGCACCAGCGGGGCCTATCAATCCTAAGGTTAATGGGAGCATAACTAATATGGTTCCAAGAGGTACGACAATTGCCTTTATAGATTCTGGTGCTATTTTTTTGAAAAACCGTTCCACATGGGACATCACATAGACTGCCATAATAATGGGGAAAATGGTGCTGGTATAGCTTGCTGCGTATACAGGAATTCCAAAAATGCTCATAGGCACAGAACCTGCTACATTTGCCACCATAGTAGGATGGATCATAATTGCTCCAAGCAGCATACCAAGTCCCATATTTGCTTTGAATTTATTAGCAGATGTTGCACCTAAAAATATGGGAAGGAAATAAAAACCTGCATCTGATGCAAAAGTAAGTACTGCATGAGTTGGCATATCCGCAGTTAATAATCCAGTCAGCTCACCTAAGATAATAACAACTTTCAGCATACCTGCACCAATGATGGCAGGAAGCAGAGGAATTAAACTGCCTGTAATTCCATCGATTATTGCAGCAAAGCTGATTTTTTTCTTTTTCCCTTTATCTAAATTTTCATCAATGGCGTTTTCCATCTGAAGGCCAGCTTTTGCAGCGACAATGCTGTAAACCTCACCAACCGATTGTCCAATAATAATCTGTAATTGCTCATTGGACCACTGTGCCCCGACAACCCCCTGAAGCTTTTGTATTTCAGACAGATTTATAATGCTTTTATCTTTTAATTGAAATCTAAGACGTGTCATACAATGACCCAAATAGCTGATGTTGTCCTTTCCACCAACTAACTCTAACACCTTTATAGCCAGTTCATCATATTTTTCTTTTTTTGACATATCCGTTCTCCTTTTTTTATTTCAGAAATTGTTGTGCTTAAAACCAATCATTCATATTGCAAGATAATGAGTAAAACAAACTCCGAGGAAATAAAAAAACCGAGGGAACGCACAATATTAGTGCGCTTACCCTCGGTTATGCCTCCATTACGAGTGACAATCCTTAGATTAATCCATTATTTTATTAATACGGATGTTCCTGTTACTATCTTGTGATTAGTATAGGGGAAAAGAGTTGTTATGTCAATGTAATATATTTCATAAAATTACAAACACTTCTTTGTACAATATATACAATTCTCAGAAGCAATTTTCACCGTTGTAAAACTAAACTTCATTTACATCACATCTTCTTTTTCAACGTTATGCACTGTAAGAAATCCGCAAATCAGGGAAATACCAAATAAAAATACTGGAAGAATCATATTTGTCCTTAAAGTCAGGTCTCCAATGTTTCCATTCATAACTGAAAACAACAAAAATGAAGTAATAATAACTGCTCTCGATGACATCATCAATTTCCCTATATATAAAGGAATGAACGCAAGAGTCACAGTAAGTACCGTCTTTAAAATGATCTGTAAGTAGAAATTCGCACTTAGCATATCATAGCCCAGCGGTAAGCCGGTCCCGACCTCAGAGGATAAGACCAGAAGCAGGTAAATAAACAGTTTACCAAGAAAAAGAGCCACCGCACAGAAAATCCATACTGCCAACATCTGAGATAGTATTATTTTCTTTCTGGAGATGGGATAGCAAAACATCAGACTCTGAGTTTTATTGTTATATGCCTTGATGATGAAGGAAGACAACATGGAAGAGGTAAAAACTAAAAACACCAGATTGGTAAGCAATTCAATTTGCTCTTTCATATTAGCAACCTCAGGTGCAGATTCCGATATTCCTAATTCAGCATCAATGGGAACATAATAACACATTGCAAAGAAAAGAATTCCAAGGACTACAAATACAACTGCCTGTTTCATTATATATTTTTTTGTATGATACTTTTTCCATTCCAGTCTGATTAATTTCCACATTCGCTCTCACCTCCTGTGACTTTCAGGAAATACTCTTCCAGAGATTCTGTCTGGGAGTGAAATCCCTGAATTTCAATCTGATTTTCCGTTAACGCCTTCATAATCTCCCGTGATGTAGCTTCTTTTGTATAAACCCGGATCAGATTGTTATTTAAAACTTTGAAATTGGAAATATTAAGGCACTCTGTAAAAACGTAGGTGGCCCTGGTTATCTCCGATGTTTTGATTTCCAGATATTCAAGTCCCTTATCCGTAAGCTCTTTCATAGAAATTTCTTTTACCAGTCTGCCTTTATGAATGATTCCTATGGTATGTGCAAGGCTTTCGATTTCAGAGAGCAGGTGACTTGAAATAAGAATGGTCATCTCATACTCTTTACACAGCATTCGGAACAGATCCCGGAACTGTTTCATACCTGCCGGATCCAGGCCATTTGTTGGTTCATCTAATACCAGAAATTCCGGCTTTGTGAGTACAGCTCTTGCTATACCCAGCCGCTGCTTCATTCCCAGTGAAAATTCCTTTACCTTTTTTCCTCTGTTATCTGACAAAGACAGCAGAGACATTGCTTTTTCTACACTGTCAGGACTGTAATACCCCATGTATTCACAGTGAAGCTTTAAATTCTCTTCCGCCGTCAGTTCATTGTAAAACACTGGAAACTCAATCATGCTGCCCATACGTTTTAAAAACGAATAGGAATCAGGGAGTAATTTCTCACCAAATAAAACAATATCTCCTGAAGTTGGTTTCCATTGATTGGTGATCATCTTCATCACCGTAGTTTTTCCCGCACCGTTGGGGCCAAGAAAGCCATAAATTTCTCCTTTGGCAATATGCATGTTCAAGTCGGATACAATGGTCTCTGTGCCGATTTGTTTGGTTAAGTGATTGGTTGTTAAAATCGTCTGCATTTTGTCACTTCCTTTCATACTCATAATTCTAGCAAGTGATTTCTTCAAAACTCTTGAATAAATCTTACAAATTTCTTTCTTGAATTAATAATCCAGCAACTGGAGTTTTAAAGTAAATACGGTTTCCTCATCAGGAATACTCTTTAATGTCAGGGTACCATTGATTTTTTCTGCCAGACTTTTTGCTATGGTAAGGCCTAATCCATTGCCCTGGATCTCCCGGTTCCGGGAATCTTCTAACGTATAGAGACGGTCAAATACCCTGGGGATTTCCGTGGAAGCAATTCCCTTTCCATGATCAACCACATCCACAAACACAACGTTGTCTTTACTGCGAAGGGTCAGTCCCAGGTAATGCCCTGCATCCCCATAGCGGATTGCATTGCTGATCAGATTATTAAGAATGCGTGCTAACGCTTCCCGGTCTGCATAAACAAAAACAGGAGACTCAGGAATTTGGAGGTTCACATTAAATTCTTTCTCTGTTAAGATATTATAAAAATCAACAATGATCTCTCTGCAGAATTCATTTAAATCTATCTTGGACATTGTCAGCATTGTATCACCGGCTTCCAGCTTTGCCAGTGTGAAAAACTGATCAATCTGCTCTTTTAATTCATTGGCTTTATGAGACACCTTTTTTATCATACTCTTTTCAGGTGTTTCCTGCATTAATAACATTTCCAGATAACCGATGATAACAGTCAATGGTGTCTTCAGATCATGTGAAATATTAGAAAGCATCCGTTTGATATTCAGTTCTGATCTGCGATAACCGGCATTTGCATTCTGCCTGTCTTCCAGGATACGGTTAATCTGTTCCAATAGATGTTGGATTTCCTTATCTTCTGTAAATAACATCACTTTTTCATTGGTATCCTCATCTAAAATACGTTCCAGCTCATCACTGACCGTCTGAATTTGTTTTAACGTCCTTCTATTTAACAGCGACATGGTTTTACTCCTTTGCACTTCCCAGCTTGTACCCGATTCCCCAAACTGTCAAAATATACTGGGGCTTGCGGGGATCATCCTCGATTTTTGTACGAAGACGGCTGATATGAACATTGACTGCGTTTTCATCACCTAAATAATCATCCTGCCATATAAAAGAATACAGCTGCGCTTTGGTATAAACCTTTTTGGGATTGGAAAGTAGCAGACGAAGGATTTCATATTCCTTTGCTGTCAGATCCACGGGAAGCCCGTTTTTGTGCACCGTGTGATTTTCAAGATTCATTTCCAGATCTCCCAAACCCAAACAAACCTCAGGGGTTTCCATTCCAGATGAATACTGGGTGGTACGCCGCAGATTTGCCTTCACTCTGGCAAGCACCTCGGTAAGGGAAAATGGTTTTGTAATATAATCATCCGCTCCCAGTCCCAATCCAAAAATCTTATCCGATTCGGTATCTTTAGCAGACAGTATTATAATAGGAACCACACTTTCCTTTCTAATCCGTTTCATAACCTCCAGTCCGCTGATTTTGGGCAGCATCAGATCTAAAATCACCAGATCATAGGAACCGCTGAAAAATGTCTTTACCCCCTGTTCTCCATCAAAGGAGCCCTGGACTTCAAAACCCTCCATCTGGAGAAAATCCATCAGTATCTCACTGATTTCCCTGTCATCTTCTATCAATAATATCTTCATCTTTCAATTATCCTCTCTTCATAGAGCAAAAAAAAGGTGTTCCCAATATTATTCTGAGAACACCTTCTTGTTATAATGATATAATCATAATTTCGACCTGCATTGTCCTCTACACCAACATCTTATCATAACTCTAATAGAAAAATAAAGATAGCTTAAAAATATATGAGAGAAAAATGAGTCTGATTGGAGGGGATTTTAAAGTTTACCCCATAACGTTATTTGATACTGGTACCCTGCCATTTTCCATCTCAGACCATTTACGCCATACAATTAATACGAGTACAAGGGAAGATGTGATCAGTATTGCCAGTAACCGAATCTCAAAAAGATACATGGGTCCTCCATACAATATGCCAAAGTTGATTTGGGTATTGGGGTACATAGGAGTAAAATAGCTAATCACTTTAAATGGATCCGGCATGATCTGCAATGGCATGGTTCCGCCTCCTGCGATTGTCTGCGCAAGCATCAGTGGTATATTGATAAAGATACCGTTTTGCCCAAATAATAATGAGAATATTAAGGTAAACTGGAAAGCTGTTATCTGCATAAAAATCTGCTGTAAATAAATGCTTATCATTTTTTGCATAGAAATTGAAATTAAGATTCTTGTCATAATTACTCCAAACAAAGGCGCAACAACGGCGATAACACATCCTGTGATTTCAACATATTGAAAAGCCTTCCACTTTCCTGTAACAGGAATAAAAGCCAGGAAAATATTCATCAGTACAATCGCTACTACCATAGAAGACGCGTAAGCTGCAATAGACAAAAATGAAGGTGTCATTACATAATCCATACTGCCGGGTGCTTTATTGATATAAACATTATTTTGTACTACTGAATTATTCAATTGTTCCGTAATCTGCTCTTGCTCCGTAATCGTGACATTGAGTGATTTCAGAATGTTCGTTAATTTACCCTGATTGATGGCCTGATTAAAATTATCTGTTACAGATTTGGCAACCGCCTCCATAGTATTTATAACAGTAGTCGTATTTGATTCATCAATATAAAAATCAATTGTGGATTTTCCTGTTTCCAGGTTACTTACAAAATTTTCAGGAATAACAATAATCATTTGTATTTGCCGACTATCCAGTTCCTCTTTGCTCTCGGTTAACTCCTTGTCAGTAATCACTTTACTGAATGATTTGGACAAAGTGGGCACAAGTTCTTTTTCGATTGCTTCCCCTTTATCACCATCTTGATTTACCACATTAATCGTAAGTTGATTCACCCCATCTGGCAGAACGTGATAGCCGTAAATATAAAGTCCCACCATGGCAATCTGATAAAAAACTGCCAGAATAATGGCATAGATAACACCTTTACTAAACAAAAACTTAGTAAGCTTCATTTTAACCTCTCCTGTCCCTGAATATTAACTCGTTTATGGGAATCTGCTCATGACAATAGGGACATTCTCCAGGTTTACTTTCTGGTGTATGAGAAAAAGACTCATCTTGCTGGCTTATTAGAACTCCATACTCTGCTGCTAATTCCCTCCCTGTAAATGCAACCACATCATTATTGACGTCTATTTTTTTGAAGATAACTGACGACAACGGAATCTCTTTATAGCAGTGCGGACACATCCCAGGCCGGTTATGACGAGCGCCGTTAACTTCCACTTCTCCTTGTTGTGTTCTAATCCTTATGTTTCTTTTCAATTCAGACAAACTTTTATCCATGCTATTTTCCATATAAATCACCTCTTTTCTTTTTATATTTTCATACTATCACGTGACGTTACGTCGTCAGCAAGTGTTTTTTTAACATTTTATAAAAATTCAGACTGTTATGTATATGCATAAACCTTGACGTACATTGTCATGGTTTATATACTATAATCATGACACAGGAGGTGGTTGTTTGAAAGAAAGTCGACTATTTAAGATTATCTACTTTATTTTAGAAAAAGGACGGGTTACTGCTCCAGAACTGGCAGAAAAATTCGAAGTTTCCGTCAGAACAATTTATCGTGATGTAGATGTGATTAGTAGTGCTGGTATTCCCATTTATGTTACAACCGGCAGAAGTGGTGGAATTCAAATTCTTGACAACTATGTTTTGGATAAAGCCTTTTTTTCGGATAAAGAAAAGCACCATATCCTATCTGCCCTGCAAAGTCTGTCCGTTATCGATAACACCTATGAACGAGAGCTGTTGACAAAACTCTCTGCACTTTTTAACACACAGCCAGAAAACTGGGTTGAAGTGGATTTTAGCCGCTGGGGCAGCAAAACACAGGATAATGTTAAGTTTGAGCAATTGAAAAATGCAGCTATCAATCACAAAGTCGTGACGATTGTTTATGTAAGTTCCTATTTCAAAAAAACAAGGAGAAACATCCATCCTCTAAAACTCTTCTACAAATCAAAGGAATGGTATGTAAAAGCCTATTGTACAGAAAAAAATGATTTTCGTCTCTTTAAAATAAATCGTATTATCGACTGCGAAATTTTGGATAAGGATTTTATACCTGTTGAATTTCCTGAATTACGAGATACAGAACAGAATAGCTATAACAAAATTGTACTTCGCTTCCCGAAGGAAATGGCTTACCGTGTCTATGACGAATTTACTGAGGATGAGATTACAGAACAAGAAAACGGCGATTTTATTGCCGCTGCCTATATGCCGGAAGATGCATGGCTGATTGGATATCTTCTTTCCTACGGTATATATGTAGAAGTGATTGAGCCTTATTATCTGCGTAAGGTTTTGTCTGATGAAGCAAAGAAAATTTACGATAAATATAAACCTTGACAGATGGTGTCAGAGTTTATGTGCTATTATTTGATTATAGCGGTACAAACTATAATGTTAGGAGGATTATTACATGGGCAGAGCAGCAACAAAGTCTGATATGATAACAGCAGCAACTGGCAATTTCGAAAAACTGGACATGATTATTTCCGGATTGACAGAGGAAGAATTGTCAACTCCATTTGATTTTACAGCAGACATTAAAAAGAAAGAAGCGCATTGGGGCAGAGACAAAAATCTTCGAGATGTTCTGATTCATCTCTATGAATGGCATCAGCTGCTGCTTAATTGGGTTAAGTCAAATAAAAACGGCGAGAACAAACCATTTATTCCAGAGCCTTATAACTGGAAGACTTACGGTAATATGAATGTGGAGTTTTGGAAAAAGCATCAAGATACATCATTAGACGATGCAAAGAATATGTTAAAAAAATCCCATGCCGAAGTGATGGAGTTAGCTGAAACATTTTCAAATGAAGAGCTGTTTTCTAAAGATATTTATAAATGGGTTGGCGGAAGCACTTTAGGTTCGTATTTTGTCAGCGCTACAGCAAGTCATTACGATTGGGCCATGAAAAAACTAAAGGCACATAAAAAAAGGTGTTCAAATATGTAGAGGAAACATAAATGCACTTCGTGACAGCAAAAGGTTGCTCACACGAGTGCATTTTTTGTGAATATGGCTGTTTTAATTTATTCCCTTTCATTGTGGAAATGCTGAATGAATCATCTTACTTGCAACTTGCACAATAATGTTATTATACGACTCATCAAAATGAGACTTTGAGGCTGTAATGGCAGTAATACAACATTGCACTCTTACACGATTTTCAATAGTATTTTCCACATAGTTAACAGACATAAGCCTGTCTAAAAGTAATTCAGTTACATAATACGGTAAAAAAAGACTATGAGTTCCTTCATTAAAGAATGGAAATGTTTTCTTGATATCATTTTCTCTGAAATCATGAAGAAATTTTTGTAAAAAACTTTCCGGTTCAGTAAAGAACTCTTCATAATAATTCAGGGAACCAATGGTGTTCTCAATAAAATCCGACACAAGTTCCTGATATAAATCATAAATATCGGAGTAATGGTGGTAAAATGTTCCCTTGTTGATCAGAGCATGGGAGGCAAGTTCCGTAACCGTAATTTTTTCTATGGGCTTCTTCTTCAATAAATCCATCATAACACTTTTAATATTTCTTTTTGTCTTAATAACTCTCAAATCTTCTTTCATAAAAACCTCATCTTCTATTCAACAGATTCTTTTTCCATGAGTTAATCAACGAATTCAAAAAATCGTTTATTATTGAACTATATATAATCATTGATGATTGACTAATCAACTATAGTTCAATAAAATAATACTCGCTCACAAAACAAAAGTAAAGGAGAAAATAATATGTTAAAAACGCTGATGAAGAGTATTAGAGAATATAAAAGAGCCTCTATTTTAACTCCATTCTATATAACTTTGGAAATAATATTAGAATGCTTATTACCATTGGTGATGGCTAATCTAATTGACAGAATGACCGGCTCATCATTAATACCAATCATACGTTATGGAGTTCTATTAATTATTATGGCAATGTTATCCCTGCTATTTGGATATATGTCAGGAAGGATTGGTGCTACGGCATCCTGCGGGTTCGCCAAGAACTTAAGACAGGATGTTTTTTATAAGATACAAGGCTTTTCTTTTGCTGATATCGATAAATTCTCCTCATCATCTCTGGTGACCAGAATGACAACGGATGTGACCAATGTGCAGAATGCATATCAAATGATTATCAGAATTGCAGTAAGAACACCACTTATGCTTATTTTCTCAGTCATTATCAGTCTGACCATCAGTGTGAAAATGTCCCTTATCTTTCTAATTATGATTCCCATTGTAGCAGCTGCATTATTCTCAATTGTGTTTATAGTATTCCCTATATTTAAACGGATTTTTGAGAAGTATGATTCTATGAACAATTCTGTTCAGGAAAATATACAAGGAATCCGTGTCGTGAAATCTTTCGTAAGAGAGGGCTATGAACAGGAGAAATTTCATAAATCAGCCGCTGATGTATGCAAAGAATTCACAAAAGCAGAGAAAATAATTGCTCTGAACAATCCAATCCTGATGTTTTGTATTTCCCTTGCCATCTTTCTTGTATGTTTTATTGGAGCAAAGACAATTATTAACAGCGGGGCAACCGAATTAACTACGGGACAGCTATCTTCACTGATTAACTATGGAGTACAGATTCTTTCCTCTCTTATGATGTTGTCCATGGTTTTTGTTATTTGCTCCATGGCTACAGAATCTGCCAATCGTATCTGTGAGGTATTAAATCATGAAAGTACCTTAACCTCCCCTGAAAATGGTGTGACGGAAGTAAAGAACGGAAGCATTCAGTTTGAAAACGTTTCATTCAGATACTCAGACAAAAGTAAGAAACCCGCTTTGATGAATATCAATCTGGACATAAAATCGGGGCAAACCATTGGTATTCTCGGTGGAACAGGTTCCTCCAAAACATCGTTAATTCAGCTGATCTCCAGACTTTACGATGTCACAGAGGGAAAGGTCTCTGTCAGTGGAATTGATGTGAGAAATTATGATCTGGAATCCCTCCGTGATGAAGTTGCAGTGGTATTACAGAAAAATGTCTTATTCTCCGGAACAATTAAGGAAAATCTGCGCTGGGGAAAAAAAGATGCCAGTGATGAAGAACTTGTGAGAGTATGCAGGCTGGCTCAGGCAGATGAATTCATTGAGCAGTTCCCTGAAAAATATGATACCTATATAGAACAGGGCGGAACCAATGTTTCGGGAGGTCAAAAACAGAGACTCTGTATTGCCAGAGCTCTGCTGAAAAAACCTAAGATTCTGATTTTGGATGATTCTACCTCTGCAGTGGATACAAAGACAGATGCTATCATTCGAAAAGCTCTTCGTGAGGAGATTCCAGATACAACTAAAATCATTATTGCACAGAGAACATCATCTTTGGAAGATGCAGATCAGATCATTGTATTGGATGGCGGAAGGATCACGGAGCAGGGAACTCATGAAGAATTACTGGCTTACAACGGAATCTATCAGGAAGTTTATCAGTCACAGACCAATGGAAAGAAGGAGGACTAACCCATGAATCAGAATAAACAACACAGCTTCGGCCGTCTGGTCCGCTATTTATTTTCACATTACAAAATCCAGTTAATTGTAACTTTAATCTGTATTGTGATCAGTTCATTCTCCTCTTCCATTGCAACGATTTTTATTCAAAGGTTAATTGATGAATGTATCACTCCTGGCGTCAGTCAGGGATTTGAAGCGATAGCAGGCAAATTTACATCAATACTGTTAACCATGGGCTTCATCTATATCTGCGGTACCATTGCATCAGTCATCTATAATCGGATCATGGCAATTGTTACACAAGGAACATTAAAAAATTTAAGAAACGATATGTTTAATAAAATGCAAACACTTCCAGTTAAGTATTTTGATACCCATGCACATGGAGATATTATGAGTACTTATACCAACGATACCGATGCCATAAGACAGCTCATCGGGCAGAGCCTTCCAACACTTTTTCAGTCTGCTTTGACTATAACGGTAATGTTCCTTACCATGTTATACTACAGTATCTGGCTTACCCTGGTAGTGATGATCGTAGTCTTCCTGATGCTGAAGATTACAAAAAAACTGGGTAGTATTACTGCAACCTTCATGATTCAGCAACAAAAATCTTTAGCAAAAGAAGAAGGCTTTATCGAAGAAATGATGCAGGGTCAGAAAGTTGTTAAAGTATTCTGCCATGAAGAAGAGAATAAAGAAGCATTTAAAAAACTGAATGAACAGCTTTTTAAAGACGGAGAAAAAGCAAACCAGAACGGAAATGTTCTGATGCCGATTCTAGGTAATGTAGGAAACCTTATGTATGTTCTTCTTGCAGTCATTGGTGGACTTATGGTCTATTTAAAGGCACCGAACCTTAGTCTTACTGGTGTCAGCATTGTTTCAATTGGTATTATTGTTTCGTTTTTAGGCATGTCAAGACAACTTTCCCAGACCATTGGTCAGGCATCTATGCAGGTCTCTATGATTGCAATGGGACTTGCCGGTGCAACCCGTGTATTTGAGTTAATGGATGAGCAGCCCGAGGAGGACCATGGCTATGTGACTCTGGTAAATGTGAAAAAGGATACCGAAGGTAACTTAATCGAGACGAAAGAAAACACAGAAATGTGGGCTTGGAAACATCCTCATCAGGATGGAACGGTTACTCTTACTGAGCTTACGGGAGATGTCAGACTGGAAGATGTGGACTTTGGCTATGTGCCTGATAAACTGGTGCTGAATCATGTATCTCTGTTTGCTAAGCCGGGGCAAAAAATTGCATTTGTCGGCGCAACCGGTGCTGGAAAAACTACCATTACAAATCTGATCAATCGTTTCTACGATATTATGGAAGGTAAGATTCGTTACGATGGAATTAATATTTCTAAAATCAAAAAACCAGCTCTTAGAAGTTCGCTGGGCGTAGTATTACAGGATGTGAATTTATTTACCGGTTCTGTTATGGATAACATCCGTTATGGCCGCCTGGATGCCACAGATGAGGAATGTATTGCTGCTGCAAAATTAGCAAATGCGGATGATTTTATAACAAGACTTCCAGACGGCTATGAAACAATTCTGACAGGAAATGGTTCCAGTCTCTCCCAGGGACAGAGACAGCTGATTTCAATTGCCCGTGCAGCCGTTGCTGATCCTCCAGCCATGATCTTAGACGAAGCAACTTCATCCATTGATACAAGAACAGAAGCCCTGGTTCAGGCAGGTATGGATAACCTGATGAAAGGAAGAACTGTATTTGTCATTGCACACAGGCTTTCAACTGTAAAAAATAGTGACGCGATTATGGTTCTGGATCATGGAAAAATAATTGAAAGGGGTTCCCATGAAAGTCTGATCGAACAAAAAGGTACCTATTATCAGCTTTATACGGGGGCGTTTGAACTGGAATAAATTATATCCAAAGGGAATGGTGAAAGCGCATCTCTATTCAGTTTCAATTCACAAGGAGCTTATGCAATATAAAATGTTTGACACCCAGAATATTCTTCAATAATTCTGGGTGTCAAACATTTTATTTATCTATGCTTAAAGGATATAACGTGCTTAAATTAACTCATATAAACAGATAGAATAACATTTCTTCACTCTTACTTGCCCTGTTCAACCGCCACCCCGCAAAGAAAAACATAATGAGGCCAATTCCAACATTAATGCAGAGTGATATACCTGCATTGATATCAGTTTCTCTTTGGTAAGCATAACCGTAAAAAGACTGTAACGCATAGGTTGCCGGCAAAATACGCCCGACCCAGGTTAAAACATCTGGAAGCATAGATGCAGGAAACATTATGCCACTTAATAACATAGAGGGCACTGGCTTCAGCAGATCTGTTTTATCGTAGTATTGCAGTGTCCTGACGGAAACCCCGGCTTTTTCAGCCAGATCACCAATTGTAAAATATTTCATTTTTTGATTATCCATTCTACACCTCCTTACGCATTTCAGTTTACCACATTACGTAACGTCACATGCAAGTGTTATATGAACATTTACTTACTAATGAAAAAGGAGCATACCATCTGACTTTATTGTCCTTTGGTATGCTCTTACATTTCACATATCGTGTACCATTATTCTATTTAACCGTTTGCCATGGATCTTTTAAGTTTATTTATTTCTTCCTGCTCCCCCACCACGGGTGCTTCCGCCACCACCTGTGCTTCCGCCTCCGCCTGATGTTGAGCGGCCTCCGCCAGAACCAGAACTCATACCACTTGATCGGCCTGCTCCACCACCAAAGCTGGAACCTCCGCTTCCACTGCTTCCCCAGCTGCTGCTTTGAGAGCTGGATCGGCCTGCTCCACCGCTGCTTCCCCAACTGCTGCTTTTGCTGCTGGAGGCTGATCCACTGCTGCTTCCCCAACTGCTGCTTTTGGTGCTGGAGTCTGATCCACTGCTGCTTCCCCAGAAGCTGCTTTTGGTGCTGGATCGGCCTGCTCCTCCGCTGCTTCCCCAACTGCTGCTTTTGGAACTGGATCGGCCTGCTCCACCACTGCTTCCCCAGCTGCTGCTTTTGGGAGTGGAGTCCCCTGTTCCACTGCTGCTGCTCCAAAAACTGCCTGAAGAAACTGAATTACCACCCATAGGGGGCATTCCGCCTCCAAAACCATTTCTGTGCATAGGCGGATAACCATTCGGTCCCCAATAGCCTTGGGGTCCATATTTTCTAATATATCTTTTTTTATAAGGGTTAAACGGAATTCCGTATACTTGCCTATAAAGTTTTCGTCGATTTCCTCTAACTAATAATATTATTATAATAATTATCAGTAATGGCGCCGGATTAAAAGAAGGCTTATGTTGATTGGCTTTTTTATTGTTAATCCCATACTTATCTGTACTCACTGCCTCCTTCACTGGTACCGTACTTTTCACTCTTTGAAAATTGTTTTGGAACAGTAAATAAAGGTGGTCAGCCGTTGCTGTTGCTCCCTGGCTGTAATTTTGTGCCGCGAACTCTGGTTCCAGTACCTGATCCAGTATTCCTCTTAATACCCCATCTTTTATAAATCTTTCCGATTCTTTCCCAGGAAGGAGCCAATAATTATCATCCCCCCTGTATAATACCAACACTGCATCCCGGGTTCCGGCATTAATCTCTTCAAAGGTATTGATTGTGTCTTCCTGAAAACTGATTCCCTCTTTACAATAATCTTTAGTCACAACATAAACGGCCGCATTATACTTATTTTTTGACTGTAAACTTTTTTTATTAATGTAATTGATGGTATCTTCATTGATTATACCAACCTCATCAATGACATACTGACCGGCTGTATGGCTGATGGTTTCACTGTTGTCGGAAGCAGTTTTCCATTGTCCGCCCAGTTCCTGAACAAATGCTCCATAAACCTTCTCTGCACCCGCGCTATAGTCTTTTGCTGCAAAATCAGGCTCCAGATATTCATTTAAAATACTGGATATCTTTCCACTGGATAGCGTATCTTCCAGTCCTGTTCCCTGCATCGCCCAATAGTCATCATCGCCAACAGACAGCAGGATCAGCAATCCATTGTTTTTTTCTTCTGAACCAATTTTCCATTTATTAAACAGGTCCATAGAATAATTTTCCATGGACTCCCCATTTGTAAAGTCAATTGTTACCAGAACCACCTGAGTTCCAGTCTGTTCATCCAGTCTTCTGCCGTATTCTATTATCTCATTTTCTACCTCTTCGCTGATCACATCAGCAAAATCATTGACGTAAAATGCACTGGAAGGCTCCGGTGTTTCTGCGGCAGCTGTTTGAAACGGTAACATACCTGCCAATAATAAAATCAGCAGCAAATAGCAAATTTGTTTTTTCATAATATCCCCCTCTATTCGTATAATTCCAACGGTCTTACAAACGTTATCCTGCTTAAGATATTGGCAGGGAACCGCTGCAGGCATCTGTTATAGGAAGCTGCCTTTTCATTGTAACTGTTGTGAGAAATGATAAGTTCCCTGGATTTTAAATTGACAGGAAAGCTGTCACAATAATACCGGTCTTTCTCTGACAGATTCATCAGATTCAGTTTATCATGCAGCTCCATAGAAGCTTTGATCAGTTTTTCCTTTGCCTGGTATTTATCCCCTGGAGTATCAGTCTTTTTCAGTGCTTCCAGACACTCTGATACTTTATTTACTTCGTCCTCTTCCCGGTTCATATACCGGCCTGCTACTACCGTCAGATTATAGCACTGATCGGATATGTACTCCAAATCAGTTTGTATTCCTTTTTCACCTTTGTTTCCCCCCTGGTAAAAAACAGACCGTGTTTCTTCCTTTAATTTTGTGAGGGAAAGATGAGCTCCCAGCAGTATGGAAAACAGAATAATTAATGCAGTGATGCCTTTTGCCGTCTTCCTATTCTTTAAAAATTTCATTGGTTCCCCCATTTTCTAAAGATAAAGGTGCCATATCATCTAAGTAGCCATCCTGTCGGAGCATGGTTTCCATGACCTCTATGTCAATGGAGGATTCCAAAACTTTATCTTCATATATATTAACCCTGATTTTATGATAAATTGTTACCAGTTGCTTTAGGAAATCTGCAATATTTTGAAGACCTGCTGACCTGTTCTCCGCTTTTCCTCCCTGTATCTCCATCTCTGCATAATTGTGAAGCAGTTTTACTGTCTCCGGCAGATAATATTGAAAAAAGCGGCTGGTCTTTGAGTATCTTTGAGGATTGTTTCTGATAAATTCAATGATCTGCCTGGAATCGTCTTCAAAGCTTTGTATCTGAATCCTTATCTCTTCATTTTGAATGGTACTTTTTAACTGTCTCATCTTATCCAGATCGTCTACAGCTGTTAAGAGCACATCATTCACATTCCAATCGCCGGTATCAATACCCTGATACCTTTCTTTAGTGAGCAGGGAGGATATGACAGATGCTGATAAATGAATGAAAACAGATAAGACAAGAACTATGAAATAATCCCATAAGCGATATAAGGGAAACATCAAAGAATAAAGGAACCACAATAATCCGGTTAGATAAATTGGAATTACAGATTTATATTTTGTTATTTTCAAAGCAGCACCTCTTAAAATATTAATCCACATCACTAAGAGCGAAGCGGCAACAAAAAACGACAATATTATCATATCATACTTTTTATTAATTGTGTACATTTAACAGAATTATTCTCTGATAAAATTATAAAACTATTAAAATACTAACACAAAAATTGCTTAATTAGTGATATTCTGTCCCAAATAGTGTGAATCCACTGACGTTCGATCAAAGCGGCACATAAATTTTACTACTATAGAGGTCGACTAATTAAATAAAGAAAGCCGCCAAGGTCAGAGTGATCTGACCTTTTGGTAGCTTTCTTTAAAATTATAATAAGGACATTCAACGTTTTCAATTTTTTGTTTTTCCCTGATTTGCTACCTTCTTCATCTTTGCGGCAATCAAATCAGGATTTCCTAAAAACTGTTTTTTTATAACCGAAAGTGTATCATCAAGCTCATATACCAATGGGATTCCAGTAGCCAGATTAAGCTCCACGATTTCATCCTTGGAAAGATGCTCCAGATACATCACCAGTGCCCTCAGGGAATTTCCATGAGCTGTAATCAGTACCCTTTTTCCTGCTATAAGCTGTGGTCTGATTTGCGTTTCAAAGTAAGGAATAACCCGTGCAATGGTATCTTCCAGACTTTCTGCTAACGGTAATTCGTTTTCTGCTACATTATGATATGCTTTCTGATGCGCCGGATTTCTTTGATCCTGGGGTTCTAAAGACGGTGGCTTTATATCAAAAGAACGCCGCCAGATTTTCACCTGTTCTTCTCCATATTTTTCGGCCGTCTGAGACTTATTTAATCCTTGTAATGCCCCATAATGGCGCTCATTAAGCTGCCATGCCTTTATCACAGGAAGCCATTCTGCATCCATTTCCTCTAAGGCAAAATTCAGCGTATGGATTGCACGTTTTAAATAGGAGGTATAGCAGAGGTCAAATTCATATCCCTGCTCCTTAAACAACCGACCGGCTTCCCTTGCTTCCTCTATACCGGCTTCTGACAGGTTAACATCCGTCCATCCAGTAAACAGATTTTCTAAATTCCAAATGCTTTCTCCATGACGAAGTAATACTAATTGATGACTCATATTCAATTCCTCCTATAAGGATGCTTCGTAAATCTCAATAATTGAATTCAATAATGCCGCATCAAATTCCTGCTGAGTCTGCTTTACAGAAAGATCAGAAAGAAGTGCTCTGGAAAAGCTGGCTATCAGTTTTGGATTCTGCTTCAACAATTCATCTGCTTCTTTACGGCTGTAACCACCGGATAGTGCCACAATCCGTACAATTTTCGGATCATTCATCAGATCATTGTACGTTCCAGCCACAGAAGGAATAGACACCTTAAGCATAATGTTCATTGAATCATCCAGTTTTTTCAGATGGCTTATAATTTCCGCAACCAGCATTTCCTCTGCTTCCTGTTTATTGCTGCTATGAATATCTACCTCTGGTTCCAGGATTGGTACAAATCCGGCATCACAAATTTTCTGACCTAATTCAAACTGCTGTTCTACAATCCCATGAATACCGGTTCTGTTCGCTTCATGAATAACGGAACGCATCTTTGTTCCAAAAATATTTTTGGCAGCCGCTCTGCCTAAAAGCTCATCCAGCTTAGGAATCGGCTTCATCAACTGAACCCCGTCCTTTTGTTCATCCAGTCCATTGTCAATTTTCAGAAATGGGACAATTCCTTTTTTCTCCCATAGATAATCCGCAGTATACAGGTTGTCAATTTTACGCTCCATTGTTTTTTCAAACAGGATTGCCCCTAAAATATGTTTGGAAGAAAATGCCTTGCTTACGATAATCCGGCTTCTCATCTGCTGAATCAGATCATACATTTCATCCTCTGTATGGTATTCTGACGTCTCAATTCCATAGTCTCTCAAAGCTTTCGGTGTACTTCCTCCACTTTGATCCAACGCTGCAATAAATCCTGAACCATACTTCATTCGTTCTAATTGTTCTGATTTCATGTTATACATAACCTCCTTTATCTCCTGCGCCATTTACTTTTGACTGATAAACTATTTCAAATCCGTTAACACGTTAGTTGTTACTAACCTGTTTTATATATCAAGTATGCATCCATTTTATTTATATGTCAAGAATCCAGTTATAATAATTTAAAGCCTTTTTGCCTGCTGTAATAACTAGATATTTCATTATATTGAACCTGAATTCTGTCAAAACAATCTTGTATTGTATTTTTACTTAATCCAGATAATGCTGCTTCCACGTCACTGGCAAAATCTTTGGGGATAAATGCTTCTTTTTGCATTCGTAATCGCCCCAAACTGCCTTTCTCATTAAGAATATACATCCCATTTATGGCATACAGAACTTGCAGTAAGCTGACTGCACACCGAAACAATGAACCGGCAGCATATAGAACATCTCCTTTTCCAATTGCCTTCGTACCGCACTGTTTTGAAAACTCACATTCCCATAAAAATTTTTCTATTACAGCTTTCTGGTAGCTTTTCGGTATTTCTATCAGCCTTTTTTTCTGTTCTGAAATAAGGCTGTTATTACTGCTCAAAATTTTGCAATATGCGACCTCTCCCATATAAATAGAATTCACAAACCCAAACGGATGACCGCATTGGTAGTCAATGGTGATTTTTCCATAAATACAATCATCAATTACAGTGATAACTTTTTGGGTATTCCTGAAAAGAATATCTACGGCAATACCATCAATTTTCAACCAGCCTCCGCCGTTAATCCACGGACCCCATTGGCCGGGATCGGTTATAATATTTATTCGGTGTTCATCATCAAGTGAGACAGCCTTTTGTCTGAATGATGTAAGGTCAAATGACGCCTCATCATAAAATATTCCAATATCTATATCAGAATCTTGATTGGCCGTACCCGTAGCGCGGGAACCTCCCAAAACGATGGCATCAATCCCGGCAACTCCGGCAAAAGCGTGTATGATCTGCGTTAATATGTTTTCTATTTTATTATTCATATAAATTTCTCCAACTCTTTATTTTCTATCCCTAATTGAAAGCCGTTATTATGAATATAAACATTCAGGGCTTTTACAATGGCTTCATATGGTCTGGAATTACTGACAATTCTCCCATTTATCATAAACGCAATTCAGTTCTTCTTCCATAGTTTCTTTTTTCAAGAATAGTTCCTGTAAATACGCAAAATTGGTACTATTATCATTTATTTCTTGTTCCAGCGCTTTTAAAGCTGCTTCTATAGCTTCAATTTCGTTCTCCAGAATTTCCGACTTTTTCGTATTCAACTTTCTTGATCTGCTTTCCGTTCTGGTGTCTTGATTCATTACCATTCCAATGGACGTTTTTTTTTCACTAGAGAGAACTCTGATCTTTTCGTTTGACAGGTCCTCACATTTTTCCGCCTTTTGCAATTCTTCCTGATAATAAGTATAGTCTCCCGGATAAGTGATAAGACGGTTATTTTCAAATGACATGATTTTACCTGCGACTTTATTGATAAAATACCGGTCATGGGATACAAATAACAGGGTACCTTCAAATGCGGATAAGGTTTCTTCCAGAACTTCTCTGGAATCAATATCCAAATGATTGGTAGGCTCATCCAGAATCATAAAATTCACTTTTTCAAAGGTTAAAGAACATAATCTTAACCGGCTCTTCTCCCCACCGGATAAGAATCTTATTTTCTTATGAACATCGTCTTTCAAGAATAAAACTCTTGCCAGCTGGTTTCTTGCAGCTTCATAAGTAATATTGTGAAAACCTGAAAAGTACTCAAGTATGGTCTGTTCCTCATCTTCAAAAACAACCTGTTGGGGCAGATAACCGATTTTCACCTGCGCGCCGATTTTAACTGTACCGTTATCTGGTTTTAATTCTCCTAATATCAGCTTAAGTAAGGTAGATTTGCCGCATCCATTTTTTCCGATAATGCAGGTGCTGTCCTGATAATAAACTTTCATATCAATATCTTTTAGTAATACGGTATCACTAAAACTTTTACTTAGGTGTTCAGTTTCTAATACCATTTTACCGGAACGTTTCGCACTTTCCTGGCTAAGACGCACCTTCCTTCTTTCAAGGACCGGCTTTTCCAATACTTCAATCTTTTCCAGACGTTTTTCCAATTCCTTCGCCCGCTTAAACATCGCTTCACTGTCTCTCATATTTCCCCAGATACGGTAGCGCTCAATCTGCTTTTCCATCTGTTCGATCTTTTTCTGCTGATTGATATAATTCCTGTAGTCAATTAAGAACCGTCTCTCTTTTTCCAATACATAATAACTGTAATTTCCCAGATAAATATTGGCACGGCTAAACTCCAACTCCACGATTTTCATAGCAACATGATCCAGAAAATATCTGTCATGGGAAATAATCAGGACACAACCTTTATAATCCTTTAAAAAACTTTCCAGCCATTCTGTTGTTTCTAAGTCCAGATGGTTGGTCGGTTCATCAAGAAGCAGAATATCAGGCTCCTCAAGAAGTATCTTCGCCAGAATCACTCTTGTTTTTTCTCCACCGCTTAAGCTGTGAAATGGCAGTTGTTTTAAATTATCATTAATTTTAAGTCCTTCTGTTATCTTGTTTATCTTCGTTTCCAGCTCATATCCTCCGGCTATCTCATACTCCTGGGTGAGCCGTCCGTAATTTAACAGTGCTTTTTCAAGTTTCTCACCTGAAAAGGTCTGAAGCATCTCCTCAAGCTCTGACAGCCGTCTTTTCAAATCAAAAACTTTTTGAAATGCCATGCGGATTACATCTATCGCTTTGGTATCCTCACTGTAAACAGGGATCTGGTTTAAATACCCTACCTTAACCCCTTTACGAAGATTTACCTCACCAGCCTGATAATCTTCCAAAGTCTCCTCCCCATACAATGTTTCCCCTGCTTTCATCTGCTCCACATCCTCAATCGATCCCTGTAAATTTAAGTTACTTTCCTTAAACTTACCCATAATGATCTTCATAATTGTGGTTTTCCCATACCCATTTTTGCCAATTAATCCAATCCTCTCCCCGGTTTTTACTTCAAAACTTATTGTTTCAAATATCTTGTTTGCTCCATAAAATTTCGTTAAATTATTAATACTTAATTCTATCATGACTTTGCCTGACCTTTCTTTTATAAACATATTTCTGCTTTTTCTTAAAAATGAACGCAAAAAACCCAAAGCCAATAAGCTTTGGGTCGCAATTCTTATAATTATCACCGTAATAACAAATGATATTAATCAGAATACTCCAAAAATCTTAAATGGTTTACTTTAAATCTATTAAATTTGGACGCACTTCTAGCCTTAACCTGAAATAATGCGATCATAATAGATTCCAATTTTGCCCATTTAAGTATGGAGTTCATGTTTGTTATTACCTTTCCTCGTTTAAAAATACTATATTTCTTTTATAATAAGCCAGAAAATATATCCCGTCAAGTGTTTTGGGGATTTTAGCAGAAATAGATTACGATAGATAAGCCGTAGGTCAGTCTGATACAAGGTGCCTGGTGTATGGTTCCAGCAGGAACAGGAGTTGTGCAGTAACTTCCTGTACACTACAAGGCATGGAATTGTTGATCCACCATTCCAATACTCCAATAAACCCTGAGGTCAAAAAATGAGTGGTGATACCATTTGAAAATTTGTTGCCTTCTGACTTTTTCCCTATAACTTCGGTTACTGTTTGTGCAATGATCACATATAAGCGACTACGGAAAAACCCGAATCCCTCGTTGTTAAGAAGCAACTTGTAGATCGTAAAATTTTTCTCCAAATATTCAAAAACACTTTGAATTGCACTGGCATCCAAAGTGGTATTGGAACTATTGGCACAGTGATTTAGCAGCAGGTCAATATGTTTTTCAATACACTTGTCAAGTAGGTCGTATTTATCCAAATAATGCAGATAAACAGTCCCACGGTTTATATCTGCGCGCTCTGCAATGTCATTGATGGTAATTTTCTCAAATTCTTTTTCGGATAGCAGGTCGATAAAGGTATCCATAATCAACTGCCTTGTTTTTTTAATTCTTCTATCCACAGCGTTCTCCTTCATATATTCAACAAATCAGTGTATTATGTTGAGTTTTCAACAATTGGAATGAACATAACCATTGTAACTCCAGTCACGAATCAGTACACTAACAGTACCAAACACGTGTTGAAAAGTCAACATATGATTAGTCAGGAGGTTGTTTTATGAAAATACTGATTTGGGGCCGCGGCGTTATTGGAACACAGTATGCCTGGGCTTTGGAAAACGCAGGCCATACCGTTGAGTTTTATGTTCGGGAAGGCAGGAAGGCACAATACGGTTCCTGTGTAAATTTGGAACTATGGGATACAAGAAAAAGCAAAAAAGACCGCATGGTAAAAGAAAAATGGGATATTGTCATGCACGAAGAGTTAAAGGAAAATCACGATTATGACCTGATTTTTATAAGTGTCAATCCCGAACAGATATCAAGTGTGGTTAAGTACCTGGCACCGCGAGTTGGAAATGCAACTGTCCTTTTTTTCAGCAACTTTTGGCAAGACCCCCAATTGGCTGTTTCGTCGATTCCGCGCAATCAGATTGTTTATGGCTTCCCCGGTGGTGGAGGCGGATTTGAAGGGAACACTTTGTACGGTGGGTTTTACAAAACTGTTCAGTTTGGAACTTTTGAATCCCAGCCCACCAAAAGGGATTTAGAGGTTCGTAAGCTTTTTGTTCAGGCAGGCTTTAAGATCATGGTTCAAAAGGATATAAAAAGCTGGCTCTGGAATCATTTCGCGTTCAACGCTGCAATGGAAGCTGAAGTATTAAAAAGCGGCAGTTTTAAAAAAGTAATTTCTTCACGAGAAGCACTGGAGGGAGTCGGCCGCAACTTGAAAGAAATAACCCCTGTTTTAAGAGCAAGAGGATCAAAACTTGACTTTTTGACAGTCGTGTTGAGCAGTCTGCCGCCGAAAGCTGTAGGTTTTATTATGACTCATATAGTTTTTCCTCAAAAAAGCATGGCTTATGTGCTTATGGCGCATAACCACTTTAAAGTTGGCTATGCTGTACAGGAAATTATTACAGCTTCGAGAAAATATGGGGTAAAGGTACCACGGCTATATGAAGTAGAAAACCTGATTACTGAGCAATAATCAAGGATCTCCTGTCGTAGAATAATAACTATGTCAGGAGGTCCTGTTCTGTTTGCTATTTATTATAAGTACGGTACTGCTTCTGTCGCTTTATCAATAAAAGCAGCAATTTTACCGGGACTTTCCTTCATACCACTATTGACCCACTTTTCTATTATGGCTATACTGCCATATGCGGTAAATGTATACCAGTCATCGAATAACTTTTGATCGATCTGTTTTGCTTCATTCTTCCATTTTTCAATATTAAAATCATGGCTGATATAAAGAATACGTTCTAATAAATCTTTATTTCCATTCTCTGAGAATAATACTTTGCATATATTGCTATTTGCTTTTATATACTTGCAAATTTCATATGATAGTTTTCCGGAACCTTCGAGGTTCATAGTACGCCCCACTACCTGTCTGATATCTTCATATAACTCATCTTCAATACTTGATAAAAGTTCAAACTGATTCGCATAATGTGAGTAAAAAGTATTGCGGTTTATATCCGCTTTCCTGCATATATCTGTCACTGTAACTTTGCTGATAGGACGTTCTCTCATCAGTTCCAGTAAACTGTTTTTTATGACCATCTTAGTATATCTTACTCGCTGGTCCGCTTTTTCGTATGCCATAATATTCTCCCTAAATAAATTAGTAAACGAACAATAATTATATGATTTGTAAGATAACGAACGCATTGTCATTGTACTGACCGTTGATTAAGTAACACTGTATCAGTATAATATATTTGAACGTTCAACTCAATTATAATTTTAACTGGAGGTAAAACAATGGGAAATATTACAATAGTTCCTGTATGGATGATACAAGATATTATAGTTTTAATTATTGCCACTTTAATGATTTTTTATATAATCGATAATGAAGAGCGTCCAAAGATTGTATTACTACAATTCGTATGCTTTGTCTTTTTTTACGCCTCGGTCTTTGAAAATGTTGCTGTATTTATGGGATCTATAGGAAAAGAAGGTTTTTACTCCTATGGGCGCAGTATTCTAATGATATTCAATGTACCATTAACTGTTCCAATTATTGAGTTTCTTATCGTTTACTCAACGTTACGTGTTTTGAAGATGATAAACATACCATCATGGGCTAAACCATTCATTGCTGGACTTAGTGCTTTGATTTTTGACTTTTCACTGGATCCGGTCGCAGTAAAACAGATTTTTCAAACTTCGGAAGGACTCATTGGCAGATGGAGTTATTACCCGCTCCCTGGGGAACCTGTCATATATGGGGAACCCGTCATGAATTTTACAGGATGGATCTATATAGCCGGATACTGGACTGCATTTATTTTAATCGGGGAATGGTGGCATAAAAAGAGTGGTTATAGTAAGCTGATTGGTTATATATACCCGGTTTTGGCTTCCATTCTTTCTCTGGTATGCCTGGTTTCACCTATATCCAATTTCTTTAATTACATGGGACCATTTTTCACAAGAACTTCTAATATGCAATGGGTAATGTTGATTGCTCTTTCTATCATTTCAGTAGGGATTTTGGTTTTAGCCTTAGTCAAGTACTGGGATGGCAGGTTTGTCGGCTCCTTGGATTACAAAAAGGATTTTCCTATCATGTTTACTTTCCTGGGTTTTCCTTTCGCTAATACCTTGTTTTGTCTTATTGGTGGATACATGGAAATATTATGGCTTGTTACTTTGGCACAGGTATTACTATTGTCAGGCTGGAGTTGCATTTATATTTTGAGTAAAAAGTCATTTACAATGAAGGCCTCAAAACAAGTTAACCAAATTAACGGATAAGTAACTGACGAATGACAGAGTTTTACCATAAAAAAGTGTCTTCGACACTCTCAACTCCCCTGCCCCTCACTCATGAGGGGTTTGGGGTTTTTCTTTGTGCTACTTTATTGTAAAATTCTTTTA
>NZ_PTJA01000010.1 GCF_002934545.1 Lacrimispora xylanisolvens
CCAGATCGTTGTAGAAAACTAAAAACACGGTAAAGATACCGCCGCCCCAATCGGGCGGCGAACTTATTGACCTGGACTGGTTATTTACCATTTACACTTAAAATAAAGTGTAGAAAATAAATTTGACTTTTATACATACTTTATTAATACTTATATGCATAAAAGTCAAATATTTTATCATTATTAAATTAGTCTAAATTTTCCGTATTTTCAATTACATCTTCTCACTTGCCACAATCCGCCTTAATGCTTACCATGCTTGCTTCACCGATTCTTAATCTGCCATACAACATAATTAAAAAGACTGGAGCATTTCTGTAGTTACAAACTGAACTGTTCTCTAAAATGCCATAAACACGCTATTTTCTGTACATTATCTACAACTCACGACGTAACCTGATATACATAATTAGTATATCATATGGTGAAGATTTTATATTAAAAACCCTTTATTTTATACTCAATTTTTCTATCTCTAACTGATCAACATAATCCATTGTTGGAACAAACATACTGTGTACTGTTGTACTTCCTTTATAGGATAATGCCGTTTCAAAAATTTCTTCCCAAATATTTCTTCGCTTCAGTTAATACCTTCTCCTATATTAATCCCTAATCATAGATTTTTTTCGTAATATGCTTCTTCAATATTCTTGTAAGTAGTGACTGTCAAAGGATGTTCTTTACCAAGAGTCTTTTCACGTATTGTTAAAGCTTTTTGAAACCATTTTATCGCCTCAGAATATTCTTTTTTTCCATAATATACTGCTCCAATGTTATTGTAAGTAGTGGCCGTCTCAGGATGGTTTCTTCCCAGAGTCTCTTCATGTATTGTTAAAGCTTTTTGATACCATTTCATCGCCTCAGAATATTCTTTTTGATCATCGTATACCAATCCAATATTACTATAAGTAATTGCGGTATCAGGATGATCAATTCCTAAAACCTTTTCACGTATTAACATAGCCTTCCTATACCATTCCAACGCTATGGGATATTCTTTAATCGTATAATGTAATAGTGCGATGTTATTATAATTATTAGCTAACATGGGATGCTCTTTATTCAGTACCTTTTCATTTATAGATAATGCTTTGTAATAATATTCCAGGGCCTTAGAATACGCTCCCTTATGATCATATACAGATGCCAGGTTGTTAAAAATTGTAGCAGTATCGTAATGGTCATTTCCAAATTCTTTTTCTCGTATATCTAAAGCTTTAAAAAAGAATTTAATAGCCTGAGGATAAAGTCCTAGATTGTCATATATAGACGCAATATTATTATAGACTGTTGCAGTTGAAGGATGATCTTCACCAAGTAACTTTTCATCAATAGATAGTGCTTTCTGATACCATCCCAACGCTTCAGGATATTTTCCTAGATAATCATATACTAATGCAATATTGTTATAGGTAATCGCTGTTGAAGAATTTTCTTGACCTAATAAATCTTCATTAATAGAAATAGCATTTTGAATCATCTCCAATGCTTCAATATAATTACCCTGCCTAATCTTCACTAATGCAATATTACTATATATTGCAGCGACCAGAGGATGCATTTCCCCCAGTATTTTTTTTCGTATAACCAAAGCCTTCCTATACCATTCCAACGCCTTGACATAATTACCTTGTTTATAATAAATCATCGCAATATTATTTTGCAAATTAGAATATATTTCTTTTTCTTCCCCCATAAAATTATTTACGATTGATAAAGCATGTGGGAAAAGCCACAACTTCTGAATAGCCATTTCATTTGGCTTAATATAAAGTTTTTGATTAATCCATAAAATCATCGGCTCTACATCATCATAATCTGGATTTGCACAATATTTAATTACTGACGATACAACAGGATGCATAAAATAACTATTTTGGTTTTCATTTCTATTAATCCATCCTTTATTAACAAGTTTGTTAATTATACTTAAACCTTGTATTCCGAAGCATTCTTTACTAACTTCCATAGGAAATAGTTCGGATGATAATAAAGAAAAATGCTGTAATATCCTTAATTCAGCTTGATCACCAATATCAGCTATATGAAAAATTTTAGCCATATGTTCAATAAATACATTTTCAGATTTTTGTTCTAACGTCGCTTCTGGATTATGGGTATATGAAATTTCTTCATTAATATCAGCAAGGTTAAAACCATTTTTAATAATTGATGCCAACATCTCCTGACTTGATTTTCCACTTGCATATTGTGTTTTTGATAATAATTCAATCGATAACGTGTGTCTATCAGACAGCTGAATAATATGATCAACTGTATTGTCAGAAGATTCATAATCATTACTGTGCATTCTATAAAGCAAACGACATTCTTCCAGAGACATCGCATTTATTTTAACGGAAGTAATACGATCTACTTTACCACGCGAAGTAAGAATAATACGACACCCTAGTGAAATTAAATCCGTAAGATCCTTTGGAGATAAATCATTTGCATTATCGATAATCAAAAGTATATTATTGGCATTTTCAGCTATATACTTTTTTATTTTCTTCCAATACGTATCAACGTCCAACTCCTCTATGAATTCAAACTGATTATAGAAAGTATTTAAAATATTCTCACGAAAAAAAAGCCAACCAATATTTTTAAAAATAAGTGCATTTTCCTTTGTAAATTTTTCGAATAATTTACGGCAAATTTCTGTCTTTCCCATTCCTGGGGGCGCATATAGAGTTATAAGTTTTCTGTCTTGGATCATTTTTTCTATAATAGCCATATCTTTGTCTCTTCCTATAAAATTCTCAGTAGCTGGGAATGGTATAGAATTGGTAATAATCTTAGCCTGCATGTGATATTTTTGTGATGTGATATCCCATTTCTTTAAAGCATTATTAAAATGAGTGTATGAAGCCCAATTAGAGAATTTAGAATCCCATATATGTGCTTCTACAGAAAAATCACCATTTTCTCTTATTTCACCAATCGAAAAAACTGTTTGCACATCTTTATCGTTCTTTAAACATCCCATAGTTATTTCCATTATTTCATTTATTCTTCTCTTCCATGCATCATGAGCATCTCCACAGAGATATAACCTCACCGGATAATTTATGAAAATCTGTTCAAGAGCCTTTTTTTCGTCATCTCTAAAATTATCCATACCATGATGAGCCAAAATGATAATGGGTTTATCTGGGTTTTCTTCAATTATAGATTCTAAACAATCATAAAGTACTTCATTGCCTATGACCAATTTGTTTCTCTCATTATCACTTCCGCAAGTAATAGCTGTGTTTAAATAAAGAAGGTTATAAGTTTTAAAGCAACGATACTGATGAATTGGTAATAAACTCTCTGTCCATACTTTGTTGTTAGGATGGAGTAGATTTTCCACACAATTAAAAAAATGGAATCGCTCAATTAAATATTCTAAATCTCCATGTTCAAAGCTTCCCTTTTCGCAATTATATGATTTTCGGATCCCAATAATTTTAGAACAATCTTCATCTCTTGTTAAATCATGATTACCTGGAACGATGTGTATATTTTCAGAATTTATTACACCAACTGATGCTGAAACCTCCTTAATAAATTCTACTGATGCACAAGCAACAGAATGCTCATCTTCATTTTTTTGAAGTAATGCATTCCTAAAATCACCCGTTATAAAAACATTGTCTACATTGAAATTGTTATCTTTTAAATATTTGATAAGATTCTTTCGTAATTGTTTTGAACTGCGTCCGTCACTTTTAGGATTATAATGAACGTCCGAAATATGTAACCATTTCATTTTTTAAACCAACTTTCATTCTTATTAATATTGAATAATACAAATAGTACTTTATTAATACAAGACATATTATGATTTTCATCAAGTTTCATATTATTTATAAAGAAATTAGTAATTCATTTCACAATATCTCGCATTAAAATTATTCTTTAAGAAAAATAATTTGTTTATATTTTACCAGAAAAGTATATGTTTTACCAATATAATTCAAAAAAATAACATCTAATCACGCTATTAACGTAATTAGATGCTTAATAGCTATTCTCTTCATCAGTTCAAACAATTCCATGTCACTTTCTACTTTTAAGGGAGGTTTAGCAAAATTATGTAACTCATTAATTTTAATGTTCTTTACTACAGTTATCTTCTTGTTTTTTTCCTCCTTTGTATGATACAACTTTATCACTTCCTTTCCATCTTAACCAATGTGCAAATAATCTTCTAAACGAAAAAAGACCTCTTATTTCCAATTGGCTTAGAAATAAAAGGTCACTAAAATTATACAAGATAAATCCTCAGCAAGATTTACTTAACATGAATCAAAAAAGGTATCACCCTATAAGCAATACCTGATTTGAATTGCAAAAAACTTAACTCCTTTTCTATTATTTTTTTGTCCCTACCGTACGCCATTCGTACACCATTTTTCACAATAACTACGGCATTTTGCGATAAATTACGATATGTCCGATTTCATATTCATATCGTCTGAACCCTTGATAAACCAAGGTTTTAAGCCACTTTCCCTACAACTCATACGGCGTAACCTGATAAACATAATAATTCAACCAATTCCCATAAATCGTATTCGCCGCATTCCTCCAACAAAGCACCGGCATCGTATCCGGGTCATCATCCTCATAATAATTACAAGGAATGTCCGGATTCAACCCCTTATCCAGATCCCTATGATACTCCCCATTCAACGTCATCCGATCATATTCCGGATGCCCCTGAATGAAAACCTGCTTTCCATCCTCACTCATCACCATCAGAATCCCAGCTTCCTTCGACTCCGCCAGAATCTTCAGCCCCTGATGCTTCTCAATATCCACTCTCCTCACCTCGGTATACCGGGAATGAGGCGCCATCACATAATCATCAAGACTGCGTACCAGCGGCACCTTCCGATCCAGAACCCTGTGTCTGTAAATACCAGAAAGCTTGCTGTCCCTCTTATACTTTGGCACCCCATAATGATAGTAGAGTCCGGCCTGGGCGCCCCAGCAGATATGAAGGGAACTGGTAACATTGGTTTTACTCCACTCCATAATCTTCGTCAGCTCTTCCCAGTAATTCACCTCTTCAAACTCCATATTCTCAACAGGCGCACCGGTAATAATCATACCATCGAACTTTTTCTCTTTTACCTCATCAAAGAACACATAAAACTTATTCAAATGACTGGCAGAAGTATTCTTTGAAGTATGACTCTCCAGCATCAGAAACGTACAATCCACCTGCAGCGGAGTATTAGACAATGCGCGGAGAAGCTGGGTTTCTGTCTCTTCCTTAATTGGCATTAAATTAATAATCAGGATTTCAAGGGGACGAATATCCTGGCTTGAAGCCCGGTCCTCATCCATGATAAATATGTTCTCTGTTTCCAGTATGGCTTTTGCAGGTAAATCCTTTTGTACTTTAATCGGCATATTTTATCCCTCCAGCAGTTTTATGAAATCCTCTTCTGAAATAATGGGCACTCCCAGTTCCTTTGCCTTTTTATTTTTAGACGAATTGGATGTGGTATCATTGTTAATTAAATAAGTCGTCTTTGATGTAACTGATCCAGTGGCTTTGCCTCCCTGTGCTTCGATTGCTTCCTGAAGCGCCTTTCGGTTCTCAAAATGCTCCACGGATCCGGTAATGACAAACGTCATTCCCTCCAGCCGCTTCTCTCCTCCGGTCTCCGCCTCCTGCTCAATGGTTACCTCTTCTAACAGACGATCTGTCATCTCATTATTCTTCTCGTCCTTAAAATAAGTAATCCATGCATCTGCCAGCACCTTTCCAATGCCGGAGACAGCAGTCAGCTCCTCTTCCTCTGCATGACGCATTCGGTCAAAATCGTAACGGAATTCCCGGCAGAGCATCTTCGCATTGGCAACTCCTATACCAGCAATTCCAAGTCCATAAATCAGACGGGGCAGGGTGGTATGAGACGCCTTATTCACTGCCTGAATTAAATTATCATAAGACTTTTTACCGAAGCCCTCCATCTGAGTAATAGCTTCTTCATGCTGATCTAAATGAAACATATCGGCAAACTCCCGGATAAATCCGGCACCGATAAACTTTTCCAGCGTAGCTTCAGATAATCCATCAATATTTAAAGCATCCCGGCTTACAAACAGGGAAAAGCCCTTGATCCGCTTCGCCTGACAATCCGGGTTGGTGCAATATAAACTTTTCACATCATTTACCTGACGGATTTCCGTCCTTCCGTCACAGACCGGGCAATGATCCGGAATCTTTATTTTACCGCTTCTGGTTAAATTGTCGGCAATCTGAGGAATAATCATATTCGCCTTGTAAACTGTAATCTGATCCCCTTCCCCCAGTTCCAGCGCTTCCATAATACTAAGATTATGCACACTGGCACGGCTCACTGTCGTGCCCTCCAGCTCCACCGGTTCAAAGATGGCTACCGGATTAATCAGACCGGTTCTTGACGCACTCCATTCAATTTCTGTCAGCGTAGTCTCCCTGATCTCATCAGCCCATTTAAATGCGATGGCATTGCGTGGGAACTTTGCAGTCCGTCCAAGAGATTCCCCATAAGCAATATCATCATATAAAAGCACCAGTCCGTCTGATGGAATGTCATATTCCGGTACAGTCTTTGCGAATTCAGCAACCGCTTCCCCGATGGTATCTTTCGTTACGATCTTATAATCCACCACATCAAAGCCCTGGGCTTTCAGCCACTGAAACTGCTCAGCTCTGGAGTTTTTAAAATCAACACCTGGGGCGGAAACCAGTGCAAATGCCTCGAAATTTACGTTTCGGCGGGCGGTGATCTGGTTGTTTAACTGTCTGACGGAACCGCTGCACAAATTCCTTGGATTCTTATACTTTGCAGTCACATCCTCAATCTCGTCATTAATCCGGTTAAAGTCAGTGTATTTTATGACAGCCTCTCCCCTTATTACCAGTTCTCCCTGATAAGAAATGGTAAGAGGAATGTTTGCAAATACTCTTGCATTATTGGTAATTACCTCTCCGATCTCTCCATTTCCCCGTGTTACCGCTTTTTGAAGCGTCCCCTCCCGGTAAACCAGAACAACCGTCAGTCCATCCAGCTTCCAAGAGAGAATCCCTCTCTGGCTTCCCAGCCAGTCAGCCAAGTCCTCCGTACTCTTCGTCTTATCCAGAGAAAGCATAGGGGAATCATGGGCTTCCTTGGGAAGCTCGCTTAAGACCTGATAGCCAACGTTCTGTGTGGGGCTGTTAGATAAAACAATTCCTGTTTCCTCTTCCAGCGCCGCCAGTTCATCATAGAGACGGTCATACTCAAAATTGCTCATGATCTCCCGGCTTTCCTGGTAGTAGGCCTTTCCTGCCTCCTGTAACCGGGATATCAATTCTTTGATTCTATTTAATTTTTCGTCCATCAGATTTCTCCTTTTTCTGTTCTTGATAGGAAAGACTGGTCGAGCTTTTTAAAGACTCTTTCATCTGGTGGTATTCACGCCGGGAAAGTTCACGGTAAGCGCCCGGCTTTAAATCTCCTAGTTCAATATTCATAATCCGCATTCGTTTTAACATGCGCACTTCGAACCCAAGCTGAGTGCACATTCGGCGAATCTGGCGGTTTAATCCCTGGGTCAGTACGATACGAAATGCCTTTTCTCCCGCTTTCTCTGCAAAGCAGGGCTTTGTGGTTACGTCTAACTCGGATAGAGTGACTCCCTTTCGCATCTTTCTGATGAAATCGTCGGTAACTGGACGATTCACTTTTACTAAATATTCCTTTTCATGAGCATTTCCGCTGCGCATGATTTTATTCACTAAATCTCCCTGGTTGGTCATGAGAATCAGACCCTCGGACTCCTTGTCCAGACGGCCTATGGGATAAATCCGCACAGGATAATGAACCAGATCCACGATATTGGGAGCCCGGTCCTTGTCTGAGGTGGTGCATACCACACCCCGAGGCTTATGGACTGCTAAAAAGACAGGCTCTGCCTTATGGCCGGTCTCACCTTTGGCTGCGCTGACAGAACGGCCCTTTACCGTAACAGACTGTCCCGGAAGCACCTTTTGTCCCGGTACTGCGGCCTGTCCATCTATTTTAACCTTTCCTGTCTCAATGAGCCGGTCCGCCTCCCTGCGGGAACAGATCCCTGCCTCACTTAAATATTTATTCAGACGGATTCCATTTGCATCCATAATTGTTCTCCCTTACTGTTTGCTAGATAAAAATTATAACATTGCTAAAGTGGTACGTCAAATTTTTATCTCTATTTTAAAATCGATTTTTCTTTCCTGAATGGTAAAATATGGTTTGCTTTTTCTTAATAAGAGTATTATAATAATAAATATCATTATTACATAGGAGGATTTCGTTATGCCGTGGACACAAAATTTATCAGTTGGTATTTCAATGATTGATGATCAGCATAAGATGTGGTTTGAAAAAGCAGAGGCTCTTTTTGATGCCGGAAAGAACAACAAAGCGAAGGAATATGTAGGAGAGCTTTTAGATTTTCTTGAAAGTTATACAAAAAAACATTTTGCAGATGAAGAAGTTTACATGCAGAAGATTCATTACCCCGGATATGCAGAGCAGAAGCAGGCTCATACTGCTTTCATTGCCCAGCTTACCAAGCTTAGAAGCGATTATAATTCTTCAGGCGGTAATTTACTTGTTATTTTAAATGCAAACCAGATGGTGCTTGAATGGCTGACAAAGCACATTTCAAATATGGACAAAAAGATTGGCGAATACGCAAAGACCGCCCATTAACCGGCAAAGAGGACTTAAATGAAATCCATTCAAGCCCTCTTTTTTATTATTCTTACGTAAACTTATAATGCACTTCACAGCCGTTAGAAATGCGGTTGCAGATATTTACCACCCGCTCCATGACAGCCGTAATCTTGCTGTTCTCCATCTCAATGTTCATTAGCTTTAAGTCTTCCGAGATCTTTATTACCTTCACCCCATCGACCTTTGCAATTTCCCGCTCAATTTTTCTGGCCTTTAACCGGTCTGACAGGGCGTAAACGTGGTAACTCCTGTTCACGCTTCTCCCTCCTTTCTATGAGTGTCTTACCCCTATTGTAGACAATCATAGGTAACTTTAAACATTACAGGAACGCCCTTGCTGCAGTAGTAAACAAAAAGCATACAATAACTCCGGTTACCGTAGGCACAGCCCAGGACAAAAGGGTCCATTTTATGCTTCCGGTCTCCTTCCTTATGGTCAGGCAGGTAGTGGAACAGGGCCAGTGCATGAGGGAGAAAAGCAGGGTGCTGACAGCAGTCACCCAGGTCCAGCCATGGGCAATCAACAGATCCCTTAATATGGATAAATCATTGATTTCCCGTATGCTGCCTTCGGAAAGATAAGCCATAATCATAATGGGCACAACGATCTCATTGGCGGGAAAGCCAAGGATGAATGCCAGGAGGATCACACCGTCAAGGCCGATGACTCTGGCAAAGGGATCTAAAAAACCGGAACAGCGGGTTAATAAGGTCATATCCCCTACTGTGATATTTGCCATCAGCCAGATTAACAGACCTGCGGGAGCAGCCACGGCAGCCGCTCTTCCCAGAACAAAGAGGGTCCGGTCAAATATGGAACGGACAATGACCTTTCCGATCTGGGGCCTGCGGTAAGGGGGCAGCTCTAAGGTAAAGGAAGAGGGAATCCCCTTTAATATGGTTACAGAGAGAATTTTTGATATTACAAGGGTCATAAAAATTCCAAGAAGAATAATACCTGACAGAATCCCTGCCGATAAAATCGTGGAAAATGATCCCGTCGCTCCTCCAATAAAAAACATGGTAATAATCGCAATCATGGTAGGAAAACGTCCGTTGCAGGGGACAAAGTTATTGGTGATCATTGCAATGAGCCGTTCTCTTGGAGAATCAATAATCCGGCAGCCTACAATTCCTGCCGCATTGCAGCCAAAGCCCATGCACATGACAGGGGAAATCTATGCTTTTTTACTGTCTGGTGACTCTGACCGGTAACAAATCCTGACAGTTATAATCAGGCTGTCTTTCTGATCCGGATCTTTCCCTGACTGGAAAATTTCAATCCGGTCAATAAACTGGTGGAGCAGATCGGAAGGTGGAATCCTTTTTTCCCTTATTTCATTTAAGAAACAATCCACAGCCTTCTCTGGCTCCTCCATGCTTTTCCACACACATGTGGTCATTTGCTTTAAGGTATTTGCTTCTGCCGTAATCTCCTTTAACTCCTGTTCATAAGAAGTGAGCAGCTTACAAAAACGCTCTTCTTCCACTACTTTATTGACCCGATCCTCGTAAAGCGTTCCAATAATTCGCTCAATCTGTCTCTCCCTCTTTTTTAAAGATGCTGCCGCCCGTTTTTCTTCTGGATTGCCTCTGTTTCTTCCATAAAACTCTAACTGACACGCAACCTCTTTCCTCTCTTGTTCTGTCAGTGTAATGAGAGTCTCAAGCTCCTGAGATACCATCTGGCAGAGCAGGTCATAGTTCATGTAGTGGTTGGTGCATGCGGTTCTTCCATACTGCTTATATCCGCTGCATACCAGCTTTCTGTCCTCCGTATGACTGCCCCCGGTTGTTGTCATCACTCTTTTACAGTCCCCGCAGTACACCAGTCCGGAAAATGCATTGGAGAATTGAGCTGATTTTGATTTTTTCCGTGGTACACTCCGCCTTCCTGCCTGCTCAAACAAATCTCTGGATACAATGGCGTTATGCTTGTTTTTTACCACGATCCATTCCTCTTTCGGTACCCTTAAAGTCATCTGACTTTTAAATGACAGCTTGGAGGTTTTGCCCTGCACCATATCCCCTGTATAAACCCGGTTAGATAAAATCTTGCAGATGGTGCCGGATGTCCAGCCTCTTTCTCCCTCACCCGTCTCCAGATCCACCTGCTGCTGTTTATAGCGACGGTAACTGGCCGGAGTTTTAACACACCTCTCATTCAGCAGTTTTGCTATTTTTAATGGGGGCTCTCCCCTGGAAGCCCGCTCAAAAATGTCCTGCACCACTGGCGCCGTCAAAGGATCAATCAAAAGATGGTTTTTATCCGCAGGGTCCTTTCTATATCCGTAAGGAGCATAATTTCCGATAAATGCCCCATCTTCCATCTTGGTTCTCAATGCGCTTCGAATCTTTTTCGATGTATCTCTGGCATACATTTCATTGACGATATTCTGAAAGGGAGCCAGATCATTTCCCCGATTGTTTGAATCATAGCCGTCATTTACTGCAATATAACGGACCCCTTTGGCTGGAAAATAAATCTCCGTATACTGACCTGTGAGTATATAATCCCTTCCAAGCCTGGAAAGGTCTCTGGTAATTACAAGATTTACCCTCTCCGCCTCAATATCAGCAACCAGACGTTTCCATGCGGGACGGTCATACGTAGTCCCGCTGTAGCCGTCATCTGCGTATTCTCCATATATAAAAAAACCATTTCGGTCTGCATAGGAACGCAGCATGCTTCGCTGGGTATTAATGCTTGCGCTCTCTCCAGTCCCGTCGTCTTTAGAGAGTCGCATGTATAAAGCTGCCTTATACTGCCGCTCCTTTCTGTCTTTCTCCCTAATCACGACTGCCTGCCTCCAGCCGTTTCTTTAAGAGACTGAGAACCAATTCCTTTACGGATGCCTCTCCCTGATAACAACGCTCTATCAAAACCGCAGTCTTCTTTTCTCCCCATTTTTTTTCATAGGTGCTCTCTTTGGACAAATCCATGATGCCCACCTCCTGAAAAATCTTATTCATAACGGTTTGTACCATATACATAAGTCAATCCGACTCGTGGAAAAACTGTATTTTTCACTCAGAGGTATCCAGTTCAGCTACTTTAAAAGGTTGATTTTTTCAAAACTTTTGTGCATATTGTTTTAAACTTTCCTAAACTAACCCATTATTTTTGTGTATAATTCACTATTTTTGACAAAATGTAACTTGCACTCTTAAATATTAAAAGCTATAATCAGGCTATATACCAAGTGAGGAATCAGCCATTGTTTCAGTATCTTCTATGGCTGGAAATAAAAGATCAGGGGAGCTTATTATGAGACATTTTTTTCCATCAGGATTATCTTTTCAAAAAAACATCAGGATAAAAATCATTGCATTTTTTCTGATTATGGTACTTTCTATTACAATGACACTTGCATACATCCTATACCGGCAAAGCTATAAAGCCGTTACCAGTAAGGCCTCCGATACGGCTTACCAGACAGTTTTCCAGTCCAGTAAGTACATTGATGTGGAAAAGTTTATAACACTGACCTCTCCTGAGGATGAAAACACCGATTATTATAAAAAAGAGAGGGATAATTTAATAAAAATCAGGGAGATCACGGGAGCAAGGCATATCTTCACTCTTAGAAAAACCTCTGATGGAAAATTTATGTATGTGGTTGACGGTTCACCTGACGGAGAGCTTTCTCATATTGGTGATACGGAAGAATCTGCACTTTGCTACGAACAGTCCTGGAGCGGAATTCCCTATACAGACCAGAAACTTAACTTTGTAGAAGGCTGGGGAATCTACATAAGCTCCTATTATCCCATTAAGGACAGTCAGGGTACGGTTGTGGGAATCATGGGTGCGGATTTTGATGCAGAATCTATTTATAATGAAATGGAGCACTTCAAAAAGATCTGCTTACTGATTCTAATGATATTTACAGGAATTATTACTTTTGCAGGTTTCCTTTTTTCAGATAAAATTTCCCGCTCCATTAAACGTTCCTCTGATTTTGCAAAAGAACTGGCTGAGTTCAATCTACAAAACAGTATTTCAAAAAAAGAATTACGTAAAAAGGATGAATTTGGAATTTTAGCCAATTCATTGGAAAATATCAGAGATAACTTTCAAGCGCTGATTGGTAAGATAAATTCTTCCTCCAGCCAGGTTGCTCTTACCTCGAATCAGCTGACTGCCGCTTCCACTCATTCAGCCAGAGCGGCCGAAGAGGTTTCTCACACCATTCATGAAATAGCTGACAGAGCAGAAGACCAGATGGAAAGCACTGTGGAAGGAGCTTTAAAAACAACCCAATTAGGAAATATTATTGATAATAACCTTTCATTGGCAAATCATATAAACAGTGCAATAACAGTTGTTACAGAGTCTATTAATGACGGTCTTAAAGAAATGGATAACCTTTCTGAAATAACGGCGGAAAGCAACCGTGCCAACGAGAAAATATACGATTTAGTGACTAAAACCAATGAGAGTTCCAATCAGATCAGTGCGGCAAGCAGCCTGATCTCCTCCATTGCCCTCCAGACCAGACTTCTTGCTCTCAATGCATCTGTAGAAGCCGCCCGTGCAGGTCAGGCTGGTAAAGGCTTTTCAGTTGTTGCCAGTGAGATAAAGAAACTGGCTGCCTTATCTGCCGATTCTTCAAAAAATATTGAAGAAATTGTTTCAGATCTGCAAATAAACGCTGCTAATGCTGTGGATATCATGGAACGAATTAAAAACATAACCACGGAGCAAACCCATCGGGTTGAAAACAGCAGAGCCACTTATCAGGCCATTAATCAGGCCATGGAAACGTCTAAAAATGCCTCAGTGCAATTAAATGATACCGGAAAAGAAATGTATGATATGAAAAATACAATACTGGCTCTACTTGAAAATCTAACCCACATAGCAAAGCAAAATTCCCAGGCCGCCGGAGACGTGAATCAATCTATGGAGGAGGAAACCGGTGCGCTGGAAGAGATTGCTGCCTCCAGCGATCTCTTATCCGATCTTGCAAAAGACTTACATGCCATGATTCTAGAGTTTAAAATATAGTTAAAATGCACCGCCATTTACAAAAAAAGAAACAGGACAGGAAAATCAAGAATTGCTTTTCCTGTTCTGTTTCTTTCTGTCTTACTGATTCTCTGTTCCTGTCACACCAGGTCCCACATTCACAGCCTCATGAGTCTCACCTGGTTCTTCAGTGGGAGCCGCTGTGGTGCTTTCCGGCTGTACATGAGTTTCCTGTACGGTCTCTTCGTGTTTTAAGGTGGTATTTCTCTGAATTACCTGGGGTTTCCCTTTATAACTGCTGTTGTGAAGCGGCTCTTCCTTTATTACAGTGTCGCCCTTCTTGTATACACGGTAGCTCTTAAAATATCCGCCGATGGTTCCTTTATCCACTACCTTTTCTGTTCCAAACGGCAGCGCTGTGTTTTCCTCATAGGTAACCGGAAGGGGATCGGAATCCTTCACCTTTTCTGAACGAATGGTAACCTTTACCCCATCCTCCAGAACCGGGATTCCTACGATAGATAGTTTTAAAGTAGTTCCGTCTAACGATGCTCTCAATACAACGGAAGAACTTCCGGTATTAATAAATTTTAAATCCGGTCCGGCATAGCCGTCAAAGCTGACCATGGCATCCTGTCCCTTTTCCACGTAGGAAGGGGCAAAGCTGTGCGAATTCCGTTCCGTGGTTTTAAACCCGCTCTCTATAATGGCATGATACAGGGTGGTAGAAACCTGACATACGCCGCCACCCGGCTCTTCAATTAAGACACCGTTTCTGTAAGCACCTGCAGGCTGATATCCCTTTTCACTGGTACGGTTTCCTGTGGTATTATTAAAGGAAAATTCCTCACCAGGCTTTAAGACCACGCCATTGATGGCATTTACTGCAAGGCTGATATTCTGATTCCGGTTTTTATTGGTGGTGGTTTTGGTAGTAAAGGTTCCGATTACCTTATACTGTTCCTTTGCCTGAGCCTGGGTTCTTACTGGTGCCTTAAGGGCAAACTCCGCCGGGATCTCTGCCTGAAAATTCTCTTTCTTAACAGCGTCCAGCAGCTGATTTACTAACTTCTCCTGGTCCAGTACTCTGCCATTCTGTTCTTTTGTGTAACTGTACGCCCCCGTTTTTGGGTCAAATGATTCTACCTGGGAATTGACTCCGTCTTTGTTCCAGCGCTTGGCAAGGGCTTCTGCCTGCTTTGTAAATCCTTCCTTCATGGAATCGTAATCCAGCTGATAATCCTGTGGCTGATCTGCCGGGGTTTCACTCAGCTGCTTCATAATCTTCTCCAGCTGACTACTTACTATATCATCGATTACAACTGCATCTGTTCCGTCTGTAACCGTCATTCCCCACTGGTAACGCTCTTCAATGGTGTCCTTAGCCTCTTTTACAGTCAATCCGGAGAGATCGGTATTTCCAATCCTGGCTGATACCAGCGCTTTCTCCGGGACTGTTTCTTTTTCTTTGGTTTCTGCGATCACCTGGCTGCTGTCAGAATCTTTGGTTTTTTTGCTGTTTCCAAAGCTATATAATATACCAACCGTTGACAGGGCAGCTATTAGCAATGATCCATAAATGATTCTCCGATTTCTTCTTTCACGTTTTCTTCTCGCCCTGTTTTTATCCATATTCTTAGTTTCTTACTCCTTTCCTTGTCTGATCAATAATACTCTTCATAGTATCCTCTGATAACTGTCCGCTTGCATATCCAAATACATTGCCATCCCGGTCAATCATAAAGGTAGTTGGATAGGAGTATATCCCATACGCATCAAATAATTCTGCTTCTGTATCCATGAGAACCGGATAGGTGTATCCATTATCTTTTAAAAATTTTTTGATACCCTCCTCATCCTTTTCATCCCCGTAACCGGGAGCTGCTACTCCAAGAACAATCAGACCGTCATCGCCTTCTGTGCTGTAGGTCTCATATATTTTCTGTATATCCGGCATCTCTGCCCTGCAGGGCGGACACCAGGTCGCCCAGAAATTTAAAAAGATGGTTTTTCCTTTATAATCCGATAAAGAATGTGTCTTGCCAAACTGATCTGTTAAAGTAAAATCAATGGCTGGAAGAATCTGGTTTTCTTCGTTCTGGGTTTCCTCTGCCTGAGACTGAGATTCAGCCGTTGTTTCCTCTGTGGCAGATTCTTTTATCGTTTCAGACGCCGTTTCCTCTGTTGATGGTTCTGTCTCTTTAGCCGGTTTCGCTGACTCTTTCGTAAATGGAGACTTCACAGAAGACAGATAACCAGTAAAGGAATTCATTTTTCCCGTAAACATCAGCAATCCCATGAGTATCATCAACACTCCGCCGACTTTAACCGCATTTTTAGCAACATTCCTGTGTGTCTTAAAAAATTCAAGAACAGATGTGGTAAAAAATCCCACTGCCAGAAATGGCAGAATAAATCCCAGGGTATAGACTCCGATCAACATAAATCCCAGTGTTTTGGTGGAAGCTGATGCTGCCATAATCAGCACGCTGGCCAGTGCAGGTCCTACACAGGGTGTCCAGGCAAAGCTGAAGGTAAATCCCATGAGAAGGGCTGTAAGCGGAGACATGGCTAGTTTGTCAAAGGAAACGGACAGCCTGCGCTCCTTTCCCAGGAGAGAGGAATTTCCCAGGAATCCCAGCTGATATAATCCGAACATAATGACAAGAATACCACCTAGTCTTGCAAACAGAAGCTGATTGGTTCGAAAGAAGCTCCCAAGTGCTGAGACACCAATTCCCAGAAGAAAGAACGTAAAACTGATTCCAATCACGAAACAAACGGTATGTAACATAACCTTGCTTCGCTTATAATAGATTCTTCCATCCTCACCTGTTACTCCCGTTCCCCCTGACAGATATCCAATATAGAGAGGAATTAAAGGCAGCACGCAGGGTGAAAAAAAGCTTACAATTCCCTGTAAAAATACGGTTAATACCGGAACACTCATGTCAATCGAAAATCCCAAATGATTACCTCCTGTAAGTGATACTTTTACCGCCTGTTTGTGGCAGTTAACCTCGTGTTTCTGTACTATTTTTAATTACAGTTTATATTTGTAACTATAACATTCAGAATAAAAAGTGTCAAGATAGTAATCCAGGATTTAACAGCGAAAAAAAGCATAGATTTCTTCTGTCACATGGTCAGCGCCTGCTTTCCGCAGGCAGAACATCGTTTAAAGCACCGGTCTAAATTAAAGGCTACTCTGGGAAGATAACCAAAATCTTCCAACAGAGTAAAAAGAGGAAAGAAAATGGCCATAGGTGGCAGCATAACCGATATTACCCACGCCAGCACCCGGTATACACCGTGAATGAAAAGCCCGGACAGAATTGACGGAATCCCCGCTGCATCTGCGGCAATGGCCAGGCGGTCTTCAATACCAAATAACAAATTACTTAATAGCTGGGATGGATAATTGGCACCTGTGATAGTCAGCCAGAAAATCCCCAGAAGAACCAGAAACATAATAGGAAATCCAGTTGCTTTACTGGTAAAGAGACGGTCCAGTTTCCGGTCTTTTCCGTTATAGGTTTTATTCTCAAATACCACGACTCCCTTACATAACTCTTCTGCTTTCCGGATAAATACAGCAGCCATATCATCGCTAACCTGTTCCTGGCTGATTCCCTGCTCTTTCCATTCACTCCAGATATCAGTAAGGCATGCCTTTACAGCCTCCGAATCTGCCAAAGGCTTTAAATATCTGTTTACTGCTCCCATCAGGTTTTCATTGGCATCCAAAAGCCTTGCACAAAGCCACCGGACCTTAACTGCTCCGTCTGATACTTCCTCCACAGCAGGCGCCAGCCTTTCAATTGCCTCTTCAATATATTGGGGATAATATATGAGCACAGGTCTTTCATAATTAGTCTCCTTTTCCCTGATGCACCGCTTTAACCCCTGGTAAATCTGATTCAGTCCCTTTTTGCTTCTTGCTGTTGTTCCTGCTACAGGGGCGTGGAGCCGTTCCTCCAGAACATCCAGATTTAAAACAATCCGTTTCTTCTTTGCCTCATCCATAAGGTTTACACAGACTACCACACGGTCCGCTGCCTCCATAATCTGGAGTACCAGGTTTAAATTCCTCTCCAGACAGGTTGCATCACAAACTGTTACTACTGCATCGGGATTTTCAAAGCAGATGAAATCCCGTGCCACCTCCTCTTCTGTAGAGTGTGCCATAAGGGAATAACAGCCTGGAATATCCACCATAACATACCCCTGATCCCCATCCCGACACCAGCCCTGGGCATTGGCGACCGTTTTGCCGGGCCAGTTTCCGGTGGGTTGATGCGGTTAGACGAAAAATGAAAAAGAGCCATTTTAACACGGTCAGATCAAAATCCGGAAGTCAGAAAACGGGTTTGTGATGGAAGTTTGTTCAAACTGTGAAATATTTGTGAATTTATTCTTAATTTTAGCTGATTTCTATTTTTTTAATACAACTTAATTTTTTTTAAGAAATAAATAACAAATTTGCCATTGATTTTATTCAATTTCGGTGCTACACTGAGTTCTGACTTCAGGGACATAGGACAACCGGAAGCCATACAACCATAATACCTATGCAGTCTCAAGGAGGATATAATTATGAGGTTAACAACAAAGAAACTGGTACTGACAGGTGTTGCAGTATTAACAATGGCAGCTATCTCCGCATGTGGAAATACGAAAAGTTCTGAAACAACTGCCGCTACAAAAGCAGAAGTAACCACCGAAGCAACCACAAAACCAGCTGAAACTAAAAAAGACGTAAAAGAAAGCAGTTCCTTAGCAGAAACCAAAAAAGACGATACTAAGAAAGAAGAAACAAAGAAGGACGAAACCAAGAAAGATGAAACAACTGCTGCAGAGTCCAAGACTGGCGACAGCAAAGTAAAGGCAGAATCCACAGCAGCTGCAAAAGACAGCAAGTCAGCAGTAACAGAAACAAAGAAAGCTTCTAATTAGTAAGTAAGATTCCTACATAGCATTTCAAAAGGCAGATCCGTCAATCCGATCTGCCTTTTTATATAGAATCATTCCGTTGATCCAGTTTCTTTTTCTTCTTTTTTCCTAAGATTTTTCAGAGTAATTTCCACTCCCTCTTTTTCCCCTATAATTCTTGCCAGCGCTTCAAATGCCCTGACCGGATCTGCCTGATTTACTGTGGTGATAGTATCTGCCACTACTACCACCTCCTTTCTGGTTCATTGTATGTTCCGTTGTTTGTCCTTCTTACCTTATTTAAAGCAATCACAGAAAACGGGTTTTAATTTTCTGACGGAGGGAGTAGATTATACCAGGAGATGATAGAATGAAACGTGCTGAGGAATCAGAGAAACTGATGCGTGTAGCCGTCTACATCCGTGTGTCTTCCGATGAACAGGCGGAACGCGGGGATTCCATAAGAGATCAAAAAGAGCGGGGCATCAAATACATCGAAGAACATAAAAATATGGTTCTGCAGGATATTTATCTGGATGACGGCGTTTCCGGTCAGAAAATTGACCGGGACGACTTTACCCGTTTAATGAATCATGTAAAGGAAGGGCTTGTGGATCTGATTATATTTACCAAGCTGGACCGATGGTTTCGCAGCCTGCGCCACTATCTCAATACCCAGGCGGTCCTGGAAAAACACCACGCAGCATGGACCGCCATCGACCAGCCCTTCTTTGACACCTCCACTCCCTATGGCCGGGCATTCGTGGCTCAATCCATGACCTGGGCTGAACTTGAAGCACAAAATGGCGGTCTTCGTGTGGCTGATGTCTTTCGCACAAAGGTCGCCCACGGGGAAGTCATATCTGGCAAAGTCCCACACGGATACCGGATTGAGAATAAGCATCTGGTACTGTCAGAGGAAGCCCCTGCCATACAAGACACGATTTTTTATTTCTTAAAACACCAGTCCATGAATCAGGCTGTAAACTATTTAAAAGAGACACACGGAATCATTATGTCTGTACAAAACTTTAAACAGTCAATTCTTCGTAATGAAAAAATCACCGGACGTTACAGAAACAATGAGACTTACTGTCCCCGTCTGATTTCCGATGAAGCCTTCCAGCAGATTCAGCGCATCCTGGATCATAACAGCAATATAAAATCCAGCCAGAAATACCCCTACATTTTTACCGGCCTTCTGGTATGCGCTGAATGCGGTCAAAAAATGAGCGGCTGTCATATCAACTCAGTTTCAAAGCAAAAAGACAAAACAGTGCTCCGATATAAATATCCAGCCTACGAATGCAAACATCACCGATCTTTCAGGAAGTGTGGCAACGGGGGAGCAATCAGGGAAGTCCGCATTGAGGAATATCTTATGAAAAATGTAAAAGAACAGTTTGGAACTTATATAGCAGACTTTGAAGCAAAAAGCAAAAAAACAGCTGATAACCGTCAGAAAAAAAATCAGCTTCAAAAGAAAATTGGCCGGTTAAAGGATTTATATTTAAATGAAGCAATTACACTGGAAGAATATAAAACGGACAGGGAAGAATTAGAGAATCAGCTGAATAAACTTACGGATATAAAGCAGCCGGCCAAAAATCCGGAAGCTTTCATAAACATGATTAATAAAGATTTTGAAAGCATGTATCAGCGCCTTGATAACCAGCAAAAGCGCCTGTTCTGGCGGTCAGTCATCAAAGAAATACGCCTGAGTAAGCGCTCCGGCTGTTGCAGGGAATATACTATTATTTTTTTATAACCATTTTACCACTAAATGCACGATCCGGTGTGCTGGTTCATCCCAGTCATCTGATTAAATACCGTACTTTTCCCCACATTGGGGTTTCCGGCCAGCGCTATCACCAGATCTTCCGGCTCCTTTTTTTTAATCTCCAGTCCACAGTCTACCGATTTGATTCCCATGGATTCTCTGCTTAGTCCCATATGTCTTCCTCCGCAGTGACACAGGCAGCCGCAATCCCCTCTCCATAACTGGGTTCAAAGGACTCCTGGTCGTGATTCTGTATCAAAACCCTGACGGAATCTTCATTTCGCAGGGCGATTACAGCACCTCTGATTAAAAATGCAGTAGGATCCCCAAGAGGACTTTTACCCACACACTCCACTACAGTGCCCTCAATCAGTCCCATATCCTGTAATCTCCGTCTCATATCATCACAAACGGTCAGTCTGGAAATGATTCCTTTCTGACCTCTTTTTAAGTCATTTAAGCAAAATCGTCCCGACATCTCTTTAACCTCCGAAAAAGTTTCCATATCCTAACATATGCATTTAATAAAAAACAGGTTCCTGTCTTTCTTATCCCCTGCCTCCCTGGTAATTCATAGAATCCACCGGCTATGAATAGATATAACTAACAGCCGTATATAAGGAGGAACTGACTATGCCTCAGAACGATAATTTTTATACATTAAAGGGTTACTCTCTTTTGGAGCATACAAAAATCACATCCTCGATGGAAGATTACCTGGAGATGATATACCGGTTATCTCAGGAGAACCAGCCTGTACGCATTAAGGAACTGGCAGAGTGTCTTCATGTCAAGCCCTCCTCTGCTTCAAAAATGACTGGTAATTTAAGGAAGCAGGGGCTGGTTGGCTTTGAAAAATACGGGACTGTTTCTCTGACCAGTGACGGAAAAGAGTTAGGGGAATACCTCCTGTTCAGACACCAGATTCTTACCCGTTTTTTTTGTTATGTCAATCAGAAAACAGATGATCTGGAACAGGTGGAAAAAGTTGAGCATTTTATTGATCCGGAAACAGTGTATAATATTCAAAAATGGTTGGATAAATTTGCATAGATATGCTTGTGTGATTTGATATTTCGTCGTATACTATAGCATAACACGAACATTTCTAAGGAGGAGAAACACATGGATAAGATTAAGATGACAACCCCCATAGTCGAAATGGATGGCGACGAGATGACCCGTATTCTCTGGCAGATGATTAAGGACAACCTTCTGCTGCCCTATATTGACTTAAAGACAGAATATTATGACCTTGGACTGGAATACCGGGATCAGACAGATGATAAAGTGACCACTGATTCTGCTCTGGCCACAAAGAAATATAAAGTAGCCGTTAAATGCGCCACCATTACGCCAAATGCTGCCCGTGTAAAAGAATACAACTTAAAAGAGATGTGGAAAAGCCCCAACGGCACCATTCGTGCAATTCTCGACGGAACCGTATTCCGGGCGCCTATTGTTGTGAAAGGAATCGAACCATGTGTTATAAACTGGAAAAAACCCATTACCATTGCCAGACATGCTTACGGTGATGTTTACAAAGGATCTGAGATGAAGATCCCCGGTGCCGGCAAAGTAGAACTTGTCTATACTGCCGCTGACGGAACAGAGGTACGGGAACTGGTTCATAACTTTGAGAGCGCCGGGATTGTCCAGGGTATGCATAATATTAACAATTCCATTGAAAGCTTCGCAAGAAGCTGCTTTAATTATGCACTGGATACAAAGCAGGACTTATGGTTTGCAACCAAGGATACCATCTCCAAAAAGTATGACCACACCTTTAAGGACATTTTCCAGGACATCTTTGATGCTGAGTATGAGAACCGCTTTCAGGAAGCAGGTATTGAATATTTCTATACCTTAATCGATGATGCGGTAGCAAGAGTGATGAAATCAGAAGGCGGTTATATCTGGGCCTGCAAGAATTACGACGGAGACGTTATGAGTGACATGGTTTCCTCTGCATTTGGATCTCTTGCCATGATGACCTCAGTACTGGTTTCTCCTGACGGCGACTTTGAGTATGAAGCAGCTCACGGAACGGTACAGAGACATTATTATCAGCACTTAAAGGGTGGGGAAACTTCTACCAACTCCGTTGCTACGATCTTCGCCTGGACAGGAGCGTTAAGAAAGCGGGGAGAACTTGATGGCAATCAGGAACTGGCTGCATTTGCCGATAAGTTAGAGCAGGCCACCATCGATACCATTGAGGCTGGAGAGATGACAAAAGATCTTGCGCTTATCACAACAATAGAAAATCCAACTGTTTTAAACAGTGAGAATTTTATAAAAGCAATTGCAACACGACTTTAATCATTCCATGGAATCGCCTTAAAAGCCGCCGACAGGCGGCTTTTGTTTTATTTTTATATCTATTTTATTCAATTTCTAGCAAAAAACAAATAAGTATGTTATAATATCACAAAATAAATTTACAATAGGAGAAAAAGTATGAAAAAGTTTTTGGTTGTATTAATGTCAGCTACAATTGTCTTAAGCAGTACAATCGTTTCACTGGCTGGAGAATGGAAACAAACAGGAAAAGGCTGGAAGTATGATAACGGCAACGGAAATTATACAATTAGTAATTGGCAGAAAATAGATAATAAGTGGTATCACTTTAATCAAGACGGTGATATGTCCCATAATACATGGATTGATGGAAAGTACTATGTTGGAGCAGATGGTGCAATGTACGCAGATGCAACAACACCTGACGGGAAAAAAGTTGACTCTACTGGATTAATAATAAATGACAATGCAGCTAAATCCGAATACAGCGATTTTATCGGAGTATTTAACGATGGTTCTTATGATGAATCAGGAAATTTTGAATGGTTCGAGGAAGTTACAATTACAAAAATTGAAAATGGCAAGATCTATGGAAAATATTCCCCTATCTCCATCGCTTATACTTTAAATGGTGATTTTAGCAACGGAATACCTCTTACCAATAAGAAATTCACCATATCTGTTGAAGCAATCGACCATACAAATAATGACAGCAAAAGTTACTATAATGCCACATTTGAATTAGGTATAGAAAACGGGAAGCCTGTTTTACTGCCAGATGAGAACAACAGCGGTAGTCTGGTGATTTATAATAAGGTGAAATAAAAAAGTAAGATGCAACAAAACCAATTAGTTTCAATCGACATTTTTTTCAAAATCTCTGTTCAACCCATTATCAAAATGATATAATGAAAGTTATCATATGAAGCACTGGTAATGGAAGGACCTATAAACATGAATCTACGACATCTAACAATCTTTAAAACAGTATGTGAGGAAGGAAGCATCACCGGAGCGGCGAAAGCGTTGTCCATGACTCAGCCCGCTATCTCTCATGCCATCAATGAACTGGAAGAATCCGTTGGCTCCCCCCTGTTTGACCGTGTATCCCGAAGAGTAATGATCAATGAAAATGGTAAATTTTATTTATCTAAAGTAATACCTCTTCTGGAGTTATACCAGGATCTGGAGAACTATTCTGGTTCCCTGCACTTACAGGCACCTTTGCGGGTGGGCTCCTGCGTGACACTGGCCAGTTACTTACTTCCTAACGCTGTTTCCCGTTTCGCTCTGACAAATCCTGACATACAGCTGAAGGTTACCGTGGATAATTCCGGAGAAATCATCAGCAAACTGTTAAAGAATGAGCTGGATCTGGCTCTGGTGGAAGGTGTCGTATCCGACGAGCAGCTCGAGAAAATCCCATTCTCCTCTTATCCCATGGCCGTAATCTGTTCTCCAAACCATCCCTTTGCAAACCGGGCTGCACAGCCGGTATCCTTAGACAGGCTGATTGAAGAACCTCTTTTATTACGAGAGACCGGATGCACCATCAGAGATACATTTGACTGCGCGCTGGCACTGAATAACTTATCCGCAGAACCATTGTGGACCAGTACCAATTCCGACGTAATTTTACAGGCAGCCAGAGAAAATATTGGAATTGGTGTCGTACCAAGAATTTTTGCCGATGAATCCATTAAAAAGGGTGAGGTTTTTGAGATCGAGGTAAAAGATATGGAGATCAGCTGTATGAACCATGTTGTGTTCCATAAAGACAAATTTCAGACAGAATCCTTTCAGGCTTTTATTAATCTGGTCTTATTCGACTAATATACATAAAACAAACAAAAAGCGCCGCACATCATCTCCCATCAGAGGCAGATTTGTGCGGCACTTTCTATTTATGCTATCTCAGACAAAATGTGGTCAATGCTTACAATCTTAACACAGAGTGCAAATAATTCCATAGCCTGCTTTAAATCCGGCAGAGTCGGATAAGATGGTGCAATACGAATGTTGTTGTCATACGGATCCTTTCCATATGGATAGGTAGCTCCTGCACCAGTCATGACCAGACCTGCTTTTTTGCATTTTGCAACAATGGTTTTGGCACAGCCATCTAATGAATCAAAGGAAATAAAATATCCGCCTTTTGGACAGGTCCATTCGCCGATCTGAAGTCCGCCCAACTCTTTTTCCAGAGTTTCAATCACAGCTTCAAATTTAGGTCTCATGATATCTGCATGCTTTCTCATATGCTCTACCATTCCATGAATATCCCCAAAGAAACGTACATGACGAAGCTGGTTCACTTTATCATGGCCAATGGTCTGAATCTTTAACTGCTTCATGATGTCTGTTAAGTTGTTCTCGCTGGCTGCAATCGCTGCGATACCGGAACCTGGGAAGCTTACCTTTGAAGTAGAAGCAAATTTATAAACCATATCCGGATTACCGGCTCTCTTGCATTCTGCCAGAATCTCAATTAAATGATCCTGCTCGTTATCGTATAAATGATGAATGGTATAAGCGTTATCCCAGTAAATACGGAAGTCACTTGCTGCGGGTTTTAAACGGGCAAAACGGCGTACAGTTTCATCGGAGTAAGAAATTCCCTGAGGATTGGAGTATTTGGGCACACACCAGATACCCTTAATGGAATCATCTGCTGCCACCAGTTGCTCTACCAGATCCATATCCGGTCCGGTTGGAGTCATTGGAACGTTTATCATCTCAATTCCAAAGTATTCGGTTATGGAGAAATGTCTGTCATATCCGGGTACAGGACAAAGGAATTTCACTTTATCCAGCTTACACCAGGGAGTACTGCCCATAACACCGTGGGTCATGGAACGGGAAACGGTATCATACATTACATTTAAGCTGGAATTGCCATAAATAATAATGTGATCCGGTGCAACCTCCATCATATCGGCAAGAAGTTCCTTTGCCTCCTTGATTCCATCAAGCACACCATAATTGCGGCAGTCTGTACCGTCATCACAGGTCAGATCATCGCTGCTGCTTAACACATCCATCATTCCCATGGAAATATCCAGCTGCTCGGCGCTTGGCTTTCCTCTGGACATATCAAGCTTTAAGTCTCTGCCCTGAAACTCCTTATACTGCGCAGAAAGTTCCTTTCTAAGCTCCTGTAACTCTTCCTTTGTCATCTCAACATACGGCTTCATAGATTTCTTCCTCCTCATAAAGATTCCTCTAACCTAACAGTTCCTTCAGAATTCGGTTGACCGCTCCCGGATCAGCCTTTCCTTTCATGGAACGCATGGTCTGACCAACCAGAAAGCCCATTGCTTTCTCTTTTCCGTTCCGGTAATCCAGGGCAGACTGGGGATTTGCAGCAAGAATCGCCTCAATGGCAGACTTAAGGGCACCTTCATCGCTAACGACTTTCAGTCCCTTTTCCTCTACATAATGCTCCGGATCGATATCATTTAAAAAAATCTGCTCAAACACTTCCTTGGCAACCGTGCGGTTAATGGTTCCATTATCCACTAAAACAATCAGTTTTGCAAGATTTTCCGCAGAAAATGTCATATTTTCCATTTCCATCTCATGCTCTTTTAACAGTCTCATGCCCTCTACCATCAGCCAGTTTGCTGCTTCTTTCGGCTTCTGACAGATGGCTGTAACCTGTTCAAATATATCAGCCATGTGCTTGGATCCGGTAATAATATCCGCGTCGTATTCAGAAAGACTATATTCCTCCTGGTATCTTGCCATCTTCTCGGTGCGCAGTTCCGGCTGTTTTTCTTTAATGCTCTGAATCCACTCATCGCTTATGGAAATGGGCGGCAGATCAGGATCCGGGAAATAACGGTAATCTTTCGCATCCTCTTTGGAACGCATGGCATGAGAGGACTCCTTGTTGTCATCCCAGCGCCTGGTTTCCTGAACCACTGCTTTCCCGTCCTCAATCAGCTCGATCTGACGCTTTCTCTCCCCTTCAATGGCACGGGCAATGGCTTTAAAGGAGTTTAAGTTTTTCATCTCTGTTCTTGTTCCGAACTGGGAAGCGCCTGCTTCTCTTACCGATAAGTTTACATCAGCTCTCATGGAACCTTCCTGCAGTTTGCAGTCAGAGGCACCTAAGTACTGAATGATTAATCGCAGTTTCTCCAGGTAAGCAATTACCTCATCTGCACTTCTCATATCCGGCTCGGAAACAATCTCAATTAAAGGAACCCCGCTTCGGTTAAAATCAACTAAGGAACAGTCTTCCCATTCATCGTGAATCAGTTTTCCCGCATCCTCTTCCATGTGGATCTCATGAATTCCTATCTTTTTCTTTCCTGCAGCTGTATCAATCTCCACGTATCCGTCGTGGCAGATGGGAAGATAGAGCTGGGAGATCTGATAGTTCTGGGGATTGTCAGGATAAAAATAATTTTTACGGTCAAATTTACAATTCTGGTTGATCTGACAATTTGCTGCAAGGCCTACTGCAAGGGCGTATTCCACTACCTGTTTGTTAAGAACGGGAAGAGATCCCGGCATTCCGGTACAGACCGGACAGGTATGGGTGTTGGGCGCTCCGCCGAATTCTGTGGAACAGGAGCAGAAGATTTTTGTTTTTGTTGCAAGCTCAACATGAACTTCCAGACCAATCACTGTCTCGTACTGTTTGCTCATTTACTTCTCCTCCTTTTCTCTCATTGCCTTAGCCGCCAGAGAAGGCATCTCATAGGTTCTGCTTTGCTCCACTGCAAAACCGGCCCTTAAAATATTCTTTTCCTGGAAACAGTCTGCAATCAGCTGTACACCGATGGGAAGTCCCTTCTCATCGGTTCCAAACGGAACGGACAGACCGGGAAGTCCGGCTAAGTTTACTGAGATTGTATAGATATCTCCCAGGTACATCTTTAACGGATCACTTAAGCTTTCACCCAGTCTTGGGGCTGTGGTCGGTGCCGCAGGTCCTAAAATTACATCATATTTGGAAAATGCCTCATCAAAAGCTTTCTTAATCAGCGCTTTTGTCTTTAATGCCTTCAAATAATATGCATCATAATATCCGGAACTGAGTACAAAAGAACCCAGCATAATACGGCGTTTTACTTCCGGTCCGAAGCCCTCAGAACGGCTCTTTTTATACATGCCGTGAAGTCCTGTATATTCCTTCGCCCGGTATCCGTATTTTACACCGTCAAAACGGGACAGATTGGAGCTGGCCTCCGCGGATGCTATTACATAATATGCGGGGATAGCGTACTCCACCATGCCCAGATCAAAGGTCTCCACAACGGCACCCTTTTCTTCCAGTACCTTAGCCGCCTTTAAAACGGCTTCTTTTACTTCCGGATCCAGGCCTTCTCCCATATAATCTGCAGGAATTCCCACCTTTAAGCCTTTTACCTCTCCGGTTAAATACCTGGTAAATTCATAATCCTCCCGCTGTACGGAAGTACTGTCCATACCATCATGGGAAGCCAGAACTTCAAGAATGGCTGCACAGTCAGTCACATCCTTTGCTACCGGTCCAATCTGATCTAAGGAGGAACCGTAAGCGATAAGGCCATAGCGGGAAATCGTTCCGTAAGTTGGCTTTAAACCTGTAACTCCGCAAAAGGAGGCCGGCTGTCTGATGGAACCGCCCGTATCAGAACCCAGAGCGAAAAAGCACTCTGCTGCTGCCACTGCCGCACAGGAACCACCGGAAGAACCACCGGGAACATGCTCCGGATTCCAGGGGTTTCTGGTAACGCCAAATGCAGAGGTTTCCGTTGTACTTCCCATTGCAAACTCATCCATGTTGGTTTTCCCGATGATTACAGCTCCCGCCTGTTTTAAATTCTCCACTGCCTTGGCATTGTAGGTAGGAACAAAATCGGATAAGATCTTAGAGCTGCAGGTGGTTTTCAGTCCTTCCATGCAGATATTATCCTTAACTGCCGCAGGAACACCGGCAAGAGGACCAGTCAGTTCTCCTGATTCAATACGCTTTTGGATCTCCTCTGCCTGCTTTAACGCGCCTTCTTCATCAATGGTTACGTAGCTGTTAAGCTCCGGTTCCATGGCCTTAATCTGGCCTAAAACGGCTTTTACAGCCTCAGGGGAGGTAACCTCTCCCTCTTTTATCTTTTTCCCCAGCTGTACCGCTGTGAGGGACAATATTTCACTTGCTGTCATTTTAATTCCCCCTATTCCACTGTCTTCGGCACTTTGAACGCTCCATCTTTGCTTTCCGGTGCATTCTTTAAGATCTGGTCTCTGTCGTCTCCGTTTATCACCACGTCTTCCCGGAAAACATTGTAAACCGGAAATACATGTGACATGGGTTCCACCCCATCTGTATCAAGTTCATTTAATTTATCTATATAATCAAGCATACGGCCCATATCCTTTTTAGCCGCTTCCTTTTCTGCATCATCAAGCTCCAGCTTGGCGAGAATGCCTACATACTCGATTGTTTCATCATCAATGATGTGCGCCATTTCTTTTCGTCTCCTTTCCGTCTGATTACGGCTCCAGCCTGGTAACATCTCTTGGGAACAGTGTGGTCTCTCTGACGTTTGACTCGTCAAGAAGACGCATGGTCAGACGTTCCAGACCAATTCCCAGTCCGCCGTGAGGAGGCATACCATATTTAAATATCATTAAATAGGAAGAGATGTCCTCGGGATTCATTCCTCTGGTCTCCATCTTTTTTATGATGGTGTCATAATCATGGATTCTCTGGCCTCCGGTTGTGATCTCAAGTCCCTTAAAGAGTAAGTCAAAGCTTAAGGTGAATTTAGAGTCTGCCGGATCATCCATGGCATAGAACGGACGCTTTTTGGAAGGATAATGAGTGACAAATACGAAATCACTGCCATACTCCTCTTTAAAGTAACGGCCGATTAAAACTTCCTCCTCCGGTTCTAAATCATAGGGGTTTCTGATCTTTCTGTTATATTTTTCAGATACCAGCTCTTTGGCTTTATCGAAACGGACCTGGGGAATGTTGGTTACATCAGGAAGGTCGATCTTTAACATGGCAAGTTCCTGTGCATATTCCTCACAAAGAAGTTCGAAGACATACTGAAGCATGGCTGTTTCCATTTCCATGATCTCCTCAAAGCTGTCAATGTATCCCATTTCAAAATCCATGCTGGTATATTCATTTAAATGTCTGGTTGTATTGTGTTTCTCCGCGCGGAAAACGGGTGCTACTTCAAATACCCGGTCATATACGCCAACCATGGTCTGTTTGTAGAACTGCGGGCTCTGACCCAGTTCTGCTTTTTTATTAAAATAATCCAGTTTAAATACGTTTGATCCGCCTTCTGCGCCCCGGGCTACAATCTTTGGTGTACGGATTTCGGTAAAATTCTGAGAATGAAGGAAATCCCGGAAGCCTCTTACAATCCCTTCCTGTATACGGAATTTTGCACGCTCCATGGGGTTACGCAAGGTAATGGGACGAAGACCCAGCTTTGTTTCCAAAGAGGTTTTTAACTTCCATTTACTGATGGCGATTGGAAGCACTTCTGCCGGCTGTGACAACACGGTTATTTCCTGAAGCCTGATTTCAAATCCATGAGGTGCCCGCTCCTCGCCGCTTACCACACCGGTAACACGGATTGCAGACTCTTCTTTTAACTGGTTTAAATCAAAGGCTGTTTTTCCGTCTTCAAACACGCACTGTACCAGTCCTTCGGCTTTTCTCAAAATAATAAAAGCCACATCACCCATGTCACGAATGGTATGGACACTTCCATCCATCCGGACCGTCTTTCCTGCATAATCACCAGATATAATTTCCTGGATTCCCACTGTTTCTTTCTGTTTTACACCACTGATAAATTCCATGATTGATTTCTCCTTACCTGAATGTAATTGCTTTGATTCCGGAGAAATATTTTATGACAATAAAATATCCCGTCCCGGAATACAGTTACATATTCCGGGACGGGACTACTATGCAATAGACTCCCGCGGTACCACCCGCATTGAGATAAAGATATCTCCACTCAAACATTTAACGCATGTATACGGACAAACCTACTCATGTCACCGGTACAAATCAGTACCAGCCGCTTCGATCTATCGGCTCCGGAGTGTTCCCATAGCCAAGTCTCTCGTGAAAGCGCTCTCAGTCGGTGACGCAATCTTCCTGTCCGGATCCATAGGCCAGAGTCTCCTTCTCTGCCTTTTTAGTATTTATTTCATTCTGTAGCTTCATCATGCCCTGTTTTCAATTTTTTTAAACAGTTCAACACTTCACTACAATGAATTTCACTTATAATATCACAATCTTTTTCCTGATGCAATGTTTTTTTATAATTTATTTCCCGGCCATGGCTGTGATTTTTTTTCTCTTTAACCTGAAAAATGTTAAAACAGCTCCCATCATACAGATGGCAGATGCAGTGATATATACGATATGCATGCCATATAAAAAGGCATCATTTCTCCCCGGAATATAGTCCGTTACCCGGTATCCCAGCCTGCTGCTCATCATGCCATACAAAAGTGTGGTGGCAAGAGCAATTCCGCATACCATACCCATATTTCTAACAAGAGCATTGATGCTTCCTGCCACTCCAAGCTTATCACGGGATACGGTGGACATGATAAGGGAATTATTGGGAGACTGAAACAGGCCCATTCCAACAGACATAATTCCAATCATGCTGACCATGGTAATAACGGCTGAATTCTCATTTAAAAAAGACATGGAAAACAACCCGATGCTGGTGAAAACAAGTCCGATAAAGGTAAGTATTTCAGAGCCTATTTTATCGGAAAGGTGACCGCTTACAGGGGCTGCAACCATTAAAATCAACGGATAAGCCATCATGATAAGACCTGCCTTCTGAGGTGAAAATTCCATAACGTCCTGTAAATAAAAAGGAAGTATGATATTGTTGCAGAACATGGCAACAAAACTGATAAAACCACAGAATATGCTTAAGGAAAACAGACCATTTTTAAAAATATCCAGCTGGATCATGGGATCTTTCCTTTTTTTCTCTACAGCCAGAAATACTGCAAAACAGACTGCTGCAAGGAAGAATCCTGTTAAAATAAGGGGATGTCCGAAACCAAGATTCAGTCCCTCGCTCAGTGCGCCAAATAAAGAAACAATTGTCACAATAAACAGAAGAGCACCATATAAATCCATCCTGCCTTTGGCCTTTGTTTTTGTTTTTGGAAGCAGACAGAAGGCTCCTATTACTGCAAGGATACCGATGGGAACATTAATGGTAAAGATATATTCCCAGCTTAATACTCCTACAATCATTCCACCCAGTCCGGGTCCTACCAGAGACCCCAGGGCAACTGCCGTACCAAGAAGTCCCAGTGCCTTTCCCCTTTCCTCAACAGGAAAGACTTCTGTAACGATTCCCTGGTTATTTGCCATGGTTCCCGCCGCACCGATTGCCTGAATGGCTCTGGCTATAATTAAAAACCAGTAGGAATGGGACAATCCGCACAGAAGAGATCCAATGGTGAAAACAATAACGCCAAGGGTAAACATGGTTGTCTTGCCAAACATATCTCCCAGTTTTCCAAAAATCAGAACGGTACCCGATATTACGATCAGATAGCTTGTGGCAACGAACTGGATGCTGGCAGTGGTAACGCCCAGAGAATCTGCCATACGTGGCAGTGCCACATTTACAATACTGCTGTCTAAGGTTGACATGAACGTCGATAATACAACAATAATCAGTACCGACCATTTATTTCTTTTTTTTACTTCTTCCATTTTAGTCCCTTTCTTATGTGTTTAATTCAAGCGCTTTATTTAGAATTTTAACCAGAGAAAACAACGTAATTTCCTTCTCCTCTGCCGTCAGATCCCCGGTAATCAGTTCTATTAATTTATTTATCTCCTCTCTGATCTGGGGAAGAATGAGCCTTGCTTTATCTGTCAGATATAATTTATATGCCCTGCTGTCCAATTGATCTTCTATTTTCACTACATAGCCAACCTCTGTCAGCCTGCTGATGGTTCTGGCAGACATTGCTTTATCGTGGCCAATCAGTTCACTGATCCGGCTTTGACATAATCCTTCATTTTTCTCCATTACAAATAAATAGCGAAACGATCCGCTGCTTAAATCATATTGTTTTAGTACTTTGTCTAAATAGCTCTGCGTATTTCTATATATTTTACTGTTGAGCATCATTAGATTCATAGGTTCATTCCCCATTTTATTACCACCTTTTTTATTCAGTTTCTTACTGTATCAGGATTTAGTTGATTAGTCAACTATTATTCAAAAAAAAAGACCGGTATCCCTGATACAAGTCTTTTTTCCGGATTTTTTTATGTATGACAAGAATAATATTATACCTGGTTCATTAATCCTCTTCGCTCTACTTCTTCTTTGAATAACTGATACTTTGCTTCATTTAATTTTAAAAATGAGCGGTAATATATCCCATATGCCAGAAACGCAAGAATCTTATTTTTACGGTTTCTGTCTGTGGTTTTATAAAAATATATCAGCTTCTTGTCTTTCATTTTTCCTTTTGCGAGTTTCTTTTTAATATTGTTTTGCTGCACTTTAGCCATAAATTTCATATAAAGCCCGTTGATGAAAAACAATACTCCAAGAAAAACAATAAAAATTATAACAGCTATTAAATCATCCATACTATTTACCTCCCTGGTTTCAAAATCAGAAAGAATATACCATAAATTTCCACTTTTGTAAAGAGATGATCTGATTTAATCTTGACATAAGTATTCCCATACGATAGAATTAGCAGAGGATGAGGGAGTAGTCAGCATCTGCCCGGGTCAGGTTAGATGCCTGCAAAGTCAACATACTGACAGTTTTTCTGTCTGGCTTTGCTAATTTGTTTTCAATACAAAAAGACGAGACTTATCTGTGTGTTCATTTCTGTACACACAGATAAGTCTTTTTTATTATATTCTCCCTCCTACACATATAATTAGATACCATATACAGGGGGAAAATCACATGTCATTATTGGAGTTATTTATCATTGCATTGGGTCTGTCCATGGATGCGTTTGCCGTATCAATCTGCAAAGGTCTTTGCATGCCTCAGATGAACTGGAAAAATGCAGTTATTGCCGGTTTATATTTTGGTGGCTTCCAGGCAGGAATGCCGGTTATCGGATATCTGCTTGGCTCCCAGTTTAAGGAAGCCATTACCTCTTATGACCACTGGATTGCCTTCGGTCTTCTGGGAATTATCGGCATCAATATGATCAAAGAATCCTTTAGCAAAGAAGAACTGGAATGTTCAGACTGCTCCCTGGATCCAAAAAATATGTTAATGCTTGCCATTGCCACCAGTATCGACGCATTGGCAGTCGGCGTGACCTTTGCCTTTTTAAAGGTACAGATCGTTCCAGCCGTTTCTTTTATCGGAGCAACCACATTTTCCCTCTCTGTTGCCGGAATAAAAGTGGGCAATGTTTTCGGTTCACGCTTTAAATCAAAAGCAGAATTTTCCGGGGGAATCATTCTTATCATGATGGGGGCCAAAATCCTGTTCCAGCATCTCTTTGAAATGTAAGCAGGGAAGGATTTTAAATCATGATCTGGCTGCCGCCAGGCACTTTCACAATGGTTTTATCCACACTGATCCAGACATCCATTGCCGATGGATTATATACGAAATCTGCATCAATGGTATATTTCAGAGCAGCAGCCGCATTCATATAATCCACAATCTGAATATTCGTTGCATACCAGGTATCATCCCGCTGCCCGGTCATACGGCAGAATTCTTCCATAAGCTCCCAGTTTTCATCTCGGGGAAATTCATAGCTGTGTCCCCAGACATACATCAAATAGAGGTATTGGGTCTTATTTAGCTCAATAAACCGTCTTCCATTTTCCAACAGATTATGGTTGTGATGGCAGGTGGCTTTCCATTTCAGAAAATTTTCAGGCATGGAAAAATCATCGGTGCTGCCTACCACTCTGCAGTATTCGATACCGAGACTGGGCAGCATGTTTACAATTTCTTCCGTATAGGAACCGTTTGGATAAGACATTCCACGAACCGGATAACCAGCTGCCCGTTCTAATCCCCGCCTGTCTTCCAATACCTGAAGTGCCGTTAAAGGCAACGGACATCTGGCTATGGTTGGGTGGAGCACGGTGTGGCAGGAAATTTCGTGACCCTTGTATACTTCGCTCCACTCTTCCGGTTTCAGCCTTTCCTCCTGATCTGCAAGTCCTGAGTTTATATGAAATGTACCCTTGATTCCATATTGGTTAAACAGCTGGGTCAGCCTTCTGTCTTCCAGTCTCCCATCATCATAGCTCATGGTAAGTGCCTTATGCTTTCCTTCCGGATAGCAGATATAGATATTTTTCATATTTTCCATCATTATAATGCTCCGTCTCCTGCAATCTTATCGTAATTCAGTACCGCACAAAAGAATGCCAGTGCCATTCCCTGTCCCCAGCCCTGAATCCATTTTTTTGATATATTCCGGTAGCCTTCCCGGTCTTTCATCACTGCCGTACCTCCGGATACATCGGTCACTCTTCCGTCTGCTGCCACATGGGAAAGAATACCTTCTATGGAGCGTTCCACATATTTGATGTGAAGAGGATTTCTCTTTAATGCCATGGCTGCAGCAATTCCCGCAGAGGCAGATACTTCCTCGTAGGATTCTTCATCATCTAAAATGGTTCTCCAAAGCCCGTTCTCCGTCTGCAGTCCCTTTAACGCAGACAGCTGTTCATTTAAACTTCCAACAATTTCCAAATACTGTGGATACAGATAACATTGAGGAAGAATCAGTCCCACCTTACTCATGGTATAGGCTGCCCAGCAGTTTGCTCTTCCCCAGTAAAAGCCAGACATATGATCCTTGGTGATATTGTTGTAACCATGGTACCAAAGCCCGCTTTCTTCGTCCTGAAGATACTGAATATGCCAGTAATATTGATTTAAGGCATCCTTGATCATGGTCTCATCGCCCGTCATGACACCAACTCTGAGGAGAAAGAAGGCAGCCATAAATAAAGTATCCGCCCAGCATTGTTCCGGAAAATCATTGTCAGCCGATACGGTATGCTGAAGGACGTAATCTCCGAAACGGAGTGCTTCTTCCGTTAAATAACGGGTCTTTAACCGGATTACATCCATATACTTTTCTTCTCCGGTGGCCTGGTAAAGGGTAATAAGGCAGTGCCCCATGGCACAGGTGTTGACTGTCAGCACCGGAAGTCCAAGTTCCATCAGTTCGTCTACCCGCTCCTTTAAAAAGTTCAGATAGGATTCATTCTTTGTTACCTCATAGGCTTCTGCCAGCCCGTAATATGCCACTCCGCAGGGCCAGTCCCAGGACATATCCATTCTCTTTGTCCGTTCCAGAATAAGGTTCATGGCATCTGTAATTCTTGTCTCATCATAATGTAACTTCCCCATCACTTATACCTCCGTTTTTCCATCTATTATAAATCTTTTTCCTTCGTTTGCCAATAATTGCCCAAAGATACCGGCACCCATTTCTGATAGATGAACCAGATCTTCCGTGTAGCATTTTACTGCTGCCTTTTCTCCTGCTTTCCACAGAAACTCCTCACATAAACCATATAAATCCACAAACAAAACTGCTCTTGTTTCTGCAAATTTTCTCATCTCTTCCCTGTAAGCCGGAAGAAGACGGGCAATCTCTTCCTTTTCCTCTTTCCTGTCCGGATCAAAGGGGCAGAGACAGACAGGGGAGATAATAACAGGGTAACCGCCTCTCTCAAGTGCCGCTTCCACATAGAGTTCCAAATATTCAGAAAGCCGCGCAAGAGGTACATACCGGTCTTCTTTTGAAGCAGCGGCATCATTGTGTCCAAATTGAATAAACAGATAGTCCCCTGGCTTCATTCGTCTTTTTATATCTTCCAGTCTTCCTTCTTCTAAAAATGTTTTTAAAGATCTTCCTGCCATTGCGCAGTTATCCACTACAAGTCTCCTGCTCTCATATCTTGTTTCCTGGGGGAATAATCCTTCTGTGCAGCGCCTGATCTGACAGGAGCTGCCATGATCCAGGCAGGAAAGCAGTTTTTCACCCAATCCGGTCTGCTTTTTCTCTTCCTCCCAATAGCTTTGTGTAATGGAGTCACCTGCCAGAAAAACAACAGGTTTTCGCTGCATAAAAGGAAGTACACGATGAAAATCCATATCAGTTCCATAATAAAATTTAGGATAGCATGGCTGGTTATAGCAGTTGTTCTGCCACGCCACTCCACAGCGGTACTGAGTGTCGTGCATAAGTGTAAACAGTTTATGTCCGGTTACTTCCGTGTTGGTATAAATCCGTATGGCAGAACTGTCCTTTGTTCTCACAAGAATCTCTTCCCTGAAATCCCCAAAGATGTCAGCCACAAGGCACGGGTTTCCCTTGGTTCCATTGTTTGTTGCCGTTTGCTCCGGACATAACATTGTGCCATGAATCCAGTCGTTTACCACACCAGTGGGATGCTGAGTCAGATAATCCGTTCCGTCTGTAATCTGGGTGGATAAATCTCCCGCCCACCGAATGGACATATTGGTTCCGAGGGTCTCATGTTTCATCAATACACCATGACAATCATAGGTTCCCTCTCCATTTACCCAGCACTGCAGTCCTCTTACTCCCTCCAGCACATCTCCAATCATACATCTGCCCAGATCTTCTTCGGCATATTTTCCAAAAATGATCTCCCCGTTTTCTCCATCCCGAAGTGCATAGCCGTATGGGGCATTCTCTGCCCCTTCAAACACTGCAAATATTTCATATCCAGGGCGGTCCGGGTCAATGTCCGCCACATGCATGGCATCTCCATGCCCCAGTTTTGCTTCTCTCCCGTCAGGCAGAAGTCCTGTCAGACTGTACAAAAGAGTCCCGTCGTGATCAATACAGGCAGCTCCGTAGATGATTTCCATGCAGCCGTCCCCATCTACATCTGCAACAGAGAGAGAATGATTTCCCTGTCCTGCCATTTTCCCATAAACGGGATCTGTTCCCCATTTCTCATGTGGATTGTCACAGAATGGATTTTTCATGGGAACAAATCCGCTGTCTGCCACCCATTCCTTTAGAAAGCGGTTCTCAAAAAATGAATAGGCAGCAACTGCTGCTCGGGTATAATATCCACGGCAGGCAATAAAATAAGGCCTTTTTCCATCCAGATAAGCCACTCCTGCCAAAAACCGGTCTACCCGGTTGCATGGTTCAATGCGAGGCATGGCATAATCGCCCCAGCGCAGACCGTCATCCACCCGTTCAAATGGAAATACGATGGTATCCAGTTCTTTTCCGTCACCGGCAAACATGGTTAAATATTCCGGTCCGTGAAAAATAAAGCCCTCCCATTCTCTCAATCTGTTTTTCGGACTCCTTGCAGGCGCATATACATCAAGAAAGTAATCGACTGCCTCTTTTTGCTGGATCTCATTTAAGGGATAACTCCAGCGGGGCGGGATATGAAAGCATTCCTCTAAAGTATCCGGCCATTGTCCCGCCTTTACCTCCGGCTGCTCCTGCCATCCGGCAAACAAACCTAAAAGGTGGGTCTCATACTCTTCCGATCCCGACACATAGGAATCACTATGACTGTACCCTCTCTTACAGTCCTCCAGTGGCATGGTAATATAGAATTCTTCCACAACCTCTCCGCCCGCTCCATATCTGGTCATACGGGTCCCCGGAGCCGTCTTTACAGCCATTTCCGCCTTCCCGTCTCCATTAAAATCGTAGCAGATAAACTGGGTATAATGGGCACCAGCCCGGATATTTGGTCCCATATCAAGCCGCCATAAAAGGGTTCCGTCTATCTGATAGCAATCCAGAATACAGTTTCCCGTGTATCCGGAAATGGAAACATCATGGGAATTAGATGGGTCCCATTTGACTATATATTCGTATTCTCCATCTCCGTTAACATCTGCCACAGACATGTCATTGGCAGAATAAGTAAACGCCTCTTTTGATGGTGTCACTCCCCCCGCTGGCTTTTTAACCGGAATATCCAGATAATCATGCTCCCATGCCCTTACTGTTTCGCTGGGTTCTGATTCCATTCCATTGATAACCGGTGCCACACAATAAACTGACGCTTCCGTTCCCTGGCGATCCAGATAGTTGGTGCTGTCTGTCACAACTAAAAGACTCACTCCATCCCGGAAAATTCTAAAATCCACACCTGCAAGACCATCTCCTCTGTCTGACACTCCAGTCACTTCATTCAGAAAAAGACGCCAGCTTAAGAAGACTCCATTTTTCACCTTAACTGCAATCAGGCCTCTGGAAAGTTTCTCCAGCTGTTCCTCCTGATGAAAATGAATGGGAGAAACAAAGGACTCTTTTTCTAACACATATCCATCCTCTGATATGTGGCAGATAAGAATATAGTGAGGAGTGAAAGTAGCCTTTTTCAAAGTAAACAACGTTTCATCCGTCTTATGAATCTCCGTCATCAGACGATAGCAGGTTTCACTTGTTTCCCGGTCCGACCAGTAGATACGTGTGGTTTTAGCCTGATTGACCGGATCCCAGGTAATGGTAAACTCCTGTGAATTAATAGATAACAGCCGTATCATAATAATTCCTCCCTCTGTCTAGGCTTTCCGAAAGCTTTCAGAAGGCATTCCAGAAATCAGGGTATTGGCTTCTTCTAAACTTTCCGGCAACTGGGCTCTGATAAATTCCAGAGTACAAATCACATTTAAGCACCACTGGGCTGCAAAGTTCGTAGAAATCCAGGGAATCTCCCGAAGCTCTTCCTGGTTTGCACAGTTTTTTAACACAGTAGTCTGGAAACCGCTGTGATTCTCTTCACAGAGAAGAGCGTGAAGAAGATGACTCCAGGTAGTTTTTGCAAGCATTTCGTCGTTATAATACCAGGCTCCATAGGCTCCCATGGCTGCTGCCATAAACGGAAGGGAGAACTCCCGGTCACCAATAATCCCCCCGGATTCCTCCAGCTGCTTTTCTCTTGGAAGATAATAAAATCTGCCGTACTCTGCCAGCATTTCTTTCCAGATGGGGTCGGAAAGAAGATCCGCCATCTCCTGCCAGATCTGAGGCGCTCCCATACAGATCTGCAGGTGTGTCCCGCCCGCTGCCCGTTCTCCAATATACCGTAAGTGAACGGTCTCAGGGTCAAATTCAAAGTCCGGTCCTGATACCAGTCTTAATGGAGCCTTTTTTAGATCCTCAATTCCCGTACGGATCTTATCCAGGTAATGGTTATCCTCAAACCGCTCCCACCGGGTCAGCCAGTTTGCACAAAGAGAAGACCAGTCAGGTCCGCTTCTGGCATGGCTTTTATACACCATTTCAGTGGAATCATAAAAATCTGCCAGTGGATCTTTTGTAAGAAACGTTTTTTCATTATCCTTTAGTTCCTCAAAGATATCTTCCAGCCGGTGATCTCCCGTCATATAGTAATAGTACCGGTGATGAGCTGCCATGGCAATCCGTGCTTCCTTGCATGGGCAGCCCCAGTGACGTACATTATGCCGGGAGCCCAGCCCCTTATATTTTCCCATATGATATACATCAACCTCGGATGCATGTCTGGTCAGTTTCTCCGCCAGGGAAAATGTTTCTGCTCTTCCAGATCGCAAAAAAGAAAGCCAGAGCCAGAGTGTGGGAACCAGTTCCGTATTATCCCAGGCGTAACCGCCCATATCATACCTCCACTGGTGGCGCTCCTTGTCGTAGGTATGCATAAAATCCCCATAATTAAAAAGCCCGTACCAGCCTCTTTGATCCACTTCCTTTTCATAGAAAACTGCGGCCCTCTCCAGCTGATCTTCCAGCCAGATTTCCATCTCGCTTTCCCTTTTTGGCAAGGACCAGTATCCAAATGCACGGTGCTCATGATAAAATTCCGGAGTTCCAACGTACTGGGGGGGATGATTTACCTGGTTTGAAAATTCCAGAAGTTCTTCCTCACTGGGAATGACTTCATCAAAGAACGCTACAGAATATTCGCTGGTGGACGCAATTCCAAAGGGGTCCGCCCCCTTATAATCATATCCTTCATAATATACCTGATTATATCCCCGGCTGGCATAATGTCTGAAATCCATTGCCTCTGCTGATGGGCTGTAAAGCCAGACTGTGGCTTTGGCCTCTTCACCTGTCAGACTGCGAAACGTATATCCGGAAGGATAGGTCTGCCAGAAATCACGGATAGCAAATCCCACACTTCCGTTTTCTCCGCCCAAACCAGCAGCCCCTCCCGCTCTTCTTCCATGGAGGCAGTCTAAGTAACACACACCTTCCTCTTTCATTTTCTTCTTCAGCCGGAAATGACTGGGACTGTCCTGACAGAAATCATATTCATCCCAAAACGGCATATCTTCCATGACTTTTTCCACAATTTCTCTGTCATTTTCCTGAAGAATCAACTGTTTTCCAGCCATCTGGCTGGAATAAACTGCTTCCGGCACCCTCGGCCTCCAGGTTAAAAGCTCTGCCAGTGCCTCATGAACCGTCCCAAAATCCCCTTCAAACCTTACATGCCGGTTATACATACTTCCTTTTACCGGAATAGTAAATTCCAGGCCGATTCCTTTTAAAAAGTCTCTGTTTTCGTCCCCGTCATAAAGAAACGTATGGGTGAAATGAAGGCGTTCACTGCCCATACCTACATGAAGCCGGATAATAAAGGGCAGCTTTCTGTCCCCGTCTTTCGATATATGGACTCCTGTGTATTTAATCACTGCCTGAAGGGGTCCTTCCTCCTCCAGAGTGACTTCCTCCACAAAACCCTGGTACTGTTTTTGCATCTGCCCCGTCATTTCATCTTTCGTAAACGGTTCTTCCAGCAAAAGTACCGGGGTTGCTGATGATACCCGGGGTTCTCCATGGACTGTCAGGTCCTCAAATAAAAAAGAGCCTTTATAAGGAACACAAAAAGACAAAGCCTCCGTTTTTATTAACATCCCCTCTGTCCCCTTGCTAATGATCAGGCTGCGGGATATCTTCTGTGTATTCCCATCAGCAGTCAGAACCTGGATTTCATCGGTAAGCTGGTCTGCACATGCAGAATGCGCCGTCCACTTGACTGAGCCGTCAGGCCAGTATGCCGTAATTCTGGACTGCATGGCAGCCTGGGTACCATCCTGATTTTTCAACACATAGGACTGATTTTTTCCGCATTCTCCCTGATTCCACATGCAGCCCCAGGTGGTGTACCCCCGTTTCTGTCTGTCTTTTAAATTATGCAGTTTCATATAATCCTCCGTCTGCGCACAAATGCGCTTTTTCATCAAAAGAGGCGGTACGGCTCCTGCAAGGAATCCGCACCGCCCAGGCCCAATCTATTTCCCAGTATCCTGCTGATACAGCTGATTGATTTCTTCGATTAATCTGTCACCGCCTCTGTCTAACCACTGTTTGGCAGCTGCGTCAAGACCAGCCTCATCGATCTGTCCACAGATATACTGAGTTCTTGCATCATCAATAATCTGTTCAATATCCGTACCTACTTCTGCATTGACACCGGAATTAGCAAGATAACCAAGTGCCGGATTAAAGACAGCAACCTTTTTATTTTCTGCATAAGCCTTATCCTGGGCAATGGTTGGTTCTGTCTTTTCCAGAACCGGTTCAGTCGAAGCAAGATTTGGAATATAGCAGATGGTCTGATTTAATCCGGTATGAGGAGTCTGCTGAACCTCCAGATCATTTCTCACCACAACTTTTCCATCCTTTAAATCATAAGTAATACCTTCAAGACCGTAATCAGCCAGCACAAGCATTTCATTATCACACATCTTATCCAGGAAATGCAGGCAGTTCTTCACATCTTCTTCTGTTTTTGCACCTGCTTTGGTGATCAGATAATAACCGTTAAAGCCGCTGGTTGCCAGTGTTTTTCCGTTAATCGGCCCTACCATGGTCATGGTGGCTGTCTTGGACGGATCTGTTACAGATTTTATATCACTTTGAATATAGTAGTTCCAGATTCTTTTTGCACTGTCCATAACATCTACGAATGCACCCGCTTCTCCCTTTTTAAGAGCATCGCCAAATGTACCGGAATCCACAGTTGCCCAGTCTTTCCGGATCAGACCATCATCATATATTTTTTTGACCCAGGTTAAGGCTTCTTTGTATTCCTTGGTCTGGTGAACAGGAATCAGCTTTCCATCCTGCACCACCCACTCATTGCCGGTTCCGAACCAGGACTGTATAATATCAATTGGTCCTACATATTTGGTCATTTCCAGCCCGTATGTATCATCCTTTCCATTGCCATCTGGATCTTCATAGGTGAATTTATAAAGCATGTTATAAACATCTTCCACTGTTTTCGGTGCCTGGGTAATGCCCACTGCTTCTGCCCAGTCGGTGCGGTAAGAAAATCCAAATCTGCCGATTTCCCTGGCACGGTATAATCCGATGACTTTTCCATCCACTGTCATGGATTTTAATACCTGGGGATCTGCCTTTGATAAATTGGGATAGCTTGCACTGTCCTTAATAAATTCGCTTAAATCCCAGAACGCACCTTTCTTTGCTGCATCAACCACGTTAGCTGATAAATCTCCCTTTCCGGTGATAATCATAGGCATATTGTCTTTGTCCATGAGCACCAGACCCAGCTTTTCATTATAGGTGTCGTTTGCCTCCCAGCGGAAATCCACATTGGTATTGGTATAATCCTCAAATTTTTTAATCACTTCATCGGAATGATCATTTTTCAGCTCAGTTCCATAAAACTGGGTAACCATCATGGAAATAGATGCTTTTCCTTCTCCCGCTTCTGCCGTACCTGACTCTTTTGACTCTCCTGCCGTCTGACTGGTTGTTTTGGAACTGCACCCTGCCATGGACAACGCCATTGTACCGGCAAGGGTCACTGCCATTGCCTTTTTCCATACCTGTTTCATCATAACACTTCTCCTTTTAAACTTTTATTATCCTTTTACAGAGCCAACCATAACGCCCTGTGTAAAGTACTTTTGAACAAATGGGTAAATACATAAAATGGGAATGGTGGCAACTACGGTTGTTGCCATCTTCACCGCTTTCTGAGGCGGCATTCCAAAGGCTCCCCAATCGAAACTGCTCTCATTGGCTACCTTGGAAGTGAGGAATATAATCCTCCTTAACACAATCTGAATTACTTCCTTTGAGCTGTCTGAAATATACATCATTGCATTAAAATAAGAGTTCCAGTGGGTAACTGCGTAAAACAGGGCAACACTGGCAAGAACCGGTTTGGATAAAGGAAGAATGATTTTAACAAATATCTCCCCATCATTGCAGCCATCCATTCTGGCCGCCTCCTCAAGCTCTGATGGTAATCCCTGAAAGTAGTTTTTTATAATAAGCATATTAAAGGGATTGATTGCTCCCGGCAGCCACAGCGCCCAATAAGAATTTTTTAAATGAAGTACATTTGCCACCAGCATATAGGTAGGCACCATTCCTCCGGTAAAAAGCATGGTGATGATAACCATGTTGGTAAAGAACGTTCTTCCCTTAAAATAAGGTCTGGATAATGGATACGCAAGGGTAGCCGATAACGTCATATTAATAATTACTCCCACGGTTGTTACAAAAACAGAATTTATAATTCCCTTCACTGCATCGCCGGTTTTAAATATATACTGGTAAGCATTTAAGGAAAGAGTGTGAGGGAATACGAAAAATGCCCGTTCTGTCAATTCCCGTTCTGTAGCAAAGGATCCTGCCACAATGTATACGAAGGGCAGCAGGGTAGCCAGTGCAAATCCCCCTACCAGTATGTAAATAATCACCTGAACCAGCTGGTCTCCCGGACTTCGCTTTATTTTGATTGTTTTTGTGTTTGCCATTTTATGACCTCCCCATTAATAGAATCCAGATTCCCCAAACAGCTTAGCAAGCTTATTTGCTCCAAGTACCATGATCATACAGACAATGGATTTAAACATGCCTGCTGCCGTTGCCATGGAATAGTTTCCATTTACGACACCTTTTGTATAGATGTAAGTATCAAATACATCGGATACGGCACGATTCATGGAATTCTGCATCAGGAAAATCTGTTCGTAGCCGGTATTTAAAATAGTTCCCACTTTTAAGATCAGCATGATTACAATGGTGGATCGTATGGCTGGAAGGGTAATGTGCCACATTTTCTGCCACCGGTTTGCGCCGTCCACTTCAGCCGCTTCATAAAGCTGCACATCAACACCAGATAAAGCAGCCAGAAATATGATCGTTCCGTATCCTGTTTCCTTCCACATATTCTGACCAACAATCATGGAAACAAAAAGCTTTGGATTGGACATGATATCCGGAGCATGATTTTTTCCAAATATTCCAGTGAGCCAGTGGTACACCAGACCGTCGGTTGTGCTGAACAGCTGGGCAGTTAAAGCCGCCACAATCACCATGGAAATAAAATGGGGAATATATACCATTGTCTGAGCCGCTTTTTTAAATGCCATATTCTTGATTTCATTTAATAAAAGTGCAAGAAGAATGGGCGCTGGAAAATAAAAAATCAGGCTGGCTATGGAAATAGAAAGCGTATTGGTTAATATACGAATAAAATCCGGTCCGGTAAAAAATTTCCGAAAGACTGCCAATCCCACAAACGGACTGTGAAAAAATGCCCCCAGCATGGTGTCTCCGTTATAAGGGCTGAAATCCTGGAATGCCATGATAAGTCCACCCATGGGCAGATAATGAAAAACCAAGAGATAGATTACTCCCGGAATAATCATTAGATACAGCCACTTATGAGAGCGGTATGCCTGCTTAAGGGATACACCCCTTTTTTGCGGAACGAAACGTTCTGCTTTCTGACTCATTGTCTCTCCTCCTCAATATTGCGGGGATTGTCTTATGAAATTTGCTCCCCTGTTGTGAGGCTATCCTACACCAGGTATCTGCTTTTGTAAATAATCATAATCAAACCTGATTTTTATCACAAAAAAGCCCTGGATCCCCTTATAATATAAGGAGTTTCCAAGGCTTGTCCTTTAGAATTATCATTTTGTTTCCATCTGATTTTTCCTATTCCCGATGCTCTTTACGAAAAGCCAGAGGGGTAATTCCTACCTGGGTTTTAAAAAAACGGATAAAATTCTGTACGTTATTATAATTTAATCTGGCTGATATTTCAGCGATGGGATCCTGGGTGGTTAAAAGCATATATTTGGCTATCTTCAGTTTTTCTTCATTGACCATGTCCGTAAATGACATCCCCTTTTCCCGTTTTAGTACCCGGCTGATATAATTGGGGTGATAGCTCAAGGCGTCGGCACACTCATTCAGGGTAATATTGCCGCTGCTAGTTTTAATCATGGCTGTTACCTGTTTTGCGATATCACAGGAATTTAATTGCCGGTAATCATTAAGGGCCTCCATCACCGGATCCAGAATTTCCGTAAATAAATAGGTGAAAAGTTCCTTTTTTCCGTAAATTCTTGAAGCCTTGGTTAAGACATCGTACTGCTCACTGTCAAAAATATCAGAAAGAGGCATGGAGACCTTTGCCGGTATATCAAGGATGGCTGTCAAAAGCCGGGTGACATAATAAGTTCGTTCCATGCCGGAAGCCCCTTTAATTTCAAGCCTTTCCAGGATCAGATCCAGCAGACGCCTGGCTTCTTCCTCATTGCAGCTTTCCACAGCATGAATCAACTCATCCTCCACAATTCTGTCGTACACATTCCCAGCCGGATCCATAAGAGAATAATCATCGTAAAGAACCAGGGATGGACCATTTTCATTCCGGTCATGATTCTTGCTGTGAAGTGCTTCCGAGCATTCGTCATACGCTCTTCTGGCATGAGTCAGTTTATGGAATGTCCGGCTGATTCCGAAGGCTGTGGGATATCCGTATGCCTCCATAATATAATCCTTCATCTGCTTATAGACCAGTGCAGTCTTATGATCCTCTTCTATATCATCATTTTCTCCTATCATAAATAACAGTGTGTGCTCGTAAATTACCGGAGCCACAAAGAATGCTTCCTTCACTTCTAAAGGAAGGCCAAGCAGGATTTTTCTGTTCAGTTCATCCTGCTCCTCCTGGATGAGATTCTTTTCTCTTTCATCAAACTTACAGGAAACTCCGATCATGCGGTAGGAATGAAACGCCTCCATACCATATTTCTTCATGGTATCCTGTATCCGGTCCATATTCAGCTCGCCCTTTACCAGGTTTGACACAAACAGTTCCCTGATCTGCACATTCTGATCATCCACAAATCTCTGGAGTTTCAAAAGAGGTTCGGAAAAAACAGAAGCAGCAAATCGTAAAAGAACCAGGATCACTCCAAAAGCGGCAATCACTGCCACAGAAGCAAATACAAATACAATACCGCCCCGTTTCATTTTCTCCGTATCCATCCCAGTTATGTAAACAAGACCATTGCTGCCGGAACGGCTGACACGATAACGGTATTTTTTTCCTTTGGGAGATGAAAAAAATCCTCCGTCTGACTTCTCACACTTCCCTGATTTTAAAAAAGCTGCTGTAAAATCAGGATTGGTTTCCATTAAGACCTTCCCCTGACTTAGCACAGTCACATCATAGCCCATTTTTTGATATGGCTCAGTCAGAGTTCCAAGCTGCTTCATATTCAGCTGAACCGTGAGCAGATAGACCAGCCCGGTACTGGCGTACTCTTCCTTTACGATGAGCAGTTCTCCGGATGTATCAATAAATCCGGATTCTTTCGCCCCTTCCTGATAGGGACCGGACACATCGGTCCGGTTCAGCCAGTAAAGAGATAACGGAACTTCTTTCTGATCCTGTAAAAACAGATCTGTCTCTCCCTTGTTTTTTAAATCCTTATAGTTATACATTCCAAACTTGCTGAGAACCCATCCTTCTTTTACATTAATAAAATTGTAAAAACCGATGTATTTGGATAAAAAGTAATTGCCCTGAAGCATGTTCTGGGCCTGCCTCACTTCTTTATACTGGGAATAGGGAACTTCCTTTTGATTGACCAACCATTTAATGGAGGTGCTGCTTGTACTGTCCAGATAATATTCCCTGACAGAAGAAAAAAGGTTCTCATACTCATTCGCCACACTATTGCAGTAAGATTCCAGCGCCTGTCTGCTTTTTTCTGTCTCTCCATTTACATAAATAAAGTAAGAAACCAGTCCCATAACAATAAGTGGAACCGTTACAAGCAGAAGAAACTGGGTAAACAGGCGCTTTTCATATTTCCCGTCTTTTATGGCAAATAGCTTTTTGTTCTTTAAATCAATTAACATAATTCAAAGACTTTCAGATTTCTGTAATCAGCTGTCAGCGGGGCCAGCTGACGGAATCCAATTTTTCCGCCTTTTAACGCCTTTCCGAACAATTCCAGCTCATCATTATATTCAAATACTGTCATATCATTAATGGAGAATCGAATATCTCCATGATATTTACGTACGGATATCCGGTAAAAATCCAGTGCATCTGCTGCACCAGGCAAAGGATCCGCCCCTTGTGCAACCAGGTGAAAGCCATGGCTTTTTCTTAAATTGCAGGTGTGAAACGCTCTCTCATCTGGCTCTTTTCTGCGAAAATAAGATACGTGGAATGCATTGATGTCACCGCTGTGATACTGGGGGTACTCACCCGTTCGTTCTGCCAGGGAGGAATCGAATAAATCTTCCCCGTTCCGCCCTTTCGCTGCAAAAAATAAAATGCAAAGCCCCTGATCCGTAACCGGCTTAAATTCCCATGTGATTTTAATATTTTCCGGAAATTCTTCTGGACACCACAAAACGTAATTGGCTTTTTGTCCCAACTCCTCATCAAGACTGTTTTTCAAACGCATACTGCCTTCTTCAAAACTTATTGATGCCTTTCCTTCTACCACGAAGCCTTCCATATCTTCCGGTCTGGTAAGGGGATTGTCGTAAATTAACCTTTCTTCAATCAGTTGAACGTAACCCGTCGTTTCTTTCTTCATGCGATTCCCTCCATAAGCACCTTTCTCATGATACTAACCAGTTTATTATACAACCGCTTTCCATTATTCTCAACTCGTTTTCCCCGGCTGCATCTAAAATTTACACACCAAAGATGTGAATCTCATCTTTCCATATCTGGTCGAATATGGTAAACTGTGATACAGAGTTTTGTACGAAAGGAGAATCGCATGCATGCAGGTTCAGTACACCAAAGATATTAATAACGAGAGCATTTTAAACATCATTCGCCGTTTTTGCAATTACATAGATCCACGGCTTACAGAGCATGGTTCCCATGTGTCTTACATTGTTTTCCAGATGCTTAGAGAAACTGGCCGTTTTACAAAAGAAGAACTGAGAAACATCTGCTTTGTAGCTCAGCTTCATGATGTGGGAGCCTACAAGACAGAAGAGATCTCCCGTATGCTTCAGTTTGAAACAAAAGATGTCTGGGATCATTCTTTTTATGGATATCTTTTTATCCGTTACTTCTCGCCCTTAAAGGATTTCGCCCCCGCAGTACTCCTGCACCATCTCAACTGGGATTTTTTGGAAAAACAACGCAGCCTGGATTCTTTAATGAAGGATTTGGGACAGCTGATCCATATAGCAGACCGGATCGATGTATTAATGTCTCTGCAGAATTGTTCCTGGGAGGAGACACTTTCCTTACTGAAAAAGGACCAGGGAACCGTTTACGCCTCCCATATCATAGAACTGGCGGAAAAACTGGATTTTAAAAATTCCATTGAGGAAGAATGGAAAGCGGACAGTCAGTTTAATCAGTTTCTTACCGGAATTCCGCTGTCAGGGGAGGCAATTACGGATTATTTAAAAATGCTGGTTTTTATTATCGATTTCAGAAGCCACTATACCGTCACCCACACCATCACTACCACAAGCATCAGCTACGAGCTGGGAAAACTTCTCTCCTATCCGGAAGACCGTTTAAATGTAATTCTCTGCGGCGCTCTGCTTCACGATCTTGGGAAAATAGCAGTCCCGGTAGAGATCCTTGAGTACCCGGGTAAACTAAGCCGGCAGGCAATGAATATCATGCGGACTCATGTAGGTTACACAAAAGAGATCTTTGGCGGAAGCATCGACGAAGCAGTGGAACGGATTGCTTTGCGCCACCATGAAAAGTTAAACGGTACCGGCTATCCCGATGGTCTCTTTGCAAAGGATTTATCGAAAGAGGAACGCCTGGTTGCTATTGCAGATATCATCAGTGCACTTACAGGAACAAGAAGTTATAAGGAATCCTATCCATTGGAAAAAATAACAACCATCCTGGAAAGCATGAAAAACGACCAGCTTGTGGATCCGGATATTGTAACCATTGCAGTCACCAATCTGGACTCCATTCTTGAGACAACAGCTATCCGCTGCAGGCCTATCCTTCGTATCTATGAAAAGTTGAAAAATGAATACCAGTATCTGCTGGGTCTTACAACTGATGACGAAAAACTGAATTTTGCACTCTCTATTAAAAAACAGGAGAAGGCTGCGTTGTGGCCATAAAAAATGACTGTATCCGTTTCATATGGATACAGCCATTTTTCTCTATACTAATATACCGTTATTTTGCAATCACTTTCACGAACTTCTTCTTTCCCCGGCGCACAACAGCTCCGTCAGCCAGCTGTTCTCTGGTATAGGAAGCTTTTATATCGTTGACCGTCTCTCCCTCTACGGTGACTCCGCCCTGTTCCACATTCCGTCTTGCTTCTGAACGGGAGGGTGCGAGTCCGGATTTCTGGAGAATGGTCAAAATATCAACACTGCCGTCTGTAAAATCAGCTTCTTCAAGCTCACATAACGGCATATTCTCTGCATTGCCGCCTGTAAACAGTTCTCTTGCGCTCTTTTTCGCCTTCTCTGCTTCTTCTTCGCCATGTACCAGCTTGGTCAGCTCGTAAGCCAGGATTTCTTTTGCCTCGTTTAACTGGCTGCCTTCCCAGCTATCCATCTCATCAATCTGGCTTAAAGGAAGGAAGGTGAGCATACGCAGACACTTTAATACATCAGCATCGGCAATATTTCTCCAATACTGGAAGAAATCAAATGGAGAAGTCTTTTCCGGATCAAGCCACACAGCACCGGACTGGGTCTTTCCCATCTTTTTGCCTTCTGAGTTTAACAGCAGGGTAATGGTCATTGCGTGGGCATCCTTACCAAGCTTTCTCCGGATCAGTTCGGTACCTCCAAGCATGTTGCTCCACTGATCATCACCGCCAAACTGCATGTTGCAGCCATGGCGCTGGAACAGCTCATAGAAATCGTAGCTCTGCATGATCATGTAGTTAAATTCCAGGAAGCTTAAGCCTTTTTCCATACGCTGTTTGTAGCATTCCGCACTGAGCATACGGTTTACTGAGAAATGAGGTCCGATTTCCCGCAGGAATTCAACGTAGTTTAAGTCCATCAGCCAGTCCGCATTGTTTACCATCATTGCCTTACCTTCAGAAAAGTCAATAAAACGGCTCATCTGGGTTTTAAAGCATTCGCAGTTATGAGCAATGGTTTCCACTGTCATCATCTGACGCATATCGCTTCTTCCGGAAGGATCGCCAACCATAGCGGTTCCTCCGCCGATTAAGGCGATTGGTTTATTTCCTGCCTCCTGCAGACGTTTCATTAAACACAGAGCCATAAAATGTCCCACATGGAGACTGTCTGCTGTGGGGTCAAATCCAATATAAAATACTGCCTTTCCTTCATTGACCATTTTGCTGATCTCTTCTTCGTTGGTCACCTGGGCAATCAGCCCTCTGGCTTTCAGTTCTTCGTAGATTGTCATTCCAATTCTCCTTTACATAAAAATAAACCCCGTCCTGTTAAAAGGACGAGGTTAAAATCTCGCGTTACCACCTTTTTTCATAAACAGCTCACGCTGCTTATCTCTTCAAGTACCGTCTGATACTCTAGCACAATAACGGGTGCAGGAATCCGTCGCCGCCTACTGGGCAATCATGCCTTTTGGAGCGAAGCTCAAAGATGTATTCGCAGTCCGTTTTCCATGCGCCTTTCATCAACCGGCTGCTTTCTGTCTGGTTTTACGTACTGTTACTTGTTCTTATCAATGCTTTTACTTATATATGAAGTTAGTTTTTAGTATATGAGGTTTCTTTTTATTTGTCAAGATCCTTTTTATTAAAGCAGTTTCCGCAAAAAAAACGAATAATCATGAAATAATATTATGGATCTGGCTAAGCATCTTTTTTAAACTGCCCGCATCAATCTGTCCAGGTGCCGATTCTTTTCCAACAGCTGCAAAGGTCAGTGCCGATCCAAAAAATTCACCGGAAAACCGGCTGATCACACCCTCTTTTGACATAGACATGGTTATGACAGGCCGGTCTGAAATATAGCGGGACATTTCATAGGTTGCTGTCAGAAGTATCATAACATCTTCTACATTTTGGGGCATTACAGCAATTTTAGGAATGTCTGCGCCAAGTTCAATCATCATCTTCACACGGCGAAACAGTTCCTCTTTTTCCGGTGTTTTCTGAAAATCATGATTGGAAGCTATTACACAGACTCCAAGCCTGTGAGCTTCTTCCACAAGAATCTTTGCGGCTTCTTCATCAAAAAATAATTCTACATCGATAATATCCACATAACCGGAGCGGATCAGAGCAAGATTTAAATCAATATACTGCTTTACATTGATTTCCTTTTCTCCACCTTCCGTTGCAGTCCGAAAGGTTGCAAGAAGAGGAATTTCCTTCAATGCTTTCCGGATACACCCTGCTGCTTCCACAACTTTGCTGATTTCATATGCCTCATCGAACCAGTCAATCCGCCATTCCGCTATATCAGCACCGCCTGCTTCCAGGTTTTCGGCAAATGTTACCGCATCTTTTAGTTTTATTTCAACAATCGGAACGCATACCTTGGGCATACCTTCGCCAATGACCACATCTCTTACTCTGACCGTCTTCATCCTGTCTTCCTTTCCTTATCCTGCAAAGTTCCCCTAAATTATTTTTTCTATTATAACGTTGAACTGCAAATAGTTCAAATACATTTTCTTCTAAAAAGTAAATCCGGCTGGAAAAAAGCATATAAATAAAGCGCAGGAATGCTTCCAGCGCTCTATTTGTAATATTCTAATAAAGGTTTATTTTGCTTTTTCAAGAGCTGCTGCAACCGCTTCTTTGATTCCATTGGAAGAGTTCGTCGCTCCCGATACACCATCTACAGTATCACTCTGGGTTCTGATAATGGCAGATATAACCGTCTTTTCTGCTGCCTCATAGATTCCAGGAGTCTCATGATGATCGGTCAATTCTATGGAGGTCACACTTCCGTCTTTTACCACCACCTCTACTGTAATATCTCCGTTATTTCCTTTTCCTGTTCCTGTATAGGTTCCGTCCTTATAATTACCCTTCACTTCTGGCTGTGCTGCTTCCTCTTCACCTGCAGCCTTCATGGTTTTCTCCGTAAACCCGCCGTTTTTCATAACGTAATCATAAGCCGCATTTCCCGCCAGTCTTCCGAACACCACAATATCAGTCACTGCGTTTCCTCCCAGCCGGTTTGCTCCATGAACGCCTCCAACTACCTCACCGGCTGCAAATAGTCCCGGGATTGCATTACCGTCCTCTTTTAGGACCTGGGCAGCTGTATCAATCTTTACTCCGCCCATGGTATGATGAACCGCTGGAGCGCACAGTCCGGCGTAATAAGGGGGCATGTTTAATGGTACTTCCATGCTTTCTCTTCCAAATTCTGTATCCTTGCCACCTGTCTGATACGCTGCATACTGTTCCAGTGTGGCTTTCAGCTGATCCTTATCAACACCGATTGCCTCCGCCAGCTCTTCCGGCGTGTCTGCCTGGGTAATGATGCCCTGACCAATATATTTTTCAATGGCAGATAAGCTTTCTCTTACAGACTGGTCAAACACCATGAAGCAGGTTTTTCCTTCCTGATTTAAAATGGCCTCAGAGACCACATCTCTGGTTTCCAGTTCATTGACAAAACGCTTTCCGGACCGGTTGACTAAAATTGCTCCGTTTCCACGGACACCTTCTGTGTACATGGTGGTTGTATCCGGATTGACGGTTGGGTGGGTCTGGATTTGATCAATATCTACAAGTCCTGCCTTCAGCTCTTGGGCCATAACAATTCCGTCACCAGTGGCACCAGAATGGTTTGTGGTGCAGAAACCATCTAGATCTTTTCTGTATTTTACCACCAGTTCAGAATTAGCTCCAAAACCTCCTGTTGCTAAAATTACAGCCTTACATGAAATGGTATAAGGCTCTCCACCTTTTGTTACTGCCTGTACGCCTACCACAGCACCCTCTTGGTTCAGTAAAATATGTACTGCTTCTGTCTCTAAAAATACAGGTACATCCAGTTCCTTCAGCTTTGCATTAAGAGCATTTACAAGCATGGGTCCCACTGCCGATGTATCAGACGGCCGGTGAATTCTCTTAACACTGGCTCCGCCGAACTGCCCTACTACCGATAAATCTCCGCCTATTTGGTTGACCCACGTAACTGCGTCTGCGGATTGCTCCGCCATTACCTGCACAAGCTTTGGATCATTTAAATTTTTGCCGCCCTTCATGGTGTCTTCCACAAACAGCTCAATGGAATCTTCAATTCCATCAGCCTTCTGATACGGTGTTTCGGCGGCATTTAAACCACCTGTGGCACGGACGGTATTTCCTCCTGTAATAGGCATTTTCTCTAATACAATCAGATTTGCGGCACCTTTTTGTGTGGCTTCAACAGCCGCTGTCATACCGGCTCCCCCCGCTCCGATTATAACAATGTCTGCCTGTTTTTCGTTTTGTTTTGATTCACGTTCCAGCGTGCCTTCAGCCGCCGCTTCCTGAGCATTCTTTTTCCCGGATTTGTCCAGACTGGTATAAGCCGGACCAGATAATACAATTACAGCTGCAGCCGCTGCTGCCATTGCAGCAATACCCGCAAATATTCCTTTTTTCATATCATTCTCCTCACTTTTTCGCTGTTAACAACAGTTTTTTAAGTTAATTAATTGCATGAAAACTTTGATAATAATTTATCATACTTTATTTACTTTAAAAAGTTTTGGAATGTAAAGAAGACCTTTTGTAAGTAAAAAAAGAGTTCCTTTACGGGAACCCTTTCTTCTGAACAAGACAAAACACAAAACAACCTGTGAGTATTAGTCCATTAATACAGTTCAAACCAATCCTTATAACCTAATTCAATCAGATGATCCCTGCTGATCCTCAGACTCTCAAACGGATCACGGTCATAAGTATCATCCTGCTCAATTAAAAAATACTCGCTCCCTCCTTCAAACCCAGCTTCCACACACTCTTTTACAGGCAGACTTCCTTCTCCCAATTCTGCAAATTCAATGGTATCAGTAAATGCCTGCATAAAGGTGGTTCTGTCAAACGCTCCCTCTGGAAGCCTTACTTCCCTGATCCGATAATCTTTCAGATGAATCAGCCGAATCCTGCCCGCATAATTTTTTATAAATTCAACCGGATTTTCACCCCCACGCTGGATCCAGTGAATATCCAGTTCAAAACCCATATACCGGGTATTGTCTTTAATTATATCCAGCAAATACTGTCCATCATATTTTATAAATTCTATATGATGGTTGTGATAATACAGATCTATCCCGTGTTCTTTCAATTTCCCTGCATAGTCATCCGCTCTCTTTACAAAATCCAAAGCTTTCTCACGACTGCCCATACAGTTGACAGGCAGCATGCCAATTCGCAGCAGGTCACAGTTTAATGCCTTACAGTCTGCCACTATTTTATCAAAATCAGTAGTCAGATATTCTCCCGGCATGCCAGGCATCATGGGTTCTAAAGAAGCGCTGCAGGCAGCTACCTTAATGCCGAATTCCTCACATGCTTTCTTTATATCACTTACATTTTCCGGAGTCATAGGTATCTGGCTGATCTCCACACAGTGATATCCCATCTCAGCACAGGCTTTCAATGTCTCATATGCCCCTAATTTATCAACTTTATCCTTGATCGTACTCATTTGAATTCCAATTAACCCTTTTTTCATTGCAAATTTTTCCTCTCATTTTTATTGTTCCTTTAACGAAGCAAACATACCTGTACGCCCTGACTCCTGTATGGAATCAATCAGACGTATGCTCATCAGTGCATCTTTGACATGCAGATAATCCTGATTGTCTTTTTCAATGGAATCATAGAATTTATTAATTAGTTTCCCATGGCTGGCTCCGTAATAAAATTTAGAGCCAAAAAACGTTGCATCCTCTGCCAGCCGTTCCCTGCTGCCATCTGGGTTGATCCGATACAGTACATTTTCGATAATGGCAAACTCCGCCTGATCCAGTTGTATGGAGATCTGTACGCTTTCGTTTTTATAATTTGCATTGGTTGCCATAAACAGACCATGGGCACCGTTTTCATAGAAGAGATTTGCCATAACGGTATCTTCCACTTCTATTCCATAGTCCAGAAGCTGACTTACCGATGCTTTCACACCGTTTACAGGGCCTCCCAGGTAATACAGCAGATCCAGGGTATGGACGGACTGGTTAATCATACAGCCTCCTCCGGCAGTATCCCATTTTCCCCGCCAGGGTTTGCTTTCATAGTAATCTCTGGACCGAAACCATGGCACAATCCCTTTTGCCCCACAAACTCTGCCATATTTTCCGCTGTCAATGACTGTCTTCAAAGCTTCCACTGATTCATTGAATCGGTTCTGAAGGCAGATTCCCATGTGAATGTCCGGATGTGCCGCTTCAAAATCAGCAAACACCTGCCCCTGTACTTGATTTAAAGCCACCGGCTTTTCACATAATACATGGACTCCCATCTCTGCAGCAGCAATAGAAACCGGCACGTGAAGGTAATGAGGCAGGCAGATATGCACCACATCCGGCTTTTCCCTGGAAATCATATCCTGATAACTGGTATAAAACGGCACTCCCTCCGGAGCCTGATCCCTTTTATTTTCCTCTATGTCACAGACTGCAGCCAGAGTAATTTCAGGATTGTTTTGAATACACATCATATGAATGGAAGAGATGTCTCCCAGGCCGATGACAGCCGCTCTTTTCATATATACTTCTCCTTATTTTGATTATCTGGTTTTGAATTTCCCCTCAGCAGCAATTCTCTTATTTAATTCCCGCAGATACAAATCCTCGTCAACAGGGTTTTCCACCTCAGTTCCCAGCCAGGACGAAAGCAAAGCCGCATTTGCCAGGTTCACTCCATTAATGCCATCGGAGCCGGGAGCCAGAAGAGGCACTCCCTCCAGAATGTGAAGAGCAAAATTTTCCATGACGGAAATATGCTGAACTCCCCAGCCATCTGTATTTTCAAAGGTTTCTTTCAGTATCATATCACCTGCACCCGCTGAATTGCCGCTTGTCAGCTTATGGACATCCATCATGCTCATGGTCGCATTCATTTCGCTCTCATCTTTTTTCAGACGATATACGGTAGCAGTTTTACTGTCATCTACCACAATCTTACCCCCATCCAAATCTATTTCCAATCGATCTGTTCCAATGGGATCATGGGTGCAGGTGATAAAACTGCCGGTGGCGCCGTTGCTGTATTCTGTCACAATGGTAACGTCATTTTCCACAATAATATCTCTGTGACTGCCGTAGAGACATTTTGCAATTACCTTATCAGGCACTCCGCAGAGCCACTGCCATAAATCCAGCTGGTGGGGGGCCTGATTCACCAGAACGCCTCCGCCTTCCCCACCCCAGGTGGCGCGCCAGTCACTCTGCTTATAGTAACTGTCCGGACGCCACCAGGAATTGATAATCCAGCTTGAGCGGCGGATTTCCCCCAATTCTCCGGAAGAAACCAGTTCTTTCACCTTCTGGTACAGTTTATTTGTCCTTTGGTTGAACATAATTCCAAACGCCACATCTTTATGGGCCGCAGCGCATTCGTTCATCTCACGGACTGCTTTTGCGTAGACTCCCGCAGGCTTTTCCACCAGCACGTTCATTCCATGTTCCAGGCAATAAATGGCAATTTCCGTATGAAGATAATGAGGAACGGTTGTAATCACCGCATCTACATCTCCGGATTCTACCATGTCCTTCCAATCTTTATAAAACGGTATTTCCGGATACTTTTCCCTGCATATCGCCTCTTTTACCGGATCATTGTCACATAAGGCTCCCAGAGTACAGTGGGGAGGACGCTCCACCGCCGGCATTCCTGCAAATCCTGCCTGTCCGCTTAAGAACCCTGCATATGCGCTGCCCTGCACACCTGCTCCGATCAGTCCGTATCGTATTTTTTTTTCCATTTTTATTCTCCTTCCGTCACATTCCTGGGTTATATAATGGATTTTAAAATTTCGCACAACGCATGATACTGCATTGCATAACCCTCTGCGCCATTTTTTGCTTTATCTTCTTTTATGATTTTCTTTGCATCAGCAAGCTCCAGATCTGACAGAGCGTCAAACACCACCAGGTGAGGTTCCAAAGTCAAAAATCCTTCATAGCCTTCATTCAAAATAGCCCGCTCTAAGATCTCTCTGATCCGCCCCTCACCAGTGCCGCACACCACATTTTCTTTGTCTGCTGCAACTGCATCTTTGATATGTATATAGGCAACATAATCCTTCAGTAAATCCCAGCAGGCAACAGGATCCTCCTTGCACTGCACATAGTTGGCAAAATCAAATGCACTGAGAAAACAGGGATCTGATAAAGCTTCCATAAGGTTTTTGCACCTGATTCCGGTATCGCCATAAATATCTTTTTCATTTTCATGGATCAGAATAATGCCATAACTCTTTGCTATTTTTAAAAACCCTCTCATTCTGTCAATTACTTTATCCCTGTAATAATCCGGATCTTTTCCTGCTGGAATATAACAGCTGAACACACGGATATACTTACAATTCAGAACCTTGCAAATTTCACAAAGCGTATTCAGCTGCCGCAGCTGTTTTTCATAACCTTCCTCATCATCTACGCTGACTTTTCCAATGGGCGAGCCCAGAGACGATACTTTTACATCAAACTGGTTGAGTTTGGGCAGAAGCTGTTCCCTGACTTCCTCAACTGTAAATTCTGCAATGGATTTTCTGTTTGCTGTCCGCAGGGAAATGTACTGCATTCCCAACCCAGCCACAGTTTTTAACTGCTCTTCAAAATCTTCACATATTTCATCTGCAAAACCAGATATTGTTACTTGTTTCTTCACGGGCTCCTCCTTTGTTGAAAGATTAGTTATGATTTAATCTTCTCTCTCTTAAAATCTCAGAATTTTCCTCCACCTTCTTTTTATTCAGTGGATATACAAAAAGCAGCATCAGGGCTACACATAAAAACAGGATTGCAGGAACAATGGTTGAGATTGTATATAATCCGTTTAGCACCTCCGGTGTCTGAATCTTTGCAGCTGATTCATAGCCAATCAGCTGCAAAGCATATCCGCTTAAACCGCCAGCCAGTGCCTGGCCTACTTTTCTTGCAAAGGAATAAACTGCATAAATCGTACCGTCTTCTCTCTTACCAGTTCTAACCTCCGCATCATCAATTACATCCGTGATATTTGCCCAGATAATCAGGTTGAAAAAGTTAACGCCCAGGAAACCAAATGCTGCAGAAACCATATAAACCCATGGGTTCTTAACCTTTAAGATAAATAACAACACATATACAACCGCAGTAAATGTGGTAGCCATTATGGCAGCTTCTTTCTTTCCAACCGCTTTTGCGATTTTTCCAACAAAGATAGCAAGAGTTAAGGAAAATGAAACATTAATAAAAGTAAAGCTGGAAAATGCTTTGATATCTCCAAAATAATCCGCATACAGGTATGTATTTAAGCCACTGATTAATAACTGACTTAACAATAGAAATATTGCTGCACCGATGATTCCAAGAATGGCTCTGCTTGAAAATATCGCTGCGAAGGTCTTGCCTAATGTCATTTTAGTGGGATTTTCATCCGTTTCAATTTTAACGCGCTCTGTGGTGCATTTATAGCAGATAACGTAGCAGATGACGGCACATATGGAGAATACGCCTGCAATAACTGGGAAGATATGCCCGCTGTTTCTGATCACCTGTGCACCGCTCTCATCCTTTGTGTAGATGATAATGGGACCTAACACACCAATAATCAGCTGGGCCAGATTTGCACCAATACCACGGAACGTGGATAATCCGGTTCGTTCATCTGGTTTCTCCGTAATTGCAGATGCCATGGAACCATAAGGAATGTTGATCGCAGTGTAGCAAATGCTTCCCCACAGCAAGTAGGTTCCGTACATATAAAAAATCTTTATGGTCATGGAAGCCCCTGCCATGGAAGACTGGTACATTAAAAAACTGGCAATCGCTACGGGACCTGCCATACGACGGATCCATTGTTTAAAACGGCCATCTTTTCCTGGTTTGCAAGTGTCCACAATGCGCCCCATGGTGATGTCTGTAAAAGCATCCACGATCCTTGACACCAGAAACAAGGTTCCTACCATGGCTCCCGGGATTCCAAGAACTTTCATATAAAATACCATTAAAAATGAACTGGCAAATATAAACGTAAAATCATTACCAAAATCACCAAACATATATCCTATTTTATCTCTAAGTCCAAATGGTCTTACCTGCTTATCATTCATTTGTTCATCTCCTTTTAGAATCTGGTCTCCCACCTGCCGCAGAAAACATTGTCATTGTAGCGTCCTTTAAATTCACTCTTACCCATCATTTTCTCCAGTGCTGCTTCAAAGGCCTCATGATGGGGCATATATGCGTTTATATAGCAGCGTGACATCGGTACGTCTATTAAGTTGTTTGTATTGCTAAGCGACACCGTAATGGTTGGGAGCTCGGACATATACCATGGCTGTTTCACCGGCTCGTCCCACTTCAGACGCATGGTATTAAACTGGGCAAATCCCTGGATATTCAGTACCAGAAGCACTGCATCATACTGATTTTTAAACTCCTCCATCTTTCCCTTGCTCTGGGGCAGGGATGCATCTACAATAAATCCCCGGGCCTCAAGCTGGCTTATAATATCTTTAATTATGACATCATCGTTGCTTTTAAACTTTGTTCCTGCAATAACTGTGGCTTCTGATCCTATGTAGAATAGTTTTATCCTGGGATAACGTTCCGGAGTCATGGGGAGATAATTACATCTGTCTTTTACCAGCGTTACGTATTTATCTGCCAATTTTCTGGATATCTCATGATGTTTTCTGCTCCCTACAACCTCCAGCGCTTCTCTGGGGGCAGATAGTGTCCCCTTTTCTTTTAACTGATTGAGATTCAATGCCGCCTTGATACCCAGAATACGGTGAAGAGCGTCATTCAGCCTCTCTTCTGTAATAATGCCGTTGCGGTAACCCTCTAACATGTATCCAAAATCTTCCTCTTTATCATTAAAGAACAAATACATATCACAGCCCGCCGCAATTGCCTGAGGTACTTGCTGACTTCTGGGGATGGTGGCACCAAACATACCAATCATATGGGATGCATCCGTCACTACAAGACCATTGAAGCCAAGCTGACCTTTCAATAAATCAGTGATCAGTTCCGGAGCCAGAGTAGCTGGACGGATATCCTCATCTTTTATTCCCGGGCGAAGTTTTCTGGAATATGCAGGGAGTGCGATATGACCTGCCATTATAGTCATGCAGCCTTCGTCGATTAGTTCCTTATAAACACGGCCGAAGGTTTTATCCCATTCTTCAGTCCCCATCTCATTGATTCCCATCAGAAGATGCTGATCATTTTCCTCCGTACCATCTCCTGGAAAATGCTTCATGCAGGTAGCAAAATTCTGTGTCTTCATGCCCTGAAAGAATGCTTTCGAATACCGTATTACATCATCCGGGTTATCACTAAACGCCCTCAGCTGTACAATTGTATTCCTCCAGTTACAGGTCAGATCTACAATCGGTGCAAAGTTCCAGTTACAGCCTATGGCTGCTGCCTCTCTGGCGCTGGCGGAGGCAACCTCAAAAACAGCCTCTTCGCTGTCCATAGCGGCCATAGCCGCCCCATTTGCAAGTGGAGTTCCCTCTGTTACACCACCATTTCCACCTGCCTCACAGTTGGAGGCAATCAACAGCGGAATTGGAGAGGCTTCCTGAAGATTCTTTGTCATTTCCCAAATTTCTTCCTTTGCTGCATTGTGGTAGCGGATCGCCCCTGGATGATAGGTATCAATTAATTTCCTGATGTTCTCCGGTTTTCGTTCCTCTGAATTTCCTACCATAGTAACAAACAGCTGACCAATTTTTTCTTCCAGCTTCATACCGGATATGGTTTCTTCTACCCAGCGAATCTGATCTGCGTTCAAATAATATGGTTTCTGCCTTAAATCTACCATATGATTCAATATCTCCTTTGTTAATTTAATAGATTGCGTTCAAACCCATTGATCAGCTGTTTCTGATACCAATTGTCGAAAGTACCGTTTATCAGCCTGTCCAATGCTTCTTTGATTCCATTCCAGCTGTCTCTTTCATGAGTTACCAGAACCGGATAGAATCGAACACGGTTTTTCTCAGCCGCTTTCAAATCACCGGGGGCATCTCCCATCATCATCACGTGGTCTGGCTCATACCCATATTCCAACAGTTTGCTGATGCAGAAAGTCTTTGAGCCGGCGTTTTGTGCCATCATAAGATCCACATAATTCATGAGTCCATGTTTCTCCCACTCTGTGGACACAGCATCCGGATTGGCGGAGGATACAATAACAATATCCGCATACTCATGGGCAAAAGCAAGCCCCTCTTTTACTCCTCCAAAAGGAATCTTATCCCATTCAGGAATCTCATTGATCCTGCGATTCACCTCGTCAGACCAGTGAAGAGCCTTTTTAAGGCAACTGCTCCCTGTCTGTTCTGAAACACGGGATAACACTGCATTGGACAGTTCATCAGACGTTTCCGTCCATTTGATGAAATCCTCTGCATCCGGGATTCTTTTGTAGGTTTCGTCTATTTCAGACAGTAAGATTGCCAGTGCTTTAAAACGGTTGATCCCCCTGGTCATGGAGTACAAATTCACCTGATTCCATCGGTACAGGATATCATCTTTCCATTTCTCAAGCCCCCACTCTTCTACCATACAAGGACCAAAACACCGAAAATGCTTAATATCCATGGTGTCCATCGCACAGCCATCCGAATCGACACAAACCAGATAATCCTTTTTCCGTGCGAACTCCTTATATTCCATTCTGCTTCCTCCTGTTCATTTATGATATAGGAAGTCTATCTGAAAAAAGCAATGCTAAACAGTGATAAATTTTATTTAAAATATTACGATTTTATGGTATACTTGATTTTATATAAATATTTTACGATTTTACTGCTAAATTATATAATTTCTTAAAGAGGTGAGTACGATTGATGAACTTGGATAATCTGGATCTTTTTGTTCATATCATGCAGGCCCAGAATGTACCCTGTTACCGGCTGGAGACCGACTTTTCCAACCTTTATCAGGTGGATCTGGCTCTGCGCGGCAGACTTTATACGAACTACAATTATCAAAATCTTCACGATTTTATTATCAGTCACTGCCACGACTCTGAAATATTGCGGATAAAAGATGATTTTCATCTGGTTAATTATTTTATCCTGATAGAAGATACCAAATCTGAATCAGATAAACAGGAATTTTATATATCAGTGGGGCCTGTGCTTGAAACAATGCCGACACCTGATCAGATATATCAGCTGATGGCAAAGAGAGCTCTGCCAGAGAAACTCTTACGGGATTTGCAGACATACTATTGTAATATTACAATACCGCCTGATTTTAATGTATTTGAATCTACACTGATTAATATTGCCTGCCACTTATTTTCACGGGATTTTAAGTTCCAGACATTTTCAGATTCCGGAGATCTTTCCATTGAATCCATAATCGGAAATTCCCAGTTAAGCGAAGACCCTTCTATCGCCAGTCAAAGCATCGAAGAACGGTATGAGACTGAAGAAAATCTGCTGGAGGCTATTACTGCCGGAGACCATGCAAGAGCCGTTCGTTACCACGGCAAATTCAGGAATTTCAAGATCATGCCTCGCAGCGAGAATACCCTGACTAACAGGAAGAATCTGGTAATCGTACTTAATACCCTGTGTCGGAAAGCTGTACAGAAAGGACATGTTCATCCGATGTACATTGATGAATTGTCTACCCGCTTTGCCATACAGATTAACCAGGTCCGATCATTGAAAGATCTTGATACGTTAGAAAGTGATATGATCCACAAATACTGCCTTCTGGTTCACAATCGTTCTATGAAGAATTATTCCCAGATCGTCCAGCAGTGCATCACCTACACTGATTTCCATTATGCTGAGCCTTTGACTCTGGCTTTTTTTGCTGAAAGATGCCATGTGACAAAATCTTATTTATCCAGCCTCTTCAAGAAGGAAACCGGAGGAAACCTCACCGATTATATCCACTCAGTCAGAATAAGCCATTCTCTGTTTTTGCTGAACTCCACACAGATGCCAATTCATATTGTGGCTGCGAACTGCGGATATAATGATATTAACTACTTTATTAAGCTCTTTAAGCGTTTGAACGGTATCTCTCCAAAACAATACCGGATACAGTTACGTAATAATTAAATAATGGAAAGAGCATAAAAATAGCGAAGCAGTGTAAAACCGCTTCGCTAAATTCTATATGTTTTTGGAGGCACATCAGTCCAGTTCTGCGTTTTCCCCATCTCTTATTATCGCTTTATTCCGATACATCATCTCATCGGCAAGGGTAATTGCCTTATAAATATCCTCTCCACGCCGGTGAACGGAAATTCCATAGGAGAAAGAAACCGGCAGTTCAGACATCCCGCCGCAATCCTTTTGCGCTGCTTTTAAAACGCGGTGCATCTCTTCTTCACAAATCCGGCTGCTGACAAGAACAAATTCATCCCCACCATAACGATATAGTTTCATATGTCTGAATTTATGCTTTAAAACAGCTGCTGTTACGCTGCAGATTGCCGCATCACCTGTTGAATGTCCATTCCAGTCATTTATTTGCTTTAGATTATTCAGGTCAATCATGGCAATGGTACAGGGATGTTTATAATTCAACTTTTCCATTTGTTTTTCATAGGCAACCCGGCTGTATGTACCTGTCATGGAATCGTATAATATTTTCTGGGTCGTCAAAAGTAAATAATACAAAACAACACTTACAGATGAAACATTCCATATCATGAAATTCAGATCAAAAAATAATTCCAGACCGACAGCCGAACCAATTCCCAGAAAAGCAGCTGTCAGAAATGTCATCTCTGCCCTTCTGTTGGGCTTATTCTGCTGCTTGGCAGAAAATACAATCAGTATCAGCAGATAGAAAAATCCAACCGTTAAAGACGTGGGAAACAAAGGTCCCCTTTTGTACAAATTATTGCTGTTCACAGAGAAAATCCATCCATTCCATAAACTTGATACGCTTAACACAGCATTTATCACCTGGGGAAGGTAAAACAGTTTTGACATCTTTCCTGTTACACCGGTATCATAAATTAACACCATAATCATAGGAGAGCACGGACCAATAACAAAATTCAGACAGGTAGTGATACTTCTCAGCCTCCATGCCAGTCCTGCATCGCCCAATGAAGCAAAATATTGATCCAGTGATGTGACAGCCATTAAAAACAGCTGCAGAAAAATTTCCAGCAGAAATAAACGCTTTATTTTCTGGGAAAAAAGTTTGTCCACTAAAACCATTACCCCAAAAAACAGCAGGATTAAAAGTGGTGCGTAATAAGATCTCATTGCCTCATGTAACATAAAGACTTCCTCACATTCTTAAAGTGTGAATCATATTTAAGCAGGACAAACAGCAATTTATTATAGAACTATATTATCATTTAACGGGAGATTCCACAATTTCATTTTCTGCCATTTTCTACAAAATCCGACAAAAAGCGTGCTGTAAAAATCGTATTTTTCTGATCTTGCAGCACGCTCGTGTTTTTTACTTAATTATGTACTTGTTACTTCAGGTAAATTTATTATCTCACCCATTCACCTTTATCATTAACCCGGTATCCATCGGGTGTAACCGCATTTAAAAGACATTTTCCTGACTGGATTCCGGTTCTTTTAACTCCAGATCCTCTCCCTCTGTTGCCGTTACTTCATACGCCAGCTCTGGTGTCCTGTTTCCTGTCTGATCAACAACATAAACCTTGAATAAGTAACAGGTATCCTGTGAAAGTCCCCCGATTTCACAGGATGTCCCGCTTACTGGTTTGGTTATATTAATTAACTCATCTTCCAGGTATATTTCCACGATATACCCGGCAATTTCTCCTTTACCTGCCACCTGATCCCCATCTATGGCTGCAGGCCATTTTAATGTTACTTTCCGCTCAGATCCACTCTTGGTTGCTTCCGATGCACTGGCAAGCACGGCTGCGTCCTCTGGCCAGACGGGCTTTGACATTGCATCATAGGAATTTACTGACTGTGTAATTGTACCAATAAAATTCAAATTGCTGCAGGCACTGATATTTGCCCATGCCTGATAGCTTTCTGCAGCTGCATCATCTGACCCTTTTTTAATATTCTTCCAGTTTATCACCACATTATTAAAGGTAACATTGGAAGCACCTTGTAAGATTTCAGAGTTCTTTGCCAGCTTTGTGTCAATATTAGTAAATGTTATGTCCTGGAAATAAAGATCATGGTGGCTATGTACGGGTTTATAAGGCATCTGGTCATCGACATCTGCCACAATATCAATGGTGTTTTTTGTGATGGTGTCCGCTGTAATGCGGAATGCATCAATGTTATAAAATTCTGCCGGTTTATCTGCCGGTTCCACAGTCATGGCCTGGTTCGCATCACTATAAGTCGTATTAAAGGTGAATACCTTTTGGGCATCCCCACCGAACAGTCGCGAATCAGTACATCATAGATTCCACCGCCGTTTACAGGTGCACTCTTAAAACGGAACGGCATATCACTGTGATTTAAAACATTGTCCTCCAAAAGCATGCTGCCAATGCCTGCTCCCGTATGGCTACCTGCTGCAATGGCACCGCCATGGCATTCCCTCAGAAAATTAGACCATGGCGTTCTGGATATTGCCAAGCTCGACTCCATCCGCATTGTTTGCATCGTAAGTAGCTATTTTATGAAATGCAGGATTTTCTGCTGTAATTCCCTCAATGTAAACGCCGTTTACATTTCTAAGCACAATGAGATTGGGTCTTTGGCATACGCTGAGGTATTGCTAAGGCCATTTGTTTTACCATTGTCAAAGGCACTAATGGCAAGAATTCCAAGGTTCATGTCATTGTAATTCTTATCTTTTCTTCCCGCAAACCCCTTTAAGGCATATCTGGAAAATTCCCCGTTTGTCCAGTCTGGATCTCCGCTCTGCCCTGGCTGAATGGCAGGAAGATATCCGTTTCCTTCTGAAGCAGGAACCGTTCCCGAACCATATTTCCAACCATTTCCATAAATCGTCCCCTTTCCCACGATCCGGATTCTCAAATCCGCCTTACTCATCTGCACTGCAGGTATTGATCTGTGCCCAGGATCTTGTATCTGTGGAATAGGGATGAACAGCACTGCTCCTTCAGAAAGTTCAAAAGGCATCAATGGCATCCTGGATTGCCTTAATATTAGCTACTGTAAACGCATTTTTCTCCTCATCAATGGAGGTGAATCCCTCTTCTGACCGCTTTACACCATAATCCGTAATGTCAAATACGTCCGGTTTGCTGGTTGTTGACCAGGAGATACTTGCACGGCTGCCAGGTTCCTCTCCTTCCCTATCCACCGCCACTACAGAAAAGTTGTAATCCGTATTATTTCCTCCCGCTTTGAAGTGAAAGCGCTTACAGCTGAATTTTACAACTCTCTTTCAGATTAATCAAGCTTGCCTAAGCACTTTTGGTAAGCACCAATTTTTCCCATATATCGCTTTTATTCTTTGTTATTTTTACACATATTTTCACTTATGTTTTTATTAGTTTTTTGTTAACCAAAGGCGGTTAAGCACTTACATTTTTCGACATTTTTCATCTGCAGAGCTTATTTTCCCTTCCAAGCTAAATAATCTTTAAGGAGAAATATAAGTCCCATTTAAGATTAAACCTCTATGATAAACCTGACACCATATAAAAGGAGGCAGATTATGATTGAGGAAATTCTAAAATACAATGATATCTTTGTAAACAGCGGTTTCTATAAACGCTTTAATACCAACAAATATCCCCGAAAAAGGCTTGCCATACTAACCTGTATGGATACAAGGCTGGTAGAGCTTCTTCCAGCAGCTCTGGGCATTCATAACGGAGACGTGAAATTAATTAAAAACGCCGGCGGAATGATCTTAGATCCTTGTGACAGTACAATCCGGAGCCTGCTGATTGCCATACTGGATTTTGGTGTGGAAGAGATCATGGTAATCGGCCATACTGACTGCGGTGCCGCATCTGTCAGTTCAGAATCCATTATTACCCGTTTAGTGCAGCGGGGAATTACAAGAGAAACCATACAGAATCAAAGAGAAATGGGGTTTGATTTTGAAAATCTGTTTCAGGGATTTGAGGATACAAAAACATCTGTCAAACGCTCTGTCTCCCTGTTAAAAGAGCATCCGCTTATGCCTTCCGGTGTTATCATAAAAGGCTTTGTAATGGATATTTCCTGCGGCAGGCTGGATCCTGTCAGCGCCTCATAAAATTGAAAATGCGTTCTGGAAAGCTTAAGTAAGCCGGCATTCCAAAACGCATTTTTTTTAGCCAAAGACTTACGGGGCTGCATAGGCAGCCCCGTTATTCTTAGGAGATAACTAAAATGTAATGACACCAAGCATTAAACCTGCAACCAGGCATACCAGGCTGACGCCCCAAACCCATAAGAAGGAATTCTTAATATGGTCTTTTATCTCAACACCTGCAAGACCGATACCAAGGAAGGTAGCCGGTACTACAGGGCTGATAAAGGTTGCACAGTTGCGGCATACAACCATAGCGATTGCTGTGTGAACCGGATTCACTCCAAAGCTGTTTCCTACGCTGATCAGAACTGGAAGGAGACCGTAGAAATAAGAATCCGTACAGAAAAGCATTGTCAGAGGCACAGATAAAACACCAATAATAATAGGCATGAAGTGTCCCATAGACTGTGGAATAAAATCCGCCAGAATCATTGCCATATGGTTCATAATTTCACTCTGCTCTAATACGCCTAAAAATACACCCGCAGCAAGAATGGTAGTAGCCATCATAAGAGCAGGTCCGGAATGAGATTTAATAATCTTATTCTGCAGTTTGGCTCCCGGATAATTAACCAGAAGTGCAATTACACAGCCAACCATGAAAGTCAGGTAGGATGGAACCTTTAAGAACACAAGGCAAATAATGACAACGAGAGTTAAAATTACATTAAAGAATAAAAGCTTTGGTCTTGCAAGATTTCCCAATTCACTGGTAGAAGCACTTTCTTCCAGCATATCAAAATCTTCCATTTCCAGTGTACTGTCAATTCCTGCACCACGCTTTTTCTCTACAACTCCCCAGAAGAATGCAGTAAACAGAGCAATTACAATACCAACTGCCTGCATGGGAAGAATTTTCATCCAGAGTTCATTTGCTTCAATTCCAAGCACGGAAGCGGCACGCATGGTGGGTCCGCCCCATGGAAGCAAGTTCATAACACCCATGGCTGTTACACAGATTAAAAGCAGTGTTGTAGGACGCATTTTTAATTTTTTGTAAACAGGAAGCATAGCCGGTATGGTAATCAGGAAAGTGGAAGCTCCGCCTCCGTCCAGGTGACCAATTATGGCAATAATACAAGTCATAAATGCAACTCCAATTACGTTATGCCCCACTTTTTTCATTAAAGCATTGATGATGCTGTCAAACATACCTGCATCTGTCATAATTCCGAAGAACAATACGGAGAATATGAACAGTGCCGCAGTGGAATGTACATCAGCAACCCCCGCCTTAATAAAACCCCCAACTTCTTTGACTGTAAAGGTTCCTGTTAAAACCAGAATCAGCGCGCTGACACTGGATACTCCGATAAACGCCAGAGCCGGAACAGTAACATTTCTCAGCAGTAAAACAATGATCATGATAATGGTTGCAAATCCTAATAATGCAAGCATTGTCTCATTCATGTTTTTCTTCCTCCTCTATATTTTGTTATAAAGAAAGTATAAAAGTCCAACCTTACAACCTCACATCTTCTCCCTTTCAGTTCTTTAAGAGAAAAATTAAAAGTTGTTAAGATTGGACTTTTAACTAAAATAAATCTTTTAAATTCATGACAGCCTTTAAAATAGCAGAATCCGAGACAGGCTTATCAATGTATTCATCTATCATTCTGCGTTTCTTTGCTTCCACAAGCTCTTTTGTCACACGGTCAGCCATAACAATGCGGAGCACCCCCGGATACGGACCCTGTAAGGACATACAAAAATCCACCCCGCTTTTCCCTCTCACATACTGTTCCGTCACAACGGCAGCCACTTCCTGTTCCTTTAATATTTTTCTTGCCTCTTCAAAATCCATACAGGAAGTTAGAGGAACGTCCAGTCTGCTAAAGCTTTTTTCCAAAAGACGTAATACTTTTGGATTATCATCTACGATCAAAATACGAAGAACCGGTCCTACATCCACAAGTTTAATTTCCTCTTCCCGCTCCTTCTGCTCATTAACCGGAAGGTACATATGAAAGATGCTTCCTTTTCCCAGAGTGCTTTCTGCAAATATATAGCCTTTATGAGAGTGAATAATCTGCTCCACCAGGGAAAGACCAAGACCTGTCCCTTTTCCATTTTTCTTAGTAGTAAAAAACGGGTCAAATATTTGCTTTAACACCTCATCACTCATTCCCTCCCCATCGTCTTTAACATCAATGCGGATATAATGCTCCCACCCCTCCGGCAGTGTGGAAAGCTTGTGCCGGGACAGATCCTCCCGATCCACCGTCTTGCAAGAGACACAGATGGTTCCTTCTCTGTGTCCGATGGCATGAATGGCGTTAACACAGATGTTTAATATCACCTGATTCATCTGTGTTTCATTGCCCAGGAAGCACTCTTCCTGCAGGGTAAATGATTCCTTAAGACGTATATTGGGAGGGCAGACAGAACTAACCATCTTAATTGCCCGTTTTAACACTTTTTCACCCTGAAGATTTTTAAAAGCCGTCTCCATATTTTTTCTGCTTAAGCATGAGATCTGCTGGATAATTTCCTTTGCTTTTGTGGAAGCCTCATAGATTTCCGTGGCATTGTCATGATTCTCCGATTGCTCAGGCAGGTCCAGCATCAGAAGCTCTGCGTAACCCATAATAGGAGTCAGAAGATTGTTAAATTCATGGGCAATTCCCCCTGTCATGGTCCCCATAATCTGAAGCCTCTGTTGATGTGCAATGGTTTCCTCACTCTGATGAATCTCTTCCAGTATTTTATTGAGTTCCAAAAGGTATGTAATCTGTTCCGTATCCTTTCGTTTTTGGACCCTTAAATCTCCGATATAAATCACCAGACCCAGAACAATTGCCATTGCACAGAAAAATACAAGTCCCAGCTTAAAAAAACCGGCTGCTACAGGGATATAGATATCATTGTAATCTATAACCGCACTGATGACCAGGAAACCATCTCCGATCTGTACCGGTGAATAGGCGCTGATCTTTTTTACTTCCGGTACACCCGGATCAACCCACCAGTAAGAAAAATACTCCGAAACGCCTTCCTCTCCCCGGTTTTGTTTGTCGATCATTTGCTTTAAGCTGGTTAAATCTACGCCTGGGAACATCTCTTTTCTTCCTGATATTACATTAATTCCCCACTGCTGCTCCTGGGGATGAGCCAGTATAATGCCGGTAGAATCTTTTATGACAACATATCCATTTGTGCCAAGACGAATTTTAGATACCAGTGATTTATAGTAGTTCCGCTCATTAATTACTATGGAGATAGAACCCACATCAGGTATGTCCCTCTTTAACACCAGATACAGGTCTCCATTTTCCAGCTTACACTGAAGAAACTGTTCCCAGCGGCTGATTGGAGTAACTGAATATGTTTTCACCACACCATAGCCCTTCATGCTTTTTATCATATCCCCACGTTTGTCTTCCACAATCACATCATAGACAAACCGTCTGTGATTGGATACGTAATCCCCAATCATACTCCAGTCCCGGTTTCCGGTCTTTCTATAATTCTCTTCCTCTGTATCATAAATTGTATTTAAATCTTCCTGATAACCTTCAATAAAAACCTTTAAGTTTTCCCCCATACTCTGGGTTGTTAGAAGCATCTGCTTTTTCTGATTGTTAATGATGGCATCCTTATAATCATTCCAGATACCATATGTGAGAAAGCAGAAAATAATCAGTATTGCCGCCATTGCGCAGCAGATAACTATCCCGGTATACTTCCTCTTTCCTTTTATATTATTCATGATTCTGCCTTTCGTCTGCCTCTTCCTCATTGACTTGTTCTGTTATTAATATTATAATAAATTATAACATATTTCGATAAGATTCTACATGATTTTCACTGGGGGAAACTATGTCTGATAAAGTATTAATCGTAGATGATGATCCGGCTGTTTTAAAATTGCTGGAAAAAGTCATGCACAGCAATGATTTGGAAACTACTGTGGCAGACAGCGGTCTCGCTGCTCTTAACTGCATAAAAAATCATACATATGATATGATTCTTATGGATGTCATGCTGGGAGATATGGAAGGCTTTGAAGTCATTAAAAAGCTGCGTGGCCAGGGAATACAGACTCCCGTTATGATTGTCAGCGGGCGAAACGAGGACTACGATTCCTTGTATGGACTGTCGTTAGGCGCCGATGATTATATTACAAAGCCATTTCGCCCTCTTGTGCTGGGTGCCAAGGTGAAGGCGCTCATAAGGCGTTATAAAAACCAGGTACTGGATAGTTCCGATATTCTGGAATGCGGCCCCTTTTCCTACAACACTTCCACCATGCGTTTTTATAACAAAGGGGAAGAGATCGTTCTCTCTTCCAAGGAAAGCAGCCTGATGCTGTTGTTTTTAAAGCATCCAGGACAGGTTTACACAAAAGAGATGATTTATGAGCACGTATGGGGAAACAGTGTGGCAGTTGATGATAACGCCATTATGGTTTATATCAACCGTCTCCGCGGTAAAATCGAAGAGGACCGGCAAAAGCCGGCCCATATTGTAACTGTCAGAGGTCTGGGATACCGGTTTATCCCTTAGGCCTCTGGTCTTTTTTTATTTCCAGATATCTAAGAGTAGTATCAGGTACCACTTCCTTAATGTGCTGAAAGTCTCCCTTCTCATACCAGGCTCTCACCATGGAGGCACTGACAGGAGTTCCTTTCGACTGTTTTCTTTCAAATTCAATTACCTCAATCCCATATTGAGGCAGAATCTCTTTCATCTGCTCATTGTACTGCCTTGTTATGGCACAGTTTGGCTCAGTCCCTGCAAAACGTCTGGTGATCCTAAGTTCCGGAGCGATTCGGCGTGCAAATAACGTCAGATCCAAAAGGCAGTTGGCCTTTTGAGCCTGGGCTTTCTCCTTAATAAAATAGGTAGGAAAAGTAGCTGCCGAAATCACAAAATCCGAGGACCGGTGAACAATCACTTTTGATAAATCACTGACCCCTTCCTTTACTAACTGATAACGGTCTTCCGCATGAAAAAAACTCCTGTCATCCGATAAAACAAGTACATGAAGATAGTCACAATTAAGAAGTGCCTGTTCCACCAGATAACGGTGTCCATTGGTAAATGGATTGCAGTTTACCACCATGCAGCCGATTACGGGACCGGATTCCAGGGCTTCTTTGGGAGATTCCTCTTTTAAGCGGTGTATAAACTGATCAAAACCCTCTTTTCGGTTTTCCATAAAAAGAATTTCATTGGTTTTCAATACACCATAGAATCCCAGATTTTCAAACATCTCCTGGTTTTCCGGTTTTGTGTAAAGAAGGATATGGGATCTCCCCTTTTCAAATTCATACTGAACCAGTGCAGATACAATGGTTGCCGCCAGTCCGAATCCCCTGGCTTCCTGATCCACCGCAATACATTTCAGCACATTGTCATGAGCGGATCCGGTTGCCGCGATTTTGTAATTCTCATCTAAAAGACAGATGGAATACTCAATCCCTTCATCGTAATCCAATTGATTTAAGGTAAGAAACGCCTTCAGCCGTTCCAGCTCTTTCCCCCGGAAAGGTCTCCCTTCCAGTCTCATGAATTCCATAGGCTCCTCCCCACTTACCAGTTAACTGTGTGAGAAATATGGTGACAGCAAGAAGATCTGCACTTCCTCCTGCACTGATATTCTTTTTCACAAACCACTGATCCATTTCTTTTAATAGAGAAAGACTCTCTTTCCTGTAGGCGCCCCCGTCCTCAATAAACCTGGAAGCGATGTCCTTCACCTGCTTTAGAACCGCGGGATTATGCCTGGAAAGAATATTTGAATCATCCACCTGGCTCATAAGATGAAACAGGGTCTCCAGCTTAATACGGTTCCATTCCTGTCCTTTATAAAGCCCCATCGTCATCACAGGCAGTGAAATATGAAATACAGAGGAATAGCCACTGATGGCCTCCCCCCTGGCACCGGTCAGACCGTATTTCTGAAGGTTTTTTTCACCTTTCGAAACAAAGTGATCCATGCTTTTTACTTCTTTCACCAGAACATCTCTTACCATTGCCTGTTCCATCTCTATCAGCTGTTCTAACGTAATTTTTCCAAAAGTGCGGTGGCAGGCTCCTGCTGCCCCGCATAAAATCCCAAGATGAAAGACCAGCCCCTTGTGTGTATTCACTCCGCCAGTCGCCTGATACATGGCTCGTTCTGCCAGAATACCGATTCTGCGAATGGTTTCAAATAACACAGGAGGCGCTTCCCACAACCTCTCCCCCTCAAGAGCCATTGTGACAAAATAAGGCTTCAGGGCCTTGGCACTCCGTTCAAAAGAGACCACATTCATATCAGTATGGGCCCCATTGGAATAAGGATCCACTAACCCTGGTTTTGGCAGCGTATAAACCTCTTCCAGCAGCGCACCGTATGCCAGTTTTCCAATCCGATATGCAGCTTCTTCCTCCTTTAAAGGAACCTTCACACAAGACCCGCTTTGCATTGTCTATTCTCCTGAAAATTCAAATTTTTTAATCTTACGGACAACATCCATGACAGTACCATCGCGTCCTTCAATGATACCCACTACTTTATCATCAAATTGCACCCGTTCCGGCTCTCCCACAATGGAGTAAGCAATATCCCGCAGTTCCTCAATGGTTTTAAACGGAAGATCCACATTCTTCATGGCATCAATTAAATCCTGTCTTCTGGGATTAACTGCTATACCGTAATCGGTTATTACCACGTCAATGGATTCCCCCGGAGTGGTAACTGTTGTCACATCGGTACAGATGGCCGGAATTCTTCCCTGTAAAAGAGGTGCGATCACGATGGTGCATTTCGCACCGGCTGCCGTATCCGGATGCCCTCCCTGGGCGCCGGTAATAATGCCGTCTGAGCCCACCACAACGTTACAGTTAAAATTCACATCTACTTCAAGCGCAGCCAGAATTACGAAATCCAGCTTATTAACCACCGCTCCTTTATTAAACGGATCGGCATATTCACCAGCACTAATGCGGAAATGTCTGGGATTAATTACAGACTCCACTGCATTTAAGTCAAAATCCTGGGTATCAAGCAGTGCATCTACCTGATTGTTTTCCAAAAGATCGCACATGGGTTTTGTTAAACCTCCCACGCCGAACTTCATTCGTATGTTTCTCTCTTTCATAATTTTAGAAAGAGAGATGGTTGAAGCAATGGAAGCACCGCCCACACCCGTCTGATAGGAAAATCCATCTTTGAAATATGGTGTATTTACTACAAACTGAGTGCAATAATCAGCCATCATCAGCTTTCTCATATCTGTGGTAGGCTTCGCCGCTCCTGTTGCGATTTTATCGGGATTTCCAATCTCATCAACCACAACCACGTAATCAACCTTTGTCATGGAAATATGGGCAGGAAAGTTTGGAAATGGAACCAGGCAGTCCGTAATGGCAACCACTTTATCCGCATAATCCGCATCAACCATAGAGTAAGAAAGCACACCGCAGTCAGACTTTCCGCCGATTCCACGGCAGTTGCCGTAATCATCACAGGTAGGAGATCCAATAAATGCAATATCAATTCTCACTTCTCCAGTCTCTATGGCACGGACTCTGCCGCCGTGGGAACGCATAACAGCCAGTCCTTTCAGTTTTCCTTCTGAAATGGCTCGACCGATTTTTCCTCTGACACCGGAGGACTGAATGTTTGTAATCGTTCCGTCTTCAATAAATTCCACCAGCTTATCATGTGCTTTTCCCAGGGAGCTTGCGCAAATGGTAATATCCTTAATTCCCATGTTGTGGATCTCTTCCATCACCATGTTAACGACATAATCTCCATCCCGGAAATGATGGTGAAAGCCCAGCGTCATCCCATCCTGAATCCCGCATTTTACCAAAACTTCATGAATGTTCTCTACCAGCTTACTTCCTTCTGAATTAATGACACATCTGGTAGAAGGACCGTCTTTTTTATATTCGTAACCATCAAAATAATGATTTCCTTTAAATGGTTCTTTTCCTGTTATTTTTAAGATTTCTTCCGGAATCTCTCTTCCTACTGCATTGATCATCTTATAAATCTCCTTTATATACGCCGGAAGCCTTTGCCAGTTCAATGGTTCTCCTGGCTCCGTCATAAAATGCAATATCAATCATCTTTCCATCTACAGTAAATACACCGATTCCCATTTCTTTTTTCTCTTCGATCTCTCTCACCACTTTTTCTGCAAAGATGATATCTTTTCCAGAGGGGGTAAAAATATCATGAACAATTGGAATCTGGCGGGGATTAACAATTGACTTTCCGTCAAATCCCATAAGATGAATTGTCTCCACATCACGACGGAAGCCTTCCATATCATCAAGGTTTGTATATACGGTGTCAAAGCACTGTACCTTTGCCGCTCTTGCAGCAATGATTAAATTCTGTCTGGCTCCCATGAGCTCAATACCTGTACCTGTAATGCGGGTCTGCAGATCTTTGGTATAATCTCCTCCTGACAGAGCAATTCCAAAGAGACGGTCTGATGCTTCACAGATATCCAGAGCCTTCATAACACCTCTTGCCGATTCTATTGCCGCCATGATAAGGATCATACCTTCCGGCATTCCAAAATCCTTCTCTGCCTTTAAAATCTCCTCTTCCACTCTGTGAACATCTTTGGGACATTCCACTTTTGGAATACGGATGGCATCACATCCCCCAGCTACTGCGCAGCGGATGTCCTCCTGCCAGTACGGTGTATCAAGCCCGTTAATTCTTACCACCCGTTCACACCCTCTGTAATCAATCTCTTTAAGGGCATGATACAGAGAAAATCTGGCAGCGTCCTTTTGGTTTTCTGCAACTGCATCCTCTAAATCAAGGATGATGCTGTCCGGTCTATAAATATAGGGATCCTTAATCAGTCCCGGTTTCTGGGCATTTAAAAACATCATGGTTCTTCTGAGCCGCTTCTTCACTAAATTGATCATTCGAAAGCACCTCCCCATAAAGCATTGACAAAGTGATTCACAGAGCGGGAAACTGCCGCTTCTACCCTGGCTTTGATGGTGCAGTCCAGAGCCCCCTTGTCAACCATGGAAATTTTTATATTATCCACTCCCAGGTGACTCAGAGTTTCAAATACCACTTTTCTGATTTGGTTGCCATACTGATTGATCACTGCACTTTCCAGTGTAAAATCGATTCTGCCGTCTCCTGGTTCAACAGTTACCTGACAGTCACTGGATTCCAGCGTTCCGGCCATAGCCGGTCTTTCTATCTCCATTTTGTTTAAAGCCTCCCTTTAATTTTCTATAATTTCAGTTTACATGGGGAATCTTAACTCTGGAAAAAATGTACCTTAAAAAATGTTAAGAAAGGGAGCCTGCATTTTTCGTGCAGTGCTCCCTTTCCTCACAGACTAAATTATTCTGAAAAATGTTCCTTTATAAACTGAATCGCGTTCTCTCCCGCCATTCTTCCGGAATTGACGGCAAATCCAAGAGTATTTCCCGGAAGAACGAATACATAATCCGGGTTGCATATGGAATTGGCATCCGTTCCAGCCGCATAAAGTCCTGGTATCACATGATTATCTTTATCCAGCACTTCCGTTTTATAATTAATCCGTATTCCTCCAAGGCTTCCATATGCACTGGGTGCAAACTTGAGTGCATAGTATTTTGGTCCATTGATTGGTTTTAAGTATTTAGGATTTTTGTTAAACATGGTGTCTCTGAACTTACAACATTCATTATAATCAGCAATGGTTTTCTCAAGCCCCTCCTTGTCAATTCCAGTTTTAGCTGCCAGTTCCTCAATGGAATCGGCTATGAAAAGGACATCATTTCCATTTTTAATCAGCTCCTGCATTTCCTGTTTAAAATCATCCATGCTGATATTGGAGGTGACCACATTGATCAGATCCAGTCCGTTTTTCTCGTACTGATGTAAAATAGCATCATCTATGATTGAAAATGCCACCCGGTCTCTCTGTCTGGCAATCGCATTTACGGAGAAAACAGGATTTTCCACCACTGCTTCATCATAGAACCGTTCACCGTCCAGGTTTACAAAGAGGTTGGGCTGACGGAACGGTAATTCGACAGGAGCATAGCCGCCTGTATTTGGTGCAAAAAACACTAATTCCATATCCATGCGGTCGCTGGCAGCGCCTGCGTCCCATGCCATACTGATTCCATCTCCTGTAAGTCCCGGTATTCTGTAGGAGAAAAGATCCTTTCCCCATTCATAATCGGTGTATTTATTGATGAACTCAGGGCTGTCCCCAAATCCTCCGGTCGCAATAATTACTGCCGATCCATAGGCACTTATTTCTCCTTCTCCGTCCTTTGCAACCACACCGATCACTTCACCATCTTCCTTCAAAATACGCTGTATTGGGGAATCCAGACAGATTTTTACGCCCAGCTCCTCTGCTCTGTCCGTCATTGCCTTAATCATGGTTGCCGCTGCTCTCAGCCCCGGAGCACCGGTTTTCGGCTGAACAATATGCCAGGTTGCTTCTGAGCCAGGAAAATACTTAGATGGCAGAGCAAATTTTACCCCCATATCCTGAAGCCAGGCAATCGTGCTTGCAGATTTATCGATATAGCCCTTTACCAGCCTTGCATCGGAACGCCAGTGGGTATAATCCATAAATTTCTGGAATGCACTTTCTCTGGTGCAGTCAATCAGTCTGTCCTTCTGCAACTTTGTCTCCACTCCCAGAAGACCCATTGCCATGTTTGCACAGCCACCTGTTGTATTAGCCTTTTCAAATACAAGTACCTCTGCTCCCTGCTCTGCAGCTGCGATTGCAGCTGCAAGTCCTGCTGCTCCTCCGCCTACAACGATTACATCCGCTTCCATCTCTCTCATGATTCCAGCCTCCATCTTATTCATTTTATTTATTATAATTTAAATTAAAACGCCTTACATTCTCCGCCTTCTGCCAAGACCTTTTTTCATTCCATTGCTTTCTGCCGAAAAACTTCCCACTTCTGACGGCTCTGACGGCAGAGCGGGTTTCACTGTTCCATACCTCTTAACAGCATTACTGCTGCATACCTTGCTGCATTTTCCGCACTTGCTGCAAAGATCTGTATCAATGATGTGAATTAAATTTTCTCCTCCTCTGATGGCATGCTCAGGGCACGTCATGCATTGGCCGCAGCCGTTGCAGACAGCCGGATCAATATAGAAATTTACATAGGAAATACAGCTTAAAGACTGGCAGATCTTTCTGTCTATGTGCTTTTCAAATTCTTCCCCAAATTTCTTCATGGCCGTAGAAAGAGGGACAGCCGCTGTTCTTCCGATATCACATAACGTTCCTGCTTTCAATGTGTCACAGATTTCCTTCATGACAGAAACATCGCCCTCCCTTCCTTTTCCTTCTGTTGCATCCTGTAAAATACGGAAGAGCTGATAAATCCCTTCTCTGCAGTACACGCAGGTTCCACAGGTTTTCCGGCTGTTTAAAAGCATTCGCTCAGAGGTCCACCCTACGATACAGGTGTCATTGGAAAAGACCTCTATTTTTGCCGATTCAAGCATTGTGCCGTCTTTTAAGAGGCTGGAATAGGTAAATGGAGTATTCAGTTCATCCGCTCCATAAACTGCTCCCATACCCCCGCCTGCTGATATAAATTTAACCGTTTTTCCAGCTGTTACCCCTTTGCCGTATTTGGTAATAATCTCTTCCAGCGTGATTCCAAAGGGAATTTCATAAATTCCGGGCTCCATAATATCCCCTGTTACCGTTACTATTTTGTGAGGCACGTAATTTTCGTCCTCCAGATATTGATGCAGAGCCAGCATGGTTTCTCCGTGATGTACCAGAACGCCTTCCTTGAATACTTCTTTCTGGGTTTCTTTTGTGGCATCTGCCAGTTTAGTCTCTATTCCTTTCACTTTAAATTTCTCTGCATATCTTTCGTAATTCTTGGACAATAATGCGCAGATGCTGCTTAGCTGAAGCCGGTCTTTTAAAGCCTCCATTCCACTTATTGCCTCATCCAGATGGTGCTCCAGCAGATAAGCCATATTCCCGCATCCGCTTTGATCTTCCAGAAAAAGGCAGACGAGTTCCTTCCATTCCCTGCTGCTCCATCTCTCTGCAGAAGGTCTTCCTTTAATTCCGTGTCCGAATATTTCAATTCTGTCCGTTTCCATCATTTTCACCCTCTTTATTTATACTGATACTCTGTCCAGAATCTGGATCTGGTAAGCCTTGGACGCAGATCACATTGTAAACATCTCTCTGCCTCGCATATGGCTTCCGTTTCCTCAAATCCTTCTGTCATGAGATGAAAGTTATCTTTCCTCTGGTCAAGGGAAATACAGCGGTATGTCCTGCGGCCAAAGTCTGCAAATCCCTCTGCTTTACCGATAAATCCGTTTACTTCCTCATCTTCTGTCAAACATTCTTCTATATTGCCATCCCCACCTAAATATCGGTCAATTTCCGAGGCGGCCTTTCTGGCTCCCGCAATTGCCTGAATGACAGAAGCTGTTCCTGTTACCGCATCACCTGCTGCAAAAACACCCTTTATCCCCGTATTCCCACTGCCATCTGTTTCCACCAGTCCTCTCGGATTTAAAGTCAGCTCCTCAAAGCTTTCCAGATCCGGCTTCTGCCCGGTGGAGAAGATAACCATTTCTCCGGAAATCACATGGTCGGAATCTTCTTTTACCGTTAAAATCAGCTTTCTGTTTTCATCAAATGTGAAGCTTTCAACTTTGCGGCAGAGAACACCGGCCGCTTTTCCGCCATTCTCAATAATTCTTACAAAAGTCCTTCCGTTGTAAATCCGGATACCTTCTTCTCTGGCCTCAGTAATCTCTTCTTCACCGGCAGTCATGCTGCCTTCTTCTTCCAGACATACCACAGATACTTCCCTGCATCCCAGCCGCTTTGCAGTCCTTGCACAGTCGAAGGCAACATTTCCCCCGCCCAATACCACAACAGAATCTTTCAGTTCCATTGGAGTGCTAAGTAAGTTCCGTCTGAGAAAATCAATATTTACATGGACATTTAAAAGCTCCGCACCAGGCAGGGGTATCCGCACTCCCTTGTCGGTACCGGCCGCAATAAGAATCGCCTCGTAGCCAAGGTTCTTCAGTTCTTCTAAGGAACTGATTTTCCGATTGGTAAAGATTTTTACTCCTGCCTCCCTGATCACAGCAATTTCCTCTTCCACAATCTGTGCAGGCAGACGGTAATCCGGAATTCCGGCTGAAAGCATTCCTCCTGCAACCGGAAGCTTTTCAAAAACATCAACTGCATGTCCTGATTTAGCCAGATAATATGCTGCCGTAAGTCCGGCCGGACCAGCTCCCACAACTGCCACTCTTTTTCCAGTTTGTGGTTTGAAAACAGATTTTTCTTTCCATCGGTAAGTATCATGTCCGGCCGCAAACCGCTTCAGTTCTCTGATTGAAACCGCTCCATTTATCTCTTTTCTTCTGCAGGCAGATTCGCAAAATCTCATGCATACAAGTCCAAGGGACTTGGGAAATGGAGCTTTTTCCCTGACAACAGCCGCCGCTTCTTCATATTTTCCTTCTTTAATAAGGCGGACATACTTGGGAACATTGATACCGGCAGGACATTCCTGCTTACAGGGTATGAGGACATCCTCCCTGTTTCCCTCTTGAAAAGTGCCTTTCTTATCCTGAAGAGCTCCAGTCGGGCATACTTCCACACAGGCACCGCAGAACCGGCAATCTGCTTTTGCCAAAGCAAGGCCTCCGTTTACACCAACTGCTGTTCTGACTTCTTCATTCTTATGAAATCCAAGAATTCCAACCCCTCTCACGTCCCGGCAGACCCGTACACAACGCCCGCAGGCAACGCATCGGTTTGGATCTCTGATAATTAAAGGATTACCAGTTTCCACATTTACTGCATTTAATGTCCTCCTTAACCTGGAAGTACTGACTCCCAGATACTGGATCAGAGACTGAAGTTCACATTTTAAATATTTTGGACAGGTTGTGCAGTCATCTACATGATTGGCCAGCATCAGTTCCATGGAAAGCCTTCTCATTTGGTCAAGATTCTCTGATTTAGTCGTCACCGACATGCCTTCCTCCGCCAGTGTGGTACAGGCGGTATGAGACTCTTCTCTCCCGTTTATTTCAACCACACACAGTCTGCAGCCACCCTCTTCATGCAGATCCGGATGATGACACAGGTGAGGGATGTAAATATCCGCCTCCTCCGCTGCCTCCATGATTGTTTTTCCTTTTTGGGTATATACTTCCATGCCGTCAATCTCAATTTTAACCTGATTCATTTCAACCTCCAATTTTCTTGACTCCTTTGTTGAGATTCATTTATACTAGTACTATAAACTTTGCCACAGAGGCAAAGTCAATAGTGGAGTGTGAAAAAAATGACAAACTTATATACAATTGGGGAAGTTTCACGGTTTCTTAAAATTTCAACGAAAGCTTTACGTAATTATGATGATATGGGGCTCTTAAAACCCTGTTATATTTCACCGGAGACCAAATACCGCTACTACAGCTATGAACAGTTTTTCATTATTGATGTAGTCCGTTACTTAAACAAAATCCTTGGAATTCCTCTTGAGAATGTGAAAAAGATGTTAGAGGAGAACAAAGAACCAGACCATTTATTAACACAGCTTAAGTGTCATAAACAGCAGCTGGAAAGCAGAATTGCTTCTCTGGACAGTTCCATACAGCTGACAGAACATCTGATTGAAAAGATAGAAGATCAAAAAAAATATCCCGGTAAAATCGGGATATACGAGAAATACCAGATGAGCCGGAATTTGTATTACCACAAACTGGACAGCTCTATTTATGATATAGATAAATATGTTACGAGAAACGGCGCGGATGAGGATCTGCCGGAGACAAACACGATGTGCCTTTTGTTTTCCCGATCGGATCTTCAGGCAGGAGAAACTTTGAAAGTCCGGGGCTTTGGTGTTTTATCTGACAAAAAGCTGCCTGGAATGGAGTTAAAAACCATTCGGGAAGGCCGCTATATCACCCGGAGTTTTCTTTATTCTGAGGAAAATACCAGCACAGCGTTTCACGAACTGGCCGAATATGCACAGGTAAAAGGAATCGTCTTAGACGAGACTGCATATTTGATCTCTCCCATGGTAAAATTCCCTGCATGTTCCAAATATGAATATCTGATGGAGCTCCAGATCATGATTCATTTATAAAGGTTAAAAACTGTCTTTTATAATCCATGATGGGTTTTCCAGTCTTGAATTATATGCTCCACCTGGAGGATCAGCTCGTCAACTGAATGAGTTCTGCTTCTGGCGCATCCCTTGGCATCCTGTCCGCAGATTAAACATTTGCGGGCAGGGGCAGAAAGGATCTCTCTGCTCATACTGACGCCCTTTTTATCATAAACATCAATATCCCACAGCCTGCCCAGCGGATGGCTCTCTTCCAGCCTGACTGCCAGACATTTCACTGCGGCAGGATCAAAACTGTCTAAAGCATAGAATTTCATATATCCTGCATTCTCCGACACCTCTGCCATCTCTTTGATTCTGATTCCAGAATCAGTAACTGCCTCTTCCAGCGTTTTGGTTCCCTCGTTAAACGCAAGCAAAAAATCGGGGGAAGTCTTGACTGGACCTGGTATGTTCATTGCCAGTGCCATTGTCACCATCCCCTTATATTTTTCCCTCAGCTCTTCCTGGATTCTGACTTTCGTTTCCCGAAACCGAAGCATCTCCTCAAGCTCTACATATCTCTCCATGTTCTACCTCTTATCTGGCTTAATCTGTACAGAAATTCTGTCTTAAAAAAACGTCTTATAGTTTTCTGATCTTAATTGTCAGTGGAATCACCATGAGAATCCAGACGATTGGTTCTGCTACAATAATTCCCATATAGTTAAGAACCGGTGCCAGAAATGCTGCAATTGCAACCTTTCCTGCCAGTTCAATAAAGCTTGATACAACCGGGGTTTTATGATCCCCGCATCCCTGAAGTGCATTCCGGAAAATGGAAATCGCTGCAGGTACAAAATAAAACAGGGAATTAATCTTTAAGTAAAGGGCAGCCGTTCCTGCTATATCACGGTTTAAAGAACCGGTCACCAGATACACCAGATAAGGCGCAGCCGTATAACTTAAGAAAATCATTGCCAATGACCAGATGGACGTAATGATAAGCGCCTGGGAAATGCCCTTATAAATTCGGGAAATCTTACCCGCTCCCATATTCTGGCCGCAAAAATTTGCCATGGTTACGCCCATAACTGAAAAGGGGAGCATGAAAAACTCTGTAATCTTACGAGCCGCCGTGTGCGCTACAATAATATCTGTCCCCAACAGATTGATTGCGCTTTGCAGGGAAAGGGTTCCAAAAAATACCAGTGACATCATGAGAGCCATGGAAATTCCCGACGAATAGAGCTGCCTGATCTCTCCTCTGGTAATTTTAAAATCCCGGATATGAAAGCGGAAAACCGGATACCGTTTTATCATATAGCAAAGACTTAACACTGCCGACAGGGTTTGGGACAATACGGTTGCAATGGCCGCTCCCTCCACCCCGCTATGGAGAACAAGGATGAAGAAAAGATCCAGAAATACATTGAGTATACTGGATAAAACCAGAAATGCCAAAGGGGCTGCCGTATCTCCCACTGCTCTTAAAATGGAGGCACAGGCGTTATATAGCATGGTCATGACCATTCCAAACAGAATGATCCGGATATATCCCTTCGCAGCGGGCATCAAAGACTCCGGTACATGAAGTGCCCTTAAAAACAGAGGCAGACCTCCAACACACAGCAAAGTGATCACAATGGAGGTGAGAGTCCCCAGAAGCAGACATCCGGCCGAATACCTTCTGACCTTCTCTTCTTCTCCTGCTCCATAACTTCTTGCTGTAAGCAGGGCAAAACCGCCGGTCAATCCAGACAGAAAACCGATAAACAGAGTGCTGATGGAAGTTGTGGCTCCCACAGCTGCCAGTGCACTCTCTCCCAGGGTGCTTCCCACTACCCGGGTATCGGCAAGGCTGTAAAATAGCTGAAATAGATTGCCGGCTGCAACAGGAACCGCAAACTGAAGCATGATTTTTCCAGGGCTGCCCTTCGTTAAGTCCTTCATACTTTCTCCTTAGTAATCTTCATATTTCTCCCATCAGTCACATACAGTCAGACAGTAAAATCCTCAAATCCGGAAATCATGGGATAGGGTGCAATGCTTTTCACCGGACTGGTTATGGTCCCTTTAACATAAGGACTGAAAGCCAGACGGCGAAATGGCTCTTTTGTTTTATTTTTAATCAGTCTGTCATTTCTTCCTAACTCACCTATGTAATTTCCATTCTTGTCATACAGCTCTTTGCCGTAAAATTTGCCAAGAACTGTTCCATCACACGCAACTAAATAATCTCGTTGCTTCACCCCGATATAGCTTCCTCCCCAGTTCCAATATTTTTCCATATTTTTAACACCTTTCCATTTTTCATTCGTTAACATCATACAACATTTTTGAATAAAAAGGAACACTTTACAAGAGACACTTGGTCAAACTTGACCAAATTTCAAGGAACACTGGATTTTTCCCGTGTTCTGTTATATAATCAACTGCAAAAAATAAAAAGCAATGATACAGGAGGATATTATGGGATTTCAATATGTCAGCAATCTGCCCAGCCCGGAAGAAATCAAAGATCGTTTTCCTCTTCCAGCCGCTTTAAAAGCCCTTAAGATAGAAAGAGACCAGGCCATCCGTGACGTACTTACAGGAAACAGCGACAAATTTCTGGTTATTATTGGTCCCTGTTCTGCTGATAACGAAGACTCCGTCTGCGATTATGTAAATCGGCTGGTAAAGGTTCAGGAAAAAACAAAAGACCGTCTGATTCTGGTTCCCAGAATTTACACCAACAAGCCAAGAACCACAGGCGAAGGCTATAAAGGAATGCTTCACCAGCCTGACCCGGAGAAAAAACCGGACATGCACGAAGGACTCATCGCCATCCGCCGCATGCATATGAAGGTTTTTGAGGAGACCGGTTTATCCACAGCAGATGAAATGCTGTATCCGGAGAACTTAACCTACCTTGACGATATCATGTCTTACATTGCCATCGGTGCCCGTTCCGTGGAAAACCAGCAGCACCGGTTAACTTCCAGCGGCTGTGAGGTGGCAGTTGGTATGAAAAACCCCACCAGCGGTGATATGTCGGTTATGCTCAACTCCGTAGTTGCTGCCCAGCAGGCTCATGATTTTACTTACCGTGGATGGGAAGTGAAAAGTTCCGGCAATCCACTTGCCCACACCATACTGCGTGGTGCGGTTAATAAACATGGCCAGTGCATCCCTAACTATCATTTTGAAGATTTATTTCTTCTTCATGAGATGTACAGCAGACGCAATCTGCAAAACCCGGCCTGCATCGTAGATGCAAACCATTCAAATTCCAATAAAAAATACAGGGAACAGATTCGTATCTCCAAGGAAGTCCTTCACAGCAGAAAGCACGCACCTGAAATCCGCAGCCTTGTTAAGGGACTGATGATTGAAAGCTATATCGAGCCTGGATGCCAGAAGGTTGGAGACGGATGCTATGGAAAATCCATTACCGATCCATGTCTTGGGTGGGAGGAATCCGAGCGTCTGCTTTATGAGATTGCGGAGAACTGTTAATTGCCCATACAACTTTCATAATTTCAAGTAATTTAATAGAAGGTATAGACCAAAACAGTCTGATGTATTTCTCAACAGATTACTTTGGTCTATGACCTTCTTTTAATTTATATGTACTTATCTTTGCTGATTATCTATCACTACGCTTTAGATCAATCCATTTCTCTGCTGATTCTACGTCAGTAGCCCTCTTATTCCGCATATGAAAACCGTAAGGAGTTCAGCCTCCCATCCCTTTCATCACTATGCTTATGATATGGATATACGAGTATAAACAGATTTCTTTCTGAGTCGGTACGGAAGAAGATTTAAATACTAGATTAGAAATGTCGTTGTCAAAGAAAGCCATTATCGCAATTGCCAAAAAATGATGGTCTGTAATTATCATATGGTCCAGGGAATAGATATATTTAACCCATTCTGTCTTCTTTTCCACTCTTACTCCACTTTTATGTCAAATTGTGAACTTGGTTTATCGCTAATTAAATTTTCATAATACCAAAAATATCTCTTTTCACCATATAGAGTATATTCAATAATTTCAGTTGGACTCTGACCTTCTATCTTCAGCCTTTTTACATATTCTTCATCAAGGCCTCCAAATATAAATCGATTTCCTTCTGTGATACCCAAATCTTTTAAATCAGGTAAATCAAGGACTTGAATTGCCTGACAAAATATATCGAAATGTCCCTCTGGTGTTTCCTTTATTCTTTTAGAATTACCATATCCTTGGATGATTGCAGTAAGTAATGCATATTGCTTTTTATCCTCTGCTATTTTTATTTTAAATTTAGCTATAACAAGTGCTCCTTCCCTTGAATCCTTTTTTGAAAAGTAAACCATTGTTGCATAATCATCGTTTTCAAAGATTTTTATTATGTCACTTACTTTACTTGCATAAAAATACTCTTCTCCAAAATAAATTTTTTGATTTACCACAACTAGAGCCGCTTCTTTGGTATCTGCATAAATTGGAGCCGGTTCTTCGAAAGCCGGCATATCCTTTGCTTTAAACTCGAATAGTATTTGTTGAGAATTATCTGCTGAACCTTCCACATTATTTATTTTTAATGTGGAAAATGCAAATGGTATAGCCAATATTATGAATTGTCCCAGCATTACAAGTATAAAGAGTCCTATGTATTTTATTATTTTCTTCATTGATATCTCCTTTTGACTAATTATTCAATACTATGCTCCACATAGCAGCCCTAAAGACCCTCCACCTGTTTCTGGAGCAAGGGCTATAGCTATAGAAGCTAATGCCAAAATGCGAACGCACTCTAATATTGTATCCCATGGCACTATTGTTTCATCTTTCGAAATTGACCATATGATTTTTGCATGTGAATCGATAGTTACCCCATTTGGTAATTCTAAAGGTAACGTATCCTTCCCACCTCCCAAACTTTCATTAATATATAGCCCTTCTTTGTTGTATCGTAAGCGCCTAAATTTCGGGCGGTAGTTCGATATTGTCGTCGGGAATTTTGGTAATGAGTAGTTATTTACTCCCAAAACTCAAAATACCCCGGTTCCATTTGGAAACCGAAGCACCTTGACAATTCACATATAATCTAACTGTTTTAATCTTCTTCCATAGCACGAGTTTCCAGAAATGTCTTTACTTCTTTGTTCCATGGTGCGAGCTTTTCCAGCTCTTCATCTTTCATCTGGTTATTCGGCTGCTTTTCAAGGAGAAGTTTCAGGTATTGGTAAACATTTACTCTGTTTGCTTTTGCATTCTCTACCATTGTGTAGATGATGGCACTTGTTTCAGCACCAGCCGGTGTGTCACTGAACAGCCAACCCTTACGGCCCACCACAAACGGGCGGATTGCGTTTTCACTTAAATTGTTTGAAAAACTGCACCTTCCGTCTTCCAGATATGTGGCAAGATACGGTTCCCGGTTTTGTATATAGGTCACCGCCTTCGCCATTCTTGATCCTCTGGTCGGCGACTGATCTTTAAGCCACGTCAAGAATCCATCTACAACAGGCTTTTCCTTCTCCAGGCGGGCCTTTCGGATGGCTTCATAGTCCCCGGCATGTTTTTGCCGGATCTTCTTCTCCAGTTCAAAGAGTTGGTTGACATACATGACTCCCTGAACGGCTGGCTGCGTATAGTCAAGCTGTTTCCCCTTTGGGATTGCATCAATCAGATATCTTCGGATGTGCGCCCAGCATGCAGTGCGCTTTGCCTCCGGGACCTTATTATAGCCACTGTATCCGTCACACATCAGATATCCATGAAATCCTTCCAGAAACTCTGCGGCATTATCTCCGGCACGGGTAGGGGAATACCGATAGATGATAACCGGGTCCTCTCCATCCTCCCCGCTGCGGAACAGTCACATATAAGACTGGGTCTGCGCCCGGCGTTCCGGTTCATGCTGCACCTGCAGGGGCGTCTCGTCAGCCATTACGAATGGTCGTGAGAGGAGTTTTCTCCTGAAATAGTCATACATGGGACGGTTTGCGGAAAATACGCTGTTTTCCGGCATTTAGATATATAGTTTTTGGAGAATGGGAAACCACCTTTTATGATGTCCGGATTGCCTTTGGCTGATCGATATCGATGCCAGACATGAGCCAGTCAAACTCCTTCCAGGTGAGGTTTCTGACCTCGGATTTGTCTCTCGGCCAACGGTAACGCCCCTGTGCTGTCAGGCGTTTGTAGATTAAGACAATGCCGTCCGGTTCCTTTAAGATGGCTTTGATCCCGTCACATCTGAGTCCGCAGAACAGGAAAAGTGCATGATCCATGTCCATGGAAAACTCTTCCTTAATAATTGCACAGAGTCCATCGAGGATCTCAGCCAACAGCTTCGGGTCTGCGGCATTGCTGATTTTTACCCTGAAGTTGTCCACCACAAGTTCGATTGTATGTGAAAAGTCAAGGTGCATTGCAGGTTTCGGCACATCTATGCACGGGGAAAATGGTTGCTGGCAAGAATCCGGACATATATCAACCCGGACCACTTCCTGTCGGGAAGTAAAGTCAAGTGCATATGTGTGGTCAGATGGCGCAGTTGTTTCAGGAATAGCACAGGCTTTCTTTCTGAGCCTGGTCACGGCATTGTAAAAACTGCTCGGTGGGACGTTGTTCTGCTCACACCACGCATTGTCTGCCAGTCCGCTATGGCGGCATTTGGTAATGAGTTTTACCCATTCTTCTTGGGATCGGCGTGAGTTATATTTAGCCATAGCAGTCCTCCAAAATGAAAGTGTAGTAAAAAACTACTTGTCTACCATTATGAAGGAATATGATCTAATTTACTATTCGCCCAAAATTTAGGCGCTTACGAACCAACAATCATTGTCCATTTAAATTACTTCAACTACAATACTCTTCTTCCCCATTTTTTGTCCACAATTTATCATATATTAATTACATTGAAGGTACTTTCCATTTTGCATAAGCGGAAGATGGCTGCCAATCTTCTCCATACGATTTTCTACAAGATCTTACCCATCTAATAATTCCATTACAATTGTCATAATAATAATTTAGTATTAATTCAACGTCTTCTCTTTGCCATATCCTTACCAATTCCTGTAATATATCACGCCAATGGTATAAAGTTATATCTACACCAGATAATCCATCACTTTCTGTATATTTCCAACATCCACCCACTTTTTTTATAAACATATTCCCATATACTGAAGCAAGCTCTATTAATTTATCCTGCACATCCTCATACGGTTTTCCTTTAATTTTTTCTAATTCTCTTTTTAACAGCAAAAGCATATCTTCTTCCGACAGCTTATCTGTATTATACTGTTCGATAAAATTTTGTGTTAATTTAGAATTCTCTTCATATAACTTTTTATACATTTCAGGAGTTGGATAAAGCCATTCTTCCATCTCTTTTATCTTCGCTCTTGATTCTTCCGCCTTTTCCTCCAGTTTCTTCAATCCGTATTGTTCAACCAAATCTAACAGTTGGTTCAGCACGGCAATCTGTTCTTCTTCGTTTTGAAAGGGCAGGAAGTCTAACTTGCAGTTTGGATCATCGGTTATTTCCTTTGATCTACCAAACCAATAACCATTGTCCATTTCCAAAGTATAATCATTTCCATGATAACTTCTCTGAATCACTACACTTTGAACCAATCCATCTACCTCTCTGCTGAATCTCCAACGATATCCTTCATAATCTGCATATTGAAATCCATATGGGACCAACCTTTTTTTCATTACTTCAACTACAATACTCTTCTTTCCCATTTTGTCTCCTTTTCAACTAATCTTAGTATGCTGCCTGACAACTACCAAATACCTTAGAAAATATTTGTGCTGCTGCTTTCAAAAGCGCTACTGCAATGCCATCATCGAATAATCCAACACCAGATAAATTATCTGCAAACAAAATACCCGCTCCTACTACTGCTGCAGTTCCAACCACTACCAAACCAGCATTCTTCGCCCATTCCAATGCATCTTTTGGTACTGTTACCATTTCCTCCTGCGGTTGCTTTTTCTTTTTCTCATAGGACCAGAAGATCATTCCGGGATATTCTGCTTCAGTATGGTAATGAATGACTCTATTTGGATATCTTTGGCTGGGGACATCGCAGTTAAATATAGCATTTAAGGATTCCCCCGGTATTGCAGTCCTTCCCTTATATCTTTTATCAGTATGATTCCTAGTTATTGCATCTACATATGCATTTAACTGTACTTGTCCTCTGGCTTTACTATAGGCCGTATCATGCTTTAATTCATATACTTCTATCTGTCCAGCCGCATTATAATACAAATAATCCACTCTCCCCTTTCCCGTCGGCGTGGAATACCCCAGCTTTTTATCTTTTTCTAATCCATTTGGTATAGTCTGCTCCGGTAATAACCCCGGACAGCCTTTCATATAGGACCTTAATGTCGTATGCGCATCATTCCCCTTCTCAATCAGATCGCGCCACCATTCTATTGCCTCCCCCAGTAAATCCACAAAATTTAAAGGGGAATTTAAGCAGTATATATAACTGTTTAAAGAGGAAGGACTATCCAGGTATCCCTTTTGAATATCCTCCCCCGCAAATCTTCCAATCTCCGGGACATACTCTCTGGCCTGAGCATAATAAGTACCAATTACTTCATCCGCTAAGTATCCGGTATAAGAGAAGGGCTGTATCTTTCCCGCATTTCCAAATTCGTCACAGCCAAATTCATCATACCCATAACGTTCCAATTCTTTTCCGGTATACCAAAGAAAACGAACCGGACTTCCCATCTCATCTAAAAGGGCAAAGCTGTCTACCCCGTTTTCTCTCATACCTTCCAGAGAATTTCCCCACAAATAGGTTTGACGTTTTCCTCCCCTTTCTAACGCCAGAAGGTCATGATGATCCTTTGTAATGTCAAGAAGGTATTCTGTGTCAACAGGATTTGCTTCGTCTCTTTTTTCTGTTGTTCTGACTCTTTGTCCCAGACCATTATATTCATGCCAGCTGCTTTTCCCATCTCTGGTTTCTGCTCTTTCAAGCCTTCCCATGGCATTATAACTGTATCTCTGCCAAAGGACATCATTCTCCCGGACCTCTGTCAGATTCCCTCTTAAGTCATACTGATATGCGTACTTGGACGTTCCGTTTTTTTGAACCATCTGATCTGCAACATTATAGATATAATCGGTACGGTCTTCTCCTTCCACCATGAAAGTGCGGTTATGAAACCTATCATACCCATATTCACGCAGGACTTGTCCATTCTGTTCCACAGTGGTCAGCCGTCCACTCCGGTCATAGTGATACCGGTAGTCTCCGCTTTCCTTAGGGATTCCTCTTCGGTATTTCCGGATTTGTGTTTTATTCTCCATGAGATCATACGCATATTGGTAGTCTTCCAATACCGTTTCACCGCTTTTATGAATCAGCTTCTTAAGCCTTCCCACATGATCATACGTCCAGCACGTAGTAAGATTGTCATTGCAGATTCTTTCTGCCAGTCTTCCAGCCGAATCATATTGGTAATTCACACGGGATTTACCATTTTTCACCTGGGTAAGGCGCAAAAGTTGGTCATAGGTATATTCGGTACGGTTCCCCTCTGGATCGATCACCGCTTTTCTTTCATCCATATCTCCGAATTCATACGCTATGCTCTGGCCCCGGTGGTTGGTTACCTTTTGGATTCTTCCATAACTGTCATACTCAGCGGTTGTGGTTCCCAACCAGTCTTCTATCTCCTTTAACTGCCGAAGCTGATCGTAGGTATATTTTACCACGTCTCCATTATCATATGCAATGCTCTCAAGCAGACCATCTATAGTGTACAAAAAGGAAGTGCTCCGTCCATCACGGTCTGTTCTTCGCAATACGTTTCCGGATGCATCGTGTTCATACTGTTCTTTATTTCCAAGTGGATTTATTACAGATACTACCCTGCCTTCCAAATCCCTCTCATATAGCGTTAAGTGCAGGTTATGTTTATCCTGATTGATCCGCATGGCCTCTTCTAATTCCAGATTCCTCTCGGTGATATTTCCCGTGCGGAATACTGCGGTTACATTTCCTAATGGATCATAACCATACTTTGTTACATTCCCTTCTCCATCCTCAACGCTTACAAGTTTTCCCGACGAGGAATATCGATACGTCATTTTATTTTTGTTGGCATCCATCACAGCAGTTATACGTCCAACTGCGTCATAATCATATGATTTTTCCTGCCCATCACTGCTTTTTATAAATATGATGCGGTTTTCATTATCATAAGTGTAATGAATATGATATCCCTCAGCATCCCTCTTTTCTATTACGTTCTGATTTGCATCATAAGTATAATTTTCACTTTTACCATCTGGAAAAATAACCTTTTTTAAAAGCCCCCCTGGAAAATATTCATAAGAAGTTGTCCTTCCAATACCGTCCTTGACCAACAGCGGTTTTCCCATTGAATTATAACAAAAGGTAGTTATGTTTCCACGAATATCAGTTTCTTTAATTTTTCTCCCGCATGCATCATACTCCATCTGTTTCCAGTTTCCGGCCGGATCTGTGATCCTTGCTAAGTTTCCAGCAGCATCATATTCATATTGAGTTACCATGCCAAGAGAATCCGTTTCTTCTATTACTCTGTTTAATACATCGTAATGGTAACTGGTAGTTTTACCTCTTACATCTTTTATCTCCACCTTGTTTCCACAGGCATCATAAGCAAATTTCGTCTTCCCCCCTACTGCATCCTCATGTTGAATCAGTCGGTTGGATTTATCATAGGCAAGGTGTATATCTCCTCCATTTGGAAGTTTTACACTAATCGGATTTCCCATTTCATCATACTGGAATTCCGTCATATTCCCTTCTTGGTCCTCATATCGTTCCGGACGGTTGCAGGAATTATACCACATCTTTTGTGTTGACCCATCATAATCCATGATGGCAATTACCTTTCCACTTGAATTATATTTGTACTCTTTTTCATATCCCATAGAATTTATGGTTTTAACAATATCGTTCTTTTCATTATAAAAAAATCTGGTTACATTACCATTTCCATCTGTGGTCGAAGAAACTCTGTTTAGTATGTCATATTCGTACTGGATCATATTTTCCATTGGATCGATCATACAGGTTACGTTCCCAGAGGAATCATAGCGCAGCTTTGTCTTCGAACCGTCCGGATATAAAATACTTTCCAATTGTTTTTTATCATCGTAGTTGAAGTATGTAATATTTCCATTTGGATTTTCCACTTCCACAAGATTCCCTGATTTATCATAACGTCTTTTAGAACAGGCTCCATCCTGTTGTTTTATACAAATCAATTTTCGGTTAATGTCATAGGTCATATTCGTCTTCTGCCCCAAAGCATTGACTATTTGTGTTAAATTTCCCCGGTTATCATATGAATACCGGGTCGTATTCCCGTTTTTATCCGTAAAACGAATCTTCTGATTCCTGTCATTATATTCAAATATCTCTTCCCCATCCTCATAAATGGTACGGACATTGCGCATTAGTTTATCACATTCATAAATAACCAGATTTCCATTTTGCTCCAACATGTAGGTGCGGTTATTTTCATCATCATACCGAAACTCTGTCACACCCCCATCGGGCATGATCTGTTTTCTTACCCGGTCCGCTCCATCATACTCATTCTTTACTCCCAGTATATCCCGTGGCGTAATAATTCCATTTACCTTTCCATTCTCATTGTATTCATAGGCATAGGTGTTTCCCATGGAATTGGTAAACCACCGCAACTTCCCATACTGGTATTTCAGACTGATCTTTCTTCCGGTATGATCCTCTACATAGATCAGTTTCCTTTCCTGATTATAGGTATAATTCAGCCTGCCTCCGGTTCCATTATCCGCACATTCTAAAAGTCCATCACTGTTGTACGTAAATTTACGGTTGTTTCCATTCCTGTCTTTCTGGCTGCATAGCTTTCCCTCCTGGTCGAATTCATAAACAGTACCATCTTCCCTCTCAAACTGGTAACCGTTTTCTGATTTGCTCAGTATTCCTCCATCTAACATAACCGGAGCATAACTATTCCCCAGCTTCCGGCAGTAAGGCAGTTCCCGGCCGTCTTCCATGACGATTCCTAACAGTTCTTCCTCTTTGATTTTTATCAGACGGACCCCATAATTATGATTCCATCCTTCTCCAAGTACCTGTTGGTCTCCGCAATCCATAGCATTATAGAACAGTTGAAAACTTAACGGCATATTCCCATTTATGACAAGATCCTCTTTTTCGTATATATAATTTCCTGTGTTCATATTGATGGGATCTTTACCATAGACCTGACAAAGCTTATTCTTTCCAGCTACCCAGCGGAATACATTCTGGTAACGCTTTAAAAATGCAGCCCAGTTTATCTTCCCGTCATACCCCTGTCCAGATGTCACGGGAATAATGACTCCTCCCTTTTTGCAGAGCAGGACAGAACTCATGCTGATAGCCTCTTCTCCCCCTACGGTTTCCGCCTTTCCGGTTCCTACTGCTGTATTTTCCCATTTATCAGCCAGATCCATGAAGCCTTCGCACTTGTGGTCCTTTTCATTCTTTCGGCACTCTCCAAAATACGGGATATTCTCACAGGCCTTGCAATCCTTACAGTTTACCTTTTTCTTTCCACCACTGGTATATCCATGACCGGTTGGAAGCTTAAGCTGGGTAATATTGCTTCCGTTGACACAGAAAAGCTTTGCTCCCTCCACCAGATACTCCTTACTGTCTGCTGCTTTCTGCGCCTGATTAAGCATCGATCCTGGTCCCTGACCTAAATTCATTTTACCTGCCTCACTCATTGCTTTTCTCCTCTCTTTCCCCTGTTTTAACTATTTATCTCAAGATGCTGCTGCCAGTTAAACTTACCTCCTTAAGATTCAGACCAATTGCTCCCCGTTCCAGCAGACTTTCCGCTAGATCCATACGGATTATTACTGCACTTTCAGTTCCTGTCCTGATACGAAACAGAGGAATTCCTGTCATTTTACTCCGATCCAAAATAAGTTCCCGCTGCCCAGGTTCCGGCTTTTGCGCCAGACAGTCCTCTTCTTCCAGCACCGGACTAAAGTAAGAGGCGCACTCTCCTTTATCTGTATCAAAAAGTACAAAAAACAAAAACGGAATATTGGAATCGTATAAGCCAGTTACTTCCATAGCTGCCCTTGATAGCAGAAAAACAGGTTTCTCAATGATATCAGGAAATATGCCATCTATACCAAGCTTTGCATTTAGCAATACATAAGAAGGAATGGTCTGATACTCCTTCCTGTTTAGCTTTCTTACATCAATGGACTGGTTTATATTCATAATCTGCAAAAGGGGATTCTTTTCTTCGTTGGTCAGTATAAAATATTTTAAGTTTCCCTGGTACGCCATATAATCTCCCCCTCTCCCTGATACCTGCCGAAAAAGGCAGAAAAATCTTCTGCCTTTTCTGCCCTTTGAAAGGCTTCTGTTTCCATTATTTCATCTGCCAAGTCCGCGCACAGCTGACGTACGGCCGCATAGTAATATTCCACACAAACTCTGCGGACCGCGTCCTCCTCATACCTCCAGATCCTGGGATACTTTTTCCTTAAATCTGCCATTACTGATTTCATATCATCCTCAAAGCACTCAAAAAAGCCGGATGGACGCCAGTACAATTCCACTGGATCCGGATCAAAATAAAATTCGTTATTATATAAAGACAGCAAAAACTCATAGCTTCCTGTTTGCAGACTGGTATTGAGATAACAGATCCCAAGCCAGGACCACTTTTTCTCTTTCTTTGCCGCCTCTTCTAATAACTGAACAAAAGGCTCCAAAGCCTGCTTCCTCCACTCTTTGTTCTGGTAATCAAGTTCCAGCCTGCGGCACTTTAATATAAATATCTTATCTTCCGCATTTTGGGCGGCTTTTTCCAGTTCTTTTATCCGACCCATCACACTTCCTCCTGTTTACTGTACTTTCAGTTCTCCTCCAGTAAAAGAGATGCCCTGTTCTATATTAATGCTGGTTGTCTTCTGCTTTATATTGACGGAATCTGTTCCTGCTGCAATGAGAGAACCAGTTTCACTTGAAATAGTAAGGTCATCTTTTGCCTTTAATACAATATCATTCTGGCTGACGATATGGACTCCTTTGGCATCACTTAGTTCTATTTTGGTTCCCTGGTTATTGGTAATTACAATGGAATCTGGAGTAAAACGAATCTCCTTCTGGTATTTATTCTTAATAATTTTGTGGTCTGGATTTTTACGGTCAGAACTTTGTGTATCAAGATGAACCGAACTTATCACATATGCTTCTTCTTCCTTTTGTTCCGGTATATGGAGCCGGACAGCATCCCCCACCTCCGGCATACAGTACCAGCCGGTTCCGTCAGGGGTGGAATAAACGGTAGAGTATGGATACCACAGATTAATTTTCTGATCCTGATTCTCATCCTTACTTATCTTCACCATCACCTTATCTTCTTTTACCTTTAGAACTTCCGCCGGGAAAGAACAGCCGGCACGGTCTTTCTCCCGGTATTCCGGAAAATCCATACCAGATCTGGATTTCAGGTGACATGTATGCAGCATTTCACCTCTTTCATACCTGCTTTCTATTTTCCAGACAAAGAGCTGCATTCCATCTATTGAAATCTGGTCACCAATCTGGTAATCCTCCCGGCTTTGTATCACATACTCCAGACAGGAGGATTCCCGCATTTGTGTTAATCCCTGACTCCGCTTCATTTGATAATCCATCAGATTCTTTTTAACAGCGTATTTGGCAAACTTGGGGAGTTCATAACTTTCTCCTTTTGGTAAATCGTAAAAATACTTAACCCCGTTTATTCTGGTACTGGGGACAAGGAAGCTGTGAAACCCTGCCGCTATCCTCTTTAAAAATTCCCAGTCTGTCTCCCTGTGCTGCAGCACCAGTTTTCCGGCCTTATCCGTGAGGGGACGATTCTTTATAATTCCCGAATTCTCATAGTTTCCAGTAATTTGTCCAAAAATTGCTTCATATGTAGCTGTGCCATCCTGAAAGGTTCTGAAGTGTGATTTCAGATCCATAAAATAGGTACCCGTTGTAAGCTCTAATGTCATCTTTTTCTGATCATTTACCTGTTCCACGGAAAAGCCGGTAACTACTCCCCAGAAAAGTGTCTGTACGTCACCGTCTTCCCCCACTTCTTCGATCTTTTCCCACACATCGCCGGTCAGCTGCTTTAAATAGATATCTTCATCCTCATCTGCAATATACCCGCTTACCACAGCTGTTCCATGCTCATTAATCTGCCTGTTTACCATAAGCTCTCTGACCTCAATAAACTGAATCGGTCCTGTTTTTAAATTATATTCTTTCACATTCTTCCTCCTCTGTCTGTATTGTCTCAAGCATACGAAGGATCACCGGCCTCCATTTATCGTAATCCTTAAATATGCAGTAAAAGGTTCCAACCATCATTTTTCTGTCAGAAAGGATCAGAAACATCATGTTATAGACCCGTTCATCGGCAGCAAAGCTTTTGTAATCAAACCACACCATAGGAACATTACCGGAAATATTTCCCTGATCATAGAAAACGTTCTTTTCATCTGCGCGCTTTAAAATTTGTATCATTTGTTCCCTCTCATGATAAAGATCAAGAACGTATGTCTTCTTTTCCAGAATTGCCGTCTGGAAGGTCAGTCCTGAATGGGCAGAGGGATTGATTAATACCAGCTCCGGGCGGTTTTTTGAAAAAAAGATGGAAGCAGTTTTATCTTCATCTGCTTCAAAAAAACCATCTGGAATGTCCATTGCAATACCCAGACTGGGAAACCACTTCAACTTTTTTGATCGGTCAGCCCGTTCCTGTGTCTCCTGTTTTATCTTATTAAGCTCTCTTTGAAGCTGCAAAAATATCTTATCAATATCGTTATCATTTATCTCTTCCATTATCTCACTCCTGACCTTTTGCGAACTACTATGCAGTTTCCTCCAGCGTATCAAAAAAATACTTTAACAGTGCCTCCCATTTCAAACGATCCTGTTCCGGAAAAGTTGCCGTGACAAGTAACATCCGATTATGAACCGATAAGACCGCTTTTACGTGCTGACTGCTCTCTCCCGCCTCTTCCAGTTCCATGGTAAACCAGCCACACTGGAATTTCCCCTTATCGTATCGATGAACCGGAGATAATTCATTTCTTGGATAAATACTGCTGATATATTCTCTAACTGCTTCTGCAGCGATACCCGTTTCATCCGGTCCCAGCTTCTTATCTATCATTTGAAACGTCATTTGACATTCCCCTGTATCATCTGCGAAAATCATTTCCGGACGATCCTCATATGGATAATATGCTTCCTTCCCGTTATCTGACATCTCTTTTAGCAAGACCGGAATTCTGGCTGTTAATAATCCATCTACAAGTTTAATTTCTTGCGTCAAAACCGGTTTCTGGAGGCAGCCTTCCGTATTTTCATCATATAATAAATTCATCTGTTACACTCCTGTTTACCCTCTACTTTGAAAACTGATGCCGAAATCTTTTATGATCTGATTTCTTTTATTCAAACGATCCTGTGCTTTCGCCTGCTCAGACTGGAATACCTTCTGTTCTAAGACAGCTGCTGCGTCAAGCTGGCTGCTGATTGCATTCAGCCGGTTGACTTTTTCAATTAAAGGACTTTTTCCAACTCCGCCGACTTTAATGGTCTTACTCATTTCTTCACCCCCGAAATATTATTTTTAAAGCACTTTTATATCTATTGCCCTGTAATAAAGTTTACCTTTGTCCCTGTTATCTGCCGTTCCAGTATTGTGGTGCCTGCCGCACATGGAGTTGATGCCAGAACTGCATTCTCTGCCCCGTTTAAATCATATTTTCCCACGTCCGCAGACTCGGTTACAGGAAATCCCGCATCACCGCTTCCCTCCATTTTCACCTTTCCAAATTTTCCAATGGAATCAAACCCGTTGCATAAATTAATAACCGCAGGAGAAGCCAGATCTCTTCTGACAAGGGAGATTTCCTGAGGGGCAAGAAAAGAGATTCGGCTGGCTTTTAGCCACACTCCTTTTTTCGCAAGTACGGTAAGCTCTTTACTGCTTTCAATATTTGCTCCCAGGCTGTCACTTATTTCCACCTTTAACGGAACCCTCTGTTTTAAATCTACAAATCCCATGCAATCCGGAAGCAGATACATCCGTTTATTCTTTGCTGTGGTAAAATATCGCTTTGACGGATCAGTCATCTCTCCATTACCGGTTCCATTTTTCCTGATACTGCCGCTTGCCCTGGCACTGCCATCTCCATCGTCAAATGTAATCCAGATACGCTCTCCGATTTCAGGCATACAGTACATCACATTTCCGGTATCCGGCAGCCATGGATACCAGAACACTTCCTGGCCATTCTGAGCCCCATCAATATCCAGACTTACACGTACACACTCTCCCTTTGTTTCCAGTACCGTACCCACAAGTGAGACGCCAGTCATCTGGGCATTGTCATATCTGGCTGTGCCAAATACCTGGGGAGAACCAACCGTATAGGTATAAACCAGCAGCCCTTGTTTGAGTTTACACCGTTTGGCGAGAATTACCTTGTTGGAATTATCCCGCATTGTTATACTGTCTCCAACCTTCCAGTTCTCATAATTGCTGATTTCATGACAGATAAACTGGCTCTTTAAAAAATGATACTGCTCTTTATCATAGGTGTAATAAGACCGATCAAACCATATTTTTTCTTTACTGGCTTCCTGCCCCTCTCTGGATTCGCCACGGGGCAGACCAAAATATAGCTCAGGTTTAACCGAAACTCCCCCTGGAAGCAGAGAGGTTCCTAGTTGTCCTGCAATTCTTTTTAAAAATTCCCAGTCCGTTTCCTTGTATTGATAAACCGGAGTTCCAATTTTTCTGTCCTCAATGTGAAATATCACTTCAGTATTTGCTGTATCTGCCAGGACGCGCCTTACTAACGCTTTGTAAGTCATGTCAATATTTTGAAAGGATCTGCAGTTTTCTTCTCTGTCAAGCAGTTCGGTAGGGGACACTGCCTCTATTTCAGCAGTATAGCCGTTTCCCTCCCTGCATATTGAGACCTCCATAATAAAACCACAGAAAACAGGAGGGCTCATTTCATTCCCATTTTTATCAGCCATCGTAACGGATATACTACTTCCCTCCAGTTTTTGTAAGATAGGCGATACTCCAATATCTTCCGAAACATATCCTTTTAGCTTGGCAAGTGTATGGCAGTTTTTCTTTATGTCCATTTCAAATTCAGTAACTTCATTGATATTTAAAAGACTGTGGATTATTAGATTTCCGGATGTGACTGCATTCATGAAAAAGCTCCTTCCTCCTCTGTTATTTCCCCTGTTAGTTACTATTTAATTGCATTTGATAAATAATTACATTATACTCCAATAAATTACAAAAACTACTATCATGTAATAATTAGCAGCTTATATGTAACTTTTGGTATTTTTTTTAGTTATATTCGGTCAATAGCATTGCGAGACGTCACTTTCGGCTTACAAATTTTGTAATCCGAAATTCTGGTTCTTTGAAATTTGTTTGCATAAAAAAAATACCCTGCCATTGTTTTATGTCAAGGTATTTTTTTATATAATTAGAACATATCACAATTTATTGGGGTAGACATACACCAAAAACATGTCCTTTTTTATTTTCACTCTTGTAATTTCAAATAGAATTGAGTAAAATGAAACTACCAGAGTTACCCCTATACGTAACGTTTCATACATAAGCCCACACCGGCATGTCCGGTGCTAAAGAGAAGGAGGTACGGATATGCGGACGATGAATGTCGATATCCAGCTGCGTACCATTCCCATTCCGCTTGCACTTCTGATCAATACTGCCAATGCATTTATGTGCGATATCTATATTGATTACGGGTTGACCAGAGTTAATGTGAAAGACTACGATGAAATGAAGATGGGACTGGTTACACAGAATCGGAATTTATTATTTAACTTCGACGGCGAAGATGAACTAGCTGCTGAAGGGCGGATTGGAATGCTGTTTAGACCGTAGCCGTCGGAAAGGAACAATATGACCTATAATACAAAAGAGAGTTGACCGCGGCGATTGGCCGGCGGACAGCTCTCTTTTTCATGGTTCCCTTAACCAAGGAGTGCGGTTACACCAAAATACAACAGTACAATTGCCCCAAGGACAATTCTGTAATATCCAAAAAATTTAAAATCATGCTGTCTGATATATCCCATAAGAAACTTAATCGCATAGACAGAAACAGCAAATGCTACTACCATACCCAAAATCAGATAAAAAACCTGAGCTCCTGAAAAATTAAAACCGAATTTCACAATCTTTAAAAGGCTTGCACCAAACATAACCGGAATCCCAAGGAAGAATGAAAATTCTGCTGATGCCGCTCTGGAGCAGCCTAAAATCATGGCACCCAGTATGGTGGATCCGGAACGGGATGTACCGGGAATTAAGGAAAGCAGCTGGAACAAACCAATATAAAGAGCTGTCTGGTAAGATATCTCTCCCACCTTCTGCACTTCAAAGTTGCGGTACTTGTTCCGGTTCTCAATCACAAGAAAGAGAACACCGTATATAATTAAAGTCGCTGCTACTACATAGCCGTTCATTAAATATTTATCCAGGATGTCATCCACTAATATTCCAATCACAGCTGCAGGCAGACATGCCAGTATAATCTTGCTCCATAAAATAAATGTTGCCTTTTTCTGAGCCGCCTTTTTTCTTGGGGAAAATGGATTTAACCTGTCAAAATACAACACTACTACTGCAAGAATCGCCCCCAGCTGGATTACAACCAGAAACATGTTTTTATAACTGTCCGGCTGGTTTAAATGAATGATCTCATCTACTAAAATCATATGACCGGTGCTGCTGATTGGCAGCCATTCTGTAAATCCTTCCACGATTCCCAGAACGATAACTTTTAATATCTCAATTATATTCATCTTAATTCCTCTGTTTTAAATATTTTCTATCTGCCAGTCAATTGGAGTCATTCCATTTGCCTCCAGATAAGCATTGGTTTTGCTGAAATGTCTGCATCCAAAGAATCCTCTGTAAGCGGAAAGAGGACTGGGGTGTGGCGCTTCCAGTATTAAGTGTTTGGGATTTGTAAGCATTGCTTTCTTATTCTGTGCGGGACGCCCCCATAAAAGAAAGACCATAGGGCGATCCTGCTCATTTAAAATTTTAATGGCCGCATCCGTAAAAGTCTCCCAGCCAATTCCCTGATGGGAGTTAGCTGCGTGTGCCCGAACAGTCAATACGGTATTCAGTAACATAATTCCCTGATCTGCCCATTTTTTTAAGTATCCGTTGTTAGGAACCTTACAGCCAAGGTCTTCTTTCAGTTCCTGATAGATATTCACCAGAGACGGCGGAATATCCACATCGGGCTTCACTGAAAAGCACAGGCCGTGAGCCTGACCCACGTTGTGATATGGATCCTGCCCCAGTATCACCACCTTAACTTTGGAAAGGGGGGTAAACTGAAACGCATTGAATATGTCATTGGGGTCTGGAAAGACCTGAGTTGTTTCGTACTCTTTCCTCACCTTCTGATAAAGTTCCCTGTAATATGGCTTTTTAAATTCCCCGTTTAAAGGTTCCAGCCAGTCGTTATCAATTGCTCCCATATTTTCTCCTTTGCATCTTTAAATCCGAACCGGTACTCCTTTCTCTGATAAGTACCGTTTTAACTCCATAATTTCCAGTTCTTTGTAATGAAACAGGGAGGCCGCCAGAGCCGCATCTGCCTTGCCCTCTGTAAGAGCGCTGTGAAAATGTTCCATGGTTCCAGCTCCGCCTGACGCAATAACCGGAACGGATACAGACTCTGCAATAATCCGATTCAGCTCATCATCATAACCAACTTTTGTTCCGTCACAGTCCATGCTGGTGAGCAGAATCTCTCCGGCTCCCAGACGGTCTGCTTTCATAGCCCACTCTACCGCATCCAGTCCTGTATCGATTCTTCCGCCGTTCTTAAAGACATTCCAGCCGCTTCCATCTGCCCGCCTTCTTGCATCAATGGCAACCACCACGCACTGGCGTCCAAACTTATCAGCAGCATCCGAGATCAGTCTGGGGGTATTGATCGCAGAGGAATTGATGGATATCTTATCCGCGCCTTCCCGTAAAAGCATCTTAAAATCTTCCACTGTCCGGATTCCTCCGCCTACCGTAAACGGAATAAAGACCTTTTCTGCAACCCGGCGTACCATATCAACCACTGTATTCCGGTTATCGGAGGAAGCCGTAATATCAAGAAATACCAGCTCATCTGCTCCTGCTTTATCATAAGCTGCTGCAATTTCCACCGGATCTCCGGCATCCTGTAAATTAACGAAATTAACACCCTTTACCACTCTTGCGTTGTGTACATCCAGACATGGAATGATTCGTTTTGTAAGCATCCGGTTCCTCCTTTATGTCAGTTCAATGAAGTTTTTCAGTATCTTAAGACCGGTATCTCCGCTCTTTTCCGGGTGGAACTGGCAGGCAAATACATTATCCCGTTCCACCGATGCCCCAAAAGCCACACCGTACTCACAGGATGCGGCAACATCCGATTCCCTGTCTGCCTCTAAATAATATGAATGGACAAAATAAACATATGCACCGGAATCCAGACCTTTAAAAAGTCTTGCGCCCGGTCTGATTGTCAGGCTGTTCCAGCCCATATGGGGAACCTTAAGCCCGGACTGGTCCGGGAATCTTACGATTTTACCCGGAAGAACAGAAAGTCCTTTGACTCCTTCACATTCCTCACTGCTGTCAAATAACAGCTGCTGCCCCAGGCAGATTCCCAGAAAAGGAGTACCTTTTTCTGTTACCTTCCGGATTACATCTGGCAGGTCATACTGGCAAAGTTTATCCATGGCGTCGCCAAATGCTCCCACACCTGGCAAAATCACCTTGTCTGCTGCAAGTATGGTTTCCTTATCCCGGGTTACCACCGGTATCTCCCCTAACGAAGTAAGGGCTTTTTCCACACTTTTTAAGTTTCCGGCATCATAGTCAATAATTGCAATCATGGCAGCCACCTCTTTTTCGCCTTTTTCCAATATTCTAACACAGTCCCTGATCCTGCACAACGCAAAACGTTACTAAATGCTTTCTAAGAATTCCACGGAATTTACAGGAATTGATTCTGCCTTTCCCCGCAGCCCTTCGGATAGCTGTGCAAAACTTCCATGAATGCGGTACAGAAATGCCTTGTTATTTACAGAAGCCGTTTTCTCAAAAGGCCACCGGATTACAGTCGGCGTCTGAAATCCCACACCAAGTTCTAAAATCACAAGCTTTTTATTCAGTGTTCCTGCCAGCCATCTGGTATAGGCATTCCACTGGGGAAGATACCCCTCTTCAATATAAGTTTCCGCCTGAATGGTATTTCCTGTCAGCGGTTCTCCACAATGAGGGCAGATATCATCCGGAATCTCTCCTGGTTCCCAGATGTCTTTTGTACAGGCTTTGGAACACTGTCTCCAGGTAACATTGCCACAGGGTGCCACCATACGTTTTGAATCCAGACCGGATTTCATCAGCTCCCCGTTGGTCAGTGTAGTGACTATAAAATAATCCTTATCTTTTATTAGTCCGCCCAGTCTTTCATAGAGGCTGTCTTCCCCTCCAGCCAAAATGCCGTTCCATTCCTCTCCGATTCCGATTAAAAGCTTTTCACATCCCTTTATCTCATTTAATATCTGCTCTTTCAAAGCCATACGTTATCCACCTTCTTTTCTACAGTACTGATCCATTATACATCACTTAAGTTTTTAAGAAAAGATGGAAATTCTCACCTTGCGGCAGTCCTCTCTTCTATGCTATACTAATCTGTGCTATTTGAATAATGAAAAAGGAAGTCAGCATAACATGAATCGATTCAAAAGGCTCTCTCCCTTTTTGGGAGGCTGTACCGCGATAGCAGTCCTGGCACTGCTGTTAGTCATCTATACTCTGACAAGGCCGGTTCCTATGGCGGGAACCAAGAACATTACCGTAGATGTAGTATATAAGGACGGGACAACAGACCACTATCAGCTAAAGACGGAAGCGCAGTTCTTACTGGAAGCCATAAACGCCATACCAGGTCTTACTCTGGAAGGAACCACCACAGAAGAAACGGGACTTATGGTGATTAAAATTAATGGTAAACAGGCCGATTATAAAAAAGACGGTGCCTACTGGGCTCTTCTTTGTGACGGAGAACCATGCAATTACGGCGTCAGCCAGCAGGCGATTAAGGACGGGGAACACTACACCTTTCAGTACACCCTCTCTGATGGCAAAGGCGGCGGGACATGAAACAATATCGTCCCATTACCACAAAGAATCTGGTGATTGATGGGTTTTTAAGTTCGCTGCTATTGATCAGTCAGGTAAGCTTATCCTGGCTGCCCAATGTGGAGCTGGTCTCTTTGTTTTTAATTTTATACACTTTGGTATTTGGCAGACACGTATGGATTATCCTGTACGTGTTTGTTCTATTGGAAGGCTTATTCTGGGGAATTGGCATATGGTGGTTTTCTTACCTGTATGTGTGGGCGATTATTCCGGCCGCTATTTTTCTTCTTTATAATAAGAGCTGTCCATCACCATTCCCGGTCGCGCTTCTGTCAGGAACCTTTGGTATGCTGTTTGGTTTATTTTCCTCTCTGCCCACACTTCTGACCGGGGGCCTGTATGCAGCCTTTGTCTGGTGGACTGCCGGAATACCATTTGACCTCATCCACGGTATGGGAAATTTCACTGTTTCACTTATTTTATTTAAGCCCTTATATCAGCTGCTCGTCCGGCTGAAACAGCATCAATCATAAAACAAAGGAGTATCAGACTATGGAAACAGCTATTGTAAGAATTAAAAAGGGAGAAGGACGGTCCTTAAAAGCCGGAGGAATGTGGATTTTTGACAACGAAATTGATATCATAACGGGAGATTATACCAACGGAGATATTGTTACTGTCCATGATTTTGACGGCTACTGTCTGGGCCGGGGCTTTATTAATACCAACTCCAAAATCACAGTCCGCATGATGACACGGAAAAAAGACGTGGAGATCAATGAGGATTTCATTGAAATGCGGGTTCGAAACGCATGGGAATACCGGAAAACTACTGTAGACACCAGCAGCTGCCGGATTATCTTCGGAGAAGCTGATTTTCTTCCGGGAATCGTAGTGGACAAGTTCTCCGATGTTCTGGTAGTGGAATCTCTTGCGCTGGGCATTGACCGCTTAAAGCCTGTAATTCTTGAAAAGCTGAAAAATATACTTGCAGAAGACGGAATCATAATTCGGGGCATCTATGAACGCAGTGATGCCAAGGTACGCCTTCAGGAAGGGATGGAACGATTCAAGGGTTTCATCGGAGAGCCATTTGACACGAAAGTGGAGATCACAGAGAACGATGTTAAATATATGGTAGATGTGGAAGACGGCCAGAAAACAGGATTCTTTCTGGACCAAAAGTACAACCGGCTTGCCATGAAACGCTTATGCAGGGACAAACGGGTTTTAGACTGCTTCACCCATACCGGTTCCTTTGCCTTAAATGCTGGTATGGCAGGTGCAAAAGAAGTAATTGGAGTCGATGCATCGGAACTTGGAGTTGAACAGGCAAGAGAGAATGCAGCGTTAAACGGACTTTCCGACCGTGTCTCCTTCCGCTGCGCCGATGTTTTTGAACTCCTGCCCGAGCTTGAGAAGGCCGGGGAAAAATTCGACGTGGTGATTCTCGATCCTCCCGCGTTTACCAAATCCAGAAACTCCGTTAAAAATGCTGTAAAGGGTTATCGGGAAATCAATATCCGGGGATTAAAGCTTGTTACAGATGGCGGTTATTTAGCCACCTGCTCCTGCTCTCATTTCATGACTCCGGAGCTGTTTACCAAAACCATAAGAGAAGCGGCTGTAAGCGCCCATAAGCGCCTGCGTCAGGTGGAATATCGCACCCAGTCTGCAGACCACCCGATTCTCTGGAGCGGAGACGAAAATTCTTACTACCTGAAATTTTATATTTTTCAGGTTTGTGATGAGAAATAATCATTTAAAAACAGGGCAGGTCAATCCTCTTATTGGATTCCTGCCCTGTATTCCATTATCTTAAAGACATAGCAGCATACATACCGCTTCTCACAGCACCGCCTACTTTTCCTACTTTCGTACAATCACCGATCAGCCGTACCTTATTATGGTATTTTGCATCAATGGCTTTCGCTGTTTCATTGTTAGGAAGCATTCCAAAGGAGGCAACCACTGTGTTTCCTTCAAGGAAGACCTCTTTTCCATCTTTTCCCATAGCCCGAACACCTTCAGCCGTGATTTCAAGCACCTTATGTCCCGTATAAAGTTCTACTTTATTCTCTAAAAGCATTGGTATTAAGGATGCTTTGTTAATCATATGATCTCCAGCTGCCACTTCATCTAGCATTTCAATAATGGCCACCTTCTTACCCTTTAATGCAGTTTCCAGAGCACTGTCACAGGAGGACAGGCCGCCGCCGCAATATATGATCTTTTCACCTTTCAGCTTGTTCTCATCCAAATGTGCTTCCAGAACATTAATTGCACGTTCTATTCCTTTAATCGGGGGCATCATTGGAATTGCTCCGGTAGCAACGATGATCGCATCTGCCTTCTCAAACACCAGATCATCTTCTCCTATTTCCGTATTCACATGTACTGCAACTCCCGTTAACTCCAGCTGGCGCTTATACCAGGTAATCAGTTCACGCAGCTGGCTCTTAAAAGGAGGAGTTGCTGCACTGCGTAACTGTCCCCCCAGATCACTCTCTTTTTCAAACAAGTCAACCTTATGTCCCATGAGCGCTGCTGTTCTGGCAGCTTCCATTCCACCAGGACCTCCTCCGATTACTACTACATGCTGCTGTTTATCCACCTTTTCAAGTTTAAAACGTTTCTCGAATCCAGTGGCTGGATTGACGGAGCAGCTGATTTTAGTCAGTCTGGTCAGAATTCTTCCGATGCAGTCATCGTTACAGCGAATACAGGGACGAACTTCATCACGGCGATCAGTTAAAATTTTGTTTGCCATCTCCGGTTCAGCGATTAAAGGTCTTCCCATCAATACAAAATCAGCATTTCCGCTTTCAATTAACTGAACGGCTGTTTCCGGAGTGTGGTTACCGGCATTTAAAAGTGGAATTTTAACTGCCTTACGTGCAACCTCACAAACATCTGCCATACAGGCATCACCCAGATAAGCAGGTGGGAATATATAATCGATATTTTCATAGCTTCCGCTGTCAATATCCAGTGCATCGACTCCTGCTTTTTCCAGTTCCTGCATAAGGGGAATGGTTTCTTCAAAAGTACGTCCGCCTTCAAAATTATGCTTTACTGCCATTCGAAACAGGATAGGCATATCCGGTCCCACTGCTTCCCGTATGGATTGTACAATTTCAACGGCAAAACGCATACGGTTTTCCGGTGTTCCGCCATACTCATCTGTTCTTTTATTCCAGATTTCTGACATAAACTGGTCAATTAGATATCCTGCATGACCATGAACCTCAATGGCATCAAAACCAGCATCCTTTAATACTTTTGCAGAATATGAAAATTGCTTCATAATAGTCCTTATTTCTTCAACCGTTAATTCGCGGCACATTAAATTCGGATCAAACATGGAAGGAATTGCGGAAGAAGAAACAGGCGCCTTTCCATTTAACATATTAGGAAATGCGTTTTTTCCGGTACCGCAGCTGAGCTGTGCACAGATCTTCGTTCCATAGCGGTGAACTGCTTCCACTAATGTGGTTAATTGCGGAATCACATAGGTATTATCCAGATATCCTTCCATGGAGCCCTGAGCCAGTTCCTGTGTTAAGAATTGGCAGCCCATAATGATCAGTCCGGTTCCCCCTTTTGCCCGCTCTTCAAAATAATCAATTTCATCATCAGCAATTGTTCCGTCAATATGGCCTGAGTTAAGTCCCATTGGTGCCATGGCAATACGATTCTTTACAATCATATTACCAATTGAAAATGGTGTGTTTAAAATCTCGTAATTCATATGCCGCCTCCGTAAGTATGTTTTTGATAAAATATTAACATATTTATGGTAACATACTTACGGACGTTTATGCATCGTGCATTTATTTAGAAAAATATCAGAAACAATGACATTTCTGCACAAATGAATTTTTATCTCATTTACTAATATATTCTAAGATTTTATAGGAAAAATATAAAGTCATATAACAGTCCCTGTTATAAATATCCACGGATATCAGTTCTTGTATTTTAGACAAACGGTAGTTCATGGTATTTCTGTGAATAAACAATTCATCGGCAGAAGCCACCAGATTCCCCATGTTTATAATGTACGTATATAAACTTTTCAAATAATCTGTTTTATGGTTCTCATCGTATTCTTTTAATCTTAAAATATCCGGATGGCAATAATGGATCAGATCCTTTTGTTCCTTTATCCGGTCCAGCATATCATAAATACCATAATCCTCATAGCGATAGATATTTAACTCAGCTGCTTCCTTTTTGCCAAACCGGATTGCTGCCAATGCCTGTTCGTATGCCTCAGGAATCTCCAATATTTCAGCAAAACTCTGACTGACACCGGCGCTCATGTGCATCTGCTTTAAATACTCAGTAATGGGCTGAATATCTTCATTGGTCAGGTATTGTGACTGATTGCAGCCTGTAATAAATATTAAATGATTATCATGAAACATTAATTCTCCATGGGAACCTTTAAAAAGTTTTGATTCTCTTATCAAAGAGATTAAGCTGAATGTTTCCGAATAGTGATTGTATTTTATAATAATAAGATATTTTTTCTCCGGCAATTTCCACTGCAGTCTCTTTGCTCTGTCTTTAATCAATTCCGGTTCCGTAAGACTTCCCTGTATCAGATCCGAAATAAAACGGTTCGCCAGCCAGTCATACTGAAAACCTGAGGATTGATTGTTTTTAATCTCATTTGCTATTACATCACAGATGAATTCCGTTATTTCCAGATCTTTCTCTGTAAAAAGCCTGTTGGATTCAAGAACTGCAAAATGACCCACAATACGCCGATCCAGCCGTATCGCACAAAATATTCTTCGATATCTGTAACCTTCTCCAAGACTTCCAATGACTGCTTTCTTGTCCTGGACTGTTTTTTCTATCCACTGCTTAAAATTATATTTTTGTGTATACTCATAAGTTGTAAATCCCATATTCCGGTATTCCATCCATGGCAGATCATCTACTTCCTTAAAATCAGATGCTGCCAACAAGCGATGATTATTATCTCCCAGCATAACGGGATTTCCCAATAACTCACTGGCTATATCTATAATGTAGGAAAGCCCTCTGCCTTGTATAATGGTATTAAATAGTGCAGCTGGCCGCTCGATTAACGAATACTGATCCACAAGTATGTCCGTAATATCATTGAGCAGTTCCTCCGTGGTGATTCCCGGCTGTATATAAATAACATTGGCATGGCAGTCTTCCTTCACCATGTGAGAAAGATCCGTATTAGACGGACATTCAAGCAATAAAACATTCATGGGGAAATTATCGCCGGAACTATTGAAGATTTCAGAGTATCTGCCAATATAAAGTATATGATCATCAAAAGCTGCAATGTGGTCAGTTAATAGTTTTACTCCCCGTATGGTCAGATTTTCTTCGCATAAGACTGACTTTATGATGATTGTTTCCTCTAATTTCTCTAATATGTCTTTTATTCTCAGTATCATGGGTTCACCTTCTCCATATTATAAAAATACCCTAATAGCATTACTATTAGGGTACAGTTTTCCATTTTTTATTCTTATCGATAGAACTGTGAATAAACTCCTCCGGACACCACACCGCCCCGATAGCTTGCCAGCTCGCTTACGGTAACCAGCTGATATCCCTGCTCGGATAATCTGCGGATAATCTCAACTGCGGCAGCTCCGCTTTGAGGATAGAGTTCATGCATCAGCACAATGTCCCCATCTTTCACCCGGCTCATCACTGTCTGTATGGATTTAGCCGTGTTCCTGGTCTTCCAGTCCAGCGTATCAATACTCCACATAATCATAGGCGCATGAACATTCTGAAGAACTGTGCTGTTTTTATTCCCTCCCGGAAGTCTGACTAATACAGGTCTTACTCCGCAGACAGCTTGTACCGCATCATTACAGCGGTTAATCTGGCTTTGAATCTGCTGGGCATTTAACTTGTTTAAATACTTATGCTCATATGTATGATTACCAATCTCATGTCCTTCTGCAGCCATACGCTTTAATTCATCCGGATAATAGGCTGCCCGGTTTCCTACCACGAAAAAAGTTGCTTTTCCGCCATACTGTGCCAGACTGTCCATAATCTGATTTCCCACCGGAGCGTAAGGACCATCATCAAAGGTCAGGGCAACCATTGGTTTGGAAGGATCAATCACTCTTCCAGCAGGTTGTCCCTCCGTTTCTGATGATTCCTGCTGCCCTGCTGTCTCTCCTGTACTCTGACTTTCTGTCTCCGCCTGTGACTGTGTCGCTGTCTCTGCCTGAGTCTCTTCCTGCTTTCCCGGCTTTGCAGAAACGTTTCCGCTTTCATCTACCCATCTGGCAACTCCCGGCCCCAGGTTTTCATCTATCCAGCCGCCTCGTACCTGCGTTGTCTCTTGTGCAGCTGCCGCCGTCTCATACGCCATGGACGGAAATGGAGAAGCTGGCACGAAGGCTGTTATAAGGGCAAGGGCTGTCACACCCAGACCCAGTTGTAAAAATTTCTTCATAAAACATCATTCCTTTCCCAGTTACTAATCTCTACTATACAGGAATTAGGGGAAAATGGAAAGTAAAAAGCAAAAAAAGCCCCGAAATACAGTTTGTTTTCTGTATTCCGGAACCTTCTCTTTTACATCCATACAGGAATAGGAACGACTGCAGCTTCAGTCCCTCATATTCATACAAGTCTTCCCTTCAGAAGGGCAGCAATGATCCCTTCCACACTTTTTTCTTCTACTTCCAGGGGCTGACCCGGTTCTTTGATGTTCCCCAGCTGATGAGCGTCCGAATTCTGAATAATCGTACAGCCCTCAAGATAGGGGTTTTGTCTGATCAGTTCAGGAAGACGGTCCCAATTCCTCACTTCTGCCGCCATAAAACGGCTGTCAGGCGGAACGAAACCCAGGTTTGACAACAGGCTGTTGGCGTTTTTGTCCAAATGAGCGGGAAACATAACTCCGTCAAAGGAACGGACCAGATCCCAAAGTCCGTCAAAGGATATCTCTGTGGAGTTAATCAGAAGATTTTCGAACGTCCCTGCTGCTTCGTCTTCCTTATTATATATAAACTGATTCCCAAAAATTTCCACGTTATTCGGTAAGGGGATCAGTTTCTTCTCCACATACCCATCAAATTCCATGGCTTTTGACAGCGTAGGAAAGAGACATACCGCATGTACCTCTTCCGACGTACAAATCTCCATACCGGGAATTGCAAGAATCCCGAATTCCTCCGCAAAATGCAAAACAGCGGGACAGTTCTTGCAGGAATTGTGGTCTGTCACCGCAATCACTTCAAGTCCTTTTAATGCTGCCATCCCTACGATATTACCAGGTGTCATATCGTCATCACCGCAGGGGGATAAGCAGGAATGAATATGGAGGTCATATTCAAGCGTCTTCATGGGAAAGCCTTTTTTCAATCAGCAGAGCTGCTTCAAAAATGGGAAGCCCGGTCTTCATTACCGTAATATTCTGTTCGATTGCCTTTTGTTTTGCGGCCTCATCAGGTGCCACACCCTCCGCAAGAATCACACAGGCGGCATCCGTTAAAGAAGCAACAGCAAGGGTGTTCATATTTCCCATAACCGTCACCCATGCACAGCCCTCAGGCGCTTTACCCATGGCAATACTTAATAAATCACAGCAAAATGGTTTTGTAATGTTTCTGTCCGTTCTCTCACCTACATGAATCGTCTCAAATTCTCCAGTATCAATCAGTTCCCTTATCGTCATTTTGATTTCTCCCCTCTTTCCTGTCAAGCTGGTTCATTTCATCAGAAATCCTTACTATATATGAAGTCATGGCTCTAAATTTACTGTAGCTGTCTCCATCTCCCTCCTCAATATCAGCTGCCAGTCTGGCAACCTCCTTTGTCAGCTTATGAACATTATCCCGGAGGAAATAGATGCAGTCCGACTCAGCGGCTTCCCCTCTGACAATATCTTCTGCCAGTGCCTTACAGGTGGGAGCACCGCAGGAACCGCAGTCCAGTCCCGGAAATTTTTTCAAAAGCCGTTCTACCTGATTCAGCCTTGCAAAGCTTTCCATCATGGTATCCCCCAGGTGAAATACCGGCTCGTACTGGACCATGCTGGTCCATCTCACAAGTTCTTCCCCTTCTGATTCCATATGGCTTCTTGCCACAGGCATATATTTGCGAAGACGCTTTAACTTTACCTCCGCTACATAAGGGTTTTCAACGGTAAGAACCCCTCCTACGCATCCGCCGTTACAGGCATTTAACTCCACAAATTTTAAATTGGTAAATTTCTGGTCTTCCATATCCTCCAGAACCCGTATGACATTCTCAATCCCGTCTGCAGCCAGATAATCCTCTGTAAAGAGTCCGCTTGCTTCTCCTCCGCTTCTTCCCCAGCTGACGCCGATTTTTCCTGACGTTCCGATCTCCGGCGGTTCTTCTCCTACCGCTTTCATGCAGGAAAGAAGCCGTGGATAGACATCCTTAATGGCAAGGACTTTATCCACTTCACTGTGATCGGTTCCCAGGGGAGCACGGGCATAAGTCACCTTTGACGGACATGGAGAAATAAATATGATCCCGATCTTCTCCCTGGGCAATCCCGTCTTTTCCATCGCTCTTCTCACTGCAAGTATGGCAGCCACCTCAACCGGAGGATTAAGCGGCAGAAGATTGGGGATTAAATTAGGAAAACGAACGCGGATGAGCCGTACCACCGAAGGGCATGCTGTACTGATTACCGGAAGCTTATCCGGATTCTTGCTTAAATACTCCCGGGTTGCCTCACTGACCAGTTCCGCCGCCGCACTCACTTCAAATACATCATCAAAGCCCATGAGCAGCAGTGCATTTAGCACAATATTCACATCATCTAAGTTATTAAACTGGCTGTATAAGGATGGTGCCGGCAGGGCAACCGTGTATTCAAACTGCTTTAAATCCTCCATGGTATCGTAAATGGCATGTTTGGCGTGATGAGGGCATACACGGATGCACTCACCGCAGTCAATACAGAATTTACTGTTAATCTGTGCTTTTTTATTTCTGACCCTGATCGCCTGGGTGGGGCAGCGTTTAATGCAGTTAATGCAGCCCATGCAGAGATCCTCATCAAGTCTTACAGAATGATAAAATTTATCCAATGGCTCACCTCTTTTTAGCAATCCATATTTTTTGCGGCTACAGATTCACCACCATCCGAATGGTGGTTCCTTCTCCTATCACCGTATGTATCTCCATCTCATCGGAATACTTTTTCATATTGGGCAGTCCCATTCCCGCACCGAAACCAAGGGAACGCACCGCATCCGGAGCAGTGGAATAACCCGCCTGCATGGCAAGACCAATATCCGGAATGCCGGGACCAACATCTTCTAAAACCATCTCAATCCGTTCGGTTGATATATGTACCGTGATCTCCCCGCCTTTGGCATGTATTACCATATTGATCTCTCCTTCATACATGGCAATGGCAACCTTGCGAACGGCTTCCGGTGTAACACCCATTTTTTTCAATTTGCTCTTTACATCGCTGCTTGCCTCTCCCGCTCTTGTAAAATCATCCGGAGAAATCGTATAATGAAATGTAATGACATCCATAATTAAATCGCACCTCCGTGTAGTCCTGCCTCATAGAGCATTCCGCAGGCAGAAAACATGCGGTGCCCGGTGGACAGAAGAATAATCCCCCTCTCAGCCGCCAGCTGGAGCATGGCTTCATCCGGCTTTTTCCCTCTTACAAACACGATGCACACAATATCAAGCATTTCAGCAGTCCGAACTACCTGGGGGTTACATAGTCCTGTGAGCAGTACAGAATGATCCTTTGAATAAGCAAGCACATCACTCATCATGTCAGAACCGCAGGCGCTCTTCACCTCCTCAGACAGATGCTCCTCTCCAACCAGCACTTTTGCACCCAGTATTTTCCTGATATCTTCGACTGTCATATGGCCCTTTTCCTCCATCCATTCACGCTATTCACACAATTCAAGACATTATTAATAATTATATCATAAATAGTGCCTCAAGTGTATAAATTTCCCACGTAATGTTTGTTATTTTTTTGTCGAATCTTGATTAAAACTATAGATTTTTTCTCAATAACATGATAAAATATCAGTTACATTGCATAAGCAACATTGAAGGAGGTTATCAAATGACTTGTAAAAAACAAGGCGTCCAGTTTAACGGGACAAAAGAGCAGGAAGTTGCTTTGAAAGAAATGATTTCCCAGCTCAAAGATACAAAAGGATCTCTTATGCCTATCATGCAGAAGGCACAGGATATCTATGGTTATCTTCCAATTGAAGTTCAGACCATAATTTCTGATGAAACGGGTATTCCCCTTGAGAAGATTTATGGTGTTGCCACTTTTTATGCCCAGTTTGCACTTCAGCCTAAGGGCAAATATCAGGTATCTGTCTGTCTTGGAACCGCATGCTACGTAAAAGGCTCCGGTGACATTTTCCATAAAATTGAGGATATACTTGGCATCACCAACGGAGAATGCACTCCGGATGGAAAGTTTTCTTTAGACTCCTGCCGCTGCGTAGGCGCCTGCGGTCTGGCTCCTGTCATGATGGTGAACGGAGAAGTTTACGGAAGACTGACAGTCGATGATGTTCCAGGTATTTTAGCCAAATACGAATAATTACATACGCTTATGATGACAGAGATTTCTTTAAATATTTTGGATGTGGCAGAGAACTCCACACGGGCAGGCGCCAGCCTGGTTACCATTCTTGTTTCTGTGAATACCTCTACAGATGAATTGACCGTCCAGCTTTCTGACGACGGCTGCGGAATGACAAAAGAACAGTTAGAACACGTAACAGACCCGTTTTTTACCACCCGCCAGACCAGAAAGGTCGGTCTTGGTATTCCGTTTTTCAAATATGCAGCGGAATCCACGGGAGGGAGCTTCTCCATCGAATCGAAACCGGGTATCGGAACGAAGACAACTGCTGTTTTCGGACTCTCCCACATAGACCGAATGCCCTTAGGTGACATGAACAGTACCATTCAGACACTGATCACCTGCCATCCGGATACAGATTTTCTCTATATCTATCGTTATAACGAAGCGTCCTTTGAGCTGGATACCAGACTCTTTCGGGAGATTCTGGGTGAGATTCCCTTTGACTCACCAGAGGTAGCCGCTTACATAAAGGAATATTTATTTGAAAACAAATTGGAGACTGATGGAGGCGCGGTCATTTAGACCCGTCAGAATTGGAGGATAAACATGAAGACTCTTGAAGAATTAAAAGCAATTCGGGAGAAGATGCAGAGTCAGGTCAGCATGCGCGGAGAGGATCACGCCCGTACCCGTATTTTAGTAGGTATGGCAACATGCGGAATTGCAAGCGGAGCAAGACCTGTTCTTAATAAATTGTCAGATCTGGTTCAGGAGAACCATATGACAGACCGTTTTTCTGTTACCCAGACAGGCTGTATCGGTTTATGCCAGTACGAGCCTATCGTAGAAGTGTTAGAACCGGGCAAAGAAAAAGTAACCTACATTAGGATGACAGCGGAGAAGGCAGAGGAAGTTTATAAAGAGCATCTTCTGGGCGGACACGTTGTTCAAAACTACACATTATCATCTGCTGATATCAAATAAGGAGGAATCAGGATGTATCGTTCACATGTATTGGTTTGCGGCGGCACCGGATGTACTTCCTCCGGAAGCCAGCAGATTATGGTTAAATTAAGAGATGAATTAGGAAAGCAGGGTCTTTCTGAAGAAGTATCAGTGGTACAGACAGGCTGTCATGGTCTTTGTGCTCTGGGTCCCATTATGATTATCTATCCAGATGCTACTTTCTATGCAATGGTAAAAGAAGAGGATATTCCGGAGATTGTCAGCGAACACTTATTAAAGGGACGTCCGGTTGAACGCCTTCTTTATGATGAGACAGTAACTCCTACTGGAATCAAAGCCTTAAGTGATACAGATTTCTACAAAAAGCAGCACAGAATCGCTTTAAGAAACTGCGGTGTTATTAATCCGGAAGAAATCGAAGAATACATAGGTACCGGCGGATATCAGGCACTTGGTAAGGTTCTTACCGAGATGACTCCTGATGACGTAATCCAGGTTCTTTTAGACAGCGGATTAAGAGGACGCGGCGGCGCTGGCTTCCCTACCGGAATGAAGTGGAAACTGGCGAAGCAGAATGATGCTGATCAGAAGTATGTATGCTGTAACGCAGATGAAGGTGACCCAGGCGCATTCATGGACCGTTCCGTATTAGAGGGCGATCCTCATGCATTGCTGGAAGCCATGACCATTGCAGGTTACGCAATCGGTGCATCTCAGGGCTTTATCTACGTTCGTGCTGAGTACCCAATCGCTGTTGACCGTCTTAAAATCGCCATTGAACAGGCCAGAGAGATGGAACTTTTAGGCGATGACATCTTCGGAACAGGCTTTTCCTTTAACATTGATCTTCGTCTGGGTGCAGGTGCATTCGTATGCGGCGAGGAAACTGCACTGATGGTATCCATCGAAGGAAACCGTGGTGAACCAAGACCAAGACCTCCTTTCCCTGCTCAGAAAGGTTTATTTGGCAAACCAACCATTTTAAACAATGTTGAAACTTATGCAAATATCCCACAGATCATCTTAAACGGCCCGGAATGGTTTGCAGCCATGGGTACAGAGAAATCCAAGGGAACAAAAGTATTCGCTTTAGGCGGCAAGATCCACAACACCGGTCTGGTAGAAGTTCCTATGGGTACCACACTGCGTGAAATCATCGAGGAAATCGGCGGCGGCATTCCTAACGGAAAGAAGTTTAAAGCTGCTCAGACCGGCGGACCTTCCGGCGGCTGTATTCCTACCGAGCACTACGATATTCCAATTGACTATGACAACCTTCTTGCAATCGGCTCCATGATGGGTTCCGGCGGTCTGATTGTAATGGATGAAACCGACTGTATGGTTGATATCGCGAAGTTCTTCTTAGAGTTCACCGTAGAGGAATCCTGTGGTAAATGTACTCCATGCCGTATCGGTACCAAGCGTATGCTTGAGATACTTGACAAGATTACAAAAGGACAGGCAAAACCGGAAGATATTGACCGTTTAGAGGAACTGTGCTATTACGTGAAAGCCAACTCTGCATGCGGACTTGGCCAGACAGCTCCAAACCCGGTACTTTCTACCTTAAAGTACTTCCGTGACGAATACAACGCCCACATTTATGACAAGAAATGTCCGGCTGGTGTATGTAAGGCACTTCTTTCCTACTACATCGATGCTGACAAGTGCAAGGGCTGTACGCTTTGTGCAAGAAACTGTCCTGCTAACGCCATTACCGGCTCCGTTAAGAACCTGCATGTGATTGATCCTGAAAAATGTATCAAGTGCGGCGTTTGTATGGAGAAATGTAAATTCGGCGCTGTCTATAAAAAATAATGGAGGGAGATTGTATCATGGAGAATATCACTATAAAAATCAATGGCATGGACGTAAGCGCTCCGGCAGGCTCCACCATTTTGGAAGCTGCCAGACTTGCCCAGGTAGAGATACCGACTTTATGCTTTTTAAAAGATACCAATGAGATTGCAGCCTGCAGACTCTGTACCGTTGAGATCAACGGAGGAAGACTTGCTGCTTCCTGCGTATACCCAATCAATCCGGGCTTAGAGGTAAAGACCAATACTCCAAGCCTTCGTGAATACAGAAAGAAAACACTTCAGCTGATTCTTTCCAACCATGACCGTTCCTGCTTATCCTGCGTACGCAGCGGAAGCTGTGAACTGCAGACTTTATGTAAGGAAATGGGCGTGGATGCAGATGACTACTTTGACGGCGACAAGACTCCTTCCGTTCTGGACGAGAGTGCCGCTCACATGGTCAGAGACAACAGCAAATGTATCCTCTGCCGCCGTTGTACTGCAGTTTGTGAGAAAGTACAGGGAATTGGCGTAATCGGACCAAATGATCGTGGATTTGCCACATTTATCGGTTCTGCCTTTGATATGGGACTGGGAGAAACCAGCTGTGTTTCCTGCGGACAGTGTATCGCAGTATGTCCTACAGGAGCTCTTTACGAAAAATCCAGTATTGATGAAGTAACTGCTGCCATAGCAGATCCTGCAAAGCATGTTATCGTTCAGACTGCACCATCTGTACGTGCTGCTCTTGGTGAGGAATTTGATTACCCGATCGGAACCAACGTTGAAGGAAAGATGGCTGCTGCTCTCAGAAGACTTGGCTTTGATAAAGTATTTGATACCAACTTCAGTGCAGATTTAACCATTATGGAAGAAGCACACGAGTTCATCGAGCGTGTACAGAACGGCGGCGTTCTCCCTATGATTACTTCCTGCTCTCCAGGCTGGGTTAAATACTGCGAGCACTACTTCCCGGATATGACAGAGAACTTATCTTCCTGTAAATCTCCGCAGCAGATGTTCGGTGCCATTGCCAAATCCTACTATGCAGAAAAGATGGGCATTAAGCCGGAAGATATCGTTTCTGTCAGCATTATGCCATGTACTGCAAAGAAATTTGAGATCGGCAGAGAAGATCAGGATGCCAACGGCGTTGCTGATGTAGATTATTCCTTAACTACCAGAGAATTAGCCAGAATGATCAAACAGGCTGGTATTCGTTTTAACAATCTTCCTGACGAAGAGTTTGATGCTCCTCTTGGAATTTATTCCGGTGCAGGCGTAATCTTCGGTGCTACCGGCGGCGTTATGGAAGCTGCTCTTCGTACTGCTGTAGAGACATTAACCGGTGAGGAACTTAAGAAGCTGGATTTCACTGATGTCCGCGGTACAGAAGGGATCAAGGAAGCCACCTATCATGTTGGCGATATGGATGTAAAAGTTGCTGTTGCTTCCGGCCTTGGCAATGCAAGAGACCTTTTAAACAAGGTTAAATCCGGCGAAGCTGATTACCACTTCATCGAGATCATGGGCTGCCCAGGCGGTTGTGTAAACGGCGGCGGTCAGCCTCAGCAGCCAGGATATGTGCGCAACACCACAGATATCCGCACACTGCGTGCAAAAGTACTCTACGATACCGATGCAGCTGCACCGATTCGTAAATCTCATGAGAACCCTGCGATCAAGGAACTCTATGCTACCTATCTTGGGGAACCTGGAAGTGAAAAGGCACATCACCTGCTTCACACCAGCTACGTAAAAAGATCAATTAATAATAATTAGTTCATTTTTAAACTCCTTCTGCCTGGTCAGAAGGAGTTTTTTTGTCATAAAAAGGAAATGAAATGAAAAATGCATGGATCGTCTTAAATTCTCCATACTATGACTGGAGGTGATGAGACATGAGCCCAAAAGAATTAAATTATATTGAAGACGCTCTCGGACATGAAAATTTCTTAAAAACCCAGTGCCAGGATGCTGCACAAAATTTACAGGATCCTGAATTAAAAGCCTGCGCACAGCAGCTGCAGCAAAAACACCAGCAGATTTTCGATAACATCTATAAATTAGTGTAAGGAGGAAGCAAGATGGACGATAAGTGTATTATGGAAAACTTACTCAACGTCACAAAGGGTGCCTGTGATTTATATCTGCACGGAACCATCGAGTCCCCTACCATGAATGTACACCAGGCATTTGACAATGCGTTAAATGATACGCTGTGCATGCAGGACGATATCTATAAAAAGATGTCCGCCAAGGGATGGTATACCACAGAGCAGGCAGAACAGCAGAAAATTTCCAAAATAAAGAATCAGTTTGCAGGAATGTAAGCAGATATATGATTAAAAAAGTCCCTGCCGGGTTATAATCCGGCAGGGTTACTTATATCTGTTACTCTTATCTTATTTAGTTGTTTCTATGCATCATAACAGCCTCAAGACCCTGATTTTTCAGATTCTCGTGCACCATTCTGGAATCGGCCTTGCCAAGAAGTAAATCCCTTGCCTTTTTGGCCTCTCCCTCACTCTTATGCTTGCTTGGGCCTCCTACGCAGCCGCCCACACAGGCCATTCCTTCCACGAAGTCTGCAGGAAGCTTTCCAACCTTTAGAAGCATCAGCGCTTTCTTGCATTCCGCAGCACCGTTGCACTTCATGACCTCAATCTCTGTATTTTCTCCTGATTCCTTGAGACATTCTAATACAGCAGCGGTAACTCCGCCTCCATTGCCAAACCGCTTTCCAAAAATAGAACCTGCCTGATATGTATTCTCCTCCGGCTCCAGCTCTACTCCCTTGGCCACCATCATGGCATGAGCCTCTCCAAGGGTTAACACGTAATCCGCATTTCCCTTCACATTCAGATCCAGAGCTTCACTTTTTTTGGCAATACAGGGTCCAATAAAGACAGCGATGGTTTCCGGATCTTTCTCCTTCAGCATTCGTGATACCGCGCACATGGGAGAAACCGTTGTGGACATATTCTCCAAAAGCATGGGGTAATGCTGCTTTATCATATTTACAAATGCCGGACAGCAGGAAGTAGTCATCTTCTTCCCTTCCTTATAAGCCTCTGCCCATTCTGCAGCTTCTGCGGCAGCTGTTAAGTCTCCCCCAAGGGCAACCTCAACCATATCTTCAAATCCGATCTTCTTAAGCGCTGTTCTCCAGCTTGCCATGGTGATATCCGCTCCATACTGACCCTCTGTTGCAGGCGCCACCATAGCCACTACCTTTTTCCCAGCCTTAATCAGATTAATTACGTCTACCATAAAGGTTTTTGATCCAATTGCGCCAAATGGGCAACTGTGAATGCATGCCCCGCACTGAATACATTTACTCTCATCGATTACAACGATTCCGTTATCATCCATGGTAATTGCATCTACCGGACAGCTTCTTTTACAGGGTCGTGTTAAATCTGCGATAGCATTATAAGGACATGCCTGAGAACATTTTCCGCATTCCTTACATTTGTCAGGATCGATATGGGCCCGGTCGTGCCCCATGGTAATGGCTCCGAAATTACAGGAATTCTGGCAGGCCTTGCCCATACAGAGCTGGCAGTTATCTGTCACTACATATCTGGCAATGGGGCATCCCTCACAGGCAGAATTAATTACCTGCACTACATTTTTAGTGTCTCTGCCACTGGGACAGAACCCCTCTGCCAGCCTGACTCTCTCTCTGATAATTTCCCTCTCCCTGTAAATACAGCACCGAAACTGTGCCTTTGGCCCCTGAATCATATGATAGGGAATCTCATCCCTTTTCTGTTCCAATGTACCTTCCCAGGCAAGCTTCGCCACTTCATTTAAAACCTGATGCTTGATGCGAAGTAAGGTTGCATCATTCGTTACCATATCGTTCCTCCTTGAAGCTTCCACAAAATGTGGCTGTGTGAATATTCTCTATTAATAATAAGCAACTGTAACCGTCTTCCCCATCTCTTCCACCGCATGCTTCAACTGCTCTACAAGATTTTGCCGGATTCCCAAATCAAAGGGAAGCCCCGGATTCTGGTAAGCGCTGTTAATCGCTTTTCCCACATACAGTTTTAATTCCGTACAGTCCTCAATAATCATCTTTGCTACCATGGATGCGCCGTTTGGTTTATCCAGTTCCAGGAAAAATTCCTCCGTTACTGATTCATTTTTAACATACCGCTTTAAGAGTTTTAAAACACGGTTTAAAGTCAATACCCCTTCTGTGACAAGTTCAATGCCGTCAATGTAAGCCACTGGCGGTAAATCCGGATCGTTATACTCCAGGGATACCGTCAGCTTCTTATCCATGGTCCTGGAAACAATATTGGCACTGGTTCCTCCGCAGACAATCCTCTTGGTGGTATCATCTCCGGATAAGAAATCCGTTACCATACAAACATCATCTTCCGGGTCCTTTGGCGGTCCTGTCATTAAATGAACCGGTTTGCTGTCTATGATCCGCATAACAGCAACGGTTGTATCATCTCCGGGCCGGTACTGGTAAAGTTCATCACACGCTCTGCATAACGCATTGGCCAGACGAACAGCCGATATGGTCATACGATACTGTTTTACCGCATAAGCAGCCACATCTTCCCAGAGCCAGCCAAAATTTAAAAGCTGCCCTACACCTGCATGAATGGTTCCGTCACTAAGCAGAATCAAAGCATCTCCTTTTTTTACCCGGAACCGGTATTCATTAATTTTCTTATCCCGTATCACCCGCATGCTGTGTGGAATGGGAACCAGACTCCCGTCCCGGATAAAGATACAGCCCGGGTTATCAAACTCCACCAGATAGGCATCTCCATTGTGGAATACCTGAAGTATACTGAAGGTAGAATATGCAATCTGTCTCACCTGACAGACAGGAAGGGTCTCTACAATGGTCTCCACACACTCTTCCAGGGTTGCACCGTTTAAAAACATGGTGCCCAGTATCTTGGAAGTCATGGTTGCCAGTATGTTTGCCTTTACTCCACTTCCCATACCGTCGGCAAGGATCATAATATTGGAGTCATCCGTATGAAGGAGCTCCACCTTATCCCCACAAAGTACTTCACTGAATTTATTTAAGCTTTTATAAGCAACGTCGACGGTAACTCCCATTATTTAACCTCGCTTTCGCTGCCCTCATCTAACAGAGACTTGCACAGCTTGGTCAGTGTGGTTTTCGTTTCTGCCGTAGTCTCTCCCAGAAGCCCTGCGATTTCCTGGGCCACCATCATCTGCTTATGAATTACCTTCTGAGCCAGATCAATGGTTTCTAACTTCTTTTCATACTCCTGTCTGGCCTGTTCTTCTTCCTTTGTAATATCAATAAACGTAGCCAGCACCACATCTTCCTTGTTTACATAAACAATGTTCTGGAGAGTAGAAATTCTGTATTCTCCATATGTTACCTTTTTTCCATGAATTTTCTGATGGGTATCATACACCCACTGAAAATCAGTGGTATCAATCAATTCATACAGATACATGGTTAAAGCTTCCTGTCTGGTCTTGCCAAAATACTTTTCACCAACTGCAGAATATTCCAGAATCTTCATCTCCTTATCAACAATAAGTACAATGTTGGGAGACGTCTCCATAACAAGATTGGATAAAGATTCTGCCTTTTCATGCATAAACGGGATGCACATATTTAATTCCGCTTTTTTCTGTATAACAGCTACGGCCTTCTCTCTGCATGTGGAATAACCGCATGCTCCGCAGTTTAGTTCATCTTCTGGTCTTGTCTTTCCCGTCTTCTTCAAAATCTCCTGGATCTGGGCTTCCGTAGGAACAATATCCCTGGGAGCACGGTTTAAGAAACGCTTTCCAAAGGTAAGGGAATCAAAGATTTCCTGGATCTCTTCATCGGGAACCCCGTCTTTTTCAATGGTTTCTTCCATATCCAGCTTTATCCTGAATCTGGACACATGTTCATGATCTGCAGCAGGACCCTTGATACAGCCGCCTGAACACATGTTCATCTCGATGAAGCACCCCGTAATCTCACCCCGGAGCATGCTTTTACACAGGTCAATACAGTTGCGGCATCCATGGACATAAAACTTCCGGTATCCATCCCGTTCGGCCTCTGTTGCCAGCACTGAGCTTACGATACCGTTGGTAACCGGATAGAGCCGGTTCACTCTTGGATTCATATGAACAAAAGGGATATCCTCGCAATCCCCTATGGTAATCTCTTCCTGTGCAAGCCACCGTTCTATATCATTGAAATTTAAGACAGCATCAATATAATCCCCATGTCTTAAATCCTCAGCTTCTTTCTTCTTGGCAATACAGGGTCCCAGAAAGACCACCTTGGTATCCCTTCCGAATTCTTCCTTTAACATCTTGCCATGGGCAACCATAGGGGAAACTACAGGTGCCAGATAAGGAATCAGTGACGGGTAATAAATTTCAATCAGATCATTGACACTGGGACAGCAGGTTGTGATTATATTCTCCATACTGCCTTCCTTTAAAAGTCTGGTATACTCAGCAGTTACAACTGCTGCCCCTTCCGAGGTCTCCCGCACATCAGAAAATCCCAGCTTTCTAAGGGCTCCGTTCACCTGACCTGCCGTTTTATAGTTTAACAGCCCCATATAGGATGGAGCCAGTGAAATCACAGTTTTATACCCAATATCAAGAAATCCTTTGACCAGATCCAGATCACTGATAAGCGTTTTGGCAGACTGAGGACATACCTGCATGCATTTTCCGCATAAAATGCACTTATCAGACATGATTTCTGCCCGTTCATCTTTAATCATGACCGCCTTGACTTCACAGTTACGAACACATTTATAGCAGTGCTTGCATTTGGTCGCCTTGAAATCAATAATTCCCATGATTAAAGCCTCCCCAGAATTTCTTTATCAAAAAACTCCTTTGTATCTTCCGGTTTTAATGAATAGATCTGACCGTCAACCGTTACGCAGACTCCATTCACACAATTTCCGCTGCAAAAAGAACCATTTAAATCTACCTGCTCCTCCAGATGCTTCTCTCTCACCAGATTCTGAAGCTGGGCTATGATCTCTCTGGATCCTTTTAAATGACATGCACTTCCGATGCATATTGTTACTCTCATGAATATTCTCCCTCCGAAATAAATCCCCTGCATGAACTGTCTTTTCGACCATTATCGCATATTGTTATATTTATATCAATACTTATTTACTGATTGTATGTATTTTTTGAAGTACTGAAAAATATAGTTTTTACAACTTCCTGCCGTTGTACGTCAATCAGACCACAGGTATTTAACCGCAGCATGGGAATGACTGGAAGACTGGCAAATGCAAGGGTCATAAAAGGATCAATTCCCGTTCCGATACCGAGCTGTTGCGCATGTATCTTCAGCCTCTCCAGCCGCTCATCTACCCATATCGCGGACTCCGGGCTCATAAGTCCACCGATTGGAAGAGCCAGCTCTGAAAGAACCACTCCGTCAGCCACAACCGCAATGCCACCCTGGTTTTTCCTCACTGTATTCCCTGCAAGCGCCATATCCCGGTCATTTGTTCCCGCTATGATCAGATTATGGGAATCATGGGCAATACTGGTTGCCACAGCCCCGCGTTTTAGTCCGTATCCGCCAAGGAAACCAAGGCCTGTATGTCCGGTATTCTTATGCCGCTCCAATACTGCCATCTTTACAATATCCATGGCAGCAAGAGCCTCCGGATCAGCTCTCAGTTTTTCAGTCCATGGCACAAGTCTCTCTTTTGTAGTCAGTTCTCCGGGAGTTAAACATAAGACCCGTATGGTATCTCCCTCTTCCTTCATAATAAAGTCTTCTGGAACAATCTCTTTTAACCGGAAGGAGTTACCCACTTTATCCGGTATCTGCCTGTGGGCATTTGTTCCAGCCTCTTTGGATTGTACCAGCCTTCCATCTTCTGCCACCAGAATTCCTTTCCGGTAAACCTTACTGACTGTAAACTCCTTAAGGTCAGAAATAACAATGAGATTTGCCTGATAACCGGGTGCAATGGCTCCTGTCTCACTCAGTCTGAAATACCGGGCAGCCTGATAAGAAGCCATGATTACGGCACGCACCGGATCAGCTCCCAGCCTGATTGCCATTCTGATAATATAATCCATATGGCCAAGCCTGGACAGCTCGCCGGGGTGCCTGTCATCGGTCACCAGCATGCAGCGGTGAAAATAGGGCTCCTCAAACAGGGGAAGGAGGGCCTTTAAGTTTCTGGCCGCAGTTCCTTCCCGTATCATCACCCACTGTCCCCGTTTTATTTTTTCCACCGCTTCTTCCATGCAGGAGCACTCATGATCCGAGCCAACACCGGCCGTAATATAAGCATTTAACTGCCGGCCGCAAAGAAGAGGGCCGTGACCATCGATGATCCGGCCGTGTTTTTCGGCACTCACTATTTTTTTCAAAATATCCGGATCTGCCTGTATGGTTCCATGGGAATCCATCAGTTCTGCAAGTCCAAGCACATATTTTTCCTGATAAAAGGGGGCCAGATCATCTGCTGTTAAAACAGCTCCGGACTCATCAAGCTTTGCCGCCGGAACACAGGAAGGGAGCATGAAGTACACATCCAAATCCAGATTCCTGGAGCGTTCCATCATAAATCTTATCCCTTCTGCTCCTGCCACATTGGCAATCTCATGGGGGTCCGTAATGACTGCTGAAGTACCATGAGGAATTACGGTTTTCGCAAATTCTTCAGGGGAGAGCATGGAACTCTCCAAATGGATATGTCCGTCAATTAAACCGGGACACACCACCTGGCAGCATAAATCCACCTCTGTTTCCCCCTCATAAAAACCAATCCCCACAATATATCCGCCCTCAATGGCAATATCACCATCTTCCAGCTCTGAAGTAAATACATTCACCATCCTGGCATGTTTCAATACCAGAGATGGCTTTTTTCTTCCTGACGCAGCAAAAATCCGTTCCGCCAGCATACGATCCATAGGCCCCTTCCTCCTTTATTTACCGGCTATCTTGGTAATGGATGCCGTAATCAGCTTTTTAAACAGCGGTGCCACCCGGTCTGCAGTCTCCTGAACTTCTGCATGGCTTAAAGGCTGGTCGATAATACCGCATGCCATATTGGTGATACAGGAAATACCGCATACCTTCATACCCATATGGTTGGCAGCCAGCGCCTCACAGGCTGTACTCATTCCAACCGCATCCGCTCCCAGTATCCGGCACATCTGTACTTCTGCAGGAGATTCATAGGCAGGTCCTGTCAGCTGCAGATAAATTCCCTCCTGCAGTTCAATCCCCTCTTCCTTTGCCGCTTCTTTAATTACTGCTCTCAGCTCTTTGCGGTAAATATCGCTCATATCCGGAAATCTGGTTCCCAGCTCCCCAATGTTGGTTCCAATTAGAGGAGAAGGAACAAATGTGGCAATGTGATCCTTAAGAAGCATAAAATCGCCCGGTTTGAATTCCTTGTTGACGCCGCCGCAGGCATTGGTCAAAAATAAGGTCTTTGCACCCATAAGTCCCATAAGTCTTGTTGGGAGAACTACATCCGTCATGGGATATCCTTCATAAAAATGAACCCGTCCCTGCATAATGACTACCGGAACTTTATTTACATAACCAAAGATGAATCTTCCTTTATGACCGGCTACAGTTGAAACCGGAAATCCCTCAATGTCTTTATAATCTATGGTGGCGGCTACTTCAATCTCCTCCGCATATTCCCCAAGTCCGGAACCAAGAATAAGGGCAACCTCGGGAACAAAATCAGTTTTCTCCCGTACACTTTTTAAACAGCTTAAAAGCTTCTCATATACATCATTCATATTGTTTTTTCTCCTTTCACAATCCTGACAGAGTCACGCTCTTCAGGTGTTACAAGTATAACACATTTCCATGAGATTCTGCATAATATTTTGACAAACAAGACTGAAAAATGGTATACTTTACCTGTTCGTACTAACCCGGAAGGAACACCTGACGGAGAAGGCGAGGAGAATACGTCAAACCGGAAATCCCATGCCTGTCGGCGTGGTTTTTTTTCATCTGTTTGCATAAAAACCAATATAAAATGGTACGGACAGAAAGTGAGGATTATTATGAAAAAAGTTTTATCAGCACTTGCAGCACTTGCTATGACAGCCGTTGTCTTAACCGGCTGTGCAAAAAGCAGTCCACAGGCTTCCGCTCCAGCACCGGAAAGCACATCTGCGGCCCAGACTACAGCGGCACCAGAAACCACCAAAGCACCGGAGCCTTCAAAAGCAGAGGGTTCAAAAGACTCCTACACCTTAAAAATCGGCTCTTTAAAAGGCCCTACTTCCATGGGACTGGTAAAACTGATGGACAAGGCTAAAAATGGAGAAACCGGGAATTCCTATGAATTTACCATGGTGACTGCAGCCGATGAGCTCCTTGGTAAAATTGTGAGCGGAGAACTGGATGTAGCCCTGATCCCTGCCAATATGTCATCCATCCTTTACACCAAAACCAAACACAATGTGACCGTTCTTGACATCAATACCATGGGCGTTCTTTATGCTGTGTCTTCGGATGACTCCATTCATACCACAGCTGATTTAAAGGGGAAAACTGTTTATTTAACAGGAAAAGGAACCACTCCTGATTATGCCTTAAATTACGTCCTGAAGGCGAACGGGCTGACTGCTGATGATGTAAAGCTGGAATATAAGTCAGAAGCTGCAGAAGTAGCTGCCGTATTAAAAGAGAAACCGGACGCAGTAGGTCTTCTTCCCCAGCCATTTGTGACAGCCGCCATGGCTCAGAACGATCAGCTGAAAATGGTTCTTGATTTAAACAAAGAGTGGGATGCCGCTGCAAAAGAAGGAAACGGAAGTCTGGTAACTGGCGTTACTGTCTGCAGAAATGATGTTTTAAAGGATCATAAAGAAGCCATTGATCAATTTCTTGCAGATCACAAGGAATCTGCAGAATTTGCCAATAATAATGTAAGCGAGGCCGCTGCATTAGTGGCTGCCGCTGGAATTATTGAGAAAGCACCTGTTGCAGAAAAAGCAATACCTTTCTGCAGCATTACCTATGTAGACGGTGAAAAAATGAAATCTCTTTTAAGCGGATATTTAAATGTTCTTTATGAAATGGAACCTCAGACAGTGGGAGGCGCACTGCCTGGTGATGACTTCTACTATATGCATCAGTAAGCACCTTAAGGAGATCCGATTATGAATGCAGGCATTCTCCGCTTAAAAAAAGCCGGAATCATCCTGTTCTGGCTTTTGATATGGCAGGCCGCCAGTTTGGCCGTCCACAACAGCATTATACTGGTAGGTCCGCTGGACGTCATATTGGCATTGCTCAACCAGATCGGTCTGGCAGACTTTTGGAAAACCATAGGTTACTCCTTTGGAAAAATCAACCTTGGATTTCTTTCTGCTTTTGCAGCCGGAATTTTAGCCGGTACAGCTGCCTGCCGATACCCCCTCATCGGGGATTTTCTGTCGCCTCTTATGGCACTGATCAAGTCGGTTCCGGTTGCCTCCTTTGTTATACTGGCGTTAATCTGGGCAGGATCTGAAAATCTCTCTGTGATTATCGGGTTCCTTGTTGTATTTCCCATAATCTATATACAGACCATTGCAGGAATCAAAAGCACAGACCGTCATCTGCTGGAAATGGCTGATGTTTTTAAGATGTCAGAAGCAAAAAGATTTTTTTACCTTTATCGTCCGGCGCTGCTTCCCTATCTGGCAAGCGGCTGCCGGGTGGCGCTGGGTATGAGCTGGAAGTCAGGAATTGCCGCAGAAGTAATCGGCGTTCCTCTCCATTCAATCGGTGAAAAGCTTTATCTTTCCAAGATTTATTTAAGTACTGCTGATTTATTTGCCTGGACGCTGGTGATCATTTTACTCAGCGCGATTTTTGAATCCTTTTTCCTGTGGCTTTTAAGCCTGGCATCTCCCGGAATCAGACAGAAAAAGAAAGAGGTGGAATGAATATGGAACTTGTAATCAGAAAGCTTTGCAAGTCCTTTGACGGACACCTCGTACTTGATCAGGTCAGTCTTCATCTGGTATCGGGTAATATTTACTGTCTCATGGGACCATCCGGATCAGGGAAAACCACATTGTTTCATATACTGCTGGGTCTTGTTTCAGCCGATTCCGGAGAGGTAAACGGTCTTGCCAAAGAAAGAATTTCAGCCGTATTTCAGGAAAACCGGCTCTGCGAAGCGTTCACTCCGGTAGAAAATGTAACCATGGTAATGCCTTCTTCTGGAAATAATAAGAGGAAGGCCAGGGAAGCCCTTAAACGGCTGCTGCCTGACGAATCTCTGGACCGGGCAGCATCAACCTTAAGTGGTGGAATGAAACGCCGTGTGGCCATAATACGCGCTCTAATGGTACCTTTTGATATGGTAATCATGGATGAACCGTTTACAGGCCTTGATGAGGAGACAAAACAACAGGTGATAACCTATATAAAAGAGCAATCGGCAGGAAAGCTGGTTTTAATCAGTACACATCAGGAAGAGGATGTCCAGCTGTTAAACGGAATAAAGATTCACTTATAAAAGCAGGGGCGGTAACCATGTTTAACTGGTTACCGCCCCTGCTTTCATTCATTCTATTATTGTTTTTTATTTCAGTTTAAGAGAATCCAGAGCTGCTTCGATCTGTCCTTCTACACCGCTGTCAGTTGAACCAATGGTTCCTGCTGCACTGATATAAGTTTTTGTAGCTGCGTTATAAGAACCGGAGATGGCATAATAACGAACTCCATCCTGAGGTGTCTTATACCGAAGTGCATAACGGAAGGTCTGGCTGCCGTCGCTGCCGTTTTTAACATCATAACGAACAAATTCCATATCCTCACCACGGCTGATTAACTTCTTATATTCATCCATGGTAGCCGGATAAACTTCTCTGGCTCCATCTGCATCATCACCCTGTACATAAGTAACTTCCAGGTAATCTTCGCCATTCGGTGAAGATATTGCTACCACACTCTCGTCACCGTCTTCGTCCAGTGACCAGCCTTTTGGCGGCATAATCTCATATTTGCCTGATTTGGAAGTAAATAAGCCTTCCTTAATATCGCCTGCATCATTGGCTGTAATCGGCTGTGTTTCTTTTGTTTCCTCTTCTTCCGATGTCTCCTCACCCTCTGATGTTTCCTGCTCCGATGAAGCCACTTCTGCGTTCACCGCTGTGGTTGCCTCAGTGGATGCTTCTGCCTGCTGCTTGGTTTCCTGCGTCGATTCCGCTTTAGTATTATTCTTTCCGCAGGCTGTCGCTGTCATCATCACTGTCATCGCAATCAAGATTCCTGCTAAGATCTTATTTTTTCTCATAGAATCACTCCTCATCATAAAATTCTTTTCTGGTGACGTGGAGGATTATAACATGAACAGTCGGGAAAGTATAGCATTTTAAACGAACCGAAAGAATCACAATGAAATCTTAATAATTTTTCCAGGTGACACCAGAACTCTCCAGATTTAATAACTTCACTTTAATATTCAGTCCTCCCCCATATCCCACAAGACTTTTGTCTGCACCAATTACACGGTGGCAGGGGATGATTATGGAAATGGGGTTGCGGTTATTTGCCATCCCCACTGCACGGCAGGCTTTTTCATTCCCAATCTGTATGGCAATCTCTTTATAACTTCTTGTCTGTCCGTAAGGAATGGTGCAAAGCGCCTCCCATACCTTTTTTTGAAATGCAGTTCCCTCAGGCTTTAACGGAAGATCAAATTCTGTTCTTTCTCCTATTAAATACTCATTCAGCTGAAGAACCGTCTTCTTTATCAGGTCTGTGGATTTTTTTAATCCCTCTTTTGGGGCTTCACTCCCAAATTCCACGCCTAATACTCCTTCCTCATCACATATTACCTGAATAGGACCCAGTTCACTCTCAAAAATTTCCCAGTATTTCATAACTGCACCTTTCTCTTTCGTCTTTTCTGTTTTACGGTCTGTAACAATTATATCATAAGAAGCATTACACATATCCTCTTTATATGGAAAAACTTTCTGTTTTTTCAAACATTACTTAGAATTCTTTTAGTTTTTTTATGAAATCTTTATCGACTGGTCAAACTTATGTCATAATTCCAGGGTATACTGATATTTGTAAAGGAACCCCACCCTTTTAACATTGACTTTTTATTTTTCATACTCAAACCGGCAGGAACATTTATGTACCTGCCGGTTCCTCCCATTTTAAGGCTATTCTTTCTGCTTTTCTCCCCTTACGAAATCCCGCAAATATCAGCTTTTTTCGATTTTTATTTTTTTTTGAAAATATTGTTGACAAATCTATATCCATCATATATAATAACTCTTGCGTTGCGGAAAACAAGAAAAAAACAAAGACGCAAAAAACCTTCGGGGTGTGGCTCAGCTTGGCTAGAGCGCCTGGTTTGGGACCAGGAAGTCGCAGGTTCGAATCCTGTCACCCCGACTTGAGATCAAGTCATCTATTTCTCAAAAAACCTTTGCGGGTGTAGTTCAATGGTAGAACACTAGCCTTCCAAGCTAGATACGTGGGTTCGATTCCCATCACCCGCTCTTGAGTCTGTAGCTCAGTTGGATAGAGCAACGGCCTTCTAAGCCGTGGGTCGGGGGTTCAAATCCCTTCAGGCTCGTTTCACACTGTCAACCAGCAGTGTGAAGCTTTTTATGGTGGGTATGGCGAAGTTGGTTATCGCGCCAGATTGTGGCTCTGGAGGCCCAGGGTTCGAATCCCTGTACTCACCTTTCCCTTGAAGGGAATTTTTTTTTATCAGGAGATGTTATTGGGCTATCGCCAAGCGGTAAGGCACAGGACTTTGACTCCTGCATTCGTTGGTTCAAATCCAACTAGCCCAGTATGGGATACTAGCTCAGGTGGTAGAGCACTTGACTTTTAATCAAGTTGTCCGGGGTTCGAATCCCCGGTGTCTCATTTTATTATGATCTGTTTGCTATCAGCGGGTATGGCGGAATTGGCAGACGCGCCAGATTTAGGTTCTGGTGGGAGACCGTGCAGGTTCAAGTCCTGTTACCCGCATGTATAATGAATTGATGGAAACACCGGAATCCCTTGTTAATACAAGGTAATCCGGTGTTTTTGTTTTTGGGCAGAATTTTTCATAACTAATTCCCTAAGGCATAAGATATATTACAAACCTGTCGAAACAGAAGGGGAATAATCTTGTTAAAAATATTGGATGATGATTATTATGATTTAATCGTAAATAATGTTACCGTCTCTTCCTATGGAAATGATGATATTACATTATTAAATAGTCTCCACTCATTGCGGCATGTTCTGAAATATAATATAGAAGCCTGCGGCCTGGAGCAAAGCCCTTATGAAGCCCTTCCTGCTCTATTTACACTTACCTCATCAATCAGCATGGAAAAATCAGGCATTGAAGCGGTTCAAAACAACCCTGAATTTGGTCTGTTCGGCCAGGGTATTATCGTTGGTATTATAGATACCGGTATTGATTATCAACATTCCGCATTTATAAATAATGATAAAACCACCCGCATTTTGTCTATATGGGATCAGACAATTCAGGAAGGCTTACCGCCTTCCGGCTTTACGTTTGGTACGGAATACAATAAAAGTCTTATTAATAATGCATTAGTTTCGAGAGATCCAGCCTCAATTGTCCCCTCAATGGATACAAATGGGCACGGAACAGCGATTGCAAGCATCATTGCAGGCAATCCTGATTCAGACCATTCTTTTTCCGGAATAGTTCCACAATCAGAACTGGTAGTGGTAAAGTTAAAAGAAGCAAAGCATAACCTTAAAAATATCTTCTTCGCTCCTACAGATTCACTATGCTTTCAAGAATCCGATATCATGCTTGGCATACGTTACCTTATAACAGTATCTCAAAAGCTGAACCGCCCTCTCGTCATATGCATTGCTCTTGGAAGCAGCCATGGAGGACATGATGGTTATGGTCCCTTAAGCACTTATCTGGACAGCATTTCACGTTTTCCCGGGATCGGAATTTCTGTTTCTGCCGGAAACGAAGGCAGCAATAACAGGCATTACTTTAATAACACTTTATCCGAGCCGTTCTATAATAACTTCGCCTTAAATATTGGGATCAGTGACAGACGGTTTTCTATGGAAATCTGGCCGTATGCTCCTCAGAGATTCTCTATCGAAATTACTACACCAACTGGTGAAACAACGCAGATTGTTTATCCATCACTCAAGGAGTGCCAAGGATTTATTTTAGGAAGCAGCCATAGTTATATCTGGGTTAATAATATCGCCTTTGAGAGCACTACCGGAGATCCTGTCATTTTAATACGGTTTGATAATCCCCTTCCGGGTATCTGGAATCTTCTTGTGCGTAATAATGAAAAGGAACCATTCTCTTTTCACTCCTGGCTGCCATCTGGAAATCTGATTTCCGATGAAACCTTTTTCTTAAAAGGAGATCCGAACACTACAATTACCACACCCGGAAACACCATGAGTGCTCTGACTGTTACCGCCTATAATCAGTATAATGATACAATACTGGTTGAATCTGGGAGAGGTTATACAAGAAGCGGTCTTATTAAACCAGATATTGCCGCTCCCGGATACCAGCTTCCTTGTGCTATTCCTAAAGAGCAGTACGGTACGCTTACAGGAACAGGTGCGGCTGCGGCACATACCGCCGGAGTGATTGCCATGATTCTGGAATGGGCTTATAGTAAAGGGAATTTTACAGCTGTCACTGGTATTCAGATCAATCGTATGATTATACGGGAGGCCCAGCGCAACGATCTATATATCTATCCAAATAATATTTGGGGATATGGGCAGATAAATATATACAATATATTTAATCGGCTTTCTGGTATTAAGCGTACTTGATTTTTTAGCGCTTATGTTTTCAATTGGCGGGACCGAACACCGGATACCCGCCATTATCCTTTGTCAATTGTTCATAATACTACAGTAAACTCAATATTTTCTATATAGTTTAATATCTAATTCATTTATAATTCACCTGGAGGTGATAATTATGAATCTCAAGAAGGAAAAAAAACTGGCTCAAGAATTCGACCGGCTGGAAACAGCAAGCAGAGATATAAAGACTCCTGCTGCTCCACCGGACGAATTTGAAAACATCTTATGTGAGATGAAACGCAGGGGCATTAACCCCAGAGTCAGAAAAGAATTAGGCGACGGGAAGTAGGCGGGCCGGGTTACCGATAACCCGCCAAATCAAACCAGGATATGCAGTCTGTTTAATCAGGCTTTCCCCACTGTTTTATCAGCTGGTTAATATACGTGCTGAGCCCCGCAACCAGTATGCCTTGTGTCATTGCACTGAATACAGCCATAGCGGCTTTCTGTACAGTATCTGTTTCACTGACTGCAAAAATATAAATTCCACAAAGAATGATACCTGCCGCCCCATTAATAAGCGGGATATACTTATCTTTAATCGTCTGGCTCTGCTTAATACCCTGTCCCAGAAGATACAAAACCAAAGCCACCACAATCAATTCCGGTTTCACATAACGAAGAATCTCCTCCATCATAACAGATCTCCCCCTTTCCTGTTTCGTGAAAGACAAACTCTCCCCTTTTTATTGGATGCATGATTTCCCGTAAAGGTTACAACAAGCCTCCTAACCAGAAAGTACTTCTTACCAGTCAGGAGGTAGTAGTTAAAAGTCTTCTAACTCATCAAAAATATTTTCAGGATTGATCTTTCCATACCCCCATATATTATTGGGATAGACAGCGTCAGGATCCCGCTCTGCCGCTCTCATCATCAGGCGACTGATCTGATTTCCAGTAATGGAGGTGTAATTTCCTTTAATGTATGCCCATTCTATGATCTTGACAGCGATCCCGGCAGCATATGCCGCAGCTACTCCGGTTCCTGTGGCTGTTCCATACTGAAAATCCGGTATTGCACATGGAATATTATACCCAGGTGCCGCCAGATCCGGTTTTATCCCTCCCAGCCTTGTATAACCTCTGCTGGACTGCGCAAGAATGGAACCGGTATTTTGATTATATGCCGTAACAGACAGAAGATTAGCAGTATCTCCCTGCATGGTAATGGTTGTATTGGGATCGGAATTTACAAAATAAGTCTCATTTGAAATCAAATTTCCAGATGGGAGCCAGCAATGAAATGAAAACGGTATCGCATCCTTATTATCCAGCCTGATATACCAGATACCCGGTTCCATATTCCGGAACCTTAGCAGGATGAGCTGATTTCCAGTCTCTGATTCAAATAAAATATTATTTATCCAGACATTGGTTTTAATGGATTGAAAACTTAGCTTGTGGCACTGTCCTAACGCAGGTTTTATAACCTGGGAGCTTTCCCAGGTGGGTGCTGTCAGCTGTATGGAAAGCCTGGAAGGAATATAGGGCCAGATTTCTATAAAGTATTCGTTGTCAATTCCTCCTGAGTTTAACTGGAAACTGCCAGAATACGGTTCTTCTGTGACCTCCTCATAATAGTGCCTGCGACTGTTTCCTTCATTGCCCGCCGAGGTAATGATACTTATTTTAGGCAGCAGCATCAGGTTGTCTAAATAAGTACTTAAAGCTCCCCGTCCGTCATGTCCGCCCTGATTGGTTCCCAGCGTCAGACAGATTACCAGGGGACGATTTAACTTGTTTGAAACGTTCAGTAAATATCTGATTCCTAATATAATATCTGATTCCTGATAGCACAGGGCACCTGTTGGAACGCAGAACAGTCTTTTTAAATTTTCTTTTGCCTCCTTTAACTTTACCACCACTAAATCAGCCTGTGGCACTACTCCGCTGAATCCTTCCTTTTCGTTGGAGCGTCCTGCGATAATGCTTGCAATTGCAGTGCCATGCCGATAAGGATCATTGGTCGGTACAATGTTATTGGGATATTGGGAAAGAAGAGCAAAATTAATCAGATCCTTTGTGTATTCCGAACCAAAGGTAAAGCCTGACGGGGGTGTACCGTCCACTGTCTGGTCCCATATAGAAAGAATACGGCTGGTTCTGTCATTATTCATAAAGGCAGGATGACGGTAATCAATTCCTGTATCAATAATACCCACTATGACGCCTCTGCCGAACAGTCCCCGGGTGGCAGCGATCTGTCTTGATTCTTCACCGGTATTTTCCATACTGATAACCGATTCCAGTGTATATAGTTCCGGAAAGCTGTGATAGGCATTTACTCCAAGATCACAAGGCTCCATACGATCCTTTGGGATATGAAGCAGAGAAAACAAATCGTTCAGCATGGTAATGTTATCACCGGTATTATACGAAGTGACCAATGCATTGCTAATAATTAAATCGTAATATCGATTGTCCAGAATTTTTTCCATTCGCACCTCCCGCAATCATAGATGGAGCATATGGTATAATCTATGCAGCAACCTATTCAATATGAAATTAATTTTCAACTGCATAATAACACGGTTGTTCTAACATATATAATCTCAAATACCCATTGTTTTTCTTAAGTTTTCACTAATTTATGAAAAAATTTACATATTTATCTTTACTTAACCGTTTTCTTGCGTTATACTTTATGTAACTCTTCTTAGGAGTACCGTATTTCCCCAATCCTGCGGTGCTCCATTTTTTTATCATGTCTTCCTATCAAAGCATCAGGAATTACTCCCAGACCTCCCCTTCAAATAGGTACCGCAATTTTTACGAACTTTTGAAATCAAATTGGCAACATCTGCATTGTCCCGCTCCCACTCCCGTGATACAATAAAAACGGCAAAGACTTAAGCCGCAGACTGCGGAGAATGGAGCATCTATGAAAAAACATTACGAAAAAATCATTTTATACAGCGACCGGAAAACAGAAGAAATATTGAATCAGCAGGTCATGGATGAGACCTCAGAATTCTATGGAGGTTTTCGTGATCATGACGGGCTGGTAGAACCAAAGCTTGCCATCTTTCAGGTGACAACCATGACCGCCTGCTTATTTAACAGTAAAAGCCGTTTTTACGGCGATGAAAATATCTACAATAGAATATCCATCGCTCTCTCCTATATTGCAAACGGTCAGCGGGAAAACGGATTTTTTGACCTGATTAACTGTAATTTTTATTCTGGTGCAGATACGGCATTTTGCATTGACGGACTTCTGCCCGCTTATATATATTTAAACCGGCTGTCAGGGAACGAAAACTGCCCTTCTATGGAAAGGACCATGATTTCTGCTCTTATGCCTGTTATGGAGTCTATTCTGATCAAAGGCGGAAAGGCCATGATAAACGGGGGTTTCCACACTCCCAACCACCGTTGGGCCATTGCTTCCGCTTTAATGATGCTCTATCGCCTCACTTCTGATGAATCCATGAAGAAAGGGGCAGAAAAATTCTTAATCGAGGGCTGCGACTGCAATGAAGACGGAGAATACGCAGAACGGTCAGCAGGAGGATATAACCTGGTTAATAACAACGCGATGATCATGCTGGCAATGGCAACCGGTGACGATTCCTGGTATGAGCCTGTTAAAAGAAATTTAACCATGATGCTTCACTATATGGAGCCGGACGGTAGTATCTTTACCAATAACTCCACGAGGCAGGATCGAGGCACAAGAGTTTACCCAACCGGATATTATCTGGAATACTTATATATGGGAATTAAATTCCACAACGAGACCTTTTTGCAGGCCGCCTGCTTTATTATGGATCAGGCTGTTGCAAAAGGAATCGGACCTTTGGACTGGCTGATTCATTTCATGCTTCTTCCTGAACTGGGCGAGTTTGAATATGAGGATAGCAAGATTCTGACTAACTACTGCCACCACTATACTGATTCTGGTATTGTACGGCTTCGCAGAGAAGCTTATTCCTGTTCCATCCTAAAAAGCAGCCCTTCCTTCCTCTATTTTGTGCATGGAGATTTATGCGTCAGTATGAAAATTGGTGCAAGCTTCTGTGAACACAGATACTTCGTTCCGGAGAACCTTATTCAGCTTCCCGGAGATGAGGGATTTGTACTGAATCAGAAAATGGCGGGCTGGTACTACCTTCCCTTCCAGGAACCTCAGGACACTGCGGACTGGTGGAAGATGGATCACTCTAAGAGAGAAAAATTGCATGGACCTGACATGAATTTTGTACTGACTGTTACGGAGGCAGCGGATGGGGTTGATATAACCATAGAAACTGCTGGAATTGACCGGGCTCCCCTCCGTGTGGAACTTGCATTTGATGCAGGCTGCCGGGTGGAATCCCCTTATTTCATCTCTGAAGGAAATGCAGGTGGTGGAATTGTGGCAAGAGAAGGTACCGTTACTGCCTCCAAGGGTAAATATGCCATTACGGCCGGACCTGGCTTTGGTGCACATAACTATGTAGCAGGCAAGTTCGGAAGTCAGGGACGTTCACAGGACTGTTATACGGTCTATTTTACAGATTTTACCTGCTTTAAACATACGATATCACTTCGTGCGGTTCCAGCCGCCTATTAATATGAAATGAGGGTGCATTCCTGCACCCTCATTCATTATTTGTGAAAGTAATCTTTAATCACTGCAATCTGTTTGTTAACACGGTCAGGAATGGATTGTTTCAATTCCTCCCAGGACATCAGCTTCTCATTTTCCAGGGTAAATGGTACAAATTCCATAGAAGGCTTAAACCCAAATACTTCCTTAATATATGTCTCAGTCATTTTCTGCAGATCCTCATCGGTATGGATCTGATCCGCAAACATATCCTGAACCAGGACACCGTCTGCCCCTGCCATCTCCTGGCAGCTTTCTAACCAGGCCGGTATCACTCTGATTACTCTGGGATCAGGCACAAGCGCGTGCTTGCCAGGCTGGGCATAGACCACCGGATGGGTACCGTTCTCCAGGATCAGTTCCCCATTATCCAGGTCTACCATGTTTAAAAACTTGCCATGGAAGCTGGCTTCCACTTTTATTACTCTGCCATGATAGTCAACATAAACCCAGACATGTTCCAGCTCGTATAAATGCTGGATATCAAAATCATACCAGATGGCATATTCGATTGCAAAATCCACTTCTTTCTTATTAATTACAATCTCACGTTTTGGAAATGAATCACTTTTCTTTGTCTCCCGAAAAATAGTACATCCCATGGCTGTAATTATAAAAGGCTCTTTTTTATCCTGCATGATGACTGGTTTATAGGCTGCCAGTAATTCTAAGTCTGTGCTCATTTTTTCCTCCATAGTAAAAGAGCGGATTGCCGTAAAATGGGTCCGCCCTTTTTCTTTATTATTTTGATGCTTCTAACAGGAACAGCATAGCCATTGCCTGTCCGTATGGCATTGGGCGAAGTTCAATATCTTTATAGAACTGTACACTTTCCCTTCCCATTGGTGTTCCATAGGATACCTGGTGCACCACACCTTCCGTATCAATACACTGAAGAACGGGAAGAAGAGCCTTTCTGGCACTTGCCTCAAAAGAGGCATCCACAAGTCCTAAATGAACCGCTTTTAATATTCCATAACCAAAACCACAGGTTGCACTGGCCTCAACGTAAGAGGTATTGTCATCAATGACTGTATGCCACATGCCGTTTTCGTTCTGGTAGGAAACCAACGCATCAATCTGATTTTTTAATACTTCTGTTAAATAGTGTTTAACAGCACCGCTGCAGGGAATGATGCCGAACAGTTCCGGAATCGCCATTGTGATCCAGCTGTTGCCTCTTCCCCAGAATGCACCGGCGAAATTATGGCAGCCATGGAACGTCCAGCCATGATACCAGAGACCGGTCTTTTTGTCGGCCAGATATTTCACATGGATGAGGAACTGATATTCAGCCTCATCAATCCATTCCTGTTTCTTAAGAATCACGCCCATACGGGCAAGGAATAAAACGGACATAAAGAGCGTGTCATCCCAAAGTTCCTGCTCATTTAAAGTATCAGAAGTCAGGTGCTGAAATCCGCCTTCTTCTGTTTTGGGAAGTTCATCCACAAGCCACTGTGCCCAGTCCCGGCAGATTTCCATATAAGTCTCATTTCCGTCTTTTTCAACCAGATAGGTTAAAGCCAGAAGAGGAGCTGTTGTGTTAATATTACGGGCAGGCAAACCAATGGTCAGCTGTCTTTCATAATACTTATTCAGTTTCTCTATGATTTCTTCTTCACCGGTTTCCTCATAGATCTTCCATAAACCGAATAAGCCTACTCCCTGTGTCCATTCCCAATAGCGGTACCGTTCCGGATTGTCTCCAGCCAGATTATTTGTCTGCATGTTTTTCAAAAAGATATCATCTTCATCATACAAAATCTTTTCAAAGCTGGATACAAGCAGGTTTATTTTTTCTTTTAAATTTTCCATTCTTTTGCCACTTCCTTTCTGCTGCCAGCCAACGAAATAGTTGGGGCACATTGCAATCTCTACAATATTTTTCTTTTTTATTTGCCAATGTATTGCACATCTTGTCATCATTCTGCTATAATGAATATCCGATACATGACTACTCCATAGAAAGTATAAAGGTGGTTCCTATGACAAATCCTGATGATACACTGCTTTATAAGAAAAGACATAATATCACCATTAACGATATCCAGCACTCTCTTTATTATTACTTTGATTATGATGAACGATCCTTTGATATCAACATGCCGTTTCAGCATTTTCATTCCTTTTATGAACTGATGATACTGATCAGTCCCCAGGCATACCATCTGGTAGAAGGTATCCCCTACTCTATACGATCCGGCGATATCGTACTTCTACGCCCATCGGTGCTGCACCGCTCCGAATATCAGAAAGGTGCCCCCAGCAAACGGCTGATCATCGGTTTTTTGTACCCCCCTTCACTTTGGGGAATGCCTGAAACCTATCAGAAGCTTTTTGAACCGTTTTACTCACCGCTGCCGATTTTCCGTTTTCCTTCCAAACAGCAGCAGCTGGTTAATGAAAAACTAAACCGTATTTACCGCTACTCCTTTCAGGACGAAGAACCGGAACTGAAATCACTCATTGTCCACGGAATGTTTGTGGAATTTCTCTATACCTTGCGGCAGCTGGCACCTTTTAACACCTATTCCAATGAACCGTTAAAAGATGAAGCTTCTCAAAAAATATACACCATTGCCAACTTCATTCATAATCATTATTCAGAAGAATTAACACTGGACTCCCTTTCCAGGGAATTTTATATCAGTCCTTACTATCTGTCCCATCAGTTTAAAGATGTGACTGGTTACACCCTGACCCAATACATACAGATGACACGAATCCGAAACGTGCAATACCTGCTGTTGAACACGAAAAAGAAGATTTCTGAACTGGCGGAAGAATGCGGATTTACAAGCTTTTCACAATTTAACCGAATCTTTCAAAAGTATTGCAGCCAGTCGCCCTCTGAATTCCGTAAAGATGGAGGCGGAAACAGCATTCCGACAATTCTTTAACGATCAGATGGGCAGAAAAAGCCCGTTACAGCTTCCCGGCATCATCCTTATTTCGATGAGAAAGAGCTGTAACGAGCTTCTTATAGCCTGCTGCCCCGTTAAGGAATTACTTTATTGTGTCAAAATATTCTGCTCTTGCGTCAAGAATCTTCTGCAGCCCTGCATTTACAAGGTTGTCATATTCTGTCTTCTGCAGACTATCGAACTGATCCGGTGTACAGCTGATCAGCTTGTAAACATAAGCTACCATTAAGTTCTCAACATTCTTACCGTAATCAGCTTCTGCCTGTGAAATGTTAGCATATACAGGGAAACGGAACTTTCCTTCGGAACGAACATCATAGAAATTAGAGAACCAGTCAGGGGTTTCCCACTCAACAGACTGATCTTTCACCCATTTAGAAACGATTGAATCCTTATTTTTAGTCCAATCCATAGCCAGGTTAACGATATTTAAGTCATCGCAGGTTCCTGGATATCCCTTAGAAGAAAGCTCTTCACTGGATAACTTAATCGGAACTCCGTTTTCATCTCTCTTGTGTTCTGCGGTGAATACGATATTTTCAGCAACTGCCGGATCTGCCATCCAGTTTAAATACTTCATGCAGGCATCTGCCTTCTTCTCGCTGCTCTTTGGTACCATTACAAACATACCGTATCTTGGCTCAAATGGTGTACGATAAGAACCATCAGCCAGTTCAAAGCACTGTACAGGAACGAAAGTTCTTCCGCCTGCGCTCTGATTTAATACAGTGATATAGTTCCATGGACTTTCTGTATCGTCAAGGAAGAAACCAACGTTACCAGCTGTTACCTGAGCCTTATAAAGATCTTCGTTTGTATCAGTTGCAAAATCTTTATTAATAAGTCCTTTGTTATAAAGTTCATTTAATTTTTTAATACCATCAACAGCGCCAGGAGCTACAGCCATATAAGCCTCACTGTAAACATAAGCATCCTTATCGCCTGCAAGGTTTACATAAGAGCCAAGGTAATTGATATAGCCCTTTTCAGTATCATTACGTCCGCTCATCGCCCATGGAATTACATTGTCTACTCCACCAGGGTTTTTGTCTTTTACTGCCTGTAAATAAGCGGTAAGCTCTTCTTTGGTTTTTGGCATCTGCATTCCAAGTTTATCCAGCCAGTCCTGACGGATATAAGCTGTATGACGAGGAGATTCAACACCTCTCTGTTTCATAATTGCAAACTGCTTTCCATCAATCTGTCCCATGTTCTGAGCATCTGCAACGAATTTCTTAATATCTGCGCCGTTCTTTTCATAAGCCTCAGTTAAATCGGTAAGACCGCCGGCTGTGGCAAAGCTGTTAAAGAGACCCTGATTATAGGTAAATACGATATCAGGAGCACTTCCGCCGGACATCATGATATTTACTTTTTCATCAGAAGAAGATCTTGGTACGGAAACGTACTCTACGTTAATATTGTACTTTTCTTTCACCTGTTTCTTTACCCATTCTGTCTGGGTATTATTCTCTACAGTTGTACCGGGAGCTGCATCACCTCTGTCCCAGATCATAACCTTAATTGTTACTTCTTCGCCCTTATCAGCGGAAGAGGAAGCCTCTGCTGCCTTTGTTTCTGTACCGCCAGCTGCTGCGGTTGTTGCGGTTGTTGCATCTTTTGCTGCGCCGGAACCACATCCGGTTACCAGAGATGCTGCAGCTAAAACAGCTACACAGCTCTTTAATAATTTTGCTTTTTTCATTATAAAACCTCCCTTTCATAATCGTTTTTATTATTTAATTAATAAATAATCAACCTTTAACGGCACCAAGCATAATGCCCTTTGTAAAATATTTCTGAATAAATGGATATGCAATTACCATTGGTGTCATGGAGATTACAATACTTGCTGATTTAATGTTATCTGCTACCAGCTGAGACTGGATACCTTCCTCCTGGGTCAGCTTTACTGCTTCGATCAGCTGTTTTAATACCATCTGTACGGTATAGAGCTTTGAAGAGTTTACATAGTAAAGAACATCGCTTAAACGGTTCCATCTGCCCACTGCATAAAACAGTGCCAGTGTTGCCAGTGTTGGATAAACCAATGGGAGCGCTACTTTGAATAATGTCTGTACTTCATTACAGCCATCAATCTTTGCTGCTTCGTAAAGGGATGAATCCAGTCCCTTAAATGCGGTACACATAATGATCATGTTATAGGCACTCAGTGCTTCCGGTATGATCAAAGCCCAAACGGTATCGATAAGTTTCAGGCTTTTTACGTTTAAGTATTTCGGAATAATACCTGGATCTAAATACATCGTCAGTACAAACAGGGTCATAATGACTGCTCCGCCCTTTAAGTTCTTCTTAGAAAGGGGATAAGCTGCAAGTACGGTCATGACAATACATACGAAAGTGGATCCAAGCATCAGGAATACTGAGTAAATAAATGAGGATACGAAGCTTCCGCTGTGAAATGATCTGACATAAGCTTCCACGGTAAACTGGACAGGATAAAGGAAAACTTTACCACCCAGAATGGCATCCTTGGAACTCAATGACATGGATACAACCCTGATTATGGGAATCAATGCCACGATGCTGATTACTACGAAAAATGTGTTCCAGAAGAGCTGGAACCTTCTGTCTGCTTTGCTCTTTAATTCGCTCATTACATAATTCCCTCCTCTCCCATTTTTTTAGAAATCTGATTCACTGACAGAATCATAATGATTCCGACAACGGACTGGAAGAGACCCACGGCAGTAGCGAAATCGAAACGGCCTGCCTGAAGACCTACACTATAAACATAAGTACTGATAACGTCGGATGCACTTTTAACCAGTGTATTTCCCATCATAAATGGACGGTCAAAGTCGATGGAGACGATCTTACCAAGCTGCATAATCAGCATGATTGAAATGGTCGGTCTGATCTGCGGAATGGTCACATGCGCGATTCTCTGCAATCTGGTTGCACCATCGATATAAGCTGCTTCTCCAAGAGATGGATCCGTAGCAGTAAGCGCCGCGAGATAAATAATCAGAGAGTAACCGGCTGACTGCCAGATTCCTGCAAACCAGTAAACAAATCTCCATATAAAAGGACTGCTTAAGAAGTTTACTTCCTTAGCTCCTACTTTGCGGAAAATATCATTTACAAGACCGCTTGTAGAGAACAGCTGGGTAATGATACCTGCAATAATAACCCAGGAAAGGAAGTTTGGAAGATATAAAATAGTCTGTGTCGCTTTTCTGATATGCACATTTCTGATTTCAAACAGGAATACAGCAATCAGTACCGGCACCGGGAATCCAATAATCAGGTCACCGATATTTAATATCAATGTATTGACTAACGCATTCCAGAAATCTTTAGAACCGAACGCCTCTTTAAAATGAGCAAAACCAACCCATGGGCTATTCCATATTCCTGCAAATACGTTAAATTTCTTAAAAGCAATAATTCCTCCGATCATGGGCTTATAACGGAACATAAGCATATAAATAACCGGAATCAGAAGCATTAAGTAAAGCTGCCAGGTATTGCGCGCATACACCTTAAAAGGAATCTTACGTGCCTTTTCCTTAATTCTCTTTTCTTTCATAATATCCATACCCTCCTTCTATTCGTTTCCGTCTTTTTGAAGCTTAGCCTCCAGACTCTCAATCAGTGCCAGAAGCTCTTTTGGCTCATGGACGGTATAGTCCGGCGTTTCCCACTCATCAGCCGGATTCATATCATAGCGCGGAGACCAGTCAATGAGAATAGAGGTAATACCAAAGCGGTTGGCTCCGGCAACGTCCTTTCTCACATTGTTTCCAATCATAACCACCCTTTTTTTATCTTCTTCTGTCAGGTGATTTTTCTCCATGGCATCTATAAACATTCTCTCGGAAGGTTTCTGGACCCCAACGATCTCGGAAATTGTTCTGGTGTGGAAGCAATAACCAAGGCCATTTTCTTCATAAACATTGGTGAAGGACTGTTCTTCTCCGTCAGCCACCATAGCAATGACATAACCGGCGTCGTAAAGAGCTTTTAAGGTCTCCCCCGCCCCGGGAATTAATTCTGCGTGGATCACAATATCCTCATCATTGCGAATTTCAGTACCTTCGTCAATAATGGTATCCCCACTGTCTGTAAAAATGATTAGCTTCTTTTGCATTTTGTTAACTCCATATCAAATTTTGGTGTGTTTTTTCTTAAAGCTGATGAAAACATTATAATATTTTGGGTACATTGTTGCTATGCGTAATTTGTTTTTATTGAAACCATCTTACTCGCATTTTTTGCGTTTATAAAATTAAACGCAATGTTTTTATTTCAAATGGAGCAAAATTCAGGAGGATCTCACTTTTATTCTCTAAAAGTTTCACAGGCAGTGTGGTTGTGGATGATATGGTTTCTTCCATTGTAGTTTCCCACAATTTGCTGATTTTAAAACCAGCTTTTATCGAGCAGGATGTATGCCTTCCAAATGCCTCATAAAATCTTAAGATCAAATGATTTTCCCCGTCTTCTGCCATTTTAACGGTCTCCAGAATCACATTATCTGACGAAATACTGAAATATTCTTTCCTACCTGCCCCTTTTCCCCAGAATTTAAGCGGACTGTTCAGCTGCATTCCTTCACGAACCACACCGCTGTCCGCAAAATCACTGCTTTTTACATAAAAGGAGTAAGTAAATTCCTGCATCCCTTTATCTGCATACATATCCGGCCATACAGGTGCTTTTAACAAGGTCAGTTCCATCGCATTCCCGTCCGTACTGATTCCGTACTTGGAATCATTGAGCACGGCTGCTGTTCTTCCGGGCTCTGTCATTGCAGTATAACGGTTGTTGCACACCTCATACCGGTCTGCATCATAACGGCGGCTGCGGTGAGTGGGCCGTTTCACATATCCAAACTGTATTTCTTCCAAAGCTTCCTCTGCCCGGATCGTAACCGGAAATGAAGTCTTTAACAGCTTGTGGGTTTCCTGCCAGTCAATCTCTGTTGCGAAATCGATCCGCCTGCTGTGATAAGACAAAGAGATTCTCTGGGTCATGGCTGACTTATGAATCTGCCGTTTTACAAGAAGAACCACTTTTAAAGGGCCTGTCTCCTCAATGGTGATCACTGCATCCTGACTGAGTTTCACTGGCACATCTTTATAAAAAGAGCTGATTTCCCATGCATCATAATCCACATTGATATCCTGATAAAGAAGAAATTCATTTGCAATTCCGTCAACAAATTCCGTTTTGCTATCCCGCTCCAGTACGCTTCTTACCTGGCCAATGTCATCAATGGTTACTCTTAAAAGCTGGTTTTCCAAAATAAAGAATCCGTTTTCTTCATAGATTCTGCAAGTATCTTTCAAAATTGCACCGCTGTTTTCTTCAATCTGGGCATAACCGCAGGAAGGTACCTTTACGGGTATCAGCAATTGATCTCCCATTCTCTGGCTTACCGGCAATCTGCCACAGCTGATTAACGCTTCTCCTTCTTCCAGGGGAATCTCCACCAGTTCTTCCCGCTCCCAGGAAAGTGAGTTAAACACCAGGAGACCGTCTGCATTTGGACCAGTGAGCTTCTTCTTTGCTTCCTCGTAAAGACAGAGTGTGCTTTCTCCAGCTTCTTTTAACTGGGCTAGTGCATCCTCATAAACTCTGGTGATGGAAGTTCCCGGTATAATATCATGGAACTGATTAAACAGAAGGACTTTCCACAAGGCTTCCAGTTCTTCTCTTTTATTCTCACCGCTCTTTACAATACATGCAATGGCATTAAGCATCTCCGCCTCCCGGAGCTTCCGTTCCATCAAACGGTTTTCCTTCTTAATCCGTGCCTGGGACGTATAGGTTCCTCTATGCCACGGAAGGTATAGTTCCCCTCTGTAAACCTCTTTTACAGAGTTTTCTTCTTCCAGTCTTTCAAAGAATTTAACCGGACTTTCCATGCATGTGCGGGGCGCGCCTTCCAAATCCTTCACCCGTTTTGCAACCTCTGCCATCTCTCTGGTGGCTCCGCCGCCGCCGTCGCCGAATCCAAACGGAAAAATAAAGGTATCAATATTTTCCTGCTGCACCCGGTCTTCCTCCCATCTGGTAATCAGATCAAGGGGATCCAGCCTTGCATTGTTCTTTTTATAAAAATGGGTCAGGATTCTGGTTCCATCGATTCCTTCCCACCAAAAATTATTATAAGGGAATACATCGCAGCCCTTCAGTGCTCTGGCCATCTTCTGAGTTGCAAAATAACGGATTCCACAGCCTTTCATAATCTGGGGCAGCTGTCCGTTAAAGCCGAAGCAGTCCGGCAGCCAGACCATAACACTTTCTATCCCAAGTTCTTTTCGAAACCACTTTCTTCCGTACAGGCACTGGCGTATGAGGCTCTCTCCCGATACCAGATTGGTATCAGGTTCCACATACATGCCGCCCTCAGGGATAAAGGATCCCTCTTCTACTTTCTTTAAAAGGCGACCATACAACTCAGGATAATGTTCTTTCACATTCTCCATAATCGGTGGCTCACATAAGAGAAATTTATAATCCTCATATTCATCGGATAAGGCAATCTGGGTGGATAGCGTTCTTGCACATTTGCGCTTTGTCTCTTCCCATGGCCACAGCCATGCCAGATCCAGATGGGATTGTCCGAAAATGGTAAACTCCGGAGCCGTTGATCCGTTTACACAGGAAAGAAGTGGCGCCAGTTTTTTTCTGGCCTCACGAAACGATTCATTTCGCCCTTCCCGGTCCAGTTCAAAGTCAGCTGTAAATGTAAATTCCAAAAGTCCCTGATTTATTTTCATTGCTCTTAAGGATTTAGGATCAAGCCCCTCAGAAAGCTTGCTTAAGGTAAATACATCCATAAGCAGCTGAAATGCATCTTCGTTCCAGATTCCAAAATCCGAATCTCCTACTTTAACCTGAAACTCCGGTGGTTCCGGAACCGCAGTACGAAAATCAGGGCATGGTCCGCCCTTTTCCAGTCTCGGTCCATGCCCTGCATAGCTTTCTGCCACAACAAAAAAACGCTCACCTGCCATTGCATGGCGTGTCAGTGTAATTCCATCGTGCTTTAAATCTCTGGAACCTGCCGTTTTCCCATTTACCCATAAAAGCATCTCACCGCCTACCTCCGGGTGAAGAAAAATCCGCTTTCCCTCCGCCTCTTTCGGCATAACGATCTCTGTTAAAAACCAGCCGTATTCCCATTTGCTGCCCCAGGGGGTTCCCTGAGGCATGGGGTAAAACTCCTGTTTTAGTGCCTCCTCATAAGAGAAATGCTCTTTTGTCGTAAAACCGGTAAAAGTCACTGATGAAAGTCTTTCAAATAAATGGTTTTTTAATTCTTCCATCCATATTTGAATCCGTCCGTTTCGTTCTGCAGCAAGCTCCATCTGCATATCCTCCCTTTTCTCATACAGTTATATTGCACCATTATATGATATCTCACAGGCAGTGACTATGCATAGTTTGTCAAGTTACTGTATATCTTTTGCAAATCTTGCAAAAATATAATTCCTACAATTGAATCTTTATGGTTTTTATTTCATATGGCTTAAAGGTAAGTGCAATCCGTCCGTTTTCTGCCGGAACCTTATTAGTCTCCTCTTCCATACAGTTGCATTCACTGATCTGTGCACCCTCTGTCATGGAGAATGTTACGTGGGTATTGGTCCGCATGCCATAAGACTCATAGAAACGTACAATCAGTCCATCCCCATCTTCGGAACGCTTCACTGTATCAGCCAGTATATTTTCATTCTCAATTTCTAAGAAGGAACAGGACAGAACACCATTTCCCTTAATTTCAGTAGAAATCAGAGGACAGTTTAAGTCATACGCTTCCTGTATTACTCTGCCAGTACGGAAATCTCCTTTATGAGGCAGCAGAGAATAGGTAAATGTATGCTCTCCCTGATCTGCATCCGGATTTGGGAATATGCCGGATTTTAATAACGTAAGGCGGATAACAGAATCATGAACGTCATAACCATATTTGCAGTCATTTAAAACAGCGGCACCATAGCCTGCTTCTGAAACATCCGCCCATTTATGGGCACATACTTCAAATCTTGCCTGATCCCAGGTGGTATTTTTGTGAGTCGGCCGGCTTACATTACCAAACTGAATGTCGTAATTGGCCTCGTTGCACAGAATGTCCAGAGGGAAGGCAGTCTTTAACAGCATCTGATGCTCATTCCAGTCAATTCTGGTCTTGAAATCAATTCTCTTTGTATGGCTGTAAAAGCAGATCTGCTGTTCAATAACAGAATCCATGAATTTCCGTTTTACAAGTACCACTGCTCTGACCGGGCCATTTTCTAACAGCTTCATTTCTGTTACATCATTTACCTGCCACTGTTTCTCCTCAAAGGTAGAATCAATATTCCATGCATCAAATTCCAGTGGCCGGTCTTCAAATACAAGCAGCTCATTTCCCGCTTTTCCTTCCTTTAACAGACTTCGTTCTTCTGTTCTGTCATAGATTCGGGATAGATTTCCTGCCTGATCAAATTCCACCTCATAGTATGGGCTGACTGCCTTTATCACAGCTCCCTCTTTCCCGCAATCCACAGAGGTAAATACGGACTCTGCCTTCTCCAGGGAATCACCTGCAGAAAGTACCGTCACACCCTTTGATGGCACAGCCTCAGCCAATGCGATCATGTGCCCATCAAAGGTTTGCTGGGTGAGCGCTGAAAGATTCTTAACCCCAGTCTCAAACTCAACAATTCCGGTTCTTTTAAAGCTTAGAGAGTTCCACACTGCAAGGGCAGTGGGGTTCTTCCTGTCGCATTCAAATCCAGATATCTTCAAAATACTGTCATGGCTCTGATTGATTATATCAAGATCAGATTCCATGATTTTCTTGTACTGAACCTCAGAATCCTCATATACCTCCTTGATGGATGAGCCTGGAAGAATGTCATGAAACTGGTTTAACAACAGAAGCTTCCAGTTTTCATCCAGCTGACTCTTGGGATACTCCACGCTTTTGGTAATAAGAGATTGAAGAACTGAGTAAAATTCTGCATCGCCGTTTAAAAACTCACAGGTTCTGTTGTATTTTTTATTCTTTGCCATGGATGTATAAGTTCCCCGGTGGAATTCCAGATACAATTCACCTGCCCAAACAGGAAGCCGTTTTTTATCCAGTTCCTCTTCCAGCTTGTGAAAGAAGTCCTTAACAAAGGTCTGTTCGGTTCTTGGACAGCGGGCCACATTCCGTTCCATTCTCCGGCTCTGTTCCAGCATTTCTTCAGTTGGGCCGCCGCCTCCGTCACCGTATCCATAACAGGTCAGTACTTCACGGCTGACATCCTTGTTTTGAAATCTCTGCCAGGTCCCCATAATCTGTTTGGGATCCTGTCTGCCGTTGTAGGTGGTACTGTAGCCTCTGGATGGCTGGCCGTTTTTATAATAATCCTTGGTTGATATCAGATAGGTTAAAACTTCACTGCCGTCAATTCCGCGCCAAACAAAGGTATCATAGGGAAACTGATTATACTCGTTCCAGCCAAGCTTTGTTGTCATAAAATAAGACAATCCCGACTGCTTCATAATCTGTGGAATGGCAGCGCTGTAGCCAAATACATCCGGAAGCCAGAGCACTTCGTTTACAGGGCCGGAAAGTTCCTTTTCGAAGAATCTTCTTCCATACAGAATATGACGGACTAAGGATTCACCTGATGCTAAGTTGCAGTCCGGTTCCAGCCACATGGCACCTTCCGTCTCCCAGCGTCCCTCTTTTATTTTTTCCTTTATTTCTTCAAAAAGCTCCGGAGCCTCTTCTTTTACAAATTCGTAAAGCTGGGGCTGGCTGGACATAAATTTGTATTCCGGATACCGCTCCATCAGATTCAGTACTGTGCGGAAACTTCTGACTGCTTTTTGTCTTGTCTGTTTTAACGGCCATTTCCATGCGACATCGATATGAGTATGCCCGATGCTGTGAACAGTCACCGGATTTTCCGGTCTGTCTTTATAGTAGGCATTCATAAGGAATTCATCTGCTTCTTTTACGGATATAAAGAACTGTCTGGAATGGGGTCTGGTAAAGTCAATCCGTTTCACTGCCTCTGACAGAACCTTAAATCCCTCAATCTGCTCTAAGTCATCTTCTTCCAGAAGATCAGCTGCTTCAAATGGTACTGCAAGATCATAATAGAGCTTTGCTACCTCTTCTTCGTAGGCTCCGATTTCCAGATGAAAGAAATTAGTACGGCCGGAGCTGTTGGAATAGGCATAAAATGCCAGCTCGTGTGTTTCTCCCTCGTTTGCATGTTCTGTCACAATAAAATCCTGATGGTTCATATCCATGGTTCCGGAATGCTTTCCGTCAAAAAACACCATGATTTGAGGATTGTCTGTGTTCCAGATATCGGTTGCTCCCGTGTTTAAAACGGCTCTTACCTGCGCTCCTTTTAAATCAGACGGTACCGTAATACGGGTCTTAAACCAGTAATGCCGATCCGATCCTCCCCAGGTCTCATCCCTGCCAAAAGACTCCCAATTTAAAATGCTGCTGTCAAACTCTTCTTTCCACTCATAACTTCCGGGGCTGATCCACATTTCTTCTGCCGGTTTTAAATTGGAATAGCATAGCGGTTTCAGTGCTTCCAGCGCCGCCAATAATCTGTTTCTGATCGGATTCATTCGTCATTCCACCTTTTGTCTTAAATTTTAAAAAAGGCAGGAAACACCGCATATGCGGGTCTCCCACCTAAAAAGCCTTATTAGCCCTTTATTCCTGTAGAGGCGATTCCTTCCACCAGATATTTCTGCATAGTCAAGAAAATAACGAAGATCGGAATCAAAGATAAAGTTGCCATTGCAAACATTGCACCCCAGTCGGAACCAGCTGTCGGATCTGAGAACATCTTTAATGCATAGCTGACCGGATATTTTAATGGATCGCTTAAATAAAGCAAAGCTGCAAGGAAGTCATCCCATCTCCACATGAAGGAGAAAATAGCGCTTGTAACCAGAGATGGCTTCACGAGGGGAAGAATGATCCGGTAAAATATGGAGTAGATCGTACAACCGTCCATTCTGGCAGCCTCGTCCAAATCAATGGGAATACCCCTGATAAACTGAACATTTAAGAAGATAAAAAAGCCCTGTCCAAAAAACTGCGGTACAATAATGGGAAGATAACTTCCAACCCAGCCCATTTTATTAAAGATAATGTACTGCGGAATCATGATAACCTGGAAAGGCAGCATCATTGCGAGAAGCATACACGCAAACCAGAAGCCTTTAAACTTAAAGTCAATTCTTGCAAATCCGTATCCTACAACAGCAGAGGAAATAACGGCTCCTACTGTGGATAAACCTGCAATTACAAAGGAATTCTTAAAAAATGTTCCAAAACCATAACCTGCAAAGCCTTTCCAGCCCACCTTATAGTTTTCAAAAGAAAAGTGTTCGGGCAAAAGGCTGGCAGCAGTCCGGAAAATCTCATTGGTATTTTTAAAGGAACTCATCACCATCCATACAAGCGGATATATCATAACACATGCAAATAAAAAGGTAAATACATGATAAATCGCTGTGGTGACAAATTTTCTTTCCTGATATCCTGTTTTCATATTTCATCACCCTTCCGCTTCGTAATGTACCCACTTTTTCTGTGTTTTGAACAGTACCAGTGTCAGCATGCCTACAACGAATACCATAAACCAGGCCATTGCACAGCCATATCCAAGCTTATTATAAGTAAAGGAATTCTGATACATGTATACGGTATAAAACAATGTGGTATCTCTTGGCTTTCCCTGGGTAATAATATAGCTTTGTGTAAATGCCATAAACCCATTGATCAGCTGGTTAATGAGATTGAAGAAAATAGTGGGTGTCAGCATTGGAATTGTGATTTTGAAAAATCTCTGAATTCCATTGGCACCATCAACGGTAGCTGCCTCATAAAGGCTGACTGGAATCTGCTTTAAACCGGATAAAAAGATGAGCATGGAAGAACCAAACTGCCAGATTGCTAAAATAATCAGAGTCCAGATCGCTGTATCTGCTCTTCCCAGCCAAGCCAGGTCAGAGGGAAGTCCGACTATCCCTAACAGTGCGTTTACAACACCATCGCTTGCAAACATTCTCTTCCAGAGAATTGCAACAGCCACACTGGATCCGATAATAGAAGGCAGATAATATACCGCCCTGTAAAAACCGGATAGTTTGGTGCTTTTTACTAAAAGCATGGCAACTGCTAACGCCATGATAAGCCGGAGAGGAACCGAAAACAGAACATAGTACATGGTAACACCAAATACTTTCCAGAACTTTGGATCCGCCGTAAACATCGTTTTATAATTTTCCAGTCCTATAAAAACCGGTGATTTTAATATATTGTATCTGGTGAATGAAAACCCTAAAGATAAAATCATTGGAATTGCCATAAAGGCAAGAAATCCTATAATGAAGGGCAGGATAAATACATATCCTGCAACCTTCGGTGTGTTTAAGATCTGGCCCACTGATTTTTTTCTTTTCGGGATCATTTGATTGTTCTTCATCTTATCCCCTCCAGAATTTTACCTGTTATTTTGCCGCTTCTTCAAGTATTTTCTTTGCTTCAGGCACAAACTGGCCAACTGCGTCGTCTGCTGTTGCATCTCCGTAACGGACTGCTTCAGAAACTGTTTTTCCTAATGCTTCTACTTCACCTTTACCAGATGGGTCTGGAGCATCGATTGGAGTTGCGATTTCAGTTACTTTTGCAACATAATCAAATACGGTCTGAGCTGCTGCATCTGCCTTTGGTTTGATTGCATCTGCAACTTCTGTATTGATCGGAATTCCTCTTTCAGCAAGAAGGATTTCATTACACTCTGTGCTGTTTGTGAACCAGTCAATGAATTTTGCTGCTTCTTCTTTATTCTTGGAAGATTCAGCAATAGAGAAGAACATACTTGGTTTTAAGTACAGTGGCTGTACTTTAGCATCTGTAATGGTTGGGAACATGGTAATTCCAAGTTCTCTGCCTGCTGTTTTGGAGATACTGATGAACTGGTTGGATAAGCTTAAATCATTCCAGGTTGTTCCATCAATGATTGGCTTTGTCTCTACAACATCAGGATTCTTCTCTGCTAATAAATCTGCGGAAATGCTTGCATCAGATTTAGCAAATTTTTCAATGGTGTTAAAATAAATCTTCATGGAATCTTCTTTACCAGTGCTTAATTCATCAAATAAATGAGAACCATTGGCTCTTGCCATGATCTGCATCATGTTGATTCCGCCGTCATAAAGAGTTTTAGCACCGGTTTTCTCGCTGATGGTCTTGCCAAGGTCATAAAGCTGGTCCATTGTCAGCTGATCAGGAATGGTAACTCCTGCCTTTTCAACGACTGCTTTGTCATAAACCATCATAGGAGCGTTGCTGCCAAGGCTGAGTGCATAAGTCTTTCCGTCAACTTCTCCACTCTTAATGATGCTTTCCGGAATCTTGGAAGTATCAATCACGCCGCTGCTCATGAATTCAGATAAATCAGCAAGCTGTCCGCTCTTCTGATACTGATTTAAATAGGAGTAATCCATCTGAATGATGTCAGGAAGGTTTCCGCCTGCTGCCATAGCAGAAAGCTTGTCCCAGTAACCGGACCAGTCAGTAAACTCAACTTTGATGTCTACATTTGGGTTTTTACTCATGTAAAGATCAACTGCTTTTTTTGTTACATCGTTTCTTGTCTGATTTCCCCACCAGCAAAGGCTTAAAGAAACTTTGTCACCTGATGCTGCTGCTTTGGTATCAGTGGATGCTGCTGTGGTAGCTGCTGTGGTAGCTGCATCTGCCTTGGTTGTTTCTGTTGGCTCTGTTTTGGAGCCACAGGCAGCTAATGATGATGCTGCAAGAATTGCTGCAAGTGTTGTTGCTAAGATTCTTTTCTTCATTTTGCAAAACCTCCCATTTGATTTCATTAAGATAACCACATTTTATGTCAAATATGCACAAACGTAAAGTTAAAATACGGCTTTTTATGGTTGAAAAAACAGCTTTGTGTAATTTGAGATCGTTTACCAATTTCTTTTTTTGATCTTTTACTATATAATACGATTATCTGAGAAAGGAATTCTGAATATGAAACGATGTACAGTCTGGTTTAACAATCTGTCTTTATACAAAAAAATACTGACGGTTTTTCTCCTTGCTCTTTTTGCCCTGTGCCTCACTATCTTTATCAGCATACGAATTCTGGCCAACCGCTACAACGAAGTACTTTATCAGGCAAATGCCGACTCTTTAAGCCATGTAACCACCTATCTGGAGTCGGAAATGCAGATGGTTGAAAATGTTACGGATAATATTATCGGAGATGCTGTTCTGCAGGAGAATTTGTCGTTTCTGATTGACAATCCATACAGTGACCGGCGTTCTCTTGCAAAAAGAGACATTTATCAACAGCTCTACTCCTATATCTATCAAAGCAGATATGTGAAATCCATCAATATCGTGTTAGATGACGGATCCAATATCTGTATGGGGCGTTCGGATGATATCTTTAAATTTAACCGGGCGGAACTTGACCGTTCCATTGACCAGTTAAAAGGAAAAGCGGTATGGTCTTCTGCAATTGAACCTGGTGATGATACCGTGTGTGCAAGACAGATCTTAAAGCTTAAATATTTAAGCCTGAAAAAACTGGCAGGACTCTATGTCACCGTTGATATGGAACACATGATCGAGGATGGTTTAAAAAGCTCCGGCAGTATGGCGGATAATTCCAGGTTTATCTTAATGACAGGAGAAAAGCGGATCTATCCGGCAGATGCCTATCACCAGGAATACTGTCTGAAACTCATTGCGGACAGGCAGGGCAGGGAAAATGCCTATACCATTACATCTCTGGATAATAAAAAGGAGTTTATTATCAACGGATATATTCCCAATGTTGGCTGGGACTATCTTTATTTCAGAGATTATAATCCCTTATTTCGCAACGTACGCCTCATTACCATGCAGATTCTTTTATATACCTTTTTCATTATTCTGGTTACGGCAATCCTGGTAAATTTACTCTTCCGTTATATCTTCCGCCACCTGGACTACTTAATCGAGAAAATCCAGCGTTTTGGGAATGGAGAAGCACCTGTCAGCCGCATCAAGTCCTATGACTATGAGAACAGACAGGATGAAATCGGACAGCTCCATCGCAGCTTTGATGAGATGACCCACAGTGTAAAGGTATTAAGAGATGAAAATTATGATAAACAGCTCCTTTTAAGGGATTCTACCATTAAGATGCTGCAACAGCAGATTAATCCTCATTTTTTATACAATACGCTGGATACCATTAACTGGATGGCTCAAAAATACGGAGCTGACGATATTTCCATGATGGTTCGCTCCCTGGGTAACTTATTCCGCGCTTCCATTGCGGGTCAAAAGGATATCATTCCCCTATCGGAAGAGCTGGAGGTGTTAAATGACTATATCCGGATTCAGGAAATGCGTTTTAAAGACAGACTGAATTTTGAACTGGAGGTCCCGGAGAATATCTCCCACATCTTCGTTCCCAAGCTGTGTATTCAGCCTTTGGTGGAAAATGCGTTAAAGCATGCCATGGAAGCCACCGACGAAATGTGCTGTATCCGGGTTACCATTAGAGAAATGGAGCTGGATTACCAGATTAAGGTATCCAATACCGGTTCCATTTTTGATCCTGATTTACTTACCAAAATTGAAAACAAGGAAATCCAGCCCCAGGGTTCGGGTGTTGGACTGGTAAATATTAATTCCAGATTAAAATTACTTTATGGCAACAATTACGGGCTGAATTTTTACAATAAGAGCGGAATGGCAGTGGTTATGCTGTCCATTCCCAAAGAACAGGAGGTTTGACATGCTGAGGTTAATGATTGTAGATGATGAACAGATTATCAGAGAAGCCCTTTCTCAAATGATTGATTATGAATCTTTGGGATATGAGCTGATCGCAACAGCCAAAAATGGAATGGAGGCCTATGACATCATATGTGATGAATATCCGGATGTAGTGATCACTGATATTCGAATGCCCATTTTAAACGGGCTGGATCTCATAGAGCGTTCCATTAAAACAGACTCTAAGATCTCGTTTATTCTGCTTTCCGGTTATAATGACTTCGAATATGCCAAGCAGGCGATGAAATACGGAGTCCGGTTTTATTTATTAAAACCAACCGATAAAAATGAGCTGATCGATTCTCTTGTCTCCATTCGAAAGGAACGACTTCAGGAAGAAGAGCGCCGCAAATCCCAGCAGGTGGATCTTTTAAAGACTTTGCACATTCCGCTGGAACAAAGTTTCATCATGGAACTGCTGGAGCATCAGGACACTTTTTCAAGTGTATTCCATAAATATCAGGAGCTGTTATCTCTGCCTGAAAGCTGCCTCTATGCATGCATCTGCTCCTTTGTAGAAGAACCGTATTTGAAAAATTTCGCCACTGATATAGTTAAAATCCTTAATCTGGAAGGGCTTCGTCTGGATTTTTCCATACTATATGTAAAGAATACTGCTGTTCTGATTTTTCCTGCTACCACTCTTGCAACACAGGAACGGATTAAGAACTCCATTTTAAAGCTGCATTATCCCAATCAGTCCGTTACCTTTGAAACAGAATTTATCCATATGGAAACATCGGAAAAGTTATTTTACTATGTAATTCAGAAGATCTCCCGTTTTGAGCGGATTCTACTGCTCAGTGAAAAAGGAGAAAGCTATGAGATCAGAAACCATATTACAGCTCCATGGATGATCAGTCATCTGGAAGATTCCATTACCTCTGCACCGGATATCATTCAGGCAAACGAGCTTTTAAATTCCGTTTTTATCGACTCCATGCCCCCGGCAACTGCCAGAAGCCTTGCCCTTGGCCTTTTCCTTCAGGCCGATTTAAGCCAGGAAAAGCCGCCCATTGATGCTGCCTGTGACTTTTTCCGCCGGCTCTATTCCTGTGATAACGTAACGGAAATCCGGAATCTTCTTTCTGTGGTTCTGGTACAGAAAGAGCATGAAACAGGGGGACATAAGGCCAGCTCCAACATCGCGCTGTTAAAAACCTATATCAGGGAACACTTAGACTCAGAGAACCTGTCTTTAAAATGGCTGGCTGAGAATTATCTGTTTGTCAGTGTGGGGTATTTAAGCAAACAGTTCGTGAAGGAAGAAGGCATGCGTTTTTCCGATTATTTAAACAAAGAGCGCATGGAGGAAGCCATACGGCTGATGACCTACTATCACAATGACAACATCAAACAAATCGCAAGGCAGGTGGGATTCGGAAGCAATCCCCAGTATTTCAGCCAGGTATTCAAGCGTTACACAGGTCTTCCACCCACAGATTTCATCGAAAAGCTAAAAAACACAAAACATAAAGGAGAATGACAACAATGACAAACGAGAGGCTGCTGGAAAAAATCCATCTGGTTGTGGAGAAACTCATGAATCTGGGAGGCTGTGACTATGACAAAGACAAATCAGTCAGCTCCACAGACACCAAAAAAGGAATTATACAGAGGGATTTCGGCATTGAAGAATGGGACTGGCCTCAGGGTGTTGGTCTCTATGGCTTGTACAAACTACAGGATTTCTATGGAGATGACCGGTATCTTTCCTTTTTTGAAAACTGGTACAGCGGACATATGAAAAATGGTCTGCCCTCCAGAAACATCAATACAACGGCTCCCTTCCTCCCCCTATCCTGCCTTCATACCAGTCTGAAAGACTCAGAGAGCTTCTATCAGCTCTGCACAGAACAGGCAGACTGGCTGATTAACGGGCTTCCAAAAACCACCGACAATGGATTTCAGCATGTAACAAGTGCAATTGGTGACAGGAACGGAGTAACCTTAAATGAAGGACAGATATGGATTGATACTTTATTTATGTCTGTGCTTTTCTTAAACCGAATGGGTCAGCAGGCAGAAAATCCAGTTTGGAAAAACGAAGCCATTCATCAGTTTCTGGTACACATCAAATATTTATTTGATAAACAGACCGGACTCTTCCATCACGGGTTCAGTTTTGAGCGTATGGATAATTTTGGAGGCATTTTCTGGTGCCGTGGAAACTCCTGGTTCACCTATGGAATCATGGAATTTTTAGATACCTGCGGATCTGATTTAAACGAAGGGGTAAGAACTTATCTGATTGACACCTTCCGTTCTCAGGCAGCTGCTCTCTTAAAGCTCCAGGCTCCCTCCGGATTGTGGAGAACTGTACTGACCGATGAAACCAGCTACGAAGAGGTATCGGGTTCCGCCGCCATTGCCGCCGGTATTTTAAGAGGTGTAAAGGCGGGAATTTTAGATGGTACCTGCAAAGAAGCGGCAGACCGCGCAATCTCTGCTATATGCGATAACATTTCTGAAGACGGAACCGTCCTCAATGTTTCAGCAGGGACTGGAATCGGTATGGACGGCGACCACTATAAAAATGTTCTAATCATGCCTATGGCCTATGGTCAGGCACTTGCTCTTACAGCATTGTGTGAGGCACTTGAAAAATAAAACTTCCCTGCTATAAAAAGAGGCGAAAAGAACGTTACTGCTCCGTTCTTTTCGCCTCTTTTCTATATTTCAAAGGCGTTGCATCCGTATGCTTTTTGAATACCCGTTCGAAATAAGTAACACTTTCAAAGCCCAGAACTTCTGATATCTCTGTTACAGAATACTCACTGTTTAAAAGCAGTTCCCTGCCTTTCCGCACCCTTGCTAAATTTCTGTATTCATTAACTGAAAACCCTGTCACTTCCCGAAAAATACGGCTTAAATAGGATTTACTGATAAAGAACCGTTCTGCCAGTTCTTCCAGACTCTCTGGTGTCTCACAATGGAGAGTAAGATATTCCGCCACCTCATGCACTTTACCATGCTTTGAGGTCTGAACCGTAACAGGCATATCCTTTAACAGGTTTTTTTTGCGGCTTCTGTAAACCATAAGAAGAATTCTGGAAATCATAAGGCGAACCATGACTTCATACCGTTCTCTCCTGCCTTTTATTTCATCTCTGATTGACAGGAGCAGGGATTTCATCTCCTCCCATTCCTTTTCAGAAAGTCTTGCAACCCCATAATAATCGCCAAACAGCTTTTCCAGCGAAGTAACCCCTGCATGATTTAACCATGACTCCAGATACCTGCCGTTAAGCTGGAGCAAAATACGGTCATGGCTTCCGCTTCCGGCCTGGCTTGTCTTATGCACCTGCTGCCGGTTGACCAATACCACATCTCCGGTCTTTACGTAATAGGTTTCTTTTTCAATAAAATAATAACGTTCTCCGCTTAAGAGAAAATACAACTCATAAGTATCATGAAAATGCTTCATTGTCATGGAAAATCCGTCATCTCTTGCCACCTCATCGATAACTACGCCTTCCATACTCTCTTCAAATATGATTCGTTCCATTTTCCTCTCCTGATCAGTAGCCAAAAGTATGATTATTGCAAAATAAGCATCTATTTTATTAGTATTATAATACTATAATGCATTATAATATGCAATAGAGAGTGATACGAACCTATTCAATATTTCTTAGTTTCAGGAGGAAACCTTTATGAAATACGAAAACAACAAAGTAAGTGATATTAAAATCGCTTACATCGGCGGCGGTTCCAGAGGCTGGGCATGGACATTTATGACTGACCTTTCCATGGATGATTCCATGAGCGGAACAATCCGGCTTTACGACATTGATCCTGCTGCTTCAAAAAACAATGAAATTATTGGCAGCCAGCTGAGCGCCCGCAAGGATACCATCGGAAAATGGGATTATGTCCAGTCTGATTCTTTAAAAGATGCGCTGACAGGCTGTGATTTTGCTGTTATCTCCATTCTCCCGGGAACCTTCGACGAGATGGATTCTGATGTCCATCTTCCGGAAAGACTTGGTATCTATCAGTCAGTTGGTGATACAGCCGGCCCTGGCGGTATGATCCGTGCACTGCGTACCATCCCAATGTTTGTTACCATAGCAGAAGCAATCAGGGATTACGCACCTGATGCCTGGATTATTAACTATACAAACCCAATGTCACTGTGTGTTAAGACCCTTTATCATGTATTTCCACAGATTAAGGCATTTGGCTGCTGTCACGAAGTATTCGGTACCCAGAAGGTGTTAAAGGGTATCTGTGAGGAAACCCTGGGACTGGAATCCATTGACCGCAGGGACATTCATGTCAATGTTCTTGGTATTAACCATTTTACCTGGTTTGATGAGGCCTCTTATAAAGGAATCGACTTATTTCCTGTTTACCGGGATTATATCAATGCTCATTATGAAGAGGGCTATGAAGAGCCGGATAAAAACTGGGCAAACAGCACATTTGAATGCGCTCACCGGGTGAAGTTTGACCTGTTCCGCCGCTATGGTCTGATTGCAGCTGCAGGAGACCGTCACCTTGCAGAATTCATGCCTGGAACCGATTATCTGAAAGATCCGGAAACGGTTAAATCCTGGAAATTCGGTCTCACCACCGTTGACTGGAGAAAGAATGACTTAAAAGAACGTCTGGAAAAGAGCCGCCGTCTGGCTGACGGAGAACAGGAGATTGAGTTAAAACCGTCAGGAGAAGAAGGAATTCTGTTAATTAAATCCTTATGCGGTCTCGAACGAACCATCAGTAATGTAAATATACCAAACTCTTTCTTACAGATTGCAAATCTGCCTAAAGATGCAGTTGTGGAGACAAATGCAGTATTTAGCCGCGACAGCATTAAACCCGTAATCGCAGGTTCCATTCCTGAGGAAGTGCTGGAACTGATAAAACCCCACGTTGCAAATCATGAGCGCATTTTAAAAGCAGCTCTTACCTGCGACCGCACACTGGTTTATGAAGCTTTCTTAAGCGATCCTCTGGTAAAAGGCAGAGCAAGCGACGAAGAAGTGAAAAAGCTGGCGGATGATATGATTGAAAATACCAGAATTTACTTGCCGGAAGGCTGGAATTAATGAATGAGGAACATGGCCGCAGATAGTTTCACACTGCGGCCATGTTCCTATCCAACTGCAAAATCAGTCAAGGATATGCTTGCTGAAATACCGTTCTGCCCTGTCCGGCAGAATCACAGCAATCCGTCCGAAGGTTATACTGTCTGCAAGTTTTCTGGCAGCCGCTAATGCAGCTCCAGATGAGGAACCTGCAAAAATGCCCTCATACCTGGCGATATTTTTCACCTCATCAAACGCCTCCGCATCACTAATTTTAATCACACGGTCAACAAGAGACATATCCATGGTATCAGCAACAAAATCATTGCCAATTCCCTCTATTTCGTAGTTTGCGTGTTCCCCTCCCCCCAGTGTGGAACCGATGGGATCCGCCAGTACTCCTTTTATCTCAGGATTCTGCTCTTTTAAATATTTCATAATACCCGTAAATGTACCCCCGCTCCCTGCACCGGCAACCACATAATCCAAATTTCCATTTAGATCCCGATACAATTCCGGACCGGTAGTCTCATAATGAGCCAAAGGGTTTGCCATATTTTTAAACTGTTCCAGGGTCACCGAATTGTGAATGCTCTTTCTCAGCTCTTCCGCTTTTCTTGTTGCACCAAGCATTCCTTCGTCCAATGGAGTCGAAATAATTTCTGCTCCCAGCGCTTTTAAAAGAATCTGTTTCTCCTGAGAGAATTTTTCTGGAATGACAAAGATAAGACGATACCCAAGATTAAGGGCAGCAAATGCGATACCAAGCCCTGTGTTCCCTGCTGTAGCTTCAATGATCGTATCTCCTGGTTTTAAGACTCCCCGCTTTTCTGCATCCTGGATCATATAGGTCCCGATCCGGTCCTTAACGCTTCCGGAAGGATTATAAAACTCCAGTTTTCCATAGATCTGCACCTTATCTGGAAATCCCAGATGATCCAGTCTGACAAGAGGCGTATTGCCAATTAGATCCTTCATAGAATCGTACAGACTCATTGTTTCGCCTCCCGGATTGCCTGTTCTAAGTCTGCGGCAAGATCCTTTCCATGTTCTATTCCAACAGAAAGCCGGATAAGCCCATCTGTAATACCAACCTTTTCCCGAATCTCCCTTGGAATTGAGGCATGGGTCATGGTTGCTGGATGGCAAACCAAAGATTCCACACCCCCCAGACTTTCTGCCAGAGCAATCAATTTCAGGCTTTCAAAGAATCGATTGATACTGTATCCTTCCTTAAGTTCAAAAGATATCATAGCTCCCCCGTTCTTCGCCTGCTTCAAGTTTATATCATAGCCCTGTGCATCCGGAAGTCCGGGATAATAAACCGTTTTTACTGCTTCATGTTCTTTTAATAATTTTGCAAGCTCCACAGCATTTTCCACATGCCGGTCCATTCTGACACTCAGAGTTTTGATGCTGCGGATCAGCAGGAATGAATCAAATGGCTGCAGTACTCCCCCTGTCGCATTCTGAATGAAATGAAGCCTTTCTCCAAGTTCTTTTGACCGGACCACAACAAGGCCGGCAATTAAGTCACTGTGGCCTCCAAGATATTTAGTCGCCGAATGAAGGACAATATCAGCTCCCAGTTCCAGTGGACGTTGGATATAAGGAGTCATAAATGTGTTGTCAACTACCAGCAATGCTTCCCTTTTTTTCACAAGTTCCGCCACGGCTTTTATATCTGTTACTGTCAGAAGAGGGTTTGCCGGACTCTCTATAAGAACTGCTTTTACATCCGGAGTGAGTGCCTGGGAAAGTGCCGTAAGGTCTGTGGTATCAGCGATGGTATAGGAAAATCCAAAATTCTGAAAGACCTTATCCAGAACGCGGAAAGTACCCCCATAGACGTTGCTTGATATAACAATTCTATCGCCGCTTTTAAAAAGACTTAGTACCGCAGTAATAGCAGCCATTCCAGAAGCAAAGGCAAATCCTGATTCTCCATTTTCCAGTTCTGCAATCAACAATTCCAGTGCCTCGCGTGTAGGATTTCCCGTACGTGAATATTCATATCCTCTGTTTTTTCCCAATCCATCCTGCATATACGTTGATGTTTGATAGATCGGAGTATTTACCGCACCGGTTCGTTCATCTCCATAGATACCTCCATGAATCAGAGCTGACTCTATATACTCATAATTTTTCATGATAAGACCTCCTATTAATGAAATAATTTATTAAATATTATATTCCACTTGTGGTATGGTACTGGCAAGATGAAGTTTTTCCAGTATGCTGCTGCGCATTACCATAAAGTCCTGGCTATTCTTCTGCCTGGGCCTTGGTAGTGAAATATTAATTATTTCACTTATTTTTCCGGGGCGGGGAGACATGATCACGACCCTGTCACTCAAATACAACGCTTCCTCTACATCATGTGTTACCAAAATCATAGTCGTCTCATTTTTCTTCCACAGTTCCAGGATCTTATCCTGAAGATCCGCCCTTGTAAAAGCATCAAGAGCTCCCATTGGCTCATCTAAGAGCAATGCCACAGGATGATTGATCAATGATCTCGCAATGGCTACACGCTGGGCCATGCCTCCTGAAATCTGATGAGGAAACACTTCTTCAAACCCGTCAAGCCCGATCATGTTAATATATTGGGCAATTTCATTTTTATGCTTCTTATACACCCCTCTCGCCTTAAGTCCTGTGGCTATGTTCTTCTCGACCGTCAGCCATGGAAAAAGACTGCCTTGCTGGAACACATATCCCCGGTCAGGATGTGGCCCCTTTATCTCCTCTCCTTCCAGTGTGATTACTCCGGATTCAGGTACATCTAACCCTGCCAAAAGACGCAGTAGTGTGGTTTTACCACATCCAGAGGGGCCAATGATGGATAGAAACTCCCCCCGTCTGATAGAAAGATTAATATCTTTAAGAGCATCCACCGTATGATTGTTGGCATCTACATAAGTACGGTCTACTGATTTTATTTCCATAAGTATTTCATTGCTCATTTTACCAGCCCCCTTTGCCACCGCAGAACACGGTTTTGTATGAAACCAATTCCCTTCATGATGGAGGAAAACAGCACTGCCATCACAATAATAGCTGCAAACACCTTATAATAAGCAGACCATACTTTTGATGCGTTGATGTAATAGCCAAGTCCTCCTGGCTGCCCCATCATCTCAGACATGACCAGGGTCGTGAAGGCAAAACCATTTGCCGTTGAAATACCTGTAAAAATCTGGGGCATTGCATGAGGGATTGCCACATGAAAGACCAGATACGGCGTTTTTGCCCCAAGGGTCCTGGCAACTTCGAAATGCACCTTTGGCGTACTTGCGATCCCCTGTGCCGTTAAAAATGCAACGGGAAACCAGGCGCAGATGACGATGAGAAATGCAGCCGCAGAGAAAGGATTGGGAAAAAGAGTCAGCGCAAAGGGCATCCATGCTACTGCCGGTATGACTCCCGTAATCTTTAAAACCGGATACACCCAGTAATAGACCTTTGGGAACCAGCCTATTAAAATCCCGGTTCCTACACCAAACACGACACCAGATACGAACCCTACCGTAAAAAGTCGAAGGGAGTACAGAGTATTCTGAAAAATATAATCTCCCTCCATAAGAAACGACTCTATAATTTTAGTAGGTCCCGGAAAAAAAGGCTGAGGCAAAAGCAAAAGCTTCGTACCCAAAATATCCCACAATGCCAATGCTAACCCCATCGCCAGGCGAAATGGGACACGGCTTAAATATCTTTCCCTTAATTCCCCACGAAAAAATGAGTAAACTCCAATTGCCCCATAGAGAAATATAAGTCCGGCCAGCACCAGCCGGTATGCCTGATCGCCCGTAAGACTGACCGAATTGCTGACTGCATAGGATTTTATTTCAACAGATGCAGCCTGGGGAAAAAACAAATTAACCAGTACTGCGGCAAAAAATCCCGCAATAGAGACCAGAGTCAGTAAAAAGTATTTTTTTAAAAATTGAATCTTATTCATCCTTCTATCCTCCTCCAAAAGCATATTGTATACTTATTTCACTTCTACCTTCTGGTATATCTGATCTGCAAATGCGTCTGCATCATCTGTTTTAAGATATCCGATGTTTTTAAGCTCCGTTACAAAATACTTAACATCTTCTGCAACGTGGGAACCTCCCGACTCCCGCTCCTTTATTGTGGGATACGCATAGCTGACTACAAGTTTTTCTGCCAGTTCTTTATCATCAATGGCAGAGTATTTTTTATCAGAGATAATGGAAACGGCTTCCTTGGGGTTTTCAGCTATCCAGTTCTGGGCCTTTCTATAAGCACTTAACAGAGCAGATATCTTTTCTGGTTCAGAATCCAGAACTTTGGAAGAAGCATAGAGAAAGCAGCAGTATTTCCCTGCAAACGCAGGATCTGTGGATAAATCGAATACTACCCGATAATCTCCGCTCTTTTCTGCGATGGATCCAAGAGGATCCCAAAGTGCAGCAACATCTACCTCACCGCTTTTTGCAGCTTCCAGTTCCAGATTCCCGTCTGAATAAGGCAGGAATGTAACATCTCCATCCTGTGGTTTTGCTGAGATACCGGCCTTTTCCAGCCACAGACTGGCTACCTGGTGGGGAGTTCCTCCAACTTCATCGATTGCAATTTTCTTACCTTTAAAGTCTTCTACCGTTTTGATTGGAGAATCCTTTGGAACAACAAATTTAATACAGCCATTGTGCAGACCATCCACGACCTTTACTTTAACTCCCTCCTCAATGGAAGGAAAAAATTGAAAGTCTCCGTTTACAATTGGAATTGTGCCATTATTCAGTCCGATCTTACGTGTTTCACTATCTGCAGATATTAAGTTTACGTCAAACCCCTCCTCTGCAAAGAATCCTTTTTCATAAGCAATGTAGATAGGAGCACCGCAAAGAGCACCGTCTTTTCCAGGAATGTCAATTTTTCCATATTTGTATTGCGTCGTTCCTTCTGACGTATTGGAAGCATTCTTAGAACCACATGCCGTGACCCCTAATGCAAGGGCCAGAAAAAGTGCAAAAATACCAAAATCCTTCTTTCTTGTTATCATACTAAATTTCCTCCTTTTTTCCCCTCTCTGAGGCATTTAAATATACATCTGCAGCTGAAGCCAAAAAATCTTTATGTCTGCTATTTTCCTGGCACAAAGACAGTCGGCCTTTTTCCATTAGAAAAGTCCTGCTGCCAAAGTCCAGAACCTCCAGCTCATGAGTGACCATAATAATTCCCGTTCCATTTTCTGCTATTTCTTTTAACAATTTCATGATCTCCAGCGTTGTTTCTGCATCCAGATCACCGGTAGGCTCATCGGCAAGCAAATAGTCCGGATTATTGATCAGGGCTCTTGCAATGGCAACCCTCTTTAATTCTCCTCCGGAAAGGTGCTTTGGATATACATCAGATAAATGAGATATCCCGGTTTGTTTCAGTCTTAACCATGCCGGCTCCATTGAATTTTTTCCTCTGTTCCATAAATGAAAGGGTATTCTCACATTATCAAGCACGTTCAGGCTGGACAGTGCGCAGCTGCCTTGAGGAACATACCCTATTTTTGAATTGCGAAACGCCGATGCTTCATGATCCTTCATGGAAAAGATGTTGTTTCCATCTATCTCAATTTCTCCAGAGGTGGGAGTCAGCAGACCTGCAGCCATATTAAGCAATGTGCTCTTTCCGCTTCCGGAACGACCTATGATATTAATAAAATCCCCTTTATCCAGACTAAGATTTACCTCATTGACCGCTTTAAATAATTCCTTTTTTCTTGCATACTCTTTGGTCACTTTTTTTAATTCAATGGCCATTTTATTCTCCTTCTCTTATCAAAACACAGGTTTCTGTCCTGCTCACCTTTCCCGCAGAATATATGGCTGCAAGGGGACCAGCTGCAATTGCGAGAACAAGATTACCCGCCAGCAGGCGTATGGAAGACATTAAATCCGGGAGCAGATAAGGGAGATGCAGCGACTCCCCAATGTATGTACTGAATGGAAAAACAACCAGCGAGGCCAGGAAAGCCCCCAGTACTCCTCCAAGTATGCTGATCATCAGGGATTCCGTCAGTACAATTTTGCATAATTTCACTCTGGCAGCTCCCAGAGAACGTAAGAGCGCAAACTCTTTCTTCCTGCCATTCATAATAACAGTGAACATCACTGCCAGAACAAATACCGCTATGATCCAAAGAGCGCAGGCAACTGTATTAACAAAAGTGATCAGAACAGAGATCTGATTTGCTGCAGAGAGAAACATATTTTTTGATTTTACTATGCTGATTCCTGATACCTGGCGCCTGATATTGGTCGTTACGGTATCCACATCATAGCCCTTCTTAAGCTTCACCAGTACAGTAGAAATTGATTGATCAATGTCTGTGCCATAAACATTAACGCTCAGATTCATTCCCGTTTTTTTTGCTCCCTCTAACAACATCCTCATAGTATCCATATTGGCATATATGGAATAATCCATGCCCGTAGAAGTTTTTTCAAGCTGTGCTGCAACCGGGTAGGTGTCGTTAAAAAACTTTAAGGTTCTGCTGTCATTTATTACAATATCACTGCCTGCAATCAGCTGTCCGGTCTCCAGCTTTCTGCCATATACTTTTGTAATCCATGGCTTTATTACAAAATCTGAGTCCGGATCAAACCCAATTACCTGAACCGGAACCGAACAGCAGGCTGCGGAAAGAGTGGATAAATACAATTGGGGCGATACCTCCTCAACTCCCTGTATCTCCTTAATCTGTTGTTCCATTGACCGGTCAAAATAAAAACGGCTGGGCTCCCCGGAAAGAATAATTCCTTCATACTGTGATTCATGTTCAAGCGGCACCACCGCCAGATCTGCTCCAAGCCGGTTCTTTAAGCTGTATAACCCGTTTTTCAGGCTCTGTGACAAGATGGCGCCTCCATACATGGTAAAGGAAAGCACGGCTACAACCATCACAAGACAGACAGTTCGGAAAGGATTACTACGCAGATTATTCTTTGACAGCTGCCTGGTGGTCAGAGGTTTCAGGCCCATATGGTCTTCCTCCTATCCTGTTTGTTTTATATAGATTGATTCCATTCATAACAGAACAAACAATTACCGAGACACTAATAATAACCAGTGCAGGAAGAGTCAGTGAACGGCAATCCATTCGTGTGCTGCCGCAAACTCCTATCAGAATCGTGGGAAACAGCAACGATAAGATCCCACTTAGTCCAATTGCTGCATTCAGTCCAAAACGTGTCTGCCTACTGTCAAAAAGAGTTAATAAAAATCCTTCAAATGCTATCAGCAATCCCACCCCAAGCTCTGCCCTTGCGGTCCAATGACATTTCATGGAAGTAGTTTCTTTCATATTTCCCATGTGAGGTTCACTCATATCCTTGTTTTTCTCTGAACCAGTTTTTGTTGCTTCTTCGCCGAACTCCGTAATCCTGCAAACCGGAAAAATCGTTTGTGGCCCCAGTGCAATCAGTAACCCTAAAGCTAAAAAAACTATTCCAGAAACTAATCTATTTTTCACACTATATCCTCTCTAAACTGAAAGGCACATACCAAAGAAAAACCCCTTTGTACCTGCCATCTGCCAGCTGGTTTCATTGTAGAAACAAATGCTGTCATGGTATTCCAAGCAGACAAATATAGCGTATGATGCGCTTCCCCTTAAAATAAAACCATATTTTCATCTCATATCCCTCATATACAGAAATAAAAAAAGGCAGCCCGGATAATTCTGTTCCGGACTGCCTTATGTGGCATTCGCAAGAAAAAAATTCGACTTATCCGTCAGAAATACAATATTTAACCATAGCAAAACAAGGCATACAGCAACACTGAATGCCCATAACAAAATAAGTAGTACAATAACCTGTAAATACTCTGTTTTCCATAGTTAAATTCTCCTTTCCTGCGTAATACCTCTTTACATACTAGATTTATATGTATTATATGTATCAATATTCCTCTTGTCAATTCATAATAAAACAGTTTTATTTTTTTCGTGTTTATCGCCAAATAATTAATGAATTACATGGTCTTTTGTTGGTTATTATTACACGTATTTCATATATTCAATATATTTTCTAGAAATAACCACTGTTCTATTAAAAAGTCAGAATAAATCCAGTTCAAGATCAGCTGCATACACGCTCCATTTTAAGTACAAAAATAAGGGCACACTTTATTTAAAAAAGTGTACCCTTATCCATTATAATCTGACTATCTATAAAGGTTCGATGCTCAGGTTTATTCTTTATCCAGGAAATTCAGTGTAAAATGGGCTTCTCCCTGCTCATCCAGTTCCATAATCATATAAGAGGGTCTTCTGCCTTCCTGGCGTGGATAGGACATACTACCGGGATTTAAAATTATGATCCCGTTATGTACCTCATAAAATGGTCTGTGGGTATGCCCGAACATGGCGATCTGAATATTACGCTCCATGGCTTCCGCTTCCAGCCGCTCCACTCCAAGAGATACATTATAATAATGTCCATGAGTCAGAAGTATCCGGTAACTGCCCAGCTTGATTTCTTCCTCCCGTTCCAGATCAGAGAAAAAATCATTGTTACCAAGAACCATATGCAGTTCACAGCCCTCATCCAGCCAGCTCTCAATCTTCTTTTCACTTCCTTCGGAATCTCCCAGATGAATCAGCATGTCAAAAGGTTTATTCTCTTGGATCACCCGTAAGAGATTCTCATCCCTGCGGTGAGTATCACTGACAATCAGTACTTTCATGACGCTCCTCTCCCAACTGCTCTTTCAGCTTATCTTTCATGGCTTCCAGCGCCTTTCCCCTGTGACTGATCCTGTTTTTCTGATCCATGGTAAGCTCTGCTGCAGTCATATGAAATTCCGGTATATAAAGAATGGGATCATAACCAAATCCTTCCCCGCCAGCCGGCTTGTCCGCAACCAGACCTTCCATGGCTGCCTCCGTATGAAGGACCCTGCCGTCAGGAAGAATCGCAGCAATGTTGCAAACAAAGCGTGCACTTCTATCCTCTCCCTCAAAGAGAGCAGCACGGTTTAATATGGTCTGATTTTTAATCTCGTAGGAAGTCTCCTCCCCCATGTAACGGGCAGAGTAAATTCCAGGCTCTCCGCCCAGGCAGTCTACTACCAGTCCGGAATCATCAGCAAGAACGATTCCTCCAGACTTTTTCCACACTGACATGGCTTTTATCTCAGCGTTTTCCCCAAATGTAGTTCCGTTTTCCTCAATATCAAGGCAAATGCCAGCCTCTTTCATGGAGCAGACTTCCATTCCAAGATCCTTTAATATTTCACGGATTTCCCGCATTTTTCCTTCGTTCCCGGTTGCAAAAATTATTCTGTTCTCCCTCATCTGTTCTCTCCTTCAAACCTTTTTCTATTGGGCAGCTGTATATGCCTTCAGACACAAATTGCAGTTCTGCTTTTCTTCCACCCGCTCCCACACTTTGCCGTCAGCACTGATATAACCCTCCCCGTCAGATAAATCTACAAAGGTTCTTCCGTCCCCTGCATCATATTCAATGGCTGCAGGGTGAACTGTATCGGGAGTGGTAATTTTCACAATTACTGCAAACCGCTCTCCCTTTTTTAATTTCAGTTCCTTTTTTGTTTTTTTATCAAATGATACGGTATAATAACCGGCATTTTCAAACGCCCCGTCTGTCAGGAAAATCTTCCGGTCGAACTCATTCCCCTCTGTAATATCAGATTCTTTTCCTGTCTGACGTACTGCGTAAATCTCATAAGAAGTACCAGGAGCTGTAGCATAAAATCCTACCGCCTTTAAATACTGGGATTCTTCTGCTTCATAGACATTGGAAAACCATGCGGTATCATTCCCATAGCCCAGCTGGCCAACCCAGCCCCGTAAATCCGACTGATAGATTCTGTCATATCTGCCCGGATCTTCTACTTCAGAGTATACAATGTTATTCATACCGATATTGGAATCATAATAGGATACATAAAAAAAGCCCTGGTCCCCGAATCCGTCTCCCCAGCTGTTCATGCAGATAAATGCACCATCACCATTTACCGGGACATTAAAATTCTCTCTGGAAAATCCATCATCCCAGCCAATAATTACGGAATCGTGATTGGGCGGTTCCGAGCCTATGTAGCAATAAGCGGACGCAGACTCATTATAACTGGCTGACTTACTCCTGTCTCCATTCATGGCGGTATAGAGGGAGCTCTGGACTCCTCCGTAACGAAGAACCGCCCGCTTAATCTTCTCGTAATCTTTCCCCGGTATCATCTGGATTTCCTGAACATGCTTTACCGCTTTAAGACCTTTGGGAGATGTTCCATCACCATAAGGATCCTCTGACTCCAGTACCGGTCCCTGCCAGGAAAGAAGGTATGCCATGGACATGGTATATTCTCCTCCTTCTTCCTGTGGAATACAAAACCCATTATTTAAGGACATATGGTCCTCGGACAAATCAAGTGATTCCTCTGGTAACAATCTGGCCTCCAATGCCTGTAACGATGCAAACGCCCAGCAGGTACCAAGGGAACCCTGATTTTTCACTGCCGGAGCGCGGCCATTTTTCCTTCCGTCATAGACAGCCGGAAGCTGCCCTGTATCTGGATTATCTGCCTGTAATGGTACAAAATAGTCCGCCGCCAGGACGGCTGCTGTGCACAACACAGCAAGAAAAAGGGCAAACCGGGTTTTATTTTTCAAACTCATCTCCTGCTTTTCTTTTCGGTGGCCTTGGCCCCATAAACTGATAGAAATAGGTCTTCATCATTCCATTATATATCTTACGGTTCTTATCTGCTTTTCTTCCGATATATCGTTCCGCATCCTCATATGCAGTAATCATGTACAACGACCACGCATCAAGAGCAGCATATCGCTCTCCAATCTGGCGGTAAAGCTTTGGAAGATTTTCCTTTTCCTCAAGACGCTCTCCATATGGAGGATTGGTAATAATAAAACCATATTTTTTCGGATGGCTTAACGCCTCCACGGAGCGCTGCTGAAAATGGATGAGGTGGTCCACACCGGCAGATTCAGCATTGGTTCTGGCTGCTTTTACTATCTCAGGATCGATATCATATCCCTGTATATCAACCTTTACGTCATTATCTACCAGATCATTGGCTTCATCCATGGTATCATACCAGCATTTTCTTGGGATAATGTTCTTCCAGTCTTCTGATAGGAAGGACCGGTTCATACCCGGAGCTATATTAGCTGCCATCATGGCTGCTTCTATTACGAATGTACCACTTCCGCAAAACGGATCCACCAGAATCCTGTCTTTGTTCCATGGTGTCAGCATGATCAGTGCTGCAGCCAGGGTCTCCGTAATGGGAGCCTTGCTGGTAAGGGTACGGTAACCTCTTTTATGGAGAGAATCTCCCGTGGTATCGATTCCTACGGTAACCTGATCTTTATACAGAAAAACACGAAGAGGATAGCTTGCACCATTCTCTTCAAACCATTCTACTTTATATGCACCCTTCATTCGCTCCACCATGGCTTTTTTCATAATGGACTGAATATCAGATGGGCTGAACAGCTTACTCTTGATGGAAGATGCTTTTGCCACCCAGAATTTTCCATCCGCAGGAATATACTCTTCCCAGGGTATTTTCTTAGTCGCCTGAAAAAGCTCTTCAAAGGAATCCGCATGAAAACTTCCTGCCTTTAAAAGCACTCGTTCTGCAGTTCTTAAAAATACATTGGCACGGCAGATAGCTTCGTCATCACCAAGAAACGTCACTCTTCCGTCTTCCACTAAGGTTATATCGTATCCAAGATCTGTTATTTCTTTCTTTAATACCGCCTCCATACCAAAATGGCAGGGAGCAATGAGTTCGTAAGTTTTTTTCACATTATTCTCCTAAGTTCATTTCTTTTACAATGTTACCATCAAAGTCCATAATCCTGAAGATCCGGTCTTCCAGCAGTGCATAGGTAGGAGGATTTCCTCCTTTTGGAATGGAAACAGAACCTGGGTTAAGTATGGTAATGTCTCCAAAGGTTTCAGCAGTCAGGATATGGGTATGACCGTGAAGCAGAATATCTCCCTTTTGCATTGGCAGAAGATTTTCTTTGTTGTAGATATGTCCATGAGTGGCATAAATAGTCAGGCCATTAATTGCAAACAACGCATAATCAGAAAGAACCGGGAATTCCAGTACCATCTGATCTACTTCCGCATCACAGTTTCCCCGGACATTATAAATCTGATCTTTATAACTGTTAAGCATGGAGATGACCTCTTTGGGTGCATATTCTTTGGGAAGATCATTTCTTGGTCCATGGTAAAGAATATCCCCAAGGAGGATCAGTCTCTCAGCTCCTGATTTTTTATATACATCTAACAGCTCCCTGCAATAATAAGCAGAGCCGTGAATGTCGGAAGCAATCATATATTTCATACGTATTTTCTCCTTTACTGTTTATCAGGTATATTTTAAGACCTGGAAGGTATATCTGTCAATGAATACCTATCCACGTACCATATATTTTCCCCTGTAATAGGAGATTCCATTAGCCAGATTGATGACATGATAACCCATTGACTCCAAATGTCTGCAAACATTCATGCTTTGTCCGCCCCTGGCACAATAAAAGATCAGTGTTTTATCTCTGGGCAGCTGGTTTCTCCAATAATCATACTCCTCATAAGGAAGATTGACTGCCCCCTTTAAATGTCCTTTTTGATAAGAAGATGAACTCCGAAGATCTATAATCATAATATTACTATTATATTCTATATATTGATCGACTTCCCATACCGGTATTGTCGTGAACATACTATCACCTGTCCTTTCTAGTAATAATATATTCCGAATTTTCCAGGATGCGAAAGGACAAAAAAAACGCGGGAAAGGACACGATGTCTCTTTCCCACGCCTTTTTTAATTTTGTCTGTTATTAAAATTTGTTCTGGCTGCTGTTACGGCTGGAATCACGGCTGGAATCACGGCTGGAGTCACGGCTGCAGTCACGGCTGGAATTACGGCTATCCTGCATCTTGTCCTGCATTTTATCCTGCATCTTATTCTGGCTGTTTGTACTCTTGTTCTTATTGTTGTTCTGGCTTGATGTGTAATTCTTAGAAGAATTATCCATATCGTTGTAGCTGTCATTATAATTATTCTTAGACATTTTCATACCTCCTGTGGGCGTTTTTTGTTACATGGTGTAGTATGGCGAATATCCGACAGAATATACTTGATTTTTTGTATTGGATAATTCTGAATTTTTTAGAATTGTTTTTAAAATAACTTTGCATTTTTACATAGCCTATATTATAATTTACTTGAGGAATATTATTCCTCATCCTTATTAATTATTTATACTCCCCTCAGAAGCAGCCGAATAGCTCCCCTATTCAGGCTGTTTCTCTTTGATGAGAAATCTGTGTATTTTATGCAATGCATTATTGATAAGTTTATTACGATTGTTCCATGCCATTATGGTAACATATCCCATTCAATGTGCAATTACTTTTGCTAACCCATCCATCGCCCGGCAAATACAAAAGACCTCCGGCAATCCCATGCCGAAGGTCCTATATCCCTTTCCAAAATCCGGTAATCCGCTATTCCATTAATCGCCAAGCACGTTGACAATCTTTACAGGTGTCCGATAGTTCCACGGAGATGTCTTAATACCTGTACTATAAGTTGAGGAATGTACTACTTCTCCATTCCCGATATACATGGCAACATGATTGATGGAGCTTCCGCTTCCGTAGAAAATCAGGTCGCCTGGGCGCATCTGATCTGCGCTCACGGATCTTCCCTGTGAAGCCTGTCCACCTGATGAACGGCTGATGGAAAGTCCTGCTGCATGCTGCATTACATATCTTGTAAATCCGGAGCAATCCACTCCTGTATGAGGATCACTGCCACCGTAGGAATAACGACCGCCTACGAACTGCAGTGCATAAGTAACAATGCTTTGTCTGAAATTAACGGTTGACTGAGCCTGAGCCTTCTCTTCCAGTGCTTTTAAAGTTTCTTCATCGGTTGCAGTTACAGTGGCACTTCCTTCTGCCGGTAAATAGCCATATGTATCGTTCACCTTAACTTTTAAAAATCCATCCCCCATATCTTCCACAACTTCAAAGGCGGATCCTTTGGAAGCGTTCATTAAGGGTTCTGTACCTTCTTCATCTTTACTGATTGTAACCTGATCTGTATTAACGGTTACCATGTAATTTCCAAAACTTAATCCTGGGCCGGATACCTCATCTGCTCTTACATCTGAAGGAACTGCAATGATCATTGTTCCACAAAAAGCCATAAGTCCTAACGTTTTCCATACTTTGTTTATCATCGGGAAATTTGCTCCTATTTTTACTTTTTGAGTTTCAAATGTTACGTAATTATTAATTTCATTACGGTTATTATACATTTATTTTATCTTTTCGTCAAGTATTATTTAAAACTGCACGAATTTAAAATTATATTAGTTTAAAACACTGACAAATTTCACAGGTTTGCGATACATGACGTTTGTTACGATAATTCCTGTTTTTTCGGTGGATGCATGGATTACTTTCCCATCTCCCATATACAAAGCGACATGATTAATGGATCCGTTTTTTCCATAAAATACCAGATCACCTGGACGGGCCTGATCATAACTTACGATTTTTCCTTCCCCTGACTGGGACCTTGCGCTGTGATCCAGCTCCACATCTGCGGTCTTTTTAAGGACATATCTGGTAAATCCGGAACAATCCACTCCAGTGCTGGGATTTACACCACCATATACGTAACGTCCACCAACGAACTGAAGAGCATAGTCCACAACTTCTTTCCGCTCCAGTGCAGACTCGTCCACTTTTTCCTGAGTTTTTTCGATCAATGTTGCAGAATCACTCCGTATGTAACCGTCGCCTTCCGGAACTTTCACCTTCAGCCAGCCATCCTTGGCAGGCTCAATCACCTCACAGGTCTGGCCTTCCAAAGCAGAAGTCACAACTGATCCGCCATCCTCCGCAGTGGTTCTGACTGATACAGGCTTGTCCAGTCTTGCATAAAGAGTTGTACTGGTTTCTACTGTGATTTCATCCGCTTTCGCCTCTGTCTGATAGTTTAAACTTAAGGTTGTTAAAAGTCCTAAAAGTCCCATGACCTTCCACATTCTGATTTTCATAACGAATCTCCTGTCTGCGTATGATAGCTGTTACCGCAAATATTTGACTTAAATATTACATAATTGTTACATTTTGAATTATATCCTCTGTTGCAGCTTTTGTCAAGCAAAAACGGCATTTATGACCACTCACAGTCATAAATGCCGTTATACTTTTGTAATATATTCCATTTATATTGTTACATATTAGTGACGTTATCGTTTCAATCCTCTTACAAACCAGTATATCAGGCCAATTAAAAGCAGTGGTCCCATCAAAGGTGCCAAAAGGCTGAAAATACCAGTAACGATGGTTCCCACAAGGAGGAAAAAAAAGACAATGGCGACTACTCCAAGAAGCTTCCAATACCATTTACTTAAATCATAATAATGCATCCCCCGTCTTTCCTGCCTGGGTTCCTCATATACATTCTGATCCTGTCCGGTAAAAGAACTATAAAAACCGCCGGTGCTGCTGCTTTCTTTTGCATTCTCACTGGCCTCTATAATCGTCTTGGCAATCAGTCTCGGGTCTCCAATTGCTTCGGTGACAGCTTCTTCCGAAGAGCCCTTTAAAACTTCTCCACGGATATATTCTTCGTAATATCTGATATTTTCTTCCACCACGCTTCCGGGAACCTCTCCTGTAAGGGTATCCCTTAAACGCTGTAAAAATTCCTGTCTGCTCATCTGAGCCTCCTTCAATAAAGTAAGTAACTTCCGACTATTTTACCATTTGACAGGGGTTCCGTAAAGAAATCTTATCTGAAAAAAATCTTAATTTTTCATAATGTGCCAGACTACTCAATACGTTCTTTTATGATTCCCTCCCGGTATGCTGCCACAAGCTCCTTTAGATCCTCAATTCTTCCTGTCAGTTCCGCCCCTTTATCCGTATCGGCAACCATCACCCGGCGTTTCATATTCTCAACAACCGAAACCTTTGGCGTGCTCTCCTTTTCCGGATCAAAAGGTTTGTGCTCTGCCAGAGCCAGGTGGTTGGAATTATAAATCAGTGTATATCCTGCAATTCCAGTCTTTGACTGATACGCCTTTGACAGCCCTCCGTCTATGAGAAACAGTCTGCCTCCAGCTTTCACCGGTGATTCTCCCTCTTTAATTTTTACCGGGACGTGACCATTTATAATATGGGCACTTTCTCCGGAAAGCCCGAATTCACTTAATATTTTCTCGCAGTATTCTTCCTTTATGCTTAAACGGTAATATGGATTCATGGGTTCCATATGGGTCTGATGATCTTCAATAAAGTAATGTTCAAAGGTGGTCATCTTACCTTTTCCATATACCGGGGACTTGGCTCCGCACCATAAATACCACATGAAATCTCTGGCATCTCTGCTTTCCTGGGTGTGTTCCGGAAGAAAGTAAGCATTCTGAATCTTATTATCAACATAATCCATGAGAGCTTTTCCTGAATAGGACGAGCCTTCCATACAGATTTCTTCAAATGTACCATCTTCCCGCATGGGAATGCACCCATGATAGAGGAGATTGGAATTATAGCATTTGTACATGCTTCCATGGGAATAGAGGAAACGCACGTGACGGTGAAGCAGTTCATTATGGAGAAATGAAAGCTGCAGCGTACGCAAAAGTTCCTCTTCCTCTTCGTTTAGTGTCAGCGGACTTGCCGGATCAATGGTGGGAAACGATGCATCAAGTAGAGGATATTCCTTTCCCTCTATGGTTACAGTTCCCTTATTGTAATCGATGGCATTGAGCAAAATTCTGTCATTCATTTCATATTCCGGGTGACGCTTTATAATCTGCCCTTCCACTTTAAACTGAATTATGGCAATTGCCTTATGCATCTTGGCTGCCAGTCCCGGGTCCACCGCATCGTAAATATTTTCATCAAGAATCTGGGGTGAAAAACGCTCACAGGGGTCGTTGCGGTATACTCTGGCAGCAAACATGGAAAGCGGTCTTAAATTAATTCCATAACCATCCTCCAGAACATCGAAGCTGTTGTAGCTGATGGCAATTCTTAGAACGTTGCAGATACAGGCCAGATTCCCTGTTGCTGCTCCCATCCATGAAATATCATGGTTTCCCCACTGAATGTCCACATCGTGAAATTGTAAAAGCTCATTCATAATCATATCTGCTCTCGGACCGCGGTCAAAAATATCTCCGATGATATGAAGACAGTCAATGGTTAAATTCTGAATCAGTTCACAAAGAGCTATGATAAATTTATCTCCAATCCGAATATCAATAATGGATCTGATGATTTCGCTGTAGTATACCCGTTTGTTGTCATCGTTATAATCAACATGAAGAAGTTCGTCTATGATGTAAGCAAATTCCGGTGGCATCTTTTTTCTGACCTTGGATCTGGTGTATTTTGAAGATACAACCTTGCAGATCTGCACCAGACGGTAAATTGTCACCCTCAGCCAGTCATCATCTGCCTGCCCGCTAAGCTCCAGCTGATTCATAATGCGGTCGGGATAATAAATCAGGTTTGCTAATTCCACTTCCTCTTTTTCGGGTAAGATATGACTGAACGTTTCAGAAATCTTTTCCCGAATCACACCGGAAGCGCTCCTTAACAAATGGATAAAGGCCTCGTGTTCCCCGTGCAAATCACTGAAAAAATACTCAGTCCCCTTGGGAAGTCCCTGAATTGCAGTCAGATTAATAATCTCACTGGAAGCCGCCCGGATGGTGGGATATTCCCTTGCCATAAGCTTTAAATAAGCCAAATCTTTCATAAATACGTTCTCCCTTTTTTGACACAGTTGCATTGCTTTGAATTTTATAGTATCATAAAAAACGTCAATTTTAAACCCCTTTCGCCCGACGGCCGTCCATGGCCGGCCAGGCTATGAACGTAAAACCGGGAACACCCCAGAAAAAGGAGATACAGATGGAACAATTATATGTTTTCGGAACTGGCAATGCCGCTGCCACCAAATGCTATAATACCTGCTTTGCCTTAAAAGATGACGAGGAATATTTTATGATTGACGCCGGAGGCGGCAACGGAATCCTCTCTATATTAGATGACTTGAATGTGGATCTGTCTCACATTCACCATATATTTGCAACTCATGAACACACCGATCATATTCTTGGTATTATCTGGGTGGTGCGTTTTATCGGAGCCAGAATCAAATCGGAGAACTACGATGGGGATCTAAATATTTACAGTCATAAAAATCTGGTATCCGTAATTGATACTCTCTGCCGCCTCACTTTGCAGAAAAAATTTTATGATCTCATTGGAACCAGGATTCATTTAATTCCGGTGGAAGACGGAGAAACCAGATCCATACTTGGATATGACATCACTTTTTTTGATATTCATTCCACAAAAGCAGAGCAGTATGGATTTACCACAACTCTGCATAACGGAAAGCGCCTGTCCTTTTGCGGTGATGAGCCTTATAACCCCAAATGCCATGAATTTGTTAAAGGAACCAGCTGGCTGCTCCATGAAACTTTTTGCCTTTATAAGGACCGGGAAGTATTTAAGCCCTACGAAAAGCATCATAGTACAGTCACCGATGCCTGTAAACTTGCAGAGGAATTAAAGGCAGAGCATTTGATTTTATGGCACACTGAGGATAAGAACTTAAAAAACAGAAAAGAGCTCTATACCAGTGAGGGAAGTCCTTTCTTTTCCGGTGAACTTCTGATTCCGGAAGACAAAGAAATTATTAAACTTTCCTGATAAAAAAATCACGCTCGTCCCCGGCACTGCATATCATATAACAATAGAAAAAGCAAAGGAGTTTCTCATATGTTGTGCCCGGGCGGCTTTACCCCTTACCGTGACGTCGACTGCAGAGACCTGGCTATTTTCTATGAGGCCACCAGGGATTTACGCGGCACTACCTACAAGCCCTATCTGGTGGCAACACAGGAAGCCAGGGGAGTCAACTTCCGATTTATCTGCAACTCCACGATTATGACCAGACCTCCTCAGAATGCAATCACCATGGTTTGCATTTTTAAACCCTTTTGCAAAGAACATGATAAGGCCAGGGCGGTTGTGACGAGTATCTGTAAAATGGGATGCTACAATTGTTATTAAATATAAATCGGAACGGTTTTCGCACCGTCCCGATTTTTTAATTGTACCAATTTTTTTAGTATGCCATACGGTAAATCTCTATCATATCTTCTCTTCCAAGCTCGTGGATTCCTGTCAGGGTTTTTTCTCCCTTTGAAGAGCATTTATCAGCCATAAGTAAGAAATCCTCCTGGGTAATGCCGGAATTTAATTCCCGTAAAGAAACCGGCATATCAAGACTTTTAAAATATTCTTCCAGCCGGTCGATTCCCTTTAATGCTGTATAAACCGGATTTTCAAAATCCATCTCCTGGTTAAATACCCTTACAGCCAGCTGGGCAAATCTCATTGGTGCATCCTTACATACGTATCTGGCCCAGGAACAAAACAGGGCAGATAAACCGGCACCGTGGGCGATATCAGGATATAACCCTGAAAGTTCGTGTTCCAGCTGATGCACCTGCATGAGATAATCTCTTCCAAGACCGGTCAATCCGTCATGAGAAAGGCTTCCGGCCCACATAAGGGTTGCGCGCGCCTCATAGTCTTCCGGATTTTTATCCGCCTTCTCTCCTGCTTCCATTACAGAGGTCAATAGACCTTCGGCAATCCGGTCTGTGAGAGGAGTATCTTTCGTAGGTCCTCCCAGATACCGTTCCAGTGTATGCATCATAATATCCACCGTTCCGCAGCCAGTCTGAAACTTATTCACAGTAAAGGTCAGCTCAGGATTCAGCACAGCAAACAGTGGCCGGTGTGTGGGGCTGTTAAATCCTCTTTTTAAGCCTTCCTCTTCTTTGGTTATGACGCAGGACAAGCTGGTTTCGCTTCCGGAAGCAGACAGTGTCAGAATATTTCCGTGAGGAAGTGCCTTGTCAGGTACGGCTTTTTTCATAAAATAATCCCATGGATCAACATCCGGATTTAATACCCCGTCAGCCATGCATTTCGCAGAATCAATCACACTGCCTCCCCCCACAGCAAGAATAAACTCAATGTTTTCCTTTCTGCACAGGTTAATTCCTTCCAATGCCAGTCCAAGACCAGGATTAGGCCTTACTCCCCCAAGCAGTACATATTCAATTCCATGACTCTTTAAGGAATCTTCAACCTGATCTAAAAGACCGCTTTCCTTTACACTACCTCCGCCAAATTGAACCAGAATCTTTTTAAATCCATATCCGGCAATTAATTCTCCAATATTTTTATGGGTGTCACGGCCAAAAATCACCCTTGTTGGTACGCAATATTCAAAATTATTCATTTAGAAACCTCTCTTTCTCCATCAAATCCATTCTTAGCTGAAATTATAACATGAACCCTCCTTTTTTCCAAGACTGACTCTCTTTCCACCTTTTCCGTCATAAATTCTGTCCTTTTTGCATATCTTATATGGGAAAGCCAAAGAAAGCTGCTTTCCCTTTTCACATGCATCTAACATGGAACGACAAGGAGAATTCTTATGAACCCATTCAAAAAGAGTTTTACATCTTTCCCAGTGGCAAGGCATCATCTGATCATATACATTGAAGTAGTCATTCTTACGTTTCTTTTAGTCTCCCTTTTTTTTATTTCTCCCGGTGGCAGATTCTCTTTTCCAGTTGTAAACCAGGAGGGGAAGGCCAGCTCTTCGGAAGCAAAAAAATACATTAAATGGGTGGATTTTAATGTAACTGCAAGAGCCATGCAGGAAGCCTTCCGTTATGATGTCAATACCTGCCAGTCCCAGGTTCATTTAAACTGGGTGGATTTGCTTGCCTATCTGGGGGCCAGATACGGAGGAGACTTCTCCAGATATTCCAGCAAAGATTTAGATTCACTTGCCGAACAGCTTCTCTCCGGAAAAACCATGGAAGAGCTGACAGGCAAAATGAAATACTATTCGTATTACCGGGAGGCCTATGGAGCCGTGTTAGACGGTCTGGTTGGGCAATATGAAATTCAGATTCCTTCCGCCAATGCACCGCTTTACGCTACGCCGGACTTATTACCGGACGGTTCGGTCAATCCGGATAAAGTCTGGGTGACAAAATACGGTTTGAAAGGATTTTCTCCCATTGCCAAAGGATTTCCCTACAACGATTTTGACGATTTCGGGACTGCAAGATCCTACGGATTCAAACGCCAGCATCTGGGTCATGATATGATGGGTCAGGTTGGAACCCCGGTTATTGCAGTGGAAAGCGGCTATGTGGAGGCGATCGGCTGGAATCAGTACGGTGGCTGGAGACTTGGTATTCGAAGCTTTGATGGAAAACGCTACTATTATTACGCCCATTTAAGAAAAAATTATCCCTATCATAAATCATTAAAACAGGGCGGTATCGTAAACGCCGGAGACGTCATCGGATATATGGGACGGACGGGATACAGCCGGACAGAAAACACCAATAACATTAACCAGCCCCACCTTCATTTCGGACTTCAGCTGATCTTTGATGAGTCCCAGAAAGAAGGAAACAACGAGATCTGGGTAGATTGCTATGAACTGACCAAATTTTTGTCTATGAACCGGTCTGAAACAGTAAAAAATCAGGAAACCAAGGAATACAGCCGGGTTTATAATATGAAAGATCCTGGCATTCCAGAGAATTTCATCGCACCGCCGCCCCCTCTTGAAGAGGAACAGTAAAAATGAAAGCAGCTTATTTACGGGTTCTAGAAATCATTCCCGTAAACAGGCTGCTTTTTATGGCAGATACATTTATTTCCAGGTTAAAAAATGGTATAATTAAGGACAAATTATGGGGAAGGGGATTCATATGGAAAAGCAAATCAGCTATGAAATTCAAAATGAAACAGGGTACACTTTTAAGAATCATGCAGATTTTTGTGTAGGAACCGGAAGAATGGGATTAACTCTGCAGCAGCAGTATCAGGAACAGTTAAAACTGGTGCAGGAGCAGATTGGTTTTCGCCATATCAGAGGACACGGAATCTTTTGTGATGATATGGCAATTTATCAGGAGTATACGGATGAATCAGGTAACATCAGGGCAGAATATAACTTTACCTACTTGGATATGGTCATGGATGCCTATCAGGCTCTTGGGATTAAACCTTTTTTAGAGCTTGGATTTATGCCTCAGAAAATGGCTTCCGGCGATCAGACCGTGTTCTACTGGAAAGGAAATGTCACACCCCCGAAAAGCTATGAGGCGTGGTCAGATCTGGTACAGGCAGTTCTTTTGCACCTTTTTGACCGCTACGGGAAAGAAGAGGTGGTGACCTGGCCGGTAGAGGTATGGAATGAGCCAAATCTTCCAGGATTCTGGAAAGGGGCTGACAAAGAGGAATATTTTACTTTATTTCAGAAGACCTATTATGCTGTTAAAAAAACTGACAGCCGATTTTTAGTTGGAGGCCCGGCAATCTGCGGGGTTGACGACGTTCTCTGGCTGAAGAAGTTCCTGGAATTTTGCAGTGCACAGGGGTTAAAACCGGATTTCATCACACGCCACCATTACATGTGGGATAAACCGGAGCAATGCGGTCATTACAGCTACGGTTCCTTAAGAGATCCCCAAACCGCCATGGAGGAGCTTAAGGTTTCCCGGGAAATTATAGACAGCTTTGAAGGATTTCAGGGGCTTCCCATGCATATAACAGAATTCAACACTTCCTACAGCCCTGACAGCCCGATTCACGACACCACAGTCAATGCAGCTTATGTGGCATGGCTTTTATCAAAGCTGGGTGATCTGTGTGAATCCTATTCTTACTGGACCTTTGGGGATATTTTTGAGGAAAAGGGGGTTCCATTTACTCCATTTCACGGTGGATTTGGACTGGTGGCAAACGGAACAATTCCCAAACCTACATTCTGGACTTTTGCATTCTTTAAAAAGCTTCAGGGCAAATGCATCCACCGTTCTGACGAACTGATTGTAATGGAAAAAGAGGACGGAAGCTACTGCGCAGCCGCCTGGAATCTATGCCTTGGGCAACGGGAATGCCTGCGCCTTTCTTTAACATTACCGGTAAACGAAGACGGAGAATATTGCCTGCTTACAAAGACAGTTGATGAAACTCATGGAAATCCGAGAAAAATCTGGCATGATATGGGAGAACCTTCCTGGCTCTCAAAAGAAGAAACAGAGATACTAAAAGTTAGTGCACAGCCGTTGATTCATACAGAATTAATAAGTGCTTCCGCTTTGGCTATTTCCTTTTCTATTTCACTGCAGCCATGGGCAGTTATGTGGTTTCAGCTAAAGAAAATAAAACGAAACGGGGACCGGGGTTATGATTACTGCCGCGGAGAAACCCCCGCGGCATGTGCAAAAAATCAATAAATTTTATCCCTTAACGCCTCCGATTGTAAGACCCGTGACAAAATACCGTTGTAAGAACGGATAAAGACAGACGATAGGCAGCATGGTAAGTATGGTGGCAGCAGAGCGGACCGAAGTGGGCGTTACAGCTGCCACCGCATTCTTCATGGATTCTACAGAATTACTTTGATTACTTACAGATGACAATAACTTCATCAGTTCATACTGCAATGTGGTCAGATTGGCATTCATCCGATTATAGAGCATGGCATCAAACCAGGAATTCCAATGTCCTACTGCACAGAATAATGCAATGGTTGCATATACCGGTTTGCATAAAGGTGAGATAATTTTTGTAAATATAACCAGATCTCCTGCTCCGTCTAACTGAGCCGATTCTTCCAGGCTATCAGGAAGCCCTGCCATATATGTCCGGATTACCATCATATTAAAGGCTCCCACCATTCCAGGAATTACATAGACCAGAAAGCTGTTGGTAAGGCCTAAGCCCTTATATAAAAGAAAGACAGGAATCATTCCACCGTTTACGTACATGGTAATAACCCAGAATAAGGAGAGCTGTCTCTTAAAAAGAAAGCGTTTCCGGCTTACGATATAAGCAAGAAGGGCATTGGCTGCCAGTGCAGTAAGGGTGCCGATCACCGTCCTTGCAACAGTTACATAAGCTCCCACAAGAAGATTTTTTTTATGAAGTACTGTAATATAATTCTGAAGTGTCCATTTTCTGGGCCATAAATACAGCCCACCTCTCAGAGCATCGGTCCCGTCATTAAAGGCCAGGACCATTGTGTTCCAAACCGGATAAAGGGTAATAATCACAAACAGAACCATGAATATTGTATTAAGGAAAACAAATACCTTATTACCCAGTGAATTTTTCCTTCTATGTAACATTCTATGATTAATCATATCCGCCCCCCCTTAGAATAAGCGTTCTTCGCCGGCCCGCTTTGCCATCTCATTTGCAATTAATATAATGGAAATACTTACCACACTTTTAAATATTCCAGCTGCAGTGCCCAGAGAATAATCTCCCTGACTGATACCCCATTTCAAAACGTATATATCAATGGTCTGTGATACACTCTGAACCAGTCCGTTTCCTAACAGATACTGAACTTCGAAACCGGCATTTAAAACATTTCCTGCATTCATTAAAAGAAGAATAATAATCGTAGGCTTTATTCCAGGCAGCGTGATGTATTTAATTCTGGCCCACCTTCCCGCTCCGTCTATGGCCGCCGCTTCATAGAGAGATGTGTCTATGGCTGTGATGGATGCCAGATAGATAATGGCATTCCAGCCGGTTTCCTTCCAGACATTGGCAAAGGCAACAATCCACCAGAAATATTTCGGATATGCAAAAAAATTCAGAGGTTCCTTTAGCAGATGAAAACGAAGCAGAAGATCATTGACGATCCCCGTCCCAGAAAGAGCATCGTGCAAAATGCCGGTAACAATAATCCAGGATAAAAAATGTGGAAGATATGATATTGTCTGCACAACCTTTTTACCGCCCTGTGATTTTACTTCGTTTAAGAGAATTGCAAACACAATAGCTGCAACCATGGTAGTGACTAAATTAATGACTCCCATAGCCAGCGTATTTCTGATGACATGGATAAATCCATCATCCAGAAACAGCTGCCGGAATTTTGCAAGCCCTATAAATTTTGAGTGGAAAAAACCTTCCTTCGGCTTATAGTTCTCAAATGCCATGAGCCAGCCGGCAAGAGGCAGATAACAGAATATAAATCCGTAAATCACATAGCCTGCAGACAACAGCAGGAGCACTTTCTGTTTTTTTACTTCTTTCCAATTGATACGTTCTTTTTTAACCTTTCCAATGGATGCCATAGTATCACTCCTTTGCTAAAAAACAGGCTGGTGCAGATATCTATGAATGCACCGCCTGTTTTCTACTATTTAATTTGCTGCCGCTTCTTCTGCAATTTTAATTCTCCTGTCTACCTCCGGCTGTACTTCATCAAGAAATGCCTGTGGATTGCAGGTCTCATAAGCAGTTAAATATTCTTCCCAGCCAGCTTCAAAATCAGGCGCCATGACAACCTTTGGTAAATACTCATGTTTTAATTCTCTCATCTTAATCCATGCGGTTCCGCCAGGTGTTGCGGTAGTCATGGTTCCAACAAACGTGTAAATCGGATACCAGGGTCCAGGAATTTCATTTTCTCCTACCATATCTACATAGGTTTTGCAGCCATATGCCTGAAGGCATTCCTGTACATTCTTTGGAAGACCATCCAGGAACTCGTTGGGCTGCAGCTCCGGTTTTGCTGCATTGATCCCATCCTGGCTCATTCCGCCCCAGACCGGGAAATAGGAATAAGGACATAAATGAGAGGCTTTGTATGCAGTATTGGTAACTTTCATACGAATTTCAGGTGTCCGGTAGAATAACCCATCCTGATCCACCATGTAATCCACATCCTTTTCTCCCCAGTTTCTGAGAGTGATCACTTTTTCACTTAACAGATCATCTACGAATTTCAAGGCTCCTCTGACATCTTTACAGCTTACAGTAATGGACAGACCAGAACCTACATTTAACGTATCCCCGGAGGTATGCCATCTGTTTTTTATTCCTTTGTCAATGGTAATCGGAAGGGGTACATAATTACAGCCCTGGTCTTCCAGCCCCTGCTGCTTGATTGCATCATTAACGTGCCCATAAAAATCCCACCACTGGTCAATCATTCCAAGTACACGGCCTGTGGAAAGCTTTGCAATATATTCATCATAGATCTGAGTAAAGGATTCCGGATCAACGATTCCCTTTTTAAATTCTTCATTCAGCTTCTGGAAATAACGTTTTGCCGTAGGTGTCGTATTGTAATCAATTACTTTCTTTGTCTCAGGATCTACAATACAGCTTCCATCATTGGGATATCCGTCCAGGAACAACGGAGCATTCTCAAGGCAGAAATATCTCCAGTCATCACATAATATCGTGTATGGAATGTTCTTTGTTCCATCCTCCATGGTGGGATTGGCTTCCTGATAACGCTCGATTAAGTCAAAATATTCATCCATGGTGGTGATCTTCGGATATCCGGCCCATTTTAGCACACGGGTCTGAATCCAGAAGGCCTCATCGTTGTGAGTGGTCTGCATATCCTTTTCATAGCTGTTGTTGAACTGAGGGATCCAGTAGATATGGCCATCAGACTGACGCAGCTGTTCCCATTCCAGCTTGGTAAAGAAATTCTTGATATTGGGATAATCATCAATATAATCATCAAGTGCGACCAGTGCTCCTGCATCATAAAGCTGGCTGGTTCCGTCACTGCCGCATATAAAATCGGGATATTCTCCTCCTGCTATTAAGGTTCCCACAGCTTCTTCTGCTGTCTGTCCCGTCAGCCAGGTTTCCTTTACTTTAGCTCCTGTAATCTCTGCAATTTGCTGTTGAATCTCATTGTCATCATTGATTTCGTCTCCCGGTACAGCAAAGAAAGCGGTAAATTCTTTGATCCCCCCGTTCGCCTCTTTGGCTGTACTGCTGCCGGTAGCTGCTGTCCCCTTAGAGCAGCCAGTCAGAGTTTGCAACACCATGGCACCGATCACAAGCAGAGCTGTAAACTGTTTTTTTCTCAACGTCATATCCTCCCTTTTTTATTTTATATTAATAGTTTACTTCAAAGCTTTGTTTTCACAACTGGAGAAAGCTAATAAAAACACAGGGGTAATTATAGAAACAGTTTCCATAAACTGCCCTATTTCACTCTATTTTCCCCTCCCTTTCTAAACTTTGACGGTGTACAACCCTTAACGGAAATAAAACGGTTCACAAAGTAGTCCAGGTCCCGGTACCCGACCTCCTCCGCAATCTGGTATATTTTAAGATCGGTTCTTAACAGCCTGACTGCCGCCTGCTCAATACGGCAGTTATTTAAATAATCCTTAAAGGACATTCCATACTTTTTCCGGAACAGCTGACCTAAATAGGCGCTGTTTAAATAATATTTATTGCTGTATTCTCTCAGTGAGAGATTTTTTGCGTAATTTTTTCTGATATCCTTCTCCACCTCATGGAGTATATCCTTTGATACATGCTTTCGCAGCTGTTCCAAGTAAGCCGCATACTCACAGGATAACCGGATTAAATGCTCTTTTCCGCCTCTGAGCATATCTCCTTCAAAGACATTTTCACTGATATAAAGCATGATTTCTTCCTGGTTTACATATCCGTCCTGCTCGGATGCCAGATGGATCAGCTGGAATAAAAGATAGTTAATATTCAAATTAACCGTGTCCATGGCAAATCTTAAATGATTCATTTCTTCATAAAGCCGCTCTACGCTTTCTTCAATTCTCCCCCGTTCATTCTGCTCTACTGCAAACAGCAGATCATCCAGATACTGTTTACATAAAACGATCCCATTGTTATTAACCTGTACCTCTTTTTCATAATAATAGATGGGCTGCTTTTTTCGAAAGGCCTGAAAAGAGCGGAGAATTCTGGCTGCCCCATAGGAATTTGAGATTTTTGAAATATCATTTACCTTTTTTCCTACCAGCATGACAACCGGCAGGCTCATGGCATCCTTTAAGTACTTTCTAAACCGCTCCAGATACGCTTTCTGAGTCTCCCCTGCATTTTTTGCCATATAATCACAATATATAAAACCAATATCATAGGTTTTTTCATGACTTGAAACATCAAAAATACAATGATCCCCATCTTCTTTTAAAAACGCAAGGCAGGCACGGTAAAGTTCTCTCTGCTGGTTTCGCTTTTCCTCATCCATCAGTTCTTCCATCTGCTCAATATTGTCAATTTCAATGTCCACGTAACTGATTCCTTCCGACCATTGCATCTGTTCTCTGATATAATCCAGATTAATCTGGTCGTATTTCCCAAAGATAAGAGATATCATGTTTCTGGCAAGATATGCCTTCTCCATCTTGATTTTGTTAAGCTGCTGCTTTTTACTGCCCTGTCTCTGATAATTCAGCCGGTGCAGCACCCGGATCAGTTCTTCTTTCACAACCGGCTTTAAAATATAATCAAAGCATTCAAATCGAATTGCCTGCTGGGCATAGGAAAAATCGCTGAAACCGCTTAATATGATAAAATCTGCACGGGAAACCTTATCTTTTCTCAATATCTCCAGCAGCTCCATTCCTGACATGACAGGCATTTTAATATCTGCAATGATTAAATCCACCTGATTATTTTTCAGGTATTCAAGTGCCTCCATACCATTTGCAGCCGTTTTGACAATCTCATAGCCTTCTTGCTCCCAGTCAATCAGTACCTTTAATCCCTGAACAATAAATGGTTCATCATCCACTAATAAGACACGTATCATAGTTCCCCCCCATTATTTCCAATGTTTAATACCGGAATTTTTATTGTTACCATGGTTGAAATTCCCGCTTCACTTTCTAACTCAAAGCTTACCGTATTATCCGTTGCCATTTTAAGCCGCAGGCAGGCATTTAATATACCAACTCCTTTCTTTCCTTTTAGCATATCAATGCTGGCATGGTTCATCTTGTTTCTTAATTCATTCAAAAATGACTCTTCCATTCCGTCCCCGGTATCTTCGATTTCAATATAAAACATTTGATCTTCTAAATATACATGGACAAAAATCCAGCCATCTGCTGTTTTACTCTCAATGCCATGAATACAGGCATTTTCAACAAATGTAACAATGGTCAGCTTTGGAATCCGGTAATCCATACATTCTTCCATAATATCAAGCCGGTAAGACAGCCGGTCTCCAAAACGGTACTTCTGCAGCTGCAAATATGCCTCTACAAATGAAATCTCTTCCCTTACTGTGATAAAATCCGTACCCCAGTCAAAGTTCTGGCGCTCCATGATTGCCAGCCGTTCCACCATGCTGGCGGTTTCTGTTTCATTTTTAAGCAGACTGTGCATACGGATGCTCTCCAATGCGTTAAACAGGAAATGGGGATTTATCTGGCTGTGAAGCGCTAAAAGTTCCGCTTTCTGCCGTTCGATATCCATCTCCTGTTCTTTTAAACGGTTAATATAAACAGTCTGGATTAACTCATTAATAGTAGCCACCATGCGATTATAATTGCGCATTACAATTCCAATTTCATCTTCTCCCCTGATGTTGTCAATCTTCATAAGCTTTTCATCATCAATGCGCTTAAAGGCCTGACTCAGCTCCTTCAGCCGTTCGGTAAAGGATTGGTTGATCGCTATCATAAATCCCAATGGAAGCAGGATGTTTATAAAAACCAGCAGGATGAACAGGGGAATATTCTTTAACATCTGCCTTACGATTACTGTCTGGGGCTTTAGAACATAAATTGTCAGCTCTGCCCCGTAGGAAGCAAAGTTCATTTGATAGCCCACTTTTTCCTGCAGATCAAAGGTCTCAAAATCCTTCCATTGTCCGTAATTACCCTGATTGGACAAAATGATTTTATCATTCCAGCATACATAAACCGGGGCCTCGTAATTCATTTTTACAAAGCTCCGTGCCATGGTGCTATAGTCTATATCCATTTTTACAAGTTTTTCACAGCCATCTCTTTTGTAAAAATTCAATCTCCTGATAAAGGATATTTTCCGTTTGGAATCTACAGTGGGAATTCTGCTCTCATCATAATACATATAAAGCACTCCATCCCTGCTGGAGCCCTTTAAATACTGGTACCACTCCTGTTCTTTTACTGTGGAAAGCTGTTTAAATTCCCCTCCGCTTACAATGGTGGGATTGTCCGCATACATGGTAATGGAAGACGCTGTCGTTCCGATGCTGCTTTCAAACAACGAATCTTTCATAAAAGCCTGATAACTTAAAAAATAGTCCAGCTCCGACTCAAACTGTTTATCCATGAACTGGTTCACATATTTGTTCATATATATTTTTTTTGTTGTACCGGCTGCTTCTTCTATATCATAGAAAAAATTGTATTTTACCGCATTTGCGATATTCTCCATGCCCTTTTTCATGGATGCACTTTCTGATGCGATAAATATGGCAACAATCACACTATCTGTTATAAAAATTGGTAGAAGAACACTGTATATGTAAAGTATCCTAAGCTTTTTCTTCAATTTAAAATCATCTAATCTGCTGCTGATCCATTTTAAAATATGCCTCATCCCTGGTCCCCCTGTTAACTCTTGTACAATCCTATTATACCTCTTTCTATTAATTATACGGGATAAACTTTTTCTATCCTCCTGACAAACTATATAAACTATCCAGACAAAGTTCGATTCTGTGGAGGAAATACAAAAAAGCGTATCAGACGGTACAAAATAAGTCTGATACGCTTTCCATATTTTATCTGATTATTTTACTTTTGGCTGCTGCTGAGTAATACAGTGAATATTTCCGCCTCCAAATGCTACCTCTTCGGTACGTACTCCCACTACCTTCCGCTCTGGGAACATTTCCTGAATCTGCTCTAACGCTAATGCATCATTTTCATCACCATACTGGGGAACAATAACACCGCCGTTTACAATGAGGAAGTTCATATAGGAAGCGATGGAGATTTCCCCATCTTCTCTTGGAAGAGTTCCTTCTACCATATCAATGGAGTCCGCACCGTTTAACCGTACTGGCTCTTTTGTAAGGCAAAGCTTGTGAACCTTCAGCCTGCGTCCCTTTGCATCAACTGCTTCTGAAAGAGTTTTGTAAGCAGCCTGTGCTTCTGCATAGAACGGATTTTCTTCATCCTCTGTCCAGATGCAGGCAACCTCACCTGGTCTTACATACTGGGCAACGTCATCGATATGGCCGTTGGTTTCATTTGGATCAATTCCGTCTTTAATCCAGATCACTTTTTCACAGTTTAAGTACTGACAGAGCATTTCCTCTATCTCTTCTTTTGTCATAAGAGGGTTGCGGCCCTCACTTAACAGGCACATCTCAGTTGTAATTACAGTTCCCTCACCGTCTACATGGAAGGATCCCCCCTCCAGTACAAATCCTTCTGTCCGGTAGGAATCAATTCCTTCCAGATCACATACTTTCTGCGCTACCAGATCATCCTGATCCCATGGGAAGTACAGTCCGTCAACAAGTCCGCCCCAGGCATTAAAGGTCCAGTCACATCCTCTGATTCCGCCTTTGTCATTGATTACAAAGGTTGGTCCGCAGTCACGAATCCAGGCGTCGTTGCTGGTTACTTCTACCACACGAATGTCAGATGGCAGATGTGCACGGCAGTTCTGAAACTGGGCTGGTGACGCACATACGGTAACCGGCTCAAACTGACGGATTGCTTTTGCAACCTGGGCAAATACGGTCTGTGCAGGCTTTGCACCGTTTCTCCAGTTATCCGGTCTTTCCGGCCAAAGCATCCAGACTCTTTCCTGTTCTTCAAATTCTGCAGGCATACGGTAGCCGTCCTGCTTCGGGGTTGTATTTTCAATTCTCTTTGCCATAATAAATACCTTCTCTCTTATTTATCTCTTTTTCTGTTAACAATTACTTCACCGATTATAATGAATATTACCGCACCTATGGTGATTGGGAGTTTCGATGACAGAGTCTCTGCATCAAAGCTTAATGGAATTGCTGTAAAGATCAGTGCAATCACAATCAGTATCATAGGCAGACTTGCTAATATCTTTAAAAATAACGGACTGCCTGGAACTTTAAACGGCCGTTCTGTATCTGCATCTGTCTTTCTCAGCTTAATAAATGCAGGAAATACAGGCAGGTAAGAAAGCAGAAACATAACCAGGTTCAGTGCGAAGAAACTCCAGAATAAATCCTCATTTGGCATAAACGGAGCAATAATAAGAACCAGGCTGGCAACCAGGCCGTTCATAACTGCTGAACCGATTGGCATATTTGTTTTTTTGCTGCGTATTTTAAATACTCCGGGCATATCTCCATTTTCCGCGGAATAAGCGGCCACATTGTTTACTCCCAGTGACCAGGAAATCATATTTCCAAAAAGCGTAAGCAAAAATCCAATTGCTACAGCAATTACAATCACGCCTCTGGTTGAACCGGTTAAAATCTGAACACTTGCAACAAGTCCCGTACTGGTGCTGATCTGATCGGAAGGAATTGCAACTCCGATTCCAAATGCCATAAAGATGTAAATAGCTGCTATTACCAGACCTCCTGCAATGATTGACTGGGGAATCTGCTTTTTCGGATTTTCCATATCTCCCGCAAAGGTACAGACTACTTCAAATCCAAGGCAGTTAAACAAAATTACGGATATATAGGATAAACTGTTTAAATCAAATTTGGGAAGCATGGAGGATAAGGTGTATTCATTTGCTACACCATGGGTTACGGCTCCGTAAATACCAAGTATTCCTAACGTAACGGCAATTAAAATTTTAATTGCAGCTGCTCCATTTAAAATCCACGCACTGTCACAAATTGAATTAAAACTGATTAATACGATGATCCATACAAAAGCCAGCTCGATCAGTAAAGATGGAACAAGTCCCATTTCGGTTCCTGTCAGCAAACTGATAACATTAGGGAACATCAGCGCCAAAGAAGCCATCCAGAGAGGAAAATTAATCCAGTAATACCACGATACTCTTCCTCCCCACTTATTTCCAAAAGCCTTTGATACCCAGTCATACATTCCACCGTCCCCTTCATAGGTTGTACCAAGTTCTGATGAAATCAGGCCATATGGCAGCAAGAATGTAATAAGCAGAAAGATCCACCAGAAATACTGGGAATTACCGATTGCTGCTACCGGTGCTGCTGCTTCTGCCACAAATACCACACAGATTACGGTCATTATGGCATCGATTAAACGAAATTTTTTCTTTGGCGCTTCTGACATGGTGACTCCCCCTTATCTGATATGTCTCTCATCCATGAATTTTTCTAACTGCTCTTTTGCTGCTGCGATCTGCAGTTCGCTTGCTGCCTGCTCTCTCTGATACTGAGTAAAATAAACCAGCAGACCTCTCATTGCAGTCAGACGGTTACCTGCCTCTAAGAATGCAATGGAACTTTCGCTGTCAAGTACCTCATCGGTCACGTCTTCTCCTCTTGTAGCAGGGAGACAGTGCATGAATTTGCATCCGATATTTCCAAGAGACATTAAATCTCTGTTTACCTGGTAATCTTTAAATGTAGCAACGCGCTCTTCCTTTGGAGTCTCATTCTCATAAAGGCCATACCATACATCGGTATAAATGAAGTCTGCACCTCTTACGCTTTCACGGTTATCGGTTACTTCCCATGTGCCGCCTGATATCTTGCAGTTTTCTTCCATGATTTTTTTGTGTTCTTCCAAAAGCTGGTTCTTTTTGGGGCCATAATGTACAAAGTGCATGCCAAGCTTTGTTGTGATGAATCCAAGGGAAGCACATACCTGAGTGCCGTCTCCTACGAATACCACCTTGCAGTCTTCCAGTTTCTTACCTCTTGGAAGATGCTCTACGATTGTACACAGATCGCCGATTTCCTGTGTCGGATGGTTATAGTCACTCATTGCATTTAATACTGGAATTGAACTTGCACTTGCCAGTTCCACTACGCTCTTATGCTCGATGACACGTGCCATAACCACATCGATCATCTGGGATAAAACTCTTCCTGTATCGCCGATGGTCTCATGACCGCCAAGCTGAATCATGCCAGGTCCTAAGTACTGGGCATGTCCACCAAGCTGCTCCATTGCTGTTTCAAAGGATACACGGGTTCTTGTAGAAGACTGCTGAAAGATCATTCCAAGTGTCTTTCCCTTCATAAGGGGTGGATTGTAGCCTGCCTTAATGCTTTTTTTGATCTCTAAGGAAAGATGAATGATGTCTAACAGTTCCTCCTTTGTAAAATCATTGGTGTCAATAAAATGACGAATTCCGTTTGCTCTCATGGTGAATCCTCCTGTTTTTTATTTAATTAAAAGTGAATACAGTTCCGGTTTTCCCGTCCAAAGCTTCAATTGCCTTATCCAGAGAAGTGATAATTGCTTTCTTGGAGGGATTGGATCTTACAAACTTCATGGCTGCCTGCACCTTTGGAAGCATACTTCCGGGAGCAAACTGTCCCTCTTCGCAATATTTATTTGCTTCATAGATACTTAAGTGATCCAGATCCTTCTGATCCGGTTTATTGTAATTAACTGCAACCTTCTCTACTTCAGTCAGAATCATAAGGATGTCTGCTTCTACCTGTTCAGCCAGAAGCTCTGCTGCAAAGTCCTTATCAATTACTGCTGCAGTTCCGCAAAGACAACCAGCCGGATGTTCAATAACCGGAATTCCGCCGCCTCCGCAGGTAATTACGATTGCTTTTGGCCAAAGCTCTTTGACTGCATCAATTTCCACAATTTTCTGCGGAAGGGGTGATGCAACAACTCTTCTGTATCCCCGGCCTGCATCTTCCTTCATTACGTATCCTTTTAATGCTGTCAGCTCATCGGCTTCTTCTTTTGAATAAAAAGGACCAATTGGTTTGGTTGGATTCTGGAATGCAGGATCTTTCTCATTTACTACAACCTGAGTCGCAATGGTGACTACGGGGAAATTCTGATTTCTCTTATTCAGTGCATACTTCAGCGCCTGCTGCAGATGATATCCGATATATCCCTGTGACATGGCTCCGCACACATCAAACGGCATTGGCGGTGTTACATCCTTTGCTGCTTCGGATGCCATAAGAATTCTTCCGACCTGGGGTCCATTTCCATGTACAATGGCCATTTCATACCCGCGTTCGTTCATTTCTGCAATATACTCACAAGTCTTATGAACGACTGAAAGCTGAGCCTGCGCTGTTGCTTCTCCTTTTCCTGACTGAAGGGCATTACCGCCTAAGGCAAGAACTATTTTTACAGCCACTGGTGAAACCTCCTTTATTTTGTTTTTGCTGTGATTGCCGATGTGAATCGCTCTCACAAGACGAAAATAGCAGTTTTCGGACCGGTTGAGAATGTAGCTAATGGGTAGAATTTTATAACACTTTTTACCATTTTACACATAAACTTTTCTAAACTTTTGTGCATTTTGCACTAATGTTTTGTCGTTTTTTGTAATTTCGCAGTTGAAAAAAGTTTTTATTTTGTTATACTGATAATAACTTACAAAAAGCGGCTTACGAACTGGAGGCACATATGGAAAAGGGTGTTAGCTTTCTCTACAATTTGTTTATAATCATTGTCTATTCCGGCATTATGTGGATGTCATTTTTTCTGTTTCTAAATGGAAAAGATAAAATTCTGCTTTGGATCGGGATTATTTACTCGGCAATTATAATAGATGATATTGTGACTTTCGCATCAGAACAGTTTCAGAGTTTTGCAGAAAACTATAATCGGATTTTTATGATCGTACCAACTCATAAGACATTAATTTATTTAACAATGTCACTTGGTTACCTGATCATATTTAAGAACCTGATCAATAAAAAAATAACCTGGTATGACTTCAGTATTCTTGGCATCTATGTAACTTTCATGTTTTTCATCCCTGTTTTGGATAACAGTGCATGGAAGATCTTTCTCTACTACCTGCCAAGCCAGCTTTACAATGCCTATGTAGGTGCAGAGGTTTTATGGACAATAAAAAAGAACCCTGAATTTTATCAGGGCTCCTTCTATCAATGGTGCAGATTGCTTTTTTGCTTCACTATTATTATGAACCTGTGTATTATCGCGGAAGATTCCATTGTAATTTTTCATTTTGATGTGTATTCCAAATACTATATCAATATGAATAACAGAAGTATCACCTCCGATATTATGTATCTGACCCACGCTGCATTCTCCGCTTGTTATTTAATGTATTATCTAAAAACTTCACTGCGGAACAATACAATTGTGAATTCTGTAAACAGCCATACTCACTCCAGCCTGCCTTCTGATATTGAAGAAAGCATTCTGCATCGTTTCTGTGAGACCTACCATTTAACAATCAGAGAACGTGAAATTTTAAAAGTACTGCTCTTAGATAAAACCAATCAGGAGATCAGCGATGATTTATTCATCTCTCTTGGAACAGCGAAAACCCACGTCCATAACATCTTTCAGAAAATAGGCGTAGTAAAACGCCCCCAGCTTCTGAATATATACGACACCTTCCGGAAAGACCAGCTGAATGCAAAGCCGGAAAATGAAACACCGTCCCCGTAGCCTGCTGGCTTCGGGAACGGTGTTTTTTATTTCAGCATATGAATAAACAGCCCACTTCTTAACTTTGGTTCAAACCAGGTAGATTTTGGCGGCATTAACAGTCCTGCATCCGCAACGGAGAACAGTTCTCCAATTGAGGTGGGATACATGGAAAACGCCACTGTCATATCTTCTGCACAGCGTTTTTCCAGTTCCTTTAATCCACGGATTCCTCCGATAAAATCAACCCGCTTATCCGTTCTCGGATCTCCGATTCCCAAAATGGGACCTAAGAGATTGTCCTGTAAAATAGATACGTCAAGGCCTTTTACCGGATCCTCGCTCATTAACACTGGCTTTGCCTTTAAGCAATACCAGGTATTATTGAGATACATTCCGAAGGTTCCTTTTTCAGTTGGACCATAAGCCTCTTCTCCCACAGAAGTTACGGTAAATCCATTGGAGAGTTCCGCAAGGAATGCTTCCTGGGATAATCCGTTTAAATCCTTTACCACACGGTTATAAGGAAGAATCATCAGCTGGTCATCGGGAAAAAGTACGGACAGGAAGAAATTAAATTCTTCCTCTCCCGTATATCCGCTGGTCTCTTCCCGTCTCTTTAAACCTACTTTTACAGCAGACGCAGCACGGTGATGTCCGTCGGCGATATAGGTAGCTGGAATGTGCAGAAAGCTTTCTTCTATCATCCCCACGGTTTCGGGATCTGCGATTTTCCATACTTTATGACTGATTCCGTCATCTGCGGTAAAATCATAGAGCGGTTCTGTCTTCTTTTTTTCTTCCACCAGCCGGTTAATATCCTCAACGGAACGGTAGGCCAGGAAGATGGGACCAGTCTGGGCATCTGTGGTATCCACGTGGCGGATTCTGTCCAGTTCCTTTTCCTCCCTGGTATTTTCGTGCTTTTTAATCACACCATTTACATAGTCATCAATGGATGAACAGGCCACAATTCCGGTCTGGCTTCTTCCTTCCATAATCAGCTCATAAATGTAATACGCCTTTGTCCCGTCCAGCTCAAAGGTTCCATCTTTCATCCAGTCCTTCAGCAGGGCTGCCGCCTTTTCATAAACGCGGTCATCGTATATATCGATATCCTGTGAAAACTGTGTTTCCGGGCGGTCAATATTTAAAAATGATTTTGGATTCTCAGCCGTTATCTCACAGGCTTCCTTCCGGTTATATACGTCGTAAGGAAGGGCCGCCACCAGGCTGGCCTCTTCCTTATTGGGTCTAACACATTGAAATGGTTTTACGATTGCCATGATTTCTCCCCTATTTGATTACTCTGACCCGTATTACGCCTTTAATGGCATTCAGTTTCTGAATGCTTACGGCATCCGGTACATTCTCCAGATCAAGGAGAGTATATGCATATTTTTCACGGCTCTTATTGGTCATGTCGGAGATATTCACATTACCGGCTGCCAGTGTTCCTGTAATCTGTCCGATCATGTTGGGGATATTTAAATGCAGGACTGCAATACGGCTTGCAGCGTTGCAGATTCCCATATCACAGGCAGGAAAATTTACGGAATTACGGATATTGCCATTGTCAATATAATCCATGATCTCTTCCACTGCCATCTTCGCACAGTTATCTTCTGATTCCTCTGTAGAAGCTCCAAGATGAGGAATGACGATGGCGCCTTCCATATGCACTGAAGTTGGATTTGGGAAATCTGTTACATATTTTTTAATCTTACCGGACTTTAAGGCTTCCGCCATATCCGCCTCATTCACCAGAATGTCTCTGGCAAAGTTGAGAACCACTGCACCATATTTCATATTATCGAAGGCTGCTTTATTGATCATTCCCTTTGTTGCATCCACTAACGGCACATGAAGGGTAATGTAATCACACTCTTTATAAATCGTTTCCACAGCAGTAATATGTTTTACATTTCTTGAAAGTCTCCAGGCAGCGTTAACTGAGATGAAGGGGTCGTATCCGTACACATCCATTCCAAGGGAAGAGCAGGCATTGGCAACCTCTGCACCGATGGCGCCAAGACCAATCACTCCAAGCTTCTTGCCTCTGATTTCGCATCCGGCAAATGCACTTTTGGCTTTTTCCGCAGATTTTGAGATGTTTTCATCTTCCTGATTTTCCTTACACCAGCGGATTCCGCCTTCAATATCACGGGAAGCTAACATCAGTCCTGCGATTACCAGCTCCTTTACTCCGTTTGCATTGGCTCCTGGTGTATTAAATACCACGATTCCCTCTGCAGCACATGCCTCTAAAGGAATGTTATTGACACCTGCTCCAGCTCTTGCAATTGCAAGAAGCCCGTCGGGGAGTGCCATCTCATGCATGGAAGCACTTCTGACAAGGACGCCATCTGCACCTTCCATCTGATTTGTAAGCTCATACTCTTCTGTTAATAATGCGGTTCCATATGTAGAAATCGCATTAAGGCAATGAATTTTTTTCATGGCTGTGATCTCCTTTCAGTCTGCCTGTACTGTATGTTTTTCTTCAAAGTCTCTCATAAAGGAAACCAGCTTTTCCACTCCTTCTAAAGGCATGGCGTTATAAATGCTGGCACGCATACCGCCTACGGATCTGTGACCTTTTAAGTTCTCAAATCCCGCAGCTTTTGACTCTTTCACAAATAAAGCATCCAGTTCTTCATTGCCGGTAACAAAAGGTACATTCATAAGAGAACGATCCTTTTCAACCACAGTGCCGTGAAACATCTTACTCTGATCCAGAAAATCATAAAGAATTGCTGCTTTCTTTTCATTAATCTTTTTCATTGCTTCCAGGCCGCCTAAGTTCTTTAACCACTTAAATACCTTGCCGCAGATATAGATTCCATAGGCAGGCGGTGTATTATAAAGGGATTTTGCATCTGCATGAGTCTTATAACGCAGCATGGTAGGTGTCTCTTTTAAAACGTCCTCCCGGATTAAATCTTCCCGGATAATGACAATTACTACACCGGCCGGTCCCACATTTTTCTGAGCTCCGGCGAAAATAAGTCCATACTTACTCACATCGACAGGTTCCGATAAGAAGCAGGAGGAGAGGTCTGCTACCAGTATTTTACCTTTCGTGTCAGGCAGTGTTTTAAATTTGGTTCCGTAAATGGTGTTATTTTCACAGATATATACGTAATCCGCATCTTCTGAGATAGGAAGATCGGAAACATCCGGTATATAACTGAATGTTTTATCAGCACTGGAAGCTACTGCATTGGCTGTACCATAAAGTTTTGCCTCCTGGTACGCTTTCTTTGCCCACTGTCCGGTGATGATATAATCTCCAACCCCATTCTGAAATAAATTCATGGGAACCATGGCAAACTGCTGGGACGCTCCGCCCTGTAAAAACAGCACCTTGTAATTATCCGGAATTGACAATAAGTCTCTTAAATCAGCTTCGGCTTCATTGATGATGGTTTCATAAGCCTTAGATCGGTGACTCATTTCCATAACCGACATTCCGGTTCCCTTATAATCCATCATCTCATCTGCTGCTTCTTTTAAGACTTCTTCCGGCAGGACTGCAGGTCCTGCAGAAAAATTGTACACTCTGCTCATATCTCTTCCTCCTCAAATTCGGGACTCTTATCCCTTACCTTACTGATATTAGATCTTTAAATCTTCTTCGTCAAATGCATCCTCGATGGGGGCTCCCGGAGAAACCATGGGGAATACCTTATCATCGCAATGAATCTGACAATCTATAACAACAGGAACATTAAGGGCAATGGCTTCTTTTAAGACTTCTTCAAACTCTTCTTTTCCGGTAACCCGGTAAGCCTTTGCTCCCATTCCTTCTGCTATCTTAACAAAATCAACCTGGTCATTAAGAACTGTATGTGAATACCTCTTTCCATAGAACAGGGTCTGCCACTGACGCACCATACCCAGTACATGATTGTTTAATACAACCTGGATAATGGGGATGTTATAACGGGTTGCAGTAGCAATCTCGTTTAAATTCATACGGAAACACCCGTCTCCTGCCACATTGATGACTGTTTTGTCCTTACAGCCCATCTTCGCACCAAGGGAAGCACCAAGACCATATCCCATGGTACCGAGCCCTCCTGAAGTGATAAAGCTTCTGGGCTTTTTATACTGATAGTACTGTGCCGCCCACATCTGGTGCTGACCTACCTCTGTGGTGATAATGGCATCTCCTTTTGTTACCTCATAGATCTTTTCTATAATATAGGGACCGGTCAGAATACTCTTCTCATAGCGCATGGGATACATATCCTTCAGGCGGTCAATATGAGCAACCCATTCCTCATGATTAATGGGATCCAGCCTCGCATTTAATTTTCTTAAAATGGATTTCACATCACCAATTACACTGGCATAAGCCTTTACATTTTTATTGATCTCAGCCGGGTCCACATCAAAATGCAGAATCTTTGCATTTCTGGCAAAGCGGGATGCGTTGCCGGTTACCCGGTCACTGAATCTGGCTCCGATTACGATTAAAAGATCGCATTCGGTAATACCAAAATTAGATGTCTTGGTTCCGTGCATGCCAACCATTCCGGTATAGAGCTCATCCGTTCCGTCAAAAGCACCTTTGCCCATCAGACTGTCTGCAACCGGTGCCTGAATTTTATGAGCAAAAGAAGCAAGTTCATCCGAAGCATTGGCAATGACTGCGCCTCCGCCTACAAAAATGTAGGGCTTTTGTGATTTGCGGATTAACTGCAGCGCCTGCTCTAAATCCTCTTCCAATATGGTATCTTCCTGACGGATGATTGGCTCCGGTTCCTTCTCTTCATACTCGTAAGAACTGGCAGTCACATCCTTTGTTATATCAATTAACACAGGGCCTGGTCTGCCGGTCTGGGCAATCTTAAATGCCCTGCGGATGGTATCTGCCAGTTTACTGATGTCTTTAACAATGAAATTATATTTTGTGATAGGCATGGTAACGCCGGCAATGTCAATCTCCTGAAAGGAGTCTCTGCCAAGGAGACCCACCGCTACGTTGCAGGTGATGGCTACCATGGGAACGGAATCCATAAATGCAGTCGCGATTCCAGTTACCAGGTTGGTTGCCCCGGGTCCTGAGGTCGCCAGACATACTCCTACTCTTCCGGTTGCTCTCGCATAACCGTCCGCTGCATGGGCCGCTCCCTGTTCATGAGAGGTAAGTATATGGGTGATCTCATCCTGATGCTTATAAAGAGCATCATATATATTTAAAATGGTGCCGCCCGGATATCCGAAAACGGTATCCACGCCTTGTTCCTTCAAGCACTCGATTACGATCTCTGCTCCAGTTATTGTCTTCATAAGCTGCTCCTTTTCTTTATATTTCCAGGATTGCCCCACGGCTTGCCGGGGCTGCCATAGCCGCATATCTTGCCAGATATCCGGAAGTAACTAAAGGCTTCCTTGGCTGCCATTTTTCCTTTCTGGCTGCCATCTCTTCTTCAGATACTTTTACATCCAGTCTGTGGTTGTCAATATCAATGGATATGATGTCGCCTTCCTCCACCAGTGCGATGGGGCCGCCCACAGCTGCCTCTGGACAGGTATGGCCGATGGAAGCTCCTCTGGAAGCTCCGCTGAACCGTCCGTCTGTAATAAGCGCTACAGTGGAGCCAAGTCCCATACCAGCAATGGCTGAGGTTGGGTTTAACATTTCTCTCATTCCAGGGCCGCCTTTTGGACCTTCATAACGGATTACTACCACGTCTCCTGCAACGATCTTTCCACCCTTGATTGCTTCAATGGCATCCTCTTCACAGTCAAAGACTCTTGCAGGACCTTCGTGTTTTAACATTTCAGGAGCAACGGCAGAACGTTTTACAACTGCACTGTCCGGTGCTAAATTACCTTTTAATATGGCAATACCGCCGGTGCTGCTATAGGGATTCTCCACCGGGCGAATCACTTCGGGATCTTTATTTACACATCCCTTAATGTTCTCTCCCACTGTTTTTCCAGTTGCCGTAATACAGTCCAGTTCTAAAAGTCCCAGCTTGCTGATCTCATTCATGACTGCGTAAATCCCGCCTGCCTCGTTTAAATCTTCTATATAAGTAGGGCCAGCCGGAGCAAGGTGGCAAAGGTTAGGAGTTTTGGCACTGATCTCATTGGCAAGCTCCAGATTTAAGTCCACGCCTGCTTCATGTGCGATAGCCGGAAGATGAAGCATACTGTTGGTGCTGCATCCAAGAGCCATATCCATGGTAAGCGCATTTCTAAATGCCTTTTCACTCATAATGTCACGAGGGCATATATTTTTCTTTAACAGCTCCATAACCGCCATACCTGCATGTTTTGCAAGCTTTAAACGCTCGGAGTAAACGGCCGGAATAGTTCCATTGCCCTTTAAGCCCATACCCAGAACCTCTGTTAAACAATTCATACTGTTAGCCGTATACATACCGGAACAGGAACCACAGGTCGGACATGCCTTCTGCTCATATTCCTTTACATCCTCTTCCGTCATCTTACCCGCAGTATAAGCTCCTACTGCTTCAAACATGCTGGAAAGGCTGGTCTTATGACCCTGCACACGTCCAGCCAACATTGGTCCGCCACTGACGAACACTGTAGGTATGTTAATGCGTGCTGCTGCCATTAAAAGTCCGGGAACATTTTTATCACAATTGGGTACCATAACCAGAGCATCAAAGGCATGGGCTCTTGCAAGACATTCCGTGGAGTCTGCAACCAAATCCCTGGTGACCAGTGAATACTTCATACCAATATGACCCATGGCAATTCCGTCACAGACTGCAATGGCAGGAACCATGACCGGTGTTCCGCCCGCCATGGCAACTCCCATTTTGACGGCATCGACTATTTTATCCAGATTCATATGGCCTGGTACGATTTCATTATAGGAACTGACAATACCAATTAAAGGCCTTTCCATCTCTTCCTCTGTCATTCCCAGCGCATTAAAAAGGGAACGATGAGGTGCCTGCTGCATACCTTTTTTAACTGAATCACTTTTCATCTGCTGCACACTCCTTTTCTTTTTTCATAACTTTCTGATTATATGGAAATCCGGGAGCGTATAAAATCAGATGTTTTATCCGCTTCCGGCAATTTTTAACTATTAAATTGTTGGGTGCCAGATGAGCTAAATAATCCGCTCTGCGATTAAATCACCCATTTCTGTTGTAGACACCTTTTTAAACCCATCAGAGTAAATGTCTCCGGTCCGGTATCCTTCTTTCAAAACCTGCTCCACGGCTGCTTCCACAGCATCTGCTTCCCTGTCTAAATCAAAGGAATACCGAAGCATCATGGCTGCAGAGAGAATGGTTGCGATTGGATTTGCAATGTTTTTTCCTGCGATATCAGGTGCAGAACCGTGACTAGGTTCATACATGCCAAATTTGCTTTCATTCATACTGGCTGAGGAGAGCATTCCGATGGATCCTGTAATCATACTGGCTTCATCGGATAATATATCTCCGAACATGTTCTCCGTGAGAATCACATCAAACTGTCCCGGATTCATCACCAGCTGCATGGCACAGTTGTCTACCAGCATATGATTCAGTGTCACTTCCGGATAATCCTGTGCCACCTCTTCCACCACTTTTCTCCAAAGTCTGGAGGAATCCAGTACATTGGCCTTATCTACGCTGATGACCTGCTTTTTCCGCTTCATGGCAATATCAAACGCCTTCACTGCTATTCTGCGGATCTCATTCTCATTATAGGTAAGAGTATCCACTGCAGTCATCACGCCGTCCACCTCTTTGGTGTAACGATCTCCGAAGTAGAGTCCCCCGGTGAGTTCTCTCATGATGACCATATCAAAACCGTCTCCGATAATCTCTTTTTTTAAAGGACAGGCATCAGCCAGCTCTTTATAAAGATAGGCGGGTCGGATATTTGCAAATAAATTAAGACCTTTACGGATGGCTAGCAGCCCCGCTTCAGGTCTCAGATTCGGTGCCACATCGTACCATTTTGAATTTCCCACATTCCCCCCGACTGCACCAAGGAGAACGGAGTCGCTTTTTTTTGCTGTTTCCAATGCTTCGTCCGTTAATGGGACGCCGTAGGTATCAATGGATATCCCTCCCATTAAGACTTCTGTATAATCAAACAGGTGGTGATAAACTGCCCCAACCTTATCTAATATCTTTCTCGCCTCTCCAATGATTTCAGGCCCTATCCCGTCGCCAGGGATTACTGCAATGTTATAGTTCATTTGTACTCTCCCTCTGTGTCACTGTAATCTGCTGATATATTTCTTCTCATAATAGAACATTTGTCAGGATTTTTCAACTAAAATAAAATATTTTTACTGGAAAACATATATGAGAAAGGAATTGATACTATAATTGAAGGTTATAAAAGAAAAAATTCCACCTGCCCCAACCTCAGATAAAGCAGGTATGAGGTTGGGACAGATGGAATGAAATCAGGAACGGATTTTCAATTTCAAACGGTTATCTTCTAATATGATTTCAGTATTATAGCGCCCGTTGCTGATTTGATTTAAACGGTGCGCAAGTGATACTTTTTCTTCCTCTCCTGCAAGTACAGGCAGCCCCCTTTTTGTTACTAACGGACTGTTTAGCTGTAAATCAATGGGTATGAGTTCAAAGTCAAACTGTTTTTCATCACGATTTAGATGAAATAAAACCATAAAGTTCTGCGAGAACTTTTTATCACTGTAAAACCCCTGCCAGTTACCATCTTTGTCCTTTACTCTGTTCTTATGTAAAGTGGAGGGAGATTCATCTGCCCCATACCCGTAGGCAGCAAACATTTCCGGTGAGATAATGGACTCTCCCGCTTCAAACTCCATAAAAAGGCTTCCCAGGTTATAGAAAACCGGTTTTCCAAGATAAAGCTCCGCCCCCCTGGTAAAATGAGCTCCATGCCCAAAAACACAGTCGGCACCTGCTTCTACTGCATTGTGTGCGAACGTTTCTATAAACGTTGCCGGATAATCCGAGTACCAGTTCTCATTCTCCCCTTCATGGGTATGCAGATTTACAAACACAAAATCGCTTCGCTCTTTTGCATCACGGATCGATCGTAAAATCTCTTGCTGATCCTTTTCATTGGCGGTTGTTTTTACACCCGGATTTTCTCCTCTTTCAAATGTTAAATAACCTTCAAACAGAGATCCGAATTCGTAGAGGTGATCTGGTCCGGGTTTAAATGTTTCTATTTTCTTTCCTTCCCTCATGCTGTCATCGATACCGATTCTCTGACTGATTTTTTGTATGGTATCAAAGTCCTCCTTATCTACCACAAACGTACGGGACCAGCGAAGAGGATTTAGTCCCGGACGCCCCGGCACTCCGTTTCCCGGATCTGCTGCTGCAAAAACCTCACTTCTTGTTACTCCCACTGTAATGATTGCGATTCTCCCATCAGGAGTATCAAGAAATACCGGTCTTCTGGCATCGGAGAGACTTCTTCCCACGCCCAGTGGCGTAAGCTCTAACCGCTCTGCTTCCTGAATGGTGTCAAGCATTCCTTCTATTCCATAATCCCCTGTATGGTTATTGGCAAAACCTACATTCCGAATGTTCAGCTTTTTAAATTCCTTTAATGCTTTTGGTCTGACGCTGGTCTGATACCCTCTTCCTGCCGCAGGTGCCGTATTCTTTTCCGGGGTCACAAATTCCGCATTGGTAAACACTTCATCTGCATCTGTCAGAATCTTTAACACACCCGGATCAATTGTTTTATGGAGATTACTGCTGGAAAACAGCGAATCCCCTGTAATGAGAAGCTTCATCTTTTACTTCCTTTCTTATTTTTCTATCAATTCCTTTTGGGGAGTGTAATCTCCTAACAGCTGTTCCTGGCTGATCTTTAATAAGGTTCCATCCTCATACAATTCTTTAATCCGCCGGTTAACTGCCTCAACTAACTTACTGTCTCCAGTCTTGGAAAAGAGAATGTAAGATCCTGGATCGCTGTTCTCACTTGCAAACGGTACAATTTTTAAATTGTTATATCCATGCTCTCTTATGCCCTTTTCTGCTGAAATACGGGAAATAATGCGCACATCATAGCGGCCGGATTCAATTCCCTCAAACTGCTTTATAAAGTTCTCATCGGTATAGACAATTTCTGCCTGCGCACCTGGATTTTCCTTGTTGTAATTTTCAAGGAGTGTTGCTCCAGAATTTCCAACTTCTGTTACCGCTTTATAGCCGGCTAAATCCTTTAATGATTTCAGCTTGTCATCATCTTTTCTTACCACAAATACATTGGCATTTTCGATTACAGGTAAAGAGAACACATATTTTTCCCGACGTTCTGCATTGGAGCTGAAATTGTTTACTCCGATCTGGAATCGTCCGCTGTCAAGCCCATTGAGTATGCTTTCGAATTCCACCAATTGAATATCCAGTTTATATTCCGGCAGTCCTTCAAAAATCTGTCGCAGCACTTCTACATCATATCCGGTTAATTTGCCGTCTTTCTGATAACTGAATGGATTGCTCACCCCACTGGTTGCTGCCACAACGGTGATTTTGTTTTCTCCGCTTTCTTTTGCTGTGCTCTCATCTGCTTTTTTACCAGTCTGGCATCCGGTAACTGCCGCTGCCATTAATATTGTTACGATTCCAAGTAATATTCTTTTCTTCATAATTACTGCCTCCATTGTTATGCGGTTTTCTTGTTGTCGTATTATCATATCATACCTGTATGTTAATATGTAATATATTTTATTTATATCAGGCAATTATATAATTTTATACCTGCAATATTGGAACAGCAAAAAAGCAGTCCCGGAAATTTAAACCGAAACTGCTCTTTTCTTGTTTTGTTATTCGTTTACTTACTGATTTCCTCATTGACAGTCAGACATTTATCAACCGATGCCTTATCTATTTCATTTACAAAGGGAGAATTATCTGTTCTTGTATAATAGCAGCTGGAATCCTCATTGAGATTTCCCACTGAAAGCTGGAATGTCTCATCCTTTCCATTTTTATTATAAGTATAAGCAATAACGGCTGAAGGATGATCAAGACCATAATCCTTTAACTGGGAATCCGTTACATTATAGTTTGGACAGCTCTTTACCTTCAGGCCTGCAAGGGAATCAGCCAGCACATTTAATGGAGAATTGTCATCCACCTTATTTTCCTCAGTGTCTGCTGAGTCCTTATACCATTCAATGGTCCCTTTCTCATCGTCCAGTTTTTTCTTTACGAACTGTTTCCTGCTGTCTGCCTTGGTCACAGTAATTCCTGTGATATCGGTTCCGGCAATTGCCGGGAATTCTTCCAGAGCCATAAAGTCATTCAGACTGCTGTCTGTCTCCGTATAAAGGGAAGAACCAATGAGATAAGGGGTATCCTCTCCCTGGATTGCAGCATAGTAATCTCCGTCTGGTGTAGCATTTCCAAGGAGAATCACTGACTTTTTATTGTCTGTACCAGTGACTGTAATGGTACGGATGGGCTGATCCAGTCCATATGCACCAAATCCATCTCCGTCTTCCAGTTTTCTCACTGCTTCCAGCTTAGAGACAGTGGAAGCAATCCCGTCCATTTTGGTCTGCATCACCGGGAATTTCTCATCCTGATCATAGACCCATTTGCCGTCCTTCTTTGTAAAGGAGATCTCATTGCCATCCCGGTCATAAGAAACTGACTGAATTTCAGAAAAGTCGGTCATATAAACTTTGGAGGCCTCTTTCTGATTTTCCGTTTTTTTCTGGGAGCGGTCCATGTACTGACCCACTCCCACATACACTGCACAGAGTACCACTAACGCGGCAGCTCCAAATATCAGTCCGTTTTTTTTCTTCATAAGTCCTGCCTCCTTCTACAGACGTCTGCGCTTCAACCAGATCATAAGTCCGCAGCCAAGGGATGCCGCAGGAATAATTAAGATAAACAGGATTCCCCACATACCGCCGTGTGTCACCGTATTATAGGTCACGTCAAGACTCTTGGAAGGGATGGAAACATTGGCTACGTCTTCAAAATTAGAAGTCACTGCGTTCATAAACAGAGTCAGGTTACTTAAGTTGGTAAAACTGGTATTTAAACTTTCATCAATCAGGGATGGGGTAGAAAATACAGTCAGGCGGGCTGAACCCGTATCCAGCTTCTTTTCTGAAACAGCGCCCAGAATGTAGGTTCCTTTCTTCTGGGAATCGGGAGTAACAAGCATTCCTGCTTCACTGGTCTGCATAAACGGAGTTACATTGACTCCCTCCGGCAGATTTTCAGCCTGAGTAAATGCACCTGACTGGAGAACCAGTGCTGCACTCTTTATATCCACACCGTTAGTCACCTCACTGCCAGACTCAATGGTGGGGAAAATGTAGTAAGGATTGTTCTGATAAAAGTTCTTGGTATCTGCAGCCATACCATTTTCCAGGTTCAGTCCATATGCGCTCATGACAGAGGTGAGGTTGGGACGCTCTTTTTCTGAATATCCGGCAATGATTAACACGTGACCGCCTTTGTCCAGATAATCGGAGATCATGGTCTTCTCATCATTGGCAAGATCGGAAGCAGGAGCATTCATAAGTAGAAGTTCGCAGTCCTCAGGAATCTTCCCGTCTTTTAAAAGATTAATGCTGTTAACCGTTAAATTGGATTTACCCAGCATATCAGTTACCGTAGCTCCAAATGCCGCCTCTCCATGTCCCTCTGTGACATAGATGGTTTTGGAAACATTGCTGGTCACATGGGAAATGGCTCCTGTCACCTGACCTTCTCCGTCAAATGCGGTCTCTTTGGCCTGCCCGTAATAGTAATAAGAGGACTCATCCATTTTAATGATATCGGTAAATGGAATGGACTGGGTTTTATTGGTAGATTCGCAGCTTACAAGAATCGTGCCATCTGTGGCATTCAGCTTTTTAACCTGTTCCGGGTGAAGTACAGAATCCACCGTTACCACCTTAACATGACCGGATAAATCCTCATAACGTTTTAAAAAGCTGGTAATCCGTTTATCCACACTTGCAGGATCGCCTACCACATAAATCGTTACATCCTTATCCAGTGCTTTGATTAAGTCACTGGTGGTTCCTCCCAGGGTATAGATCTGGCTGCTGCTCATATCCCATTGCCGCACCTTTTCGGGAAGACGTCCCACAATCAAATTGAGTATAATTACCGCAGCTATGACAATCACGGAAAGGATTGCAGTATAGCCGCCTTTTTTTAATTTTCTGGTCATTTCCATCCTCCTAACTCCATCTGCGTTTCTCTATGGACTGCACAGTCAGGAATACCAGCAGGAATATAATGCTGATATAGGTAACCAAACCGCCCAGATCAAAAATATAATGAGTAGCAAAGTTCTGGAATACACCGGTGATTGCAACCTTTTCCATCACATTTGTCAGTGCCCGGTCAAACAAACCTTTTTTGATTAAGTATAATCCAACCATAACTATAATCCCAGCTGCTTCTAAAATTACAGCAAGACCGGTATGGCTGGTGACCCGGTTGACAATCAGTACTGCCAGAGACCAGAGCAGGAAAAATCCAATCAGAGAACCCAGTGCAGTAGTCGGTAAAAATCCCACCAGATTGGGCCACAAAAGCAGGAGAAGAATGATACCAAAGGTTCCTACCGCAGCAATGATCTGGCTCTCTGTAAGGGAAGAAATAAACATTCCTATGGCAATATAAACACATCCCAGTAAGAAAAACGCCAGAATTGCCGCATAGTCAGCCTTCAAATGGGCAGTTCCGTTCATCTTAATAATCAGCGGGCAAAGGCAGGATAAAACAACCGGAACTGCAAATACGGTAACCATGGAAAGATATTTTCCCAGGACTATTTTTCCCACAGAGACCGGAGAAGTTAACAATAGCTGATCGGTCTTAGTCTTTCTGTCATCTGCGAAACTTCTCATGGTCAGAACCGGAATTCCGATCATTATGATTGTTACCATTCCTGATAAGGTATAAGAAAAATATGGATATCCGCTCATCATGTTGTACGCCATGAAGTAAATTCCGATAAACAGCACCATAAATGCTATAAATACATATCCGGTCATGGACTGGAAGTAAGATTTCAGCTCTCTTCTATAGACAGCAGCCATTATAATTCCTCCTCTCCATCACTCTTATTTTCTGTATCTGTGTTTTCTGATTCCATATCTGTATTCAGTTCTCCATCTTCCTGGATTTCGTTTTGAATTTCTTCCTGATCATCTTCAGATTCTGCATCTGCCGTCAGCTCTAAGAATACTTCTTCCAGCGAAGCTTTGTTTACATGCATGGAAAGAATGGGCAGTCGGTTATCGGCAAAAGCAAAGAAGATAATTTCCCGGATATCCACTCCTTCTTCCCCTGTACCGGCCAACCGGAACGTTACCTTTTTTACCGCCTCTTCTCCGCTTTCTTTCACGGTTACGTCAGCTGCCTGGGGAATGGTATCAAGAATATCACGGATTTTAGCTTCTTCTCCCTTTATCAGCAGTTCCATACCAGAAGCATCTGCCATCTGGCGCTCTAAGTTTTCCGGTGTGTCGCTGGCAATCAGCCGTCCCCGGTCTATAATCAGGACATGATCACAGACTGCGCTTACTTCGGAAAGAATATGGGAGCTTAAAATAACCGTATGTTTCTGACCCAGTTCTCTTATGGTATCCCGTATTTCAATAATCTGTTTTGGATCTAATCCTACAGTTGGCTCATCTAATATAATAACTGGAGGGAATCCAAGAACTGCCTGGGCAAGCCCTACCCTTTGTCTGTAGCCTTTGGAAAGGTTACGGATCAGGCGCCCGCTTACATCAGTAAGCTTTGCTAAGTTCATTACTTTAAGGACTTCCTCTTCTCTGTCTTTTTTCGGTATTTTCTTTAATTCAGCTGCAAAATCAAGCTGTTCCTTTACTGTCATATCGACGTAAAGAGGGGGTAGCTCCGGCAGATAACCAATGCACCTTTTTGCCTCCTCCGGATCCTCTAAAATGTTATGGCCATTAATCCACACATCACCCTCGGTCGCACCTATGTAACCGGTTATAATATTCATTGTAGTGGATTTTCCTGCTCCGTTGGGCCCCAGAAAACCATAGATCTTGCCATCCTGAATGGTAAAGTTTAAATGATCCACAGCCAGATGCCCGCCGTAATCTTTTACCAGGTTTTTGACTTCAATCAACTCTCTCTCCTCCTGTTCATTTTCATAATCGTGTCCTTACTTAGGGTAAAAGGGAATTGTGAAGATTGTGTGATTTAACTTTGTTTATTGTGTGATAAAAGTATGAATTATTTCGACAAAAGAAAAGACAAGAACAGCCTGTAGCATCCCATGCCCAGACTGTCCGTCATAAAGAGGTGATTTATTCAGCCGCCAACCGGTTGATTTTATGGTAGAACATATATTGCTGCAGGATTCCTGCATATCCCTCATACCGGTTAAGCGGGAAACCATTGGGATAATATGTGGTAATTATCTGCTTCACATGGGTATCTACAGGGAAAGCACCTACATGGTGAAGTCCGAACAGGCAGACACAATCTGCCACCTTCTTACCAATCCCATACTGTGTTAAAAGTGTTGCATGAGCATTCTCGTAATCTGCTTTCTTTAAATCGGACATCCACTTCTCACCATCCGGTCCGCTGCAGCACTGAGCCATATGCAGAATATACTTATCCCGGTATCCCAGCCCCAGATCAGACAGACCTGGAAGGCCGGCGGAGGCAATGGAGTCCGGCGCAGGAAACGTCTTAAAGCTTCTGGTAACCTCTTCCCACATTCCGGCAGAAGACATTTTAAGGCCTCTTCCCTTCTTTTCCTCTCCAAACCGGTTGCATAATTCCCTCACACTCCCCTTAATCCGTGGAATATTATTGTTCTGGGATATTAGAAATGTAACCAGCATCTCCCATAAATCCTGGCGAAGAATCCGCACTCCCCAGCCGCACCGGATGGCTTCCCGTAAATAAGAGTCCTCTTCCGGTACCTGTTTCTTATATCCGCAGTAATCCCCTTCCAGATCAAAATAATGAAACCATACCCTTTTAAACTCTTCCTCTTCACAGGAAAAAAGAAACTCTTCCCCTTCTTTCACTGCTTCTATGTATTGCGTTCCAGCCGTAACAGACCAGATCCCCTGCTCCAGTTCTTCCATGCGAAAGCACTGCCCTGATTTCGCAATCTGACCCAGATCCATATCATCTATTTTAATCCGAACCATGGCTGACTGCTCCAATCTCATTTTTTTCATCCAGATACTTCTCATACTGATCTGTGAAATACGTGATCTTATGATCCACCTTACATAAGTATTTCTTAAGTCCGGCAATCTGATCCTCTACTTCCTTTTTGTGGGCTATCAGCATGGAACACCGTTCTTTTAACGTCTCTTTTCCCTGTAAACTCAGCTCCACAAATTCCCTGATCTGTTTGATCGCCATTCCTGTATTTTTCAGACAGCAGATTAAAGACAGCCACTCTAAGTCCTCCTCGGAATAACGGCGGATTCCGCTTTCACTTCTGTCTACGAATGGAAGAAGCCCTTCCCGTTCATAATACCGGAGAACGTGTGGCTTTAAATGTGTCTTTTCTGATACCTGTTTTATGGTGTAATTCATTTTTATCCTTTTCCGGCAGATTTTCCAATCTGTCTCTTGACTTAAAGTTAACGTTAAGGTTTACAATACTTACTATACAATAGTTTGATCCGGTGATCAAGCGAAATCAATAAGGAGGTACCTGAATGAAATCTTTATCAGACAACTATATACTGGCTAATGGTGTGAAAATCCCCTGCATCGGCTTTGGCACCTGGAAGGCTCAAAATGGAGAAACTGCAGTCAATGCAGTAAAGCAGGCTCTTAAGACTGGCTATCGTCACATCGATACTGCTGCACTCTATTACAATGAGGAAAGCGTTGGAACCGGAATAAAGGAAAGCGGCATTCCAAGAGAAGAGATCTTTGTTACCAGTAAGCTTCAAAACCCGGAACATGGATATCAGGAAACACTGAATGCCTTTGAGGCGACCATGAAAAACTTAGATCTGGATTACTTAGACCTGTACTTAATTCACTGGCCCAATCCCATTAAAACCCGTGCCAACTGGCAGGAAGCCAATGCAGGCACATGGAAAGCATTTGAAGAACTGTATGAGGCGGGCCGCATCCGTTCCATCGGTGTCAGCAATTTCCGGATTCATCACTTAGAAGAACTTATGAAGACAGCAAAAATTGCCCCTATGGTGAACCAGATCAGACTTTGCCCGGGTGATACCCAGGATGAACTGGTTTCTTACTTAAAGGAACACAATATACTGGCAGAGGCTTACAGTCCTCTGGGATCCGGAAAAATATTTGAAGTTCCGGAAATGATTGCACTGTCAGAGAAATATGGGAAATCCATTGCACAGATATGTGTCAGATGGAGCTTACAGATGGGCTTTCTTCCTTTGCCCAAGTCCGTCACAAAAGAGCGGATTGAAGAAAATGCCCATGTATTTGATTTTGAGCTTACAGCCGAAGATGTATCCATCATAGCCGGCTTAAAGGGCTGCTGTGGATATTCCACCAACCCGGATACCACAGATTTTTAAATAATGTATAGAAAAGAGGGGTATTACCATGTTAAATTTTGATTTTCACATTCCTACCCGCATCTGCTTTGGAAAAGACTCCCATAAGGAAATCGGAAGCCTTCTTGCTCCTTATGCAAAAAAGGTACTTTTGCATTACAGCGGGGACAGAATCAAAAAGAACGGTCTGTATGATACCGTTGTCCAGTCTTTAAAAGAAAATGGAATTGAATTTGCTGAGCTTGGAGGAGTCGTACCGAATCCACGGCTGTCACTTGTTTATGAAGGCATCAGACTTTGCAAAGACCAGGATATAGATTTAATTCTGGCAGTTGGAGGCGGAAGCGTAATTGACTCTGCAAAGGCGATTGCCATCGGAGTCTGCTATGAGGGAGACGTCTGGGACGTATATGAACAGGGTAAAGCCATTACTGCTGCCCTTCCGGTTGCTACGATTTTAACGATTCCGGCTGCAGGAAGCGAATCCAGCAACAGTACAGTTATTACCAACGAAGAAAAGCAGATGAAACTGGGATATGGAAGCGATCTGGTCCGTCCTGTTTTAAGTGTAATGAATCCCGAGTTTTTCTTTACTCTACCGAAAAACCAGATCGCCAATGGTGTGGCTGATATGATGAGCCATATATTTGAGCGTTATTTTACCAATACCCTGAATACGGATCTGACAGATGGTCTCTGTGAAACCACGTTAAAATCAATTATGAGACATGCTCTTCTGGTTTCAGAAAATCCCAGGAACTACGACGCCTGGTGCCAGGTGGGACTGGGCGGAACCATTGCCCACAACGATTTACTTGGCCTGGGCCGCAGACAGGACTGGGCATGCCACGGTATGGAACATGAGCTGAGTGCAATATACGATGTGGCTCACGGCGCAGGACTGGCTGTCCTTACTCCTGCCTGGATGAAATATGTTTATAAAACAAATATCAACATGTTTGTCCAGTTTGCTGTTAACGTTATGGGGGTGGAAGGAAGCTTTCGGGATCCTGATTCCATCGTACTGGAAGGAATCAACCGCCTGTCTCAGTTCTTTGTGAAAATGGGTCTTCCCACAACCCTTGAGGAACTGGGTATTGACAGCACCAATTTAGAGCTGATGGCTAAAAAATCAACCGGAGAGGCTTACGGCGAGGAGCACCCGCTTGGCGGCTTGAAAAAGCTGTACTGGCAGGATGTTCTGGAAATTTATAAAATGGCTTCCAAATCATAAAACAGGAGCCTGGGAGAATAAAATTAATCTCCCAGGCTCCTGTTTTATGATTAAGCATATGTTATTAACTGTGCGGCTTACTTATTCCCAATAAACCACAACATTTTTTGCCGCATCATCAACATACGTCATATACCGTATGGATTTTTCAAACTGACTTCTTGGCATACTGATTAATACAGAAGTATCCCATGGATTTATCAACACTACAGTATTTTTATTTACGCTCTTAATGGAATAGGAATGACCGCCATCACCGATAATTCCTCTGCCTGGATCTGCTATATTAAAATCACAGGCTGCTGTAATCCCCTCTCCGTTCTGGCATTTTGCAGCCATTGCATTCATAATTTCAGTTTTATTGGAAGACCAATAGGTTCTCTGTCTGAATCCTGTCATTCTTGTAAAAACATCACAGGCAAAACAGCCATTATAAACATTCATGGCCTTTTGTAAACCAGCTTCAATTACTCTGGCATCATAATCACCTTCTATGTAAGCATTATCAACATCATCCTCAGTTACTATTTCTCTTCCACTCCCAAAATTGAGTGTATAGGTTCCATTATAATTATCTGTAATCATTTTTCTAAAAATTTTTCTTCCATATTTGCTGTTATCCAGTGCCTGTATGGCAGAAACTGCTCCGCAGTCATTGGCAGCACCCTGATAAAATGTGCTTAGCTTCCCATCCAGTTGTGTTGCAGGGTCACCAGCATAAGCTGTAATTGGTGTAAAGGTGGCTCCTGCTGCAATTCCCACTGCTAAGCAGAATGCTCCAAATTTTGTTTTAAATTTTCTCATATTAATATTCATTCTAATATCTATTCCTTTCGTTTCTCAAGTCTTAATTTGTAACGATGTCCGCAAGACTTTTTCATACTGTCCTTCTTCCACTCATAATGTCCCAAGTATTTAATTTTGATTGATTTTCCTAGCTGCTGTTCATTTCGATTCATCCCCTCTGTTTCTTCTTTGTCTTTTGGATTCGCTATCGGATTAATTATATACTATATTGTCACAAATTGTCGCATCATGTAAGAAATAGTGGTTTGCATGTAACTTTTAGTGTTTTTTTTATTACAGCAAAAAAAAATCAGGGAGTTTCTGCTCCCTGACACTTTGGCTTTTTTATTATTCATTCAATTTACTCAGACATTCTTTCAGTGCATCAATGTTTCTGTCAGCAAAGCAGTAACCGTCCATACCGCATTCCCTTGCTCCTTCCACATTCATAAGCAGGTCATCAATAAAAAAACATTCCTCTGGTTTTAGATGAAACCGTTGAAAGAGATGACCGTACATCTCCTTTTGAGGCTTCATACATTTTACCTCTGCAGAAAAGAGAACACCATCAAAATACTCGATTCCCGGTATAATAGTCGTATAAGTCAACAGTCGGAGAGATGCATTGGAACATAAATAGATCCCATACCCCTGTTCCTTTAACTCCCGCACAAGTTCTCCCATCTCTTTTACGGGATACATATTATATTCATGCCAGTGTTTCAGGCAGAGCTCTGCCATTTCCTTTGCGTGGTCTGTGGACAGACGGGACTGCATTCTCCTTAAAGCATCCTCCTCAGAAATCAGCCCCATATCAAGCAACAGCCATTCCTGGGAATCGAAAACCGATGTGCAGACTTCCTTTCGTTCCGCTTCATCCTCCATAAATACTGCGCCAACCTTATGTCCTTCATAATCAACCAGTACTTTTCCCATATCGAATACTATGTTCTTTATCATCTGTCACTCTCCTGTAGTAATTCATTTCTATTTTTAAACCAAAAATAATAAGGTACTTCTGCAAGAAGCATGCAGGCCCAGCCGATGAGGCTGGCATATGCAACTCCCTTCAGTCCCATCACAGGGACGAGAAGAGATACGAATACCACCCGAACAGAGATCTGGATCAGGGTTGAGATCAAGGTAATGGACATGTTCCCCATACCCCTGAAAAATCCCTGAATGCCATTGGTAAACGCAGGCATGAGGTAGAAAAATGCCATCAGTCCCAGATATTGTACCCCGATGCCAACCATTCCTGTATCATTCTCTGATACAAACAGCTTCATCACAGGCTCTTTTATGACAAGGATTAAGATGCAGATAAAAACCCAGTATCCTGCCTCAATCATAAGTCCGGTGCGAAACCCCTTCCTGATCCGGCTGCTGTTTTTTGCCCCTCTGTTCTGGGCTACAAAGGTCATGATTCCGCTGGAAATACTCTGCTCCGGCGTAAATGCAAAATCATCCACTCTGTTTACCGCATTGAATGCTGCAATGGTACTGACTCCAAGAGGATTGATCATCCCCTGAATCAGAAGCTTCCCGATGGGTTGGCAGGATTGCTGCAGCGCCGTAATTGCTCCCTGTTTTAACGTCAGGTTTAAAAGCTCCTTATCCAGCCGCATTTCCTTCCTGCCCACTCTGAGAAGTGGAACCTTTCTATATATGTAAAGAATGCAAAGCCCGGCAGATACTGCCTCTGCAATAACCGTAGCAACCGCTGCTCCGATCACCTCCATATGAAACCATGCTACAAACACCACATCTAACAGACCGTTTAACACGGCAGCAGCAGCCAGAAACCGAACCGGAGTTTTGGAATCTCCCACACTTCTTAGTGCAGATGCCACTGCATTATAAAAAAACGTGAAAGGCATTCCCAGAAATATAATCCGCAGATACATGGCAGCAGCTTCTAAAATCTGATCCGGAACCCGAAGCAGCCTTAAGATGCCCCTGGACGCAAAAAATCCCAGTACAGCAATCATAAGAGAAAAGAAACACCCGAAAATAAGTATGGTAGAAACCTCTTCTTTCAGCCTTTTTTCATCACCTGCTCCGAAGAATTCACTCATCAGCACCGATGCTCCGATACAGATTCCTGTAATTCCTAAAATTACAATGCTCATAACAGGGTTTGCAGTTCCCACTGCTGCAAGAGCATCTTCTCCCGCATAACGCCCGACTATAATGGAATCCACTGCATTGTAAGTCAGCTGAAATAAATTACCCAGAACCAGAGGAATGGAAAAACGAATCAGCTGGGAGGATATATTGCCTTTTGTCATATCTTTCATCTAGTAACCCTTCCTTTGACGGATTAGTAGCTTCTCAACTGATCGCTTCCATCATCCTTTGTTTTTTCCAGACGTCTCACCTCTACGTAGTAGCCTGTTTTATCATTTACCTTAACATAAATACGGTCTCCCACTTTATGTCCCAGAATAGCGCTGCCAAGGGGTGATTCAGAACTGATTAAACCCTTTATGGAATTTCCACGGACGGTGGTCACCAGTTTATAGGTCTCCACCTCATCATCGTCTTCAAAATACAAATCCACGGTATTGTAAAGTCCAATTTCATCTTCTTTGGAATTGTCAGTAATAATTTGAGCCGTCTTAATCATTTTTTCCAGATAACGGATTCTGCTTTCGTTCTGATTTTTATCCTTTTTGGCTGCATGATATTCAAAGTTTTCGCTTAAATCTCCATGAGCTCTTGCTTCCTTAACCGCTTCCAGGGCTTCCTTACGAACCACCAGTTTACGGTGTTCTATTTCCTGCTTCATTTTTTCAATATCATTTTCTGTTAATTTGTCAAACACGATACCACTTTCCCTTTCTTCCTGCTGGTTAAGAAAGGCTTTTACTCCCTTTTGGGCTTTCCTCCACCGGTTTCCTCTTATAGAGGGACAAAAGCCTGTCTAAATAGATTGATTTCAGCTGTTTGCTTGCCATTGCCTGCTTTAACGGAGAAAGCTTTAAAATCGTTCCAAAAAGCGCTGCCATAGCGCGGTGGCTGGCAAATGCCTGATTATCAAATATAAGATTCTGCAGAGTTCCCTTTTCAATGGCCTGGAGCACAAAGCGATGGGTGCTGTTCACCGGCGTAATAATCTGCTTTGGTCTTTTCTCCAGTTTTATCGCCTTTACACTGCAGTTTCTGGCGCATACCCCGCATCCAAGGCAGATTTCCTCATCCACTACAGCTTTTCTTTTTCCATGTTCATTGGTTTCCATGGAAATTGCCAGAATGGGACATACCTTCTCACATTTGCCGCATCCCACACAGGTTTCCCCGGATATATGGGGAATGTAATTGGTAGTCGCAACGGGCTGCATGGGACTGAATTTTCTGGCTGCCTGAAGTGCTTCGCAACAGCATCCGCAGCAGTTGCAGATGAATGCAGGGTGCTCCCGGACATTTTCCCCGATCTGCACCAGATTGCTTTCGTAGGACCGTTCCAGCGCATCCATGGCTTCCTCTTTGGAAATCAGCCTTGTATAATCCCCATGTTCTGCCAGAGAACGGGCAACATTGTCAAAGGTCAGGCATACATCCCAGGGAGCATTGATTTCACAGGGATGACCGGCATGGGACATCTTATGACGGCAGTAGCAGAGCCCCAGTCCGATGTAATCCGCCTCCTCAACGATGTGGGAAGCCCGTTCATAATCCAGAATATGGTTGGTTTTATCCGTCATCAGCACAGGTTCCTGTACATAGACTCTGCCCAGTTTTGTTTCCGTAGCAAAAAATAAGTCCTTTATAAAGTCCTCTTCTACATTCATGTATTGATAATAAAGCTCGCCTAAGTATTTCTGGTCAATATCTCCTCTCGTCCTCATCAGGGCAAATTCAATAAAACCAGCCATGGGGGGCGGCATAACAAACTTCCGGATTCCGTTATGATAAGAATCCACCAGAAGGGCTTTTTCACAGAGATGGTTTAATAATCGTTCTGCTTTCAGCTCAGTCGTCTCCCAGATTTTAGCTGCCTTTTTCACCGTAAACGGCCGTACCGGCAGCAGTGCCACCCATTTTGCTTCCTTCTCCGAATACAAAACCTGAAGAATTTTATAAAGCGTCTCCGACTCAGGCGCCCCTTGTGTAAACCAGTTAATGCGGTCACTTAAATTTAAGTACGCATCACGGGCTGTCAGATGACCCATTTTCATGCCTTCTTTCTTTATGCTTTTTTTGCAATGATCTCAATACGTCTTAAAGTGGTGCCTACACTCTTACTGGACTCAACAGTCAGACCAAACAGCCTTAACAGATTCTTAGTGCCCTCTTTGGTTAAATAAACCTCCGAAGCAGCCTGCCGCCAGAGAGTATTCCCCTTCTTTTGCAGAAGATCCATGGATTTATCCAGATCTGGTCCATCAAACCAGAGAATTCCTCCATCTGACAGGCTTTCAGTCGCTCTGTCGAGAATTGCATTCATGTCCCGGTTGTCCGTGAGATGTTCAATGATAACCACTGCATAGCTCCCCCTTATAACAGGGCTGACGGGCTCAGTTCCATTCAGAACATCCATCTCATAACCAGCACTGACCGCCTCTTTATATAATTGACTGTTTTGACTGCCGATAAACAACATGGTATTGCCAGAGGCAAGCCTTTCAATATCCGCCAGTATTCTTTTACATTTTGCCTGGGAGTGTCCTGTTTTCTTTTTCCTTTTTACAACCCAGGGCTCTTCTTTTGCCAGATAATAGTTTCCGCACTCTTCGCACTTCATAAAGATACGAACCGGACTTAACAGCTCTTTCCCCTCTTCATCTCCTTCGATATAAAGGGATGCTCCGTAATGTACCGTCCCTTTTCCTGCACAGACGGGGCAGATCTCAATCTCTGCAAACATTAAATTTCTCAGTTCTTTTAAAGCCTTAAAATACCAGCGGTACAAACGATCCCGGAATTCCCCGTCATAAACAAACAGCCAGTTTTTTATGACTTCTGCCAGCCATCTTGTTTCATGGATCACAGACTTGTCCGCCTGAAGTCCTTTTAAGTTTTCTTCCAGCGTGAGGAGTCCGGAAACAGCATCCTCTTTCAGCCGGTCATTTCCCTGAGAAGTAATCAGATGCTCGATCCCTTCCACTACACTGCTGCATAAATTGACCATCACTACCAGCTGATTCATTTTGCCTGTCGCCATACGTTGATCCTTTCCTGTCACTTGTTTCAGTTCCTTTGTACATATCCCCTGTTATTTTAGCACTTTTAAAAGGGGAAAGGCAAATACTTTCTTGTAGAGTACCTGCAATCAGTCTATAATAATATCATGAAATGCAGGGATCGAAAGTTGATAATCAGAGAGGTTAACATGAATTTTGATAAAATAAAATATTTTATTGACTTGGTAGAATGCAGGAACTTTACAGAAACTGCAAAGAAAAACTTTGTATCACAGACTACAATCAGTCTGCAGATTGCATCATTGGAAGAAGAAACCGATATTCAATTGATAGACAGAAAAAAAATCCCCATTGAACCCACTCCAGCCGGATGGTTATTTTATGATGAAGCCGTCACCCTTTGGAAGCAATACAATCATATGAAAACCACATTGAATAATTATAAAATGAATCATGATCTGACAATCCGCGTAGAATATGCCGCAGCGACAGATATTCAGAGCATGCTTCGCTTAATGCCTTCTTTTAAAGAAAAGAATCCTAATATAAAATTAGAATTGGATAAAGTGCTGCTAAAAGATGTATCAGAATATCTGCTAAAGGGATTGTACGATATTGCCATCGCCTTTGATTCGGAGTTTAAGGATAAACCTGACATCCTCACTTATCCGCTTTATAGCGGGCAGTATTGTGCGGTTGTCAGCCGCAGCCACCCTTTGTTTCACCATCAAGCGATTTCCAAAGACGAATTATACCAATATCCACTGATTATGCTGAATCCCCAATCCATTGGCAGTTCCTATGAACTGATGATACAGCATGCAGCCTTAGATGGATATCACCCCCAAATCGTCCGGTCCGCAGATGATATTGAGACTGAGCTGTTTTACATTGTCACAGAAAACCTGATCGGATTTTTTCCAGACAATTATAATCCTGCTTATTTAGAAAATGATATCCGAATGATCCCTTTAAATGATACAAATCATACATTCCGTATCGAAATTGCTTATTTAAAAGATAATAAAAATATTGCTTTAAAGCATTTTCTTAAGCATATAAAGAATTAGTTTTCTAAATGACCCATGTAATTATTTCATTGGACTTTGTTTAATTTTTAACATATTATAAAAATATAAACAACCAGAAGGAGGAACAATAATTATGGGCAAATTATTATTAACTGGAGCCGATGGTAATTTAGGTAAGCAGGCGGCTAAATATCTATTGGAGTTAGTTGACAAGGACAAACTCATTTTTTGCGGTTATAACCAGGAATCCTTAAAAGAATTTACAAAACAGGGCATTGAAACTCATGTGACCAACTTTAACGACAGGGAAGGACTTGCCGAAGCCTTTGCCAATGCAGACAAAATTGCTTTAATTTCCATGCCTTTTGTGGGAAAAAAGCGGCAGAACGCTCACAAGAATGCAGTCGATGCCGCTAAGAAAGCCAACGTCAGGCAGATTATCTATACCTCTCTTGTAAATGCGGCAGATGAATCAAATCCCAGTGTTGAAAAAATTGACCATGCCTTCACAGAGGATTACATCCGACAGACCGGTCTGGATTATATATTCCTCCGCAATTCCCAATATGCAGAAGCCATGATTACCAACTATTTTACCTTTGCCAAAATGGATGGTGTATTAAAAAACAGCCAGGGAAGCGGAAAAATGGCTTATATCTCCCGTAAAGACTGTGCCAAAGCAATTGCGTATTCTCTTGTATCCGAACAATATCATGAATCCATTCTAAATATTAACGGACCTCAGTTAATGACCATTTCTGAATTTATTGAATATGGAAATCAGGCTACTGGAAACCATGTAACTTATGAGGAATTAACGGACGAAGAAAACTATGCCATTTTTGACTCTATGGGAGTACCAAGAACCACTGACGGAAAATTTAAGGAGGATTCTGAAGCACCGTTTTCATCAGAGGGTATGGTAACATTTGCTCAGGCCATTCGGCTGGGTAAAATGGATATATTTACGGACGATTTTAAGAATCTAACCGGTCAGGAGCCACTGACAGTTCAATATATGTTTGAACATGCAGATGACTTCCAGATTGGTGAACGGCATTCAAAGGACAATTAATAAGTCAATACCACCGGCTTAGCCGGTGGCTTGCTCAACCCCTATAAGGGGTTTATTTCCTGCTTGCGCCCGGAAGGCGCTCCGAAAGTCTGCCTAC
>NZ_PTJA01000011.1 GCF_002934545.1 Lacrimispora xylanisolvens
TAAAAGAATTTTACAATAAAGTAGCACAAAGAAAAACCCCAAACCCCTCATGAGTGAGGGGCAGGGGAGTTGAGAGTGTCGAAGACACTTTTTTACTCCGGAGATTTAAAGCACCAGGGTGTTTACTTTCCGGACTATTTAACGGAGGAGGCGTAAGTATTTATGAAATACTTAAAAAGCAAGCTTATAGTTTTTGTTTCATTGTTATTGGTTTTAACAGTTGGATTTCTAACTGCTCTCACTTCTATTTTTCATTATCAGAGTTCTATTGAAGAAGCGAAGAAGAATTCATCCTATCTGGCAGCATCGTATCAACAGGGAATTGATTCTGTACTTGACATCTACAGGAACCAGATTAAGATTACTGCATCAAAGAGTTTTCTGACAGACGGAAAAACTTCTGCAGCAGAGCAGAAGCGTCTTCTGGAAGAAGAAGCACAGGTCTCTGGTTTTAATTATATTACAATCGCTGATTCCAATGGGAACAATGATAAAGGAGATCAGATTGGAGATCAGGAGTTTTTTAAGCAGGCGGTAAACGGAGTTACTTGTATTTCCAGTCCACTTGTTAAGGGAGATACTGATATCGTGTTCTATATTGGGGCTCCCATTGGCAGCACTGGAAAAGTGCTTTACGGTCTTCTCCCTTATAAAGCGTTCAGCGATGAACTGACAAAGATTAAGATTGGAGAAAGCGGATATGCATTTGTTACAGATAAGGCAGGAAAAACTGTGATTCATCCAGATGCCGGCAACGTAAGTAATCCAAAGGATTACTTTGAACTGGCAAAGCAGGATCCCTCCTATGAGCCAACCGCTAAGATTTTTAAGGCCATGATGGATGGGAAGACAGATACGGGATTCAGTTATTACAACGGGGTCCGCCGTCTGGTGGGATATACTCCTCTTAGTGGTCCGGAGGGCTGGTCTGTGGCTGTGACAACTCCATTGACTCAGATTGAAGGAAATGTCCGCCTTACTCTGCTGATGAGTGTGATTACCGGTCTGCTTCTACTTGCAGTATCCATTCTGATTGTAAGAGTCTTTGCACAGCGGATCACGAAGCCGATTCTTGAGGCAACCCAGCGCCTTGAGCGTCTGGCTCATGGCGATTTACAAGATGATGTGGAACTCACCAAAGGAAAAGATGAAAGCGCCCGTTTAATTCTTGCACTTCACAATACCATCAGAGAGCTTCGTTCTTATATCATGGATATATCCCATGTGCTGAATGCTGTGGCTAATAGCGATCTGACGGTTACAAGTTCGGTGGAGTACATGGGAGATTTTGTTCCTATCCAGACAGCCCTTAAAAAGATCCTGTCTTCCCTTAACGCCACGTTGAAAAACATCGCCTGTTCAGCAGAACAGGTTGGTGCAAGCTCCGCCCAGGTCGCTTTGGGAGGACAGAATCTGGCTGCCAATTCCACGGAACAGGCGGCTACCACAGAGAGCCTGGTTTCATCTCTGGAGACGGTCTCCAGTCATATAAAGGATAATGCCCAGTATACCCTTACCATTAAGGATATGACGGAGTCAGCAATTCTTGAGACCAGACAGGGAGATGAGGAGATGAAGAAGCTGCAGGAATCCATGGTAAGCATTGATTTTTCCTCCAAGAAGATCCAGGAGATCATACATATTATTGATGATATTGCATTCCAGACCAATATTCTGGCATTAAATGCCGCCATAGAGGCAGCTCGTGCAGGAGAAGCAGGAAAAGGATTTTCCGTTGTTGCAGATGAGGTGAGAGAGCTGGCTGGAAAAAGTGCAGATGCTGCAAAGCAGACTACGGATTTAATCCACAGCACCATGGAATCCGTTGCCCAGGGAAAACGAAACACAGAGTCCACTGCTGTAGTATTTGAAAAAATTGTGGAGCAGACCAATACAATCGATACACTTGTATCCAAGGTATACCAGTCATTAAAGAGACAGGCGGACAGTGTGGCTCAGTTAGAAGATGGTATGCAGAAAATATCCATGGTTACCCAGTCTAACTCAGCAACAGCGGAAGAAAGTGCCGCCACCAGTGAAGAATTGTTAAGCCAGATGCAGATGTTAAAAGAGCTGATTATGCAGTTCCAGCTTTCTGATACAAGAGACCAGCTTTAAATTCTTTCTAATAAATAAGATATGCCCTGATAAGCGGTTAATAGCTGCTTACCAGGGTATTTTTTTGTGCCAGCTATTTTCCGATAAAAAATAATTGACAAATAGTTTTCATCATAGTATTATACATATATAAATAGTATGTTTATAGGGAGAATGAAAATGAATCATTTATTTATGGTGGTACTGGAAAATATGAGGCTGAGTTGCTTTTGCTGTAGATGCTTCGCAAGAAGAGATACGGTTTTTTCCAGTGCGCATATGAATATCTGATTTCCTGCAAATTCCTGTGACAGACCAGACATGGAAAAAGGGGGGCAGATGGGCGTTCATCTGCTTCCTTTTTTCATGAAATCAAAGGAGATACCAATATGGACTTTGAATTTATACGTGCGTATGCGCCGCTTTACGCCAGTGCCGCAGTCTTAACACTGACCATTGCATTTTTTGGAATTTTGCTGTCAGTTGTGATCGGTCTGCTATGCAGTCTGGTAAAGATTTTTAAAATACCGGTATTAACAGCCATTGTGAACGGGTACATAGAGATATCAAGAAATACACCCTTGCTAATCCAGCTGTTTTTCCTGTATTTCGGTCTGCCTAAAATTGGAATTGTACTAAGCTCTGAGACTTGTGCCATTACAGGTCTGGCATTCCTTGGAGGAAGTTATATGGCGGAGGCATTCCGCACTGGAATTGAACAGATTCCAAAGATCCAGACAGATTCCGGTTTAAGCCTGGGTATGACGGGACTTCAGATATTCCGTTTCATTATACTTCCCCAGGCAATCGCAACCAGCGTTCCGGTCTTCTGTGCCAATATCATTTTCCTGATTAAGGAAACCTCTGTATTCAGCGCAGTTGCCCTTGCAGATCTTATGTTTGTGGCAAAGGATCTGATTGGTATTTACTATAAAACAGATGAGGCACTTTTCATGCTGGTCATCTCGTATTTACTGATTCTTCTGCCAGTATCCGCTTTTTGTACCTTGTTGGAAAGGAGGGTGCGGTATGCAGAATTTGGGAATTCAAATCCTGTTTCAGGGAAATAATTTTTTAAGGCTGTGGGAAGGCTTATGGGTTTCATTAAAGCTTGCGGTTATGTCCATGTTTTTTTCCATCTGTCTTGGAATGCTGTTTGGCATGGTAATGACCAGTACCAATAAGCTTGTACGTTTTTTCTGCCGTCTGTATCTTGAGACAGTACGGATCATGCCCCAGCTGGTACTTTTGTTTCTGGTTTATTTTGGGGCGGCAAAGCATTTAAATGTGAATTTATCAGGAGGAACCGCCGCAGTGCTGGTATTCACCTTCTGGGGAACTGCCGAAATGGGGGATCTGGTGCGGAGTGCACTGGAGTCCATCCCTGTTCATCAGTATCAGAGTGGTTATGCCCTGGGTTTTGGTAAGATTGGCGTTTACCGCCATATCATCATACCTCAGACCATTCGCCGGCTTTTACCGTCCATGATGAATCTTCTGACTAGAATGGTTAAAACCACATCGTTAGTGGTTCTGATCGGCGTAATTGAAGTGGTCAAGGTAGGAAAGCAGATTATTGACGCCTCCCGCTATACAGTTCCGGATGCAGCTCTTTGGGTATACGGCGTTATCTTTATCATGTATTTTGCAGTCTGTTATCCATTTTCCAGGGCAGCGGCTCTGTTAGATAAGAAATTGAGGGATTGATTATGAATGTGGAAGAAATTTTAAAAACGGAGCAGCTGAATAAATCCTATGAAAATGGGTTAAAGGTTCTAAACGACATTACATTTTCTCTGAAAAAGGGAGAGGTGGTTGTAATAATTGGTCCTTCCGGCTGTGGAAAAAGCACCTTTTTACGATGTTTAAACATGTTGGAGCCAGTGGATTCCGGCACCATTCGTTTTAAAGACCGTGTCATTGACAGGGCGAATAAAGATGTTTATGAGTTGAGGCAAAAAATTGGAATGGTATTTCAAAGCTATGATTTATTTCCTCATCTGACCATTCTGGATAATATACTTCTGGCTCCCATTAAGGTTCAAAAGAGGGAAAGATCAGAGGTGGCAAAAGAAGCAGAGGAACTTTTAAAACGGGTCGGTCTGTCAGATAAAACAAAGGTCTACCCAAGACAGCTGTCAGGCGGGCAGAAACAGAGAGTTGCCATTGTGCGGGCGCTTATGATGCATCCGGAGATTCTTCTTCTCGATGAGATAACAGCTGCTTTGGATCCGGAGATGGTCCGGGAAGTTCTTCAGGTAGTGCTGGAGCTTGCCAGAGAGGGAATGACAATGGTGATTGTAACCCATGAGATGGAATTTGCAAAAGCAGTTGCAGACCGGGTTTTGTTTATGGATCAGGGAGTAGTGGTAGAAGAGGGAAGTCCGGAGGAGTTCTTTCGCTCACCCCAAACAGAGAGAGCAAAGCAATTTTTAAATATGTTTCATTATGAAGCTCGATAGAAAAGGAGGATATTATTTATGAAAAAGGGATTATTAAGCGCATTACTTGGAATTACCATGGCAGCGGGGATTTTAGCAGGCTGCAGTCAGGCAAAAGCACCGGCAGGAGCTCCGGCGCAGGAGGCTTCTCCCTCTGCAAAAGCCAGATCTCTTGATGAAATTAAGAAAGCCGGTACCATCCGCATCGGTGTGTTCAGTGATAAAAATCCATTTGGATATGTGGATTCCAATGGTAAGATCCAGGGATATGATGTTTATTTTGGAAAGAGAATTGCAAAAGATTTGTTTGGCAGTGAGGATAAAGTGGAATTTGTCTATGTGGAAGCCGCAAGCCGTGTGGAATACTTAAAATCTGCCAAGGTTGATGTCATACTGGCTAATTTTACAGTGACTGACGAAAGAAAAGAGCAGGTAGATTTTGCACTTCCTTACATGAAAGTTGCGCTGGGAGTGGTATCACCGGATAAGGCTCTGATTTCTGATGTTTCCCAGTTAAAAGATAAAACCTTAATTGTAGTAAAAGGTACGACTGCAGAGACTTATTTCTCCCAGAATCACCCGGAAGTAAAGCTGTTAAAGTTTGATGAGTACCAGGAGGCTTATGATGCTCTTGCCGACGGAAGAGGAGATGCGTTCTCCACAGATAATACGGAAGTTCTTGCATGGGCGATTCAAAACAAGGGATTTACAGTAGGAATTGAATCCATTGGAAATCTTGACACCATCGCTCCGGCAGTGCAGAAAGGCAATACGGAACTTTTAGAGTGGCTGAATGGGGAAATTAAATCATTAGCAGGAGAGCAGTTCTTCCATCAGGATTATAAAGAAACCTTAGAACCTGTATACGGAGATGAAATTGATCCGGAGAATCTGGTAGTGGAAGGCGGTCAGGTTTAGATTTAAATATTATTGAGAAAAAATAACCGGCAGGGCGTATTGACGCCCTGCATTTTTTGTATGATAATAACATCGTTATATAACAGTGTTATAAAGGAGAACAAATGAGTACTCAGGGAAATGATACACGCCTCGCTATCCTGGAAGCGGGGAAACAGGAATTTTTAAAATATGGTTATGAAGGTGCTTCCTTAAGGCGGATTGCAAAAGAGGCCTGTGTGACAACAGGAGCGATTTATGGATATTTTCCAGGCAAGGAGGCGCTTTTTGAGGAATTGACCGGAGATGCAGCAGACGGACTAATGGAAAAATACAGAGCGGTACATGTGGAATTTGCCGCACTGCCCCCGGAAAAACAGGCGGAAGCCCTTGATGTGATCTCCGATGATAATGTTCCATGGATGGTAAATTATGTTTATGACCGCTTTGATTTGTTTAAACTGATCTTTTGTAAAAGCAGCAAAGAATACTGTGACAGTTATTTAAGTGAGCTGACGGAGATTGAAGAAGCCTCAACCTGGGAGTTTGTAGAGGCGATGAAGGAACTGGGGCATGATGTCATGGAGATTGACAGCACCATCATTCATATTTTAGCACGATCGTTTTTCCAGCAGCTCTGGGAGTTTGTCGCTCATGATGTTCCCAGAGAGAAGGCTCTGTCTTATGGGCTGGTGCTTGGAACCTTCCAGCATGCGGGCTGGAAAAAAATTATGGGGCTTTAATGCTCCATATTATTTTGAACTGAAATTAGCTTAAACTAACTAATGGCCGAATAATTTCAGCCAGAGGAGGAAAAAAGGTGGAAGAAAAAAAGAATCTGATGACAGAACTTCCGGTTACCGGGAAGGTCACGCTCCTTACGTTTGCAGGGAGTTACAAATATTTAACGTGGCTGGGGTGTCTTCTGTCCGGAATTAGTGCCGTAATCGGGCTGTTTCCCTATTTATTTATGTGGAAGGCGGTAAAATCTGCAGTAACCGCCTGGCCGGATGTCCCCGCAGCAGGAGAGATGATCACTTATGGCTGGTATGCTGTTGGGGCAGCACTTGGCAGTATGCTGATTTATTTCGGTGCGCTTTTATGCACCCATTTGTCCGCGTTCCGTACAGCCAGAAATATGAAGACAGTGGCACTTCATCATTTAACAAGGCTGCCTGTGGGATATGTGAAACGTATGGGCAGTGGAAAACTGCGCCGGATTATTGACGATGGAGCCGGACAGACCGAGACCTATCTGGCTCACCAGCTTCCGGATCTGGCGGGGGCAATGGTGACACCAGTGGCCGTTTTGTTTCTCCTGCTGTTTTTTGACTGGAGATTTGGACTGATCAGTCTTTTGCCTATGGCAGTCGGGCTTTTTGTTTTAACCAGAGTGCTGATGGGAGATATGGAAAATTCCATGGCACAGTACCAGAATGCACTGGAGGATATGAACAATGAGGCTGTGGAATATGTGAGAGGAATTCCGGTTGTAAAAACATTTCAACAGAGTATTTTTTCCTTTAAAAACTTTCATGAATCCATACTCCGTTATAAAAACTGGGCAGTTAACTATACTGTTTCTTTGCGGATCCCCATGTGTGCCTACACCGTAAGCATCAATGGTATTTTTGCTTTTCTCATTCCGGCAGGTCTGATTCTGACCGCAGATTTAAGCCGTGGAACTTCTTATCTTAAAGTGGTTCTGGACATTCTGTTTTATGTTCTGTTTACACCGGTCTGCGTAACTATGATGGATAAAATCATGTGGACCAGTGAGAATACGTTAAAAGCAAAGGATGCCTTAAACAGGGTGATGGTTATAATAGAAGAACCGCCTTTAAAAGAACCGGAATATGGGGGAATTCCAAAAGATTCATCCGTGGAATTTAAGAATGTTACCTTTTCCTATGAAAAAGGAAAGGAGGCAGCTTTGCAAAATGTATCTTTTCAAATCCCTCAGGGCTCCACTGTGGCGATTGTGGGACCTTCAGGTGGAGGAAAAACCACGGCAGCCAGTCTTATTCCCCGTTTTTATGATGTTGACAGCGGAAGTATCTGTGTTGGTGGAGTCGATATCAGGGAAATGAATACGGAAAAACTGATGGAGAAGATCAGCTTTGTTTTCCAGGACAGCCATCTTTTTAAAGATACCATCCTGAATAATATCCGGGCTGCAAGGCCGGAAGCAACAAAAAAGGAAGTGGAGCAGGCGGTCAAAGCAGCCTGCTGTCAGGACATTATTGACAAATTCCCCGATGGGTATGAAACTGTGGTGGGTACCAAGGGCGTTTACTTATCAGGCGGAGAATGTCAGAGAATTGCCATAGCAAGAGCCGTATTAAAGAATGCCCCCATTGTTCTTCTTGATGAAGCCACGGCATTTGCTGATCCTGACAATGAATATCAGATCCAGAAAGCATTTGAAACCCTGGTTAAAGGTAAAACCGTTTTAATGATTGCCCACCGTCTTTCAACTGTCCGAGGAGCAGACCGGATTTTAGTGATGAATCAGGGACGGATCGAGGAGGAAGGAAACCATGAGGAACTGATTCAAAAGCAGGGGCTGTATGCTGCTATGTGGAAGGACTATCAGACCTCAGTTTCATGGAAAGTAGGTGAAAAACATGAGTAAGTATTTACAGAGACGGTTTGCTCTTAGTGAACAGGGAGGGAGAGATCTGACAAAGGCAGTATTTGCCTGTGCAGCGGCAAATTTAGGACTTATTTTTCCCATGGGACTATTAATTCTTTTTCTTGAGAAACTGCTGACGCCTGTAACAGGAGGAAAGGGAGTACAAATAGGACTTTTTGGATTTATCGGGCTTAGCATACTCTTTCTGATTCTTATTTTTATCCTTCAATATATACAGTATAATAGAACCTTTCTTGCTTCGTATCAGGAAAGCGCCAATTTGCGCATACGGCTGGCAGAAAAGTTAAGAAAGATTCCTCTGTCGTTCTTTGGAAAAAGGGATCTGGCAGATTTAACCACTACCATAATGGGGGACTGTGCCTGGATGGAGACTGCATTTTCCCACTTTATACCAGAACTGATCGGTGCCCTGCTTTCTACCGCCTTAGTAGGACTGGGAATGTTTTTTCTGGATGTGAAAATGGCTCTGGCACTTTTGTGGGTGATTCCTGCGGCATTTATGCTATCAGCGGGGACCAGACCTCTCATTGACCGGATGGAGCGGAAAGAAAAAAAGAAGAAGCTGGCAGCTTCCGATGGAATTCAGGAGTGTATTGAAAATATTCAGGATATAAAAGCCAATAACCAGCGGGAGACTTATTTAAAGGATCTGGATTCAAAAATCATTGCGGTTGAGAAAGGGACTGTCCGGATGGAAGTATTAAACGGCAGCTTTGTAACGGCTTCCCAGATGGTATTACGCCTCGGTATGGCAACAACCGTTCTTACGGGTGCATTTCTCATGACAGAGAGAAAGCTGGATCTTATGGTATTTCTTATGTTCATGGTTGCAGCTACCCGTATTTACGGTCCCCTGACCGGCTGTCTGAATAATTTATCGGCTGTCTATTCCACCCTGCTGCAGGTAGAACGAATGAAAGCCATTGAGGAGGAACCGGTACAGGAGGGGGAAGAAATCAGAAAACTCAGTGGATATGATATCGTGTATGATCATGTGGGATTTTCCTATCACCAGAATGAAACTGTACTGGAGGACATCTCTTTCTGCGCCAGACAGGGGCAGGTTACCGCACTGGTTGGCCCTTCCGGCGGCGGCAAAAGTACGGCTGCAAGACTGGCAGCACGTTTCTGGGATGTGGAAAAAGGAAGGGTTACCATCGGGGGAATGGATGTAAAGGGGATTGATCCGGAATATCTCTTAAAGCATATCTCTGTGGTATTTCAGGATGTGATGCTTTTTAACAATACAGTTATGGAAAATATCCGGATCGGCAGAAAGGATGCATCGGACAAAGAAGTCATGGAAGCAGCGAAAGCGGCTCAGTGCATGGATTTTATCCACCGGCTGCCGGAAGGTTTTCAGACCAGGATCGGTGAGAACGGGTCAGCACTTTCTGGTGGAGAGCGGCAGCGGCTGTCCATTGCAAGGGCGTTATTAAAAGATGCGCCAGTTATTATACTTGATGAGGCCACAGCCTCCCTGGACGTAGAAAATGAATCTCTCATACAGAGCGCCATATCAAATCTGATTCGGAATAAAACCGTTCTTATTATCGCCCACCGGATGAGAACAGTTGCCCAGGCAGATAAAATAGTGGTATTAAAAGACGGCAAAGTGGCAGAAGAGGGAAGTCCGGAGGTTCTATACAGGAAGAATGGAATCTACCGTCATATGACGGACTTGCAGAATCAAAGCCAGAACTGGTCAATCGGATAAAGGAGGATTGTGTTGTAAGATTGTGGGATTTATGGTATAATTACCATGCAAAATCACAGCAGTCAGAAGAAAAAGGAGGGTATTCACATGAAGTTTTTAAAGTGTAATCATTGCGGAAATATTGTAGCGGTTGTAGAAGAAAAAGGCGGTACAATTACCTGTTGCGGAGATAACATGCAGGAGTTGAAAGCCAATACCACAGATGCAGCCACTGAGAAACATGTACCGGTGATCGAAATCGATGGCCAGAGCGTTACGGTTACGGTTGGTTCTGTAGAGCATCCGATGCTGCCTGAACATTTCATTGGCTGGATTGTATTAGAGACAAAGATGGGCAACCAGAGAAAGATCTTAAATCCTGGTGACAAACCAGTTGCTAAATTCATGATGTGTGAAGGCGACGAGGTTCTGGCAGCCTATGAGTACTGCAATCTTCACGGATTGTGGAAAGCAGAGAAATAAATAGAATTAAAAAGCTCACAGACCTTTGGTCCGTGGGCTTTTTGGTCGTATCCAAGGAAACAGACAGCGTTAAGACAGGAGAGTACCTTTCATGAACAAGAAAGAAGCAAGCGAATTAAAAAAGCTTTTTACCCCGGCGAACTGCGCCATCAGCCGGATCTGCGGCTGCTATGTTGACGCAGAAAAGAATAAGCGGACAGAATTAAAGGAGGCCTTTCTCTCTCTTCCGGAAGAGGAAGCATTTAAATATTTTACCATTTTTAAAAGCGCCCTTTCCGGTACATTGGGAAAAAATCTGGTAAATATGGAATTTCCTCTCCATACAGAAGAAGAGGGCGGAACACAGAATTTTTTATTAAAACTAAGGGACAGCCAGTTAAAAGATGACAGCCTGATTGAAGAATTTTACGATAAGGTGATCGCAAGCTATGATTACGGCGAGAACTATTACATCATCCTGATTCACTGTGCCTATGATATACCGGCAAGATCCTCCGACGGACTGGAGATGTACGACGCCTCTGATTTTGTCTATGAATTTATCCAGTGCACCATCTGTCCGGTGAAGCTGTCAAAGGCAGGTCTTTGTTATAACTCTCAGGCCAATGTGATCGAGAACAGAAACAGAGACTGGATCGTGGAAGCTCCGGAGACCGGATTTTTATTTCCTGCATTTACAGACCGTAATACGGATATTCATGGACTTGTTTATTATTCCAAGAATCCGGAACTGCTGCCGGAACGAATGATCGACGAACTCTTAGGCTGCGTAATTCCAATGACAGCAAAGAGCCAGAAGGAGACCTTCCAGACCATCATTGAGGAGACTCTGGGAGAAAACTGTGATTTTGAGACAGTAAAGAACATTCATGAAACCATCAATGAGATGCTGGAAGAGACAAAAGATGAACCAGCACCCTTTACTATCGATAAATACCAGATGAAGAAGCTTCTGGAGAACAATGGCGCATCCCAGGAAAAGCTTGAGGAATTAGAGCAGCGGTTCACTCAGGATGAACAGGAGAAAAATCCGGGATTTCTTGCTTCCAATATTGTCAATGCAAGGAGCTTTGAAATCAAGACCACAGATGTGAGTATTAAGGTAGCACCGGATAAAACTTATCTTGTGGAAAACCGGATGATCGAGGGGCGTCCCTGTATTGTTATCGGCATCAGTGAACATGTGGAAATTAATGGTATTACTGTAAGACCAATTGCAGCCCAGCATTCTTACGAGGAAGAGCCAGAAGAATAGGGACAAAATATTTTGCCTATCTGTTATGGCTATGCTATACTGTAAGAAAACTACAGTGAGGAATGAAACGTGGCTGAGAGAACATTTGGCTGGGTACAGGAGGCCTATACCCTGGACAATTTAAAAAATGTGGTATCCGTATTTGTACCGGATTCCAGTATAAACCGGCTGCTGAAAACGGATAAGATTCCAAGACTCATTCAGGAAGAAGAGAAAAGAGATGAGTTTATAAAAGAACTGGACCAGGAGGAAATCCGCATTCCCTATACCCATTTAAAAGGAAAAGGAACACCAAAAGGCTATACCAGAAGCAATGCCCCCTGTTCCGGCATTATCCAGGCGGTTTTGCCTGGACAGAGAAAAGAATATCAGTCTGACTGGCCGGCGGATTCCTTTTTAAGATGGGCAGTCAGTATTGGTTTTCTGGACTATGACAGGACGTCTGATGAATGCTCTATATCTGACTTAGGAAGGCAGTATGCAAACGCAGAGGCGGGAAGCAAAGAGGAAGAAGAAGTATTAAAAGATGCCCTTCTTTCCTACCCTCCGGTATGCAGAGTGCTGTCTCTTCTGATGAAGGAAGGGCATATGACTAAATTCGAGATAGGAGCCAGGCTTGGTTTTATCGGAGAAGCCGGTTTTACTTCCATTCCCCAGTCCATGATTTTAGAGGGACTTGCAGCAGCGCAAGAGAAGGAAGAAAAGACAAAGCTGCTTCAGGACACGGAAGGAACCAGCGACAAGTACGTCAGAACCATTTGCAGCTGGTTAATTTCTGTCGGCTGGGTTAGGAAAACTCCAAAAGAGATACCCGGTCTTTATGACCACAAGGAAGAGACAGAGGTAATTCCCCAGTCGTATCAGCTGACACTAAAGGGAAGAACCATATGCAATCATATAACAGGAGTATCCAGATATAAAAAAGTGCCAAAGCGGGTGATGTGGGATATGCTGGCCACCAAGGCAGCAGACCGGGAATATTTAAGAAACCGGCGGGCTCATATTATATCGTGTCTGGAAAAATCGCCCCTCACCCCGTTGCAGATTCAGGAGTATTTAAGGCAGAAGGGGATAGAGGAAGAGGCAGAAACCATACTTGATGACATCAAGAGTCTGGAGAATATCGGACTGCAGGTCCAAAAGACCAGAGATACATACCGGATTACAGATGAGATTACAGGACTTCTATTTCCGGAAGCACAGTCTTTCCTCCCGGTAAAATCCCAGGTATCCATACTGAAGGATTATTTACGATCCTGCTTGTCGCATGTGGACCATAAGTATTTAATTCTGCTGGATTTAGGCTTTGACGGCACCTCCGACCGGGATTACGAGATTCAGACGGCCCAGCTTCTTACTGCAGAATTGTCCTTTCTTGGTGGAAGACTTGGAGATACCAGAAAGCCGGATGTCTGTATTTACTACGAAGACAACGGTCTGATCATCGATAACAAGGCTTATGGAAAGGGGTATTCCCTTCCCATTAAGCAAGCCGATGAGATGTACCGGTATATAGAAGAGAATAAGGAACGAAGTGAGCTGCTGAATCCCAACTGCTGGTGGAACATCTTTGATGAAGGCGTGAAAACATTTCGCTTTGCCTTTCTGTCCGGAGAGTTTACCGGAGGTTTTAAAGACAGATTAAACCATATCTCCATGCGTTCCGGTATCAAAGGGGCAGCGGTGAATTCTGCAAATCTGCTTATCATTGCAGAACAGTTAAAATCAGGTACGATGAGCTATGAGGAATTTTTTCAATTGTTTGATCAAAACGATGAAATTACAGTTCCACATCTATCATTACAGGGAGGTTTGATACTATGACACTGGGAGATTATCTTCCTTTTTGGAACAAACTTACAGAGAAACAAAGAGAAAAGCTGTCATCCAAATCCAAAAAATTAAGATTCGAAAAGGGAATGCTGGTACACGGAGAGTCCGATGAATGCAGCGGTTTTCTTCTTGTAACAGAAGGTCAGTTAAGAGTGTTTACCATATCGGATGAAGGCCGGGAACTGACTTTGTACCGGCTGTTTGATCGGGATATCTGTCTGTTCTCCGGGTCCTGTATGGTGAAGAACATTCAGTTTGATGTGACTGTGGAAGCAGAACAGGATACGGCAGTGTTCCAGATTCCAGCTGATATCTATCGTGATTTAATGGAAGAATCAGCCGTAGTCTCAAACTTCACCAATGAACTGATGGCATCCAGATTTTCCGATGTGATGTGGCTGATGGATCAGGTGATGAACAAAAAGATGGATGGAAGACTGGCTGCATTCTTACTGGAAGAGTGCAGGCTGAATGATACCATGGAGCTTTCCATCACCCATGAGCAGATCGCCCGGCACTTAGGCACTGCCAGAGAGGTGGTAACCCGTCTGCTTCGTTTGTTTCAGGGAGAGAGTCTGGTGAAGATTACAAGAGGGACTGTAGAGCTTCTGGATGAAAAGGGCTTAGAGGTGCTGGCTGCCCATAGTCTGAGATGAACTTGTATGTACTATTTAAAGAACATGAAAAATAAACTTGCTTTCTTTTATCTGGAACGTTATATTATAAAAAGTTTATAAAAATTTTATAATAGACAGAGGATGAAGAAATGAAAGATTTGGTACCTCAGTTTTTTTTATCAATGAAGCATTATACGAAGGAGCAGTTCTTGAAAGACTTCGTTTCCGGAATCATTGTAGCGATCATTGCCCTTCCGCTTTCCATTGCCCTGGCATTAGCAAGCGGTGTTACACCGGAGCAGGGGCTTTACACCGCCATTACAGCCGGATTTGTGATCTCTTTTCTGGGAGGAAGCAAGGTTCAGATTGCAGGCCCCACCGCCGCATTTGCATCTATCGTAGCGGGGATTGCAGCAAAAAACGGTTTTGACGGGCTGGTTATGGCAACTATTCTGGCAGGAATCTTTCTGCTTATCATGGGATTTTTGCGTATGGGAAGCCTGATCCGCTTTATTCCATATACCATTACCACAGGTTTTACCACAGGAATCGCTGTTACCATATTCATTGGTCAGATCAAGGATTTTATGGGACTTACCTTTCAGCATGCCCCAATCGAAACTCTTGGAAAAGTCAGTGAGGTGGTGCACAGCATTGGTACCCTCAATCCCATGGCTCTTGCAGTGGGATTTACAGCGCTCATTGTTCTGGTTGTATGGCCCAGATTTTTTAAGACCATACCGCCGTCACTGATTGCCGTCATCCTTACGGCGGGTCTTGTAAAAGTGTTTCAACTTCCGGTGAATACCATCGGAGATTTGTACACCATATCATCGGATCTTCCCACCTTTCATCTTCCTGTATTTTCTCTTGCCATGGTACAAAGAGTAATGCCGGATGCAGTGACCATAGCGGTTCTGGCAGCGGTAGAATCCTTGTTGTCCTGCGTAGTTGCAGACGGAATGGTAGGAAGCAGACATAATTCCAATATGGAGCTGGTAGCCCAGGGTGCCGGTAATATCTGTTCCGCCCTTTTTGGCGGAATACCAGCCACCGGAGCCATAGCAAGAACTGCTGCAAACATAAAAAACGGCGGAAGAACGCCTGTAGCAGGCATGGTTCATGCAGTGATGCTTCTTTTGGTTTTAGTATTTTTAATGCCTTATGCGGCATTAATTCCCATGCCGGCTATCGCTGCTATTCTTTTTATGGTAGCTTATAACATGAGTGAGTGGAGAGTCTTTGTTTCCATCGTGAAGACAGCTCCCAAAAGCGACTGGTCCGTGCTTCTTGTTACTTTTGTATTTACCGTTGCTTTTGATCTGGTGACAGCCATTGCGGTTGGAATTTTATTTGCTTCCCTGCTGTTCATGAAACGTATGGCAGATGTGACAGAAGTTAGCAGCTGGAAGTACTTAGAGGATGAAGAAAACAACAGTGAGTCCATAGACTTAAAACCTGTGCCAAAGCATGTCGCGGTCTTTGAAGTAAGCGGTCCCATGTTCTTTGGTGCAGCGGAAAAGATTTCCCAGCTGATTATAGAAGAGGGCAAACGGGTTCTGATTCTTAGAATGAGAAGTGTTCCGGCTATGGATGCGACTGCATTAAAAAGTCTGGAAAAACTAAATCAGAATTTAAAAAGAAAGCATGTGACCCTTATTTTATCCCATGTGAATGACCAGCCCATGTCCATGATGGAGCGGGCGGGCTTTTTGGAGTCAGTGGGGAGAGAGAACCTTGCAGGTTGCATTGATGAGGCGCTTTTAATGGCAAAAGCCATGTGATTTGACTATCAGGATTATAAACCAGAGAAGTAAAGCAGAATATTCTGTCTTTCCATCTCTGGTTTTTCTTTATTCTGCCTATTGGTTGAAAATCAGTAAAGCGTTGAGCGGAAATAAAAATAAAAAAAAAGATTGACAACTTAATCAGATAAGATTATAATTCAAAGCATATTAACATATAACTTTAATAGGGAATGCAAAGGAGAGGTAACCAGCATATGAAAAATTCTGTAATTAATACCGTGAATTTTCAATTTACATATCAGATGAGTTGTTGTTGTAAAGCTGAGTTCGAGTGTAAGAATACAGTTTGTTTTTCTATGCATTAAAATACCTGAGTCCGTTACTGAGGGGTGGCAGGTACTTCTATTGTACCTGTTTTTTTTATAAAAAAATGTTAATGAGAAAACCAGATCAACAACATTTGCATACCGCCCAGGACTAACACCAGTCAACCATTATGAAATGAGAGAAGGTGATTCCTATACCCTATGCAGATTCATCAAAGTCGGATAAAGATTACCTGCATCTGATCAACGAGATGGCGAGAGATGTAAAATATGGTTCCATAACCATAACCATTCAAGACGGGAAAATCGTACAGATTGAAAAAAATGAAAAAATCAGATTAAAGGACTGACTGGACAACCGGAGGTTCTGATAAGCAAAATCATGCATATCAGACGAAGGTTGTCTTTTTTGTTATCAATTTTTGAAAGTGAGGTAAAGATGGCCGATACATATCAGAAACTACAAAGTTTTCACCCATGCTTTGGAGGAAACAGAAACAATACCGGAAGGATTCATCTTCCCGTAAGCCCTGGATGTAATATATCCTGTAAATTCTGTGACAGAAAGATTAATGATCATGAAGAAAGACCAGGCGTAACGTCGCAGGTACTTACACCTCTGGAAGCCATGGAAGTTCTTGAAAAAGCATTAACGCTGTGTCCGGAAATTACGGTTGCCGGAATTGCAGGACCAGGGGATACACTGGCTACGGATTATGCACTGGAAACATTCCGTCTGATCAGAGAAAAATACCCCAGGCTGATTAAATGTATGAGCACCAACGGACTTCTTCTTTCTGAGCGGGCGGAAGAAATAATAGAAGCAGGAGTGGATTCTTTGACAGTTACGGTGAATGGCGTAGATCCTGAAATCGAGGCAAAGCTTAACCGCCTGATTGTCTACCACGGAAAAGTATACATTGGAGTTGAGGCCGCTGCCATCTTAATCGAGAACCAGTTAAAGGGGATTGAAAAAATTGCGGCCGCGGGAATTACAGTCAAAGTAAATACCGTGCTGGTTCCAGGCATTAACGGAGAGCACATTGAAGACATTGCCAGGGCTGTAAAAGAAAGAGGGGCACAGATTTATAATCTGATTCCGCTGATTCCCCAGTCAGATTTAAGAAATGAGCAGGCTCCTGTATGCAGTCAGATTGAGGAGGCCAGAGCCCAGGCTGGAAAACATATTGATGTCTTCCGCCATTGTCAGCATTGCCGTGCAGATGCGGTAGGGCTTTTGGGCGGAAAGGATTATGGAGATTTAATATATCAAAGAAGGATTGTGGGAAGTGATACATTTTCTCATGGCTGATCGTGAAAGAGGGTTGAATTTCAATGATTTACAAAATTGCAGCAGCATCGTCAGACGGAAAGGTAATCAATCAGCATTTTGGCAGAACAGAAGAATTTCACATTATAAAAGCAGACAGTTCCGACAGAACTTATTGGTATCAGGAGACCAGAAAGACGGCTCCGGCCTGCAAACAGCAGGAACACGATGACCGGGAACTAAGAACAGTGGCAGACCTGCTGGGAGATTGTGATTATGTTCTGGTAAGCAGAATTGGTGAAGGAGCCAGATCTGCTCTTGCAGAAAATGGAACATGGGCCTTTGAATTGCCAGGACTGATCGAGGATTCTGTTCAGAGACTTCTTTCTTATATAGAAGTCCAGAATTTATTTAAGAAAGAAGAGAGGGATGAAAGAGCATGAGTGAAAATTATTCAGGAATCCGGGAAAGCCGTCCAAACCGGTATAACGATCTGGGTTCTACAGGAAGTCAGGCAGAGAAAGATTTTAAAAATGGCTGTTTAAAAAAGGCAGACCGAAGCTTTGCCCAGGGGCTTCAATGTCAGCAGATTAACAGCATGGCAGCACTTATGTCACTGGAGGATTCCGTGTTTATTGCCCATTCCCCTCAGGGGTGTGTGGGATGTACCTCTCTGGCCGTGGACCAGTACCGGGTAGGGCAGGCGCACCGGGGAGTAAAAAACATCAAAAATCCCCGGATCATAGTATCAAATCTGGATCAGAACAATGTAATCTTCGGCGGTGAAGATAAGCTTAAGAAAGCGGTTGGCGATGCAATGAAACGCTATCACCCCAAGCTGATTTTTGTATTTGCTTCCTGTGCTTCCGGTATTATCGGAGATGATATTGATGCCATTTTAAGAAAATTGCAGGAAGAGACACAGGCTCTTCTCATTCCCATTCATTGTGAAGGATTTAAATCCAAAATATGCGCTTCCGGATTTGATGCAGCGTTTCTTTCCATTAACCAGTACATATTAAAAAAGGAAAAACTGGAGAAGAAAAAAGGATTGATTAATTTATTTGCCCCCGTATCCATCAGCTATTCCGATCAAAAGGAGATGGAACGCATGCTGTCCCTTCTGGGGCTTCATGTAAACTATATTCCATTTTACAGTTCACTGGAAAAAATAAAGGAAATTCCCGCTGCAGAGGCATCTACCTCCATCTGTAAGGTTTTTGCAGATGAGTTTATGAAGACTCTTTATGAGGATTATAAGATACCCTATTCCCACACGGTTATGCCCATTGGTGTAAGGAATACGGATATCTGGTTTCGGGGAGTTGCAAAAATTGTAGGAAAAGAAAAAGAAGCAGAAGAAATTATTCAGAGAGAACATGAAAGAATTCTTCCTTTAGTGGAATCCATAAAAGACCGGCTTAAGGGAAAACGGGTATTTATCTGCGGCGGAACAGGTCGGTCTTTTGCAGCGGCGGCCTTGATTGATGATTTTGGTATGGTGCTGGTAGGGCTTGAGACACCGACTTACGATGAAGACGCACAGGCAGATATAGAATATTTAAATACCATACATTCGGACTATGTGATTGATATTGCAAATATGCAGCCCTTCGAGCAGGTGAATCTGGTGAAACGGTTAAAACCTGATGTCTTTATCGGTGTACCGGAGTGGGCAGCAAAGCTTGGAATTCCCACAACCCATGTTCTTGATATGAAACGTCCTACCATGGGCTATGACGGGCTTCTGTTTCTGGGAAATAAAATAGCAGACCAGCTTGAAAATCCAGGCTTTAACGTAAAACTTTCCCAGCACGTAAAGCTTCCATATAAAGAGAGCTGGTATGAAAAAGATCCATTTCAATACATAATCGGAGGTGAATGAGATGTCTCAGGTGATAGAAAATCCCAGAGGGGGCTGTGTGCTGGCTGGAATCAATTCCGTTTTGGGAGCCCTTAACCGGGTATGCCCCATTTACCATGCAGGACCGGGCTGCTGTATGCAGACAACTGCTTCTGATCCGGGACAGTCCGGGAATAAAAGTTCCAGTTTTGTAAGCAGCGTTTCCATTCCATCCAGCAATATGCTGGAGCGTGAAGTAGTATTTGGAGGAAGTCAGAAACTGAAAACCACCATTGAGGGGGCGGTTGAAATTATCGATGCAGACGCCTACTTTGTACTGACTGGCTGTACGGCAGGTATTATAGGAGATGATATTATGAGCGTAACCACTGAATTTAGAGAAAAGGGTATCCCTGTTTTTCCCATTGAAACTCCGGGATTTGCAGGAGACAGCAATTTAGGTTATGAAGTAATATGGAATACCATGATTGACCAGGTGATTGAACCGGCGGAAGAAAAGGAAGAAAATCTCGTTAATCTGTTTGGAATTATTCCATACCACGATCCTTTCTGGAGTGGGAATTTAGAGGAGATTTCCCGCATTTTAAAAAAGCTTGGACTAAAAGTCAACACTTTTTTTACAGAACAGCAGGGGATGGAAACCATAAAGTCCTGTGCAAGTGCATCATTAAATATTATTATCCATCCCTGGATATTAAAAGGCCCTGCACAACGGTTTGAAGAGAAATTTCATGTTCCTTCTATCCGTTATCCCGGACTTCCAATCGGAGCCAGCGATACCAAACGTTTCGTTTTGGCAGTAGCAGAAGCATTAAAGCTTGATGACCGGCTGGTAAACCAGGTTCTGGAAGAAGAGGAGGTTTATGTTTACCGATATCTGGCTCAGGCCATTGGAACATTGAGCTGGAAGAAATTTGCAGTAGTTGCTGACGGATCAACAGCAGTGGGCATTACCCGCTACTTAGCCAATGACTATAGTTTTACGCCGGTGCTTGTTATTATTTCGGAGCCTCTTTTCAGACAGGAAGACAAAGAGAGAATTGTCACAGAACTTATGACACTGGAATATGCCAAACCGCCCAGAGTTGTATTCTGTGCAGATCAGTATGAGATCAATCAGGAACTGTTAAAGCAGGAGGATATTTCTCTGATTATCGGAAGCAGCAATGAAGAGGAGGTCAGTTCTTTAAAAGAAGTTCAAAATATTGTTGCAGCGTTCCCCATTAAGGATCGTTTGATTTTTAACAGAGCCTATGCCGGTTACAGGGGAAGTTTAACATTGATAGAAGATTTATACGACAATTTATAATTGAGAACAGGAAAGAGAGGTCAGAGCAATGGGACAGATCAGACAGATTGCCATCTATGGGAAAGGGGGAATCGGAAAATCCACGACGACACAGAATTTAACAGCAGGTTTGGTGGAACTTGGGAAGAAGGTTATGGTTGTTGGGTGTGATCCAAAAGCAGATTCTACCAGACTGCTTCTTGGAGGGCTGGCGCAAAAGACGGTGCTGGATACCTTAAGAGAGGAAGGAGACGGAGTGGCTCTTTCCCGAATTTTAAAAGAGGGGTACGGGGGAACCAGATGCGTGGAATCCGGAGGTCCGGAACCTGGTGTTGGATGTGCAGGAAGAGGAATTATAACCTCCATTGGGCTATTGGAGAATTTAGGCGCCTACACAGAGGATCTGGATTACGTATTTTACGATGTGTTGGGAGACGTTGTATGCGGTGGTTTTGCCATGCCGATCAGAGAAGGAAAAGCAAAGGAAATCTATATCGTCGCCAGTGGAGAGATGATGGCACTGTATGCAGCAAATAACATTGCAAAAGGCATTAAGCGGTATGCAAAAACAGGAGGTGTCCGCATTGGCGGCATTATCTGCAACAGCAGAAATGTAGACAGAGAGCTGGATCTGCTCCGGGCATTTTCAAAGGAGCTTGGAACAAAGCTTTTGTATTTTGTTCCAAGAGATAACATTGTGCAGCATGCGGAAATTAACCGAAAAACAGTGATTGAATACCGGCCGGATTCCAATCAGGCCAATGAATACCGCAGTCTTGCCCAGGCGATTATCGATAATCAGGATTTCACCATCCCAACTCCCATGGAACAGGACCGGTTAGAAGAGATTCTGCTGGAATTCGGACTGATGAATATCAAGGATGATTATAAAATATAAAAACGTTTACGAGCCCTGAAAGGAGAATCTATATGGCTGCCATACATCAATCAATTACGGAACTCATTGGAAAAACACCCCTTCTGGAACTGGTTAATTATGAAAAAAAGCTGGGATTAAATGCGAAAATTATTGCAAAACTGGAGTATTTTAATCCCAATCAGAGTGTGAAGGACAGAATTGCAAGGGCAATGATCGAGGATGCAGAGGAAAAAGGATTGTTAAAACCAGGTGATACCATTGTGGAAACAACCAGCGGAAATACTGGTATTGGTCTGGCAGCCATAGCGGCCAGCAAAGGCTATGGGTTTAGGGTATACATACAGGATCAGGTCAGTGAGGAGCGGTTTAAGAATATCAGAGCGTTTGGAGGAGAAACCATTAAGCTTTCAGAAGTAAAAGAAGTGAAAGCGGTTCTTGATGAAACAGGCGGTGATTTTGTGGCGGCGATTAAAGTGCTTGAGGAGAAAGTTTTGTCCAAAGAAAGCAATATTTTCTTCGTAAATCAGATAGAGAATCCAGCCAATCCGTCCGTTCATGAACAAACCACCGGTCCTGAAATATGGGAAGATACCGATGGAACTGTGGATATACTGGTAGCCTGTGTGGGCACAGGGGGAACCGTGTCAGGAGCAGGTAAGTATCTAAAGAAAAAGAATCCGGATCTTAAGATTATCGCTATCCAGCCGGGGCCAGGATCTCTTCCCAATGAGTCGGATCCATTACCTCCCGACATAACCGGTGTTCACCCTTTTGAAGGAGTACCGGAGGAACGGATACCAAAGAATATGGATCGTTCCATATACGATGAAAAGGTGGAGGTAGAAACGTACCAGGCATATGAAACAGCCAGAGACGTGGCAAGAACAGATGGGATTTTAGTTGGAACCTCTTCTGGAGCAGCCATTTATGCTGCGGTTCAGATTGGGAAAAGGGAAGAAAACAGAGGAAAGAATATTGTAGTCATTCTGGCTGATACCGGTCTTCGCTACCTGTCAACCAAACTGTTTGAATAAAGTATAAGGTTAAATGGAGGTTTAAAAATGGCATTTCAGTTATCAGGCTCCAATCTTGGAACCAGAGAGAACCGGTTGGGTTCCATAACCGGGTATGTGGGAGATTTAGAAGACCTTGCCAGTCAGAGCAAATGCGGGACCCTGACTGGATGCAGCCGCTGCTTTTCCCAGTCCAGCACCTGTTTATCCGGCTGTGCACTGGGTCAGCTTGGAGGAATCCGGGATGTGGCGATCATTCATCATGGCCCGGCAGGCTGTTCGGCAACAGCCAGTTCCCAATATATTGTCACCAATCAGGTTGCAGCAAAGCGAGGCGTGGTTAACAGCTCTGTATACATTGGAACGGATATGGATGAGAATGATACCATCTTTGGATCCACAGATGCATTGGCGGAAATTATTCTTGAAGTAAACAGACGGTATCATCCAAAAGCAATTTTTGTCAGCAGCTCCTGCGCAACAGGAATTATTGGAGAAGATATTGACAGCGTGGTGGATGAAGTGAAGGAAGCAATTCCTGTGCCGGTCATTGCAGTCCACTGTGAAGGTTTTAAATCCCGGATATGGGCTACCGGCTTTGATATTTCCGATCACGCTGTTCTAAGCGGAATTGTAGAGCCTCCCAGAAAAAAGCAAAACACCATTAATTTTAAAAATTTCTATGAAAGTGCCAGAAATGAAATCATAGAAATGTTTCAGAATTTTGATCTGGAACCGGTTTTTCTCTATGCAAATGCTACGGTAGAAGAGCTGAAGCATTTATCAGAGGCGGTTGCAACCACCTGCATCTGCGGAACGCTTGGAAATTACCTTGGAAATGGTCTGGAGGAAGTTTATGGAGTTCCCTATATCAGAACCATTAACCCCCTTGGAATCACCGGATTTGAAACCTGGCTTCGTGAAATCGGAAGAGTTGCGGGAAAACAGCCCCAGGTAGAACACTATATTGAGGAGCAGAGAAATATTTATATCCCTCAGATTGAGGCGGTGAAAAAAGAATTAAAGGGCTTAAAAGCAGTTCTTGGAATGGGACCCGGTTATACCTTTGAGGTGACCAGAGTGCTGAACGAACTGGGAATAGAAGTGGTATGGGCACTGGCGTGGCATTATGACAAACGGTATGAAAATGGAGAGATCCCGCCCGCCATGAGCTATCTTCTGGAAAATGATATTAATTTCGAAGCCAGCGTGGCAGATCAGCAGAATTTTGAAGTTATGAATATTTTAAATAAATTCCGGCCGGATTTATACCTTTCCAGACATCCGGGTTCCACAGTATGGGCAATCAAGCAGGGGACACCAGCTGTTTATGTGGCAGATGAGTATATGATTTTCGGTTATAAACATACTCTGGAATTTGCTCATGCAATTTTAGATACCATTCGCAACCGAAGCTTTGAACAGAATCTGGCAAAGAGGGTGAAGCTGCCCTATACCGACTGGTGGTATCAGCAGGATGTAGGAAGATTTTTAGAGGAGGCGATCAGCTGATGGCAAAAATTCTGGATAAACAAAGATATAAATGTGCAATGAGTGCAATGCAGACAGTTCAGGCAATTGAACGAGCAATTCCTGTTCTTCATTCAGGACCCGGCTGTGCTCAAAAGCTATCCGGTTCCACCGGAAGCTCCGGATATTTCTCTCCCAATATTTACCCCTGTACCAGCATCAATGAGCGGGATGTGGTCTTTGGCGGAGTAAAGAAGCTGGAATCCACCATCCGCCACTCCCTTGAAGTGATTGATGCAGACTTATATGTGGTATTAACCGGATGCATTCCTGAGATTGTGGGAGATAACACAGAAGAAGTGGTATCTGGATTCAAGGAGGAAGAAAAGCCTGTGATTTATGCCTTGACTGCCGGATTTAAGGGCAATAACTACAAAGGTCATGAACAGGTGATTGATGCGCTGACGGAACAGTATTTAGAACCGTCTAAGATCAGGATTAAGGGGCTCGTTAATATCTGGGCAGACGTTCCTTATCAGGATGAGTTCTGGCATGGAAATTATAAGGAACTGGAACGTCTGGTGAAAAAGCTGGGATTAACCCCCAACATAATATTCGGATACAATCGGGGAATTGAGAATATTAAAAAGATTCCTGCAGCTGAGTTTAACTTACTGATCTCTCCGTGGGTAGGGCTTACCAATATGAAGAAGATGGAGCAAAAGCTTGGAATTCCATATCTGCATTATCCAACCCTCCCAATTGGTGCATTTGAAACCAGTAAATTCTTACGTGAAATCGGAACATATGCGGGAGTGCCGGAAGAAAAAGTGGAAGCAGTTATAGCAGAGGAAGAGTCGTCGTACTATTACTACATTGAGCGCTATGCAGATCTGTTTCTGGAAACCAGAGTCATGTCAAAGCAGTTTACCGTAGTGGCAGATGCCCAGTATGCGCTGGGAATAACAAAATTTCTGGTTAATGACCTGGGGCTTTTTCCGGCTAAGCAGTTTGTTGTAGATGATACACCCAGGGAGTATCAGGAAAACGTCCGCTCCTATTTCAAAGATTTGAATTATGACATTGAGGCGGAAGTCAGCTTTGAAACCGATGGATTTAACATACACAATGAAATAAAAGCTCATGACTATCATGGATATCCCCTGATTTTAGGCGGTCATTGGGAAAAGGAGGTCGCAAAACAGACCAATGCTCATTTTTTAAACGTATCATGGCCGGTGAATGAACGCCTGATTATGAACAGCTATTACGCAGGATACGAAGGCGGTCTTAAACTCATTGAGGATATCTATTCCGTTGCAAAAACAAGATTCAACTAGTTTAAGAAGGGGAGGAAATGATATGTCCTATAAAATTGCAGCTGCCTCAGAAGATGGGGAGCAAATCAATTTAAATTTTGGAGCGGCACAGCGATTTCTGATCTACGAAGTAAATGAAGATGGGGTATGGACACTGTTGGAAGAAAGAAGTGTACCGGAGGGACTGAAAGAGCCTTCCGGTTGTGGCAGCCAGAGCTGCGGCGGCGGGGGAGGCGGCTGTCATGGATCAGGAGCTGTCAGTCGGAACGTGGATCTCCTTTCAGACTGCAGATGTATTGTGTGTAAAAAAATAGGGTTTCCCATACAGAAGCAATTTGAAAAAAAGACGATCAGTACATTTGAAATATCAGGAAGCTTAAATGAGGTATTGGATAAAATAACCCTTTATTTTTACAGATCCGATCATCATCAGACTTTAAAAGGCATCGCAAAACAATGAGCAGTAAGAAAGGATGAGGACAATTATGAAAAGAAAGAAATATGTTGCGGCAGTGTCGCTGCTAACCATTTTAAGTGTGGCGGCACTTGCAGGGTGCGGAAAAAAGGAAGCGGCATCTGAGAGCAAAGTTAAAAAGATCGTAGTGGGAACCGGCAATTCCTACGAGCCTTATTGCTATCTTGATGATAAAGGAAATCTTGCAGGCTATGAATATGAAGTATTAAAAGCAGTGGATGATCTGCTCCCCCAGTACGAATTTGAATATAAAACATCAGATTTCGCCAATGTGCTGATCTCTCTTGATGCAGGAAAAATCGATCTTGCAGCCCATCAGTATGAGTGGAACAAGGAGCGGGATGAGAAGTATCTCTTTGGAAAGGAGCCTTACACCACCTATGTCACATACATCACTGTGGCTGAGAATCATCCGGATATCAAGTCCCTTGATGATTTACAGGGAAAGAAGGTAAAGAGTTCTGCCGGCTCTAACACATCCTACATACTGGAAACTTATAACAAAGATCATAAGGATAATCCCATAAAGATTGAATATGTCAATAACTCCACAGATGAAGAGACCATAACCGGACTGTTAAATGGAGTATGGGATGCCACGGTTATGACAAAGAGGGATGCAGATAAGTTAAATAAAAATTATGGAAAGACGGCTCTTAAAGTAACCGGTGATCCGGTTCAGACTTCTTCCACCTATTTTGTTTTTTCCAAAAACGACACCGAATTGCAGGGAGCAGTTGACGGGGCATTAAAGCAGTTAAAGAAAGACGGAAAACTAAAACAGTTATCCATTGATGTAATCGGCGGTGATTATACAGAAAGTGAGTAAGAGATATGGGGAAACTGTTTGAATGGAGCCGCTTTTTTGAAAATATTCCTAAAATACTTCCATATCTGACGGTGACCTTTTCCATTGTATTTTATGCGACCATCTTCGGAGTCCTTTTGGCGGTATTCATTGTGCTGATCCAGATTAAGAAAATACGGGTGCTTTATCAGATCAGTAAGGTCTATATTTCTTTCATGCGGGGCACCCCCATGCTGGTTCAGCTGATGCTTATTTACTACGGCCTGCCCGCTATCATTGATCCCCTTTTGGGTACCAGTATCAACCGGGACTGGAGTGCAGTTGTGTTTGCTTATGTGACGTTTATTTTAAACCAGGGAGCATTTCTTTCTGTAATATTTTACAGTGCGGTAACGTCCATCCCCTATGGCCAGACGGAAGCTGGACTCAGCGTAGGTCTGACTCATTATCAGACATTTATAAGAATCATACTGCCTCAGATGATACGGGTCGCTCTGCCGCCCTTTGGTTCAGATCTGGTGGGATTGTTTCAGGGATCTTCACTGGTTTTTTTAATCGGTGTCACAGATATTATGGGAAGGGCTAAAACAATCGGATCAGCCACGAAGCATGTTTTGGAAGCATATGTGTTTGATGTAATCATTTATATCATAATCAGTCTGGCAGTCCGGCTGTTGTTCTGGTACTTAAACAAAAGGCTGGATTACACAAATGGAAGAAAAACAGGCGGAAAAGAGGGAATTCCATGGATTTCAACATAAATAACTTTGCGGAAAGCTTTATTTACGGAATAAAATATTTCCCCAATACTCTGCGCCTGGTGTTTATTCCCCTTAGTGTGGGTCTGGTACTTGGAACGGTGGCAGCCCTGATACGGGTTTATAAAGTACCGGTGCTTTGTAAAATCCTTGCTTTCGTGATTACGGTATATCAGGGAGTACCAATTATCGTAGCGCTGATGATATACAATTTGATTTTTATGATGAAATATAATGATTTGGCAGCATTCCTGCATTTAAAAGGAACAATTGCAGATGTAGATCAGATCTGGATCGGAATATTCGCCCTCAGTCTGACGGCAATATGTTCCGTATCAGAAGCCATAAGAGGGGCTCTGCTATCCATCGATAAAGGGCAGGATGAAGCCGGATATTCGGTAGGTCTGACAAAGATACAGACGATTTACCGGATTATCCTTCCCCAGATGATACCCATTGCAATTCCAATGCTTACCAATCATGTGGTTGGGTTAATTAAGGCATCTTCCGTAGTCATGGCAATCGGGATTATTGAAATCGTTGCGGGAGCTACGATTCCAAGCTCAAGAACCTATTCGTTTTTTGAGGGGTATGTGGCGGCTGCGCTGATATACTGGATATTTACAGTCATGATTGAATATTTAGCAAAAATATTGAGAAAGCATACCGGAAGATTCAGGAGGAATCTTTATGATTGAAGTGAAGCATGTGAAAAAAGTATTTGGCAAACTGGAAGTTCTAAAGGATGTTTCTGTTGAGGTAAAAGATGGTGAGGTGGTAGTAATCCTGGGACCAAGTGGTTCTGGGAAAACCACACTGCTGCGCTGTATTAATTTTCTTGAGAATGCTGACAGCGGGGAACTTACTGTTGGAGATATCCAGGTTGACTTTAAAAAAGCCTCAAAAAAAGAGATTCTTGCCATAAGAAGAAAAACTTCCTTTGTTTTTCAAAACTACAATTTATTTGCAAATAAAACCGCAATTGAAAATGTAATGGAAGGGCTGGTAACAGCAAGACGTGTACCAAAGGATATTGCGCAGAAGCGGGCAAAGGAAGCGTTAAACTGGGTAGGGCTGTCAGATAAATATGATTATTATCCTTCCCAGCTATCCGGAGGCCAGCAGCAGCGTGTTGGTATCGCCAGGGCATTTGTCCTGGATCCGGAAGTAATTCTCTTTGACGAGCCCACATCCGCCCTTGACCCGGAACTTGTGGGGGAGACACTTGAGATTATTAAAAAAGTGGCTGAAAAGGGAATTACCATGATTGTGGTGACTCATGAAATGTCGTTTGCTCAGGAGGTGGCTGACAAGGTCATCTTTATGGATGGCGGTGTTGTAGTAGAGGAAGGACCTCCAGAGGAAATCTTTACAAACCCAAAAGAAGAGAGGACAAAACAGTTTTTATCCAGAATCATCTCACTGGAACCCACTTATTCCATATAGTGGCGGGAAAAGTACCTGCCGAAAGAAAGGAGATATAAATGCTGCAGATTAAAACCCCTGATATTTATATAAGTGAACCCGGCGCCATAGAATTCCTTGGCTCTTATGTCTCAGAATATGGAAAGCAGGCACTCATTATCTGGTCGAAAACTGCCAGAGAGGTTACGAAGGAAGCTGTGACGGAAAGCCTGGAGTCACAATCCATTGAACTCACAGAGTATTTGTTCGAAGGTTATCCCACTCTGGAAAAAGCAGGCGAACTGGCAGAACTGGCAAAAGAGAATGATATTACGGTATTCATAGCCATAGGCGGAGGTAAAGTCATGGATGTAACAAAAGCTGCCGGAGATCTGGCCAATATACCAGTCGTATCAGTCCCCACAATTGCTGCTACCTGTGCGGCCTGGGCAGCGTTATCTGTTCTTTATACAGACGAAGGTAATTTTGATCAGTTCTGGCGTAATAATCATTCCCCCAAAGCAGTAATTGCAGATACGAATATTTTAGCCGGTGCCCCCAGCCGGTATTTAAGGGCTGGCATTGTTGATACCCTTGCAAAATGGTATGAGACAACAGTTTCTTATGACAGCAAAATCCTTGACTTTTCCTACATAAATTCCATTAATACTGCACGGCTGGCATTTGAGTTTCTGAAAGAATACGGAACAGTAGTAATAAAAAATGCAGAGGAAAATATCATTGATGAATACACCGTTAAGACTGTAGATGCAATCATTTTTCTTGCAGGAAATGTAGGAAGCTATGTGGGAGAAAAAGCATTTTCAGGATTTGCCCATCCCTTTTACCACTCATCCCGTATCATTAAAGAGACCAGAGATACGCTGCATGGGGAATTGGTGGCGTTTGGGCTGATCATGCAGGCTATACTGGAACGAAAGAGTGAGGCTGAAATTGCTGAAATTGTATCAAGATTCCAGGAATTAAAGGTTGCATTCACCCTGGAGGAAATCGGCATATCCGAGCAGACCGAAGAAAAGCTGCAGATCATATCGGACAGAATATATGAGTTATTTGGTGGCATTCGTATACTGGCAGATTATGAGGATGAGCGGGCACTGATTGAAGCAGCCTATCAGGCTGATGGATATGTGAAAAAGTATGGAAGGGAGGGGGCATATGCCAATGGTTAGGGAACGGTCCGGAGTGGATAAAATAGCTCCATATCAGGCTGCCAAGTCACTGGAATCAATAAAAAGGGAGTATGGTCTTAGTCAGGTTATAAAGCTTGCCGGTAATGAAAATCGTATGGGCTGTTCTGCCAGAGTGGGAGAAGTGTTAAATCAGCTGAATAGCCAGTTTGCTTTTTATCCGGATCCCAACTGTACCATATTAAGAGAACGGTTAAGCACCCTTCATCATGTGTCATCTGAAAATCTGATTTTTGGGAACGGCTCCTTTGAACTGATTTCGCTGGCAGCACATGCGTTTCTGGGAGAAGGGGAGGAGTCAGTGATACCGGATCCATCCTTTGGCTGGTATCGTAATGTTACGCTGCAGATGAATGGAACGCCTGTTATGGTACCTTTAAAGGATTTTACCATTGACACAGGCCGGATTTTAGAGATCATTAGTGAAAGAACAAAGATCATCTGGATCTGTAATCCCAATAATCCAACGGGAACCATTTTAGCCGAAGATCAGCTGAATGATTTTATTAACAGGGTTCCTAAGCATGTACTGATAGTCCTTGATGAGGCTTATATCGATTTTACCGAAGAACCATATTTCAATACCATTGATTTAATTAAGGAGCATAAAAATATAATCCTGCTCCGCACGTTTTCAAAGCTGTATGGCCTGGCGTCCTTTCGTATTGGATACGGAATTGGAGATAAGGAATTAATTGAACGGATCAACAGGGTAAGAAGTCCCATCAATGTGAATTTTTCCGCGCAGAAGGCGGCTGAGGTAAGCCTTGATGATGAGGCGTTTAAAAATTCTGTCCTGGATAATAACAGAAAAGGTCTCAATCTGTATTATACAGAGCTGGAGAAACTGGGTTTTCCCTATATCCGGTCCAACGGCAATTTTTTACTCATTCAAACAGGAAAAGAGCCAGTAGACAACACGTTTTTGCAAAATGGAATTATTGTCAGAAATGCCGGTGAGTTTGGGCTTGATGGCTGGATCCGCGTCTCAGTGGGGACATACGAGGAGAATGAAAAAGTAATTGAAGTACTGAAAACAATAGCAGAGAGGCAGACTGGCAGGAGGAAAAACGATTATGAAACAGGGATTTAGAAATGGACTTTTGGGAGTTATGACGGCCCTGCTGGCAGTAGGACTAACTGGCTGCAAAACTGCTTCTTCTGAATCGGTACCGGCCTCTTCGGAAAAGATTCACCTCCGCTATGGAATTACCGGGTGGAAAAACCACGAAGCATTATTAAAGGCAGCAGGACTGGATGATTTTAAAGGATATGACGTAGAATACTTTGTTTTTCAGGGAGGGAATCTCTGCATGGAGGCATTGGCTGCCGATCAGATTGATTTTACAGGTACCAGTGAAATTCCCCCTATATCTGCCTCCATGGCACAAAACGGCGGTAATTTTAAAATTGTATTGATTAACAGCAGCAGTCCGCAGAATCAGGAAGTAGTTGCTCTGGAAAAATCGGGGATAAAGTCAATTGCTGATCTGAAAGGAAAGAAGGTGGGCTATATTAAAAATACAACGGCTCATTATTTCCTGAATGAAATGTTAAAAAAGGAAGGGCTTTCCTGGAAGGATATTGAACCAGTTGAAATAACAACTGCCGATGGTGTCACCGCTTTAACAGGAGGTCAGATTGATGCATTTGCCAGCTATGGAAACTCTATTAACGCTTCAAAAGCCAATGGTGCAGTTACAATTGCTTCTGCAGTTAATATTCTGTCCGGTAACTTCCCTTTTGAGATATCAGATGCTGTGTTAAAAGATGAAGCAAAAGTGGGGGCAATTGCAGACTACTTTGCAAGAGTGCAATAGAGTTACGAATGGGCAGAGGGTCACCTGAAAGAGTGGGCTGAAATTCAGGCGGAGCCAACCGGAAATACATACGATGAGGCTTATGATCTTTTAAAGAGAACCTATGATGACAGAGGTTATTTATATCATTTTGTGGGAATTGACGATCAGGTGGTGCATTCAGAACAAAGCGTTGCAGATTCCTTTTATGAGCTGAACGTACTGGATCAAAAGGTTGATGTGTCATCATTCTACGAAAAATCATTTTATGAGAAATATAAGAAGGCGCTGGCAGATTTAAAATAAAACGGAGAGTGAATATGGACTGGAAAAAGACAGGAAACCTACTTAAGCCGCTGGTCCCTTGGCTGATACCGGCGCTGATTCTTATTTTGTGGTATCTGACGACGCTGCCAGGCATGAATAATACACTGATGCCATCACCAGATAAAGTTTTAAAACGCACGGTGGATATGATTGGAAACGGACAGCTTTTAGAATATATAACGGTCAGTGCAGGACGTGCGGGAAAAGGACTTTTGCTTGGCGGGTTAATCGGACTTTTACTTGCATTTATGACAGGATTAAACCGAGGATTGGACTTAACGCTTAACACAACCATTCAAATGCTTCGGACGATTCCGGTTCTTGCCGCCATATCATTAATGATTATCTGGTTTGGAATAGGCGAAAGAGTCAAAGTTTATATGGTTGCTTTCGGTGTGTTTTTTCCAATCTACATCAATACCTATCATGGTATTAAGACAATTGATAAAGGACTAATGGAAATGGGAAGGGTTTACGGTTTTTCAAAAGTTAAAATATTTACTGAAATTATCCTCCCTGGAGCGCTTCCTTCCATTTTAGTCGGCTTTAAGCTATCCCTTGGAACCATGTGGCTTTTACTGATTGCATCAGAGCAGATAGCTACTGATGCCGGAATCGGTTATATGGCAATGTCTGCGCGGGAACTGATGCAGATGGATAAGATACTTCTTTCCATTATTTTATATGCCATACTGGGAAAACTGTCTGATGCTGCAGCAGGATTCCTGGACCGGAAACTCATTCGCTGGAGGGAAGTATAAAACATGGAAGAAAAGCAAAATGGATATGGAATTAAAATAGAGAATTTATCAAAAAACTATGGACCTTTAATAATTCTTAATGACATTAATTTAGAGATAAAACCAGGAGAATTTGTCGCAATTGTAGGCAAAAGCGGCTGTGGAAAAAGTACGCTTTTACGGCTCATTGAAGGTCTGGAGGTTCCTTCTGATGGGAGTATTACAGTCAATGGTGTGACAAAAGCAGGAGTGGACAGCAACATTCGGTTTGTGTTTCAGGAACCAAGGCTTCTTCCCTGGAAGAAAGTGTCAGAAAACGTTCGCCTTGGAAGCTACGGGCATACCCCGGAATTAACGAAAAGGGCTTTAAGCAGTGTGGGACTAATGGATAAGAGTGACTGCTGGCCCCATGTCTTAAGCGGAGGTCAGAGGCAGCGTGTTTCACTGGCAAGAGCTCTTGCCGGTCAGCCGAAGGTACTTCTTCTTGATGAGCCCCTGGGGGCATTGGATGCGCTCACAAGGCTGGATATGCAGCAGCTCATTGAAAAGCTATGGAAAGAACTTGGGTTTACGGCAATTATTGTGACCCACGATGTTGGAGAAGCAGTGAAACTGGCTGATCGTGTTATAATCATTGATGAACATAAAGTCAGGCAGGATATAAAAATCCAGCTGCCTCGTCCAAGAGTTACCGGTAATGACAGCAGCTATTATGAAAAAATTATTCTCTCCCATATTATGAACGAAGATGAGACGTCAAAAGATTATTCCATCTAAAAAAGGAACGGAGGTAAACGATACTCGTATAGAAAGGGTAAGGTTTACCTCTGTTTTTTATTGTTGTGAACACAGTTCATCTAAAGACTTAAACTGATACCCCATCTCTTCCCATTTAGTCAGCAGTTCATCAAGAATCTGTGCATTGGTACTGGAAGTGCTGTGCAAAAGAACGATAGCACCGGGATGAATCCGTCCTAACAGTTTTTTAAAGGCTTCTTCCTTTGTAGGCTGCTTATCCTGATACCAGTCCACGTAAGCCAGGCTCCAGAAAAAGGTTTTATATCCCATATCCTTTGCCATCTGAAGATTGGATTCACTGTATTTGCCCTGCGGCGGGCGGTAATACTTTTTCATCTTCTGACCGGTGGTCTGTTCAAACAAAGTTTCTAAGTCCCCCAGCTCTTTTTCAAAAGATTCCTTAGAACTCATCTTTGACATATCCGGATGATGATAGGTGTGGTTACCAACTGTATGACCTTCCGCAATCATCCGCTTAACCAGTTCTGGTGCAGTTTCTATGTAGTTGCCCACAACGAAGAAGGTTGCAGGTGCGTGATGCTTTTTCAGTGCATCTAAGATCGCAGCAGTATTTCCGTTTTCATATCCGGCGTCAAAGGTGAGATATAAAACCTTATCCTGGGTTTTTTGTGCATAATAGGCATTAAACTGCTTTAAATAATCCATGGTGGCATTGGCAACAGGAGGCTGCCCTTCCTGCTGGAAGCTTAATCCCCAGTTTCCTTCTGCAGCAGTTTCCACAGCGCGATGATGTTCCATCAGCATAGCTCCCAGACGCCCGGCAAAAAAGGCACATAAAAGGAACAGAAATATCTTCAGGCCTTTCTTTCCATTTTCCGGCGAAATGGAAAATGTTCTGATTTTCTCCGCCAGTCTTAATCGGTTAAACCATTTCATAGTAATACTCCGTCGAATCCATTTGTTTCAATATATGACGGAGTTTCGGGAATATATGCTGGAGGATTAACGTTCAGACCATTTTTCGTTTCTGTAAAAATTACAGACGGCAATCCGGTTCAGGTTAAAATCACTGGTGAAGCTGTGACAGTTTTCAAAACAGAACTGGTTCTATAATAATAGAAAAAAGGATTTCTGTCCTCTGTTTTACAATAGGACAAAAATCCTTTTTATACTTATGCTTCTGTTATAATAGTACCTGCTTTTCCTTCAAGGCTTTCTTCTGCCTTTTCCAGGGAAGTGATAATCGCTTTCCGATTCCTACCATGTTCAATGAAATCAAGAGATGCCTCAATTTTAGGGAGCATGGAAGAGGATTCGAACTGATTGTCCTCAATATAAGAAGCTGCCTCCGTTTTGCTCAAGAGGCTGATTGGCTTGGCATCCGGCTTTCCAAAGTTTAAGGTTACGTTATCCACATTTGTTAAAATCATCAGCACATCGGCATCGATTTCCTTAGCCAGCAGCCCGGCAGCCCTGTCCTTTTCAATTACAGCGCTGGCACCTTTTAAATAACAGCCCTGTTCCATAACGGGAATACCGCCGCCTCCGCAGGCGATCACAATCTGATCTGCATCCATAACGGCTTTTATGATATCAATCTCAACAATGGAAACTGGCTTAGGGGAAGCCACAACTCTGCGAAATCCCTTGCCAGGAACTTCTTCCACATAGTTCCCCTTATTCTCTTCTTCTTTTGCTTCCTCTGCAGTCATGAAACGGCCGATGGGCTTCATGGGGGTATAGAAAGCCTCGTCATATGGATTTACCATCATCTGGGTTAAAATGGTAGCTACGGACTTATATATGCCCCGTGTCATAAGTTCTGCACGGATTCCGTTTTGTAAGTCATAGCCGATGTATCCCTGGCTCATGGCAGAACAGACAGACATGGGAGCTGAGGTATAACCGTCATGCTGTTTTCCGAATTCATTCATTGCAGTGTGGATCATTCCAACCTGTGGAGCGTTGCTGTGAGTAACGGCCACCTGCCAGCCGGACTGAATAAAATCTGCAATTACTTTGGCAGTTCTGGCTACTGCTGTCTTTTGTTCCGGAAGGTTTGTTCCCAAAGCATGGTGTCCCAAAGCTATCACAATACGTTTTTTTGCCATATTATTTCCTCTCAGTTTCATGTAGTTTTAATCAGAAAATATAAGGATATTATATTATCAGCAGATAAAAAAAGCAACCGCTTTCGGGTATCAGGGGGTATGAGAAAAGATTTCAATAGTTTTTAGAAATAATTTTAAAAAAATTAAGTGGATATCCTGAAATCAGGTGGTATAATGTTTAAGAAGATACAGAAAATGAAAGGACAGGTACTTATGATAGTAATGATTCTGCATCTGATTCTTCCTTTGTTTACCTACACGTTAGCCACCACGTTCCTGTATCTGGCGGTGCCTCTTGAACCACTTCTGGCTACGGGAGTATCTGCATTACTGAATATTCCGGTTTTGCTGTGGTTTTATTCTTACGATCAAAAAAACAGAGGATCTTCCATGACAGAGAGTTTGAAACCTGCAGACAGCCTGATTTCGATCTGGCTGCTTGGAGCAGCTCTTTGCATTCTGGGGAATTCAGCTGTGGAAGTTATGGGACTGACCAGAATATCAAGGACGTACCAGGAAGCGGCCAAGGCACTGTATTCTCCGCCATTTGCGCTTCAGCTTCTGGCCTCCGGACTTATCATACCTGTAGCGGAGGAACTGATATTTCGAGGAATGATTTTTGCTTCCATCCGGGACAAGTTTTCTTTTGTTTTATCGGCTGTCGTATCAGCCGGCTTGTTTGGCCTTTATCATGGAAATCTTCCCCAGGGAGTATATGCATTTATCATTGGTCTTACCGCAGCATGGCTTTATGAGAGAACAAAAGCCCTGTCGGCACCTATTATGCTTCACATCTCGGCTAATATACTTTCGCTTTTTATAACCAACACGGAACTGTCCGGGCTTCTGTTTCAAAGAGAACATGCAGGAGTGACTGCAGCTGTAGTAGTGTTATCATTCGTTGTAACTGTAATATGTATTATCCGGATTTATTGGAAAAACAACCTAAAGGAGGATATTGTGTGAAACTCTTATCTGTAGCAATTCCATGTTATAATTCAGAATCCTATATGAGGCACTGCATCGAATCCCTGCTTCCAGGCGGAGATGAGGTTGAGATCCTTATTGTAGATGACGGTTCCACAAAAGACCGTACAGCCGAAATTGCAGATGAATATGAACGGAACTATCCGGGAATCTGCAGGGCGATCCATCAGGAGAATGGCGGACATGGAGAAGCAGTTAATGCAGGATTAAGGAATGCGTCCGGGATTTATTTTAAGGTAGTGGACAGTGATGACTGGGTGGATGAATCCGCTTATATGGAGATTCTTAATACCCTCAGACGTTTCGTTTACGGCGAAAAGACACTTGATATGCTGGTAAGTAATTTTGTTTATGAAAAACAGGGATCTGATCGTAAAAAAGTAATGAATTACCGGACCGCACTTCCGGAGAACCAGCTGATTGACTGGGATGATGTGAAGGTTTTTATTCTGGGACAATACATTCTGATGCATTCTGTTATATACAGGACAGAGCTTTTAAGGCAATGTGGTCTGGAATTGCCAAAGCATACCTTCTATGTGGATAATATTTTTGTTTATCAGCCCCTTCCCCATGTGAAAACCCTGTATTATTTAAACGTAAACTTTTATCGCTACTTCATAGGCAGAGACGATCAGTCTGTCAATGAACAGGTTATGATCGGACGGATAGACCAGCAGATCCGCGTGACAAAGCTGATGCTTTCCTATTATGATGTAATGAAGATTAAGCAGCGCAAGCTTCGTCGTTATATGGTGCGGTATTTAGAGATTATGATGGTCATTTCCTCCATTCTGGCTATTAAGTCCGGAACAGAGGAAAATATGGAGAAAAAGGAAGAGCTGTGGCAGAGTCTTCGAAAACAGAATTTAAAGCTTTATTTAAGGCTTCGCTACGGATTTTTAGGACAGGGAGTCAATCTGCCTGGTAAGGGCGGAATGAAATTCCCCATCGCCATTTATAAGATGACTCAGAAATTTTTTGGATTTAATTAGAATCGGATGTGAAAAGACCTCCCCGGCAGGGAAGGTCTTTTTTTAACTGATTGCTTTTTCGGATACCTTTTTTCTGTTAGGAACAAGAGAATCAGAATAAACAAACTGATACATGATATATGCCATTGCTAATGAGCCAAGTCCATCAAAAGCAGAGTGCTGTTTTAAGAACACAGTAGCCAGACAGATTAAAATCATTAAAATAAGAGACGCTGTTTTTAGCTGTGTGCGATTCTTAAGACGTTCACTCCGGCATACGGCAATGTGGACACAAATGGAATTATACACGTGTATGCTTGGAAATACGTTGGTACAGGTATCAGCAGAGTAGAGAAGATTAACAATTGCAGCACAAATATTCTTATTGGAATCAACGACAGGCCGAAAGTCTGTTCCGTTTGGAAAGACAGTACAGATCACAAGGCTTATGGTCATTCCTGTAAACAACATGGTGCAGAGCCTGTAGTATTCTTTTACATCATGAAAGAAAAAATAGGCGACAGAGACGGCCACATAACCAAACCACATCAGGTAGGGAATAATGAAATATTCATTAAACGGGATATAGTCATCAATGGCTATATGCATGATGTGATAGTTGCTTGTCACTGTCTTTTCAAGGTACACGAACCATGGCAGATAAATGAAGGCGTAGCTGAGAATCCAGGCATGCCTGTACTTGGTAAGAAACTGTTTGATATTCATAAAAAGACACCCTTCTTAACTAATGCGTGGGATTATAATAATCAACTTTTGAGGATTATATCACACTCGTTTTGTCAGTACAATAGTATTTCAGAAATGTTAATATTTTATTCAGGAAAGGTTTGGAATCATGTATGTAAATATAATCTTTTTATAAAATAGTTGATAGACTGTCCATCTTTGTGTATAGTATAAAGGCAGACTTTTATTATGAAAGGAATGGATGATGTTACAAAAATATATAACAGTGTTTTTTATTTCCATGGTTCCTCTTATTGAACTAAGGGGCGCAATTCCCTATTCTGCAGTAATGGGACTGCCTTTGGTTCAGTCTTATATTGTTGCCATACTGGGAAACATGCTTCCGGTACCCATTATCTATCTGTTTGCCAGAAAAGTTCTGGAGTGGGGAGTAGATAAGCCGGTAATAGGCGGCTTTTTTACCTGGTGCCTGGAAAAAGGAAAACGCGGCGGAGAAAAACTGCAGGCGAAAGCCGGAAGGGGATTGTTCATTGCTCTATTGATTTTTGTTGGTATCCCACTTCCAGGTACCGGTGCCTGGACTGGCACATTGGCAGCCAGCCTGCTTGATATTGATTTTAAATCCAGTATTTTAGCTGTGATGGGCGGAGTTTTAATGGCAGGAATCATTATGGGACTTGCCAGTGCAGGTGTTCTTGGAGCGCTTCAGTCCATTGTATTTTAAAAACTGGTAGGAAGAAGGGCAGAATGGAACGAAAGAATGAAGAAGGGCTGACGGAAAAAGAGTTTCTTTTACAGTACCGTCCGGGAGATTACGAACGCCCGTCGGTAACGGTGGATATGCTGATATTTGCATATGACCAGGAAGAATCAAAGACAGATATTCTTCTCATTAAGCGGAAAAACCACCCCTGCATCGGTCAGTGGGCGATTCCGGGAGGATTTGTTAACATGGATGAATCCCTGGAAGAAGCAGCAGCCAGAGAACTGTTTGAAGAAACCGGATTAAAGGGAATCTACATGGAACAGCTTTATACCTGGGGAAGTGTAAAAAGGGATCCCAGAACAAGAGTGATTTCCGTTTCTTATTTAGCGGCAGTTCCAAAGGAACAGTTAAACGTGGAAGCCGGTGACGATGCCGGCAAGGCGTGTTGGTTTGAGGTAAAGAAAAAGAAGCTTTCAGACCTTGAGAATGGCGCGACATATGCACTTACCATTGAGAATGAGGAAGAACATATATTTATCAGCTATCGGATTACGGAAACCTTTGAACGGGATGGCATGATGTGGAAGAGAGACATTGACATTGAACTTCTGCCTGCAATTGATATGCTTGACCAGGAGAAGCTGGCATTTGACCATGCAGAAATTTTAAATATTGCCATGGACAGGCTGGAAGAATTGGAAAAAGAAGATTAATACAGTCGTTTTAGACGATGCATCACTTTTATAAGTGGTGCATTTTTGATTTGTAAGAAAATTTTAAGCGGTAATTACTGGATTTTATGTTATACTGATGGAAGAACGAACTGGCAGAAAAATACAGGAGATAATTGGCTATGACAAAAAAAACTTGCAGATTAATCAGTCTTATTATTGGCTTTTCCATGTTGGCATCAACTGTTACTTATGCAACGGATATCCCCACGGTTTCGCCCTTCCCAGGTTCCACGCAGGAGACACAGGCAGCAGCCGGACCAGGTGCTTCCATAAGCGGACAGGCGGACCAGAGCAATGCAGACAGTAATAAAGCCGCAGCGGATTCCACAGCGGCCTCCACCTCCACAACGTCCACCACATCAGCCTCCACAGTAAGTGTGCCTCAGATTTCTTCCGAGGGAGCTGTGTTAATGGATGCCGATACCGGAGCACTTCTTTATTCTAAGAACAGTGAGACGAAGTATTATCCGGCCAGTATTACCAAACTGATGACTGCGCTTCTTGTGGCAGAACGGACCAACCTTTCAGATACGGTTACCTTTTCCAAGGCAGCTACTACCAATCTGGAAGCAGGGGCAGTGACTTTAAATATAACGGAAGGTGATAAACTGACGGTGGAGCAGAGTCTCTATGGTCTTATGCTTAAGTCGGCCAATGAAGTGGCCAATGGTCTTGCTGAGCATGTATCCGGCAGCGTCAGCTCCTTTGCCCAGCTGATGAATGCCAAAGCCAGAGAACTTGGCTGTACCAATACAAATTTTGTCAATCCCAACGGTCTTAATAATTCCAATCATTATACAACACCCCATGATATGGCGCTGATTGCAAAAGCAGCTTTTCAAAATGGTGTGGTTAGAAAAGTGTGCTCTACTGTCCGCTACCAGATTCCTGCAACAAAGAAAGCGGGAGCCAGAACGGTAACCATGGGACATAAGATGATCAATTCTTCCGACACCCGTTATTACCCCGGAGTGTTGGGAGGAAAGACCGGCTTTACCTCTGCGGCTGGCAATACCCTGGTAACTTATGCAGAGAAGAATGGATCACGCTTAATCGTAGTGATTATGAAAAGTAAGTCCACCCATTATGACGATACCAAAGCGCTTCTGGATTATGGTTTTGCCTTAAAGGGGTCAGGCGGCGGCAGTGTAAAAGCCAATGCTTCCTCCGGCTGGGTGCAGTCAGGGGATCAGTGGTTTTATTACCGGGAAGATGGAACCAAGGCATGTAATTACTGGGTGAAAACCAATGAGAAGTGGTATTATCTTGGCAGTGATGGCGCGATGTTAAAGGATACGGTAACACCCGATGGTTACCGCCTGGACAGAGCTGGTGTCTGGATATCCTAAAAGGAACATAATATAGAAAAAAGAGCCTTGCGGCTCTTTTTCTATGCCAAATCCTCTGAAGGAAAAGCCTGTTATTTATTTTCCTCAGGGTCAGTATTACAGGTCACACTTGTTGCCTCGCAAATATCGGCCCGATATTCCATAATTTCATCTACGCCGCAGTCTAAAATTCTGCACAGCATATCAATCGTATGAGTAGATACGAAATTGTTTTTCTTAAGCCGTCCGATTTGTCCGGCACTGACCTTGCAATATTTGATCAGATGATACTGGCTGACGTTTTTCTTTTTCATGGTTTCCCACAGTCTGTCATAAACAATCATGGTTAGTCACCTCACACTCTTATTAAACCGTGATTATCCAGTATTGCATATTATCCATAATTGGTTTCCATTATACAAAAGGGGAAGGGAAAAGAGAAAGCCTTTTACTTGACGGGGACAGGTTCTTCATTGTATGATGGAGGGACAGCAAAAGAAGGAATGAGAGAAGATGAGGTATAAACAGATGTGGTTTGCTGCCGGAGTTTTTTGTGCTGCTGCAGGCGCAGTATCCTTACTGCGGTCTGAATACGAAAGAGAACAGCTTTCCGTAGAGAGAACTGTTATTAAAAGCAGTAAGATCGGAAAAAACTTGAGGCTGGTATTCCTTTCGGATCTTCACAGTCATTGCTTTGGAGAAGACAATAAAAGACTTCTTAAGGCGATTGACCATGTGAATCCGGATGTGGTGCTTGTCGGCGGTGATATGATGGTTGTAAAGAAGACAGCAGATACCGGGGTCAGTTTAAAACTGATGGAAAAGCTGACAAATCGTTACCCGGTTTTTTATGGAAACGGGAATCACGAAAACCGGATGGACCGGGAACGGCTGGTTTATGGTGATCAGTATGATACGTATGAAAACAGCTTAAAACAGCTTGGAGTGATCGTGTTAAGAGACCGGACGGAATTATACCGGAAGGATATTGCCATTACCGGTGTGGATTTAAAAGAAGGCTGTTATAAGGATTTCATACCTGATCGCCTTCTTCCCGAAGAACTGGAACAGAAAGCAGGGAAGGCAGGAGAAGAGCGGTTTCAGATACTATTGTCCCATTCCCCCCTTTATTTTAACACTTATCGGGACTGGGGCGCTGATTTAACCCTTTCCGGTCATTTTCACGGAGGAACCATACGCCTTCCGTTTCTGGGAGGAGTGATGACTCCCCAGTACCAGTTTTTTAATCCCTACTGTGGAGGGACGTTTCAAAAAGATGAAAAATATATGATAGTAAGCAGAGGCCTTGGAACCCACTCCATTAATATCCGGCTGAACAACAAACCTCAGCTGGTAGTTGTGGATTTAAAACCCAAATCCTCAAATTGAACCTTCCATATATTTACAGATCGGTCTCAATTTGGTATACTGCTTTTTGGTATGTTTTAATCTGCTTTGGAGGAATATATGGGAATCTCTTATAAACTGGATAATTTTGAAGGACCGCTTGATCTGCTTCTTCACTTGATTGATAAAAATAAAGTGAATATCTATGACATTCCCATTGTGATAATTACGGAACAGTATTTAGATTACATGAATCATATGGAGACCGAGGATTTAAATATTGTCAGTGAATTTTTAGTCATGGCGGCAACTCTCATTGACATTAAGGCACGTATGCTTCTTCCAAAAGAGGTCAATGAAGAAGGGGAGGAAGAAGATCCAAGGGCAGAACTTGTTGCCCGCCTTCTGGAGTACAAATATTTTAAATATATGGCATCGGAATTAAAAGACCGGGAAGTAGGGGCAGACCGCCTGTTTTTTAAGACTCCTACCGTGCCTGCCGAGGTGGCGAAATATGAGCCGCCTGTAGATTTGGACAAGCTCCTTGACGGGCTTACTCTGGCAAAGCTGCAGGAAATATTCCGTGCGGTGACAAAACGGACAGAAGACAGGGTGGATCCCATCAGAAGCCGGTTTGGCAATATCCGTAAGGAAGCGGTAAGCCTGGAAGATAAAATAAAATCAGTGATGGATTTTGCCAGGCGGAACCGGAAGTTTTCCTTTCGCAGGATGCTTGAGGGACAGCCTGACAAGATAGAAGTAGTTGTCACTTTTTTAGCGCTTCTGGAACTCATGAAGATCGGCAAGATCACCCTGACCCAGGAGCATTTATTTGATGATATGATGATTGAAACCCTGGAGCCGGAAGGCGAGGAAGGGGAACTGGATTTTTCGGATCTGGGAGAGGAAGAAAAAGTTAATGGATAAAGAAACTCTGACAGCAGACAGGTCAGCAAAGAGCGCGAAAGAAGAAAAGAAATGGGAAGCGGTCATTGAGGCAGTTCTTTTTACCATGGGGAATTCGGTGGAACTTAGCAGGCTGGCTGCAGCCATCGACCAGGATGAGGATACTGCCAGGGAAGCAGTTCTTCGCCTGATGAAACGGTATGAGACAGGGAAAAAGGGAATGCAGATCATTGCACTGGAAAACAGCTATCAGATGTGTACCCGCTCGGAATACTATGAGAACTTAATCCGTGTTGCCTGTGCTCCGAAAAAGCAGGTATTATCGGAGGTGGTTCTGGAGACACTTTCCATCATTGCATACAAACAGCCTGTTACAAAGCTTGAGATCGAGAAGATCCGTGGAGTAAAATCCGATCATGCGGTAAACAAACTGGTAGAATATAATCTGGTGTACGAGGTCGGGAGGCTGGATGCACCGGGACGCCCGGCACTTTTTGCAACAACAGAAGAATTTTTAAGAAGATTTGGCATTGGCTCCACTCAGAATTTACCCGCTGCAGATCCTTTGGTAACAGCGGAGATTCGTATGGAAGTGGAAGAAGAACTTTCCGGAAGCGGTTTATTGCTTACGGAGGAAGAAAACAACGAAGACAGGCATCAGGAGGACATATAGTGACAGCAAATATTAAAATTAAATATTTTACAGACGAAATAGAAAGACTGAGATACATAGATGGCAAATCCGACTGGATTGATTTACGGGCGGCGAAGGAAGTGGAGTTAAAAGCAGGTGAATTTAAACTGATCCCTCTGGGCATTGCCATGGAACTTCCTGCCGGTTATGAAGCCCATGTGGTTCCTAGAAGCAGTACCTTTAAAAATTACGGCATTATTCAGACCAACAGCATGGGAATTATTGATGAGACTTACTGCGGGGACAATGACCAGTGGTTTTTCCCTGCGTATGCACTTCGGGATACCGTGATCCGTGTCAATGACCGGATCTGCCAGTTTCGCATTATGGAGCATCAGCCAGCCATCTGTTTTGAGGCTGTTGACTCGTTAGATCATGAAGACAGAGGCGGACACGGCAGCACTGGATTACAATAACATTTATATTTTTGTTAAAGTTGGAGATATTAAAATGAAAAGAAAAACCGGATATGGAACACTTTTAATTGTTCTGACCCTGATTCTTACCATGTCAGCGGGCTGCGGCAAAAAAGAGAATCGGTACACTTACCGGGATGATGGAATTAAGGCGCTGGGTGAAGGAAATTACAAAGACGCCATACAGTCATTTGACCAGGCAATTGATACAAAAAAAGGCCTGGTAGGAAAATTTGATATGGATGTATTAAAATACAGGGCAGAAGCGGAGTATTTATCCGGTGATTATCAGGCAGCTGTAGGAACCTATGACATCCTGATCAAGGTAGATGGGGAAAAACCAGAGTATTATAATATGCGGAGTGCTTCAAAAGCTGGTGCAGGAGATGATGACGGAGCGATCGCTGATTATAACCGGAGCAATGAACTTGATCCGGATGGCAAAGCCCCGGGAAGAATGAATGCTCTTATGGCAGCAGGTGCAGCCATGGAAAAAGCAGGATCAGCATCGGATGCCATGACTCTCTATGAAAGTGCAGCAGCTGGAGGAGAGGCGGGGCCCATGATCTACAACCGAATGGGTTTATGCAAGATGGCACAAAAAGACTGGGATGGAGCCCTGGAATCGTTCCAGAAAGGGCTGTCGGCACCTGATGCGAATCAGGTACCGGAGCTGTTATTTAACATTGCCGTAGTTTATGAACGAAGGGGAGAGTTTAAAAAAGCACTGGATACCATGGAACAGTATGTTTCAACACATGGACCGGATGAAGAAGCACAACGGGAAATTACATTTTTGGAATCTAGATAGTTTGGAGAGGGAATGGCAGAACTGATCGAGTTAAAAGAGATAGAAGAAAAGGTTATTTTAACAGCAGTGAGTACAGGAGACGGCACAGATGTGAGTGCCTCCTTAGATGAGCTGGAAGAGCTGGTTAAAACAGCAGGGGCTGTTACTGTGGATAAGGTCATTCAGAACAGGGAACGGATTCATCCGGGAACTTATCTTGGAAAAGGTAAAATTGATGAGATCCGGGAAAGAGTCTTCGAACTTGGAGCAACGGGAGTGGTGTGTGACGATGAACTTTCCCCTGCCCAGATGCGCAATTTAGAGGATGCCCTGCAGATTAAGGTAATGGACCGGACCATGGTGATTCTTGATATATTTGCAGCAAGAGCTACCACAAGAGAAGGAAAGATACAGGTGGAGCTTGCCCAGTTAAAGTACCGTTCTGCAAGACTGGTGGGACTAAGAAGTTCCTTATCAAGGCTGGGCGGAGGAATTGGTACCAGAGGACCGGGTGAGAAGAAGCTTGAGATAGACCGAAGACTGATTCATGACCGGATCAGTGTTTTAAAGTCTGATTTAGAAGATGTTAAGCGTCACAGAGAGGTGGCCAGGCAGCAGAGAGATAAAAATCATATGCCTGTAGCTGCGATTGTGGGTTATACCAATGCGGGAAAATCCACATTGTTAAACCGCCTGACTGACGCCGGAATCCTGGCGGAGGACAAGCTGTTTGCCACGCTGGATCCAACCACAAGGAATTTAAGCCTGCCAGGCGGTCAGCAGATTCTATTGACCGATACGGTAGGATTTATAAGAAAACTGCCTCATCATCTGATTGAAGCGTTTAAAAGTACTCTGGAAGAAGCCAAATACAGTGATATTATTCTCCATGTGGTGGACTGTTCCAACCCACAGATGGAGATCCAGATGCATGTGGTTTATGAGACGTTACGGGAGTTAGGAGTTACAGACAAGGTAATGGTTACGGTATTTAATAAGATTGATGCCGCCCAGCCGGATACTACGCTTAAAGATTTCTCTTCGGATTTCCAGGTGCGGATTTCCGCACGTACAGGGGAAGGGATCGACGAACTGGAAAACCTGTTGGAATCCATTCTTAGAAGCAGAAGGATTTATCTGGAAAAAGTTTATTCTTACAAAGATGCAGGAAAGATTCAGCAGATCCGTAAATACGGTCAGCTCTTAAAAGAAGAATACTTAGATGATGGAATACTGGTCAACGCTTATGTGCCCGCAGAATTATTTGCTGGTCTGGCAGAAAACCGGGAATTTATTGACGAATGACAAAAACACAATATCTAGATTTTTGGACAAAAACAAAATCTAGATATTGTGTTTTCTTTTTCGTTCTGCTATAATACACCTGTATGCTAAAAAAGTCGTGGCGGTTTTTGTGAAAGGAGTAAAGGTTTAATGATCCAGGTAGTGAAAAGAGATGGGGAAGAAGCTGAATTTAGCTTGGGGAAGATCACGGAAGCCATTAAAAAAGCGTTTAAGGCAACCGGAAAGGAGTACAATAACGAGATTTTAGAGCTTCTGTCTCTGCGTGTAACGGCAGATTTTCAGGAGAAAATGAATGAAGGTATGATTACAGTGGAACAGATCCAGGACAGTGTGGAACATGTGCTGGAACATGCAGGATATACAGATGTGGCAAAAGCCTACATATTATATAGAAAACAACGGGAAAAAATACGGAATATGAAGAACACCATTCTGGATTATAAAGATGTGGTGAACAGCTACGTAAAAGTTGAGGACTGGCGTGTAAAAGAGAACTCAACCGTTACTTACTCTGTAGGAGGACTGATCTTAAGCAACTCCGGTGCAGTGACCGCTAATTACTGGCTGTCAGAGATCTATGATCATGAGATAGCAGAAGCCCACAGGAATGCAGACATCCATATCCATGATTTATCCATGTTAACTGGTTACTGTGCAGGCTGGTCGTTAAAACAGCTGCTTTTGGAGGGCCTGGGAGGGATTTCCGGAAAAATCACTTCATCTCCTGCAAAGCATTTATCTGTACTCTGCAACCAGATGGTTAACTTTCTTGGAATCATGCAGAATGAATGGGCAGGTGCTCAGGCATTCTCATCCTTTGATACCTATCTGGCTCCCTTTGTAAAGAGTGACCAGTTATCCTATCCGGAAGTAAAAAAGTGCATCGAGTCCTTTATTTATGGTGTGAATACCCCAAGCCGCTGGGGCACCCAGGCACCATTTTCCAATATCACTCTGGACTGGACCGTTCCTTCTGATATGGCTGAACTAAATGCCATTGTGGGCGGAAAAGAGATGGCTTTTAAATATAAAGACTGTAAAAAAGAGATGGATATGGTTAACAAGGCATTTATAGAAACCATGATTGAGGGGGATGCCAACGGAAGAGGTTTTCAATACCCGATTCCCACTTATTCCATCACCAGGGATTTTGACTGGAGTGACACTGAGAACAACCGCCTGTTGTTTGAGATGACATCCAAATACGGAACACCTTATTTTTCCAATTACATCAACAGTGATATGGAGCCAAGCGATGTAAGAAGTATGTGCTGCCGCCTCAGACTGGATCTGAGAGAATTAAGAAGAAAGACCGGAGGTTTCTTCGGATCAGGAGAGAGTACAGGTTCTGTTGGCGTAGTTACCATTAATATGCCAAGGATCGCATATCTGGCAAAAGACGAAGCAGACTTTTACAAACGTCTTAACCGCATGATGGATGTGTCAGCAAGATCCTTAAAGACCAAGAGAGAGGTAATTACAAAGCTTCTGGATCAGGGACTGTATCCTTATACCAAGCGCTATCTGGGAAGCTTTGAGAATCATTTTTCCACCATCGGGCTGATTGGTATGAATGAGGTTGGTCTGAATGCAAAATGGCTGGGAAAGGACCTGACCGATACAAAGACACAGCAGTTTACAAAAACTGTTTTAAATCATATGCGGGAGCGGCTTTCTGACTACCAGGAGCTGTATGGAGATCTTTATAATCTGGAAGCGACTCCGGCAGAATCCACCACCTATCGTCTTGCCAAACACGACAGAAAGTACTATCCGGATATTAAGACAGCTGGTCATGAAGGGGATACCCCTTACTATACCAACAGCTCCCATCTGCCAGTGGATTACACAGCCGATATTTTTGACGCCCTGGATATTCAGGATGAACTTCAGACGCTTTATACCTCAGGAACTGTATTCCATGCATTCCTGGGCGAAAAGCTTCCTGACTGGGCAGCGGCTGCAAAGCTGGTTAAAACCATTGCAGATCATTATAAGCTGCCATATTACACCCTGTCTCCCACCTATTCTATCTGCGCAGATCATGGATATCTGGCAGGAGAGCATCATGTCTGCCCGGTCTGCGGCAGGAAAGCAGAAGTTTACAGCCGTATCACCGGATATTACCGCCCGGTGCAAAACTGGAATGAGGGAAAGACCCAGGAGTATAAAAACCGTACAACCTATAACATTACCGGTTCTGTTTTGAAAAATGCCACTCAGGAGCAGAAGTCTGAAAAAGGAACAGATAAGAAACCGGAGATGCCTGCGGGTGCATATTTATTTACTACGAAAACCTGTCCCAACTGCAAGCTGGCAAAACAGTTCCTTCAGAATGTGGATTATGAAACAGTAGATGCAGAAGAGAATGCAGAACTGGCTCATAAGCTGGGGATTATGCAGGCGCCCACACTTGTTGTCGTTAAGGATGGCCTGATTCAGAAGATCACCAACGCTTCTGATATCCGTAAATTTGCAGAGAGCATCCCTTGCTGATAAATAGTAGTCACTCAAAAGATTCTGTGTTATAATAATACAGAATCTTTTGGCGTTTCAGACAGAAAGGGGTATCGCAGATGGAATATGAGAATACGTGGGTCCTGTATGGCGATGGGGGAGCAGCAGCCAGAAAAAGTATTGAAGCAGAACATCACTATATCAGCCTGCAGATGCAGACGCATGGAGACGGTGTTTATATACTGGTAATAGAGGCTGGAATCGAAGCGGTGTCCGTAGAACTTAAGTCGGGAACACTAAAAGAAGCTTTACGGGAAGCTGATGAATTTGCAAGAGATTATTTTCGTGACAAGGCCCGTTTATTTGAAGAAATTGCAGACCGGATCTGACAGATAAATTAAAATCCGTTGAATTGCAGAGCTAAGATGCTTCTGTAATCCAACGGATTTTGTTGTTGATCACGGACCAGTCAGTCTTCTATCCCTTCCAGCCGCTTCTGTTCTGTGACAAGATCGGCAAGTGTGATACTGTCCACCACATCAGAGATTGCCTTGTCCAGTTTCTTCCAGACCATCATGCTGGCACACGTATCAGCTTTGCTGCAGGAATTAATCTCTTCTTCCATACAGGATACTGGTACCAGACTGCCTTCCGCAAGCCGCAGGATCATGCCTACGGTGTATTCGGAAGGGTCTTTTGCAAGATAATAGCCTCCCTGGGCGCCCCGGCGGCTTTTCACATATCCGGCACGGCTTAAAATGGTGACAATCTGTTCTAAGTACTTGTCAGATATGTCCTGCCGCTCTGCGACATGGTTGATCTTCGTGCATTCACCGGGACGAAGTGCAAACTCAATCATCATGCGGAGTGCATAACGTCCCTTGGTAGAAAATTTCATCACTGTAAATCCCCCCCCTGATTATTCTTATCTGTTTAGTAGGATATTAAAATATTTTACACGATTGGGATTAAAAAGTAAACCTTAAATTATCCGGCTTCCAAATTGTCGAAAAAGGATGTATACTAATACTCATTGGGAGATTGGAAAAAAGTAGGAGGATTATTTGTGAGTAAAAAAATGCATGCGAACCAGGTGATCATGACAGAAGGTGTAATCTGGAAACAGCTTCTTGCCTTTTCCCTGCCGCTCCTGGTTGGCAATCTGTTTCAGCAGCTCTATAATACGGTGGACTCAGTGGTCGTGGGCAACTTTATCGGCAGTGATGCGCTGGCTGCCGTAGGATCCAGCAATTCACTGATTAATTTAATTATCGGTATGTTTATGGGAATCGGCACTGGAGCAGGAGTTATTATATCCCAGTATTATGGTGCAGAGGAAAAGCAAAAACTGCATTGGGCCGTACATACCACCATGGCATTAAGCATAATAGGGGGCTTTTTACTGATTGCACTTGGAGTACTTTTATCCCCCCTTATCCTGGTTTTAATGGGAACACCGGAATCGGTTATGCCGGGCGCTGTTGCATATCTGCGGATCTTTTTCTGCGGGTCTTTGTTTAATCTGGTATATAATATGGGGTCAGGTGTACTGAGGGCTGTGGGAGACTCCAGAAGGCCTTTGATTTTTCTGTGTATTTCCTCTGTCGTTAATATTGTTCTGGATCTTTTGTTTGTGGTTGTATTTCACATGGGAACTGCAGGCGTTGGTTATGCGACTGTGGCTGCGCAGGGAGTATCCGCTTTTCTTATAGTCAGAGCGCTGGTTCGGACCGATGACAGTTACCGGCTGGAACTGAGTAAAATAAAAATTGACCGGCGTATGATGGCAAGGGTTTTAAAAATAGGAATTCCAAGCGGAATACAGCAGTCAATTATATCCCTCTCCAACGTAATCGTTCAGGCCAATGTCAACAGCTTCGGCGCAGCTGCCATGGCAGGTTATGGATCCTATAGTAAGATTGACGGATTTGCCATGCTGCCGCTTCAAAGTTTTTGCATGGCAGCCACCACATTTACCGGACAGAACATCGGTGCCAAAAAGTCCAGGCGTGTGAAGCAGGGTGTATTTCAGGGTCTTATAATCAGTATGATTTATACCATTTTTATTTCCATCATTCTTTATCTGAATGCAGAGCGTATTTTAAGAGTATTTTCACCGGATCAGGATGTAATCGCATACGGTTATTCCTCCATGCTGATTCTGCTTCCGTTTTACTGGACCATGGCAATACACCAGATCTTAATGGGCAGTATTCGGGGAAGCGGAAGAACTATGGTGACCATGCTGATCGGAGTGGGAAACATGTGTATCCTGCGAATGATCTATATTAATTTTCTGGTACCATTTTTCCCCAGTTTTGAAGCGGTGATGTGGTGTTATCCTATAACATGGCTTACTACCATGGGAATGGACTGTATCTATTCGTGGAAAGCAAAATGGATACCAAAAGGGAAAGAAGAACAGATAGGAGAAAAAAGTCAATGAAACATGGATATATCAGGGTTGCAGCTGCGACTCCGGATGTGAAAGTTGCAGACCCCCAGTTTAACAGAGAAAATATTGTAAGGCTCATCCGGGAGGGAATAGAAAGAAATACAAAAATCATGGTATTCCCTGAACTTTGCCTTACTGCCTATACCTGCGCAGATCTCTTCGGACAGGACGCTCTGCTTACAAAAGCAAAAGAAGAGCTGAAGGTGATTGTGAAAGAGACCGGGGGCAGCGACTTACTTGCTTTTATCGGACTGCCCTGGGAAAGAGACGGAAAGCTTTATAATACCGCTGCTGCAGTGCAAAACGGCAGAGTACTTGGACTGATACCGAAGACCAATCTTCCTAATTATTCTGAGTTTTACGAACTGCGGTATTTTGAGCCAGGAAACAAAAAGCCCGTTCTGGTCTCCTGGGAGGGATATGAAATCCCTATGGGAACGGATCTGCTTTTTGCCTGTAAAGATATCCCCGGCCTGGTAATCGGAACAGAAATCTGTGAAGATGCATGGGTTCCAAATCCGCCCTCCATCCGCCATGCAGTTGCAGGAGCCACTGTGATCGTAAACTGCTCTGCAAGTGATGAAACCACTGGAAAAGATCTTTATCGGAGAAGTCTGATTACCGGACATTCTGCCAGTCTTGTCTGCGGGTATATCTATGCCAATGCAGGAGAAGGAGAATCCACTCAGGATCTTGTATTCGGGGGACAGAATTTAATTGCAGAGAACGGGCTTCTGCTTGCAGAATCAAAACGTTTTGGTAATGAAACCATTTATGCAGATATGGATCTGGAACGGCTCATTCATGAGCGGAGGCGTATGACTACCTTTCCGGCACCTGACAGGGAAAACTATCTGGTGATTCCGTTTACCATGGAACAGGTGGAGCTGGATTTAAAAAGAAGGATTGATCCAAGGCCGTTCGTTCCCGATGGAGAAGCAGAACGGAACCGAAGATGTGAAGAGATTCTGTCTATACAGGCCATGGGCTTAAAAAAGAGACTGGCGCATACAGGCTGCAAGGATGTGGTAATTGGTATATCCGGTGGTCTTGACTCCACGCTTGCTCTTTTGGTGACTGCACGGGCTTTTGATATGCTTGAAATTCCAAGAAACCGCATTCATGCAATCACCATGCCCTGTTTTGGGACCACAGACCGGACCTATCAGAATGCCTGCATACTGACGGAAAAGCTGGAGGCAGAATTGACAGAGGTCAACATCAGGGAAGCAGTATCCATTCATTTCCGTGATATCGGACACGATCCGGGTCAGCATGATGTTACCTATGAAAACTCCCAGGCCAGGGAGCGAACTCAGATCCTGATGGATCTGGCAAACCGGTTTGGAGGGCTTGTCATCGGTACCGGGGACATGTCGGAACTGGCACTTGGCTGGGCCACTTACAATGGAGACCATATGTCCATGTACGGAGTCAATGCATCAGTTCCAAAGACTCTGGTACGCCATCTGGTTCGTTACTATGCCGATACCTGTGAGGAGGAAGCATTAAAAGAAGTGCTTATGGATGTTCTTGATACGCCTGTAAGTCCGGAACTGCTGCCTCCAAAGGATGGAGAAATCGCACAGAAGACAGAAGACCTTGTAGGACCATATGAGCTTCATGATTTCTTCCTCTATCAGATTTTGAGATTCGGCACCCGGCCTTCAAAAGTTTACCGTATGGCCCTTGCTGTTTTTGATAAGCAATACGAACCGGAAGTCATTTTAAAATGGCTGAAGGTATTTTACAAACGATTTTTCAGCCAGCAGTTTAAACGCTCCTGTATGCCCGATGGTCCGAAGGTGGGGTCTGTGGCAGTTTCTCCAAGAGGGGATCTGCGTATGCCAAGTGATGCAGTCAGCCGCCTGTGGCTTTTAGAACTGGAAAATTTATAAAGAGAGGTACCATATGATAACAAGCAGTGCCAATGGGAAAGTGAAACAGGTGATGAACCTGATAAAGAAAGCCAAAGCCAGAAATGAAAGCGGATTGTTTGTGGCTGAAGGGCTTCGCATATTTAAGGAGATCCCCCGTGATCAGATTGACAGTATCTTTGTCTCGGAAAGCTTTCTAAAGGAAGAAGAGAGAAAACACCTGATCGACGGAATGAAGTATGAAGTTCTTACCGACGAGGTATTCCAGGTGATGTCAGATACAAAGACTCCCCAGGGGATTTTAGCTCTTGTAAAACAGCATGCTTATATCCCGGAGGATCTTATCCGTGTCCCCGGACCTGCTTTTTTAATGATACTTGAAAATATACAGGATCCGGGAAATTTAGGGACGATTATAAGGGCAGGAGAAGGAGCAGGAATCACCGGAGTACTGATGAACAGCACCACTGCGGATATCTATAATCCTAAAGTGATACGATCCACCATGGGTTCAGTTTTCAGAGTTCCGTTTGCCTATACCGATGATCTGACTGCTTCCATTCTACAGTTAAAGAAGAAGGGGATTAAGCTGTATGCAGCGCACTTAGATGGCAGGAATAATTATGAAAAAGAAGATTATACTGTTGATACAGGGTTTTTAATTGGCAATGAAGCCAATGGTCTTACGGAAGATACTGCAGGGCTTGCAGATGCTTACATCAAGATTCCGATGATGGGAAGTGTGGAATCGTTAAATGCGGCAGTGGCGGCATCAGTTCTGATGTTTGAAACTGCAAGACAGCGCAGAGGCTAGTTTTTGAAAAAAATGGGCTTTTTACTGCGGGAATGTTGAGAAATGCCTGAACATATAGTATGATAGTGTCAACGGATAGATTTGCCGTGGTGCTTTGCCGATCATGGCAGGGAAGGGGATTGAGATAATGGCAGCGATCTATTGGCTTATAGGTTTTGTGGTACTCCTTGGAATTGAAGCAGCTACGATGGCACTTACCACCATCTGGTTTGCTGGAGGAGCACTGGTAGCATTTGTATTAGCCTTATTTGGCGTTAATACCCAGGTGCAGCTTGCAATTTTTGTTATTGTATCTTTTATACTTTTGTTTTTTACCAGACCCTTTGCCTTACGATATGTAAACCGGTATACAGTGAAGACCAATACGGACAGCCTGATTGGTAAATATGCCAGGGTTACAGCAGAGATTAATAATCTGGAAAGCAAGGGCGCCGCGATCTTAAACGGACAGGAATGGACTGCAAGAGCCCAGGATGATGACAGCATCTATCCGGTGGGGGTCATGGTAGAAGTAAAGGAAATTAAAGGTGTCAAGCTGATTGTAAGCAGGAAACAGGAGGATTAAGATGAGAGTATATGGATTTACATTGGTAATTATTATTTTGATTATTATTCTGGCAGTACTTGCATCATGCGTGAAAATCGTTCCCCAGGCTCAGGCGCTTGTAGTGGAACGACTGGGAGCATTTCTTGAGACATGGTCAGTGGGAGTGCATATTAAGCTTCCTTTTCTTGACCGGGTGGCTAAGAGGGTGAACTTAAAGGAACAGGTAGCAGATTTCCCGCCCCAGCCGGTTATTACCAAGGATAACGTTACCATGCGTATTGATACAGTCGTGTTTTTCCAGATTACAGATCCTAAGCTTTACGCTTACGGCGTGGAAAATCCGATTATGGCCATTGAGAATTTAACAGCAACCACTCTTCGTAATATTATCGGTGATCTGGAGCTTGACCAGACTCTTACTTCCAGAGAGACCATCAACGCGAAGATGAGAGAAACACTGGATATTGCAACTGATCCATGGGGAATTAAGGTAAACCGTGTGGAACTGAAGAATATTATGCCTCCGGCAGCCATTCAGGATGCCATGGAAAAGCAGATGAAAGCAGAACGTGAACGACGGGAAGCAATCTTAAGGGCTGAAGGAGAGAAGAAATCAACCGTTCTTGTGGCAGAAGGTAAAAAAGAATCTGCAATTCTTGATGCAGAGGCCGAAAAACAGGCTGCCATTCTCCGGGCGGAAGCGGAAAAGGAAAAGAGAATCCGTGAGGCTGAAGGTCAGGCAGAGGCTACCTTAAAGATTCAGCAGGCCAATGCAGATGGTATCCGTATGATAAAAGATGCAGGAGCAGACCGGGCAGTCCTTGTTATTAAAAGTCTGGAAGCATTTAAGGCTGCAGCTGATGGTAAGGCAACTAAAATCATTATACCGTCTGAGATTCAGGGATTGGCAGGACTTGTTTCCTCTATTACTGAATTACCCAAAGAGTGAGTTAACCGCAGCAGATGTCTTGTGACTTCTTGCTGCGGTTTTTGCAGACAAAGACGGGAAGTTGGAGGTCTTTATGGAGCTTAAACTTGATTTGAACCGGGAATACGGGCTTGTTTTAGAAGGCGGAGGCGCCAAAGGTGCGTACCAGATCGGGGCGTGGAAAGCGCTTCGGGAAGAGGGAGTAAAGATAAAAGGGATTGCAGGTGCTTCTGTCGGATCTTTAAACGGTGCCTTAATCTGCATGGATGACTTAGACCGGGCAGAGGAGATCTGGAAGAACATCGATTACTCCCAGGTAATGTCGGTCAGCAACGAAACCATGGAAGCTCTGAAAAAGAAGGATTTTAAATCCCTGAATTTACAGGAATTAATTGCCAAAGGGTTCCAGCTTGTGAAAGACGGCGGATTTGACATTACTCCCCTGAAAGATCTGATTGCCAATGTGGTTGGGGATGAAGCGAGAATTGTTGATTCTGACAGAGAACTTTATTCCGTCACTTATTCCGTTTCTGATCACAAAGAGCTGGTGGTTGATTTAAGAAAAGGGGAAATGGGCACAGTTAAGGATATGCTTCTGGCAAGTGCTTACTTTCTGGCTTTTAAAAATGAAAAGCTTGGTGGAAAACGGTATATGGATGGGGGTGGATTTAACAATGTCCCCTTAGATGTGCTGATTGATCATGGTTATGAGGACATTATTGTAATCCGGATTTATGGCTGGGGGGCTGATAAGGAACGGGTGGTGAAGATACCCGATGGAACCAAAGTCTATCACATTGCGCCCAGACAGGATCTTGGCGGAATATTGGAATTTGATAAGAAACAGGCGAGAAAGAATTTAACACTGGGCTATTACGACGCCAAGCGGTTCTTATATGACCTTGCCGGACGGATCTATTATATTGACGCACCAAAGACAGAACCTTATTATTTTGATAAGATGATGTCTGAGATGGAACTTTTAAAACTGTATATGAAGGATATGATTGGTGAGAATGGATTGGAGGCGCTCAGCGGATACCGGGTATTTACAGAGACGCTTTTCCCCAAGCTTGCTTTGGATTTTAAACTGAAAGAAGGCTGGGATTACAAGGATATGTATCTTGGGCTTTTAGAAGACCTGGCAAAGCGGTTAAAAGTGAAACGTTTCCGGATCTATACCGTAGAAGCACTTCTTTTTGAGATCCGAAAAAAGATCCATTCCCTGGGAGAAGAGCCTTCCTTTTAATAAATTTGTATTTTTAAAAATATAGCTTGCATGAATATGCATGATATACTATAATAATGAATAAAAATACAGTTAACGGAGGAAATCATATGAATCTGAAGGGAAGAAATTTTATAACATTAAAGGATTATACACCGGAAGAGATTCAGTACTTACTGGATCTGTCTGCAGATTTGAAGGCTAAGAAGAAACAGGGAATCACAGGAAACTCTTTAAAGGGAAAGAATATTGCGCTTATTTTTGAAAAACCATCCACCCGTACCAGGTGTGCATTTGTAGTAGCTGCCGTAGATGAAGGAGCTCATCCGGAATATCTGGGGAAAGATGATATACAGCTGGGTCATAAGGAAAGCGTAGAGGATACAGCCAGGGTTCTGGGCCGGATGTTTGACGGCATTGAATTCAGGGGATTTAAACACAAAACAGTGGAAGCGTTGGCTGAATATGCAGGGGTTCCGGTCTGGAACGGTCTGACAGAGGATTATCACCCTACTCAGATTCTTGCAGATCTTCTGACCATCAGGGAACACTTTGGTTACTTAAAAGGACTGAAGTTTGTTTATGCAGGAGACGGACGTAATAATATGGCCAACAGCCTGATGATCGGTATGAGTAAGATGGGAGTTCATTTTACCATTCTTGCACCGGAATGCCTCTGGCCAAACAAGGAACTGGTGGAACTTTGCCAGGGATATGCAGATGTAAGCGGAAGCACCATTACCTTAACAGAAGACTGTGAAAAGGTAAAGGATGCAGATGTTATTTACACCGATGTATGGTGCTCCATGGGAGAGGAAGAAAAGGCAGCAGAGCGTGTTGCACTCTTAAAACCATATCAGGTGAATCAGGAATTAATGAATAAAACAGGCAAGGATACTACTATATTTATGCATTGCCTGCCGGCGGTAAAAGGCAACGAAGTGACAGAAGATGTCTTTGAATCCGGCGTATCGGTAGTATTTGATGAAGCGGAAAACAGAATGCATACCATTAAGGCAGTGATGGTGGCGACGTTAGGAGAATAGAGATGTATTTACAGGAACGAGGAAAAAATTTGAGAAATGCTTCCATGATGGTAGATCTTGTACACATTGTGGTAGGAATCTTAATTGTGGTACTGGCGGTTATTTCATTTTTGAATCCGGAAGACAATATGCTGATGTTCCCGGTGATATTTTTTCTGGCAGGAGCTTTGAACTTTATAAACGGGATTTACAGAATCAGGCTCAGCGGCAGGGAAAAAAGGAAAAAAGCGGCTGGCATCGCCTCGGTCATTGCAGGCTGTCTGCTGTTTGCCCTTGCGGTGATCAGTGCAGTAAGTATCTGGTGGGGGTGATCACTTGAAAACCGAGATTTTAAAACTTCTAAAGGAAAGTGATGAATCTATCTCAGGTCAGGAATTATGCCAGCGCTTTCATGTTTCCAGGACGGCTGTATGGAAGGTAATCCGTCAGCTTCAGGAAGAAGGATATCAAATCGAAGCAGTGCGAAATAAAGGATACCATTTACTCGAATCCTGTGATATAATGACGAAAACGGAGATAGAAAGCTGCATCAGAGGTCAATTTGGCAGGGTTGTGGATTTTCATGAATCCATTGACTCTACCAATCTGAGAGCCAGGCGTCTGGCAGAGGAAGGTGCAGGCAGCGGGACTCTTGTGGCTGCAGATACCCAGGAAGCAGGGAGAGGCAGAAGAGGCAGAAGCTGGATATCTCCTCCGGGAAAGAATATATTTATGAGTCTGATATTAAGACCCGATATTCTTCCTGCAAAAGCTTCCATGCTGACTCTTGTGGCTGCATTGGCTGTTCGTGATGGTATTGAGTCTGTAACCGGACTTTCTCCAGTAATTAAGTGGCCCAACGACATCGTTTCAAGTGGGAAAAAACTCTGTGGTATCTTAACTGAGATGAGTGCGGAGCTGGAAGGCATCCATTACGTGGTAGTTGGAATCGGAATCAATGTGAACCTGGAAGAGTTTCCCCAGGAAGTCCGTGATACGGCAACCTCTCTGTTTCTTGAAACGGGAGGGAAAGTGGTCAGAAGTCAGTTGATTGCAGCAGTTTTAGAAGCATTTGAGCATTATTATGAAGAATTTATCAGCCAGGGTGATTTATCCCGGCTGATAAGTGTCTATAATAAGAATATGGTCAATGCAGGAAAGGAAGTAAGAATTCTGGAACCAACCGGTGAATACAAAGGGAGAGCTTTGGGAATTAATGAAAAAGGAGAACTCCTTGTTGAGATGCCGGATGGAGAGGTCAGACATGTGATTTCAGGTGAAGTGTCTGTCCGGGGAATTTATGGATATGTATAATGAATCATTCCCTCTATGATAAATTACAGGTTTTAGAGCCGGCTGGTCAGGCTATGGACAGAGAAGAACGTCTGAGTGCAGCCGGCCGTCCCCTGTTAAGCTGGTATCACCAAAACAGAAGGATTCTTCCATGGCGGGAAAATCCAGAACCATATCGCGTCTGGATATCGGAGATCATGCTTCAGCAGACGAGAGTGGAAGCGGTGAAACCGTATTTCGACCGTTTTATGGAAGCGTTACCCGGAGTTAAAGCGCTTGGAGAAGTGTCGGAAGATCGTCTTTTAAAGCTTTGGGAAGGATTGGGCTATTACAGCAGGGCAAGGAATTTAAAAAAAGCGGCTGAGCTTCTTGTAGAGAAGTACGGAGGAAAGCTTCCGTCATCCTATGAGGAGCTTAAAGCACTTCCAGGGATTGGTTCCTATACAGCCGGAGCCATAGCCTCCATCGCTTTTGAAATCCCGGTTCCAGCCGTAGACGGCAATGTACTTCGTGTCATATCAAGGCTGACCGGGAGTATGGAGGATATTACAAAGCAGTCTGTAAAAAAGGATATGGAAGAGCTGATAAAAGGCGTTATGCCAAGAGAAGACCCGGGATCCTATAATCAGGCGCTTATTGAGGTTGGAGCCATTGTGTGTGTGCCCAATGGCGCTCCGCTTTGCGGCAGTTGTCCTCTTTTTTCCTTATGCGTAGCCAGGCAAAAGGATCTTACAGGAATCATACCTGTGAAAGCTCCTAAAAAGGAACGAAGAACAGAGCATAGAACCATTCTTATTCTGACGAAGGATGAACGCGTGGCGATCCGCAAAAGAGATGACACAGGACTTCTGGCATCCTTATACGAACTGCCAGGACTTGATGGGTGGATTCCTCAGGAAGAGATAAAGGAAACACTTGGCGTGAAAGAGGCAAAGATTACGCCTCTTCCGGAGGCAAAGCATATTTTCAGCCATGTGGAATGGCATATGACTGGTTATCGGGTGGAACTGACTGAACTACCAAAAGGAGACTATCTGTGGGTCACTCCCGAAGAAATAAAAAAAACTTATTCCCTGCCTGGGGCATTCAAGGCGTATACAAAGTTAATTAGGTGATAATAATGAAGAAGATGCTTTTTATATTTAATCCGCGTTCCGGAAAAGGTCAGATCAGAAATAAGCTGGTGGATATTCTGGATATTTTTACGAAAGCCGGTTATGAACTGACCGTTCATGTAACACAGCGTCAGGGAGATGCCAGGGAAGCAGCTTACCGCTACGGGAAAAACAAAGATCTGGTGGTATGCAGCGGTGGAGACGGAACTTTAAACGAGACGATCAGCGGCCTTATGAAGCTTCCCCAATATCCGGAACTTGGCTATATTCCTGCAGGCTCCACCAATGATTTTGCCTCCAGTTTAAAGATCTCCAAGGATATGCTAAAAGCAGCGGATGCTGCTGTATCCGGTCAATCCTGTCCCATTGATATCGGCGGCTTTTGTGAAGATCAGTATTTTATTTACATCGCTGCCTTCGGAGCCTTTACAGAGGTTTCCTACCTGACTCCCCAGGATAAGAAAAATGTTCTGGGTCATCAGGCCTATATGCTGGAAGGAATGAAGAGCCTGACATCCATTAAATCCTACTCCATGCGGGTTGAATGTGATGAGCTTACGCTGGAAGGAGAATTCATTTTTGGTATGATTACCAACACCATCAGTGTGGGAGGCTTTAAAGGCCTTGTCACTCAGGATGTGGCTCTGGATGATGGTGAATTTGAAGTCCTTTTAATACGGTCACCCAAGACTGCTCTTGATTTTACCAATATCATTAATTATATGTTTTTAAAAGAAGAACCCAACGAATACGTCCATAAATTTCGGACACGGTCCTTGAAACTCATCGCCGATGAACCGATAGACTGGGTGCTTGACGGAGAATTCGGGGGAGCGAAAAGAGAAGTCTCGATCACAAACTTAGAGAAGAAAATCCATATTATGAGAAAACAGCCGAAATAACAACAAAACTGCCTGTTTCAGAAGAAATATGTTGAAATATGGGGTCTGGTAGTATATAATGAAAAGTTGTGTGGGCTTTATGTATACTTCTTAGCGAAAGGACGTTATTAAGTGGAAAAAGATAATTTTTTAGATAAGCTGGGTAAACTAGTCGAACTTGCAAAAACAAAGCATAATGCTTTGGACGTTACAGAGATTAATAACTTCTTTATAGGAGAAGAACTGACTACAGAGCAGATGGATCAGATTTATACGTACCTGGAGAATCGCGGCGTTGACGTGATCCCGGTCATGGATGATTCCACTTTAACTGATGATGTGCTCATGTCAGAAGATCTCCTCCTTGATGATGATCTTGATGACGGTTTTATTAAAGATGTAGATGAAGAAGATATTGATTTAGACGCCATTGATTTATTGGAAGGCATCGGCACAGAAGACCCTGTCCGCATGTATTTAAAAGAAATCGGCACTGTACCGCTCTTAAACGCAGAGGAAGAACTGCGCCTTGCCAAGAGAAAAGCGGATGGTGACGATGATGCCAAGGAGCGTCTGATTGAGGCCAATCTGCGCCTTGTTGTCAGCATTGCAAAACGTTATACAGGCCGTGGTATGAGTTTCCTTGACCTGGTTCAGGAAGGAAATTTAGGTCTGATTAAAGGCGTTGAAAAATTTGATTATACCAAAGGCTATAAGTTAAGTACATATGCTACTTGGTGGATTCGTCAGTCTGTAACCCGTGCGTTGGCAGACCAGGCAAGAACAATCCGTGTTCCTGTGCATATGGTAGAGACGATTAATAAGATGTCCAAGATGCAGAGAAAATTGACCCTGGAACTGGGATATGAGCCTTCTGTTGCAGAACTTGCAGAAGCGCTTGACATGTCTGAGGACAAGGTTATGGAGATCATGCAGATTGCCAGAGAGCCGGCATCCTTAGAGACTCCCATTGGTGAGGAAGATGATTCTAATTTAGGCGATTTTGTGGCTGATAATAATGTGGTAACACCGGAAGGCAACGTTGAGTCAGTCATGTTAAGAGAACATATCGACGCGCTTTTAGGTGATTTGAAGGAAAGAGAACGTCAGGTAATTGTTTTGAGGTTCGGTTTGGAAGACGGACATCCGCGCACATTGGAAGAAGTGGGAAAAGAATTTAATGTTACCCGCGAACGCATCAGGCAGATTGAGGCGAAAGCACTTAGAAAGCTGAGAAACCCGGTTCGCAGCAAGCGAATCAGAGATTTCTTATAAGACAAATAAAAGGCGCGGCTGGCATTTTTCTGCGCCTTTTTGTCATTTCTGAAGACGGCAGGGAGGAAGACATCATGAACCCAAGAAATTATCAGAAGGAATTGGATCAGATTATTGAAGAAATAAAAGTACAGAATAAAGTTCCCAGACTTCTGATACATAGCTGCTGCGCTCCATGCAGCAGTTATGTACTGGAGTATTTGTCCCAATATTTTGAAATTACTGTTTATTTTTACAATCCCAATATATATCCTCCTCTGGAATATATAAGACGTGTGGAGGAACAGGACCGGCTGATTCAGGAGATGAATTTTGTTCATCCGGTTACCTTACAGACCGGCGCGTATGAACCTCAGGAGTTTTACCGGATTGTGGAAGGTCTTGAGAAAGAGCCTGAAGGCGGTTTACGATGCTTTCGCTGTTATGAGCTCCGTCTTCAGGAGGCCGCCAAAATCGCCCAGGCGGGCAGATTTGATTACTTTACAACCACCTTGTCCATCAGTCCCCTTAAAAATGCAGATAAGCTGAATGAAATAGGTGAAAAGCTGGGGAAAGAATACCGGGTTGCTTATCTGCCATCTGATTTTAAGAAGAAAAACGGGTATAAACGCTCTGTAGAACTGTCGAAGGAGCATGACCTTTACAGGCAGGACTACTGTGGCTGCGTATTTTCACAAAGAGAGAGACAGACACAAGAATCTTCCTGCTGACTGTGACCTTACTTTGGAAATATCTCAAAGACATGTTGTGTTTGGCTTGACACAAAATGGATATTGTAATAAAATTAACAGCGTGGAGTATAAAAATTTGAGGATAAAGGAGTGAATTATATGTTATCAAAATCACTGACTGTTGTAAATCCATCCGGACTTCATTTAAGACCGGCAGGCGTTCTGTCTCAGACAGCTATGAAATTTAAATCTGATATAATTATTGAATACGGAGAGAAGAGGATTGTTGCCAAGAGCGTATTAAACGTAATGGCAGCCGGAATCAAATGCGGCGCTATGATCAATGTGATCTGCGACGGCGAGGACGAAGAAGCGGCAATGAAAACCATGACCGAAGCAATTGAGAGCGGTCTTGGCGAGATGTAATCCGTATCTGTTTATCGTATAAAATTCAACAGTGGAAGGCCCGGAATCGATGCTGATTCCGGGTCTTTTTTTATTTGCAGTAATTTATATATTGCTTCTTTGATCTCTGTAACTGTTATAAAAATAAAGGAAACAATGGTTATTTCCAGTTGGATGCTTAATGAAAAAAATATGCACTTAATAATAATAAGCTAAGACTTAAATAAATTAGAAATTTATGCCACTAAAGGGAAAATCAACGAGAATTGTATTGCAACGATAAAATATTTTGGTATATAAGTTTAAAATACAGACAATATATTTATAAATGTTATATATTCGAATTATCTGACAATAACAAAATAAAACACATTTACAAAGTGCGAAAAATGTAGTATTATCAACTAAAATTACTGTTACACTTTAGCACCTCAAAGCAGAGGAGCAGTCAGGAAAGGAAGAGATTATGGATAAGAGTTTACAATCCCCTAATAAAACAGGTACTCCGGGACTATATGATCCCCGCTTCGAGCATGATAACTGCGGTATCGGTGCAGTGGCAAATATGAAGGGGATAAAGACCCATAAGACAGTGGAGCAAGCTCTTCATATCGTGGAAAATTTAGAACACAGGGCAGGAAAAGATGCAGATGGCAAGACTGGAGACGGTGTTGGTATTATGCTTCAGATCTCTCACAAATTCTTTAAGAAAGTGACCAAACCATTAAACATCGGGATTGGTGAAGAGAGAGAATACGGTGTGGGCATGTTTTTCTTCCCCCAGGATGAGCTTGCCAGAAACCAGGCAAAAAAGATGTTTGAAATTATTGTACAGAAGGAAGGTCTTGAATTTCTGGGCTGGAGAGATGTACCCATTCATCCGGAACTGATTGGTGCCAAAGCAGTGGAGCGTATGCCTTATATCGCTCAGGCTTTTATTAAGAAGCCTGCTGACGTGAAGAAAGGCCTGGATTTTGACCGGAAACTTTATGTATCCAGACGAATTTTTGAACAGAGCAATGATAATACCTATGTGGTTTCTTTAAGCAGCAGGACAATTGTATATAAAGGAATGTTTCTTGTAAAGGAATTAAGACAGTTCTTTACAGATCTTCAGGATAAAGATTATGAATCAGCCATTGCAGTGGTTCATTCCCGTTTCAGTACCAATACCAATCCAAGCTGGATGAGAGCTCATCCAAATCGTCTCATCGTACATAACGGCGAGATCAACACCATTCGCGGTAATGTGGATAAGATGATGGCCAGGGAAGAAAACATGGAATCTGAGTATTTCAGCAGTGATATGCATAAGGTTCTTCCTATTATTAATCAGGAAGGCTCTGACTCTGCCATGCTTGACAATGCCCTGGAGTTTATGATGATGAGCGGCATGGATTTACCTCTGGCAGTGATGGTAACCATTCCTGCACCATGGGAGCATGATAAATCCATGCCTCAGGAGATCCGTGACTTCTATCGTTACTATGCAACGATGATGGAACCGTGGGATGGCCCGGCTTCCATCGTATTCAGTGACGGTGATTTGGTAGGAGCTGTGTTAGACCGTAATGGTCTCAGACCTTCCAGATATTATATAACCGATGATGATCATATGATTCTGGCATCTGAGGTAGGTGCAATTGACATCGAGCAGAGCCATGTGGTGAAAAAAGAACGCCTTCGCCCAGGAAAGATGCTTTTAATCGATACGGTAAAGGGATGCCTGATTACTGATGAAGAATTAAAAGAAACTTATGCCCAGAGAAAGCCTTACGGTGAATGGCTGGATTCCAACTTAATTGAATTAAAGGATCTCCCCATCCCCAATAAAGGCGTTCCTGCCATGACCAGAGCGGACCGCGCAAAAATGCAGAAAACCTATGGTTATACGTACGAAGAATATAAAACCATGATTCTGCCTATGGCCTTAAACGGAGCGGAAGCAGTTTCAGCCATGGGTGCGGACAGTCCTCTTGCAGTATTGAGCAAGAAGCATCAGCCGCTTTTTAACTACTTTAAGCAGCTGTTTGCCCAGGTAACCAATCCCCCCATTGACTCTATTCGTGAGGAAATTGTAACTTCCACTACGGTTTACGTGGGAGAAGAGGGCAATATTTTAAAAGAAGAAGCAGAAAACTGCAAGATCTTAAAAGTGAATAATCCCATTCTTACCTGTACGGATCTACTGAAGATCAAACATATGAAGAGACCGGGATTTAAGGTAGAAGTGATTCCCATTACCTATTATAAGAACACTTCACTGGAAAAAGCCATTGACAGGCTGTTTTTAGAGGCAGACAGAGCTCATCGGGATGGTGCTAATATCATTATTTTATCAGACCGTGATATTGATGAAAACCACGTGCCGATTCCTTCTTTGCTGGCAGTTTCTGCACTTCAGCAGCATCTGGTAAAGACCAAGAAAAGAACCTCAGTTGCCCTTATATTAGAGAGTGGAGAGCCCAGAGAAGTTCACCACTTTGCAACATTATTAGGATATGGAGCCTGTGCAATTAACCCGTATCTGGCTCAGGAATCCATTCATAATTTAATTGAAAATGGCATGCTTGATAAGGACTATTACGCTGCTGTGGAGGATTACAACTCTGCCGTTTTACATGGCATTGTAAAGATTGCTTCTAAAATGGGTATCTCCACCGTGCAGTCCTATCAGGGAGCGCAGATATTTGAAGCCATTGGTATTTCAAAGAAAGTGGTAGATACGTATTTTACCGATACAGTAAGCCGGGTGGAAGGTATCAATTTAGAGGATATTGCCAATGACGTGGACACCCTTCACTCCGCAGCATTTGATCCTCTTGGTCTTGATGTGGACTTAACTTTAGACAGCGTGGGAAGTCATAAAGAAAGAGCAGGACAGGAAGAGCACCTTTACAATCCGCGTACCATTCATCTGCTGCAGCAGGCCACCAGAACAGGCAGTTATGAGACATTTAAGGAGTACACACACGCGTTAACCCAGGAAGGCCAGATGGTCAATTTAAGAAGTCTTCTTGACTTCGATTATGCTAAGACCAAAGAAATTCCGGTTGAAGAAGTGGAAAGTGTGGAATCCATTGTAAAACGTTTTAAGACAGGTGCCATGTCCTATGGCTCCATTTCACAGGAAGCTCACGAGGCTCTTGCCATCGCAATGAACCGGATTCACGGAAAATCAAACAGCGGTGAGGGCGGTGAAAGCCTGGAGCGTCTGACAACAGGACCAGATGGAGTTAACCGTTGTTCTGCTATTAAACAGGTTGCTTCCGGACGTTTTGGTGTGACTTCCAGATATTTAGTCAGTGCAAAAGAGATTCAGATTAAAATGGCACAGGGTGCAAAGCCAGGAGAGGGCGGCCAGCTCCCAGGACAGAAAGTATATCCATGGGTGGCTAAAACAAGACATTCCACAACTGGTGTGGGATTAATTTCACCGCCGCCTCATCATGATATTTATTCCATTGAGGATCTTGCCCAGCTGATTTATGATTTAAAAAATTCCAATACCAGTGCCAGAATTTCCGTTAAGCTGGTTTCCGAAGCAGGAGTGGGAACAGTAGCTGCCGGTGTTGCCAAAGCAGGTGCCCAGGTTATTTTAATCTCCTCATTTGACGGCGGAACCGGTGCAGCACCAAGAAACTCCATCTATAATGCAGGACTTCCATGGGAACTTGGCGTGGCAGAGGCACATCAGACCCTGATTATGAACGGGCTTCGTGACAAGGTAATTCTGGAAACTGACGGAAAACTGATGACTGGACGGGATGTGGCCATTGCCTGTATGCTTGGAGCTGAGGAATTCGGCTTTGCAACAGCACCGCTTGTAACTTTGGGCTGCGTTATGATGAGAGTCTGCAACTTAGATACCTGTCCGGTTGGAGTTGCCACTCAAAATCCGGAACTTCGCAAGCGCTTTAAAGGAAAACCGGAATATGTTGTGAATTTCATGTACTTTATTGCAAGAGAGCTCCGGGAATATATGGCGAAGCTTGGAATCCGTACAGTAGATGAGCTGGTTGGAAGAACCGATCTCTTAAAGAAAAAAGATCAGATTTCCAATGAAAGGGCAAAGAAAGTAGATTTCTCTGCAATTTTAGGCAACCCATATGTGGGCGGCAAAGTAGCAGGCTACGACAAAAAGCTGGTTTATGACTTCGAGCTGGATAAAACCATTGACGAGAAGATTATTTTGAAAAAATTAAGGCAGGCACTCGCTGCCGGTCAGAAGAAGGGACTTCAGATTGATGTTTCCAATACCGACCGTGCACTGGGAACCATATTCGGATCAGAGATAACCAGACTGTATCCGGAAGGACTGGCAGAGGATACCTTTACCATTAACTGTACAGGAAGCGGCGGTCAGAGTTTCGGCGCATTTATTCCAAGAGGTCTGACTCTGGAGCTGATCGGCGACAGCAACGATTACTTTGGCAAGGGACTTTCCGGCGGAAAACTGGTGGTTTATCCTCCTCAGGGAATTAAGTTTAAACCGGAAGAAAATATTGTCATCGGTAATGTGGCTCTGTACGGCGCAACCAGCGGAAAAGCCTTTATCTGCGGTGTGGCGGGAGAACGGTTCTGTGTTCGAAATTCCGGCGCAACTGCAGTGGTGGAAGGTGTTGGTGACCACGGATGTGAGTACATGACAGGCGGCCGCGTGGTGGTACTTGGATCAACAGGCAAGAACTTTGCGGCAGGTATGAGCGGCGGAATCGCTTACGTATTAGATGAAAAGAGGGATTTATACAAACGCCTCAATAAAGAAATGGTTTCTTTTGAAGAAGTTACCAACAAATACGATGTTTTGGAATTAAAGGATATGATCAAGGAACATGTGGCTTATACCAACTCCGCAAAGGGCAAGGAAATCCTCGACAACTTTGGAGAATATCTGCCTAAATTCAAGAAAATCATGCCTCATGACTACAGACGCATGATGAATACCATTGTTCAGATGGAAGAAAAGGGTTTAAGCAGCGAGCAGGCACAGATTGAAGCATTTTATGCCAATACAAAGAAGTAAGGAGGAGCGAAAATGGGTAAGCCAACAGGATTTTTAGAATATAAAAGAGAAACAGGAAGAACGGTAGATCCCAAGACCCGTTTGAAAAATTATAACGAGTTCCATCTGCCCCTTTCTGAAAAAGAACAAAAATGCCAGGGTGCGCGGTGTATGGACTGCGGTGTACCATTTTGCCAGTCAGGAGTTATTTTAAATGGAATGGTTTCGGGCTGTCCCTTAAACAATCTAATACCGGAATGGAATGATCTTGTCTATTCCGGTACCTGGCAGCAGGCATATAACCGTTTGAAAAAAACCAACAGCTTTCCGGAATTTACTGCACGGGTCTGCCCGGCACCCTGTGAAGCGGCATGTACCTGCGGATTAAACGGTGATCCGGTTGCGATTAAGGAAAATGAGTATGCCATTGTTGAACGTGCCTATGCTTCCGGAATTGCAGGACCAAGACCTCCTAAAATCCGTACTGGAAAAAAGGTTGCAGTCATTGGATCCGGTCCTGCCGGTCTGGCAGCTGCGGACCAGTTAAATAAACGGGGACACAGCGTAACTGTCCTGGAACGGGAAGACCGTGCAGGCGGACTTCTCATGTATGGAATCCCCAATATGAAGCTGGAAAAGCATGTGATTGACCGGAAGGTTGAAATCATGAAAGAAGAGGGAATCGAGTTTCTTACCAATGCTGATGTTGGAAAAAACCAGAAGGCGAAAGACCTTTTAAAGGACTATGACCGTATTATCCTTGCCTGTGGAGCATCAAATCCCAGAGATTTAAATGTTCCCGGAAGAGATGCACAGGGAATCTATTTTGCAGTGGATTTCTTAAAATCCACAACAAAAAGCCTGTTAAATTCTGACCTGCAGGATAATCAGTATATATCTGCAAAGGGAAAACATGTGATTGTAATCGGGGGCGGAGATACAGGGAACGACTGTGTTGGTACGTCGCTCCGCCATGGCTGTGCCTCTGTGACTCAGCTTGAGATGATGCCAAAGCTTCCTGAAACAAGGACAGAGGATAACTCCTGGCCGGAATGGCCAAAAGTGCTGAAAACTGATTACGGTCAGGAAGAGGCAATCTCTGTATTTGGCAAAGACCCAAGAGTATATCAGACGACTGTGAAGGAATTTATAAAAGATAAATCCGGCAAGCTGGTAAAAGCAGTTTTAATGAGCCTTGAGCCGAAAAAGGATGAGAAAACCGGACGGATGAGCATGGAGCCGGTAGCAGGCAGTGAAAAAGAAGTTCCTGCTGATTTAGTTCTGATAGCAGCCGGTTTCTTAGGCGCTCAGAATTATGTTGCAGATGCGTTCGGTGTGAAGTTAAACGGCAGAAGTAATGTTGAAACCGAAGCGGGCAGATATAAAACCAACGTGGATAAGGTTTTTGTGGCAGGAGATATGCACAGAGGCCAGTCCCTTGTGGTATGGGCTATCAGAGAGGGCCGTGAAGTAGCGAAAGAAGTAGATATCAGCCTAATGGGCTATACCAATCTGGTATAATGAGAAGGAAGAGAGACATTTTGTTTCTCTTCCTTTTTATCTTCAAGAGTCTTAAAGCTATATGGATTGAATATTTATTAATATGTTAATTTTGAAACAATTAACTGCAATAATTAAAAAAATAACAATAAATTATAAAAAGTATAAAAATAGTTCGATATATATTGATAATAATGTGATTATAAGTTATAATTAGTCAAAATTTAAAAGGAGGAAAACCTATGTATAATATTCTGATTGGTGGCGCTGCCGGCCAAGGCATCGATACCACAGTCTCTATTTTAGAAAAACTGCTGAAGCATTCCGGCTATTATATCTATACAACCAGAGATTTCATGTCACGGGTGCGGGGAGGTCATAACTTTTCCCTTCTGCGATTTGGGACGGAGGTCATTACCTCCCACAGTTACCGTTTAGATGGAATCATTGCTTTGAATGAGGAGACCATTGACTTACATAAGCACGAATTAAAGGAAGAAGGTTTTGTCTTATGTGACAGCAGTTTTGATTATCCTGATACAGACGTAAGAGTCATGAAACTTCCCATGAACAAAATTGCAAAAGAACTTGGGAACGGGAAAGCTTCTGCAAGTGTGGCAGTAGGAGCGATATTAAAACTCTTCGGTGAGCCATTTACCTATGTTGAGGAAATCATGGCTGATGTCATGAAGAAGGAAATCCTTGAGGTTAATTTAAATGCAGCCAAAGCTGGATACGCAGCCGTAGAAGCAAAATTTAACCATCTGGAAGGCGGTTATAAAGATTATATGCTTATTTCAGGCAGTGAGGCTTTGGGGCTTGGAGCAGTGGCGGGAGGACTTAAATTCTATTCTGCCTATCCAATGTCTCCATCTACGGCAGTTTTAGAATATCTGGCCTCTGTAGGACATAAGGCAGGAATCGTGGTGGAGCAGGCAGAAGATGAGATTGCTGCCGTTAACATGGCACTGGGTGCTTCCTTTGCCGGCGCAAGAGCCATGACAGGAACCAGCGGAGGCGGCTTCTGCTTAAAGGTGGAGGCGCTGGGATTCTCCGGTATTGCAGAGATTCCTCTTGTAGCTGTAGATGTGCAAAGACCTGGTCCGGCAACCGGTCTGCCCACCCGCACAGAGCAAAGTGACTTAAAATTTGTTATTTCCGCATCCCAGGGAGAGTTCCCCAGACTTGTGATAGCGTTAAGAAGTCAGGAGGATGCTTTTTACCAGACATTCCGGGCTCTTAATCTGGCAGAAAAATACCAGATCCCTGTCATACTGCTCAGCGACCAGTATCTTGGAGATTCAACAGCCTGTGTGAAGCCCTTTGACATATCGGGACTGAAACAAGTCAGTCATGCAACGGAGGCAGAAGGAGAGTATTTGCGTTACAGGATAACGGAAGATGGAATTTCCCCCAGGCTTATTCCCGGACTTACAGACCATATTGTTGCTGCTGACAGTGATGAACATGATGAAAGAGGATGGATCACGGAATCTGCAGAGGTCAGAATCCAGATGGTGGATAAGCGGATGAGAAAATTAGAGGGTCTGATGGAAGAACTGTCAGAACCAGAGTTTATAGGAGAGGAGAACTGCGAAACACTGTTACTTGGCTGGGGTTCTGCTTACGGCCCCATCAAAGAGGCGGTCTCTCTTCTAAATAAAAATGGGAAAGGAAGCTATGGCGCCCTGGTGTTTGGAGATATTTATCCCCTTCCTCAGGAGAAATTAAAATTTTATGCGAAAGGCAGGACGTTAATCAACGTAGAACAAAATGCAACAGGCCAGCTGGCTTCCCTGATCAGAGAGCAGACAGGAATTGAGTGTCATAAAAGTATTTTAAAATATGACGGCAGGCAGATATCAGGTGAAGAAATTACAAAAAAAGTGCTGGAAGGAGGTTACAGGTAGATGGATAAATTCAAAACTTATGAAACAGCATGGTGTCCGGGGTGTGGAAACTTTTCCATTTTAAACAGCCTGAAAACAGCGCTGGAGGAACTGGGCATTGAACCAAATAAAGTATTAATGGTGGGAGGAATCGGCCAGGCGGCGAAAACGCCCCAGTATTTAAACACCAACAGCTTCTGCGGGCTTCATGGAAGGGCGCTTCCGGCTGCAATTGCCGCTAAAATTGCCAATGAGGAGCTTACTGTTATAGTGAATTCCGGAGACGGTGACTCTTATGGTGAAGGTGGCAACCACTTTATTCACAACATAAGAAGAAATGTGAACATTGCTCATTTTGTTCATGACAATCAGATTTATGGTCTGACCAAAGGGCAGGCATCACCCACCAGCGGGGAAGGTTTTGTTACAGGAGTTCAGACCGATGGCAACTTAAATACGCCTTTAAATCCAGTGCTTCTGGCAATTGCTTCAGGTGCGGGATTTGTAGCCAGGGGCTTTAGTGGTGATTCAAAGCAACTGGTAAATATTATGAAGGAGGCAATCCTTTATCCCGGATATGCTTTCGTGGATATTCTTCAGCCATGTATCACCTTCAATAAAGTGAATACCTTTGCTTACTACAAAAATATGGCAGCGCCCCTTGAAGATGACTATGATCCCACCAATCGGCTGGAAGCCATCAGAATGTCAATGGAAGTAAGTGAAAAAATCCCTACCGGCATTCTCTATCGGGAAGATAAGCTGGATTTTCACAGAAAAAACGGAATTTTAAATGACGGTACACCCCTGATAAAACGAGAAACACAAGATCAGGTTCTAAAGGATCTGATCAGCAGCTTTATATAATAAAACAAGGGCAGAAATCCATACAATGGGGATTTCTGCCCTTATTTCTATGGGGATCATACCTGTCAGGAATGTGCAGGTGATCCCTCTTCCTTTAAATACTTCTTTGCTATGGGAATCAGACAGCCGCCTGTTAAGTTTCCGGCAGATATCACCAGAATATATAAGAATGCCTTGGCACTCCAGGCACCTGCCATGGTGAAATAAAACATATCTGCAATACTGTGCTCATAACCGGAGAGGATGAATACCATAACTGGAAGAACCAGAGCAAAATATTTTCCAACCCCATCCTTAATGGTCTGAAAACCGATGACTGCAATACACATCATCACACCGCAAAAAATCGCCATGATAAAGGTGCTGAATAAGGTGTCTGACAGCTTCATGCTGACAATATCAGCAGCGTGGGCTGTTAATTTGGAGAGTTTTGTATGTCTGAATATGGTCCCCATCCCTGTGGTTCCCACAAAATTACCTATGTATACCAGGAGAACGGTCAGGAGATAGGAAGGTTTTTCATCCACAATATAGCATACCTTGCCTGTGAATAGATGGAAGCCAAAGGTGTATATGGTAAATAACCCAATGGTAAATAAGAAAGAACCTGCAATATGGTTCTCCAGGGTTAAATAAATGATGCCCCCCGTGCTGATAGCGATCCCTGCAATTACTGCTTTTATTAATGTTTTCATCTGTGCGGTAACTCCCTTTTTTATTCTGTTGTGTTTCGGTTTTTGTCTGTCATTTCAGAGCCATGTCATATTATAACATAAGAGAAAGAGTTTACAAGAGCAAATAACATTTTGACAAAATTTATCAGAATTTGCATAAAAAAACCGCCGGTTTCATGCCGGCGGCAGTAACATATTTATACATTGAAACGGAATAAAATTACATCTCCGTCTTTTACCACGTATTCTTTTCCTTCCAATCGTACCAGACCTTTTTCTTTTGCGGCGGGATAGGTCTTGCAATCCAGCAGATCCTGGTAATTGACAACCTCTGCACGGATAAATCCACGTTCGAAATCGGAGTGAATCTTTCCTGCTGCTCCAGGTGCCTTAGTCCCTTCTTTTATGGTCCAGGCTCTGGTTTCGGTAGGACCGGCTGTTAAGTAGCTGATTAAGCCCAGTAAGTGGTAGCTGGCTGCAATCAGTTTCTCAAGACCAGATTCGGTCAGTCCAAGATCTTCTAAGAACATCTTTTTTTCGTCCTCTTCCAGCTCTGCAATTTCCTGTTCAATCTGAGCACAGATGACAAAAACTTCACTGTTGTTTTCTTTTGCAAAGGAACGGACTTTTTCCACATATGCGTTGGAAGCGCCGTCATCGGCAAGGTCATCTTCACATACGTTAGCAGCGAAAATTACCGGCTTATAAGTAAGAAGATTAAGACTGGAGATAAATACAGCTTCATCCTCATCCTCTGTTTCTAAGCTTCTGGCAAGATTTCCGTCTTCCAGATGGGCTTTGATTTTCTTTAAGATGGTTAATTCCTTTGCCAGGGATTTATCATTCATTGCGCCCTTTGTGGATTTGGCAATTCTCCGGTCAAGGATGTCCAGATCAGAGAAAATCAGCTCTAAATCAATGGTCTCAATATCCCGCAGCGGATCTACGCTTCCGTCTACGTGAATGACATTGGGGTCTTCAAAGCAGCGTACTACATGGACAATGGCATCAACTTCACGGATGTTGGAGAGAAACTGGTTACCAAGTCCTTCTCCTTTGGATGCGCCTTTTACAAGACCTGCGATGTCTACGAATTCGATGACTGCAGGTGTGATTTTAGCGGAATCATACAATGCGGCCAGCTGTCCTAAACGTACATCCGGAACAGGAACAACTCCTACGTTTGGATCAATGGTACAGAAAGGATAGTTGGCAGATTCTGCCCCAGCCTTTGTGAGTGAATTAAACAAAGTACTTTTCCCTACGTTCGGCAAGCCGACAATACCTAATTTCATATCAAATACCTTCCTAATATTGTTTATATTCATGGTTGATTTTTATCTACAACTAATATAGAATATCATATTATCCACGAAATTAAAAGAGAAAAACAAAAAGAACAAAGGGTTTGTCGAAATATAGTTGAATATGTCGGGCGATAATGTTTGATTTTTGTGTTTTAGCGGGGTAAAATAAAGAAAACATCGAAAGGAGAAGACGAATGGCAAATACGGCAGATATTAGTTTTGTGCATTTGGGAATTACCATTGACCACTTGCAAAACAGTATCTCGATATTTGGATTCCGCATTGCATTTTACGGTATTATCATAGGAATTGGAATCTTGGCAGGTCTTTGGGTTGCGGCAGGCGATGCAAAACGCAGAGGGCAGGACCCGGATATTTATCTGGATTATGCACTGTATGCAATCATTATTTCTATTATGGGAGCCCGTATCTATTATGTGATTTTTGACTGGGACACCTATAAAGATGATCTGCTTCAGATATTCAATACCAGAGCAGGAGGGCTGGCAATCTACGGTGGCGTCATAGGAGCTGTCATTACCCTCACGGTTTACACCAGAGTGAAGAAACTTTCCTTCTTTTCTTTGGCGGACACTGGTTGCTTGGGATTAATTACCGGGCAAATTATAGGAAGATGGGGAAACTTCTTTAATTGCGAGGCGTTCGGCGGATATACAGACGGCCTGTTTGCTATGAGAATCAGAAGGGCGCTTGTTAATGAGAATATGATATCTAAGGAGCTTTTAAACCACTTAATTGTAAAAGATGGTGTGGAATTTATTCAGGTTCATCCCACATTTCTTTATGAATCAATGTGGAATTTATGCGTTTTGATTTTTATGCTTTGGTATCGGAAACGCAAAAAGTTCGATGGTGAAATGCTTCTTATCTACCTGCTGGGCTATGGATTAGGACGAGTATGGATAGAAGGACTCCGTACGGATCAGCTGATCTTCTTTAGTACTGGCATACCGGTGTCTCAGGCGCTGTCATTGATTTTGGTAGTGATATCTACTCTTGTGCTCTTCTGCAAACACAGACAGATACGAATAAAGAGCAAAGGAGAATCATGAAATGATAATGTCAAAAGAAGAGTTAATACAGAATATTGAAGTTGCAAGGGAAAGATTAAATAAAAGTATTGATCACGAGGATGGCGAAGTGATTTATCTTAGAAGCGTGGAGTTGGATAAATTAATTGAACAATATATCGAAGCAGGATATTGAAGAACGAATAGAAAGCAATTGTTTTAAATCAAGTTTTTTCGGAGAACAGAATGTGTAGAGATACATATCCTGTTCTTTTTTGGCGTATTACTTTTCATCAATTTAATGAGGTGGATTATGAAAAACAGGCTTAAAAGCGTGATTCGACATTTATTTCATTCAGGCACCATATTTACCCAGCTTGTTACCTTTACAGCTGTTGTAAGTATCGTCCCCATCCTTTTTATCAGTTCTCTGATGCTTCGAAAGATCAGCCATATGATAACAGAGGAGCTGATTGCATCCCATAACCAGCTGGTTGCCCAGTACACAACGTCTCTTGAGAGTAAATTAAATCAGTATCAGTACAGTCTGAAGCAGCTGTCCAATAATACCATTGTTTTAAATACCCTCCAGGGGAGAACCGGGGAGAAAAATCCCTACGTTATGGGGAATGATGTGAGTATTGAGGTGAATAAATCCTTTCATTTGGATGGATATGAAGTCCGGAATTGTATGATTTATTCAAATAATCTGGATAATAAAATTTATGGGACCAGAGTTGCGATGATTACAGAGGCCAGCAGGGAGATCTGGTATATCAGCAAGGAAGCAGCCAATCAGTATTATTTTATTTATGCCACTGGAGACGGAAAGAAAAGCAAGGTCCTGTCTCTGATCAAAAATATTGTGGATGTAGATGTCAACAGTTATGAGAGCAAATACGTGGGATTTGTAAAACTGGACTTGTATACGAAAAAGCTGTTTGAACCGGCAATCGGAGAAGATTATTCTTATGCTTATGATGTGATTGTGCTGGACCGGAAAAATCAGATTGTATATTCTTCTAATCCATCGTACAATGACATCATACAGGAACAATCCTTCGAAGAACTGAAACAGAAGGGGAATTATGGCAAGAATACCATGATCGGTACCAGTACAGAGGAGTATTACGGGCTGAAACTGATTTTTCTCTTTAACAACAGCCAGCTGGATCAAAAACGGCAGGAAATACAAAACTCCATATTGCCGGTACTGGTTCTGGTTATGGTGATTATTGCACTGACAGCATTTCTGTTTACCAGAAGCTTTGCAAAAAGGGTATCCAGATTAATTGATAAGATAAAAATTGCGGAAACCGGTGATCTTACCATTAATGAGGAGATCAGGGGCAGTGACGAGATTGCAATTCTTGATAAACAGTTTAATCAGATGCTTTTAAAACTGGACCGTCTGATTAAGAAAAATTACGTTCAGCAGCTGGAAAACAAGGAAAGTCAGGTGCGCAATCTTCAGCTGCAGATTAATCCCCATTTTTTATACAATACGCTGGAAACCATCAGCTCCATCGCTGCTGTAAATGGAGTTTTTCTTATCTGTGATCTTTGCGAAAAGCTGGGCGAGAATTTTCGTTATAGTCTGGGCAGAAATTACGGGGAATTTGTTACTGTGGAACAGGAGCTTTCCCATACGCAAAATTATATTTATATACAAAAAACCCGTTTTGGGAATAAATTTGAAGCGTATTACAATGTGGAACCGGGACTGGAGAAAAATCTGGTTTTAAGGTTTATTTTGCAACCCATTGTGGAAAATGCCATCGTTCATGGACTGAGTGTGATGGAACAGACAGGAACTTTGGAAATCTCCATTTACCAGGAAGATGACTATCTGATGATTAAGATTGCAGATGATGGAATCGGTATGTCAGAAGAGATGGTGGAGGAGATCAGGGATCATATTGAAATCAGGGGCGATGAGGAGAAGAAAAAGCAGAGTATCGGGATACAGAATGTAAATCAAAGAATTAAGCTTACTTATGGTGAGGAATATGGAATTACCATTGAAAGCGGGGAGAATAAGGGCAGCATTTTCACCATATGTCTGCCTTTCATGCAATAGGAGGGGCATAAATGGATAAAAGGGTTTTAATTGTAGACGATGAAGACTTAATCAGACAGGGGATGGTTGCCAGACTTCAGTATTTGAATCTGAAGCCTGTGCAATTGTATGAGGCGGAAAGCGGACTTGCGGCAATTGAAATACTTAAAAATCAACCAGTGGATATTGTTATTACAGATATCCGTATGGCGGATATGGATGGTTTGACCCTGATTCGAAGGGTGAAATCATTTTTACCTGATATCCATTTTATTATTATAAGCGGCTACGCGGAATTCGAATATGCGGAACAGGCGATCCGGCTGGGGGTAACAGCTTATCTGTTAAAGCCGATATCCAATGAGGCATTAAAAAAAGCGGTAGAAGAAGTGGCAGAGCGGATTGATGAAAAGAAGAAGGAAAGGCAGATGATACAAAAGGGCATCCGTTCTATGGAAGAGAACCGGACTTACCTGTTTGAAAAGACAGTGAATGATCTGCTTTTAAACCAGGAAGCCATTGGCGCAGGCACTACCCTGGAAACAGCAGTGTTACAGAAGTTTCCTCTTCTTAACCGTTATGTGATGGTGATGATAATTCATATTGACGGAGACAGCTATGAACAAAATTATTTTGAATGTAAAGACATTGATTTAATCCAGTTTTCCATTAAAAATGTATTCATGGAGCTTTCTTCCCCCTGCGGGAAGCTGATCGTAAGCAATCTGGGCAATAGCAACCAGCTTTACGCGTTGACCAGTCATGAAAATAAAAATCAGCTTCGCCTGGAAACAGAACGGCTCCTTACTATATTTTCTAATGTCATGCGTAAAAAGCTTCGGATTTCTCTTACGGTTGGTGTCAGCGCAGCTCTTATGGAAACAGTGAAAAACGGGGTGGAAGAGGCGAGAGAAAGCCTGACCCAAAGAGTCATTCACGGAAATTCCAATCTGTATTTTTATGATGATATCAGGGTTTTGTCTGCAGACCAGTTTCCTGTATCGGAACTGAACATGCTGCGCCGGTATATTGAACGTCATGATGCAGAGCATATTGAAGTGATGATACAGGATATATTTTCAGATGAGAACATAAAGAAATACAATACTTCTTATGTGCGGATTCTATGGACCAGAATTACAAACATGATATTAAGTCTTTCTAATTCGGCGGTCATGGATCCGGATAAGATAGAGAAGCTGGTAATGAAGCCGGAACTTTTTGATTCCTTTCGATCATTAGAGGATTTACGAAGACATCTTTACCTGCTGATCATGGACTGTATGAATGCAGATGCCGATCCGGATGGCAATGCAAAAAACAAGGTGAAATTAAGCATTAAATACATCAGGGATAATTACAACAGGGATATTTCCGTCAATGAACTGGCTGAAAAGTATTCCTTAAGTCCCAATTACTATTCTACCATATTTAAGCGGGAGACCGGGCAGACCACCGTTAATTACATTAAGGAACTGCGTTTAAATAAAGCCTGTGATTATCTGGTGAATTCGGGAAAAAGTATCGCTGATATATCCAAAGAGGTGGGCTATGAGGACAGCCAGTATTTCTTTCGTGTCTTTAAAAAGACCACTGGCCTGACACCTTTGGAGTACCGCAAAGCCCACCGCAGATAATTATGAATGATCAGTCTGGTACAATGACAGGTGCCACCGCCACCAGATTTTCAATGGCTGTATGGTTTTGATACAGCTTTGGAATGAGGGCAGACCGGGTATTGGAATCCCCATACAGCTCATTGACCGGGATTTCCAAAGACCGGCAGTCCGGGAATTCTTTTATAACAGTTCCTGTTATACTTCGCAGGGAGAGGAGATAACGGTCGCTGTCTGAGTGAAGAAATCCCGGTTTTTTTGTCTCGCAGATGGTGAATAAGATTGTCTGCTTCTGGGGGTTATATTGAGATTCTAAAATCGGTCCTCTGGAAACCCAGGTTTTTTGATGCCTGATGGCATCTTCCAGTTCTGTTTCAATATTGCCGCCGTCCACTCCTTCTATGAAGGTGGCATACTGATTGTTCATGTCCCACCTGCCGTGTAAATCCATACCGCAGGTGGCGGACAGTGGAAACCCTTTTAAAACAAGATCTTCCCACCACAAAAGTGCGGGTTCATTTACCTGGTGAAGGGGTTCCGGATTATTAAATATTTCAATGAAATCAAAGGAATTAAAATCTGTAATAGTCATATCAAACCGACAGCCTCTGGCAAATGGGTGTCCATAGGAAAATGGATGGGCCACTCCAACCAGGGCTCCTTTTTCTTTCAGACTGTGAAACAATCGCTCCGGTCGATGGTAATCAATGGATTCCCAGGAAAGGTATTCTTTTAAATTCAGGCACAGGATGTGTCCGTAATAGGTGGTATACTCCATTCCGTAAATGGAAGAGATACTGCTTTTTTTCTGTTCCAGCAGTCCTTTGATTTTATTGTGACCGGAAATGGTATTGTGGTCTGTGATTGCAAATCCATCTACAAGATTTTCCTCCATAAACTGGATCAGCTGGGAGGGGGTCAGTGTACCGTCTGATTCTGTGGTGTGATTGTGAAGCTCCAGTCGCTTATACATAGGCACCTCCATCTGATGAAATCTGCTTTTCCTGATTTCCTGCGGTTAACTTCAGGCGGTAGTTTGTTCCGTCAAGAAGCACATTAAAGACTGCCAGAGTCACCTTAATTACTCCGGAAATCTGTTCCTGGGGGATGCAGCCGTCGCTGGTGAATTCCTTTGAATAAACCATGTGTCTTGTAGTGAGCTGTTTGTGTACTCCTCCGATAAAGGTATCATTCATGGTTACAATGGTATGTATTTCAGTCTTCATTCCTCTCATGGCATCCTTAAGTTCCTCATCCGAAGCATGTTCGTATTCAGTGCCACGGCAGGACTCTCTGATTTTTTTTTCCATTTCTTCTGTGATAGTCTGATAATGCTGTTTGTCAAAGGTAAATTCAATGTCCATAGCATCGTAAACTTTGTCCAGGCAGACAGTATATGAGATCTGTCCTACGAAACCTTCGTTTAAAATTCCCCCTGTTTCATAGATTAATTTCATAAAAAACCTCCATTCTCTTCTGTGTTAAGCACACTATACTACTGCTGCAATCAGGAAGCAATACAGGTAGTTAAAGTTTAACAATTATCCACTGATAAGCGGAGAAATGTCCATTGTGGAGAAATGAATTTTCCGATATCCTTATATCAGAAACCAGGAAGGGAGGGGTTTATAAGTGAAACTGGTTACATTTAATATCCGGTGCGATTATGGTCAGGACAGGGAAAACAGCTTCTGTTTCCGCAAACCGTATATATTAGAAAAAATTAAAAAAGAATCCCCTGACGTAATTTGCTTTCAGGAAGTTCTGCCTCATGTGGCGCTATGGCTGAAAGAAAATTTAACGGATTATAACATCGTAGGCTGCGGGAGAGGAAAAGATCTAGAGGATGAGCAGACTGCAGTTGCCTATCGGAAAATGAAATTTGATCTTCTGGGACTGGAAGTTTTCTGGCTCTCCAATACTCCTGAGGTTTTTGGCTCCCGATATGAAAATCAAAGCATGTGTCCAAGAACCTGTACAAAGGTTTTACTTTGGAGTCTTGAGGAACGAAAGCTGATTCGCATTTATAATACCCATCTGGATCATGAAGGCAAAGAGGCGAGAGAGGCAGCGTTAACTCAGATACTGAAAAAAATTCAGGATGACAGATATGGCCACGATGCTCCTACTGTCATTACAGGAGATTTTAACGCCTGTCCGGATTCTCCGGAAATGGAGGTCATGAAAGCTGCCAGGGAATTTACAGATTTAACGGCTCAGATTGACGGAACCTTTCATGATTACGGAAGACAGGAATTAGAGAAAATAGACTATATTTTTGGGGACAGAGAAATTATCTGCCAGGAGGTAACAATCTGGGATGAATCCTGGAAGGGCGTTTATCTTTCCGATCATTACCCGGTTTGCGTAAGACTTAAATTTGCGGCAGAAGAAAAAGGAGAGAGTTAATATGTCCATAACAAAGAAGTTGATCCGGTTCTGGCCTTTGTATCTCATGCTGGTGCCCTGCATCATTTATTATGTTCTCATCTGTTATGTTCCAATGGGAGGAGTCATACTTGCATTTAAGGATTATTCCTTCCGGAAGGGGATATGGGGAAGCCCCTGGGTTGGATTTCGCTATTTCCGCATGTTTTTTACCAGCTATGATTTTCCAAGATTATTAAGAAACACACTGATTGTGGGATTTATTAAATGTATTCTGGAATTTCCTTTTGCAATTATTCTTGCGCTTCTGCTTAATGAGTTTAAGAATGAGAAATTCAAAAAGATCAGCCAGACCATTACGTATCTGCCCCACTTTTTATCCACAGTTATTATTGTGACCATGCTTCAGAGGATTCTGGCACCTAACATCGGGGTATTAAATCAGTTCATCGGAAAGCTGGGAGGGGACCCAGGCACATTTTTCTTAATGGAACCAAAATATTTCTTTCAGCTGTTATTTTCTATGGATTTATGGAGAAATATTGGCTGGGATTCCATCATATATCTGGCAGCAATCAGCGGCGTAGATGCGGCTCTTTATGAGGCTGCAAGCATTGATGGCTGTTCCAAGTTAAAAAAAATCTGGCATATTACATTGCCGGGAATCAGGGGTACTATTGGTTTACTTTTCATAATGGGAGTGGGAGGACTTTTATCCAAAGGTTTTGAACAGATATACTTACTGCGGACTCCCGGAAACATGTCGGTTGCAGATACGCTTGATACCTTTGTTCTGCAGATGGGGCTTATGAATGGCCAGTTCGGCTATGCAACAGCAGTGGGACTCATTCAGGGTATTGTAGGACTTATTCTGGTAATAGTATGCAACCGGTTATCAAAACGATTTACAGGAGTCAGTCTCTGGTAAATAAAAGATGAAAGAGGAGGTATTTTTATGAGAAAAAGTATCAGAAAGCGGCTGCTTGCAGGAGCTTTAGTAGTCGCAGTGGGAGCAGCGGGAGTGACGGGCTGCAGTTCAAAGGCAAATGAGGGGGCAAAAGGTGGGGAAAGCGCATCATCTTCAGATAATACGGGAAAACCGGATACCTGGATTGCGGACCGGACTATTACGGTACAGGCTTATGTGAATGATATCGGAAACAGTCTGCCAAAGGATCTGGCCAACACAGAGGTGATGAAAGAACTGACAAAGCGTACTGGTATTAAACTTGACATCCAGTATACTCCCGGAGACAAGGATTCCAATGTTATGGCAGCTCAGCTGGCATCAGGAACCATTCCGGATGTGATTTTCTCTTATATGGATGATTCCACAAGAAAAGAATTCCCGATTCTTTTAAAGGCAGCAAAGGAAGGAATGTTTGCCGATGTATCCGGATTGTTAAAGGATACAAAAGTTTATAGCCATTACCTGGAAGATAAATATCTACCTGACGATTCAAGAAAAAACATCATGTTCCGCAAGGATTTTAATGGAGCTGCTTATATTCTTCCTTTATCCATTGATTCGGAAGACCGTTCCTTAATTTATGATCCAGAGACTGCATACAGAGGCGGGTTGTACATTCAGAAATCCATTGCAGATAAGCTTGGAATCGATCCTTCTAAAATCAGAACACAGGATCAGTTCTACGACCTGTTAGTTCAGATAAAAAACGGAAACTTTAAAGATGACAACGGGAATCCTGTTTTTCCTCTGGGACCGAAATACTGGGGAGGATCTCCGGATACACTGCAATACATTGTGCCAGGCTATACCTGGGGGGTCAGTGATGGCTACAACTTAGACAGTAACGGCGTGATTAAGCACGAGGCAGATACGGATTACGTGTTTGAAAAAATCAATTACTTGAGAAAACTGCTGGCAGAAGGCCTGATGAATCCGGAGTTCTTTACTATGGATGGAACCCGTGCAGAAGAAGTTTCCAGATCCCATAATTCCGCCATTATGGCAGATGTACACAACTATCAGGATATTATTTATGCCTCCGAAGACTGGATTCCCCTTGGACCGTTAGATGACGTTACGGGAAATAATGCGAAGGTAGAACATGGTAAGAAACAGAACGGCGTATGGGCTATTTCTGCAGATGCAAAGAAACCGGAAGAAATCCTGAAATTCTTTGATTATTTATCCACACCGGAAGGCCAGCTTCTCTGCCAGTATGGTGTAGAAGGAAAAAGTTATGAGATGAAGGACGGGAAGCCAGTACTGACTGATGAGGCATTAAAGAAATTAAACGAAGGTGACAAGGATTATCTGGTAAATAACATTGGCGCCGGCTTTGGATATACAGGCTGCGTATTCTTCAGCTTTGTACTGACTAACATAGACAATATGAATAACTTTGGAGAAAACCGTCCGGGAGCCAATTCCAGTAACACCTTTAAACGGGCTGTTGAGGTGGCAAAGGATTATCCAATCACTTACAGACTGGTTCCAGGACTGAATGCAACCGGATATTTATCAGCAGAATCCATGACGGATGTTAAAGCTCAGATGTCTCTGCTCAACTATAAGGAAATGATCGTTCAGGCTGTTTATGCAGGAACGGATGAGGACGCAAAAAAAATTGTGGAATCCTTCCGCCAGCAGTTAAAAGCAGCGGGAAATGATAAATTTATAGAGTATTTAACACAACTTTATAAAGAGGATCCTTCCGCTATCTGCTTTGACAAAAAATAAAATGCGATAAGAAAGAAAGGGCAGGGTGCTCAGACATGAAAGCAAAAAGAACTGTGAACGGACGCAGTAAAATAAAATCAGGCAGATCGGATCAGATAATTCAGGTTTTAATCTATTGTGTGGTCATAGGACTATGTCTTGTCATCATTCTGCCCTGTTTAAACATTGCAGCTCTGTCTTTTAATGACGGAAAGGATGCGGCAAAAGGAGGTATTTATTTCTGGCCCAGAATATTCACTCTGGATAATTACAAACAGGTATTCCAGGATGGAGCCATAACCAAGGCCTATCTGATTACCATAGCCAGGACTGTGATCGGCACAGCAGCCAGCTTAATGGTTACCTCCTTTGCCGCTTATGCTTTAAAAGAAAAGGGACTGCCAGGCAGAAAACTTCTTACGATACTGATTACCTTTACCATGCTGTTCAGCGGAGGGATGATTCCGACTTATATTCAGTACAATAAACTGGGACTGGTGGATCACTTTGGTGTTTACGTGGTTCCAGGTCTGGTGAGTGTGACTTACCTGCTGATGATGAGAACCTTTTTTGAAAGCATACCGGAAAGTCTGGAGGAGTCTGCAAAGCTTGACGGCTGTGGGTATTTCGGGATTTTCACCAGAATTGTTCTGCCTTTAAGCAAACCGGTTATTGCTGTGGTAGGTTTATATACAGCAGTGAATCACTGGAATGACTGGTTTTCCGGTGCGTTCTACATGAGAAGTAGCCGGTTATGGCCGGTACAGACTGTTTTACAGCAGATGCTGACCAGGGCGATGGCAAACAAAGAGATAACTTCGGTTGCCCAGGCAATTGCCCAGAATACCAATTCTGTCACCTCGGATTCTCTTAAGATGGCGGCGGTTGTAATAACAACAGTTCCTATCTTATGTGTGTATCCCTTTGTGCAGAAATATTTTACAAAAGGGGCCATGATTGGAGCAGTAAAAGAGTAAATCGGGCTGACAGACGGAGGTTTCAATGACAGGAAAAAAGTGGGATGTATTTATTTACGGAGATATAAATGTGGATGTTGTAATACCGGGAGTAGAACAGTTTCCCGGTGCCGGTCAGGAGCATGTGGTAGAAGACATGAGTGTTTATCCGGGCGGCGGAGCAGCGCTTTTTTCACTGGGACTTGGAAAGCTGGGGTTAACCCCGGCTTTTCAGGGAAGTGTGGGAGCGGACTGTCATGGTGCATGGCTTCGTGAGGAGCTTACGCGCAGTCACGTAGACTGCACTTTTCTGCGTACCTCACAAAAAAATAAAACAGGAATATCCTTAAGTTTTACCAATGAAAAAGACCGTTCCTTCCTTACATACCGGGGAACCAATGAGGAGTGGAATTTAGAGGAGATTGATTTTGAAGGAGTTCGGAATGCGGGACATATTCACCTGACTTCTTATGCCGGCAGCCGCAATCACCATCAGTTTCAAATGCTTCTTAAAAAGATTAGGGAAATCAGTTCTGCCACAGTCAGCTTTGATGTGGGCTGGGATGAAACAGGGGAGTGGTATGAGGGCATTTTTGAACTGCTTCCTTTCATAGATATCTTGTTTATGAATGAAACGGAAGCACTTCATTATACAAGAGGACTGAATGCGGAGGAAGCCGCTTTGGAGTTTTCAAAGCAATGCGACATGGCAGTAATCAAACTGGGAAAGAGCGGGTCCATTGGTGGAAAAAATGGTGCACTTACGAAATCCCCTCCCTATACGGTGAGTGCAGTTGATACTACCGGAGCCGGGGATTCCTTTAATGCAGGCTTTGTTTATGGATTTTTAAAGGGCAAGACCATGGAAGAATGTTTAAGGATTGCCAATGCCTGCGGTGCCATGTCAGTCACTGCATATGGTGGTAATACAGCCTTTCCAACAAAAGAGGAACTGTATCAATTTTTAAAACAACAGGATGAAAGGCGGGATGACTAAATGAAGATTACAGTAATTGGTGGAGCGGGAGTAAGAACAGTCATTTTTATTAACGGTCTTCTTGACCGTTATAAGAAATTAAATATAGATGAAGTGGTGTTATATGATACTGACAGGGAAAAACTGGAGATCATAAGCCGTCTGTGCCGCCATGTTGTGGTCAGACGGGGACAGGGGTTAAAGGTCAGCACTTCTTTCAATGCGGTAGAAGCAATTTCTGGAGCGGATTATATTGTAACCACAATCCGGGCAGGCGGAGATCATTCCAGAGTTGTTGATGAGGAAATTGCCTTAAATGCCGGAGTCATCGGTCAGGAAACAACAGGAGCGGGAGGCTTTTCCATGGCTGTGCGCACCATTCCTGTTTTAATGGAATACTGCGAATTAATTAAAATCCATGCTCCCCATGCCTGGATCTTTAATTTTACCAATCCTTCCGGGCTGGTGACACAGGCTTTAAAAAATGCAGGGTATGAGCGGATTATAGGAATCTGTGATGCTCCCAGCAGCACCAAATTCCGGATGGCTAAGCAGCTGGGTGTGACTCAGGATCAGCTCTCTGTGGAATTTTTCGGGTTGAATCATTTATCATGGATACAGAGTGTGAAGGTGGAGGGAAGGGAGATATTGCAGGAACTTCTGTCTGATGAATCCTTTTTAAAGAGTGTGCAGGAATTCTCTATCTTTGATCCGGAGCTTTTAAGATCAATGGGGTATCTGCCCAATGAGTATCTCTACTATTATTATCACAGGGAAAAGGCTCTTAATAATATCAAAAAGTCTGGTGAAACCAGAGGAAAGTCCATTGAATCGGTAAATTGCCGGATGATGGAAGAATTGAAACAAATGGATATAGAAAAGTCCCCGGAGACAGCGCTTCAGGTATTTTTGTATTACATGGCACTGAGGGAAGAATCCTATATGAGCATTGAAACCGGACACGATAAAAAGGAACCCATTAAAAAGGGGGAACTGGAAGTGCCGGATGGTATGGGGTATGCCGGAGTTATGCTGGACTGTATTGAAGGTCTTCAAAGCGAAGAGGGGCGGGAACTGGTACTATCTGTCCAGAATAATGGCTGTATTGAAGGGCTGGAGGATCAGGACGTCATTGAGGTAACTTGTCATGTATCAAAAAACGGGATCATTCCTGTGCCTGTCGGTAAGGTACCGGAGCATTGCTATTTGCTGATCAGACTGATTAAGATGTATGAAAAACTGACAGTAGAAGCAATTAAAAACCATTCAAAGGAAACTGCAGTCAGGGCGCTCACATTACATCCGCTGGTTAATTCCTATTCACTGGCAAAGATTCTGGTGGAGCAATACGACTTAGCATACGGAGGGATTTTAGGAGGCTGCCATGCCATTTGATCTGCACAACAGAGACCGGATCTGCCATCTCATTGAAGAAATGGCGGAATTACGATATAAAAATTTGAAGAGTTTTGACCATATTTTCTGGTATGAGGACAATGGAACAACAGGAAACAGAACGCCTGTGGGTGAACCAGTGGAAATTGAACAGGGCTTTCGCTATAAAGGCTGGGATCAGTATAACTGGCTTTGCACCAGACTTACTGTTCCGGCAGAACTTATGGAGGAAGAGGTTGTCGGCATTTTTGATTTTGGCGTTCCAGAAGGAACCGGCAATAACAGCCATTTTGAAAGTCTTCTTTATTTAAATGGCAAACCTTATCAGGGAGTGGACGGAAACCACAAAGAGGTCTTTTTTCAGGTAAAAGAAAACGGAGCATTACTGGATTTAAAATTCCGCCTTTGGTCAGGCTTAAATGGAGGGGGAGTTCCTAAGGATATGGCTATGGAACTGGTACGTGCCCAATACGGAGTGCTTGACCATGATACCGATAATTTCTACTTTCTGGCGAGAAATGTGGTGGAAACTTATGATATTTTAGATTCGGGTAACGAGTATAGAGAATGGATGCTGAATATGCTTGTAAAAGCCTTTGGTTTTGTTGATTATACAGAACCGGCTACGGAACGCTTTTATGATAGCATCAGGAAGGCATATGAATACTTAAACGGGAAGATGAAAGGGCAGGGAAAACCGGATATACAGGTCAGTATGCTGGGACATACCCATATCGATGTGGCGTGGCTGTGGAGGCTTCGCCATACAAGAGAAAAAGCAGCCCGCTCCTTTTCCACGGTAAATCGTATGATGGATCACTATGACCATTATCATTTTCTCCAGTCCCAGGCCCAGCTTTATGAATTTATCAAAGAGGATTATCCGGATATTTATGATTCCATTAAAAGACGGGTAAAAGAGGGAAAATGGGAACCTGCCGGAGCCATGTGGGTAGAGTGCGACTGTAACCTGGCAAGCGGCGAGTCCATTGTAAGACAGATCCTTGTGGGTAAAAATTTCTTTCAGGAAGAATTTGAATATGAGAGTGAATTCCTTTGGCTTCCGGATGTTTTCGGGTACTCCTGGGCACTTCCCCAGATTCTGAAAAAGGCAGGAGTGGAGGCATTCATGACCACCAAGATCAGTTGGAATGATACCAACCGTCTGCCCTTTGACACCTTCCTTTGGAAGGGAATTGACGGTACGGAGATTACGGCTCATTTTGTAACTACGACCGATCAGGATTCCGATTCCTATACGTACAACGGGGATACCAGACCCTACGCTGTCAAAGGAGTATGGGATAACTATAAAAATAAAGATTTAAACCGGGATCTTCTTATTTCATATGGATATGGAGATGGCGGCGGCGGACCAAACCGTGATATGATAGAGACACTGAAACATTTAAATAAAATTCCCGGTCTTCCAAAAGTACAGTTTGAGAGTGCAACGGAGTATTTTAGAAGGCTGAGAGAAACAGTAGAACGAAATGAGATGGAAGGAAACCTCCCGGTCTGGGATGGGGAACTTTATCTGGAGTTTCACAGAGGAACCTACACCTCCCAGGCATACAATAAGAAAATGAACCGGAAAATGGAATTTTACCTTCGGGACACAGAGATACGTTCTGTTCTGGCAAAAGAGTGGGGCGGTATTGCCTATGACAGAGACAGGCTGCAAAAAGCCTGGAAAATCGTTCTCTGCCAGCAATTTCATGATATTCTGCCCGGTTCCTCTATCAGGGAAGTGTATGAGGACAGCCATGTGGAATATGAAAAGGCCTGTCAGCTTCTTGCACAGGTAGAAGATGAGATCAGTCAGGCTTTATATGTGAAAAAATCAGGGGTTTATACGGTATGGAATAATTCAAACTGGAAGAGAACCACCATTGTCAGGATTTCTGAAACCTCGGACGGTGACCGTTTCCGGGATGAAAATGGACAGCTTCTTTACAGTTATACAAAGGATGGGGTGTCACAGGTTTTGGTTAAGGACATGGCTCCGTTTTCTTTTGTGACTCTGTACCGGGATACGGCTTCTTTGGAAGTGGATCATACCGGTCAGGATTCCAGTCATATCAGCACACAAGATAGTTCCCGCCAGGCAGAAACCAGTTATTACCGGGTTGCCTGGAATGAGTGGGGGCAGCTGACTGAAATTTATGATAAGGAAGCAGGCAGGGATATTCTTTCAAAAGGGAAGAGGGGCAATGTCTTGCAGGTGTTTGAAGACAAGCCAAGATGCTTTGACGCATGGGAACTGGAAGCGACGTATGGAAATAAGATGGAAGAAATCAGGGATTTAAAGGAGGTTTGTATAGAAGTAAATCCGCTTGGAATCTGGATTACATTCTCCTGGGACTATCACAAATCCACGATCTCTCAAACCATGTGTCTCTACCATGAAAAGAAAAGGATTGACTTTAAAACCAGGATCATATGGGAAGAGCGCCAGAAACTGTTAAAGACGGCATTTCCTGTAGGCATCAGAAGCATTGACGCCAGATTTGATATTCAATATGGAAATATCAGGCGCAGAATAACAAGAAATGACAGCTGGGAAGCCGCCAGATTTGAAGTAGTTGCCCATAAGTGGATGGATTTCAGCGAAACGGGATACGGAGTGGCGCTCTTAAATGACTGCAAGTATGGTCACGATATCTATGAGGACACCATGCGCTTAACTTTAATTAAATCGGCAACAGATCCTGATTACGCCGCAGATTTAGGGCTGCATGAATTTACCTATTCTCTCTATCCTCATAGGGAGGAATGGTACGATTCCGGACTGGAACAGGAGTCCTTTGATTTAAATAATCCCATTACAGCAGTCTCAGGTGCACCAAAGATCACGTCAGGAAGTCTGTTTCATCTTGATAATGACTATATTGCATCAGATTGTATCAAACAGGCAGAGTATTCTCAGGATATCGTCTTACGGTTCCATGAATTTGCAGGGGCAAGAGTAAGCGCAGTACTGACAAGCGCACTTAAGATCTCTTCCTGGTGCCAGTGTGATTTAATGGAACGGCCCACGGAAGATTTTAAAAGCGGACCGGTCAGCCTGGAATTTACGCCTTACGAGATAAAAACTATTTTAGTCAGATTTAAGTAACAAACACAGGACAGGAGGCAGTATGAAGCTGGAAGAAAAACAGAGATTATTAAATCAGGCGGTGGAAGAGATTGCCGAAACTATTAAAAACAAGCTGCCTGTGAATGAGGAATTACTTCAGACTTTCGAGAAATGTTTTCAGACTACAGCCAAAACAACAGTCCGGTTTCTGGAGAATGAAGAGGTGTTTGTAATTACCGGAGACATCCATGCAATGTGGCTTCGTGATTCCTCCGCTCAGGTGATACATTATCTGCCGTTTTTGAAGAAATACCCCATACTGGCAGAACTGGTACGGGGGCTGATAAAAAGGCAGTTCCGTTATATTCTCATCGATCCGTATGCCAATGCGTTTAATGAGGAAGCAAACGGAAACTGCTGGGATGAGGATATTACCGACTCTACACCCTGGAACTGGGAAAGAAAATACGAAGTGGATTCCCTCTGTTATCCGGTATGGCTGCTTCATGAGTATTTTGAAATGACGGGAGATCAGGAAATATTTTCAAATGAGGTAAAGCAGGGACTTTTGCAGATTGTTTCCTTGTGGAAAAGAGAGCAAAATCACGACAAAGACTCTGCATACCGCTTTGAACGAAGAAACTGCCCGCCCTCGGATACACTCCCGGAAGGCGGAAAAGGTACGCCTGCGGCATATACAGGTATGACCTGGTCTGGCTTTCGTCCCAGTGATGATGCATGCAGATACGGTTATTTAATTCCTTCTAATATGTTTGCTTCAGTGGTACTAAAACATATAGAGGAGTATTCCATAAACATTTATCGGGATTTAGACCTTGCAGATGCTGCACGCGGACTGAGAAATGAAATAGAAGAGGGAATCCGCAAGTTTGGAATTGTTAAAGACCCTGAATACGGGGATATTTATGCATATGAGACAGACGGGTATGGAAACTACAACCTGATGGATGATGCTAATGTTCCCAGTCTTCTCTCCATCCCGTGGCTGAAGTATGAAACTGAAGAGAGCGAGATCTATAAGAATACAAGAAGATTTCTGTTAAGCAGCAGGAATCCGTACTATTTTAAAGGAATTTATGGACAGGGAGTAGGAAGTCCTCATACGCCGGACCGCTATATCTGGCATATCGCATTAATTATGGAAGGTCTGACGGAAAAGGATCCCGTAAAAAGAGAAGCACTCCTGTCCGATATTTTAAATACCCGCGGCGGAACCAGAGTCATGCATGAAAGCTTCTTTTGTGATGATCCATCCCAATATACCAGAGACTGGTTTGCATGGGCCGATTCACTTTTTGCACTGTTCGTGATGAAGAACTACGGGGTGGAATTATGAAGAACTACACCTTTGATACGGTAATTGAACTGGATGTACTTAAAAACTATCTTTCCAGAGCGGCATCGGCAGCCTTTTTTATTCATACTAATACGCTGAATGATGATTTAAGAGCCATTAAAAATCTGGGTATCAAGTTTCTTGGAAGGGCTTCTGGTTACTGGTATCCGGATTCAGATGAAGAAGAACATTTCAGAAAGTCAGAGGAGCTGGCGGAAAAGGTTCATGAAATTGATCCGGAGATCATTCTGCAGGCCTGCATTTTTGAGGCAGTTTACAGACCTTTAGAAACAATTCCCATTCCAGCCTGTGTTTTTGAAGCTTTTGGAATGAAACCTGAAAACAGATGCTTTTCTTTCGAACAGATGCGTTTTCCTAAGGCTCCGGAGGGGTTCTGGTGGGGAGAAGATGGTGCGCTTCCGGATATTACCCAGCTGGAGACGAGACTATGGTTTTATTACCGTGCAGTCCGGTATATTGATGCGGGCTATGAGGCACTTCATATGGGGCAGATTCATTTATACACAGCTGATGACCGGGGAATGGAGAAAATGGGTGAATTAGTGGAAATGATCCGGGCCTATGCGAGAAAAAATGCCAGGAGGCACCTGGTGTTACTGGATGCCCACAGCCATGGCATCAGCATAAGAGGGAAACTGCTGCTGGATTATCACGCCATGCCCTACACCAGATATCCGGTGACAGACCGGGAGGGGGACAGACTGGTACTGGTGAAGGAAGGGTTTAGTGAAGGCGGATTAAATCCAAATGGATTTCAATTAAAATCCATGCCATATCTCATGGAGTATGATAACTGGGGAGGAAAGGTGATAAATGACTTTGCCAGTGTGACGAAAGAAGAACGGGCATGGAGTGACTGGTGGGGGTATGATCAGATTGGCTGGTTTGCAAACCAATCTCCAGAAGCCCAGAGTAAATTTCTGGAATATACCGCTTTGTGGTCTGCAGTTAATCACGCTTTTTTCGAAATACCCTTCCGCCGTACCTTAGATGCGGCAGCCGTCTCCATGAAACGGGGCGACAACGGCGAGACGGACGTGCAGGATTATTATCAGATCAATGAGAAAAGTCCGGACTGCCCCATGGGATTTAGTCAGGAGGAGACAATAAAAAGGATATGGGAATCGGAGGAAGCCTTGAACGAGGTGGAAGCGAACCCGGAAAATTCCTCTGACTATGGGGCAAAAGATGTTTACGATGAAGAAACCGGAATGAAACTTCCGGAGAGAGTGGTTGTTTACGGAAGTTTTCAGCCGTATGTGGGGGCGGTGAAAAATGACTCCAACAGCGAAGTCTCCCGCATGTATTATATAGGAAATAACACCTATGCACTCAGCGTCGTGATTCCCTTTGCAGGAGAATATGATTATGCGGTTTCAACCTATGGGACATTGTCGGCAACATACAGCCACGACACTTATCCCAGAAGTGGGTCATCTAATAAAGGGGTTTTTGCAGTATTAAATGATAATACTGTAGTTCGTTTTTTGTTTCATTTTATGGATCATACAGTCACCATCAAACAGTGGAATCCCAATTGGGAGTAATTAAAAAGGTTACGGCAAAATGTAGTAAAAACGGTATAAAAACAGTTTGTAATTAAAAATGGTAATCACCCAAACCCTGCAAAATTGCAGCGTCTGGTGTGGTTGCCTTTTTTGTCGTTTTATGGAATATTATGGAAAATGTCCGTAAACCCCAGTAAATAAGCCAAATTAAATTGAAATTAATTCTAAAATATCCTTGCGTTTTTGAATCAAATGTACTAGAATTAGAGTACAAGTGGAGGAAAGTGGTACGAAGTGGTAGAAAATGGTGGGAAAGTGGTCTGATTTCCCCATGCTGCCAGTACATGCAGGTGATTAGTATGTTCATGGGTGAATACAATCATACGGTCGATGCGAAGGGACGTCTTATTGTCCCATCCAAATTCAGAGAGCAGCTAGGAGAAGAATTCGTCGTGACGAAGGGCTTGGACGGCTGTTTATTTGTGTATGACAATGATGAGTGGAGAGCCCTAGAAGAAAAATTAAAAAGCCTGCCGCTGACTAACACCAATGCCAGAAAGTTTTCCAGATTTTTTCTGGCAGGAGCCAGTTCCTGTGAAGTGGACAAGCAGGGAAGAATTCTGCTTCCGGCGGTATTAAGAGAACACGCCGGAATCGATAAAGACGCAGTATTAGTAGGAGTTGGAAGCAGGATCGAGATCTGGAGCAAGGATGCATGGACGGCAGCCAATACCTATGATGATATGGAAGAAATCGCGGAAGCTATGGAAGGACTAGGTATATGATGTTTGAACACAAATCGGTGCTGCTTTATGAAACCATCGACAGCCTGAATATAAAACCAGATGGCATTTATGTTGATGGAACCTTAGGAGGCGGAGGACATGCTTTAGAAGTATGCAGACGCCTGGGGGAACACGGAAGATTAATCGGAATTGACCAGGACGCGGATGCCATTGCCGCAGCAACTGAGCGGCTGAATGAATATAAAGACAAGGTAACCGTGGTCAGAAGCAATTACGAAAATATACATGGGGTTTTAACAGAACTTGGAATTGAAAAAGTGGATGGAATTTATCTGGATCTTGGAGTTTCCTCCTATCAGCTGGACATGCCGGAGAGAGGATTTACCTACCGGGAAGAAGACGCCCCTCTTGATATGAGAATGGATCAGAGAAATCCACAGACAGCCGCCGATATTATCAATCAGTACAGCGAATTTGATTTATATCGGATTATACGGGATTACGGAGAAGATAAATTTGCAAAGAATATTGCAAAACACATTGTAAGAGCCAGGGCTGTGAAGCCAATTGAAACTACGGGAGAATTGTCAGAGATTATTAAAAATGCAATTCCTGCAAAGATAAGAGCGGTAGGAGGCCACCCTTCTAAGCGAACCTTTCAGGCAATCAGAATTGAACTCAATCATGAGCTGGATGTGTTGAAAAACTCTCTTGATACCATGATCGGGCTTTTAAATCCTGGCGGAAGGCTTTCCATCATTACCTTCCACTCACTGGAAGACCGAATTGTAAAGACCAGATTCAAGGATAATGAAGATCCATGTATCTGCCCGCCTAACTTTCCGGTCTGCGTATGCGGAAGAAAAAGTATGGGTAAAGTCATCACAAGAAAGCCCATTTTACCATCAGAAGAAGAATTATCAGAAAACAAACGCTCAAAGAGTTCAAAGCTTCGCGTGTTTGAACGAATCTAAAAAGGGAGGAAAAAAAGAGTGGCTGCAAGAAGAAATGTGCATTCCTATCGGAACTCTGCCTATGTGCAGGGGAATACGGTTCGTAAAACCATGCCGGTCAGCAGACCGGTTTCTACACCGGATGAAATTCGCCGTCCCGTGCCCCATCATGTAAGACGGAACCGCGAGAAGGCATTACAGATGGATCTGCCTTATGTAATTATGCTGACGATTGCTGCAGTCATAACCCTTTGTTTGTGTGTGAATTATTTGCATTTACAGTCCTCGATAACTGCCAGCATTCATGAAATTTCTGACAGGGAAGTACAGCTGGAAAAACTGAAAACAGAAAACGATGCATTGCAGATGAGCATTAATACTTCCGTTGATCTTGATCATGTGTATAAAGTTGCCACTGAGGAACTGGGTATGGTCTATGCGAACAAAGACCAGATCCTTCACTATGATAAAACGGAAAGTGAGTATGTAAGGCAGAATGAGGACATTCCGAAACAATAATAAAAACAGGAGCAAAAGAAATAAAGTATTTCCTCGTTATATGCAGGAAAAGCTGGCGATTACGGTTTTGGTGATAACGCTGGCTTTGTTTGCATTGGTCATGGTCCTTTATAACATGATGACGAAGAAAAAAGAAGATTATAACCAGATTGTGCTGTCTCAGCAGCAATATGACAGCAGAGTAATCCCTTTTAAGAGGGGAGATGTTCTGGACCGAAATGGCACGTACCTGGCGACCAGTGAGAAAGTATATAATTTAATCCTTGATCCCAAGCAGATCATGAGTGACCCGGATTCCTATCTGGAACCAACGGTCAATGCCTTAACGGAATGCTTTGGATATGACCGGACTGAAATCATGAATCTCATTCAGGAAAAAAAGGACAAGCAGTATGTCCGTTATGCAAAGCAGCTGACTTATGATGATAAGGATAAATACGAAAAATACAAAATAGAAAAAACGGAAGAATTTAAAAAAGCTAAAAAAGCTAAAACTGCCATAAAGGGAATCTGGTTTGAAGATGAGTATAAGCGAGTATACCCTTATAATTCCCTTGCAAGCAAGCTGGTCGGTTTCGCCAACGGGGACGGTATGGATGGAACCGGAGGAATAGAACAGTTTTACAATACCACTCTCATGGGAGTCAATGGAAGAGAATACGGCTATTTAAATGATGATTCCAATTTAGAGAGGGTAATAAAACCGGCTTCGAACGGTAATACGGTTGTATCCACTGTGGATGTCAATATACAAAAGATAGTGGAAAAATACATAGCTGAGTGGGAAGCACAGACCGGAAGCAAACGGGTAGGCGTGGTTGTCATGGATCCCAATAACGGGGAAGTTCTGGCCATGGCAGATGACAAGACCTTTGATTTAAACAACCCCCGTGATCTGCGGCCTGAATTTACCACAGATGTACTCAGGCAGCTGGGGATAAAAGAAGCCATGGATGATTATAAAAGGAAGAATAAGGATGCCCAGCCTCTGACACCGGAGACAGTATCCCAGCACTATTCCGATGAACAGATCATATCTCTTGGCACTCAGGTAGCGTGGAATCAGACCTGGCGTAATTTCTGCATCAGTGACGGCTATGAACCAGGGTCTACAGAAAAAATATTTACAGTATCTGCAGCATTAGAGGAAGGCGCCATAACAGGAAAAGAAACCTATGAATGCAATAAGTTTCTGGAAGTAGGCGGACATAAGATCAATTGTGTCAGCAAATACGGACACGGACTCATTACGGTAGAAGAAGGTCTTATGAAGTCCTGTAACGTAGTTATGATGCGGATTGCCCAGCAGATGGGAAAAGAGAAATTCTATAAATACCAGCAGATCTTCGGATTCGGTTCAAAGACCGGTATCGATCTGCCAGGAGAAGCGGATAATAAAACCGTTATGTATACGGCAGATACCGCAGGTCCTACGGATCTTGCAACCAACTCCTTCGGACAGAACTTTAACTGTACCATGATTCAGATGGCAGCAGCTTACTGTTCCGTTATAAACGGGGGATCCTATTACGAACCCCATGTGGTAAAACAGATCTTAAATGAACAGGGATCTGTCATGAAAAAAGTTGACCCCGTACTGGTGCGTGAGACTGTTTCTGAGTCTACCACCAAGTATATCAATGAGGCATTATTTAAGACAGTCAATGCTGAGGGCGGAACAGGCGGCGCTGCCAGAATTACCGGATATAAGGTTGCCGGAAAAACTGGTACAGCAGAGAAGATTCCCAGAGATAAAACAAACTATGTGGTATCCTTCTGCGGATATGCACCATCCGATAACCCGCAGGTACTGGTTTATGTGGTTGTGGATGAACCTCATGTTGAGGATCAGCCTCACAGCACATTCGCCAGCCAGATTTTTCAAAAAATTATGACGGAGATTCTTCCTTATTTAAATGTATTCCCAGATACAGAGACTCAAGGATCACTTTCTTCCGAAGATGCAGCGACCCTTCCACAGCAGGAGGGCATTACCACTGAGACCCAGCCATCTTCTGAAAGTGGTGAGGCCGGAGCAGAGACGACGGAACAAGAGCCTTCAAAAGAAGCACCAACCATGGAAAATGGAGAAAAGGTTCCGGATGATTTACTGAATCCCACTGAAGAATACGTAAACCGGCAGGAAGGTGAGGGCGCGGATTTACCGGCAGCCCTTCCGGGAGATACCGGTGAAGCCTCTCAGGATACAACCCAAGGGGATGAAACCCAGGCTTCAGAATAAACTTTAAGGTAAACTGACTCATAAAAAAAGCCGAATTTCATATACTGTAACAATGATGACGATGGAGCAGCTTATGAATTCGAATAAAACACATCACAGAGAGAAAATAGCCCTCCTGTTTTTCCTGTTGTTTCTTGCCATGACAGGATTAATGGGACGGCTTATTTTTCTAATGATCTTTCGCTCTGAGCACTACAGCGCCATGGCCTCTGATCTTCATGAGAGAGAGAGGACCATTAAAGCTGCAAGAGGCAATATTATTGACGCCAGTGGGACTGTCATTGCTACAAACCGCACCGTCTGCACCATATCGGTCATCCACAATCAGGTAAAAAAGCCGGATGAGGTGGTTGCGGTTCTGTCTAAGGAGTTAGGGCTGAATGAGGCAGAGATCCGTAAGAAAGTGGAAAAGTACAGTTCCAGGGAAATTATTAAAACGAATGTAGACAAGGCTATGGGAGACCAGATCAGGTCCTATCATCTGGCAGGAGTCAAGGTTGATGAAGATTACAAACGGTATTACCCTTACGACACCCTTGCTTCCACAGTACTCGGATTTACAGGAGGAGACAACCAGGGAATCATTGGCCTGGAGGTAAAATACGAGCAGTACTTAAAAGGACTGAATGGTAAGATTTTGACTATGTCAGACGCAGCAGGAATTGAAATTGAAAATGAGGCAGAAGACCGGATAGAACCAATTGCAGGACAGGATCTGCACATCAGTCTGGATGTGAATATCCAGCGCTACTGTGAGCAGGCAGCCTATCAGGTAATGGAGAAAAAAGGTGCAAAGAGAGTGTCCATAATTATCATGAATCCTCAAAACGGGGAAATCATGGCAATGGTAAATGCACCTGAATTTAATTTAAATGATCCGTTTACACTAAATACCACAACGGAAGTTCCTGCAAATGAGAAAGAAAAGCAGGATCTGTTAAATAAGATGTGGAGAAATCCCTGTATCAACGACACTTACGAGCCGGGATCTACTTTTAAGATTGTAACAGCTGCAGCCGGACTGGAGGCTGGAGTTGTAAAGCTAACGGATCAGTTTTCCTGTCCCGGATTCCGGGTGGTAGAGGACAGAAAAATCAGATGCCATAAAGTGGGCGGCCATGGATCAGAAACCTTCCTTCAGGGCATGATGAATTCCTGCAACCCTGTACTCATCGATGTGGGGCAGAGGCTTGGAGTGGATAATTACTACAAATATTTTGAACAGTTTGGTCTGAAAGGAAAAACGGGAATCGATCTGCCTGGCGAGGCTTCTACCATCATGCATAAAAAAGAAGATATGGGACTGGTAGAACTGGCAACCGTATCCTTTGGACAGTCATTTCAGATCACCCCCATGCAGTTAATTACGACGGCTTCTTCTCTTGTAAACGGAGGAAACCGCATTACTCCTCATTTTGGCGTGAGTACAGTAAGTTCGGACGGAAAATCCGTGCATTCGTTTACCTACCCGGTAAAGGAGGGGATTGTATCAAAAGAAACCAGTGAAACCATGCGTTATATTTTAGAGCAGGTTGTTTCCGAGGGAAGCGGGAAAAAAGCAAAGATTGAAGGATACCGGATCGGAGGAAAAACTGCAACCTCTGAAAAACTTCCAAGAAGTTTAAAAAAGTATATTTCATCCTTTATCGGATTTGCTCCCGCCGATAATCCAAAAGTAATTGCCCTTATTACCATTGATGAACCCCAGGGCATTTACTATGGCGGAACCATTGCCGCACCAGTGATTGCTGATATTTTTAAGAACATTTTTCCTTATCTGGGAATAGAGCCAGAAGAGGAAAAAACTGTTTCTACGTTTCGAATCAGTGGTTGATTATTCAGGCAAAAAGACGTATACTACTAACTGTGTACTTTTGATATACAAATACATAAATGATTGAGGTGTGACATGATTAACGAAACGATTTTGGCAATCATCATAGCTTTCGCCATCAGCGCAATGCTGTGTCCCATAGTAATTCCGTTTCTGCACAAATTAAAATTTGGTCAGGAGGTCCGCAAGGAAGGGCCGGAAAGCCATTTGAAAAAACAGGGAACTCCCACCATGGGCGGACTGATTATTCTAACCAGTATTATCATTACGTCTCTGTTTTACGTCAAAGATTATCCGAAGATTATCCCGGTACTGTTTGTGACGGTGGGATTTGGTATCGTAGGCTTTCTTGATGATTACATTAAAATCGTAATGAAACGATCAGAAGGATTAACCCCTGTACAGAAGATGGCAGGTCAGCTGGTCATCACAGGAATTTTTGCTTTCTATCTGCTTCATTCCAAAGATGTGGGAACTGAAATGCTGGTTCCATTTACAGGTGGTTTTAAGAACGGCATCTATTTAAATTTTGGTATCTTATTTGTACCGGCAGTCTTTTTCATTGTAATTGGAACAGACAATGGTGTTAATTTTACAGATGGTCTTGACGGTTTGTGTACCAGTGTCACCATACTGGTTGCAACATTTTTAACAGTAGTAGCAATCGGGGAAAGAACCGGAATCAGTCCCATTACCGGAGCGGTAGTGGGAAGCCTTTTAGGATTTCTCCTTTTTAATGTTTACCCTGCCCGGGTATTTATGGGGGATACTGGTTCGCTGGGGCTGGGAGGCTTTGTGGCCTCCAGCGCGTTTATGATGCAGATGCCGATTTTTATCGCGATCATCGGATTTATCTATCTGCTTGAGGTATTATCGGTCATTATTCAGGTGACATATTTTAAAAGAACAGGCGGGAAACGATTTTTCAAAATGGCTCCCATCCACCATCATTTTGAGCTTTGCGGATGGTCTGAAACAAGGGTGGTTGCTGTATTTGCCATAATTACAGCTGTTCTTTGCCTGCTGGCATATCTTGGATTATAGGAGAGAAACCATATGAGTCAGAAAATTTTAGTTGCAGGAAGTGGAAAAAGTGGGATCGCCGCCTCCAGGATGATTTTAAAAACCGGCGATGAAGCTGTTTTATATGACAGCAATGATGCTTTAAAAAAGGATGAGCTGTTAAGCCAGTTTGGTGAAACAGATAAAATCTCCGTGATTCTTGGAGAACTGAAAAAAGAAGATTTAAACGATATTTCGATTTGTGTAATCAGTCCGGGCATCGGACTGGATGCACCATTTGTATCAGTTTTAAAGGAAGAGAATATTCCTATCTGGAGTGAGATACAGCTGGCATATCATCATGCAAAAGGGAAGCTGGCTGCCATTACGGGAACCAACGGAAAGACCACTACTACAGCGCTGACAGGCGAGATCATGAAAGCATATTATGAGCATGTCTATGTGGTGGGAAATATTGGAATTCCTTACACCCAGGAGGCACTGAAAACCACGGAAGATTCCGTTACAGTAGCGGAGGTCAGCAGCTTTCAGTTAGAAACCATCACTGATTTCCATCCGGATGTCAGCGCGATTTTAAACATTACGCCGGATCATTTAAACCGTCATAAAACCATGGAATGCTACATAAAAGTGAAAGAAAGCATCACTGTAAACCAGACAGAAAAGGATTGCTGTGTTTTAAACTATGATGACCTTGTGTTACGGGAGTTTGGGGAGTCGATGAAACCCCGCGCAGTGTATTTCAGCAGCAGGAATTCTCTTGATGAGGGTTATTGTATTGACGGTGATGTGATTATACGCAATCATGGCGGAAATCGGGAAGAAATTGTAAACATAAACGAATTAAATCTTCTGGGGCGCCATAACCATGAGAATGTGATGGCTGCCATTGCCATAGCTTCCGAACTGAATGTTCCCATAGATGTAATTAAGAAGGCTGTCTGTGAGTTTCAGGCAGTGGAACACAGAATTGAGTTTGTTGCTGAGAAAGCGGGAGTGAAGTATTACAATGATTCCAAGGGGACCAATCCCGATGCGGCAATCCAGGCAGTGAAAGCCATGCCCGGACCCACCATTTTAATTGCAGGCGGATATGACAAAAATTCCGAATACGATGAGTGGATAGAATCCTTTGACGGTAAAGTGAAACATATGGTGCTTCTTGGCCAGACCAGGGAGAAAATCGCGGAATGCGCGGCAAAACATGGCTTTACCAATGTGATGTATGCGGAGGATATGCAGGAAGCAGTAAAAGTCTGTGCCTCCTATGCAAACAAAGGAGATTACGTATTGCTCTCACCTGCATGCGCAAGCTGGGGAATGTTTCGGTGTTACGAAGAGCGGGGAGAGATTTTTAAGGAATGTGTCCGCAGTCTTTAAGCGGAACGGGCATTGTAATTTGAATGGCGAGGAGGAATGGTATGGCGGAAAAAAGGCCAGTAGTGAAAAAAAACAGGCCGCGCCGTTTTTATGATTACAGTCTGCTGTTCACGGTTATATTTCTGTCTGTTTTCGGTTTGATTATGATATATAGTTCCAGCTCTTATGCCGCTCAGTTAAAGTTTGGCAATGCCTCATTTTTCATGATGAAGCAGGCAAAGATCGCTTTGGGCGGATTTATCCTGATGATCATTATTTCGAAGATGGATTACCACTGGTATGGGAAATTTGCGGCGTTTGCCTACGTGCTTTCTTATATTTTGATGATCGCCGTTTCTCTGTTTGGTAAAAAGTTTAACGGAAAACGAAGATGGCTGGGAGTAGGAAGCCTGACATTTCAGCCTACGGAGTTTGTAAAAATAGCTCTTATTGTTATGCTGGCTGTCATGATTGTACAGATGGGCAAAAACATCAACACGAAAAATGGTGTGGCGCTGATCATTGTAACAACCCTGCCTATTGCGGGAATTGTTGCAGCAAACAACTTAAGCTCCGGTATCATCATTGTAGGAATTGCGTTTGTCATGCTATTTGTGGCGTGTAAAAAGAAATGGCCGTTTTTTGCCTGCGGATTTGCAGGAGTAGGGCTTTTGGCGTTTGCCGGGCCCATTGCCACGGTTCTTGAGAAGTTAAACATTCTTCATGATTATCAGCTGGGAAGAATCCTTGTCTGGCTGGAGCCGGAGGCTTATCCTTCCACGGGAGGGTATCAGGTGTTGCAGGGACTTTATGCCATTGGCTCCGGGGGCCTGGTAGGAAGAGGCCTGGGAGAGAGCATACAGAAGATGGGATTTGTGCCTGAGGCACAAAATGATATGATTTTTTCCATAATCTGTGAGGAACTTGGACTTTTTGGGGCGGTATCTGTGATTCTTATTTTTCTTTTCATGATATACCGTTTCATGCTGATTGCAGATAATGCACCGGATCTGTTCGGCGCACTTTTAGTGGTAGGCGTTATGGGACACATAGCCATACAGGTTATCCTAAACATCGCTGTTGTAACCAATACCATTCCTAATACCGGAATCACACTGCCCTTTATCAGTTACGGGGGAACCTCGGTCCTGTTTCTTATGGCTGAAATGGGCATGGTTCTAAGTGTTTCCAATCAGATTAAACTGGAAAAATAGCTGGATATGAAACCATTCTCTCACTTATAACATAGGATAGTATATAAGAAACCATGGGAGGTACCGGTTTGTCAGTCATACAGGTCCAGGGGTTACGATCCTTAAAAGGTGAGATAAAAATTCAGGGTTCCAAAAATGCTGTTCTGCCGATTATGGCAGCGGCGGTTCTCCATAAAGGTACTACAGTGATTCATAATGTCCCCAGGATACAGGATGTGTTCTGTATGCTGGGGATACTTGAGCGTATTGGGTGTATTTACAGTCTTGACGGACATACGCTGACCATTGATGCTTCTGACATCAAATGTGCAGAGATTCCGGAAGAGTATATAAAGAGCATGCGTTCTTCTATTATATTATCAGGTCCCCTGTTAGGGAGGCTGGGTGATGCAGTTACCAGCTTTCCCGGAGGCTGCTCCATCGGGCAGAGACCCATTGACCTGCATCTGGCTGCATTCCGCACCCTTGGCGCAGTGATAGAGGAAAAGGATGAGAAGCTGTGTGCATCTGCAAAGACACTTGTGGGCGCCGATATTTACTTTCCGTTTCCCAGTGTGGGAGCTACGGAGAATGCCCTGATGGCAGCTGTTTATGCGAAAGGAATCACTGTCATACATGGAGCAGCAAAAGAACCGGAGATCACTTCTCTCTGTGAATTCCTAAACAACATGGGAGCAATTATTCACGGGGCTGGAACCTCCAGGCTTGCTGTGACCGGAGTGACAGGTTTACATGATTCTGAATTTATCGTCGCAGGAGACCGGATTGTGGCAGGTACTTATTTAACAGCAGTGATGGCAGCGGAAGGAAATGTACTGCTGGATGGAATTCGTCCGGGTCATCTGACCGCAGCTCTTTCTCTGGCAGAACGGATGGGAGCTGAATTAAAGCTATATAAAAATCAGCTGGAGGTTTCCATGAGAGGCCGTCCTGACTGTGTGAATGTTGTAACCGAACCTTACCCGGGTTTTCCAACCGATCTTCAATCCCAGGTGATGGCAGTGATGGCATCGGGATCCGGCTGGGGAAGAGTGGAGGAAACGATTTTTGAAGGCAGGTTCGGAGCAGCAAATGAGCTTAAGAAACTGGGGGCAGATATCGTCATAGAGGGCAAACGGGCTATTGTACACGGGCTGTATCCTCTGAAAGGAAACTGTGTAACTGCTCCTGATCTAAGAGGCGGAGCTGCCCTTGTGGTAGCCGGGCTTGCAGGCGAAGGCGTGACGGAGATTTCTGAATGCCACCATATCGAACGGGGGTATGAGGACATTTGCCGGGATTTAAGCAGTCTTGGAGCTGCAATCAGAGGTAAGGAATGAGAAACTTCAAAAAAAGCAGAAGAAAAGTGATCGTTGCAATCATAGCAGTATTCCTTCTGGCCGGGTCGGCAGCTTTTTTGTCACTGCAGATCAGAAACATTACTGTAACCGGCAACAAGAAATATACTTCAGATCAGATCATAGACTTATTATTTAAAGATGGCTGGGATAGGAATGCGATTACCTGTTTTTATAAGGATCGTTTTCGGGAACACGAACAGATCCCTTTTGTGGAAGACTACAAAATCGTATTCTTAAGCCCAGTCAGTATAGAAGTGATTGTATATGAAAAATCCGTGGTTGGTTATGTTTCCTATATGGGCAGCTATATGTACTTTGATAAAGACGGGATTATTGTGGAAAGTTCCAGCGGAAAACTGCCAGGAATTCCTTGGATTACGGGGCTTAAGTATGGGCATATCGCTCTGCACCAGCCCCTCCCCGTGGAGGATTCCAAAGTATTTGGCCAGATCTTAACATTAACCCAGCTTTTATCAACCCATAAAATCCCAGTGGATGAGATCCGTTATGATTCCGGCGGCAATGCAACTCTTGTTATGGGGACCATCAGAGTGTACCTTGGAAGCAATGACCAGATGAACGGAAAGATCTCAGAGCTCAATGATCAGCTTCCGGTTTTGGGCGGTCTGGCTGGCACTCTGTATCTGGATACATATGACGAGGCGGAAACTGTCACTTCTTATCGGTTTGTGAAGGATAAGTGAATTTACATAATTTGTCTGGAATTTTGTTAAAAAAATGGTTGATATTTTTTACAAAATAAAATATTATATTAAATAGGTTTATACAGTAAGCTGTATATGGTTAAAGGAGGATATAATCTTGTTAGAGATTAAAATAAATGAGGCGGATAACGCTGCTAGAATTCTGGTAATCGGTGTAGGCGGTGCCGGAAACAATGCAGTGAACCGCATGATTGATGAGAATATAGCTGGTGTGGAATTTTTTGGAATCAATACGGACAAGCAGGCATTGCAGTTTTGCAAGGCCCCTACAGCTATGCAGATCGGTGAGAAACTGACCAAGGGACTTGGTGCAGGTGCGAAACCTGAAATTGGCGAAAAGGCAGCGGAAGAGAATGCGGACGAGCTGGCTCAGGTCATGAAGGGTGCCGATATGGTATTCGTTACATGCGGTATGGGAGGCGGAACAGGAACTGGTGCAGCTCCTGTTGTGGCTAAGATTGCGAAAGATATGGGAATCTTAACTGTTGGTGTCGTTACAAAGCCATTCCGTTTTGAAGCCAAAACACGTATGTCCAATGCAGTGAACGGTATTGAACGTTTAAAAGAAAGTGTTGATACGCTGATTGTAATCCCTAACGACCGTCTTCTTGAAATTGTGGACAGGCGTACCACCATGCCTGATGCGTTAAAGAAAGCAGATGAAGTACTTCAGCAGGCAGTTCAGGGTATTACTGATTTAATTAATGTACCAGGACTGATTAACCTGGATTTTGCTGATGTTCAGACCGTTATGACTGACAAAGGCATAGCTCATATCGGTATCGGCCACGCAAAGGGCGATGAGAAGGCTTTAGAAGCAGTGAAACAGGCAGTTTCCAGCCCGCTTCTTGAGACAACCATTGAAGGAGCAACTCATGTAATCATTAATATTTCCGGAGATATCAGCCTGATTGAAGCCAATGAGGCAGCAAGCTATGTTCAGGAGATGGCAGGAGATGATGCCAATATTATTTTCGGTGCCATGTATGATGAGAATGCACAGGATGAAGCAAGCATTACTGTCATTGCAACCGGACTTGATATGCAGCATGAAACACCGGTAGCCAAGGTTATGACCAACTTCTCCAATCCAAACTATAAGCAGCCCAAAGCAGCACCACAGGCAGCGAGTCAGGAAGCAGCAGCGACAACTGCAGCAAATCCTGCATACAATCAGAACTTTAACCAGAATTATAACAATGCCAATAACTATTCCGGACAGCCTTACCCCAATAACCAGAATGCCGGAAATTACAGCAATCCCAATTATAACAATCCAAATTATAATAAACAGCCTAATTACGGACAGGGAACACCCCAGAATGCACCCCAGGGGAATGGACAGCCTTACCGTCCGACTGTGAACAAAGAAGTACAGATCAATATTCCTGACTTTTTAAGAAATAAAAGATAATAGATACATAGCAGGCAGGTTCTCATGAACCTGCCTCTTTTTGAAAGGAGCGCCTTATGTTAAAAGATGAAAAAGACTGGGAATTATCAGAAGATTATTATACGGAACAGGGCAGTGAGAAAAAGCTTTCTTTGGAGGATTTCATTACGGAGCAGGATTTAGAGGGGAATTCACTTAATATTTCCCCTCAGTCTGACGAACTACTTAAAAAGACCATTGAAGATGTGCATCAGGTTCTGGCACTTGCAAAAGATGGAATGAGCATTGATAAAATCGCTGAATTAACAGGTTTGGATGAAAAATACGTTTATGACATCCAGGTTTGCGCACAGGGCTTCAGGGAGGATGATGAGATCGCAGTGGCTCATTTGGTTCTGGGTTAAATTAGGGGGAAACAAAAGATGATGAGAAAGATTTGCCCGGTTTGTGATCTGCCGGTGAATGAGATCAATTACTGTCCCAGATGCAGGCGTATTGTTAAGAATCCTGTTTACTGGGATGCAGACTATTTATTAAATGAGAAGAGAAGTCAGGCAGCTATGCCTGCAGGTCAGCCGCCTGCCGCCACAACGCCGGTCAATCAGCCGACTGTCCATACTCCATTGCCTGGGAAGGGAAGATCCAATGTATTGCTGTTTGTAGTGATTCTGTTTATTGTGATCACGACTCTGGCCAGTGTGATTATCAGCTGTGCTGTGAATGCCACCTCTTTGGAAAGCAAGTTTGACACAGCAGTGGGATATGATGACTATGGATATCGGGATTTAACTGAATCGGAGGTACTAGCGGCAGGAGAGCATTGCAGCGGTTTCGATCACTTTGATACGGACGGAAGAGAAATTTCCAGTTCTATGATCCAGTTTATGGAAAAAGAGGAGTATGGCTACACCATCATTTCCCAGGAGACCTATGGGGATAATTATGAGTTTAAACAGGACGGTGATCCCCTGACTTTTTATGAGACTGTGGATAGCGTTTATCTGAATCCTAAAGCAGCGAAAGAAGCCGGCTCTGATGTGGATTCGTATGAGTACGTGGATATTAACTATGATACGGCTACAGGAGAACTCCACCGGTATGTTTCCTATCTGGAGGATCAGGAAGCGACTCTGGCATATCTGAAACAGTTTTTAACGGATACAGAAGCAGGGTGTAAGGTTGAGGCAGATCAGAGCAGCGTTGACTCGATTATAGAACAGGCACAGGCAAGGATTAACCAGCGGGAGGGAGCCTACATCCTGGAAGGTATCTTTGATGTAAACATCTATATCTATGAAGACCGGATCCAGGTTTATGTATCCTATAACAATCCTGAGACTGTAATAAATCAGGAAACTTAACCGCTAAAACCTGCTATTGACAGAAAATAATGGTTCTGATATAATAGTCCCAATCGCAAAAGGGAGTAGCTTCCACCGAAAGGCTGGATAAGCGTGCGTCAGAACGATAAAGAGATTTATCCGCATTCTTATGAAATGTCAAGACTTTTACTGATACCGTCAGGTACCGGCAGAAGTCTTTTTTTATATCCTTTTTTGCGAGAGACCCCCCAAAAGAAAGAGAGGAAATAAAGGATGGAAACAGTTAACCCAAAAGGAACGGAGCAATTAAGAAAAATCCGGAAAATGATAAAGAAATCCGGAATGGCGGTTTTACTGGCTGTTGCGGTTCCTGTGATTGCATTTGGCTCTGTCTATAATGTGCAGGAGCAGGAACAGGCGGTAGTGACCACATTAGGGATACCAAGAACGGTTGCAGACCCGGGACTGCATTTTAAGATTCCCTTTGTTCAGAATGTGCATAAGGTGAATACCACCATACAGGGATTTGCCGTAGGCTACGATCCCAGTGACAATGAAAGCAAGGAAGAAGATTCCCTGATGATTACAAAGGATTATAATTTTGTAAACGTGGATTTTTTTGTGGAGTATAAAGTCACAGATCCGGTAAAGGCAATCTATGCTTCCAGGGATCCCCTTATCATTCTTCAGAATGTATCAAGAAGCAGCATTAGAACAGTCATCGGCAGTTACGATGTGGATTCTGTGCTGACCAATGGAAAAAATGAGATTCAGTCCAAGGTAAAGGAAATGATCACGTCAAAGCTGGCAGAACACAATGTAGGGCTTACAGTGATCAATGTCACCATACAGGATTCAGAACCGCCCACAAAGGAGGTAATGGAAGCCTTTAAGGCAGTGGAAACAGCCAAACAGGGAAAAGAGACAGCGATCAACAATGCAAATAAGTACCGCAATGAAAAGCTTCCGGAGGCAACTGCCCAGACAGATCAGATTCTTCAGGAAGCCGAGTCTGCCAAGGCAAAAAGGATTAATGAGGCCAGTGCAGAGGTAGCCAAATTCAATGCCATGTACGCGGAATATGTGAAAAACCCGGAAGTGACCAAAAAAAGAATGTTTTATGAAACAATGGAAAATGTGCTTCCTAACATGAAAGTAATTATTGACGGTACGGATAAGACCAGTACCATCCTCCCGCTTGACAGCTTTACAGGAGGAGCAGCCAGTGAAAAGAAGGAGAATCAGGAATGAGGAAGATAAAAACAGCCATAGGAATTGTGATAGCAGCAGTTGCCGTTACCGCGCTTTCCGGAGGAGTAGTGGTAACAAAGGAAAATGAATTTAAGCTGATCAGACAGTTTGGAAGAGTGGAAAGGGTCATTGATTCCCCAGGCATAACTTACAAGATACCATTCATCCAGACAGCAGATACTCTGCCAAAGCAGATCTTAATTTACGATCTTGCGGCTTCTGACGTGATTACAATGGATAAAAAAACCATGCTCAGTGACAGCTACGTGCTCTGGCGGATTGAGGATCCTCTGAAATTTGCCCAGTCACTGAATTCCTCCCTTTCTGGTGCAGAGAGCAGAATTGATACGGTGGTTTATAACTCAGTGAAGAATGTGATCAGCAGTATGGCCCAGAATGAGGTCATAAGCAGCCGTGATGGGGAGCTTTCTCAGGCGATTATGGATAATGTGGGAGAAAACATGGGCCAGTATGGAATCCGTCTTCTGGCAGTGGAAACAAAGCGCCTGGATCTTCCGGCAGATAATAAAACAGCCGTGTATGAGAGAATGATTTCAGAGCGTGCCAAAATAGCTGCCACATTTACAGCAGAAGGCCAGGCAGAGGCGAAAAAGATACAAAATACAACAGACCGTGAAATAGCAATCAGTATTTCTGATGCTCAGGCAAAGGCGGCATCAATCACATCAGAGGGAGAAGGAGAATATATGAGAATCATGGCGGAAGCCTATCATGATCCTCAAAGATCAGATTTCTATTCCTTTGTGCGGTCGCTGGAAGCAGCCAAGACATCACTTGCAGGAAATGGGAATACCTTAATCCTTCCGGGAGGCTCTCCCCTTGCCAGGATTTTTACCGGTCAGTAAAATTTGGACTACTAAATGTTGCGGGAAAAAGTTTTTTATGGTAAAGTGTTAAAATAAAAAGAAGCAGAGGATAGGAGATTGACAGAATGAAGATTACAGATATATTGAGCCAGGGAAAGCCGACCTTATCTTTTGAAGTGTTTCCGCCTAAGACAGAGGATAAGTATGATTCTGTTGAGAAGGCGGCTGCTGAGATAGCAAAACTGAAACCTGCCTTTATGAGCGTCACATACGGTGCCGGCGGAGGAACCAGTAAGTATACCGTAGACATCGCTTCTGCCCTCCATCATGAATATCATGTTACGGCTTTGGCCCATCTGACCTGTGTATCTTCAACGAAAGAAAAGGTGCATCAGGTGTTAGGGGAACTGAAGGAAGCAGGAATAGAGAATGTGCTGGCATTAAGAGGTGATATTCCGGCTGATGCTCCTGATAAGCGGGAATATAACTATGCATCGGAGCTCATCCGGGAGATTAAGGAAACCGGTGATTTTTGCATCGGAGCGGCCTGTTATCCCGAAGGTCATGTGGAATCAGCAAACAAAACCATTGATATGGATTACTTAAAGCAGAAGGTGGAAGCAGGATGCGATTTCGTAACCACCCAGATGTTTTTCGATAATAACATCTTATATAATTACTTATACCGGATACGGGAAAAGGGAATTACAGTCCCGGTTGTTGCAGGAATTATGCCTGTAACCAATGTAAGGCAGATCATACGCAGCTGCCAGCTGTCCGGAACTTATCTGCCCACCCGGTTTAAGGCGATCGTTGACCGGTTTGGGGAAGACCCGGCAGCCATGAAGCAGGCAGGAATCGCTTATGCAACGGAGCAGATCATTGATTTAATTGCGAACGGTGTCAATGCCATTCATGTTTATTCTATGAATAAGCCTGATGTGGCCTTAAAGATCAAGGAAAATCTTTCTCAGATACTGTAATCCGTAAAGCAGCAGGTCCGTTTCTGTAAAAGAGCGGACCTGTTTTATCAGGTAAAATCGGAGGGATAAGGATGGAGATCAGCCGGAAGGAGATTCTTAGATATTTAGGATATGGAAATAAGGAAAGCGATGAACAGATCAGTGCTTTGGTCGAGGAAGTATTGGAAGAACTTCTGGCTGCAGCCTCACCCAAATGTATATACAGGGCATTTCCGTTAACACTGCTTCCTGAGGATGAGATTGATTTTACTGTCTTTCGTACAAAAAGCCGGAATCTGAGTAAAAATCTGGCGGATTGCGAGGAAGTTCTGTTATTTGCAGCCACGCTGGGAACCGGAGTGGATGTGCTGCTTCACAAATACACCAGACTGCAGATGAGCAGGGCTGTCATTATGCAGGCAGCTGCGGCCGCAGTGATTGAAGAATACTGCGACCAGGAAAACCGCAGGCTGAAACAGGAATATGAGGCCAGGGGCTTTTATTTAAGACCCAGATTCAGTCCCGGATATGGTGATTTTTCGCTGGAATGTCAAAAAGATATAACAACAGTTTTGGAAACACCCAAGCGAATTGGTATTATGCTTACGGAAAGCCTGCTTATGACTCCTTCCAAATCCGTGACAGCAGTGATGGGAGTCAGTAAGAAGCCTTACCGGTGTGAGATAAAAGGGTGTGAATCCTGTGGGAAAAAGGACTGTGCATACCGGAGATAAAATAGAAACTGAGTGGAGATGGAGGAAAGTATGTCAGCGATTTTAGAGAAATTGAAAGAAAGAATCCTTTTTTTTGACGGCGGCATGGGCAGCCTTTTACAGGCCAATGGCTTAAAACCTGGTGAACTGCCGGAAACCTGGAATGTAACCCATTCTGATTTAATCGTAAAGCTTCACAGAGAATATCTGGAAGCCGGTGCAGATATGATTAAAACCAATACCTTTGGTGCGAATGGTTTAAAATATAATAAGGACAAGGAATTTGATTTAGAGCAGATTGTGACTGCTGCCATGAAGAACGCCAGAGAGGCGGTGGATACTGCTGCATATACCCCTGGTAGGTCAAAAGGTGCAATTGCCCTTGATATCGGTCCTACTGGCAAACTTTTAAAGCCTCTGGGAGATCTTGATTTTGAAGATGCCTATGAGCTGTTTTCTCAGGTGGTTAGAATCGGGGAACGGGAAGGGGCAGACCTGATTCTTATTGAAACCATGAGCGACAGCTATGAAGCAAAGGCGGCTGTTCTGGCAGCAAAAGAAAACAGCAGCCTGCCCGTTTTTGTGACAATGATTTTTGATGACAAAGGAAAACTTTTAACCGGGGGAAATGTGGAGTCTGCGGTTGCTCTTTTAGAAGGGCTGGGAGTGGATGCCCTGGGGATTAACTGCGGCCTTGGTCCTATTCAGATGAAAGGCATTCTGGAAGATATCATGAAGGTGGCTTCTATTCCTGTCATTGTAAACCCCAATGCCGGACTTCCAAGAAGTGAAGGCGGTAAGACGGTTTATGACATTGATGCCGATGAATTTGCCAGAGTCATGAAGGAGATTGTGGAGGCGGGAGCCTGTATCATCGGCGGCTGCTGCGGAACCACGCCGGAGCATATTGAAAAAATGGCAGCCCTGTGTAAGGATCTGCCGGTCAGACTCCCGGAAAGAAAATACCGGACGGTGATTTCCTCCTATGCCCAGGCTGTTGTCATAGATCGGGATCCGGTTATTATAGGAGAACGGATTAATCCAACGGGAAAAGCTAAATTTAAGCAGGCGTTAAAGGATCATAATCTGGAGTATATCTTAAAAGAGGGTGTTCTCCAGCAGGATAACGGGGCTCATGTGCTTGACGTGAATGTGGGACTTCCTGAGATTGATGAACCAGCCATGATGGTAGAAGTAGTGAAAGAACTGCAAAGTATCATTGACCTGCCTTTACAGATAGACACCTCTAATATGACCGCCATGGAACGTGCCATGAGAATCTATAATGGTAAGCCGCTTATCAATTCCGTTAATGGAAAGAAAGAAGTGATGGAAGCCATTTTCCCTCTTGTAAAACGGTACGGAGGAGTGGTGGTAGCACTTGCTCTTGACGAAGATGGCATTCCGGAAACGGCTGATGGAAGAATTGCAGTATCGAAAAAGATCTATGATACCGCAGCCGGATATGGGATCGGCAAAGAAGATATCATCATTGACGCTTTGTGTATGACAGTGAGCTCTGACAACAAAGGTGCCATTACAACCCTTGAGACCGTAAGGCGGGTAAGGGATGAATTACAGGGAAAAACCATACTTGGAGTCTCCAATATTTCCTTTGGTCTTCCCCAGAGAGAAATTGTCAATGCAGCATTCTTTACCATGGCTCTGCAAAACGGGTTAAGCGCCGCCATTATAAATCCAAACTCAGAGGCCATGATGCGCTCATACTACAGCTTCCGTGTGCTTGCAGACTTAGATCCCCAGTGCAGCAATTATATCAATATCTACAGCGGCAATGTGACTGTTCTTGGTGAGGTGAAAAGACAGGCAGGAGATCAGAAAGCTGCCGGGATAAGCGGAACGGATTTATCCTTAGGGGAGAGCATAAAAAAAGGATTAAAGGACAGAGCGTATGCTGCTGTTTCTGAACTTCTGGAAAACAGGGAACCCCTTAGCATTATTAATGAGGAGATGATTCCTGCCCTTAATGAGGTCGGAAAAGGATTTGAGAAGGGAACGGTATTTCTCCCCCAGCTCCTGATGAGCGCAGAGGCGGCAAAGGCAGCTTTTGAGGTTATTAAGGAAAAACTGGCACAAAGCGGTGCAGAGGAAAAGAAAAAGGGAACCATAATACTTGCAACCGTAAAGGGAGACATTCACGACATCGGAAAAAATATTGTAAAGGTGCTTTTGGAAAATTACAGCTATGAAGTACTGGATCTTGGAAAAGATGTACCCCCTGAAACCATTGTAAAGACAGCAATAGAGCGGAATGTGAAGCTGGTGGGGTTAAGCGCTCTCATGACAACCACGGTTCCTAGCATGGAAGAGACCATACGCCAGCTTCAGACCCAGGCGCCTTTTGCAAAGGTTATGGTGGGCGGGGCAGTTCTCACAAAAGAGTATGCAATGACAATCGGTGCAGACCAGTATTGCCGGGACGCCATGGCATCTGTCAATTATGCCGAGGATATATTTGAAGTAAAATAAGGTGCCTCATTGACAAATAACGAATGAATGGTACAATAAAACTTGATAATATATCTGGAGGTACAAAATGGGAAAGATAATTTTAACGGGGGACAGACCCACCGGAAAGCTTCACATCGGACATTACGTGGGTTCGCTGAGGCGCAGGGTGGAATTGCAGAATTCCGGCGAATTTGACGAGATTTTTATTATGATAGCGGATGCCCAGGCATTAACGGATAATGCGGACAATCCGGAAAAGGTTCGTCAGAACATTATTGAGGTAGCGCTGGATTATCTCGCATGCGGACTGGATCCCAGTAAGAGTACGTTGTTCATCCAGTCTCAGATACCACAGCTTACAGAGCTTAGCTTCTATTATATGAATCTGGTTACCGTTTCCAGGCTGCAGCGCAATCCTACCGTAAAATCTGAGATTGCCATGAGAAACTTCGAAACCAGCATACCCGTGGGCTTCTTTACCTATCCAATCAGCCAGGCAGCTGATATTACGGCATTTAAGGCCAACACTGTCCCTGTGGGAGAAGATCAGGAGCCGATGATTGAACAGACCAGGGAGATCGTACGGAAGTTCAATTCCGTTTACGGAGAGGCTTTAGTAGAGCCGGAAATCCTGCTTCCCGATAACCAGGCGTGCTTACGTCTTCCGGGAACAGACGGCAAGGCAAAGATGAGCAAATCCCTTGGCAACTGCATCTACTTATCCGATTCAGAAGATGAGGTTAAGAAAAAGGTAATGAGCATGTACACCGATCCCAATCACCTGATGGTTTCCGATCCCGGACAGGTGGAAGGCAATACGGTATTTACCTATCTGGATGCATTTTGCAAAGAAGAGGATTTTAAAGAATATTTACCGGATTACAAGAACCTTGATGAGTTAAAAGAGCACTATCAGAGAGGCGGACTTGGAGACGTTAAAGTAAAGAGATTTTTAAACAGTGTGCTGCAGGCAGAGTTAGAACCCATCAGAAAAAGAAGAAAAGAATACGAAGCGGATATCCCTTACGTATATCAGATCTTAAAAGAGGGAAGTCAGAAAGCAGAAGCAGCAGCTGCCGCTACCTTAAAAGAGGTGAAGGAAGCGATGAAGATCAACTATTTTGACGATGTGGAACTGATCGGAGAACAGGCAAAGCGGTTTAAAGGCCAGGAATAGGGGCTGTCATGAAGATCGTTTCTATTCATGAGATACTGGAATGCAATCAGCTTTTAAAAGACAGCGGATTGGAATTTAAGATTCATTTAAAAGATGCCTGCGGGAAACAATCCTGCTCTGTGGAATCCCTGAGTGTCAGCAATGGAACAGCAGAGTATCAGGCGCTTTATGAGACACTGGAAACGTACTTTAAGAAACTGCGTTTTCAGCTGGAGTATAATGAAGATAAGACAAACTTCTGGATGATTTAACTCCGGAAACTGGAATGCCGGAGTGGCTGCAAAGGAGAAAAACTTTTGGGCTTCTCCGGTTTTTTTAATTTAATAATAAAATAATAATTATTATCAATATTATTTATTGAATTTTCTGGTAATCTATGCTATGATTATACCATGAATTAGGAACAACTAACTCATAAATTTAATCGAAACAAGCCATATTAATTGAGTATAGCCATCAGGAAAGGAGATAAATTGTATGTCATTCATTGGAAAAGAGATCAGTGATTTTAAAGTACAGAGTTTTATAAATGGAGAATTTAAGGAAGTTGTGAAAAAGGATGTTCTGGGTAAGTGGTCCGTATTCTTTTTTTATCCGGCGGATTTTACTTTTGTCTGCCCCACGGAACTGGAAGATCTTGCAGATAAATATGAGGATTTTAAAAAGGCGGGCTGTGAAATTTACAGTGTATCCTGTGATACCCATTTTGTACACAAGGCCTGGCATGATGCCTCAAAGACAATAAAAAAGATTCAGTATCCCATGCTTGCGGATCCTACAGGCGCACTGGCAAGAAGCTTTGATGTTCTGATTGAGGAATCCGGCATGGCAGAGCGGGCAACCTTTGTTGTGAATCCGGAAGGAGTTATTGTCGCTTATGAAGTGATTGCCGGCAACGTGGGAAGAAATGCAGAAGAACTGTTTCGAAGAGTGGAGGCTTCCCAGTTTGTTGCCAAACACGGAGATGAAGTTTGTCCTGCAAAATGGAAACCAGGTGAAAAGACATTAAAGCCCAGTCTGGATTTAGTAGGGCTTCTGTAAAGGTGGGATCCTATGGCTGAATTTTATGACGTAATTATTGTAGGCGCAGGTCCTGCAGGTCTCTCCGCAGCCATTTATGCAGCCAGAGCCAGATTTAAGGTTCTGGTACTGGAAAAGGAAAAAATCGGTGGTCAGATTACCATTACATCGGAAATTGTAAATTATCCAGGAATCGAGAAAATAGACGGAACAGAGCTGACAGAAAAGATGCGGGCCCAGGCACAAAGCTTTGGCGCTGAATTTCAAATAGCAAAAGTGACAGACTTTGATTTATCAGGAGATATGCGAATTGTAAAAACCGATAAAGGTGATTTTAAGACCCTTGGAATTGTTCTTGCTCTCGGTGCAAACCCCAGAATGCTGGGGTTTGCAGGAGAGAGAGAATACAAAGGCAGAGGAGTGGCTTACTGTGCAACCTGCGACGGTGAATTTTTCACCGGAATGGATGTATTTGTAATTGGAGGTGGATTTGCAGCAGCAGAAGAAGCTGTATTTCTTACCAAATATGCAAGAAAGGTCACCATCATTGTCAGAGAAGAAGATTTTACCTGTGCAGCCTCCGTAGCGGATAAAGCGAAGAATCATGAAAAGATTGAAGTTCATTATCAGACTGAGATCGTGGAAGTTGCTGGTGACAGGCTTTTACAATCTGCCAGATTTCGGGATAATCAGACTGGAAGAGAATGGAATTATGAAGCGCCAGAGGGAGAATCCTTTGGTATATTCGTATTTGCAGGCTATGTACCGGACACAGAGATAGTGAAAGGGAAGCTGGAGCTTGACAGCCACGGCTATCTCATTACAGATCACAATCAGATGACGGGAATACCCGGAGTGTATGGAGCCGGTGATGTGTGTGTCAAGAATTTAAGACAGGTGGTAACCGCTGTTTCCGACGGTGCAGTTGCCGCCACGTCCTTAGAAAAATATGTAGCAGATGTTTATGAGAAGTTACATTTGTCTCCGCGGGAGCCTCTGGCGCAAGCGGATAACAAAATTGAGAATAGAGAGCAGCAGGATGAATCAGGAGAAGAGAATTTTATTACTTCTGAAATGAGACAGCAGTTAGAAGTGCTGTTTGAAAAATTCCAGAAAAAAGTTATTGTAAAGGCACTTTTGGATCAAAGTCAGCTTTCTGCTGAGATGAATTCCTTTTTACAGGAACTCTCTGGTATCTCAGATAAAGTGGAATGCCTTACAGAGAAGATATCTGATAAGTCAGAACCGGATGAGACAATTCCCGCTCTGTTGGTTTTACGGGAAGATGGCACGGAAACCGGAATCCGTTTCCATGGAATACCAGGAGGCCATGAGTTTAATTCCTTTGTTATCGGATTATATAATGCGGCAGGGCCGGGACAGACTGTTTCTGATGAAGAAGAAAACAGAATACGCAGGTTAGACAAAGAACTGACCATTAAGATTGCGGTTTCATTATCCTGTACCATGTGTCCCACCACCGTTATGTCAGCAGGCAGAGTTGCGGCGGAAAACGGCAAAGTAAAGGCATGGACTTATGATCTTGCTTATTATCCGGAATTAAAGAAGCGTTATCAGATTATGAGCGTGCCCTGTATGATTATCAATGATAAGGTTGTTGAATTCGGAAAGAAATCCGTAGAGGAGCTTCTGACCGTTTTGGAAAGTATAGAATAGAAAAGGAGAAATCATGATGAATTATCTGGAAATTGAAAAGGTCATTGGAAGAGAAATTATTGACTCAAGAGGCAATCCTACTGTTGAGGCGGAGGTTCATCTGGCGGATGGCACCATTGCCACAGGAGCCGCACCAAGCGGAGCGTCTACAGGTGAATTTGAAGCGCTGGAGTTAAGAGATGGAGATAAGGCGCGTTATGGCGGAAAAGGTGTTTTAAACGCAGTTCACAATATTAATACGGTGATTCATTATGCTTTGGTAGGAATGGATGCATCAGATATCTATGGAATCGATCAGGCGATGATTACAGCAGATGGAACACCGGACAAATCAAGACTTGGCGCCAACGCCATTCTTGCAGTATCCATTGCCTGTGCAAGGGCAGCAGCAGTGAGCATGGGAATTCCTCTGTACCGGTTCCTGGGAGGTATTACAGGCAACCGTCTTCCGGTTCCTATGATGAATATTTTAAATGGTGGAGCTCATGCCGCCAATACCGTAGATGTTCAGGAATTTATGATCATGCCTGCAGGGGCACCAAGCTTTAAGGAAGGCCTTCGCTGGTGTACCGAAGTGTTCCATTGTCTGGCATCTATTTTAAAGGCAAAAGGACTGGCAACCTCAGTAGGCGACGAAGGCGGCTTTGCTCCTGACTTAGAAAGCGACGACGCAGCGATTGAACTGATTCTGGAAGCGGTGAGAAAAGCAGGATATGAACCTGGACGTGACTTTGTACTTGCCATGGATGCAGCCTCCAGTGAGTGGAAAGGTGAAGGTAAGGGACAGTATCATCTGCCTAAATCCGGCAAGGATTACACTTCAGCAGAGTTAATTGAACACTGGAAACAGCTTTGTGATAAATATCCCATCTACTCCATTGAGGATGCACTTGATGAGGAGGACTGGGAAGGCTGGAAGCTTTTAACCAGGGAACTTGGAAACAAGATCCAGCTGGTAGGTGATGATTTATTTGTTACGAATACAGAACGTCTGAAGAAAGGTATTACAGAAGGATGCGGTAATTCCATCCTCATTAAGCTCAATCAGATCGGTTCCGTATCAGAGACACTGGAAGCCATTAAGATGGCTCACAGGGCAGGGTATACTGCCATTGCTTCCCATCGTTCCGGAGAGACAGAAGATACCACCATTGCAGATCTGGCAGTGGCTTTAAATACCTGTCAGATTAAGACCGGAGCTCCAAGCAGAAGCGAGCGTGTGGCTAAATACAACCAGCTGCTTCGTATTGAAGAGGAACTGGGTGAGAGTGCCGTATATCCAGGAATGGATGCATTTCATATCCGCCGTTCCTAATTGAGAATGAGTAAGACCTGCAGGCCGAAGATAAGACTTGCAGGTCTTTTTTTGTATTTTGTGAAAAGGATTTGATGTAGGGAGAAATAAATGATATGCTTAAGAAATTGGTGGAATATCCGAGATACTTTCTCAATAAAATAAACAGTGATACCCGTTATAAAAGAGCAGTAAGTGGGAATGTATGAGAAAGTGGGAGAAGGATAGATGGCGGAAATAAAGAGGATCAGGTGCGGAAGCGAAAACTGTTATCTGATAGAAAAAAAAGAGAGAGCCATTCTGATTGACACCGGTAGAAAAGGCTTTGAAGAAAAGATTCTTAATCATTGTAAAAAGAGCAGGGTAGAACTCATTATTCTGACTCATGGTCATATAGAACAGGTACAGAATGCGGCCCATTTATCCAAAGAGTTAAAAGCTCCTCTGGCAATCCACAGAGATGATCTGGGGATTCTTAAGGATAATTTTAAGGAACCTGTCTCATATCAGGGCCTTTTAGGGATGGTAGTGGCCGATGTTGCTGTAAAAAACTTTGAAGAATCTGTTATTTTTGATTTTACACCTGATATTTATTTGAAAGAGGGAGACAGGTTGGATGAATACGGTATTGACGGGACAATTCTGGAACTGCCTGGTCATACCAGAGGCTCCATCGGGCTGGAACTGGAGAAACGGGCGGTCTTTGTGGGAGATGCCCTGATGAATTTATTTTATCCCGGACTTCCCATGATTTACTGTGACCGGGAAGCCATGATCCGAAGTGCGGAAAAAATCAGTGCTCTTGGGGCAAGAAAAATATATTTCTGTCACGGAAATCCGGCAGAGAACAGGACATGGAGCCAGATAGAAAAATAAACAAAGGAAATTTTAGTATGATAAAAATTTACACGGAAGAATTTTATTTAGCAGCGGGTGAGAGTAAACGGGAAACAGAACATCGTAAGGGGGAGCTGCTCCTTCGAAAGGGATTAAAGAAGGATTATGGGATCGATTATGGTGAGAGCGATTCTGTTCCGGTTATAAAGGGAGTACATGGCAAGCCTCAATTAAAGGAATATCCCCATATCTTTCATAACATCAGTCATACAGCAGGACTGGCTGCGTGCGCAATCGGAGATGTACCCATGGGGATTGATGTGGAAGAAATCCGCCCTTTTTCAGAGAAGATCATCCGCAAGGTGATGTCAGAACAGGAAAAGGAGCAGTTTTATAAACTTAAGGAAGAGGAACGGACTGCCTTCTTTTTTAAGATATGGACCCTGAAAGAGAGTTATGTAAAGGCAGGAGGGTGGGGGATCACCATTCCTCTCACGGAGTTTTCCTTTGAACTGAGACCGGATGGTATTACATGTTCTGTTCCCGGAGTGCAGTTGGTCCAGTATTGCCTGAAAGAAAGATATATATTATCTTTGTGTACGATAGAAAAATCGGAGATCTGTTTTGACGAAATATTATAAGATGGAAATAAATGGGCAAGAATCTATGTAAGTGGTTATCACTGAAATGGAGGAAGGCCCATGAAACTTATATCGGATCAATATTTAATTACGTATCTTCAAAGATTTGACCAATATCCCTTTGAAGTAAAACTTCACGGAAAAACCCATTTAATCGGTGAAGGGAATCCTGTATTTACAGTCAGTATGAAAGAGGAAATTGACAGCAGTAAGCTGCTCTCCAGCACATCCCTTGCACTGGGAGAAGCCTATATGAAGGGAAATCTGGATATCGAAGGAGATTTATTCCAGGCACTGGATCATTTTATGGGACAAATGGCTGCTTTTACGGCAGATCAGAAAAAACTAAAGACACTTTTTTTTACATCTCTTTCCAAGAAAAATCAGGAAAGGGAAGTTGCTTCCCATTATGACATTGGAAATGATTTCTACAGTCTGTGGCTCGATGATACCATGAGCTATTCCTGTGGTTATTTTAAGACAGAAAATGATACCCTTTATGAGGCTCAGTGCAATAAAGTGGAACGTATATTAAAGAAGCTTTGTTTAAAGAAGGACATGACCCTTTTGGACATTGGCTGTGGCTGGGGTTATCTGTTAATAAGAGCGGCAGAGGAATACGGTGTAAAAGGAGTAGGGATTACACTAAGCGCAGAGCAGAAAAAGGAATTTGAAAGGCGGATTGAGGTTCTGGGTCTGTCTGATCGAATTACTGTAGAATTAATGGATTACAGGGATCTGCCTAAAAGCGGAAGGACCTTTGACCGGGTAGTCAGTGTGGGAATGGTGGAGCACGTTGGGAGAGAGAATTATGATCTCTTTATTAAAAGCACGGAGTCTGTTTTAAAGCCGGGAGGACTGTTCCTGTTACATTTCATCAGCGCATTGAGGGAGTATCCCGGAGATCCCTGGATGAAAAAATATATTTTCCCGGGAGGCATGGTACCCAGTCTCAGAGAAATGATCAAACTCTTAAGTGATCATAAATTTTATGTTTTGGATGTAGAGAGTCTCAGGCGCCATTATTATAAAACACTGCGCCACTGGGATCAGAATTTTAACGAAAACAGGGATCAGATCGAAAAAAAGATGGGAACTGAATTTGTGAGAATGTGGGATTTATATTTAAATGCCTGCGCTGCAACATTTCATAACGGAATCATTGATCTGCACCAGATTCTTATATCAAAGGGAATTAATAATGAGCTGCCCCTTACCAGGTGGTACTAAGGTGAAATACCAGGGTTGCCCCTGCATAAAAAACATGGTATGATTCCATGGGAAGAACCAGAAAGGATCTTTATGGAATCAGATGAATAAGCGAAAGAAGAACATACTTCTGGTTTGTATCTATGCAGTTATGCTTCTGCTGTGCTTTCTCATTGTCCTGTTGTTACAGAAAGTTCATTCTCCTTATACAAAGGACGGAGACGATAACAAGGCGACGGAAAGCACCGCAGTACCTGAAACAGAGGAAGAACCGGAGACGAAAGACAACAGGGAAACATTTTCTGCTGTTGAGACGGAACAATGTACGAAAGAGGCCATACGCCCTTCTCTTCCCCGCCGTACTGAACTGGCCGTGGAAGAATCGAAGGAAGAGGAAAAACCGTACCAGCCTCCAGTCATTGTAATTGCATCAGACGTCCATTATTTTTCACCGGAGCTGACGGATTACGGGGAAGCTTTCCATGAGCTGGAAAAGCTGGACGATGGTAAGGTAGTCCGCTATATACCACAGATTATGGATGCATTTACAGACCAGATGGAAAAAAAGAAGCCTGCCGCGGTGATTTTAAGCGGTGATTTAACTTTAAATGGAGAGAAAAAGGGACATGAGGCGCTGGCTGAAAAATTAGCGGTTCTGGAAGAAAAGGGAGTAAAGGTTCTTGTGATACCTGGAAACCACGATATTAATAATCATGCGGCAGCATCTTATTTTGGTAAGGAAAAGGAACCCATACAGGAAGCAAACGAAAAGGATTTCTATGATATTTACCGCAGATTCGGATACGATCAGGCCAGAAGTCTGGATCAGAACTCTCTTAGTTATGTCTATGAACTGGACGAAAAAAACTGGCTTCTTATGGTGGATTCTGCCCAGTATGAACCTTATAACAAAGTGGGGGGAAGAATTAAAGAAGAAACCCTTGACTGGATGAAAACACAGCTGGAAGAAGCGAAAAAGCTGGGTGTATCGGTTGTGGTAATTGCTCACCATAACCTTTTAAAAGAGAGTATTTTATATCCGGAGGACTGTACCCTGGAAAACAGCCAGGATGTGGTTCGTCTATTGGAGAGCTACCGGGTACCTCTTTACATAAGCGGTCATCTGCATTTGCAGAAAACCAAGACTTACAAACAGGAACCAGGAGAAAAGGGAGCAGATTACCACATCAGTGAAGTGGTTGCAAATTCCTTTGCCATCAGTCCCAATCAGTATGGTGTCCTGACCTGGACCGGCGACAACCGGCTGGTTTATACCACAGAACGAACCGATGTGGAGGACTGGGGGAAGAAAACCGGAACAACGGATGAAAACCTTTTAAGCTTTAGCGGATATGCGGAAAAAAGCTTAAAAGATGTGGTGTATGAGCAGGTGAGCAGCCAGATTAAGAATCTTCCCAAAGAACAGATTGAGGAGATGGCAAAGCTGTATGGGGATTTAAACAGTGATTATTGTGCCGGAAAACCCATCGATGCCAGAGAGATTAAATCCACCACAGCATTTCGCTTATGGCAGAGGAATCTGCCGGACAGCCGGCTATTTGCCCAGATTGATCAGATATTAAGAGATACGGCTTCAGACCATAACACATGGGAAGGCAGGACAGAAGAAACGAAAGAGGAAGACAGCGATGAAGATGACAGAGAACAAACGCCTTAAGCGGGGAAGTGTTCTGACCATAACTGGCGGAATATTATGGGGAATATCAGGAACCTGCGGGCAGTATCTATTGCAGGTGAAAGGAATGGCTTCCGACTGGCTGGTTCCGGTGCGATTACTTTGTGCAGGAATTCTGCTGCTGATTATCTGCTTTATGAAACAGGGAAAGCAGATCTTTGCACCCTTTAAAAATGCAAAGGATATGAGGGATTTATTCATCTTTGGTATGGTTGGCATGTCCATGTGCCAGTATACTTATTTCACCGCCATTGGTTATTCCAATGCAGGTACCGCAACGGTGCTTCAGTACATAGGACCTGTTCTGATTATGCTTTATGTTTCCGCACGTGCGGGTAAGATTCCTGAGAAACACGAACTGCTTGCGGCAGCCCTTGCCATGGCAGGAACTTTTTTACTGGCAACCCATGGAAAACCGGGAAGTCTTGCGATTTCAGACCGTGCACTGTTTTGGGGACTGTGCTCTGCGGGAGCCCTTGCAGTTTACACCACTCAGCCGGGAAGGCTTTTAAGTAAGTATGGCTCAATGGTAATAACGGCATGGGGAATGCTCATTGGCGGAATTTTACTTGGCCTGATTTTCAGACCCTGGGAGAAGGCAGTACTCCTTGATGGGGCGGCTGTTACGGCAATGGCACTAATTATTGTGTTTGGCACAATCATTGCATTTGCCTGCTATATGGAAGGCGTCAACTGTGTGGGACCTAAGAAAGGAAGTCTTCTGGCATCGGTAGAGCCAGTGTCAGCCACTGTTTTTTCTGTGCTTTTTATGGGAGTTAACTTTGGTCTTATGGACTTTGTGGGATTTGTGTGCATTCTCTCCACCGTATTTCTTCTGACGTCGGGGAAAGAATAGTCCATGCTTTACAATTTATTTCATATCATATATAATGATGAAATAAAATTACATGAATTAGAGGTAAACCATATATGCAGGAAAGTATAAGTGTGTCCGGAGTTCTCTGCTCATCCTACGATTCTTTTTTTGAAGCAGAGAAGAAGATTGCGGATTTCATTCTCTCAAATAAAAGTGATATCATAGACATGACGGTCGCAGAACTGGCTCTGGCAAGCGGAACAAGCGATGCCACAGTATCCAGATTCTGCAGAAGATGCGGATTTAATGGCTTTCATCATCTGAAGATTAATCTGGCAAAAGAGGTGGCGGAGGAACGGGGCAATTCCATTGAAGTTTCCAATGACATCAGCCGTGATAATATCGGTCAGTCTCTTCAGAATATCCTTGCCAATAAAGTGGCGGAACTGACCCAGACCATTTCCATGATGGAACCGGCAGAGCTTGATCAAATCCTAACCATGATAGAGAAAGCCAGAACAGTCCAGCTGGTGGCAGTAGGCAATACCATCCCCGTAGCACTTGACGGCGCTTTTAAATTTAATCAACTGGGGATTGCCACTGTATCTGGAACCATTTGGGAGACCCAGATGGCATATACCTGCAATATGGGGCCCGAGGATGCGGTCATTATCATATCCAATTCCGGTTTTTCCAAACGGCTTATGACTCTGGTGGCAGTAGCAAAGGAAAACCACGTTCCTACCATTGCAATCACCAATAATCCGTCTTCGCCTCTGGGACAGGCCTGCGATCTTCACATCACTACGGCAACCAGGGAAAAGCTTCTTTTGGGTGAATTTTGTTTTTCCAGGGTATCTGCCACAACCGTAATGGAGATCTTATATCTCTTTTTATCGGTTAGTAAAAAGAATTCCCATGATCATATCAGACGTCACGAAATTGCAATATCCGATGATAAAAAATAAGGAGAGCCGTAAGGTTCTCTTTTTTTGATTCAAAGAGAATCTTAACAGTTTCTTTGGGGAACAATGGTATATGGGGAAATAGCACAAAAAACAGGAGTACAACAAGGGTTGTTTTATCACTAATTGTGCAAAGCGACGAAATGATTTGAGAAATAATATTTCTTGAATAAACTTATTGACGAAATAAAACAATCGTATTATAGTATAGACGAGGGGATGAAATAAAATTTTATATAAAGAAGGAGCAGTGATATATGATTTACACAGTAACATTTAATCCGGCTCTCGATTATGTCGTAAAAGTAGATCACTTCACACTGGGAACCGTTAACAGAACTGAGCAGGAAGACATTTACTGCGGAGGGAAGGGGCTGAACGTATCAACCGTTCTGGCTACTCTGGGATACGGGAATACTGCCTTAGGCTTTGTCGCCGGTTTTACCGGAGACGAGATTGAACGCAGAGTAAAAAATCTGGGATTTCGAAGTGATTTTATTCATGTTGAACAAGGAATGTCCAGAATTAATGTAAAGCTTAAATCCGGTGAAGAGACAGAAATTAACGGAAGCGGACCAAAGATCACGAAAAAAGATGTGGAAAAGCTTTATGAAAAGCTTGACTGTCTTACAAAAGGGGACATCCTGATTTTATCTGGAAGTATTCCTGCATCACTGAATGATGATATTTATGAACGGATCATGGAGTATCTGGATAAAAGGGGGATCCGCATTGTGGTTGATGCGACCCGGGATTTACTTTCAAACGTGCTTTATTATCATCCGTTTCTGATAAAACCCAACAATCACGAACTGGGGGAGATGTTCGGTGTAACCCTTAAAAGTGTGGATGAAATTATCCAATATGGAAAACTCCTTCAGGAAAAGGGTGCTGAGAATGTATTGGTTTCCATGGCAGGAGACGGTGCAGTTCTGATTACGGAAAAGGGAGAGGTTTTTACCATGGGAGTTCCCTCCGGTACTGTGAAAAACTCTGTTGGAGCCGGAGATTCTATGGTAGCAGGCTTTGTTGCAGGATACTTAGAAAACGGCAGTTATGAACATGCTCTGCGTCTTGGAAGCGCCGCAGGAAGTGCCACCGCATTTTCCGATGGTCTTGCAGGGAAGGAAGATATTATGAGGCTTTACAATGAATTATTAAAGGAGGGGTTTTGATGAAGATTACAGACTTACTGAAAAAAGAAAGTGTGGAGCTTGGGGTTCGCGTTTCCAGTAAGGAAGGGGCCATCGATCGTTTGGTGGATCTGATGGATGCTGCCGGACGACTGGGAGACAAGGCAGCCTACAAGGAAGGCATTCTGGCAAGAGAGGCACTTGGCAGTACTGCAGTGGGAGATGGAATTGCCATTCCTCACGCAAAGGTAGCTGCAGTAAAAGAGCCGGGTCTCGCAGCAATTGTAGTACCGGATGGGGTGGATTATGACGCCTATGACGGCTCCCTGTCCACGATCATTTTTATGATTGCAGCACCAGATGGTGAAGCAGATGTTCATCTGGAGGCACTTTCTAAATTATCGACTCTGTTAATGGATCCTGATTTTAAGGAATCTTTGATTCATGCAGGTTCCAAGGAAGAATTTCTGCGTCTGATTGATGAGAAAGAAGCTGGCAGAACAGCAAAACCAAAAGAAGTTAAGAGCGGCTACCGCGTTCTGGCAGTAACAGCCTGCCCCACTGGAATTGCTCATACCTTTATGGCAGCTGAAAACCTGGAACAGAAGGGAAAAAAGTTAGGGATTCCTCTTAAAGCAGAAACAAACGGCGCAGAGGGAATTGGAAATCCACTGACAAAGGACGAAATCGCTGCAGCAGACGGTATTATTATTGCAGCTGATAAGAATGTGGATATGTCCCGTTTTGATGGGAAACGTGTTGTTGTAGCCACCGTTTCTGAAGGAATTCAAAAAGGAGAGGAACTGATCAAACGTGCAGTGAGCAGTGAAACTCCGGTTTACCACTTTAGCGGTTCTGCATCTTCCGGAGAAGATACCAGACAAGAGGGTGTGGGCCGTTCTATCTACAAGCATTTAATGAACGGCGTTTCCCATATGCTTCCTTTTGTAATAGGCGGCGGTATCTTAATCGCACTTGCATTCCTGTTTGATGATTATTCCATTGACCCTTCCAATTTCGGTAAAAATACACCGCTTGCGGCTTATTTAAAAACAATCGGAGAACAGGCATTTGGAATGATGCTCCCGGTTCTGGCAGGATATATTGCCATGAGTATTGCTGACCGTCCTGGTCTGGCGGTTGGTTTTGTGGGCGGTCTGATTGCTAAAATGGGAGCCACTTTTGCAAATCCTGGCGGCGGAAGTGTAAACTCCGGATTTTTGGGAGCATTGCTTGCTGGTTTCATCGGTGGTTATATTGTTCTGTTTTTAAAGGGTGCATTTAAAAAACTTCCAAAATCCTTAGAGGGAATTAAACCGGTTCTTCTTTACCCGCTGATCGGTATCCTCCTTGTTTCCATTGTGACCACATTTATCAATCCGTTTGTGGGAGCGATTAATGACGGACTGACCAGTCTGTTAAACGGTATGGGCGGAACAAGTAAAATTATACTGGGAGCAGTTGTTGGCGGCATGATGTCAGTGGATATGGGCGGTCCGGTTAATAAGGCAGCTTACGTCTTTGGTACGGCACAGCTGGCTGAAGGAAACTTCGATATTATGGCGGCAGTTATGGCAGGCGGTATGGTTCCTCCTATCGCAATCGCACTGTGCACCACATTCTTTAAAAAGAAATTTACAGACAAAGAGCGTCAGTCCGGTCTTGTAAACTATATCATGGGACTGTCCTTTATCTCTGAGGGAGCCATTCCTTTCGCAGCAGCGGATCCTCTTCGTGTGATTCCCTCCTGTATGATTGGTTCTGCAATAGCAGGCGGACTTTCCATGGCACTTGGATGTACCTTAAGAGCACCTCACGGCGGAATCTTTGTTCTTCCTACAATCGGCAATCCATTTGGTTATCTGATTGCAATTATTGTCGGCTCTTTTGCAGGCTGCCTGGTTCTTGCAGCATTAAAGAAAAATCTTCAGTCTGAATTATAATAGAACTCAAATGCCCCTGTCAGTCACGACGGGGGCATTTGAGTTTCTGCCATAACGTTATCTAAATTCCGGTTAACTTCAACAGCAGGAAGGCTTTCCGGAGCTGCTTTTCTGATCTTGTACCAGTTTACGGTTGTAAAGACGGCTATCATCAGAAATGCAAATGCCAGGATCAACCCGATTGCCCAGTATCTGTAATGTTTATTCATAATAGACTCCTGTTTTATTTGTATTGGATATTGAAAGTATGGACGGATAAAGGCCCGATATACGAAAAAGTACGAAAAGTGTTGATTAAAAGCCGCACAGGAAGTACAATTTTTATATAGAAGAATGGAAAAGACAGACGAAGTACTGCAGCCAGGAGGTATAACATGTATAAAAGCTGTATATTTGATTTAGACGGAACCATCATAAACACAATCCAGTCCATGACTCACAGCATCAGCCTGACTATGGGAGAATTTGGCTATGCCCCCATTGACGAAGCCCATACCAAAAAATTTGTGGGAGATGGATACCGCAAACTGGTGGAACGGGCGCTTTTGTATTCAGGGGATAACGAACTGATTCATTATGAGGAGGCACTGGTGATTTATGAGAAGACCTTTCAGGAAAACTGCCTTTATCAGGTGAAGGCATATGACGGTATGCCAGAGTTATTAAAGGATTTAAAAGCAAAGGGGATTAAATTAGGCGTGCTGACCAATAAAGGACACGACCGGGCAGTTGAATGTGTGGAGAGCGTTTATGGGAAAAACTTTTTTGACCAGATTATTGGAGAAGGAAATGGAATAAAGGTAAAACCAGATCCGGCGGGAGCACTTTTAATGGCAGAACGTTTTTCGCTGCAGCCATCGTCCTGTCTGTATTTTGGTGATACCAATACGGATATGAAGACAGGCAGAAATGCGGGAATGGATACGGTAGGAGTGACTTGGGGATTTCGGGACAGGCAGGAGCTGGAAGCATTTGAGCCCAAATATATCATCAGCCATCCCAGAGAGATTCAACATGTTTTTGAATAAAAATCCGAAATGATGGAAAATTAAGGGGAGATACGTAAATGGATCTCTTCTTTTTTTGTGAAGAGGATGGAGGAAACATGGCAAATTCAAAATATTTAAAGTGGGGATTGGTTATCATAGCTTCGGTCTGGGCTTCTTTAATCGGAACAATGATTGGATATGCATGGAACATCACTCATATGCCTCAAAAACTGCCGGAAGTGGAAATGCCTAAAATTCAGAATACCAATATCAGCATTGAGACCCAGGAGAAGATGGAAGGATATTGGACTGTTGCCGTATTTGGAGTGGATTCCAGAGACGGAACATTGGGAAAAGGAACCAGATCTGACATGCAGATGCTGTTTAATATAAACCTGGGAACAGGGGAGATAAGAGCGGTATCCGTTTATCGGGATACTTATTTAAAAGTTAATGATAAGGGTCGGTTTGATAAGATAAATGAAGCCTACTTTAGCGGAGGGCCCGCACAGGCTCTGGAAGCACTGACAGATAATCTGGATATTAATATTGATGATTATGCATCATTTACCTGGAAAGCGGTTGCTGATGCCATTAATATTCTGGGTGGGATCGATGTGGATATCAGCCACGATGAGTTCCGGTTAATCAATGGGTTTATCACTGAGACTGTGGAATCAACAGGTGTGGGATCTCATCATTTAAAGAAAGAAGGTCCCAACCATTTAGACGGAGTTCAGGCAGTTGCTTATGCCAGACTTAGAAAAATGGATACGGATTTTAAACGGACAGAGAGGCAGAGAGAGGTCGCCAATCTGGCACTGAAAAAAGCCAGGGAGGCTGATTTACCGACTTTAAACAGGCTGGCCAACGCCGTACTGCCCCAGATTTCCACTAGTATTGGAATGAAAGATATTATTCCGATTATGAAAAATATTAAGAGATTTCATCTGACGGAAAACCAGGGATTTCCCACTAAAATGATTGATGCTAAAATTAATAAAAGGGATTGTGTCATACCGGTTACACTGGAGGAGAACGTGAAACTTCTTCATCAGTTTTTGTTCGATGAAGACCAGTATGAGCCTTCGGAGCTTGTAAAAAGGACCAGTCAGCAGATTCAGGCAAATGTTAAAAATAAGAAATGACTTTCATCTTTTCCTTCCGTGGGAAATGTGCTATACTAGGCAGATGGAATTAGCCACAAGAAAGGGAAAGGCAGCAACACAATCATGGATAAAAAACAAAAGAAACGTTTTAAGTGGAACATTAGCCAGACACAGTATCTGGCTTATGGCTTCTTAGTAATTATATTGGCAGGAGCACTACTTCTAATGCTCCCTTTTTCCAGTAAGGACGGGCAGTCGGAGAATTTTATTAATTGTCTGTTTACGGCTACCAGCGCTTCCTGCGTGACGGGACTGATCGTCAGAGATACATGGACCCAGTGGTCTCTATTTGGACAGATTGTGATCATGACCATGATACAGATTGGAGGACTTGGTTTTGTGACTGTGGGAGTGTTTATCTCCATAGTACTGAGACGTAAAATCGGTCTGAGGGAACGTGGACTTTTGCAGGAAAGTGTGAATACACTTCAGATCGGTGGAGTGGTAAGGCTGGCAAAAAGGATTATAAAAGGAACTTTTTTATTTGAGGGTGCCGGAGCAATTTTATTAGCAATCCGGTTTATTCCTCAGTATGGATTTTTCAGAGGCGTATTTTATGGTATTTTTCATTCCGTATCTGCGTTCTGCAATGCGGGATTTGACGTAATGGGACATATAGAGCCTTATAATTCGTTTGTTTCTTACTACGATGACTGGCTGGTGAACCTGGTTATTATGTCCCTGATTATTATCGGCGGTATTGGTTTTATCGTATGGGACGACATTTATAAGAACCGGCTGCATTTCAATAAATATATGCTTCATACCAAAATTGTACTGGTTACTACGTTCACTCTTGTATTTGGAGGAGGACTTCTGTTCTATTTGCTTGAGAAAAATAATCTTTTAGTGGGGATGAACGTAAGTGGTCAGATACTGACTTCTCTGTTTAGCTCTGTAACAGCAAGAACAGCAGGTTTTAATACTACAGATACCCATGCTTTGACCGATGGCAGTAAGCTTCTTACCATCATTCTTATGTTTATTGGAGGAAGCCCGGGTTCCACTGCCGGAGGTATTAAGACCACAACCTTGTTTGTGCTTCTTATGTGTGTTCATTCCAATATCAAACAGTCTTATGGAGTCAACGTATTTGGGAGACGTCTGCAGGAGGAGGCCATTAAGAGGGCAGGAACAATTTTAACAATCAATCTGTTTCTTGCACTTGCCGCATCTCTGGCGATTATGGCAAATCAGTCTCTTGGCTTTTCTGATATCCTGTTTGAGACGTTTTCGGCCATTGGTACTGTGGGCATGACCACCGGAATTACCAGAGATCTCAGTACATTTTCCAGAGTGGTTATCATTTTACTGATGTACTGCGGAAGAATCGGCAGCCTTTCGTTTGCCCTTGCATTTGTACAAAATCATAAAATAGCTCATGTGGAACAACCCGCAGAAGCGATTAACGTAGGATAAAGAAAAGGAGTATATTCATGAAATCAATTTTAATTATTGGCCTTGGCAGGTTTGGGCATCATCTATGCATCAATATGGCAAGTCTTGGCAATGATGTTATGATCGTAGATCAGAAGGAAGAGTGCTTAGAGGATTTACTTCCCTATGTGACAAGTGCAAAGATTGGTGACTGTACCAACGAAGCCGTGTTAAGAAGTCTTGGTATTTCCAACTTTGATATCTGCTTTGTGTGTATCGGCACCAACTTCCAAAGCAGTCTTGAGATCACCAGTCTGGTGAAAGAACTGGGAGGCAGACGGGTAATCAGTAAGGCAAACAGGGATATTCATGCTAAGTTCCTTTTAAGAAACGGTGCTGATGAAGTAATCTATCCTGACCGGGATATCGCTGAGAAGACGGCGGTTCGTTACAGCACAGATCATGTTTTTGATTACATTGAACTGACTCCGGAGTATTCCATTTATGAGATCCCGCCTCTTCCGGAATGGGTGCATAAATCCATACGGGAAGTGGACATCAGAAACCTGTATCATATCAGTGTTCTTGGAATTAAGCGGGAAGGAAGGGCACAGCTTATGCCGCCGGCTGACTATATAATTCAGGCGCAGGAGCATTTGATGGTAATTGGCAGGAGAGAACATATTGACAGTATATTAAAAGAGATGAAATAGGATATTCGGAGGTATGATGTCTGTTTGGCTGTCTGAGAACTGGGTAACTATTATAATATTGATCATCATTCTGGTACTGGTATTTTTTGCTGTCCGCAGCTTACGAAACAACAGAGGCGGCTGCGGATCCGGCGGCTGTGAAAACTGTATGGGTTGCAACGGGGTCAGAAATAAGGGTAAAAAGAACAGGAAATAAGGCTGAAAACAAAGAAGGAAACGGGAAGAATGATTATGATCTGCCGTTTCCTTTTTGGTATTTATTATTTTAAGTCCAGTTTTAAGTCTCCAAATTTAATCCAGCCTGCTTTTCTAAGGAGTTCTCCTAGAGGCAGTGTGATAAGTGCCGGCAGAAGAAAGCAGACAAATAAAATACCCAGCCACATGCTTTTTCCGCCGCCCATGGCTGTATAAACACCAATGGGACCCACCAGTCCGCAGGTTCCCATTCCTGAGCCGGCAGGTATGTTTTTTAATTGGAACACCATGGTTGCAACCGGACCGGTAATCATGGATGCCACAGTCGGGGGAATCCAGATTTTTGGATTTTTCACGATATTTCCCATCTGCAGCATGCTGGTACCAAGACCCTGAGCCATAAGACCGCCCACTCCGTTTTCCCGGAAGGAGAGAACGGCGAATCCCACCATCTGGGCACAGCATCCGGCTGTTGCAGCTCCGCCTGCCAATCCATCCAGGGAGAGGGCAATACAGATAGCCGCACTGCTGATGGGAAGGGTAAGAGCGATTCCGATGAGAGCGGATACCAGTATACCCATGTAGAATGGCTGCAGTTCAGTGGCAGTCTTTACAAGGCTGCCGAACCAGCTCATAAATCCAGCTACACCGGGTCCTACAAACTGAGCCACTAAAACACCGGAAATAATTGTGACGCCCGGTGTTACAAGGATATCCAGCCGTGTTTCCTTTGAAACTATTTTCCCCAGTTCCGTTGCAATCACTGTTGCTGCCAGCGCTCCAACCGGTCCACCGAGCGCATTGCCCGCGATCCCTACAGTAGCTGCTGAGAACAGTACCAGAGCCGGGGCGTGAAGAGCATAGGCGATAGCCACGCCCAAAGCTGCACCTGTGGCACTTTTTGCAAATTCTGAAATCACGTTAAACAGTTCTAGGTGGAACTGTTTGCCCAGGGTCCCGAAGATGGTTCCGATCAGCAGAGACGCAAAAAGGCCAAATGCCATAGCACCCAATGCGTCAATGAGATAGGTCTGGACTGTGATAGTGACGTTCTTCCTTTTCAGGAATTCTTTTACGCCGCGTTTTTCCATGGTTAAAAATCTCCTTCTTGTTTGGTGCACACATTTGACCTTAAGCCAAAGCAGTTGCATGTATTTTACCATAGTATAACCAAAATTCAAGTTTTTTTTATAATTATATATGAAATTGATAAAACGTTAACAATATGCAGAGAAAAACCATGGGGCCTCTGCTTGACTTTGTCCTTTGTTTGTGACACAATAAGTAGTTGTAGTTCCTGTTAAACTCTGGAAAGAAAAGAGGTATTGATTCGTATGACAAAGATTGATATTATATCCGGTTTTCTTGGAGCCGGAAAAACGACTTTTATTAAGAAACTTCTGCAGGAGGCTGTATCTGGTGAGCAGGTGATCCTGATTGAAAATGAATTTGGAGAGATCGGAATTGATGGTGGATTTTTAAAGGATTCCGGCGTGGAAATCAGGGAAATGAACTCCGGCTGCATCTGCTGTTCCCTGGTTGGTGATTTTGGACAATCCTTAAAAGAGGTACTTACAACCTATCATCCGGACCGTATTATCATCGAACCTTCCGGCGTTGGTAAATTATCCGATGTAATGAAAGCGGTTAAGGATGTGGCAGCTGAGATTGAGGTAACGCTTAACAGTGCAGTTACCATTGTAGATGCCCAGAAGTGTAAGATGTACCGGAAAAATTTTGGTGAGTTTTTTAACAATCAGATTGAAAATGCCGGAACAGTGGTACTTAGCCGTACCGATATTGCACCCGCTGACAAAGTGGATCTTGCAGTTGAAATAATCAGAGAACTGAATCCAAAAGCAGCAGTTGTTACAACTCCCTGTGATGAGTTAACTGGAAAACAGCTCCTTGAGATTATTGAAAAGCCTGACACGATGGAAGAAGACCTGTTAAAGGAACTGAAAGAGCATCATGACCACGATCACGGCCATGATCATGAAGAGGGAAGCTGCGGCTGCGGAGGCCATCACCACGACCACGATCATGACCATGATCATGAAGAGGGAGGCTGTGGCTGCGGAGGCCATCACCATGACCACGATCACGACCATGAAGAGGGAAGCTGCGGCTGCGGAGGTCATGACCACGACCACGATCACGACCATGAAGAAGGAAGCTGTGGCTGCGGAGGCCATCACCATGACCACGATCATGACCATGATCATGAAGAGGGAAGTTGTGGCTGCGGGGGCCATCACCATGATCACGACCATGATCATGATCACGGAGAAGGTTGCAGCTGCGGCCATGACCACGACCACCATCATGCTGACGAAGTGTTCACCAGCTGGGGACTTGAGAATGTGTCTGCTATGAGCAAGGAGACACTTGACCGGATTCTTGACGAACTTGCTTACGGCGATGGCTTTGGAGATGTACTTCGTGCCAAAGGAATGATTCCTGGCATAGATAAGGGAACATGGCTTTATTTTGATCTGGTTCCGGAGCAATATGAGATCAGAGATGGTATTCCGGAGTACACTGGTAAAGTCTGTGTAATCGGTGCTAATTTAAAAGAAGAAGAATTAAAACTTGCCTTTGGCAAATAATTGGACTGGAGGAAATCATGAGTAATATCGACGAAATGGAAGATGATTTTATGCCGGTTTTCCTGATCGATGGATTTTTGGAGTCAGGAAAGACCCAATTCCTTCAATTCACTATGGAACAGGATTATTTTAAGGCGGAAGGGAAGACACTTCTCATTGTCTGCGAAGAAGGAGAAACAGAGTACAGTGACGAGCTGCTGAAACGAACAAAGACAGCAGCTGTATACATTGACAATCTGGAGGAATTAAGCCAGGAGAGACTTTTGGAACTGGAACTTTTGTATAATCCGGAGAGAGTTTTAATTGAATGGAATGGCATGTGGAATTTAGATGATTTAAAACTTCCGGCTGACTGGAACGTTTACCAGCAGATAACGCTGATTGATATGTCTACCTTTGATCTGTATGCCGCCAATATGAAGTCTCTTTTATATGCCATGGTACGCAATTCCGAGATGATCATCTGCAACCGCTGTGACGGAATCGAAGATCTGTCTGGCTATCGCCGTACCTTAAAGTCCATGTGTCCACGAGGAGAAATCGTATTTGAGGATTCAGAAGGGGAAGTGAATGAAATTGCAGACGAGGACTTACCTTATGACATCAGCGCTGATTTAGTGGAGATATCACCGGAAGCTTATGGGATCTGGTACCTGGATTGCATGGAGCGGCGGGATCGCTATGAAGGAAAGACGGTGGAATTTACCGCAATGGTTTTAAAAACTCCTGACTTTCCAAAGAATTACTTCGTTCCGGGGCGCATGGCCATGACCTGCTGTGAGGATGATATGACATTTCTGGGCTTTATCACCAAGTCCAGAGAGGCCAAAGATCTTGAGACAAAGCAGTGGGTTCGTGTAAAGGCCAGGATAGCCTATGAATACTGGAAAGATTATGAAGGGGAAGGACCGGTTTTATATGCCGAGTCTGTGGAACCTGCAAAGCCAGTAAAAGGGTTTGTACAATTTTAAAGAGCTATATGGTTATTGTAATAGATTGCAGTTGGAAGAAAGGTTTTCTTTTTCCAACTGCTTTTTTTTGAATAATAATTGATAACAGGGCGATAATAATCCGAAAAGTAATTTGTAAACAGAAAGAGGAGAAGGAATGGAAGTTAAAGAGCGAATTGTGCAAGAGAAAGGTTTCGATCACACTCTTAATTTATTGGAAGAAGGATATCCTTTTATCAAAAGTAGAATGGATCTTTATAAATGTAATATATTTGAAACCCATATAATGGGAAAAAAAGCGATCTGTATCAGTGGCGAAGAGGCATGCAAAATTTTTTACAACGAAGAGTTATTTCAACGAAAAGGGGTAATGCCTAAGAGAATACAAAAAACCCTGTTTGGAGTTAATGCGATTCAGGGGATGGATAATAATGCACATAGTATGAGAAAACATTTTTTTATGTCCTTAATGACTGTGGATCATCAAAAGAAACTGGGGGAGCTTTTTGAGAAAGAGATGGAAGCTTCTGCTGATAAATGGGTAAATATGAAAGAGGTTGTACTTTTTCATGAAGCTAAAAATAACCTATGCAGGGCAGCATGTTATTGGACCGGAGTTCCATTGCTGGAATCTGATGTAGAAAGCAGGGCAGATGATTTTTGCGCAATGATTGATGGATTTGGGGGAGTCGGACCCAGATACTGTAAAGGAAAGGCTGCACGAAATAGAACCGAGGCATGGATAGAAGCAATAATTGAGGATGTGAGACAAGGGAAGCTGACCGTAAAAGATGATTCGCCACTTAATCAAATGGCTTTTCACAAGGAGCCTGATGGAAATCTGATGGAGTTGCAGATGGCTGCAAAAGAGCTCATAAACGTAATAAGGCCAATTGTGGCTATTTCAACATATATCACATTTACAGCTTTAGCAATGTACGAACATCCTGAATGTCAGGAAGAGCTGATGAGTGGCGATAACAAATATTTTGAAATGTTTGTGCAGGAAGTTCGCCGATACTATCCATTTACTCCATTTTTAGGAGCGGAAGTACACAAAGACTTTAACTGGAATCAGTATGAGTTTAAAAAAGGAGTACTGGTATTACTTGATGTTTATGGTATGAATCATGATTCTAAAATATGGAATAATCCTGATGAATTTCAGCCAAAGCGCTTTGAGGAGCAAAAAAACAGGACATATAGTTTTATTCCTCAAGGCGGTGGTGATCCTGGAAAGGGGCATCGCTGTCCTGGTGAAGGGATTACGATTGAAATTATGAAAGCGAGTCTAAATTTTCTTGTTAACAAAGTTGATTTTGAAGTTCCGGAACAAGATTTAAGATACAGCCTTTCAAGAATTCCCACATTGCCTGAAAGTGGGTTTATTATGAAAAACATTAGAAGGAAATGAAGCCGTAGAAATACAAAAAAAGACTGGCATACGCTGTTAAGTTAAAGAACAGCGTTTGTCAGTCTTTGAATATCGACGATTATTTCATCGGCGGAACCGGTGTAGGTCTTGCCGGATCAAATACATCAGGTACATTAAATAAATCATTCAGGCTGTCAGGATAGTAAAACATCCGATAACCATCCAGATTTCTTCTGGCCTGTCTGAAGTAATCAGGTCCAAGCTGCATCCACACAGGCTTGCTTGCGTCTACATTACAGAAGTAACGAAAGCCCTTGGATTTTAAATATGTAAAACGTTCGTTGCTGTCTGTGTAAGGAGTCCAGCTTCCGATATCACTTCCGAAAGGAAACAGGATGATATCAGTAGGACCGATAATGGATTCCACATTGCGCTCCCATTTATCCGTATCTGTCTTAAAGTGATTCATAGAAATCTCACCCATGTTCCGGTGTCCCCAACTGTGAGAGGATAATTCCCAACCGTGATCCTTTAATGCCTGTGCAACCTTTGCAGCCTCCTGACGGTCAGCTTCATAGTTTGGGTTGGTATCTTTATAAGCTTCGTCAGTCCGATAGCCTAAAATTCCGTTGTATCCGGTAAAGGCAAGAATTCCTCTTGCTCCCTTATAAGAAAAACCTGGATGGGTTTTTATAAAATTCTCAAGGATTGGTACTAAATCATAATCGCCTACAGAAACACTTCCGTCATCCATCTGCATCTCACAGGTAGGATAACCGTCCTCTCCGATGATAATCCGGGTGGCAAAGCCATCGCCTTTCATATATTCATAATAACATACATCATCCTGTGACAGTACAAATGCCTTCTTTCCAGGAGGCAGCATAATGTCTCCGTATACAAATTTTGGATTACCGTTCTCATCCTTCTTTTCATATGCAAGATCATGAATTTTTACAAGTACATAACCTTTATCATACATAGATTGCATCATCTTAATAAATTCATCTTTGGTCGTCATCATCTGGTTATAGCCATCCTGCTTGGAATCACCGTCAAACGCTTTTGCAGTATCCATAATCAGTGAATGGAAAAATATATGGGTGACTTCCTGTGGATTAATACGGACAAGAGCAGCTTTGGCTGTCTCATAATCGGAAACTGCTTTCGTTACCTCTTCCTTTTCCACAAATCTGGTGTCTGATTTTAAAAGATTAATGGCTCCGTCATAATCGTATTGGGAAGCAAGCTGTTCCGCATTTGATAAAATTGCCTTTAAATCTGCTTCTGATGTATCAGCTGGGGTCGTTTCCTCAGTAGAAGGCTGTGCCTCGCTTTCAGAAGAAACAGCAGCCGATGAGCCGGCAGGTATCAGCTTATGATGCAGCTTCTTATTGATAACAATTCCACAGAGTACCATAACCATTACAATCAGCAGACCAGTCAGGATAATTGCAAACATGTTTTTTGAGTGTTTTGGCCCTTTTCCAACATTCCATTTACGATAATCATTTTGATTCATAACGAAACCTCATAATTCTGTTATATTTTTGGTTGAATCTATTACTAAAATAACATTCCCTGTCCAAGTATAGCATACTTTGTAGAAAGATGAAATGAAAATGGGGTAATTTTTTTTGGGAAAAGTGGCATATGTATGGGAAGCAGTCCCATACAATGATATAAAGCTATAGATCAGAGGAACGTGTATAACATGAAAAGAGTTACAGCATTTATATTAAGCTTTTTTCTGCTATTTTCCTGTTTGTGCCAGACAGTGGCAGGGCAGGAGCCGGATATAGCGGTTGCCTCGGACATGATTGTAAAAGCAGAAGAGGCCCAGGCGGTTAATACAGAAGGCGGCCCGGCCCTGCAGTCTCCAAGTGCGATTTTAATGGAAGCATCTACCGGGCAGGTCATTTACGAAAAAGATGCGGATGAAAAAAGAAGTCCTGCCAGCATTACAAAAATTATGACACTCATCCTTATTTTTGATGCTCTGGAATCAGGTAAGATCAAGCTGACCGATGAGGTTGTAACCAGTGCCCACGCAAAATCCATGGGAGGATCTCAGGTATTTCTGGAAGAAGGAGAAGTACAGACGGTTGAAACCATGATCAAATGTATTGTTGTTGCGTCAGGCAATGATGCATCCGTCGCCATGGCGGAGTACATAGCAGGAACAGAGGATGAATTTGTTAAGATGATGAATGAGCGGGCGGCAGCACTTGGAATGACAAATACTCATTTTGAAGACTGCTGTGGTCTTACAGAATCGCCCACCCATGTGACAACTGCCAGGGATATTGCAATCATGTCAAGGGAACTGATTAATAAGTATCCACAGATTCATAACTATTCAACCATCTGGATGGAAAACATCACTCACGTGACGAAACAGGGAACGAAAGAATTTGGTCTGTCAAATACCAATAAGCTTTTAAAAATGGCAACAAACTTTAATGTAACTGGTTTAAAGACCGGATCTACGTCTATCGCAAAATACTGTCTCTCTGCAACTGCAGAAAAAGATGGTGTCCGTCTCATTGCTTCCATTATGGCAGCGCCGGATTATAAGGTGAGGTTTGCAGATGCCCAGACTCTTTTAAACTATGGTTATGCAAACTGTAAGCTATATGAAGATAAAGAGATGCTGCCCCTTCCGGATATGATTGTAGATAACGGTGTGGACGAGAAAGTTCCTTTGAAATACGGCGGTTCTTTTTCCTATTTAAGCTTAAAGGGAGAGGACTTTACCGCAATAGAAAGGAAACTGGAGCTTGTTCCGTCAGTGTCTGCTCCTATTGAAGAAGGCCAGCCTGCAGGAAACCTTGTATATAGCCTTGGGGGAAAGAAGATCGGCGAAGTTCCGGTTCTGACAGCAGGAGCTGTGCGGGAAGCGAAGTTTGGAGATTATTTAAAACGACTTCTTCATGCGTTTAGTTTATAGGTGAATTGGTTAAAAAAGAGTAAGGGGCAGATTTTTTTCTGCTCCTTTCCTGACTTTGTGTGTATGGCGTCCAACAGAGAGTCCTGGAAAGAAGGACTTGACAAACAGGTCAGTGATCAGGCAATCTATATCTATACATTAAATGCAGCGATGCATGGAGCTGTACTCCAGCCTGCTTGCTGCGAAAAATGGAGGAGGAAATGACCAATGGAATTTCTTGTAATTGATGCAGGCGGTACATTTATTAAGTATGCTCTTATGAATGCAGACGGGGAATTTATTGAAAAAGGCAAGGTTAAGACCACGGTTAGTGAAAGTGAGAATCTGGAGAATTATCTGGAAACCCTGTATTCTATTTTTAAAAAGTATGAAGGCAGGGCAGAGGGGATTGCCATGAGTGCTCCCGGGATAATAGACAGTGAAACAGGATACTGCTATACAGGCGGGAGAATAAGCTGCGTGACAGGTCATAATATGGTTGAACTGCTTCAGGAGAAATGCAAAGTGCCTGTTACAATTGAAAATGACGGGAAATGTGCGGCTTTGGCAGAAAAATGGATGGGGAGTCTGAAAGACGTTAATAACGGTATTGTCCTTGTACTGGGAACTGCGGTAGGAGGTGGCCTGATTATCGACGGTAAGATTTATAAGGGAAACCATTTTTCAGCAGGAGAATTCAGCTACATGGCAGGATCAGATGAAAATCTGGATCAGATGAGCGGATATTGGGGGACTGCGGGAGGAGCGACTGCCCTGATCAAAGCGGTATCAGAAGAAACGGGAATTCCTAAGGAAGAGCTTGATGGTATCCGTCTCTTTGAGATGGCAGAACAGGGGAATCCGGAAGTGTTAAAGGGGTTGGACCGCTATACGAAACAACTTGCAGTCCGGATTTATAATTTACAGGTATTGTTTGATGCGGAGCTGGTGGCAATCGGAGGCGGAATCAGCAAACAGCCTCTTCTCATTGAGTATATCAGAAAACATGTGGATAAATTCTGCAATGAACATCCTCTGCGGAAACTGTCTCCTTATCTACCAAGACCGGAGGTTGTTGCCTGCCGCTATTTTAATGATTCAAATCTGATTGGAGCCCTGTATCATTACAGGAAGAAAAAAAACATTGATATCCTATTACACTGACCGGCTTTTAAAATACACCTTTCACGCGATCCTGCGTCAAAGGTGTATTTTATATTAAAAGTATTTTCTAATGGGTGTTGACAACTAATATTATATAGCATATAATAACACTATATTATACAACATATAATATAAAAACATAAATAATATTATAAATGAAAATTAAAAGTCAGAGGAAAGGTGGTCAATCGTGGGAGCAAAGCGTTTGTACCGTTCAGTAAAGAACAGAGTTTTATGTGGAGTTTGTGGAGGAATTGGTGAGTATCTGGCTGTGGATCCGGTTATGATAAGGCTGATATGGATTCTGCTTATGCTGTTTCAGACATGGAGGCATTTGTTTCACCTGATAACCGGGGCATCCTTAATCGGCGGAAGTATTGCCATTTATATACTTGCAGCAGTGATCATACCAAAGGATCCGGGAGAAGGCAGAGAGTAAAGGAATACCCAGGCAGAAAAGATAGGAGTGGACGTATGGTTTTTAACACAGGAGCAGCATTATTGGACGCCATTGTCCTGGCAGTCGTATCAAAAGACCAGGAGGGAACTTACGGCTACAAGATCACCCAGGATGTAAGAAATGTTATTGAGATCTCAGAATCAACCCTTTATCCTGTGCTTCGAAGACTTCAGAAGGAAGAATGTCTGGAAGTATATGATCTTGCATACGATGGAAGGAACCGCAGGTATTATAAGATTACGGAGAAAGGGCGGATACAGTTAAATCTCTATAAAAGCGAATGGGCGGGTTATTCGCAGAAGATATCCCGAATTTTTGAGGAGGCACATATATGAACAGGGATGAGTTTATGAGAGAGCTGGAATATCTGCTGGCGGATATTCCTGATGAAGAAAAAGAAGATGCAATTGAATATTACAGAGATTATCTGGAAGAAGCAGGACCGGAGAATGAGGATTCTGTAATACGGGAGTTTGGAAGCCCGGAACGAATTGCTGCCATGATCCGGGCGGATATGAACGGTCATTTAAAAGAAGGCGGTGAATTCACGGAAAGTGGTTATCAGGATGAGCGCTTTCGGGATCCCAATTACCAGATGGCAAAGCGTTACGATCTCCCGGAGGTTACGGCGCAGCCGGAAAAAGACAGCGGGTTTTATGAACAGGAAAGTGAACCCGTCCGAAAAAGACGCAAGGATGACAGACGTACGATAAAAATTATTTTATGGATTGTTCTGATCATTGCGGCTTCTCCCATGCTTTTTGGCATTGGAGGCGGAATACTGGGCTTATTGGCAGGTCTGATAGGAGTGCTGTTTGCAGCGGTGGTTGCAATCGGAGCGGTCACGTTCGCCTTCCTGGCAGCAGGATTTGCCCTGGCGGTAGCTGGGTTTACTACCATGATCATTCACCCTCTGAACGGAATATTGCTGCTGGGTCTGGGGATACTGATTCTTGGCCTTGGTCTTGTTTCGTTGGCCGTTTGCGGCGTATTTTATGGTAAGTTTTTACCGTTTCTGTTTCGAAGCTGTATCGATCTGTTTAACCGATTGTTACACGGAAGGAGGGCGCGGACATGAGCAAATTTATGAAAAAATGTGTGATTGCAGGAATAATCCTTGTAGTTGCGGGCGGTATTATGGCTGCTACAGCGGTAACCTATGGAGCTGATCTTCGTGATATTATTCCAAGGGGAAGCGGGTTCTGGAAAGATTCATTTTCTGATTTCTCATTTGAGGATCTGGATTATGAAAACCAGTCTAAAGGTACAGAAGATTATTATGATTTTGATTCGGATCTAGAAGTTCCAGAAGAAAAAGGCCAGCAAATTTATACCACCGGTACTGCAAAAAGCCTGAGTGTAGATATCAGAGCAGGAAGGGTTTTTATAGTAGAGGATCCGTCAGTAAGTGAGTTAACCATCTATTGCAACAAAAAGGATGGTAACTGGAATCTGAAAGATGAGAATGATGAGTTGGATCTGTCTACCGGGACCGGTTTTTTGTCAGATGAAACGGATCTTGTTATGACGATCAGCGTGCCCCAGGGGTATCGTTTTACAGATGTGGATTTAGCAGTTTCCAAGAAGAGAGGGATGCATGGTCTGGATCCGATTATAGCCTGCCGTTCCATATCTGCTGATGACATGAGCCTTAATGTAAAGGCGGGTGCACTTTCCGTGAAGCAGAGCAATGTAGGAGATTTAGACATTAATTGCAGCGTTGGAGCCGTGGAATATACCGGTACAACCACCGGTGATATTAACGGAGATTGCAAAGTAGGTGCAATCCTTTTGCTTCTTTCAGGCAAAAAGGAAGATTACAATTATAAGATTCAGTCAAGGGTTGGAGGGATAAAAATCGCAGGTCAGCAGATGGCAGCCATTTCTGGCAAAGATAGCTGGGATTATTCCGCCAGTAAGGACATGAATTTAGATTGCAGCACAGGTGGGATAGAAGTAAAATTTTATGAATAATAGATTAGCCTGTTGACAACAAGAGAGGAGATTAAAACATGGAGAAAAAATTATACCGTTCTGATACGGACAAAATGCTGTGTGGTGTATGTGGTGGAATTGCAGAATATTTTGATGTAGACCCTACAATTATCCGCCTTTTATGGGCAATTCTTGCCTGTACAGGTTCCGGAATTGTAGCCTATATTATTGCAGCCGTGATTATACCAAAAAGATAACGAAAACGAAGAAGGGAGAAGCTTTTTTGCTTCTTTCTTTTTTGTTTTCGTAAAATGGAGTTTATTTCCATTTGAAACGGGCATACTCTTTTTAGATTTATGAAAGGAGAACGACAGTATGCCAAAAGGAAAGAAAACAGAACCCTTCGACCCCCGCAATTTAAAACCGGAGGAGGTACTTAAATTTGAAATAGCTACAGAGCTTGGTCTTGATGAGAAAGTAATAAAAGGAGGCTGGCGCTGTTTAAGTGCAAAGGAAAGCGGCCGTATCGGCGGTCTGATTACCAAGAGAAAAAGAGAAATGAAGAATGATGCAATGGAGAAAAAAGAGGAAGTATAGGTAAAAAGCAGGAAATTCCTTGCACCGGAAGCAAAAATCTTTTATAATATTTTTCGAAGAGGAAGAGAAATATGGATAAAAGAGAATTGCGATGCGGATTTACCACTGGTACCTGTGCGGCTGTTGCTGCCAAAGCTGCGGCAGCAATGCTGCTTATGGGAAACCAGTTACAACATATGAAGCTAATGACGCCAAAAGGGACGGAAGCTGATCTGCCCCTTTTTCATGTTGTCATAAAGCCGGACAAGGTGTGGTGTGCGGTGAAAAAAGATGCAGGTGACGACCCTGATGTAACGGACGGGGCGTTGATCTATGCGTCTGTGGAATTATTCGATGAAACCGGAGAAGGAGCATCTCCGGCCGGCTGTTCTTTTGTCAGAGAAAAGACCGGAGAATTCGGGCAGCTGATTTTAACAGCGTCGGAAGGTGTGGGCCGGGTAACCAAACCCGGCCTTTCTTCACCTGTGGGATATCCGGCCATTAATCCAGTCCCCAGAACCATGATTTTTGATGAGGTGGATGAAGTAAGAAGAGCGGCGGATTATAAAGGTGCCCTGCTCATCTGTATCTGGATTCCAGAAGGCAGGGAACTTGCAGAAAAGACCTTTAATTCCAAACTTGGAATTATGGGCGGACTGTCTATTCTTGGAACAACCGGAATTGTAAAACCTATGAGTGAAGAGGCTCTGACTGCCACCATTTCCCTGGAACTTCATATGAAAGCGGTGGCTGGTGTGAAACGGGTGATACTCACACCTGGCAATTATGGAGAGTCTTTCATAAAAGAACAGTTAAATCTTCCGGTCGGGGAAGGTGTTACCATCAGTAATTTTATCCGGCAATCCTGTACGATGGTGAAGGAAGAAGGGTTTGAGCAGATCCTTTTTGTGGGGCATATCGGTAAGCTGATTAAGGTGGCGGGAGGGGTGGAAAATACTCATTCCAGATACGGCGACCGTCGTATGGAGGTGCTTTGGGATTGTGCCAGAGAGTTTTTGGACACCGATAAAAAAGAAGTAATTCTACGATCCAACACCATGGAGACGGCAGCCGGGATATTAGAAGAAATGGGAGTCCTAAAACCGGTGATGTCTGAGGTGGTAAACAGAATAAAGGCATATATGACAGAGTGGACAGGAGGAATTCCAGTGGAAGTAATCACATTTTCCAATACGCTTGGTATCCTTTCCATGACGCCGGATGCTCTTAAGATGATAGAACAATAGATCAGTAATTGGATACAGGAGGATAACAAATGGCTGGAATCATGTATGGGATTGGAGTAGGACCGGGAGATCCGGAACTGATGACTTTAAAAGCGGTACGAAGAATCCGGGAAATGGATGTAATTGCCATCCCTCACAGCGATAAAAATATCTGTACGGCATACCAGATTGCAAAAGCGGCAGTTCCTGAAATTGAGGAAAAGGAATGCCTTTATCTGCCCATGCCCATGACAAAAGATAAGAAGGTTTTGGAAGACAGCCATGAATCTGCTGCAAAAGCGGTGATGGAACGGCTGGACAGAGGGGAAAATGTGGGATTTATTACCCTTGGAGATGTTACGATTTATTCCACCTGCAGTTATCTTTTAGAACGGCTGTGGAAGGAAGGTTATGCCACCCGGCTGGAAAGCGGTATCACATCATTTTGTGCCGTTGCCGCCAGGCTTGGTACTCCTCTGGTAACAGGAGCACAAGAGCTTCATGTCATCCCAGCCTCTTATCAGATAAAAGATGCATTAAAGCTTCCTGGTGTTAAGGTTCTTATGAAAGCAGGAAGACAGATGAAAGCGGTTAAGGAAGAGATCGGTGCCGGAGGTTTTGAGGCTGTTATGGTGGAGAACTGCGGCATGTCAGATGAGCGGGTCTATCATTCCCTTGGGGAGATACCCGACGAGGCAGGTTATTATTCATTGATCATAGTGAGGTAAATATGGTACATATAGTTGGAGCAGGTCCGGGAGCACCGGATTTAATAACAGTCAGAGGAAAAGAACTTTTAGAAAAAGCGGATGTCATTATCTATGCAGGTTCCCTGGTAAATCCCGCTCTTCTGGATTATAAAAAGCCAGACTGTGCTGTTTATGACAGTGCAAAGATGACCCTGGAAGAGGTGATTGAAGTAGTAGTACAGGCAGAGTTAAGTGGGAAAATGACGGTACGACTCCATACAGGAGATCCATGCATTTACGGTGCCATCAGAGAGCAGATGGATGAGCTTGATCACAGGGGGATTTCCTATGAAATCTGCCCGGGTGTCAGCTCCTTTTGCGGCGCGGCTTCTGCAATGAAGATGGAATATACACTTCCTGAGGTAACACAGAGTGTGATTATTACCAGAATGGCAGGGCGTACTCCGGTGCCGGAACGGGAATCCATCGCGTCTTTTGCAGCCCATGGTGCAACCATGGTGATCTTTTTAAGTACAGGAATGTTAAAGGAACTGTCAAAGGAACTGATTCGTGGCGGTTACTCACCAGAAACACCGGCAGCCATTTGCTATAAGGCAACATGGCCGGAGGAAAAGACTGTGGTCTGTACCGTTTCCACATTGGATGAATGCGCCCAGAGAGAGCAGATAAGAAAAACAGCTCTGATCCTGGTGGGAGATGCGGTGTCACAAAGCAATTACAGCCGTTCTCTTCTTTATGATCCATCGTTTACCACTGAATTTCGGAAAGGAACCGGGGAGACGGAATGAGAATTGCTGTCATTTGCTTTACGGAGGCAGGAGCCAGTACAGCTATTACGCTGATGGAAGGACTTCTAAAAGAGGGAGAGCTTTGTGAGGGCTTTGGAAAAGGACCGGGACTAAAGCCTCTGACTTCGTCTTTGGGAGAGTGGACAAAAGAGCAATTTATTGATAAAGACGGAATTGTGTTTATTGGAGCTATGGGGATTGCAGTCCGTTCCATTGCTCCCTATATAAAAGGGAAATCGGTTGACCCTGCAGTGGTGGTATTAGATGATCAGGGGAGATTTAGTATTTCCGTGCTTTCCGGGCATTTAGGGGGAGCCAATGAACTGGCAGAACGTAGTGCCAAAATTACAGGCGGTCAGGCGGTGATTACCACTGCTACCGATATACATGGAAAATTTGCAGCTGATTTATTTGCCAAAAGGCTGGGACTTGCCATTTCAGAACTTAACATGGTTAAAAAAGTATCAGCAGCTGTTTTAAGGGGAGAAACGGTTGGGTTTCACAGTGATTTTCCCATAGATGGAAGATTGCCGGAGGAATTAAGCTTAGATGCAAAAGGGGATACCGGTCTGTATATCACAATTGCAGATTCTGGAGAGAAGGGAAAAACAGATCATCTCCTCAGGCTTATTCCAAAGATTCTGATACTGGGAATCGGATGCAGAAAAAACACCTCTGTCACTGCCATAAAAGACGGGGTAACCCGTGTGTTAAAGGAACATAATATATCCTCTCTTGCCATAGCGGGGTGTGCAAGCATTGACTTAAAGAAAGAGGAAGAAGGACTCTGTGAATTTGCCAGAGATACAGGCGTTCCCTTTTATACCTATCCCGCAGAGATTCTTGCAGGAATAGAGGGAGAATTTACCTCTTCTTCCTTTGTGAAGCAGATTACAGGTGTGGACAATGTATGCGAGCGGGCAGCACTTTGCTGTGTAAAGGAACTGGGGGGCGGAAAACTGATCGTTAAAAAAGAAGCGGCTGCCGGCGTGACAGTTGCTGCTGCAGTCTTAGATTGGAAGGTAATGATATGAAAACAACAGGTAAATTATATGTAATAGGAATCGGCCCCGGATCCTATGAGGATATGACAATCAGGGCGGTGAATGCGTTAAATGACAGTGAAATCATTGTGGGATATACGGTGTATGTCGATCTTTTGCGGGAACATTTTCCGGAAAAAGAAATGCTTACTACCCCTATGCGCCAGGAGCAGGAACGGTGCCAGATGGCTATTTTAAAAGCACTGGAAGGAAAACGGGTTGCCATGGTATGCAGCGGTGATTCCGGTGTCTATGGAATGAGCGGCCTTATTCTTCAGCTGGCAAAAGAGTCACCAGACTTAGAAATTGAAGTGATTCCCGGTGTTACAGCAGCCTTAAGCGGCGGAGCGGTACTTGGCGCTCCTCTTGGCCATGACTTTGCAGTGATTAGTTTAAGCGATCTTCTTACGCCTATGGAACTGATTGAAGACAGACTGAAGAATTCTGCCCGTTCTGATATGGTGATCTGTTTATACAATCCTTCAAGCAAAAAACGGGCGGATTATCTGAAAAATGCCTGCGATATTGTACTGCAGCACCAGAAACCGGAGACGGTCTGCGGGCTTGTAAGAAACATTGGCAGAGACGGAGAAGAGATGGAGGTCTTGACTCTTTCCCAGTTAAAAGATACCAATGTGGATATGTTTACAACCGTTTACATAGGAAATTCCATGACCAGAGAGATCAATGGACGAATGGTCACACCGAGAGGATATAAAAATGTGTAAAATACTGATTTTTGGAGGGACAACAGAAGGACGGCTTCTGGCCGAATTCTGTCATGAAAACCAGCTTGAAGCATGGGTCAGCGTTGCTACCGGATATGGGAAGATGCTCCTTTTGGAAAGCAGGTTTCTCCATATTCACAATACTCCCATGGACGCAGAAGAGATGGGAGCATTTATCAGGGAACAGGGAATTACCCTTGTATTAGACGCCACCCACCCCTATGCAGCAGAAGTAAGCCGGAATATTCTTCTTGCATGTACTAAGACAGGAACGAAACGCTTAAGGATCCTGCGGGAATCATTAAAAGGCAGCGGGGATGGAGATCATGTGGTCTGGGTGGATTCCATGGAGGAGGCCATCCGTTTTTTAAACCAGAATACAGGCAATGTGCTGGCAACTACAGGAAGTAAGGAACTTGACTGGTATACAAAGGTTGAGAACTGGGAGGAACGGGTCTATGCAAGAGTGCTTTCTTCTTCCGCCGTTCTGGCTGCCTGTGAACAGCTTGGATTTAAGGGAAACCGGATTATTGGAATGCAGGGACCATTTTCTCTGGAACTGAATCAGGCTATGATCCGCCAGTTAAATATCCGTTATCTCGTCACAAAAGAGGCAGGTCAGGCAGGCGGTTTTTTAGAAAAGCTGCAGGCAACTTCTTTATGCAACATTACAGCCGTTGTAATCGGACGCCCCATTGACGAAGAGGGCGTGGGATTAGATGAAGTAAAGGAGATTTTAATAAAGGGAAAGTCCTCTGAGACCTCTATCTGTAAAGGGTCCATTTATTTAATAGGAACCGGAATGGGCGGGCCGGAGCAGATGACGGTAAAAGCATTAAATACTCTTAAAAACTGTCAGGTTGTATTCGGGGCTAAGCGGATTCTTCATGATATTGGAGACTTAAACCCTGAGATATTAAAGCTTCCCTATTATCTAAGCAAGGATATCCTTCCCTGGCTGAATGAACATGGAGAGTATCAGCGGATTGCCGTTCTTTTCTCTGGTGATGCCGGTTTTTACAGCGGTGCGGAGAAAATGGCAGCGGCTCTTTTAGAAGAACCCTATTCCCAGCTTTATGAGACTAAGATTCTTCCTGGAATTTCTTCCGTATCCTATCTATGCGCCAGACTTAAAACCGGCTGGGAGAACGTGCGGCTGATCAGCCTTCATGGAAGAGACTGGGATCTTCTGGAAGAACTGAACCATCACCAGAGAATATTCGCCCTGCTGGATAAGCGTAATTCCGTAAATGCTTTGTGCAGTCTTTTGGAGGAGAATGGATATGAGCATGCACGTTTATCTGTAGGCGAGCGGTTATCCTACGAAGATGAGAGGATTACCACTGGCACACCTGTAACGCTTAAGAACCAGACGTTTGATATCTTATCGGCAGTATTGATTGAGAGGTAAAAATGAGAGATGAATTGTTTATCCGAGGCGATGTCCCTATGACCAAAAGCGAGGTCCGGACAGTCTGTGTATCCAAACTGGAACTGTGTCCGGACTCGATTCTTTATGATATCGGAGCTGGTACTGGCTCCGTATCCATAGAAGCATCGGGGTATTTAACCAACGGGAAGGTTTATGCTGTGGAAAAGAAGCCGGAAGCACAGGCTCTCATAGAGGCAAATAAAGAGAAATTTGCGGCGGACTGCGTTACCGTCGTAAAAGGGACTGCTCCGGAAGCGCTGTCCGGACTGGAAGTTGCTACTCACGTATTCCTGGGAGGCACATCAGGAAATTTAGAAGAAGTTTTAGATCTTGTTTTGAAAAAAAATCCCTGGGTCAGGGTAGTTGCTAATTTCATTGCTTTGGAATCTTTATCTGAAATGTTATTGTGGCTGAAAAAACACTCCATAGAAGCAGAGATCGTTCAGATGCAGGTTTCAAAAGCAAAAACAGCAGGCACCTATCATATGATGATGGGGCAGAACCCAGTTTATATTATTTCCTTCGGAGGGGAGGGAGGAATGTCTTTTGAGTCAGGAAAATAAAAGAATCATGCTTGCTGCACCCAAAAGCGGCAGCGGAAAGACCATGATCACCTGTGGACTTTTACAGGCGTTACTTTTAAGAGGCATTGCCTGCCGTTCTTTTAAGTGCGGACCAGATTATATTGATCCCATGTTTCATAAGGCGGTTCTCGGCATAAACGGAGGAAATCTGGATACATTTTTCCTGGATCATGAATCGGTGAGAGAGCTTTTTCTCAGAGAATCAAAAGAAGTTCAAATATCTGTAATAGAAGGTGTCATGGGATATTACGACGGAATGGGTGGAGACAGTACATGGGCAAGCTCCTATGAAGTAGCCTGCGCTGTGAAAACACCGGTAGTACTGATTCTTGACTGTAGGGGCGCCAGTCTGTCTCTGGCTGCTGTATTAAAAGGTTTTTTGGAATACAGAAATGACAGCCGCATCGAAGGCGTGATCTTAAACAGGATCTCACCTGTTATGGCACAACGGCTGACTCCTCAGATAGAAGCGCTGGGAATCCGGGTGTTCGGATATCTTCCTCAATGCGACGAGGCGGATTTTTCCAGCCGCCATTTGGGGCTGGTTCTTCCGGGAGAAGTGGAAGGACTGAAAGACAAACTAATAAAACTGGCGTGTAAGATGGAGGAAACAGTTGATATAGACGGACTTCTTTGGTTATCAGGAACTGCCCCGGAATTATCCCTGGAATCTGGAAAGGAAGAACGGGATGAACCAACCACATACGGTGAGAAGATACCGGTGGGAATCGCTGTTGATGAGGCCTTTTGTTTTTATTATCAGGAAAACAGAAAGATGTTAGAGGATATGGGGGCACAGCTGATCCCCTTCAGTCCCCTTCGGGACAGCCATCTTCCAGATGGAATCTGCGGACTGATTCTGGGGGGAGGTTATCCGGAGCTATATTTAAAACAGCTGTCCGAAAATCAGAATATGCTTAAGGAAATCCGGGAGGCCAGCGAAAGCCACATTCCCATGCTGGCGGAATGCGGTGGTTTCCTCTATCTCCACGAGGAACTGGAATCACAGGAGCATGATGTCTTTTTGATGGCAGGGATTATTCCCGGCAGAGCATTTCCTGTAGGGAAATTAAAACGGTTTGGATACATAGAAGCAGCGGCGAAAGAAGATATGCCGTTTTTAAAAAAGGGTGAGTCTATCAGGGGACATGAATTTCATTACTGGGACAGTACTAACAATGGAGAACAGATGCAGGCACGAAAGCCTGGCAGGGATGCGGGCTGGGATTGTGTCCTAACCAGAGATAATGTAATGGCAGGCTTTCCTCATTTTTATTACCCTTCCAATCCCATGCTTCCCAAACGGTTTTTAGAAGCTTGCAGACAGGTTATGACACAGCAGAGGAAGAAATTATGAAGGAATTTACCATAGTACAGGGAAGTTCAGAGGATATAGAGCAGATTGCAGAGCTTTACGATTCGGTAAATGACTACCTGGAAAGTCATATCAATTATCCGGGCTGGAGAAAAGGAATCTATCCTACAAAAGAAGATGCACAGGCAGGAGTGAAAGAGGGAACTCTTTATGTGCTTTGGGCAGAGGGTAAAATAGCTGGTTCCGTAATCGTTAACCGGTTACAGGAAAAGGGATATGAAACTGGATCCTGGAGTCAGGAGGCGAAACCAGAGGATGTCGCAGTTATCCATACCTTTTTGGTACATCCGGACTTCCTTGGAAGAGGGTTTGGAAAAATATTACTGGAATTTGCAGAAGAAAAAGCCAGAGAGCAGAAGAGAACCGTAATCCGCCTTGATGTAAATGAAAGGAATACGCCTGCCATTCAGCTTTACAGGAAGCTTGGTTACTGTTTTGCCGGAAAGGCGGATTTAGGTTACGGAGAGTATGGAATCCCATGGTTTGAACTCTATGAAAAGATCTTAACCAGAGAGGCATAAAGAATGAATGAAGAACTAAAGGATTATTTATCAGCGATACAGCAGCCTGATAAGAAAGCAATGGAGACAGCACGTCTTCGCTGGGCTCATGTAGCCAAGCCCTTAAACAGCCTTGGTGTGTTGGAAGATGATATTGTAAAAATAGCGGGGATCAGGGAAAACTCACTGGTAACATTAAAAAAACGTGGACTTCTGATTCTGTGTGCAGATAACGGAATTGTGGAAGAGGGTGTTACCCAGACCGGTATGGAAGTGACTGCAGTAGTGGCGGAAAATATGACACGAGGCAACAGCAGTGTGTGTATTATGGCAAAACGGGCTGGAGTGGATGTGTTTCCGGTTGATATGGGAGTTGCAAGAGATCTGGAGTCCGGTTCCACCTATCCATTAATAAACAGAAAAATTGCATATGGAACCAAAAATTTTAGTAAAACCAATGCAATGACCAGAAATGAAGCTGTACAGGCAATCATAACAGGAATCCAACTAATGGGAGAACTCTCAGAAAAAGGATATGATCTGGCGGCAACTGGTGAGATGGGAATTGGAAATACAACCACCAGCAGTGCGGTTGCAGCCCTTCTGCTAAAGCAGGATCCCATGGGGCTGACTGGAAGGGGTGCCGGGTTAAATGATGCTGGACTGATAAAGAAACGAAAGGTAATCCAGGAGGCGGTAGCCAGATACAGTCCCAATTGTCAGGATGAAATTGATATCCTGTCAGCAGTGGGCGGTTTTGATCTGGCCGGCATGACGGGAATCTTTTTAGGAGGAGCCATTTACCGCATTCCTGTACTTTTAGACGGCTTTATATCAGCAGTTGCGGCACTTTTGGCAGAACGGATTTATCCGGGGTGCCGGGATTTTATGATTGCCTCTCATGTATCTGCAGAACCCGCAGGACGCATTCTTCTGGAAGAACTGGAATTGTCTCCTCTTATTCAGGCTGGTATGTGTCTGGGAGAAGGGACAGGAGCGATTGCGGCTGTTCCGCTGCTCCAAATGGCGGCAGATGTATATAGTACCATGAGCTCTTTTGAAGATATCGAGATCGAGGCTTATAAACCCATGGAGGAACCGTCATGACTGCCCTGATTATCGGAGGAAGCGGGAGCGGAAAATCAGAATATGCAGAAAATCTGGCGGTATCTCTGGGTGGAGACAGAAACGTCTATATTGCCACCATGAAACCGTGGGATGAGGAGTGCAGAAACAGAATCTTAAGACACCGGAAAATGCGGGAAAAAAAGCAGTTTGAGACAGTAGAATGTTACCGTAGTTTAAAAAATCTGGTTTTCAAATCAAGACCTTCCGTTATTCTTCTGGAATGCATGTCCAATCTGGTTTCCAATGAACTGTTTGGCCTGTGGGAAGAAGGAGATTTACCGGTTCTTGATAAAAAAACGGCTGCAGCAGAGATTGCTGAAGGAATCTCTCATTTAGAGCTACTGACCGATCATCTGGTTATCGTGACAAATGAAGTTTTTTCTGATGGAGATCAATACAGCCCCGAAACCAATGAATACCGCAAGGTCCTTGGAAACATCAATCAGCTTGCAGCAAACAGGGCTCATATGGTGGTGGAAGTAGTGGCAGGGATCCCCATAAAAATCAAAGAAGGAATTAATTGAAAAAAATCCTCAAGTATGTTATATTTATCACATAGTAGCATCCTGATACCAAAAACCAGTTTTGAGGTAGAAGGTTCGGCAATTGAGGAATTGTTTGTTTGCCGCGCCTGATTGGCGCGGCTTTTCTTGTTCAAATGAGAAAAGGAAGACGGAAAGAAGGGGATAAGCATGGAAACAAGAATTGCTGTGATCGGTATTGTTGTGGAGGAGGAAGATTCTGTAGAAATTTTAAACGAAATTTTGCATGAATACCGACATTACATCATTGGACGTATGGGAATTCCATATCCGAAAAAAGGAGTGAGCGTCATCAGCATTGCGGTAGATGCTCCTCAAAGTACCATATCCGCACTTACCGGAAAGATCGGGAAGTTAAGCGGAATCAGTTCCAAAACAGCCTATCAGAATGTGAATGCTTAGAAGTACAAAAAAACACTGACGGGAAAGCAGATGCTGACCCAAAAGAAAGGGTGAATTACGATGTATGATCCAAAATCGCTGAAAGCGGAAGAATTCATTTCTCATGAAGAAATTCTGGAAACTCTTGATTATGCGGAACAAAACAAAAACAATGTGGAACTGATTGATCAGATTATTGCAAAGGCCAGAGAATTAAAAGGGTTGACCCACAGGGAGGCTTCCGTTCTTTTAGCCTGCGATATCCCGGAAAAGATCAAAGAACTTTATGATCTTGCAGAGGAGATTAAAAAGAAGTTTTACGGTACCCGGATTGTTATGTTTGCGCCTCTCTATCTGTCCAATTACTGTGTAAATGGCTGTACCTACTGCCCCTATCATTTAAAGAACAAACATATTGCAAGAAAGAAACTGACACAGGAAGAACTTGCCAGAGAAGTAGTTGCCCTTCAGGACATGGGGCATAAACGGCTTGCCCTTGAAGCTGGAGAAGATCCGGTTAATAACCCCATTGAATACATCCTGGAATGTATCAATACCATTTATTCCATCAAGCATAAAAATGGTGCCATCCGCAGAGTAAATGTTAACATAGCAGCTACCACCGTGGAAAATTACCGGAAATTAAAAGATGCCGGAATCGGAACCTATATTTTATTCCAGGAAACATATCACAAGGAAAGCTATGAAAGCCTTCACCCAACAGGACCAAAGCATAATTACGCTTACCATACAGAGGCCATGGACCGTGCTATGGAGGGCGGTATTGACGATGTAGGAATTGGAGTTTTATTTGGACTGGAACGGTACAAGTATGAATTTGCAGGCCTGTTAATGCATGCGGAGCACTTAGAAGCAGTTCATGGAGTAGGCCCTCATACCATCAGTGTCCCACGTATTAAGAGTGCTGACGATATTGATCCCAATGCTTTTTCTAACGGAATCAGCGACGAGATTTTTGCAAAGCTGTGCGCACTGATCCGTGTCTGCGTTCCATACACAGGCATGATCGTATCCACCAGGGAAAGCCAGAGCGTGAGAGAAAAGGTGATTCGCCTTGGAGTTTCCCAGATCAGCGGCGGTTCCAGAACCAGTGTAGGCGGTTACGAGGAAGAGGTTCGTCCTACGGATACAGAACAGTTTGACGTTTCGGACCAGAGAACTCTTGATGAAGTGGTACACTGGCTCATGGATTTAGGCTATATCCCTTCCTTCTGTACGGCATGCTACCGGGAAGGAAGAACCGGAGACCGTTTTATGAGTCTTTGTAAAAGCGGTCAGATTCAAAACTGCTGCCAGCCAAACGCATTGATGACATTAAAGGAATATTTAATGGACTACGCTTCCCAGGATACACGGAAAGTAGGCGAGGCGTTAATTGCTGCTGAATTAAATAATATTCCCAAAGAGAAGGTACGGACGATCTGTGAAGATCATCTGGAAAATATTGAAGCTGGAATCCGGGATTTCCGGTTCTGATACCCCGCAGACGACATAAATGAGGAGATAAACATGGGATTAAATGAGACGCCGTCATCTGAGAGAATTCATATCGGCTTTTTTGGCCGCCGTAATGCAGGAAAATCAAGTGTAGTCAATGCAGTAACCGGACAGGAGTTGTCTGTGGTATCAGATATCAAAGGAACCACAACAGATCCCGTTCATAAATCCATGGAACTTCTTCCCATGGGACCAGTAGTGATTATCGATACACCAGGCTTCGATGATGAAGGTGCTTTGGGTGAGATGCGTGTGCGTAAGACAAAACAGATCTTAAACCGCGTAGACTGTGCAGTCCTGGTGGTGGATGGAACTGCAGGAAAGACAGAAGTGGACCAGCAGCTGATCGGATTGTTTAAAGAGAAGAATATTCCTTATGTAGTTGCGTATAACAAGTCGGATCTTGTGGGAGAGGGAGATTATGAAGATGGTCTTTCTGTCAGTGCCCAGACAGGGTTTCGAATTCATGAACTGAAAGAACGGATCGGAGTTCTGGTCAATACAGGAGACATGAAGATGCGGATTGTAGGGGATTTGCTAAAGCCCTGTGATCTTGTAATTCTGGTTATCCCCATTGATTCTGCAGCTCCAAAGGGCAGAATTATTCTGCCGCAGCAGCAGACCATGAGAGACATATTAGAGGCCGGAGCGGTTGCCATATCCGTAAGAGATACGGAGCTTAAGCAGACCATTGAAAAGCTTGGAACCAGACCTTATCTGGTTATAACAGACAGTCAGGCATTTGAACAGGTGAATAAGGATACGCCAGATGACATTCTACTGACCTCATTTTCTATCCTGATGGCACGGTACAAAGGCTTTTTAGAGGATGCAATCAAAGGAGTGGCGGCAATCAGCACCCTAAAGGATGGAGATAAAGTTCTCATATCAGAGGGCTGTACCCACCACAGACAGTGTGATGACATCGGCACGGTGAAGCTTCCCCGGTGGCTGAAGGAATTTACGGGTAAGGATCTTGTGATTGAAACGTCTTCAGGCAGAGAGTTCCCGGAAGAACTTTCCGACTATAAGCTGATTATTCACTGCGGCAGCTGTATGTTAAATGAAAGGGAGATGGTTTACCGCAGAAAGACAGCGGCGGATGCAGGAGTGCCCTTTACCAACTATGGAACTGCCATTGCTTACATGAAGGGGATTTTAAAGAGAAGCTTAGAGGTGCTTCCGGATCTGGAAAAACTGATTTAGGCAGAATCATTAACAGGGCTGCCGCATCAAGGACCATGATGTCTTTGAATGCGGCAGCCTGAGTGTTTTAAGGAGTTGTTAAATGATCAGTTAAAAGCTGCCGGAATGCGCTGAGTTCATTTTCTGATGCAAAAATACGTTTTGGTATTAAGGTGTAGGTACGCTTTTTCTGTATAATATAAAAATAGTCCTTGTTCTCCATATAGTGTTTGTAGATATCCCAGGATAAGGTTGAATGGATGGCGTGTGCGTCAAAGGTGATTTTATCGTCTTCAAACAATAGCTTATAGGCATGATGAAGTTGTTCATACTCCTGATAAAACATGTAAGGACGAATGAAAAAGACTGCAACAATGACAAGATTAAAAAAATATATTACCAAGGCCAGCATGATATAAAACCTGGTAAAGCCATACTGGTAGAACAAATAGAGCGGAATCAGTAAAGAAAATGCCATAACAACCAAATCAAATTTCTTAATTACTTTTGTCAGGAAGAAAAATCTCCTCCAACCGTCTGCATACTCCTTTTTTGTATAAGTGAATTCCAATAACATACATTTCCCCCTGTATAATTGATGATTCAAGTTTATCATAAAAGATGAAAAAGGAAAAGAACCATGATTGAAAGTTGAAAAAGATGAAAAAGTTGAAAGCATTGCTGTTTATTTTTGCCCGTCGTTATGAGCAGGGGCAGAGATGACTTCTTTTCGGCTCCCCTGCCACGTATTCCTGACTTTCCGACCTCTCTAATCCCTAATTTTGGCATAGAAGCAATTGACTCTTTATTCTTGCCCCGCCGTCTTGCAGCTTGCGAGGCAAGACAAAGTCTTTTTCCTACACATGCCCAATATCCCTTTTCTATACTATTTGAGGCATAGCAGCAGACAGTTCTCTTCCTATGCCCTATAAAGATATTCAAAACCTAAGCTGTACCCCTCTGAATCTCTTCAGTCTAAACTGGTTCATGATTAGGAAATGACATTTACCAGATTTTGTGATATTATATTTTTTAATGGCTGTAAGATGCTAAATACTAAGCTGTTTAATAGAAAGAAAGGGGCAGTGCCATGAATCTACCCGGCAGTATGATGATAGCGTTTTCCATGTATTCCAGGATTCCTGTGCCCCAGGTTCAGTGGACAAAAGAACGGATGAAATATGCCATGTGTTTTTTCCCCCTCATAGGAGCTGTAATCGGTTTGATGGAATACGGTGCCATCCTCCTTTTTCGTACTATGGGATTCCCCTTTTTGGCACAGATACTGCCTGTTGTTATCCCTGTAGCGGTTACAGGCGGAATCCATATGGATGGATTATTAGATGTAATTGATGCAAAATCATCCCACGGTGAAACAGAGAAAAAGCTGGAGATACTAAAAGATCCCCATACAGGAGCCTTTGCGATCATTGGATGCGGAATCTATTTCCTTTTATATCTGGCATTTTTTATAGAAATGAGACCAGTTATGATTCCTGCATTTTGTATTACGTTTGTTATAACCAGAGCGCTAAGCGGGCTCTCTGTTGTTACCTTCCCCATGGCAAAAAAAAGCGGCCTGGCTGCAGCTTTTTCAGATGGAGCTCATAAAAGAGTGGTTGGAACTGTTATGGTTCTTTATCTTATTATTTCTTTGATTGCAATATGGCTTTTCACAGGAGCTTTTGCAGTATCAGGAGTTATTGCCATATCATTCGTAGTGTTTTTATATTATTATCACATGTCAAAACGGGAATTTGGGGGTATCACAGGAGATCTTGCGGGATACTTTCTCCAGATTCTGGAGCTGGCTCTTGTGATGGGACTGGCGATTCTGTCCCATATGAAATGATACCGGAATCAGAAAGGAATTGGAATGAAATTAATTATCGGAGGAGCATGGCAGGGGAAGCTTACCTATGCCCTGCAAATCGCAAATATAGAATCGAAAGAGAGTGAAAAGGTTGCAGAGGGCGCCACAGATCCCTGTGAGGCGGCCCTTGAATGCGCAATCATTCATGATTTTCATGAATACGTCAGAAGACTGTTAAAAGAAGAAAAAGACCCTGACCAAATGATCCGGCAAATTGTGGATCATAATCCGGATGTGATTATTACCATAAATGAGCTTGGCTGCGGGATCGTACCCGAAGATCCATTTGACAGGCGGTGGAGGGAAAGCGCCGGCAGAGCGGCAGTGAAGCTGGCGAAGCACAGCGACGAAGTTTACCGCATGGTATGTGGGATACCTGCCCGGATAAAATAGAAGAGAAAAAGGACTGACTTATGTTTAAATATCATATAATAGCGGTTCTGATTGGCTGCTTTCTGGATGTGTGCTTTGGAGATCCCTTATTCTTGTGGCACCCCGTTTGCGGAATTGGAAACCTGATAAGCTGGCTGGAGAAAAAATTAAGACCCCGGTTTCCGGAAAATGAAGCAGGGGAAAGACAGGCAGGTGTATGGCTGGTTTTGTTGGTCCTGTTTGCAGCAGGAGGGAGTTCCTTTGCGATCCTGGCTGTTTCTTATGGAATTTCCCCCATCGCCGGACTTGCTGTGGAAAGTATCATGTGTTACCAGATGATGGCGTGGCATTCCTTAAGAAAAGAGAGTATGAAGGTATACCGCGGATTTTTAAAACAGGATACGGAAGAGGCAAGACATGCGGTATCCATGATCGTGGGCCGGGATACGAAAACCCTCACTGATATCGGTATTACAAAGGCAGCGGTGGAAACTGTGGCAGAGAATACATCTGATGGTGTGATTGCACCTTTGATTTTCATGACCCTCTTTGGAGGAACCGGTGTATTCCTATATAAGGCAGTGAACACCATGGATTCCATGGTAGGTTATAAAAATGACCGGTATCTCTGGTTTGGACGGTGTGCTGCAAAACTGGATGATCTGGTTAATTTTATTCCTGCCCGCATATCCGCCTTTTTCATGCTGGCGGCAGGCTATTTATGCCAGCTGTTTTTCAGCAGTAAATTTAATGGGAACAATGGCTTGCGGATCTGGAAACGGGACCGTTTTAATCACAAAAGTCCCAACTCCGCACAGACGGAATCTGCCTGCGCCGGAATTCTTCAGATAGAACTGGCTGGAAATGCATGGTATTTTGGAACCTTATATGAAAAACCTGTGATCGGAGATCCGGTGAGGGCAGTGGAGTATAAAGATATAGTCAGGGCTAACGTCCTGATGACAGTTACTTACATACTGGCGCTGATTCCCGTTGGAATCCTGCTTTTCATCACATTTTAGAAGATACACATAATTGGGAGAAATAAATATGGAATATCAGCATGGAGGAGACATTTACACCAATCAGGTTACCATGGATTATTCAGCGAATATCAATCCCCTTGGGCTTGCAAAAGGTGTTAAGAAGGCATTATTACAGGCGGTTGAAAACTGTTCCTGCTATCCGGACAGCCGCTGCAGCAAACTGATCACAGAACTTGGAGCTTTCCATGGTTTTTCCGAAAAGCAGCTTATCTGTGGAAATGGAGCGGCCGATTTGATTTTTCAGATTGTACAGGTTATAAAACCCGGAAGGGCTCTGTTAATAGCCCCCTCTTTTCTGGAATATGAGCAGGCTTTAGAGACAGTTTCTGCAGAGGTTGTATGGTATGATTTAAAAGAGAGTGATGGATTTCGCTTATCTGTAAAAGAAATAACCAAATGGCTGAAAGAAAACGATCAGGAAATAGAAATGTTATTCCTGTGTAATCCCAACAACCCAACCGGGTTTGCACTTCCCAAAGAGGAAATGAAAGAACTCCTGGATGTCTGCTCACAAAAAAGAATCTATTGTGTAATAGATGAATGCTTTAATGAATTCCTTGATAATCCGGGATCTTATTCCGTACTGGAACTGATTTCAAAAGGCGGCTATGACCATGTATTTGTTTTAAAAGCATTTACAAAAATTTATGCCATGGCAGGAGTCCGCCTTGGGTACGGGATATCCACAGGAGAAAAAACCATAGAACTCATGAACCGGATCCGCCAGCCATGGAGCGTGTCTGCTCTTGCTCAGGCAGCCGGTGAAGCAGCTCTTGGTGAAACGGAATATGTAAAAGAAACAAGGCAGCTGATTTCCAGAGAACGGGAATACTTAAAGGAAAACTTAAACGATTTAGGCTTTCTGGTATATGATTCCATGGCAAACTATTTGTTTTTTAAAGATACAAGGAAGAACGCCTGTAATGTGGAAAAGCTTTTATACAATGAATTGCTTGACAGGCAGGTACTGATAAGATCCTGTTCCAATTACAGAGGGCTTGATCATACTTATTACCGGATCTGTGTCAAACAGAGAATGGAAAATGATGCATTTCTTGCAGTATTAAAATCCATACTGACAAAAGGAGAATGAGAACATGGCAAAGACGATTATGATTCAGGGGACCATGTCCAATGCAGGCAAAAGTCTGATTACGGCAGGACTATGCCGTATTTTTAAGCAGGATGGATACCGGGTTGCTCCTTTTAAATCCCAGAATATGGCACTTAATTCCTTTATTACCGAGGAAGGGCTTGAGATGGGGCGGGCGCAGGTAGTGCAGGCTGAGGCAGCAGGCGTCAAGCCAGTAGCAGCCATGAATCCGGTTTTGCTGAAACCCACCAATGATACCGGTTCCCAGGTAATTGTAGGTGGTGTGTCCATCGGCAATATGCCAGCAAAAGAGTATTTTGCCTATAAAAAGAAACTGATACCGGAAATAAAAAAAGCGTTTGATACATTGTCAGAGGAATACGACATTATTGTAATTGAAGGCGCAGGAAGTCCGGCAGAGATTAATCTAAAGCAGGAAGACATTGTCAATATGGGAATGGCTAAGATGGCGGATGCACCAGTGCTCCTTGTGGGAGATATTGACCGGGGCGGAGTGTTTGCTCAGCTTTATGGCACTGTTATGCTTTTGGAGGAGGAAGAGAGAGACAGAATCGGCGGCCTGATAGTGAATAAATTCCGTGGAGATAAATCCATATTAGAGCCTGGCCTTGACATGATAACAGAACGGCTTCACATACCCGTGGCAGGGGTGGTCCCTTACATGGATGTGGATATCGAGGATGAAGACAGCCTTGGAAATCATCTTTCCATAGCTGGAAAAACAGAGGGGGCGGAGGTAGAGATAGCGGTCATCCGTTTTCCAAGAATCTCTAACTTTACAGATTTTTCTGTATTCTCTACCATACCGTCTGTGGCGGTTCGCTATGTGGATTCTGTATCGGCTCTTGGAAAACCGGATCTTGTGGTTTTACCGGGAAGCAAGAATACCATAGAGGATCTTCTCTGGATGCGTCAGAATGGTCTGGAGGCCGGAGTATTAAAGCTGAGTGCATCAGGAGTTCCGGTGTTTGGTATCTGCGGCGGCTTTCAGATGCTTGGAGAACAGTTAAAGGATCCGCTGGCAGTGGAGTCTTCTTCCGGTCTTTCCTCTGTACGGGGCATGGGGCTGCTACCCATACGGACTGAATTCGGAGCAGAAAAAACCAGAACAAGAGTGACAGGTTCCTGTACGGCAGTGGAAGGGATCTTTGAAGATTTATCAGGAATGAATATAGAAGGTTATGAAATTCATATGGGTCAGACGGAACGTGCGCTGCCGCCTTTATCCTATGTGATGGAAAGCCAGTCCGGTTCTCATCTGGCAAAGATGGATGGCTGCCAGAGAAAGAACGTATACGGAACCTATATTCACGGTTTCTTTGACAGTGAGCAGATAGCAGATACCATGGTAGGGGCACTGAGAAAGAAAAAAGGGCTGCCCAGCCAGCCAGGCACGGCTTTCAGTTACCAGGATTACAAAGAAAAACAGTATGACAGACTGGCAGACCTTTTGCGGGAGAGTCTTAATATGGACCGGATTTACAGCCTGATGGGATTAACCGGTGACAACGGAGGAAAGAATGGAATTTAGAGAACTGGAACGGGTTCGCCCTGAAGAAATAGAAAAGAGAAGCTTTGAAATTATAACACAGGAACTGGGAGATAAGAAACTGGACCCGGAGCAGGAACTGGTAATCAAACGGGTGATTCATACAACGGCAGATTTTGATTATGCCGATCAGCTGATATTTTCGCCCCACGCGGTGAAACTTGGAATAGAAGCATTAAAAGAAGGAATTCCGGTAATTACTGATACCAACATGGGAAAAGCGGGAATCAATAAAAAAGCGCTGGAGCGGGCAGGCAGCAGCGTCCACTGCTTTATGGCTGATGAGGATGTAGCGGAGGATGCGAAAAACAGGCAGACGACGAGAGCTCATGCCAGTATGGATAAGGCGGCCAGATTGTCAAAGGAATGTATTTTTGCCATTGGCAACGCACCCACTGCTCTGGTTCATCTTCATGAGCTGATTCAGGAAGGAATCATCAAACCCAGACTAATCATCGGCGTGCCAGTGGGGTTTGTCAATGTAATCCAGTCCAAAGAGATGATTTTATCTCTTCCCGATGTGCCCTATATTGTGGCCAGAGGAAGAAAAGGCGGCAGTAATGTAGCTGCAGCAATTGTCAACGCAATGCTTTATCAGATTTCATAACAGTAAGGTTTCTTAAAGGGGTAAAACAGCATGGATCTATACAGTATCATTTTAGTGGATGATGAGGAAGAAGTCCGCAAAAGCATTATAAAGAAAATTGAATGGCAGTCAGCTGGCTTTAAAGTGGTGGGTGACGCAGAAAACGGGGAAGATGCCATTGAAAAAATAGAGGTACTGGAGCCGGATGTAGTACTGACGGATATCCGGATGCCTTATATGGATGGACTTGCACTGGCAGAGAAGATAAGACAGCGTTATCCGTCTATGAAAGTTGTTATTTTTTCCGGATACGACGACTTTGAATACGCCCAGAAAGCAATTAAGCTAAATGTGACCGAATACATTTTAAAGCCTGTCAATGTGGAAGAGCTTACCTCTATTTTAAAAAGAATCAAAAGCAATCTTGACCGGGAAATTGAGGAAAAACGTAATATTAACAGGCTCAGGGAAAATTACAGAAAGAGCCTTCCTGTATTTCGGGAGCAGTTCTTTAATGATCTGGTACACAAGAATCTTTCCAATGAAATAGCAGAGCAGAAGCTAAAAGAATACGATATCCCCATTGCAGGCGCGTGGAAATGGATTATAGCAGCCGTTTCGGTTGAACGGGCTGAGGTGAATGATACCCTGAGTCTTCACAGTGAGGAGGAGCTGATCCCTGTATCCGTTATGCAGATTATTCGGGAGAAGCTGGAAGGATATTGCAGATTTGCGCTGTTTCAGTCTGTTCTGGAGGCCGAAATGGTAGTGGTGGTAGCGCTCGATGACGATTTCATCACCGGGCTGATTGATGTATTTGGAGATATCTGCAAGGAAACAAAGAGGATTCTGGAGGTTCCCGTTACCATAGGAATCGGTCACAGCTGTGAGGAATTATCCAATATCCCATACGCTTACCAATCGGCGATTGATGCTCTTGGTTATAAAGCCATAGTTGGAAAAGGCAGTACCATCTATATCAATGATATGGAACCAGTGGGAAGCGGAAAGCTGGAATTTGACAGTGTTCTGGAGGCGGATCTGATTTCAGCGATCAAGTTTGGTCCTGATGGAAAGATTGAAGCTGCTGTGACACAGATTATTCGGAAAATGGAATCTGCAAAAGTACATTTCAGACAGCAGCAGGTTTATATGTTCGGAGTATTAAACAGTGTGATACAGATGGTACAGCAGTATGATCTTGATCTGGAAGAAATCATGGGCTGGGATCTGGAGTCCATGACATTCTTTGACAAGATTCAGAAAGGGGAATTTGGCACCTGGCTTTACAAGGCTGCAGAAAAAATCAATCAGGCGATTAATCAGGAACGTGATCTTACTACAAGACAGGTGATTCAGGAGGCGAGACAGTATATTATGGATCATTATCAGAATCCGGATTTATCCGTTGAAATGATCTGCCGCCATCTGCATATGAGCCCCGCTTATTTTTCTACACTGTTTAAAAAGGAAACCGGACAGGCCTATATCGCCTATTTAACTGATCTCAGGTTAAACAAGGCAGTGGAGCTGTTAAACAAAACCGAGGATAAAACCTATGTCATTGCGGCAAAGGTGGGATATCCGGAGCAAAACTATTTCAGTTATGTGTTTAAAAAGAAATTTGGAGTTTCACCTACTAAATTTCGCGGAGTGAGGTAATGGAAAAGAAGAATAACAGCATTCGTTATACCATTTTCGTATATTTTACCATAACGGCGCTTGCAGCAGGTCTGCTTATTTCTCTTTCCTTGTACCAGCGTCTTTCCTCTCAGGTTGCAGAGGTGGTACAGGAGGAAAATCAGAGCCTGATTAATCAGGTGGCACGGTCTGTGGAATCCTACCTGCGAACCGTTATGAAACTATCTGATTCTCTTTATTATGGAGCTGTGAAGAATGCGGACCTTTCTTCCCAGTCCATTAATAATGAGATCACCCTTCTGTATGACAACAATAAGGACAATGTGGATAACATTGCCCTTTTCACCCAGGACGGAGCAATGGTGGAGTCTGTTCCTGCAGCAAGACTGAAAAAGAATCTTAATATAACGGGGGAGAAATGGTTTTCCAATGCTCTTGAAAAAACGGAAAACCAGCATTTTTCCGATCCCCACGTCCAGTATATATTTGAAAACAATGAAAACCAGTACCGATGGGTGTTCTCCCTGTCCAGAGCGGTGGAGCTGACGGAAGGAACGTCTACCACCCAGGGCGTTTTGCTGGTGGATTTAAGCTATTCCAGTCTGGAGCATCTATTTGAAGGAGTCACCACAGGTAAAGGCGGTTATGTTTATCTGATGGGAAGCGACGGAGAAATCCTGTATCACCCAAGAATTCAGTTGATTGACTCAGGCCGGCTGAAGGAAAACAATAAAGTGGCATCCGGCTATAAGGATGGAATTCACCGTGAAGTTTTTGAAGGGGATAACCGAATTATAACGGTTAAGTCAGTGGGCTATACAGGCTGGAAAATCGTTGGTGTTACGCCTAATAGCGTGGTTTCCTTAAATACCATCAAAACCAGGTTGTTTATTGTATTCATGATTACTCTTATCTTATTTATACTTGTACTGATCAACTCCTATATCTCATCTCGTATAACAAATCCTATCAAGGAGTTGGAAAAATCCGTAGGAATCCTGGAAGAAGGGGATTTGGAAACTGCAGTTTCCATCGGAGGCTCTTATGAAATTCAGCATTTGGGTAATTCCATTAAAAACATGGCAATTCAGATCCGGGTTTTGATGGATGACATCGTAACGGAACACGAAGCCAAACGAAAACAGGAATTTGATACCCTGCAATCACAAATTAATCCCCATTTTTTATACAATACTCTGGACATTATCGTCTGGATGATTGAAAATGAACAAAAGAACGAAGCGGTTAAGGCAGTGACAGCACTTGCCCGGTTTTTCCGGATCAGCTTAAGCAAAGGAAAAAGCATTATTACAGTCCGGGATGAACTGGAGCATGTAAGAAGCTATTTAATGATCCAGCATATGCGTTTTAAAAATAAATTTTCCTATGAAATTCAGGCAGAGGAAGAATGTATGGAATTAACCAGTTTAAAACTGATTCTGCAGCCGCTGGTGGAGAACGCCATCTATCATGGCATGGAATTCATGGATGGGGAGGGGGAGATAAAATTATCGGTGATGCGAAAGGAAGATAATCTGATTATCCAGGTTTCTGATAATGGTCTGGGTATGACAGAGGAACAAGTGAAAAGCCTCTTTTCCCATGAGGTTCATGTTACCTCGAAAAAGGGTTCCGGTATTGGAGTGAAGAATGTAAATGAAAGAATCAAGCTTTATTTTGGGGAAAACTACGGGTTAACCATTGATTCCGAGCCTGATGAGGGAACCACCATTACCATTCTCCTCCCTGCCGTACCTTATGATTCCGTTTTAGAAAAGGAGAAGCAATCATGACAAAACAGGAAAAAATTTTGTGGGTTATTTTGCCGGTAGTGCTTGTGATCCTGTTTCTTTTGTCTTCTACGGATTTGATCATTAAGGAAAAAAAGACGGTCATTTATCCGATTTCCATTATTATCAGCGATACCTCAGATGATTATTTTGCTAATTTCAGAAAAGGTGCGGATAAAGCAGCGGAAGAATATAATGTTGACGTCAGTTTTATTACCCTTTATGAAAAGGGAGATCAGGATCAGCAGCTGGAACTGGTAAAACGGGAGATTAATGACGGAGCGTTAGCGGTTGTGTTAGTTCCGGTAAAGCCGGAAGAATGCGCAAAAAAAATGGATGACATGGTTTTAAACTGTCCTGCAGTCATTGTTGGTAACTTAATTCCCAATGAGAAGGTGAAAAGCGGGATTGCACCGGATTTTGAAGAGGAAGGGCGTAAGCTGGGACAGGCAATAGCAAGGGAGAATTCTCCTGGTAAACCGGTATGGATCTTTATGGAAGGGTTAGACTATGGATACAACCGGGATATTTATGCAGGTGCTGAAAGTGAACTGAAAAACGCGGGTTTTACTGTGAAAATTTATAATAAGACCATGGAAGAGACCTTTCGCAAAGCCATAGAAGGATTGGTCTATCCAGGGAGTGAAAAAGTGATTATAGCGGCGATAGATACGAAAAGTCTTGACGAAACGGCAGAAATTATAGCAGGAAGTCCGGTTTATGGCAGTTATGTGGATGGTCTTTACGGGGTAGGAAGTACCACCAGGCTTTTGACTGATCTGGACAACGGGGTGATAAAAGGTCTGGTGGTAAGTGATCAGTTTGATGCAGGGTACAGGAGCATTGAAAAAGCAGTTGAGTCGGTCCACAGAGGATTTCAAAAGGAGCAGATTGTACTGGATTCTTATTATATCCGAAGAGAAGATTTAAGAGAGAGCAAATATGAAAAAATCTTATATCCGATTGACTAAATGGGGGAATAGAAATGAAAAAAAAATATGGAGTGCTGGCAGCGGTTATACTTTTGTTTGTTGTTGTACTGGGCTTTTTTTATCAGAACTATAAATCCGGGAAAAAAGAAGGGAACAAAGCAGTTCGCATTGGGGTGACTTTATACCGGGGAGATGATTCATTTATTAATACCATAAGGGGGAAATTAGAAGATCAGGCCAAGGAATATGAAAAGAACACCGGGATTAAGGTTGTTATGGAAATCGTGGATGCAAAGGGAAACCAGAATACTCAGAACAGCCAGGTAGACCGTTTTATTTCTCTGGGATATGATGCAATCTGTGTTAATATGGTTGACCGGTCGGCTGCATCAAATATTATTGGAAAGGCAATGGATGCAGATACGCCGGTAGTATTTTTTAACCGGGAGCCGGTGGAAGAGGATATGCGGCGCTGGGAAAAGCTTTATTATGTAGGGGAAAATGCAAAAGAGTCCGCTACGCTACAGGGAAATATGCTGGTAGAAGCTTATAAGTCTGACCCAACTTCTCTGGATATAAACGGAGATGGTAAGGTGAGCTATGTCCTTTTGGAGGGAGAGAGCAGCCATCAGGATTCTCTGATCAGAACCGAGTGGTCGATCCAGACACTAAAGGATGGAGGGGTACCTCTGGAAAAGATTACGGGCGCCATAGCAAACTGGGACAGAAGCCAGGCTTCTGCCTGGATGGAGCAGTGGCTGACCCAGTATCCGGATGAAATTGAGGTAGTGATCTGCAATAACGATGATATGGCACTGGGAGCAGCAGATGCCATTGAGCGCAAGGGAGGTTCCAGGCCAATCAAGGTAGTTGGTATAGACGGCACGCCCCAGGGAATTGAAGGCGTCCGGGAAGGAAAACTGTTTGGTACAGTACAATGTGACAGCGATGAATATGCCGGAGTGATTTTTAAAATTGCGGCAGCGGAGGCTCTTGGTAATAATGTACAGGAAACAGTGGATTTAAGCCGGGATAAGTATTATGAATGCAGACAAAATACCCTGACTGCCAAATAGGAAAATAGGAAAACTGGTATTTATCAATAAAAAATTATAAAAAAACTGAGTAAATCATGAAAAATCTAAAAAATTCGATACATATACCAAGAAAATTATATGGAATAGTGCACAAAATAAAGATATAATGTGCATGTCGATGAGGTAAAAGTACCAATCGAACACAATTATATAATGATAAGGGAGGATTTATCATGAGATTACTCAAAAAAGTAGTAGCAGTAGGTCTCGCTTCTGCAATGGTATTTTCCATGGCAGGCTGCGGTTCCAGCTCAAAGGCCACAACAGCAGCATCTGAGGCAGCGACCACTGCAGCAGAAACAAAGAAGGAAGAGACCAAATCAGCAGAAACTACTGCAGCAGCTGTTAAAGAAGCAGTAGGCGGGGATTTAGCTGATAAAAAAGTTGGTATTTCCATTTACAAATTCGATGATAACTTCATGACACTTTATCGTACAGAACTTCAGCGTTATTTAACTGAAGACCTGGGCTTTAAGAAAGATAATGTGGTAATTCAGGATGGTAAGGGCGATCAGGCAGAACAGACCAACCAGATCCAGAACTTCATTACCCAGAAATATGACGTACTTATTTTAAATCTTGTTCAGGCTTCTTCCGCTCCAGAAATCACAAATATGTGTAAGGAAGCAGGAATCCCTGTTGTTTACATTAACCGTGAGCCAGATCCAGAAGAAGAGCAGAGATGGAAAGATGAAAAAATCAATGCAACTTATGTAGGATGCGATGCAAGACAGTCCGGAACCTATCAGGGTGAAGAAATTCTTGAAACTTCCAACAAGGGCGATATCAACGGCGATGGCGTAGTTAACTACATCATGATCCAGGGTGACCCGGAGAACGTAGATGCTCAGTACAGAACCGAATTCTCTGTAAAAGCACTGACTGACAAGGGCGTAAAAGTAAAAGAGCTCTTAAAACAGCGTGGTGACTGGGATCAGGCAAAAGCACAGCAGATTGCACAGGATGCTCTGACACAGTATGGCGATCAGATCGAAGTTATCTTCTGCAACAACGATGCTATGGCACTTGGTGCACTTCAGGCAATCGAAGCAGCAGGACGTACTGTAAACAAAGATATCTATTTAGTAGGTGTTGATGCGTTAACAGAAGCAGTTCAGAACGTTATTGATGACAAACAGACCGGTACCGTATTTAACGATCATTTCTCTCAGGCTCAGACAGCAAGCGATATGGCTGTTAAGTTCTTAAAGGGTGATTCTGTTGAAAACGTTAACATGGTAGACTATATCAAGGTTACCAAGGCAAATGCACAGGATACTCTTGACAAATTAAAAAAATAATATCCAGCAGCCGAAATTGCGGGTGTGTCGGTAAGGCACACCCGATTTTTAAAAGTTAGATGAAATACCTTAACAGGTATCCCTTTATGTCCGGAAAAGCGGACGAATCAATGAAATACCTTAACAGGTATCCCTTTATGTCCGGAAAAGCGGACGAATCAATGAAATACCTTAACAGGTATCCCTTTATGTCCGGAAAAGCGGACGAATCAATGAAATACCTTAACAGGTATCCCTTTATGTCCGGAAAAGCGGACAGATTAATGAAATACCTTAACAGGTATCCCTTTATGTCCGGAAAAACGGACGAATCAATGAAAGGAGAAGCGGGATGGCAGAGAATTACAGACTGGAAATGGTTGGAATCAGCAAATCCTTCCCTGGCGTCAAAGCGCTCGATAAAATCAATTTAAAAGTACGTCCCGGTACCGTTCACGCTCTGATGGGAGAGAACGGAGCAGGTAAGTCAACACTGATGAAATGCCTGTTTGGCATATACAAGATGGATGAAGGTGAGGTTCTGATTGATGGTGCGAAGGTGAGTATTGCCAATCCGGATGATGCACTTCACAAAGGCCTTGCCATGGTACACCAGGAACTTCAGCCGGTACCGGCTCGCTCTATAGCAGAGAATATGTATCTCGGACGGTTTCCAATATATAAAATAGGACCGCTTAAAGTAATCGATCATAAAACCATGAATGCAGAAGCAGAAAAGTGGTTAAAAGATGTTAAAATGACATTCAATCCCAAAGCAAAACTTGGGACCTTATCAATCGGACAAATGCAGTCAGTAGAAATTGCAAAGGCAGTCAGCCAGAATGCAAAACTGGTGATTCTGGATGAACCTACTTCATCACTGACTGATAATGAGGTAGAAGCACTGTTCCGTATTATCAGGGACTTAAAGTCCCGCGGAGTTTCTATGATATATATCAGCCATAAAATGGCAGAGATCAGGCAGATTGCGGATGACATCACCATCATGCGGGATGGAACTTACGTTGGTTCATGGGAAGTGGCAGATATCTCTGACGAAGAGATTGTAAAACAGATGGTAGGAAGAGAGCTGGGAAATGTTTACCCCCCAAAGGACGATTACCGGACGGATGAAACCGTTTTAAAGGTAAGCCATTTAAGCAGTATTCATGAACGTTCTTTTCAGGATTGCTCCTTTGAACTGAAAAAAGGAGAGATTCTGGGATTCGGAGGTCTGGTCGGAGCTCAGAGAACCGAATTAATGGAAGCCATATTCGGAATGAGGAATATATCCGGGGGAGAAGTTGAAGTCCTTGGAAAAAAAGTTGAGATTAAATGCCCAAAGGATGCCATCGGCGATTCCGTGGGCATGATTACAGAAGACCGAAGAGGAAACGGTATCTTTGGATGCTTAAGCATTTCTGACAATACAGCCATTGCTTCTTACCGCAATTATACAACAGCGGGAGTGATTCAGAAGAAGAGAGTAGCATCGGTTGTTAAGGACAGCATTGCAAAGCTGAGTATAAAAACTCCCAACGATAGGACGCAGATCCAGTCTCTTTCCGGAGGAAATCAGCAAAAAGTAATTATTGCCAGATGGCTGGCAAGCAATCCTGAAATTTTAATCATGGATGAGCCGACAAGAGGTATCGACGTAGGCGCAAAGTATGAGATTTATCAGATTATGATTGACCTTGTAAAGCAGGGCAAATCTATCATTATGATTTCCTCTGAAATGCCGGAGTTAATTGGTATGTCAAACCGGATTATCGTAATGTGCGGCGGACGAATCACAGGAGAAGTAGAGGATAGTGAGGCAACCCAGGAGAAAATCATGGCATTTGCCACTAAATTCGATATAAACAAAACGGAAAATAATTCCAAACAGGAGGTTAAGTCATGACAGCTAAGAAGATAAATATGAAGGATTTCCTTATAAATAATGGAATCATCGTTGTCCTCGTCCTGCTTGCCATATTTACGGCAATAAAGCAACCATCATTCGGATCATTTGACAATCTAAAAAATATCGCCTTAAATGTGGCACCCCGTTTCATCATCGCCTGCGGTGTATCAGGCTGCCTGATTACCAGAGGTACCGATCTTTCTGCAGGACGTATTGTAGGTCTTTCCGCCTGCCTTGCAGGGACTCTTTTACAGAAACCAGGCTACAGCGGCAAGTTTTTCCCCAATCTTCCTGATTTTGGTATCTGGTGGGTGTTTGTAGTATTGTTAATCTGTATTTTAGTTGCCTGCTTGTTTGGTCTCATCAATGGTCTGGTAATTTCCTATCTGCAGGTTCCTGCTTTTATCGGAACTCTGGGTATGCAGCTGATTGTATATGGTGCCTGCCTTGTTTATACCAACGCAACACCAATCGGCGGTTACCGTCCGGCTTATACGGAAGTGGCAAAAGGAAGACTGTTTGGTTTCATGCCTTACCTGTTTTTAATTGCCCTTGCAGTAGGACTTGTGATCTGGTTCGTTTATAATAAGACTCCTCACGGAAAATACATGTATGCCATCGGCGGTAATGAACAGGCAGCAGAAGTTTCCGGTGTTAATACCAAGAAAACAAAAATTATTATCTATGTGACAGCTGCTGCACTTTACGCACTGGGCGGCTTTCTGGTAGGTGCAAAATCCGGCGGATCATCTGTTAACATGGGTATGGGCTGGGAACTGGAAGCAATTGCAGCATGTACCATCGGAGGCGTATCTGTAAACGGTGGTATCGGTAAGGTATCCGGCGTTTTAATCGGTGTTCTTGTTTTCGAAATCTTAAAAACCTGTCTCCAGTATTTGGGAGTTAACACCAACTATCAGTACATTGCTCAGGGTATCGTTATCGTAGTTGCCATTGCTCTTGATATCAGAAAATACATTGCCAAGAAATAAATACTTAAAAAGCGTCTTGTCCGGCAGCAATGCCGTTCAGGACGCTTTTTCCTGTATTCGGGACTGTTAAAAAACTATGGCATCTGGCTGAGCCGGCTGTTCTGGTATTCTCCGGATAAGGTAACATCTTTCCCAAACCAGGAAGGAGGAGTAAAGGAGTGTGCTTCTTCCAGGCTCTCAAATTCAACCTCAGCAAGCATCAGCCCTTCATAGCGGCCTTCAAAAACATCCAGTTCGATGGTGAGATGATCACAGTGCTCCACAGGAATTAAATATCTTCTTTTTGTAAGAACACAGCCGTCTGTTTTGCTGATTAAGTGTTGATAGGAGTCTTCGTTTAAGGGAAGATTGTATTCTTCTCTTGCTAAAAGACCTTTGGATTTATAGGTTAGAATATAGGACTCATCCTCTTTTCGTACCCGCACAACAGGGTCTGTCGATAAATATCCCTGTTCAATGAAATGATGGGGAAATGACTTATAATTTTCCGGCGGGCTTGTGACCAGGTATTTGCGCTCGATTTCCATGAAAAACCTCCTGATTTCATGTATTGGACTATAAAACAGGGTTAGTATACCACAATAGGATAAAAAATAGAAGATAGTGGCAAAAAGAAGAAAAACGTGGTAATATGGAAAATACAGTAAAAATCAGGAGATTAATGATATGAAATGCTTGATAAGGCGGACAGCTTTCTTTTTTCTGGTATTGGCGGTGGTTTTTGCAGCAGGCTGCGCAGGAAAAAGTGCTGAGCCAAAATCTGGGGAAAGTTCGGACAAGGAAGCTGGTACGGAAGGAATTGAAGCGGCAGAAGGTCCTAAAATCGGTATCAGCATCTATCGCTACGACGACACATTTATGAAGCTTTACCGGTCTGAATTAAAACAATATCTGGAAGAGACCTATCATGCCCAGATCATCATGCGCAATGCAGGCGGGGATCAGAATGAACAGAACCGGCAGATAAAGGAATTTATAGATAGTAAGTGTAACGGGATTATAATTAATCCTGTGGAGACCTCGGCAGCAGGAACAATCGCTGATTCCTGCAGTCAGGCAGGTATCCCGCTGGTTTTCATTAACAGTGAGCCGGATGAATCAGAGCGAAAACGGTGGGAAGACAGTCATATGGCTGTTTCCAGTGTGGAAACGGATTCAAAACAGGCGGGGACCTATCAGGGACAGATTATTCTTGAAACCCCAGGTAAAGGTGATAAAAACAACGATGGGATCGTCTCTTATGTGATGATAAAGGGAGAGGCAGGCAGTGATGCAGCCCGGTACCGGTCCGAGTATTCCATCAAAGCACTGACAGAGGCAGGAGTAAAGACAGAAGAGCTTTTTTCTGGTATCGGAAACTGGAACAGGGAAGAGGGGAAAAAGCTTGCTGCGCAGGCTTTATCAACTTATGGTCCCAGAATTGATGTGATTTTCTGCAACAACGATGCCATGGCAAATGGAGCGCTGGAGGCGATAGAAGAAGCCGGTATGGTGCCAGGAAAAGATATATCTCTGGTAGGGGTGGATGCGCTACAGGAAACCGTGGAATATATAAAAGAGGGTAAGATTACCGGAACGGTTTTAAATGACCATCAGGGTCAGTCGCGAACCGCTGCCGATACGCTGATCCGGCTGATTCAGGGAGAAGATACGGAAACAAGGTATCTGGTGGATTATATAAAGATTACCATGAACAGTACATTTCAAAATTGGAAAGGAGACGATTGATATGGGGAAGGTTTATGCGTTTTTAGCAGATGGGTCAGAAGAGGTGGAGCTGCTTGCAGTCGTTGATGTCCTGCTCAGAGGGGGGCAGGATGTGAAACTTGTTTCAGTAACTGGTAAAAAGAATGTAATTGGGTCACACGGAATTAAGCTTCAGGCAGACGTTCTAATGGAGCAGATCAATTTAAAAGATGCAGATGTGCTGTTTCTTCCGGGAGGTATGCCGGGAACCAGAAATCTGGGTGCCAGCCAGGAATTAGTATACGCACTGAACGAAGCGAATCAGGACAACCGCAGAATCGCTGCGATTTGCGCAGCTCCAAGTATTCTTGGAAGACTTGGAATGCTGGAGGGAAAAAAAGCCACCTGTTTTCCTGGATTTGAAGAGGAATTAAAAGGAGCTGACGTGGTAAGACAGGGTGTGGTGACTGACGGTAATATTACAACAGCCAGAGGGCTTGGATATGCGCTTGACATGGGCATCGAGCTGTTGGCATTATTAGTGGATAAAAATCATGCACGTAAAATAAAAGAGGCAATTCAATACGACCAGAACCCTATGTAACAGGCAGGTGAACTTATGAAAAAGAATTGGATCGTACCAATCGCTTTCGTTTCCTGCTTATTTCTGCTTGCCGGATGTGAGAAAAAGGATCCCTATGGACTCTCGCCCAAGGACCCTGTCACGATCTCAGTCTGGCATTATTATAATGGTGTCCAGAAAGAGGAATTTGACAATCTGGTCAGGGCATTTAATGAAAATGAGGGCAGGGAAAAAGGAATTGTCGTGAAAGCTTATAACAAAGGAAGTATTGATGAACTGAGCAATACCATCAATGAGAGCATTGAACACAGAGTTGGTTCTGATCCCCTTCCTGATGTTTTTTCTGCTTACGCAGATAAAGTTTATGAGGTTGACCGGATGGGCCTGGCCGCAGATTTAAGTGATTACCTTACCTCCGATGAGATATCTGAATATGTGGATGCTTATATGGAAGAGGGTAGATTTGGCGATCGTGATTCTGTTAAAGTATTTCCCATTGCCAAATCCACTGAGATACTGACTGTGAACAAGACGGACTGGGATAAGTTTGCTGCTGCTACTGGTGAGACGGAAGATGCATTCTCCACCTGGGAAGGGATCACCAGAGTATCCCGCTCTTATTACAAGTGGACGGACAGTCTGACAGAAACTCCCGGTGATGGAAAAGCGTTTTTTGGCAGAGATGCATTTGCCAATTATATGATTATTGGAAGTCTGCAGCTGGGGCATGAGATATTTTCTGTGAAAGACGGAAAAACAGTTCTGGATTTCGATAAAGATGCGATGAAAAAACTATGGGATAATTACTATGTCCCGTTTGTAAATGGATATTTTGGGGCTTACGGCAGATTTAGAAGTGATGATGTAAAAACCGGACAGCTTATGGCGTTTGTAGGAGCAACCAGTGGAATCTCTTATTTTCCTACCTCTGTAACCCTTGAAGACGGAACAAACTATGAGATTGAAAGCAAACTGTATCCTCTTCCCGGATTTGCAGGCACGGTTCCCTGTGCTGTTTCCCAGGGAGCAGGAATGATGGTTCTAAAATCAGAGGAAAAGCGGGAATATGCAGCTGTCTGCTTTTTAAAATGGTTTACCGATACCAGTCAGAATATGAAGTTTGCCATTGGCTCCGGTTATCTGCCAGTAAAAAAGGCAGCGGCGGAGCAGTCACTTCTAAAGCCTTTTTTGCAGGAGGCTGGAGAAAACAGTGCGGTGTCACAGAACCTGATCATTGGGCTTGATACAGCCAACAGGTACAGACTGTATACATCCAAACCCTTTCAGGGAGGAGATCGTGCAAGAGAGATTCTTCAGACTTCCATGGTTTCAAAGGCAAGAGAGGATTACCAGAAGATTGAGGCACTGGTGACCCAGGGGACTGACAGAGAGAGGGCGGTTGCTGATTTCGTAACAGATGAGAATTTTAATCAATGGTACGAAGACACCAGGCTGCAATTGGAAACAGTCATCGGAGAGTAATTTATGAGAGAGAAGAAAAGTGAGTCCATACGAACCCGTTTGCTTGGACCGCTGCTGATATTGCTGGTTGTGCAGGCTGCAGTGATTGCCGGTACCGTGCTTTTCGGCGGAGTTTCTGTTAAATTAAAAAATAATGAAATCCACATATTAAGCCAGAATACAGAGAACATCAGGGTTGACTTAGAGAAGGAGACTCTCTATCACTGGATTGTTATGCTGAACCATTCATCCTTCGTTTCTGATGAAGTAGAGCAGATTCTAAAGAAAAACGGGAGCAGTCCCCTTGATATTTCCAAAGATTACGGGCTGAACCGGGAAATTGTGGAACAGATCATAGAAAAATCCATAGATATGCTCCATATGAGTTATGCGACCGGAGTTTATTTTGTTCTTGACGGTCCGGCAGCAGCCAATAGTTCCAACGATGTGAAAGCGGGATTTTACATAAGAAACTCCAATACGGGAGGATATTTAACAGACAATTCTTCTCTCCTCATGGAGCGGGGATTGCCCTCTGTGGCAGAAAAATATAAGATACCGCTGGATTCCTTCTGGGAAATAGGCTTTAGTAACGGAGGAGATTTAAAAAACAGTGAATTTTATCAAAAGCCTCTTAACCTGGCTTTACAGACAGGAACCAAAAAAGCGGATGCCTTAAATCAGGCTTATTTAAGTCAGCCTTTTCGCTTAAGTCCAAGAGATATGCCCGTTATCACCTATTCCGTTCCGGTTATTTTAAACGATGGGACAGTTGCGGGTGTATGGGGGCTTGAGATGACCTTAAATCAGCTGGGACAGATATTATCGGAGAAGCAGACCAACAGCAGTTTTGAGGAATGCTGGCTTCTTGGAATGCGGGATAAAGAGACAAAAACGATTGTTCCGGTGATGGATTCCGGTTATCTCTACAATCAATATTTTAACGATATCAAAAAACTGTCTTACACAGACAACGATAAGAAATCCGTCAGCGAAATAGAATCATCTGATGGAACCAGGTGGTATGCCAGTATTAAAAGTCTTGATGCCTACGCCAATAACGGAGTAATGGAAAAAGAAGACTGGGTGCTTGTGGGAATGGCAAAGCAAAAGGATCTGCTTGCATTTTATAATGCCATTCGACGTATGTTGTTCAGTACCATGCTGGTTCCCATTCTATTCAGCTTTCTGGGAACGTTTGTCATTGGGAAGATTGTAACGGAACCCATCCGCAGACTTTCTTTCGAGTTAAAGGGCAAATCCGGTAACAGAGGACTGTCATTAAAAAGGGTTTACATCCGTGAGATCGATGATCTTACGGAAACAATTGAGCAGTTAAGCCATGACGTGGAACAATCTTCTTCAAAGATTTCCAGTATCCTGCGCCATGCCAATGTTATGATTGGAGTTTTTGAATACGCCAAAGGAGACGGTCTGGTTTTCTGCAGTCAGTCTTTGTTTGAGATGCTTGGCTGGGGGAATATAGAGGAGCCGTACCGGTATCTGGAAGTTGACAGATTTGAGAAGCTGATGGAACAGACGTTTACCGGAGTGAAGATGAAGGGGGATCGGGTGATTCAAAGCTTCCAGATGAATGGCAAAACGCGATGGGTACAGGTTATTTTAGATGAGTCAAAGTCAGGGACCATTCTGGGAGTCTGTTCTGATGTAACTGCAGATGTGCAGGAGAAGGAAAAACTTGAATGGGAACGCAATTTTGATTTACTGACCGAATTGTATAACAGGAGGGCATTCCGGGAACAGGTGGAATCCATGATGGCATCCCAGAGGGAGAAGTACGGTGCAGTCATCATGTGGGATCTGGACAATTTAAAGTATATCAACGATACATATGGGCATGATGAAGGAGACCGTTACCTGATCCTGTTTGCAGAATGTTTAAAAAACAGCTTTGCCGGAAGGGGGATTTTAGCCCGTTATTCCGGTGATGAATTTGTGACCTACCTGCATGGAGACGACAAAGAGAAAATCCGGAAAGATGTCCGTGATTTTATAAAGTACATTCAAAAGGCAGCTCTTACCATGGAAGGCGGATACATGCTTCCAGTCCGTGTTTCAGGAGGATTGTCCTGGTATCCCGGTGATGGGTCAGATTTTGAAACCCTGTTTAATTATGCTGATTTTGCCATGTATATGGTAAAACACAGTGTGAAAGGCAATGTAAGAGAATTTGATTTCGATGAATATTCCAGGAATTCTTATATGCTGACAGGCAGTGAAGAACTGAACCGAATGCTGGAAACCGGAGATGTGAGCTTTGTTTTTCAGCCAATCGTAACAAGAGAAGGCAATATTTACGGATATGAGCTTTTGATGAGACCTCATTTTACAAATTTAAAAGGGATTGGTGAAGTGTTAAATCTGGCAAGATCTCAGGCAAAGCTGCCTCAGATCGAATCACTGACCTGGTTTGCCGGTTTAAGGGCTGCGGAAGCTGAGAAGGAAAAAGGGCATTTAGGAGAGTCAGAAAAGCTGTTTATCAACTCCATTGCTTCTGTGTGCATTACCGAAGAGGAGCAGGCACTGCTGGAAGATAATTTTGGGGATCTCTTAAGCCGGGTTGTTATTGAGATGACAGAAGGGGAACCTGCCAGCCGGGAATATATGGCCCGTAAGATGGAGATGGCAAGAAAGTGGCAGGGGCAGACGGCTGTGGACGATTTCGGTACCGGATATAACAGCGAATCCGTTCTTCTGCATATGCGGCCGGAGATTGTTAAGGTGGATATGAGTCTGGTCAGGCAGATACACAAAGATGCAAAAAGGCAGATGATATTAAAAAATCTTCTTGAATTTGCTGTTAACAACGATATCTGTGTTCTGGCTGAAGGTGTGGAAACGGAAGAGGAACTGGTGTTTTTACTGGATTGCGGCATCTTTTTATTCCAGGGATACTATATCGCCAGGCCCCAAATCGAGATCCGTCCCCTTGATCCTTACATTGCCGGGAAGATGAAGGCGCTTGCAGGAAAAACCTGATTTTATCGTAAATAATACTGGAATTTAGGGGACGAGTATGGTATAATGCTAAATTGAAGTGTAACGCCCTGTCGGTAAGGCGGTTCACATATATCTCAAGGAGGAACCCATTAATGAGTTTACAAGTGGAAAAATTAGAAAAGAACATGGCAAAATTAACGGTTGAAGTGCCGGCTGAGGAGTTTGAGAAGGCTCTTACCGCAGCTTACAATAAGAATAAGGGCAGATTTAACATCCCTGGTTTCAGAAAAGGCAAAGCACCACGTGCCATGGTAGAAAAGATGTATGGAGCAGGTGTCTTATATGAGGACGCTGTCAATGAAGCTCTTGATGCAACATATGGCGATGCTGTAGAGGAAAGCGGACTGGATATCGTTTCCAGACCAGAGATCAGCGTTGTTCAGGTAGAAAAAGGCCAGAACTTAATTTACACTGCTACTGTAGCTGTTAAGCCAGAAGTGACTTTAGGCGAGTATAAAGGAATTGAAGTAACCAAAGCATCTGCTGAAGTAACAGAAGAGGACATTGAAGCAGAATTAAAGAGAGTCCAGGAGCAGAACTCCAGACTTGTTACTGTAGAAGACAGAGCTGTGGAAGATGGCGACCAGACAGTTATCGACTTTGAAGGCTTCGTTGACGGAAAACCGTTTGACGGCGGCAAGGGAGAAGATTATCCACTTACCATTGGTTCCCACTCCTTTATCGATACATTTGAAGAGCAGCTGATTGGAAAGAACATTGGAGAAGCATGTGAAGTAAACGTAACATTCCCCAATGAATATCATTCCACTGAGCTTGCTGGTAAACCGGCTATGTTTAAGGTTACAGTTAAGGAAGTTAAGAGAAAAGAACTTCCAGAGTTAAACGATGAGTTCGCTGGTGAAGTTTCTGAATATGATACATTAGAAGAATACAAAAATGACATCAAGGAAAAAGTTGCTGAAAGAAAACAGAAAGCAGCAGCTACTGAGAATGAAGATCATGTTGTAGAGAAGGTTGTAGAGAACGCAGCTATGGATATTCCTGAGCCAATGATCGACAGCCAGGTAAACAACATGGTGAATGACTATGCAAGAAGAATGCAGAGCCAGGGACTCTCTCTTGACCAGTATATGAAATTTACTGGAATGACAATTGAAACATTAAGAGAGCAGATGAAGCCACAGGCATTAAAGAGAATTCAGACAAGACTGGTTCTTGAAGCAGTTGCCAAGGCAGAGAACATCGTTGTTTCTGATGAAGCAGTAGAGAAAGAAATTGCAACTATGGCTGAAAGCTACAAGATGGAAGTTTCACAGATTAAAGAATATCTTGGCGAAAGCGGCATTGCACAGATGAAAGAAGATCTGGCAGTACAGGAAGCTGTTGATTTCCTGGTAGCAGAAGCGAAATTAGTTTAAGAGTTTTATTCCCGGTAGATTCCAGACATCCTGTCCGGAGTCTATTCGGTTTTGAGTGAGAAAGAACAGACAGGAGGAAGAAAGATGAGTTTAGTACCTTATGTCATTGAATCAACCAGTAAGGGGGAACGCTCTTACGATATTTATTCCAGACTTTTAAAAGAGAGAATTATTTTTCTCGGTGAAGAGGTGTCTGATGTTTCGGCAAGCCTTATTGTGGCACAGCTGTTGTTTTTAGAGGCTGAGGACCCTACAAAGGATATCAATCTTTACATTAACAGCCCAGGCGGTTCTGTAACTGCAGGAATGGCAATTTATGATACCATGAACTATATCAAATGCGACGTATCCACTGTCTGCATGGGTATGGCGGCCAGTATGGGAGCATTTCTTCTGGCAGGCGGAGCGAAGGGCAAACGTTTTGCACTTCCCAATGCAGAAGTTATGATTCACCAGCCTTCTGGCGGTGCAAAAGGTCAGGCAACAGAAATTCGCATAGTTGCAGAGAATATATTAAAGATTAAGAAGCGTTTAAATGAGATTATGGCAGCGAATACCGGTCAGCCTTACGAAGTGATTGAACGTGATACAGAACGTGACAATTACATGACTGCTGATGAAGCAAAGGCTTATGGACTGATTGATAATATTCTTTACAGTCACGACCGCTAAGACTGAGCGGAAGCTATCAACAAGGAGCACCCTTCGGGTATCCCTTTATGCTCAAAAAGCGTGAGCCACAAACAAGGAAAGTATGAGGTGTGTATATGCCGGTCAGAACAGACGACAAGATCCGATGCTCTTTTTGCGGGAAAACCCAGGATCAGGTAAAGAAACTGATTGCCGGTTCCAATAATGTCTATATTTGTGATGAGTGCATTGATTTGTGCGCAGAGATATTAGAGGAAGAATTTGACGGCCATGACGAAGAGGCACCTGATTTCAGCAATATTAATCTGATGAAGCCAAAGGAAATGAAAGCTTTTTTAGATGAGTATGTCATTGGGCAGGACGAAGCAAAAAAGGTGTTGTCCGTAGCAGTATATAACCATTATAAGAGAATTACATCCGGTAAAAAACTGGATGTGGATATACAAAAGAGCAATATTCTGATGTTGGGGCCTACGGGCTCCGGTAAAACTTATCTTGCGCAGACTCTGGCTAAGGTTTTAAACGTACCGTTTGCCATTGCAGATGCGACTGCTCTTACAGAAGCCGGTTATGTTGGTGAAGACGTAGAAAACATCCTTTTAAAACTGATCCAGGCAGCTGAGTATGATATCAGCAGAGCTGAATTTGGAATCATTTATATTGATGAGATTGATAAAATCACCAAGAAATCGGAGAATGTGTCAATCACCAGAGATGTTTCCGGTGAAGGTGTTCAGCAGGCTCTATTAAAGATTCTGGAAGGTACGGTTGCCAGTGTCCCGCCTCAGGGTGGAAGAAAGCATCCGCACCAGGAACTTTTACAGATCAATACCACCAATATTTTATTTATCTGCGGCGGAGCGTTTGATGGTCTGGAGAAAATCATTGAGCGCCGTTTAAGTGCAGGATCCATTGGGTTTAATGCGGAGATTGTAGATAAGAATAAAACGGATATTGATGATCTCTTAAAGAAAACCCTGCCTCAGGATCTGGTTAAATTTGGGCTGATTCCTGAATTTATCGGACGTGTTCCCATCACTGTATCACTGGAACTGTTAGATCGGGCAGCTCTGGTTAAGATTTTATCAGAGCCGAAGAATGCGCTGATTAAGCAATACCAGAAACTATTCGAACTGGATGATGTGAAGCTGGAGCTGACCGCTGATGCGGTGGAACGGATTGCAGAACTGGCTGTGGAAAGAAAAACCGGCGCCAGAGGATTGCGTTCCATTATGGAAAGCGTCATGATGGATTTGATGTATGAGATACCATCAGACAGCAGTATTGGAATCTGCAGAATCACCAAAGAGGTTGTGGATAAAAATGGAGAGCCGGAACTGGTCTATCGGGACACGGCAGTTCCCAGAAAATCACTGGCTCAGAAATTGAGAAAAGATAAGACAGGCGAGATCGCATAGATCCCTGCATGAGTCGGGAAGGTGTTACAGCGAATCAATCTGCTGGAACACCTTTTTGAATGCAAAGGAGAGAACCAAATGGTAGATAAGACAATTACAATGCCGGTTATTGCCCTGAGAGGTATGACTGTTCTACCCAAAATGATGCTGCACTTTGATATCAGCCGGGAGAAATCCATCGCGGCGGTTGAAAAAGCCATGGTAGGGGATCAGAAGGTATGCCTGGTAACCCAGAGAAATCCGGAAGAAACCGATCCTGGAATAGAAGACTTATATCAGGTAGGAACGGTTGCTTTAATCAAACAGCTGGTGAAGCTGCCGAATAACGTGGTCCGTGTCATGGTGGAAGGTCTGGAGCGGACTGAGCTTCTGACTCTTGAAAGTGAAGAGCCTCTTCTTGTAGGTGAGATTGAAGAACTTCAGGTGCCACTGGATATATTAGATCCCGTTACCATACAGGCAATGGCTGAAATTGTGAAAGAAAAGCTGGAAGCCTATGGCAAAGAAAACCAAAGAATTGCTAAGGAAGTTGTCCCTGGATTGCTGGTTATTCCGGATTTGGGGGAACTTTTGGATCAGGTTGCAGTTCAGCTGTCCTGGGATTACCGTCTCCGCCAGCAGGTGCTTGAAAGTGTACTTCTGGAAGAACGGTATGCTCTGGTTATGAAACACCTGATTACTGAAATTGAAGTGACTAAGGTGAAAAAGGAATTACAGTCCCATGTGAAAGAACGGATTGACAAGAATCAGAAGGATTACATTTTAAGAGAGCAGATGAAGGTGATCCGGGAAGAGCTGGGAGAAGACAATCCGCTTTCTGACAGTGATGAATATGCCAAACGTCTGAAAGCATTAAAAGCAGACAAAGAAATAAAAGAGAAGATTCAAAAAGAGATCGACCGCTTTAAATCCATGCCGGGTGGAAGTCAGGAAGCCAATGTTGTCCGGATGTATCTGGATACAGTTCTTGATTTTCCGTGGAAGAAGATGTCAAAGGATAACAACAGCATTATTCATGCTCAGCAGGTTCTGGATGAAGAGCATTATGGCCTGGAAAAAGTAAAAGAACGGATTCTGGAATATTTAGCAGTCCGGATTCTTACGAAGAAAGGAACCAGCCCCATTTTATGTCTGGTTGGACCTCCTGGTACAGGAAAGACTTCTATTGCAAGATCTGTGGCCAAAGCACTGAATAAAGAATATGTAAGAATCAGCCTGGGAGGTATCCGGGATGAGGCGGAGATCAGAGGGCATAGAAAAACATATGTGGGCGCTATGCCTGGCAGAATTGCAGAGGCTGTCAAACAGGCAGGTGTGAACAACCCGCTGATGCTTCTTGATGAAATTGACAAAGTCAGCAGTGACTATAAAGGCGATACATCTTCTGCACTGTTAGAGGTGCTTGACAGTGAGCAGAATGTGAAATTCAGGGATCATTATATTGAGCTTCCCATTGATTTATCCAATGTACTTTTTCTTGCAACTGCCAATACCATAACTACCATTCCCGGCCCTCTTCTTGACCGAATGGAAGTAATTGAAATAAATAGTTATACAGAGAATGAAAAATTCCATATTGCCAAAAACTATCTGGTGAAAAAACAGCAGGAACGTAATGGTCTTACAGGAAAGCCGGTTGCCATAACGGATCAGGCGATTGAAAAGATCATACACAATTATACCAGAGAAGCCGGAGTCAGAAACTTAGAGCGGCGGATCAGTTCTGTTTTCAGAAAGACAGCCAGAGAATTTCTGGAAGACAAAAGCCGTGTCATTGAGGTGACAGAGTGTCAGCTGGAAAAGTACTTAGGGAAAGAAAAAGTATCTTATAACAATGTTAACGAGGAAGATCAGGTAGGAATTGTGAGAGGCCTTGCATGGACCAGTGTAGGCGGAGATACTCTGCAGATTGAAGTAAATGTAATGCCAGGCAAAGGAACCCTTCAGACCACAGGACAGATGGGAGACGTTATGAAGGAGTCGGCACAGACTGCTTTAAGTTATGTCAGGTCCATAGGACCGGAATATAACGTGCCCGATGATTATTTTGAGAAACACGATATTCATCTTCATATCCCGGAGGGAGCAGTTCCGAAAGATGGCCCTTCAGCAGGAATTACCATGGCAACTGCCATGCTTTCTGCGGCTATCAACAGGAAGGTAGGTGCGACCGTTGCCATGACAGGAGAGATAACCTTAAGAGGCCGGGTTCTTCCCATCGGAGGCTTAAAGGAGAAAATTCTAGCTGCACGTATGGCACATGTGAAAAAAGTTCTGGTTCCGGATAAAAACCGGCCGGATATTGCAGAATTATCAGAAGAGATCACAGAAGGCCTTACAATTGTATTTGTAAAGGAAATGCCGGAAGTATTAAAAGAGGCTTTCGTCCAGGAATAGAAAGGAAATTACATGATTATTAAAACCGTAGAACTGGAGACTGTATGCGGAATTACCAGCAAGCTTCCGGAGAACACAAAACCGGAATTTGCATTTGCAGGTAAGTCAAACGTGGGCAAATCCTCTCTCATCAATGCACTTATGAACCGGAAGTCCTTTGCAAGAACTTCATCCTCTCCAGGTAAAACACAGACCATTAATTTTTACAATATTAATGATTCGCTGTATTATGTGGATCTTCCCGGATACGGTTATGCAAAGGTATCCGTAGAAGTTAAAGCAAAATGGGGAAAGATGATTGAAAATTATCTTCATAATTCGCCTATGCTGAAATGTGTGTTTCTGCTGATTGATATCCGTCACGAGCCATCAGATAATGATAAAACCATGTACGACTGGATCATTAGTAATGGATATCAGCCGGTTATTATTGCCACCAAGCTGGACAAGCTGAAACGAAGTCAGGTTGCAAAGGCATTAAAAGTAGTGCGGACCGGGCTGGGAATCGGAGCGGATGTGACCGTAATTCCGTTTTCAGCGGAGACAAAACAGGGCAGAGAAGAAATCTGGGATTTGATTGAGGATTCTGTAAATAGTCTTGACAAGGAGTAAAAATCTTTTTATAATGAACCTATTTATTACATAGAGTTCATTATAGCAGAAAGAGGAGAAAACAGTTATGAAAAAAACTATGAAGAAAATTGTATCAACTCTCATGGCAGCAGCTCTGGCAGCGGCAGCATTGACTGCCTGTGCAGGCGGTAACTCCACAGCGGGCACTTCCGGTACAGGAAAAGAAGCAGGAGACAAAAAAGTATTAAAAGTTGCCATGGAGTGCAGCTATGCTCCTTACAACTGGACTCAGCCAACCGATGCAAACGGAGCAGTGAAGATCTCTGGAAGCTCTGATTATGCATATGGTTATGATGTAATGATGGCGAAAAAGATTGCGGACGAGCTGGGCTATAACCTGGAGATTGTAAAGCTGGACTGGGATTCTTTAGTACCTGCTGTTCAGTCCGGTAAGGTTGATTGTGTTATCGCGGGACAATCCGTTACTGCAGAGCGTATGCAGTCCGTTGATTTCACAAATCCATATTATTATGCAACCATTGTGGCTTTGGTAAAAGCTGGCGGTAAGTTTGAGAATGCAAAAAGTGTTGCTGACTTAAAGGGTGCAGTTGCTACATCCCAGTTAAACACCATCTGGTATGATAATTGTCTTCCACAGATTCCCGATGCTGATATTCAGCCCGCTCAGGAATCCGCTCCTGCCATGCTGGTTTCTTTAAGTTCTGGAAGATGTGACGTGGTAGTAACAGATAAGCCAACTGGTCAGGCAGCTTTAATTGCATATCCTGATTTCAAACTCCTTGATTTTACCGGTACAGACGGTCAGTTCAAAGTATCTGATGAGGACATTAATATTGGAGTCTCTGTTAAAAAAGGCAATGCTGAATTAAAAGATGCCATAAACGGAGTACTTGGCAAGATGACCAAGGATGATTTTAACAAGATGATGGAAGAGGCAATTAAGGTACAGCCGCTTTCAAAATAATAATAAGAGGAATCGGAGCTTGCAGGCACGGGATGGGAGTTTTTCCGTGCCCCTTGTTCTGTTTTAACCAAGCTGTGAAAGGGAGAGGGTAATATATGTCTTTGCCGTCAGATTTTTTTGGAAGAATGGTATTTATTCTGCAAAATTATGGTCCGTCCTTCTTAGCAGGGGCTGGCAAAACAATGGCGATTGCCATTGTAGGCACATTGATCGGATGTGTAATCGGATTTGCAGTAGGAATTATTCAGACCACTCCGGAATCAAAGCAGGATAATCTGTTTAAAAAGATACTGATTAAAGGAATTAAATTTATTTTAAATGTATATGTAGAGGTCTTCCGCGGAACCCCCATGATGGTTCAGGCCATGTTTATTTTCTATGGTTCTTCCGCACTTTTTGGAATTAATATGTCCATAGTATTTGCATCCTATTTTATAGTCTCAATCAACACAGGAGCCTATATGGCAGAGACGGTCAGAGGCGGAATCCTTTCTATTGATCCGGGCCAGACAGAAGGTGCAAAAGCCATTGGTATGACCCATTACCAGACCATGTTAAATGTCATCATGCCACAGGCACTTCGCAATATCATGCCTCAGATTGGCAATAACTTAATTATTAATATTAAGGATACCTGTGTGCTTTCTGTGATCGGAGTTGTAGAGCTGTTTTATGCGACAAAGGGTGTGGCAGGAGCTTACTATACGTATTTTGAAGCATTTACCATCACCATGGTCATTTACTTTGTCCTGACCTTTACCTGTTCCAGAATTCTCCGGCACTGGGAGAAAAAGATGGATGGACCGGACAGCTACGATCTGGCTACAACAGATACCCTGGCTTATACCAGTGGAATGGTGAAATTTCCGGACCCAAAAGAGAAGGAGGATAAATAAATGGCTGAAAGCAATGTGTTAAAAATTCGTCATTTAAGTAAAACATTTGGAACCAATGTAGTATTAAGAGATATTGATTTCAATGTAAATGCCAAAGATGTGACCTGCATCATCGGAGCATCCGGCTCAGGAAAATCCACTCTTTTGCGCTGCATCAATCTTTTGGAAACACCCACTACCGGTGAGATTTTATACCATGATGTGGATATTACAGACAGAAAGATGAATGTTCCCGAATACCGTACCCGAGTTGGCATGGTGTTTCAGAATTTTAATCTCTTTAATAATATGACTGTACTGGAAAACTGTATGGTTGGTCAGGTGAAAGTTTTAAAGAAAGATAAGGAAGAAGCCAGAAGAAAAGCCATGATGTTTTTAGAGAAGGTTGGAATGGCGCCTTATATCAATGCTAAGCCAAGACAGCTTTCAGGTGGTCAGAAGCAGAGGGTAGCCATCGCAAGAGCACTTGCCATGGAACCGGAGGTACTTCTTTTTGACGAGCCCACTTCCGCCCTGGATCCCCAGATGGTAGGAGAAGTTCTTGCAGTTATGAGAACACTTGCAAAGGAAGGACTCACCATGATCATTGTAACCCATGAGATGGCGTTTGCAAGAGATGTGTCCAACCATGTGGTTTATATGGCAGGTGGTGTGATTGAAGAAGAGGGAGCACCAGCTGATATATTTGGTAATCCTCAGAAAAACTCAACAAAGGAATTTTTAACCCGTTTTATGCAGGGTTAGAAGCAGACGGAGCTGTCGCAAAATAACTGAATGATCAGTTGTGGAGCAGGCTCCTTTTTGATATACTGGTAAAAAAGTGGATAACAAAGAGGGGGTATATATGAGAATCGTCTTTATGGAAACGGATACTTTGGGAGATGATGTGGATTATACACCGTTTTATAATCTGGGAGAGGTGGTAAAATATAATAAATCAGAACCAGAATATAACCATGAACGGGTAAAGGATGCAGATGTGATTGTGGTAAATAAGATTCCCATGAATGAGGAAACCCTAAGGGATGCCCAGCATGTAAAACTCATCTGCCTGACAGCTACCGGAACCAATACGGTTGACTTTGATTATGTCAGAAAAAGGAACATTGCAGTCACCAATGTAAAAGGATATTCCACCCAGTCTGTGATACAGCATACCTTTGCATTGCTGTTTTATGTATATGAGAAGCTTTCCTATTACGATCAGTTTGTGAAGTCGGGAGAGTACGCAGCCAGTGATATATTCAGTAACTTTGATATAAAATTCAATGAACTTTATGGTAAAACCTGGGGCATTATCGGACTTGGAGAGATTGGGAGAGGAGTGGCAAAGGTGGCAGAAGCCTTTGGCTGCCGTGTAATCTATTATTCTACTTCCGGTAATAACAGTAATTCTCTCTGGGAGCGGGTTGAATTTGATGCTTTATTAAAACAGTCAGATATCATATCCATACATGCCCCGTTAAATTCTGCTACAGAATATTTAATTGATGAAGATGCATTAAGGAAGATGAAAAAAACTGCTGTTCTTCTGAATCTGGGAAGGGGAAATATCATAAGAGAAGAGGCGCTTTTAAAGGCTCTGGAAACAGGAGAAATCGCAGGAGCAGGACTGGATGTAATCAGTGCAGAACCTATGCTGCCGGATAATCCCCTTCTTAAGATCAAAGACAGTACAAAGCTGATCATTACTCCCCACATCGCCTGGGCTACGGTTGAGGCCAGAAGAAGGTGCCTGTATGAAGTGTACGAAAACATGGTTTCTTATCTTCGGGGAGAGGAACGAAACCGGATAAAGTAAAAAGGGGCGGCTGATGACAGCCGCCTTATGTGATCAGTCTTTTCATTCTTTGTGGGAAAAAATATCGCGTATCTTGATCCGTAAGAAAGTACGAAGCACTTCGGCTCCCAGCATAAAAATCAGAAACGGCAAAAAGACAGTGAGAAACAACCTGGCTTTTAACCGGAACATCTTCTTTTTGTGCTGCAATTTTAAAGTCTGATAATGGTCTGAGATTAAGTGATACCATGTTTTTTTTACCGGAACTTTTTTCAAACGAATTCCCCCTTACTCCTATCTATGGGCAGGATCCCTAAGATCCGCTCATCAAAGATTTCATGGCAAATGCATAAATTTCCTGACTTTTTAACTTCCAGTGGTCACACATGATTTCTGCCTGATCTTTATCCGGAACAGATAGTTCCAGATTAATCAGACAGTTCTTACCTTCCCTTACTTCGCAGTGAACAATGTAATCCTGGGTTGTGGATTTATAGTAATCTGCTGTTACACCAACTTCGTTGCGGAGACGGAACTTGTTTTCTTTTAAATATTCATCCATGTCATGGACAATCGCCGGTGATATCTTATTGCCAAAGAAGGAAAGAGTCTCTTCCCCTTCTCTGGTAATGTCGTACCGGCTGCTGTTGTGATTGGTCTCCACATGCAGCAGTCTTGCCTCTAACAGTTCATTCAATGCCTGATTCAACGTAAAATATGTGGTATATTCATGCTCCAGAAAAAAGTTAGATAATTGTGCACTGGTCAGGGGAAAGTTTACCTGCTTCAGCATGTATAGAATCATCAGCTTATATAGTGTCATAGGTTCTGAGAGCATCGGATAACCTCCATCTTTCTATTACCGGATATGGTCTTTTACCGCCCGGCTGACAATATCTGCCACACGGGGATCAAAAGCCTCGGGCAGGATATTATCTTCATTTATTTCCGAAGGCGCTACCAGACCGGCAATGGCCTCAGCAGCAGCAAGCTTCATCTCTTCTGTAATGGCAGCAGCTCTTCCCTCCAGTGCACCTTTGAAAATACCTGGGAAAACCACTACGTTATTGACCTGATTCGGGAAATCAGATCTTCCTGTACCAACAACCCTTGCGCCGGCCTTTTTTGCCAGATCCGGCATGATTTCAGGTACCGGGTTTGCCATGGCGAAAAGAATGGAATCAGAATTCATGGAAGTAACCATCTCTTCAGTTACAATTCCCGGAGCTGAAACTCCGATGAAAATATCGGCACCCTTCATGGCATCAGCCAGGTTTCCTGTCTGACCTTCCAGGTTGGTGCAATCCATCATCTTTTCCTGCATCCAGTTTAAGCCTTCCATTCCTTTATAAAGGATACCGGCCCGGTCGCAAAGGACGATATGCAAAAATCCGTAAGACAGCAGAAGTCTGGTAATAGCAATACCGGCAGAGCCTGCGCCGTTTACTACCACCCGGCAGTCCTCTTTCTTTTTCCCTGTTACTTTCAGGGCATTAATCACTCCGGCAAGAACTACAATGGCAGTTCCGTGCTGGTCGTCGTGAAAGACCGGAATGGGAAGCAGCTTCTTTAACCGCTCTTCAATCTCAAAGCATCTTGGCGCTGAAATGTCTTCCAGATTAATTCCGCCAAATGCAGGAGCTATGGCAGCGACGGTTTTAATGATTTCTTCCGTATCCTGTGTGTCTAAACAGATGGGAATGGCATTGACTCCGCCGAATTCTTTAAACAATACGGCCTTTCCTTCCATTACCGGCATGGCTGCAAGCGGACCGATATTACCAAGCCCTAAAACAGCGCTGCCATCGGATACAACAGCAATGGTATTGGACTTTATGGTATATTGATAGGCAGCTTCCGGATTGTCCGCGATTACCTTACATGGCTCCGCTACTCCGGGGGTGTAGGCAAGGGCTAAATCTTCCCTGCTTTTTACTGCTGCTTTGGAAGTAATTTCCAGCTTTCCGCCCCATTTTTCATGAAGCAATAATGCTTTCTCGTTGGTTGTCATAATGAGTTTGTCCTTTTTTCAACAGTTTTTATTTATCATACCAATTTTAGGGTTTTAAATCAATAGAAAATATGTTAGAATATAGAGTAATTCAAATGAAGCAAACGAAAAACATAAGGAAATTGAAGATACAGGTGGTACTATGAGAGAACGAATCAACAGGCTGGCAAAGGGCATCATTGATTCAGAAATTCCAAAGATAAAGGTTACCCCATCGGGAATTGATGATGTGGTACGTTCAGGCGGAGCCACGAGACGGGAACTTGTCGTTACCAGTGAGAATAACCTGCATATAAAAGGGCTTGCATATTCCTCTGATTACCGCGTTCGTATGATAAGCGGGTCGTTTGGAGGTACATACAACCATCTGGTCTATGAGATTAACAGCAGTTTCATGGAAGATGGGGACGTAATTAAGGGATCTTTTTATCTGGTTACCAATGGCGGCGAGAAGGAAGTCCCTTATTCGTTTCGGGTGGAGCTTGGCACGTCAGGGAAAGCACTGAGTGATTTAACGACGGCAGAGAATTTTGCAGATACTGCAAAAAAAGATATGGATACGGCTCTTCGCTTGTTTGAGTACCGCGATTTTGTTACGGCCCCGTTTATGAAAGACCTTCATGTAAGGGCAATTTATGACGGATTAAAGGGCCGGCCTGACAGAAGAAAGGAACTGGAAGAGTTTCTTGTAGCGTTAAAGGTGAAAAAACCGGTTGAATTATCGGTGGATACCGGAGAACGCAGATATGGAGAACTGGAGGATGTTGTTAAGGACTGGGTTGAGTTAAAGCGCAGCAGCTGGGGCTATATCAATCTGGAAGTGACGACAGACTGTGATTTTATAGAACTGCCAAAGAAGACCATTGGCGAGCAGGATTTTACAGATGACAGATATGAGCTGCCTTTTCTTGTACACCCGGATCGTATGCATCAGGGAGAAAATTATGGCAGAATTCAGATAAACGGAGTGGAAGAATGCTTTTTAATACCAGTAACATCGGTATGTAACCCCGGAGGAGGAATATCGGCGGAGGACGCCTTTGCAAAAGAGGCATTCGGCCGATTTTTGCGGCTCCGCCTGGAAGCAGAGACGGGGAAAGAACCGGCTGATTCCCTGTGCAAAGAGATGGAGAAGGCACTGGATGAAATCGAACTGATGAAGGGAGAGTCAGGCCTTATTAAACTGCTTCGTGCAGAATGCCGTCTGTTTGCAGGAGAGAAATCAGAAGCTGCTCTTTTCCTGGATGACAGCCGGGATGAGATTCTTTCACAGAGACAGGAAAAGAAAGAGATTTACTGTTATTACCAGTATTTAAGACTTGAGATCCAGCCTGATGAATACCAGAGGGAATCTCTTGTCCGTCTGATGAAAAAATATCTGGAAGAAGAGCAGCATCTGTTTTATCTGTTTGGACTTCTGACTAAATCAGACAGCCGGCTGCTTGAGAATCCGCCGGCATTACTGGCAATCCTCAAGCGTCAATATGAAGCAGGGGTAAGAAGCCCCTTTTTCTATGTGTGGGGATGCCAAGTTTTAAACAGCGCTCCGGAACTGATGCGTGCCATTGGTCCCATGGAGCTTCAGATCCTGTTTTCCTCTGCAGGAAAAGGGATAATAGAGAAACGGCTGATCACACAGATCTGCAGGCTCACGCTCACAGCCAAGCATTATAACCGGCTGCATTACCGGATGCTTTGCAGACTGTACAAAGAGACATCTGAAAAAGAAGTATTAGAAGCTATCTGTTCCCTGTTAATCAAAGGAGAGTGCCGTAATTTGGAAGCCTTTTCCTGGTATGAGAAGGGAATCAGGGCGGGAATCAGCCTGACCAGGCTTTATGAATACTATCTTTATGCATTGCCAAAGAACTACTGCTATCTGCTCCCAAAAGAAGTGCTTCTTTATTTTTCCTATGGTGGAAGTGAACTGGATCTTTACAGCAGAAGCGTTTTATATAAGAATGTTCTCGTATATTTAGAGCCGGTTGACCCTCTTTATCAGGCTTATGAGCGGGTCATTGAAAAGTTTGCAACAGAACAGCTTTTTGAATCCAGAATTGATAATTACCTGGCTGCCATCTATGAGCGTATTTTATTAAAGGAAGTAGTGGATTTATCCATGGCAAAAGTACTTCCTTCTATTCTGCGCTCTTACCGTGTGGAATGCAGCAATAAAAAAATGAAATATGTAATTGTCTGCTATGAAGAGATGACACAGGAAGATGCATTTCTTTTAAATGACGGAGTTGCCTATGTACCCCTGTTTTCCGAACACAGTATTCTGCTTTTCCAGGATGCCTATGGAAACCGGTACGCCAATATTTCATATAAGAAAGATCCGGTGATGGAACGGACCGAGCTGGAAGAACGGTGCTTTGAACTGTATCCGGAGCATTCCATGCTTCGGCTTCGTGTTTGTGATCAGATTCTGGCTGACGGAGCGAAAGATGCAAAAGAGGTTCAGATTTTGGAAAGCACACTGGAAGATCCCAATCTGCGGCCGTTTTACCAGAAGCTGCTGCTTTCCAGAGTCATTGAATATTACCAAAAGCAGTCAGAAGCTGCGCCAGAACAGGGAGAAGGAGCCGGATACCTGCTAAAGCTTGATAAAAAGGTACTTACCAGGCAGGAGCGGGCCGGAGTCTGTGATACGCTGATCCGCAACAATTACATGGAAGAAGCTTACAAAATGATCCGGGATTTCGGCGCAGAAGGGATCAGTTCCAAACAGCTTCATAAGCTTTGCACGGAGATGATTCTTAAGAATCTCTTCTGTGAGGATGGGCTTTTACTCCATCTGGCATATACTGCTTTTTTAGAAGAGGAGAACGACAGTGTTCTTCTGGATTACCTGTGTGAACATTATAATGGTCTCAGCAGCCAGATGTACCGGATTCTGCTGCAGGGTGTCTCCCTTCATGTGGAGACCTATGACTTAGAAGAGCGTCTGTCCGCACAGATGATGTTCAGCGGCGATACCCTGAGACTGGATAAGGTTTTTCATCTGTATCAAAGCAGAAAAGAGCCTGGTGAGAGCATTGTAAAAGCATATTTTACCATAAAGTGCACCGACTATTTTATGAATGAGAAAGAACCGGAAGAATGGGTGTTTTCATATCTGGAAAGGATCATACAGGCTGCGGTTCAGAAAGGCCGTTTTCCAACCATCTATTTACTGGCGCTGACCAGATATTATTCTCAGCTCCCGGCCATTGATGAAGAGCAGAAAGAATTGTTAAAAACCATGGTATCCCTTTTACTGGAAGAACGTCTGGTATTTCCATACTATAAAAAGCTGGCAAAATATGTGGCCATGCCAGAAGATATCATGGATAAGGCCATGATTTCACACTGTGCAGAGCGGGATTCTAAAATTGAACTAGAAATCAGGATTCTTCCTGATGAAGAAGAATATCACAGTGAGGATATTACCCGTATGTATCAGGGTGTTTTCGTAAAACAGAAGATACTGTTTGAAGGCGAAATCATGGAATACCGGGTAAAAGAACTGGTTGATGAGGAATGGGTATTAAAGGAAGAGGGAAGCGTCAGCTGCGAGGCAGGCGTGACACCGGAAGATTCGGACAGCAGATATGCCTGCTTAAACGAAATGAGCCTGTCTCTTAATCTGAAGGATGAGACCGGGCTTAAAAAACGGATGCAGGAGTATTTAAAGAAGAATGCTGCTGCAGAAGAAATATTTTCACTGATGTAAGATAAGGGGATGTCAATGGACGGACTGATAATAGGGCTTGATCTGTGTGATGCCTATACCCGGATATGCTGCCATGACAGAGAAAAATCATGGAGTATTCCTACAGTTATCTGTAAGAAAAAGGATGAGGAAGCCTGGTACATAGGAGAAGAAGCATACGCCTATACTCTTGTGGGAGAAGGCATCATTGTGGACAAGCTGATAAAGATGGTAAGAAAAGACGGTACTGCAACACTTGGCGGTACAAAATATGAAGGTCTTGACTTATTGAAGCTATTTTTGAAAAAAATAATAAAACTCCCTATGGAAGAATTCTTCTGTGAGGAGATTAAAGAGCTGGTAATTACCATGCAGAAAGTGGATACAAAACTGATGGATGCGCTGATGTATTGTGCGGACTCCCTTGGGATTGAGCGGGAGAAGGTTCATATTATCAGCCATACAGAAAGCTTTGTTTACTATGTGCTGAGCCAGAAAAAAGAAGTATGGGGCAATCAGGTGGGCGTATTTGATTTGTCAGAAGACTCCTTTCATTATCATGAGCTGAAGGTCCAGAGAGGACTTCGGAAAATGATGGTGATTGCAGAGCATGAGGCTTTGGAAGAAAGCTTTAATCTGGATATATTAGATACCCCTTCCGGAGGTAAGCTTGCAGATAAAATCTTAAGCTCCTGTGCAGACCGGCTTTTGCAAAAGAAACTCTTTTCTTCTGTATTTTTAACAGGGAAAGGGTTTGAACGCCATGACTGGGCAAAAGATTCCATGAAAGTACTCTGTTCCCGAAAAAAGGTTTATATGGAGCCGGAGCTGTTTGCCAGAGGAGCTGCCTTTAAAGGTATGGATTATCTTAAGGATAACAGCGCTTATCCCTTTGTCTGTATCTGTGACGGTCATCTTCATTCTACAGTATCCTTACGTGTACTTCATAAGGAACGGGAGAGTCAGCTGGTTGTGGCTGCAGCAGGGGACAACTGGTATGAGGCAAAAAGCAGTGTTGATTTAATCGTAGACAAGCAGGATTATGTGGAGTTTATGGTAACACCCATGGATCCCAAGCAAAAGAGGCTGGTAAAGATACCCCTGGAGGGATTCCCCAACCGCCCGGACCGGACAACCAGACTGGGAATCAGCTTTGGCTTTCTGGATGAGAAAACCATGGCGGTGGTATTAAAGGATAAGGGATTTGGAGAGCTGTTTCCTGCTACCGATACGGTGATCAGGCAGGAGGTCATGCTATGAGCCTTATTTTGTGCCGGCAGGAACCGGTAAAACGGCCGTTTTATTTTGAATATCTGGGAGTGCGTATTTTTTCCTCCCAGGAACTTTGTTATGTAATTTATAATCATCCCCTTCTGGTACTGGATGGCTTTGTGGATGAAAGCCTGCTGGAGTTTATCCGGGAAGATTTAGATATGGCGTTTTTTGCAGCAAAGCTGGAAAAATGGCAGAAAAGCGGGGAAGAGGAAGATGAGCTGCTGGCGATGATTCTTCACGAATGTGATTATTACAGCGCGGTGGAAGTGGGGCGGTTTCGCCAGCAGCTGGCTGCATTTCGAAGACTACCCCAGTCTGAACTGTTAAAGCAAAAGGCGGATTTCCTTTTTCAGAAGAATCAATACGGAAAGGCGGTTTCTATCTATATCAGAATCCTTGATATGGCAAGAACGGACCGGGGCAGTGACAGTTTTACCGCAAAAGTCTATCACAACTTAGGCGCTGCCTATGCCCGGCTGTTTCTGATGGATAAAGCCTGCAGAGCCTATGAAAAATCATACGACCTGGTTAACAATGAGGAAGTATTAAAAAAGATCTGCCACTTAAATCAGTGGAACCCATCTGTAATGCCGGGAGAACGTTTTATGTCTTTGATGACGGAAGAATTAAAGGAAGTATGCAGAGAAGAACGGGCAGTGGCAAACGAAAACGCAGGAAAGGCAAAAAGCCTGCTTGAACTGGAAAACTTATTCCAGAAAGATCCCATCAAGCGTTTCCAGGGAGCAGGAGAACTGGTTTCCAGGTGGAAGAAGGAATACCGTAATATTATGTCTTGACAAAACGGCAAAAAACTTCTATCATATACTAGATAACAGGAAAAGGTATTGATGAAGAGGAGTACGCACATAACCCTGAAAGAGAAAACCGTTCACTGGCTGAAAGACGGTTAAGGTAGTGTTTGCGGAAGGTAGCTTCGGAACTGGAAAGCTGAATTATTAATATACAGTAGGCTTTCACGCGTGGCCCCGTTAAAGGCCGTAAAGATATGGCAGAATCTGCCGTAATAAAGGTGGTACCGCGTTTATACGCCCTTTGTGTCTTCGGATGCAGAGGGCTTTTTGTTTTCCCAAATAACGAGCTGACAAAAGGAGTAGATTATGAAAGAGTTGGAAAAAACCTATGATCCGTCAGGGATTGAAGGCAAACTTTATCAGAAATGGCTGGACAAAAAGTATTTCCATGCCAAACCAAATAAGGATAAGAAACCATTTACCATTGTGATGCCCCCGCCTAATATTACCGGTCATCTTCATATGGGACATGCCCTTGATAATACCATGCAGGATATTCTGATCCGCTATAAGAGGATGCAGGGCTTTGAGGCCTTATGGCAGCCGGGAACGGATCATGCAGCCATTGCCACAGAAGTAAAAGTAATTGAAAGCTTAAGAGCCCAGGGGATTGAGAAGGCAGATCTGGGACGGGATGGCTTTCTGGAAAAATGCTGGGACTGGAGAAAAGATTACGGAAGCAGAATCATTAACCAGCTTCACAAGATGGGATCTTCCGCTGACTGGGACAGAGAGCGTTTTACCATGGATGAGGGTTGTTCCGAGGCAGTCCAGGAAGTTTTCATCCGGCTGCATAAAAAAGGTTTTATCTATAAGGGTTCCAGAATAGTAAACTGGTGTCCCGTGTGCCAGACTTCTATTTCTGATGCAGAGGTAGAGCATGAAGATCAGAACGGCTTTTTCTGGCATATAAACTATCCCATTGCCGGTGAAGAAGGCAGATTTGTAGAAATTGCAACCACCAGACCGGAAACCCTATTAGGCGATACAGCAGTTGCAGTCAATCCCGATGATGAGCGTTATCAGGACATCGTTGGTAAGATGTTAACACTTCCCCTGACTGGAAGAGAGATTCCAGTGATTGCAGATTCCTATGTTGATAAAGAATTCGGTACCGGATGCGTTAAGATCACTCCGGCTCATGACCCCAACGACTTTGAGGTGGGAAGAAGACATCAGCTGCCTGAACTGACAATTATGAACGATGATGCTACCATATGTCTTGCAGGAAGCAAGTATAACGGTATGGATCGTTATGAAGCCAGAAAGGTCATTGTAAAGGACTTGGAGGAACTGGGACTTTTGGTTAAGGTGGTTCCCCATGCCCATGCAGTTGGTACCCATGACCGCTGTAAGACTACAGTAGAGCCAATGGTAAAACAGCAGTGGTTCGTAAAGATGGAAGAGATGGCAAAACCGGCAATCGAGGCATTGAAAACCGGCAAGCTGAAATTCGTTCCGGAACGTTTTGATAAGATCTACCTTCACTGGCTGGAAAATATCAGGGACTGGTGTATCTCCAGACAGCTATGGTGGGGTCACAGAATTCCGGCATTTTATTGTGATGAGTGCCATGAGATTATTGTTTCCAAGGATTCACCTGATGTGTGTCCAAAGTGCGGAGGCACTCACTTTACACAGGATGAAGATACCCTTGATACCTGGTTTTCCTCAGCGCTCTGGCCATTCTCAACCCTTGGCTGGCCGGAAAATACAGAGGATTTAAAATATTTCTATCCTACCAGCGTTCTTGTAACCGGCTATGATATTATTTTCTTCTGGGTAATCCGTATGGTATTCTCCGGAATTGAGCAGACAGGGGAGCTTCCGTTCCACACTGTGCTGATTCATGGACTGGTAAGAGATTCCGAAGGTAGAAAAATGAGTAAATCCCTGGGAAATGGGATTGATCCTCTGGAGGTTATTGATAAATACGGCGCAGACGCTCTTAGAATGACACTGATTACCGGAAACGCCCCTGGAAATGATATGCGTTTTTACTGGGAGCGGGTAGAGGCAAGCAGAAACTTTGCCAATAAAGTATGGAACGCTTCCCGGTTTATCATGATGAATATTGAAAAGGCTCCTGATGCAAAGGCAGAACTATCTGAGCTTACCATGGCGGATAAATGGATCTTGTCAAAAGCCAATACCCTTGCCAGGGATGTGACAGAAAATCTGGATAAATATGAGCTTGGAATTGCTCTTTCCAAAGTTTATGATTTTATCTGGGAAGAATTCTGTGACTGGTATATCGAGATGGTGAAACCAAGGCTGTGGAATGAAGAAGATACCACAAAGAATGCCGCTGTATGGACCTTAAAAACTGTTTTAATTAACTCCCTGAAACTTCTTCACCCCTACATGCCGTTCTTAACGGAGGAGATTTTCTGTAATCTTCAGGAGGAAGAAGAGTCAATCATGATCTCAAACTGGCCGGAATACAGGGAAGAATATGCATTTGAAGCAGAAGAGCTGGCGGTAGAAACCATTAAGGAGGCAGTAAGAGGAATCAGAAATGTCAGAACCTCCATGAATGTTCCTCCCAGCAAAAAAGCAAAAGTATATGTAGTTTCTGAGAACCAGGAAATACTGGATATCTTTGAACACAGCAAAGTTTTCTTTGCAACCCTTGGTTATGCAGGCGAGGTATTCATTCAAAAGGACAAGTCAGGAATCGGCGAGGATGCGGTTTCTGCAGTGATTCACCAGGCTGTCATCTATATGCCATTTGCAGAACTGGTTGATATTGAAAAAGAAATTGACCGTCTGAAAAAGGAAGAAGAACGTCTGGAAAAGGAACTGACCCGCGTGCGTACCATGTTAAGCAATGAAAAATTCGTAAGCAAGGCGCCTGAGGCCAAAATCGAAGAAGAAAAAGCAAAACTTGAGAAATATGCTCAGATGATGGAACAGGTGAAGGAACGTCTTGCCCAGCTCTCTTAAAGTTTAAAAAAATCGACAATTTACTTTTGTATGAAAAAACAGTCGAACACGGAACTTAATCGTGTCTGGCTGTTTTTTTGCTGTCCGGGATTGGTTTAGAATCATTCTCAGCCCTGCCATTCATTTCCAAATAAGTGAGGGTAAGACAAAAATATCAGATTGGGACTGTAAAATACTGTCGGGAAGTGACATTGCTGGTTGGAAAAAGACGATGAAAAAGTGGAATTTTTTCCGTGGTTTTGACAAATTCTGAAAGGATAACTGGCTATAATGTTCCTACAGGGCGGGAGGTGAACGCAGCAACGGAACTTAACCTGTACATAGATGTATTGTTCTTTATTAATTTTACCATGGATTTTCTGGTATTGTCTATCGTAAGACGTGCAATGAAGTACCGTCTGATCCGATGGAGGCTGATTCTGGGGGCAGTTTTAGGAGCAGCGTGGGCCGTGTTTGCCGCTGCTTTTCCATATTTGCCTGTTTTGCTTGAGATGGCAGTTACTTATCTGGGAGTCAGTACCCTGATGGTAATGACTGCTTTCGACTTAAAGAGACCCAAAGATATCGGAAAAGGATTAATAGCCCTATATCTGGCTGCTGTGGCTGTAGGAGGAATTATGGAGTTCCTATATCAGCATACGAAGGCTGGCTATTATATAGAACAGATTCTTAGAGGAAATACAGGAAAGGCCATACCTTTTTACCAGTTGATTTTTTTGGGAGCCGGGTCCTATTTTGGAATCCGGGTCATGCTTCGATGGCTGCCGGGACTGTGGAAAGCAAAGAGTAATTTTTATGAAGTCACCATGCATTACAGAGGAAAGGAAAAGAAGGTGACTGCTCTTCTTGATACAGGAAACCGCCTTTTTGAGCCGGTAAGCCGCCGCCCAGCCCATGTTGTGACCTATGAAGCCGTCCGGGAACTCTGTGAAAGCGTTTCAGAAGTGGTTTATATTCCATTTGGAAGCGTTGGAAAATCAAACGGAGTCTTGCCCGGTATTTTTTTAGACGAGATGGAAGTACGTCAGGGAGATGATGTGAGAATAATTGAAAAGCCTCTGATTGCTGTCAGCAAAAAGGCCCTGTCCTCAAGCGGAGAATATCAGATGCTGTTGCACGATGAGTGATTGTTTGATGTAAAGGAGAGAGTGTCGATATGATTATAAAAGTGTCTGTACCAAATCGTTTTCAGTTTAAAGCAATTCCTACATTTAGAACATTGATGATGCCGTCTCAGGGGGAGATCCATTACATTGGAGGTGCGGATATCCTGCCAGCGCCCCTTGATAATGAGAGAGAAGCCCAGATTATTGCACTTCTTGGAGGAGACGACGATCAGAAAGCGAAATCAGAATTGATTGAACACAATCTCCGCCTGGTGGTATATATAGCTAAAAAATTTGATAATACAAGTGTTGGTGTGGAAGATTTGATTTCCATCGGAACCATCGGATTGATTAAGGCAATTAATACCTTTAACCCCACTAAAAATATAAAACTGGCTACTTATGCTTCCCGTTGCATTGAAAATGAAATACTCATGTATTTGAGGAGAAATAACAAGACAAAAATGGAAGTATCCATTGATGAGCCATTGAATGTGGATTGGGATGGAAATGAGCTCCTTTTGTCTGATATTCTTGGCACAGATGAGGATGTAATATATAAAGACTTAGAAACAGAGGTGGAAAGAAACCTACTTAACTCAGCAATCAGCCGTTTAAGCCCCAGAGAGCGCAAAATCGTGGAACTGCGGTTTGGCCTTTCTGATGAGGATGGGGAAGAAATGACCCAGAAGGAAGTGGCGGATTTACTTGGCATTTCCCAATCCTACATATCAAGACTTGAGAAAAAGATTATGAAGCGTCTGAAAAAAGAAATTGTGCGATTTGAATAAATGTGGTTAAAATAAGGAAAGACTCAAAAGGGTCTTTCTTTTTTTACTTTATAGGAAATTCCGCAAATAGTCAAAAATAGTGTATAATAGTATTGAAATAAAAAATAGCATAGCAAAAGAGCGAAGGTGTGACTTCGCCAT
>NZ_PTJA01000012.1 GCF_002934545.1 Lacrimispora xylanisolvens
ATGGCGAAGTCACACCTTCGCTCTTTTGCTATGCTATTTTTTATTTCAATACTATTATACACTATTTTTGACTATTTGCGGAATTTCCTATAAAGCAAAAAAGAGGGAGATCACTCCCCCTTCTTTTTTTACATCCAGTATATTCCTTTTTTTCCAATGTGTCAAAATGGTTTTGCAATTTTCGACAAAATTTTTGATAAGATCTATCAACAAAGGAGGGCAGGCATACAGTTTAATACTTGTCGCTGCTATAATCAATCTTTGCAGAGGTTACAAAAGCAGGTTTCTCAAACCGGTTTATTACAGGTTCATCGTCACTAAGGCTGAATCTTCCAACTGCCTGATTGAGCATTTCCGCCTGTGCCGCCATCTCTTCACTGGAAGCAGAACTTTCTTCGGCAGTTGCGGCATTGGTCTGGACGACGGAGGATACCTGGGTAAGACCCTGGTTAATCTCTCCTATGGCCAGAACCTGACTGGATGAGGCCTCTGAAATCTCATGAATGGCAGAAACCGCCAAAGATGCTTTTTCGGATACTACTTTTAAAATCACAGCTGTTTCCGATGCATATTTTTCCCCATCTGTAATTCTGTTGACAGACTGTTCAATCAGTTCTGCTGTCTGTCTTGCAGCCTCGGAAGATTTGGTTGCAAGATTGCGGACTTCATCCGCCACCACTGCAAACCCCTTTCCCGCACTTCCTGCTCTGGCAGATTCAACTGCCGCATTGAGAGCAAGGATATTGGTCTGAAACGCAATATCTTCAATTACCTTCGTAATGCTGGAAATCTTATGAGAAGAAGCTCCGATCTCTTTCATCGTATCATTGAGTTTCTGCATATGGATGTTTCCTTCATTTACACCATCCCCTGCTTCCCGGACATAGACAGTGGCTTTCTCCACATTTTCGGCATTCTGTTCCGCCTGTCTGGCCACACCAGTCACAGAGGCGTTTAACTCTTCTATGGTAGCCGCCTGTTCCGTTGCTCCGGAAGCAAGCGCCTGGGCACCGGAAGATACCTGTTCGGCTCCGGTGTGAACCTGCTGGGCAGCCGTTCGGATGGTAAGCAGTGTCTGGTTTAAATCATTTTTAATCCGTTCCAGTGCAAGTCCCAGGACATCGCCTTCTGATCTTACGGGAACTTCCCGGGTAAAATCACCCCGGCTGATGTTCTCTGCTGCAGCGGTCTGGCTGCGGATGCTCTCTAACATGCGTTTAAAAGATTCTGCCAGTTTTCCTGTCTCATCCTCTGAATCGATATGACCCAGATTCACATCTGTATAACCCAGTGAAATTCTGTCTGCTGCTTCCACCACATGACCAATTGGTTCACTGATCATTCTGGAAATCCTTATTCCAAGATATATGGCTGCTGCGGCTCCCATGATTACAAAAGCAATCAGAATAAAAGAGGCAAATGCGGCAGTCCGGTCATTATTTTCACTGGTAGAACGGATTCCGTCCATACGGTTGCTGATCAGGGTATTAAAGTTATTATAAATGGTCTGGATCTGATCAGAACTCTCTGTAAGTGCGGCAGATGAGGTTTTCTGATTTCCTCCCTTTGCAGCCTCCAGGCATTTTAAGACAGCTGGATCATAAGTATCCGTAAACAGTTTCACACCCTCGTCAATAATTCCGTGAGATTCAGAATCCGCCGGATCAATGGATTTTTTGTATGCTGCTGCATGATTTAAAAATTCTTCTTTTTGTGTCTTATAATTTTGCTCCAGTTCACTTAGCTTCTGGCTGTCTCCTGTCTGGATCACCATATCTCTGGAATCAGACTTTATCTGATATAAGTTCTCGATGGCAAGAATCAAATCATTCATGGGAGCAGTTTTTACCTGATACATGTAGGTATCCATTGCGTCAATGCGCGCCATCCCCAGGAGACCCACTGCACCAACTAAAAGCATGATAACAGTAACGGTCAGGAAGCCTGTAATGAGTTTTTTTGAAATACTGTAGTTTTTAAATTTTTTCATTTGTATCCTCACATTAGTAATATTCTCAGCTAAGTTTAAATTTTCCCACTTCATCCCGAAGTGTCTGTGCCTGAGCTGCCAGTTCCTCACTGGAAGCAGAGCTTTCCTCTGCAGTTGCAGCATTGGATTGTACCACTGATGATACCTGACTGAGGGCCTGGTGCATCTGGATTGCTGCTTCCGCCTGTGATCTGGAGGAAGCTTCAATTTCTCCAATAACCTTCTCTACAAAACCAGAGCTTACCGCAACATCATTTAACGTTTCTGCAGTAATAGCCACCAGTTTTTCTCCCTTTGATACGGTTTCTGAAGAATGTACAATAATGGCTGCCGTCTGCCCGGCTGCCTGGGCTGACTTTTCAGCAAGACTGCGGACCTCATCTGCCACCACTGCAAATCCCTTTCCTGCTTCTCCTGCCCTTGCAGCTTCCACCGCTGCATTCAGCGCCAGAATATTGGTCTGGAAAGCAATGTCTTCTATTACTTTTGTAATGCTGTTTATTTTATCGGAAGAGCTGCTGATCTCCCTCATAGCTGAGCTTAACTGTTCCATAAATTCATTACTCTTTAAAAGTCCCTGTGACGATACCTGGACAGAATCCGCAGCTTTCTTTACCTGCTCTAAATTCTGCTGTGCCTGATCAGACATCGATTCAATGGATGCACTTAATTCTTCAATGGTCGCCGCCTGCTCCGCAGAACCGGAGGCCAGGGTCTGGGCCCCCTGAGATACCTGATCTGCTCCGATTCCCACCTCATCTGCACTGGTCTGTATGATCTTTAATGTCCTGTTTAAAGACTGGGAAATGGTTAAAAGGGCTTCTTTTACAGGAGCAAACTCACCTTTATAATCCTGATGAAGTTCTATCTGCATAGTTCCATCCGCCATTACCTGAAGCACCTGAGTGATTTCATGGATATATCCGATATACCTGTTTAATTGGATCACGGTGCGGTTAAGTGCAAGAGCCATCTGCCCTGTTTCATCATTGGAGCTTACATCTGCCGATATATCCAGCCTGCCGTCTGCAATCAGGTTGGCCGTTTTTGTCAGCTTTTTAAGAGGTGCAACAATCATTTTGGAAATAATCAGAATCATGACGATTACCACAAGTAATGCAACCCCAAAAACTCCGATCATCGATGCCGTAATCGTCCTGTATCCTTCATAAAACTCTTTTACCGGAAGACCTGCGGCTACGGTCCAGCCGGTATCCCCTACCTTACGTACATATCCTTCAACCTCAGACTGATTTGACGTAAAGGAAAGAAATCCTTCTATAGAAGAAGAAAGGGCGTCTTTCATGTTCTGGGAAATAGTGAGATCTGCAATCTTTTTATTTACCATGTCCTTGTCCGGATGATAGATCACCTGTCCCTCTTTTGATGTCAGTATGTAAAATCCGGTTTCTCCAAGCTGGTATGAACCAATGGTTTTCACCAGTCCATCGAGAGAAAAGTCAATTCCTACTGCTCCAATCATTTCTTTCCCATCTGCTGCAAACACAGGTGCTATAATACTCACAATCTGAGCCTTAGTCGCAAAATCCTCAAAAGGCTCCGTCATAATGGTACTTCCGGAATTTACAAGAAGCTGATACCACGGACGTTCTTTCACACGATAGGTCTGATCTGACACAAAGCCATCGGACTGTGCCAGCTGGCTGGAATCAATATCAGCAACCCAGAATGCTACTACGGATTCCTTATCCTTCTCATATGACCGGACCATCGTCTGCTTGATATCATCAAAGCCCGACGCTGATGATATGCTTGTCCCAGGCTTTAAATCCTGAAAGAACTTTTGAAATGCGATTGTGTCTGATAACTGTCCGGTTTTCTGTTTATATTGATTAAAATAGCCTTCCATCTCCACAGCCGCTGCCTGTGTTCTTGCAGTCAGTTCTTTTTCTGTCATTTCTTCCACACTGGATTTAACCAGAAACAAGATGACAGCACCTACGATGCAAAAAGATAAAATGACAGGGATTCCAACAAAAAAAAGTATTTTAGTCAGCAGGCTTTTTAAACCATATTTGTGAACCTTTTTCCCGCTTTTTTCAGAAGTATGCTCCGACATAGTTTTCTCCTTTTTTTCAACTTATTTCTGGGCGCTCAGACATTATCTAATCCGGTTTTATTTAGAAAATTACTGCTAAACCATGATTGGAATTGATGTATAAAATGCACGCCTATCATATTCGCAGTATACTTGATACTGCGTAATATCAGATAAAACCCTTTTATTATCTGTATAATTCGTGTACCGGACGCGCGGAATGACGGAATTAAAAATTATTACTATGCATAGATATAAATTTTTTTAATATATTTATTCTCTATTTGGAGCATATAATTTTTAATTAAAATGACCAATGATTTGACGGCTTAACTCAATGTTTTTAATAAAACAACCCAGTTCAGGCTTGAAATCGCTGTAATAATTTTGATAATATACATATTTCTACATAATATACTAATATTTGACAAATAATTTCGTGTGATGTATAATAAAAAAATATTATATTTTCACAAATTTTCACCACGCAGTATCAAGTATACTGCGCCATTTTTGTACAATATGTCCAATCAAACTATTAAAAAAATATGTAATTAATACTTTTATATTTAAATATAAAAATAGCCTGCAAACTGTAAATTCTAAGTTTGCAGGCTATTTTTATTACTCCATTTTAAATAATCCAGAAATTTTCGTTACATACAATCCGTCTGTACGTTTCGAATTTAGACCATTTATTATGAAAAGCGATTTTATTGTCAGCTCCCAGATCATTAAATTCACGCAGACAGTTTGACAGATCTTCTTTGGAACTGATTTTTAAGGCAAAGCCTCTTTCATCGAGAATTGGTAACCCCGAATAACTATAATCATCAAGGCTTATGATATCCTGGATTGTCTGGTTTCGCACAAGAACTGCCACGGAGTCATCCAATGATATTACATCAAAAAAGTCGGGATAATGGAAGCTGTCTCCTGAAACAGAAACGACGTCGCCCTGACGATAGGTGGTCTCTTTTGTCTTCTGTCTGGAGAGGAACGCATTTTCCAGGTTAAAATAGAATTCTTCAAAAATATATCCGCCAGCCCGTAATCCGCCTTTTTCAAAATATGGTTTTTCGTCCCCGTTTTCCACCTGCTCCACCACTCCGCAGGCCGATGTCATATGACTCACCCGGTCTATTAAAATCAGCTCTCCCAGTGTTTTATTTCTTTTAAATTCATCAACCGGAATCCGTTGGGAAAATTCAAGCAGACAGGACGCAATTTCATTTTTACTAATCTCATGGGCAGGTAAATGCTCCCCTGTATTAATATCCACCTGGTACTCAATGCGTTTGACCACTGCCGGAAGCATTCTTGTTCCCAGTTTCAGCAGATAATCGTTTCCTTCCTTAAGCGGAACTTCATCCATCCATAAGATAGAAGCTTTTACTTCTTTGCTTACAGGCAGCTGATCCTGATCCGTCAGAACGTTTCCCCGGCTCACATCCACTTCTCTGTCAAGCTGTATGGTAACTGCCTGACCAACACTCGCCTGGTCAGAGGACCGGTCTCCCACCAGGATGCTCTTTACTTTTGCAGTTTCATTTCCGGGAAGTACCGTAAGGCTTTGTCCGACCGTGACGGTTCCTGATTCCACCTGGCCCTGAAATCCACGAAATTCATGGTCAGGGCGGCAAACTCTCTGGACTGGCATATAAAAACCGCTTCCTTCATCTTCAGTAACCTCTGTCTGCTCCAGACAGGAAAGGAGGGTTTCTCCCTGATACCAGGGCATATGATCTGATTTTACCGTTACATTATCTCCTTCCGTAGCGCTGACAGGAATAATCGTCACATGTTTTAAAGACAAATCCTCAGTAAGAACCCGGATGCTCCGGCTGATCTCTTCAAATCGCTTCTGACTGTAATCTGCCAGATCCATTTTATTCACTGCAAAAATGAAATGGCGGATTCCCATAAGGGAACAGATTCTTAAGTGGCGCCTGGTCTGTACCAGAACCCCCTGCTTCGCATCCACCAGAATGATTGCCAGCTGGGCGAAAGAAGCTCCCACCGCCATGTTTCTTGTATATTCTTCGTGTCCCGGTGTATCCGCGACAATAAAACTACGTTTCTCCGTTGTAAAATACCGGTATGCCACATCAATGGTAATTCCCTGCTCCCGTTCTGCCATCAGACCGTCTAAAAGAAGGGAATAATCAATCTCACCGCCTCTGGAACCTACCTTACTGTCAAGCAGCAGCGCTTTTTCCTGATCTGCATACAGCAGCTTGGAATCATAGAGTATATGACCGATCAAAGTGGATTTTCCATCGTCCACACTTCCACAGGTAATAAATTTCAGCAATCCGTTCATCAGAAATAGCCCTCCCTTTTTCTCTTTTCCATACTGGCGGCTCCGCCGTCTTTGTCAATCACCCGGCTGGTCCGTTCTGATTCTACGGAGCTTAACGTTTCATCAATGATCTGATCAATGGTAACCGCATCGGATAGAACGCCGCCAGAAAGGGGATAACAGCCCAGCGTCCGGAAACGAACCTTTTTCAGCTGTGGAACCTCTCCGGGATAGAGCCGCATACGGTCGTCATCCACCATAATAATATCATCATCCCGATAAACCACTGGCCTTTCTGCTGCAAAATACAATGGAACAATGGGGATATTCTCCTGTTTTATGTACTGCCAGATGTCCTTTTCCGTCCAGTTGGAGATAGGAAATACCCGGATGCTCTCTCCTTTATAAATCTCTGTGTTGTAAAGCTTCCACATCTCCGGCCTCTGATTTTTTGGATCCCAGGCATGGGCAGCATTCCGGAAGGAGAAGATCCGTTCCTTTGCCCTGCTCTTTTCCTCATCCCGTCTTCCTCCCCCAAAGGCTGCTGTAAATCCATACTTATTTAATGCCTGCTTTAACGCCTGTGTTTTCATGATATCCGTATAGGATGAACCGTGGTCAAATGGATTGATCCCCCGTGCAACGCCGTCTTCATTGATATATTCCAGCAGCTCGATTCCCAGTTCCCTGGCTGTTCTGTCCCGAAATTCAATCATCTCTTTAAACTTCCAGGTGGTGTTCACATGGAGAAATGGGAAAGGCGGTTTTTCCGGATAAAAAGCCTTTAACGCCAGATGAAGCATGACGGAACTGTCCTTTCCAATGGAATAGAGCATAACCGGCTTCTCACACTGGGCGGCTACCTCTCTGATAATATATATTGCCTCTGCTTCCAATTCATCCAGATGGGTTAATCTGCTCATAATCATCTCTCCTCTAATACTTATTCGAATTCTTACCGTTGACCTCAATGATGCGAACGGTACCATCGGGTCTTGTGACTTTCCAAAGAAGGAGATCACCATGTTCTGAAACGTTCATCACAGTACCATTTCCTCCCATATCGGCTCCTAAGTAAAAATCAATGGCTCCAAACCCACATTCCTTTACACAGGAAGCGCATCCCCAGCAGTCTCTGTCATATTTTATAAATGCTTTCCCGTCTTTTTCCTTAATCAGACTCCCCGGACACACTCTGGTGCATGCCAGACAACCCACACATGCTTCTTTAGATATCCGTATGCTCATAATCGCTCTCCTTTCCTATGTCACGGAGTCTTAAAACCAGCGCTCCATCTTTCATTGTGGAGTTAACAAATTTATGATAAGCCTCATCTGACCCGGGAAAATCCAGATTTTCCTGGAAGGAGTGCCACCTGGTCTCTTTTCTGAAACCTAAATGGGCAATCACTGACCGGCATACAACCAGGCGTTCCAGCAGCTCATACACAAACATCAGCTCATGCATGTCGGAGGCATTCAAATATCTGGTCAGCTTCGTGATTTCCAGTATTTTTTCTTCCCCAAGCTTCAGCTGCTTTTCATTATACTGATAATTGACTGAAATCCCTCCTGCATACTCATCCATCACCTTCTGCATGGCTTCTTCCAGTTCCTCTGCTGTAAAAACAGCCTCTGAGCCATTTAAAATGCGTTCATACTCCCGGAAGGTTTCCTCGGCAAAGGACAAAGCTTCATAGGAAGAATCCATTTTCCGGCCTTTTTTAATAATATCAAGTGCGGCGATCTCCCCTTCCGCCAGGGCGCCAGTCACATACTTCTGGGGACAGCCGCCTGCTACGTCACCTGCTGCATACAGACCGGTTACAGTGGTTTCCCTGTTGGTATTAATCCAGTAACCGCTTGCAGTGTGCCCTCCAACGATATAAGGCTCGGTTCCGGCTATTTCCACATCCTCTTTTCCAGGGGTCCTGTCACTTTGCAGCCACCGAAGAGTCTGGCTGGGAGCCATATTTAAGTACGCTTTCAGTAAATCCTCCTCTGTTTCTTTGTCAATTCCCTCTGTGTGAAGATAGCAGGGGCCATTACCAAGCTGATTCTCCCTTACGGTTCCATAGACCCGTTCACTGGTGGTAATTCCGTATTTTTCTTCGTAAATCTCCCCTTTTGAATTGATCTGTTTTGCTCTGACTCCCTGAGCAATGGTTCCGGTAGGTGCTATGGTATCCTTGCAGCGGAGTGCAATAAACCGCATCTCAAAGGAGGTCATTTCTGCACCTGCCTTAATTCCCATGGCATAACCTGCACCTGTATTAAAAGGAGGATACCACATCTTATGGCGGGAAAAACCCGGATTATTGGGTTTATATAGCCCAGCCGCACCTCCGGTAGTCACAATAACGGCTGCTGCCCGGATCTCATAAGCGGTGGTCTCTTCCATATGAAACCCTACGGCTCCTTTTACTTCATTGTCAGTTACAAGAAGATCGGTTATATTTACGTGCTCTAAAACCGTGACATTTGGTGCCTGCAATACGGCATCGGCAAGAATAGGCTTTATATTCTCTCCATTAATCTTAATATTGCGTTTTCCTCTGGTCACATAATTACCCGTTTCATCCTTTAGGATCACAAGCCCCAGCCGTTCTAAATCGGCTGTCACTTTATTAAATCTCCTGGCTGCCGTTAACAGAAGATCCTCTCTGGCTATGCCCGCCGCATCTTTCATTGCATAGTCCACATAATCCTCAGGGGTCTGCCCGTCAGTAATATAGGCATTGATGGCATTCACCCCTGCTGCCAGACAGCCGCTCCGCCGGATCCCTGCTTTTTCGGCAACGATAACCTTTAAATCAGAATGGTTTGAAAGAGTCAGCGCCGCATAACAGCCAGCCGTCCCTCCCCCTATAATCAGGACATCCGCCGTCATAACTTCCCGTTTTAACCTTATACTCATGTTTGACTCCTCTGTAAGATCTTTATTTTCTAACGTCAGAATGTGACGATATTGGCTCCGTTTAACAGTGAATTTTCCAGCAGATACGCTTTCTTGTCATCGTAAGCATAAATACGGTAAACAATCACATGCATCTTTTCTCCAACGGAAACATGACGCCTTTCTAAGGATCTGCGGGTTGTCAGGGAAACTCCGTTTACATTCAGACGGACCTCCAGATAATTTCCGCGGAATGAAATATCTTCAATGATTCCCTCTTCCGAACATCTCATCACATCCTGAAATTTCAGATTGTCACTTTTAAATGCTTCCACAAATTCCGGCCGTATAATTGCACCTTTAAAATCACCCTTTTCAAATCCCTTCAGCTTATGATATCTATCCATTCTGGCGGACTGCCCGATAAACTCAGCTACAAAGGGAGTAGCGGGATTTTTATAGATCTGAAACGGATCTGCAATCTGTTCAATTCTCCCCTGATTGGTGACAATAATTTCATCTGCCACTTCCACCGCCTCATCCTGATCGTGAGTGACAAAGATGCTGGTAATACCTACCTTATGAATCATCTCCTTTAACCAGCTGCGAAGTTCCTGTCGTACCTTTGCATCAATCGCCGCAAATGGCTCATCAAGGAGCAATAGTCCCGGGCTTGGTGCCAATGCTCTGGCAAATGCAACCCTTTGACGCTGTCCGCCGGAAAGCTGATTGGGATAGCGTTTTTCTAACCCCTCCAGTCCTGTTAAGGAAAGCAGTTCCATCACACGCTCTTTTATCAGCTTTTTGTGAATCTTTTTCACTTCCAGACCAAAAGCGATATTTTCATAGACCGTCATATACCGAAACAGTGCATAATTTTGAAATACAAAACCGATTCCTCTGTCTGCAGCAGGGAGATCATTGACTCGTTTCTCATCGATCATGATATCACCGGTATCCGGTGTTTCAAAACCGGCAATCATACGAAGGATTGTTGTTTTCCCGCTTCCGCTGGGTCCAAGAAGGGCTGCCAGTGTTCCTTTTTTCAGTCCAAAATTCACCTCTTTGGAAGCCTTAAAATCTCCGTATGATTTCTCAATATTTCTCATTTCTATGTACATAAGACCCTCCTGACTTTACGTTAATGGTTTTCCTCATTCTTTTTTGCCTGATGCTCCGCTATGTTTCGTATGATCAGCACTGCGACTGCCATAAGAACCAGAATGGATGAAACAGCAAATGCCGAGGTAATGGACTCCGATGAATTGGAAAGATAGAGGGCATCGATTTCCAGAGGAAGGGTAAATGTCTCCCCTCTGGTTTTTGACAAGGCATGGACAGCGCCAAACTCTCCAAGTGCTCTTGCCGTACAGAGAATTACCCCATAGAGAAGGGCCCAGCGGATATGAGGAAAGGTTATTTTCCGGAATATGGTAAAGCCATCTGCTCCCATAAGTGCCGCGGCCTCTTCCTCTTCTTTTCCTACGGAAAGAAGTACGGGTATAATTTCCCTTGATACAAAAGGAAATGTGACAAATACAGTGGCGAGCACCACTCCTGGAATGGCAAATACGATCTGGATATTCGTTCCAAGAGCCTCATTCAGTCTTGCAATCAGACCGCCTGCCCAGCCCATTCTCCCAAATGTCATTAAAAAGGCAAGCCCTGCAATGACTGGAGAAATGGAAAATGGGATGTCAATGACTGCTGAAAGAATCTGTTTTCCTTTAAAAGAAAATCTGGTGATCAGCCACGCTGCCGCAATCCCGAAGATGGTATTGACCACAACCGCAATCACAGCTGCCAGAACAGTAACCCCAAGCGCTGATACTACAGTAGGGGATGCCAGTGATTGGAAGTAAAAGCCGAATCCCTCTTTTAGAGAATTAATAATAACGGAAATGAGAGGCAGAACCAACATGAAAAAAAGAAATACCCCACTGATTCCTATGAGAATCCACTTGCTTTTTATTTTCATACATGTTCCCTCCTATAAGCAGCTGGTACGCTTTGCCTGATGTACCTGAACCATATTTACTAACAGCAAAACCAGAAAGGATAAAAAAAGCATCACAAGAGCAATAGCCGTTGCTCCCGGATAATCCACATAATTGAGTTTCTGCATGATTACGTAGGAAACCACCTGTGTCTGATTTCTGGCATTGTTCCCTGATATGTAAATTACGCTGCCGTATTCCCCCACTCCTCGTGCAAATGCAAGACCAAAGCCAGTTAAAAGCGCAGGTCCAAGCTCAGGCAGAATTACCTTTCGAAAGGTATGGAACTTCCCGGCTCCAAGAATTGCTGCTGCCTCTTCATACCGTGGATCAAGTGTCTCCAGAACCGGCTGAATGGACCGGACTACAAATGGGATTCCGATAAAAATCAGGGCAATGGTCAGCCCGACCTTGGTATATGACGCTTTTATCCCAAACAGTCCAAGGAATCCGCCCATAACTCCGGTATCGGAATACAGCTTAGACAGTGTGATTCCTGCTACTGCAGTGGGGAGGGCAAAGGGAAGTTCAATAATTCCGTCCATAATCCGTTTGCCGGGAAACTCATACCGGACAAGAACCCAGGCGAGAATCAGGCCGAACACACTGTTGACAAGTGCGGCAAAAAGGGAACATAGCAGGCTGGTCTTGAACGCATTTACCACATTGGTCTTTGTGATCAGTTCTAAAAATTCACGGGGTGACAACTGGAAGGAATATACCAGGACTGAAGCAAGGGGAATGAGTATAATAACCGAAAGCATAAAAAGAGTGATCCCCATACTCAGTCCGAATCCTGGTATGACACGCTGGCTTTTTTTCGCCCGAACTAACTGTTTCGTCATGTGTGGTTCCTCCCTCTATTTATCATAAATCTCATCAAAGATTCCTCCGTCTGCGAAAAAGGTCTCATAAGCAGCATCCCAGCCGCCAAAATCATCAATGGTACAAAGATTTACATTAAGATCAAATTTTCCAGAAAATTCAGATAGAATCGTTTTATTTGAGGGTCTGTATCCATATTCTCCGATCAGTCTCTGGGCCTTATCGGAATAGAGGTATTTTAAGTATTCCTCTGAGGCTTTCTCTGCTCCGTCTTTGCGGGCGTTTTCATCCACTACCGCTACACTGGGTTCGGCAAGAATACTGATGCTGGGGGTGATTATTTCATACTGATCCGGATACTCTTTCACCGTATTGATGGCCTCATTTTCCCAGGCAATCAGCACATCACCCTGCCCATTTTCTACAAATGTGGTGGTGGCTCCTCTGGCTCCTGAATCCATGACAGAAACATTTTTATAAAGGTCTGCCACAAAGGCTTTCATCTTCTCCTCATCTCCCTGAAATGAGACCTTTGCATACTGCCATGCAGCCAGGAAATTCCAGCAGGCACCGCCGCTGCTCTTGGGATCCGGGGTAATAACCTCAACACCTGGTTTGGTTAAATCAGACCAGTCTTTTATGTTTTTTTCATTTCCCTTCCTCACAAGAAATACGATTGCTGAGGTATAAGGTGATGAATTCCCCTCAAATTCCTTAATCCAACCAGAATCGATGAGACCAGACTTTTCAATCATGGTAATATCATGAGCCAGAGCCAGAGTCACCACATCTGCTTTTGCTCCTTCAATGACGGAACGCGCCTGGCCCCCTGATCCTCCGTGAGACTGGACCACAGTTATTCCGGTTTTATAGGTGTCCCTGTAATAGTCTTCAAAGATTTTGTTGTATTCCTGATAAAACTCTCTGGTGGGATCATAAGAAACATTGGTAATTGTAATTGCTCCGTCTTTTCCGGAATCCGTCTGCTTTGCACATCCTGCCAGTATTCCTGCTGCCACTATCATCAGCACAAGGGCTGCTGCCCGCTTTTTTCCTCGTTTTCTCATTTATGAACCTCCGCATGCTCCGTGTGTTATCTGGAAGTTTAATCCCCATTTACATATTTGTAAAGTATGTTATTGTTTTTTCTTTATCTATATGGTAGAATTTCCTTATCTATTCCCCTAAAACCATATTTTTTTACTTATATATCATATATCACCGGTATGTAAATATGATATCAGTCAGGAGGAAGTCATGTCCATTAAAACATTGATGATCTTTGTCACCGTCTATAAGGAAGAAAGCATTACTGCTGCTGCCAATAAGCTGAATATCAGCCAGCCTGCCGTAAGCCTTGCAATCCGGGAACTGGAAAATGAATATTCCATCCAGTTATTTGAGCGGGTTGGAAGGGGCATTCAAAAAACCAGTGCAGCCCGTCATCTGTACGAATTCGCGTCCCACATTACCTCTCTTTATATGGAAATGGATCTGGAATTTAAAAAGCAGAATCAAACCACTCCGCTGCGCATCGGTTTTTCAAGCACCATCGGAGCCTGCCTGATGCCTGAGCTCATTCATTGTTTCACAAAAGACAATCAGATTCCCATGCCTTACTTAAAAGTTGACACCTCAGAAAAAATAGAAGCTGCCATTCTGGAAAACCAGCTGGATCTGGCTCTCACAGAAGGAGTCAGCAGCTCGGATAAAATTCTGACGGAACCGTTTGCCAAAGAACAGTTAGTGCTGGTGTGCAGCCCTTCTCACCCTTTTGCCCAAAAGGAGAACCTTACGCTGGCGGACTTAAGGGAAGAACGTTTTCTTTTGAGAGAAAACGGAAGCCAGACCAGAAAGCTGGCGGAAGCTGCCTTTCACCTCCAGGATTTCATTCTCCGCCCTGTCCTTGAGAGCACCAGCAACGAAGCAATTATATGGGGAGTTCATACAAATCTTGGAATTGCCATACTGCCGGAACGCCAGGTGGCCCAATACTTGGAAAAGGGATCACTTCTTGCCCTGCCCCTTACGGGAATTGAACTGAAGCGGGAATACCAGATAATTTACCATCAGAATAAATATTTAAATCCGGAAATGCTGCGTTTTATGGAACTGGTGAAAAGTAAATCATTACCGTAAATATAGCCTGTTATTAAATCGCTGTTGCTATTATCTGTTTGACCGTTTATGATGGTTCTATCAGGATAAATGCGGGGGATATTATGGAAATAAACAGCAAATTATTATTGGTTGATGATGAAAGGGATATTGTTGATCTGATACAGGAAGTGTTGCAGCAGGATGGGTTTCGTGACATCAAGCGGGCGTATTCCGGGCTTGAGGCATTACGCATCTGCCGGGAGTTCCAGCCTGACGTTGTTGTGCTGGATGTGATGCTCCCGGATCTTGACGGCCTGGAGGTATGCAAAAAAATCCGGGAATTCTCCTACTGCTCCATCCTGTTTCTTTCTTCTAAGAATGATGATATTGATAAGATTCTGGGGCTTTCCTGCGGAGGTGATGATTATATTACAAAGCCATTCAGTCCAAGAGAATTGGTTTTCCGCATCAAAGCCCAGCTTCGCCGTCAGCAGTATCAGGCCTCACCCTGCCTGGGGGACAGGGAAATTTTAAATGCCGGGGCTCTTACTCTGAATAAAGAAAGCTGCCGTGTCTATAAGTCAGGGCAGGAAATCTATCTGACAGGACGTGAATTTCTGCTACTGTCTTATCTGATGGAAAACACGGATAAAATCATCAGCAAAGAGCGCCTGTATGAAAAAGTCTGGGGCGAATACAGCAGCATTTGTGATAATACCATTATGGTTCATATCCGCCATATCCGCGAAAAAATTGAAGACACTCCTTCAAATCCACAGCAGCTGATTACTGTAAAAGGCCTGGGATACAAATTAAAGAAGAGGACTGAATAAATGAAAAAATCCGGATACTGTACCATTTTTCATATTTATCTGATTTTCTTTCTATCGCTGCTTGGAACAGTTATCACAGCTGCATCCCTCTTTTACTTATTAATTACGGTTAAAACACCTGCCGGCATAAACACAAGAAGCGACTGGCCCAAAACAATAACGGAGAATTTCAAGGAATACATTGTTTTGACAGATGGAAACCCACAAATCCTGCCTGAGGGACTGGAACTGCTTCAGGAAAATGAGATCGGACTTCAGATTATCGATCATTCTGGCAATGAACAGTTCAGCTGTCAAAAGCCGGACCAGGCTCATCCCAGTTACTCTGCTCCTGAACTTTTTAAGCTTTACCAGACAGGAACATTAAATGGCAGCAAAACAACCGCTTTTGTGGGGACAGTTACTGACAATGGGAATGACTATGCCTATATACTATATTTTCCAATGACAATTTCCAAAATAACCATGTATCTCAATGGAGACCGGTTTACAGACGGAAAAACAATTGTATTCTTTATCCTGGGAATGCTGTTTTCTGTTATTTTAATTTCCGGTTTGATTTATGGATTCTGGACAACACACATCATGAACCGCTTAACAATCTCCATCAGAGAAATTTCATCCCGCAACTATCTTCCAGTTCATGTTAATGGTGCTTATAAGGATCTCTACCTTAGTCTGAACACTCTGGATTCAGAAATTAAAGAAAGCGACAGACTGCGGGAACAGACGGAAACAATGCGGAAAGAATGGATTGCCAATATTACCCATGATTTAAAAACACCTTTATCCCCTATAAAAGGATACGCTGAACTATTACAGGAAGACGGTATTAAAACAGAGGAACAACGCAAGCAGTACTCACAGGTCATCTTAAAAAATGTCTCATTTATGGAATCGCTGATTCATGATCTGAAATTAACCTATCAGCTGGATAATGGTATGATTCCTCTGAATCTGCAGGAACAGAATTTCATACGCTTCCTGAAAGAGCTGGTGATTGAACTCTTAAATAATCCAGAATATGAACAACGTACCATAGGCTTTGAATCTTCCGTGGAAACATTTTTATTCACTTTCGATCCCGTACTCTTAACAAGAGTATTTCAGAATATCATTCTCAATAGTTTTGTCCATGGAGATGAAAATACCGCGGTTACTCTGCAGATATCCGTTTCTGATACCATGCTTTTGATCAACGTATCTGATAATGGAATGGGAATGTCAGAAGAGGAAACCCATTCCATCTTTCAGCGCTACTATCGGGGAACGAATACCGAGCCTAAGTCTGGTGGAATGGGCCTGGGGCTTGCCATTGCAAAAAGCATTACAGAACTTCACGGAGGAATCATTACCGTGTCCAGCACGCCTTTAATTGGAACATCCTTTCATATACAGTTTCCCATTGGTTAAGGTTAATTAAGGTTGCCTGAAACGCAGATTAAGGTTGATAGTCTATCATTTCATTATGATAGCTGTCAGCCTATTTTTATGCCATTTAATCAGAAAGCAGGTGTTTAGTTGAGAATTATTATAAAATACATTTTAATCAATGGGAAAGAGCACAAAGCAAGAACTGCAGTTATGCTTCTGTCAATCCTTATTTCTTCCACATTGCTGTTTGTGTCTTTTTCTCTTGCTTCTTCCTATGAAAGCGCACAGGAGAAGATGGCACGTGGTATGTCAGGAAGTGCAACAGTTTCTATTCATGCTCCAGGGGAATCAGATTCCTTAAAAATTGAGGATATACCCGTCTTACCCCTGATCAGTGCCAAAGTCGGTATGCTGAAAGAAAGCTGTTTCTATCACGAAAATGGCTATTATGAAACAGTGGACTTAATTGCAGCAGATCTGTCACAGCTTGATGAGATCAATAAGCCTCGTCTCCTGGATGGCAGAGAACTCAAAGACTTCTCCGGCAGAAAAATTATTCTTCCTGACCGGTTTACTTTAAAGTACGGCATTAAAAAGGGCGATAAGATCACCCTGCAAATCGGAGGAAATCCAGTTTGTTTTGAGGTAGCTGAAATTGCTGCTTATGATACTGTTTTTCTGAGAAAAACAAGGGGGGCAACCGCACTTTTACCGCTTTCTACGTTATCCGGGCTTTTTAATAGAACAGATGGATACAACGAGATTTTAATAAAACCTGCAAAAGGTGTTTCTACAGCAGATCTGATAAACGGGCTGGAGTCCGTGCTGCCTGACGGCAGATTTCAGGTCTCTGAGATTATAAACGAAACACAAATAAAAGCCGATGCAAGGCAAAAGTCCATGCCATTTTTTCTGATTAGCTTTTTTTCCCTCACAATCAGTGTTTTTATCATTTACAGCAGCTACAAGGTAATTACACTGGACCGGCTGCCTGTGATCGGAACGTTTCGAAGCATAGGTGCAACTCAAAAAGCGGTTACCCGTATTCTTCTTTTGGAAAGCCTGTTATATGGCAGTATAGGCGGACTATTTGGCATTCCAGTCGGAATGGCTGTGCTGAAACTGATTTTGCACGGTATGGGAAAGTCTCTGCCACAGGGAATTGAAATCCCCGTTGTTATAACACCGTTCAGTATCATAGCCTCTTTCACTACAGCTTTTGCCATTTCTCTCCTTAGCGCATGGATTCCGGTTTGCCGGGCAAGCCGCCTTCCCATTAAGGAGGTTGTTCTTGGTACTGTTGAAGAGCCCTCCCCTCCCCGGCACTTAATCATTGGATCAGGAAGTATTCTGTTTCTAATATCAATATTTGTTCCAAAGCTTGTTCCTGAAAACATGTTGAATCTGGCTGGCGGGTTTTCCTTATCAGGGCTGATTGCAGCAACCATTTTAATCATTCCCCTTTTGACAAATCTGGTTTCCATAGGGCTTGAATGGGTTTACGGCCTGCTTTCTCATAATATAGGCAGGCTGGCTGCCAGAAACATGCGGGACAACAAAAACATCACACAGAACATTACACTGCTTTTTATCAGTATTTCCGCAGTGATCGCAATCAGTGTTGTGGGAGATTTCGTAAATACCTATATCAGTGATGTATTTAAAGGCGCAGAATTGCAAGGCTTTGCAGACGGGCAAATGACCCCTGAGTTTGTAGATCAGGTAAAAAATATAGATGGGGTTCATAAGGTGCTCCCACTCTTTGTGTACAAGAATGAATTACATGGAAACGGCGTTCTATTTTCACGTCTTGAGGCGACAGACAACCTGGAATGGTATAATTCCATGCTGGCACTTCATTATACAAAACCCCTTATGGAGGAGCAGGCTGTTTCTGCATTTGCCGCCAATCGATCCATCCTATTAAGCGAGAGTTGTCTGAAGCGGACAGGACTTACTGTGGGAGATACTCTCACACTATCCAATGGAAGCGCTGCTGCCTCTTATGTTATAACCGGCAGTTTTAAATCCAGGGCAACTGATGTGGAAGCCGTGATTCCATGTTCTTATGCAGCCATTGATTTTGGCATGAAAAACTATGGCTTTTTAGCTTATACTGCCACTGATCCTGATGGGGTCATGATTCAAATCCGTGATCTGTTTGGCAATACACAAAACTGGAGCCGGACAGTGAAAGAATTTAATGAAGACGCCCATTCTACAGTAGGGGCCTTTTTAAAACCCATGCACAGCCTGACTTACTTTATTTTATTACTGGCTGCAATTGGTGTTATTAATAATCTGCTCATTAACTATATGCAGAAACGCCGTACCATCGCCATGTATCATTCAATCGGTCTAAGCATCCGGCAAAACAGGAGAATGACGGTAATTGAAAGTTTTTCCTGCGGCATGTTGGGAGCAGCAATTTCCATATTTGTTTCCTATATGGAAATAAGAACAATTTTTATAGTGGCTGGTCCAAAAATCACTATGGAACCAGCACTTAGTGCCAGAACATTTTTAATGGCAGGGGCAAGTGGGATATTAATCACCCTGTCTGGTTCTGTCATTCCGATTATTAAAAGCCGGCAGATGAAAATAATAGAAGAGATCAAATTTTAAAGTCATAAAATGGAGGTTCTGAAAATGAAACCATTAACCAGTACCATAGCTGTTGAGGGCAGACATATTGTAAAAGATTTTCGGCTTGGCGAAACCATAACCAATGTATTAAAAGATGTGTCTTTGGAAGTAATGCAGGGAGAATTTGTATCCATTATGGGACCTTCCGGTTCCGGGAAAAGTACGCTCCTTTATATACTTGGCGGCCTTGACTCTCCCACCAGCGGCACCATACGTCTTAACGGTACCGATATCTCCCATCTGAAAGATGAACAAATGAGCCGGTTACGCCGTCAGAAAATAGGATTTGTATTTCAGTTTTATAATTTAATCCCTAACCTGAATGTGGAAGAAAACATCATGCTTCCTTTGCTTTTAGATGGCAGGAAATGGAAGGACTATAAAAAGAAATTAAGCTACATTCTGGAATTGACAGGGTTATCTGACAGGCAAAAGCATACTCCCCGTGAATTGTCAGGCGGACAGCAACAGCGTGTGGCAATTGCCCGTGCCTTGATTGGAAGCCCTGAAATTCTTTTTGCAGACGAGCCCACTGGAAATCTGGACAGTAAAACCGGAGCGGAAATTATGCACCTGCTGCACCAGATCAATGAGGAAAGTAAACAAACGATCATCATGGTTACGCATTCAGCAGAGGCAGCCAAAAGCAGCAGCCGGATAATCACTGTCCGGGATGGAATGGTTGAATAAGTTTTTCGTCTATGATCGCTTATCAGCAAAAACTCCCCGCCAAACACAACGTCTGGAGGGGAGCCTGATGTATGGAGTCCGGTGAGGACTTATTTTATTAGTATGTAAACAACTGTACCCAGTACTGTGTACCTGCACTGTTTTGTAAATTACCAACACCGATATGTGTAAAGTTCTTATTTAAGATGTTAGCGCGGTGTCCGGCACTGTTCATCCAGGCATTCATAACTTCTTCTGGTGTTTTCTGTCCCCAGGCAATGTTCTCGCCTGCGCCCTGGAAGTTAACGCTCTGCTCTTTTAATGCAGTGGAGAAGGAGCCGCCGTTAGGACGTACATGATCAAAAGAGGTCTGAATTTCATTGGCTCTTACATTAGCTGCTTTTTCTACGTTAGCATCGATGGTAAGAGGAGCAAGTCCAGCTTTTGCTCTTTCTGCATTTACCAGATCAACAACCTGCTGAGTGTAGGTCTTGTTGGATGTGGAACCGTTGTTGGTATTGCCATTGTTTGTGTTACCATTATTGGTATTACCGTTGTTGGTATTACCGTTGTTGGTATTACCGTTATTGGTATTGCCGTTGTTGGTATTACCATTGTTTGTATTTCCATTATTGGTATTGCTTCCGTTACCATTGTTGCAATTAGCATTATTATTACCATTGCCGTTGATTAAACTTGACCAGTCAAAATTGTTTGAGTTGATCCCAAGCTGCTGAAGCTTCGCCTTTAAATCACTGGCATTGCAGGAGCCATAAATTGCAGTCACGTTTCTTCCGCCATAGCACTGTTTGTATGAGTTATTCACCGCTGCATTTGCTGTTAATGGAAGCATGCTTGTTAAGGTTAACGTAATCAATCCAATTGCCTTTAGTTTCTTCAATGTTATTTCCTCCTTTTGGGTTTGTTACAATTTTATTACATTTGTGTTACAAGAATATGATAGCACTCTCACTTCCATTTTTCCAGTGGTAATACATGGTAATTATTTTACCAGATTCCCAGAATCGGAAAAAGGTATTTTCCATACTCATTCCAATTCTTTGTATGCATCTGTCAAATAGTCCAGAAAATGCCTGCTTGCAGCAGGTAAAATCCTCTGATCCTTAAATACAACTCCAATGGTTCTGCTAAGCGGCGGTTCCATATTTCTTATAGCATTTTTGTAATCCACCCTGTTTAAAATTAAGTCGGAAAGAATCCCCACACCCAGTCCTTTTTCAATCATCGCCATAATTGTATAATCATCATGAACAATATATTGAATGTTTGGCTTGATTCCATGCTGCTGGAAATATTCCATAGGCTCATTCATACTTCCCTCTTCCAGCAATATAAATGGCTCCTGCGCCAATTCCTCTATTGGAATATTATCTTTCGCTGCCAGGGGATGGTTGATGGGAAGAACTGCAAGCATGGGATCTTTTTTTAAGGGAATGGTTTTCAGTTCCTGATCGGTTACTGCCTGGGGATTAATGAAACCAAAGTCCACGCTTCCTTCCTTCACCAGCTCCTCGATTGCCGTGTAGTCTCCCTGATAAAGCTGAAAGCTGACAGAGGGATATTGTTCTTTGAATCCTTTCATCAGTCCCGGAAGCCAGTGACAGGATACACTGGCAAATGTTCCAATACGGATGGATACATTCTGAATTCCTTCTATCTCACTTCGTTTTTCCATCAATTCCCTGTATGCATGGCAGATATTTTTTATGTAAGGCATAAGTTCTGCACCGTCCGGAGTCAGTGTTACTCCTTTTTTTGACCGTACAAAAAGGACTGTATCAAGTTCCTCTTCCAGAGACTGAACCATCTGGCTGACAGCAGACTGTGTATAACCCAGCTCCCTTGCCGCTTTCGTAAATCCCCCGCATTCCGCAATTTTAACCACTGCCCGGTACCGGTTCATTCATCTGCCCCCTTATCCATCAGTTTTCCTAATGTTTCCATTATAAACATTTGTTTTACTGATGTAAAGAACCGTGGTATATTTTTCTTAGTTTACCAAAAGGCTACTGGCCATTTTACGGAGGATTTTTATGAATCAGCGCAGCTTACAATATACTACCGGAATAAAGGACGGGATTCCAATTGGGCTTGGGTATTTTGCAGTATCCTTTACCTTTGGCATCATGGCAGCTAACACAGGGCTTACACCATGGCAGGCCATCGTGATGTCACTTACCAACTTAACCTCAGCAGGACAGTTTGCCGGACTTGGGATTATTAAAGCAGGGGCATCCCTTGGAGAACTGGCACTTGCCCAGTTTGTGATCAATTTAAGGTATAGCTTAATGTCCTGTTCCCTGTCCCAGAAATTGAAAGAAGATACTCCTTTTATCCATCGTCTTCTTATTGGATACGGCGTAACAGATGAAGTTTTTGGTGTTTCAGTGTGCAAATTCGGAAAAATAGATCCACTGTACTGTTATGGACTCCTGTCTGCAGCCGTACCTGGCTGGACGTTTGGGACTGCTTTCGGTGCAGTGTCAGGAAGCCTGCTTCCAGACCGGATTATTAGTGCATTAAGCGTGGGGTTATACGGCATGTTTGTGGCAATTATTGTACCGCCGGCAAGGGATAACCGGACTTTGGCGTGGGTGGTAGCTGCTTCCATGATTCTTAGTTTCCTGTTTTCCTGGCTACCATGGCTGCGTATGATTTCTTCTGGTATGAGGCTTATTTTTTTGACAGTTGTGATTGCAGGTGCAGCTGCATTTTTATTTCCATTTCCAACCAACGAGGAGGATTGTTATGAATGACCGTATCTATGTATACATTTTGGTAATGGCAATTGTGACTTACGCCATCCGCGTACTTCCTCTGACTCTGATCCGGCGGGAAATAAAAAATACATGGGTACGGTCATTTCTCTTCTACGTTCCTTATGTAACCTTGTCCGTGATGACGTTTCCGGCAATTTTGTCAGCTACCAGGAGTATCTGGTCTGCGGCGGCGGCATTGGCGGTGGCGGTGGTGATGGCTTATAGGGGAAAGTCGTTAATCTTTGTTTCCCTGACGGCTTGCGGGGTTGTGTTTTTGATGGAGTTAGTGTCGTTTACTATATAACGATTCTAATTAGAAACGAGAATATTTAATGTCAAGAAATCACCCCAGGTTTATGTTTATTTCGTGATCCACTCAAGGTGAGCGCCCGGTTCCACTGTTCCGTAATTTATTGGCGCAATTTCTCCTGTTTCAGGATTGGTCGGCTGGTCAATTTGATATAAATATCCGTTTTTTCCGTATCTTCCAAACGCACTTTGGTCGTAGCGTTCGCGATCCATACAAATGTTGACGGCTTTCAATCCAACCACCACTTCTTTGCTTCCCTCAAAAAGCTCATGTTCCCATAGAAACTCACATTCCATATTTAAAAAGCACTCTTTGATTCGAGGCGCATTAACCTTTGAGGCTTTCTCTGCCGTTAAACCAGATGCGGTGATTTCATCTGTTTCAAACTCATTATTACCAATTGTTTTAATACAGCGGTCATAAATATCTTTTGAAGGAAAATTCAACACGCAAACCTGCGTCTCTTTTAATGATTGATACATATGCCCGCCTTTATCCACTTTTCCCATGATACAGATGAAGTTATCAGCCCCGCTGCCCGCAAAGGATGACCAGGAATGCAGACAGGCGTTTTCTTTACCGTTGGATTTCCAACCTGTAACGACGAACACCAGTGACGGCATGGCTGTCACTAAATCAAACCAGGACAAATTGCCGCAGGCTTCCAGGTATTGCTTTGTATCATACCCGTTAAGGCTTTCCGGCCTTTCAAAAATAGAAATTTCCTTTTTCATACTTAATTCCTCCCTTTTATTTGATCTGTGTATAGAGTAACAAATAGAATAAGACAACTGTATGTCGTATTACTTATATTGATTTAATATATTTTTTGCATTCAGGCAAATTTCATCCATTAAATCGAGAGGTTCTATGACCTTTACGGCATCACCATAACTTAGTATCCATTGTAGTAAGTAATTACGATTTGTAAAATTGTTTTCAAATATTAATTTGCCGGATTGATTATCAAATGTTATACATTCCGGACCATATTCATCAATTAATCTATATTTTACACTTATATCAAAAAGGGCTGTCAGTTTTATATCATCGCTCCAAATATAATGATCAAAATCAAGTTCTTTCTCTGAAATAACTCGTTCTTCATAACTTGTTTTAAGATTTTGTAATTTGCTTAAACGGTTCAATTTAAAGAGCCTGTAATCCTCTTTCGTTAGACAGTACCCATAAACATACCATGCAGACCATCTAAATATGATGAAATAAGGTTCTATCGTACGTTCGCTTTCTCCTTTTTCAGAATAATATTGGAATTTAATTAGTTCCTGATTATTAATAGCCTGTTTTATCAACTCTATTTTTTCAGTCAGGCTCACTTGATAAAATGAGGCTAAATCAATAATAATTCTATTATGGCCAGAAAGGACAGCACGCTTTTTATAAGCGAATTTCTCCATAAGACTTTGAGTATAAGTATATTTTGAAACGCTGTCTGCGCTCTTAAGTCCCATAAAAATTGCACTCAGTTCTTCTTGTGTCAGTATTGTCTGATTGATTTTATACCCTTCAGCAATGGAAAGCCCCCCTCCATATCCCTGCATGGACACAATCGGGATTCCAGCTTTGCATATATGATCAATATCACGCTGGATCGTCCTGCTTGAAACTTCAAACCGCTCCGCCAACTGGGATATTGTTGTTTTCTCCTTCTGCAAAAGAATTGTAATAATACCGATTAAACGATCTATTTTCATATGCTCACCCCTATCCCATTATAACATAAGAATGGGAAATTAACCTCTTGCACAGGTTAGTTTTCTAAATCCGGCAAAGACATGTCAGCATAGCTTTGTTTATATGAATATAATAAAACATGGCAACATTCCCCCCAATGTCACCATGTCCTTCCCGCCTTAAACTTGTCGCCGGCTTTTCCTGTGATTTTTCCTTCTACCAGAGCCATAGAGGTATATGCTCCCAAAGAACCTACGTCAAGAGGATTCCACAGATACATATATGGACAGGAATGTGCTTCATCATTCCCTATGTATTCTGCCATTTCATTGTTATCACCGGATGGCTGGAAGAGAATGCAGCTGATCCACTTAATCTTCTAATTGATTGACTACAGCCTTTTGTCTTAACTCTGCAATAGGATAAACAACCAATCTAATTACAATAACTTCTATTGGTATCATAACTACATTTTGGAATACCCTGGTTGGAAGTACAGCAAGGTATCCTTGTCCCGTTAACATATATAACCAAAATGAATTTAAAAATATACTGACAGCAATATTAGCGAACGCTACTACCCCCAACACACGCCAGGTCTTTTTGGGTTTTTGATACAAAAACAAACCATATAAAGCTCCTTTTAGCAATGCAGATATTGTAAATCCCGGAAAATATCCAAACGGATTAAGCATGGCTATTATAATATCCCCTAAAGCTGCATTAACTGACGCATAGAAAGGACCATACAAGATTGCGGTTAACGCAAGAGGAACAAATCCGAATCCAATCTTCATATATAACGTTGAAATAGTTAAAAACCTGCCTGCGATTATCTGTAATGCTAACAAAACACCTAAAACAGCTATTTTCTGACCAAACTTTTCTTTCATCTCATTTTGCCTCCCTTAACTTGTAGTTTTTCTTCTATAATGTTATCTAAGGTACCCGAATCTAACATCTCCGGCAGTACACTTCCGGAAGCGATAAAATCTCCCCAAAATAGAATCTGCGGAAACCTGTTCCACCCCGTTCTTTTAACTACTTCTTTTCTCATTCCATCATTATTAGAAAGATCAATTCTAATATATGGTAGATTGTATCGTTCCAATAGCATACTGTCTCTTTCAATATAATATTGGGTACATTCTTTACTGTCATCTATAAATAGAATAACATTTTTCTCAAAAAATTCATTTTTCATTATACTCTCTGGCTCACTTATTAGTGTCAGCATATTACGTTCTTCTTCAATAACTACTGGATATCGTTTCATCTCTCCCTTTTCATTTCCAGTAAATAAAAAATCATTGGTCAAAAGGCAGGTAGTTACTAAATCATTAACAGATATGGAAGAAACGCTATTCTTGATTAACTCGTCACATATTCCAATCTTCATACTGGTAGATATGTAGGCCAGCCTGCTATTATCCGAACAATAAGATACTTTCCAAATACGGCCCTCTGTTATTTTCCTATAACAAATTTTATAATCCTTTTTAATATTCACTATCAGGATAGTACCTTCAAATGTGGAAATATAGATATATTCCTTTGAACAATTATAAGCCATGGAGGTAAAATGATAACCGTCGCATTTTATAATCTTCTCGATCAGGTTCTTCTGGCGATCCCAGATTATAAGTTCTCCTTCGACACTGAGAATGGCTATTTTTTGCTGTAATTCCAAAGAACAAATATCAATTAACTGATTGCAGCTGATCTTAAATGTTTCTATTTTTCTTGTATTCAGATCATATAATAAAAATATACCTTCTGCCGACACAGCATATACGGTTACATTTATAATGCATAAATTATTGAACCATAGTTTTACTCGTTCCAGTAGTTTTATATTTAATAAATTATTATCTATTTTAATAATTTCGCCTCTGCTGGTAACTGCAATTAAATTATCCTGGGAAACGGCTGCAATTGCATTAAGCCAACCCACTGAGCATTTCAGGTAATTTGATACGCTTTCGGACATATTGTATCCCACAACCTCACCATTTTCTGATACAGAATACAACATACCCTGGTGTACATAAAGATTCCATATTGCCCCGCCGTTTATTCCAATGTCTTTAATATCATTATAGGGAACAGAGTATAGCTCACCATACTCTGTTCCAATATAGAAATTGTTTTTTATATAGGCAATTGACAATATCCATCCTTTTTTTACTGGATAGGCACCTGAATAAATACCTGATTTTAGATTCCACTTTCTGATATATCCATCATAGCCCGATGTAAATAAACTATCTCCTACAATACAGGCATCTGTTACCCAATTCGTGTGATTTCCTGTAAACGCTTTCTCCTCTCCTCCTTCCTTCTTCACATAAATGTCAAATGAATTTCCATAATAGACTCTCATATATGTAGTCTCTGAAATGTATATCTGCTTCCTTATCTTTTTCCCAGAGTTTGCTTCATTATTTTTTAAAATGACATTTTGTGGTATAGATGTTCTTCCTATTTTTTGTTCTATTTTTAAACAATTATCTTTATATAAAATATTAATCGTATAATGTTCAAAAATCAGAACTAACGTTTGTTTTTCCTTCCGGATTTCACAAAAGCTGCGGGAGTCAAAAAATCCCAAATATTCTCTATTAAAAAATTGAGGGTTGTATATCTCTAATCTATTATCCGAAAATCCCAGTACTAAGAAATCAATGAAATCTTCCATGAAAATAATAGGTCGGTCCTCAGAAAAAAGTGAAGTGACTTTTTTTGTCATATCTGTTACTTCCTCCTATAATAATCAATAAAAAACTTTAGGTATTATTGTGTTTATATATATGACCAAAGCTCCTGTTACCCCTGTAGTTATAAAAAGGAAGAGATCATATTTTTTATATTTTAGTTTTTCTAAATAAGTACGTGTGTTTTTGCTGTCATAGCAACGGCAGCTCATGGCTAATGTAAGTTCGTCAGCACGTTGAAAGGATGCCATAAATAAGGGGATTAATATTGGAATGCGGCTCTTTACCCGCTTTATAATACTACCCGAATCCATATCAGCCCCTCTTGCTTTCTGCGCGGAGATGATTTTATCCGCTTCTTCTACTAAAGTGGGTATGAATCGTAAAGCTATCGTCATAGTCATAGCTATCTCCTGGACAGGAAAATTTAATTTATTCAGGGGATTTAAAAGCTGCTCTAACCCATGTGTTATCTGCATTATAGATGTTGTATAAGTAAAGATATAGGTACCGATAACCAGACAGACAAGTCTGATACACATAAAAATAGCCGCCCAAACACCTCTGTCAGTGATTTTAAGAAATCCGATTTTCCACAAAACATTGCCATCTGTTAAAAAAATATTAAAAATCAGTGAGATGCCTAATAAGGGAATCATAGGATCTATACTTTTTTTTAGTAATTTTAATGATACTCCTGACAATATAATTGCACCAATAATAAAAGCCACGCCTGATAATAGTGATAGAAAATTTGAAGCTGCAAATAAAATAAAGATGTATATAAGGCCAACTATTATCTTAGCTCTGGGATCCATTTTATGAACGATGGAATTACCCGGAAAGTATTGTCCAATCGTAATATCTCTTAACATTTTTGTCCGTCCTTTTCTTTGAGTTTAAATAGATCTATGATCTGATGAACAGCATCTTCAACTGAGGTTGTTAATGGATCGATAGGAATCCCTCTTTCATTTAAACCCAGGCAGATCTCCATAATCTGGGGGATAGATAATCCTATTTCTTTGAGCTTTTTTGCATGGCAATATACATCTGAAACACTTCCGTTTAATACTATTTTTGTATCATTCATAACCAATATTTTATCCGCATAATTCGCAACATCTTCCATATTATGTGAAACTAATATGATTGATACATTATTATTCCGATGATACTCATTTATTTCTCTTAATATCCTGTCTCTTCCCAGGGGATCCAATCCTGCAGTTGGTTCATCCAGAATAAGTACTTTGGGATTCATTGCGACAACGCCAGCAATTGCTGCTCTTCTTTTTTCTCCCCCAGATAAATCAAATGGTGATTTAGATAAGATTGTTTTATCCAGTCCAACAAAGGAAATAGATTTCATCACTCGTTCATTGATCTCTGACTCCGGTATTCCAATATTCATCGGACCATATGCGATATCTTTATACACAGTTTCTTCAAACAGCTGATATTCGGGATATTGAAATACCATTCCTACCATAAATCTATATTTTCGAAGATTCTTTGGATCGGACCAGATATCTTGTCCTTCTATAAAGACTTTACCTGATGTCGGTTTTAAAAGTCCGTTTAAATGTTTAATTAAAGTTGACTTTCCTGAACCGGTATGTCCAATTAATGCAACAAATTCTCCCTGTTCAATCTCAATATTAATATCAGAAATTGCAGTCTTATGAAAAACACTTCCTGAGGAATATTCATAATTCAAATGTTCCGTCTTGATGATAGGCATATTATTACACCTCCAAAAGCTTGTATATTTCATCAATGCATTGTGCTTCTGTAAGACAATTCAAAGAAATATCAATTCCTTCTGATCTCAATAATTGCATTAATTGGATTGACTGGGGAATTTTCAAACCTGCATTTTTAAGTTCTATGTCCCTGTTAAAAACTTTTGACGGAATATCATCCATCAACACCGTTCCGTGTTTCATTACTATTACTCTGTCACACTCCACTGCCTCTTCCATAAAATGCGTAATCAAAATTACAGTAATACCAAATTTTTTACGTAATTGCTGTATGACAGCCATTACTTCCTTTCTGCCTTGCGGGTCCAGCATAGAGGTTGGCTCATCTAATACAATACATTCTGGTTTCATAGCCAATATACCCGCTATTGCAATTCGCTGCTTTTGACCGCCTGATAATTTATGAGTGTCCCAATTTGCATAATCTTTCATAGAAACTGCTTCAAGCGCCTCATCAATGCGTATGCGTATTTCTTCTGATTCCAACCCCAGATTTTGCAGGCCAAACGCTACATCTTCCTGAACTGTTGACGCTACTATCTGATTGTCTGGATTTTGAAACACCATACCTATATGTTTTTTTATCTCTATCCGCATATCTCTGATTTTTGAGTCATTAAAATATAATTCTCCGCTTTTTGATACCAGGACTCCATTAAAATGCTTGGCCAGCGTAGACTTACCAGATCCATTATGTCCTAAAATAGCAATGATGCTTCCAGGGGTTATGTCTAAATTGATATGGTTTAAAATAGTTTCCTTTTGCTCTGAATTCTTATAATAAAATGAAACATCATCACATTTTAAAAAATTTTTCTTTTCATCACTCACAATTCTATTCATCTCCGCTAATTGTCTTTTTGTTATATCTTAATTCAATAATTTTATATCCAAGTACCCATATCATAAGAATCATAATAGGTGCCATAAGAATATTCTGAACAATTCTTATTGGAAGAAGAGCGCGTATCGCCTGCCCTGTCATTTGATACACCCATATGGTACTTAAGCCGCAGCTTATTATAAAATTGTTAATGAACACTGCACATATGATTCTCCATATTTGCCTGGTTTTGTTATGTAATATGGCTCCGTAAACGATTCCTGACAGAACTGCTGACAGAGTAAGTCCTGGATGAAATCCCGCAACAGGATACAACAACAGGCCAATTACATCGCCTACACCACCAGATATGCCTGCCCACATCGGACCATACAATATCCCAGTCAAAGCCAATGGGAAAAAGGCAAAGCTGATCCGCATGATAGGAGTTGTAATTGCCAGATAACTCTTTAATACTATCAGCAAGGCTGTCAGCATTGATGTTACTACTATTTTATTTCGCATTTCTTACCCTCACTTTCTAAGCCGCTGGAAGCAGTTTCTCGTATTCACTATATTTTTTCGTAACTTCTTCGTATGAAATAGATTTATAATTTCTTCTCGGATCAGCGCCACCATGGTATTTTTGTGTATTTGTATCATAATACACAGCTGCAATTCCCCCTAAGGCGGAATTATATCTGCTTACATCATTAAACACATATCCTAAATTTAATAATTCGTTTTTTACGTCTGGTTCGAAATAGCTACCTTCTATTGTTAATATTGGATTATATAAATCCAGAACAAAAGCGCGGGGCAAATCAATAGCCTGCTGTATATTCATATCAAAAATCAAAACATTATTTAAAACTGCTAATATAGCAGGTGGAATTGAACTATTGCCCGGTGAGCCGATTGCCATAACTGGATCACGATCTTTTAAAACAATCGCCGGTGTAATAGTACTTCTGACCCGTTTCCCTGGTATAACATAATCCGGACTATCAGCTTTTAAAGGATCATGTTCTAAATTACTTATATGGCTATTATAAAAAAAGCCTAAACCAGGAGCCATGTATTTACACCCCCAGGCGCTCCCGATCGTATTGGTTGTTGAAACTAAATTCCCATATTTGTCCATTACAGAAATATGACTTGTCTCCTTACTATCCTCTCCACCTGATTTTACAGGATTTGTTATTAAGTCACCGTGGGGCGGATTAATCATAGCTTTATTAACAGGCATACTGGCAAGTCTTTTCTTTGCATAATCTTTAGATACAATGGTGTCTGTCGGAATATTAAAAAAAGCCGGGTCTCCCAAATAAGTGAATGCATCTGCCATTCCTAAACGCAATGCTTCATTTAGCGTAAATAAATATTCAGAAGAATTGACTCCCATTGATTTTAAATCGTAGTTTTCCAATATATTTAGAGATTCTAACAGCCACTCTCCTCCATTGGATGGCATGGAAGGCACTATAATGTTATAGCCATGATATGACGTTTGAATAGGAACCCGTTCAATAGCTCTATATTTTGACATATCATCTAAAGTAATTAAATTGTTTCCATTCTGCAATCCAGTTACAATTTCACCAGCCAGTTCACCTTTATAGAAACCTTCTATACCTTGCTCTGCCAGTTTTTCCAGGGTATCTGCCAGTAATTTATTTTTTATTATATCTCCTTCTTTAATTGGCTTTCCATTATTCAAATAAATATCTGCAAAATCAGGGTTTTGAGATAAGATATCATAGTTACTTTTAATTGAATCTGCTAATCTTTTATCAGCTATGAATCCATTTCTTGCTAATTGTATCGCAGGTGCCATTACTTCTTCCCGACTCATTGTTCCATACTTATCAAGTGCGGTTAGTATTCCATACACCTGACCAGGTAAGGCAGCATTCTTAGCAGTATTTTTGTCTGTTTGTGGATTAAACCAGCCTGCTTTCATATTAGATGGAACCGTCTCCATATACTCGATGACTATACACTGATCATTTTCTTTCGTATATATTGTCATAATGCCACTCCCCCCAATTGAACTCAAATTAGGTTCGACTACACCAATTGTAAAAATAGTTGCCACTGCGGCATCCACAGCATTTCCACCCTTTTTTAATATATCTATCCCTATTTGTGATGAATATTCGCTGGCACTTGAAACGACACCTCCGTTTCTGATAGCTCCGCTATCACCGCTGGCAAAAACTGAAACATTATTTAAGAGCATTAATAAAACCGCTAATAAGAACATTTTTAACGGTTGTATCCCGACATGCTTTTTCATGCTTTTCACCCCATATATCGCTTACATTCATATTGTATCCTAACGTCCATAAAATGAACGTATTTCACTGGCGATTGAAAATGAACCTACTACACAAATGACATCCTCTTTTTGTGACCCTTCAAGTGCTGTTTTTATTCCATTTAAGGGAGTTTCGCAATTAACTATAGTGGAATTGTATTTTCTTAAACAGTTGGTTAAATCTTCTGCGTTTAAAGCTCTCGTATTATTAGGGGTGATAGTATAGAATTTTTTTGCATAAGGCGCGATTATATCAATCATTGAAATGTAATCCTTGTCAGCTAAAACACCAAATACAAAAGTTATTTTTTTTCCTGGAAAGTATTGGATCAAACCTTCTTTCAGAGCCTGAAAACACTGTGGATTATGTCCCCCATCTAAAATTACAACCGGATTCTTCTGCAACACTTCAAATCTGGCTGGCCATGTGGTTTTTTTCAAGCCTTCTTTAATATCAGCATCGCCGATTCTCCACCCCCGCTTTTGTAATGCAAATACCGTTTCTAAAACAACAGCAGTATTCTTAAGCTGATGGCATCCTAAAAGTTTAATAAAAATATTTTTCATGTTTTTATAATCAAACATCTGACCATCTAAATCTGAACTTACTGGAATTAATTCTGAGAAATCTGCAATGAATAAATCTGCATTTACTTTTTTGCAGGCTTCTTCCACAACATTAACAACCTCTTGCCCTTGCTGATACAAAACAACCTGGCAATCTCTTTTTATAATTCCGGCTTTTTCCCTTGCGATTTCAGAAATAGTATTTCCAAGTTGTTCCATGTGGTCCAGACCAATTGAAGTTATTACAGCCACCTCTGTATTTTCAATGAAATTTGTACAATCAAGTCTTCCGCCCATTCCGACTTCAAATACTACGATATCACAGCACTTACGTTTAAAATATTCAACTGCTATCATTGTAATCAGCTCAAATTCAGTGGGACCCTCCTTCATTTTTTCAACAAAAGGTTTTATAAATTCAACGATTTCAATCAATTCAGAATCTGTAATGCAGCGGTCATTAACCTGATAATACTCATTAAATGTAGATATAAATGGAGACGTAAACAGTCCTACACGATAACCAGATTCATTTAGTATATTAGCAAGCATTCTGGAGGTTGAACCTTTTCCATTTGTACCTGCGACATGAACAAATTTTAGTTGTTTTTGTGGATTACCAATTAACTCATTAAGCTCTATAATTCTGTCTAATCCCAGTTTAGTTCCTTTCCATGACTTGCTATGTATAAATTTTATTGCTTCCTCATATATCATCTTTATCCACCCTTCAAAGTTTACTCCAAATATTAAACGTCTCTACTAAAGCTTTTTCTAATCTGATTTTCGCACTCTTAAATAATTTTTCATTATAGGCAGAAACTTCCTCCTCTCCAAAATACCTGTTATCTATATACGCCCTATAATTTATTTCGAATATTAACCCCTGAAATACGTCACCATACAGCGATCGATAATACTTAATTGTATTTCCACCTTTAAATATTGAATCAATGTTAGTAGAAAAATCATATAACTGCAGATTTTCTTCAAACACTTTTACGGTTTCTCTGTCAGAAGTGGCTCCATCTGAATTTCCAATGCAAATATCCTCATTATATTGCTGAAAAAAGCTGTGTATATCTATTAAATATACCTTCCCAAATTGTAGAATCTTCTCAGACAGCTGTCTTTTCAATTCCTCATGATAAGGCTTATAGTATGTTTCTATCCGCTCAGCTATTTCCGTTTTGCTTAAAGAGCTTTCATATAATCGTGTTCCAAAGGTATTGCTTTCATAAACAACTGATTGTACATAATTATCTGATTTAAACTGATTGGGTGCTCTATTTAAATCAACCACATACCGGCTGATATTGGAAATGATTTGTGTTACCCCATATTCCTTTAAGAAATCAAATAACTCCGGCAAAAACCAATCCATATTGGTCATCACTGCTGACTTTTTCATCCTGTTTCGAATGGAATCAGGCAGATATGTACCACTATGTGGAAAGCTTACAACAACAGGATATTGGCTGATTGTATTTAACACATTATATAAATCCATAATTGCTTTAAATAACCCCCTTTTTAATCCGCCAATGTAATAATTTCTAATGATTTAATTCCCTCCAACTGCTCTTTTTCCAATTTATCTTTTAATTCTTGCAGTCTCTTATGTAAAATAGGATGTACATAATTAGCTTTCATTTCGCAAAGTGGTTTCAGAACAAACATTCTTTCATGCAATCTGGGGTGTGGAATGATTAAGTCTTCATTTTCATATATTTCGTGATTAAACAAGAGGATATCAATATCTATTGTCCTTGGTCCCCAGTGGACAGTTCTAACACGTTTTAATTTGTTTTCAACCTCCAAAACATGGACTAATAGTTCTTCCGCTGTCAGTAGTGTTTTAAGTTCTACACAACAATTAAGGAAATCATCCTGTTCAACGCCTCCCACAGGTGACGTAATATAAGAAGAAGATTTGCTTATTATCACATTTCTGGAATCACTAATCAGCTCCAGTGCTTTAACAATGTTCTTGTTCTTGTCACCCATGTTGGAACCTAATCCTAAAAATGCTGTACTCCATCCTCTCTTTATCTTTACCGATACATAATTTACAATGCATCCGATAGGTGCCCATGGTTTTTTTATTTCTACCACTATCTCCTTAACCATCTGATATTTAAGAAGAATTGCATCTGCGATTACTTCTGCACAGCTTTCAATTAAATCATAGGATTTGGCGCCAAATATATCAGAAACCAGGTTACAAATATCCGCATAGTTTACTGTGGAGCCTAATTCATCATTCACTCCTGCTTTCCGGACACATAATGACAATTGCAGGGATATCAAAAACTTCTGTCCCAACTTTTTTTCTTCTTCCAGAACTCCATGATAAGCAAATATCTCTAAATCTGTTATACTTATAGTATCCAAACAATTACCTCCTAATGGCGTCCTCTCACGATTTCATCAGTTATAATGCATACCCTTTTATTTGCTTTTACATCATGAACCCTTATAAAATCACAGTGTTTGGATATTGCTAATGCGGTCGTCGCTAAAGTGGCTTCCAGTCTTTCCTCCAGAGGCAGATTGAGTATATTTCCTATAAATGATTTTCTTGATGTACCTATTAAAACCGGATATTTTAATTTTGAGAATTCCTCCAGATTTTTAATAACGGAAACATTTAACGCAACTGTTTTTGCAAAACCAACTCCAGGATCTAAAATGATTTTATCATGAGGTATGCCTGCATTTAGTGCTATATCTAAAGCCTCATTTAAATCAGATATAACATCTAAAATAAAATTATTATAATTCATATTGTCTCTGTTATGCATTATGCAGCATGCCACATCGTATTTAGAACACACGGACGCCATATGTTCATCTTTTTTCATACAGCCGAAATCGTTTATCATTGATGCTCCTAAACAAATTGACTGTTCTGCAACTGAAGCTCTTCTTGTGTCAATCGATATGGGTACATTTATATGTTTTTTCAGTTCCTTTAAGACCGGCAGAACTCTTGACAATTCTTCTTCCTCTTCCACTGGTATTGCTCCAGGCCGTGAAGATTCCCCTCCAATTTCTATAATGTCAGCCCCTTCACTAACCAATTTTTCTGCATACGATATTGCCTGATTTATTGAATTGTGTTTTCCTCCATCATAAAAGGAATCTGGCGTTACGTTTACGATACCAACTATATAAGTTCTTGCTCCAATATCAAATTTTGTGTTTCCAATAATCATTTCCCCTACCTCCAAAATTTAGTAAATTAATTTTTTATTCATTTTTTCCTGACTCCAATTGCATGTATCCTTAGCTTCGCAAAGAAAGCACAAGCGTGATAATTTATCTGCTTTATATAACAAACTTGCGAAGGAATTATTCTCATCTTCTAATTTGCGATGCTTGATTATCGCATTCTTGCACATTTCTATTTCTTCATCGTTAAATTTGCATGAAGCGAGTATACTATCTGCTATTTCAGCTGCTGATATGTGATGAGGCACTCCCTCCTCATACTGCCGCCACTTTGTTATATCGTGCATTAATGCAGCCGCATAGATTAATTCTTTATCATACCCCCATTTATTTTCAAGATTTATAATATATGCAATTCTTGCCACATCTATAGAATGGTTTAGATTATGCTTGCAGAACACTCTTTCTTTTTCAGCAATCTCATTTCTTTTTAAATATTCTTTAAAAACTTTATTATTTAATATATAACTGATGCGTTCCATCGTTATTCTCTCCCGGAATATTTCAAAAATATGATACTGATCAATCTTTTTCCAATGATAATAACTGCAATGCTTCTTTTCTTGCTTTATCATCCGTCTTAAAAATTCCTGCAAAACAAGTGGTTACCGTTTTAGTGCCTGGTTTTCTAATTCCTCTCATATTCATACACAAATGCTCTGCTTTGATAAGTATTGCTGCTCCAATTGCCTGTGCATCATTTTCTAATATATTAACAATTTCTGCTCCTAACCGTTCCTGTAGCTGCGGTTTTTTTGCACATATATCTACCACACGAGCCAGTTTGCTTAACCCTAACAGTCTCCCCGGCGCTGGAATGTAACAGATACTTGCAGTTCCATAGAAAGGCAATAAATGATGTTCGCACATTGAATAAAATGGTATATCTTTTACAACCACCATCTCTTCAGTACAACTCTCACCGAAATACTTCAGTACACTTTGTGGAGACGTCTCTAATCCTGCAAATATTTCACTATACATATTAGAGATTCTTTCCGGTGTCTCTTTCAACCCTTCCCTGTCGGGATCTTCGCCTATTGCAATCAGCAACTCTCTTACAGCAAATCTAATTCGTTCTTTATCCATAACTAAACCCCCTTTGTAGCCCTTTTATATTTTTTAATACTTATTTCTTCATCTTCATAAAATACCTGCTCCAGATAAAAATCACTTTCAAATTCAGGAAAGTATCGATTGCCTTCAAAACTCTTTTTTATCTGTGTTATGTAAATATATTTGCATTTTCCAATTGTTGCTTTATATATCTCACTTCCACCGCATATCCACACCTTCTTACCTTCAGAGCCAGTATCCGGAATTTCTTCAATTTTATGAATAACCTTTACATTTACTTGATCTGAAGTATAATTTCTATTTCTTGTTAATATATAATACTCATTCTCTGGGTATATCTTTTTCATAGATTCAAATGTTTTCCTGCCAGTTATCAGGATATGCCCCTTTGTTGCAGTTTTAAACCAAATCATATCTTTGGGAATATTCCAAGGTAACTTATTTCCACTTCCAATGACTCTATTAATATCCATTGCAGCAATAGAAATCCACTCACATTCTTTCAAGGTTATATCTCCCATCTATGTATAATTATATTAACTATTTATTATTTTTACTGTCTTAACAATAATACACTTTAAAAGACATGTCAATGATCATTTATTGTATAATTAATGATACATTATTTTAAAAAACATGTCGTGTTAGTTCTCTGGGGTATGGGGAAACCTATGACGGCTTCAGATATACACTATTTTTGACTATTTGCGCAATTTCCTATAAGAAAAAAACAGACACCTTTCGATGTCTGTTTTCCGCTATATATAGCAATGATACAAAACTCCTCCCACTAAATCCTATAAGAGTTTTCCAATTCTCCTATATCACATAATTATTCATATAATCATTCTTATGAATCAAATCTGCAATGGTTATCCCGTCAAAGTAATCATTAATCAGCTTATTAAGTCCTTCCCACATCTCCAGAGTCTGGCACTGACCGGCTCTGTTGCAGTTATTGGTCTCCCCTTCCAGACAGGAGACTGGCGCAAGTGATCCTTCAGTTAACCGTAAAATGCTCCCCACGGTATAAAGCTCCGGATCCTTGGCAAGCTTATAGCCGCCGCCTTTTCCCCGTAAAGAGATAAGGAGATTATTCTTACTTAAAATAGAGACTATGGATTCCAAATACTTTTCTGATATCTCCTGCCTTTGGGCAATGTCCATCAGTGTGATAAATTCTCCGTTATTGTGCTCTGCCAGATCAATCATGAGTCTGATGGCATAACGGCCTTTCGTTGAAATTTTCATATGCATAACCTCCTATTCATAATTTACCACAAGGTTAATATGTTTTTCAAGCCTAATTCTAATATTCTTTCAGATTTTCTTTTTTATCAGTCTTTTTCTCATCATAGTCATCCAGGAAATGATGAACAGCCCCATCCTTTTTATAAGCAATAATGGTGCTTAAATTTACATTCTCCACACTTTTAAACAAATTGCCTTCAATGTAGGGGTTGGTCTCCTTCAGCTGACTGATCAGATTCTTAATCTCCACCCGCTTGGAACCGGTATTTCCATCTGTCCTGCAGGTAGTGCAGGTATCAGTAAACCGGCAAGCGCACTGGATGAAATGAAGGTCATTGTAATCCCGCCACCGTTTGATGTCATCTTCTCTGATGAGATACAGCGGACGGATGAGCTCCATACCTTCAAAATTGGTGCTGTGCAGCTTTGGCATCATGGTCTGGATCTGGCCTCCGTACATCATTCCCATGAGAATGGTCTCAATCACATCATCATAGTGATGACCAAGTGCAATCTTATTGCAGCCCAGTTCCTTCGCCTTGCTGTATAAATGACCCCTTCTCATTCTTGCACATAAATAGCAGGGGGATTTCTCCACTTCATAGACTGCATCAAAAATCTGTGTTTCAAAAACGGTAATGGGAATATTTAAAAGTCTGGCATTGTTTTCAATTACCTGACGGTTTGTCTCGTGATACCCCGGATCCATAACAAGAAATACCAGTTCAAAAGGAAACTTATTGTGGCGCCGGATCTCCTGAAACAGCTTCGCCATCAGCATGGAATCTTTGCCGCCTGAGATGCACACGGCTATCTTGTCATTTTCCTTTACAAGTTCATATTCATTGATTGCTTTGGCAAATTTACTGAATAATTCCTTGTGAAATTTTTTTCTAATACTTTTTTCAATCTCTTCCAGCCTGCCCTGACCCTGTTCTTCTTTCTTCATGGTCTGAATAAGCCATGCTCCGTAGCCTCCTGCCAGGCTGTAGGCCGTATATCCTTTTTCTCTTAAAGTCTCTGCCGCTTCCTCGCTGATCACACCCTTTAAGCAATACAAAACAATCTTTTTCTCTTTGGGAAGGGTGCAATCTTCTGCTGAGACTGCTTCCATATCCATGTGAATGGCACCGGGAATAAATCCGTGCTGATAGGCTCTTTCCTCTCTGATATCCACCAGAACATATTCTGACTGATCCATCTGCTCCAGCTGTTGCAATGACAGACTGCATTCACAAGTATCCATGTATTCTGAATCCATATCCTTATCTCCTATTCCTTTTACGCTTTCTGCTGTCCGCCTGCAAGGTCTTTAATAACCTCTCCAGCGATGATCAGACCTGCAACAGATGGCACAAATGCCAGACTTCCGGGAATATCCCTTCTCTCTGTGCACTTATGGGCAGCTCCAGGAGGGCAGATACAGTTTGTCCGGCAGCTGATGGACATATCCTCGATGGGCCTGGTTGGTATTTCCTTTGAATAAACCACCTTAAGCTTTTTCACTCCCCGCTTCTTTAACTCTCTTCTCATAACCTTTGCAAGGGGACAAACTGATGTTTTATAAATGTCAGCGACCTCAAATTTGGTGGGATCTAACTTGTTTCCTGCACCCATGCAGCTGATAACTGGAACGCCTGCCTCTTTTGCCTGCATCACAAGCTGAAGCTTGGCTGTTACCGTATCCACCGCATCCACTACATAATCATAGTCCTGAAAGGAAAAATCTCCTGCATTCTCCGGTAAAAAGAAGCATTTATGCATCTCCACTTCAGCATCAGGATTGATCTCTAAGATCCGCTCCTTCATTACTTCTACCTTATATTTGCCAACCGTTTTTCTGGTGGCTATAATCTGCCTGTTAATATTGGTCAGACATACCTTATCATCATCAACAAGAACAAAGGAACGGACTCCGCTTCTTACCAGAGCTTCCACAACATATCCGCCCACTCCGCCTATTCCAAATACTGCAACTTTCGCTTCTGACAGACGCTTCATAGCGTCTTCCCCCAGTAACAGCTGGGTTCTGGAAAACTGATTTAACAAATGAATCTACCTCTTTCTACATTTTCTGCCTGTTGGTATAAAAAAACACACTTCAAGTAATTATACTTCGAAAAGTGTGTTTGGGCAATTCATTTTTACTGGATAAGGTTTCCTGCCGATAGGAATTTGTTTTATTTAATGAAACGGTCAATTGCCTTGTTTAAATCCTCAATTGCCTGCTTGTCTCCTGATTCCACCGCATCCACAATACAATGTTCAATATGATCCTTGATAATTACCTTTCCAGTTTGATTTAACGCTGATATAACAGCTGACAACTGGATCAGTACCTCACTGCAGTCCCGTTCCTCACTGACCATACGTTTCACAGATTCCAAATGTCCGATCGCACGGGACAGCCGGTTCATAACCACCTTTGTATTGGTATGCTTATGAGGGTGTCCGGGTAAATGGGAATGGGTGTATTCCGTTCCATCCTCTGCTTTATGTGTGTGAAAATCCATGTTCTCGTTCATATTTGCTACTCTCCTCCATACTTTTCTATTGTACTCTAAATTTTTTATTTTCACAATATGGAAGGGGAATTCTTGTAAAGATTATACTTTAAATTCTTTCATATAATAAAATCATTTTAATATGTTCGGTACAAAATCATCAGTTAAATGATACACCTTTCATCTCTTTAATATTTTTGAGATTAGCACATGGGCCATTGCATAACAAATAGTTGTATCACTTTCTTCTATTTAATATTTCAAGACATCACGGTCATCTTTTAAATTTCCTTGACACGTTCTCCCAATCATGCTATACTTTCACTCCAATTTTTTAATACAACAGGAGGAAAACATGTCAACATTTTATGAAACCCAACGGCTTTTACTAAGAACACCGGAACTGTCATTTGCACCCATGATCACGGACTATTATATAAAAAACCGGGAATTTTTATCGGAATGGGAACCTGTAAGACCCGAGGAATATTACACCACGGAATATCAGGAGAAACAGCTGGAAAACCAAATAGCAGATAACAATTCATTAAAACTGTGGATCTCCAAAAAAGGGGAAGAAGACAAGGTGATCGGCGCCCTGACATTCAGCAATATTGTAAAAGGAGTATTCCTCTCCTGCTTTCTTGGATATAACCTGGATAAAGATGAAATAAATATGGGCTATATGACAGAAGCTGTGAAAAAAGGAATTGAAATTATGTTTCAGGACTACGGTCTTCACCGGATTGAAGCCAGTATTATGCCACGGAATATCAGATCCCTGAAGGTGACACAAAAGCTTGGCTTCCAGGAAGAAGGTCTTTCCCCACAGTACTTAAAAATTAACGGGAAATGGGAAGATCACCTTCATATGGTATTATTAAACCATGATATGAATGAATAAGGGACATTTGCAAAATGGCTGGTTTTCGTCATTGGGCAGCACAGATGGAAACCGCCGAAAGCAATGCCTGGGGCGGTTTCTTGTTAAATTCAAGGATTTCGATTCAACAGACTAAAATACATTTAAAATAATCCATGATTATATTTTATTTGCGCGTATAACATCATGAGGATACCAATTGTAAAGGAGCCACCAAACACAATAATACTTTTCCCACCACCGATAAACAGGCTTGCCACGCCAGATAATAAGCACCCAATACCTATCACTATCATTGCAATTCCCATAATTCGTGTATATGGCTTTTTATCAGTTTCCTTAACTTTTGTATAATGATAATCATGCATAATATTTATCTTCTCTTTTATCCATAGAAGTAATCCTAAATACACAAATAACAATCCAATTCCACCCACGATTAGCAGAAATAGTATATCATCCAAATTAAACCACCCTTTATTTTACAAATTATAGTTAGTAATTTTTGCGAATTTTATAGTGGAAATCTTGCCGCCACAATGTTTTTTGAGGAAAATCTTGTACAGACGCCCGGTTTACAGTGTGCAGTAATCCATAAAATGCGTACATTTAAAAATTAATATTGATAGGTAATGAATTAATGGTATTCTGTTTAAGAAGAAAACTTGGAATTGTTTTTCATCGCATCAATGTTAGCACAATTTTACCCAAGCCTATAAATGTAGTAATTTCCCTGTTTATTTTAGTTCCTCTCGTAATAAATTCTAATTATCCTCTTCAATCCTGTCGATTCCCTACACTTATGCTAATATATTTCTTTAGAGTATCTATATGCATTGGATAAAAAATTTCTGGTGAATCTTCTAATAATCTCCTTATTACAGAAACAGGTGTCCATTTGTAATTTTTTGACTCATCTGAAAAAGGAAGCATCTCTCCCTCTGCCTTACAAATAAACACAAAGACCATTATAGGATAGTTTCCGACTAAATTCTGAGCGCAAGAAAAAGGCATAAAATTTAAGACCATATATGAATTACCTTTATAGACTGTCGATAAATTTTCCCCTTGTATTTCAGTAATATCAAGCCCTGTTTCTTCTTTAACCTCTCTTCTCAGCGTATCAAAAATGCTCTCAAAAGCCCGTATTTTTCCGGCGGGTATTTCTATAAGCCCATCTTCATATAAGGCCTCTGGTTTGACACGAGTTTGCATAAGTATATTATCTTCACCATTAATCTCTCTGACTATTATCCCGCCTGCTCCAGGAATAGAGAATTGTTCCATGAAAAATACCCCCATTAATATTAATCTACAAATACAATTTTTCGATAAACTCTATTTTTTAATACACCAAACATTCCATGAGGCGATACGTTTCTTGCTTCCATGATTTCTACTCAAAGGTACTTTTGATGCTACTTTACCTTTTCCATTCTATAATGTCCTTCTCCATCTAATTGCTTTACCCCGTTTTTATAGAGATATCCCATCTTCTCATAAAATGCACAAGCCGTTTTAGAGGCTGGAATCTCAACTCTACTGGCTCTAGTAAATAACTCATCATTCTCTAATGCCTGTATAATTGCTTTTCCTATCCCCTTCCTTTGCAGTTCAGGTAGAACGAATATTGTTAATAATATACTCTCTGTCATACTTCCAAAGAAACTACTTATAGAGCCAGTTCCCACAATCGTATCATTCTTATCAACTGCAACATAAGTATTTGCATACGAAGCGGTTTTTCGTATTTTATTAGAATCAAATTCTTTCGCGAGTTTTTCCATCTCCTCTATTGAATAGTCATGAATATTTACTTCTCGAAAGTTTCGCTGCACCAAGGTTGCTATCGTTTCAGCATCTGAATCTTTGAACTTTCTAATTTTAATTTCCATATTAGCCCCTCCATATCATATTATTATACTCTTATTATGATACAGCTTAGCTCATATTTCACCAACTATCAATATTCAATTATCAAGGAATTATGTCAGTTTGTATTTTGTTTATTTTCTACACAAGCAATGTAGTACGACTCCATCTTCTGTCTTATGTATTTTTCCATGTTCGCAAAGCACCACAGAAAATCCAGCATTTTCAACGAAACTTAAAAGCTCTTGGGGTAAAAATGCTTCCCAATAAATTTCAGTATTGGCATATGGATAAAACTTTCTTCCGCTTAGATATTGCTTATGGTGTTCCATTAAATAATCATAATCATGACCGGAAAAACTTAGTAAGCCATCTTTTTTAAGAACGCGCTTACACTCATTTAGGAAGTTACTCTTATACGTATCCCCATACAATAAGCCAAATGTTTGCGCCCATATAATGATTACTTCAAATGAAGCATCATCAAATGGTAATGTATACCCATCATATACCAAGAAATCAATATCATAACAGTTTTTTAAGGATAATTTTGCAACTTGTTTTATAACTTCTTCTGAAATGTCAATGCCTATAATAGAAAATCCCAAATCGAAAAGCGCAAATGCCTCTCTCCCCATTCCACATCCAATATCAAGAATTTTTGCTTCTTTCGGAAAAAAGTCAGCGACTGCCCGTTCCCATTTTTTAAGTTCTCCTTTGTTCCAATAGACCATTTCATCTACATTTTTCTTATCCTCATACCACTTGTGCACGATATCACTCATGACATATTCACCTCACTTATTGCCAATAATTTTCTTACTTTATATTATATTACTGGAAAAGCTACTAACTATCAATATTAAGTTTCAAAGTACTGTAATCCATCAAATTCTAATTGTAAAAGAATCTTAATACTCGACCTGCTATTATTTTCAAGCAATTTGTTATATACTTAAAAAAAAGGAGACTTTAAAATGTATAACTTACTCGATATAGTCGTAGATATAATTGGCTTTTTTGTTGATCTCTGGATAATACTCGTCCCTCCAAAGAAAGAATAAATAGATTGTACTATTTATTCAGCCTTAATGATGTTCTTGCATATTTTAACGATTAATATTAAAGCCAATATAATCAATCAGATTAATAATTGTCACAAAACTATCCATAGCCAACTGCCCCACTGTTTGCTTTATTTCTATTTTTGTTCTATACTCTGTATAATCTATATAATGGAGGCGTTTATGAAGAGAGCACAATCTGGCAGTATTACACTTATTGGGGAAGGATTCCTTCCAGTAAAGGTATGTGACATCAAAAACGGTAAACCTAATGTGAAACAAATTGAAACAGACAAACATTTCGAATTTATTCTTACCTACTCACTGTTTCACAAGGTTCATAAAAAATACGATAAACTAACATTCAAAGAGATAATTTAATATTTACCTCTATGCTCCTGGAAATATTAATTTAAGGGTAAAACAGTAAAAGGCGAGTGCCGAAGCACCCGCCAACAAAATAATTAAGTTATGACAAAATCTGATAATAGATGCCTTCGCTCACAATAACGAGACCAGTCATATTGAAACAGTACCCTTCCAACCATTTAAGTCTAAGTATTAAGTATAACCGGCCCCTCTATACCAAATGGTTCAATAACCAGATATTGAGACAAGCCATCCCTGATCTGCGTCCCCAACGTATTGGTCACTTCCACCCTCAGTAAGTTCTCCCCCTGCTCCACCAATCCAGTTAAATCAAAAACATAGGGAGGGCACAATTTCACCCCGACAGATTTGTTATTTACAAATACTTCTGCAATTTCATAAACAGTCCCTAAATCCAGAAACACATCACCAGACCCTTCCTCAACGGTAAAAACTGTCTCATACGATACAGTCCCGCACTTATCCTCATATCCGTCAATTGTATTAACCGTCACCACTTCTTTAACCGGCAACGTCTCTTTAAAATCCGGGTAAGAAAAACTGTCTGTGAAAGAAACCTTCCACTCCGCCATCAACTCCTGCGTTTTTCCATGGCACATCGGTTTTACACTTTCTTTCGCATCTTCAATAGGATCTTCCGAAAAAATCCAGACACAGGATTCATAAGGAGCCAGTTTAAGCCGATAACCAGACTCTTCCTTCTCCAATTGATAAAGCGTATTAGAAAATGCATCATAGGAGTATGCATAAGCAGCTTCCGGCATCTCAATCGTGGTATCAACAGTTCTTGACAAATGTTCATTAAAAAACATCCAATTCTCTGTCCCCTGCTCATAATGATAATAAACCAATTCACGATAAGGAATTTTAAGCCTCATTTCTGCCAGATCCCTGCAAAGATCCGCCAATTCACTGACAGCTCCTGTCAGGCAGACTTGCTTCAGCATAAGCCATTCTTCCTCTGTCAGTTCCCCTCCAAGCGTTCCTGACGGATAATCCTGAAGAAATATCACCCGCAACCCTGACTGTGCATATTCCATTGCTTTTCTCATTACGTTTACAGGGATCGCCTCACCATAAGGGATAATTAAAGTCTTAAAATACTCCTTATGAATCTTCAGCCTATTCTCTTCCACCACCGCATCTAAAAGATAATCAGCGGATACAATATCACAGTCAATCTGATGCTCCAGCAGTTCCCGCACCGGTTTTTCCACCGGCATATAGTTCCCTGCCCATTCCTGCTCTGCCGGATATAAAACCGCGGCAGGTGCTTTATGAACTCCATTTTGAAACAGGTTCATAAGACGGTTTGCATAATTACTATAAACACTAAAATACCGAAACTGCGGATTATTCCCCTGGGCATAAAAATGAGGCGGGCAGTCCCAATCCGGAAATTCTTTAGGACTAAATGCATGGGGTACCAGATAATTAATCCCTCTCACAATCAGATGATCGGTAATCCATTTCATCAGCTTCAGCCCCTCATTCCAGCCGTACGCACCAAACGCCTCGCACATTGCCCGGCCTTTTTTCACCGGATCCAGATGGGCAGCGGAAGCCCCCAGTTTTGCAAGGGCAAAATGATAAAACTCCCCGTCACAACCACCAGTGGAAAAAGAATCATGATGATACGGCATTCCTGGAACAATCTGGGTTCCAATCACATCGATTCCTGAAAAATCCTGTTCTGTCTGCCCCCGGAAGTAATGACCGGTTCCATATCCCAGTCTGGCATGGGCACCGTTGTCTTCAATATTGTGTCCCAGGTAGCTGATCCCTCGGTCATGACACCATTTTGCCAGCACTCCTGTGAAGTTCTCATGATATAATCTTGTAATAAGATTCATGTACTGATAGCGTATTTCCCCTTCCAATCCCTCTCCCTGCACCCAGAGTAAAGGAAGGAACTTCATTTCAAAAGGAAGCTCCTTTTCAAGCCCAAGCCTCCATGGAAGAACCATATCCTGTCCTATGCCTGCCATAAATCCCTTTTTATTTCCGAACCTTGGCTCATCAGAAAAAAATCCTGTAATTGTTTTACCAAAATCCTCTTTATATTTTTCAAAATGAGGTTCATAAACCGTTTTGACCAGAACTTCAGTGGCCGCCGCAGATATCGGATTCAGGTAATCAGCTGTCGATTCCTCTCCCCCGTTTCTGGTATAATATACTGTAAATATGCGATAAGCACCTTCTGGAATATCAATGGTTATAATACCAGCCTTGTACGCACCCGTTATATCCTTCAGCGTAGCAATCATAATCTCTTCTTTACCATTATTCCGGTCGCTCACGCGTTTTGCCATGTAAACGCCAATTACATGATTGATATCCTCACTGACACCATCCCATGGGCGGCCTGCGAGATAACTGATGTTAATTCTGGCTCCCTTCACAGGCCCGGCAGCATCAAAACAGCGCATGTAAAGATACCATTTTCTATGTTCCGGGTATTTTTCTTTTATGGCTCCATTGGCATATCCAGTAGGAAAATGGGAATCATCAAGAATCCAAACTTTCATATCCCGTTTTCTTGCTTCATCCAATATAATATCTAAATCAGTCCACCATTTTTCACCCAGGAAATCCGGATGTGGTCTGGCTTCGATACAAACCGCATTCATTCCGCTTTCCTGTATCTTTTCCATATATTGGCGGAGCACAGTCTCTGTTTCCCCGTGTTGCCAGAAGAATGGAAAAAAACTATTTTCCACCTTCCCATTTAAAATATCGTTTATTTTACTGTACATGATCATTTACTCCGATCCGTTTTATTTGTATCCTCTCCGGCCAGTATAAATGCCAGGACTGCTGATACTACAAAGGATATAGCTGCGCATACGATAAAACCATAAAAGCTGATATCCAGGCCTTTGGGATTAATCATTGCCGGGATACGAAAGATTCCATCCCCAATAAATGAATACATTCTGCCTCCCAGTCCTGCCATAATTCCGCCTCCAATGCCTCCTCCCACAAAAGCTGCAATAAATAATTTAAAGTTAGGAAGAGCAATGGAATAAATGGTGGGTTCTGTGATACCAAATAAACAGGATACCAGATTTCCAAACCCCAGTGATTTTTTCTCCTTATCCTTTGTCCTTAACGCATATCCCAGTGATACCCCGGCCAGTGCCCAGACAGTAAGACCTAATACTGCATTGACTGGATCACTTCCCAAGGTAAATAAATTGTTCATCAATACCGGTATAAAAGCAGAATGTAATCCCAAAAGAACAATGAGCTGCCAGAATGCGCCAAACAGTACGCCACCCAGAACTGGAACATGATTAAATATGAACATCACTCCCGCACTCAGGACATTGGATACATAGGTCATAACAGGTCCGATTACCAGATAGGATAGCGGCACAGTAATCATAAGAACAATTGTCGGTACAAAAAACAGCTGTACCATCTGAGGAATAATTCTTTTTGCTCCCTTCTCGATTTTAGAGGCAACCCAGGATGCCGCCACAACAGGAAGTAAGCTGCCGCTATAATTAATGAGAGTAACCGGTATCTTTAAGAAGGTCAGTGCTGTGCCCGCTGTCTGGGCTGCAATGATATCCGGATAAATCAGAGAAGCGCCGATGATTGCAGTGACAAACTGATTGCAACCAAATACCTTTCCTGCGTTGAAGCCAACAACGACTGGCAGAAAATACATGATAGAATTGGCAGCTGCGTATAAGATCAGATATGTTCCATCTGTGGCCTCAAGCACTTTAACAGTTGTCAGAACTGCAAGCAGACCTTTAATCATACCGGAAGCAACCATAACTCCAATCATGGGCATAATACAACCACTGATGATTTTAAAGATCCGGTCAAACAGATTGCCTTCCTTTAAAAGCTTCATATCAGTTTTTTCTTCGCCCTCCAAGATCCCCGCCTCTTTTTTTACATCTGCAATCACCGTGTTAACATGAGTGCCAATAATAATCTGATACTGTCCTCCCTGCCGGACTACCCCTTTTACATCCTTAACTGCTTTTATCTCATCTGTTTTAGCAGCATTCTCATCCTTTAAAACAAACCGCAGCCGGGTCATACAATTGGTGACACTGATTATATTATCCCTGCCACCAACCAGTCTGACAAGATCTGATGCCAACTGAGTATAGCTGATTTTTCCCATATTCATCTTCTCCTTCTCTCTCTAAAATAGTGTCTGGGTACATTGTATTTTTATACTACCATACGCAAATGCTTATAATAATAACGGAATCAATTTTGTTTATTGACCAAACTAACGATGGAGCATATACTTATCCTATACACTATTTTTTCATACAGTCACCCCTGAGGAGAATCATATGGATATAAACAGCCTTGATCTGACACTTCGAAGCCTGAGCTCAAGTGAGGAAAAATATAAAAGCGGATACATTCCTGACTTTTGGGACCACATGCCGAAAATAAGGATCGGTGGAGAAAACGTCAATTGCATCTACTTTGAAGAAAAAAATAACAGATTAGGAAAACAAGGCGTTTTATCCGGATGGCAATCCACTTCTCTGGATATCAGCATTAAAAAGAATTCCCGGTTTATTCCGGTACCAGTACACGTCCACGATTATGTTGAGATTAATTACGTTTATTCCGGCATTTGCTCTCAGACTATTAAAAACACAGATATCACCTTAAAGAAGGGGCAGGTGCTGATCATTGAACCAAATGTCCCCCACTCCATAAAAGAGACAGGTGAAGATGATATTATGATCAGTTTCATGGTATCAAAAAAATATCTGCGGGAAAATCTTCTGGATCATTTCTCCACAGACAGTATCCTATCTCATTTTTTTATCAATGTCATGAACGAAAAAAGCCATGAAAACAAATATCTGTTGTTTCAATCGGAAAACAGCAGAAGAACGCAGTTATTTACTCAGGAACTTTTATGTGAATGCTTTGACCCTTCTGTCAATTCCACCGATTTTATAAAAAATCTGTTCAGTTTGATTATAGCCGAGCTGATCAATGTATATAAAAACCAGCTGGTACGGGAGGAAAGTGAATCGGATACGCCTTCTATTCTTAGTATCATACGGTTTATTGAAATAAATTTTAAAAGCTGTTCGTTAAATTCAGTCGCCGCATTTTTCCATTTAAGCCCCAACTATCTCACTTTCCTTATTAAGAAACATACCGGTATGACCTACAAACAGATGGTACAGTCTCAGAAATTAAAATACGCTGCTAAATTTTTGAGAAATACAAATATGTCGGTTACGGAAATTGCAAATGAAGCCGGCTATGAGAATATCAGCTTTTTTTATCAGAAATTTCAGGAGCACTACGGCTGCAGTCCCAAGGAATATCGAACGAATAAAACCAGCGGCATTATAAATTAAGATCACCTGCAAACAGAGGCTTCCCCATTGATTCAGGAAACCTCTGTCTGCAGATGATCTTTCTTCGTACTTTTTTACTTATATATAGCCGTAAAATCCACCAGCTCCACATCATGATCCCTCAGCCACTGTCTCACAGCAGGATCACAGGCTGTCTCTAAATCCCTGCATCTTGCTGTTGTCAGGGAAGAATGATCCAGAATGTAGGCGTCCACATATCCCGGGTGGAGATGAATAATATTAAATTCAAAGGGGCTGGTCAGAATCCCAAACCGGTCTTCAATAAAATCCTGGGGCGTACAGCCTCTGTTTAAAATTTCCATAGCCATCGGATTGCCCGTCATAATCTCATGAACCGGATACCACCGGTCTGTCTCCACCTCCGGTTCTGTCATGCAATGGATCTGAAACACTTCGGCCGCCTGATGAAATCCCTTGCAGACGTTTTTATTAATAACTGAATGACCTTCAAAATGATTGGGCAGATGTCCGGTCAGTTCTTTAAACCGTCTTATCTGGGCAGCTGTTTCCTTATAACAATCCTCTGCGGTTACCACAATATCTCCCACACATTTCTGGTCTGATTCATCCTCCCCCTTCCATTTGTAGGAGCGGTAAAACTCCCCGTTTTGATCCACAAGTGATGGAATCAAATCCGGATTACTCACCGGCTTTCCCTGAACAAAATTAGTATGGACAACCAGATTTGCCTCCGGTACCTCCTTCTTAGCAAGCTCTACTCCGTGAATCGCTGCCTCCATATTGCTCATAAGAGAGAGTACCGTTACGATCCCTTCCCGGTAAGCATTCACCGCCCCATAGTTATAGCCTTTGCTGAAGCCGAAATCATCGGCTGATACAATCAGTTTTTTACTCATGCGGTATCTCCTCCCGTCCCCATTCCTTTAAGAAATCCGGATTAAAAACAGGTCCTTCTTCCATATCGTATACCTTTCTGCCCATGACAAATGTTGCAGCAGCCCGGTAATCATTGGTTATGACTGTAAAATCTGCATCTTTTCCCGCTCTTATGGAACCTTTCTCTTTATCAAATCCATACTTTCTGCAGGGATTTAAGGAAAACATGGGCCAAACAGTTTCCATGGGCATTCCCAGTTTTTCTGTCAGCACACTTATACCGTATAGAACAGGCTGGCTGGAACCCATCAGACGTCCGGTATCTGTTAACACAAACCCATCTTTTGATACATTGATCGTCATCCCCTGTTCAAAGCCCAGGTAGCTGCCTTCCGGAGCACCGGAAAACGGCGTACAGTCCGATATCATCATGAAATGTTCCGGTTTCTTAATCCTGAAATAAATCTGAAGCATCTCCGGACAGATATGCATTCCGTCGCAGATCACCTCGCTTGACACCTCATTATCCAAAAGCGCCGCTCCCAGCCCTCCCACATCTCTGTGGTGCATGCCGGTCATTACATTACCCGTATGGGTCGATACGGAAAATCCCTTTTTATATGCCCTTTTTGCCTCTTCATAATTGGCGTCACTGTGTGCAAGAGCAAGGGTAATTCCTTCTGATAAGAAATATTCGATCACCGAATCAATTCCCGGAATCTCCGGTGCCAGGGCAACCAACCTTAACAGTCCCTTTCCATCAGAAACCATCTGCTTTGCAGTATCAATTGACACCTCTGGCCAGCCTGTCTTAATTCCCTTTTCCCCCGTGCGGTTTAACCACGGTCCTTCACTGTGTATCCCCAGTATCTGAGCTCCTTCTAAATTCTCTGCCGCCGCGTCGGCGACAGCAGAGATCATGGAAAGACCGGCGGTGGGGAATACACCGGTGATTCCCTGGGAGGCACAGCCTTTTAAATATCCGGCTATTGTTTCCCTTGTTCCTTTATCCATCAGTCCGTAGCCACAGGTTCCGTGATTGTGGGTGTCAAAAATCCCTGGTATAATCCTCATGTTACCATAATCGATCACGTCCTCTGCGTCAGTGCTTCTCATAAATTCTTTTATTTTTCCTTCCTCAATTACAAGGAAGCCATCCTTTAAGCCATCCTCCATATAGATTCGTTTTGATTTGATTATCATTGGCTGTCCTTTCTGGATTAGAAAATCCCAATAAAGGCTCCGATAAAGGCAATGGCGAAGATTCCAACGATCAACTGCACCGGCCGTCTTCCCTTTTTAATGAGACTCATCAAAAACAGTACCAGAATGATGCTTAAAATACCTGGGAAGATGGAGTTTAACACATCTGCCACTACTACGGAAGTCTGGCCCATGTGAATCGTCCAGTTAAGTGGAACATTGACAATTCCCGCTGTCATGGCTCCGACCATCATAACTCCTAAAATAGAAGCTGACTTTCTAAGAGCCGGCATTAATCCGGAGCTGAAAACCTTGTCTATAAATGAAGTTCCATAAATATATCCGAATTTCACACAGAAATATTTTAATACAGACTGGGTCACTCCATAAAGGAGAATGAAAATCGGAACTCCCAGGAAATTTCCCTGTGAACAAAGTCCAATGGCTACTCCGGCTGCAATGATTCTAAGACAGTTAAAAAACAGGGAATCGAACATGCCTGCCGTTGGTCCCATCAAAGCCGCCTTAATGCTTTCAATGGTTTTTCCATCAACAGAGTTCTTTTCTTTGTGCTCTTTCTCCATGGCATAGGATAACCCTGCGATAAAGGAGAAAGGAACTGCATGGGTATTAAAAAAGTTCTGATGGCGTGCATAAGCCTCTTTTTTTCCATCCGGATCGTCCTTATAAACCTCTTCAATGGCTGGCTGCATCGTAGTGGTAAAGCCATTGGCCTCCATCTTTGTCATATTGAAAGACAGGAAGGTTAAGTGAGATCGGATAAACATGGATTTTAATACTTTCTTTTCTGTATGGTCCAATAATCTCTTTTCCATTAGAAGAAATCCTCCTCTTCCTCAGATGGCTTCTGCTCGGCGGCCACCCTCATATTTTTCATATCGATCAGCTGCTTTTCATAGAAGAACATGGTGATTGCGATGGCAGCGCCGATAATGGCAATTGATAAGGAATCCATTTTTAAAATCTTCGCCATAATATATCCTACAAAGAAGAAGCTGGCTACTTCTTTTGACCAGATCATGGAAATCAGGATTGCAAATCCAACTGCAACCATCATACTGGAGGCAGCTGTAAGGCCTGTCATAAAGAATGCAGGAAGTGCATTTAAAGCCTGGTTTAAACCGGTTACTCCATAAGCAATGCCAAGGAAAATGATAATGACATTGGGAAGCGGATAAATAAGTCCGGAAAATACAAGGTTCTGGGCAAGAAAGCTTCCTGGTTTCCCGGATACTGCAAGTCTTTCCCAATATGGTGCCAATGCGGAACTGACCGATAGGAAAATACTTGATAAGGAAGCCATAACAGTTCCGATAGGAAGAGCAATGGCAAGTCCTGTTTCCACGTCAGAGCCGGTTAATACGGTATAGCAAACGGCAACAATACTGGCGGACAGCGCATCTGCAGGAACAGAACCTCCGATGGCTGAGATCCCCATAAATATAGACTCTAAGGATGCCCCCATGATAATGCCGGTATGAAAATCACCCAGTAAAAGTCCCAGGATCGGAGCCACCACAATGGGACGGTTCAGACACTGCCATGATAAAATATAAGGATCCATAACATAGAAAAACCAATACGTAAGAGTACCAATGATTGCAACTGTCATAACGGACATAATCCTTCCCTCCTTAGCTAAGTACTTTTAATAGTTCCTCCGGAGTATCATCCGGAACGGTCTGGTAATTACATTTGATGCCTGTTTCCACCACCTTCTTTAAATCCATAATCTCATTGTCATATGCATATAAATTCTTCCGGTAGGTTTTCCTTGGCTCTCCGTTCGCTTTCGGTGCAACCCTTCCGTAATTTCCTACATTTACAAGGGGAATATCAGCAACCTGTGTCACTACTTTCAGAAGTGCCGAGGGATTGCTTACAATTACAAGAATCTTATGATCTGCTGCCTTGGGATTCTTTAACAGTTCTATGGCTGCGTCCACATCTTTAATTGCGGTTTTCGCTGTGGGCGGAGCCGCCATCATCAGGGATTTTTGAATCAGGGGATTGGCTGCTGCCTCATCGTCCGCCACCACAATCCTGTCCACTCCCGTATGCTGGGACCATTTAATTGCTACCTGTCCATGAATCAGTCTTTCATCCAGTCTAATCATTACGATCATAATTTCACGCTCCTTTTAAAAAAAATCTTCCTCCTGGGAAATCGTTTCTTTTTCCAGATCTACAATACAAAGCATTTCTCTGCTCTGTGCGATTAATTCATTCAGTTCTTCTCTTGAAATACACTCTCTGCCAGCCAGCCCGATCATCAGCGCCAGGTTTGCACCGGCAATTAATGTGGTATCCGGCCGGTCAAGGAACAGGCTCATGGCCTGGTTCACACTGCTTCCGTAAAGATCAGAGATAAGTAAAACCTGTTCTCCTTCATTAACCGTTTCAAAAAACTTTTTAAGCTGTTCCTGAACGGAACGTTCATCCACATATGCGTCAAAAACAGTAATGTTGTCACATCTGCCATACAAAATCTCCATGGAACTTTTTAAACCGCTTGCCAGATGACCATGTGACGATACGAATAGTTTCATCTTTCTCTCCTCCTTTGATAGCTTTATTATAATACTGAAACTTCCTTTTTTCTATGCTCACATTTGTTCCAAATAAGTGAAAAGCACTAATTACCGAATGGAATTAGTGCAATTTTTAGCATAGATTTGTTATTCATATTTGATGCATTTTTCAATCATCTCAAACAATACAGGCCTTCCCCGTTCAGAAAAGGCTTTCATATTAGAATTCTCCCAAAACAGCTTTCGAAAACTGTTCTCATATGCCTTTACTCTCTTCCAATCACCCTTCCAGTCTGCAGAAATAAACAACAGATACTCCACTTCTTTTCCTCTCCAGGTACCGGATTCAGTCAGACAGTACAGTTCCATACACTCTTTTTCACATAGGGAAACGGGAAGATAAAGCATTACCGATTTTGCCGATAAATATCCGGTATCGTAAAGGCTTGCTTTCTCTAAATATTCCTGAATCCTCTCCCTTTCCAAAACAGTTTTCCCATGACGGAATGCAAGAAACTGAAGGAATTGCAATTCATCGGTATAACGGTAATTTTTGTTGATTTCAATTTGGCTGGATGGCGGAATCAGTGCTTCTGTCTGGTACGACCTGATTAACTGCCGGTTAAAGAGCTGGTCCATTTCCTTTTCGCTGCTTAAGGTATGGATGACACAGCAGGGAAGATCATAGTGATAGGCTATCTCGCTGGTATCCGTTAATACAGCATCATACTCCTCCTGATTCATACCGCGTATCTCATAGAGTTCTGCGATTGTAAAGGACTCTACCAGATGTTCATATCTTTTTACGATTCTTTTTTGAATAATTTCATTCAGGCCTAACCCATTGGAATTGACTAAAAGCAGTCTCTGGGGTTTTAAGTCATATTCGGTGAGAGACGCCATTTTAAATATCAGGGAAGCCATCTGGGAATAAAATGATACCGAAATGGTAACATTCAGACGATCCTGCAAAAAACCTGCAGCTGTACAGGCCAGTGCGGCTGATACCGGGCTGTTAAACGCCTGATTTTCGTAATCATACCAGAAACGGTACTGCCCCTCCAGACCAAAGTGGATATTGATGTAAAGGGAAATCAAAAGGCTTAACAGTTCTTTTTCTGCCCAGGGAAAATGAAGAAGATCGATTCCGCAGGTATGTTTCATATAGTCTTCAAGTTCTTTCATCATATTCAGAGCATCATCATAAAAGTGAGCGTATTCCTCCCGGGGCTGCTTAACATTCCACATATCCCTGCAGGACATCAGATATACTGCCAGAAATACAGTCTCTTCTTCTGGTAAATCAAAACCCGTAAAACTGCTTTTTAATTTGTTATAAATCTCACTGGCTACTGCAAACTCTTCTGATCCTTTCACCTCTTCTTTCCAGGCATCCGGCAGCTTTAAACGGTACCCCGCATTGCAGCGGTTCCTGACGATAATAAAATAAATGGCAAGGCGCTGGGTGTTGGTGTCTGTCACTTTGATCGGGGATTCTCTTAATACTTTAAGAAAAACGTGGCGGATATCCTGCCGTTCCTCGTATCCGCATTCCGTCCACTTGGCATACTCCATTCCGGCATTGTCTAACAGTACCTTATGAAAATGGACAGCAAACAGCTCTGTCATGGCAATCCGCATGTGATATTCTGTACCAAAAGCACGTATTCCAAGGCCAGGCTTGCTTTCCGTCTCAAGGTGATAGCTTTTCAAAAAATTCATTACATTGTTGACCGCTTCTCTAATGGCACTTCTGGATAAATAAAGCTCATCTGCAATGTCCTCAAGCTTTGCAAAGCGGGAGGAAGAAACCAGCTTTCTTGCAATATAAAGAAATCTTGCATTATCATCGGAACCGAAGTTATTGGTCAGACTGGACTGAAGCGAGAGAGGTTCAAAATACCGGTCAAACAATTCCCGGTCCTTCACCAGAATGGAATATCCTTCATTGCGCTTGGCTAAAAGTTCCGCTCCATGCTTTGGCAAAATGGATTTTACTTCTATCATCTCATACTTTACAGTTCTTGCGCTGACAGACAGTCTTTTGGCCAGCTCATCCGTGGTTAGAGGACCTTCACTGACTGCCAGCTGGTAAATGATGCTTTCCTGTCTCCGTTTCATTTCTTCACCTCCTGTATCAATCCATTATATCAAAAATAATCCATTGCAGCATGAATTTTTAAACACAAAAAAGAATGGAATAAAACAACTGATCCCAGTTATTTTACCCCACTCCGCTTTTTATACCAGCCGGTATAAATCTTTTTCTTCTTTTTCCATACGCTGCTCGATGGACTGTATAATTCCTTTTGATTCATTTAAAAATCGATCTCTGTCAGAGAGTATTTTTATTTTTGTATTAAAGCTGTTTTTAAAATCTGTGAAAACAGCCAGAAGATTTCCCATCTCATTTTGGTATTCATGGGCTTTTCTTACCAATACTTCATCGCTCCCCCGGAAAAAGGAAGGGTATAGATACTGATCTTCGGAAGTCAGATGAATGTTTAACTTACCGGCAAGGCCGCTGACGTGGAATGCCAGTTCTGTGGCATTCTGCTCCAGATCCTGCTTTGCCAGAAGTTTTTTCAGTTCTGCCAGCTCTTCTCTGATTCTGTCATGCTGCTCTAAATAATGCTTTAATTCCATGGGTAACATTCCCCTCTTTTGTATGATAGAAGCCGGGTGCTATTATGCCAGCTTACTGCGAAGCCAGTTCTCATAGTGGTCCTGCACTCCGTCTTTTCTCGCCTGAATTTCAAAATTCTCCGTCTCTGTATCCACATCATTCATTTTATCTGCAGGAAGAGCGCGGGCAGCAAAGGCATAGGCAGCCTGATCTTCTTTTTCGATATGACGCTGTAATAAAGCCCCGTATCCCACAGCATTGGAAATGATATCCAGCTTATGGTCAGTCACAGGATCTTTTTCATATTCTTCGATTGCCGCTTCCAGCTGGGTAAGATGCAGTCTTCCCAGATCGTGTTCCACCAGCATTCCGTTACGGATCAGCTTATCGGCAACAGGACCCATATTCTCCATCATGATGCGGAACAGGATTTTTTCTTCCTTTCCATGATGATGCTTGTCTGCATAATTTCTGCCAAAGTCAATGCATTCTCTAAGAAGAGCTCCGTCTACTTCTCCGCCCTCAACAATACCAGCACAGATCTTTCTTAAAAAACCGTTGAAAGCCAGAATATTTTCATGTTCCTTCATTAAAATATCGATTCCATTCATTAGCGGCTCCTTAATTCATACTCCTGATTTCCAGTATGATAAAATTGTACACTTGAACCTTCAAACATTCCCTGGATCAGGGCTTCTCTCAGTTCATAGTAGTTATTAACATCTCCGTGAATCATATCCCAGTATGGCTGGTGTATTTCCACTGCCTGACGATAGGCCAGAAGATCCGGTTCTTCCTTCACAAGCTGATTCACTCTGTCACAGGGCATACCGTTTAATAACGTATTTTCCAGATGATCATAGGCCTGTTTTACAGATAAATCTCCACTTGCGCTGTGGTTCTTTCCGAATTCCTTTACTGCCTGTTTCATTTCATCAAGACGTGTGGAGTCTTCTTCTAAAAGAGTTGTAACAGCATAAGCAAGGCGGTTTTCCACCAGGCTTACCCGCTCCTGAAGCCATCCGTGAATGTTATCTGTATTGATGTTGTCCTCTAAATTACCTGTTTCCAGAGTCCCGTATCTGGAAGCCAGCTTCTCGTCTAAGCCCTTAGTCCAGCCCTTTTCTTCTGCATAAGCTGCTATAGCATCTGTCATTGCATTCTGAAGCAGGATTTTATTATATAACCAGGTGTGAATCGGTCCTAAAAATGCACTCATTATATTCCTCTTTTCTCTATTTGTTTAATTGTTCCAGCACTTCGTCCGCATCAAGTCCGTGAACCATGCAGGCATCCTCTAAGGATTCCATCTGAGAAGACGGGCAGCCAAGGCAGTGCATTCCGCAGCCCATTAAAATTTCTGCTGCTTCCGGTTTGCTTCTTAAAATTTCTCCAATATACATTTCCTTCGTTATCATTATTTCTTCCTCCTGTTAATTGAATGTGGTTAATTTCTCAGTTATTTTTCTTAAATCTTCTTCTGGCAAGGGAATCAGGGATATTTTATAATCTTCTCCCAGGATTGCCATTATATTAGGTGTCATAAGTTTTTTCAGGGATTCATAATCCGGTATTATAATAGAAGGACTTTCAGGGCTTATATCTGCTTCTTTGCAGATCAGATTCATCTCTGCCGCTTCCTCTGCAACCGGAAGAAGATCTTCCATTGTTAAGTCATAGCTTATGATAGACAAAGCTTTGTAAAAGAATTCATTTATTTTTTCATTTTGATCTCCCTTTACCATGGCAGGAAGAGCATAAACTGCAATTCCTTTGATAGAGGATAAAATCAGGTACTTTAAAAAACGAATGTCTTCATCAGCTGCCCAGATATTATTTATGTCATAATCAGAAGTATTACCGCAGACACTTTTACAAACAGCACAACCAGGTGCGATCCTGTCTTTTTCCCTTCTGACCCTTAAAAGCATGTCTGACAGTGCCTGATCAGCAAAGCCTGCATCAGCAATTGTTGTGATTAAACCTTCCATCAGAAGTCTTGTTACGGCTGTCTGGCGGATATTCATCTTACATGCTTTTGCCAGACCGATGATCGATCCAGTCAGCTCATTTAAGAAACCGGACATTTGATTTTCCATTTCTTTGTACTGCCTTTCTTTAAAATATTACTACCAAAGACATCTTAAAACTTTCCTGCCCATATACAGCATGAGGTTTTTTCGCCGGCATGACCAGGGTTTCCCCTTGGTTTAAAATAAACTCGGTTCCGTCTACCGTAAATTTTCCTGTTCCCTCTAAGACGGTAACCATGGCATCTCCATTGGATTCATGGGTACTGATCTCTTCCCCTTTATCAAAGGCAAACAAGGTGACGCTGACTGACTGATTCTGTACCAGAGTCTTACTTACGATCTGACCCTTTTGAATCTCAACTAAATCTGCTAACTTTAAAACTTCTTCCTGTGCTATATTTTTTAAGAGTTTCTCTGACATTTGTCTCCCTCCTTATTTTGTTCTTGTCTTTCTATAGCGATTATAATATAATATTATCATCATTTCCGTTGTTTTAACAACATTTTGAAAATATTATTTAAAAATGGAAAAATGGATATATGGAAAATACCATTCACATACTTGGGAGGGACAATCATATGGAAGAATTTCTGCCTGTTTTAAAAAAATCAAGCTTGTTTTCAGGTGTCTCGCCTGATGAAATCAGAAGCATGTTAAAATGCTTATCTGCACGAATGAAATGTTATAAAAAAGATGAATTTATTATAAGAAGCGGTGATTACATTCATTCCGTGGGAATGGTTCTTTCCGGAACCGCTCTTATTATACAGGAAGATTTCTGGGGAAAGAGAAGTATTATCTCAGAAGTGATGCCTGGAACGCTGTTTGCAGAAACCTATGCCTGCATCTCATCTGTTCCAATAGAAATGAGCGTAGTTGCTGATTCTGACTGCGAGATTATGTTCCTGGATTTTAATAAGATTTTAACTGTATGCACCTCTGCCTGCGGTTTTCACACCCGGCTGATCCAGAACTTTCTGTCAGCAATTGCCGGCAGAAATCTGGTTCTGACGAAAAAGATGCAGCACATGTCAAAAAAGACAATCAGGGAAAAATTGCTCTCCTATCTCTCCGCAGAGTCTTTAAAGAGCAACTCTTCCACATTTGATATTCCGTTTAACAGACAGCAGCTGGCTGATTATCTTTCCGTAGACCGGAGTGCCCTGTCCAATGAACTGAGTAAGCTCCAGGCAGAAGAAATACTGAATTTTAATAAGAACCGGTTTACTTTAAAAGAGCAGGGACCGGAAGGATATCTATAAACTATGATTCTGACTTAGGAATCGAGACTGTAAAACAGCTTCCCGATTCCTCTTTACTATCTGCCACTATGGTGCCGCCATGGGCTTCCACAATGGATTTTACAATGGTCAGACCGATTCCGGCACCTCCGGTTTTCCGGTTCCTGGATTGATCCGTCCGGTAAAAGCGTTCAAAGATAAGAGGAAGCTCCTCTTTCCTGATTCCGATTCCCGTATCCTCTATGGTTACGACTCCGTTCTCCCTTGTTTCAGATACGCCAATCCGGATACTGCCGCCTTCCGGTGTGTATTTTACAGCATTGGAAATTAAGTTGGAAAATACCTGTCCCATTCGGTTTTTATCTCCATCCACAAAAACCGGTTCCCCTTTTATACTGAGAGCCAGCTTCTTCTTGTTGATTTCTCCCGTCATATTCTCTGCTGCCTGACAGACTGCCGAATATAAATCCATGGAACCTTTCTTCAGGCAAAAGCTATCCCCTTCGATCCTTGCAAGCTGTTCCAAATCAGCTACCAATGTACCGAGCCGTTTTACCTCTTCATGACAGCTTTTTAAGCGTTCTGGTGTGGCATCCCACAACCCCTCTGTCATCGCTTCCAGATGTGAGCCAAGTGCCGTGAGAGGAGTCCGAAGTTCATGGGCTACATCGGCAGTGAGGCGTTTACGCAGCCGCTCCTGCTCACTTAACGCTCCGGATAAATGGTTAATGGCTATGCCCAGATCGTCAAGCTCTTTTATCCTGGTACCTGGTTCAAATTTAAGTTCGTAATTTCCTGTGGAGATCTGCTTGGCAATATAGGCAGTTTTAGTAACTGGGCGGGATATCCTGCTTCCTAATACACAGCCAACCACAACAGAACAGATGCTGGACAAAACTCCAATGACAAGTAAAACGATATTCATCACACGGATAAAATTAAAATCGGCTTCATTCATGAAAAAGGGTCCGTAATATTTAATGGAAACGGAACCAGTCTTTTTCCCATTCTGAGTCAGCTCATAGGTGTGATCCACAAAGCCGCCTTTTGCCCCCCGTTCTTTCATACGTGCGGAAATATCGTTCATGATCTGGCCGCAAAGCCTCATATCGTGATTCTCTGCATCCCACACCATGTTCCCATCTGCATCATAAAGTTTTATGATATATCCGTCATATAAGGAATTCATTCCGATTGCATGAACGTAATCCAGCTTCCAGCTTCTTTTGAACTCATCATACTGGCTTTCCAGTTCATCTGCAATATTATCCCGCCGCTCCTGACCGGTTTTGGCAATGTATTTTTCAAATTCCCGGTTAATGAGCAGGTTGGAGGCAAGTCCGATCAGTGCAATGGTAATGAGGAGGGTTAAAAGTATGGTCAGGGAAAGCTGTTTTCTTAAGGTTTTCATATGCATCAGCCTCCGAACTTATAGCCCAGCCCGGGAATCGTTAAGACATAGTCGGGATTTTTAGGATCATCCTCTATTTTCTTTCTGATATTTTTAATGTGGCTGTCAATGGCTCTGTCATAACCGGCAAAGTCCCTGCCAAGAGCCGTATCAATCAGTTCCTCCCTGGTAAATACCTTACCGGGATATTTAATGAGGGCAGATAATATCTTCAGTTCGCTTGGTGTGAGTGTCAGACCGGATCCATTTTTTCTTACCTCATTTTTTTCAAAATCAACGACCAGATCACCGTCTCTCCAGGAATTTCGTTTAACAAGAGGTACCAGATCCCCTTCTGTGCGTCTTAATACCGCCTCCACCCTGGCATACAGTTCCTTTAAACCAAAGGGTTTCATAATATAGTCGTCGGCTCCCAGCTCCAGCCCGCTTACCACATCCTCTTCCTCTACTCTGGCAGTCAGCATTATGACTGGAATCCGAGACTTTTTTCGGATGGCGGAGCAGACCTCTTCTCCTGAGATATCAGGCAGCATTAAATCCAGTATGACAAGGGAGAGATTCTCCGTATCAAATATTTCCAGTGCCTTCTTCCCAGTTTCGGCGGGGAATGTCTTAAATCCTTTGCTTTCCATGAGCATACATACTACTTCCAGAATTTTAGGCTCATCATCCACTACCAGCACTTGCCTGCAGTTATTGTTCATTTCCTGTCACCTCATTTTAAAAACTTTCAGTATGAAAAGAGGGAACCGGTCAGATTCCGGTTCCCGTCTTTCTTTATTCTACTACATCATATCCCTGGTCTTCAATCTCAGCTTTGATTTTTTCTACCGGTGCTTCATCGGGATTGTGATCCACAGTCACGGTTTTTGCAGCTAAATCAACCGCTACTCCTGATACGCCGGATAACCCGCTTACTGCTCCTGTTATTGCTTTTACACAATGTTCACATGCCATTCCATCTACGTTTATTACTGTCTTTGCCATATCAATTTCCTCCATGATTTTAATTATTTAATATTAAAAGGCTTTAAAAACTTGTTGACCTGCACTTTCTTTCCGTTTTCCATAACTGGAACGGGTGCATAGAGCCAGCCTTCCACTTTTTCAGGGTCTACGCCAGCCGCAATCAACGGTTCAGGTGACAGAACAAACACAATATCTTTATCCTGTGCCTGTTTCGTTGCAGCACTGGTCTCTAAGTCTTTTGCCCATTCAAACATATTTCCGCCGCCCAGCTTTACTCCAAAATGATCCATATCCATATGGTAATTAATCAGGTTACGGCCATTTTTCACCAGTCCCTCATAGGAGGAAAGGGCGGATTCTTCTGTACCAGTGAAGCTTCCATCATTGAGCTTCACGCCTACAGTTATAACATCGTCGTTTATCTCGTAATTCTCAGGAAGCTTTCCGGTATCCAGGCCTGCCTGGATAAATGGTGCCGCATCTGCCTGAAGCTTTACGTCAAAACGAGAACTTTCATCTGTTTCTCCGCTCCAGATAAAACGGGCTCCCCCGTCAGGAGCAGTCAGGACAAAGCCTTTGCCCCCATCTTCCTTACTCACCTGATCAGGAATGGCATTTAATACCATATCAAAGGACTGTACCGACTTTTTACCCACTACATCAAGGGTACCTCCGGCACTTTCTACTGTCAGAAATATAATTGCTGCAATCACCAGTACACCGGCGATAATTGCGGTTATTGTTTTCTTGTTCTTTAACATGGATCTGTCACCTCTTTCCTGTGTCTGGCCTAAACCTCTTTAACCGCAGCGCATTGGTCAGCACTGATACAGAGCTAAGGCTCATGGCAGCTGCTGCAAACATAGGGTTTAAAAGAGGGCCGTTAAATAGTAAATGTAACACACCTGCTGCAATGGGAATTCCGATTACATTATAACCGAATGCCCAGAAAAGGTTTTGTTTGATATTACGAATGGTATGCTTACTTAAATCAATGGCTGCCGGCACATCCATCAGATCAGACCGCATTAATACGATATCTGCTGATTCCATGGCAACATCCGTACCGGAACCGATGGCGATTCCGATATCTGCCTGAGCCAGCGCAGGTGCATCGTTGATTCCATCTCCTACCATGGCTACTTTCCGGTTCTCTGACTGAAGCTTTTTCACTTCATTGGACTTATCCTGAGGCAGAACCTCAGCAAGAACCCGGTCAATTCCTACCTGTTTTGCAATGGCTGCAGCCGTCTTTTTATTATCACCGGTAATCATGGCAACTTCGATTCCCATCTTATGAAGCCGCTCAATGGCTGCACGGCTGGACTCCTTCACAACGTCGGCAACCGCTACAATTCCTGCCAGTTCCCCATTGATTGCTACATACATGGGAGTTTTGCCTTCTTCTGCCAGCCTGTCTGAAATCTCTTCCATACCTGCAAGGGAGATGTTTTGCTCATCCATCAGTTTTCTGTTTCCAGCAAGGATATCTTCTCCCTCCAGACGAGCCTTGATTCCACGTCCGGTCAGTGAATCAAACTGCTCCGCTTCCAATAGGGTAAGTCCTGATTCCTTTGCTCCAAGGACAATTGCCTGACCAAGGGGATGCTCAGAACCTCTCTCCGCCGATGCGGTAAGCTGTAAGAGACGGTCTTTTGAAACACTGCCTGCCACAAGTACATCTGTCACTTTTGGTTTACCTTCTGTAATGGTTCCTGTTTTATCAAATACAATGGTATTTATTTTGTGAGCGGTCTCCAGAGCTTCTCCGCCCTTAATTAAGATTCCGTTCTCTGCTCCTTTTCCCGTACCTACCATGATGGCAGTGGGTGTAGCAAGACCCAGTGCACAGGGACATGCGATTACCAGGACGGAAATAAAGATGGTAAGTGCAAATTTCAAATCTCCTGCTGTACCGAAGTACCAGCCAATTCCTGCAAGCAGGGCAATGACACAGACAACTGGTACAAAGTATCCGGAAACGATGTCTGCCATCTGGGCAATAGGTGCTTTTGACCCCTGGGCATCTTCTACCAGTTTGATGATCTGGGCAAGGGCTGTATCACTTCCGATTTTTTCAGCTTTAAACTGGATCACACCTGTGGTGTTTAAGGAAGCGGCATAAACCGGATCTCCTTCTTTTTTGTCCACCGGCATACTTTCTCCGGTGAGCATGGATTCATCAATGGAAGTGTGTCCGCCTGTAACAGTTCCGTCAACCGGAATCTTATCACCAGGCTTTACCAGAATTATATCGCCGATTTCCACTTCGTCAATGGGGATTTCCTTTTCCTGCCCGTTTTCCAGAATTACGGCTGTTTTTGGAGCAAGACCCATAAGCTTTTTAATGGCTTCACTGGTTCTTCCTTTGGATACAGCCTCTAAGGATTTGCCCAGTAAAATCAAGGTAATAATGACACCGGCTGATTCAAAATAAAGGGCATCTACTGCCATAAAATGTCCGGCAGCGATCTGGAATGTATTATAAATGCTGTATAAAACAGCTGCTGTTGTTCCGATTGCAATGAGTGAATCCATATTAGGACTTCTCTGAAAAAGTGCTTTAAAACCAATGGCGTAAAATTTATATCCTACCCCAATGACAGGGGCTGTTAATATCAGTTCCGTCAGAGCATAGGCAAGGGGATAGTTCATGGGCTCAATGGCTGATGGGAATGGAAGGCGGATAAAGCTGATCATGGGTGCCATCGCAATATATAATAATGGAAGGGAGAATACTGCTGAAGTAATAAACTTCGTCCACAGTGTCTTAATCTCCTGCTGCTTTCTTAATCTGTCTTCGTCCGCAGCGTCTGCTTTATTCACTTCCAGTGCCTGATATCCTGCCTTTTCAATGGCTGCCTTAATGGCGGATAATCTTACTTTCCGGGGATCATAGGCAATGGTTGCTTTTTCTGTTGCAAAATTGACTGAGGAGCTTTCCACACCCTCCAGCTTTCCGACTGCTTTTTCCACCCGTCTGGCACAGGCTGCACAGGTCATTCCGCCAATGGGAATGGTTACGTCCGAATATTCTGTTTTTTCTGCTGCTTCATATCCAATCTTAGAAACTGCATTTTTGATATCAGATAAATTCAGGCTGCTGTCATATTCCACAAAAAGCTTTTCACTGGCAAGGTTCACAGATGCCTGACTGATTCCCGGAAGCTTCTTGACTGTTTTTTCAATTCTCTGGGCACAGGCCGCGCAGGTCATGCCTCTTATATCTAACGTTTTATTTTCCATATATTTCACCTCTTTTAATTGGCTGATGCCTCTTGAAGTTTTTGAGTACTCATGATATTATTATGGCAGATATCGCAATTATTGCAAGTATGCACTTTTTAGTGATATAGTACCCAAAAAGATACTAAAGGAGGATTCACTATGCCCCCAATTGATTGTGCCGGCTACAACTGTCCGGTGGATGCAACCCTGGATATGATCGGAGGGAAATACAAAGCCCTGATTTTATGGCATCTGATCGACCACACCTTACGATTTGGAGAACTAAGAAAACTGATTCCCCAGGCCACACCCAAGATGCTGACCCAGCAGTTAAGAGAGCTGGAAGAGAATAATTTGATTATAAGGACCGTTTATCCAGTTGTTCCTCCAAAGGTGGAATACACTCTTTCCGATCTGGGAAACAGCATACGCCCCATTCTTGAGACCATGTATAAATGGGGAGCAGATTACTTAACCCAAAATGGTGTTACCGTAAACTGCTCCATGAAATGTCCTGATTAATTTAATATGTTTTTTTCCAGTTAGCAAATATCTGTTTGGATTCCTTTAAAAAGTCAGAAGAGATCGTGATTGACTCATCCGTCACGGTCTTATTCTGATCGAATATAGGCCATGGATTACAGCCTCCGGCTTCCACTTCCACCCGGCTCATAGGGAATCTGTTACCACAATTCTGGCACACCAGCTCATTCCCATCCTGTTTATAGTATCCCCGACCGGAATCGTAACATACCTGACAGGTATTAAATGCAGTTCGTATGGTACCGTCAGGCGCTTTCACTGCCAGAACTTCCATCTTTGTTCCATCTGCTTCTACCGGATAAAAGCTCACCTTTTCTGTGATATCTGAAACTGGAATTACAAGATCTGTGTCTGCCTGTGCACTTTTACTGTTGTTTTCCGATTTTATAGCTGTGGTTTCCTGTGTTTTGGTTGCAGAATTGGAGCTGCAGCCAGTAAGTACCAGCAATGACATAGCAGCCACCACCGCTGTTTTAAGTATTGATATTCTATTTGCCTTCATCATTCTTCTCCTTGTTATTCACTTTTATTTTCATTTCTTCTCATAAAAAATAATCCTGCGATCAGAGCCGCTGCCGGCAGTATGCAGTGCCAGTGACTGTATAATAATCCCATAAACCAATCTCCTTTCCCATTCCTGTCAGAACCTGATTATTCATAGCATAATTATCCGCAGCATGATCCTCCGGACCCCTGAAACGTTTCCTCAGGCCATATCATCGTCTGAAATTTACTCACTTCATCCTTTACTGCGTTTAGATCCACGTTCTCCAAATCATCTACCACCTTTATATATCCATAAAAGGAATTGTCCCCGGTAGAAAAGTCAAAACTTTTATCTGGTACAAAATAAAGGGTGTTTTCTCCCTTTTCAAGATACAGTTCCGTAGCAAAATCAGGGATCAGAAGATTGGTCCCATAGTCCATATCCTGACGGTTATCAATAAATGTCCACTCCGTATCCACTCCGGCTTTTACCACCGCAACTGCCGGCTTAAATCCCTGACTGGTAAGTTCAAGAGTGATTTTTTGTACGGGCTTTCCATTCTCATCCGTGGATTCCTGAGCAACGACCACATCATCAACTGGTATGGTATATCCGGCTGGAACCGGTTTTTGGGGTGCATATTCTTTTAATACTCCCTGACTTTCTGATTGCTGGCCGCCATCTGTCTCTCCCTCTTTTAAAACATTAATCGAACCACGAATCATACCCATCCAGCAGCTATATGGGATTTTTCCGGTTTTGTCCGGCGTAAATTCCACCACGTTTTCTCCTGTATGAAAGGAATATTCGATGCCGTATTCCCTTATAATCATCCGGTTATTACAACCGTTTATACTTCCTGCAGGTGCATCTATAATCCACTTTACAGGAATTCCTGCCTGAACCTTAATATTTGGATACCGCCCCGGACTTAATGTGCTGTTAATCACCTGCACACCGTCTTCTATTTTTATCTGCCCTGAACTTTCCTGCTGATTTCCACTGATGCCTTCCAGCCCAGGTAAGATTGCAGATGGACTGATTCCCGCCAGACTGACTCCCTGTGTAAACATGGACAGTCCCAGTACCACCACTAAAACTGCACCGGCAGTCATGACTCTGTTTGTGAATTTCTTTGAAAGAACCGTTGATAAAGCTCCCAGAATAAACATCAGGGGAACAGTGCCAAGGCTGAATAAAAACATGGAAAGTGCACCGGAAAACGGATTTCCGGTTGACAGTGCATAGATCTGCATGGCCTGGAGTGGTCCGCAGGGCATCAGTCCATTTAAAAGGCCTACAAAAAACGGACTGTTACTTTTTGATTTTTCTTTCTGGATCTTTACTGCAATAAACTTTGGCATTCTGGGATTTAGTCTGCGAAGCCAGGGAAAGATTCCCAGCATGTTGATGCCCATAATTACCATAAAGATCCCTGCTGCCAGCTTTAAAACACCCTGAAAGGTGTTAGAAAAGGTTACGGCAGCTCCCAGGCCTCCTGCCAGGAAACCCACGGCTGTATAAGAAATAACACGGCCGAGGTTGTAAAGAAATGCAGGCCGAAATGCTGCAAGCCGTCCCTGATTTAATTCTTCCTGTCCGCTTTTGGGAATACACTGGGAAAGGTTAATGCCGCCGCACATTGCCACACAGTGAACGGAGGTAATCAGTCCGATTATAAAGAGCATTCCGTATCCCATTGTCTTATCCGCCAGCTGGCTGGGCACCAGGAGATTTAACAGACCGGATTGTTCTAAAAAAAGATACAGGGAAGCAATAATCATTAAAACACCTATAGTCCTGGATGTATCTTTTCTTTCCTGCCCCTGATCCGTTATCACGCTATACCCTAAATTTTCAATGATTCCTGTTATGCTCTGATAGGAAATAATATCCGTATCAAACGTGACCAGAGCGGTTCCTGCGTTATAGCTCACCTCTGCTTTTTCGATTCCAGCTGTGTTACGTAATTTTTTTTCAATTTTATTCTGGCAGCTGATACAGGTCATCCCGCCGATACGCAATTTTTTCGTTCTGATTGCATTTCCCATTACGCATCCTCCTTTTTCATTTCTGATAGAAGAATAGCAGGAGCATATGTAGAAGTTGTGTAGATGGTTTTTGGACACAAAAAAAACACGTATATCTCATTGGTTTAAGTGAGATACACGTGCATTTCATTATTTAGCCGGTTCCAGTCTGATATCCAGACAGACTTCCCCTATTTCCGAAGTGATTAAGATGTTGTTTCGAAATTCATAGTCTTCACCGCCGTCCTGACTTTTTAAGACAGGGGGAAGGATATCACAGGTCAAATCTTTCTCTGCAAGCATGGTAAGTACATTTCCACTGATGATATTGGCTATTTCTGATATGGCAGAGATTACAAATTCATCCACTGTATCAAACTCCATGCCGCTCATAATGGTTACAATTCCAAGAGATGTCTGATGAGGAAGACGATAAATTACTTCTCCTTTTAAATCACCAGTAAAACCGATGGAAACATCTAACTCTTCCTCATTCCCTAAACACTCTGCCGGCTGGTCAGAGATATTTGATATATCCAGCATTAAGTGAAAAACATTACGGGTCGCTTCTAAAAAGGGAGTGTACAAATCAGTCATGCTTGTCCACCCCTTTCGAAATTGCATAGGCGGCAATTCGCTGATCTTCTGATGCCACGTGATTAATCAGCCAGGCCATCAGCTTTCCTGCAAACTTCTGCATGAGCTGTTCATCGTATCCGCTGTTTTTATATTCTTCTGTTACAGCAATCACGTAATTTACCATATCAGCATGAACCTTCTTATGCTCTTCTTCACCTGGATATCCGATTTCCTGCTGAAAGGCTTCTTCATCACGGAAGTGCTCAACTACATATGTATTCATAAAATCCAGGGTTTCATTTACTTTTTCCACCTTGTCTTCCCAGGAAGACGCCATACGCAGTACCTGCATGAAAGATTCAACTCTTTTAAATAATTCCTTGTGCTGCTCATCAATTAACGGTACTCCAAGTTCATATTTTTCTTTCCAAAGCATCTAAATTCCTCCTTATCTCCCGTGAAATAATTCTTAAATTGCTGCTTCCAGTTTCATCAGTGACTGAATAAGTTCCTCACAGATATCTACTATATCTTTTCCGTCTGTTTCTATTATAATATCAGCCGCGCTCTGGTAGAGGCTGGCCCGTCTCTCCATCAGTCCCTTAATATACTCAACATTCATATTTCCATTTAAAATGGGGCGCTCATCACTATCCTTCACTCGTTCCAGGATCGTCTCAGGACTGGCAGTTAAAAGTACGATTCTGCTGTTTTTCTTTAGATTCTTCACATTCTCTTCTCTGATTACCGCACCGCCGCCGCAGGAAATAATCGTCTGCTGACAGTCCTTTAAACTAATGATGGCGTTGCTCTCACAGTTACGAAAATACTCTTCTCCGTACTTTGCAAAAATATCCTTTATAGGCATCTTCTGATCTTCGACGATTTTTGTGTCTAAATCCACTTCGTTCATTGCCAGCATGTCTTTTAAATATTTGGACACTGTACTTTTGCCTGCTCCCATAAAACCAATAAGAGCTATGTTATAATGAAACAGACTCTTACTCTGCACACTTTTACTTTCTTCCACAATCTGACGGAAAATTCCAAGGAGCTCCTCTTTATAACCATGTTCACCAATCGCCCGGATAAGAGTCTCCTGCTGAACCTCTTCCTGCTCCGGCTGAAAAATAGGAAGGCCGTATGCTTTCTTGTACTCTATGATCTCCTCGATGCAGGAAAGCCGATTCATTAAAAGTTCCAGAATCTGAAGGTCACATTGATTTAAATCGTTTCTAATTTCTTTCAGTTCTCTCATTTTGCTTCTCCCTAAAATATCCGTTAGTATAATTTTTTACATTATACATACAGCTGTGGGTGATTGTAAAGTAATTCTTACGCCTTTTCTTTTATAAATTCAATATATTCATCTCCCCATTCTCCCAGTGCCACAAGTACTTTATCAAATTTATAGCCAATTTCACTTAAAAAGTATTCTACCTTTGGCGGAATCTGGGAATACTCTTTTCTGACAATCAGTCCCTCCTCTTCCAGGGATTTCAACTGTCTGGAAAGGGTTGTATGGGTAATCTCCTCCGGCATCATTCGCTTCAGTTCATTAAAACGCACCGGTCCATCCTTTAATAAATAGAGAAGATATATGGACCATTTGCCGGAAAGGATCTTCTGAGAGGTAACGTAAGGACACAGTCCAAATAAATCTTTTTTATCCATATAGGTATCCTCCTTGATACTAGGTATCATAAAATATCGTAGTTTACAAAAATCTCATACTCGATATAATAATCTCGTAAACAAATTATATCATGGTCTCACGAAAGGAGCAAGAGCGATGAACGAAATCCTCAATTACTTAAAAGAATGCGGAACATTTTACCTGGCAACCACAGAGGGAGATCAGCCCCGTGTCCGTCCCTTTGGTGCTGTATGCGAATTCGAAGGCAGACTTTACATCACAACTAACAATCAGAAAAAAGTTTTTAATCAGATGCAGAAAAATCCTAAAATTGAAATTTCCGCTATGAATAAGGGAACATGGATCAGACTGGAAGCTGAAGCAGTGTGGGACGACCGCAGAGAAGCAAGAGCTGCCATGATGGAGGACAATGAGGCTTCTCTCAGCCGCTTGTATTCCGTAGACGATGGAATCTTTGCAGTTTTATATCTGAAGAATGCAACTGCTACCATTTTTTCATTCACCTCCGAGCCGAAAGTTGTAACGTTCTAACTCATAACGGAAAACGGCAGCTGTTAAACTGCCGTTTTCATAAAAAAATAATTCTGTTACTGTAACCGGAATTTCTCCACTTCCTGGGTAAGTAAGTGCGCCTGTGCCGCCAGTTCTTCGCTGGAAGAAGAACTTTCCTCCGCAGTTGCTGCATTGGTCTGAATGACAGCGGATACCTGGGACAGTCCCTGGTTAATCTCATCAATCATCAGTGCCTGTTTGGCGGAAGCCTGCTCAATTTCTCCAACAGACCGTCCTACAAGCTCCGATTTTTCTCCCACTCCAAGGAGCAGTCTGGCTGTTTCTTCTGCCAGCTTTTCTCCTTCAGATACAATTCTCACAGAATCGTGAATTAAATCTGCAGTCTGTTTTGCAGCCTCTGCTGATTTGCCTGCAAGGTTTCTCACTTCATCAGCTACAACGGCAAAGCCCTTTCCTGCCTCTCCTGCCCGGGCTGATTCCACTGCCGCATTTAACGCAAGTATGTTGGTCTGGAATGCAATATCTTCAATGACTTTCGTGATACTGGATATCTTTTCCGAAGAAGTTCCAATATCTTTCATTGCAGAGTTTAACTTCTGCATATATATATTGCCTTCTTTGAGACCTTCTCCGGTATTTGCAATATAAATCGTAGCTTTCTTTACATTTTCTGCATTTTGTTCTGCTTCCTTTGCTATGCTGTTTACCGATGCGCTTAATTCTTCCACAGTAGCGGCCTGTTCTGTAGTTCCCGATGCAAGTGCCTGGGCTGCGGATGCCACCTGGGCAGAACCTTCATTTACCTGGTCTGCAGCCACACTGATGGAGAGCAGCGTCCGGCTTAAATCCTTTCTTATTTTCTGTAGTGCAAGGCCAAGAACATCTTTATCAGAGCGTAGAGGAACTTCTATGGTGAAATCACCATTGCTGATGTCTTCTGCTGCATTTACCTGTTTCTTAATACTGCCTGTCATCTGGGTAAATGCATCTGCAAGCTGCCCGGTCTCATCTTTTGAATCGATATTTCCCAGATCAACATCAATATGACCTAATGCAATACGACCCGCAGCTTCCACAACCTGGGTGATGGGACGGCTGATCATTCTGGAGATTCTGTTTCCTAAAAACATTCCGAAACCTGCACCAAATATAACCGTAAAAATCAAAACCACAATAAGTACATCAGCAGTTAAACGATTGTCATTGTTTGTTTTATGTGCTTCTGCCATGCGGTTATCAATGAGTAAATCAAAATTATCAAACATTTTCTGGATATTGTCGGTTTCCTTTAAAAGTTCGGCATATGCTTCCTTACTTTTTCCATTTCTTGCTTCTACGAGGCAATTCTGGATAGCCGGCTCAAAAGAATTATTAAAAAGATCTACTGATTCATCAAGAAGTGCAAAAGATGCCGAATTAGTAAGTGTCTTCCGGTACTCTTTTATATTTGTTAGAAATTTTTCCTTATCGCTATTAAATTGCTGTTCCAGCTTGTCCAATTCCCCATTGTCACCTGCTACAACAACCATGGTTCTTGAATCAATTCGAAACTGATACAGTCCTTCAACGGCTTCCATCAGATTCTCAATTGGTGCCGTCTGCTTTTCATACAAATATGTATCCATTGCGCTGATTCTGAAAAGTCCGGCAACTCCAGCCCCTCCCACAACAAGCATAATCAGAGTCAGACATAAAAAACCGGTCCGCAGTTTTCGGGAAATGCTGTAATCCTTAAAATTCTTCATTTAATTTCCTCCCTGTTTTATCTTTTGCAGCTAGTACCAGACTACTGATCGCAGTATATTTGGTACTGCGGTTTTCGGCGAACAATACAGGCTATACTTGCAATTAAAAGCTTAATGACGGAGATATAGACGGCGTTCTGACCAGATAATCATCTGTTTCCCATACCTGCCAGAAGCTAATTTAGACACATAGGAGCCAGTTATCTACATTTTATATGACGTAATTTATGACGGCGTTCTTATGTTTATAAGCTTATTTACAAAATCATTATTTTGTCAATTATTTTACTTTATATTTTTAAATAATTAATTTATATAATTACTTCCTATTTGACAAACAATATATATTAGTTGTATAATATATATTGTCGAAAAATACATATTTTTGTAACCGCAGTACCAAATATACTGTGGCATTTTCTCCTATTTATTTGATAAAAGAGCACAAGTTTCCCGCAGTTTTCAAACGAAATGCGGCTTGTACTCTTTTATTTGTTGCATTTATTCAGACATTAATCTTTTTTCTCCAGTAATTTTCTGAATTTGATCAATGTCCTGAGTGACTTCCAATACTCCAAGATATTCACCATCTATACTGCGAACGGCATAATAACGAATCAGGATATATTTTTCTCCCATTCTGATCCAGAAATCCTCCTGATCCTTCACCCCATTTTTAAAATCTTCTACGATTTTTTCAACAATATGGACACTTGCAGGCGGGTGGCAGTTGGATACATTTCTTCCGATAATTGTTCTGGTTCTTGGAAATGCCCGGTCCTTTCCTTCCGAAAAATACTTCACTTTATCCTCTTTATCAACGAACGTGATATCAAAAGGAAGTGTGTTAAGCAAGGCAGTCAGTTCTTCGGTGTTCACTTCCCCGGAAGGCAGCTTTACGATTCCATCTTCCGCAGAGACAGAAACTTTTTCTTCTTTATTAATTTCTCCTGGCTCCCACTTAGGCACATGTTCAATTATATAGCCGATTTCTCCGCTTCCATCTGCAATGGTTTTCCACTCTTCCTGTGTAAGGTTCTCCATTAGCATGGGGATCATGATATTTTCTTCTTTGAATATCATCTCTTCAATCTTATCGGCCATATCCTGTGCTTTTTGTATCAGGGTTTCTTTTTTTATGGGATCATTGTTAAGAAGGGAGGAAACTTCTTTCACCTGAGCTCTGATCTCGTCATCCACTCCCCACATGACTTTGGGAGGTGCTGTAATTCCATATTTCTCCATATAAGGGAAGTAAAGATTCTCTTTCTTTTTGTAGTGGACGTCCAAATCCTTTAGCTGTTCCACACCTGCCTTTAACTGATCTATTGCGCCTGATCCCTCCAGTGCTGTCAGGGACAGATATGGCTGGACTTCCTTTTCCAGTATGTGAGAGATTTTCTTATTTTCCCGGACCAGTACCTGGAGGGGGTGGCCGGGAATCAGTGCCGGCTCTTCCGGCTGATGAATTTCCTCTATCGACCCCTTAAATACAGCTGCATGAACATCGCACAATTTTTGCACCTCTTCCACGGGAAGCCCCTCCGCAATTAAAGCGCCCTCCGCTTCTGAAATCTCTGTGGCAGATACTCCATGAAATACATGTTCAAACTGGGATTTTACCTGATCTACAGTCTTTCCCTCATGAAGCTGCCGGATAATATCTTTGATTGTCTTCTGTCTCATCTGGCGGTTATTGATGTATTCACTCATTGCAGTTCTCCTTTTCCATTTATAATATAGTAATAAAAACACCTCAGTCTGATTCTTTGCTTCGTTTCAGAAAGAGGTGCCTTCAGTGATTATTCTTCTACTTTAATTACAGAGACCGGACAGCCTTCCTGTGCCTCAACCGCCGATGATTCTGATGACTCTGGGACGGTGTCAACGTACACCTCTGCCGGACCATCATCACCCATACGAAATACCTCCGGACATACGGAAGCGCAGAGCCCGCATTCGATGCAGCCCTCTCTATCTACTTCTGCTACCATTTTCTAACTCCTTTCTGTTCTGTCCCGGGGACAGCTTTCATTCTTTGACCCTGAATGCACTTTTATTGTTGGTAATTTTTATAAAAAATATTCAAATAAAAAGAAGATCCAAAGCCTGCCCCTTACTTATGGGACTGACTTAAGGATCTCCTTTTTAATTCATCTGTTGTTTACTTTCTTTTCGCCAGATATTCCTGACCAAGTACATCGGCAGCAATGAGAGCATCATAAAGCTGCCCGGGAGTCACATCTCCGATCATATTATGAATGCTTTCACCTTCGGCACATGCATTTTTAGCAGCGATGTGAACTCTCTCTTTATCTGTTACACCAATTTCTTTTAAGGTCACCGGAAGACCTACGCTGACGCAGAATTCCAGCACCTGATTAAATTCTGCTTTCGGGGCATCTTCCAGCACCAGCTGAGCCAGAGTTCCGAACGCTACCACACTGCCGTGCATCGTGGCTTCACATTCCTCCAGCGCTGTAAATCCATTGTATACGGAATGAGATACTGCCAGACCGCCATTATCTGCGCCTACACCGCTTAAATAAGTATTGGCTTCAATAATTGCTTCCAGAGCAGGGGTTACAATCTGATTTTCACACGCCTTCAGTGCCTTATATCCATCTTCTAAAAGAGTCTCGTAACAAAGTCTGCAAAGAGCCATGGCGGATTTTGTAATTCCCCCATTTTCCAGGCTGGGGGCTTTCGCCTTCTCACAGGCTCTCGCTTCAAAATAAGTTCCCAGTGCATCCCCCATTCCTGCAACCAGGAATTTAACAGGTGCATGCGCAATAATATCAGAATCTACAATTACTGCATCAGGATTTTTGGGATAAAATATGTAATGGGAAAAGCTTCCGTCATTGTTATAGATTACGGATAAGCCGGTACATGGTGCGTCTGTTGCCACCACGGTAGGTATGATTACCACCGGCAGTTTCTCATAATGAGCCGTTGCTTTTGCGGTATCAATGGCAGAACCGCCTCCAACTGCAACCACACAGTTAATCTGATTTTCTCTGACTATTTTCTGCATCCGCTCTACTTCGCCTATGGAACTGATTCCGCCGAATATCTCAAATTTCAACTCAGCTTCTTTTCCCTCAAAGCTTTCTTCAATCTTTTCATGGCAGTTTCTATATCCGCTGTTGCTGCAGATAAACAGAAATGATGTTCCAAGGTCCTTTGTTTCTTCATAAACCGCTGACAAAGCCCCCTGTCCCTGTACGTATTTTAAAGGTGATCTCATTAATTTCAGCATAGTAGTCTCCTCTCATCAATCAGTAAAAATTTATCGTTTATGCTACGTCAAATATACACCTGTCACAACAAAATGTCAATATTTTAACGAGGTATAAATTCCAATACAATCTTACTGATATGAACCATATGGAGTTAAAATGCCACAATCTCCTTTATCAGAAATTCCCTTCCTTCTAACAGTTCCCAGGAAAAGCTCTGGCAGAACGGACACTTGTAATAATCTTCTGTAACATGGAACATTTTATTGCAGGTACTGCATCGTCCACTGGCAGGGAGAATTTCAATAGTAAGACGGGTGTTTTCCAGTATCGTCCCATTAACAGCGGCAGGATAACACTGTTCTACATAATAGGGAATCACAGAAGCCATCTCGCCAATTTGCAGCACAAGGCTTTCAACCTGTGTCAGATTCTGCTCCCTGACTACATTTTCCACAATCCGGACCACTTCCGTCATGACTCCCAGTTCATGCATACCAATCCTCCCGCTCTATTTGTTATACGGTTGCTTTTGTTTCTGCTAATGCTTTCACTTCCTGATACGATTTTAAATCTGTATAAAGTTCAGGTCCATAGGGGTTCCGGTGCTTTTTCCAGATATTAATACCCATATAGACTGCCACTGCAGCATTGCTTAACAATGCAATCAGGCTGACTGCAAAGTAGATACCCGGCTTATAAGACGAGTCCACCCGGAATTGTCCCACATCCTGAAATCCTGGGAAGGTCTGGGCAAACATACACCAGAGTGCAAGAGTCTGAGCCCGGTGCTGAAGCCACGCTCCCTTTCCTACTGTAAATGCACAAAGAGTGGGTGCCAGTAGAAGTGCCAGACCGCAGTACCAGGCATGGTGAGGCAGACAGTTATAGGTATAAGCAAAGTTCCATATATCGTAGGCTGCGATCCAGAACCAGAGCATGTCAGGCCAAAGCATATCCTTACTCTTGTCTTTCTCAGTCACTTTCCTGAGGCAGATACCAAACCAGCCGGTTATGGTAATGATATTTAAGATCCCTGCCGCCGCATTCATAAAATTCCAGGGACCTCCCATTAAAAGCACGGAGACATCCGCCGTTGCATCCTGAGCGATGGTACGGTACGTCATTCCAACTTCTATATCCCTTGTCACTGCCTCCATAATATTAACCGCCAGAATTAACGGAGGAAAACAAAGGGCAATCCGGCTGTCACACAGGCGGAATACGGTTTTGTCTTTTCTTGTTTTTTCATAATGCCTGATTAACCAGAAACCGATGCAGCCTGCCGTGGCAGAATAGACCTTGGCAAGATGAAACCAGTCCGTATAGGTACTCTTTTTCAGCACTGTAAACCAGAGGACGGATAATACGGCGGGCATGACGAAAAAGAAAAGCAGGCCAATCATTTTATAGCGCCGTGACACCTCATTTAATAAGAATAGCGAAGCAAATACCAAAAACCACATGAGAAGATAAGTGACAGGGATTCCACCCTTCGCTGATTGAAATACAAACATGTTTCTACCCCCAATTAATTTTATTTCTTTGTTTATATTTTAACACTCTGTTTTAACTTTTGTCAAAATCTTCCTAATATTTAACTGAAAACTAGAGGTTTTCACAGTAATTTTCATTGCTTTTTATACAAAATTACCATATAATTAGAATTGTGGTTACTGGCTGAACCAGGAACAATCACATACAAACAGGGGGAACTATGATATGGAATTTAAAAAGCTGAATGCGCCTACATTAAAAGAGCTGTTCGTAAAGGAACTGGAATCTCAAATCCTGTCCGGACGGCTCCCAATTGGAACCAGACTGCCTCCGGAACGGGAGCTGGCGGCCACCATGCAGATCAGCAGAACCGTTGTCAACGAGGGCGTAATTGCTCTGGCAGAAAAAGGATTTCTTGATATTCGCCAGAGGCAAGGGATTTTTATAGCGGACTACCGAAAAGAAGGAACGATGGATACCTTTCTATCTATTGTCAATTACAATGGAGGGGTACTGCGAAAAGAAGAGATCCGGTCTATTTTAGAGCTTAGAATTGCCCTTGATACCCTTGCCATCGATCTTGGGTCAAAAGACATCACAGATTCAGAGCTTTCAGAGCTGCGGAGTCTTACGGAAGCCATTGGCAGAGCCTCCTGTGCGCAGGACGCGGCGGAATCCGCATTTGACTTTCACCATCATCTGGCACTGTTTTCCGGGAATACTCTTCTTCCATTGATATTCCGCTCGTTCAAATCCCTGACCTGCACGCTCTGGCTTCGTTTCTGTGACTTATACGGAATTCCAGCTCTTTATGAAAACACAAACGAGCTTTGTACCATGATAGAAGAAAGGAACTTTAAAGGAGCCGGGGATTATCTGAAACGTTCCCTGTCAGAAAGCATAGATGGTCATCGGGAGATTTATTACTGAATATGTACAGAAATGCCGGTTACATCAGCTTTCCTAAGAACTAATATAACCGGCTTTCTATCTGATTCCTTTCACCTTTCATCCATATAGATCTTTATGAATTCTGCCATGAGCATGACATAACTGATGACGAATACAAAACCTGCCGCTGCAAGAGGCCACTTCCTCTTTTTTTCCGGAATGGAAAGTCCAATTATTATGCCCACTGCACAAAGACAAATTTTTAATAATGCAAAATCCTTGATTCTGCACTGCCTGATATATTGGTCTGCACAGTCAATTAACTGTTTCATCTTTTTTGCCTCCTTTATCCTTAATCGTTTGTACTTAGTATATACTTATTGTATATTTTTATTTAGACGGATCAGAAAAGGTTAAAAACTGTTTTACGTCAACACCCATTTCCCGAAAGCCAGACCATAAAAATTCAATCCTTTTTATTGTAATTTTTATTAAATAAAGAGAAGAAGGAAGTTTCATCACATTTTCATATTTTAATTTTCTCATAGCGAGAAAATCACAGTACTCTTCGCTGCCCGTTTCTATTATTTCCGACATGCCTTTGATTTGCATCCCTCTTAACTGATTCATTCCCTGAAACTCATTAAAAACTGCCACAGAGACATTGGGACTCAGCAGAATATTAGCAAACTTTTCTCCGCCCTCACTTAAAATATATAAAAATCCATTCTTATACCGATACTCAATAGGTGTGGCGCGAACCCTTTTCCCATATCCGGTTGATAATGAGCAGGTATTATGGTTTAACAGGAATTCTTCACAGAATTCAAGAATTTTTTTTTCATCCATTGCCTCTGTGGGATTGTCCTTCCACTCCTTTATGCCAAGCAGTGTGTCAATATACCAGTTCTGATCAAAACAAAGATAATCCTGCTCCTTAAGTCCTGCTGATTCCAAAAATGATGCCGTCCGGACCCGATCTTCCTGATCCAGCTGTTTTAAAATCAGATTACCTGGAATTCCTTCCTGAAATACAACGCTGCTTCCAAGGAGGTCGCTTACCGGCTGCAGATATTTTTTTGCATAATCTTTCACCAGGCAGGTACAAAAAAGTACTATTTTTCCTCTTTTTAGCCGGTCAAGATTATTTTTTATGTTTTCAACTGCTTCCTCATCCAGTTTTTCATAATAGACTGGAATCAGTAAAACAATAAGGTCCCATTCCTGTTTATTATTGTTAAATTCAGAAAACCGCATACATTTCCCGGGTCCCAGTACGAGAGCAGCCTGCCAGGCGGCCATTTTGGTAAATCCATATTTGCTTTCGTATAGAACTAAAGTATTTTTCATTACTCCACCTCCCCTTCTCCATTCATATGCGGGAACTTGAAATTTTAGAATTTAAGAACCTTTTAATACCATACATCCAGTTGCTTTTTATAATAAAACATATTAAAATTGGTTTAGTTAAACTAGAATGGAGGCAGCAGCTATGATTCTGGATATCCCTACGATCGCCGTTGTTTATTTTTATATCAGCTTCATACAGGTTCTGATTATGCTGTTTGTTTTCCGCATTATTAAAATTTATCCCGGAATGAATTACTTACTTTTCAGCTGTATTTTTTCAGCCGTCTGCGGACTGCTTTATGCTTACCAGTACATATCCCATTATGGAAATTTATTGGTATTCTTTTCTAATATTTCTTTCTATTTTTCCATATTGGCATTGAACATTGGCTTTTCAAGATTTTTAGATTTACCTGTAGCAAGAAAGAAACTGCTGTTACTTTCGATTCTGTTTTTTGCTGGTTATTTCTGGTTTTCCTTTCTCTACGAAAATAAAAGCTATCGGATTGTTGTATTTTGCCTCATATTTGCTATTGTTTCCTTTCATAACGGGAAGATTTTAAGCAGTCATGCCATTGATTCTGTCCGTCCTGCCACCAGACTTATCGCAGCAGCATGTGTTCCTTATGGTACCTTTTTTGTCATCCGGGCTTTACTTACCTTTTTTAATGAGACACGAAACTACAACTTCTCTTCCTTCTTTTCCTTTATGAGCTACTTTCTCTCCATTGCCGGTATCCTTTTATGGACTTATTGCTTTATTGTCATGACTGTCCAGAGGGAACATGCGGACAGGACGTATGCAGAGGAACGGTTTGGACTTATATTTAAAACAATTCCTGATACCGTATTTATTTCTGAGCTTCCCACCGGAAAAATAATAGATGTAAATGAAACCTACACATTATTAACTGGATATACGAAAGAGGAGTCTTTGGGAAAAACCACACTTGATTTAGAATTCTGGAAAACCCTTAGTGACAGAGACCGATTTTTTGATATCATTAATAAGAATGGCAGCTGCAAGAACCTGGAAATTACGATTCTTACCAAAGAAAGAAAGGAATTAAATGCACTGATTTCATCACAAATTACCAGATTTCAAAATAGTACATACATCATCAGTGTGATCCGTGATATCACCTCGAATAAGGAATTAAGGCAGAAGCTGAAAAAAAGTGAGGACACCTTTCAGGCAATTATGGAACAGAGCCCCATGTCTTTTATTCTTACCAGTACATCGGGAAAAATTGAATATGCAAATCCGACTTTTTTACGGCTTATGGGATATGAGTTAGAGGAAGTTTTAGGGAAAAACCCAAGGATCTTAAAATCCGGATATCACAACCGGGAGTTTTATCATACTTTATGGAATACAATTCTCTCAGGGAAACAGTGGAGCAGTGAAATTGTTAATAAGAAAAAGAATGGGGATTTTATCTGGGAACATATAATTCTTACTCCTATTTTAAATGAAGATGGGGAAATCGTTCAGTTTCTTTCCACCTTAGAAGATATCTCCGATCGTAAGAAAACGGAGCAGGAACTTAAAATTCAGGCAAGAACTGATATGCTAACGGGTATTATGAACCGAAGAAGCTTTCTGGAAACAGCCCATAAAAGGCTTTTAACCATCAAAGAACACGGTCAGAAAGCCGCTTTTCTCATGATTGACATCGACCGTTTTAAATCTATTAACGACTCTTTTGGGCATAACATAGGGGACCGGGCAATCTGCATGGTAACAGAAGAATGCCAGAAATTTATGAAAGGTCAGGATTTACTGGGACGGATCGGCGGGGAGGAATTTGCCGCACTGGTTCTTGGCTTTAGTGAAGGAGAAATTGTGGCAGCGGCTGAACTATTATGCAAACGAATTGAGGAGCTGGAATTTTATACAGAAAATAAGGAACGGATTCCCCTTCGCATCAGTGTAGGAGTAACCTTTTTCCATCTGGATACCGATACTCTGGAGAGTCTGATGGAACGTTCTGACGTCGCTCTTTATCAGGCAAAGAATGCAGGGAGAAATCAGATATCCGTGATTAACTAAATAAAAAGCATGCCTGGGTACTGTTCTGTCCCAGGCATGCTTTTTATTCTAATGAAGCTCCATTTGTTCCAATTACTTTCTGATACCAGTAAAATGATTTTTTTCTACTGCGTTTTAATGTTCCGTTCCCTTCATTGTCTTTGTCTACATAGATAAATCCATACCTCTTTTTCATCTCTCCCGTAGACGCACTTACCAGATCAATGCAACCCCATGGGGTATATCCCAGTAAGTCCACTCCATCCAGATCCACTGCATCCATCATGGCTTTTATGTGCTCCCGCAAATAATCAATGCGGTAGTCATCCGACACAGTGCCGTCTGCCTCCATCACATCAGCTGCGCCAAGTCCGTTCTCCACGATAAAAAGTGGTTTCTGATAACGGTCATACAGCGTGTTTAAGGTAATACGAAGTCCCAGGGGATCGATCTGCCAACCCCAGTCAGACGCCTTTAAATAGGGGTTTTTAATGCTCTTCATTACATTTCCTGCTGTTGACTTCTTTAGGATATCCGGGTCTGCTGAGGCACAACGGGAAGAATAATAGCTAAATGAGATATAATCAACGGTATTTTCTCTTAGTATCCGGTAATCGTCCGCTTCTGCATTGAGGGTAATTCCTTCTCTTTCAAAAAATTTCAATGCATAGGCAGGATACTGACCTCTGGCCTGAACATCGATAAAGAAATAGTTATCCCGGTCTTTTTCCATGGCTTTCCACACATCATCCGGATTGCAGCTGTAGGGATAAAAATTACCTGCTGCCAGCATACACCCAACCTTACACTCGGGATCAATCTCATGAGCAAGTCTGGTCGCCATAGCTGATGCCACCAATTCGTTATGAGCCGCCTGATATTTGACCTGGATTCCATTCTCCCCTTCCTCAAAGAGTATTCCCGCTCCCATAAATGGCAGGTGCAAAAGCATATTAATCTCATTGAAGGTGATCCAGTATTTGACTTTTCCTTTGAATCTGCGGAAAATCGCGTCACAGTAATGAACAAAACAGTCGATCAGCTTACGGTTTTTCCAGGAGCCGTATTTATCTGCCAAAGCTAAGGGCACATCAAAATGGCAGATGGTGATAACCGGTTCGATGTTATATTTTAACAGCTCATCAATTACTTCTTCATAAAATTTAAGACCTTCCTCATTTGGCATTTCCTCTTCCCCAGTGGGAAAAATTCTTGACCAGGAAAGAGAAAAACGATAACATTTAAAGCCCATCTCTGCAAAAAGCGCAATGTCTTCCTTATAGTGATGATACATGTCAATGGCTTCTCTCGATGGATAGTAGGAGTCGTCAGGAAGATCCTTATAATTCATCTCACCTAACATAACAGGGAAACGGTTTTCCCCCCATGGCACAACGTCCACCGTACCCATACCTTTTCCACCTTCCAAATAACCGCCCTCACACTGGTTGGCTGCGGTTGCGCCTCCCCACAAAAAATCTTTTCTCATCGTTTTTATCTTTCCTTTCTTTCTGTTATATTACGGGACTCAGTTAGAAACCTTCTTTGCTTCTTCATCCCGGTAGAGAATGAAACAAACTGCAAATGCAATCACCATTGCAACAATTACACCAGCAGCTACCCAGGGTATACTGGATGTATCATTGTTTGCAGGATTAATAAAAGTAGGAAAACCAAAAATTCCCAAAGCGCCGGACATATACTTCTTAACATTCCCGGCTCCAATAATTGCACCGCCAATGGAAGCTGCCACACAGGAAATAATAAATGGCTTTTTCTTTGGCAGAGAGATTCCATAAATAGCAGGCTCCGTTACACCGAAAATACCGGAAATTGTTGCCGGAATACAAAGACTCTTTAAATTCTTATCCTTTGTTTTAAACATAACTGCCATTACTACTGCTGTCTGTGCAAAGGAAGCTGCAAAATAGGGCTGCATGAAGCTGTCAAATCCCTGGGATTTAAGATTCATAATATAGACAGGAACCAGTCCCCAGTGAAGCCCGAAAATTACCAGTACCTGCCAGAACGCACCTACAATCGCACCTTCTAAAACAGGGCTTGCATTGTAAGCAGCCTGGGTCAGATAACCAATGACTGCTGCAATGGAATTTGCAAGAGGTCCAACCACAACAAAGGTTAAAGGTGCTGCAACCATCAAAGTCAGTGTGGGAACCAGGAAGTTCTTAACCACATCCGGGATCACCCGTTTCCAGAACTTTTCAATTTTAGAAGCTACATATACGGCAAGAATGATTGGTACTACGGAAGACGGATAACCGCTTTTGGGCATGATCACAGGAATCTTCATAAATGTAGCATAAATATTGGATTCAAACATAGTTCCGGCAAACAATACTTCCATTACATCCTTGGAAGTAAGTTCCACTACCTTAGGATAAACCAGGGCACAGCCAAGTGCAATACCTGTAAATGGATTTAAACCGAATTTTTTTGAAGCGGTATATCCCAGGATCACCGGTAGGTAATAAAAGAAGCCGTCTGCTACTGCATAAAGGAGCTGATACGTTCCGCTTTCTGCTGTAAGCACTCCGGTAAAGGTTAGTATTGCCAGAATACCTTTAATAAGTCCGGTTGCACAGAACACGCCCAGGATCGGCTGAAATACTCCTGATATGGTATCAATCAGGGCAGAAAACAGCTTCTGGTGCTTCACCGGTTTTTCTTCGTCTGATCCCTGGGAGTCTTCCCCGAACCCGCCAATTTTACAGACTACCTCATAAACATCTGGTACATGATTGCCGATGACAACCTGATACTGTCCCCCGCTTTTCATGACTGTCACAATTCCATCGGTGTTTTTTAGGATCTCCGTGTTTGCTTTTGACTCATCCTTTAATTTGAAACGCAGTCTGGTAATGCAATGGGTCAGACTGATAACATTGGACTTTCCTCCAACGTTCTGAATAATGATTCTTGCTAATCCATCATACTTGCTTGCCATATTTTCCTTCTCCTTTTTATAGTTAGTAAGGTTTCATCCTTACTACTTTTTCTGCTTGTAAACCCAGTCCATGATTTCTCTGCTTTTTAATGCAGGAACCCAGGAACTATGGTATATCATCTGCCCCGCCTGTTTCATTTCTTCATCACTGTACATGGTAATTCTATTATTTTCGGCTCCTTTATCCTTTAATACCTGATACAAAATTTTGGAAGTATAGCTGGTACATACCGGATCATTTTCCGCCTGTACAAACCACATGGGAACATTGGTTATATCAGGATGACTTATTAAATCAGAGATATCCTGATAGCATTTTTGATAGTCCTGCTCTGTAAGAGCCAGACTGCCATCAAACTTATATGCAAGTCCATAGGGCCTGGATATAGGTATTAAGGTATCCTTTGCACATATAGGAAGGGCTGCTGCGAAAAAGTCAGGATACTGCATAACAAAACGCAAAACTGCACCGCCTCCTGACGAAGCCCCGCTGATATAAACCCGCTTTGAGTCAATCTTCCCCTTATTGATCAGATCCTGAATAAACTCGTGTATCACATCATTATAATCCTGCATTTTCTTAAGCTGGTCCGGTTCTTCTGAGATCCCAAAACTGTAGTTTTCCGGAAACTGAAAGGAAAGAACCGCTGTCTGGTATCCGTCCTCTATCCAGGAAACAGCTCCCCTGTTATTTAAAATATTAGCTCCTTCAAAGGAGGATGAAAGGACTTCCCCACCTCCATGTTCCCACAGCATAAGCGGCACTTTTGCAGAGCCGGCAGGCATATAAAGCCAATAGGGAAGTTCCACTCCGTTGCTGCCTTTAAAGGTTCCTTTCACAAAATCATCTGCTGTTCTTGTTTTAATCTGAAAGGAATCTCCCTTCTTTAAGTCCAGCCCATCAATGGTACTGTTAATGGAAAAGTCATAATGGGTCGGCTGCATTTTTTCATCGTATACCGTTTTACCAAGATATCGAAACGGATCCACGTAAAGTTTTACATTGTTACCCATTATCTTAATATCATTGACCTGATAGCGTTCACTCCCAATTGTTATGTTAAAATCATCGGGTGCAATGCTGCCTAACGCCGAAATGTCCCTGAGCTGATAGGTGATGGACTGTACCTCCTGACCATCATCTCCCACATATGTATGGAGAGTGACATTCTCCACCGTAACTGCCTTATCAGATGCACTTGCAACAGTTATAAATGCAGTACCGCTCAGCATCAGCACCATAGATAAAAGCAGACATCTTCTGGTGAACTTGATCTTTTTCATGTATTTCCTCCTTTTAAAATTTGTTTATACTCATTACGGGATTGGCCTTCTCCCCAATGGTTCCTTGTTTAATAACCCATAAAAATAAAAAAACTGATCATACTTACACGTTGCTTAAGCAAACATGTAAATATCACCAGTCATGCCTGTATCTGCTGATACAGTAACACCTAGTTATTAATTTGTTTTTAAATCAATACACTCTTTATGAATTAAGTAAATGTTACCATATTTATCCAGTTATGTAAATACTTTTTGTGTATTTTTATATTTTAAATCCTGACTCAGGAAGAAATGCCCGATTTTATCAATTTTATGTTATAATTTCTTTATTATTACTATTTTGAGACACAGGCCGGCAATGGCCAGAAAAGGAATTACGGATGCCATGAACCTTTATCATTTACGCTATTTTGTTACACTTGCGCACCTGGAACACTATACTAAGGCTGCTGCACAGCTAAACACCACTCAGCCCAACTTAAGTTATGCCATTTCATCATTGGAAGCCGAGCTTGGCGTTTCTCTCTTTGAAAAAGACGGACGGAATATTGTCCTTACAAAATGCGGAAAGGATTTTTTATCTGATGTAGAACATTCTTTATCCATTCTGGATTCCGGAGTATTAAAAATGCAGCTGATTGGACGGGGAGAGGGTCTGATTGAGATCGGATTTTTAAGAACTCTGGGAATCAACTACATTCCCCTTACCCTTTCCAGCTTCTTAAAGACGGAGGATGGGGAAAATGCCGCCTTTCATTTTCATGACGGGATCACTGCAGATTTAATTCCCATGCTGAAAGATAAAACCTGTGATGTGGTTTTTTGTTCCTATGCAAAGAATGAACCGGATATTGAATTCGTTCCGGTCGCTGCCCAGGATCTGGTTCTTATCGTTCCCACAGACCATCCCTTGGCAGACCGGTCCGAAGCAGATCTTTCAGAAACACTGCCCTATCCCCAGATTTTTTTCCACTCAAGAAGCGGACTTCGTTCCATTGTGGACAACCTGTTTCAAAAAATAAACGCCACACCCAATATCGCATTGGAAATCGAGGAAGATCAGGTAATTGCAGGATTTGTTGCTGCAGGATTTGGAATTGCCATTGTCCCGGATATGTTTGAATTAAACCAGCTGTCTGTTAAAAAAATATCCATTAAAAACCCCAGTTGGGAGCGCCGCTTTTATATGGCTTATTTAAAAAATCAGTATCAGACACCAGTTGTCTCCCGCTTTATCCATTTTATAAAGGAAAACAGAGAAAATTATATGAAAAATCCATAAATATTTTTTATATATACCCACAAATTCATCAATTAGTTTTTTCATTCCCCAACGCTTATAATAGAAGGAGAATCTAAGATCACTTTTATTTATATTGAAAAGGGAGAAATTATATGAAATCCAAATATTCACAGCTTTTTAGTCCTTTAACTGTTAAAAATATGACAATCAAAAACAGGATTGCCATGATGCCCATGGGAACCAACTATGGTGAGCAGAATGGAGAAATGAGTTTTCTGCATATCAATTATTACAGGCAGAGAGCAATGGGCGGAACAGGGCTGATTATCGTGGAAAATGCCAACGTAGATTACCCGTCAGGCTCCAATGGAACCACCCAGATCCGAATTGATCATGACAATTATATTCCCCGTTATTATAAGCTCTGTGAAGAACTTCATAAGCAGGGAGCCTGTGCTGCCATACAGATCAATCATGCGGGAGCTTCCGCACAGTCTGCAAGAACCAACATGCAGCCAGTATCTGCATCTGATATCCCTTCTAAGACAGGCGGTGAATTACCACGCCCCCTAAGCAGGAAAGAAATTGATGATATCGTGATCAAATTCGGACAGGCAGCCAGACGGGCTCAGATCGCCGGATTTGATGCAGTTGAAATCCACGCAGGCCACTCCTATTTACTCAGTCAGTTTCTCTCCCCTCTCACCAATGACCGGACAGATGAATTCGGCGGCTCTGCAAAAAACCGCGCACGCTTTCCACGGATGGTTTTTGAGGAAGTACGCAGACAAGTGGGATCTATGTATCCCATCCTGGCAAGAATCAGTGCTGACGAACTTTTAGAGGGTGGAAACACGTTGGAAGACACATTGGATTACTTACAGTACTTTGATGAATTTGTAGATATCTATGATGTATCCTGCGGTTTAAACGGTTCCATTCAGTTTCAGATTGATGCCAATTACCTAAAGGATGGCTGGCGCTCCTATATGGCAAGGGCAGTAAAAGACCGGTATCACAAGCCATGTATTACCATGGGAAACATACGAAATCCCCAGATCGCTGAAGAAATCCTTCTAAAAGGAGATGCCGATTTAATTGGAATCGGAAGAGGTCTGATTGCTGATCCCTCCTGGGCAAACAAAGCCTATGCCGGCAGAGAAGCGTTTATTAATAAATGTATCTCCTGTAACATCGGCTGTGCAGGAAACCGCATCGGCATCAACCGCCCCATCCGCTGTACTGTTAATCCCAGTGTGAATGAAGGGGAATCCTATGAGAAGAACAAAGTAAAGAAACCCTGCAATGTGGTTGTAATCGGAGGTGGAACGGCAGGTCTAGAGGCCGCCTGCACTGCAGCAGAGGTAGGATGCAATGTTTTTCTTATCGAAAAAAAGGATTACCTGGGTGGACTGGCAGCCGAGATCTCCAGAATTCCCGATAAGGTAAGGCTGAATGATTTCCCAACTTACTTAATTAACCGTGCGAAAAATCTTCATAACCTGTATCTTTTTACTGGAGAAGATGCTGTAGTGGATCGGGTGAAACGTCTGAATCCGGATATTATCGTAAACGCCACCGGCTCCAACCCTCTTCTTCCACCCATTAAGGGACTCTTTGATTACATAGACAAAGAGGACAGCCACATTTCTTCCATAACCGGTATGATCGGACACATTCCTGATTATCCCAATGATCTGACTGGGAAACAGGTGGTGGTGGTAGGCGGAGGTGCCGTTGGTCTTGATGTGGTGGAATATATGGCACCAAGAGGTGCAAAGGTATTCATCGTGGAAATGATGCCGGATATCGGAAAAGACTTGGATCCAGTTTCAAAAAGCGGAATCAATGCAATGATGAAAAAATATGAAGTGGTCCAGTTAACAGGAGCCACACTGACTGAAGTCAGAGAGTCTTCTTTCCTCATCAGCCAGGACGGGACGGAAACAGAGCTTCCCTTTGACTATGGCTTTGTCTGCCTTGGCATGAGAGCCAACACGCCGGTCATCAATGATCTGCATCAGGCATTTGATGATACTGATGCCGAGATCATCAACATTGGAGACAGCGTCCGGGCGCGAAGAATCATAGACGGAATTCAGGAAGGACGGAACCTGTTAAATACATTGGAACGCAAAGATTTTCTGTAAACAGCGGATCCATTATTAATTACACAGGAGAAGAAGGCGCTGATCGGTAACGAATCAGCGCCTTCTTCTCCTGTGTCAGAGTTTTACCGTTTTCTATTCAATTACTGTTCTTTTTTTCACTCCCGGAATGCTCCAGTTGCTCAGGACAATGTTAAGCCCAAATCCCACCAAAAGAGCCCAGGCAGAGCCCTGCATGGCAAGAACCACTGCCATAATGGCTGCGATGCTTTTATCAAGATCTGTCTCACAGTATTCCATGCCAATTCTTCCGCAGACAAATGCCTGGAATATCAGAGTGATTCCTGCGCCAACGGGAAATACCGGTTTTAATAGTGTAACAACAGGAATGCAGATAACACTGATTAAAGTTCCAAGGCGGAAGGAGCCCATTGCACCAAGAAGAGATTTCATTGCCTCTTTTCCCTCCTTGTAACGGATGCTCACTGAAACGGTCATTCCCACCCACAAAGGTCCTGCCAGCGGGGGAAACGGAGCAAAGATGGCAAGAATTATATTTCTGACTCCGCTGATTAAATTGGATCTGCTGGAATTAAAATCAATGATTTCATCGTCCCGTTCTGCCTTTGCTTCTTCAATCAGACTCTCAGACGTAACAAAATCTCCGAATGCGATTACATAGCAGATCAGGGCAAGAGGAAGTGCACTTAGAAACATCCGGATTCCCGGAAAACCCACTCCAAACACTCCTACACTTTTAAGCATTTCTTTAAACATGGGGATTTTAATAAATGTACCAATTTCCACGTGAGGCATGGCAAGCTCACCTGCTGCGATTCCGATTACCATGGCAATCAGATAGGGAAATAAGTTTCCGTACTGGGCAATGATATCAAGGACTTTGTATTTTTTCCGCTTTTCCTGATAAGAGGAGGAGAAGCTGATAATTGCCAGGAGCAAAGCACCTGCTCCGACTGCTACCGGAAAATTTCTAAGCTGCCCGTTTGGAGAAAGCTGCCCCTGTAAAACCGTGATGGGAGTTGCCATTAAGATTCCCCCCTTGATAGACGGGGGAATGTTTTTAATAAAGCTCTCAGCCAGTTTTGTCACTCCCATAAATATAAAAACCACACCAACCAGCAGCTGCAGGGCAATCATTGCCTGAATCCTCTCCGCCCCCATTTCATATGAAGTTAAATAAGCCAGCGTCAGAGGCAAAGTTGCTGTTATCCAGCCAGGAATCACAGGATCGCCCAGGTTTGCATGGAGTATGTATAAAAATGCTTCCAGAATAATGCAGCTCCACGCCAGTTCATATGGAAGTCCTAAATATTCTGTCATATATGGGATCGCGCTGAGAGCGGTCGCTCCTACGATCAATCCCTGAATAAATTCTACCTTTTCCAGTTTATAATGGATAAAAGGAATTCTCAGTTTAAAAATCCCCATTGGAATAAATGCCAGTTCTTTCTTCTCCGAAATCATATGACCTCCTGTATTTTGTTATTTTTTTAACATTTTAGGTTAAAAAAAGAATGTGTCTGAAATTAAACACATACCTTTCATTTTTCAGGTTCTGTCAGGAACTGCCGCACTGCTGCCCCTGACAGAGTCTTTTTTATCTCTAACTTACTTTCTGTCTTTTCTCCATTACCTTTACAAAAACCGCAAGCATAACGCCAAGGAATGTGACACCTGCATTCAGTAGAAGGATCATTCTTGGTCCTTCGCTCCCTCCGATTCTCGTTAAATATCCTGCCAGAGACAAGATGGTGTAATTAGCCACAGAGGAGGCAATCATCACAAAGGAGGTTGCAGTTGCCTTATTCTCAGGGAAGAACTGAATGGTAGTTGCCACAGCAAGCTGAAGAACACCGCCTGCTCCTGCATATCCAATTACAAAACCCCCGATAATACAAATCTGCGGTGTTCTGATCCAATAGCACAAAAGCAGCATGACAGTGGAAACAGCCGGATATAAAATCAGAACCGTCTTCTCGCCTAACCCCTTTTTAATCAGAAATGCCGTTACGATAATTGCAACAGCCGTACCAGCTGCATAATAGGACTGAATCAGGGATGGATTGGTCATTCCATACAGCTGCCCCAGCTCTTTATTGCAGTTTAACCACAGCATAAATGTGGAGGAGCTGGTAAAGCCGATTAAGATTGCAGCTACGGAAACAGGCGTAAATTTCATTCGCTCCTGTTTGGTTTTTACACCATTTACCACCTTTTTCTCCCTTTCCGGGAATGGAAGCAACAGGATTAATAAGCCGTCTGCCAGAATCGCTGCTCCGCAGATGATAAACAGTGTGGTGTATGGAAGTCCTGCATTCCCTACCAAAAGAATGAAAAAAGGCAGGAGAAACTGGCTGACACACATAGAGAATTTCGTAAACATGTTGGCTATGGAACCGTTATTTACAAAGATCTCCATGCAGGTTGGGCTGACACAGGTATCTAAAAAGGAATTTGCCGCTCCTCCAAGAATGGCAAAGCAATAGGCTGCTGCCATGTTAGGTGACAGGATAATTCCTGCAAAGAATATGACATATAATCCCACCCCGATGAGTCCGCTTAACTTTCTTCCATAGCGGTCTGAAAATGGTCCGGCCACAAAATGTGCCAGCAGCCTTCCAAGCCCAAGAGCTGCAATAACGGTCACAACCGTGCTTACATCATAGCTTCCGTCAGCCAGCTGTCCGGCACCCCAGGCCCTGGCAAAATTCGTCTTATACTGGCTCAGTATGGAAGCTCCGATTCCATGGATAAAAAAAGAAAAGTATAAGGCAAAAGCAGTCGGATAGTATCTTTTGTTATTCATCTATAACTCTCTTTCTGTTAGCGAAAGAGCAGATCCTTTACACCTTCCACAGGCATTTCCTGTCCTGTATAAAGCTTAAAGGCCGCTGCCCCCTGCCAGACAAGCATTCCCTGCCCGTCAATGCAGGTACAGCCTGCTTCTCTGGCTTCTCTCAGCATTTTCGTTTCTTTTGGATTATAAACCGCATCTGTCACTACAAGACCCGGGTAAAACATGGTTACATCCTTTACCACGCTCTCATTGTCCATAGGCTTCATCCCTACAATCGTCGCATTGGCAAAAATGTCACTGGTTTTCATTTCTTCTCTCATGGTTTCCATGTCAGCAATGTCAAATACGCTGACTGTACAGCCAGGTCTTTCCTGTCTGATTTTTTCTGCTGTTTCCAGAGTTCTTTCAAAGAATGCATCCTTAATATTAAAAATGGAGATTTCCCTTGCTCCTTCTAAGGCACACTGCACCTGTATGGCAGTCGCTGCGCCTCCGCCTCCGCATATGGTAATCTTCTTATCTTTTATTTCAACGCCATGATCCCTTAAATTATCCACAAATCCCTGTCCGTCTGTTATATGCCCGATCAGCTTTCCGTCTTCATTTACAATGGTGTTGACAGCGCCAATAATACGGGCTGCATCAGACAGCTCATCCATGTATTTTAATGCTTCCGTTTTGCAGGGCATGGTTACGTTGCAGCCTCTCATCTTTAAGGTTTTTACGGCCTCAACTGCCTTTTCTACCTCTTCTACCTTGATATCAAAAGCAAGATATGCATAGTCCAGTCCCAGCTTTTCAAAGCTGTAATTATACATAGCGGGGGAACCGGAATGTCCTACCGGTGAGCCAATTAATCCCATTAAACCTGTTCTTCCAGAAATTCTCTTATCCATATTTGCTCTCCTTATTATCAGATATTTTTTGCTGCCTCGTATGCTTCTCTTGTGGCATCCAGCGCTCTTCTTGCTTTCACTGCATCACCGATAACATACACTTCTTTTGCCAGCTTGTCAACATCTTCTCCAAATGGATTGTAATTCCGATACCCCATGGCAAGAACCACTGAGTCAAATCCGTTTATGCAATTATGGGTGCCGTCTTCCAAAGTATAGGACACTCCGTCCTGATGAAATTCACTGACTTTTGCACCGGTTATGGTAGTAATATGGTAATCACTGAAATCCTTCATTAAATATTTCCGGTGTTCACTGATCACATCTGCTCCTATCTTATCCCTCAGTTCAATCACGGTGACCTCATGCTCTGCTTCTCCAAGAAACGCCGCCAGCTCCGATCCAACCATTCCGCCGCCTACAACCAGTACCCTCTGTCCGCACTGTGCTTCCCCTGAAAGCACATCATCTCCGGAAAGAACGGAGGAATCGGTGATTCCCGGTATCGGGAGAATGAGAGGGCTGGCACCGGTTGCAACAATGACAGCGTCGGGAGCGTTTTCCTCTATATAGTCTTTTGTTACCTCAATGCCGGTTAGAAGCGTTACATTTGCCTTTTGACAGAGTACGATGTAATTTCGCACCATACCCACGATGTCACCTTTTCCCGGCGGATAGGCTGCAAGGCGCATGTTGCCTCCTAACACCTCTTTCTTTTCGCAAAGAGTCACCTCATGGCCTCTCAGTGCGGCAATGTAAGCAGCATAGAGCCCCCCAACACCTCCGCCAATCACCAGAACCTTTTTCTTAACTGCCGCAGCTTCCAGTTCTGTTTCTCTGCCTGTTCTTGGATTTACCAGACATTCGATGGGTTTTCCCTGAAACATATTGGCTACACAGCCCTGTAGACAGGCAATGCACGGTGTCAACGTTTCCATTTCTCCCTTAAATGCCTTTACCGGCAGCTCCGGATCAGCAATGCTCTGACGTCCAAATGCCACAAGGTCGGTTCTTCCCTCTTTCACCATGAGTTCTGCATAATAAGGCTCTGTAAAACGTCCTACCATAATAACCGGAATCTGAACAGCCTTTTTAATTTCAGTAACATAATCCGCATTAAATCCTCCATGGATACAGGTTGGTGCCCACATAAACTCATCACGGATATGGACTGCCCTGGATACATGAATGGCATCAGCGCCACAGTTCTCTAAATATGAAGCTACTGTTGCTGCATCCTGTAAGGATATTCCGCCAAGTGTATCATCACTGCAGTTAATTCTGCAGATAATACCCAGGCTGTCTCCTGTCTTTTTCCTGATATTTTCCAGAATCAGCCGGGACAGGCGCATGCGGTTCTCAAAGTTTCCGCCGAATTCATCCACCCGTTTATTGGTTCTCTGGGATATAAAGCTGCTGACCAGATAGCCATGTGCCATATGTACTTCCACGCAGTCAAAGCCTGCCTTTTTAGCCCGAAGCGCGGCATCTCCATACTCCTCAATGAGAGCGTAGAGTTCCCTGGCTGTTATCTCCTTGGGAACATCCTTTCCTGTATGGCTGGCAATGGAGGTTGGCGCTTTTATGGGATATCCCGCCAGTTTTGCATTTCCTTCCGGACCTGCATGCTGAAGCTGAACAGATATTTTTGCCCCCCAGGCGTGAACGGCATCTGCCACCAGTCTAAAACTGGGTATCACACTGTCGTCATAAAGACAGGGTTTCCTTGGTCCCCCTTTTGCTGTCTTATCAATAACGGTTGCCTCTACGGTAACAAGGCCAAACCCTCCTTTTGCACGGGCTTCATAATAATCTCTGGAGCGGTCACTGAGGGTTCCGTCCCCATTTGCAAAATTATTTCCCATGGGAGGAACAACAAAACGGTTTTTAACCGTAACAGGACCGATGGTAACCGGTGTGAACATATTCTCAAATTTCACTGTATCTCTCCCCTTTAGTTGTCAAGTAGTTCCGGCCATACCTCTTTTAACACGCTGACAGCACCGGCATATGTCTCCTCAGCGGCAGCTTTTGCTCCCTTTGCAATATAGAAATCGGAAATAACTTCTACCCCTACAGCCTTTGGCAATACGCCGGCATCCTTTACCATTTTTATAAAACCGGCTGTATCGCCAAAACCGGTACCGGGTGCCAGTCTGTCATGCATGGATTCGTCCCTTAAGACAGAAGGGGCATATGCTCTGTCATGAACATCGTTGATCTGTATGGAGACAATGGCATCTCCCGGAACACCACAAAGATCAAAGGGCTGGTTTGCCCGGACCCAGTGCCAGGTGTCCAGTATGATTTTAGCATTGTCGCAGCCGCACATCGTAACCACTGCCCAAGCCTTTTTTAAATCAGGAATTCCGCTGTAGGGCATGGGTTCCACTCCGATGATGCGTTCCCCTGCCCTCTGGCAGAGTTCTTTTAACTTCTGTGCGGTATGTTCCACAGAGTAATTCTCCATGAGACCGCAGTTAATATGAGTGACATGAAATAAATCACACATATGGAAACAGATCTGCTCCTTATACATCTGTTCATAGCTTCTGTTCTCTTCTGCCCACATGGTGATGTATTCTACTTCTGTACAGGCAATCTGATACTTTTCCAAGATTGCCAGGATGTCCTGGTCGTGCAGTCCCTCTGCCAATGCATCCACATAGGTCTCTGCCCGAAGTCCAATTCCTTCATACCCCGCCTCTTTGGCAGCTTTCACACGTTCTTCAAACGAAATCTGATCTCCTAACGTCCAGGAACTGATTGTTATTGGGTGTTTCGCTGACATGATCCGCTCTCCTTTGATATTTCATAATGATTGTTAATTTCATAACATATTTTCATTATATATTGTTTTCTATTAGAAAACAAATTGATTGTTTTGCCTGAATCTATAAATATTTTATATGGATCAAGCAATAAAAAAGGATCCGTGCATCATTCGCATTGATCCTTTCCTTTTTACATTGCTGCCAGTTTATCAATTCCCTTTTGCAGATCTGAAACAAAGCAAAAATCTGAACCGTGATTGCTTTCATAGATAAAATCCTTAAGAGGCTTGCTGGTATAACCTGAAAAATCCCCGATCACTGCCATCTTCACACCGTAATTTACAAACTTCTGTAAGACCTCTCCGGCAAGCCGGGTACTAAGGCAAAAGAAATCTTCTGTAATGGCTTCCTTTGAAATCACGAATCTGCTGCTTCCGGACTCATATTTTACCTGCGCCATTAAATCAAGGGCTGAACCAACATCCTGAATTAACGGCTCTTCACCTGAAATCACTGCAATGGGAATTCCATTCTGGGTAACGATATCGATCTTCATAACTTTTAATCTCCTTTTAAAAAACTCATGATCTCTGGGGATAACCGGGTAATGGAATGCCCCTCCCGGGGTAAAACGTTAATTTGTGAATGGGGAAGCAGTTTATGAAGCCTGTCCGCAGTTTTATAAGAAGGAAGCATGATATCTTTTCCTCCCGCAAATAAAGCCACGGGCATGGAAAGTCTCTTAATTTCATCATCACGGAAAATTGGGATTTCTTCCATTCGATAGCGGAAGCCTTTCTTAATCAGCTTCTGAAGTGCCAGCATTCTCTCAGGCAGTTTCCTGCCTCCGTTTATTTTTATATAAAGTTTCTCTGTTCCTTTTTCTCCAAAAAACCCATAATACAGGGCAGTAAAGAGAAAGGATTTTTTAGCCGGACTGATTCCGGACGGAGCGATTAAAACCAGCTTTTCCACATATTCGGGGTAATGAATGGAAAACTTCACCGCCAGCCAGGCTCCCAGTGAGATACCAATTAAAATTACCTTCTCTATCTGAAGCGAATCTAAAACATCAGAAAGCCAGAGTGCATAGGCCTTGCCCTTCAGCGACTGCTGTCTCTCATCACTTTTCCCCGGTTCTCCTGGAATATCTGCGGCATATACCCGATATTCTTTTGCATAGCTTTTTATTTCTTCCAGCCACATTGCCGAATTCATTCCTGTACCATGAAGCAGAATCAGAGGCGGACATTCCTTATCACCTGCTACAATAAGATGAGTCTTACCAAAACGGGTCTCTACGACCTGTTCTTCGTGGGGAAATTTCCACTGTTCTATAAAGGAATCATATAAATCTAAAATCTCTTTCTTCCTCTCCTGGTTACGAAATCCGCTTTTCGCTTTCATATTATTCACCGTTCCCTTTCTCCTCCTCAGTCAGCAAGCCAACTGTATTTAACATCTCTTCCATAAATTTCAGCCCTCCCCAGAGGAAAATTCTCATTTTCTGCTCCCCTTCATAATATTTCATATTAATAGAAGCCTCCTGAAAATCTCCATTCCTGCCGTTCATAACTGCCAGAAGTAGATTTGATATTCTCATATACTGGTTCTTTGCAATATCTGCCAAATCAATAACGGAGGATACCTGACATCTGCCTCCTCTTAATATCTCCGGCTGCTTCAGTATGGTAAAAGAATCCGAAGATTCATTCTGCTCCGATGATTCCCGGCTCTGTACAAATAAATCCAGATCCTCCTGTGTTACCCTCCATTGCTTTCCCATCCTTGATGCGTTTAGTTTGCCGCTGTTTATAAAATTCCGTATGGTTTTATGATGCAGATTCAGCTTCTCCGCCACCTGGGTGATGGTATAATATTTCTCTTCCATGGTATTTTCCTTTTTTTATTAATATTTATTACATAAATTTTCGCATTGTACTTTATTGTACTTTTTTGAACTTTATTATACTTTAATGTATTTTATTGTACTTTGTTACCATGCATTTGTCAATACATACAGAACAGACAGCACTGGAAATTTGTTCCTTACATAAAAAAGTGTTCCCAGAAAGAAAAGCGAAAATCCTTTTTGCAGCAAAAAAAAAAACGCAGTTGCCGCCGGAATATACCGGCAGTGACTGCGTTCATGAATCGATTTAATATATTTTATAATCTTCTAATTTTCCATTGCTCCACTTGATATCTACTGTCTTACCATTTTTAATTCTGAGACCTCTTACGTAGCCATTCTCAAACTCAGCAGGAAGAGCCGGAAGTATCTTTACCTTGCCGCCCCGCTCCTGTACCAGCATGTTGGCGATTCCGGCAGTTCCTCCGAAATTACCATCGATCTGGAACGGCGGATGGGCACACCAGAGATTGTCATAAGAAGATCTGGTCAGAAGAGTCTTTAAATACTCATAAGCATGTCCGGAATCTTCCAGTGCGGCGAAGAGGTTGATAATCCAGGCACAACTCCAGCCGGTATATCCGCCTCCGTTTGCCAGACGCAGAAGCAGAGAGGTTTTGCATGCCTCTGTCAATTCTTCATCTCCTTCAAACAGCTCAGACGGAAACAATCCATACAAATGGGAAACATGGCGGTGGCCGGGCTCTGGCTCCTCAAATTCCTTATGCCACTCTAAAAGCTGACCTTTGCTTCCGATTTTAAAAGGAGTGAGTTTGCTCAGTCTTTCTGCAATTTCCGGTAATACTTCATCATCGATTCCTAAAATTTCACAGGTTTTTTCAAAGTTTCCAAAGACTTCCCGGATAATTTCCAGATCCATTGCTGTTGACATTGCCACTGCCACTGTGCTGTCTTCGCTGCCCGGAACTTTATATTTATTCTCAGGCGATGTGGATGGGCAGGTTACATACTGATCGTTATACAGATACAGCCAGTCAACCAGGAACAGAGCCGCTTCTTTTAAAATTGGATACACTGTCTCCTCAAGAAATTTCCGGTCCGGATTGTATTCATAATGCTTAAACAGCTCATTGGTTAACCATGCGCCGCCCATGGGCCACATAGACCAGGTAACGCTTTCCGGTTCTCCCTCTTTTTCTCCATGAGCCATTCCTACCGGGTTGGTGTTGCACCAGTAATCCGCGTTATGGTGATGTACAAAACCCCGGCACTGATAATGGACTTTGGCTGTTTTCTTTCCTTCCTCACAAATCCGTTTTACAAATTCAAAATAAGGCTCCAGGCACTCCTGTAAATTACAGCTTTGTGCAAGCCAGTAATTCATCTGAGCGTTGATGTTGGTCGTCCAGTTACAGCTCCAGGGAGCTCTTAACTGCCAGCTCCAGATTCCCTGCAGGTTAGCGGGAAGACTGCCCTCTCTGGAGGAACTGATCAGTAAGTATCTTCCATATTGGAAATAGAGACTGTATAGTGCATTGTCCTTTTCCCCGTCACGAAGCCGTTTCAGTCTTTCATTGGTGGGGATCTCTAACTGCTCTCCAAGGTAGAGCTCCGCTTTATCATAAATGGATTTATAATCACTGATATGCTGCTCTTTTAAGGTTTCATACGCTGCTAAATGGTCGAAAGCAGGCTCTTTCACTGCATAAAGTGCCAGAATCACCGTAGAAGCGCCAGTAATGCGAAGCCCTTCTTTTTCACCGGATACTTCTCCGTCACAGGAAAGAAGATGTAATCCAGCATGAAACTCCATTCCTTTTTCTCCCTGGATTACTGGATTCTTGCTGTAATCGATATAGGAAGGGTCTACATGCTCCGGACATTTTCCGCTGATCTTAATTCCATCTTTCTCATACTCTGCTTTAAATGGCACCTGGGATTCAAAAGAAATCAGCGTATTAATTGCCTTTTTGTCACAATCGAGCTTTATAAATAACGCTTTGGCAGGATAGCTTGCAAAGTATTCTCTGGAATAGCTTGCACCGTTTACCTTGTAGCTTACATTGCTGACTGACTGATCCAGATTCAGGACACGATTGTAATCCGATGTCTCCCCCTCATGATCAAAGTCCATGTACAGATTACCCAGAGGAAGATAGGATTCATTATATTCTCCCAGCATATGACTCCGGATTAATTCCTCTGCCTGTACGTACTCCTCCCGCTCCACCAGTCTGCGGCACTGTTCCAGATAAGGAAATGCATTATGATTGTTTTTGTCATGGCGGTAACCTGACCAGAGACTCTCCTCATTGAGCCCAAGACACTCTCTCTTAATACTTCCCCAAATCATGGCTCCCAGACTTCCGTTGCCGATTGGTAGGGTTTCTTCCCACTTACTCGCCGGTTCAGCGTAGAATAGCTTCATATTAAAATTTCCCCTTTTCCAGTTTTACCCTGTTACTTCACAGTCAATATACTGATTTTTTCTCCATCTGTCAATGGTTTACTGCTCTGTAAAATAACAAGGTCACCGGTGGAAAGTCCCTGGGTCACTTCAATATAAGCATTCTTTTTCTTTCCCAGTGTGACCGGAACTTTCACCGCACTGGTGTCAGCGGCTTTATAAACATAGGATCCCGTATCATCGGTCTGAACAGACTTGGCTGGAATATAGACAGATTTTTCTTCCTTATTATCGGAGAGCCGGATATCTGCCATAAGACCGATTGCGCTGTTTGTACTCTCCTCACCCAAAGTGACCGTCACAAGAAACATTCCGGTACTGGAATCACTGACTGCAGAGATATCACTGATACTGCCCTTTAAATTCTCCCCAAGAGTCTGAAGATTTACCTGTACCTCTGTTCCTGCTTTAACCTGATCAATATCCATGTCAGCAACTTTTATTTCCACTTTTTTACCGCTGTCATCGATTACAGTGGCGGCCTTGATCTGGGGTGAAACCGTCTGGCCTGCTTCCACGTTTATTTTTGTTACCAGACCTTTTATTGGTGATGATACCATACAGTCATCGTATCTTTTCTGGGCAATATTAAGGGTTGCCCTGGCACTTTCAAGCTGGGCTTTTGTCACCTCAGTGGTGGTCGTCTGGCTGTTCTGTGCTGCCTGAAGCTGAACCTGAGCCACATCCACCTGGGCCTTAGCTGCCTCATAGTCTGCCTGGGACACGTCACCGCTTTCATAAAGGACTTTTATCCGGTTAAAATTATTACTTGCTGTGGTGAATGTGATCTGGGCCGGCTTAACCACACTGTTTAACTGATTTGCTTTTTGTGCGCTGTCATAAGAAGCCTGGGCTGACTGGAAGCTGGCTTTTGCCTGCTCTAACTGCAGACTGGCATCCTGATTGTCGATCTGAAACAAGGGCGCACCCGCTTCCACATGGTCGCCTTCTTTGGCTAAGATCTGGGTCACCTTACCGCTTGCAACGGGAATAATATCAACACTGCTTAAAGCCTCAACTGTTCCCTGCCATACCATGGCAGATAAATCTTTTCCTTCTTTTGCTGCAGCAACTGTTACCTCTGTCTGTTTTCCAGCTCCCGCACAGCCTGCAAGAGCCGACGAAAGCATTGCTGTTACCATTAAAACTGCTGTTATCTTCTTCATCCGTTTTCTCCTTCTCAGACTATTATTTTAAATGAATTTTCACAGAAGCATTCATTCCAAAAACAAGAGGAAGATTCTGCTGATTTTCAATCGCTACCTTAATCGGTATCAGCTGTGTCACCTTTGTATAGTCGCCGCTGGTGGTAAAACTGGTTCCACCTGAAAAATAAGTCTGGGTTGCAGGATCGATCTCAATTACCTGCCCCTTAAACAGTTTTCCGGGATAGGCATCCAGTTTAATATCCACTTTCTGTCCCAGCTTTATCTTCATAATGTCTGTCTCTTCTACATTTACCCCGATATAAAGATCTGAGGTGTCTGCCACCACTGCCAGTTCAGAGCCCATGGCAACTGCCTGATTGGCAGCTCCCTCATTTTTTACTACGGTTCCGGTTATGGGTGATGTAATATAGGGAAGGGTCTCCTCACGTCCAAGCACCTGGTCCTGCTCCACCAGATCTCCATTTTCTACTTCCCAGGATAAAAGCTTTCCATTTGCTACAGCTTTTACCGAATACAGCTTTGCTGTCACTCTGGCATTGTCGGTTTTAAAATAATTTGTGCTTACGTAATAGAAATAACCTGCGGCTGCTCCTCCCAAAAGGATGACTGCCAGCAAAAGGGGAATGAGTACTTTTTTCAGTTTTCCTGATCCCTTACTGATCTCCTGGTCTTCAATATTAATGTGTTTGTTTTCCTGCATATCATTATCCTCCGCTATGATTGTTCTGCAAACTGGCTGTGATACAGATCGGAATAGAATCCTTTCTTTTCAAGCAATGTTTCGTGATTTCCCTGTTCAATGATATCGCCATCCTTCATAACCAGAATCATATCTGCATCCCGGATGGTGGAAAGACGATGGGCAATGACAAAGCTGGTTCTGTTTTTCATTAATTTATCCATGGCTCTCTGGATAAAGACCTCGGTCCGTGTATCAATGGAACTGGTTGCTTCATCAAGAATCAGGATTTTCGGGTCTGCCAGAATGGTCCTTGCAATGGTTAACAGCTGTTTCTGCCCCTGGGATAAGTTACTGGATTCTTCATTAATCACCATATGATAACCTCCCGGCAGAGTTCGTATAAATTCATCGCAATGAGCCGCTTTTGCCGCCGCTATCACTTCTTCATCTGTCTTATCAAAATTTCCGTAGCGGATGTTATCCATTACCGTGGCATTGTAAAGCCAGGTATCCTGAAGCACCATACCGAACATGGCACGTAAATCTCTTCTGGTAAATGTAAGGCTGTCATGGCCGTCAATCAGGATCTGCCCGGAATTAAGCTCGTAAAAACGCATGAGAAGCTTGACTATGGTAGTTTTTCCGGCTCCTGTAGGACCTACAATGGCAACCGTCTGCCCTGCCTCTACATTGGAAGAAAAATGATTGATAATCATGGTATCCGGCTGATAACCAAAACAGACCTTTTTAAATTCCACATTTCCATGAACCTCAGACAGTACGATTGGGCTTTCTGTCTCACTGACTTCATCTTCTTCATCTAAGAATTCAAATACACGTTCTGCTGCCGCAGCTGTTGACTGCAGAGTATTGGAAACGTTGGCAATCTGAGAGATTGGCTGCATGAAGGATCTCATGTACTGGATAAATGCCTGAACATCACCGATCTCAATTACCTTTTTCACCGTTAAATATCCGCCTAACAGACAGACACACACAAATCCAAGATTACCCACAAAAGACATAATGGGCATCATCATTCCCGACAGGAACTGGGATTTCCAAGCAGATCCATAGAGTTTATCGTTGATCAGCCGGAATTTCTCAATGGCTTCTTTCTCTCCGTTAAAAATCTGGACCACGTTATGGCCTGCATAAATTTCTTCAATATGACCATTTAGATTTCCCAGGCTTTTCTGCTGCTGGGAAAAATATTTCTGGGACTTTTTCACTACGGTAACGATTAATCCCATTGATATAAACAATACCAAAACTGCCACAAGAGTCATTCGTACGCTGATGGAAAGCATCATGGCTACGATACCGATTAAGGTGGTCACCGATGTGATCATCTGGGTCAGAGACTGATTTAACGTCTGGCTTACCGTATCCACATCGTTGGTAATTCTTGAAAGAATCTCTCCATGAGTTCTGGTATCGTAATAATTTAACGGAAGGCGGTTCATCTTTTCCGATATGTTTTTTCTCAGCTCATAGGTGATCTTCATGCTGACCCCTGACATAATGTAACTCTGCAGATAGGAAAAGAGAGCCGATACAAGATACAGCACTACTAAGAGCAGCAGCCGGTTTCTGATATAGCGGAAATCTGTAAGCAATCCGGTTCCCATGGCCCATGCCATCAGCCCTTCAAACAGCTTGGTGGTCGCTTTTCCTAAAACTTTAGGTCCTACAATGGAAAATACAGAGGAACAGCATGCAAACAGGATTACAACAATGACGGAAACCTTGTAATGTTTCAGATACCCGGCAAGGTGGAGCATGGTGCCTTTAAAATTCTTTGCTTTTTCAGTTTTCTGGCCAAGTCCGCCGCCCCGGCCCATGGGTCCGCCTGAGGATTTTTCTTCACTCATTTCAGTTCCTCCTCACTTAGCTGTGACAGCGCGATTTCCCGGTATACTTCACAGGTTTTCATCAGCTCCCGGTGTGGTCCTTTCCCGGCAATTCTGCCCTGATCCAGAACAATAATCTGATCCGCATTCATAATGGTACTGATTCGCTGTGCCACTAAAATGGTGACGCTGTCTTTTGTTTTATCTTTCAGCGCAGCCCGAAGCTTTGCATCGGTCTTAAAGTCCAGAGCGGAAAAGCTGTCGTCAAACACGTTAACCGGTGCTCGTTTAACCAGTGCTCTTGCAATGGAAAGGCGCTGCTTCTGACCGCCTGATACGTTCTGGCCTCCCTGGGCGATTTCTGTTAAAAAGCCCTCGGGCTTGGAATCAATGAATTCCTCTGCCTGAGCAGTTTTGGCTGCTTCTTCCACCACTTCTTTACTGGCTTCTCTGTCACCATATTTTAAATTGCTCTCGATTGTTCCGGAAAATAAGATTCCCTTCTGAGGCACAAATCCAATCATGTCTCTCAGCTTTTTTAAAGGCCAGTTTCTGATATCAATGCCGTCAATTAAGATTTCTCCCCCTGTCACATCGTAAAAACGGGGTAATAAGTTGACCAGTGTGCTTTTTCCGCTTCCAGTTGCTCCGATAAATGCAGTTGTCTGACCTGGCAGTGCTGTAAACGTAATATCGTGAAGAACCGCTTCATCGGCATCGGGATACTGAAAGGATACTCCCCGGTATTCCACAGTCCCTTTGGGTGTTTCAGAGATAACTGCAGCTACCTTGGGATCTGTGATGGTTGAATCAGTCGTCAGTATTTCAACCACTCTCTTTATGGATACAATGGCTCTTGGAATCATAATAAACATCATTGCCATCATTAAAAAAGCCATAATGATCTGCATGGCATACTGCATATATGCCATCATGTCTCCTACCTTCATCTTAAAGCTGGATACTGCCTTTGATCCTACCCAGACAATTAATAAGTTGGTCAGATTCATAATAAGCATCATGGCCGGCATCATGCCGGAGGTGACTCTGTTAACAAATAAATTTGTGTCTGTCAGCCTGGCATTCACCTTATCAAACCGCTTTTCCTCAAATCTCTGGGTATTAAATGCACGAATGACCAGAGTTCCGTCAAGGCTTTCCCTGACTACAAGGTTCAGCCGGTCGATTAACTTCTGCACATACTGAAACCTGGGCATTACCACCATCATCATGGAAAAAATCATCACAAGCAGTAATCCCACTGATAAGGCGATTATCCAGGACATTGACTTATCCTTTTCCAGGGCATGAATAACACCGCCGACTCCAAGTATGGGTGCATAAAACACGATACGGATCAGCATAACAATCAGCTGCTGGATCTGGGTAATATCATTGGTGGTTCTGGTGATTAACGAAGAAGTGGAATACTTCTCCATCTCCGCACTGGAAAAACTCTCAATTCTGGTAAATACATCCTGCCTTAAATTCCGGCAGATGCCTGCTGCCATTCTCGCACCGATCAGTCCCACGATTACGGTGCAGAACGCGCTTAAAAAGGCGATTCCCATCATTTGAAATCCGGCTTTGACTATGTACATCGTGTCTCCCGAAGTGATACCTTTGTTTACGATATCAGACATATAATCCGGAAGGGATAAATCACAGGCAGCCTGCCCGAACAGCAGCAGCATAACCGCTGCTAAGGATATCAAATGGGGTTTGAAATATCGGAAAAATACCTTCAAGTCAGTTCCCTCTTTTCTGTTTCATCAATCTGTCGTTTCGTCAATTTCTTCCGTCATATCATTCACTGCACGTTCCATCTGATCAATAAAGCGGTTCCATAATGTGATCAGCTGATCCATATCTTCCATTCCCATGCCTTCCACAACTCTTCCCACCAGCAGATTCACTTTCTCCAGGCACTTCTTTCTTACGAAATATCCCTTTTCCGTAAGCATGACATAAATATTCCTTCTGTTGTCAGGATCAATCTCCCTGGATATCAGTCCCCGCTTTTCCAGGGAATTTAAAGTCCGTGATGCAGAAGGTAAGACAATATCCATTTTTTTTGCCAGTGCCGATACATAAATGCCCTTTTGTTCCTGATCTCCGTTCGTTGCTTCATATATCTGCTGAATCGCAAACAGTTCAAGGCGGGTCAGTCCCTGGGACAGCAGGATTTTATCCACTTTTCTCCCTTTCCCCATCATGACAGCCAGGTGGGTTTTTACCTTTTTTATGTATTTTTCTTTTTCATCCAACAAAATTTTTATCCCCTTTTAATTACTTAATACTATTAACATTTACCAACGTTCATCATTCTACTCTTCTCCAGTTCCTGTGTCAATAAGTATTTTTTTTCCTTTCAGATTTTTAACACCGAAACGAAAAAAGGTCCAGGCCCTCAGAGGGCTGAACCTTTTTCAAACATTCTGTTAATTTTTTACAGATGGCAGATTACTTAAATTATTATTCTCTGTTCCGTCAGGAAGTGATTTTAAGTACTCATTGCCGTTTCTGGAAGCCACACCGACACCCTTTATCTCACCCTGTCTGGCAAGCATGACACCTTCTTCTTTATTCAGTGTTCTGCCGTCAGATAACTGGTATCCGGTTACCCGGCCGCTTTCTTTTACCAGCGCAACAATTTCCTTTGCATCTGCCTTGGGTGATGGGATATCATCAAGAGCCATCATGGCAAGTTCAGCTCCAGCACCTTTCGTCTTGTTTTCTGACATTGTTATTCGCCTCCTTCTAAACATGACCGTTCGTTTTTAGTGTTTCAATATTCTCCCGGATTATTCAGTACTAATTAGCCTTTCACAGCACCGGAGGTCATGCCTGATATAATATATTTTTGAAGAAGTAAATAAACTGCTGCCACCGGAAGGGTGGATAACACCACATTTGCAAAGACCAGCTGCCAGTCTGAGCTGTGATTTCCAAAGAAATTATAAACGGTCAAAGGCAATGTGTAATTTTTTGCACTGTTTAGGAAGTAAATGGATATTCCAAAATCATTCCACACAGCCATAAAATTAATGATAACTGCCGTAATCGTAACAGGCTGAAGCAGTGGAAATATAATTCTGAAAAAAAGCTCTGTCTGACCTGCTCCGTCGATCCAGGCAGATTCATCAATCTCCTGTGGAATACTTTTTATAAAGCCTGTGTATAAAAAAACGGTAAAAGACATGTTTGCTGCAATCAGTACAAAGACTGCCGCTGTCTCATGTGTCAGGTGAAGAAAATTGCAGACAAAATAAGTTGGTATGATCTGAAGAGGGAGTACCAGCCCGAAAATCACCGCCATATTCACCATGCGTGATAACACCGTTTTTCTTCTCTCTAATACAAATGCCATGGTAGAGCATAAAATGATCAGAAATAATACACAGATTACGGTTATTACGGTGCTGTTGACAAATCCCCGCAATATTCCTCCCTCTTTTATCATGTCGTGATAGTTTTTTAAAATCTGCCACTGGGTGGGAAGCATCATATTCATCTTAGCCGCTTCTGACTGATTTTTAAAGGAATTCATAATCACCATGTATACCGGAATCAGAATGAGGAATGCACACAGCCACAGCACCAGATTGAGAATACTTGTAAACAATCTGTTTTTTTTCACATCTCCACCTCCTTACCCGCTATATAACGGTAAGTTGGAAGTGCAATCCCTGCTATCACCAAAGCCAGAATCATACTGGCTGCACACCCTTCTCCAAATCTTCCCGCACCAAAGGACTTATATATCAGGGTTCCGAATACTTCTGTTGCTGAACCAGGACCTCCCTGAGTGGTTGCCTGTATCAGATCAAACACTTTTAAGCCACCGATAATACTTAAGATCAGAGCGTTGTTAAATGCAGGCAAGAGAAGAGGAAAGGTGATATAACGAAATTTAGTAAACTCTCCGGCTCCATCAATTTCAGCCGCCTCGTAAAAATCCTTTCCTATGGTCTGCATACCTGAGAGCAGTATTACCATGGTAAAACCGGACCATTTCCATATCTCAATTGCACATACAGAAAAGATTGCAACATGAGGGTCCGCCAGCCAGGATTTTGTTAAGGCAGAAAGACCGGCTGCACGAAGGAAGGCGTTAATAAGACCATTTGACGGATGCATCAGAGAGGAAAAAATCAGTCCTACTGCAACCGTGTTAATCACAGCCGGTAAGAAAAATATGGTTCTCAGTGCATTGGTAAACGCCAGCCTGCGGTTTAATGCGACTGCAAGTGACAATCCGATTCCCATTTTAAAAACAGTAGTAATTACTGCAAAAATAAACGAATTTGTAATTGCCCTTCTCATATTGGGCTGAGTAAAAACATCAATATAATTTTCCAGTCCGCCGAAACGGGCTGAGGACAAATCAAATCCCAGTATTCTGACAAACGACAGAACAAGGCCCAGTACGGCGGGAATTATAAAGAAGATCAGATAAAGGACCAGTCCCGGAATCGCAAGGGTATAGGAGTATCTCCTGCATTTTAATGAGTTCATAATTTCATCCTTATTTCCAGTTGGCATCACCCTGTGCCTTTGCGTTACGCTCTGTCTCAGCATCAAGGGCCTTTGCCACATCCTTAGCTTCTTTTAATGTACCGGTATAGTAATTTAACAGTGGTTCACTTAAATTTCCATAGGAATACTGATTAATTTCTTCCCAGTCCGTCATGGATTTTCCACTGTCCATAATCTTTTTTAAGTCTGCTGTTGCCTTAGGTATCTCACTGGTTACGTTTTTATTTAAATAAACGCCAGGCTGTGCATCGGCATAAATCTGCTGTGCCTGTTTGGAAGCAATGAAATTTAAGGCTTTCTTTCCCAGCTCCTGATCCTTGCAGTTGGTTGTCAGGGCAAGGGAATAGGGGGTAAACATATTGATGTAGTTGTCTCCGGTTGGTGTGGGAATTGCAAATGCTCCGATATCATCAATTTTGTCAGCAAACTTCTTATTAATGTTATCTGCACACCAGGTTCCGTTGATGTACATACCGCACTCCCCGTTTGCCAGTGCCTGATGGGCATTGTCAACGGTATCTGATAAATAGGTTTCATTCACGTATCCAAGATCAATTAAGTCTTTTGTCCGCTGTATGGAAGCAACAAAGTTCTCACAGTCGGCAAATTTCAGCTTATTTGTATTGATCTGCTCCATTAAACCAAACGTATCGGTTCCCCGTTTTGCTGCATCATTTAAGATTCCGCTGATTGCAGGCGGCTGGACACTCCACGCATCTTTTGCGGAATAATAAACCGGAGTGATCCCTGCTTTTTTCAGCTTTTCACAAACGGCCAGAAACTCATCCCAGGTCTTTGGAATTTCTGCTCCTGCTTTCTCAAATGCTTTTTTATTGTAAAAGATTCCGGATAATACCACCGAATCAATGGGAACCGCATATAATTTGCCGTCGTAGACAAATGTTCCGTTTAAAGCTGCCTGATCGTATTCCGATACACATTTCAGTCCGGTTAAATCCACCAGCTTATCAAGACCGTTGGCGTAGGATTTTACCCATTGGGGTTTGTATACCTGAATGAGATCAGGAAGATCATTGGTGGCAAATTTAGTCTGCAAAACCTGGTCTCCCTGAGATCCTCCCTGAATTTTTGATATCTCCAGCTTAAATCCCAGTTCTGCAGAATTGTCATTGATGTACTGCTCCAGTGCCTGCCAGCCTGCCTTGTACCAGTCTGTATACATTAAAACAGTGAGGGTTTTCACATCTCCTCCGGTCTTAGCCGCTTGTTTACTGGAGACAGAATCCGTATTGGTTTTGGCGCACCCTGCCATACTGGCAGTCAGCAGAATGGAAAGTCCCATGGCAATCCATCTTTTACTCTTTTTCATATTATATATCCTTCCTCTCATATTCACTTGAATTAACCGGTTATTTCTTACTCTAATCATACCATTAATCTCCAGGTAACAGCATTGGACTTTTTTCCACTTCATATGATTTTTTTACACTTTTTCTATATAACTTGACATATATTCCCTGAAAAACTATGATGATTTTATCACAGATTACCAAATACGGAGGCATCATGAAGAAACGGTTTCGAAGTATCCGATATAAATTTATTTTATCCATGACAGCTGTCTTTTTGCTTTTTTCCTTCCTCGTACTGGGAATCTGGTATCAGGCGTTAAAGCAGGAGGCGGCTTCCACTGCCATACGTAATTCCGAACACCTGTTAGAAGTTTCCAATACTATATTTGAAAACCAGGTACAGGATATTATCAATGTAGCCGCCTTGACTTCAGTCCGTTCCAGCAACTCCCTCTCCGCCAATATCCTGACCATATTATCAAGAAACGATTTGACGGGAGCAGAGATTGTCAGCTATCGGAAAATCGCTTCTGATTATTTAATCAGCTTATGCAGCTTCAAAAGTAATTTAAATGGTCTGATGCTCAGTGATTTCAAGGGAAATACCATTACTTACGGAATCCCCACTTCCTATGAAACGATGGCCCGTAACAACTGGATCTCCTTAATCAAAGACAGCGAAGAATCTCTTGTACTGATACCGCCCCATTTCCCAAGTCAATGGTATAACACCCAGAAGGATATGGCTTTTTCCGTTTTAAAACCGGTTTTCGATTATAACAATAAGAAAATTGGCTTTGTGATTGCGGACATCAACTCCGATTTGTTTCAGGAGTGCTTTGATACCAGTTCTCCCTCCCCCTCGTCCTTGTATGTAATCAACCGAAATGACGGCAGGGTACTTTTTTGTCCCTCTTTTAATCTGCTGAATATGGAGCTGAACAAAGAGGTTCTTCCTGAAATTATCAATCATATCTCGTCTTCGTCAGGCCATTTTCTTATGATGAGCCCGGAACGGGAAAAGATGCTTGTGGTGTACCACACCTCCTCCCTGACAAACTGGACCACATTAAGTGTGATTCCGGAAAAGGAGATCGTTACCGCATTTACCAGTACTCTGCACAATATAATCCTGATTACACTGATTCTTCTATTCCTGTTAATCGGAACCGTTTTTTTCATTACCACCTTACTCACCAGGCAGATCCGTATTCTTGCCAATGCCGTAAAGCAGATTGATGGGGATTATCTGGATTTTAATGTTTCCATTCAGACGAAAGACGAAATCGGCGCACTGTCCAGTCAGTTCCAGGCTATGCTTAAGCGGATAAAGCTTTTGCTTCTGGAGGTAAAAAAGGAGGAAGAAGGCAAACGCAGGGCAGAGATTTCGGCACTTCAGTTCCAGATGAATCCTCATTTCCTGTATAACACGTTAAACACCATCAAATTTCTTTCCTCTCTTCAGGGAGCAGAAAACATAGGAAACGTTGCACAGTCCCTGTCATCTCTCATGCATATTAACATGGATGGACGTTCTTTTTTAAAAGCAGAGGAAGATGGGGAATTTGTAACCTCCTATCTGGAAATACAAAATTATCGTTATACCAATGCGTTTCAATCCCGCATCCGTGTTTCAGAAGAAGCCAGAAGCTGTATGGTTCCAAAACTGCTGGTTCAGCCGCTGGTTGAGAATTCCTTAAAGCATGGTTTAAAAGATAAGGCATCCGGCGGTATTCTGCTTGTGGATTATTTGCTTGATGAGGAGTTTTTGAAGATTATTGTAGAGGACAACGGTCTTGGAATGGATGATGAACGAATTCATGAAATCATGAATCACAACCAGAACGAGAATGCAGGACATATTGGAATCCACAACATCAGAGAACGCTTACATATGTACTTCGGCAATAATTATGAAATGGAAATTATCAGTCAGCCGGGAGTTTTTACCCGGTTTGAAATACTGCTCCCAATTATTACAGAAAATGAGGTATCCCACTATGTTCCGAATTTTAATCGTTGATGATGAACTGCTGGTACGCAACCATTTAAAGCTGCTGTTTACAGATTTATCCAGTGATTTTACCATATGCGCAGAAGCCGGGGATGGCGTAACTGCTCTCCATAAAATCCAGGAGACGAAACCTCACATTATTATTTCAGATATGAAAATGCCGGATATGGATGGACTGATGCTCTGCCAACGGGTGAGGGAACAGTATCCGGACATTATCTTCATAGCACTGAGTAATTATGACGATTATACCTATGTGCGCGGTGCTTTAAAAAATGGAGCCCTGGACTATATGCTGAAACATAAGCTGAGCAAAGAATCACTTTTGTCTCTGTTGGAAGATTTAAAGAAAACTCTCAATATAAAAAATGACACAAAGGCATTTCCTGACCGAAGCTTATCCGCTTTAAGAGAAAAGTTTGTGGCGGATTTACTGGGTCAGCTTTTCCTGTCGGAAGAAGAGATTGAAGCCAATTTAAAAATCCTCGGTATCCGTCTGGATATGACTCAGGTCGTTCCCATTATTCTTTCCATCGATGATTATGTGAAACTGGAACAGGAAAGCAATATGAAGAAACGAAACATTTTAAGTTTTTCCATCTGTAACATCGGCAATGAAATTTTAAGCAACTACCCAACAGGTATCCTCACTCATATGGAACAGGGAATCTACTGCATTCTCCTTTCCTTTGCCCACGAAGCAAGCGAGGCAAAGAGACAGGAAACCATTCATAGCCTGTTGCACCAGCTTTCATCCAATTACAAAAACTATTTAAACATTTCCGTTAGTTTCTGTGTAGGGGAACTTTCCCCCCAGATTTCGGGAATCGGGCATTCCTATGCAAAAGCACTGGAGACTACAGGGCTTATTTTCTACTCCGGAAAACAGTCCATACTTCATTCCAGTCACTTGATTCCTCAGCCATCAGAATTAACCGGGCTTGATTATTCTCTGGAAAAAACTCTCCTTACCCTGGTTTTAAAGGGAGAGACTATAAAAACGGAGACACTTATTAAAGATTTGTTTCAAACTATGATTGACCAGAAAGAGACCCGCTCCAACGTGCAGATGAAATGCACGGATCTGCTCAGCATTATCACCCGGATTTCCAAAAAGAATCAACTGGATCTGGGAAAAATTATTGCCGGAAAAGCAGCTCCTGATCAGATTTTTATTCAGCTTAATACGCTGCCCCAGCTTTGTCAGTGGTTCCTTGACTGCTTTATAAACATGTGCGGGGAACTTAATCGCCAGATGCCAGGCGATTCCTCCTATGTAAAAGCTGCAATCGGATACATCAACCGGGATTATGGGGGATCTGTCTCTTTGCAAAGTGTGGCAGAGGAAATCGGAATCAGTGCCGGATATTTAAGCACTATATTTAAAAACGAAACAGGTCAGGGCTTTACCGAATACTTAAACTCCATCCGGATTGCATCCGCCGTAGATATGCTGGAGCTTGGCGAACGGGACTTTCATAAAATCGCAGCAGAATCAGGATTCTGGGATTACGCATATTTCTTTAAGGTATTCAAAAAGCGAATGGGAACTACGCCGAAAACCTATTTAGAAACAGTAAGCGGACGGCGGTGACAGTCTGGAACATACTCCTCTATCCAGATGAGGGAAAATGTGGTACAATCGAAGTCAAAAAAATAAGGAGGAAATGCTTTGACTTACATAGAACGAACAATCCGTTATTTTTTCCTCATGCTTTTATATAATCTTGTGCTGCTGTCTCCCATGATGCCAGACAAACTGATACGAGTTCTCTCCTGTACTGGTTTGATGCTTTTTTATCTTTACTGCCATATTATACCTATGAATACCAGCTGCAAGGGACAAAGACTTAGAATTCTCCATGGCGGTTATGAGCTGGTGCTTGCATCAATTGTGACTTTTCTGATTGAAACAGCAATTTATCTATTTCTGATTTTCAAGACAGCTACACCGGCACGTCTTCTTATTACGAATGGGATCATATGCGTCATTCTACTTTATTTATTGTTTATGAATGGGATTATACGAATCTTTACCTGTTCCGGACAGCTTGGATTTTTCAAAAGGATTGCACTCTTGCTGTTCTGGTGGGTTCCGGGATTGAATCTGTTTCTGCTTCACAGTTTCATTGAAGTTTCGCGGAAAGAATACGATTTCTCAATGGAAAAGCAACAGTTCTACGAAAAATGGAAAGATGAAGAATTATGCAAGACCAAATACCCCATATTAATGGTTCACGGTATATTTTTCAGAGACTGGAAAAACTTTAACTATTGGGGAAGAATTCCTGACGAACTAATCCGGCACGGTGCCACCATTTTTTACAGCAACCATCAGTCTTCCGCTTCTGTGGAACAATGTGCAGAGGAAATCAAAGCCTGCATTTTAAAGATTGTTAAAGAGACTGGCTGCGAGAAAGTAAATATAATCGCCCATTCAAAAGGAGGGCTGGACAGCCGGTATGCGGTCAGCTGTCTTGGCATAGATCGGTATGTCGCATCCATCACAACCATCAATACCCCTCACTACGGCTGCAATTATGTATGCCGGATTCTTGACCGTATCTCTCCTGAATTTGTCAAATTCATCGGGAAAAAATATGAATCCCTGTTTACTCTTCTTGGTGATGACAATCCTGATTTTTTAAGCGGATTAAGGGATTTAACTGACAGGGAATGTGCCCGGCTCAATAAGATTATGACTGATGCTCCCGGTGTATACTGTCAAAGTACCGGATCACAGATGGGTTCTGCGAAAAGTGCCATGTTTCCTTTGAATCTGGGTTATCTGATCATCCGGATTCTTGGAGGAGGTAAAAACGATGGCCTGGTTTCTACCAGTTCCATGGTTTGGGGAAACGATTTAGGTGTACTGAAACCAAAAGGAAAACAAGGAATCTCTCATGGAGATGTCATTGACTTAACACGTAAGAACATAGAAGGCTTTGATGTGATGGGATTCTATACAGATCTGATACATAAACTGAAAGAACGGGGATATTAACGGAAAAACTCCAGAAAGGAGGAGCCATGAATAAGGATACCATTATAAAAAGTTTAAAAATCTCTGTAGCCGCCGTGCTCTCCATTGCAATTGCCGGTGAACTGGGGCTTCGTTACTCCGCTACCGCAGGAATTATCACAGTGCTCAGCATTCAGAATACAAAGAAAGAAACCATAAAAAGTGCCAGAAACCGGACACTTGCTTTTGTGTGCGCTCTCCTGATCGCCCGTTTACTTTTTGGAATTCTGGGCTTCACCCTCCCTGCATTTGCGGGATATTTATTTCTCTTCGCTCTTTTGTGCTTCTATGCGGACTGGGGCGAAGCCATAGCCATGGATTCCGTACTCATCACCCATTTTCTTACTGAGCGGACTATGTCTGCTGCACTGGTCGCCAATGAGGCAGCTCTCTTTCTGATCGGTACGACAGTTGGGATTTTAGTGAATCTGCACCTGCGAAGAAGGAAAGATGAATTTAAAAGACTTTCTGACGAAGTGGATACCCGCATAAAAGATACCTTAAGCCAGATGTCCTGTTTTCTTGGTACGGAAGACAAAGACAGCTGCAGACCGGCGGACCTTCTGTCTCTGCAAAAGGCCCTCCGCACAGCCAAAGCCTGTGCTTTAACGAATTATAACAATGCTCTGTTTAAAAAAGATACCTATGAAATTGATTATATTGAAATGCGCAGGCAGCAAAGTCTCCTGCTTTACGAAATCTATGAAAATATCCGGTCCATTTCCTGTCTTCCAAAAGAAGCAATGGAAGTTTCTGAATTGTTAGCAAGAATCGAGCAGGGCTACCACAGAGATAACACCGTGGAGGGACTGTTAAAGGATTTAAATCTGCTACTGCTGGATTTAAAAGATCATGAGCTCCCCATAAGCAGAGAAGAATTTGAAGCAAGAGCCATACTCTTTTACATCTTAAAGCAATTGCACAGACTCCTTTTGATCAAACGGGAATTTATCTTAAACCACAGCAGTTAATCCTAGCGGTTGTCCACCCGTTCCGGATAAAGATCATGGTTCTTAAGCCTCTCCCATGCCACCTCTTCCCATCTGGTTCCCGGCTTTCCATAGTTACAGTAGGGATCAATGGAAATGCCGCCTCTGGGAGTGAATTTCCCCCACACTTCAATATATTTGGGGTGCATTAAAGCAATTAAATCTTTCATAATGATATTCATACAGTCCTCATGGAAATCTCCGTGGTTTCTGAAGCTGAATAAATAAAGTTTTAAGGATTTACTCTCCACCATCTTTTCACCTGGAACGTAAGAGATGGTTATGGTGGCGAAATCCGGCTGTCCGGTAATAGGGCAAAGGCTGGTAAATTCCGGACAGTTGAATTTTACAAAGTAATCGTTATTGGGATGCTTGTTTAAAAAGGTCTCTAAAACTCCTGGATTATAATTCGTTTCATAAACAGTTCCCTGGCTTCCCAAATGGGTCAGCCCCTTAGTTTCTTCTGAATTTCTTCCTGACATTTTATTCTCCTCTCTTTAAAGCCGGATCTTTGATTCCATTCTTTGCAAAGGCCTCTGCACGGTCTATGCAGGTACCGCATTTTCCGCATGGCTCCTCTCCGCCTTCATAGCAGCTCCATGTCAGTTCATAAGGGACATGAAGCATCAATCCCCGCTCCACAACCTCTGCTTTGGTCCATAACACAAATGGTGCTTTTATTGTAAGCTGATTTCCGCTTCCAATGTAGACGGCGCGGCTCATTGCTTCCTGAAACGAACTGCTGCAGTCCGGATAGGCATTTCCTGCTGCATCATCGCTGTGAGCTCCGTAATAAATCACGCTGCAGCCTTTTGACAGGGCGATACTGGCGGCCGAGGAAAGAAACAATCCATTTCGGAAGGGAACGTAGGTAGATACCGGTTTTCCTTCGCTGTTTTCAAGCTGCTTTGCATAGCTTTCTCTTGGTATCTCTTGTTGAGACTGGGTTAATAAGGAACAGTCACTGTAAGCAAATATTCTGCTTAAATCCAGACTTATAAATTCTATTTCATAATAATCTGCTATCTTTTTTGCCGCTTCCAGTTCCTTTGCATGCTTTTGCCCGTAGGAAATGGACAAACCACAGACATTCTTTCTGCCATATTCTTCAATTGCCATACCAAGGCAGGTGGCGCTGTCAACGCCCCCGCTTAATAATACCAGTGCTTTCATCGTTCTCTCCGTTTCTTTTTCTAATACAATTTTCAGATACGTAATTCCGGTTCCGTCTTAAAACGTCCTCTTAACGTGACTGTTTTCGTCCTGGCGGAAAAACTTTTAATTCCTCTGGCAGTCATACAGCTGTGACTGCCCTCTATCACAACTTCTATATCCTCTGAGCCGGTAACTTCTGCCATGATTTCTGCTATATCTGAACCGATTCTCTCCTGAAGCTGAAGTCTCCTGGCTACCATATCGGCAATTCTGGCTATTTTACTTAATCCAATCACTTTCCCATTGGGTATATAAGCCACGGCAACTTTCATATCGTACATCAGCGCCATATGGTGTTCACAGTAACTGAACACTTCTATGTCCTTTACCACCACCATGTCATCTCCTGCACCGTTTGTATCCATATCCTCTTCAAAGGTTTTTCCAAACATCAGTGCAATTTCTTGGTTGGAATAATTAATCCCTTCAAAAACTTCTCCGTACATCTTCGCAACCCTGGACGGCGTTTCTTTTAAGCCTTCCCTGTCCGGGTCCTCGCCCAATGCCTTTAATATCCCCCTCACATGGGTCTGGATTGCCTCTGTATCAATCGCCACTGCGCATCTCTCCCTTCTGATTAAACGCCCACTGCATCGGAGCCCCAGATGATTTTATGCATCTGCAGCTGAAGAGTCACATCATTTAACCGGTTCTGTTTCATAAATTCCACTACATCAGTCAATGATAGGCTGCCAAAAACAGTGCTAAAATAGAGATGGCACCGGCCGGAAAGCTGATAGCGGTCTATCACCTCCACAGCTCTTCTCAGATCCGTTATACTTCCTGCAACAAATTTTACCGTATCCTTCTGTTTCAGATAATTGAAGTTGGAAAGCTTCATTGCAGTCTCCATTTCGCTTCCCGGAAGTTTATAATCCATGGTAAAGGTAAGTGCATTTGTTTCTCTCTGACAGGTTGAAAGGTCTGTACTTCCGTTTGTTTCAACCTCCACACGAAGTTTTTCGTCTAATAAAAGAAGAGAAAGAAGATCTCCGATACCAGGCTGGATCAGGGGCTCGCCTCCTGTGAGAGTTACATTTTTTATACCCGTTTCTTTTATGTATTCATAAATATCAAGCTCACTCATTATTTTTCCAGGTGTCATGGCTTCTTTTGCCCAGGCGGTATCGCAGTAAGAGCAGGAAAGATTGCAGCCATAAAAACGGATAAATACAGCCAGCTGACCGGCATATGCCCCTTCTCCGTTGATGCTTACAAAGGTTTCTGCCACATTATAATCTGCCATGGCTATCCTCCCCGTAAGAAGCACAGTTTACAGGAGTCTCATACACTTTTGCAGATTTCACGTCATAACCTCTCTGGCTCATTCTTTCATAAAAGTATCTTGAAAATTCTTCTGCTGTGGGGCGAAAATTCACTTCCACCAGTAAAAAGCCCTCTTCTTTAAGAGCCACAAGAGTATTAGGCTTTAACGAACCTGTTTCCATGATCAGAGAATGGTCGAAATAATCAGTTTCTTCTTTTAAATCCTGTTTCAGCCTGGTGAAATCAACGATCATTCCCTGTGACTGCCCTTCTTTTTGAAGTGTGGGGCTTTCAATTTCAATTACAACCCGCCATCTGTGACCGTGGATATTTTTGCATTTTCCATCATAGCCCTTTAAAAAATGAGCGGAGTCAAAGCTTTGTTCTGTTTCCAGATAATACATTGTCTCTTTGTCCTTTCGAAATTCAGAGGCAGAATTTTAACTTTGTCGTAATATCGCAAAAAAAGCAGACATATGACTATGCCTGCTTTCTCTATCTGCACGAAAAAAAGCTATAATAACTGCAATAACTTTTCGTTCCAACAATATTAAAATCAGCCCTAGTTTTGTTTATAGACAGGATGGTACTAATGAACTGTCTTCTATGCGGTTAAAAGTATAACACCGTTTCTACTGTGCGTCAAGTTAAGGAGCGTGTTACATGTTTGACCGTGATCGAGGGAGATTTTAAAGACATAAATAAAGTCTTTTTACTACACTGATTTCTTTATACCATTTGAGGCATGGCAGCTGATTGCGCTTCGCCTTTGCCCCGCCGTTTTGCATTTGCGTGGCATAGATAAGTCTTTTTCCTACACCTGCCCCAGTTCTACAATTCTATGATTCATTTTTATACCATTTGAGGCATGGTAGCTGATTGCACTTCGCCTTTGCCCCGCCGTTTCGCATTTGCGTGGCATAGATTAAATCTTTTCCCTACACCTGTCTCATTTCTTCAATTTCATAATTCCTTCCATAACATTTGAGGCATAGCCAAAGATAGCTCTTTACCTATGCCTCAAATAAAAATACCCAAGTCTAAAACTACCCTGTAACAGCAAAAATCCTTACCCCTTTACCTGCTACCGGATCGCCTGAGGAAAACTGAATACATGAAGAGGATCATACCGACTCTCTGTCTGTCTTAATCTGCAGACATTCTCGCCGTAATACTCCTCTTCATAATCCGGCAGCCGGTTATAGGGGAAATTGACATAGGATCCCTCTGTCAATCCCTTTATATACTGAAACCTGGGATAAAGCCACTGCCTGTTAATCTCCCCATAGCAATCATTTTCCCACACCGACTGAATCCCCATGATATAAGACGCATCTCTGTAAAAATAAGCTGTACTGACAGGGCTTACCTCCCGGATCTTACCGCCCAGTGCATAGACAGTGACTGCCGCATAAACCGAGCCTTCCGCCTGTTTTGCTATCAGGCCGGCAATCTGCATCCGCTCTTTTGCCCCGTACATTCTTTGAACAAATCGTCCAGTGGACTGAAACTTTTCAGAATCCGGATAGGAAGACTGTATTTTTTCCATAGCCTGATAAAACGACAATTCCTCATAAGACAAAACCGCTCCGTCCCTTTCAAAAGGGTTCAAAACGGCCGCGGCTTCCTCCGCTGATCCATAAAACAACCCTCTCCCGAAAATCCCAAGTCCGTCTTGCGGCGAATTGTACATACTGATATTCATGGTGATTCGCGGATCCAGACCCACCAGCCATTTCTGCCAGACTTCTAAAAATCCCGCCATTTCCTCAAGACCAGGTTTGGTATACTCAAGCTCCACCAGAGTCACTGCTGTTATTCTTGGCGGCAGCTGAAACCTTAAAGAGGTAACAACACCAAAATTACCTCCGCCTGCTCCTCTTAAAGCCCAGAACAGATCTGGGTTACAGGTTTCATCTGCAGTTAAGACCTTACCTTCATAATTAACTATCTCCACAGCTTTTAAGCTGTCACAGCCCAGCCCCAGGAAACGGCTTGAATATCCCCAGCCACCTCCCAGTGTATAACCAGCTGCTCCCACAGTCGGACAGGTTCCTCCTGGAAAGGGATATCCCTTTTCTCCTACAAAATTGTACACTTCCCGGTTTTGAACACCGCTTTCCATGACAATACACTGCCCGGAATCAGAAAGGCGGATGTCCTTCATGGGACTTACATCAATCACCAGTACCCCGTTTCCGGTGGAATAACCCTGATAATGATGACCGCCTGACCGGATTCGTATTCCCATCTCATGCCGTCTTGCATCATGTACTGCATTTTGTATATCAGAAATCTGGCTGCAATAAACAATTACCTCCGGGAATTTCTGAACAGCCCGGTTCCACTCCTGCCTTGCTTTCTCATATTCTTTCTGGCAGGGAGTGATAATTACTCCTGTTAAACCATCTTTATACAGACTCACTTTTATCACCAGCATTTCTCAAAGATTCAGAATCATACTGTATGATATGAGTTTGTCTATCCACAGGGTACTCTGGCTGTCCGGCTGATTAGTTTCCCTTTGCTTCTAACTGGGCAATTTTTTCCTGAAACTGAGGAAGATGCTTTTTATGAGCCACTAAAAGTTCATCAAGGATAGTTCCCGCGATCTTACCGCTGGGTACCAGTGGATTTAAGGTAAATGCCTGCTGTGCAGTTCCGTAATCACCGGTCACCGCTGCCTTTATGGTAGTCAGTTCCATGTCCTTCATCAGCTGCAGCAGCCCTCTGGTGGAAGAATCAAAGCTTCCCCAGGAGATTGGCACCGGACCGCCTGCAGTAATAATACTGCTGACTTCAACAACCACATCATCCGGCAGATCGGAGATTGCGCCGTTGTTCCTGGTGCTCACAACCATGGTGGTCTTCTTGTCGTTATAAATGGATGCGATCAGCTCACAGGCAGCATCGGAATAGAATGCGCCGCCCCGCTTTTCCAACTGAACCGGTTTAATATTTAAATCCGGATCCTTATAGAGTTCAAATAGCTCTGCTTCCGTCTTCTTTACAAGTTCCGCTCTTGTTTCCCCTTTTGCAAAGGCCTCCAGCTCTTCCTTCAGCATATCATCCGTAATGTAATAATACCGGTGATACATACATGGAATGATTCCTAGATCTCTGATCTGATCTGCTAAAAAGGCGATATTGGGAATGTTCTGAACTCCGGAGCTTTTCAGTCCCTGCATGGCATTTTTAAGGCCATCCGGTTTTGTATATACCGACTCAAGAACTTCTCCTGTTTTTTCCACACCCTCATGATTCCATACTCTGTGCCAGTGGAAATGGTTTAAGCCGCCGAAACGGAAAAACAAATCCTCTTCCTTTTCCTGCAAAGCACCTGCCGCAATCTTTCTGCACATAATAGGAACGTTGCACAGACCCACTACTTTATCCCATTTGCCGTAACGCATCACTGCTTCGGTCACCATGCCAGAGGGGTTTGTAAAGTTTACAAGCCATGCATCCGGACATAGTTCCTTCATGTCCTCCACTATTTCCAGAATGACTGGAACTGTACGAAACGCCTTAAACATTCCGCCTGCACCGTTGGTCTCCTGCCCGATTACACCGTGTGACAATGGAATCCGTTCGTCCTTTATCCGTGCATCCAAAAGCCCCACCCGAAACTGAGTGGAAACGAAATCTGCATCCTTTAAAGCCGCTCTCCGATCCAGAGTTAAATGAACCTCCCAGTCAAGACCTGCTGCTTTCACCATACGTTTTGCAAGGTTTCCTACAATTTCCAGCTTTTCTTTTCCCTCTTCAATATCCACCAGCCAGATTTCTCCAATGGGAAGTTCCTCTTTCCGTTTGATAAAGCCCTCTATCAGTTCGGGGGTATAACTGGACCCGCCTCCAATGGTAACTATTTTAATTTTCCCTTTCATCTGCTTACCTCCTGGTATTTGATAAAAAAAGCATACTCCAAAAATTTCAGAAATGGAATGGATTTGCCTTCTTTGGGAACAAGCATGGATGTTTTGGAATTTGTTCCACAAAAAAAACAGGGTGTTTTATCCCTGTTTCTTTTCCATGGTCAGTCTCGCTAAGGCTTCCACAATATAAACTGCCGGAATCTGAGAAGTGATATCCACCTTCATCTCTTCCATCTCTTTTCTTTCTTTTTGAATATAATAGGAAATGTTGTAATCTGAGATTCTTGCCAGAGTACTGTTCCTGCTGTTTGTAATGGATACCAGAGTGCTGCTGCTCTCCTTCAATATAGAAGAATTCTCTATAATAATATTGGTCTCCCCTTCCACAGACAAAACAATAATGATACTTTCCTCCGGAAACTCCAGATTAATAGGAAACATGGGACCGTTAATCCCGGTTGAAAATATTCCGATATTGCAGAAATACCGGCTTGCATATTCAGCCATGATACCCGAATTACCGGTTCCAATAAAAATAATCTGCCGTTTGCCTGCAATCACTTCCGCAATCGTATCCAGCTGTTTTTGAAATGAATCTGAGTTGACCCGTTCAAAAAAATCTGTGATGGAGGATAGATCAAACCGTTTTTTCACAGATCCCTTCTTTTCCTTTTCCAGCTTAAACCGCACCTTAAATTCCGAAAAACCGCTGCACATGGTTTTCCTGCAAAACCGGGTGATGGTGGTGGTAGACACATGGGCTTCCTTCGCCACCTCCCGGATTGTCATATATGGTATCTTCTCACTGTTTTTTAATATATAATTGTAAACCTCGTAGTCCAGTTCCCCAAATTGCTCCATCACCTGACGGGAAAACAATGTCATTGCCAGTCACCTCTTACCAATCCTGTTTCATCTGTTTTTCTGATACAGATAAATATTTTCTGAATATGTAGTTAATATCAATATTATAAGTCACAAGCCCCAGATTCAGCAACCGAAAAAATGCTTTCTTTGAAGCATTTACCTCAAAGAAAGCATTACTCAAGTGCTTTTCTGACCTATGCAAATCCAAAATACCGTAAAAGGCCCAGATAGATTCCGTAGGCAAATCCATACTGGTCGTTACGAAGCTTTTCTGCATCCGATGGATTGCTTATATATCCAAGTTCTACTAAATTAGCGGGCATATCTGCATTCCTAAGTACATACAAAGAAGGATTTTCCCGGATTCCGTTGTTTTTGGTTCCAACCATATCGTTAATCCCGCCCATAATCTGTTCCGCCAGCCACTGTCCCTGGGTAAAATACTGATAGATGTATACTTCCGTTCCGTTAATTTCGGGATTAGGATTTAAATTGCAGTGGATGCTGATAAAATAATCTGCCGGCCACTGGTTTGCCATGGCAACCCTGGCAGCCAGGCTGGTAGTATTGTTGGTACCCAGAACGGTATCCGGCTGTGGTCTTGAGACTCTCGCCTCAAAACGGGGATCACTGTTTAAGAGGTTTCGAAGGTAAATTCCCACCTGGTAATTAATTTCTGATTCCTGTAATCCATTGGCCTCTGCACCGCTGTTAAAATATCCGCTGGGATTATGTCCCTGATCAATAAATATTTTAATTGCCATCTCGCATTTCCTTTCCTGCTTCACTATAATAAATATATTCCAGGAAATGGTAAATGCTACATATTTTGGACTTTTTTGTATATTTTTGAATGTACTTTATGAATAAAGAACCTTTTCTCCATGCCTTCCAAGCCAGTATTTCAAACCTGGATATTTAATGGTTATATAATCTTCGAAACGGTCGGGGTCTTCCTGATTACTGGAAAACATCTCGTAATGGCCGGGTACCGTAAGCCCTGGTTTCATTGCTCCTGCCAGATCCACTGCTTCCTGATACGTCATGTTTCCTATGATATTGGAGCGGTAGCGTACTCCATCCCTTCCGTTAATGGGGAGAAACATCACATCCATATCTCCAAACTTTCTTAATTTGCTGTACAGTCCTTCGTAAATGCAGGTATCGCCTGAATGATACAGCTTAACCCCCATTCCTTCCAGCACAACTCCTGTGTAAGGATATTGACCAGTTACCGGATCCTGATCCAGAAACTCGTGAGCAGATGCAATCCCTGTCACTTGGATTCCATTTTTCAGATTTAGTTTTTTTCCATCATCCAGTCCCATAAATCGGCTCTCATCAATCTGCTGCTCCGAACTCAGGGACTGAATCAGCTTCATTGGTGCCAGAAATGTGGCTCCCGGCGAGCTGACAGAAAGCTGATGCCAGACATTCCGGTCAATGTGATCCAAATGATCATGAGTTCCGATTATGTAATCTGCATTGGTAATCTCACTGGGATCTAAAAGCGGTGCAATTCTTCTGTCAGGACGTTCAGAAAGAAATGCATCGATATAGATTGTAACCGTACCCAGCTTTACTGCGTACCCCAGCTGCCCAAGCCACCAGAACGCTGCTTGTCCTTCCTCTGGTACTGTCTCATTTATTTCTGCAATTAAGTCTTTGCCGCTTTTCGCGGTTTCCATGTACTGCTGTTTCATTTTAAATCCGCCTCCGGTTCCATGTTTTACTTTCACAATTTATCATACCACAGATTCTTCCAGATGCAACCTGACATACCAGAAAATGCCGGGCTGCATCAGACAGCCCGGCAATACTATGTGCATGCTTAAGATAATTCCTGGCTTCATTACAAAACCTTGGTCAGCATATTTATAACTTTGCTATATTAATTGTTCTGAAATACCTCTTCTCATAATTTATCCTATGTATTACAGCTTTTCCCCGTGATGAAAAAAACTTATTTTTCCTAATCTTTCCCCTTTTTTTCTTATTACATAAGGCAATTCTGACGACATTCTAATGAGAAATAATAAAAGGAGAAAACATATGATAACCTACAAAAATCTTTATGACAATGGAAACATGCTTAAGATTAATGAACGTGGCTGTGTGAAGGTATTTGAGCATCAGAAAGACTTAAGTGTTGAATCCGGTTCTGCCATCGCTTCCTATTATGCTTCCAAGATGAATATCCGAAAAAGGCAGGTTTTAATTGAACTTAATGGCAATTCCTACACGGTTCAGGCTGGTGCCATGCAGTGGACTTCCGGCTCCGTTGCCATGACTTCCGGAATAAAGGGCGTAGGCGATTTTCTGGGTAAGGCACTGGCTTCCAAGGTGACAAAAGAATCTTCTGCAAAGCCGGAATTTAAAGGCAGCGGTCTTTTGATGCTGGAGCCTACTTACAAGCACATTCTTCTGGAGGAAGTTTCAGAATGGGGAAGTATGGTGCTGGAAGACGGATTATTCCTGGCCTGTGATTCCGACATCAAACAGAATGTAGTTGCAAGAACCACACTGACCTCAGCAGTTGCCGGTAAGGAAGGCTTCTTTAATTTATGTCTGACTGGTCAGGGAATCGCAGTTTTAGAAAGCCCGGTGCCCAGAGAAGAGCTGATAGAATTTGAATTAAAAGACGATGAAATTAAAATTGACGGAAACATGGCAATTGCTTGGTCTAATTCCTTAAAATTCACGGTAGAACGTTCCTCCAAATCCCTGATTGGTTCCGCAGTTTCAGGGGAAGGCCTTGTTAATGTTTACCGGGGAACCGGCAAGATTCTCATGGCGCCAGTGGGTTAACCAACCCGTTATCCATTAATCCAAACCGGATATGTCACATAACCAATGACATATCCGGTTTTTTTGATTATAAATATCTAAATAAATTTTAAAACAATTACGGAAATAATGTCTCACTATTTCTTAATAATTCTTAAATCAGGCTATATCGCCTTGTTATTGCATCTATAAGTGCTATAATTCACTTGATTAAATCAATCAAGGAGGCATCTGTCCATGAGTTCCATACAGCAGATATTGGTGGTAGATGACGACGCAGATATCCGGGAAGTGATCCGTATACAGCTGGAGAACAAAGGCTATCTCGTTTTAGAAGCCGCTAACGGAAACGACGCGGTAAATACAGTTAGAGAAAATCCTGATATCGATCTGATTATACTGGATATCATGATGCCAGGTATGTCCGGGATTGAGGCATGTGCACAAATCCGAACCTTTCATTCCGCTCCGGTATTGTTTTTAACTGCAAAATCAAAAGAAACAGATAAAAATGATGCTTACGAAAACGGCGGCGATGATTATCTGGTGAAACCATTTTCCCAGGCAGAGCTTTTTATGAAAATCCATTCTCTCTTAAGAAGATACGTTGTCTACAAAGGGAAATCGGAGTCTGCAGGGAATCTTTCGGAGCTCCATGTTCAGGACATCGTGATTGATACAGTAAATCACTGGGTATACCGGGAAAATCAGAAAATAGAGCTGACCGATACCGAATATCTGGTTTTGATGTATCTGGTTAAAAACAAAGGAAATGCAAAAGATGCTCAGGCCATCTATGAGGGGGTATGGAATGAAAAGTTTCTTCCTTCCTCCACCAATACCATTATGGTTCATATTTTAAAGCTGAGAAAGAAACTGGAACTGGATTTTAATAATCCGTTAATTATCCGCACCGTCTGGGGAAAGGGATATCAGATTGATGAAGGGTAAAACATTTTCCTCGCTGCGTTATAAGCAGATACTTGTACTCCTGATCGGAGCATTCTTAAGCTTCGCCGTGTATCTGATTGTGGGAACTCTGGGTGATTACATGGTTTCAAAGAAACACATGGATGAAGACTCGGTACAGAGTCGGCTAAACACCTATCAGAATTCCTTTGAAAATTACGTATTAAAAAATAAAATATCAGTGAAAAATGTCAGAGCCATCTCCAGATGGGTCAAGAATCATAAATATGTCTATTTAACCATATATAACGGGGACGAAATTCTTTACGAATCCGGTTACTGGAATGATTCCTATTCTTCCTACGAAACTGCAACCACCATTGTGGAAAGCTGCAACCAGCAGGAACGTGATATTGCATTTACAGACGGCACCTACTCCGTTTCCATCATTGATTCTTCCCAGATTAAATGGCTGGATGTAGTGCTTTACTGTTCCTGGATTATGTTCTTTATTGTATTTTTTATTATTATTATTATTTATAACCGACGGATCATTGACCGGATTGTTCTTCTGTCAAAAGAAGTATCTTTAATTGAACAGGGTAATTTGGAACAGCCGATTTTTCATAAAGGAAATGATGAAATTTCACTTTTGGCTAAAAACGCAGATAATATGCGTCATTCCATTATCACAAGATACAAAAGTGAAAAAGATGCGTGGGAAGCAAACAGCGAGCTGATTACCTCCATGTCCCATGATATCCGCACACCCTTAACTTCTTTAATCGGATATCTTGAGATTTTAGATTCCAAAGACTACCATTCTGAAGAGCAGCTGGAAAAATACATTAAAAACTGTAAGGAAAAGTCAATACAGCTGAAAGATTTATCTGATAAACTGTTTCAGTATTTCCTTGTATTTGGTAAGGATACCATCCTTATGAATATGGAAATCTTTGATGCAAGAATTCTGCTTCAACAGCTGTTAAGCGAACATGTATTTAACTTAAACAGCCTTGGTTTTGAAGTGCAGACTGAATTTATGAATGAACCCTGCAGCATTTTCATTGATATTCAGTATCTAAAACGTCTCTTTGATAACCTGTTCTCCAATGTGAGAAAATATGCTGGTCACGGCGCTCCTGTTGTAGTGAAAGGCGCCAGAGACGGTGATAATTTGATTATCAGCATTACCAATGAAATCCGCACTGACCTGGTTTTTCAGGAAAGCACTAATATCGGATTGAAAACATGCGGAAAAATTGCCCAGCAGATGGACGGAAGTTTTAAAATCCTGACTACGGAATCACTTTTTACAGCCTGCGCCACTTTTCCCATAAAACCGGCAGGAAAGGAAACACAATCATGAATAATATTTTAGAATATCTGGAACATTCTGCTAAAGAATTTCCTCAAAAAAAAGCAGTCATAGATCCGGAAACCAGCTGTACCTACGAAGAGCTCTATGACCGGGCAAAACGAATCGGCAGTTTTTTATCCGAGCATACTAAAACAGGAAAACCGGTTGTAGTCTTTATGGATAAGTGTGTGGAAGCGGTGACCTCATTTATGGGAATCGTCTATGCCGGCTGTTTTTATACTTTCATAAGTCCCGACCAGCCAGCTGCACGTATCAGTCAGATTCTTGATGTATTAAAAACAGACTGCATGATCTCTCTTTCAGAGACAGACGAAAAACTGAAACAGATTTCATTTAAAGGCACTATTTTAGACTACCATAAACTTATCTCTGCCCCTGCTGATCCGGAACGCTTAAAAGCTGTCAGGGAGAAATCACTGGATACTCAGCCATTGTATTGTAATTTTACTTCCGGATCTACCGGAGTTCCTAAGGGAGTTTTAGTAAGCCACCGGTCTGTGATTGATTTTATGGAATATTTCCCTGATCTGTTTGGGATTACAACGGATGATATTCTTGGCAATCAGGCGCCTCTGGACTTTGACGTATCGGTAAAAGACCTCTATTCTGCCTTTAAAACCGGCGCCTCCATTGTTCTGATACCAAAAAAATATTTTTCGATTCCCACCATGCTTTTGGATTGCCTTTGCGAGTATCAGATTACAACACTGATCTGGGCTGTGTCAGCTCTTTGTATGGTGACTCAGTTAAAAGGCTTCACTTACAAAGTGCCAGAACATGTAAATAAGGTTTTATTCAGCGGTGAGGCCATGCCGGCAAGCCACCTGGCTATCTGGCAAAAGAACCTTCCAGATGCCAGATTCGTAAATCTTTACGGACCTACTGAAATCACCTGCAACTGTACGTATTATCCTGTTTTAAGAGTATTTGAACCGGAAGAAAAAATACCCATTGGAACGTCATTTCCCAATGAACATGTATTTCTCCTGGGATCGGATGATGAACTTATTACATCCGAAGGGGAAATTGGAGAAATCTGCGTGGCAGGAACCGCTCTTGCCCTGGGTTATTATAACAACCCGGAGCAGACAAAAAAAGCATTCGTTCAGAATCCTTTAAATGATCTCTATCCTGAGACCATTTACCGGACAGGAGATCTTGCTTTTTATAATAGTCACGGGGAACTTTGTTTCTCCGGACGTAAGGATTTTCAGATTAAGCACATGGGACACCGGATTGAACTGGAGGAGATTGAACTGATTTTGAACAGCTATCCGGAAATCAGCCGCGCCTGCTGTGCATTTGACAGCGAAAAAAACCGCCTTGCTGCATTTTACTGCGGGGATTTAGATAAAAAGGAATTGCTAAAACGCATGCGGGAAACACTTCCTTCCTATATGATTCCCAGCCTGTGCATTCCCGTACTTCACATCCCCGTTACTGCAAACGGTAAGATGGACAGAAAAAAATTATTGGAGATGTGTTTATGAAATCAGAAGTAAACGAATCAAAACTCAAGACTGCACTTGACAATTATAAAACACCATTCTATCTTTTTGACACTGACATTCTTGCAGACAGAATAGCGGACATACGATCAGCACTCCCGCCGAAAACCCAGATTTGCTTTGCCATGAAGGCGAATCCGTTTTTAGTAAAGGACATGGAGATGCATGTGGATTATTTTGAAGTCTGCTCTCCCGGTGAATTTCACATCTGTGAACGGGCCGGGATTGATGAAAAACGGATTGTGATGTCAGGTGTATATAAGAAACGGGAGGATATGGAATATGCCATATCCAGGTATAAAGATATTATCTATACCGTGGAGTCCCTGGAACACTGGAAGATTCTTACTACCTGCGCTCTGAAAGAAAAAAGAAAGATCCGGGTACTCTTACGTCTCACCAGCGGAAATCAGTTTGGAATGGATGAGTCATCCATCCGCCGGATCATCATGGAAAATTCCTGTGAATACGTGGAGATTCTGGGTCTGCAGTATTTTTCAGGCACCCAGAAAAAATCAGGTGCAAAGCTTGAAAGCGAATTAATGATGCTGGACCAGCTTTGTGCAGATTTACAAAATCAGTATCAGTTTACGGTACAAAAACTGGAATACGGTCCCGGCCTTCCGGTTTGCTATTTTGAAGGGGAAAAAGACGAGGAAGAAGCCATGCTTCTTGCCCTGTCAAAGGCCATTGAACATCTGTCCTTTCAAGGTCAGGTCACACTGGAGATGGGTCGTTTCATCGCCGCATCCTGCGGGGTTTACGCAACCAGCGTAGTTGACTTAAAAACCAACAATGACCAGTCGTACTGCATCGTTGACGGAGGCATTCATCAACTGAACTATTACGGACAGATGCTGGCTATGAAAAAACCTTTTATCACACAATACGGCAGCCAGGATGGCGAAGTCAGGGAATGGACCGTCTGTGGTTCTCTCTGCACTTCCAGTGATGTGCTGGTAAGGCAGTACCCGTTTAAAGACTTAAAAAAGGGTGACCACCTTGTTTTTGGAAAAACAGGTGCTTACTCCGCTACGGAAGGAATGTCCATGTTCTTAAGCCGGGATCTTCCTTTGGTACTTCTTTATTCAGAACAGGAGCAGTACCGGATTGCAAGAGGTTCTCTTGCAACCGACCAGTTTAATTTTTTTCATTCAGAAAGGGGATAAACATATGAACAGATTATTAGAGATTTTAAACGAGATTAACCCGGGGATTGATTATGAGACAGAAACAAGACTGATTGACGATGCACTTTTGGATTCCTTTTCCATTCTCTCACTGATTCCTGAGCTTGAGGATGCATTTGACATTTCCATTACTCCGGCTGATATGATACCTGTTAACTTTAATTCTGCAAATGCGATTTGGAGCATGATTAACCGGCTGAAAGAGGATTAATCTATGACCTATACTTCTATCCTTTACCTGTTCATCTTTCTTCCCGGTGTCATGCTTCTTTACCAGCTGGCACCGGGACGCCACCGGTATAAAGTTCTGCTGGCGGCCAGCTGGCTGTTTTTTCTTTCCCTTAGTGGAAAATTAATTGTTTACCTCCTGATCTCCACTGTTTCCATTCATCATATTGGTCTGTGGCTTTCTTCCTGTAAAAAGGATCTGAATTTAACAGGAGCATCTGCGGAAGAGAAAAAATCTCTGAAAGCAGCCTGTGCCGTCAAACGGCGGAGAATCTTGTGGCTGGGTTTGGGAATTCAGCTTGGCATGCTGGTAGTTCTGAAATACTCCGGATTTTTCAGCGATAATGTTAATCATTTATTGAAGGCAGTTTCTTATCCGAACCTGCTGCCTGCCATGAAATTTGCTCTTCCCATAGGAATATCCTTCTATACCTTACAGGCTGTTTCCTATCTGGCAGACGTATATTATGAAAAAATACCGGCTGACGACCATCTGGGCAGGCTGGCTCTTTATCTGACCTTCTTTCCCATATTAATGGAAGGTCCCATATGCCGCTATTCCCAGACAGCCAATGCGCTGACTGAGGGAAAACCTCTGGAATATAAAAATGTAACTTACGGCTTTCAGAGAATCCTATGGGGACTGTTTAAAAAACTGATCATCGCAGACCGTCTGAATCTGCTTGTGGAGACAGTCTTCGGATCTTATAAGCAATACGGAGGCATTGTGGTAATTCTCAGTGCCATCCTCTATACCTTTCAGCTTTACGCAGATTTCTCCGGCTGCATTGATATGACCATCGGTACCGGGGAAATCTTTGGAATTACAATTCCGGAGAATTTCAGGCAGCCATTTTTCTCCAAAAGCCCTTCCGAATTCTGGAGGCGCTGGCATATTACGCTTGGTACCTGGCTGAAAGACTATGTCTTTTATCCCATATCCTTAACTGCTCCGGTAAAGAAATTCGGCAAAAATTCCAGAGCTAAATTAGGAAAGCATGTGGGGCAGGTAGTTGCTTCCGCTCCTGCACTTTTTGGTGTATGGATCTGCAATGGTTTCTGGCATGGCACAGGCTGGCATTATCTGTTTTTCGGTATGTATTACTTTATCCTGATTTTACTGGAGAACCTGACGGAACCTTATGTGATAAAAGCAGCGGAAGGATTAAAGATCAACCGGAACAATGTGTTATACCGCATCTTCCAGTCTGTGAAGCTTTTAATCATCGTCTTTATCGGTGAGTTATTTTTCCGGGCGGAAACCATGACAGCCGGTTTATCCATGTTCCGGTCTATATTTACAGACTTTGACACAAAGGTACTGACCAACGGCACTTTGTTGCAGCTTGGGCTTTCTTTCGCTGATTATACAGCCGTATTTTTAGGCTTTCTGGCAGTACTGGCGGTTGGTATCATTCACGAACGTGGAATTTCCATAAGAGATAAAATATCCGGATATAAAATTCCGGTACGATGGACTCTGTATTATGGTGCGATTCTACTTGTAATCGTCCTCGGTGCATACGGCGACGGATATTTACCGGCAAAACTGATCTATGCCGGATTTTAAGAGGTGACGGAATGCATGCAGGAAACAAAATCAGAACATTAGCCTTTATTACAGGACTTACGCTTCTTTTATATATCATGTCCTTTCTGTTCCTTCCAGCAAACACCGGAGCAGAAGGACTTTACAAAAAAGCAGGAGGAATTTATAAAGAACCAAGAAATACCATCGGATACTTATCCATCGGCGACAGTGAAAGTTCCACCAGTATCTCTCCCATGGAAATCTGGAATACTTACGGGTATACTGGATTTAACTTAGGCGTACCCGCACAAAGACTTCAGGATACCTATTATCTTCTGGAAAAGGTGCTGAATAAACAGTCTCCAAAGGTTGTGCTGTTGGAAACCAATGCCTGTTTTCGGGATTTTAAATACATCAATGCATTGGAAACAATTGTTGATGATAAAACAAAAAAGATATTCCCAATTTACCAGTATCATAATAACTGGAGATATTTCCATTTCTATATGTTGAAAAATTTAAGCGCTGATGTAACAGAAAAACCATCCCCTGTATATAAGGGCTATCAATATAATGTTAACAGCAAACCTTATATCGGAGGTCCTTACACAGAAGAGACGGATGAGGTTGAGGTAATACAGGATCAGCCCTATCTGTATCTGACAAAAATCAGCGAGTTATGTAAGGAAAAAGGAATCCGGCTGGTCCTGTACAGCTCTCCTTCTCCAAAATGCTGGACTTATGCAAAACATAATGCAGTAAAACAGTTTGCTGATAAAAATGACCTTGATTACATCGATCTTAACCTGTCTTCAGACCAGTTATCCATTGACTGGAACACGGATACCAGAGACGGCGGAGATCATATCAACTATTACGGAGCCAAAAAAGTTTCAGCCTATATAGGCAGTTACTTATCCGGTTTAAACCTCCTGACCGATCACCGCCAGGATCCCCGGTTTGAGTCCTGGAATAATGAGTTTAAAACCTATGAGACACAGACCATGAAAAGTTCTAAGTAAATACCGGTCCTGCATGCAAAAATGCTGCAGGACCTTTTTCTATTCCTAATCCTATTCCTGTCTGTAGTAAGTAAGGAAATCGCTAAGCCTGCTGCACGCAGATTTTAACTGTTCCATCTCCGGCAGATAAACCACCCGGAAATGATCTGGCTTCTCCCAGTGGAAGCCGCCGCCGTGGGTCAGAAGAATCTTTTTATCTCTTAAGAAATCCAGAACAAACTTTTCATCATCATAAATTCCAAACCGTTTTATATCAATCTTTGGAAATACATAAAATGCCGCTTTTGGTTTTGTTGCTGAAATTCCCGGAATCTGGTTTAATGCCTCATATATGTATTCTCTCTGTTCGTAAATACGGCCGCCGGGAACCAGTAGTTTCTTTGTCTCCTCTTCCATCTCAAGAGCTGTCTCTATGACAGACTGGGCGGGAACATTGGAACACAGTCTCATGGAAGACAGGAGATTGATTCCCTCCACATACCCCTTTGCAGAGGATTTATCCCCGCAAAGGCTCATCCACCCGCATCGGTATCCTGCAATTAAATGGGACTTGGACAGACCGTTAAATGTAATCGTAAGCAGGTCCGGAGCAAGAGAAGCAATGGATGTATGGACAAGGCCGTCAAGAACCAGTCTGTCATAGATCTCATCAGCAAAAATGATCAGACCATTTTCCCGGCAAAGCTTAACGATTTCTTCCAGCAGTTCTTTGGAATAAAGGGTTCCTGTGGGATTATTGGGATTGATTACAACGATTCCCTTTGTGCGCTCTGTGATCTTGCTTTTAATATCATTGATATCCGGATACCAGTCTGCAGCTTCATCGCAGATGTAATGAACTGCCGTACCTCCTGCCAGTGTTACGGATGCGGTCCACAGCGGGTAATCTGGTGAAGGAACCAGGATTTCATCACCAGAGTCCAAAAGGCCCTGCATGGAAAGTGTAATTAATTCACTGACTCCGTTTCCTGTATAAACATCATCAGTTCCCACTTCCTCAATCCCTTTTTTCCGGCAATACTTTACAATTGCTTCTCTGGCAGAAAGTAACCCTCTTGAATCGGAGTAGCCCTCTGTATGGACCAGATTACTGTTCATTTTCATCAGAAGCTCTTCTGGTGCCCGAAAGCCAAACGGAGCAGGATTTCCTATATTCAGCTTTAAGATCTCGACACCCTGGGCGATCATTCGGTTTGCTTCGTCCATAACCGGTCCTCTGATGTCGTAACACACATAATCCAGTTTTTTTGATTTTTCAAATTTCCTCATAATAATTTCCTTCTTTCTTGATTTTTGCATAAAAAAAGGCCCCAAGCGTTCATACGCTTAGGGCGAATATACAATCCGTGTTACCACCTAAATTCAGAGAATCCTCTGCACTCCATACGGTACTGACATACCGCGTCCCTGTAACGTGGGAATTCCGTTGAAGCCTACTAGGGAATCTTCCCGTTGGGTTCAAAGCTCCGAGACTGCTTCCATATACTTCAATAAAGGTTCACACCAGCCACCTTCTCTCTGAAATTCTCCGTATACGTACTATTCCTCTTCATTGCCTTTTCACTATTTCCGAAACTATAACACAACAGAATTAAGTTGTCAATACTATTTGCAATAACTGATACATTTATCAATCCAGGCTATAATATTCTCCTGTCGCATGATTGCACCCTGAAGCACAAGAAAATCCCCGAACCTGTCTGAATCACGAGGCGGAACTTCGGTGTAGGGTTCATTTTTCTTTTTTAATGTATTTAATCGTTTCACATGCTGGGTTCGCTGATTCTCCAAAAGACGGACTCTTGTTTCTATATTCATATTACCTGAGAAATACATCCGGAGGCGGAATATATCTTTGGGAGTCTTTTGGATCTTTTCATCTTTATTGAGCCACTTTGTAAAATCCTCAAAACCATCTTCCGTTATGGTATAACGTTTCGCTTCCAGGATTTCTCCGCTTATTTCAATGTCATAGCTGACAAGTCCCTCATCATTTAACTTTTTAAGCTCCGGATAAATCTGGCTATGATTGGCATACCAGAATTCTGCCAGCTCACTATTAAATTCTTTTGCTATTTCATAACCGGTCATAGGGTGGCGGCATAATAACCCTAATATGGCATATTTCAAACTTCTCATTTCTTTTTCCCCGATTTTCTTAATTTCTTGTTATAACTATAGCAAATATGGTAAATATGTCAATATAACAGTATTGTATAAAATATTAAAAAATTATATACATGTTTATATTGACATGTTTCATTAGTCATGATATAAACATTGTTATAATAATAACAATTAGGAGGAGTAGCATGAACTACAATAAGAAAAGATGGTTGATTCTAATCGCAAGCTGTCTCATTAACCTATGCATCGGTTCCTTATATGCATGGAGCGTTCTTTCAGTACCAATGGCAGAGCATCTAAGTCAGATCACGGGGATGAAACTGACTGCCAGAGATTTATCCATTGTATTCGTAATTGCCAATGCAGTAGGTCCTATTACCATGATTACCGGAGGTACCATCAACGACACTCTGGGCCCGAAATTAGCAGTTTTAATCGGAGGTATTATGTTTGGCGGCGGTATGTTCCTGTCCGGTTATGCCAACAGCGTAAACTTTTTAATCGGAACTTACAGCCTCTTACTGGGCTTAGGCCTTGGAATGGTTTACGGTGCCACCATCAGTACATCCATTAAGTTCTTCCCGGACAAGAGAGGTCTTGTAGGAGGGCTTACCACAGCGACGTTTGGAATCAGTTCTGTTATTATTCCACCCATTGCTGCCATGATTATATCAACAACAGGTGTTACTTCTGCATTTAAAATTATTGGTGCTGTTTTTACAGTGATTATCTGTCTGGGCGCTTTCTTTATGGAAAAATGCCCTGCCGATTTCGTTCCGGAAGGATATACACCTCCTTCTGCCGGCAAACAGGCTGCCATTAATAAAAACTGGAAAGAAATGTTACAGACACCAGTTTTCTACGTCATGATTGTACTGCTTACCTGCGGTGCATTTGCTGCCCTGATGTTTATTCCAATGGCTTCCCCTCTGGCTCAGAACATCGTGGGAATGTCTGTTGTTTCAGCAACTGCTGCCGTTTCTACCCTGGCCTTATTTAACGTACTCGGCAGAATCCTGGCAGGATCTATCTCCGACAAAATCGGACGGATCAACACTCTGGCACTTGCCTGTGTAATGTCTGTCATCGGTCTGATCATGCTTTACTTCTGTAACAAGGGAGATGTGGTTTTATTCTATATTGCCATCTCTGTTATTGGAATCTGCTTCGGTGCTTTCATGGGTGTTTTCCCAGGCTTTACTGCAGATCAGTTCGGACCGAAAAACAACAGTGTCAATTACGGAATCATGTTTATCGGATTCGCTCTGGCTGGTACCGTAGGACCAATTATTTTAAACAAGATCTTTGCTGCTACCGGAAGCTATAAAAATGCATTCCTGACAGCCATGGTCATCTCTTTAGCCGGACTTGGACTTACATTCGTCTATAGAAGCCTTCACAAATCAAAAACAGCATAAATTGGGGAATATAAAATAAATAAACGCGTCTTCACCAGGTAACAAAGCCTGGCAGGACGCGTTTTTTATACTCATAATTACTGCACTTCTTGTCCATCTGCCGGAAATACAATTCCGGCCATTCTCCTTGCCTGAGTCAGAATTTCGCATACGCAAAGAGTGTGATCCAGATAGCGGTAACAGTTGGTAAGATCACCGGTAAGAATCATATTTTCAAACTCCAGGAACTCGCTGATCATACGATGACTGCAGGAATGGCTCCCTACTGTTTCTTCCGATCCGTCATTTAAAATCACACGGCCCCCCTCACAGATATTCGCCGGACTGTCCTGGATCAGATAACCTTTGTCCCCCTGAATAATGCAGGAATCAGGTGCACTGCAGTCCTTGGCTCCGGTCAGGGTGCAAAGAAAACTTCCGTAATCCAGTAAAAGAACTCCGGAGGTATCAATTCCCCTTTCCATATTTGCAAAATAATGAACTGATTCAGGCGTTCCAAAAAGACCGGCAGCATAATGGAGGTTATAAATATTAATATCCATCAGGGCACCTCCGGCGCACCCGGGATCAAAGGCAGGAAGCACTTCCCCATTTTTAAAACGGTCATACCGCCTGGAATATTGAGAATAGCTGCACCGAACCAGTTTTATGCTTCCAAGAGAGGGAATCAGCTCCTTTACTCTCCTGTAATCCGGCTGGTATAAAGTGGTTACAGCCTCAAACAGAAATAAGTGGTTCTCTCTGGCTGTCCGGCTTAAAACCGTGGCCTGCTCTATGGTAGGAGTAAATGGTTTTTCCACAATTACATTCTTTCCTGCCAGCAAAGCCTGGTATGCATAGGAAAAATGAAGATGATTGGGTAAACCCAGATATACCGTATCCGCTTCGCTCTTTAAAAAATCTTCAAAATCAGTAAAAATCTGCCCGATCAAATATTCCTTTGCAAGGGCTCTGGCATCCTCTTCGCTCCTTTTTGTGCTGCAAAGAGATAAAATTGTGGTATGCTTCAGATGATGGGCAATGGATAAAAAATCTTTTACAATGATTCCTGAACCGACAATTCCAAGCTTCATAGGCCTCTCTCCTCAACGTTACTTAGCTCACCTGTGACAGAATCAATCACAAGTCCATAGACCCGGATCTCTTCCGGAACCAATGGATGGTTTCGGATCAGTTCCACTGATTTTTTGATGGATTGGTCCAAGTCTTTAAATCCACCCAGCCAGGATTCAAAATCAATTCCATAATACTTAATTAAATCGATATCCTTCTGCCTGATTCCCCGTTCCTTCATCAGCTCGATCAACTTGCTGCTGTCTGTATATCTGGCTCCGCAGTCCGTGTGGCCTATTACCAGGATTTCCCTGACATCCAGCTCATAGATCCCAATTAGAAGGCTTCTCATCACACTTCCAAAGGGATGGGAAATAACCCCTCCTGCGTTTTTAATGATCTTTGCGTCTCCATTTTTAAAACCCAGTGCAGCCGGAAGCAGCTCTGTCAGCCTTGTATCCATACAGGACACGATAGCCGTTTTCTTTTCCGGATATTTATTGGTGATGAATTTTTCATAGTTTTTATTCTTAACAAATTCTTTGTTATATTCCAGTATCTCTTCTAGCATATTTTGTCCTTCTCCTTATATGAGTCATTCATCATTGGTACGAAAGATTCTCCAGATCACTCCTGTTCCGGGAACAAAGATATTGGGGTCTCCTTCGATATTTAAACCCATATCAACGATATACATGGATTCATTGGGGCCAAATATCAGATGACTTGGCCGCTCTAGTCCGCCTCCCTTGGAAAGGGACGCAGGAAATCCACTCATATTAATGGCAAATGTACTGATGGTTCTTGCTCTCAAATCAATTTTGGATATCCGGTGACCGGCACCGGCATAGGATAAACCGTCACCAACTGCCGTCTTAATGGTACTGCCATACTCTGCCACATAAACATCTCCGTATTCTCCGAATTTCTGATTATAATTAAAATCAAAACTCATCAGGGTGGAATTGGGCGGAAAGGTGACATAGGGTCTTGGAGGAATGTTTGGCTGATTTTTTAACAGCAAAGTAGGCTGATAACCGCCTGTAGGTGTGAATCTAGGAGAATTTACCGGTTCTCCTCCTGAATAATCAGGCCAGCCATACCAGAGACCCGGGGTTATGTAATAGAAATCATCGGTTGCATTCTCTATGGGTCTGCTTCCTACCGGATTAAACCCGTTGTTTACAGCATACAACTGACCGCTGTTATTAAACTTTAGAAATGTGGGATTACGAAATCCCCAGGCTACCTGCTCCAAATTAGAACCGTCAAGGTTGGCCCGTAAGATACTCCCTGACGCTTTGGTATATCTTTTTCTTATTTCAAACTCAATATTAGGAATCCCATAGGGAGAAAAGGCACCAGTATAAGCAGGATCATCGGTAACTGCTTCCGTAAGAATATTATCTGTTGTAAAATTCTCACCAGTCAGTATGACATAATCTCCAGTGTAATCACATAGCAATGGAGAAACCGGTACCCACTCGTTATCATTTCCGACAACACCGCTGTTGGTAACGGTTCCCTGCCCAAAATAGATCTTATAGTCCGGTGAAAAAGCAACCGGGCCGTTGTAATGATCACCGTTGCTTGGCAGACCCATAATAATATTCTGTCTTCTCCCATCCCGAAATATTCTGGTGACGAAACCTCTGTGGGATACATAAAGAACGCCATTTAAATAATTAATTCCCGAAATAGGAGTGACAAAATCTTCCGCTATCAGTTCAAGCTCCCCATTGACCAGTTTCAAAACCTGGGGATTGCCTGTAGACAGACCGGAGTCAGCTATATAAAGACTTCCTTCCTCATCAAAAACAATGCCTGCTGGTGAATTGAGATTTTCTAAAAACACTTCTATCCCATACCCTTTTACAATATAAATATCAGCAGGGTTTAAATAACGTTTGGGAGCAGGATCGACATCATTACAAGAGTGAATCCTGCTGCCGTTATTCTCACGAAACATTCACTTCACCTGGTATTTTTTACTATTATATTCACCATGCCGGAAATTATCAATCCTGTTTGCCTGTATCTGCAAGGAGTAATGGCAGATATGCTTCGTACCCTTCCGTTTTCATCTGCTCTTTGGGTATAAATCTTAAAGCTGCACTGTTGATGCAATAGCGCAGTCCACCCATCTCCTGAGGACCATCTGTGAAAACATGACCAAGATGAGCATCGCCTAATGTGCTTCGCACTTCTGTGCGGTGTCTGCCAAGAGTATTATCATCAAGCTCCCGCAGCAGATCCTGGGTCAACGGTCTGGAAAAGCTTGGCCAGCCGCAGCCGGATTCAAATTTATCACAGGATAGGAAAAGAGGCTCTCCGGTTGTCACATCCACATAGATTCCCTCTCTGAATTCATCAAAGTATTCATTCTGAAAAGGAGCTTCTGTTCCATTGTTCTGGGTCACCTGATACTGGATTGCAGTAAGTTCATTTTTAAGTTCATCCTGGGATTTTGGCGGAAATTTTTTGCTTTTATCCACTGCCTGCTTAGCCTTTTCAAATTTATCCCCGGATATATGGCAATAGCCCTGGGGATTCTTATCCAGATACTTCTGGTGGTACTCTTCCGCTCTGTAATAGTTGGTAAGAGGCAGCCGCTGGATTGCAATCTTCTCTTTGTAATTCTTTTGAAGCTCTTCCACCGATTGTTCAATTACCGGCTTATCTCCTTCGTCGGTATAATAAATGCCGGTTCTGTACTGTGTACCGGTATCGCCGCCCTGACGGTTTACACTGACTGGATTGATGACATCGTAATAAAGCTTAAGAATATAGGGAAGTCCGATCACAGTATCCTCGTATTCCACTTTAACGGTTTCTGCATGACCGGTATTGTTATGACATACCTCCTCGTAAGTGGGATTTTTCGTTGTTCCGTTGGCGTAACCCACTTCTGTACTTAAAATTCCAGGAATATTCTCCAAATATTTTTCTGTTCCCCAAAAACAGCCGCCTGCTAAATAGATCTCTTTTTTCATGGTATCACCTTTCTTCCTTCATAGAATCAAATAAATGATATTGCTTCATCAGTTCCAGACAGGACTGAAGAATCTGCGCCGTCATCCCCCAGATCACCCAGTTTTCATACCGGTAAAACAAAATATCCCTGGTTCCTTTCGTCCAGGAATACTGATTGCCTCCTGGTATCCATTCATAGGGAAAATCTTCAGGAGGTTCCGTAATCAGCATGCTTTCGTATGTTTCTGGTGTCATGCTTTTTAAATAATCAAGAGGTACCTTTATGATTTCTTCCACTTCATCGGTGCTGAAGGTATCATTATAATCTTTTAGTTCACCGATAAAGGAGTGAATAATCAGCCGGAAAGGAGAAATATAGATATCTCCAGGTCCAAGCACCTTAATCTGCCTGGAAGTGACGTTTAACTCCTCCATGGTTTCCCTGACTGCACATTGTTTCAGTGTCTCCCCCGGCTCCAGCTTCCCTCCTGGAAAGCAAATCTCCCCGGGCTGATGCTTTAAGTTACTGGAGCGTTTTTCAAACAAAAGATACTTTGCTCCATCAATTGTCAGAACGGGTATTAAAACCGCATACTTCCTGTACTTTTCTTCCTCAACCATTCCGGGCTTTCTGCGGGAAAATGTCTGCCTGTCCAAAACGCCACCTCCTTTTTGCTATGAGCAATTATAGCATTTTTTTTTGCGTCTCACAATATGAGGAATTCTTATGGACGAATAGTTCTTATCCAATTAGCATAGAATGCAGTAATTTAAAAATAATGGAGCAACCCTTATGACCTCGAAAGAATCCTATATACAATGCTCACTCCAGTACCATCTTTTCTGGATCCGCATCTTAAAAGAGCATGCCATATTTATTGAAGCTACTATGCCCCCGCCTGGAAAAGAATATGCAGATCAGGCAGATACATACAAACAGCAATACGACCAGCTGTTAGAAGTCGCCATTAAGCTGTCAAACGGAGTCATCCCCTTAAGTGTTCTTGAATCCGGCCAGTTTTATACCCAGTATACGGAAGAAGCAGAGAGACTTGCACAGCTTAACACCGGAATCACAATCAATTCCCAGCTGACCCGCATGGCTTACGACATTGTACCCTGCACCACTGACTATACCGCAACCAACAAAAATGAACAGGATGTATTCATGCTGAACCAGAATCTTTTAAACCTGACCACTTCCTTCGTCCAGTTTCAGGCAGATCTCTTAAACAAACGTGTATCCTGCGGTCTTTTCACCATGATGTATACAGCCGACATCTTACATATTCTTATGGAAGCCAAACGATACCTTGAAATTCTGAAACGGCTTCAAAGCCGGGATGATTCACTCCTGTCTGATTATAAATCTTTCTGGTCACACAATATGGCTGATCATGCAAAGGTAATGCGCGGACAGTTAGATCCTACGGAAACTACATATTTTAATGCTGCCAACCAGTTTGCCAATACCTTTGATCAGCTCAGCACAGCCGAAATGAATCCGGATACATTCCCTTCTGACCGGGAAATTCTTTCCGATGCCATTGCAATCAGTGATTTTAAGTCAGATACCACCAACGGACTGATTACCTGCAAAATTCAGGCAATCATGCTTGCACTTTATACCGATCACCTTCTGAGGGAGGCAAATCATTTTATCTATCTTATGTATGCAGGAAGCTGAGTAAAGCCATAAAAATGCGCCTTGGTCTAAGGCGCATTTTTATGGTTCTGTCAGGCTTTCTTTGCTGATGGAAAATATTTCTCCGCAATTTTTTCTGCAGTCCTTACAGCCAGAGCCTGGGTGGTAAGGGTGGGATTGGGACCGCCCAGTCCATTGCATAGAACACTGTTATCTGCTATAAACAGCCTCTTTACCTGGAATGCTTCGCAATTCGTGTCTGTAACAAATCCAATCCTCATAGTGCTCATAATATGAGCGCACACATCTGGCGGCCAGTTAGCCCGGCTGACGGTCTTGGCTCCTGCTTTCTTTAACAGTTCCGCCGCAAGTCCCACAAGCTGATCTCTTCTCTCTCTGTCAGCATCACTGATCTCATAGCTGATCACCGGGATATAGCCATTTTCATCCCTGCGTTCCGGATCCAAAGTCACCCCGTTTTTCTGACTTACATCGTCGTCGGAAAACACTACGATACTGAGAGTCTTGTTATAATCTCGCATAAATTCTTTTAGAAGATCTCCTGCAACAATGCCTTCTCTGTCCCAGGGTTCTTCTTCCCTGGTCTGATTCTGGAAATAGTACCCCTTCTGGCTTGTTCCGTATATCATGGTGGAATTGATGCCGGGACTGGTTCCAAAGGGTTCAAAAGCTCCAAGTCCGGGATAATCCATTCTGGCAGCCGAATTCTGTCCTACATAAGGCTTTACTTCAGACATCCCCAGAATATTCATTAAATCCTCTTCTTCAAAAATTCCGGATACACAGTCAATCATATGAGTGGTCAATCCTTTTCCCACCCATTCATTTTCAGGAAGACCGGAATTTAACCAGAGTCTGGGGGATTCGATGGAACCGGCAGACAAAACAATCACTTTAGCTTTAAACTCCCTGATTTCTCCAGTCCATGTGTTTCTAACCGTTACGCTGTTGGCAAACAAGCCTTCTTCCTCATTTTGGCCGGTGTGAATAGCAGTCACAAATGAATTTGGCATAATGTCTACATTTCCCGTCGCTAACGCATAGGGGATATAGCTCACCAGAGTGGAACGCTTTGCCACACTTCCCACGTTGGGACCAATGCAGCAGCCGTTTACACAGTGGCCGCGGAGAGTACAGCCCACCGCCTGATTGTTTTCCAGATCAAAATCCGGATTATTTAACATGGGATTAATGCCAAGAATTCCGTTAGGCTGAAGGCGAAATCCGGGTTGGGTTAAATTTATTTCATTGGTGTATGTAAATCCCATCTTTCTGGCGCCATAGAGAAAAAGATCTTCTTTTGACGTTGCTGTGGCTTCACGGACCGGAAGAGTCTGCTCCACCTCTTCATAATAAGGAATCATTTCCTCATAACTGATTGGCCAGTCACGTTCAAATGCAGCAGGGTATGCACGGGGACAGTTGGCAAAATACAACAGTGTGGTTCCTCCCACTCCTGCACTCTGCCAGACGAAACCGCCCTTCTCAATGATTCTGCGCCACGGACTTAAACTTCTGTCCGCTGGTCCCCATCTGAATTTTCCTGTAATGGCATCATTCATGTCATCCTCTAAATCAGTAAAGTTGGTTTTAAGCAGCTGAATATCCAGGTCATCGTTGCTTGAACTTTCCTGGGCTCCTGCACTGGTGTTGGGCTCCGGCCACTTCCGGTTGCCATACCAGGGTCCGGCCTCAAGAACCAGCACTTTTAAGCCCTTTTCCCCCAGTTCTTTGGCTGCAACCGCTCCTCCGCCACCTGCACCTATCACAATTACATCTGCATCAAATCCGTTATCCATACGCACCTCCAGTCAATATTGATTCCTCACTTTTTCTGTGCAAAATTAAATGCTCCTGCTATCCGGTATCCTTTAGAGGGTCCCGGATATCCCACCTGTTCCCAGCCGATTGGCCGATATTCCAGCATGCGTTTATCTGGAGGCATAAATCTTGTGGATCCGTATCCGGACCACTCAGAATAATATCCCATCATGGTAAGCCGGTTTAATGCCGACATAACTGGAACGATGTCTTCCTGTTTCATGGTAAGGCCTGCAGGTATATAAATGATGCCACCAGGGCTGGTGATCCGGTCAACAACTTTCAGCCTGTCTTCCTGAGATAATTTAGAGAAATAAAGCCCTCCTGAATCTTTTGGCACATCCGGGTCCTCTCCCCTTTCCATGAGATACTGTTTTGCTGCCATATTTAATAGTTCCGCTGCGGCGACTGCAAACGGCGTAGGATAGCTGTCAAGAGACATGATTAAATACTCCGCCGTATAAGATTCCACAGCTCCGTAAAACTGAATCCTTCCATATAGCTCCGCCAGATCCGGTGAATGGGGCACCATGGCATCTGCATAGGCTTTCATTGTATTAACCACATAATCGTAAACTGAATTCTCATCCCATAATCCATCTTTTAAAACATCACTGTTTTCAGCCAATGTTCCACCTGATTCCTTCCAAAATGCATGTTCATAAAATACTATGAATATCTTTGATAAAGTATCACATATCCTTTCATCCTTTTTGGTACAAAAAAACCGGCCTGTGCCGGTTTTTTATTAGTCTACAGCTTTTTCGCAGTCTTACAGCTTTAGCCATAAAGCGGGGCGAACGCCGCCTCTGCATTCGCCATCGCTTAAATTTCCAATTAATATATTGTTGCCCTGAATCCCTATATTACCATCACCATGGATATATACTGCCTTAACACCAACACGGCCTGGAGAACGCAGCCACCACCAGTCACTGCCCTTTTCCCCCTCGTGTCTGGCAATTCTTTTACTGTTGTTCTTATCTTTTCGTTCAAACCAATACCTTTGGTTTCTTCCAGGATTATAAAGCTTTAAGCTGCTGTCTCCGAAATAACGGCACGCTGCTTCCTCCATGCTTAATAAAAAGATGGTATCCTGAGTATCGTCTCCGCCTTCACATCCATACCACTCATTATCAGGATTTCTATTTAGGACAGGAATCATCCTTGATTGTTCATCCACACTGAATCTGTCATGAAATTCCCCATTTAAATACGCTCTTATTGCGCAGTCAGCCCATGTTGTCTCTTTATAAACATTATGGTAAGGACGCCGTTCTATGATATATTCGGTTATAATCAAAGCCCTGTCTTCCAGTAGTTCCAGTACCCGCCATTGGTAGTTCCCAAAGGAAATTTTATCTCCAGTCTGCATGTTACCCCCTGTACAAATCTTATTTGCATTATTTTGCAATCTTTATCTGCATTGTAACATGACTTATTTTAAAAGGCAATCATCCTGCTTTTGCTGTCTTTTTTTGTGAGACAAAAATACTGGCTATAATGATTGCAACACCAACAAGCTGAACAGGACTGATGCTTTGCCCCAGCACCACATAGCCTAAAACAAATGCTGTTAATGGATTTACCGGACTTAAAAGTGATACCCGGACAGGCGAAAGTATTTCGATTCCCCGGAACCATAAATAATAGGCAAGTCCGGTATTAACCACTCCAAGTACGGCAAGTCCTGCAATATTAACAGGAGTGAGGGCGGGTATGCTGCCCTCCATAATAAACACTGCCGGAATCAGAATCAGACTGCCAAAAAACAGCTGCCAGGAAGTAAACACCATCTGGCTGATTCCTTCCGGTTTTCCCCAGTACTTGGTCAGCACCACGCCCAGGGCCATTACCACAGCACCGCATAAAGCAGCTAACACGCCCCATACATCAATTGCCATCTGCTGCTTAAACAGAAGTAATATGACTCCCGTCACCATCATAACAATTGCAGCATAAGACCGCATGGTTGGTTTTTCTTTTAAAAGCACCCAGCTGAAAAATATTACAAATACCGGTTGTACGCTTCCTATGATCGATGCGATTCCTCCAGGCAGCCGGTAAGCCGCAATAAACAAAAACAGAAAGAATATTCCAATGTTTAAGCTACCAAGAATCAATGATTTTAAAATCCAGATTCCCTTGGGCAGTTTCCTGTAATATAAAAGCAAAATCAGTCCTATGGGAAATGCTCTCATAAATGCAACAAACACCGGGCGCTGTATGGGGATCAATACCGAGGCAATGATATAGGTGGATCCCCATAGCATGGGAGTCAGCATTGTAAGCAATATATCTTTCATCTGCTTCATTTTTTTATCCTCTTTTCCTTATTATTTATCTCACGTTTAAGTATCTTAACTTTAAGATATGTTAAGTGTATCGCTTGTCATCTTGATTGTCAAGTATTTTAATGTTAAGATATTTAAAATTAAGAAACTTTACATTAAAATTTCCTTGTACTTTTTAATTACAGGTGTTACACTAAAAATATGAAAAAAGATAATGTTGATAAAATAATCGATCAATGGGCTCTTGAGCTTCCGGATCTTGATGCGTCACCGATGGCGGTTTGGGGAAGACTTAAAAGAACTGTCAAGTATTCAGAAAGGAGATTGGCAGAGAATTTTTCCCTTTATCAGTTAAACAGCGGTGAATTTGATGTGTTGGCAACACTGCGTCGTTCCGGTGGAGAATTCAAATTAAAACCCACGGATCTGTATCAGTCACTTATGATCACCTCGGGAGCCATTACAAACCGCATTGATACTCTGGAGAAAAAAGAGTTGGTTAAAAGAGTTCACGACAGCGAAGACAGAAGAACGATCTATGTTCAGCTGACCAACGCAGGTTATGAATTAATATCCCGGGCGGTCATATCCCATACCCAGACAGAAGAATCCCTGTTAAAAGGGCTGACAAAAGAAGAACTGGCCCAGTTGGACCAGTTATTGAAGAAACTTCTTTCATCCTTGGAAGAACAGTAAGACCGGCAATGTCAGATTATGACTTTAGCCGGTCATATTTCTGATGAATCCTCATGCAGTCATCAAGCAATTCAAGGAGTGCATAAAGCTGGGACAGCTTTTTTCTCCCTTCAGTAAAGCCCTGTATATCTTCCGCTTTCCTTAATGCCTTTCTGTTTTCCCCAGTCAGCCTGTTAATTGCAGTTCTTACCCCTTCTGCAGCAGACCGGGATACCTCTTTAAAGACATTAAATATCTGGATCGCCGTTTTCTGAACTGCCTCCATATAGGCATTTATCTCTTTTTCGCTGGTTGCGAGATTCTTCTTTCTGATAACCAGCGCCTTGCCTTTTTCCGATAATTGTGTGGATTGCTTCGGATCTGCAGCTTCCCCCATTTCTTTTAACTCTTCTGCATCTCTTTGAAAGATTTTGATTTCTTCTTCCAGTTTTGTTTTCTTTTCTTTTAGATTCCTGATCTCAGGAATCATGGCAAGCAGTGTCTGCTCTAAGTTAAATATGCTGCTTTGCAGAATCTCTGCCTGAAGAACAAGCTGTGATTCCAGCCGCAGGGCTTCTTTTTCCCCAAGCAGCTGAGTGATGGCATGGTGCATTCGTGGAATCTCCTCCACCGCTTTTAGATGGACAAACGTATCGGTGTCAGTCACCTCATCCTGATAGGAGTAATCCCAGGTCAACTCATTTAGTATTTCATTCCATAAGTTAAGATTTGCCTGTACTCGTTTCGCCTTTTCCGTGACAGCCACAAAGGTTTCCACTTCATCTTTCAGTTGGTCAATCTCAGTTCTTACTAAGACAGCCAGCTCAGCAATATCCTTTAAATTAAGATTATTCTTAGAGGCGAGACCTTTCAGCTCTTGTGCATATGGAGGTACTTCTCCGGCAGGTATGTATTCCTCTACAATTTTATCCAGGGTAAAATGAAGCGGTTTTTTTAAGCTGCCTTTTTCAAGCAGTCTGACCAGAAATCCCATTTTAACATCCCTTCAGGAATTATGCACGCAGTTGCATCTTACCTTACTTTATGCATCCTGAGTCTTATTATTGCAAAGAACACTACCTTAGAATACCAGCCATAACAATTTAGCTGATCAGAAATGGTTTCGTCAAATCCTCAAACTCTTTCTGGTATTCTTTCAGATAATCCATAAAATACATTCCTTTTGTATCTAATACCTGGGAGAGCTTCACCATAAAATCCGGAATATCTTCCTTTCTTAATGCACCCATGCAGTTCCCCATACGGGTTTTATCTTTCTCCACTGCTCCACCTACATGAAGTTCAAAGGCCTCTGCCGGAGCATCGGAAATACGTTTTTTACAGCCAGCAAATCCAATTTCACTTACCTGGTGCCTGGAACAGGAATTAAAACACCCTGATATGGAAACAGAAGGCAGATAATCCGTGTTAATATTATTTTCCATCAGTGCCCTGTTTATTTCTTTTAATAATGTCTGGCTCTCTAAAACGCCTATCTGGCAGGTTGGCACTCCCACACAGCTCACACTCATACCAATTCCTGTAACCTGATTGATCTCTCTCATTCTTGCAAGAAGGTCTTCTCCTTCTTCTCTGGACAGGTTGCGGATATACATGCTCTCCGTCATACTAAGGCGAATGTCCTGCTGTTTATCCATCAAAAATGAAATGATTTCTTCCAGGGCTTTCACAGGCAGCTGTCCGCACTGGGGATGAATAACAGCTGTGTAAAATCCCGCCTGTTTTTGGGGGATCAGATTACTGCTGTCTGCATGGATATCTGCTGACTGCACCTTAACTTCTGTTTTACATATTCCGGCTGCTTCCACATTAATAGTTAAGTCCATGGATTCCTTTACCTGGGCGAGATGCTTTTTGTAACAATCCATGAATGCTTCTTCCCCCATCCTTTTTGGGATGTATCTCAGTCTTGCTTTTCCCTTGTTCTCATAATCTCCTTCTGCCGCAAATATTCTTGTTACAGCTTCCACATGATACAGAACCTGATTTGGGGGAATCAATTCATCATATGGTAAAGCCACTGCAGGATTGTTGCCTAATCCGCCTGCCAGATACATTTTAAAAGAAGGGGTTCCCTGATCCATGACTGCCATAAAGCCCAAATCATTGATGGTACAGTTAGCTGTATCCGCCTCGTTGTTGGAAAATGCTATTTTCAGTTTACGGGGCAAATGATATTCCATAATCCGCTCCATGACGTACCGGTTCACCTGCTGCGCATAGGGAGTGGGATCAAACGCTTCCGTTTTATCCACACCAGACAGGGGAGACAATGCGACATTACGGGGATAATTGCCGCCTCCTCCTCTTGTATACAAACCATGGTCAATGGCGGTTTCCATGATATCACAGACAGAATCAATATCCAGATCATGAAGCTGAATGGCCTGCCTGGTTGTAAGGTGAATTCTCTCTAAACCAAATTGCACGGCAAATTTATGGATTAATTTCAAATGGGAAAATGATAAGATCCCGCAGGGTATCCTCAAACGAATCATAAAAGCTTTGCCGCCCCTTTGCGCATAAACACCCATGCCTCCGGATTTTCCCTTAAATTCAGCGGACGTAATTTCCTTATTCACGAACTTATGACCGGCTTCTCTGAATTCCCCTATTTCCTCTTTTAGTTTTTCATTGTATTCCTTCAATGTTTTTCTCCTATTAACCTATATGATTTAATAGTTTTATATTACCATAAAACAGGAATAGAATAAAATATTTTTTTTATTTTGTTTCACAAATTTGTTTTAATTTTTTGTTCATCGCCTCAAATCCCGCTTTTGTTCCATTATCCAATGACTTTTTTAACATCGGCAATAAGATACCATTGAATTTCTCTCTTTGGATAAATGTGGTAGTGCCATCCGAATTCTCAATTAATTCTAATATATGCTCTCCATCAAATAATCCCGGAAAACCAGTGTGCCCAAGCCAGCGAAATTCTTTGTTTCTCTGAAATTTTAGGACTGTTGGTTTAAAAACCATCCCTTTTGAACCGGGCGGAACCATCTTAACTTCTATTCTCTCTCCTACTGCCGGTTTTCCCTTTAAATATACCATAAATGGATTCCAGTCTGGAAAAGCACGAAAATCAGTTAAAACATTCCATACTACACTGGCTGATGCATGAATACGTATTTCTGTTCTTATTTCTTTCATTTGCATTTCCTCCTGAGATCTGACTATATTTTTTACTCAAACACTTCATCCATCCAGTCAAACATCACTTGATGAAATAATGCGTGATTGCCTTCCTGACAATGCTCTTCTGCGCCTTCCCCGATTGTGAATACCCTTACGGTCTTAGGTGCTGTTATTTCTTCAAGCAGAGAATCCAGCTGATCCTGGGACACAAAATGATCTGTTTCACCCATAGTAAGCAATACGGGACATTTTATTTTTCCTGCAATTCCTTTCAATGAAGCTTTCTTCATCTCTTCAAACAATTCGTAACGATGTTTCAGACCAAAAACCCATTTGCCATTGTTTAGCATCCATCTTAAGTTGGAATTATGCTCTTCAGCCATGGCAAGCATCTGCTCTCGTTTCTCCACGGGAAGCTTTAATACCTCTGCTAACTGTGGATTTTGATTTAAAGTGGAATCAAAGGTGTCATAAAATACATTAAATGCGATGCAGGCCTTAATTCTCTGGTCAAAGGCTGCTGCTCTTGGTGCAAAATAACCGCCAAGGCTCATGCCCAGAAGCCCGATCTTTTCATGATCCACTTCTTCTCTCGTTTCCAGATAATCAAGAGCCGCTTTTACCGGAACTTCCGCATCGTAACGCATAAAGAGGTTTTGCTTGCGAAGCGCTTCTCCCTGACCAGGCATCTCAAAGATCAGACAGTGATATCCCCTTTTAATTGCAGCAGCTGCACCGCAAAAATAAAGTTCCTGCAAGGTAGAATCATATCCTCCGATCATAACCAGTACCGGGCGTTTCGTTAATTCTTCCTTCTTGTCATCAGACGCACCGTAAAAATACCCCTTCAGATACGTATCTTCATAAGGAATTTTTACAATCTCAAAATGGCTGTTTAATAAATCCATCGCTTTTTCAAAGGATTCTACACTCTTATCAAAATTCTCCATTCGTCTTTCATCCGTTCCGTCTAAAAAGAATTCTCCAGTCCGGTAATAATTATGAGCCCGTAAAAAGGCTTCTCTGGCGCTCACGTTATGATGCTTATTGAAACAGTCAGTTGCAGTCTCATAAGTTCTGTCCGCTGTTTTTTTCCACTCCTGAAACCAGCTTTCAAAGTTTCCCTCTTCAATTTTTGCTGCTGTTGCAAGACATTCTCCTATCTCTGCACCCTGGTATCCGGCATAAGATGCTGCTCTTAATAATTCAAACGAAAATGCCTGATCTTTAAAAAATAATTTCATGATCTGTACCTCCTTAATATTTTCACTGAGCATACAGTGAATTAAATTTTATAATGAATACCTGGAATCTATATTACTATAGTTCCCAGGTTAATAGTGTGTATTCAACGACCTGAATCAGATAGTGTTCCCGGTCACTGTGATAAAAACTATGATTACCAAAAAATACATCCTGTAAAATGTAGGAATAAATCGCACTCCAAAACTGATTGACCATCATAAAGATATCAAAAGAACGAATTTCTTTTCTGTCAACAAAAACTTGAACCCGCTTCATGGTTTGTCCCAGAAGTAAACTCACATGCTGGCTGAAACGCTCTGTATATTCTTCTGAGAATGCACTTTTTTCTTTTAAAAGAATTTGAAGCACATATTTATCCTTTGCAATATATGCAAAGAATATATTCCCAAGTGAAATAAGAAGTTCCTTCAGTGACAGCGTATCTTCTAATCCGGCAATCTCTGCTTCCACTAATAAATACCGGTCATCTAAAAATTCCTTCAGGATAATATCTAACATCTGCTTCTTTCCTTCCGGAAAATAATGATAGATTAATCCATCTGCCATTCCAATGTTTCTTGTAATCTCTCTGGTTGTCGTCGCGTGGAACCCCTTTAACGCAAATAATTCTTTTGCTGACTCCAGGAGCTGTTCTCTTCTCTCAATTGCCTGAAGATCGCGGCTGGTAAGATTTGTTGCATCTTTTATTGATTTCATTTCATTCACCACCTGTTCAATGAACATTATATACCCGACATAAAAAAAATGCAATGATTATTTTGTATTTTACTTTTTTCCTAAATTTGAGGACTTCATCTATTTGGGGCATAGCGCAGGCAGGTCTTTACCTATGCATAATCAGTATTCACCTGGTGTTAACCATATGTACATAGTATCCTGACTGATACCAGATTCATATATTGCTGCACTGCCATTTTTATACGTCACCTGACTTCCGTTATGTACAAATCCATAACGTGTTTCATCTGCACCGCCATCTAATAAGTCTCCAGTAAGCTGCCATAATGACATTCCCATGTCTTCACCACAAATGAAAGTGAAAAATCTTAATACGGCTTTCATATATTTACTTTCATCCGAATCTGGATTATAGTCAAATTTCCAAGTAGATGTATCAATCCCCACTCTCTTATCTTTTAAAATAATTGTCCAGTCAGAGGGCTCACCCTTTTCATAGTCTTCTAAAGCTAATATTTTGAAGCTCTTTCCATATTTTTTTTCCAACACGGTATTCAGACTATGAATATTTTCTTCTAATTCTTTTGTTTTGTCATAATACAATTGTTCGCCATTACCTACATCATTCTCACTTTGCTCCATATTATTAATTACTAATACACTGGTGTTATCCCCATCATCGGAATTTGATCCAATTGATTCTGTAAGCCTGCTGTTACATGCAAATGCATTAAATATAATAATTACTAAAACGACTGCTGCCAAGCCCTTTTTTAAATATTTTATCATTTCGTCTCCTTTAATTTTACCTGCAATGCAAATTGCATTTCTATTCTTTTATGATAAAATATTTTTATACTGCTGAAAATATAAAGTTATTAGGGTTTTTGTTCATTTAAAATGAATAATAGGAGAACATATGGAATTAAAACAGCTTCAAACAATTAAAAATATACTGAATGAGGGAAGTTACTTAAAAGCGGCAGAAAAGATGGGGTATGTGCCCTCCACCGTCACACTCCATATTCAGCAATTGGAAGATGAGATGGGGATTAAATTATTTGAGAAAAAAGGCCGGAGAATGGTACTTTCAAAAGAAGGCGATTTCTTTTGGACCAATGCCAGACCTCTTCTTGAACATGCAGATTTTTTTAAACAGACAATGGACAATTTTGTTACTGGTCAGATGGGGCATATCAGATTGGGGACAATCAGTACCATTGGAAGATCTCTGTTAATTCCAAAAGTAATTGCTTTCTGCAAGAAGTATCCTGACATGAAGCTGACCTTTGAACTTAACAGCTCGGAAATTATTACACAAAAAATAGTCAATAACCAATTGGATATTGCAATAGGATTTGCCCCTCCATCAAATCTTAACCTTTACTTTGAACCAATTTGCCTGGAACCAATGGATTTGCTGTTGCCTGTTGGACATCCGCTCGCCACTAAGAAAGAGATCACCCTTAAGGATTTAAGTAATGAAAATTTACTTCTTACCGAATCTTACTGTTCTTATCGGAATGAAGTTGATAAGCATTTCAGTGCCTTCGGAATACCGCTTAAATCCATGATACAAATAAACGATGGAAAAACAATTATTCAGTTCGTTCAGGCTGGTGTTGGCTGTTCTATCTTACCAGTTGCTGCTATAGATCCAGTTCCAGATCTGACCGTCAGGCGAAAACTGTCAAATATAGAATTCGGTCTGATGATTGGTGTTATCCGCAGAAAGGAGCAACTGGAAAAAGCATCAGAAAGGCTTTATAATGAGCTTGTTTATGAGTTAAAAAAACAGGGAACAAGATCATGACTTAAGCAACAAAATTTTCTCAGTTTGCAAACTTCCCTCTGCACTTTTTCGTTCTAATAATGCACATAAATGACGAAAGAATTCTCTTGCGTCTTGAAAATCCTGCCTTGCGGTGCCACGTTTCAGGCTTTCCACTGCTTACAAGATACCAGCTGAAGCTGTGGGAAAGCCGATCCTCATTTATGTGTATTTTAGACGTTATTCCTGCACATGACCCAAATATTCCAACACGTCCGTTACACTGCGTTGCAGTTCATCCGGTATTTCTGTTCTGCCTGGTATCACCGCCTGAAAACACTTCTCTAAGCTTTCTTCTTTCTGAAAAACAGGTTCCTTTAATTCCAGTATTTTAGAAAGTTCCAATTGAAATCTCATATAATCGCAAGTATCCTTTGTTCCAATATGGAATACTCCACCAAGATCTTTTTTGATGATATAGGAAATCCATTCTGCGATTTGAATATCAGTTGTATAATTTACATAAAATTGAGGATAGGTGTCAATTGGTGTATTGTTTTTCGTATCCTCTGCCAGCTTTAAAATCCTGGGAGAATTTTTTCCGTAAATCTGAGGTATGCGGACGATAACACATCTTTCATTCAATTTGTCCTGTAGCAGCTGTTCGCATTTTATTTTAAAATTTCCATAATCTGATTGTGAATTAGTTTTATCCGATTCGTAATGAGGTTTTTCCATTGCTGCATCAAACACATTGGAGCTAGATATAAAAATTAATTTCCCACCTTTAATTGGCAATAAATAATCAGCTGCAATAGTATGTAATCCCAGCTGTAATTGAAAATCTCCTCTCAAACTGGAAATTATTATTTGTGGCTGTACGTGATCCAATATTCTTTTTATGGAATCAGTATCCTCAAGCTGCATTTGAAACACCTTATTTTCATCCAGGCAATTAATTTTTTGTGTGTAATAGGTTCCATATACCTCATATTTATTAATAAGTGCTTTCGCAATTGCCTGACCAGCATAACTGCTTGCACCCAAAATCAGAATTCTCATTTACCTACTCCTTTGTCATACTGTTACTCCCCTGCTGTATTGTCTATCCAGTACCGGTTAATCTCAATCCCATCTTCATCTAAGGTCTGATTTTCTAAAACCCCATTATTATGTAAAATAACCTTTTGGGAAGGAATATTATCACAATCACAGGTTACAAGGACCTTTGTGATCCCCATCTCCTTTAATTTCTTCAAAGCCAGACTAAGAATCAGACTGCCATATCCATTTCCCCGATATTCCGGGCATATCCCATATCCAATATGACCTCCATCCACAATATTTGTGTGATTTAGAAAATGCCTTAAAGATACTGCCCCTAAAATTGTTCCATCGCTATTTTTGAGAAAGAACAACGTTTGTGGTACTTCTTCTCCAATATTTCTACCGGCACTCCGGTCATCAATAAATTCCATTCATTCTGTATAGTTTCCGGTAAAATGTCTAAGTAGTCCCGGATTCATTCTGCCGCCAAACAACCGCCATTTATCAGTCAAAAGTCTCACGGCCTCTTCATCAGAATTACAGGGCTTTTCCAGATAATATTCTTCCATCAAATCTTTTCCCCCAGTTTACGTGCCTCCAAAAGTGCCGCATGTCCTAAAATATCTCCCTTTCCGGCTACGCCCGGAACTGTGATTACTCCCCCATTTTCCAGAGAAAAATAGCTTAGTACAGAATGATACATCGTGATCAGTGAATCAAAAACACTTGGTATTTCATCTGCACAAACAGCTAACAAAACAAGCTTTTTCACTTTAAACGTATTACGTATAGGATTATGCAGCCGATCAATCATACACTTTAATTGGGAACTGACACCGTAGAAATAAACGGGAGTGGCTATGACAAAAACATCCGCATCAGCAAGTCTCTCGTAGATTTCCTGCATATCATCTTTTTGTACGCAATTATGACTGTCGTCTCTGTAGCAAAAATCGCAGCCTGTGCAGCCGTTAACCTTTTTTCCAATTACAGAAATAACTTCTACGCTGTTCTCCTGTTTATTAATACCGTTAATAAACGCATTTACAAGAATTTCTGTATTACCATTTCTTCTGGGACTGCCTAATAAAACTGCAATCTTTGCCATCTTAGTACCTCCATGATTAGATCTGACCCGCTTTATTGTTCATTACGAAATGTCGTTTTTTTGCCAGCACCACTTTTAAAGTAAATAATGAGAACAATTAAAAATGAGAGCGTCTGAGCAACGGAAATGCGAATTACCTGTAATTGATCTGCGCCTGATATTGTTGTGATATGTAAAAGATTAATGATGGTATTATTAAAAAAATGATCTGCCATGGACATCCAAAGTGATCCGGTAATTTTAGTCAGCAAACAAAATTTTGCGCCGGTGATACCTGTGGTTAGAATAAGAATAATAGCAGTAAAAAGCGTCCCCATGGGGCTGATTTCTCCATCCAGCAAACTCCGCACAGGTGCTGCAATATGCCAGAAGCCAAAGAGGACAGAAGAAACTACCATGGCTTTTATAAAAGAGTTTTTTGCCTCCAGAAGTCTGACGAATAGTCCACGAAAGATTCCCTCTTCCATAACCACATTTATAATGTTCCCAACAATGCAAAACAAGAAAAACAGGATTCCGGTCTGCATACCCTGATTACCATCAATCGCATAGCTGGTCACATATATTTTCAAAGAAGGACTGCCATTTCTCCCTGTCTGCATGAAAAATTCGGTACCATAGGCGATCAGATACACCGTCACTCCAAGCAGTAAACCATAGAGTATGTTTTTTACAACTGCATGTTTCGTAAATCCAATCTCTGACCATTTACACGATACATATTGTAATGCTATCCCAAGCACAAGAATCCCCAGCAGCTTATGGATAAAAGCTTCTCCAAACATTGACTGGTCCGTTCGGAAGAGCAGATATTCAAGAGCCCTGAACGAGAAGCATATTAAATAAATAGTTAAAACAAATAAAACAGGATGAATATAATTATCTTTCTTCATGTGGATCCTCCAATAATGAAATGCTGGGGTCAAAATCCTAGTCTGCTAAATAGATGCCATAATCCAATATTATATTTCCATCAGCATCCTGTTCTGTAAAACGTGGACAATTATATCGTTCAAAGAAACAGGCTCTGTTTTCATAATCACTTCTGAAGTTTCCCATTCCTTCTTCCTTGAATTTAGATATACAATCCCCATGCATATCGTAAATCCCATCATTTTCCTTACCGCTTATCCAGCAAACGGCAACATCACTTTCCGGGAGATCTATAAAAGCAAATCCATCTGGTGCCTCTGTGTTTTCCGGAAGGAACATACCAATCCAGTATTCAAAGGTATTTTCTATACTGGAAAAGTCGCAGCGCATGAAACCAATATAACCATTTTCAATGTTTTTCAGTTCTCCCAGCTTTTCAAGGGACGTAAACCAGCCATTTTCAAACCACTCACCCCATTTGTGTCCGAATCCACCGATTCTGTCCGCATTTGTATATCGTTTTCCGATAAAGCGAAGGGATGGTAAGTGCTCTTTGGTAACCTTTGTTATTTTTGCTGACATATTTTGTTCCTCCTCATATACTCATTTATTATTCGCTCTTAAGATGATATCTGCTTAACCGCATGCTCATCTAATATAAAAATATCACCCAAAAGTTCAACATCTCCATCTTTACATATGATTGCCGCACCATCACATAATCCATAAATACAATAGTCATTAGATAATTCCAGTAATTCATCAGTTACATGAGTATAATCAAAATGCGGCTCTACTGAAATATCCACAAGACCTAGTGCTCTATATATTTCCTGCTGGTGATGATCACAGGTAGTGGTACAAACAGCAATCTTAGCCATGTTAATTGCACCTGCGCTCATACCTATAATTACCCCATTATGATTAGTAAGGACTTTGTCCAACCCGTATTCTTTAAGATATTTAAACTGAGTCGGTGTGTCTCCACCGGAAATCCAAATAACATCCCCATCTTTCACCACTCGCTGTGCTTCCTCTTTTGTCATCCTGTTATCAACAATACAGCAGCCATAAAACCTGATACCGGCATTCTGAAACTTACTTAAAAACAGTTTGAAATATCTATCATTAATCTCCTGAAAATCATTAAATTCTGATGCGATAAATACAAAATTCTTACGATTCACAATAATTTCATTCAGCCGCTCTGCAAACTTAATGGGAAAATCATTATGGAACATACTTGTCAAAATACTGATTGCCATAATTGTACCTCTTACCTCTCATCTATTATCTATTATGAAAGAGCTCTGTAATAATTTGGGGGAAAAGTTCACTTCTTACCTTTTTTCGATATTCCATTTCTTCCGATGTGCGACCACTTACTAAAGATTTGTTGACCACAGTATTGTCTGAAACACTAAAGAGCGCTGCCATTGGTATGCCAGCAAATGTGGCTGCACGAAAAGCAGCCGCAGTCTCCATCTCAATAACATTACAGCCCAGCCCAATGATTTCGTCTATATGCACAAACTGTGCAAATACTGTATCAGTACTAAAATTATTTCCAACATGCCATTTTACATGGTTTTCTTCACATATATGGCTTGTGGCTTCTTTCAGGCGATCAAGCATGATTTTATCTGGATATTGTTTCTCTCCAAATACATCTCCATCTGCAAGTTTCTCCGAAGCTAAGTACCGACTTGCGCCGTCACCACAAACGGAATAATCAGGAATCACAATATCTCCAATACCCATTTTATTATCCAATGCTCCCACAGACCCAATAAAAATAATTTGTTTGCATAAAGTGACGCCTAATGCCAAAATAACATCCATTAATACAGGTGCACCTATTCCTGTTTTTATATAACTAATCTTCAAGTCATCAACCATAAGATTCCATACTTTTATTGAAGAATAATTAGATTCACTTAAATATTCAAAATTTCCGAAATTGGGGAATGTAGATGGTTCCCACCATGGAGCGATAATTACATTTTCATGTATTTGGTCTGGATTTACTCCTATGCTGTGAATACAGATATCACTCTTCGTTGACCCAAACCGTTCCATACTACCTATTAAATCCTGATAATTCATATGTATTCCTCTCTTTCTAAAGATTGTCCCTCGTAACCTTCCAGATAAGTAACATTTTTATTTTGACTTTTCGCATACTCTATTTCGGATTCTGTGCTTTTACCAATATATCCATCTTTATTAATAACAAATATAGTATCTGCCATATCAATTTTTCTTTTATGCATGTCATCAAGCAATTCCTTTGTTTCCTTTGTCATGACCTCATCTTTTTCACATAATTCAAAAAATCCTACAGAAATCACGATACACCCTTTTAAGGTAAGCTCCTTCTGTATTTTTAGAAATTCATCTTTAAATTTTGTACTTCCACAAAGAGTTACTACTTTGTATTTTCCTACCATGATTCCCTCTATACTTATTTTTTATTTCCCTTATCATCTGTTCTGAATTTCTAAAAACATAAATTTCCTATCCAGAATAAAGCCACAATATGGATTGGATAGAATAAATAGAACAGATATTTATAACCCTTACCCTTTTTACCATTATACAAGTACATGAATGGTAGAGTTCCGATCATCATCCATTGATAATTTTCATAAAATAATCCTTCAATACTAAAGTTATTTATTGCTGTCAATACAAAAAAGATTAAGCAAAATATTGTGTAAGCAGTAGCCAGACTCTTTTTATTTTCTTTCGTGAAATACATTAATACACCCAGAAATACAAACAAAATACTTCCTTCCGTAAAAATGATATTTCCCATTAATGCCCCTGCCAGTTCAAAAACACCATAACCACCTATGATCTGTTTTGTAAGAATACAGATTATCGTACTGAATATCTGATACAGGCAAAACAAAATTATATACCTGTTTCCTTTCTTTTTATCATTCTTACGAATTTCTAAAATCCATGAAACAACACCGATCAGAAATAAAGTGACAAATATATTATTACTTATATAGCAATAAGGATCCTGATATATATTATTACATATGTAATTTATTAACGCCATTATAACTCCAAATCCGTACATCCTGGATAAATATACTTTCCTGTTAGAAGTATAGTAAAATCCCCATGCCATGCAAAAAAAGAAAATTGGGGCAGAGATCCTACCTATCCAGTGTAACCAGATTGGCGCACCCGGAATGAATTCCGCAACATGATCCAAAAACATAAATATGAGTGCCAGTATTTTTAGCATTGTACTTGTCATGAGTTTATTCTTCTTTCATTTATTTTAATAATATCTGCTTTTCTTTCTCATAATCTAATTTTTTAAAAGAAAGAAATGTAAAATAATCCAAAGTATTAAGTATCTCCGCGCATTGATATTCATGATTATCTATTTGCACTGGACAAATAATTTCCTGATCGTAAAAACAATCCGTTCCATAGAGGAAACCACCATTCAGACGAAAATACCCCATATATTCAGGTGTAAATAAAGAACTTCCAAAATCAAAAATGCCCTTTATCTTCCTGGTGCTTTTGTCAATAAAAATATTATTCCAATGTAAATCGAGATGTGCAAACACTGCAGAACTCTGCTTTTTCTGGTTTAAGTTTTTGCAATTTTCGTTCACTTTATCTCTTATGGCTCTGCATTCAATCTCTGTTATACTTCCATAACGGCAACAATCACTCAATGCCGTTTCTACTATATTCTTGTAAGAATCAGTCCATAGTCTGAACTGTCCTATCCTGCCATTCTTGTAAATTCCTCCAAATGAATCAGACTTTATGTGATTCATCTTTTCAAGCATACGCAACGCTTGTTTTTTTATATCCTTACGTTCCTCATCATCTAAGAATCTCCATAGGTCTCCTAATAACTTATAATCCATAAATTCAGTTATTATAAATTTCTCTTCCAGATTATAATCAAAGACCTGTGGACAGGGGATACCCTCCTTTTCACATAAAGATGTACCTATGATCTCCCGTTCTATCTGATTTTCATACAGTTCCGGAAGATTCTTCTTGTTCTGAATTTTAATAAAATATTTTTGTTCTTTGTAGCCTGCTATGTAAGATGAGTTAACATCGCCTTTACTGCATAGATTCATACTTATATTTTTAATGTTTGTATGAAATAAATTTTCCAGGGATTTATTTAGCAATTCCATTTGTTATACCTTATCTTTCTTTACTGTCTTAATAAAAAATGCATCAAAAAACTACTAACTAAATTTAGAGTTAGTAGTTTTGAACAATATTATTAATTGAATTTAGAGGAATTGTGAACGTTTATTATCGAGTATTAAATTAACTGTATTATTCGCTCCGTCATAGTTAACGCTATATCCAAGTATTTCAAATAATTCATTTGCCGGTATATATAAACTCTCATTTTGTTCATTGTCCATTGTTACCGAGATTAGTGACTTACTAAGTGGCAACGATTCCCCGTTCAGGGTAATTTTTGTATTGCTCAAAGCCGCTGACTTAATGCCTGTTGCAGCATAAACAGTTGTTATACCCATAGTTCCAATAATTATCCCGGCTACTAAACTTTTTACATCAAACTTTTTCATATACACTTCTCCCCATTTTTAGAATTAATGCTAATCTTATATTTTATATCATACACCGTTAACTACTTAGCATCAATATTTTTGTAATAAAACATTAATAATCAATCTACTATGAATGTGTAACCATGTATTATATACTTATTTTAAAAGGAGGTTTCTTATGATCGCTTATTTTCCATTGCTATTGAATTTGCTTGAACTATTTAAATACGTCGTCTACTTTACGTTTTTTCTATGCTGCATAAAGTACTTAAAAAGTAAATAGATAAGGAGGTTACTGTAAATATGATTAACCACTTTGGTTGGTCTTCATTGACGTGTGTATATACTACAGATGATAAAAATCGGATTCAGGAAACGCTTTACGAAAACAATATTCCCTTCAAATTAAGTGTAAAGGACTTATCCATTAAAAATACGTTCGATCTACCTTATGCCGGAATAGGTACTAACAAACTGAAATTGTCCTATACCTTTTACGTAAAGAAAAAAGATATTGAATTTGCACTGCACCTGATCAAGTAATTTTTATTTATGAACCTTCTGGCTCGTTATAGGCATACCAGTCTGATTCGGGCAACCCCTTTTCACGCAAAATGCCATTCAGGTAGCCGATGTTATACATGATATGTCTTATTTGCCCTATAATAACATCTGCATAAGTGTATTGCGGGTTGTTGCCAAAAACGGAAGTCCCCAGTTTTTCATCATTCAGATGATCAAATACTCCTGTGGACTTTATTTGTATTGCATCAAGATACTCTCGCATTTTTGCTTTCGATATAAATAATCCATCATAATTGTCTGCATATAAGTCAGTCGTATAGGCATCATCAAAAACCATTGTACGCCACTCACTGTCGTCATACTTCTCACGCATCCAGAAATCAATATAATAAACATAATGGAAAACCTGCTGCCAAAAGGGCACTTCATTATATGATGAGGCCCATATTTCTTCCGGACAAATATCCACAAGAATAACTGCCATATGAAATGTAGAATCAAACTGATTGCGCAAAGCCTCTGTTACTAAGTTACTCATTATATTTCCCCCTGTATAATTCATAATTTAATCAATTGCCTTTTCATGCACGTGACAACATGGGAAACATCACCTTGTTGTCCCTAAATATATTCTCTTTTCCCTTTAGCACGAATAAGTGATTGTCTTCTTCCTGTGATTCTTCAATTATAAAGCCATATTTTAATTCCGGTGTAAATCCCAGACATACATGATCTGTATCATCATTAGCCACAACACCTAAAATATCCTCCAGCCGGTTATTGCCATCGGCAAAAACATCATAACAAATGAGCCTGTTTTTCTCATGTTTAACCACTGCAACAGCATCATATTGTGGGATATAATAAATATCATTCGTTCTGAATTGTATACAATGAAATACAAACTGACTCAGATTATCCACTTTTAGTTCTGAAAATGGATTTCCTCTCTTGTAACTTTTAATTAATATTTCCCAGTCTTCCGGATCCTCTATATTAAGCTTTCTATATGTCCCCTCTGATTTTAAGATGGGTTTACTATATTCAAATTCTTTGTATTCCTCAAAATTAAACTTAGGATAAAAATCAACAACAGAATCATTTGATAATAAATAAACTGCATCACATTTATCCACCCAATCGGCTAAAACGTTTTCCATCAGATAGCGGTTTAATCCTTTTTTTCTATACTCAGGCAAAGTCATAACAGTGCTGATTTGTACATATCTCTTTTGTTGGCCTTTCCAGTTTATGTCATTCACACATACTGCCACACTTGAAACTGCCGTATCGCCATGCATAATAACATATGGGATATAACGGTTATCCATATAACCGGATTGATACCACGTTTCATATTTTAGTTTGTATATATCTTTTGAAAGCTGAAAGTAACGGTTCCTTGTAAATTCATCTTCCATTACACGATCAATATAATTATATGCCTGTCCTTTTATGTTACATTGCATTATCAATTCTCCCCCGCATCACTGATTATTTCCTTAAATGGATTCTCGCTATCTGATACCTCTTGGATAATCACAATTGGATCTGATATTAATCCATATTTGTCATCCTCTGGATACGTGACAGCAATTCTGGGATTATCTCCAGCAAATGCGATCATGCTATCCATTGAGTCCCATTTAGTACACAAGAAAAAATGAGCATATTGATCCTGTTCGATTATCTCCAAATAGGCTCCCTGATTGCCTTTTATAGCAAGAGATTCTTTCACTCCTGTCTCATATTCATATTTTTCAAATTCATCTTTCATATTTAAAGGAACCATTCCGTGCCACGTTCTTGAAATCATGGTTTATATCACTCCTAACCTATTTTATCTTCACCTTTTATTATGAAAGGCATATGGTAATTGTAAAAATTCTGTTCTGGTAATTGAATAAACACTTGTTTTTATGTTAATCTGATCGGGATATTCCTCACGTAATGACATCCCCATCTTTTCGGCTACTTTTCTTGATGGGATATTAGTCGAATTCTGATACGAGAAGACTTCGTTAAAATCAGTGTTCTTAAAGACATACTCCAAGCATGCTTTTGATGCCTGGGAGGCATATCCTTTATTCCAAAAACGCTTATTAATATGATAGCCGATTTCAGGAAACAAATTGCCATCTCGATAGATGTTTTGCATGGTAATACCACAATCACCAATAAACTCATTGGTTTTCTTTAAAATAACCGCCCATAATCCAAATCCGTATTTGCTATAATTATCAAGGTTCCAGTTGATCCACTTTCTGGTCTGATCCTCATCAAATTCTCTTGGATAATACTGCATCGTCTCTTTATCGGATAATATTTGATGCCAGGCATCAAAGTCCGCCATTGTCAGCTCTCTTAATGCAATCTGATCTGTTTCTATAATATATTTAGTCATTATCTCTCCCTTAATTTACTCCACTGCCTATTGATCATTTTATATTCCAAAAAAATCACCGCCTTGCTACCAATGTAAATTCTCCTGGTACACTATTATTTTTCCATGCAGGATGCTCATCAAATCGGGACAACGTGAATCCCGCCGTTATAACTGCATTAATTATTTCACTGATCGTGTATTTTCTATAACTGCATAAAGGCATCTGTTTCCGAATTTCATCAGGGAAAAATCTTGCATGAGCCATCTCACCTTCAAATACATCACTTGAAAAATAATTCATTGCAGGCTGCTCAAGCCCTAACATATCCGCTATCTTTTGAAAAGGGTGGAAATCACTGCATATAAGCCTTCCATTTGGCTTAAGGAGCTGATACATTACTTTCATGAATTGGTTAAGGTCATGAAAATAGTGAAGGATTCCGCCCTCCATGAATACCACATCAAAAGAAGCTTCGTATTTGTTCATGTCTATTTCCAAAACATCCCCAACAACAAAATTAATTTTTACATTTGCGGCATCTGCTACCTCAAGTGCGTATCTTTTATTGTCTTCTGATATATCAAAAATTGTTACTTCTGATCCCAGAATTGCAAGAGGGATTGCTTTCTTCCCACATGAACCGCATATATTGGCCACTTTTATATCTTTATAAGTTTCAAAGTAATCAGCATAACGTTTCAGCATTCCCCTTGGGTCTTCCAGATCCTTCTTTGCCCGTTCTTTGGGTTCACCTGAGTTATTTATCCAAAAGTCATATGCATTATATTCCCATGCCTTCTTATTTTGTTGACAATAATTTTTCATGTAATCCTTTCCTGTCTCCAAATGAAACTAAAATGCTTATACCGCAAATTCCATAAAATATGCGTGCTGCTGGTCGATGAGCCCTTTAATTTCATCAATGTCATTGGTTGTAACATCAGGCATTTCTAATACAAACGCTCCGCATGTCGCTTTCATTTCGCCATCAGGAAATGTATATGTATAAACAAATTTATCACCTTTACAGAATCCACATTCCCCACATTTTGCCAGACGATTGTTGCTCGATAAAATCCTGTCCCTTATAACCTTGGCAAACTTATCAGAGTAATTGGTGCAAGAAGAAAAACGCAGCCCAAAGAATGCATCTGCACCCCCCTCCCGAACGCCAAACCGGGCTATGACCCTGTTATGAGAAAGGTTTGAAAAGGAAAGAATGTAACCCTTTGTCTGCTTTTTCATAGGGGTGTACCCCCGTTCAATCAGCAGATTAATGATTGGCTGATAGACCATCTTCTGTTCGGAACTTATCATCGAGCAGAATGCTTCAATATGTTTTTCCCACGCTTTCATGCAAATCCCCCACCCTATAATATATAATTTAAAATATATTATTATTGACTTTTCAACTTGATTGGAATAAATGTTTCCATCTGAGCCCAGCCTTGGGCTTGTATAATTTCTGCAGGCGTTATGATATGTCCCATTGGATAATGATTTGGACGTATATCTAATTCTAAAAAATCCGAGCTTTCAATATATTTTAGAGCTTCCTTATACAGCTTTCCATTGGTTTCCTCATCACCATCTTTGTAAGAATAAGTCAAAAAATAACCACCATCAAAATGAATTACTTCATTTCCCCCATCATCCATGTCTTCACTCAACGCCCATATCCATACCATACCTTGTTGTTCTTCATCATAGTAAAGAAAATCTCTTGGTAAAAACCTGTCTCTGTCCGACAGGTTCATAGCAGAAAAATATATATCAAATTTGCCTAACACTCCTTCAGGAGAAAAATCAAAATGTTTATCTACCCCAGATGATGCAGCTTTGAATGGGGGTAAAGAGATTATCCTAAATTCCATAACGCCTCCTCTTAGTTTAATAAATTTAAGTTTCAGTCCTGTATCTCGTTTAAATAATTTTGTAACGAATCCACCAATTTTCCAATATGTATTCCATCTACAAAAGAGTGATGAACCTGAACGGAAAAGGGAAGTATCTTCTTTCCATCTCTGTCAAAGTATTTTCCCCAATCAAACAATGGAGTGGCATTATCCTTTTTACCAGAGTTTGTATGTGAAATATGAGTGTACGATACCCATGGCATTGGAGAAAATTGAAATACATCATTTCCCAGCGGTCCTGTGAAATAGTCCTTTTGATCTTCAGCTTTCCGGGATGCCACCGAATTATTTTGTTCCAGAGTGTCCTGCATCTCAACATTGACAACTTTAAATAACTCTGTTTCTTTATTCAAATAGGTAAAGGCTGTGTTAATTTTGTCATAAAGCACTATTTTTCCATCAAGAAAGCGATATCGAAATTCTTCAATGTCATTTGCACATTTTGAAACGATATAGATGAGGGATAGGGTAAAGGATCGATCTTCTTTCCGGACTTTCTTTAAAAAATTTGTAATATCCAATTCAAAAGTGACACAATACGATGGTTCTATACTGTTTCTGAATACCTGGCAATGAAAAGCTCTTTTCCAATTGGTTTCATCAATTATCTTATATGCCATAATATCTGCACCCCTTTCTTAAAATCTCCATCAAATCTTTTTCCAATGCGTCCATACAATCCCGTCAGAGTAACCAATTTTCTTGTAAAATTCGTTTCCTCCGCCAGTCATATGAGTTGCACCAAGCTTCTTCATTCGTTCATAATGTTTTGATAATGCGCTCGCTGCCAATCCTCTGTTTCTATATTCTGGTATTGTGCATAAGGGTTCCATATAAGCTAAATTGTTTTCCTTAACCCACCACATTCCCGAGTAACAAGCATACTCTCCTTCTTCGTTTGCAATGATTATATCAAATTGGGGAGTTGCATGAGGTGCCGGACACATGACACCTTTCCTCACACCATTATATCCCTTTTGTGGATTCCAGTTCGTTCCGCAATCTGCCTCTTCCCAATTTTCAAACGGACCTTTATCCTGCTCATGATCAAATCCTTTCCAGCAGCACCTTGCCAGTTTTACGGGATCAACCTCACTCTCCTTTACGAAATGGAAACCTTCCGGCAGCTGATAGGAAAGTTCATTTTGAAAGTCGAAAATGAAGTCGTGTTCTTCATACACCTTACAATATCCTCTCTTTGCCACTGCATCAATCAGAGATTCCTGTCCTTTAAATAAAATGAATTGTTTCTGCTTATGGAAATTTGGCATATATTCTTCTGCGTAATCCAATAGTTCCTCCACTAATTCTTCATATCCCGGACGAAGATTAAAAAATATGTTAGTAACAGGTGATTCTGTGAAAACAAATGCTACAACTTTGTCTCCATCAAACCAGATGCGGTTCAAATACTGATATGAAATGTCCATCCAGGTTGATGTAATGGCATATTCATAAAAAGGAGCCGCCACACCATTGCTGAAATTGCGCCCATAGATTTCCACCATGAAATCCCATATTAAATTAATGTCTGTTAATATCTGAAATTGCTTTGTCTTTATATTTCTATTATATTCTTCCATACCTGATTTCTCCTATACAATATCATGTTTTCACAATTCACTTCCCATGGTATTGCTTACTCCTGTATTAGATGATGAATTTATTTATATTCATATTCCATATATCTACGATATGTACAAAATCCAACTGACTCATAAAACTTTACTGCTCCCTCATTAAATTCAAATACATCTAATTCTAATTTATCAAAGTTTCTTTCTTTTGCTTGTTTTTTTATAAACTCAAATAACTCTGTAGCGATCTTCTGACGTCTGAATTTTTCATCTACGCCAAATTCTTTTACGTGATAATATCTTCTCGCATTCATATATGGAGATGAAGGTTTATCAATATATTCGACGCTGGCAAAGCCACATATTATATCATTCCTAATTGCCACTAACACATCGCAATCATCTGATTCCCACAGACTATAAATTCCTTCTTGCATCTCTTTGCTAAAATCTTTCTTACAGATATCCGGACGACCATTAGCATGTAATTCGTTAACTTGTTTTCTAATCTGATTAACCCTTTCCAATTCCTCTCTTTTTGCAAAACGTATCATAAAATACCCGCCTCCTATTTTTAGTCAATAGTCCAATATTTTGCATTTTCCATAAATTTTCTCTACAATCGAATTTTTATATTGGATATAGCCTTCAATATTATCTGGATACAACGCTGCTCCTTCACGCTTAACTTTACTATATTCCTGAACAGTATCATGATGCATACGAAGGTAATCCCGGAAAGCAAGATGCCGTTTTAGTTCTTTTGAATTTTGTGGACAAACATACAGATGATGAAGCATGTATTCCGGTTTATTTTCATAACAGAAAGCCTCTCTCCCTTCGATACCAAGGTTTCCTTCATATTTATAGCCTATATTCTCCAGTTTATTGATGACGAAAGGCAGGAGTTTATTATCGGAAATAACAACATCAATATCAATAACAGGTTTTGCCCATAATCCTTGTACTGAGGTACTTCCTACATGCTCAACTGACACTGTCAGTTGACCTAAAACCCGGATAATTTCTGCTTTGATTTTTTCAAATTCTTTTGGCCACTCTTCATTATAGGGAACAACTAAAACTTTTTTTGTTTTCATAATTAATCTCCATAAAATTTTCACAGGTCTCGCATGAGGATCTTCATCTGCATATCGTCACAAATATTTAGGTTTCAGGAATTCACATCGTTGCCCAAATTGTAAAAAAGAATTTCGTTAAATCCTAAATTTGTCAAATAAACATACTAGCTAGCAAATTTAACACATTGTTAAAATATTATTAATATCTTAATCCTCTCAATATGTTAGAATAAATTAAAAACATGAGGAGGAATTATGAAAAAACATACTCTTTTAATAACCATACTCTTATTGATCTGTCAATTAACTGCTTGTAGTATAAAAGCCAAACACCCTGTAATTCAAGAAGCAACTGAGATGACTAATAAACAGGTTTCTTGTACCCTTAAGCAGTTCTCCTATTACGGAATAGATTGTATAGCTGCAACTGCATCATCAGCCTCTTTTGTTGATGGAATGAGCGAGGATTTTAATGCTTATGATTTAACTGATTCGAATGACAATGAATATGTATTAATTCTCACTAAATCTTCCAAAGAATTTATAGCTTTACTACATAGTGATGGTGAACTAATGTGTGGATTAATTGATAATCATACAACTCCCAAATTATTTGAAGATAAATAATTCACATTATCAGGAAACTTGATTGGCTCCTGACTTCATTATTTTAATTCAAAGCGTTGTATTAACTTCATTGGGTATGTATACACCTCTAATGCAACAATCCTTGTCAATTCAAATATTTGATGTTCGAATATAACTTCCATTGCTTTTTGTATTTGGTTAATTTCAAATACGCCAATTGTAGAATGTATTACTGGGTGTACAAATTTAGCGGAGTACCACCTGCCAATATTCCCACAATAATCATCTAATTTTTCGTGAAAGGCATAGTAGAAATCTATCAGTGCTTTCGACGGTGAAGGTGAAGTAAATAATATCGCTGTTTTAGCATCTTCCCCTTGTGGTGGAAAAATACCTACTGAGGAAAACAAAACCTCAAATGTAGAATATCTTTTTATAAATTCATCAGTCCACTCTAAAAGCTTATTAATTTCAACATTTTCATAAGCCGCAATAGTAATATGTGGCTCCCATTCGGAAATCTCTTTCATGAAGCCTTTAGCGTATAGACTTTTCCGCAGACTTATCAGCTTTTCAGTTTTTTCATCATTAAATCTAGCTGCAACAACATAATTTGCCACTAAAAATCCCTCCAAATGCTCAACATATATGAATATTAAGTTTCCAATAATTATAACTGTTTCTTTAATGTATATAGTCTGATATCATCTGGAAAACCGTCGACTTCCCCACAAATAACATATCCTTGCTTTTGATAAAAAAGTGGTGCTTGAAAAGAATATGTTGTCAGATGAGCAATCTGGCATCCAGCGGTTATTGCCTGATGTTCAATCACTTCCAATAATCGTGATGCTATTTTTTGACCTCTATAAGCTTCCTGCACCCAAAGAACTTCTACTTCTAAGGAGGAGAGATAAGTTGATCCCGATACACCTCCCACAATATCTCCCTTATCATTTCGTGCTATATTCGTAAACTCTATATCTGGTACTTTTAATTTACCGTTTGTTCGTTTCATGTTGTGCTTTAGTAAACCATTTATACGAACTGAATTTATAAACTCTTGTTCATCACAATCATTATAAATAGTTATAGACATTTTCCTCACCTCCCATAACACTTATTTAATACATCAAAGCTGCTCCTCACTGATAAAGCTCAGGTATAACACCTTATTTTAATCATCAAATTCAATCACGCCACTCAAGAATATCATCTAACCTTTTTCTTGGTCTCGCATGAGGATCTTCATCTGCATAACCTACTGTCATTGCAGCAAAAAGCTCTCCTTCAACATTTAGCCAATCGCTTAATTCCCTGTATGCAAAATATGTATCGCAAATCCATAAGCTACCCAGTCCAAGTTCAGAAGCTGTGAGCGCCATGTTCTCAATTGCTGCACCGATTGACTGAGCATTACAGATTTCGTAAATACGTTCTTCCGGTTTTATTGAAGAATAAATATCTAATCCAAGGGAATTGATAATAAAAATGACAACAGGTGCCTGATCCATTATTTTCAAAGTATATTCTGCACTATTGAGATGCTGGGCGCTTTCTGGAAGAAGCGGAAACTCCTTCTCTCTTATTAATCCTTTCCCCATAGCTGCAAGCATATCCTTCTTGGCATTGCCAGTTACTACAATAAATTTCCATGGCTGTCGGTTTTTAGAAGATGGTGCAAGGATTCCTGACTGTAAAATTTCCTCTATCATGTGTCTGGGTACATCTGCTCTTTTATAATTCCGTATACTACGCCTGTTTATAATGGCTGATAACATTTAACGATCCCTCCTCAGATATACCATATCAACCAGCTGTTTTCCATCTTCAAACATTGGGTGATCGTAGTTATCTACAAAAAAGTTTATTATTCGGTGTGATTCTGTAAATCCACATTTTTTATAAAAAGTAAGCGAAGAGGGAACATCTCCTGTCCCAACAAGCATAGTGTTACAATCCGTATAAGTGGAAAACAGGAACTCTATCAGACTTTTTCCATAGCCTTTTCGTTGACAATCAGGTGATACAGCTATGTTTTTAAGCTCGTAAACACCATCACCTTCTTTTGTAATCACACATTCTGCTTTTATGCCATTGTCCTCTAAAACGAACATTTCACCACGCTCAAGATATTTATCTATCATATCTTCCTGCTCGTCGGCCAGCAATAACAAGTCTATAAATTGCTTTTTATTGTTTGTAATTTTCATTATCCTTCTATTGTCGGTATAAATTTCTGCATGATCCAATGCCATATTAAGCTCCCCCTCAATTTCTAATTCATTTCTTTTGTAAGCATGACACTTCTTGATCAAACCATGTTACAATGTCATTTCGCAACGATAGAACAGAATCATTTAGCGATATGGGAATACCACGACAACCTCCGTCACAATGACCGATGATTTCTCTTTTTCTGCCGCAGCCATACCCCTTTACAATCAGTTCCTGCAATATTGGAGAGAATGTTTTTATGGTGTCTGCGTATTCATCTGTCTTTGTGGGTTTCACATTGATATGATAGCCGTTGTTCAGAGAAGCGTTAATCCCCCATAAATCTTTGCGTTTATAACAATACTTTATATAGATATGAAATCCTTTTATTTCCACAATGCAGTTAAATCCTTTATCTGTATAACGCTGATGCAATTGCAGAATAAAATCCCGTACGTCTGCGGTTAAAGGCTTTATCGTATCCTGCACGATGGTAAGTTCATTCGTTCTTTCTTTTTTTAATATTCTGTAATCACAGCGTAAAAAAATATCCTGATTTACAAGAGTGCCATAGTCAGTCTCGGCAATTGCCATAACCTTTAGGCCTGTCAGCATAATGGGATCTTTTGGATATGTAATCTTTATAGTTTTGATGTTTGAGATGTTTTGTTTTTTATCGTTTAAATCTACACCGTGAATACAAATACCGCAATCAGTTAGAAAGCGAAGACATTCAAGGTTTTTGGTAACGGACAGTTTATCCACTAATATGTTGTTTTCACAAATAAGTGAATTGGAGCTATCAACAGACTTGCCATAATAACCTATGTTCATAAGTATAGTTCTTACATAGTGCAAAAATGGATAATACACGGAAAGAGTAGTTCGATTTTCATATTCATGGGCAACTTTTTTGCTATTATCATAATCATTACCTTTGACGTATAAAAAATCGTAAAGCTGAACCAAAAAGGCTCTAAACGCATGAATCCCTTCATATAAGTTTTCATTTACTGTAACATTTTTAAACAAAGGATTAATCGCATATGCTTCGATGGTTCCAGGCACCATTATTTGTTTTAAATAGTTTGCCACATCCGGAAGCGTTTTTCTCATGTGGTTACCTCGTAATTCATTTTTTGTTTTGTGAACTATAGTATTTCTATTTTTTCTTTTAAACTGTTAAGAAAAGACATTTCTAAATCGAGATAACGCCATTCTTTATCATCTTTATATTGTAATATATATTTATTTATAATAATTAATAATTCTCCTTTTTTACCTCCCTCCATTATAAATTTTCTGGCTGTGTCAAGGCATAAACTTTCATATTCATCGCCCACCAATCTTCCTTTTCCAAATGATCCACCTGTTTCAATTAACATTCCATCATATAATGATAATTGTCTTTCAAAATTAGTCAGATAATTATATTTCATTCATTAGTCCCTTGTTCTTTATTTTGTTCAATAATTAGTTTTATGTATCCATCAATTTCTTTGTTATATATGTTTCGCATTTGAATCTATCCACTCTATAATAAAATCAAAACGCTCTTTCGTCATTTCATGACCACCTGGATATCTCTTGTGATACAGGTTTTGTAAGGCATCATATTCTAAATAGGCTTGGCTGGCTTTTTCAACAATATATGACGCATCTTTTGAATATTTATCGTCTTCCGCAGAAACAATCAGCATTTGTCTTGGTGCAATGCAAGATACTAAATCATATATATCATATTTACCATGAAAGTTCGGAATTACGCTTGCCATTTCAATTCCAATATTATTTATCATGCGATACTCATAAGTACAAGCACTACCACTTGCACAACTATAAGCGATTCGTTCATCTAACGCAGAAAGAAATAAGACAGTATTACCCCCGTAAGAATGTCCCAGAGTGCCAATTTTTTTATCATTAACATATATAAGATTAGAGAGCAATGTTATCCCATTCATGGCATCATTCAGCACTTTTTTCATCAAACATTCGCCTGTTATTATACGATAGCACATTTCATTAAAATGCTGCCAAAAGTCAAACCCCTCCACTTGTGGATCCTGACGTCTATCCTCAAAACATATCGAGTCAGGAGCTAACACAACAAATCCCTTTTTTGCCAATTCTGGTCCAAAAGCTTGCAAAGGATTTCCAGCCAGACCACAAACTTCACTCTTTCCCAAATGATGTTCCCTGTTATGCTGGTGATTAATGAGAATAGCTGGATTATTATCAATAATTTCCGGAATTAAAAGAAAAGCAATGACTTTGTCTCCGTAAGAATCATACTCAATCAATTGTCTTGTATATCCATCTGCTTTAGTGGAATCCAACAGTTTATACTCGACATGAGGCATTGTAGTTGGAACTGAAATATCAATTGCTTTTGCTATTTCATTTTTTAAATTAACCATATTACTTACCTCACTTATTAGGGCCCCACTCAAATTCCATTAGGATTTATCAGCTCGCTTTTTTCCTTTAAAATCTTTGTGAATATAAATATGCTCTTTTAAATTAATAAGTTCCATTTTATCAAATTGAAGTTCGATAATGTATGGCATCCAATCAATTATTCGGAGAAAATCATCACAACCAAACTTTGGGTTGTAATAATTAAGAATTGAGCTAAGTGCTGTACCATGAGTTCCAACCACAATAGTTTTACCTTCATTTTTACTGATAATCTCTTCTAATGCCGATATATTTCTTTTCTGAACCATATTGATGGATTCCCCACCATCTTCGTGGAAGTCCTTATCAAGCCAACGCTTCTGAAACATTCCATAATTGTTACCATCAGTGCCTTTTTTTCTTTCACGAAGCCGTTCATCCAATATTATCTCTTTTTTGTGAAACGCAGCTGAATCTTTAATAGTTTCAACACTTCTTTTATATGGACTACAGTAAAAGACATCTATATTCTTTTCTTTCAAAAACTCATATACAATTTTTGAATCTTGCTGACCTTCTACTGTCAAAGGTCTGGTACTGTCATCTTCATTCCAGCTATGGTCTGGCTGTGCATGTCGTACAAAATAAACAATCGTCATAATCTCCTCCAAAACAAGGCTATAATCATCGCATTATTTAAATATATAGGAATTGCTCCTTTAGCAAATATCAATAGAAGTCACAATATACTTTCCAGTCAGACAATTGAGTGTTGTAGAAAAAATAGAAGTTTCCACTGTCTACAATATTGAACTTAGCTTTCTCATCTGAAGAAATTTGCATAACGAACTCATACCCATTACCAAAAGAAAAACCCGACTGGCAAAAGGATGGATAACCACCAACCTTATGTCCTGAATAAATTTCTTCGCATATATCATCAAAATATTCGATTCCTTCCGTTGTCTCTAAATGAAGTATTATATCTTCAATATCATCTGGAATCCCACCACCATCCCAACATGGAAAATCATTCTCCACCAAATTAGGCGTAAGAGGAAATGGTTTCATTATATCAGTTTGATAATTACATGGAACTAAATGTTCTAATGAACCATATGTACGAATGCAAAACCATGAACTCAAATCTTCTGAAACCAGGTTATCCCAAACATCGTTTGACATGAAGATTGTAACAAGTTCAGTACCAGACAATTTAGTGGGTATAAACGGCAGATTCTTCAAGAAAATTGTTGCTATGGGAACCATATCATTTTCTCTTTTATCTTTAGGAAAATTTTCGCCTTCATGCTGCCAGCGGACACTGCCAATCCAGCTTTCCAGTAATTCACCTGTTGGTCTTTTCCCACCAGTCTTAAAGATAATAGCTTTTTTAGAGAGTTTTTTCTTTATTTCTTTCACTGTCATAATTATCACACCTCTTATAGGTTTAATATTACCTGCAATTTTTATAATACGGCAGTGCAACCTCTTTATAATACTGCTTTCCCTTAGGATTAATGGTATCCCAAGCATGGATGTAGGAATCTGGCAGATCCGGAATCCAATACTTATCTGGAAAAATTCTTTCTGCATTTCGACTGGAATTTTTCCATAAGATTTCTGCCATCACAAATCCTCCTCCTTCAAAAAAATTTCTTTTTGCAAGTACTTGACCATTTCCATCCACAATTTGTGCTGCCCCAACAAATTTCCTTGTCTGTAACTTATCAGCATCTGGAAAATTGGACCCGGCTACTATGCCACAATGGTTTGCATGCACAACCGGAACCCCTGACAATTCTGCAAAAGTGACAGGAGCTTCACACGCAAGATTCTGATTGTATTGCCGTAGTGGTTCCCGTTCAATAGGTGCATCTATAGGCAGATCCCACCAGCAGGAGCCTGATAAAACGAGATCCACTTTACCTGCAATTCGCTTTATAGTATCATATCGAAGCATTTCCCAACACAAAGCAACTCCAAAGTTACCTATAGGAGTAACCAGCACATTAACACTATCGCCCTCTGTGTAATAGCAATTTTCAAACTGTGTGGGAATATCTTTTTTATGTACATAATTTTCTCCACTGGGAAATGTAAGCTGAAATATATTAAATGCGTTGTCTCCATCAAAACTAATATAAGAACCACCAATTATAATTTTGTACTTAGCTGCCAACTGTTTTAACCAATTTGCCACATTTTTGTTTTGCCTGGCAACATCCAGCATTTGATTGGAAAAACCCATGGCAGAAGAAAAAAACTCAGGCAATACAACGAGTTCCGCACCTGCTAAAGCCACCTGACTGATATAGTCTTCACATTGCTTCAAGTTAGATGCTACATTAGCGAATTCCGCATTTAACTGGATACTTGCTATTTTCATAGTTTCATCTCCTCGTATAATAAACGACTGCAATTAGTATTCATTAAAGAGCTATCTGGCGAGTAATCGCTCTCACCTAAGATTATTTATAATATTCTCTAGATTATGTATCACAGACAATGTTCCATCAATTACAATAACAGGGCAGCCCAGTTTCGTTGTACATTCTTCAACTTCATTTAAATTACGATTTTTTACCATTTCTCGAAATTCCATTTGCTGTTCATACATATCACCACCATCAAGAACTCTTGCTCCGAACCTTTTTTCTTCCCTCGCTTGAATTCTCTTTAATCTTTCTTCAAGTGGCGTTTGAACCCAAAAAGCAATATCAATGCTAGAAAGAATTTCATCACACCAATTCATTGTAACGCCAGAAATAATAAACCTTGGATGAATCTTTATATTCTCTAGAATTGCAGTTTGTACTTCACTCTTCGTTCTAGGGTTGGAAAAAGGCAACTCATCTGACTGGTCATTCTCAATTACACTTCTATTTTCTAACGCCCATTTTCTTGATTCTCTTTGCTGAGGAAAATAATAATCTTCCACATCCATCTCAAAATAACCTATTTGTTTTGCTAACGCATGTGTCAGAGTCGATTTTCCCCCTCCATTCAGCCCGAAAACAGCAATTCCTTGAATCATCTTTTACACCCCACATGTTTGAAAGCTTTACGTTAGTTTCACATATTCTATCTCATCATCATTTCTTGAAATTTCTCTATAACCAAACTTAGTGTATAAATGCTGATTTCCTAAACTAAATACTGGTGTTGATAATCTCCACTCCTTAATGTCCGGGTGCATGTTCTCAATTAACTGCATCACTTTAAACCCGTAGCCATTTCCTTGATATATTGGATCAATTACGAAATCCTCAAATCTCATTTTATTTCCTTCTATTGGAATTAAAAATAATCCACCAATAATGTTATTATCTAAGATAATTTTGTACGCTATAAAATTAGCTATGATTTTATTCTCAGATTCTACTTTATCATAACCAGGAGGGCCTCCATTTCTACCTAAGTATGTATTTATTTCTTTATTAAAAGCCTTTATCTTTATATCTGTTATTGCCTCTGCATCTTTTAATAGCGCCCGTTTTATCTCTATCATAAATTACTTCCTTACTTTTGAATAAAGTTTTTGGTGGTCTTTCAATTGTTTTCAAACACTTATTCCTATTTTATGACAAATGGTAAGATAATTCAATCAACTAATTAGATTTTATATAATTTGTTTCAACATGCCTCTTTCCATCTATCTACTGTGTTACTACTATTAAAACAAATAGTCCAAGAATCTTAACCACTTTTTTCCCCTTAAACGTAATTATTTATCATTAACTCCTTCAACCAAAACTTTGAGAAAAAAACGCCATAAAGCAATCTTGACACCCTATTATCTACTATGATATAGTTCGTGATGGTTAGTTTTTGCTAACCTTTGTGTAGCCATCTGCACCCAATTTCCAACACTACCAAGAAAGGTTAAACGGCACATTTACATGATTTTCTTAATTGCGTTACTGGAAGCCATCCTATTTGTATTCTTTTTCAAAAATGCCATCCGCAAACACCCGGCAGTATTCTACATACTATCTTTAGCAGTCATCGGATTTATCGTATGTTACACAAAACTAAACCTATACCAAGTATTTCCGGAATGGACCTACCTCTATATTATTTCTGTCTTTTACAGAGGTGCCTTCTCCACTGCACTATTTGTCATTGTTATGTATATTGGCGCCTTAAATCCAAAAGGAAAAATAGTACGGGCGCTGATGCCCATCAGAGGTTATTTGTCCATTATCGCCTGCCTGATTACATTGGCACATTCCTTTGCTTATGGGATCTATTACATAGCAGCTATTTTCAAAACCCCGGAAGAACTGGATCTTCGACAGATCCTGGCATTAGTTCTGACAGTACCGCTCTTTTTAATTATGATTGTTTTAATGGTCACATCTTTTAAGGCGGTAAGAAAAAAGATGAAACCCAGGGTTTGGAAAAATGTACAGCGACTTTCCTACCCCTGGTTTGCCATTCTTTACGTTTACTTGATGGTGCTGTTAATTCCCGGCATGCTGGAATCCCTGAACCCGGCTTCTGGTGTGGAAATGCTCTATCAGGTGAATTATGTTTTATCCGTATTGGCATACACGGTTGTATTTGGTGTTTATCTGATTCTAAGAATCAGGAAGTATAAAAAAGACCAGTTAAGACGAAGACAGAATCTGCAAAAGTCTGCAGTTGCTGTCTGATCAGACTCCTAAAACTCCTTCCACGCCTTTACCACTTCATCCTCCAGCCGTTTTGCAGTATCCCGGTTTAAAGGCATCACTCTGCCATGGTACTGGTAGTAAAGGAGGTTTGACCAGAGAACTTCAAACCCACCCTTGTCATATTCAGCAGCTGTCGGTAGATAACTGGAACATCCATTTGTATAACCATTGAAAAATAACATAGGATTATTGCTTTTCTTCCAGATATTAACTGCAATATCTGACATAACTTCATTTGGAACACCGCAGAGGCAACCGTCATTGACTGCGAAAAACTGTATTTCAATTTCGGCCCCCTGCTTTTTCTCTCCCTTGTTCAGTAATCTCTCCACTTCCCTTAACCACCCTTTACCATCAATCCTACCCATTTCCCATGCTTCGGCTGCGATTTCCCCTGCCCTATTCAATGCCGGAACATCAGCATAAAAAGAGGATTTTACCGAAAACATGGATACTCTGGAGACAGGCTCTGTTTTTATCTGGTTTACGACCGGATAAAGGGATTCACAGATGGCTTCTGCCATATCCTTCAATGCCTTCTGGCTCTGTGCGTCAGATCTTTCTTTCATCTGAACACTGTTGTCCATTAAATGCTCCTCCGCCGGATGGATTTCCAGATAATCTGCATTTTCCTGGCGGTATCTGGGTCTAACATCTCCGGAAGCCCCCTGTACCATCATAACATTACAGCCGTATCTTCTCTCCAGAGCTTCTCTTGCCTCACCAAAATAATCCGGTGAAATCAGGTAATTATCAGGCATCAGAACATTGCAGTGAGCCGTTACCCTGACTACAAGAACTTTTATTTTTTCCTGATCTTCCCCGCATATCTTTAAGATTCCCATTCGTGGATCAATTGGCTGATTACTCTCTCTTCGGTTCATTCCAACCGTGTTTTCTGCAATTCCCCATCCTGCGTATACAGGTACCATGGATTCATCCGCGTTCTTCACCCCTGAAAGAATTGACTGGCACACAAAATCATAATATTCTTTTTCCACTGCAGCATTGGGAGCAGCGTGTGTATGAGAAAAACAAATCATGACCTGCTCCATTTTAGCTGACAGAATCTCTGCTGCTTTTCTTCTTAAAAAACTGGTCAGTTCAACGGTAAATCCCAGGCTGTCAATTGTTATAAGGCAGAATCGTTCCTCATTTTTTTTAATTACAAGAATCTGGGCCTTTAAATCCTTCATAACTCCCCTGGAACAGTTGTCAATCCTTGCATCATATCCTGCCATCTGTACCGGTTTTTCCGGCGTTATGATTCGTTCTTCATATCCCATATATGTCGGTTCCATATTTATTCCCCCCTTACGGCTTTTAAAGTTATTGTATCCGCGTCTTCTGAAGAATTCAATACACCGTTTGTTTCTGTATTATTCTATATAAAATAACGGATCCGCAGCCCCGTCTATTTATTGATCATATATAATTTTTCTGATTGCGGAAAGAGAAAGGCAGTATTGCAATGCCAGGACCTCCATGGAACTGCCTGTTTGGTACTTGGTCCTGATTTCACTATTTCTCTGTTTTAACTCGTTTCTGTATCCGGTTTTCTCTCCCCATTGTTTTCTCTGTTCACAAAGAGCAGGGATATAGAGATATTCTCCCTGAATATATTGCTGCAATTCCCTGATTAGTTCATCGGGTAGAATTGCTTTTGCATTGATATATTTCATGCTGGCTTCCTCCTATTATTGAGTCAGAAGGCAAAACCGGCATTGTTTCAGTGACGGAACTCTCTCCATGCAATTGTCACTGAAACTGCCGTTTTTGCATGGAGCCATACATCGTTTTTTCTTTTCTTATTGATACACATATATTCTCCTTAAAAATATGATCTATTACTTTTTATTTATAAAATAGTGATTAATATACTAAATTTTTTTACATTTATTTCCTATAGGTGAAACATATGATATAATTAGTGTCAGTTAAATGAATATGTTAAAAGAAAGGAGGAATTATGAAAATCAATTGCTGCCCTGTGATTTTCATAATTACTTTACTATGGGGAAAGTTCCGGCTTATATGGTTGTTCATGATTTAATTAAATTGAAAATTAAAGATGGAACCTATCCTGTTTCAGAATTCCTTCCTACAGAACCAGAGCTTGAAAAGATATACAAAGTGAGCCGCACTACTATCAGAACTGCCATGGAAATCCTGAAGGATGAAGGTCTTGTTGAAATCAGGCAGGGGAGGGGTACAATCGTACTGGACTCCAGAGCTATTCAATCTTTAAACAAAGTCACCTCAGTCACTGAATGTCTTCGCAACAGGGGATTTGATGTCCGAACCAAAAGCATGTATATCGATGTTATTCACGCCACAGAAAGGCTGGGGAAAGAGCTTAATCAGCCTATCGGTACCCCAATAGCCAGAATACAGCGAATTCAACTGATTAATGAAAAACCAATAGCCATCATTAAAGATTACTTACCCTATGCTCTGGTTCCCAATATAGAGCAGTTTACAAACAAATTCAACGGTCTCTATGAATTTTTAGAGCAGCAGTATCATCTGGAGATCGAATCTGCCGACGACAAAATCTTTGCAAAATCTGCCGACTTTGCAGAATCAGAGATGCTGGCAGTCTTGCCGGGAACTGCACTTTTGTGCATCCAGCGGATCTGCTACAAGGGAACGGAACCAATCTTTTCTGATGATGTATGCATTCTGGGCGATCAATATGAACTTTCTATCTCATCCAATGGTCGAAATAAATGAATTTCTTTGGGTCCTTTCTGCAACAATCGATTTTCATCTGCAGAAAGGACCTATGCAATTACGATTCTTCACTGCCCGCTTCTTTTAACTGTTCTTTCGTTTTATCTGACAGAGAATCAAGCAGATAATTACGCTGCCTTGGTCTGGATTCCTGAAATTCTTCTGCCACTCTCTTATTTGCCGCTTCCATCTCAATCTTTAATTCTCTGGCCGATAGCAGGGCACAGCCGGCTCCCCTTACGATCATCTGCTGCAGACCATCGGAGGTAGCTACCGTGATCCGGTATTTTCCATTGTTATCATGAGCGAATCTTTCAATATAATGATCGGCTGTCTGCGCCTCTTTCGTATATACCAGATGGATATTGTGATAGGCAATGATTTCTTCCCTGTGTTCTTTTACCCGGTATGCATCAAATACGGCTATGATTCGGCATTTGCGGATCGCCTGATAATTACACAGCTGATCCAGAAGCTTCATTCTCGCACCATCCATATTATCGTTTGCCAGTTCGGCAAGTTCCGGCCAGGCAAATACAATGTTATAACCATCTACAAGTAGGTATTCTTCCCGATGCTCTGCCTGCCTTGGTTCATGATAGACAGGCTCCCGGCGTACCTCATATACAGGCCGTTTTCTCTTCCATTCTGTCCGCTTCCCTCTGTTTGCATAGAAGGTGCTTTCAATAATCCGGTCGATTTCTTCCAGACTCATAAGTGGTGCTTCCCGGCTGGCTGTACGGCTGTCTCCAGTCTCCTCATTCACAGCTGACTGGGCCAGTTTTAAAAATGGTTCCAGATGCATGTGGTTTTTCACCTGATCCCAGGGAACTACGAATCCGGCACCATGGGAGCAGAATACGGACCCAGTGGGATTGTCCGGATCGGTTTCTGAATTATAACCGGATTCCCTTATTACAGCTTCCGGATTATGACATGGCTCATAACCTTTTAACGTACAAAAAAGCCTTCCCATACCTCTGGAATATGCGGATACCTCTTTCTGGTAATTTCTCATGGTAAAGACCGGAGCACTGCCGGTAAGAACGGCGGTTGCACCGTCTGTATGGGTGATCTCACAGGTTCCTGACATCTTTTCGATGTCTGTCATGGCTCTTCCGACCAGGTTTTCCGGTAGTTCCAGGGTAAAACCATAATAGGGCTCCAGCAGTACCGACTGTGCTTCTTTTAAGCCCTGCCGTACCGCCCGGTATGTGGCTTCCCTGAAATCTCCGCCTTCTGTATGTTTTTGATGTGCTTTCCCAGATACAAGGGTAATTCTCATATCTGTAATTGCAGATCCGGTGAGGACGCCTTTATGACTTTTTTCCTCCAGATGAGTCAGTACAAGTTTCTGGTAGTTTTTGGCCAGCAGATCCTCACTGCAGGCTAAACAAAATTCCATACCACTGCCTTGTTCCCCAGGTTCAAGCAAAAGATGAACCTCTGCATAATGTCTCAGGGGTTCAAAATGCCCCACACCTTCCACTGGGTTTTCAATGGACTCTTTGTACACAATCCTTCCTGTATCAAAGGATACCTCGACTCCAAACCGCTCTGAAATCAGGGTTTTTAATATCTCAATCTGTATTTCCCCCATGATCTGTGCCTGAATCTCCTGTACGTGTTCATCCCATACAATATGAAGCTCCGGCTCCTCTTCTTCCAGCTGGCGGAGCTTTGGAAGCATCTGCCTTGGGTCACAGCCTTCCGGTAATGCAATCTGATAAGACAGAACCGGTTCCAAAACCGGTGATTCATAGGCTGCTTCAAAACCCAGCCCCTCGCCTGGTCTGGTCTGGGTAAGCCCGGTTACTGCACAGATACAGCCGGGAGAAACCTCATTCACTGCCTCGTATTTTTCTCCGGAATAAATGCGAATCTGGTTGATTTTCTCCTCCCAGACTCCGTTGGTCAGGGTATTCTTTACGCTGAGGGAACCGCCGGTAAGCTTTAAGTGGGTCAGCCGGTTTCCCTGGTCATCCCTTGTGATTTTAAAGATTTTTGCTCCCAATTCATGGGGATATTCCCGTATCAGGGCGTAATCGCTGATTCCTTTCAGCAGCGCTTCTATTCCCTGCAATTTCAGTGCAGAACCGAAGAAGCAGGGAAATACATTCCGGCTTTTAATTCCCTGCCGGATCTTATCCCCGCTTACCCGGCCGGTCTCCAAATATTCATCCATCATGCTTTCGCTGCACATGGCAAGCTGATCATAAAAGCCATCTGTATCATTCAGGGAAAAATCGATACAGCTGTCATGAAGCTGCTTTTTGACCTCACTCATCAATCTGTCCTGATCGGCAGCCGGCTGATCCATCTTATTAATAAAAAGGAAAACGGGAATCTGGTACATGGATAAAAGACGCCATAAAGTTCTGGTGTGTCCCTGTACTCCGTCTGCGCCGCTGATTACCAGTATGGCATAGTCCAGCACGCGAAGGGTCCGCTCCATCTCCGCACTGAAGTCCACATGCCCCGGAGTATCTAGAAGGGTGATTTTAAGATCTCCCATTTCAAATACTGCCTGTTTGGAAAATATGGTGATCCCTCTGGCTTTTTCCAGCTCGTAGGTGTCTAAAAATGTATTTTTATTGTCAACTCTTCCTGGCTTTCCGATCTTTCCGCTTGCATAAAGAATTCCTTCTGACAGCGTGGTCTTACCTGCATCGACATGAGCCAGTATTCCTATGGTTAATTGTTTCATAATATTTTACGAATCCTTTGTGCCATTCATTTCTTGTCTGATTTGTCTTTCTTATCATACCAGTTTCCCGTAATTTTGTATATGGGAAGATCATAATTCAATCAGACTCTGACACAAAGTTTTTTGTCAGTAAAACTTAATCAGGTCCTGTTCCAGACCATCTCATACTCCACTTCCCCGTTTTCCCTGTCCACCTGTTTTTCAGTCACAAGAAAACCTTCTCTTAAATAAAAATTTACTGCACGTTGATTTTTTTCATACACCTTTAACGATAATTCATTATGATTTTCTTTTACATGATGAAGCAGCTGTCTTCCGATTCCCCTGGACTGGTTGTCCTTCGAAATAAAAATACCAGCAATGTAATTGTTCATCAGACCAATAAAACCTTCTATGCTTCCATTGTCTTCATACACATAAACAGAAGCCTTTGGGAGTATCTCCATTACTTCATCAAAGTGATCCTGCCAATAATTTTTTTTAATAAAATCATGGGCCTGTATGTTTGTTTCAAGCCATAATTCCATAATCCGGTTTAAATCTTCCGCCTGAAAGTCTCTTACCATTTTCCTAACTCCTTTGTTCTTCAATTTATTAAAAAAACAGATAACTCTGATGTGTGACTCACAAAGAGCTATCTGTTTTCCCTTACTAATTCAAAGTTATACCTTAAATTTCATCCATTGTCAAGAGAACCTCCAGCTGAGGATCTCCCTGAAGCAACCCGACTGCATAAATTGTATTAAGACTGTTTTCCGTTAATGGGACATTGGGGATTTCCAACACTATGTCTGATGACCCTGCCGGTCTGACCTGCAAAGTAAGTTCCATGGGGTCTGCGGCGATGTAGGGGGTGATCTGTTTAAATGCGACATTGGGGAAGATCACAGTTCCATCCTGGAGTGTGATATCTACGGCTGGCGCATCTGGAGAAAGATGTATAAAACGAACCATGGCTTTTCCTGGAATGATATCACTGCCCCCATCTGTGATAGAAAGCAGGCTGATATTATCGGGAGTTCCCACTGCTGCTACAGTGAGCATGACGTCCGGCTCTACAGGAAGCATATTGGCGACAATGGGATTATCCTGAGTTCCCGCCACATAAAGAGTAACTTTATAGGTTCCTTCCTGTACGGGTAAGTAATCTGTAAAATCTCCATAAGCAAGATTATCAATTATCATCTCATCATCCACGTATATGTCAACATTCGGTGCATTGGGAGCTGTGTGCATGACACGCACATAGCCTACTTGTACTTCATCTGACGGTCTGGTTGTGTACTGATCCATATGATACCTCTCGATTTATATATACGGTATAATATATGCTTACCGGAGAGGAAGTGACCGGATTTTCCTTTTTATTCCATTCGGTAAAAATATGTTTCTGTTCCCTTTAGCTGCTTTGCCGCATACATGGCGGCATCCGCTTTTACAAGCAGCTGGTCTACGGTATCTGCATCAATTGGATAAAAGCTGATACCTCCGCTTATGGACAGAGAGATGGTTATGTTCTGGATCTTCACCGGTTTTTTGGTAAGTTTCACGATTCTGGAAGCAACAACTTTATAATTGTCAACATCTTTCATGTCAGGCAGAAGAATAACAAATTCATCTCCTCCATACCGGCATACCATATCACTTTCTCGTGCAGACTTCTCAAGCAGCTGGGAAATATGAATCAGTACCTTGTCCCCAAACTCATGACCGTAGGTGTCATTAATGGATTTGAATTTATTGACATCACAAAAAATCAGCCCCAAAAGAGTCTTATTCCTTTTAGCCTGGAGAAGTAAGCTGGATGAGACTTCATAGAATAAACTGCGGTTTGCAGCACCCGTTAATTTATCATGATATGCCAGCTTTTGGATTATCTTTTCCTTTTCCTTCAGTTCCCTGTTGGTATCCCATAATTTATTTACATAGGATTTTAATTGCTTGATCTGATTAAACTGGCTGGTAACATTCATAAATTCCAACTGTATAAAATGTTTATCTTCATTTTCTATTCTGCTCATTTTCAGATTAAAGTGATCGGAATTATTCAGCATCTGCTTATGGATTGCACCGGAAAAGAAACTGATCGTTCCCTGTTCTATCACATCATAAAAAGCATCCAGATAATATCTCATACTAAAATTAGGCAGGATATCAACAATCGGCTGATTGAGAATATCATACCGTTTCAGATTTGTAATATCTTCCATGTAATAATTCCAGTAAATAATCTGCAGTTCCTCATTTAACAGAACAATCCCCTCATTTAAGTTGTCCAGTACCTGATATAATAATTTATTCATATAGTGATTCCTCTAGCTTGTGAATCCTCGTTAATAAATCATTGATTGAATGAAGGGATAAGTCAACGATAATTGCCCCTTCAATCTCTGTATCCCCAATAACAAAGGTTATATATAAAATCAACACATATACATTATCTGTATTCCGATAGTCATATTTAAATTCCATGGCATTAAAAAGCCTGACCTCCGGCAGTGTATATTTAAAGCTGATATTTAAAAGATTTCCCGTCTCTCCTATAATACAGTTTAATATAATATTGCCAATTTCTTTAATAATATCAAAATCAACATCATTAAAATCCATATCGTCACTGTCGCTTTGCTCTTCCTGCAGGCAGAGACTGATAAATTTCTTCATCTTTTCCGCTGAAAAAATTAGGCTTGCTTTTCCTGTATAATTTTCTTTAAATGAAAGAGTAGAAACCATAAGTGTACCGTTTTTCTTCATGGAAATATACTCGTCAATTGCATAGGATTCGGAAGAAGCTTTCAAGATTTTAACATTAGGTACGTTTAGATGTATTTTTTGACCGACTATATCCGATAAAATACCAGCCGCACGACCGACACTGATGTTAAACAGCTCCTTTAGTATATCCTGTGTCATATCACTGCTTCCCATTGTCCTTCTCCTTCATTATATTGCAGATAATCTGGGCTTTTTCATCGGTAAATGGTTTATTAATAAACGACATGATATGAAGATTTTCAACTTCTTCCCTGACATGATTCTGAACATCAGCGGTAACTACAATGATATTAGCAGTGGAATCAGATTCTTTAATCAGTTTGATCAGGCTCTGCCCATCCAGACCGGGCATCAGAAGATCCACAAAAACATAATCTGGTTTCAGCTCCTGATACTTCTTAAGCCCTTCCCAGCCATCAGCAGAAAAATAGATTTCTGACTGTTCTACATGCTTTCTTATAATATTGGCAGTGATTTTCTGTGAAAAAACAGAATCATCCACAATTAGTATTTTAATCATATAATCCCTTCTTTCCAGACAAGCTGGTTTTGACAGCGTGTCCCATTCATACATGTACTTAAATATAAAATATATCATTCCCAGGTTGTTGTATTTTGTACTCAATACTATTTTTTTCGTTCCCAATACAGAAAAATCCATTATGATTGGAGCAATCTGGGTATACAAACCTTTATTTTAAAAATTCTTTTTTCTGCCTCCGGTTCCAGGTAAAGCAGTCCTCCCAGACTTTCGGTTGTACGTCTTATAATCTGCAGGCCAAATCCGTGAGAAATTTTATTATCTTTTCTCGTCTTCAATTCTCCTGCAGATTCAATCAGTGTTCCATCAAAAGAATTTACAATTTCTATAATTGCCCATTCCCTGGTTCCCCGGCTGGTTATTTCAATAAACCGTTTTTCCTCTTTTAATTGACTGCAGGCCTCTATGGCATTATCTACGATATTAGAAAAAATACAGACGACATCCATGTCAGATGCTGAAATATCGGAAGGAAGACAGGCACAGGCCGTAAATTGAATCTCCAGATCTTCGCAGGAATTGGCTGCATCTTGTAAAATAGCATCCAAAAGTATATGATCCGAATATGTTTTATGAACCAGAACTTCTTTTTTCATGGTTACATGTATATCATCAAGCATTTTTGCCGCTTTGTCGTACTCTTTTTGGTTAAGCAGAAATTTAACGGATCCCATTAATTTTTCATAGTCATGGCGAAATAGTTTAAAGCTTTCTGTAAATCTGCTGTAGGACTGGTAATGACGAAGCTGGCGGGAAAGCTGTTCTTTCATCTTATTGGTGTTTAGCTCATACTCAATCAGCTCCGATACCCTGGCAGTATGGTGAAACGCAAATTCCAGATACAGTTTCCCAATGACACACGATCCCAGATACAAATATGTAAACCATAGCTGAACCGTTTCATAAGAACGTCCATCGTTAACCAACATAAGAAATAACAACTGAAAAATAATATAAACAACCACAAACTGAAGCTGTCCCATGTTATAAAGTGCTGGTCTGGCTTTAGAATCCGGTACAGTCACCTTTCTTGTAATCTGAAAGATAAGTAAGGAAAGAAATATGGATAAAACAAATATCCACATGTAATATACAGGATTAGACAAAACCTGAATAATACTTTGTTTTAAAAAAATTGAATACAATGAACAAACAATTCCTCTGCTGCTATACAAAGAAAATATATATAAACTTCCCGCATACGTCGTCTGCAGCCAGTTCACGTAAAACAGGACGTAGATAATTATATTAACCGATAACATCATCAAAAAGACTGCAATCCGATGATCCAGATAGCGATAAGCAAAAATTGTAACGGTCAGGTTGAATGCTGCTGCCGCAAAATAATAACCAAATCCTTCGTGTCTGGCATGAAACATCCGCCTGAAATAATGTAAAATATAAATATCATATAGCATCATTAATGAAATATAAATAAAATATTGCATATACTTTTATCCTCTACTTTGGTACATGGAGGCTGATCCGGCTGATATAATCAGAAAAAGCCTTCCTTACCTGCTTTATGTACGTAACCCCCAGGGGGATTACCGTTCCTGTCTTTAAGCAAACAGCATTTTGCTGAAACATTACAATATAAGACAGATTTACAATATAGGAGCGGTGTACGCGTACAAATCCCTTTCCTGACAGCTGATTTTCTATATTCTCCATAGAAGAGTAAAAGCTGAATTCTTCTGAACCGTTATATTGAACCGTTACAATTCGTTTTGTTATTTCAAAAAAAGAAATACTGCTTACAGACAGCACTTTCTGCACTCCCTGTGATTCACACAAAAATATATCGCTGCCTTTCTTTTGAATTCTGGAAATTGCCTGAAGAAATACTCTCTCAAATCGCTCCGGTGTTGTTTCTCCTTTTAGTAAATACTGCACAGGAGTGACATCAAATGCTTCAAATACATATTCGTCACTGGTAGTCAGAAAAATAATTTCTGACTGGCAGCCGGAATCCCTTAATCTTCTCGCAGTCTCAATCCCATTTAACTGGTGCATGAGTATATCCATATAAATGATATCCGCCTGACCCGGACTGTCAGAAAGATGAAATAAGAGCTGTTCTCCAGAACTAAACGATGAGATTGTGACTTGGATTTGATTTTTTTCTGCAATTGTTTTAATAAGGCTTGCGTACTCATCAAGGGTTTCTTGAATATCGTCACACAGGAATATGGTATACATAAATGCTTCCCCTTCTTATATATCTAAATATCTTATGTCCTGATCCCGTTGTATTTCTCCTTCCATTTTAATAAATGAACGCAACAATTACAAGAAATTCTTTTAAAAATAAAAAAGGTGTAATCAAAATTGATTTTAAACCGGCAAAAACCCCTGACACAACGTCAGGGGCTGGAAAAAATAAACATGTAATTTTAAAAAATTATCTCAGGAAAAAATAAAGCAAAACAATCATGCCAAGTATGATGCGATACCACCCAAAAACTTTAAAATCGTGTTTCTTTATATAACTCATCAGAAATTTTATAACCAGTATGGAAACGGCAAACGCAACAACCATTCCTGTTACCAGAATAAATAGTTCTTCCCCGGAAAAGGTCAATCCGAATTTAAGTATCTTGATAGCACTTAAGCCAAACATTACAGGAACTGCCATAAAAAACGTGAATTCAGCTGCCGCTGTCCGGGATACTCCAATGAGCAAAGCACCGATTATGGTTGCACCGGAACGTGAGGTGCCGGGAACAATGGAAAGCACCTGGAATAACCCAATAATAAACGCTGTCTGGTAATTAATATCTGCTATTTTAGTTATAGCTGGTGTACGTCTTTTATTCCAGTTTTCAATCAGGATAAATGCGACTCCATAAAAAATCAAAGCTGCTGCAATCACCTGTGGTGTCTGAAACCGGGCGTCAATATAATCGTCGAAAAGAATGGTCACAATTGCTCCCGGCACACAGGCAATGACTACCTTAATCCAGATAAGAAATGTTTCTTTTATCAGAAAGGGGCTGTTTTTATCACTCCACTGAAATGGAAACATTTTGTTCCAGAACAGGATTACTACAGCAAGGATTGCTCCCAGCTGAATCACAACAAAGAACATTTCCTTAAACCCCTCACTCCCGCTGATCTGTAAAAACTGATCCACAAGGAGCATATGCCCGGTACTGCTGATCGGCAGCCATTCTGTAATACCTTCTACAATTCCCAAAAATACAACCTTAAAAAACTCTGTTACTATGGAACCCATTGGTTTCATTCCTCCTGCTTTACCTTTTTTATTTCTATCCCCAATCTTCCTCTTTTATGCAGAAAAAAGCAAGACACCTGACGTAACTTAAAAGAAAAAGCCTATGACACGAATGGTGTCACAGGCCTGGAACCTTGTATCAACTACTTTTATCTGGCAGGACCTTTTATTAACAGCACCACCTTGCCCATGAGAAGCAGAAACAGAAATGCCGCTACATACAGCTGGCGGAATGCGATAAAAAAGAGGACTGCCATGGAATGGACCAACAGGGAAAACTGGTTCATCCTCTTTCTTAATGTCTCATGGTCCTTCATCTGTACAATCAGTTCTATCACGCCAATCAGTGTCAGGCACAGAATAAAACCGGCAGACAAAAGTATCCCCCATATAGGATTATCTGTAAATTTAAAGAATGGCACTGAGAGAAAATGTCCCCCTTCTTCCTGAGTAAAAAGTGGAAGTACCAGGAAAGACACTGCCATGAAATCAAAAATTCCATAGGCCAGATTAAAAATCTGCCCCAGATTTCTGCGGTTCTCATCCTCAGCAAGGATAATGAGCTCCTCTCCCATTAACAGCTCATCAATGGATACACCAAACAGCTTTGATATGCATTTAAGGGAGTCAATATTGGGATAGCCCCTGCCGCTTTCCCATTTTGATACCGCAGTTCTTGAAACATACAGCTGGGATGCAAGCTGTTCCTGGGTCAGATTGTTTTGTTTTCTCAATAACTGCAGTTTTTCACCAAACTCCAAATCTTTACCCCCTGATCATTTTATTTATTGCTCCCTGCTAATTCAAATTTGGAAACCAGACTGGTCATAATTAATGATTGCCCGGACAGCTCCTGTGCATACGCTGCACTTTCTTCTGCTGTGGCAGCATTGGACTGAACCACTCCGGAAACCTGCTCTATGCCGATTTTTAATTGGGTAACGGCTTCCGACTGCTCTAAGGAACGATTGGAGATCTGGTTGACCAATTGGGAAACCTCTCTTGTACTTGTCACAATCTGCTCAAGAGTATGGGAGGTTTCTATTGCAATTTCATTTCCGTTTTTAACAGCCTCGATGGATTTTTGAATCAAAGCAGCCGTATCCCTGGCTGCATCTGCACTTTTTCCGGCCAGATTCCTTACTTCGTCTGACACTACAGCAAATCCTTTTCCGGCCTCACCAACTCTTGCAGCTTCCACAGCTGCGTTCAAAGCCAGAATATTAGTCTGAAAAGCAATGTCTTCCACAACTTTTATAATCTTTCCGATTTCCGTTGATGTTTCATTGATCTCATTCATTGCGCTTACCAGTTTATCCATCTCCTGCTTTCCGCTGCTGACCTGATCTACCGCCTGTAGCGATTTGGTTCCGGCCAGTTCCGCATTATCGGCATTGGAACTGATGTGGTGTGAAATATCGGAGATGGTTGCGGCTATTTCTTCCACAGAACTTGCCTGCCTTGTGGCGCCCTGAGATAACTGCTGGGAGGATTCCGCTACCTGTTCTGAACTGCTGTTTACCTGTCTGGCTGAGATTATAATTTCACCAAATGCTTTGTTTAGCTGATCTGTGATCTGGTTTAATGATGTCTGTATTTCTATAAATTCGCCCTTATATTCAATATCCGATGACACGCTTAAGTTCCCTGCCGATACCTGCTGCAAGATATAGGCAATTTCCTGAATATAAGATTTAAGGGAACTTACCATATCAGCGATACTTCTGGTCAATATGCCAATCTCATCCTTGCTGTTATGGATATAAACTTCACTTTCCAAATCACCGTCAGCCAGAAGCTCCATACGTCTGGTAATTTTCTTAATTGGGTTCGACAGGCGGTTTGCCAGCATAAAGCTTGCAGCAATACCAATAATGATTAATACACAAGAGGAAACAAGAAGCAATACAATTGTGTATATAATGGAGGAGGTCATCTCCTTAACAGGTGCCACCACTCCGTAGGACCAGCCATCGGAATTGCTCACAGGGCCAAAGGCACAGATTCTGGCACCTGTCTCATATTCGTATCTGTCTACTCCTTTTTCCCCCTTTATCATCTTGCCATATACCTTTGACGCATTTACAAGGGAAGGATCTGTTTTCGCTTTCTCAATAAAATTCTGTCTTTCTTCCACCAGATTGGGTCTCTTATTGGCTACGAAGGTACCAGTACTATCAAGCATAAATACATTGCCTGTCTTACCAATTACAATTTTTTCAATAATTCTGCTGAAGTAAAGGCTGTCCAGAACACCGATCACCACACCTGATTGAGAAGGCAAAGGAGAACAGACGTAAAATACCATCTGATTGTCCAATGCTTCCGTTGAGGAGATTGTAGTATTTCCTTTTAAACTGTCTGTGAAGAACGTTTTGGTAGAAAAATCCTGCCCATCCAGAGCCTGATCCGTACTGGACAGCTTTCCGTCCGGACCTGCAACCGCCAGTGCTTTAAATTTCGTATTTTTCATTACCACATCCAGAGCATTCAGTTTCTTACCCATATCACCTGACTGCACCGTTCCCAGCTGGCTGGCAAGACTTTCTGCCTGTTCCTTTAATAGACTGATCTCCGCGGCCAATGCAGTGTTGGCAATCTCTCCCATAGCATTCATATCACTTTTGGTGTTCTCGGTAATACTGTAATAACTGGCGCTGATACCTGTAATCACGTTGACCGCTGAGGTCGCAAATAACAAAAGAAATATAACAAAAAACAGCTTGCTTTTTATTGTCTTCATAGAAACATATCCCCCTTGTCATAGTAGTTAAATCTATTATACATTGGGATTGTTTATTTTACAAATATCTATTTCAAAAAACGACTAAATTTTACAATTTATTCCATTATGAAACTCATAACATCTCTCCTCATGGAATTTGGAGCAGCTGTTTCCGGTTTCCCTATTCGTAAGAGCATCTGTACAGTCTTGCCCTGGCCGGCATAATCGTTTCTGAAATTATCATAGGGCAGTTTCATCTCCGGATATTCCTCCAGCACCTGGCTGAGAGGCTGCATGGCAAGACCCATGGTATGACCCGTAAGAATCATCCTGCTGTATAGCATACCGCTGAGCACCTGATCTGTCCGTGTGTTCGCGCTGGTTGTTATGACAGCATAGGCGGCAGTATGATCGACTGCTGTTTTCGTATAATGAATGAAGTTTTCAGATGCACCTTTTCCTTCGTTGATAGAGGGAAACATGGTGATTAATCCCTGGAGCAGATACCGTTTAAGGCCGGAAGCTCCCTGTCCTTCCACCGAATAGCCCCATCGGTACTTGTTTTTTTCCTTTTCGTTTGCACGGAAAATTGCATTGGATTCATCCATTGCTCTGGTAACCCCGGCTTCGATTGTTGCACTTTCCATAACGTAATTGCCGATTTTATTTAAATCAGCCTGATCGGTATAAAGATTTATGGACAGACTGTCCTGATCCGGTAATTTTAATAATTGGGAGATCTGGGAAGAATCAGGTGCTTCCATCTTATAATTTCCCCGGTTTGTATCTGCCAGATATATTCCACTGTATAGAGGACTTTCCTCCTGCTTGGAAGGGATAAGAGTAATCTTAGCTACCGGCTTTTTATCCATGCTGCTTAAGATATCATTTTCCTCATATTCACCTTCTGGAAAGATGGCAATCTCTGTTTGAAATCCTTCCTTTTCTCCGGCCACTCTTACATACTCTAAGAATGTACCCTGAGTAATCATCATCTGCCGGTAAAGCGGATCTACCTCTTTGGTTGTCCTCAGGCTGTCTGCATATAAGTAAAATACCATGGGATCTTCTTTATCCAGTTTCACTTTCCACGGCTGCATATTGTGGTTGTTTGCTGCCAGCAGACCGGCCGCAGTCAGGCGCACCCGGGGATCGGTATACTTTGATGCATAATTTTTGTTCCACGGTTCTAAATATGACTGCTTCATAAATCCTCCGCCCAGAATAAATAATACAAACAACAGGAAAATAATGAAACTGACTGCACAGGCTATTATCTTTAAAAAGACCTTCATACAACAGTCTCCTTTGCCGAAACCAGCTGTATCATCAACTGAAAGGACTCCTCTAAGAAATCTTCTACGGAAGTATGGTGATAATTCTCCAGATATTCCTTTTTCCTTCCACATGCATTAAAAATTCCAATTGTAAATGCCCATAAAATCAATGCAGTTTTCTCACAGTTCATATCCCGCTTAAAGCTTCCATCGTTTTTCCCTTTTTTCAGCGCCTCTATCAGAAAGGAAAGAACTTCCTCCCCCAGGCGGTAACACTCTTCTTTGGAGTCATCTGTGACGCCGCATTGATATCCATCATCCTTGGTTTCATACTCCATGATTGCTTTGAAGTAATCTGCATGCTTCTGCCGAAAAGAGAATAAGGTGTAAAAAATGCAGTGAAGCTCATCCAGCGCACTGGCTGGTTTTTCATTTCCAAACCCTTCCTCCATCATTCTTAACAGCTGTCTGTAACCTCTGATCATAATTTCAAAATAGATCTGTTCCTTACTGTTAAAATATACATAAACGGTCCGTTTGCTGAATTCTGCTTTTTTTGCAACTGCATCCATGGAAGAATTTTCATAACCGTTTGCAAAGAAAACTTTTTCCGCTGCGTCTATGATATCCTTTCTCTTAATTTCCTTTTCCTGTTGTTTTCGTTCTTCCGCTCCCAATTGTAATACCTCCTGTATCCCATCATTTTAATAAGTAAACTGGTAGTTTACTTATTTTATAACAGTTTACAGATTATGTCAATCCCCACATGTGATTTAAAGGGCCGCTGCCTTTCCCGATGTTTAACTGGTCATTTAAAGCTCCTGTAATATACGCTTTGGCGTTTTTAACACTCTCTTCCAGCGTGCAGCCATTGGCAAGACTGCAGGCAATGGCGGAGGACAGCGTACATCCGGTTCCATGGGTGTTGGGATTGTCAATGCGTTTTCCAGTCATCCATACCATGTTTTCTTTGGTATAGAGAAGATCATCAGAAGTCTCTGTCAGGTGACCTCCTTTTATTAAAACTGCACATCCCAGCTTTTGAAAGATTGCCTCTGCCGCTTTTTCCATGTGGTCTTTGCTGGTGATTTTTATATTGCAAAGGGCCTCTGCTTCCGGGATATTGGGCGTGGCAAGAAGTGCTGCAGGCAGCAGTTTTCCAATCAGCGCATCCATTGCCGTTTCAGAAAGCAGCTTAGAACCGCTGGTTGATATCATAACCGGATCGACAACCAGATTTTTCACCTTATATTCCTTCAGTTTCGTGGCAATCGTCTCGATAATTCCGCTGTTTGATACCATGCCGATCTTCACCGCATCGGGAAAAATGTCGGTAAAAATACAATCCATCTGCTGTCCTACAAATTCAGGTGTCACATCCATAATAGATGTGACACCTGTGGTATTCTGGGCAGTAAGCGCTGTAATTACACTCATCCCATATACCTTGTGTGCAGTCATTGTCTTCAAATCTGCCTGAATACCAGCACCGCCGCTGCAATCAGAGCCTGCAATTGTCAGTACTTTTTTCATAAAACCGCCTCCTTCACCAATGATAAAAGAGTTTTTACTGCTTTCTCCTTCTCTTTGGCAGCAAAAACTGCAGAAATAACTGCTACTCCATCAATCCCGCTTCCTTTCAGTTTTAAAATATTATCCTCATTGATTCCGCCTATGGCTATTACGGGAATGGATACGCAGCTGCAGATTTCTTTTAAAGTCTCAAAGGTAACAGGATTGGCATCTGTTTTGGTGGAGGTCTCAAAGACTGCACCCACCCCGATATAATCTGCACCGTTTTTCTCAGCCAGAAGTGCCTGCTCTTTTGTCTGCGCCGATACTCCAAGTATCATGTCTTCTCCGATCAGCTCTCTGCATTTTTTTGCCTCCAGATCCTTTTGCCCTACGTGAACACCATCTGCCCCTACAGTAAGAGCTACCTGGATATTATCATTGATTACAAAGGGTATTTTATATTTTTCAGTGATTCTTCTGATCTCTTTTCCCTCTGCGACAAAGCTGTCGTAATCCAGATTTTTTTCCCGAAGCTGAATAAACGTAGCACCTGATTTAATAATTTCCTCCACCTGTTCATGAAGTTTGTTCCCGTTAAGCCAGGTCCGGTCGGTCACCACATATAAAAGCATAGTTTCTTTAGAAACATTCATATTTTCCACCTTCTTCCAGCATCTGTTCATTCAGTCTGCTCATCTCATCAATCAGCAGCATACGGTATGTACCGGTGCCCCCATGAAGCTGGCTAAGCTTCTTATATGCCAGTTCCCCACACAGTCCCATCCCGCATACGGCAGCTGCAGAGGCCTTTAAAATACTGCCGGGATTTGCTCCTACATAGCTTCCGGTAACAGCAGCCAGCATGCAGCCGGTTCCAGTGATTCTGCTCATCATGATATGACCGTTTCTGACTGCATACGCAAGATTCCCATCAGCAACCAAATCAATGGCTCCTGTAATCGCGATGACGGAACCGGTTCTTTTTGAGAACTCTTTTGCGAAGTCTGCCACACCTTTTAAATTGTCCTCCGTCACTTTATCCCCTTCACAGGCATCCACACCTGCAGTCTTTCCTTCTCCTGCTGCCAGGAATTTAATTTCCGATATATTGCCTTTTATTACGGAAAACTGGATCTCTTCCAGAAGCTGATACGCTAATTTTTTCCGAAATGCCGATGCACCGGCTCCCACAGGATCAAAAACAACTGGCAGACCGCACTGATTTGCCTTCTTTCCTGCTGCCAGCATGGATAGGGCGGTACGTTCATTCAGGGTTCCCATATTCAGTACAAGAGCGGAAGAAATAGCGGTGATATCAGTAACTTCATTGATATCATCTGCCATAATGGGAGATCCTCCGCTTGCCAGAATGATGTTGGCGCAGTCGTTTACAGTTACATAATTTGTAATAGCATGGACCAGTGGAACATTGTTTCTTACATTGGTAATAATTTGTTCAAACATTTTCCTTACTCCTTTTCCTGTTTTGAGGGAGTCAATACCACCGGCTTAGCCGGTGGCTTGCTCAACCCCTATAAGGGGTTTATTTCCTGCTTGCGCCCGGAAGGCGCTCCGAAAGTCTGCCTAC
>NZ_PTJA01000013.1 GCF_002934545.1 Lacrimispora xylanisolvens
GTTCTGAATTTCTCATTCAAAGCTGTTCAAACACAGCTTATTATTAGAATTTTCAGGGTTTTACATACTGTTCAATCTTCTGTTTTCAAAGTGCTTTTTGTGTTGTCCGCTTCAGGAGTAACTCATATAGGATATCATGTCCGGTTGTTTTTGTCAACCATTTTTTTCATTTTCTTCAAAACTTTTCTCATCGTTCACTGATGTGTTTTGGAAGAAGTTTGCCGCCGTTTTCAGCGGCGAGGTATATCATACCAAAGCTTTCGACAAAAGTCAACACTTATTATGAAAATTTTGTCGATAACTTTTTGCGGTTTCAAACTATCTTTATTATCGTTAAAGTAACCAAAATATACCATAATGTGTTATATTATTGTTACAAACTGCCGATATAGATATATAATCCATAACTATTCAGAAAAGGAGGTGTTCCATAAAGCCTGTTTGTTATGGTTAAATCCAAATACAAACGAAACTACGGGTATCTATTAACTGGCGTCTGTAAGATGGAACAAAAGGATTGCAGCTTTATACATGATTGCTTTCCTTATAATAGCGCATTTATGGGGACTATATTATACTCTATTTGCCGACACCGGATATTTTATATCCGGTAGTCCATATGTTAGGGGAGAAAAAAATGAAAGATAAGAACAGAAAAGGATTCTTTGGACTCTTTCAAAATGTAAAACGCACTTCAGAGTCTTTGGAAGAAAACGAAACACCACATCTGGAACCGGTTAAAGCATCAGAAAGTGACAATAGCGGGGAGGACACCACCGTAACAAATGACATTTTATCTCCAGACCCTGTTTCGGACGATGAACCGGATATGAAAGAAAACGCTGCCCCCACATTAATATGGGAACCTTCCGATGATCCTTTGATACTCCGGGTTAACGAAGATCTTCTTGAGGTGGAACGCAGACAATTTGCTATGAAGATGAAAGCTCTTTCTAATATTTATAAGAAGAATGAGGTAACTACTTCTGAATCAACAGATCAACCAGAACCAAAAGCTGCCCAGCCCCATATACTGATCTCCACTGACAGAATGGCTGCATGGATCTATGTTTTTTCGCCTTTAAATGGTGGTTCGGATATCAAAGAAGAAAATCTGCGTTCTTTTCTTGCCCAGGAACATGTAAAAACCGGAATATTGGAAGATACCTTAAAATCAATTGCGAACGAGCATATTTATGATCAGGTATTGTTAATAGCAAAAGGGATACTTGCCAGAAATGGAATTGATGGTTCTATAAAAGATCACTTTGACCGGGTCATACAGCTGGCGTTCGAGGAGGACGAGAACGGTTCTGTGGATTACAAGAATCTAAATAATATACAGGCCGTTAAAGAAGGGGAAGTTATTTGTGAGATTACTCCTGCTATCCCAGGAGAAAACGGGACGACCATAGAAGGTCAGGTATATCCCTGTGAGATCAAGGGAACTCCCGTAGCGATTCCTGCCGGACGTAATATGCAGCTGACGGAAGATGGTACTCTTATTATAGCTCAAAAAACAGGACATGTTACCTTTTCTAATGGTAAATTTAATATTGATCCACTGTTGAAGATTAACGGGAATATTGATAATAGCACTGGAAATCTTGATTATGACGGAGATATTTTTATTTCTGGAGATGTAAGAAATGGATTCTCTGTAAAGGCCACCGGAGCCATTGATATCCGTGGATCCGTGGAAGGAGCTGAAATTGTTGCCCGGGGTCCAATTACAATTGCCAGCGGTATGTCTGGAAATGGGCGGGGAACGCTCACATCAGAATCTTTTATCAAATGTCGTTATCTGGAACATTGTACCGTAAAAGCAGAGGGGAATGTTTATGCAGAAAGTATTATCAACTCTAAAGTACAAAGCGGGGAAGACATCATAGTGACCACAGGAATCGGAGTTATTATTGGAGGATCCCTACTTGCAGCCTGTAATATCAACGCCAACATTATTGGATCAAAAGTCCGCCGTCTAATTACAGAATTAATCATAGCCAACGTTCCCAGAAACGTAGAAGAATCGTCCCGGCTTACACGGGAATTAGAACAGCTGCATCACAACCTGTCGGAAATCAGAAAGAATATTATTTATCTTGAGACAGTACAGAGACCAGATAAGCAGCAGCTGCTGGATAGTTTAAAACAGGCTTCCGATTATTTAAATATAAGGGAACAGGAAATAACAAATCGATTAACTGAAATTGCCTCTACTGATTCGGAGCAGGTTGGTCTCATAAAATGCAGACAGCTATTGCCGGTAGTACGTGTCCGAATAGGTTCATCCAGCCTTTTAATTCAGGAAGAATGCTCCAGTAGTGTTCTGTACAAAAACAGCGAAGGTGAGATTACCATAGGAACTAATTAGTTCTTCGAAAGGGGAAGATTATGAAAAAGACAATTATGATTGTTGATGACTCCATTTTAATAAGAAATGAAATTGGAAAACTTCTCGAGGGAACGGATTACGAAGTAGTCTGTCAATGCCGGAGCGGAGAAGAAGCTTTGGAAACATATGAGAAAATACTTCCTGATATTGTTACCATGGATATTATATTACCAGGAATCGATGGACTGGAAACTTCCAAACAACTTTTAAGCAAGCACCCGAAGGCAGGCATTGTTATTATCAGCTCCCTTGTATATGATAGAACCATGCAGATTGTTCAGGAACTGGGTCCTGCAATTCCTTTTGTATTTAAACCCATTAATCAATCATTCTTTATTGAATCACTTAATAAGGTGAGCAATGATTTAGATACAACTTTATAATTACATCGTATAGAATAAAGACGGTTTAATTCCGTTTCGTTTCATACAATGCAAAAAATACGCCATCAATTGAGCATGTACAATTGATGGCGTATTTAAATTAAATATTATAATAAGCTTCCGTTGCTGGAATCATTTACATCAAACTGACCCGATACGCCGTTTGAAGCCATCTGCATTCTAAGCTTCATAAGTTCAATCAGATATAAGGAATTTGTCTTTTGGGTTGTCAGATCCATATCAGTACCATCTGCTTTTCCTGTTATTGATTTTAAAATATCCAGCCACTGAGAACCGTTGAGGGAGTCCTGATCTGAGAAATAAGCGGACAGATCAGAAACCGAATTCCCGGAATAACCAGAAGCATATACGGCGTTATCATTCTCACCACCTGACACTTCCATATCTCGCATTATCTTCTTCACATATTCCTGTGTTTCTTTAAACGGAGGAATTCCTCCATACTTTTTCACATTATTGCTTCCTGCATTATACGCAGCAAGGGCAAGAGATACATCTCCATTATAATGATCCAGTTTTTCTTTTAGATATTTGGCTCCCCCCAATATATTGCTGCGCGCATCATATGGATCAGAAACGCCCAGTGATCTGGCTGTAGCAGGCATTAACTGCATCACACCCGCTGCACCTTTGGGAGAAGTAGCTGCCGGGTTATAATTGGACTCAGCCTTAGCAACTGCTTTCAGAAGTTTTTTTGATACTCCATATGTCCTGGAAGCTTCTGTAAAAAAGGAATCCAAATCTTTAGGTACTTCCATCACTGATTTAAGGACTTTTTTAAAATTTCCAGCCGGAGCTTTTGCGGTTTGTCCTTTCTCCAATGACTGCTGATTCCCTAACGCCATCATACGCAACTGATCTATCGTCGCCACTTATTCATCCTCCTGTTGGATTTATCTACTGTATCCATTTTCCGTCAGCACCAATCTGATATCCGCCTATATTTGTGCTGCTGGCCATACTTCCATCTGAATTCATGTAGTACCAGATTCCCGGTTGGGGTTGAATCCAGCCAGTCATCATCTCTCCGCCTGTTGGATTTAAGTAATACCATTTTCCATTAACAGACTGCCACCCTGTAAGGAGCTTGCCATCTGCCGGATTCATGTAATACCATCTGATCCCTGTTTGTACCCAGCCAGTGCGGCGCACTCCGTTTGCATCAAAATAATACCAGTCATTTAAAATCTGCTTCCAGCTGTTTCTTGGGGTACCACCATCTTCCTCTACATAGGTGCTGCCCTTCCATGTTCCAGAGGTACTTCCCTCATACTCCATAGTAATATCCTGAGAGGTTATATTGTCCCCCTCTTTTAAATACTTTCGGTCATCTGCGGTAAAGCCAATGGCACGGACCTCATAATAATAAACAGCATTCTTATCCATCAGATCTGATAAATCAACTGTATTGGTTTGTACTGTAAGTGCCTTTTTTAATTTATCATCAGCATAAAGAGATACTTTATATCCTGTAGCAAACTCTACCTTGTCCCAGACTGCTTTCGTTTTTTTGCTGTCAGTCCAGCCAGCCCTGGCTGTATTCCCCAGCTTAACTACCGGAATATAATCCACTTTTACCTCCAGTGTATTATTATCCAGCGCTTTTGCAGAGACAAATCTTGCACCAGTAATTTTACATTCCGAGCGGTTATAGGTTTCTGCAAAGATTGTATTGGAAGAAGTTAAAATAACACTGACTCTTTCTGCCTTTGCCGCCTTCCACTTGCTGATGTCACGTTTCCATACAAGATCCTGTACGGATACATCGGTAGTGGTTGTTGATACCTGAGGCATTAATATTTCCTGATCGCCAAACTGACTGTCGAATTTCAGATTCAGACTTCTTATTACAACCGATTCGCCTGCATAGATCTTTAATGGTGCCGCTCCTGAGAGTACTGCAGTTGTTACTACAGCCATTACGATACTAAATATAATACTTCTTTTCATTTGAATTATTGTTTCCATACCCCATCCTCATCTAACTGACAGCCGTCAATTACCGTGCTGACAGCCATAACTCCATCCTGCTGGTAAAAATACCGCCATACCCCGTCCACCTTTTGCCAGCCGGTGAGCATAACGCCATCTTCTCCAGTATAATAAGTCTTGCCATCACGGGTAAACAGCCCCTTTAACATAGCCCCCTCTAAGTTACCCTGTATTGTATTCAGATAATACCATCTTCCTGCCTGGTTGACCCAGCCCTTTTGCATGGCACCCTGGTTATTAAAATAACGGTAGTAACCGTCAATCACCTGCCAGCCAGTTGCTGCTGCCCCCATGGGAGCCTCATAGCCATTATCCGGATAGAAATAATACCAGTTGTTATCTATTTTATTCCAGCCGGTTACCATCGCTCCATTGGAAGCCATATAATAAATATCGGATTGCGTAAGAAACCAGCCTGTAACCATCTTTCCATTTTCATCAAAGCGATAGTAAACATTATCCAGCATAAGCCAGGAGTTTGCCTGTACGCTTCCGTCCGCATAACGGTAATACCAGACGCCGGATTGTTCTTCCCAACCCGTCTTCTTTTCCGGATTGGCTGCAGTTCCTTTTGTTGTATCCGATTCTTTTCCTGTACCATCAGAAACATCTCTGTCCCTGATAACCAGTTCATCGGATTCAACCCAGCCGCTTTTCTTTCCATTCTTCAGCTCATCTGCTTTAAACGGAACGGATCGGATCTTGAAGGAATATGTGCCTTCCTCCGTCATATATGGATAGAAATTGTAGGTAGTTGCTTTTACCTGCTCTTTCTTAAAAATCACCTTTTTACCTAAATAAAGCCAGACTTCATACGCTCCAGAGGTATTATCTCCCTTGGACCATACAGCCTGTCCCAGTCTCGTATCCTTCCAGCCGATATCTTCCGGCTCCGCATACAGTCCTTTAATTGCCTTAGCCCTTAAAGTAACAATCAGATCACTGCCGTTTCGCTTGGCACTCACATAGGTGCCTCCGCTTATCTTAATTTTAGATGCCTCATAGTTTGATTTAAAGTAAGCGTCATATTCATCGGAAGGTGTCAGTGTAACATTCATCTTAGGTTCTTCTCCGATTGTCATATCCTTTGAAGTTGACGTCACCCATTCGGCTTCTCTGATTGTGTATTTCTTATCTCCGGAAGTTACATAACATTCTCCATCTGTCTGATTAATCTTTATGTCGGGCAGTCTGTCTCCCGCTTCAATATTTAATGAGACCTTGACACTGACTGAGTTTATGGATTCTGTTGCTGTTACCTTCTGAGCAGTAAGACACAGACAAAGTGCGCTTATAATGCCCACTGCCAAAGCTTTCCTCTGTTGTTTCATTCACTCGCTCCTTTCCTTATAACTTTAAAATACAATAAAGCCTGTAAGTTATATATCGGCATAATGAGCTCCATTCATAAGCAATTACTGGATTTTTCTCCTTTTCAGCTGTTCCTGAAACGTAAATTTACGAACCATGGACTCCTGATAAGTGGACAAACCAAAATAACGGCTTCCATAACGATAAAAAGGTTCTTCTCCTTTTTCCGTAACTTCTCTGACCCATAAAACAGATGCCTTTAACCGGGTGTTTCCTGCATCTGTTTCAAACTCAAAAGAGAAAATCTGATTCTCCCTTAGCTTTATTTTGGATTCAAATCCGATTCCACCAGCACTGATGTCTTTTAGCTTTGCCGGTATATGGGTCACTTTCCCCAGTTCATCAGCAGTTTCCAGCACAACGGGAATTGCCACCCTGACTTTTAAGTCAATTCTTCTTTGTTCCACGCCCATCAGTTCATCTATTCTGCAGGGAACCTTATAAATGGCTCTCCCTAAGTCTCCCAGCTCATTTCCTACCACCTTGACTCTTGCGGACAAACTGCATTTACACGTTACAAGCCCCTGTATGCCGTCGTAGAATACAATCACGGATTCGGTATTAACCTTTTCCATGTCCTCTTCTTCAAAAATCAGAGCCATGCTGTCCTTCTCGGAATCAACCACCTTTACCTCTGCAAGAAAAACTCCATCAAACGAATAGATACAAGCCTTTTCACATTCCTTTAACATAAATTATTCCACCGTTTCTTCTTTTATTGTTTCCTCTTCCTCTGTCTCTGTCTCTGTCTCTTCCAAACTTTCTTTCATTATGCTATTTTGTTTTCCAGGTACATAATCCAGAAAATAAAGGTAGATGTCTACAATAGCCTGATACAATTCTTCCGGGATCTGGCTCCCCAGTTCAAGCTGCGTGAGTATGGTAGCAAGGGAATTGTCCTCATAAACAGGGATCCCGCTCTCATTGGCCAGCTCTACAATCTTTTCTGCTGTGTACCCCATTCCTGATGCAACGATTACAGGAGAAGTATTTTTTGATTCATCGTATTTTAAAGCAACTGCTTTTTTGTTAAGTGTACTTTTAAATTCTGACATCGACTGTATTCTTCCTTTCCTGTATTTTAGGAAAAACAGATACAAGAGAAGAAGGTCCCTCTCCTGCCTGCAGGATAATCCGATCTGACCGCAGGTGGTTTTTTTCCAGAATACTCTTAATTCCTCTCTGGATACTGGTTTCTGATTTCTTTAGCTTCTCCGGATAATAAAGCTGGAGAGTTGATGTATTATCTCCATAAAGCATTAATAGCTTAAATGGTCCAAGTTCTGCAATTTCAAATTTAATAAAAATCCTTGCAATCCGCTGGGCGCCTGCCTGTGTACTGCTGCCCTCTTCATCCGGGTCAATCCACATCTCTGAGAATAATTTCTTTCCATTGATTTCCATTGGAAATGCCAGATGAAGGATGGGCATATAAACGCTTTCATTGACCACAAGTGACTGGATTATATTCAGAAACGTCTGTCTGTTTTCAAGTCCGGCGCCTCCGCTTACTCCGGTTCTTAAAAAATCAATAAATTTATCTGACCACTGGTTCTTTCCTGCTGCCTGCTCCATGTCAACCTGACCAAGCAGTTCTCCAAATTCTTCTGCAGTCGTCGAACCAAAATGCCTGCGAAATCCCTGATATCCCGTAAGTTTTGCAAATGCCTGCAGGACATCTTCTCTGTTACCATTTTCATATCTTGCCATAAGAACGCTTAAAAGGGAAATCTTATCACGTACAGTACCCATATCATGGTTTGCAGCAATATAACGGCCCATAAAAGGAAGGATTTTCTCTTTCAAAAGAGCACTGTTTGCCTGGGTATCTCCCTCGTTTGCAGATAGATCCAGTTCTTTTAACATCTCCTCCAGCTGGGAAGCAGTCTGCTTGAATACATACCCTTCCATACCTTTTACTGTATTAAATATATCATGAAGAATATGCTTTCCGGAAGACATATCATTAAACTTTTTTATAAAATTTAATATATCAGCTTTTAAGTCAACAGAACCTGTGTCAGCCATGACCTGTCGCAGCTGATCAAAGATTCCTCCGTTGAAGCGGACGGAAGACTCCGCCTGTTCTTTTAAAAACCCAGGAACATCTTCCTCTTTCATCTGGCTTGCTTTAAAAAAAGAAGCAATTTGTCTGGCTGCTTCTTCTCCCATCACACCTCCGGTTAACATCTCTTCTCCCTGAAAAAAAACATCAGAAAAAATCCGGGTAATATCCGGAGTATTCTTGATCATATTGAGAAATGTACCGAAGTTGGAACGATACTGAAATGCCAGCTGCTGTTCCTGATTTCCTCCTGAATCAGTCCGGTTATCCCCACGCATCACTTTCGACGGATCCACAGGGTTTTGTATCTGAGGCCCCTGGCCTGCCTGGGGGTTATTTTTAATTGTAGAATTATCATAGCCGGACATTGGAGTTGTTACTTTCAGAATATCTGCCATATTATGCCTCCATACAAGTGGTGTTTCATATATTTTTTCAAAAGGTTGTTTGATTTACTATTATTTTTTTTTCAGCCATACCGATAAATAATTATATACTATACTAGACAAGGCGGTGTAAATATTATGGATAACGGCATGGATAATATGCTTGATATGTATCTTTTTGAAACCAATTCTCTACTGGAGCAATTGGACGAACTCCTGATCGAAGCCGAAAAAGCAGGAGATTTTACGGTGGATGATGTGAATGAAATTTTTCGTATCATGCATACCGTTAAGGGTTCTTCTGCAATGATGGAGTTTAACTCTTTGATGCAGATCGCTCATCACATTGAAGATTTATTCTTTTTTATCCGTGAGAACGGTTTGGATTCCCTTGAGAGTTCTCACAAAAGCACCCTTTTTGATTTAATGTTCCGCTCTACTGATTTGCTTCGTGCCGAAGTTTCAAAGGTTCAAAACAATGAGCCACTTAGTGATAATGTCGACAGTCTGACCGAGGAAATTAATAGTTTCCTGAAAAAAATCAGTAAGGATAATAAAGATACTGCACCAGAAAACAAGAAGACCGCTAAGCCGGCAGCAAAAGAAAGTGTGAAGCCAGCTGCTGCTCCTGTTGCAGTAGTGGATCTGGATGAGGTTCGTATGGATCTTGCAGAATGCCCGGATGATAATGCAGCTTATTTCCTCCGTATCTTTTTTGATGAGGGCTGCGGAATGGAGAATCTCCGCGCATTTATGCTCATCAGCTCTTTAAAGGAATCCGGTCTGGAATTTAATTTTTACCCCAGCGATGTGGAAACCAACAGTCAGAGCAGTGTTTCTATTATCGAAAAAGGATTTTATCTTGCTCTTGACTCCAGGGAGACTGCAGATGCAGCAATCTCACAGATCAATAATATGAACAACCTCCGCTCTTATGAACTGATTCAGAATGTACGGGCAAAGAGTGCAGTGGAAGAAAAGGCTGTAGAGGCAGCTTCTGCTCCCGTTAGCCAGGAAAACGCCGCTCCTGCAAATGCTCCCGCCGCCAGCACAGGACATCAGATGCCCAGTAAGCAGAATCTGATCAGTGTTAATTTAGCAAAGCTTGACAACCTGGTTGCAATTGTAGGTGAGATTGTAATAACGGAATCCATGGTTACTTCTTCTCCTGAAATCCAGAATATGAAGAATCTGGATAGTTTCTTAAAGGCAACCAGACAGCTTCGTAAGCTGACTGATGATCTGCAGGATATCGTTATGTCTCTCCGCATGGTTCCTGTTTCCGGCGTGTTCCAGAAAATGAATCGTATTGTCAGAGATATGAAGCAGAAACTGAAAAAGGATGTCCGGCTGACAATCGTTGGTGAGAATACGGAAGTTGATAAATCCATTGTAGACAGCATCGGCGATCCGATCATGCATATTGTACGTAACTCTATGGATCATGGAATCGAAGAGACTGCTGAGGAACGGATCAAAGCCGGTAAAAATCCTCAGGGTGAAATTATTCTTTCTGCCAACCATACCACGAATGAAGTCATTATCTCCATACGTGATGACGGACGCGGCGTAAATCCAGCCGGTGTCCTTGCGAAGGCAAAAAGAAACGGCATTCTTACCAAACCGGAAAGCGAGTATACCCAGAAAGAGATCCTTTCTCTTTTGTTAGCCCCGGGCTTTTCTACCAACGAGACAGTTACTGAGTTTTCAGGCCGTGGAGTTGGAATGGATGTTGTTAAGAAGAATGTGGAAGCCATTGGCGGAACCATTACTATTACAAGTGAGCTTGGAAAGGGAATGTGTACCACATTAAAAATCCCGCTTACCATGGCGATTGTTGACGGTATGGAGATCTCCGTAGGCAAATCCGTATTTACAATTCCGATTGCCAATATCCGCCAGTCCTTTAAGGTAAAGAACGAAGAAGTTATTTATGATACAGAAGGAAATGAAATTATCAGATGCATGAATCAGTTCTATCCAATTATCCGGATTCACAGACTCTACAATATTGAAACAGAAGTGACCAATATTGAAGACGGTATTCTGGTATGGGTTGAATCCGGGGATAAATCCTACTGTCTCTTTGTAGATGATCTTCTGGGCGAACAGCAGGTGGTAGTGAAGCCTCTTCCGGTATACTTAAACAGCTTTAATATTAAAGATTCCGGTATCAGCGGTTGTACCATTCTTGGTGACGGCAATATCAGCATCATATTAGACGTTTTAAATCTGTATGCTGCAGCTCATAATTAATTTTAATTGGAAACGGAGGAATACAAATGTCAGCAGAAAGTACTAGAACAGCTATGGATGGTGCAGATAATTTAACAGATTTTATCTCTGACGCAACAGAAGCCATGGAGCGTTATCTCACCTTTCGCACCGACAATTTAATTTTTGGTGTAAGCACAAACTATATTATTGAAATCATTACCAACCACGTAATTACTGCTATGCCCATGATGCCAAACTATGTAAAGGGTATTATCAATTTAAGAGGACAGATCGTTCCGATTATTGATATAAGGCTCAGACTGGGAAAACCTGCAATTGAATACACCAGCACTACCTGTGTCATTGTATTAAATGTTGATTCTGTTTTCATCGGTATCATTGTAGATGCAGTGGAACAGGTTCTGGATATTGATTATTCCAGAATATCCTCAGTTCCGGCAAGCAACCGGGAAGAACTTGTCAGCGGCATGATTTCCATGCCGGACAACAAAGTTGTTCTGCTTCTGGATTGCGAAACATTAGTTAATAACTCATAAAGGACGGCTATCTATGTTAACACTCTCACAGCAAGACTTCACACGGCTGGTTCAGTTCGTGAAAAAAAATTACGGGATCGATCTTTCTAAAAAGATGCAATTGATTATGGGGCGGTTATCCAATACCATTATATCAATGGGGTACACCTCATTTACAGATTATATAGATCAGATTACCTCGTCAAGAAACCCAGCCGACCTTGAAGTAATGCTGAATAAGCTTACAACAAATTATACTTATTTTATGAGGGAAGAGGCTCATTTTAATTTCTTTCGTGATACCATTCTCCCATATCTGTTAGCCACAAAGAAAAACAAGGTTTTAAGTATATGGAGTGCAGGCTGTTCTTCTGGTGAGGAGCCTTATACAATATCAATGATTATAAAGGAAACCCTGGGGGCGCAAGCCGCCCTCTGGGATACCCGGGTTCTTGCTACCGACATATCACAGAACGCTTTGCGGGCAGCGAAGGAGGCAGTATACGACGAGGATTCCCTCAAAAATTTGTCACCTGCATGGGTATCAAAATATTTCGTCAAAACAGCAGAAAAAGGTATTTATACTGTGGCACCCTCCATTAAATCCAATGTTATTTTCCAGACATTTAACCTAATGGACCCCATACGATTCCGATTAAAATTTGACGTCATTTTCTGCAGAAACGTAATGATTTATTTTGACCAGAGCACCAAGGACGCTTTAATACAGCGCTTCTATGACGCAACTGCTCCGGGAGGCTATCTGCTGATTGGCCATTCGGAGACGATTAACAAGGAAAAAACACCTTATAAGTATCTCATGCCAGCTACATACCGAAAAGAATAATCTGCCTAATATAAAATCTATTTACCAGTATAAAAACCGGTAAATGGATTTTATATTACACAGATTTATCCATATAATATGGATGATTTAAAAATCATTTTCTGACTGTATAAACTCAGCAACAGAGAACGGAGTATATTATGAATGAAAAAATAAAAGTTTTTATCGTAGATGATTCCATGCTTTTCCGCAAGGTTTTAATTGATAATTTATCGCAGAATCCAAATATAGAAGTAGTTGGATATGCAATTGATGCATTTGATGCAGAAAGAAAAATACCCTTAGTCAAACCTGACGTAGTGACGGTGGACGTAGAAATGCCGCGGTTAAACGGGATTGATTTTGTAAAAAAGCTTCTTCCAACCTACCCGGTTCCGGTCATTTTGGTTTCTTCCCTCAATTTAAATGTATTTGAGGCGCTTTCTGCGGGTGCGGTAGACTTTGTAAGAAAACCGGATATGTCCATGAGCATTAATACCAATACATTTTTAAATACATTAATGAGCAAAATATTTATAGCCTCACGGGCTAAAATTAAAGTGCCTGCAAAGGTTTCTCCTGCTGCTGTTCCGGTAGCTGCATTAGGGGGAAATAAGCCTTTCGGTCTGAATGCTTATAATACAGTTATTGCAATTGGGGCGTCAACCGGTGGAACAGAGGCCACGCTCCAGGTATTAAAAGATCTTCCCGCAGATACACCTGGCATCGTGGTTACCCAGCACATGCCAGAAGGATTTACCAAGATGTATGCTGACCGCTTAAACCGTCTTTGCCATATGAAAGTGAAAGAGGCACAAAGTGGTGACCCGATTGAGCGTGGGCAGGTACTGATTGCACCTGGCGATTTTCAAATGAAAGTAGTCCGTGTAGGTAACCGTTACAGTGTAAACTGCTATTCCGGTGAAAAAGTAAGCGGACACCGCCCTTCCGTAGATGTACTGTTTCAGTCTGTTGCAGACGCTGCCGGGGCTTCCTCCGTTGGTATCATTATGACTGGTATGGGGCGTGACGGAGCGGACGGACTTTTAAGCATGAAGAAGAAAGGCGCCTTTACCATCGGGCAGGATGCAGAAAGCTGCGTGGTGTACGGAATGCCTATGGTTGCCTACAATATTGGTGCTGTAGTTACTCAGGTTTCCTGTTCTAACATCTCCAATGTGCTTTTAAAGCATTTATACTCACTTTAATTAAAGAAAATCCTTGATAAAAAGTTAATATTTCTTATTAAATGACGATAATATAACTGTGATATAAAAAGTTAAGTTATTTGAAGCTCTCAGAAAGGAGTAATTTCATGCGTATCTCATCGAATTATCTTAATACGCTGTATAATACATCCATGATACGACAAAATCAGGACTCAACCAGCAGCCCGGCTTACGAATCAGCAAAAACCAATTACGATGAAATCACCATACGTTCCGCTTCCCAGGAAGATATGGATTCAAAATTTGCTGCCACGCTAAAGAACATGCTCATGAATGAAATCAAGAATCCAGCGTCTGACGAAAAGCTGAGTCAGTTAAAGGAACGAATGGAAAACGGTACCTATCAGGTAGATGCCAATAAGATCGCAGAGAAGATTCTCTGGTACAAAGGAGCAGAAAGTAATGAATGAGTTTACAGCCATCGTTGAAGATCTGGTTGAGCTCTTCAAAGAGCTGACTGAGATCGAACAGATAAAAATAGAAGCAGTGAAGAAGAACATGGTCACTTATGTGGAAGACTGCATGAATAAGGAACAGGCGGCCGTTTTAAAACTGAGAGGCCTGGATAAAAAGCGGGAAGCCTGTCAGAAGAACATGGGCTTTGAGGGATATACCTTTCAGCAGATACTGGAGAACACCACAGGGGAAGAGCAAAGACGGCTTCGGCAGCTGTTTGACACTCTCTCCTACCATGTCAGTCTTTTTCAGGACACCAATGAAAGTGCCCGGGCTATGCTTGAAATAAGCCTACATAATATTAACAAAGCCATACAACGCACCCACAAGGACAGTACAAAAGATAAAAAGAATTGGGAGGGTCTCATATGACACGATCTACATTTTCCGGTTTTACGATTGCTCAGCTTGCCATGACCGCCAGTCAGCGAGCCCTTGATGTTACCGGACAGAATATCGCTAATATTAACACAAAAGGTTACACAAGACAGCAGGTGGATCTTGTAAGCCTTAATTTAAAAGGTGCTGACCCTACCGGCAGCGGTCCTGGATCTAAAATCGGTTACGGTGTGGAAATCACAGGAATTTCTCAGATCAGAGATCCATTTCTTGATGTGCAGTATCGTAATCAGATTGCAAAAGTGGGTACTGCAGATGCCCGTCAGGCAGGTTTGGATCAGCTGGCTGATATCTTTGACGAAACTGACAGAGATGCATTAAAAAAAGCACTTAGTGATTTAAGCAGCAGTTTAGACCAGCTGTCTTCCAATGCAAATAACAGTGAATTTGACAGCATAGTTCGTTCCAGATCTCAAGTTCTGTTAAACTATATTCATCAAAAAGCTACGGATTTAAAGACTACCCGTGAAGAAACCATGTACGGACTGGAGAATACTGATATAAAGACTGTTAACAGCCTTCTCTCTGATATCGGTGAATTAAATGATACCATTTGGAAGGGTCAGATATTAGGTAATCCATCTCTTGAACTGATGGATCAGAGAAATAACAAGCTGGACGAGCTCGCTGGTTATCTGCCTATCAGCGTAAGTTACAAAGAGGTTACTATCGGCTCCAGCGAGAAATACAGTTATCCAGTGGTGATGTTAAACGGCTCCAATGGAATGAGCTATGAGCTGACAGCAGGGGAGCATGGAGAAAATACTGCATCCTTTTCCATGGAGGAACATAAAGACTTAAATGGCAACCCAGATGGAACCGTCCGTATATCTGTTATTCCTGCCACCAATTATCCCAAGGGTATAGATGTTTCTGCTCTAAAGACAGATATTACTAATTATCTAAAGGATGGATCAATAAAAGGTACAGTGGACTTACTTAATAAATCCGGAGAACTTGATAATCCTGCTACGGATTTCAGAGGTTTTGGGTATTATGAGAAGACACTGGATTCCATTGTTCAGACCTTTGCCAAGACTTTCAATGATTTAAACGGAAATATGCAGCCTTATACAGGAGCCAATTTAATGCCGTCTTCCGGGACTGCCAATGCTATGATTACGACAGGATCAGAAAATGCAGAATTTTCTTTCGGTTTTTCTAATACAACTGGCAATTTCTTAAGTGGTGAAACCATCAACTTTAATGGTACTGTGTATACCTTTGGTGACGGTTCCGGAACCACCATTAAAATTGGCGATACATTGGATGACAGTCTGGAAAATCTGGCCTCCAGATTATCTACAGAATTTGCCAGCTTAAATGTAAACGGTTCACCAGTTGATGGTAAGTGGAGCTATAACAGTAGCAGTAAAAAACTGACGTGGGCTAGCGATTCGCCTTTAAGCTCTGGTACAGAAATCACTAGTTCCAGCATAAAATTTACAGATACAAATACAATAAGCTTTTTATATAAAGCAAATAAAAACAATATTAAAAACTTTGATTTATTTAAGACATCTGACGGCAGTAAGGATTTCACTGCCTCAAATATAAAGATTAACGATGATTGGATGAATAACTCAATTCATATCATTGCCTCTCATGATCCGGATGCAGGCTCGACAGCCAATGATAATATTTTAAAAATGTTAAAATCCCTAACTGACAGCAGAGAGTTCAAATATGAATATACTACTACGGATAGCAGCGGCATTAAAACATCAAAATCTATATCATTTTATACCGGAAATTTCTCTGAGTGCTATTCCACTCTTGAGAATAATCAGGGTATTGACAGTTCATCAAATAAAGCAATATTGGATAATCATGTTTCAGTAGTGCAGCAGACAGCCAACAATAGGGATTCAGTATCTGGTGTCTCTTTGGATGATGAAGGAATCAATCTGATGCATTATCAAAAATCATTCAGTGCAGCTGCCCGTTTCATGACAACTTTGGATCAGGCTCTCGATGTTCTAATTAACAGTACCGGAGTAGTCGGCAGATAAAAGGAGGTAAATAAATGAGAATTACTACTAATGCGTTAATCAGAAATTACAAAAGCAATCTCTCTGCTTCAATCAATAACTTAAATATTTCACGTACTCATGTTATGACTCAACGGAGTTTTAATACAGCTGCCGAAGATCCAGCTTCTGCTGCCAGAGCCTCCCAGCTTCACCGTAAGTATTATAAGAACCAGGATAATTTAAAAATGCTTGATGAAGTACAATCCAGGCAGGATGGTCAGGAAGATGCACTGCGTCAGGTTTCAAATATGGTCAAGACTATAAGTAAAAACTATAATATACAGGCATTGAATGGAACCAACCAGACAAAGGAGGTACGCCAGAGCTACGCATCTGCAATCCGCCAGTTCCAACAATCTATGGTACTGAGTCTTAATTCTACCTACGAAGATACGTTTCTTTTTGCTGGCTCCGACGGAAAGAATCCTCCATTTGAATTAAGTTCAAATGGAACTCTGAGCTATCGTGGAATTGATGTTAATGCAAGCAAGGGTTCCGCTGACTACCAAAAACTTAAGACTATGTCAAATGAAAATCTGTATGTAGATCTTGGAATGGGACTTTCTATGGATAATTATGACCAGGTTGTATCTTCTAGTGCTTTCAACATGTCTCTTCCAGGGATTAATGCAGTTGGTTATGGGAGCGATGAAAACGGAATGAGCAATAATATAATTGTGATGGCTGGTAAACTTGCAGACGCTTTAGAGGCAGATACCTTTGATGCAGACCAGTTTCGGAATCTTATGAATAAATTTGATACTTTAGGTACAAATTTAACAAATCAAATCACTGAATTAGGAGTTAAATCCGAATTTCTGACCACTACAAAAGACAGGTTGGATAATGCTGAAATTTCAATACAGGAACAAATGTCAAGTGTGGAAGGTGTTGATATGGCGGAAGCGATCACCAATTATTCATGGGATCAGTACGCTTATAATGCTGCATTAAAGGTTGGAACCAGCATTTTATCCTCGTCTTTCATCGATTTCATGCGCTAAGATTTGCAGGAGGGATTTTATATGGAACCGTTGCTTCAGATAAAAACCATACCAATAAAATATGAGATGAAAATACAGAAGGCTGAACTTAGATATTCACAATCTAAGACTGATGTATTAATCAATAATGAAAGCGGTGGCCTGGATATTAACAGCAAGCCGATTAAGCTGTACATTGATACTTACGATGCCCGCAGTTCAATTAGCCCAACCACTATGGAGAGCGTCCGCCAGGCCGCTGCTTCCGGATTGGAGGCTGCATCAGAAGCTACCGCTAACTATACAGAGGAGGCTGCACTATTGTTAGACGCCAAAGTTTCAAATCCCCTTGATCAGATTTTCCGCCAGCGTGCTCAGATGCCTACCGGAGAGTTTGGTTTAGCTTTTATCCCAACTACCGGTCCTGATCTTGAATGGTCAGCCCCTGATTTAAATATTAAATATCAAATGGACAAGATGAGTTTTGACATCAGAGCTGCAAAGGGGGACTTTGAATTTATACCTGGCAGCATTGAAATTTCAATCACACAAATGCCCGATGTAGAAATAGAGTATATTGGCAAACCAATGTACGTTCCTCCAAGCGCTGCTAAATACTTTGATCACGAACCAATTGATGTCCTGGCTTAAATAAATATTTGGAGGTACACATGGAAATAAAAACGCAATATTTTGGTTCAATTTCATGTTCTGATGAGGAACTGATTCATTTTTCAGACGGATTATTTGGATTTTCAGAGTTGAAAAATTATGTACCTCTTGCATTTCAGGATAGTAGTGACGCTTTGATATCTCTTCAGTCTACTGATGATTTTAGAGTATCTTTTATAATCATGAATCCGTTTCAACTGTATTCTGAATACGCTCCAGTTTTATCTGCCGAAGATAGCAATTTATTAAAAGCTTCCTATGACGAAAAAAATATATCTTATTATATTATCTGTGTTATACATGATCGTATGGAAGAGAGCACCATCAACTTAAAAGCACCTATTGCAGTCAATACAGATACAAGAGAAGCAAAACAGATAATATTAGATAACCCTCTTTATAAATTCCGTCATCCAATCAAAGATTTTATAAAAAGGGGGAAATAATATGCTGATACTTCAGAGAAAGAAGGAACAGTCTCTAAACATTGGCGATAATATTTCTATTACTATATTGGAGATTGGAAATGACTGGGTAAAGCTGGCAATTGATGCACCCAGAGATATATCTATATTAAGATCCGAGTTAGTAGAAGCAGCTTCTGCTAATCAGGAGGCAGTTTCTCTACCTCTGAATGCAGGGTCAATTTCTAAAATAAAAGATTTTTTTTCAGAAAAGAAGGAAAACAGTGAAAATACCTGATATTACTTGGGTATTTCCACTGTTTCTTTTGATTCTTCATCTGTATTCTCTGCATTTGCTTTTCTACTAATAAAAGGTAATCGTTTCACTGCCCCAGATAACACACTTTTTAACTTAGGGTATATTATATAACGTAGAGGATTTGTACATATTCTGATTAAATATCTCCATAACCTTAACCCCCAGAATACCGGTAATAATAATTTAACCTTCCCCAACAACGGGTATATTGTTTCCATATATCTACGATCAGGGAAAAGCCAGATAACTATCTTTTTTATTTCTTCTAATCTGCGATTCCTTGCATAACAATCAGCAACTGTGTTTATCAACGGAAGAAGCTTAGAACTAATTTCTCTTCCATCTGTTCCTTTTGAAAGAATATATGATTCCATAGCTTCATAGATCTCTACATTTTCAATTACTGCTCCGGTACCAAACCATCTAAGAATTAAATGCTCAAGACGCTCTGAAAAATCAGCTATTTTTAACTTTTTAAGTCTGCCATATATATATGGCCAATTGAAATCTTCACTATAAGTCTTATAAAAAATCCAAAAATCCATAATTTGACTTAAACTGATATCTCCTCTTGCATAACTATTTGTAAGTCTGCACATTAAAAACAAATATCTGTCATCAAGAGGCAGTTCACGAATACTCTTATTTTCGTTCTTAAGCGGAGCTATTTTAAGCAGTTTCTTAAAAAATTTTTGCATGGATGAACTAAAAAAAAGTGTATAATCGAAATTTATTACCCGTATTCCCGGAATACGATAAAACAGCCTGCCTGTCTCATCGATTTTACGATCTTCAAAATCTACTTTTTTTAGTATTTCCCATATCATACGGGTACTTTTTCTACTGGAACCAATCTCGATGGATTCGCGGCAACACATCTCTTCAATAGGATAATTTTTTACTATATCTGTATAGCTAATATAAAAGCAGTTAATCCTCTCACGTTCCATCAGTGCGATCAGTTGCATTTCACTTTTTTGTAAACGTCCTACCCTATAAACTGATTCTAGATATTTATCAAAAAACTGCTGTCGTACAGCCTGAGGGATATCCTGATCAAGCCCTAAAATACCATAGTGTACAGCATGCGCAACGCCATGGTAATCAGATAACCGAAACATCTTTTCCCAATCAAGTGAACGTATTGGCTCAGGTGAAGGTTTTTGATTCATCACTGCAGATAGTATAATCAATAAATACCGCTCTTCATAACCTTTAATCATTCATTTTTCCATCCTTAATTAAGTCACATGTGCCACATACCACCTGTATTAGCATACAAACCCTATAATATATATCGGATTTTTCATCTTAATCTTAACTTTATAGAGTGTTTATCCGATAAATTACATATAACAATAAAGAAAAAGGTGAGCCGTATGAACAGATTCTTTAAATCACTATTCAAAACCCTGTTCGTAATCGTCATCCCGTTTGCGATTTTTTCTTCTAACTATCAAATTAATGGATCAGCGGCTGATGTTTCCCAAAGTTCAAGCATTATACTTCCTGAGACAGTTGAAGCAGATATCCCTCAGGAAGGCAAATACGATTTAATGCTGGACAGCGTATCCGGTCCCCTCACTTATTATAATCAGGCAGATGCCAGGTGGGGTAATTATCTTTGGGGTGGAAGAGACCCTCTGGTTACCTATGGATGTGGACCTACTGTTATGGCTATGGTCATAACGAGCCTAACTGGAAATCAGGTGCTTCCGACCGATATAGCAAACTGGGCGGCGGCCAATAACAGTTGGTGTCCCGGCGAGGGCTCGTATCATCGCATCATACCTGACAGTGCTTCAGCATATGGTCTTTTAGTTTCACCAATAAAAAACCGTACTGTAGAAGGTATTAGAAGTGCTCTGGATTCTGGGCAGTTAGTTGTTGCTTTAATGAGAAAGGGGCATTTTACTCAACAGGGGCATTTTATCATCATAATTAATTATACTGCTGATGGATCCTTTCGAATTGCAGATTCTAATAACTATGATAATACAAAATACAATTGGGATCCTAATGTAATAGTCGGTGAACTGAATTACCGTGCCTCCAACGGAGGTCCTCTTTGGGCTATTACTCCACCAAATTAAATTATTTAATTATAAAAGGAATGAGTACCTGCAATCCGCGTATTGATATATTTATCAATCTCAATCGTGCGTTTTAGTATTTGCTGGATATTCTTTCCTTTTTCAATGACTTTTTCTGATATCTGACTGTCTGTTTCGCAATTTTCCTTCCCTCTTATCCAATTTTCCACTTTAAGAGCTTCCTCCGGTGTCAGCACAGATATTAGGCATTTTATATTCCGATCTATCACATCAGCCTTATCCATCTCATCCTGACGCATTCCCAAAAGCATCTGTACTGAAGTTCGATCATTGCGCGAAAGGAAATCTCCCACTTCACGTGTTATCCTTTCTATTTCTGCAATACACTGGTATTTTTTCTGCATTTCTTTTAAAATCTCCAAGAGTATGGAATCTTCCATATGTATATCCTCCTATTTGCAGATTATTGATAACAGGCTGAAGAGATGCTACTCTCCAGCCTGTAGAAATCAACTGCCGATTCGTTGCGCCTCTCTAAAAGAGTCACGTAACTCCATAATCAAAGGTCTTATTTCTGCTATTATTGCAGAATTTCTTCCTGCTTTAATACGGATTAGTTCGTAAATGAAAAAATCATAAAGTCGTTTTAACTCATTACTAATCTCGTATTGAAAATTAAGAGTATCTTTTAAATAGGTAACTATATCCATAGACCGTTGTATCGATTGCTCAAAAAGCTCATAATCCTTATTATCCAATGCCAATTCAGACCTGGTTAGCCGCTTTAATAATTCATCATATAAAAGATTAAGCATCTCACCCGGAGTCATTGTATTTACAGTCTGTTCCTTATAATGTTGATATCCATTAACTGCCATTTTTCACTCCGTTTCTTATGAACCAAAGGATGAACTCAGCCAACTGCTTTGAGAGTTCATCTGAGAAATCAATGTTTCCAAATTTGTAAACTGCTTGATATACCGGTCTGTCTCTGTTTTTAACTGAGTGTTAAGCCGTTCAATCACATCATCAAGGCTGTCCATTGATGTTTGCAAAGAATTCTTCAGAATACTGGTAGGTGCATATACAGAACCAGCTCTTTCGATTAAAATACCTTTTGTAGCACCAGTGGTACTAGCATATTTTTCAGTGATCTCAGTTAACCTTGCCATAACACCGCCCTTGTCACCTGTTGTTGAATCTGCCTGCCTTGTAAATAATTTCTGAAGATCCGAAGAATTAGACGCCAAAGCTGCCCGGAACTTCGTCTCGTCAAGAACCAGCTTTCCATTATCACCGTAATCGGTACTAGTGGATATTCCAAAAGACTCTAATGCGGTTTTATCAGCAGAACCACTGTCGAAAATAAACCTCATACTATCAGAAAGGCCTCTTAATTCTGAATCATTAAAAAGCATACCGGCTTTTGCTTTTTCTTCCCACTTTGTAATCTGATCATCTGTCATATCCTCTTTCTGATCGTCAGTAAGGGGTTCATAGCTACGGTTTGGTTTCGTGGAAACTTCTTTGTTTACCAGTTCTATTATTTCGTTATAATCTTTAATCATGCTGGTTACGGCAGATACAATGGTATCAGCATCTGTTTTTGCATTAAATGTAATCGGTTCTGTACCTGTTGTCAGGGTATCTCCGCTATAACCAAACGTACCGTTTACAGTTATATTCAATCCGTCAAGATTAAATGTATTATTTCCACGAATTAATTCAACCGGAGTATTCGATCCCTCATATTTTACACTGACAATGGCATCCTGACCATCCTTTGTTGTATAATCATGAAATAGTACACTGGAATCATCATCAGGACCAAACTCAATTTTACCAGCTGAACCATCTGCTTTGGATACGATAGAAAATTTATCCGCATTCTGTAAATAGCTGATTGTTACACCCGCATCGGAAGAATTGATTTTACTCATGATATCACTCATCGAGCTGCCATAAGTAAGTCCTGTAATGGGTACATTATTTATTATTAACTTTAACTCAGTATCTGCCGTTTTTCCAGAAAAATCACTGTCCAGCCCTGAATTTATTAATGATGATGTTAAATTTAAACGATTGGATTCACCTGATTCTACTTTTAAAGCTCCATTCTTTCCGGTAATACCGACATCAGCTGATGATATAGACAATACAGAAGAACTATCATTAGTATTATCCTTAGTAATACCATTAGTACTGGTATTTGGTATCTTGGTCTCAAACTTCAGTGTATCTCCCTCAGGGGTAACGGCTATTCTCCCAGATCCAAATTTTTTTGCAAGTTCTGTCTGTAAGTAATTTGCCAAATCACTTAAATTGCTGTATTCACTTTCTCTGGTCTTGTCAAACTCAATCGTCTGTGTGGTTCCGTTATAGGTAAAACTAACACCTTTCCCTGACACTCTTTCCAAAAAGGTTTTTGAGTCGAACAGTTTTTGAGTCCTGTTATTTAATTCTGAAGAAAAACCATCTGCTGTAATTGTTTTGTTTTCTTCACTGATGCTTTCAATATCAGATATTCCTAAAGCACTTAAAGCACCGCTTGTTCCTCCAGTAATCTGAATTGTGTTACCTGCTGTATCTTTCGAGGTAAAGTTAACCTTAGCCAATGCAGTTGTGGGATCTGAAGCGTTAGCTCCAGTTGTCTGTACCCCAATAACATCAGCTAATGTTTTTCCATTACCAATGGAAACATTCTTTAAGGCTCGTGCAATAGATTTCTCAGCAGATTCCGCTGTGCTGTAATCGTATGTAAAACCATCGGATGCCGTTCCGCTGCTTAGAGATACAGAATAAGTTTTAGTACCATATTTAAAATATAAAGACTGTCCTTCTAAAGTGCTTACGGATTCTGGTCCAAAATTAATATCTCCTGTAGCAAGCTTACTGTCTGAAACATTTCCATTTGAAGTTATAGATGCTTTAGTGGCAAGCTGCTTCACTCCCATTATAGACATGCTATCAGAGAGGGACGAACTTCCTGACACACTGACATAACTGCTGTTTGCACCTTCCGTAGTCACACTGCTTCTTGCCCAAAAACTGGGACTTGACAAGTTAGTTGTCTGATTGGTATATGAGGTGTATTTTTTGGAGAACTCTACAAGTTTAGAGCTGACGGAACGATATGCCTCCTGCGTCCATAAATAAGTCTGTTTTTTCTTCTGCTGTTTTGCAATTTTTGCTTTTGTGGAAGCTGTCATTCCCTCAATCAGGGTATCTCTGTCCAGACCACTTGCCAGACCGCCGTAACCTCTTAGAGATGATGCTGAACTGTTTTTAATACTGGTCAATGCTGATGCCATATAAATAACTCCTTTCTTAACTATCTAAATAATCCAATTTTCGTCAAAAATCGGTTTTTTTTCTGATTTGGCTATACTTATTTATCGTCATATTGTATACTAAAGATAATAGTATTATCTTAATTTACGAATGGAGGAATACAATTTGTCAACTGTAATTGCTATTACAAATCAAAAGGGCGGCGTAGGCAAAACCACCACTTCCTGTTCCCTTGCCTGCGGTCTTGCCATGAATAATAAAAGAGTGCTGGCTGTTGATTTAGACCCACAGGGTAATCTTGGATTTAGCCTGGGACTTGAAATTGAAAACTGCGCAACAATTTACGAAGTTTTCCAGGGAACTGCAACGCTGCAGGAGGCAATACGTCCATCAAAATATTGCGACGTTATTTCATCTAATATACTTTTAAGCGGTGCTGAGCTGGAATTTACCGGTAAGCAGAGAGAGAGTATGTTAAAGAACTTACTGTCTACAGTTGCCGGTTATTATGATTACATTATTATTGATACTCCTCCTGCTCTGAACATTTTAACAGTCAACGCATATGCAGCTGCAGATTATCTAATTATTCCCATGGTGCCGGAAATTTTAAGCCTTCTTGGTGTATCTCAGATTAAAGATACCATTAACACAGTACGTGCCTCTGTTAATCCAAATCTGGTTGTTTTGGGAATACTGCTGAATAAGTATAATTCCCGAACACTTCTTTCCAGAGAGGTGAAGGAGATGGCTCAGAGTATTGCCTCCCAGATCGGTACACGTGTGTTTGTGACACATATCAGATCCAGCGTCAGTGTTGCTGAAGCACCGGCCCAGGGAGAAAGCCTGCTGGATTATGCACCCAGATCCAATCCTGCCCAGGATTACAAAGCATTGGTAACTGAAGTTCTTGAATTGATTAAAAAATTAAAATAATACAGACTTGAGAGGAGCACATAAACATGGCTAGGAAAAGCAGCAAAACAGCTCATGTAATGAATCTTCTGGCCGGAGGTGAGGCGGAATCTTCGAAATCAGAGGCTGCTAAGGAAAACCTTGCTGCCAGCCAGGCAGCTGAGTCAAAAGGGACAATTAAAGAATTGACGGTTCTGGCTCAGCAGGCATCCATACAAATGCAGGATAGTCCCATGTCTCCCAGCCCAATTTCTATTATTGATCTTTCCTCTTCGGTTCAGGATCCGGTCGCTGAATTAATAAAACAAAAACTGGAAGAAGATGAAAAAAAGGAATTGGGGACTGGATTTTCTAAGAAAAATGAAGAGGAATCTTTGCCAGATCCTCCTCCTGACTCTGTTTCAGACAATGGAATAAATAATGGGAAAGACTCAACTACAGCAGACAGTGAAGAGGCTCCCATTGCAGAACAATTTACTGAATCATATGAAAATTCAGTAGATGAGACAGATGTACAGGATATAGATGATCAAAATGAACTAAGTATATCTGATGTTAATGATCATGTTCAAATGGACATATTAAGTGTCGATGAAACAGATCAGGCCAGTATGCAAGACTCAGATGTATTGAAACAAACAGATATTGGGGCGTCTGATGATTCGTCACAACCGAATAAACAGGTTTCTAATGATACGGAGCAACCTAATATTCCGATTTCCCATGAATTAACGCAGGTAGGTCAAATTAACGACGAGTTGGCACAGCCTGATAATTATAGTTTCAATGAGCCGACGAAGGCTGATATTCAAATGCCCAGTGAGTCTGCACCTGATATTCAGGATTCCATTGAGTCAATAGCTCCCCCTATACAAACTGAGGACGTTCCTTCGAATTCTGTTACTGATATTCCTGCCACTCCAAAAGCCTCTAATTTCAAGTATTTGAATGTAATGGAGCATGTTGTGGAGAATATCGCCAGGGACTATGTAGGGCGTCTAGGTGGCTGTACCTGCGAACACTGCATTGCTGATGTTACTGCTTTGACGCTTAACAAGCTTACTCCTAAATATGTGGTGGTGGAGCCTCCCGCAGCTTCTCCTTTGCTGAACTTTTACTCCAGCCGTTTTGGCCCACAGGTAATTGTAGAATTAACGAAATCATGTTTTATTGTAAAAGAAAACCCACACCATTAAGTGTGGGCTTTCTTGCTTACGGGAATATCTGTTTCCTGATCTGCGCTGACCGTTAAACCGTTCCATATTTCATTCACAGCTTCCACGCAGTCCATATAAGTCTGTGCAAGCTGTCCGGAAGGTATATTGAGTTTTTCGGAAAGCTGCTTGACTTTTTTCCATTCTGCGCTTTCATAGCTAAGAATGAGTTCATATAGTTCACCGCAGATGCCTTCTTTTTTGATAAGGGCATCTTTTATTTCCTGGGCAACCGGAACTTCTTCCAGTATTTCCTCCAAAGGTGCATTGATCATATATTGAAGTGTTGAGAACATACCCATCATATAGACTTCTGAACGGATAATCGGAAGATCCTTAATGTGATCTGAAATCGTCATTGCAAAATTTGCTCTGAGGAAAGACAGTTTCATCATTGCTTCCAAGGATTCCTCATTATCAATGTCATTGTTGAAGCTTAATAAATATACCCATTGCTTCAACTGGCTGATCCCCATGGTAACAAGTGCCTGACGTATGGAGGAGACTCTTCGGCGAAGAGCAAAGTATGCGGAATTAACGATCTTAAGAAGGGCATAGCTTAATGCGGCATCTCTGCTTATCACTTCTTCGATCTTTTCTATATCCGGTTCATCTTTGGAGACCTCTACCACCAGCTGGAAAAAGTTTCCTTCTAAGAATTCCATACGGTTTACTTTTCCAGCCATAGCCTCTGCAACATAGCTTCCTTCTGCGTAATCAGCGCCTACCTCGATTGCAAGTTCATAATCAGCCATGGAGCTGACGCCTGTTACGATACACTTCTTATCAAAACCCTTCATTGTATTAATAAGGTTTTTTAAAGAACTGCGTTCTTTTCCTTCCTGCTTGTTTCTGATGTCAATCTTTATGTAAGTAACATAATCCAGCATGGAAAAATATTTGGGAGAGAACTGGAAGTCGTTGATGGCAAATACATACCCCTCTGCCCTGTATTTTCTTATGATAGTTGGAGACAGTGGGTGAATCATGACATGATCTTCAATCTGAATCACCATCTTGTCTTTATCAAATATCTTTGGTGTATTCCGGAATAACAATGAAGGAGTAAAAGTAACAAAAGTAAGCTTATCATGGAAAATGCTTTCTGTATTCTGCATCAAAAATCCTGCAATTGTGTCAGCTGCGGCTACGTCGGAGCTACTGTAAAGAGAATCATAATCCTTCTGAAACAATACTTCATAGCCGATAATCCTGTCCTCCTTCAACGCCTTAATAGGCTGCCGGGTGACATACTTATCCATTCGTCTTCCTCCTCTGAAGCAAGTGATCGATTACTTCTACCAGATGGGCGATTTCCGGCTTGCTCAGCTGTTCATCCGCTCCCAACTGCTTTCCCTTTATCATCAGTTCCTGATTAATCATGGAAGAGAAAATAACCAAAGGAATATGTTTTAATTTTTTATCTTCTTTCACCAGCTTTGTAAGACGGTGCCCATCCATCTCAGGCATCTCGATGTCTGTAATAATCAGGCTTACCTTCTCATCTAAATCTGAATCATCTCTTATCTGGCTTAAATAATTCCATGCTTCCTGGCCATTATTTTTAAAAGTCAGATTTTCATATCCTGCTTTTCTCAGAGCAGCTTCAATCATCTTTGTTAAAAGAATGGAATCTTCTGCAATCAGTATCGGATTGGTAACAGAAGTTCTCTTTCCCAGTTTATTAATATCATCGATCTGGATTCCGGTCTCAGGAGCAATGTCAGCAACAATTTTTTCAAAGTCAAGGATTGTAACAAGATCAGTTCCGCACTGAGCGATTCCAGTTGCCACGCCTTCATCTCCACGGCTTATGGTATCATCTGGTTTCTGAATATTCTTCCAGGAAATACGGCTGATACCAACTACGCTGTGAACACGGAAAGCAATGTGCAGCTTGTTGAAATTGGTGATAATAAACAGATCTTTGCCTTGTTTTTCACCTTTACTGCCAGTAAGGTAATAAGGGAGATCAATGACTGTAAGAAGAAGATCCCTTGGTTTAAAAATACCCTCTACAGCTGGGTGGGCATGAGGGATGGGTTTCACCTTATCTGACATCATAATCTCGCGTACTTTCGCAACGTTAATTCCATATAACTCACCATAAATGGTGAATTCCATTATTTCAATTTCATTCGTCCCTGATTCTAATAAAATCTCTGTTTCTGCCATACTTTTTCTCCTTTATCCCAATATAATCCAGCAAAAACAACTGCCTGCTAATTTATCGGCAACTTTCTGCCAGTTCATAATGTTTACAAAACAATTTCTGCTCTGCCGTAAGTTCTGATTTTAACCTGCCCCGTGCTTACATCCATAGACATGGTGCGTGCATAGTTTTCTCCAACGTCCAAAGCGGCAAGCCGGATCCCCTCTTTTTGGAGAATCTGTTTTACGCTTATAATATTGCGGGCTCCGATATTGCCAAGGGTACTATTTCCCTGCAATTCGAACATTTTTGCCCCCCCTGCAATCTTTGCGATCAATCTTGGTTTTCTTGCGCCCAGGATTTCTATCTTTCTAAATGTCTCAGCAAGTCCTGTATCTGCATACTTAAATATATTTCCGTCTCCTGATCCGTATACTTCCGGAAGCATGATATGCACAAGCGCTCCCAGCTTTATCATGGGATCATATAAACAGATTCCAATGCAGGACCCCAGCGCATAGGTGATCAGTGTCCCCTCCTGCCTGGCAAATTTCATGTCCGCAATTCCCACTGTTATCTGTTTATCCATTTACAATCCCCAGCTTTTCCATTAAAAAGTTCAATGACATAATATCCGGCATCATCAATAAGTCACTGTGTAGGACTTTTCCTCCTATTATAAACTGTCCGCTTATCATCATCATCTTATCTGTCTGATATCCAAATTCCACCATTGGAACACTTAAGATACCACCCAGCATGTTGACTGCAATATCCGGTACGGAAAGATTAATTGTAACTTCACTTAAAGTTGACATTGCGTTTACATAAGATGAGATAATAATATTGCCGATTTCTTCCAGTGCGGAGGTCTCTAAAACATTGAGCTGGTAATAGTCTTCAATCTCCTGCTGCATAACACTGGATAAAACCTCATTAATAAAATCCATTTTTAAAATAAAGAGCATTAAACCGTTGATTTCTCCTGTCATCTTTACCAGGATCGCTGCCACAATTTCCTCCGGATCTCCCAGAAATTTAATGGCCTCATTGTATCCCAGTATCTGAACATCGGGAAGTGTCATACGAACGGTCTTGTTCAGCATAGAAGAAAGCGCAGTAGCTGCATTACCTGTACCAATACTGCCTATCTCCCGGATCAGATCCAGCCCAAGCCCATTCATTTCGTCATAACGTGTTATTTTCATATGATCGCCCTCTTTCATCGAACTCTGCGATATTTATCGCAGAGAATTTATTGTCGATTCAACTTCATCGGAAGTCTGTACCATCTTAAGAGCATAGGAGTATGCTCTCTGGGCCTCCATCATTTTTGTCATCTCCAATGCAAAATCTGTACCGGACTGCTCCAGTGAACCACTTATCACTTTTGCCTTCTCAAGTAGAATGGGAGTCCCGTTAACTGCCGTTGCAGAAAAAACATTGTCTCCTATGGGTTTAAGACCATTGGTATTTGCAAAGGTATAGATACCAATGGCATGGGGGTCATGTTCTCCCTCCTGCAGTTCCTGGGTTTCTTCTTCCTCTTTCTCACCTTCTTCGGAAGGATAGGATGCCGGCTTTACATCATAGGAAATTTCTGCCTGATCCATATTAAGAACCCGTTTCCCATCCACATTGACAAGATAGAATTTGTCCGTTGTCTTTGCAAGGGAAAAACGTCCATCCCGCGTATATGTGATTTCTCCGGATACTGGATCCTTCAGCATGAAAAAGCCATCGCCTTGTACAGCGTAATCATGCTCCTGTCCTGTAGTCTGATACGGCATAGCCGTCATGTTTGTCTTTATCTGATCAATTTTTGATCCGCTTCCGGTCTTTATGTTGGTATCACTAAGTGAATTCCGTGTCTGTGCATAGATCAGATCGGAAAACACACTGTATTCCGGTTTAAAACCAACTGTATTTACATTTGCTATATTATTCGATACAACATTCAGCTTCGTCTGCTGATTCATGGCACCCTGGGCGCCTATGTAAAAGGATTGATTCATCCGTTGTTCCTCCCCTATACTCTGCCAATGTCAGATACTATTTTTCCCATGAGCTGATCATACATCTTAAGCACCTGGGCTGCACTCTGGGTAGCTCTCTGACTGGTCATCATGGAGGTCATCTGTTCGATGGGGTCAATATTGGACCGTTCCACTGATTTCCACATAACTCCACCGTCAACAGCTTTTCCCTCTGCCTGGGTTGTGAAGGTTCCATTATCCCCTTTTACCAGCTGGGCTGTATCATCGAAGTTTACCACCCCAAGCTTTCCAATCAGCGTTGGTTCCTTTGCCTCCGTATCACCGCCATCTTCATCAGTTTTAAGACCTGTTAAGGGCTCTTCATATATATTCCCGGACTTGTCCACTGTAATGTGATTAGAAGTCATTTCAATGGGATTTCCGTCTTCTCCAAGTACCCTTCCTAAGTTTGATAAGCAAAGGTAACCATCCTTATCTACATCAAAAGAGCCATTTCTTGTATAAAGACGAGTCCCGTCAGCACCTTCGATTGTAAAAAATCCAGACTTTGTTAAAGCAAAGTCCAGATTACCGCCGGTTTCTTCCACATTTCCCTGATCGAAGCTGGTTTTCACACCTGCTACTGTCTTCAGCATGGAAGCAGTACCAATCGGAGTGTAACTGCTTTTATCCACATTTCCGCTCCTGTAGAGCATCTCTTCCTTAAATGTGGTGCTGGTCATACGGTCTGATTTAAACCCAGGAGTACTTACGTTTACCATATTGTTACTGATGGTATTTAAATTCCGGTTCTGATAAAGCATCCCGGAAGCCAGATTATAAAATCCTTGAAACATCCCGCTATTCCCCTTTCCTATTTCCCATTTATAAAATTAGTCAGATTCAGTCTCAGTTTCTGTATGGCATTGGAGTGAATCTGTGAAATTCTTGGTTCACTGACATTCATGACCCTGGCAATCTCTTTCATATTTAATTCGTCCATATAATACAAAGAAATAACCTTTTGCTCATTTTCCTTTAAATTATTTATGGCAGATACCAGGATCTGTTTAAATTCTTCCTGAAGATAGTGAGATTCCGGCTGGTCATTTTCGCTGATAGATGGCAGCTGAACTGTTTTCTTGTTATCATTGCTTCCCTCTAACACCATATCAAGGGATATTACACTATACACATTGGTCTTTCCTAATGCTTCCTGGTATTTGTCCAATGATACGTTTAAATATTCGGCAGTTTCTTTTGAGGATGGGAAACGTCCCAGACGGTTACATAATTCCATCACTGTATTGTCCAGTTCTTTGGCATTTTTTCTGACACTTCTTGGGATCCAGTCCTGTTTTCTTGCCATATCTATAATCATACCACGAATCCGCTTGGAGATATACGTTTCAAACTTCACATTCATATCAGGATCAAACTTTTCAATCCCATTCATGATCGTCAATACACCTTCATTAACGATATCCTCTATTTGAGCAAAGCTTAAATAGACATCACGCATTTGAATTGAAATGCTCTTCACCATATACATATAACACATTACCAGCTCGTGCTTGATTTTAATATCCTTAGTACGCTTATATTTAATTAGTAAATCTTCATTGGTATATTGGCTTAACTCCTGCTCCATTCCGATTAACACTGCCTTTCTGACATTAACCCCTGTCAAACGGTAATATTTCCGACTGCCTGGATCTGAATATTATTTGCAATTTCATTAAATGAAAGAACATAGACATTGGGATAAAACTGCTCGATCAGACGGTAAAAATACAGCCTTACTACCTGACTTGTAAGAATTACAGGTTTTTGTTCCAGATCGTTAAACTTCTTAATCTGTTCGCCAAGCTGTCCGATTACTGACTGCATTACCTCAGGACTAAGGGCCAGATAAACGCCCTGCTCGCCTTTCGCCATGCTGCTGATAATATTTTTTTCCAGGTCTGCATCCAGAGTCAGAACTTTCATCTGACCTCCATCACAGAACATTCTGGTAATGGTTCTCTTTAAAGCGATTCTGATATTTTCTGTAATAAGATCGATATCTCTGGTTGTTGAAAGAGCATCCACAATGGTCTCTAAAATGGTTTCCATATCTTTGATCGGCACACCTTCCTTTAAAAGACTGTTGAGTATCTTTTGGAAGTTGCCGTAGGATAACTGACCTGGGAATAACTCCTCCACAAGTTCAGGTGAATGTTTCTTAACATTGTCTAACAGCTGCATGATTTCCTGTCTGCCAAGCATCTCATATGCATGCTGCTTAATGGTTTCTGATAAGTGAGTCAGCATAACTGACAACGGATCAATAACCGTATATCCATAGATTTCGGCCATCTCTTTGTTTTCAGGCCGGATCCATTTACTGGGAATTCCGTAAGCAGGCTCCACAGTTTCAATCCCATCCACTTCACCGGAAAGAACCGGCGGTTCCAGGGCGAGATAATAATCTACAAGGATTTCACCTTTCGCCACTTCTTCGCCTCTGATCTTAACCACATACTGGTTGGTATTCAGGCTGGAACTGTCTCTCAATCTGACTGACGGGATGACAAATCCCATGTCCTGAGCATATTGTCTTCTGAAAATGACAATCCGGTTAATTAACTTTCCTCCGCTGCCTTCGTCAATCAGTGGAATCAGACTGTAACCGAATTCCAGTTCAATAGGATCTACACTAATCAGTGAATATACATTATTTACATCTCTGTAATAGGATTCTTCGTCTGCTGGTGCCTGCTGGCTCGTATCCTCCATGAAAGCGTTTTGAGACTGCTCCACCTCTCTAAAAGCTGACTGTTTCACTTTACGCTCCAGCTGATAACCGGTTCCTATGAGCAATACTGCCATAAGACCAAGCTGGAATTTAGGCATTCCAGGAACCAGCATCAATACCAGCATAACAAACCCTGTGAGCATAATGGCTCTTGGCTGAGCCAAAAACTGTGCAGATACATCTTCATTAAGGCTGCCGTCGGAAACGGCTCTGGTAACAACCATACCGGTAGCCACTGCGATCATAAGAGAAGGAAGCTGGGATACCAGTCCATCACCTACCGTAGCAATACTATAAATGGTTAAAACCTGGGAGAAAGGCATATTGGACTGAACAATACCAATGATCGCACCACCAATAAAATTGATGGCGGTAATGATCAATGAAACGATTGCATCGCCCTTTACGAATTTGGTAGCACCATCCATGGCGCCGTAAAAATCTGCTTCCTTCTGGATTTTATAACGTCTCAGCTTTGCTTCCTGCTCATTGATCAGACCAGAACTTAAATCCGCATCAATGGCCATCTGCTTTCCTGGCATGGCATCCAGGGTAAATCTGGCTGCTACCTCAGATACACGTTCCGTACCTTTTGTAATAACCAGAAAGTTTACTAAAACGATAATCAGGAATATGATAAAACCTACTACAACATTTCCCTGCAATACGAAATCACCGAAGGCCTTAATAACAAGACCGGAAGATCCCATATTGGTTAAAATGTTACGGGTGGAAGAAACGTTAAGTCCAAGCCGTAACAGTGTGGTAATCAAAAGCAGCGATGGAAATATGGAAAATTCCAACGGCTCCCGAATGTTCATGGTTATCAGAAGGATAATCATGGAAAGGGAAATATTTATTATAATCATTACATCCATAAAAAATGGAGGTAATGGGATGATCAAAAGAAGCACTATTGTAATGACAAATACTACAACGGAATTTTTAAGTAAAGTCTTCATTCTTCTTACACCATTTCTTTCAAGTATCTATGCCGCATTTTCTACTCTATGATCTTGTTATTCATACGGTATACGTATACCAGAATCTCAGCGACCATACCATAATATTCCGGAGGGATTGGTTCCCCCACTTTGGTACTGGCAAAAATCCCCCTTGCAAGAGGCTTGTTCTCCAGCACATAGATTCCATGTTCCTCGCCTATGGCCACAATCCTTAAAGCAAGTTCATCCTGGCCCTTGGCAAGCAGAACCGGTGCATTATCTTTTTCTATATCATAACGCAGCGCTACTGCAAAGTGGGTCGGATTTCGAATAATTACATCTGCAGTCGGAACTGACTGCATCATCCTGCTGCGGGCTCGTTCTCTTTGAATGTTCCGGATACGCCCTTTAATCTCCGGATTTCCTTCCGTCTGCTTGTATTCCTCTTTCATCTCCTGCTTTGACATCTTAATCTGGCGTTCATAATCCCACCACTGGTAGAAATAATCGAAGCCGGCGATTGCCAGGAATACAATTGATACTTTCATAACCATATCCATGATAGAATTTAAAACATAAACAGATGAATCCATTACATTCATATCAATGGTTCTGGCCACTGCTCTTAAATCACCTTTTATGATCTGATACAGAATGACTGAAAGTATAATAATTTTAATCAGATTTTTAATAAGCTCTACCAGACTTTTTAAAGAGATAAGATTTTTAATCCCTTTAATCGGGTTCAGTCTTTCAAACTTAGGTGCCATATTACTTTTTGTAAATAGAAATCCTGTCTGTACACCAGTTCCAATCACTGCCAACGTAGTGGAGACAAGAATGATCGGTATCGCTGCTTTGGCAATCGCAATCACCATATCCCAGAATATGCTGGTTGTATAATCTGAAATGGTATCTGCTACCGGAGCCAGACTGACATATTTGATCATATAATCCCGCATCGTCCGATACATAAGCGGAAATAACGCTTTCAACATCACGAAAGTTCCAAGAAGAGTCGCGATCATTACCACATCCTTACTAACAGCAACATGACCTTTTTTTCGTTCATCTTTCCGTTTTTTCGGTGTGGCCTTCTCGGTTTTTGAACCATCTGCCATTTCCGTTCATCACATCCTTTGCGTTATAAAATTCTGATCATATTCTCTACGCCCAAAAGCATCTGACTGATTATAAAACCAACATAGTCAGACATAGGGGAAAATAAGAATATAAGCATTAATAAACCAACCAAAACTTTCGCCTGAATGTTAACCACAAACACATTAATCTGGGGTATCACCTTCATCAGAATTCCCACTGCAATTTCTGTTATAAACTCAATTGCCATAATTGGAAAAGCAAATTTAATTGCCATAACAATGCATTGAGTAAACACTTCCATCATCGCCCATGCTACTTTTGTACCTATGACAACCTGTCCATAAGGAACAATCTCCGAAGACTGGATCAAAAGCTTAAACAACGCCAGATGACCGTCTACTGCAAAAAACAATAAGATAAAATATGCATGAAAGATACTTCCTGTAACGGCAACCTGTGCATTGCTCTGAGGGTCAAATACGGTGGCCATGGAAAGTCCCATCTGAAAATCAATAATTGTTCCCGCATATGTAATAATCATGAGAAACAGTTCCATGACAAATCCAATCACATACCCCATGGCAAACTCTTTGATCAGAAGCACTGCATATTCAACGGAAGTAACCGGCTCCGGTACCTGCGAGGATGAAAATGAATATAGCAGAAGGGTGAATACCATAATCATACCGCCCTTTACAAAACCGGGTATATTCCGTCTTCCTAATATGGGATTCAGAAGTATAAAACCTGACATCCGCATGAAAATCAGGGAGAAAAGCATCATCTGTCCTATATCCGGCATTTAACTCTTCCTTTCGTCTGTCTAACCTACCCCAGCATGGTATTGAATACATGTATGGTAAAATCACTAAGGGTCTTCATCATATTACTGCCCATCATCAAAAGAATGAGACCTACAACAAGTAACTTGGGCACAAAGGTTATGGTCTGTTCATGAATCTGGGTTGCTGCCTGCAGTATGGAAATGAGAATACCGATGATCATACTGACCACCAGAACCGGGCCTGCCAGCTTAACGGCTGCTCCAAACATTTCGTACATCAGGCTGCTGATTGCAACGTCTGTCATAAGAATTCCTCCCGTCATTAATGAAAGCTTTTAACAAGGTTTGTAAATAATAACTCCCAGCCATTTACTGTGACAAATAACAGCAGCTTAAATGGAAGTGAAATCATGGCGGGTGGCAGCATTACCATACCCATTGACATCAGTGTACTGGAAACAACAATATCCACCAGCATAAATGGGAGAAAAATCATAAAACCAGCCGTGAAAGCCCGTTTTAACTCCGACGTCATAAATGATGGAATGACTACAGTCATTGGTAAATCTTCGATGTTTTCCGCTTTTTCCGTATGAGATAAATCTACGAACAGATTTAAAGTACTTGTTTCGGTCTGTTTCAGCATAAAACGCTTCATGGGAATCTGAGCCCGTTTCAATGCCTCCGACTGGTTTATCTCTTCTTTTATGTAAGGCTGGTAAGCCTGGGTATTAATGTCTTTTATAACCGGATCCATGATAAACAAAGTTAAAAATAACGCAATGCCCACCAAAACAATATTAGGGGGCGTCTGCTGTACACCAAGTGCATTCCTTGTAAAAGACAGGATGATGATGATTCTGGTAAAAGAAGTCATCATAACCAGTATGGAAGGCAGCAGTGATATGATGGTCAGAATGAGGAAAAGTTCCAGGGTTGGCACCCTGCCTCCATTAATGTTAACTAAGGCATCTGTATTCATTCTGCTCCTCCTACAAGTCTTTCCGGTTTTTATCCGTATATTTTTTCAGAATGCTGATAAAATCAGGGTATCCATCTCCGGTTTGAGGATTTGGGATATCCAGGCTTTTTTGAATATCCTCCTCCGTCAGTTCTGCCAGAACGGTAATCTGTGAAGAAGCAATACCAATGAGAAAATAATGACTGCCTGCGCGAACAACCGCAATCGCCTTATCCTGCCCAAGGGGTAGCCTGTCTAACATCTGCATATAATTCCCCCCGCGTTTTAATCCCATCCCTTTTCCTATACTTTTCGTAAAAATATAACTTAAGTATAGAATCAGAATGGTAATAATCAGTACCGACATCAGACTGATCACACTGTTCATCTACAGGCACTTCCTCTCTATTCAACGCTCTTTTTAATGATCTCCGTAATACGAATACCAAAATTGTCATCAACCACTACTACGTCGCCTTTCGCAATGCATCTTCCATTTACATACAAATCTACCTGCTCACCAGCAAGTTTGTCTAAAATAACAAGAGATCCTTTTGTAAATTCAAGTATATCTTTTACCAGTTTTCTTGTTCTGCCGATTTCTACTGAAACCTCTAACGGTACTCCCATGATCAGTTCACGGTTTTCCTCCTGCTCCTCATAGCTTACCGGTCCTTCTGCAAGATTATTCTGGGGTACCGGCTTCACATTGATGGTCTTTGGCTCTGGAGCATCTTTTTTCGGTGTATTCGTCTGTGAATTCTGCATCTGCAGAATCATCTGCTGCATCTGATTAATCATTTGCTGCTGCATCTGCATCTGATTCATCATCTGCTGTACAGAAGAATTGTCTATGCCTGCTGGCTGGCTTGTCATAACCGGCATGGATACTGCAGGTTGAGAAACTGGCGTTGGCGTTGGCGTTGGTGCTGGTATTGGTGTTGGTGTTGGCGAAGGTGCTGGTGACACATTGTCTGAAGCATTACTGCCGTTTAACAGCATCTCTATTTCCTCCTGAGACAAAATACCGCCTGAAGACTCCTGCTTTGGAGACACCTGCGGCTGCGGCTGCGGTTCAGGAGCTGAACTGCCCGCAAGAAGTTTCTCAATTTCTTCCTGGGATAAAATACCTCCAGATGATGCCGGAGCAGAAGCAGGCTGGGAAACAGGCTCAGGTACAGGTTCTTCTTCCGGTTCACTGTCAACCTGTGGGAAAAATCCTGCAACCAGTTCCTTTGCAAGAGCTGGCGGCATTACGTTTATAAATTCACTCGCCATCTGATCCGCTATTTTCAAATTAAAACCAACCACAACCATTAAGTCTTCATCATGGTAGTATTTTTCTTTGAAATCTCCCACATCTTCTATTTCAAAAGATGTCGGCGTTGAAATGTTGACAGTCTTACTTAAAAATTCACTGAGCGCGGTTGCAGAAGCGCCCATCATCTGATTCATAACTTCACAGATCGCGCTGATATTTAATTCATTTAATTCAAAATCCTCTTCCGGGGTTTCCGTTCCCATCAGCATATCTACAATAACCTTAACATCATGCTTTTTCAGGAGCATAATATTGCTTCCGCTAAGACCTGCAATATAAGTAATTTCCACACCCACTGCCGGTTCCAGGTTTGATATTTCAAACTCACTCTTAGATAATACCCTTACTACAGGTGTGGTGATATCAACTCTGGCATTGAGCATGGTAGATACTGCAGTGGCTGAGGCACCCAGGCTTATGTTTAGTATTTCACCTATGGCATCAATCTCAAATGCGCTAAAATTCTTCGAATCCATACAACTTTTCTCCCTTTATACTCATTTAGCCCTCTATGCCATATTTTACCTTATTTCCCAATCTCCAATGCCTTGGAAGCCATCATTTTTATGGCATTAAATGCGGTTATATTGGCTTCATAGGACCGGGTTGCAGACATGCTGTCCACTGTTTCCTTTATCAGATCCACATTTGGCATCTGTACATAGCCGTTCTCATCTGCATCCGGATGTTCCGGGTCGTAAACGGATTTCAAAGGACTGGTATCTTCCACTACCTGTGATACCTTAACTCCCCCCGCGCTCTCCTGGCGACTCTTACCTGCTGCATTCATTAAGGTTCTGCGGAAATTATTTTCAGTCTGTGCTTCAAGGACCACCATTCTTCTGCGGTATGGGCCACCGGTAGCCGTTCTGGTGGTATCGATATTTGCGATATTTTGTGATGCAATATCAAGTCTGAGACGCTGTGCTGTCATAGCAGACGCACTGATATTCATCGAGCTTAAAAACGACATTTGTACCCTCCTCAATGAATCAGCTTAGCCGATAATACCAGTAACTGTCTTTAAAATTCTGTCTGGTTTAAATGGCTTAACAATAAAGTCCTTTGCTCCTGATTTAATGGCTTCAATAACCATGCTTTCCTGTCCCATCGCGGAGCACATAACAACGACTGCATTGGGATCTTTTGCTTTAATTGCCTTTAATGCTTCCAGTCCATCCATATTGGGCATGGTAATGTCCATGATGATAAGATCAGGACTGATCTCTGTAAACATCTGTACAGCCTGAGCTCCGTCAGCTGCTTCATACAGGTCGGTATATCCGTTCTTTGTCAGAGTGTCCTTAATCATCATTCTCATAAATGCTGCATCATCTACTAATAATATTTTTGCCATTTTCTACATCTCCTTTATTATCCTATAATTCTTTATGTAATCCCTGACTCAGCTTTCACTGGTCTGGTAATTTCCATTTTCATCCTGATCATCAATTTTAACAGCCACCTCATCGATTTTAACAGCGACGTTCCGCTTATGAACACCCAGCTGACCCTTAAACCATGGCTGACCTTCCACATAAAGCTTGACATCAGATTCTTTTGGCGTATTTAAATTGATTACATCTCCAACATGTAGATTATATACATCATCGAGCGAAATTGAGGTATCACCCAACTGTGCTCTGACAAGCATATCTGAAGATTTAATACTCTGCATAATCTCTCTCTTATTATCCTGGCTATTCGCCTCTTCACCCATGGCACTGTGCTTACGCTTGTCCATAATATCAAAAATATTCATGAGAAGCGATCCTGGAATGCAGACATTCAGCCTTCCTGAACACTCTTTCATATCTACATCGATCACTACAATAACAATGGTCTCATCCACACCAATTTCCTGAAACATACTTGGATTTTCTTCCAGCCTTGTCAATTCGAACTTTAAATTGATATAACTGGACCAGGAGTCCTTTAAAGCACCGATTATATATTGAATCACTCTGTGATACAATGCCATTTCAATTTCCGTATATGTATAGGATTCGTCTACTTTCACATCAGTTCCCACACCTCCCAGCATACGGTCGATTAAATTGAGCATCAGCGTCATACTTGCATTAATAAGAAGGGGAGGGTTTTTACTGTTGTTGGGCAGAGTTACATTAACTACAGTAAGAATATCATTATCACTAAGTGCGTTGCCGAACTCATAATACCTTTGTTCCTCAACTGTAACTACGGACAATTCACTGGATGTCCGAAATATGCTGCTAATCTGGGAGCCTGCTATTCTGGAATAATTGTCGAATATACTTTTTAAAATTTTCAGTCTGTCCTTGGTAAATTTCTTCGGACTGTAAAAATCATATTTCCGGTATTTTACTTCATTTTCCTTTTTCTCAATCTCATCAATAGGCTCATCAGTTCCGCTTAAGGAATTGAGCAACGCATCGATTTGACTTTGGGATAATACTTCAGCCATTTGTTTCACTCCCGCTTTTTATTTAATTGCCCGCATTGTTCTGACTATTGTGATACACCTGATTGTAATATTCCTCCAGGGTCTTTTCAACCGTATCGTTTTTCGTTATCAAAATTTCAACACGGCGGTTTTTTGCACGTCCGTCTTCGGTATCAAACGGTGCGATAGGGCGAAACTGTCCAAAACTCATCCCTACCAGTTTTTCCGGTGAAACAGCGTTTTGGCTCTACAGAAAGATTATTACCTCTGCGGAACGCTGTGCAGACAACATACGGTCATTACGAATGTTATTGGCTCTCTCTGGGTTCCCCTGTGAGGTATGTCCCAGCACCTGAACTTCCTTAATATTGTCATTGGCCTGCGCCATCGAAGCTGCAAATTCACTCAGGACATCTTTGCCTTCCTGTCTGAGAACAGAACTGTCCCCATCAAAAAATACTTTATCACGAAATGAGATAAATGTGAAGCCATCTCCCCTTGTAATTTCGACAGAATCCTGCATATTTCGATCATCGACTACTTTCTTAAGCATCAGATATAATTCATCAAAATCTGTGCTTTCTCCTCCGGAAGCGGGGCTTCCTTTTAGTTCCCCATCTCCTTCACCGACTTTTGCATTTAATACTACCTGATCCGATGACTGAGCAGCACTTGGATTAAAACTCTCTACCAGAAGCTTCCATTTTGTCTGATCGACAGAAGACATTGAATACAGAAGAACAAAAAAGCAAAGCAACAATGTTACCATGTCTCCATATGTATCCATCCAGCTTCCAAGCTCTTCCGGCTTTTTATCTTTCTTTATCATTTAATCACCTGTTTCCCTGTTTAAAACAGCATCATTAATTTTCTGGCCTGTTAAGAAGATGTTTCACTTGCTCCTCCGCCAGACCTTTTCTTTGCTATCTTATTCTGCTGAGCCTGAGAAAGATAAGATAAAAGCTTTTCTTCAAGGTATTTCGGGTTATCGCCTGCCTGAATGGACAGAACACCTTCAATTATAATCTGCTTATATAGGAATTCCTCATCGTTTCGTATACGGAGTTTTTTGGCCATAGGACCAAAGAGCAAGTGTGCCAGAACGCAGCCGTAAAATGTGGTTATAAGAGCAACTGACATGTCCGCTCCTAATGAGTTTGATCCTCCGGCTTCCATATTCATACTCTTAAGCATGTTTACTAAACCTACAAGCGTACCAATCATACCAAACGCGGGGGCTACGGAAGTACCTTTCTCATACATGCTGACATCCTGTTCATGCCGGTCGGACATGGCGGAAACCTCACTCTCCAGCATTTCTCTAATCTTATCCGCATCCATAGCATCTACAATCAGCATGATGCTCTGCTTGAGAAAGGGATCCTTAATGCCGTTGGCCTGCTCTTCCAAAACCAAAAGACCTTTTTTTCTTGCTGTTTTAGCCATATCAACCATGATGTCAATTACTTTCTCTGCATCATATCTTTTGGGATTCAGCATAATCCCCACATGCTTCGGTATTTGTGCCAGAGTCTTAAACGGATAACTGGCGATCAACGCTGCTACAGTACCGCCTACAACAATAATTACACTTGGTATATCAATAAAATTTCCGATTTTTTCAAATGTAATTCCATAAACGATAAGGATAACTCCCATTATCCAACCTACAATCAACGAAATGTCCATGAATAACCTCCAACCATCCAGGTCGCTCCCGGATTACTCTTTCCTCTTTTGTGCGCGTGCATAAATCTGAGCATTAAACTCAATTACCCTGTCTATAATTTCTTCAATACTTTCTTTCACCACATAATGCTTCCCGCTTATCAGGATCACATTGGATTCCGGTATGGATTCCACCCGCTCAATCTGTGTGCAGTTTATAATGAATTCCTCGTCATTCAGTCGTGTAAGTCGAATCATATATTACCTCTCCTTATGTCCGGAGAGACAAAGTGAATGCCTCTCCGGATGATTGTGGAACAAATTATCGTTTCATATTAACCAATTCTTCCAGCATCTGATCGGTTACGGTGATGATTTTGGAGTTCGCCTGGAAACCTCTCTGTGTGGTAATCATATCTGTCATTTCTGTGGCAAGGTCAACTTTGGCCATTTCCAGGAAGTTGCTTCTTATAACACCATCTGATCCTCCACCTTCAAATACACTTACATTTCCAGCACTTGCACCAACGGAATAATAATATCCGGAGTCCTTTTCCAGACCACCCATATTCTGGACACGTCCAAGAGCAATCTTACCAATTGTTACTGAATTGCCGTTTGAGGTGGTTCCGACAATGGATCCATCTGTCTGAATCTTATAAGTGGAAAACTCGGCCAGAGAGTCCTCTGTATTTGAACCACTACTGCTACTACCACTGTTTGATGATGCTGCAGTAGTCTGAGCAGTTACTAAATTCGCCTTTGCTTTGATAACGGCATTATTTGCAGCTTCAAGAGTTGCTTCTCCCGTACTTACTTTAATCTTCGCTGCATCCCGAATGCCCTGCAAAGATGAGTCTTCTAAAACACTTAATTTGTTTTTTACATCTTTTAATGCACTTTCAGCTGCATCAAAATCTGCCTTTGTAGTTGGATCAGCTCGATAAGCTTCTAATGCATCTTGATAATCTGTAAAATATTTATCTAAATCCGGTTGAATGGCTTTAAGGGTATCCAGTGCATTGGGGGCTATCAGTTCAGCTTTTTTCTGGATTAATGTATATTCAGACTTCTCATAATCCTCAACACTATCATAATATTTCTTTTTCAATGTAGCATCTGTAGCATCACTCTGTAACGCATTATAAGCAGTTACCATAGCTGTCTTTTTAGCAGTTAATTCCAACTCCAGCTCATCAATCGTTAAAGATTTCGATTTATCTTCATAATTAGACAGTGCTGTTACATATGCCTGCCTTGCTGCTGACAATGAAGCACTCTGATTGTTATATGCGACATTTGCGTCATCTAATGCTTTTTTAGCTATAGCCACGTTATCACTGTTCTCTTGGCTTTTCTGCTTATTCAAAACTGATTGTGCAGGCAGCTTTAATGGTACAAGTGATCCTGTTGCAAATTTACCACTGTCCTGATCATAACTGAAACCATACACATAACTACCACTATCATCTGTTAAGTAACCATTTGTATCTACCTTAAACTTACCAACTCTTGATAAATACAAACCGCTTGATTTAACTGCATCATCGCCTTCTAACGAAAGTGAACCACCACTTAACATAGGACCAACAATAAAGAATCCCGTTCCCTCAATCATACAATCCAGACCGCTTGCAGATGGTGACATACTTCCAGTTGAAAAATCGTAAGTAATTGCACCTGTAGTAACTCCATAACCAATTTGGTTGGCATTCACAGCACCGATTCCTCCAGTTTCGGTGTTACCACTAGATCCTGAGCTTGTGTTCTGATACATGGCATCCTTAAAAGACATACTTGCAGCTTTGTATCCCCATGTATTTACGTTTGCAATATTATTACCTATAACATCCATCTTTGCCTGATGCGCTCTTAGACCTGCAACACCAGCGAACATTGATCTGACCATATTTTTTATCCTTTCTCTTTTGAAACTGCCGTTTCCCCATGTCAGTCAGACATACAGGATAAGCCCCCATAAATGGTCCGGCTATAACAAAACGGCACTGTCAATATTAGTGAAAATATTCTCTTTCATTTCATTTCCTGACATAGTTGTTACTACTGTGTTATTAGGAACATTCACGATAAACGCTCCCCTTTCACTGATAATAACAACATCCTTCGCCCCTTTTAAACGGGCTTTTTCCACAGCAGACTGCAGATCATCTAAAAATGAAGGGGTTACTTCGATTCCCCGCTGATTTACCCGTTCTGCCGCATGTTTGGAAAAATGAAGTTTTTCTTCTCCAATCCGGCTGTTTAGAACATCACTAAAGCTGCTGCATTCTGATGCTGTTGCCGTACTGCGAAGTTTCAGTTGCCGGACATCTTCAAATTGGTTTATTTTTCCTATCATTTTCAATCACCAACCATATCATTCTGGCCCAAACCACTGCCATACTATCAGTTATACTGACTATTTATTTATCTGTTGTATCCTTGTCGTCAGTACTGTTTGCAGCGTTATTCTCAGTATTCGTATTATTTGTAGTTTCATCCACCGGCTCATGTCCTTTTTCGTAAACAGACATAATACCAGACACTGGATATCCTGTTTTTGTGTCATCATCGAGATAAATGGTAGGTGTTCCATTATAAATGTCCACACGGGTAACTGTTCCGTTATGTTTCTCCACATTACCGTTTTTATCCAAAACGCCAAGCAAAACCGACTTTCCCATCATAGAAGTACCATAATTGATTGTATTTACCTGAGCAAAATCATCCATTGATGTTGAGAAATTGTCCATTGCCTGCATCATGGCAATCTGTGTCATCTGCGTCATCATCTCAGAGTTGTCCATGGGACTTGACATATCCTGGTTCTGAAGCTGTGCAGCTAAAAGTTTGAAAAATCCTTCCGTAGACAATTCACTGTTTTTTTTCGTACTAACATTCGAATCAGTGTCCGTTGCAGCAGAGTTATATAACAAATTGCCTGTGCCTATTGAATTCGTACTAGCCATCTTTTTCTCCTTATGGTAAATTACTCACTGATTTCATCAGAATCTGCACCTGATATACCAAGTCTCAGCTTTTGAATAAAATCGTCTCCAAAATCTTCGGAATGGTTCTGTCTCTGTTCCTGCTGTTCTCTCCCATTACCCTGATGTTCCTGGTTATTATTCAGGTAATCCGGCTGCTGCTTGTCTACAATCACATGAATCGGACGTTCTAAGTTGTTTTCCAGGATAGTTCCTAATTCTCCAGCTGACTGGGACAGCATTTTTAAAGTTTTACTTTCTGTGCAGACAACAGATACACTCACCTGATCTTTCTCATATGCAACTTTAATCAGTATCTTACCTAAATTGTGAGGTTCCAGCTGTACTTCCAGACTCTTTTTACCTGTTTCAATCTGTGAAATGATCTTTTCTGACAGCTTTGTATTCAGTTCTTCCAGATTCTGGACTGGTAATGTAGTATTCGCTGTTTCTGCTTTGTGAGTACTTAATTCAGACATTTGTCCTGATGGGAGTAACTTCTCCTGAAGCATTCCAGAGATTTTGTCCTGTGCGGTATCGTTGTCGTTCTCACTGTCCTTTTCATCTGTTTTCAACCGATATCCTGGTCCGTCAGTCCGTACCAGTTTTTTTTCTGTCACACCGGGGCCATACTCTGCAAGAATCTTCCCTGACTTAGAGCTTTCCTGTCCGCTCATTTTTAAAAGAGTCTCTCCAGGTCCATTTACCTCTTTCTTTTTTCCATCTTTCAATGAAGCAATGTTTTCATCTTGCGCTGTCAATCCGATTTGGGAATCTGGCACCGTCTTTTTGGGCATCAGACTGTTTAATGCATTGAAGTCTTCCTTTTCCTGTATCAGGGCGCTATCATCCTCCGGGTTCCAGTTCTTAAGCCGAAACTCCTTAAGCAGCTGAAACGATTCCATGGATTTTGTATCTCCTGATTCTTCTTTTGAATTGAGCGGATCAGGTAGTTGTCCCTTTAAGGATCCCATGCCTGCAACCAGCATCTCTTTACTCTGCGGGTCCAAAGTGTCTGCTGCTTCACTGGCTTTTCCTGCCTGCTGTGCTTGTGGTACTCCCGCAATGGATGCTGCTGTTTCCAGTTCCTTATTTAAATCCTTCTTGTCTTTGCTTCCAGTGTCCTTCTTTAGATCTTTTTCTCTCATCATTTTCTTAAAACCAGAAGAATCATCTACTGATTTCTCATCTGTTTTCTGAGATTTTGGCATTTGCCTGATCAGAACTTCCACACTGTTTGTCTTCATCTCCATTGTTCTCCCTCCTTTCTCTTCTCTGCCATCAGGCATTATTTTATATGGTAACTGCCGGTTTTTAAACCGACAGGACTACCTGCTGCTACGAACTGACATCGTATTGGAAACAAATTCTTCGATAAACAGTTCTTCGCTTTTCAGTACTTCCTTGTTGTACTGATCCAGCTTTTTTTCTTTCAGCTTATCTATTGAAGCCTTTTCTTTTTTCGCCTCGATCACTTCTGCCCGCTTCTGTTCTTCTTTTTTCTTAAGTTTTAAAAGCACTCCCTGTTCTGCCACAATTCTTTGCTGGATAAATGTTATATAGCGTTCATATTCTCTCATGATATTGACAGTAACACCGCATTGGGTATCTTCTCTGTAACGAACGGCAGCACTTTGGCTCTTCTCCATCAATTCCTCAATCCGTCTCTCCTGCTGTGCGATATCTGCAAGAATCTTCGAATGTTCCGTTTTGAGATTCTCAAGCACCTGGTCTTTATAATTTAAAACAGTATTAAGAGGAAAATTGAATTTTTTCATCTTCAGCCTTCTTTCACAGAGTTTACTTTAAAATCGCTTTCATCTTCTCAAGTATTTCATCGTAGCTGTCATTTTCATTGATTCCCTGACATAAAAACTTGTTGATTTTCTCTATCTTTGCAATGGCTACATCCAGTTTCGGGTTGGTTCCCGATTTGTAGGCACCAATTGAAATTAAGTCTTCATTTTTTTCATACAAACTCAAAATATCTCTGATCTCAGAAGCCATTTTCCTGTGTTCTTCCGAAACGATATTGGTCATAAGTCGAGAAATACTGGCACTTACGTCAATAGCCGGAAAATGATTGGCATTGGCCAGTTTTCTGCTAAGTACAATATGACCGTCTACAATACCTCGAACGGTATCAGCAATGGGTTCATTGGTGTCATCACCTTCAACCAGTACTGTATAGATTCCAGTAATGGAACCTTCTTTAAAATTACCGCTTCGTTCCAGAAGTTTTGGAAATTCAGCATAAATAGAAGGAGTATACCCTCTCGCTACCGGAGGCTCGCCAATAGCGAGTCCTATTTCTCTTTGTGCCATGGCAAAACGGGTCAGAGAATCCATCATAAGGAGTACATCTTTTCCCTGATTTTTAAAATACTCTGCTATGGTAGTGGCAACCAGCGGACATTTCATACGAAGCATGGCCGGCTGGTCCGAAGTAGCTACAATGAGAACCGAACGTTTCATACCTTCCGGACCTAAGTCCTTTTCTATAAACTCTCTTACCTCTCGTCCACGCTCGCCCACCAGTGCAACAACATTGATATCTGCTTTTACATTTCTGGCAATCATTCCAAGCAATGTACTTTTTCCAACACCACTTCCTGCAAAGATGCCGATACGCTGGCCTTTTCCGATGGTGTTCATACCATCAATTGCTTTGACTCCAAATTCCAGCGGATCTGTAATGGGGGGTCGGGTCATGGGATTGATATAAGGGTTTTCTACATAATAATACTTGGGATTTTCGAAAGGTCCTTTTCCATCCATGGGTTCCCCCTTGGCATCAATAATCCGTCCTCTTAAAAAATCTCCCACAGGTATCTTCAAACGCCTTCTTGTATTTCTTACAAAACTTCCAGCTGCAATTCCGCTCATATTTTCATAAGCCATAAGCTGAATTTTATCATCTTTAAAGCCAACTACTTCTACAGGAATCTGTTCTTTCCTGTCTTCATTGTAAATATAAGCAATATCTCCAATGCTGGCCTTTCCTCCGGAGGCTTCCATAGACATACCAACAATATTTTCTATCTTGCCAATATGGTCTATGGTCTCTGTTTTCATGATTAATTCCGTTAAATCTTTGAACATACGGATTCCTCCTGCTACAGTCTTGCATTATTAAGGATTCCCTTAATGTTTTCAATCTGAGTATTTACACTGACATCAATAATCTCTTCCGGAAGTTCAATGATGCATGTCCCTTCTTCTGAATGGTCCATAGAAATAATTTTAATATTTCCGGATATATGGGAAAGTTCATTTAACAATCCAACGTCTCCCTGGAGCATCATTCCGGCATCCTTTTGAGATACGTAGATCTTCACCCATTGAGTCTTTTTCAGTTTTCCTGCAGCAGCGACTATCATTCTTTTTATAATTTCACCGCTTGATTTCAAGCTTGTCTGAATCACCTTTTCCGCTATGGTTAAAGTCACCCGTTTTAAATCATCAATGTAGGTTTCCAGAATCCTGTTTTTTTCTTCTGTAACACTTTCTATAGTAGCTTTCATGGTTTCTCGGAATTCTTTCATATGTAAATCAAGTTCTTCCTTATGTTCTTCGTACGCAGCCGCACGTCCTTCCTGCAGACCGGCTTCATAGCCCTCCTGATAACCGGTCTCTCTGGCATCTGCGAGAATTTTTTCGGCCTCTTCTCTCGCCTGATTTACTATGTACTCTGCCCGATTAGATGCTTTTTCAAAGATCTCCGCGACCTGAGAATAACCATCTTCCTCATCTGGCTGAAACAGGTCTTCCTCAATAGGTTTGATTGTATCCTTTTTCACAACTATATCTTCAAATTTCTGTTTAAACCCATATTCCAGAACCCGGTTTTCAGCCTCAGGACCCTTGATAATATTAGGCAATGATATCATCCTTTCCGCCCTTGCTGATGATCAGTTCGCCTTCTTCTTCCAGACGCCTGATAATAGCAACGATTCTCTGCTGTGCCTCTTCTACATCTTTCAGACGAACATTAACGGTAACTTCCATATCGGACTGAATGCTTTCTTTCATACGGGTTGACATATTATTGAATATAACATCTGCAATCTGCTTATTGGCATTCTTAAGCGCATAAACCATATCCTTCATATCGCATTCGCGGATAAAACGCTGAATGGATCTGTCGTCCATTGTAATAATATCTTCGAAAACAAACATCTTCTTTCGGATGGTATCTGCCAGTTCTGCATCTTTTCTTCCCAACTCGTCGAAGATAAGTTTTTCGTTTCCTCTGTCCATATGGTTCATTACGTTTGCTATGTAATCGATACCGCCAACGGTTGTATAATCCGTTGTAAGAATACCGGAGAACTTCTTCTTAATCTCATTCTCTACAATCTTAATAGCTTCCGGAGATGCACTTTCCATTCTGGCAATGGATTCCACTACCTGAAGCCGCTTCTCTGGAGAAAGCTCCGAGATCAGCTGCGCTGTCATCTCTTCATTGGTATAGGATAATACAAGCGCAATGGTCTGAGCCCTCTCATGCTGGAGAATCGAGAAAAGATTCTTGGAATCACTCTTCCGGATAAAGCCAAAGGATCTGGATTTAAGGGACTGGGTAACTTTTTGGAGAAGGCTGTTGGCAGTGCTCTCTCCAAACGCCTTTTCCAAAACAGTTCTGGCATATTCCAGTCCACCGTCCGTTACCACCTTCTGGGTTAAACAGGTTTTATAAAACTCATCCAATATGGCCTGTGTGGTTTCTGACGGAACATGTCCCAGTTTTGCAACTTCGACTGTTAATTTCTCAATTTCCTCTTCACTCAGATACTTATATATTTTGGAAGCCTTTTCCACACCGAGTGAAACAATAACTGTTGCCGCTTTTTGTTCCGGCGTTAGATTAGTCGTCATTATTGTTTCCTCCATTTAACCAGGTCTTTAATAGCTGTGCTGAAATCTCAGGATTCTGCTCTGCGAATTCCCGTACACTTTCACGAAGTTCAGCCCCTCTGTCTTCCTCTGGAACAAGAATTTCAATCTCCTGCTCTTCTTTAACAGGCATTTCAGGAACAATCGGTACATCTTCCTGGCTGTCTTCTTCCAGTTCTTCTGCAAGCGCTCTCTTCTTTCTTCTGCTCCGTACAATAAGTACAATCATAAGTATCAGAATCAATACTCCAGCCAGCGCTCCAATGAGAATCCACTGATTAATCAGAATACCATTGGTACTTGCTTCCGCAGGTTTATCCGGCTCTTTCGGAACATCAATGGTGTAGAATGGTGCTGCTACAGCCGTGATTTTTTCAGCCCTGTCTGCCTGAGCAATTCCTGCAGCATTTCCAGCAAGATTTCGGATATCATCGACGGAAAGTGTTCCAAAGTCACTGCCGTTGACTACAACTGAAACAGTAAGATTCTCGATACTTCCCGGATTAACCTGTCCCTGTTCCTTAATCTGGTTTAATAAGTACTTTCTATTTAAACTGTTGGATGCGTATGCACTATCCGTGTTTTGTCCGCCCGCATTATACTGCGGAATATCGGCATTGGCCTCTGAACCGGCAACCCCTGACGCTGCCTGTGCATTCCCTGAATATTCTTTTGAAATGGATTCTTCAGAAGTAAGACCTGTTTTATCCTTTTCATCAATCTTCTCCGGTGTATTGTAAACAATGCTTTCCCGGATCAGCTTATCCATATTTACGGTGCCTTTTACAGATACACGTACATTGCCGTTTCCGTATATGGGACCCAGTACATTAATTACCTTAGCCGTGATCTGGTCTTCAATGAGCTTTGCTATCTCATCTGCAGCTTTTCCGGAATTTGTATCTGTATCGCCAGCGTTAGTTGATACCTGACGGCCGTTGCCGTCAAAGACAGATACATTATCAATTACCATTCCCGGAATACTTCTTGATATTAAAAGCTGTATGGAATTCGCCTGTTCTTCCGTCGGCGATCCCCCGTCCTTCATAACGACAACAGCCTGGGCACTCGCTTCCTTCGCACTATCTTCGGACAGTGCATATTTAGAAGTTTCTCCCAGGGCTATGGTAACGTATGCTTCTTTTACTCCATCAAAAATCTGAATCGTAGATCCAATTCTTGTTTCCAGATCATACAGCTTAAAAGTCTGACGATCTGTATCTGTAGTCATAAGATTAACATTGTTTTTGAAAACATCATATGTAAAACCGCTTTTGGGATATCCTTCTGACACCAGCTTGGCTCTTGTGGTGTCCATCTGCTCTGTAGGCACCTTAATGTCACCATTATCATACTGATAATCTATATTATCTTCCTGCAGTTTTCCAATAATCTGTTTTGCTTCTTCACTACTCACCCCGGTAAACATAACTTCATACGGCTTCTGCCGCATGGACATTGCTGCAAAGACAGCGCCGCCTATAACCAATACGCCAATCACTGACGCAATAATTATCTTTTTCGTCTTATCACTTAGTTTACCTAATAATTCCTTAATTTTTTCCATCGCGTACGTCCGCCCTGTTATCTGTTTTAAATACTAATACGAATAATTTCCGTATAAGCTTCCAATGCCTTATTCCTAAGTGCTGATAAAAGTTCTACGGATAACTGGGCCTTTGCCGCTGCAGCCGGCACGGTATGTGCATCATCAATCTGCCCGGTCGCCAAAAGGTACTGCTGTTTGTTTAAGTCTGCTTCCGTTGTTTTCACATTCTGAACTGCCTCTTTGAAAATGTCTGAAAATGCAGAACCCCCGTCTTGTCCGGATACTGCCTTCTTAGCTGCTCCTATATCCCCAATGGAGTCCAATGAGCGAATGGGCGTTATGAACATCTGTTCCATCTTAATATGCCTCCCGTTTTAACCTTTAATAATTGTACGTAGTCTGCTGATATCACTGTTTAAAGAATTCAGTTCGTACTGATACTGCAGGGTTGTCCTTGCCAGTTCCACGTTCTCTACATCCACATTGACATTGTTACCGTCTAATCTTGCAGATTCCTCATTGGTATTTCGTATAAAATATCTGGAGTTACTGATAACGTTACCGATATCTGCCGAAGTACCTTTCCTCGCTGCCGCGAGCCGGTTACGAAATTCATCTTCGAATTTCACATATTTGGCCTTATAGCCCGGAGTTTCCCCATTCGCGATATTATTAAGCGTGGTCGTCTGCTTAGCCCACAAATAATCCAGAGATTTTTCCGCCATGGAAATGCTGTTTCCAAAAATCGAATTCATCGGATCTGTTCCTCACTTTCATTTCTTCCGGCAATCTGCCATAATGACGTATACGGACTGTTACAAAATGGAAAAAATAGTTAAATTTTAACAGTCAAATGCAAAATCTTACATTTTTTGTAATTTTCTTACTCCATTTTACATTTTATTACAAATATTGTCAAGAAAGTTCTTTTGAATCGACACTGGTTTTATTGGTAAAAATATGAAAAATCCTCAGAAACTTCGTATTTACGAGGTTTCCGAGGATTTGAAGAACAAAATTTTACTATAATTTTTATTGTAGCTGGGTAAATATGGGTTAATTCTTTGGCAAATTTTGCGTATTTTACCCGTTTTTTAGTTACCATTTCAAGCTTAACAATATTATTTTATTCATATATGTAACAGTTTTACTTTTAAATTACGATAATTTTACCTGTATAATAAATCTTTGGAATTGTATATATAATTTCATCTGTGTATCTGACAAAGTCCAATCCTTTTGCTTCCATACCTAGACGCACTAGGGGCTTGTATCAGTTAGTGCTTTTTTTGCAAAAAAAGCATTTCAGACAAATTCTCTTTTAAAGGTAAACGACGTTATTTATCTACCTCCTGTGGAAAAAGATTTTTAGAACTCTATCCCTTTCTTACTTCCTATCAGTGCTTCAATTCTTACTGGGGTTTCCGTCCCTACAATCTGCAGACTTTTGGATACCATCCATTGCTTATCCACAGATAACTTCTTGAGGCTGTTTCCATTGATTGATTTAAAGACAATGCCTTCACTGGAAAATATCAGTGTATCCTCGTTATTTCAAAAAATACTGGATTGTGGATATTCTTCCAGACCGCACTCATAGCCATCTGGCTGATTACTGGAAAAACATTACAAGAAAGGAATGGCTGAAAACAAAGTTTTTTGTCTGTGACATGTGACTATCCTATGTGGAGCCCGCCAGAACCTTCTTCCCAAATACAAAGATTATCGTGGACAAGTATCATTTCATTCGTCAGGTCACATGGGCTATCAAAAATATTTGTAAACGTCTACAGAAATCTATACCGGCTTCTCTTCGAATATACTATAAACGAAGCCGGAAGCTGATTTTGACCAGCTATAGAAAGATGAAAGATGAGAACAAGCAGGCCTGTGATCTGATGCTCCAGTATAGTGATGATACTAATGCAAGAAGATGCAGTATTAAAGAATTTGAGAAATGTGCTAAAACGTTCCAGTCTTGGAGAAATGAAATCTTAAATGCTTTTGAATATGGCATTACAAACGGTGTCACAGAATGATTTAACAATAAGATTAAAGTATTAAAAGGAAGTTCTTATGGAATCCGGAACTTTAACCGGTTCCGGACGCGGATACTTCATTGTACATCATAGGATAAATGGTCGGGATATGGAGGCTTATTTTGAATACCCAAAACAGCATACAGTAGTTTGAAAACAGCTCTAAACGTAAGAAAGGGGCGGGATTCATACGAATACCACCCCAACTATTGACAAAGAGCCTGGTAAAGGAGCTATCGCACCTAAAATAGGATCAATGCGATAACTCCTTTTTTAAACCAATTAATTATAAATTATTTTAATAACTGTAATACCCCTTGAGGAATCTGATTTGCCTGAGCAAGCATAGCCTGAGAGGACTGCACAAGAATATTATTCTTAGTATAATCCATCATTTCTTTAGCCATATCAACATCGCGAATACGGCTTTCAGCAGCAGTCATATTCTCAGATGTTACTCCTAAGTTATTAATAGTATGCTCCAGACGGTTCTGAATTGCGCCTAAATCACCACGGGTTGAAGAAACAGTATTAATAGCAGCTTTGATTTTATCAATAGCTGATTTAGCGCCAGCCTGTGTGCCTATATCGATACTGCCAATTCCAAGAGAATTAGCGCTCATATTGCCAACAGATACTGTCAACTTGTTGAAATCTGCTGCGCTATCGCCAATCTGAAGAGTTAATCCGCCACCTGTAACTGCCTTACCTTCTGCAGAGATTCCAAGAACCTTAGCATAATCACCGCCATCTTTGTCCTCAAAACCAATTTTGCGACCAGATGTATTTGTAATTTCTAACTGTCCCTTATTATTAAAGGTAGCAGAAACTTTACCAGAAGCAGCATCATCTCCAGTATTTCCCTTAGCAGTATCGTATTTTGTCAATGCTGCAGTAATAGCAGTAGTTAACGCTGTAGCAACATCGTCTCCAGTAGATGCACTGGTTAAACCGCTGGAACTCATATCAACTTCTACAGCTTCTCCATTAACAAGCATGCTAAACTTACCATTAGCATTAGCAGGATTTATTGTAAGCTGAGAAGTTGCAGTTGCTAATGATGTAACCTCAGTTGAAGATGCACCATCTGCTATACCTAGTACAACACCACCTACACTTGCATCTGTAGTAGGTGTTCCTTTAATACCAATGCTGGAAGCTCCACTACCTTCTAAACCACTGGTCATTGTAAAGCCTTTTGCACCGTCATTCTTAACTGTTACGTGGCTTATTGTATTGCCTGTTTCCTGATTTGTCTTATCAATGGCAGAATTAATTGCATTCTGCATAATAGTAGCTGCTTTTTTTGCGGTTTCCGTACTGGTATTGGAAGTCCAATCAACCTGAAGGGCTGCCCGATCCTCACTGCTAAGTGTAGACCAGTCAACAGTTACCTCACTGCCATCAACAACAAATGTATCACTCTTAGTATAGTCAACCGCTGTACCAGTAGCTGATGCATCCCCGCCAGTAAGATCTTTTGTTGCAGCTCTGAATGTTCCAATCGTTCCGCCAACTAAACCATTAGCAGATGTTCCGTTTCCAGCCAAAGATCCATCCAACAGGTTGATTCCGTTGAAATTTGTGCTTTCAGAAATACGGTCGATTTCACTCTTTAAAGAAGCAACTTCTTTCTGAAGGTTTTCACGGTCAACAGCATCCTGGTAAGTACCATTTGCAGACTGGTCAGCCAGTTCTACCATACGATTTAACATGGAATGAACTTCTGTTAACGCACCTTCAGCTGTCTGAACTAAAGAGATACCATCGTTTGCGTTCTTGGAAGCTGTCTCAAGACCTGTGATCTGTGCCCTCATCTTCTCAGAAATAGCAAGACCAGCTGCATCATCACCTGCGCGGTTGATTCTGTATCCAGAAGATAATTTTTCAAGATTTTTAGCTACTGTGTTGTTGTTGCTTCCTAACTGTCTGTAAGAGTTTAAAGCTGCGATATTGTGCTGAATTCTCATGTGTTTTTCCTCCTTGAATATGTATCAGGGAAATCCTTTTCCCTGTATGATAGGACGCTTTCTGGTTTCCAGATAAGCGTTAAGATGTTTGAAACCACAGCGGGGTACCAGCCGCTTAGCGGGTTTCGTAAAAACTTGACACTTGTGTCTGTAAGAAGCCTGTCCAATAAACTGCTGCTACAAAATCAGATTAAAACCGCTTTGCAAAAGTAATTTATCATCATCTTCCTTTCACATACATTATCGAGTCGAAGGCTTAAAAAGTTAAGTCATTTTTTGTAAATTTTTAAATATTTTTTGCAGAATTCAAAGAACCCGGACAGCAACCATATAATAAAGTGATACCTGCATACCTAGCAGCATCTTTTGATCATTTTTATACACCTGACGCTGCATTTCATTCTAAGAAGGAATCTATTATGACGCATAAATTTCTAACATTAGATACAGCTTCTTCAGACGAACCTATAAATTACTGGAAACGGGTAATTCAAAGGCAGAATTTCCTGCTGCATATAGCCACAGCCCTCCTTCCCACTCTGCCCTATCAGGAAAACCGCCTCCTGATTAGCCAGCTAAAGATATTAAAATCCCTGATCATTGACTTGGAATCTGCATTAAGTAATCCTTCATTACAAAATATTACAATTTCCTTCCAGGCCATGTACCACAACGTAGACGATACAATTGACAAGCTCACATCGCTCATCTTAATCGACAACCGAGAAAAAGCAGCCACACTGACCGAATATCAGTTAATTCCATTTCTTCAGGAATGGCTGGAAGACACCTACTTCTGGACTCTCATCTATCCTGATAAAGAAAAATTGAAGGAATACTACGAATCTGAATTTGCCGAAAACCACAAAAACACCTACAACAACAGAGGTGAAAAATATCTTATTTCCATTATGATTCCTGTTTACAACAAACTGGAATATACAAAAAGATGTCTGGATAGTCTCTTCCGCAACACAGATCTCGCCAAATACCCATGTGAGCTCATACTTCTAAATGACGGGTCTACCGACGGCACAGAAGAATACTTTGAAAGTCTTGGCATAACAAAGGTAATAAATTTAAAGAAAAATGTAAAAACAATGATCTTTTCCCTGCTGTACCGGGTTTGCGAAGGAAAATATGCAGCATTTGTCAATAACGACACCATCCTCACGGAACACTGGCTGGATAACCTTCTCACCTGCTTGCAGTTTCACCCTAACGCAATCATGTCTGTTCCCAGCACGCCAAACACCAGCAACCTGCAGGGTATGGCAGCAGAATTTAACCCGGAAAATGCAGAAGCAACGGCAAAAGCCCACAACCGCCCCTGCCCCTACCTCTGGGAAGAGCGGTGCAGGCTCATGCCTGTAATTGCATTATACGATGTGGATAAGGTGAATACCATCGGATTTGCAGACCGCTATTTTCATACCATGGAATTCTGGGATGATGATTTCAGTCTGCGTGCAAGAAGAGCGGGATTTCAGCAGATTCTCTGCCGGGATACCTGGTGCTACCATTATGGAAGCATTACCGGTAAAGACGACCAGATTAAAAACAGAACTCTCTTTAATGGAAGATTACTGTTCCAAGAAAAATACGGAATTGATCCCTGGGGAAATAACTATTGTTATGATGCCTATCAGCTATCTCAAATTGTACTTACCATTCCACAGCAGTCTGGGGAAGTTTCCACACTTGTCATTGATCCCGGCTTTGGAGCTGATGTGCTGCAGTTTAAAACACAGCTTAAAAGACTGGTGAAAAAAAATTCATTTTCATTCCTGATCAATGACTCTAACCTGAAAGACGATTTAAATCCATTTAATAGCCCGGTCATTGTGTCTCCCTCCATATTAGAAACACACAAGCACATTCCGGACGGACTCTACAACTATATCAGCCTGGGAAGGGATTTATCCATTTATCCGGACTACAAAGAGCTGATTATAGAATGTTCCGCTCACTTAAAATCAGGTGGATTCCTATATTTTTATGTAGCTAACCCCTATGCCTATCATCTAAAGCAGGAACTTTCTGAGGAACGATTGCTAAACGGAAACGCTTCCCTGATGTTAATTAATATCCAGGAGCTCCTTCTGTTATTAATCAGCAAACTGAATTTAAAAACGCAGCTTAAAGCCATTTTGGACACCACAACCCCCAAAGAACAGAAAGGTGGTTATACCGAACACCTGGACCGATTTTTCTTAATGTGTGAAAAACAGAGCTGACCGCTCATTTTATACCAACAAAAAAGTTAAGGAGTAAAACCAATGAACCGGTTTTGCTCCTTAACTTTTTACTCTTAGACTCTTACATCAACATACTGTCCTAAACCAGTTGTCTTAATCTGATTTGGAGCTGCTGCATCCATCATCTTTAAAAGATCGGCTGCCTGCACTTCCTGGTTATCCATTGCCTTCTTTGCAACGCTTAATCCGGCACTCTGTTGAATTTTAGAAGAGCTTAACTGCATACTCATTGCTGCAATATCCATAGCTTTCTCCTTTCACACCGCATGTTTTAAGAAATTATGGTTCAACACTAATTATATCGACATTAATTATGGAACTGATAAGTCATACTCCCTGTTCCTGATAACAATCCAAAGTAAACCAGAACTCCACTCCGCCCTCAACGTTTCTTACACCGCATGACTTCTTGTGGGAGTCAATAATAGCCTTTACAATGGACAGACCTATTCCGCTGCCACCATACTCCCGGGTATGAGCCTTATCCACTTTGTAAAATTTCGTCCATAGCTTCGGTAAATCTTCGTCCGGGATACTCTGTCCCGTATTAAATACGGTTACAAGCGCCTCTTTCCCATTCTCTTCGGCAGTGATAATAATCTCCCTGTCTCCGCTCAGATGATTAAGAGCATTATTTAGATAATTGGTGATCACTTCTTCTATTTTAAATTCATCCGCATAAACACGTATGGTATCAAAAGTCTCCAATTTCACCTTAGCTTCCTTTTGCTGGATTAAAATCCCGGCAGATCCAATCACTCCGCGGATAAGCTCCGTCAAATCAAAGCATTCCAACTGTAAATCGTCGTTTCCAAATTCCAGAGCAGTCAGATTCAGCAGCTGACGAACCATTTTGTTCATCTTATTGGCCTCATCCATTATCACCTCACAGTAATAATCCCTGCTCTCCGGATCTTCTGCCATTCCCTCTGTTAAGCCTTCCGCATATCCCTGAATAAGAGCAATGGGTGTTTTCAGCTCATGGGACACATTAGCGATAAACTCCTTTCGCATTTCATCAATCTTTACCTTTTCCGCAATATCATTCTGCAGCTCTTCATTGGCACTGCGAAGCTGTCCGATTGTATCCTTAAGCCGGTCGGACAACTGATTCATACTATTACCCAGGACACCGATTTCATCTTTTTCATCACCAGTGTATTTTGCCTCAAAGTCAAGACCGGACATCTTCTCTGACAAATTCGCCAGTTGAAGAATGGGTGTTGTAATACGTTTGGTGGTGAAATAAATAAACAAACTGCCTATAATCAAAGCCATAGACCCCACATATGCCAGGAACCTGTTTGACAAAGTCACACTATCCCTGATACTCGACAGCGGTATGGAGATTAAAAAAATAGTTTTATTATCTGAAAAATATCCCCAACTCTCCAGGTAATAAGAATCCGAACGTTTGTCATAAGTTTTTTGTATAATATAGTTATTATGTTTTTTTAATACTCTGGCCTGGGGCATATCTTTGCCAAAAATATAATCCTCTACCCTGTTTTTTAAGAACTGTCGGTCACCACTTGTAGACATCATATATTCGTCTGTTGTACTGTCGATTAAAATCATCATTAAATTATATTTTTCACCCATGGTCCGAAACATCTTCTGCACAGGTCCCTCATTTTTGAAATCAGGATCATAGGAATCATGGTAATAATTAATAATTCCTTTTCCGCTTTCATTGGCCTGGGCTACTACCTGATCAATCTCTGTATAGGCCATTTCCAGTATACGAACCTTGGCTCTGGTGTAAAATCCCTCTAAAAACCAGTTATTGACGCACCAGGTAGTCAAAAGAACAAATGCCATCAGACAGACAAATATCATGGCAAAACGCGCCTTTATGGAATGTTTCATTCACTCACCTCTAACGATTATGTCACTTCAAATTTATAGCCCATTCCCCAGATGGTCCGGATGTAATCTCCCTTTTCTCCCATCTTGCTTCTTAATTTCTTCACATGTGTATCAATGGTTCTTGCATCACCGAAATAATCATAGTTCCATACATTATTAAGAATTTTTTCTCTGGAGAGAGCTATTCCCTGATTTTCCAGGAAATATGCCAGTAGCTCAAATTCTTTATAGCTTAATTCAATGTCTTTTCCATCAATGGTTACCTGATGTGCCACCTTATCTATGCAGATGCCGCCAATCTCAACCGAATCCGTATTCACAGCATTGCTGCGCCTTAATATTGCCTCTACACGGGCAACCAGAATCTTTGGGCTGAATGGCTTTGCAATGTATTCATCCACGCCCAAATCAAAGCCCTGAAGCTCATCCCGCTCTTCTGTTCTGGCTGTCAGCATAATGATCGGAACCTGGGAATACTTGCGGATGGTCTTGCAGGTCTCCCACCCATCCATTTTCGGCATCATCACATCCAAAATAATCAGTACAATATCTTTTTGTTCAAAAAATATATCTACCGCTTCCTCACCATTTGATGCTTCCACTACAGTAAAGCCTTTTACACTGAGGAAATCCTTTACCAGTTTTCTCATTCTGGCTTCGTCATCTACCACTAATATTTTTAACTGTTCCATAAAAACCTCCCGAAATCAGATCTCAACTGTTTTCCTGTATTTATGAAACATATTGTACCAAATTGATAGCGGAATATCTACATTTTCACAGAGATTTCACACCATTTCCCAATTAACCTCCGTAAAAGTAAAAAAAGGCAGATGCCCTTGTAAAAAGCATCTGCCTGTCCAATCGAATCTTATCTTAATTCAGTTGTAGGAATGGTGTCCATATCATCAAACGCCTGATTCTCGCCGCCCATTGCCCAAACGAAGGTATAATTGCTTGTACCTGCTCCGGAATGGATGCTCCAGGATGGGCTGATGACTGCCTGCTCATTCTGCATAACGATGTGTCTGGTCTGATTTCCTTCGCCCATCATGTGGAATACTACATTGTTCTCCGGAATCTCGAAGTACATATAGATTTCCATACGTCTCTCATGAGTATGAGAAGGCATGGTGTTCCATACACTGCCTGGATCTAAAACTGTCATTCCCATGGATAACTGACAGGTCTCAAGTACATCCGGATGGATGAACTGGTTGATCACACGCTTGTTGGAAGTTTCCATTGCACCCAGTGGCTTCTTGGCTGCCTTTTCAATCGGGATAAAGGTTGTCTTGCATGCCTTGTGAGCAGGAGCACTTACCATATAAAATTTAGCTGGGTTTGCTGCATCATCACTGGAGAATAATACTTCTTTGGTTCCCTTTGTGATGTATAAGCAGTCTTTATAGCCCATGCTGAATTCTTCTCCATCAGCTTTGATCTTTCCTGATCCGCCGATGTTGAAGATTCCGATTTCACGTCTTTCAAGGAAAAAGCTTGTACCAAAGTTTTTCCAGATATCAATTCCCTTGTCAATGGAAACGGTTTCTGTTGTTGGCATACAGCCCAGTGTTACCATACGGTCAACATGGGAGTAAACAGCTACCACTTCATTGGCAACGTATAAGTTCTCAATTAAAAATTCGTCTCTTGTTTCTTCTGTTGTGTAACGCTTAAAATCTTTCTGATTAGCAGAGTAACGAATATCCATTTATAAAAAGCCTCCTTATTTGTATTTGAAATAACTGACCATCTCCATGGTATCATAAGGCAGTTTTTAATTCAACATCTTATTGGATTATTTTAAATTTATCCACTTCTTTCTGGAGAAGTCCAGCCTGGGCTGACAATTCTTCACTGGAAGCGGAACTTTCTTCCGCTGTTGCCGCATTGCTCTGGACTACATAAGAGATTTCATTGATTCCGTTGCTGACACTAACCATGGCAACGGCCTGCTCTCTTGCGGACTGCTCCACTGATTCCATAAGACCTTTGGCATGATTTGCCTGCTCCATAACCTCTGCCAGAATCTGGGCATTTTCTTTTGCAGTCCCCATACCATCCGTCACAGCCCGGGCTGCATTTTCCACAAGCAGGGCAGTGCGTTTGGCCGCTTCTGCGGATTTTGCTGCAAGGCTGCGGACTTCGTCTGCAACCACTGCAAATCCCTGACCAGCTTCTCCTGCCCGTGCCGCTTCTACCGCAGCATTTAACGCCAGAAGGTTGGTCTGAGAGGCAATTGCATCTACATCTTTTGTAATCTTTGCGATTTCATCTGATGTATTTTTTATTTCATCCATTGCCTGAAGCATCTGCTTCATCATCTTGTTGCTTTCTTCTACCCGCGCCAATGTCTGCTCTGCATAACCGGCTGCCTGCCCGATATGAACCGAACTTTGTTCTGCCTTCTCTGTAATCTCTGTAATGGCAGAAGAAAGCTGGTCAATGGTTCCTGCCTGTTCTGTGGCTCCGGCTGCCAGTGCAGATGCTGCATCTGCCACCTGGGAGGAACCCGCATTCACCTGTTCGGCCGACTCACGGATCAGGCCCAATGTCCGGTTTAGCTGCTTGTAGATCAGGATCAGAGAATCATGGATAGTGGAAAAATCACCGGCATACTCCCTGGTTACAGGAAGTGTCATATCGCCAGCCGCCATATTTTTCAAGTGTAGTGTAATATCACCCACTACTTCTTTCATCTGTCCGATCAGTTCATCGGTTGCCTGTGAGAGCACCTCCATCTCATCGCCGGTTTTCACAACAGCAACGGGAGGGGTATGGACATCTCCATCAGAGAGAAGTTTTAGCCGTTCAGAGATAGGACTTAATGGAGCTGTAATCTTGTGCAGGAACCTTACAAGAATGATTAAACCTGTTAAACAGATCACCAAGGCTACCACTGCCAGCAGTATAATGTTGATTATTTTTTCCCTTTGATATCCTGCAACGGCACTATCTATGTCGTCTATGTAGTTTCCTGTACTGATATACCAGTCATAAGGTTCAAATTTTATGGTATAAGCCCGTTTTGCAAATGTGCCTTCCTGGCCTGGTTTTGTAAAGTAAAAATTGGTGTAACCTCCTCCGGGCTGGGATCCGTTTTTAATAAATTCACGGACATAGTATTCCCCCTTCAGATCTTTCTCATCGTACCGTTCTTTCCCTTCATATTCCGGATTCATATGAACTGCGCAAAGACCAGTGGAAGTATCTGCCCAGAAATATCCATTTCCATTATTATAACGGGTATTACGGACAATGGCTTCGGCATTTTCAAGTGCCTCTTTCTCTGTAATCTCACCGGATTTATAACGATCATAATTAACCTGCAATACACTGACCAGACTTTCCGTGGCTGTTTTAATATTTAAATCATAACTTTGGTAACTGGAATCGATCCAGTTCTGGTAAACCCGGTCCAGGCTGATATAAAAAATGGTGGTCAGAGCGGATATAATTAACATTACCATTACACTGACGAATACAACCAGCTTTCCTGTTACCTGCAATCTCTTACTCTTTTGTGCCTTCATGTAATACCCCTTTCTGATTGCAATTTCTTTCAATATGGACTAGCATACACGGTATTTATAAAATCTGCAACTGACGTTCACTGAAAGTTTATTAAATTTTTGTAAAATATTTGTCAAATTTTAAACAATTAAAAAAATTCCAGAAGAAAGACACAAATATGGCATTTTGAAACCTGTGTCTTTCTTCCGGAATTTATTTTTATTCCTTTATGGCTGCCTGGATTAATTTTAAATTACTTTTCAGACGTTCATTGTCGGGGGCAAAAAGAAGAGCTGCTTTTGCATGGTCCCGGGATTCAGAAAGCAATCCCAGCCGGTAAGCGGCAATGGCGCAAAGGTCATCCGGGGTATAATCCCAGGAATAACCCATATTTACAAAGGTCCTTGACTTTTCTTTTATCTTCAGTGCTTCCAGGGTCAGATAATAAGCCATGGGCCAGTCGCTCAGCTCATAGCAGATTTTGGCAAACTCCACATAAGAATCCCGCATGCCTGGAACTTCTGCAATGGCTTTAAAATACCACTGGTATGCTTCTTTTATCTTACCCAGCCGATAATACGATCTGGCAATCCAGCGCATGGCTGCACACCGTTCATCACACCAGGTTGCAGTCGGAAGGAGCAAATACTCCTTTAAGGTTTTAATGCTTTCCAGCCATCTGCTCTTATACATATACTCTCTGCCAAGATAGTACCGCATCCGCTCATCCCCCGGTGCTTCCGCAACTGCCAGCTCTAAAAGAGGCAGATAGGAACCCCTTGATTTGGTAGGATCGGGGTAATGGCTTAACACCATTCCATCAATATAAATTGTCTCAAGAGGTGCTTTTCCACAGTACTGGATAAACTCATGTACCGGGCATTTCCACCGGAAGTCCTTACGCTGATGCACTTTGAAATAATTAAACTGTATATCCGGTGTTCCGTCTGGCTTTAAACTCCAGTTGTAAAGATAGCGGCCGGTCTTTGCAACGGCTCCCTTGTTAACATTCTTATGGTTCACCCACGCTTCTTCCAGCCGTTTTCTCCACCCTGGTTCAAACCGCTCATCAAGATCGGTGCAGACACAAACATCCACATCTTCCGGTACGTGATCCAGAGAGATATTTCTTGCCACATCAAATCTCCATGGTTTTACAATATCTACGTAGACTATGGCTCCCCGCTCTTTCAACTTTTCTACCGTATCATCTTCTGATCCAGTGTCTGTGACAACAATGAGATCAGCTTCATTCATGGAATCCATCCAACTATCTACAAATGATGCTTCATTTTTACAGATTGCATAAACACAGATTTTCAGACCGCTCATCAGGATTCCTCCTTAGCTGCAGGTTTTCTGCTCTGTTGCTGAATCAGCAGAAGATTACTTTGAAGCCTTTTATTTTCCGGGTCTGTTTTTAAAGCCTGATCTGCATACCATTCCGCTGTTTCATACATTCCAAGCCGGTAAGCGCTGATTGCAGCATAATCGTATAATGCATATCCCCAGCTTGCCGGGTCTACCAGATAGCTTCCCGTGCTTTCCTTAATTGTCAGCCCCCTCTGAGCCATGGCAAAGCTTAAGGCCCAATTGGATTCCATATATCCGAATTTCGCCAAAGCAAGATAAGGTTCTCTTACTTCCGGGCATTCTGCAAGCGCCCGGTACAGCCAGACAAGCTCTTCTCTTTTATTGCCCTTTTCCGCATAGGACTGAGCAATAAAGCGCATAGAGGCGCTACGTTCCTCCAGCCAGCTGGCGGTGGGCATAGAGAGATGTTTACTTAGTGTCTGTATGGCCTGGTCATAATCTCCATGGTATACATATTCTCTGCCTAGCCAGAACGTGGCCCTGTCATCAAAGGGATTTTCTTTTACGGATAACTCCAGAAGGGGCAGATACTGGGTTCTCGGTTTTGAATTATCCGGGTAATGATTTAATACAAGTCCTGTCACCCAATTTGATTGTTCCGGTTCTGATCCACTATATTCCAATATTTCATGAACCGGATGAATCCAGCGGTATCCATGGCGTTTATGGATCTTTTCCATGGGATATTGCTTCTTTGGTGTTCCGTCTGAATTCATGGAAAATGTAAATAAATATCTGGCACGGGTCTGTTCCGGTTTCCACGCAGACTCTAAGATTTTTCTCCAGCCCGGTATAAATACTTCATCTAAATCATTGGATACGCAGATATCTGCATCTTCAGGCACATGATCAAGAGCAACGTTTCGCGCTGTGTCAAATCTCCATGGGGAAATGGTTTCCTCATATACTGTCGCCCCCCTGGCTCTGAGCTTTTCAACAGTGCCGTCTGTAGAGCCTGTATCGGTCACAATCACTTCATCGGCTTCCGATACCGCATCCATCCATCGGTCCACAAACTGTTCTTCATTCTTGCTGATTGCATAAACGCATATCTTATATCGGTTCAATCAAACCATCTCCTTTTAGAATATTCTGATTGCTAGATACAATATATGCAAAAACAGTTTGTCCCGTGATAGAAATAAGACAATCCGGTTTCTTTATGAAAGACTGACTCCGTATACGATTTCATAAATCTCTTTCTTATAAGGCATAAATTCCTCCTCAGTAAATGGCTTTCCATAACTGGTCACCCATAACTGCATTGGACTGTCCTGTGGTTTTAACGGCATCTGTTCATAGTAAAAATGATTGACATAAAATCCCAAGCGTTCATAAAATACTGCCCTTTTTCCTGTTGCGGGATTTTCCTCCGTCACAGGCTCAATTTCCAAAAATACAGGCTTTTTTATTTCTTTTACTGCTTCTTCGATCAGAAGTTTGCCATAGCCCTTTCCTCTTGAAATCTTTGCAGTTGCCAAATGCTCAAAAAAAGCACAGCCAGGCAAATTCCAATATCCCAGAAACGCAACGATTCTCCCATCCTCTTCCACTGCCAGGGTATGATAGGCGGGGTTGTCAAATACAAGTTTCTGGGTTTCCTTTGTACGTCTTTCCTGATCTATAAATGACTCCTGGTAAATGGCATAAATTTCTTCAAAGCGGTTCTGTGGTTCTCTGATTAACATTTTTTATCTCCTGTGGTTCTTATTTTATTATTTGTATCTATTGTATCATAAATTTTTTATATTTGCAGACAAATATGCCCTGTCCGGATCTCTCCTGTTGATGTGGCAGGAAAAAACCCGGGCAGGGCACATGGTTATATTACTTTAAGTTTATCTGTTTACTGAATCGTGATTCTTCCCTGTCCTGCCGGATTTGCATAGTCAGCGCCTACGTTTCCGCCTAAGTTATTGCGGATGAAAGCCGAGAGAATATCCACATCTGTCATTACATCGTCACGGATTACTTTGCTGTTTTTAAACATTGTCATACCATCACCAGCCATTTTTAACATGTAATTGTGAGAAGCTACGGTATAAACTTTGGACGTATCCAGAGGAGAATCTCCAATCATGATATCTGCTACCCGGTATGCTCCTGCTACTTTTACAAAGTTACCTTTTTCATCTACCTGTACACTGGATGGAACTGAGGTCTTAATGGTATATTTTAAACCGGATACCTGTAAAAAGCCACCGCTTTCCTTGGGGTAATTACGGGAAGCCATCTCCAGGGCATCCTTAATCTGCTGTCCGGTAACCTCTGCCACGCAGCCCATGTTGCCGAAAGGATGTACGGTAAGAGTATCGTTGTATGTGATATTTCCTGGTTTAATGCCTGCACGGACACCGCCGCCGTTTACAATACCGATGTCTGCTCCAAGTACCTGGCGGTATGCATCTGCACAGAGATCACCTAAGTTGGTTTCTCCGCTTCTGACTGCCCGCTCCCCTGTAGCAGGATTGTTAATGGTCAGCTCCACGTCAGTATGTCCCAATACGACTTTTAAGGACTCATTATACTGGGCCTGAATGTGCTTGATAAACTGGTCTGTATCATAATCCAGGGCTTTTCCATCCTTGGATACTGCTGTTTTACCAGGAACGACCAGCTGGCTTCCCAGAGTAAGAACGTTTGGATCTTTAATCTTGTCCCTGTTTGCATTATAAATTTCTCTCCAGCGGTCAAAAGAGCCTAATTCTCTTTTTGCAATGCGGCTTAAGGAATCGCCTTTTTGTACGGTGTAGGTACTGGATACTGCACCTGCAGGAACCTCAGCTACTAACTCACTGGCAAGAGAACCGTCAGGGCGTATGGTCAGCTTTCCGATATTCTTTAATTTAGTTCCTGTCTGGGTAAGGAGCACGTCCTTTCCATCTTTATTCTTTATATTTTTCGAGTATTCTTCATGAGAGTGACCGTCAATTAATGCATCAATTCCAGTCGTATTCTTTATTACACTGTCAGAGGTCCACCGGTCAGTCGTGCCGTTTTCCCCCAGATGGCCTACTAAAATAACGTACTGCGCACCTTCTGTTCTGGCACTGTTAACAGACTGCTGAATCTGATCGTAAAGCTTCTTTCCTGTTTCATCTTCACAGAAACCATAAATATAATTGCCGCTTCCATCCTGGAAGTAGGCCGGTGTTGACTTGGTAAAGCTCTCCGGTGTGGTTGCGCCTACCAGGGCAACTTTTGTATTTCCGTATGTAAACATCTTATAAGGAGCAAACACTGGAGTATTGGTCTTCAAATCCATAAAGTTGCTGGAATAGTATCCGCAGCTTAATTTGCCTGCCAGCTCCAAGAACCGTGGCATACCGTAATCATATTCATGATTGCCCGGTACGGCAAAATCATATCCGACCTGATTCATAATTTCAATGATGTATCCGCCGTCAGAAAGCGTTCCGATGGGAGCTCCCTGAATCGCATCACCGGCATCAATCAGAGTCACATAGGGCGTCTGGGCTTTCATCTCTTTCTTATAAAGAGAGAGGCCTGCATAACCGATCTTTTCATCAATGCCGCAGTGAACATCATTGGTATACAGAATCACAATATCCTGATCTGCAGCCCTGGCCGGAAACGATAGACCTGTGGCAAGGGACAAAACCATGAGTACGGACAGGCAAAGAGACAGAAACCTTCTTTTTGTACTTCCTTTCATTGCTTGAATCCTCCTTTAACATATGCTTTTTCCTATATTATATCAGATCAATGTAAAATTTCCATATTATTTTGTTAATATTTTCCTTTTATCTGATACTTTATTTCACAAAAAAACCTCTCTGTCTTAGCCTGTTGGCTTTGCAGAGAGGTTTGCGATTTATTTATTCAGATTCTGTTTCTTCACTCACTTTAATCCCAAGATCTTCCAGCTGTTTCGGATCTACGGGAGCCGGTGCCTCAGACATTAAGCAGGAGGCATCTTTTACTTTCGGGAATGCAATTACATCACGGATGCTGTCTGCCCCAACCATCAGCATGATTACACGGTCAAGACCATAAGCCAGACCTGCGTGAGGCGGTACACCGTATTTAAATGCATCTAACAGGAAGCCGAACTGCTCATTTGCCTGCTCTTTGGTAAAGCCCAGTACCTCAAACATCTTAGACTGAATATCACCCTGGTGGATACGGACAGATCCGCCGCCTAATTCTGTACCGTTTAACACGATATCATAAGCTTTGGCGCGTACGGCACCCGGATTGGTATCGATCAGAGCCCAGTCTTCTTCCATAGGCATGGTAAATGGATGGTGCATGGCTGTAAAACGTCCCTGTTCCTCGGAATACTCAAGTAACGGGAATTCAGTTACCCATAAGAATTTAAATACATCCTTCTTTAAGAGTTCTAACTGTCTTGCCAGTTCCAGACGAAGGTTACCCAGTACGTCAAAGACTACCTTGTCTCTGTCTGCAGCAAATAAAAGAAGATCTCCTGGTTGTCCATCCATGGCATCTGCCAGTGTCTTAAGCTCCTCTTCTGACATAAATTTGGAGAAGGAACATTTGTAAGTTCCGTCTTCGTTTACTGCCAGATAAGCAAGACCTTTTGCACCGAAGCCCTTTGCATAGTCTACAAGAGCATCGATCTTTTTCCTTGGCATGGCTCCCTGTCCTTTTGCATTAATACCCCGGACAGATCCACCGTTTTCTAAGGCTCCCTTAAATACAGCAAACTCGGTATCCTTAACTACATCGGAAACGTTTTTCAGTTCCATTCCAAAACGCATATCCGGTTTATCAGAACCAAACCGGTCCATGGCTTCTCTCCAGGTCATACGTGTGATCGGAAGCTCCAGATCGAAATTACAGATTTCCTTAAACAGCTTTTTTAACAGTCTTTCATTGACTGCCAGTACATCTTCCACATCTACAAAGGACAGCTCCATATCGATCTGTGTAAATTCCGGCTGTCTGTCTGCACGTAAGTCTTCGTCACGGTAGCATCTTGCCAGCTGGAAATAACGGTCATAGCCAGAGCACATAAGCAGCTGTTTAAAAAGCTGGGGAGACTGGGGAAGGGCATAAAAGGAACCAGGATGAACACGGCTTGGCACCAGATAATCTCTTGCACCTTCCGGTGTGCTCTTAATGAGAGTCGGGGTCTCGATCTCTAAAAAGCCTTCTTCTGCCAGAAATGCTCTTGTTAAAGTAGCAACCTGGCTTCTGATCATGATATTCTTCTGAATGTCCGGTCTTCTTAAATCCAGATAACGGTATTTCAGTCTCAGTTCTTCTTTTGTTTTGCTGTTTTCCTCAACCGGGAAAGGAGGAGTCTCAGATTCTGAGAGAATTCTCAGGCTCTTGGCACGTACTTCAATGGCGCCGGTGGCCAGATTCTCATTCACACCGCCTGAGCGGTTCTCTACCACGCCGGTTACAGCGATAACAAACTCACTTCTCAGTTTTTCTGCTTTTGCAAAATTCTCTGCTCCGCAATCACTTTCTTCGAAGATGATCTGCAGAATTCCGGAACGGTCTCTTAAATCAACGAAAATAATTCCGCCCTTATTTCTGCTTTTCTGAACCCAGCCCATTACTGTAACTTCATTTCCTGCACAGGCTGCTGTAACTTCCGTACATCTATGGGATCTTTTTAAACCCAACATTGACTCTGCCATAATTTCCTCCTAATTTGTTTCCTTCAGTGCTTCTTTATAAAATTCCTTAAACTGAGTATATCCTTCTTTTATAAGGCTTTCCTTCTGGAACTTTTTATTTTTATTCATCTGGGATACCAGGACTGTCTTCCCTTTGGCGCGCTCATTCATGGCTTCTTTCACTGCTTCATTCATGACTGCATCGCTTACACCCTTTTCTATCAGGAATGCAAACCGTTCTTCACTGCCAGGTACGGTAAAGCCTTCTTCCATAAGAATGGTGATGATCCTCTCAAAACCAATGGAGAATCCGCACGCAGGAGTATCCATACCGGTGAATTTGCCGATCATCTTGTCATAACGGCCGCCTCCGCCTACGGAACCGGGGAAACCGTCTACCAGAATCTCAAAGATGGTTCCTGTATAGTAAGACATTCCACGTACCAGAGTGGGATCAAATTCGATCTTAAACTGGCTGGTGGTAATTGCACTCACGCTGTCAATAATAGCCGCCAGATTCTCTGCCTGTTCCGGATCCATGGCATCTTTTAATACTTCCTTTAAGCTTCTGACACCGGAAGCGTCTCTGGTCACTGTCTCAAACAGGGATAAATAGTTTTTAATGTTCTCCTCGGGATAACCTGCTTCTTTTAACTCACCGGCAACGCCATCCATACCGATCTTGTCCATCTTATCAAGAATAATAAAAACCTGATCATAAGATTCTTCTGAAAATCCGCATTGAGCTGCCATACCCTTTAAGATATTACGGTCATTAATTCTAACCGTATATCCTTTAAATCCAATCTTTCCAAGGAGTGTGGTCGTCGCAAGAATCAGTTCGATCTCCGCCAGTCTGGTGGGATCTCCAAGGATATCGATGTCACACTGGACGAACTGTCTGAAACGTCCTCTCTGGGGACGGTCTGCTCTCCATACACTTCCCATCTGAAGGGATTTAAAAGGAGCTGGTAAAACTGCCGCATTGTTGGAATAATATCTGGAAAGGGGAACTGTCAGATCATAACGCAGACCGCTGTCAACCAGATCATTCTCCATCTGCGCTGTTTCCAGATTCAGTTTTTCTCCCCGCTTCATAATCTTGAAAATCAGTTTTTCATTGTCGCCGCCCTGTTTGCTGCTTAAGTTCTCAATGTGTTCTACACAGGGAGTCTCAATGGAATTAAATCCAAATCCGCCGTATGTCTCCCGAATCTGGTTCATTACATATTCCCGCACCTGCATTTCCGCAGGAAGTATGTCCTTCATTCCGGTAACCGGTTTCTTTTTTAATGACATTTTTTTCACTCCGTTTATTCTATTTTCTATCTTTCCTGGAAATCACAAATCATGCTTTCTATTTTAAATTACATTTCTGATTTTGCAAGCATTTTTTCTTTTCTTTCTATCATTTCATCGATCCGGGCGATGTACTGTTCTACATCCTTAACATTTTCCACCCTCTCCAACCGGTTCTCCGATGGAAAAACAACTTTTGTGGTAGTACCCGCACCGCAGGCTGCTATGGTTTGCTTTTCCTCCATAATCAGTATATTGTAGATACAGGCTTTTCCAGGGGCTGAATATCCCACATTCTCAAAGTTACCGGCCATATTTTTCTGGCGGTAGAGGTAGTAGGGCTCCTGTCCCATGCCCCGGGCATAGGCTGCCGTTAAATCCACCATCTCCTGAGTTCCGGTGATCTTCAAATCTTCATATTGTTCCTTATACATATTAAGGCGGGCTGCCCGCTTAATCGCCAGAGTGTGAACGGTGATGCCGTCCGGGCCCAGAGACTTAATCTCTTCCATGGTCCGTCTTACATCCTCCATGTCCTCTCCCGGCAGTCCGATAATTAAATCCATATTAATGTTGTCAAAGCCCAATGATCTGGCTAATAAAAAGCGGTCCTTTACCATCTCCACAGTATGCCGGCGGCCGATGATCTTTAAGGTCTCTTCTTTCATCGTCTGCGGATTTATGGAAATACGGGTTACACCATATTTCTTTAATACCTCAAGCTTCTCCTGTGTAATGCTGTCCGGTCTTCCTGCTTCTACTGTAAATTCTTTTACATTTGTAAAATCAAACGTATTCTTAAGCTTTAAGATCAGCTTTTCCAAATGCTCTGCACTGAGCGAAGTCGGTGTTCCTCCTCCTATATACACAGTGTCAAGAGTTTTTCCTGCCATTCGCCTGGCGGTAAACTCCATTTCTTTAAACAGTGCCTCCAGGTAATCATCCATCCGTTTCTCCCACTGGCTGATGGGAAACGATGTGAAGGAACAGTAAAGACAGGTGGTGGGACAGAAGGGAATTCCGATATAAAGGCTGTATCCGTTTTCATAGTCAATGTCTGACAGCAGATCTAACTCTTTTTTCGCAATTTCAAGGCTTAAGTCCACCTTCTGATCACTGGTTAAATACGTGTGTTTCATATAATCAAAAACTTCCTTTTCCCCGCTTCCGGAAAGAAGTTTTGTCATAGCTATTTTAACCGGACGTATACCGGTAAGTGTTCCCCAGGGCAGTTCCCTGCCAGTCAGTTCTCCCGCCATCCCGTAAAGCATCCGCTTTATCCGGTTTTTGGTCTCAAACCGGTCAGAAAAGTCCACCCTGGTTTCGGAGACTTTTGTTATTCCCTGCTCTTTGTCTTCCAGACTTAACCGGAAGAAATCATCTCCTGTCACGCCATGGACAAGGAGCCGGAAATCTTCATCGTTTTTTTCCTCATGAAGGAAACGTTCTCCCGGATAAAATGCCATAAGCAGTTCCCTGATATCCTGTTCAAAGGATTGATCCTCTAATATTAAACCTATCATTTTTAGTCCCTATCCTCTGTATAATGCCACCGGATTATATGATTTTTCATGACCGATGGTAGTAACGCTTCCATGCCCCGGGTAAACCATGGTATCACCGGGAAGAGGGAACAGCTTTCCCCTGATGGAGCTTATAATTTTTAACTGGTCTCCTGTAGGAAAATCCGTACGTCCCAGAGATTCTAAGAAGAGAGTGTCTCCGCTGATTAATACATCTTCCTCTTTCATATAGTAGCAGACACTGCCTTCTGTATGACCGGGAGTTGCCAGCACATGGGCCGAAATCCCTGCGGAATCAATGATCTCCCCATCAGTTACGTAGCGGTCTGCCTCTAAGGAACACAGTCTTCCAATGTTTGTGGAAAGATTTACAGATGGATCGTTTAACAGCATTTTTTCCTTTTCTCCGGCATAAATTACAATCTCCGGGAACGCCTGTTTTATCTCTTTGACTGCCATAATGTGATCAAAGTGGCCATGAGTGAGTAAAATGGCTTCCGGTGTTACAGACAGCTTCCTGCACTCCTCCAGAATATACTCCCCTTCATCTCCGGGATCTACAATTATTGCCTTTTTTAACTGCTCCCGGAAAATAATATAACAATTGGTACCAATCTGCCCCACCGGGTATGTTTTAATTCTGAAATCGCTCATATTCTTATCTCCTCCTGACTCTATTTCCGCATCTGCATAAAAGGAAACCGTTCCTCGAAGCCTGTAACAGGCATGGTAAGAATAAAAAGAGAAAAACTGCGTTATCCCGCAGTCCTCTCAATGTCAATTACACCTTCGATTTGTCTCAGTTTATCAACCAGTTTTCCAAGTTCTTCCACGCCATGAGTCTCAAAGGTCATGGTAATGGTGGCTTTTCCCTGTTTGTTGGTTCTGGAATTCATGGAAGTGATATCAATCTGTCTCTCAGTAAATACCTTGGATATGTCAACAAACATACCGATTCTGTTATTGGCAAAAATTTTGATTTCCGTAGAATAACGTTCTTTTGTATTGTCCCCTTCCGGTTCCTGCCACTCTGCATCGATTAAGCGGTTTCTCTCATCTTCCGGAAGATTTAAAACATTGACGCAGTCTGTTCTGTGAATGGAAATGCCTCTTCCTCTGGTTACAAACCCTACAATCTCATCTCCTGGTACTGGAGAACAGCATTTGGAAAATCGGACTGCAAGATCGTGAATTCCCTTTACAACAATTCCGCTTCCGGAACGTCTCTTAATAGGAAGTCTGCTGCCCATATCCTCAATGTCATTTAATATGGTGGTGTCAGTTACATCTTTCTTTAATTTCTTATCCTTTTCATCCACCATCTTATTGATGACCTGGCCTTCTTTCAGACCGCCGTGACCAATGGATGCAAGCACAGAATCCCAGTCGCGGAAGGCATAGCGCTTCATAACCTTTCCCTGATATTCTGGTTTGTTAATCTCTGAATAATTAATTCCTTTGGCTTTACAGTAGCGGTCCACCATCTCCTTACCCCGGAGAATATTGTCTTCCTTCAGCTCTGTCTTAAACCATTGGTTGATTTTATTTTTTGCCTGGGTGCTTTTCACCACATTCAGCCAGTCCCTGCTTGGTCCTTTGCTGTTCTGAGAGGTGATAATCTCCACCTGATCACCGTTTTCAATGACATATTCAATGTTCACCAGCTTGCCGTTAACTCTGGCACCCACCATCTTGTTGCCGACTGCACTATGGATGGAGTATGCAAAATCAATGGGCGTTGAACCGCTGGGAAGATTCTTCACATCACCTGACGGAGTAAAGCAGTAAACACTGTCGGAGAACAGATCTAAGTCACCCTTAACCATATTTAAGAATTCCTTGTTGTCGGACATGTCCTTCTGCCATTCTAAAATCTGGCGGAGCCAGCTTAACTTCTCCTGTTCTTTGCCTGCCGCAACCTGACCGCTTCCGCTCTCTTTATACTTCCAGTGCGCTGCAATTCCGTATTCAGCAGTCCGGTGCATCTCATACGTACGGATCTGAATCTCAAAAGGCTGGCCGTTGTTGCCAATCAGAGTTGTATGGAGGGACTGGTACATGTTGGGTTTGGGCATGGCGATATAATCCTTGAAACGCCCCGGGATAGGTTTATACAGTTCGTGAATAACACCAAGTGCAGCGTAACAGTCTTTTACATTGTCAACGATAATCCGCACTGCAAACAGGTCATAGATCTGATCCAGTGTTTTATTCTGGTTGACCATTTTTTTATAGATGCTGAAGAAATGTTTGACACGTCCGTCCACTCTGGCTTCAATTCCAGCTTCCTTTAAGTGTTCTTCCACCTCATCAACAATGCTCTTTACAAAATATTCTCTGGCATCTTTTTTCAGTGATATTTTTTCCGCCAGCTCATAATAGGTGTCCGGCTCCAGGTATTTTAAGGACAGATCATCCAGTTCGATTTTGATTTTAGAGATACCAAGACGGTGGGCAATGGGAGCATAGATCTCCATGGTCTCCTTTGCCTTTTCTTTCTGCTTTTCCGGCCTCATGTACTGAAGCGTCCGCATATTGTGAAGGCGGTCGGAAAGTTTGATGATAATGACACGAATGTCCTTCGCCATGGCTAAGAACATCTTTCTTAAATTCTCTGCCTGAATCTCCATCTTATCCATAGACCAGGAAATCTGGGTCAGCTTGGTGACTCCGTCTACTAAAAGAGCCACCTCTTCCCCGAATTCAGCCTTCAGTTCGTCTAAGGACATAATGGTATCCTCTACCACATCATGAAGGATGCCTGCAGCAATGGTCTCTTTATCCATCTCTAAATCGGCCAGAATGATGGCAACACAAAGAGGATGAATAATGTAGGGTTCACCGGATTTGCGCACCTGGTCCTTATGGGCTTCGGCTGCAATATGATAGGCTTTTTCTATCATGGAAATATCATCGGATGGGTGATATCTCTTTATGCTCGCAACCAGTTCTTCATAAAGGGCTTGCGGACTTGTAAAATCAGCGGGCGCCTCCAGATCAATGTCTACTTTCTTCATTTCCTTATGTTCTTTATCGAATTCAGTCACCTTGTTTTTCTCCATCATTGGATTATCTGCCATATGCCGTCACCTTTTTGTAACATTTTTGTTTTCACCGATTTTTAAACGTAGTTATCATACATTATACGTATTGTTGTCGAAAAAAGCAATTATTTTTTCTTTCTCTTCCTGTCCGATAAATGCAGCTTCCAGTGCATAACGATTCATCTGTCTTAAATCAGCTTCCGTGAACCCCATATGTTTTTGAATCAGTTCTGCTTCTTTTTCCAGTGTGGTATCCGATACCGTCATATTATCCGTATTATAGGTTACCGGGATGCCCCAGTCATAAAAAGCTTTTAATGGGTGCTGATCAATGGAAGGGACTGCCTTTGTCTGAAGATTGCTGATCACACACATCTCTAAGGTAATTTTTTCCTTTTTTAAGAGGTCCATACAGGATTCTGACTGAATTGCAGCACAACCATGTCCGATTCTCTTCGCTCCATAGGAAACCGCTTTTATAATATTCTCGCAATCTCCGCATTCTCCTGCATGTATGGTAAATGGAATGCTCTTCTGTCCGGCTCTTTTAAAAAGAGGTTCGAAATGAGCCATGGGAATAAGGCCTTCCGGTCCTGCAATATCAACACCCACAACGCCCTTGCCAAGATAGGAAGAAGCCAGTTCAAAGGTCTCCTCATTCTCTTTATCAGAACCGTTCACCATTGAGCAAAGTAAGAGCCCTGCTTTTAAAGCAGTTCCTTCCATGCCTCTGTTCATTCCTTTAATGACGGCTTCTAAAATTCGTTCCTTTGAAAGTCCTTTTCTCATATGAAGCTGAGGTGCAAAACGGATTTCACTGTAAATAAGTCCCTGAGCAGCAAGGTTTCTGGTTAAATCCTCACATGCCAGTGTCAGAGCTTCTTCTGTCTGCAGAAGCTGCCCTGGTAAATCAAAACATTTTAAATAATCCACAAGGCTTTCACAGTTTTCCCCCACTGATACACTATCCTTTATATCCTGTCCTTCAAAATCATATCCAATCTGCGCTGCTAAAAGTCTTACCACGTCAATCGATAAAGACCCATCCAGATGCAGATGGAGGTCAGTTTCCGGTCGCTTCATAATGATCCCTCCTTCATTCAATGGAAATATTCTATCATATAATAAGGAAAGCAACAATTATTTATTTTGGCATTCATTTTAAATGAGAATTGCATAACATTGGAATTGCATAAAATTAGCGGCACCATTAGACTGGTACCGCCTTTTATTCACTATATCAACCTTATTTTGTAAAAAATTAATGATGCACCATCTCTTCATAAAATTCAAAGGCCTCTTGATCAGTAAAGCCTTCATGAACAATCTTCCTGATCGCAGCGCACATTTCAACCGGATTTTCACTCTGGAATATGTTTCTGCCCATATCAACTCCCTTCGCACCATGGCTGATGGAAAGATAGGCAAGCTCCAGTGCCTGCCGCTCCGACAGCTTCTTTCCTCCTGCCACCACAATGGGAACCGGACAGGCTGCAACCACCTCTTCGAAGTTCTCGCAGTAATAGGTTTTAATAATATTGGCTCCCAGCTCCGCCACAATTCGTGTAGCCAGCTTAAAGAACCGGTCTGTACGTTCCATTTGTTTCCCCACAGCCACAACTCCCATAGTTGGAATACTGTAGCGCATACCTAAATTAACTGCCTTAGAAAGATTATCGAGACTGGATAACTGTCCATCTGCACCAATAAAAGTCTGAATTGCCAGACAGTCCGCATTCATACGGATTGCATCTTCAATATCCACCGCCAGTATTTCTTTGGAAAGATCTTCGTCAAGCATGGAGGAGCCTGAAGTTGCCCGCAGGGCAATTCCTTTTCTGCCCGAGACAGGAACGCAGCTTCTGAGTGCTCCCCTTGTGCCCATTAAGACATCTACATGGGGAAGGATTTTTGGCACAACCAGGTCAAGACGTTCCAGACCTGCCACAGCGCCCATAAAGTACCCGTGGTCGAAAGCAAACATTACCGTATTGTGACTGGTTTCATCAAAGATATTAGACAGATGCTTTTTCATGCCCCAGTCTAAATTATTCGCACCCTTTACATAAAATGGCTTCTCATTGCCAAAGGGAATTTCCGTATAATAATTGTGTTCAATTTTTACACCATCAAGATCTGCCATATGTATTTTCTCCATTCATAGGAAATCATTTAATTAGAAATCATAGTTATTCATATTATCTTTGTTAAATATGGTCCGCTCCGGGAGAAGAACGACGCCGTTGTTTACCTCTGCGGTAGCCGCCCCCTCTACCAGACAGTTATTTGGCATTACTTCCACTGTCCCGATTTGCGGAATGTCCAGCTTGTCTCCTACCTTTAACTGGTTGCCTGCAGCAACGTATGCTGCCAGGTAGCAGCCAATGGCTCCCTGAACCTGACAATCCCAAAGCCCCCACTGCTCAATAACACCTGCATTGCAATAATCTTTAATGGACATAGGGGAAGCAAAACCGGTAATGGTTACATCCTCTTTGGTAAGTCCTTTATTCTGAGCCGCCTTACACTGCCCTGGTAACGCCGTAGAATCATTGCAGATAATTAAATCAATGTCCGGATTGGCTTCCAGAATGGAGGCACCTATGGAAACAGCTTTCTCTGCATCCTGCTCAGAATAGTAATTATCCGGCGCTACATTTTCCCAGTTTGGAAATGTCTTCTTAATATAAGCCTCTCCTGCTGCCTGCCATGAGTTCTGATCCGCAACAGTTGCCTGAGAATAATGCCAGCAGTATTTAATTTTATCTGCTTTTACATCTTTTCCACGTTTCGTTAATGAATCTGCACCCATATCCACAAGCATTTTTCCAAGTATATCTGGCGTGCCCTGGGAAACCATCAGGGTGCGGGCTGTATCGGATACATCAGAATCCCAGGTAACAACACTTACTCCCGCAGCCGTAGCTTCTTTCAGCGCCGAGTCAAGGCCGGTTGCATCCACGGACGAAACACAGATGGCATCCACACCGCTGGCTACTGCATTATTAATCACCGAAACCTGATCTGCAACAGCAGCGTTGGGACTTCCCTGGTAATCCACGTTAATTCCCCACTCTTTGCCGTATTTCTGAGCTCCCTTTGCTGCTGATTCAAAAAATGCATTTCCCGTCAGCTTTGGAATAAAAACCACAGTCTTACCGGTGATATCAGATGCCTTCTTTTCTGCTTTTGCCGCGGCTTCCTTATTTGCTCCCCCCGCCCCGTTGCAGCCTGCCAGTGAAGATGCGGCCAGGATTCCTGCCAATAAAAGCGCCATTCCCTTTCTCATACAAAAATTCCTCCTTATGATATAAAGCTTTATTTATGAGGGATTCTCCCTCTTATTACCGATTTTGTTCTTAACCCGGGGCGGTTTAGTAATGCCCGTCCAATGATAATTACCAGTAAAAGTATGCCCACGGGAATATCCAGATATTGCTGGCTTACCTTAAAGCAAAGTGGCAGACCAAATCTTAATGTTCCGATTGCCACTGCCGCCAGCGCGGTTCCGGGAACACTCCCCTTTCCGCCTGTACTTAACGTCCCGCCCAGAACTACCGCAGTAATAATGGGCAGCGTCAGTGTAGCTCCAATATCACTTTTCGCAGTCCCCAGATAAGAAGTCAGGATGATGCCTGCCACAGACGCACTGACAGCCGAAAGAACGTAGGTGCTCATAATTATCAGCCTTGTATTAATGCCCGAATATTCCGCCGCATTCTGGTTCACCCCTACCAGAAACACTTCTCTTCCGTACCGGGTCTTGTGCAGAAGAATGTAGGCCAGAACTGCCAGAATGAGAAATATAATCACCTGGAATGGAATGATTCCAAACAGTCTGTATTTTGACAATCGGAGAAAACCTTCCGGAAATCCTCCGATTCCTTTGTAGCTTTCTGTTGCAGAAAGTTTCGACACCAGAAGCCCGATTCCTGTGTACAAAAAACTTCCGCCCAGTGTCACCACCATAGGCTGAACCCCGCAGTAGGCTATAAAAAATCCTGATATTCCTCCGCACACCCCTGCTGCAACCATTGCCAGACATGACGCTGCCCAGATATTAAAGCCAAAGTCCTGCCAGGCAACCCCCAGTATGATAGACGACAATCCTACAATAGATCCAGCCTGTATATCAATCCCTCCGGTAATCATTACAAAGGTTACAAAAAGGGAGATAATACAGATGGAGATAATATCATTCATACTTCCAAACAATACTCTTGGCATTAGAAATTTACTGTTTTTCAATGCAAAAATTATTATTTCCAATAAAATAATAAGAGTCAGAACAAACTCCCACTTTTTCCATACCTGCTTCAATCTGGGTGAAAAGGAGATTTTCATGCTTTTTCCCCTCCTTTTTGTGCTGTCCTTGCCAATAGTATTTCATGACGGTTTTTCCTGACAGTATGATTCTGGGCTGATGTATTAATTACTACAATGGTCAGCAGTAAAAAACCGGTAATCGTATTGTCATAATCAGAGGAAAATCCCAGGAAAACAAGAATTCTGCTGATTGAAGACATTATGACTGCACCAATGGATGCGCCTGCAAGACTTCCCACTCCTCCTGTCAGGCTAAGCCCTCCAAGAACACAGGCTGCGATTGCCTTCATTTCATATCCATTTCCAGCAGTGGGTGTAATAAAACCAATTCTGGAGGCGTAAATCATGCCAGCCACAGAGGAAAATATTCCGCACAGCACATATGCCAGTATTTTTATCTTATTAGCTGGTATTCCTACCAGCGTTGCCCCTGCAGAATTGTCTCCCACAGCCACAAAATATTTCCCCTTCCGGGTTCTGGTAAGAATAAAATGTCCTATTATTACAACCAGAACAGCAGCACCATAAAAGTATGTAACATTTTTAGTAAGAATACGATTTGACATTAAGGTAAAATCAGCAGGGAGATTTTCAACCCAGGCGCCCTTTGTGTATACATAAATAATTCCCCTGACCACACCATTAACGCCAAGCGTAAATATGAGAGAGGGAATATTTAAGACAGCCACACCAATTCCATTAATCACACCCACCACAGTTCCTACGAAAACCGCTGCAAAAAGTGCCGTTGCAATCCCGTAACCATCCCGAAGCAGTGTTGCCCCTACAGCTGCAGACAGCCCGAGCACTGCACCAATTGATACATCAATTTCGCCAGTCAGTATAACGAATGCAATCCCTGCAGAGAGAAACGTAAATACCACACTGTCATTAAAGCAGTTGATTATGGTTACCGGCTGCCAGAAACTGGGGTTTATTAAGCCTACCAGAAAAATCAAACCTGCCAGAAATAAAAAACTGTTTATCTCCCGGCTTTTTAAAATTTTCCTCATATCTCCACCTGCTTTCCTTCCCCAACACCAAAAGATGCTGCCATCAGCCCGGCCTGTGTAATTTCACGCTTTTTCAGTTCCCCTCTGATGCGCCCCCGATACACCACCACAGCCCGGTCTGACAGTTCCACAATTTCTTCCATGTCTGAAGAAATCAGCATTACAGCAACCCCCTGTTTTTTTAGTTTATGTATGATCCCGTATACATCTTTTCGGGCCGCTGCATCAATACCTCTTGTTGGTTCATCAAGAATTACAAGTTTCGGACCAGTTGCCAGGGATCGTCCGATCACTATTTTCTGCTGATTGCCTCCGGATAAACTACCGGACAGCTGGTCTAAACCGGTAATTCGGATTCGGAAGCCTTCCACATATCTTCTGGCTATTTCGTATTCCACTTTTTTGTTAATGAAAACTCTTCCCATTGTTTTTCCTGTAACAAGGGAAGATGTGACATTGGCTGCCACATCGCTGATAGTGAAGAGACCATTTAACCGGCGGTCTTCCGGAACATAGTTGATTCCCGCTTTCATAATTGCCCTTGTGGAAAGTCCGGTTACATCCTCCCCCTCTAAAAGAGCCTGTCCGGATATGGCCTTGTCTCTGCCAAACACAGTAAGCGCCATCTCTGTCCGCCCCGCGCCTACCAATCCTGCCACACCCAGGATCTCCCCCGGATAAATCTTCAGATTAATATCCCAAAATCCATATCCCGAGAAATGGATCAGTTCAAAAGCCGGTTTCAATCCGGTATAATCAATCTCCTTAGTCTCCTGTTTTTTCGCCTCTTCGCAGTCCGGCGGGAGAAGCCCCTTAACCAGCATATCCCTGGTAAATTTAGAAATTTTACCTTTCAGTGTAATGACACCGTCTCTCATAATCGCTACATGTGTGGCAATCTGAAACACCTCCGTCAGACGATGGGTAATATATATGATACCAATTCCCTTTTTCTTTAAATCTTCTACAATCTTAAAAAGGCTTTCCACTTCGTCAAATGTCAGGGCACTGGTAGGTTCATCTAAAATCAGAACTCTCGCCTGCCTCATCAGCCCTCTTAAGATTTCCACCAGCTGCTGTTCTGCAATGGACAGGCTCATTGCCTTCCTGAAAATGTCCAGATCCCAGTTAATCTCATTCATGATCTCCTTCAGTCTCTTCCGAAGCTTTGCCGGTTTTTCATGAAAGCCCATGATAATGTTTTCCTCAACTGTCATATTGGGAAACAGCATAGGTTCCTGGGGTACCATATACATTCCTTTTGACAGAGAGATACCCGGTTTATAAGCATGAATCCGTTCACCGGCAACAAAGATGCTTCCTTCATCGGGCTGATAGATCCCCATAATAATTTTCATCAGCGTACTTTTTCCGGCGCCATTCCCCCCAATTAACGCCAGCACTTCTCCTTCCCCTACGCTGATATCGATCCCTTTCAAAACAGAATTGAAACCAAATGATTTTGTTATTCCAGTTGCAGTAAACAGACTATGACCCTGACTTGCTGTTTCTGATTGTTTCATGATTCTCCCCACCCGTAATACGATATTTTTGTTTATACTATAAACTTTTGTTACATTCATGATGATACATGATCTAATTTTGATTGTCAATAGCTTCACAAAAAATATCTGGTGTTTTTGCACTAATTTATCATATATTTTTTATATTATTTAGTAAAATTACTTTATTTTATAGAGTTTTTATCAGGATGATCATTTTTATCTCAGCACTATTGACAGATGATATGCCAATTGCTATACTACGTTTAGTTGCAAACATTTTATTTTATTAACAACTTTTGTGACAATCTTAAGAAACCGGGGATAAACAGAATGAATTACGAAGAATCGCTTATTGTTAAGACAGCGTGGTACTACTATATCGAAAATATGACCCAACAGAAGATTTCCGACAAACTTGGCATCTCCCGCATGAAAGTAATAAAGCTGCTAGATAAGGCAAGGCAGAACGGAGTGATACAGTTTAAGATCTCTCAGGAGCGCAGCCATCACCTTCAGGCAGAACAGAAATTAATCAAAAAGTGGAATCTAAAGGATGCGTTTGTAGTCCCGTCCTCTCCTGATGATTCCTGTGCCAATGATAACGTTGCCAAAGCTGCTGCCATGTACATTAACGACCGGATTACAGAAAATACCTATATTAATATTGGATACGGAGATACCTTAAGCCGCGTCTTAAATCAGCTTGCAACTGTGGCAGAAACGCCTCTCTCCGCCGTTTCATTAACTGGAGGAGTCAGCTATTATCTTCCCAATACCTTTTCCAGCGTATTTAATACAAAACTGTATTTGTATCCTGCTCCTTTAATCGTTTCAACAAAAGAACTGTGCAGCCAGCTGAGTCATGAGCCCTCCATTCAGGAAATCTCCCGGATGGTGAATCTGGCTTCTATGACAGTGATCAGCATTGGAGGAATTAACGAGGACGCGACAATCATAAAGAATGGAATTTTCACAAAAAACGACTTTCTGTATCTTTCCATGCAGGGAGCAGTGGGGGATCTTTTAAGTCATTTTATTGACAAGGATGGGAATCCTGTTGAAACAGATATTGAAGAGCGGCTATTAAGCACTCCTCTGTCCACCCTTCGGGCACTGCCCAATGTAATTGGCGTGGCAGCTGGAAGCAGCAAGGTTAAAGCAATCCGGGCATCCTTAAAAGGCGGATATTTAAATACACTGATTACCGATGAAGAAACTGCACTGAGCCTGCTTAACGAAGATCCCGGTTGATATTAAAAATCAAAATGGAGGTGTCTGCATGTCATCAAATTATCTTTTAGCAATTGACGCTGGAACAGGGAGTGTACGTGCCGTACTGTTTGACTTAAAAGGGAGTCAGATCGCCTGTGTTCAGGAGGAATGGGAACACAAAGAAGATCCGGATTATCCGGGCAGCATGGATTTTGACTGGGTGAAAAACTGGGAACTTGCCGCATCCTGTATCCGCAGGGTAATCAGTGAAACTAATGTAAATCCCAGGGAGATCGCCGCAATATCCACCACCTGTATGAGGGAAGGTATTGTTCTTTATGACAGAGAAGGCCGTGAAATCTGGGCCTGTGCCAATGTTGATGCCAGAAGTAATGATGAAGTGGAACAGTTAATCCGAAAAGACCCTGAACTGGAACGCCTTTTGTATCAGGAATCGGGACAATCTTTTGCCCTGGATGCCATACCAAGACTTCTGTGGGTGAAAAACAAGCTGCCAGACCGATACGAAAAAACCGCATACTTAGGGATGTTTAATGACTGGCTCATTTATAAATTAACCGGAATTCTGGCCGTTGAGCCAAGCAACGGCTCTACTACCGGGCTGTTTCGCCTGGCCTCCCGGACATGGAATCCAGAGATTAATCAAAGATGCGGATTAAGGACCGACTTGTTCCCTCCTGTAAAGGAATGCGGCACTGTAATTGGAAAGACCATGGCGGGGTTACAGCCTTCTACCGGACTTCCCGAGGGTATACCTGTGGTTGCCGGAGGCGGTGATGCCCAGCTTGGGTGTATTGGTGTGGGAGTGGTAAATTCCGGGGAAGCCGCTGTGTTTGGCGGCAGTTTCTGGCAGTATGAATACAATACCGACACTCCCATTATGGACCCGGACTGCCGTGTCCGGGTTAACTGCCATGCCATTCCTTCTCTGTGGCAGTACGAAGCACTGGCATTTAAGCCAGGACTTGTGATGCGCTGGTACAGAGACAGCTTCTGCAGTGCGGAAAAAAAGCTGGCAGCGGAAACTGGCAGAAATGTTTACGATTTGTTAAATGAAGAAGCAGAAAAGATACCGGCAGGCTGTTATGGGATGATGTGCTCATTTTCAGATATTATGAATTTTATGAAATGGAAACATGCGGCTCCGTCTTTCTCCAATTTTGAACTGGATTCTGCTAAATTTAATCATTATACCTTTTACCGTGCAATCCTTGAAAACACAGCTCTGGTCACAAAAGGACATCTGGAGCTTGTGCAAAGCACAACCGGTAATCTTCCGGAGGAAATAACCTTTGCGGGAGGCGCTGCCAACAGCCATTTATGGGCACAGATTCTATCGGATGTGCTGGGGATTCCGGTTAATATCCCGAAAGTAAAGGAAGCCACAGCTTTAGGGGCTGCAATCATAGCAGGTTTTGGAATTGGTTTATATCCGGATATCCGGCAGACAGCCAAGGATCTGGTTATAATTGAGGAACGCATCACACCAGATATGGAAAAACACAAACGATATGGGGAAATCTATGAAGCATGGAGAGAATTTTATAAAATTCAATTAACGCTATGCGACCGCAGGATAACCAGAAACATGTGGGCTGCCCCAGGCCTGTAAACAAAAAGGAGGGAATAAGTATGTATATAATAAATGAATCGGAAAGGGAATACCGGTTCGGAAACAGCGGACCAAAATATCTGATGAAAGGACCACGTATGAATTTTGCAGTGGTGCAGTTTCAGCCTGGCGAGGACTTTACCGCACATTATCACGATGTGATGGAGGAGAATTTTTTTATTCTGGAAGGGGAAATAAAGATTGTTGTTGATGGGGTGACTTACCATTTAAAACAGGGAGATTTCATACATATTGAACCAACAGAAACCCATTACTGTTTCAATCCGTTTGAAGTCTGCGTAAAGATGATTTCTACCCTGGCTCCCTATCAGGAATCGGATAAAGTAGAACTGAAAGATTATACATTTTAAATAGCGGTAAGATTAAAAAAGGGGCAGCCAAAGCTGCCTCTTACTATTTACGATTCTTTATCACTTCCCACAATTTTTCTCCGAAATTAAATACAAAAACTCCAAACAATATAATTCCCCCGCCAACCAAAGTAGAAAGTTCAGGTATTTCATCAGCCATAAGAAATCCAAAAAGGCTGGTAAGGAATGGGGTAACAAACATATAATTGCTCACCTGGGAGGTCTTTTCTGCCTTTGCAAATGCTTTTGACCATGATACATAGGCAATTGCGCTTGAGAACACACCAAGTATCACCAGATAAACCCATTGTATGGGCGGAGCATTCGTAATCTGTCTGACCGAAACCGGAAGAAATACAGCCAGCAGGATGGTTCCAAAGAATATGCTGAATGCAGATGTCTGCAATGCGGTATATTTTTTTGTCAGCCGGCGCTGCAAAAGATTATAAAGACTAAGTGCCAAAGCCGCCAGAAATAACCAGACCAGTCCAATGTTAAAAGAAAGGATTCCATTCATCAGGGTAAGAACTGCCACACCTGCAAATTCAATGATTAACGCCAGCCACTGGACAAGGCTCATTTTTTCTCTATAGACAAACCGCGCAATAAAAGCGGTTAACAAAGGAACGGTTGCGATCACAATACTGCCAGTAGAAGCTGTCACCGTCTTTTGTCCCAGATTAAATGCGATCATATAAAAGAAAAAGCCAAGAGCTCCCGCAAGTATAAAATATGGCAGGTCCTTTCTCTGGGGCAGCTTCATTCTTGTTAAGACCCATACGATTATTAACGTACAGGAAGCAACGAAATATCTAAGAAATCCTAAGCTGAACGGTGTAAAATATTGTAATGACAGTCTTGTCAGAACATAGGCCAATGACCAGAATATAATCGTAATCATCGCATATATGTGAAAATTATTTTTTAGTTTCATATGGATACTCCGTTTTCTTAATATGTAGACAGGAATCAAAATCTTACCTTTAATTTAACCATAATAGTTATGGATTGAAAAGAGCATTCTCAATTATCTTTAATCCACTCAAAAAACTTGACAAGCTTTCATATAATGTGGCATAATGTTGGGACAATATAAAATACTCGTGAGGGAGTAGTTTGCGCAGGTAATGCGTGTCAAGTCAACATACTGACCAGGAACGGTCTGGCTTGTACTTAATAAACGAGACTCATGTATAGCTGTCACAGCTATACTGGGTCTCTTTTTGAACTCGTGTATAGCGATGCTGTACGCGGGTTTTTTATTTTGTAAAACAGGAGCATGTATGGAGGAAAAAATGCAGGAATTTTTAGAGTCAAAACAGGAACTGATAAAACGGCTGGGTTCAGATGAGACCACCGGATTATCAACATCTCATGCGGAGAAAAACAGGGAACAATATGGCACAAACGTATTAACCAGAGAAAAACCCGAATCTCTTTTTAAACGTATCTTAAGCGCATCCAGTGAACCAATGATTCTGATGCTTATTATGGCAGGAGTCATCGCACTGATCGTTAATATTATTCGTGCTACCACCGGATCTGAAGCGGATTTTCTGGAATGCGTGGGAATCTTCGCCGCCATTTTCCTTTCCGTTTTAATCACCGTTGTTATGGAAGGTAAAAGTGCCAAAGCATTTGAAGCTTTATCCAAAATCAGTGATGATACCATGATTAAAGTTTTACGGAATGGTGATACCACCATGCTGAGTCAAAAAGAACTTGTTGCAGGCGATATTGTTCTTCTCTCAACAGGAGACAAGATCCCCGCCGATGGCCGGCTTTTGCTAAGTTCGGGACTGGCTGTGGATGAATCGGCTTTAACAGGGGAAAGCGTGCCTGCAAAAAAGGATGCCGATTACATCATCACCGATGAAAAGACACCCCTTGCGGAACGCGCCAACATGCTGTATTCCGGGAATTACATTACCAGCGGATACGGGAAAATGCTGATTACGGCAGTGGGTGATCAGACAGAAATAGGAAAAATAGCAAAGGAACTGACTGGAACAGATCGTACCAGCACACCCCTTCAGGAGAAACTGGCTCGTTTAGGCAAAACTATTACCATACTGGGAATTATCGCAGCTGCTGTTGTGTTTATTTCTGAGCTGATTTCCTTTGCAATCACCGACGGACTCCATCTGGAAGAGGTGCTGAATGCATTTGTTACCAGCATTGTTCTGATCGTTGCTGCAGTTCCGGAAGGACTGCCTACCATCGTAGCCGTGTCGCTCTCCATTAATATTATCAAACTTTCCAAGCAGAATGCGCTGGTAAAAAAAATGATTGCCTCTGAAACTGTGGGGTGCATTAATGTGATCTGTTCCGATAAAACCGGAACTCTGACAGAAAATAAGATGACAGTTTCGGCATTTTACGACGGAGCATGGCATGACCGGACTGATGAACTGAATTCAGACTGGCTCATACACAATGTCTGCCTTAATACAACAGCGGACATTTCCCAGGATGGAACCTTTATCGGAAACCCGACAGAGTGCGCCATGCTGAATTTTTATGAAAGCTCAGCCGCTCGCGGAACAAGCGGAAAGTCCTACAAGGACGAGCGTAATGATCATGATGTCCTTCATGCATTTCCATTTTCTTCTGAGTTAAAGCATATGACTACAATCAGCAAGGTTGATGGAAAAATCATCTCCTATGTAAAGGGTAGTCCGGAGTGCGTATTTTCCATGTGTTCCCTTTCTGATAAGGAAAAATCTGAAATAGAGCATTATATTACAAAATCTCAGGAAAAAGCCATGCGTGTCATTGCCTTCGCTCATAAAGAACTGGATCAGATGCGCAATTATGAGGAAGACCATCACCACGCAGCCATGGAAACAGACATGAAATTTGATGGTTTTGTGGCAATCTCCGATCCCCTGCGTGCCGATGTTTACGAAGCTGTTAAAAACTGCCGCAGCGCCGGGATTGACTTAAAAATACTTACCGGAGATAATATTGTTACGGCAAAAGCCATTGCTGATGAACTTCATATCTTAAACGAAGACCGGATTGCCGTGGAAGCAAAGGAAATCAGTGAACTCAGTGATGACCAGCTGTTGAAACTGCTTCCCAGAATCAGTGTTATTGCCAGAAGCACTCCCACGATTAAAATGAGAGTTGTTAAGCTTTTAAAATCACAGGGAAATGTTGTCGCGGTAACAGGAGACGGCATTAATGACGCTCCTGCACTGAAAAATGCAGATGTGGGAATCGCCATGGGGATATCTGGAACGGAAGTTTCAAAAGAAGCCAGCGATATCGTACTTCTTGATGATTCCTTCTCCACGATTGTAAAAGCAATTGCATGGGGACGGGGAATCTACGAAAACTTCAAACGTTTTATCCAGTTTCAGCTGACTGTCAATGTCTCCTCAGTAATCGTGGTGTTTACATCGATTCTATTAGGACTGAAAGCCCCATTTACCGCTTTGCAGCTATTATGGATCAACATTATTATGGACGGCCCGCCTGCGCTTACTTTAGGACTGGAACCCATCTATGACGATTTAATGAGCCGCACTCCTACCAGGCGCAGTGACAACATACTGTCACGGGCTATGTATTACCGAATCGGTTTAACCGGTTTATATATTTCTGTGATCTTTTTATGCCAGTATGTGTTTAACTTTTTAGGAGCCTCTGGAGAAGAGACAGGTACGGTATTGTTCACATTATTTGCATTGTTTCAGTTGTTTAATGCATTTAACTGCAGAGAGCTTCATACCACCAGTATCTTTAAGCATCTGCTGCAAAACAGGATTATGCTCCTTGTAATTTCCATTACCTTTGTTCTGCAGATTTTAATTATTCAGTTTGCAGGAGCATTTTTCGGAACCATTCCACTGGGAATCACCATGTGGTTAAAATTGCTTTTACTCAGCTTCAGCGTAATTGTGGTTTCTGAACTTATAAAGATTGTACTGAGGCAGGCAGCTCAGCAAAAATAGTCGAGAAACAAATCCCCTGGTAATGTAGAATGGGTACTGTAAGGTGGTGAAACGATGGAAGAACAAATGGAAGCTGTTCAACGGATGCAGGATTATATCATGGATCATTTATCAGAGGATATCACACTGGCCGCTCTGGCAAATGTATCTTATTTTTCACCGTGGTATTCTTACCGTCTCTTTGTACAGCACACGAATCTGACTCCGGCAAACTATATCCGGCGATTAAGACTTTCCAGGTCTGCAATTAAGTTAAGGGATGAGCCCTGCAAGATTATTGATGTAGCGGCTGAACTGGGGTTTGGAAGTGTTGACGGGTATCAGCGGGCATTCTTTCGGGAATTCGGCTGTAACCCCGGAGACTATGTGAAAAGACCTGTTCCTCTCTATCTATTTACCCCCTATGGTGTTAAATACCGTGCATTAAGAAGGGAGAAACAAATGGGTACTGTAAGAACCATCTTTATTCAGGAAATAGAAAAGCCAAAACGTAAGGTTTTAATCAAAAGAGGAATTAAGGCAACTGATTATTTTGCGTATTGTGAAGAAGTAGGGTGTGATGTCTGGGGACTTTTACAGAGCATTAAATCCATAAGCGGCGAACCGGTTTGTCTCTGGCTGCCTAAATCCTATATTACGCCTGGAACTTCAGAGTATGTACAGGGTGTGGAAGTACCAGTTGATTATGATGGCCTAATTCCAGAAGGCCTGGATGTGATTGAACTTCCCGCAGCAAGATATCTTATGTTTCAAGGCGAACCCTTTGCAGAAGAAGATTACTGTCAGGCAATTGAAGAACTTCAGGAAGCCAGAAAAAAGTATAACCCCTCTGTGATCTGCGCACAATGGGATTTATCTAACCCGCACATTCAGCTGGAACCATTGGGACAAAGGGGCTATGTGGAGCTTTGGCCCATTAAATAATTCATATCAGCGTATCAACAAGAAAACGGCATCTACTCATGAAAAGAGAAGGTGCCGTTTTGTCATTTTTAATATAATTTTCCGAATTATAAAACCATGCACCACAGTGGGATGGTCACAAGTGATAACAGGGTTGTCACCACCACACATTTAGTTGCAAAGATATAGTCTCCGTCATATTTGGCCGCCAGTATGGCAGTGGTGCTCCCTGCCGGCATACCAGTAAGCAGCACGGACACGCCGGATATCATAGGGCGCACAGGAAAGAGACGGCAGCAGATATATACCAGAAAGGGAATAAAAAACAAACGGATCAGGGTATATTTCATAATCCCTTTATCAATGATACTTCCCGCCTTTACCTCTGCAAGAATGGTACCGATTAATATCATGGAAACAGTTGTGGTACAGCCGCCCACATTTCGAATGGTATTTTCTAAAAATGCCGGCATTGATATCTGGGTAATCATAAAAAACAGGCCAATATACACTGCAACAATACATGGATGGGTAAGAACTTTCTTTACCACTGTCTTCCTGTCCGGACTTTCTGTAAAATAAGATACTCCCGCAGACCACATGACAATTCGCTGGGGAACAAGGAAGATGGACGCATACATTAATCCTTCTGCTCCGTAAACCCCTTCTGCGATTGGATTTCCCATAAAACCGGCATTGGAGCAGACGGTTCCATACTGAAGCACCTTCTTTCGCCGGTCCGGCTCCTTATTATAAAAGGTATTGGCTATGATCAGGCAGCCAAACTGAATCAGTGTGGCAATCAGCAGAATAGCCGCAAAACCTTTCAGTATATCCAGATTAAATTCAATGAGAAAGGAACTTATTATATTGCACGGCAGGATGAGATCAATCACCAGATCGGTCAGCACCTGTTTTGCACTGTCCGGCAGGATTCCCAGTTTCCTTAGAATCACTCCGGCTGCAACCAGTAAAAAAAGCATACCCTGCAGGTTTATAAGACTGCTATTTATCATATTTATCACTCTTCTTTTGATTTCATATATTCATCCATGGCTTCTGCCACAGTTTTTGAGTAGGCCACAGCCTCTACCACCGTTCTGGCTCCTAACACCACATCTCCGGAAGCAAATATGCCAGGTATGGTAGTCTGACCGTTGTCGTCCGTCATAAGAAGACCATTCTGACTGGCTTTCAAGCCTTCAGTGGTATTCACCAGTTTGCTCTTTGGTCCCTGGCTGACCGAAATAATGGTGGAGTCTGCAAAAAACTGTTCCCGCTCTTCCCCCTGGCCAATTGCTTTTCCTTCTTCATCATGGATGACATTTACAAATACAGGACCTTCATCTGTGATTTCCACTATCTGCTTTCCAAACTGGAAATCCGCTCCGTCAAGCTTTGCATAGGCTGTTTCATGCTCGCTTGCATTGCTTACGTTTCCTCTTGCATAAAGCGTCACCTTTCTGGCACCATGGCGGATAGCTGTCCTTGCCACATCCATGGCGGAATTGCCCATTCCAATTATAGCAACGGTATCCCCCAGATTATATGCATCGGGATTGGCAAGATAATCAATGGCGTAATGAACATTACCCAGAGATTCTCCCTTTACGCCCAGTGTTTTCGGTCTCCAAACACCAGTACCGATAAATATACTCTGATATCCGTCTCGAATTAAATCCTTTATTTCCAGTGCTGTTCCTATAGCTGTGTTGGGACGAATCTTAACTCCGATTTCCAGAAGCTTTTTCTTGTAACGCTCCAGTATGGATTTGGGAAGGCGGAATTCTGGAATTCCGTACTGTAAAACTCCTCCAACCTTATCTCTGGCATCAAAAATCGTCACACTGTAGCCCTTTTTCGTCAGGAGAATTGCAATGGTGATACCGGCTGGTCCTGCACCGATTACCGCCACCTTTTTACCGTTTTTCGGCATGCATTCAATTTTTAACTTATCAAAAACAGTATCGGAGATGTAATTTTCAATACTGCTGATGTGGACTGGCTGGCCTTTCTTTCCCAGTATGCAGTGGCCTTCACACTGTTTCTCATGATTGCATACCAGAGAACACACCAGTGACATGGGATTATTTTCAAATACCATCTCTCCCGCTCTGTTTAAATCCCCTTCTTTAAATGCCTGAATCATCTGTGGAATGGCAGTCTGTATGGGGCATCCCTGCCGGCATAATGGTTTTTTGCAGTTTAAGCATCTGTTTGCTTCATCAATTACATGTACAGCCATAATTTATTTTCCTTTCGCTTTTGCTCTCTATTATTTTCGGTTTTCAATTGTTCTTATGTTGCACATTGTATACAATTCAATGTGTTGGACACATCATATCACATTCAAAATAAGAAAATCAATAGACATGTATCATGTACAAAAAAAAATAAATTATGTCAAAAAAATATCGAATTTACCTGACTTTCTCTAGAAAAAAAGAGAATTCAAAGCTCTTTGTGCACCTGTAAAAAACAGGCAGCAAAAAACCTTAAATTCTCTTACCAGATGATTATTTACCTTCGTAGATAATCATCGCATCTACATCATATCCCTTAAGTCTGTCTCTACCGTTTAATCCGGCAAGTTCCATGATAAAGCAGATCTTAACCACTTCGCCGCCCAGTTCTTCCACCAGCTTGATAATCGCTTCAATGGTTCCTCCGGTTGCAATCAGGTCATCGATAATAACCACTTTCTGTCCCGGTTTAATGGAATCCTTATGAATCTCCACTGTGGCTTTGCCATATTCCAGTTCATAATCAGCAGAAAGAACTTCTCTTGGAAGTTTCCCTTTCTTACGCACAGGTATAAAGCCCTTGTGCTCTGCATAGGCTACCGGCACACCAAAAATAAAGCCTCTGGACTCAGGCCCGATTACAGAATCATATTCCACTCCTTCTAACATCTGACGAACGCCATCCACAGCCATGGAAAGTCCGTCCGGGTCTTCCAGAATGGTAGTCACATCACGGAATACAATTCCTGCCTCCGGAAAATCCGGAATGCTTGTGACATAATCTTCTAATTTCTTCATCTTCTATCCCTCATAATCATAAAATTTTCCTGCAGCTTTTCACGCCGACTCACCTATTATAGCGCAAAGAATCTATACAGGCAAATATTGTTTTATATTCTTCTGTATTATATTCCGGCTAACTTCTTGGGTGAGCTCCTGCGTAGGTGCGCCGCACGTTTTCTTTCTGGGCATAGTTCATATACATCTGTGTTGTCGCCATATCAGAATGACCAAGCATGGCCTGCACTGCATGGATATCCGCACCGTTACGAAGCAGATGGGCGGCAAATGAATGCCTTAAAGTATGAGGGGTAATATCGGATTGAATACCCGCTTTATCTCCGTAAAATTTGATGATCTTCCAGAATCCCTGACGGCTCATGGGTTTGCCGCTGCAATTGGTAAACAGCCAGTCCGAATCCTGCCCTTTTAAAAGAGCTTGTCTGCCCCGTTCCATATACGCGGAAAGAGCCAGCTTGGCTACTTTACCAAACGGTATCATCCGTTCCTTATGCTCGTCCCGGCATGTAATATATCCCACGGACAGATTCACATCTCTGCTCTCTAAATGAATCAGCTCTGACACCCTGATTCCAGTAGCGTAAAGAAGTTCTAACATGGCACGGTCCCTTAACTCCTTGGGGGAGTCTCCGCAGGGCTGGCTTAGCAGACAGTTCACCTCATCCACAGTCAATATGGTAGGCGCTTTCTTCTCAACTTTTGGCGCTTTTAACAGCTCTGCCGGATCTTTGGGAATCAGCCCTTCTCTGCATTCATAATGGAAAAATGCTTTCATGGAAGCCAGACAGCGTGAAATGGTAGTAGTCGCTCTGCCTTCTTTTTCCAGAAACAGGATATAGGAATTCAGACTGGTTTTCGTCACCTTGTCCACTTCCATGATTCCCTGCTGCCCCAAAAAAGAAGCCATCTGAATCAAATCTCTCTGGTATGACACCTCAGTGTTTTTTGATGTTTTTTTTATTTCTCTTAAATAAATAATAAAATGATTAATATCGGCTACCATTTCAATATCCCCTGACCTTCCGGTTTCAAAAAATGCCCTAAAATAAGGCTTCTTCCTAACATTATATAGACTATTTTCGATAAAATCAAACACATTTTTTGAGCAGAAAAAGCACTTTACATAATATATACTAGATATTGGTGGCATGCTCCGTTATTTCGCAAGATATGGTAACTTTTGGTCAATCATTTTACTATATTTTTTTTCAGGAATCTCGATTTTACAGGACATATTTCAGGAAAACAGGATTCATCCAGGTCTCCAGAGCACTTCCCATGATGCACAGAAGAAGGATTAAAAAAAGCACTGCAACCCGAAACCGTTTTCCTTTCTGTACGCCCCAGTACAGTAAAAGAATCCACAACGGCAGATAACAAAGCCATTGGGGCATCACTGTCATGAAAAAAAACGGCAATCCCATTAGTCCTTTTTGTACGGTAATGACAGACATGACAAATCCCATGGAAAATCCAAGTCCTGCTGTCATAAAACAGTATAAAATGGCAGCATATGCGGTCATTCCTATCAGCCATGCAACAAAAATCTGGATCAGTCTCTGTCTTAAAACTTCTCCGAAGAGCCCTATTCCATTCTGCCCGTTTACACTTTTACTTCTGTCTAACAATCCAAGGTAGTAAACCGCTTCATTTTCAAAAGAAGAATACCAGAAATTGGCAATGATTGTCCCTGCAATCAGTCCGATAAAAAAGCAGACCAGATACCGGTCATCTGCCCTGACTTTCCCTGGAACCTGAATATAGCCGCCTCTTAAGGCTCTTCTCTTTAGTCCTTGTTTGAAACGCAGCAAGTAATTTGCCATAAAAATCCCCCTACAGGTCTTGTCATAATTTATGCCTGCAGAGGGTCTGTTTATTCCCTTATTTTACATCATACTTCCTTGCATACGCTAAAATAGCCGCAATGGTTTTTCCATCTGTAATCTCTCCCTGATAGATCTTCTCTTCCAGGTCCTTTACGGTCCATTCTTCCACTTCGATATATTCATCTTCGTCTAAATTCTGGACGGAAGGCTCTAAATCCCGTGCCACAAAGATATCAATGACTTCATCACAGAAAGCAACCGTAGTGTTGACTCTTATGAGAAATTCCAGCTTTTCTTTTTCTGTCTTATACCCGGTCTCCTCTTCCAGTTCTCTGTGAGCACAGTCAATCTTTGGCTCTTCAGGGAAGTTCAGTGCTCCCGCCGGCACCTCCAGCGTATACCGGTCCAGTGCATTGCGGTACTGTCTGACCATAAGGATGGTTCCGTCTTTTGTAACCGGCACCACTGCTGCTGCCCCATTATGATGAATGAAGTCCCAGTGTGCCAGATGTCCGTTTGCATCTACGGTATCTTCGTATATTTTCAAAATGCTCCCCTGATATTTCAGGGTCCTGTCTAATCGTTTTACCGGAAGCTGATCCATGACTGGCTTCTCCTTTCCCTGAACTTTGTCTATATCTTCTCACATTTTTTAAAACAGGCATCCGAAGCCTTAATCACCGCATTGCGAAAGCCAAATTCCTCTAAGGCAGAAACTCCGGCAATGGTAGTTCCTCCCGGAGAGCAGACCTTGTCTTTCAGTGCTCCCGGGTGCTCCCCGGTCTCAAGCACCATTCTGGCACTTCCGACTACCGCCTGGGCTGCCATCTCATAAGCCGCATCACGGGGAAGGCCGTACTTTACAGCACTGTCAGCCAGTGCTTCAATAAACAGATAGACATAAGCAGGGGAACTGCCGCTGACACATACCACTGCATTCATCAGGCGTTCCTCTACAATCCTCATTTTACCAAGGGAAGTGAATATACTATCAATGGCGTGCTTCTCTTCGTCTGAAAAAGATTTTTCGTCATAGCAGACTCCTGTCATACCCTCTCCCAAAAGAGCAGGGGTATTGGGCATGGCACGTACCACTCTTTTTTCCTCTCCCAGTTTTTCCTTCAGCTGGGTGGTGGTGATTCCGGGTGCAATGGATATGATAACATTTTTTTCAGTCACAGTATCCTTAAGCTGCTCCAGAAGCGGATCAAAATACTGTGGTTTTACTGCCAGAACAATATAGGTTGCAAGCTTCGCGCACTCCTGGTTTGTTTTCACCCAGTCAATGCCAAGCTCCTTTGATACCTGGGCGCAGCGATCCTGATTCACATCAGTAAAAACAATATCCTCTTTTCCATATTGTTTCAATAATCCTTTGGCAATTGCGTATCCCATATTTCCAATTCCGATGATTCCTATCTTCGCCATCTGATATCCTCCTGCTTTTTTACTGCTTTCAATTAGCACCATTCTAACACCATTTTTTCAAATGTCAATGAGGTTAAAATTAAATTTAAATTTCGTATTGACATTTTCTTTCTGATCTCATATACTGTAGCAAAGCAAAGTAATAAACTGTTGAGCAGGAGTAAGTAAGATCTCTTCATCATGCACAGAGAGCTTCCGGTTGGTGAGAGGAAGCGTTGATGTCTGGTCTGAATGGACCTGCGAGGGCGGCTTGAAACCGGTGTTTGTCTCCGGTAGTAGATGCCGACGGGTTTCCTATCCGTTATCAAGGGGAGGCACATGTTAGTGTGCTATAAGCGGGAGAAGTCTATCTTCTCCAATCAGGGTGGTACCGCGGAACGTATATTTTAAGCTTCCGTCCCTCTTATCCATAGAACTATGGAAGAGGGACGGGAGCTTTTTTTGTTACATAAAATTCTTATTCAGGAAAGGAGCCAGTAATTATGAACATTACACCGGATTGCAGGGAGATTGAAGCGCTTGGTGCTTCCTACCCTGTCATACCAGTCTGCCGGGAAATTTATGCAGACATTGTAACCCCCATCACGCTGCTTAGAAAAATCGGTGCATTAAGCAGTAAGTACTATTTGTTAGAAAGTATCGAGGGCGGCGAAAACTGGGGACGCTACTCCTTTCTTGGATATGATCCGGTCATGAAGATCAGCTGCAAGGATCATGTTGTTACCATACGCCGTTATGACAGTAACGGAGGAGCAGCTCCGGACGAAATCGTTCAGACAGACACTCCCTTTGAAATTCTCCGGGAAATATTAAAGGAATATCATTCTCCGAAAATTCCGGGACTTCCGCCCTTTACCGGAGGCTTTGTAGGGTATTTTGCTTACAGCATGATCGGATATGCGGAGCCTGTGCTGTCAATCAAAAAAGGGGACTGCAGCGATTTTGATCTCATGCTGTTTGATACGGTCATTGCCTATGATCATTTGAAACAGAAAATAAGCATCGTGGTAAATATGAAAACCGACCGGATTATGGAAAACTACGGAGCTGCCTGTACAAGACTGGAAAGCATTGCACGGATGATTGGAGAAAATACTCCTTTGAAAAAATCGGCTGTACAGGGCAGACCGGAGTTTCACTGCAATGTTACCAAAGAGGAATACTGCCGTATGGTGGAGAAGGCAAAAGATTACATTGTGGACGGTGATATTTTTCAGGCAGTTCTGTCCAGACAGTTTAAAAGTGAGTATCATGACAGTCTTCTAAATGCTTACCGGGTGTTAAGAACCACCAATCCCTCGCCCTACATGGTTTATCTTCACATGGATGAGACTGAAATCATCAGCACCTCTCCTGAGACCCTGGTCCGGTTAAAGGACGGAAGGCTGACCACCTTCCCCGTTGCCGGTTCCAGACCAAGAGGGCGCTGTGAAGAGGAAGACAGACAGCTGGAAGAGGAACTGCTTGCTGATGAAAAGGAGCTGTCCGAACATAACATGCTTGTGGATTTAGGACGGAATGATCTGGGAAAAATCGCAGCTTTTTCCACGGTTGAGGTCACCGGATACAAGATGATCCACAGGTTTTCCCGGATTATGCACATCTGCTCCCAGGTAGAGGCAGACATAAGACCAGACTGCGATGGTCTGTCCGCAATCGAGGCAGTACTTCCTGCCGGTACACTCTCCGGCGCACCAAAGATCCGTGCCTGTGAGATTATCGAGGAGCTGGAGCGGGAACCCAGGGGCATCTACGGCGGAGCTCTTGGATACATTGATTTTACCGGAAACATGGATACCTGCATTGCCATACGGATGGCAGTGAAGAAAAACGGAATGGTGACCGTTCAGGCCGGCGGCGGGATTGTGGCTGACAGTGTTCCGGAGCTGGAATATGAGGAGTCAGGCAACAAAGCAAAGGCTGTAATCCACGCAATTGAAACGGCTGGGGAGGTGAATGACTGATGATACTGCTGATTGATAATTATGACAGCTTCTCCTATAATCTGGTCCAGCTGTTCGGTTCCATTGAGCCGGATATAAAAGTTATAAGAAATGACGAACTGACGGTAGATGAAATCCGCCTCCTGCACCCTTCCCATATCATACTTTCTCCCGGGCCGGGATACCCCAGGGATGCCGGTGTGTGCGAATATGTGGTAAAGGAGCTTGCCGGAACCGTTCCCATACTTGGTGTCTGTCTGGGGCACCAGGGGATCTGTGAGGTGTACGGGGCTCATATAACCCACGCGAAAAAGCTGATGCATGGAAAACAGAGTCTGATTGACATTGACAACTCAGATCCCATTTTTAAGGGACTTCCAGATACAATCCCTGCTGCCCGATACCATTCTCTGATCGCAGAAAAAGACTCCCTCCCGGACTGCCTGACTGTAATCGGAACGGATTCCATCGGAGAAGTCATGGCAGTGAAGCATAAAGAATATCCGGTCTACGGACTTCAGTTTCACCCGGAATCCATACTCACGCCAAATGGTATGACCATATTAAAAAATTTTCTGACCATTATATAAAGGAGGTAACCCAATGATTCAAGAAGCAATCCATGACGTAATTGAAGGGCAGGACTTGAGTTTTGAAGCGGCAAGAGAGGTTATGAATGAAATTATGAGCGGAGAAACAACTCCCGCCCAGATGGCAGCATTTTTAACGGCTCTTCGCATGAAAGGCGAGACCATAGATGAGATCACTGCCTGCGCGACTGTTATGAGAGAGAAAGCCATGAAACTGGCTCCTGATTTTCCTGTTATTGATATCGTGGGCACAGGTGGGGATGAGGTGGGAACCTTTAATATCTCCACTACCAGCGCCTTTGTCGTGGCTGCAGGAGGCGTTCCGGTTGCAAAGCATGGGAACAGAAGCGTTTCCAGCAAAAGCGGCGCTGCGGACGTATTAGAACAGCTGGGAGTTAATTTAAGTCTGTCTGTAGAACAGTCTGGTAAGGTCTTAAAAGAGACTGGTATGTGTTTTCTCTTTGCACAGACTCATCATTCTTCCATGAGGTATGCAGGTCCTGTGAGAAAAGAGCTGGGTGTCCGTACCATTTTCAACATTCTGGGGCCTTTGTCAAATCCAGCTGGTGCTACCATGCAGCTGTTAGGTGTTTATGACAAAAAGCTGGTGGAACCCCTTGCACAGGTGTTAAGCAACCTGGGTGTGAAACGAGGGCTTGTTGTCTGCGGGTCAGACGGTCTGGATGAAGCAACAGTAACGGGTCCAACCCATGTCTGTGAGATCCGTTTCGGGGAGCTGATTCCCTATGAAATCACACCGGAACAGTTTTCCTTAAGCCGCAGCAGCTTATCCGATCTGCTTGGCGGAACCCCCGCGGAGAATGCAGTAATCACGAAAGAAATTTTAAACGGGACACTTCGCGGCCCCAAGAGGGATATTGTGATTTTAAATTCCGCTCTCAGCCTATACCTGGGTATTGATAACTGCACCATCTCTGACTGCATCAAAACTGCTGCTGACTTAATTGATTCCGGAAAAGCTGCTGCAAAGCTGGAGGAATTTGTGAACGCAGTAAATGAGGTGGCTTTATGATCCTTGATACACTGGCGGCTGCCTCAAAACAGCGGGCTGAGAAGGCAAAAAAAGCGATTTCAGTAAGTCAGATGGAGGAAATGGCATACATGGCATTTGAAGACGGAAATAGGGAGTGTGATTTTTCTTTTGAAAAAGCCATCTCCTCTCCCGGAATCTCCTTTATCTGTGAAGTAAAGCGAGCCTCCCCCTCTAAAGGAATGATTGCACCTGATTTTCCATACAGGGAAATTGCCATGGAATATGAAAAAGCCGGAGCTGATGCCATCTCTGTACTGACAGAACCGGATTATTTTCTTGGAAAAGGGGAATATTTAACCGAAATCAGCCAGTCGGTTTCCCTGCCTCTGCTAAGAAAGGATTTTACCGTTGATCCTTATCAGATCTTCGAAGCAAAGGTGCTTGGTGCTTCCGCAGTACTTCTCATCTGCGCCCTTCTGGATACGGAAAAGCTGAAAGAATACATGAAAATATGTGACAGCCTTGGACTCAGCGCTCTTGTTGAGGCTCATGACCAGGAAGAAATCCACAGTGCACTGTCAGCCGGAGCCCGCCTGATCGGAGTTAATAACCGGAATTTAAAGACATTTGAAGTGGACTTTGAAAATTCCATTCGTTTAAGGGGTCTGGTGCCTGCAGGAACTGCTTTTATTGCAGAAAGCGGAATACAGACCGCTGAAGATGTAAAACGGCTGTATCAGGCGGGAGTTAACGGAGTCCTGATTGGAGAAAGTCTGATGCGCTCTCCTGATAAGAAAGCCATTTTACGGGAAATGAGGAAGGCTGCCAATGGTATACGCTGAAAAGAAAATTAAAATCTGCGGTCTTACTGGGAAAGAAGATGTGCTCGCCCTTAACTGCTATAAACCAGACTATGCAGGGTTTGTTTTTGCCCCCGGGAAGCGGCAGCTTACCCACAGGCAAGCAGAGCTTTTAAGAAATGATTTGCTCCCGGAAATCCCCGCTGTGGGTGTCTTTGTAAACAACCCAGCGGACGAAATCATTTCTCTTGTAAAAAGTGATATTATTCAGCTGATCCAGCTTCACGGGGATGAAAGTGAAGCGGAAATTCTGGAGCTGAAAGACAAATTAGACCGCCCGGTACCCATTATTAAAGCTATCCGGGTACAGTCAGCAGAGGAAATTTTAGAAGCGGAAACACTTTCAGCCGACTATCTGCTTCTTGACTCCTATGTCAAAGGAATTCAGGGCGGCAGCGGAACAAGCTTTGACTGGACCATGATACCACCCATAAAAAAGCCCTGGTTCCTGGCAGGCGGAGTCGGTATGGCGAACATAGAAGCCGCCCTTAAAACAGAGGCTTTCTGTCTGGATATCAGCAGTCTTGTTGAAACGGAAGGCAGAAAAGATCCGGAAAAAATAAAAGAAATCATACAAACAGTAAGGAGTGTAAAATCATGTCAAAAGGAAGATTTGGACAGCACGGCGGACAATTTATCCCCGAAACGCTGATGAATGCAGTGACGGAACTGGAGAAAGCATACAATGCCTGTATGCAGGATGAGGAATTTCTTGCAGAGTTAAAGGCACTTCATGAAACATACACAGGAAGACCATCTCTTTTGTACTACGCAGAAAAAATGACTGAGGATCTTGGCGGTGCAAAGATTTATTTAAAACGGGAAGATTTAAACCACACCGGATCTCATAAAATCAACAATGCACTGGGGCAGGTTCTCCTGGCTAAGAAAATGGGAAAAACCCGTGTTATTGCAGAAACCGGTGCAGGCCAGCACGGCGTGGCTACTGCTACTGCTGCAGCCTTAATGGGAATGGAATGCGAAATCTTCATGGGAAAAGAGGATACGGACCGCCAGGCATTAAATGTATTTCGTATGGAGCTTTTGGGTGCCAAGGTTCATCCGGTTACCAGCGGAACCCAGACATTAAAGGATGCGGTAAATGAAACCCTTCGGGAATGGACCAACCGGGTGGAGGATACCCACTATGTTCTGGGTTCCGTTATGGGACCTCACCCATTTCCCACCATTGTACGTGATTTCCAAAGCATCATCGGTAAAGAAGTCAGGGAACAGATTCTGAAAGCAGAAGGAAAGCTGCCCGATATGCTTATCGCATGCGTGGGCGGCGGCAGCAATGCCATGGGCCTGTTCTATGATTTTATCGGAGACAGCTCTGTTAAGCTGGTAGGCTGTGAAGCTGCCGGACACGGTATTGACACTGATAAAAATGCTGCTACTATTTCTACCGGAACCGTAGGAATCTTCCATGGAATGAAATCCTATTTCTGCCAGGATGAGTACGGACAGATCGCTCCTGTATACTCGATCTCTGCAGGGCTTGACTATCCGGGAATCGGGCCGGAGCACGCCGCACTGTTTGACACAGGAAGGGCTGATTATGTTCCTGTCACTGACAGGGAAGCAGTGGATGCATTTGAATATTTGTCCCGAAAAGAAGGTATCATTCCTGCCATTGAAAGCGCTCATGCAATCGCCTATGCCAGAAAGATTGCGCCTTCTATGGGAAAAGACCAGATTATCGTCATCAACTTATCCGGCCGCGGAGACAAGGATGTGGCCGCAATTGCTCGTTACAAGGGGGTAGAAATCTATGAGTAGAATCAGTGAAGCATTTTCAAAAGGAAAAGCATTTATTCCGTTTATTACCGCCGGCGATCCGGATCTTACCGTTACAGAGCAGCTGGTTCCTGCCATGGCGGAGGCAGGTGCTGATATGATAGAACTGGGAATTCCTTTTTCTGACCCGGTTGCAGAGGGAATCGTGATCCAGGAAGCAGACCAGCGTGCTCTTGCCGCTGGCACGACTGCAGATAAAATTTTCGAATCTGTCTCCCGCATACGGCAAAAAACAAATGTCCCTCTGGCGTTTATGACTTACATTAATCCCATATTTGTATATGGAAGTGAGCGTTTTATTAAAAATGCAGCAGAAAGCGGCATAGATGCTCTTATCGTGCCCGATATGCCGTTTGAGGAAAAAGAGGAACTTCATCCCATCTGCCGGAAGTACGGAATTGACTTGATATCCCTCATTGCACCTACTTCTAAGGAGCGGATTACCGCCATTGCATCGGAAGCAGAGGGATTTGTTTACTGCGTTTCTTCCATGGGCGTAACCGGCGTAAGAAAAGAAATCACCTCGGATATCGGCGATATGGTTTCTCTTGTGAAAGCCTCCAGGGACCTGCCCTGTGCCATCGGTTTTGGAATTTCCACACCAGAGCAGGCAAAGGAATTAAGTAAATATGCAGATGGCATCATTGTGGGAAGCGCCATTGTAAAGCTGGCAGCTTTACATGGCAAAGATTGTGTAGAACCAATCTGTGACTACATAAGAGAGATGAAATCTGCCATAACGAAATGATAATCCACTTGACATCCATATGTACCGGTGCTACACTAGTGCCACAAGAGGGAGCTCGTATGCGGGCTGAGAGGAAGTGATCAACTTCGACCTTTATAACCTGATTTGGGTAATGCCAACGTAGGGATTTATACAAGACGGATGTATCTATCTGGGCCTGTACCTATTTGGTATGGGCTCTTTTTTTGTCCTGTGCCATAAATCCCTTCAAAATGAAGGAGGACTACATATGAATTACACCACACAGATGGATGCCGCAAGAAAAGGCATTCTGACCAGAGAAATGGAAGCTACAGCGAAAAAAGAGGGAATGAAACCAGAAGAATTAATGGTGCTGGTAGCCGAAGGCAAGGCAGTCATCCCTGCTAACAAACACCATAGCTGCCTAGATCCAAACGCCATCGGTTCCATGCTAAAAACAAAAATCAACGTGAATCTTGGTACATCCAGAGATTTAAACGACATGGATTTAGAGCTGAAAAAGGTTGAGGATGCAGTTTTAATGGGAGCGGAATCCATTATGGATTTAAGTTCCTTTGGAGATACCAGGAAATTCAGAAAAAGGCTGACAAGCCAGTGCCCAGCCATGATTGGAACTGTGCCGATCTATGATGCCGTAGTTTATTATCATAAACCTCTTAAGGAAATAACTTCTGAGGAATGGATTCAGATTGTGGAAATGCATGCGTTAGACGGAGTGGATTTCATGACCATCCACGTGGGCATCAACAGGCAGACGGCTCACCGTTTTAAAGAGGCGAAACGTCTGACTAATATAGTTTCCAGAGGCGGCTCCATCATATTCGCCTGGATGGAGATGACGGGAAATGAAAACCCATTTTATGAGCACTTTGACCGCATTCTGGAAATCTGCCGGGAACATGATGTCACATTAAGTCTTGGAGACGCCTGCCGTCCAGGCTGTATTGAAGATGCCTCCGATATTTCCCAGATCGAAGAACTGGTAACACTGGGGGAACTGACCCGTCGTGCCTGGGAAAAGGATGTACAGGTAATTATTGAAGGGCCCGGACATATGCCTCTTGACCAGATTGCCGCCAATATGAAGATTCAGCAGACCATCTGCAAAGGCGCTCCGTTCTATGTATTAGGGCCTCTGGTTACAGACATTGCTCCCGGATACGATCACATTACCGCAGCCATTGGAGGTGCCATAGCCGCTGCTGCCGGAGCTTCTTTCCTCTGCTACGTGACCCCTGCGGAACATCTAAGACTTCCTGATGCCGATGATGTGAAGGAAGGCATTATTTCTGCGCGGATCGCCGCCCATGCTGCTGACCTGGCAAAGGGCATCAAAGGAGCGAAGGAGTGGGATCACCAGATGAGTGATGCAAGAAAACGCCTTGATTGGGAAGCTATGTTTAATCTGGCCATTGATCCGGAAAAAGCCAGAAGGTACCGTGCATCCTCTAAACCAGAGAAGGAAGATACCTGTTCCATGTGCGGCAACTTCTGTGCAATGAAAAATATGAACCGGATTTTAGACGGAGAAATTGTCAACATCTATGATGAATGAGATTGACTTGGAAGGAGTAAAGACATGTATTCAAAAACAGACTCGGGCAAAACAGCCATGGCCCGGATATCTTCGGGAGTTACAATAAAAAAACTGGCAGCAAGTGGAATGCTTGTGGCACTTACTGTTACACTTTCCGGCTTTTCCATTCCCATTGGTGCCTCTAAATGCTTTCCCATTCAGCACCTGGTAAATGTCCTTGCAGGAGTATTTTTAGGCCCCACTTACGGTGTTGCCATGGCATTTACCTCATCTCTGATCAGAAACTTATCCGGTACCGGAACCCTTCTTGCATTTCCAGGAAGCATGGTAGGGGCAATTTTCAGTGCGCTTCTGTTTCAAAAGACCGGAAAACTTCTATGGGCTTACGTAGGAGAAATTACCGGGACAGGGCTCATCGGAGCAATTCTCTGCTATCCGGTTGCGACGCTGATACTTGGCAAGGATGTTGCGGTTTACTTCTTTGTAATTCCTTTTTTGATGAGCACTGTATGCGGAACTGTATTTGCCGCATTCTTATTAGAAACATTTCGCAGACTTGGACTGCTCTCCTATCTGCGACAGCTCATTAGCTGATGGCTTCTGGTTGACAAAAAGTACCTGCTGCAATAAGATTAAGAGGTAAACAAATATAAAAGAGGTGAAGAAATCCCGGCATGTCCGATGTTTTGAATTCACGGCATGGATATCGCTGGAAGTGAGTAAATAAATCAACGAAACAGATGAAAAATAACAAGCTGATCTTTCAGCCTTATTTTCGTGTCTGCTTTTATGATTTTATTTACTCTCAGTCTTTTCTTTCTCTATTTAAGAATAGCCGCGGAGTAATTTCCGCGGCTATTCTTTTACCAATTTTTAAGGAGGCCTTACTATGCTGTATGAAATCAAAGAATTATTAAAACGTCCTGAATTATATCAGGAAACCAGTATTCCTTTTTGGGATGATGAATACATCTCAAAGCAAATGCTAAAATCCCATCTGGATCCGGAATTTAATGGAGCCAGCCGTAAAATGGCTTTTATTGAAAAATCAGCGAAATGGATTGCCGACACGGTTCCGCCCAAAGACTATCCCCTTCTGCTTGACTTGGGGTGCGGTCCCGGAATTTATGGGGAATTCTTCTCAAGGGCCGGATATCAGGTAACCGGAGTGGATTTTTCCTCTCGTTCCATTGATTACGCAAAAAAGTCAGCAGCTAAAAAGAATTTGAACATCAATTATTTTTATCAGAACTACCTTTCCCTTGAATTAAACCCCAAGTTTGATTTTGCCGTTATGATTTACTGCGATTACGGTGCTCTTTCTACGGAGAAAAGAAAAATAGTTTTAAAACAGGTTTATGATCATCTGAAGCCTGGGGGAAAATTCTTATTTGACGCCTTTTCCATAAATGAGTTCCATGCTTTCCAGGAAAAACAGGTATGGGAGATCCAGGAAAGAAACGGCTTCTGGCGGGAGGATGGATATGTTGAACTAAAAAGATGCTGTAAGTATCCTGAACATGCAACACTGGATCAATACGTTATTATATCCAGTGCAGAGGCTTCCGTTTACCATCTCTGGAATACTTATTATACAGAAGGCACACTATTAAAAGAGGTGAAAGAATCAGGATTTAAAGAATGCGGTATATATTCAGACGTGTGTGGCACTCCATGGAATAACGAGAGCCGCACAATTGCAGTGATTTTAGAAAAATAAAAAGGGGGAGGTGCTTATGCATCTCCCTCATCTCTCTATCTTTCTGTATTAAATTCGTAACTCATAGAACAGAAACTGATGAATGTATGCCCTGTTCTAAACAAGCAATCCGTCTACGGTGCTTTTCAATCTTTTTAAATCCTTGTCCAGATCTCGATACATTTCCACATAATATGGATAGAGCTTATCGTATGCATTTACCCACTCATCGATTGGCTGAATAATCTCATTTACTTTAACAATCTGTTCCACTGCTTTGGTAAGATCCGGAAAAACTCCTACCTTATGTCCAACAATCAATGCATCTCCCACCGGAACATCTCCCGAAGTTTCATCCAGAAGATATACAGGCATCTTTAGCATGGAGGCTTTGATCTGGGCCCATGTACGGCTCTTTGCTCCACCACCGCAAATACGAAGCACATCTGCTTTTGCACCGGATTCTTTAACTGTTTCCACTACATGGCGAAGGGAATAGGACGTCCCTTCAAAAATGGACCGGATTAGATCTGACCGCTTCATGTCCAGCCCCATTCCAATCAGCATTCCTCTGGCATAATTGTTCCACAAAGGTGCTCTTTCACCCAGAAGATAGGGAAAAAAGAAAATCCCGTTGGATCCCGGTCTGGATTCATCATTTATAGGGAAAAATAATCTGAGGGGAGGTGTTTATTCACCTCCCCTCATTTCTACCATTTCGTATTTATTTCATGAAATCTCACCGGTTGCTTCCAGGCACCAGTGTAAATTCAAATGTAAATTCTTCTTCCACAAACATATATTCTTTCCGAAGTTCTGGTCCGCAGCTCTCTGATCCGATTCCGTTCTGTCTGTAGTCCACGCAGAATTCTGTGTAACCGGAAGGAATCAGTTCATAATTATGAGCTTTCTCCGTCAGTTCCTCCTGGGTATATTCGGAAGCGTGGAATGAGAAGGTTTTATCTGCTGCTACAGAGAGTGACAAATCCCCGCCCTCTATGGTTACAAAGTCACAATCACTTCTGCTTCCGTTCTCCTGAGGTCTTAAATAATCTTCATGCATCTCTTTTACGCTGGAAGAGAACAGACCATGATAGCTGGCATGGTTCTTATCAATATAGTTTTCAACAGGACCAAGGCCGAAATAGGTTACCTGACCCATCTGCTTTGGAAGGAACAGTCTGAGACCAAATCGTGGAAGTTCGGGGAACTCCACATCTCTTTTTACATTCAGTCTTCCGTTTAAGGCGCCATCTGCGCCAATGGTCCAGGCTACATCAATCATAAGTATCCGCTGTATTGGTGCTGCTACCAGTGACATAGCAGTGGAAATTACAAGGTTGCCATCTGTTTCTTCCCATCTGGTTTCATATCCTCTGGAAGATGCACGGTGATAGTGAGCCTCTTTCCATTTACCTTTAATATCGCTGTCATTATCCGTAGGTGCTCTCCAAATATTAATTTCCATAGGGCGTTCCAGAATGGAATGATTTTTAAAGCTCATTTCCTGAAATGTTCCGGTTAATTTGTTGTAGGTGTAGAAAAAGCTTTTTCCGCTAACACGGATATAACGGTCATCTTCACAAACCTCAAATCCACCCTTTTCTTCTTTCTTCTTTAAAAGTGCAGCTGCTTTCTGGTTTCTCATATCTGCATTTTCCAAAAGCACCTCATCAAAACCAAGAAGACTTCCCGCTTTTACAAGAGCATTGCTTTCTTTCAGATAATAGCTTATCTTTAAGTAGCATTTACCAGCTGCCGGAACGTCAAAGTTCAGGGAAAGTCTGCACTCCTGCTGCGGCATAAGCTCAGGCATGTCGGTTTCTCCAACCATTCCGTTTGCTATTACCTCTCCGTCACAGCTCACCTCATAACCAATGCATCCATACTCTTTAAAGTTGGTAAAATGAAGGTAATTATGAAGGGTCAGTTCTTTTTTCTTCTGATCAAAGGAAACTACCCGCACCGGACGATTTACATTCTTAAATTCCATAAGGCCTGTATGAGGTCTTCTGTCCGGATAGACAAGTCCATCCATACAGAAATTACCGTCATGAGGATATTCCCCATGATCTCCTCCATAAAGATACATAGGCTTTCCGTCAATGGTTCTGCCCTGATAAATTGCATGGTCGCACCATTCCCAAACAAAACCGCCGCATACCCGGTCGTGCTGTTCAAACACCTGGAAGTATCCCTCTAAATCTCCAGGTCCATTTCCCATGGCATGACTGTATTCACAGAGAATAAATGGCTTTGCTGTTTCCCGTTTCGTATACTCGATAATTTCATCCAGACTGGGATACATACGGCTGAACAAATCGATATTGGAGAAATCGTAGGTTTTATCCACAGCAATATATCTGGCACCCTCATAGTGAGTAAGTCTGGTTGGATCATAAGACTTTGTCCAGGAAAGAGCTGCTTCAAAGGTGCAGCCATACGCACATTCATTACCCATAGACCAGATCACTACGCAGGGACGGTTCTTATCCCGTTCAACCAAAAGCTTCGTTCTGTCAACGGTCGCCTCTGTGAATTCCGGATTGTCTGCGATAGCGCGGTTCCAACGGTCTCTCCAAACCTCTGTGGTGCGGTTCGCCATATAGATATAACCGGTTCCATGGCTTTCATTATCTGCCTCATCAATGACATAAAATCCGTATTCATCGCAAAGCTGATAGAACTGAGGCGCATTGGGATAATGACTGGTTCGGATAGCATTTACATTATGCTCTTTCATCAGACGTAAATCACGTTTCATTTGATCCAGACTGATTGTAAAGCCGGTAACAGGATCACTGTCGTGGCGGTTTACACCATGAAACTTGATTTTTTCTCCATTTAGGTATACCACACCATCGCGAATAGCGATTTCCCTGATTCCAAGACGGTCAACAATCACTTCCTGTCCCGTTTCAAACATAACTGTATAAAGATATGGGTTTTCTGCATTCCAGAGCACCGGATTTTCTATCTCAAGCTCTATCTTACCATCAACAGGATATCCCTCTTTACTGGCTACCGTATTCCCATCTCTGTCAGTTACTGTTACTTTCACCGGAATCTCTTTTCCGCTAAATGTGATTGCTGCCTGGACATGTGCCTGGTTGTTTCCAACAGTGGTAGTCAGAAAATAATCAAAAACACCTTCTTCCGGTCTCTTTAACAGATATACGTCTCTGAAAATACCGGTCATACGGAATTTATCCTGATCTTCCAGATAACTTCCGTCACACCATTTTAAAACGAGGACAGAAAGAGTATTGTCACCCTCCCGGATTACTCCAGTAACATCAAACTCACTGGTTCCATGGGAAACCTGGCTGTATCCCACGTAGCTGCCGTTTAACCATATGTAGAAACAGGAATCCACTCCCTCAAAGTTTAAGTAAGCTCTGGGTGCCTCATCCTCTCTTTTATAGACAAAATGATGGACATACGCACCACATGGATTCTCAGCCGGAACATAAGGCGGGTCCATGGGGAACGGATACCGGGTATTGGTATACTGGTGCTTATCATAGCCGTAATTTTGAAAGCAGCCGGGTACCGGAATCTCATCAAAGCTGGAAGTATCAAAGCCTTCCAGGAAAAATTCTTCTTTTACATCATAAATGCTGTCATAATAGCGGAACTTCCAGTTACCGTTTAACAAAAAAAACCGGTCAGATTTCTCCCTCTCCTGTGTTAAATCAAACTGGGGCTTGGAAGCCGGAATATAATAAGCTCTGTGTGGCATGGTGTTTTCATGTAGCAGATGCAGATTTTCATAATGTCTGGGTACGATCATAGTCGACTCCTCCTTCTTTTCATACCTACTATTATAAGATCACGAAGTAAAAAATCCATATCTTTGATTGGACAAAACATGCACAAAATGATACTGCATAAAAAAAGAAAAGAGACGGAGCTGACCGTCTCTTAAATCTGTTTATTTAAAAATATCTGGAAATTGATTTATAATCCCATTCGTCATCATGTCAGCCATTACCAAAGCCTGTTCTTCAATTTCATCAAAACCATTAATGCTTTCCAAATACTTACCGGTCAAAATGTTAACAGCTTCGTCTTTAGTCATTGCCAAATGCTTATACAGCATTGCTTTCCAATCTTCCCGAGACCAATAAGGGTTGATACCAGCAAGGAAATCAGCTATTTGATCAGCATTTGCATACCATCTTTTTTCTGCATCTGCAGCAGCATTATTATCACCGGCCTTGGCCGCCTTTACAAGTTCTGCAGCGATCACAAGATGATTTGTAAACAGATCTGAAAATGTGGAAGCTTTCTCATCTCCATAAAAAAGCCTCAGCAATGCTTCAAAGTCTTTGGGATTTCTAAGCAGGCGGTTTGTGACCATATCTACATCTGGCAGGTCAAATACCATACTCAAGATAGTCAGTCTGGTCCACGTAACATGCTGCTCCCAGAGTCCACGTATATAATCACTTAAGTCCGCCTGTGACTTACTTATTTCATTAGCATCATATCGTTCTGAAGAAAAATATTTTAATCCCGGATTGAGGCAGATCACTTGCCCGGCAGTAAGATTTTCCGGATCTAATCCGGGATTAACCGCCATGATTTCATCAATAGTCGTATCAAACATCTGGCTGATCAAAAATAATGTATCCCCTGTACATATTCTATAACAAATTGTTTTAAGCGGGTATTGCGGCATTTATTCACAACCTTAATAATTTATATTTATAATTATTAGTATGATTATTTGTAAAAAAAGCAACCAAATTTATAATGTAATACCATTTAGGCCTTTGCCTGTTTAATTCTTTCATCTGGAGCTCTTGCCAAGCCTCACCACCTCACTTGTGTTGTTTTTTATATTAAAAAAGAGACGGGGTTGGCCGCCTCTGCGTTGATTCACATTGTATAAGTTTGTTACCAAAATTCATCGTACTAATCAGATTCTATTTTGTCTTTAATTACTCAATAATTCTTGAATAATCATCAGTTAAAACAATTGCTTGACTATTTGTTAATAATATATCTTCGGAATTGCTTGTATTAATTTCACCTGGGGCTGTACCTTTTTCACAATGAACAGATATTTTGCAATTGATATACCCTAGGTTGTTTTGTAAATTCTTAGCTGTAATAATGCTGCCTGCACTAACTCCCACAAATACTCCGTCATTATCAATATATTTTTTAAGAAGAATATTAAATCCATTTTCATTAATCCTATCTAAAAGATATTTAGGATCTCCTCCGCAAAAATATAATGCGTCATATTCGCATAATTCTTCCCAAGACATTTTATTATGCAAATCATAAACAGCAATGTTTTCTTTTAAAATGCCAGCATTTATTAAATCGTTCATGCATTCCGGAAGAACTGCTATAGCATCTGGAAATATTGCCGCCGTAGGAATAAACAATGCTTTTATCAGTTCTGGATTTTTATTTACAAGATTAAGAAAGATTTTCTCTATATTTTTATTTTCAAATCCTGCTGATGTTAATAATACTTTCATATTATCTCATACCTCACAATTTAATATATTGTTCTTCCATAATACACCAAAATTTACCAAAAGAAAACACCCATCGACTAATAATTCGAAAGGCATTTACGAAAATTTCAGTTTGCACGACTAATTATTTGCACAAAAAAACTACTAACTAAATACAAACAGTTAGTAGTTTAATTGCAATTTGTAATAGTTTAATCACAACAATGTGACTCATACTCTGCAATCAAAGTATTACATGCAGCAACAATCTTTTCCGGTTCAATCATATTTTTATAAAAAACCAAATCGTAGTCAGGATCTTTGGGTTTATATTGATTTACACCGTACGCAATACTATTTGGGGGTATACTTTTTGTAATAATCGCACCAGCGCCTATAACAGTACCGTCACCTATAATTACTGGACCTAAAATTTTAGCGCCATCGGAAATGACAACATTTTTTCCAATAACTGGATTCCCAACATTCTCCCATTCATTTGTTCGCTTATTATATTTTAGGTTTGAGCCAATAGTAACATTTTGATAGATAACTACATTTTCACATATCTTTGCTGCAACAATAGTGCACCCCTTTGCATGATGTGCAAACAAAACACTTTCAGCCATCTCTATCGCGCTAATTTGGCAACCATATAGCTGTTCCAATTGATCCGCCGCATCTTGCTTCTCTTTTTCATCAATTGAAAAGCAATTCTTTTTAAACAATTCATCAAACATATATGTTTCTCCTCCATAATTATTGAATTTCTTAATTAAGGATACACCAATCACTACTTACTATCAATATTAAGTTTTCAACGTACAGTAATCACTTAAATTCCAGTTTTATTGAATAAATTACTGCAGAAAAAACTACTAACTTAATGACTGATAGTTAGTAGTTCGTAATCAACATGATTAAATTTGACATTTTGAGTGATTAAATTTCTTTACCAAGCATAATAAGATGAAATCCTTTATCATATGCATTGGACTGTATTCCAATTACGCGAAATCCGTTTTTAAGATACCATTTATAATCAATGCGATCGCTGGCAAGTTCCTCTATTGCTTTTGGGATATTTCTTATTTCTTGACCATGAATGTTAAATCCAACAGAACTAATTCCACTTCTAAATGTCATATAGCCTTTTTCACGAGCATATTTTTCAGCAACATCAAACAATTCTCCAAGCTTATGCTCTAACTTAAATGAACCGTTATCATTAAATCCGCTACACTCAAGATCGAGTGCGCTGTACCCTATTAATTCTCTACATAAAATCCAACCTTGTGGATGGTCAATATCCTCTCCAAGATACCAACCCACTGTTTTGATGGTCTCATCAATATTGCTCAATTGTCCATAAGCACCATTATAATCCCACCAGTCTGGTTTTATAGTACACATAAGGTGAGCAACTGCTGGAATAGTAGTCGGTGTTAACTCAAATACATTCATATGTAGTATCCTCCTTTACACGTCTGTATAGCAAACTTTGATTTGCTCTAATTAATAATATAGCAAACACTACTAACTATCAATATTAAACAAGCCCAGTACCTCCTTGGTCACTCGATATTGAAGCTTACTATGATGCAGTCAAAATGCAGTCAAACAATAAAATCATACTGGGTTTTGTCGCATTAGACAAACCATGGATAAAATGATACAATAACAGGTAATTACGCTGTTTTATCATCTTATTCGACTATGGGGGAAATGAATGTGAAAAAATGTATCATAATTATAGGAGTGTGCTTCCTATTATCAGGCTGTTCAAAAGCAACCCTGCAGAAAGAAATGCAAACATCTGCTGCAGAACGTGTTACCGAGGAATCTTCAACAGACGATTCAGAAATGAATACACAAGATTTACCAAATTTAGATTATCTCAAGAAAAAGCTGAACGAGTGTGTGGCCATTCTTGGAATCTCGGAAGTTTCAGATGCTTACTATAAAAATGTTGAAAAAATAGATTCCGATACCATCTTTTTAGATGTTATATTAACAACGGATCTATATAAACTAAAATGTACCTGTTCTTACATCGGCCTCACTGATCACTGGGCTGTTCTCTATGTGGAAAACAATGAAAATAATCACACTTACTATATTGCACCCGGACATGAAGAAACGGTAGACCTTTATGATTACGCAACCGATACTCTGATTTCAAAAAAGAAAGATAATCCGGAAACGAAAGATCCCGTGACTGATCTTAATGAAAGCATGGAAAGTATTAATGAAGATTTTGATTCCAAATTAGATAGTATTGCTGATGAGTACAACATAAGACGTTAAAAACGACCTCTTTCAGGCTGTCAGAAAAAGGGTGAAAGGAGCTTCCCTTCATGTATACAAACACAGGTTATATGAATTTGACAGAAGAAGAACTGGAAAATATGAAAGTCCCATTAAGAGTCAACAGTTGCGGAGTCTACCGTCTGGTTTCTCTCAATGTTATGTCAACTTTTCGTCCTCTCGGACGTTCTGATTATCAGCTCCTTTATATCGCGTCAGGAAAAGCCTTTTTTACCTTTAATGGAACCGTTACCGAGGTTTCAGAAGGCAGCATGGTTTTATATCCTCCCCATACCCCCCAGCAATATGCTTATTATCTAAATGATAAGACGGAGGTTTACTGGCTACACTTTACTGGCAGCGAGTCTGCCACTCTGACCAAAGAAGCCGGTTTTAATGAAAGTCATATTCTGTATACCGGTATATCTTCCAAATACCAGGAACTATTCCTTTCAGTAATCCGGGAAATACAACTTACCCGCCCTTCCTTTGAGGAGCTGTCTGCCCTTTACTTAAAACAGCTTTTTCTCCTACTCAGACGAATCAGAGAAGAAGGTGGATTTAAAAAAACTGAAATTCAAAAACAGATGGAAAAAGCAGTCCGCTTTTTTCATGAAAATCTGGCAAATAATATCGAAGTTGAGACGTATGCCAGAGAACTTCATATGAGCACCTGCTGGTTCATCCGTTGTTTCAAGGAATATTCCGGAATGCCCCCTGGAAGGTATCTAACCGATATACGGATTAAAAAAGCCAAGGAACTCTTAGAAAGTACTGATTACAGCATCGGTGAAATAGGTGGGATCATCGGTTATGAAAACCCGCTCTATTTCAGCCGTATCTTCAAAAAAACTGCCGGAGTCTCTCCGGCTGAATACAGAAAAGCGGCAAGGTAAATGTATCCCCTGCCGCCTTTTTTCTATCGTTCAATGACACTATAGGTCTGCCGGTATTCCTTGGCTGTCATACCCATATATTTTTTAAATATCCTTCTGAAATAATCCACGTCTTCATATCCGCACCGGTAAGCAATCTCACTTCCTGTCAGATTCGTCTCAATCAGCATTCTGCATGCCTTGTTAAGCCGTGCTTCATGGATTCCTTCCGTCAGGGTCTTCCCGTAAACTGCATGATAGGTTCTCCCTAAATAATCCGGACTGCATTCCAGCTTTTCCGCCAATATGGAGGCAGATAATGGTTCTTTTATATGATTCTTAATATACTGTCCTGCCTGGTTGGCCAAAAGCACTTTTTGTCCGTTAATTTCCATGGGAGAAAGAGAATCACTCAGCTCGCAAAGCAGTTCTAACAAAACCAGATTTAAAATAGTTCTGTCCTCCCTGCATACGTTCTGCCTCTTAATAAACCGGCGAAACAGTTCCTCAAACTGCTGGGGCTTTCCGATCCGTATGAGCTGGGGAAGGGACATAATATCTGTTCCCGTCTCTTCTGCCTTCTCTTCCAAATGGAAATGAAGCCAGTAAAAATTCAAGTCCTTGCCAAATTCCCTGGTTCCCCAGTGATGTCTGCCAGGAAATAAAATCAGGGCCTCCCCCTCTTCCACTTCATATTCCACATCTTCCTCCGCAATTCCAAGCACACCGGAATTGACATATATTATTTCAAAGGAATCCATAACACGGTCTGCGTGCCGTCCCTTGCCCCCTGTAACCAGATATCCTGCATTTAATGCTCTTACTGGAAGAACTGCCTTTAGATGTAAGTAATGTTCCATGTGTCGCCCCCCTCTGTCGTCTTCAAGTCGGAATCATCCAGTTTTTCGCTTCTTTTTCCTCTTGTATCCTTTGACTCAAACTGGCAATATAGAGAAAGTATTTTTATTTCTATAAAAAGGATAGCAGATCTACGAATAAAAGAAAAGGGGAACACGGCAGATTTGCCGTTTATATATAATGGTTACAGACCTGATAAGAAAAAAAACGGCGTTTTCCAGCAAGGAAACAACGCCTATGACAGCTGCAGATTTTTCAAAAGGACGAAATCTTTTTATTGCGGAAGGATGCTGCGCCAATGGAATCGTTACACTCACCACAGGTGCATTTCTCTCCGGATACGCCAGCTCATTGGGAGCTGAAGACTCTTTAAACGGCATCATTGGTTCCATTCCAATTCTTCTTTGCAGCCTTCAGATGTTTTCTTCCATTCTTTTAGAAAGCCTCAGGAGAAGAAAAGGACTGATCGTTGGTTTTTCCTTCGTTCACAGGCTGCTGCTTTCACTGATGTTTTTTCTGCCGTTATTTATCACACAACCGGTCATTCGCCTGACAGCAGTGGTTATTCTCTATGGAATCGCCCACTTCTTTGGTGCATCCATCGGTACCGGAACCGGCAACTGGATACTCCAGCTGGTTCCCCAGAATATCAGGGGAGATTATCTTGGCAAAAAAGACTCCTTTGCCTTTGCTTTCTCCACTGTTTTAAGCCTTATCATGGGTAGAGTCATGGACTGGTTTCGAAATAACTCCATGGAACAGACCGGTTTTCTGGTAGTAGGGGCCACCGTTCTTCTGATTGCGTGCACAGACTTCTGGTGCCTGCTATCCATAAAGGAACCGGAAAGTACTCCCCATAAACAGAAGCTAAAGGATGTTCTTCTTGCTCCCATCGCTGACATAAAATACCGGAAGGTTATGATCACCTATGTATTCTGGAACCTGGCGCTGCAGATTGCAGGTCCTTTTTTCAGTGTATACATGGTTACCGGGTTGAAGATGGATTATACTTATATCACATTCCTTGGACTGATTTCATCCACCGTCCGGATTCTGGCTGCCTGGCTTTGGGGAAAACTGGCTGATGCCACCTCCTGGCTTCTTGCCGGCAGACTTTCCATGGGACTGCTTGGATTTATCCATATCAGCTGGCTCTTTATGACACCGGATACCTGCTATACCCTCCAGCCAGTCTTACAGGCCTTATCCGGAGCTGCGTGGGGCGGAATTGCAATTTCCGTATTTAATCTGCAATATCATTATGCACCGGAAGATAAACGGGTTTTATACGTCAGTGCCAATTCATCCTATGCGGGGCTCTGCGGCTTCTTATCCACCCTCTTAGGCGCCAGTTTACTGACCATACTCCCATCCTTTCAAATCGGGAATCTGCCAGTCAGCGGCATGCAGATTCTCTTCCTGCTGTCCGGTTCCTTAATACTGGGCTGCGTTCTTTATATGGGAAAACTGAAGAAATACTAACCGGTTACTGATCCTTTCTCCGGTCTTTGCAGGACTCCCGGATCACAAGCACCGGCTTTAATACCCGTTCCACCCGGCTTTCTTCGTCTGGAATTCCATGAATCTTTTCCAAAAGCAGTTCAGCCGCCATTGCCCCCAGCCGTTCCTGGGGGTGTGCAATGGTGGTCAGCTTTACCATACCATTTTCTGCTATGAAAGAATTGTCATACCCAGTGACAGATATCTCTTCCGGTACAGAAATTCCTTCTTTCTGTATGGTCTTAATGACCTCAAAGGCAATCTGATCGTTATAGCAGGCAATCCCGTCAACAGGAATCTTCTCCTCCAGCATAATCTTTAAAGCCTCAGAAGGCTTGGCAGACCGGTCCTCCGTATGATACCAGATCACCATATCCGGATCATAGGAAAACCCGCTTTCCTGAAGAGCCTTTACAAAACCTTTGTGCCTGTCCCTTCCCTGGCTGTCATCCGCCTTAAAAATCCCCAGTATATGCTTATGCCCCAGATCAAGGAGATACTTTGTCACCAGATATCCACCCATACAGTCATCAAGCCTGATATGGGGTTTGCTTTTCATCTGGGCATAGTAGCCCTGTATAAATACATAAGGTATTTTGTAAAAATCCAGCTTGTCATACAGTCCCCTGTGCCCGCAGAGAATCTCACTTTTGCTTGGTTCAATAATGAGCCCGTCCACATCCTTTTCCAGGATTTCTTCTAAACATCTGCTTTCTTTTAATCTGCTGTTTCCTGTATTTTTAATAATAATACTATAACCATTCTCCGTCAGCACCTGATCGATTCCCTGAATCAGCCGCGGGAAAATATAGTCGGACAAATAGGTAGTAATTACCGCTATATTGCCCGACCCTTTTTTCCTTCCCGCTTTTCTGGACACGAAGGTACCTCTGCCATGTTCCGCTTCAATGTAGCCTTCCTGCTCCAGGATGGACAGGGCTTTTCTCACCGTATGACGGCTGATATGGTAAACTTCCGAAAGCTGATTCTCCGAAGGAAGGCGGTCTCCCGGCTTCTTCTCTCCGGAGATAATCTCTTTTTTCAGTTCTTCCATTAATACGTAATACTTTGTTTTTCCACTGTCCGACACGGTAAGGACTCCTTGTTATTTTTTCTGCCCATAATAGGCATCCGGTCCGTGCTTTCTCATAAAATGCTTATCCTGCAAGGACTGGGGTGCTGGCTTTACTGCTGTATTTAACAGCTCTGTCATCAAATTCATTTTTGCAATTTCTTCTAATACCACCGCATTGTGAACTGCATTGGCGGCATCAGTTCCCCAGGTAAAGGGGCCATGGTTTTTGCACAATACCGCCGGAACATGCATAGGATCAATCCCCTGAAAGGTTTCTATTATCACTGTTCCTGTATTTTTCTCATATCCTTCATCAATCTCTTCCTGAGTTAAGTTTCTTGCACACGGAATCTCTCCATAGAAATAATCTGCATGGGTAGTGCCATAGCATGGCAGCGCTCTTCCGGCCTGAGCCCATGAGGTAGCCATAGGGGAGTGGGTATGGACTATTCCGCCAATCTTTTCAAATGCCCGGTACAGTTCCAGATGGGTGGCTGTATCCGAGGAGGGATTTAATTCTCCCTCCACCTGATTGCCGTCTAAATCCATAACCACCATATCCTCCGGTTTCAGCTTATCATAATCCACTCCACTGGGTTTAATGACAAACAACCCCTTTTCCCGGTCAATGCCACTGACATTACCCCAGGTATAGGTAATCAGCCCTCTCCGGGGCAATTCCATATTCGCTTCATATACACTTAATTTCAGTTCTTCCAGCATCGTATCGCCTTTATCCTTTCCCTATATGTATAAGCTGTCTACAGCCGCCCGTTCGATGGCAAGACCCTTTTTATACCGTTCCATAAATGTCTGAAATCCTGTTACATCTTCCGGATCCGGTTCCATGGTTTCACCTGCCATATCCTTAAACACCCGGTCAGATAAGTAATGATCCAGAGACTCGCCTTCCTTCTTACGAAGCAGGTATGATGCAAGCAGGGCTGCTCCCCAGGCTCCGCCTTCTCCGGCAGTCTCCATAACAGAAACAGGAACTCCCACAGCTACAGCCATGATTCTCTGCCCCGTTTCTCTGGTCTTAAACAGGCCGCCGTGTCCCAGAAGCACATCCAGCTTCACACCTTCTTTAAACAGAATCTCCATGCCCATATTTAAGGCTCCCAAAGCCGTATAAAGATGGACTCTCATGAAGTTTGCCAGGTCAAACCTGCTGTTGGGAGTTCGGACAAATAATGGTCTTCCCTCTTCAAAATGAGTGATATGTTCTCCTGACAAATAGCCGTAGGATAAAAGACCGCCTCCATCTTTATCGCCTTCCAGTGCTTTTCTATAAAGTGCGGTAAAAAGTTCATTTTTATCCGGTTTCATCCCCATGGTATTGGCAAACTCTTCAAACAAAGCTACCCATGCATTCAAATCAGAAGTGCAGTTGTTGCAGTGTACCATGGCAACAGCATCTCCTGCCGGTGTGGTAACCAGATCAAGCTCTTCATAAACTTTGGAAAGCTCCTTCTCCAGCACGACCATGGCAAAAACACTGGTACCTGCCGATACGTTACCAGTTCTCTTTGCTACAGAGTTGGTGGCAGTCATACCGGTTCCTGCATCACCTTCCGGCGGGCAGAGTGGAATTCCTGGCTTTAAATTGCCGCTTTCATCCAGCATGGCAGCTCCCTCTGCAGTAAGAGTACCTGCGTCTTCTCCTGCAGTCAGAACTTCAGGCATAATATCCCTTAATTTCCATGGCAGATTCCGGTCAGAGACAAGTTCATCAAACTGGCTGATCATCCGCTCATTAAAATCCTTTGTCTCACTGTCCACAGGAAACATTCCGGCACAGTCACCGATTCCAAGAACTCTCTTCCCAGTCAGCTTCCAGTGAACATATCCTTCCAGAGTAATCAGATAATCGATTTCAGAAACATGGCTCTCGCCATTTAAAATGGCCTGATACAGATGGGCGATGCTCCATCTTTGAGGAATGTGGAACGAAAACAGCTCCGTCAGTTTTCCTGCTGCCTCTTCCGTCATGGTATTTCTCCAGGTCCGAAACGGAACCAGTAACTCTCCATTCTTGTCAAATGCCATATATCCATGCATCATGGCAGAAAATCCAATAGCTCCGATGGTAGTAATCGTTACCCCGTACTTCTCCTTTACTTCATCTGCCATCTTCCTGTAGCTGTCCTTAACACCTTCCCATATATCATCAATGCCATAGGTCCAGATTCCGTTTTCATAACGGTTTTCCCAGTCATGACCGCCGGAAGCAATGGGATTATGATTTTCGTCTACCAGGACTGCCTTGATTCTGGTGGAGCCCAGTTCAATTCCCAGTGCGGTATTTCCTTCCCGGATTGCTGCTATTAATTTTTCGTTATCCATAGAAACCCCCTCAAACTTTCTATCAGTATCAGCGATATGCCACCGAATTCCATCTCAGTTCATTCTTAAAATCCCGGATATTTGTGTTTTCATCAATATAAACAGCCTCAATTCCCATTGCTTCTGCCCAGTCACCCAGTTGTTTTGCTGTCAGATCATAGGTAAATGCCGTATGATGGGCACCGCCTGCCAGGATCCAGCATTCTGCGCCGGTTATTAAGTTTGGCTCCGGAGTCCAGAATGCAGAAGCAACTGGAAGCTTCGGCATGGGTTTTTCCACCTTTTTGCAATTAACCGTATTGATAATAAGGCGGAAACGGTTTCCCAGATCGATGAGGGAGGCAGCAACTCCTCTGCCCTCTTTTGCAGTAAATACAAGTCTTGCGGGATCTTCTCTGTCTCCCATGGACAATGGATTTACCTTGATGCCTGCTTTTCCTTCTGCAATAGACGGGCAGACTTCCAGCATATGAGCCTGAAGAATCCCTTCCTTGCCTGGAACAAGATTATACGTATAATCCTCCATAAAAGAAGTTCCCTTTGCATCCTTAGTCCCCTCTGTCATCAGCTTCATTAAGCGTACCATGGCTGCTGTTTTCCAGTCTCCTTCTCCACCGAAGCCGTACCCTTTTTCCATCAGACGCTGAATCGCAAGTCCGGGAAGCTGTTTTAAGGAACCTAAATCACCGAAATGGGTAACGATTGCCTGATAATTCTTTTCTCTCAAAAATGCTTCAAATCCAAGCTCGATCCGGGCCTGAACTGCCACATGTTTTTTAAACTCTTCAGGATCTCTCCCCTCCAGCAAAATATCGTAGCGGTCATAATATTCTTCCACGAGCGAAGACACGTCTCCCGCTTTCACATCTGAAACATAATCTGCAACTTCATTCACCGGATAGGCATCGATCTCCCAGCCAAATTTCATCTGGGCCTCTACCTTATCTCCTTCTGTAACTGCTACGTTTCGCATATTGTCAGCAAAACGTACTACACGGATATGGCTGCTTTCTACAATTCCCACTGCAGTTCTCATCCAGGAAGCTATTCTTCTTTTTACGGAATCATCATCCCAGAAACCGGCAATTACCTCTCTTACTATTCCCATTCTGGTCACCATATGTCCGAATTCCCGATCGCCGTGGGCAGACTGGTTCTCGTTCATGAAATCCATATCAATGGAATCATATGGGATTTCCTGGTTAAACTGGGTATGTAAATGGAGCAGAGGTTTTCTGTATTCCTGCAAGCCTAAGATCCAGGATTTTGCAGGGGAAAATGTGTGCATCCAGGTAATGACACCTGCGCAGTCCTCATCATCATTTGCCTGACGGAACAAAGACCGTATGGAAGCATTGTCAATGAGCACCGGTTTTAAAACCACTTCATATGGCAGGAGGCCGGAGGCGTTAAGCCTGCCGGTTATAATTCCTGCATGTTCTGCTACATCTCTTAAGCAGGCTTCTCCGTAAAGATCCTGAGAGCCTGTTGCAAACCAGAATTGATACGCTTTTTGTTTCATATGTATAACCCCCTCCAGTTTTATTTGCCCAGACGAATTACGTTCCAGGATGCCTTGTGTAAGATGCTTGTTACAGTTCCGCCATCTATGGAAGACTGGCTGGTCTGTTTCGGTGCCACTTTTTCCTGAAACGGTCCGTTTACTGCTAACAGATCATCACTTTCCAGAACGGTGTGCTCCAGAACACGGTATCCCTCAAAACTTCTGACATCAATCGTCATTTCTGCATCATCTTTAATAGAACGATTGACTGCGAAAATGGTTACTTCTTCTTTTTCCTCATTGTAAACAGAAACTGCTTCCACTGCTGTTACATCTGCATGGGTGGCAGTGTCAAATTTCGGTGAGCTGATCACTGGTAAGAGAGCGGTTCCTCTTCCGTATGCTGACGCATGCATAAATGGATAGAAGATTGTCTGCTTCCAGGCTGCGCCGCCGCCAGCTTCTGTCATAATCGGAGCAATAACATTAACCAACTGTGCCAGACATGCCATCTTCACCCTGTCAGCATGCTTTAACAACGTGATCAACATCAGGCCTACTAAAAGTGCATCTTCAAAATTATAGATATCCTCTAACAGGGGAGGTGCAATCTGCCATGGATGTTTTTCTGTTGTTTCGTTATCAGCTGCAGAGGAGTGATACCATACATTCCACTCATCAAAGCTGATTTTAATATCCTTTTTGCCTCTCTTTTTCGCTTTCACATAATCGCAGGTAGCAATTACCGTACGGATAAACTGATCCATGTCGTCGGAAGAGGCAAGGAAATCCTCACTGTCTCCTTTTCCATTTCCATAATACTGGTGCATGGATACATAATCCACGTGATCATAGGTATGCTGGAGGGTAACTGCCTCCCAATCCGGAAATGTAGGCATGGTAAGGGAAGAGCTTCCACAGGAAACCAGCTCAATGGTCGGATCGATAATCTTCATGGCTCTTGCAGTCTCTTCCGCAAGGCGTCCATACTCTTCCATTGTCTTATGTCCCAGCTGCCACGGACCATCCATTTCATTGCCCAGACACCATGTTTTAATATTATGAGGCTCTTTATATCCATGACTGATTCTTAAATCGCTGTATTTGGTATTACCCGGGTGATTGCAGTATTCCAGAATGTTGCAGGCATCGGCAATTCCTCTTGTCCCCAAGTTTACCGCCATCATTACATCAGATCCTGCATTTCTTGCCCATTTGGTAAATTCATTTAATCCAACCTTATTCTCTTCAATGCTTTTCCATGCAAGTTCCAGTCTTCTCGGACGCTCACTCACCGGTCCCACACTGTCTTCCCAGTTAAAACTGGAAACGAAGTTTCCGCCTGGATACCGGATAATCGGAACATTTAATTCTTTTATCAAATCCTTTACGTCATTACGGAAACCGTATTCATCTGCCGATGGATGCTCCGGGCTATAAATACCGTCATAAACTGCTCTTCCAAGATGTTCGATAAAAGAACCATAGATCCTTTCGTCAACCTCTGAAATACGGAATTCTTTGTCAATCACCATTTTTACTTTGTTACATGCCATTAGTAGTGTCCAACCTTTCTAAACGATAATTAGTCTTATTCTCCGAATACGTTTCGGTAGTCATCCTGAAATTTCTTAATTCCCTGATCAGTTAAGGGATGTTTTGTCATCTGCTCCAGCACCGGATAAGGCACGGTAGCAATATCAGCACCGGCTTTTGCACAATCGATCACATGGATGGGATTGCGTATGCTGGCCGCTATGATTTCAGTCTCAATCTCATGGATTGAAAATATCTCTGTGATCTCATCAATGAGATCAATTCCAGGCATTGAAATATCATCAAGTCTTCCTAAGAACGGAGATACGTAGGTAGCTCCTGCTCTTGCAGCCAAAAGAGCCTGGGCTGCAGAAAATACCAGGGTCACATTGGTCTTTATTCCTTCCCCTGTCAGCACTTTGACCGCTTTTAAGCCTTCTGCAGTCATGGGAATCTTAACCACCATATTGGGATGGATAGCCGCAATCTGCCGGCCCTCTTCAATCATCCCTTTTGCATCTGTCGTAGTCGCTTTTACTTCACCGCTGATGGGACCATCTACAATTGATGTAATCTCTTCTATCACCTGTTTAAAATCCCTTCCTTCTTTGGCAATCAAAGACGGATTGGTGGTAACACCGCAGATAATTCCCATCTCATTGGCTTTTCTGATTTCTTCAATGTTTGCCGTGTCTACAAAGAACCTCATTGATTTCTACCTCCTGATTTTTCCATGAGAGTGAACCAGTCATCCTCTTACTTACAATTTATAACTTGTACGCACCATTGCACAAGTTGTTTTTATATATTTTACCATATCTGATCCTTTATTTCCAAATAATTCATTCCTGCATAAGCTGGTATATAGCACAAGAGATCAGGGCATTAATATGGTAATCTGTGTTTTTTCCACAATCTTATCATTAAAACACGGTAAAATGCACAATTTTATTTTTTAAATTTGTGAATGTTTGTTGACACTTTTGAAGAAAAATGGGGTATATTATTACATGTAACCCCCCCCCAATACATTATATAGTTTTTGCTACACCCCATAAGAAACGAAATACCTTCTCCGAAAAAAGACCAGCTTCCCCAGCTGGTCTTTTTCATTTACTTCTTTAGTTTTGTTTCTTTTTATTTCTGCGTTCGTTTAAAATGCGTTCAAAGTCAGCCGCATCACCATCTTCCTGAAGGCGGCGTCTTCGTTCCTCTTTTCGCATCGCAATTTCTTTCGACTCTTTTCTTTTCTTTTTCACTACAAACACAGTTCCGGCTGCTAACGCAAAAACCGCCGCAGCAATCCCAAGGGTTCCCATCACTCCAATCCCTTTTTGGGAGTTGTGATTTGTTTCCGCCTTTGTCTCTTCCTCCTGTTTCCCGGAAGATTCTGCTGACGGTTTCTCACTCTGGGATTCCTCCTGTTCTTTTGCCAACAGATAGGCCTGTCCTACTGCTCTGTCATTATAAGTATAGCGGATGAGTGCCACTGCACCTTTGGGGCTTCCTACTGGCAGATCCGTCACCAGTTCCTTATCAACCTCAGAAAGTTCTGCTCCTTTTGGAACAGTAACTGCTGCGTTCTGCTCCAGTTCCAGATCGGAAGGCTGATAGCTTTTAGAACCTATGGATACAGGGGTATCCCCAGATGTATATTCCGTCTCATTCCCTGCCAGGGGCAGGTTTTCGAAATTGGTAAAACCAAATTCAAGGAGGTTCTTCCCATCAATAAAATACTGCCTGGGCTTTCCCTTTAAAATAACGGAGATCAATCTTCTTCCATCTTTTTCTGCATAAGTAACAACCGTATTACCTGCTTTGATCAGATACCCGGTTTTTCCTGCAACAGCCGCAGGATAATAAAATTCGCTTGATTCATCTTTTGTCTTAACCAGTCTATGCTCATTTTCAATGGTCATCCCGTTGGGATTTTTGCTGGTAGGTGGAATTTTATGGGTGATGGCAGAACTGATCTCCACCAGTTTTTTATTATTATAAGCAGCACGGGCGATGAGTGCCATGTCATATGCAGTTACATGCTGGGTATCTCCATTTAAACCTGATGGATTTTCAAAATGGCTTTCTGTACAGCCAAGCTCCACCAGTTTGTCATTCATCATTTTTACAAAAGCTTCTCTGCTTCCTCCTACATGTTCCGCCAGAGCGTTGGCAGCCTGGTTGCAGGAATGCAGAATAAGAGAATAGAGGCAGTCCTCGACTGACAGCGTATCTCCATTGGTCACATTCAGTTTATTACCGCTTCCTTCTTCCACATTGTTAACAGCGTCCTTGGAAAATGTCACCATATCGGTCAGATCACTGTTTTCCAGAACGATTAAAGCAGTCAGTATCTTTGTAATACTTGCCGGTGGATAAGCGGCGTGTATATTTTGTCCAAAGATAACGGCGCCTGTATCTGCATCAATTACAATTCCCGACTCTGCCTGGATGCCCGTGTCAGACGGCCAATCCGGTTTTGCATAAACAGTCATAAGAAACAGCTGGCAAATCAGTACGCAGCTTAACAGTACTTTTATCCGACGTTTCACGTATCATCCTCCTGACATGAAATATGCCCTAAAGCCGCACCAGAATAAGTATACGGTTTTAGGGCACTATTTTACTTCGCGTAATCTGTAACTCTGGACTCCCGGATCACGTTAACCTTAATCTGTCCCGGATACTCTAAGGAATCTTCGATTTTCTTAGAAATATCACGGGCCAGGAGTACCATATCATCATCGTTAATCTGATCGGGAACTACCATAATCCGAACTTCGCGTCCTGCCTGAATGGCAAAGGACTTGTCCACTCCCTTAAAGGAGTTGGTGATATCTTCTAACTGTTTTAATCTGTTTGTATATGTTTCCAGAGTCTCTCTTCTGGCACCAGGTCTTGCAGCAGATATGGTATCTGCAGCCTGAACGATGCAGGCAATCAGACTCTGTGGTTCTACATCGCCATGATGTGATTCCACGGTGTTTAGTACGATTGCGGATTCTTTGTATTTCTTACACAACTCCAGTCCCAGCTGAATATGAGAACCTTCCATCTCATGATCCACAGCTTTTCCAATATCATGTAATAAACCGGCACGTTTTGCCATACGGATATCAAGACCGATTTCTCCGGCTAACAGCCCGGATAACTGAGCGACCTCGATAGAATGCTTTAACGCATTCTGTCCATAGCTTGTTCTATATTTCAGTTTTCCAAGCAAACGTATGAGTTCTGGATGAAGCCCGTGAATGCCCACTTCAAGAGCGGCAGCTTCACCTTCCTCACGCATATTGGTCTCTACTTCTTTTTGCGCCTTCTCCACCATCTCCTCGATTCTGGCTGGGTGAATACGTCCATCCACAATGAGGCGTTCCAACGCGATTCTAGCTACTTCTCTACGAACCGGATCAAATCCGGATAAAACAACTGCCTCCGGGGTATCATCAATAATCAATTCCACACCCGTCAGGGTTTCTAACGTGCGGATGTTACGGCCTTCTCTTCCGATAATACGGCCCTTCATCTCATCATTGGGAAGCTGAACAACAGAAACGGTTGTCTCTGCCACATGGTCCGCCGCACATCTTTGAATGGCAGTAACCACATATTCTTTTGCTTTTTTATCAGCTTCTTCTTTTGCTTTGTTTTCCAGTTCCTTAATTAATTTCGCAGTGTCATGTTTAACATCATCTTCAACAGATTTTAAAAGATATTCTTTTGCCTGTTCGGAGGTAAGTCCGGAAATTTTTTCCAGTTCCTGAATGCCTTTTTCATAAAGAGATTCCACTTCGGAATTTCTCTTATTCAGGGCTTCCTCTCGAGCAGCAAGACCTGCTTCTCGTTTTTCCATAGTCTCGGACTTCTTGTCCAAGTTTTCTTCCTTGCTTAATACTCGTCTTTCATAACGTTGAAGCTCAGCTCTTCTCTCCCTGGTTTCCTTTTCCAGTTCGTTCTTAGTCTTTAAAGACTCTTCTTTCGCCTCAAGGAGAGCTTCACGCTTCTTTGTCTCAGCGGTCTTTAATGCTTCATCTATTATTTCCCGGGATTTTTCTTCTGCAGAGCCAATTTTGCTTTCGTAAGTGTTCTTACGATACGCGGTCGCAGCAGACCAGGCAATAAAAGCAACTACTACTGATGCAATGATCGTAATCAATGCAGCCGTGAATACTGATACTGACACAGGAGCACCTCCTTATTTTATTTTCATTGTACAACAATACAACACTACAATTTTAAACTGTTTTATACATTATGTCAAGTATTTCACCTCTGTTTCCGGTATACTTATACACATTTTCACTATTGTCAGTCTTCGACAAAAATTTCGCCCAAAACCCGGCTTACCGCTTCATATGAGAAACCTTTTCTGCCCAGGGATGCCATCACTTTGCTCTTCTCTCTGGCGTCCATCTGCTCTGGGTTTAAGCGCTTTTTCCTGATATAATCTCTGACTATGGCAGCCTCATCTACAGGCTGCTCCTTTAATATATCTCCAATGATCTCCTTGTCCAGACCTTTTCTCTTAAGTTCATACTCAATCTGTCGTTCGCTCTTTTTTCTGGAATTAAATTCCACATACCTTTTTGCATATTCCTGGTCATTGATAAAACGGTGCTCCTTTAGGAAATGAATGGCATAATCAATGACCTCCTGGGGGTAAAACCCCTCTTTTAATTTTCTCCTCAGCTCCTGCTCCGTCTTATCGGAGGATTTTAAAAGAAACAGAACCCGTTCCCTGGCTCTCTTGTACAGAATCTCCTTCACGATCTCCCCATAAACCTCTTCCGTAATCTCGCTTCCTTCTTCTATGAAATATCGTTTTAATTCCCCTCTATAAAGAACAAGAGTAAAGTCATCATCAAGAATGACTTTACTCCTGCGTTTATCGACGGGCACTATCTCTGTTACTATCATATGCCCTCCAGTAGTTTTATTCCTTAACAGCTCCGGTCTTATCTTCTTCCGGTTTAATACGCTTGCTTTCCTTCTCCGGTGCACGGTCACCTGCAATTGATTTTTCCTCTGCAAGACCGTACTTCACGCGGACCTTATTCTCAATCTCCAGACAAACAGCCGGGTTGTCCTGAAGATAAATCTTGGAGTTTTCTCTTCCCTGACCGATCTTCACGTTATTATACGCAAACCATGCGCCGCTTTTCTCAACAATATTCTCTTTCACAGCCAGATCCAGGATATCTCCTTCTTTGGAAATTCCCCTTCCAAACATGATATCAAACTCAGCTTCTTTAAATGGAGGAGCGATCTTGTTCTTTACCACCTTCACACGGGCTCTGTTACCTACCATATCGCCGCCCTGCTTTAAGGTCTCAATCTTACGGATATCCATACGGACAGATGCGTAGAACTTCAGTGCACGGCCTCCGGTGGTTGTCTCCGGACTTCCGAACATAACTCCTACTTTTTCTCGAAGCTGGTTAATGAATAAAACAATACAGTTGGACTTGCTGATAACAGCAGTCAGCTTTCTGAGAGCCTGGGACATAAGCCTTGCCTGAAGACCTACGTGAGAATCACCCATATCTCCCTCAATCTCCGCTTTGGGCACAAGGGCTGCAACAGAGTCTACAATGATGATATCAACTGCACCGGAACGAACCATGGTTTCCGTGATCTCCAGAGCCTGTTCACCGTTATCCGGCTGGGAAATATATAAATTATCAATATCAACACCAATGTTCTTTGCATAAACAGGATCAAGGGCGTGCTCCGCATCGATAAAGCCTGCGATTCCTCCACGCTTCTGAACCTCTGCTACCATATGAAGAGCAACTGTGGTCTTACCACTGGATTCCGGTCCATAGATCTCCACAACTCTTCCTTTGGGAATTCCGCCAAGGCCCAGTGCGATATCCAGGCTTAATGCTCCGGTTGGTATGGTCTCTACATTCATATTGGTTCCAGAATCTCCCAGCTTCATGACAGATCCTTTTCCATATGCTTTCTCTATCTGGGTAAGTGCGGCATCCAGTGCTTTCAGCTTATCATCTTTATTCATCTTATCCTCCAACACGAACAAATGTTCTTTTAATATTATAATGATAGTATATTTCCAGGCAAAAGTCAACCTGTATTTTTCACGCTTCTTCAATCATACGCATCACACTCCTGCCTTAGTGGGTTTACTTTGTATGGCTACTTTGGAAAATAGGGCGAAACGCCTGAATGGGAGACAAAAAAGGCAGACTGCCTTATGACTTCTGTTTTACTATAGCACAGACAAAAGGACTCTGCAAGTTTTTCCTGACAAAGACGGATACGGACCGCCTTTAAAACAAGAACAGTCCGTATCCATTTTCTATAGCAGCAGCTGCTCTACATCAAGCATTCCCCACCCCTGCTGGTTCATGGGGAGCCCGGCATCCACAGCCCGTTCTCTTAACATTAATTTTACATCCCGGTTGCTCATATAGGGATATTTCTGCAGCAACAGTGCAATGGCTCCGGATACCAGGGGAGTGGACATGGAAGTCCCGCTTTTTGTCTGATACTGCCCTGGTTCATTGGAACAACTTATGATCCCGGCTCCGGGAGCAATAATTTCCGGCTTACAGATACATGCACCGGTAGGTCCTCTGCCGGAATAGTCAATCATCCGGTTTCCCATCACATTCACCTCTTTGTAATCATCGGAACACCCTACCGTTATCACTTTCCGGCTGATTCCCGGCGTTGTAATGGTATTGGTTCCAGGTCCCATGTTTCCTGCTGCAACACATACCACAAGACCGTCATCCCAGGCCGCATTCACCCCTCTTACCAGTACGGAATTTTCCGTCATGCCTTTTCTTGAAAAGGAACCAACCGATATATTTACAATCCTGATTCCATACCTCTCTTTGTTGTCACGGATCCACTTCAGTCCGGAAAGCACATCCGAAGCATATCCATTTCCTTTTTTGTCCAATACTTTCAGCATAATAATGTGGCACTCCGGAGCAACACCCATATAGAGGCCATTGGAGGCTCTGCCATCCCCTGCTATTATTCCGGATATATGAGTACCATGGCCATTGTCATCGTATGGTTCCCGCCTGCGGTGAACAATGTCCACAAAAGCTGCCAATCTATGTTCAAGATCCTCATGAAGGTAAATTCCCGTATCAAGAACTGCAACACCAATTCCGCGACCGGTCAGTCCCATGCGAAGGGCACTGTCACAGTGTATTACTTCTCTTACCTGATTCACAGTCCGCTACCTGATTCCTTTTTTTATTAAGATATTCCGGTACGCTTCCCATGGTTTCTTTTCCATCTAAAATACAGGTGGAATTTTACATTTGTATTTTTTCATGTGCATCTCTCAGTCGGTTTCCTTTGCTTCCTGGCGATGATGATACTTAACTTCTCCTCACGGAGGAATTTTCTATAACAAAAAAACTACCAGCAAATTGCTGATAGTTCGTAATTTTCTTTAAGTTATAAACATAATTATAAAACATAATAATATGGACAAATATCCTCAAAATGGCCATCTTTCATGTAAAATCCACCAGGAATTGTCCCAAGCTGTTTAAAACCAAGCCGTTCATATAAATGCCTTGCATGGGTATTCGTTGAAACTACAGCATTAAATTGCATAATTCTGAATCCATGCTGTTTGGCTTTAATAAGACAATCTGTTACTAACGCTTCACCAATATGCATTCCTCGGCTCTCAGAGCTTACCGCATAACTGGCATTGCAAATATGACCACATCTTCCCACATTGTTGGGATGAAGAATATATAGACCGTATATCTTGCCGCTTTCGCTATCTACTGCCACAGAGCAATATGTTTGTGATTTAAAAAAGGCATAGCCTGTTTCCCAGGTTAACAAAGCCTCCTGAGGAAAAGCAACTCCCTCCTCAACAACTTCATTCCATATGTGAATCATGAAATTAACATCATCTACCGTATATTCTCTTGTCTGAATCTTCAACTGAAAACATCCCTTCTTTTGAAATTTGATGTGCTTTTTTAATTCTTATCAATAGAATATCACCCTGCTTACCAACTATCAATATTAAATTCTAACTGCTGTACCCCTAAACAGTAAGGGAAACGAAGATGCCCCTGCTGGACAGGTAAAGCCAGGTAAATACTGATTCTAACAGCAATTCCATCTCATCTGATTTTTATGCAGATCATTAAAGTTAAGAAAATCTTCATAATCTATTCAAACAATATACAAACTTTTCAAGAAGCGGTGTGTTATACTAAACACATAAGAAATGCACAACGTAACAATTATCCTTTCACCCTTTTTGAAAATCCGAAAATCCTAAGAAAAGTCCCCTGTGTCATAGACACAGGGATTTTTCTGTGTAAAAGAGAAGATCCCGAATGCAATTATTCATACTTAATATTTTTAAGCACATCAAAGCAATCAAAAGTTGCAAAATAATCTTTTGGAGTCTCTGCCCTGCGAATCAGCTCTACAGACCCATCCTCTTTGAGAAGCAGCTCTGCAGATTTTAATTTACCGTTGTAATTATATCCCATGGCATACCCGTGAGCACCGGTATCATGAATAAAAAGCAGGTCACCCCTGGATATCTCCGGCAGCATGCGGTCAATGGCAAACTTATCATTATTCTCACAAAGCGAACCCACAACATCATACTTATGGCTGCAGGGAGCATCCTCTTTCCCCATAACCGTTATGTGATGGTAGGCACCATACATGGCAGGTCTCATAAGATTTACTGCACAGGCATCTACGCCCACATACTCTTTGTGTGTATGTTTTTCATGAATGGCTCTGGTAACCAATGCGCCGTACGGTCCTAACATAAACCGTCCAAGCTCCGTATAGATTGCCACATCCCCCATTCCTTCCGGAACAAGTACTTCTTCATAAACCTTTCTTACTCCCTCACCAATTGCCAGAATATCGTTGGGTTCCTGACCCGGACGGTAAGGAATACCGATTCCGCCGGAAAGATTGATAAAAGTAACCTCTGCTCCTGTTTCCTTTTTTAGCTTTACTGCAAGCTCAAAAAGAACTTTTGCAAGAAGGGGATAATATTCCGTAGTCACCGTATTGCTTGCCAGAAATGCATGAATTCCGAATTTCTTTGCTCCCTTACTCTTCAAAATCCGAAATGCCTCAAAGATCTGCTCTGTCGTCATACCATACTTGGCATCTCCGGGATTATCCATAATATCATTGCTGATCTTAAATATTCCGCCCGGATTATAACGGCAGCTGATGGTTTCCGGAATATGGCCAATGGCTTTTTCCAGAAAATCAATATGAGTAATGTCATCCAGATTGATAATTCCTCCGATCCGGTCTGCAAACTGAAATTCCTCTGCAGGCGTATCATTGGAGGAAAACATAATGTCGGAACCGGAAAATCCGATGGCGTCAGACATCATAAGCTCCGTCATAGAGGAACAGTCAGCCCCGCATCCATACTCTTTTAATATATTTAAAATAAATGGATTGGGAGTTGCCTTCACCGCAAAATATTCCCGGTATCCCTTATTCCAGGAAAATGCTTCTTTTAATTTCTTTGCATTCTCCCTGATGCCCTTTTCATCGTATAAATGGAAGGGAGTTGGATATTCATTCACAATTTCTTCTAATTGTTCTCTGGTTACAAATGGTCTTTTCTCCATTATTTTCCTCTCCTCTCATAACGTTACCATATGCAGAAAAGAGCCATCTCCGGCACATCTGCTGGTAAGCTACATTGTACCGGGGATAGACTCTTTTGTCTACACTTTTTTGTAATAATGTAAGAAGTCATTAATCGACTGTCACAACACGCATGATATTGGTATGAGCTGCAGGCTCATGCTTTCTTGCAGGACTTACTACACCTGCGGTTACAACCACTATGTCATTCTCTTTAATAATGGATCTTGCCTTTAACAGTTCCAGAGAAGAATAGATTAACACGTCAGTTGACTCGGCACGTCTTGCCTGGAATGGTATAACGCCCCAGTACAGCTGCATCTGGCGAAGAGCTGTTGCGCTTGGAGATAAACCGATGATTAAGCTTTCCGGTCTCCATTTGGATAACAGTCTTGTGGTGAAACCAGTGATACTTGGAGCTACAATCACTTTCGCTCCCAGGTCATGAGCGGTGGATACGGAAGAGTAGCATACTGCATTGGATACATTCTGTGTATTCACTGCAGATACCTTACGCTGTCTGTATCCGGTGTAATCCAGATGCTTTTCTGTTTCTTCCACGATGGAAGCCATCATGGAAAGAGCCTCTACCGGATATTTACCCATTGCAGTTTCACCAGAAAGCATAACTGCATCCGTTCCGTCATAAACAGCATTGGCAACGTCAGTTACTTCTGCTCTGGTTGGACGTGGATTACGGATCATGGAATCTAACATCTGTGTTGCAGTAATAACCGGTTTGCATGCCTCATTACATTTCTGGATAATTCTCTTCTGAATAAACGGAACTTCCTGAGCAGGAATCTCAACACCCATATCACCACGGGCAACCATGATTCCATCACTGACTTCAATGATTTCATCCAGGTTTTCAATCCCTTCGGCATTCTCAATTTTTGCGATAACTGCAATATCAGAGCCATGGGCATCCAGAATATCCTTAATTTCACGTACAGCTGCTGCCGTACGTACAAAGGAAGCTGCAATAAAATCAAAGCCCTGTTCGATACCGAAACAGATATCAGCTTTGTCCTTATCAGTAAGAGCCGGAAGTTTAATCTTTACATTTGGAACATTAACTCCCTTTCTCTCTCCCAGTTCGCCGCCGTTTACAATTCTGCAGATGATTTCGCTGCCCTTCACTTCTAAAACTTCAAGTTCAATCAGACCGTCATCAATCAGAATACGGTTTCCTGCAACTACGTCTGAATTTAAGCCGTCGTAGTTGATATGACCCTTACTCTCGTCTCCCACAATCTCTTCTGTTGTGAGAACATAGGTATCGCCTTCTTTCAAGGTTACCTTTTTACCATCTTTTAAAAGTCCGGTACGAATCTCCGGTCCTTTTGTATCAAGAAGAGCAGCGATTGGAAGGTCTAATTCCTGACGAATGCTCTTTAACATGTCAAGACGTTCTTTTTGTTCCTCATAATCACCATGTGAGAAGTTAAATCTGGCAATATCCATTCCGTGCTCAGCAAGTGATTTCATCAGTGCGCGGTCATTCGTGTTTGGTCCCATCGTGCAAATAATTTTGGTTCTCTTCATATTATCCTCCGTAGCTAGTTGGTCGTATCACCGGTTGTGGGGTTATCCGATGTTACATGTTTATGTGTATACAAATGCTCCGAACAGTATTCTAAACTGCCTTCACATTTTGAACAATACCGGAATTCCAGGTTTGGGTTATCCTTTTCGGTCCGACCGCATACGGCGCACTTGTGATGGGTTCCTCCCTGGGGCATTATTTTCATCTGACGATGAAAATTCTGCTTTCTTTTGATTTCCTTCGGATTAAACCGGTTTAAATCCCGGGTCAGAAGGAAAAACACGAAAAAGTTAATCAGCGACATAACAATCGTAACCCTGGTTGCCATATTTCCCATAATAAACTCATACAGGAAATAGATTCCATTAAACATCGCCATCCATTTGGCCTTAATGGGAATCACAAAAAACAGAAGAAATTCCAGATCAGGGAATGTCGCAGCAAATGCAAAAAACAGAGAATAATTTAAAAATTCCGTTGTCAGATAGATTCTCTGTCTGAAAAAGATGTAAACAACCAAAGCGGCTGCCACATGACCAATTACTCCCATAAAGAAGTAAACATTAAAACGGAAAGCTCCCCAGATTCTCTCTAAATTAACTCCCAGCATATAGTAAAGATACATGCCGATCAGACTTCCGAAAAGACTTCCTCCGCCCGGCGGATAAATCATAAAGGTGACAACTCTCCACACCTGACCGCTTAAAATCTTCTGTGCATCGAGTGCTAAATACTGTAAATAAAATTCCGGCGCAAAAAGCTGTAAAAACAGTCCGGTCCCATACATGCCAATAATATAGTACATAAGATTCGGAATGGCATATTTTCTGTATCTGCGTTCCAGATTATAAAAAAATTTCATGCGTTCAACCTTCCTAAGCTAAAACAAATCCTTTTTGGAAAAAATCCAGGCAACACTCAAAGTGAGAATCAGTGTAAGACCTAAAACAATCCAGAAGCCATATGGGCTGTCCGCAAACGGAACTCCCGCTGGATTCACATTCATACCATAAAAGCTTGCTACCATGGTAGGTATGGACATTACAATGGTGATAGTTGCCAGAAACTTCATGACAATGTTTAAGTTATTGGAAATAACGGAAGCAAATGCATCCATGGTTCCGCTCAGTATTCCGCTGTAGATGTTGGCCATCTCAATCGCCTGTTTGTTCTCTACGATAACATCCTCAAGAAGTTCGGTATCTTCCGGATATTTCTTAATCTTTTCATTCCTCATAAGTTTTTCTAACACGACTTCATTGGAACGTAAGGATGTGGTGAAATAAACCAGACTCTTTTCCAGTTCCAAAAGCTCAATCAGCTCCCGGTTTTTTGTGGATTTATGAAGTTTTTCTTCAACAACAGCGCTTTTCTTATCTATAACTCTTAGATACTGCAAATATAACGATGCGTTCTTATAAAGAATCTGAAGAATAAACCGGGTCTTCATGTAAGTATGAAAATCCCTGACTCGTCCATCCATAAAGGCATTTAATACCGTTGTTTCTTCCAGGCATACCGTTATGATAGCATCGTCAGTGGTGATGATTCCCATAGGTATGGTAACATACCAGTCTTTTCCGCCCCTCTCCTCAATGGTGGGGACGTCAACAAGAATCAGCGTGTAATTATTCTCTGTCTCAATACGGGAACGCTCTTCCTCATCAAGAGGAGCCCTTAAATCATCCGGATCAATACGGTAGGTATCTGCGATTTCCAGTATCTCCGTAGCTGTAGGATTGGTAAGTGCGATCCAGCACCCCGGAGAAAGCTCATCCTTTTGTTGAATCAGGCCGTCTTCTGTTTTATAAATCTGAATCATGGCTTTTCTCCCTTCTACGGAAGTATTTTGTGTATACTTTGGCGGACTTTGACTTATACATTATAGTTTCCCCGACCATTTTTGTCAAACGAAAAGCTACCTCAATTTGTGAACTTACACAAATTTTTCTAAGTTTAACATATTTTTAGCATGTCCTGGCAATTGTTTTATTTCTTATTTTATGTTAAACTGATGTCCGGTGAGTCAGCAACTTACTTTTACACTAAAGGAGGCAGGGGTTAACCCCGCACATATGAATACATACAACACTTTAGGAATCGATATCGGTTCCACAACCGTTAAGATTGCTATTTTAGATCAAAACCAACAGCTGTTGTTCGCTGATTACGAGCGGCATTTTGCAAACATACAGGAAACACTGGCAGGCCTTTTAAAGAAGGCCTTTGATCAGTTAGGGCCTATGGACCTTGTTCCGGCCATAACCGGTTCCGGCGGTCTTACACTGTCCCGTCATTTAAAGACACCATTCGTACAGGAAGTGGTGGCTGTTGCCACCTCATTAAAAGATTATGCCCCGCAGACCGACGTGGCAATCGAGCTTGGCGGAGAAGATGCTAAAATTATTTATTTCAGCGGCGGCATTGACCAGAGAATGAACGGAATCTGTGCCGGCGGCACCGGATCTTTTATTGACCAGATGGCTGCTCTTTTACAGACTGATGCCAAGGGTCTCGATGAGTATGCTGCCAATTACAAAGCGATCTATCCAATCGCTGCCCGTTGCGGCGTATTTGCCAAAACAGACATTCAGCCGCTTATTAATGAAGGAGCTACCAGAGAAGATCTGGCAGCGTCTATTTTTCAGGCAGTCGTTAACCAGACCATCAGCGGTCTGGCATGTGGTAAGCCAATCAGAGGCAATGTGGCGTTCTTAGGAGGACCACTCCACTTTCTTCCTGAGCTTCGGAAAGCGTTTATCCGCACTTTAAATCTCACCGGAGATGCAATTATCGCTCCCGAACATTCCCATCTCTTTGCTGCCATCGGCGCTGCCATGAACACAGAAGATAAGACGGATGCAAAGACCTCTCTTGAGGATATGATCTCCCGATTGTCAAATGGTATTCGGATGGAATTTGAAGTAAAGCGAATGGAGCCATTGTTTGCAGGTCAGGAAGATTTTGATGAATTTATTAACCGTCACAGCAGTCACTGTGTGAGAAAGGGAGAGTTATCTTCCTATCACGGCAAATGCTTCTTAGGAATTGATGCCGGTTCCACTACCACAAAAGTAGCCGTGGTTGGGGAAGACGGAACTCTGCTTTACAGCTTTTACAGCAGCAACAACGGATCTCCGCTGTCGACTGCAGTCCGCGCCATCAAAGAGATAAAAGAACAGATTCCTGATGACAGTCAGATTGTATGGTCTTGTTCCACCGGATATGGAGAAGCCTTATTAAAGGCTGCTTTTCTTCTTGATGAAGGAGAAGTTGAGACAATTTCCCATTACTATGCGGCTGCATTTTTTGAACCGGAAGTGGATTGCATCTTAGACATCGGCGGACAGGATATGAAGTGCATCCGCATAAAGAATAATACGGTAGACAGCGTTCAGTTAAATGAGGCTTGCTCTTCTGGCTGCGGTTCCTTTATTGAAACCTTTGCCAATTCCCTGAATTACAAAGTGGAAGATTTTGCCACGGAAGCTTTATTTGCAAAAAATCCCACTGATCTTGGAACCAGATGTACTGTTTTTATGAACTCCAATGTGAAACAGGCTCAAAAAGAAGGGGCTGAGGTTTCTGATATTTCTGCCGGACTTGCGTATTCCGTTATAAAAAACGCATTATTTAAAGTTATCAAAATAACAAGTGCCTCTGATCTGGGAAAACATGTAGTGGTTCAGGGCGGTACCTTTTATAACAATGCCGTACTTCGTAGTTTTGAAAAAATATCCGGCTGTGAAGCAGTAAGACCGGACATTGCCGGAATTATGGGCGCCTTTGGAGCTGCCTTAATTGCAAGAGAGCGTTATGACCAGTCGGCAAAGACTACAATGCTGGATCTTGACAAGATACTGGCTCTTCACTATGAAACATCCATGAGCCGGTGCAAGGGCTGTACCAACAACTGCGTTCTGACCATCAACCGGTTTGACGGCGGACGCCAGTTCATCTCCGGAAACCGCTGCGAGCGGGGACTTGGAAAAGAAAAAACAAGACGTGAGATTCCAAACCTGTTTGATTACAAAAATCACCGGATGTTTGATTACGAACCGTTAAGCGCTGATTTGGCCACACGGGGAGTCATCGGAATTCCACGGGTACTGAACTTTTATGAAAATTACCCCTTCTGGGCTGTATTTTTCCATACCTTAAAGTTCCGTACTGTACTGTCCCCACAATCCACCAGGAAGATCTATGAGCTGGGTATTGAATCCATCCCCAGTGAATCCGAGTGTTATCCGGCAAAGATCGCCCACGGTCATATAGAATGGCTGATTAAGCAGGGAGTTAAAACTATTTTTTACCCCTGTATTCCATACGAACGAAATGAAAGTCCTGATGCAGGCAATCATTTTAACTGTCCCATTGTAACCTCCTACGCAGAAAATATTAAAAATAACGTAGAAGGAATTAAAACAGAAGCCATTCGTTTCTTAAATCCATTTATGGCTTTTACCAATGAAGAAGTCTTAACAAAACGCTTAACAGAGGTCTTTACCAAAGAATTTAGCATTCCTGCATCGGAAGTTGCTGACGCTTCCCATAAGGCCTGGACAGAGCTCATGGCTTCCCGCACAGATATGGAGAAAAAAGGGGAAGAAACCTTACAGTGGTTAAAAGAAAATAACAGACACGGAATCGTACTGGCCGGCCGGCCTTACCATGTTGATCCGGAAATCAACCACGGAATTCCGGAACTGATTACCTCTTATGGTTTTGCAGTGCTGACCGAGGATTCCATCTCCCATCTTGCTGACATTGAACGCCCTCTGGTTGTAACAGACCAGTGGATGTACCATACCCGGCTTTACCGGGCTGCCAGTCTGGTGAAAAGAGAGAACAACTTAGACTTAATTCAGCTTAATTCCTTTGGATGCGGTCTGGATGCCGTCACTACAGATCAGGTTAATGATATCCTGACCGGTTCCGGCAAAATTTATACAGTACTGAAAATAGACGAGGTTAACAACTTAGGAGCTGCCAGAATCCGTGTGCGCTCTCTCATTGCCGCCTTAAAGGTACGTGACAAGCGTCACTTCGAGCACAAAGTTGTTTCCAGCGCCTATAACAGAGTGATGTTTACCAAGGAGATGAAACAGGAATATACCATCCTTTGTCCCCAGATGTCTCCTCTGCATTTTGATCTTTTACAGCCCGCTATCCGGGCATTCGGCTACCGCGTGGAAGTTCTGCAGAACGATAACCGCTCTGCCATTGATACAGGCTTAAAATACGTAAATAACGATGCCTGCTATCCTTCCCTGATTGTAGTCGGACAGATCATGGAAGCACTGCTTTCCGGCAAATACGATTTAGACAGGACTGCTGTGTTTATGAGCCAGACAGGCGGAGGCTGCCGTGCTTCCAACTATATCGGTTTTGTCCGCAGAGCCCTTGATAAGTCTGGGATGAGTCAGGTGCCTGTGATTTCAGTCAACGCAGGAAACATGGAATCCAATCCCGGCTTTACCATCTCACTGCCGCTGTTAACGAAAGCCATGCAGGCAGTGGTATACGGAGATATATTTATGAGGGTGCTGTACGCCACCCGGCCATATGAGAAGATACCTGGTTCCGCCAACTCTCTCCATGAAAAATGGAAAGAACGCTGTATTGTATCTCTCTCGAAGAAGTCCGCTGACATGATCGAGTTTTCCCGCAACATTAAGGGCATCATCAGAGATTTTGACAATCTGCCAAGAAACTCTGTGAAAAAACCAAAGGTCGGTATCGTAGGTGAGATTCTTGTGAAGTTTTCACCACTTGCCAATAACCGGATCGTAGAGCTTTTGGAAGCGGAAGGCGCTGAAGCTGTTATGCCTGATTTAATGGACTTTTTACTGTACTGCTTTTATAACACAAACTTTAAGGCAGATTTCCTTGGAGGTAAAAAATCCACTGCATTCATAGCCAATATGGGAATTTCACTTTTGGAATTCTTCCGTAAGACTGCCAAGCGGGAACTGGAAAAGAGTAAGAACTTTACCGCTCCGGCTCATATCGGAAACCTTGCTAATATGGCAAATGACTTTGTTTCCATCGGCAATCAGACCGGGGAAGGCTGGTTCTTAACCGGAGAGATGCTGGAACTGATCCATACCGGTACCAATAATATTGTGTGCACCCAGCCATTTGGCTGCCTCCCCAATCATATTGTGGGAAAAGGTGTAATCAAGGAGTTAAGAAAAGCATATCCTGACTCCAACATCATCGCAGTGGATTACGATCCAGGCGCCAGTGAAGTAAATCAGTTAAACCGGATTAAACTTATGCTTTCAACAGCACAGAAAAATCTTCTAAAAGAGCAAAATCAAACGACCGGACAGGAATAATGTTCTGTTGATACAAAATACCGGAAACCTGAGAAAAGGTTTCCGGTATTTTTTAATTATTACCCACTGCCAGCATCGCCTGAAAACAGTTATAGTTTAATCCGTGCTGTAATTCAAAGCTGAAATTTCTCATGTCCTCTTTTAGATAATTCCCCAGCTCTTCATTTCCTTCATAAGCAAAATCCATGAGTTCATCGATGTATCTCTTTAATTGTTCCTCCAGCTCTTCTCTGGTTTTTCCACTGATAAAAAGCTTAAGACGTTCCATCTCAATTGGGGAATATCCATTTAAATCAATGCTTTTACCTGCAATCCTGCAGCCTAAGACATTCCTTAACACAATCGATGCCAGATTAATGATCAGTTCTTCGTAATCACCAGAATAGGAGCTTAGTACATGCAAAATATAGTCCGCAGGCAGTTTCTGTAAAAAACTTTGTTCCAGACAGGCACTTCTTACATAGACTTCCATCAGATCCGCTCCGCACCGGGGTTCTAAGGAAACCAGCACCGGATAATCGAGAGTAAGAATATGGTTCATGGGGTAAAAGCGAGCATCATAATACAGGAAAAATTCCGGCATCCCTTTTTGAAAGGTATCATAACAGCACCGATTGCCGTAGTATTGAAACTCCTTCATCATAAGGTTATATTCCTGTTGGATTTTTTTAACCTTCTCTATGAGTATCTCATAACCCTGCCTGTAGGCAGTATCTGCAGATATGGTGGAGTGTGCCGTAACCAGATTCCTTAAGCCAGCTGCTGCATTTTCATATTCTTCTATGCAATAAATCACGGCTCCCATCAGCTGCCTCGCCTTATCATAAGAGATCGACGTACTTTCATTGCTTGTATAACGGGCTGCAAGCTTTGCCACTACAGGCAGTAACTCCTCCTGGCTATATTTCATCATCATCCTCTTCCCAGTTGTCTTGAAAACCAAATCTGGTTTTCCGTGCAAAGCCCTCCAGAGCAGTATCTTCCAGGTAATCTACGGATCCCTGACAGGGACCGTCAAACTGTTCCTTCATAAATTCAATCAGCTCATCATCCGGTATTTCATCCAGGGTATCATTTTTATACGAATAAAATATTTCCTGCAGCCGTCCAAGGGTATCCGTGTAATTATCCTGATATATATACGGGGAATCGCAAAAGGCAAAAATAAGCTTTGGAAGAATTCCTTCTCCAAATTCCACCCTTTCCTGCTTCTTTAAAATATTTGTTCTCTCTTTTAAAAGCAGTGCAGCATCTTCCTCTGATAATTTAAGACCAAATCGTCCGGTATATTCGTTTGCAGCATTTAATCTTGCAAGGGAAGTGTTGTCCTCCTGGTTCACCAACCATTTTTCATTGTCCATAATCATACTCCTTTCTGATAAATCCACAGTTTACGCCTGTTTCAGGGAAATTACAAGACTTGAAAAAAAGTGATTTTTGTGGTATTATATTACCATCAGATCAAGTGATTATTCTTATTTCACAGGAAATTTTATTTTTATCACATAGCTGCTGTCATGGTTTATCACTTCACATATTCCACCCATTTTAACCATCATAGACTTAATGTTCTGAATTCCCATTTTTGTGCTCTCCCCATTGTTTTTGCTTGGAGAGATTTCATTCACGAACCATACTTCCACCTGATTTTTAGAGTACTTCATCTCAATAATAACCGGCTCCCTTAAATCAGCGTATTTTATAATATTAGAGCTTATATTATTGACAATACGAATGATGTAATCAATGGAGACCGCAATTTTTACCGGTTCCCACTCAATCCGGCATTCTGTATCAAAGCCCTGACTTTCCAGAAACATAATCAGATCAGAGATCACATCTTCCATGATATACTGTACCATTTGGGGTTCTTCCAGTTCTTCTTCCTTTTCTTCGGCTACCAGAACACTTTCAAACAGCTGATCCGACAGAACTTTCATCTGCTTTGCTTTTTCTGTACATTTTTTTAAGTATTGCATCTGCTTTTCTGCCTCAGGAACCTTTCCGTTAGATAATAGTTCCAGATAGATCATTAAAGTTGTGAGAGGCGTCCTTAAATCATGGGACAAGCCTGTTACCAGACTTTTGTTGGCTGAACGCAGTTTCTCCTTCATCTCCATATTTTCTTTTAAAGACACCCTCATATCATTTAAACCATGGGCAAGGGAAGTAAGCTCATCTGATCCTCTGATGGAAATTTCTTTTTCCAGAGAACCTCCCTTTAATACTTTTACTTCCCGCTCCAGGAACGTGATATATGTGATCTTCTTCTCCATAAATCCAATACAGACTGCTAAAAACACCAGTACAGCTACGATCAGAGATATGGTCATGGCAGTAAGATAAAACTGGTACCCAAAGAATCCGTCCAGATACACCTTAGCAGGCCCATCCTCAAATTGTATGTCAAAATAAGGCTGATTCTTATAATATTCACCATCGCTCATAATCGAATCATATATAACACTGTCATCTCTGTATACCGTTATATAAACCATATTCTGACGTTCGATCCAGCTATCAAGTGCTGCCTTGTCCCATGAATTTATATGATTCTTTCTTACGTATTCCTGAAACTGATCTGCACTCTTCTTCTGCGCTTTGGCTACAAAGGGCTTACTGGTAAAATAAGAATCCAGGGTTTTCTGGGATACCATATTCGCCCCCATATAGATGAGGACTGCCAGGATTCCTGCTCCCATCATTACCAGTGAAAACTGAAGTTTCATGCTGTGCCGACGTTTATTCAAAGCGGTACCCCTTCCCCCATACGGTTTTTATATGCACCGGTTCCTGGGGATTTCCTTCTATTTTCATTCTTAGCTTACGGATATGAACCATAACCGTACTGTTGGATGAATAAAAATAAGGCTCTTCCCATATGCTTTCATACAGATTCTGAGCTGAGAAAACACGCTTTGGGTGCTTCATCATAAGGAGGAGAATTTTATACTCGATATCGGTCAGTTCCTTCTCATCTTCTCCTACCCATACCTCGTTGAACTCTTCATTAATGCGAATATCATACAGCTCCAGCCATTTTTCCTTATTCATACCGTCTGTAAGCTCTTTTCCTTTGTAAACCCGGTATCTTCTGAGAAGTGCCTGCACTCTTGCAAGAAGCTCTGAATAGGAAAATGGTTTGGACAGATAATCATCTCCTCCAGCCATAAGCCCAATTAATTTATCCGATTCCTGGGTCTTGGCTGTAAGAAATAAAACCGGCACAAAAGACCGTTTCCGTATCTCCCTGCATGTCTTTAATCCATTCATACCGGGCATCATGACATCCAGAATCACCATATCCGTATCTTCTGTTAACAGATCCAGACCCTCGTTTCCATTTTTAGCTTCTTCCACCAGATAATTCTGGCTTTCTAAAAGAATTCTTACCCCTTCCCGAATATCTTCATCATCTTCAATGATTAAAATTTTTAATTGTTCCATCTTATTCCTTCCTCACCCCAGATATCTGATAAAAAAATTATACTACATAACAGAGAAATATCAAATATTTAGTCGCTTCTTAATGCATCGATGGGATTTAAACCTGCTGCTCTTCTGGCCGGCATATACCCAAAAAACAGACCAATGGCAACGGAAACTCCAAATGCAATCACAACCGCGTTTAATGCAGGATGGGCGGTAACTCCTGCTGCCTTCCCCACAGCAGCTGTTACACCGCATCCAAACAGGATTCCGATTATTCCGCCGATGGAACTGGTAACTGCTGCTTCAATAATAAACTGCTGCATGATAGCCCCTTTATTTGCTCCAAGTGATTTGCGGATTCCGATTTCTCTGGTACGCTCTGTTACAGATACCAGCATGATGTTCATGACTCCCACACCGGCTACCAGAAGAGATATCCCTGCAATTCCTCCCGCCAGTCCGCTTATCATTGCCATCTGTTTATTCATGGAATCAAGTATCTTGCTCATGGCCATAACCCGGATCAGGTCCTTATTTTTCAGAATATCCATCAGGAATTTCTGGATCAGTATCACCCCATCATTTGCTTTTGAAACACTTCTCACAGTAAACAAGTAATCTCCTATATTTGCATTTTTCTCTATTTTTACCGCAACCGTGTAAGGGATCCAGACAAAATCATCTTCTCCTCCGCTCTCTGAATACTGTTTGTTTTTAATTTGATAAACTCCTGCAATATCAAAGGTATTGTCTCCTATTTTTATTTTTTTACCTACCGCATTTTCCCCGCTTCCATATAGCTCCTTAGCAACGTATCCCCCAATCACACAAATCCTCTGTCTTGATTCAATATCAGAATAAAGTATGGAACGCCCTGATTCCAATTGAAGCCCTTTTATATCGCCATACTGTTCACTGATGCCCGAAACTGTTGTATACTTTAATGACTGTTCCCCATTTCTCACTTTTCCAGAAACACTCACAACAGGGCTCATGCGTTCAAAAATATTGCTGTTGTCCTCATAAAATGAATACATCTGCCCGCTGTTTACAGATCTTGATGAAAGGTTTGTCACATTGACCTGTATCTGATTGGCGCCCATATCAGAGAAGCTTTTAATCACGCTGTCCATGTAACCGTTAACAAGACTTACCAGCACAATCACAGCTGCAACCCCGATTATGATTCCAAGCATGGTAAGAAACGACCGCATTTTATTGCCCCAGATACTTCTAAGTGCAAGTTTAAAGGATTGCCGCATAATCATCTGCCTTTCCATCAAAATTAATTTTCCCATCTGCAATCCGGATCACCCGTTTTGCTTCTAATGCGATGGTATTGTCATGAGTAATCATAATAATGGTGTTGCCTTCTTCATTAATCTGTTTTAAAAAATCCAGTACATCCCTGCTGGTTTTAGAGTCAAGCGCTCCTGTAGGCTCATCTGCTAAAATCAGGGACGGGTCTCCGGAAAGTGCCCTGGCTATGGATACCCGCTGCTGCTGTCCTCCGGATAGCTGCCCTGGAAGATTCCTCCATTTGTCCGACAATCCAACCTTTTCTAACGCCTTTCGCGTACGCTCTTTTCTCTCCGCTGTTTCTATACCTGCATACAAAAGAGGAAGCTCCACATTTTCAGCAATGTTTAACTTTGGAAGCAGATTATATTGCTGAAAGATAAAACCGATCATTTCATTGCGGATACGGGCAAGCTGTTTATCTCCCATATCCCGTACCGGTTCTCCTCCTAAGTAATATTCTCCTTTAGATGGAACATCAAGAGCCCCTATAATATTCATCAGAGTTGATTTTCCGCTGCCCGACTTACCTACAATGGCAACAAATTCCCCTTTTTCAATGGAAAGACTCACATCATTGTTGGCATAGACTACTTCCCCTTCAAGGTTATAGATTTTATAAATATGATCCAGTTTGATTAACTCGCTGTCTGTACAGTCCTTTTTCTTATTCCCCAGCTTCACCACCAGGTCCACCTCCCATGTCTTCCATTGGATTTCCCGCTGGCAATTCTGTTTCTGTCTGAGAAATATACACTTCATCACCTTCTGATAAGCCACTTGTTATCTCCACAGCATCTGCGCTGATCAGCCCTGTCTCTACTTTTACTGAACGAAATCCGGTGGGTATCTCTCCCTCAGGTTTAAGCACCTTATCATCCTTTATATAAACTAAATTTCCCCTCATAAGTGCGGCTGCCGGTATTAAAAGGACATCGTTGGCACTGCCCAGTGAAATCACTCCCTGCACATTAATGCCCGGTATCAAATCACCTTTTTTATCCAGAGTAACAATGACCGGATAGGTACTGACTCCATTGGTTACAGCACTTTCCAGGCTTACATTGGTGACAGTTGCAGGGTAAGTTTTACCCGGATAAGCATCTGCCGTTACAGCCACTTTCTGTCCAGTTTTCACCTTATGTATATCAAGCTCATCTACAGGTAGCTTAAATGTCAGTTCAGAAAGATCATAGATCACAGCAAGATCCGGTTCTGTGTTGGTATTTCTGCTTATGGTATCTCCTGCTTTATATTTTTTCGCAACCACGGTTCCAGAGATTGGAGCTTTAATTGTATAATTATCGTAACTTTTTCTGGTGCTGTCTAATTTATTCTTTGCCGCCTCTGCATTTTCCTCTGCCTGGTTCATGGGATCGGTGTAGCTCTTCTTTAAATCATCTGCACTTTTCTCTGTGATACGAAACAGGGGTGTTCCCTTTTGCACATAATCCCCTTCATTTACAAGAAGTGCCTCCACTTCAACAGAAACCGGAATATCGGCCTCCAGGGCACTGTTGATCTCTGGTTCAAAGGTGCCGTCTTCTGCACCAGATACTCCTCCAACAGAAGCGGTTGCTTTTACCTGGCTGGTCAAACCTCCTGGATTTTGTACCAGAATAGTGACTCTGCGAACCAGTCTGCCGCCAGTTAGTGCTGTTTCCTGGTTGGAAATGGTCTCCACTGTTCCCTGTATTTGTTCTCCGGTGTCAGAGAGTGTGATGACAGCGGCATTCCCTGCCCCAAAAGCAGCCGCATCGCCGGAAAGAAACGGCACCTTCAGTTTTACCACCTGATCATTATAAAGATCTGCAATTTTTGTTCCATTATCCACTTTAGAGCCTGCTTTTATAAACAGTTCCTTAATGTATCCGGTATTTTTAGCTTTATAGGTATTTCCGCTATATTTTTGTATTGCGTCTTCATAAAGCTTTTTCGCCTGTTCCAGAGAGCTGTTTGCCCTGGTTAATGAATTTTCAGAGCCTGATAATTCAGAATCCATGGCTGATTTATTAATTTCATATAGGATCTGTCCCTTTTCTACCTGATCTCCTTCCGAGAAATCGGCAGATACTATCTCACCTTCTGCCATAGAGGTTATCTTATATGTGTTTTTTGCAGCCAGAGTCCCCGATGCTTTTAATTCCGTATTAATATCTCCTTTTTTTACTACCGCAGTATTGACCGGTATCTGGTCATCAGACATGGCTTTTCTTCCCATTTGATTTACCACCGTAACTGACGCCAACAAAATAACGACAGCTATGGCAATAAGAAAAATATTTTTTTTCTTTCTCTTCATAGATCCACGCCTCATTTTCAATAGTCAATGGCATCCACCGCTGTATAAGTGGTTCCATTCTTGCTGCATACCATTACAACCTTATCCCCGACTGTCACTTTTCCATAGATTGAAAACAGATACTGCAGCTTGGAAGAATCCAGATTAATGGACAGGTAACCATTGCTGTCAACATTTTCACTGCTGCTGATATCGCTGTCTGAATTACTGCTGTCAATTTCAAGTCGAATGGAAGTTGGTGTAATGACATCGGTAGATTTATAATAAATGTTTTTAACCTCACCCAGTATCAGAACATAGGCATTTTCTCCGGTTAACGTATCCTTATCCCAGCCATCCGTTGTATAAGCCCAGATAGTTTTTGATTTAACGTTATAATAGATCACTACAAACCCATTAGTTTTTTGTGATTCCTTTACAGCAGCCAGAGTACTGGTAGCTCCGTTTAGAAAAACATTAGCCTTTTCTGAGCCAAAGGGAACGGATTGAATTACGCTGAAACCCTTCCTCACCAGCAGAGGCCCCTTTCTTTCATCTTTCAGAATCGAGATGGGATTAATCTCCCCATCGGAGTTAAGCTCACAATTTAATACCTTTCCGTAGATTTCACTGGAATCCTTTTTCTTTGTTTTAAGAAGATTGTAAAAAAGATTGACGCAGTCTGTCTGGGTCAGGTTCTCATCTGTTGTGCGGTTTAAGTTTTCATTCAGTTCCAGAAATTGAAATTTTGAAATACGGGAGGAGGTGATATTACCCGTAAAATCCTCATCTTTATATCCAAGTAAGGTAAGAACTGCTTTTACTCCCTCCCTGTATGTAATGTTATTTTCCGGCTTGAATACTCCCCCCAGATAACCTGTCATTAAACCCTGGGAAGCTGCGATTTTAATATATTCTGCATTGGGATTTTGTGAAGGAACATCTTTAAATACAGAGGAATCGGATTTTGAAAGGTTTTCCCTGAAGCTTGATGCGTTCACCAGCATTTTGGCAAACTCTCCTCTTGTAACAATCCCCGTGTTATTTGTCAATTCCATAATTCCAGTCAGGCTCACTACTTTATCACGCATACTAAAATCAGAAGAACTTATATTGGCAGATGCAATTACCGGATTAAATCCTGAAATCACGGCAGTTACGGTCAAAAAACTCCCCATGTTACGATACCAGCCATTTTTAATACCCATATGACATTTCTCTCCTTTTTTATTTGATACATTTATTATGAGCGGTAAATCTTAATGGTTTCTAAATGTCTTCTGAATAAATCTAAAATGATCTCCTTTGTCTATCTTTCTGCCAGGCAATCTGTTAAAATAACAGCAGAGAAATGAAAACAGGAGAAAATCATGAAGCGATACCAAATAGTTATTCTGCCTGCTATTCTTCTGCTGCTTGCAGGTTGTGCAAGATCTGCTGTCCTTTCCTCTCCCTCCGTCCAGGTGCCAGAAGAAACGGAGACCTCTTCCCCTTCACACACGGCCCCCCCTGCTGCCTCTGACCAGGTAGCTGTAAAAAAGGACAGGCTTCCGGAAGGAATCAGCGAAGATTTCATGGCTTTTATTAAATCCACATATGGAACCAGTGTCTATGACAGACTCATAACCTCATTTGAATCAGGCTCTGATGGGGGCGGACTCTGGCATGAACTGACCGGAAACTCACTTCTTGTTTTAAAGGATCTTTATTCTGGGATACTTAACAGCCCTGACACCGCACGTTCCCACAATATCTGGCTGAAACAATCATCTGAACCCAATCAGGTGGTGTTATCCTTTGCGGGAGATATTAGTTTTGCAGACGGATATGCCAATATGTCCGCATATTACGCAAGAGGTGGCATTGATTCCTGCATTTTGACAAATGTAAGAGCACGGATGGATTCCGCTGATATTATGATGATTAATAATGAATTCAGCTATAGCAGACGAGGAACCCCGCTGCCGGGAAAAGCCTTTACATTCCGTGCAGAACCTTCTATGGTACAAAATCTCCATTCCCTGTCCGTGGATCTGGTATCTCTGGCCAATAATCATGTTTACGATTACGGGGCAGATGCCCTTATAGATACTCTGGACACATTATCCGGTGCCGGAATTCCCTATGCCGGGGCTGGAAGAAATATTGAGGAAGCAAAAGAACCCGTCTATTTTATATCCGGGGGGTTGAAGATATCCTATGTCTGCGCCACACAGATTGAACGTTCCACCCGTTTTACAAAAGAAGCCGGTCCTGACAGTCCGGGGGTTTTAAGAACAGACAATCCTGATCTGTATTTAGGTGCTGTAGAAACAGCAAAGGAAAACAGTGACTTTGTAGTGGTGTTTATCCATTGGGGAACAGAAGGAACCAATTACTATGGAGAGGACCAGCAAAGTCTGGCTCGACAGTTTATTGACCATGGTGCAGGACTAATCATTGGCTGCCACCCCCATGTCCTTCAGGGAATTGAGTATTATAAAAGTGTTCCCGTTGTGTACAGTCTGGGAAACTTCTGGTTCAACAGCAGGACAATTCCAACCGGACTTGTAGAGGCAACGGTCACTCCAGACGGTCTTAAGAAACTTCAGTTTATCCCATGTATTCAGGAAAATTGCAGCACCGATCTGGTTGTTTCCCCTGATGAAAAGCAGAAATCTTTCCAGTATATGGAACAGCTCTCTTCCACAATTACCATAGATACTGAGGGGTTCATTCATCCTCTTCCAGAATAAGGTAAGATTACAATTCTATTAACAAATCGCCATTTTCTTACGTATTCTTACGCCTTTTTAACTTCCCTTGACCTTGTACCTACTCCATGGTTTAAAGTCTCCCTATCAGCCGATACGAGCTGAATAAGCCCGATAAACGGGCAGGAGAAATGAACGCCCTGACAGGAGATACAAACACCCTGGGGGGTATCCCTATATGCCCAAAAACCATGGGCGGGAGAGATGAAAGGAGAATTATTATGAAGAAACAGAAACTGAAATGGCTGATTCCCTGCGCTGCAGCGATTTTTACCATAGGTGCCTCCATGACATCCTTTGCAGCACAAGGTTGGTCCGAAGAAAACGGCAGCTGGGTCTACTATGACAAAAGTGGTGATATGACTACAGAGGCCTGGAGAAAATCAGGAGATAACTGGTTTTACTTAGATTCTGACGGACAGCTTGCTACAAACCAGATCATTGAAACAGACGATAATTACTATTATGTAAACTCTGTTGGTGCTATGGTTACTGACGAATGGAGAGAGGTTGCTTCTGACAGTGACGACGAAGATGCGGCAGATACCAACTGGTACTACTTCGGCAGCAACGGTAAGGCTTATAAGGCATCTACCAACGGTAAAACTAATTTTAAATCTATAAAAATTGCAAATGGAGAAACTCACTCCTACGCATTCGATACAGAAGGAAAGATGCTGTACGGCTGGCTTGATGATGCTTCTACCCGTGTTACTGGGGATGATGCATGGAAAGAGGGCATTTATTACTGTGGCGATGCTTCTGACGGTGCCCGCGTAGATGGCTGGAAATCCATTGAAGTAGAAGACGATACAGATAAGGATGACAATTTCAATGGTTCTTACTGGTTCTACTTTGGTTCAAACGGTAAAAAGACCACTGATACCACCAAAACCATTAACGGTAAAAAATATCGTTTTAATGAGAACGGTGCTGCAAAATATGACTGGTACGAGGCTACTCCTGCTTCTACTTCCACAGCAAGTTCTTCTAACCAGTTTTATAATCTTCCAGAAGAATGCTGGCAGGCAAAGGGCTGGTTCAAGGCAGTTCCAAGCGAAGAACTTGATGCAAAAGGTCATGAAGATGATACCCAGTACTGGTTCTATGCAAACAATGACGGCAACCTTGTAAAGAGCCAGATTAAGACCATTGACGGCATTCGTTATGCATTCAATGAAATGGGCGAAATGCTTCACGGACTTTATAAGCTGAACGTAACTGGCAATGTGATTGATTCTTATGATGAAATCGAGACAGAAAGCGAGCTTCCTGGTGTAGATGATACAGGTCTGGTTTACTACTTTGGAAATTCACCAAAGGAAGGCGCTATGGCTACAGGTAAAACTACCATTGATTTAGACGGAGAAACCTATACCTTCAACTTCCGCAAATCCGGAAGCAACAAGGGTGCAGGTTACAACGGCATCACTGATGACAGCATTTACATCCAGGGTCGTCTCTTAAAAGCTGATAAGGATGAGAAATACAAAGTAGTTGAATTCAACGGCAAAGAATACTTAATCAGCACCTCTGGAAAGCTTGCAAAGAGCAAAACTAATGTAAAAGACGGTGATGAGAAATATTACAGCACCAACAGTGACGGAACAATCAAAGCATCCGGTTACGACAAATTAAAATAATGACTCAATAACAGGAACGGCTGCACAGAATGGATTCTCCATCTTGCAGCCGTTCCTGTCTGATTGTATATTCCTGCTTCCTCCATCAGGAACCGTCATAAACTCTGGCTCCCTCATAAACTTCCTTCGTATCCACATGATCAATCACCTTATCTCCATTTTCCAGACCTGCCTTTATTACCGTCTGGGAAGAAGTTTTATACTCCACCTCCACCTGTTTCTTTTGTGCCCTTCCCGTTTCAATTATATAAACATAACTCTGATCATCTGTTTCGTATACCGAACTTGACGGAATCACCAGCTTATCCTCCCCCTGGTAGAGTGTAAACCGGACATCAGCTCCGTACCCTTCCTTATCCTCCAGATCCTGATTCTCATCCATATCGATCACTACATGAACCCTGTATTCATCCAGTCCCAATGCTGAAACTCCCTTTTGCGCATACCCGTATACCTTTTCTATGGAACCACTGTAAAGCTGATCCTGATTTCTGGTATTTACCACAACAGTGACCTTATCTCCTGGGGATAGACAGGGTGCGATGCTGGACAGAACATCTGATTCTGCTTTCATGGCCCCCTTCTTCGCAATTACTGCCCCTGTTTCCCCAACCTGTATGTAAGACATGTTTTTGACGGGAAGAGAAGTTACAATTCCGTCTCTGTCTGCTGTCACTGTGCATTTTTCGATTTTCTCTTCCAGCTGTTTTATGGTGGTCTCCTGAGCCTGAATCTGGGCGTTCAGCTGCTCCTCCACACTTTTATAAAACTTTCCGTTTATGGTGGTCTCATCAATTCCGGAACATTTCAGACTTTCCAGATATTGAAGACTTTCTTCATAACGCTGCTTTGCCTGTTCCCATGCCATAGAAGCATATTCATAAGAAGCACGGTCTTTTTCCCACTCTACCCTGGATATTCCGCCTGCTGCAAGAAGGGCATCTGAAGCCTGATAAACGGTAGCTGCAGTCTTTAAATCCGCCTCTTTTGCAGCCACCTCCTGCCTGGTCAGGCTTAAATACTCCTGAGGTGAGGAAGTCATCACCTGTCCAATACGGCTTTGTTCCAGCTTTGCCCGGTAACCGGAAAGTGCACTTTCACCAAGAGCCTTTTCATGCTGCAAATCGGTATCGTCTATGGTAAATATAACATCACCTTTCTTCACTGTATCATTTTCCGATACAAGAAGTTCCTTTACTGCTCCGGGAACCTGGGATACAAGACGGTATTCTCCTCCTGAGGTTATGGTTCCCTCCTCTGTATAACGATCCTCTATGGACTGAATCTGTGCTTTGACAGTTTCCACTCTGGCTCCTCGTAATCCTTTCGCTGCATTTATACCACAGTACAGGATCAGCAAAACCGCGGCCAGAGCCAGCCACATTTTCTTTTTCATTCTAATCGTTGGAATTTTCATTCGCCTACTCCCTTTCCTTTAAAATATCCGTAAGCCGGATCTTTTTTACGTAGCGGGTCTGGGCAAGCAGGGAAATACCTGCCATAACACCACAGGTTAAAAATGCCTTTAAATAACTAATGGAATTGATGGTTAAGTCAATGGTATAGCTGTCTGATATTACCAATTTCTCCAATAGAATCTTAATTCCAGTACTTCCAGGCAGGCCAAGGAGAACTCCGGCAATAAAATAAATTCCCTGTTCAAAAAAAAGAATTCTTCCGATTTCCCTGTCCGTTGCCCCCATAATCATCAAAGTACCAAATTCCGTAATTCTCTCCCTGATATTAATCATGGAGATATTATAAATGAGAATGCCTCCGGCTGTTACCGACATGAGAGCAAACATTCCTGTCATCGCCAGCATGCTTCCCATCATATTTTTATAACTTTTAACAATCCGGCTGGTGTCTACCAGCCAGGCTACACGACTGGTCTTCATAAGCTGGTCTCTCACCTCACTGCCCATTCCATCTTCCACTGTAAAAAGAATTGTATCCGTAAACGGTACGGACGGAAAGAAATGGTAAAATCCCTCTTTAGACATGTAGCAGCCGCTTCCCAGGCTTTCGCCGATTACTGCTTTTACCGGTACCTTTACTGGCTCCGGTGTAATTCTTGGTACCCTTATTTCGGCAATGTCTCCTGCCTTTAAATGCAGTTTCTCTGCCACTCTGGTGTTTAATATGATTCCATCATCGGGAGGCTCATAAAAAGTCCCGTACAGATCCATGATTCTCCACATATCAGATCCTGGATTTAAGCCATAGACCATTGCAAATTCCGTAAGATTTTCATGTTTCAGCTCTACAGCCATATTAACCACAGTTTCGCTTTTTTTCACTCCACGGATTGTCTCAACTGCTGACCTTGCCTTAAGATCAGAAATAAAACGGTCCGTAGATATCTGTATATCGTATGTCTGCACCTTGTCAAACTGGTCAAAATACATCTGGTTTGCCACTCCTTCAAATGACAGAAGAACCGAAGTCATGGAAAATGGAAAAGACACAGCCAGAATAATTAGAAAACCACGAAACGGATTCCTTACAACAGAGCGAAATCCCATCTTTTCCATTGTTTTCAGACGTTTTGCAAGAAATGAAGGCAACGCGATGAGAGTCCCTGCAGATGGAGTCTTTGCCCTCATTGCCTGGGCAGGTGTAATTTGAAGTATTCCTCTGACTCCCAAAAGAACAGACAGTACTCCAGTCCCTGCTGCAATCCCCAGCCCATTTAATCTGGTATTCCAGTAAATGCGGCTGACTGTATCCGGAAGATTGAAAAAATCAATATACATTCCAAACATGGTTTGACTGAATGGTACTGCCAGAATACTTCCAAGAAGACTCCCCAGTATTCCTACCTCCGCTCCCAGAAAAACATAGGATAAAATCAACTCCCTGTCACTCATGCCAAAGGCTTTCATAGTGCCAATAAGACCCTGATCCCGGTCGATCATCTTTTTTAAAACCACATACAGCATAAATATGGAAATAGACAGAAACAGAAACGGCAATGCAGTCCCCATTGCATATAACTCCTTCAGCTCCCCGTTTACCATATCATAACTTGCCTGTTTATCTCTGGAGGTAATGGAGACCAGTCCGAATCGTTGAAGCCGCTCCGTCAGCTGATACCGTACATCCTCATAGGAATATCCTTTTTCCAGACGAAATCCTAACTCATTGAGAGAGTCTCTCTTCCCCGTCAGCTCTTCCATCCTGTTTTTGTCAATGCATGCGATATCATAGATCTCTCCATCGGGTATCATGGCACCACCCGGAGGAATTGCATAGATATAATCAGGTGCACTGCAGGTCCCTGCCATCTGACAGGTAATCCGTTTTCCATCTGCCAGCAATGTAAAAGAAGTCCCATCGTCATATCCATAAATCTCTGACATGCGTCTTCCAAGAAAAAGACTGTCCTTTTCTGGTTTCTCTCCATTTAAACGCAGCTGGTTCAGAGAATCAGAAGGATCATAGGATAGTAAATGCACCGTAACAATCTCCTTTTGGGAGGGGGCCAGAAACCGTACATCAGCTGCCATTTTACCTGAAACACCTTCTATTCCGGGTATATCCGTAAGACGTTTCAGTTCTGCCTGAGGAATTCCGGCTACCGTAGCAAATACATCTGCCATCTCGCTGCTTTGGTAGTAACGGGATACCTGATCACCCAGATTTCTGAGTGTATCCATCATGGAAACATACACAAATATTCCAATCGCTATAATAAAAACCGTTCCCAGAAAGGAGCCCGGACTTTTTTTTACACACCGAAATACATTTCGTCGAAAACACCTCACTATAGCACAACCTCCTCCGGTTTTAAGGGATATTCGTTGACACGGATCTGTTCCAGACATCCATCCTTAAAATAAAAAACCCGGTCAGCAATCTGAGCTATAGTCTGATTATGGGTGATGAGAACAACTGTCTTTTCATACTTCCGGTTAAAGTCCGAAAGAAGCTTTAATATCTGACAACCTGTGCTACTGTCCAACGCTCCTGTTGGTTCGTCGCAAAGAAGAATATCGGGATTCTTACAAAGAGCCCTGGCAATGGCAACCCGCTGCTGCTGTCCCCCTGACATCCTGCTGGGAAAATGCTCCGCCCTGTCGGACAGTCCCACCTGTTCAAGGAGATACTCCGGATCAAGAGGATCACCAGAAAGCTCCGCTGCCAGTTTCACATTCTCCAATGCGGTCAGCCCCGGCATCAGGTTGTAGAACTGAAAGATAAATCCGGCATGCGCTCTTCGAAAAGCAGCAAGGCTCTTAGGATCTCCCCAGTCAAGAGACATCTCTTCATAATATACCGTTCCGCTGGTAGCCGTTTCAATTCCGCCCAATATATTTAAAAGGGTGCTTTTTCCGGAACCGCTGGGCCCCAGTATTACGATGAATTCTCCCCGGTATAGTTCAAAAGAGACATGTTTTAATGCCTGAACCCGTACCTCTCCCATGATATAATCCTTACAGATATCTGCAGCTTTCATCAAAATGTCCATAATTTTCCACCCCCACATACTATAATCATGTTATTCGATAAAAAGACGTCCGTCAATAGTCTCAACGACTGTTTTTATCAATAACAAAAAACAGCAAAAGAATCCCCACAAATCCGATTCTTTTACTGTTTTCTTAATTTCTATTTTATCTCCCGATATACTTTCTCCGCTGTAATGGGAAGTTCCCTGACTCTGGCACCCACTGCACTTGCTATGGCATCTGCAATGGCGGGGGAAGGAGTGTTAATTACAATCTCCCCAATGGACTTGGCACCAAAAGGTCCTGTGGGTTCATAGCTGCTCTCAAATTCCACCCGGATATTACCTACATCCAGTCTGGAAGGCAGTTTATACTGCATAAATGAATTCTGTATCATCTGACCTTTATCGGTGTAAGTGATATCCTCATAAAGCGCCATACCAATTCCCTGTGCCAGACCGCCCTCTGTCTGAATTCTTGCCAGATTGGGGTTGATGGTTGTTCCACAGTCTACAACTGCCACATAATCAATAAGCTCTGCCTCACCAGTCTCTTTATCTACCTCAACTTCTGCCATCCCTACCATGAATGGGGGAGGCGAAACTGGGGAGGTATGAGATGCGCCAGCAGAAAGCATATGATTATTGGAGCACATTACCTTATTTCCAATATCCTTTAATGATATCTCCAGGCCCCCTGCCGGCTGCCATACCCTGCTTCCGTCAAACTCCAGTGTATCTTTTTCACAGGATAAGTATTCTGCCCCTTTATCCAGTATTTTGTCACGCATCTCACGACAGGCCTTAACCACAGCCATGCCGGTTAAGTACATGGTACTGGAGGCATAGGATCCGGAATCATAGGGCGATACATCCGTGTCTGTTCCATGGACCACGATCTGATCTAAGTCGCACTCCAGACAATCCGAAGCAACCTGGGCAAGGGTGGTATCACATCCCGTTCCCATATCAGAAGCACCGATCATCAGCGTATAAAACCCGTCATCATTAAGCCGCAGTTCAACGGAGGCCACATCCACTCCTGATATGGCAGAGCCCTGCATCGCCATGGCAACACCCACTCCACGGACTTTCCCATTTCCCATATCAACTGACGGGTATTTCTTATCCCACTCCATCATTTCCTTCGCGCGGGCCATACAGCGGTCAAGTGCACAGCTATTTAGAGTTTCACCATAGTAAGCCGGCATGATATCCCCTTCTCTTACCATGTTTAATTCTCTTATTTTTACCTTATCCATCCCGATTTTCTCCGCAAGCTCATTGATGGCAGATTCCACTGCAAAAATTCCCTGAGTAGCTCCGTAACCCCGGTATGCACCGGCTGACATACAGTTGGTATAAACCACATCGTAAGCGAACCGAAATGCCCTGGGAGTTCTGTACAGCGGGATAGACTTATGCCCTGATAATCCTACAGTTGTAGGGCCATGTTCCCCATATGCTCCTGTATTGGATAATGTATATACGTCAATTGCCTGTAGAATTCCGTTTTTATCTGCTCCAACCCGGACCCGGATTTCCATTTCATGACGGGGAGAGGAAGCGATCTGGGATTCATACCTGCTGTAAATAATTTTAGCCGCCCTGCCGGTTTTCATGGTAACAATTGCAGGGTAAACCTCTGCCACTACCGTCTGCTTGGCTCCGAACCCTCCTCCGATTCTGGGCTTGATCACCCGAATCCGTGACTTTGGAATATCCAGTGCATGAGCCAGAATTCTTCTCACATGAAAGGTGACCTGAGTGGAAGCTACCATATTCAGTCTTCCATAAGCATCCAGATAGGAGTAGGCACGGAATGTTTCCATCATGGCCTGCTGGTTCGCTTTTGTATGATATACCTGCTCTACCACATAATCACACTGCTCTAATAGTTCATCCACGTCTCCATGCTCTTCTCCTCCGCAGGCGCATAAATTACGGCGATTATCTGCCCCAACCGGGCAAAGACTTTCCCAGTTATCTTCCGGATGGATGAGAACCTTGTGATCCTTTGCCTTTCTGAAATCAAGAACTGGCTCTAAAACCTCATAGTCCACCTTAATAAGCCGCATGGCATGGTCTACTGCTTCTTCGGTTTCTCCTGCAACAATTGCAGCAGCATCACCCACGAATCGCATTCTTTGATCTAAAATCAGCCTGTCATACGGGCTTGGTTCCGGATACGTCTGTCCGGCCATGGTAAACCGTTTATTGGGCACATCCTGGTATGTAAGAATGCAGACAATTCCATCTACCTTATTTGCTTTCTCTGTATCAATCTGACTTATTAAAGCATGGGCATGAGGACTTCTTAACACCTTAACAATCAGACAGTCACCCGGCGCCAGATCGTCTGTAAAAACAGGCTTTCCAGTCACCAATGCTTTCGCATCCTTCTTTATTACAGAGGTATTCACGGTGCGCATTTTAGCATTCATTCCTGTTTTCTCCTCTGCTTAAATAATTTTTTACAGCACGCAGCTGCCCCATATATCCGCTGCAGCGGCAAAGATTGCCTGCCAGATACTCTTTCACATTCTCTTCATCATAAGAATCCAGTTCTTTTTCCATAGCAAGAACATTCATGATCAGTCCAGGGCTGCAAAAACCGCATTGCTCGGCCCCCTCCGCTGCAAGGAAAGAACCAAATTCCTCCGCTTCCTTTTGAGCGCCCTCCAGTGTTACCACATCGCAGCCATCCGCTCTGGCTGCAAGATAGGAACAGGATAGCCTTGAAACTCCGTTGACAAGGACGGTGCACAGCCCGCAGTTTTCCGTCTCGCAACCGCATTTCACACTGTAACAGCCTTTTCTTCTCAACAGGTGGAACAGGGTTTCATCATCACTTGTCTCCTCATAAATGAGTCTTCCGTTTAATGTAAATTCAATCTGCATTTACCCTTCCTCCCGATCCAGTGCCATGAAAAGCCGTTTTACATATACCGCAGTGAGATGCTTCCTATACTCTGCACTGCCTCGAAAATTGGTGCCATAACGAAAATGGTCCGCTGCCAGTGCCGCCAGCTCCTTCACATCTTCCCCTTCCTTGCGGCTTATGACAGCAAGCTCTGCCTTTGCGGGTCTTGCTCCCACTGATACGTAATAAGTATCATCCGTTGCAGACACACAGCATGCAATAAGAGGGAAATCCGTTTTGGCCATTCGGGAAGAAGCATAGAATGCCCTTCTGCCGTCCTTTTTAATCCGGATTCTTACCAGAATATCCCGGTTAAATTTCTGACTGCAAAATTCCTTAAGTGGAATAATTCCTCCCTTATAAAGCTCTACATAAGTATCCAGTGCCAGCATGCAGGTAAGAATGTCAGAAAATCCAAATCTGCCAAATATGCTTCCTCCCACCGTTGCTCCATTGCGAAACTGAACGCCTACGATGGAACGGGTACATTCCTTAAATAAACCTGGAAAATACCCATCAAGCCCCTTGTGTATTTCCAGCTGGCGCAGTGTACACATTGCTCCGATTACAAACTCTTCATCCGTTTCCTCGACTTCGTCAAGTCCTAGACCGGACAAATCCACCAGAGTCATTTTTATCCTGTTCTGAACCTTCAGCCACATCATTCCTGCACCGATTACACTGCTTCTTTTCTGGTTCAGATTATAAGCTTCTTCCAGACTTTCTGCTCTTACGTAATTTTTAAATCTGATCACTTCAATTATCCTCCTGCATAGAACTGGATCTATCAGTAAATGCCGCCCATATTAATAAGTATTAGTTATAAATGACAATATATTTATTAAAAACCCAAAAAAGTATATCATACTCTCACCTGATTTGACAATATTATTTTCCTGGAACAACAACTTGTCCCATCTGCCGTCAAGTGATAAGATGGAAAAAAAGCAGAAAGGACGTGTATGATGCAGGCATATCTATTTGTTCATTTTAAAGAAAAGGAAGATCCCGATGGAGAAGCCGTTTATTTTTCCATCAGCAAAGATGGATTTCACTGGCAGGAAATAAACGGAGGCAATCCCATTCTTACCAGTGGCATCGGAGAACAGGGTGTGCGGGATTTTACCATTTGCCGCACAAAAGAAGGGATTTATTACATACTTGCCACAGATTTAAGCCTTGCAAGAAATTTTAAGACAAAGTATAAAGGGAGCTGGGAAAATGTCGGCAGGGAAGGCAGCAGGAATCTGGTTCTCTGGGAATCTCCCGATCTGATTCACTGGTCCGCCCCACGCCTGATTTCCTTTGGAAGTGAGCCCTTTGGATGTGTCTGGGCTCCAGACATTATTTTTGACAGTGAAGCAGGTGATTATCTGATTCACTGGTCTTCTTCCCACCCTTCCAACAACTATGGGAATAAAAAAATTTATTACAGCAGAACTAAGGATTTTAAATCATTTACCAGCCCCAGGGTACTATATGAAAAAGAAGACAGTGATATTATTGATTCTGCCTTATATAAAGATGGTGAAACTTTCTACCTCTTTGTCAAAAGTAATCCCAATCCTGCTGCCATATTACTGCTTCAGTCACAATGTATTACCGGTCCATTTTCTATCATTCCCAAGTTTAGCGAAGAGATGAAAAAACTGGAACAGGGACAATACGAAGCCCCTACAGCTTTTCGGACAGAAGAAGGACGCTGGTGCCTGTTTTTAGATTACTATGGTACAAAAATAAAAGAGAAACAGGGATATGTTCCCTTTATTGCTGAGGCAATTTCTTCCGGCAATTTCATCCGTTCCGATGGATCTTTCTCTTTTCCTTACGGATTCAAGCATGGCACTGTTTTAACGATTAACCAGGAAGAATACAACCGATTGGACTCTGCTCATTTTATTTAAGAAAAATTTGGCATAATAAATCAGCCAAAAACGCTTACAATAATAGATGCAACAACCAATAAAGGAGGGTCAAATCGATGTTAGTAAACGGCAAAAATGAATGTATCCAATGTACTATTGACAATTGCGCTTACCATGCCAAAAGTGTTGACTACTGCACACTGGAAAAAATCAAAGTAGGTACCCATGAGCAGAACCCTACAAAAAAAGAATGCACAGACTGCGAATCTTTTAAAAACCAGGCATAAAAGCCAAATCTAATTTCCTCCTGACATGCAGAAAAGAGTGAATTCCTTCCTGCATATGAAAAAAGCTGCTGCACCCAGACGTGCAGCAGCTTTCTGTTTCATTAGTTATTATAAATCGGATACTTATCGCAGATTTTTGTTACCTCAGCTCTGATGTAATCGGCCTTATGATCAAAATCAGTTGCCGCAAGCCAGATACATTCTGCAATCTTTTCCATGTCTTCTTCCTTTAATCCTCTGGAAGTAACAGCCGGAGTACCAACCCGGACACCGGAAGTAACAAAGGGGCTTCTTGGATCATTTGGAACTGCATTTTTATTCAGAGTAATAAATACCTCATCACAACGGTTTTGAAGTTCTTTTCCGGTAACTTCCATCCCTCTTAAATCAATCAGCATCAGATGATTGTCTGTGCCGTCGGTAAGAATATGAAATCCCTGCTTAACCAGTGCAGCAGCAAGCGCCCTGGCATTCTTTACTACCTGCTCCTGATAGGTCTTAAACTCAGGCTTTAACGCTTCTCCAAAGCATACTGCCTTTCCAGCGATTACATGCTCTAACGGACCGCCCTGAGTTCCCGGGAAAATTGCTTTATTAAAGTTAAACTTATCAGCAGCCTCCTGGTTAGCCAGGATCATACCGCCTCTTGGTCCTCTTAAGGTTTTATGAGTCGTAGTAGTAACCACATCTGCATAAGGAATGGGGCTTTCATGAATTCCAGCTGCAACCAGACCTGCAATGTGAGCCATATCCACCATCAGGTAAGCTCCCACCTTATCTGCCACTTCTCTAAACCGCTTAAAGTCAATGGCTCTGCCATAGGCACTTGCGCCAGCTACAATGAGTTTTGGCTTATGTTCCACTGCCAGACGTTCCATCTCATCATAATCAAGGAATCCGTCATCATTGACTCCATAAGGAACGATATTAAAATAAAGACCGGAAAAGTTTACTGGGCTTCCATGAGTTAAATGACCGCCATGATTTAAATTCATTCCCATAACGGTGTCGCCTGGATTTAACATGGCAAGAAATACCGCCATATTGGCCTGGGCTCCTGAATGAGGCTGAACATTGGCATAATCACAGCCGAACAGTTTTTTTGCACGTTCAATGGCGATGGTTTCCACAACATCCACCTCTTCACATCCGCCGTAATAACGCTTTCCAGGGTAACCTTCCGCATATTTATTGGTAAGCACAGTTCCCATAGCCATCATTACCGGTTCTGAAACAATGTTTTCGGAGGCGATTAATTCCAGATTTCTCCGCTGACGTGCGCATTCCTTTTCGATGGCTTCTCCTACTTCCTTGTCAAAGCCGGTGATAAACTTCATTACTTCATTTACCATGTCCAATCCCTCACTTTTCCTTTTGAATCGTTACTCTTTAGCATTTTGGTAGATTATATAGCAAACTTCCTTAAAATGTCAAGGCTTTCTCAACTTCTGCGTGTCGAGCAAGAAGCTTTTCATAAAGATCCTGTTGCCTGATCTAGCTTAAAATCCGGTAATTTTTTATTACAATCTGAAGCGATTTATTTCCATTGTATTCATTTACAGCCGGATAATACACCACGTCAAGCTGGCGGCGATTTCCCAGTTCTTCTACAAATAAATCTCCGTCTTCAAACAAAAGCCCATCCATAGGGGTACCATTTTTTGTTACCAGTGAAAATTTGACCACATTCCGGTTTTTACCCAGTACACGTACACTTCGAATGGACAAATCCTTTTGTGCAAACAGCGGTTTTTCATTCCCCTGCCCATATGGTTCCAGTAAATCCAGTTCCTCAATCAAAGGCTCACTTATGTACTCCAGAGGCATGGGAACATCAATCCATACCTTCTTAACAAAATCCGCTTCTGTTAATTCTGCTTTTTCGTTCAGAGCCCTGCGGAATTCATCAACGTTTTCCTTTAACAGAGACAGCCCTGCTGCCATTGGGTGCCCTCCGAATTTCAGCAGAAGTTCCTTTACCTCCACCAGAGCGTCAAACATATGGTAAGACTCAATGGATCGTCCGGAACCCTTTACATGCTCCTCCCCATCCGTCAGCACAAATGCCGGTTTCTGAAAACGCTCTCTTAATCTGCCGGCGATGATTCCAGCAAGTGACTCATGGCAATCCGGCAGATATACCACCAGAACCTTATCTTTCGAAAAATGTTCTTCTACCAGCTTTACCGCTTCGTCTGTTCCCGATTTGGTCATATCCTTCCTCTGGTCATTGAGATCCTTTAATTCAACTGCCATTCTGTCTGCTTCTTCCTCTTCCTCACATAAAAGCAGAGAAAGAGCCAGCTTGGCAGTCACCAGACGTCCGCCTGCATTTAAACAAGGGCCGATGACAAATCCAATCTGATATGCCGTGATATGATCCTTATCCAGATTATTCTTCTCAATGAGTTTTAAAAGCCCCAGACTTTTTGTTTTCCCAATGCGTTTTAAACCTTCTTTCACAATAATCCGGTTCTCGTCCTGCAGCTTCATCACATCTCCAACGGTTGCTATGGCAGCAAATTCCACCATATCAAAGGATTTCTCTTTTGATATGCCAAATGCCTCATACAAAGCCTGTACCAGCTTAAAGGCCACCATGGCACCGCAAATCTCAGGAAACGGATACCTGCAGGCTTCCTGCTTGGGATTAACAATCGCATCACCCGGTGGCAGCATTTCCTGCCCTTCGTCTTTGCGAATATCATGATGATCTGTTATAATCACTGTCATCCCAAGTTCTTTGGCAAGACTGATTTGTTCCACTGCGGCGATTCCATTATCACAGGTCACAATTGTATCAATGCCATCCTCGTAAGCTGCCCTGATGATAGATTCATTAATTCCATATCCATCCTTAATTCTGTCCGGAATTTCATAATCCACAACGGCACCTGTCTCTTTCAGTGCCTGAAACAAAAGATATGTAGAACAGACCCCGTCAATATCATAATCCCCTACGATCCGTATGGGCTTCAACTGTTGTATCTTTTCTTTTAAAATCAAAATGGCACGGTCCATATCTTTCAGCAGACAGGGGCTGTATAAGTCACTCAGCCCCCCTCTTAAATACTTTTCCACGGCTTCCCGCCCTAATACTTCCCGGTTTCTGATAATTCTTGCCGTTACCGGTGATATATGATGAAACTTTGCCATTTCATCAAAATCAGCCCGTTTAGTCTGAAGCATCCATTGCTCTGCTGCCATCTTTTTTGATCTCCTTAATAACACGCTCTTGTGCTGTCTTTTCTTTTGTGCCTTTTATCTCTCTCAATTTCCTGGCCTTTGTTATTTCCCGAATCCTTTTATTCCCTGTTTCCTGATCCTCCTGCAAGCCTTCTTTCCGCCTTTTTGCGGCAGACAAACGATTCATAAGGCTTGTAATGGAATAAAGAATGGGAGCAAAGTCCCCCCGGTAAGCTTTTTCACAGGTGGATTTTACCTCAAAGTTCTCACTTCCGATTTCCTGAAATAAATATTTTTCATCGTCAATAATATGCTTTAACCGGTCAATCAATTCATTGACAGAATTGGTCAGGATTCCGATTTCATCTCTGGACTGGTAGGTTAAATAGACCCCCAGATCTCCGTCTGACACTCTTCTGGTTCCTTCCACAAGATCCTTTACCGGTTTATCAATGGCAATGATGATATAAATCACAAGGAGTGAGATTAAGAAACCCACCACACCAACGCTGATGACCTTCATCCTTGCCAGACGCATATATAGATGATCCCCTTCAATGCTGGCTGCTTCCGATCCTTTTCTGTTATAATTCACAACCTCTAAAAACCCGTCGCTTGCCTCATCAAACAACACTCTGGATTCTCCCATGATAATGTTAAATGCTTCACTGGATTTATTTTCCCGGCTGACAGAAAGAAGGCGATAGCTGCATTCTAAATATTTCCTCCAGTTATCTTTGGCCTCGTTCATTAACTGACGGTCTGATTCATCCGTAATATAAAGTTCATACCTGGCAAAAGACCGGTCTATCTCAGTTTTAATGCCATTCATCTCCCGCTCCAGCTGAGATTTGTCAACCCCGTTTGAAGTGACCACATGGTTATATTCCTTAATACGGTAATCAGATGTCTTCGTGTTTAACTCTTCCGCAATGATAATTGCAGGCACCCATGACTGTGAGATCACAGTACTGGCTTCATTAATCTTACTAGCTGTAATAACAGATTCCGTTCCAATAAATATTAATCCCAAAATGCTGATTGCCCCCAGCAAAATGAGTTTTGTTTTTATTTTAATATTTCTGATAGATGTCACTTTCATATTCCCTTAATCTCTTCCTCCTGGACCGGTAATCCGGTATTTCCTTTTCTACAGTTGACCAGAATGCTTTTGAATGATTCATATAAGAACGATGAGCCAGTTCATGAACTACCACATAATCAGCCAGATCTTCCGGCAGCAGCACAAGTCTCCAGTTAAAGTTTAGGTTTCCCTTTCCGCTGCAGCTGCCCCATCTGGTGGCCTGATCCCGAATGGCGATTCTGCCGTAATCCGTGTTCATAATTTGTGCCCACACAGCAGTTTTCTCCTCCAGATACTGCCTTGCACGCTGTCTGTACCAGTTCTTAATCACTGTTTTGACTGTATCCTCCCCATCTATGGGACCAGTGAGTGTTAATTCTTCTGAAGATTCCTTTATTAAAATTCCCTTTCTCCTAACATCATGCAGGATGCGAATAATGCGCTTTTCTCCAAATAGCAGCAGTTCACTCCCATCGACCCATGAAAACTGATTTATTACTGGCCGGGATCTGATCTTTAAGACTGCCTCATACACCCATCTGCTGTTTTTTAATACCAGCTCATGCCCCAAACGGTAAGGTACCGTGAACGGAAGTCTTACGATCACTTCTCCTGTTTTTGAGACCTGAAGCGCCATGGTTCTCCGTTTGGATTTTACAATCTTGTAGTTTAAGAAAGTTCCATCTTCAAAGGGCAGAATACCTGTGTTCCTTCTATCTTCATTATGTTCCTCTTCCATATATACAATTCCAATCTCTTATTTTCTTTTTCCTCATTCGCAAAGAAACCCGTATCCTCAATTATATCGAAAAATGGAAAAGGAAACAATAGTAATTGTGGTTTATTCAGAGCGTTCCGCGATCTCCTGCAGCCTCTTATAATCAGCGATAAAATACCCTTTCTCTTTTTTCATAATTCCCTCATCACAAAATTTCTTCATGACAAACAGTATATGACGGTAACTGACATTCATATACTCAGAGACATCCGTATGGGAAATCCCATACAATCCCCCTTTGTGATGGGTCAGTATAAAGGAAGCAAGTCTTTTTTCCAGAGAATAATTAAGATATTCACTAAGCCGGGAACTTCTTGTCATCAGTTTACTGGAAATATAGGATGCGAAATAGAAAGAAACCTCAGCATCCTTTTTACACATATCTCTAATGACTTCCAAATCAAACTCCAGGCAGCAGATGTCATCCACCACTTTATTTTCTTTTGTGAAGTCCTCATTGCAGAAAATAGAAAGCTCTCCCAGCCAGTCCTCTCTTCCTGCAAAATCAAGAATGGAGCGGCGGCCGTTTTCATGATCTATATATATTTTTACTGCGCCGGAACAGATATAATAACAGCGGGAAAAGGACTCCCCCACCTTAAAAATATTGCTGCCTTTGGGGAAGCGTTTCTCCTGCCCCATTTTTAATAAATGATTCGGAATCTCACACGTTATAAACTGTTTCATTATAATTTCCTCTGATATGATAAATCTCATAGTAGGTTATCCAGAAACTATGGTATCATATTCCTGAGGTGAAAACAATGACGAAGAAAAACACAAAATTAATTGCTTATTCCATCCTGAACTTTGTACTATTTGGATTTGGAGTATCGCTGCAGTTAAAAGCAGCCATCGGCCAGAGTATTTTAAATGCAATGGCAGTTACACTTTCCTTTCTCATTCCATGGAAGGTTGGTACCATATTAAACCTGATTAATACCATTTTTTTTATCAGCTATTTACTTTTAAGACGTACCAGATTAAACTATAAGGACATCATTCAGATTATCGCTACCATTGCCAACGGAATTATTATTAACTTTTTTCTCTACCAGGTTCTGTCCGGCTTTACGGCCGAAAGCTACCTTTTCAGAGTACTGCTCTATGCAACCGGTTTGATTTTCGCTTCCATAAGCCTTGGCGCTGTCCTGGCAATTGGAATTATAAAGTTCCCCTTAGAGAGTCTCTGCCTTACCATTACGGAACTTTATCACAAGAAATTTACCGCAGTACGCATGAGCTTTGATGTGATATTTCTGGTTGCTGCCATCGCCCTTACCTTATGGGCACATACACCCTGGCAGATCAGGGAAGGAACCGTAATCAGTGTTCTGCTCCTTTCCCCTCTGTTAGGAATCTGCTTAAACTACTTTAAGAAGCACTGGAATATGGAGGATTAAAAACATGTACCAAACATACTTAATCGATATTGACAACACCATTCTGGATTTTGATGCGGCAGAAGAGCGAAGCTTTCAGAATGTAATAGAATCCTACTGCCTTCCCTTTGAACGCAGCATGCTGGATGAATATAAAAAGATAAACATGAATCTCTGGAGTCTGCTGGAGCAGGAGAAGATCAGCAGGGAAGAAGTATTTCATACAAGATTCTCCCTATACTTTCAGACTCTGGAAAGAGAAGTTGATGGAGTGGAGGCTGAATCCCGCTATCGAAGCTTTCTTGGCAACAGCCCGGAGCTCATCCCCCACGCAAAGGAGACGCTGACCCAGCTAAAAAGCATGGGGAAAAAGCTCTATACCGCTTCCAACGGGGTCTATACCACCCAGGTTACCAGACTAAATCAGGCTGGTATCTTCGACCTGTTTGACGGAATGTTTATATCGGAAAAAGTGGGTAGCGAAAAGCCATCTATCCACTTTTTTAAACACTGCTTTGATCATATACCTGATTTCAATCAGGAAGAAACCATCATGGTGGGGGACAGTTTAAGTTCTGATATCAGGGGCGCCGTTAATGCCGGCATTGACTCCTGTCTCTTTACCCGCACAGATTCTCCCGCCAGGTCTGATGCTACTTATACCATTCATGATCTGTCCCAGCTTTTAAACCTGTAGGTCTCTACAGACAGAATCTTCCTTCCAAAGCCAGGAACTGATCCAGTACCATTTTGCTTACCCTGGCTCCAAATATGGTGGCCGGATGAGCCGGATAATACATGGCATCGGAAAATTCTTTATGAAACATGACTATCACATACGGTCCATATGGAGTAAATACGATGCCTCCGTCATTGCGGCAGGCATCCATGCTCCCGCTTTTTGAAGCCACAGAAATCAGTATCTCATCTGTATTGTCACTGTCCATATAGACTGGGGGAAAGTCTTTTGTAATCATACTGTTGTAATGCTGCTTTTTCAATATTTCAAGCATTGCCCCATCCGCTTTCTTGCTGATCAGCTCTCCCTTTACCAGTCTTGTAAACACACTTCCATAATCGTTTGGAGTGCTGGTTCCCAGTTGCCGGTACCGGTCAAAGTGAATGGGATTATAAAGAATCGTATCCTTGCACCCCAGCTTTTGAATACAGCTGTTAATGGTTTCCAGTCCCAGATAATCAATCATCATATTGGTAGCAATGTTATCACTGACGATAATCATAAAAACAGCCGCATCTTTTACCCTCAGTACAGCCCCTGGTTCCAGGGCTGCCAGTACGCCGCTCCCATCCACCACATGTTCCGGCTTATATTCCACCAGCTCCTCAAGGCTTTTGTTCCCTTTTTCCACTTCATCAAACAAACAGGCAAGTATAAAGGTCTTGATGGTACTTGCAGTCTCATATTTTTCATCCTGTCCCATAGTGATCACATTACCATGAAAATCATTGAGATAGATTCCCATTTTCCCGTCATAGCTCATTAGTTCTGCCTGAATTCTTTTCTCTAATGTAAATCTATTGTCCATGTCATCCTCCGATTTTTATTAGAATATACTCCCTGAAGCATACCAGCTATTGGCCAGATCCTCCCGATAATCCGCTGCATGGGGATTTAAACTGTTTATGACCACTCCGCTGCTGCCAATCTTACCGGTGGAATGAATATATGATCCATCTCCCAGGTACATGGCAATATGACCCGGAAAATACATGAGATCCCCTGGAAGCATTTCATCCCTGGGAATTTCCTTAACCGGAAACCCCGGCTGTATTTTTGCATCCCGGAATATAATAATCCCGTTCATCAGATAGCTCTGTGAAGTTAAACCAGAACAGTCAATTCCCAATGACGTTCTGCCCCCCCACCGGTACTGGGTGCCCAGATACTCCATTGCCGTCTCAATCACTGCCAGGCGAAATTCTCTTTCATCCACAATTTCCTTCTGTGGAAGATGATCCGTCCACAAAGCGCTTTGGGAATATTCTTTCGGACGCAGATACTGATTCCTCATAAACCCCTTCTGCCCGTCAAATAACTCAACCATTGCCCATCCAGGTTCCTCAGACTCAAACTCTCTCACCTTAATCAGTGCTCCTCTGGGAACACTCATGATTCTCACTCCCTGGACCCTGGGAATTGACATGATATCCACGAATTCCCCATCTGTTACCATCAGACCGCCTTCTTCCCAGTTAATCAGGTCAGAAAGACCGGTCAGTTCCACATCCTCTTTTCTTACATACCCCGGATAATGATAGGCTGTTACAACCGGATAAAATCCCTGGTCTTCTTCCCCTGTGATACGAAGTCCCATACCGTATATCCCTTCATCTGCAATGGAAGAAACCAGTTTCTTTTCCCTGTTCTCCTTTGTTTCTCCAGGCCGGTCCCATATGGTAATTACCGGCTTTTTAATTACTGCAAACTGCTGCTCCATCACTGTCTCCCTTCATTCCAAAGAACCGGACCTGCAAATCAAAGGCAGCGAATAGTTCCGCTGCCTGTCATCCGTTTCGTCAACGCTCATATAATTTCTTATATTCTTCCGCCTCTTTTTTATTCGCCAGTACATAATGTTCGTTTCTGATTTCCTGCCAGAAAGGCGGATCAGTTGAATAATCATGGATGGACGGATCATAAACCATCAGCTTTTTCTCCTTCTCATGCTTTGGATCCGGCATGGGTATTGCCGAGAGAAGCGCCCTTGTGTAAGGGTGAATGGCATGGGTGATCAATTCCTCCGTCTCAGCCATCTCCACGATCTCTCCTTTGCGTATGACTGCAATCCGGTCAGTAATAAACCGCATAACCGATAAATCGTGGGCAATGAACAGGTAAGTAATCTGACGTTCTTTCTGAATTCTGGTAAGAAGATTCAGAACCTGAGCCCGTACCGACACATCAAGAGCAGAAATCGGTTCATCCGCTATGATAAACTCCGGTTTCATAATCAGAGATCTTGCAATGCCGATCCGCTGCCTCTGGCCTCCCGAAAACTCATGGGGGAAACGGCTGGCGAACTCCGGAAGAAGGCCTACATCAAGAAGTGCCTGATTTACCCGTTCTTTCCTTTCCTTCTCGGTAATCCCTTTTTCAATATTCAATAGTCCTTCACTTACAATATAATCCACCTTGGCTCTCTCATTTAAAGATGCCTGAGGATCCTGAAAAATCATCTGGATTTCCTGAATCACCTTCCGGTCCAGTTCTTCCGATATATCTCCGTTAATTTTCTGCCCCTTGTAGAGAATTTCTCCTCCTGAAGTCTTTATAATCCTCATGACAGCCCGGCCAATGGTGGTTTTTCCAGAACCGGATTCTCCCACCAGTCCAAAGGTCTCTCCTTTATAAATCTTAAAGTTTACCCCTTTTACTGCCTGGTATTTCTTTTTTCGTTCGCCGAAGGTCACTTCCAAGTCCTTAACTTCCAGTAATACTTCCCGCTCCATCAGAACAGACCTCCCTCTCTGATTATTTTTAGTACAGGCGGCGGATCCGCCTTTGGTGCCCGTTCATCCAGCAGCCAGGTTTTAGCCTTGTGGGTAGGGGAAATGCTGAAATAAGGAGGGCTCTTTACAAAATCAATCTTAAGTGCCTGGGGATTTCTGGGAGCAAACGCATCTCCCTTTATTTCTGCATATAGATTAGGCGGTGTTCCGGCAATGGAAAATAAATTTTCTCCTTTTATCCCCACCTGAGGCAAAGATGAAAGAAGCGCCCAGGTATAAGGGTGTCTTGCATCATAAAAAATATCCTCACTGGTTCCAATCTCCACAATATCCCCGGCATACATCACAGCTACTCTGTCTGCCGTATTAGCCACTACTCCCAGATCATGAGTGATAAGAATCACAGAAAGCTTATATTTCAGCCGCAGTTCCTTAATCAGCTCCAGAATCTGAGCCTGTATGGTAACATCAAGGGCCGTTGTGGGCTCATCGCAAATAAGAATCTGGGGATTGCAGGCAATTGCTATGGCAATAACCACACGCTGGCGCATCCCCCCTGAAAATTCATGAGGATACTGGAAAAAACGTTTCTCCGGTTCCTGTATTCCCACATCAGTCAGATACTGAAGCGTCCGTTTTTTTGCCTCAGTCCTGCTTCCCTTCTGATGCAGGAGAACCGCTTCCATAATCTGTGCACCAATGGTCTTTAATGGATTTAAGCTTGTCATTGGATCCTGCATGATCATGGCAATTTCATGTCCCCGCAGCTTTAACCAGTCTTTTTCTTTCTTAATTCCCGTTAACTCTACCGGAACTTTATCATCAGAGCCATAATAAACGACATTCCCGCCGCTGACACTGCCGTTCTTATCTAAAAGTCCCATAAATGATTTTGTAAATACCGATTTTCCGCTTCCCGATTCCCCTACAATCGCAAGAATTTCCCCTTTATAAAGTTCCAGGGAAATTCCCCGTATGGCATGAAGCCGTTTCCCTCTCAGTTCAAAGGTAATATCTAAATCATTTACCTCTAATATTGTCTCTCGTTCCATTGGCTGCCTCCTTATAAGTGATTCTTCGGATCGGCGGCATCAGAAAACGCGTTGCCGATAATGTAGAAAGAAATAGTTACAAATGAAAGAATGATGGTGGGATAAACCAGCTGATAGCGCAGTGCCGGGCTGGTAATCAGTGCTCTTCCTTCATTGATTAAGTTCCCGAGGCTTGGAATATTAACAGGAAGGCCCAGACCAATATAGGTGATAAACACTTCATTGCCGATAGCGGCCGGAATGGTAAGTGCCATTCGAAGCATAATGACAGAAACCAGATAAGGCAGAAGATTTTTTACAATAATTCTGCCTGTAGGTGTACCAAGGCACCGGCTGGCCACATTATAATCCCTGTCTCTGATAATGAGGATCTGGTTGCGGATAAATCTTGCCATCTGAATCCACCCCGTAAGACACATGGCAAATATCAATGTCTTAACACTGGGCTTTAATATGTAAGAGATCAAAATCAATATAATGGTATTTGGTATATTATCAATAATATTATAAATTTCAGTCAGTATAAAGTCCGCCTTTCTGACATAGCCCCAGATGACCCCTACCGTAATTCCGATCAGCGCCTCCGCCAGTGCCACTGATAAGCCGATAAACAGTGAAGTCCTGGTTCCCGACCAAATCCGTGCCCATAAGTCCTGACCGATGGAATTGGTTCCAAGAATAAATTGTTTTCCTGGCGGAATATTGCGAAACTGCATTCCACTGGCATCATTGATAATCAGGTTTGGATCATACTGACCTGGAAGATAAGGCTGTATAAACGTAAATGCCAATAACAGCATTAACAGCACCAGCAAAGCAAAGGCTATCCGGTTCTTAAAGAACGCATGGAGTGTACTATTCCAGTAAGAATAATTGCTGAATCCCGTTTTCTCTGTCTCAGCTTCATTATATCCCCCAAACGTAAACAGCTCTGCTTCTTCCATATTTTCAATTAACTCTGCTTCTTTTGTATGACGGTAAGAAAATTGCTTCATCATCTGTCACCTGCTTTCTTTCCAAGGCTGATTCTGGGATCCAGCATTACCATCATAAGATCCCCAAGAAGCAGTCCCAGTACGCCCACACAGGCATACAAAAGAACAATCCCCTGTACCATGGCATTGTCATGCTTTTTAATTACGGTAACCAAAAGACCGCCCATTCCAGGAATGCTGTAAAGAGATTCTATGTAAATAGAACCGATCACCGTATTTAAAAATGCAGTAGGAATATACTGGGCAAGGGGAACAAAGGCATTGCGGAAAATATGTTTAAACATAACATTACCCTCTGACAGCCCTTTTGCCTTTGCCAGCCTGACATAATCCTTATTGCTTTCATCAATCATATACCGTCTCAGCCACATCCCATAAAATGCAATATTTCCAAGGGACATGGAAATAACCGGCAAAATCCAGTAATTGGGATCATCGATCTGAAAGAGCAGCCCTACATGAAAGAGCTGTGTCCCATAAAGCTGAATATAAAGGAAATAGACTGCGGCCGGTACAGCCTGAATACATACAATAAAAAAGGTTCCTATTTTGTCAAACCAACGATACTGATACCTTGCCATAAAAGCCCCCATGGGAAGTCCAACCAGAAGTGAGACAACCATGGACCAGATTCCCAGCTTAATGGATACGGGAACTTTATCCGCCAGAATATCGGATACAGGAACATTGGAACGGTAAATCCTGGAAGTACCCAGATCACCATGAAGCAGTTTCTGGAAAAAATGAACAATCTGAAGGGGAAGGGGATCCGACAATCCCATCTCCTTTAAACCCACTTCGATTTGCTGAGGCGTCATTTTATCAAAGTTCTGAAAATAACCTTCAATCGGCATAAGGCGGAGAAGACAGAATACAACGGTCAGAATGATGATTAATGTAAGAAATGAACGTGCGATTCTTTTACTTAAGTATAGTAACATCAGTTTTCAGACTCCTTTGTTTTGTTTGTAAAAATACTCTCTGAAGGCGAAGTCAGATCATATCCACCTCCCCTTCAGACGGTATTTTTCCGCCGGACCAAAAGCATAGCCTGTGATCCGGCGTTTTTTCTTACCGTTTATTTTTCATTTGCTTCCCGGTTTGCCTTAAACTCATCCATGGAAATGAAATGATCCTTTAAATGCTGCCCTTTATACCGAAGATTCGATACTCCGAATGGCGCATACTGTCCTTCAAATACATCCAGCTTACTAGCCACATACTTGCTGACAGAAATGCTGTAAGGAATCACAAATGCGTGACCCACAAGACTAGCCTCAGCCTTGGCGAAAGCCTCATATCTGGCATTGATATCCGTTTTCATATCCTTAGCCTGATCCACAAGGGTAAAGTATTCTAAAGCTGCCTCAGCAGAAGGAGTTCCGTCTTCGATTGCCTTTGCTATATTTCCATACTTATAGCCAAGATCATATCCGCTTTCTCCCTTTTTCTGGTAGAACGGATCTGTCCAGGTTTCCGGATCAGCATAATCTGCGCCCCAGTTACATTTCATAAATGCAAATTTACCGCTTCTGCGTACTTCTGTTAAAAATCCATCTGCCGGACCTGCTTCCACAACGATATCAATAAAATCAGAGCCAAGAAGGCTTTCCATCTGCTGCTCCACTACCTGACATTCTTTATCCCAGTTTACTTCAGACGGGTTGTATGGCATTAATACCTTAACAGGGAATGTTACACCTGATGCCTCCAGCTCTTTCTTTGCCAGATCCCTGTATTCCTTTGCTTTTGTCTCATCAAAGGTCTGGGTTAAGTTTGCCATATCCCCTACCTTGGTATAATCCTCACCCTGTGCATTAAAGGTAAAGTTTGGAGGTGTAATAGAATTGATAACAAAATCATCGGGTGTTGCGGACTCTAACACTGCAACTTCCTTTGACTTATTAAGTGCTGAGGATAAAGCCTTACGGAAGTTTTCATTATTCACTGCCTTTTTCCAGTTATCCGGCTCATACTGAGCATCAAACTGGGGATTAAAGTTGAAGCAGTAGAAATAAGAGTAGCTCGTTCTGGGTCTCTCTCTGCTGATTAAATTCTTTGTATCCTCATTATTTTTCCAATCATCCAGAATATCAGAAGAAAGTTCCGCATAGTCCACCTCGCCCCGCTTTACCATCTCAGGTCCGATTGTATTGTATTCCGCATTGTAAATTTCCTGGATTTCATCAATATAAACCAGTGCTGCATCGTAATTTAACGGGTTTTTCTTCATAACGTGCTTTTCCTGAGGAGAGAATTCTTCCAGATAATAAGCACCATTATAATACATCTTGTCTGCGCCTGTTCCAAAGTCCTTACCAAGCTCCTCAAGCTGAGGTCCATAGGCTGGCATATAAACTATATAAGCCAGAGAAGACAGGAAATAAGGAACTTCCTTCTCAAGTGTATATGTAAGAGTATGTTCATCTACAGCCTTAACACCAACCGCTGAAAATTCAACTGGCTGCCATACTTTTCCGTCCTTATCTGCGCCACCATTGTAAACCAGTCCGTTATAATAATTCTCGGCGTTGGCAATGATGCCAAATAAATTCTGTACATTGGAGCTTTCATATTCCGGAGTCAGCTCATACTTCATCGCATCCACGAAATCCTGGGCAGTCACAGCGCCAACCTCTTTGCCCGTGTTATCAACCCATTTTGCATCTCTAAGCTTAAAAGTCCAGGTAAGAGTGGCATCATCATAACTCCATTCTGTAGCCAGACCCGGTTTAATCTGTCCCTTATTGTCATATTCTACCAGAGTATCAATTAAATTTGCGCCGATTTTATAATCATTTTCCGTAGATGAGGTGAGGTAATTAAGAGTTGTGGCTTCTGCTCCATAAAGCTTTTTATAAACGGCTGGTTCCCCGCTTCCTTCCGCTTTTGCTCCACCCTGGGCACTTCCTGTACTGCTCTCAGAAGTTTTTTTACCTCCGCATCCGCTGAGTACAGTTGCCGTTGCAAGAACTGCACAGAGAATACCGGCTGCTAATCTTTTTTTCTTCATAATTTTCCTCCATTTTTTCTTATTTCTAAACCCGTCAGGGATTAGTGTCCTCATTTGTATGTTATTATTTCTCCCCAAAAACAGGTACCTTAAAGATCCCCAGTCCCGGCTCGGCATTCATTAAAATTCTGGAGCCCATAAAGGCTGGTCCACCGCTATATGGATCCTCACTGCACAGGGAGGGCCCGTCTAAATCCGCTCTGGTAATTATCCCCTTTGCAGCTGCCAGATGGGCGGCTGCGCTGACGGCGATCTTGCTTTCCAGCATACATCCAATCATACACTCCACTTCGTAGCATTCTGCTATGGAACAGACTTTTAAAGCCTCGTAAATCCCCCCGGTCTTCATCAGCTTAATATTAATTAAATCTGCAGCACGTTCCTTTATGATATGTATGGCATCCATGGCTGAAAACACGCTTTCATCTGCCAGAATCGGAGTCTGTACCTGACTGGTAACAAGCTTCATCCCTTCAAAATCATGGGCGCTCACCGGCTGTTCCACCAGATCCATATCGATTCCCATGTCCTCCAGTTTACTTATAATCCTGACCGCATCTTTTGCAGACCACCCCTGGTTTGCATCAATCCGAAGCTTAATCTCCGGCCCCACAGCCTGGCGAATGGCTTTGATCCGTTCCACATCCTTTTGCCCTTCTTTGCCGACTTTGATCTTCAGTATTCTAAATCCCTGCCGGATTGCAAGCAGACTGTCTTTGACCATCTCCTCTGTCTCATTGACGCTGATGGTCAGATCGGTCTCTATTTCGCCCTTACTGCCCCCTAAAACCTTATACAGAGGCTTCCCGCAGGATTTTGCAAACAGATCATAAACAGCCATATCCACAGCCGCCTTCGCCGAAGTGTTTTTAATCATGGATTTATGAAGTACTTTCATTATGCCATCCAAATTTTCAATTTCCATACCAATTAATGGAGGTGCAATAAATTCTTCAATGGCGCATCGGATAGAGCCTTTCGTCTCCCCTGTAATCACAGCTGTAGGCGGAGCCTCACCGTATCCTGTCTGTCCGTCATCAGCCGTAATTCTAACTACAATATCATTAACAGAGTCTACGGTCCTGAGGGCTGTCTTAAATGGAGTTACAAGAGGAATATTCACTTCTGCCGTTTCAATTTTTGCTATTCTCATTCTGATTTCCTTCCTATCATGCTGTCCATGCTTTTGTTCTGATTTTGTGCCTCTGACCGATTCGTCTCTTCATATAATTTTAACGATAGCTCCCCCATAATCCGTTCAAATCCAGGAGTATCCGTCTCATTCCCGCAAAAGCAGACCAAAAACGGTGTTTTTCCATATACGATCCCTACATCATGAGTAATCCCACGATCCTCACCTGTTTTATGGGCGATCTCAGGCTCCTCTGCAAGCGCCTGTAAATAGAATGGAATCTTACTGCAAAGCTGCTGATTTTTTAAAATTGAAATCATCTGCCTGCTTGCCCCTTCACTGACTAATTCTCCCCGGTACATCATCATAAGCAGTCTGCCTGTCTCAGATGCAGTTATGTAATTTTGAATCCCCTTACTCGACTTTTCTGTATCATACATTTTTCTGTTAAGACAGGTTTTTTCAAATCCAAGAGACTTAATATATTGATTGATCTCTTCCATCCCCAGTAATTCAATGAGCAAATTGGTGGCCGTATTATCACTGAATATGATCATCAGAGTGACCAGGTCCAATGCAGTGACACAAATCCCCTCATGAAGATAGGTGAGAGCTCCGCAGGATGGAACGCAATCCTTTTTGTATATGGGCAGCGAGAAATCCTGCCTCAGTTTTCCTGTTTCAAACTGATTAAATGCTGCCGCCATGACATAGAGCTTTATCACGCTGGCTGCCATCAGTGGCTGGTCTTCCCTGTATCCAACCCGCTCCCCTGTCTCCAGATTTTCATAAAGAAAGCTGATTTTTCCAGGAACCTGATCTAATATTCTGATTATCTCATCCCGTGTCATCTCGAAAAACTCCTGTCATTTAGAATCGTTTATATAAAAAAAGAGGCACTGCACCCATTGTTGCCAGCTACCTCGTTGCACCTGATTCAGATTTTTTTATTAAATTTTCTTATATCATTTACTATTTAGTATAATAAATTCTGGAAAAAAATCAAGCAATAATTCATTTTTCTGGAAAAGTAAACCAAAAAAAGCATCTACACTTTCGTGTAAATGCTTTTTCTCTACGTGCGTGAGAAGATTCGAACTCCCGACACCTTGGTCCGTAGCCAAGTGCTCTATCCAGCTGAGCTACACACACATATTCAATTGGCTGCCTTTTCAGGCAATGCCGGCGACCGGAATCGAACCGGTACGGGAGGTAAGTCCCGCAGGATTTTAAGTCCTGTGCGTCTGCCAGTTCCGCCACGCCGGCATTCTCATGATTTCTCATGGAAATGGGACCTATAGGGCTCGAACCTATGACCCTCTGCTTGTAAGGCAGATGCTCTCCCAGCTGAGCTAAGATCCCATAAACGATACAGTAAGCATTATACAACTTACCTGCTGGTTTGTAAAGCCTGTATTTTTAAAATACAGAACGACCCGGATGGGATTCGAACCCACGACCTCCGCCGTGACAGGGCGGCGCTCTAACCAGCTGAGCCACCGGGCCAGATTATCAAATATTTAGTTCAGTGCTAGTGGACCTTCGGGGACTCGAACCCGGGACCGACCGGTTATGAGCCGGTTGCTCTAACCAACTGAGCTAAAGGTCCTAAACATAATAATCTGATAGATATATTTAGTAAAGTGAAAGCCGATGATCGGACTCGAACCGATAACCTGCTGATTACAAATCAGCTGCTCTGCCAATTGAGCCACATCGGCATTCAATGACCCCAACGAGATTCGAACTCGTGTTACCGCCGTGAAAGGGCGATGTCTTAACCGCTTGACCATGGGGCCAAAGCTCCCCGAGTAGGACTTGAACCTACGACCCAACGGTTAACAGCCGTTTGCTCTACCGACTGAGCTATCGAGGAATATTGCATTACTGCAATCCTT
>NZ_PTJA01000014.1 GCF_002934545.1 Lacrimispora xylanisolvens
ATGGCGAAAATACAGGAACGAAGATCAGAGATTGGATTTATCGAGCGGTCCCGGAATCATTCCGAAGACTGCAGACAGTGCCGTTGGTTTTCTCTGTGCCGCGGCGGATGCTATCGCTGCAGAGATGGTATGGAGGACAATTATTTCTGCGAAAGCTATCGGATGCTATTTGAGAACTGCTTTGCGCAGATGGAGGAGATAAGCCGTTTTCTGTTTACAACCAGGTATTAAATGTAAGGTTCCATTCAGATGTTGCGTGTGCAACATCCTGGGTGGACTTTTTTTGCTATCATAGAAAAGTAAGAGCTGACTTACTAAAATGATACAAATCGATATGGAGGCAGACATGAAAAAGGTAAATGTAAATTATGAAAAACTGTATTATGGATTTCCTGTTGTACTTGTAAGCTATTACGATACAGATGGGACTCCCAATGTAACAACTGTGTCTTCATCCTACACCTTAAGGGATATGATGGCGCTGGGTTTTTCCTCAAAGGGATATGGCATAAAGCGGATTAAAGAGGTGTCGGATTTTGTGGTAAATATTGCAGACAGCAGCATGGAGGAGGCAGTAAAATTTTGCGGCAGCAAAACAGGAGCAGAGTGCAAAAAATTTGACAGCATCGGTCTGACACCCGTTGCATCTGATGTTGTCCATGCTCCAGTCATCAAAGAATGCCCAATCTCCATTGAATGCAGCCTGACGGATGTAATTGAAAGCGGAAATCATTTAGGAATTACCAATATTCTGGCAAAAATAAAAGGCCGTCTTGTAGCAGAAGAACACTTAAACAGGGAAGGAAGACTGAACGTATCTGCATTTGATGATATTATATATATGGGAGACGGAGTCAGCCGCGGTTTCCGTAATATGAAATAAAAATTTTTGTCCGTATATTTTCCTGATGACTACAGAAACTAATGTCACACAGGAGGTAAGAAAATGGCAAAAGCAGGAATGAGAAGACCAAGTCCTTATGATCCCAAAAATCATGGAACGGAAAATCACGAAAAAATGCATCGTCCAAAGAATGAACAGGCCATGGTTCCTGAAATTCAGGGAGCTGCAAAAAACAGCAGTGAAAAAGCAGGCCCCGTCAATGCTCCAAACTGGGCGAGAGATGATTACAAAACTGGAAATAAAAATGAGGACTGACGAGAAATCATAATACAGGCACAGAAGGACTTAGCATAATGAAAGCTAGGTTCTTCTTTTTGTTTTCAGTGTTAGTATGAAAAAAATTAAACAAATACATTGACTGAAATGTTGAAAACGTTTAAACTTGATAAGTAGATTTATGCTATAACTATATCATACCAGGAGGAGACTGTAAGAATGAAAGTAAAAGCAGCGGATATTGCCAGAGATTTACAAATATCTAAAGCAACTGTTTCGCTGGCCTTAAATGGAAAGCCTGGTGTCAGTGAGCAGACGAGACAGGAAATTCTTGCTTATAAAACGTATCTGGAAAATAAAATGGCGGAAACAGCCTCTGCGATAGGAAAGGAAAAGCAGGTCATAAAAGTTATATTTATGCACCGGGATTTAAAAGTAGCATATAATTCCTTATGGACAGAGGTCCTGGCAGTATTTGACAGGGAAATAAAGAAAATGGATTATTCTCTGGGGGTGACCTATGTTAATGTTTTGACTGATTCTGTGGAAGCAGTGGTCAATGAATGTAATATAAGCAGCGTTGCAGGAGTAATTTTGTGTGCAACGGAAATGCAGAAACAGGATTATGAGCTTTTAAAAAACATTCAAAAACCAATGATAATTTCTGATAATGACTTTGGAGATAATTATCATCACCGGGTATGTATTGATAATATTTCTGCGGTCAGGCTGGCTGTTGAATATTTACTGAAAAGAAACTGCAGGAAAATCGTGTATCTGGCGAATGAAACGGAGATTTTTAACTTTTTACAAAGAAGAGAAGGCTTTCGATCAGTACTGGCTGCTCATGATCTGGTATTCAGCAAAGACATGATGGTTCCCATTGGCAGAACCATTGATGATGTTTTTGAAAGAATGAAACAGTATCTGCATGAAAATCCACTGCCTGACGCATTTGTTATGGAGAACTATCAGGTTTCCATCGGAGTGATAAAGGCGATGAATTCGCTGGGAATTTCCATACCGGAGGATATTTCTCTGATCGGGGTGGATGAGGTTCCTAACTATGCCACATATGATAGCAGGCTGACTGTTATAAAAATAGATCATATAAACAGAGCGGGTATGGCAACGTTTCTGTTACAAAAGGAGATAGCAGAGAATCTTTCTGTAAAATTTAAAGTGATGTCTGACTGCAGACTTATAGAGGGAAACAGCGTGAAGTAATTAAATAACATACTAAATTGCGCCAGGTGTAATTATACACCTGGCGTTTATGTTTGCATATAAAAGTTTAAAAGGAAATATAAAATAAAAATGTTTCATATATGATATGTTACAAAAATTATAATAAAATACCCTTGAATACATACAAGTAATACAAAAAATGCTTGAAATCCAGTTTGTAATGTGTTAAAGTAAGTTTATATTTAATTTAAAAGATTAAATTAAATGTTTAAAAAGGACACATTCGTTTAATAGGAGGTATTTATGAAAGGAAAAAGGGGTATTGCGTTCATGCTGGCAACGGCAACAGTGATTTCCGGGGTACTTGGCGGATGCACAGGTAAAACCGGACTGAAGGAATCGGAGTCAAAAACAGAACAAACAAAAAGCCAGTCAGGAGGTTCGAAGGAAGGAGTAACAGAGGTTTCATTCTGGACACTGAATACAAGGCAGAATGCGGTCGAGCCAATTGCAGAGGCCTTTAATGCTGCCAATAAGGATATGAAAGTAACTGTTTCCTACTATGATACAGATGGAATCAAGGATGCCTGTAAGGTGGCTGCTTCTTCCGGAACGCTACCTAATATGTGGTTTAACTGGGGCGGAAGTCTGGGGGGATTTTACGCGGAAAACGGTCTTTCCTATGATTTGACAGAGTATGCAAAAAACAATGGGTGGGCAGATCGTTTTAGTTCCGGTGTATTAAATCTTTGCCAGTTAAGCGGACAATTGTCAGGCTATCCCACAAGCTATAATGTATTGGATGTTTATTATCGAAAAGATATTTTTGAAAAATATGGTATTAAGGTACCGGAAACTTTTGAAGAATTTGAGGCTGCCTGTGCAAAATTAAAAGAAAATGGTATTACGCCCATATCTACAGCGGGTCTTAACGGCTGGCATGTAATGAGATTCGTGGAGTTATTAATTGAGCATTACGCAGGGAGTGAACTCCATGATTCATTGAATACATTCAGCACCAGTTATAATTGTGAGGCTGTCATTTCAGCTTTAACAAAGTACAAAGAGTTCTGTGAGAAAGGTTATTTCCCAGAAGGCTTTGTTACAACAGACCCCAATGACACAAAGATGGCTTTGTTTTCAGGGAGTGCGGCAATGGATATACAGGGGCAGTGGTACGATGGAGTGATTGTTCAGGATGAACAGGACATGAATTTATACGGAACATTTGCATTTCCATCCGGCGGTTCTGACAGGTTGTCTGCATTTGCTGAGATGACTCAGTTTAATGCGAAAAATACTGATGTTCAGTTAGACGCTTGTATGAAGTTTATGGATTATTACTATAATGAGGAAAATGTAAAAAAATATGCTGAGTACTATAATCTGCCCCTTCCCAACAAGGAGGCAAAGATGCCGGAGGGTCAGCCGAATGTTGCTGATATGCTGGCAGCAGCGGAAGCCAATGGAACCTTCACTATTACAGATCAGGCATTTCCGACAGAAGTAGCAGATGCTTTATTTAATGTTCAGGATGCCATTGCGAATGGTCAGATGGAACCTGCAGACGGAGCCTCTAAAATTCAGGAGGCAATAGAGGCTTATCGGGCTAAATAATAAGTTCATAAGATGATAACGGGCAGTTTTAAGACAAGCTGTCCGTTTTCAGCAAAACGTTGTACGCACGGGATTCGAGGAGAGATTATTATGGGAGATAGTAAAAAAAGGGATTGGAGCGCATATTTATTTATTCTGCCTGCAGGTATTATTTATTTATCGGTTATTGTTGTTCCGGTTTTTTATTCCTTCTATATCAGTTTATTTAAGTGGAATGGAATAGGAAAAAAAGAGTTTATTGGATTTTTCAATTACATACATTTATTTCAATCAGATCCAATCTTTTTGATTTCAATTAAAAATAATCTTATTTGGATTACACTGACGATTTTAATTACAATGACTGTTTCACTGGGATTTGCTGTCATTTTAAATAAACAGTTCCGGGGACGTACTTTTTTTCGTGGATTCTTCTATTTCCCTTGTGTAATTGCTCCAATTGCGGTATCTATTATATGGAGATGGATATACAATCCGAATTTTGGCTTCATGAATCAACTTATGAAGGTTTTAGAAATAGATTTTTCCCAAAGCTGGATTTCCGATCCGAAAGTCAGTCTTTATGCTATATTTGCTGCTGCTTTGTGGCAGGCTGTTGGTCAGCCCATGATTCTTTTTTTAGCAGGGCTGCAGGCAATCTCCTCAGATGTACTGGAAGCCTCAAGAATTGACGGAGCTTCCGGAATGAAGCAGTTTTTCTTTATTACTGTGCCGCTGTTAAAAGAGAGCTTTGTAATCGTAATCGCAACATTAATTGTCTCGGCTTTAAAAGTGTTTGATGTGATTCAGGGCCTGACAGGCGGTGGGCCAAACAATGCCACCCAGATGCTTTCAACCTATATGTATTCCCAGACCTTTCAGTATAATAATGTAGGGGTTGGGACAACCATCGCATGCGTAATGGTATTTATCATGATGGTAGTTATCATACCGTATGTGCTGTTTACAGCAAAAGAAGACTAGGGGGGAATTAGTATGGAGGGAAAGTCACGAAAAGTGGGAAAGAAAATCTGGCTCTATGGAATTCTTACAATTTTAGCATTCATCTGGATTGTACCAATGTTAACCTTGCTTTTAACCGCAATAAAAGCCAAAAAAGATTTTTACAGTGGATTAAGCCTGTTTCGCCTTCCGGCGGAGATCGCATGGAGTAATTTTACAAATGCATTAACCAAAGGGCGCCTGCTTGTTTATATGAAAAATGATTTCATCGTCTCAGGGTTAAAGGTGCCTCTCGGCATTTTTGTAGAAGCTATGGCGGCATTTGCAATAACGAGGCTTAACATTAAGCATAAAACCGGAATTTTTATATTTTTTTTAATCGGTATGATGCTGCCAATGCAGACGGCGTTAGTACCAATTAATGTAATTTACAGCAAACTGAAACTGCTGAATACTTATTTTGGACTGTTTTATGTGTACATAGGATTTGGTATTTCTTATGGAATCCTGATTTTAAGGGGCTTTTTTAAAGGAATTCCAAAGGATATTGACGAGGCAGCCTTTCTTGACGGATGCAATAAATGGCAACTGTTTATAAAGGTGATTCTGCCTGTTTCCAAACCGGCAGTCGCAACTCTTGTTATCACAGATTTCCTGGCAACCTGGAACGAATATTTACTTGCCAGTGTTATTATAAATGATAATGCAAAAAAAACTGTTCCAGTGGGAATTATGACGTTTGTTGGAGAGCATGGAACAGATTATGGTTATCTGTGTGCTGGAGTCCTGGTTTCGGTGATTCCGGTGTTGGTGGTATATCTGGTTTTTCAGCGCCATTTTGTAGAAGGTATGGCGGGAGCAGTAAAATCATAAAAAATATAGGAGATTGATATGACAGAATTTATTCAGAAACTTGAAAAATGGGATACCTGGGAAATTACCTGCCCCGGTCACACTGATAAGAATCCGTTTATGGATTATAAGATCCAGGGGACCTTTACCGGCGATCATGAATGTAAAACAGTGGATGGCTTTTACGATGGAGAGGGAAATTATGTGGTCCGCTTCATGCCTTCCTTTGAAGGAATTTATCAATTTTTGATTAGCGGAAGTTTTTCTGAAAAAACATGGGAAGGAACCTTTGAGGTTCTTCCTGCTTTGGGTAACAATCATGGACCTGTTCATGTAGCAAATACCTATCATTTTGCCTATGAGGACGGAGTTCCCTATTATTCCATTGGAACGACCTGTTATGTATGGGAGCTGCAATCGGAAGAATTACAAAAACAGACTCTTGAAACTCTTAAGAATAGCGCATTTAACAAAATTCGTTTCTGTATTTTGCCGAAACATTATGATTATAATTTAAACGAACCGATCTCTTATCCATACATAGGAACGCCTTGCGACAGTACAAAATTAACCAGTGAAAATTTTATGCAGTATAATGGAAGGGCAGAGGGGAATCAGTGGGATTATACCCGTTTTAATCCGGATCATTTTCGGCATATTGAACAATGTATCAGACAGCTGAGAGATTTGTCTATAGAAGCGGATTTAATCGTTATGCATCCTTACGATCGGTGGGGATTCAGCCTTATGGACAGAGAACAGGACGAACAATACTGGAACTACGTAATTGCCAGGTTTTCCGCATACAGGAATGTCTGGTGGTCACTTGCCAATGAATATGATCTTATGCCTCAAAAGTCTGTGGAGGACTGGGAGTGTTATGCGGGGATCATTTGCAGGAAGGACAAATACAATCATTTGAGATCCATTCATAACTGCAGGCCTTTTTATGATTATACCAGACCATGGATTACCCACTGCAGCATACAGAGGCAGGATGTTTATAAGACGGCGGAATACGTGGATGAATGGAGGGAGAGGTATCAAAAGCCGGTAGTGCTGGATGAAATAGCCTATGAAGGAAACATCCAGCATGGCTGGGGAAATATAAGCGGTAAGGAACTGGTTAGAAGATTCTGGGAAGCCAGCTTAAGAGGGGGATACGCCGGTCATGGAGAGACTTATATGAATCCAAACGACATCCTGTGGTGGTCCCACGGCGGTGTCTTACACGGGGAAAGCCCTGACAGGCTGAAGTTTCTCTATCAGATCTTAACAGAAACGCCGGGGTATGGGCTGACGCCTTTAAAACAGGCGTGGGATGAGGTGTGCGCAACTGTGGAACGTGTCAGCTATTATCTGTATTACTATGGTTTTAACAGACCTTCCTTCCGGGAATTTTATTTTGATGACACAACAGAATTTGATGTGGAAGTCATTGATACATGGGATATGGATATTGAAAACAGGGGAATATGTAAGGGGAAATTTAAAGTGGAACTGCCTGGAAAGGAATATATGGCGATACGCATCAGAAAACATCAGGCGTAGAGATAACAGAGGCGGAATTGGATTTTCCGGGATTGTACTAGACCGTAGACAGGCAATATGGTATACTGAATCCAAAATTTATTTTCAGAATAAAAGACGGCGGGAGGAGATTGACCAATGGCAACCCTTAAAGATGTGGCAGAACGGGCAGAAGTTACGGTCACCACTGTCTCAAGAGTCATTAATAACCGGGGCTATATCAGTGAGCAGACCAGAAAAAAAGTTTATGATGTTATGAAGGAGCTTAATTATCAGCCCAATGAACTGGCACGGTCTCTTTCCATGCAAAGAACCAATACCATCGGAATTATTGTCCCTCACATTGTCCACCCGTATTTTGCCAAGCTCATCAGCAACTTAGAAAACGCAGCCGCCAACAAAGGCTACAAAATATTGCTGTGCAATTCCAAAGCAAAGAATGAAAAGGAACTGGAATACATCCAGATGTGTAAGAGCAACCGGGTATCGGGGATTGTACTGTGCAGCCGAAACGTGGATATTGAAGAGATGAAGAATTTAGACATTCCTGTCATTACCATAGAACGTAACTTGGAAGCAGGAACCGTGGGAATTCAGTGTGACAACTATCAGGGAGGCTGTCTGGCGACGGAACATTTAATATCCTCAGGCTGTAAGAATCTGCTTCATTTAAGCGGGATTAAAAATGAAAACATGCCGGCGGATGCCAGAGCGGAAGGATTTATTGCTGTCTGTGAAAAGCACGGAGTGCGGCACCGGGAAGTGATGGCTACCAGCACCATTTACAATACTCTGGATTATCATGAGCACATCAGAAAAGCCATTGAGGAAGATCCTTTCGTAGACGGTATCTTTGCCAGCAGTGATCTGATTGCTGCCCAGACCATTCAGATCTGCGCTGAGATGAATCTGTCCATACCCGGACAGATCCGGCTGGTTGGTTTTGACGATGTGGATATTGCCAGACTGACAACTCCCACAATTACCACCATCAGACAGCCGGTCAGAGAGATGGCGGAATGGGCAATCGAATTTATACAAAGAAGTCTGGATCATGAAGCAGTTCCGGAACAGTTTAAGCTGCCGGTTACACTAGTAAAAAGAAACTCCACATAAATAAGAATGACACTGGAACATAAAAGCCAGTGTCATTTTTTTATCGTCGATTGCAGAATAATTTATTATAAGCGATTGATCTATGAAATAAGCGCTTTAAGTTAAATAATAAAATAAATATCATAGATATAACACATAAAAATTTGGGGAAAATGCACAAAAAATAAGATTAAAAATTTGTAGATAAGACGAAAATATGTCAAGCGGTTGACATGAGGCACAGAGAGGAATATACTCAGGTTACAGCATACGTAAATACGCTTCCATCAGGGAGCAGATTTTGCGGAAAATCAGAATATCAGGGAGGTATTGGAATGAAACGAAATCAGGTTCTTTCATTGGGACTGGCAGCTGTTATGATGCTTACTGCAGCAGGATGTAACAGCGGAAGCAAGACGCTTGAGGGGGACGCAGGCACAACGGCAGCAGGAAGTACAGAGGGGAGCAAAGCAGAATCATCCCAAAGCGCAGGAGCTGCGGCAAATGGAGTCACCATCACCATTTTAAACACAAAGGCAGGCATGGAGAAATTTTTTGAACCGGCGTTTGAGGATTATAAGAAAAAAACCGGAGTTACTGTGGAGATGTCTTCTATTTCAGAGGGAGATTCTCCCTACGAGGCAATTCAGAAAAGATATGCAGCAGGTGATGCTCCTACACTTGCCATCATGGACTGCAATGATATTGTTGCACTGGCAGAACAAAAGGCCCTCCCGTTAGATGGGGAAAAGTGGGTGGCCGACGGCGGAGATAAATACGGTGTAAAGGTGGGCGGTAAGCTGTATGGCTTCCCATTCAGTCTGGAAGGCAGAGGACTTTTATTTAACAGAACCGCCATTGAAAAGACATTGGGAAGGGATTTTGATGAAAAATCCATAAAAACCCTTGATGATTTCAAAGCAATCTGCGATGAACTGGTTGCTGCAGGCATGGAAAAACCAGTCTGTATCTCCAAAGAAGACTGGTCACTGGGAGCTCATTATCTGGGACTTATGTATGAAGAACAGGATGGAACTTCCAAAGGAGCAGAAGACCTCATCGGTTCGTTAAAGGACGGATCTGCTAAGCTGACTGATAACGCAAGATTTAACAGCCTGTTTGATACCTTTGATGTGCTTATGAAATATAACATCAATGGAAAAGATCCTCTTGCGGCTGATTACGATACGGATAATGCCTATTTTGCAGAAGGGGACGTTGCGTTCTGGTTTAACGGTAACTGGGTATGGGAAGTAGTATCCGGATTTGCAGATTCCAATTCTGAGTTTGGCATGCTTCCTGTTGTTCAGAATACAAAGGATGATAAGTTCAACACTCTGGTCAATGCGGTTGGTTCCAAACAGATTATGATTGATAAAAACGCTTCTCCGGAACAGATCCAGGCAGCGAAAGACTTTTTAAACTGGCTGGTCTATGATAAGACAGCTCAGGATATTGTGGCAAATCAGATTCTTGCAGTCCCATGCTTTAGTACCTTCAACGCTTCCCCTGACAATAAGCTGGGGCAGGCATTAAAGGCTTACGCAGATGCAGGGCTCACCTTTGATCAGTACAACGGACTGCCTGGAGATCACTGGTCCGTATGCGGTGGTTTTGTACAGAAATATCTGGGAGGGAAAACAGACCGTGCCGGTCTTGCAGCTGACTTGGAAGGCTATTGGAAATCCAAGAAATAGGGGATAGGGAAGGAACGCTTTTATGGAAAGAAATGCGATGTCCAATAAAATAAAAACATATATGATGTTTGCTGGTCCGGCAATGTTTTTCTTCTTTGCAGTAGTCATCATTCCATTTATCTATGGTGTGTATTTAACCTTTACCAACTGGGATGGGATTTCAGAAAAAAAGCATCTGATCGGATTCACCAACTACATAGCAGTATTTCAGGATGGGGGATTTTGGAATGCATTGTTACTGACCCTGTCTTACGTGGCAATCAGTACAATCCTGGTACAGGTGATTGCATTTGCGCTGGCATATTTACTGACTGGCGGGCTGAAAGGTCAGAACTTTTTTCGGGCAGGATTTTTTACACCAAACTTAATCGGCGGGATTGTTTTAGGATTTATCTGGAAGTTTGTGTTTTCCAAAGCATTTACTGCTTTTGGAGCGATGATTTCAGCGCCGCTGTTTGAAAGTTCCTGGTTATCGGATCCCATAAAAGCGTTCTTTGCTTTAATTCTGGTTACCGTATGGCAGTATTCCGGATATATGATGCTGATCTACGTTGCAGGCTTTGTCGGAGTGCCCAAGGATTTAATAGAGGCGGCCAGTATTGATGGTTGTACCAATACACAGAGAACCAGACACATCGTAATCCCCATGATGGCCCAGTCATTTTCCATCTGTACATTTTTAACACTGACCAGATGCTTTATGGTATATGATTTAAACGTATCCTTAACAGGAGGAGAACCATATGGAAGTACGATTATGGCGGCTCTCCATGTATATCAGAAGGCGTTTAAATCCAAACAGTACGGGTTAGGTCAGGCAGAGGCGCTGGTGCTATTCGCAGTGGTCGCAGTGGTGGCTGTCACTCAGTATTATTTAAGCAGAAAGAAGGAGGTGGAAGCGTAATGGCGAAAGGGAGAACTGTGGTAGGAGGAAGAAAAGCAGTTTTTATGAACCTTATGAAGCTGGTTTTATTAACAGCTGTGCTGATTTTATACATGATTCCATTTTTCCTGATTCTGATCAATTCGTTTAAGAGAAAGATTACGATTATAAAGAATCCCCTTATGCTGGTAGATCCCAAAGGATTTTCCTTTGATAACTATAGTTCGGCGTTTCGGGAGATGAACTATGTCAGGGCGTTTGGCAACTCCTTGATAATTACCTTTGTCAGTGTGGCCTTCATTGTCCTGTTTGCTTCCATGGCAGCATACTTCTTTGCAAGAACCAAAACCTTTGCTGCGAAATTCAGTTTTTCACTGATTGTGGCAGCTATGGTAATTCCGTTTCAGACGATTATGATTCCCCTGATATCCATTTATGGGAATATGTTTGGAATGCTGAATATGAGGTCGACTTTAATATTCATGAATATCGGATTTGGTATGGGTCTGGCGATATTTATCTATTATGGGTTTATCCGTTCCGGGGTTCCCATTTCCCTGGAGGAAGCGGCTATTATTGATGGCTGCACCCCTTACCAGCTGTTTTTTAAGATTGTTTTTCCACTTTTAAAGCCCACTACCGCAACCCTGATTGTTCTTGATGTCTTATGGCTGTGGAATGATTATCTTCTTCCCAGCCTGATACTGGGAAAAAAGAAATTATATACGCTGCCCTTATCAACTTATACTTTTTATGGTACGTATTCCAGTGATCTGGGGAAAATCATGGCAGGTCTGGTGCTGACCATTCTGCCAGTCATTGTTATATATCTGATTTTGCAGAAGCAGATTATCAGCGGTGTTGTAGCGGGAGCGGTAAAGGCATAGGAGACAGCCCTGTGATTCCATATTCGGTAACACAGGGCTTTTTTAACAGGGAGAAAGACAAAAAGAGAGGGCAGCAGGTTGGAAAAGACAATTCGTATTACAGGAAAATATTTATGGATTCCCATCACTCCGGGAGCGAAAGATTCCATTGTATCTTTTTATATGGATGGCGTAAAGATTCAGGAGATGTGTATTGAAACCGGAGAAGAGAAACCACATTTCTATGCATGGTTTGATGCATCGGCGTATCAGGGCGCTGCAATGACCATAGAAGGGGATTACAAGGAAGCATGGTTTGAGAACATTGTGGTGAGAGATAAAAAACCAGTAAATCCTTCCAAAAGACCTCTGATCCATTATGCGCCTGAATTTGGGTGGCTCAATGATCCCAATGGGCTGATTTATGACAATGGAGTCTACCACATTTACCATCAGCATAATCCTTACGGAGTCAGGTGGGAGAACATGCACTGGGCTCATACCAGTACTGGTGATTTCCTGTCTTATACCCAGACGGAGGATGTTCTGTTTCCAGATGAAGAGGGACCAGCTTTTTCCGGGACAGCTATTTTGGATCAAAACAATTGCCTGGGACTGGGGGCGGAGGCAATTGCATATTATTATACTTCAGCTGGTGGACGCAGCCACTGGTCTAAGGCGCATAAGTTCACTCAGAAAGTAGCAGTAAGCACGGATCATGGAAAAACGCTTAAAAAGCTGGAAGAATCTGTTCTGCCTCATATTAATGAGGAAAACAGAGATCCAAAGGTGTTTTATCACGAAGAAAGCGGCTCTTATATTATGGTGCTTTATATCTCTGATGATACCTTCTGTTTCTTTCAGTCCAAGGATCTGATTCATTGGGAGAAGATACAGGAAATTATCATACCGGGTATGTGGGAATGTCCGGACTTTTTTCCGCTTACCTGTGAAGAGGATGGGGTGAAAAAGTGGGCTTTGTGGTCTGCAGATGGATATTACTGTCTGGGAGATTTTAATGGGAAGTATTTTCAGGCAGAGAAGAATAAAGAGGGAGACACCATTGCCAGATATCAGCTTTATGAAATAATCACAGATGGGGAGAACAAAGCTGACCGAAACTTTGTAAGACCATATGCAGCGCAGATTTTTAAAGGGACAGGTGACCGAATTTTGCAGCTTAGCTGGATAACCAGCGTGAAAAAGGATAGGAATTACGCCGGCATTTTGTCCCTGCCTGGAGAACTGGGGCTTAGTAAAACGACTGATGGATACCGGATCTGTATCAATCCGGCAAAGGAACTGGCAAAGCTGAGAAGTGAGTCATTCAGTGAAGTTCTGGATGAGAAAGAAGAGGCATTGGCACCTTGTTTTGTCAGCCTTTATTCTGGTGAGGGTCAGGCACTGGAGATTGAATTGACTGTTAGTGACGCCAGACAAATAAAGGGGAAAGGTGAATCCTGTCTAAAGCTGACTGTATTTGGAACCCTGTTTTCGATTGATCTTTCTAGCCGTGAAATAAAAGTGGGACCACACAGAATACCATTGAACGAGGAAAAAGAACATCATTTAAGAATTTATGCAGATTCGGATGTGTTTGAATTGTTTGCCTGCAAAGGATTGACATATGCTGTGACTGATAATGAAGGTGACAGCGTTTCAGGATCTGTGGAGATCGAGTATTCCGGGATCATGGGAGACATAAAACTTCATGTATTAAGGGAAATCAGGATAAGTGAATAGATGGGAGCTGGATGAATGGAACTGAATAATAAGATTATGTTAATTACGTATGCGGACAGTCTGGGCAGGAATTTAAAAGAACTGGATACAATTCTGCACACCTATCTGCAGAATGAAGTAGGCGGTGTGCACATTCTTCCCTTTTTTCCTTCTTCTGCAGACAGAGGCTTTGCTCCTCTGTGCTATGATCAGGTGGATGGAGAATTCGGAACATTTGAAGATATAAAAAGGATCAGCAACGATTATTATCTGATGTTTGATTTTATGGTAAATCATATTTCCAGAAACTCTGATTATTTTAAGGATTTTGAGGAAAAAAAGGAGCTTTCCGATTACAAGGAAATGTTTATCCGATATAAAGAATTCTGGGATCAGGGAGAACCAACCAAAGAAGAGGTGGATTTAATCTACAAACGAAAGCCACGGGCACCCTATACGGAGGTAACATTTAAAAACGGGGATGTGGAAAAAGTCTGGTGTACCTTTTGTGAGGAACAGATTGACCTGGATGTAAGGACAGAAACAACGAAGGAATTCATACGTAAATCCTTATCTGGCATGTGTGAGAATGGGGCCTCCATCATTCGGCTGGATGCATTTGCCTATGCTGTAAAAAAGAAAAATACCAATTGTTTTTTTGTGGAACCGGACATATGGGAGCTGCTTCATGATATTCAGGATGTTGTGTCCTCAAAGGGAGTGGATATATTGCCTGAGATCCATGAGCATTATACCATCCAGATGAAAATTGCTAAACAGGGCTTCTGGATCTATGATTTTGCACTTCCTGTGCTGGTTTTAAATGCGCTTTATACAGGAAACGGGGTTTATTTGAAACGATGGCTTGAGATGTCTCCGAAAAAGCAGTTTACCACGCTGGATACTCATGATGGAATTGGAATTGTGGATGCCAGAGACTTAATGCCCGATGAGGCAATTGAGGAGACAAAAGAAAAAATGTTTACCAAGGGAGCCAATGTAAAAAAGATATACAATACAGCGGCTTACAACAATCTGGATATTTATCAGGTGAACACGACCTATTATTCTGCACTTGGTGACAGGGATGATGCATATCTGCTGGCAAGAGCCATTCAGTTTTTTGCACCGGGAATTCCACAGGTGTATTATGTGGGCCTGCTTGCCGGATCCAATGATATTGAACTGATGGAAAAGACAAAAAATGGAAGAGACATTAATCGTCACTATTACAGCCTGGAAGAAATAGCAAAAGAGACGGAACGTCCGGTTGTGAAACGACTTTTTGAGTTGATGCGTTTTAGAAATACCCACCCGGCGTTTGCTTTGGAGGGAAATATGGAAGTGAAGCTTAAAAAGGATTATCAGCTGACTATCATCCGTACCTGGGGCACCTATTATGCTGCGCTTACGGCTGATTTAAAAAGTTTTGAATTTGACATCAGCCATAATTAAAAGAGGAAGCTGGTTCTCTGCGTTGACAAATGCCCTCCGCCTCAGTAAGATAAATACAGAATAAATAAGGAGGGCTCTCAACGGATGAATACCATAAACAGTGTGATTGAAAAGATGATGGATTATTATAAAGGCGATCCAAAGAGGATTCAGCATTTTATGAAAGTATACCAGTTTGGTAAGCTGATTGGAGAAGAAGTAGGGCTTGATGCCAGGAAGCAGCGGGTACTGGAAACAGCCTGTGTGGTTCATGATATCGGTATTAAGGCAAGCGAAGAAAAATATCACAGCAGCGCAGGCAATTATCAGGAGCTGGAAGGACCGCCCATTGCAAGAGATCTTCTTGCGTCTCTTGATTATTCACCGGAAGAGATTGACCGGATCTGCTGGCTGGTAGGTCACCATCATACATACAAAAATATAGAAGGTGAGGATTATCAGATTCTTGTGGAAGCTGATTTTCTTGTCAATGCATGGGAGGATGGGATGTCTCGGGAGGCAGTTGAGAATGTCAGGAAGAAGATATTTGCAACATCACCAGGAATCCGAATGTTTGAAACCATGTATATGTAAAGAATATCTGGCTGGGATGAATTTCTTAAAAATTGTATATGATAAATTAAGGATTGAATATACACGTTTTTATAATTTTATGTAATAATAGTGTTGAAACGGATGGAGATCTGCTGGGTGATATCATGAACGATGCTGTGACATAAAGTTTTGACACTATCAATTTAAAACAATAAATAGGGTTGTTGCATTATAGTAACGGGAAATAAGTGATAAGTGGCTGACTATAAAAAAGCGTTAGGATACAGTCATGAAATCAATCTCCTTTATTACTTTATTTGCAGCATCCCTTTTTTATTTTATTTGCATCATACATAAAAAATATTTCCCATAAGGAGACCTGTTATGAAACAAAATGGAAAAAAAACTTTTAAATTATTCAAAAAATCCAGGGCCCATACCATTTTGTATCAATTTATGGTGACGTATTTTATTGTGCTGTTTATTCCTTTATTAATATGCAGCGGTTATTATATCAGGATGATTTCAGTAATTGGCAACGACGATATACAGTCGAGGAAAACAGAGCTGACACATGCTGCAGTTTTAGTGGATACGATGCTTGATGAAGTCTCCTATCTGGGAGACAGTCTTGCATCTAATACAGGTGTTAATACCTTTAAGAGAATTTCTGCCGCTTTCGAAGGTCCCAATTCCTATGAGGTTTATGAGTTACACAAAATGCTTCCGGATCTATATGCCATTAATCAGTCTATATTTGACTATTTCATATTTTTTGATAAAAGTGAAACAGTAATAAATAAGCAGATTGCCTATACATACAAGGATTTCTATGATCTCTACCTGCATGAGGTAAGATATGAAAGTTACGATGACTGGTACCGGCATATGAAAGAGGATCAAGTAATTTATGGATTAAGCCCAATGGAAGCTTATAAATACAAAACGAAACCCTCTCTAAATATGATTGCATATACAAGGCCTATGATCTATGGGGATTATAACGGGAAAAGCAGGATAGAGATCATGTTTAAAGATACGGTATTAGAAACCTTAATGCCGGCGCGGGCTGATAACAGTATCCAGTTTATAAAAGATTTTCACGGCAGGCTGCTTTACTATAAAGCTCAGGGTGAACCGGAAACGACATCCCGGGAGGATGTGAGCAGAGCAGTTGACATGGTCATTACCCATAATGAGAATCCTGAGAATCAGACAGTAATCCTTAATAAAGAAAAATATCTGGTGATCCGGTATGCTTCGGATAAATCCGGTCTGGAATATTATATGCTGCAGCCGATGGTGGCAGTCAACAGCAGGAGTGTGTACAGTATGTTCATGCTGGCTGTTTTTGTTTTTACTGCAATAACGGTGGGAATCATATTAAGCTATTATATGTCCAAGAAAAGTGCCACTCCCATTAATGATATTATGAAAGAAGTTTCCCAAAACACGGAACGGTTTCAAGGGCATCAGGCAGTTTTTTTAAGCTTAAAAGAGACTTTTAAACATCTGATAAATACCAATACGGACATGATAAGGGTAATTGAAAGTCAGAAACCGTTTTTAAGGAATGCTTTTTTAAACCGGTTGTTATACGGCAATTTCACTACAGAAGAGGAAGTTTCCATAATTGCCCGCAATATTGGACTGCTTCATACTGACAGGGTCTTTGGCATCCTTGTATTCCGCTTTAATACGGATATAGATAAAATTGTAGAAGATGATCTGAAACTGATAAACTCCTGCATCCTTTCCATCATTGAAGTATTGAAAGAGATACTTCCAGACAGCCTCTATACCACCCTTGACGGTGATCAGGTAGTCCTGCTGATGAGTATCGATAAGAAACACAGTGAGTATTTCAAAGAAGAGACAGAACGAAAGATTAGAAAAATCAGGGAAGCCATGCCCTCCAATGTATCGGAGCAGTTCTATGTATATGGTGGCAATGAAGTGGAGAGTCTGACAGAACTTAAGGATTCCTATAATAATGCAGTGTATATGTTCCAGAATGAGAAGGAGCAGATTGATCATACCGTCATCTGGTATATTAATAATTTTGTAAATATTCCTTCCTATCCTCCCCAGGACTTTTCCCTGAAACTTATGCATTATGTAATGGCTGGGGATAGTGAGGGGCTCCATGATGCTCTTGAGGATATTATTAAAAAGTATTTTATTGAGAACAATCTGCCGGTTTATCTCCAGCATATGCTTTTGAATGAATTGCAGACAGCGTTATTCCGTATAATCCGCCGGATTGGGGCTGATGAATCAGAATACCGTACTTATTATAACAAATTAGAGGAAAACAGTAATGCAACACTGCTGAATCAGTTCACCCTCACTCTGAACCTGTACCGTACGGTATGTAAAGGTGTCAGCGACAGAAAGAAGCTTAAGGATACTTCCGCGATTACAGCTTCCATTGCTTCCTATATTGATGTTAATTACGGTGACAAAAATCTGTCACTAACCAGTGTTGCTGACATATTCAGTATCAGTGAACCCTATTTATCCAGCATATTTAAGCAGTCCCTGGGAATTAACTTTTCTAACTACATGGAAGGGGTAAGAATTGAAAAGGCAAAGGAATTATTAGAAAAGACCAATTTGTCCATCGGTGAAATCTCCGATCATGTAGGTTACGGTTCGGCTAACTCTTTCTGTAGGGCTTTTAAGAGGGTAATGGGAATCAGTGCTTCCGAATACAGAAAAAAATAAGGACTGAAAGCCTTATAAACATTGGGTTCTTAAATTATGAATAGTGGGAAAAAAGTATTGTATATATATTTTTAGCTGACGGTGTGCAATGATGAAAAAAAGAAAAGGGAGAGGTGAATGAATTGCTTAACCGTTATAAAGCTATTGTAACAAATCAAAAGAAAGGAGGCTTTTTGAAATACTTTGCTGCCCACTGGCAATTATATCTTATGATCGCACTGCCTTTCAGTGTATTACTGATTTTTTCTTATGGTCCCATGTACGGTGTTATACTTGCTTTTAAAAATTATAAGGTAAGTCTGGGAATATGGGATAGTCCATGGGCTGATAATTATGGTTTTAATAATTTTATAAGATTTTTCAATAATTATAATTTTAAAGAATGTTTCCGCAATACTCTGGTGGTTTCTATTTACTCCATGGTGGTAAGCATACCCTGTTCCATATTGCTGGCAATTTCCTTAAATTATACTAAAAATATCTTATTTAAGAAAGCGGCCCAGTTGATTACATATTGTCCCTATTTTATTTCTACAATTGTATTTGTAGGAATTATAAATATAATCATGGACAACAGAACCGGAGTAATTGGGAGCATTCTTTATAATCATTTCGGAATTAACGTACTGGGCAGTGCCGGATTGTTTCCGTCCCTCTATGTGTGGAGCGGTGTCTGGCAGGGGATTGGTTTCGGTGCAATTATTTATATTGCTGCCCTGGCTGGTGTAGACATGGAACAGCATGAAGCAGCCATTATCGACGGAGCCACTCTTTTACAGAGAATACGGTTTGTGGATATACCCGCAATTATACCTACGGTGGTTATTATGATGATCTTAAATATGGGAAGTCTCTTAAATGTGGGATATGAGAAAGTTCTTGCCATGCAGAACCAGAATAATCTGATTACTTCTGAGATTATCACTACCTATTCTTATAAGGTATCATTGGTTTCTACCTTTCCGGATTATCCATATTCTACTGCCATTGGATTGTTTCAGTCCCTGATTGGATTGTTTCTGATACTTGTCGCAAATAAAATCGCCAATAAAGTATCAGGCACTGGCTTTATGTAAAGGGGGAAATTATGAAGAGTAGAAGAATTACACAGGATAAGGTTGTTTATTTCGTCAATTACATATTGCTCACCCTGCTGTTAATAATTGTGTTATATCCGATTATCTATATTATCAGCTGCTCCTTCAGCAGCGGTAATGCGCTGATGACTGGAAAGGTTAAATTATTTCCGGTAGGATTTACCCTGGACAGCTATGAAACCGTATTTAAATATAAATCAATCTGGACCGGGTTTAAGAATTCACTTACTTATACGGTCTGCGGCGCTTTAATCAGTATAATCCTGACGTTGTTTGCGGCATATCCCTTATCCAGGGAGGATTTCAGGGGAAGAAAAATAGTGACAGGACTTTTCTTGTTTACCATGATGTTTTCTGGTGGATTAATCCCTACCTTTATGTTAGTGAAGAACCTTAAGATGATCAATACGATGTGGGCAGTCATTCTGCCCGGTTCAGTCAGTGCCTATAACGTTATTGTTGCAAGAACATTCTTTTATCAGACGATTCCAAAAGAATTACTGGAAGCCTCAAAGATGGATGGCTGCTCTGACTTTAAATTCTTCTCCATGATAGTAATACCTTTGTCTAAACCAATTATAGCGGTTCTTAGTCTTTGGGTAACGGTTTCCTTATGGAATTCTTATTTTAACCCTATGATTTATATCAATTCCGTGGATAAATACCCATTACAGTTGGTACTCAGAAAAATAATTCTGATGTCCCAGGTGGATTTGTCTTCCGCCAATGTGGATCCCATGATGGTAGCAAAAAACCGGAATTTAAGTGAAATGCTAAAGTATGGAACAATTATTATCAGCAGCCTTCCCTTAATGATTGTCTATCCTTTCGTACAGAAATACTTTGTAAAGGGTGTTATGATCGGATCTGTTAAAGGTTGAGTGTAACCTTTTTAGCTTAATATATAAATAATGAGGAGAAAAAACCATGAAAAATAGAAGGATTTTTAACAAACGTATCATATCAATCATAGCTTCAACCGCTATGGTAGTATCACTGTTAGGAGGCTGCCAGAAATCTGGCACGAAATCTTCCGATGCCAAAACAGACGATACGAAATCAACATCTTCTGAAGATGCGTTTAATTTTAAATCCGTTAAAGATGTGACGTTTCCACTGAAACAAAAGCTGGAATTAACAGTTTTTGTATATGCGACAGCTACAGGCGGGGGCACATATCAGGATAACTATGTAACCGACTGGCTGGAGGAAAAAACCAATATTCATCTGAATTATGTATATGATTTAGATGGTGATGATGCAAAAACCAAATTAAATCTTGTTATGACTGATGCGGCCAGTCTTCCGGATATCTTCCTGGCCACCAACTGGACGAAATCAGAAGTACAGTCTTATGGACAGCAGGGGCTGATTATTCCCCTGAATGATTATCTAAAAGACGCACCAAACTGGAATGCCAATAATGAAAAAAGTCCTTCCAGAAAAGCGGATCTTACGATGACAGACGGAAACATCTATACATATGGCGATGAGAATGAAAGCTTCCATAATATGTTCCAGAACAGAATGTGGATCTATATGCCCTGGGTAGAAAAACTCAATGAAGGTAAGGTGCCTCAGACCACAGATGAACTGTATGATTACATGAAAAAAATTAAAACCCAGGATCCCAATGGTAACGGTGCAGCAGATGAAATACCTATGACCGGTTATATCGGCGGCTGGGCAACCGATCCCACTGTCTGGATGATTAATTCTTTTGTACAGTGTAACAATCCGTTAAGCAATACGAACCCTACGGTAGCAGCGGGTTTTGTCGCCAACAATGGAAAAATTGAGTATAACGTAATGAAAGACCAGTATAAAGATGCACTTAAATATATGAATAAGCTTTATAAAGAAGGTTTACTGGATAATCAGACCTTTACTCAGGATAATACCCAGTTTGATTCTGCTTTAAATAATACGGACCATCTGGTTGGATTATATGCAGATGGCGGTGTGAATGCGGACGGAGATAATTTCTGGGCTAAAAAACCGGGTGACTGGCAAAACTGGGCATGCCTTGAGCCTGTTGCAGGACCTGATGGGGTCAGACTGGCGGCCAGAAGTATTGCTACTTACTTTGGCTCTTCAATAGGAAGTATATCAGCAAATTGCAAATACCCTGTTATTGCAGCAGCATTATTTGATTTCATGGCATCAGAAGAAGCTTCCAATGTACAGGCATATGGACCAGAAGGCTTTGGCTGGGATTGGACAACAGAGGGAACTTCTTTGGGTGATGGTGTTCCTAAATATGAAACACATACGATTCCCGATGATTTTGACTGGGTCGGAAACGGATTTCCCAGAAATTATGCTCACAAGGCCTATACTGCCGATGCTATGGTAAGATCCAGCAACATTGATTACCGTTCTGCCTTAAAGATTGAGAATCCAGATCTGGATGTAGAGTATGTATTCCAGAAGGCAGCAGAAAAATATGAAAAATATTCACCGGATATTAACACCCTGATTCCAAACTTTGCATTCGAAGGGGATGACAGCCGGGCCATTTCGGAATATACACTGACCATTGGTGGATATGTAAATCAGGCTACGGTTCAGTTCATCACTGGAAATATGGATATAGACAAAGAATGGGGCAATTATATCAGTAAATTAAAGGATATGGGAGTGGATGACTATATCGCACGTTATCAGAAATACTATGATGAATATATGAAAACAACAGGAAAGTAAAAAGACTGGTGGGAGGTATTATTTGTGAAAAAACAGGCCTTTAATCCCTATCTTCCGTCATGGGAATATATACCTGATGGGGAGCCTTATGTATTCGGAGATCGTATTTATATATATGGGTCTCATGACCGGTTCAGGGGAAATGCTTATTGTTTAAATGATTATGTATGCTGGTCGGCACCAGTGGATGATCTGGGTGACTGGAGATATGAAGGTGTAATTTACCCCAAGGTATCCGATCCCCTTAATAGGGACGGCAGCATGTGTTTGTACGCACCGGATGTAACCTTAGGTCCTGATGGACGCTACTATCTTTATTATGTGCTGGATAAAGTAAGCATCGTATCCGTTGCGGTGTGTGAGGAACCGGCAGGAAGATATGAATTTTACGGATATGTACATTATGCTGACGGTACACGTCTGGGAGAAAGAAAAGGTGACGAACCCCAGTTTGATCCAGGGGTTCTTACGGAAGGCGGTACAACCTATTTATATACCGGATTCTGCGGCGTAGGTGACAGATCCAGAAGCGGCCCCATGGTAACGGTACTTGGACCTGACATGCTTACCATTGTGGAAGAACCTGTATTTATTGCCCCAAGCGAGCCATTCAGTGAAGGAAGCTCCTTTATGGAACATGAATTTTTCGAAGCACCGTCTATGAGAAAAAGAGGAGATACCTATTATTTTATTTATTCCTCCATTGTTATGCATGAATTATGCTACGCAACCAGTAAGTATCCCACAAAGGGGTTTGTGTACGGTGGAGTGGTAAGCAGTAATTGTGATATGCACATTCATTCCTATAAACCGGCCAGGAAACCCATGTATTATGGGTCTAATAATCATGGAAGTATGGTTGAAATCAAAAACCGGTGGTATATATTTTACCACCGCCATACGGATGGAACAAATTTCAGCAGGCAAGGCTGTGCAGAACCCATTGAGTTTCGGGAAGACGGATCCATCATACAGCCAGAGATGACCTCCTGCGGATTAAACGGGGGACCATTGGCTGGAAGGGGAGAATACCCAGCTTATTTAGCCTGCAATCTTTTCTGTAAGGATGAAGAAATTTATACTCCCCTTGGAGGCCTTTGGATGGACAGCCGGTTCCCCAAAATAACACAGGACGGGAAAGATGGGGATGAGGAAGCCGGTTATATACAGAATATGCGTGATACGGCAACTGCCGGATTTAAATATTTTGACTGTCAGGGAGTGAAAGGTGTTATAATTAAAGTACGCGGATACTGCAGGGGTCAGTTTGAGATAAAAACCTCCTGGGATGGAAAAGCACTTACAAATATTCCCGTTGGTTATACCAATATATGGAAGGAATATACGGCGGATATTGCAATTCCGGATGGGATCTGGCCAATTTATATTACATATCGCGGAGAAGGCAGTGCGTCTTTACAATCGTTTACTTTAATTTAGCCTGGAGGATATCCTTATGAAGAATCGTTTGCTGTATGACAGACCAGTTCCGTACCAAAGATTCAGACCTGACAGTGAAGAAATTTGGAATGAAGCAGCACCCATTGGCAACGGAAACATGGGAGCTATGGTTTTTGGTGGAGTTCAGATAGATAAATTGCAGCTGAATGAGGATACCATCTGGTATGGAAACGGGGGAAGAAACCGTGTAAATCCGGAAGCAAAAGGCAATTATCTTAAGATACGCCAGTTACTGTCAGACGGCATGGTCTCAGATGCTCAGAAGCTTGCCGCCGATACAATGATGCCAATTCCTGACCAGCAGAGAAATTACAGTACCGCCGGTGAAATCTTTTTTGAATTTCATGAAGAGAACCAGGAGTTTAAGAATTACATAAGGTGTCTTGATTTCAATCAGGCAATTGTAACCATGGAATATGAGATTGGCGGGGTGGAGTACCAAAGGGAATATTTTGCCAGTGCCGTTCATCAGGTAATTGCCCTCCATCAGGAGAGCAAAGGTGAGGAAAAGGTAAATGGCTGCCTGATTCTGACATTTTTCCGCAGTAATGTAGAAAAAATTGAAAAAATCTCCGACCACATCCTATCTATGACAGTAAAGGAAGGCGGAGAGGGCTGCTGTTATTGTGTCATGGCTGCAATTAAGAATGAAGGCGGTACCGTGGAGATTCACAGAGACCAGATCCGGGTGAATGAAGCAGATTCCTTTACTGTCTATCTGTCAATCCGAAGTGATTTCTATAAAGAAGAGCCGGCCGGCTGGTGCAGAGAAAAGCTGGAGTCTGTACTTAGGCTGCCTTATGAGCTTGTAAAGTCGGAGCATACAAAGGAGTACCAAAGCTACTTTAATCGCGTTCAATTTTCGCTGGGTCAGGATACTGCAAAAGCGGAAAGGACGGTTCCTGAAAGACTGAAAGCCATGCAGCAGGGAGAACAGGATCTGGAGCTGATTGCAGCGTATTACCAGTTTGGCAGATATTTGCTGATTTCAAGCAGCAGACCTGGGTCACAGCCCGCAAATTTACAGGGCATCTGGAACCGCAATGAGCATCCGGCCTGGGGCAGTAAATATACAATTAACATTAATACGGAAATGAATTACTGGCCGGCAGAAAGCTGCAATTTATCGGAATGCCACCTTCCCCTTTTCCAGTTAATCCGTAGAATGCTTCCCTATGGTCAGAAGGTTGCAATGGATATGTACGGTCTGCCCGGTTTTGTTGCCCACCATAATACGGATTTGTTCGGAGACTGCGCCCCCCAGGATGCAGTCATGTCGTCTACGATCTGGCCTATGGGTGCAGCCTGGCTTTGCATTCATATCTGGAACCATTATGAATATACCCTGGATCAGGAATTTCTGAGAATGAATATGGATTTGATAAAGGAAGCCTGTCTTTTTATATCGGAGTATCTCTTTGAAAACCATCAGGGAAAACTGATAACAGGACCTTCCATTTCACCGGAAAACACCTATCTTCATCAGAGCGGTCAGACGGGTCAGCTTTGTATCGGGCCAACTATGGATACTGAGATTATCAGGGACCTGTTTGAGGCCTGTATCAAAGGGGCAGAGATTACTGACTGCGAGGATGAATTGACAAGGAAGCTTAAAACTATCTTACCCCGTCTTCCGCAGCTGTCTGTTGGTAAATACGGACAGTTAATGGAATGGGCGGAAGACTATGAGGAGATGGAACCTGGCCACCGTCATATCTCTCATCTGTATGCGCTGTATCCTTCTGAGCAGATCACTTATGAAAGAACTCCGGAATTAATGGAGGCTGCAAGGGTGAGCTTAGAAAGACGTCTTAAGAACGGCGGGGGTCATACCGGATGGTCAAGAGCCTGGATTATTACCATGTGGGCAAGACTCAGGGACGGCGAAAAGGCGGGAGAGAATATCAGGAATCTACTGACAAAATCAACCTATCCCAATCTTTTTGACTGTCACCCTCCGTTTCAGATTGACGGAAATTTTGGCGGGACGGCAGGTATTGTGGAAATGTTACTGCAATGCTTAAATGGGGAGCTTACTTTTCTGCCCGCACTGCCAAAAGACTGGGACTTGGGACATATAAGCGGAATAAAAACCAAAGGTGCCTTAACCGTTTCCTTTACCTGGAAGGACGGAGAGGTTATTTCAGGCAGTATTCTTGCAGAGAAAGGCGGCAGGTGCTGTTTTATAAAGCCTGACAGCATTACAAAAATCGTTTCCGGGCAAAAGGTAAACATTACCTATAAAGGGCAGAAGGTAGTCTGTTACGGTGAGGGTGTATATGAAATACAACTCTTCTGTCAGTAAGGAGATCAGAGATGGAATATTATGTAGAACTGAAACTGAGAAAAGATGCTCATAACGGAGGATTTTCCAATGGCCTGACCTTATGCGGAGGTGAATCCACAAGAGGACTGGAACTAATTTTCAAAGAGGATGACAGAATTGTTTATAAAAACAGTACCAATCAGTATGTAACACTGGATATAGTAAGGAATGACGATACCGTTGAGGTAAGCACTATATTTGAGAATAAAGGTACTGAAAGTACAACTTTGGAAATGCTCTCATCGTTTGCTCTGAAAGGAATAAAAGCGGATAAAATCCACAGACTCCAATCCTTTTGGAGTGGGGAAGGAAAGCTCAGGACAGAAACAATTGAGGAGCTGCACTTAGAGCCATCCTGGAACAGATGTGGTATGCGGGTTGAGAAATTTGGCAATTTAGGATCTATGCCAGTGCGGAAGTATTTTCCTTTTATCGCGCTGGAAAACAGTGAAACACAGGAGTTTACGGCGGTTCAGTTATATATCCCCTTCTCCTGGCAGATCGAGATTCTGTGCAAAGAGGATGAAACTCTGTCACTTGTGGGTGGTATTGCAGACAGGGACTTTGGACACTGGTTTAAGAATATTGCACCGGGGGAAACCTTTACTGCCCCCAAAGCAGTCATTGCCAGGGGAAGTTCCCTTTATGAGGTGTGTGATAAACTGGTGAAGGCACAAAAGCCAGAGGTATCTGAACTGGATCAGGATATGGGTATCATGTTTAATGAATATTGTACTACCTGGGGGAACCCAAGCCTTGAAAACATCAGTAAAATCTGTAATAAATTAAAGGATAAGGCGGTTAAGTACCTGGTAATTGATTCCGGCTGGTATGGTAAAAATGATGGCTGGTGGGAAAGCATCGGGGACTGGGATGTCAATTGTGAAAAGTTCCCTGGCGGCTTAAAAAAAGCTGCGGATTATATCAGAGAATGCGGAATGATACCAGGTCTCTGGTTTGAAGCGGAATCTGTGGGCAGACGGTCAAGACACTGGAACGATACGGAGCATTTACTGAAAAAAGATGGTGTAGTACTAACTGTGGGTGATAAACGCTTTTGGGATATGTCCGATCCCTGGGTTATGGAGTATTTAAATAATGCGGTTATAAAAACCCTGAAAGAATGCGGATTTGGCTATATTAAAATTGATTATAACGATACCATCGGCATTGGCTGTGACGGTGCTGAAAGCCTTGGAGAAGGATTAAGACAGAAAGTCAGTGCAACCCAGGGATTCTTTAAAAAAATCAGAAGGGAGATTCCGGATATTGTAATTGAAAACTGTTCCAGCGGGGGACACAGGCTGGAACCCTCCATGATGGAACTGGTATCCCAGGCAAGCTTTTCCGATGCCCATGAAACCACCGCCATACCGATTATTGCGGCAAATATGCATCGAGTAATAAAACCGTCCCAAAGTCAGATTTGGGCAGTTATGCGAAGCAGTGACAGTATTAACAGAATTTACTATTCCATGATCAGTACTTTTTTGGGCAGAATGTGCTTAAGCGGTGATATCTATGATCTTACTGCAAAACAGTGGGAAGTAATTGAGGCGGGAATGGAATTTTATAAAGAAGCAGCTGATATTATCAAATATGGAAAAACAATAAAATATGAAAATAGTACGAAAAGCTATAATAATCCCCAGGGAGAACAGCTTGTTATCCGGGAATTCTGCAATAAACAGTTAGTGATTGCCCATAGATTTGAGAATTCCAAAGAGATCAGCCTTGATTTCCTGCAGAATAAAATAATTATAAAAGAATATGGAGTCATAGATGGTGATTTTACTGCTAAGGCATGGCTTATAGGATAAAAAACAAATTAGGGGTTGACAAATGTGGCAAATTGAACTAGTATTAAGACGAATATTCGGTAGGTGAGGCTACTACAGGGATACGGGCTGTTGCCGCGGAGTTGTGGAGACACAATGAGATGGTTTGAACAGGCTGCATCGACATTAAGGTGCAGCATAATACAGTTACATTGCCCTGTAAAGCTAAAACTCATACGAAAATATAAGAAAATGTAATTACATTCTCGTATATTCTTTCCGAATATGCGGGAATTTTTTATTTTAAACTCTAACAAAGAAAGGATGTGCCTGTTTTGGATAGTGGTAATTGTCACAGTTGTATGAAACGGATGATGGCAGTATATGATATCGGTGACAGGCAGTCTTTGCCTGTTACTTAGTTGTGCTGTTCAGCCAGATATTACGGCCATCATTCTCAAAAACACGTTTTTTGATAATGGTGGTTTTTTTGTGCCTATTTTTGGGTTATTTAATTATTTTGAAAGTGAGGTGAGGAGAATGGATGCAGACGGAAGTAGCGGTGCGGCCCCCGGGAAGCGAAGCAGCAGGAGTGATTTGGAGGGAGACGTACACTTGTCTGCTCCAGGCTCCTGAACCCAATACGCTTCTCTTGGCTGCCATAATTTTTGAAATTACAAACTATAATTATGGAGGTAGAAACCATGAAGAAGATTATTTTAAACAGAAAAAGGAATGGGAGGCTTTTGGCCGATCATTCCCGTTACAATGAAACAAAACAGAGACTGATTCAGGCTGCTGATGGAAATACAAAACAGGTATTGAACGCATTGGGAACCTTTGAGGACGGACTCACAGAGGAAATGGCAGAGGAATCCAGAGAAACCTATGGAAACAATGTGATCACACATGGAAAGAAAGACTCCATATGGAAGCGGATCTGGGCTGCATTTGTCAATCCATTTACTTCAATCCTGTTCCTCCTGACTGTGGTCTCTGTATTTACCGATATTATTTATGCAGAACCCCAGAATAAAAGCTATACAACCGTAATCATTATCACTACCATGGTAATGATTTCCGGGATTCTCCGCTTTGTTCAGGAAACAAGAAGCGGCAACGCTGCAGCCAAACTTTCTCAGATGATTCACACCACCACCTGTGTGGAGCGAAAGGAAGCCGGCCGGCAGGAGATCCCCTTAGAGGATGTGGTTGTGGGAGATATCTTACATCTCTCAGCAGGAGATATGGTGCCTGCAGATGTACGGATTCTCAGCTCCAAGGACTTATTTGTGAGTCAGTCAGCGCTGACTGGCGAAAGTGAGCCGGTGGAAAAGCTTGCAGTTAACCATGCAGATACCAAGGTGCTCACTGAGATTACGGACCTGGCGTTTATGGGAACCAATGTAATCAGTGGGAGCGCAAAAGCGGTTGCAGTTGCGGTGGGAAATGATACCGTGCTTGGGACGGTTGCAAAGGAATTGACAGTGAAACCGCCGATGACCGGTTTTGAACGGGGAGTGAATTCAGTCTCCTGGGTACTGATCCGTTTCATGCTTATTATGGTGCCAATTGTACTTTTTATTAATGGTTTTACCAAAGGTGACTGGCTGGATGCCACACTTTTTGCCATCTCCATAGCAGTGGGTCTGACCCCTGAGATGCTGCCCATGATTGTAACCACATCACTTGCCCGCGGAGCGGTTGCCATGAGCAGAAAAAAGGTGATTATTAAAAACTTAAACGCGATACAGAACTTAGGCTCCATAGACATCCTCTGCACGGATAAAACCGGAACACTGACTCAGGATAAGGTGGTTTTGGAATATCATCTTGATATCCATGGAAATGAAGATGACAGAGTTCTCCGTCATGCATTCTTAAACAGCTATTATCAGACGGGGCTTAAAAATCTGATTGATCTGGCAATTATTTCAAAGAACCGGGAGCTTGAGAACAGCCATCTTGAGACTGGATATACAAAGGTGGATGAGATTCCCTTTGATTTCAACCGCCGCCGTATGAGTGTCGTGGTATCGGATTTAAACGGTAAGACTCAGCTGATCACAAAAGGAGCTGTAGAAGAAATGCTCAAATGCTGCTCCTTTGCAGAATATAATGGTAATGTTGAGCCGCTTACAGAAGAGATCCGTGAATTTATTTTATCCAAATCCAATGAGCTCAATGCCGATGGAATGCGTGTAATAGCAGTGGCTCACAAGACAAATCCGGCACCGGAAGGTCAGTTTTCTGTCTCCGATGAGACGGATATGGTACTGATCGGATATCTGGCTTTTTTAGATCCGCCCAAAGAAACCACTGCCCAGGCAATCAAAGCGCTTTATGAGCATGGTGTGGATGTGAAAATACTGACTGGTGATAATGAGAAGGTTACCTGCTGTATCTGCAGACAGGTGGGACTTCCGGTCAATGAGCTTCTTCTTGGCTCTGAGATTGATGAACTTGATGACAAAACGCTGGCAGAAAAAGCGGAGAGTATAACCGTTTTTGCTAAATTATCTCCAGCCCAGAAAGCAAGAGTGGTAAGAGTTCTCAGAGAACATGGCCATATGGTAGGATACATGGGGGATGGAATTAATGACGCTTCCGCCATGAAAGCATCGGATGTGGGCATCTCAGTTGATACTGCAGTGGATATCGCCAAAGAATCGGCAGATGTAATTCTTCTTGATAAGGATTTAATGGTTCTGGAATCGGGAATTATAGAAGGCAGAAAGACCTATGCCAATATGATAAAATATATAAAGATGACGGCTTCATCCAACTTTGGAAATATGTTTTCCGTGCTGGCAGCCAGTGCATTCCTTCCCTTTCTTCCTATGGCATCCATTCATCTGATTTTATTGAATCTGATTTATGATGTTTCCTGCACGGCGATTCCGTGGGATAATGTTGACAGAGAATATCTGTTAAAGCCAAGAAAATGGGATGCATCGTCTGTGGGACGTTTTATGGTCTGGTTAGGACCTGCCAGTTCTGTTTTTGACATAGCCACTTATTTACTGATGTATTTTGTCATCTGCCCGGCAGTATGCGGCGGGCTAATGTTCCATCAGATTACGGATCCGGCAATGCAGGCTCTCTTTATCGCAACGTTTCAGGCGGGATGGTTTATCGAATCCATGTGGAGCCAGTCATTGGTCATTCATATGATCAGAACACCTAAAATACCATTTATTCAGAGCTGGGCTTCCAGACAGGTGGTATGCCTTTCCTTTGCAGGGATTGCAGTTCTTACCATGATCCCATTTACTCCTGTGGCACAGGCATTAAAACTGGCAAGGCTGCCCGCAATCTATTTCGCCTGGCTGGCACTGATTGTAGTCTGCTATATGGTGCTTGCCACTGTTTTAAAAACAGTCTATATAAAACGGTATGGAGAATTGCTATAAAAAAATAAGAAAAGAAACCAGATTATATGATATACTGATCTCATCAAATATGATGACTGCATGATATAGAAAGGGAGATCCAAATGAAAATCATTATGTATGGGACAGAAATCTGTCCGGATTGTGTAGCAGCAAAGGCTCAGCTGGGAGAACTTACCTCAGTTGAGCTGGATTACAGGAATATTACAGGAAATACTGCGACTTTAAAAGAATTTCTCCGCTACCGGGATCATGATGAGATGTTTCAACCGGTTAAGGAAGAGGGCAGAATCGGAATTCCTTTCTTTATTCTGGAAGATGGAACCCAGACCTTTGATATCGCTGATTTTATGGATGATGTCAAATCCCAATCAGTTCCAAATGCCTGTTCCATTGACGGAAAAGGGTGCTGAATAACAATTATATCAGGAGGTAATTTATGAACACGTTTCAAACCATTACTGCAAAAGAGTTTGATTACAATCCATTTCACTTAATTGGGGATGAATGGATGCTGATTACTGCTGAAAAAGACGGGAAGGTAAATACCATGACGGCTTCCTGGGGCGGACTTGGGATTTTATGGAACAGAAGTGTTGCCTATGCGGTCATCAGACAGAGCCGTTTTACGAAAGAATTTGTTGATGGTGCAGATCATTTTTCCCTCTCGTTTCTGGATCATAAGTCATATGCAAAAGAGCTGGGGTATTTAGGCAGCGTATCAGGAAGAGACGAAGATAAGATAAAAAAGACCGGAGTAACAGTAAATCATGAAGACGGTGTGCCTTTTATTGATGAAGCGTCCAAAGTTTTAATCTGTGAGAAACTCTTTGTAACAGACATGAAGCCGGAGAACTTTATCATTCCAGAAATAGACACCAAATTTTATGGAGATAAAGATTACCATCATCTGTATATTGGAGGCATCACAAAGATACTGACCAGATAAATCACCGGCAGGCATACATAGGATTCCGAAAATGACACATCCTAATTAAAAAATGAAAGGAGCCTGTTTATGCCAAAAGACAGTCAGCCGGATAATAAGGAAGCAAGAATGGAAAAATGCAATGGTCAGACGCCTCTTACAAGAGAGAATCAGAATAAGAATAAAAATGCCAAGCGTAAGTCCATTAAGCACAATGATGTTTAGTAAGCAAGCCCCGGAGCTCACACCTCTGGGGCTTTTGTTGTGGCATGACTGAATATTTATCACAAATTTACGTGTTTAAGCATACCATAAATGAGACTGTCGATGTAAGAGGTTTTTAAGTTGAAAAAGCTTGATTCTCAAAAGGTATTTGTACAATATCGGGATATAATGGAACCATACGGGCCTGTTAAGGGAAGATTATATACGATAACGCATTCAGATATAACCGCAGAACTGTTTGTGTTTGTAGCCCCTGAGTATGCAGCGGATCAATTTACCAAAATGCATGACGAGGTGAAAATTGCCTGGGAATTATATAATGAAGGATTTGCTTTAATTGGTTCTGTGATTGTTGATGGGGAGGGTGTCACTGGAGATCCAGCCATAAGAAATAAGATATTCTATAACGAAATGCCCACTGCACTTCAGGCATTACGCCAGGCTGACAGATTTTTGTTTGAGAAAGAACCTGATCTGGATCATACCCCAGTGTATATTCAATTTATCTCAGACAATCCTGAATATAACAAAACATATGATTTTGGAGTTATTGGTATGTATCAGTAAAATTCAGCTGTGATGTTTGATCAATCGGCTAAAATCGGGGCTGTCGCACTAAGTAATCTAGTGCGACAGCCCCTTTCTTAAACACCCTCTGGGTTAATAGTTATTTTTCTACTTTTATATTATCCAAAATAAATGATTTATCTTCATTGATTACAACATCAGCTTTTATGGTCCCAATATATTGTGGTGTAACAATATTAGTGAAATAAGCTTCCATTCCTAAAGTTATATTTATTCCACTGTCAAAAGAAAATGATACATTGTTACCATAAGAAATTTTTTCAAAATTCCAATTCGAATCTTTAAAGTTTTTAAGATCAATGTCATATAAATCTTTATTATTGATAATTATATCTAAAACATTGTCACTCTGTAATTTGTAGTTAATTGCTTCATTTAATTGTTTTTTATAATTATCCGCCGAAAAATTCATAATATTTAAAAAATTCTTAGAGTCCTGGTAAAAACCATATAAATCTTCAATATACACCTCAGATCCAGATTCAGTATTGAAAGAGCATAATATGATTTCCTGTTGACCAATTTGAACTATTTTTAATTTAGGAAGAACAAACATTGGTGTCATATATTTTATGTCATATTTTTTTAACTCATTTCCATATCTTACTATGATACCTTTATAATTATCAGTATTATCATTTATGCCATATACATAAAAATTCTTTTCTGGAATTTCAGCTAATAAAGGATATTTAGATTTTTTAAATGTATCTTCATTTGTAATATTCTTATCTAATTTGTCAAAACTTAACTCTTTATTGGCTTGATGTTTGTTTAAATATAATATGACTAATCCAGCTAATATAACTGCTATTCCAAAATAAATATACTTTCTTTTAACGTTCATACTTAATTCCCCTCCTAGATAATTTAACTACTATAATAGTTTATGCACAAAATTTTGTCAACTTGTTGAAACTAATGCTTTATTAACATATGATTGCAACTATTGTTTTATTAACAGAAAAATAAGCTCTAACTGAAAATGTCAGCCAGAGCTTACTTTTCTATTAATTAATAACCTTGAACTTTAAAAAAAGTATGTCCTCCAATAACCTTTTTTTCCGTAACTTTAACATAATCTCTACCATTAAAGGTATATGATTCTGTTGTACCTGATTTTTTGATTTTGTTTTTGTATAAGCTATTTGTGACAAACCAAAGACAAGTTCCTATAGGATTTACAATGCTATCTGGATTTAAGAAAAATTTTTGTGCTAATTCTAAGCATTCTTTCCAAGCAGTTGAGTTTATATCAGGCTTTAATGCAGATTCTGTTGTCATTCCTTCAAATGAATATTTTTTTAGTATTACTCCCGAATATGAATTTCCACCAAATTCGGATGAGTTTTTAGCCATTCTATTTCTAACTACATAGCCGCAACCTCTTCTGCCTTGATCTGATTCACCCCTTGCTTCTGAATAGAGCATACGTGCAATAAGATCTGTTTGACTCCTGTCTTTTAAATCATTCGTACTGTTTAATGGATCTCCGTAACCCATAATTAATTCCTCCTTTATCATAATCAACATTGTTTTATAACCGGTTATGTTTAATAAAAAGGAATTAAATTCTTATTTGTAAACATTGACTTTAAATTAACTACCTTTGTGTTATTTGTTATTTCATAAATTGACAGGTTACATACCATTATTTATAATAAAACAATACAGCAATGAAATATTAAAAAACGGAGGCGTCTATGTCAGATCATTCCATGGAACTTTTTCAAACAGATACCAGACACTGGTTTGAACGTGCACTTGGTACCCCTACCCTGGTTCAGAAACAGGCATGGCCTGAAATTGCAGCAGGCAGGCACACCCTTGTTTCAGCCCCAACCGGAACGGGTAAGACACTGACGGCTTTTTTAATATTTCTTGACAGGCTTTTAAACGAAGCAGCAGGCGGGCAGTTAAAACAGGAAGTGCAGCTGATTTATATCTCTCCTTTAAAATCCCTGGCTGGTGACATCAGGGAAAATCTCAGACGGCCTCTGGAAGGAATTGTGGAGGAGAGAAAAAAGTCAGGGAATGATAACGGTCAGGAACTTTCCGTGGGAATCCGAACCGGTGATACCACACAAAGGGAGCGGAATCAGATGATTAAAAAACCTCCCCACATTCTTATAACAACTCCGGAATCCTTCTATCTGATGCTGACCAGTAAATCAGGACAGAAAATCTTAAAGACAGCAAAAGCGCTGATTATCGATGAGCTGCATGTGATGATTGACACCAAAAGAGGAGCCCATTTAATGCTTTCTGCAGCCAGACTGGACAAGCTTTGCAGTAAGCCTTTGCAGCGGATCGGATTGTCCGCTACCATTGAACCACTTGATCTTGCAGCAAACTACCTGGCTCCCGGAAGGGTTTCCATTGTCGCGCCTAAGATGAACAAGGAGATACGGATTGAAATAAAAAGTCCATTTTCAGATGGAAACAATCAGGGGAAGGACTCTGTCTGGAAAGACATTGCAAAAACCATATACTCTTATATAGGAGGAACAGGCAGCTCTCTGGCATTTGTGGAAGGAAGGGCATATGCAGAAAAGCTTGCACACTTCATTAACGAGTTAGGGGGCGAAGGATTCGCCCGCACCCATCACGGGAGCTTATCCAAGGATCAGCGTTTTGAAGTGGAACAGGCACTGCGTGATGGTTCCTTGAAACTTCTTTGCACCACTTCCTCCATGGAACTTGGAATTGACGTAGGAGAAATCAAACAGGTATTTCAGGTTGGCTGCCCCCGTTCTGTTTCCAGCACCATGCAGCGGCTGGGCCGTGCCGGGCATAATCCCGGGCGTGTCAGCGTTATGTATATGTTTCCCAGGGAGGCTTCGGAAGGCTTATTTTGCGGATTTACTGCAGAAGCGGCGAGAAACGGGAAGATAGAATATGCCAGACCGCCCAGACTATGTCTGGATGTACTTGCCCAGCATCTGGTATCCATGGCATGTACCCAGGAATTTGGAGTGGAAGATGTGATGGATATTTTAGCCGGAGCCTATCCGTTTTATGAGGTAACGGCAGAGGATGTAACAGGCGTTTTGCGAATGCTTGCCGGTGATTATGAGCATGAACGGGACATTCCGGTAAGACCACGAATTATTTACGACCGGATTCATGACCGGATCAGTGGGGATGCTTACAGCCGTATGCTGGCGGTCAGTGCAGGTGGAACCATTCCTGACAGAGGTCTTTATACGGTCCGTTCAGAAAACGGAGTCAGGCTGGGAGAGCTTGATGAGGAGTTTGTCTTTGAAAGCAGAATTGGGGATCGGTTTTTACTTGGTACTTTCGCATGGCAGATTGTGAGTATCATGAAGGATACGGTGATTGTATCACAGGCAAATACTTCCGGCGCCAGGCTTCCCTTCTGGCATGGAGATATTAAGGGGCGAAAACTTGGAACCGGACTTGTATTCGGTGAGATATTCCGCAGGTTTAATGAGTCCGGCAGTACAGAAGCGTTATATAAAGAATTAACAAAGCTTGGCTTAGATGAAGTGACAGGTGAGCGTGCCCTTGATTTCCTGCTCAGTCAGCAAAAAAGCACGGGAATCTTTCCTGATGACAGAACCATACTGGTAGAACACTTTATGGATGAAAACAGCAATCATCAGATGATGGTTCACTCTGTATTTGGACGTCAGATCAATGAACCCCTGTCTCTTCTTGTGACTGAAGCAGCAAAACTTCATATGGATACAACCATTAACTGTACGGCAGATGATGATGGTTTTTTATTGTTTCCTTATGATGGGACCCCTTTGCCAGATGGACTTATTTATGAAGTATCTCCTCAAAAAGCGGATGCCATTGTCGCTGCATTGCTTCCGGCCACCCCTTTATTTAACATGAATTTCCGTTACAATGCCGCCAGGGCGCTGCTTATGGGAGTAAGAAATCAAAAGCGTCAGCCCCTCTGGATTCAGCGAATGAAAAGTGCGCAGATGCTGTCTGGCCTGGTAAAAGAGGAAACCCATCCCATACTAAGGGAGACAAAACGGGAATGTCTGGAGGATTTTTGGGATTTAAAGGGACTGCAGTCTGTTTTATATGAGATACAATCAGGAAACATCCAGATACGGGAAATGTACTTAGAGACACCGTCCCCCATGTCACTGCCTTTAAGGCGCCAGACAGAAGCTTCCATGATGTATGATTATGCTCCCACGCCCCAGAGCATCCATGAGACGGTAAAGGAGGCGGTTCATGAGGCTGCCAAAATCACCCCGGAGCCTGAGCATCTGGCCCGTGTTTCCCAGAGATTGCATCTTCCGGAAGATGAGGAACAGCTTCATACACTTCTTATGATAGAAGGGGATATGGAAGCAGGAGAACTTGATATTCCCATTGAATGGCTGGAGTCTCTGGCTTTTAAGGGAAGGGCACTTTACGTAGAACCCGGCTTATGGATTGCGGCAGAGCATGCCGATGAATATGAAAATGCTCTGATTAAGGGGCAGAAAAATGCGGGTAAACGTCTTGTTCAAAGAATGCTTAAGTATCGGGGAGCAAAATCTTTGGAACAGACGGCTGAACGGTATCTGTGGTCAGAGGAAAGGGCACTTGATATTTTAACTTCTCTGTGTGACCAGAGGAAAGTGATTTTACAGGATGGAGTCTATTATCACGCAGACCTTTATGACAGAGCCAGAAATGAGACAATTAAAAGCAGAAGAAGGCAGATTACCACCCTCCCTTCCGGATGCTATGCTGCTCTTATGGCAATGCGCCTTCGGGTATCCGCCTCCCCTCTTGAGCAGCTTCAGACTGCCCTGGAAGGACTGCTGGATCAGCCTTTTCAGGTAGATCTGTGGGAGAATGTTCTTTTGCCTGCACGAGTGGGAAACTATCGCCCGGAACTTATGGATACGCTGTTATCAGCAGGTAAAGTATTCTGGCAGCTGGAAAACGGTTCTGACCTTACGTTCCATCAGACTGCGGATATTGACTGGAGTGCAGATTTATGGGAAGTCCATGAACAGCTGGAGGGAGAAGAAAAAGCCGTATATGGCGCCCTGTTGAAACATGGGGCATGCTTTATGCAGAGATTGGAGGAAATCATAGGAGGATCGCCTTATGAAGCCTTGTTTTCACTGGCAGAAAAGGGGCTGGTAAGTGCAGACAGCCTGATTCCAGTCAGGCAGCTTATGAACCGGGATAAACTGAATAAGGGAACCGTTCGCCAGCGGGTAAATGCAAGGACAAAAATATTATTAACCGGCAGATGGGAAGTAGTACGCCCCCGAAAGGAAGCTACTGTTGAACAACTGCTTGACCGTAACTTTGATAAAAGCATGATTGTGTGCAGAGAGACGATCAAGGGCCTGACCTGGAGTGCGGCACTGGAAACACTGCGGATCTGGGAATATACTGGCAGGGTGCGAAGGGGTTATTTTATTGAAGGCCTGTCAGGAATCCAGTTTATCCGGGATAAAAATTTTGCAGGAACCATGGCGGGGCTTTCAAATCCCGGTAAAGAGGTACTCTGGTTAAACGGAGCTGATCCCGCCCAGCTTTGGGGGAAAGTGTTAAAGCATCAGGAAGGAAGATCATTTCTAAATGTACAGGGAACTGCAGTGGCATTATGCAAAGGAATACCGGCAGCGATTTTTGAACGCCAGGGTAAAGTCTTAAAGATATTTGATATGGATTGTGCAGAAGATGTGCTTAAGGTGTTTGTTAAGGAATTTATGGGACATAGAATCTACTCTTCACGAAACAGAATCGTAATAAAAGATTACCCCAGGGAAGCAGAAGATTTGCTTCGGCTGGCAGGTTTTCGCCGTGAACTTCAGGATTATGTACTGTATTGTCTTTAAAGACATGGAAGCCATAAGATGATCATAGAATGAAAAATGATTGTGTGATTGAGGAGGAGAGTATGAATCTGTTAATTTCAATTTGTGAAAGTTTTTTAACACCGGCTAAGGTGATGCTGTATTCCCTTTCCAGATTTCATGAAGATGTTGATATCTACTTATTATACAGTTCATTGTCCCAAAAAGATATCAGTGATTTGGAGCTTTTTCTGATTAATAAGTGTAAAGCAAGGCTTCATCCGGTCTGTGCCTCTGGATTTTTTACCAACGTTCCTCTTTCCAGCCGGTATAAAAAGCCGGAATTGTATTACCGTATCCTGGCACCCTATCTGCTTCCTGCTGATCTTGACCGGGTTTTATATCTGGATGCGGATATTATTATCAATGGATCCCTGAATGAGTTTTACAATCAGAGCTTTGAAAATAATTATGCAGCTGCTGTCAGAGACCGGTTTGAAAACATCGATAAAGTGATTGTGCTTAAAGAAAAGCTTGGATTAAAAAAAGAAGATTCTTATTTTAATTCAGGAGTCTTGCTGTTTAATCTGGCACTGTTTCGAAAAGAGATTACGCTTGAAGATATTATGGCTCTGATTGAAGAGAAGAGGGAAGCTTTGCGTTATTTTGATCAGGATGTATTAAACTGTCTTTTAAAGAATCATATTAAGCTTTGCAGCCAGGAATATAATACCCAGACTTATCCCTTTGACCAATGTAGTCTGTCAGATATAAAAGATACTGCAGTTGTCATTCATTATACCGGACTCCCTAAACCATGGAGTCCGGATTACAACGGTACACTGGACTATTTATATTGGAAAAATGCATTAAATGCCGGATTCAATGAAGATTATCAGGCCTATTGGGAGAATAAATTTGGCAGTCAGGATCCTGAGTTCACAATTGATTGAACGTAAGCCAGCATTTCCAGCTTTGACTGAATCGTTTCTGCATGGTCAACCATATGCTGCTGTTCTTTTTCCGGCAGGGAAAAAAAGTAATCCATCGCCTGAAATTCTTCCAGTGCCAGCCCGAAGCCTAAAGGCAATTCAATACCCTGAGTGTATTTGTTCATAAAGACCTCCTTGTATTTTATAAAACAGATTATTTGTTATTATTGTATTTTTTAAAGTAACTATTCGGGAATTAGAAATAATTATAAAACCGGTTCATTTGAGGAATCATTATATACAAATAGTAATCTCATACGAAACAGGAGGGGCTGAAATGTTATTTTTCGCTGTGCTTTTTATTACATTAGCTTTAATCTTTTATACGCTGGGAGTATTCGGTGAAAAACTTCAAAAGATTTTAAAACCATGGCATCTTATTGCTTTCTGGGCCGGATTTGTCTGTGATACTACGGGAACATCATTAATGAGCCGTCTTGCAGTGGGACAGAGTGCCGTTAATTTTCATTCAGTAACCGGAATTGCGGCAATTCTGCTTATGCTGATTCATGCAGTCTGGGCGACGGTGGTTCTAATACGAAATAATAAAGATATGATGGCTGGATTTCACAAATTCAGCCTGTTTGTATGGCTGATCTGGCTGATACCTTATTTCTCCGGTATGTTTGCCCATATGATCAGGTAGCAGTAAAGGAGGTACAATGATACTCAGTGCCAGCCGCCGGACTGATATTCCGGCTTTTTATTCTGAATGGCTGTTAAATCGTTTAAAAGAAGGGTTTGTACTGGTTCCCAATCCAAGAAATCCTTCTCATTACAGCCGGGTGCAGCTAAGCCCACAGACCGTGGACTGTATTGTATTCTGGACTAAAAATCCCAAAGAAATAATATCTAAGCTTGACGTAATATCCGCTATGGGATATGATTTTTATATCCAGTTTACCCTTACTCCTTATGGAAGAGATGTGGAGGAATATTTACCGGATAAAAAAGATTTGATTGAGGTGTTTTTAAAGTTAAGCGCTGAAATTGGTTCCAATCGAGTTATCTGGCGCTATGATCCTGTGGTATTCACCGACAGGATGAATGTGGAATACCATTTAGATTGTTTTGAAAAAATGGCAGGTTTATTGGAAGGCAGCACAAACCGATGTATTTTCAGCTTCCTTGATTTATATGCCAGACTGAAAACCCCCCTTCAAGATCTTGGAGTCCGGGATATACAGGAAGAGGACATGCTAAGGATAGGGGAAGGATTTTCAAAAATTGCAAAAAAGCATGGAATCCAATTGTCCACATGCTGTGAATCCGTTGATTTAAGCCGATTCGGGATCAGCCATGCTTCCTGCATTGATGGGAACTTAATTGAAGAATTGACTGGATGCAGCCTTCGTAAAAAGAAGGATAACGGACAGCGTCCCGGATGCGGCTGCATGGAAAGTGTGGATATCGGCAGTTATGACAGCTGTGGGAATGGCTGCAAGTACTGCTATGGAGTTTATTCAAGAGAAAGGGCTCGTGTAAACCGGGAGAATCATGATCCCCAATCTCCGGTTTTGTTTGGATCAGTTCCTCAGGATGCAGTTATAACAGAAAGACCCGTAAAGTCCTTAAAGGATGGGCAGATGGATTTCTTCCATCTCATTTAACATTCAATTGACAGACATATCTATTACATTCGTTGAGTTAACAACTATCTGAAATTTTCTGACATTAAAATCATAAGACGAATGCAGCAAAATATATATTAAATAGGGCTGATTACCAGAAAGACAAGCTGGAAATCAGCCAGAAACCTGAATTAAATTGGAAGGAGGGTTCAGATTCTGATCGACAGAAAACGAATAGCCGGAAAAAAATTCAGAATGCTGTCACTGAGCAGTAAATTTACATTGCTGATTCTTGGTGTTTTAATGGTACCCATTGGAATTTTTATTCTGCTGTTTTTTCATAATATGGAAGCGTCCTTATACAAGGATGGACAAACACAGATGATTTATGAACTGGATAAAAGCTGCCAGAATGCGGAGCAGATTGCGGTAAACTGTAAATTATCTTCTGAGATTATTGTAAATAATGAATCCATCAATGATTTTTTAAATCAGATTGCGTCCGATAAAAAATTCACTTTTATGGACATTCTGGACTTTTATGGGAAAGAAATCAGCGGAGTGCAGAAGATTGTCAAAAGCAATCCTTATATTTATAAGCTGAGAATTTTTGTCAACTCCAATACCGTAAAGGAGATTATTCCCCTTCTCTACAAAGAAGATAAAATTGCTGACTTAAAATGGGGCAAAGACGGGGTACCGCCTACAGGAACCTGGTGTTTTGATTATGAGGATGCTTTGGCCCAGACGGATGATTCGGACCATGTTCCCAGAATCGCTTCCCTCATAACAAGGCTCAATGATTACCGGTACGGACGGTATGGCATTGTGGAATCTGCAGTAACCATGGAAAATATGTTTCCTGATCTCTATCATTCAACCGTGACAGACAGAACCTGTTTTATTGATTCCGATGGCATCCTGTATAGCAGTCCACAGCTTTCCCCTCTGTGGGAAAAGCAAAAAGAAGATATGATGGATTTTATACATAGTCTGGAAGAATCAGAATCGCTTTCAAATGGTGCGGTCAGCAAAAGGACAAGAATTGGAGGAGAAGAGGTTTTAGCCGGCTGCGTGAAAATTAAATCCATTCAGGGATACTTAATCCGGATTGTTTCCATGAAAAATGAAAAAGTGGCACTTCGCACTTCAAAATTACAGTTTTCTCTTCTATGGATTATGATTCTCATCGTGCTGTTTTTATTTTCCAATAAGCAGGTAACCCATATATTAAGGCAGTTTTTCGAGATCTACGATACGGTTTATCAGGTACAGAAGGGGGATTTAAAGGTAAGAGTAAAGAATATGAGCCGGGATGAATTCGGAGAACTGGGAATTGAGCTGAATACCATGCTGGACCGGATACAGAAGCTGATGGATGAAACCCTGCACCGTGAGCTGCTTGTGAAGGATGCCCAGATTAAGGCATTGCAGAATCAGATCAATAATCATTTTATTTACAATGTATTGGAATCAATCAAAATGATGGCGGAAATTGATGAAAAATATGAGATAGCAGATACCGTGGCGTCCTTTGGTGAACTTTTGCGTTACAGCATGAGATGGAAATCAGGCTACGTTATGGTGGAGGCAGAAATCGATCAGATCCGGAATTACCTGGCGCTGGTTAATTTGTGGTATGACGACGAAATTGGATTAAGCATGGAGATACCACAGGAAATCCTGTGTCAGGAAATCCCCAAGATGTCACTGCAGCCCATTGTTGAGAACGCAATCGGCCACGGGATGAGGGAATTTACAGAAGATACCTGCATCTATATGAAAGGAGAGATCATTGAAAATATCTGCTACATCCACATCACTGATTATGGGTGCGGGCTGGAAGAAGCAGAACTGGAAAAACTGCGCAAACGGCTGAGCGGTGAAATAGAAGATACATCCGGGCAGGAAAATGGAATTGGATTAAAGAATGTTCATGACAGGTTACAAATTGGCTTTGGTCCGGATTATGGAATCGTTATTGATTCCAGAAAACATGCTTTTACAGAAGTTACGGTAAAAATTCCATATCAGAAAAGAAAGAAGGGGATCACATGAATCATGTGCTGATTGCAGAAGATTGTAAAATTATAAGAAAAGGAATCTCTGCCATGATTGCGCGGTGTCAGGTTCCGATTAACCAGATTATAGAATGTAAAAATGGTCTGGAGGCACTGGAGATTATCCGGAACATGCCCATTGATGTTCTCATTACAGATATTCGTATGCCGGATATGGATGGAATCACGTTGGTAAAAGAACTTCAAAAAAGCCAGTACATACCAAGAATTGTTGCAATCAGTGGATATGATGATTTTTCCTGCGCTGTTGATTTACTAAGATGTGGGGCCAGGGAATATCTGTTAAAGCCAGTAAAGCGGGAAGAACTGAATTCAATTATGATGAAGCTGGAGGAGGAGATACAGAAGGAGCAGTCTGAAAAACGGGCAAAGAGGGCGTTGTGTTACAGTCAGATAAGGCGGATTCTACTGTCTGAAAACATTTCCAGGGAGGAGATGAAAGAAGCAGAGCGGTTAAACTGGTTCAATGAGCAAACCTATTCAGTAGTAATAAGCAGCGGGACTCTTAATGAGGTGGACGAGACACATATATTTACGTTCCCTGATGTGGAGGGGGGCCAGGTGACGTTAATGGCAGAAAAAGAATTGAAAGATTTTATTACAAACAGGAACAGCAGTTCGGACTATGGAGTCAGCGATCCCTTTCAGGGAATTTTTAATTTAAGAAAAGCGTATGAAGAGGCCAGACAGCGGAGAATCCGTGGTTTTTGTATGCAGGAAAGAGAAGGGATAACCAGTAAAAACTGCCTGATGCCCCAAAATGAGATGGAGTGTTTTGTTCAACGGATCGGAACCCAGAAAATCAGTAAAAACGAAACAATTCTCCTGGAACTGGCAGACAGAGTGAAAAAAGGAGAGGTGGAAGGATTACAGTTTCAGGATTTTATGAGTCACATGATTATGAGAGTCAGAGAATTTTATGGCAGAATCCTGGCAGAGGAAGAGATATCTTTGGAGAAACTCTGCCACATGCTTGAATTTAACAACATTGATGAGTACTGTACAGAAATCAGGCGGGTGTTTTCCTGTATCAATGAACGGGTACTTCGTGAAAATGATGATTATAAAAGCCGCTTAAAGGTGGAAGAGGCACTGGCCTATATGAATGAGAATTATTCCAGAAATATTAACATGGCCATGGTCTCCAATCACGTAAACATGAATTACACCGTATTTTCCATAGCATTTAAGGATTACACCGGTGATAACTTTGTTAATTATTTACGAAAGATCCGCATGAATGAAGCAAAGCGGCTGCTGGCAGAAACTGATTATAAGATCGGCGAAATCGGACAGATGACAGGGTATGAAGATCCCAAGCATTTTATGAAGTCTTTTAAGTGGGTGGCTGGTATTACGCCCAGTGAGTTTCGAAAAAATTTAAGAGTGAAGGATGGGATAACTGAAAATATTACACCAAAAACGAAAATAGTAACATTTTAATTAAACCTTTTTACATTTACAATAGAATTGTAGCAGATAATTGCCCCAGGTTAAAAGACCTGGGAGATCATTGGGTGGAGGTTTATGAATGAGAAAGAGATTTAACAAGTGGTCTGCGCTGCTTACTGCTGGCGCAATGACAATGACCCTTCTTTCCGGCTGTCAGAAAGCAGCATCTACGGATGGAACCGGGCAGACAAGCAAGGCTGAGGAGACAACACAGACAACAGCACAGACGACAACGGCGGAAGAAAAAAAGGATTCGGCAGATGCCGGTTCCACGCCAAGGAATGAAACTCTTTATTTCAACGGACAGCAGTGGGGGACAATTAATGACTGGAATCCGTTAAGCTCTAATTCAAACAATGCAATGGCAATCACACAGAACGATAATGCAAGAGTGATTGTATATGAGACACTTTTTATGTATAACATGCTGGACGGAAAACTTTACGGACTTTTAGGAAAAGACTATTCCTGGAACGATGGACAGACAGAGCTGACCATAACCTTAAACCCGGATGCCAAATGGAGTGATCAGACTCCGGTTACCGCACAGGATGTTGCATACACCTTTGACTGCCATAAAAAATACGCCTCTGCACAGGGAAGTGATTATTCCAATTACATTGATTCCGTTGTAGCGAAGGACGATCATACCGTAATATTTAAGGCAAAATTAGATGACAAAGGTCTTCCAGTGAATCCTTTAAAGGTTGTGGAATATGTTCCGAAAATTTATGTTATGCAGAAAGCCTACCTCCAAAAAGTGGAGCAGCGTAATGGCAACGATGCAGACAAAATCAAACAGGACCGCATGGACGATTTCGTCGCTTCCGGACCTTATAAATCCTATTACAACGACGACCAGAAGGTTGTTTTTGTAAGAGATGATAATTATTGGGGAAAAGCCCTGTGGGGAAAACTTCCTGCACCCAAATATCTGACCCACGTAATTTATGAGAATAATGCCGCAGGAGATACTGCGTTTAAATCCGGAGAGGTTGATGTTTCCCAGCAGTTTATTACCAATGTACAGAAACTTTGGGAAGAAGACGGCCTGCCAATCTCCACCTATATTGATGAGGCACCTTACGGCGTCTGTGCCACCATGCCTACCGCTTTCTTTAATGTGGAGAAACCAGGGCTTGACCGGAAAGAAGTAAGAAAAGCAATTGCCATGGCTGTTGATTATGATCAGATCATCGCTTCGGCCATGTCCAATCAGTCCCCAAGTTTTAAAGATGTGCCTCGTTCCATTATGAACCCTACTTCCGGGGAACAGGCGCTGGTGAATCAGGAGGCGTTAAAGGATTATCAGTTTACAGGCAATGATGTGGAAGGCGCGAAAGCACTTTTAGACAAGGCTGGTATTGTGGATAAAGATGGAGACGGAATCCGTGAAATTGACGGCAAGAATCTTACCTTTAAGGCTGAATGTCCGGATGGCTGGACGGACTGGAATGCATCTTTGGAAATCGTTGCAGCAGCAGGAAGCAAAATCGGAATCGGAATTGAAACTTATTTCCCAGATGCCAATACCTTCTATGACGATATGACCACCAGGAAATTTGATATCTGTATGTGGAATCCGCCTGCAGCTTCTGTAGCAAACCCATGGGGCAGAGCTATGGCCTTTATGTCCACCGATTACGCCAATCTTAAAGTAAACTGGACCGGCAACTACGGCGGTTATATCAATGAGGATGCAAACAATCTGTTAAAGAAGATCCCGTTGGAGACCAATAAAGATACGCTGAAAGAGTATTATACAGAACTGAGCAGGATTTACTTAGATGAGGTTCCTTCCTTCTCCCTGATGTACAGACCAATGCTGTTTCACGCAGTGAATGAAAGTGTATGGACCGGATTCCCGCAGCTTGATGATGGTGACAACATTCCTCCAACAGACTGTACCGATGGTTACGGAATCGCAGCGCTTTATAAACTGGTAAATGTAAAATAAGAGGAATTACAAAAGGGGTGAGACTTTGATGGGATATAAAAAATATTATACCAATAAAATCATCTGGTATCTGATAACTCTGGTAATTGCTGTTGTGCTGAATTTCATTCTGCCCAGACTGATGCCAGGTGATCCGGTCTCAGCCATTGCAGCCAGGGCGGTAGACGGCATGACCGATTCTACCGCAATCCAGGCTGTATATGAGGACTATGCGGAAAAATTTGGTGTCAATCTGCCTATGAGCACGCAGTTTCTTATTTTCATAAAGAATGCTTTGAGAGGGGATTTTGGAGTTTCCTTCAGCCAGTATCCCAGAACCGTTGGGAATATAATTGCTTCATCCGTTTGGTGGACCGTCTGTCTTCAGCTTCCTGCAATTTTGCTTGGCTGGATTCTTGGTAATGTCCTGGGAGCAGTTTCTGCCTATAAGAAGGGTATATTTGATAAGGGAATTCTTCCTGCATTTTTATTTATGAGCAATGTACCGGCTTTTGGTATGGCGACTGTTCTTCTTTACATATTTTCACTGAAGCTGGGTCTGGCTCCTTCCAGCGGAGGCTATGGTTTTGATTTGATTCCCAGTGCTAGCATTACATTTTTCCGTTCTGTTCTGGCTCATTACCAGCTTCCATTCTGGTCTGTTGTGCTTATAACGGTTGGTGGTCAGGCGATCGGAATGCGTTCCATGTCAATCTATGAATTAAATGCAGATTACGTAAAGTATAGCCGTTTTATGGGGATTAAGGACAGAAAAATTGTGGGATATGTATTTCGAAATGCCATGCTTCCCCAGATTACGGGTCTTGCCATGTCCATTGGAACCATGATCGGAGGGGCGCTGGTAGCGGAAATTATCTTCAGTTATCCGGGTCTTGGAACCACACTGCTGGCTGCAGTCAAAGGAAGGGATTACCCCTTAATATCTGCCTGTACCCTGATTATCACAATCATGGTATTACTGGCTAATTTATTTGTAGAGCTGATTTACGGTGTCATTGATCCCAGGATCAAGGCAGCACAGCAGGATTAGGAGGGCGAGTGATGAAAAACCAGATCAGACAGATTTTCCATTCCCCTAAATTTACAGTGGGATTTATCATATTTGCAGCATTGCTTGTGTTAACCGTTTTTTATCCTTTGATTGTGACCAATGATCCTTTGGAGATGGTTGGGCAGGGAAACTTTTTTAAGCCGGGAACCTATATCTCAGTCTCGGAAGCGGTGAATACAAATCCATATACCTTAAATTTAAATGCATCCTCCAGCAGACTTGAGCAGAATTTAAGCATGGAGGAACGTATGGCCATGGCTGACTGGCTGAATCAGTTTGCAGGCATTTCCTCAAAGGAAATGGATGTAACGGATGCCGGGGGACTTGTTTCACTGTGGAAAGACCATTATGACTCAACCAGTGAGCAAAAAGGTCTTATCGCTGCCAGAAAAAAGTATTTCAGCCGTCTTGACAAAAAGATTACAGGTCTCCTTGAGGACAGAGATGTTCTTCTGGCTGAAAAGAATCAGGAGACAGGGGAAGTATCGGTAAAAAAGACCATACCATCCACCTCTTATGTCAATGTTAAGGACGTAGGAAGCAGGCGGGTATTCATTCTGGGGACAGATAATTTCGGACGTGATGTATTGACAGAGCTGGTGGCAGCCATTAAAACTTCTTTAAAAATAGGATTTATTGCAGGACTGATTGCCACAACCATTGGACTTTCTCTGGGTCTGATTGCCGGGTATCTGGGGGGAATCATCGATGACTTTATTTTGTTTATCACCAATCTGTTTACTGTAATCCCCAGCTTTATTCTTCTTATTCTCATTTCCTACAGCATAGGTAAAAATGCCAGAGGGGTGATGATGGTGGCATTTATAATCGGACTTACCTCATGGACCTGGACTACCAGATCGGTTCGTTCCCAGGTGATTTCTCTTCGAAACAGAGATCACGTGAATCTGTCGAAGCTTTCCGGGCACAGTCTGTTTCGGATTATTCTGACTGATATTCTTCCATACATAGCATCTTACGTTGTAATGGCACTGATTTTACAGATTTCCTCCGGAATTCTTGCAGAAGCCCAGTTATCCATGATCGGGCTCGGTCCTGCGACAACGACGGTATCCACTCTTGGTCTTATGATGAACTGGGCGATGTCTTACAGTGCACATTTGAATGGGGACTGGTGGGCTTATTTTCCCGTCATCATTTCCATCGCACTGATTTCATTTTCCTTAAATCTGATGAATACGGGACTGGATCAGATATTTAATCCGCAGTTAAGAGAGTGAGGAGGATAAAACGTGGGAAAGACAATGCTGGAAGTGGATCATTTAAAAACAAAATATATTACCAGATTTGGGGAAAATGTCTTTGCAGTTGACGGAGTATCGCTTAAAATAGAAGAAGGGAAATCTCTTGGAATCGCAGGGGAATCAGGCTGCGGAAAATCCACACTGGCACTGAGCCTCATGGGGTATTATTTTGCGCCCCTTCATTATCAGAGCGGGACCATCAAGGTGGATGGAGTGGATATAACCGAAATGAAGCCGGATGAAATCCGTAAGAAGGTACTTGGCAATGAAATTGCTTATATTCCTCAGGCTGCCATGAATGCCTTAAACCCCACACAGAAGATTATTTCTTTTATCGAAGATGTCATACGGGCTCATGACCCTGGTGCTTCAAAAAAAGAGATTTATGATCTTGCAAGGGAGCGGTTTGAAATTCTGGGACTGCCGGAAAGTGTCTTAAAGAAACATGCAGTGGAACTGTCCGGTGGCATGCGGCAAAGGACAGTCATCGCCATATCCACTATTTTATCACCCAAAGTACTGATTGCAGATGAACCATCTTCTGCGCTTGATGTGACTTCCCAGAAGATGGTAATCAAGATGCTTCGGAACTTAATGGAAAAAGGCTTTATTAAATCCATGATATTCATTACCCATGAGCTACCTCTTCTTTATAATGTTACAGATGAGATTATGGTGATGTATGCGGGGCAGATCGTGGAGCATGCAACTGCGAAGGAGATGGTTTTTGATCCACTCCACCCATATTCCAAAGGCCTGATGGGTTCCATCCTGGTTCCGGAGAAGGGGGCAAGAGATGCCAAGCTGACTGCCATACCCGGTACTCCGCCTAATTTAAAAAATCCACCCAAAGGCTGCCGGTTTGCTGATCGCTGCCGTTATGCCAAGCCTGCCTGTATGCTTCACCCAATTGCGGAAAGCCGCCTGGAAGACGGCCGGATGTACCGCTGCTATCTGGAAGAAAAGGAATTAAGGGAGGTATATCAGGATGAGTGAAGAAAAAAAATCAGTACAGAACAGCTCCTGTTTAAGCGGATCTGGTGTGACGAAGATCTTTGGAATGGGCAAGGAAAAAACAGTGGCGGTGGATCATGTGGATTTCCAGTTTCGGGAAGGTGAGATTGTATCGATCGTAGGTGAGAGCGGTTCCGGGAAGACAACACTTTCTAAGATGCTCTTGGGATTAATCAGTGTCACAGAAGGGGAGATATGCTTTCAGGGAAAGCCGCGGGATATAAAAGGCTATCGTAAGAAGAAAGAGTATTGGAAGGGAATTCAGGCGATTTTTCAGGACCCGTTTTCCTCCTTTAATGTATTTTATAAAATTGATCAGGTGCTTTTAGACTGCATTAAAATGAGAGGCGGCGCCAGACTCCCTTATGAGAAAAAGGTGGAGATGATGACGGAAGCCTGCCGTTTTGTTAATCTGAAATTTGAAGAGCTGACCAACAAATATCCCTTTGAGCTTTCCGGAGGTCAGATGCAGCGTCTGATGATCGCTAGGATCTTTCTGTTAAAGCCGGCGATTCTGCTGGCAGATGAGCCTACTTCCATGATTGATGCCTGTTCCAGAGCCACCATACTGGATATGCTGTTAAAGCTGAGAGATGAGACCAACATGACCATAATTTTCATCACTCATGATATCGGGCTTGCTTTTTACATTTCTGATTCCATCTACATCATGGAACATGGAAAATTTGTGGAATCAGGAACTGCAGAAGCTGTGATTCTAAATCCCAAGGCGGCTTATACAAAACGCCTTATTAATGATGTACCCAAAATTCATGAAGAGTGGGACTTATCGACGGTCTGACTGCGGATTGAAAGGAGAATGTATGAAAAAAAGGGTAATAGACAAAGCATTTGTAATGCGGATTGCCTCAGAAGAAACCTGGTATCCGGCAACGGTGCCTGGCAGCGTGTATGGTGATCTTCTGGCCAATGGAGTGATAGAAGATCCTTACTGGCGGGACAATGAGTTAAAAGCGCTGGAGCTGATGAAAGAAGATTTTGAATATGTGGGTGTTTTTGACGGAGATGACGAGATATTAAAGCAGGAAAAAGTATACCTTCACTTTATGGGACTTGATACTCTGGCGGACATCTATCTAAATAACACCCCCCTTGGCAGTGTAAATAACATGCACCGCCAATGGAAATTTGAAGTAACAGATGTAATAAAGCAGACAGAAAATGAGCTTCGGCTGGTATTCCATTCGCCCACCAGGTTTATTGAAAAAGAATATGAAAAGGATAAAATCGGAGGTTCCGAGGATGCCATGAGGGGCTTTTCAAAGCTGAGAAAGGCGCATTGCATGTTTGGCTGGGACTGGGGCCCCAGACTTCCGGATGCCGGTATCTGGCGGGATATTTTCCTGACTGGTGTAACCGGCGCCAGTTTTAACAGTGTTTCGGTCAGCCAGCGCCATGAACCGGAAGGGGTTTATTTAAATTTTAAGGTTTTAGTCGTCCGAGTTGGCGATAACCGTCTGCTTGATTGGGAGAAAGATAACCAAGAACTTCTGAAAGATGGTTATACTTTGAGCATTACAGTCACAGACCTTGCAGATAAGAACCAAAAGAAGGTTCATACGTTTGGTGGAAAGCCAGAAGAAATTCTCATTGAAAACCCCAGACTCTGGTGGCCCAATGGGTATGGTGAGCAGAATCTTTATTCTGTGCAGGCCCGGCTTTTGAAAAATGAGGAAGAGGTCGATACCTGGGAAAAGAGGATCGGTCTTCGAACGCTTACAATGAAAAGAACAAAGGATGAGTTTGGTGAATCCTTTGCTCATGAGGTTAACGGAGTCAGCTTTTTTGCCATGGGAGCTGATTACATTCCTGAAGACTGTATATTAGGCAGATGCAGTGAGATGAGAACAAGGCAGCTGCTGACCCAGTGCAAGGAAGCAAATTTTAATGTGATCCGGGTCTGGGGAGGCGGTCATTATCCCTTTGATGGGTTTTGGGATATCTGCGATGAGCTGGGACTGGTAGTGTGGCAGGATTTCATGTTTGCCTGCGCACTTTATGATCTGACAGAGGAATTTGAAGAGAACGTCCGAAGGGAATTAATTGATAACATCCGAAGAATCCGCAGTCACCCAAGTCTGGGGCTCTGGTGCGGCAACAATGAGATGGAGATGTTTACAGATACGGAAATCTGGGGATGTACACCCAGACAGAAAGCCGATTATATTAAGCTCTATGAATATATAATACCGAAAATATTAAAGGAAGAAGATCCATATACCTTTTACTGGCCTGCCAGCCCCTCATCTGGGGGAAGCTTTGACAACCCCAACGATGAAAACCGGGGAGATGTCCACTACTGGGATGTGTGGCATGGTAATAAGCCTATTACAGAGTACCGCAAATTTTATTTCCGGTACGTTTCAGAATTTGGTTTTCAGTCATTTCCATCCATCAAGACAGTGGAGACTTTTACGGAAAAAGAGGACAGGAATATCTTTTCCTATGTCATGGAAAAGCATCAGCGCAATTCCACAGCTAACGGAAAGATCATGAACTATATGGAGCAGACCTTTTTATATCCCAGTGATTTTGATACCCTTCTTTATGCTTCCCAGCTTTTGCAGGCAGAGGCCATGCGTTATGGAGTGGAGCACTTTAGAAGAAACCGGGGACGATGTATGGGAGCGATTGTCTGGCAGCTCAATGACTGCTGGCCGGTAGCTTCGTGGTCGTCCATCGATTATTACGGAAGATGGAAAGCGCTTCATTACTATGAGAAGCGGTTTTTTGCCCCTCTTATGATTTCCTGTGAGGAAGAGGGAATTCTTACCCAGGACACCAATCCCAACGCCCAGCCTTATGAGGTAATGAAATCCATACGACTGTGCGTAGCCAACGAAACCCAAAGGGATGAAACGGTGACTGCTGTCTGGGAGCTGAGAAAAAATACCGGAGAGATAGTAAAAGGCGGGCAGGAAGAATGTGTGGTTTCAAAGCTTTCTTCCCTGTGGTTTGAAAAGATTTCACTGCAGGATGCCAGTCTTTATGAGGATTATGTCAGCTATAAACTGGAGCAGAGGGGAGAAACCCTGTCCCAGGGAACGGTTTTATTCTGCCCGCCCAAACACTATCATTTTATTGATCCCCAGCTGACTGTACGGTCAGACGGAGAAAATCTGATTGTGGAGGCAAAGGCTTATGCCCGCTCTGTAGAAATTCGTAATAAAGAGGATAATCTTCTGTTAAGTGATAATTTCTTTGATATGAATCAGGGAGAAAGAAGAGTCCGGGTTCTAAAAGGTCTGCCAGAGGAGTTAACTGTGAGAAGTGTTTATGACATCCGATAATATAAATGAAAAGAAGGGATAGATAAAAATGGATATAAAAAAGTTGGTTGGGGAAATGACATTGGAGGAAAAAGCGGGATTGTGTTCCGGTGCAGATTTCTGGCATACAAAGACAGTGGATCGGCTGAACGTTCCGGCCTCTATGGTGAGTGATGGCCCTCACGGGTTAAGAAAGCAGGATGAGAAAAGCGATCATTTAGGTGTCAATGACAGTATAAAAGCAGTCTGTTTTCCTACCGCATGCGCAACCGCTTCTTCTTTTGACCGGGAACTGCTAACAAGTCTTGGGGAGGCTTTGGGAGATGAGTGTCAGGCGGAGAATGTCAGTGTCATACTGGGACCTGCTGTTAACATTAAGCGTTCGCCTTTATGCGGCAGAAACTTTGAGTATTTTTCGGAAGATCCCTATCTGGCGGCTGAGATGGCAGGAAGCCATATTAAGGGGGTACAGAGTAAGGCGGTAGGTACCAGTCTAAAGCATTTCCTTGCCAATAATCAGGAACACAGGCGTATGACCTCTGATTCTGTAGTAGATGAGAGAACACTGCGGGAAATTTACCTGGCTGCTTTTGAAGGGGCGGTAAAAACTGGAAAGCCCTGGACTGTGATGTGTTCTTACAATAAAATAAACGGAACTTATGGTTCGGAAAACAGGCGTTATTTAACGGACATACTAAGAGACGAATGGGGCTTTGACGGCTATGTTATGAGTGACTGGGGAGCGGTGAATGACCGAGTTGCAGGAGTAATTGCAGGGCTTGATCTGGAGATGCCTTCCTCTGGCGGAGTCAATGATGCACGTTTGGTGGAAGCAGTGAGAGACGGACGGCTGAAAGAAGAAGTTCTTGACCAGGCCGTCACCAGAATTCTTACCATTGTTGACCGATACTTAAAGAGCCGGAAGCCGGAAACCGTATGGGATAAAGAAGTTCATCACGAACTGGCGAGAAAGATAGAGGGAGAGTGTGCAGTACTCCTGAAAAATCAGGGAATACTTCCTCTTTCTGATTCCGATGAAGTGGCATTTATCGGCTATTTTGCAACTCATCCCAGATACCAGGGAGGCGGCAGCTCACACATTAATTCTATAAAGGTAGAGTCTGCTGTGGAAGCGGCCAGGGACAAGGGGGTAATCTATGCCCAGGGATATGAAATCGATGGAGATCAGGGGAATAATACCTTGTTAGAGGAAGCTGTTGAAGCGGCAAAGAAGGTAAAAACAGCAGTTATTTTTGCCGGCCTCCCCGAATCCTTTGAATCTGAGGGGTATGACAGAACTCATATGGCTATGCCGGAATGTCAGAATGCCTTAATTGAAGCAGTGGCTGCCGTTCAGCCCAATACAGTAGTGGTGCTTCACAATGGTTCACCAGTGGAGATGCCCTGGATTCATAAGGTAAAAGGAGTGCTGGAGGCTTATTTAGGCGGTCAGGCAGTTGGCGGTGCAGTTGTGGACATTTTATACGGTCATGTAAACCCAAGCGGGAAACTGGCTGAGACATTTCCGATCAAGCTGGAAGATAATCCCTCCTATCTTTATTATGGCGGAGAAAAGGATCGGGCAGAATACCGGGAAGGAGTATTTGTAGGATACCGGTATTATGATAAAAAGAAGATGGAAGTGCTGTTTCCATTTGGCCATGGACTAAGCTATACCACCTTTGAATACAGCAATATGAAAGCTGATAAATCAACCATGAAGGATGATGAAACGGTGACCGTTTCTCTTGATGTCACCAATACAGGTAAGGTGAAGGGGAAAGAGGTTGTACAGATCTATGTGGAAGCGCCGGACAGCCATGTAATCCGCCCGGTGAGAGAACTGCGTGAATTTGCAAAGGTTGAATTAGAGCCTGGAGAAACAAAAACAGTAGCGTTTACTCTTGGTAAACGGGCATTTTCCTACTATCATGTGGAATTAAAAGACTGGTTTGTACAAACGGGTGCATATTTCATACACGCAGGATCTTCATCCAGAGATCTTCGTCAGATGATCAGTGTGTACGTAGAATCTACAGTAAAGGAACCGATGGTTTACGATTTAAACAGCACCATAGGGGACATTTTGTCAGATCCGGATGCTGCAGAAATTATTACCCCCCTTATCGACCGTTATAAAAAAGGCAGTGCATTGGGGAATTCCGACGGAGATGCTGCTAAATCGGCAATTTCGCAGCAGATGGACGACGCCATGTTCCGTTATATGCCTCTTCGCCAGATATTAAGCTTTGCACCAGATGTCAGTTCTTTAAAAGAACTGCAGGAATTGGTGGACTCTATTAATGATAAGAAGTAGAAATATAATTATATAAATTCAAAGAAGAGACGGGCATGATTTGTTGCCTGTCTTTTCTTTGAACTTCCTGCTATGGTGTATTATTCCTTATTGTTGACAGTTGTGAATCCATGCTTTATGCTGTATTAAAAAACAAATCAGTGAAATGATAACAAATACATCGGCCGCAATTGATGCTGCAAGGAGGAAACATGGTACGGGATCTGATATATCAGCTGCAAATTATTGTTAATACAGAAGGGGTAGACGAGACGAATTCTACCATAGCCAGAGTTATCCTGGAAAACCTGGACAAGGATATGGAGAATATATCCATTATGGAACTTGCAGATCTGTGCTATACCTCCATTTCTACCATAAGCAGGTTTGTAAAAAAGCTGGGATATACCAGCTTTAATGAGTTCAAATTAAAATGTATTGAGAAGCGAAGGCTGGATTCGGAAATTTTGGTAGATAATGAGTTCAATCTTTGTTTTGGATCCAGAGATGATAAAGGACTTGTCATTGGACTGGCTCAATCCATTGGAGAATCATTAATGAATTTTGCCGACAAATTAAATCTGGAGGAAGTGGATCAATTGATCCAAATGATTCATGAAACAAAGGAAATTAATTTATTCGGTTTTCATTTATCCGGATATTTTATCCAGAACCTTCAATATCATCTGTTTCTTGCGGGTAAATTTGCAAGTTACGCCTGTCTGGAAGGTGATCAGGAAAAACTGGCGGAGATGTCTGCCACAGACAGTCTGTCTATTATTTTTTCTGTTGATGGTAATTTTTTAAGAAACAAATCTGAGATCTTCTTTACATTAAAAAAGAATGGCGGGAAGATTGTTCTTGTTACCCAGAATCCGGCTCTGAAGATGGCGGGGCAATGTGATTATGTGTATTATTTAGGTGACTATAAAGGTGCTACAGAAGGAAGATATAAGCTGCAGCTTTATACCGAAATTCTTATTAATCGTTATTGTCAGAAGTACGGGCAAATCAAAAAATAATTCTATTTTCAAAAAATGAAAATCAATATAAAAGAAGAAAAAGCTTTCCTACAATGAAGCCATCAAATATCGTTCTTTGTGCTATGATTTCTTTGAGGGGTAATAATAAATTTCTACTTCATCTTAGGAGGAGCGTTATATGGACAAAAAGGAATTAGCAGAAAAAATTGTGCAGGAACTTGGCGGGAAGGAAAATATTCTGCAAAGCTGGCATTGTATCACCCGTCTGCGTTTTAATGTGGCAGACGAAGAAAAGGTCAATCTGGATGGGTTAAAGGCACTGGGGAGCGTAATGGGTGCACAGTATCAGAATGGACAGTTTCAGGTGATTATTGGTAACAAGGTAGCAGAAGTATATGAGTCAGTAGCTCAGGTTCTGGGTAACCAGGGGGCATCTGCAAAGACCCGGCCGGTAAAAAAGAAACATTTAATTGATGCAGTTTTTGATATAATATCAGGAATATTTGCACCAATTCTTCCGGCAATAGTGGGTGCAGGTTTGTTAAAGGGAGTGCTGTCTCTGATCATTGCCTGCAAACTGATGGCCCCTGAAGATTCCGGTTATGCAGTGTTAAACATGATTGCAGACGCACCTTTTTATTTTCTGCCTTTTTTAGTGGCTTTTTCTTCGGCGAAAAAGTTTAAGACCAATGAGTTCCTGGCAGTTACCATTGCCGGAGTCATCATGTATCCCACCATAATACAATATGCGGTATCTGGAGAGGTTGCCTCCTTAAGTCTGCTGGGTTTAAAAATCCCTATGATCAATTACAGTTCAACGGTGATTCCCATCATCTTAGGTGTATTTTTAATGAGCTACATCTACAAGGCTGTGGATCGGATCGTACCTGATTTTTTAAAGGTAATTGTGACACCTCTGGTGGTACTCTTTACGGATGCGGTTCTTGTCCTTGTGGTGGTTGCACCGTTAGGCAGTTATATTGGTGTTTACGTACAGCTTTTCTTTTCTTACCTTTATAAAATAGCGGGACCTCTGGCAGGCGCACTATTAGGGGGAATCATGCCTTTGATCGTTATAACAGGTATGCATTATGCCTTTTTTCCAAGCACGTTCTTAAACTTCAGTAAGCTGGGTTATGATACGATTCTGCTTCCCTTAAATCTGGTGGGAAATATGGCTCAGACAGGAGCTGCTTTGGGTGTGGCAGTCAAATCAAAGGATTCTAAGATGAAGTCACTTGCTTTTTCTACAACGGTGTCTGCATTATTTGGTATCACAGAGCCTGCAATCTATGGAGTGACCCTGAAGCTGAAAAAACCCTTTTATGCAGCTCTTGCGGGAGGTGCAGTAGGAGGAGGGATTTATGGAACCTTTGCAGTAAAGGCTTTCTCATTTTCTGTTCCAGGAATCACCGCATTACCGTCTTATGTTGAGCATGGGACAAAAAACTTTCTCTTCGCTTTACTTGGTATTGGCTGCAGCTTTGTGGTTGCTTTTATTCTGACCTTATTGTCAAATTTTGAAAACAAAGTGTCCAAAATGGAGATCGGATCCCCTTTAACAGGAAAACTGGTTCCCCTTTCCGAAGTGCCGGACAAGACCTTTGCAGATGGGATTGTTGGGCAGGGGGTTGGAATCATACCATCAGAAGGCGTTGTAAAAGCACCGTTTCAGGGGATTGTTTCAGCTATTACAGACAGCAGGCATGCAATCGGTCTGACATCAGATGAGGGAGTCGAACTTTTGATTCACATCGGAATTGATACCGTAAATCTGGGCGGAGATGGTTTTGAACTGCTTGTAAAGGAAGGACAGAAGGTAAAAAAGGGAGATTCCCTCCTTTTGTTTGACATGGAAAAAATCAAGAATGCAGGATTTGACTTAATTTCTCCCGTTCTGATTACGAATACGGCAGTGTATGATGCAGTAAAAAATATGACAAATCAAGAAACGGTGTGTTTTTCTGACCCTGTTTTGCAAATTACCCCCAGGCAAGAAGAAATCTCAAAAAAATACTAATCAGGAGGAACTAGAATGAATCAGTTAAAAAAAGGTTTTCCAGAAGGCTTTCTGTGGGGAGGCGCAGTTGCTGCCAATCAGGTGGAAGGTGCTTATTTAGAAGACGGAAAAGGATTGTCAACATCCGATTTTGCCGCTTATAAAGATCCATATGCAGGCGGAGAAGTTAATAATTTCACTTTTAATGTAAGTTCACAGGAGCTTTTAGAATATACCGCAAATGAATCCGGTTATTTATTTCCCAAACGCTGGGGAATTGATTTTTATCATCATTATAAAGAAGATATCAGATTATTTGCTGAGATGGGATTTAAAGTATTCCGGCTCTCCATATCCTGGGCAAGAATTTTCCCTACCGGTATGGAGGAAAAGCCCAATGAGAAGGGCCTTAAATTTTATGATCTTGTATTTGATGAACTAAAAAAATATGGGATAGAGCCATTGGTTACGCTGTCACATTATGAGATGCCCATTGAGCTTACAAAGAAATACAATGGCTGGCAGAGCAGAGAACTGATCCCCCTGTTTACCAGATTTGCGGAAACATGTTTTGAAAGGTATAAAGATAAGGTCACATACTGGATTACATTTAATGAGATGAATATGAATCTTAACAGCCTTTATACCGGTGCAGGAACTCTGCCTGATCTGGTTTCCAATCAGGAGGCAGCCGCATATCAGGCTTCTCATTACCAGTTTGTTGCCAGTTCGCTGGCCATTCAGATTGGAAAGAAGATCATGCCCCAGGCAAAAATCGGATGTATGATATGCAGGCTGGAAACTTATGCAGAGACATGTAATCCTGAGGACCAGCTTCAGGCGCTTAAGGAGGATCATATCAATCTGTTCTATCCGGACGTACAGGTGCGGGGAGAGTATCCGGCTTATATGAAACGTTATTTTGCGGAAAATGGAATAGAGTTTGAGACTCTTCCGGAGGATTTTGAAATTATCCGGTCAAATACTGCAGACTTTATCTCCTTCAGCTATTACATGACCTATGTAACAAAAGGAGGCCCGGATGCAAAGGAACTTTCCGGACATCTTGTATCTAAGATAAAGAATCCTTATATTAAATTATCGGATTGGGGCTGGCCCATTGATCCCATTGGATTAAGGATTACATTAAATAAGTTATGGGACAGATATCAGGTACCGCTGTTTGTGGTTGAGAATGGCTTAGGAGCGGTGGATACTCTGGAGTCAGATGAAACAGTACATGATCCTTACCGGATTGAATATATGGGTGAGCATATCCGGCAGATGAAAGAAGCAGTCTGTGACGGAGTGGAGTTAATGGGATATACATCCTGGGGCTGTATTGACTTAATCAGCTGTGGGACTTCTCAGATGAGCAAACGTTATGGAATGATCTATGTGGATCAGGATGACAGGGGAAATGGAAGTTTAAAGAGAATACGAAAAGATTCCTTTTTCTGGTATAAAAAAGTAATCGAATCAAATGGAGAAGTAATCTGATAAACAAAAGATGAGCGTTGATTGTTCCAAATGGACATATCAACGCTCGTTTTTATGTTTTATCAGATCTTTCAGTTGGCATTGAATTGTATGATCTGATTTGGTATGCTGATAATAATATAAGAATATCAGCTTAGTCCGATATCGTAATTCGGTAGGCAGAACGGAGATCATTTGGAAAATACGTTGTATATCAAAGATAATATGGATTCACCTAATTACGAAGTTTTTTATAAGGATAATATTCCTTCTGTGGATCATCCTCTCCATTACCATGATTTTCTTGAAATTTATTACCATGCGGAAGGAGACTGCGATTATATCATTGACAGCAGGATCTATACCCTGAAACACGGAGATATTGTACTGATTAACAATCAGCGTTTACATCGGGCTGTGATTAAGGATATGACAAAACCGTACCGGCGGTTTGTCTTATGGCTGGAATATAATTACCTGGAGACATTGCTGGGTGGAAAAATTGAATATAATACAATGATAGGAAAGGAGAGCAAAACAGAGATATTCCGTCTCCCCGGACAGCAGAGTGAAGAGATCGAATCCATTTTCAGAAAAATGTGCCGGGAGAGTGAAGCGGTGGATTTTGCAAGTTCCTATCTTCAGGAGAGTTATTTAAGCCAGCTTTTGCTGCTTTTTTGCCGATATAGCCAGAATTCTCAGTCAGTGGAAGAGACTACGTTTGAAAACGATGAGATGATTCAATCCATTATGGATTATATTGACCAGCATTATATGGAACCGATCACTCTGGATATGATTGCACAGCATTTCTTTATGAATAAATATCATCTTATGAGGAAATTTAAAAAGCATACAAGAATGACCATCATGGATTACTGCAAAAAGCGGCGGCTGATTATTGCAAGGAATTATCTGATGGAGGGTGCAAGAATACAGGATATCTATAAACTAAGCGGGTTTGATGATTATTCTAACTTTTTCCGGGCATTTAAATCTGCGTACCAAATGTCCCCCAGAGACTATAAGAACTATATGATTCAAAGTCATAACAGTACCATACAGCTGGCGGTGGACCGGGATCAGATTAATAAGAAACATTAAAGTCGGAAATTGTCAACATTTGCAATGTTCACGCCAGTTTTCGTTATTTATTCTGGATTCATAATGTTATAATTTATACAAGAGATTGTAATGGATCTCAGAGAAAAATGGCAATATGTACAATGAGAAGGAGGATTATTTATGAAAAAGGCTATAAGTTTTTTATTGGCTGGTGTTATGGCAGCATCGCTGACTGCCTGCTCCGGTTCCGTGAAAGAAACGGCTCCTGCAAAACAGGAAGACACAAAAGCAGCAGAACAAACCAGTGAGAGCAAAGGAAGCGGGGAAAAGGTGGAGATTAGTTTCCTGGTAACAAAACCGGAAATTGTTCCCCAGTTTGAAGAGACATTCAAACGTTACACAGAATCTCATCCCAATGTAACAATTACTGCAATTCCATTGTCAGGACAGACGATATACGAAAAACTCACATCCCTATATGCATCTGGGAATGCGCCTACCATCACTATGGTTGGAGGACCGGAATTTACATCCTTTAAAGATAATTTCTTAGATATTACAGATACCGATTTTGCTAAAAAAGTTTATAGCTGGGCACAGGACAAGACGAAATCGGACGGAAAAGTTCTTGCTGTTCCAACAACCGCTGAAGGAATCGGCATTATGTATAACAAGAAAGTAATTGAGGCAGCGACTGGAAAAGAGTTTGATCCATCCTCCATTAAATCAAGAAAAGATTTTGCGCAGCTTTTAGAAGAGATTTCAAAGACTGACTATGCACCGGTTCAGATCACCAATAAGGACTGGCTGTTAGGCTCTCATCTGACTTCTGTTTTATATGGCGCAGTAAGTAAGAACTACGATGAGAGACAGGCTGTCATTGAGGCATGCCGCAAGGGAGAATACAATTTTGCTGACAGCCAGGTGTTTAACAACTGGATGGATACCTTTGATCTTCTCATGAAATATAATAAATACGCCAAGTCACCACTTGCGAATGCTTACGAAGATGATCAGTTAACAATGGCCAGTGATGAAGTTGCTTTCTGGCCCATCGGTAATTATATTTATCCAAACATTGTAGATATTAACCCGGATGCCCAGGTTGGCCTGATGCCTTATCCAATGGGAGATGACGATTCAGCTGTTGGAAATAAGGAAATTGTATTATCTTACTCCATGTTTGCCATTGACGCAAAGCAGTCCAAACCGGAACAGCAGGCAGCAGCCATCGATTTCTTTAACTGGCTGGTTACTTCCAAAGAAGGTCAGGATTCCTATGTCAACACCCTCATGTTTGTACCTATTTTTGAAGGTTTTGAGATACAGCCTGCTAATCCGGTAGCAAAGCAGATTGTTTCTTACATGGAACAGGGAAATACTCTGGAGAGAATGAGCGATTATTTCCCAGCTGGTGTTATGAATCAGTTTGGTGCAACCATGCAGCAATATCTGGATGGAAAAATAACCAGAGCCGATGTTGCCAATCAGTTTAAGGATAAATGGGTGGAATTCTTCAAGAAATAAAAGATGAAATGGGAGATATTATGTATAAAGAAAAATCAAATTTGAAAAGTTTTCAGGTTTTTGCTACATTTGGGTTAATCCCTCTGTTGGTTTTTGGTATCGTAGTACTCATCCCTTTCTTTTCCGGTCTGTTTTTATCGCTTACCAATTGGAATGGTTCCTTAGACAGCAAAATTGAGTTTATAGGAATCGGAAATTATATTTCAGCAGTCAGGGACCCCGCATTCTGGGGTTCCCTGGGTAAAACGTTTTATTATGTTTTCTTTGTTATGATTTTAACAAATACATCTGCTTTTTTATTCGGTTTGCTGGTAACCAGTGGTATGAAGGGACAGAATTTTTACAGAGCGGGGTATTTTACGCCTAATCTGATCGGCGGCGTAATTTTAGGATATATCTGGCAGTTCATCTTCTCCAGAGTATTTGTTTATTTCGGTACCAAGACCGGAATCCCATTTTTTGAAATCAGCTGGCTGACACAGCCTCACGCAGCTTTATGGGCGCTGATCATCGTAGGTGTCTGGCAGAATGCTGGTTATATGATGTTAATTTATATTGCGGGCTTTGTTGGAATTGATAAAAGTCTGATTGAAGCGGCGCGGATGGGGCCAGCCCCTTTCAGATGCTTCAGAAAATAAAAATACCCATGATGGTGCCGGCATTTACCATCACGCTGTTTCTCACACTGAGAAAGGCATTTATGGTTTATGATGTGAACTTATCCCTGACAAAGGGCGGGCCTTACAATACCACGGAGCTGATTTCCATGCATGTCTACAATGAAGCATTCTTAAACCAGAATATGGGTCCAGGTCAGGCAAAGGCATTTTTACTGTTTATACTGGTTGCTGTTATTGCGGTTGCCCAGGTAGCAGTTTTAAAGAAGAAGGAGGTTGATGCCATATGATGACACAAAGAAGAATCAACTCCCTGATAAAACAGTTTTTCGCTTTTCTGTTTTTAGTTTTTATGCTTTTACCTTTCTTTCTTGTCCTGATTAATGCGTTAAAACCAAGAATTGAAATTATTAAAAACCCTATGGCACTTCCTCATGCCCTGTCACTGGCCAATTTTACAAAAGCCTGGGTGACCATGAAATTCGGTACAGTTCTCATGAATACCGCTTATATCACGGCATTTTCTCAGATTCTGCTGATTGTATTTGGTGCAATGCTTTCTTATATGCTGGTTCGCTGGGACTTTAAAGCCAACAAAATTATTTTTACAGTATTAATCTGCGCCATGATTATACCGTTCCAGTCATTAATGATTCCGTTTGTCAGTATTTTTGGAAAACTGGGACTTATGAACAGCCGGACAGCCCTGATATTTTTCTACATGGGCTTTGGTATGCCAATGACTACGTTTATGTATCACGGCTTTATGAAAGGGATATCAAGAGAGATGGAGGAAGCGGCGCTGATTGATGGCTGTTCCCATTTTTACTGCTTCTGGAAAATCGTATTCCCCAATTTGAAGCCAATTACAACCACAATATTAATTGTTAATATATTATGGATCTGGAATGATTTTCTTCTTCCTTCTTTAGTTCTCATCAAAGATAAAAACAGGACAATTCCCCTTTCCACATTCTATTTCTTTGGTGAATATACCGCGGAACTGGGACTGGCAATGGCTGCTTTAATTTTAAGTGTTTTGCCTGTTGTTGTAATTTATCTTTTCCTTCAGAAGCAGATTGTGACAGGGGTCATGGATGGGGCTATTAAATAATGGAGGTAAGCTGACTTGAATATATCAAACAAAATAATGCTGATAACTTATCCGGACAGCATTGGAGGAAATCTTGTTACATTAAGAAATGTACTGAAAGAATATTTTGAAGATGCCGTTGGAGGGATACATATTCTGCCCTTTTTTCCTTCCAGCGGAGACCGGGGATTTTCCCCCATTACGTATGAAACGGTAGAACCTGCTTTTGGAGACTGGGCTGATATTAAAAAACTGTCAGAAACATATTATCTCATGTGTGATGTGATGGTAAATCATGTTTCCAAAAGGAGTAAAGAATTTCTGGATTATCTTGAGAAAGGCGAAGCTTCTCCTTTTGCGGACATGTTCCTTGATTATGAGCAGTTCTGGGGAGAAGGAAGACCGGATGAACAGGATATAAACCTGCTCTACCGGCGAAAGGATGGAGAGCCATACCAGAGCTTTGTCCGGGCAGATGGAAAGACTGTGAAGCTTTGGTGTACCTTTACCAATGAGCAGATTGATCTGGATCTTCGGACAGAGACAGCAAAAAAATTCTTGAGAGAGAATTTCAATCATCTTGCCTTAAATGGTATCAGCATTATCCGCCTTGATGCACTTGGCTATGTGGTGAAAAAACGGGATACAAGCTGTTTTATGGTTGAACCCGATATCTGGAACGTGATTGATGAGATAACCGGAATGGCCGGTGACAGGGCATGGCTTCTGCCGGAAATCCATGATACATGGGAGACAGCAAAGAAGTTAGAGGAGCATCAGGTCTGGAGCTATGATTTTGTACTGCCGTTCCTGATGCTTCATGCCATCTATACCGGGGACACAAAAAAGCTGGCAGGCTGGCTGGAAGCAGCTCCCCGTACACAATTCACGGTTTTGGATACTCATGACGGAATTGGTGTATATGATGCCTATGACTGGGTAAATGAAGAGGAAGCCGCCGCATTAATTGAACGGATCGAAGACCGCTTAAGCTATCAGTTTAAGCCGCTGAACCCGGAGAAGAAACGGTTTAAAAAGGCATATCAGCTTTACACAACCTACTTTTCAGCGCTTCATGAAAATGAGCAGGCATATTTACTTGCCCGTGCGGTGCAGTTCTTTGCGCCGGGAATCCCTCAGGTGTATTACGTTGGAATGCTGGCAGGGGAAAATGATTATGCAGCTTTGGAACAGTCAGAAGATCACAGGTCCATTAACCGCCATAATTATACGGTGGAAGAAATCAGAGACTGCGCTCAGAGAGATGTTGTGAAAAAATTAAGATCCCTGATGCAATTTAGAAATACGTTCGGTGCATTTGATGGAGATCTGGAGGTTACTGTTCCTTCAGAGGGGATCTTAATTATGAGAAGAACTACAGATGATAAGTGGGCAGAGCTGATCTGCAATTTTGCAGATTTGGATTTTTCCATTTGTTATATGGAACAGGGAATTACGCAGAGGCTTAAGCTCTAATTATATTATGGGGTATTTCCCCAGATAGGTAAGGTCCGGGGAAATACCCTGGGCTTTACTTAGTTCTGATCTCCATTATAAATGCCGTATTTATAAAATTGATACCAATTAAGAATCTCATTTTCTGGCGCAATATTTAATGCCATAAGAACCTCTCTAGCAAATTCCAAAGGCGAAACTCCATTTGCAGTAATGATTTTTTCATCTCTTACCGCCGGTTCCACAATATAATTTATCTCTCCAGTATAAGCATTTTTGGCCCACTGCTTTAAATTATCGCAGTCATTGCTGGTATGTCGGACGTCATTTAACAGCCCAATTGTGCCCAGGAATGCGGAAGCATCACAGATGCCAGCTAAAATTCTTCCATCATGAAAACATCTTTCTGCCAGGGGCCGGATCTGCTGTGCTGATTCCCCTCTCCAAGAGGTACCACCGATGAGGATGAGAGCTTCATAATCCTTTGGCATATCATGGATATCATAATCAGGAATAACCCGGAATCCGCCAATGGATTCCACTGCCTTCTTTTCTAAAGAAACAGTTTTTACATCGTATTGATCCGGATCAAATGTACGGATGGCGGTAGATAAATAGGCTGCTTCCCAATCTGCAAATCCTTCTAAAATTACAAATAATATATTCTTTTTCATAATATTCTCCTGTTCTTTACCTGTTCCAGATTTACGATTTTAATTACATCTCGTGCTTAATGGACATTGCCGTCTGCTTTTTATAATCGATCACATAACCGTTCCCTGTCTCCATTGATAGAAAGCTGGAATAAGAAGGGGTAATCTTAATCAGCCTCATAGCAGGATCATCTTTATATCGGTCAAAATGATGAGGCAGGCCGGACTCAATATAACCTATTACCCGTTCATTGGAATCACTTAACGGATGGGATAGCAATGTTCCAATACCTCTGATCTGAATGGCATCAATGCTTAAGGCAACAGAATTGTTTTTGCTTATCTGTTCATATTTGTTGGAATCAGCTTCTGTCACAAAGTAAAAGCATCCCTCGTAAGTATAAATATTAACGGTTCGGGCAGAAACGCCTTCCTCATTTCTCGTTGCAAGAATCATAAGTTTATCTTGTCCAATTTCTTTTTCCAGGCCTTCCAATGCTTTTTCAAATATTTTATCCATGTTTGATTTCTCCTTTTTTTAAAAGTATAACATCCTATTGTTGACATCTGTATGTCAATGATTTAAGCTGATTAAAAAAATGAAGGTGATGAGATGAAAATAGACAGACTGATTGCAATTATCATGATTCTTTTAGAACGGGAGAAAGTAACCGCAAAATCTCTGTCAGAGATGTTTGAGGTCTCCATGCGGACAATATACAGGGATTTAGAAGTGATTAATCAGGCGGGAATTCCAATCTTTGCCACTTCAGGACCGGGTGGCGGCGTTGAAATCATGAAAGAATTTAAAGTGGAAAAACGAATTTTCTCGGCAAATGATATCACCGCACTTCTGATGGGATTATCCAGTATTAAAAATAATCTGCCTGGGGAACAGACCATGGCGGCGCTGGCAAAAGTAAAGGGTATGATTCCAAAGGAACATCATAAGGAGTGGGAATATCGTGCAAATCAGATGAAAATAGATGCTTTACCCTGGTTCAATGCCGGTAATCTGTTTCACACAGTTGAACTGATACAGGATGCGTTAGATCAGCAGAGACTTCTCACATTCCAATACCGGGATATCAGAGATAAAAAAAGCAGCAGAGAAGTAGAACCCTATCGTCTTCTATGGAAGGGAGAGGCCTGGTATCTTCAGGGATATTGTCTGTCACGCAGGGATTTTCGTACTTTTAAACTGTTAAGGATGAGCGATCTTTTAATATCAGACCAGCGATTTGAAATCCGGGATTTTCCCATAGAACGGTTGGATGAGATACAGACCAGAGAAAATTCTCTAACAAGGGTAAAGCTGAGGATTCAGGAAGGAGTAAGGGATTTAGTTATAACGCGTTTCGGGGAAGACTGTCTGACTCCGGACGGTCCGGATCATTATATAGCTGAACTATTTATGCCTGTGGACGATCTTGCCTGTGGCTATCTGCTTGGCATGGGAACCAGATGTGTATGTCTGGAGCCGGAGGAAATGCGGGAAAAGATGAGACAGCTTTCTTCAGAGATCTGTGGATTTTACCAATCTTCATAAGCTTCTATGTCATAGCTTCTCGGCATATAGATAGGATGTACTTTTTTGAAACTGCAAAAGGCGCATAAAACGAAAGGAGTGCATCCATGATTGTATCGTGGCTGACAACCAACGAGTGTAATTTAAAATGCAGGCATTGTTACCAGGATGCCGGAAGCAGGAAAACAAAAGAGCTGACAACAGCAGAAGCAGAAAAGATGATTGGGGAAATTGCAAAGGCAGGTTTTAGAATCATGATTTTCAGTGGGGGAGAGCCACTGATGCGACCGGATATTTATCATTTGGTATCTCATGCCGCAAAAGCCGGGCTAAGGCCGGTCTTTGGAACCAATGGGACACTTCTGACGGAAGAAACGGCCAGGAAGTTAAAAGACTGCGGTGCTGCAGCCATGGGAATCAGCGTGGATAGTTTAAATGAAGAAAAGCATAATGATTTCAGAGGCTACTCCGATGCATTCCGCTTAACCATGGAAGGAATTGAAAACTGCAAAAAAGTGGGACTGCCATTTCAGATCCATACCACAGTTCTGGACTGGAATCAGGCGGAAGTAAGCGATATCATTGATTTTAGTGTAAATGTGGGAGCTATGGCAAACTACATATTTTTTCTCATTCCGGTGGGGAGAGGTAAATTTCTGGAAGACACTTCCTTACAGGTAAGGGAATATGAAGCACTATTAAAAACCATTATGGAGAAACAGAAAAATGTACCCATTGATATAAAGCCCACCTGTGCCCCCCAATTTGTCCGTGTGGCAAAGGAACTGGAGGTTCAGACTCGTTTTAAAAAGGGCTGCCTTGCCGGCTTGTCTTATTGTGTGATTACTCCGGAGGGGCTGGTAAGACCTTGTGCATATATGACGGAAATTGCAGGAGATGTCCGGGAGGAATCATTTGATAAAATCTGGTATGAGAGCAGTGTGTTTAAAAGGTTAAGAAGCAGGGAGTATAAGGGCACCTGCAGTACATGTGATTACAAAGAAGACTGCGGTGGCTGCCGGGCAAGAGCCGGATATTACCACGACGGTGACTATATGGCGGAGGATAGTTACTGTGGGTTTGGAGCCAGGTGGAAGGAGGGATTTCCTGTACAATGAAATTCCGTTTGCTGAAAATAACGGTATTAATAACAATACTTACTTCCTTCATATCTGGATGCGCAGCGCGGACTGTGGCTGTAGCCAGCAATGATGCAGATGATCAGACCGGGTATTATCAATTTACGGATGCGTTAGGACAGGAGATCCGGGTGAAGAATCCCAAACGTGTGGTTGCGCTCATGGGAAGCTTTGCGGATACCTGGCAAAAAGCAGGGGGAGAGCTATGCGGAGTGACCGATGATGCATTTGATGAAAGAGATCTTGTACTTCCTGAGAACGTGATTTCTGTTGGGATGTACAACAGCCCTAATCTGGAGGCAATCATTGGGCTGAATCCTGATCTCGTCATTTTGTCGTCTGAGACGAAAGAGCACACAGCGTTAAAGGAAGCGCTGAAACAGGCAGGAATCACAGCTGCCTATTTTCATGTGACTTACTTTGAGGATTATCTTTCCATGCTGCGAATCTGTACGGATATCACTGGAAGAGAGGATTTATATAAGAAAAACGGATTGGAAACAAAGCAGCAGATTGAAGCTGTGATCAATAAGAATATCCCCGGAAGTTCACCAAGAGTTCTTTTTCTTATTACCTATTCCGGCGGCGTTGTGGCAAAAAATTCTGAGTGTATGACAGGGAAAATGTTAAAGGATTTAGGGTGTACCAATCTGGCGGATGAGAATAAAAGTCTGTTAAAAGAATTTTCCATGGAAGCCATAATCAAAGAAGATCCGGATTATATCTTTGTTGTCCCCATGGGCAATGACGAAGCCCAGGCAAATAAAAACCGAAAAGAAAGCATAGAGAAGAATCCTTCCTGGAATGGTTTGAAAGCGGTTCAGAATCAGCATTATATTCTTCTTCCCAAAGAGAAGTTTTTATATAAGCCCAATGAGAAATGGGGGGAGAGCTATGGTTACCTTTCTGAAATTCTTAGCGGCAGCAGATAAAAAGGGCTGGCGGCTTCTGGTGATTTCCTTTTTGTTTCTTACTGTATCTGTTTTACTGGGATTATTTTCCGGCGCCAGTTATATTCCTCCTACTGTGCTGTTTAAGGTTTTGTCCTCTGGCTGTACCCAGGACCCGGTTTACCGCATTTTCATGACGGTGCGCCTTCCAAGAGTTATGGGAGCGCTGCTTGCAGGAAGCGGTCTTGCTGTTTCGGGATCAATTCTGCAGACGGTATTTCATAATCCGCTGGCAAGCCCCAATATTATTGGCGTTAATGCGGGAGCGGGGCTGTTTGTACTGATCTGTTCCATACTATTTCCAGGGGCCCGTGATCTGATTCCCTTTGCTGCATTTTTAGGTGGGCTGCTCGCTTCGGTACTGATTCTGTTGATTGCGATGACTGGTCGAATGTCTCAATTATTACTTGTGCTGACCGGCTTTGTGATCAACAGCCTGTTTACAGCTGGAATGAACGGTGTGCTGATCTTATTTCCGGATGCGTATGTTGGCGCCGGTAATTTTCTGGCAGGAGGTCTTTCCGGGATTACGACTGCTATGCTGATCTATCCCTCTTTTGGCATCCTGGGAGGAATTTTACTTTCCTTATGCTTTGCAAAAGGACTGAATCATCTGGGACTTGGTGCGGAACGTGCCAGTGCTTTAGGGATGAACGTACCCCTTATAAGAGGTCTGGCTATAGTAATTGCAGCAGCATTGGCAGGTGCAGCAGTCAGCTTTGCCGGTCTCATTGGTTTTGTCGGTCTTATTATTCCCCATGGAGTAAAACTTTTAATTGGTACGGATAACCGTTTTGTATTGCCGGGCAGCGCACTTCTTGGAGGAATGTTAGTCATATTGTGTGATCTTTTTGCACGGACTTTGTTTGCTCCTTATGAACTTCCGGTGGGAATTATTCTGTCTTTCATGGGCTGTCCGTTCTTTCTTTATCTCATCCTGAAAAATAGAAACAGGAGGGATATGGAATGTTAAAAATGGAGGGGGTTTCCTATTCCTATCATAAAAACAGACCGTTTATCACAAATCTGGATTTAGACATCGAGGCTGGGAAGATAACTACAATTGCAGGACCAAACGGATGTGGGAAAAGTACAGTCTTAAAGCTGGCATCCTGTCTTCTAAGGCCCCAGACAGGTAAAATCCTTTTGGGTGAAAAAAATATTTCACTTATGAGTAAGAAATCGGTGGCCAGGGAAGTGTCCGTGCTCCTGCAGAACAGCCAGATTCCTGATATGACTGCTTTACGTGCAGTGACAGCAGCCAGATATCCCTACCAGACTTCTTTCACCGGATATACGAAGGCAGAGGAAGAGATGAGCGAATATGCCATGGAGTTAACCGGGTGTAAAGAATTTCGTCATAAAAACATGGCGGAGCTTTCGGGCGGAGAGCGGCAGAGAGTATTTCTTGCAATGATATACAATCAGGATACTCCTCTGATTCTTCTTGATGAACCAACTACCTATCTGGATATTCATGTAACTTATGAAATGATGGAATTGATTCGCAGCCTGAACAAGAAGCAGAAAAAAACGGTGGTGATGGTGCTTCATGATTTGAATCTGGCTCTTCAATATTCGGATTCCCTGGTTTTTATGCGGCAGGGCAGTATTTTTGAAATCCATAAAACCGGTGATCATCATATTTTAGAAAGTATAAGAACTCTTTTTGGCGTTGAAGTCCGTACTTATAACGATGATCTGAATTCTTATTATTGTTTTACTCAGTCAACCGATACTGATACAACTATATAGTTGATAAAAGCAAATAAAATAATTGACAAAAGCAACTGTAGTGATATGATATAATCATCATTTTACATCAGGAGGAAAAGCCATGCAAAGTTATTTGAAAAAATATGTAGGAATTATCCGCAGTTTCAACCGTTATTACACGAATGTCCTTGGATTGCTGAATCAGCATTTCCTGGACAGCCCTTATTCTCTTTCCGAAGTGCGAATTCTCCATGAGATTGAAAAAACAGAGCAATGCACCGCCAGCATGCTGGCAGATACACTTTCCATGGATGTGGGGTACTTAAGCAGAATATTAAAAAAGTTTCAAAAATCAGGACTGATAGAAAAAAAGAAGTCGGCAGAAGATAAACGCTCTCAATATCTTACCGTAACTCCATTTGGAAAGGAAAACCAGGATCAGTTTAATGACCGTTCCGACCATCAGATTGAAAAGCTGGTGGAGACCCTTCCTGAGGAAGAGATTAAGATGCTGGCACGGAACATGACTTCCATTGAAACAATATTGACGAAAGGGAAAAATATCAGGCGCAGTGATATAACCATTCGTGATGATGTAAGACCAGGAGACGCAGGCTACCTTACCTATTTACATGGATGGATTTACAAAAAGGAATACGATTACTCTGTGGCGTTCGAGGGATATGTTGCAGAATCCTTTTATCAGTTTCTGGTTCAGTATAATCCGGAGAAAGACAGGCTCTGGTGTGCAGAGCATGAGGGAGAGATCGTTGGCTGTATCGGTATTGTGGGCCGCGGGGAGAGGGCGCAGCTTCGGTGGTTCCTTCTGCACCCTAATTACCGGGGAATCGGACTTGGGAAAGATCTTTTTGAGCTGGCTATGTCTTTTGCAAGAGAAAAAGGCTTTGAGAAGGTATACTTAGAAACTACCAATGATTTAACAAGGGCTATTGGGATGTATACGAAGGCAGGATTTATAAAAACAGCAGAAAAGGAAAATCGGGCATGGCGAGATGATTTGCTGGGGCTGGAATTCGAAATGGAGATATAATTGTAAGAGCTGCATTAACCGGATTAAGGTTTTCTGCAGCTCTTATAGAAAGTTCTACGGACAATTAAGTTTTTGATCACAGTTTAATTATTCTTCAGAGAATTTCTAAGCGTTATATTAGGAAGAATTTCCTTATGTGTCAATTTTGGATTCTGGAACTGCTTATTAAGCATTAAAAGACATTCAGCAGCCATTGTTTCGATGGGGATTTGTATCGTGCTTAAGGATGGGCTAAGAAACTCATCGATGTGTGTTAAACCATTTCCGATAGACAGTATCTCAATATCCTCAGGAATACGAATACGCTGTTCGTAACAATAGTGCATAATGCCCAGCGCAATCATATCACTAGCGGTATAAATAACACTGGTTGTTTCAAAATCAATCTGAGAAGCAATCTGATACCCATCATATGATTGATTAGATTCCACATTAAGCTCCACATATTTCTGAGAATTTTCATATAAAAGTTTCATTAACGTGTTGTCACGTATTTTCATACCCTCAAAGGAGTGGGGAGCTTTTACAATGGCAATTTTACCTTTATTTTTGAGAAGGCCAAAAGCCTCGCGTGCTATTACACCATCATCTACATATACGCTGCTTATATTTTCCAAGACTCGATTGTATAAGACAATAGGGACTGTTGGCTTTAGTGTGGAGAGAAACTTTAGATCTTCCTGGCCGGCGTTAGCGATTAATGCCCCATGAAAGCTGGAAACATTGATAAGGGAATCCTCTTTCGAAAGCGTATTATTTTCATAGGGATATATGATAACATCATAGGATAATTGGGATTTCCTGATCTGCTGCTGAACCCCTTTTAGAAAACGTGCAAGCATAATATCACGGAAGTCGGTTGTCCAATATAGAGCAATTGTCTTACGTGTATCAGGAACACGCATACGTTTTGCAGACAAATTGATCTGATAATTTAATTCCTTTACTGCCTGCAATACTTTTTCCTGTGTTTCTTTCGGTATTTTTCTTTCTTCACTTCTGCCATTTATAACAATTGAAACGGTGCTTTTGGATACACCAGCTAAGTCTGCAACATCTCTGATTCCTGCCATATATAAATTCTCCTCAAAAATGATAATTTATTTTTGGTACCTTTAAATAAAACTATCATAACAGAAAAAAAACACCTTGACAAGCATTTAGTAGACCGATATACTAAACAAAGTAAGTAAACCGGTCTACTAAATGGGGAAGGAGATATGGGAATGCCGGATCATGACTGGCAATCCATAATTAAGAAAAATGGCAGACAATAAAAAAATTGCTGAACGTGTATTAGACGCAGTAGGTGGAAAATTAAATGTAATTGATGTTACGCATTGTATGACCAGGTTAAGATTCCGATTAAAAGATGAGTTAATTGCAAACGATGATGAAATTAAGAAAATTGATGGCGTATTGGGTGTGGTAAGAAACGGTGGTCAGGTTCAGGTGGTTATTGGTCCCCAGGTTGGGAAGGTATACGATGAATTACAGAAAACAGGCAGTTTTTCTGAAAAGGAATCTGTAGGAGCAGAAGCAGGTGAAACAGTAACAGCTGAAAAAAAGCAGAAAAAAACAGCAATGGGTGTCATTAACAATATTATAGGGGCTTTAGCAGGATGTTTGACTCCGCTGATTCCAGTACTTCTTTGCTGTGGTATGGCAAAGATGCTGGCTTCCGTCCTTGGACCGAATCTTTTTAAAATCTTAGATACGCAAAGTAATATGTTTGTACTGTTGACATTAATTGGTGATGCCGGATTTTATTTTCTTCCGATTATCATCGGCTATACAGCTGCCAAACGTTTTGGTATGACACCGGTCATGGGCATGTTGTTTGGAGCAATACTGGTTCATCCCACATTGCTGAAGTTTGCAGCGGATGGAGTAACGTTCAGTGTGTATGGCATACCGGCGCCTGTACAAAATTATACATCTACAGTATTTCCTATTTTTCTGACGATTTGGCTTGGTTCTTATGTGGAAAAATTTTTACGTAAATACATTCCTGATACAATCCAGGTGATTGGGGTTCCTCTAATTACATTATTTGTTGTGCTGCCTCTGGAACTTTGTCTGTGTGCTCCCCTGGGATACTACCTTGGAAATGGAATTGCTACGGGACTGGTAGCACTGAATAATATTGCAGGTCCTTTTGCTGTAGCTGTTCTTGCAGGCAGCTGGACTCTCTTGGTATTGTGCGGAATGCACGTTGCATTGGTTCCTTTTGTAGTTACCAGCTTTGCAACTCTTGGTTATGATACTTTTATTGTTCCTGCCATGTTTGCCGGAAGTTGGGCAACATTCGGTTGCATGCTGGCTGTTTTGGTACTGGTTAAAGATAAGAAAAAACGTGCATTATATTCCGGGTATGTTTTTGCATGGCTGATTGGAGGGGTTGGAGAGCCCTACAAATACGGTGTGCAGATACCATACAGAACTCCGCTGTACGCAAGTGTTGTTTCCGGTCTGCTGACAGGATTAATTGCTGGCTTCATGCATCTGACTGCCAACGTACTTAATACCGCTAATGGTATTTATTCCTTTGCAGGCTTCCTTGGCGGTGATATAAAAAATTACATAGCATTGATTGTTACAACTATTGCTGGAACGGTTATTGGTTTTATTACTATGTATGTAATGAAAATTGATGAAAGCCTTGTAGACTGACCATAGCAAAAAGGTCTAAGGAGAATGATTTTATGAAAAACTATAGCTACATTCATGAGAAATTAAGTCCTCATCTATGGCGTATTATTGATCATACCGGTGTCTGTTGTTATTTAGTTGTTGGTACAGAAAAAGCTTGCCTGCTGGATACCACCAATGGGCTGGGGGATATCAGGGAATATGTTCAGGGTTTGACGAGCCGTCCGGTTTTTGTCATTTTAACACATGCCCATCTGGATCATATGGGTTCTACAGGATTGTTTGATGAAGTTTATATGAATCTGGAAGATCTTCCTGTATACGACTATAAAACAAGTACAGAACACCGTCTTTACGATGCTCAGAATCGTTTAAAACTTCAAGTATCAGATATAAGTGAACTACCACCGGTTTATAATAAGGAATTCAGACCGCTTATAGATGGTCAGTGCTTTGAACTGGGTGAAATTACAATTCAGATGATTTCTGTGAAGGGACATACTCCAGGAATGATGTGCGCATTGCTGAAAGAAGAGAGAATTGCCATTTTTGGTGATGCATGTGGTGTTGCAGTGATGCTGATGGATCAGTTTTCTTCCAATGTCTCCGAATATAGGGAGAGCCTGTTGCATCTGAAAGAATATGAAGAACAGTATGATGTGGTATATCGCAACCATGGCACATTTACTTCGCCAAAAGAACTGTTGGATAATGTAATTGAATGCTGTGACCTTGTATTAGCAGGAAAAGATGATCACGTTTCATTCCAGGTGTATGGGCATGACTTGTTTCTCTGCCACAAGCTGAAACCGGGAACTCAGGAACGTATGGATGGCAAAGAAGGAAATCTGCTCTACCTTCCAGAAAAAGTAAAGTAGAAGGAAGGGTGATTATGAAAAAAATTAGAATCGGTTCAGGTGCAGGCTATGGAGGAGACCGGATAGAACCGGCAATTGAGTTAATTGAACGAGGTGATCTGGACTATATCATATTTGAGTGCCTTGCAGAGCGTACGATATCTCTTGCACAAAAAGCAAAACAGAAAAATCCAGAACTCGGGTACAACGATTTATTTGAATATCGGTTTGACAAGATCTTAGATGCACTAAAAAATCATAAGGTAAAAGTTATCACAAATATGGGTGCTGCAAATCCCGAGAGTGCTGCTAAACTTTGCTCAGTAATGGCAACAGAAAAAGGACTGAAAAATCTAAAAATTGCTTATGTAAAGGGTGATGATATTGGAGATCGTCTGGAAAAATACCTGAATTACCAGGTATTAGAAACAGGCGGTAGATTATCGGATATCCAGGGAGAGATTTTATCGGCAAATGGCTATATTGGTATTAAGGGTATTGTTGATGCATTAAGAGCTGGAGCAGATATCATTATTACCGGAAGAGTTGCAGACCCGTCTCTTTCTTTAGCTCCCTTATGTCATGAATTTGGATGGTCAATGGATGAATATGAAAAACTGGGAAAAGGAACCTGGATCGGTCATCTTCTGGAATGTGCCGGACAGGTAACAGGCGGTTATTTTGCAGATCCGGGTTATAAAGATGTGCCTGAGTTATGGAATCTTGGTTTTCCAATTATTGAAGTTGATGAAAACGGTAAAGGAATTGTCACAAAGCTACCAGGAACCGGAGGTATGGTGACCAGGGAGACTGTACAGGAGCAGACACTTTATGAAATCCAGGATCCTGAAAATTATTTTACCCCTGATGTAATTGCAGATTTTAGCAAAGTAAGAATTGAACAGGAAGGAAAAGACAGAGTACGTATTTATGGTGCATCCGGGAAAGCTCCCACAGGTAAATACAAAACCAGCGTAGGATACCATGACTGTTACATTGGCGAAGGACAAATCAGTTATGGCGGGGGCAATGCATTGGCTAGAGCACAGCTGGCAAAAGAGATCCTCGAAAAACGATTTGAACAAATCGGTCTTGTTTTTGAAGAAATTCGTTATGATTTTATCGGATTGAATTCCTTATACGGAGATTTAATTTCAAAACAGCTAAATACAGGGATCAGTTCAGAAGTAAGGCTGAGGGTGGCAGCTCGTGTAAAGACGATTGAGGAAGCTGAGCAGGTGGGAAATGAAGTAGAAGCCTTGTATACCAATGGACCATCAGGCGGCGGCGGAGCATCTAAAAATATAAAGGATATTGTTAGTATTGCATCTATATTTATTCCAGTTGAAGATTTTGAAATTTCTGTTGGATATCTGGAGGTAAATGAATCATGAAATTAAAAGAAAAAGCTCATTCCAGAACTGGGGATAAGGGAAACATTTCTATTATTTCTGTTATTGCCTATCATGACGAAGATTATGCGCTTATAAAAGAAAAGGTGACGGAAGAAAAAGTAAAAGAGTATTTTAAGGAAATTGTTCATGGAAAAATAACCAGATATGAGATTGAGACAATCAGCTCTCTGAATTTTGTAATGGAAGACGCCTTGGGCGGCGGCATCACACGCTCCCTGGCGATGGACATGCATGGAAAGTCTCTTGGAAGCGCACTTTTAGAGATGGAAATTGACTGAACGCTGTAAAATAGAATTATTCGTATAAACCTGAAATTCTATTAATACAATGTAATAAATGCAAGAGCGATGAGGTACTACTGAATGAATTATGATGGAATCATCATTGGCATAGGGACATTTCTAATTATCGGACTTCTGCATCCGGTTGTAATTAAGGCAGAGTATTATTTTACAACAAAAATATGGCCCTTGTTTCTGATATTTGGACTATTGTGCTTTGCAATCTCTCTGGTGTCACCCTCCTCTACGGAACGGTCACTGACTGCAGTCCTTGGCTGTTCACTTTTGTGGAGTATAAAAGAAATTTTTGAGCAGAAGAAGAGAGTGGAGAAGGGGTGGTTTCCTGAAAATCCAAAAAGAAAAATTATCAAAGCCGCAGAACTGGGCGGGAAGGAAAAATAAAAAGATAATTCAAACAAGATGGTTATAAGAAAAAAATTACTGACGATATTAATCTGTAACCATTTTAATTATGTAAGTTATGGGAGACACTGAAAGGTGTCTCTTTTCGTTCCCTATATACCAAAGTATGCAAAGCCTGTGAAGTAAATTGGTTTTGCGGGCAAAACATCCGAAATGCTATACTGAGCACATAAAGGAGGAAAACATGGAAAACCGACTTCCAAAAATATTTGAACTTGTCTGTCAAAACAAACGGGAATTAACAGTCCGGGAGTTTGCCACTCAGTTTGGGGTGAGTACCAGAACCGTTTACAGCGATGTAAAAAAGCTGAATGAGCTTCTGGAGACAGGCGGATATCCTATGATACAGGCAGATAAAGGGAAGCTGCATTATGCAGAACCATTAACAATTGAATTTGAAAGTCTTCTTGCTTCCACCTCGGACTTTGTTTTAACCAATCAACGGATCCGGCGTTTACGGATCGTAGAGACCATACTTCTGGCAGGAGACCAGTTTACGGTAGAGGATCTACTCAAGGTTCTGGATATCTCCAGAAACACGCTGATTGCAGATTTAAAGGAAATAAAAGAAATGCTGGCCATTCACTCAATTGCAATGGAATCCACACCTTTTAAAGGCTACCGTGTGATTGCAAAAGAGTTAAATATCCGAAATCTACTGATCCTGTCAGTCAGTGAAGACCCATTGTTTTTTGAAAACCGGCCGTTCAACGATCTGGAAATCATAAAGAAGTGTGAAGCTTTTTTAGACGATGTGTCAGGGAGACTGAGCGTGGAACTCAGTGATGTTTCATTTCACCGGATGCTGGCTGCATTCTGGGTCACCTATGCAAGAATTTCCATGGGAAAGGTCTTTCCGGAAGGTCCCAAAGATCCGCTGACAAGAGAGGAGATCACCTTTTTACAGAAAAGAAAAGAGCTTGCATCCATTTTTGAAACAGAAGTGTCCTTAGATGACTGCTTTTATCTGGCGAATAAGCTGACGGAAGCGTCTGTGGTAAAGTATGAAGAACTGCTTTCTGAGCAATGGCTCCCCTTTCATCTGGTAACCAATCAGTTTATCGAAGCAGTCACAAAGGAATATCCCTTTGAAGCATTTGTTACAGATACAAAGCTGTACGAGGGACTGCTCAATCATCTCCGGCCAGCCTATAAAAGGGCATTATCCGAAGAGTGGGCGGAAAACCCGCTGCTGGATTATGTAAGGGAGAACTTCTCTCAGCTAAACGATGCTGTCTCAAAAGGGGTTATGCTGGTAGAGGATAAGCTAAAGGTTCATTTTAATGAGCATGAAGTATCATATTTCACACTGTTGTTTGCCTCTGTAATTGAGAGAAATGAAAAACAGGTACGCAGAACGCCCAATGTAATTATTGTGTGCAATGCCGGAATCAGCACCTCCGAGATCTTAAAAAGCAGACTGGAAGCCATGTTCCATGTAAACATACTGGGAACATTCAGCCTTCGCAATGCAGCTTTGTGGCTGATGGAACACGTACCCGATTTCATTGTTTCAACGGTACCTTTTAAATGGAAAGATATACAGGTATTAAAAGTCAGTCCGTTCCTGTCGGATTATGATATCAGAGAAATACAGAACCAGTTATCCTTTTTAACTGCCAGAATTCATCTGGGAGATGTTATGGGAATTATCCGCAAATACGCAGATATCAAAGAAGAACAGATTCCAGCTCTGAAAAAAGAATTGAGTCTATATTTGGGGTTCTCTGAAAAAACGGAACCCAGGAAAGGAATTTATCAACCTATGCTAAAAGAAATACTGACAACCGATTTAATACAGGCAAAGTTTTCAGCAGGCAGCAGAGACGAAGCTGTCAGGGAGAGCGGCAGACTGCTTGTTGAAAAAGGTCTGGCTGATGAAGCTTATATTGAAGCAATGCTTAAAAATGTGGAGGTCAACGGAACCTACATTGTAATTGCTCCCGGAATCGCCATGCCTCATGCAAGACCGGAAGAAGGGGCACTTGGGATCGGACTTAGCATTGTTACACTGAAAGAGCCTGTGGTTTTTGGACATCCGAAAAATGATCCTGTTAAAATCGTCGTTGGTCTATGTGCCATCGATCACCAGTCTCATTTAAAAGCTCTGACAGAACTTGCGGACATTCTTATGGATGAGAAGAAAGTAGAAGAAATTATTAACGCAGATTCGCAGCAGGAAATCATGAAAATTATAAAGGGGGAATCCTAAATGTTAAAAATAGTTACGGTATGTGGTGCAGGAGTGGGGAGCTCCATGATGCTTCGTTTGTTTACCCAGCAGATTTTAGATGGGGAAAAGATTGAAGCAGTGGTAGACGCGTCTGATATTGGTTCTGTGAGCCCGGATTTTTATGATATCTTAATCACCACTTCAGATTTTGCTGATGTGTTAAGAGATTCAAAGGCTCATATTATCCGCATAGATAATATGATGGATAAGCAGTATTTGAAAGAACAGCTTATGGAAGCAATTAATACGAAGAGATAACAGGTGTACAAGCCCTGGGAGGGAGAACTATGGAAGTAATGATGTATCTGATTCGCAATGTGTTCAGCCAGGCGGTGTTCATCATTGGAATCGTAGTAATTATAGGAATGGCTGCGCAGAAAAAGACCTGGGACCAGATTCTGCCAAGCGTAATCAAAACCATGATTGGTTTCACCATGATCAATGTAGGCGGACAGACCCTTGGTATGTCGCTGCTGCCTTTGCAGACCATGATCACAAAAATATTTAATCTGCCTGAAATTCCCGTTGATATCGGAGCGGCACAAAGCGAAAGTCTTTCCGGAATCGGAACAGAGATGGCGCTGATCTTTGCACTGGGATTTGTTGTCAATCTTCTCCTTGCAAGATTCACCCGCTTTAAATACGTACATTTATCTGCTCACGTATCCTTTTTCTATGCAGGACTCATAGCAGCACTGCTGAAATTCGGAACCAGCTTAAGCACGATACCATTAGTAGCAGTGGGGGCTGTTTTACTTGGCTGTTATATGACATTTTCCTGCGCTTACGTCGCTTTGTTTATGAAAGAGGTAAAAGGCGGAGAAGGGTTTACCCTGGCTCACTCCAGTTCTGTGGGAATCCTTATTTCTTCCCTGCTGGCGAAAGCCTTTGGCAACAAAGAACATGATCTGGAGAATATCAATGTACCAAAAAAACTGAACTTTTTAAGGGAAATGACCATATCACTGACCATTGTCATGACCATCCTTTTCCTTGCCATCAGCCTTCTTTCCGGTCCTTCCTGGGCACTGGAAAACGTCACCGGCGGACAGGATATCCTGGTTTTCAGCTTCTTAAAAGGTTTATCCTTTGGTATGTGGATTACAGTTATTATTACTGGTGTCAGAATGATGCTTTCCGAAATTATCGCTGCATTCCACGGAATTGCCAATAAGATTATTCCCAATTCGGTACCTGGACTGGATATTCCGCTGCTGTTCCCCAATTACCCCAATTCAGTGATACTTGGTTTCCTGACCAGCCTGATTGCAGGACTTTTGGGAATGATGGTTCTTGGATTACTGAATTATCCGGTAGTAGTATTCCCGGCACTGATTCCAACGTTCTTCACCGGTGCAGTAACCGCAATCTTCGGAAATGCTCACGGCGGCCGCAGAGGCGCCATAATCGGATCCTTTGTAAATGGACTGATTCTGATCTTCGGACAAGCCCTTTTACTGCCAATGATCGGTTCCTATGCACCGATTATGAGAATCTTAAGTGAGACAGACTATTCCTTCTACGGACCGATTTTAGGATGGATTCTGAGAATGTTTGGAGGAATGTAATGAAACATCTGGCTTTTTATATCCCACTGCATTATCCGGACAGAGAACGTTTTTTTGAAATTCTTCAGTTGCTTGATGAACGAGGGGCGGGGTATGTGGAAGTTGGGATTCCTGTTTCAGATCCTTATATGGATGGGGAGATTATCCGTGAAACAAACAAAGTGATTCTGAAGCAGGGATTAACCGGGGAAGACATTGCAGCTTCGTTAAAGGAGATTCGCAGCCGTTTTCGTTTTAAAGTTGTTATCATGACATATCAGGAAGGTGTGGAACGTTTTTTCCTTACCCAGATTCCACATGAGTTATATGATGGTTTTATCTGTGTCAATGGTGACTATCCGGCGGAGATCCTTCATGATCCAATCAAAGTACTCAGTCAGTCCCAAAGTAATGATGAACTGAAACAGGCATTAGAACACAATCATCTGTTTGCCTATGTGGTATCGGGAGAAGGAAAAACAGGCTCTTTTGATAAACTGCCTGATCAATATATCGAAGTAGTAAAAAGAGTGAAAACGTTTACTTCCATTCCCGCATTTGTAGGTTTTGGTATCAAATCTGCCGCTGATGTAGACATGGTCATGAATAATGGTGCAGACGGCGCTATTATTGGAACCGAATTTATCCGCCGTTATCAGCAGGGAGGATTTGATACATTAAAAAGCTACATAGATGAACTGAAAAGAGCGTATTAAAACAGGGGAGTTTTAATAGAATCAGCAGAAGTCTGATTTATCTTACAGTCAGGCTTCTGCTTTTGCGTTTTCTTTCTTTCCAGTGTGGATAAACTCTTTTACACCATAACAGTCCCTGTATTGTTTTAAGGTCATGCCAGTCACTTCCTTAAACTGCTTTCCCAAGTGGCTCTGCGATGAAAATCCCAGATAGGCCGATATCTCAATATATTGATATTTGGAATATATTAAAAGATTTTCAGCCAGCTTTATTTTTTCATTTCGAATGTAGTCTGTAATAGATATACCCTCCTCCTTTTTAAACAGATCAGAAAGATAGTTGGGGTTCATCTGAAGCTCCAGAGCCATATCTCCAATCTTGATTTTATCGTGAAGGTGGGAAAAGATATAATCCTTACATTCCTCAATGCGGGGATTTTTCTCTATTTTCTGTGTCCCTTTCTGTTTTTCCTTTCCTTCCTGTACCAGCCTGGCATACTCATATTCCGCACTGTTTTTGATATGAATCAGAGTGGCGATATCGTTGGATTCTTCTATTTTCATGATATATATGTCACTGAGGGAAAATGAGATTTCCGGGCTTAAACCTCCCCGTATGGCAGCCCGGCTTGCCAGTGTAATAACCACAATACAGACATTTTTAAAGCTGCGAAGCCGGTCTTTTGCCAGGATTCCCAGCTGTCCGGTGTAGTCCTCTGCCCAGCTTTGCTCCAACTGCTTAATATCTCCGTTTTCAATGCTGGAAAATTCCCTGACCTCCTGATCATATGGGTTGTGTTTTTTTCCATTTTCATGATTCTCAAAGATCAATTCTGAAAAATTCTTCTGTATCTGCGCTTTCGTCAGGGAATCCACACAGTTTTCCTTTATGATATCACCTGCCGTAAGCATCTCCTCGTGGAACAGGTTATAAATGAGAAGGATATCCCGCAGAAAAGCATCGAAATCACAGATACTCAGACTCTGGATCCAGTTGGAGTCAATATCTACAGCCTGAATACTGCGGTTAATATTTACCTGTGTCTGAAAGCCCACTGGCCCAATCACGTAAATCATGTTCTGAGCGGGGACTGCTGCATAAATGATATTGCCGTTGACAGCGGAAAGTGTGGGAAAAGGTTCTGATTTCATTTTAAGTACGGCGTCCCTGACTTCCGGGGAGAAAAAAGGAAGATCAGAAAAGTCCTTGCGGGCACATACAGTCTCTCCGGGTTTTTTGTCCATTGTATAGGATTTTACAAAGGTATGAAGATGATAGGAAATGTGTTTCATGAAATAATTTGTAATCATACAAACTCCTTTAACTGAGAAACGTGATAAAAAACTGTAAATATTGATATAAGATCAGTATAACTTAATTTAAAATGAAAGCAACTAAAAAATGATACAACAAGGAGATATAAATGAAAGTAAATGGTGTAAATCTGGGAAACTGGCTGGTACTGGAAAAATGGATGAGTCCCGGATTATTTGAAGGAACGGATGCAGCGGATGAATACTGGCTTCCCCGCAGTCTGACAAAAGAAGTTTACGAAGCCAGGATTCAAATACATCGCAGTGAATATATTACGGAACGGGATTTTGTGACTATCAGATCCTGGGGCATGGATACCATACGTATTCCGGTTCCATATTTTATTTTTGGTGACAGAGAGCCTTTTTTTGGCTGTATCAATGAGCTTGATCAGGCATTTAACTGGGCTGAAAAGTATGGTCTTAAAATACTGATTGATCTACATACGGCACCGGAAGGCCAGAACGGATTTGATAACGGAGGGATCAGCGGCGTATGCAAATGGGCACAGAATCCCCAGGAGGTGGAGTTTGTACTGACTGTTCTGGAACGCCTGGCAAAACGATATGGAACAAGAAGTGGGCTGTGGGGAATTGAGGTTCTCAATGAGCCGGCTACGGAAGCAATCTGGGAGTTTATGAATGTGCAAAAGAGATATCCTCCCAAAGATGAGGCCATGGGAAAGGGAAGCTGCGGAATTCCCATTTCATTCATTAAACAATTTTACCGGGAGGCATATAAAAGGATCAGAGCATTTATGCCGGAGGAAAAGCATGTGGTCTTTCACGATGCATTTGATTTGTCCGGCTGGAAGGAATTCTTTGAACATGAAAACTTCCAAAACATCGTTCTGGATACCCATCAGTATCTGATGATGGCAGAAATGATGGGATGTGGTCAGAACTTAAACGAATATCTGGATTATATTCAGACCCATTTCGCAAATGAGATAGAGAAAGTACAGGCATATGTCCCGGTAATATGCGGAGAATGGTGTCTCTTTAATTCTCTGGCATGTGGCTGGGATACAAAAGGGGGTCAGACTGTCTTAAACGGTTTAGAGGGATCTGACAAAGAGCTGAAATCTGCTGAAGAGAAAAAAGAAATCTATCAGGCTGTGGCAAAGGCTCAGCTTACTGCATGGAATAAGGGCTCTGGTCATTTTTACTGGAGTTATAAGCTTTTAACGGATACTGTCAATACCAGCGGCTGGAGCGGCTGGGACAGCTGGGATTTGGGAAGATGTGTGGATTTTGGCTGGTTTCCTGTAAAAAGTAAAATATAATTCAGAAAAGAGGAGAAGATATGAAACAGACAAAAGCTAACGGATCGCTTTCTTTTGTGGAGCGTTTTGGATATGGTATGGGAGATTACGCCGGAAATCTGGTTTATTCTGCAATCAGCGCATTCCTGCTGGTTTATTATACCAATGTGGTAGGGGCGAGTGCAGCGGCAGCGGCTGGGATTATAGCAGTATCGAAATTTTTGGATGGAATTTCGGATTTAGTCATGGGCTACATTGTAGACCATACCCACAGTAAATGGGGTAAAGCACGGCCATGGATTGCCAGACTCTGTGTGCCGCTTGCAGTCTGCACAGTTCTCATGTTTACCGTACCTCAAAGTCTGGAGGGAAAGGCGCAGCTGGTATACATGTTCCTGACATATAATCTGGTTTCCACCATTTTCTATACCGGAATCAATATTCCATATGCAACCATGCACGGCCTGATGACAACCAACCAGTATGAAAGAGGACTTCTTGGGAATTTCCGCAATCTTCTGGCCACAGCAGGAACGATGACCATTAATACAGTTGTTTTAAAAATGACCGGATACTTTGGCGGTGGGGATAAGTACAGCCAGAGAGGATGGACGGTTACCATGATTATTTTAATGATCCTGTTTATTGTAATCAACCTCTTTACATTTGCTGTATGCAAAGAGCGTGTAGTGGATGAAAAATCAGAAGGAATTCAGGAAGAAAAAGTAACCTTTGTCAGGGGGATAAAAGGACTGCTGGTGAACAAATACTGGATTTTGCTGGTAATAGCAATCTTTTCACTGTATTTTATGATGTCCTGTTTCTTTGGATCTGCGGTTTATTTTGCGCAGTACCGTCTGGGAGATGCCAACTATTTTACACCTGTATCCAACTTCCTGTCCATGTCCCAGATCATAACCTTATTCATAACACCGTTTCTAATGAAGAAGTTTACAAAGAAGCAGCTGATGCTTACAGGTCTTACGGTTGCAACCCTGGGATTCGCTTTAACAGGAATGTCTTATAACATAACCTTTATCAGTGCCATGTCAGTAATCAAGGGAATCGGCTTCGGTTTATCGGGAGCGTGTATGTTCGGGCTTTTGCAGGATGCCATTACATACGGGGAATGGTATAACGGATATGGTACGGCTGGAATGGGAAATGCGGCATCTTCCTTCTGCATGAAAGTTGGCTCCGGTATTGGAACAGCAGCACTTGGCTGGGTACTGGCAGCAGGCGGGTTCCATGCAGAACAGGCAGTGCAGAGTGGGGCATCCTTAGCAGCAATCGACTGGGCGTTTATCTGGATTCCGGCTCTTACCATGGGAATCGGGGTTGTCTGCCTCTTGTTATTTGATCTTGATAAAAAATATGATAAAATAGTTTCAGATTTATCAGCAGGAAAACACAGATTGGAGAACTGATGAAAGATAACACTGGATATCAAAGAAAAACTCTTTTGTTTGGGACTGCATATTACCCGGAATATATGCCTTATGACAGGGTGGAGACAGACTTGTCCATGATGTGTGAGGCGGGGATGAATGTGGTCCGGATTGCGGAATCCACCTGGAGTACTCTGGAACCTTCCGATGGAATTTATGATTTCAGCTATATTGACCGGGTTCTTAAAGCTGCCGAAAAGAAGGGAATGGAGGTAATTATCGGTACGCCTACTTACGCCATTCCAAGCTGGCTGGAGAAAAAAGATAAGAACATCATGGTAAAGACGAAAGCGGGCCAGGCTGTTTATGGGCGAAGACAGGCGATGGATATTATGAATCCTTCCTACCGCTTTTATGGAGAACGGGTGATTCGCAGACTTCTGGAACATACCGCAGGTCACCCATGTGTCACAGGCTTTCAGATAGACAATGAAACGAAGCATTATGGTACCTCATCAGAATTGGTTCAAAAGCTGTTTGTGGAACATCTGCAGCAGAAATTTGTTACAACTGACCGGTTGAATGAAACCTTTGGCCTTGCCTATTGGAGTAATTCCATCCATGACTGGAATGATTTTCCCGATATGAATGGCTGTATCAATGCTGGTTTATCCTGTGAATTTGAACGTTTTAAGAGAAGTCTTGCAGCTGGATTTCTCTTATGGCAGTCAGAAATAGTAAAAGAATATAAAAGAGAAGATCAGTTTATTACCCACAATTTTGATTTCCAGTGGAAGAAATTCGGAGCAGATATTGCTCAGGATGGATATTCCTATGGTGTCCAGCCAGATATCAATCATTATGAAGCTGCAGCTGCGGTAACAATTGCCGGTACTGATATCTATCATCACACCCAGGATCAGCTGACCGGAGCAGAGATCGCTTTTGGCGGAGATTCCATACGCTCTTTAAAAGGAAGAAATTATCTGGTACTGGAATGTCAGGCTCAGGCGTTTAAGTACTGGACGCCTTATCCGGGACAGTTAAAGCTTCATGCTTACAGCCATCTGGCAAGCGGAGCAGACGGAATTATGTACTGGAACTGGCATTCCATTCACAATGGATATGAGACCTACTGGAAAGGGCTGTTAAGCCATGATCTTGCAGTCAATCCTCCATACGAAGAGGCTTGTGAGATCGGAAACCAGTGGAAAAAGATGGGAAATAGTCTTCTGAATCTGAAAAAAGACAATCAGATTGCGCTGGTAGTTGACAATCAGTCCCTTCAAGCACTGGAGTGGTTCCCCATAGACCGGGATCTAAGCTATAATGATGTGGTGAGATGGATGTATGACAGTCTCTATGAGTTAAATATGGAATGTGATGTAGTGGATGTCAACGGTCTGGATCCTTTTAAATACCAGATGATTGTGACACCTGCTCTGTATAGCATTACAGAAGATAAATGCAAGCAGTTAAAAGAATTTGTTTCCAACGGAGGAGTATTGGTCAGCACCTTTAAATCCTTTGTTTCCAATGAATATTTAAGCGTTTATCCGGACACACAGCCTCATCTGCTTCATGAATGTTTCAAAATTCACTACAACCAGTTTACGGAGCCGGGAACTGCGAAAATCAAAGGCAGGCCGGTTCGGTACTTTGCAGAACTCCTTTATACAGACGGAGCCAGGGTGCTGGCGTCCTATGATCATAAATATTGGGGAAAGTATGGGGGAATTACTCAGGCAGACTACGAAAAGGGCAGCACTTATTACATCGGCTGTTATACAGATAAAGACATTGTAAAAGAAATATTAAAAATGGCTGTAAAAGATGCAGGCCTTTCTGATTTCATACCGGATGTATGCTTTCCGGTGATCATCCGAAGCGGAGTGAATCGGGACCATAAAAAAATTCACTATGTCCTTCACTATTCGGATGAAGAAACCACCATTTCCTGCCCCTATGAACGGGTGAATAATAAATTAGACGGAAAAAGTTATAAGAAAGGAGACAGGATACCCCTGAAAGACTGGGATGCTGTCATTTTGGAGGAAGAATGATGATCGGACAGGATAAAATGATAAAAAACCCCATTCTGCCGGGCTTTAATCCCGACCCATGCATTTGCAGAAAAGGGGATGATTATTATCTGGCAGTATCAACCTTTGAATGGTTTCCCGGAATCCCCATATACCATTCAAAAGATTTAAAAAACTGGGAGTTGTACACCCATGTTCTGACAGACGATGAAACAGTTGATTTAAAAAAGCTTCCATCTGCAAAAGGTATCTGGGCTCCATGCCTCACATACTGTGAAGAGGAAGATCTGTTTTATGTGATCTACGGAGTCATGAATTCCATGAACGCAAGATATTTTGATGTAAACAATTATCTGATTACAGCAACCGATATCAAGGGACCCTGGAGTGAACCAGTATATCTTCATTCTTCCGGATTCGATGCCTCAATCCTTCATGATAACGGCAAAAAGTATATTGTATCTCTGGAATGGGAGACCAGGGAAGGCTATGAAAAGCCTGGTGCAATCTGTATGGTGGAATACGATCCCGAAAAAAAAGAAATTATCGGTTATCCCAAACGCATCTGGAACGGCGGAACGGATCGGGGCTGCATTGAAGCACCCCATTTATACAAACGGGGAGAATATTATTACATCATGTGTGCAGAAGGAGGGACTGGCTATAATCATTGTGTAACCATGGGAAGATCCAAAGAAATCTGGGGGCCATATGCAGCGGACCCAATGAATCCCATCGTAACCTCTGTTCCGGGTGAGTCCAATGAGCGCCACGATCCGGATCATTTAAAGCCAGGATATTATAATACTGATTCCATCCTTCAGAAATCCGGTCATGGCAGTGTGGTGGATACCCAGAAAGGGGAAACCTATCTGGTGCATTTATGTGCCCGGCCTTTTGTACCAGAACTGCGCTGCACTCTTGGAAGAGAAACGGCCATTCAGAAAATGATATGGACTGACGATCATTGGCTGCGTATGGCAAATGGGGGGGATTTAGCGGAAGTTCTGGTTGAAGCAAGTAACCTGCCTGAAGTGCCGTTGAAGCAAATCCCTGATTTTGATGATTTTAATGAAGAGGAACTGGGGCTGCAGTATTACGCACCCAGAATCATGCCCCAGCGTTTTGCCGATTTAAAAGCCCGTCCGGGTTATGTGCGGATTCGCGGTCAGGAATCACGGACTTCCTTAAATCAGGTGAGCATTCTGGCGAGGAAGCTGACCTCTGTCTATGCAACGGTGACTACAAAGATGGAATTTATACCGGAAGTTCATCAGCACAGTGCCGGACTGATCTTATATTATGACAATATGAATTATATTAATTTAAGAAAATATTACAGTGAGACTCTGGGACAAAGTGCGCTTTCCATTATCCATCTGGAGAACGGAGAGAAGACCGAATTTCTAAATACCAGGATACCGGTAAGTGATGATCCTATCTATTTGAGGATTACAATAGAAGGCCGGCAGTCTTATTTCTCCTGGTGTTATGACGGAGTGAATTATCAGAAGATCGGCAGGGTCTTTGATACCACCAGATTTTCCGATGAATACTGTAAGTACGGAGAATTTACCGGTACTATGGTTGGGTTAACCTGTGCAGACAGAGTAAAGCACAGTCATTATGCAGATTTTGACTTTTTTGAATATTGTGCAGATGAGGACAGAGCGGTCGATTAAGATTTTTCGTATGTCAGACTGTTAAATTGTAAAAACTGGATAAAACAGGTCAAAAAACAGAAAGAATATCCCCAATTTACCTGCTATACTCAGATGATACCGGATAAAAAACGGAAAAATCATGAGGATATGGGAGGTGCTTATGGAAAAGAAGGTATCACAGCAGTTAACTATGAAAGAGAAGGTTTCTTATGGTCTGGGTGACTGCGGTGCCAATGTAGCTGTTGCAATGTGCTCCACCTTTTTAACTGCATACTATACAGATACGGTTGGCATCGCGGCTGCAGCGATCGGAACCATGATGCTGTTGACGCGTATTTTTGATGGAATAACAGATATTTTCATGGGAGTCATAGTGGACAGAACCAGTACCAGATGGGGGAAGGCTAGACCCTGGCTGCTCTGGACTGCGCCCTTCATGGCTTTGGCCCTTGTTTTGTTGTTTCATGTACCTGGTGAATTAAGCAGCAGAGGAAAACTGGTATATATCTATCTCACATACATATTTCAGAGCTGCTTTGTGTATACAGCAAATAATCTGCCGTATAATGCACTGCTGTCCCGTATGACACTGAATGTCAATGATCGTGCTTCTGCAGCCTCCATACGCTTTGTGATGACACAGATTACCACTCTCATAATTAATGCGGTAACGGCAGGATTACTTGCTACTGTCGGATGGTTTGCTTTATCTTTCGTTTATGGTATTATAACCATGGTTTTACTCCTTATCTGCTTTTGGGGAGTAAAAGAGCACTTAGATGAAGACGCAGAAACCGGGCTGGTAAAAGTGGAGAGAGTACCCCTTCATTTAGCCCTTCCAGCTCTGTTGAAGAACAGATATTTTTATATTCAGACTTTACTCTTCCTCTTTTTATATATTGCAATAGTCAGTACTGGATCAACTACATTTTATTTTTGCAACATTGTACTTGGAAATATAGGGATGATTACACTGATCAGTATGGCAGCTACGATTCCGGCGATGATTGTAAATCTCATTATGCCCAAATTAGTTAAGCTTTATGGAAAATGGAAACTGATGATATCAGGTGCTGTCCTGATGATCATAGGCTATTTAATAATAGGAGCGGCAGCTTCCAATGTAACGGTTGTTTTGATCGGTGTGGCAGTGAAAGGCTTTGGTATGGGACCTATTATGTCTGGTCTTTTCGCGATGACGGCAGATGTAGTTGATTATGGAGAATGGAAGACTGGAATACGTTCAGAAGGACTTGTCAACAGCTGTACTTCCTTTGGCATGAAGGTTGGAATTGGCGTTGGATCTGCTGTCTGTACATGGATTATGGCAATTGGAGGTTATGTTGGGACCGCAGCTGTTCAATCCCCTTCAGCAGTGAATATGATCCGTTTTGGATTTGGCTATAATGGTGCGATTATTTCCGGCATTTGTCTGATACTTTGCGTTATGATGAATATAGACCGCTACATTGTCGAGATACAAAGGGATCTTGAGGAAAAGCGTGAAAATAATAGAAAAGCTGGTGAATAAAATGTCAGAATCAAGTGATTTAATACGTAAGATGTTTCGGGAAGGAGACCGAAAACGTGATGCGGGTTTAACAACGCCGGAGTCCATTCAAAGATACGATGACATTCTGTACGGAACTGACACAGACTGGCAGATTCTTGATGTGTACCGGCCGAAAGAGTCAGATGGAAAGAAGCTTCCTGTCATTGTAAGTATACACGGCGGAGGCTGGGTCTATGGGGATAAGGCTGTCTATCAGTTTTATTGTATGGATCTGGCAAGGCGAGGCTTTGCAGTGGTAAATTTTACTTATCGGCTGGCGCCGGAAAACAAATTTCCGGCTTCCATAGAAGATACCAATCAGGTATTTTCATGGGTTATAGAGAATGCCGATGCCTATGGCTTTAACAAAGAGCATATTTTTGCAGTAGGAGATTCTGCAGGAGCTCATATTCTGGGACTATATTCGGCGATTTGCACCAATCCTGATTATGCCGGTCAATATCCGTTTCACACACCAGACGGTTTTGCACCGGAGGCGATCGCGTTAAACTGCGGTGCATTTCATATGGAATATGACAAAGAGAGTGGGGATAATACGCAGTCCCTGATCGGGGAATATCTTCCCCTGGGGGGGACTCCGGCGGAGCTTGAGATGATAAGTGTGGAAAAATATGTAACAGCAGATTTTCCTCCTGTGTTTCTTATGACATCAGTGGGAGATTTTTTGAAACATCAGGCGCCCATTATGGCTGAAAAGCTGACAGAATGTAATGTTCCGTTTATCTATCGCCTTTTTGGCAGTGACAAAAACCGCCTTGGTCATGTTTTTCACTGTGATATAAAATCAGTGGATGCCCGTATATGCAACGATGAAGAATGCTTCTTTTTTAATGAATTTATAAAAAAGGATAATGAGTAAAAATGAGTGAACCAATCGCAAAGCATCAGATGTTTGAATACGAAATAAACAATCCCTTCCAGATTATAAATCTGGAAGGGCCGTTGATTTGCGAAGAAAACTTATTAAACCACTGGCATACGGAGCTGGAAATGGCTTATATTTTTCAGGGGAAAAGCGACCATTATATAGATGGAAACTGCATTCATGCGGCTCCGGGAGATCTGGTGGTTGTAAATTCTGAAAGCATTCACAGTATTATTCCGGATCATACTGCCTGTCAAAACAGGGGAATGATTGCAGTGGTCCTCATTATATCCAGGGACTTCGTATTGGAATGTTTTCCTGATCTGGATTGTCATTATTTTGTGGTATCTGATACACTCAACCGCATAGAGGTGAGACGCATCATGGTTACCCTGTCTGAAAAAGCAAAATGCTGCTGCAATCATGAAGAGAGGCTTCTGATAAAGGGGCTGATTCTGGAACTGTTTTATTATCTGTGCCAGGATGGATACCAAATGAAGGATTTTGTTATGAACATCAATCAGCAAAAGAATAATGAACGTTTAAAGGGAATCATTCAGCATGTGGAACGTCATTATATGGAGCCAATTACTCAGTCAGATACTGCAAAGCGGTTCTATTTTTCAAAAGAGTATTTTTCCCGCTTTTTTAAGAGAAATACAGGAGTTAATTTTAAGCAATATCTGATAAATTACAGAATCCTTAAAGCAAGGAATGAACTTATTGGTACGGATCACAGTATTCTGGAGATCGCACTTAATAATGGGTTCTCAGATGAAAGACGTCTGATTGAGTCATTTAAGAAAATATATCAGATTACACCGCTCCAGTACAGGAAAAAAAATTCTGCTGATTATAATCGTAAAAAAAATGATTGACAATAAGTGAATGATCATTTATTATAAACCTATAGAGGTGATGAAATGAGAAGAAAAGACGACGAAAAGGTGAGGAATATCAAGGAAGCAGTAATAAAGCTGATCCTGCAGGAGGGCTTTCACGGCACTTCTGTCTCTAAAATAGCCAGATTGGCAGGGGTTTCGCCGGCAACGGTTTACATCTATTATGAGAATAAGGATGTGATGCTGCATGACATTTACCTGGAATATTCAGAAGAGATTTACGACTACTTATTAGACAGCATGAAACAGGAGTTAGAAGGGCGCAGACAGATTGAGCTACTGATCCGAAGCTATTATAACTACATTCTGGAGAATAAGGAAATTTTCAGTTTTGTGGAACAGTTTTCCAACTGTCCATCTTTAGCCAACAGCTGTTCTGGAAAACAGGGCATCTGCAAAATCTATCATATGATGGCAGAGATGAAGCAGAACCATATCTTAAGAGATTACAGGGAAGATAATTTACTTGCAATTATTTTCCAGCCGGTGAAAGCCATTGCGGTTGATAACCGGAAGGATGCAGCTCAGAAAGAAGATTTACTCACAGAGCTGATTATCATGATACAAGACGCAATTATGATGTAACATTTATAAGCGGGATTCTTTTATTGAGACAGTAAGAGATATCTCGCCATTAAAAATCTGATTGTTAAATGAACATTCACTTAAAATACGCACAGAAAGGATAAAACTATGAAAAATTATAATGATAATAATCTCGGCATAATTGTTCCGGTTTTTAATAAAGTTTTATTGCCTGGTGTCGCGACAATAATACATTTGGAACATTTAAATGAAAGACAGATCATGAGTCTTGAAGAAGAGGAGATCGTAAAGATTGCATTGCCGCTGAAACAGAATGCAGGCTCAGAAGAGAAGTCAGAAGATGATTTTCACCGCATTGGTGTTACCTTTTCCATAAACTCAGTGGAACAGACGGAAAAGGGGTTCCGCCTTTCCGTGGAACTGGGCAGCAGAATCATGGTGAACCAGATCAGTGAAGATAAAGGTGTTTTATACGCTGCATTTGAGGAAGCGCCGGATCTGGCAGATTTAGACGAGGCAAGCCTTAAGGAAATGCTGGGATATATTAAAAAAGTCAGCAATGAGATCAGCGGTAAATTTACAGGCGGGGAACAGTATCAGCGTATCGTAAACAGTTTCCAGGATATCAATGCGCTCATGATGTATTTATCCCAGTTTATACAGATCTCTTCCGAGGAACGCTACCAGCTGTTAGAAATCCAGTCCTTAAAGGAAAGAAGCCTTCGTTTCATGGATCATATGCTGAAGCAGAAGGAAATGATTGAGCTGCAGATGCAGGTAACGGAAAAATTTTCTGAAAGAGCCAATAAAAATTATCGGGAAGCAGTTTTAAGAGAACAGTTAAAAGCCATTCAGGAAGAATTAAATGAAGGAAAAGAAGGGGATGGCAAGAAAGAGAATGATTACCGTTCCAAGATTGAAGAAGCTGGCATGCCCCAGGATATCAAGGAATCTGCTCTGGAAGAATATGAAAAGATGGAAGAGCAGGGACCAAACCAGCCCGACTACAAGGTAATGCGCAATTATCTGGATTTGCTGGTAAAGCTGCCATGGAAAAAACAGCCCGCCAAATCCGTTGATTTAGACGGAGCAAGGAAGATTCTTAATGAGAGACATTACGGTCTTGATAAAGTGAAGGACAGAATCATACAGCATCTGGCGGTTATGGAACTGAACAAAGAAAAGAAAGGCTCCATCCTCTTGCTGGTGGGACCTCCGGGAACAGGAAAGACCAGTCTTGGAAAAAGCATTGCCGAAGCTCTTGACAGACCTTATACACGGTTAAGTCTGGGCGGCGTCAGGGATGAATCTGAAATCAGAGGGCACCGGAGAACCTATGTGGGAGCTATGCCTGGAAGAATCATTCAGAGCATGAAAAAGGCTGGCGCCACCAACCCGGTTATGGTACTGGATGAAGTGGATAAGCTGATGTCAGGTGGATACAGCGGAGATCCTGCCAGCGCACTCCTTGAAGTACTTGACCCGGAGCAGAACAATACCTTTACGGATCATTATCTGGATGTTCCCTATGATTTGTCCGATGTATTTTTCATCGCAACGGCAAACTCCTTAGAGACCATACCCGGTCCTCTGCTTGACAGAATGGAGATCATAAACATCACAAGCTATACAGCAGATGAAAAGTTTCATATCGGAAAAGATCATCTGGTTCCAGAAGTATTAAAAGAACACGGATTAACTGTAAACGAGCTTGTGATTGCAGATGAAGTACTGAAAGCGGTTATCAATGATTACACCATGGAAGCCGGGGTCAGAGGCCTGAAAAAGCAGCTGTCATCCCTTGCCAGAACTGCCGCAGAGAAAATAGTTTCAAAGAAGACCGAGATACCAGTGGTAGTGAAGCCGGCAGATTTAGAAGACCTTCTTGGAAGAAAAGTCTCCCGCCATGAGAAAGCCCAGCTGGACAACCCGCCTGGTGTGGTGACCGGACTGGCATGGACACCGGTAGGGGGAGAGATCTTATTTATTGAGGCGGCTGATATGCCGGGCAACGGCAACATTATATTAACCGGAAAGCTGGGTGATGTGATGAAGGAATCTGCCAGAATTTCCTTAAGCCTTTTAAAATCCAGACTGCCTCTTAATACCTTTAATTTTAAAGAGAGAGATCTTCATATTCATGTACCGTCAGGAGCTGTACCAAAAGATGGCCCTTCCGCCGGAATTGCACTCTTTACCGCGCTGGCTTCCTTAGTCACAGGTGCTAAGATAGATTCCAGACTTGCAATGACTGGTGAGATTACGTTAAGAGGAGCCGTATTACCAATCGGCGGACTGAAAGAAAAACTTCTGGGTGCACAGAGAGCAGGAATTAAGAAGGTTCTGATTCCTCAGGATAATGTGGTTGATTTAAAGGATGTACCGGAAGAGACAAAAGAAGGGCTTACCATCATTGCGGTGGAGACCATAGAAGATGTAATAAGAGAAACCATAGGAATCGCGTTGCCGCGGATGGAGCAGGTACTTCTGCCAAAAGAAGGGGCAGGCCGGTTGTTTGAAACCATCGAGCCTATGAAAAATAATATGAGAAGAGAGGTAATTTAAATGAATCTTACAGTGACAAAGGAAACATTAATCGGAGAAATCTTAGAAGCAGACCGCACCACAGCACCATACTTTTTTGAAATGGGAATGCATTGTCTTGGCTGCCCTTCCTCAACGATGGAAAGTCTGGAAGAAGCCTGCATGGTACACGGAGTTCCGGTTGAAGAACTGGTAGAAAAATTAAACGGACATATGTCCAAATAAATGATATTTTAGAAAGTCCCCCATTCTGCATCAGTAAAAAATAAGCAGAATGGGGGACTTTTCATAATAATCAGATGTCACTGTCACCAAGCATTGCTTCCGCCATACTCTCATATCCGTAGATTCCTGATACATAGCGAAGTCCGTCAGATATCTCAGATTTGGAAAAATCGTTTTTATCTAAAAAATCCCCGTCTTTGTCATTTAAGGTGTAATAGAACATCAGAGCCAGTTTTAAATATTCCATATCCTCAGAATCCAGTTCTTCCAAAAGAGTATTCTCGGCATCATTAATGGATCCTTCTTCAATCAGTTTCTTCAGTTCTTCAAATTTCTCTTCCATTTCCCGGCTTTTAAAAGCCCTGTCGTCATTTTTTCCCAGCTCTATGTTAAAAATCAGTTTTAACAGTGTACTAACCATTCCATTATTGATCCGTGTAGCGTAATCATCTGTCAGCATAATATTCTCCTATTCTGATTCTGAATTCCTATTTTTAAAAATTTCAGGCAAGAATTACTGTATCATAACGGAATCAAAAAGTAAAGAATTTAAGTACATACCCATGATTGTTACACATGGAAAAGTATGTTAAGCTGTTATAGACATGCATAAGAGAAGTTCAGGAGGTAAGATATGATTGAAACAGATCTGGCAAGGAAATTTATTGAACAGGTAACCCAGTATACCCAGTATAATATCAATATCATGAATGATCAGGGAATTATTATTGCAAGCCGGGATGAAAGCCGGGTGGGAACGTTTCATGAGGTCGCCTATTATATTGTGACAGGGAAAGAAGACATGGTGGTCACATCAGGAGAGGAAGATTATCCCGGTGTCAGACCCGGAATTAACATGGTAATCAACATCGATGGAAGGCGGGAGGGTGTGGTTGGGTTAACCGGAGAACCTGCTGAAATAAAGCCGGTAGCATTGATTACGAAAATGGCAATTGAGGCGATGTTAAAATATGAAAAACAGCAGGAGGAAATCCGGCGGAGAAGAGATAAAAAAGAACACTTTACCAATTTGCTGATCCATGTGGAGCATCCCGATCCGGGAGAACTGCGGAGTATGGCGCATCAGCTTAATTACTCTGAAAACATAGTCCGGATTCCCATTTTATGCAAAACAGAAGAGGTAAAAGCGGAATTAATTCTGGACATGTTAAAACATGGTCCCCGTCATGGAAGAGAGGATATCAGTGCAGTTTTAAATGATACTCATGTTCTGATATTTAAAACCATGAAAACAGATAACGCCAAGCTGTTTGCTGATTATAAATATCTGATTGGTGATTATCTCAGTACCGTATTAAAATGGCTGCGCCAGCAGGAGAAGCAATGTAGATTTTATATTGGTTCCTTTCAGGAAAATTTCACTCAGTATTATTACGCTTACAGTCATTGTGTATGGCTGGAGGAAAAAGCAGGGAATACGACGGCAGCATTTTTTTATGATTTCACGGGAAATTATGTACGTTCCGTTGTTCCCTTTAATGAACTTCAGTGGATGTTTCAGACTTATGAAAAGGAAATGAATGAAGATTTGAAACAATCTTTGATTGAAATTGCGGGTGCGCTGATAAAATCCAATTATAATCTGGTGACAGCTTCAAAAGAACTCTTTGTTCATAAAAATACGCTTTTATACCGCTATGGCAAGATCAAAGATTATTTTAATATAAACCCCATTGAATCAGCAAAAGACCGCTTTTTTCTGGAAAATTTTTATTCTTTTTTAACAAAAGAACATTAGTTTTGTATTGACAATACAAAAATCACCGTGATATTGAGATTCACAGCAGTGGTTTTACATTTATTATGATGATACCATTGTCATAAGAAGTTAGCTGCATGATTAATTTCATTATGAAGGGGGTCATTTTATGACAGGTTTACCGTTAATCTTTGTATTTATCCTGGCGATTATTCTGATGATTATGGCTATTTCCAAATTTAAAATTCATCCGTTTATCGCAATTATGACCATCTCTTTGCTGTTAGGCCTTGTAGCAGGAATACCGCTGGCAGACAAAACATTGGGAGATGGAACAAAAGTAAGCGGACTGGCATCAGTCATCGGAGCAGGATTTTCCGGCACTTTTTCAAGCATCGGTATCGTAATTATTCTGGGTGCTTTAATTGGAACCGTTCTGGAAAAAACAGGGGCTGCACTGAAGCTTGCAGATATGGTGATAAAGCTGGTGGGAAAAAACAATCCTGTACTGGCAATTGAAATGATGGGCTGGGTGGTATCTATTCCAGTTTTCTGTGATTCGGGGTTTGTAATTTTAAATCCAATCAGAAAAGCACTGGTTAACAGGACGGCAGCATCCTCTGTGGCAATGACGGTTGGGCTTTCCTCCGGATTATATATTTCCCATGTATTTATTCCGCCCACACCAGGACCCATTGCAGCAGCGTCTACCCTGGGAATTGGTGAAAATCTGCTTCTTGTAATGGGAATGGGCGCTTTGTGTTCTGTTTTCCCTCTGATTGCTGGTTACTTCTATGCCAGATACATAGGCAAAAAGGTAAGATCAGAAGATGAGGCAGATATGGGAGAGATTGGAAAGACCTATGAAGAGCTGGTAGCAGAGTTTGGAAAACTTCCCAGCGGTATCAATGCTCTGGCCCCGATTTTGGTGCCTATTCTTCTGATGGCTCTTTCTTCCGCGGCATCCATGGCAGGTATGACAGGACTTGGCGGAGATATGATTAAATTTTTGGGAACGCCCATCATTGCTTTGGCAGTCGGTACACTTTTTAGTGTGATTCAGCTCAAGGGTGCAGGAAAAATGAGTGATTTTTATGAAATCACCAATGAAACATTAAAAACAGTGGGACCAATTCTTTTTGTCACAGCTGCAGGAGGAGTTTTGGGTAAAGTGATTTCATCCACTGACATGGTTAATTACATTAAGGATCACGCTTCTGTGTTAAGCACCATGGGAATATTCTTCCCATTTCTTCTGGCAGCTATTTTAAAGAGTGCACAAGGTTCCTCAACGGTATCCTTAACCACAACAGCTGGAATAGTGGCACCCTTACTCCCTATGCTGGGGCTGGAGAGTCCAGTCAGAGTTGCTCTTGCATGTATGGCAATCGGTGCCGGTGCAATGACTGTTTCTCATGCCAATGACTCCTATTTCTGGGTTGTGACAAACTTTGGAGCAATGACCCCGGAAAAAGGATATAAGACTCAGACTATGGCAACTCTGGTACTTGGAATAGCAGGAATACTGGAAATCTTTATTCTGTCATTGATTCTTCATTAGGAATCAGACAGAAAGGGGGAAAGGAGAGACCTGATATGAAACTATTATTTGCATCCGATTCTTTGAAAGGAACCCTTACCAGCGCACAGACCATTGAGCTGCTAGGTAAGGCTGCTAATGAAGTATTTGGACTTTGTGAGTGGGAAGGAATTCCTGTTGCTGACGGAGGAGAAGGGACTGCAGACGCGGTAATCTCTGCTGCCAGGGGAGAAAGGGTGCCGGTGACTGTACATGGTCCTCTTTTAGAGACAGTTCACACCTATTATGGCAGCCTGGATAAGAACCGGGCCATTATCGAGATGGCGGCAGCCTCCGGTCTGACTCTGATACCAGAAAGCCAGAGAGATCCCAGAACCACCACCAGTTTTGGTACAGGTGAAATAATAAAAGATGCGTTAGAAAGAGGGTTTACAGACATCTCCATTGCCATAGGAGGATCAGCAACAAATGATGGCGGAATGGGATGTATGAGAGCACTGGGTGTCCGGTTCCTGGATGCTGGCGGAGAGGAACTAAATGGAACGGGTGAAGATTTAATCAGGGTATCTTCCATTGATACTTCCGGTCTGGATTCCAGACTTAACCAGGTGAGGCTTACTGTTATGTGTGATGTAAACAATCCACTGTGCGGTCCTGATGGAGCTGCCTATACCTTTGGGAAGCAAAAAGGAGGAACTCCACCTGTTTTAGACCAGCTTGAAAATGGCATGATAAACTACAGAAATATAATCATACAGAAATTTGGAATCAATCCGGATGAAATTCCAGGCTCAGGTGCCGCTGGCGGGCTTGGCGCTGCACTTTGCATATTTTTAGGGGGACAACTAAAATCCGGTATTGAAACGGTTCTGGATTTAATTGATTTTGACTCCCGACTCCATGGCGTTTCCCTTGTAGTGACAGGAGAGGGGCGGGCAGACTGGCAGTCCTGCTTTGGCAAGGTGATGCAGGGGATTGGAGAAAGATGCAGACGGAGAGGGATTCCTGCTGTGGCCCTGACCGGATCCATGGGACCTGGGGCAGAGAAAATCTATGATTATGGAATCCGTTCTATCATGACAACGGTAAACGGAGTTATGGATCTGAATGAGGCATTTAACCGGGCAGAAGATTTATATTATCAGGGAGCAATTCGTATGTTCCGGCTGATTGCACTTGGAATGGAATTGTAAAGAAAAACGTACATGACAAGGATCAACCGTTCATGTACGTTTCTTTTATTGATTGAATTTAATACTTGTAATCTGTATTTATTTCAGAGTACTCAGTAGAAGCCTTATGGCTGCCTTCTGTTGGCTGGGGCACATCTTCCTGCTGTTCCTTGCTGTTTACCAGCTGGAATTTTCCTACCAGAGATTTTAAGTTCACTGCCTGGGCAGACAGTTCCTCTGAAGTAGCGGCACTTTCTTCCGAAGTAGCGGAGGTTGTCTGAACAACTGCGGAAATCTGGTCAATTCCAGTTGTGATCTGTGTAATGGCATCTGCCTGGACATTAGATGCTTCTGCAATTTCTGCGATTTTACCGGTGGAGATTTCCGACTTCTGAACAACCAGGCGAAGTGCATTCGCTGTCTCGTCAGCGATTTTCGTTCCGCTTCCAATTGCAGATATGGCATTCTCAATGAGAGAAGTAGTATTTTTTGCTGCTTCTGCTGATTTACCAGCCAGGTTTCGTACTTCGTCAGCAACAACAGCAAATCCCTTGCCTGCAGATCCGGCTCTGGCTGCTTCAACAGCTGCATTCAGTGCAAGAATATTGGTCTGGAAAGCAATATCATCAATGGTTCTGATAATTTTGCTGATTTCATTGGAAGTATTGGCAATCTCGTTCATCGCTTCCGTCATTTCTTTCATTTTCTGGTTGCTTTCCGTGATGCCTCTGCCGGCTTCCTGAGAAAGGGTATTTGCCTCCGCTGCATTGGCCGCATTTTGTTTTACACGTTCTGAGATTTCCGTGATTGTTGCGGACAATTCTTCTATGGAAGAGGCCTGCTCTGTGGCTCCCTGGCTTAACGCCTGGGAAGCATCAGCTACCTGGGAGGCACCTGTGGATACCTGCTCGGATGCCTCGTCAATTTCCAGAAGGGTGCTGCTTAAATTTAAGCGGATGTTATGCATTGCTTCATAAATATAGCGATAATCTCCGGTATATTGATCCTGGCACTCCGATTGAACTTTGAAGTTTCCCTGGCTCATCTCCCCAAGCAGATAATTGATATCATGAATAATCAATTTTAAATTTTGTCCCATGTCCACGAATGTTTTTGACAACTGGCCAATTTCATCATTGCTTTTGACCTGAATCTCAACATTTAAGTTTCCTGCCGCAATATTCTTTGCTGCTGCCACAACTCCATCAATGGGTTTCAAGGTTCTCCGTAAAAATACAATGATAACTGAATTAATAAAAATAAGAGATAAAACGGCCAGTACAATCATGACAATAACACTTTTTACCACATCCTTATACAAATCGCTTTTGTCAAGACTGCTTGAAGCCCACCAGGTCTGGGATCCGCAGGAGATGGGATAGTAATGTCTGGTTTCCAGAGAACCGTCAGCCTTTTTTGTATCAATGTGGAATTCTTTCTTGTTTTCCTGCATTTTCACAATCCTGGCATATTCTGATGGAGGAATTAAGTCTTCCAGTTTTTTACCAATGTTATCACTTGATTTACTGTCGAAAGCAATCATATTTCCTTCTGTATAAATATCCACATACATGGAAGGATATTTGGCATCAGTGGTTTTGATTCTGGAAAAATTAGATACGTTAATATCAGCCAGGATAACACCAATTACATTGTCTCCGTTCATAATTGGATATGCTATGGTACTCATCATGGTTCCTTTATAATTAAAAGGATCGGTCAGGTAAGGTGCCTTGGTTTCTCTTGCTACCCGGTAATAATCCTGATTGGAGTATTCGCTGTAGGCTCCCAGAGATTGGGCAGTGTTATTTTTTGCATTATCACGGTCAACGTAGACGGAGTAATCTTTGACTGCCGGATCAAATTGCCCAGGCTCGAAAAAGGCACCGACGCCATATAAGGAATCGGTATTATTAAGAGCTGCCCAGGCTGAATTAGTAATGTAATTTTCTACCTCATAATTGACTTCTTTCAGCTGGGCATTGTATATTTTGCTTTTTCTGTTAATGTCTTTCCAGTCACTGGCAGCTTCCCCTCCGTTATACACCCGATTTAAGTAATCCTGTAAATCTTTGGCAGTGCCAGATGCATCATTAATAATAGACTGAACCATGAGACCGTTCTGAGCTGCAATTCCTGTAAACTCACCATTGATTGCTTTGGATATTGAACTGCTTGCAAGTATGGAAGAGATGGTAATAAGCACGGTCAAACTCATAATCAGTATGATGCCTGTAGCAATGGATGTTTTCATTGCAAGCTTCATATCATTGAAATTAATTTTTTTCTTGTTCTTCATCTTAATGCTCCCTCAAATTAAAAAAATAGAAAAATTTACCAATTACCGTATAAAAAATAAACTGCATATCATGCAGCTGAATTTTTATATATTAAAAAAATGACCCTCCTTTCCTGTCATTAGTTTCATTTTTCTTCACCATCAACCGTTATTCGACACAAAGTGACAATTTGTTAATAGAAAATTCATAAAAAAGATTACTATGATTATTAATAATGAGGGGAATAAAATAATTAAAATGGTAATTTGCATGATTAAATCGGTTTTAACACAGATGATCAACTTTATATACCAGGCATCAGCAACTGAGCTGTAACTTCGGCAACACCGCAAAGAACCATAACCAGGATCGGGTCTTTCTTTTTCTTTCGCAGTAGAAATAGGGCAGCAGCAAAATAGAGTACTGGACGAAGTTTGACCTGACCAGGTAAAAAAGAGAGGGAACCAGAGGGAAATACAGCAGGAAATAAAATATCAATTCCAGCTACTGCAATCATAGATACAACGGCAGGACGCAGACTTTCTAATATATCCTGCAGAATGCTTAAATTTTTATATCGGTTATATGCCCAGGATAAGAAGGTGACAAACAGGCAGGAAGGAAGAACACAGCCCAAAGTTGCAAAAAAAGCGCCGGGTAATCCGGCTATCTGATTTCCAACAAAGGTTGCAGAATTTATGGCAATCGGCCCAGGTGTCATTTGTGAGATGGTAATTAAATCGGTAAAATCGTTTATGGTGAGCCAGTGATAAGTAGTGATAATCTGTTGTTTAATTAATGGCATGGCGGCATAGCCACCTCCGAAGCTGAACGCTCCAATCTGAAAAAATGCCCAGAACAATTTTAAATAGATCATAATTATGCCTCGTTTCTAAGTTTTCGAATGATAGTCTTACCTATGCCGGTCAGTGCTGCAGCTAAGATGATAAAAATTACATTTACATGATAAAAGTAAGCGGCGATAAAGGAAGCTGCCATCAATATAATTAAAAGAGGATCTTTTCCCTTTACCACGTCACCTCCCATATCATAAACAACGGAAAGGATTACAGCACCAACACCTGCTGTCATACCGTTTAGCATCGCCTGAATGATGAAATTTTCCTTAAAGGCAGTGTAAAAAAAGGATATAACAGTGAGAATAACAAAGGGAGGAATCACAGCACCTAAAACGGCGCAAATAACGCCGGGTAATCTGGCAAGTTTATATCCCACAACAATGGCTCCGTTAACAGCAATGGCTCCTGGTGAGGACTGGGCGATGGCTACCAGGTCAAGCATTTCCTGCTGATCAATCCAGTGAAGCTCATCTACAAATTTTTTCTTCAGCAAAGTGACAATTACATAGCCACCGCCAAAAGTAAAAGAGCTTAAATAAAGGGTTGATAAGAATATATTGCTTAATATTTTTTTATTCATCTGTGTAAGTCTCCTGTTTCCGATACAAATTCATTTTCTCTGTCTAAATATCTGCAAAAAATAAAAAGTCCCATTAGGATAAAAGGAGAAAATAACGGATCTGCCTCCACATACCAGCCCCCACCTTTTATACAGTGTACAAGCCTTGCAGCCACCCAGCTTGCCTCATCCATAATGCAGTATTCCTGGCTGTTTCTCATAAATAAATCGTAACCTTTGTGATCCATGGTGAACTTGATCTGATTTACCTGCTGGCCATTCAGTAAAGACAGATTTTCCGGAAAGACAAGACTTCCGGATAAAATGGTCTGATTGAGAGAATCAGAAAGAATATAAATTTGTTCCTGGCTGTGTTCACCGCCCTCACAGGTTTTTATATCTGCATATAATTTAACTCTGCCGTCAGGGGAAAGTATGGTCTTCCTTGTGGGATAATAGGGCATTTTTAAGCAGGCAAGCTTTGTGGAGGGTCTTTCATTATCAATCATATAAAGTTTTCCCGCTTTGATTAAGTATTTCATAGAAGTTTCCTTTCCGGTTGTTTATTCCTTTACCAGTATAGCACTTGATGGTTTATAATTAAAATAGTATAATTTTATCAAAAACATATGATATTAGCTATGATAACAGGAGGTATCCCTATGTCCATACGCCATCTGCGCATATTTCTTACTGTGTGTGAATGCAATAACAGTATAACCAGAGCAGCGAAAAAACTATATATGACCCAGCCATCCGTTTCTGTAGCCATACAGGAGCTTGAAAAATATTATGGGATTGTGTTATTTGACCGCATATCCAGAAGGCTTTATCTGACTGAGGCGGGCAGACAGTTTCTGGAATATGCCCAGCGTATATTTGCCCTCCTTGATGATATGGAGAAGGGGATCAGAAACTGGGATACCATCGGTGTGCTGCGGGTCGGAGCAAGTATCACCATTGGTTCCCAGTTCATGCCAAGTTATGTGGAAAAATTTTCAGCAATGTATCCCGAAGCGGACGTGCAGGTGTTTATCGGAACTTCCCATCAGCTGGAGCAGAAGCTTCTAAATAATGAACTGGATTTTGCACTGGTGGAGCGGCCGGTTCATGAAAGCTCTCTGTTAGCTGAGCCTTATATGGAAGATTCCCTTGCAGTCATTGCTCCCGGCCGTCACCCCTATTACCAGGGACAGGTGCTGAAAAAGGAAGAGTTAAGCGGACAGAAATTTCTTCTGCGTGAACATGGGAGCGGGACCAGGGAGCTGTTTGAAGAAGTGATGGAAAAATCGGGTATTACGATAAAGCCAGTATGGGAGGGAATGAGTACAACCGCACTGGTCAATGCAGTTATTCATGGACTTGGAATTGCCGTTGTGCCAAAGCGCATGGTTTCCGGTCCATTGGAGAAAAATCTGGTTTACCAGGTGGAAATAGAGGATGCGGAATTTAAACGGTACTTCTATATCGTCCATCACAAAGACAAGCTTTTAACCAGGACGATTCATGAATTCATTGATCTTTGCAGGTGTTACGAGCTGGACTTCCCCATGCCAAAATACAATGGACTATAAAAAACACGGGACATTCCATCGGAGGGATGCTGGAAACCGCAATGACTTCCATGGAGGTTCCGGCCAAAGAGATGGGAGAAGAGGTTACCAGGATGATTGTTTCCGACATTGAAGGTGGGGCGGATAAAAAAAACAGCCCGTTTCACAAAGTATTTGAAGCTTCTCTTATTGAGAGAGAAACAACTTAGACCTTTAAACGGGCATAGGATCAGGTTTATGACAGCTGGTTCTTATTTTTTCCGGATTTCCACAAAAGGATAAAACCTGCAAGAGCTACAAACAGGGAGATAAACTGGGAAGTTGATAAGCTTCCAACAGAACCCCTGATTAAATCACCCCGGTAAAATTCAATTGCGAATCTCCCCAGGCTGTAAAAAATCAGATAGAAAGCGCTGACTCTTCCGGCAGGGGGATTGTTCCGTGCCAGTGCCAGCAGTACAAGAAAGTTGGCAAAGTCAAAAACACTGGATACAATCTGAGTCGGCAGCAGCGGGATTCCGTTCGGTGCAAACTGAGAACTCTGAAAGGTTATGGAAAAAGGTCCGGAGGTCTGACGCCCATAACAGCAGCCGGCAAGAAGACATCCGATTCTTCCAAACCCCTGTGCCAGGGCAATTGACGGAACTACAAGATCCAGATAACGGATTGGACTTATTTTCTTTATACGGCAGTAAATAAATCCGGCACCAATTCCCCCGATGATTCCTCCATACACCACAAATCCGGTTGAGATATCAAGTAAAAGTCTGGGATTACTTCTGATTTCATCTAATATTGTAACGTAGTAAAGAAGCTTGGCACAGACAAGACCGCCCCCGGCTCCCAGGATAAGCAGATAGAATAAGTGATCCGGTTCCAGCCCTGCCTTTTTGGCGCGGTATTCTGCTGTTAAGTAGGCTGCCGCAATTCCAATGCCGATCATCAGACCGTATCCGTGAAACGTAAAACCCCCGATGGAGAATAAATCGTTATACATGGTTATCTTCCTTCTTTTATCTTTAGAATAAAAACGAAGTTATTATACCATATCTTTTCATACATTGCAAAGAAAGCCGAAAGGCTTTGGTATCACACAATATATAAAATGGTCATTTCCTTTAATTTTTCATTCATCTGCTGCCTTAAAAACAGCTCCCCATCTTCTCTTAAATCATTTTTGTAACAATATTTCCCCCTGCCTCTTCCTGTCATTAAGTCTTTGTCATAAAGCTTTCCTGCGTCAGGAAATGCCTCACTGTTAATGGCATTGTGGACAAAGCTGTAAGTCATGAAAATTATTTCAACCAGAGCGGTCCGCTTTACCTTTTCGCTTAACTGCATGGAAAGAATTGTAATCAGTTCGGAATAAAGCTGTTTCCAGTCATCCGTTAATATGACAGGTGCAATAAGGATTCCAACCCGGTAACCGGCGTCACACATTTTGTTTAATGCGGTAATTCTTGCATTTAATCCGGAAGTTCCAGGTTCAAATCTGGTTATAATGGACTGGGGATTCACGCTCATACGCATGATAATGCGTCCTCTGTGATTTAAATCAAGAAGAGGGTCCACCTGGTTAAATTTAGTGGGAAAGGTTAAAAAGCCTTTGTCTGTTTTTCCAAACTGTTCAATGGTCCATGATAAATTGCCGGTAATCGTATTTTCCAGAACCAGATCACTGTTACTGCCAATCTCATAAGTGTTGTCTTTTACGGATTTAGCCTGATGATTGATTATTTTATTCAGCATCTGTTCCCGGTTTACAAACAGGCGCAGATAAGAACACTTATTGTAGTTGCAGACCAGATAACAGTAGTGGCACATGGCAGTACAGCCGGATGAAGTATAAGGAACAAGATAATCTGAAACTTTATGGTTTGGAACGTAGTTATGGGTTTTTCTGACTCCAATGACCAGCAGCCGTTTTAGTTCAGGGAAATCCTTGTTGGGCCGGGTGCGCAGTTCATCTATTTTATTATGGCTTTCAATGGGAATCCATGGTATATCTTTATATTTCTCTTTCAATAATCCACCTAACTCATAGTTCATGGAATCTGGTTCAAAATAAATTTTATCTGGAAACATATTGGTTAACCTCCTGTTTCCATTTATTATGCGGAGAAAAAATCGGGATATTCCATGTAAAAATGCACAAAAAAACGACTAAAATCTGTATGATATTACAAAAATTCAATAACGATCATATAAAAGATAAACGAACATATAATCCTATTGAAAATCAACTTTAATCATGATAATATGGCATTACAGAAACAAAACGAACATAAAAAACCGGCATTAAGATCAAAGGAGAAGGTAGTATGAGCAAGGTGAGTGAAACGACCAGAGAATCATGGATCATGAGCACGTTTCCAGAGTGGGGAACCTGGCTGAATGAAGAGATTGAAAGCGAGGAAGTAAAACCCGGCACTGTGGCAATGTGGTGGTTAGGCTGTACAGGAATCTGGTTTAAAACACCAGGCGGTTGTAATTTAACCATTGACTTATGGTGTGGAAACGGAAAACGTACTCATGGAGACGGAAGGATGGCAGAAGGGCATCAGATGGCTAATATGTGTGGTGCCAGAAAGATGCAGCCCAATTTAAGAGCAGTACCTTTTGTCATTGATCCATTTGCCATCAAAAAGGTGGATGGAGTTTTGGCAACTCATTATCATCAGGATCACATGAGCGCGGAGTATGCGGCTCACGTCATTCAAAGCGGTATGACCACCACTGACGAGAATGGAAATGAGATTCCGGTTCCATTTATCGGTCCTTTAAAATCCGTGGAAACCTGGATCAAATGGGGAGTTCCAAAAGAACGGTGTAAGGTAGTGCGTCCGGGAGACACCATAAAGATCAGGGACGTGGAAATCGTAGTGCTTGATTCCTTTGACAGAACCTGTCTTGTAACAACGGACTCCACCGGAGCGGACAGAGAAGAACTGACCGGAATCTGCCCCACCGATATGGACGATAAAGCGGTCAATTACTTAATAAAAACGCCAGGTGGCAATATCTATCACAGCGGTGATTCCCATTATTCCATCTATTTTGCAAAGCATGGAAAGGATCACAAGGTTGATGTGGCATTTGGCTCCTATGGAGAAAATCCGGTAGGTATGGCGGATAAGATGACCTCCTGCGATGTACTTCGCATGGCGGAGGCATTAAACTGTGATGTGGTGATTCCCATTCACTATGATGTGTGGAGCAACTTTATGGCTGATGTCAACGAAATCCGGGTGCTTTATGATATGAAAAAGGACCGTCTGGATTACCGGTTCCATCCGTTCTTCTGGGAAGTAGGCGGAAAATATGTCTATCCAACAGACAGAGAGAAAAAAGCCTATCATCACCCCAGAGGATTTGAGGACTGCTTTGAAGCTCCTCAGAACATACCATTTCGGTCCTGTTTATAGATAATCGGGGAGGGTTCGTCATGCTGTTAAAAGAGTTTGTAGAACTGGGGCATTATAAATTCGCGGAGGAAGCGGCAAGCTGGGAGGATGCGGTCCGGATGAGCTGTGAGACCTTAGAGGCGGATGGAACTGTTGAGGCAGATTATAAGGAAGAAATCATTGAATGCATCAGGAAATATGGACCTTATATTATCATCATGCCAAATGTAGCCATGCCGCATTCTCAGGAAGGTGCAAAAGGGGTGCACAAAACTGCGATCGGATTTATGAAGCTGAATAAGCCGGTCAGCTTTGAGCCGGGAGATGTGGAAAAGGATGCAAGGCTTTTCTTTACTCTTGCTTCCTGTAATCCGGAGCAGCATTTGGTAAATATGACAAGGCTGTCAGAACTGTTAATGAATGAAGGGGCGGTGGAAGCACTGTTAAGTGCCAATTCACCGGAGGATTTAATTAAAATCCAGAGCGATTATCTGGATTCATAATGGGGAGGGTTTCTTATGGATATTTTATTAAAGATCTGGTCGTATTTTGCAGTCAATGTATTACAGCAGCCGGCTTTTATGATTGGTCTGATCGTTATGATCGGTTACGTGCTGCTTGGAAAACCCTGGTATGATGTTCTTGCCGGCGTAATTAAGGCAATCGTAGGTTATCTGATTCTGACAGTGGGTTCCGGGGGCTTAGTCAATAATTTCCGTCCTGTGCTTGTGGGTCTGAAAGATCGTTTCAATATGAACGCAATGGTAATTGACCCTTACTTTGGACAAAATGCAGTAACAGCAGGGGTGGAAGAAGTGTTTGGTAAAGCATTTGGCAATGCCATGATTCTGCTTTTAATCGCGTTCATTGTAAATATTCTACTGGTCCGTTTCAGTAAGGTGACCAAGTTAAGAGCCCTGTTTACCACTGGTCATGTACAGGTACAGCAGGCAGCTACCGCTTACTGGCTCATCCTCTTTGCCTGCCCGTTTTTATTAAACAATAACGTTGCCCTTCTGGTAGTAATGGCACTGATTCTTGGAGCTTACTGGGCAGTGGGTTCAAACTTAACCATCAAGCCCTGTCAGGAACTGACCGATGGTGCAGGCTTCTGTCTGGCACATCAGCAGATGTTTGGTATTGCATTTAATACATGGCTGGCAGAAAAGCTGTTCGGCAAAAGGAAAAACGGGAAAGAAATTAAGAAGATAGACGAGATCGAACTTCCCGGATTCATGTCCATATTCAATGAAAACATGGTATGTACCTCCATACTGATGATCGTTTTCTTCGGAGCAATTCTGTGTATTTTAGGAAGGGAATATCTGGTGGAACAAAAGTTCATGAAAGAGGGCGCCAGCATGGTCTTCTATGTCATTCAGACCTGCCTTTATTTCTCTGTTTACCTGGCAATCCTTCAGCTGGGAGTCAGAACCTTCGTCACTGAGCTGACCGCTTCCTTCCAGGGAATTGCAGATAAGCTCCTTCCTGGATCCCTTCCCGGAGTTGACTGTGCAGTTGTATTCGGGTTTGGTTCTGCCAATGCGGTACCTCTTGGTTTCCTTGCAGGCTTTGCCGGTCAGATTCTGGCAATCATCGCACTGATTGTTTTAAAGAGCCCGGTTCTTGTAATCTGCGGTTTCGTTCCTGTATTCTTTGATAATGCAACCATTGCCGTATTTGCCAATGAAAAAGGCGGAATTAAAGCAGCACTTTTGTTGCCGTTCTTCTCTGGTATCTGTCAGGTGTTCGGGTCAGCAATTATTGCAGGCTGGGTTGGAATGGCAGCTTATGGCGGATACTTAGGTATGTGGGACTGGGCTGTTGTATGGCCGGTTATGACAGCAGTCATGAAGTTCTTAAGCTATGCCGGAGTGCTGATTGTAGTGGTTGTTTTACTGGCGATTCCCCAGATTCAGTATCGGAAGGATAAAAAAGGTTATTTCCTTATTACAGAAAATTACGAAGCCTATAAAGAATTAAAAGGAGTTAAATAGAAGTCAGGAGAAGGAATATGTCAAAAGAAAATATGAGTTTTATGGTTTGCTGTGCCAATGGGGCCGGCTCCAGTCTGATGATGAAAATGACAATGCAGAAGGTACTTGATAAGGCGGGAATAAAGCCCACCAAAGTTCATCACTGCGCCTTATCGGAAGGAAAAACGGCAGCCGCTCAGTACGATGTTGTCTTTTGCGCACAGAATTTTGTCAGTATGTTTAAAGGGGCACAGGAAAAAGGGACTCTGGTGATTGGCCTTAGAAATATCATGTCTCCCCAGGAGATGGAACAAAAAATGAAGGAAAATGGAATTCTTTAATTTCAATCAAAACGAACATAAAATAAGTGACACAGGCTTCTGAACAGGCTATAATGAGGATAAAGAATCATATCTTTATGAGTTGAGAGGGAAAACAATGAAAAAAGACAGAGCTTGTGTTGAGAACAGAAGGAGCCGCATCCTGGAACTGATGGAGAAAAATCCCAGGGTGCGGGTAGATGAACTGGCGGAAGCATTAGAGGTTTCACTGATTACCATACGCAGGGATTTGCAGTATTTAGAAGATAAGAAGCTTCTTGTACGCACCCATGGAGGCGCCATTGCTTCCGGCAGTCCAGTGGATGAGGTTTCCTTATACAGGAGACTGATTGCTGAATTTGCTGCGAAGTTTGTAGCCGATAATGATACGCTGTTTATTAATACCAGCAGCAATGCATTAAAAATACTGGAATACATTAACTGTTCCAATGTAACCGTCATTACCAATAACGGAAAAGCCATTCACTGTGAGCATTCCCAGGAAGTAAACGTGGTGCTGACAGGCGGTGAACTGCGCTATCCAAAAGAAGCTATGGTAGGAGATTTTGCATTACGCAATTTACAGACAATTTACGCGAAGAAAGCATTTATCGGCTGTTCCGGTATCAGCGGGGAAAACGGCATGACAACAGAGATCTTCAACGAGGTCAGTATCAATGAAATGATGGCAGGCCATGCAACCCAGGCTGTCTATGTCCTGGCGGATCACACAAAGATCGGGAAAAACAGCAGCTTTGTCAGCTGCCCCATTGAAAAAATCAAGTGTTTAATTACCGATGAAAAAGCATCATCAGAAGCTCTGGATCTGATCAGGGAAAAAGGGGTGGAAGTGTTTGTAGTCCACCGGTCAGATTTTTAAATCAATCATAGTGGAACAATGCCCGGGCGTCCATGTTGATTGCATCTTTCGTGGAGGCAAATTTATGGAAAAGGCATATACCCTTGGATTATATGAGAAATCCATGCCTGAGTGGCTTGGATGGAAAGAAAAACTGGAAGCAGCAAAAGCAGCCGGTTATGATTTTGTGGAAATCAGCATTGATGAAACAGACCAAAAATTAAGCCGTTTATCCATGTCGCAGGCAGAACGGCTGGAATTAATCAATACCATGAAGATTGTGGGACTGCCCATCCGCACCATGTGCTTAAGCGGGCACCGCAAATATCCCCTTGGAAGCCACGATCCCGCAATACGGGAAAAGGGAATGGAGATTATGGAGAAAGCAATCCAGCTGGCAGATGATCTGGGGGTCAGGATCATCCAGCTGGCAGGCTATGATGTATATTATGAGGATTCAAGCGAGGAGACCAAGCGGTATTTTCTGGAGAATCTGAAGAGAGCCACGGAAATTGCGGCGCGCCTGGGAGTTGTACTGGGATTTGAGACCATGGAAACGGAATTCATGAATACAGTGGAAAAATCCATGGAATATGTAAAGCTGGTATCATCTATGTATTTAAACGTCTATCCGGATATCGGGAATATTACCAATGCAGCCAAAACTTACGGAATCAATGCCTTAGATGACTTACGCGCAGGGAAAGGTCATCTGGTTGCCATGCATTTAAAAGAAACCGTTCCTGGAAAATTCAGGGAAATTCCATTTGGGACGGGGCATGTGGACTTTGAAAGTGCCATTCAAACAGCCTGGGAGCTGGGAATCAGAAAATATGTGGCTGAGTTTTGGTATACCGGTAATTCCCAGTGGATGAGAGAACTTTACGATGCTAATAAGCGGATGACTGAGATTCTGGATAAACAATGCCTGAAGGAGAGTGTGCAATGAAAGCAGAGAAAAAGGTATTGGGGCATTTAACAAAATGTTATTCGGTTGCCCCCTTAAATTATAAAGGGAAAGAACATTTTCTGGTGGCAGCGGAAAAGGAAGATCCCTGTCTTTTATTTGATATGGACGGAAATAAGGTGGATACTGTCTGGGAAGAACCAGGCGGCACCATGTCCATGGTACAGGTTCCCGGTACAGACGGACAGTTTCTGGCAACCCAGCGGTTTTATTCTCCCAATGATTCCAAAGAGGCAGTCATAGTACTGGTAACCCCGGATAATTTGGGGAAGTGGCAGATAAAGACCATTGCAGCCCTTCCTCATGTCCATCGGTTTGATATATTAAAAAGGGGAAGGACATACTATCTTCTGGCCTGTACTTTAAAATCCGGCCACGAGTATAAGGAAGACTGGTCCAGTCCGGGCAAGGTTTATGCTGCAGTGCTTCCGGAGGATCTTTCAGGGCTTTGTGAGTCCCATCCGTTGCAATTTGAAGTGATTCTGGAAGGACTGTTTAAGAATCATGGCTATTACCGGGTGGAGGAAGACGGAGCAGATACGGCACTGGTATCCTGTGAAGGAGGAGTTTTTCAGTTTGTCCCGCCCTTTCAAAAAGGGGAAAAGTGGGAGGTACAGAAGCTGCTTGACACTCCTGCCAGTGATGGTGTTTTAATTGACTTTGATGAGGATGGGGAAAAAGAGCTTGCTGTATTGTCCCCCTTCCATGGTGACTGCATTTCCATATATAAAAAATCGGAAGGCAGCTATAAAAAAGTATACGAATATGAGAAAAAGGCAGAGTTTTCCCATGGGATTTTTGGGGGAAGCTTATGCGGGAAGCCTGCTTTGGTGGTGGGGCACAGGCAGGGAGAGAGAAATCTCCTTTGCTTTACCTGGAATAAAGAACTTAAGACATATCAATGGGAGATCCTGGACCGGGACTGCGGACCTGCCAATGTTCTGCATTTGAAAAAAGAAGGGGAAGACTTATTAATCAGCGCAAACCGGGAAATTGATGAAATTGCCATGTACCGGATTACACCATAGGTGGAATAACCGGGTTTCTAAAAGAGAATAGACAATTATACCTTTGTGAAGTATACTGAAATTAAGTTGAACAGCAGATTTATCCATAAATTTTCTGCTGAGACACAAAGGAGGAATTGTCATGAAGAGCATAAAAAACAAAATATTTCTTTACATGGCTTTAACTGTTTTTATCTCACTCACAGTAGTTGGCGGCATCAGTATTTATTTAAATTATTACAGCATGATCGGAACCATGAACCAGTCCATGACAGAACTGGCTGAGACAGCGTCTGAGCGGGTGGCAAAGGAGCTGGATATTTATAAGAATCTTGCTTATGAAGCGGGAAGTATTGCAAGACTGGCTAACCCTGAGACAGGTATTGATGAAAAGAAGTCTATTATTGATCAGAGGGCCAAGACCCATGAGTTCCAGAGAGGGAATATTATAGGGACCGACGGTATCAGCATTTTTGATGGAAAAGACTATTCGGACCGGGATTATTTTAAGCGTTCAATCAAAGGAGAGATGGCGGTATCAGAACCATTAATCAGTAAGGTCACAGGGCAGATGACGATTATTATATCAGCCCCTTTGTGGGAAAAGGGAATTCCCGGTACGAAGGTGGTTGGAGTTGTTTATTTTGTTCCCAGGGAAACCTTTTTAAATGATATTGCTGCATCCATACAGGTCAGTAAGGATTCCAATGCCTATCTTCTCAATCAGTCCGGAAAGGTAATTGCCGATCCCAATATGGAAAAGGTTACCAACGGAATCAATGTCCAGGAAAGTGCATCAAAGGACTCAGGGCTTTCCCAGCTTGCAGCGCTTGAAGCAGAGATGACCCAGGGAAAAAGCGGTTTCGGACGTTATGAAAATCAGGGGCATAAGATGTTTCTTTCCTATGCGCCGATCGCAGGAACCGATGGCTGGAGCATTGGAATCAGTGCACCCATGTCAGATTTCATGGGATCCACTAAAACAGCCAGCGGGGTTACACTTATACTGATTGCAGTATTTCTCGTAGTTGCAGGAATTGTATCCGCTGTTCTGGCAGGCAAGATAGCAAGTCCCGTTACTTCCTGTGCAAACCGGTTAAAGCTGCTGGCAGAGGGGGATCTGGATTCTCCTGTAGCAGAGATGAAAAACAAAGATGAAACAGGTATCCTTGCAGATGCCACCAGAGAACTGGTTTCCAGACTTGGTATGATTATTAAGGATGTGGATTACGTTCTTCATGAGATGGCAGCAGGAGATCTGACAGTCAGCACCACCTGTGACTCTGCCTACGTAGGAGGATTCAAAGGCATACATGAGGCGATGCATCAGTTAAAAGCACAGCTGGGGGATACTCTTTTAAGCATCAGCCGTTCTTCCGGTGAAGTGGCGGCAGGAGCCGACCAGGTATCTGCAGGTGCTCAGGCATTGTCACAGGGAGCTACGGAACAGGCAGGCTCTATAGAGGAACTGGCTGCTACGATTGGTGATATCTCAAAGCAGGTGGAAGGAAATGCAAGAAGTGCCAGGGAGGCCAGTAACAAGGCGAAAGAAATGGCTGAGGAATTAAGCAGCGGAAAAGAACAGATGCTAAGGATGACAAAAGCCATGGATGAGATTTCCCAGACGTCAGGGGAAATCGGTAAAATAATAAAGACAATTGAAGACATCGCTTTCCAGACCAATATTCTGGCACTGAACGCGGCAGTAGAAGCTGCGAGGGCGGGGGAAGCAGGAAAGGGCTTTGCAGTCGTTGCAGATGAAGTGAGAAATCTGGCCTCAAAAAGTGGGGAAGCATCAAAGAATACATCTTTCCTGATCGAGAATTCCTATCAGTCTGTTCAAAATGGAGCACTGATTGCAGCAGAAACAAAAGAATCCTTAGACCGGATCGCTGCTTCTTCTGAAAGAACCGTATCTTTGATCAATGAAATTTCCAATTCATCAGCAGAGCAGGCTGTTTCCATTGGGCAGGTAAATCAGGGGATTGATCAGATTTCCAGTGTGGTTCAGACAAACTCCGCAACAGCCGAAGAGAGTGCAGCAACCAGTGAGGAACTTTCCGGTCAGGCACAGATTTTAAAGAACTTAATCGATCGGTTTCGACTTTAATCGACTTTATTAAAATAGCGTTAAGATTCCATCCATTCTCTATCTTTTTATAGGATATATTACTAAAATAGAAGGGTAGAAGGAGGGATAAATTATGGGGTTTATGATTGTTTTGCTTATGGCGGTATATGCTGTGATCGGTGGACTGACAACGCTTTATCTGTTTTTCAGCTTCCCGGCAGTGATCATTTGGAAATTTTACAGAAAACTGAAATATGGAATTTCTGTCTTTAACTGAACATGCAAGGAAAAGAAACAGGCACCAGATCATCCTGATATCAGGAACTCTGGTGCCTGTTTCTTAAAAATCAGATGTTGGTAAGCCGTTCAAATAAATTATTTACATTGATTCGTCCGTACCCCCATACATTGTTAGGATAAACTTCTGAGGGGCTTCTTACGGCACCCCTTATAATTAACCGGTTGACGTCATATCCGGTCAGAGAAGTATAGTTGCCTCTTGGAATTCCCCATTCAAGCACCATGGCAATAATTCCTGCTGCATGGGCACAGGCGGCTCCGGTGCCGGTTGCAGTCCCGTACTGGTTGCCGGGAGCAGCACAGGGGATCTGGTAGCCGGGTGCTGCAATATCCGGCTTAACCAGACCGCTTCTGGTATAACCCCTGCTGGATTCAGGAAGAATGCCATCGTTAAACTGATTATAAGCTGTTACGGTCAGCTGGTTGGCACCATTGCCCGGAGATGTAATGGTAGTATCCGGATTCGGTGCTAAAAAATAGGTGCTGTCAGATATGATTGATCCACTTGGGAGCCAGCAATGAAACGAAAAGGATTCATTTTCAAGACTCTGAGCCCGTAAAGACCATACTCCGGGCTGAGGATTTAAAAAACGGATTAAAATAAGCTGATCTCCGGTTTCCTCTTCAAAAATAATATTATTCACCCAGACCACACTCTGGGTAAAAATAAAATTAAATTTCCGGCAGTCTGAGATGGAAGGATAAATCCTCTGGGTGGATTCCCTGTTTGGAGTAGATATATCAATGGAGATTCGTTCTGGTGCGTATGGCCAGATTTCCATCCAGAATTCTTTGTCATTTTCTCCAATTCTCAATTCGAAATCATTATAAAAAGGCACAGCAGATGTACTGTTAAAATAATGCCTTTGTGTATTTCCTTGATTTCCGGCGGAGGTACACACGCCAATTCCAGGAAGCTGTACCAGATAGGTTAAATAGCTGCTTAATGTCCCTTTGCCATCATGGCTGCCCTGGCTTGTGCCAAGTGAAATACAGATAACAAGGGGAAGACTCAGTTTCTGAGCAGTCAAAAAGAGATATCTGATCCCCAGCAAAATGTCTGATTCCTGGAAGCAGTAGGTATCTTTTGGTATGGTAAATACATTTTTTAAGTTTTCTTTCGCATCTTTCAGTTTTACTATTACAATCTGGGAATTGGGAACCACTCCGGCAAAGACCTCATCAGCACTGACGCTGCCGGCTGCAATGCTTGCCATAGCAGTTCCATGTCCGTTGGTATCAGTAGATGGAACAATGGAAAGAGGATCTTCTGAGGTTAAGGCCAGATTGATGGCCTCTCGGTTATATTCACTGCCAAAGGTAAATCCTTCCGGAATAATCCCGGTCTGCACCGTCTGATCCCATATAGAAACAATGCGTGTGGTTCCGTCGTTATTGCGAAATGCGTTATGCTGGTAGTCAATGCCTGTATCCACAAAGCCCATTAGAACGCCCTGACCGGTCAGATTTAAAAATGGATTTCTCTGAACCGTGCCAATACCCGATTTTTCTATACTGATGGTGGATTCAAGCGTATAAAGTGAGGGAAAGACGTTATAGGGGTGTGTTCCTAAATCACAGGGATCCGTTCCAGTTGTGGGAATATGAAGCAGTGAGCTTCGCTCTGTGAGTGGTGTGATATTGTCTCCCGTATCATAGGAGGGGACCGAAATATTATTAATGATTAAGTCGTAATAATTATTATCCAGTATTTTATTCAAAATCAGGCCTCCTCACTGCACCAATATTAAGAATTAAAACACCCGTTCAAGACAACCGGATCAGATATTGGTCAGCCTTCGAAACAGGTTATTTACATCAAGCCGGCCATATCCCCAGATGTTGTTTGGGTAGATGATAGAGCTGTCACGTGCAGCTCCCCGGATCAACAACCGGTTCACGTCATTTCCGGTCATGGATGTGTAATTCCCCCTTGGTATTCCCCATTCCAGTATCATGGCGATGGCTCCCGCTGTATGTGCAGCGGCGGCACCAGTTCCAGTCATGGTTCCATAGAGATTTCGCGGAATCGCACATGGTATCTGATATCCGGGAGCGGCAATGTCTGGCTTTATCAGCCCGTTTCTTGTATAACCTCTGCTGGATTCAATGAGAATACTGTCATTAAACTGATTATAGGCAGTAACGGTCAGCTGACTGATTCCATCTCCGGGAGAGGTAATGGTAGTATCCGGATTCGGATTTAAAAAAAATGTGTCATTTGTAATAATATCACCGGAAGGAAGCCAGGAATGAAATGAAATGGGCTCATTTTCCATGCTTTGTACCCGGATATTCCAGACTCCCGCAAGGGGATTTTGAAAACGCAGGAGAATCAGCTGATCGCCGGATTCTTCTTCAAATATAAAGTTATTTACCCATACGGTACTTCCTGTAAAAATAAAATCAAATTTTCTGCAGGAACCAATGGTTGGGTAAATGGGCTGAGTGGATTCTCTGTTTGGGGTGGAAACATCAATGGAAACACGGCCCAGTGCATAAGGCCAGATTTCCATAAAAAACAAGGAATCATTTTCTCCTATTCTTAATTCAAAGTTATTATAATAAGGCGGTGCTGTGGTACTGTTAAAATAATGACGTCTGTCATTGCCTTCATTTCCTGCTGAAACAGATATTCCGATTCCCGGCAGTCTGGAAAGATAATTTAAATAGTTGCTAAGTGCATCTGTGCCGTCATGACCTCCCTGGCTGCTGCCAAGGGCAATGCAGATAACTAACGGGCGGCTGGCATTCTGTGCATATGTTTCCAGATACCGGACACCCAGCATAATGTCAGATTCCTGGTAGCACAATACGTCCGGCTTTACAAAGTTCATACTCCTTAAATTCTGTTTGGGATCTTTCAGTTTTACAACGACCAGTTCCGCTTCCGGTACCACACCGGTAAAGGAATTCGCCGGATTATATCTGCCTGCGATGATGCTTGCAACAGAAGTTCCATGCCCTACAGTATCGACGGAAGGTACAATCGATAAGGGTTCATCTGATCTCAAAGCTATATTAATGGATTCTCTGTTATATTCTGTCCCATATGTAAATCCCACCGGCGGATTGTTGCTTTGAATGGATTGATCCCAGATCGAAAGAATTCTGGAAGTGTTATCATTGTATAGAAACGCTTCATGTCTGTAATCGATCCCTGTATCAATCACTCCCACAATAATTCCCCGCCCTGTGAGATTTAAAAAAGGATTTCTCTGTACAGGACCAATTCCCGATTTTTCTATGCTGATGGTGGAGTTGAGCGTATAAAGTGTGGGAAATGTATGATATGGATATTCTCCAAGCAGGCATGGAGTTGAACCGGCTGCCGGAATATGGAGCAGGGAATGTCTGAAATTAATCATGGTTATATTATCTGAGTTATAATTGGGAATTGAAACATTGTTAATGATCAGATCATAATAATCGTTATCCAGAATCTTTTCCAAAAGACAGTCCTCCGGTCCATTTTTCCATATTTGCCGTTACAGATTTGTAAGCTGCTGAAAAACTTTATTTACGTCAAGCTGGCCATACCCCCAAAGGTTATTTGGATATGTGTTAGCTGTCCCGTGCCTGGCGGCTCTCATGAACATTCGGTTAATATCATATCCGGTTAAAGTCGGGAGATTTTTTCTGACGATTCCCCATTCAAAAATCATGGCTGCAGCACCGGCAGCATGTGCAGCAGCAGTACCAGTCCCCGTCGCGCTGCCGTATGAATTCCCTGAAACAGCGCAGGGAAGCAAAAAACCGGGAGCGGAAATGTCTGGTTTGATCATACCCGCCGTTGTATAACCCCTGCTGGCATCTGTAAGGACGCTGTCATTAAATTGATTGTAAGCAGTAACTGTTAACTGATGAGTCCCATTTCCGGGAGAGGTTATGGTCACAGAGGAATCTGGATTTAAAAAGTAAGTTTCATCGGACAGGAAATTCCCGTTGGGAAGCCAGCAGTGAAAGGAAAAAGGTTCTTCCTTCATTGACTGCACCCGCAGATACCACACTCCGGGCATAGGATCCTTAAATCGCATTACGATTACCTGATTCCCTGTTTCATCATCAAAAAGAATATTATTCACCCAAATGATGCTTTGTGCAAAAATAAAATTAAATTTTCTGCATTCGTTCAGGGTAGGATAAATTCTCTGTGTGGATTCTCTGCTGGGTGTTGAAATATCAATGGATATCCGGCTTGTTGCATAAGGCCAGAGAACCATACAAAATTCTTTGTCCTTTTCGCTGATTTTCAGCTCAAAATCATGATACCAGGGGATCTGGCTTGTAATATTAAGATAATGTCTGGCGTTGTTTCCTTCATTTCCAGCGGAAGCAACAAAACAGATTCCCGGATCTTGTGTTTTAGCGGTCATGAAACTGCTGATTGCCCCGTTGCCGTCATGACCACCCAGGCTGCTTCCCAGGCAGATACATATTACTATGGGTCTTGCCGCTTTCTGGGCAACTGACAGCAGGTAACGGAGCCCCAGATAAATATCTGATTCCTGAAAACAGTAGGTATCTTCAGGAACAAAGAAAATATTTTTCAGATTATTTTTGGCATTCTTTAGTTTTACTATCACAAGCTCTGATAATGGAGCGACTCCTGAGAAAGAGAGGTCTGCTGAGGGCGATCCGGCAGCTATGCTGGCAATGGCGGTTCCATGACCGTTGTTGTCTGTGGAAGGAACCACAGACAGCGGCTGGGAGGATAATAAAGCTTCATTTAGCTGTTCTTTGCTGTATTCGGTTCCAAAGGTAAAACTATCTGGAGGAGTTCCTTCCTGTATTGTCTGATCCCAGATGGAATAGATCCGGCTGGTACCGTCCGGATTTTGAAATGCCGGGTGTGTGTAATCAATTCCGGTATCAACTACGCCGATCAGTACTCCTTTTCCCATGAGACCCAGATATGAGTTTTGCTGAACAGAACCGATGCCTGATTTATCAAGGCTTACCTCAGATTCCAATGCATATAAGGTAGGAAAGCTGTTATAGGGGTATGTTCCCAGATCACAGGGATCCGGGGACGTAATTGGTATATGAAGCAGAGAGTAGCGGTCGCTCAGCGGGGTTATATTATCGCCCGTGCCGTACCCCGATATTATGGTATTGCCCATAATAAGGTCGTAATAGTTATTGTCCAGAATTTTATTCAATAAAAGTCCTCCTGTCTTATACTGAGGGCATATATGATAAGTTTATGCAGCAGGAATTCTAATATGAAAGGAGGGGGGAGAATGGAAAAATGTTACATCCATTAAATATTGGTAAGTCGTTGAAACAGTTCATTCACATCTAACATTCCATAACCCCAGATATTATTGGGATATATAATAGAAGATTGCCGTCGTGCTCCACGGGTAATCAGACTGTTAATCACATTACCTGACAGAGTGGTATAGTTGCCTCTGGGAATACCCCACTCTAAAATCATTGCAATAGCACCGGTGGCATGGGCGGTTGCAGCGCCTGTGCCGGTTAAGGTCCCAAATCGGTTTCCAGGAAGTGCACAGGGGATCTGGTGCCCTGGAGCGCTGATATCCGGTTTCACGAAATTATTTCTGGAATAACCTCTGCTGGCCTCTGTTAAAATGCTGTCATTAAACTGATTATAAGCGGTGACTGTCAGCTGGTGAGATCCATTTCCAGGGGAGTTAATGGTTGTGCCGGGATTGGAATTTAAAAAGAACGTATCATCGCTGATCAGGCTGCCTGCTGGAAGCCAGGAATGAAAAGCAAGCGGTTCTTTTTCCATACTTTGCACGTTAAAACTCCAGATGCCTGGCATGGCGTTTTGAAAACGCAGCAGAATCAGCTGGTCCCCGCTTTCCTCCTCAAAGCTCATATTATTAACCCATAAGACAGATGGGGTGAAAACAAACTTAAATCTTCTGCATTCCCCCAGTCCAGGACGTATGAGCTTAGTCGATTCCCGGTTGGGCGTGTTAATATCAATGGAAAGTCTGCCGAGAGCGGATGGCCATATCTCCATGGAAAACATGCTGTCTTTTTCCCCGATTCTCAATTCAAACCGATTGGTAAATGGTTCCTGCTGTGTAGAATTATAATAATGCCTTCGGACATTTCCCTGATTTCCGGCTGAAACAGCAATTCCATAACCGGGGAGCCGCACCAGATAATTCAAATAATTGCTCAAAGCCCCATTGCCATCATGGGCTCCCTGACTGCTTCCCATGGCAATACAGATGGCAAGAGGGCGGTTGGCTTTCTGCGCGATGGAAAGAAGATAAGTGATGCCCATCATCAGGTCAGTCTCCTGATAGCAGGAAATGCCATCTGGAACAAAAAACAAATCCTTTAAATTTTTCTTCGCTTCCTTCAGCTTGACAACTACCAATTCGGCGAATGGAACAATTCCGGAAAAAAACTGTTCTTCTTCCGGTGCTCCGGCAATGATACTGGCGATTGCAGTCCCATGCCCATCTGCGTCATTGGAAGGAACAATGGATAACGGATTGTCAGAAGCCAGAGCCAAATTGATCAAGTCCCTTGAATATTCAGTCCCATATGTAAAATGTTCCGGTGGTGTTCCATCCTGAACAGACTGATCCCATAAAGACAGAATTCTTGAAGTGCCGTCATTAAAAAGAAATGTATGGTGCTGGTAATCAATTCCTGTGTCTATAACACCAACGATAATTCCCCGCCCATTGAGATTTAAATATGGGTTACGCTGTACGGCTCCCATTCCGGATTTTTCATGGCTTACGGTGGAGGTAGGAGTATAAAGGGATGGAAAGTTGTAATAAGGATATTTACCCAGATTACATGGATCAGCGTTTCCTACAGGGACATTCAGCAGAGAATGTCTGATATTTAAAGGTGTGATATTATCCCCTTCGTCATACAGAGGCACAGAGACGTTATTAATAATGAGATCATAGTAATTATTGTCCAGTATTTTTTTCAAAAGGGGCCTCCCTTAAAAAAGGTAGGAGCATTTGTTCTATATTATGCTGAAAAAAAGTGAATATGAGAGAGTGGGTTATATGGTGGGAGGAGTTTTGGGGTTTGAAGAGAAATAATTTATCAAGGTTATTTTGATACAGTCTGAGGATTAAATATTGATTATTCCGAACTGATATATTATTATAATAGGAAATCGTTGAGTAGGAGATAAAAAGAATGGATGAAATCAGATTAATAAAGCCAGCAATGGAATATGCAGACGATATCATGAAGTACCGTCAGGAATTTTTAGATTCCGGTGACAGCCTGGATGGCTGCGGTAATTTAAAGCTGTGCTCTTCAGCAGATGAATGGATTAGAACCATTGATCTTTTGGAACATGATGAAACCTGCCCCGAAGACAGGGTCACATCTAATACATTTATTGCGGTCAGGACAGCAGATCATAAGATTATTGGAGTTATTGATTTCAGACATCACATAAACCATCCTATTTTGAGCGTTTGGGGCGGTCATATTGGATACTCCGTTCGACCTGATGAAAGAAGAAAAGGTTATGCAAAAGAGATGCTGCGGCAGAATTTAAAAAACTGTAAAGATTATGGTTTAGATAAAGTCTTAATTACCTGCGATTATAATAATGTGGGAAGTGAGAAGACGATTCTGGCAAACGGAGGGATTTTTGAGAAGGAAGTAGTTGTGGATGGGGACAGGATTAAACGGTACTGGATTCATCTATAAATAATTTATATAATAATAGTAATCATAAACTGCTAACTATCAGTACTAGTTAGTGGTTTTTTTATTCATCGCAACAGGTGGGGTTATCTGTTGAAGGAGTGTTGTTTGTACAAGAATTCGATATTGAACGCCTGACAGCAATTGCGCTTAAAGCATCGCTCAGTAAGAGTATGTCGGCTGCAAACAAAGATAATTCATCGTCGTCTAAGCAATCTGCTATTTGACAAGCTAATGTAGAAATTAATAATACATCACAACAATAACTCATTGTATCACCTCAGTTATGTATCTATCATTAATACTATTTTATGCTGTTAAGCCAGAATTATTTTAGAAAAAGGAGTTGCACAATTTGTACAACTCCCATATGTGATGTACTGATGATTTGTTGCAGATATTGTTCTGCTTGAAACCACCTTTTTCGTTGTATTATCAATACAATCGACCCTTATTTTTGCAGTTTTAGGCAATGAACATTCAGCATCTATTCTTACTGGGAGTGTAGTTCCGTAATCCCATTGTTGGAACTATAAAATGAGTATATCCGCCACTCATATATGGATCGTCATACAAATCGCCATCTAAATAATAATCAAAAACAATTCTCTATAGGGTATAGTAACATGTTTCCGCTTTGCATTGCCTCTTTCCGCTTGGTAAAAAAGTAATTAAAAAGACAATTTCTGGATGTAGTATTGAGTATTAATAATAAACCACATTTGGGTATCAAATCTCATAATAGTCCATAGGGATAAACCTTGAAGATCATATTCTGCTACCAGCCCGGCTCTCGCCTCAAAACTTCTCGCATCATTAAACCACACTAAGTGATGAATCCCATTACTATCCATATAATAGAAAAAAGGTGACTGTGCTGCTTCGTTAAATTGTATTGGTATATTGTTATCTGCTGCAATCTGTATTGCATTATTGTTTGCTATAGCAGTTGCTTCTGTTGCACCCGGAACATAGGGTAGTGTCCAATCATAACCGAGTGTAGTGATTCCTAAGAATAATAAGTCCTGTGGAATAATACTGGTTACGTAGGCTAATAGTTGTCTTAAAACATTAACTGGGAAAATCGAGCTTGGATAACTATAAAATCTAGCCCAATCATAAGAAGCAAATAGAATTCCATCTACATATTCAGATAATCGTGAATAATCCAACTTTTCAAAACTGACAATAGGCCCCTGAATATTCATAATTGGCGTAGTGGTGATTAGTACTCTATAACCTTCAGAACGAAATATAGCAGAAGCCTTTTTTATGTATTCTACAATACTATTTATGTTATCCGGTGTAATATCTTCGATATACATATTCACTCCATAATAACCCTTTGCTTTTATCATTTGTAGAATATTGTCAATAAGACGATCTTGCACAGAAGACTTATTTAAAATATTCTGAGTTACTTCACGAATAATAGTTCCCTCTTCCGTAATCGTAGAAACAAACATCATGGGCGCAACACCATAAGTTTTAGCCAACTGAATTACATCAGCATCCTCAGCAATAGTAATAATTTCTCCTTCACTTGTAGCTCTATAATTGAATATAGTCAAATATGTTAAAAAAGGAAGCGTTTTTACTAAAACAGATTTATCTATATATGAAAAAGTATAACCACTAGTAGCAATTGTTCTTGTTTTATTCGATTGATAGCTTATAACTATGGATTCACCGATATACAAAATTTCTCTATCGGAAAGATAGGGATTATTTCTTAATAATTCCATTGGAGTAGTACCATGCTGCTTTGCTATACTTTCCAAAGTGTCGCCTGCCTGAACAACGTAGAGTGTTTCCGGTTGTACAATTATGATGGTTTGGCCGACTGCTAAATTATCGGGGTTTGTAATTTCATTTTCCAATATCAATCGGTCAACTGGGATTTTATAATACTCTGATATGGAAACGATGGTATCACCTGGTTTGACAACATGAATGATCATGAATTCCCTCAAATGATCTTATTAATTCTATTATATGCTAATGTGTTGTATTTATGGGTATATACATGCTTTATTAAGCAAATTGTTACGAAACAAAACCACCGGAATCCCCTGTATACACAAGTGATTCCGGTGGTTTGGCTGTTTATAGAAAAATGGAAGTAATGGGGCTCGAACCCATGACCTTTCGCGTGTGAGGCGAACGCTCATCCCGGCTGAGCTATACTTCCATTTCGTGGAGATAGCGAGACTCGAACTCGTGGCCTATGCGTTGCGAACGCATCGCTCTCCCAGCTGAGCTATATCCCCTTGTCTAAATTATAGCATGAAGATTCTGAATTACAAGTATTATTTGCACAAATAGAAAAATATTTTTCGATCTTTTCTGTGGATTTTGTTGTAAAAAACTTCCAGTAATAACATAGAAAAGAGGCATCTAATTGTGAGATACCTCTCTGGTTCTTAATTATAAAATTTTATTAATCTGGTCGCCTTCCATCCATTTTTTCAGGTTCTCAAATACGATCTGGGCTCTTAACTTCATCGATTCTGCAGAGGCAAAAGCAATGTGGGGAGTAACAATGGTATTTTTACAGTTTAAAAGTGGGTGGGAAGTATCAATCGGCGGCTCGTTCTCAAACACATCGATACCGGCACCTGCCAGATATCCGCTGTTTAAAGCTTCCGCAAGGGCTTTGGAATCCACTACCGGACCTCTTGCAGCGTTAATAATATAAGCACCCTGTTTCATTTTAGCGATTGTATCTTTGTTTATTAAATGACGGGAATCTTCATTTAACGGGCAGTGGAGGCTCACGATATCAGAATTAGATAGAAGTTCATCCAAAGACACAAATTCCATGAAATCCGGTTCATTTCCAGTAATAGTACGCTTGCAGCCAAGAACGCGGCAGCCAAAGGCTTTGCAAAGTTCTGCAGTTCTTGTTCCGATTGCGCCAGCGCCAACAATACCGATGGTCTTTCCTCTCAACTCGCAGCCTACCAGACCATCCTTTGTCTTTCCTTCCCGGCAGCGGGCATCTGTCTGCATCACATTGCGTAAAAGGGAGAGCATAAGACATAAAGACAGCTCGGCAACCGCTTCAGTTGAGTAACCGGCGGCATTGCTGACGGAAATATTATTTTTTCTTGCTGCTGCCAGATCTACGTGGTCCACCCCTGTAAAAGCAACATCTATAAATTTTAAGTTCTTACAGGCGTCGATGACTTCACCGTTTAGTGGCATGTTGGCAATCATAATGACATCGGCATTTTGAGCTTGTTCAATCTGAACTTTGGTATCTGTGCTTTTTTCAAAAGCTGTAAAAGTGTGACCTGCATCAATTAATGGTTTTGCACATTCATTTAACAGGCTGTCAGGTATTCCAAGAGATTCTAATAATACGATATTCATATGTATCACTCCGATCAATCATAAAATTACAGGGACGAATAATAATAGTCCTGTAAAAACAATTATAACACCATATGACAGAATGAAAAGGGATAGTTATGAATTTGTTAAAATGTATGGGAGTTTCCGGATTTTTTCGATTAAGTATTTCCATTGTCCTGTTTCTATATTATAATCTCATAGATAGTGTGTCAGATGACTAACAGTGACAAAAATAATATTTGACAACAGAAAGGCACAGGCAATGGATAAATTGGATCATTTTATAAACGGAGAACTGGCGAAAAAAATAATCAGTATTATTCTTTTGGCAGTTTTTCTTTATTTTTTAAGAGGAATGATAAATCAGTTTTTGCTGATATTTATGGTTACTTTCATCTTTGGCCAGCTTCAAAAATTTATATATGATAAGGTAAATAAGTATATAAAGATCAGCCGGAAGCTTATTACCATTTTAATGTATCTTATATTTTTACTTATTTTTATCATTACCATGATAGCTTATATTCCTAAAGTTACCCAGCAGCTGATTGATGTAATCAATCTGATTTCTACCTTTGACTTAAATCAGTTACAGAATTATGACCGGTTTAATCTGTTAAGCAGCATTCCGGAGGATCAGATCAGCGACTACATTCGTATGGCGGAAAGCCATTTGCTGACCTTTGTAACGACTGCAGGAACTTTCAGCATTAACATTTTGCTGTCTCTGTTGATCAGTTTTCTCTTTCTTCTGGAAAAGGAAGAGATTATAGCATTTTTTAAGCATATGGAGCAGAGTAAAGTGTCATTTCTCTATAAGTATTTTACATTTTACGGAAAGAAGTTTTTGAATTCCTTTGGAAAAGTCATTGAATTGCAAATCGTCATTGCATTTATTAATTCGTTCTTGTCTGTAATAGCATTAACAATTATGGGATTTCCCCAGACGCTGGGACTTGGAGCCATGATTTTCATACTTGGACTGGTTCCGGTTGCAGGAGTGATTATATCACTCATACCTCTTTGCATTATAGCGTTTAACATCGGAGGTGCGTTTAAAATTATAGAAGTTATCATTATGATATTTGTACTTCATTCACTGGAGACCTATGTGCTCAATCCTAAATTGATGTCGGCTAAAACCAAATTACCGGTATTTCTGGTTTTTCTTATTCTTTTAGTCAGTGAGCATTATATCGGAGTGTGGGGACTGCTTTTAGGTATTCCCATGTTTATGTTCTTATTGGATATTTTAGATATCAGAGTGAAAAATGAATAAATTTATCACCCATTAAAAAGGGGGCTGCATTAAATAGAAGATTCTATTAGGGCAGCCCCTCACTTTTTAATGATACTACATAGGCTGACTGTAAATAGAATAAGCCAGCTGATTGGCAGCTTCCTTTCCTGTATACAGTGCTCCCTGCATCCAGCCGTGCTTTGTGGATACATGCTCGCCGGCAAAGAAAACCCTTTGATTATATTCAGGCTTCAGCATCTCATAAGCGAATAATTGCTTCTGACCTGGGAGTGACTCGGCAAAAGCCCCCCGGTTATAAGGCTCATTATCCCAGACCACGGTTTTATGGTCTGCCACAATGGGATCTAAGAATCCTCTTGGCAGTCCATGAACTTCCTCCACGCTTTGCTTTATATATTCAAACCGTAGAGGTTCTGACATATTCCCCACTCTTGTTGAGTTTAAATGATAATTATAGGAAGCGATGAGTACACCTGGTTCATTTGGTGAGCAGAAAGAAGGATCCGGACACAGAAGATGATCTCCAGGATAGAAAATGTACTGAATCGGCAGATCTGTCTGAGAAAATCCTCCAACAATACGACCATAATCCGTATCCTGTTCCCAAAAACGTTCTTTGCATAGAAAAAAGGTTTTTTGAGAATTGGTATAATTGTATTCTAAGATCGCCTGCATCTTTGGATTACTGAAACTTGGTTTGATTTCCACTTCCCGCAGAGTGGAGTAGGGGATTGCACAGATAACGTAATCGAACGTATCAGAAGTACTGCTTAAATCCCGTACATTGCGATGGGCAAGAACAACCTGATCGCTGTTTTCCTGCTGGTAAATACCTGTGACCGACTGACCGGGCCAGTAAGTGACAGTGCCTAGCTGAGAGGGCGGAATATTTTGATATTGGGGTAAATTGTCTTTGTAGAAGGATTGAATAAAGGCGTAGGGCAGGTTTACAATCCCGTCTTCAATGGTATAGGTATTACGGTAGTCAATGGTATATTCCTCCTGGACAGTTTCAGCGTAACTGGCATCAATTAAAGACCCGGTTCCCGGATCCACCCCTGAGATCAGGCTGATTGCCCCCTGGCTGAGACCCAGATTTTCCAGAGTCTGCCGCACAGAATTGTTCATAAGAGACAAAATTTCCGGAGAATAACGGGGTAAGATCTGTATCAGCTCCGATCGAATGTCAGGCGAAAGCTGCATCATTGGATACGTAAAGGCGTAGTCATTTAGCTCTGACCAGGGAGTATTTCGTTCCTGGGGAGTTAAGTCATACAGGGGATAAAGATTCTGCTCGATGGATTCTGTTGTTCTTAAGCGGGTGTTATGTACATACAAAAAATTGTTGCGCTGCCTTACAGAGAGAGGACGGGTATTGAGACCAAACAAATTAATATAATGCCAGGTGGTTTCGTGGGTAACCGGGATTCTGTGGGCGCCGAATTCGTTATAATATTCCGTGTTAAAATAGTAGGTATATACTCTTCCTCCTACTCTGCTGTCATTAGCCTCAAGGATGGTAATGTCAGCCCCCAGCTTTCGAAGCTCAAATGCAGCGGACAGACCGGCGAGGCCTCCTCCAATCACGCCGATTTTTACGCCCTTTAGTGCCCCTGGCTGTGCATAATTTGTAATGTCCGGAGGCGGACTCAGCAAACGGACAATATTTTCGTAATCTTCCGGACGGCCAGCCATCTCCAATGAATTCCTGATCATTTCCTGCCGCTGCTCATTGGTGGGATTCAGTATCTGAGTGAATGGAGCATTCATTGATTTCACCTCATAAAGTCACTATGATAAGGGGACAATTGCCTGTGCAATGTCCCCTTTGTTGTTGAGATAATTATTTGGCAGCCTTCTCAGAATACTCAGTCGTCACAAGATTTTCATAAGGAACCCGGTCTTTTAACTGACCAGCCTCCTCCAGAATATTCTCTAAAAGCTCAAAGCTGTCTTTGTTAAATACAGTATCCTTTTTCCAGGTATCCTGGGCTTTGTAACGGTCTACGATGGCAGCAATGGTTTTTACATCGGTTTCCTTAAACTGGGGCTGGATTACTTTTGCAATTTCTTCCGAGGAATGAGAATTTACATATTCCAGGCCTTTTTGAATGGCGTTGGTAAATTTCTGTATTGTTGCCGGATTCTTTTCCAGGTAACTTTTTTTGGCACTGTAGGCGGTATATGGAATATAGCCTGAGTCTACGCCCAAAGAAGCGACTACGAAGCCATTGCCTTCCTTTTCCAGTCCTGTTGCAAACGGTTCAAATTCAACGGTATAATTTGCATCATTGCTGGTAAAGGCTGCTGCCGTCAGTCCAAAATTAATGCTCTGATCGATTGTCAGATCTGTGGCAGGATTAATTCCGTTCTTTTTCAGGATATATTCAAATACCATTTCCGGCATCCCACCGGCTCTGCCGCCCAGTACTTTCTTCCCTTTTAAGTCGGCCCATTTAAAATCAGGCTGTTCACTTCTTCCAACAAGAAAATTGCCTGCACGCTGAGTCAGCTGTGCAAAATTAACTGCGTAATCCTGGGAACCGTTTGCATAAGTATAGATTGAGGCCTCAGAGCCCATAAAACCAATATCTGCATCACCGGATATAAGGGCGGTCATAACCTTGTCAGCGCCGGCTCCGTTTACTAAGGTTAAATCAATGCCCTCATCCTCAAAGTATCCCAGCTCTATGGCTGCATACTGAGGGGCATAAAAGATGGAATGGGCAACTTCATTTAATTTGACCGGGGTTAAGTCCGATGACTTTGTCTTTGAACCGCAGGCGGTTAAGCTGAGTAAAGACGCTCCGGTGAGAACGGCCATGATAAATGTACGATAGGCTTTTCTCATAAAATCCTCCTTTTTCATATCTTAATACTACATTGTATTGTTGTAATACGGGAAAGTACCTTGTCTTAAAAAATTTTAAATAATAAAGATCTGGGCGGATACGTGGGAAAAAAGGGGTTTGATGTGTTTTCTGGATGTTGTTCTGCAGCTGGTCAGTAAAGCAGCGACCACAATTACAGCCAGAAAGATTGCAATTGCTTTCTTCATTTGGTTCTCCTCCATTCATCCTCCTGTTAAAATTCTATGTAGTCTGACAGGCAGAGTTTACGACCTATTCCATATTTTCTTATTTAAAGATGGTATATAGGTTAAAACTGTGCTATACTGCTATAGTAAAATTTACAAAAGCAGGTGAAGTACAATGAAATATCGTATAATAGTGCTTGATTTGGATGGGACGCTGACGAACCGGGATAAAGAAATCACGCCCAGAACAAAAGAAGCACTTTTTGAGTTGCAGCGCCAGGGCGGAGTGATTGTGCTGGCTTCCGGCCGCCCGACTTATGGAATCATGCCCATTGCAAAAGAATTAAAGCTTCATGAAACCGGCGGTTATATTTTATCCTTTAACGGAGGACGTATTATAGACTGTAAATCAGGAGAAACCATCTTTGCAAAGGAGCTGCCGGTATCTTCTAACCAGAAGATAATCCGGATGGCGAAGGAGCACGGGGTTAATATCTTAACTTATGAAGATGATTTAATCATAACCGGGAATGCCAAAGATGAATATGTAGGCAAGGAATCTGCCGTGAATAAACTGGAAGTCAGAGAAGTGGAAGATATGGAAGGCTATGTACAGTTTCCCGTAGTCAAATATCTGATGCTGGAAGAAGGGGACTATCTTGCCATGGTAGAACCCAAGGTGAAGGCTGCACTGGGACGTGATTACAGCGTGTACCGATCAGAACCTTACTTTCTGGAGATTCTTCCCAAAGGAATTGATAAAGCGGCAAGCCTGGAACGGCTTCTTACGCATCTTAACATGAGCAGGGAGGAGATGATTGCCTGCGGTGACGGATACAATGATTTGTCTATGATTGAGTACGCCGGACTTGGAGTGGCCATGGAAAATGCAGTTCTTCCAGTCCGAAAAGCAGCTGATTATGTGACTGCTTCCAACAATGATGACGGAATTGCTCTGGTAGTAGAAAAATTTATGCTTTCCTGATACCACAGGGGTGGATTTTATAACGTTAATATGTTAAAATACAGATAGACCATAAGGAATAAAAAGGGGATAGATCTCATATGAATAAAAAAATTAAGACAGATGCAGTTGATCATCTGTTTGAAGCAATTCTAACCTTAAAAACACCGGAGGAGTGCTATACGTTTTTTGAGGATGTGTGTACGGTGAATGAGCTGTTAAGCTTATCCCAGAGATACGAGGTAGCAAAGATGCTGCGGGAAGGCAGAACCTATCTGGAGATTGCAGAGAAGACCGGTGCATCCACAGCGACCATCAGCCGTGTGAACCGTTCCTTAAATTACGGGAATGACGGTTATGATATGGTATTTAAGCGTCTGGAAGAGAAGAAAGAGATATAGAAAACAGGGGACAAGTCCATACCGGTTCTTGTCCCCTGTTCGTTATTTCTTCTTTTTTAAAGAAGGATCTTCTCTTAAATCGTCAATAAGCTGTTCGATCACCTGTTTTTTTACGTATACATCCAGTGACAGCTCGCAGATCCAGGAAAAGAGGCGTAAGTATTCCAGGTCATCACCCTCAATTCCTTTTTCCTCAAAGGTCTTGCTGGAATGCTGGTACTTTTCCAGTATGTCAGATTTAATACGTTCTAAATCAGAATCTTCCTGGGAAAATACTTCCTTATAGATTGCTTCCAATGGCATGCCGTCAGAAGGATTAAAGTGTTTTTCGGTAATTGGTCTGAAAAGCTGTTCAATATCATTAAAGGATAATAAATTTTTAAAATAGTAGATGAATATAAGCAGAAGAATATGTTCTTTCGTATATTTCTTTTTACTAGGAGCGGGAAGAAGATTATTCTTGGCATAATTGTTGATCATAGTCTTGGTTAAGACCTTATCATCCGGATAACGCTTTGTTTCACTTAAATGCTTATCCATAAACGTAGTGACCTGATCCATATATAAATCAATGTTTGGAATGGTTTCCGGCGAGATATAGTCAAGCCCATCCAAATGCTCTAAAATTTTTTGTAATCGTTCCTCGTTGGTTTTCATATGTCCTCCGTTCTGCACGGGAAAGCTCCGCACATGTGATAATCCCCTTAGTCATATTATATAGTATTCAATACCAGATGACAAGGGGTAAAAACTCCACTTAAACTAAATATTTTTGAGCATACCAAAATAATTTTCTTGACTTTTGAAGAATGTGTGTTAATCTAGAAATATCATTGAAATGAACGAAAGGAGATACATAATTATGAAAAAAGTTTTGGCGACAGAAAAGGCTCCGGCAGCAATTGGTCCTTATTCTCAGGGTGTTTGCGGAGGCGATTATGTGTTCGTGTCCGGCCAGCTTCCCATTGATCCGGCAACTGGTGTATTTGCAGGTGAGGATATTGCATCTCAGACAAGACAGTCTTTAACCAATATAAAGTCCATACTGGAGAGCGGTGGTTTATCCATGGATCAGGTGGTTAAAACAACGGTATTATTAAAGAATATCAATGATTTTGCAGCAATGAATGAAGTGTATGCAACCTTTTTTGAAGGAGAATGTCCAGCCAGAGCAGCATTTGGAGTGGCAGCTCTTCCAAAAGACGCTTTAGTGGAAATTGAAGCCATTGCATATTGCGGAGAATCATAAATTGTATCAGATAAGCAGAAAGGGGATGCCGGTTAACTGGCATTCCCTATTTTAAATTCAGGCAAATTTTCCCTTTCCGGGAATGCACGGGGGACAAGATGTAGAAATAAAGGACTTTTTGCGAAAGAAATGGGTTGCATATTGGCAGACTTATATTATAATTAATTGAGGAAGCTGGATCAGTCCGTTTTCTATGAATTTAAGCAGGAAGTTGGTACTTTAAGGATGAGATTTGAAGAAACGGCAGAGGAATATTTAAGCCGTATCCCGATGTGGGCGAAAAAGAAGAATTCACTGGAAGTGATCAGGACGTTTTTAAAAGAGATGGGAGAGCCTGATGAAACCATGAGAATCATTCATGTTGCAGGGACCAATGGGAAAGGTTCTGTATGTGCTTTTTTGCAGTCTGTGTTCTTAAGTGCTGGATATAAAGTGGGTACATTTACATCCCCTCATCTGATTGATATAAGAGAACGTTTTTGTGTAAATGGAGAGATGGCATCGGAATCAGCTTTTACAGACAGCTACCGGACAGTAAGATCACTTTCTGAACGGATGTCAGAACAAGGATACTGCCATCCGTCTTATTTTGAATTTCTATTTTATATGGCTATGGATTTATTTCAGAAGTCGGGGGTTGATCTGGTTATACTGGAAGTTGGCTTAGGCGGAAGGCTTGACACAACCAATGTCATCCGTCATCCGCTGGTATCTGTTATCACCTCCGTCAGTCTGGATCATACGGAATATTTAGGTAATACAATAGAAAAGATCGCTTCTGAAAAGGCAGGTATAATTAAGAAGAATGTTCCGGTTGTGTTTGACGCAAATGACCAGATTGTTTCGGACGTGATCCGAAAAAGGGCTTTGGAGCAGGACGCACCTTATTTTGAAACGGACAGGCATTGTTACCAGATCACAGGATCAGAAAACAACGGCTTCCAGGTAGAAATGAAAGGGATAAAAGGGGAGGTATATCAGGTAATGATTCCTTCTCCAGCCAGATATCAGGTTATGAATGCCCTTCTCGCTTTGCGGGCAGTGGAAGTATCCGGATTACTGGGAGATATGAGACTGAATAAAGCAAGGGAACAGATCAGGACAGGCTTTTTAAAAATGCGCTGGCCTGCCAGAATGGAAGAAGTCCAGCCAGACGTATTTTTGGATGGGGCTCATAATCCAGGGGGAATGGAAGAATTTGTAAAGACTGGGTCTGAACTGTGTGCAGACAGGAAAAAAAGGGCGAATCTTTTGTTTTCTGCCGTTTCCGATAAGAATTATCACGAAATGATAAGATTGATCGCAGCCAGTCTGCCACTGGATGAAGTGGCAGTGACCCATATAGATTCCGACAGAGGTATTAAGACAGAGACAGCCTTACATGAGTTTGAAGAAGTAACTCACTGCGAAATAACAGGATATCAAAACACAGAGGATGCATTGCTTTCTATGCTTCATAAACAGGATGAGGATCATCTGCTGTTTTGTGTAGGTTCACTCTATTTAATGGGTGAGATAAAAGCCGTTTTAAGGAGGATTAAACATGATTGATTTTGATTCTGAGATTAAGGACTACAGGCCAAGCCTGGAGGTCGATGCAGTTGAAGATGCCATTGTAAGAAGTGATTTAACCGATATGAATGATCTTATGATGAATCTGATTAAAGAAGTCAGCAAGGAATAGGCGGATAAAATATGGATTATGAACGAAGAATCCGGGTGATTGCAAACAGCTATTATAATATGGGACTGGAGAAGGCCAGGCTAAGAGATTTAACCGGATCAGTTGATTGTTTAAAAAAGTGTCTTCATTTTAATAAATATATGACAGATGCAAGGAATCTTCTTGGTCTCATCTACTATGAGGTAGGAGAGGTGGGAGATGCACTGGTTCAATGGGTTATCAGTAAGAATTTACAGTCTGAGGATAACCGGGCCGATTACTACCTGGAAGTGATTCAGAAGAAAAAGGGCACCATGGATCTGGAGCGGAGGGCAGTGCGCCGGTTTAATCAGGCTCTGGCTTACGTCAAAAGCGAAAGTGAGGATCTGGCCATTCTGCAGCTTAATAAAGCCGTGGAGGACAAGCCCAATTATGTAAAAGCCCAGCTTTTATTTGCACTCCTGTACATCGTCAGGGAGGATTACCAGAAAGCCGGGAAAGCAGTAAATAAGGTGCTTCAAATTGATCATAATCATCCGAAAGCACTTTATTATAAATCAATTATGAAAGAAACCGGTACCAGGGTTAAGCCAGAACGGGAACCGGAAAAAAGAAAACTAAAGAACGTGGTTTCCCACAGGCAGATGCAGGATGATGATGTGATTATCCCGCCAAGCTATAAGGAAAACACCAGGGATCAGGCGGTTTTAAACATACTGGCAGGACTTTTGCTGGGAGCCGCAGTGGTGTTCTTTATGGTTATGCCGGCGAACACCAAATCCATTAACGATAACCACAACAAAGAGATGTTAAAATACAGCGAGCAATTAAGCCAGGCCAATCAAAAGGCGGATCTTTTGACCCAGCAGCTTAATACTCTGGAATCAGAAAAGAAGACAGCAGAGGATTCCCTGGCATCCTTAACCAATAACTCTGACAGCGTTCTGGCTCAGTATCAGTCGGTTATCGGTATTTTACAGGCATATAAAAAGGATGATTTTCCGTCTGCCGTCAAAATCTATGCAGATCTCAATCCCGGGCTGATTGCTTCCGCAGATGTTCAGGCGATTATTGTTGAGATAAAAAAGGATATGGCACAGAAGGGCTGCCCCATTTTAGAGAGTCTGGGTGATAAAGCCATGGAAGCAGGGGACAGTCAGTCCGCCCTTAATTATTATGCAAAATGTATTGAGTTAAAACCAGACAGCTGGCAGGCGAAGTTTAAGACTGCCGTTATCTACAAGGGAATGGATCAGAAGGATCAGGCCAATGGTTTGTTTTCTGATATCATAAATAACAGCAAAGACGAAACGTTATCTGCTAAGGCGAAAACAGAACGAGGTTTTTAATGGCAGAATTCGAAAAGACACTACAGAAGAAACATATTTTTGTGGTGTCTTTTTTTATTCACCCGGATTATTTTTCGGTATAAAAAACACTCTTCTCTGGTATTACGGACAGACAATAAGAAATGGAGGAGTATTGCATATGAATCAACCACACTTTACGTATGAGGCAGAAGGTCATACATTAATCGTTCATCTGCCGGAGGAACTGGATCATCATAACTGTTCCGGGTTAAAATATGAAACAGATTTAATCCTTTCCGAGAATTATATCCGCCGTATTATATTCGATTTTTCCAGAACAAGATTTATGGATTCCTCCGGAATCGGAATCCTGCTTAACCGTTACAAGCAGATGGCATTAAGCGGAGGAAGTGTAGCCATTTACGGTGCGGGATCTCAGGCTCTCCGCATTTTAAAAATGGGAGGAATTTTAAAATTAATGAAATTATATGACTCTAAGGAAGCAGCAGTCACAGGTTGAGGAGGAACATATGTCAGAACAAAACAAACCAGAAATTCTGAAAATGGAATTGGAAGCCCTGTCCCAAAATGAAGAATTTGCCAGAGTAGCAGTAGCCGTTTTTATGGCCAGACTGGATCCTACCCTGGAGGAGGTGGAGGATGTGAAAACGGCTGTCTCAGAGGCAGTCACAAACGCAGTCATCCATGGATATCAGGGGAAGGGAGGAATCATCTACATAGAAGTGACGGTTGAGGGACAGGAACTGACTGTTTCCGTCAGGGATACAGGAATTGGGATTACGGATATTAAACAGGCGATGGAACCCATGTTTACCACGGATCCTGATGGAGTCCGGTCTGGTATGGGATTCTCTTTTATGGAAGCATTTATGGATCAGGTGGAAGTTAAATCAGAGCCAGATAAGGGAACTGCGGTGATTATGAAAAAGAAGATTAGCAGGTGAGCCCTATGGATGAGACCATGAGATTGATACAAATGGCTCACGATGGAGATAAAGCGGCAAGAGACCGGCTTGTGACCGAGAATTTCGGTTTGATCTGGAGTATTGTGCGCAGATTTACAGGGCGTGGTTATGAGCCTGAGGATTTATTTCAGATTGGAAGCATTGGTTTAATGAAAGCCATCGATAAATTTGATTTATCCTATGAAGTCAAGTTTTCCACCTATGCAGTTCCAATGATAACCGGAGAGATCAAACGTTTTTTAAGAGATGACGGAATCATAAAAGTCAGCCGGTCCATTAAGGAAATGGGAATGAAGGTAAAAAATGTGCGGGAGGAGCTGGTTTACCGATTTGGAAGAGAGCCTACGGTAGAAGAGATTGCAGGAGAAATCGGGGCCAGTAAAGAAGAAGTGGCAGCTTCCATAGAAGCTGGAGCTGAGGTGGAATCGTTATATCGTTCTGTCAATAAAAATGACGAAAACAGTCTGCTTCTGATTGATAAAATAGAAGAAGAAAGTTCTGCACAGGAAGAATTGTTAAACCGTATGGTGCTTCGGGAATTGTTAACCGATTTATCGGATAAGGACAGGGAAATTATTATACGACGGTATTATTACAACGAGACCCAGAGTCAGATTGCGGATAAGCTTGGCATTTCTCAGGTTCAGGTTTCCAGGCTGGAAAAAAAGATTTTAAAACAGATGCGCGAAAAATTATAGAATAAAAAATTTCATACGGCTCATACTAATTTTGAAAAACCAGAGAAAAGGATGTGAGCATGTATGGAATCCATGAAACATAAGCTAGTCATGACGCTACTGGTCATATGCTTAATTGCAATCGCAGCTGCAATCTGGTATATGATCGCCGTTATGCCCGATGGGACTCAAAAGGAGGGAACACTTGTTGAGGCCGCTCCCAGATGGGAGATGGTTGCATGAGTAAGACCGTATATTTAAACATCAGTGAAATTACAGAGGTACACCACAAGGAAGTGCAGCTGAAAGATGTAGCTGATGTCTATTGTGACGATTCTGCCGTTATGAATAAGTGTAATGCACTGCGGATTAAAACCATTCATTCGGATCGTAACAAACGATATATTGAGAGCACACTTGATGTGATTAAAAAGCTGGTGGAAATGGACCCGGCTATTTCCGTCAATAACGTGGGCAAGGTTGATTATATCATTGATTACCACAGACCCAAATCTCCAAACTGGGTGTGGCAGTGGATAAAAACTATTTTTGTCTGCGTGATTTGTTACTGCGGTGCAGCTTTTGCAATTATGACATTTAATAACGATGTAAGCGTTACCGATGTATTCAAGGAAATTTATAAGATTATTATGAGAGAGGAATCCAATGGTTTTACAATTCTGGAAGTCAGTTATTCGGTTGGACTGGCAGTTGGAATTGTTGGATTTTTTAATCATTTTGCAAAAATCAAGATCAATACCGATCCGACCCCACTGGAGGTGGAAATGCGTCTTTATGAAGATAATATCAGCAAAACCCTGATCCAGAATGAAGGGAGAAAGGAGTCTGATATCGATGCTTCTTAAAGAGGTGTTGCTATGCTTTGTCGGATTAAGCGCTGGCGGCATCATAGCAGCCGGCGTTTTTGCCTTTTTGGCAATTATTGGAGTGTTTCCCCGCCTGATTGGATTTACTCATACAAAGAAACACATTATGCTGTATGAGTCATGTATCATTCTTGGTGGTGTGCTTGGAAATATCGGTGATATTTACGAAACACCCATTGGATTTGGAGGTAATATATTTTTAGGCGTCTTTGGACTTGCTGTGGGAATATTTATCGGCTGCCTGGTGATGTCTCTTGCAGAAACGTTGAAAGCGCTTCCTGCTATCAGCAGAAGAATTAATCTGGGCGTTGGACTGCAATATATCATTTTGTCCATCGCCCTTGGAAAACTGACCGGTTCCCTGGTGTTTTTTGCAGAACGCATCGGACAATAACAGCTTTTTACAGAATGGAGGAAAAAATGGAAGTTAATAAAAAAGCCTATGAAGCTTATGTAAAGGAAGTAACTCCGGTAAATAAAAAACTTCCCAATATCATCAAAGCTTTTTTGGTAGGAGGAATTATCTGTACCATAGGTCAGATTTGCACCACACTGATTATGAACCAGGGAGTGGAAAAGGATACTGCATCCGCCTGGACAACTTTGATTTTAATTGCGGCCAGCGTGATTCTTACAGGATTAAATATCTATCCTAAAATAACCAAGTTTGGGGGTGCAGGAGCATTGGTGCCCATAACTGGCTTTGCAAACTCTGTGGTGGCGCCTGCGGTTGAATTTAAAGCAGAGGGACAGGTATTTGGAATCGGCTGTAAGATATTTACCATTGCCGGTCCGGTAATTCTTTACGGCATATTAAGTTCGTGGATACTGGGAGTGATCGCCTATGTCCTGAAAGCCTTCGGCATAGTGTAGACCAGACTGAAAGAGAAATGGAGTGAGTAAAATGCAGGTTGGAAAAGCAAGCATAAAATTTGAAGAGCCTCCGGTAATTGAAAGTATGGCTTCCATAGTCGGAAAAAAAGAGGGAGAAGGACCCCTTGGCAAGCTTTTTGATGTAGTGGAACAGGATGATATGTTTGGGGCAGATACGTGGGAGAAGGCGGAAAGTGCACTGCAAAAGCAGACCGCAGATCTGGCAATTGAAAAAGGAGATGTCCGGAAAAAGGACATCCGTTATTTGTTCGCCGGGGATTTACTGGGACAGCTGATTGCAACATCATTTGGTACAGTTGATCTGGAAATTCCTTTATTTGGTCTTTTTGGTGCCTGCTCCACCATGGGTGAGGCCTTAAATCTTGGCTCTATGACAGTGGCTGCAGGTTATGCGGATAAAGTAATGGCAATGGCGTCCAGCCATTTTGCAACAGCTGAAAAACAGTTTCGATTTCCGCTGGGTTACGGAAGTCAGCGCCCGTCTTCTTCTTCCTGGACAGTGACCGGCTGCGGAGCTGTTATTCTTACCAAACACAGAAAAGAAGGAATTGCGGCAATTACCGGTATTACCACCGGCCGTATGGTGGATATGGGAATCAAAGATTCCATGAATATGGGAGCAGCTATGGCACCTGCCGCATTTCATACCATACAGCAGAACTTTGACGATTTTAATGTAGATGAAAATTATTATGATAAAATCATAACTGGAGATCTTGGCCAGGTCGGCCGTACCATTCTCCTGGATTTCATGAAAAATAAAGGGCATGATCTGGAGACCATCCATACAGACTGCGGGATTGAGATATTTGATCCTGATTCCCAGGATACCCATGCAGGAGGAAGCGGCTGTGGCTGTGCAGCGTCAACGCTCTGTTCTTATATATTACCAAAAATCAAGGACGGAACGTGGAAGCGGGTTCTTTTTGTACCAACTGGAGCACTGCTGTCCACAGTAAGCTTTAACGAAGGAGAAACCATTCCTGGCATTGCTCATGGAGTTATGATCGAGCATATAGACAACTAATCTGGAAAGGAGAACGCTATGGAATTTGTAAAAGCATTTCTGGTAGGCGGAGCAATCTGTGCAGTGGTTCAGGTTGTGATGGACAATACCAAGTTGATGCCTGGGCGGATTATGGTGCTTTTGGTAGTAATCGGAAGTATTCTTGGAGCCCTTGGAATCTATCAGCCCTTTAGTGACTGGGCAGGAGCAGGTGCAACGGTTCCTCTGCTGGGATTTGGCAATTCTCTATGGAAAGGCGTCTTAAAGAGCATGGGAGAGGACGGTTTTCTGGGAGTGTTTAAAGGTGGATTTACTGCAAGCGCAGTGGGCATATCCGGTGCTTTAATTTTTGGATATCTGGGATCCATTATATTCAAGCCGAAAATGAAAAGCTGATTTTTATATAAGGAGAGGGCATCAGACCTGGTTTAAGGTTTGATGCCCTTCTTCATTTTATCAATAATCTTCCCAGGGATAAATGGGTTTGTTTGCGCCGGGATTTTGTGGAATGTAGCCCGGTGCGTATTGCTGGGGCGATGTCTCATCCTCGTAAGGATAACTGCCTGGAGGTATGGTAATGGAATTTGCTGAATGAATGGTGCAATATCCAGGCATTGCGTATTTGGAATCATCTGTCTGACCGGTCTCGCCGTTTGGAAGAACCATAAATACGGCAGTTGTCCGTTCCGGACAATAAGGAGTGGGCAGCTGATGGGATACAGAACAAACAGTTGCTCTTACGTGATTGTTACATACGTCTGTAGGTACCGTTCCTTTTGCAAAGTATTCCGTATAAACAGCATTGCCTCTGGGATCTTCCGTGCAGACACCGGTCACTGCCAGTTTGCCGGATTTTCGGCAGATCTGAGCCGTTTCTACACTGTCAGGCATAGGGAAACCGGGATCTGGCTTACCTTCATGGATTCTGGTCATGATCTTGCGCCAGATTGCCTTGTGGAAGGAGGCACCTCCGTTTTGCTTTGTCAGTTTCTGGTTATCGTCGCATCCAGCCCAGATACCGGCAGTATAGTAGGGGGTATAACCTACAAACCAGATATCGTTGTTGGCTGAGGTAGTACCACTTTTTCCTGCAGCGGACATTCCCGGTATTTTAGCAGCAGGGCTGGTGGAACTGGGTCCTGAGCTGGAAAATTTCCGGCTGCTATCCATGGAAGCTGCCATCGCATCGGTTAAGAGAAATGCAGTGGAGTCTTTTAAAACACGATGGGTCTCAGGTGTATTATCAATTAATACCTTGCCGTCGTGATCCAGGATCTTGGTGAAAAAGACCGGTTTTGTATAGACTCCGCCATTGGCAATGGTGGCAAAAGCGCCGGTAAGCTCTAAGTTTGAAACTCCCTTGGTGATTCCTCCCAGTGCAAGAGCCGGATTGTAATCGGTGTCAGTCAGGGAAGTAATTCCAAAGTTTCTTGCATACTCCACACCCAGCTGGGGCTTCACTGTTTCAACCAGACATCGCACTGCCACAATGTTCATGGAATAAATGATACCGTCACGGATGCTTGAGTATCCCTGATATCCGGAGCTGTACCAGTTGGAAAATGTTTTATTGCCAATCGTATAAACAGAATCATAATAAACGGATCCCAGGGTGGCACCGCAGGTGTCCAGTGCCGGAGAGAATGCGGTGAGGATTTTAAAGGTAGAACCTGGCTGACGATAGGTGTTGCTGGCACGGTTTAATGTCAGGCTGGCCAGTTTTTGTCCCCGTCCTCCGTTAATTGCTTTTACTTCTCCTGTTTTCTGATCCATAATGACAAAGGATGCCTGAGGCTGCAGGGTTTTATGAAGGCTTTCTCCAATTATGGTATCTCCTTCTTTCAGCTGATAGCTTTTATAGCCCTGTATATCTGCCTCCGCCGCTTCTTCGTTATTGTATAAGCCATCATAGCCGTTGTCCCCCATCTCCTTGTGATAGCGCTTGACATTTTCTTCGGAGTAGTGGGTGGTTGTTCCATCCTTGTGAGTGACGGACAGCCGGTATTCGATGGAATAGCGTGCTGCAGTATAATTTTCCGGATTATTGATTTCCTCATCTACAATGGTCTGGATACCAGGATCCTGGGTTGTGTAGATGGAGAGACCTCCGCTGTATAGCATATTATGAGCCTGAGTATCGGTATAGCCTAACTTTTCTTTCATGGAAGTAATCACTTCTTCCACCAGTTTGTCTGTAAAATAACTGTATGGAGAAGCAGTTTCCTTGGTTGCAGTGTCAACATTCTGGATTCGGGAATAGACGTCATCTGCAAGAGCCTGATCTTCCTCTTCCTTTGTAATATATCCCTGATCATGCATGTATTGAAGAATGACTTTTTGCTTTTCTGCGTTATTCTTCTGACCGGAAATAGGGTTAAACTTAGAAGGGTTCTGGGTAATTCCTGCTAAAACTGCACATTCCGATAAAGTCAGTTCCGATACATTTTTGTTAAAATATCTCTTGGCAGCCACTTTGACGCCCAGGGTATTGTTGCCTAAGTTAATGGTGTTTAAGTAGTTGGTAATGATCTGCTCCTTTGACATAACACCGTCAAGTTTAATGGCCAGAAACCACTCCTGAAATTTTCGTTCCAGGCGTTCTCCAAAACTTTTTTCCATACCACCGCCAAACACACTGTTTTTGATCAGCTGCTGTGTAATGGTGCTTCCGCCTCCGGCTGTGGAATCGCCGGTCAGTACGCCTCTTACCGCTCTCATAATGGAGCGCAGGTCGATTCCGTTATGTTCCCAGAATCTGGAATCTTCATAAGAAACAAAAGCATTGACCAGATTTTTAGGAAGTTCCTCGTAAGTGGCTTCCTCTCTGTTTGAACCTGCGGTTACCAGGGTCTCAGTGACATTGCCTGCACTGTCGTAAACGGTAGTGGCATATTCGTTGGGGACAATGGTTGAGATGTCCACATCAGGAGCATTGTCTATGATTCCTTTTACCATGCCTAATAAGACGCTTGCAGCCACAATGCTTCCAAACAGGCATAGAATAAACAGACTTTTTAAAAAGGCAAGAAAAACCTTTGTAGTGTATTTCCTCGCTTTTGAATTGGCAGATTTGATCTTTCTCTCTGTCGATTGCTTGCCGTAATTCATGGGAAACCTCCTTTACCGGTTCATTATACCAAAAATTGTCGTGCAATTCAACACTTACCATTTTCGGAAGAAATTTATCCATTTATACATGGAACCTTGATCCTGCACCTTATTTTGGATATAATGGGAAAGGATTGTTTATATAGAAGAAATGAGGATGCGTATGAGAAAAGCCTATAAAATATTATACAAAGAAGGTACGGGAGAAATTATTGAGAAGAAATCCCGTTTTATAGCCAGTTTTCGGCCTGTTAAAACAGAGGAAGAGGCTCAGGCATTTATAGAGGAAATAAGAAAAAAATACTGGGATGCCAGCCACAATTGTTATGCCTGGATTTTGGGAGAGAATGGGGAAGGAAAGCGCTGCAGTGACGATGGAGAACCCAGTCAGACAGCCGGAAAGCCCATGCTTGACGTTCTGGAAGGGGAGGAAATCGTGAATCTCTGTGTGGTAGTCACCCGGTATTTCGGCGGGACCCTTCTTGGCACGGGAGGTCTTGTAAGAGCGTATTCCGGCGCGGTAAAGGAAGGCCTTAAGTCATGCACGGTACTTAATCTGGTACCGGCAAAAAAACTTATTATTGATACAGATTATAATGGAGTGGGAAAAATACAGTATCTCTTGGGCCAGTCAGATATTACGACGTTAAACAGCGAATATACGGATCGTGTCATGCTCACCGTGCTGGTGCCTGATGAGGAAGTTCTAAAGCTTCAGGCAGATATTACCGAGGCTACAGGAGGGAAAGCAAATCTTGAGACAGGCGATTCTGTATTTTTTGGCATACACGAAAAAGAAGTCTTATTGTTTCCGGAAGGATCATAGATTTGCAGAAAATAAAAAAAATCTTGCAATATTATATTTCAGGTGTTATACTAATAAATCGTGATAATGTAGATGAAACTAAGGGCATAGCAGGTCCTTAGTTTTTTATGATATGGGAGTGAATTACCTGTATTATGCTTGAATAACAGAAAGAAGAGTACATTTATGAAGATGAAAAGAGAAGACGTCAGGAATGTGGCAATCATTGCCCACGTCGATCATGGTAAAACTACGCTTGTGGATGCCCTGTTAAAGCAGAGCGGTGTATTCCGTGAGAATCAGGAAGTGGTAGAGCGCGTTATGGATTCCAACGATATTGAAAGAGAGCGCGGAATCACCATCTTATCCAAGAATACGGCAGTTCATTTCAGAGATACAAAGATTAACATTATTGATACGCCTGGACATGCGGATTTCGGCGGAGAAGTAGAGCGTGTATTAAAGATGGTTAACGGAGTTATTCTGGTGGTAGACGCTTATGAAGGTGTTATGCCCCAGACCAAGTTCGTATTAAGAAAAGCACTGGAATTAGGACTTTCTGTGGTAGCCTGTATCAATAAGATTGACAGACCGGAAGCAAGACCGGAAGAAGTAGAAGAAGAAGTGTTAGAGCTTCTTATGGATCTTGATGCAAGTGAAGAGCAGCTGGATTGTCCGTTCCTTTATGCTTCCGCAAAAGCTGGATTTGCAAAAAAAGAGCTGGGAGATGAAGGCGTTGACATGGCTCCTTTATTCCAGACAGTCATTGACCACATTCCTGCACCAGAAGGAGATCCGGAAGCTTCTACCCAGCTTTTAATCAGTACCATTGATTATAATGAGTATGTGGGACGAATCGGAGTTGGTAAAGTAGATAACGGTAAAATCAGAGTTAACCAGGAATGCGTTATAGTCAATCATCATGATCCTGACAAATTCCGCAAGGTTAAGGTTGGTAAGCTGTATGAATACGAGGGTCTTAATAAGGTAGAAGTACAGGAAGCAGGAATTGGTGCCATTGTAGCGATCTCAGGTATTGCAGATATCCATATCGGTGATACTCTCTGTTCTGTAGAAAACCCGGAAGCCATTCCGTTCCAGAAGATTTCTGAACCAACAATCGCCATGAATTTCATGGTAAATGACAGCCCTCTCGCAGGACAGGAAGGTAAATTTATCACTTCCCGTCATTTAAGAGAACGTTTATTCCGCGAATTAAATACAGATGTCAGCCTTCGTGTGGAGGAGACAGAATCTCCGGACTGCTTTAAGGTTTCCGGCAGAGGAGAACTTCATTTATCTGTACTGATTGAGAATATGAGACGGGAAGGCTTTGAATTTGCAGTAAGTAAAGCAGAAGTTTTGTATCATTATGACGAAAGAAACAGAAAACTGGAACCAATGGAAATCGCTTATATCGATGTACCGGAAGAGTTTACCGGAGCTGTTATTCAGAAGCTTACAGGCCGTAAGGGTGAGCTTCAGGGCATGAGCCCGGCTAACGGCGGATATACAAGACTGGAATTTTCCATTCCATCCAGAGGATTAATCGGCTACCGTGGTGAATTTATGACAGACACCAAGGGTAACGGAATTATGAATACTACATTTGATGATTATGCTCCGTTTAAGGGTGAATTGTCTTATAGAAAGTCCGGATCCTTAATCGCTTTTGAATCAGGCGAATCCATAACCTATGGTCTTTACAATGCCCAGGAGAGAGGAATCCTGTTTATTGGAGCTGGTGTGAAGGTATATTCCGGTATGGTAATCGGACAGAATCCCAAGGCGGAAGATATTGAAATTAATATCTGTAAGGCAAAGAAACTGACCAATACCCGTTCTTCCGGAGCAGATGACGCTTTGAAACTCAGCCCTCCAAAGGAGATGAGCTTAGAGCAGTCTCTTGACTTTATTGATGTTGATGAGCTATTGGAGATCACCCCGGTCAGCCTTCGAATCAGAAAGAAAATTCTGGATCCAACCATCAGAAAACGTTCTTCTCAGAATAAAAAATCTTTAGTATAAATTGTTATAAACAGGAGAATACTGACGCAGATCGCCGAAATATCGCCGATCAGTCAGCATTCTCCGTTATTTTTTGTGCATTCTGCCTCCTTCTGTCGATATTTTTGGTATGCTTTTTATCATTTTCATGTATTCTGCCACATAAATTTAATATTAGCTGTGAAGCATATTAGCAAATTAGTGAAAGAAGAGGAGAAATACTATGTCAGAAAAAATGATTGAAAACAACAAAGTAAGCGTTATCGGAGAGATTGTCTCCGGCTTCACCTTCAGCCATGAGGTTTTTGGAGAAGGATTCTATATGGTGGACATTGCGGTAAACCGTCTCAGCGATCAGGCAGACGTGATTCCGCTGATGATCTCCGAACGTCTCATCGACGTGGAAGGAAATTACGAAAGTTGTACCATAGAAGCGGTTGGTCAGTTCCGTTCCTATAATCGTCATGAAGGAACAAAGAACCGCCTCGTACTTTCCGTATTTGTCCGCGAGATCCATTTTATGGAAGAGTTTACAGATTACACAAAAACCAATCAAATTTTTCTGGATGGATATATCTGCAAAGCACCCATTTACAGAAAAACCCCGTTAGGCAGGGAAATTGCAGATTTACTCCTTGCAGTTAACCGCCCTTATGGAAAGTCCGATTACATACCCTGTATTGCATGGGGAAGAAATGCAAGATATGCTTCTGGTTTTACAGTAGGCACCAGAGTTAAAGTCTGGGGAAGAGTTCAGAGCAGAGAGTATACCAAAAAGCTCACGGATACGGAATGTGAAAAGAGAGTGGCTTACGAGGTATCGGTCAGCAAGCTGGAATGCTCCGAATAAAATATTATTAATATATTAAGGAAATAATAAGAAAACTTGAAAAAATATTAATTTTATGATACGATAAGCAGGTTCTAACATAATAAGTAAATAATTGCTTTTTAGCTGTTATGAGGTGCTGAAAGATGAATCGAGGTACGATACAGGTTATATGCGGGGAAGGAAAAGGTAAGACGTCTTCTGCACTCGGCATGGGAATCGAGGCTCTGACGAAGAACAGAACTGTCATCATGATCCAGTTTTTGAAAGGCTGTCAGGGACGTGGATCTCTGGAGATTATGAAAAGACTGGAACCGGAGATGAAGATCTTCCGGTTTGAAAAGTGCGATGGATTATTTGAGAATCTGTCCATGGAACGGCAGGAAGAGGAACGCATGAATATCCGCAATGGTCTTAATTTTGCCAGAAAAGTAGTCTCTACAGGAGAATGCGATATGCTGATCCTGGATGAAATTCTTGGACTTTTAGATCAGGGAATTGTAGAAGCGGGAGAACTCATAAAACTTCTTCAGTCTAAAGTGGATGAGATGGAGGTCGTATTAACCGGTAAGGTATTTTCAAAAGAGATAGAACCTTATGTAGACAGTATTCTGGAAATCAATCATGTTAAAGTTGACAATACAAAATAATAATGTTAGTATGGTAACATACATAATAGAGTAGAGGTTGCGTTGCTTATCAGTATATTGTCCGATGTATCAGGTACAGAGGAGGACAGTGGAAAGGAAGAGACGCCGAAGAACGGTATGGCCTGAACATATCTGTTCTGGGCATATGGTTAAGAGCCATATGACTGTCATCCGTATGGATGGGGAGCTACTTAAAGAAAGATGAGATTACCAGATTCTGGACTTTAAGAGCTGACCCTGTTGTCAGCTCTGTTTTTTCGTTTTGACAGGAAGAACAGAGTGTCAAAGGGCCCTTAGAAGTTTACTATGTATAACGATAAAGAATCAGGAGGATAAGACCATGGCAATTTTTGAAGGCGCAGGAGTAGCGCTTGTAACACCGTTTCAGGAAAACGGATTAGTCAATTATGAGGTACTTGAAAAATTGGTAGAGGAGCAGATAGCGGAGGGAACCGATGCCATTGTTGCATGCGGAACCACTGGAGAAGCTTCCACCATGACTCATGAGGAACATCTGGATGTAATCAGATATGTATGTGAGGTAACGAAGAAAAGAATTCCAGTCATAGCCGGAACTGGTTCTAATTGCACAGATACAGCTGTTTATCTGTCTGTGGAAGCACAAAAGCTGGGAGCGGATGGACTTCTTCTGGTATCTCCGTATTACAATAAGGCGACGCAGAACGGATTAAAGGCTCATTTTAAAGCTGTGGCAGATGCTGTGAATATTCCGATTCTTCTATATAATATCCCAGGCAGAACCGGTGTCACCATAAAAGCTGAGACCATTGCAGATCTCTGTCTTACTGTTCCTAATATTTTAGGCGTGAAAGAGGCCAGCGGTGATTTTTCTGCCATTGCTGATTTAATGAGTCTGACGGATGGGAAGGCCGATGTTTATTCCGGCAATGATAATCAGATTGTTCCCATGATGTCTCTGGGCGGAAAAGGAGTTATCTCTGTTTTATCCAATGTTGCTCCTGCAAAGACACATGAGATCTGTCAGGCGTATTTTGACGGTGATGTGAAGCGCAGTGCAAGACTTCAGCTGGAAGCAATTCCATTAATTAATGCGTTATTCAGTGAAGTCAATCCCATTCCTGTAAAAGCAGCATTAAATATTATGGGAAGACAGGCAGGACCAATGCGTCTTCCGTTAACTGAAATGGAAGAGAAAAATCAGGAAAAATTAAAAATTGCCATGAAAGAGTATGGAATTTTATAAGAAGTATATGCTATACATATGGAGGAAATCATGATTAAGATGATAATGCACGGCTGTAACGGGGCTATGGGACAGGTCATTTCCGGTATTGCAGCGGAAGAGAATAATATAGAAATTGTTGCCGGTATCGATCCCAACATGACGAAAGAAAATCCGTATCCCGTATTTTCTTCTTTAGAGTCCTGTGATGTAGAAGCGGATGTAATCGTTGATTTCACTTCTGCTAAAGCTGTGGAGGGTCTCCTTCATTACAGCATTGAAAAGCAGATTCCGGTAGTTTTGTGTACAACGGGACTTTCTGAGGATCAGGTAAAGATGGTTGAAGAGGCATCCAGACAGGTAGCAGTGCTTCGGTCTGCCAATATGTCTCTGGGCGTTAATCTGTTAATGAAGCTTATAAAGGATGCTGCGCTTGTCCTTGCCAGCGCTGGTTTCGATATTGAGATTTTAGAAAAACATCACAATAAGAAACTGGATGCCCCCAGTGGGACAGCACTTGCTCTTGCAGATTCCATTAATGAGGCGATGGATCAGGAATTCCATTACGTTTATGAAAGAAGCCAGGTAAGAAAAGCAAGAGACAAAAAAGAAATTGGAATATCTGCAGTTCGCGGCGGCACCATTGTAGGAGAACACGACGTGATTTTTGCCGGAACTGATGAAGTTGTTACCTTTCAGCATACCGCGTATTCCAAAGCTATTTTTGCAAGAGGAGCAGTTTCTGCTGCCAAATTTTTAGCAGGGAAAAAGCCCGGACTCTATACAATGAAAGATGTGATAGAAAACTGATTTGACAAAATTTTCCACTATAATTCATTTCTCCTTGACACATACTAAGCATAGAACATGAAAGGAGAAGTATTATGAAGAAGATAAAACCATATGTATTTGCAATTCTTGTCATTATGTCAGTAATGTGCCTGACAGCATGCGGTACAACCAAAGGAACTGACGGAACAACAAAAGCAGGAACAGGAACTACTACAGCAGCTCAGACAACTGCAGGAGCCACAAAAGAACCGACTACAACCACAGCTGGTACGACAAAAGCTGATCAGGGCAAGGAAAGTACAGGCGTTATCAATGGTGCTGTAAAAGACGTGGAAAAAGGCGTTGATAAAATTACCGGTGAAAGTAATGGTCAGCCTACCACAGAAAGTACAACAGCAGCAAAATAATTTTTTATAAAAAGCTTCGGCATAAAATTTATGCTTGAAGCTTTTTTTACTTTCGTATATAATCTAATCAGACACATATCTTAAATTCTATTGATCTGTTTTCCCGTTTTTCTTCCATACCCCTTAATGTTATGCCTTTTATCAGTCAGGAGCCTGTTTATGAATTATATTTTAAAAAATTATTGCATACTGAGATATAATAAAAGAAAGAAGCCATGGAGAAGTTTGAAATGGGCATTTAACCGCGAGAAAAGTCGCAGCAGGCTGCGTTATCTTTTATATTGCTGCCTGTTTATCGAAGCTGCCCTGGCCTTTCCCAGTGAAAGAGACCGAATTTGCAGAGAACTGGTAAAAATATATACAGTGAAAGATGAGATCATGGAAGAAGCAATTACTGAGATTACTTCTTTTGAAGGAACAGAGGGAGAAATGAGAGAACGTGGCGTTCTGCTGAATTTAAAAGAAGGCGAATTAAAATTCTGGCAGAAAGTGGAGCGGCAGATCCTGGGCGAATCACATTGAGAAACAGACATGTATATTGGTCATTAGTATTTATAATAATAAAACCAGTTGCATTCCAATTTTCACTGTATTATAATTTCTACTGAAACACCAGAGTTTTATTTGAAAAACTTATAAATTAATTCAGAAAAGGACAGGTGGATACCGTGGAGAAAAAAGAAATGCTGTATGAGGGAAAAGCAAAGAAGGTCTATACTACTGAAGATCCGGACGTGTTAATTGTTTCTTATAAAGATGATGCCACAGCTTTCAATGGTCTTAAAAAAGGTACCATTGTTGGAAAAGGTGCAATCAACAACCGTATGACTAATTTCGTTTTCAAAAAATTAGAAGCCAAAGGTGTTCCGACTCATCTGGTTGAAGAGTTAAATGACCGTGAAACTGCAGTAAAAAAAGTAGAGATCGTTCCTCTTGAGGTAATCATCAGAAACTATTCTGCAGGTAGTTTTGCAAAAAAGATGGGTATGGAAGAGGGAATTAAGTTTGCCTGTCCGACACTTGAATTCAGCTATAAAAATGATGATCTGGGAGATCCGTTTATTAACGATTATTACGCTCTGGCTCTTAATCTTGCAACAAAGGAAGAGATTGAAGCTATCACAAAGTATGCGTTTTTAGTAAACGAGGTTCTCATTGAGTATTTTGACACCTTAAACATTGATCTGATTGACTTTAAGATCGAGTTTGGCCGTTACCACGGACAGATTATTCTTGCCGACGAGATTTCTCCTGATACATGCAGACTGTGGGATAAGGACACCCACGAAAAACTGGATAAGGATCGCTTCCGCAGAGATTTAGGCGGTGTGGAAGACGCATATGAGGAGATATTCCGCCGTCTTGGAATTCAGTAAACAGCACAGAGAGGGTAGATATTTCATGAGTAACGAATTGAACTTCAATATAGAAGAAGAGTTACATGAGGAGTGCGGCGTCTTGGGCATCTATGATTTTGACGGCGGCGACGTTGCTTCCACCATTTATTACGGTCTGTTTGCATTACAGCACAGAGGACAGGAGAGCTGCGGAATTGCTGTCAGTGATACCGAAGGTCCGAAAGGAAAAGTAAGTGCGCATAAGGGGATGGGATTATGTAACGAAGTTTTTACTCCCGAGGTTTTGGAAGGTCTTCATGGAAATATCGGAGTAGGCCATGTTCGTTATTCAACGGCAGGCAGCAGTACACGGGAAAATGCCCAGCCTCTTGTTCTTAATTATGTAAAAGGTACTCTTGCCATGGCTCATAACGGAAATCTGGTGAATGCGCCGGAGCTTCGCAGAGAGCTGGAGTACAGCGGTGCGATTTTTCAGACTACAATCGATTCAGAAGTAATCGCGTATCATGTTGCCAGAGAGCGGGTTAAAACCCCTTCCGTAGAGGCGGCAGTTGCCAATGCCATGAAAAAAATCGTGGGAGCTTATTCCCTGGTTGTTATGAGTCCCCGTAAGCTGATCGGAGCCAGGGATCCATACGGATTTAAGCCGTTGTGCATTGGGAAACGGGATAATTCTTACATCATTGTATCAGAAAGCTGCGCCCTTGATACCATAGGTGCGGAATTTGTCCGTGATGTTCTGCCTGGTGAAATTGTAACTATAACAAAAGACGGAATTGCTTCAGACACAAGCCTCTGCTTTAAAGAAAGATCCAGGGAGGCCAGGTGTGTATTTGAATATATTTATTTTGCAAGGCCGGACAGCGTATTTGACGGAGTGAGTGTCTATCATTCCAGGCTTTGTGCAGGCCGTGCGCTGGCTGTGGATTCACCGGTAGAGGCAGATGTTGTTGTGGGAGTTCCGGAATCCGGTAATGCAGCTGCCCTTGGATATTCTCTTCAGTCAGGAATTCCTTATGGAACTGCATTTGTGAAGAATTCCTATGTAGGCCGGACTTTCATTAAGCCAAAGCAGAGTTACCGGGAATCATCGGTGAGAATCAAGTTAAACGTACTTAAAGAAGCAGTTGTGGGGAAACGGGTAATCATGATTGACGATTCCATAGTCAGGGGAACTACCAGCGCCCTGATTGTAAACATGCTTCGGGAGGCCGGTGCCAAAGAGGTTCATGTACGGATCAGTGCGCCGCCCTTTTTACACCCCTGTTATTTCGGAACGGATATTCCAGATGAAGATCAGCTGATCGCTCATAACAGAAGCATTGACGAGATACGGGATCTTCTTGGAGCAGACTCCCTGTCTTATTTAAATATAGATCGTCTGAATGAGATGGCGGAAGGACTGCCCATCTGTACGGCATGCTTCAGCGGAAACTATCCCATTGAACCGCCGAAAGAAGACATACGCGGTGAATACAGCAGATAATATGACTTAAAAATCAGGGGCTGTCATGCCGGTTTGCGTTGCATAACCGGAAGGCGGTCCCTGACTGCTCTTCCCATAATAAAGAAACTATGATAAAATAACTCTACAACGAAACCCAAGGAGGAATGAAAATAACATGACAGATCGTTACCAAAGCCCGCTGTCTGAGCGTTATGCCAGCAAGGAGATGCAGTACATTTTTTCTCCTGATAAGAAATTTAAGACCTGGAGAAAACTGTGGATTGCTCTGGCAGAAGTAGAAAAGGAACTTGGACTTCCCATTACGGAAGAACAGATAGAGGAACTGAAGGCGTTTCAGGATGATGTAAATTACGAGGTAGCCATACAGCGGGAAAAAGAAGTCCGCCACGATGTAATGTCTCACGTATATGCATATGGAGTTCAGTGTCCCAAGGCAAAAGGCATTATTCATCTTGGAGCCACCTCCTGTTATGTGGGTGATAATACAGATATTATTGTTATGACAGAAGCACTTGTGCTGGTGCGGAAAAAACTGATTAACGTAATTTCTGAGCTGGCAAAGTTTGCAGACAGCTATAAGGAGTTACCAACTCTTGCATTTACCCATTTTCAGCCTGCCCAGCCTACGACTGTAGGGAAAAGAGCTACGTTATGGCTCCATGATCTTACCATGGATCTGGAGGATCTGGATTATCTTCTTGATTCCATACGCCTTCTTGGTTCCAAGGGAACAACGGGAACCCAGGCAAGCTTTTTAGAACTGTTTGACGGAGACATGGACAGAGTGAGAAAAGTGGATGCCATGATCGCAGAGAAGATGGGATATAAGGGCTGTTATCCGGTATCTGGTCAGACCTACTCCCGTAAAGTGGACAGCCGTGTGGTCAACGTTCTGGCAGGAATTGCTCAGAGCGCTCATAAGTTCTCCAATGATATCCGCCTTCTTCAGCATTTAAAAGAGGTGGAAGAGCCATTTGAAAAGAGCCAGATCGGTTCTTCAGCCATGGCTTATAAGAGAAACCCCATGAGAAGTGAGAGAATTGCCTCCCTGTCCAATTACGTGATGGCAGATGTGATGAATCCCATGCTTGTTTCTTCCACCCAGTGGTTTGAACGGACACTGGATGACTCTGCAAACAAACGTCTGAGTGTGCCGGAAGGCTTTCTTGCAATAGATGGAATTCTGGATCTCTATCTCAATGTGGTAGACGGCCTGGTGGTTTATCCCAAGGTTATTGAAAAACATATGATGGCAGAACTTCCTTTCATGGCGACAGAGAACATCATGATGGATGCGGTAAAAGCAGGCGGCGACAGACAGGAACTCCATGAGCGGATCAGGGAGCTTTCCATGGAAGCCGGAAAGAATGTGAAAGTAAACGGACTTGATAACAATCTGCTGGAACTGATTGCAGCAGACCCATCTTTTAATCTTTCATTAGAAGAACTGAAAAAAAGCATGGATCCTAAAAAATATGTAGGCTGCGCCCCGGCTCAGGTTACCATATACCTTGATGAGGTAATTCGTCCTCTTCTTAAGGACAACCAGGAACTTCTTGGTATGACAGCAGAAATCAATGTATAAGAAAGCTGCGGACAGACTGATCTTTATCAATGAGTCTGTCTGCAGTTTTTTGTGTGTCAGGAGGAACAATGAGCAGTAGTCTGGAATATTATAAAGTTTTTTACTATGTGGCAACCTTAGGCAGCATTACACTGGCATCAGAAAAACTCTGCATCTCCCAGCCGGCAGTCAGCCAGGCGGTCCGGCAGCTGGAACTGTCACTGGACTGCCAGCTTTTTATGCGGATGTCAAAAGGAGTAAAGCTGACCAGAGAAGGAGAATTTTTATTCGATTATGTAAAATCCGGTTTAGAGAACATCTGGCACGGGGAAAATATGTTAAGACGGATGCGGGATTTAGAGACCGGTGAAGTTCGCATAGGAGCAAGTGATATGACACTTCAGTTTTATTTACTCCCTTATCTGGAAAAATTTCACGAACTATATCCGGGAATTAAAGTAACGGTTTCCAATGGTCCCACGCCGGAAACACTCCGCTTTCTATATGAAGGGAAGATTGATTTCGGTGTGGTCAGCACTCCCTTTGAGGCAAGGAGCGAGGTGAAAAGTGCTCCTGTAAAGGAAGTCCGCAATGTTTTTATTGCAGGTGAGAAGTTTAAGCATCTGGAAGGGAAAAAACTGAGTTATGATATCCTGAAGGATCTCCCCTGTATTTTTTTGGAAAAGAATACCAGCACCCGGACCTTTATGGATCAGTTCTTAAAAGAGCGGGAGGTGGAGGTGGAACCGGAATTTGAGCTTTCCACCAGCGATATGATCGTTCAGTTTGCCATGCGGAATTTAGGAATTGGCTGTGTAATGTCAGGATTTGCCCAGATGGAGCTTGAGAAAGGTAACCTGATAGAACTGCAGTTTGAAGACCCCATGCCTGGACGGCAGTTTGCTATTATTACAGACAGTAAAACTCCCATTTCTCCTGCTGGGAAGAAGATTCTGAAACTGATGATTGATGATATAAGTTAAACTTATGCCAAATATAAATAATATTGACTTTACTTATGTGAATCTTTGCGCTATCATAGGGAAGTAAAAGGTATTTTTTCACTCATAGGAGGATTAATCGAATGGTAAGAGCAATCGTAGGCGCCAACTGGGGCGATGAAGGAAAAGGTAAAATCACAGATATGCTGGCAAAGGAGTCCGATATCATTATCCGTTATCAGGGCGGTAGCAATGCCGGGCATACCATTATCAACAATTATGGCAAGTTTGCCCTTCACCTTCTGCCATCAGGTGTTTTCTACAACCACACAACCAGCATTATCGGCAATGGCGTGGCATTAAACATCCCTTATTTAATTAAGGAAGTGAATGATCTTGTGAGCAAGGGAGTTCCAAAACCGGCTATTCTGGTTTCTGACCGTGCACAGATTCTGATGCCATATCACATTCTGTTTGATCAGTATGAAGAAGAGCGTCTGGGAAAACGGTCCTTTGGTTCCACAAAATCAGGGATTGCACCATTTTATTCAGATAAATACGCGAAAATCGGTTTTCAGGTATGCGAACTGTTTGATGAAGAGTCATTAAAAGAAAAAGTGGAACGCGTTTGCGAGATGAAGAATGTTTTAATGGAACATTTATATCACAAACCAGCCATTGATCCGGAAGAATTATTTAAGACTTTACTTGAGTATCGCGAGATGGTAAAACCGTTTGTTTGTGATGTTTCCAATTATCTTCATAATGCAATTAAGGAAGGTAAGAATATTTTGCTGGAAGGACAGCTGGGATCTTTAAAGGATACCGATCACGGAATCTATCCCATGGTTACCTCTTCTTCCACACTGGCAGCATACGGTGCAATTGGAGCAGGCATTCCTCCATATGAAATCAAGAATATTACCACAGTTGTAAAGGCATATTCCAGTGCAGTTGGTGCCGGCGCATTTGTCAGCGAGATCTTCGGAGACGAGGCAGACGAGTTAAGACGCCGCGGCGGTGATGGCGGTGAATATGGCGCAACGACAGGAAGACCAAGACGTATGGGATGGTTTGATGCAGTGGCTTCCAGATATGGCTGCAGAATTCAGGGAGCTACCGAAGCAGCGCTTACTGTTTTGGATGTACTGGGTTATCTGGATGAACTTCCTGTTTGTATCGGATATGAGATTGATGGAAAAGTCACAAAGGATTTCCCCAATACCATAGAGCTTAATAAGGCAAAACCGGTTTATACCACACTTCCAGGCTGGAAATGTGAGATCAGAGGAATTAAAAAATACGAGGATCTGCCAGAAAACTGCAGAAACTATATTGAATTTATTGAGAAAGAGCTTGAAACCCCGATTACCATGGTTTCCAATGGACCGGGAAGAGATGATATTATTTATCGCTAGGAATTGAAAAATAAGCAGAGCATTAGGATTATTTCCTATTGTCTCTGCTTATTTTTGTCTGGTTAAATCTGCACCAGGGTCCGGCTGCAATAATATAAAGTTCGATTGCAGAACACCTGTTCTTGCGGTAATATAGTAATAGGGAGCAATCATGTTATTACAAGGAGTTGGCCTTCCATTTTACATAAGATGGGAGGTGATGCAGATGAATTTTGACTTTAAAGATCTTATGGCTTTTGGCATGTTCATTATTGCATTACTTACCTTTATTTATAATAATCGTAAGTAAAGTTTTTCTCTAAATCCCAGGAATGGGTACAGAAAAACCACCCTTGTATACTTTGACCGGTATTAGGTGGTGATTCTGTCTGCTTATGAAAGGCCAACCTCTTGTGTGAGGTGATTGTTCCTCTTTATATTTCTATTATAGTCAATTCTCTATTTAATTTCAAGTGATTTCGGGAAAATACCCAAATACCCCAATATACCAATACAAACATAAATTATTCTTTTTTTATAGTATCAGTATCGTTATGATTATCATTGGGTCTAATGACCCGGACAACCAGCTGAGCAGCATATATAAATACAGGAATAACTACTGTGGAATAGATAGCCGCCATCAGCCATTTCTTTGATTCCGGACTATGAGAAAATGCTAATACCAGCGCAATAAGATAAAGGGAACAGATTAGTACCAGACCTGCAATAGCCAGGGCGCGTTTCCATTTCATGGGGAAACCTCTCTTTCTGAAAAATTATACTGGGTTTATTATATCCCAAAACAGTACATTTGGAAAGAAATGTTTGGAAAATGTTCACAAAATCTTCAGATATTGGAAACTGTACATTTCTCTCAATCTATAGTACACTTTTAATAGATTACAGACAATGGGGAAGGAGTGCTTGGTACCCTTGAGGAAACAATGGTTGGTAGTAATTTCAGCGGGGATCCTTCTGAGCATGGGAGGAATGATGAGTTCCCTTGCTTCAGAAGATAATGGGCAGGAGCAAAGCACCCCCATTAATCTTATGGAAGCCACTAAGGAATGGCAGTGGAAAGAAGATTCCGGAGGCTGGAGATACATAAAAAAGGATGAAACCTATAAAAAGAACTGCTGGGAAAAGATTGACGGAAGCTGGTATTATTTTGGCTTTGATGGTTATATGAGCACAGACTGGACAACGATCCGCGGTATGGATTATCTTTTTGCCGAGACCGGGGAGCTGCAGCTTGGCTGGTGCTATAACGACGAAGAGGAAAAATGGCATTATTACAAGGAAGATGGTACTCCGCAAAAAGGCTGGTTTCAGGACCAGGATGGAAGCTGGTACTGGTTTTCTGCAAAGGGTGAGATGACTTCTTCCGGATATAAGTATGTAACCGGAGGGAAGTATTATTTCTTTGATAACGGACAGATGGCGGCTAACCAGTATGTCGGTCTTTTTTATATGGATGAAACCGGAAACAGGAACAAAAATTTTGATATTATAATTGAAAGTAAGAAAAAGAATACTACCGTCTCTGCTGAAGTAAAGGAAGGATTTACAGAAGCCTCCAAGAATCTGCCACGGGAGTGGGTGAAGCGTTTTACGGATCAGGGCTGGGAAATTCTTTATTATCCGGATAAACTGTATTTTTCTGCACCTAATACCGGGAGTGGTGTTTATTATGTAGGCCATTCGCTGGATACCACTTATAAGAAAATAAAGATATGCAATCCGTCTGAACTTACGGAAGCATTTTGCGAATATATCGGATATGAGTACGGTTTATATAAGGGAACGCTTCAGGAGGCGACGGATTTATCCATGGATAAATCTTTGGTGGACGAATATGTTTACATACCGGATTACTATGCAGATGATATGAAATTTTATTTTGGAAAGCTGGCAGCAGCATATCTGGGAAGTGCATCAACCAGGTCAGAGATGGAGGCAGAAGCCCCGGATGTGACCCGGATATTAAAAAAGATATTATACAGGCAGAGTTGAATTACGAATAATTCTTATAGCAGGCATATAGTCTGATATAAATTATATCGATTCAGCGCTGCTTTTTTATTTAAAATCTGGTTGACAATTTAATTGATATATAATATTATAAAATTATATTTAATAAAATTGAATTTAGCAATATAAAAGGAGAATGAGAATGGATCTAATACCCCGCATCGTTGTTCAATTGATTGCAGCAGAACATTTATACATTTTATGGATGGAGATGTTTGCCTGGAAGACAGCTGGAAAAAAGATGTTACCTGGTTTTGAATCGTCATTTTTTGAGGAAACAAGAGTAATGGCGGCAAATCAGGGATTGTATAATGGGTTTCTTTCTGCAGGTCTTATTTGGTCCCTGCTTGTGAGGGAAGGAATATGGGCAGACAGAATTTCCGTATTTTTTCTTTCCTGTGTGATTATCGCAGGGGTATATGGAGCACTGACTTCATCGAAAACTATTTTTTTTAAACAGGCGTTGCCTGCTATTGCAGCACTTTTTATAGTAATAATTATTTAAATTAAAGGAGTAATATATATGAATGAGACTATAAGAACAATTCAGAATCACAGATCAATCAGAAGCTTTTTGGATAAAGAGATTGATGACGTTATCATCGACGAGATCCTAAGGGCTGCACAGTCCATGCCCAATTCGATTAATGGCCAGCAGAGTTCGGTAATAGTAATTAAGGATAAGGAAACAAAGGCAAAAATAGCCCAGCTGGCCGGTGGCCAGAAATGGGTGGAAGATGCACCTGTATTTCTTCTGTTTGTACTGGATTTTTATAAAACTAATCTTGCGGCTGAGAAAAACGGGCTGACTCAGGTGATACATGAGAGTGTGGAAGGAACCATGGCAGGAACCTTTGATGCAGGACTTTCCATGGGTGCTGCAATTATAGCTGCAGAGTCGCTGAATCTTGGAATTGTACCAATCGGCGGAGTCCGTAAAAATCCAGGTGAAATCATAAAGCTTTTAAATCTTCCTCCCTATACCTATCCGGCAGTTGGCCTGGCAGTGGGATACCCCAAAGACGAATCACACAAGAAACCAAGACTTCCATTTTCCACATTCCGTCACAATGAAGTTTACCACACAGAGGAAATGAAAGAAGCCATCGACCAGTACGATATGGAGATGGAAGATTATCTAAAAGAAGTGGGGCGTCAGCAGGAAGGAAACTGGAGTAAATATACCTCGGGAATTTATCAGAATGTTTATTACCCTGATGTTTATCCAACCATGAAAGACCAGAAGTTTTTAAACGATAAATAAAACAAGGGGAAAGCTGCAAAAAACAGCTTTCCCTTTTTTTATTCTGCCAGCTCACCCCAAAGCTCATACAGCTCTTCCAGACGTTTGCTGATCATCTCTTTTTCCTGGTTTAATTCCATAAGTTTTGGTACATCTGTAAAAATCTCTTCTTTTACAAGAAGTTCATCGATTTCCCCGTCTCTGGTTTCCAGTTTATGAATTTCTTCTTCTGTTTTTTTCAGTTCGTTCTGGCGTTTGCGGATCTTAGCCTGTTCTTCCTTTTGGGCTTTCCAGTCAAGCTTTATCCCGGAAGTGTCTTCGACGGTTACAGCTTTAGCTTCGCCAACCGGGGTTAAAAGACCAGTCATAATATCCTTCTTTTCCAGATAATAATCGTAATTACCAATATAGTTGACAAGGGTCTGGTTGGTCAGATCCAGAATTCGTGTGGCAGTTTTATTAATAAAATAACGGTCATGGGATACGTAAAGCACGGTACCGGTGTAATTGACCAGGGCGCCCTCCAGTATCTCTTTGGAGGTAATATCCAAGTGGTTGGTCGGCTCGTCAAGGATCAGGAAATTGGCTTCAGAAAGCATAAGCTTTGCCAGAGAAACACGTCCCCGTTCCCCGCCGCTTAGGTCCTTGATCCGTTTATATACGTCATCCCCTGTAAAGAGAAAGGCGGCCAGGATATTGCGAATTTGGGTATTGTTCATATATGGATAGGTATCCTGAAGTTCATCGAATAAAGTTTTATCCATATGAAGAACCTGATGCTCCTGGTCATAATATCCGATATGTACCTTGGAGCCTAAGGAAACTTCCCCCTGATCGGGCGCCAGTATGCCGTTTAATATTTTTAAAATTGTGGTTTTTCCGGTCCCGTTGCCGCCGATAATGGCAACCCGTTCTCCACGCTTGACTTCAAACCCGATGTGTTCAAAAAGAAGATTGTCTCCAAATGATTTTTTTAGATCTTTAACAGTCAGAACGTCATTTCCACTGATTACGTTGGGTTCCAGCTGGATGCGCATCTCGTCGTTCACCTCGGCAGGTTTTTCTAACAATTCGATCTTGTTAAGCATCTTTTCCCTGCTTTCGGCCCGCCGTATGGATTTTTCCCTGTTAAACGATTTTAATTTTGTAATTACTTCTTCCTGATGCCTGATTTCCTGCTGCTGGTTTAGATAGGCCTTCATCTTAGCTTCCCGGATCATGGCTCTTTTGTTGCTGTACTCCGTATAGTTACCCTGATATACGGACAAAATGCCATTATCCAGCTCAATGATCTTTGTCACCACACGATTTAAAAAGTATCGGTCATGGGCAACGATGATTACGCTGCCGTCATAATTAATCAGATAACCTTCCAGCCAGGCAATGGAGTCCATATCAAGATGGTTGGTAGGCTCATCAAGCAGGATGATATCTGGTTTTGTAAGGAGAAGGCGACCTAAAGCTACCCTGGTTTTCTGTCCGCCGGATAGAGCAGATACCGGCTTCCCGAATTCATCTTCTGTAAAACCAAGACCCTTCAATACGCCGGTAACCTCACTTCGGTAAGCATAGCCGTTTTGCAGCTCAAATTCATGGTTTAAGCGGCTGTAAACGGTAAGCATCTCATCCAGTTCCTCACCAGTGGCGTGCTTCATATCCAGCTCAAGTTTGCGGATTTTCCCTTCCATATCCATAAGGGGGCGTTTCACTTCCAGAACCTCTTCGTAGACCGTCCGGTCTCCGGATAAATCCTGATGCTGTGATAAATAGCCTAAGGTTTTACCCTTGGATATGACTACCTCTCCTTCATCGGATGCCAGTTCACCGATAATCATTTTTAATAAAGTGGATTTACCGGCTCCGTTAATTCCTACAATGGCGGCTTTCTCATGGTCTTCTATATGAAAGGAAGCGTGTTTAATCACTTCGTTGGTGCCAAATGCTTTACTGATATTGCTGCATGAGAGAATCATGGTTTCTTACCTCCTGAATAAAATGGGACAATAGTACCAGTATAATATAGGTCCATTTATTTTTCAAGGATACAATCGTAAAACTCGTTTGACATTGTTTTATCACGCAGTTATAATGGTGTTAGTAAAATTCTAAGTAAAAGAAGGTGAAGATGTGGCAGATAAAGAAATTTCAAAAGCAGTGATTGCCAGGCTTCCCAGGTATTATCGTCATCTGGGAGAGCTTATGGAGGATGGAGTGGAACGTATTTCCTCTAATGAGCTGAGTTTGCGTATGAAAGTGACCGCTTCTCAGATACGCCAGGATCTTAATAATTTCGGCGGATTCGGACAGCAGGGTTATGGATATAATGTGAAATACTTATATACAGAGATAGCGAAGATATTAGGAATTGACAGACAGCACAATCTAGTGATTATTGGTGCGGGCAATTTAGGACAGGCGATTGCAAATTATGCAAATTTCGAAAAGCGTGGTTTTTTAATCAAAGGAATGTTTGATATCAATCCACGTCTGATCGGTCTGGTTGTTCGCGGAATCGAGATCCGAAGTGTAGATGATCTGGAACAGTTTGTAAAAGATAATGATGTTCAGATTGCAGCCCTGACCATACCAAAGACCAAGGCACCGGAAATTGCAGACCGTCTTGTAAGGGCAGGCATCAAGGCTATCTGGAATTTCGCTCATACAGACTTAACCGTGCCGGATGATGTTGTGGTAGAGAATGTACACTTATCAGAGAGTCTGATGAGACTGTCTTACCGGGTCTGCAGCATGCAGGATAACTCGGTTGATGAAAAGCAAAGACAATCAGCAAAGAACAGTTAATATGCCTGCCGGCAGCCAAAGAGGTATTTTCCCTCTTTGCTGCCGGTAGTTTGCTATGGAGAAAGGCGGGTGCAGTATGAGATATCTGGTAACGGGAGAACAGATGAAGCAGGTTGACCAATATACCATAAAACAAATTGGTATCCCATCGCTGGTACTGATGGAGCGGGCAGCCCTGGCAGTTTTTAAAGAAGCAGTCAATCATGTGAAACAGACGGAACCGGTCTGGGTGCTGTGCGGGAGCGGTAACAACGGTGCTGACGGAATCGCTGCCGCCAGAATGCTTCATCTAAGCGGTTATCATGTTCTGGTTATTCTTGCTGGAAAAAAGGACAAAGGAAGCAGTGAATATTTAACCCAGCTCTCCATTGCAGAGAAAACAGGAGTAAAAGTAATGGAAGGCATGGAGGAAAACCCGGGAACCTGCAATCTGCTCATTGACGCGCTGTTTGGCGTAGGGCTTGACAGGGAGATTCTTGGTACCCATCTGGAGATTATGAAATCCATAATCAGTTGTAAACCGGAATTTACAATAGCAGTGGATATTCCTTCCGGCATTCACTCCAATACCGGACAGATTATGGGAACAGCAATCCCTGCAGATATAACGGTTACATTCGGATATGAAAAACTTGGCACCATGCTGTACCCTGGAAAAGAATACAGCGGCAGGGTTCTTGTGGAGGATATTGGTTTTCCTCCTGAGAGTATGAAAAATGTGAAAACCGAATATTTTACATTACAAGAGACTGACATGACGATGATCCCCAGCCGGCCAGCCTATTCCAATAAAGGCAGTTTTGGCAAAGTTCTCCTGGTTGCTGGTTCCAGAAACATGAGTGGGGCGGCATATTTAAGTGCGCTTTCTGCCTACCGGACTGGTGCTGGTCTGGTCCGGATCTTTACCGTAGAGGAAAACAGGGAGATTTTGCAGACCTTGCTTCCTGAAGCAGTGATTGTTTCCTACCGGTCAGCAGATGCTGAACGGGAAACAGAGAGCTTTGAACAGCTTTTGATTGAACAGTGTGAGTGGGCCAGTGTGATTGTTTTGGGACCGGGACTGGGGCAGGGTGTCTACGTGAAAAATCTGGTGGAATCTGTTCTTGTAAATGCCTACGTTCCGGTAATTGTAGATGCTGACGGGCTGAATACCATTGCCAGTAATCCGGAGCTTACCAGTTATTACACGGAGAACATTATCATTACTCCTCATCTGGGAGAGATGGCAAGACTTACCGGAAGCTCGGTAGATCTGATAAAAAAACATCTTATTCAGACAGCCAGAGAGTATGCAGACCGGTTTGGTATAACCTGTATATTAAAAGATGCGGTTACCATTGCTGCGCTTAATGATCAGAGAACCTATGTAAACAGCAGCGGGAACAGTTCCATGGCAAAGGCAGGAGCAGGAGATGTACTGACCGGAATTCTGGCCGGGTTACTGGCAATGGGAATGGAAGGACCGGATGCAGCGGCACTGGGTGTATGGCTTCACGGTCTGGCGGGGGATATGAGAAAGAAGAAATATGGAGATTACAGTCTTCTTGCCAGAGAACTGGCAGATGAGACTGGTATAATATTGCAGGAGCGAACGAGGGAATAAATCATGAAAACATATGGAAGGGTATATGAAGCAGTAGATTTAGATGCAATCCGGTATAACATGGAAGAGATGAAAGCCAATTTAAAGCCGGAGACAAAGATGATCGGGGTTGTAAAATCCGATGGATATGGTCATGGTTCTGTCCCTGTGGCTCAGGCAATTGATCCTTATGTGTGGGGATATGCAGTGGCTACCGTGGAAGAAGGCGTAATACTTAGAAAACATGGAATCACAAAGCCCATTCTGGTTCTTGGGGTGGTTCCCTTTGATGGCTATCAGCTTCTGGTGGATTATGATATCAGCTCTGCCGCATTTCAGCTGAAGAAAGCCATGCGTCTTTCTGAACTGGCGGAAAAAGCAGGAAAGAAAGCTGTGGTTCATCTGGCGCTTGATACTGGTATGAGCCGGATTGGATATCCGGTGACAGAAGAGGCAGCGGAAGAAGCGGCAAAAATCTGCAGACTGCCGGGAATATATGCGGAGGGGCTCTTTACTCATTTCGCAAAAGCAGATGAAACGGATAAAAAAGCAACGGGATCACAGATTGAGAAATTTCAGACATTTGTAGATATGCTGGGGGAAAGAGGAATCACCATTCCTGTCCTTCACTGTTCCAACAGTGCAGGAATTATTGATTTGCAGGAGGCTAATTTTCATCTGGTTCGTGCAGGAATTTCCATCTATGGATTATATCCTTCCACAGAGGTGAAAAAAGAATCTGTAAAGCTAAAACCTGCCATGGAGTTAAAGAGTACCATTACCTACATAAAAAAAATCGGACCTGGAACTTCTGTCAGCTACGGTGGAACGTTTACTGCCCGGCAGGAAATGACAGTGGCTACAATCCCCGTGGGATATGGAGACGGGTATCCCAGAAATTTATCTGGAAAAGGCGAGGTCTTAATCAGGGGACAACGGGCTAAGATTCTTGGAAGGGTGTGTATGGATCAGTTTATGGTTGATGTCACATCCATTCAGGGAGTGGAAGAAGAGGATGAGGTTGTTTTAGTGGGAAGACAGGGAAAGGAACAGATTACAGTGGAAGAACTGGCCGAGCGGTGCGGAGGCTTTCATTACGAAATTCTCTGTGACATCAGCAAACGGGTACCAAGGGTCTATGTGGAACACGGTGAAGTAGTGGGAACCAAAGATTATTTTAACGATTGTTACAGCTCCTTTTTAAAGGTGTGATAACCAACTCCATGTCCATATCATATGATAAGGTATGCGGCGGAAAAACTTAAGTGAATACACGAGTCAAAGTAGGTCAATAATAGACTTAAATAAATTGACGGAGTGTGAGAATGTGATAATCAGACGTGGAGACATTTATTATGCCGATCTAAGACCGGTAGTAGGCTCTGAACAGGGCGGGATTCGCCCGGTTCTTATTATACAAAATGACATCGGTAATAAGCACAGCCCCACTGTGATCTGTGCAGCGATTACCTCAAGAATGAATAAGGCAAAGCTGCCTACCCATGTGGAACTGGATACAAAAAAGTGCGATATGATCAAAGATTCAGTTATACTTTTGGAACAGCTGCGGACCATTGACAAGCAGAGACTGAAAGAGAAAATTTGTCATATTGATGAAAAACTGCAGCAGGAAGTGGACTGTGCATTAAGAATCAGCTTAGAACTGAATACATAGTTCACCATTGACGGAATGCTGATAAAATGGTATATTCTTAAATAGTTGTGAGAAAAAATACGAAAGAAAATCAACAAAAGGAGTAGAATTTTCAGATGGACGATGGCAATCCGCTTATACGCGTGATTATTTTTATTGCTTTTATCGTATTGGATGCAATTTTTTATGGATTTGGTGCAGCAATTCAGAATGTGAATACGACAGAATTGGAACATCAGATGGAAGAAGGCAGCGAGAAAGCTGCAAAACTGCTGCATATCGTTAACAGACCAACCAGATTTGTGAACACCATTCAGATCACCACCAACTTAATTGGTATGGTGACGGGAGCGTTTGTATTAGGACAGTTTAAGATCTGGCTTGAGGCAATCTTAAGCCGGGGGAGCGATGGCCCCAACCGGTGGATTTCTCTTTTCAGTCTTTTCCTTGTAGGTGCCTGCCTGATTATTCTGCTGATCAGCTTTGGTATTATTATTCCAAAGCGCTGTGCAGCTGAGAATCCGGAAAAGTGGGGATACCGTATGCTTCCCGCAGTAACTTTTATTATGATTCCCCTGATTCCCTTTGCGTGGGTTGCAAACCTGATTGCTTTCGTAGTTCTTAAGGTTATGGGCATTGACATGGCATCAGACAATGAGAACGTAACCGAAGAGGACATTATGTCTATGGTAAATGAGGGGCATGAACAGGGTGTATTAGAAGCCAGGGAAGCGGAGATGATCACCAATATCTTTGAACTCAATGACAAGGAAGCTGCGGACATCATGACTCACAGAAAGAATCTGGTTTCCCTGGACGGAGAGATGATGTTAAAAGAAGCGGTGACATTTATCCTGACAGAGGGGTATAATTCCCGGTATCCGGTCTATAAAAAAGATGTGGATGACATCATTGGTATTCTTCACATGAAGGATGCACTGATTGCTGCTGAGATAGAGGAGAATGGCAGCCGGCAGCTCTGGGAGATTGAAGGACTTTTAAGAGAGGCTCATTTCATTCCCGAAACCAGGAATCTTGATACGCTGTTTAAAGAGATGCAGTCCAGAAAGATCCACATGGTAATTGTGGTTGATGAATATGGTCAGACTTCCGGTATTGTTACCATGGAAGATATTCTGGAAGAGATTGTAGGCAATATTCTTGACGAGTATGACATGGATGAGGAATTTATCGTACCATCGGATGACGGTACTTACGTTATGAATGGTATGACTACCCTGGAAGACGTGGAACGGGCATTAGACATTGAATTTGATGAGGAGGATTATGACTCCTATGATACAATAAATGGTCTGCTTATTTCCAGACTGGACCGGATTCCCCAGGAAGGGGAAGAATCAGAAGTATCCATTATGGGGTATAATTTTAAGATCCTTCAGGTGGAGAACAAGATGATTCAGACAGTACGTGTCTGGAAGGAAGAGCCAGAAGTGCTTTCTGAGGAAGAAAAAACGGTCAGAAAAACGGAATCCGAGTTAAAAGACTCAGAAAAAGAATCATAAGCACACAGCTGCCAGGACTTTCCTGCATCAGACAGGAAGGATATGGCAGCTGTGTATTGTTTTTTTCTTGCAAGATGAAATAAATAGTGATAGAATAGAAAAGATGTTATTTTCTGATATAAAGAGGACGAAATAGAGAAAGAAAAGGAGTGTTGGAAGCGATGTCAGGTCATTCAAAGTTCGCAAATATTAAGCACAAAAAAGAAAGAAACGATTCCGCAAAAGGTAAAATATTTACTGTAATCGGAAGAGAAATTGCAGTAGCGGTTAAAGAAGGCGGATCAGACCCTGCGAACAACAGTAGGCTCCGTGATGTTATTGCGAAAGCAAAAGCCAACAACATGCCCAATGACACCATTGACAGGGGCATTAAAAAAGCTGCCGGAGATGCCAATTCTGTTAACTATGAGACAATTACATACGAGGGATACGGCCCCAATGGAGTGGCGATCATCGTAGATACTCTGACAGACAATAAAAACCGGACTGCTGCCAACGTAAAGAACGCATTTACAAAAGGCGGCGGAAATGTGGGTACTCCAGGCTGTGTATCTTTTATGTTTGACAAAAAGGGACAGATCATTATAGATAAAGAAGAATGTGATATGGATGCAGATGAGCTTATGATGATTGCTCTGGATGCAGGCGCAGAAGATTTCTCAGAAGAAGAGGACAGCTACGAAGTACTGATTGCGCCAGAAGAGTTCAGCGCAGTACGCGAAGCATTGGAAGCAGCAAAAATCCCCATGATTCAGGCTGAAGTTACCATGATTCCACAGACATGGGTGGAGCTGACTGATGAGGATTCTTTAAAGAAGATGAACCGGATTCTGGATCTGTTAGATGCAGAAGATGATGTACAGGCGACCTATCATAACTGGGACGAATAAAATAAAAACGGGCATGCACGGGAATCAGTGCATGCCTTTTTATTATAGACACCTTACACAATCTCAGTTAAGTTTCTAACCGACTTCTGAATATCTGCCACCAGTTCATGAATCCGTTCGTAGACCTCACCAGAGCTTTTGGAGATTTCCCCGAATTCTCTTGCTACTACTGCAAAGCCAACCCCTGCCTCACCGGCTCTGGCCGCTTCAATGGAGGCGTTAATGGAAAGAATGTTTTCCATGGAAGCCACCTTCTGCAGGTCATGGGTTTTTGCGGTTACTTCGTTCAATGAGATTTTGATGCTGTCAATTTCTTTATCCAGTACGCTGTCTCTTTTGCCGGAGATTGCCTGTATGTATTCCATATTAACCAGCTGGTTCACTATGCTGCCAAGCATCTGTGCAGCTGCCTTGATGGTGGCTTCCGATCGTACCGGTACTTTTCTTAGTGCACGGATGTATTCCTCTTCGTTAATTCCCAGCTCTCTGGCAATGACACGAAACTTTTCTTCATCTGGCTGAGAGGGCAAAACCTGTCCTCCGATGATTGCTCCCACCTTTTCGCCTTTCACAACGATATCAGAGGAAAAATCCATAAGCCCCGCATGGCAGAAATAAGCTCCGCTTCCTTCTTTGTCACAGGCTTCACACCGCTTTAAGCCTTCTTCACTGTTTCTTGTGTATTTCATGCAAAACTCAGTGAAATTGCTGCCTTTTGTGATATAATTACCCTCTGCATCCACCGCGATTGCTGCTAACCCTGTCGCTTCCGAAAACTGGTCCTGAATCGACTGCAATGCCTTCAAATCAATAAACTTTTTGATATCGATCATAGTATGCATGCCCCTCTCTTGTAATTTGCGGTACCTTTTTATCATATTTATTATATAATAATGGTAGGATAAATACAAGCAAGGAAGTTAGCAGTAATATCTGCGAAATCCATTGAAGCTTGATGATTATTGTGCTACAATCACCGTGAAAAAGATAATAAAAGAGGCTCAAGGATTATGGAAAGTGACCGATTGTACCGGGTGCAAAAAAAAGATATTGAGAAATTGAAGCAACTGCTGACAGAATGTTTTGAGGGGGACCCACTTTATTGCAATCTGATCCCGGACGCAGATACAAGGAAACGTCTTCTCCCCGAACTGTTTGAATGTGATATGGAAGAATTTTTTGAGACTTGTGAGATTTATGCGGACAGTCCGGATATTAATGGAATTATGGTTGTAGATGATGAATCGGAAGTTTACAATCCTGTTCATTATTATCTGGCAGAAGCAGCAGCGACTTTGAAAACGGATAGTTATTTAATCAGGGAAGACAGGTCGCTAAAGACATTCTGGAAATTTTTTCAGGGAAGGGATTATTTAAATTCCAGATGGACTGATCAGCTTCATCAGGAAGAACGGCTTCACATTATCTATCTGGCAGTGAGACCCAGTATGCAGCATCACGGGATCTCTGCCTGCCTTCTGAAAGAAGCCATTGAATTTGCAGACAGAAATCATCTCATGATATCACTGGAAACCCACAAACACAGCAATGTCAGCTTTTATGAACATTTTGGTTTCAGGCTTTTCGGCGTGGTAGAAAAGCATTTTGAGTTAAAACAGTACTGTATGATAAGAGAAACCCACTAGAACTTAGTATAAATAGTAGGACAGGCTTTCCCGGATCTTAAAACCGGCTTTCTGATACAGAGCCACAGCCGGTAGATTGTCGCCGGATACCTGTAAATAAATGGTTTGAGAAGTATAAGTCTTTAAAAATAAACCCAGGCAGGCAGTTCCAAGACCCTGCCCCCGCAGTGGTTCTGAGATTTCAAATCCAAATAAATAAGCGCTTTTTTCCTGAATATCAAGACTGCACATCCCAACTGCTTCTTTATCCTTAAAAAACTCATAGCAGATTTGATCATCGGAATTTTTATGGTATGAGATGGTTAAATCCTTTCTTTCTTTGTTTTCTTCCTCCAAACCGGATTTTGCTGAAACAGGAATGGAACGTTCCATAAAATGTTCTGTGTAACAGAAAGAAGCCTCCATAGCCTGTAACGTTTTTATCCCATCCCTGCAGTTGTCGTACACCGGGAATAAAAAATCACAGTCAGGATAATCATTTACCAGCTCTTTTAGGAGAACTGTAAAATGTCCTTTCTGCCGTTCACCAGGAAGGGTACAGCCGTAGCATTCCATGGTGTCAGAATCAGTAAAAAAAGCGATAAGAGCGGATAAGAGGCGTTCATTTTCATATAATAAACAGCAGATGCACTCTTCCTCCAATGGAAATGAGAAAGAGATATGATCGTATTCATTGCAGGTTTCCTGTAAAAATCGAAGGTCTTTTGACAATCGGGCATCTGGTGCATTGGTTCGGATAAGATTCATGGTTTTACTCCTGGTTTGTTTTCGTATAGTATAATACAATAAAATAGTAAAATTCAATCAAATATTTTCCATATTGCTGATTGTCTCTTTGAAATATGGGTGATAGAATAAACACATGTAAAGCAGTTGGAGGGATCAAATTGAAAAAGAGAGAAGAAATACCGGTTTGCGACACCTGGAACCTGGCGGATATACTGCCGTCTGAGGAGGCCTGGGAGGATTTATTCCACGAAACAGAACGCTCGCTTTCAGGTTATAAAAATTTTGAAGGACATCTGGCCCAGTCTGGCGAGATGCTTTTTTCCTGTCTCAAATTTGATGAAGAGGTGTCATTAAAGATTGAGACTTTGTTCGTATATGGAAAACAAAAATCTGACGAAGACACGGGGAATGCCAGATACCAGGGACTGTCATCAAAAGCCAGGGCATTGTCCTATCAGGCCGCTGGTTTGTCATCCTATATTGTGCCCGAGATCTTAACCATATCCGAAGAACTGTTAAAGGAATACCGTGAAGCAGTTCCTGAACTGAACCGCTATAACCGCACCTTTGAAGTGATATTAAAAAAGAAAGCACACACACTTCCGGCAGCCATGGAAGCGCTGCTTGCCGGTTCTATGGAAGCGACCTCCGGCTCCTCGGAAATTTTCAATATGTTTAATAATGCAGATGTAAAATTCCCTGAAATTAAGGATGAGAACGGAAACAATGTAAAAATCAGCCATGGCAATTACGTTGCTCTTATGGAAAAACAGGACAGGGAAGTCCGGAAATCCGCATTTTATGGTCTTTATGGAGTATACAAGCAGTTTGGAAATACTCTGGCAGCTACCTTTTCTTCGAATGTGAAAAAGTCTGCATTTTACGCAACAGCAAGAAATTATCCTTCTGCCAGAGCCCATTCCCTGTCAGAAAATGAGGTTTCAGAAGAGGTTTATGATAATCTTATCAAGGCTGTCCGTGACGGGCTTCCATACCTTCATGAGTATGTGGCATTGAGAAAAAAGGCACTGGGAGTGGATACACTTCATATGTATGATCTCTATGTGCCCATGGTATCCAGAGAAGAACGGAGCATATCCTTTGAAGAAGCAAAGAATATGGTGCTTGAAGGGTTAAAGCCTTTGGGAGATCATTATCTGTCTCTGTTAAAAGAAGGTTTTGATCACCGGTGGATCGATGTGTATGAGAACGAAGGGAAACGAAGCGGTGCTTATTCCTGGGGAGTATATGGAGTTCACCCCTACGTACTTTTGAATTTTAATGGAACCCTTGACAGTGTCTTTACCCTGGCTCACGAGATGGGGCATGCGCTCCACAGCTGGTTTTCTGATAAAAACCAGACTTATGTAGATGCGGGTTATAAGATTTTTGTTGCTGAGGTGGCCAGTACCTGCAATGAGGCCCTCTTAATCAGACATCTTCTTGAGATTACAGAGGATAAAAAGGAACGGGCCTATCTGTTAAATCATTTTATGGACAGTTTCCGGGGTACCTTATACCGGCAGGCAATGTTTGCGGAATTTGAAGACAAGGCCCACCGCCTTGCAGCACAGGGAGAGATTCTGACATCAGAGACGCTGTGCCAGATGTATCATCAGTTAAATGCAGATTATTTTGGCCCTGAGATGGTGATAGATCCTGAAATTGATTACGAATGGTCCAGGATCCCCCATTTTTATACGCCGTTTTACGTTTACCAGTATGCTACCGGATTTTCCGCTGCAGTGGCGATCAGCAGCCGGATTTTAGCAGGAGATGAAACCGTTATTAAGGGGTATTATGAATTTTTAAGCGGAGGAAGTTCCATGCCTCCTGTTGAGCTTTTAAAGCTGTGCGGCGTTGACATGTCCACGGCAGAGCCGGTGAAAGACGCCCTTTTGGTATTTTCAGGCCTTTTGGAAGAGATGAGAAGGCTTATATAAAACTGATTTCCAGATAGAGGAGAGGGGGAGCAGGTATGAATCTGTATCAGATGATATTTAAGAGAAGATCCATTAAAAAATATAAGAAAGAACCGGTTCCGGAGCAATTAAAAAGGGATATTCTTTATTTTGGGGATTGTGTTTCAAGGTTATACGGCGATATTCAGGTAAAGATGGAGATATGTGACAGTACGGAGGATGAAACTCCGGCAAAAGGCCTGTGGAAGGTAGATGCTCCTTATTATCTGATCCTTTATTCGGAGGAAAAAGAAGGATATCTTGTCAATGCCGGCTACGTGGCAGAACCTGTTCTGTTATATATGACAGGAAAAGGTCTTGGTACCTGTTATCTTGCCAATGCAAAGAGCTCAAAACCGGCACCGGCTGGTTTTAAACAGGTCATAACCATTGCCTTCGGATATCCCAGGACACTGCTTTACCGTGATCCGGCAACTGCCAGGCGGATGCCCCTTAAGGAGCTGTGTGTGTTTAAGGAAGAAGCAGGAGAGTCCGTAAAAAATATATTAAAAGCGGTGCGGCTTTCTCCATCAATTATGAATACCCAGCCCTGGAGGTTTATTGTTTATCACGATAAAATATATGTATTTTCCTGCCGGGAGTTTTTACCCTACCCTTATCTGGTCTCACTTCGGGAGATCAGTGTGGGAATCATGCTTTCCCATCTGACCATTGCAGCAGAAGAGATGTGGATCAATGTCAGCCTGGAAGCGGATAAGGCCATGGAAAAGAAATCATACAAAAGCGGCGCGTATGTAGCCACTGCATATTTGAAGGAATACAAACTATAAGTAAGCTTCATGACAGTGGAAAGAGAAGATGTGTAATAAAAATCTTCTCTTTTTTCACATTTAGACTTTCTTCAGATGGCAGAAGATGATAGAATGACACTGTTTGGCTACAATGGAGAAGTGAGGATAAATTCATGAAGCGGGAAATTGATATAAAAGAAATTTCAGATGGAAAATTATATGACTTAAATGATATGGTAAAAGCGGACTGCAAAGACTGCGAAGGCTGTTCTGCCTGCTGCAAGGGGATGGGCAATTCCATTGTGCTGGATCCTCTCGATGTATTCCGGCTGACAAAAGGGCTTAACTGTACCTTTGAAGCACTCATTCAGAATCAGGCGGAGTTAAATGTTGTGGATGGAATTGTCCTTCCAAGTATCCGGATGGGAGAAGAGGGAGAGGCGTGCGGATTTCTCGATGCCCGGGGCCGATGCAGCATTCATTCATTCCGCCCAGGGATCTGCCGTCTGTTTCCTCTTGGAAGAATTTATACAGAGGAAGGTATCCGGTATTTTCTACAGATTTATGAATGCGCAAAGAAGAACAGAACCAAAGTGAAGGTACGCAGCTTTATGGACAATCCCGATGGGAAGCGATACGACAAATTTATTGCGGATTGGCACGATTTTTTAAAGAAAGCTGAAAATGAGATGGAAAAGCAGAATGATCCGAATTTTACCAGGGAGCTGAGCATGAATGTTCTGAACATGTTTTATTTAACCCCCTATGAGAAAGAACAGGATTTTTATGATCAGTTTGGTAAAAGGCTTGAAGCCATAACTTTCTTATGATAGAATTGGTAAGATAAAGAAAAAACAGGGCGAAGAGAACCGAGGAGGAAAACATGATCAGGCAATTAATTGACAGAATTCAAAAAACAAACGCACCGGTTTGTGTGGGACTTGATCCAATGCTAAGTTATATTCCCGATCACGTAACAAAAAAGGCATATCATGAATTGGGTGAGACATTAGAGGGTGCTGCAGAAGCAATCTGGCAGTTCAATAAAGAAATTGTAGATCATGTTTATGATCTGATTCCCTCCGTAAAACCCCAGCTTGCCATGTATGAGCAGTTTGGAGTGGAAGGCTTAAAGGTATACGACAGAACAGTGAAATACTGTCAGGAGAAGGGACTCATTGTCATAGCTGATGCAAAAAGAGGAGATATTGGTTCTACATCTGCAGCCTATGCTATGGCTCACATCGGTAAAGTACAGGTTGGTTCTAAACGTATTCCGGCGTTTCACACAGAATTTCTTACAGTCAACCCCTATCTTGGAACAGATGGTATCGGTCCCTTTGTTGATGTATGCAAAGAAGAGGACAAAGGTCTGTTTGTACTGGTTAAAACCTCCAACCCTTCCAGCGGAGAATTTCAGGACCGTCTGATAGACGGAGCACCTCTTTATGAACACGTAGCCAAAAAGGTTGTGGAATGGGGCGCAGACTGTATGGATGGAACCTACAGCAACGTGGGTGCAGTAGTAGGAGCCACATATCCGGAGATGAGCGCTGTATTAAGAAAAATGATGCCAAACACCTATTTCCTGGTACCTGGCTATGGAGCACAGGGAGGAACTGCTGAAGATTTAAAACCCTGTTTTAATGAAGATGGTCTTGGAGCAATCGTGAATTCTTCCAGAGGCATCATCGCCGCCTATAAACAGGATGCATATAAGAAATTCGGACCAGAGTGTTTTGGAGAAGCTTCCAGACAGGCCGTGATTGATATGGTTTCTGATATTAACCGGGTGTTATAGGGGGGAATCATGGGAAAAATAAAAATCACTGCATCAGTTGCCAGTCAGGTCATGCTTTCAGACGGTGTGTACAGCATGTGGATCGACGCAAAGGAAATTACTGACCAGTCAATGCCTGGACAGTTCATTTCCGTTTATACAGGGGACAGCTCAAAGCTGCTGCCCCGTCCCATCAGTATCTGTGAGACAGACAGGGAAAAAGGACTTTTAAGAATCGTTTACCGTATAGCAGGAAAAGGAACCGATGAGTTCTCCCGTTATCAGACTGGTGATCCGGTTATTATTATGGGACCTTTAGGCAATGGATTTCCACTGGAAGCAGGGAACTCCGGAAAAAAGGCTCTGTTAATCGGAGGCGGTATCGGAATACCTCCCATGTTGGAACTGGCAAAGAATCTTTCCTGTACAAAACAGATGGTTCTGGGATACCGGGACGAGTTGTTTTTAAATGAAGAGTTTCTCCCCTATGGAGATACGTTTCTTGCAACAGAAAACGGTACTGCAGGAACCAAAGGCAATGTTATGGATGCAATCAGAGAGCATGGCTTACAAAGCGATGTGATTTTTGCATGTGGTCCTACTCCCATGTTAAAGTCATTACGGGCGTATGCCTTGGAACATCATATTGAATGCTATCTTTCCCTGGAAGAGAAGATGGCTTGTGGAATCGGAGCCTGTCTTGCCTGTGTCTGCAAAAGCAGTGAGAAAGATGACCATTCCATGGTTCATAACAAAAGAGTCTGCAAAGACGGTCCGGTATTTAAGGCTGAGGAGGTTGAATTCTAGATGAATATGAAAGTAAATCTTGCCGGTGTTATATTAAACAACCCGGTCATGACAGCCTCAGGCACTTTTGGTTCCGGTGAAGAATACAGCGAGCTTGTGGATTTAAACCGCCTGGGTGCAGTGGTGACAAAAGGAGTTGCCAATATTCCCTGGGCAGGAAATCCCACTCCCAGAATTGCAGAGACTTATGGTGGAATGATTAATGCCATCGGACTTCAAAACCCCGGTATGGATGTATTTATTAAGCGGGATATTCCATTTTTAAAGAAATATGATACGAAAATCATTGTCAATGTCTGCGGAAAGACCACGGAAGATTATATTGAAGTGGTGGAGCGGCTTTCGGATGTACCGGTGGATATGCTGGAGATTAACATTTCCTGCCCCAATGTAAAGGAGGGCGGAATTGCATTCGGCCAGGATCCAAAAGCGGTGGAAGCCATTACAAGAGAGGTAAAGAAGTATGCAAAGCAGCCTGTCATTATGAAACTCAGCCCCAATGTAACGGATATCACTGTTATGGCGAAAGCCGCGGAAGCAGGCGGGGCAGATGTCTTATCCATGATTAATACCCTGACAGGAATGAAGATTGATGTAAACCGCCGTACATTTGCAGTGGCCAATAAGACTGGCGGGTTATCCGGTCCTGCAATCAAGCCAATTGCAGTTCGTATGGTTTATCAGGCAGCAAGTGCGGTTAAAATTCCCATTATCGGAATGGGTGGAATTATGACTGCTGAGGATGCCCTTGAGTTTATACTTGCAGGAGCAACCGCGGTTTCTGTAGGAACCGCCAACTTTGTTAATCCTTATGCGACTACGGAAATCATTGCGGGCATAGAAGATTATATGATAAAATATCAGGTAGAAGACATTAACGAACTGATCGGTGCAGTACGATAACGGAACGGTTTTTGAATAGAGAGGACAGAAAAATGGAACAGTATAAGCAGGAATTTATTGAATTTATGGTGGACAGCGATGTCCTTAAATTTGGAAGTTTTACACTGAAAAGCGGAAGAAAATCTCCATTTTTCATGAATGCCGGTTCCTATGTGACAGGAGCACAGTTAAAGAAGCTGGGTGAGTATTATGCCAAAGCGATTCATGATAAGTTTGGTACTGATTTCGATGTACTGTTCGGACCAGCTTATAAAGGAATTCCGTTAAGCGTTGCAACTGCAATCGCATTCCATGAACTGTATGGAAAGGAAATTAAATACTGCTCCAACAGAAAAGAAGAAAAAGACCATGGCGGTGATGCCGGAATTCTGCTTGGAAGTCCTATAAAGGATGGAGACAGAGTTGTCATTATTGAAGACGTGACCACTTCCGGAAAGTCCATTGAAGAGACCTTTCCCATTATCAAAACTCAGGGAGATGTAACGATTCTGGGTCTCATGGTTTCCTTAAACCGTATGGAGAAGGGAAAAACAGAGCAGAGTGCACTGGATGAAATCCAGGAAAAATACGGATTTAAAGCATCTGCCATCGTGTCTATGGCAGAAGTCATCGAACATCTTTATAACCGGGAATACAAGGGACGAGTGCTGATTGATGATGAATTAAAGGCTGCAATTGATGATTATTATGAAGTGTATGGCGTAAAATAAGCATTCTGGTGATATGTCAAGAATAACTTAGAAAAGATTTTGATATGTTTTAGTTATAAAAGGGTTCACTTAATAAAGCATACAAGA
>NZ_PTJA01000015.1 GCF_002934545.1 Lacrimispora xylanisolvens
GCAGACCTACATTTATTTTAGCACAGGAGTAACTTATATCTAAAGATCAGCCCTCCCCCTGCATAGCAGGGGGTTTATTTTTTACTGTCACACAATTAAAAGGTGACAACATGTCATTTATTATAATGACACCCTGTCACCTTGTCAACAAAGGTTATATTTATTTAATAATTTTCCAGATTAGTTTATTTATTCCTGTCCAGATATTCTTTTAACGCTTCATCACTTTCCTCAATCCATAAGTCCTCTTCCTCTTCATTAAGTCCCAGGAAAGTAGCAAGCGTGTCTGATGTAGTGCTGTTATTCCATTCGTCAATATAATCGTCGATTGCCTCAAAATCGATTTCACCAGCCAGATATTTTTCTTTAAATGTCATATCAATCCTCTTTCTATTCCTGTCCCTTAATGTTTTTGGATACTGTAATTTCCTGATTGTCGATATGTTCCCGCATAGCTACCTTAGCTTCATCCACTCTGCGCTGTCTTACTGCTTTTAATATGTTGTCATGCTCTAATAGAAGTACCTGACGTTTATCTTCATCTTTAATATATTCCAGTCGGTACCGGTACATCTGCTCTCTTAAATTATTAATCATCTGTATCAGTCGGTCGTTACAGGTACCTCTGTAGATCACATCATGATAAGCCTCATCTGTCTCAGCAATATCCATAGGTCTTCCTTTCAGCACTGCATTCCGAAACTGATCCTGCTTCATCTCCAGTTCAGCAACCGCCTCCGGTGTCATACGCTGACAGGCGAGTTCAATCGCAAGCTCTTCCAATGAACGGCGTACTTCCAACACATCTCTTAAGCTTTTCTCGGAAATTTTAGCCACTTCGGCTCCTTTTCTCGGAATCATGAGAACCAGGCCTTCCAGTTCCAGCTTACGGATTGCTTCCCTGATGGGGGTACGGCTGACCCCGAGACGCTCTGCCAGCTGAATCTCCATCAGACGTTCCCCTGGTGCCAGCTCTCCTTTTAGTATTGCCTGCCTTAAGGTATTAAATACCACATCACGAAGCGGCAGATATTCATTCATATTGACTTTTAAATCATTACCCATTGGGTACCTCCTTGGTGTTATAAAAATTCGTTAAATAAACTTGTTTCGCCAGATTCCTGCATTCTCCATACCGCAGTTCTTCATATGCTCTGCCTGCAGCGATGGGATTCGTAAAGATGCCAAAAACTGTAGGACCGCTTCCGCTCATCAGTGAATTAACCGCACCCAGCTCCTTCAGTTTTTCTTTTATGTCCGCTATCACGGGATATTCCGGGATAGTTACAGTCTCTAATACATTACCAAGGCGCTCTGACACCTTGTAAATGTCATGACTTTTAATCGCCTCTATCATGCCGTCAATATCCGGATGATCTTCCTTTTTTAGTCCTTCCAGATTCAGATGGTCATAAACGAACTTGGTGGAAACGCTTACGGAAGGCTTTGCAATCAGCACCTGACACTGGGGCATATCTGTCAGAGGGGTGAGTATTTCTCCGATTCCTTCTGATAAAGCGGTTCCTCTCATAATACAGTAAGGAACATCTGCTCCAATCTTAACGCCACGGTTCATGAGTTCTTCCCTTGTAAGTCCAAGCTGAAACATCTTATTTACCCCAAACAGCACTGCGGCAGCATCGCTGCTTCCTCCCGCCATACCTGCGGAAACCGGGATAAACTTTTTTAGATGAATCCGGATCCCATGAGGAACATGGAATTCATCCATAAGTAGCTTTGCCGCTTTGTAAACAAGATTGTTTTCATTCACCGGCAAATAGTACAAATTTGTAACGACTTCAATCCCAGGTGTTTCTTTTAAATATATATCAATCTTATCATATAGACCCACAGTCTGCATGATCATCCGAACTTCATGGTAACCATCATCCCGCTTTCTTAACACGTCTAACCCCAGATTAATCTTTCCATAGGCCTTTAATCCCAGATGTCTTATCATAAGCAAACATCCCTCACTTTTCGGTTTTCGGATTGTATTTTTCTATTTTTTTGTATACAGTATTTATTATATACCCAAGTACATAAAAGCACAAGTGTTTTATATTCTTTTGTCCATCCTTTATTCCATTAAAATTTTGTTAACTTTTCATAAATATTCATAATGTTGTTGTTAAAATTTTATATTTGACATTCTCCAGGATCCATGTATAATGTTGTTATAACGAACGAGGGCGTTCCATAAGCGGAACTGCTCTTTTTTGTGTTATCAACTTAAGGAGGTAGTGCTGTATGAAAAAATTGGAAATTATCATCAGGCCGGAAAAGCTCGAAAACCTGAAGGCAGTACTGGAAGGCTGTAAAGTTAACGGGCTTATGATCAGCAATGTCATGGGTTATGGAAATCAGAAAGGCTATACTCAGATGTACCGTGGTACCAAGTATAATGTAAATCTGCTCCCTAAAGTTAAAGTTGAGACAGTCGTACCAAAAGAGCTGGCTGATCCAATTATTGACGCAGTCGTGGAAGAAATTAATACCGGTACATTTGGAGACGGTAAAATATTCGTCTACGATGTTCAGGATGCAGTACGAATCCGAACTGGGGAACACGGCCGGGAGGCATTGTAGAAAAAACGGAAAGATATCAACTGAATATGGAATGAATATAAATTATCGATGAGGATAATTGCCTTCACAAAGGCAGTTATCCTCTTTTATTTTACATTCCATGCTAATCCATTATAAAATTCAGGAGGAGTTATAATTATGGAAAATACAACTTTATTACTAAACATTATATGGACTATGCTGGGTGCAATTTTAGTCTACTTTATGCAGGCAGGTTTCGCATTGGTTGAGACTGGTTTTACAAGAGCAAAAAACGCAGGAAATATTTGTATGAAGAACATGATGGATTTTGTCCTTGGTTCTCTTTTCTTCTTCATTTTAGGTTTTCCCCTTATGTTCGGAAACAACATCGGTGGAATCCTGGGTGGATCCGGATTCTTTAATCCCTATTCCCTTGCAGACTCCGACGGACTTTTCAATGGTCTTCCCATTGCTGTATTTATGATCTTTCATACGGTTTTCTGTGCCACATCTGCTACCATCGTTTCCGGTGCAATGGCAGAACGTACTAAATTTTCTTCCTATTTAGTCTATTCCGCTTGTATCAGCGTTTTTATCTATCCCATTACCGGTCACTGGATCTGGGGCGGCGGCTGGCTGTCAAGTATCGGATTCCATGATTTCGCAGGTTCTACAGCCGTTCATATGGTAGGCGGTATATGCGCGCTGGTAGGAGCAAAGATTGTGGGTCCCCGTATCGGAAAATATAATGAGGACGGGACTCCCAATGCAATTCCGGGACACAATATTCCTTTGGGTGTACTTGGTGTATTTATTCTCTGGTTCTGCTGGTTCGGTTTTAACTGTGGTTCAACAACTGCAGCCACCACAACTCTTGGGGATATTGCCATGACCACAAACCTGGCTGCTGCTGCTTCTACTCTGGCTACTCTTTTATTTACCTGGAAACGTTACGGCAAGCCAGATGTATCCATGACTCTTAACGGTTCTTTGGCCGGTCTGGTAGCGATTACAGCGGGCTGTGACATAGTCACTCCTTATGAAGCGATTATCATTGGTGCCATTGCTGGTGTGTTTATTGTCTTAGCCATAGAATTTGTTGATAAAGTTTTAAGAGTAGATGATCCGGTTGGAGCCATTGGCGTACACGGCGGCTGCGGACTTCTTGGTACTCTGCTTGCAGGTGTATTTGGAGAAGGAGCAAATTTCCTTACCCAGCTTATTGGGGTTTCAGTGGTATTGATTTATACGGGTTTCATGGCATTTATCATCTTCACCATACTTAAGAAAACCATCGGCTTACGGGTATCTGATCAGGAACAGTCAGATGGTCTGGATCTTCACGAACACGGAATGACTGCTTATGCTGGTTTCCGCATCGACAAATAATTGCTTTCCCTCATATTTTTATATATCATACTTCCGAAAAATCCCGGCAGAACACCGCCGGGGTTTTTCCTTGCCATCAATCCGATAAAAACCCTTCCATCTCTTCCTCCATCTGTTTTAAAGCAGCACTATAGTTGATAAACTCTGCCGCTGCCTCATCCTTTTTTTCCCCCTTGTAGCAGATTCGATGCTCCATGCTGGCCCACAGATCCATGGACATCGTCCGAAGCTGTACTTCTACGGGATAATACTCCATGCCATCTGTATGGTAAACCGGAACTCCGAACACAATGTGATAACTTCTGTATCCGTTTCCTTTTGGTGTCCTGATATAATCACTTTCCTTTATTACTACAATGTCTGTCTGCTTTCGCAGCAGATCGACAATCCCATAGATATCTCTCACAAAATAACAGATCACCCGGATTCCCCCAATATCAGTCAGGCAGTTTCTGGCTGCATCTGTGGTAGTATCGTTTCCACATTTGATTAATTTATTTTCAATGCTTTCTTTCTGTTTTATCCGGTACTGAACATGATGAATGGGATAATTCAGCTGCTTCCTTCTGTAATCCTTATTCAGCACATCGATCCTGACCTGTATGTTATTCAGCGCATCTTCGTAGGGCTGAATGAAACTTAAGTATTCTTCTTCGGTCATACTCTGCCTCCAAAACATTTGTTGTATCAATCTCAAGTATATCGTTTTTTTGTGTCCATAGCGTGTCCAAACTTTGAACGATCATGGATACAAAAAAAGGTCCCCTTGGGACTTTAAAATCCAGGGGACCGGTGTAATCTGTCTTTTTACTCTGTTCTGTCATCGTCTGTAAGTTTCTGGTCGTCAATCTTTATCTGTGCTTCATCACCCTTTGCCATCAAAATACTGCTTACAGGTTCATTGTCATCGGAAAATAACGGCCTTAACCCCTCTTCCTCTGCCCGCTCTTCCTTTGGCATATAAATATTAAATACCGGCGATAAGATATAGGAATTAATAAATGCCAAAAGCGGAAAACCAAACAGCATAAAAATCATCAGTACAGGCGGAATCAGAAATACAAAACCGGCAGCGACCAGCACACCATCTATGACGATCATACCAATTGTCCGGAATAAATGGCGGATGGACATAAAGAATGCATTAAAAAATGTACGCTTAAGCGGATTATAAAATCTGGACTGAAGCGGGAAAATATACATGGTTACAGCGGCATAGATTAAAGCCATTGCCAAAAATACGGTAAGCATAACCGTCTTAACCGTGGAAGAACCATTAAAAAGCCGGGCAAAGAAATATAAATCCACGCCCAGAATGGCTCCTGCCAAAAGAAGGATCAGCCAGATTATGGTAGACTGCTTGAAATTCTCTTTAAAGGATTTAAAAAAGGAGCGGATCGTATAGCCGTCATCGTCTCTAGCAAGCTTCAGCGTCACATAATACACGGCAGTTGTAGAGGCCCCTATGGTGAAAACCGGGAGACTGCAGACCAGCCATAAAACATTTAGAATAATTAAATCTCCGAACTTGCCGATAAAACGCCAGACCGGATTATCATAATTAAAAAATCCAGATAACATATGTCATTCCCCTTCTCTCGTTAACGTCAAAAATTATTATAGCGGATTTATTTTTAAAAAGCAAACATTCTCCCCCATTTCATCAATTTTTTATAATTATATATGGAGGAAATTTGTTAAATCTGTGATATAATCATAAAAGTATCCGGATTAAGAACAGAAAGAGGCGTATGATATGACCCCCTATGAAGACAAAACTTTAAAAGACTCATTGCAGGAAGAAAAGAATAAGTTAAAGAATATGAGCTTAAAGGACAGACTATGGTACATCTGGGAATACTATAAGATACCCATAATCGGAACTGTAGTAGCTGTTTTCCTTATTTTCTCTATTTTCTCTGCAGTACACAATAACCGGTTTGAAACTGCTCTTTCCTGCGTCATTTTAAACAGTCAGCCTGACAGTGAAAAGGACCTGGTAAGCGAATATTTTGACCAGGGCTTTCGTGAGTATCTGGGTCTGGCCGATGAGACCAAGATTGATGTGGACCACTCCATGTCCATAAGTTTTGATAATTCCAATATGACTGAATTCACCTACGCAGAGCTGGCAAAGCTGTCTGCCCTGATCTCCAGCAAAGAGTTGGACGTTATGATCGCAAGAAAGGACAGCATCGACCACTTCGGTGAGATGGGCGGCTTCTTAGACTTAAAGGAGGTTCTCCCCCCTGACGTCTACGACCAGGTAAAGGATCAGCTCTATGAGGTCACCAATTCAGAAACTGGTGAGACAATTGCCTGTGGAATTAAAATTGGTAATACGGATTTCCTGAAGAAGACAGGTTTAACCATGAATGATCCGATTTTAGGTATTATAAGCAATTCCACTCGTACAGACACTGCGGTGAAGCTGATCCGCTATGTGTACGGGCTGTAAGTTGAAATCCCAGACTTTTTAAAAGGCTGACAGAGGCACGGTTTTCTTCCAGAACTCTGGCGTAGATCTTTTCTGTCAGGGAAGAAGAGGCGGCATATGTTAAAATCGCCTGACATGCTTCTTTCGCATATCCCTGGCGCCTGTAAGGTGTAAAAATATGATATCCCAGTTCCAGCGGGGTATCATTTTTTTTCATGAGGGAGTTCAACTCCTCATTTTCCCCAGGATCAAAATTAAACAGCCCTGCTTTTCCCACAATGGTCTTTATTTCTCTGTCATAAAGAGCCCATATTCCATATTCGTAAAAACCATACTGCTGCCTGATGTAGCTCTGTAATGTGTTTCTGTCATAAAAAAGGGCTCCATTCTCTCCTCCGTCCGGCTCTTTTAGTATTTCATCTGCGTCAGCCGTCACAAACTCCCGGATCAGAAGACGTCTGGTGTCTGTTATATTCCAGGGCATTCCTTCTTTTCTTCGGACCACCCGTTCCATAAGTTCCGATGTAACATCCTCATAAGATTCCACCAGATAGGAAGCTGGCGAGAGACACTGGTCCGTCCGATTTCGGTCCCATAAACCAATAACAGCCCTGCCTTCTGCTAAAGCAGAGCGCAGGGCTTCATATTCGTCTGATATGGTAACCTGGAAATTCTTCCCTTCAATGGTAATCTCCCGTTCCCACACCATAATTTATAAAGTCTCCGGTTCCTGATATTCTTCTCCGAAGGTATCTACAGACATAGACTGTATCTTCTGCTCAGCCATCGGACGGTCATTGTAATCGGTTTTCACGTCAGCAATCTTATTGACAATATCCATGCCTTCGATTACTTTTCCAAATGCAGCATAAGCACCATCTAAATGAGGAGCTGCCTTATGCATAATAAAGAACTGTGAGCCTGCTGAATCCGGGTGCATGGCTCTTGCCATGGAAAGAACTCCCTCAGAATGCACTAAGGTATTGGAAACTCCATTCTGGCTGAATTCACCTTTAATGGAATATCCGGGACCACCAGTTCCGGTTCCCTGCGGGCATCCGCCCTGAATCATAAATCCGTTGATAACTCTGTGGAAAATCAGCCCGTCATAGTAGCCTTTTTTTACAAGACTGATAAAATTATTTACTGTATTGGGTGCAATTTCAGGGTAAAGCTCAGCTTTTATCACATCACCGTTCTCCATTGTAATTGTAATAACAGGATTCTTCATGTTTTTTCCCTTTCTTGTATAAAGTTTAACATATGTGTGTATTTTATCAAATCATTAAGTTTTTGTCTAGCTGTTCATACTTTGTTTCAATTTCATTCAAAAATCTTTTACACAAACAACATGATTTCTTCACGTTTCATGGTTATACTAAAAATGTAAATTAAATATGTTTATAAGATTTTTTTCATAATACTTGAGCTGATAATCCTGTTATCAGCTCTCCTCCCTTTTTGAAATAACTTTTAAGGAACTGCTGGTCTGGCAGTTCCTTTTATTATTCCCTATGAAATTTTCTGTATTCACCCCAGATGAACCGGTTGCATGATATCCATATTATTTTCAAATAATCCTGCCACACAAACCTGCAGACTATCATAGGTTTTAAAATAATACTCACATGTGGCAGTATTTAAAAATGCCGTATATTTTGTGTAATCATAAGAACCACGGCTTGTTATAACTGCTCCTTTTGGTATCGTTACCCCTTCCATGATGTGAAAACAGGATACCACCGCTTCTTTCCGATTTTGGGGCACTGGAAGAAATGATTTTAAATATGCTGTCCGGACGAAACGGTCGGGGGAGGTAAAACCTCCCGGAAGCGCTCTTGTTCCTCCTGCCTGACCGAATGGAGTAAGCTTTATGCCGCTCCAGCTGGCTTCTTCCATTTGGTCAGGGCTTGCCTCCATATAATTTCTTAAATTGGTCATATGCCAGGGAAGATCCGGACTATTTGCCAGTACACCGATGGGATTATCAAAAATAATCAGACCTTTACTGGTTAGTTCAATTACCACACAGGCACCAGTCCGGTCTGTTGCAATCCAGTGAAGAGGTGCTGCCGATCCTGTAACCGGGTCTTCCATACCAATGATGGAAACCTGCATTGCCAGTGTTTTTAGTTCCAGGACAGACCTACATTTCCCCAATATATAATGAAGAAATTCAAAGGAAGCAATGGGAAACCGATTTTCTTCCTTTCCCATTTCTTCATATCTGGCATATCCTGCAAAGTAAAGAGCTGCTGCTGCAAACCCTCTTTCATTTACTCCGTCAAAGAACCCCAAAAGTCCGTCTGTCTCCTGTCCGATTCCTATAAAGCTATAATCATCCTGCATCCTGGCACCGGTAAGAGCATTGATCCATTGATAGCTTTTAGGAACTTTGAAAAAGTGAGGATCTATTTCATAGGAAAAATCCATATTTCTTCCGAAAAAAACTTCCCCTTCTTTCGTCTGCAATGTCATAGCCGTACACATTGTTATTCCCCTGGTTTTGATTATTTAATTATATATATGGCTGACTGTCCGATTTATGATGATAAGGATTCAATTGCTTCTTTTACTTGTGAAATACAGTCCACTGGTTTTAAACACGCTCCATTTTTGCAAAGATAGAACTGACTTTTTAGAGAATCTACGGGATAATCATTTGTAAACGGAGCTATTTTTGAAAGAAGCCCTTCATTTTCCGGATTCTTTAATATTATATCGATATCCGTTAAAACTTCCCTTTTTAAACCGGCAAGTTCTTTCTCTATTCCCGGCTGAGACGATACTGCCACTAGCTGTGTATGAGAATAGAGAACCGTCTGAAACGCCAGGAGTGTAAAACTATGATTTGCCGGACTGGTCTGGGCTTCCCTACCCAACCATTTTAACTGTTTTTTTAATATTTCCTGCCACGTAATTTCACCAGTCAGATGATAAAGTTTCCCAATTACATAGGCAGCCACAGAATTGCCTGAAGGCAAAGCACCATCATACAGTTCCTTGGGGCGGCTGATCAGTTTCTCCCTGTCATGTGCATACATATAAAATCCGCCATTTTCCTCATCAAAAAATAAACTGATCATTTTCTCACAAATACTGACTGCTTTTTGAAGATAGGATCCCTCAAAGCATGCCTGATATAGTTCCAACAGTCCGAATGCGTAAAAAGCATAATCATCCAGTTGTCCATCATGTCCGGTTTCTCCATCCCGGTAGCGGATAAATAGTCTGCCCTCCTTGTTGGTCAGCGTTTCTTCAATAAAGGTCTGTGCATTTCTTGCTGTCTGTAAATATGCATCCTCCAAAAGGATCTGATACCCCTTTGCCATTCCTGCAATCATCAGTCCATTCCAGGAGGTCAGAATTTTATCATCCTTATGAAGCTTAGTCCGCTTCAGACGATAATCGTAAAGTTTCCTGCTGAGCGCAATGATTTTCTCATCTTTTTTTTCATAGTCACGATTATTAATAAGATTTAAAATATTTTTCCCTTCAAAACTGCCTTCTTTTGTAATCCCAAACCACTGACAGTAGAATGGGGCATCTTCTTTTAGGATCTGCGTGATTTCATCCCGGTCAAAAACGTAGAACTTTCCTTCAACCCCTTCGCTGTCTGCATCCTCTCCACAATAAAATCCACCGTCTTTATCTGTAAGGGTTTCTATAATATAACCCAGTATTCCTCTGGCCGCTGACTGGTAAAATGGTTCTCTGGTTATTTTATAAGCTTCCAGATAGGCATAGGAGAGCAGGGCATTATCATAGAGCATTTTTTCAAAATGGGGAACCAGCCACTTTTCATCGGTAGAGTAACGGGAAAATCCTCCCCCAATATGGTCATAAATCCCACCCCGGTACATATGCCTTAGGGTTGATTCACATATATCTCTGGCAGACTCGTCCTTTTCATAGACGGAATGGCGAAGGAGAAAAATCAGATTATGGGGCATGGGGAACTTTGGTGCTCTCCCAAAACCACCCCATGTTTTATCATAGGAGCGCTTTAACTGCGTGGCAGCCGTTAAGAACAATTCCTTACCGGGATCATCCTTACTGCCTCCACTGCTTTTTTCCTCTCCATTCAGGTACCGGGTTATTTCTTCTCCGGCCTGCAGCACCTTATTCCTGTCGTTTTTCCAAAGTCCGTCTATGGCATTTAAAACCTCAATCAGTCCGGTATTCCCCCATCTGCTGTGTTTAGGGAGATAAGTGGCCGCATAAAAAGGCTTCTGATCCGGAGTCATAATAATTGTCAGAGGCCAGCCGCCTGAACCTGTAAGTGCCTGGCAAACCGACATGTAAACTGAGTCAATATCAGGGCGTTCCTCACGGTCTACTTTAATTGAAACATAATTTTCGTTTAACAGGCCTGCCGCCTCCTGATCTTCAAAGGACTCATGAGCCATGACATGGCACCAGTGACAGGTCGAATAGCCGATGGATAAAAAGATTGGTTTGTCTTCTGCTTTTGCTTTCGCAAATGCCTGTTCACACCAAGGCCACCAGTCAACTGGATTATTAGCGTGCTGAAGTAGATACGGACTTTTTTCATGTATTAATCGATTGGATATTTTGCTGGTTGTCATTTGGCATTCCCTCCTTAAATAAACATACAGCCTTATTATACCCACTAATATAAACGAATAAGATCATTCACATATATTTCTTCATTTGTAAATTGAATTTTATTATTGTTTAGAAATCCATCCAATGACTGGATTGTTTTTTCAGTCATAGAAATTTTCCACTTTTTGCTTAAATCTTTTTTAAAGCAGATATAAATTTCATTTTTTATTGCTTCATATACGATAGAACACAGTGTATTCTCCTGACTTGTTTTACTTAAAACTTCAAAGGCTTCCTTTACTGCAAAGCTATGAATATTATTATGAATATATTCATGAGCACAAATATATCTATCAGCACCTATTCCATATACTTTATTATAATCTGCTTCCTTAAAATCCCCATTTGGAAAATTAGTCATAATAATAAAATCATTGTGAATCGGACTTATTATATTTGTTTCATTCCCTTCTTCCAGAATAAATGCATCACCAGTTTTATCTGCAATCATAGTATGTAACCCTAAATCTGGATATAATGGATTTCTGGGATATGAGATTACTCTTTTATTAAGTATGTCATAAAATTCAGATGATTTTCTTATTTTACTCAGCGCCTCATCAAAAGTATCAAAAGCAAACCAGTCATTTTCGTCACAGCCTGATTTAAAACCTGGACTGTATTGAACTGCCTGAGTACATATAAAAAGACCCTCACTATTAAACCCAGCGATATTCCTGAATTGGTTTTCTACTAAGCCTGAAAAATAAAATGTGTTTATATTATTATAACTACTGACTTTTAGTCTTAAATCAATATCATCAGTGTCGAAATTCATACCATAAACAGCTTTTTTTTGACCGTATACCGCAAAACTTGTACACATTTTGGAATCCTCCATTCCTATATAATTATTACCATTGGCTTTACCAATTTCTTAAACTTCCATCCACATAATATCACCTGGCACCTGGAGGATTCAACCTATAACATTTTTCCGTATCAAAAATGCGCCAGTTAAGCTTATGCTTTATGGCGCATTTTGATATTCGTTGTATGTTTCCATTCCTATTTGGGAACTTTTACTTCTTTCATTAAAAAAATGAGCGCCACAATATTGGGAACTGCCATCAGTCCATTCCAGATATCGGAGAATTCCCAAACTGTTTCCAGCTTTGCCAGGCATCCCACAAATACTGCACACAGATAGAGAAGTGTATAGATCTTACCTCTTAAAATACGCTGCAGCAGATAAAGAATGTTTCGCTTTTTCAGGCTTTCCGCCAGATATCCGGCAGCCTGCTTTCCCAGATAATACCATGCAATAATGGTTGCAAATGCAAATACCAGCATGGAACCGGATACTACGTATTCCCCCAGTCCCCCCAGTCGTTTCGAAAAGCTGAATGCGGTAAGGGCCGCGCCGTCATAACCGGAGCCTGCCGCATCCCCTTCTGTCATACACAAAATCACAAATGCGGTCATGGTACAAATAATAATAGTATCAAAGAATACTTCAAACATTGCCCACATGCCCTGTTTTTCAGGCGTGGTATTTTCCGCTGCTCCATGTAAAACAGCCATACTGCCAAGCCCTGCTTCATTAGAAAAAACACCTCTTGAAATGCCATATTGAAGGCTTTTACTGATCCCAAAACCGGCTGCTCCTGAAAAAACAGATACCGGCTGGAATGCATCCTTAAAAATAACATGAAAAATATATGGAATTTTATCATAACAGGACATAATAACCACCATGGAGAACAGCATATAAATTCCGGAGGCAACGGGAATCATACGTTCCGAAACAGAAGCGATCCGGCTGATCCCGCCAAGTACAACGAGGCATACCAGACCGGTCAGAAAAATCCCCACTAGCGGGGTTGGAACCTGAAAGGAGTATTTAAGAGTTTCCGCAATGGAGTTGGACTGAACCATACTTCCCATTCCAAGGGATACCATGATGCAGAGAAAGCTGTAAATCATACCAAGCGCCGGCAGTTTCAACCCTCTTTCCAGATATACCATCGGCCCGCAGACCCATGCTCCGCTTTTGTCTTTGTAACGATACCGGATTCCCAACATGGTTTCTGCATATCCGGTCATCATGCCGATTACAGCAGATACCCACATCCAGAAAATGGCTCCAGGTCCTCCGGCTGTCAAAGCAGTAGCCACACCCACAATATTTCCAGTCCCTATTGTTGCTGCAAGAGCCGTACAGGCGGTCTGAAATCTGGTCACATCTCCTTTGTCTCCCTCTTCGTCTTCCTCCTGTATGCTCCCAATGGTCTCTTTCCACCAATAAGCAAGCTTTCTGATTTGAAAAAATCCGGTTTTTACCGAATAGATGATTCCAATTCCCAGAAACAGGATTAACAGCCAGGGTCCCCATACCATTTCGTGTATGTAATGAATCATTCCTTGTGCTCCCTTATGTCCTCTTTATCACATATTCGTGCCGGAATGATTGTATGAAAATTTCCATTCATTTTTATACAAATTTAACTTTACTATGATATAATCTTATTATGTGCTGAATTTAAACAACTAACGCGAGGTGAACAATATGCCCGGTTTTACCACCCACTACTTATTAGGCGTTAAAGCATACAACAATATGCCAAACACTCCTTTAAAACGAATCATTTCCAAATATCGCTGGCTCTATCAGCTGGGTCTTCAGGGTCCGGATATATTTTTTTATAATATCCCCATTCTTCGTCACAGGGATTACCGCAATGTAGGTTCCTATATGCATGAAAATCACGTAAACAGCTTTTTCGTTACCTGTTTAAATCATATCGGAGCCATTGAATCAAGACAGCAGCGTGAGCAGGCCATCGCATACATGAGCGGTTACTTCTGTCACTATATTGGAGACTCCATCTGCCATCCTTATGTATATGGCAGGATCGAGTACGATATCAAAAACTCCGGAAACTATTACCATGGGCTTCATGCCATGCTTGAAAATGATATAGATGCTCTGTTACTCATGATTTATAAGCAAAAAAAGCCTTCTCAGTTTAATCAGGCTGCAACCATTTGCTTAAACGGTCAGGAAATGCAGTTTATCTCCGGTTTTTTATCATCCTGCATCAACGAAACATACTATCCTTTAAATTATCGGAATAATTATCAGGTTACCCCCCGCATGGTATCCCGATCCATCCTGGCGATGCGTCTGGGCTGCCGGACACTTGCAGATCCAAACAGCAGGAAGAAAAACAGCATTGAATTTGTGGAATCCCTGTTCCTTAAAAATCCTGTTGCTTCCCGTAAACTGGTTACTGATATAACTTCAGATCCTGTTGTAACATTTAATCTCAACCATGATACGTGGTGCAATCCCTGGGACCGCAGGCTTGCTTCTAAAGCTTCCTTTCCTGAACTGTTCCATCAGTCCATGTCCAAATGCGGAAATGTATTTTTCCGGTTAAATGAAGAACTCACATCTCCTGTTCCGTTAAACAGCCTGGATCATAACAAACTGCTGCGGGAACTGGGTAATTATTCCTATCACAGCGGACTGGCTGTGGATTCCAACTAATATTTATATACTTACATTAAAAAAGCATGGATTAAAAAACGCCTCGCGTTTATATCCATGCTTTTCAAACATTCTTTACTTGGAAGCCTGTGTCTGCTCCGCTTCTGTTTCATCTGCTGTTTCTGTATCATCTGCTTCTTCTGTATCATCCGCTGCGGTTGTTTCCATTATAACTGCACCTTCCTTTGGTACAATCTTCTGGTCAGAGCCTTTTGGAATATCCATATCCACCAGCCAGTACTGCTTCTCTTTCATTGTATAATCCGGCATAACAATTAAGTGCAGATCATAGTCCTTAAAAAAGCCGCCGTAAGAAGTATCACTTGATTTCTCAAAGCTGAAATCCTGATCTGCTGCCACATCATTTAAATAACGAACTGCGGCATTTGCAAATGTAACTGCTTCTTCCGGAGTCGTCCCTGCTTTAACAACCAGATTTAAATCAAGTTTTTTCTCCTTCGGATCCATGCTGTAGTTTACACTGAGAGCCATAGGATATTCTTTATTATCCACAAACTCTTCATCCATATCATTTCCAATCTGAGTCCAGTCCAATACGATTCCCTGCTGCGTTTCAAAGACAGGTTCTGCAGGACCACCGCTTGCAAGAATATGGCTCTGGGTACAGCCCGTTAACAGCATCGCTGATACGGCACATATCATTAGCACTTTGTTCCTCATCATAATATCCTCCTTAATGAACATCACCATTATATCCGATCCTGTCCTTTTTTTGTAGTGCTTTCAGCAAAAAGTCAGAAAAACTTCACAATTGCGTTAGACTTTTTGCTGGTATTAATGGCTTGTTTTTCCTCTATATTAAGGTTTTAGCTGAGGCTTGAAAAATTAGTTACTGTGTGTTATATTAAAGTTAAAGGAACAACCGCCCCAATACAAGGGGTTGGCCATTAATGAAGATAGAAAACTCCACCCTCTCAACTGCCAAGTATACAAGGGTGGTTTTTCTATGCCTGTTTCCAGGACTTTATAGAAAAACGCTACTTACAATTATAAAAAATAAAGGTAAGTAATGCTAAAATGAACATACCAAAGGCCATAAGGTCTTTAAAGTCATATTTCATCCGCACCACCTCCTACCTATGTAAAGATAGAAGGCCAACGCCCTTGCAGTGACACGATTATTCCATGTCACTATGGTACCATATCTTATTTCAATGAGCAAACACTTTCCCCCATGTATTTTAAAGAAATAAATTTATTTGACTCAGCCTTGCATTTTTTTATAGACCGTGGTATCATGTTCAATATCAAGATATAAATATTATTTTTGAACTATAAAGGAGCCATGTCATGAACAACAAAGAGAAAATATCATTGATAAAAAAGCTGGATATTATGACCACCCTGGTACCGTTCACAGCAATCATTTTATTATGTATCCTGTTTCTTACATATCCGGAGGCTTCAGGTGCTGTGCTGGCATCCATTCGGTCATTTCTGGGAAATGAACTGGGTAGTTACTACCTGATCATAGGACTATTCACATTAATCTGCTCTCTTTACATGGCCTTTTCCAGATATGGGTCGATCAGACTGGGAGACTGTGAGAAACCTCAATATTCAAATTTTAAATGGGGAGCCATGATGTTTACCGCAGGTCTGGCAGCTGACATTTTATTTTATTCTCTTTGTGAATGGCTGCTCTACGCTGGAGAACCCCACATAAAAGATATGGGTTCTGTACAGGACTGGGCTTCCACCTATCCTCTGTTTCACTGGGGTCCAATTCCATGGAGCTTTTATCTGGTTTTAGCTGTTGCATTTGGCTTTATGCTTCACGTAAAGAAACGGACAAAGCAAAAGTATTCAGAGGCCTGCCGTCCAATCCTTGGTAAACTGGTAGACGGGCCAGCGGGGAAATTCATTGATTTAATCGCTGTTTTCGCTTTACTGGCAGGAACTGCTACCACATTTTCTCTCGCAACGCCGCTTCTTTCCATGGCAGTCAGCCGGGTGACCGGACTGCCTGAATCCAGATTTTTAACCATAGCAATCCTGATCATTATCTGCGCAGTATATACGTTTACAGTATATTTCGGCATGAAGGGAATTTCAAAGCTTGCTGATTCCTGTACCTACTTATTCTTCGGACTTCTTCTTTATGTTCTCATTGGCGGAGGTCAGGCGAGATATACCATCGAAACAGGAATAACAGCAATCGGTAACCTGACACAAAACTTTATTAGTCTGTCCACCTGGACTGACGCACTTCGCACCTCTTCCTTTCCTCAGAACTGGACCATCTTTTACTGGGCATACTGGATGGTATGGTGTGTGGCAACTCCGTTTTTTATCGGTGCCATCAGCAAAGGGCGGACGATCAAACAAACTGTTCTGGGGGGATACTTCTTTGGTTTGTCAGGAACGTTTACTTCTTTTATTATATTAGGTAATTACAGTCTTGCTCTTCAGACAAAGGGGATTCTTGATGTTATGGGCATCTATCAGGCAACACAAAACCTTTATCAGACTATTATGGCTATTTTAGAAACACTTCCATTTTTTAAGATGGGTCTGGTACTTTTAGCTCTTACCATGATTGCTTTTTATGCCACCTCCTTCGATGCACTGACACTGGTTGCCGCTTCCTATTCCTATAAGGAGCTGCCGGAAGATGAAGAGCCTCACAAACATGTAAAGCTGTTTTGGGCTATCCTTCTGATGCTTTTCCCCATTGCACTTATTTTCTCAGAAAATTCGATGGCAAATTTACAGACGGTATCCATTATTGCCGCTTTCCCCATCGGCATTATCATTCTTCTCATTATCTTCAGTTTCTTTCGGGATGCAAAGGAATATTTAGAACATTCCTAAAAAAAGACCGCTGCAAAATCTGCAGCAGTCTTTTTTTATTCATAAATCTGAATTTCCGTACTGGAGTGAGAGGGTACCTGCTTCTCCTTTGGAGGAAGTTTCTTATAATCTCCGTAAATCCAGGTAAGAACTTCATGCCAGCCCTTGGGAGCCATCAGTTTGGTATCTTCAAAATCCAGATCCACAGTTTCCTCACACCATTCTTTCTTTAAGGTCACATATAAATAATCCGGCTGATAATTACTGTAGTAGCGCAGATTGCTTTTTTTCTTCCGGTCTTTCACAGCTGCCCAGTATTGAAGTTTTCTTAAAACCCCCATGGGAATTAACTTGCCAATCAACGCCAGAATTCCGACGCATATTCCATTTAACAGACTGTATTTTCTTAGATCAAGCTTATATCTGTGTCCCATGGAAAGTCCATAGATAACGGTATGAAGCAGCAAAGTTACAGTTGATGAAACCTTGTTTTCCGGCAATTCATCAATGGTAAACAAATCTACCCACAGATGATTCAGTCTGCCTTCATAATATTTCATCTCAGCAGTATCTTCATGGGTTCTGCTTTTCTTATAAATAATTCTGGCTGTAAAATCGTAAAAGGCCTTTCCTCTTCTCAGATCCTTTGGTTCAAGAAGTTCCATGTCTTCCGGCAGTTCCGACCGTACCACCTGCAAAAATGCCTCATAATTGGTACGGGTAAACGCCACATCTGCATCATCATCCCAGGGAATAAATCCTTTGTGTCTGACTGCGCCCAGAAGTGTCCCGGCATCCAGTAAATATTGGATCCCGTGCTTTCGGCAGATCCGGTCAATCTCTTTTAAAATACCCAGATTCGCCTGATGCACCTTGGTCAAATCATACTCCTTCATAACTCCTCCATTCTGACTGAATCAGGAAAACAAAGCTTAAGCCTGCTGGTTTAAGCCTTCTTTTATGGTCTTCGCCATGTAATCGATCATCTCATCGGTCATACCCGGATAAACCCCAATCCAGAATGTATCCTGCATAATCCGGTCTGTATTCTTCAGTTCACCTACAACCCGGTATCCGCTTCCTGATTCCCGCATGTGATTGAAGCATGGATGCTTGGTTAAATTGCCTGCAAAGAGCATTCTGGTCTGTACACCTTTTGATTCCACATACTGAACCAGCTGATTTCTGTCAATGCCCTCGTTACAGGTAATAAGAAATCCAAACCAGCTTGGTCTTGACCCGGGACAGGCCTCCGGAAGAATCAGTTTTCCCTCTGTATCTTTTAATGCTTCGTAAAGACGGCTGAAATTATGACGTCTGCGTTCAACAAAGGAAGGGAACTTTTCTATCTGTGCACAGCCAATGGAAGCCTGCATATCCGTTGCCTTTAAATTATAGCCGAAATGAGAGTAAACGTACTTATGGTCATATCCAAGAGGAAGTTCGCCGTACTGGCGGTCGAACCGGTGTCCGCATAAATTGTCTGTACCGGAAGGACACACACAGTCACGTCCCCAATCCCGGAGAGAACGGATAATCCGGTTTAACAGGGAATCGTTGGTGTAGACAGCTCCACCCTCTCCCATGGTCATATGGTGAGGCGGGTAAAAACTGGAGGTTCCAATATCTCCGATGGTACCTGAAAAATGTTCTTTTCCGTCTAAGGTGTAAACGGTGCCCAGTGCATCGCAGTTATCTTCCACAAGCCATAAATTATATTTATCGCAGAATGCCTTAACTGCCGTTAAATCATAAGGATTCCCAAGTGTATGGGCGATCATGACTGCCTTTGTCTTCTCTGAGCGGGCTGCCTCCAGCATGGTAACATCGATGTTGTACTGGGGAATGGTCACGTCAACAAATACCGGTACTGCGCCATACTGAATCATAGGCGTTACGGTTGTGGGGAATCCTGCCGCTACTGTAATTACTTCATCTCCTCTTTTAATCTGACGCTCTTTTAAAAGCGGGGAAGTAAGTGCCATAAATGCCAGTAAATTTGCTGATGATCCCGAATTGACCAGGGAACAAAACCTCACATTTAAATATTTTGAGAATTTCTTCTCAAATTCATCGGTATAGCGTCCTGAGGTAAGCCAGAACTCCAGAGAACTGTCTACCAGATTAACCATTTCCTTGCTGTCATATACTCTGGACGCATAGGAAATTCTGTCACCGGCTTCAAACGGTTTCTTCTGATTGTGATACGTATCACAGTATTCCTTTACAAGTGCAAGGATTTCTTCCCTTGCTTGTTTTTCTGTTTTTTTATCAAACATAGAATTGTTTCCTCTCTTAATCTTTTAGTTAAAAAATTCTTCGATCTGCCGGTCCATTATCTCAATCATATCTGCTCCGGCCAGATATTCTCTGGTCCATTCCACGGTCTTTTCAACGGCTTCCTTCACTCCATACCTGGGTGTCCAGCCAAATACCTTTTTCACCTTTGAACAGTCCAGCTTTAAGAAGTTAGCCTCATGAGGTCCTCCATCGGGTGTGACAGACCAGGTAATTCCCTGCCCCCATGCTTCACAGAATAAATTGGTTAACTCTCCGGTTGTGACACAATCCTTATCATCGGGACCCACATTATAGTATCCCTGATAGGAAGAATCCTCATACTGCTTCATGGCAATTGTCATATATACAGCCAGAGGCTCTAAGACATGCTGGTAAGGTCTTGTAGAATCAGGATTTCTAAGTACGATCTCCTGTTTTTTCATGGCTGACCGGATGCAGTCCGGAATAATTCTGTCATTTGCGAAATCTCCTCCCCCTATAACATTGCCAGCCCTTGAAGTGGAGATCGCTGTTTTGCCCTGGGAAAAGAAAGACTTGGCATAGCTGTGGGTCACCAGTTCCGAACAGGATTTGCTGTTGGAGTATGGGTCATATCCATCTAAGGGATCGCATTCCCGGTAACCATATTCCCATTCCTTATTTTCATATACTTTATCAGTCGTTACATTGAGAAAAGAACGAACCGTCTCAGTAAGACGGATGCATTCTAAAATATTCACAGTGCCCATCACATTGGTCTCATAGGTGTAAACCGGATCCTTATAGGAATCTCTTACAATGGGCTGTGCTGCTAAATGAAAAACAATCTCCGGTTTTGCCATTTCAAAAACAGTTTTTAAATGATCTAAATCCCGGATATCTCCAATGACTGAATTCATCTGTCCGGATAGATCTGCCACTTCAAACAGTGCGGGATCTGTCGGTGACTGAAGTGAGTACCCAGTTACCTCTGCTCCTGCTTTTATCAGCATACGGCTGAGCCATGCTCCTTTAAAACCGGTATGCCCGGTAAGAAGAACTCTCTTTCCTTTGTAAAACTCAGAAAATTCCTTCCAGCGGTCATTTGTTTTATTCGTCATATTATTTCTCCCATATCTTCCAGGGTGCTTTCCCGGACTGCCATAGTTCTTCCAGCTTCTTCATCTCTCTCTGGGTATCCATGCACTGCCAGAAGCCGGTGTGATGGAAACTCATCAGTTCTCCTTCTGCTGCCAGTCTCTGTAATGGCTTCTGCTCCAGAACTGTGGAGTCATCATCCAGATAAGAAAAAATCTCAGGGTTAAATACCATAAAACCGCCGTTGATCAGGCTGGCATCCGTCTCGTCCTTTTCCCGGAAGGAACGCACTACATCGCCATCATCAATATCCAAAACGCCCTTTAACTGGGCAATATTAACCGTTGTCATGCTTGCAATCTTCCCGTGGCTTTCATGGAACTTTAAAAGTGCATTTAAATCCACATCGCAGACTCCGTCTCCATAGGTAAGCATAAACGGTTCCTCTCCTATAAAGGGCTGTATCCGTTTCACTCTTCCGCCAGTCATGGTATTGAGTCCCGTGTCTACAAGGGTTACCTTCCACGGTTCGGAATAATTATTATGTACCTCCATGCTGTTGTTGGCAAGGTCAAACGTCACATCGGAGGTATGAAGAAAATAATCTGCAAAAAATTCTTTCACTACATACTGCTTATATCCCAGACAGATCACAAAATCATGGAATCCGAACTGGGAATAATATTTCATAATATGCCATAAAATGGGCTTTTCACCGATTTCAATCATTGGCTTTGGTTTTAAATGGCTCTCCTCACTGATTCTCGTTCCAAGACCCCCTGCTAATAATACAACCTTCATCCTGCTTCCTCCTGACATTCTCTTATTCATATTCGTGGTAAGCCTTCCGGTAAAAATGCATCAGCACCTTTACAACTGATCCCGGCCACATCTTTTTAAACATCTCTGTCTCTTCTTTTATACGGCTGTTATCCTCAATGGCTGCCTTTGTGGCTGCTCCTTCATGGACCCGATAATAAAGAATGGGTTTCTCCACACAGATAAAACGTCCTGGCAGCTTAGACAGCTCATAAAGCGTATCCCAGTCCAGGGCAAAATGATAGGGGGAGGTAAAGAGTGGTTCCCCCAATTGTACCTTATTATATGCACATGCAGGACAGCAAATGGAATTTCCAAAAAGCAGGACACTTTTTTTAATCCAGGACAGATGACTAAGGAAGCGCAGCCTTAAAGGCAGACGTAAAATACGCTTGATAAATTCAACCGGCTCAAATGCCACCAGCTTGTCCTTCTTTACAACAACATAACCGCCGGTAAATAAAGTCATGTCCGGATAACGTCCATAACAATCCAGCAGATTTTTTACATAGTCTTTCTGATACAGATCATCCTGATGGGCAATGGTCACAAATGTGGCATCTGCCATGTTATAGGCAAAATTCCAGTCATCCCGGATACTGCTTTTCTCGTGTCTGATAAAAAGGGGAATCCCATACTGATCAGCCAGACCGCTTATATAGGTACTTGGCGTGGACGTACACAATATCACATCGGATTCCACACTTTGGGTTTTAATCGATCGGATACAGGATTCCAGATAAGGCGAATCCTTATATGCACAGATCGCAAATGTATGTGGTTTCATTCTTTACCTCAAAATACGTTTGTTTTTGTCTGGCTATGATTATATCATAAAAACAATAAAACATACTACCATATTCATTATTTTGAAAGAAATTGGGGGTATAGCAGCAAAAAATAAATTTTTTATTAAATTAGCACTCACCTGTTGACAGTGCTAATAATGCGTGTTATATTACATATATAACAAATAAATCATTTAATCATTGGAAAGGAGATATGACCTATGATGATGCCTAGCATTTTTGGTGAGAGTTTATTGAGTAACTGGATGGATTTCCCCTTTGACCGTTCCTTTTTCGGCACAAAAGAAGGTATGAAAACTGATGTAAAGGAAGTTGACGACGGCTATGAACTGGATATCGATCTTCCTGGATTCCAAAAGGATGATATTAAAGCCCGGCTCACAGACGGCTATTTAACCATAACTGCATCAAAAGCAGAGAATAAAGAAGAAAAAGACAAAGAGGGCCGTTATATCCGCAGGGAACGTTATTCCGGAAGTATGAGCCGTAGTTTCTATGTAGGCAATGCTGTAAAAGAGGAAGATATACGTGCTAAATTTGAAAATGGAATTCTGAAGCTGTCCGTTCCTAAGAATAAGAAAACTGAGATCGAACAGAATAATTACATCTCCATAGAAGGCTAAAAAAAGGAGGTCCTACCCACAGGACCTCCCTTTTTTTATATCAGTTCTATATAAGCTTCAATCAGCTTTAATGTCTGTTCCATTCCTTTTACATGGGTCCGCTCTGTTCCATGAGAAGCATGTACGCCCTGTCCGATCAGTGCAGCCCTGATGTTATGACCGCCACGGATGGCTGCCCCGGCGTCAGAACCGTAATGGGGGAATACATCTACAGCATAATCAATCTTCTTCTCCTTTGCCAGGGAAATGAGACGGTTAGTCATCTCATAATCATAAGGTCCGGATGAATCAAGGGCACAGATCGATACCTTCCGTTCGTCCCCTGATAAATCATCTCCAAGAGCTCCCATGTCCACTGCAATAAACTCTTCAATGTCTTCCGGTATCCAGCTTGCGCCAAATCCCACCTCTTCATAATTGCTGATTGCAATTTTTAAGGTCTTTTTCGGCTTTCTCCCCGATTCACTGATGTCCTTTAAAACCCCCAAAAGAACTGCCACTGAGGCCTTGTCATCTAAGTGCCGGGACTTGATATAACCGCTATTCGTATGATCATACATAGGATCGAAACTGATATAATCACCTTGTGAGATTTCCAGCTTTCTTACATCTTCCTCACTGTCAACCATCTCATCTAACCGCACTTCCATATTCTTTGGCTTTCTTTCCAAAGTTCTGGCGTCGTCATAAGTATGAACAGAAGGCTCTTTGGTAAGTATGGTACCGGTATAAGTCTTTCCGGTTCTGGTATGAACTTTGCAGTACATTCCCTCTATGGACTCCATCATATAACCGCCGACTGGAACCATAATGAGCATCCCTTTTGAAGTAATGGAACGCACCATGGCACCCAGGGTATCAACATGGGCGGATATGCCAAGAACTTCCTTCTCTTCACCTGGAACTTCAATAACCAGTCCGCCTTTTTTATTATAACAGGAAGCATATCCAAACCCTGCAGCTTCCTTCTCCACTGCCTTTAACACTTCTTTGGTGTATCCGCTGGGACTTGGAATATTCACGATTTTTTCCAATATGGTTGTTACATATGTCATTGTTTCCATTATATTTGCCTTCTTTTCTGGTTTTTTTCTATTTTAGCAGATCTTATAACGGAAATCCAGTGAAATACGAAAAAGGCTGGAAAGCCATCCGGGCGTACCGGTATGCTTTCCAGCCAGTCATCACTTTTTATTATACTTCAAAAATCAGATCGCCGTAGCTTGGAAGTGGCCATAAATCCTTATCTACAATCATTTCCAGCTTATCTGCCGGCTCACGAAGAGCTGCCATTGCAGGTACTACTTCACTGTGGTAAGCAGCTGCCTGTTCTTTATTTTCTCCAATTGCCGCACATTTGTCAGTAATATCAATGAGAGCGGAAAGTGCTACCTTCATATCAGAAAGATATGCGCTCACCTCGGTGAGAAGCTCTTCCTGTACACTGGTATCAGCAGACGGACATGCTGACTTAACCTTTCCTAAAGAATCTGCAAGAACGGTTGTATATTTCACAACTGCCGGAATCAACTGCTTTCCTGCCATATCAATCATGGTTCTTGCTTCAATATTAATGGCTTTTGAATAGGTCTCATATTCAATCTCAACACGGGACTCTAACTCAGCCTTTGTAAATACCTTGAATGCTTCAAACATGCTGATGGATTTTTCTTTTGTAAGTGCAGGGATTGCATCAACCATTGCTTTGATGTTTGGAAGTCCTCTTCTCTCTGCTTCTTCTACCCATGCATCAGAATAACCATTGCCGTTAAAGATTACTCTCCTATGTGCTGCCAGCTGTTCTTTAATCATATCATGTACAGCCGTATCAAAGTCTTCTGCTTTCTCAAGTATATCTGCCGCTTCCTTAAATGCCTCTGCTGTAATGGTATTTAATACAACGTTCGGTGATGAGATGGAATCAGAAGAACCTACCATACGGAATTCAAATTTGTTGCCGGTGAATGCAAATGGTGAAGTTCTGTTTCTGTCAGTTGCATCTTTAAATAAATCTGGCAGAGTCTTAACGCCTGTCTTTAAGGTACCGCCTGACTTGGAGTGAGTTGCCTCACCTGTACTGCAAAGCTGATCCACTACGTCCTCAAGCTGTTCGCCGATGAATACGGAAATAATTGCAGGAGGCGCCTCGTTTGCACCAAGTCTGTGATCGTTTCCAACATCTGCTGCAGACTGGCGGAGGAGATCTGCATGCTTATCTACTGCCTTTAAGATACAGGATAATACCAGTAAGAACTGAATGTTCTCATGTGGTGTTTCGCCTGGATTTAATAAATTAATACCGTCGTCACTGGTTAAGGACCAGTTGTTGTGCTTACCGGAACCATTAACGCCTGCAAATGGCTTCTCATGAAGCAGACAGTTTAATCCGTGACGGCCTGCCACCTTCTTTAAGGTTTCCATAACAATATGATTGTGATCAACTGCCACATTGGCCTGCTCATAGATTGGAGCCAGCTCATGCTGAGCCGGTGCAACCTCGTTATGCTGGGTTTTTGCCGGTACGCCAAGCTTCCAGAGTTCTTCATTTACTTCCTTCATATACGCTGCAATTCTTTCACGAATGGAACCAAAGTAATGGTCTTCCATTTCCTGTCCCTTAGGAGGCATTGCACCGAATAAGGTTCTTCCAGCGTAAATTAAGTCTTTTCTCTGTAAATATTTTTCATGATCAACAATGAAATATTCCTGCTCCGGTCCAACGGAAGGAGTGACTCTCTTTGAAGTGGTGTTGCCAAACAGTCTTAAAATTCTTAAAGCCTGCTCATCAACTGCTTCCATCGATCTTAAGAGAGGAGTTTTTTTATCGAGCGCTTCTCCTGTATAAGAACAGAAAGCAGTGGGAATGCAAAGTGTAACACCAATTGCATCTTCTCTTAAAAATGCAGGTGAGGTACAATCCCATGCAGTATAACCTCTTGCTTCAAAGGTTGCTCTTAATCCACCGGAAGGGAAGGAAGAGGCATCTGGTTCGCCTTTTACCAGCTCTTTACCGGAAAACTCCATGATTACCTTACCTTCTGATGTGGGAGAGGAGATGAAGGAGTCATGCTTCTCGGCAGTAATGCCTGTCAGCGGCTGGAACCAGTGTGTATAGTGAGTTGCGCCTCTCTCAATTGCCCAATCCTTCATAGCATGAGCAACTACATCTGCAATGGAAGGATCCAGTTCTGCACCGTCTTCAATTGTTTTCTTTAACTTCTTAAAAACGCTTTTAGGCAGACGCTCTCTCATAACGGTCTCGTTAAATACATTCTTACCGAACAGCTCGGCTACATTCACAACTTCGCTCATAAATTTTCCATCCTCTCATATTAATTTCCACTTAATAAAATTAAGTCTGATTGTTATTTTAGTCTCCTCATTATCTGAATATGCGCATAAATCAGAAAAGGCGCCCTCCTATCATAAGGAGAACGCCATTGTTCTTAATTAAAATAAACCATTTTCCTAAAAAAATCAAGTACTTTTTTCAAAAATATTTTATTTAGAAGGTTTTAAGCTTTTCCAACAGAACCAAATAATTCCATCTTCTCTTTTACAGTTGCTTTAATTGCATCTGTTCCAGGTGCAAGGAGCTTACGAGGATCAAATCCCTTACCCTCTAAATCTTTGCCTGCTTCAATATACTTACGGGTTGCTTCTGCAAAGGTAAGCTGGCACTCTGTGTTAACATTGATCTTTGCCACGCCAAGGCTGATGGCCTTTTTAATCTGGTCTTCCGGAATACCTGTCCCACCATGAAGAACAAGAGGCATGCCGCCTACTTTATCTTTTACAGCTGCCAGAGTATCAAAGCTTAAACCTGCCCAGTTTGCCGGATATTTTCCATGAATGTTGCCAATTCCTGCTGCCAGCATGGTTACGCCTAAGTCAGCGATCTGCTTGCACTCATCAGGATCTGCACACTCACCCATACCAACTACGCCGTCTTCCTCGCCGCCGATAGAACCAACTTCTGCTTCTATGGAAAGGCCCTTTTCATTACAAACCTTTACAAGCTCAGTTGTCTTTTCCACATTCTCAGCGATTGGATAATGAGAACCATCAAACATGATGGAAGAAAAACCTGCCTCGATGCACTTATAACAGCCATCATAAGAACCATGATCCAGATGAAGTGCCACTGGAACGCTGATCTTTAATTCTTCTATCATGGCTTTTACCATAGCTGCTACAGTTTTATAACCTGTCATGTATTTGCCAGCGCCTTCGGAAACTCCCAGAATAACAGGGGATTTCAGTTCTTCGGCTGTCAGTAAAACAGCCTTTGTCCACTCAAGGTTGTTGATGTTGAACTGTCCAACTGCGTATTTTCCATCTCTTGCTTTTTCAAGCATCTCTTTTGCTGAAACTAACATATCACAGACCTCCATATTATTTATTGTCTTACATTTTTTTATTATAACCTATTTTAACTTATTTGGAAAGATTATTTTTTGAAAGATTGTTTTTTTTATAACAAAGTTACATTTGCTTTCAAAACTATTTTAAGCTAAAAAGCTCATAACTGCCTCTTTCATTTTATCACTGTCGCACTCAGTCTGGTGAAGGACAGGAGCCGTGCGGATTTCTTCCACTGCCTGGGGAATCCCGGTTCCTGATACGTCTGATAAACGGTCAATGATCTTAAACTCATCTTCCTCTGACTTCTTTCCTTCCAGAGCCTCTAAAACGCTTCCGGAAAACTTATATGGGCTGGCAGTGGAGGCAATTACTGTTTTTGTCTCATCCGCCGTCTGTTTCTTATACTGATGGTAAACAGACGCTGCCACCCCAGTATGGGTATCAATCAGATAACCGGTACTGTCAAACAGCTCCTTAATGGTCGTCTGATTTTCTGTTTCGTCTGCAAATCCGCCCACAAAATCTTCCATGAACTTTTTCATGGCTGGTGTGACGGTATAGCTTCCTGTTTCACTAAGTTCCTTCATCAACCCTGCATTAACTGCCGCATCGCTGCCGGTGCTTAAATAGATGAGACGTTCCAGGTTACTGGAAATCAGGATATCCATGGATGGGGAACTGGTGAGAATAAACTCTCTGTTTCTGTCATAGGTTCCAGATTGAAAGAAATCATAGAGAACTTTATTTTCATTGGAAGCACAGATTAATTTATCAATAGGAGCTCCCATCTGCTTGGCTATATAAGCAGCGAGAATGTTTCCAAAGTTCCCTGTGGGGACTGCCACATTGATCCGTTCTCCATCAGATATCTCTCCGCCTGACAGCAGCTTCCCATATGCATATACATAATAAACCACCTGAGGAACCAGTCTTCCTATATTGATTGAATTAGCGGATGAAAGCTGATAACCCTTCTCTTCCAGCTGAGCAGCAAATTCCTGATCACCGAAGATTTTTTTCACACCAGTCTGGGCATCGTCAAAATTCCCATGTATGGCTGCTACGTGGGTATTTTTTCCTTTTTGTGTTAACATCTGAAGTTCCTGGACACGGCTCACTCCGTTTTTAGGATAGAAAACAATAATCTCCGTTCCTTCCACATCGGCAAATCCGGCCATGGCTGCTTTCCCCGTATCTCCGGAGGTTGCCGTCAGTATCACGATCTTATTCTTTACCTGATTCTTTTTCGCAGCAACGGTCATCAGGTGGGGAAGAATGGAAAGTGCCATATCTTTAAACGCGATGGTACTGCCATGATATAATTCCAGATAGTATGCACCGTCCGCTTTGGCAAGAGGAGCAATTTCTTCCGTATCGAACTTGCTGTCATAGGCTCGGTTAATACAGCTTTTTAATTCCTCCTCTGTGTAATCGGTGAGAAACAGCTTCATGACTTCATAAGCAGTTTCCTGATATGTCAATGTAGAAAGTTCTTTCATGGTCTTGTCTAGCTTTGGAATAAAGCTTGGCATAAACAACCCGCCATCTGCTGCCAGCCCTTTTAAAATTGCCTGGGAAGCCGTCACATTGGCTTCTTTGCCTCTGGTACTCTGATAGGATAATTCCATGGTATCGCGTTCCTTTCCTGCTCTCTCTTAATAAGTGTGATTAAAAAAACCTTGCCAGCATTGTAGCACACTTTAAACCGGGGTGCAAGAAAAACAGGCAAAAAAGTTTTCTTATAACGGACATATGTTCTTGTATAGAGGACATTTTTCTAATTTGCATCTCCTGTAATGATGTGGTAAGATACTGTCAGAAATACAGAAAGGAGTCACTGTCACATTGAACTATCCTAATATTGTAAAAGGCAGTTTTATAAACCGCCCAAACCGTTTTATCGCTTATGTGCAGATTTTATCAGGGGACGGAGAAGAAAAGACCGTAATCTGCCATGTTAAAAATACAGGCCGCTGCAAAGAACTTCTTCTGCCGGGCGTTACAGTACTCCTTCAGTATCATCCCGAAGCCTCTGTCCTTGGCAGAAAAACAGAATACTCTCTGATCGGGGTCTATAAAAAAAGAGAAGAAGACACACTGTTGATTAATATGGATTCCCAGGCTCCTAATTTAGCAGCTTATGAATGGATTCTGGGATCTGAATCAGTTTGTGATGTGAAAAGAGAGGTCACTTACGGTCAATCCCGATTCGATCTGGCTTTTCAGTTAATCGGCAAAGATGAGTCTGGATGTGTAACCCGCACTCCTGCATTCATGGAGGTAAAAGGGGTGACCCTGGAAAATAACAACCATGCTCTTTTTCCAGATGCTCCCACAATACGGGGGATCAAGCATATTGAAGAACTGATTCATGCAAAAAATGACGGGTATGAAGCCTATCTCCTGTTTGTAATCCAGATGAAAGGAATGACCGGCTTTTCTCCCAACGAAGAAACCCAGCCAGAATTTAAAGAAGCGTTAAAAAAAGCCTTAGCTGCAGGAGTTCACGTCCTCGCATATGACTGCCAGATTACAGAGAACTCCATGATTGTGGACCAACCGGTACCTTTGAATCTGGACTAACCAGATCATTTTTCCTCACTCTAGATAGAAATCTGGTGTGCGGGCTAAAAGCTCCCTGCGGTCTGCAATCCGGTATACCCTGTTTTCCTTTCTTATAACACCGTCCCTGCAAAGCATGTTCATAACGCGAAATGTCTGGCGGTAGCTGGCTCCAATGGATTTTGACGTATCTGCCAGTGTCTCCAGAAAAATTCCTTCCTGTTCCGCAAACAGAATAAACGCACAAAGCCGTTCTTCGCAGGTATGAAGTGCAGTAATCACACTCTTTTTGGAACTTCTAATCAGCTTTGATGCCAGTTCTCTCCCTATGTCATTGACAAACGGGAGATTCTGTTTTAATTTTTCTTCGTATTTTTTATAGGGAAGACCGATGCAGATAAACTCTGTTACTGCACTGATAGTAGCATTTGCAATATGGGACCCCGTCATTAACTCCACATCCCCAATAATCCCTTCTGAAATATAATAGCAAAGTAAAAGATCCTTCCCATTGGCAGAAGCAGAACAGACCTTTGCTTTTCCAGAAACAACCAGAAGAAAATATTCCATCTCCATACCTTCCTGCAAGATCAGCTCTCCCGGTGCAAACCGAAGCAAAGCAGAATCATCAAGATCCATATCTGATAAATGAAACTGTAAAAATATAGTTCTGATCCTCTGTTCCGTGATATTCATCTGCATAGCCTCCTTTCTTTCTTTTCTGGAGTATGACATATGTCATACCGTCTTGTCAACGGGGTATGATATGCTTGGAATCGAAATCGGAGGTGATTTTATGTACAATTTTCTCTCTCTCCTTGCCGGCGTAATTATATCCTTGATGATTGCACTCAATGGAGGGCTGACAGCACAATACGGGGTATTTGGAGCGGCTGTTATCATTCATATCGTAGGTGTTTTATTTGCATTCCTTCTGCTTCAGTTTCTTCGTGACTCCAGTCACAAGCCAGCAGAAAAACTTCCCTGGTGGCTATACACCGGCGGAATCATCGGAGTACTGACGACTGCATTCAGTAATTTCGCATACGGAAAAATCAGTATAACAGGAATCATTGCCTTAGGACTTCTGGGACAGGCAATGGCTTCCCTTGTCATAGACTGGCTGGGACTCTTTGGAATGACAGCATATCCGCCTAAAAAGCACACACTGGCCGGACTGATACTGGCGTTTCTTGGGATTGTTGTCATGCTGAACCATTCGTTCTACGGAACAGCATTCCCGGTTCTGATCTCTCTTCTAAGCGGGATTACCATCGTTCTCTCCCGCACGGTCAATGCCGGTTTATCGAACCATACCGGAGCTCTTAAGGGTTCCTTTATCAATCATCTGACAGGACTCCCGGTAACACTGATTTTTCTGTTTCTTTTTGGAAGAAATGAAGCTGTCTTTAAAAGTTTCAATTTTTCGCCCCATGTCTGGATCTACCTTGGAGGAACATTAGGAGTTATCACTGTTTTACTGTTCAATGTAACTGTTCCCACGATTCCTTCATTCAGACTTACACTTCTATCCTTTACCGGACAGATTTTTACCGGTATCATACTGGATCTGATTACCAGGAAAGGCTTTACTATGGCAACCTTTTCAGGCGGTCTGCTGGTCGCCGCAGGGGTTGGAATCTCCATGGCTGGAGAACGATTCGCTTTGCTATTTAGAAACAAATCTCCCATACCAGACGAAACTTTATAAGATCAAAAAACAGGATAGAAGCTGAAAAAGCTGGGATGTATACAGCGTTTCAGACTTCTATCCTGTTTTAAAATTTCCTTCCCCCGCCCCCCATGGTGCGGCCGGAATTTGTATGAACAGTGCTTCGCCCCCCGGATGACATGCCTCCGCCTCCAGATGAGCGGTTGCTTCCTCCAGTATCACGGGGTATGATCACATGGGTCACAACGCTGTTCACTAAATTGTCATTCTGCTGTGAATAACGAAACTCACAGTCTGCCCGGTAGGCCAGGAGGGAGTTCGCCGCTCTTCCTCTCTCTTTTGTCATGGAATACTGACCTTTTACACCACCGCATACAGCTGCGGCTGCGGCTGCCGCCACTAATATTGCCAACATAGCTTCATACCACTCTATATTTCGGTAAACACTGATTTCTCCCGTATCGGTATTGTAATTATACTGGCCTCCCGGTATCCCTGCCCGGAAATATTTGGTCACTCCCGACAGATAAGTTCTGGCACAGGCTGCATAATCACCCTGGCTGATCTCTTCATATGCATCATCAAGAATCGCGTTCCATCTGTTGTCAGTCAAAAACCGGTTCATCTTTCCTACAGGCAGAATATACATCTCCCTGTTATCCATATCAATTAAAAATAAGACACCCCGGTAATCACTTCCCACTCCAAATTTTCTTTCAATATAAAAGTTTTCCGCATATTCTTTCGCAGTTTTTCCACCGGTGTTATCAGATGTTACGATCACCACGTCCATATTCATCTCTTTTTTCATAGACTGGATTGTAGTTTCAAATTCCTTCTTCTCATCTGCTGTGAAAAGACCTGCATCATCATAAACCCTTGCTTCGTTCCCATTCTGATTCTGCATCGCGTAAGCAACTGGCATCTTTCCAAATAACAGGAGTACAGATATCAGGAATATTAAAATACCAGAAAATAGCTTTGTTATTCTCATATAAAATACCCCACAAGCAGCATAAACAGACACACAGGGACAAATACTTTTGCAAAGAGCACCATCAGTTTCCCTTTGTCAACCGGGATCTCGCCGCATACCTTTCCTGTTTGCCCATTAATGGTGAAATAATAAATCCGGTTTTTACTTTCATCATTATAAGTAAGCGTCCACACAGGAAGAAGTGCATATTCCCATGTCTCGTTCTCTAACTTTATATCCTGATTTTCTACCCTTACATGATCATAAGACGAGATGCTGTTACGCAATGTATCAGCTGCAAAATTTCTGATTTCAGACTTTACCTCATCTGTAAATTCCTGATTCTCCATATCTCTTCGCTCTGCTACAAAACCGGAGAGATATCCCATTGTAAAAGGTTCTAATTTGTCTGTCTCAAAAGGAAGTACACCTTCCACCAGTTTACGGTTTGCCTTCTTTAATGCATTGCGTGGCACAAATTTTACCGGCATGGTGCCGGATCGATTAACTTCATATGTCTTAGTCTCTGTATACCTTCTGTCACCACTTTGCCATACCCGGATCCGCTCTGCTCTCGCTTCCAGGCTTCCCTGAGTGGTACAGCTATATAGAAGATAGGGAAAATAGACTCCTGTGATTTTTTCAATCTGATCCTCACTGTAAAATGCCTTGGGAATATATCGTTTTTTCTTCAGCCAGTCCCGAAAGATAGCGGTAGCTTCTTTCTTATCATAAGAAAAGGGAATCACATAATCCGGATGAAATTCCCCGCTCAGCCGCCGGGATAAGATAACCGGATTATGGCAGTAGTAGCAAAAAGAAGCGGCAGTGGTGCTGTCTGTTACAAGTTCAGCACCACAGCTGGGACAAGTGTATAATAAAGTCTCTGATTGAACCGCTGACTCTTTCTTTTCTTCCTGCGTCTTATCTTCCTTAATCTTTTCTTCCTGTGAAAATTCTGACAAACAGTATTCACAGGTATACCTCTGCTTTTGAGGATTAAACTTTAACGGCCCCCCGCAGTTGGGACACTTATAAGAGATAATCCCACTCATGGCCTTGGCTTTCCGCATTCGGAGCAAAACTTACCGGTATTAACCGCTCCGCAGCCACAGGTCCATGGACCTTCCGGCTTTTTGCTGCCGCAATCCGGACAGAATTTTCCAGTGTTAACGCTTCCGCAGCTGCAGGTCCATGTTTCCTGTGCACCTGCATTCTTAGCTGCCTGATTCATCTGCATCTGATTTGCATTGGCGGCGGAAGCGGCTCCCATAAATCCACCTGCAGTATTCATTCCCATACCCATGCCCATGAATCCTGCCAGTGAGCCATTGGCATTGCTTCCCGCTGCCTCGATTCCTCTGGCCGCCGCGCCTTGAACATAACCTTCCCGTATGCCAGGATCGCTGAGCATTGCTCCCTGATTTCTCATCTGAATCAGAGATTTGGACTCTTCATCATAGGAGATGCTTGCAATTCCCACAGACTGGATTTCAATTCCTCTTCCGACTCTCCACTGGTCATCTAACACATCTGCCATGTACTGTCCCAGTTCTCTGCCCTTGGAAGCTACATAAGATATCCGGATTCCATCGGCAGACATCTGATTAATGGAAGACTGGAGGGCTTCCAAAAATTCTGATAAATACTGCCCGTTTATATCCTCCACCTCAATATGATCTGCATTCTTTGGTACAGCCTCTGCATAAAAAAGAATGGGGTCTGTTACTTTTATGGAATAAGTGCCATGAGCCCTTAAAAACAGCTCTGCATTGTAAAACTGATCAAAATAATTAATGGGATTGGGTGTGCCAAACTTGATTCCCTTGATTTCCTGCAGATTTATGAAGTAAACCTTCTGGGCAGTGGGTGTCTGACCTCCAAAGCGGATCCGGTCAAAGGATTCGCTCACTGCTTCCTTTAACTGACCATTAAAAAGAGAGGGCATGGATGAATTCTTAACCGTAAAGTATCCAGGCTCCCCTGTATAGTCAATTACCTTTCCCCCGTCCACCAGAAGCATAAACTGGTTGGGGTAAACATGAATGACGGAACCGTCTGATACCGTATTATCGGTTCCTTTTGTATTGGACCCTTTCCGAACCTTTACACCGCTGGTAAACAGGGTCTGATCTCCCATATCGCCTGCCTCTATCACTTCCAGCCACTGGTCAGCCAGTGAGCCTCCGATTGCTGAAGTCAACGCTTTTACAATTCCCATTCCGATTCCTCCTTTAGATTTTTATTACATATTATACTGCACAGATGATGTCCTGGCTATCCCATTCCCCGCATCATGGCAATTTCTTTTGCATATCCAGGTAAATCATTGGGTGTTTCCAGATAGAAAGGCAGATTCTTAAGACTTGGATGTTCCACAATCCGTTTTAACGCATCAAATCCAATCATTCCTTCTCCAATTGCTGCATGCCGGTCCTTATGGGAACCAAGGGGATTTAAACTGTCATTTAAATGTATGGCTTTCAGCCTGGAAAGGCCGATGATCCGGTCAAATTCATTTAAAACTCCATCTAAATCTCCGGCAATATCATAACCTGCATCCCAGACATGGCAGGTATCCAGACAGACTCCCATGCATTCGTTTCGCTCAACCTGATTAAGAATTCCGCGAAGCTCTTCAAACGTTCGTCCCACTTCGCTGCCTTTTCCCGACATGGTTTCCAAAAGAACCGTGGTTTTCTGGTCTGGTCTTAAAATCTGATTCAGCATATGGGAAATATAACGGATTCCTGTTTCTGCTCCCTGACCAGTATGGCTTCCGGGATGAAAATTATAACAATTGCCAGGAATATATTCCATTCGATCCAGATCATCTTTCATGGTATCTCTGGCCAGTTCCCTTAACCCCTCGTCTGCAGAGCATGCATTGAGGGTGTAGGGAGCGTGGGCAAGTATCCGGTTAATTTTGTGCTCTTGGGCAAAAGAGAGAAAACGCCCGATATCTTCCGGATCCAGCTTTTTGGCTTTCGTTCCTCTGGGATTTCTTGAAAAAAACTGAAATGTATCCGCACCGATCTTCACAGCTTCCTTGCCCATGGCAAGAAATCCTTTGGATGAAGATAAGTGACAGCCGATTGTAAGCATAAAGATCTCCTTCTTATTTTTTTCTGATTCTTCTTCTCTTGGACTGACTGACGCCCCTAATGGCAATAAGAATAAATATGGCTGCCAGAAGAAGCTGAATCAGGATGCTTAACAGCACCCAGTTATTCATGATGAAGTTATCGGGGTGAGGTCCAAACCAGTTATTTAAACTGCTTATCACCGGATTAACCCCCGCCTGCTTGTTGATCATCACGTAAAAGGTTGCCACCGGATTTAATAACAGCAAATACAGGCATGGACCGGAGTTTGCCTGATCTGTCACTCCATTGATACTGGAAGCATAAGAGCTGTCCATATTCATTCTTGCCATGGAAAGCATAAATATATTGACTGCATAAGTTCCTGCTGCTATAAAAACCAATACCCCATAGCTTACCACAGTGGCAACGGTAGATCGTTTAAAAAGAGAGGAAAAACAGATTCCCATACTTCCGCAAAGAAGTGCTACAGTGAGATAACAAAGCAGCAGCAGAAGCACATCATGAATCATTACTCCGCCATACACAAAGGAAACAGCAAGCAGAGGGAAGCTGGAAACCACCATGAGAAACATGGTACTGAAAGAAGATAGAAGCTTTCCCCATATAATTTCTGATGGCTTCATGGTTGTGGTCAGCAAAATATCAAGGGTCTGCCGTTCCCGTTCGCCGCTTATACTTCCTGCGGTGAGAGCAGGCATAATAAACATCAGCATAACAAATTCCACAACTGCGACAAATACGTATAACGTGGTAAAGGATGAATACTGGATCTCAGCTGTCAGCTTTACCCGTTCTACTACGGAATACATATTAAGCAGTATTACCAGTGCCAGGATGGAATTAAAAATCACCAGAATCAGTGCCAGCCGGAAGCTTCTGGCACTGACCATGGTCTCCCGCTTATAAACCGGATTCGTTTTCATGTACAAGCACCGCCTTTTCTTTATCAGGATCTGTAATCTGCATAAATAAGGATTCCAGACTCCCCTGTTCCCTGCTAAATCCATGAACCATTACTTCCGCATCAATCAGCTGCTGAAGCAAAATGGCCTCATCCTGCTGGTCTCCGATAAAATTCACCCGGATATCCCCTTCCTTGACTGCAATCGTCTGCACACAGGGCTGGCTTTTTAAAATAGTTAGGGCTTTTTCCTTACTGCCCAGTATGGAAATAACCAGAGGATTGGTAGCATTCACCCTCCTTAAAATTTCTTCCATGCTTCCGCTTAAAACCATCTTTCCCTGGTCAATAATTCCAATATCCGTACACAGCTCAGACAGTTCAGACAGAACATGGGAGCTGATGAAAATGGTCTTTCCCTGTTCTCTCAATTCTTTTAAAATCTCTTTAAATTCAAACCGTGTTCTTGGATCCAGACCGGAGGCAGGTTCATCAAGTACCAGAAGGAGGGGATCATGAATCAGAGCTCTGGCCAGACAGAGGCGCTGCTTCATGCCTCTTGATAAACTGTCGACATAGAAATCTGATTTATCCTCCAGCCCTACCTGTTCCAAAAGAGTCATATACCGGCTTCTGGCTTTCAGACCATTAATTCCGTAACAGGAAGCAAAAAACTCCATGTATTCATTGACCTTTAAGTTATCATACACCCCAAAAAAATCAGGCACATAGCCGATTTCCTGCTTAAGTATGTTCAAACCGTCAGACACATCTGTTCCGTTAATTAAGACCTGACCGCTGTCTGCAAATAAAAGGCCTGTCATAATCTTAATAGCAGTGGTCTTCCCCGCTCCATTGGGTCCCACAAAACCATACAGGGATCCTTCGGGAATCATTATATCAAGACCGTTTAAGGCATGAAATTTGCCGAACTTTTTCTTTAAATCTTTAATCTCTAATATCATTTATCCCTCCCCAGAACCATCAGCATGGGCAGTGTCACATACCAGTTGTTTTCTACGCTGTCCTCACAGACATATTTAACTGTCAGTGTATTACCAGGTGATAAATATGAGACCAGTTCCCTTGCCGAATATTCTGTTTTACCTGGATCCATGAGATCGTAATTACCCGTATCGTGATTGTAAAAGTACATTTTCCCTTTAAATATATTGGTATAATTCGTACTCTGACTGTCTAAAAACTCCTCGGAAGGATTCTCAAATATCAGCTTCTCCACGCTCACATCATTACCCAGAGAATATTCCAGGGCAACCGGATCCACGCCGTAGATGGCATTGGTATCCGAATAATACTGTCCGCTTACGGTTGTAGGCATTCGCATCAGCGCAGACCTGTATGTCTCATCATCCTTTTTCAAATTAACATTGATAGCAGAGGTATACATGGTTACCCCATAGGTCTCATATCCACCGTTTACCAGGAACTGATTGTCCTTCTGATCCTCACTGAAAGCTACAATCCGTGCTTCCTGGTTGTAAAAAGAGGAATACCGGTCCAGATAAAAGCTTAAAATATTGGTTCTTGAAAGAGCAAGCATATAATCCGGATCTTCTATATCCGCCTTTGAATACTGATAACCTCCTGTTACCCGGGCAGATACCTGGAAGGAATTATTAATGGGATAATTGATAACAGAAATCCCATCCAGTTGTTTGGTCTCCCCTGGCTTTAGCTCATCTATGACAACCATCTTGCCATACATAAGAATCCCTACCTTTTCCACTGAAAAAGGATATTCATTGGTAACTGTTCCAAATACATTTCCATTAAACAGGGTGATTTTCGCCCACAGGCCCTTCTGGTTCTCATTTGAAGTTCTTTTCTTCAGTGCATAGTATTTAGGCGAAAAAGCGGCTGCATTCTGCGCAGATACTCTTGTTCCGTCTTCCCCATAGCTGATCCTTACATTATAATCTTCACTCCCTGTAAATTTCGGTACGGGAGCCCGTTCATAGGACTTGCTTCTGGTAATGGGGAGAAGGCTGTAAGAGGGATCTAACAGTATGGAATAGGCTCTGTTATAAGGGGTTCTCATATTGATATAAGTATACTCATCCTCAAAACTTTCCGAATTATCAAAAATTGTAGCATAGGTAAAAAAGGTATCCCGAAACCGGGTTTTGGCTCCCATGAAGTAAACCACCACGGTAAACAGAAGAGACACCGACACAATTGCAGTCCGGTAATAACGTCTCTTGTCTTTCCGTTTTAAAATCAGATAGGTGCCAGGTCCCACCAGCACAATATAGGTTAAAATAACGATGGAATAGAGCGCAAGACCTGGAAGCTTATCCACATCTCCAGTATTAAGCATGTTCTGAACGGACCAGAACTGGCTGGAATTGCCGCTGTACAAATAAGAAGAAAGATTATTTAATCTGGTTTCTCCAAGCAGAGCCGTAAACATCTTGTCAACATAGGAACGCTGTGTTTCGCAAAACGGAGCAATATCAACAAAGTCATAGGCTGCAACACCCACAACTCCTTTTCCCCTGACTGCAGCTGTTAAAACAGGAAACTGATCATTGGAAAGGACACCGGTTCCTCCCTTTAAAGAGATATCGGCGCAGACAAGATTCATAAAGGAATCTCCAGGACCATTGGTGGCATACTCCACTCCCATGTCCACCGATTTTTCTGCAGGTACTTCATAATCTTCATTGAGCAGATCTGACCGGAACGCATAAAGCGTATCATCTGCACGGGCGCCGGTTCCAAGAAGAAGGGTTCCTCCATCCTTTACCCATTCCATAATGGCAGATATCTGATCTTTTGAAAGCTTTCTGGTATCATAATCGGTTATGACAAGCACATCCAGCAGATCCAGACCGATCACATGATCGGGCAGCTTCTCCGCCTGCATGGGAAATGTTCTTATTTTCACAGCGCTGTAATTGACTCCCACTCCCTCCATGTAGGACAGCTTCTCCGGTTCGTCGGACAATATACCTGCATAAAGTTCTGCCACATCTGTGGGCACGTTCATCTTTAAGCGCTTTCGTATCAGTTCTGTTCCCTGGGAATCTAACAGCTTCACATATAAAATATCCGCTCTTCCCACGGGAATATCCAGAGATTTCTCTGCAGATCCCATGGCATCCAGAGTAATCGGGTAATCGTATTGATAGATGTCATAGTCGGATTCCATCGCCTCTACACGCACCGTACCACTAAAGGGTGATGCAGACTGGCTTTTCAGCGAGAAATTCACAGGAACATAGCGGTCTGCCTTGGCGTTTCCGTCATATCCATATGTAACCTCCATGCCGATACCGGAAGTATTCTCACCGCCATATTCTTCAGAATAGGAACTTCCCCCATTCCCTCCATTCTCCGGGCCATTTGCGGTCATGCCGAAAACAGGCAGCAATGAGCTGCCTGCCAACGTGAGCCCCATGGCACAAATCAGGGATATCTTTCTGAGTTTCATTTTGTCACCCTATCTTTCCAAAGTTCTCTTTATTCACATCAAAATTAGTTTTCAGTTTTACCGTAAATACAGTTCCTGATAAGTCACTGGAGACATGAATGGTTCCTCCGTGCATATCCACAATGCTTTTGGAAATGGCAAGGCCAAGCCCTGTTCCTCCTGTGTTGGTGGAACGGGACTGCTCCACACGGTAAAACTTGTTGAAGATCAGTGGAAGTTCTTCTTCCGGTATGACATATCCGTAGTTTACCACCTGGATGGATACAAGATCTTCGCTCCCATGTACCTTAACCAGGATCCTCTTTCCATCTGCTCCGTATTTGATTGCATTATTAATGAGATTATCAAACAGACGGGCCAGAAGATTGGCGTCTGCTGAAACGATCTGGACGGGGACATTGCTTTGCAGCTCATAGGAAAGGTTCTTATCCATAAAACTGGGATAAAACTCCTCCAGAAGCTGGCTTAACAGTTTTATAACATCCACTTTTGAAACGTTCATTGAAATCTTTCCGTAATTAAGCTTGGTAAATCCAAACAGATCTTCAATCAGCTTTTCCAGCCGTTTTGTCTTTACGTATGCAATCCCTATGTACTTTTTCTGCAGTTCCTGGTCAATGATTCCATCTTTGGATAAGAGCTCCAGGTAACCGATGATGGAAGTAAGCGGTGTTCGCAGATCATGGGCTATGTTGGTAATCAATTCATTCTTTGTCCGCTCTGCTTCCCGCTCTTTATCCATTAAATCTTTTAAATCTCCAACCATCTTGTTTAAACTGGCTGCCATGACGGAGAACTCATCGTCCCCTTCAAGATCCACCGTTATGTTTAAATCTCCTTCAGAAATCCTCTGCATGGCATCGGAGATTCTCCCGATGTAACGCATGGATTTTTCCTGAAGCAGGAGAAACGTCACTGCGAATATGCCAATTCCAAAAACAACATAGATAATTATTACCACCACATCAAAAGAGGTGAGCATCTCAAGGAACGCATTGTCCTTTTGAGTGCCCCTCATATATGATGCAATCAGCGATACATTGGTCACCAAAAATATCTCGATCAGAACCGTTACAATGGCACTGTAAAATATATTGGCAATGACCCGGGTATGGAAACGATGATTGATATCATTTTTCAATTTTGTATCCTACCCCCCAAACAGTTGTGATGATCTTGTTCTGTCTGGTGTCTTCCTTCATCTTTCCTCTCAGACGCCTGATATGTACCATTACCGTGTTATTGGCTTCATAAACCTTTTCATTCCATACTTTTTCAAATATCTCATCTGTACTGAACACTCTTCCCGGATTGGAAGCCAGAAGATACAGGATATCAAATTCGATAGGGGTGAGTTTTATCTCTTCTCCATATACCGTCACCTTATGATTATCCTTATTAATGGTCAGTCCCCTGATTCCTATTTCATTCTTTGCCGATTCGTTTACCGCACTGTTGGGATTAAGCTGGGTATAACGGCGCAGCTGAGATTTGACTCTGGCAGTCAGTTCCAGTGGATTAAAGGGCTTTGTCACATAATCATCAGCACCGGTTCCAAGTCCTAAAATCTTATCTAAATCTGTTGACTTGGCACTGAGCATAATAATTGGAATGTTGTTGGTTTCCCTTATCTTTTTACACATGGTCAGACCGTCCATCCCAGGCATCATAATGTCTAAGAGTACCAGATGAATCTGAGTCTTTGTCAGAACCTCCAGTCCCTCTTCTGCATTGTTAGCCTTGTATACTTTATATCCGTCACTGACCAGATAAATCTCCACCAGATCCGCAATCTCTTTCTCGTCATCCACAACCAGAATGCTTATTGTCTCGGACATTGAAAAATACCTCCCTTGTCGTTATGTAAGCGGCGTTCTCAAATTGAAAAAGAAAAAGCCTGCATCCATTTTACCACAAGAAAGGTATCTTTGCCTTACTATTTTCTTACAAAAAACCTATAAAACGGTAAATCAGGAACACCCTCTCATCCCTGACTTTCAGTCGGAATAAACACCCTGCTTCCAGCCGGATCCAGCCTGCCAAGTTCCGCCCTGACATACAGGGATGCCTCCTCACAAAACTGCTCCTGACAGTTGATCAGGGTCTTACCTCTTTTATCCGGCTTCTCCCATGTTCCGTCCGGCTGCAGAATATGTGTCTTAACATTGTCCTCTAATTGTATTTTCAGGACATGCATAATTCGTTCCAACAGTCTCTCATCTTCCACAGGGAACATGATCTCCACCCGCTTATCTAAGTTTCTTGGCATCCAGTCGGCACTTCCAAGATAAAGCTCCGGACTTCCGTCATTTTCAAAATAGAAGATTCTGGCATGTTCCAGAAAGTTACCTACAATGGAACGTACTGTTATTCTTTCACTTAAACCGGGAACACCGGCTTTTAAGCTGCAGATGCCTCTGACAATCAGCTGGATAGTCACTCCGGCGCAGGAAGCCTCGTACAGGGCAGCAATCACCTCTTTGTCGCACAGAGAGTTCATCTTGGCTATAATATGGGCTGGCTTTCCGGCCGCCGCATTCCTGGTTTCCCGACGGATCATCTTTAAAAATCTGGCTCGCAGCCAGATGGGTGCCACAACCAGTTTATTCCAGTGAAGAGGCTCCGAATATCCGGAAAGCATGTTAAATACTGCAGTTGCATCCTCTCCAATCTGAGGGTTGCAGGTCATCAGTCCTAAGTCTGTATAAAGCCTGGCAGTGGAATCATTATAATTTCCGGTACCCAGATGAACGTAACGGCGGATGCCATCCTCTTCCCGGCGCACCACCAAAGTTATTTTACTGTGAGTTTTTAGTCCTACCAGTCCATAAATTACGTGACAGCCGGCTTTTTCCAGTTTCTTTGCCCAGTTAATATTATTTTCCTCATCAAAACGGGCTTTCAGTTCCACCAGAACAGATACCTGTTTCCTGTTGTCCGCAGCTTCCAAAAGAGCGGCAATGATCGGAGAATTTCCACTGACCCGGTAAAGGGTTTGTTTAATTGCCAGTACCTCCGGGTCCTTTGCAGCGGTTTTTACAAACTGTACCACAGGATCAAAGGTCTGGTAGGGGTGATGAAGAAGTATATCCCCCTTACGGATATTGGTAAAGATATCATCTTCATTCATCAGTTCAGGCACCTGCTGGGGAATGTAAGGGATTTCCTTTAAATAGTCAAAGCCATTCAGTCCGTACATCTTCATGAGAAAGGTTAAATCTAAGGGACCGGCAATCTCAAATATATCACTGGAGCTTATATTTAATTCTCTCTTTAAGATCTTTAACAGGCGTTTATCTATTTTATCTTCCACTTCCAGACGGATCGCCTCGCCCCACTGACGTTTTTTAAGCTGCTTTTCTATTTCTTCCAAAAGATCAACTGCTTCTTCTTCGTCAATGGTCAGATCGGCATTTCTCATGACGCGAAATGGGTGGGTGGTGACAACGTTGTAATTTAAAAACAGGCTTTCCATATTCCGTTCAATAATCTGTTCCAGAAGGATAAAGGACCGCTCCCCTGATTCATCGGCAGGAAGCTCCACAATTCTTGGAAGAACACTGGGAACCTGAACCATGGCAAACTCAAGCTCCTCTTCGCCGCTTTTCTTTTTGAGAAGAGCCGCGATGTTTAACGATTTATTTCGAATCAGAGGAAATGGTCTGGAGGAGTCCACCGCCATTGGAGTCAGCACCGGATAAACATCCCGAATGAAATAGGTATCTGCAAACCTGCCCTCTGCTTCACTTAAATCTTCGTGACTGGAAATAACACGCAGCCCATTCTGCTTCAATGCAGGAAGAATGGAACGGTTATAGGTGGAATACTGCAAAGAAACAAGCTCATGAGTCTGTTCACTGATCTTCTCTAACTGCTCATCGGCTTTCATTCCTGCAATATCCGGTTTGGTGTATTTTGCATGAACCATATCCTTTAAGGAAGCCACACGCACCATATAAAATTCATCTAAGTTAGAAGCTGTTATGCTTAAAAATTTTAACCGTTCAAAAAGTGGCAGGTTTTTATCTCTTGCCTCGCTTAATACCCGGTAATCAAACTCGATCCAGCTCAGCTCTCGGTTTACATAATTATCCGGATTGTAATAAATATCACTTATGTCTGCCATCAGGATAACCTCCTCTTCTGCCTCAGTACAGGCCTGATACCAAATATCTCTTCAAAAAAATCTGCCTTCTGATTAAACGATATTGCTTCCAGTGTCATATCTCCTTCATAAGAAGTGGTTACCACAAGCTTCCCTTCCTTAACATTCATCCGGCTGTCTGATAATTTCTGTTTGTGGCTGCGGTCCATGGAATTGGCAAGCCTTAATATGGCTGTCAGCTTTGCGATTAATATGGTAATATCCTCATGAGACAACTCTCCCTTTGTATTGCGGAATAATTCCTCATTGAGCTGCACCCGGTTGTAATCAAATTCCAGACCGTTGTACCGTACCACATTGGCAATAATTTCCCGCTCCATATGGGACAGTCCAATTATTTCGGTTGACATAATAATACTGTAAGCGGACTCACTTGGCTTTCTCATGCTGATAAATTTGCCGCATGCATGTAAAATGGCAGCAATCTGTAAAAGAAGCCGCTCCCGCTTGCCCATACCGTGATACTTCTTCATACTGTCAAAAATTCCTAGTACATACTTTTCCATGCAAACGGTATGAGGACCATGACACTTATAACGCTTTGCCATGTTCCTGGATGCGGCCAGAATATCCTCAGAAAAATCATGATGAAACTTCACTGTCCTGGCTTCTTCTGCGTATTCTGCAGCAATGCTGTCACATAAGCGGATTCCTGGTATCCAGAACATCTCAGCTCCGGTCAGTTCCAATACACGTTTAAAAATAATGGCGGCTGGCACTAAAAGAGCGGCGTATTCTGCATTGACACCAAACCGGTCCTGAATCTGGTCAAGAGACATGAACTTGATCTTTTCATAAAAATTAATAAATTCTTCTGCAGTGATCCACTCTACCGGCTTTCCGCCATGGCTTTCTCTTGAAAGATAAAGGATACTCTCCCCGATTCCGATGAGATTTTTAATCTCACGGTCTCTTAAATAAACCTTGCGGAAGGTATTTAACTCATTGTCAACCATCTCTTCGATCAAGGTATTCTGCATCTGGGTATTCACCTGCATATCGCCCATCATCTCACGGATCCTCAATACTCCAAGCATCAGGTTCTGGGTGGATATCAGAGCGTCCTTATCAAATAAGGATACCTGCATACTGCCAAATCCCACATCTACGATGGCAGTTCCTTTTTGTATGATTTTATTAAATTCCGCATCTTTCGAAGCGATTGCCTTGTAACTGATAAAACGCTGCTCGGAATTACTGATAATCTGGACCTCAATGCCGGTTCTTACCCGAATCTGATCCAGTACGATCTGACTGTTTTTTGCTTCCCGAAGTGCGCTGGTCGCATAGGCACGGTATCCTGTGACTTTATAGGACTGCATAATATCAGCAAAGTCTTCAATTACCTTACACATTTCGTCTACTAATTCGTAGCGGATTTTTCCGTTCTTATAGGTGTCCCTACCAAGGGCGATGACATGGCGGACATGATCAATCTTGCGGATTCCTGTTTTAGGGGAAATCTCATAGATGCCAAGTTCAAGTTCAAATGATCCCACATCAATAGCGGCAAATAATCTGATTGCCATACTTGTCCTCCTCACTGCCCTCTACAGGACAGTTTTTTACTATTCTACCTTATTTTATTTCCTTTTGTGTCAAATATCGGTAAAATTTGCAAAAAGATTAATTATTTTTCTCTTTTGCCAAAAGATAGGTAATAAACTGGCTTGCTGTTCTTCCAGATAAACCGCCATGGTTCAGTTCCCATATATTTGCTTTTTGATAAAGTTCCTCTATGGGCATGGAAATCTGGCTGCGGGCTGCCAGCTGCTTTACAATCTCTTTAAATTCAGCCGGGTCCGGAGCACCATAATAAATGGTTACACCAAATCGTGCCACAAGGGAAAGCTTCTCCTGGACGGTATCATTATTATGTAATTCATCATCCAGTTGTCTCTTATCGCTGAATTTTTCACGAATTAAATGACGGCGGTTTGAGGTTGCATAAATCAAAACATTGCCAGGCTTCTTTGCAAGCCCGCCCTCGATAATCGCCTTTAAATATTTATATTCCAGTTCCGAATCCTCAAAAGATAAATCATCCATATAGATGATAAACTTATAATTTCTGTCTTTGATTTGTTCCTGTAATTTAGAAAGTGTATGAAACTGGTGCTTATATACTTCTATAATCCTCAGACCTCTATCATAATATTCATTTAAAATAGCTTTGATACTTGAAGATTTTCCGGTTCCGCTGTCGCCAAACAAGAGAACGTTATTGGCCGCCTTCCCATCTAAGAATGCTTCCGTGTTCTCAATCAGCTTCTCCTTCTGCCTTTCATATCCCACTAATTCATTGAGATATATGTGATCCATGTTGGTAATGGGAATGATCTGAGGTTCCTGATCTGTCTCCTCCACACGAAATGCCTTATTCAGACCGAATTTTCCCACGCCGAAATTCTTATAGAATAAGGTTATTATTTCTCCGAAAGCTTTCACGTCCCGGGCTTCCTTTAACTCCACTGCGAGCGTTACGATCTGATCACGGATTCGTCCGTTATAAATTTTACTATTGCCATTATTGGTGTGGTAATCAGAAAGGGCGGACCAGATTCCCTCTTCTTCTCCGCAGTCCAATGCCCGTATGTCCTGATCAAACAACTCCTTCATAATCTTAAAATCATGGGCAGCCATCTGATTTAAGGTTCCCTGAATGGGACCTGTTATTTCACAGGAGGTACTGTAAGCGTTTTCGTGATCTGCCAGGCATAATGCTAAAAAACAATGCCAGAGATTCCCCTCAAAGCCATAAGATGCTGCCAGCTCGATAAGCTGACCGGCACAGGCGCAGGATTCCGGCATTGTTTCTGTATGTTTCTCCTGAATAAGAGTCAGCTGTTTTAACATCTGGTCAAAAAGTTTCTGATATTTTAAATCGCGGTATAAAATCAGTTCATTCACGTTCTTTGTTCCTCCCTGTGTAAACGGAAGTCCGGCCTTAATACAGGCCGAACCTCTCTGAATTACTTAATAATTTCCCAGGACTCTCATATTGCGTCCCTCTTCTAAAATCCCCTTCAGAGCATTCTGAATGGAACATTCACTTAAATTCCCTTCCATATCTACAAAGAATCGGTATTCCCAGTTTCTTCCCGGAATGGGTCTTGACTCAATCATAATCATGCTGACTCCGTTATAAATCATATTGCTCAGCATGTTGTAAAGAGTACCGCTCTTATGAGGCAGTTCAAAGCTGATGCTGATTTTTTGTGCTTCCTCCCGGTAGATTTTTTTATTTGACAGGATAATAAACCGGGTGGTATTGGACTTATTATGATTGATGGAAGAATTAAGAACCTTCAGTCCATAAAGTCTGGCAGCGGTTTCACTGGCCACAGCAGCCTGAGTGGGATCTCCTTCTTCTATAATCTTTTTAGCAGCAGCCGCGGTATTCTCCACACTGATCTGCTTCCAGTTCCTGTTGGCATTTAAAAATTCTGAGCACTGCATCAGTGCCTGTGGGTGGCTGAATACAGTACGGATCTCTTCCGGTCTTGAATCTTTCAGCCCTAACAGCGCATGATTCACAGTTAAAAATGTCTCAGCCACTATATAATTGTTGTATTTCATCAGCAGATCATAGTTGTCGATCACAGCACCCACAGAGGAGTTTTCAATGGGAAGAACCGCATAATCTGCACGTCCTGACTCCACTTCCTTCATGGCATCCTCAAAGGTAACAACATGATAACAGCTGATATCCGTTCCGAAATACTGGAGTGTGGCAGCGTGACCGTATGCACCCTCAACTCCCTGATAAACCACTCTTACCCCATCTGTAGGAATACTTTTTACTGGTTGAAAGGTGTCTTCCCCTTTCATTCCGTGCTCCGCCATCAGCTTGTACTGATAATGGCGGCTGATGGTCATCATCTGAGTAAACAGTTCACTGACAGCCTGTTTCATAAATGCATCTTCCACCATTCCAGTTACGGAATCAATTTTCTGCGTTTCCCGTTCCTTATCATAAACAGGCTTTCCGGTTTCAATCTTAAATTCAGCCACCTCGCCGCTCAGTCTCATCCTTTTTTCAAACAGTTCCACAATTTCACGGTCAATGCTGTCCAGCTGTCCTCTGATCTCAAGCAAGTCTAATTTTTTCATATGTCCATTCCTCTGCCTTATCTGTTGGTCTTCTTTACCGGCCAGTCAGCTTTCCCTGAAGGGAAAGTTCTTCTTCCAGCATACTCTCAATCTGTTTTTTTACATAAGCACCGGGGAATTTTTTAGATTCCGGCTCCAGCTCTTTCACCAGGAACGGCTCTCCAAATTCAATGGTTACTTTTGAAGACCGGATAAATGGCAGGTGCTTCTCAAATACTTCTGCCGTTCCGGTTATGGCTACCGGAACCACCGGACAGCCGCTTCTTTCTGCTATTTTCAAGCTGCCTTCTTTAAAAGGAAGAAGTTCCATTATATCATCATTTGTGTTCCTGGTTCCTTCCGGAAAAATCCAGACAGAGACTCCGTTTTTCACCTGCTCGATTCCCTGGAGAATGGTTTTTAACCCTTCTTTTACATTCTTTCTGTCTAAAAACAGACAGTTTACATGCTTCATCCAGCCGGAGAGCAGCGGAATTTTTTCCATCTCTTTTTTAGCCACAAATCCCACCAGACCAGGAACTGTGGTATAGCCAACAAGAATATCAAAATAACTTCTATGATTTCCCACATACAGAACTGCCTGGTCAACTGGTATCTTTTCTTTTCCTTTTACTGTAATTTTAACTCCTGCAAAAAACAGGATAATCTTAAAGATCCACCGGACGTTAGATATACTTCGCTCATCGCTTGCACGAAGATTCTTTTTACCAGACATGTTCTCAAAAATCAGAACCGGGATGCTTAAGATCAGATAAAATATAACGGATGCTGCTACAAGAATAAATCGAATCATTGGTCTAATCCTCCATTCCATCTATTATATAGAATGGACTCTTTAATTACAATACTACCTGCCTTTCTTTTTTGTAATTTGTTCGAACAATAATCCCGTAGCAAACCACAGCGGTGCAAAATCCAAACGGATCAGGCCGTCAATGTTGGTGCTCCTGCCGGTATAATCCCATGGGCAGATCCCCCTGCCGCGTAAAAGTGTTCCGGAGAAATACTCTGCCACGAAAATCAGCACCATATAAAGGAATCCATGACGAATGGCAATATCCGTTCGGGCAACAGCCAGACCGGATCTGGGATTGACCCAGTGGTCAATCATCATTCCAATGGGTGCCAGAAATGCTCCGCATCCATAAATAGGAAACATAAGAAGAGATGTCTGACCCATCAGACGCCAGTCATGACGTAAGAAGGAGTCTGTTGCAGTAAACATTACTTCCAGGCACCAGCCTGTAACCCCGCATTTACAAAAATTTAAGGGTAACTCTTTTAAGTTTAATTGTGATAGTATCTTCATAAGCATCATTATGTGCCGGACATGGAGATATTATGTTGTGCTGTAAAAGAATTCTATAAAAGAGGGGAGAGAAGTCTGCTGCCCTGTTCCTTGATCCGAATGAAGATACTTCTGGCTTCATATCTCTCTGGTGTAATCTCTTCACATACCTTTAAATCTTCCAGGAATAACTCTTCTAATTTTCTGGTAGTCTCTTCATCATAGATCACTGCATTGACTTCAAAGTTCAGTTCAAAGCTGCGGATATCCATATTGGCAGTCCCATAGGAACTGACTTTTCCGTCTGTCATCACTCCCTTTGAATGAAGAAATCCATTTTCATAGGTATAGCATCTGGCACCTTCAGACAACAGATCTCCCACGTAGGAATAGGTAGCCCAGTAAACAAAGGGATGATCCGGTTTGCATGGTATCATGAGCCTGACATCCACGCCTGACCTGGCAGCCACCCTGAGGGCAGAAAGGACTGCATCATCGGGTACAAAATAAGGAGTCTGTATATAGATATGATGCTTTGCTTTTGAGAACAGCCGGATATAATTATCCCGGATCTGTCTGCTTCTGGCGTCAGGACCACTTGCAATAATCTGAATTCCCAGTTTTTTTTCTATCTGATTGATATCCACTACTCCCATATTATAAAGACAGGCTCCATCCTCGTCTTCACAGAAGTAAGTCATATTTTTAAATAAGTTTTCCCCAACTGCATAATTCCAGTCCAGAGCAAAACGAATCTGAAGGCTTAAAACAGATCCACCCTGAAGTTTTAAATGGGTATCCCTCCAGTAACCAAACTTAGGGTCTTTGGAAATATATTCCCTTCCGATGTTGAATCCGCCCACATAACCAATCCGGTTATCGATAACAACAATTTTCCTGTGATTTCTATAGTTAATACGCAGGTGCAGCCTTCCAAGCACTGGCGGGAAGAAGATACCAACCTTAACACCGCTTTCCTTTAATAAGTCCCATTTTGATTTGCGCATGAACCTTCCACCCATACCGTCACAGAGAATCCGGACTTCTACACCGGCCTTTGCCCGTTCAATTAATATGGGGATAATGGAGTCAAACAGTTCATCATTCTTAATAATATAATACTGCAGATGGATAAACCGGCTTGCTTTTGAAAGTTCTTCCCTGAGATCCTGGAACTTTTTCTCTCCATCGGTAAAAATTTCAACGGTATTATCAACGGTGAGAACAGAACCTGAGGTTTCTAAATTGTACATGACCAGATCGGAATAATCCCTTGCAAGGGAAGAATCCAGCCCGATATCATGACTTTTTAAAAACTCCTCCTGATTTCTGGCAGAGTAACGCATCCGGTCCTCCACTTCCTTAACCCGGAACATCTTGCCTTTTCTCATATCCTGCCCAAGTATAAGATAAAAGAGAAATCCGAATACGGGAATAAAATATAACGCTAACAGCCAGGTCCAGACTGCTTTTGGATCCCTCCTTTGAAAAAAAACAATGATAACAGAAAGAATCAGGTTTATATAGATTAAATGATCCATGAGCCATTTCCAGACTGCTATGCTCTGATTCCAGACAGATTCCATATTAAATCCCTCCTTTCTCTTTCTAACCGGTTTCATCGTTTCAAGTATTTTATACTTTCTACATGAAACAGTTTTCCTATTTTCTTCTCTTTCATTCTAATAATTTTATGGTGTGACTCCTGCAAATAGTCTCAAATCTATTTTCCAAAAAGGGTCCCCGCAGCTGCGACGACCCTTTTGTATCCACTTCATTTACAAAAACTGATTTTTCTCATTGTCGTACCGGTAATCAATGGAGGCCAGTGACTTTACAATCTCTTCTTCCTCGATTCCCAGGCTCAGACAGCACTCACTTAAAGATGGATAATAATCTCTCAGCTGAGTATTCATGTAACTGAGCAGCATAACCGGATCTTTGGGTATATTAGCCATTCTATTATCTCCTGTAACTGTTTGTCCCTCATTTTAGCATAGATTTCTTTTATTTTCAAGAAATGACCTGTACGAATGGAAAAAGAAATGCTACAATCAGGTTCATAATCCATCAGGAGGTACTTCAAATGAAAAAAATAATGATGCTGGGAACCGGTGGTACGATTGCATGCAAAAGAGGAGATTCTGGTTTAAAGCCCCTTCTGACTTCAGACGAACTTCTCTCCTATGTTCCCGATGCGGCGGATTTCTGTCAGGTAGACAGTCTTCAGATATTCAATATAGACAGCACCAATATGCAGCCAAAGCACTGGCTGGTAATTGCAAAAGCCATTGAAGATCATTACACTGCCTATGACGGCTTTGTTATCTGCCATGGAACGGATACCATGGCTTACACAGCAGCGGCTCTTTCTTATCTGGTGCAGAACTCCCCAAAGCCCATTGTCATAACCGGTGCCCAAAAACCCATTGACATGGAAAATACTGATGCAAGAACCAATTTATCTGACAGCCTTCGATTTGCCAGTGATGACCGTTCCCATGATGTAAACATCGTTTTTGATGGAAAAGTTATCTCCGGTACAAGAGGGAAAAAGGAACGGACCAAAAGCTACAACGCATTCTCCAGCATTAATTTTCCCTATATTGCTACAATTCAGGATGGACATGTGATCTTTTATCTGGATGACAAAAAAAATAACCGCTTTGCAAGTCCCATGTTTTTTCATAAGCTGAATTTTAATGTAGCACTTTTAAAACTGATTCCATCCATGGGTGCGGATGTTCTGGATTATATGGCAGAGCATTATGATGCAGTCATTATTGAATCCTTTGGAGTAGGCGGTCTGCCCTCTTATGATTCCGGTGATTTTTATAAGGCCATTGAAAAATGGATTTCTCTTGGGAAAACAGTGGTAATGACAACCCAGGTGACCAATGAAGGCAGCAATATGTCAGTTTACGAGGTTGGGCATTCCATAAAAAAAGAATTTGGACTTCTGGAAGCATACGATATGACTCTGGAGGCCACCGTAACCAAGCTCATGTGGATTCTTGGAAAAACAAAAGATCCTAAGGAGATACGGGATACCTTTTATCATACCGTAAACAGAGATATTCTGTGGACCTTGCCAAATACCAATTCCTGAAAATTTCAGCACAAAGGGGAGTCCTGATACGGACCCCCCTGTTTTTTTATTCCAGATAAGCAATCAGTTTATCCCCTTCTTCTGAGACATCAATCACAATGGTACTTCCTGTATGGATCTCATCTCCAAGGATTACCCTGGCAGCAAGAGTCTCCACATGCTTTTGCAGATACCGCTTTAACGGTCTGGCTCCATATACCGGGTCATATCCCTGCTCCACGACAAATTCGCCGGCCTGGTCTGTCAGTTCAATCTTTATCTCACGATCCTCCAGTCTCCGGTTTAAATCCTTCATAAGCAGACTTACAATACCGGAAATGTTACTCTTATCCAGTGGCTTAAACAGAATGATTTCGTCCAGACGGTTTAAAAATTCCGGTCTGAAATGAGATCTTAAATCCCCCATTACCATCTCTTCTGCCGCTTCTGTAATATTCCCATTACTGTCTATCCCTGTAAGAAGGAACTGGGAACCAATATTGGAGGTCATAATAATTATGGTGTTTTTAAAGTCAACCGTCTTTCCGGTGGAATCGGTGATCCGCCCATCATCAAGAACCTGTAAAAGCACATTGAACACATCCGGATGAGCTTTTTCCACTTCGTCAAACAGCACCACGGAATATGGCTTTCTCCGTACTGCTTCAGTCAGCTGGCCGCCCTCATCGTAACCTACATATCCGGGAGGAGCTCCAATCAGTCTGGATACAGAGTGCTTTTCCATATATTCACTCATGTCAATTCTCACAATGTTGTTCTCTTCATCGAACAGACTTTCGGCAAGCGCTTTGGCAAGCTCTGTTTTTCCCACACCGGTAGGACCTAAAAAGAGGAAGGAACCAATAGGTTTCGTGGGATCTTTAATTCCAGCCTTGGATCTGATAATTGCTTCCGTCACCTTTAAAACAGCTTCTTCCTGTCCAATCACCCTCTTATGAAGTTCCTGATCCAGATGAAGTGTCTTATTTCTCTCACTCTCCGTCAGACGGGCAACCGGAATTCCTGTCCATTTTGATACAATTCTTGCAATCTCATCTTCCGTTACACTTTCCCGTACCAGGCTTAAATCCTGATTTTTCACCCGCTCCTCTTCCTCTGCCAGTTCCTTCTGAAGCTGGGGTAATCTGCCGTATTGAAGCTCTGCTGCACGGTTTAAGTCGTATTTCTGCTGAGCAGTCTGAATTTCCCTGTTAAGGTTTTCAATCTCCTCTCTTAAGGAGGAAAGACGTTCTACCGATGCCTTCTCATTCTCCCACTGCGCCTTTTGTGAGGCAAATTCATCATGAAGCTCCGCCAGTTCCTGCTGCAGCTCTGCCAGACGATCCTGACTTAAGCGGTCTGTTTCTTTCTTTAAGGCAGCTTCTTCTATCTCCATCTGCATGATCCGCCTTGACAGCTCGTCAAGCTCAGCGGGCATGGAATCCAGCTCTGTCTTAATCATGGCGCATGCCTCATCCACCAGGTCAATGGCCTTATCCGGCAGAAAACGCTCACTGATATAACGATCAGAAAGGGTGGCCGCAGATACCAGGGCAGAGTCTGTGATTTTCACTCCGTGATAAACCTCGTACCGCTCTTTCAACCCTCTTAAAATGGAAATCGTATCTTCTACAGTGGGCTCATCTACCATAACCGGCTGGAATCTCCGTTCCAGTGCCTGGTCTTTTTCAATATACTGGCGGTATTCATCCAATGTAGTCGCACCAATGCAATGAAGCTCTCCTCTGGCAAGCATGGGCTTCAGCATATTGCCTGCATCCATGGAGCCTTCTGTCTTTCCTGCTCCAACGATGGTATGAAGCTCATCAATAAAAAGAATGATCTGGCCGTCGCTTTTTTTCACTTCATCAAGAACTGCTTTTAAACGCTCTTCAAATTCACCCCGGTACTTTGCACCTGCCAGCAATGCACCCATATCCAGTGCAAACAGCCTTTTATCTTTTAAGCCATCAGGCACATCACCTCTTACAATTCTCTGGGCCAGCCCTTCCACAACTGCGGTCTTACCAACACCCGGCTCTCCGATTAATACCGGGTTGTTCTTGGTCTTCCTGGATAAAATCCGGACTACATTACGGATTTCGCTGTCTCTGCCGATGACAGGATCCAGTTTCTGATCTCTGGCTCTTTCTACCAGGTCATACCCATACTTTGTCAGCGTATCGTAGGTTGCCTCGGGATTATCACTTACAACTCTCTGGTTACCTCTTACTGTGGATAATGCCGTCAAAAAATTCTCTCTTGTAATGCCATAGCTGCGAAACAGTTCTTTTAATGCCTTTGATGGCTGTTTTAACATGGCCAGGAATAAATGCTCAACCGAAACATACTGGTCTCCCATTCCCTTTGCCTCATCCTCCGCACTGATTAAAACCTTATTTAAGTCATTGCTGATGTAAAGCTGTCCGCCGCTTACTTTAGGAAGCTTCTGGATTGCCCCTGCAGCCTCATCAAGAAATAATTCTTTCTGTATATTCATCTTGGTGATCAGTTTTAAAATCAGGCTGTCTTCAATGGTAAGAAGGCTGTACAGCATATGTTCCTGTTCAATCTGCTGGTTTCCGTATTCATACGCAAGCTTTTCGCAGTTCTTCACAGCCTCCATGGACTTCTGTGTAAATTTATTAATGTTCACGGCAATTTCCTCCTTTATCCGGCTCTTTACAAACATTACAGCATTTGTTCTATATGTAATATAACAAACGCATTCAAAAGTGTCAAGATATTTTGATTAAATTTATGATTTATAAATAATATCTTACAGTTTCCTTTCCTTCATTGTTTTTTCTCAGGGGTTCGCTTATAATCGATTCATACAATCTCTGGGAGAACCGGAAGGAGGAGACTATGAACGACAGACGCCGCTTTTTATCGGTCCCTGCCATTCGCCTGGCAGCAGCCGCGCTTTTTTCCGTCTGGTTTGCTGCATACGGTGCAGACCCTTTTATCAGCTATGCCCATACAAAAGAGGAATCCATTTATATTTCCGGAAACTGGGTAAAAGATGACGCCGGTTGGCGCTACTTTAACCAGTGGAATTCCAAATATCCCGCCGGACAGTGGATCGAATATCAGGGTAATTCCTATTATTTTATGGATAATGGATATATGGCCACCGGCTGGCATTATTTAAACGGCCATTGGTATTACTTTAATCCGGAAGAGGGAAGTACACAGGGAGCCATGGTAACCGGATGGATCCGTGACTCTCATTATAATAGCACCTTTTATACAAACCAGATAGGGATTATGGTAACCGGATGGCATAAGATTGATGCCCACTGGTACTACTTTAATCCGGGTCCGGATGGTGTTTTGGGGCAGATGGCAGTGAGCCGGGTGATTGAAGGCTCTTATGTAAATGCAGATGGGAAGATGAATGAAAATCGTTAAAAAGGGCAGTGCCGTTAAGAAACGGACACTGCCCTTTTTTCAATTCCACGAAACCGCAGTGCAAATACAACTGCGCGGAAAAACCAGTCAATAAACATTCCATACCAGATCCCCATTACTCCCAGGTTCATGACCTGCACGAATAAATAGGATGTACCGATCCGGAACAGCCACATGGAAAATACAGAAACCATCATGGTAAACTTTGCATCCATAGAGGCTCTTAACGCATATGGAACTGTAAACGAGATTGGCCACACAATCATGGCAAAACAATGCACCACGATCATCTGGGCTGATATCTGGGCTGCCTGGGGAGACAGATTGTAGATGGATACCAGCTGGTCTGAAAATAGTACCATAACCGTACACAGGACTAATAAGATACCATAATTAATCCCTACCAAAAGCCTGGAGTAATACTTGACCTGTTTGATCTCTCCTGCGCCCACACACTGACCTACAATGGTAATTAAACCAAGCCCGATGGCATTACCGGGAAGGTATAAAAGAGTCACCAGGTTTGATGCCACTGCATAACTGGCAATGGCCGCAGTCCCAAGTGACGAAACCAGGCTCTGAAGCGCAATCTTACCAAACTGAAACATACCGTTTTCCAGACCGTTTGGAATGCCAACCACCAGAATATTCTTTATCATTTTAAAATCCGGTTTCAGCTCGGAAAGCCGCCTGATTCTTACCACATTGTCCGGATTCTGTATCAGATAAAACATCATGACAGCTGCAACAATACGGCTTATGAGAGTGGGATAAGCCACGCCTTCCACTCCCATATGCAGACCATAAACACAAATCGTATTGCCGACGATATTTACCACATTCATAACAAGGGAAACAAACATGGATATCTTGGCATTTCCCATGGACCGGAAAAGCGCGGCACAGGAATTATAGATTGCTATAAATGGATAAGACAGGGCTGTAATCTGAAAATAAATCACAGCAGCGTCCATTACCTCCGGCTCCACATTGCCAAATATCATCCGAAGAAGAAGCCGGTTGCCTGCCAATGCGGCAACTGTAAGCAACAGGGAAAATAAAGCCGTAACTCCCATCAGCTGGCCTGCTGCCTTGCATGCATTCACTGATTGTTTTTTTCCTAAATACTGGGCGGAGATTACCGCACCTCCGGTCGCCAGCGCGGAAAGAATCTGTATAATCAGTATATTGATGGCATCCACCAGAGATACGCCTGATACAGCCGCTTCCCCAACCGCTGCCACCATCACCACAGCCACCATACCTACCAGGACTGCCAGGATCTGTTCTACTATCAAAGGGGCCAGAAGCCCGGTTAAATCTTTTCTTGAAAACATAAATTATTCCTCATTGGTTGTCTCGAATGGGTAACGTATCCCCCACTGTCTTCTCAGCTCGTCCATCACTCTCATTACATTAAGGGTGGTCTGGTGAGGCATCTGCGGGCACTCCGTCCATCCCTGTTCGATCGCGTCTTTACTGGCCAGAACCTGATATTCATATCCGGTGATCTGTTCCGGTCTCTGATAGGAGCCCACCAGCTTCCGGTCTGTATTATATACACAAATGGATTCAAAATTATTGATGTTTTCCACAACCAGGAATCCTTTTGTTCCATAGATAATGCCCTGACGGTCAGAAAGAACCTGGATGGAACTGTTCAATACAGCCATCTTACCGCCTGGATAAAGAAGAGTAATGCTGTTTTGGGCATCCACACCTGTCTCCGTCTTAATCACGCTGGAGGCAATATCAGTAATCTCATCACCAAAAACAAGAGATGCAAAATTAAGGGTATAAACGCCTACATCCAGAAGCGCTCCCCCTGCAAGCTCCGGGGCCACAATCCGGTGTTTATCTGACACCAGGTAGGCCAGATTGGCAGTGAGTGTCATGGGTTCTCCGATGATGCCGGAAGCAAGAACTTCCTTCAGCGTATCAGCCATCGGCATATACCGCACCCACATGGCTTCTGTAATCATCAGGTTTTTCTCCTGAGCCAGGTCAATCATCTCTTTTGCCTGGGAATAATTAGCTGCAAATGACTTTTCACACAGAACATGCTTTCCATGTTCCAGGCACAGCCTGGCATTCCTGCTGTGCTCCGAATGGGGAGTCGCAATATAAATCAGCTGAACCTCACTGTCAGCTGCCAGCTCTTCATAGGAGCCATAAGCTTTTTTTATAGAAAAACGTGCTGCAAAATCTTCTGCCTTTTCAAGACTTCGGGAAGCAGCACCATATAAGCAGACTTCAGGCATCTGAACCATGGTCTCTGCCAAAATTGATGCAATTCTACCTGTTCCCATGATTCCAACTTTCAATACTTCCATATTTTATCCTCCAGCTGATTATTTTAGTTCTTTCAGTATAACACATGGATAAAGCCCGTACAACATCAATGCTCCTCCATCTCCAAAACCAGCTCCATAAAAGCCTTCATCTCCCTGCTGAGCCATTTATCCTTATGATAAACAATCTGTCTCCAGGTTCTTAAATAAAATTCTTTCATGGAAAGAGCCGTCAAATGTCCCTGTTCCATCTCCTCCCTGATTGTAAACTCCGGTAGAAAGGAGATTCCTTCATTCTGTTTCAGCAGCTTAATAATAAATTCCGTATTCCCTATTTCCAGGAAGGGATGAAGTTTCTTATCATCCGATGCCAGATACTGTTCCAGAATAAACCGGTAGCTGGCATCCTTTTCTGTTAAAATCAGGGGCTGAGTAATGATCTGGTCAATGGTAAGTCCGGTTTCCTTTGCAAAGATATGATCCTTTGATGCGGCAAATATGATCTCTTCCGGCTTCTCCAGTATTTTAACCCATTTGGCATCATACATTCTGCGATCCAGAAAATAAACCATATCCACCTGATTGCTGTTCATCATGTTCAGCAGGATCTCCGGAGAATCAATCACAATATTAATGTTTACTTTGGGATAACGGTGATGATACTCCCTGATTAATGGAGGAAAAAGAGTGGAACAGATGGATTCAATGGTACCGATCACAAGAGTGCCGGTCAGCTCCGAGGACTGGCCAAGGGCGTTACGGGCATAAGCCACATTCCTCATAATTTCAGATGCGTACTGGTAAAACATCTCTCCTTCATGTGTTAAAGTAGTCTGCTTGCCAATCCGGTCAAACAAATGAACGTTTAATTCTTTTTCCAGCTGTTTAACCTGAACCGTCACTGCTGCCTGAGAATATTTAAGCTTTTCTGCCGCCCTGCAAAAGCTTTTTAAATCAGCAACTTCTAAAAATGTTCGTATTTCACGGAGTTCCATATCGATCCTCTCTTAATTTAAAAATATTAAACGATATCATAAAAACATTAAATTTTACATTCATTTATATTTATGGTACATTAAAGTCACTCAGAAATCAACTCAAAGGATGAGTATTTTCAGGACACGATTAGAAAGGACTTTAAAAAGTATGGAAAAGGCAGAATGTAAATACCGCGCCTACGTGCAGATTCTAAAGGAAGAGCTGATACCGGCTATGGGCTGTACGGAACCGATTGCTCTGGCTTATGCTGCTGCAGTAGCGAAAAAGACACTGGGCGCCATTCCGGACAAGGTGGTAGTTGGTGCCAGCGGGAGCATTATCAAAAATGTAAAATCCGTCATTGTTCCCAACACCGGCCACCTGAAAGGAATACCGGCAGCTGTAGCCGCAGGAATTGTGGCGGGAGATCCGGATAAGGAACTGGAAGTGATTTCCTGTGTTACACCGGACCAGATCTCTGAGATGAAGCAATTCATGGAGGAGACTGAAATAGGGGTTGTACATATTGATAATGGAATCACGTTTGATATCCTGATCACTCTGTACAAAGGATCCTCCACATGCACAGTGCGGATAGCCAATTACCATACCAACATTGTACTAATCGAAAAGGACGGGACGGTCTTAAAACAGCTGGATGCCGGCATAGAAGAAGAGGCGCTGACAGACCGGAGCATACTCAGCATGGAAGATATCTGGGATTTTATCAATACCGTTGACATTGCTGATATCAAGGAAACGCTGGACCGACAGATCCGGTACAACTGGGCTATTGCAGAGGAAGGCCTGACCAATGACTACGGCGCCAATATTGGCAAAGTCCTGTTAAAGAGTGCAGGCAGCGACATTTCCCTGAAAGCAAAGGCCATGGCTGCCGCTGGTTCCGATGCCCGTATGAATGGCTGCGAGCTTCCGGTCATCATTAATTCCGGCAGCGGCAATCAGGGAATTACCGTTTCGGTTCCAGTCATTGTCTATGCCAGAGAATTAGGCGTCAGTGAGGAAACCATGTACCGGGCACTTGCCTTATCCAACTTAACTTCCATTCATCAAAAGACTCCCATCGGAAGATTATCCGCGTATTGCGGAGCGGTAAATGCCGGGGCTGGGGCTGGGGCTGGAATCGCTTATTTATGCGGAGGCGGCTACGAGGAAGTGATACATACCGTTGTCAATGCGCTGGCCATTGTATCGGGTATTGTATGTGATGGGGCAAAAGCTTCCTGTGCGGCAAAGATAGCCTCTTCCATTGAAGCAGGAATCTTTGGATACAGCATGTACAGTCATGGACAGCAATTTCTGGATGGGGACGGCATTGTCACAAAAGGCGTAGAGGCTACGCTGAAAAACGTTGGCAGATTGGGGAAAAAAGGAATGAAGGAGACCAACGAGGAAATCATTAAAATCATGATAGGAGAATAGGTATGAAAAAATTAGTAAGTAGTTTACCCTTTAAATTACTGCTGGGGGTTATTGGGGGAATCTTAATCGGACAGTTGGCTGGAGAACAATTGATGAATGTTGTGGTGACAGTCAAATACATACTGAACCAGATCATTGTATTCTGCGTTCCGCTCATCATCATCGGATTTATTGCCCCATCTATCACAAGATTAGGCAATAATGCTTCTAAAATGCTGGGAATCGCTGTTTCTGCAGCTTATATTTCCTCCATAGGTGCGGCCTTGTTTTCCATGGCTGCCGGATACATTATAATCCCCCATCTGTCCATCTCACCAAGTACAGATGGCCTAAAGGAGCTTCCCGGAATTGTATTCCAGCTGGATATCCCTCAGATTATGCCGGTCATGAGTGCTCTGGTATTTTCACTTCTACTGGGACTTGCCGCTACCTGGACAAAAGCTGCAGCAATTACTCAGGTATTGGAGGAATTTCAGGAAATTGTCCTGTCCATTGTAACAAAGGTTGTCATACCCATTCTTCCTGTTTTTATCGCTTTTACATTCTGCGCCCTTTCCTATGAAGGAACCATCACAAAACAGCTGCCCGTTTTCCTTCAGGTAGTGTTAATTGTTATGGTTGGACACTATATCTGGCTGGCAGTTCTGTATCTGATTGGGGGCGCCTATTCCAGGAAAAATCCATTGGACGTTCTGCGCAATTACGGCCCTGCCTACATCACTGCAGTAGGAACCATGTCTTCAGCTGCCACTCTTGCAGTCGCTTTAAAATGTGCCAAAAAATCACAGCCTGTGTTAAGAGAAGATATGGTGGACTTTGGTATCCCGCTTTTTGCCAACATCCACTTATGCGGATCTGTACTCACCGAGGTTTTCTTTGTCATGACTGTATCAAAGATCCTTTACGGTTATATTCCATCTCTTGGCTCCATGCTTTTGTTCTGCGCTCTGTTGGGTGTATTTGCAATCGGGGCTCCCGGTGTTCCCGGAGGAACGGTTATGGCATCTCTCGGTCTGATCACCGGAGTTTTAGGTTTTGATGAGATGGGTACTGCTCTTATGCTGACCATCTTTGCCCTCCAGGACAGCTTTGGAACTGCATGCAATGTAACAGGAGACGGAGCTCTCACCATGATTCTCACCGGCTTTGCAGAAAAACATGGAATTAAAAATCAGAAAATAGAATCTGGAATGTCATAAATAAAAAGGGTCCTGGCAAAGAATAAAGTTTCTCTGCCAGGGCCCTGATTGTATCCTTATTAATTCAGCTCACGCTTCAGTGTTTCTCTTACTGCTCCTGCTCCGGTAATCTGGGCGCAGAACATCTCTTCAATTTTTTCTCCAATGCCTGCCTGATAAAGGTCAATTCCGAAAATATGCTCATTAGAGAGGATTTCCTTCAGCTGTCCATGATATGTCTCCGGTTTGCCAAACTCAATTCCTTTCAGCTTTTCTGTCAGTTCAGGAATCATAGGATCAGAGGAGAGTTCAAATGCCTTACCCTGATCATCCACAGCCAGAAGATAGCGGCACCATCCAGCAATTGCCAGCGGGATGGCTTTTAATTTTTTTGCATCTCCGTATTTTTCCACATATGCCTTAATGGTCTCACCATAACGGATTCCCACCTTCTGAGATGTATCCGTAGCGATTCGCTGAGGTGTATCAGGCATAAAAGGATTGGGAATTCTGACACGGATTACTTCATCTACGAATTCCAATGGAGACAGAATTCCCGGGTCAGTCACTACCGGCATTCCTTCTACCGGACCGATCTCATGAACCAGACGGTTCAGCTCTGTATCCTTCATCTCATCTGCAATCAAATCATATCCAAGAACGCAGCCATAAACAGCCAGCGCTGTGTGCAGCGGATTTAAGCAGGTGGTAACTTTCATACGCTCTACTTTATTTACAGTATCCCGGTCTGTCATATACACTCCGGCTTTCTCAAGCGCCGGTCTTCCGTTGGGGAATTTGTCTTCAATTACCAGATACTGGGGTCCTTCTGCATTGACAAATGGCGCAATGTAGGTTTTTTTGGAAGTGATCACCGGAGCCATATCCTCAACTCCTGCTTTTTCCAGTTCACTGCATACAGAATCTGCAGGACGTGGTGTGATCTTGTCAATCATGGACCAGGGGAAGGAAACAACTGATTCATCTTCCAGATAATCAACAAATGCTTTCTCTGCAAATCCCCTGCTCTCCCACTCTTTTGCAACTGTGACGATGGACTGTTTCAGTTTTTCACCATTATGAGAGCAGTTATCCATAGAAACCACTGCCAGAGGTGCTTTGTTTGCCTTAAACCGTTCAAGGAGAAGGGCACATACCACAGCCATGGCAGAAACTGCTTTCTCAGGACCATTATCCAGATCAGCTAAGATAAATGGGAAATAATTTCCTTCGGTTCCTTTCAGTGCATAGCCTTTCTCTGTAATGGTAAAAGAAGCCATCTGAAGTTCCGGATTAACGAAGATCTCTTTCAGACGATTCCACTCAGCTGCAACACCTGACTGGGCTCGGATCGCTTCTGTCAGGGAGCCGATCACCTTTTTTCCAGTAGAACCATCTGCGTTCAGGGTTACTGCAAGAACCAGATTGTCATATGGATCATAGATCTTATCAATTACATCAAAGTCAAAGGTCTCCACACAGGTGATTCCCTTGGTGCTCTCGCCCTGTGCAATTAAGGTATCTGCAATTCCACCGATAAAGATACGAAAGATATTACCTGCGCCAAAATGTACCCAGACCGGTGACTCTTTTGTTTCTCTGACCACTGTTTCAATGTCATAAAGCGGAAGGCTGATTCCAGCTGCCTCCCAGGCTTCTTTTTTCTTTAAACCTTCTAATGTCAGCTTCATACCGGCACTGCCTCCTTAGTTTTTCCCAGATTCCTTATCAATGGCTTCCCATAATCCCTGAAGATATACTGCACCCAGTGCTCTGTCATAAAGACCATATCCAGGCATGGCAACCTCATCCCAGATCATTCTTCCATGATCCGGACGGATTACACCGTCAAATCCTGTTTCATACAGTGCTTTCATAATTGCATGCATGTCCATGGATCCGTCAGAAGAAAGATGAGCTGCTTCTTCGAAATCTCTGTCGCTGTTATATTTTAAGTTTCTTACATGTGCAAATGGAATTCTTCCTTTTGCAGCTTTGATAATATCACAGATATCATTAGCCGGATTGGAACCAAGTGATCCTGTGCATAAGGTAATACCGTTGTATGGCTTGTCAACTGCCTTTAACAGTTTTACAATTCTGTCTTTGTCGCGTACAATTCTTGGAAGACCAAAGATCGGCCATGCCGGATCGTCGGGATGAATACCCATTTTAATATCATATTTTTCACAAACTTCGCCAATTGACTCCAGGAAATAAACAAGATTATTAAACAGTTTCTCATCATCAATGTCTTTGTATGCTTCAAATAAAGCTTCCAGACGGGAAAGACGCTCTGGCTCCCAGCCTGGCATTACAAAGCCGTTGGACATCTTTTCTACTGATTCCTTCATATGTGCAGGATCGATTTTATCTACTACATCCTGGTTATATGCAAGTACGGTTGATCCATCCGGACGTACTCTTGCAAGATCGGAACGTGTCCAGTCAAATACAGGCATAAAATTGTAGCAAACCATATGAATTCCGGCTTTTCCAAGATTCTCAAGAGTCTCAATATAATTAGCAATATGCTGTTCCCGTTTTTCCGTACCAATCTTAATATCATCAGAGATATTAACGGATTCAATTCCTGCGATGGTAAGGCCTTCTTCTTCTACTACTCTTTTCAGTTCAGCAATCTCTGCTTCTGTCCAGACTTCTCCTGCCTGCTTTCCCATCAGAGTTGTAATTACACTTTTCACTCCAGGTATCTGTTTGATTTGTTTCAGGGACACACTGTCATATCCTGGTCCATACCAGCGTAAAGTCATTTCCATCGTTTTGTTCCTCCTGTTTTGCAATCAGTTATTGTTTTACTTTATCATGAGGCCGGCACATAATAAGTCCTGTCCTATTATATGCTAGTATTGCCCAGCCAACCAAACATGTATGAATTTCTCTTTTACATGTCTTTCTATCTTGTATGGTAGTATATTACGGAGAAATATTCAATATGTAATTTTGTATATTTTTTATCTTATTTTTTGTGCATTATGACATATTTTCACTTTTATCCCTTATTTCATTGACATTTACCCGCTTTCAAAGCATGATACTTGTATACAAGTTATTGCCTATTTTCAGGGGTTATCAATAAAACAATAGATAAACTTGCTGTTCAGTAGTATACTAACCGTATGTTCCTGCCTGCAGGATTTATATTTTGATAAGAGAGGTTTTTTATGAAATTGTTCGATCGGTCTCCCGGAGAGAATGCCAGAAATTATGCGATACGCGTTCTTCTCTATAATATTATTAACTTAGAGCTTGCTCCAGGAAGTGCAGTAAGTGAAAATGAGCTTTCTTCCACTTTGAATCTTTCAAGAACACCAGTCAGAGAAGCGCTGATTGAACTTAGCAAATCCAGCCTAGTTGAAATACTGCCCCAGCGGGGAAGTTATATTTCTAAAATAGATTATGAACGAATTGAAGAAGCCCGCTTTATGAGACTTGTTCTAGAGAACGCTGTGGTGAAGCTTGCCTGTGAAAGTCCTGAACCGGTGGACTTAAAGAAGCTGAAGGATAATATCAGTGAGCAGAAGTTCTGTCTGGAACAGGAAGACACAGCCAGATTCTTTCCTCTGGATAATGAATTTCACATGCTTTTATTCCAGTCCGTGAATAAGGCCAGAACATTTGAGGTCATCCAGTCCCAGATGGTACATTTTGACCGGATCAGAACTCTTTCCTTAAAGTCCAGTAAGCCCACCAAGATCGTGGAAGATCACGAGAATATTATCTATGCCATCGAGCGCAGGGATACAGAACTGGCTGAAATTTTAATGACCAGACATATCAACCGGCACCAGATGGAAAAATCAGAACTTGTGGCAGCATTCCCCGACTATTTTATTCAATAAGAAAAAAAATCCCTCTCAGACAACGACTATGTCCAAGAGGGATTTTTCAGATATTTTGTATTTTTATTGGTATATTTATAAGATGACTCATATAATTATACTGGCAGGTACAAACTGCTGGCAATCGTGTATAGGGTGGTAGGCCTCGATTCTACATAGAATGGAGGTGTTGCTCATGAAGAATTATGACTTTAAGGACCTGATGTCTTTTGGTATGTTCCTTCTGGCACTGCTGACATTCGTCTTTATGACGTGTCATTAACCGCAAAAAGCCTTCCCTGTACTTTGGCCGGTCGGGAAGGTTTTTGCTTTTCAACTTAGCCAACCACCCTGTGGCGATTGCCTTTCTTTATTATATTATACCTGCAATATAAAATATTACAAGTACAGGCATTTATTTTGAAATCATTTCAGAAATTTCTAGCAATCCCCTTAATTCTCATTCAGTCTGGCAAGCTTTTCTGCCTGATCTGCTGCAATCAGAGAATCCAAAAGTTCGTATATATCTCCATTCATAATGGAATCAATCTTATAAAGAGTCAGCTTAATCCGGTGATCAGTCACACGGCCCTGTGGGAAATTGTAGGTTCTGATCTTCTCAGACCGGTCACCTGTACCAATCTGGCTTCTGCGGGCCTCTGACTCAGAATTCTGTCTCTTCTCCAGCTCAATATCATATAGCTTGGAACGAAGCAGACGAAATGCCTTCTCTTTGTTCTGAAGCTGGGATTTTTCAGTCTGGCTGTAAATTACAATACCAGTAGGCATATGTGTCAGACGAACAGCGGAATCCGTTGTGTTGACGCACTGTCCGCCGTTACCGGAAGCACGCATAACATCGATTCTTACGTCCTTATCTTCAATCACTACATCCACATCTTCCGCTTCCGGCATAACTGCCACAGTAGCCGTAGACGTATGAATTCTTCCGCCGCTCTCTGTCTCCGGCACTCTCTGAACACGGTGAACGCCGCTTTCGTATTTCATCTTGGAATAAGCGCCTTTTCCTGTAATCATGGCAACAACTTCCTTAAAACCGCCGATTCCGTTCTCATTAACGCTGATTAACTCAACTTTCCATCTCTGTGCTTCAGCATAATTGACATACATACGGTACAGCTCAGAAGCAAAAAGGGCTGCCTCGTCGCCGCCTGCTCCTGCACGGATCTCCAGCATGATATTTTTATCATCATTGGGATCCTTAGGTAAAAGAAGTATTTTCAGCTCCTGTTCCAACTGTTCAATGCGCTTTTTAGCATCGGATAATTCTTCCTTTGCCATCTCCCGCATCTCTTCATCGCTCTCTTCCTCAAGAAGAGCCACACTTTCTTCCACGGTTTGTTTTGCTTTCTTATACTGGGTATAAGCTTCCACCAGGTCTGCTAAATCTGCCTGTTCCTTCATCAGCTTCCGAAACCGGTTCTGATCCTCTGCAACAGACGGGTTATTCAGTTCCTGCATCAGCTCTTCATAATGAATTAATATATCATCTAAACGATCAAACATTGGTATCCTCCAAAATCTCACCAAAAGGGTCTGTGCCCATTATTTTTCTATACTTCCACTCACTACGCGGTCCAGCCCCGCTGCATCGCACCATGACCGGATGTTGACAAAACCTGCTTCCCGAAGCAATGCGCTGACTGCATCTTTTTGATCATAACCGATTTCCAGATAAAGCGCACCACCAGGATTTAAGTAATTCCGGCCTTCTGCTGCCAGCTTTCTGTAAAAATAAAGGCCGTCCTCTTTCCCGTCAAGAGCCAGAAACGGCTCATGATCACGAACCTCCGGCTGCAGCTGGCTGATTACACCGGTGGGAATGTAGGGTGGATTGGACACAATCACATCAAATGCTTCATCTGACCCAATGGCATCAAATAAATCGCTTAACAGGAATGTAATGTTCTCTTTCCCTAAAATTGCTTCCCCGTTTCTCTTTGCTACCTTTAACGCTTCATCAGAAATATCTGCTGCTACAACCGATTCAAACCCGCCAAGCCTGGCAAGGCTGATAGCGATACACCCGCTTCCGGTGCACAGATCAAGCACCCTGGGATTCCTGCCCTTATAATCCTTTAAAATCTGTTCCACCAGAGTTTCTGTATCCTGTCTGGGAATGAGAACATGCTCATTGACAAAAAAGTCCAGCCCCATAAATTCCCTGCTCCCGGTTATCTGCTGAAGTGGAATTCTCTTTTCACGAAGAGCAAGCATTTGGTAAAAATCCTGGATTGATTCTCCCGATTTCTCTGTTTCATTCATAGTCCTGTACCGGTCAATCAGAAAATGAGTCAGATCTGTATGGAAAGCTTCAAGCAGTAAATATCTGGCATCAATCTCAGCTTCCTGTATTCCTGCTTTCATAAGCCGGCCTGTTCCTTCTTCCAATAGCTGATTTAACGTTACGCTCATGACTGATTCTCCGTAAAATTCTTTTTAAGAAATTCTCTCCAGTCAAATACTGCTTCAACAGAAGCAATCCCTACCTCGATCATGGAATCATCTGGTTCACTGGTAGTCAGCCCCTGCATCCACATGCCCGGTCTGCTTAAAATATCCACCAGCTTTGAATCACTGCGGCCTGCGATCCGCAGAAGCTCATAGGATACCCCTGCGATTACCGGAATGAGAATAATACGGCTTAAAATCCGAAGGGGCAGAGTCTTTACCTGAATTACCATAAAGAATAAAATACTGATAATCATAACAATTAAAAGAAAACTGGTTCCGCAGCGCTTATGTTCCTTGGAACTGTTCCTTACATTTTCCACATTCAGTTCCAGTCCGTGTTCCAGACAGTTAATACATTTATGTTCGGCCCCATGGTACATGAAGGTACGTCTGATATCTTCCATACGGGATACCAGCTTGATATAAGCGATAAAAATACCAATCCGGATCACACCTTCTAAAATAGCCATGATAGTCTGTGACTTAATAAAATGGCGAAATATATTCGCCAGAAACAGGGGCAGCACCATGAATATGCAGATTGCCATAATCACGGAAAATACCATCACCATGCTCATAAGCGCTTTTTCCATCTTTTCACCAAAGACCCGCTCCAACAGCTTCTCGAATTTAGAGGGCTCTAAATCTTCCTCATCGTCTTCAAAGAAACTGGCAGAAAAAGTAAGCGATCTCATCCCCAGTATCATGGAGTCGGCAAAGCTGAAAATACCTCTGAAAAATGGAAGAGAAAACAGCTTTACTTTTTCTCCCATACTAATATACGTATCTTTTTTTACTTCAATGGTTCCGTCCGGCTTTCGGACTGCTGTGGCATACTCATCCCTGTTTTTCATCATAACGCCTTCAATCACGGCCTGACCGCCGATTCCTGAATACTTCATACGCCAACCACCTCTCTGTAGGAAAATAGGTGCAACAAAATTCTAATTTCAAAAAAGGTTGAGCTAAAGTGTTTCCACTAAACTCAACCTTTTCTTTGCTCCAAACTTATTCAGCCTTAACGCCATATTTACGATTGAATTTATCAATACGTCCACGAGCGGAAGCAGCTTTCTGCTGACCGGTGTAGAATGAATGGCATTTAGAACAAACTTCTACGTGGATGTCTTCCTTTGTAGAACCAGTTACGAATTCATTACCACAGTTGCAAACAACCTTTGCCTGGTAGTAATTTGGATGGATTCCTTCTTTCATGATTTTCACCTCGCATACTCAGATTTCTATTAAATCGCGGTTTGTAAACCGACTTTGTCTAATAAACAGCTTGTACAGTATATCATATAAAATTTCTTAATGCAAGCATTTATTTATATAAAAGATAGCAGCTTTTAGAAAAACCGCATCTTTTTTGACATATCTACGAATTCCCGGTTGTTCTTTGTTTTTGCAAACAGGTCCAGAATCTTTTCTACTGCATCTTCTGGCTTTAATGTATTGGTCGCCTTACGTATAATATCAACAGCCTCTGCCTCTTCTCTGGTAAGCAGCAGATCGTCCCTTCTGGTTCCGGACTTTAAGATATCAATGGCAGGGAAGATTCTCTTCTCGGACAGCTTTCTGTCAAGAACCAGTTCCATGTTACCTGTACCTTTAAATTCCTCATAAATGACGTCGTCCATACGGCTTCCCGTATCAACAAGTGCTGTGGCAAGTACGGTAAGACTTCCGCCCTCCCTCATGTTTCTTGCTGCACCGAAAAAGCGTTTGGGCATATGAAGTGCTGCCGGATCAAGACCGCCGGAAAGAGTCCTTCCACTTGGTGCAACCGTTAAGTTATATGCTCTTGCAAGGCGGGTTATGCTGTCTAACAGTATCACCACGTCTCTTCCATGTTCTACAAGGCGTTTGGCTCTCTCAATTACCATCTCTGACACCCGTTTGTGACGGTCAGGAAGTTCGTCAAACGTGGAATAAAGAACCTCTACATTATTTCCTACAATAGACTCCTTGATATCGGTAACCTCTTCCGGGCGCTCATCAATGAGAAGTATCATAAGATGAATCTCAGGGTGATTGAGTGTGATTGCCTTGGCCACCTGCTTTAATAACGTGGTCTTACCTGCTTTTGGCGGAGATACAATCATACCTCGCTGTCCCTTACCAATAGGAGCTAATAAATCCACCACTCTCATGGCAGTGGTACTCTTTCCTCCATCCGTCTCCATATGAAGACGTTTATCCGGAAATATGGGGGTCATATTCTCAAAATTCGGACGGCGCTCTGCCATACTGGTGGGATATCCGTTAATTTTCTTCACATATAAGAGCGCTGCAAACTTTTCTGCAGCAGTCTTTACTCTGCGGCTTCCATGTATAATATCTCCGGTCTTCATGTTAAAGCGGCGGATCTGTGATGGCGCCACATAAACATCGTTCTCACCCGGAAGATAATTCTCGCACCGGATAAATCCAAATCCGTCCGGCATGACTTCCAGAATTCCATGTGCATCAATACCGCTGTCAAGCTCCTGAAGCTCAGGGCTCGGCTGAAAATCCACCTTGGGTTCTTCCGTCACATATTCCGGCCTTGACTCCGTTCTGACAGGGTTTTCACTTCTGACAGGATTTTCACTCCTGACAGGTGCTTCGCTCCTGACAGACATGTCATTTCTTACCATTCCTTCATTTCTTCCGGAATTCTCATATCGGTTATTGTTTTCAGAACCTGCTGCCCCGGCAGGACGGTATGGTCTCTGCTGTGTATCCTGACGATAAGTGCGGACAACAGTTTTCTTTATATTATTCTGAACCGGCGTATTCGGCTGCTCGCCAGCGGTCTGGGGCTGGGAAACGGGCGGTTTGCTCACTTCTTTCTCTGCCTGTTCGGTTACATGCTCTTTGGCGGGTTCCCTGCTTTCTGCCGCAACACTCCCTGCTACAACTGCAGAATCAGAAGCTTCTCCTTCCTTTTCACAGAGTATATTTATAATATCGGGCTTTCTCATGGAACTGTAGCCCTTTATCCCCTGGGCTTTGGCAAGCTCCTTTAACTCCGCTAACGGCAATGTCTGTAATTTTTCACGCATATTAATCTCCTTCATGATTCCTAATACCAGTTGTTTCGTAATCTTGGGAATGATTTACGATAGAATATCGTAAACAGACGACCGGAATTTACTTCCGATCCTAATCATGTTGAATCAGGTCGTACGATATGCCTATTATATACCTTTATATATAAAAAGAAAAGTTATTTTTTTAGAAAGCTTAAGTGTTCCCCGATTTTTTTCTCATAACCGTTTTCCGTAGGCCGGTAAAATTCCGTTCCAACCAGTCCATCCGGCAGATATTGCTGATCCACATAGTGATTTTCGTAATCATGAGCATAGAGATATCCCTGTCCGTGACCAAGCTTTGCTGAGCCTTTATAATGGGAGTCCTGTAAATGCACCGGTATGGGCATGGTCTTTTGATTTTGCACTGCTTCCCTGGCTTCAAATACTGCCACACATGCCGCATTACTTTTGGGTGCAGACGCCACATAGGTAACTGCCTGGGATAAAATAATCTGGGCCTCAGGAAGTCCGATCCGTTCCACAGCCTGTGCAGCCGCCACCGCCACCACAAGAGCCTGGGGATCTGCATTTCCCACGTCCTCTGACGCACAGATCATGATTCTTCTGGCAATAAATTTAATATCTTCTCCTGCGTAAAGCATTCTTGCAAGATAATAAACAGCGGCATCAGGGTCTGTTCCCCTCATACTCTTAATAAATGCAGATATGGTATCGTAATGGTTATCTCCGTCTTTATCATACCGGACGGCACGTTTCTGAATGCATTCCTGAGCTACTTCCATGTCAATATGGATTTTCCCATCCTGGGAGTTTCGTTCAGTGGTCATAATACCAAGTTCCACTGCATTCAGGGCTGCTCTGGCATCGCCGTTTGCCACATCTGCCAGAAAATCTTCCGCATCCGGCTCAATCACGGCATTATAAGCGCCCATTCCCTTCTCTTTATCATAAACAGCCCGGTGGATCAGGGTCTTTATATCTTCTTTTTCCAATGTTTTCAGTTCAAATACCCGGGAACGGGAAAGAAGCGCACCATTCACCTCAAAATATGGGTTCTCCGTAGTTGCGCCGATTAATATTAATGTTCCGTCCTCTACAAATGGCAGAAGATAATCCTGCTGCCCCTTATTAAACCTGTGAATCTCATCTACAAAAAGAATGGTTTTCTTACCGTACATGCCAAGAGAATCCTTGGCTTCTTTTACAATTTCTTCCATATCTTTTTTTCCGGCCACAGTTGCATTCAGCTGTTTAAAATCCGCACTGGTTGTATTGGCAATGACTCTGGCAAGAGTGGTTTTTCCAGTTCCCGGCGGTCCGTAAAATATCACCGATCCAAGCTTATCCGCTTTAATGGCCCGGTAAAGAAGTTTATCTTTTCCAATAATATGCTGCTGACCCACCACTTCTTCCAGGGTGGATGGGCGAAGCCTGGAAGCAAGAGGGGATTCTTTTTCCATCGTATTTTTTCTCATATAATCAAATAAATCCATTTCCTATTCCTCCATACGTTGTGCCGTATTCAGTCAGATAAACAGGGCTTATTCTGATCTCTTACCCTTTATTATGGGCAGTATGGTGCCTTTTGTCAAGAACATTTGTTCTCTATGTATTTATTGCATTCAATTTCATTTTAAACGAATATAAAATGTGTTACTCTCCTATTGTAGTAAAAAAATATTTATTTATAGGAGGGTATATGAGTACAAAAAACAGTAAATCAACAAGTATTATGTCTGAAGAGACAGGTCTTATGAATGAGACCACCCCACAAAAAGCAAGCGGTCCTTCTTCCATCCGTAACATCTCTTCCAGGGATCTGGTCAGAGAAATCCGTATCGGCTGGAATTTAGGAAACACTCTGGATGCAACAGACGGTTACGGCCTTTCTTCCGAAACGTCCTGGGGCAATCCTAAAACAAATAAAGCCATGATTGATAAAATCAAGGCAGGAGGCTTTAATACCTTAAGAGTTCCAACTACCTGGGAAAAGCACCTTGGACCTGCGCCAAATTACACCATTGATCCTGCATGGCTTAACAGGGTTGTGGAGGTTGTGGATTATGGCATCCAAAACAATTTGTTTGTTATTTTAAACCTTCATCATGAGGAATGGCATTTTCCGTCCTACGCAAATGAAGCTGCTGCCACCAGGATTCTTACGAAGGTCTGGGCACAGATTGGGGAAAGATTTAAAAATTATGATGAGCATCTGATCTTTGAAGGTCTCAATGAACCACGGCAGAAAGGTACGGCGGACGAATGGAACGGCGGAAATAGAGAAGGTCAGGAAGTCGTCAACCGTTTCAATGCAGCCTTTATAAGAACCATTCGTAGTTGTGGAGGCAACAACCCATTCAGACATCTGATGATACCACCTTATGCGGCTACTTCTTCCACAAATGCCTGGGATAACTTTGTTATACCAAACGATAACAAGATCATTATCTCTATACACGCTTATACTCCTTATGACTTTGCCCTGAACATATCCGGAACTCCGCAGTGGCGCCCTGATAACCAGGCAGATACCGGAGCCATTACCTATCTGATGGACAGTATTGAACGCTATTTCATTTCCAAAGGATATCCGGTTATCATTGGAGAGTTTGGTGCGATGAATAAAAATAATTTAAAACAGCGTGCCGATTGGGCATATTACTATGTAAAATCAGCCAGAGCGAAAGGGATCCCCTGCATCTGGTGGGATAATGGTGCCGTAAGTGGTGACGGGGAGCTTTTTGGTCTGCTGGACAGAAATAATTGCAGCTTTTATTACCCTGATATTGTAAATGCCATGATGAAAGGGATTCAATAAATCAGACTGATCAAAAGAGCGATTGCTCCATAGGTGATTTATCACTTATGGAACAATCGCTCTTCTCCTGTTTCAAAATGGTTCTGATTAAACGAACCGGCCTGGAATATAACCAGCCTTTTTTACAATATCTCTCATCTCTTCGTCTGTTAATCTTTCTTTCATATAAACTACAACCTGTTTTCTTTCTAAATCTGCTGCGGCATAGAACCCATCAAGACTGTTAAATGCATTCTCTACCTTTTTTCTGCAGTTGGCACAGGTCATTCCATCTACCTGAAGAGTCGCAGAGTAAGGATAATTGGCTTTATTCGTGTCTGCAGCTTTCACTTTCTTTACTACTTCACTGCTGCTGCCGCAACAGCCCTGTTTTGTCCTTTTAATGGAACTTTTCAATCCGAAATAACAGATCACGATTAAAACCGCACAAATGACAGCTGTTGACATGGTAACTCCTCCTTTGTTATGGTATGGACATTTCTGTTCTAAGTATATTATATAACGAAAACACCGCCATGGAAGAGGTTTTAATGATACTATTTTTCATTATCCATGATAAAGCATGATTAATCAATTGATAATTCATCCGCTGTGACAAAGGTATAACCCTGTTTGGTTAATACATCAATTGCCTCCAGCGCAGCTTCTACTGAGGTTGGGAACACATCGTGAAGCAGAATGATATCCCCCGGTTCCACATGTTTTACGATGTGACGGACAATCTTTTTCGTATTCTGGGTTTTCCAGTCCAGTGTATCCTCATTGGATTTACCTGGAAAATCGATTTATTCTGCCTCCACCCATTTTCCATATCTGAGTATCAGCCTGTTTAATTGTCCGATTATCCAGCTGAATAAAACAAAAATAACAAGCCAGGGTAAAATTGTACTTCCTAAAAAACGGATATCAACCGATTCCGTTGCCTTATAGGCGAGGAACACGCTGAAAAAATCTATTAAAACATAAAGAAGTTTCCAGGGAAAACTCAGCTTGATCCTGCACCCGCATTTATCACAAGGCAGATTACGAAAAAAAGGTTGTGGCATTCTGAATGAATAGCCAACAATATACTGATGTTTGCATGATGTAGTTTCTTTTTTCAAGATTGTATTACCTCATTATTTATTATTTTTATAATTCATTACTAATTTGTAATATTTGTACCAGATCATATTAAAGCCACACAGCCCAATCGCCATAATCAAAGGTGCCACTGCCATGATAAAGCCTTCCCTCCGCTTTCAGCTGAGAAAATGCATCTCTCATACGGTTTACTATTTCCGGCTGAATATCCAGGCTATGATGCGCTGGAAAAATCTTTTTCACTGGCAGTGCTGCTATTTTTTCAAGTGATGCCAGATATGCCTGTGGGTCGGTGGAGGGATAATAAGCAAACAGCGTGTCCTTATAAACCAGATCACCTGTAAATAAATATCCCCGTTCCGCTTCCCAAAAGCAAATATGCCCCGGAGAATGTCCCGGTGTATGTAACACAGTAATCTTCCGTCCGCCCAGATCGATGGTATCACCATCTTTCAATACCCGTGTTGGCACACCCTGAAAGAACTGGTAGGTATTTACCTGATACCCTTTTGGTAAATCACACCGGTCAGTGACCATATCCCGAATTGTCTCCATTGATAGTGGAAATCCGCCAGTCAGCCAGTCAAGTTCCGCCTCATGGGCATAAAAATCCGGATAGTACTGGTGCCCGCCAATATGATCCCAGTGGATATGTGTTGCCACTGCAGTGATCTGTTTGTCTGTCAGTTTCTTTATTTCTTCTGAAATATTACAGATACCAAGTCCGGTATCAATGAGCAAACACCGTTCGTTTCCTTCAAGCAAATAGCAGTGGGTTTCCTCCCAATGGCGGTATTCACTGACAATGTGTGTATCTGCATCAATTTGTTCCAGTGTAAACCATTTCTCCATTACAATTACTCCTTTATGCTTTTTCCCTTATAAAGTTCCGGATTTTCATCCTTTAAATTAGTTATAAGTAGAATACCACCATATTTACATGCTATCAATCTTTAATTCTCAATACTCTTGACATACCTTTGTATTCTAGGTATAGTATTAATATACTTAGATAGTCTATGTATAAAATCACCAACAGGCACAAAAAAGAAAGGAGACCATTCTATGGATAAACGGTATATGGCCCTGGGAACCTCCATGCTGGTTCTGAAACTTTTAAATAATCAAAGCATGTACGGATATCAGATCATACGTGAACTGGAGCAACAGAGCCGTGATGTCTTTAAACTGCAGGAAGGCACACTTTATCCAATCCTGCACACTCTGGAGCAGCAGGGGGCCGTCACCAGTTATCAGCAAACGGCAGACAATGGGCGGATACGCAAATATTACGCAATTACCACTCACGGTCAGAAATTACTGGACGAGAAATTGAAAGAGTGGGAGGTCTATCAGACAGCCATCAACCAGGTAATTGGAGGTGTTCTGTTTGAATAAAAAAACTCCAGAATCACCAGTATCACAATTTTTAAATGAAGTAACAGACCAGATTTCCTATGAACCGCTGCGCCCTTCCATACGCCAGGAGCTGGAAGATCATATGAATGACCGTATGGAGGATTACAAAGCAAATGGAGTATCCCATTCTGACGCAGAGGCGCAGGCGCTTCGCGACATGGGAGATGCGGTAACGATTGGTACGGAGCTGAATGAAGCCCACAAGATACAAAAGGCCCCACAGCTTACTTTGATTAGCGCTCTTCTTTTACTTACAGGCTTTATTTTTACCAGCTTTATGTCATGGAGGCCACTTTATATGGCAAGCAGGTGTCTCTACTACATTGCTGGTGCCACGCTACTTGTGTTCACCGTGCTGAAAGGATATCCTTTCCTGATCAGAAAGAGAAAATCAATAGCATTGTTAACAGGCTTTCTTTATCTGGTTCAAATACTGCTTTTTATTATGACGCTTGTTAAGAAAACCCGACATGGAATACCCAGCACTGCCTATTTCGCCACAATACTGTTTGTCCCTGTGATTACAGTTCTTTTATATTGCTCCCGCCATAATAAAAAGAAATTCCTGACAATAGCAGTGTTGTGTACCACTGTATGGATGTTTTTCATGTATACAGCCCACTCATTTCTTGGGGATACTGCAGAGATTATTTTTCTTCTGAGCACCCTGGGAACCGTTTGGTTTATGATTCACCGCGGTATACTTACCGGCCCCAAAAAATATCTTTATCCGGTCTCACTGGCATTTATGGTATTTATTGGAAGTCCACTTTTTCTTTCAGAATCTGGCAGATATAACATGGATACATTTCTATCTCCCCAATCCTCTGTTAACAGCACCTGGGATGATTCTTACAATGGTGTTCTCATACAGGAACTGCTTTCAAAAACGCCTCTTACTCACGGTCTGAAACTAACACCAGAGGAACTGATGGAATATGGGACAGGGGCATGGTATTTTACCTCCCGTAATCCAGGTAACATCGGCATTGATGCAACTGGCATTAACACACCGGAACAGCAGGCGGAATTTGATAAAAAGGTGGAATCACTCCGACAGCAGAACTATTTACCCAGGTATATTTATTACCAGGTGGAGGATGTGACTCTCTGGGATATCCTGCCTCAGCACTACTATAATAATTATATGATAGCTGTATTTATCTTTCTCTTTGGCTGGATTCCAGGGCTGGTGCTAATCGGGGCAATCGTACTTTTTTATCTGCTGCTTTTTACGTATTCCTTGCGAATCAATGGAAAATTGGCGTCCGCATTGGCTTTTAGCTGCAGCCAGTGCCTCCTGTGGCAGGGAGTATTATACCTCTTGGGAAACTTCGGGCATCAATATGCCTCTTTCCCCAATCTGCCTCTTATTTCAGAAGGACAGTTAAGTATCCTTTGTAATACGATTCTTCTTGGTCTGATATTTTCGGCTTACCGGCATGACCATGTAATGGAAGAACCCGTAAATTATAAACCAATTACCTCTGGCTGAGACCATATAGCCAGTATCCAATCATATGAGAAAGCCTCAAAACCGGGCATAACATTAATAAATCCTTCCTTTGAGCCGAAATAAGATATAGTGATAAAATTATAAATGACTAAAGAGGAAAATGACTATGAAAAAAAACAGGATATTATTATTTTCGCTTGTAATTGCTTTGGGGCTTCCCTTAACCGTATCTGCTAAAATTGAGCATGGTATCAGTAAAGGACATCTTAAACTTCAAACTGACGGTACCTACAAATTGTATCAGACTTATCGCAAAGAAGACGGTAACATGGCGAAAAATGAATGGCTACAGGTTGGAGATGATAATAGCTCCGTGGGTGTATCTTATTTTCAGTATTATGGCAATGATGAGAATATTTTATCTAACACCACTACTCCTGACGGATACTTAGTAAATTATGATGGTTCCTGGTACAAAAACTGTCCGTCCGCCGCAATTACGGAAACAGAAGGCAGCCGAATTGAACACAATAGTGCAGTTTTTTTTCCATTTTCTTATGATGGAAGTGTTATGAAAAACGATTATTTAGGATTTACAATGAATTATGATGAAACAGATTATCAAAAAGGTATTGAATTGGGTATGAGAAATTACACATGCTCAAGCAGCTATGCGGTATGCTGGATTTCCTTACCAGATGGTTCCAAAGCAGATGTAATAATTTATCCATTTGATCTGAGTACAGATGACGCCATCAAAGCCAATATCGAAAATGATAACACGAATAGTTGGGCAAATATTACGAATGACGAAAAGGTAATAGGAGGCCAACTATTTAAAGGGTATCGTTTATATTCGAAAGAAACCTACTATGATGATGAGGTGAATAAACCAAATTTATCCTCTTCTCTGATAGCGCAATCCATTACAAAGATTACCAATCCAGTAGTTACTTCGAAAGTATACAGACCAATACCTGGTGGAGCAAGCCTGGGTATCGAATTTACCATAAAATCTCCAGAAGCAGAAGCCCAGCTTATGAATTGGCTTAATTCACGCACAACCATAACAAAGTAAAATATGCCCGGAATTCCCCGCTTTGGGGTAATTTCCGGGCATGCTTATTCACCTATTCTTTACTCTTTGCTTTCTTTAATCCAGCAGCTTCTTTCCCGCTCATATGTTCAATTTCAAGTTCAATCATACAGACACCCATCAGTCCCTTATCCACTGCCTGAGAACGCTGTGTTTCTTCAATATCAGGAGAGTATCTTGCAGTTAAAATCTCAAGCGCTCTTTTTTTCTCCTCTCCCTCCATAATGCGTGCTTTCCCAAATGCTATGACACTGCGGAAATAGGAAGTGTACTCTTCCTGCACAATCTCATCCTGATCAATAACACAAAAAGAGACTTTTTCATTCCTCATGATTCCATCTAATTTATGACCTGTCTTGGCTCCATGAAAATAAATTTTATTATTATGGTAAATATAACTTAAGGGAACTGCATAAGGGTAATCATCATCACCTGACACAGCAAGCACGCCTGAAGTTGCCCGGTTTAAGACCTGAATGCATTCCTCTGATGACAGTACCTGATTTTTACGCCGCATTTCTCTAAACATGTAAAACTCCTTTCACGATAACCGTTTAATCTCTGTTTGTAAGTTATATAAGAGCTGCCGTAATAATGGACATTTTATAAACTTCGTCTGCATTACAGCCTCTGGAAAGATCATTGATCGGCGCATTTAATCCCTGCAGGATTGGTCCGAACGCTTCAAAACCACCTAAACGCTGTGCAATTTTATAACCAATATTACCGGCATTGATATCCGGGAAAATAAAGACGTTGGCTTTTCCAGCAACTGCGGATCCCGGAGCTTTTGTCTTTGCTACAACAGGAGAAAATGCCGCATCAAACTGCAGTTCTCCATCTGCCGGAAAATCCACATTCATTTCTTTTAATTTCTCAGCTGCCTTCCTTACCTTATCGACCGATTCTCCCTTTCCGGAGCCCAGTGTGCTGTAGGATAGAAGTGCAACTTTCGGATCAATGGAAAACCGCCTGGCTGTCCGGGCTGTTTCACAAGCAATCTCTGCCAGTTCTTCCTCATTAGGATCCAGGTTAATCGCACAGTCTCCCATGGCATACATTTCATTTACTTCCTTGGTTTCCCTGTATAGAATAAAACAGCTGGAAACGATTTTGCTGCCAGGTCTGGTTTTAATCAGCTGAAGAGCCGGTCTCACTGTATCTGCGGTGGAATAAGTAGCTCCTCCCAAAAGGCAGTCGGCTTTTCCCATTTGAACCAGCATGGTTCCAAAATAGTTGGCCTTTTTCAGGGCTTCCCGGCAAGCCGTCTCGTCCATCTTGCCTTTTCTTAATTCTGCCATTTTTGATACCATTTCATCCAATTCCTTATAATTTAGAGGATCGATTATCTCAATTTCATCCACCGGCCAGTTGCATGCAGTGGCAGCATTCTGAATCTCAATTGGATTTCCCAAAAGTATAGGAGTGAGTATTCCTTCGTGATGCAGACGATTGGCTGCTTCTAATATTCTTGGATCAGTACCCTCCGTAAAAACAATCCGCCTTTTTTGCATTTTCAGTGCTGCAATCATTGGTTCAAACATAATTCCTACCTCCGTGTCTTATTTTTATGCAGTTTTTCCATATTTCCATTTTATATTACGTTTATCATTAAAAACATTATAGCTTAAGCAATTAAATATAACAACAGAACCTATGTCTAAAAATCAATACAGCCCGGACCATAATGTAAAAGTCCGGGCTTTTATTACTTTTTTCTATTTAAGGTATCATGCATCCGCCAGCTTAAACCTGCCCACCGCGCTGTATAACAGAGCCGCCTGTCCTGACAGTTCCTCACTAGAAGCGGCGCTTTCCTCTGCGGTTGCAGCATTGGTCTGTACAACGGATGAGATCTGTTCTATTCCCTGGTTGATCTGTGAAATAGAAATGGCCTGTTCCGAGGATGCCTCTTTAATTTTCAGTATAATCTCATTAATTTGTGACGCTTTTAAGGAAACCCGTTCCAGAGCAGCTGCCGTGTTTTCTGCCAGTTTAGAACCGTCCGATACAGCTTTTATAGAATCTTCAATAAGAGAAGAGGTCTGCTGTGCTGCTGTGGCTGATTTGGTAGCCAGATTCCGGACCTCATCTGCAACCACTGCAAAGCCTTTTCCTGCCGAGCCTGCTCTGGCTGCTTCCACAGCAGCATTTAAAGCAAGAATATTGGTCTGGAATGCAATATCATTAATGACTGCAATAATCTTATTGATTTCTCCGGAGGAATTACCAATGTCTTCCATAGACCCCAGCATCTGCTTCATGGAAGCATTGCTTTCCTTAATATCCATAACTGTTTCTCCGATATAATCGGCGGCCTCTGCTACACTGGCAGCATTCTTATGTACCAACTGGGATACATCTGCTATGGAAGCAGATAATTCTTCTACAGAACTTGCCTGCTCCGTTGTACTTTGAGCCAGTGACTGCGCTGTATCAGAAATCTGTCTGGAGCTGGAATCAACATGTCTGGAGGAATCAGCAATCGTAGTCAGAGTTTTATTAAGTGAAGAGGAAATGCGAAGCAGGGAACTTTTAATGGAAGAAAATCTGCCTGTGTATTCCTGGCTCAGCGTAATTCTCATATCCCCTCCTGCCATAATATCCAGAACCTGCGTAATCTCATTAATATAGGAATTATATTCATTCAACTGCCGGAGTGTCTGTCCGGTTGCATCACACAGCTGCCCCAGCTCATCTTTGGTAATCCTACTCTCGTCTAATTCAAGAGACAATTCCCCCTGGGCAATTCGCTTACTGATTCCAGTAATGTACTGGATATTTGTTTTTAGATAGCGGATTGTTTGAATTGAAAAAAGAGCAATAATAAAAATTACCGCTGCTATGGCAGCAACCGATGTCTGTATACTATGAGTTACACTGCTTTCAATTTCAGCTGAACGGGTTTTGGCATAATCCTCAAGCAGCTCTGTCATCAGATTAATATTTTCCCTTGCTTTAGCAAAGCTGGACTGGGACAGTTCCATATCTCCGGTTCCGTTTTTTACATCATATGCATTCAGCCATGTTTGAAAATCTGACTGAAATGCTGTATTTAACTGCTCCAAGGTAACGTTTGCTGTGGAATGGGGAAATTTCCGGTAAAGTGTTTCATTTGATTTTACATTATCAAGTGCGGAGGTAACACGATCCTGAACCTGTTTGATATTTTCTTCATAATCAGCAATCAGTTTGTTTTTGTCTTCCTCTGTTAATTTATTCATGTTTAAATACAACTCTTTCTGAGCAATGGCCGCCTGATAAAAATCACGGTCTGCATTTAAAATTTCAGCGGTACTGACAAAAACTTCATCGTATAAAGCCGTTTTTGAATCTTCCATAATCTGGTTCGATCGATAGATAAAAAACACCAGCAAAAATATGAGTGCGAAGATCGCGGGAAAAATAATCAGCCATAATTTGTTTGCCACTTTTAGATTTTTAATGTTCATAGCTTTTACCTCCACAATATTAGTCAGCTGGTACTTCTTCAGCTCTTGTGGATAATATCGACAAAAATGTGGGGCTTATAAGTGTTTAATTCTTAATATTTACCATATTTTCGATTATTAATTAACAATTACCATTTTTATTTATAAATATTTCAATTATTAAACGTTGTAACAACAGTGTCTTTGGTCAAGCCATTTTCGCTCCGATAAACTCCTTAAATGTATTAAAATCACCTATTGTGAAACCAGCCGGATCTAAGATGATTCCACTGCTTTTTGCAAACATTAAGACATAGGAATGTTTTAGTTCATGTATTTTAAGAATCTGATTATATTCTATTGTCAATGAAAAGGTACCCTGGTTAATTTTTATATTATCTCCAAACTGTATTACTGCTTCATAATCTTTTCCATTAAGCAACCGCTTATTGTTTTCTTTCAGTTGTCTTATGGTTAAAGGGGGTGTAATCAGAATTGTAAAAGTAATAATAAACAGACAGACTCCAAAAACTGCAGCGAATATGAAATCCTTCTTCATCATTGTAATTCCTGTCATGATAAACGCAATGGGAATAAATACTGCTCCCATGATATAAATTCTTTTACACAATACCTTATGTACATATTCTGATAACATTTTATCATGCGTATGGTATCTGTTTTCAAATAGAATATTCATTTTACTGCACCTCTCTTTCCGCCTCCCCTTGCTCCTTTGGACATTCGCCCATCCGTGCAACAGAGATGGCAGACAGATAATCTTTTATATCATCTTTCGTTAAATTCATTTGTTCCAGGTAAAACCGGGACAGTATTCCTTTGATAGTTCTTATCTCCTCCGGATTATCTGCACCGTTTGGTACTGGTGTGTATTCAATTAAATAGACGGTTCTGGCAATATCGTAGAGCCGGCTTCCCCTGCAAATATTCATAAAATCTATGACGGATATGCCGTCCTGTGACAGCATAAGATTGCCTGGGTGGAAATCACCATGGCAAAGAGTTGTCCCATCCTCCAGCTGTTCAGCCAGATGAAGAGTTTTTAGCCGTTCTTCCTTTGTTACGGAAGCTTTCTTAATCTGATGAATCAGGAAATCCTTATAATCCGGCACATTTCTGATATCGTGGTTTAATATAGCCTTATGAGCTTTTGACATAAGAATTGCACATTCCTGAAGATTGCCGGTTCTTAAGGTCCAGTCAAGCAGGGATTCCCCAGTTACCTTATCATAAACAATACCATTTTTCCCTCCATATGAAATAAATTCATATGCTTTTGGTTTGGGAAAATCCATATCATTAACAGCCATGGCATTTTCAAATTCCCGTATTGCATCCTGATAAGGATATCCCTCACGAAAAAGCTTCACTACTTTCCCGTTTTCCCACTCATATACAGTTGCAGTGTTGCCCACACCAACTATTTCCCCTGGATTCATTGGTCTTCTCCTGTTTTTCTTCTTTTTTATTTTAGTTCCAGTATCATCTCATACTGATTTACTGTATTGTGAAAGCCAGCAGCAGTAATAAACTGAAGCATTGCTTTCGAACGGGTATCAATGTTCAGTATCTTTATTTGATTTGAGCTGGTCTGCTTCATTAAATCTGCCAGTATGCTGCTGCCGATGCCCTTGTCCCTCCAATTCCTATCCACAGCAATCTGAGGAATTTCACCAGTTGTTTTTTCAATTATTCCGTAACCAACAATACAATTATTTATTCGTACAGCCGAGACATTAAAGCACTCCCGCACCGCCTCTATAGATTGTATGGAATTTTGCCAGGAAGGCTGGTAATCCCAGAATGTACGAAACAATTCCCAATCCGGATCCATAACCGGTTCTGTCTGGTGTAACAGATCAGTTCTGTTTTTTCCCCCATCCATCTGGCAACATAAAAACTCCCGTTCTACTGTGAATCCATTTTTAGTGTAAATATTTGCGGCAGAGGTATTGGCTGTCAGAACTTCCAGGACATATTGTTCTACTCCCGATTTACCAAAGTTTTGCCTTGCTGTCTGGAGCATACGACTGGTAATTCCCTGCTTTCTAAAATCCGGTACTACTCCGGTTCCCACATCGTATGCAGTTGCTTTTCCATTCCATGTTCTGCAGCCATTTAAAATAAATCCCACCAGGGTGTCTCCTTCAAAAGCCCCTACGGATACATTGGGATCAAAGCCTCTCCGCTTCAGCATTTTTTCAAACTGAGGAAAAGTCATATTCATAGGAACCTGGTAATCAGAAAAAGCATTTAAAAATGACTGGTATATTTCTTCTCTTCCCACGTGAATTAACGATTCATAGTGTAGCATTTCCTATCCTCTTTCAGATTTATTATAAAAATTGTTTATAAGTTTCAATGCTTCCGCTATATCTTTATAAACCAGTGGCTGCAAACTCCCCTTATACATTTGGGTATTTGCATTACGCAAAGCCTGAATGATATCGTCAGCCAGATCAGGTTTATATTGAGCTACTAATGGCATTGCCTTTATACATTGTCGTGCCGTAATTGGTTTTTCATCTTCCACATGTTTAAGGAGCTTATCAATAATTTCATCAATTTTATTTTCTCTGTCCCATTTTGCGTTCGCCGCAATTAATAGAATTCCCCTGTTTCTATGATAGGAATTCGTACTATCTAGCAGCTCTGCAAAGAGATTAAAATATGGGTAAACTGCATCTGAAATTAAGCTTTTTGCCTCCAACTCTGTAGCTCAATGATATTACCTTCCGGATCTCTGGCATATACAAAAACAGCTTCCGTATTGTTAGGATAATCTGCAGTTACCAGCTCTCCCACCTGGCTTCCTCCCGCACGTATCATTAATTCCAGGGTTGTTTCCACATCATCTACTTCAAAGGCAAGGTGGGCAATACCAGGGCGATTTACTTCGCCTGTCACGGACTCTCTGATTGCATCATAGGAAAAAATCTCCAGCGTAGGATGATCCTCTCCATATCCTGGCAACAGAAGGTGTTCTCCTGTGATATGAACATTATGTAAACCTGTCAACCGATCCAGCCACTGCCCTTTTAAATCCCGCTCCTCGCCTATACTTTTGCATTGGAACACTTCTTTGTAAAATGCAATCAGTTTATCAGGGTCATTGGCAATAATATTGGTATGTACGTAACGAAACATTTTTTTATCCTTTCATTTAGGCAGGCACAAACAAATAGTCATTTAATTGATAAATTCCAGGGTCTTCTTATAAGTATCCATTCTGGCTCGAATCCCAATTGGCAGTATCCCATGATTTTTGCCATGTCCAAAGTCATCACAGGACATGACCGGTATTCTATTTTTCTTACCAAAGCGTTTCAGAATATCTGTCAGCTCTTCATTCTTGTTTTCAGAGTAATGTCCAAATAGCAGACCTGTTACATGCTCAATCATTTCACTCTGCTCAATCTGTGCGAAATGAGCACTGATTTTTGACGGCTCATTAAAAGCTTCGTAATTTTCCAGAAATAAAATATATTCTTTTTCCTTATCAAAAGAGAAATACTTATTTCCGTTTAAACAGGCAAAACGTGTGGTATAGCCTCCAACGAGAGTCCCCTCACATATCCCTTCATTGATCGTTGACCATTCGCTGTTTTTCTCAAATGTGAATGGAGTTTCACCTGTAAAATTTGCCTGAAACTGTTTGAAATCGTAATGGCTCAAATTTTGGAACACACCAGGAAACTGTCCATAATAAACCGTTAAACCGGTCTGGGCATAAACCGTATTTAAGATTGTTGTACCATTGCTGTAGCTGCAGATAATTTTGGGGTTATCTTTAACCGCCTGAAAATTAATATCTGGTAGGAATTCATTCCCCACATTACCCCCGCCAAACAATATCATTTTAACCTGCGGGTCTAAAACCATGTTGTTAAAATCATCCGCTCTTTCCTGCTCACTTGCCGCATAACCATATGTATTTTTATACAAATTAGTTCCTTCTTTTACCTGATAACCAAGTTTTCTGATGCCTGCAAGAAATGGGAGATAACGATCTCGCTCTGCGGTATGGCAGGGAGAAATAATACCTATGGTGTCTCCTTTTTTTTATCTGGATGGATTCATTTCATATGTCCTTTATTAAATGAAATCAGCAGTTACTTTTTAAAAATGTCAAAACCTTGATTTTTCATAGTTATAAGGAATACTGGTACCTACAACCACATCTTCAATTTTGTCAATAATCAGCCAGTCATCCATATTCCCCTGATGGTCAAAGGGCAGCGGTGGTTCGATCTTACACACCTCATCAAATTCAACCAGGCATAAACATTTTTTATGCCAACGCTCTTTCTGCTTATCTGTCAGATTGAGCTTGTCCTGATTCTCCTCTAATATTTTTGTTATTTCCTCATCTGCCAGTTTTGTATAATTCTGAACAGACTTTACAACGGCATGTGCAGAGATTTCAGCGGTTCCTTTCTCCATAAAATAAACAATTTCATTTTCAGATACTCTGCTATGAGGAATTTTACGTCCAGCTGCTCCTCTTACCACCATTGTCTTCGTACCGGAAAATATTTTATCTAAGACTCGTTCTCCTTTTTTACCCTGATTCTCGCAGTAAACCAAATGTACCATGAATCTTCCCCCTTTTTCATTGTGGATATACAATCCTGCAATTATTCAGCTATGCCCCAGAATCTTATCGAACGGGTAATATCATCTCCATTCCAGCACCCCTGTTGTCACTTGGCCGGATACAAAACCCTTGCTTCTGATAAAATTCTTCTTTTCCTATTGCAGAAAATAGTGCCAGTGTTATATTTGTGTCTGGAAAGCCCTGCTGATTTACATAGGCAATCACTCTTTCTATCATAGATTTACCAATACCACTTCCCTGGTATTCCGGTAATATAACCAGATCCTGGATATAACAGATATAACATCCATCTCCTACAAGCCTGCACATTCCTACAACCTGTCCCTGATCTCTGACAGTTATGGTAATTAGTGAATTCTTTAATGCCATCTCAATCTGCTGCTCCGGCAGTACACTCCAGCCCACAGATGTTCTAAGCCTATGATAATCTTTCACGGTCAAATCATTTTCCTTCATTTCCAGTACCATAAATACTCCTTACCTGAAGTCCTTCGTCATTTTATCGCATAATAATATCATATCGTTTTCTTCCACTTCAAAAGTTTCTGACTTTTTGAAACCATGACTTATGTAAAATTTGATAGCCCGATCATTGGATGATAATACTTCCAATGTGCAGCGGATGCATTTCTGACGCACCATTTCTTCTTCAATTTTCTGATAAAACAAATGGCCAACACCAATCCCGATATATTGGGGTAAAAGATAAAATGCATGCCACTGGGCATAGGTTTTTCCATCAACCACGGCAGTTCCAAACACGGTACTGCCGATAATGTTACCATCATATTCTGCAATAAGACAGGTGTCCCCGTTTTGGATACTCTCCTGCAGAATAGGTACCCAGTGATCTGCTTTCAGCGTAGATAAAAATTCATAATTCATTAAACCTTCATATGCGGACACGTAACTCAGCATGATTTGTTCACTGACTTTCTTTATATCAGCCAATGTTGGGATTCGATACGTAATTAACATTTCAGCCTCCAGCATAAATTATTTTATTAAGACACTGTTTATTTTACCATCTTAAAAAATTCATCCATTCCATATGTATAACAGGATCGAGCCTCATTTAGCAAACTGTTATAGAAAGAAACAGCAGATGCCTTCCGCTCATTACCTATTTCAGTCGCCCTTGTAGTATGAAATTCATCATATATTTTTTCCAGTTTATATTTATATTCGTGTAAAAAAGATGGCTGGGTACCCTTAGATCCATCTAAAACATTTCCATCGCCACCCAATGAATAAAGCGGCTCAGAAGCAATTCCTAAATACAATAATGTTCGGGCAATTCCAAGCGTACCTGTTACATCTAATTTATCAGAATCATACAGAATCTTTGCCTCGATACTGTCAGGGGAGCTACCCCCTCTGTAACTGTGAGACAAAATGCAGTCTGATACATGGCGGGCAGATTCTTCTGTCCAATTATTATGGAGTAAAAAGGTGTATGCCTTTTTGCTGCCTGCCACTTCGTGCCTGATCCGGGAGTCATCAAACTGCTCCTGCCGCCCAATATCATGGAGAAGGCAAGCAGCGATCAGCACATCAATATTTACATCTTCTTCGTATTTGGCTATATCTAAAGCTAAATAGAGTACACGATAAATATGATCCTTATCATTGGCACAATCTTTCATACAAACCAGCATATATTCTTCTATCTTCTTAAATTCATCTTTATTCAATATTCACTCCTCCATTATAGATTCAAATCACTCTCCGCTAACATCGGTGCACTTCTGTCATGAGGTGCCAGTATGGGATTGTCTATGGGATATTTAATTCCAATATCAGGATCGTTATATGCAATCTGGCGAGAAAACTGCTGATCAAACGGTTCATCAAAACGCATTACATTCATCGTGCCATCTTCAAGAGACAAAAAGACATGACCAAAGCCTTTTGGTATATAGATCTGCTTTTTATTTTCAGCGCTTAATTCCACTCCAACCCACTGTAAATACGTAGGAGAACTATTTCGTAAATCAATTGCATAATCAATACCTCTGCCTTTGATACAATACAAAAGTTTTGTCTGAGGTCTTGGATTATTCTGAAAATGGATGCCATAAAGTGTACCTGCTTTTTCGGAAAAATACACCCGCTCTTCTATGTAGTCGAAATTTATTTCTGCCTGCTCCAGCTCGCCTTTGCAATAAATACTGTATGAATATCCTCTGTTATCAGACTTAGAATCATATTCAATAATTTTAACTTCTTTCAGTTTTGTGCTTTCAATCTTCATACAATAACCATCCCCCGGTTTTAAAACGCAGCTTAATTTGGTCAGAAATTCACGCCAGCCTTATACGCATTGATTAAATGTCCGGCTAACCGCTCATTTCGCCCCGCTTCATCCCAATGGGTGGTGCCATCAAATATCATCATTTCTTTTTCAAGAGCCCTGTTTCTGATTCGATCACCCAACATTACAATTCTCATCGCATTGGATTCTCCGGTTTCTTCCAGCGATTCCAGTGTTTTTCCTGCAGATACCAAAAATAATGCCTTTTTAAGTATATTCATTTGTGGATCTGGATTATATGCAAATCCGCTTGTCCATACCCGGTCGAACCACCCCACTAATTTTGCAGGAGCCTCCGTCCAAAAAACAGGGTAAATGAATACGATTGCATCCGATTGCTGAATTTTACGCTGTTCTTCCATTACGTCGTCAGCTACCGGGATTTCAGTACTATAATAGGCCTCCCTTTCATATTCCTCTTCTGACATTTCCTCATGAAAATTCATCTCATACAGATCAGATACAACAAATTTGTGATTTGCATCACTTAGTCCCTTTAAAAACTCCTGTTTCATATCATGAGTAAAGCTTTTTTTACTTGGATGGCAATACACAACAAACACTTGCATCGTTTTAACCCCCGTTCTGGTTAAGAGAAATGATTTTATTTCTTTTTATGAGCAGTAATGATTGTAAAACTATATGCGTTAATAGTTAAAATGCAGCCGTCAACAACCACATACCAGTTCTTTCCTTTTCTATCTATGCTTTCTGCATTCTGAACTTTATTTTTACACCATGATATTAAATCCGGGGTGTCCAGACTCAAATTCTTTTTAATTCTAAGAGTACCTAATTCTGTTGTATGTATTTTATCAAGATTTTTTATTAAATCTGTCTCCATTTTATACCCCCCATGTACCTTTACATTTTTGTTGCTTTCACTATAAAAGAAAGAGGCATTACCTTTGCTCGACTGGGAGCATAATAACTTTCAGAAAACTCATACTCCTTTTCTAATACATCCTGGCTGGTTTCTTCGATGACCTTTTCAATTTTAAAATTTTCCTCTGCCAATGTATTGATCCATGTAGACATCTTTCGGTTTTGAATCGTAACAGGGTTGCCCCGCAGTTCAAAGGAAACCATCTCATCTGAAAGATAATTACAGCCTTCCAGAAAGAATTTTTGTTCCCTTGCTGTCACACAATGCATCAGAGGATGATCCCAAGAGAATATCAGAGTGCCTCCACGTTTCAGACAATCGTAAATATTCTTTATTGTTTTAGGCAAATCCACAGTCCACCCCAATGCATAGATGGAATAAATAACATCAAAATAATTTTTCGGCAACGTCTCCATCTCCTCCATGGGAGAAACGGATAAAGTCGCTTTATAACCATTTTCAGCCAGATATTTGTCCGCATTTTGAATCTGTTTTGCAGAAATGTCAATCCCCCATAATTCAGATGCGCCGTTGTCACCGCACCATTTTAAGGAATGCCCGCTGCCGCATCCAATATCCAGTATCTTTTTGTCACCAAGGTCTGGAAACAATTGTAATTGTGCTTCCGTAGGTGCAAGGCATCCATATACTGGTAACGCTGTTGTACCAAACCATGTATCAGCCATGCTATCCCAGCTTTTTTGGTTTTGGAGCAGTACTTCTTTATTCATATATGTACCTCCAGCAATTATAAATATAAATCCATAAGAATCTCGTCGTAATAATTACCTTCAATTTTAAAAAAATTCTTATGCCTGCCAACCTCATGAAAGCCCATTTTTTTATATAAATTGATAGCATTTATATTATCGTTTTTCACGCCTAAATGCAGGATCTCTGTCTGCCCATTTCTTTTTGCAAACGAAATCATTGCTTCCATTAAGTACGTCCCTATACCGAGCCCCCAATATTTCTTCTTAACTGAAAGAGAGAGTTCCGCCTGATGAGATATTCTTTCTCTAGGTGAAGTCATTATACTGCCTACACAGACAATTTCATCTTCGATTTTTCCAACAAACAGAGCAGAAACATCTGACTCCAGTAAGTTTTCTATAAAAATCTCTTCTGCCTCTGCCGTCATTTGAAAACCATTTGCTCCAAACAATAAATTATCACTTTCTCCACCTATAAGATTAAGAAACTCCACCATCCCGGCTGCATCCCCTTTGGCAGCCTTATTAATTTGTAATATCATATCATTTTTCAGTCTCATTACGTGTCTCCTGTCATACTCAAATGTTAAATAAATACCGGATCTGCTCCTTGGTAACCCCCACATTTTCAACTGCATCCAATTTTAAATCTCCCATCCTGTACGCAGGGACCGCCCATACACCGGAATGCTCAAACGCCAGTTCATTGGATTCTTTCAGTTTCTCAAGGTACGTTCCCTGTTCTAAAGAAGATTTAAATTTATTAACGTCAACCAGATCACTGACGTAATCGCCGAGTACATGAATGTCTTCAATGTTAATATGATCCTGGAAGACAGCCTGATACATACGATCATGGTATTCTAAAATATCAACTCCATGTTCAAGCGCATAAAAATATCCCTGTATACACAGATCACTATGGGGACCAAACCGTTCTGGCCTTGGATGAGATTCACAAGGATGCCACACGATGGCCTGATCCGGATACTCCGGCATAAGTTCTTTTAAATAGTTATGCGCCCTCAGGCAATACGGACAGATATAATCGAAAAAGATGTGTAATTCATTTTTCATTGTAAATCACCTCACTAATCTTAATAATTAAGCAAACTGAATCGATAGATACATTTTTCCGTTTCTCCGATTTTTCTCATATCATTATCTTCTGGTATCTCCACAATCTCTTCTAATGTTCCACCAGCGTATTCACAGGTTTTTCTTGAAGCATGGTTATCGGGATTGCAGGTGATAATAAGATAATCCATCTTATGTTTTTTCGCTAACTGAAACAGTAATAAACAGGCTTTCCCCGCATAATGGTGTCCCCTGTAATTCTCATCTATATGATACCCGATATTGCCGCCATAATATGCATTTTTGTTATATCCAATCCGTAAATCACAACCGCCTACCTCGTCTCCATGCATATCACAGATTGTAAAATGATAGGCTGGAAGCCATTGTTTACGGATATTTCCAGCCGTCTTTTTATCCAGTTTAAGGTAAATATCTTCACCCTTTAAAAACTCCATGTTTATAACCATACGTTACATCTCCCTATTCATTCATTTCTGCAATATAACTATCCTCTCTTGCCGTGATCTGAACCCATGCCGGCCGAAACCCGCTTTTTATGGCGTTTCGGGCAGATTTTAAGTTTGACCATGCGCAGCAATAAAATGGAACAATTCCTTTTCCCAATAGTTCTAAAGCAAGTCTGCTTGTAAGACTGGAAGCTATCCCCTGTCTTCTATATTCCGGAAGTACATCTATACCGATCTGCCACATGGTATCACAATCGGCGGATGCTCCCGCAAGCCCGATCAGTTTCCCATTATCAAATGCTCCTACAGCCAGACTATCAAGTTCTTTCCTCTTTTCGCATAAAGCATTGCTCCATTGCGGCAGATAGTATTCTGCAAAATGCTCAGGTTCCATAACCTTAGTTTCATATTGACAGGGTAGGGGTTTTAATACTTCCATATCGGGTAAAAAATACTCTGCCATAAAACAGACATTCAGATTATAAGGCTTTAATCTTTCCATTAATTTATGTAGATTGGGTGTTTCAAAACAATGCTCAACATGATATTTTGTTATGTACCACTCCACTTCCCTTATTAATTCTTTGGATGCAGATGCAACAATATTATTCCCATAGGATGTTAAATCACATAAAAAGGGAAGTTTTAAATACTTTCTGGCTCTGGGATTTTTTTCAGAGAGTACTACCTTATTTATATTGCTTCTAAAATCCTCCATCATGCAATTACTGTCAAATGCTGATTGCTGCATGGCAATATCAATGATTTCTTTATTATTCATAACAACCCCTTCAATTCTTAACCAGCCACTCTTTTGCTTTTTCCAGATCATCCATACAGATTATCAGGAAATTTGTATGTGCACTTCTTTTTTTCACATACCGTTTCATTTTCATCGTTAATCCGATAAATACAACCTTGCGCAGCTGCTTGTTTAAGTTTGAAAATTCATTTATTATAAGATCCAGTATCTCACCATCAATATTTGATTCATTCAGAATGACAGCTATAAACGAACTGGTTGATGGTCTTTGTATTTCTAATAAATCCTGCGTGAATTTCTGTTTAATCAGTTCTGTCTGATCATAAAGGGAATCCAGATGTTCAAACCATATCTCCCCTCCATTAAAAAACATAGAAAATGATTTTTTCTTCAGTCCAAGTACTTCCATTAAATTTTATGCTCCATACAAATAGAGTCCTCCATTCCAGCATACTGACCATAATTGGGGATAATCTGATAACCTGCTTTTTTATACATCATATGAGCCGCTTCCAACAGCCGCCCTGTTTCCAGTACGCACCATTTGTAACCGTTTATTCTAGCCTTTGCCTCTAATCTTCGGATTACTTCCGCTCCCAGCCCCATATGACGTTGTGACGGATCCACATAGACACGCTTTATCTCAACATGATTTTCATCAAAGCGTTTATATGCTCCGCATGCAACTGGTTCACCATTGTTGTATGCCAGAATTACATCATGTATGCTGTCTCTCTGATTGAACTGGTGATACTTACTTCTTTGATACTGTTTTCCCACTATTTCGTCAAGTGCCTGGTCCAGTTTTGTGCATAGCGTCACAAAATCAGGATCTTCCCCATCGGTATGCTTAAATTCAATCTTTGACAGATTGCCAAGTTTATCTTTTGCCTTTTTACTGAACTTATTTATTAAAGAATCATATGCTTCATCAATCATCTGAAACAGAAATTCCTGATCTGAAAATTCATCTAAATCAATGGTATTCCAATGGGGCTGTTGAGCGGGAGGGCAATGGTATCCTCTTACTATTACCCCCGGATAGAGCTGACGATAGAGATATGATTTTTCCGGTTCGCATTTTAAAGTAATTTTATAAAAATTTTCCTGGGGGTTCAGCTGCGCGAATATTTTCCCCATAACCTTGTAACAGATTGGATATTCTCCAAACGGTCTGGCTTCATAGGCACCAAGATGACTGAGACAATATTCTTTTATGGCTTCAATTATTTTTATATGATTTTCCATAGTACCTCCCGTTTTCAATCTTTTACACTATAATATCATATTTTAAAAAAATATATAATGAATTTGTTTCATAGTTTTCTAATTTATCTGCAATAAAAAAGGCTTTGTTCATAAAATTCCAAACAAAACCTTTTTAACTTAATTTGTAATCATACTTTCCATATAAGGCTGATAAAATCTTCCCTGACCACCACTGTTTCCAGATAAGAAAAGGCTACAGCCCGTTTGTCTTCTTTACTTAACTGAGAAAATATAATTTTTTCCGGATATATGGATTCATTGGCTAACCGTTCTTTCTCTTCCAGCAGTTTTTTCTTTATCCCCGAAAGTTCTTCCAGTTCTTTATTAACGTAATCCACAGTCAGCGGACTGACTGTTTTTGTCTTTAAAACCTGCATTAAATTTCCGACTGCTTCATCAATCCGGATCAGCTCCAGTTCCAGTTCATTGGTTCCATTGCTGGTCCCGATGGGAACAGGTTTGCATCTGTCAAAAAGTTTCTGCAGCTCCGCTTCCACAGAACCCTCAATCTGTTCAATTCTCATCTGAGGTTTTAAATCACAATCCAGAAAATCCTTTCCCCGGCACCTTATGGTACGAACTGTTTCCCCATCTGATTTACGTTTGTATTTACGAACCATGATTGCTCTGCCGCAGTCTGCACATTTTAATAGTCCCGTCAGCCAGCTGTTGCGGGGGCCGTCATTGGAAGCCACCTTCTCATTGGTATCCAGCTTTCTCTGGCAGCAAAGCCATAGCTCAGAATCAATATATCCAGGCCAGTTACCTATGGCAAAGGTGGCCTCCCTGGAATCCAAAGCGTCTTTTGTCACCGCTCCCTTTTTTCCTACCAGCATACCGCCGTGCTCCCCATTAAAGTCAGAAAGAGAATTAATCATGTTTACTCCCAGTTTTTTAAAGTAGGTATAAACTGCATGATCACATTTCACACTGGCTGGATTTCGAAGTACACGCCCGATGGAGCAGGCTGACCACTTCTGGCTGTTTGGCCCAGGTAATTGTCTGGTTGCCATCATTCGTCTGATATCTCCCAGACTGGTGGTTGGATAAGCGTAAACCTTCATAATTTCTTCCAGGATCTTTATGTTATCCTCTAATTTCAGTGAAGACACCTTTTTATCTCCCTGAGTAACGGTTGTATTGCTGTAACCATAGGGGGCGGGACCTCCTGGCCACCGCCCCAGTTCAATCCTGTCATAATAATTATCATAGACTCTTCTTGAAATCTGCTCCCGCTCCATTTGTGCAAACACAGCCATAATAAATATCATTGCTTTTCCTATGGGAGTTGAGGTGTCAAAATTTTCCGTAACAGAAATGAACTCTACTTTATATTTGCTCATGTATTCCCAGGTATTGGTAAAGTCCAGAAGAGACCTGGTAAACCGGTCAAGTTTGTAAACAAGAATCCGGTTAATCGTACCCGTCTTTATATCGTTTAACAATTTTAGAAATTCCGGTCTGTGTACCACGTCTTTCCCTGATATACCTCTGTCTATGTATAATCTGGGTTCGCCAATTGCCATACTTCTGGCAAAACTTAATTGGGTCTCAATGGAGAGGCTGTCTTTTTTATCAATTGACTGTCTGGCATAAATCGCATCCATATGGTTTTATTTCTTTCCCTTCTTTATATGAACCACTTGCTCTTTAACTAAAAGAGAACCATTTTTTTCGGATTGTGATTTATTAAAAAATACTAATTGAAGCTCTTCATATACCTTCTGCACATGATGCTCCCGGTCCTGAATGGCATGATAGACGGGATATATATTTTCGACTCTCATGCAGTACGAATTCACCTCATTTATGTAATTGCTTGTTTCAATATATGTCAGCCATTGATATTTAATCCACATAGACAGGCTTCTTTTTAATCAAATCGGGAGTCAGGCTTAGAATCAGATTCCACCATATTCTTCTTCTTAATCAGTACCAGTATGAAGATCAGCAGCAAAAGTAATACTGCCAGTGTAATGGTTATAGTCATTATATATCTTACTATCTTTCGGTATCCATTCCATGCCTGGCGTTCATAACCCGCAATCTCACTGTTTTTATAAATTAAAGGATCCGTCTGGTTTTCGGTCCTGTCCTCCTCATAAATCCCGCGGTAAATCTGAGCCTGCACAGACGGAACTGTGACCTCTCCACCATATAAAGCTCTGATATTTTTAACCAGCTTCTTCCCTTGCGCCTGAGCGTTACGGACCATATTCCCATTTCGCTCCACCGGTTCTCCAGCCCAGACAATACTTGTTATCTGATAATAATCTTCAGGTAGATTTAAATACTTCAAAAATTCTACTGCATAGTCTGTTAGTGGTGCACCATTGGGGATTTCTATGTCCCCCAGCAAATAGGTATCTTCCTGATAGCCGGAAATCTCTATGGGAAATGTAAAATCATAATCCCAGTAGGAACGTTCTTCCACCTGGGAAACTACAGGCAGTTCTACAGTCTGTTTCAGCTTCAAATCTTCATTTATTACCTGAACCCATGCCGTCTCCGGCATACGGTCAATATACTCCACTCCTTCATATAAAATCGAGGTTTCCGAATATTCAGTTTTTTCTTCTGTGAAAATGTCCAAAACCTCACTATTGGTTAAATGATATTTTTTTCCCTCTTTTATAACAGTTTCCAAAGGTGCATATTCTTTAGAACTGCCCACAAACACTGGGGAATCAAATGTCAAAACATCTCCCGCCCTGATATCTTTACTTAATTCAATGGATTCTTCCGCCCCGTAAGACAGTAACGGGCCTGTTAACAAAGACAGGAAGACGAAAAAGATGGTGTTGATTATAAAACTTTTAGTTGTCATAGCCAGATTAGTTAAACGGCAAATCCGGATCATCAATTCCATCAGGAATATTCATAAACCCATCTCCCATTGCACCGACAGGTTCCGGTCTTGCTACCTGACTTTCTCCTGATGTCAAGTTTTTACTATCAGCAAACTCCTGCTCATCCACAATCACTTCAAAGGTATAAACCTTTATCCCATCTTTGTTTATATAGCTTCCGGTCTGAATCCTTCCAGACACCAGCACCCGCATTCCCTGGCGGAAATATTTTTCCGCAAATTCTCCTGTCTTATCGAATGATACACAGTTAATAAAATCAGCCGTTGGCTCAGTGCCGTCCTGATTCCTGCGTCCTCGGCGGTCAACAGCAAGTGTATATCTGGCAATTGCCATTGTACGTTCTCCTTGTGAATATCTCACTTCCGGATCCCTTGTCAGCCTTCCCATTAAAAATACACGATTCATTTTTCCTCCATTCTTCCCCCATCCGGATTTGGCAGAGGAGAGACTATAGTTATTTAGTTGTTCAAATCATCTCATTCATTTCGTAGATTGACCTGGCACCTCCTCTCAAAAAGAATTTATCGATTTTTAGTAAATGCGCACAATAACATGGGAAATTTAAAATAGAATACACAAGGAAACAGAAAAATAACAGTCATTTAGAATAATGATCATTTTGATAGAAAGCAAATAATACGTTTAAAGGGAAATAAATTTAAATACTAAGAATTTTGAAAAATAATGTAATCACAGAAATGAATTTAGATTTTAACAGTTTCATCCTATCAGATAAATTATATTTAGTAAAGACCTTTTATAAAAAATAATAGCAAAAATCCTCAGAGCATCATATCTGCCCTGAGGATTTGAGTTACCTCACTCTTAACTTTAATGGGACTGCCCTTCCACTGTCTTCAGTAAAGAATCCATAATGAAATCCATCTGTGCATTCATGGACGTAATATCGCTGAACCAGAACATTCCGCTGGAGTTTTGCACCAGTCGGCCTTCCTTTACTGCCGGAAGGCTCTCCCACACCTCCACACCTTTCAGATCAGCAATCCTCTCATCAGAGAATATGTAATCTCCTACATAATCCTTAAGAGTCTCATAGGAAATATCTATGAAATTCACACCCTCTTGATCCATAACCTCTTTCTGAATCCTCTCCGGTGCTTTTAAGCCTAAGTATTGATAAATGATCTCGCCGCCTCGTCCATAATCATCACCAAAGGCCCTTAATATTCCCTTTGTCTGGTTTTCCAGAAGAATGACATTCTTATCAGCCAGTCCTTTTTCAGAAAGCTGTTTCTTAGATTCTTCTGCCTTTTTCTCAAAGTCTGACATAATCTTCTCTGCCTTTTCCGGTACTCCAAATACCTCTCCGAAAAATGCAAGCCGGTCCTTTACTTCCATATCGTAGTAATTTCTGGCCAGAGTTGGCGCAATCTTTGACAGACTCTCATAATCATCTGTGTTGTTCCAGATAATAAGATCAGGATCCAGCTCCATAATGGCTTCCGGATTTAACTCAAAGGCATCTACAACAGTAACGTCTCCCAGCTCCTGTTCAAATACAGCGTCATCATTAAAGGAGGTACCTACCGGGTGAATCCCAAGTGCAAGTAAGTCCCCCTGGAAGAATGCAACCACCACCCGTTTGGGATTGGCCGGTATTTCTACATCTCCATATTCCATCTTAATGACTCTTGTGTCTTTGCCTGCAGTTGTCTCTTCGGCCTGTTCGGTAACCTTAGAACCAGTTTCCGTAGCTGCTCCTTTATTTGCTGCTCCGCAGGCAGTAAGCAGTATGGCAGTTAAAGCTGCAGCTGCCAGTACACTTTTTCTCTTGTATTTACTCATGATATGAGTACCTCCAGTCTTTAGTAAGTCTTAACTAACCGGAGTTAGTATATCATAAATATCTGTCTTTGTACAGGTCAGAGAAAAGTTCCTGCCTGGATTACCGTTTAGCAGCTGCCTTCATAATAAGAGCCCCAACAGCGGCCCCTGGATCCTTTAACGCCTTGGAAGCTTCCCCTCTTGTTGCCGCCCTGCCATGAACCGCAACCATGGTCGTGGTATTTTCAAATCCCGCCCATGCGGCATCGGCTGCCTCCTGGAGGACCACCTCAAGAGAAATCCCAGCATTTACGCCCGCTGCCAGCATGTCTATTCCAGGCAAAAACCCATCCAGAAACGTTTTTTCTCCTGGTTTTGCCTTGCCAAGTTCAGCCACTCCGTCCTGATACGCTTGAAACAGAGAAACAACATCCTGATCCGTAAGTTCCGTTTTTCCCTTTAAAACTTTTCCCGCACGCATAAGACCTGCAGCCATTAATGTCCCCATAGTGGAGGGAACCTTATTGCCCATGGTCTTACCTGCCTTGTAAAGAAGTTTTCCAAGATCCGGCTCCATTCCATCAGATACCGAATCATAGGCAGAACGGAATCCGTCAGACATGGTTAAGCCTAAGTCACTGTCTCCCACTACACTGTCAAGTTCTATGAGATAATCCCGGTTTATTTCCATTATTTTGCTGATCCTGCCCAGCATGGCAATCAGTTCCTGCTGATTCATATTATTCTCCAATCTGTTTCTGCTTAAAAAATGGCGTATCTGCCGGAGCATCCAGATAACCTTTCAGCTCCTCATCCAGTTTTAAAAGAGAGATGGATAACCCCGCCATTTCAATTGAGGTGACATATTCCCCCACATAACAGCGATGAACCCGGATATTTTTTTCTTTTAGTATCTGATGAACCTTTCTTGCTACAATGTACTGCTCATCCAGTGGTGTTGCCCCCAGACCATTTACAAGAACCGCTGTCTCATCCCCTGGTTCATAAGAAATATCGCTTAAGATTTTAGTAACCATTTCCTCTGTAATCTGATCTGCAGATTCCATTTTTCCCCGGCGGATTCCTGGCTCTCCATGAATTCCCATACCTAATTCCATCTCGTCCTCAGCAATCTCAAATCCGGGATGACCCACTCTTGGTACCGTACAGGGTGTCAGCGCAACTCCCATCGTTCTTACATTGGAAGCAGCCTTTTCTGCAATCCGCTTTACTTCCGAAAGATCTTTTCTTAAGGCCGCTGCCGCACCCGCGCATTTATACACGAAGAAAATTCCTGCAACTCCTCTTCTTGTATTCTTCTCTCCGTCTTTTGCAGGAGGGGAGGCAACATCTTCTCCTGCAACCACCTGTTCCACACGTATTCCTTCTTCCATGTCTGCCATCTCAGCAGCCATATCAAAATTAAAAATATCCCCGTTATAATTTCCGTAAATATAAAGGACTCCAGCCCCTGCATCTATACGCTTTGTCACTTCCAGCATCTGATCGGCGCTTGGCGACTGAAACACATCTCCTACACAGCAGCCATCTAACATCCCATCTCCCACATACCCTAAAAACAAAGGAAGATGTCCCGATCCTCCTCCAGTGGCTATCCCAACTTTCCCTTCTGTCTTTTTGGTGGTTACCAGACAGCGAAGATCATTTCCTGTAAAAGTAAGCTGATCTGGGTGTGTCAGGTAGATTCCTTCCAGCATTTCGTTTACATAATGTTCCGGATCATTCATTAACTTTTTCATTCTTTCACCCTCTCCTATTTTGATGAAATCCCATAATAAGCATTTACGTATACCCCAATAATTTCTTCCTTTGATGGTTGAAACGGATTGTCGTCCATACAGGCATCAGCCATTGCACTGTCCGCCAGCTCCCCAAAAGCACCGGGATCCACAGAAAGCTCACTTAAGCATTCTTCCAGTCCGATTTCTCCTGACAGTTTTCTAATCCAGGAAACTGCCTCCTTTACGGCCTGTTCCCCCGACATGGTCTCTGCGCCCTCGATCCCCAGGCTTTGTGCCACTTTCTTGTAACGCTCTGCAATGTTTTTATGACTTCCATTAAATTCCATTACATAGGGTAATAAAATGGCATTGCAGACACCATGGGGAAGGTTGAACCGTCCCCCTAGAGAATGTGCCATGGCATGAACCATCCCAAGCCCGGCGTTGGAAAACGCCATTCCTGCACTGTATTCTGCATAAGCCATCATTTCTCTGGCTGTTTCATTTCCTCCGTCCTTTACAGCCTGTGGAAGATAGCGGCTGATTACCCCCATTGCCCAAAGGGCATCTTTATCTGTAAAAGGGTTACACCGTTTTGAAACTGCCGCCTCAATTGCATGGGTCATTGCATCCATTCCAGTAGATGCTGTCAGATTTTTTGGCATGCTCATCATAAAGTCAATATCATTGACTGCAATACTGACCATACAATTGGTGTCCACCATACACATCTTTGTGTGCTTGTCCGGATTGGTTACAATATAAAATGATGTGACTTCTGAACCTGTTCCAGCCGTTGTATTAACTGCCACAACAGGTATTCCAGGTCTTTCAGATTGATTGAATCCCTCATAGTCTTCAATACGACCGCCGTTTTCCAGAACAATACTGACTGCCTTTGCTGTGTCAATGGCAGATCCGCCGCCAACCGCAGTCAGAAAATCAACGTTTAAAGCTTTTGCTGCTTCCAGACATTCATTAATTACTGCCACCGCAGGATTGGGCTGCACCAGATAATAGACCGCATACTCGATTCCTGCTTCCAGTAAAAACAGCCCCACTTGATCTGCTGCTCCGCTCTTAAACAGAAACTGATCCGTTACAATGAGTCCCCGTTTTAACCCTCTTTTTTTAAGTTCCGCAGGCAGCATACCAATGGATCCCCGTCCAAAAAAACTGGTTGCAACTGCATTCACTCTTAAAAGCCCCATAGTAAATTCTCCCTAAAATTCTATATTTCTGAAATCACCCGGGTCGATCCGTTTTAATGCAGAAAGCTCATTTTTAGTTGGAGACGGGGTGATTGCGATTCGTGAGTATTTAACAGGAAAACCGGTGTTATCCTGTACTTCCTTAAGAGATGAAGTTTCGTGTATGGTATCCAGAACCAGCTCTCCATTTTCCATTTTAAAGATGCAAAGAGGAGTTACAATCCGGTCTACATTTCCTTTTGTTGTAATGAAATCCACCTGGTTTACAAAGGTTCGTTTATCATGCTTTGTTCTCCAGATAACAGCCCGCTTTGCAGTGGGTATCAGAACTGCGCTTCCTGCACCTCCCGGAAGCCTGACTTTTGGTTTCTGGTAATCACCGATTACTGACGCATTCACGTTGCCCCTTAAATCAAACTGGACACCGCTTAAAAATGCCATATCAAGCCCCCCTCTCATGGATAAGTCAAATACCTCCATAAGAGGAAAGTAAGATCTTGCACCATCTAACAGTTCACTGCCTGCGCTGGTATATTTTTTAAGCTTTCTGGGGGACGGATCGACTCCTCCCGGTATGTTTAAATGCACCGCATGGGGAGCATGAAGTTCCTTGGCAAGAAGCACCGCAATCATTGGCATATGGGAAGACACTCCGTGAAATACTTTATCTCCATCCTGAATCATGCGTGCCATCGCGCACACCATAATGTCACAGATCCGGTTATTTCTTTCCATCATTTTTACCTCCCCAGCCTCTGCGGTCCGCCTTCTCATATGCCGAAAGATAAACGGCCAGACCCTCCTGGTCTTTCAACTCCTTGAAAATCCCGATGCCTTTTGCGTCAATATCATAGTTTCCCGCGCAGGAACAAGGTGCAGCACCTTTTGCTGCATGAACCACTCCACCAACCAGGAAATGGGGAATGTCCGCTTTCTTCGCGCCGCTGGACAATAAAGAACCAGGAACAATATGTTCTGCTGTAAGAATCACATTTTTTGCCGCTCTGGAAAGCAGGACATCCTCAAACAGCGGACCTGTAATTCTTGCATTACCATCCTCATCCGCTTCCTGAACATGGATCACTGCCACATCGGGACGAATTGCTTTCACTACTGTAACAATTTCATTGGTAAACGGATCCTGGATCCTGGTAAAATAATCATTTTCTTCAATTAAATCGCTGACTGTCAGACCTTTTACCGGCATAAAGCCAATTCCATAACTGGCTGCCCGAAGTGCAGAAATAACGGTATAGCAGGCATGCTCATTTCCTTTCACCCGTCCGCTTTCTACTGCCTTTCTGTAATGCATTGCCAGTGAAAACTCACTTTCATAGCTGATAAATCCGGCATCTACACTGGTTGCGCATCCGCCCAGACACAGCATATCCACATCCATTGCACCTGCAGTTTTTACCAGTTTTAAATTACGCTTTCTCTGACGTATGAGTTCTCTTATAAAAGCCATAGGAGCTCGGTGAAGCACATTCCCCCCAATCCCCAGAACTGCGCCGTCACTGACCAGGGCTGCCGCTTCCTGCATTGATATTATTTTGCTCATGAACTTCCCCTTTCCAGCCTGTTTACCTACTTCGCCGCATTGCATGCAATCTGTATGGCATCCCAGACGCCTGCAAACGGAGGTGCATAAATAAGGTCCGTCATTCCCAATTCTTTCGTTGTCATTTTGCAGTGAATGGCGACGGCAAATACATCTGCCCGGAGAACTGCCCCTTTTTTTCCGCAGGTCTGGGCACCAAGAATACGTCTGGTTCCCTTCTCATAGATCAGCTTAATTGTAATAGGGGTAGGATCAGGATAATAAGCTGGATGATCATTTACCGTAACAAGAAGTGTATTATAATCCACAGAGAGACGTTTCGCATCGGCTTCACTCATGCCGGTCCGCCCCAGTTCCAGTCCGCATACTTTAACAGCCGCAGAGCCCAGTGCTCCCTGAAACACTTCACTGCCTCCTGCCAGATTTGTTCCGGCAATTCTTCCGCATTTATTTGCAACAGTTCCAAGAGCCAGGTAACTGTTTTCATTTAAAACTTCATGATAGACCAGAATGCAGTCACCTGCTGCATAAATATCAGGTATGGAAGTTTTCATTTCCCTGTCTACGATTATTGCGCCGTTCTTCCCTCTCTCTATTCCAGTATCCTTTAGAAATTCCGTACAGGGTCTGATCCCAGCTGCCACAATCACAAGATCTGCATCATAGCTTCCTTTATTCGTAATCACGCGATTGACATACAGTCCGTCGCCTTCAAACGCCTCCACCTTTTCATTGACATGAAGCTTTACCCCCTGTTTTAACAGTTCTTCCTGGGCAAGCGCAGTCATCTCTTCATCAAACGATGCAAGAATTCTGGAAGCCGTTTCTATCATGCGGACGTTTTTTCCTATATGCAAAAAAGCCTCTGCGCATTCTACACCAATGTAGCCCCCGCCTACGATGACTACATTCCGGACCTTATCCATTTTGGAATATTCCTTTAGAAAAATGCCGTCTTCCATATTTTTTAATGCATGGACTCCAATCAGCTCTCTGCCGGGAAAAGGAGGAATTACTGCCTCTGCCCCAACGGCAATCATCAGCTTATCATAAGCGTCCTCAAACTCTCTGCCAGATTCCAGATCCCTTACCATAACCCGTTTTTTTCCGGCATCAACCCCTGTCACCTCATGTTTTAGATAGGTCTCTATCCCCATCTGGTCAAAGGCTTCCCGGCTGCGGGCAATCATTTTTCTGTAATCCCCGTTAAAGTCTCCCACATAATAAGGCAGCCCGCACGCACCATAGGAAAGAAATCCGCCCTTTTCGTATACGGTTATCTGAATATCAGAATTCATTCTGCGTATCTTGGATGCGGCACTCATGCCTGCCGCTACTCCACCAATAATAATAATCTTCATAAATTTTCCCCCGTCAGGTTATATCAGCTATTTCCCGCTCTGCTGATTCCATTGCTTCCCTGGCTGATAATTCTCCTGTAAAAGCCTGGTAGATTTTTTTGTAAAGGATTGCATTTTTATCCCCTGACCGTATTATATGAGGGAGAGGTCTTGCAGACTCAATCATCATTTTCTGCACCGGAAACCATGGATCGATACCTTTCTGATAGCTGGACTCTCTTACAGGAGCACCGCTTACCTTTCCTGTTTTACAATCAACGACTGAAGAACGCAGATATCTTAAAAAATCGTTGGCAGCTTCCCGTTTTCTGCTTCCCTGGCAGATGGCAAAGGACCACGTCACGTTCCAGGCAGTCGAAAATGTACTGAAGCCTAAATCCTCCGGTTCCAGACAGCCATTCTCCCATACAGCTCCAAGCTGTCCGCTCCATGTTACTGCCATGACAGCCTTTTTCTTTCGTATGGCTTCAGCAATTTCTTCATTTGCAAAGGTTTCCGTTCCTTCCAGTGCATAGGACTTACATTCACAATAAGACTGAAGCCCTCTTATGGCTTTTTCATCTCCACAGACCGGATTTCCCTCTGAATCATAAGCATCTCCTCCATACATGCGAAGAAAAGGGAGTGCATCGGTAAATATTTCTGACGAATCAGCCTTCATTGCCACGGCCTTTCTTCCATATACTGCCGCTAAAGCCTTTGCCGTATCCAGGTATTCCTGAGGGGTGATTACAGGTTCCAGTTCTTTCCCAAGCACCTTATAAATCAGACTCTTACGATAAACAATCATATGACCGTCACAGAAAGAAGGAGATAAGTATGCCTTGTCCTGATATCTCATTTCCCTGGCGATGGCAGGAAGAATATCCTCCTCTTCCAGCTCAAGTTCTGCCAGATAGCCCTTTTCTACGAAATCAGACAGCCATAAATGACCCGCTGCCATAATAATGTCATAATCACCGCTTCCGGTAAGGGAGTCCATCATTTTGTCATAATACTCAGACCACGGTACAATTTGAAATTCCACATTTTCCTTATATCCGTCCAGAATCCCCAATTTCTTATCCAGATAACCATTTACTGCCGGATCTCCAACTGCAAGAACCTTTAATATCCCCTGCTCCATAATAATTCCCTCCCTCTGTTTATTTCCCCAATTGAGGAGGTGCATCTACAATACCCACAACAAAAGCATCAATCGGCGCCGAGCGGTCAAGAGCAAACTGGGTGGTATTGTCCGTAGTTACCAGCACCAGTTCCCCGATTCCGGCTCCCATGGTATCAGCCGCCACAAATATATTCTTTTTTTCTCCGTAATACGGTTCCACTAAAAGGAGCTTAAACCCCACCAGATTCCTGCACTTTCTTGTGGAAACCACAGTCCCCATAATTGTTCCTAATATCATCTGGCATCATCCTTTCTAATGGTGACCCACTGCCCCTGCCTGAGCAAAAATGCATTGGCATCATCAGTATCTACATGTAAATCAAGACGGCTCTCACTGGTAACACGGACAAGAACCCGTCCCAGCACTCCTGCTTTTTCCCCGGAAACCAGCACATTCACCCGATCCCCATCTGATACGCCAAACCAGCTGGCTTCTTCCGGGGTCATATGGATGTGACGGTCGGCAATGATAACGCCATCTTTTAAAGAGACTTCTCCCACAGGTCCCTTAAGCAGGATTCCCGGAGTTTCTTTTAAATCTCCGGAAGTCCTGACAGGGGGCTTAATGCCCAGGATTCTGCAGTCGCTAAACGCCATCTCAACCTGACTTTGTTTTCTTTCAGGACCCAGAATCCGGACTTTCTTAATCGACCCTTTGGGGCCGCAGACCTCAACCTGTTCTTTGCATGCAAACTGACCAGGCTGGCTTAATGATTTTTCTGGTGTAAGCTGATATCCTGCTCCAAACAGTGTTTCCACGTGATCTCTTGATAAATGTACATGTCTTGCCGATATGCCAACCGGAACCTGATAGGGATCAGTACTTAACCGGTTCCAGTGTTCCAGAACCAACTCTGTTATTTTCTGTATCAGTTCTTCCCTGTTATCCATCAGACACTGATTCCTTATTTAATCAGCGGGATAATTCCTGCTATGGAATTATGGGGTCTTGGAATTACATGAACAGCCACCAGCTCTCCCACTCTGGAAGCAGCCTCTTCACCTGCTTCTACCGCTGCTTTTACAGCTCCCACATCTCCCTGTACCATAACGGTTACCAGACCTGAGCCAATCTTTTCTGTTCCCACCATTTCAACATCTGCTGCTTTTAACATGGCATCTGCCGCTTCAATGGATGCGGTCAGACCTCTTGTTTCAACCATTCCCAGTGCCAGCATGCCCTTCTTAACTGATATCTCTGCCATTTCCTTCTCCTCCTGTTTTATCTTCATTTTCATGTTCCTTACCTGTCTCAGTTTTTGATTCTTCCTCATGTCTGTCTATCATATTTAGCAGTTTCCACACCTCACGATGCGGGTTATTAATTGAGACACATACTTTTATGTTGCTCTCGCCCACGATCCGACCGGAATCTCTGGCCGCTTCCATTGCCGCATAAACTGCTGATGTCTCGCCTGCCAGCACAGTATGGCACATCCTGCCGCCCAACGTCTTATGGCAGCTTACAAGTTCCACCTGCGCCGCTTTCAGCGCCTGATCAACCACAAAAACTGTATTGGCGTAATAATTTATTTCCAGTACTCCTATGGCGTTTCCGTTTCTTTTCATGATAACCCACCTTTTCTGCCGGAACCAGTATCACTATTTCGCTTTTGGCAGAATTTTGTCTATATCCTGATGTGGTCTGGGAATCACATGGACAGCTACCAGCTCTCCGATTCTGGAAGCCGCCGCTTCCCCCGCTTCGGTAGCTGCCTTAACTGCTCCGACTTCTCCGGTTACAATAACGGTCACCAGCCCGGATCCGATCTTTTCCGTTCCCACCAGTTCCACGTCTGCCGCCTTTAACATCGCATCTGCTGCTTCAATGGAGGCAATTAATCCCCTTGTTTCAACTAAACCGATTGATGTGGATGCCATACCATTCTACCTCCTCTAATCATTTATATTTTCTTCCGTGAATGTTACCTTTGTTATGCGGGCCAATGCTTTCGTTCCTTCGTACGGCCTTTCAATCATCCGGACCAGGACTTGTTCCGGGCTGTTCAGTTCAAGCGCTGCCCGCCTTGCTGCTTCACAGGCTTCCTTTACATCATCCACCCCACCCTCAAATTTCACCTGGGCAGTAAGAGGAATAAATGCTGCTGCATCCTTGGGATTTATGGTATCGATGCCAATGATTTTCACGTCTGCAGCCTTGCACGCTTTATCCATGGCATACAAAACCGCTCCATATCCTGCACATTCCAAAAAGCCAATTGCCATATGTACCTCCCTTAAACGATCCTTAATCCGCCTTCTGCCAGCATACATCTGCGCCTTCTGGTAAAGCTTTTCGCACAAGTGAGACCTTCACCCGTAGGACCTGCGATTGTCATTGTGGTATGTCCTTCTCCACCGATACCCACACCTCTTAGCGTAGCTCCATTCTTTGTAAAGATTGTGGTCTCAATCTCCTTTGCGAATCTGGTCATGTTCTCCACATTTTTTGAAAACATGGATGCAGTATGGCGGTTTCCTGATTCTGCCGCTTTTGCGCTTTCCATACATTCCTCAAAGGTGTTTAAACGGACAATGGGAAGAACCGGCATCAGCTGCTCTACCATGACAAAGGGGTGATTTCTGTCTGTCTCACAAATCAGAAGACGTACATTCTTATCACAGTGGATTCCAATTGCATTGAGGAACAAAGCTGCATCCTTACCAACCCATTTTTTATTTACTTCATAAATGCCGTTCTTTTCAATCATGGCAAGCTTTAAAATCTCCTGCACCTGATCCTTTTGAAGCAAAAATGCTCCTTCCTGCTGCAGCTGGAAAATAAGTTCGTCGGCAGCCTGCTCCATGACAAAGACTTCTTTCTCTGCCAGGCATAAAATATTATTATCAAAAGAGGCTCCCCGATAAATCTCCCTGGCTGCCAGCTTTATATCTGCGGTATCATCTACAATAACAGGCGGATTGCCTGCACCCGCTCCAATCGTCTTTTTGCCAGACCGCAACAGCGCATTCACCATTCCCATTCCTCCGGTTCCAACCATCAGACGGATTCTTGGATCAGCGGTCATAATATTAACCGCTTCCATGTCAGGTTCTCTTTGCATGGTAATAAGATTTGCCGGTCCGCCGCTTTCCACAATTGCCTGATGGAGCAGCTTCAGACAATGAGCACAGCAGCGTTTGGCACCTGGATGAACATTAAACACAACCGAATTGCCCCCCGCAATCATGCTGATCGTATTATTAATAATGGTCTCTGTAGGGTTCGTAGACGGTGTAATGGCTCCAATCACTCCAAATGGTGCATATTCCTCTATCATAAGCCCGCCGTCACCAGAGATGGCCTCCGTAGTCAGGCATTCCACACCGGGAGTTCTCTCAATGACTGCCAGATGTTTCTGAAGCTTATCCTCCACACGTCCCATACCGGTTTCTTCCTGAACCATGGCTGCCAGTGACTGGGCATGTTTCCCTGCAACGGTTCGGATCGCCTCAATAATCCTTCTCCTGTCTTCTACCTTATAATGATTGATCCAGTCCCGCTGAGCGTTATAAGCCGCCTCAATTGCGTCCTCCACCCGGTCAAATACTCCGTTGTCGCTCCGGGAAAGATTCACAGAAGGCGCCGGACTTTTCTTATCCAGCCCTGCAAGCACTTCTCTTACAATCAGTTCAATCTCCCTTGTCCCAATTTCCATTTTTTCCTCCTAGTTAAACTGCCCCATGACTCTTCTGACAACCTCAGCAATAATTTCATCCTTTGCCTTGCTTAAATGCTCTGTATCTTTCTTTTCCGCCGTCTCCTTTGGTATAGAAGAAATTCCACAAGAACATCCCCCTTCTTTCAGAGGAGAAGACTGCCCTGGTTTCACAAGCGGGGTGACACCTTTTAATTCATGAACCGGCGGATTAAGTGGAGCCTGAATCGGCGAAGCGGGCCAGGATGGCCGGATATCGGAAGAAGTAATGACATCTCTCATATTGGTTTCCTGTAAGGAACAGGGTGGAATTCCGCCTGCAGTAATGCCCAGTTTTTGCCGGATATCAAGCAGTTTATTTACCTGATCACAGGAAAGTACGTTCTGACGGCCGATAATATTCCCCGTATACATCAATATGGTTGCATAATATTCAATGGACTCCAGACGGTAAAATGCCTGAAAAATATCTTTTCCCCAGGTTAATGCTCCATGATTTGCAAGGAGTACCCCATTATGGGTATTTACAAACGGTGCAATGGAATCAGGAACTTCTTCCGTACCAGGTGTTGCATATTTTGCAATGGGAATAGAGCCAAGCCCTAATACTGCTTCCGTCAAAACAGCCGCATCCAGACTGATACCTGCGATGGCAAAGCTGGTTGCCACCAGAGGATGGGCGTGTGTAACTGCCTGTACATCCGGATTTTCCTGATAGACCCTTAAATGCATCTTTACTTCTGATGAGGGTTTTGAGTTGCCCATAAGCACCCTGCCGTTTAGATCCATCTTTACAAGCATATCCTGTTTCATAAATCCCTTGGATACGCCGGTGGGTGTTGTCCAGATCGTGTTTGGTCCCACCTTACAGCTTATGTTTCCATCATTGGAAGCCACAAAGCCTTTGTCATACATACGCTTGCCAATATCCAAAATTGCCTTTTTGGCTTCAAAATCAGACATGTATTTCACGCCCTGAACTGTCATCATAACGATCCCTCCAAAGTTCAAACGACTGGATACATGGCTTGTCTGAACTTGTCAATTTTTGCTGTATTTTAGCAAATTTATATTTGTTTTTATGTGTTTTATTTTGTTTTGTTTTTATTTTGATCATTTTTCCTTTACATTTTGACAAAAAAAATATACAATATGCTTATATGTCACTGTATTCTTATGGTTTCATACTGCATTTCAAAAAATTTGTTCGCAGAAAGAAAGGAACATGCCTATGTTAGCAGTAACAAGGAAATCCAAAATCAAAGATATTATATTAGAAAAGAAAAGCGTTACAGTAACGGAATTATCTAAAATATTTTCCGTAACCGAGGAAACGATTCGCCGTGATTTAAAGCAGCTGGAAGATGACGGTTTCCTTACCAGAACTTACGGAGGTGCATTCATACAGGACGGAGTCGAGAACAATGTGGAGCTTACCATAAGGGAAACCGCATATATGGAAAGTAAGAAGGCCATTGCTAAAAAATGTCTCTCACTGATACATAACGGCGATTCCATCTTTTTAGATGCCTCCACAACCGCTCTCCAGATTGCCCGTGAGCTTCAGGGAATGCGCCTGACCGTGGTTACCAATTCCCTTCTCATTATCAATGAACTTCAGGATAAAGAAGATATACGCCTTATCACCCTGGGAGGCTCCTATGCGCCAAGAGATAAAGCATTTGTCGGCAATACAGCAATCCGGAATTTAGAGTCTTTCTATCTGGACAAAACCTTTATGTCCTGCAGAAGCATATCCATGGAACACGGTATCACCGATTCCAACGAATCAATTGCAGCCATACGGCAGACTCTGCTTACACGCAGCAATTATATCTATCTGGTAGCGGACCATTCCAAATTTAACAAAACCTCTTTCATCACCATATCCGGTTTTGATGCAATTACCGGATTGATCACCGACAAAAATCTTGACAGCCAGTGGACCGAGTATCTGACTAAATATAATGTTACCCTGTATGAGGCCATCGACGCCTAGCCCGGTCTTCAGGAGGATGTCCCCGAAAGCAAGGCATCCTCTTTACCGTCATTCATCTTTTAACGCTTCCTGTTTTCTCCTGAATATCTCTTTTAGCGACTCACTGTATGGCTCTCTTGCGATTCCATACTCCGTCACAATTCCGGCAATCAAATCATGATCCGTGACATCAAAAGCAGGATTAAACACCTTTACTCCTTCGGGAGCCATGGGTTTTTCATACCACATCTCCACCACCTCCGATGCTGGCCGTTCCTCAATGTGGATTTCCTTCCCGGTAGGTGTATTTAAATCAATTGTAGAGGTGGGCGCACAGATATACATGGGCACGCCGTAGCGTTTCGCAGCCAGTGCCACCATGGAGGTTCCGATTTTGTTTGCAGTATCTCCATTGGCTGCCACTCTGTCACACCCTACAAACACTGCATTGACCCAACCCTTACGCATTACAGAAGCGGACATATTATCACAGATTACGGTTACATCAAGTCCGGATTCCTTTAACTCAAAGGATGTCAGTCTTGCTCCCTGGAGCAACGGCCTGGTTTCGTCTGAGAAAATGCGGAAATGATACCCCCGTTCCTGTCCCAGGTACATAGGTGCTGTTGCGGTACCATACTTAACAGTCGCAAGCTGCCCTGCATTGCAGTGCGTCAGCAGGCCATCTCCCGGGTTCACAAGGGTAAGACCATATTCTCCAATTGTCTTACAGACCCAGATATCCTCTTCTCTTATTTTTACAGCCTCTTTATGCAATTCCTCTACAATCTCGGCAACAGGCTTGTCTTTATTGTCTAAAACAATTCCTTCCATTCGTTTTAAAGCCCAGGAAAGATTAACTGCTGTGGGACGTGCTGAATCAAGATAATCTTTTGCTTTCCTGAATTTCTGGTAAAACTCTTCAAAATCAGAAGCCTCAATCTCTCTTGCTGCCAGATAAATGCCAATTGCTGCCGCTACTCCGATTGCAGGCGCCCCTCTTACCTGAAGAAGATAAATGGCGCTCCAGATATCCTCCTGTTTTGTTAATGAAAGGATTTCCGTATTATACGGAAGCTTTGTCTGATCTATAATAACCAGGGCATGGTTTTCTTCATCAAGTGCCACTGTGTCATAATCCATAATGGATTTCTTTTTGTCTTCACTCATGTTTTTGCCTTTCCCGTCTTTTATGATTGGTACTTACCCACTGCCTCTTTAATTGCCGTTAAATAGTCTGCGCCGCAGCGGAAGGTTTCCCGGTTCATAATATATTTTTTTGCCAGCGTGATCACAATCCGCTCTGCTCTGGTACGTTTTGCTTCATCCGGAATGGTTGTAATATCAATTACATTTGCCATGCCCACAATCCGGCGGATTGATTCCAGTCCGGCAACGCCTGCTGTATCAGATAGGATCTGTTCCAGATACCACTCCTTAAATCCCGGTACTTTTGCCATTCTGTCAGTGGCATATTCATCAAATACCTTATTATATTTTTCAATAAAAAGATCCACCACATCGGAAATGGTCTGAAGGCACCATGTGCAAAACTCTGCTTTCTTTTCTTCATCGGAAATGACTGCATCTCCATTGCACCATGCAAAGAATATATTTGCTATCACATTGCCGATATCGTAACCCATTGGTCCAAAAAATGCGAACTCCGGATCAAAAATGAATGTGTGCTCTTTATTAATAAATACAGATCCAGTATGCAGATCTCCGTGAATCAGCGACTGTGCATGATTCATAAATTCAAATTTCAGTTTTGCAGCTTCCAAATGCAGCGCCTGATCCTCATAGAGTTCCTCCCTTACAAAATCCTGATTGGGTAAGAACACATTGTTCCTGTGGTTATAGTCAATAAAAGGTTCACTGTACACCAGATCTTCGCTGATCTCACATAAGTCCGGATTGATAAAGCTTTTTACCAGTTCCTTTTTTTCCTTATGTCCCATTACCACATCCGTGGTCCGCAAAAGTGAATTTACCATAAATGTAGTCACATGATCTGCAAACAGAGGGTAAATTTCATGGTTAATCAGGCCGGTACGCATCATGGTATGTCCGGTCATATCTTCCATGATCATGGCGCACATCACACCATCGTAAAGATAAACCTTTGGAACCAGTCCCGGCGCGTACATCTCCTGAATTCCCAGAATCTTAGCCTCAATTCTTCCCCTGTCTGTGGAAATATGCATATCAGCAGAGATTCGAAGAGCTTCGCCTGCCTGTTTTACAATAATTGATTTTCCGCTTTTTCCATCCTTTACCCGAAATACATAGTTTAAGTTTCCGTCACCAATTTCCTTACATTCCAGCTCGGCTCCTTTGTCAAAATAGGAAAGCTTTTCCTGTACGTAATCTGGAACTTCTGGTGCCTTCATTAAAAAATAACTGTCGTATTTAGACATTTTTGTCACCTTCCCCGTTCATTTTATAATCCCTGTTTAGTTTGCATTCTTTGTTTTTCCGCTGGCATAGGTCATGGCAAGTGCGATCGCAAGGACTGCGCCCTTAATTATGTTCATTGCATAATACGGAACGGACATCATAATAAGTCCATTTTCCAGCATACCTACTAAAACCGCCCCTGCAAAGGTTCCAAAAGCATTGGCCTTACCAGCCCCTAATACGGAAAAGCCAATATACGCCGCGCATACAGACGGCATTAAATATGCATCTCCGGCAGAGATCTGTGCTGTTCCCACACGTGCAGCCAGACAGATGCCGCCAATGGAAGCAAAGGTTGCTGACAGAAAATAAGCCAGAATCTTATACCTTGCCACAGGAATTCCCGAAAGCTCGGCTGCCTCAGGGTTTCCTCCGACCGCATACATATATCTGCCATGCTTTGTAAAATTCAAAAAGAAATAAGCAAACAGCACGACACAAACCATGATAATAATCAGCCACGGTTCTTTTCCCAATGCTCTGAATGCCTCGGGAACAAGGCCTGGCGCCTGAGTTCCATCTGCCCTGGTCATGCGTTCCGTAATGGCGCCGCCCTTTGAATAGGTCATGGAAACACCCTGATACATAAACATAACGGAAAGTGCAGCAACCATATCTGGTATCTTAAACTTAACAATCAGAATGCTGTTAATTACCGCAACGCTTAAACAAATTAAGACGGTAAGAATTACCGATACGCCGATGTTGATGTTATGCCATACAAAACATGTCATTACAAATACATTAGCCAGCTGCGCCGTAGCTCCTATGGAAAGATCCATACCATTAACCGCCAGTGCAAATGTAAGGCCAATTGCAATAATTGTGGTAATTGATACGGCACGCAAAATTGTGATCATATTGGATTGAGTCAGAAACATGCTTGTCCCCGTATCCTTACTCCAGTTACCAAACGTAAACAGAACAAACAGGATTACCATTGTTGCAATCGTACCCCATCTTGTTACGAAATCCCCTAAATTACCTTTCTTTTTTACCTTCTCTGCCCCAGACATATCATTTACCTCCCGTCGAATAATAAAGCAGTTCCTTCTCATCCGTATCCGCTGCTGTTAGCTCCCTGATAATCTCTCCGTCATACATGACATAGATCCGGTCACAGATACTTAATATTTCCTGAAATTCGCAGGTTGCATAGATAATGCCTTTTCCTTTGGCAGCAAGGCCTTCAATCAGCTCATACATATCCTGTTTGGCACCTACATCAATTCCTTTTGTGGGCTCATCGAAAATATAAACTTCCGAATCTTTATTCAGCCACTTTCCAACTACTACCTTCTGCTGATTTCCACCGGACAAAAGAGAAACCACCTGGTTTTCAGACGGTGTCTTGATCCCAAGATCACGGATCATACTTCTTGCATCCTCTTTCTCCCGTTTTTTATTAACAACCGATAATTTGTTGGTATATTTCTCCATAGCCGCCACGGAAATGTTGGATACTACCGTATCTGAGATTAAAACGCCTTCCTTCCTGCGTTCCTCCGGAACCAGAGCCAGACCGTTTTTTACCGCCTGGGTGGGACCTTTTGCACGGATTACTTTTCCCCGGAGCTTCATGGTACCGCTTTTAAGCTGATAGGCAGAAAACAACGTCTTACACAGTTCTGTCTTTCCGGCTCCTACCAAACCTGCCACACCTACGATTTCCCCTTCGCGTACGGTTATGGTTATATTCTTCACCTTGCCTTCTTTTTCGGTAAGGTCCTCTATTTCAAGGAGCGGTTCTCCAATTTTACATGCTTTTTTAATGTAATTATCCTCATAGCAGCGTCCCAGCATATATTCCACCAGGGTATTTACCTCCAGTTCTTTCGTAAGAGGCAGATTTGTTACCAGCATTCCGTCTCTCATGATGGTGATGCTTTCACAAATTTCGTATAGCTCACTCAGCCTGTGAGAAATAAATACCACACCAACATTCTCTTTTGCTAATTCCCGGACAACCCTGAAAAGTTCCAGTGTCTCGGAATTGGAAAGAGGTGCAGTCGGTTCATCTAATATGAGAAAACGGCACTTTTCCACCACACACCGTGCAATCAGAACCATCTGCTTTTGTGCAAGTGTCAGTGCAGATACTGGTTTATTAATATCCACTGCCACATTTAACTTTTCAAGTACTGCTTTTGCCGCCCGTTTGATTTCCTTCCAATGTACAACCTGTTTTTTCCCCATTTTATTAACCAGGGTGTTAAACATCACATTTTCAGCTACAGTCAGATATGGGATCAAAGCTGTGTCAACTTCCTGAAACACAATTTCTATTCCCAGATTTTTTGCATCTTTGGGGCACCGGATTTCCACCGGTTCCCCTCCGACACTGATTTGTCCTGTATAATGTGTGTTAACACCGGCAAGCACTTTCATCAGCGTAGACTTGCCGGCACCATTGGCTCCAACGAGCGCATGAATGCTGCCACTTGTCAAACTAAAATCAACTCCATTCAGAGCTTTAACCCCTGGAAACTCTATGGATATATCCTTCATTTCAAGCTTTATCTCGTTCATGACGTCTCTTCCTTACCTATGTAATGACTGTGAAATGAATCCCGCTATTCTACATAAAGCCCTTTAATTACATCGGTAAACAGGGCTCCTTTCGGATCTTCGGCATCGCCCCAGCCATCTACAATCTTGCCAAGATCACCCATGGTGGTCTCTGCACTCAGCTGCGTTGTTTCGATGTTACTTGCATTTAAATCAAAATAACTTGGAGTCTCTGCTCCTAATAACTTAAGAGCAAGAAGACGGGTATCCACGATTCCAATCAGCTTTGGATCAACTGCCGCAGTCGATTTCCACACCTGAGGATTCTTAACCATCAGCTGAATATCATCATTGGATACGTCAATGGTATACATAGGAATATCTGTTCTGCCCGCATCATTGAGCGCCTGCAGAACTCCCTTGGCAAGTTCGTCATAGCATCCCCAGATTGCATCTACGGATCCTTCCGGGTACTTGGGCAGAATCGCCGCTGTTTTATTAGTCATATCTCCTCTTGCATTGGCAGAGTCAGAGGGTGCAATTACTTCCAGAGTCTTAATCTTTCCTTCATCTTCCAGCTTTGCATAAATCTCATTACGCCTGTCCAGAGGAGGAATGCCAGGGCCCATAAATGTTTTCAGCACCTTCATGGGATATTTGCCTCCCTTTGCCTCAAATTCCTTCATCATATGGCCCAGGGATAGTTCTGCAAGTGCCTGATCATTCTGAGCGGTTGATGTTACACCATCCAGAAGAAGACCGTTTGCATCTCCGCCTTTAAATGGCATGGTATCAAACGTAACAACTGCCATTCCCTTATCTCTTGCAGGCTTTAACATATCGTAAGAATAAGAAAGCTGTCCATGAGATACAATCAGACCGTCATAACCTTTTGCAATTACCTGAGCTACCGTCTCCTGTGCTTTTGCATCATCCCCATCTGTAACAAACGTATCCACAGTCCACCCAAATTTTTTGCCTTCTGATACACAGCCATCGAGGAATTGCTGTGTATGATCGCCGGCAGCTAAATTTCTGACTACTGCGACTTTCTTACCTTTCAGAGAACCGGCAGCTTGTGCGTCTGCTACCTTCTGTGCTGCTGTTGTGGTTTCTTCTGTTTTTGAAGCTTCTGTTTTTTTCTCTGTTTCCGCAGCTGTAGTTGCTGCTGTTGTCCCGCTGCCGCATCCTGTCGCTGATAAAATCAACGTTGCCGCAAGAACCATTGCTAACCCCTTTTTCATAAAAATAAACCTCCTTAAAATGAAAAATATAGTTTATTGCTCCGGACACACCCCGATATGTCCTTTATGTGGAAATTGTAGCATATTATTTTTGCTTTTTCAATATTTTTATTTATTTTTATTGATTTATTTTTGTTTTAAGTTGTTTTATTGTTGACTTTGTGTTGTTTTTACATTTTTTTCTTTTGTATTTTATCGAATTAGAGATTTAAACAATTTTCAATCAACAAAACAAAATCAATCAACATAATAGTTTAATAACCAAACCAATTTCAATCAAATATTAAAATGACAATGTTGAAACCAGGTTATTGTGAATATCGAAAAATGTCACATTATAGCTAAATGTGTATTACGATTTACAGTTGCATTTTACGAAGCAAAGTAATATATTAAGGTTATATTATTCATTTAATCGACGAAGAAGTCAGAACGCGTGCGTTTTGACTTCTTTTATAATTGAAAACTTAATTTTTAACTAATTAACAATGGAGTTTATGCCTTCTTAGGCTGGGCTCTTTTTTTATTTATTTTTAAAAGGAGGAACTTATGAAAAAGCAAAACCAGTCAACAACCTTAAGACAAAAAGCCCTGTCCCTGACAGTACTTTTTGGATCAGCCTTATTCATTATTTTTCTTGGTATGTTTTTTTGTGCTTTCAGTTTTTTTAATAATATTAGCTTTCAGGTTTTAAATTCACGGATTCCCGGGGTGATATTGGGGTTATTGGTGATGTATCTGGGTATCCGGTATTATTTCTCGGTAGGCAGGCTTAAGGAGGAAGTCTATAAAAGTACGTCGGAGTTTTGCTGGAGTCATTTTATGAAAGAAAAGAAGAAGTAAGATTCTTGGGAAGTGAAAAATGTTTCAATAAAAAGGAGGTTATTTTCATGAAAAAAACAGGAACAATCATTGGTTTACTGGTCGTATTAGGAATAGCGGCGATCGCATTGGCTTTGGCTTTTTCCTCACCAGGCAGTGCTGATCCAACAGGTGCTTCCTATGTAATGCCTACCGGAAAAGAGACAATTACAGATGTGGCCACGATAGCCAACAAAGCTTATTATGGTGCTAATTTTACCTGGATTATGTTAACAGGATTTATGGTATTCTTTTTCCAGTGCGGCTTTGCCATGGTTGAAACCGGATTCTGCCGTGGTAAAAATGCAGCTCACACTATGACAATGAACTTTATGGTATTTTTAGTTGGTGCTGTAGGATATTTTCTTGTTGGTTTTGCACTCCAGTTTGGTGGTTCCGGCGGCGCTGCTGGCTTGGGAACCGGGGGAAGTGCACTCAATGCCATGCTGTCAATACCCGGAATTGGTGGTATTCTGGGTTATAAAGGATTTTTATTATCTGGTGACGGTATCTATGATCCTGGTATCTATGCATTATTTTTCTTCCAGATGGTATTTATGGATACCACAGTTACAATTCCAACCGGTGCTGTTGCAGAACGAGTAAAATATTCTGCCATTGTTATCACATCTTTTTTTATTTCCATGTTTCTCTATCCTTTGTTCGGGAACTGGGTATGGGGCGGAGGCTGGCTGTCAACCCTTGGTAAAAACTTTGGTTTGGGACACGGCGTAGTAGATTTTGCTGGTTCTGCAGTTGTTCACTCCATGGGCGGTATGCTGGCACTGGCTGGCGCAATTGTGATTGGTCCAAGAATTGGTAAATTCAAAAAAGACGGAACTACAAGAGCCTTTCCGGGACACGATATTCCTATGGCCATTATTGGAACCATTATCCTATTCTTCTGCTGGTTTTCTTTTAATGCCGGTTCCACGCTGAACGCTTCGGATTTCAGGCTTTCCGTTGTTGCTACCAACACCATGATAGCCGGTGCAATCGGTGGTCTGGCAGCCATGTTTTATATGTGGATCAGATATGGGAAACCGGATCCTTCCATGACAGCAAACGGTGCTCTGGCAGGTTTGGTTGCCATTACTGCACCCTGTGCGTTTGTAAATGCCGCTTCTTCTTTTATCATTGGACTAATAGCGGGTATATTGGTTTGTCTGGCAGTATCTTTTGTAGAGAATCATTTAAGGCTGGATGATCCGGTAGGTGCCATTTCTGTTCACTGCGTAAATGGACTTTGGGGAGTACTTTCTTTAGGTTTATTCGCCGATGGCTCCTACGGAGATGGAGTCAATGGTGTCGCAGGTGGGGTGAGAGGTTTATTCTATGGGGATGCTTCCCAGTTTGCAGCCCAGATTATTGCAGTAATTGTGCTTATTGTATGGGGATTTGGTGCATCTTATTTATTCTTCAGAGTTCTGGACAAAGTTTGGGGGTTAAGGGTATCACCAGAAGCAGAACTTGCCGGACTTGACATTCCGGAAATGGGAGTAGTCGCATATCCGGATCTTCAGTTAGTAAAGTCTGAGCTGGATTTTGACTCTGCTGACAACGCAGAAATTAAGCAGTTAGACAGATTAAAAAAGGGGTAACCAAACATTAGGGCAATGTGCCAAAAGGAGGTAATTCTATGAAGAAACTGGAGATCATTATTAAACCTGAACGGTTGGAAGATGTAAAGAAAATTCTCAATGACAATAAGGCAAATGGTTTAATGATTTCAAATATCATGGGCTATGGCAACCAGAAGGGTTATAAGACGATATATAGAGGAACGGAAACAACCGTGAATCTGCTTCCGAAATTAAAAGTGGAAACTGTGGTACCTACAGATGTTGCAGAAGTAATTGTCAATGAAATAGTAACACAAATAAATACCGGTAATTACGGTGACGGTAAGATTTTTATCTATGATGTGGATGATGTGGTAAGAATCCGAACTGGAGAACGTGGGAAAGATGCTTTATGAAATAACTGCTGCAAAAGAAGTACAGGAAATTACCCGGTAAGAGTATTTTCCTGCACTTCTTCTTTCTATCCCTTATCATTTTCTAAGTGTATCCGATGTATCCACATCCCACAGTACCACTGTCATATTGGTTGTGCACTCCAGTTCCTCGTTCCAGGACCCATAGGGCGGCCGGAGGTACTGGGGCCTGACTCCTGTAATCGCTTCGATCTGCCGATTATTTTCTTCAATCTGTTCACAGGCATTGGCTACGGCCTCTCTGCTCATCTGTACGTGGCTGTATCCGTGGTTTCCGATCAGATGCCCATCCTCCTGCATCTGCTTTACAATTGCTTCCTTGCCCTTCACATTTTCTCCCAACAGGAAAAAGGTAGCATGGACACCCCGTTTACGAAGGCCATCTAAAAGCAGGGGCGTATATACAGAATGCGGTCCGTCATCAAACGTCAGTGCAATCTGCTTACTGCCGGAAAATTGTTCCCGGACTTCCTCCTTTGCTTCTCCTCCGGCATCTGCTGGCAGAAACAACGTATTTTTCGCCTCACTATAATTAAAAAACAACGCCCCTGCAAAGACGATATCAAGTATAATGACTGCCAACAGACAGGCCAATTTCCATCTGATTTTCATAAACTTACAAGCCGGCTTTCTGCTTTTATTAATCAATCTATGGCCTTTGAGGCGAAAATACAACCAGAATATTTCTGTTTTTTTCTATCTTTTCCCTCTAAAATGCGTTATAATTAAGTTATTATAAATATATATTCAAATATTGTGTACAATCCCTAAGTGGAAGGAGCGGATTTAAATGGAGCACAAGATCATTGCAATCGGCAGACAGTTTGGAAGTGGAGGGCACGAAATCGCCTCCCGATTATCTGAGGAACTGGGGATTCCCATGTACGACCGGGATCTGGTGGAGATGGCAGCGGATAAACTGGGTTTGTCAGAAATAACGGTGGAAGCTGTGGATGAATCTGTATTTAACTCATTTCTTTCATCCTACCGTTATAACGGTTTTGCCCCAAGAAGAGTACCATTAAATGACAGCACGTTCGAGACACAAAGTAAAATCATAGAAAGCCTGGCACAAAAAGGACCGTGTATATTCGTAGGAAGGTGCGCAGATTATGTTTTACGGGAATATCCCCAGTGCATGAATATATTTGTCTACGCATCACAAAAAGACCGCGCAGAACGCATTATGAAGCGCTATAACATCTCAAAAAAAGAAGCAGAGGCTTCCATAAAAAAAATGGATCACCGCCGCAAACAGTATTATGAAACATATACAGACCAGAGCTGGGGAAGTATTGAATCCCATCAGATTCTGTTTAACATCAGCAAGCTTGGAATTCCACAAACAATTGACACAATCAAACATCTCTATACCGACTCCTTATCATCTGATCCAACTAAAACCAATACATAATCCCACTTAAAATTATTTTACAGAACAAAAACAGGCAGAAACCAGAAAGACCCTGTATTATTTCTGATTCCTGCCTGTTTTAATTTTCAGTAAACCGGTATCCCACACCCACCTCAGTTATTATAAACCGGGGATTGGCAGAGTCCTCTTCAATTTTTCTTCTGATGTTTGCCATAAAAACACGTATGGACTGATAATCATCATTTGTATCGTATCCCCAGATCTCATTCTGAATAAAATGGTGGGTCAAAACCTTTCCGGCATTTAAAACCAGCAGTTTCAGCATTTTATATTCAATGGGAGTAACGTGAACCTCTTCCCCTCTTACAATTAATCTTCTCTTTTCAAAATCCATATAAAACCCATCCAGCTCAAAAGCCGCTTCCTGTTTTATCATACCGCTTTTGTGCCTTAATGCCACACGGATACGGGCCAGCAGTTCTCCTGCATGAAACGGTTTGGTCAGATAATCATCTGCCCCCTCATCAAGAGCAGCTACTTTTTCCTGCTCCATCCCTCGTGCAGATACCACTATAATGGGAATATCAGACTCCTTCCTGATCTGGGATAAAACCTCCATACCGTCAATATCCGGCAGACCAAGATCCAGAAGTATAATATCCGGGTTATTGGCATAAAAGTAAGAGATTCCAGTGAGACCGTCATCTGCAAAGACAGAGTTGTATCCCTTGCTTTTCAGGGTAATTCTGATAAAATTCTGAATGCTCTTGTCATCCTCGATCACAAGAACGCTGATATCATTGATCATAGGTCTCCTCCATAGGCATCTCAATTCGAAAAGCCGTGCCTTTTTTCCAACTCTGGTCAATTGTAATTTTTCCGCCATGAGCCTCTACAATTGCCTTACAGATAGCAAGCCCAAGACCAGCTCCCCTCTGACGGTCTCCTTCCCGGTAAGCGGCTGTAAAAAAGCTGTCAAAAATATGATCCAGCTTATCCTCTGGAATGCCTGTTCCATTGTCACTTACTGTAAATACCATATTTCTGCCTTCTGCTCCTGCAGATACGGTAATAACCGTATTATCTCCTGAATGGCGAATTCCGTTATCAATCAGGTTTACCAGAACCTGGGTAAATAGTCTTGCATCTACACTTATAAGTTCTATCTCCGGTGGTGTTACCGTCTTTAATGTATGATCTCCCAGTCGTTTGGAAACCAGTGCGGCTGCACCAGATATCAGATCATCCACCACTTCTCTTTTTTTTCGTATTTCCAGCTTTCCTTCCTGAATTCTGGTCATGTTTAACAGATTCTCAACCATGGAATTAAGCCACTCCGATTCTGTACTGATATCAAGCAGCATGCTTTTGGCACTTTCTTCATCTACCAGATCATAATTCTCATAAAGGAAGTTGGAGTTGCCTGCAATCCCGGTCAGTGGAGTTCTTAAATCATGGGAAATGCTTCTGAGCAATGTACTTTTAAGTCTTTCCCGTTCGATCTGAAGTCCTGATTCCTCTTTTTCCTCATTCAGCTGTTCCCGTTCCAGCACAAGAGTAATCTGGGAAATGACCATTTCCACATACATACGCTCCTCTTTTGTAAGCCCTCCATTGCTGCACCAGAAGATAATCACACCATACGTCTTACTCAGACTGCAGACTGGCACATAGAGACAGGGACGATCCCCATACTGGGCTTCTCCATAGCCGCACACAGTGGAATTTCGAAAGCACCACTCTGCTGCCTGGTCAGAGAATCTCTCATCTTTCATTTTGAGTAACAATTCTGTTTTTTTCCCAGTCAGATTATGAAGGCTCTTCATACTGTAGGAAATAACAGCCTGCCGCCCGGAAAGATTTAGGAAACCACTTCCTATGGTATTTAGCTTAAGCAGAATCTCCGCCCGTTCCCGGTCCAGATTCATTTGCTTTTGCAGCTTGTCGGTTAATGATGCCGCAATAAATGCAACAATAATAAAAATCAGCAAAGAAATAATATAGTTGGGATCATCCACCTGAAAAGTAAATCTGGGTGAGGTTAAAAGAAAATTAAACGTGAAAACAAACACAATGGATGATGAAATACTCCAGAGCATACTTCTGGTTTCCACACTGCAAAGGATGACGCCTACCACATAAATCAAAAGCAGATTTTCAGCCCTTACGCCTATATGGCTTAAAACAGTAGCGAATAATGTAGACAATCCCCAGATAACTGCTATCTTTCCGAAACTTCTTAGTTTTCCGAATCCTGTAAAGATCCTATTTTTCATCTCCATGAATGACCGGCGGCTTCCTTCCCGTTTTATTTCTTCTAACATAGCACAAACCGGGTAATTCTTCAATCCTCCATCAAGATGACTGCGTGAGATACTGTGCCAGAATATGAACCGGGCTGATGACCTGATCAATTCCAAGCTCCTTAAAAATCTCCACATTTCCAGGATTTTTTACCATGCAGACGGTTTTCCTCACAGAAAACATCTGTTTTGCCATCTGGCATATTTCCAGGTTATCTGCATCTTTGCCGCTTAATGCAATCATCACATCTGCTCCTCTGATGCCTGCGTCACTTAATACTTCTTCGCTTCCAGGGTTACCGTAAACAACGGATATTTTATCATACTCAGCAGCAAGATGCTCACAGTATGTTCTGTCGTCATTTATTACAATCAGCCTGTGTTTGTCTTTCATAAGAAGTCCGATCAGGTAATCCGCTTCCTCTCTCCCACCCGCTATTCCAATTTTCATGATGCAGATACCTCCTCATATAATTTCTCTGTAAGGCGGTCAAATTCATCAGCTGAGAGAGCAAATGGATAAATTGGTTTCATATGATAATTCTGAATCAGCTTCTCCTTGCTTTTATCATTCAATCTTAAAAATACTTCCGGTACATGATATATTCTTTCTGCAATCTGAGCTGCCAGCAGATTTACATTATCATCACCAGTGGCTGCAACAAAAATCTGAGCCTGGCTGATGCCTGCTTTTCTTAACAGCTCTGCATCAGTTCCGTCTCCCAACACCTGCTCGCCGGCAAATACTCCGGGCAGTCTTTGAAATGCTTCCTCTGACAAATCAATCACTATCATTCTTGTATTACGTGTGGAAAGCCGGTTAGCCAGTCCCATACCAAACTCGCCGGCTCCAACAATAATAATTGTCTTCATTTTTTGAAACAGCATATAAGGTCATCCTTCCCTTCTGTCGGTTCATACTCATTTTCAACCCTATTTTACAAAATATACTCATAAAAATGATAGTGGGGATATGGGACCAGATATAAAGATTCTATAAAGAACAAAATAGTTATGCCCATGCAAAAAGGGCTGCCCTTCCATAAAAATGGGGACAGCCCTTAAAAGGCTTATGTCAGCTAAAGATCTAATTAAGCCAGGCAAACATTAACTGCCTGCAGACCGCGATTTCCTTCTGTTGTTTCATAAGTTACCTTCTGGCCCTCTTCAAGAGTCTTGTAACCATCAGAAACGATTCCGGAGAAGTGTACGAATACTTCCTCGCCTGTTGCATCATTAACGATGAAACCATATCCCTTAGCACCATTAAACCATTTTACTGTACCGTTGTTCATAACGTGTACCTCCTATAATAAATAAAAAATAATTTGATATATCGATGAAACAAAAAATCACATATTTTTGTAAACCATCATCCGAAAATAATGACTTACAAAAATATGTGAAATCATAACTCCATTCGATATTACACGTACATTCTACCCCGAAAACGCAAAAATGTCAAGCCAAAACTAATATTCCCCTATATTAAAAACAGGGTCCAATCTCTGTTTCAAGAGGTATGGGCCCTGTTCTGTTATTGACGAAAATTTAATTACTTTAAAGTAACTTTTGCGCCTTCTGCTTCTAAAGCAGCTTTGATCTGATCTGCTTCTTCTTTGGAAGCGCCAGCCTTTAATACCTTAGGAGCTCCGTCAACTACGTCTTTTGCTTCTTTTAAGCCTAAGCCAGTAGCTTCACGAACAACTTTGATAACTTTAACCTTGTTAGGACCAACTTCTGTTAATTCTACGTCGAATTCAGTCTTCTCTTCTGCTTCTGCTGCTGGGCCTGCTGCTGCAACTACTACGCCTGCTGCTGCAGATACACCAAATTCTTCCTCACATGCCTTTACTAATTCGTTTAATTCTAATACAGATAATTCTTTGATCGCTTCGATAAATTCAGCTGTTGTTAACTTTGCCATGATAATATACCTCCGTAATTAATATGTTTGATTTTTTAATGGTAGTTCAGCTCGCCTTTGGCTCACTGAACAGCTAATTTTCTAAATTCAAGCTGCGTTTCGCTTGCTTTCATTAAGAAAATTATGCTTCTGCGCCCTGTCCGTCTGCAATCTGCTTGAGAACACGTGCAAAGTTTGTAATAGGAGACTGGATGCTTCCCAGTAACTTTCCAAGAAGAATTTCTCTGGAAGGAATGCTGGAGATCTTCTCCATAGCTTTTGCATCATAGAATACGCCTTCTACAACGCCGCCCTTGATTTCAAGAGCTGGAGCTTTCTTTGCGAATTCAGCCAGAATTCTTGCTGGTGCTGTTGCATCTGTCTTGGATACAGCGATTGCTGTAGGTCCTTCCAGAACTGGACCCAGTGCTTCAAAATCTGTTCCCTTAGCAGCGAAACGGATCATGGTATTTTTATATACCTTGTAAGAAATTCCAGCCTCTCTTAATTTCTTACGAAGTTCTGTATCCTGAGCAACTGTGATACCACGGTAGTCTACAACTACTGCAGTCTCAGCGCCTTCCAGTAATTCCTTAATCTCGCTTACTACTGGCTGTTTTAATTCAACTTTTGCCATTATGGTTTACCTCCTGTTTAGTCTAAGCCCTGCAGCTGCCTGCAAAAGCCTGTTCGTATAAACTGCAAAGGAAGTCCGATTAGCCCAGAGGGCTAACTGAACGGCTATTTTTCCAAACTCAGTCAACGCTTACGCATGATCTCACTCAGAAAAATATACCAAAGAAAAACCTCTCCGCCAAATGGACAGAGAGGTTTACAATTCATTTACATAAAATGATTCTTGTACATTCCTCGGCAGGCGTTATCACCTTATGCCTTGCGGCACCTGCTGTCTTCGGCAGTTAATACTAAAATAGTATAACATTATATATAATACATGTCAACCACAAAGCAAAATTAGTTCATTAACTTTGCTACATTCAGCTTTACGCCAGGTCCCATGGTGGAAGCAAGGGTAACGCTCTTTAAATAAGCACCTTTAACTGTACTTGGTTTTGCTTTAACGATTGCATCAACAAGCGTCTGGAAGTTGTCCGCTAACTGCTCTTCTGTAAAAGAAGCTTTTCCAACTGGCACGTGGATAATATTTGTTTTATCAAGTCTGTACTCAACCTTACCAGCTTTGATATCATTGATTGCTTTTGTTACATCCATGGTAACGGTACCAGCTTTTGGGTTTGGCATTAAGCCCTTAGGTCCAAGGACACGTCCTAAACGACCAACTACACCCATCATGTCTGGAGTAGCAACAACTACATCAAAATCCAACCAGCCTTCGTTCTGGATCTTCGGAATTAATTCCTCTGCTCCAACGTAGTCTGCTCCTGCAGCCTGTGCTTCATCAGCCTTAGGACCCTTAGCGAAAACTAAGATGCGAACAGTCTTACCTGTACCGTGAGGAAGTACTACGGCACCACGGATCTGCTGGTCTGCGTGACGTCCGTCACAACCGGTTCTGATATGAGCTTCAATGGTTTCATCAAATTTAGCACTTGCATTCGTCTTAACTAAAGAGATTGCTACTGGTGCATCGTAGAGAACAGCACGATCTACTGTCTTAGCTGCCTCTGCGTATCTTTTTCCTCTTTTCATTCTAAATAACCTCCTAGTGGTATTGTCGGGGATTTTCCCTCCCACGTTACAAAACATCGCCATCCAAGATAAAGGAAGTCCGATTTGCTTCGCGGCTCATCGAACGGCATGAGTATGAAACTCTGCCGGCGCTATACTTGGCTTTGATAAGAAGCTTAAGCCTCTACTGTGATACCCATACTTCTTGCGGTACCAGCGATCATGCTCATAGCTGCTTCAACAGATGCAGCATTTAAATCTGGCATCTTAAGTTCAGCAATCTTCTGTAACTCAGCCTTGGAAATGGTAGCTACTTTTGTCTTGTTTGGAACTGCAGATCCTGATTTAAGCTTGCAGGCTTTCTTCAGTAATACAGCAGCTGGCGGAGTTTTGGTTATGAAGCTGAAGCTTCTGTCCGCATAAACAGTAATAACAACCGGAATGATTAAATCTCCCTGGTCAGCTGTTCTTGCATTGAACTCTTTTGTAAACTGTACGATGTTTACACCATGCTGTCCAAGTGCCGGACCTACAGGAGGAGCTGGTGTAGCTTTTCCTGCTGGAATCTGCAATTTGATATATCCCGTTACTTTCTTTGCCATAATGAGGCACCTCCTAAATAAATGTGGTATTGTCGGGGATTTCCCTCCCACGAGCCTATACAACGGTATAAGCCGCTTTTACTTGTTACATCTTCTTTATCTCGCTGAAGTTCAGTTCTACCGGAGTCTCCCGGCCAAACATCTCAACGTTAATGGTGATGGTTTTCTTACTTTCGTTGATGGACTTGATAGCACCAACAGTATCCTTCCATGCACCGGAAGTTACCACAACGGTATCTCCCACTTCAAAGCCAACAATGACTTCTTCATTCTTGAATCCAAGCTTTTGCATCTCATCTTCTGTCAGAGGAACCGGTTTTGATCCAGGACCTACAAAGCCTGTCACACCACGGGTATTACGTACAACATACCATGTATCATCATTCATGAACATGTGAATCAGTACATAACCGGGGAACATCTTTTTATCGGCCTTTTTCTCCACGCCATTCTTCAGTTCGATGACGGATTCAAGAGGAACCGATACTTCCAGAATCTGATCCTGCAAGTTTCTGTTTTCGATTGTTTTTTCAATGTCAACTTTTACTTTGTTTTCATAACCTGAATAGGTATGGACTACATACCAATTTGCTTCTGACATAAACTCACCTTAACCCTTACGAATTATAAGATAAAACTGAGACCAAACTTGATGATCAGATCAAGAATCGCAATAATCAGTCCTAGAGCAACCGCAGATGACGTTACAGCGATTGTTTGTTTCGTTACGGTTTCTTTGTCAGGCCAAACGATCTTGGAGAATTCAGACTTTATGCCTTTGAAAAAACTTTTTTTCTGAACTCCCTCGTTGTTCACTGTATCTCCCATAAACTGCCTCCTAAACTAATTACTTCGTTTCTTTGTGCATTGTATGGCTCTTACAGAATCGGCAATACTTCTTGGTTTCCATTCTGTCCGGATGAGTCTTCTTATCCTTGGTCATGTTGTAGTTACGCTGTTTACATTCAGTACATGCCAGTGTGATTTTTGTGCGCACGACTTCCACCTCCACTTAAATTATCGTTGTTGTGTTTTCAGTCCCTTTTTTCTGCTTCAAGAAATTTTGAGCATAAAAAAAAGACCTAAGCTCTTCCATTCGCCCAATTACTATAACATATGGGACTGGATTCGTCAATCTTTTTTTGTAAAACCTGCTAAATTGTAGGATTCAGACATTATAACACGGGAAACTTAAAAAAGCAAGCCTAAAGTTTCCCGTGTCTGTTTTTAATACTCGATCTCTGTCAGATACCGCCTTAACGCATCCTGCCAGGTGGGCAGCGGCTGAAAACCGTTTTCCATCAGCTTATCCTTGCTGATACGGCTGTTCATGGGACGTTTTGCCTTCACCGGGAACTGATCGGAGGTAACCGGCTCAACTGTAACATTCATGCCTGCCTGTTTAAAAATCTCACAGGCAAATTCATACCAGCTGCAAAGTCCTTCATTGGTCGCATGGTAACGGCCGTATTTTTCTGTTTCAATCATATCCACCAGAAGGCGGGCAAGATCAAAGGTATAAGTAGGAGAACCAATCTGGTCTGCTACCACACTCAGTTTATCTCTTGTTTTTCCCAGATTCAGCATGGTCTTTATAAAGTTTTTGCCATTTACTCCAAATACCCAGGCAATCCGTACGATGAAATACTTTTTAAGATTCTCTTCTACTTCCAGTTCTCCCTCGTACTTGGTCTGTCCGTAGATATTCAACGGCTCTCTTTGATCGTCAGGCTCCCAGGGGCGGGTTCCCTGACCGTTAAATACGTAATCCGTACTGATATACATCATGCGGATATCCAGTGCTTTACACACCCTGGCAATGTTACCGGTTCCCCTGGCATTCACAGCTCTGCATAAATCCACGTTGTCCTCTGCTGCATCCACAGCTGTATATGCGGCACAATGAATGACTGCATCAGGAGCAGCTTCCCGGATCACCCGGTTTACGCTTTCCTCATCCGTAATATCCATCTCTTCAATGTCCACACCCACTGCCTCATGGCCTCGTTTTTTCAGCTCATTTACTACGTCATAACCAAGCTGGCCTTTTACGCCAGTAACTAATACTTTCATCGCTGCCTCACTTTACCATTGGAATTTATAAACGTTTTCCGTACATATTGTCAAAATAATTCTGGTATTCTCCGTTTACAATATGTTTCCACCAGTCCTCATGATCCAGATACCACTGAATGGTCTGGCGGATTCCGGTGTCAAAATTGTACTTCGGCTTCCAGCCAAGCTCTGTTTCCAGCTTCTTCGGGTCAATGGCGTAGCGTCTGTCATGCCCCGGACGGTCTGTTACATATTTGATTAAGCTTTCCGGTTTATCCAGTTCTCTTAATATAGTTTTTACTACTTCTAAATTAGTGCGCTCGTTGTGTCCGCCTACATTATAGACTTCTCCTACTCTGCCTTCGTGAATGATTAAATCGATCGCCTCGCAGTGATCCGATACATGAAGCCAGTCTCTTACATTCTCTCCTGTTCCGTATACTGGAAGATCCTCATCTGCCAGCGCACGGCTGATAATAAGCGGAATCAGTTTTTCAGGGAAATGATAGGGGCCGTAGTTATTGGAGCATCTGGAAATAGTAACAGGAAGTCCGAAGGTTCTCTGATATGCCAGAACAAATAAGTCTGCACTGGCTTTTGAGGAAGAATAAGGACTTGATGTATGGAGCGGAGTTTCTTCTGTAAAGAATAAATCCGGGCGGTCAAGAGGTAAATCACCGTAAACTTCATCGGTAGAAACCTGATGGTAACGCTGAATGCCATAGGTGCGGCATGCGTCAAGTAATGTGGTTGTCCCCATTACATTAGTTCTTACAAAGCTTTCAGGATCTGTGATAGAACGGTCTACGTGACTTTCTGCTGCAAAGTTAACCACCATATCTGGTTTTTCTTTTTCAAACAGTTCAAAAATAAAGGCTCTGTCTGCAATATCACCTTTGATGAAGCGATAATTCGGTTTGTCTTCTACTGGTTTTAAAGTCTCTAAATTACCTGCATAGGTTAAGAGATCCAGATTGATAATCTCATAGTCCGGGTATTTATTTACCATATGATGTACGAAGTTTCCGCCGATAAATCCAGCTCCTCCGGTTACAATAATTTTCATGATTTTCTCCTTTACTTATCGATATATTTTCCTGCAAGCACATCCATCAGATACTGTCCGTACTGATTCTTCTTTAAAGGTTCTATGCTCTTTTCCAGCTGATCCTGTGTGATCCAGTGGTTTAAATAAGCAATCTCCTCCAGACAGGCAATTTTTCTGTGCTGATGGGTTTCCATGGTACGAACGAAATTAGTGGCATCTACCAAAGACTCATGAGTCCCTGTGTCAAGCCAGGTAAAGCCCTGACCCAGAAGTTCCACATCAAGCATTCCCTCTTCTAAGTAAATGCGGTTTAAATCTGTAATCTCCAGTTCACCGCGGGCGGAAGGCTTTAAGTTCTTCGCATATTCCACAACTTTATTATCGTAGAAATAAAGTCCTGTCACGCAGTAATTGCTCTTGGGAGCAGATGGCTTTTCTTCAATGGAAATGGCTTTTCCTTCGGAATCAAATTCCACAATACCAAAACGCTCCGGATCATCCACGTAATAACCGAAAACGGTTGCTCCATCTTTTTTATTTGCTGCATGAAGAAGTCGTTTGGTAAGACCGTGGCCCGCAAAAATGTTATCTCCAAGAATCATGGCGACGCTGTCGTCTCCAATAAATTCTTCTCCGATGATAAACGCCTGGGCAAGACCATCGGGAGAAGGCTGCACTGCGTAAGTTAACTGAATTCCAAACTGTGAGCCATTTCCTAACAGCGCCTCAAACCGTGGTGTATCATCGGGAGTGGATATAATCAGGATATCCCGGATTCCTGCATTCATTAAAACAGAAAGCGGATAGTAAATCATGGGTTTATCATAGATCGGCAGTAACTGTTTCGACGTTACCATAGTAAGTGGATACAGCCTGGTGCCGGACCCCCCGGCAAGAATTATTCCCTTCATTCGTTGTTTCCTCCATATTCATTCATACAGCTATCATAAAGGGTGACGTAACGTCACGGTCAAGTCTTTTTCTATTACTTTTTTCTTATTTTCTGCAAATAAATACCCCTGCCTGCTTTGTAATCGGAATATATCCCTTTTTTCCCATCTTCTTTTCCAGATAGTCCCGGAATTCTTCATATCTGTCGCTAAGAAACTCCTGCTGATTGCCGTGACAGGATAATATATATTCCATCAGTGCACCAGCATCCGTCACTTCCAGATGGTCATCGTATATTTCTTTTCTTACAGTTTTAAAATGTTTACCTAAAATCTCTTCTCCATTCTCCAGTCCGAACACATCATAAAGATTTACCTCAGAAAGTGCGATTCTGGAATCAAACTCCATCACCAGCTGTCTGATCTCCTTCATATGTTCCCTGCCATAGGTGCTACAATAAAAGATTCCGTCTTTTTTTAAGACGCTGGTAACCTGAGTCAGTGCAGCATCCAGATTGGTTAAATAAAACAGCACGTGATTGGCAGCGGTAACATCAAAGCTTTCTTCCGGCTTTTTAATCTGCCTGCAGTCCATAACTTCAAATGTTATCTGCCCCTTCACCTGTTTTAAATTTTCCTGAGCATCACGAACCATACCCTTGGATATATCTGTAAGGCATAGCTTCGCATCGGCGGGAATCCGTTCTTTATTTACCCGCCATAATTCTCCATTTCCGCAGCCAAGTTCCAGAATGTGCCTGCCATTTAAAGGCTCCATCTGTTTATAAAGCCACTGGAACCAGCCCTCGGGATTGGTGGCATACTTTTTATGGAGACCAATCCGGATGCTCACATTGGCTGCATCCTTATATTGTTCCACCAGAGTCTTTTCCATATTTGTAATATGGATTAAGTGAAGAATTTTATTCCAGTCTGCAGCCTGGTGGTCCTCCACCAGTTTTGAGGTTTCTGTTAACGTCTGCTCTACCAGTTTTAAATGTTCAATTCTCTTACGGATCAGACTGAGCTGAAGTTTGATTGATTCTCCCACATAGTCATGATCCTTATCATTAATGGTAATGGAGCGGATTTCATCCAGTGAAAATCCAAGATATTTGAGAGAGAGTATCTTTTGCAGTTTAGCAAAATCCGAATCAGTATAAAGCCGGTATCCGCCTGCACTCATGCATGCCGGCTTTAACAGTCCCTGTTTGTCATAATAACGGATGGTCCGTATAGAGACACTGGCCTTCTTTGCAAACTCCCCGGAAGTATAATATCCCTCCATATGATTCATATTCTTCTCCCCCTCTCCATTTACCCCATATTACAGAATGATCTGATAATTTTCTATATCCAGAATTTTTCCAAACTTTTTCCCTACTTCACGTATTGTCCCGCAATGAACGAAACCAAGCTGTTCGTGAAGTTTCATACTTGCATCATTACCTCCTGTAATTACGGACACAACTGTATGAATATCTTCTCTTTCTCTGGCCATATCAAGAATCGCCACCGCCAGCTTTCCGGCAATTCCTCTTCTGCGGTAATCCTTATCAACGTAGATAGAAAGTTCTACTGTTTCTTTGTATGCTTCTTTTGGGCGATAAGCGGAGAGGCTTGCATAGCCAACTGCTTTCCCATCTTCCTCTGCCACAATCAGGGGGTGATTTTTCACATTATGCTCACGAAACCAGACCATACGTTCCTCCATGGTTTTTGGAGTAAAATCAAAGGTTGCAAAACCATGTTCTGCCTCATAATTATATATATCCAAGAGCTGCTGCATATCTTTTTCTTCTGCGGTCCTGATATTCATTCCCATTCCTCCTGAGTTGATCAGTATTATTTATTTTAGTATCATACATCAAACTACTGCCCTCGTCCAATACAAATTGTCAAAATATACACCTTATTAATTCCCGATTTTTTCAGTACACGGGTACATGCTTCCACCGTACTTCCAGTGGTATAAATATCATCAATTAAAATCACATTTTTTACACCAGAAACTATTTTTCCCGGCATAAACGCTTCTTCCAGATTCTTTAAACGTTCTGTAGGATTAAGGGCTTTCTGAGGCATAGTTTTTTTATTTCTTACCAGCATATCAGGAAAAACAGGAATCTGAAGTTTTGCTCCGATCTTTTGCGCAAGAACTTCTGCCTGATTAAATCCTCTCTCTTTTCTTCTCGAAGGATGAACCGGAACGGGGACCAGACCGCCGGCATCCATACGTCTTATAATCTTTTCATAACGCAGGCTTATGGCATCTCCGTAAAAATCCAGATACTCCCGTTTATTTTTATATTTTATTTTCGCCATTGAGGTTTTTGCGTGCTCGTCATAATTAATCAGAGCCCTGCCATACTCAAAGCTTCTTTTGTGCTTTACACAGTCAAAACAATATTCCATGTCACTGCTGAAAAGCTCCTTACCGCACTTTTTGCACACAGGATCTTTTACAAAGGAAAGCACCCGGACACAATCAGGGCAGATGAGCCTGCCTTTTGGCATGACAATTCCGTCACAGACCGGACATCTTCTTGGAAATAAGAGGTCGATAAAAAAAGAGGATTGCATAAGGACTGATTCTCCTTTTAAGAATGGAAAGACGGGCAGACATGGACCCATGTCTGCCCATAGAATTTAAGGCAGCTTATATATTTCGCAGATACGATCTTTCAGGCCGGAATATCTGCGCTGTTCCATTTCATTGTTTACCATATCCTGAAACGTACCTGGCAGACCAACCAGGCAGACGCAGGTCTTTGCCCGGGTAACCGCTGTATAGATTAAGTTTCTCGTCATCAGCATTCTTGGTCCGGGGAAAACAGGAATTACCACTGCCGGATACTCACTTCCCTGGGATTTGTGAATGGTTATGGCATAAGCCAGTTCTAATTCTTCTAACTGCTTATAGCTGTATTCCACCAGCCGTCCCTCGTCAAATTCCACAGTCACAAGCTCGGCAAAGGAATTCATCTCACGAATAATTCCTATATCTCCGTTATAAATTCCCGTTCCCTTTTCCACCGGAATCCCATACTTGTTTCTGACTTCCCATTCCATATTATAGTTGTTCTTAATCTGCATCACTTTATCGCCGGTCCGGTAAATCACGCCTGCCGATTCCCGTTCCTGCTTTGCCTCGGAAGGGGGATTTAAATATTCCTGAAGAATGGTATTGAGCCGTTCCACTCCCATGGCACCTTTTCTCATAGGTGTCATGATCTGAATGTCAAAGGGATCTGCCTGTACATAGGAAGGAAGTTTACTTTGTACCAGTGTAATCATGGCATTGATGATGGTATTAGGTTCTTCCCTTTTAATGAATAAAAAGTCATTACTCTTTTTCCCAAGAGGAACCGTTTCTCCCCGGTTAATCATATGCGCATTCACAACAATATCACTCTGGTTCGCCTGACGAAAAATTTTTGTCAGCATTACTACATTAAAACTTTGGGATTCAATTAGATCCCGCAGCACATTCCCGGGCCCAACGCTGGGAAGCTGGTCCACATCTCCCACCAGTATCAACCTGGTTCCGGGGTTTATGGCTTTTAAGAGAGACTGCATCAGATGAATGTCCACCATGGATGTCTCATCGATGATCACAGCATCGGCATCCAAAGGATTCTCTTCATTCCGTTCAAAATGCATGGATACGGAACGCTCGTCTCCCGGAACACCGGACAGTTCTAACAGCCGGTGTATGGTCCGCGCCTCATAACCAGTTGCTTCTGTCATGCGCTTTGCTGCCCTGCCCGTAGGAGCCGCCAGCAATATCTCCATCTCCTCGCTTTCAAAAAAACGGATAATGGTATTAATGGTAGTTGTTTTTCCGGTTCCAGGTCCTCCCGTAATAATCAAAAGACCGCTGTTTACCGCTTCTACTACCGCCATTACCTGCTTTTCATCCAGCTCAATCTGCTCTTTTTCCTGAATCTTAATAAGCCTGGTTCTGATCTCGTCCTCAGGCATGGTTCCTCTTATATTTAAATCGTGAAGCATCTTAGCCACATTCAGTTCCATATAGTAATACTGGGAGGCATAGACAGTCCGCTTTTCGTCCGTCTCTCTGATCACGAGACGTTTGTCCAGCTGCATGTCCATCAGATGCTTTTCTATGGATGCCTGCTCCACTTTCAGCAGCTCAGAGGCAGAGGAAAGGAGCTCCTCTTCCGGCAGATAAGTATGACCGTTTGAAGTGGCCTGTAAAAGGGTATACAAAACTCCGCATTTAATCCGAAAATCCGAGTCTGTAAAAATACCTGCTTTTCTGGCAATCTCATCCGCCATTTTAAATCCCACGCCGGATATGTCATCTGCCATCTGATAAGGATTCTCCTTCACAATGCTGTAGAGCCTGGGGCCATATTCCTGGTAGATCTTCACTGCAAGATTCATGGAAATGCCATATTCCTGAAGGAACATCATAGCCTGGCGCATCTCTTTCTTTTGTTCCACCTGATTGGAAATAGACATGGCAAGCTTTTCACTGACACCCTTTACCTCAGAAAGGCGTTCCGGCTCTTCTTCCATGATCCGGAAGGTATCGGCTTTAAACCGGCGGACAATTCTGGCCGCCAATGCAGCACCCACACCCTTTATCGCTCCGGAACCTAAGTAACGTTCCATGGCAGCAGTATCCTCAGGAGCTTTGATTTCATAGCTTTCCACAGACATCTGCTCCCCATAAACGGGGTGTTCCGTTAAAATCCCAACCGCTTCAATCCGTTCCCCTTCACTGATATAATGAAAATTGCCTACCAGCGTATACTCCTCACCATCTTCTGAAAGGCTCAACACCGTATAACCGTTGTCTTCGTTCCTGTATTTAATTTTTTCTACAAATCCGCAGACTGTCGCCATGTTTCCTCCGTAAATGGTAAGAGACTGCCGCAAAAGGAACCCTGCCGGAATCAATGGATACCGCCAGGGCTGTTAAGAGCAGTTAAAATTCTGTTTTATTGTTTCCGCCATGTGTAAATTCAATAAATTTACCGGTTCCAATGGCAACTGCAGTCAGCGGATCCTCCGCTATCATAGTTGTGATGCCTGTCTTCTCTTCGATCAGTGCATCTAATCCGCTTAATAAAGAACCGCCTCCTGTTAAAACAATTCCTCTGTCAAAAATATCAGCAGCCAGTTCTGGTGGAGTTCTCTCCAGAACATTATGAACGGCGTCTACGATCTGCATCGCCGGCTCTTTTAATGCATCAAGAGTCTCGTCCGAAGTAACTACAATGGTCTTTGGAAGGCCTGTTACCAAGTTTCTTCCTCTTACTTCCATGGTTAAAACTTCTGGTCTGCGGTAAGCAGCTCCAATATTGATCTTGATCTCTTCTGCAGTTCTCTCACCAATTAAAAGGTTATGCTTCTTACGCATATAGCGGACAAGAGCCTCATCAAAATCATCACCAGCAACTTTAATAGAAGTGCTGACAACTGTACCGCCTAATGAAATCACTGCGATATCGGAAGTACCGCCGCCAATATCAACGATCATATTGCCGCATGCCTTGGAAATATCAATACCAGCCCCAATTGCTGCTGCAACCGGCTCTTCAATAATTGCAACTTCTCTGGCTCCTGCCTGATAAGTTGCATCTTCTACTGCTTTCTTTTCAACTTCAGTGGCACCGCTGGGGATGCAGACACTGATTCTTGGCTTTCTTAATGTTTTCTTTCCTACTGCTTTGTTGATAAAATACTTCAGCATCTTTTCTGTTACTGTGTAATCAGAAATAACACCCTGGCGCAAAGGTCTGACTGCTACAATATTACCGGGTGTTCTTCCGATCATCAGTCTTGCTTCTTCTCCGATTGCCTTTATTTTATTGGTATCACGGTCTATGGCCACAACTGACGGCTCTTTTAAAACTACACCTTTTCCTTTGATATAAACCAGTATGCTTGCTGTACCTAAATCAATTCCAATGTCATTAGACATCATCATAATAATCTTCCTCCTGTTCGCTGTATCCTGTTCCCAGGGTTTCCTTTATCTTCAAATTTATGTTAATTGGTAAATGAAGTCGCATTTTCTATCTTATTATATACAATAACATTACGTTTTGAAAGGGTTTTTTTAATTTTTATTTTGTTTATGTTTTTTTAATGTACGAGACACATTTTCTTCACATTTATATCATATACTGATAATACGTTATCCGAAAGGATGACGGGCCTTTTGTTTCAAGTAACTTACTTGAAATCACAAAGCTTTTTCATACTCATACCGGACGGTGCAAACCGTCCGGCCCCCCTAAAAGATTGACGAATCTGTTTCCCAATGGCGGAAGCGGATTTTTTTTATTCAAAATCGGGATTTGATTCTTTTTCAAGAAATCAAATCCCGTCTTTTTGTATTATCAGGATAACTTTAATGCCCACTCCCGGCAATCAATTACTTTCGTTGCAACTCCCTCATAAAATTCCGGTTCATGACAGATCAAAAGGATACTGCCCTTATATTCCATCAGCGCCCTTTTTAACTCTTCTTTTGCCTCCACATCAAGATGGTTGGTCGGCTCATCCAGCAAAAGAACATTGGTCTCTCTGTTTAACAGCTTGCACAAACGAACCTTTGCCTGTTCGCCTCCGCTGAGCACCCGCACCTGGCTTTCAATATGGTTGGTGGTAAGTCCGCATTTGGCAAGAGCAGAGCGAACCTGATACTGGGTATAGGAAGGAAACTCTTTCCAGATCTCTTCAATGCAGGTGGTAGTGTTTCCAGGAGCCATCTCCTGCTCAAAATAACCAATGGACAGATAATCTCCCAGCTCCACGTTTCCTTTTAAGGAAGGTGTCAGTCCCAGAATGCTTTTTAATAAAGTAGTCTTTCCAATGCCGTTGGCTCCTGATAAAACTACCTTTTCTCCTCTTTCCATGATCAGATTCAGTGGTTTTGATAATGGTTCCTCGTATCCAATCACCAGTTCCTTTGTCTCAAATATCATTTTTCCTGCAGTACGGGCTTCCATAAAATGAAACTCAGGTTTTGGTTTATCTTTAGAAAGCTCAATTACATCCATTTTGTCCAGCTTTTTCTGTCTGGACATGGCCATATTTCTGGTGGAAACCCGGGCTTTGTTGCGCGCCACAAAATCCTCCAGCTCTGCGATTTCCTGCTGCTGCCTCTTATAAGCTGATTCCAGCTGAGCACGCTTTACAGCATACACTTCCTGGAACTTGTCATAATCACCTACATAACGGTCTAACGCCTGATTTTCCATATGATAGATAATATTTACCACGCTGTTTAGGAACGGAATATCATGGGATATCAGAATGAACGCATTTTCATACTCAAGAAGATAACGTTTCAGCCATTCAATATGCTGTACATCCAGGTAATTGGTAGGCTCGTCCAAAAGAAGGATATCCGGCTTCTCTAACAACAGCTTTCCCAAAAGAACCTTGGTTCTCTGGCCCCCGCTCAGTTCCGTTACATCCTTATCAATCCCCATATCACTTAATCCCAATGCTCTGGCCACTTCTTCCACTTTGGAATCAATGATATAAAAATCATGTGCCATTAATAAATCCTGAATCGTACCAAGCTCTTCCATCATGGAATTCATGGTCTCTTCGTCTGCCTCTCCCATACGGTCGCAGATCTCATTCATCTGTTCTTCCATCTGAAACAAAAAAGCAAATGCGCTTTTTAATACGTCGCGGATGGTCATCCCTTTTTCCAATACAGTATGCTGGTCTAAATAGCCCACACGGACTCTCTTTGCCCACTCAACTTTTCCTTCATCCGGCTGAAGCTTCGCCGTTATGATATTCATAAATGTGGATTTACCCTCTCCATTGGCTCCGATCAGGCCGATGTGTTCTCCTTTTAATAACCGGAATGACACGTCCTGAAAGATGGCGCGGTCTCCAAATCCATGGGTCAAATGTTCTACGTTTAATATACTCATCAAAAAACTCCTTCATAAGTGCAATTCCACTAACCGAAACATCATAATTCTACATGAACCGAGCAATTAAGGCAAGCATATTTTGCCTTACTCTTACTCATTATGGTTGCAAAAACGGACAAAACCGTATATGATAGATCCAACATGAATACATGAAGAAAGGAATCTAAGCATGTACGTATATACATGGTATCAGTGGCTGCTGTTTTTTTTCATTTACTGCTTTATCGGCTGGGTAATCGAATCGACTTATGTTTCCGTAAGGAGCTTTCATTTTGTAAACCGTGGATTTTTAAGACTTCCCTTACTCCCGCTCTATGGCAGCGGCGCAATCCTTATGCTTTTTCTGTCTCTTCCTGTGAAAGGCAACCTGCTTCTGGTTTTTCTCTTTGGTATGATCGGTGCTTCTGTTCTTGAGTACTTAACCGGTTATATCATGGAACGGTTATTTAAAATGAAATACTGGGATTACAGTAAAAACCCTTTTAATTTAAACGGATATGTCTGTCTGGGCACTTCCATCGCCTGGGGCTTTCTCACCATTCTTCTAACAGAAGTGGTTCACCGCCCCTTAGAATGGCTGGTGTTTCGCCTGAGTGCAACGACATGCATCTTTCTGGTAACTGGGATTGGCATCCTATTTGTCTATGACACCGTTCAATCCACCAAGGCAGCTCTTGATCTTGGCAAGGTACTGGAATCCTTAACTAAAATCAGGGCGGAGCTGGAAGAGGTTCAGGTACAGATGTCATTATTAAAAGCTGAAACTGCCCAGAAGGTTTCTGAGTTAAAATCTGAAACCATGCAAATGGCGGCTTCCGTAAAAGAAGAAACCATGGTAAAGCTTACTTCTCTTAAAACAGAAACAACGAATGCCATTAAGGAATCTGCATTGGCAGAGAGACTTCAGGCCCTGACTGAGACAAGGGAAAAATTAACGAGCCGGCTTACATTTTATCCGAAAGGTATTCTCAGGCGTAACCCTTCTGCTTCATCCCGTATGTTTGGGGAAGCACTTCGGGAATTAAAGGAAAATGCAAAAAAATTCAAAAAATAAAAAAAGAAGGATCTCAATTGGATCCTTCTTTTTCATTTATATCATTTGATCTACCATTTCCATAAGGGCTTTCCCCAGCTTCGCAGATTTCTCTTCTGCATCTGCCATGGAACTTCCCTTAATCCCATAATAGAACTTAATCTTAGGCTCTGTTCCGGAAGGTCTGACGCATAGCCACGCATCCTCCTCCAGTTCATAATAAAGCACGTCAGAAGACGGCAGACCAGTGGGTTTAACAGCTCCCGTTTCCATATTCTTTACCGTATCTGCCTTATAGTCTCTTGCTGAAAGAACTTTATATCCACCAAACACCGCTGGTGTATTGCTTCTCATGGCTTCCATAATTGCACGGATCTTTGCCTGACCCTCAATGCCTTTTAATCCGATTGAATTAACCGCATCTTTATAGTATCCATATTTCTCATACATTGCAATCATGGCATCCCAAAGACTCATGCCTTTTGTCTTATAATAAGCGGCAGCCTCACAGAGAGCGGCCGTTGCAGAGATTGCATCTTTATCCCTGGCATAGGTGCCGATCAGGCATCCATAGCTTTCTTCCAGACCAAACAGGTAGGTTCCATAACCGGTAGCCTCTTCTTTTAAAATCTGCTGCCCGATATACTTAAATCCAGTGAGCACTTCAATGAGTTCACATCCGTAAGACTTAGCCACTGCATCTACCAGATTGGTGGTTACGATGGACTTTACCACCTGTCCGTCAGATGGGATATCACCACGTTCCTGTCTCTGGCTTAATACATATTCGCAGAGCAGGGAACCGGACATATTGCCGGTGAGCGGAATATACTCTCCGGATTTATAATCCTTTACATAAACACCCAGTCGGTCTGCATCGGGATCTGTGGCTAAAACCAGGTCTGCATCCTTTTCTTTTGCCAGGGAAAGCCCCAGCTGAAAGGCTTCCTCCGCCTCTGGATTGGGATAGCTGACAGTGGGAAAATCTCCATCTGGCAGTTCCTGCTCCGGCACCACATAAACTTTGGTAAATCCAAGTTCTCTTAAGACTCTTCTTGCGGGAACATTGCCTGTACCATGGAGAGGGGTATAAACAATGGAAAGTTCATCCTTCATCTCATGGATTGCAGACTGATTCATAACCTGAGCCTTTACCTGTGCAATGTAAGCATCGTCAACAGCCGCACCAATTATTTCATATTTATCTGCTGCAACAGCTTCTTCTCTTTTGATGGTCTTAACCGTAGAAATATCTGTAATTGCTAAAACCTCAGCAGTAACTCCCCGATCGTGAGGAGGTGTAAACTGTGCACCATCTTCCCAATAAACCTTATATCCGTTATATTCCGGTGGATTGTGGCTGGCGGTTATATTAAGACCTGCGATACAGCCCAGTTTTCTCACAGCAAATGAAAGCTCCGGAGTAGGGCGCAGAGATTCAAATTTATATGCTTTGATACCATTGGCAGCAAGTGTCAGTGCAGCCTCCTCTGCGAATTCCGGAGACATATGTCTGGAGTCATATGCTATGGCTACGCCTTTGTGGGCTCCGCCCTGTTTTATGATATAATTTGCAAGACCCTGGGTGGCTTTTCTGACCACATAAATGTTCATGCGGTTGATGCCTGCTCCGATCACGCCTCTTAAACCGGCGGTACCGAATTCCAGATCCTGGTAGAAACGCTCTTTGATTTCATTGTCATCATCTTTAATTCTTTGGAGTTCTTCTTTCGTCGCCTCATCAAAGTATGGATTTGATAACCATTCTTCATAGATGCTTCTGTAATCTTTCATAAGCAAAATGCTCCCTTCTCTCCACTTCATATTATGGCTATTATAAATCATAACATGGCAAAAGGAAAGCAGATTCCCATTATTTTATTCTCGACAGGAAAAGATTCCGCATAGGCTGCTGAATCTCCAAATCCCTTAGTTTTTCAATATTTCTGGCCGGTATCCAGGCCTTATTGGCATTATAATAAAAGTTAATCTGCTTCCAGTATTTTTCCGGATACAAAAACAGATAATACAGGCAGGTCCTGTCTGCACCTGACAAAGGAAGCACTTTTGAATAAGTATCCAGCATGGACATACCCAGCTTTAAATTCCAGTCATGCTTTTCCATAGCCTTCCTCATAAAGTGATAAAGATCCTCCATCTGCATGCCTCTGTGCATCCGGTTAAATTCTACAATTGCAACGTCATGGGTACACATCAGAATATGATGCTGGTTTAAGTCTCCATGACACAAATACCCCTCCCCAATCCCGCATTCCTCGCAAAAGCCTGCAAGTCCTTTACAGGCTTCCATAGCCTGATCAAAAAATACGTCATAATTTCCCATGACACATAGTTCAAATTCGGACTTCTTTCTTTTACTGCGGATAAAACTGCGGGCTCGTATCAGTTCCCTGTTGTGACGTTCCATCTCCTCAGCCGGCTGCTGCACCAGAATGGAGCCTAAGTTCCATTCATCTTTAAACTTTACTTTGCGAAACATTTTATGTAATAAAGCAATCCGTTCAATGGCGCAAAGAACCTCTTTACTATCCTTTAAATTGCATTCCCGGTCTGAATACCAGTTTTTCACAATCCATCTGGTGCCATCCTCTGCACTGGAAAGAATTTCACCTTCTTTATTTCTAACGTAGCGATCCACACTCAAGTGGCCGGTTTCTTCCAGTTGTAAAAATACCTGATCCTCAAATTCCAGGCGCTTGATGGTTCCTTTATATTCCCTCAGCAGCTTAAGCCCCTGATCTGTTTCACACAGCCAGGCGCCCCGGCCGCGTTTCACATCCAGAATTTCAAGCTCATACTGCGAAAGCACCTCTGTGTATTTCTCGTTCACAACCACCCCTCCAACTCTTAGCTAATCAGCTACTTCTAGGGTATGAAGGGGCGGAAAAAAATATGCAAACTCCAGGGGAAAGTTATCCATGCTCAGGTCTGTTTTCAGAAGAGATCTTTGGAATAATTCAGAAGATATTCACGGCTGTTATGTTCCGGATTTTTTAAGACCTGGTTCAATAATGCTTCCAGTATTTCACCCATTTGAGGACCGGGTTTTACACCTGCTTGAATCAGATCCCTCCCGGTTACTGCCATATCCTTCAGACAGATACAGTCTCCATCATCAATGATTTCCCCGGCATACTGTCTCACTGTTTTTAGCTGTTCCAGATAAGAGCCGTCTAAAAATACAGATTGAAAATTCAGGAGATCATCAATTAATGGAGCATTAATTCTGCTCATAACTTTTCTGATTTCGGGCTTTGACGCAGGAATTTCATTCTTCCATAGTTCAGAGAGGATTTTAACCTGATCAACCGTATCATTGTCCAGTTTCAGTTCTTTTAAAATTCCTGCTGCCTCCTTTGGGTCTAAGAAACGCAAAAGACCAGACCAGCGTACATGCTTGCTGGAAGGCAGCATTTTAAGCTTCTCAAGCTGGAAGAGGCCTGTTTTAGCCGTGTTAAAATGCCGGGAAACATAAGGTGCAATCCCGCTTTCAAATACAGCCGACATTTTCTCAGGATAGTCAGAGAGAAGAAGCTTTGTCAGTTCCACCGCAATCCTCTCTTTACTGACTTTTTCCATATTTGGTGCAATTGCAGAAATGGCTTTACTGGTTTCCCGTTCAATCTCAAATCCCAGCTGTGCAGAAAACCGGATTGCCCTGAGAATCCGCAAAGCATCCTCATTAAAACGATCCATGGGATTTCCCACACAGCGGATAATTCCGGCTTCTAAATCCCGGACTCCGCCAAAGGCATCTACCAGCCCGTCTCTTTCACTGTATGCCATCGCATTAATGGTAAAATCCCTTCGTTTTAAATCTTCCAGCAGATTGCCGGTAAATTCCACAGACTTGGGGTGTCTTCCATCTTCATACTCTCCATCAATGCGGTAGGTTGTCACTTCATAGGCTTCGTGTTCCATCAGCACGGTTACTGTACCGTGCAAAATCCCCGTATCAACCGTTCTTGCAAATATTTCCTTAACCTGTTCTGGTTTTGCGGAGGTGGTGATATCCCAGTCTTTTGGTACCCGTAAAAGCAGGCTGTCTCTCACACATCCGCCCACCGCATATGCCTCAAACCCATGGGTATTCAGTTGTCTTATGATCTTTCCTGCTGCATCTGGTACCTGAATTGTTATCACTGCATTTCCTCCTGCATCTTTATATTTCCTGATTAATAAGCTCTGCCCCAATAAACCATTTTTACCGCCGGCTTGCCGCAACAAATACAGGTATCGGACAGATGCTCCTGCTTAAATGGCATACATCTGGACGTGGCGCCAGTCAGTTCCTTGATTTTATCCTCACACTCCTGGGATCCACACCACATTGCTTTAACAAAGCCTGGCTTTTCTTCTACAGTTTTTACAAAGCTGTCCATATCCACAGCCTCATAAGTATGGGCATCCCTGTGAGCACGGGCACGGGCAAGCATATCACTTTGAATGGTACTTAAAAGCTCTCCAACTTTTTCATTTAATTCATCTAAGGATACTGTCATTTTTTCATGAGTATCACGACGGACAAGAACAGCCTGATTTTCAGCAATATCTCTTGGTCCGATCTCAACACGAACCGGAATTCCTCTCATCTCGGATTCGCTGAATTTCCAGCCAGGACTCTTATCTGAATCATCAACTTTTACTTTATAATTAGAAAGAACATTCTTTAATTCATATGCTTTCTCAAGAACGCCTTCCTTCTGCTGCTGTACAGGCACAATTATAACCTGAACCGGAGCAATTCTAGGAGGAAGTACAAGTCCGTTGTCATCACCATGAACCATGATAATAGCGCCGATAAGTCTGGTAGTTAATCCCCAGGAGGTCTGGTGAACGTACTGAAGCTTATTTTTCTTATCTGAATACTGAATCTCGAAAGCCTTTGCAAATCCGCTTCCAAAGTTGTGGCTGGTTCCTGACTGAAGAGCTTTTCCGTCATGCATCAGGGCTTCAATTGTATAAGTAGCCTCTGCACCCGCAAATTTTTCTTTATCTGTTTTCTGTCCACGAATGACAGGCATAGCAAGTACTTCTTCACAGAAATCCGCGTATAAGTTCAGCATCATTTCTGTTCTTTCCTCAGCTTCTTTGGCAGTAGCATGAGCAGTATGACCTTCCTGCCATAAAAATTCTCTGGAACGAAGGAATGGTCTGGTTGTTTTTTCCCAGCGTACTACGGAGCACCACTGGTTATATAATTTCGGAAGATCCCGGTAAGACTGAATCTCTCTGGAATAGAAATCACAGAATAAGGTTTCAGATGTAGGTCTTACACAAAGTCTCTCCTGTAATGGCTCCAGTCCTCCATGAGTTACCCAGGCAACCTCCGGAGCAAAACCCTCTACGTGATCTTTTTCTTTCTCTAATAAGCTTTCCGGAATGAACATAGGCATATAAACATTTTCTACACCTGTTTCCTTAAATCTAAAATCCAGTTCCTTCTGAATATTTTCCCAGATCGCATAACCTGCTGGTTTAATTACCATACAGCCTTTTACACTGGAGTAATCGATTAATTCTGCTTTTTTAACTACGTCTGTGTACCACTGTGCGAAATCCACATCCATGGATGTGATTGCCTCTACTAATTTCTTGTCCTTTGCCATGACTAATCTCTCCTTTCATTATTCATGCCCATGTTTTTTGGGCATAAAGGGATACCCGTAGGGTGTTTCATTATTCATGCCCACGCTTTTTGGGCATAAAGGGATACCCGTAGGGTATTTCATTGTTAAAGCCCACGCTTTTTGGGCATATAGGGATACCCGTAGGGTATTTCATTGTTAAAGCCCACGCTTTTGTAGCGTAGATGGATACAAAAAGAGCCATCCAATCCCTATAAAAGGGACCGAACAGCTCGGCGGTGCCACCCAATTTAGCCGCTGCTTTCATGCGGCTCACTTTGAATCCGATAACGCAGGATACGCGCCGCAGTTTTCTGCGGGACTCCGAGGCAGGTTGGGTGATGAGTGGTATAAAGGCTTTTCAGCTAAGGGCCTTCTCTCTGTGATACATCATTACTTATTAATCCTCTTCAACGTCATATTTCCTATAATTATATAGATCGTATGGTTGATTTTACGTTATTTACATATGTTTGTCAAGAGGAGGACAAAGCATTTTCCCAGACATTTCCTATAAAAGGGCTTCAAACGCCCGTACTGCAGATTCCATAATATCATCTGGAAATTCATAGGCAGCCGTATGAAGACCAGGACAGTCCTCTCCAGCTCCCACACCAAAAAACAATCCAGGAGTTTTCATTAAATACCAGCCAAAATCTTCCGACCAGCGAAAGGGCACATTCTCTTCCAGATAAGGAATTTTCCCTTCCTCAAATCTTCTTTTGCAGGCATCAGCCATATCAGGTTCATTGTATGTATCGGGAAACTCATCCAATATCTCATACTGAAACTTTAATCCTCCTTCAACCGCACGTTTTTGGGCAAGAGAAAGTATAGAGGACTGAAGTCGGTTTAATTCCGTTAAACGCTCAGCACGGATCGTTAATGCCAGCTTCCCGTCAGCAGGAGAAACTCCAAAATTTTCTCCTCCTGCCTTCACTTCAATAATGGTAGCGAGCACCATACCCTGAGAACCCGCCTTTTCTGTCAGTGTTGGCAGACTGCTGATCAGTTCAGCGATCAGCCAGGCAGGATTGATCCCCTCCTCCGGATAGGCCGCATGGCACTGCCTGCCTTCCAGATTGAGTATGAGCCCCCTGGAAGCACAGGCAAAGGTTCCTTTTTTCACCACTGCTTTTCCTGCGGGATATCCAGGCAGATTATGAAATCCGTATATTTCCCGAATTCCTTTCTCCTCCAGAAGTCTGCTGCAGAGCTTGGCCCCCTGACCGGTTTCTTCTGCGGGCTGAAAAATCGCATATACATTGTTTCCCGTCTTTCTTCCCTCCAGCAGAAGACACAATCCGGCCAGCACGGCGCTGTGACCATCATGCCCACAGCCATGAAAAAGCCGGCCATCCTCCCCCATTACCGCATCCATATCAGCTCGGAATGCCTTGCTGGTCCAGGCTCCTTCTTCCTCATGTACAGCGTAAAACCACGTATCACAATCTACAATCTTAAGAGAAGTCCGTTCTTTCAAAAATTCTTTCAGACGCTTCATGGTCTCCTTCTCAGATCCTGATTTTTCCGGACAGTCATGAAGTTCTTTTCTCAAATTCTTTATTTCTTTCCATATCTGTTCATATGTATCACTCACGATGTTCTCTTCTCTCCTCATTGATAATCCGTAACGTATGCTCTCTTACTTTGTCACGAAGCTGCTGCGTTTTTTCAAAATGCCCGCAGACTTCATTGCCATAAGTTAAGTTCAGATCGTATTCCAGAGGCAGCCATGCACCGGAACCTGATTCATTATGCTGTATTAATGTTTCAATTTTGTCAAGAGCCTTTACCAGTATGGCTTCATCCGAAGTAAGATCCGACATTTCCTTAAACATGGTTAAAAACCCAGAAGAAATCGTTTCCGGCAGATTCTTTAGCAGTGTTTCAATCGCGTCAGCCTCTTTCTCTTCGTCCGCCTCTGTCTTAATAAATGCTGGTATATCTCCGGTGACAGCTTCCCCCCAGTCATGGATCAGACACATGCGGATAACCTTATTCATATTAAGCTCAGGAAAATCTTCTTCCATCAGCATCGCAAGCACAGCCAGCCGCCAGCTGTGCTCTGCCACACTTTCCTGCCTTCCGTTTGTCGTCCAGTTATGCCGGGTGTTGCATTTTAATTTTTCCAGCACTCCTAAAAATTCTATTAATTGTTCCGGATTCATGGCACCTCTCCTTTTTCATTTTTCCTGTCATTCTTTTGGTCATTATAGCACGTTCCTTCATAAAGCTCCACGATATCTTCAATAATCAAAAGTCCGATTGGTCCAAGAATAAATCCCAGAATTCCAAAAAGCTGCAGCCCCACATACATGGCCACAAGAGTTTCTAAAGGTGTTAACCCCACCTTTCCGCCCATAATCTTAGCTTCCATTATTTCTCTTACAAAATAGCAGATAATATAAATAATGATAAGACCTACTCCCGTAAGCCATTTTTTTTCAACAAGAGCAATCAGCGCCCAGGGTATTAAAACAGTTCCGGTTCCGAATATCGGCATGGCATCCAGTAATCCGATTATAATACCCAGCAAAATAAAATATGGGTTTTTTAATAGAAACAATCCCACAGAACAGATTATCATTGTAAACAGCATAATGGTTGCCTGAGTCTTTAACCATGCACTGCCTACTGTCATCAGACGGTTACCAAGCATTGCATATTCGTAACAGAACATGGAATTATCCCGCCGTGTGCGGATATCATCCATCTCCTGCAGAGATAAAACAGTAGCAATCATTAAGATCACTATAATAACAGTCAGCTGAACCACCCATTTTAAGACGGTCATGGAATTTGACATTAAAAAAGGCATAGCCCTGCTTTTCACGGCAGCTTCCCCACCAATTAAAATATCACTGACCACATTCACCATATAACCATCAGGCAGCTTTAAGAACCGTTCCACAAAGGAACAGTTATCCATAAGCCAGGCGTTAATACCGTCTAATATCTTAGGAAGATTTTCTAACAACAGCTTTGCCTCTAAGAAAAGCTTTCTGCCTGCAAAATAAAGAAAGACGCCAAGAACGATCATAAAAAGTAAGATTTCAATTCCGCCAATCAAGGCAAGAGGGAGAGAAATCACTCTTTTTTTATAATTGAACCGGGTTTTCCTTTCAATCCAAAGGGCAGAAGGACGGAGGGAAAGGGCAAATACATATGCAATCAAAAAGGGAATCACAAGAGGCAGCAAAAATCGAAAGCTTAAATAGACCGCCCCTGTAACTCCCAATATTAAAATTGTTTTCTTCAGTTTCCTGCTCGGTTTCTCCATGGACTCACCTGTTTCTGATTTGTACTTCTTTTGTACACTGTTATTATAAATCAAACGGTGAAAAATATGCAGAAACCATGATAGTAAAAAATTCCTTTTAAAATGCATCCTGCCAGGAAAAAAGCTCAAACAATCCTTCTTTTGGCTTTATGGAAAAAGTCATTTTCTTTTTTGTTTTTGGGTGAAGAAATGAGAGACCAGAGGCAAAAAGAGCAACATTTCCTTTTGTAACATGATTCTGAAATTCAGGATTATACTTACGGTCTCCCCATAAAGGTGTGCCGTGACCTGCCATCTGTACACGGATCTGGTGATGCCGCCCGGTTTTTAACTTTATTTTAAGAAGGCTCACTTCCTTACCATCTAAAATTTTGCTATCCACAAACCAGTAATCCAGTTCTGCCGGTTTTGCACTTTTTATCCCCTTTTCCACAATTTTTGAACAATTATTTTTTCCGTCTTTCCACAAATAATCCACGTAGGTGCAAAAGTTATCCACAGGTTTTCCACAAACAACAGCATAATAAATTTTTTCCATCTGATGCCCGGAAACCTGTCTGCTTAAAGCCTCTGCGGCAATTTGAGATTTTGCATAAACCATTACACCGCCAACCGGCTTGTCCAGTCTGTGGATAACTCCCACATATGGCTCCCCATTCTTTGTGGATTGTATGTTGATATGTTTCTTTATCTCACTGACCATATCCGGTTCAAACGTCTTCCCGGACTGAGACTCAATTCCTGCCGGTTTTTCTACCACAAGAATATCATCATCTTCAAATAATATATTAAGCTTCATCCGTCTGCTGCTCCTTATTTTCCCACTGATTCATCATAGCCTTAACAGAGCGGCTCATCTCAATACTAAAATCGCAATTCCATTTACGCTGGCAGAATGCCCGGATCCACCGTTCAAAATCTTCGCCTCTGTCTGTGACCTTATTTAATTCATGTTGAAATTCTTCCGGCTCCATACGGCGGTAAGTATTCTCAAAAACAACCGCCTCCGGTCTTAATCGTTTCGGCTTCACTCTCTCCGTTTGCTGGGGAACAGGATAGCCAAATACCACCATTGCAGCTGGCACTGCATATCTGGGAAGAGAAAATAATTCCCGGTGAGTTTCGTACTGTTCTAAAATATCCCCAATATAACAGGATCCAATTCCCATTGACTCAGCTGCAACCACTGCATTCTGCGCTGCAATTAACGCATCATCGGCTGCCAGCATAAAATCTCCCATTCCTGGAGTTCTGACTGTATCTTCATACTTGCAAAACAGATCATACCATTTCTGATAATCTGCCACGAACACAAGAACCATGGGAGCCTTTGCAATAAATGGCTGATTATCACAGGTTACAGACAGTTTCTGTTTTAGCTCTGGGTCCGTCACATCTATAATGGAATATAAGGTCATATTACCAGCCGTAGGTGCCTGCAGTGCTGCTTCCACGATAGCCGCCTTCTTTTCCTGCTCAATCTGCCTGTCTTCATAAACACGGACAGACTTTCTCTCCATCAGTTCCTTCACCGTATTGTTCATATGATTATATTCCTCTCTTTTTAACACGTTTGTTTCATTGATTATATTTCAAATGGTTCATAATAGCAATGAAGATTTTTACTTTGAAACTCAAAAAATACTTGCATTCTTTTCCCCAAAAGTGTATAGTATATAAAAAGATATAACATAGTTTTCATTACTACATCACATGTTTTTATTTCTCATGCAAGGAGGTTTTACTATGAACATAAAAATTAAAGATCCCGTCAGCGCAGGCACTCACTTTATCGCCATGCTTCTCGCCCTGATCGCAGCTACTCCCCTTCTGATAAAAGCTTCTGCAGATGGGGAACTTCATCTTGCAGCCCTGGCGGTATTCTGCATCAGCATGGTGCTTCTCTACGCAGCCAGCACGATCTATCATACCCTTGATATTTCACCTAAGATTAATAAGCTGTTGAAAAAATTAGATCACATGATGATATTTATCCTGATTGCAGGAACCTACACTCCTGTCTGCTTAATTGTTCTGGGTGACAAAACCGGTTTAAGCCTTCTTGCTCTTGTGTGGGGCATTGCTGTCTTAGGAATGATTATTAAAGCGTTCTTTGTCATGTGTCCAAGGTGGTTTTCTTCCGTCATTTATATTGCCATGGGCTGGATCTGTGTCCTGGCTTTTCGTAAAATCGTATTAGCACTTCCTCCTGCTGCCTTCATCTGGCTTCTTGCAGGCGGACTGATTTATACAATCGGAGGCATTATCTATGCGTTAAAGCTTCCCCTGTTTCAGTCCAGACATAAGAGCTTTGGCAATCATGAACTGTTTCATCTGTTTGTAATGGGAGGAAGCTTCTGTCACTACGTTCTCATGTATCATTTCGTGGCTTAACTTAAAATAGAAAGAAGACTGAGTACATTCAACCAGAATGCCTGATCAGTCTTCTTTTTTTCTCTATTCCTTTATATAGGAACAGCAATAATCCGTTACTTCATCCGTTGAAACTTTAAATCTGCTGGAAGCGGGTACTGTAAAAGCCTGTCCTGCTTCATAAATTTCCCAGTTATCGCTGCCTGGAAGAAGGGCTTTTAAGTTACCACCAAGAATTTCCATCAGCTCTTTCTCATCTGTACCAAACTCATATTCTCCCGGTAAAATGATTCCCAGGGTCTTTCTGGTTCCGTCTTCAAACAAAATTGTGCGGCTGGTTACCTTTCCGCCATGGTAGATATTTGCTTTCTTTATTACTGCTACGCGCTCAAACTGATCCATTCCAGATTCCTCCGTCAATATAGTCTTTCCTAGATGTAATAATTTACTATACTAAAGTAAGAAAGCAAAAAAGTCAATGGAGACTTTCAGATTTTTCGATCAGAAACAGCTTGTCCTTTCTGGAAAGCTTTTTAATCTGCACTTCACGGCGCATAGCCTCTTCCTTTGTTGGATAAGATTCATAATAAACCAGTTCCACCGGTCTCCTTGTCTTTGTGTATTTGGCACCCTTTCCCTGGTTATGGGCTTCCATTCTTTTTTCTAAATGGTTTGTCCATCCGCAGTAAAGAGTATTATCCGCACATTTGACCAAATAAGTATAATTCATTTTTCTTCTCCATCTGTAAATATGATGCTATGTAAACGGTAATAACGCCTTGCAATCGCGTCACTACCGCCCAGGCTAACCTGTCATCTATCTTAAGCACCAGCTGGATGCGTTATGGCGCCGTCGATGGTTGAACAAAGCTTAAGCTATAATATATTATATAACAGGACTTGCCGATATGTGAATAACAATCTTTATATTACCCTGTTTTACTAAAATCATTCAGCAGATCCCTGTCAAAAGTGCCAGACAAAAGCAGGTGCTTTTGTCTGGCACTTATTTTATGAAACTTCTTTTACAAGAATTAAGCGGTCCCCTGGCTTAATGGTACTTTCCGTAAGACCATTGGTGGTCATAATGGTATCAACAGTTGTATGGAATTTTTTAGCAATTTTCCACAAAGTATCACCAGGCTGAACAATATAACCAACAATTCCAGGAAGTTTTTGCAAATTATTGAAATCCATGGGGGAATCCGTTACTCCGGTAATGATTTGTTCGCAAACCGGCTGTAAGGCCAGAAGATCAAGGGAAATGGTCGCCTTCACCTCAACGTTTCCTCCACCGATCATAACAGCACTTAGCTGCTCCAGCCCAGGATTCAGCTGACAGATGGTCAAATCATTAATTCCAGGAGCCTCAATCAGGAAATGGAATGGAATATCCTCCACTGCACATTGAATGGGCTGTGTGTCATCAGAGGTCATATAAAGGATCTTAACTTCCAGAACACCCTCCACATGAAGTCCGTCTTCCTTTACTTCCGTATCGTCAATTTTAACGGTACCCTCACTATGACAGATCTGAAGGATCCGGTCCGCCTGATCCAGGGTTATTTTCTCAACTATTTTACATTTACTCATATTCTTGGTCAGGATCTTATCAAAACAGGCTTCTCCGGTCTGGAGTGCAAGATCACGGTTAGTCGAATATAAGTCATTTAAAAGCTCCATACTTTCTTCTTTATAAAGCTTCATATCCAGTTCCAGAACTGCATCCACATCAATTTCCCGCATCTCACCGTCTGAATCAGGCTTCGCTTCAATATCCCTGTGAATCAGCCGTACTGTGACTACCGGCACCATGTCTTCTGTTACATCCGGAACCTCTATTTCGCCTGAAAATGGAATACTTTCTTCCATCCACTGAACGGGAGCATTTTCCCCTTCTCCCTGATAAATAATAAAGACCATCAGTTCGCCGTCAAGCATCATCTTTCCGTTCGTAGGCCTGGTGGTTACGCCCCTTAATATCATTTCATTCCACAATATATGATCAATATTAGGCTTATTCCCAGACAGGCTGATGGTATCCTTTATCCGAAACGTGTCCTTATGGTGAAGAGCAACGGTTGCTACATCCACCTTTTTGCGAAGAGTTTCTACACTGGGAGCATCGCCTGAGGCGGGTTTCGTGTCCACTTCTACGGCAGCATCTACGTCGCAAAGGGTCTCAACCTTTACCTGAAGCGTAACAATCGCCTTTACACTTAATTTTCTGGAATTGATGATCCCTGCGTTTAAATCTTCCAAGTCGCAGGAAACTGAAACTAAATCTTTCTCATCAAGTCCCGGGACATTAATTGGTTCTTCAAAATTAATGCTCCCGCTTAACGTACAAAGTCCGCCCTCTGCTCCCCGATACAATATGGTAAAATCCATCTTTCCCCGGACTACTACCCGCTCCGCCTGGTTCTTAACGGAATCCATGGTAATCTCACCGGAACTAAGAATAATCTGCTCCACATCATCCATGCTGTCAGGGACAATGAAATCATCGTCAAGCGTAATCTGGGATGTGGCGTTTCCTTTCCAACGATTCATATGTATGTTTTTCTTCACCAGCTCCAACATGAAAAAGCACCTGCCTTACCTTCTTTTATTCCTTTAAGAAAGTGTATGCAGGTGCATGTTCCAATATACTTTTTTTATTCTAATCCTGGGATTTCTCCTCTTCCTCTGAATTTTGTGTTTCCTTTTCTGAAAGCGGGTTTTCCAGTTTATGAAGTTTCTCTTCCAATTCCTTTACACGTTCTTCCATCATGCAGTAATGCTCCATGGTAACCATATTGCTTTCTTTCTTTGGTATGGGAACGCCGTCAATTTTTACCGGCCGTGCGGGAATTCCCACAGCCGTCACATTGTTCTCCAGAGGCTTTAACAGTACCGCATTGGCTGCTATGGTACAGTTATCTCCTACTTCAAAAGAACCAAGAATCTTAGCTCCTGCTCCTACCGTCACATTATTCCCAAGGGTAGGATGGCGCTTTCCTTTATTTAAACCAACGCCGCCAAGAGTAACGCCCTGATAAATCGTACAGTTATCCCCTACAACCGCAGTTTCTCCGATTACCACGCCGCAACCATGATCAATCAGTATTCCATGCCCCATTTTTGCACCGGGGTGAATCTCAATCAGTGTAAAAAATCTGGCAGTCTGGGAAATCATTCTTGCAATAAAAAACATCTTGTGCTGATAAAACCAGTGGGCAAAGCGATGCCAGATGAGTGCATGAACCCCCTGATACAAAAGCAGGACTTCCAGTTCATTCCTGGCTGCCGGATCCCGCTGCTTTACTGCCTTCACATCAAGCCATATATCTTTTATTATCATACGAACCTTCCTCTTCTCCTTACTTTCGACTCCTGTTTGATGTAGTATAACATATGGCGGCAAAAGAAAAAAGAGAAATTTAAAATAGCTGCTCTGCAACTTATTTACAGAACAGCCATTTTCTTACATTATCACTTATTGAAATACAACTGGAAGTTCCGACATCTCCGTCTTGATCACGATAAATGGATAAGATGGTTCTGTCCCTGTGTTCTCGCCCTTATCCGGACCGATTAACTCCGTATCAAGAACGATGGAATTGTCAGTGAGATAAAGATCATTGACTGCTATGCTGTAACCGCCGCTGGCCTGCTTTCCATATCCTACTACTATGTAAAGATTTTTATCATCACTGTAAGTCAGTTTAAAGGGTGACTGTTGTTTTTCTGCTATTATCTGTTTGAGTTCCTGCGGAATATCCGTATCTGCAACCACAGTGAAATCCAGATCCCGTACCTTGTTTCCATTATCCCCGTTTACTGTACACCCGCTTAAGGTACGAACCACCAGCACCCACATAGCGAGGCCGAAAAAAATCATCCATTTTCTGTTAAACAGTCTCTTCATAGCGCACTCCCCAACTTATTGATTATTACTATTTATATGGGGAGTAAGCTGTTTTTATGAAACTTTTTTATCAGAGAGGAGAACTCCCCCTCTGCTATTTAATCATTCCTGAGATAATTTCGTACTGTTGCGGTCTTCTGTCCCGGAAAAGTCCCCAGTTTCTGCGATCTCTGCTGATTTCATCCAGATCAAACTCCGCCAGAATTACGCCTTCCTCTTCTCTTCCCATAGACTGAATCAAAGCACCTGTACTGTCTGTAATAAATGAGGAGCCATAAAACTTTAAAGAAGAACTCTGATTGCCATTTTCCTCACAGGGTGATACCGATTCCTCTCCAATGCGGTTTGCGGCAATGACTGGTATAATGTTGGAGGCAGAATGCCCCATCATACAGCGTCTCCAGTGTTCCATGCTGTCACATTCCAGTATGGGCTCACTTCCAATGGCAGTGGGATAAAATATCAGTTCTGCCCCTAAAAGTGCAAGACTTCTTGCTGTCTCCGGAAACCATTGATCCCAGCAGATCCCAATTCCTACTTTTCCGTATCTTGTATCAAATACCTTAAATCCGGTATCTCCGGGGGTAAAATAAAATTTTTCCTGATAATAGTGGTCATCTGGGATATGGGTTTTCCGGTAAATCCCCAGATTCGTCCCATCTGCATCAAGAACTGCAACGGAATTAAACATGTTGTTTCCGGACCGTTCATAAAAACTGACCGGAATTACCACAGAAAGTTCTGCTGCGATCCGGGAAAAATGAATGACTGCATCATTTTCCTCAGCTGGCTTTGCATATTCATAATATTCGTAGCGTCTCTCCTGACAGAAATATTGACGTTCAAACAACTCCGGAAGCAGTATGATTTCGGCTCCCTCTGCCGCTGCCTTCCTTACAAGCTTCTCTGCACTGGCAATATTTTTATCAACGTCCTGGCAGCACTTCATCTGAACTGCCGCAACTGTTACCTTTCTCATCTATTTCTCCTTTTGGTATCTGCTGCGTGATGCAGTGGATATTTCCTCCGCCTGCAATAATATCTCTGGCATAGACCGGATAAATCGTTCTCTCTGGAAAGCAGCCAGATAGAATACGCACTGCTTCCCTGTCATGTTCATCTTCAAACTGAGGGACAATTACCCCTCCATTTGAAATATAGAAATTCACATAGCTGGCAGCCAGCCGTTCACCAGGTTCCCGCTCATCTTCACCGGGTTCGAAGGCAAAGCCCGCCAGTTCCTCTTTCGTAATACAGACAGGAATCTTAGGAATGGGCAGCTTATGAACAACAAAATGCCGGCCCTTTGCATCGGTCTCTTTCTCAAGAATCCTTAAATCCTCCATTGACATTTCATACTGAGGATCTTCCCTGTCGTCAGTCCATGCTAACACCACTTCACCGGGACGCACAAATGCGCAGACATTATCCACATGCTCATTGGTTTCATCCTGATAGATGCCATACTTCAGCCAGATAATTTTCTCTGCTCCCAGATATTCCTTTAGCTTTGCCTCAATTTGTTCCCTGGTCAGAAGTGGATTTCTCCCCTTACTTAAGAGACAGCTTTCAGTTACAAGAACCGTCCCTTCTCCATCTGAATGAATGGAACCGCCTTCCAGAACGAAATGTCCGGCATCATAAACTTCATATCCCAGCTTTTCACAAAACCGGCCTGCAAGAAGATTATCCTTCTCCCAGTCCTGATACAGGCCATCAAAGCTACCTCCCCAGGCATTAAACTGCCAGTCAATTCCCCTGACACGACCTGACTTATCTTTCACAAAAGTAGGACCAACGTCTCTCGCCCACGCATCGTCAGATTCCATCACCATCACTTCGATCCGATCAGAAAGCATGGCTCTGGCATTGTCATACGAATCCTCATGGGTCAGCATGATTAACTGTTCACTGTCTGCAATGGCTTCTGCAATTTCTGCAAAAGCCTTTCTTGCTTTAACCGCCCCATATGGCCAGGAGCCCGGCCTTCTGGGCCAGATCATAATGCAGCCTCTGTGAGGTTCAAATTCCCCCGGCATGTAAAATCCTTCCTCTGCCGGCAGTGTGGATCGCTTTCTCATATTTCATTCCTCATATCAGGCACATTAAGACAGCCTGTTTTTAAAATCTTCGTATCCAAATTCTTTTATAATGCGGCATTCTCCAGCCTGATCCATAATCGCTATGGAAGGAAGGGGCATGCCGTTAAATGTGTTGTTTTTCACCATGGAGTAAATAGCCATGTCCATAAAATACAGTTTGTCCCCAGGCTTAATCTCATGATCAAAGGAATAATCTCCGATTACATCTCCAGCCAGACAGGTACAGGAAGACAGGCGGTAAGTAAACGGCTTTTCATCCGGTTCTGCGCTGTCCTTTAACGGCGGACGATAAGGCATTTCCAGTACATCCGGCATATGGCAGGATGCGGAAGCGTCAAGAATTAAGGTTTTAATTCCGTTATCCACCACATCAAGCACTTCTGTCACTAAATAACCAGCATTTAAAGCGACTGCCTCTCCAGGTTCTAAATAAACACGAAGCCCGTACCGGTCCTGAATTCTCCTGATACAGGATTCCAAAAGCTCCAGATCATAATCCTCTCTGGTTATATGATGTCCTCCGCCCATATTAATCCAGGATAACCGGGAAAAATATTCTCCGAACTGTTCTTCCACTGCATCCAGAGTCGTTTTCAGTGCATCTGCATTCTGTTCACAAAGAGTATGAAAATGAATGCCGGAGATATAAGGCAGATACTCCTCCTCAAACTGCTCCCTTGTCACACCCAGCCTGGAGCCGGGTGCACAGGGATCATAAATGGCATGCCCATCTTGTGTGGAGCATTGGGGGTTTACCCGGATGCCGGCTTTTACCCCCTTCAGGCAGTCCTTATACTTCTTCAATTGGGAAAAAGAGTTAAATACAATGTGATCACAGATTTTTGTCAGTTCTTCAAAATCCGCTTCTTTATAAGCAGGGGCAAAAACATGGTTTGAAAGTCCCATCTCCTCTTTCCCAAGTCTGGCTTCATACAGACCGCTTGCAGTGGTTCCATCAATATATTTTGCAATTAACGGATACTCTGCAAAGCAGGAAAATGCCTTTTGTGCAAGAAGAATGCTGCATCCGGTTCTCTCTCTCACCCCATTTAAAATCTTCAAATTATCAGTCAGCCTGCCCTCATCAATTACGTAGCAGGGAGTCTTTAGTTCCTCTATCTTCATGATTATTCCTGTCTCCACACAGTTACAGTCTCAGGATCTTCGCAGACTACCCAGGGAAGTCCCCATTTGTTTAAAGCCTCCATATATGGATCGGGATCAAATTCCTCTACATTGAACACACCTGGTTTTTTCCACTGTCCTGTCACCACCATCATGGCACCGATCATTGCCGGAACTCCGGTTGTATAGGAAATTGCCTGTGATTCCACCTCTTTGTAGCACTCCTGATGATCGCATACGTTGTAGATGTAGATGGTTTTCTCTTTTCCATCTTTGATTCCTGTAAAAATGCAGCCGATGTTGGTCTTTCCAACTGTTCTTGGTCCCAGGGACGCCGGATCAGGAAGAAGTGCCTTTAAAAACTGGATCGGAACAATGCTCTGGCCATTAAATTCAATGGGAGCCGTTGAAAGCATTCCAACGTTTTCCAGACATTTCATATGTGTTAAGTAGCTTTGTCCAAAGGTCATAAAGAAGCGGATTCTCTTAACGCCAGGAATGTTCTTAGCCAGAGATTCGATCTCTTCATGATGAAGGAGATACATGTCCTTTTCACCCACCTCTGGGAAATTGTACCTGGATTTCAGTTCCATAGGTTTCGTCTCAATCCAGTGGCCATCTTCCCAGTAAGATCCGTTTGCAGATACTTCTCTTAAATTAATCTCAGGGTTAAAGTTTGTTGCAAATGGATATCCGTGATCACCGCCGTTACAGTCTAAAATATCGATGGTGTGAATTTCATCAAAATAATGTTTCAGAGCATAAGCGGAAAACACACTGGTAACGCCAGGATCAAATCCGGTTCCAAGAAGAGCCGTAATGTTTGCCTTTTCAAATCTCTCTCTGTAATTCCACTGCCAGGAATAATCAAAGTAGGCTGTAAAACCAAGCTCCTCACACCGTTTCTCATAGATTGCTCTCCACTGGGGATCTTCCGTATCTTCCGACTCATAGTTAGCCGTATCGATATAATCCACCCCTGCAGCCAGGCAGGCATCCATAATGGTTAAATCCTGATAGGGAAGTGCCACGTTTAACACGGCATCGGGCTGATAGCTCTTAATTAAGGCAATGACTTCCTCTGTGTGATCTGCATCAACTCTTGCGGTTTCAATTCTTGTTTTTGTCTTTCCCTCCAGCTTTGCCTTTAACGCGTCACATTTTTCCTTTGTTCTGCTTGCGATGCAAATGTCTGTAAATACCTCGCTGTTCTGGCAGCACTTGTTGATTGCTACTGCGGCAACTCCGCCGCATCCGATTACTAATAATCTGCTCATTCCTTTTCCTCCTCTTCCAGTAGATCTTCCACATATTTTGGAAGCATAAATGCTCCTGTGTGAAGATTGGTAGTGTAATACCATGTCTCTATTTTCATTTTGTTCCATTTATCAGGTTTAAAGTCATTAATGGGGTGATATTTTTTTGATGCAAAACCAAACAGCCAGTAGCCTGACGGGCAGGTCGGAATATGAGCCTGATAAACACGGCTGATGGGGAAGGAACGATAAACCTTCCTGTGCATGCTTCTGCAAGCCAGCTCATCTTCGTCATAAAAAGGGCTGCCATGCTGATAAACCATGATTCCGTCGCTCTTAAGCGCCTTATAGCAGCTTCCATAAAACTCTTTGGTAAAAAGTCCCTCAGTATGTCCAAACGGATCGGTGGAATCATTAATAATCAGATCGTATTCTTCTTTTTTGTTTCTCAGAAAACGAAGTCCGTCATCGTAATAAACCTTCACCCTCTTATCATCCAGCCCGCATGCCACCTCAGGAAATATATCCCGGCATACATCTACAAACAGTTTATCCGTTTCAACCACATCAATGGATTCAATGGAAGGATACTGCAAAAGCTCCTTTGCCACACCTCCGTCACCTCCACCGATAATCAGTACATTCCTCACATCGGGGTGAACTGCCATGGGTACATGGGTAACCATCTCATCATAAATAAATTCATCTTTGTCCGAAAAAACAATGTCTCCGTCAAGGGCTACAAACTTTCCGAATTCCTGGGATTCAAATACATCGATTCTCTGATATTCACTTTCGCCGGAAAAAAGCTGCTTGTCAATCCGGACGGAAAGCTTAACATTGGATGTATGCAATTCTGAAAACCATATCTCCATCTTTTCCTCCATCTTTCCCACTTACCGGAAATTACTCTGTCAGTACCATTAAATTCTCCACTGCCGGATCTTCTGTTCCCTGCATAGAGCATCCCTTCTCTCTTGCATAGACGATATATTCCACAATTTCTTCTGTAATCATCTCTCCAGGCGCTAAAATCGGGATCCCTGGCGGATAGCACATCACAAACTCTCCGCTGATCTTACCAGCTGATTCTTTTACCGGAACAGATACCTTCTTTGAATAAAATGCTTTCTGGGGAGATATCACCACTTTTGGTGCTATGTACTCTCCTGATAGCATACCTGTCCTGTCTTTTTTATAAAGACGCTCTACATCTGCCAGAGCACCTACCAGGCGCTCTATATCCTGTATTCTGTCACCAATGGAAATATAGGCAAGGATGTTGCAGATATCTCCAAATTCAATCTGAATATCATATTCATCCCGAAGGAGATCATACACTTCAATTCCTGCCAGACCATTTCCAAGGGTATAAACGGAAAGCTTGGTCACGTCATAGTCGAAGATGCTGGTACCATTTATCAAATCTCTGCCATATGCATAATATCCCCCAATGGAATTGATTTCTTCCCTGGCATACTCTGCCATTTCAGTCACCCTCGCAAAGGATTCTTCTCCTCTGAGCGCCAGGTTCCGTCTGGAAATGTCAAGGCTGGAAAGAAGGAGATAGGACGCACTGGTCGTCTGTGTTAAATTAATGATCTGACGCACATAATCCCCGTTCACACCGGTATTGAGCAGAAGAAGTGAGCTTTGAGTCAGACTTCCTCCTGATTTGTGCATGGAAATCGCGGCCATATCTGCTCCTGCCGCCATAGCGGAAACAGGCAGGTTTTTACCGAAGTAAAGATGAGTTCCATGAGCTTCATCTGCCAGAACCTTCATACCATGTGCATGAGCCAGACGCACAATGGAACGGATATCGGAACAGATTCCGTAATAAGTGGGATTGTTAACAAACACTGCCACAGCATCCGGATTCTCCTCAATTGCCTTCTCAACCTGGCTGATCTCCATTCCAAGGGAAATCCCAAGCATACTGTTTACTTCCGGATTAACATAAACGGGAACTGCTCCGCAAAGCACTAAAGCGTTAATCGCACTTTTATGGACATTTCTCGGAAGAATAATCTTATCTCCGGCCTTGCAGACAGAGAGAATCATGCTCTGTACTGCCGAAGTTGTTCCTCCTACCATTAAGAACGCATCTGCCGCTCCAAAAGCCTCCGCAGCCAGTCGTTCCGCATCCCGGATCACTGACACGGGATGGCACAAATTATCAAGCGGCTTCATGGAATTCACATCAAGCCCTACACAACGCTCACCGAGAAGCTGTGCCAGCTCCGGATTTCCTCTTCCCCGTTTATGCCCGGGTACATCAAAGGGCACTACTCTTTTCTTTCTAAATGTCTCAAGAGCATCATAAATCGGAGCTCTCATCTGATCGTCTCTGTTCATATGGCAAATTACCTCTCTGCAATAAAATTCCTTACAATCAAAAAAAGCAGGTGAATGTACATCACCTGCCTGAAATCTCATGAATCTTTTAACGGAGTCACCCTCCGTCTGCTAACTATTCATGACAATTACCGTTTTCGAGTCTACATAGCAAATATACTGTCCCTGCTATTATTGATCGTTTCACAAGATGATGTGCAGATGCACTGATTATAAAGTAATCAACTTATAAAATTTGAGCTTCTAACTCAATCAATAATGTGGTTTCCCACGTTCGGCAGCTGACCCGCCTGTCCGTCTGGGCTTAACTTCTTACGAAGTGGTCAATATTTGCATGAAAACGATAATGTCTCTTCATACTGGGGTAAAGAATAACATATTTTACGGATTCATGTCAACCAGTTTTTTGTAAAATTTTTGTCTTTCATGAAATAGAACAGCCGCTGTCTGAGAATGTCTACCATTTCTCAAACAGCGGCTGTCCCCCCACTCATTTGTTTTATAAATCTTTTTTACTGCACATCTGAAGTCGGTGCTGATACTTTTCCTTGGTGGCGAGGCCGCCTCTGATATGGCGCTCGGATTTGTTAATGTCCAGGATGACCCTGGCCCGGGCTGCCAGGGACGGATTGATGTGCTCTAAACGATCTGTCACATCCTTATGTACCGTAGATTTGGATATCCCAAATTTCTTTGCTGTCTGCCTAACGGTTGCATGGTAGTCTATGATGTAGTTGGCGATCGCAACCGCGCGTTCTTCAATATATTCCTTCAAGAAAATCCCCCTGCTAGGACGTTTTTACATACTTATGCAGGATGACGGTCAAGTATGAATGGTTCTATTTTAATTTCTTATGAATTAATTTTATATTAAAATTACCATATTTTACCACCTTATCATGTTATTGTACAAAATGAAACCACAATTTTCTACAATAATCCACCTGTCAGATATCAAATTTTCATTGACGCATTTGTCAAATCCAACTATAATTTAAGATATTAATATACAATTATTTCTAATTCTAACATAAATAGGAAACTACTGAACAGAAAGAATAGACTGTCATATAGTCTGTTGAGGTGCAAAGAATTGATTTATTTACCAATTGAAAAATTGACTGCAGGTATGGAATTAGCCCGCAACATACCAGGTTTAAACCCAATGCTGCCTTTCGCCGTAACTGGCTACGTCCTGAATGAACGCACGATAAACAGAATGATGAGTATAGGAATTCAGGGAGCTTATATTCAGACTGAACTGACTGAAGGAATCGAGCCAGTAGATATCGTGGAGCCTGAATTAAAGGCCAAAATGCTGATCAGCATACAGGAAACATTTGAAGAAAGCCTGAAAAAAGTCACCTTTCAGACCAGCAGACAGATATATGAGAATATTGCCGACGTAGCAAAAACCGTCGTTATGAATGTTTTAAACATGGACAAGTATCTTTTTCAGATGATTGACATCAGAGACTATGACAGCTATACCTATTCCCACAGTTTGTATGTAGGTATTTTAAGTGTACTTATTGGGCGTTATATTGGTCTCCCTATTTCAAAGCTGAATGACCTGGCTCTATGCGGTCTTCTCCACGATATCGGGAAAACTGATATTCCAATTGAAATTACCAATAAGCCAGGACCTTTAACCAAGGAAGAGTTTGAGATTATGAAGCAGCATCCCAGTCTTTCCTATGATAAGCTGTTTAACTGTAATTCCATTTCCCAGGCAGTACTTCAGGGAATCCAGACTCACCATGAGAAATATGACGGAAGCGGTTATCCTTTTGGTCTTGCAGGGGAGAACATTCCTCTATACGGCCGTATCCTTGCTATTGCAGATGTTTATGATGCCTTAAGTGCCACAAGACCATACCGAAAGGCATGGAATCCAAGAAAGATTTTTGATTATCTGACCAGCTGCTGTAATTCCCATTTTGACCCGGAACTGTTATCCGCCTTTTTCCAATGTGTTTCCGCCTATCCGATTGGCACCATTGTCAGATTAAGTGATGGAAGCACAGCTGTTGTCAAAGACAATACTCCAGGATTTGCACTTCGGCCAATCATTCGCTTCATTAATCCAGCCAGTGTGGCAGGCAAGGAAATTAATTTATCAAGTGAAGCTCTTAATATCACTATTATAGACATGGATGATTAACAGAATAAATGAAACAGGTGGACGTTCACCAAAGAATAAGGGAACGCCCACCTGCTTTATGTTTACCTGATGCCTTCTGCCTTAAGAATAGTATCCAGTAATGCTTCGCATCCTTCTTTTACATCGGTATACGTCACATCAAAATCACCAGTATACCACGGATCAGCAATATCTCTTGGATTGGAGGAGTAATCAAGAAGCCTCTTTATCTTCCTCTTTGGGTCACTCCCTATAATTCTCATAATTCCGGCAATGTTTCTCTGCTCCATTCCCAATATATAATCATAATCTTCATAGTCTTTCTTTTTCAGCTGAACCGCGCACTTTCCTGCTGTAGAAATCCCCAATTCCTTTAATTTATTTCTCGTACCATGATGAACCGGATTGCCAATTTCTTCTGAGCTGGTAGCTGCGGATGCAATATAAAATTCAGATGCTAAATCCTTCTTTTCCACCAGATCCTTCATTACAAATTCTGCCATGGGTGATCTGCAAATGTTACCAAGGCATACAAATAGTACTTTGATCATTCGATATTTCTCCTTCCACTACGCTCTGCTATAAATTTATAGTTCTTTATCAATACACCTGTTTAAAGCGCACGTCATCTCTAATTTATCATAATTTCTGCCAATAAATACGATCTGATTCATACGGTCACCAAAGATCTCATCCCAATCTTCCAACACATCCGGATAATTCTGAAGGATCTCCTCTTTCTCGTCATTTGGAAGTGCCGCCACCCAACTGGTAGCTTCTGAAATGGAGGCGTTTTTTCCCGCCTGTTCAAACAGCTGGGCATGTACCGAATCATCAGAAAACCAGATATAGCCTTTCGCCCGTATGATTGTTTCCGGATAGTTATTTTCCAGTAATTCCATAAAACTTTCCCGGTCAAACGCCCTCCTTACTTCATAAACAAAAGAAGAAACTCCATAATCATCTATACCAGAATCATCAAGTTGCTTCTCTCTGGCAAGTGCTTTCTGTAAAGAGGACGAATTCATAACTCTGTCATAATCAAACTCTTTCCCATCAAATATAAGCCTGGTATCTACTTTCCCCCATGCAGTCTTAATAATTTCTGCCTCAGGCTGAATCTGCTTTATTGTACTGATTACCTGCTCCGTTTTAGCCGGAGTTAATAAATCACACTTATTTAAAATAATTGTACTACAAAATTCAATCTGATCTATAACCAGGTTAATGATATCAGGTTCCTCTTCCCCATCGTCATTCAGCTGCTCTTCCATCTCATCCAGGAATTCATAATAAAGCCGATCCGCATCCACGACTGTAATAATGGATTGTAAGTATACGCCTGAAGAATACGTTTCCTCTTCAGACATCAAAAACCCCTCCGCTATGGATGCCGGATTGCTGATTCCAGATGCCTCCACTAATATTTTTTCTACTCTTTGATCCTTAGAAAGTTCTTCTATCTGATTCATAAATTCTTCCCGCAAAGTACAGCAGATACATCCATTCTGTAATTCCACCATTTTTGCAGTCTCTTGTAAACAATTTTCATTTTTTATCAGCTTACTATCCACATTTACACTGCCCATATCATTAATAACCAGTGCAAGACCGCTGTTATCACCACTCTCCAGCAATCCCTGAAGCAATGTGGTTTTCCCTGAACCAAGATACCCGGTAATCAATATAACTGGAGTTTTCTTATTCACATTTTTATTCATTCTAATCATCTCACTTTTTCATGATTGGTAACAGTTCTTCTCGAAAGCAAAAAAAGCGCAAACCCACACCTGGATTTACGCATTCCTATTTTAAGTAGCATTACATATAATACATATACCCTCAAAACCACACATTGTTATATATCTTTCATCCGTTCTTCCTCTTACCTAAACCAACCTGGTTAAGCCCTCGACCTATTAGTGACAGTCAGCTGCACATGTTACCATGCTTCCACCTCTGCCCTATCTACCT
>NZ_PTJA01000016.1 GCF_002934545.1 Lacrimispora xylanisolvens
TTCTGTGTGAAAAGTTTGTTAGAAACTTTTCAACTTTACACCATTATCTCAATTTTATGAGGAATCCAAAAGTAGACGGGTTATTTACCATTTACTTTACCTTGCTGAATATTTTAATATTTCGGAATTTATAAATGTGCTCTTCAGATAGTACACACACGAAAAATGCGCCAAGCAAAAGCCAAGCGCACGTTGATATACTTTTTTTTATTCGTTTTATCTATTTTGCTGTTATAAATATCTTATTGATTATTTCTTCAGCTCTTTCTTTATAAGTGTGGTTTTGTACGCTTGTAACAGCATTTTTACGAACCTTTATATATTCATCTATGTTTTTACTATAATACTCCAATAACTCAAGAGTCTCATCAGAAGAATTAGCAATAGCCATTGCACCGCTATTTCCAAACATATTATTTATAGCAGTATTATAACAAGAAAGCCCGAAACCTCCGGAGCCTAAAATTTCAAAAGTACGTCTTGTTATAGTTTGATCGTGATTTTGTGTGATTAAATTTATAAAGGAATTATTATAGATATCGCAAGTTTTCTCATAGGGAATTGTACCTTTGAACCATTCCATTGGTACATCGAGATTTAGAAAATTTTTTATAACCTGCTTATATTCTGTAGAACCGTAAAAATCTATTTTATAATTATTTTCAATTAAAGGTTTTAATATAATAGGAATTGCTTTACGATAGCGGAAATGCTCAGGATAATGATTTGAATACCATAACCATGCATTTCCAACTAAGCTAATCGTATTATTTTCATTTGCAGATATTGATTTTGGATAATGAATGGTTGGATTATAAGCAAAATCAAGTCTCTCACAGGGAATACTTTTACTTTTAAGCTTTTCAAGCATTTCAGGACAAATCGAAAATATCATATCGGGCTTTGATAATTCAAATCCTGTCATCTGTAAATCGTATTGGCCAATTCCTTCGGTATCCCAGCAAACACACTTATAATTTGGTGAATTTCTGGAACCAATATGATTAAGCATAGAATGTTGAAAATAACCCATATAGGAGGAAAGAATTAATAAATCAGGATTTATTAATTCCATTAATTTATCAAAATTTTCTATAGAAGTCGGTGTTATTATTTGCGCTTCATGACCAGCTGCAGTAAAGCCCCATAAAATATCGCCTGCATAAAGCTTGTCACAATAAATTGCTACCTTATATTTCATATTTAATAGTCCTCTTTGCCATCTGGCGCACGGAATTTTAACAGTAACTACTAAAATTATATGAAATAAAAAATCAGTTGCTACTAAAGACTTTCATCCGCTCTTCACCTTCTTAGTTTTAAAAACCATTCCACTGGAACACTTCCATTCAGAGTGTTGGGAGTCTGACATGCCAAAACCAAGTACTGAAGTTTGATTTTTTCAAAATGTTCTTGTGGGTCTGTTAGAAAAATCTCCACCTCCGCAATATTTGGTCTTGTGGCGCCAAATTCTGCTAGCACTCGATCAAGATTCACTAATGCTTGTTTTGTGAACCAAATTTCAGGTTACTGGTTCAACCATTTTCTATAGTTTACTTCTCTTTTTCATTTACTGTTATTACCATAATATTTTTATAGATTATGCTCATAATAATGTTGTGTTCATCAATGAACACAACATTATAGACGAAGGTGTCAAGTTATGGATGGCAATGCGGAAATAACAATAGGTTGTTAATGAAGTATTGTTGACAGCTTAAACCTTAGTTAGAAAAATGTCCTCATATTAATCTTGAGGGCATTTTTCTTTGAAGCCTCATGGTTTAACATTGTAATAATTTAGAGAGCAATAAAATTTCAGTTTTGTGAAATAACTTATTACATTTTAAGTACAAAAAAACTACTAACTCAATACTGATAGTTAGTAGTTTTCTTCATACTCTCATTTACCTGAACTTATTTCACCTTTAACAGAAAATCTGTTTTTGTATTTTACCATAGCGTTATTCAAAGCTGAATTCGCATCAATATTCATCTCGCAGCATAAAGCAATTAATGCAAAGAGGCAATCCCCCATCTCTTCTTCGGCTTCAACAGTATATGAAGACTCTATCTTTCCATAATTGCAGCTTTTGATAATTTCCTTTCCCAATTCTCCAATTTCACTAACCAAATCTATATATCTAATTTTTTCGCCACAGGACAGATTATATTTTTTAATAAAATTCTCGACTATTTCTTGCATCTTCCCCCTCCATTTTTTAGTTAAACATAAATGCTACAATTAACAGACTACCATCAAACTTACTAACTATCAATATTAAGTTTTCAATGTGCGCTAAAACATCAAATCCTAATTTTGCTAATATGAAAGCCATTCCCAACCCATGTCCACCTTTTTTCGAGGAGAAGAAATTTCAGCAGATGCAATTAGCAGTTAGTATTTTGCTGGATATTAATTTAAAAAAGCACGTTACTACCAGTGATATTTTAAACTGCATTTTATTAATATTTATTCATCTATAATCTGCTAATATACATACATCAGCTATAATCGCTTATAAAACACCACCATTATTCATTCACAGTTTTTTCACAAATTAGTGAAACGCTTTAAATACAATGGTTTAATGGTATTTGTTGTATAGTACGTTCATATCTTTTATAAATGAAAATATTTTAATATCCTTTATTTATCATTGAAACATATTAAAAGCCGCCAGAATTATTTACCACTGGCGGCTTTGATAAATTTTAAATCGGGACCGGAGCCTTTTTATTTCGCCAGTATTCCTTGCTCCAGTTATCCTTTACATTATTGTAAGCTTTATCAGAATCCAATTCTGCAGTAATTTTAGCACTCTCAAGTTTCTCGGCCAGAACATTCCCCAAACGATCATAATCAATAATACCAGATAATGCCGCGTTTAACTCTGCTGAAATGCCGGCTTTAAAATCATATGTGGTTTTGTCAAACGACACTGATGCTTTGGTATCTACCTTATCAAAGAACTCCCGGTTAACACTGTATGTAGTTCCTACATTGGGGGTAACTACATTTGCTATGTCAAACGCCTTGGATACATTATCTGCCCATTTTTCGATAAGACTTGAAGATGAATCCATATTATCTGAAATACCGGCATTAAACCCTTTTACGGTAAAGACTCCATATTCAGAGAATAACTTTGACGGGGAATGAATATCGAGCAGATCTGTAAACCAATCCTTGATATTTCCAACCCATGTACTTATTATCCCCCTACTACTCTCCTGATTATTTTTAATACCGTCATTTAAACCTTGTACGATAAAATTGCCGAACCCAGCAAATACGGTAGATGGCGAATGGATTCCCATAATATCTGTAAAAGGATTGATAATTCCAACTTGCGCCCAATTCCTTAATATAGAAGGAGTTCCTGACTTTTGTAATTCTTCAAACTTCTGCCTTAATCCTTCGTTGGAAAAAGCCGCCCAACCGGACCCTAAATTTTGCAGTTCTGTATTTAAGGATTTACCACCTTCTAAGACCTTATTGGCTCCATAAATACCGGAATTAATAAATTTCGTGGTATTCTCTTCGCTCTTTATTCCACCAGTGACAGCATCAGTGACAGCATTTGCCGTTTCCTGAGCCCCTGACTTCCCTCCATCACCAATTGATTTTACTAACAGTTTGCCCCCGTCATAAGACACTTGGTATCCTTTGGATTCATAATCAGCTTTTACTTTGGCCCAAAGTTCCTCATTCATAGTGCTTACGGCTTCAGGAACCCCATTTTTACCACCCTGTCCAAACTGAACAACACCTTTTTCGCCAAGATCATACATATCTTTGTCAGTATTGCCATAAGCCTCTATTATTGACCGATACAGTTCTACGGCAGCTTCTCCAACAACTTGCTTACCGTTAACAAACACTCCACCAAGATCATCAATAGCCTTTGAAGCGTCAATTGTAACTTTACCAAAGTTCATAGAATTAATAGTACTTTCCAATTCCTCATATTTTTTCTTATGCCCGGTTAATATCTCATTGGCAGTACCATACGCCAAATTGGCATCTTCAACAGCTTTCTTTGCAGTATTTTGCGCTTCTGTGGACTTTCCTAATTCCTGTTCATAAAAAGATATCTGCTGGGCCAGCTGTTGAGCAATTGATTTATTGCTATCCATAGAGATACCATATTTCTCTAACGATTCCTTATTTTTTTCATACCATATATTCTGATCTTCGTAACTTCCTGTAAGACTATCCATAGCTCCTTGCAAATCACCAAGTTTTGCTTTATTATTTTCGTACTGTTTTTCAGATATAGCCATTTGTACATTAGCTTCAGATAAAGCAGCCCCATACTCTTCTACAACTTTTTGGTATGCCATAACCTGATAGTATTCTTGTTGCTTTTCAATAACCTTTTGTATCTCATCTCTCTGTGCCGTATATCGGCCTGTTGTCTTATCGATCATTCCCTGTAATTCGGGTACCTTATCAATTAATTGCTGAGCATAGTTTTTTAACTGATCTTGTTCTGCAGATGTAAGAGAGACTTGATCCGCAAGATAAAAATATGATTGAGCAAGAGTATCTAACTTCTCTGCATCCTGGTCTGCACTTTCAATTACTTTTCGGCTATTCGTTGCCACATCTAAAAATGCATCGGCCGCATCATTCAATTCATCAGTATTAGAACCTATCCTTTCCTGAAATTCAGAAAATTGCTCTGCCATTTCCCTCTTCCAATTCTGATTCATGGCGATTAAACCGCCTGCGATTGCTACTAAACCAGCGGCCAACGCCACGTATGGATTTGCAGCTATCCAGCCTACCGCTTTTATAAAGAAATCATCTAATGCTACATACAGTGCCGTAATACCAAGCTTAATAGCATCAATAGCGGCAACTGCAGCTTTATATGTAATAAAAGTAGTCAAAAATCCTGCAATTGCTCCAGTTAAAAATACAAGCGTCCCCTGAGGTATAGACAATATTACGGACGAGAAACCTTTTAAAACTAATGCTAAGGCGCTCACTGAACCGGACAAAACTGGCGTAAGAACTTTTGCTAATCCCTCAACAAATCCAATAAGACCATTGCCAATCCCTATGGTCAAATGTGATAAGGCTTTGTATACATCATCTAAAGCACTAATAAACTGTTCCCACTTTATCTTTTTTGACAGATTGGTCATTATATCCAGCAAACGAGGAAGCCCGTTACCAACTCCCCACACAGCTATAGGTTTTAGAAAATCAGCGTAAAAATCTAAGACACTGGTAAAAGTAATGATGGTAAGTCTTGACAGTTCTTTGTAAAAATCGCTGAGACTTGAACCGAGTTTTGTCCAGTTAATATCCTTAAGCATGGCATTGGTGATATTTAAGAATCTTGCCAGACCGTCTTCTCCCAATGTCCATGTCCCTACTGGAACTAAGAAATTGTTATAAAAATCTTTAAGCGTATCCGCACTGAATTCTCCAAATTCTTTAAATCCCTCATTCCATAAGCGCTTCATTGCTTCCCTGGTAGGCTCTGCAATATCCCAGATTTTTTCAAATACATTTTCAATTCCATCTGCCATATCTTGAGCGGAATTTTTCATATTAGCAAAAGCGGTATCCCATGACTTTTGGTACTCTGAAAAAGCATTTAAAAAGGCGTCATCAAGAATGCCAGGTGCTACCTTTCCAGATTCCTTATCGCCTGATGAACTTTTGGTTGAGACAACGTTTAATTTATCAAATGACTGTAAATTATCAGACATTTTCTTTGTGTTTTTAGCCGCATCACCAGTACTTCCAGCAACATCTTCGGCGGCATCTTCCATACTGCTCATGTCTACAGCTGCAGAACCTATTGACATACCCATATCGCCAATTTTAATCCCAAGCAGATTGCCTATCCATGCGAACAGGCGCTGTACAGCTATTAATAGAGCATTCACGTAGGGTAAAATGCTTGTTACAATAGGAAGAAATATACTGCCGACAGTTCTGGCCAAGTTCTCAAAGTTTGATTGTAACAGCCTTAACTGGTTCGCTGGCTGACCAAGTGTATTTGATAGGTCACCCCAAGCATAACGAGTGGAATCTAATAAAATTATAGTCCTTAACAATGCTTTATCCTGCTGATTTAAAGCTGTTATTTTAGCTTTTATCCCAAGTTCATTTAGCTTTTCCTGCAAGTTTACATTACGGATATTTACTCCATATTTATCTAAAGTACGACTCATTCCAACCATACCAGAAGCCATGTCATTCCATACGTCCTCAAATTTCAAATTACGGACAGAAGCAAGGTCGGCACCAATCATAGTAAGCGCATTTGACAGCTGCAGCGCAGTCTCGGAAGCTACACCCATAGAGGAAGCCATCTGCCCAAAAGTAGCCTGATAGTTCATAAGCCTTTCCGGATCTATACCCAAACTCGGCATCCCCGTAGATACCAGGTTGCCGTTGTTATCGGCTACGAATCCTGACATCTTTCCTGTTAATTCCTGAGCTCGTTGGGTAAATGACTTGGCGTATGCTTCAGCAGAATCATATCCTTGTTTTTTCCAACTTTTTATACCATTATCAGCTACTTGTCCCCATGCAGCATCAAAGTAATTTAACGTCTCTATGTAATCCATGGAGGAGTCAATTGCTTTCCACATTCCCTTGGCACCGCGAACAAGCATAAAATATTTCGCATAAAGCATCCCAATTTGAGAAGCAAGGCCTTTGGTGTTTCCTTTAGCCCTCCCTGCACTATTAGAATATGAATTAAGACTACTGCTCATGGAACGGCTTGCACTCGAAACCTTAGAACCATTAGATGCCAAGTTTGCAAGGGCATTAGTCATTTGAATGAGGTTGCTATTTACTCGCGGCGCACCAGATAATGTCTGCATCATGGTTTTTAATGCAACGCCAAGGGCCTGAATATTGGGAATGGCATTTCCTGCTGACTTGCTACCTAATTTGGAAATAGAGACTACCAACGTATTTAATCCAGAAGCATCAAATGTTACTGAATTAAGCCCATTCATTGTCTGTATAAAACTTTCCAAACTGCCCTTAAGTAAAGGAATATTCTGGGCCGCTTGAGTGACTGTTTTGCCGCCTAATTTAGAAATAGAGGACGCGAGATTAATTATCCCTTGCGAATCAAAAGAAACGGTTCCCATATTACTTAAATTGGCCGATAAGGTTGACATTGCCCTGGAAGCATTGCTGACGCCCTGAACATCAACTGCTCCAAGTTTATTTAATCCTTTTGTTATTCTCGAAAAATCAGCAGTTTTTGTATTGTTAGAAAAATTCTGGATTGAGTTTGAAATCTGATTAATTCCAGAAGCAATCTGACTTGCACCGGACATTTCAATTCCAGATATAGCAGACTGCAGAGATATCATCTTTTGTATAAATTTATCTATTTTAGCATCAGCATTGTTTGTACTGGCATCTATTTGGACTTTCAGATCATCAATTACATCCGCCATGATTCACCACCCCTTACACATACAAAAAAAGGCGAGTGAATTTTCGATTATCACTCGCCTTTTGAACAGTTATTATTTTCATCGATATTCATTTCATTAAAAAATGATAGGAATTTATCTAATTCTTTTTCTTCTTCAATCTTCTTCTCTTCTTCTGTCATTGGGACTACTCTTATTGGCTTCTCTAAATATTTACCTTTTTGTTTCCGTTTTATGAATGGCATGGCATTGCATACGGTAGCGTCCAAAGCCGATGCAACATATTGACCCATAAGCCACATATCATCACTTTGTTGCTGTCTCTTTCTTCGATATGTTTCAGCAAATGGAAGCAACTTCCGGGGATTCAAATGCCAGAATAAATCATAGGGTACACCCATTAATAAAGCTTCAGGCAGATATTGCTCCCATATTATTTTGTGCCAGTCGATTTCTTTTTGCGATCCTGAGGAGTCTTCACAGATTTGGACTTCGCTTCTGCTTCCTGGTTCATTTTTTCTACCAGTTTGTCCAATCCGGTCAGTTTGAAAAAACCGTCTTCTTCCATACACTGTTTAAGGAAATCAAACATTCCATAAAAGGATGCACGATCATCTTCTGGATTTTCTTTTATAAACTGCTTAAACAACCCTTTTGCTTCTGCCTCATCGGAAACCGGGTTATGCTCTAATAGACCAGCATATAAAAAAGACGGAACAACCAATGGCATATCAGACACCATATCAGCAGTGCCATCTATCACCATTTCCATCATGCCCTGCTTATCATCCTCACCAAAATTGCCACGACGGACCATATAAGATCCAGATACAACTTTAAAAGCCTTGTCAACACAATTCTTGTGTTCAGCTGCTTCAAAGGAAAACTCAATTTTATAATCTTTTCCTCCGATTGTTAGAGTCTTCATATTTTAATACCTCCCGTTTGATACCTCAATTTATTCAGTCGCTGCTGTAGGAACTATTGGTGTATTCCAACCAATTTCTCCCGTGGGTGTTACAGAAACACTTGTGTCCCATGCATTGTCAACATCAGAAGCGGACCAACCAAGTCTAGCCGGCACGCAAGTAAAGAAAAAGGCCTTAGTTAGTCTTGGGTGATAAAATTCCAACCACATCCGTTTATTTGATTCTTTTGCCGTTTCGTAGGCATCGCATAATTCTTCCCATAAATCAAGGAATACCTGAGACATGCCGAATGTAATTGCAAGCGCGCCACCAGGATCTTTAAGACCATCAATATATCGTTTCCAAACAGTATCATTTAGAGATGTTACATCGTAACTTCCAACCTCCGGATTAAAATCCGGGATACTCTTAGGGTTTGGAATATCAATAAATGCCGTAGGTTTTGTCCCTGCAGTAGTTTCAATGGCGTATCCAACGTGAATACCAGCAGTGCTTAAATCTATTGCTTTTACCATGGGTTTGTTCCTCCTTTTAAATTAAAAAAGAACCTCTCCATATAGGAAAAGTTCTACTATGATTTTTATATCAAATCGCCCTCGCAATAGGTCCTATGAAACCTTGCGATCCAACGATACGCTTCTGATGTGCTTGAACGGTCCACTTCCAGCGGTCCGTATTTTAAAACAAATCCCAGTTCTGTCATGATATCAGCCGCTAGAAAAATCAATTGTTTTGCTTTGCTGGTTGAACTGGAATCATACATGGTAATTTCAAAGTCCGCTGATATGGAACACTGCTTGTTCTGTAGGGAACTGCTTGTTGTCGGCTGTCCCAGACTTTTGAAATAAAGGTAGGGAAAGACTGAAGGCGTATCGTTCCTGGTAGTTCCGCTTCCTGAAAGATATTTTTTCAAACGCGCCTCATTAACAAGTCGAGTGTAAACCAAAGAGGAAATATCAAGCATTATTGGAAAACCTCCTTTACAACTGCTGCCACCTGTGTACGGATTGCCACAGAAGCATTATACATAGGCATTGTGGCTTTCGTACCGTATGTATGGTGCCACTTTTCATCTTTTCCCCAATAATACCAGCCATTCTGGTCAAACGCATGAATCTGCCCGGGATATGTACCAACACCCATACCAAATTCACCAGCTTTAGGATTCTCATTGGAATTTAACCGTATACCGGCTCCGAACTCAACAAGGAGTAAAGTCGAAATTACCCCGAAGTCATTAGACTTCGTTTGCCCAGCAGCTACCAGAATTGCTTTACAACCATCAGGTTTTGGAGACATTTCTATTCGCAGGGTTATAGTCTTACCCAAGGGTGAATCATTAATGCTCTGCAAAGCTACTGTTTGCCCTGTTTCTGCCAGGCGCCGGCAAAGCAATTCTGCTTTTTGGCGTAAGTTAGTTTTATACCGTTCAAGCTGATTTATGATGTACTGGATTCCTTTTGAGGAGAAGTTTCCTCTCATAACTATCTTAGCCATTTTTTGCACTTCCATCTGGCAACTGCTTAATTGCATACAATAAGGAATTCAAACTTCCTGCAACTTTGACAACCTTATAATCCGCTCCTTTGCCGTCCGCCGGTTTCCGGTCAACAAATATCTGCGACAGCTCATCAATCGGAAGAGTAAGGTCACAGGAACAAATCACTTTATCATAATCGGTATACACCCCGAAAGGCTCTGTTTGAGCTTCTGACCGGGCAGGGGACACGTTTGCCTTAAACTCCACCGGGTCGGCATACCCGACCGTATAATCGCCAGTAAGGAGTGGTTCTCCGGTCACTGGATCAGGAATGATATTGCCGTCCAAGTCTTTTTCATAGACTGGAATATGCTCTGAATAAAGCTGATAATATAATGTTTTCTGATTACGTTTTAACCCTCTCATGTCATTTCACCCACACCCAAGAAGAAGAAAGGACATTTCCTCTCTTTACAGTTCCACACCTTCCATAACTGCTCTTGCTTCCAGAACCGCAATATAATTAGTCATAGCAGAAATCTGCATATTATAAGTGCTTCTCGGGCAAGTTGGTTTAAAGCCCAATTCTCCCTTATCCCATCTTTCAAGCATTGTTTTCAGTTTCTGATATCGAATAACAATCTGATAATATTCAGCTCTGAAACGTTCCTTGTAATCTGCACTGTTCATCATTTCTGCTGTATCATTTAATTCCATTTTGGTCATAATCATTCTCCCTGTCCTCCCAGACATATTAAGCACACCTGCCCACCACCATTGTTCTGATATGCACCCTGCGTCCGGCCGGGAGGTTAACCAGACACGCACCGTCTTAAAATCTTATAATAAAGTCTTTGCCATAGGCACCACATCAAAATAAAGGTCATCCTCACTCTGGTATCCCCGGGATATCCCGTTTTCAGAATGAGAACTCTGCCCCTCACTTCCCTGCTTCGCCCAATAATAAACAGCGGCATCAAAGACCATATCTCGGTACTTTGAAACCGCCGCTGCCTTTTGCTTGTCAGTATACCCATAAGGATAACGCTTAGAGCATATCTTGCGAATTGCCCGATTAATGAGAATGAGCAGAACCGGATTATCCTGTTCGCTTACTTCGTCACCAAGATATGTACTTACATCAGCCAGAATATCCGTCTCCACTCACTTCACCGCCTTTCTTAAGCTTTAGCTGTTACTGTGGTGTTACCAGCCTTAATGGCTTTATATGTGGAATCACATTCAACAATGGTAATAATCTTACCAGTTGTAGCTGTGATGTCCGCGCTACCGTCCCAAGCTGACCACGTCTGAACATTCTGACCATAAATTACTGTGGTAGCTGCATCAGCAATTTTGTATTTATAAAGATTTCCGCTTGATTTTGCGGGGGTAATAGTTACCTTGGTATCACCAGAAGCTGTACCTGCTACGGAATTAACCGTCAAAGTTCCTAGCGTTCCGGAGCCAGTTAAGACAGTTGCAATTACAATCCCATAGGGATCAGGTAATACTGGAATAAACATGCCGGAAGCTTTTGTCCACTTGGCTACCGGATCCTGTGTTGACCACATAGTCACTGTGACAAACATTTTTTCCAAAGCTTCCTGAAATGCAGCATACTCAGCCTCTTCAGGTGTTGGGCCCCAGAGACCAATACCTGCACTTCCAGAAACATCGGCAGTATAAAACGTTACCTTATCCTCATCAAAATATCTATTATTTGCCTTTGTACCACTAGAATTCACGTATGCAAACATTTCATCACAAGAAATCACCTGCAACTTAAACTCTTCCTGTAACATTCTTTGTAGTTCAGCCATGGTGACCAATTTACCTACATTAGTTGCACCATAAATAGCAATCTGCATAGATTTGTTTTTCCTGATACGCTGTACCTGTGTGTCAGAGGTCAGCATACGATTAGCAATCTTTCCCTGATCTTTAAGGATTTTAACGGCTTTCTGGATATCAGAAAAGATATCATACTCTGGATCAGACCAGTTGCCAAAGTTGATTTTCTGCTCAGCAGGAATTCCGAAATCAATAGTCATATCAAGGTTGTTCTCCTTGATTTTCATGATTCCTGTACTCATTAGATTTCCTTTAGCGATCTTGGTTCTGGTGACGACACTGTCGGACAAACGTCCCATATCATCGAATACCCACTTGATTAAACCATCATCATCAGGCACGCCATTGGTAATGTACATCTGCAGCTGCTCTGACTGATTGATTTTCTCTTTGATGAAGAGTTTTTCAGTCAGCACCTTTTCAAATGTAGGCCGGGTGCCGATATGCGCTTCAGTATCCAAAGCATGTACAAACGCCGGTGTCGGCAGGTTCTGCCCCTGCATCAATCTGTAATACTCTGCTTTGAAATGCTGAGTCTTAATATCCGGGAAAATGGTATCCAGAACAGTCGGTCTCGCAACTGCAAAGTTCTGAGCAAAGTTAAGTCTTTCTTCTACGCTAATAGCGTCCAATACATTAAATGGCATCTCAGTACCTCCTGATTAAAATTCAACTTCGGGAGCATCAAGGATTACAAACCCTTTTGCTGCCAAAGCTGTTTTGGCTGCCGATGTTAATTCGGTCTTTAATCTGTTTCCATAAATTCTTCCTGCTTTTATTACACTTGTAGGACGCTTTGTATCGTCAGTCATATCGACAGTCTCGAAAATAATGCCTGTTGCATTACCATCATTAGATGGAAACGCCGTTCCACCGTAAATCAGCTTTTTGCTGTCTACAGTGGTAGCCATAGCCTGAGTAACCATTTCAGTTTTCTGTACCAGTCCTACAGCACTTTCCAAAAAATTGGGGAGTATTTCTCCCTGAATTACTTTCATGTAAGCCATTTCATGTCCTCCTTAAATTAATGTTCCCGGCTGAGTACCGACAATAGGTGTCGCAACCGGCTGCGGATTTTTATTCTGGCAATACTGTTTTGCATATTCGGCTGCAGCACTCTTCTTGCCCGGGTCCGTATTTGCCGGTGGATCTCCTGCGCCCGGATTCGGTGTATTTTCGAAAGTTTCTTTTTGCCATTGAGTTTTATTTGCCTCATCACGCTTAGAAATCCCGGCTACAAATGCTTCCGCACTGGTCTTGGCAGATTCCAAACCCAAAGCAGATAAAGCATTCAGCATTCCTGAAAACTCATCTCCGGATAAATTAGCCTTTGCAAAAATACCTTGAACAGCTGATTGTGTAAGCTGTTTTTGTAGTTCTGCAGTAGCTTTTTCGGCTGCTTCCCTTGCCTTCTTTTCCTTTTCCAGTTCTGTAAGATTCTGCTGTTCAATTTCATCAAGCTTTGTCTGCAGGTCCCCAGCCTTTTTAGCTTCTTCTTTCCATTTATCAGCATCGTCTTGGATTTTTTTCACTTCTCCGTTATGCTGATTTAGGTAGTTCGTAACCTGATCATCGGTCGGTTCAGCAACTCCAAGGGCAATTAAATTCTTTTTAGCCTGTTCTCTAGTCATAATAATTTCCTCCTTTTATCCACGCTTTTGGTTACGCAGGTCGCACCTGCTGGATTTTGCCATTTACGGATGGCTCCAAATTTTAAATAAAAAAAGAAAAGCAGCTACGCTTCTCCTGTTTTAACTGAATTATTCGGTTGATTCTTCAACAACTCATATGCTCTCAGTTTTTCTGTTTCAACATCAAGCTGATCCTGAGTTTTAAATATGGTATCCATGTATGGTTTGCTCATTATCCATACTTTTTCAGGATCTCCAAATAAACCGCAAGTGGCTAAAGCAATTAACGGATTTACTTTATTTTTCAATAAGTAATCTAAGGATTGAGCTTTGACAAGCATGTTATCCGTAGAATTTCGTGTAATCTTTACATCGAAATCCCTTACAGTCAAAGGAACGTCATTCGTTGTTTGCTTGATGATGTTTAAAACAATTTGACAATGCTTCTTTTCCGCTTCGATGATAAATGGTTCATCAAGCTTTGCCCTTTGTTCTGCAAAATCCCAGCCATTTCTAAGGTACACCGCCTGACCAGTATCCCCTCCGGAATTTTGCTGACGATCTGGCATTCCTTCAACCACAAGAACCTGACGGTACACATCATCTTTTGATACCTGAGTTTGTTCCTGGTTAAGCTCAGCAGTCATAAGTTTAACATCAGACTTATTGGTTTGCGTTGAATCTTTAACCTGTATTGCTCCCAACTGGCTCATTTCTATAAATTCATCTTTGTTGATTTCACAGTTTTTGAATAGCATAAACGCCTGGACAAACTGTTCTATACCATTCATTCGGTCAGACTGAATTTTATTTATTTGATCCAGTGCTGTAATAACAATTTCAATATCTGATAATCGATCCGGATTGTTTGGATATTCCGTTATGGGAATTCCTCCAAACCCATTTATGCCGGCTTTAGTTATTTGGCCATTTTTAATTATGAAATATTTATCATCTGAGAAACAAAGATAATATTGCTCCTCATTTTCATCTTTTAGCTGCTGAATAGAAAGCATATCACGTCCATCTTCCAGCGAATAGACAATTATCGTATTCAAAGGTGTGGGGACGTGAATCCTAAATGGTATGAGGCTATTTTTTTCAGCCTTTAAACTTGCCTTATAAGCGGTTCCAACAGAACTTTGCCATGTACCGAGTTCTATGTCTCTCGCCTGCTTATGAGCGTCTCTCATATAATCGTTAAGAGCATCAACAGCTTTATTGATGGCATCATCCTTTTTGCGGCTTACATATTGAATAGGCTCGCCGTATGTTTGCCCTGCTTTAAAACGAACAATTTCTAAAGCATGATTTTCAACCGTTTTATTATTAATTTCTGGACGTACTGTTTTTTCTCGGTAAAGAATTGGTTGATCTCCCATGTAATAATCATGTAGGTATCGAATGAACGGTCTGTTATAGTTCAAGACGCCGACTGCTTTACCTACTACTTTTAAAACATTTTCATGTGTGATAACAGAAGCGCCAGTATAAGCTACCTTTCGCCCAAATGATCCTTTACAGATATCTACGAAGCTACGTCTATTCATCCGCTTTTCACCTTCTTAGTTTTAAAAACCACTCCACTGGAACACTTCCACTCAGGATGTTGGGAATTCCGGTCTCTCCATATAGAATCTTTTTTAATCTTTAAAGACTTATCAGTTTTATTTTCCATAAATTCACCCACGAAAAATGCGCCCAGCCTTAGCCAAGCGCACGCTGATATACTTTTCACTGATATCATAATAACATATTATGGATGGGAAATGTGGGAATCTTATACTTACTTATATATCTATGATATCACACTTTCCTTTACTCGATAATTGATATTTTTAATCTTCGTCATTGATATCAGATAATCTAAATGGAATAATTTTATCATCACAAAATCCACAGTTTATAAGTTTCCTTTTAAAAACTTTAAAGTCCACCTTTTTATAGCTATGTAAATGAATACGCACATTAGACACATCTAATTTCTCCACTATTTTATTTAGATAATACATATCAACATCTGCAAAAGAAAATCCATGTACATAAATATCAGTAACATTACTATTATATAAGGCGTTAAAGAAATCAATATGCTCTTCGTATATATTTTTAGTGTCCTTTCTATAGTAATCGCATATTTGTGCAATATATTGATGGCATGGAAAGAAAATGTCATATTCTTCTTCGGTCGGATATTTATATTTCCCCGCGTGACCAACAATCAAGGTATCATTTTTAGAGGATTGCCCGTGTATATGGCAAATATTATTAACATTATAGTATGTTTCAAGTGTATCAGTATAATTGAAATTCAAAAAATAATCATGATCATGATCGACTAATACCATTAGCTCTTTTGAGATTGTCTTAGGATGCGAAATATCAATTTCTGTAGCCCAACTACTAAATAATTTGTTTATTAAAACGTGGGCAAAATCTCTCATTCCTACAGCTATATCCTCAGCACAAAGCATAATTTCCCTATCATTAAAGCCAAAATCATTGTAATAGAGACATTCTTTTTTAATTATGGATATCCAATCAAGTTTTGATAAAGCAGATTCAAATTGATTCCAATTACTTCCAACGACATCATAAATTAATGCATAGAAAAAACGAGCCATTTCTTCAAGATTGTAAGATTCTAACCTTTTATAATTAGTACTATATTGAGGTATTGTTCCAAATTCGTCTAATGATTCGTCATCATCATCATCATATTTATTATTTAGCCAAACTTTAAAATCATTAAAACATGTTTTAAAATCGTGTGCCAAATCAAAACCATTACCAAAAACAAATAGATTACTCATTATACAATTGCTCCTTATTCAGTAATATATCAATATTATAATTACAAATTATAAAATATACAAGCAAAAAGAGATATTATTCTTTTTAAACATAATTCTGTAAATAGCAATTTATGTGACTTGATTTCAACAAAAAAACTACTAACTTAATATTTAGTTAGTAGTTTTTTTATAGCATAATTTGTTTTTTAATTTTTTCTTCAACTTTATTCCTATTTATTTGGATTTCTTGACATTTTAAATTTTCAAAAGCAGTTTCAAGTTCTATTTTTATTCGTTCTTCTCCCACAAGTTTTTGAGCTTCTTTAAATGATATTTTTTCGTCTTCTACCACTTGCTTCATTTTTGTCAAAAGTATGTTATATTGATACATTGTAAACAGTAATTTCTGATAGCAGAAAACAAAATCTCCCAAAATAATTGATTCCTCAGCAGAAAAAACAAACTTAATTTTAGTTGAAACCTCCTTGAGGCTTTCTAGCTTTTTTAATAATTCTTTGTGACTTTCTCCGTATAAAGGCTCATTAATTGCAGGAGTTATTCTTTCTAAATAAGAGTTATTTGTCAACCACGCAAACTGCATTTCAATTGAAAATATGGGTTCATCTGTTTTATAATCAATTATCTTGCTATTTTCCCTATATAACTGAAGTAACCCATTTGCAATTATGTAACTTTCTAACCGCTTATCAAACAAATGCTGTTTGTTACTTAATTTCATCTGTCTATTACTTAATACTAAAGCTGCAAGTGCAGCAAAAGCGGTAACTAACGATATTATAATGTCCCAGTTTATTTCCATGTTTATTACCTTTCCATAAAATTGCTAAATTATTTACTAATAGTTATATTCTAACACAATACTACTAACTTACAATATTAAATTTTTAATGTACATGAATACATATTTCCCTCTTCAAATGATCATTTACTAAGTGATTTTTTGAATTGTGAGTACAGTATCCGTTGCAGATAAATATCCAAATATACTGCAAGTGCCACCAGAACTTGAACCATATAATCTTAATATCATACTATTTATGGATTTCGCATTTAAAGATATTTCCCTGTATGCTTGTTCCGTTGCATTCCAGTAGTAATTATGGGTAACAAGATTGTTACCACACGATACTGTTAGATATAAAAACTCATTAGCCAACTGTAAGCCGTGAAAGGCAGCATTTATAATATATGTTCCCGGGGGCACTGTGATCGTACCATCTGCATTTATTGTATAAAAATTGTTTTGATTTTCTAATACACGGGTCATCGGTATTGTTGTAGCAGTATTAGCAAGTGTTACAGATTCGTCACGAATTGCAAACTTTCCTCTCATTGTTAAATTGCTATTATACACATAAACAATTCTTTTGACTTTGCCGATATTCTTATTAAAACAAATGGTGAAATAGTACTTTTTTGCCAATTATATAATGAGAACTCCGCAATCACTCCTTTAGAATTGGAATACTCTTTATAATTGCTATCTTCGAACATATGTTTGATTTTTAGTAAAAAATATGATATTCTATAGAAAGACAAATTTAATATATTTTATTAAGGAGTCAAATAAATGCTAAATAATTGTGAAAAAAATGAATGTTTAACTTTTCTTGAGACTGGTCTAAATGCTTTAGAGAAAATTGACTGGTACGGAGAAACTGAATTTGCATGTCCTATATGTGGATATGATAAAGCGAATGCGAAGAGAATTAAAACACCGAATAATATTAGAAATAAAGTCACATGGCTATACTGCGAAGAATGTGGTATGTTATTCCACGGGTGAAAGGAGTTCTTAAAAATGGCAGGAAATTGTGAACTTCATCCAGATATAAATCAATGTCCACATTTTGAACCTATTAAGGGCGAATACTGCATCAAAAATGAATTCTGCGGATTTTATGGGAAATCAAAGCCTCAAACTGAACCGAAATATATCAGGCAACCTCGTTGGTATGAAAAATATTATAAAAAGTAATTTATGTAGAGTGGCCTCCTATTTATTTTTCTATATCTGCAGGAGTGATTATTATCATATCTCCATAGATAGCTGCTTCTAAAATCTGATTTGGTTGAAAATTTGTATGCGACATGCACAGATCATTAAGAGTTATTGATTTTCCATTATAAGGAATTACATTGATTGCTTTAAGTGTATTATCATTTATATTCATGTGGCTTTCCTTTCTGCCACTCTACACAATGATAATATCATAAATGCATAAAATATGAAAGAACTTTTTAGGCGGGTCCGAATGCCGGATACCCGCCATTAATCAAACTATTCCCTTACCCTTACATAAACACGGCCAATAATGTTTCCTTCGGAATCCTTTGCGCTGATTAAAACCAATCCTTTGCTCAATGCTGTGACTTTTCCTTTTGTAGTTACATTTGCAATTGAAGAATCCATAGGAGCCCATGTGATATTTGCTGTGTTAGTAAAATCATCTGCTGTCAATCTGGCTGTCTCTCCAACTTTTAAATCAATAGCAAGTCTGTAATCGTCTGCATTTTCTACTACTAATACATTTATGTAGTCCGTATAGGATCCGTCCTGACTCTTAACTGTTATAACTGTATTGCCAGGAGTCAGAGCTTTCACTATGCCTTTTTCATTTACTGTGGCAACCGATGGATCTGAAGAGGACCAGGCCATTTGTGTATTAACATTTAAGTCATCATCTACACTTAATCGGAGTACTTCGGCAACCTCTAATACAACTTTCAATTTTGAGTCAGTTATCGGAGGGTTCTGAGACTCAGTAGGCGTTGCTGACGCTTCATTAGAATTGCCAATTTCTTTACCTGCATTTACGGCACTTACGATATAATAATATTTAGTACCATTTATAACACTAACATCTGAATAAAAAGTTTCGGTTAAATTCTCTGCAATGGTTTCGTACGGTCCTCCTTGTGTAGTAGACCTTTTAACCATATAATTTGTTGCATCACTTACAGCCGTCCATGTTAAATCTACCTTTTTGTCTTCTACAGCTGATATATTTAAAATTGGAGCTACACTTTTAATCGTAAAATTTGTATAAGTAACCATCGGCTGTGAAAAATTATAAAAGCCAAAACTTCCGGAGTTATAGGTATTATCCATTACAGTTATATCATCCAGAATTTTACTTCCCTGTTTTATAATAATATTAATTTCACCTTTATCTGTAAATGTAAGTGAAAAATTATAAGTAGTTTTATAGGAATATGCCATATTATTATGATATAGTGCCTTAATTTTATTATCACTTCCTGACGTAGACCAAAGGTCAGATTCTTTAATAACAGAATCTGTATTAACAACCTTAATACTCATACCTTGTTTCCCAGTATCTCCAAATGTATTATCATACGTCCCCGATTGCTTCCAATCAAATAAATAATAATGTCCTATATCTCTATAACCAAAAACAAAACCGATAAAATCATCATCTTCTGCTGAATCTACGCTGAAAGTTCCCTCTATTTTTTTATTAACACAATCTGCATTATTTATATAAGCTGAAGCTTTTGAATTAAGAGTTTGTGTAATAGTAGTATTTGAAGTTCCAAGCTTCCAGTTAGGGGTAGCATGACCATCTCTATCCTTAGCCAATATTATACTACTCCAATCAGATAGATTCATTGGTTCATTTTCAGTTGCATATGAATTGAAATTAGCAAATATGAATACAAAGGAAAAAATAAATATAAAACAAAATGACTTTTTTAAGCTTTTCATACACGTACCTCCAAAATTTGTCTTTTAAAATATTATTGTTAAAGCAATCTAAATCAATAAATAAAGTGCAGAAAAGAAAGCCATTTGAGTTTAACAAATGTCTTGTAAATTTTTAATTATAATCGATTATATTATTCTGGGATTTCAGCACTTGATTTATGTTTTAGAATGCATTTATATTATCATCTTATATCAGCCTGAACAATCGGTAACCTTGCCAAACAAATTTAGCACTATTTCACTAATCCACTATACTGCAGTGCCCCGTCCTGATCTGGAGTGAGCATAACTGGTTCGGTGATCATTTTACCTTCACTATTCACTGCATAAATCTTTCCGGAATTCTCAACCAGCTGGGATTTACACATAGCCCCGTCCGCCCCAAGGTAATACCAAGTGCTGTTATACTGGTACCAGGTGTTGGTTACCATGATCCCCGCAGCATTAAACCAGTACCACTTATCCTGATTCTTTACCCAGTCATTACGGACCGGAAGACCGGTATCACCATTGTAGTACATCCACCCTTCTGTTACCTGCACCCAGCCGGATGATTTCTTAACCTCTATAGCCATTAATTTAGTTTTGAATGCCTCCCATGTATGATCGGTATGATTATAAACATAAGGGTTCGGACAAATCTTCCCAGTCACGTCATAATGCCTGATCACATGATCCGCAGGTATATTATACTTCGCCATGAGCTCTTTTGTTAATTCAATAGCTGCCAGTACTGTTTCATCTTCAAAATACCAATCCCTGCTTGTATCAGCCAGAGGGCCTTTATTACGGACGCATAGTTCAATGCCTAAACTATTAGCATTTCGGCATTCTGGGTGCTTATATCCGTTCTTAGTACCACAATGCCAGGCTATATTCTTATCCTCTACAGATTGCCAGATCTCACCGTTGAATCCCACATAGTAATGGGCGCTGGCTCCTACGTACTGGGAAGCATAGTACTTGCAGTTTGCCTCGGCTCCTCCTAACGCCCCGACATAATGGATCACCAGATACTTGATACGATCCACCTCCCCTGCAGTAAGGTTGTATGGTGTAAGTAATTTATTGATCTGCATATTATTTTCCTCCAATCAAAAAAGGACCCAGGATCGTCCCAGGTCCGTAAAGTTGTGACATTGCTATGGAAACGGGAATTCACGCATCGTATTTATTCAGCTTTCCCATTCTGTTTAATAATCTGATTTATATATGTACTTAGACCAGCTACAAGTACTCCCTGCGTAATAGCCGTAAATACAGCCATAGCTATTTCCTGTCCTGTCTGACAACCACTTGTAGCCAACACATAAATTCCACAAAGTACAATTCCAACAGCTCCATTTACCATAGGGATGTGTTTGTCTTTGATTGTCTGGCTCTGTTTAATTCCCTGCCCTAAAAAGTAAAGCACCACTGCCACTACGATAAGTTCCGGTTTTACATAATTCATAATCTGTTCCATAATATTAATCTCCTTTTTCCTCTAAGTCCGCTATGCGGTGATTTGCAACTTTCATCTGCTCTTCCAGTCTGAAAGTGCGCTCAATTACAGTATTATGCTTGTCAACTTTCTTTTCCAACTGCCCTATACGATAATTTGTCAGTTTGGAAGAAGCCACTATTCCTGCAAAAGTACCTATTCCACTTCCTGCCAATCCTATAAGAGCCACCATGATTTCCATAGGCATATATCCACCTCACGCTTTCCTAAATTTTAGTTGCCAGGATCAGCTGCTTTTCTGCATCAGTGATCCACCCCTTTATAACCGCATTTGCCAGCATGGTAACCGTAAGCTTACCCATACCACCGTCGTATAACCACATTAACATTTCAAACATACTTACACCTCCAGACTTGATAAAACTAAAGTACCAACGGTTGTTTTTAAAGATTCATTATCCTTTTTAATTTCTGCATTCTCTGCTTCCAAAGCTGCAACTCGTTCCTGTAAATCTGGTGTCTTAAAATAGGCAATTATTACATCCGCCTTTCTATCCGTTACTCCGTCCTCATCCTTACCGATTACATAATCAGACTCTTCTGTTAATCTTTTCGCATATACTAAATCTTCACGAGCCCAATCAGTGTCTCCGGACAAGCCGATCTGAGCGATTTCACCATTAGCTTTCAAGAGAGCCTTGACGCTATCAAAGGAAGCCGATCCTTTCTGAAAGGTAACTGTACCCCCGGTTTCTCCCAATTTTATCCCGTCAGGTACCAGATCAAAAGCCTGATCCCCAAACTTAATTTTTTCGATATTATTCATTATTCAATCCTTTCCGCCTCTTAGGCATAAAAATAAGCCCCTACAGGAGCCATTGGTTTACATTAAACTTTACAATGCATCGAACCGATCAGCCTTCTCCTTGATCTGATCGAATTCTTCTTTTCCCATGAAATAGATCGACTGGCTTTCAATACGTTCCTCCACCTCCTGGGCAGTGCCAGTCATGTCTATTCCTTCGATCTTCAGCTTACTAATAACACTCAGTTCTTTTCGGCAGAGGTTAATCAGCAGCACCTCTTTATTAGTTGGATCCGTCTTTTCTGTTAGCTGATTGATTATTGCTTCCAGTAGTTTTTCACAAACAAATTGTATCATGGTGACCTTTCTCCCGGCTTGGGGTAATAAAATAAGCCCCAATAAGGGACTGTTTTACAAGTTTAATAAGATAGTAATACTGGTATTATTTTATCTCATTCATATCAAGTGTACTAATTTTATTATATTATCCTAGAAGATTTACATTTAATTACAGCAAGGTTGGTATAAATTTTAGTTCTTACAAACATACTATTAGTTAAAAAGGAGTCTAATTATGCTTACTATAGAATTAATCATGCAAACAATCGGTAATGATATAAAAACAAAAACCGCACAAATAATACTAAGCAATTTATTTAAATCTGATGATACTGAAAAATTAATAACGAAAGCAATAAATGAAATATGCAACCAAGTACAAAAAATCATTGATGATGCATTTATGAGAGAATACATTGCAAAAACTGACAGCATTTCATCTAGAATTTCATCTTATATACTAACTAACGATACAGAAATGTTGGATGAATTATATTCTGATGCTTCTGATATGGTACATCAGTTAAAACGTTTTAATTCATTAGAAGGTATTATAGCATTTAATTCGATTTGCAGTCTCCATTTAATCGTTGTGAAAGCATTAGCTGAAAAAAAGAGCAAATATTACAAAGATCTTACAAGACTTGGCAAAGAATATGCTCAAATGCTGATTAGTAAGACACCTATAATAAATGAAATTTTTAGTGAAAGCGTAAGTCATTCACGACCTTGCGATATATCTAAACCGCATCAATCTTTCAATGGTTATTCGATCAAACAGGATGGTTTTAAGGAAAAATATATCTTAAAACTATACACCTATTTCAATGATTATTGGAAAGATAATGCTATGATATATTCTGAATCAGAAATGGAGATTCCTCAATTTGATGATCAAAGACGTTTAAATTTTCTTATTCATAGTAACGGAGGAGCCTTTTTGGAGGAGGCAACTAAATACCCTCAAAACAAAAAAATATTTGATGATTTTAATGTCAAAGCAAGATCTGAGCGCGATTCATATCTTAATATGCGATTAGACATTTCGAACAAATTAATTAATACAATCACACAAGCATGTGAACAGTATAAAAACTTATAAAAGTGTAAGTTGTTCTAAATCCTGATACTGACACTAATCATTAAGAAAGTCGGCTCTGGCTGAAGCTTATCGGTCAGAGCATTCGTTAAGAAAAGAATTTCCTCACAATTATTTGTATCTTTATTACATTTCTTTTTAATCTAAACCATAAGGTCTTCAATTGTCTGATCTAATTTTACTTTAATCATTTTTCCTCTTTCTACTGTTTTACGGACAGTTCCGGTTTTACGTTAAATAGCAATATTCAACTCCTTTTGATTTTCTTTTAATTGTATGCTGCTTTGCTTGTACCGTTTGTCTCTATAATAAATGCCTTTTCCACCTGCTTTCTATGTTTAAAAACAACAAAGAACCTGATTATCAAAAGACTTTCAGGTTCTTAAATCAACAATAAAGTATTGCAGTTAAATGTTATTTATAATATTAAACTAAAGTTACCGCCAAATTTTCAATAATTAATCCAGTAAATTCTTCTGCAGCATTCATTACTTGTTCTCTAAATAGTGGTATAACTCTGTCTCGTACAAAATGTCCAGGATTATCATTATGATCAGGATCGACTTGTATTTCTAATTTGACCTGTAAATTCTTACTTGGTTCTGCCACGAACCTTGCCTTCATAATTCCTTTAGGATGTACACTGCCCCATTCATTATTAAGAAAAGTACATTTCCCAAGTGCACACGCCCAATATTCTCCATGAGTTGTAGATGTATATTGATAAGAAATATCTAAATCAAAATACCAAAGATAGTATTTGTTTTCAATTAATATCTTTTTAACGTAGCCATTGTTGGCTACGAATTTCTCTATATGGCCTTCTCCTTTTGCCATTATTTTATTTCCATTTCCAAACCTATCAAGATTTTCCTTATACGTTGTAAGGTCTTTTTTCACTGAAGCATTCAATATTTTACTATTCATAAAATCTACAAATTCTTTAGTAACTACCTTTTCTTCTGTTCTTTCAAGAACTTCATTCATTTCAATACCTCCATTTATTATGATTACTTTTCTTTATTATTTGTTTTTTTTCGAAATTAATTCATAAAATCCATTTTGATTATTTTTTCCATAATATTTTTTCCTCTTTCTGCTGTTTTCGGACAGCTCCGGCTCTCAACTAAATAGCAATTCTTTTTCTTTCGAAATTCTTTCGGCGATTGCCTTGCAGATAACCACCACAATTGTTAATAGGATTGTGGTTCCACCTACCATATGTACTTTTGCTTTCTGTTTTACTTTTGAACAATAAATAAAATTTATTGGATCTCCTCCCAAATAATATTTGTTATTTTCCTACAATCTGATAAAATATTATTATCAAATTGAAAGGTCGTGATTTTATGTTAGATGGATTCGACAAATTAGCAGAAGGAGCCGGAAAAGCTCTGAAAAACATTCCAGAACTTTATGATGACGCTCTAAAACCTTCCGCGCAAGAATCAGGAAAACTTTTGGCTCGAATACCTCGTGCAATCAATGCTGTCTTTGCTGATCTTGATAAATGGATACTAAACAAAGAATACAGCATTGAAGAAACAAAAAAATTATTAAGTTATAAGCTTGAAAACATCTCACCCGAAAAAATCGTAACACCAGAACCATATGTTGCAATTCCAGCAATACAAGCAATTTCTTATTCAATGGATAGTAAAGAATTAAGAAACTTATATGCTAATCTTCTTGCTAAATCAATGAATATTGATACAAAAGCTTATGTTCATCCGTCATTTGTTGAGATAATTAAACAGATGTCTCCTATTGATGCCCGAATCTTAAACGAAATGCCTTCCAATAAAACTCTTCCATATGTAAATTTGAGTTCGACAGAGTACGACTCTGAGGTGAAAACAATTAATTTAAATTTTATAAGTCGTAGATCATTTCCTTATGTTACATACATTGATTTTACAGATTATGAAACAGTAAATTTATCTTTAGGCAATCTGTCTCGTCTCGGATTAACTGAAACACGATTTGCACAACAAGAACCAGTTCCACAAAAAATCAAAAAATCTCCTCATTATAATCTATGTAAAACAGAATTAGAAACATTTTTGACTAATTCAAAATGGCGTTACGAAGAGCAACTCCTTTTTCTTTGTTTAACCAGCTTTGGAATGGGTTTTTATAATGTATGCATTGAATCATTTAATCCAAATATGTTATGATCGCTATTAAAGTATTTGATAATTGATGATTTATAATTACTCAAATAGCAAAACTGTATTCTTGCTTTCCTCTCTCTATTTCCATATTATGGAATCACAGGTGGCTGAGCACCAAGTACAAAAGAAAGGAGGATTTAAAAATGTCTTTAGCCTTAGCTTTTTATAATCATCACGGTATAATTATGTGCGCCGACAAACTAATAACCGCTACGTACAATAGATCAGGTATTAATTATGAGATACATCAATCATCTACCGAAGATAAATTATTTCTGATTGAAAATCAATATGGACTATCATATGCTGGTACGGCTTCTATAGACAATGGTCCCATATCCGCAGTAATAGAAAAATAAATTGAACTTAATCCCTTAGGTGATGAAAATCCTTTGACACAGCGGGGATTACTTTTTCTGTGGAAAACGATTATGTTTCTCACTTAATAAGTTCCGATCTTGTTCATTTTGATTATACTAAATTCACCATGCAAGATTCTATTGATTTTTTGCGTTTCTTAGTTAGTACAGTTTCTGGATTAATGCGTTTCGGACAATGCCTACAAACTGTAGGCGATGAATGTAACATTTTAGCAATATATCCTAACGAAGCGTACTGGGTGCAGCATTCAATTTTGCATTAACTGCTTTGTCTTTCATTGGTTCAGTTAGATTTTCTGTGTTGCAATTAACATCATTAAATATTTTTTCATAACCTAATGGCCGCCCTTGAGTACTTTTTTTGAGGACGGCTGATCTTCTTTTTAATTCAGCGTACATTCTTTTTTTAATCCACATATTTATTTTCTTTCTGCTGTTTCACGGACAGCTCCGTTTCTACGCTAAATAGCAATTTAGATAACAAGTTTAATTCGGCGGATATGATATTAAGATCTTATACTATACCGTCTGCTACATATGCATCTGGTAAAGGTGCTATACAAATTAACGGATTCACAGCTGTGCCAAGCGGATACGCTGTTTATGGCAGCAGTGTTGATACTGGTCAGTCTGCTACGATGATAGCCGATCTTAACACAGTATCAGGGAGCAATGCGTATCTATCTTATTATTCTTCCGCGCAAGTAACTACTGCAATTATAGTAAGACTGATATTGATAAAAATACCTTAAATGATCATTTTAGAAATAAACATCCTGTAGTGTGACCTTATCTCCTGCGTTCAAAGCTGTTGCCAATAACAAATACATTGCATTATCATGTATGCTTACATAGCCATACTTTCCAGTATCATATTGCATATATTTATAAAACCCACCACCACTGGGGATAACGTCTGCCGGAAGATCACAAAGCTTAATTTCAGTGGTGGAAGCAGCGTACCATTCATTTAACCCCCACATGGAAAATCGTTTTATTTGACCATATTTTGTAAAAATCACTTTAGCCGAAGCATCTGAATTAATTGTGAACTTCGTCTCATAAGTTTTATAACTTAAATTGCTATTTAGTACTTTAACTACCGCGGTCAAATTTTCGCCAATTTCTAGATCTTCACCCATGCCGATCCGCTCCCAGAGGTTATGCACAAATGCTGACGTTGGGATTTTATTCTGATCATTTGCATCCATGTTGGTAAGCATATTCTTCAGCAGAGCATTCTGATCCAGGTTCATTGTAACTGCTATGGACTTTGATATCTTCCCAAGTGCAGAAGCAATAGCCTCCCCAGCTATGATGTTGGCCAGTTCCGTGGCCTGCTCAAAGAGGGTGTTTATATCAACACTCCCATCAGTCCCCACCTTAATCCCATTGCTTCCCTTTACCAATCCCAAGGTGTTCTGTGTAGCTGTCTTTGCACTTAAACTACCGTCAGCACTTACCTCCATTGTTGTGCCGTCTGGCTTTACCGTTCCGACACTGTTTGCCGTGGCTTTGCTTGTTCCCAAAGCCGAAACCTGCCAATAATCTAAATTGGTAGGCAATGTCCCAATAGGAGGCTTAGTGTGAACCACATAACTACTCCCATCATAGGATACTAAATTTAATATTTCATACTGCTTATTAGGATTGTATTCTTCCGAAGGTAGCATTCCTATCGTGCCATATACAACTTCTGTCTCATCCATTATTGCAGAATCTCCTTTCCTATAAACTTACCGGCTTCCAGCCTGAAACTGATTCCTTTAGCCGCTGTCCTGCTCTTAAGTTGCATTTTACTCATATCAACATAAAATTGTGGGATTGATATCTTAGCCGCTTGATCAACCTGCGCTTTTAAAATTTGTACCTGTTGCCAGTACCACTTTGCATTGTCCTCAGTATCTTCCGGTACCACTCCACCTTCTACATATCGTTTTGCCATTAATGCACTGTTCTGTGCTGCAGCTGCGCTTTGACCGGCCGCTGTCTGGCTTACTCCTGCCTGTGCCGCTTTATCTCTTGCCACCTGCTCACTGGCACCTGCTGCTGTTGCTTTCTGAGTTGTGGTTAAAACATCTGCCGCTGTCTGATTCGCTGCTGCAGTTGCCGCGGCAGCCTTTGTGGTAGCTATTCCCGCCTGGGTGGTTGATACTACCGCACTATCGGCAGCCTGCTGAGCATTCTGGCCAGAAGTCGTGGCATCATCTTTGGTTTGTTCATAATAAAACTTTGCACAATCGTTCTCGCTTCCTGGAAAATCTTGATCCCCGAAGACATAGCGCTTTGTAAACTTCTGATAATTGAGTGCGGCATCACGAGCCGACTGTGCATCAAGCATATACTGGCGAAATTCAGTCTGTATGGCAGCGTCAAGTTTCTCCATTGTAACGGATCCGTTCACAATCATGGCAGTTATGGTACGGTCATTGATCTGCATTGATACAGTAGCCGTGCTGTCCACGGAATAGACAAACCGGGTAAGGTCAATTATCTTTTGGGTGCCGTCTGCTAATGTAAGTACGAGTTGATTTTGATCGTTAATATCAAAGTTTAACACAACCTTTTCAATGTCCAGGTCATAAGTCTTTACTGATCCATTTTGATAGGTTATTGTAAATATCCCATTATCATCAACTGACACATCTCTTACCAGGGCATTGATCTGCGATTTATCGGCTTTATTTGCGTCCAGCTGTACGGTTCTGTTATCCAGTTCCTTTACTCCGTTTTCTGTATGTATTAAATTAGTACGATTCAGCGCTGTTTTTTGCGATGGTAGATTCTGCCAATCTGTAACTGTATAAAATGGTTGCAAAGCCATTAGCCTTCACCCTCTTTCTTTTCAGGCTTATTACTGATTTTAGTTTTCTGTTCAGGCGGGTTTACCCAATCAGCCGCCGAGTAAAGTCCCTTCAATTTTTCCGGTTTCTCCGGTTCTATAATCTCTCCCGGCATTCCGGAATCTATCACCTGCGCAATGGTAGCTACCTGCTTCGCATTTTGGATTCCGGTTGTAGTGACGGCATTCAGCATGTACTTCATCTGCAACACCTGTTCTTCCGTGTATGTGATTATCTTTTTCATAGCTCCTCCTTTCGGACATAGAAAAAACGCCCGAAATCGGACGCTCATTCTAAATTCACCACATTATTAAATTTCGTATTCAGGATATACCGCTTCCCAAACTTCACGATGATAGGTGTTGACTTCACCATAATTTGCATCGAAAATCTTCTTCACTTCATATCCCATATCCATTCCAGTACGCTTTAATTTTCGCCAATCAAAAGTTTTCCAGTCAACTCCATTTAGAGCGGCAACCCGTTTAATGGAATACCAGTCCTTGCTACGATCTAATTCCAATCGAAGCTGTTCCTTTTGCTTTTCTGACTGTATAAGTTCTTCCAATGCCTCAATATATGTTTGAGGTCGTTTCGGCTTAATAGCTTCCTCCAACTCGTAGAAACGTTTTACATATTTTGCGGTAAATATAATTCCCTTTTCTCCAGTTGACTTATTTGCCAGAAAATCGCACCCTAGTCTGGTTGTTTCGTAGCAAGGCCGTTCTTCTCCCTTTGCGTCAATGTAGGTGGATTTCTTAAAATAATCAACCACGGACATTTGTCCTTCGTTCAATATCTGGATATAACCTTTCCTATCTTTGCGGCCTTCTAATTTCTTTAAAAGATCTGCATGAGGAACGTCCATCATCTCTGCAATTTCCAAAGTGGTAATTGTCTGTGTTTTCTTAATTTCTTCTGTAGTAAAAATTTCGGCTCTGCCCATCTAAGCGTACCCTCCTAAATTTTCACTTCCGACTCTACATTCCGCAGAGCCAGTAAAATTATTTCGGGGCGTTTCCGGAGCATACCCGGAAAGGAGTTCCACCCCTTCATATTATTATATTAAGCTTTGCTGAAATAAGTTGTCGAATTCATAAAAAATTTTATATCAAATACTATCATAAAATTTTAAGATAAAGAAAAGAACGTCCAGGTTTGGGCGCTCTTTTCTTTGATTAATTAATCTTCAATCAATTTAAAATTAGTAATATTCTTTAAATGCCAAGTTTTTTTACTCATATCTAGAGTACCTTTCATCTCAATCTTTATACCATCTCTATGTGCATCGCAAGCATGCTTATAATCTTCTTCCCCCAACTCAACTTTAATTGTCCTAAATTTATTGTCTAGACAAGTCAATATGGATATTTCCCTCTTATATCTCTCTTTGTCAATTCCTTCTTTCTTTAAAGTTTTTATATAACCGTCAACTAAAATGTCTTTTGTTTCATCAACCATTTTATATCTTTTTGATATTTCGTTTAAAACAAAAAAATGGTTTCTTTTGATATTTACTTGTTCAATAATACCTGCTTTTTTTGTTATCGCAGATGCATATCTTATTTTCGTATCTATTTCAACATCAGAATCCTCTGGATTTAACTTTAATAAAGCATCGCACATATTCGCAGTAATTCCAGTCATATATGCATTATTTATTAACCCATCAATATCAATTTTATTTTCAACAATATCATTAACCTGGTTTATTGCATTGCCTATCCTTCTTACTATTTTATGCTCTATTGAAGAATCTAGGTTACACTCATTTAAAGACATCTGCTCATTCTCTTCATCAACTACTTTAATATCAATATTAATAACAAAACTACCTTTTTCAGTTTGCCCTAATTTAAAACTATCAAGGAATTCCTTAGAATTATTAGTAGTTCTTAAACAAACTGGTGATTTATTTTGTTCTGCGCAAGCTGAATATAAAATAAGTTCTTTTATTCCATCCAAACAGGAACTTGCATAACCAAGTGGCAATTCACCTTCTTCTGAAAACTTAGATATTATTCTAAATTCTAGAGTATCATAAAAAGAAGTAATTATTTCTTTTATAATCTCATCAATATCCTTTTTATATAAAAATGATAAGCGCTCTAAAGTATTAGGAAGAACTTTATAAAAATCCAAAAATTTCTCATTTGCTGGTATTGCAATAGTCTGATCTCCTTCATGAAAGACCATCATTTTCTTATTAGGAAAATTATAATCTCTAATCCAGTTACACAGTAATAAATACTTCTCAAAAGAGTTTGCTGTAATTTTATATAGTTTTTCATGTTTATCCATTACAACACCCCCCTTTTCACCATATCCATTAATCTAATTAATTCTACAGCTGTTAGCATTTGAGTTTCTGGAATTTTTATTCTAACCTTTTGACCATTTTTAGTATCAGGTAATCCTTTTAAAGAACACCAGTAAGCACACTTTTCTAACTTCATTTCATTACATGACACTTGAACCCAATCATTTCGATTTTTAGGCAGAACAAATAAAATAAGTATTCTTGGAGTACCAATATTTAGCTGTATTAGATCTTTGTAATTCTTAACTTCTAAATCATATATTATAATCCCTGATTTAATTTTAGCATTAACTGTAGACTTCAGTTGAATATCAATACCAAAGCCTGTTTGCCAATGCCTCTTTCTATCTGTACTATATTCAATATCATTAATTCTAGCATCTAAACCATAATCTGATTTGTACTCTTGAAATGATAATCCTGCATATGCTGAAATTGCCTGCGCATACGCAACACTCAATTGTTCCTTTGTATGCTCCTCAGTCACTTTTCCACCCCCGAATATTATACAATTTATAATATATTAAAATAATGAGTATTTCAATAAGTTAAATTATAAATTATGGGGTTTTTTATCATATTAGAACATATGTTCTTAAATGTCAATATATGTAAACAAAAAATGAGTATTTAATAGAAATTCATTATATCTAATTTATTCGTAAAAAGGAGCAGGCGTTTTTCCTGCTCCTTTAAATGGATCTATTTAATTATTAGCCACCGTCTCCACAACAACCTGACCATCTTTTACCCAGGCACCATCAGAACCAACTGTGTAACCGTCTGGGGTTGTGGTGTCGTGGAGCATAGCCCAATCATCGCCAAAATAATAATACTTACCATCTGCCGGATCATGAAACCAAGTGCTTTTCAGTAAGAATCCATCTTCGCTACAATAATACCAGTCATATTTGTGATTTTGAACCCATTGACTCTGGGCAAGGCTTCCATCTTGCTTATAGTATACCCATCTCTCCTGTCCACTGCTATCAGTCCTTGAACTGAATGGCATATCGCGAATACTGTCTGTCCATGGAATAGATGCTGCATTTTGTGCAAACACACCACTTGACATAATTAACATTATTGAAAGAGTTAGTAAAATGGTTACAATCTTTTTCATTCCGCACCTCCAAATAATTATATGTAAATAGTACCATTATTTGTGTACGCTGTAAATAGCTTGTACCACTATACTAATCCCAGTCAACATTTCCTCCCATATTTTGAATTGAATACCTTATTGCATCTAATCTGTTATATACCTGTTTTAACATTCTCAAAACTCCCCACGATCCAGCCCAATCATCGCCTTCAAAATAATAATCCTGCCGACAATAAACTCTTGCTGTTTTAATATCACCAGTCCCTTTAAGTTCTATAGCTTCACGCATTAGGTCACTTCCAATTGTCATTCGTGCCAGCTCTCCAGACGGTCCACTTGTAACAATGTCTGTAATATTAACATACCCGTTAGCAGACATGAGAGTTCCGGTTCCATTAGCACTTACCTGATAGTCTCCTAATCGCACAACCGAATTATTTGCCACGAACAAATTTGCTCCTATGTTTATAGATCCACCAACCACTCTACCGCTGAACGTAGCATTTCCATCACCGTCCAGCTGAAAATTATTACTGTTAACAATAAGCCGGTTTCCGGATATCGTTACCTTATCGCTTTCGACTGATAACTGTGCTGATACATCACCTTTACTTACTTTCAATGATATCTGCTGCGCTGTCTGTTCAAATCGAGAATTCGTATCATTTTTAAGATTTGTCACCGAAGCAACAATCCCATCCGCTCTGATATTCAGTGACGCTTCTGCATCTTTCGCCCTGGTCACTTCCGCGAGAATCTGATCCGCTGTCACCTTAAACTGTGCTTCCGTGTATTCTTTCAAATCTGTTACCCGGACAGAAACTTCCTCCACGGATTTTTTAATAACAGCTGTCTTTCCCTCTAACTGAATTATCTGATCTCCAAGTCCAAAACTTTGTTCCTGCTCAATATTACCTTTCGCAACATAAGTATCCGTCATTCCCTGTATGCCTTTCAAGGTTCGCTGAAGGCAAAAGGTTTCAATCACATCGTCCGTAGTATAGCATATGATCCCGTCACCAACCTCTACCCACGGCAGAGCCGGTCCAACGATTTGACAGGGTCTGTACAATCTTCCTGAAATATAATCATAAACTATAGCAGCAATCGAAAGGAGTTCTTGTTCCGATTTTCCATAGACCAGGTAATTTCCCTGAATTACATAACAGTTACTTCCCGGGCCATAGGACGCGCCTACGTCTCCCTCTTCCTGCCGGATCTGTACCTTATCAATCGGATATACCACATAATCTTCATAATGTGTCTCTGTTTGTTTGTAGTAGGATAATGTTTCCGCATTGGTCATCTCTGATGGAAATAATTCGTCATCAGGGTATAAGTTTTCAGACGGGAACAGACCGGAAGTACCCAAATACTTATATGTAAGCCGGCCAGTCTTATCGAAATTCCCAAAGCAACCGTTTAACTCACAGATAGCCATTAAAACCTTACGGCCGTCTAGCTGCTCCGGTTCAATAGTCTTTGTTATCTGCATATCGTCCAGGGGTAATTCCGCTATGATCTGTGTAACACCCACATGATTACAAAGCGAATCCCTGAACAATTTCAATGTCAGGGGAAAGGTTAATCCCTGGTACCAGTCTGCCACATCAATATCAAATTTCATCATGCGATCATAGGCTACAATCTTTTTTCGTCGTCTGTCAACCTGCTCCCGGACAAAGCTATCTACTCTATAGATCCCCAAGGCCATTTCATAGCCACCAATCTCAACAGTTGCCATAAATTCTTTCCCAGTTAGATCCATTAATACATCCGCCACCGTTACTTCAAACATGGAAGCACAGCACTCGCCAAAAGTTAAATTCTGGCTTGAGCATAGACTCTCTGTTATTGTCACGGATTCGGATATTATCTGGCTATTATCAATGACATACACTGGCTCCTGATCAACAGGAAATAAATCGTCGGAGGGAAACAGGTTATCTTCCGGATAAATCATCTTTATCTCTTCATCAAAGAAACGTAGTTTTATATGCCGTCGTGTGGCAGAACCCATATTATCTGCCCGAAACAATTCTTTTATTTCATCTGGGATATTCAGCACTTCACAACCTCCTTAATACTCAGTTATCGTTATCTTAATCGGCTTGTAGAGTATATCTTTTTTCTTCTCATTAACATTCACAATCTCATAGGGAATATCTGAAATATAAAACGCCCCCGATTTATACGAGGACGTGTTTGGATTCCAATATTCAATTTGACATTTTACCCTGTTTCCATGTGGTACAAAGGCATTCAGCTTATCAACATCTTTTAGCCATAAGTGTGTGGTGGAAAATTCCATAGAGGTGGCAGTATGAGGTAAGGCATTACGATGAAGTTCTCCGTTTCCATCTCGGTAGGGATCCAGATCCATTATCTGATCCGGCGTGCACTTATATGATTCCAGTGCAATTAATTCATTTGGAAACACTGTTCCATTTATTTTTAATAGCCAGCCTTCAAACGCCATTCGCCCACCTCCAGACATACAAAAAAGCGCCATCTCTACGACAACGCTTTCTTTTCATTCTATACCACAATATCATTTTAACATATTAGATGTGGGAAATGTGGGAATGTTATTTAGTCATAAGTATACCGCACAATCGAATTTTTTCCATCATTAAATAAATCATCTCTTTGTAACAAAATTCTATATGCATTGTCATAAAATGGAGAGGGAAAAAGATTATTGAATTTTACAAGTTCTCCATCTCCCAACCAAGAAAAGACTATATCATTACGAACCTTCAATATGCCTACGATATTTCTAGAGATATCATAATCACATGAATCATTATGTAATTTTTTCTTTAGTATAATTGCATGTTGTGCATGTGGTCTTAAAAAAGTTGAAGGTAATGCAATTCTTAAGTCAATTGTTATTATATCATTTCCGTTTTCTACACCATTAATTGCTTCATTACTATCTGCTGCAATTAACATAACATATTGATATCTTAACGGATCATCACCTTTTAATATTCTCGTTACCATTTCAGAATTATAATTATTTTTAATTCTATTAATATATGTTGCATAGGTAATTTTCCCTATACTTTGACAGTAATATTTATTTAAGCCAAACCATAATGCAATCCAATGATTATCAACCGCATCAATGCAGCAAGTATTAATTCCATAGTGCTGCAACATACCTTCAATAATATCATATGAGTTTTTGTTATCCTTGTTTAAATGTATTTCTTTTGAAAATTTTTTATCATTTAAAGATGCATTGATAATTTTTTTTAGTCTAGAAATTTTCAATCCACTTTTATTTGTTTTTTCGTGTAATAAACTGGGCAGCATAGATTCATATAAATTACACTGTCCTCTGTAATAAACTTTTCCATATTCCTGATTTAAAAGTTTGGCGTAACCAATAATTTTATTTAATCCATGACAGTCAAATACTTCGTAAATTGGTACGCTATGGCCATTACTAAATTTAAAATCTTCAACGTACAATGTTCCTCTAATATTATTTTTACCCAATACTTTTGGATTTTTCATTTTAGTACTCCAATATTATTTTAAATGCTAAATATTAAGATCAAACAACATGATTAAACAATAAAACACCTTTATTTTTTTGATTACACATCTAATTCGATCTTTCCTTCATCGGTAGTAGAAATAATATTTTTAATAAATAAATTAATTACATCTGTAATTTTTATATTTTGTTCCAGAATGTAAGATTTTATATGAGAATAGAGAATATCTAAATTAATAAAATCAGAACAATAATTCATACCCATTTCTTCTAAAGATTTTTTTAATAACATATTATCATCAAATCCAATTAAAATCGAACGTAAGTATTGATTCTTAATGTAATCATTGCTTAGTCTTGATTCATTAACATCGTATCCTGCTTTAATTATAGTACACTCATAATCTCTTCCATCTTTAATTGCAGTACCTATATTATTTTCAAGAATATATTTTAATCCCGATAATGATTCCTGAGACGATAATCCAGGATCCGGACAAAAAATTGGACATTTTTGTTCTTTAGCGAATTCTATAGAATGCATGGATCCGCTTTTTTCTTCGCATTCCATTGCAACTATTGCCTTAGACAATCCAACTATTAATCGATTTCTATTTATAAATCTATATTTTTCTGCTCTCGTTTTAACAGGATATTCTGATAATAAAGTACCTCCATTTTTTAATATAGCGTCGGCTAATATTACATTTTCCTTTGGATATACTCTATCTAACCCATGTGCAAGAACAGCAATAGTTTTACCTTTTGAGGTCAAGCAAGCAATATGGGATAATCTATCAATACCGTAAGCAAGACCGGAAATAATGGCAAACCCTTCATTAACCCATTGAGGAATTAAATAATTAATTGCATTAAATCCGAACTGTGTTGGTCTTCTAGTACCTATAGAAGCTATCGCCTTGTCAAAGCCAATATTTGGATTTGCTCCTTTATAATAAATGATTGCTGGAGGATTATTTATTCTCATTAAATTGCATGGATAATTGTCACTTGAGTAAATAGCTGTATAAACCCCCAGTTCCTGATTGATTTTCAATATTTCATCAGCCTTATTAAGAGCTTCGCTAAGTTTGCTATAATCAGATAAAACATCCTTATAAGTCAACAACTCCATATTTGTGAGAAAGATATTGGAATTATTCTGGTCAAACAAACTGACAAGGACATCAGGATTGTAATCTAATATTATTTTTAATAATACATCATTTCTTAACCCCAGTTCATTTAGGGCAATTATATATCTTTCCACTTTTATACTTCCTTAAATAAGATTTTACGAATTAAAAATTTTATACAATTCTGTAATCTCATCTTTTGCGCTGTCTTCATAATCCAAATACCGTACTTCTGAATTTACATTTTTATATTCGTATCCAATATTATATACATCTCCTGAAATATTGTAATCTACTTTTTGAAAAGGCTTTCCAAAGTTACCTAAGGAAACAAACACTATTTTATTAACTCCAAGTTTTTTTAATAAATTTCTAATAGCATTAAATGTATTTCCATGAGTCATATAATCATCAAAGATACAAACATTAAATCTATTCTCTTTTTTTAACCGGTCAATTTTAGATCTATATTCAGGGTTGATCCTAATCGTTTCAAATTCCTTATTTGCTCCCATTGAAGTTCTGGCAGTCTGATTTGCAAGCATATGCGCCTGGGTTTTAGGTTTAACCCGCTCTAATATATTGGGATTATTCATTTGATTTTTTGGTAAACGCTTTCCTTTTATGTAGCGAACCTGAGTCATAAAACTAAAAATATATTCATTCAAATGGCAGTCTGATGATGGAATCATACCAAAAAGTTCTATATCATCAAATAACTGAGTGTTAGTCATACCTGCTAAAAAGTGGTAAAGTAAAATAGTGTAATAATTTCTACTTGTACCCTTTTTAACAGACTTTCAAAATGCTCCACCATTTCACGCTCACTATCCGTTTTAGCTTTGTATTTATATCTTCCGTCCATTAAAGATAGAGCTTTCACATTTGGTTCAATTTCTAATTCAGCATACCAACTTTCTTGATTATTTAAAGTTTTAATAAACTTAAATAATTGCTTAGGAGTATCAACATGGACACCATAGAACTCTGCTTTATCTTCTACAGGTATCCACGTTGGAACTATAAAGAGTGAGTGGCTTAAAACCGCTAAATGAAAATCCACTTCTTTACCACTGACAAAAACAAAGAAGTGATTTTTTGTCTTATGTTGACTGATAAAGTCACGAACTTTACTTCTCACACAAAATTTTAAATTAATAAATCCCCTTTTATTAAAAAAATTTTTAGCAGCATTTAATTGTGACAAATCCCGACTAACAAAAAAAATTTTATTTTCGTCAGCAGTACATAATTCATTTGCATATTCCAAAAAGTTATAAACCTTTTTCTCATGTTCGATTTTATCATAATTAGTAAATGATAACCTAAGTAAATCAAGATTACAAAATAGTATCTTCTCCATATTTTATCCCCCGTATATGATATAAGATTATTTTATCATATTTTGATAGTTTTGCAAACCAGAAAAATACAAACAATTAATTGATCTCAAGTTGATTTAACTAATAATTAACACAACACAAGAATTTATCAATTTTCTTCTGAACAGTTGTCCTATCATAATTCAGTTCCTTTGCAATTTCTTCATAAGGTCTACGCTCAATATACCGATAATACAAGATCTGCTTAATCTCCACCTGCTCCGGTCCCAATTTTTCCAACAAGTACTCAATCTCCAGTTTCATATCCTCAAACAGCTGCTCGTTTCCTTTCAAATCAATCAGGAGCTGCCGGACCATCTTTTCCCTTTCCTCATTCGATTTCACGCTTGCACCGGAAACCACAAAATGGCATTCTGTAAACGGGAACTGCTTCAGGGATCCTTTTACAATTCCATATTCAGAAGTCAGTGGATTATTCTCATAGTATTTTATCCTGCGCCTGAGACGCTTAATTTCAGATTCCAGGTATGTATAAGTTGCTAAATATTCCCTCGTCAATTTCATAATCAAATCCTCCTTAAAATGGTCGCTTCATGGCCTTTGCTTCTGCGGTAAAACCACCCTCAATAAATCTTTCTAATTGGCTTAGGCTATCGGGGCTGTCATCATGCGGATTGTCACCGATTTGAACAAATGTAGTGAGCTCGTCCATAGCATCATTATATTCCTGAGTTCGCATGTATCTATGAATTCCCGGAGGGTCATTCTTTGCAGCCTCTTTAATAAGTTGATTTGGTGCCAAGAAAATAAACCTCCGCTTAATATCGCCAGAATACTGAATGATTTTCGCCATCTTCGCCATCTTATTTGGTGCCTTTGTGGAAGTAATTGAACATTTATACCCCTGACGAATTAAATCATCATTCACATACTTAGCGTACATTTCACCACCGTTGTTCGCTTCAAAGTTTATCTGCTGAATTTTGTTTCCAACAATCTTCCCTTCAACAACGGGTATAGTAACCTCTTTAATGCCCTTATTAAAAACCCAGTCTGGTAGATACACATCTCCATTTTCATATTCAAATCCAATTGGCATGGAAAGAGCGTCACCACCACCCCAAGCCACATCACACGCTGTAACTACACGAACAAAACCACTCTCGGGCAATATTCCAAAAAAGAATCTAAGCTCGTCTTCTGGAAATAACAATCCCTCTCGAATAAATGGATTTTGCTGATACTTTGCCATCCATTCATTTTTATCCAGCCTATCTTTCATATCAAGATAATACTTTGTTGAAAATCCCTTTATCTCGTATTGGAAATTTGATTCTTCCTTTTCATTTAATGCTGGTATTTTTCGAAATCGGAATCTTGTATTGTAGGCATTTTCTTTTTCAATTTTACCCAAGGGATCTATTGTATTCCACCTAGTCCCCACCATTAGTTCCCTTGCCCCGTCATTTTTACGGTCGACCATCTTATTCAAATATTCCTGATAGGTATTCTCCATACGAATCGGATTTAATGAATGCTCACGATCTCGGATAAGGTCATCTACGTAAAGGTAACCATCTGCAGATATATCAACAGCACCGGTCCATGTGCCATCAATACCACGGCATGTGAGACTGGCAAAGCGATCTGGTTCTCCCAGGTTGATTTCCAAATCTTCTGCACTTGTCTTCTGCAGCTTAGAATCCGGGAATATCTCAGCAAAAGTGTATTCCTTTGTATTTATAAGGTTTATAGCTTCACCATAGAAACCTTTTGCCAGCTTTCCGGAATGGCCGCCCATGGCATTATGACTGTTAGGACGCTTTCCAATAATCCAAGCCATGAAGAAAATGCATATAGTACTCTTTCCAACACGAGAGGGCATTGAAAGGCCGTAAAAGTCAAGTTTTTTATCTTCCAGATCCTGAAGATCATCGGCAACCACCTTCAGCGTATTTCGCCGTGGAAGATAAAAACGCTTATCTGGCTTCCGGTCCTTCTCCATGTAAATCAAAAACGATTCAAACAGGAACGGAGCTTCAAAGAGCAAAGTTTTCCAGTACAGGTCATCCCATCGGGTATCCATGGTTTGGACAAACCTTGTGACCGCCCATTTCTTTATAAACCCGGAATAAGCCATGATAAAATCCCGGTTATCAACCGGCAAATCCGGATTATCTTGCATTGTATATTGAAGTTCTGATAACAGAATGTTTAGAATGTCGTAAGAAGGCGGCGTTTCAATTTGCCGCTTTAATTTTTTGATTATTTCCCGGTGCTCATGGAAATCCATAGAAAAAGAGCCTCCTTTCCCTTGTGTTTAACAAAGGTCCGAAGGCTCACTAGGCTCTGGTTTAAATCAGACATATTACTAATTATTTAAACTTGATTATTGATGATTTTTTAGCCGTATCACAGACTATGCTAATGGCGTTAAATATAAATCTATATACAAGAAATATAAATAAAAGCAATGTTATAGAATACATACGTAAAGTGACAGCTATAACAAAGCTTAAGCTCAAATTTATTATGCATATAGACCTGCATAAAGAAATAAAATCCACATCAATAGATTTATCCAAAAAGCTGTCAGTTTTAATGGCTAACTCAAAAGAGCTGCAATACTGCAAATTGCTTTTTAATGAAACCTTTAAATCATTAAATATACTATATCCACTACAAGGGACCAATATCCGTTTGTTTTCTTGATCGACTTTACATATTTATGTATTATTATTTATAGTAAGTTCAGTACTTCCCTTGGTCTTAACCAAATCAATTACACCAGTTGACTTAGAATGTACGTCATAAACAATTTCAATTTTATCTTTTGTTAATATCAGCTCTTTTAATCCAACGCTTCCCTTATCTGAATCATAAGTTATATTATTTAATTGTATAGTCTTAGTATCAATCCAGAATGCATTTTTTTCGGACATAGGAATAAACACTTTTCCTATTACCATTTTTAAATAATTAAAATCAATATTATGCGTTCCGTTATAATTAAATTTCAAAATAATTTCTATTGCTTTCCAGCTTTTACACAAAGCCTCTTTATTAGTATATTTCTTTTTGATTTTGTAATAGTAAAATATCAATATCATGACTGAAATTAAAAGCGCTAACAGTATTAAAACATTTATCTTTAGTATAGATAACCACTTCATTTGTGCACCTTCCTATTTTTTATTAAGTATAGCATAACTCCAAAAGAAATGGCAATTACTCACTTCCACAACAAACTCTTTATTGCACTTATTATTTTTGCACTTGAAAGGTAGATTGTGTATTCTAGTTTCAGGCAAAATTTTAAGTGCCTTCTTGTCACACCATGGACAAACTGCCCAACGGCTCCCATCTGGCAGTACTCTTATATCTGCCTGCCCTCCATCTTCTGGAGGATTCATGACACTGCCAAATGCATCATGTTCTATTGATTCAATTACTTTACTTATGTTAATCACCTCGCTTTTTCAATAAAAAACCAACCACCGAGTATTGATGGTTGGATATCACATTATTTAAGCCTTTTTTTCTTGCAATACATATTATCTACGAACAGTTGAATAAACACTGCAACTACCATAGAAAAAAAGACAGGTATACCTATATGAATTAACAATACTGCAATTAAAGGTATTGCTGCTTGTGTACAATAAGCAATTGATCCACACAATTTAACAGAGCCTTGGACAAACCATTTCAATATTATTATTAATACTATGAAGTGAATTATAATCGTAATTGGCTCATATATATCTACCTGCTTTTCTCCGCTGATCAAAAACCAAAACGAAATTGTTAATATAGATTTAACAAGATCTTTTAGTGTATCAAAAAGAAAATCTTTTATTTTTGCATTATTATCTTTAAATTTTAATACCCCAGTAGCCCAAAATAATGCCGCTACAATTTGGTAACTACCAAGTAAAGAACTATTTTGCTCTAATTTATATTTACCAAGTAAGGTTAGTGAAATAAAAAAAATAATATCAATCAAAATATCAGTCAAAGCTACAACTTTCTTTTTCATTCGTAATACTCCATTCATTCATGATACAATGACTATATCATACCAACCACCAATATTCAATTTCCAATGTTCAAATTGGGCTGCCCGGATTCGAACCAGGAAATGCAGGAATCAAATCCTGTGCTTTACCATTTGGCAATAGCCCATAAGTAGATCAGCTTCCTAACAATTATTGCGACAGTGATATGATCCCCCTACCATCAAGTTAATTTCTTTTTCACTGAATCCGCACTTGTCCAGCCTGCGGACCGCCTTATATTTTTCTTTTGGATGCAAATTTTTATATACCTGGCGAATCACCTGTAGGCTTTTGGAGATTCCGTCAACAAGTTTCAGCAACATATCTCTTACAATCTCAATTACCTCTTTCGCGGTTTGGCTGGCCTTTACGATTGACCTCTTGAACTCAATTACCTGTATTCCTGTATGTACTATTTCCTCTTTCTGCTGTTCTGAGAAACACATCATATCTGCTACCTCCATATCGGCGCCAAAGCCAGAATATACATGATTGCCATAACACCAAATCCGACCGTTGCTGCCTTATTTCTTTTCCAGATCAGCCCTCTAGAGAACCAAAGAATGAAAATCACCATGAATACATTCCAGGCTGTTACAATCCATTTCAATGCTTCCATATCCATCACCCCTCTTTTACATCTGCCAAATCAAATACGATACCTCTGCAGTACGGTTCTTCATTTTCATAAATCATAAATGTTTCATGGGGGATATCCGTTTTATATGTCCATGTAATCATATTTCCATTTTCATCTAATGCAGCTTTATCGCACCACAAGGCTTCAATATAGTTTGCAAGCTCTAAACCATCTTGAGATACACCGGTCCTATCAAAAAATACCTTTCCACCATCAAAGCAGCCGCCCTCATCATAAATTGCTCCATCAAACTCGATCAAGTCATCAGAAGCACCACTGACGATTACGAGACCGGCATCTATGGCAGCACGCCTCACGTCTCTGAAGATCTCATAGCCGTATTCTCGACCATTTATTAATTGTGCCAATTCTTTCTTGTCCATGGATATCTCCTTTCAAAATTCATAGTCCTTAGGGCCACATTCCGGATCTTCTACGGGATCTGGTTCTTTACCAACTATCCTGTTTGCTAATTCCAGCGCCATCTGGTCATAAGGGATTGAACCATCTGTTTCTTGTAAATATCCATAGATAGAAGCAACTAAAGCATTATACCAGTCGCCTTTCTGCAAAAACTCAGCCCTGACCACCTCTGCAGCTTCTTGGAGACAGCCGTCACTTTCAATGCTTTCGCTGTTCATCCATTCCACAAACTGCATGAAAAAAGTATTTGAATTAGTTTTCATAATTTCTTCATTCGCTGCGATTACCTTATAATTTTTCACTTTTCTTACCTCCCACAATAAGTTCAACGAGTTGCTTTGCATCCAGGTGCTGGAACTTGATTTAACTAATATAATTCTATTACTTTCGTGTTGCTTAATTGACAGAATTTGGCAATAGTAGTAAAATAATACGCAAAGAAATAATACTTTAATCGAAACAAAAACTTTAAAAGGGAGGACGCTTATGGGCTTTCTTGATGGTTTTATGCAAGGCTTTAAAAATAATCAAAGCAATAAAGAAATTGTAGATATGTACCATGAAATAAACGAACTTGATACTAACTACAGGGATAAAGCTTTTAACAATGCTACATCTAAAAATGGCTGGTATAAATGTCCGAAATGCGGTAAAAATTTTAGAAAATCTGAAATTGACATTGACCATATTGTACCTAAAAGCCAAGGCGGCGATAATTCACGTTACAATTTACAATTGCTTTGTTATCACTGCAACCGTTCGAAGCAAGCAGATACATCAGACACATCTTCGGATTTAAAAAAACGCCGCAACGAGCTTAATCAACAGGATAAAGAAGATCTAAATTTTTTAAATAATATATCCAAAAATTCAAGGAGGTAACATTATGTCATTTTTTGAAAGCTTAGGTAAGGTAGTTGGTAGCGTTGCTGGAGCTGCTTGTGATGAACTTCAGGCCAAAAACGAACGTATTCAAAATTATAAAGATAGGCATGATAGGTTAGATGATGAAAGTCTTATTAATAAAACTAAAAGTAGTCATGGAGATGAGAAAATTGCCTGTATGATGCTTTTAAAAGAACGAGGATATGGTAATAATAATTAATCAACAGCACCTCTCTGTGGGGTGCTGTTCTTATATTATGCCCCATCGGATTCATATTAATATAGTTCATACTATACCTCCATCAATCCTAGTTCTCCCATTCAACATTAACTCTCAGAAACTTAATTCCTGCTTTCTTTCCGGAGTAACAATGTGATATAGTAATTAACACATATCCAATACTTAATCCAGACCAGTCAGCCAGTTCTCTTGACGTATCTGCCACATAAAGCGGCAACTCATATTCATCGGTTTCTACTGCCATGTACAGTTTTTTCTTCATAGCAAACAACCCTTATTCATTTTTTAAGAAAAATTGAAATCCATCTTCTGGACTGGACACGATTCACAACTGTCACCGTATCCCCATCTTTTTCAATCTCTACATTGCAGTTATACTGGAGAATAGTTCGTCTGAACTTTCTGGCCAGATCATCATCTAGCAGGTTATAAATCATATACAGATTCCCGGCTTTATCTATAATAGGCTTCTTGCCTTCGGGAATCTCACTTTCCAGGCACTGAATAATTGCTCCTCGGGTATGTCTGCCAAAATAGAAAAACAACCAACCGGCTAATGGCCACTTTCCGTCATTCAGAAAGTATGGGTCATATCTGGGAATCCACCAAGGTTTATTTAAAGAGAACTGAACGTACCATTCATAGCATTCCTGAGTTTTGAAATTCGCAAAAGCAAACAGGAAAGTTCCTCTATGTCTTTTGGCGAACAATAGTTTTCGATTAAACATTAATGTATCCTCCTGAGGTAAGGCCTTTTTAGTTTTTTGAATTTTTTTAAATCACTTTAGGAATCATCATATCAGATAGAGATTATTTTCTATAGCCCGACATTTCAGCTCATACATTTCTTTTTCCTGTTCTTCTTTTCGTTTAACATAAGCTGGATTATATTGTCTTTCAAATCTTTGAGTATAATATGTAAAAACCTTTGCAGTGTTTAAAGCTGGTTTCCAAAGGTTTATATACCACGTTTCATAAATGTCTCGATCCACAGCATCTTCTAGAATTGCAAAACGGTATTTCTTGAAATTATGTTTAACGTCGCCAGTATGCTCATTACCAGTTATATGTCCCCTAACCCTTGACAGCAAATGCTCACTATTCCCAACATACATTAATTCATTATCATCATTGTAAAAGAAATATAAGCCAGAAGAATACTTGTCTAAATCATGGTAATCACCAACATTATAAAACTCGCTTAAAGATAACTCCTGAAGCATTATCATTTTATAGTTCCTCCCCTATTTATCTAATTCTTGATTAGTTACAGCAAATCTATCAGATGCAAAACTCATTACTTCAATTCATAAAAGGCCTTTTTATCTTTGAGAAAACTCAGGCAGCTAACTACGCCCAGAAAGCCATTTCTGTATACCCCCTCTAGCCCCATATCTTCACCAAATCACTACCTAGACTCTATCTTTAAATATTGCATAAATCCAATGCATTTTTTTAAGCACATTATACAAAGCAAAAGGATTGTATTTGATTACTCATCTCAACTATTCGTTAAATTACCGTTTAACGCAGTCTTGACCTTAAAATATGCACAAAATTATTGGTGATTAATATGCACATTGTATAAGTCCTATTGAATTTTATCTTTTGTATGAGTAAATTTAGATATTGTCAGAATATTCGATATGTTAATCCGGTAATTCGTCAGCCGATTCCGGCAGCAGGTCAACTGTGTGAGCCCTGGCTTCTATCTCCTCGCGGCTTACTGTTATGCGTGCCGTTCCGTCTGCTCCTCTTGGTTGCCCCATGTTCCACCCATAATGTCGGTTGAGCGCCGGGAGTATTTTCATGGGGTTTGAGCCACCAGAAATCAATTTGTTGCTCAAACTTTCTTCTCTTTCGGAGTTGAGTTTTTTGTATATCTCGGAGGCACCAGAAGCGACTTGTGTCTCATTATTGCCCCAAGAATAGAAAGTATCTTGATTAATACCAGTAAGCTTAGAGAAACCAATAATACTAATCTCCTTGTCATATTCATAACAGAGAGTTATATAAACATCACATATATTACTAATAAGGTCTATATTATAAGCATTACTTACTCTGCTATCTATAATTAACTTATCTTTATTAACACCAAATAAAGCTTTATTTATATATATAAGGGCAGCATTCCAACGACTCTGGGGTTCCTTACGCATATCAGAGATACCACGTCCCTCTATGTATTCTTGGAGATATAGAGATATCTCATTTTCAAAGACATCAACTGTATTCCCATCAGTATCAGCTACAGTAGTGTAATTAATATTATCTGACATAATGTTTTATATCTCCTTTCTGGCTCTTATACAGGTATATATAAAAGCTTTATATATTTATTATCTGGGTAGATACCACAGATTTATTAATCTTTAATTACCTGATCTGATAATGCCAGGGTTATCCGGTCAACAGGATCAGGAATTACTTGGTTCAAAAGTTCCAAACATTCATTCCGTTGCTCTGGATTGGTGCATTTCCCAGTGTCATTAAACCTGCAGCTTTCCCGGCTACACTTATCACTTATTCCCTGCATATCATCAACTCCTTGATTTTTAGATTCACTCTGATTCTGCTCTAACTGTGCTATGACAAATAGATTTAAAATCCATTCTGACGTTCAAATTCGCCCCGTTCGCCGTTCTAAATGTCTTCCGTGGATATTTTCTCACCTGCCAATTTAAAATCGATTTACGGTCAAATAAAAAAGCCGCCACCTATTGCAAGATACGTTTGCAACGGGTCACGGCTCCGAGAGCTACCAAGCACCGGGGTGGACAAGTCAACACTCCCTGTATATGTATATATTAACGTGGCTATATACTGCCTTCTTTTAGTTGTCATTGACTATACCTTACCAGACAATTAAATAACTGTCAATATCTGGTATAAAGTTTTTTTATGTACCCCTATATAGTTATTATACTTACCTCAGGGGATACAGAAAGCCTAAGAGTATATTATTAATAACACAATATGTCTATATATATTTTATAATATATAGGGCTAAAAAATGCATATTTTTGAATATAAAAAGCAGGCTTCAAAGCTTTTTACTGCTCTTCTGCCTGCCTAATAAAATCACCATGATAAATTCTCAATGTCCGGAAGATATACCCTTGAGTATTTCTTGTAGAGCCCCCTCGGCTTTTTTAGATTAGCATAAAATGAATTTCAAATCAACCCTTGACAAGAAATTATGTTTGTGCTATTTGTATTATAACAGCCACCGGCATGGCTGCCCCCAAACGGTATGCCGGAGAGGTTCGGCCTTGCAGATGATGCAGGGCTTTTCTTTTGTCTGAAAATAACTCAAAAATCACAATGAGAATTATATGAATCTTTATAATAAAAATTTATCGGAAATATCATCATATGGATATATTATTGTCACGTCGCCTTTTTCATCAATTAAAAGTATATGTAATTTTATTAACTGCCGGAAATAATCAGGAATTAATTTACATTGTCTTTTATATTTAATGTGCTTAGGCACTGCTATCGAATAAATTGACAAATCGTTTTTCATGCTTTTAATTAGCTGTCCCAGGCAGGTATTGAAATCCAATCCAACTGAACTTGTAATTCCTTTAGCTTCGACTATCCAGCACTCATCATTCTTTCTTGCAATTAAATCAACTTGGTTTAAAGTATCAATTTCATAGCCTAAGTCATTAAAATATTTTTCAATAGAAAACTGTATAAAAGCTTCGTTTGGATATGAATTATCTTTTTTAAAATATTTATTCATAAATTTGACCTTGAATTAATAATCACGAGTTTATAGTTACAATTCAAACATTTAAAGAGCCAGCAACCGCCGACCCTTAAATTATATTCGTTCTATCCCGTATTCATAAATCGTATCACTTGGCAAATCAATTTCATCGGTCCAAAATACGCAAGTCCGACTTTCGTCAACCTGGACCTGCTGGAACAATCCATAAATATTTTTCAGATCTGCAAACTGTGCTATGTTGCCGATGTCTTCTTTAACGTCATATAACACTTCTTTGCCATCGTCAAAAATCACTTGTAATAAATAATCATCTAATGGCTTTAATTCTTTTATTCTTGGTATCATTCCCACACCTCCAGACGGGCGAAAAAGCCGCTTATAATGGCGGTAATTTCTTTAGATTCTGGCTATCCCACATATCTAATAATTCATTGTGATTCTGGGACATCCACTCTTTAACAAGTTCCTGTGCTCTCCGGGGTAAATCTCCTTCTGTCATTTCCATAGTCCGCAAATCAAAGATTCCGATATGCTCACCATACAAAGCATGTAAATGACTTGGTTCATGTTCCTTTGGTTTGAAGAACATTTTAATTACTATCCCATAGAACCTTGCTATCTCTGGCACCTTATCAACTCCTTTTATCATTACTTCTTGTATGGTTATATTATATTCTATTATCATGTAATAGTCAATTCTATTATTGCGTAATTTTTAATTTTCTTTATATTCCATAATCTGTCCTGGTTGACACCTGAGAAGTTTACACAAATTACATATGACTTCACAAGTAACATTCTCATTTTTTACCAACTTATAAACAGTAGCCCGATGAATCCCATTATCTATAAGCCACTGCTTTTTTAGGCCTTTTTTATCCATCAAAATCCAAAACTTTTCAAAGTCAATAATTCCATTCTCTCCATAGTTTGCCACTGTCTCACCGCTTTCTATTATCGTGTATCATTCTATATACAATAATATTCTAAAATCGTGTAATTGTCAACATTCTATTGTCATGTACTTTTCCAACAAGCCCAACATTTTTATTCTATTTTTGTGTAATATGTAGATATTCTATTTTCGTGTAATTTTCTATTGAAATTAATTCTATTATCGTGTAATATAATGATATAGCAAGCAACACAAAACAATTCAATCGAAAGGTGGTAATCACTATGACAAAGACGGCTAGGAAAGAAGTAGTTAAGGCAATCGCAAAAGTATTCGAAGTTTCACCAAATAAGGTAACTCTATTAGAATCCAGCGGAAACATTGAGAGTTTCAAGAATAACGGTATGTTTGATGAGTCCGAAGAGAATTTTTCTATAAACATCAGATACAACAATTTCTTATCAAAAGGCTATAGTGTATTGGTCAGTTGTGTTAAATCAGGAAGTAACAAAGATTACATTGCACATAGTCATACGGTTATCGAAAGTGAAGCATATGACACCATTTAATAAATCCCCTGAAGAGTCTTTGAAGATTAAGACGAAACCGCCTGCCGGCGGTCGGGATACACGCACATTACAACCAAATAAGGAGGTTTTACAATGGCAAATTTAGCACACTTATTCCACGTAGGACAGAAATTAAAAATCAGAAATGATGACTTTGATTCACTTCATAAATTCAATGATGGGATTGTAAAGGAAGCGCACGAACATCATATCATAGTAACAGAAACAAAAACAAATACAGACGGTTGGTATGAAGAAGGTCTTAACATTGATATGCTTTACCCTGAATACAATTTTTAGTCTTAACTTATAAAATGAAAGGAGCTCCACATGAAAACAGAACACAGGGTAGACAATTGGAATCAAAATAAAATCTGGATCTGCAAAATCTCAAAATGCAATCACTACTACATAGGCCAGCAAGTGGGTTGCCTGAACTTACGACCGGTAAGAGTTTCAAAATCTTATTACAAGTCAATCATCTTTAATCCCAAATTTGCATATTAGGCGACGTTGTCGCCTCTCTAATGCGGGTATCCGGTCTCAACCCCGGAGGAAGTCGCAGAGCGGAGAAATCACAGATGAGACCACATGAAAGGCGGTACTTATATGAAAAAGACTACTAATAAAATTCAAGAGAATTACATGTTATCTAAAGCGCACCTCGAAACCCTGGAGGACAAAGAAAACAAACTGGAGCACCAGTATATCATTGACAATGGAATCATTAATCCGGACGGCTCCATACCTGAACACATCTATTGCATAGAAGACGAGGAAACATTTAACAAGGCAAATGAAGAACAGGCAGCAACTGCTGAAGCTTCAGGTTTATGGCAGGAAATATTAGCAGCCAGGGAGATACTTTCCATAGCAGAATCAAAACTTATCGAGTATGGATTATCTATAGTTCCGGACAAGCAACGGGAAATCTTGAAAAAGGCAGTTAAAGAAAATTATACCACACGTTTGAAGGTCATTGACATGGTTCTGAAGCTTGATGTTTCTACAGTAAAATGACTGAATGAAAGCACCCACCCCTGAGGTCACGAGGGTAGAAAGGAAGATAAGTTGAAGGAATACAGAGTGGATTTTATAAACCAGGAAAAAGGAAAAAGAAATCACAGGGATTATGCTACTTTAAAAAATGCGGCAAAGTTTGCAAATTCTCTAGGATGTGATAATTATGCAATTAAGAAATATAGCTATAAAACATCCTGTTTTGAATATATGGATGAAGAGGAAGTAAGAGATGTTATGAAAATTGTTGATCAGGGATAAAAAACAAAAACCCACCCCAGAGGTTACGAGGGCAGAAAGGATTATCATGAAAAGAATCGTACCGACTATAGGCAAGATTTACACCAATCGTGGCGGCGGTGATTACCTATGCAAAAATGTACTTATTAATGGATAAGCAATAATGGTTCGAGTCAGCGACGGTTGGCGGCTTAGGGCTCACGGCATCTGCCAGTACGAAGATGGAACCATCGAATGGGATTATTCCGCATAACATTGAGGCGGCTACTGCCGCCCCTTTAATGCAGCCGGAAAAGCTCCGCAGGTCACAAGCCCTGGTAAATGCAGAGTGGAGGAAAACAATAATTTAAGTCATATGATTTATTTGATAATTTTTAAGTTCATGCATTTTTATTAAATCCATTATTTCTTCATTCATTGAGGAAAACTTTTCATCATCCATAGTAGAACATAACATTATTTTAAATCCATTTTCAAATCTTTTTAATCCATATATGTCGTCTCCATAAGATTCTAATATTGTAAATAACCTTGAATCAAATCTTCTTCTAATATTACGAGGTATAGGTTCAAAGGTAACCTCTAATTCCGAATAATTTATCCTTTCTCTGAACTTTGACCCCTTTTCTATTGATTCGAAAGAATCATTTACCATACTTTTCATTTCTTCTTTTGCCTCTTCCGTCACATTGGGCAGCTCATCTATTCTTCTTTCCAACGCTTGGCTTAGATCGCATCGCATCTTTTCCATAGTCTGATTTATTATATCTGTTTCACCTTTAACCCTGTCAAGCTTTTCATTTATTTTAACATAAATTTTATTAGTCTCAGAATTATTTACTTGTCCCCACCAGATCGCTATAAAAGCAAGCGCAATAGACACTCCACTGGCGATAAATGAAATTATATTTACAATATCAGTATTATCACTTAACCTAATTGCACAAATAAAAACAATTATACCTATCAAAATTCCTATTAACCAAAAATAATCTTGCTTTCTCCAATTTGAACTATTATTCTCCATCTGGTGCCCCCTAAAACATTTCATTTTATTCTTTAAAAGCACTTATAAATTAAATCTGCAGGCTTTTTATTGAAAAAAGTTATAGTATTAATAATCTTGTTTTAAATTTGTTTTGACAAATTGTTTAACCATCTTTCTTAAATTCATTACATCATTTAATATAGCCAAATTTTCATTTTCAAACCACTTAATAAAATCTTTTTCTTTTAATTTTTTTAAAGTATCAATATCAATCATAATAGTTTTAAAAACATCATATCTCTTATTAATTATCTGTAGATCTTTAATTAATTTATCTATTTCAGCGTATTGAGAATTAACTTGCAATTGTAATACTAATTCTATATAAACGCTTTCACAAGCTATAAATGAATTAACCATGAAATGGTATTCACTTACCCCCGATGTGTTAATATATGACACCGCAGAATTAAATGCCTTAGTCATATTGGAGTTATATATTGCATATTCTTTTATAATGTACCCACAAAATTCTCTTTTTATATTTTTTATTTCCTTTTCCTTTTCTGCCAATAAAGTCTTATCAAGTTGCTTATTGCTATTATTAATGGAAATATACATTACTATCAATGTTATGATTGCACCAATAATGGCCCCTAAGTATCCCCCTAAAAATGACATCCAGACCTCATTATTAACATTACTTGGATAGTTACTTCCTAAAACTAATTTATCAATACATATTGGAAATATAGCAGAAATAGCAATTACTATTAATATAGGCAATAAATGTTTCTTCAACCCAGTTTCCTCCATATAGTTTTTTTCATCATACACCAAAATCAAATAAAAGAAAATACCCGTCAATTAAAAATCGACAGGCATTTCAACTTGATTCATTTCAGAATCTATTCATAATTCTTAATAATCAATTCTTTATATCTCCTACTCTTATCCTTATTCACCAGATTATCCATTCTGTCAACTTCTATGATGGTATATCCCTCAAACAAATCCCTGATCTGCTGGCAGTCATTATAGGACAATACAAATTTCCCTTTAATATTGCCCAGGCATCTTTGTAATCTTTCATGGTCCTCTGGGTTGAACCGATCCGGGTAATACTTCTCCGCTTCGTAATAGGGCGGATCCAGATAAAATAATGCATCCGGCCTGTCATATGTTTTTATCAGCCGTTCAAAGTCCTGGTTCTCTATTACCACTCGATTTAACCGTCCTGACACCTCTTTCAGATAATCAACAGCTTTCTGCATGTCTCTTGGACAAACTCTAAAAGATTTACAGTCTGTCCCAAAACTCTCCCTGATCAGGCAGAAGAATCGGGCGGCCCGTTGTATGTCAGTCATTCCTCTGGTATTCCTGCTTAACTCGTCAAAGAACTGCTCTCTGGACATAAGCAGCCATTCCAGTTCCTTCTGCAGTGTTTCCGGGTGATATTTAACCACCCGGTATAAATTAATCAATTCTCCATTCACATCGTTAAAGACTTCCAATGGTGCATGTTTATCCTTTGAAAATAAGACCCAACCGGCTCCGCCGAATACCTCAATATACCGGCTGTATGAACCCAGATCCGGGAACTGCTCAAGTATTTGCTTCCGTAATAACTTCTTTCCACCAATCCAACTAATAAAACTATTCATTACAAAACCTCCTTTTTGGAGAATCTCAATAGAACAATTTTTAAGAATCTAATAGATGAAATTTACATGCTATTTCCTGTATTACATTTACAGTTACTCCATTACCCGCCTGCTTATAGAGCTGATTATCGCTATTGACCATAGCTGCCTGCTCAAAATATTTATCTTTCCAGCCCTGCAAACGAAAGCATTCTCGTGGGGTAAGCTTGCGAATTTTAGGAACCTTATCCCTCACGCAAACAACTGCTTGACTACATGAAGTTGTTAATGTATGAACTTTCCCCTTGCCAACCCGCCCCCGCTTAGTAGTACTATTGGGATAATCAAGTTTAATGCTATCTCCTACCTCAGCGCGAGTGTAACCTTTTTCATTTGCATCTCGGATTAAAAAACCTTCTCTATGCTTCTTGATTTTTAATGAAAGATTATTTTGGCTGCCTGTTCCTCTGATAGGTAATACTTTTCTTCCGGTTCTTCTTCTAAGAAATCCAACAATAAACACTCTTTCTCTACTTTGCGGGATTCCGAAATCTTTGGTATTGAGAACTTGCCATTCTGCATCATAGCCGACTTCGTCCAATTCAATGAGAAGTTTGGTAAAATCGAGCCCTCGATTAACACTAAGTAAGTTTTTAACGTTCTCAATAAATAGGATTGAGGGTTTATTTTCTTCCGGCAGGTCTCTAATAAGTCCTGTAACTGTGAAAAACAAACTTGAACGTTTCCCAGCAAATCCAAGTCTTTTCCCGGCAATGGAAATGTCTTGGCACGGAAATCCGAAACACCACACATCTGCTCTGGGCAATTCTCTGGCTGCAATATTTCTGATATCATTTGCGTACCATTCCCCATTTCTGTACTTCTCCTTTAAAATCTCTATTTGCCTTTCTCTAAATGGAAGCTGAAAAAGGTATTGATTTTGCTCTTCGGATATTAAATGCATAGATGTATAACTCATTACTGCATATTTATCCCATTCACAAAAGCCAACACATCTATGACCAGCAAGTTCCATTCCTTTTCTAAATCCACCAATGCCAGAAAAAAAATCCAAAAATGTAAGACTCATTTTGTCAAGAAGCTGCTGCAGCATTAGTCCGGATGGCTTCGCTCCTTTTAAATTGATATCAAAATTGAGCATAGCACATAGTATTACTGCAATTCTATGTAAAATTGTTTCTTCTTTACACATCTAATTACATATCGTATAATTTTCTAAGAACACAAATCCAACATGATCTAGAGGATAAAACTCATGAATAAAATCACTCAAATCACGAAACGCGATATAATAGATATTATAAATAATGGTATAGTAGTAGATACAGACAATATTATAAATTCAGAAATTTATGAAAATATTTACGAAGATAAAAATTATAAAATTTGCTATCATGGCCGCTTAGATGAGATTGATTTTCTTAAGAGAATATATGATCTACAAAATATCCCATCAATGGATTCAAGATTTTCAGATGCTGAAGGCGATATATGGCAACATACGGTTAATAATTATGATTGGGACGATGATTGGATATTTTCAGATAGTAGATTTGAATTATTATATGGCGATGATGAAGTATTCTTAAAATTTATATGTGAAATATTCCATCCCATAGTAAGAAACGAAAGTCAACCTTGGAAAAAAATATTAAAAATAATTAATGATCTTCTAAGAATAGATGGGTATGAACTATATGAACATAGCCATATATCTGGTAGGGCAATTTATTTTTGGAGAGAGACAGGTGAAAATTTTGTTGAGATACCGGATAATACACATTCTAAATTCTATGAACTAAAATTAATTGGAGAAGGTTCTTATGCAAAGGTTTTTAAATACAGAAATGATACTTATCAAAAGATGTTTGTTATAAAAAGAGCAAAATCAGACTTAGATGATAAAGAATTGGAAAGATTTAAGCGAGAATATGAGCAGATGAAATCTCTGAATTCACCATACATAGTTGAAGTCTATGGATATGACGATAGTAAGCATGAATATTCAATGGAATACATGGATTTTACATTAGATAAATATATTTCAACCAATAATGGTAACCTTACTTTTAAACAACGAAAAGGAATTTCTATGCAGATATTAAGAGCATTTAAATATATACATTCTAAAGAATTACTTCATCGTGATATTTGTCCCAAAAACATTTTAGTAAAAAAATATGATGATGTTGATGTATTTAAAGTATCTGATTTTGGTTTAGTTAAGATTCCAAATAGTAACCTAACATCACTAAATACAGAATATAAAGGATATTTTAATGATCCTGAATTAAGATTAGAAGGCTTTGCCTCATATGGAATAGTACATGAAATATACGCCTTAACTAGAGTAATATATTTTGTAATGACAGGTAAAACCAATACAGATAAAATTCTCAATGAATCCCTTAAAAGTTTTGTATTAAAAGGATTGAATCCAGATAAAAGATTACGATTTCAAAACATCGAACAACTTACTAAGGCATTTTCAGATATAACAGAATAATATGTACGTTTGTAAAAATCTATTTACCGCTACAACTCTATAAAATCCGAGCTGTAGCGGTTTTATATTATATAACTATATTTTAAAATGATTAACGCTACTAAGTGATTTATTATGAATATTAAAAATCTGCCTTACACTATACCCCATTTTGTCTGCAATAACGTCCCATGTATAACCTCTTATGTACCGATATTTCATCAATCGCTTTTCCTGTTCATCTTCCATATTCTCAATTTTATCATATAGTTCCAGGCAAATTTTCACCTTCTGGTATCGGTAGCAAATAACTTTCTGTTTCAGATCATTAAGAGCATCTACATATTTATCGTCGTAACCATAAGAAGCCATCTCTTTCTGTATTATCTGGATATCTTCATCCGCATCAGAAATAGCAGCATTGAATGCAACCAGATTTTTTAATTGATCCATTGTCTTATTTTTCATTAGGCTATACACCTCTCTCTTATGTTTCTTAATGTGTCAGGAGTTGATTGAGCATAATAAGCTGCCGTTACCGAAGGGCTTCCATGACCCATAATCTCCTGAATTGTTCCAATGTCCACACCTTTGTTTTTGAGTGTCATTCCGAGCGTCTTCCGGATCTTATGTGGGTATACCCTACTCTTTACCATGGCGCGCTTTCCGATAGTTTTAAGAATGCTCCTAATTCCGGAAGTAGTCATTTGATCATGCGGCGCCTTACACTGAGGAAACATAAAAGGGCTATCGTCATTCCGGGAGTCCATATATTTGCGGTAATAATATCTTGCATCATCATCTAAAAATATCGGCCGGTATTTGTCGCTCTTCTCACCCAAGATCATGATATCACCGGTATTCCAATCTATCTGGTCAAGAGTTATCTCTACCAGCTCCCCTACTCTGGCACCGGTGCTGCGAAGCACTTCTATTAAAGCACGTTCCCGGTAACTCTTACAGGCGTCTTTCATTTTTGTCATCTCTTCAGGCTTAAAATAATCAATCGGCTTTTTGATAGCTTTGAGTGGATCCGTTGCCTCGACCGGATTTTCTCCAATCAATTTTTCCTTTCGCATCCAAGTGAAGAAAGCAGAGAGGAAACGTCTTTCATTATTTACGGTTATGGCCTGATTCTTCTTGCCACTGGCATTTATATTCCGCTTCTCATACCAGGACAGGTAATAGCTGATATCGGATTCCTCTATCCTATCCAGCGGCTTGTCAATCAAGGTAATCAGGCGTTTAACTGAACTAAGATATGCTTGCTTAGTATTATCTTTTATTTTTTTCTTCACTATAAAAAGCTGAACGATGTACTTATTCTTCTGATCCGTGTCATTCTGATATTCTACCGGAAGAGTGGTTATTTCTTCCATGTTGACATTGACAAATTCCTTTATGATTACCTGATGAAGAATGTCTAAAACATCTTTAGTCACATGCTCTGCCATGGCAACAATAATGTTGTTAATTACCTGCGCTTTTATGGTTTGTCCATTCATAATATGCAATCTCCTTTTCTTAAAATTTCAGTTGCTTAAGGAGACATTTTCTTTTATAATATCCTTAAGCGTGAAGCGGTAGACGAACTTTGGTCGGGGACTCTGCCGCTTGTTTATTGTTTGAAAATCGAATGTATGTTCTTTTGATGTTATTTTTTTACCGGGGTCTATGCCCCGGTAGTAAAACTTTAAATTTTTTCTTCTATCCTATTTAGAAATCTTACAAAGTAGTTTGATACATAATATACTTTTAAAGTTGATTCTCCTACACTAACATCTTCTTGATTGCAAAACCCAGTTTTAGTTGTTCTTATAATAAGGCTTTCTATATCTTCATATGTTAAAGAAAAATCCTTACTTGCCTTTTTTAAAAAAATAAACCAAACATCAACGATCTTTTGATATTCTCTTATATTTTTTTTGGGATCATAAAATTCTCCATAATAACTTTTCTCACACTTATATAATTCAATTAATAGTTGCATCTCTCGATAAGATAATTCTTCAATACAATGTAGCCATTCTTCATATTCATCTATTTTATATTTGTTTTTGTTTATAAAAGTATTTTTAAATAATGCGGCTAAAAATAAAATTTTATCATTTTGTGCAAGCCTGTTTATGACATCAAGAGTCTTAACAAACTCCATAATAAAATTAATATCAGTGACTTTTTCCTTTGTAATTAATTCTGGTTCATTTAGTATAAATTCACAAAATTCCTTTCTCTTTTTAACTTGGTAATCCTCTATGTTCTTCTCTGCTACAGAATCCAAATAATCACCTATAATGGGTAAATATTGAATTAGTTGAGAACGTACAGTATGCAATATTGGATTGGAGTATTTGTCACTAACAGTTTCTGCAATTTTCAATTCTTTCTTCACTTCATTAAATTTATCCGACATTATTTAGTCCCCCTTTATATACCTAATAACAAAATACTATTACTTTTTCAATATAAAAGCAAGTATAACCCTTCCATTTCAGGCAAATCTAAGCTGCGCCTGACTATCATCAATCCTCATGTTAGGCATTCGCTTTCCAATTTTCAAATATGGACAATTCGCTGTAACCAATGCTTCAGCAACAATAGGAACAACACTGTTTCCAATACGGGCTACCTGTTCAGAAACCGGATATTTTTTACTCTCATAATCGTGATCTATGATGTAATCCTCTGGGAATCCCTGACCCAGTTTTAATTCCGGTTCGGCTTTTAGCATTCGAAGGAAGATATCCAGAATTACATATTCATTACCAAGGACCGTAACCAAGGCAAACCGATCTTTTGTCACAATAGTATGAAGCGGTTCTTTCAGGCTTACTCCGGTTACATCACCACCATAGTATTTAATGATAAACTGGCTCACCCAAGTACATTTCTGCGCTGTTTCTTCATCAACACCCTTCTTTAGCAGTTCTTCCTTACTAATTGCAAGAATACTGACATGTCCAAAATGCCCCGGACTGGTTGTTATTGTATGTATCGGCTCCCATAAAGGCTGTCCCACTCCCGTCTTATAAAACTTCGTGAGAAAAGCCGCCACCAGTCCATATCGGTTACTGGTGTCAATCGTCATTACAGGTTCATCTACCGATTGACCTCTTACCTCGGACATAGAGGTTTCTGAATGATACTGAATCATAATAGGACTAATATAGCAATGTTCATTCTTGGTGACTATTGTGCTCATAGGGTCTTCAACGGAGCGATTCCGATCTGTACAAAATCCAGTTTGCCCCGACTGCATGATATATGACGTCACAGTGCCAAATCCATGCTTCTGCGTAATTGTAGGCATAGGCTTATGAATGCTCTGTCCTCGGAAGTGATCACCCCCATGGTTGACCTGAACTATAAACGGTTCCGGACAATTAAAAACATATTTATCCAGTCCCCTAGCGATCCGGTTCATCGTCTTGTCTGCCAGTGGCTTCTTTCTCCCAAAGATAGACTTTCCTAAATCTGTTAGATCCAGGTGCTTCCAGATAGGCTCCCACTTTTCAAGCCCATTTGTTCCGTTTTTGTTATGTGTGGGCTCCGGCCAGACAATTGGCCTTCCGTCCCTCCGGAAGATTGCATACCACCGTTTTCTTGTAGTGGGTGCTCCATAATCAGCAGCTACCAGTTCCCGGCTATCAAAGACATATCCCAGGGACTTCATCGCCGTAATAAATTTCAGGTAGTCTTCCCCTTTGCGTTCCTTTATGGGATACCCCTCTTTATCTAGCGGTCCCCACTGCTGAATCTCTTCAACATTCTCCATCAGGATAACATCAGGTAGAATGGCTTTCGCATGTTTATACACAGCCCATGGAAGAATCCTCAGACCTTTTTCTCTTGGTTTACCGCCCTTTGCCTTACTATGGCTGGTACAATCCGGGCTTGCCCACATCAAGGCTACATGTCGACCTTTTACATACTTTTGCAGGTCAACCTTGAAGATGTCCTCTGTCAGATGCAGTGTGTCTGGGTGATTCGTTTTATGCATCCTGATTGCTTGGGGATTGTGATTAATCGCAATATCTACATGCCTTCCCAACGCCATTTCGATTCCAACGCTTGCTCCACCACCACCGGCAAAGCAATCTATTATTAAATCTCTCATTTTTTAAAGAAGCCCGGTATACCCTTACCCCTGCAGGAGGCTGGCTCCTTTCCTTATATTTTCTTTCTTGTTCTCCAAATCCGTTCCAGTTCTTCCAGAGTTACATGGATAAGGAGATTGCTTATAAAGCTGCAATTACCATATTCTTTGGACATGGCCCCAATCATATCAACAAGACCATTCCAGTATTCTTCTGTATCATTTGGAGCGCTGTATTTTTTAAACAGCTTCCATGCTCCGGTTAAACATTCTTCATATTGTTTATCCTGAAGAGGAACGCCGCCGGATTTAATTCTTTTTATTTCTTGCCAAACAACCAAACAAAACAACCTGCGCATTACAGGGTTCACATGCTTTTTTATCATTTGCGCAACATGCTCCGGATTAACCATCTGGCGATTTTTCATTAGTTTCCATGCGTCCGTATAAGCGGACCAATATTTTCTAAGTTCATTCTCTTCCATCGTTTACACCGCCTTGAAAGGAATACAATATCGAGCCTTAATTTTTGCCTTATCGTCTATATAAACATCAGCAAATATTTTCCGTGAATCGTTTCCATAAAACTCTACCATTTCAGGTAAGTTCTCATTCACAGCGTCAAATTCCAGGTCGAATCCTCGACACCATGAAACAGCCTCTTCCAAGCGGTTCCCACATCTGCAAGTCCAAAGAACTATTTTATTTCCCTCATTACGTCTTATAATCAAATGATTAATCAGTGCCGTGTTCGGACTACCAATTCCGGGCCAGACACTTTCACATAAGGTCCCATCAAAATCAACAGCATAAATTGTGTATCTTCTATTTTCGCTCATATTCCACCTCCTTTATACTCCGATCACAAGGAAAGCAACTCTCATCACCAAATCTTCCGTCATAATGTTTACAGGTCCCGCAGTTCTTCCCGATCCACCACATTATTTTCTTTCGCAATAGCCTATGTAAGTTATATTTCATCAGCAATATACCTCCATTAATCGCAAAAGATCAGAATAAAGAATGCCCATAAGCAATTAGGATTCTTTGTAATACAAATTCCTACAGCTACGGCAATGGCCACACTTACCCATTTAACCCAATTCTTCAAAGTTCAATCTCCTTTCATTTCTATGCAAAAAGATGCTGCTTGGAAAACTATTGCTAATTTTGCTATTAAATCTTTGGTCTGCCGGCGCTCGCTTTCGTCCATCTGCAGATAATGTTTAATTTTTCGCTCAGGACGACCAGCTCCCCAAGGTCCAGATTCAATCATGCTACGCACTTTATCCAGGTTCTCGGTTAAATACATTTGGTATACCCGTCCACGAATGGCTTTTGCTGACTTACCAATAACTGTTGCCATCTGCTCATATTTCTTTCCTGCAATGATCAATTCACCTAAAAGCGTAAATTCGTCAGCTGTCCACTTAACGGTATTATCTGCTTTTACTGGACGATCCTTGACTTTAAGATCTATAAGGCGGCGTTGTATTGCCCCTTCAGTACGCCCCATGAGTTTTGATAACGCCTGTACCCCGTACTGCTGTTTCTTAACCAGTCTGATTAATTTATTATCCTCTGCAGCAGACCATGGTATAGTTTTAATCCGTCTCCGGTTTTCACAATCATGTCTGCGTTTTCCTTGTACCCACGCAGGTTCTTCCCCCAACGCCAAAGGCTCGAATCGGGAGAAATCAAGAAACGTCTGATTCTTTTCCGCCCACACCCAGAACTCATTCAAAAAGACTATCTTAAAAGAATTGCTTCTGATCCGCTTCGTATGTATAGGGAAGTCTCTGTTCTTTACCCACGAAATCATTTTGTATCCACTACTTGATTTTCCGAGCCCCAATGCCGTCTGTAACTGGTTCCAAGTAACATAATCTCCTGCATCAAGAAAGGCTCCTAAGCCCATTCGCTGACTCTTTAGAACAACAGCTGTTTCCGTTCTGTTCAGCTTTTTGGCAATACCTTTTACTGATATGGTACCCCACTTTTCTTCAAGGTAAGATTCATCTTCATGAGACCAATTTCGTTTCATCCTGGCGCCTCTTGAAAATCTGAGATGCGCATTTGTCCTGCAGGTTCAAAATTCATCCATAAGACTTCTCTCTTTTTACTTGATATTTGTGAATAGCAGATAGTTTCTTCTTTATGCCATCCACATAACCGATCATTATATAGTTTGCTATCATATCCACTTAGTAATACCGGTCCTTTATGAGCCTGCAATACGTCTATCAAGTTATTCTGCTGTTTATCCTCCATTTCATAGCGATACTGTTTTCCATGCCTTGTACTCAGCACATACGGAGGATCCGCATAGATTAAAACTTTCGAGTTGTTAAACCGTTCAATTACCTCTGCAGCTGGGCGGTTCTCAATCTGCACTCCCCGGATCCGTTCGGCTGCCTGCATTATCTTTTCTGGTAACACACACCAGTCTTTTGCAGCATAAGCTTTTTCTCTTCCCTGCACATCGTTTTTCCAGCCCACCTTGCTATTGTTAGTGCGGAATCCATATCCCATGTTCAGCCTTATGTAAAAATTAACTGCCTTGTCAAAACTATCATCTGGTACCGTTCTAAAGGCGTCATCATAAATTTGTCTGGCGTAAGGAGTTAAATAAATTTCTCTGGCTAGTCTTTCTGGATCCTTGCGAATCCATTCAAAAAGGTTTACCACATTACCGTCCAGATCGTTTACTGTTTCAATGTTGGATCGTGGTTTATTAAATAGCACAGCTCCGCTGCCGAAGAATGCTTCTAAATAACTGTGATGTTCCGGGAAGAAACTTATGATCCAATCTGCTATACTCCATTTACTTCCCGGATATTTCATAACTGCTTTCATTTTTCTTGAAAGGAACCCAGCGCGCTTTTCCTAGGAAGGTTCCGGCTCCTTTCTTTATTTTGTTGACCCTTTACTTAAAATATTTTATAATAAATGAAAATAGGAGGTGTAAAATGGTGAACTATTCTATAATCCAATATGAAACTGAAAAGGGCATTATTAAAGTTGAAGTGAAAGTACATGATAACGTCATAACTGTTAAAAACTTAGACAATGATTGCTGGCAAAGCCCCTTCGATGAATCGCTGGAATTTGATATGTGTGAAACCAGCCGTATTAACGATCTAGATTCAAACGAAATGCTTGCTATCCTAGACACCTTAAGGGGTGATTTCGATTGCTCCATTATTACAGGTTCTGAAACCCAACCCAATACTATAAATTTTCTTGATATTCCTTAAAACGGGTCTTATAGACTCGTTTTTTTATACGTCAAATCCTAATTTACCTGATTAAACTCTATGTTTTTAGTACAAAAAAACTACCAACTGAATGTTGATAGTTGGTAGTTTTAAAATTCTAAACTTTTTATTTCATAAATTTTTAAAGGAGTACTTACTTTCTTTTTTCCGCTTATACGGTATTCCAGATACACTTTAAAACCGCTCCTAAGTCTTTCTGGGTTCCAGAATATTTCCCGCTGCCGATATCTTACTTTTACTGTTGTTTTAGATTCTATGTTTAACAAATTCTCTAATTCATTAACATCGTCTTCGCAACTAAATAGATTCCCAATTTCTACTTTATTTCCATCCGAATATTCTAAAAGCACTTTACAATCACTCATTCCAGATGTATGTTTTTTAGAATTATATGCAGTTATGTTAAATTCTATAGTCATATCATCAGGTATCCTACCAATGCATTTGGGTATCACATTATGTTCTGAATCTTCGTACAGTGCTTTATAACCAATATTAAGCATAGTAAGTTCACATTCCAATTTGATTCCCCCGAAATTATCAGTAATAAGGTCAACAGAAAATCCTAACATAGATTCCAACAGCGGAAAAACAACACCTGTAACTATCTGGTCCACATTATCACCCCCCTATTATCAATAGTATACAATAGGGATAACCAACTATCAATATTCAATTATCAATGAACAATAAATCTTTTATATTTTAATTATTAGTATGTAACAAGGTTATCGATTCGATATGGGATATACCCACCACGATAATACATCTGCTTTATCATGTCTTTATTTGGCTTTCCGAAAACCAAATTACCCTTTCGATTGTCCGGGAAAAGACCTCTTATTCTTGCCACTAAATATAACAACTCAAATTTCATAATGTACCTCCATCAAATTTTGGTTTTGTCAAGATCCAGATACTTCCTGTATTATTAATGTTTATTACACACACCATATTTTCGAGGTGATATAGTGGAAAATAATTTATCTAAATTACTCTTTAAAAGTACCAGTACCAGACATTACTTTATAACACTCCCAATATGGTTACAGGTAATATTGCATGAAGATCATTCGTACATTGATACTGCTGCACAATTACACCATGTAGCAGGGATCTTGTTACAGCAAAAAGCAATAGTTTAAAAGTGTTTGATTTTCTTTCCGCAATTTAAACAGAATTTCAAATCATACTCTGACAAAAATTCCGAATTAAATTCATATCCACAATCTGCACATTTTCCGAAAGCGCCGTCATTTGCCAGCTGGGCTGGAATCTGCTTCTCCAAAGCTTTTACACCCATCTCAAGAGCCATCTTCTCACTGATCGCATTTAGTCCCGGTCTCGTTATGGACAAACCAAATCTCATATTTGCAAGGGTTCTTTCTGCTAAATATTCCGTCATGTATATACTCCTCTCTGTTCTAATTCCATTAAGTTCCTATTAAAATTCGGCTACGATGTCCCCACTATTATCCAAATAGATCAATTCATAATGTGGGTGGCAGTTCTCTTTATGGCAGGTTCCTTCAAAGCAGATATCCAAGTTCATGCTGTCATTTGAACCGACAATTGTTCCTTTAATATTTCCTCTGCTTTTGGATTTCAGAATCACATTCATTCCCATAAGAGCAAACGGTATATTACGACATTCTTTCATTCGCTCGAACTGTTCAACATCACAAAACAAATCACATGGTCTGAATTTATGAATCAGCTTTATGCTTTTTACAAATCGCAAAAACTCAGCAAAGCTATCAAATAGATCCCCCATTTCTAAGTAGGTATTATACTTAGCCTTTCCCGGCGTTTCACCGCAAGCATTTACCGGCCTATTATATCTTGATAAAGTAATCAAATATGTATTCATATTACCCTTTCTGCCTAAGCAGGTTATGTATCAACCTTTACAACTTCACGCCACGCCAATACCTGATAATAAGGAATCTCCTGAAACCATTGGCTTTTCCATTTTCCGGATACATAAACCATTCGGATATTCTGTATAACGCCTGGAGAAATACTCTTAAATCCAGGTAAAGCCCTTACTGTAGTTTCATATTCCCCATCATATTTAGGCTGCCTTTCCTTAATCGGAATCCACCTTAACGATTCAAGTACATCGTCAAGAAGCCACACTGCTCTAAGCAATTCATCTTTGGTCATAGCCGCACGTTCTTCCCGTGTAGGCTTTTGAGTGCTTAATGTCATAATTACACCTTACTCTCTAAAATGGAATTTCTCCCTGCTCCACATTGTAAAATCCATCATCTGATTTATTCCAGCCATAGATTTTATTTTCAGCAGGTGAGTTTTTAAGCCGCTTTGTTTCTGTTTCATAGTATAAAGGTACGAAATAATCCATTGTTCCACCGTCACGATCCTTTGCAATTTCGATCACATTGGTGGATTCAAATAAAGGGTTATTATCATTCCAACCAAACATTTGCTTACCAAGCCTTTTAAAGTCATTATTTACCCTGTGTACTATCAAGGCATTGTCAACGGCATTGCCTAGATCCGCGGTACCGGAAATATCGTCCAGCCGGAGGAATCCCATAGCCTTTCTGGGGTGTGCTACAAATAACACATGGACATTGTGTTTCTTAGCAATCCGCTGCATATCCAGAATAAACGCTGTCTGCGCCTCGAATTTATTATCCGATAGGCAAAGGATATTGAAAGCCATCAGATTATCCAGAATCAGCAAGTCCAGTTTCTTTTCCACGATGGCTTTTTCAAACTGCTCTGCCACCGCGCGGTAATCATTACCATAATCGTTGTTGTACAGGAAGAAATGTTGCCCTAACCATTCTGCAATTTGCTCTTTATATTTTCGTGTGACATTGTAATATCCCTCGAACTGTGTAGGTTCCGTATATCCTCTACCGGCTGCCTGCAGATCCATCCATCTCATAAAATTCTTTGGAGCCAACTCTCCGGAGAATATACCCACATTATTTCCAGACTCTACTGCATCCAAGGTCATCTCTGAAATGACACTTGACTTACCCGAAGCTCTTAATCCAGACATAATAGTTACATATCCCTTTTTAAGTCCCCTCAGTTTTTTGTCAATATCGGCAATTCCACTTTTTACAAAACGCTCCTCCGGCACTTGAAGATCCAGAATGTTTCTCGCGGTGAAGAAAACCGGATTCCCCTGGACAGGAACTATGCTTTGTATTGGTCGCTGTATTACCGGTTGTCGAGAGTAGATTTTTCTTTCATACTCCTGCTGCCGCTTTTCATAAGCATCTGGCTCGAATAGTTTTCTTACGTCTTGCCATGTTTTATCGGAACAGGAATTGTGAAAACAGTGAAATCCTATGGCTCCTGACCTGGTCTGAAAGATACAGGCATCTTTTCCTTTATGGTTGCTGTCAAAAGGACACTCTTCCAAAATGAATTTAATTCCATCACTGTAACTGGACTTTCTATACCGGATATAAAACCGCTGCAGCCAATCTTCCAGGTCAAATTCCTTTGGGTTATAGTTATTATACTTCTGTGGTTTCTCCTGCTTTTCCGGTATCAAGGACACTAACTTTTCCAGATAAATTCTATCCGTTGGCTCCCGGCTCCCCTCTGAAAGCAAGTGGCTAAGCCTATGTGGATTCTGTTCCGTGTTGCTACCTTTTCGGGCCATAGTTCCATATAATTTACAGATCCGGGAAGGATTGAAATTGGTGGTATCAATCTTCAATTCATCATCACTGAAAAACATATCCAAAGCTGCTAAGCAACCTTTGACCAGCTTTTTGTTATCCTCGTTATTAGCGATCTGTATCCGGTATAGCAGATGGATGCCGTTACCGCTCAAAGCTGTTACTGGATCATTGAATCCAAGATTCTTCATGAACACATAAATCTGATTACCGCGTTCCTTTGCTTTATGCAGCTGCTCATCAGAACTGGAGACACCCGCCGGCCTTTGCGGATCCACATCTATGAAAAGCCATTTATACCCCACAATATCATTGTCATTAGTCGTATTCTTTGCGTTCATAACAAACTTTTCTCGCTGCTCCCGGGAATAACAATCCTCTTTCACTTTGCCCAGGGTTATGTAAATATTGCTATCAGTAGAATTTAATCGGCAAAGCTGGTCAATCAAGGATTCCGGTGATTTAAAGTATCCGCTGTAAACTTTCTTGCCATTAGCTTCCAGACACCGCACCTCAAACAATTCACCTTCCGGTTTAATGACATTGATTGTTTTGCGTATTTCATCAGGTTCAAATAATTTATGTCCTATTGCCATGTCTCTCCACCATCATCTGCAGGATCTGGCTCATTTGGTTTGTTTTCAAGATAATTACCATCAAGCACCTTAGGGAAATTGTTCGGCCTTACAAACCAATCAAACGTGATGGTCCAGCCTCCTTTGCTTTGTCCAAGAAGAAATGGGCTATAGCGAATATTATCAATGGCCTTTAGAACATCATCAATTCCATAATCCCTTATCCGAACTTTTAGCCATTCATGCCTTTGAGACTCCGGCACCAATCTTGATATGTGCTTTACTGCCGGTAAAGAGTTCCAAGCATCAACGACACGTTGCACGTCAGTGCTACGAACAGTATCGTTAGATACTGTATTATTATCTGGTTCTATATTTGGTTTATTATCTGGTTTTATATCTGGTATAGGTCGAACATTATCGCCCTTTCCATTGGACGATTTTGTCTCTTCCATTGGACGTTTTTGCACAATGGATAATCCTTTTTCAGACAATGCATACCACAAAGTACGATCATAGGCATTTTCATTGTAATTTCCGGTAATGATAATCTCTTCTTCACGTAAATGCTTTAGTGCATTTTTAATCTGTCGCTCAGACACATAGGGGAATAGTTCATTAAATGCTCTTGTACTGTTATATGTCCAGTAATTACCGTCATAAAAGTTTTGTTCATTAGCACGATTCTTTTCAATCCAATAATAAATATGATTGAGGAGAACAGCTTCTAAAATCCCATATTCTCCTGCTATTTCTGAATCAAAACTATGTGTCATATTTACACCCTCCCGTCAATAACTACTTCCTTTTGAGCTTTCTTTTGATGATATTTTAAGCGCGCATATTCCCGTTTCTTTTCAGCATTTCTCCTGTAATAATTACTTTGATACTGCTTCGCTTGTTCATAATGAGTCGTTACATATTTCCGACATCTTTTCGTATTTTTATTCGTATCATAATTAACCTTTATTTTATCCAGAATTTCTTCCCGGCGACGTTTATAATAAGATTGGTTATATTCATGTCGATCAACGTAAGGTCTTACACCACGCTTGGCCGCCGTTTGACGGCCAATGTGATAATCCTTTCCAGCATTCCTATGTAATTTCTCATCATTCCAGGCTTCGTAATGCTCATAATCTCGGGTATTGGATTCTGAATAATCCTCTGCTTCCAATTGGTCATTTCTACAATCGGCATATGGGCAATTGAAGCAATCAGGATAGCAGCATTTAGGAGGTCTTTTCTGCATAATCATTCACTCCTAACAACTCCAAAATCTTCGCTCCTGATTCTTCCGGTCTACAGAAAAGAAATCTGCATCCGTATTTTTCTTCCATTGTCAGGCAGGCTTTTGCCAGCCATTCTCCGGTTGCCGCATAGGGATATTTCTGCACCTTTTTATACCGTGGTTTTCCATTCCCCCAGAAGCCGATCATTTCTTTTCCATTCACCAAAATGCCAAGCCTGGGATTCTGCCATAAGGACAAATCATCAATAGAAGTAACCTTGTCCTCATTCTCAACCAGTATGTAAAGCCGTATTCCACTATTCTGTGCCCGCTTAAGTCCTCGGTGAAAGAATCCGTGTCTCTTAACATAAAGAGCCTGGAATTGGTTCATAACGCTTTCAGGAACTCCATATTTGTAGCATACCTCATTAATATCCTTTTCAGCGAAACGGTCAGTATCATCATCACAGATTGAATGAAAGACCTCGCATACACAACCTGCAGGAATATTCTCTTTTTCAGAAATCACCCTGATTGCTGCCTCAATCTCTCTTTTAGGCATTTGCTTAACCTGGATATCTCCAATAAGCTCATGAATTGAAAACTTGGTATCTACTACTGATGACATATTTGTCAGCAAAGCATAATCGCCACAAGGAAGCTTGGAACGCATTACGTTGATTCCACAAGACTTAAAATATTGTCCCTTTAGTTCATGTTTTGAGGGCTTATTTCTTGTATCTTCAATTATCGTTACCATTTTCACCAACCTTTGCATATGTAAAGTCATATAGTTTGCTGTTTCTTTTACCTTTAAGGCAGCACTGGACAAAACCATCACTCAAATTGAGTTTTTCTGCCGTTTCTTTGATAGAAGCTCCCACAAAAATTAAACTTCCACTTTTATCATTAACCACCACAGGCTTTCTAAAGTCCTTTGGAGGATTTTGTATTCGTTTTCTAGCTGCTGTCCTACGCCTTCTTTGATTGTATTCAAACCTGTTTTCTTCTCTGTATTTGCGCATATATTCTGTTCGGTGTTCCCGTCTTTTTGGTGTTTTATTGAGCGTATTATGATAAGTTCTACGATAATCCGTACAATCATATTTTTTTCTAAGTGCCTTTATCCTATTAGGATTTGCATTGTCCCATTTTTTTTGAGCTGCAATTCTTCTCTTTTTTCTTTCATTATCCGAAAGAATCTCATCTTTCAAATCACCACCCAGAGTTCTGTTATAGCCATACTTTCTATCATTAGCTTTATATTTAGAAATTAGTGCAATTTCCATTTTTTTTGCTTCATCTTTACCTAACTTGTTAGCAACAATTAAATGTTGAAAATTCTCCCAGCCATATTTCAAGATTGCATTTTGAAAATATGGATTCCTTTTGTATCTTTGACCTTTGCTTCCCCATCTATCAGTAGGTTTTATAGATGTTATCCCTATATATCTTTTTCCAGAGGGCGAAATATGTATGTAAACACTAAAATTCTTTTCTATCTTTTTCGTGTTCTCCAGAGTTATCAACCAGAACCACCTCCTCGGGGACGATAAACACGCTCACCCTCAAGCCATTTCTCTTCTTCCTTTTGGTCCTTAACCATGCTACGTAATTTATCAATGAATGGTTTATTGGCCTTGTCTGAATAGAATTTTGCAACTCGCTCAAGTTCAAGAGATCTATCCTTTGCAGCTCTGCGCCTGTTCCGGCTTATATGCCAACGAGTAGTGATTTTGTTACGCTCTTTGCAGTCATTCTCGAATTCAATTGCATGAAGAAAATCTTGTACTTTTTTATCTTCTGCGAACATTTCTGTACATGCTGTCTGATATTCTTTCTGGCATGTCACCAAATAATCAAGAAAATTTTTTATTACATCGGAAGGCTTCGGCTCATTTTTCTTTTTCACTTGCGGCACCTCCTGTTAATTAAAGGGCAATCCTTCATCCTCAACTCCATCTGGGATATTAACAAAATCGTTACCAATGGCACCAGAAGTTCCTGGCGCATTTGACGGCTGACTTCCACCGCCAGAAGAAGCATTTTTACCGTCAGCAAATTCCTGCTCTTCAACAACAACATCTGTGGTGTAGACCTTTACGCCGTCCTTATTTGTATAACTACCGGTCTGGATCCTGCCAGAAACAAGCACTCTCATACCCTGGCGGAAATACTTCTCTGTAAACTCGCCACCTTTGTCAAAAGCTATACAGTTGATAAAATCTGCTGTTTGTTCATTATTGTCCTGTCCCCTGCGTTTTTTTCGATCCACCGCAAGAGTATATCTGGCTATTGCCATGGCTCTCTCGCCCTGTGAATATCTTACTTCTGGATCACGGGTCAATCTCCCGCATAAAATCACACGATTCATATTTATGTCCTTCTTTCTCCGCCGGCCCATCACTGAACCGGCGGTAATGTTGTTATGAAATCACTGTAAACTGCGGTAAATCTTCCAGTGCGAAACCAAGATACTTTTTGATATTTCTCATGGCTTCATTCTTCCAAGCGCCGCCATCAGCTTCAAAAATTGCACACTCAACTCCACGCCCATCGCTCTGCTTCATACGGAATACAAATGCACTTTCAGGCTGCTCTACTTCAATAAAGGTACGGAACGGGCGCAGATTCACTGGGTTTGGAACGATTGCTTTGTCAACAGAAGTAATTCCTGTCTTAACCGTAGCCGTCTGCGTTACTCCATCATCCCCATACTGAGCCACAGATTCATCTTTTACAGTACCGGCAAATCTAAGTAATAAAGCTCTGTCATCATTGCTGATAAATTTTGACTGCAAAGCGATGATAAAACTTTCATGGTCCATGTACCTGCCATAGCTGAAATCCGGAATCATAGCTGATACATTTACAAGACATTCACGTTTTCGATCTCCATCAAGGCAAGAAATCAGCCTAACTTCCGTGGGGGAAACCACCTGCACCAGCATCTGATTTGACATTTCGTCATTAAATGCTTTTGCATAGTCGATAAGGCCGGTAAGTGTATTCATTTCAATGGCTGCCGCCCGGAGATCATTATCTACTCGATAAATCTGCTTATCGGAATATGTATCTCCATTAATCGTAAGAAGATTTGCTTCACTTAATCCAACTACATACTGTAATGCCTCTCTAGTCATATCCATAATTCATATCCTCCTTAAGCCTGTTTGGCTGCTCTCAAATCAACTACTTTGCCATCTGATTCTTCTTTGATTTCACCGGTATCTGGATCAACTGTTTTCCCGTCAACCTTTAAATCTCCCTGCGGTGTCTGATAATCTTTCAAGGACATCTGTCCACGAAGCTGCTTACCATATTCCTGAGCGAATGTTTCACCAGTTTTCAGATCCTTACCGATTGCCATTCTGGTAGCAATAGGAGCTACCGGAGCCGTTTTGGTTTCAACGGAAACATCGACCTCAGCATCGTCACGATCCTCATTCTGCTGTAAAGTAACCTTAACAGTGATTGCTCTCTTATTTTTCCAAGGAGTATTTGGATCCTGCATATTCTCTAAAACCTTACCCATAGCTGCATCGAACTTCTCCTGCAGGGCACCGCCTGCAAATTCTTTTAAATTTACTTCTGCCATGATATCTTCCTCCATAGGCACTAATTGACAAGTTACATCTATTTCAACCCGGGTTAAAATCATCTTATAGTTTAGAGACTTTTCGGTCCTATCTATCAGTAATTTTTCAACATTGTTTTCATCTTTTTAAGTATTCTTTTTTCTACGCGGCTTACATATGATTGTGATATTCCAAAACGTTCAGCAACCTCATGTTGCTTATAACGCCGCGTCTCACCAATGCCGTATAGCAAGCAGATTATTTTACATTCCCTATCCGGAAGAGAATGAATGGCATCGATAAGTGCCTTTATTCTTTCTGCTTTTTCAAGTTTATCCATATCCTCGTCCTCGTAACTTAAAGTATCACCGATAGTTAAAGGAGTTTCATCTGTACCTGGGATTACAGTTTCAAAAGATACAGTATGCGAATATTTTTTGATTTTACGAATGTACATCAAAATATCATTGTGAATCACCCTTGTAGCATATGTAGCAAAGTTAATGCCTTTTTCTATATCAAAGGTGTCGGCTGCCTTAATCAATCCAATCATTGCTACAGATTCATAGTCTTCTTCATAGCTAAACTTCTGCGCTACTGAAATGGCCAACCTTATGTTATTAGTGATTAAACATTCACGACGCTCAACAGGACTCATAGAACGTAATATTTCAATTGTATTTTCAGCTTTTGAATATTTGGGGATTGTTTTATACTCTTTCCAAATCGTAATAGATCAACTCCTCATTATCAGGGATCGGGCATTCATCATCTTTCCATTCCAGTGGTTTTATGCTCGACCAATGCTTTGTACCAGTATCATATAAACCAATAATTCTCAGAACCTCTTCTGTATAACACCGACTGTCAATTAGAAGCCGGTCAGAACGGTCATGCGCCCGATTATCAAGATTCTCCAATAGGTATTTATTTAACTTACATACGTCACTTAAATCTTTCTGTGATGGCTTGTGATGTAAGGTATATGTAATTCCATTCACTGCTTGCAGAACTGCTCTATCTGCCCATTTAGTTGTTTTAAGGCATGATGTATAGAGCCATAACTTCCCGTTGTATCCGTTTGCTTGAAGTCTGTGAATCATCTCCACCACTCTTGGAGCGATCTCCATAGGTTCGCCGCCAGTAATAACAAGCTCTTTATATTTTAATAAGTCCTCAAATTTAACCGCCGGTACATCACCGATATGCTCATTACAGCAATTCGGACAATTACGTGGGCAGTCATATGTAACGATTACTCTTGCTACATCTTTCATAAAACTCCTTTCATCAAAATGGACTTTTATCCAGTTCCACTGCAAGTCCTGGTATTGCGCAATTTACATTAATACTTCTGCCAGTCACTTTCTGCATTTCATTGATAAAATACTTACCAGAACTAGAACCGGCTCCTAGATGGCACATTATGATGTTCCTAAGGTTTGGTGAATTGTTCGCTTTAATGGCTCCGATACAGGTTTCCAGTGAAGCATGTCCCAGAAGTTTATGCTCATAGTTTGGTAGGTTCTTATCAATGAATTGTTCCTGGTAATTTGCTTCAATCAAGAAGTGTTGAACCTGCTGTTTCTGGAAATTGTACGGTATGTACTCATAGTCAGTAACGAACAGCAATCTTCCCATTTCTTCATGTTCAATTAGGTATCCAAAGTTTGGAGTTCCGTTATGGGGAATATGGAAAGTAATAACCTTGAACCCTCCTATATGAACCGCTTTAAACTCAGGCACGCTGTAAAACTGTGCACCGGAGATTTCTCCCACGGCTTGTTTTGTTTCTTCATTGGTATATACCGGGATTCCGGCTTTTAGATAATCTTTAGTATATTTAGAATGATCTGAATGCCCATGTGTAAGCAAACAGCCTTTTATCTTTAGAATTTGCCAGTCAATGGCTTTTTTAATTTCTTTGAACGGGCAGCCACATTCAAGAAGTAGAATTTCATTATCTGCTATGAGCGCATATCCGTTGCCTTTGCTAGAACTGCCTATTACTTTTAATTTCATGCAAGCGTCTTCAGCTCCTTTATGCCCAATCAGGGTTTTGCGGCTGTGGCGATGACGGTTCAGGTTCAGTCTGTTGCGCTTGAACCTCCAATTCATCTGCAGGTACTTCATCCTGTTCAACCGGATCAGATTCCTCTTGCATTGGAAATTCCTGTGCATTGGCATAACTCTGAACATCATAGGCTACATTCTCTGCAACAACATCTGCCGAGTCAATATCTTCTGCCTTATCAGCTGCTTCAATGGCAAATACATCACCATACTGCTGAACAATCTGCTTACAGGCCCTGGAAGTTACTGTTTTCTTGACCATCATGTCAGTAAATTCAGCATGAGTACCGCTGTTTTCTTTATAGCCATACCCCTTTTTCCATGCGGTCTTAATCTGATTGATGTTCATCACTTCCATGTATGTACTGCCATCAGCGAGGATAACTATGCAATAGGCACCTTTGATTTTGCTCAAGTCGATATTTTCAAAATCCTGTTTATGCTCGTCAAGAATCTTTCGACCATTTTCAATATGGTACTTGAACGTATCTCCTTCATAGATGACCTCGGCATTGATATCTTTCGCCCCGTATCTATGTGCCATGGCCTTATGGCCGTGATAGGAAACCTGACACTGTAACTTACCGCCATAAGCTATTGGATAACACTGTCGCTTCTGCATTGATAGGCCCATTGTTACCATATCCATAAGAGAATTTGCAATGCTTGCCTGAGAGCAGGTTGACAGCACTTCTTTACCGTTCCTGTCCTTAGTTTCTTTTAAAATTAGATATGCACCCATTAAAGCATTTGTAGGATTGTAATCTGCCGGGAATGTAAGCCCATATTCCTGCTTCTGTTTCAACTGTGCATTTAAACCATCGATTAGGGCATTATTTACAATTAATGCTGCCTGCTGATTTGCCGTTGTAGCCACTTCCTGTTTTGCCATGATTATTTATCCCCTTTCTGTTCAATGGATTTCCCTTTTAACTCTTCAACAACTTTTCCAGCAATCATCTTAACCTTATCCCGGAAAGATTTGATCTCACTTTCCGCTACATCAACCTCGGTGACAATTCCCTTGGCAGAAGAATTTATCTGGATCAGGTCTCCGATAGAGACCGCCTCCTCCGAAAAATATGTATAGGATTTACCACTGGGGACTTCTCCCTTTAAAAACTGCGCTTTAATAATTTGCATTAATTCCCCTCCATTTTCTTTTCCATCATTTTTACTATTTGTTTCAGATATCTCATATCTTCATCTTTTAGTCGTTTAGCCGCTGTAATAAATATTTTCAATGCGTGTATGAATTCCGTAATGCGCACAATACTATCATCGTCCATTATGCAACCTCAACCATCAACTCTTTGTTATCTGCCCTGCTCATGACAATCAACTGGCTCTCACATACTGGCAGCCGCCACGGGTCAAGGCTTTCACCATCATCAAGAATTACCGGGCACTGAATGCCTACAATCTTCTGAATAGTCAGTGCGATAATCATCATAGCTTCTATTTTCCTGCCATGGTTCGCCGTATTGTCGTGGATTTCAAAGCCATCAATTCTTGGAACGCAGTAATCCTTTTTATAGCCACCATTCTTAGCAAAGGCAAATAAATCCCATGTTACTCTGCCGCCAAAGTGGCTGTTAATTGAATCGACCAGAAGTTCATTCTTTCTCTGATCCAGCTGATCCAACAAGTCAAGGATTTTCTCACAATCAGCTTTTGACTGTTCTTTCTGCAGCTGCTCATTACGAAGAAAAGATAATCGTTCTTCCAGTTCGACATTCTTAGCTGTTCTGGAAATCTTCTCTTTAACAGAATCCAATTCAGCCTGTAACTCGGCTTTCTGTAACCGTAGTGTAGCTCGATAATCCGCTCCAGTATTTGCAGATCTTAGAGCTTCTTCCTTTTTAAGAATCTCTTGGCAAAGGGCTTCATATTCCTGATTATCTGATAAATCAACCTGCCCTGGAAGAGCGTTTAATTCATCCATTGCCTTATTCTTTGCGCCATTAGCTACAACTTTCTGCTCATTGGAAAACTTAATACGTTTCTCGATCTCTGGGAGTTCTTTTATCTCCAACTGTTCAATTTCCGTTTTAAGTGTACGTCCCTTTTCAGATATTGTAGTCAGTAGATCCACTCTCTGCTGTTCCCACTCTTTTTTGTCATTTTCATACTTAGCAAGGTGTTTCTGGCTGTTTACTTCATATTGCTCTTGTTTTTGAATCTTTATATCTTCTGGTAAATCCTGTCCGCAGGTTGGGCAGACAAATACAGCCGATCCCAACATTGGAAGTGGCACATACTGAGGGAATACTCTTTTCGATGTGTTAGTGTATTCTTCCAATAAACTGGCTTTATGTTCTTTTTTTCGCTCAATAGATTCCAGCACTCTCTGCTTATCCATTTCAGCCATAGAAGAATTATTCATAGCCTGACGAAATTGAATTTCTGCTTCATCAATGCGTTTCTGAATTTCTCTCTTCTGTTCAACCAATGTTGCATTGGCAGCCTGTTCAATGCCGGAACGTTTAAATTGGAGATCCATAATATCTTTGGACATGGAATCAAACTGTTTTGACTGCGCAAGTGAATCTTCTTCCTGCTTCTCAATGCCTGCAATCTGGCGCTGCATCTCGTTTTTCTGTAATTCCAGTTCAGCCGTATCTACATCCTTAACAATCTGACGATTAACCTCGTCTATACGCCCAGGATAACCAGCAATCTCTTTATTCAGCTTTGTAACGCTCGCTTTATTCATGGAAGAGATCTCTTCGACATCATACTTCTCGAGTAAAGGTACCAGTTCTGCGAATTCCGGATATTTTGAAACGATATCATTTATGGTAATATCCTGCGGTAGCTTAAAAAGGAAATCTCTCATATCTTTAGGTTTCTTTGCCAGAAATGCCCCGATGTTCATACACATCAGCAAGTCATCAAAATCAAAGTCAAAGTAGGCAATAAAGTCTTTAAGATTCTTCTCCACACCATTGATGGAATATGTATTGTCATCAGAATAGCTGCTATCCTTTTTAATGGTTCGTTTCTGGACTTTTTTTGCAATGATTTCTTTCCCATCAACCATCATTGTTATTTCACCAACCACCGGAACATCTGCCACAGGAACCTTATCAACTTCCCGGCGTACCTTTGGGTTACTGGTCAAATCATTGCCTACTCCATGAAGCACCCACATGAGCAATTCTGCAGTGGTTGATTTACCCAAACCATTTGCACCTTTAATATGGGTAATCTTGTTCCCAAACTGAACATCAAAGTTTTTAAATCCTTTGAAGTTTTCGCAGTGCGCGCTAACCAACTTTACTATATGCATCAGAATTTACCTCCCTTAAGTTTTTAATGAATTTTTGTATAGCCTGAAACATATCATTTTCTAAATCTTTATATGGATCCCGTTTACTTAAATCAGCTTTAGAATCATTTCCTGACGGCTCAACACAATGTTCCTCTTCCTGTTTCAGACGATAATAAAGTAGGTGTAACAGGTTAGAATTAGTCACATTATCAACAGATAAATATTTTTCTACCATTGAACGGTTGCCCTTTGTTACAACTATTCTGAATGCATGACGTATGGCCCTCTCAACACCAGCGTTGGTTGTGTTGTATTTTTTTGCGATCTTTTCATATAGAGCCATAATTTTAATATCATGAGATCCTGTTTCAAATAATCCCACGATTTCAGCTATGTATTCAATACCGATTACAGAAGCTGGCATACCCATATTAATCAGTACATCTTTTGCCCTGTCTTTAATCATTTGTCATATACCTCCAACTTGGAAACAGAAACTTCATATGCTCTGCGATACTCTATCTGCGTTTCGGACATCTTCTTCTCATAATTCCGGCTCTGAATTCTTCCAAATATTTCCATCCTACAACCGACAGAAAGCCCCATAGCATATCTTGCGTTTCTCCCCCATACAATACAGGGAATATAATCTGATTTTCCATATGGGCGGTTCACAGCAAGAAGCAGATCAGCAATCTCACGTCCAAGCGGAGTCTTTCTATATACCGGCGGCTTGCACAGATACCCATTCAGCGTAATAGAATTCGTTTTGGTATAGTCTGTAAATTTCTGGTCCATTAAGAATATTTCCTTAACGAATACAGAAAGAATAAGCCTTTTTTTATCTCCACCGCACTGGTTAAATGAACGAAACTGTCCAACAACTTCTACCGTGTTGCCCATGGAGATCCCGTCCGTATTTATCAGCCGTTCTGAGATGATAAGTGGAATAATGTCCACCTGCTCGCTAAGCCGTGTTACAGCCAAATCTACTGAGTAAAATCCCTCGCCAAATACCTCATGGTTAAAAGTAAAACCGGAAACTATTTCTCCGATTAAAGTAACTGTATTGTTCTGCAGTGCATCCATAGTGTTTTCCTCCTATTTAAGCTGTAATTTTTCAGCAACCATTGTATAAATCATTTCAAGAGTTTCTCTCTGTGCAATCTTACATTTGGGCGATGTTGCTATCACCACTTTGAGAAGTAAAAAAACACATCCGGCAATAACGCCTGTGACTGTACCGTTAATTTCAGTTGTGATTTCGCCATTCTTCCCTGGCTGTTTCTTAAAAGATAAATTTACAGGCTCGATCTTTGCCTGCTCTGTTTCGGGTAAAGATGCTAATAAAATAGCTTTTAATAATTCTTCCATCTTGATTTCCTCCTGCGAATCCCTTATACTGGGATTGTAAAATTATTTAGTATCAAATTGATTCCCTGGGAGGTGCGACTCCTGGGGTTTCTGTATTTCAGATAAATCAGCCATAGTAAGTCCTCTTAGAATGGCGTTTATCCAAAATTCTTTCATATTCCAGTCAACCTGAACTGGTCCATGATCATCAATAGCTTGTAAGATAATTTCTGCTGTTTTACGCTTGTCCACCATTGTCTTTACCTCTCACTCCACATCGGCTGTGCCGATGATCAGGCCATCATTGATGCAAACCGGATACCAGTTGCCTAACATAACCTGCCTATCAAGTTCTAAAATCGGGACAGAGTTAATATCTTTATGTTCTGTTGCAGATAAATTCTTCATCTCTTATTCACCTCCCTTCTATCTCTTCAACCGCTGAATCAATTTCTTCTATACTTCTTCCAAGAAATTGTGCCAACTCTACGGCAAGTACTACAACATTAGCCTTACTACCATTTTTTTCATAAGAGCCTGGGAATTTTCCAGTTCGTACCTTTTCAATGAAAAATCCCCGGTCTACACCAACTATCTTTGCTGCCGTGGCAGTTCTAACACGATTCTTTTTCAATGCTTTCTACCTCCGTTTTTATTGAGATTACTTATCTCCCCTTTTTAATTGACACGTTCTTAATACAGTGGTATATTATAGCTATTCGAACGTGTGTTCTTATGCAATTTTATCTTCTCTTTTGAAAAGATCTTCTAATGATAATTCCGGATCAAGTAATTCCCGAATTAATAGAACTTCCGACCAAGAAAAGTCTGTCATACCATTTAGCTTATTTCTGAGACTTTTTTCAGACATATTGGCTAAAGTTGCAAACCTTCCTATTGTATAGCCTCTTTTATCAATTTCATTTCTTAGCCGATAATACATATCATCGCCTCCTTTACCGTTGACGGTTATTTATGTTGTAAGTATATATCCTTTAACGGTAAAAGTCAACTGATATTTTAGATTATTTTACCGTTAATGGAAAATTGTTATTGACATTTTATATACTAAGCGGTAAAATATTACCGTAGTAGGAGGTGAGAAAAATGGGATTAGAAAGAATAAATGAATACAAAAAGAAATTAGGCATGACTACAGAAGATTTATCGGAGAAGTCAGGTGTTCCTATCGGCACTTTGAATAAAATTTTAAGCGGAGCTACAAAAGATCCTAAATTAGAAACATTAAAAGCTATAGCTCGCGTATTAGGGTTGTCATTAGATGATTTTGATGATAGCAGTCGTAAAGCTATTTATGAACCTACATATGATGACATTCAAAGTCTCATTGCCAGAAACGGTAAGAAACTCACGCTCGAACAAAAACAGGACATTATTAGAACTCTTCTGTCCGATGACTAAGGAGAAATTTTTTGTTGGAGCAAAACGGAATAATCGAGAAAACATTAGAAGTATTTAAAAAATGTGAGGTAAAAACTTTCCCTATTGACTGTATTAAAATAATCACTGGCCTTGATATACCATTATATAAGTACTCGGATCTACCAGAGGCAAAGATCAATAAATGCCTCCAGGTTAGTGACGATGCTTTCACTCTTCAGGGCGTAATTTTTTACAATGATAAATTCCCTCATACAGAACGCCAACGATTTTCATTGATGCATGAAGTTGGTCATATTATACTTAATCATGAAGGGGAGTCTTCTGATAATGAAAAAGAGGCAGATCTATTTGCAAGTAATATATTGGCTCCCAGATCCGTCATTTGGCATTTACATTTTAATTCAGTAAAAGATATTTGTGAGACTTTTGATGTGTCATGCATGGCAGCAAACCGAATATTAGCAGACTATAAGATATTCCCCTTGTGGGAACATAAAAACTTACATAAAAATATACGCGATTGGTTTTTTCCATACACTCACGCAACTACCAAAAATACAACGAAAAAAGAATCAGATTATTATGATAACGACTCTGACTTTCTAAATGTTCACCGTTTCGTTGTAGGGGAAGAATACATTTTTAGTAATACAGAATATTATCATTTACATGGGTCAGTATTTTAATATATGGGGTACTAATATGATCTCTACAAAAAAAGCCACTACGATTATCTGTGAAAAGGATAAAGATAAACGGAATGAGCTGATAGACAAGCTTTCAGATGAAGATGCAAAATATTTACTAAAACAATATTTAACTGTTATTCATGGGGATCCTTAATTTGATTTCAAAATAGAATTAAAATAGCCTATAGGCTTTTTAATATAAATCTAAAGAAAAGAGGGAATGGGATGAAAAAGTTTAAATTGTTAATTGCTACTGCTATGATGTCTATAGTGTTGAGCTTCGCTTCTTTTGCTGGACAATGGCAGTCAGATTCCAACGGATGGTGGTATCAGAACGATGATGGTACATATCCAGTTAATGCTTGGCAATGGATTGACGGGGATGCAGATGGTGTTTTAGAATGTTACTATTTCAATGAAAAAGGCTACTGCCTTACTAATACGACTACACCTGATGGTAAAACCGTAAATTCAAACGGTGCACTGATTATTTCCGGCATTGTTCAAACACAGACTATACAGAACACCTCAACCGCAAAAAGCGGGAGCTCTGGTAAATCAGGGGCTACCCAACCAACACAAACTGCTTCTAAGGAAACCACTTCTAATAATAAGGAACGAATGGTATGGGTATCAAGAACAGGGACAAAATACCATTCTGATTCTAATTGCAGTAATATGAAAAATCCATCTCATATGACACAATCGGAAGCTGAGTCACTCGGTAGAACTCCCTGTTCGAAATGCTATTAATTAAATTACAAAACCGCCCGGTGCTACCAACACCGAACGGCTTCACATAGATTATACCGACAGTGCCGATACATACTATTCTTCAAATACATTGTATCACCCTGGCACTAAACTGTAAACCGGTATAGTGTTATTTTTATACTCTTTTTCAGGAAAGGATGATTTTATGTCGTTAGTAAAATGTCCAGAATGCCAAGGACAAATAAGCACACAGGCAACTACATGCCCTCACTGTGGGTACCCAATTCTCCCAGTTGAAAATAATAAAAGCAAACGAGGCAGACCAAAGAAATCAGATCAACAATCATTAATGCGTTTACCCAACGGCTATGGTACCATAAAAGCATTACCAGGTAATCGCCGTCGACCCTTTGCAGCAATGGTCAATCCTAAACTTACACTTAATGAAGATACTGGGAAAAGCTATTATACATATGATTTTCTAGGATCTTTTCCGGAAAAGATAGATGCTTATAAAGCAATTTTAAGCTATCAGGAGAATCCATATGATTTGAAAAATGACCTGACTATCAAAGAATTATACGATGTATGGTTACCCAAATACATAGATGATAATAACTTAGATGATAATAGGCGTAAAGCCTATGATGCAATTTTCAAATATTGCGAGCCAGTTTATGATATTAAAGTTACAAATTTCATGCCAGCTATGATTGAAGATCTTATAAAGAATGCGTACAAAACTGGAGATAGGGGAAATGAAGCAGGTAAAAGAATAGCTGCTACTTCCACAGTAAAAAGCAACATGAAGATATTATTTAATCTTCTTTTTGATTACGCTGTCTTTCTCCGGATAGTATCCGATAACTACGCACGTACCTTTACAATAAACACCAGTAAGGAATCTAAGCAAACGTCAAGAGTAGGACGGCCATACACCAATGAGGAGTTAGCAATTCTATGGGATAATATTGGAGATATTTTTATTGACATGACAATAGTTCAATGCTACTCTGGTTGGCGTCCGGGTGAAGTTATAACTCTCTCTGTAAATAATATCGATCTGAAAAACAGAACATATACTGGTGGAATTAAAACTGAAAATGGAATTAATAGAATAGTCCCGATCCACCCAAAAGTTTTACCTATAATACAGAAGTACTATAATGAAGCCAATGATGTAGGACGTCCTATGCTGTTTGGACGTACAAAACAATTTCATGGTTCTTATAGATATATTGAAAATTCCTTTAGACATTCGTTGTTGAAAAAAGAAGAAGAACTCGGAATCTCGGGACATGTATTACACGATGGCAGACATACCTTCTCAACAATGGCAAAGAAATATGGAATTAATGAATTTGCAAGGAAAAAAATTATGGGTCATGCCATTAAAGATTTAACTGATAGGGTTTATACTCACATGGATATTGAATGGTTCCGAAATGAAATTGAGAAGATTTTATAGTGTTGTATATCTTGTTGTATAGTGTTGTATAGTTTGTTGCATAGTACGTTACTACCAGTGTAATTATAGGTTGTTTTTGATTAATATTTATTCATTTATAATCAGCTAATATTCATATATCAGCTATAATCGCTTATAAAATACCATCGTTATTCATTCACAGTTTTTTCACAAGCCGTACAAAAATTATTTACATCTTCTACAAACTTACTTCACATCTCTCCTATATACTAAGTTATAGAAACAAGAACTACTCCAAACTTGTTTTATAAAACTTTTTTTCATAACTCGCCGGTGAAACCCACATTTCACCGGCTCCTCCCTTTTTATCCTCTTTTTTCCATTTCCATTCCTTTCCAATTCCCTTATATCCTTTAAATTGGGTTGCAAAGATGTAGTTTCTATTATAGAATAGGAAACGTGCACCTGGCATATGCAGATTTGGAGGAAATTATACATGAAGAAAAATGTAATCGTAGGACAATCCGGCGGACCAACCGCTGTGATTAATGCAAGCCTTTACGGCGTTATAATAGAAGGAATGGCTCACGAAGAGATCGGCCGGGTTTACGGCATGATCAATGGCATAGAAGGCTTCATGTCCGGGAATTATATGGATCTGACCAATGATTTAACACAGGAGGAACTGAAACTGCTGAAACTGACACCAGCGGCATACCTTGGCTCCTGCCGTTATAAACTGCCCGATGATTTGTCATCACCATTCTACCCTGCACTGTTTGAAAAATTCCGTGCAATGGAAATCGGTTATTTCTTTTATATTGGCGGTAATGATTCCATGGATACCGTAAGCAAGCTTTCCCGGTACGCTTCTCATCACAAAAGCAGCATCAAATTTATCGGTATTCCTAAGACCATTGATAATGATCTGATTCATACCGATCACACTCCAGGATTTGGAAGTGCTGCAAAATATGTGGCTGACACGGTACGGGAAATTGTTTTGGATTCCTGTGTTTATCAGCAAAAGTCTGTGACGATTGTTGAACTCATGGGGCGCCATGCAGGCTGGCTCACCGCTGCCAGTTCACTCGCAAGAAAATTTGAAGGAGATAATCCTGTCCTGATTTATCTTCCGGAAGCTGCCTTTGAATTTGAACAATTTGCAGCAGATGTAGAAAAGGCTTTGTCTAAAAAAAGTTCCGTGATTGTCTGCATCTCTGAAGGAATTTCTGATGCAAATGGAAAATTTATTTGTGAGTACGCAGACGAAGTCCGAACCGATACATTTGGCCACAAGATGCTGACCGGAAGCGGTAAAATGTTAGAGAATTTTGTCCGCAATCGCTTTGGGGTAAAGGTTCGCTCCATTGAGCTTAACGTAAATCAGCGCTGCAGCGGCATGCTTGCATCGGCTACTGATATCGAAGAGGCGGTCGCAGCCGGCAGGGAAGGAATTAAAGCTTCCCTTAACGGAGCCACAGGTATTATGATCGCTTTCAAGCGTATCTCTGATTCCCCTTATCAGATCCAATGCGTTACGGTTGATGTAAATGAAGTATGCAACAAAGAAAAGCTATTCCCTTCCCATTGGATCTGCGATCATGGTACCAATGTTACAGAAGATTTTCTTACCTATGCCCTGCCTTTAATTCAGGGTGAGCCAGACAGGGTCATAAAGGATGGAAGACCCCTCTACCTGTACCGGTCTTAATATCAGGGGGGGCAGATAATAAGGCTGTTTTTAGCTGACGACAAAGAATCGGCTTGAAACAGCCTTTTTTCTATTCCTGATATATTTTCTCAACTACTCTTTTTTCTGTTTACACCTTACCCTTTTTTCCTATACGAATTACATGTTTTATATTTATTTTATTATTTTTGTTAAATAAGTAATTTTTTGTATGCTTGCCTCATATGCTTATAATAATAGATATTTCTATTTTCTAACGCACTTATGGGAGAAAGTGAACAATGGACGGAGATGTTTTTTTAGACCGCATACCATGCGGCATACTAAAGCTTAAGACAGAAGAACACTTTCCAGTTTCTTATTCAAATGAAATGATTAAGAACTGGTTTCAGTCACCTTCCTGCCTTGAGGATATGATCTGTGATTCTGAATTTTGCGAAATGGAAGAACGAATTCACAGTCATATGGAAATGGAATCCAGTACGTTCAGGCTGGAATTCAGATCCAAAGCAATGGATAACCACTGCTGGTTCTCCATGGATTTTAATTTTATACGAGAAGAAGAGTTATTCTATTGTTCTGTATCGGATATCACATGCCTGAAGAGGAGTATGGAAAGCCTTAGAGCTCAGGAGGAGCAATACCGCCTTGCAAGCCGCCATTCCGGCTGTATTGTATGTATCTACGATATACCAAACAGAACCCTTTCTCCTTCCTCAGAATTTACCAGATGTTTTCCAGCCCCATTTAATACGCCCCTTTCCCCGGAATATTTAATAGAAAATGGGGTTGTACATAAGGAGAGCATTAAAGATTTTCTGGACTTTTATGAAGAAATGGAGCGGGGTACTCCGGAAGGCGAATGTGCGGTCAGGCTAAAAACCGGTTCTGGGGAATATCACTGGTTTTCCAAGCATTTTTCGCTGGTTTATACGGAAGAAAAAAAGCCACTGCGGGGAATTATTTCCTATCAGGATATTACAGATCAATACGAAAAGGAGCTGGCATATCAACGTTGGGCTGAGTATATGCAGGAGCAGAAAAAAGACTGTATTGGTTATTATGAGTACAATACCAAATCGGATCTGTTTGAAGAAATAATCGGAGAAATGACCAGCAATGTTCCGGATGAAGCAAAAAATTCTTTTGCCGATATCATGAATTATATTGCAGAGCATGAGATTTTCGAAGAAGACAAAGAGCTTTATTTAAGTTTCTTTAATAAAGAGCACCTGCTTTTCCAGTATTATCAGGGGAACCGCTCTCTCCGGCTGGAACATCGCCGTTTAAGGGCCGATGGCAGCGTCTGCTGGACTCTTGGTATGGTACAGATTGTCACTGACCCTTATACGGACACCATCAAGGCTTTTATTTTAATTAAGGATATTGATGCCTCAAAGCGGGAAGCTCTGACATTACATGAGCTGTCCCAGCAGGACTGTCTGACAGGGCTGCTAAACAGATCCGCTGCGATCCGGGCAATCCGTCATATCTTAAACAGTGGGAAAGGACATCATATCCTGATTATGCTGGATATTGATCAGTTTAAACAGTTAAACGACAATTATGGTCACCAGTTTGGAGACAAGGCGCTTCATCGGGCCGCATCAAGGCTAAAGTCTGCGCTCAGAAGAGATGACGTCTTTGGACGTTTAGGCGGCGATGAATTTATCATTCTTTTGAAAGATGTTTCTTACAGCATGGATCTATATTCCCGACTGGAAAACCTGTGCAGTTTAATCGGAAGCGCTCTGGAACCGGAAGTACATATATCAGGCAGCTTGGGAACTGCCGCGTATCCGGAGGACGGGGTCACGTTTGAAGAATTGTATAAGAAAGCAGATATCGCACTGTATCAGGCGAAAAAGCATGGCAGAAACCAGTATACAGTTTATGAACCTGGGATGTCCATGGCCAATATTGAGTAAATAAAAAAGAGAGGCGCACCTCTCTTTTTTTATGTTAAAATTGAAAGCTTTCTTTTATTTCATCTTCCGGATCCCACTTGGACCAGGCTGCCTCCAATAAGTTTCCCTGATCATCTTTAAAATAAAAATAACGAGCCTCTGAATCTCCCAGATCCTCAATAGGAGTAACTTCCACACCCCTGCTTTTTAAGAAGTCATGGGTATATTCAATATCTTCACAGTTCATGGCCATAACTGGATAGAACTCACCATTTCTCATGATCTGCAGCGGCTGGACAACATCAGTCTCAATCAGCGCAAGTGCTATGGCATTTTTATGGGGATAATGTAAAATTGCAATCATTGATCCTCTGTCTTCAAATTTACTAATTAGCTGCAGTCCCAGGTTTTTCATATACCATTGTATAGAACCTTCGATATCGGATGTGGGCAGATACGTGTACCCGATGCGGGTGAATTCGAATGTTTTACTCATTATAATCCTCCTGTTAAAAGTACATGGCCTTCGTTATAATTAATGATATAAAAAAATGCCCTGCAGTTTTCATGCAGGACATTTTCATTATGCAGAAGAAGGGACTTGAACCCTCAAGGTATTGCTACCACACGGACCTGAACCGTGCGCGTCTGCCAATTCCGCCACTTCTGCTTTTGCAATTGCACAAATTGATGAATCAATTCGTACAATTATAATACTATACTTTTCCAAAATAAGCAAGCACTTTTTTATTTTTATTTGCTCTCCTGGAACAATTTCTTTCTATTACAATAATAACTTGTAATAAAAAAGCAGTTCTTCATCAGTGAAAAACTGCTCTTTAATGCGGGAGATGGGACTTGAACCCACACGATCATACAACCACAAGATCCTTAGTCTTGCCTGTCTGCCAATTCCAGCACTCCCGCATGTCATATTATATAAAACCTTATAGCCATGACACTCTATAAGATTCGTGCAGAAGAAGGGACTTGAACCCTCAAGGTATTGCTACCACACGGACCTGAACCGTGCGCGTCTGCCAATTCCGCCACTTCTGCAATTCGTCGTTATCTCTTTCAGCGACAATAGCTATTATAGTATACAAGCCTGGTTCTGTCAACACGAATTTCAATTATTTTCAAAATATTTTTTTTGTATATATTTTTTAAATAATATTGACAATTCTTCGTAAAGATGGTAAAATTACTTTCGTTGTGCGGGAGTGCTGGAATTGGCAGACAGGCAAGACTAAGGATCTTGTGGTTGTATGATCGTGTGGGTTCAAGTCCCATCTCCCGCATTTTCAATAATAAAAGAGAGTTTTCTCTTGACATATTTTACTTTTAGAGTATAATAGGTCGTATATTCCTCGATAGCTCAGTCGGTAGAGCAAACGGCTGTTAACCGTTGGGTCGTAGGTTCAAGTCCTACTCGGGGAGTTTCTAATCACACGTTATGTGTGATTTTTTTATTGTCTTTTTACAGAAAACATATTTTTTCATATCCAATCATATATATTACTGTACATACCTGTCAAGGTGGTACTTAGGTGCTTCTTTTTGCACCCGCATTTCCGGGCGGAAGTCTCAATCTCCTGTAGACTTCCGCCCCTTTTTTCCCCTTTCAGATTTTGTTAACTGCAATCCATAAATCTCATATAATAATAATAACATAAAACGAAAGGGTGTAGAATATGCCCCCATTCCCACCTTACGGCAACCCTCCAGGCGGTCCAATGCCTATGGGTCCTCCACCGTCGTCCGCGCCGCCAAAGCCCGCACAGGCCCGTTCTGGATCAGCTACCAAAATGGTCAGCCCAGGTTCCATGCAAAACTGTATCGGACGTTTTACCTATATATGGATGAGCAACGGACAGGAGTTCTGGTTCTTTCCAATTCAGATCTGGCGTGACAGCGTGTCAGGCTTCCGCTGGGACAGACGATTCGGTTGGTCATACACAGGAATATCGTTAAATCGGATTGATATGTTTACCTGTTCCTGGTAAACAATCCCCCCGCAAACAATATGTTGGCGGGGGATTTTAAAATGATTCTCACAAAAGCAATTTATTTTAAATATTCTGTTAAAAGCAAAAAAGTATTTAGAATAGCATCTTTATGACTTCTTTCATATCCGTGGGTAGCATATACCCCTGGCCCAATCAGTCCATGTCTCACTTCATGTCCAGCTGTCAATGCGGAATCAACATCAGAAGCATAATGGGGATAAATATCAACGGCATAATCCACATTACCATTCTGAGCCGCTTCGATCAATCCGGTTACTATATCATAATGGTATGGGCCGACACTGTCCTTAGCACATATTGACACCTGATACTCTGTGCAGGTTAATCCCTCCCCGACGCAACCTAAATCTACGGAGATTATATCTGTAACATCCGAGGGGATGGAGCCGGATCCACCATGACCCACCTCCTCAAATACAGTGAAATATATATATACTTTACGAGGAAGCTTAATATTTTCTTCTTTTACGTATTTGGCAAAACCAAGTAAAATTCCAACACTAACTTTGTCATCTAAAAATCTGCTTTTTAGATAACCACTTTCCGTTAATACCGTACGAGGATCAAAGCAGACAATATCACCAACACGTATATCAAGTAAATGAACATCTTCTTTAGAATTCACCTTTTCATCAACAACAACTTCCATTGTATCAAATTCACGTGCTGTAGATCGGTATTTATTATTCACATGTACCGAAGCGTTTTTCATCTGCATGGTTCCGCTATATATCTTACCCGTACGTGTATAAATCTTACAGTTCTCAGTTTCCGTATTATTTGGTTCAAGACCCCCAAGAGGGGTTAATATAAGACGTCCTGAGTCTGTGATCTGAGATATCATTCCACCTAAAGTATCAACATGAGCTTCTAAACATAACGCATCTTTTGAATATGCGCCTTCTCCTATTTCACAGAGTATTCCACCCTTAACGGTTTGTTTTGGGGAATACCCTAAGCTTTTATATTCTCTCATTACATATTCTGCAACATTTTTTGTAAATCCGGTAGGACTATCTATGGAAAGAATTTTCTGCGTCTGATCTAATATATAATCCAAATATGCTGACTTATTCATTTCTAATTTCTCTCTTTTCGTAATCGTATTATTATAAGGCGGCTTGTGCTGCCTTATAATGTATGCATGCCTGCTCTCACAAGAATATTTATTTACATAAATAAGAATTCGAGAAGAATTTCCTATTATATAAAAAACCCCGTAAACACGAGGTTTCCGAGGTTTGAATATGCGATTAAGCTACCTTTGATTTTGCAAGCTCAGCTAATTTTGCGAAGCCTTCTGCATCATTAACAGCCATGTCAGCTAATACTTTTCTGTTTAAATCAACACCAGCTAACTTTAATCCATGCATAAATACGCTGTAGGATACGCCGTTAATACGTGCTGCTGCATTGATACGAGCAATCCATAACTGTCTGAACTGTCTCTTTCTTTCTTTTCTGCCTGCATAAGAACTTGTTAAAGCTCTCATTACGGACTGCTTTGCTACTCTATACTGTTTGGAACGAGCGCCTCTATAGCCTTTAGCCATTTTTAACACTCTGTTATGTCTTTTCTTAGCGTTCATACCGCCTTTAATTCTTGCCATCGGTCTTTCCTCCTTCTCAACTTAGAATTCTATAAATATGGTAAAATCTTTTTCATTACTTTTGCATTGGTTGCATCAGTAACAATATCTTTTCTAAGATTTCTTTTTCTCTTAGTAGATTTCTTAGTTAAGATGTGAGATTTGTAAGCTTTATTTCTTACAAGCTTTCCTGTACCTGTAACTTTGAAACGTTTTGCAGCTGATTTGCTTGTTTTTAATTTAGGCATTGTATTTTCCTCCTTGATAATGTTCTTTTAGCGTTTTGCGGTTAAAAACATAACCATGCTTCTTCCTTCCACTTTCGATGGTTTGTCAATTGTGGCGATATCGGATAACTTTTCAGCGAAATCCTCTAAAATATATCTGGACTTTGACATATGCGCCATCTCACGACCTCTGAAACGTAAGGTTACCTTTACTTTATCTCCTTTTTCGAGGAACTTCCTTGCGGCGCCCATCTTTGTATTTAAATCATTCGTGTCAATGTTGGGAGATAAGCGAACTTCTTTTATTTCGATTACCTTCTGTTTCTTTTTAGCTTCTTTTTCTTTTCTTGCCAGCTCATAACGATATTTACCGTAATCGATGATCTTGCAAACCGGTGGTTTCGCGGTAGGAGCAATTTTAACCAAATCAAGCTCTGCTTCTTTAGCCATCTGCATGGCATCTTTGGTTAACATAACCCCAAGCTTTTCTCCGTTTTCACCAATCAACAGAATTTCTTTATCTCTGATCTGTTCATTAATCATTAAATCGCTAATTGTCGTGCACCTCCATTATATTGTGTGTATTGGTCGGAATTACATTGCTGCCTTTAGGCATAAAAAAAGTAGATAGACAAACGCTATCCACCACCAAAGTCTCTACACAGTACACCTATGTATCAAAGGCTATGAACCAGGGACACTTACTCGTGCCGTGGTGAGGCGGATACCTACTTTCCTGTCTGTTGCTTCCACAACTTTTATTATAATACTACACTATCTGTGATATGTCAATGTTTTTTCATTTTAATTTGTACCAGAATAGATGATACCTGTCCGTCCCCTTTTTATTTACAAATACTGCAAAATGTCAGTTGCGAATCAATGAAATCAGAGATACAATTTAGTTACAGAAAGTAAAACTGTAAAACTGCCCGGGGAGGTATTTTATTATGTGGTTTGTCTTCGCACTGCTCTCTTCTATCTTTGCTGCATTTACTTCCATACTGGCAAAACTGGGAATGGAAGGTGTTAATTCCAATCTTGCCACTGCCATACGCACTGTTGTTGTGGTTCTTCTTGCGTGGTTCATTGTCTTTATAACAGGCTCCCAGGATGGAATCCGCCAGATCAGTTCAAAAGGCTGGATTTTTCTTATTCTTTCCGGATGCGCTACCGGAATTTCCTGGCTCTGCTATTACAGGGCACTGCAGCTTGGAGAAGCATCAAGGGTTGTACCCGTGGATAAGTTCAGCATTGTTTTCACTATCATTCTGGCATTTCTCATCCTACATGAACAGATTGTATGGAAAAAGCTGATTGGTATCTTACTGATTACAGCCGGCACGTTTTTTATGATATTATAATTAATATAGAAGAAAGACAAAGACCTGCCATATTTCTGTCAGCCTGTCTTTGTCTTTTTTACTCTTATCTCGTCTTAAATGTGGCGCATTCCGTATGCTCTGAAGATCTGGCGCCATCACCTGCGATGCCAATATGCTCGGCGGAACAATGACGTCCTTCATTGTACACACAGTTAACTGCTTCACAGTCCACTTCCAGTCTGCTCTCTGGAGTTTTGAATAAGTTGTGGAAAGAACCGTCTCTGTTCTCATCAAAGCTGCCACAGCAGGTATCAACGGTATCCTTAGCCTGAGAACCTTCCACGATAATTGCAGATTTGCAGCAGTAATTATCAGAATTATGCAGGCAACTGGTTACATTACAGTCCAATTTTGTCATATTTATTTCCTCCTGGAATTCTTATTGAGATTTTCTTTCAGGAGGTATTATGCACTATGGGAGAGGAAAATATTCTCAAAGATAGTTCCTCTCCCACAGAATGGTACATGATTATTTGGATTCTTCTGTTATATTGATTTTCTTAATTTCTTTTGTACGGATCTCCTTGCAGATATCGTCAATAAAGTCTGCAATCGGGCGTTGTCCTTCGTCTCCGTTAAAGCGGCTGCGGACAGAAACCACACCGTCTTCCTCTTCTTTTTGTCCCACCACCAGCATATACGGCAGTTTGGAAAGGCGTGCTTCGCGGATCTTATAGCCGATTTTTTCAGAACGCTCATCGACTGTGGCAAGAATACCGTTTGCTTTCAGCTGATCAGCCACCTTAGCTGCATACTCATGATACTTTTCTGAAATAGGAAGTACACGAACCTGTTCCGGACATAACCAGGTTGGGAACGCACCTTCGTACTTTTCAATCAGCCATGCAAGAGTTCTTTCATAGCAGCCAATGGAAGTTCTGTGAATAATATAAGGACGTTTCTTTGTTCCGTCTTTATCTACGAAGCTCATATCGAAACGTTCTGCCAGGAACATATCCAGCTGAATGGTGATCATGGTATCTTCCTTGCCATATACATTCTTCGCCTGGATATCCAGCTTTGGACCATAGAATGCTGCTTCTCCCACTGCTTCTGTATACTGGATTCCAATGTGATCCAGAATCTTACGCATCATATCCTGTACTTCATCCCACATCTCAGGAGTTCCAAGATAGTGGCTGGCGTTATCAGGATCCCACTTGGACATACGGTAAGTTACATCACCTTCCAGACCAAGAGTTGTTAAGCAGTATTTAGCAAGATCCACGCAGCCTTTAAACTCATCCTCAATCTGGTCAGGGCGAACGATTAAATGGCCCTCGGAAATAGTAAACTGACGAACACGTGTCAGTCCGTGCATCTCTCCGGAATCTTCATTTCTAAACAGAGTGGAGGTTTCACCATATCTGCATGGAAGATCACGGTAAGATTTCTGGCTCTGTTTATATACGTAATATTGGAACGGACATGTCATGGGACGAAGAGCAAATACCTCATCATCCTTTTCCTCATCGCCAAGAACGAACATGCCTTCTTTGTAATGATCCCAGTGATCAGAGATAATATATAAATCACGCTTTGCCATAAGAGGTGTCTTGGTTCTCATGTAACCACGTCTTTCCTCTTCATCTTCGATCCATCTTTGCATTGTCTGGACGATTTTTGCACCCTTTGGCATTAATAGAGGAAGGCCCTGGCCGATTACATCTACAGTAGCAAATAATTCCATGTCACGGCCAAGTTTGTTGTGATCACGGTTTTTAATATTTGCTAAATATTCCAGATATTCGTTTAATTCATCTTTCTTTGAGAAAGCTGTTCCGTAAATACGGGCAAGCATTGCGTTTTTCTCGCTTCCTCTCCAGTAAGCACCAGAGGATGAAGTCAGTTTAAATGCTTTAATAGACTTTGTACTCATCAGATGAGGGCCTGCGCAAAGATCGGTAAAATCTCCCTGCTTATAAAATGAGATCTCCTCTCCTTCCGGAAGATCTAAAATCAGCTCCACCTTGTAAGGTTCACCCTTTTCTTCCATAAATTTAACTGCTTCTTCTCTTGGAAGGGTAAAACGCTCAATGGCTTCCCCTTCTTTGATGATCTTTTTCATCTCTGCCTCGATTTTATCTAAATCTTCTCTGGAGAAAGAAGGGTTTTCAAAATCATAGTAAAATCCGTTCTCGATGGAAGGTCCGATGGCAAGTTTGGCCTGAGGATAAAGTCTCTTCACAGCCTGAGCCAGGATATGACTGGTTGTATGACGGTAAGCTGCAAGACCTGCAGGATCACTGACTGTTAAAATGCTTAAACTGCAATCCTTATCCACGGTAGTCCTTAAATCCACAACCTCTCCATCTATCTCGCCTGCACAGGCATTTCTTGCCAGTCCTTCGCTGATATCGGAAGCGATATCAATGACTGACATTGCATGATCATACTCTTTGACTGAACCATCTTTTAACGTAATCTTCATTGTTCTAATCTCCTTTACCAATATTTTGAAATTATGGATCAAATAAAAAAAGCCCCTTTCCATATGTTTCCATACAGAAAGGGACGATTCTAACATAATAAATCGCGGTTCCACCCTACTTGAAAGAATGATTCACTCATTCAAACCACTTATACTGATGATAACGGAATCACCGTTCCCGATTAAGGGACGCTCCAAGCTGGTCTTCTCCTGATATTCCGGCAAGGCACTTTCACCGTATGTGCCTCTCTCTGAGCTCTCCTGTCAGGATACTGGTCTTGTCACCGCTTTATCTTATTTGCATTTCTATGCCTAAATTATAGCACTCAAAAACGTTTTGTCAAGCGTCATAAAATATTTTCTTACAAAAGGAGAAGAAGCGCCGCCGTAATCGCCACAATGCTGGTTACTATGGACAGGGAATTAATAGCGCTTGCCATTTCAATATCGCCTTTTAGTTCGGCTGTGAATGCAGGCGCTACTGAAGCGACCGGTCCAAGGGTAACGATAGCAAGAGTCTGACGAACCTCCAGACTAAAGGGAGACAGAAAGTAAAAACCAACCGCCATTACAATCGCTATGGTATATCTCATGAGAAGTATCTGAATGATTTTCTTTATTTTCTCTTTATCCATGCGGATCTCAAAACCAATTCCAAGCATCAGAAGAGCCAGAAATGCATTGGCGGCTCCTGCCGTATCAGCAAAACTGATTAATATACCCGGAAGCCGGATCTTAAGGATGCTTAATACAGTCATGATCACATAAGCATCAAAAGGGATAGAAGAAAAAAGCTTTTTAACCATCTTGCTAACAGTTGGTTTCTCTTCCCCTCCTGCGACCATGCTGGCAATGGAATAGGTCATCCCCGTACACATCACAGAATTTCCCGCATCAAAAAGACTTGTCGCCGCAAAGCCTACAGGGCTTAAAAAGCTTTGCACAAAAGGCATGGTGAAATTCCCCACATTATAGCCAGACATATTGAGCATGGCAAATGCTTTACTTTCCCCGGATCGGGAAATATTGGTTATATAACCGATGCCTATTGTTACAAAATTACATAGAATTCCGATGACACACATGGCAAGAAGGGAACGCTCCATGGTGATTTTACTGAAATTAGAAACGATAGCAGCCGGAAGGGTTATTTTAATCACAATTCTGGAAATAAGCTGAAAATCTTTCGCCTGAAAAAAGCCTGCCCGTTTCAGTAAATAGCCCATTATAATAATCGCCACAAAGGCAACTGCCCTCATTAGTACTGCCGTCATAAATACTCCTTTTAGTCTCTACGCAAAACTGCCGGCGGTGCTTAAAAGCCCCGCCGGACATTGATTTTTATATTATTTTACCTCTACGCTCCAGCCTTCTGGTCCCGTTAACCTGCCAAGCTGGATACCGGTAATGGTATCGTAGCATCTCTGGGTGAGTTCGCCGATCTTTCCACCCCCGATTGCCATTCTCTCTTCCTCAAAGCGAAGTTCTCCAACCGGTGAAACGACTGCTGCCGTGCCGGTTCCAAAGCACTCTTCCATCTCTCCGGATCTGGCCGCAGCCACCACTTCATCTACAGAGATCTTCCGTTCTTCAACCTTAATTCCCCATTCTCTGCACAGGGATAAAACAGAATCTCTTGTAACTCCGGGAAGAATGCTGCCGTTAAGTTCCGGAGTAATCACAACACCGTTAATCTTGAAGAAAATATTCATAGCACCAACTTCTTCAATATATTTGCGATGTACCCCGTCAAGCCAAAGCACCTGGGAATATCCTTCCTCATGGGCTTTTACCTGGGAAGCCAGGGAAGCAACATAGTTTCCGCCGGTCTTTGCTTCACCGATTCCGCCTTTTACTGCTCTTACATACTCATCTTCGATCCAGATCTTAACCGGATCAAGTCCGCTGGCGTAATAAGCACCCACCGGAGACAGAATAATCATGAACTTATAAGTATGAGAAGGTCTCACTCCAAGAAAGGGATCCGTGGCAATCACAAAGGGTCTGATATAAAGAGATGTTCCAGGCTTTGTGGGAATCCAGTCCTGATCTACGCTTACAACTGTCTTTAACGCCTCTAAAAAGAGTTCTTCCGGAATCTCAGGAATGCAAAGTCTGTCATTGCTTCTGTTTGCTCTCTCAATATTCTTGTCAGGACGGAATAACAGGATCTTTCCCTCTTCCGTTTTATACGCCTTTAACCCTTCAAACATCTCCTGACCGTAATGGAATACCATGGAAGATGGCTCCAGTTCCAGCTTGTGGTAAGGCACAACTCTTGGATCGTACCAGCCTTTTCCTTCCTCATAATCCACCTCAAACATATGATCCGTAAATATGGTACCAAATGTCAAAGGATTTTCTTTGCCTGGTTTTTCTTTCGGGCAAGCGGTTCTCTCAATTCTTATAGTCTGCATGTTATACTCTTCCTTTCCCATACCGGCATATCGTCAGCTTTTATAATTTGTTTATCATTATCTTCCAAAAGCCCGCTGATGTCAAGAATTTTCAGCCTGTTTTAGTCTGCCGAAATGGAATCAAATCCATAACTTCTGGTTATATAACGAGGAAATTCCATTCTTACTGTCTTCATAGGGTTCACAGTCTGGCAGATCACCAGGTCTCCTGCCAGAGTCAGAAGCATTCCGGCGTCGTTATCATCAAGGCCGATCTTTTCTTTCAGGAAGTCATACATCTGTCTGACCGCTTTTTTCCATGCGGCCTCCACATCTTCTGCCGAAGCAATGGTAATCAGCTTTTCACTGGTCTCAATCATAGGATATGGTACACAATTTCTGTTTTTCACAACATCAACCCGCAGAACCGCCTTTCCTTCTATCTCCAGACCGCAGTCTTCCACCTCACCGTCACCCATCATGGCATGAAAATCGCCCAGGGACAAAAGAGCTCCCTCTGCAAAAACCGGAAGGTAAAGCGTAACTCCCTTTCTGATCTGTGTACAGTCCATATTTCCGCCATGATCCATGGGAGTGATGGTGGAGACACCGTCTCCTGCCGGAGCCACACCAATCACTCCGATCATTGGTGTTATGGGCAGTTTCAGCTGCTCACTGTAATGGGCAAATCCGTCAATAACAGGAATGCGCTTTAATGTTTTCTGTGAAAAAAATTCCTTTTCACTGCCGCTTCCCGGTCCCAGCATGACAACTCCCACAGGTCCCGGTACCAGATCCAGAATATCAATCTTTAACATGTCTCCAGGCATGGCACCTTCAATAAAAAGTGGCCCTGTTGCCGGATTCCCGGGCTTACGGACAACATTTTCAAAGGTTGCTTCTTCTGGAAGGAACTGATTGGTAAAGCAGTCATATGTCTCAAATGCAACCGTCTCTCCTGCCCTGATTCGCTGGCAGGGAGGATTGTCTTTAGACAGCATATGGGTAATATAATTTCTGGTTATAGTTTTCATCTTACCGTTCCTTTCCGGAGATTGTCTTTTGGCTGAGTTCCGGCCATACCGTAACCAGCATGGTGATAAAACAGGCGCCTCCCCCGATTAAATTGGAAACAGGCTCTGCCATAAGAACTCCACTTGCTCCATTTCCCATAATTACAGGAAGAATAAGAATGAGAGGAATTACAATTACAACTTTTCTGAAAATGGAAAAAAACACGGCTCGTCTGGCCTTTCCAAGTGCCACAAAAACAGACTGCCCGGCAAACTGCAGTGACATGAGGAAGAAACCAAAATAATAGATCCGCATAGATGGAATTCCTGCTTTCAAAAGTTCCCCATCCTGATTGAAAATCCGGATAAAAAATTCCGGGAAGATATGGACAAGCCCCCACATCACAGTTGTATATATGATAGCTACAGCCGATGTGAATTTAATAGCCTGTTTCACCCGTTTGTATTCACCGGCGCCGTAATTAAAACCTATTACCGGCTGACAGCCATTGGTTACCCCATTGACCGGCATGGATATTACTTCCCTGACAGAATTAATGACTGTCATAATTCCTACATACAAATCCCCTCCATAACGTTGAAGAGAAGAATTGTACATGATCTGAACCAGGCTGTTGGTTATGGACATGGTAAAACCGGACATACCAAGAGCCGTAATCGCCTGAACCCGGTGCTTTTTTAAGCGGAAAGCGGAAAACTTCAGCCGCAGTATGGTCTTTTTCCCTCTTAAGAAGAGCACGATCCAGAGTGCTGAGAGAAACTGGGATATAATTGTCGCAAGGGCAGCTCCCCTAACCCCCATATCCAGCGCAAAAATAAAGATGGGATCCAGCACAATATTAGCTGCTGCCCCAACCAGAACTGTTATCATCCCTATGGTTCCAAACCCCTGGGAATTGATAAAGCTGTTCATCCCAAGTCCGATCATAACAAAAATATTGCCGAGAAGGTATATACTGATGTACTGATCGGCAAAAGGATATGTTTGATCACTGGCACCAAACAGATACAGCATGGGCTTTTTAAAAATCAGTCCCAAAGCAGTTAGTATAATACCGGAAATCACAAGTAAAAGAAAGGAATTTCCCATGATTTTTTCCGCTTCTTCGTTATTACCCCTGCCTCTTTCAATGGAGCACAAAGGTGCCCCTCCCATACCAAATAAATTGGCAAAGGCGATCACCATGGAAATTATGGGAAGACAGAGCCCAAGTCCCGTCAATGCCAGTGTTGCATCTTCTGCAATTCTTCCTATGTAAATTCTGTCTACAATATTATAAAGAACATTAATGAGCTGGGCAAATGTCATGGGTACTGCCAGTTTCATTATGTTTTCTACAATACTGCCTTTTGAAAAGTCATTTTTCGTATCTGCCATCTGCTCACCCCCTTTGTGATAGATTATGCTTTTTTATAGCACTTTTTTAATCATAGCATGATTACTCTGATTTTGCATCCTGTTTTTATATCTCCTGGAAGGTTCTCCCATTCCTGCCCTTAGCTCGCAAACAAAAGCCGGTCCCATTATCAGGAACCGGCACTATAGATTTTAATAATTTTACATAAGGGATTGGTATAACCGGATAATATCTTCCAGACTGGCTTCTTTTGGATTACCGGGAGCACAGGCATCTGCTGCTGCAGATTCAGCCAGGAACTGAATATCTTCTTTTTTTGCAATGCTGGTCAGATCTGCAGGGATTCCTACATCCTCAGAAAGCTTTTTAACAGCTGCAACAGCTGCTTTTCTGTATTCTTCCTGACTCATGGATTCCGTTTCTTCCACTCCCATGGCTTTTGCTATATCACGATACTTCTCTCCCGTCGCTTCTGCATTAAACTCCATAATTGCAGGAAGGAGAATTGCATTGGCCACTCCATGAGGAGTATCATAAACAGCACCCAGTGCATGAGCCATAGAATGTACGATACCAAGGCCGCAGTTTGAAAATCCCATACCTGTAATATATTGTCCCAGAGCCATACCTTCTCTGCCTTCCGGAGTATTATCAACAGCGGCTCTTAAGCTTTTTCCAATCAGTTCCACCGCTTTCAGATTAAACATGTCCGTTATTGGATTGGCTCCTTTTGTGATATAACCTTCTATTGCATGGGTGAGTGCATCCATACCGGTAGCTGCAGTCAGGCCTTTTGGCATGCTGGCCATCATGTCCGGATCTACAATTGCAACAACAGGAATGTCATGGGGATCCACACATACAAATTTACGTTTCTTCTCCACATCAGTAATTACATAGTTAATGGTTACTTCTGCTGCCGTACCAGCTGTGGTGGGCACTGCAATAATCGGTACAGAAGGATTCTTTGTGGGTGCAACACCTTCTAAACTTCTTACATCTTCATATTCCGGATTAGCAATGATAATACCGATTGCCTTGGAGGTATCCATGGAGGAGCCGCCGCCAATTGCAATGATATAATCAGCGCCGGATTTTTTGTATGCTTCTACTCCGGTCTGAACATTCTCAATTGTGGGATTTGGCTTGATATCAGAATAAATTTCATACTCCAGACCGTTTTCTTCCAGTATTTTTGTCACCTTTGATGTTACCTGGAATTTAATTAAATCAGGATCTGATGCGACAAATGCTTTTTTAAACCCTCTTTTTGCCACTTCACCAGGGATCTCGTGAATCGCACCTGCGCCGTGATAAGATGTTTCATTTAAAATAATTCTGTTTGCCATGGTAATCTCTCCTTTTCTTTTCTCCCATAGAAGGAAGCCGTTTCATGCTGTTATAATTTTAACAACCAGACCTGAAAAAATAAAGTTACAGTTTGATGCTTTTGTAACAAATGTTACATCAGCTTCAAACTGTAACTTCAATTATGTGCATAAGTACCATATTTTAAACCAGTCTGGCTTCTTCAAAAACTGCAAACAGTTTGGGAGGCATGGCCTCTACAAGACTTTTGGCCATCTCCGCCGGTTCCTGAGGCATTCCGGAAAGAACCCACTTAACAGTCATATACACAGATCCGCGGCAATACATCTCCAATAGAAATAAAATCTCATCCGATAAAGGCTCCTGCCTTCTATGAATCAGTAAATCGGTATAAAAACCCATGATCAGTTCAAAATCATGTTCCTTTAATGAATTATAATCATCGGAACGGAATGCACCGGTAAAGAACACCGATTCCTTCTGAATAAACTGGAACTTTTCATTCAGGCTCTGGCAGACAGTCTTGTCCACGCCGATCTGGGCAAAGGATTCCAGCACCAGTTTGTCAAAATACCAGTTAATCAAATCATACTTATCTTTAAAATTCCGATAAAATGTCTGCCTCGTCATCTGACAGCCGTCTACAATATTCTGAACCGTGATTTTATCCACCGGTCTGGTTTTCATGCAGTCTTTGATGGAATCAGCAAGCCGGTATTTTGTCTTCTCGCTCTTGTTGGGATAATCAGCCATGTTCCGCTCCTGTCATGTATATTTGATTTCTATTTTATCACAGCAGGAGCTTTTTGTGAATATTGCTGATGAAAATCTTATCAGGTAATCGGAGCCGGATTAAAAATACACAAATCATTGTGGAGACGATATTTTTCAGCCCAGGTCTGCTTACGGCCGCTGGCCACATCAATAATCTCATGAAACAGCTGGGTTCCAATTTCTTCAATGGTGGAATCTCCAGATGCAATGGTTCCTGCATTGATATCAATTAAATCCTGCCACTGTGCCTTCATATCGTTTCTGGAGCAGACCTTGATAACAGGAGCAACCGCCAGGCCGTAAGGAGTCCCTCTCCCCGTCATGAATACCTGGAGCCCGATTCCGCTTGCCAGCTGACAGGGACCGCAGACAATATCACTTGCCGGCGTTGCGGCATAGATTAAACCCTTTTTGCTGGGCTTCTCAGCAGGCGACAGCACTTCCACAATGGGAGAAGTTCCTGATTTCGCAATCGATCCCATGGCTTTTTCCACGATATTGGCAAGTCCTCCCTTTTTATTTCCTGGAGTCGGATTTGCACTGCGGTCTACCTCACCCTCCTGGAGATAATGATCATACCATTTCATCTCACTGGCAAGCTTCTTTCCAACCGCTTCATTGATGCACCGCTCCGCTAACAGATAGACTCCGTCTCTTACCTCAGTCACCTCGGAAAACAAAACAGTTGCTCCGCCTTTCACCAGCATGTCAGAGGCATAGCCTGCTGCCGGATTGGCGGTAACACCGGAGAATGCATCGCTACCGCCACACTGCATTCCTATGAGCAGGTCAGAAAGAGGAAGTGTCACCCGTTTTCTTTCATTTAATATCTGAAGCTTTTTTTCTGCCATTTCCATCAGGGATGTAATCATATCTTCAAAGCCCTCTTTTTCCTGAAGAATGATCACATTGTCCTTGTTAATATCAGCAGAATCGCAAAGCATCTCTACTGTAAACTTTTCACAGCCTAATGCCACTACCATCAGCTGTCCCCCAAAATTCGGATGTTTGGATAAATTCCGAAGGGCGCGGATCGGAACCTTTGCCTCCGGTGCATTGATGGCAACTCCGCAGCCATAGGCATGATTGATGGGTACAATGTCATCTACATTGGGATATTTGTGAAGGAGTTCCCGTTTCATGCGCTCCACTGCAACGTTTAAAACACCGGTCACACACTGCACCGTTGTACTGATTCCCAGAATGTTACGGGTTCCTCCCGGTCCTCCCCATGGGTTTTCATACCCTTCCCATGTGGTAACTGGCGGCTGGGGCAGATCTGTTACCACATTAGTGGAAAATACCATATGATCCACATCAGGCGGTTCAGGAAGTTCCAGCATATATTCATTAATCCAGTCTCCCTTTTTAATCGCCTCTGATGCATAGCCTAGCACAACGCCATAACGGATGACAGGTCCGCCCTTTTCAATGTCCAAAAGCGCAATCTTATGGGCCTGTGGAATCTCATGTCTGGCAACCACACCAGGCATAATCTCCTGGCCTGTTTTAATATCATCAACTGCAATCGCCACATTATCTTCTTCTTTCATTTTAACAAATAGCGGTTTACTCATTCCTTACTGATCCTTTCCATTGTAATGTTACACAAAAAACAGGTTATTTCTGTCTTTTTTTATTTTAATTACACAGGAAGCTTTTGTAAAATTAATAGTTTTAAGAATTCTCTAAATTTTTCTTTGAGTAATCATTGTGCTTTTTGGGGAAATAGTCTATACTGACAATACAACATTGATATAGGGGGTATATGCTTGGATACCAAACAGATTGAATATATATTAAAGATTGCAGAAGAAAACAACATTACAAAAGCGGCAGAAAAGCTTTTTCTTACCCAACCGGCATTAAACCAGCAGCTTCTTCGCCTGGAAAAAGAGCTGGGCACTCAGCTTTTTCACCGCTCACGGACCAATTGGCGGCCGACTCAGGCTGGAGAAATCTATCTTGAAAATGCCAGGAAAATGCTTCTGATTAAACAGGAGACCTACCGCATCATCGGCGATATGGTGTCAGATAAAGAGGGCACTCTCTCAGTAGGGCTTACACCAGGGAGAGGAATCGCCATGTTTTCCGCAGTGTATCCCAAATTTCACCAACAGTTCCCCGGCATCCATATCATTCCTGTGGAACGCAGTGTGAAAGACCAGCAGGAGATGATTGTAAAAGGAGAACTGGATATTGGATTTCAGACATTATGTCCCAGCCAGCGAACCGGCGATGAATATATAGAATTGGGAAAAGAAGAAATTCTTCTTGCTCTTCCCAAAAAACACCCCTTAAGCAGCCTGGAAGAAAACAGCCAGGAGATTTACCCGGAACTGGATATCAGACTTCTGTCAGAAGACCCTTTCGTTCTCATGTACCAGGAATCCACCATCCGTTATCTCATAGACCGGATCTTTCAGGAAGCAGGTTTTATCCCCAACGTATTGTTTGAGACTTCCAGCACCAGTGCAATTATCACCATGATTCAGGCCGGCCTATGCTGCGGGCTGATCCCCATGTCCTATTTCCGGACGAAACCGGAAGGAATTGCATGCTTTTCACTCCCCTCCCACCCCGTATGGGATGTAGTGGCTGTTTACCGGAAAAACAGCTACTTGACCAGGGCTGCCAAGTATTTCATCCGATTGGCAGGAGAATATTGGGGTTATTAATTATTAATCCTCATTCATAAATTCAAATAAATTTAGTCCCACTGTCTCATCCGCTCTTCTGCCAACACTGCCAGGAATTTCCGTAACGATGATCTCTCCAGTAGCGCTGATGACTGCACGTCCCAGATGACCGCTGTGGCATTCCCCATTGTGTGGATTTCCAATGACCATATGAAGATGAAGATAAGGCTCTCCGTCTTTTTCAGTAATGCTGCCCATAAGAGATGCAATCTCATAAAGCCCCTTGTACTCATGGCTGTAATACTGTTTGTTTTCCGTGTCATAAACTCCAAGCTGAATGGTGCCGGCTGCGCCCAGACCGGTAACCGATGCCAGCCTGATCCCTTCTTTCTTGCAAAGCTGGGTCAGACTGGTCAAAATCTCTTCTCCCGGATCCAGCCGAATGACAAATGTATGTTCAAATTTTCTGTATTCCATATCTATTTACCTCCTGTCTGCTTCAACTGTTTCATGATTCTCTTTTACAAACATAATACCAAATGCAAAAACTAAAAGGATGCAGGAAAACCAAATGGTTTTTTCTGCAAATAAAGGTACCAGAAAACTACCTGCCCCGGCTCCCACTGCAAAAAACAGAATCACACCATAATAACGGAGACATTTTTCAAGATTCTCTCTGTCTCTGGTCTGGCGATACCGGTAGAGCATCTCAGTTGCGCTTCTTAAATTACCGATACACATGGTACTGGCAAAGGCACTGCCCTTCATCTTTCGAAACGCCTCTACCTGCATGGCACAAACAAAGGAAACCATGGCATTGGCTGCCAGATCCATGGTATTTGGCAAAAATCCCACCAGAAGTAAAAGCAATATCTCCGCAACCACTACAATCTGCCGCCAGTGTATCCTCTTACTGTCTCTGTATTTTCCTCTGATCACCTCAGAAACATAGATTCCTGCAACAAACGCCAGTATTGGCATCAGATAGCGAAACGCTGTCTGCCAGCTTCCATTCATGATATTGTGGGCAAAAATAATAATATTGCCTGTCTGGGCATTGGCAAATACCTTTCCCCTGTAAAAGTAGGTATATGCATCCTGCAAGCCACCGGACAACGTAAGTATGATTCCCGTTGACACAGCTTCTGACATCTGTCCTTCCATTTTATTCAGGAACATGTTCCATCACCTGCCTTTCCAAAGCTTACTATATCACATCTTTTTCTGCTTGAAAACAAAGAGCACCCGAAAGTGAGCAAAAAATCAGTAGTATTGGCTAAATATATCATAAAATTAGTAGATTTTATTTTTTCTTTGCCTTATGCTAATAGAGCGCGAAAAATGATTGAACTTAAAGAGGAGATATACCATGTCAGAGAAAGCAACATTGTCTGCAAAAGATGAAAAATTTCGTAATTTTGCACTTCATGCCAACATGTGGAAGGTGGTTCTCTATGTGGGAACACCGCTGGCTCTTTATCAAAGCTTAAATCAGCTTTTTAAAATATTTGATTCCATGATGGCTGCCCATATCGGCGCATCCTCCGTTTCCGCAGTCGCCTATCTTTCCCAAATCGGCTTAACACTGTCTGCACTGGGCGGGGGTCTTGCAATCGGATCCAGTATAAAAATCAGTGAGGCTTACGGTGCAGGGGATTTTAACCTGGTAAAAAAACGAGTCAGCAGCCTGTTTGCCATGTGCGGCTTATTAGGAGGAGTCATTCTTCTTGTTTTAATGCCTGCTGCTCCCCAGTTTCTTAAACTTGCCAAAACACCTGAGAGCTTTATTACAGAAGGCATCCAGTACTTCCGCCTGGAGCTGGTGGGTATGGTCATCAGCTTTTTTAATAACGTCTATATTGCCATCGAAAGAGCCAGAGGAAATTCCCGCAGAATCTTAAACTTAAATATGGGAGTCATCGTTATTAAACTTACTTTAACTGCTTTTTTCGTTTATGTGCTGGGATCAGGAATTAATATGATTTCCGTTGCAACCATAATTTCCCAGATTTTTATCCTGGCAGCTGCCATAAAAAATTTGAACCAGAAAGACAATGCATTTGGCCTTTCCCTTCACAGCATCAGTTTAAAATCTGCAGTGATTGTACCCATGCTCACACTGTCCATACCGGTTATTATAGAAAAAATCGCCTTCTCTCTTGGAAAAGTTGTTATTAATTCCATGAGCACGATTTACAGTGCACTGACTGTGGGAGCTCTTGGAATCTCCAATAACATCGGTGGAATAACAACCATGCCCCAAAACGGGTTTCAGGAGGGCGGTTCCGCTATTATCAGTCAGAACAGAGGGGCTGGAAAGCCAGAACGTGCACTAAAGGCATTTGGCTGTATTCTTGTAATTAATGTGATTCTGGGAGCAGTCCTAATGTCATTATCCCTGATTTTTTTAGGGCAGATCAGCCGGCTTTTTGCAGGTGAAAACAGCGAATTTGCAGATATGATCGCATCGATTTACCGGTTTGAAGCCTATGGAGCAATCCCTCTGGGCATTAATGCATCCGTTCTTGCACTGCTGTACGGATTCGGACGGACAAAAATTACACTGACCATTAATTTCTGCCGGGTATTTGTATTCCGCATTCCGGTTCTGTGGTATCTGCAGAACTTTACAAAAATGGGAAGTTCCAGCGTTGGTGTGGTTATGGCCGTCAGCAATATCTGCACCGGATTATTTGCTCTTATCATCGGCATCATCGAAATCCGAAGAGTCTGCCTGGAGTATCATCTTACTGGCAGTGTCCTTCAGCCAGAAGCGGACTGATAACTACCAAAACAGGATGTCATCCACTGTCATTGCGACATTGGATGGCATCCTGTTTTTTACTCCCACAATATGACTTTCTGATGAGCAAGCGAATCCGGAACCTTTATAATCCTCTGGTTGGAGGATCCTTTAAAACGAAGTTTCAAGTCTTTTTTTTCTTCCTCAAACTTACCATCTACCAATACATCCAGGCAATCTAATATTCTTCGGGTCTGGGGAATGCTTTTAACCATATCTCCTAAAATATCCGTCTCGAAATCATATCCTGTATAGCACCAGATGGTTTTATCAGGGAACCGTCGGCGCACTTCTTCAACCAGATTAAGGACTTCTGTCTGGTTTTCCGGATGCATGGGCTCCCCTCCCAAAAGGGTGAGCCCTGCTATATAGCTGTGATCTAAATTACGGATGATCTGTTCTCTGGTTTCTTTTGTATACTCGTTTCCATAGTGGAAATCCCATGCTTCTGCATTAAAGCAGCCCTTACAGTAATGAGTACACCCACTGACAAACAAGGACACTCTCACGCCAGGTCCATTGGCAACATCGGTGGGTTTTATCGTCGCATAGTACATGGCGGCCTCCTACAGATGCAGTACTCGGGATTTAATTTCTTTCGTCTTTCCTGTATTCCAGAAATTTTCTCCTAAATAACCGCAGGTTCTTCTTGTTACGTTCATGCGGTTTTTATCTTTATTATGGCACTGCGGGCATTCCCATTCCATGTCATCATTAATAATAATCTCTCCGTCATAACCGCATGCCTGGCAATAGTCTGACTTGGTATTGAATTCAGCATACTGAATGTTATCGTAGATAAACTTAACCACATCTTCCATGGCTTCTAAATTATGCCGCATGTTGGGAACTTCCACATAGGAAATAGCGCCTCCGGAAGAAATCTTCTGGAACTGACTTTCGAAATTAAATTTTGTAAAGGCATCAATATGCTCTCTTACGTCTACGTGATAAGAGTTAGTATAATAACCTTTATCCGTTACATCAGGAATACTGCCAAAACGTTCTCTGTCAATCTTGGCAAAACGGTAGCAAAGAGATTCTGCCGGAGTTCCGTAAAGACCGAAACCAAGACCGGTATCCTCTTTCCATCTGTCAACCGTCTCACGCATGTGATTCATAATGCGAAGGGCAAACTCCTCACCCTCAGGTGTGGTGTGGCTGACCCCTTTCATAAGCCTTGTGGTCTCATACAAACCAATATATCCAAGAGAAATCGTGGAATACCCGCCATGAAGCAGAGCATCGATGGTCTCTCCTTTTTTCAGCCTTGCAATGGCTCCATACTGCCAGTGAATCGGACTTACATCAGATACGGTTCCTTCCAGTGATTTGTGCCTGCACATCAGCGCTTCATAACAAAGACTTAACCGCTCCTCTAAGAGGTTCCAGAAGGTCTCCTCATCACCCTTTGCTATAATTCCAATCTGGGGAAGGTTTAAGCTTACCACACCCTGATTAAATCTGCCTTCAAACTTATAGTTTCCGTTCTCATCCTTCCAGGGAGAAAGGAAGCTGCGGCAGCCCATACAGCTGAATACATTGCCTTCATAGTATTCCCGCATCTTCTTTGCGGAAATATAGTCCGGATACATGCGCTTGGAGGAGCACTGAACTGCAAGCTTTGTGATATAATCGTATCTTCCACCCTTTAAGCAGTTGTTCTCATCAAGAACGTAGATCAGCTTTGGAAATGCCGGCGTTACATAGACACCGGATTCATTCTTGATGCCTTCCAGTCTCTGGCGGAGAACTTCTTCCACGATCATGGCATTTTCATTAATATATTCATCCTGATCATCCAGGCATAAAAACAGTGTTACGAAAGGTGCCTGTCCATTGGTAGTCATCAGAGTATTAATCTGATACTGAATGGTCTGAACACCAGACTTTAGTTCATCCCTTAAACGAATGGAAGCCATCTTCTCTATCATCTCTTCCGATACGGAATCACCAAATTCTTCTTTGATCTGCTTGTGGAATTTATTGCTGCTTTTCCGCAGATATTTTCCCAGGTGACGGATATCCACAGACTGGCCTCCGTACTGATTGCTGGCAACAGCCGCAATAATCTGGGTCATGACGGTACAGGCCACCTGAAAGCTCTTGGGGCTTTCAATCATCTTTTCATTCATCACAGTGCCATGATCTAGCATATCACCAATATTGATCAGACAGCAGTTAAAAATCGGCTGAACAAAATAATCGGCATCGTGAAAATGAATGGAGCCCTGTTCATGGGCAAGTGAAATCCGTTCCGGCAGAAGCATTCTCTTTGTTAAATCTCTGGATACTTCTCCTGCAATGTAATCTCTCTGAGTCGACGCAAGAATGGTATTCTTGTTGGAGTTTTCCTCAGCCAGTTCTTTATTCTCATTCTTAATCAGTTTTAAAATTGATTCATCCGTTGTATTGGCTTTCCGTAACAATGCTCTTTGGTAACGGTAAATGATATACTTTTTAGATAATGTATACTTATTGTTGTTTACAAGACCGCTTTCGATCATGTCCTGAATGGTTTCCACATTCATCACATCATCTGAACGGCTTTCCACATCATCTAAAATGGCATCTATCATGTCTTCGCCAGCCTGCTCAGTAAGCTCCACCTCAGCATTTGCTTTGAGTATTGCCTTGACGATCTTATCTCTGTCATACTCCACAATTCTGCCGTCGCGCTTTTGTACTTTTATCATTCCTGTCACCCTAACCTATTCAATATTTTGTGTATTTTTATCTCTTCACACTACATATAGTGCTTTTTAATTATACACCACCCAGAAGAAATGTAAAGGAGATTTTTGGAATTTTAACGGATAAAATTAGTCCAGACCTTTTCCTCTTTCTCCGGAAGACTGATTCCTGCTGACTTTCCAGCCTCAATACATTTTAAAAGCCATGCCATATTTTTTCCCAGTGTTCTCATTGTATAAAGACCTTCTAAATCCTGCTCCACTTCCTCAGGTGTTCTTCCATGCACCATATTCCAGTAAGAAGAGGAAACCAAAGGCATCTGGGCAATGGTAAAATACTTATTTAAGGCATCAAGAGTTGCAGTCGTGCCCGCTCTTCTGGCAGAAGCGATGGCTGCCCCCGGCTTGTAAGCAAACTCTCTGCCTCCTGCGTAAAAGAGACGGTCCAGGAAGGAAAAAAGAGCTCCGTTGGCAGATGCGTAATAAACCGGTGAACCTACGATAAGGCCATCTGCCTTCTTCATCTTTTCAATAAACTCATTGACCGGATCATCCTCAAATACACAGGCGCCAATTTTCATACAGGTTCCGCATGCGATACAGCCATGAATGGCTTTATTGCCCAAATGAACCAGTTCTGTGTGAATTCCCTCTGCATGTAAAGCCCCTTCCACTTCAAGTAAGGCCCGATTGGTACAGCCCTCTTTATGAGGACTTCCATTTAACAGTAATACTTTCATGACTCACCCTGTCCTTTCTTTAATCCAGCAGCCCCAGCAAATCTTCTTTCGTCAGATTGCTTAAGGAAACTGTACCCTCTGTTATAATCTGCTCTGCCAGATCCCGTTTGGATTCCTGCAGTTTTAAAATATTTTCTTCAATCGTTCCTTTTGTAATCAGTTTAAATACCGTCACCTGTTTATCCTGCCCGATTCTGTGAGCCCGGTCTGTTGCCTGATTCTGTGCTGCTACGTTCCACCAGGGATCAAAGTGAATCACCATATCTGCAGCAGTTAAGTTAAGGCCGGTTCCACCTGCTTTTAAGGAAATAAGAAACAGGGGAATCTCATCGTTTTTAAAGGAATTAACCATATGAAGCCGTTCTTCCTTGGGTGTGCCCCCTGTAAGCATATAGCAGGAAATTCCTTCTCCCTTAAGTCTTTTTTCAATGATCTCAAGCATGGAGGTAAACTGGGAAAATAAAAGGATCTTATGTCCTCCTTCCACTCCATTCTTAATTAAATCAACGCAGGTTTCCAGTTTAGCCGAATCTCCTCTGTAATTATCATAGCATAAATGGGGATCACAGCAAATCTGGCGCAGCCTTGTAAGTTCTGCCAGTATCTGTATATTATCTCTTCCGCTTCTGCCTTCTCTGCCTTCCAGTTCAGTCTTTAAACGGTAGGCATTGGCTGTATACAAATCCTTTTGCTCTCTGTCAAAAGCAGAGTATACCACAGTCTCCAGCTTGTCAGGCAGTTCCTTTAATACGTCTTTTTTCAGTCTTCGTAGAATAAAAGGACCAATCAGGCGGTGAAGGCTTTCTAATACCCATCGCTCCTGGTTCTTTACAATCGGCATTTCATACTCTTTCTTAAACTTCTGGTAATGGAAAAGGAAACCAGGCATCAGGAAATCAAAAATACTCCAAAGTTCAGAAAGGCGGTTTTCGATCGGGGTACCGGTCAAGGCAAACCTGCACACGGCATCCACTGTTTTTACTGCCTTTGCACTCTGGGTAGAAGCGTTCTTGATGTACTGGGCCTCGTCAATGATCTGGAAACGGAATGGTATTCCTTCATAAAGGTCTATATCCCGCTTGAGCAGATCGTAGGAAGTGACAACCACAGTTCCCTTTTCTAAATTCCCTAACTGTTCTTCTCTCTCTGATGCCGTACCAGTGACAGTTTTTACCTGTAACGACGGTGCAAAGAGATGGATCTCATTTTCCCAGTTATAGACAAGAGAAGCCGGACAAACCACCAGAAAACTGGCGTCCGGATTTCTCTGGGCTTCATCAAGGATTAATGCTATGACCTGAATGGTCTTTCCAAGTCCCATATCATCAGCCAGTATTCCGCCGAATCCATATTTGTCCAGAGTCTTAAGCCAGCGGTATCCCGTCTTTTGGTATCCTCTGAGCACAGACTTAAGGGAATCCGGTATCTCAAACTCGCTGTCCTCTACGGATTTCATCCCCCGTACCACTGCTTTGTACAGCTGGTCCCTGTATAATGTTATGCCGCTTTCTTCTTTAAAAAGACCATCCAGATAAAGAGCCCTGTATTTAGGCAGGTGGAAATTTTTATTCTCCATCTCACCTGGATTTAACCCCAGTCCCTCAACAAGCTTTGCGATGGTAATGAGACCATTATCCTCTAGATTAACGAATTCTCCGCTTTTCAGCCGGTAGTACTTCTTTTTTCTGCTGTATTCAGATAAAAGCCTGGCTAAATCCTGACCGGTTAATTCACCTGCATCCACATTCAGTTCAAGCCAGTTTCCTGTACTTTTCACGCCTACAGAAATTTTAGGGGGCGGAAGCACTTTCAGTTTTTTAAATGATTCAGAAAAATAAACCTCTCCTACAGTCATGAATTCTCTGATTCCTTCTGTAAGAAGACGGTATACTGCTTCCTCATCATCCTTGATCGCCGGATAATCTGATTCATATTCCCTGTATTTAAAATACTTTGTGATCATCTGGCTGATGCGGAATTCTCCCGGAACATCTCTGCATACGGTTCGGGGCAGTTTTTCATCTTCAACGGGCTGAAAGGAATAGGTGCCGTAAGAAAGGGTGGGGCGTAAAATCAGTTTACTGGGACCATCACTGTCAAAATCAAACCTGGCTCTTAGTTCCTCCGGTTTAAATGACTCCAGATCAAGACTGCCCGAATCAATGGTACAGTAAGAAGCGATCCTTTTTAATACCCGTTCATAAAAAAGAGGCATATCCTTATTATTAATTACGGTTTCACACTCCACGCCATAACCGTTCATCATCTGGTCTAAAAAAACGCCAAGGGTCTCACTGCAAGGCTGGTCACAACAAGACAGATTTTTTAAATCTCCAAGGTACAGACGGTTTTCTCCCTTTACCACCAGGAGCTTCTTGTCTATGGATATGCGGACTCCATCTCTGCCCTCACGGGCCGCGGTCACAGTCAGATCCGGATTACGACCTGATATTTTCAGCTGTCTTTTCTCTCCTCTGTGATCCTCAAACTCCAGAGTCGTGCCCTTCATAATCCCAAAGAACCGGTCTCTTGCCGTCTTGCTTAAGTTTAAATAACGCATGACCGGACGTGCAGAAAAGGAGCTTTTCTGCATCTGCTCATACTGTTCACAATATCCATTGATGGATTCCAGCAAAAAGTCCAGAAGTGGACGGCTCTCCTTTACAAAGACGGACCGGTTATGATAGAAAGCAAGATTTTTGCCATATTCCACATAGGTTCCATGATCCATGGCATCTGCAAACGCCGCTAAATCCTTAACAAGATAAAGGCGGTCCCTGCCAAGCTTTACTTCCAGCTTCACCTCTCTGCGGTTAACCAGAACGGATACCAGAAGTGAAATCTGTTCTTCCTGGCCCTCACTCATAATTCTGGCAACTTCCCCGTTGGTATACTCGCGGATCATGGCTCTCGCCTGGGCAGATGTGGTAACCGGCTTTCCCTGATTCCCTGATTCCTGTTCTTCATAAGCTTTAAACAGAGCCTGACAGTGAGGGCACATCCCACGGTAGGAATTTCCCTGAGCGCAGGAACAAGAGTAGTCAAATACCTGACTACCCTTGATATGAAGACTTGCTTTATATTCTTTTCCCTGATCTTCCACCAATGCTTTAACTCCGGTTTCACCCTTCCAAAAAGCATTGGCAGTTATCTGTGATACTTTCATATCGCTCACATCCGTTCCATTTACATACGTTCCGGTGCTTCAATACCAAGTACTCCGATGCAGCCATTCAGCACATCCTTTGCCAGACGAATCAGACCGATCCAGGAAGCCTGCTGTTCTTTATTCTCTTCTGAAATGATCTTTGTATCATGATAGAAGCGATTAAATGAATTGGCTAATTCATAGACATACTGGCATATTTTATGAGGTGCCAGCTCCAGGAAAGAGCTTTCTGCCACTTCATTGTATCTGGAAAGCTGGAGCATTAAATCTTTTTCTGCATCTGAGGCAGCGGGAAGAATCCGTTCCTCTCCCTGATACTTATCGTCCAGAGTCTGGTACTTTGCCAGAATGGATTTGATACGCACAATGGTATAGAGGATGTAAGGACCTGTATTTCCTTCAAAGGATACGAACCGGTCCATATCAAAGATATAATCCTTCGCAGCCTGATTGGATAAATCCCCGTATTTTAAAGCTGCCATGCCCACGATTTTTGAAGTTTCTCTGGCTTCTTCCTCCGAAACAGAACGGTTCTCCATAATCTTTTCATAGGCAGCCTGGCTGATATCGGAAATCAGAGTTTCCAGACGCAGCACTCCGCCGTCTCTTGTCTTAAATGGTTTTCCGTCTTTGCCATTCATGGTACCAAAGGCAAGATGAGACATCTTTTTATCGGCAGGAACAAAGCCTGCTTTTTTCGCAACACGGAATACCTGGGTAAAATGAAGTTCCTGACGTTTGTCTGTTACATAAATATACCAGTCCGGCTTTATCTCTTTCTCCCTTTCAATAATGGTACCAAGATCAGAGGTGGAGTATAGCGCCGCTCCGTCGGATTTTCTGATAATGCATGGAGGCAGTTCCTTGGAATCCCCATCCATAGCCACATCAACCACAAGGGCGCCCTGACTTTCGTAGGCAAGTCCTTTTTCGGTCAGTTCTTCAATCACCTGGGGAATATAGGTTTCCGCATCGCTTTCGCCCTTCCATAAGTCAAAGGTGACATTAAGGCTGCCATAATTCATCTTTAAATCAGCCACAGAAACATGAATAATATGCTGCCAGATGGCACGATAGGGAGCATATCCATTTTGCAGCTTTAAGGTTGCTTCATGAGCTCTCTTACTGAATGATTCGTCCTCTTTGGATTTTAAACTGGCCGCAGGATAAATCTCTTCTAATTCTGTGATGGTAAATGGGGCATCTTTGGGATATTCACCTTCAAACGACTCATCAAAGTAGGGAAGTTCCGGCTTTCTGTCTCTTAATTCTTCTATAATCAGGCCCATCTGAAGACCCCAGTCCCCCAGATGTACATCACCGATGATGTTATGTCCCAGAAAACGGCCCATGCGCTTAATGCTTTCTCCAATAACAGCAGAACGGAGGTGACCTACATGAAGTGGCTTTGCCACATTGGCGCCGCCGTAATCTACCACAATGGTCATAGGTTCATGTGTTTTTTCACAGCCGCACTGGTCCTCTCCTGCCATCTTGTTCATATATTCTGCCAGATAACCGGCATTGATCTTTAAGTTAATAAATCCAGGCATCACCGCTTCTACCGTTTCAAAAGCGTGACTTGCTAAAAGTTTTGACACCACTTCCGATGCGATATCAAACGGTTTCTTTTTATAAGCTTTGGCTGCCGCCATGGCTCCGTTGCACTGGTACTCGCAAAGATCCGGACGGTTGGATAAAGTCACCTTTGCATAAATTTCATCGTATCCGCAATCTGCAAAAGCTGTCTTCATCTCTGCCGTAATTAAATCAAGAATCTTCTTCATCGGTTCCTTGTCTCCTTTATCTACTCCATAAATTTCTAAGCTAAATACTAATTATATTACAAGTAATATTAAAAATCAATTTTTTTATGACTTCTCTGCTATTCTTTTATTTAGATTCTATGTTTTTAATATTGTGTGTTTTGTATTTTTGTACGTCTTCATTCTGATCACCATTAAAATAAAATGATTGCAATTCTCATCTGGTATGATATATGATTCAGTTAAGAAGAAACAAAAAGGATACAAATGCCTGGAAAGGAGCCCTATGGCACATCAATGCAGCTGCTGCAACCAACTATGCACTTCCCGTATCTCACTTTTTGAATCCCTTTCCTTTGATGAACAAAAGGAACTGATATCAAAAGCACAGCATCTGGATTTCCAGAAAGGGGATACCGTCTTTCATGAGAAGGATCCGGCAGATAAAATTATGGTCATTCGTTACGGCAAGATCAAAATCAACCGCTATTCCCTGGAAGGAAAAGAGTATGTTCTTGATATTCTTGATGAAGGAGATTTCTACGGAGAGCAGAATATATTCGGAGGAAAAACACTGGAAGCAAACGCCGTTTCCATGGGAGAAAGCGGTGTCTGCCTGATTTATCTAAAGGATATTCAAAATATGATCTTAAAAAGACCGGAGATCGGGATCAAGCTGTTAAATGTGATCGGCAATAAGCTTTCCCTTGCCAATGAACTGGTTCAATTATTATCCGTAAACGATGCCAAGGCAAGGATCGCAGGATTTATTCTGTTCCGAAGCAGCCGGATCAACAAAGACACCATTGAACTGACCAGAGAAGACATTGCAGCCTATATCAACGTCCGCCGGGAAACCATCAGCCGAAAGATGGGAGAGCTTCGCAATGACGGAGCCATTGCTCTGGAAGGAAACCGAAAGGTGCGGATTTTAAACAAAGATTTGTTAAGAGCTATCTTTGAAAACGATATTTAGCCAGAAAACAAAATAAATTTCGAAAAGTTTCAAATAATGATTTAAATCACATTTTTCTTTCTCTCGCCGGGTTATACTAACCTTACCGAAACAGTTATGAACTCGAAAGGGAGGATATAGATGATTACAAATAAAATGAAATTAAACGAAATCGTAAAAGCTTATCCCAGAGCCGTTGATATTTTTAATGACTTTCACATTGATTATTGCTGCGGAGGCAATGATTCTCTGGAAGATGCATTAAATCAGCTTTCCATTGATTCCAAAAGCTTTATAGATGTATTAAATAAAAAACTTGAAAAACAGACAAAAGAACCTGTTCCCACAGAAGTTTTAGACGTTGACCGTCTTATGAAAATGGAAGTTCCGGCACTTATTGATTACATCATTGATACCTATCATGGAAAAGAGCGGATCCTTCTTTCAGAAATTGATGCCCTTTCAAATAAGGTGCTTCTGGCTCATTATGCCCATCATAAGGATCAGCTGATACCCCTTCACGGCCTTTTCTCTGATTTAAAGAAGGAACTGGAAGAGCATTTTGCCAAGGAAGAAAAGCTTGTCTTTCCATATATGAAACAGAGCTATAACCAAAAAAGCGATAAAGGGTATGTAAAAGAACTGGAAGATGAACACGATGCAGCCGGAAATCTGATTAAAGATATCATTGCCTGCACCAATGACTTTACAGTTCCGGATGGAGGCTGTACCTCCTATCACATGCTGTTTCAAAAGCTTCATGAGCTGATCAAAGATATTTACAATCATATCTTCACAGAAAACTCACTGTTATTTTCAAAATATGAAGGAGGACATTAAGATGAAAAAACTTGTAAAGAACAATGTCAACTGGGTCGGTATTATTGATTGGGAGCTTGAATCCTTCCACGGGGCGGACTACTCTATTAACCACGGTTCCAGCCAGAATGCATATTTGATCCAGGAAGAAAAGACCGTGTTGATCGATACCGTATGGAAACCTCATTCCACAGAATTTATCGACAATCTGGAAAAGGAAATTGATTTAAATAAAATCGACTTTATTGTTGCCAACCATGGAGAGGTGGACCACAGCGGTTCCCTTCCAGCTTTAATGGAGAAGATACCGAATACTCCGATTTACTGTACTGCAAACGGAGTGAAATCCCTTACGGGACAGTATCACCATCCGGAGTGGAATTACCAGGTTGTGAAAACAGGAGATTCTGTGGACATTGGAAACGGCAAGAAGCTGGTATTTGTGGAGATGAAGATGCTTCACTGGCCAGACAGCATGGCTACCTATTTAACCGGGGATAACATTCTCTTTTCCAACGATGCTTTTGGACAGCACTTTGCCGTAGAAGAATTATTCAATGATAAGGCCGATCAGTGCAGACTTTGGGAAGAAGCGCTTAAATATTATGCCAATATTTTAACTCCATTTTCACTTCTTGTGAAAAAGAAAGTGGAAGAAATTCAGGCGCTTAATCTTCCTATTGACATCATTGCCACCAGCCATGGCTGTATCTGGAGAGATAATCCCTTACAGATCGTGGAAAAATACTATGAGTGGTCTCAGAATTACCAGGAAGACCAGATCACCATTGTTTATGATACTATGTGGGAAGGCACAAAACAGCTTGCCCATAAGATCAGTTCGGAAATCGCAGAGCTTTCCCCTCAGACCCGAGTAAAGATTTACAACATTTCCAAGTCGGATAAAAATGACATTATGACCGAAGTATTTAAGTCAAAAGCCATTGCGCTGGGTTCCCCCACTGTAGGAGGCAGCATTCTTTCTTCCGTAGGCGGCTGGCTGGATTTCTTAAAAGAGCTTAGATTCAAAGAGAAAAAAGCTGCTGTATTTGGATGCTACGGCTGGAGCGGTGAAGGTACTAAGGTTCTTCGTGAAAAGCTGACAGATGCAGGATTTTCAGTAGTTGAAGAGGAAGCCAAATGCTTATGGAATCCACGGGAAGAAGACTATGAAAGAGCTGCCGGGATAGCAAAAGCGCTTTGTGAATAAGGCAAACGCATCATACTTCACGCATAGGCTAAAAGCCCATAAAAAGAGCAGGGTATGTATTTCTACATACTCTGCTCATGTGTCATCTATAACTAAATGACATTGGGACAGTCCGGTTCTTTTTTTTCCTGATTAAACTCTGGACAGATATTCGCCTGTACGTGTATCAATCTTAATCTTATCACCCTGTTCAACAAATAAAGGAACGTAAACCACTGCACCAGTTTCCACGGTAGCTGGCTTAGTAGCTCCCTGAGCAGTGTCACCTTTAAATCCTGGCTCTGTATCAGTAATAACCAGTTCCACAAATAACGGAGGCTCTATAGAATATACCTTACCATTGTAAGAGCATACCTTTACTGTATCATTCTCTTTCACAAACTTTAATGCATCTCCAACGACATCATCGCTTAATGCAACCTGTTCATAGCTGCTGGTATCCATAAAGTTATGAAGATCTCCATCGGCATACAGATACTGCATGTCTACTCTGTCGATTCTAGCCTGCGGAAACTTCTCTGTCGGGCGGAATGTGCGTTCTACAACGCCGCCGTTTACCACATCTTTAATCTTTGTTCTTACGAAAGCAGCACCTTTACCAGGTTTCACGTGCTGAAACTCCATAATCTGATATACAGTACCATCGATCTCCAATGTGATACCGTTTCTAAAATCACCCGCTGATATCATAAATGATATTCCTCCTTGAATTCACTTCTTAACCTTTTATATTCTATACTAAAATTAATGCATTTTCAACTGTTTTTTGCAAATATCTCCTTATTTCTTTATCATATACGAATCTTTTATGATTAAAAAAGTCATCTGCATGTCCATGAAAACATTTCTCTTCTCTGATATTATAACCGGAAAATAACAAATATACCCGCCGACGGTTAGCTGCGCTTTAATTGCTTCATTTTCTTATTCTTGCGGTAATAATACAGAACAACGGACTCTAGCGCCCGCTTTATTCTGATCTGAATCTCTTCTTTTGGATGGATCCGGCTGACCAGAATGCTGTAGATTCCAGCCCTCTTTGCGCCAAATACATCAGTAAAAAGCTGGTCTCCCACAAAAATTGTATTGGAAGAATTGGTACCCATAAGCTTCATGGCCCGCTGATACCCTTCCACTCCTGGCTTTCTTCCCTTGAAAATATAATTAAGGCTGCCTGCATCCTTGGCGAAAGCGGATACTCTCGGTTCTTTGTTGTTGGATAAAAGACAGGTTTCCATTCCCAGTTCATGAAGCCTTAAAAACATCTTCTTTGCCCGGTTGTCCGCCGGTGCCCCATGGGGAACAAGGGTATTGTCAATATCAAAAATAATACCCCTGATTCCTTTTTTATAAAAATCTTCAAAGGGTATTTCATACGTGGAATTTACGTCTTCATCTGGATAAAATTTCTGAAACATGGCTCTCCTATTTCTTTAACAATTTTCCTATTTCTTCCATAAAGGTATTTACATCTTTAAACTCTCTGTATACAGAGGCAAATCTTACATATGCCACTTCATCCACTTCCTGAAGCTTTTTCATAACCAGCTCTCCAATGACGGTGCTTTCTACTTCTTTTTCTTCCCTGTTAAATACCTGGGTTTCAATCTCATCTACCATGGCAGCGATCTGCTGGGAAGAAACCGGCCTTTTGTGGCAGGAGTGAAGAATTCCTGATTCTATCTTGGATCGGTCATAAACCTCTCTGGAATTATCTTTTTTTATAACCATAAGCGGCATGGTTTCCAGCTTTTCATAAGTGGTAAACCTCTTTCCGCACTTTTCACATTGCCTGCGGCGTCTGATCGAACTGTTGTCGTCTGCCGGTCTGGAATCAATGACCTTTGTATCTGCCTCGTTGCAAAATGGACATTTCACGCCTCGGATCCTCCTGTCTTTCGGACTGTAACTTTTATTATGTATATCATAACTTACAATCCTTAGATTCGCAAGCCCATCTTCCATTAAATACCGCATTTTTCCGTTGCTTTTTCCAAATCCACGTTAACCAGTATGATATCAGGACCTACCTGTCTGATATCACAAAATGGAATTACATATTCTCTTTCCCGTACCAGAAAGCCGCAAAAGCATCCGGGACCTGGCACAATGATAGCCAGCAGACAGCCGGTTTCCATATCAAAATCCACGTCTCCTACAAAACCAAGACGTCTGCAGTCGCAGATATTAATCACTTCTTTTTGCTTCAGATCGCAAATGCGCATAAGACACACCTCCTATAGTGTATTCTATGCGCATGCAAATCCTGTGACACGGTTTCAAATTAAAATTCCTGTTTCTTAAGGGATTCATAAGAAGAATCACAAAGGTACACTTCAGGTTCTAAAATCATCTTCGGTTTCAGTTCATTATAGTATTCGGTTAATGTTGCGTACATATACGGCATAATCCAAAGATATGCAATTCCAAATGAGCAATAGCCAAGAAGAACCAGTCCCATAAAGCTTAAATTAATATAGAAAAGACTGCCCTTGTGCCCTTTCATCATCTCTGCACTCTCTTTTAAACATCTGAAAATCCCTTTATCCGGTGATTCCACAAATATAAACGCAGCCTGGGCCACATACAAAGATGTGATGGTAACTCCGATTAAAAGCAGCAAATAGGTAATAATCAGGAGAACGATCATAACCGGAATATAATTTGTAATTTCTGCCACCGCAAGTACTACATAATAAGGAACGGACCAAACCATTACAGCCAGGAATATGATCAGATTCAGACCGATAAATTTATGAGGCTTGTTTTTAAATCCATAAAGCAGATCTGAAATATGTGCCGGTTTATTCTCACTGATATTTAAATAGATCTTTAAGGTTCCAGGTGTAAACAGGGATACGAGAACAACCATTAGTATCATGGATACCACCACAATTGATATGATGATGATATATTCCGCCATATTGCCCCTTACTCCGTATATACTGCCAGATCCCAGAATTCCGGCGACCAGGCCTGCAAAAAACATGATTACTAAAACGATTGATATAATAGCGTTTATAATTAACTGAACACCAACGCAAAGTCCGTAATTGCCCTGTAGTTTCTGTTTTGCACGTTTTTTTAATTCTTTTGATGAAATTTTCACTAAAATCCACCTCCTGCAGCAAGTTCCTCCATCATTCCCGATCCTACAAACAGAATAAACACAATTGCAGTAAACACCAGACCAATGATAGAAGTAATCAGTCCTGCCAATGCATTTCCCTCAAAGCGATCCTGGGTCTTGGAAAGCAGGGCGAATACAATTCCCAGACTACCAAAGATAAGGCCTCCGAAACAACAGCAGGAAGTGACGATTCCAATAATTCCCATTATCAGTGAGGCAAGTGCCATATTATTCTGTTTATTCTTCAGCGGCTGTTGGTATGTTGAAAGATCATCCAAATTCATTTGATTATCCTGATCCATGAATTATCATCTCCTTTTAATCATAATAAAGGCATTATACATTATTTTCCATTGTATGTAAAATGAAGTTTTTCTTTCATTTTGCGCATAAAAATGCAGCAGGGCTTTTAATCCCTGCTGCATGATGATTTTTATCCCTATTTACTTATTAGAAAGAAGGAACAACCGCTCCGTTGTAAGTATCTTCAATGAACTTTTTCACGGTATCGCTGGTTAATGCTTCAACCAGGGCTTTTGTCTTTTCGTTTGTTTCATCTCCCTTACGGACTGCAACGATGTTGCTGTAACGGGTTGCTGCTGCTGAGGACGCATCTTCTACTGCAAGCGCATCAGAAACTTTTAATCCGGCATCAATTGCATAATTTCCGTTAATAACTGCAATGTCTACATCACCAAGAGAGCGGGGAAGCTGGGCAGCCTCTACCTCTACGATTTTAAAGTTCTTATCATTTTTTACAATGTCATTCTTGGTTGCTTCCAGACCGACACCATCTTTTAACTGAATAAGACCCTTGTCAGCAAGAAGATTTAATGCTCTTGCTTCATTGGATACATCATTTGGTACAGCGATCTGTGCTCCGTCTGCAAGACTGTCCAGAGATTTGCTCTTTCCTGCATAGATTCCGTATGGCTCATAATGAATGGAGCCTGCGCTGACTAAATCTGTTCCTTTTTCCTGATTAAACTGATCTAAATATGGCTGATGCTGGAAGTAGTTGGCGTCTAAGTCACCGGAGTCAAGTGCTACGTTTGGCTGAACGTAATCGGTATACTCCTTTACTACCAGCTCATATCCTTTATCCTTTAAAATATCTTTTGCAGCATTTAAAATCTCTGCATGAGGAGCCGGTGTTGCTCCTACCACAATTTTCTCCAGTTTGCCGGAAGCCTCTGTCTTACTCTCGGTTTCTGCCTTTGTCTCAGCTGCAGTAGTTTCCGTTTTGGACTCTGTTGCTGCAGTGGTAGCCGGTGCTTCTTTGCTTCCTGCGCAGCCGGTCAGTGCTCCTGCCAGAAGCAGGGTTGCGGTTAAAGCATAAAAAGATTTCTTCATAATATTTTCCTCCTGAAAATTTATTTAATAACGCCAGTGGCAGTTACTATTTAATTCGCTTGTCACTCATTCTGGAAAGCTTCATGCCTGCCTCCTGAATCACCTGGACAATAATAACAAGAATAGCAACTGTGATAAACATCATCACAGTCTGATACCGGTAATAACCATATTTGATGGCGATATCACCCAGACCGCCTCCGCCTACAAAACCAGACATTGCGGAGTAAGCAAGGATGGTGGTAACGGATAAAGCTGCTCCTACTAAAAGGGAAGGCTTCGCTTCCGGCAGAAGCACTTTTAAGATAATCTGCATAGCGGAAGCTCCCATGGATTTCGCCGCTTCAATCACTCCGGCATCCACTTCTTTAAAGGAAGATTCCACCACTCTTGCAACATAGGGTGCCGATGCGATTACCAGAGGAGGGATGACAGCTTTTGCTCCCAGCGTCGTGCCAGCAATAATCTTGGTAATGGGCATTACCATAATCAGCAGAATAATAAAAGGTACGGACCGAAGCAGGTTGATGATCAGTCCCAGAATTCTCTGAAGCCAGGGAACCGGGTAGATTCCGTCTTTATCCATAACAATCAGAATGATTCCCAGGGGTATTCCGATCAGATAAGCGAAAAAGGATGATGTGAAAGTCATGAACAGGGTCTCCCAGACACCTAATTTCAACATCGCTATGGTTGCAGCATCAAAGGTCATAATCCTTCACCTCCTCAAAATTAATGTTTGCTGTTTTTAAATAATTTAGAATACGGTTCTGGTCAATTTCTTCTTCCGGAAGCTGAATCACCATCTGACCCATGGCGGTTCCCCCGATATCACGGGTTTCCGCATGCATAATATTTACCGGTACTTTACAGGCAAGTATCATATTGGAAAGAACTGGTTCAAAGGAAGAACGACCGTCAAAGGATATGCGGATTCTTCTGTTGCTGCCAAACCGTATGGCCTGTTCTGCCGCATCTCCCAGAATCAGCTGTCTTCCGATCTTGGACTTTGGTCCGGAAAAGATGTCAGCGACGCAGCCCACTTCCGCAATGTGGCTCTGGTCGATAATGGCAACTCTGTCGCAGATGGCTTCTATCACCGACATCTCATGAGTGATCACTACTACTGTGACTCCCATATTTTTATTGATTTCTTTTAAAAGTCCCAGTATGGATTTCGTTGTGTTAGGGTCCAGGGCACTGGTGGCCTCGTCACAAAGAAGAATCTTGGGATTCGTGGCAAGGGCTCTTGCGATTGCCACTCTTTGCTTCTGACCTCCGGAAAGCTGGGAAGGATACGCTTTTGCCCGTTCCTTTAAACCAACCAGTTCTAAAAGTTCCATGGATCTTTTTATAGCTTCCTTTTTGGGCACATTGGCTATTTCAAGAGGAAAGCATACATTCTGCAGCACATTCCTTTGTGCAAGTAAATTAAACTGCTGGAAGATCATGCCCATGGACTGCCTTGCCCGTCTCTGCTTTCTGGGGCTCATGGCTGCCAGACTCTGATTTTCAAATAACACATCACCGGATGTGGGGACCTCTAAATAGTTGATACAACGGACAAGGGTACTTTTACCAGCACCGCTTAAACCAATAATTCCAAATATCTCTCCTCGCTCAATGGAGAGATTAATATCGTCCAATGCTTTAATGGGACCGTTTGAGGTAAAAAATTCTTTTCCCAGCCCAACCAGCTGAATAATAGGTTCTTCTGACTGCATGTGTCAATTCCTTTCTTTTTATGTACAAAAAGGCCGCAAGCCATGCACAGACCTGCGACCTGAAAATTCCGCATATGCGGTTTCCAGAGAACTCCTATCACAATCTATACAAATGAATTCCTTTATCGGTTTTTTACGCATTCAGAGTAACAACACATCATCATACACATGCCGTTCATCTGATCCATATTCATCTGCATAGCTGTTAACCGTCTCATGGCAGCCGCTCCTTTCCCTAAATCCTACAGAGATAGTAGGTATATCGTTATGAGGCGTATTTTACGCTCTCTTATCTCATTTGTCAATAGTTTTTTTGATATACGGAACTATTATTTATGAACAGAGATCTACAATTACCTGTGCAAAGATCTTTGCGCTCACCAGAAGTTCGTCTATGACAGCAAACTCATCGGCTCCATGCATACGGTTATCCGTTCCAGGCAGAGAGGCTCCAAAGGCGACACCGTTATCCAGTTCATGAACATAGGTTCCGCCTCCCATGGAAATGCACTCTCCCTTTAAACCGGTATAGGATTCATAGGCATTTAAGAGGGTCTTAACGAAATCTGAATTTCCGTCTACGTGGTGAGGCGGGCGCATGGAATCATTATGCAGGGTAAATCCCTTTTCTTCCATATTCTTTTTCACTACATCAAGGACATTTTCCTTTGTTGCGCAGATAGGACAGCGGCTGTCAAAGGTTCCGGAAAGGCCGGACTGTGTCACTTCCAAAAGGCTGAATGCCAGAGTTAATCCACCTGAAAGTTCATCACTCATGGCGATGCCAAGAGCTTTCCCTTCCGTGTCACCGTGAGGAATCAGCTCAAGAAGACGTTCAATCATGGTAATCTGAGGACATTTTGCTAATGGAAGCTTTGTTAAATAAACCAAAAGACCGGTTAATGCATTATTGCCTTCTTTTGGTGTGGAGGCATGGGCACTTTCTCCCACAGCGGTAATATGAGCCAGATCGCCCTCGAAAGCCAGTTCAAAACCAACGCCGGTTTCCTTCTCACATTCTGCGGCCATACTGGTTAATACCTCTTTGTCCAGACCGGCAACGGTAGCATTGGCCTTACCTGGCACAACATTTACCTTAACACCTGCTTTGATGCTTACAAGCTTTGGAAGTGCAGCCGACGGCTCCCAGTCAGCTGTAAAATGACCGTTTAATCCGCCTTTTTCCGTGTTGACAACCGGGAATGCTCCGTCTGGAGAAAAGGTCATGGGTGCTTCCTTTTCGATGGAATAATAATGGGCAATATCGGAACTGCCGCATTCTTCATCGGTTCCAAGGATCAGGCGTACATTCTTCTTTAACGGAATATTTAATTCCTTCACTGCACGCATGGCATAAAGAGCTGCCATTGCAGGTCCTTTATCATCGGAGGTTCCTCTTCCGAATAATTTGTCCCCTTTTACAACTGGTTCAAAGGGCTCTGTCTCTTTCCAGCCCTCTCCTGCCGGCACTACATCCAGATGGGCAAGAATATCAAGCTGGTGTTCCTTATCATTTAAATCGGCTGTTCCCACATAGTTGTCATAATTGGTGATGGTAAAACCATAAGAGTCCGCGATATCAAGCGCTTCCTCCAGCGCCTGAAATGCTCCGGGACCATAAGGCATCCCTTCCTTATAAGGCATCTTCTCACTGTTGATTCTGCAAAGTCTGCAGATGTCTTCAATCATTTCCTCCTTATGAGAATCAATGTACTGGCCAATCTCTTTCTTATACATAAATCCGCACCCCTTTCTGCTTTACTGTCTTTTTATTTCATCATGGCAGCCAGTGTCTCGTTCACTACCTTGCCATCTGCTTTTCCCTTCACTTTAGGCATTAAAACCTTCATGATCTTTCCTTTGTCCGCAGCAGTGGGTGTTTCAATTCCAAGTTCCGCAAGCACACCGCTTATGATCTCCTTAATCTGATCCACACCCATATCCTCTGGAGCGAACTCTTTGTATACTGCTATTCTGAAAGTAGCCTCTTCTTTTATGTCAGTACGGTCTGCCGGAGCCTGCTCAAATGTCTCCTGAGTCTGTCTCAGTTCCTTTTTCACAACTGCATCTGCTTCTTCATCCGTAATGGGCGTATGGTCTTTCTTATCAATCTCAAAATTCTTAAGAGCGGAAAGAAGCATGGATAACGCATCTTTTCTCTGCTTATCCTTTGCCTTCATCGCTTCTACCATCGCCTGTCTTACTTCATCAATTCTACTCATTGTCTGCTGCCTCCTTGTTTTTATACATGACCAGATTCTGCAATTTTTAATTAGTTGTGCCCGAATTCTGATAGTTTGAGATCCGGATTACGGTCCAGAACCATTCCGACACTCCAGCTGTTTACAAAAAGCAGAAGCGGGTTATCTTTTAAGTCCTTAATACGTTTCATGTCGGATGTACCCTGAATTTTTGCCACATCAACCTCCGTGCTGTTTTCTATCCAGCGGATATGCTCATATGGCAGCTTTTCAAGCTTCACTTCCACGTTGTATTCATTCTCCAGACGATAGGTCAGAACTTCAAACTGCAGTTCTCCCACTACGCCTACAATGATCTCTTCCATTCCGGTATTAAATTCCTGGAAAATCTGGATCGCACCTTCCTGGGCAATCTGATTTACACCTTTAATAAACTGTTTGCGCTTCATGGTATCGATCTGACGCACTCTGGCAAAATGCTCTGGTGCAAACGTAGGGATTCCTTCGAATTCAAATTTTTCACTGGATTTGCAGAGAGTATCTCCAATGGAGAAAATACCGGGATCAAATACACCGATGATGTCTCCGCCGTATGCCTCTTCTACAATCTTTCTGTCCTGAGCCATCATTTGCTGAGGCTGGGATAAACGCAGTTTTTTTCCTCCCTGAACATGATTTACTTCCATTCCGGCATCAAACTTACCGGAAACGATTCTCATGAAAGCAATCCTGTCTCTGTGGGCCTTATTCATATTTGCCTGGATCTTAAAGACAAACGCAGAAAAATCCTCATCAAAAGGATCAACCACACCGGTGGTGGTCAGTCTCGGAAGAGGTGAAGTGGTCATCTGAAGAAAATGCTGTAAAAATGTTTCAACACCGAAGTTGGTCAGCGCTGAGCCGAAAAATACGGGAGATAAATCTCCTCTGCCAACCCGCTCCATATCCAGTTCATCACTGGCTCCGTCAAGAAGTTCAATCTCGTCCATCAGCTGTCTGTGGAAGGATTCTCCGATTAAGTCATCCACATGACTGTCTCCTAACTGAACTTCAGTTGCTTCTACTTCCTTTTGTCCATTCATGGCTGCCTTAAAGGTGGTAATTGTGCCTTTAAACCGGTCATAAACACCTTTAAACTCTCTGCCGCAGCCAATGGGCCAGTTCACCGGGCAGGTTCTGATACCAAGTACGGATTCAATCTCATCCATCAGTTCAAAGGGATCTCTTGCCTCCCGGTCCATCTTATTTATAAAGGTAAAAATCGGTATATGTCTCATCACACAGACTTTAAAAAGCTTAATGGTCTGTGCTTCCACACCCTTGGAACCATCAATAACCATGACTGCAGAATCTGCCGCCATCAAAGTACGGTACGTATCCTCAGAGAAATCCTGGTGTCCGGGGGTGTCCAAAATATTAATACAAAATCCGTCGTAATTAAACTGTAACACGGAGGAGGTTACGGAAATACCTCTTTCCTTTTCGATCTCCATCCAGTCGGAAACCGCATGTCTTGATGATTTTCTTCCTTTTACAGAGCCTGCTAAATTAATGGCTCCTCCATATAGAAGAAACTTCTCTGTCAGCGTGGTCTTTCCCGCATCTGGATGGGAAATGATGGCAAATGTTCTTCTCTTCTTTATTTCTTCTGCAATATTCACAAAAATAATTCCTCCAATTATACGTCTGGGTCTCGTCTATTGTAGTATGATTCCAACCATAAGTCAAGATTCTCTCTGGCAGTTGGAATACGGAATTTTTCCTGTTGTGCCTAAAAAATCTCAGATAAGAGGCGGTGTGCTACTTCTTCTTTTGTCATCTTTTGGAGAGCAATCTCTCTGTCCTTTGTGATGATGGTAACTACGTTGGTATCAGTTCCGAATCCGGCGCCTTCCACCTTTAAATTGTTGGCTACGATCATATCAATTTTTTTCCGGTTTAATTTTTCCCTGGAATTTTCCAGCATATTCTCTGTTTCCATGGAAAATCCGCAGAGAAACTGACCTTTCGTTTTGTGTTCTCCAAGCCATTTTAAAATATCTTCCGTCCGTTCCAGCGAAAGAGTTAAATCTCCGTCTTTTTTCTTAGTCTTCTCTGTATTTACCTCTTTGGGACGATAATCTGCAACCGCTGCCGCCTTAATTACCGCATCCTGTTCCCTGGCTTCTTTTGTCACAGCCTCAAACATATCTGCAGCGCTTTCCACCTCTATGACTTTTACAAAAGAAGGCTTTTTAATCTCCGTTTTTCCAGTCACCAGTGTGACAGCAGCTCCTCTTAAAGCTGCGGCTTTGGCGATTGCATATCCCATCTTACCAGTGGAAAAATTAGTGAGATACCGCACCGGATCCAGTGCTTCTCTTGTTGGTCCTGCTGTAACAAGAATCCGCTTCCCTTCCAGATCCTTTTCATAAGCTGCTTCTTTTTCAATGTATTCAAAAAGAGTTTCCGGCTCCGGCATCTTGCCTGCTCCAACATCCCCGCAAGCAAGATAACCCACTGCAGGAGTAATCACTTCCATGCCGTAGGACTGGCAGATTCTTATATTATCCTGTACTATGGGATTTTCATACATGTTTGTATTCATGGCAGGAGCGATGATCTTCTTACACTTACATGCTAAAACCGTTGTGGAAAGCATATCATCTGCCATACCATGGGCAAGCTTTGCAATTACGTTGGCACTGGCCGGAGCAATCATCACCACATCCGCTAACTTGGCAATGGAAACATGTTCAACCTGAAACTGAAAATTGCGGTCAAAGGTATCCACCAGGCATTTATTGCCGGTCAGTGATTCAAACGTAATTGGATTTATAAAATTAGTGGCATTCTCCGTCATGATTACATGGACGTTACAGCCTTGTTTCACCAGCATACTGGCAAGCCCCGCCGTTTTATAGGCAGCAATACTTCCTGTAACACCCAGAATTATATTTTTTCCTTTCAGCATAATCGCCTCCCGTTGTTTTTCCTTTAAAAATATGATACTCTACAGTATAACACAAGAAAAAAAAGTTGGAAAGGAGTTCTCTCCATGATTTTAGCCATCGATATTGGAAACAGTAACATTGTCATAGGAGGCATAGACAGCAGTAAAACTTATTTTGTGGAACGGGTCAACACCAATCACAGAAAGACAGAACTGGAATATGCCGTGAATATAAAGGATATTATGGATCTTAACGGTTTTTCAATTTCTTCCATCGAAGGATCCATTGTCTCTTCCGTGGTTCCTCCTCTCACAGAGGTCATTCTTTCTGCAGTCAGAAAGCTGACAGGCAGCACGCCTCTTCTCGTTGGATCAGGAATGAAGACCGGTTTAAATATTAAAATGGATAATCCCAAATCGGTAGGAAGTGACTTAATTGTAGATGCAGTTGCTGCGTTAAAGGATTTTACACCTCCCATTATCGTCATTGATATGGGAACAGCCACTACCGTATCCGTCATCGATCAGAATGGGAATTTTACCGGAGGAATTATATTCCCCGGACTTCGGGTTTCTCTTGATTCCTTAAGCAGCCGGGCCGCCCAGCTTCCTTATATCGGCTTGGATAAGCCCGGAAAAATTATTGGGAAAAACACCATAGACAGCATGAAAAATGGTATTCTGTATGGCAACGCAGCCATGATTGACGGTATCATAGACCGGATGCAGGAAGAAATCCAAATGGAAGCCAGTCTTGTGGCGACTGGCGGACTGGCTTCCTCTGTTATTTCTCTCTGCCGTCACAAAATCCACTACGACGATGCTCTGCTGTTGAAAGGTCTGCAGATTTTATACGAAAAAAACAGGTAAAACAGATCCGCCCAAAAACTGGAAATAAATTTTGATTCGGCAATCGTATAAAAGCCCTCGAATAAGTACATCATTTCTATGTAAGAGATTAAAATGATGCGGAGGGAAAGATATGTCTGGATACAAAGTAGAGATTTGCGGCGTCAATACTTCCAAACTGCCTCTTCTGAGCAACGAAGAGAAGGAAGTTCTTTTCAAGCGGATACTTAACGGAGATAAAAAAGCCAGAGAAGATTACATCAGGGGAAACTTAAGACTGGTTCTCAGTGTAATACAGCGTTTTTCCGGCAGCAGTGAAAATGTGGACGATTTGTTTCAAATCGGCTGCATCGGTCTGATCAAGGCCATTGATAATTTTGATATCACTCAGAATGTAAGGTTTTCCACCTATGCAGTGCCTATGATTCTGGGTGAGGTACGGCGTTATCTTCGGGATAATAACTCCATCCGTGTCAGCCGTTCCCTGCGTGATACTGCTTATAAAGCAATCTACGCCAAAGAAAACCTGATGAAAAAGAACTTAAAAGAACCCACACTTATGGAAATTGCAGATGAAATCGGGGTCAGCAAGGAAGATATTACCTATGCACTTGATGCAATTCAAAGTCCGGTAAGTTTATATGAACCGGTTTACTCGGATGGGGGAGATCCTCTGTTTGTCATGGATCAGATCAGTGATAAGAAAAACCTGGAAGAAAACTGGGTAGAGGACATCTCTTTAAACGAGGCCATGAGAAGACTTCCGGAACGGGAACGGCATATTATTGATATGCGTTTCTTTGAAGGCAAGACCCAGACGGAAGTTGCGGAAGAGATCCATATCAGTCAGGCTCAGGTCAGCCGGCTGGAAAAAAATGCTCTTAAAACCATGAAGAATTATCTTTCATAAAGCTTTATGTGTGACTCACATGGCATAAGCCCACCTTTTTAAAAGGCAGGCTTAGCTTACATAGTTAAAATTCAACGACAGATTTCGGAATGGTAAATTCCACAGAGCCCATATATCCGGGAGCTACTTCATACTCATCAAATACAATAACCAGTTCTCCGTTTTTATTAAAATAAAAATTCTCTTCTCCTGTAATCCGGTCAAATCCATCTCCGTCTTTTTCCTTAACAAAGTAGGTCAGTGAGTCATCCTTTGCCATCTGGTCTTTCATTTGTGTTTTAATACTTTCCGTTATTGCCTCCTGATACCCATGTCTTTCAGCCAGTAAATCCTTAAGAGAAACTTCTTTTCCTGTTTTTTTATCAATGTTAAATATTTTAACAGACTCTGCACCGCTTGCCATAACAACGGTAGTATTGATCCGAAGGGATAAATACGTTTCATTATCCGCTATTACTTCATAGGAAGAGGTAACGGAGTAATGTCCGTCTCCTGCCAGATCAGCCGTCACCTGCTTTTCATATTCTTTAATCAGCTGGTTTGCATAATCTTCAATGGAGCGGTTCACCTGACCGCTGTCATTGTTTCCGATTGATACCTTTGGAATATCTATTTTTGCATCGTAATTACCTTTTTCATCTTCAAAGGTTCTGAATGTCACAACTTTTGCGATTGCTCCCAAAACAGGGATATCCTCCATGGCACTTGCTGTTACAGAGCTTAAATTAGCCATAACTCCAATGGTAAGTAATACTGCTGCAGCTGCAGCTCCTGTTCTTTTCAATGATCTCATAATGATTCTCCTTCTCTTTTCTTCTTTTGCCTTTTTCATTCCCTGTTTCATGCGGTCGTATGCCGCAGCGGGCACTGGTATACTAAAATATTCTTCTTTTAATTCATTCAGTCTGTCTTTGCCTTCCAAATTTTCAGCCCCTTTCTTAATCAGACGTGTTCTGTTTCCAGAGTAACCCGGATCTTTTTCAGCGCACGGTACAACCTGGTTTTTACCGTATTGACATTCATATTCAGTGCATCCGCGATCTCTTCCAGTTTCAAATCTTCAAAAAATTTCAATATGACAATGGTTCGTTCCTCTTCATTTAGAAACGCAATCATCTCTTTGGGATCATCATCCTGATACTGATCCTCATGAGGAATTTCCAAATCATAAATACTTACCGTTTCATTGTTCCGCTTTCTTAAAAAATCAATGGAAGTATTGATTACAATCCTGTAAATCCAGGTGGAAAGGAGGCTTTGGTCTTTTAACTTTTTAATATCTTTCAGCACTTTATAAGCGCTCTCCTGGACTATGTCCAAAGCATCGGATTCATTTTTTGCATAACTGTATGCCAGCCTGTAATATTTCTCATAATTGTTAAGAAGCAGACTCTCTGCCTGTTCTTCAATCTTTTGTTTCATCTCTTCCTCCTTTTTCGTCTTCTGTTTATTAGACGAATCATAAGCAGTAAAAGTTTCAGGTTTAGGATAAAATGCCAAATTACTGCATAAGTATATGAAACGGCATTTTTCCATTCTGGTACGTTCTAAAAAACATATTTTGTAATATTATATGATAG
>NZ_PTJA01000017.1 GCF_002934545.1 Lacrimispora xylanisolvens
GCAGACCTACATTTATTTTAGCACAGGAGTAACTTATATCTAAAGATCAGCCCTCCCCCTGCATAGCAGGGGGTTTATTTTTTACTGTCACACAATTATAATCCATGGATTTCTATTGCGGTGTTTACAGAAATCCATGGATTTTCCTTTATCACACGTAATGTCTGTGATACGATTTGATTAATAAACTTGTTTTGCATCCCCAGGAAGTTCTCTGACATGTTTTAAATATCCCATGCAGTTAGACGCCTCCGTCATGTCATAGAAAAAGCCAAGCTCACCTGACACAAATCCTGCCACCTCATGAAACAGGTTACACATTATTTCTACTGCTTCCCAGATATGTTCTGCCTCTGCATCCGCATATGTCTTTAAAAATCTCTCCCATTCTCCCTCTGACAACCACCGGTACATATCCTTACCGGCCTTTCCGATACTGCATGAAAAACCGGTCATAATTCCGATCTTCCAGGATAACAGTGTCACCAGCTGGGGCCGTATGTAATGATTGAGCATATCCTGCACATATGGGATCTCATTTCTCCATAATCCCTTGGCTACGTTATCAAGGCACCACCAGAATTCATTACAGGTACATAAAAATTCTGTCTGCGAGGGCTTTTTCACCCAATGGCTCTGGTCTGATGATTCCGGGATTACAGGCAGAATGTTATCTTTGTCCAATAAAATTTTGCAGAGCCGGTCGGCAGATATATCTTTTTGGGCACGATCCGGAATCATCACATGAAGATCCAGCCTGTTACCGTCTGAAAACTGTATTAACCACCCATAGCTTTCGTCCTTCTTATGGGGAAAAGCCGGGTTTTCATCTGGATACTGCATAAAAAGCCGTTCTCCAAAACGGTCGATCCATGGTGTATCTTTGATAAAAGACTCCGTCTCATTTACTATGTAAACCACATCATAATCCTGAAACAGATCCCGCACTGCATTTGGATTTGTTCTGGATCCGCCCATGTAAACTCCTCTGATTCTGTCATCAGCCTGAGCGATACCAAGAATCAGATCATACATTTCTTTTTCGGTTCTCATCATTTACCCCTCCTAAAATTACATCCCCATTCTGCTTTCAGACAATCAATCAGACCAGAGAATTTATTAATATGGTAATCTGCATATTCTAAAATCTTTATTCTTTCCGCCTCCGGTTTTACATCTAAATATTCGGAAAGAACCGTTTTCATTCCAGCTAATTTTGCCCCCTGCAGCTCATCAGAACCGCCATCGCCTGCAAATACGCTCCTATCCGGCGTAGTGCCCATTTGTTCCATGGCATATTGGTATATTCTGATGTCCGGCTTTAGCATTTTTACATTACATGAAAATATGGATAAATCAAACAATCCATAAAGCGGTGAATCTTTCCAATATTTACAGTCAATTACATCTGCATTACTGATCAGACATGTTTTAATACCCAGATCCCTAATAGCTTTTAACGTTTTCAGAATCTCCTGATCCACATTGACCAGGGCCCACCTCATTCGCTTCTCCCGTCTGTCCAAAAGCAATTCTTCCTGCTCTTTTGTTACAGAAAACGGGAGTGTTACCACGATACCCTCAATAATCTTCTGTTCTGTATGAACCTCCCCCAGAGCCCGTTTTTTGTAAAGAGCTGCCTCTTCTGAATAATGCTCCCATTCAGACGGACTAAGGTTTAAAACATCACATTCCATTGGTCTTTGATTATGTGGGACAATCAGTGTAAAAAACAAATCACAAAAAAGTACTTTGATCATTTGTCGCCTCCTAGTGTCTGCACAGGCAGGAGGGCAGACCTTCGTACTGTCCTCCTGAAATTATTACTTATTCTCCTCCAGCAGCTTTCTCACATTACCAGAAGTAATTGCTTCCACATTCCGTTTTACTTTCTCTTCGGGCCAGTCCCACCATCTTAAAGTAAGAAGTGCGTCAATTACTGGCTGATCAAAGCGGGGACGAATTGTTTTTGCAGGAACTCCTCCAACAATTGAATATGGTTCCACATCCTTTGTTACAACCGCTCTGGTTCCAATCACTGCACCATCACCAATATGTACTCCCTGCATAATAACCGCTTCATAACCAATCCACACATCGTTTCCGATTACAATATCACCTTTGTTGTCCCATGTATCCGTAATGCGTTCCACAGGGAGATCCCACTCATCAAAAAAGATACCAAAAGGATAAGATGACAGAGATCTCTGGGTGTGATTGGCGGAAGTAAATATAAATTTCGCTCCGCAGGCAATGGAACAGTACCTGCCAATAACCAAATGCTCATTGTTAACCGGATAATGATAAAGTACATTATTTTTTTCAAAATTCACAGGATTGTTTACATAATCATTATATATCGTGTAATCCCCAATTGTAATTGCCGGATCTTTTACTACATTCTTTAAGTATACCGTTTCTTTATCATGTTTTCTTGGATAAATTAAACCGCTATTCATACTTCTCCTTCCAGAATAACTTCCTGGCATTTTTATAAAATACCTTCTCTGCTCCATCCCTGCCGAAGATTTCAAGAACTGTGTCATAAAAGCCTTCATAGCGTTTATAGCTGTCCCTTCCAAACACAGACGCGTCCGTTCCGAACAGAATTTTTTCCGGTCCGCATTTTTTAATGGCTTTTATCATCTCTTCTTTGGAAACTAAAGTAGTATCCCCATAAAGGTTTGGACAGCTTGCGATTAATTCACTGGCTCTTTCCCTGTCACCGCCTAAATCCATATGTACAGCCACAAATGTGACATCAGGATTATCAGCTGCTGCTTCATACACATACTCTATATTGCTGTATCCATCCCTCTGGGTATGAATACAAAACGGTATGTTATGCTTTCTGCAGATCTCTATATATGGCTTATAATCAGCAGAAGAAAAAGGTACGCCTGCAGTTTTCGGGTGAACCTTCATTCCTCCCATACGCCCTTTATTTTCCAGCAGAAAACTGGAAATCCGTTCTTTATTCCGGTCAAATAGGGGACGAACCCAAAAAAGCAGCAAAAACCTGTCTCCATATGCGTTTATGTGCTTAAGGGCACAGCTGTTAAGAGCAATCGTATCCTTATCCGGAAATCTCTCACTTCCCTGTTCATCAAGAGAATTGAGACCGATATCAGAGATTACCGCCTGATCCACACCAAATCGGTTCATATCATTTAAAAGTTCTTCTAATCTGATTTCATAAGAACCATAGATCCCCATATGCACATGGGAATCTATGATCCTGTCAGTATTGTCCGACATCACGTTATGTTACGGCTAAATAAATCCGTCTCCTCTAAAAGGCTCTCGATCGTATCAAGATTTAAACGGTGTAGAAGCTCAATTACATAGGGATTTTCAGCCGGATGCTGATAGGTTGCTTTCTCTCCATATTCATTCACCAGCTCAGTTCCTTCCTCTTTCCCCAGAATCGATCTTGGTCCGCCTACGCAGCCGCCCACACAGCCCATTCCTTCATAAAAGTTGGCATCAATCTTTCCGTCCATAATATCCTGAATCATCTTTTTGCAGGCAGGTACTCCATCCGCCTGCTTTGTGCGGATCTGAATTTCCTTTTGAGGGCTGATTGCCTTCACGGTATGTTCCACTGCTTCGCTTACTCCGCCCTTTCTTGCATAGATTCGGCCTGCTTTAGAGGAATGATCCTTTTCACTTTCTTCCATCACTGCGGGATCAATTCCCAGAGCGTCAAAAATATTCTTTACTTCCTGGAACGTAAGAACATAATCCACTGCACCAGCTAAATCCTTTTCCCTTGCTTCAGCCTTTTTCGCAAGACAGGGACCAATAAATACAGTCAGCGCATCTGGATGAAGTGCCTTTACCACTTTGGCACAGGCAACCATGGGAGACACGGAACCAGGTACATGGGGAACCAGCTGATGATAAACCTTGCGGATCATACCGATCCACATGGGACAGCAGCAGCTTGTCAGCTGATAATCTCCGCTTCCCTTAATATTTTTATCAAATTCCAACGCTTCTTTTAGCGTCAGGATATCCGCAAATAAGGCAACTTCAAGCATTCCGTCAAATCCCACTTCTTTCAATGCACTTCTTAACTTTCCAGGTGTAACATCACTGGAAAACTGTCCTAAAAATGCCGGAGCTATCATGGCATAAACAGGCCCCTCTGCGCTCCTTACCGCTTTGAGAGCAGGAATGATATCGGTACTGGCCGCCAGCTTTTCTCTGACACAGCCGTCAATACATTTTTCGCAGCCCAGACATAATTCCGGTTCTACCACTATTCCATCTTTCTCAGCCTTAATCGCTCCAAACGGGCATCTTTTGACACATTCCTTTTGTTCCCCTTCTCCACAATCACAGTCACCTGTACGAATTACAATGGGATGCTTTTCGGGATTCAGCAGGCAATCCAGATGATAGGGATCATAAGTATTGCCGTTTTCTGTTTCCGCCGGATCAAAATTTCCTGACAGTGCCTCACTTACTGTACGCTCGTAAAGTTCTTTAAATGTCTTCATGAATTACCTCCCGCATGTATGCTTTCTGTTCTGTATCACATAATCTATTATCATTCCTTATTTCTTTCTTACTATTCCAGTAAACTCCTAATTACAATGGATGATTGAAATATAAATCTTTTGTGATTGCAAATAAAGAGTAATCACAGATTCCCATATTATTCTTGCCTGCCTGCCGCATGGTTCCCTCATACAACATTCCCGCTGCTTTCATAACTCTGCCGGAATTAGGATTATTGGTATCATGTCTTGCACATACCCGGTTGAGGCCAGCTTCTTCAAACAGAAATCCCATCACCGCCTTTAATGCTTCCGTCATAATACCTTTTTTCCAATACTCTTCGCCAATGCAGTATCCGATCTCTGCCTCTTCAATCTCTTCATTCATATGTACCACACTGATACTGCCAATGGCCTGATGGTTCTCCTTCCATTCAATACACCAGTTAAAATTCTTCGGATTTTCATAATCCTTCACCCATGCGTTAAGAATTTCCTCTGAATCCGCTACTGTCTCATGAACCGGCCATGTTAAAAATCTGGTGACATGACTGCTGTTTGCCCAGTTATAAAACATATCATGGGCATCCGCTCCGCAAAACGGGCGTATAACCAACCTTTCTGTTTCCAAAACAACCGTACCTGGGAAATTCATCGCAATTCCTCCTGACTGATTTCTTTCACTGGAAAAGTAATCCAAATATAGCTTTATCATATCATATTTATCAATAAGGGAAAACAAAAAAATCAGGGCAACATCTGCTGTCCTGATTCATTTCTGTTAAATAAAATACTCAATGGTATCTGCCGGTTTTCTCTGGGTTTCCCTGTTAAACAGGATGGTCGCCTCCCTTGTTTCCACCGGACCAAGTGCATAAGGTTCTTTTCCCGTACCATTCATCAATTCCCATGGAACCTTCCGGTTTCTGAGGCATGGCATATCGGTAATCAGCTCCAGGTTCTTCTGCTTAAACGGCTTTTTCCTGTAATAGGGATCAAACAGATAAACATAATCCTGATCAGAACCTGTTATCAGCACATAATGCCAGCAGCCATACATGACTCTGGCGACCACAGCACCACCCTGCTGAAGTCCATATATTATTTTACTGTTTTCTCCCAGATACACATCGCTCCCGGTTAAGTATTCACTTTGGACGGGAAACTTCTTTACTTTTCCAAACTGGTTAAACCAGTTGCTCATGAACATCATTGCCATCTGGGAAGTTCCATTTTTGCCGAATTCCCCTTTTGTATTGTAAGAATCCAGACAGAATAACATGATATGCTTGATAATATCAGGCGGTATTTCCTCCCTGCGGAAAAGAAAACTCATGGCATTCAGTAGTGTAGTGGGTCCGCAATCAAATTCTGTCACCTGATAGCTTAATGGGTTTTTCATAATTTCAGCCCTTTCCTGCAGCAATAAAAAGCATTATATTTAAAATCGTTAAGATCACACCTATGGCAACGAGAAGAATCTTATCCCGAAGTCCATTTTTATATTTACCCATGACACGTTCTGAGGACGTGAGATAAATCTGCAAAAATACGGTAATGGGGAGCTGCACACTTAAAAGCATCTGGCTGTATACCAGTCCCTTAAAAGGATCACGGATAAGGAAGATTACAAACGCAGCAATCACTAAAATCCACGTTACTCCAAACCTGGTATGAAGATCATCGGGATCATAAGGTTCCCCAAACATTCCAGCAAATATGGACCCTCCTGCCATACCTGCAGTGGTGGTAGATGCTATTCCTGAAAACAGCAGCGCAACCGCGAAAATAATACTTGCACCTGGTCCCACCAGTGGTTTTAGCATCTGTGCTGCCTGACCCAGCTCTGAGACATGCTCGCCTTTCGTGAAAAATGTGGTGGCTGCCAGTATAATCATCGCGCTGTTAATTGCCCAACCGATTATCATGGATAGTAACGTATCAGCAAATTCATATTTCAATTGAAGCTTCTGAATGGATTCATCCTCTAAATTCCACTGTCTGCTCTGAATAATTTCCGAATGAAGGAATAAATTATGAGGCATAACCACTGCCCCCAGCACTGACATGATAATCAGCATGGAACCTTTGGGAAACTCAATGGTAGTCCATCCCCTTACTGCCTGATTCCAGTCTACATTTACCAGACTAAGTTCATAAATAAATGACAATCCAATGATGGAAACAAAGCCAATGATCCATTTTTCCAGCTTCTGATAGGAATTGGTGAACAGCATCCATAAAATCAAAGCCAGTATGAGTACAGAGGCCAGCTTTACCGGAATCCGAAACAGCAGATTAAGGGCTATGGCCGCTCCAAGAATTTCCGCCATAGCGGTCGAAACGGCTGCCAGAACTGCAGTTGATAAAACAATCTTTGAAAGCCAGGGCTTTAAATGCTTGTGGGCTGCCTCAGCCAGGCAGTCTCCTGTTACAATTCCAAGGTGTGCCACATTGTGCTGGAGTATAATCAGCATAATGGTTGAAAGAGTGACCATCCAAAGCAGTGTGTATCCATAATCCGATCCTGCCGCGATATTGGAAGCCCAATTTCCCGGATCAATAAATCCAACCGTGACCAAAAGCCCCGGTCCCACATAATGAAGCAATTCCTTAAGTCCAAACTTTGGTTTGTGATGTTTTGTGTTTTCCTTTTTTAAAAAATCAAACATGCCAATTACCTCCCTTCTTTATCTCTGACTATATTTCTTTTTCATGTATCCGTATGGCATCTCTTGTAATTTTAGCCTGATATAATGCCTGATCAGCACTCATAAACAATCTGGCGGCATTCATCCCGCTCCCATATTGTGCAAGCCCAAAGCTGGCAGTCATCTGTAATTCCGGGTACTCCTTAAATTCTACTTTCTTTAACTGATCCTGAATTAAAACTGCCGTCTCATATGCTTCATTTATATCAGTATGATGAAAGATGATGCAGAATTCATCCCCGCCATACCGGTATACATTTGCCTTGATACAGTTGCTTTTTAACAGCTGCGCAAAAGCGATCAGGCATTTATCACCGGTCTGATGCCCCCAGCTGTCATTGATGTTTTTAAATTTATCAATATCCGTAATCCCAAATATATAATTATCCTGGGGATTGCAGTCTTCTAAATCTCTCATTGCATCATGGAGTGCTTTCCGGTTATAGATGCCTGTCAGCTCGTCCATCTTCAGCCGCTTTGTCAAAGTGATCCGTTCCTCTTCAATGCGGATACTGGCCCGGTTTTTCCGCTTCTCATAGTGAATTACCACCATACAGATCATGGATACGGAAAACATAATAAACAGCGCAATCAGAAAATTTCCCAGTCTGAGCGTACTTTGAAAAATGGTAGGCTTGTCCACATCCCAGGTGATAAACAGCTCAGATATCACCAGTAACGCCAGTCCACTGACAGAAGTAGAGAGTGTAACCAGATAGCTTGCATAAACTGTAGTTAAAATTATGGCTGTCACAAACACATAATACGTAACAGTGAATGCACTGTGGGCCGTAAACAGAGAAAAGCAGATAACTGTGTTAATTATGGATACTGTATAAATCTTAGCGGTCTGAGAAATTTTTTCTGATTTTACCACCATATGGTCTATCACTGCACACAATCCATTCACGCCGCTTGGTACCAGTATAAATTTGAAAACAAATTTGGGAACGGTTGTATTCAGCATGTCTGTATTCACCAGTATGAGACCCATAATGCATTCTACTGCCAGGGCAAATAGTACCATTCCGATGGATATCTTATAATGAAGGCTGAGCCAGTCTTTATCGATTCTGGTATATTCCTTTTGTATCTCATTTACTTGGGCGGTTTCATTGGGTTCGGCTGCCATAGGTTTCTCCTGCTAGTTTCGTTCCTTATATTCTGAAATTGTAACACCAGTCAGTAAAACCGTCAATTTCTTTCATGGCAGCCGGTTAAAAATTAGTTACGTATGAGCCAGCTCTGGAATCCGTAAGAAATCCCCTTCAACTTTGTCTAACGCGGATCCTTTTACATGCAGTACCGTATCGTTGTCTTTTATCTTTGAGCAGGTAAAACCCTGTTTATCAATTGGAGAAAATCCCAGAACCAGACTCTTTACCTCTCTGCCAAAGGCTGCTGCTATCCGGTCCAAATCCACCTTTTCCGGGGCAAAAACCTGCTGCAGATGCAGCTGGCCTTTCTTAAGCACGGCAAATACATAAGCCCCCTGCTCCGGAATAAAATAAATATCTTTACTCAAATAGTCCAGTGCATAAAACATGGTAAGTTCTTCATTGGTTTCCAACCACAGACTGCTCTGAGGGCAGCTTTCTTTCATCCCCCGCTTAAGCCTGAGAAGCTGATCATTTTCTCCGATCTGTATTTTTACAGCAGTTGCCTCCTGATCAATGGTCACGTCCTTTTCATATTCAAATTCATCTGACCTCCTGAAACCAAACTTAGGATAAAAATCCAGTACACTTTCATTGGCAAATAAAAACCAGCCTTCCGTCTTTCCTTCATAATCACGCTGAATTTCCTCCATCAGCTGCCTGATCAGCCCTTGATTGCGGCAGGCTTTGCTGGTCATAACCGTCCCCAGCTGAATGTAATGCCGCTGCACTCCATTTTCCCGGAACACCATGGGACTTACAGAAACATTTGCCAGGACCTCATCTTCCTTAAGAATGGAATAAGGGATATAATTATTCTTCCAGTAACCGTTCTGATACCAGTTTTCGAAATCCAGACCAAATATCTGCCCAGCCAGCCGGTTAAAACTATTTCTTGCCCTTTCGTCCTCCTGATATCCTTTTCTTAACACGTAACCATCTCTCATCTTATTTTTCTCCTTTTATGAACTTGCACTATTATAATGCCGTATTCCCTGCTTCCACACAAAAGCCGTCAATAGGGTAAAGCCTGCTGCAATCAGGATTCCCCAAACAGCTCCGGCAAACGTCAGCTCCCCTGTGAGAAACTGAACCGGTATGGTCGCCATGATCCCATAGGGCAGAATCACATAAAAAATCACTTTGTAGACTCCGTAGAACACAATTCCCGGCAGCTGCATACATAAGGTAAGCCCTGCTTCCTCCAGAATGATTGTGTTTCCACTAGTCAATATAAAAAACGTAAAAGACCGGATCAGTACCTCAACCAGATAATACAATACCGTCATAATCGCTACCCAGAACACATACCCCAGTACCAGGATGGGAGTAATCTTAATTCCTCCCTCTTTAATCCCGTAGGCAATAATCACTCCACTTAAAAACAGCAGTGGAACAGACCCCGGATTGACCCGTTCAAATGTCAGCCGCAGCAAAGGGCTCCCTGGTTTCGTCAGGTACAAATCCATATCTCCATTTTTAATCTTATCCGGAATGCTGTTAATCCCGAAAAAATAGATTATCATATTAATGGCATTAATCATGGAAAATGTTCCGATATAAAGAATCATCTGACCCTTCCCCCATGTGCCGATCCGGTTCACATTGGAATAAATCACCTCAAACACACAAAGCTGGACGAGAAAAACGCAGCTGTCCACAAAGAATGGACCAAAAAATCCCAGCCGGAACATCATTAAATTCTGCAGCCGCAAATTAATTAAGACTCTTACCATCCGTAAATTTCTTTTTATTCTGCTCCTCATATTCCCACCCCGTCATATTTAATCCTGTAATTTTGCCATGTAACATGAATGATTGCCTGAAGAACCACGCACCAGCAAAAAAGAACCAGAAGACCCATTCCCAGTTCCCCCTTAAGCCGCCCGATCAGCAGCATGGAGGGAAGATAGGTCACATAATAGAAAGGAAATGCTTTCATTATCCAAAGGAAATGCTCTGGCAGCAGCGTAAGCGGAATAATACTGCCTGTGACAAACGCCACCAGATTATCTTTTATCATAAGAAATAACCCGATTTCCTCATATTTTAAAGTCAGCAGCCCCAAATAGTAATTAAGCTGAGCCATGAAAAACAGCCCCAGCAGGATTAAAATACCTATCCCTGCCACAATCGCCGGATCTGGTGCAAAAACAAATCTGATCCGGAATATAAAAACCCAGATAACAGACGTAATGAAGTAAATAATAAGATGAAACAGCACCATCCCCATTTCCATGGCAACAAAATACCCCTGAATATTTACCGGAAGAACCATATATTTTGAAAAGGTCCCATTCCTGATTCTCTGGCTGATCTCCATGCTCACTTTAGAAGACATATCCAGCTGAGTGAGGAAAGAACTGATAATATAATAAGACATCATGCTGCTTAAGGTAAACCCCGCCACCTCATCTCTGCCTGCAAATATGGTTCCCCATAGCAAAGAGGCAAACAGAATCCTAGTTAATGAAAATAAAATCTGAATGACCGAGTCTCCCCGCCAGGCAAGCTGGGTCTTAATAAAAATTTTAAGTATTTCCAGATATTTACGCAAGCCCATCTCCCCCCTCCCGATAGATTCTCTCTACTATGGTTCCGATTTCCTCTTCTTCAACCGTTATGTCAGTGGGAAGCAGATTCATTAGTTCTCTCAGCAAACCTGCTGCATTTTCTTTTGGCACCATAATCACCTTTTTATAAGGTGTCTGTTCCAGAATCCGCGCTTCAAACTCCAGATTAGGCAGCAGCGTCGGTTCAGAAAAGGTAAAGGTTATTTTTTTAAATTTCTGAAACCGTTCAAACAGCTTTTCCGTGTCTCCATCATAGATCTTACAGCCATGATTGATGACGATTGACCGTTTGCACAAAGCCTTTATATCCTCCATGTAGTGGGAAGTGAGAATAATGGTGGTTCCCCGTCTTTCATTAATTTCTGCCAAAAATCCCCGGATCTGTTTTGACGCAACTGCATCCAGCCCTATAGTAGGCTCATCTAAGAATATAATCTTTGGATTGTGAAGCAGTGCAGCAATGAGTTCCATCTTCATCCTCTCTCCAAGAGACAGCGTCCTGACCTGAACATGCATCAGATCCTGTACCTGAAACAGTTTCACAAAATAATCCCTGGAACTCACATACTCCTCTTCCGGTAATCCATAGATTTCTTTAAACAGGCGAAGTGTATCTTCCACGGTCAGTTCAAAGAACAGCTGACTCTTCTGACCCATTACGACTGCATACTGCTGCTTAAATTCATGCTCCAGATCATTGGGATAATACCCCAGTACACTTACAGAACCACTGGTGGGTGCAATAATACCGGTGAGCATCTTCACAAGCGTTGTCTTGCCCGCTCCGTTTGGTCCAATCAGGCCTACAAATTCCCCTTCCCGGATGGTAAGATCCAGATTACCAACCGCCTGTTTTTCTTCATACTCCCGTCTGATCAGCCCCTTAATACTTCCAAGCATACCTGCCTGTTTCTTAAATCTTTTAAAATTTTTGGTTAACCCAGCCGTTTTAATAATTTCCATGTGTTTTCCCCTTCAATCAATAAAAAATGACCGCCGGTTCATCTGCCCCACAGGCATAATGCTTTAGCGATCTCAAATAAGACCTGCTTCCAGACAGATTAGGAAAAAAAGACAAAAAAAAGCATAACTTTACCGTTATGCTTTCAAAATGTCAGTCTGGTACAGACAAATATTTGGAAGGTATGCGCTTTTGCAGTGCAAAAGTCAAGCATTCAGTAAGGCAGATTTATCGGCATGACAGCCGAAAAAGGGCAGACTAATCACGTAAATCGTCTTCGTCTTTCCTTTTCAACTATTTAGTTAGTTGCGATCTCCAATACTGACACACGTAACATACACTTACCTCTCTTTTCTTTATAATAATCTGATATTACCTTATAATGTAATATATGTCAATCTTTATCAGGAATCACTTGTTTACTGGCTAGAAGAATGGTGGTATTACCAATGCGGAATTCCATTTCTACCCTCTCAAATCCGCCTTTTTTTAGCATGGCAATCTGATTTGTGACCGTACATGGTGTGTCATAATGGTAAAACTCCCCTTCTGGAATGCCCATCTCATCTCTGAGCCTTTTATACTCTGCAAAATGAAGATCTTCCTCTTCCTGATCTTCTACCATGTAATCGCATTCAATGTAGCATCCGTCACCTTTTAAGGCTTCAAAAATTTTCTGATATAACCCGATCTTTGCTTCATGCTTAAAATGATGCATTGTCTGAAATGAAATGGCACAATCAAATGTATTCCTTTTCAGATCAACATCAAAATAATTTCCGCATATTAAATTCAGTTTCCTGTCTGGAAAATTTTGTTTTAATTGATCAAGCATTTCACGGGTTATATCAATTCCTGTGACAGAAAGATCCGGAAATCTTTTAAAAATCTCATTCAACTCCAAACCTGTTCCACAGCCCAGATCCAGCAAATCTCTGCATGACTCAGTAAGAAGAGAAGGAATCAGTGCATAAGCCTGTTCACATCCTTCCACCCCAGAAAGCATATGCTCTTCATATTCATCAACCCGAGCTGCGAAAAAATCCTCCATCCGTTCCATATTAACCTCTCCTATCAACGTTTCAATTCCCTTACCATAAGAGTATCGCGGATGGGGGACTCACGCAACCTCAATCTTTTTTCTGAATCATTCAGCTCCTTATCATAACCTTCTTCGCTCCGGTACAAGCCTGTATATCCAGCTTTGTCGCTTTAAAAAATTCCCGGAATCTTTTGGAACTTGTAATAATCAGTTCAGGAATCTCATCTTTCATGGACAGCTGCTTTTCCGTCTTCTCCTTCCGAACTGTTCCGATCAGCTCCTTCACCTGTTCCCCAAATTCCAGATAAATCTTGTTGGCTTCTCTCCGTTCCCAAATCGTCTGGTGGATGGACAACATTTCTTCATGACTCCGGTAAAAGTCCTGATATATATACTCTGTTATGAACGGGGTATAAACTGCATACAGCTTCAATATACCAAGCAGACTGTAATACAGCCCATATTGTCCTGAATATCGTTCTCTTACGCCATGCTTTTCCGGCTGATAAAGACGCTCCTTTACAATTTCAATATAGTAATCACAAAAATCCCGCCAGAACAGATCATCAATTTCATGCCTTGCCTGACCAATTTCAAAATCGTCTAGAAGTTTTTTTACAACACCGGTAGTTTCACTAACCCGTTCCAACATCCACCGGTCAATCGGCAGCAGGGTCTCAGGATCAAATTCTTCCTTTTGTTCATAATCATTCAACTGCATAATTGTGAATTTCGCCGCATTATAAAGCTTCGTCAAAAATCTTCTGGAACCCTTCATTTCATCTTCACTGAAAAATGTATCTGTACCCAGTTTGTTGCTGGCTGCCCAATACCGGATTGCATCCGCCGAATAGGTTTCAATCAGTGCCAGGGGCGAATTAGATGAATTATTTTTTGATTTACTGATCTTCTCTCCGGGTTTTGCCAGTACAAACCCGCTGATCATAATGTCCTTCCAGGGGATTTCACCAGTGTGGTAGAGACTTTTTACAATGGTATAAAACGCCCAGGTACGAATGATTTCATGTGCCTGATTTCTCATTCCCATGGGCAGAATCTCTTTGCTTCTGTCAAAATCCTCACCATATCCGGCATTGATAAAAGGGGTTACGGAAGACGTTGCCCAGGTATCAAATACCGCTTCCTCCGGAAGAAACTGTGTGCATCCGCAGCTGCATGCTTTCCCTGGCATTTCTTCCAGTGGATTTACAGGGAGCTGGTCTTCTTCTGCAAATATAGGTTCTTTGCATTCCTTACAATACCAGACCGGAAATGGAACTCCGAAATACCTCTGTCTGGAAATACACCAGTCCCATTTTAAATTCTCAACCCATATCTGATATCGCTTTTTCATATGGGCGGGATGCCAGCTGATCTCATCCGCTGCCTTTAAAAATCTGTCTTTTTCCGTCAATACATCAATATACCACTGATTGGAAGGAATGATTTCCACTGCCTGGCCGCACCGCTCATGAACAGCCACGCTGTGAGAAACTGCCTCCTGCCTTACAAGCAGATCTCTGCTTTTTAATTCTTCCACCATTCTTTGCCTTGCCCGGTTGACTTCCAATCCCCCAATATAAGGAACCTCCCCGCTTATGGTTCCGTCCGGCAGAATTATTTTTTTATAAGGAAGCTGATGGGTCTGATACCAGGAAACATCTGTTGAATCACCAAAGGTTGCACACATAACAGCGCCCGTTCCTTTTTCCATGGATACCATCTCGTCTGCCATAATGGGTATTTCAAAATCATACAGGGGAACTGTGGCCATTTTCCCGATGAATTTGTGATATCTCTCATCCTGTGGATGAACGAAAATGCATACGCAGCCATACAGCAGTTCCGGTCTGGTAGTTGCAATCAGTAAATCTCCCAGAGAAGTTTTAAAATTCAGATAGTGAAAGCTGGATTCCAATTCCAGAGTATCAAGCTCTGCCTGTGCGATGGACGTCTGGCACTGGGTGCACCATAAAACAGGCGACTCTTTCCTGTAAGCCTTTTTCATCTTTACCAGATTAAGAAATGATCTCTGGGATATTTTCTGAGACAGAGAGGACACCGTCTGATAGCTTAAATCCCAGTCCACACTGAATCCCAGTTTCTGAAACAACCCCCTAAAATCAGTTTCATACGTTTCAATAGTCTCCACACAAATATTCCGGAACTGGCTTCTTGGCAGCTGTCCTGCCCGGATCTTCTTATCTCGTTCCACCAGCCGCTCCGTTGGAAGGCCGTTGTCATCAAATCCCAGGGGATAGAATACATCATACCCCTGCATGCGTTTAAACCTGGCTATTATTTCAGCCTGTGTATAGGAAAACACATGACCAATATGAAGCGTTCCGCTGACAGTGGGAGGTGGCGTGTCAATGGAATAAACCGGCCGTTCCTTTCCCTGTCCATACTTGTAAATTTGGTTTTCTTCCCAGAAAATCCTTAACTGTTTCTCTGATTTTTGAAAATCATACTTCTTATCCATGATGGATACCTCCTGTAATATTTACTACAAAACAGACAAAAAAATACGCCCCAAGCTATGCTTAGGGCGAATTAACGTGTCCGCGGTACCACCTAAATTCAGAAATAATTTTCTGCTCTCAATACAATACGGGAAGATTAAAGAACTTCTTCTGATATTGCTTCCCCTGATAACGGTGGGAATCTCCGTTGGAGTCTACTGAGATAAAATCTGTTCAATCCAAAGCTCAAAGGCTACTTCCATGCTTCCATCACGAAGATTTTCACCAGCCATCTTCTCTCTGTTCATCCGGAATCGCATGTACTCCTCCTCGTCAACGCTTTTGTCTGTGTTTGTTATTCTAATTTTAGCACAATTTTTTTTGGTGTCAACGGGAAAATAACTGTTTTTTTATATAATCAGAAAATATTTTCTCACAAACAGTTCAAATTACAATTAATGGATTTGCTTTTTTTCGCTCTCTATGGTATACTTATGTCAATTGGATATAAAAGAACCGTCTATTAGAGAAGGGCTTTTGCTGGTTTCACAGGATTTTGAAACCATTAAAAGCCCTTCTTTTTCAATAACGGCCCAATATATTCAAAAAATTTTACGAGGAGGATCACAATGAATACTATTACAGTGGAAAAACGTAATGAACAATTAAAAGCAAAACAATTGCGGAGAAAAGGCATTGTGCCTTGCTGCATTTTTGGTGGCAGTCTTCCCAACTCCATCTCAATTCAAATGGAGGAAAAAACTGCAGAAAAGCTGCTTCGCAAGCAGAGACTTGGAAGTAAAGTTCAGCTTAAATTAGAAGATCAGACAATCGTAACACAGATTAAGGACAGCAGCAGATGCTTTACAGATAGTAAAATCGAGCACATTAACTTTCAGGCTCTTGATCCAAAGACAAAGGTAAACAGCCTGGCACATGTTATCTTAGAAAATGCCGAATTTGTTACCGGAGTCTTAGATAAGATGCTGATGGAAGTCCCATATGCTTCTTTACCAGAAGACATGATTGATACCGTTACTGTAGACTTAGAGGGCAAGCCAATTGGTACCATCATAACAGTGGCTGATATTCCTGAATTTTTAAGTGACCGCATTGAGCTTCAGGTGGAAAAAGACAGCATTATTATCAGAATTTCTGAAAAGAAATATGCTGCTGCAAGAGATGCAGAGCAGGCAGCCCAATAACGGATACATAGAATAAGGGTGCTTCTATTAAGAGCCTTGATTGTCAATTTGCAATAAGACAAGAGAGGCTCTGTGTTTTATTTAAAAAAAGAGGTGTTAAAGGTGCCATATATAAATCAGTATTCCTCTTATCTGCAGGAAATAAATATTTTCTCCATTATAGTGAGACTGGGAATGTCTCTGATTGTCGGTGGTATATTGGGAACAGAGCGGGGGCTGCGAAATCGTCCTGCCGGTTTTATGACTTATGTACTGGTGTGTATCGGCTCCACAATGGTCATGCTTACCAATCAATATATTGCTGTCACTAATCCTGGAACTGACCCCACCCGGTTAGCCGCACAGGTCGTGAGCGGAATCGGCTTCCTGGGCGCCGGTACTATCATTGTTACCAGAAATGATGAAGTTCGGGGTCTTACCACTGCTGCCGGACTTTGGCTGGCGGCCGGACTTGGAATTGCCATTGGAACGGGCTTTTACTCCGGGGCTGTTATCGGTATGTTCTTTTCGGTCTTCGCATTGATTGTATTGAAAAAAGTAGATGTCTATATCAAACAGCACGCAAAAAGCATGGAGGTTTATCTGGAACATAATTCTCAATTTTCTCTGCGGAAACTATCCGATTTTGCATGTGAAAACCACTTTGTTCTGTATGACATGCAGCGGGGAAAAGTAAAAACATTGGAGGAAGAATTCGGAACACTTATTTTTACAGTTGGCACTTCCCAAAAGTTCAATCATTCTGATGTATTGGAAAAAATATATACATTAGAGGGAATTGAATACGTACGGGAGATTTCATAGATACAGGGAGGATCAGATGTCGGAAACAGAACAGCAGAATGTGGATGCAGCAGTTTTAGAAAAACAACTTGATTCAAATATAGACGATTCCATAAAATTGTATTTATTACAGGCAGGGGAAGCGCCTTTGCTGACCAGGGAAGAAGAATATAATCTTGCCAGGCTCTGCGCACAGGGCGATCAAAAGGCGAAAGAAACTCTTATTTGTTCGAATCTAAGGCTAGTAGTCAGTATTGCAAAAAAGCATGAAGCATATGTTCAGTCCCTAACCCTGCTTGACCTCATTCAGGAGGGCAATATCGGCCTTATGAAAGCTGTGGAACGTTATGATTATAAACTGGGATACCGTTTTTCCACCTACGCCACATGGTGGATTCGTCAGGCTGTCACCCGGGGAATCGCGGAACAGGACAGGACCATACGACTGCCGGTGCATTACAAAGAAGATGTTAACATGATCAATCAACTCCTGCGCCGGCTTGATCAGGAACAGGAATCTTTTACAACCAAGGATCTATCCGATATCACTGGACTTTCGGTTGATAAAATAGAGCGTATTATGATGGATTCTGCATCGATCGTATCGCTGGATACCCCCATTGGCGATGATAACGCAAGTTTTTTAGGTGATTTTATTGAGGACAAAACTATACTATCTCCGGAAGAACGTGTATCTGATATTATGTTGAGAGAAGAAATCAATAAGCAGTTACAATCTCTAAAACCAAGAGAGCAGATTGTGGTAAATATGAGATTTGGTCTTAACGGACATATGCCCCATACTCTGGAAGAGGTAGGAGACCATATCGGTGTTACAAGAGAACGAATCAGGCAGATTGAGGCCCGGGCCTTACGCACCCTTCGTCTCCCTAACCGCAGAAAATTTCTGGTTGATTTTATATAGACCTGATTATAAGGGCAGACAGTTTAGTGCTGTCTGCCCTTATATTATTATCTTTTATTAAACTTCCAACAGATAATTATTTTCTTCATTGGCCACTTCCAATGTCCTGACTTCAAATGTTTTACATCCCGATGAAATAAAGGGATCTGACTTTGCAATACTTGTGGCTTCTTCCAGATTATCAGCTAAGTATACAACCATCCCACCCGGATAGTCGCTGAACGGTCCGCAAAGCACTAGTTTCCCCTGGCTTTTCAGGCTTTTTAAATGCTCTACGTGTTCCTTAATTAATTCTTCATTTAAAGGCTTTTGATTTTTCATGAAATAAACGTACATGGCCTGTCTCCTTTCATTTACCGTTCCATTACAAAGTGTGCCAGCTGGACGTTCCCATCCATCTGAGTCCCATCAATTTTAAATGGAAATTTTTTTGTATAAAAATTAACGTTTTCTTCTTTATCCGCTGGTGTGATTAAAGTAATCTTTTTCCAGTCCGAATAATGATCTAGCATAAATTCAAGTGCCCGCGAGCCGATTCCCTTCCCCTGATATTGTGGAATCACACAAAGGCAGCCAAGATAATATTCACCGTTTCCCAAAACTTCTAAAGCAATGACACCAACAGCCTGATCATCACAGTAAATAATCTCTTTCGGGTACTTTTCCAGGGAATTCTCCATACTTTCTCTGGATCTTCCATAAGCGGGGCATTCCCCATATCTGACATAATCGTCGTAGAATGCTTCATTATAAATCTGAACTAATAAATCAGCATCTTCCTTTTCTGCTTTCCTATACGATAAATTCATAGGTTATGCCTCCTTTTACAAAAACTCTTTTTCATACTTTTTAAAAAATTGATAGTAAGCCTGTACATTAGACAGTTCCGTCCATTTTTTAATATCAACCGGATTCTCATCCATATCGTAAATCTTCGCCCCTCTCATAGAGAGAAGAAATGGAGAATGAGTCGCGATAATAAACTGGCAGTGGAAAAAACGCGCTGAATCTTCTAAGAATTTCAACAGTTCCTGCTGCCGTTCTGGTGATAAACTATTTTCCGGCTCGTCCAGTAAATACAGCCCATCTTCCTTAATCTTTTCACAAAAATACAGATAAGCACTTTCTCCATTGGAATGCTCCCTTACATTCCCCATCAGGTTCTTTCTGACATAACGGGACTGGGTATTACTCCGGGACATATTAACCTTCTTAAGCTTTTCATAATCATCCAAAGATTTCATCTGGAAACTGGAATACTTTGAGTCCAGATATTCATCAAACAGCTTTTCCCGTTTTTGATGTATCCCCTCATTTAGAGACCTTATATTAAGCATAAAGTCAAAAACATCATCACTGGTAATAATCCGGCTGTCTCTTGTGATTGGTTCTTCCACTTCATAAGAGCAAAGATCCGTATAGTCCTTAAAAAAATTCGACCGGTTGTAAAGGGCTTCCCGGGTAAGGCAAAGCTTTTCTGCAATCACATTTAAAGCTGTTGTCTTACCCGACCCATTGCCACCATATAAAATCGTAACCGGCTCAAAATCCAGCCTGGTCAGCTGATTTTTTGACAGAATCTGAAATGGATAAAAGGTATCATAACAAGTTCGTTTCAATCCCATAGTGAAGCTGTATTCTCTTTCTATACTGGGAAATGAAAATTGTGACAGATAAATCATTTGTAAACTCCCCCCTATGTTAGCTTTATCCACTATTGTACTATTTTACAGGTTAGATATCCACTCTTTTCTCAGATAAGATTCATAACCAATGACCCGTTCATCAATTCTGCGATGATAGCTGTAAGTGTAATTTTTAAAATGTTTCCCCCAGAAGCGGAGTGCGTTTGGATTTAATGTCTCGCAATCCACCCCCAGGTAACGGATCCCTTCCTTTTTGCACACATTGCAGACATAAGACAGCAGATCATCTGCCACATGGGTTCCCCGATATTCTTTTTTTACAAATGCACCGCAAATATTTTTCATGGATTCCGTTTCGCTGATAAATGTTTCTCCTTCATCTTGTATTGACATATATCCGATTACCGCTTCCTCTTTCAGGGCTGCAAATATACGGGATTGTTCTTCTGGAAAATGCATCTGATATTTCCGGATATCTGTTGGAAAAAAAATGGGAGAATCAGACATATGCTTTACTAATCCATATCTTAAATCAAGAATGCGTCTCTTATCCTCTCCAAACAGCTCTGTAAAAGTAAAATCATTCTGAAAAATATCCCTTATCTCAAATTCCTCCAAATCCATAACAGCATCGCTGCACCGGATACCAAAACCATTTAAAACCAGAGACCGGTCTACAAATGGATCATCCGCATACCTGCTCAGGGCAACACTGGTAACTTCCGCCTCTTTTAATAATAGCTCCATTGCCGCTTCCATCAGCATCGAGCAAAGCCTGCCCCTGTCATGACCGGAAAAGGCATTTCCGCCCAGTGGAGAATAGGCTCCCCTGCATGTTCCAAAGTACCCATCTATGGGTCCTGTAAATGCAAGGTACCCGGCCATTTCCCCTTCACACATAGCAACGACTCCGTAGTTTTTACGGAATAAACCGGCGATCAGGCCCCGTAACTGTTCCGTTACGTCAATTACCGGCAATTGCTTTATCTGTCTGCACTGATTTTCATATTCTCCTATTGCTAACCTCAATGCTTCTTCCACATGAACTTCTTCTGCTCTGATAATCTTCATTTACCATTCTCCCCTGCTTTTTTTATTCGATTTCTTTTTTATAACAGCTTGCTTCCGGCTTTCCTTAGCTGCCTGAAACTCAGATTCCTTTTGGATTTTCCAGTAATTTTTCCACCTTTTTTCTGTCAATGTCCCCTCTTTCAGTGCCTGGGCAACTGCACATCCCGGTTCCCCGTTATGGGTGCAGTTACTAAATCTGCACTGTATTATTAAATCATTGATATCAGTAAAGCTGAAATCGATACCGTCATCCACAACCCACATTCCCAGTTCCCGCATCCCCGGTGTATCAATAATCCTGGCTCCATTATCCATTACAAACAGCTGGCGGTGAGTTGTAGTATGATGCCCTTTTGAATCATCTTCTCTGATTTCTCCAGTTTCCATAAGCTCTTTTCCCAGCAGATAATTGGTGAAGGTGGATTTTCCCACCCCGGATGACCCCAGGAATACAGTGGTCTTTTCAGGCACCAGATAATTTTTTAACTGTTCCATGCCTTCCCCTGTCACAGCACTTACCACACAGACATCAACACCCAGCGCAATCTGATTTACCAGTTCCAGTTTTTCCTGGGTATCTTCTGCAATATCTGCTTTTGTAAGGACAATAACAGGCTGCCCCCCACTTTGCCACGAGACGGTCAGATAACGCTCCAGCCTTTTTAAATTAAAATCATAATTCAGAGACATTAAAATAAAAACATAATCAAAATTAGCAGCAACAATCTGCTCTCCCATTCCCACATCAGGATCTTTCCTTGAAAATGCAGTTTTTCGTTCCATTGTCTTAATAATCAGACAGTCTCCCAGAGGATTATACTCTAACTCTACATTGTCACCAACTGTTGGGAATTCTTCCTCGCAATGATCCGTATAATATATTCCCGCCTTTAACCTGGCATACAGATCTTCCCCGTTGGCTCTCACCTCATAACGTTCCCTGTGGACTGCCGTGATAAAACCATTCATTTTTTCTTTCAAAAACAACCTCTCTTCCTGATTTCCGTCAGCAAACAAATTGCCAACCATTAAAAAAGGGCATAAAAATGCCGCGGTAATAGCCCTTATGAGCTGTCACTGCGGTTGGCTTTCCAAAAAAAGGCACAAAAAAAACACATCTTATCGTGTGTTTAACAGAGTTAAGCGATATATAAGAGTCTAAAAGCGGCATACAAAACATGTCTGTTATCCATATGCCCAATATTCAGTTATTCGTTCATTACCTCTTTCACAAATAATGCATTTGACATATCACATTCTCCTTTCAAGACCTCTTATGGGTTATTTTGGTAATAATACTTCCAATTACACTTAAGATAACACATATTATCCCCATCGTCAATCATTACTTTTATATCTCCCACCAGAAACTGGCGGGAGATCACATTATTTATTAATTTTTATAAATCTTTTTTTGCCGATCCTCATGACATCGCCATTAATCAGAACACTGTTTATTTCGTCCTCATCCATTTTTTCACCATTGATCTGGATTCCGCCCTGTCTTATTAGGCGGATAAACTCACTTCTGCTTTTTATATATCCCAGTTCAATTAGTCCGGGTATGCTGTCATTTACCGTATCTTTCTCCAGATCCAGAAGCAATACTGGAATATCATTGGGAATTGCTTTTTTGCTAAACGCCATTTCATAGTAAGTGATTGCGTTTTGCACTTCTTCTGCATTGTGATATAAACCTGTAATAATTTTTGCTAATTGATACTTAATATCCCGGGGATTGACTCCCCTTATTAACTCAGCTTTCACTCTGTCGATTTCGTCAGGATGTTCATCGGTTGTCAGCTCGTAATACTTAATGATAAGATCATCCGGCACTTCCATCACCTTTTTAAACATCACTTCTGCCGGCTCACTCACTCCGATATAATTTCCCAGGCTTTTGCTCATTTTCTCTATGCCATCAAGTCCTTCAAGAATTGGCATAAATAATGCGATTTGCTGGTCAGTTCCCATAGACTTTTGAAGCGTTCGCCCCATCAAAATGTTAAAGGTCTGATCTGTCCCCCCTAATTCAATATCTGCTTTTATTTCTACAGAATCGTAAGCCTGCATCAGCGGGTAAAAAAATTCATGGATTCCAATGGGAACACCACTCTTATAACGGTTCTGAAAATCATCCCGTTCCAGCATCCTGGCAACCGTAGACGTTGCAGCCAGTTTTATCACATCTTCAAAATTCAGCTTTGAAAGCCATTCACTGTTGAATCTTACCATTGTTTTTTCTCTGTCCAGTATTTTAAATATCTGTTCACAGTAAGTCATTGCATTTTCCTTTACCTTTTCGTCGGTCAATGCCACTCTTCCTTTTGATTTCCCAGTGGGGTCCCCGATCCTGCCTGTAAAGTCTCCGATTATAATAACTGCCTGATGTCCAAGCTCCTGCATCTGTCTGATCTTTCTTAAAACCACAGCATGCCCCAGATGAATATCGGGTGCAGAAGGGTCAAGTCCTAATTTAATGATCAGCGGCTTTTCCTGTTTATAAGATTGTTCCAGTCTGGCAAGAAGCTCCTCCTCATTTACACACTGGTGAACTCCTTTGCAGATAATACGCATTTGCTCTTTTGGTGTTAACATAACTCAAATTCTCCTTATAATATTATTTTTAATATTTGCATGCCTGATAAGAAATCCAGAAAAAAGAGCTGAGTTAAATCAAATAAAAAAACTCCCGTCCTTCTGTTTCCAAAAGGACGAGAGTGACTCTCGTGTTACCACCTTAAGTTTATAGACAACTCACATTGTCTACCTCATCGGGTACGGCCGTGGCGATACCCTTGCACCTGATTACGGTGTGCTCTCCGTCGCAGCCTACTTCTTAAATCGGTTCGGTGCGCAGCTCCAAGATGTATTCACACTTTCTATCCATGAGCCTCTCATCAACCGGCATCTTTCTGTTTGGAATTGAAAATGCTACTCTTTCTTTTCATAGCCTTTTCTTATACTCAGAATTATAGTTAATTCTTTGTAATGCAAATATTTAATTGAACAAATATTATCATGCTTTTTTTGTTTCGTCAAGCCTCAGTTTGGCAACTGCATAACTGTTCCTGGGTCCATATCTGTATTATTTCTTCCCTGATATCATCATAATGCTTTCCTGTCAGTCCAAAATCCATCTCTTTGTAAGTCCATATGGAACAGCCAATCTGATACTTCTCAAATATGTCATGTACGTCACGGAACCATCGCAGTGTGTCCGGAACAGGTGCCTGGTCAATCACACCAAACTCCCCGCAGTACAGCTGAGTGCCAGCTTTTTGTGCAGCCAGAACTGCACCCTTCACCATTATCTCTAAAAACTCTTTTCCAATTGTCTCAGCCGTTGAGTTTAGGACTGCTTCCCCCTGTTCTCCAAGTGCGGCAGACTGTGTGCGGTAATACTCCATGCTTTCGGGATAAAAGACATCCTTTTGTGGATCCATCTGTTTGACCCAATGGGCCTTTTGGTGGGTAAACAAAAGAGGCTCATAAAAGTGAAAAGTAAAGATAATATTTTTATCTTCCGGTTTTTTCAGTAATTTTAATGTGCTTGCGCTGTTCCACTGTATTCCCCCATAAATAATGGGTACAAATGTATCAATTTTACGGATTGCCGTCACCGTTTTGTCGATCAGGTCATTCCAAAGCAACGCATTTTCCTTCTCTACAACCTCGTTGAGCAATTCAAAGGCTACGTTATCGTAGTTTTTAAATTCCGTTGCAATCCTGTGCCAAAGATCCACAAAACGTTCCTGTAAATAGGAATTATGAAACAAATCATTTTTCTCCCTGTTCCCTGCATCATTAAAATCATAGCCATACGCTTTGTGCAGATCAAGGATTACATCCAGCTTATTTGTCCTGCAGCAGTCACAAATGCTATGAACCAGCCGGTAACCTTCCTCTTTGGGATTGCCTTCCTGATCTTCCAGAACTTCGTAATCAATGGGAAGGCGGATATGATCAAATCCCCATGCTGCAATCTGCTCAATATCCGCTTTTCCTATAAATGTACTGTAATGCTGCATATTGTGAGTGCACTGAGATAAATATCCCCCTAAATTTAACCCTCTTTTCAGTTTCATATCGCTTCACTACCTTTCCTTTCAGATAATTTTATACTATCTGATCTGACAGGCAAATGATATCATTTTCTTTTCTTTTATGTTGTTTTCATGATATAATATCAAAAGAAAATAACGGTGCAATGGAGGGCTTTTCCCATGAATATAAAAAAAGAACTGGCATTTCAGGAATTTGTGAGAAGAGAAAATAATTTAATCCGCGCGCCTTATACACCCGAGCAGGAATTTTATTCTGTCATAAAATCAGGAAATACCACAAAAGTTCTGGAACTTTGCCAGGAATCTCTTTTATCAAAGAATGGACTTGGCATTCTTTCGTTTAATCACCTGCAAAATATAAAATACCATTTTGTTATTACTGCTGCACTGGTGGCCAGATATTGTATGGAGGGGGGAATGGAACTGTCAACAGCCTTCAGTCTCAGCGATTTTTATATACAAAAAGCGGATAGCTGTACGAAGCCGGAAGAAGTTGCCGCGGTGCATCCCATTATGTGTCTGGACTATGCAAAACGCATGAAATTTATAAGGAAAAATAAAGCGACCTCAAGACATGTAGCGGCATGCATTGACTATATCTGTGACAACCTCCATACCCGAATCACCATAGAAACACTTGCATCTGCCATCGGTTTAAACTCCTCCTATTTATCCCGCCTTTTCAAAAAAGAAGTAGGCATGACAGTGAGCCAGTATATCAGGGATAAAAAGATCGAGACTGCCAGTAATATGCTGATTTATTCTGACTACTCCCCTTCGCAGATCTCCTCTATATTGGCGTTTCCCAATCAAAGCTATTTTACAGAGATATTTCATAAGAAGACTGGAATGACTCCTTTAAAATATCGAAATCTTAACTTTCGCAATACAGAGATTGGAAATAAAGACTAAGCGCCTGTAGATATCTTTTTTCCAAGGATATCAATAAGCCTTTTCATCACTTTTCCAAAGAAACGTTTTACTGGATTTATATCCACATCAAAAAAGTAAGGAGCATCAATCCAGCCCTTATTTCTCCAGTAAATACGATCTGCATCTGATGTATATATTTTACTTCGCAGGCAGTTAAATAAAAATATATCATAGAATGTAGGTACTTTTTTATTGCTCTGCCCCATTTTTTCATATAGCTTTTTTGCCAGAATTTTTATTCTCTTCTGTCCTTTTGCATAAATGCGCTTATTAAACTTAAAAACACTTTTGGGCTCTCTGTTCTCAAAATACATAGGCGAAATAATCTGTACATCCCCCACCAGATCCATTGCCCAACCGGATACTGTCATTTTTAAGTACTTATAAACCTGTTTGCTCCCTCCTCCATCTGTGGTAACTACAATCAGTACCGGTTTCCCACAAAACTCCGGTCTGTGAAATAAATAAGACAAACGATCAATAAACAGTTTCATCTGACCCGTAACCTGATAGGCATAGACTGGACTGGATAGAATAATTGCATCTGCATTTTTCATCTTCTCTTTTATTGACCTGATCTCATCATCCTTACAGGGACATAATAATTCACTTTTTTGAAAGCAGATGGCGCAGCCCCTGCATTCTGAAATACTGGACTGGCTCAATTGTAAATACTCGAACTCAATCCCAGAATCATATTTCTTTAATTCATTCCAAATCTCCATGCAGACCTGATAACTGTCTTTCCTCCTGGGACTTCCTGATATAACCAGAACATTCATTTTCCGCTCCTTACTATCCAACGTTGGATATATAGATATTTTTTTTGCACCAAAACCATAGTTTCGTTTTGGTGCATGATTCACAATTTAACATTCATAATTCATAATTCATAAAGTTTGTTTCTTTAATCAGCGCTGCAATCTCATCTGTTTCCTGAATGATTTTGTCCAGATTGTCTAACATCAGTCTATGCCAGTTTATCTGGCTTTCTATGGTTGTAATCATATAATCCAAAGTAATTACTTCCATGGAACAGGGGTCTTGCTCCTTCTCTTTTCTCCAGTCATTAATCCGGTTTTTCTGTACTTTTAAATCACCCATATGGTTTTCCACGCATTGAATGATCTCTTCTTTCTGAAGACTGGCAATTATGGGATATAAAAGAAATTTTTCCGATGCTGCTCCCTGCAAAGGCCTGCCCATCTCCTTATATGCCAATATCTTAAGTACATCTCTGCCCTTTTGTGTTATTTCATAAATCTGCTTTTTCTTTTCTCCTTCTTCTGGTTTATCAATCATTCTGATATATCCGTCTTTTTCTAATTTCCTAATTGCATAATAGATAGAACCGGATTTTATGTTATTCCATTCCGACATGCGATTGAGACTGATAAACCTTTGAATTTCATATCCATGAGTCGGCTTAATACTAAAAAAGAAAAGAATAAATAATTGTACCATGAAAAGCACCTCATCTGTAATGATAAAGTCATTATATATCCAACATTGGATATAATCAAGTTTTTTATCAATATATTTTGGGTGGTGAGATACTTAATTCTCCGTTTCTTTTGCGGTTTCCTTCTCCAGATAAAATATTACCTCCAATAAAGATGGCAGAATGGTTTCTGTCATGCTTTGATATTTTATAGTTGGTTTTTTCATATCCGGTATGCAGATCACAGGAATCCGGGCAGAGTATGAAGCTTGTATACCGGCCTCACTATCTTCCAGTACAAGACATTTTTCAGGATCAACCTTTAATTTTTTACATGCCTTCAAAAATATATCCGGATTGGGTTTTCCCTTTTCAACTTCTGTACCAAATACCATTTCATCAAAACAGCCATCTATTCCATGTTGCACCAAAGCAAACAATGCTCTGTCTTTGGTACTGGATGATGCCAAAGCGATTTTGTATTTATTTTTCTTTAAATAATCCAACAGCTCTCTGACGCCTGGTTTTAATGAAACTCCTTTTATAAAATACTCTTTCTCCCGTGATAGCGTGTAATCCAGTCCTTCCTGTACAGAAATCGGAAGCTGATAAAGATCCACCAGAGTTTCCATATTACCCAGTTCTGTTTTTCCGCTATAGTTTTGCGCATAATTCTCTATGGTAAAAGAGTGTCCATATTTGTTTAGTAGCTCCTGGTATAATTGATATGATATCACTTCACTATCGATTAACAATCCGTCCAAATCAAAAATTACTGCTTCCATCATGCTCTGTTCCTCTCTCTTTTTAAATAATTTAATTCTCCTGCTGAAATCCGGGCAATGATAACAAGGACAGACGCCTGGTTCAGTGTGACTTCCACACGGTTATTGGAAATAATTCTGATCTCATTTGCAATGCCTACCATTCTTGATAATCGGAAATCGGAGGAACATGGAATCATTCCAATCATATCAAATGCCTCCGATTTGGATGCCTGGTTTAAAAATCCACAGCTGTTGGGAATCAGGGTTTCCCCGTCACACAGCAAAGTGGAACCATTGTAAATGCCACATTTCATATCTCTTTGTGAATCATAAAAATAAACGTAACAGTCAGCAAGGGTCTGATATTGTTCCAATATACGAATCCCAGTGTTGAGGGAAATTGTATTCTTAACGTTCCGGGATTCTGACTCAATTGCCTGAATCACTTTATAAGCCATTGGTTCTAAATCACCTAATAAAACAGTTTTCATAAACAACTCCTCTCTACCGTCTCACTCAGGCAAATTCCCTGCGGTAAACGAATGGAGCGGCTAAAATAACCAGCGCGCAAATGACCCATAAGACAGGCTCACAGATACATACAGCCAGATATCCCCACACAGGTACGATCATAAGGGAAAACCATACTTTTCCAATCAGTTCGATTACGCTGCATAGAAGTGGCAGCCCTGGATGAGCCATCCCCTGCAATGCGCTCCGCATAATTACAAGAAATGCCATTGGCGGAATCATTGGTATACTGATTTGAAGGTAAAGAACTGCACTGGAAACAACTTCCTGGCTGACACTCCCCGTAATGAGCTTTACTGCATTTTCCCCAAGCATAAATACAAACGTAACAGCAAACAGCCACCAGACGCCGTAGATAAGCAAGGCCGTCTTGATCCCTTTACCGATTCGTGTATTGCGATTGGCTCCATAATTCTGGCTGGAATAAGTAGCAATACTTGCCGCCAGAGCAAGCCCCGGATTATAGAATAGTTCAGCCAGACGGCGTGCTCCCATCTGGGCTGCTATATAGACACTGCCCAGTGCATTGATACTGCTTTGTAAAACGACACTGCCAATGTTATAAATGGTGCTCATAAGTGCCATACTGAGCCCTGTCCAGAGCATTTTAAAAACAAAGGCAGGCTTTACAAGGAAATCCTTTTTCTCAAAGCATAGTTCTCTATAATTTTTTACAATATAAAAAAAGCATAATACCCCACTGACTCCCTGCGCAAGCACAGTCGCTATCGCCGCCCCCTGTACTCCCATTGCCAGATTTCCCATAAACAGATAGTCCAGTCCTACATTCAGCACACTGCTAAAGAGTAAAAACAGCAGCGGCGTAAAGCTGTTGCCAACTGCCTGAAGTAAACTGAATTCCAGATTATACGCCATGGACAAAGGGATTCCCGCCAGAATAATGGTAAAGTAGTTAAGGGCTCCCTCCAGAGTATCCTCTGGTATCTGAAGTATTACTAAAAGTGAATGTCGGAACAACAAAAAAAGAGTAGTAAGGAGTACTGCAAAGACACAGGCGATGGTGACCATATAGCAGACAGCCTGCTTCATCTCCTTTTTTTCTCCTGCGCCAAAATACTTGCTCACAATCAGAGCCAGGCCATTATTTAATCCAAAAACAAAATTTGTAATAAGGCTGTATAATGCCGCCGTTGCACCAATTTCTGCCAAAGCCACATCCCCTAACAGATGACCTGCGATTGACGCATCCGCCAGACTATATAGCTGCTGCAATAAATTTCCGAAAAAAAGTGGCAGCGAAAAATAGAGAAGCAATTGAAACGGGCTGCCTTTCGTCATATCAAGAACGCGACTTTTGTAATTCATCTGCATAAAACTCCTCCTCCCCGACACATGACTGATGCAGCATCAGAAACCCACATTTTATCTGTATTTCCTACTCTCATTATATACATAAATAATACTTGCCGCTTTCACGGAAACGTCATATACTATAAAAAAAGCGACAAAAGAGGGGATCTAAATGATTCGAAACAGAAATTATGTTTCAACAGACAGCCACAGAAAGGAATTGCAGGATCAGGGCTTCCGGCTTTTTGACCTGCTTGCTAATGAAGGAGATATCCACCAATATTTTGCTGATTGCATCCCTTCCCACTGGCATTTGGAATTAGAAGTTTTTATTTTACTGCAAGGCAGTGTTCTGATTCAGATTGGAGACAATTCTTATTACGTGGAAGCTGGCGAAGGTTGCTTTATCAATACTGGTGTTCTGCATTCCTTTACTGCGATTGTGCCTTCTCCCTGTATCTATCATTCTTTTGTATTTGACTCTGGTATTGTAGGCGGTACGCCGGGAAGTGTTTTTGATACGATGTATGTACGTCCTTTATTAAATGCAGGACCAGATTTTTTGAAATTCGGAAGAGAGGCTGAAGATAAATCGTTTTTTCAGCAGTTTGAAATTGCCTTTAATGCCTGCGCGGAGGAGAAACCCGGTTATGAATTTGAAGTCCGGGAAGCAATTTCAAAAATACTGCTTTATACAAAGGAAAAGCATCAGACTATGCCCTCACGCAGAGTGCCGACGATTCAGGAATCCCGTTTGAAGCAAATGTTGGAATGGATTGACGAAAATCTAAGAAATGTGATGACGGTAAAAGAAATTGCGGATACAGCAAATATCTGTACAAGAGAATGCCAGCGCATATTCAGCCGGTATCTCCATTACAGCCCGATGGCGTATATTCAGCGGAGGCGGCTGTTTAAAGCCGCAGAGCAGCTTTCAACCACAGATGCCCCCATAACTGATATTGCTTTTGACTGTGGTTTCTCAAGCCCCAGTTATTTCACCAAGCAGTTTAAAGATCTGGTTGGTGCCACCCCCAAAGAATACCGCACTGCAATACAGGAAAACCGGCTCTGATACATGGTTTTAAATCAAATAATAGCCGGCAGTACTAATGACCGTTCCCAATATTATCGACATAACAACCATGGGAACCATCGATTTTTTATCTTCCCTGGCCACAAGGATGATAACCGGTAAGGCTAAGCCAAATCCAATCATACCACCTTTCATCCACCATACAATTCCATATAAATTAAGGTTAAATATCACAAAAGGTAGAATCAGATAAAATACAAATGCAGAAGCGATGGAATACTTATCAAGCTTCATTTTTATCATCGGCAGCACATCAAGTATTCCTGCCACAATCCCAATCAGCAACGTCAAAAAGAATTCTCTCATACGGTTACCTCCTCACCAGCTCCGGCAACCACTCTCATTGCGGAGGAACCCAAAAGATCTTTAATAAATCTATGGATTACATCTGGCGAGCGGTACTTGGGCAGCTGTGCGAAAATAAGGGACATCTGATCCATCTCATCCATTGCCTGAGTGAAACTAAAGATGGATTTTTCGTCCGCTATGGACATATTGCTATACTCTAATTTATTGGGTTCCAACCGTTTTGTATGTATGGCGTATCCTACCCGCTTCTTGCAATTACATTTACCAGTCTGAGACAAACCGCAATATTCACTCAAAAATTCTCCAACCTGTTTTCGAGTGCGTGAAAGGCGCTGGCGATATGCTTCTGGTGAAATTTCCAGAATTTCAGCGCAAATCTTACTGTCAACTCTAAACATAACACCAAGTACATAAATCAGACGGCTTTCCGCATCCAGGCACTGAAGCATAACATTTGTGCAGGAATGTTTTAATTCATCAGCCAGAAGATTCTCGTCCACATTTTGGGTTAATTGATTTGTATTATGGATGAACCCATTATCAATATCCTGCCCATAAAATTCAAAACTGAGCTGATGCTGTGCAAACATAGACTTTTTGTAATTGATTAAATAATTTGCGGCGATGCGGTACACCCAGGTAGAAAATGCACTTTCTTTCCGGAATGAAGAAAGCTGAGTGATAACTTTAATAATAATTTCCTGGGTTGCATCCTCAGCATCAAAAGGCATTCCAAGCATTCGAAGAGACAGGTTATAGATCATATCCTTCACACTTAGGATTAATTCTTCCAGTGCCTCCCTGTCTCCTTCAACCGCCTTGTCAAATAAATCAAATATTTCGTTTTGCATGACTTGTTCCTCCTTAATTTTATGTGTCTATTATTAGACAACCAGAACTTAGCATTTGTGACAAAATATTTTAATTTTTTGTAGAAGTATTCTAAGGCGCTGCAAACAACCCAGTTCCTCTTCCTGTCAATTTTTTATGGCCCTACATTTCCGCATCATTTTCCTCTTCGTATGCATCCTCCATTTTCACCGAATCTTCCATCTGCTCCTCAAGGAATTTCACACGTACAACCGCCTGAGGCCAGTTAATGGTAATCTGACTGTGTCTGCCTTTTTCCTTTGCTTCACCCACAATAATTTGCAATAGTTCTTCCATAACAGTCTTAGTAAGGTATCCGCCTCTCCAATGAAATGTTAATACTTTCCCCTTTTTAATTGCCTGTTGGCAGCGTTTTTTAATATCCTCCAATTTGGTGAAAGAAAGTTTCTTATCCTTATAGAAGAAATGATCTCCATCGCCACACACCGGGACCTTATATATCACAGGCTCATGATCCTTAAAGATCCCTTTATCATCCAGGTTAAAATAGTCATACCTCAGTTCTTTCTTTCCTAATGTATTATCAAATGTGGCATCCAGATGATACCACACCCCATTAATCCGAATCACGTTCCAGGCGTGTCTGTATTTGATGTTCTTTTCCGGATTATTCTCAGAAATAACAACAATACAGGGAATAGAAAGCCGGTCACAAAGGATCTTAACCGACTTTGCAATTCCCTCACAAACGCCCACGCCCTGCCCCAACGGCCCCAGGATTTCATGGGAATACTGCTTTTTCAGTTTATCATAAGTAACATTTTCACAGATAAAATCATGAATGTATTGTTCCTTCTCCCAATCACTTTTATCTTTCACCACCCTGGCAAGCTTCTCCACTCTGGCGGTCATTGCCACCTGATGTTCTTTAATTTTATTCTTATCAAATAAATAAACCGGCTTCATCTTTACAAGTGACGAGTTATCGTAAAAGGAATATTGAAAAGTAGAAGCATAAAATATCTCCGGACAATCCAATCTCAACTTAAAAAAGATATCGCTCAGCTCAGCCCCATCGATTCTTTGCACATCAAAGCTCTGTGAAAGTGACTCCAGTCCGCTCTTAATGACCTGGTAAATTCTTTGTTGCTGTTTATTCATCTGACTATAGTAATATGGTTCCATTTAATAAATCTCCTCTTCTATCTCAACCCCCATACGCACTACCTCCAGCAAAGCTCTTTCAACGTCTGTAAATATAGATCTTTATCCCACCTCTGAACAATGTCTATCTTGGAAAACTCTCCCTTACCCTGGGTAATCTTATACCCCTTGTAACCAGCCCTGATTGCCTCACTGAATATTTCAAGACAAGTGCTTTCCAGATACTCCAGATCCCCATAGCAAACATCTTCAAATTGTTCTTTCATAAAATTAAGCAGCTCTTCATCTGTAATCTCATCCTGCATTTCATTCTTATACAGAAAGAATATTTCCTGGAGTCGGATCAACGTATCCAAATAGTTATCCTGAGAAATATATGCAGAATCGCAAAATATATATATAATCTGTGGAATCACGCTCTGTCCGAATTCAACTCTGCGTTCTGCTTTCAGCGTATGGTTTTTCTCTTCAATCAAAAGTTCCGTATCTTCCTCCGATAATTGAAGCCCATATTTTGATGTATACTGGTTCGTTTCCTGTATCTGCTTCATCCACTGCTGCCGGTTCATGACCTCAAGCCAATTTTGCTCATCCATATACATACCTCCATTCGTGTAAGTAGTATATCCCTTTTGGGCTAAATTTTGTAGTCTTGAGTTTCAACCGTTTTCATGGTAAAATATAAGTGTAGAGAGGAGATGATCCTCTCTACAAACGCGTCTACTGCATGCTCTTATGATACAAGTCAGAAAAATACATTCCATTCTTTAATAGTTCATTAAATGTTCCCTGCTCAACAATACGGCCATCGTTAAACACCATAATCCGGTCAAAATTTATGATGGAAGTTAGTCGGTGTGCAATTGCTATGACCGTTTTATCCGACAAGAGTCTCATTACCTCTTCCATGACAGCCTCTTCCGTTATATTATCCAAGGCAGAAGTCGCTTCATCCATAATAACAATATTATTTTTTTGAAACCACAGCCGGGCTAATGCCAGCCTCTGCCTTTCACCTCCAGATAATATCATCCCACGTTCACCGATAAGAGTATCAATTCCACTATCCATTTTTGACACTGAATCAGCTAACTTCATTTTCTTTAATATTTCGTGGATGTATTGGTCATCCTCGTTCTGGTTATGAACAATATTTTCTCTGACCGTACCGTCAAATACCGGAGCTTCCTGTGATATATAGCTTACATTTTTATACAGACTTTCCAGGTTTATGTCCCTTAATTCACTACCATCAATCTGAATACTGCCATGATCATATTTTAATAATCCCAATAAGAGTTTAATTAATGTTGTTTTTCCGGAACCACTGCTCCCCACAAGCGCTATTTTTTCCCCCTTGTTAATCTCAACATTCAAATTATTAATAACTTTCTTGTTATTATATTGAAAGCAAAGATTTGTTATCCTGATATCACCTTGTTCTACTTCAACACGCTTTCCTCTCTCTAATTGTTCATCCTCTTTCATGTTAAGAATTTTTTCAAATCTGCAGTATGTAGCCTTATCCAGTTTATACTGGACAGTTAATACATTAAAGACCGCGATTGGTGTATAGGCATTTTCAACCAGAGAAATAAGTGCCACTGAGGTTCCTATAGATACAGATTGATTCAACCAGGCGTATACAAGGATTCCTACATTTAGAAATGCCACAAGTATTGCAAATATGGTGAAGAATGCTTCATGGATCATATTCATCTTTACTTTAGATTTTATAATCTCATTTTTCGACTTTACTGCCTTTTCTATTTCATAAGGGAATCGGCAGCTCATTCGGAATGTCACCATCTCCATAAATCCACGGACCAGATAATGATTCATCATTTCTTCATTGCACAAGATTTTTTCTTTGATTGAATATAGTAACTTCAAAAGTAAATTCGTTGTGATAAATACAAAAACATAACCGAACAATATTAAATAAGTGATAAACGGGTTCAATTTCCATATAAAAAAGATGCTGAATAAAATGGTTGGGATCAATTGCCTGAAAACGCTCAACCAATAATCAAAAACAATTCCTTTTCCTGCATTTGCCCCATTCTCAATGCTTTGTGTAAGCTTCCCTGTACCCAAAGATTGATACTCAATATACTGGATTTTACTAACCTTTTTTAAGGCCTGTACTTTAAAATCTAAATAAATACCATTTCGAAGCTTTTGCTTCGGATATTCGTCAAAATAATTTAACAAGTAAAAACTAATTAATACAATTCCATATACCAGAATAGTATTTAATCTGATTGTGTGATCATTGAACTCATCAATTATTTTTTGAAAATATTTTATTTTATAGTTCGTTAAAAATGCAATTAATAAACCTGTTATAACGTATAAGGCAATCGCCTTTTTATTCTCTTTTATGATTTCTTTTATTTGGCTCATTCCTGTACTCCTTTTTTATTTAAACTGAATGGAAAAAGGGTCAGTACAGTTGAGACTGTTAACATATTTCAAAATTTACCTCAGCACAATCTGCTAACAGATTATATCAACTGTACTGAGTAGTTACCTCGGATGCTTTTCAAAAGGATTCACCGCCTGTCTTTGTTAATTATATTCTTTTACCTGGAAGCTGATTTATAAGATTTTATAACATTCTCTATTTTTTATATAAGATTTTTCTTTAAGTAATTACCACAACTTTTAAGGATGGCGGAATTTAGTCATGCACAGGTATTTGCATAATTCAATTGTTTCTGTTTCGGTTTCTAAATTCATACCGATCCCCCTTCACACTTATTTTCTTTTCTCTAAAGCAATTATAGCACGTTCATATAATCCCATCTCATACTCATCCATAAGTCCTAACAGAAGTTTTCTGTTTTTTTCCAAGTAGAAAACTGCTTCCTTAGCACTCATATTTAGTATTGCGGAAAATTTTCTTTCTAATTGACGTATAGTATCTATTGGAAACCCATATTCTACTAGAAATAACCCCAATTCGGTTGTAATGCCAAGTTCATAAAATCGAATAATGCCAGACAAATTGAATTCATCCATTTTATATCCTTTTATTATTCCCGCTTGTTGATACAGAGATTCAAATAAACACAACAATTTAGGAACTTCATATTCAATAATAGTTCTTATTTGATCAAATGTATTTACATATGCGACATCAATTTTTTCTTCTGACGAATTGATTTCATCTTTTTCTAACTGCTTTATATGATACTCAAGAACACCCATTGTTCCGTTTATGCTATATGTTGCCAACACTGCATTATATACAGTTCCTTTATTAATTTCTAAAATGCCTGTTTCAACAAATGTTTCCAGCAAAGGTTTCATTAATTTCTTAGTCAAAAAATAGTTAATGTTATGGGAATTATTGATAAGTCCATTAAATTTGTCAAAGTTACTAGATATCATAATATATTTCAAATAACGTTCTTGCTGATCCCTTGGATATAATCTGTTTTTTATAAAAATTGCATTAGGTAAAATCTGTTTATCAAAATTATCTTCTCTCTCAGATTTTATTTTTTTATTTTTTTCAGACAAATCTTCAATTTTAGAATTGTCAATATCTGTTTTTAAAATATTTATATCATCAAATGTTTGAAAATTAAGTTGCATTTCGTCTGTCTTTTCTATATTTCGTTGTTTTGGATCAGCATAAAAAACTCGTCCAATTGAATGATGATAGTAACGTCCAGCTCTTCCCTTTATGTTTTTTAATGCAAATGCTGTCATGGGTGTATTTCCAACACTATTATTAATTACAACAACATTTTTTGCATTTGTATTGACACCTTCTATAATTGTCGATGTACAAAATAGGAAATTAAAATCTTCATTATTAAACATTTTAAGAATTTCATTCTGTATATATTTAGGAAATTTACCATGATGAATACCTATACCATTTTCTAAAGCCTTTATTAGACTCCAATATGTCACACTATTTTTATTACTTCCATATTTTACATTATACTTTCTTTTTAAATGATTAATAAATGCTTGCGGTATTCTGCTTTCTTTGCAGTTAATAGAATCAACAATTACTTTTGTGTATTGCATAGATCTATTTGGAGTTGAGCAATAAAATATTGCTTGTCCTAATTTATTCTCGTACAAATATTTTGCAATTCCACTAACTTTTTCTTTTGTAGTTGGACTTGCATGATCATATAATTGTATTTTAGACTCACCTAACACAGGATGAAATAATACACTGTTCATTTTCCATGCATCAATTTCAATTCGCACCGTCGGTTCAAATTCCACTTGGAAAGTAGTTATATTATTCAATAATATAAATTTTTTCATTCCACTTTTAACATTATCTAAATTCAAGTATGGACCTGCTAAATAATACTCTTTCACTTGCTTGGCCAGTAAATATAACGCAATCCGAAACGCCTTTGCTCTCCCCCCCTTATCCTCTTTTGTTTCGATTATTTCCTCAATATTCTTTACACTGTCTTCATTTTTATCAAAATCTTCATCAATTTTATATACCTCATCAAAAAAGAAAAAGTCTATTATTAAATTTCCGTTATCTGCCAATAACTTTAATGTTCTTTCTGGGGTAAGTATAAAAATATATTTATTATCACTGCTAACCCCAGAATACACATTGTTAATAACCTTATAATCCAACCGAAAAGTCTGAATTAGATTATTTATACTTTCTGTATTCTCATTCAACAAAGCAATTGTTGGAAATACTAAAAGTATATTCTTATATCTATCTCTATTCAAATATATTATTTCTCTTAATAAAAATGTTTTCCCAAAAGAGGTAGGTGCACTCACTAACATTCTTTTATTTTCAAGAATCATAAACCTATCAACAACTTGCTTTTGTCTTTTATCCAAAAGATTATTACTAAACACTCTAGATCTGTAATAATTTTGAATCGTTTCATGTTTAATATCATACAAATCATCCTCTGAAAATTCAAACGCAGATATTTTATTTTTTCCTTTAATATATCCAAACATTCTTAACTTTTCAGATGCTTCAAATATAACACTTCTATACAACTCATTTTTCATATATTCATCATTATCAGAAATATAACATACTAAATCTCGTATCTGCTTTTCTGCATTATCATTACCATCCTCAAACTCGTTTATTAAATCAACCAATTTGTACAAGTATTCCATACTATATTGCCTCCCTCTTTAGTTCTATAATCTTTTTTCTCAAATAATTTACATCTTTAATGGGAAATATGTAAAATACTACTTCATAAGGTAATTCAACCTCAATTGAAAACAATTCATCATCAAACTTTTTTCTTATTTCTTCCACTTCACTAATAATATGCTCTTTTAGTTTTTCTTCATTGGCATAAATATCTTTTGTATAAGCAATCAAACAAGGGATTTTTATTTTTACATTATTAAGGTTTAAGTAATTAACTAGCTCATTTATTTTCTTCTCTGATGAATAATTAAATTTTTGGGCTTCAAAACAGATTTTATTTATCTGTCTAAGCATTTTTTTAAGTTCCTCTGTATCACACTTATCAGCGATAAAAAAGGCTGTATCTGCAAAATAATTTTTTTTAAATTTATCATTTAAGTCATCAACAATACTTTTTTTACAATAATCTTTTTTTCCTGCCTTAGCTTGTCCTAACCAGATACAGATATCTGAATTTTCTTTAGTAAAATACAGTGCATCATATCCTGTTATTTCTTTTTTACTCTTTATTTCAGTATGCTTAGCTCTAATTACTAATTTTTCTGCATTTGGTGCATAAGCTTGAATAAAAATATCAAGCAAGACTTCTCCCAATGTTCCATCTGTATCTGCATTTAATCGTTTTGGAAGTCTTTGACTATACGCATATTTTGCAGCTTCTCGTAAATCTTCAAGAATTTCAAGATCTTCATGAAGCTCTAAAACTTCCGATTCAGAAAATGCATAAAAAATCATATCGTCAATAACTAATTTTACAACATCATCCATAGATGTTGCCTCTGCTTTATGCGTGTAACCTCGATAAATATAATTGTGAGTCTGCGGAGAATAATCAATTATAACTGCTTTTAGTTGACTCGTAATCAATTCATCATAGATCTTTCTGTAATTTTTATTCATATTATTTATCCCCCCCCCAGATTTTAGACCTATATGTCAACAAATACATTTCCATATTTAAGTCATTCAATTATGAAATATGAATTTATTCCTTTAGAACCATTTAAACAATCTCACAATCCAATACATTGCATTTTATAACTGTTACATCCGTTGTAAAAATTATATTACATCCTAGCTTAGCCATTAAAGCTGTGCTAATTCCTGCCTAACTTTATTAAGTTATTCTTCTTCATGTTTCGGTCTATAAGTATTTTCCATAATTTTTTATAACTCACAGGCATAAATTATTTCTCCAATTATGCAATCAAAAATACATTTTCAAACAAAGACACTTATAGTTCTATTATATCAAAACAATTTTAAGATTCAACAAAATTATATATTCGCATACTTCATACTTATATACCCTCCGTAATGTGAATAACTGCACTCCTATGTAATACCATAAACGGATTTTACACTTATTTTAAAGCGCATTTTCTGAAATATGGCTACACTTTTTACAGTCATTGGCTTCAATAATTACATAAAATAATCATTTGGGCTATAGAAAGTGTAGCCAAATGCAAAAATCCTTAAATTTTCTTTCTAGTAAAAAAAATGATGTCTACGGGTCTATTGGAAATTATATGGCAAGCGCAGAAAGCCTTACCATGTACAAAAAACGGTAGTTATTCTGTTGATGTTGAAACTAGAGGCATTGCAGGCACTTGCCGATTATAATACAGATTCCTACGATATAAGCGTGTTAAAAAACACTTTTTCAGAAGTATATGATGTATGGTGCAAACGAAAATATAAAGAGATTTCAAAATCTAAGATAAACGGTTATTAAGCTACCTATGGTATTTTCACCTTTTTATATAATATGCGATATGCAGATATTAAACTTTTTCACCTTCATCAGGTGATGGACGATAGCGAGAAAAATTATCCTACTCTTAGAAAGCTAAAAGTTTTATAGGGGCAACTTTTTGAATATGTGGTCATTAATGAGATTGTTACAATGGGGCGTAATATTGTTGAATACGTGAAAATAAAAGATGCTGGCAATCCAAATAAATATGATCGCACACTCTTTAGCAATGATGAAATAGATCTGTTTGGAAAAATGTAGAATATAACGAATATATGCAGTCTGTCCTTATGCTTATATATTCTGGAGTTTGGAAAACCGATGTTTACTTATCATAAAAATGGTTTTATGTACAAGACAGCAAAACCGATGCGGGAATAAGAGTAGTTCCCATTGCCGATAAAACTTACAAGTTCTCTGAATACTGGTATAACAACAATGAATGTGAGTATTTATTAAGTACTACTGAAGAAAAATATTTTTTTATCAAAATTATTATGACTGTTATTTGACTATGACATTAAAAGAATTAAATATAGATCACACGCCACATGACACCCGCCATAACTGCATCAGTCTGCTTGATACTATGAAAGTTAATCCCACCACTATAAAAATTGCTGGTCTTTCTGGTGCCCAGATACTGACGAACGTGTTTATACTTACTTAGATATTAGCGTACTTTTAGATACCCTAAACTTAATTTAGTGTTCTCTGTGTGTTCCCTACAACAATTTTTTAAGGGTTTTTGTGGTTGTTTTTCCGTTGCCCTATAATAAAAAATGAGATTAAAAAAACCCAGCAAATATAAGCATTTGCTGGGTTTTTGAATATTTTGGATTGTATATCTTATTATCTCTTTGAGAACTGCGGCGCACGACGAGCTGCCTTTAAGCCGTATTTCTTTCTTTCTTTCATTCTTGGATCTCTTGTTAAATACCCTGCTTTTTTAAGAACTGGACGGAATTCGATGTCAGCTTTCAGTAAAGCTCTAGCGATACCGTGTCTTACAGCACCAGCCTGTCCGGTGAAACCACCGCCGTGAACGTTTACTAAAACGTCGAACTTATCTACTGTCTCTGTTGCTGTTAATGGCTGACGAACTACAACCTTTAATGTCTCAAGACCGAAGTACTGATCGATGTCTCTCTTATTGATAGTGATCTTACCTGTACCTGGTACTAAATATACTCTAGCGATAGATTTTTTTCTTCTACCTGTTCCGTAAAATTTTGCATTAGCCATGATAACTTCCTCCTTTCAGCACCTCTGATTAAAATTTGAATTCTAAAACTTCTGGTTTCTGAGCAGCGTTATCATGTTCTGCGCCAGCGTATACGTGAAGTTTTGTTATCATGCTTCTTCCTAAAGGTCCCTTTGGAAGCATTCCCTTAACTGCTAATTCAATAACTCTTTCAGGCTTTTTAGCCATCATTTCTCTTAAAGTTGTTTCTTTCATACCGCCAACATAGTCAGAATGGCTGTAGTAAATCTTCTGATCTAATTTCTTACCGGTAACTTCAATCTTATCTGCGTTTACTACGATTACATAATCACCGCAATCCATATGTGGTGTGTAAATCGGTTTGTTTTTTCCTCTTAATACTTTAGCTACTTCTGAAGCCAAGCGTCCTAATGTATATCCTGTAGCGTCAACTACGTACCATTTTCTTTCAATTGTTGCTGGACTAGCCATAAAAGTCTTCATTGGACAACCTCCTGTAAATTATGGTGTTTTTAAGCATTATGGTGTGAATAATCGTCACCATTTCTCGAAAAGCTGAAAACAACTTTCCAAAAGTTATATTACAAAATGCTCATTCCGGGGCTTGGCTTGAACATTTTCGTCTAACGTCACAGTTATACATTATATTACATTTCCACCTGTGTGTCAACCTTTTTTCCTGTAAAAGCAGGGGTTTTTTCCTTTAAAATCAAGGCTTTGCAGGCTGACTTCCAGTTACCATCCATCCATTCCCTGATTCGTCAGAATGAAAACTGTAAAATCCGTATGCTCTGCCTGGAATAATCCGATTCTTTCGTTCCTCATCTTTTACCAATACCGTATGAGCTCCGTTTCTCACCGCCTGATGCACCACGCGGATCAATAGCCGTTCAAAATCTTCTTCCTTGCATCTGTGAATTACCAGACTTGCTTCCTTATGAGATGGAATCCGATGCTGATAAAGAGTATAGCTCCACTCCTTATTTTCACCCTTAATTTCTTTCTCAAGTTCTTTTTCATACTCAAGGCTTACCAGAGTAAGACCTTTCGCTGCTGCTTTTGGCCCTGCTGCGTTCCGGTCCCTGGCATCTATGATCTCTTCCACATGCTGGGGGGGATAAACTCCCATACCTACCTTCATCAGGGTCCCCGCAATGATTCTTACCATGTTATATAAAAATCCATTGCCCTTGATCCGGATTGTTATGAGATCATCAGACTTTAGAACCTCAAGGCTATAAATAGTACGCACCGTCTCCTCTGCCTGTCCTCTGGCAGTACAGAAGCTTTTAAAATCATGTTCTCCCACCAGATAGGCCGAAGCTTCTCTCATCTTCTCCACATCAAGAGGAAAATAGCAGAAATAGCTGTACAGCCGCATGGTGGGAATTTCGATCTTACGGTTCATGATCTTATAATCATATGTTTTAACGCAGTTCTGTTTCCTGGGGTGGTAGGTCTCCGATACCTCTTCCGAGTGAAGTACCCGTATGTCATCTGGCAGCCTTTGGTTCAAGGCAAAACAGATCTTGTCTGCAGGCATTCGGTTTTCTGTATCAAACACTGCCACATTTCCCTCCGAATGCACTCCGGAATCTGTCCTGCTGGCACCTGTTACAATGATCGGCTCCTTTAATAAGTCTGTCAGAGTCCGGTTTAAAACTTCCTCAATGGTGATTCCATTGTTCTGAATCTGCCAGCCGCAGTAATTGGTTCCGTCGTAGGCAACGATCATCTTAACCCGTTTCATAAATCCTCCTTGTTCTTAAAAGATCTGCACTCTCAGGATCCGGAGACCTATGATGACGGCAAGGTAAAGGACATACACCAGATAGGTGACCCTGTCCTGATTTCCGTACTTAAGAGGCTTCATCTTCGTCCTGCCTTCTCCGCCACGGTAGCATCTTGCTTCCATCGCCATAGCCAGGTCTGTGGCACGGCGAAAAGCTGAGATAAAAAGAGGAACCAGAAGGGGGATCATGTTTTTCGCTTTCTGGATCAGATTCCCGGTCTCAAAGTCTGCACCTCTTGCCATCTGTGCTTTCATGATCTTATCTGTCTCTTCAACCAGAATGGGAATAAACCGCAGTGCAATGGACATCATCATAGATACCTCATGAACCGGGACATGGAAACGGTTTAAGAAATCAAGACTCTTTTCCAGACCGTCCGTCAGCTGGTTGGGTGTGGTGGTCAGCGTCATGATGGAAGATCCTACAACCAGATAGATTAACCGGATCCCCATAAATCCAGCCACAATCAATCCTTCCTTTGTAATCTTTAAAAATCCCAAAGATACAACTGCCGTTCCTGGAGTCAGAAACAGATTGAAGCTGACGCTGATCAGCAGCAGAAATACAATTGCTTTTAAGCCTCTGACCATGAACTTAAGAGGAACATTACTGAGCTTAATGGCCGCTGCAAGAAATACAGTCGCAATCACATAAGCCCAGATATCATTTGCAATAAATAGGGATATGATAAAAACCATGGTCCCAAACAGCTTTGTCCGGGGATCCAGCTTATGAAGAATGGATTCCACCGGATAATACTGCCCTAATGTAATATCTTTCAGCATAATATCTCCCTGTCTATTTTCCCAGAAGCCTTATAATCTCGTCTCTGGCCTCTTCAATTGTTGTAATGCTGGTATCAATGGGAACACCGTGGGATTTCAGGGTTTGAACCACATATGTGATCTCAGGAGCTGCCAGACCCATTGCTTCCAGTTCTTTATAATGCTGAAATACTTCCTTTGGTGTATCATCAAACACTTTTTCTCCATGATTCATGACAAGAATCCGGTCTACGTACCGTGCCACATCCTCCATACTGTGAGACACCAGAATAATTGTCATATTCCGTTCCTCATGGAGACGCTTGATCTGATCCAGAATCTCATCTCTTCCTTTTGGATCCAGTCCTGCTGTTGGCTCATCAAGAATCAGAACATCAGGATTCATGGCGAGAACACCTGCGATTGCAACCCGCCGCTTCTGCCCCCCGGAAAGTTCGAAGGGAGACCGCTTATAGTAGCTTTCATCAAGTCCTACCATGGTAAGGGCTTCCTTTGCCCGTTTCCCAGCTTCTTCCTTATTGAGACCCTGATTTTTAGGGCCGAAACAGACATCGGTATATACATCAATTTCGAAAAGCTGATGCTCGGGATACTGAAATACCAGTCCAACATGACTTCTCAGCGCCCGCATATCATAGCCTTCCTCATAAATATTTCTTCCATTATAATATAGTTTTCCGTCGGTAGCACGGAGCAGTCCGTTTAAATGCTGGATTAAGGTTGATTTTCCCGAACCGGTATGTCCGATCAGGCCAACGAATTCCCCAGCCTCTATCTCCAGGTTCACATCCTTTAATGCATGCTGTTCAAAAGCCGTGCCTTTTCCATATACATAATTAATATGCTCTGCTTTAATTGCCATGGCTTCCTCCGTTCTCCAGAATCACTTCTCCTGGGAAACGCTCTGCAAACCGCGGTAAAAGATTCTCCATCAGTTCATCAAGTGTCAATATCCCATCAGGCAAATCCAGGCCTTTCTGCTTTAACTCATAAGCAAGTTCTGTGACCTGCGGAACATCCAGACGGTAGGACTTTAGTTTCTCCACCTGTGAGAATATCTCACGTGGCGTACCGTCCATTACAACCTTACCCTCATCCATAACAATCACTCTGTCAGCGCCTGTTACCTCTTCCATGTAATGGGTGATAAGAAGAACTGTAATTCCCTCTTTCCGGTTCAGTTCGTGAACGGTTTTCACTACCTCTTTTCGTCCGTTAGGATCTAGCATGGCTGTAGGCTCATCTAAGACGATACACTGGGGTCTCATTGCCATTACGCCGGCTATTGCAACACGCTGCTTCTGACCGCCAGAAAGCCTGTTAGGAGACTTTAAGCGGTATGCTGCCATACCTACGCTTTTTAAGCTTTCGTCCACCCGTTTCCAGATCTCCTCTGTAGGAACACCCAGATTTTCAGGACCGAATCCCACATCCTCTTCAACAATATTTCCTATAATCTGATTATCCGGGTTTTGAAAAACCATTCCTGTCTTTTTACGGACTTCCCATAGATTTTCTTCCCTGGAAGTATCTAAATCCTGAATCCATACCGTACCCTCAGTGGGCAGCAATATGGCATTCAGCTGTTTGGCAAAGGTAGATTTCCCTGATCCGTTATGGCCAAGGATCGCAATGAACTGACCCTGTTCCAGATCCAGGCTCACACCGTCGATGGCACGTTTAATTTCTTCAATATTTTCTTCTTCATCTTTTCTGATATAATCAAATATCAGTTTCGACGTTTTTATTATTCCCATAGCAAGCCTTTCTTTAAAAGTGATACACCCGTATGCCACATAATTTTAGTTGAATATTGCATAACAGTCAAGCGTCGGCAGGTATCTTTTGCAAAAACCAAGGATTAAAAGCGAAAATTGGCAAAAAAACGTTTCACCTAAGAAAAAAAAGATAGATGGTACAGATGCTTCCATCCATACCATCTACCTGCTTTATTGTACCCATAAGCCTGATTCATTAACCTTATAATTTCCATCTACCGTTGTATTGGTTGCCAGGCTTCCGTCTCCATTCAGATAATACCATTTTCCGGGAACCGGCTGAATCCATCCGATGGCCATATCACCGTCGGTATTAAAGTAATACCAGATTCCATTAAGCTCCTGCCAGCCAGTCTTCATAGCGGCTTCTGAGTCCATGTAGTACCATTTCTCATCAACCTTCTGCCAGCCGGTTACAGCGTAGCCATCCTGCTTAAAATAATACCATTTGCCGCTGATCATTTTCCAGCCGTCAGTCACATAGTTGCCATCTTCTGCGCGGTACTTCTTACCATCCTGGTAAGTTGCCCATACGCCCAACGTCTCGCCCAATTCCTGTACTACTGAATCATCAGAGGTAGTGATATCTCCCTCTTTTAAATAATCATCCTGAGATGAATCCTTTAAAATAGCCTTTACTGTATAGTAATATTTATAACCGCTGTTCATATAAGGAAGAAGATCAGCTGATGTGGAAGATGTGGTCAGGCTTTTAATCCAGATTCCGCCCTCCTGATATAACACCACCTGGTATCTGGAAGCGAAAGGAACCTTTTTCCAGGATGCCTTGGTCTTAGCAGTATCACTCCAGCCTGCCTTTTCCGGGGCTTCCAGCTTTGCTACAGGAACATAGGAGAAAGTAACGACAGTCTCTCCGTCCTGACTATTCACAGAAAGGAGATTGGCACCTTTTACAGTACAGTCTGATCTCTCATAAGAACCAGCGATATGAATGGTACCCTTTACTTTTTTTCCAGGCTCCCATTTATCCTCTTTGATGCTCCATTCCGGACTTTCTTCTGAATAATTCACTTTTACAGTTGGCATATTAATTCCATCTGTCCATGAACTCTTACTGCCATTCTCCACGTAAATCCTTAAGCTTCCTGACGCTGATGCCGTTATTCCGGTACCAAGAATCATGATCATGCATAAAAGCAGAAACCATATTCCTTTCCCTTTTCTCCAATTCATCAATCTCTACTTCCTTTCTTCCCTACTTTCTCCAGATTCCCTCTCCATCTACAGTAAAACCGCTGATGTTCGTGTTGACTGCCTTTGATCCTTCACCTGGATAAAAATAAAACCAGTTGCCGTCAATCTGCTTCCAGCCTTCCTGCATAACGCCCTTGGAATCAGCATAATACCACTTATTGTTATAGGAGATCCAACCAGTTATCAGAGCACCCTCAACTCCACTTGTTGTGGATGGGTTTAAATAATACCATTTGTTATCGGATTTGTACCAGCCTGTCAGCATTGCTCCATCATTATTAAAAAAATAGGTTTTGTCGCCTTTTTGCTGCCAGCCAGTGAGCATGATACCGCTGCCGTCAAATAGATACCATATATTATTGATTTTAGACCAGTTATTCTTTAAATAACTTCCATCTGGGTATCGATAGCTCCAGGTGTTTCCGTTCTTAATCCAGCCTACTGCACCGGTAGATGCAGTGCCGCTGTCCTGTCCGCTGCCGTCTGATACCTTCTCCTGAGGTACATATACCTCACCGGACTCGGTCCAGTCACTATTCTTTCCGTATTTATCCTCTGTACTGCTGTATGGCACTGTACGTACTTTAAAACTGTAGGTGCCTGCTTTGGTCATATAGGGATAAAAATTATAAGAAGTCGCTTTCAGTTTCTCTACCTTCTTAATAATGGAGCTTCCGCGGTATAAATATACATCATAAGCTCCAGAGCCGTTATCTGGTGCACTCCATCTGGCATTGCCAAAACCGGAATCCTTCCAGTCTGCATCTTCCGGAGATTCATAGGTACCTTTCACCGGTTTAAACGTAAATGTTACATATAAAGTATCCGTGCCTGAACGGTTTGAGGAAACATAGGTACCGCCTTTAATCGAGATATTACTCGACTGATAGCCTCCTTTAAATGCATACTCATCAGCATTCGTAGCATGCAACGTCACCTTCATCTTCGGTTCAGAACCAATCTTCATTTCCTTGCTGTCGGATGTAATCCAGTCCAAGTCTGACACTTCGTATCTGTTGTTGTTGGTGTAAACATAATTACCACTTTCCGATGTTGTAGAAAAAGATGTCTCAGAAGGCAGAGTCTCTCCAGTGGAAATGTCTTCAAGTCCTACGTTAATGGTTACAGACGTTATAGTTTTCACGGTAGCAGCCATTGTCTCAAATGGTATACTGGCCATCAATACCCCCAGTGCAGAGACGATAGTCACCAGTCTCTTTAAACGCTTCATACTTAATACCTCCCGTTTTTATTTTAGCGGATTATAACAATAGAACCATAATATTCTACAATTTACATTATAGCCCTGAAAGCAATTGTCCGTCAACTTACGATATTCTTTCTTTATTCTTGCGTTTCTTAACTGGGGGAAAAATAAAAAAACCGATAAGGAATCGCTTCCTTACCGGGATTTTATTATTAATTATACAAGCTCAAGAAGTACTTCCATTGCTGCATCACCTTTACGCTGGCCGATCTTAACGATACGTGTGTAACCACCGTTACGGGATACATACTTTGGTGCAACCTCATCAAACAGCTTCTTTGGAAGATCAACAGACTTTGTATTCTTCTTTCTTCCTGCAGCTTCAGACGGAACTTCTGTTACATCGTAAAGGACCTTTAACATCTGTCTTCTTGCATGAAGTCTGGAAGGAAGATCTTTCTTGATTTCTTTCTCTACTTCATCATAAACAGTTACTTTCTTGCCGTTTACAACATCTTTTACTCTCTTGCCGTCTTTATCTTTACGTGCAACCTTAGCTGTTACCTTAACAGTTTCAAAGTTATCTTTCTCTTTTACTGCTAAAGCGATCAGGCCTTCTGCAACTTTGCGGATTTCCTTAGCTCTTGCTTCTGTTGTCACGATCTTGCCATTATAGATTAATGCAGTTACCTGGCTTCTGATTAATGCTTTTCTCTGACTGGAAGTTTTTCCCAGTTTTCTATATCCTGCCATCTCAATATTCCTCCATTTGTGGAACACGGATACATGCTTCTTCGGTCTTACTGTATCAGTGCTTAATCTCCATAAATCAACTGCTTAAGCGAATCAATTATGCATTGGTATCATCGCTCGGATTCAGCTGTAAGCCTAATTCCTTCAACTTTGCCAACACTTCTTCTAAAGACTTGCGGCCTAAGTTACGTACCTTCATCATATCTTCAGAAGTTCTGTTGCACAGTTCTTCTACCGTATTGATTCCGGCTCTCTTAAGACAATTATAAGAACGAACGGAAAGCTCCAGTTCATCTATATTCATCTCAAGAACTTTTTCCTTCTCATTATCTTCCTTCTCCACCATAACTTCTGCAGTTTTGGCGTTCTCAGATAAATCAATGAAAAGGTTCAAATGCTCACTCAGTACCTTTGCAGCCAGGCTGACTGCTTCATCTGGTGCCAGAGTTCCATTTGTAAATACATCTAAAGTCAGCTTATCGTAATCGGTAACCTGACCTACTCGGGTGTTTTCTACCGTCATATTGACGCGTTCTACTGGTGTATAAATAGAATCAACAGCTATCACACCTATCGGTAAATCTTCACTCTTATTCTTGTCTGCACTCACATAGCCACGGCCTTTTGTGATAGTAAGCTCCATATAGAACTTACTGTCTGTACCACCGCTAAGTGTAGCGATAACCTGATCCGGGTTCATGATCTCGATATCGGGATCAGCCTGGATATCAGCAGCTGTTACCACACCTTCGCCTTCAAACTCGATGTATGCAACTTTTGCTTCGTTGGTATCGCTGTTGTTTTTAATAGATAAGCTCTTGATGTTCATAATGATCTCAGTCACATCTTCCTTAACACCAGGAATAGAACTGAATTCATGCAAAACGCCGTCGATTTTTACCTGGCTGACTGCAGCGCCCGGTAAGGAAGAAAGCATGATTCTTCTTAAGGAATTACCTAAAGTCGTGCCATAACCTCTTTCAAGCGGTTCAACTACAAACTTGCCATATTTTTTATCTTCTGAGATTTCAGCAATCTCAATGTTTGGTTTTTCAAAATCGAACACTAATAGCCCCTCCTTTTGGGTATTTTGTATCGAGGGTCTTATACTCAAACCTTGCCCGGAAGCATAACGCCCCCGGGCGAAAGCCAGCTTCTATCAACAGACTTTCAATTATTTGGAGTACAACTCGACGATAAGCATTTCATTCACTGGAACATCAATCTCATCTCTTGTTGGTAACTCTTTAACAGTACCACGTAAATTCTCATGGTCAACATCAAGCCATGCCGGAACCATACGGCCAGCTGTTGTTTCCTGAACACTTTTAAATCTTGCATTGGATTTGCATTTTTCTTTTACTTCGATTACATCGCCAACTTTTACGATGAAGGAAGGAATGTTTACGCACTTACCATTTACAAGAATGCTTTTATGGTCAACCATCTGTCTGGTCTCTCTTCTTGTTCTACCGAATCCCATACGGAAAACTACATTGTCAAGTCTTCTTTCAAGAAGAATCATCAGGTTTTCGCCAACCAGACCATTCATTCTTTCAGCCTTGGCATAATAGTTACGGAAAGGTTTCTCAAGCACGCCGTAGATGAATTTAGCTTTCTGCTTTTCTCTCAGCTGAATGCCGTACTCACTCATCTTTCTGTTTGCTCTTTTTAATTCTCTCTTTGATTTTTTATCTATTCCTAAATAGATCGGATCAAGACCAAGGGATCTACATCTTTTAAGAACAGGAACTCTATCAACTGCCACTGTAATTACCTCCTAATTAGACTCTTCTACGTTTTGGTGGACGACATCCGTTATGTGGTACAGGAGTTACGTCCTTGATGCTGGTTACTTCTAAACCGCATGCCTGAAGTGCACGAATAGCTGCTTCACGGCCTGAACCAGGACCTTTAACCATAACGTCTACTGATTTTAAACCATGTACAAGAGCTGCTTTAGTAGCAGTTTCTGCCGCCATCTGAGCTGCATATGGAGTAGATTTCCTTGAACCTCTAAATCCCAGACCACCAGCACTTGCCCATGATAATGCATTACCCTGTGTATCAGTTAATGTCACAATTGTGTTATTAAAAGATGACTGGATATGTGCTTGTCCGCGTTCAACGTTTTTCTTTACGCGCTTTTTTGTCACTTTTTTAGTAGTGGACACTTTTTTAGCCATTTTAAACTAACCTACTTTCTTTATAGTTGCTCCGCCCTGCCCGCAGCCGCGTAACGCAGGGTACGAAATCTGAATCCTGTTATTCCTGTTTTTAAAACATGTAACGTGATTCGCTGTTAAATTTAGTATCTTACTTTTTCTTGTTTGCTACAGTCTTTCTTGGACCCTTACGAGTTCTTGCGTTAGTCTTGGTTTTCTGACCACGAACTGGAAGACTCTTTCTATGACGGATTCCGCGATAGCATCCGATTTCCTGAAGTCTCTTGATGTTCATAGCGATTTCTCTACGTAAATCACCTTCAACAGTCTGGGATTCAGTAATTACTTCTGCAATTCTCTTTACTTCGTCATCGGTTAAGTCCTTAACACGAGTGTCAGGATTAACGCCAGCAGTTGTAAGAATACGGTTTGAACTGGTTCTACCGATACCGTAGATGTAAGTTAAACCGATCTCAACACGTTTTTCTCTTGGTAAATCAACACCTGAAATACGAGCCATGTGTGTAGTACACCTCCATTAATTATTTTAACCTTGTCTCTGCTTATGCTTAGGATTTTCACAGATTACTCTGATACTGCCTTTTCTTTTGATGATTTTGCATTTTTCGCAAATCGGCTTGACTGATGATCTAACCTTCACAGCAATTCTCCTTTCCGTTATGCGCCCTTTCACATGCAAAGGTAAGTTCCCTGCACCTGATTCTTCTATATAAATCCGGCGGCAAAGGAGCGTCCTTCCAAAAGAGCTTTCTGAGTATACCCGCAGTGTGTTTTTATCTTAAAACCAGTGCTGCCCTCATGGGCATAATACACCCAGTATTTCAACAAAGTCGCTATAGCATTATAACACTGTTTCTTTTAAAATGCAAGCGGTTTTTCCTATATATTTATTAACCCTTTGCCCTGGCGTGTCGCGCTCCTGATGTGGAACGCGCCGGACCTGGACGCTTTATTTATCTCGCCAGATGATTCTTCCCTTGCTTAAATCATAAGGGGACATCTCAATGGTTACCTTATCACCTGGTAAAATACGAATGTAGTTCATGCGAAGTTTTCCGCTTATGTGAGCTAATACCTGATGCCCGTTTTCCAGTTCAACCTGGAACATGGCATTGGGAAGCTTCTCCACAACGGTGCCTTCAATTTCAATAACATCTGCTTTTGACATAAAGCTTACCTCCTAACAACCTGATCTTCTCTTTTGAAACATCGGATGAAATGTTTGATCTCTTCATCAGTGACTCTTTTATTTTCCCGGATTTTATCTCCTGGGGACTGTTTCTCCCACAAAAGGGGGATTACATGCTTTTTCTTTTTTTTCTTGGGGCAGTCAAGACGTCTTATTTTTCCGTCCACCAGATATATATATTCGCCTTCCTCACGCAATATGAAGAAAAACTCTCCTTTGTCGTGCCCTGCCGTGGATTTTACCAATAAACCGGTGTATTCACTCATCGGTCTATTCCCCGCAGACAGAGGAAACCAGACTTAATATCTCCGGCTCACCTTCTGTGATAAGAACCGTGTTCTCATAATGAGCGGACAGCTTTCCGTCTTCTGTTACTACGGTCCAGTCATCATCAAGCCAGACTACCTCCAATGTCCCCTCATTAATCATGGGCTCGATGGCAAGTGTCATGCCTGGTCTTAATTTGATTCCCCGTCTTCTTGTGGAAAAATTCGGTATTTCAGGATCCTCGTGTAGATGGGAACCGATTCCGTGGCCGACTAAATCCCGGACAACGCCATATCCGAACTTTTCTGCATATTTCTGGATTGCTGCAGATATTTCACCTAAATGATTGCCAGATTTTGCATATTTAATCCCTTCAAAGAAACATTGTTTCGTCACTTCCATGAGTTGGCCCGCTTCAGGAGTGATCTCTCCGATCCCGTAAGTCCTTGCTGCATCAGAATGAAATCCTTTGTAAATAACTCCTGCATCAAGACTTACAATATCTCCTTCTCTCAGGATACGCTTCTTACTTGGAATCCCGTGAACCACTTCATCATTGACTGATACACAGATGGAGGCAGGATAACCATTATAATTTAAGAAAGAAGGTATACAGCCATAGCTTCTTATGATCTCTTCACCCAGATGGTCAATATCCCAGGTCGTCATTCCCGGCTTCAAGGCCTTCTTAAGTTCTTCATGAGTGATGCAAAGAATTCTTCCAGCCTCTCTCATAAGTTCTATTTCTCTTGCAGATTTAATCGTAACTGACATAAACTATGCTCCTAGGATGTCAGTGATATCGGAGAACACTTTATTTAATTCCTGTGTTCCGTCAACATTCACCAGCACGCCGGCTTCTTTATAATAATCAATCAATGGTCTGGTCTGATCATGGTAAACCGCCAAACGTTTTTTTACGGTTTCCGGCTTATCATCATCTCTTAAGACAAGTTCTGAACCACAGACATCGCATATTCCCGCAACCTTACTGGGGTTATACACAATATGATATGTAGCTCCGCAGGATATGCAGGCACGTCTTCCTGACATTCTGCTGATAATATTCTCATCGGGAACGTCAACGTTTATCGCAAAGTCTATCTTCTGTCCCATTTCAGTAATGGCTTTCTGAAGGCTTTCTGCCTGGGGAATGGTTCTTGGAAATCCGTCCAGTACGTAACCGTTTTTGCAGTCTTCCTGCTGTATACGGTCCATCAGCATACCGATGGTAAGTTCATCCGGTACAAGAGCTCCCTGATCCATATATTCCTTTGCTTTTCTACCCAGCTGTGTTCCTTCTTTTATGTTGGAACGGAAAATATCTCCGGTAGAAACATGAGGAATCTGATATTTCTCAGCAATTTTTTTAGCCTGGGTACCTTTGCCGGCACCAGGGGCACCTAACATGATGATTTTCATCAACAGTCCCTCCATTAATATAAGGTTTAAATAGCACAAATCCCAAGGAAAAACACGCCACGGCGTGCTTCCCTTGGTTTGCTTTCTAATCGTTTAAAAATCCTTTATAGTAACGCACAAGCATCTGGGACTCAATCGCCTTTAATGTCTCCAGCACAACACTGACAATAATGATCAGGGATGTACCACCGAAGGAAAGACGGCTTACACTGAATAAACCGGAAACCATAATCGGAATGATACAGACGATAGTCAGACCGCATGCTCCTATAAATACGATATAGTTTAAAATTGAATTAAGGTAATCACTGGTTGGTTTACCTGGGCGGATACCCGGGATAAAACCACCGGACTTTTTCATATTATTTGCTACTTCAAGGGGATTAAATGTAATTGAAGTATAGAAATATGCAAACACGATGATAAGCGCGATATAAACCACAAGACCAATTGTATAAGCCGGTCTTTCAGGTTTAAACCAGTTGGAAGAACTGAGTGCGGCTAAAATATGTCCGCCAATGCTTTCGTAGTTAATCCTGCTTCCCATAAACTGGGAGATCACTACGGGGAATGACATGATGGAGGAAGCGAAAATAACCGGGATAACACCGGCGGTATTTACCTTCAGCGGAATGTTGGTTGCTTGTCCGCCTACCATCTTGCGTCCCTGCATCTTTTTGGAGTACTGCACAGGAATTCTTCTTTCACCATCCTGAAGGATGATGACGAATACAACGATAGCGACAATCACTGCAATAATAATGATCGCTGCAACAGCAGCTACTGCAACTGACTTACCAGACATAAATCTGGTATAAAGTGTAGATGCATCGGAAGGGAAACTGGAAATGATGTTAAATAAAAGGACAATGGAAATACCATTTCCCACACCATTTTCTGTAATACGCTCACCGATCCACATCAGGAGCGCACTACCTGCCGTCATGGTAACCACTGCAATGATAACGCTTAATGCATTATATTCTCTTAACAGTCCCTGGCCTCCGAATCCCATCGCCATAGCGATAGATTCGATTAAGGCCAGAGCAACTGTAACATAGCGGGTGTATTCTGCAATCTTCTTTCTTCCATCTTCACCGTCCTGCTGCATTTCCTCAAGTTTGGGAATTGCAATGGTAAGGAGCTGCATGATAATGGAAGATGTGATGTAGGGGGTAATGCTCAGCGCAAAGACGGACATATTGGTAAAGGAACTACCTGTCACTGCGTTAAAAAATCCAAACGCATCGTTATTATTCTGAGCAAAAAAATCTTTGAAAAAGCTTGTTTCAACTCCTGGAATCGGCAGCTGTGAGCCGATTCTGGTAACCACCAGCATCAGGAACGTATAGATGAGTTTCTTTCTTACGTCCTTGATCTTGAATGCATTACGGAGTGTTTTTAACATATTAGATCACCTCGCAGGTTCCACCTAAAGCCTCGATTTTGGTTTTTGCGCCTTCGCTGAAAGCACCTACCTTTACTGTAAGCTTTTTGGTTAATTCTCCATTTCCAAGGATCTTAACTCCATCACGCGGATTCTTAACGATACCGCTCTCTAATAAAGTCTCAACAGTCACTACTGTACCGTTGTCGAATGCTTCTAAAGCGCCTACATTAATGCCAATGATTTCTTTTGTATTTCTATTTTTAAAGCCTCTCTTCGGAATACGTCTGTATAAAGGCATCTGACCACCTTCGAAACCTGGTCTGGTAGCTCCGGAACGAGCCTTCTGTCCTTTATGACCTTTACCTGCTGTCTTACCGTTACCTGAACCGTGACCGCGGCCTCTTCTGAAGTTATCGCTGTGTTTGGAACCCAACGCAGGCTGTAAATTTGATAAATCCATCGCTTGCACCTCCTTACTGTTTTCTCTTAAATCTCTTCAACTTTTACTAAATGACGCACGCTAGCGATCATACCTCTGACTGCACCATTGTCCGGCATCTCAACTGTTTTGTGAAGCTTCTTTAAGCCTAATGCTAAAACGGTTGCTTTGTGCTTCGGTATAGCGCCGATCGGGGATTTCACCAATGTGATTTTTAATTTATCTGCCATCTTCTTATCCTCCTTAGCCTAAAATCTCTTCAACAGATTTGCCGCGAAGTCTTGCAACTTCCTCAGGAGTTTTTAACTGAGTTAATCCTTCGATTGTAGCTAATACTACATTCGTCTTATTATTGGAACCTAAGGACTTTGTACGGATGTTCTTAATACCTGCAAGCTCTACAACTGCACGGGCAGGACCTCCCGCGATAACTCCTGTACCTTCGTTAGCTCTCTTAAGAAGTACGGAAGCACTTCCAAAGTTTCCAACCAGATCATGAGGGATACTGTTGTTCTCATCAATCGGAACAGAAACCATATTCTTTACAGCAGCCTCTTTTCCTTTACGGATTGCTTCTGGAACTTCTCCGGCTTTGCCAAGACCAGCACCAACATGGCCGTTGCCATCGCCTACGACTACTAAAGCAGAGAATCTCATGGTACGTCCACCCTTAACGGTTTTAGATACACGCTTGATAGCAACCACCTTGTCGTTTAATTCTAACTGATTTGCATCAATATTTGTATGTTTCACGCTGTGTTCTCCTCTCTACTAGAATTCCAGACCAGCTTCTCTGGCTGCGTCTGCTAATGCCTGAATCTTACCCTGATATATAAATCCGCCTCTGTCAAAGACAACTTCTTTAATACCTTTTTCAATTGCTCTCTTTGCAACTACGGTACCGATATATGCTGCAGCATCAACGTTGTTAGTTTTCTCTAATTCTGCCTTTACTTCTTTTTCTACTGAAGAAGCAGCAACTAAAGTTTTACCAACTGTATCGTCAATAATTTGAGCATACATATGATTATTACTTCTAAACACAGCTAAACGTGGTCTCTCTGCAGTACCTGCAAGACGATTACGTAATCTGTTGTGCTTCTTAACGCGGATTTCGCTTTTTGACTGTTTGCTAACCATCTTTACACTCTCCTTAATTATTTCTTACCAGTCTTACCAACTTTACGTCTGATCACTTCATCAGCATACTTGATTCCCTTGCCCTTATACGGCTCAGGTCTTCTCTTATCTCTGATTTCAGCAGCGTACTGGCCAACTTTTTCTTTATCAATACCTCTAACGAAGATGATGTTCTGACCTTCCATGGTAGCTTCAATACCTTCTGGATCTTCCATTTCTACCGGATGAGAATAGCCAAGGGAAAGAACAAGCTTATTACCCTGCTTCTGAGCTCTGTAACCAACACCGTTGATTTCAAGCTTTTTCTCATATCCTGCAGTAACACCAACGATCATGTTGTTGACTAAGGTTCTTGTAAGACCGTGTAAAGATTTCATCTTCTTTAAATCGTTTGGTCTTGTTACAACGATATGACCATCTTCTTCTTTGATTGTCATCTCTGTAGGTAATACTCTCTCAAGAGTTCCCTTAGGACCTTTTACAGTCACTTTATTATTTTCTGCAATTTCAACAGTTACTCCTGCTGGAATAGCGATAGGCATTCTTCCTATACGTGACATGCCGTCTACCTCCTTAAATTTTCGGAGGGAATCTGTGCGTTCCCTCTGTTTTCAGATGCATTGAGCACTTGGCGTCTGTTTTTTAGACGCTTACGTGCGAAAGCACTCCTCGACACTCAGCGAGGTTTTCCACGAGCTTAGTGACGATGGAGTTTCCTCTTTGTTAGTTACCAAACAAATGCAAGTACTTCTCCGCCAACATTCATGGAACGTGCTTCCTTATCGGTAATTACGCCCTGGTTTGTGGAAATGATTGCAGTTCCGAGACCGCCCAGTACTCTTGGCATTTCTTCCTTGCTTGCATATACACGTAAGCCAGGTTTGGAAATTCTCTTGATGCCTGTGATGATTTTTTCGTTCTTATCTTTACCGTATTTTAATGTGATCCGAATTGTCTGGAACGCACCGTCTTCTACGATATCATATTTCTTAATGTATCCCTCTTTAACAAGGATATCAGCAATAGCTAATTTCATCTTGGATGAAGGTACATCTACTGTATCATGTTTTGCAGTATTTGCATTACGGATTCTTGTAAGCATATCTGCGATTGGATCGCTCATTGTCATTTTGAAATTGCCTCCTTCCTTATTTTACCAGCTTGCTTTTTTAACGCCTGGGATCTGACCCTTATATGCTAATTCACGGAAGCAGATTCTGCAGATTCCGTATTTTCTTAAATAAGCATGCGGACGACCGCAGATTCTGCAACGATTGTATTCTCTTGTGGAGAATTTAGCAGGTCTCTGCTGTTTGATCTTCATTGAAGTCTTAGCCATGGATTATTTCCTCCTACTATTTTGCAAATGGCATGTTGAATAATGTCAAAAGTTCACGGGCTTCTTCGTCTGTCTTAGCGGTAGTAACAAAAATAATGTCCATACCTCTTACCTTGTCAACTTTATCGTATTCAATTTCCGGGAAAATAAGCTGCTCTTTGATACCAAGTGCATAGTTTCCTCTGCCATCAAATGCGTTAGGATTTACACCTCTAAAGTCACGTACACGTGGAAGTGCAAGGTTGATCAGACGATCAGCAAACTCATACATTCTCTGTCCACGTAAAGTTACTTTACATCCGATTGGCATACCTTCTCTGAGTTTAAAGTTAGCAACTGATTTTTTAGCTTTTGTTAAAACTGCCTTCTGACCGGAGATGATTTCTAAATCTCTTACTGCAGAGTCTAAAATCTTGGCATTTTCCTTTGCTTCACCAATACCCATATTGATGACAATCTTGTCTAACTTCGGTACTTCCATGATGTTCTTATATCCAAATTTCTTGATCATAGCTTCTACGATCTCTGACTGGTACGTATCTCTTAATCTAGCCAATTTTTATTCCTCCTCTCCGAATTAATCAATTACTTTTCCGGTTGCTTTCGCAACGCGAACTTTTTTGCCGTCTTTTACTTCAAAGCCGACTCTGGTTGCTTTTCCGTCAACAACAAGCATTACATTGGAGATATCAAGTGCAGCTTCTTTCTGTACGATACCGCCCTGTGGGTTTCCAGCGCCTGGTTTCACATGCTTTGTAATCATGTTAACGCCTTCTACTACCACTCTGTTATTCTTCGTATCTACATGAAGAACCTTACCCTGTTTGTCTCTATCTTTTCCTGCGATAACCTTTACAAGGTCATCTCTTTTAATTTTATGCACAGTCCGACACCTCCTTATAATACTTCTGGAGCTAAGGAAACAATTTTCATGAACTGCTTCTCTCTTAACTCTCTGGCAACCGGTCCAAAGATACGAGTTCCCTTTGGAGTCTTGTCATCTTTGATAATTACGGCAGCATTCTCATCGAACTTGATATATGAACCGTCTTTACGGCGTGCGCCCTTTACAGAACGTACAACAACGGCTTTCACAACGTCGCCTTTCTTAACAACACCGCCAGGTGTTGCATCTTTTACGCTGGCAACGATAACATCACCAATATTAGCATATCTTCTTGTAGATCCGCCCATAACACGGATACAAAGAAGTTCTTTTGCACCGGTATTGTCGGCAACCCTTAATCTGGTTTCCTGCTGAATCATGCCTGTTACTCCTTCCTGGAAATAAATTATTTCGCTCTTTCGATAATTTCCACAAGTCTCCATCTCTTGTCTTTGGACAGCGGTCTTGTTTCCATAACTTTTACTGTATCGCCCATGTTGCAGTCATTCTTCTCATCATGTGCTTTTAATTTATACGTTCTTTTTACGATCTTGCCGTATAAAGGATGTTCTACATGGTCTTCAATCGCTACAACAATGGTCTTATCCATCTTGTTGCTAACAACCTTACCAGTACGGGTTTTTCTAAGATTTCTTTCCACGTTCTGTATTCTCCTTTCGAGTTTTGGCCTTCCATGGCCACAATCTATAAGTTAACACACACTCGTGTGTGTCATGCTTTTTTTAATAAGCTGCAACTTAAGCTAATTTAGCCTTCTCAGTTATAACAGTCTGAATTCTGGCAATGTTTTTGCGAACCTCTTTGATACGGCTTGTGTTATCAAGCTGGTTGGTTGCATTCTGGAATCTTAAGTTGAAAAGTTCTTTCTTTGCAGCTACTAATTCTACATTCAGCTCGGCAACTGATTTTCCTTTTAATTCTTCAACATATTTATTCATTTTCACTGTCATTCACCGCCTTCTAAATCTGCTTTAGCAGCAATTTTACATCTGCATGGTAATTTGTGCATAGCAAGACGTAAAGCTTCACGTGCTGTTTCTTCAGGTACTCCAGCGATTTCGAATAATACACGACCTGGTTTTACTACTGCTACCCAGTATTCCAGAGCGCCCTTACCGGAACCCATTCGGGTTTCTGCTGGCTTTGCTGTTACAGGCTTATCCGGGAAAATCTTGATCCAGACTTTACCGCCACGCTTGATATAACGGGTCATGGCAACACGGGCTGCCTCGATCTGATTTGATTTGATCCAACATGGGTCTAAAGCGACTAAACCGAATTCACCACTGCTGATTGTATTGCCTCTTAAAGCTTTACCAGCCATGCTACCACGGAACTGTTTACGACGCTTAACTCTCTTAGGCATTAACATTATTTATCGCTCCCTTCCTTTTTTCCTTTAGTTGGAAGTACTTCGCCATTGTAGATCCATACCTTAACACCGATCTTACCGAAGGTAGTATCTGCCTCTGCGAAACCATAGTCAATATCTGCTCTGAGTGTCTGTAACGGAATAGTTCCTTCGCTGTAGAACTCAGTACGAGCCATATCAGCGCCGCCAAGACGTCCTGCAACTGCAGTCTTGATTCCTTTGATACCTGACTTCATGGAACGTCCCATGGTAGACTTCATAGCACGACGGAAGGATACACGATTCTCTAACTGCTGTGCGATGGACTCAGCAACTAACTGAGCGTCTTTGTCTGGTCTTTTGATTTCTTTGATATCAACAAATAATTTTTTATCTGTAAGCTTCTGAACTTCTGCTTTGATCTTTTCGATCTCAGCTCCACCCTTACCGATTACTACACCTGGTTTTGCTGTGTGGATAACAACTTTAACGCGGTCAGATGCACGTTCAATTTCAATATTAGAAATGCCGGCGCTGTATAATTTCTTCTTCAGGAATTTTCTGATCGCATAGTCTTCTACTAAGTTGTCTGCGAAATCAGCTTCAGCATACCATTTTGAGTCCCAGTCTTTAATAACACCGACTCTTAAGCCGTGTGGATTAACTTTCTGTCCCATTATTTGCCTCCTTATCTTTCATTAAGCACGATGGTGATGTGGCTCATTCTCTTTTCGATTCTGTAAGCGCGGCCCTGTGCTCTTGGTTTTACTCTCTTCATTGTCGGTCCCTTGTTTGCAAAACACTCTTCTACATAAAGTTTTGCAGGGTCCATACCGTTATTGTTCTCAGCATTTGCGATGGCTGATTTTAATAACTTCTCTATTAAAGTAGAAGCATATCTGGGATTGTAAGTTACAATACCAAGTGCTGAAACAGCATCTTTGCCTCTGATGGCATCTAATACAAAGCATGCCTTCTGAACTGAAACCCTAGCATAGGATAACTTTGCTGACGGTCTTGTGTCCTTCTGGGCATTTCTTTCTCTCTTAATCTGGCTTCTATGTCCCTTAGCCATTGGTGAATCCTCCTTTCAACTTTAACGCCCTTTGGGAATCCTTAAATAAGAATACCCGGAGGGTGTCTGCTTCTCTATTACTTACGACCTGATTTCTTCTCGTCTTTTCCATGTCCTCTGTAAGTTCTGGTAGCAACGAATTCACCCAGTTTATGTCCAACCATATCCTCTGTAACATATACCGGAACGTGTTTTCTGCCATCATGAACTGCAATTGTATGTCCAACCATCTGTGGGAAGATTGTAGAACGGCGAGACCAAGTCTTAATTACCTGCTTCTGTCCTGCTGCGTTCATAGCATCTACTTTTTTCAGTAAATGAGCATCTGCAAATGGTCCTTTTTTAAGTGAGCGAGCCATAGGTTCTAACCTCCTTCATTTATTTAACGGTCTTTCCATCTCTTCTTCTAACGATTAATCTGTTAGACTGCTTGTTTTTCTTTCTGGTCTTTAAGCCAAGTGCTGGTTTGCCCCATGGTGTAGATGGACCTGGACGGCCGATACCAGTCTTACCTTCACCACCACCGTGTGGATGGTCATTCGGGTTCATAACGGAACCGCGAACTGTAGGACGGAATCCCATGTGACGTTTTCTACCAGCTTTACCGATATTGATCAGGTTATGATCACCATTACCTACAACACCGATGGTAGCTCTGCAGTTGATTGGAACCATTCTCATTTCGCCGGAAGGTAAACGAAGAGTTGCATATTTTCCTTCTTTCGCCATTAACTGTGCGCTGTTACCAGCAGAACGAACCAGCTGTCCGCCTTTTCCTGGGTAAAGCTCAATGTTATGAACCTGAGCACCAACCGGGATATTGCTTAATGGAAGGCAGTTACCTACTCTTGCTTCTGCAGTCTCGCCGCTCATAACAGTCATTCCGTCTGTTAAACCAGCTGGAGCAAGGATATAAGCCTTTGTTCCGTCTACATAGCTGATCAGTGCGATATTAGCAGTTCTGTTCGGATCGTATTCAACGCCGATGACAGTTGCTGCAATGCCGTCCTTGCTGTTTCTCTTAAAGTCAATGATTCTATATTTTCTTTTAACGCCGCCTCCGCGATGTCTAACAGTAATTTTACCCTGGTTATTACGGCCGGCTGTTTTCTTAATAGTTTTGCTGATTAAGGATTTCTCAGGAGTTGACTTTGTGATTTCGCTGAAATCAGATCCGGTCATTTGTCTTCTGGAAGGGGTATATGGGTTATACTTTTTGATTCCCATTTTGTATCTCCTTTCAACGCCACCTGGCGTATCTTGTTTATTGTGATATAATGTTCATCACTCAGGTAACTGAAAATCGTTGACGCCGGGCCCGAATCACTTCCTGCCAAGCGTTCCGATCTTACAGTCCTTCGAAAATCTCGATATCTTTGCTGTCAGCTGTTAACTGAACAATTGCTTTCTTAGTCTTAGATGTCTTACCGAAGGTTGTTCCTCTTCTTTTGGTCTTTCCATCTAAGTTCATGGTGTTCACGCTGGCTACCTTGGTGCCTGGGAACATCTTTTCAACAGCTTCCTTGATCATCGTCTTATTCGCATCTGTGTGCACTAAAAATGTGTACTTTTTAGAAGCCATAGCGTTCATGCTCTTCTCAGTTACGATTGGTTTCTGAATCACGTCGTAATATTTAATATCTGCCATTATGCGTACACCTCCTCGATTGCTGCAACAGCAGTCTTGGTAGCAACAACTGTGTTATACTTTAAGATATCGTATACATTGATTGTGTTAACAAAAGCAGTCTTAACAGCAGCGATGTTTCTTGCGCTCATTACTGTGTTAGTGCTGTCATCTCCAACAACTACAAGAGCTTTGGATAACTTTAAGTTGTCTAATACAGCCTGGAACTTCTTTGTCTTGATTTCATCAAACTTTAACTCATCAACAACGATGAACTTATTCTCGTTCACTCTGCTGGTCAGTGCGGATTTCAGAGCAAGTCTTCTTTCCTTCTTGTTCAGTTTGATTGTGTAATCTCTTGGTGTTGGTGCGAATACAACTCCGCCGCCTGTCCACTGAGGAGATCTTGTTGAACCCTGTCTGGCATGACCGGTTCCTTTCTGTTTCCACGGTTTTCTACCGCCGCCGGATACTTCAGCGCGTGTTTTTGCCTTCTGCGTTCCCTGGCGCTTATTTGCAAGCTGGCTTACGACTGCCATGTGTACAAGGTGTTCATTTACTTCAACACCAAACACTGCATCGCTTAACTCTAATGTGCCAACTTCTTTACCTTCCATATTGTAAACAGATACGTTTGCCATCTGTGTAATCCTCCTTTCTTATAAAAGCATTAGTTAGCTGCTTTTACTGTTTCCTTGATTGTTACGAGAGACTTCTTAGGTCCTGGTACAGCACCCTTAACCAGAATCAGGTTGTTTTCAACATCAACCTTAACGATTTCGAGGTTCTGGATTGTAATCTTCTTATTACCCATCTGGCCAGGCATCTTCTTGCCTTTAAATACCTTACTTGGATCAGAAGCAGCACCGTTGGAACCAGCGTGACGATGGAACTTGGAACCGTGAGCCATAGGTCCTCTGGACTGTCCGTGTCTCTTGATAGCACCCTGGAAACCTTTACCTTTGGAGATTGCGGTTACATCAATCTTATCGCCTGCAGCGAAGATATCAGCTTTGATTTCATCTTTTACAGAATACTCGGAAGCATTCTCTAATCTAAATTCTCTTACAAATCTCTTGTAAGATACTCCAGCCTTATTAAAATGGCCTTTTAATGGTTTGCTGACCAGTTTTTCTCTCTTGTCAACATAGCCAACCTGTACTGCACTGTAACCATCATTCTCAACTGTTTTAACCTGTGTTACTACACAAGGACCAGCCTGAAGAACTGTTACTGGAGTTAATACTCCGTTTTCATTGAAGATCTGTGTCATTCCGACTTTGGTAGCTAAAATACCCTTCTTCATGTTTTTACCTCCTGGTTATTAATTCTACAGCGGATTGCTTTCGCAATCATCCTAGAACAGTCCAATATACGTGGAACACTATGACTCCCGCGGCCGACTTATCCGTAATTGCTTACGTTCCGTTCCCGCCCATGGAGATGTTGATTCCTTAGAGGAAAAAGTGTTGCTTCTATATTAAAACCCTTCAGGACATTACCTAAATTGTTTCTTTCGATGAAGATTATTTATTCTTCATCTTGATATCGATATACACCCCTGCCGGCATTTCCAGTCTGGATAATGCATCAACAGTTTTTTGGCTTGGTGTAATGATATCGATGAGTCTCTTATGCGTTCTCTGCTCGAACTGCTCTCTGGAATCTTTGTACTTGTGAACCGCTCTTAAGATAGTTACCACTTCCTTCTTTGTTGGTAACGGCACCGGTCCGCTCACTTTTGATCCTGTCTTTTTTACAGTGTCGATAATCTTGCCCGCAGACTGATCAACTAACTGATGATCATACGCCTTTAATGTGATTCTCATTACTTGACTTGCCATAAAAAAAGTCGCCTCCTTTTCGCACTTAGTAGAAGTACGACAAGCGGTGACTGTACACGTTCCCGTGTGTGTCATCAATGACCCACACTGACCATCCGTTTGAAACAAACAGAATTTTAAATTGTACAGTGACTTGTCGCCAGTTTCCTAACTTGACATTCGCTCCACGGAAAACCTGCTTTTCAGCAGCAACCTCACGTTTCACAGCTATCATGCCACAGCCTTAACAGAATACCATATTTTCCATGGTAATGCAAGTACTTTTTTCAAAAAAAACGCAAAATCTTTTTTTCTCAGATTCTGCGCTTTTTTATGGAATTTATTCACTTCCAGGCTGGTTCCGAAGGTTCTTTCCCTTCATTCCCAGAGGGGTTTTCCTCATCTACTTTTAACAGTGTACCGTTGCTTCCTGTCTTATATTTCACACCATCTGCACTTTTTACCGTTGTACTCTTGGACACCTTACCTGATGTACTAACAACATATGTAGTTCTGGTACTTCCTGTAGGAATGGAGATGGGCTCATATTTGTTGCCCTCGTCTGCACACTGAAGTTTTCCCATGTAGTAGAGATAACCATCCTTAACGCCGGTATACCCTCTTCCGCTGTCACTGAAATAATAGGTACTATCGTTTCCGTCACCTTCCGTTACCTTGACTTTTCCCTTTTGCATGCTGCTGGTCTTCTTATCTCCGAAATAGAATGCCGTATACTCAGAGCTGCTTCCTATTCTGATCTTCTGAAGTCCATATACAGGAACACCCAGTTCATTAAACAGATATGTCTTATCTTTTATCTTCACCAGGTTGGATGTACTTGCCTCTCCTTCTTTCGGACCGGCTTTTGGAATTCCCGTACTGGAAAAATAAAACCACTCCACGCTTTCTTCATATCCGCTTATATCATGTGGCGGCTCTGTGGAAAACCAGCCTTCCTGCAGCTTTCCATTGGTGTTATAATATTTATAATTCTGGATTTCATATTCTGCATTATCAACTCCGACTTTCTTCCAGCCAGTCTGAAGTGCACCCCTGTCATCGAAGCAGTAAGCAGTTCCGTCAATCTTATAAGTGCCATAATCTCCGGAGAAATCCTTTGGTACATACTTTTTACCGTTCTCACTAAAATAGTACCAGTTTTTTCCGTCATCGGTATCTCCAGGTGTAACACGGCCTTCGTCGTTGCTGTCCGGCGGATAAAGCTTCTGCCAGCCTGTCTTCATAACTCCGTCTGCTCCGGTATAATACATGTCATCAAGGATCCAGCCTGTCTGCATCTCACCATTGGAATCAAAGTAGTACCACTTATTGTCGATTTTAGACCAGTTGTCCATAATCGCTTTCCCACTGCTGCCAAAATAATACCACTTATAATCACTGCTTCCCGAATCCTTGAACTTCATCCATTTATCCGTTACAAGAATTCCGTTGGAATCCATATAATAAGTGTTCTCAACCCAGGTGTTGACTGCCATCTCACCATTGCTGTTTAAATATCTCCACAAATTATCCGCACCTTTTTTCCAGGTGTTGCTTACTTTGCCGCCGCTTGAATCATAATACACCCAGGTACTTCCCGCCTGTGCCCACCCCTCGGCCGCCCATGCGTCCAAAGATGAAGCTCCGACTGTCAGCATGGCAGCTGCTGCCAGTACAATGAGACCTTTTCTTTTCATATCTTCACTCCTTACAGGGATTTCCTTTTTTACTATAATTTATTTTAACAATTAATCTAAGATTATTCAACTGTTTTAATCTTTCAATTCTATTACAAAATTATTGCTGTATTAAAATCCCATAAAACGGGCTGAAAAAGGCAGTGCCGGCGTGGATTTTAATTAACCCCCTCCGTCACTGCCAGTTTATCTGATCTATTTAAAATGCAGTTTATCTGCAGCAGTTATTTCTCCTGCAGCAATTATTGCAACCTCTGCATGATCCGCACCTTCTGCAGCACCGGTTATTGCAGCATCGATTACAGCCGTTACTGCAGATCCAGCCGCAGCCGTTACATCCCCGCCAGTTGCACCAGCAATTGCATCCACAGCAACCGAAAGAAAATCCCATCCGGAAACAGCCCATAAGTCTTACACCTCTTTACTTAGCATTATACTATAATATATAGAACCATCAGACAAGGTGTGAATCACCTTGACGCTAAAAGCTCCATCCAGTATAATCATAGAATCATAAAGATAAAATAATTGTATTTATATAGAAAGAAAGGCGGCATCAAGTATGTGGATTGCAGACGGCTGGAAAGATTATGAAGTGATAGATTGTTCTGAGGGGGAAAAATTAGAACGGTGGGGCAACTACCTTCTGGTTCGTCCTGACCCTCAGGTCATCTGGTCTACCCCGAAGAAAGAAACCGGCTGGACAAAAATGAACGGCCATTACCACCGCAGTGCAAAAGGCGGCGGGGAATGGGAATTCTTTCATCTGCCGGAACAGTGGACCATCAGCTATAAGGAATTAACCTTTCAGTTAAAGCCCTTCAGCTTTAAACATACCGGACTCTTTCCGGAACAGGCCGCAAACTGGGACTGGTTTAGTGATAAGATAAAAAAGGCTGGACGACCAGTGAAAGTGCTGAATTTATTTGCTTACACAGGCGGAGCAACTCTGGCTGCTGCTCAGGCAGGAGCTCAGGTTACTCATGTGGACGCTTCGAAAGGCATGGTGGGCTGGGCCAAGGAAAATGCCCGCTCATCAGGGCTTGAATCTGCCTCCATCCGGTGGATCGTGGATGACTGTGTAAAATTTGTTGAACGGGAAATCAGAAGAGGCAACCATTATGATGCCATTATTATGGATCCTCCGTCTTATGGCAGGGGACCAAAAGGGGAGATCTGGAAGATCGAAGATTCCATTTATCCCTTCGTAAAGCTTTGTTCCCAGCTCTTATCTGACACCCCGTTATTCTTCCTTATCAACTCCTATACAACAGGACTGGCTCCGTCTGTATTGTCTTATATGATTTCCACGGAGATCACCAGCAAATTCGGCGGAAGTGTTCAGTCTGATGAAGTTGGACTCCCAGTGAAAAGTTCTGGACTTATCCTTCCATGCGGAGCTTCCGGAAGATGGTCTGCTGACCGTACTTAGTATCATTGAGATCAACGTCCTCCATTCAGAAGGAACCAGAGCTGGGGAAGATATTTTCTTAAAAAGGAACCCACAGCGCAGCTGAAAAGAATACAAAAAACCGGCATAATGATATAAAGGCCGAGAGAAATAGCCGGAATAGGCGGGAGCAGCAATGCTCCCGTTTTATTAATTAACCTTACAACGGAAAAATGCGTGGCATACAGAAAGAAATTTTGTTTCATCCAGTTACCCGCTTCTTTTAAATATCTGCCTGGAACCATCAGCCACAGGCTCACAGGCATCAAAAGACGGAAGCATACAGTGGATGCCGCAATTTCCCCCTTAACATTACCGGGAATGTCAATGATTACTACCAGGCAGGCGGCAAGAAAGAGAACTGCCCCGGCGGCAATACCCCGGCGGCTAAATGAATTCTCTGCAATCGCTTTCCCATGCAAAGCCGCATATGCCCCAAACGAATAATAAAACAGGGCATCCAGGTTTAAGAAAGGAAGTGCGCCGCCCAGATAAATAGAACCGAGAATTCCTGCCAGTACCAGCCTGCCAACGGTTTTTTTCCTCATGGCAATGTAGATAACCGGTGCCAGAAAAACCAGCAGGATCAACTGGTGCAAATACCAGAAAACATAATTATAAGAATAAAAAAGCACTGCCTGAACGGCTTCCTTTCCATTTAAGGGAATTCTGCCCTTACCAATTATGGTAGAAATAAAAGGGATTCTGCTGCCGACAGCATATCCAAGATAATAAAGAGAGTTCCATATAATATAAGGAACTAAAATGCTTCGTATCCTGGATTTCCATTTTACCCAAATCTGCTTTAGTGTAAATCCACGAAAGAATAAATAAGAAGAAATCAAAAAAAATCCGGGAACTGAAATTTGTGCCACTGTATCTCCCCAGAATCGTTCCAACCAGTCAATCCGGTAGCCTAAACCGGTTTTTCCTAAAAATAGAACCGCATTATATGAATGAACCCAAATCACCAGGATACTGAAAAGAAATGTAAACCAGACAATTTTATTACGAAAATATTTTTCTTCCATTGGGTCCTCCTCACAAAGCATATCTATTATTTTATCACACAAAATGAAGTTCTATCAATCCTTGTTTACCATGAAACAGAATAAAAATAAGAAAAAGATCAGCAGGTCCAGCCCATTGATCTTTTTCTCTGTACTATTAATAAGCAAGCTATTCAAATGTATATTCAGCATCAAACGAAACATTAGGCAGCGCTGCACAATCCGAGGCTGTAACCTCTGTGGGATTCTCTCCGTCTGAATCAATCAGATAGATGGTTCCACTGCTGTACTGATACTTATACTCACCATCGGACTTATATTTCTTATTGGATGTCTGAACCTTCCCTGACTCATTAACCAGATAATAAGTATCTGTTCCGCTTACATTTATGCAGAACACCTGATAATCACTGTCTTCGTCAGCTTCCACCAGCTTCCCTTTATAATAGAGGTAATCATCCTTTACTCCTGTATATCCACCTCCCTTATAGCTTCCTGAAGTATTGAAGTAATAAGTACCTGTGTCATCATCTCCGTCATAGACACCTGTCTGCTTTCCAGTCTTCATTTTACCGTCACTGTCACTGTTTCCAAAGTAGGAGGAATATTCCGTATCACCAAATTCAAAACCAATCAATCCTGACTGCATACAGCCATATTGATCAAAGAAATAGGAACTCCCATTAATTCTTACAGTGGCTGATGTAAGGGTATCGGAATTTTGAGCTAAATATTTCGGGACACCGCTTGTATCAAAATAGTACCAGTATCCATCACCTTCTTCAGGAGTATCAGTTCCTTCTGTTATATCGCTTTTGTCATCTGAGTCAGACGGGTGATCGGTCAGATACTTCCAGCCAGTTGCCATGGCTCCATCATTCTCATCTCCAAAATACTTAAACTTGCTGATCCCGGTAGAATCTGCACTGGCAGCACTGGCAACTGCCACCCAGCCACTTTGCATAATTCCTTTTTCATCAAAATAGAATTTTGAGCCATTAATGGTTTTGGAAGTGTATCCGTCTGAGGATTTTACCATTTTTCCGTTTGACTGAAAGTAGAACCATTCTGAACCATCACCAGAGGCTGTCGTTTCACTGACATCACCTTCCTCAGGTTCATTATCGCTTTCATACTCCAGACACAGCCACCCCTGTTTTCTTGCGCCGTCATTATCATCTCCCAGATAATAGGCCGAATCATCCTCAAAGTGCCAGCCAGTTCCCATTCGGCCATCATCATCAAAGTAATAATATTCATTGTTAATCTGTTTCCAGCTATCTGTAACTATCTTACCGGCTGTTCCCAGATAATACCAGCCTTCCTCACCAGAAGGTGAGTCATCCTCATCGGAATGGACCCATTGGTTCATCTGCATAACGCCGTCTTCATTTACATAATAGGTATCATCAATCCAGGCATTCTTTTCCACTTCTCCGTCAGAATTTAGATAATACCAGTTATCTCCTGACTTTTTCCAGCTGGAAGTGACCTTACTTCCATCAGAGTCTAAGTATACCCAGTTATCATTTTCATTGATCCAACCTGTTTCAGCTGCCATTGTGGTCATTGCAGCACCAAGGGTAAGAAACACTGCCGACAGACCTGCAGCAGCACAGTGATTTTTCTTCATAAGATGCACACTCCTTTTTGTTTGTTATACGTTTTGTCAGCTCTTATTTGAGACTGATGTGTACATCTTAGACTTATTACCTTGAAAATACCTTGAAGTTATAATTGAATTTCAAAAGATGCATAGGTTTGTCCGTCACTCATCACATTGACTTTACCATGATAAAGATCTAATATTGTTTGCGCAATGGATAATCCCAGACCATACCCTTCCGTTCTTCTGTTATGGGAGTCTTCTTCTCTGTAAAACCGCTGAAAAATCTGCTTCCTGGCTTTTTCAGAAATGCCCTCTCCGGTATTATAGACCTTAATGCTGATTTTCTTTTTAAGCTTCTTTACAGTGACTTTCACTTCACCTCCGGCTTCCGAATATTTAAATGCATTATCCACAAAAATATGGAGCATTTGAGTTAATAAATCCCGGTCACCATTAATTTTAAGTCCAGGTTCCACTTCATACATAAACTGCTTTCCCTGTTCATAAGCCAGACATTCATATGGAAGCAATACCTCCATAGCCATTTTACTAAAATCAAAAGATTCTCCGGAATAGGTTACAGCCGGCTGCTCCATTCTGACCAGCTTCAGCATATCATTGATCAGACGGCTCATCCGTTCAATCTCTGTCTGTACATAGGAAGTCCACTGGTTCTCTCCATACATATCCTCAAGTACACTTACATTGGCTGATATCACGGTTAAAGGCGTTTTCAATTCATGGCTGGCATCTGCCACAAACTGCTTTTGTCTTTGAAATCCCTCTTCAATGGGATTGACAACCAAATTTGATAGAAAGATAACTGTTACCATTAAAATTCCCACTGCCAGTATGCCAATGACCAGACAAATATTTACCAGACGCCTGGTGTTCTCAAGCTCGTGAGAACAATCCATAAATGCAAGGATATAGCCATAAGAGGTTTTATGCAGAAGAAACTGGTTTTCCTGCACCATCCCATTTTCTTTTCCAGTTTTATATATTTCTTCCGTCAGCTGCTGGATTTCATCCCTTGATAAGTTCTTATTCCCATTATCAATAATGGCTGTAATCTGACCGTCATTATTTAATTTAGCGACAGTGGTTCTTTTTAGATTGGAAATACGAGGTACCTTCTTACCAATTATGTCTCCCTTTTTCAGAGAAGGCTCCTGTTCCTGGTTTTCTATCACCCGCTGCAGCGTAAATACGGCATCCTTTCTCATGCTTACTGTCATGGAAATATTGATTGCAAAAAGCATAAAGCAAAAAATTACGCCTACGCTGGACATAGAGATAAGAATAAATTGATATCTCAGCCTTTTAATCATATCGCCTGTTCCTCCAGCCTGTATCCCCTGCCACGAATGGTCTTTATTGATGTGTCACATTCCAGATATGTCATTTTTTTTCTGAGAAAGGATATGTATACTTCTACCTGATTGTACTCCGCCTCATTTGCGTATCCCCAGACTTTCTCTGCAAACAATTCCTTCGTTATTATCTGCCGGCTGTTTGTGAAAAGAATTTCCATTGTGTGATATTCCTTCACCCCCAGTTTTACACGACGCTCCCCGCAGCAAAGTTCGCTGGTATTCCGGTCTAATTCTAAATCTCCATATCGCAATATATCTCCGGTAAATTGTCCCGTTCTTCTTCCTAAAGCTCTGATTCTGGCCATAAGCTCTCCCATGGCAAAAGGTTTGGCAAGATAGTCATCTGCACCAGTATCAAGCCCCGCAATCCGATCCTCAACTTCGGACTTTGCAGTAAGAAGCAGTACGGAGGATTGTATCCCGCTTTTTCTCAGCTGGCGAAGAACAGAGAGACCATCTTTCCCAGGAAGCATAATATCCAGCAGTATAACATCGTAAATACCGGTTTCTCCAAAATGGATCGCTTCTTCTCCATCATAGGCTGCATCAACCTCATACCGGTTTCGCCTTAATATTTCTGCAACCGCTGCAGACAGTGAGGTTTCATCCTCTACCAGAAGTATCCTCATACTTTTCTCCTTTTCGTTTACTATTTACTTTTATTAAATCGAAATTCAATGACGATTTATTGAACTTTCTATGTTAATTGTGTGAAATGGGTATGAAAAAAGGACCGGAAGTACCGGCCCATTTCAGTAATGCTATTTACTTAAATAAAAAGGGAGTTTGTTTCCATCAATGACAGATTAACACCTGATCCTTGAAAAAACCTTGAACTGTTCCTGTCAGCACATTTTATCCAATACTGATGCGGAGACTCTTTCATTCACCTGATTGCAAATATCAAAATATCTTCTGTAATATTCTGTATACATCAAATCAATTAAAAAAAGCTGGCTGATCTCTGAGGATGTGGACCCTCCCTGCAGCGGTCCTTCATTTGCCCCGCAAAGCAGGGTTACATCTGAAAAAGAGGTAAGGGGCGACTTAACAAACCGGGTAATGCAAATTGTCGTCGCTCCTGCTTTTTTTGCAAGCTCCGCCACATGAATGGTATCTTTCGTAGCGCCTGAATAGGAAAATATAACGGCTGCCTCCCCCTCCCCCATCATGGAAGCCACCATGGCCTGCATATGGGAATCTGACACACAGGACACCTTGGGTTCGATTCTAAGAAATTTATTTGCTGCCTTCATGGCAGAAAGCATGCTTGCTCCAACACCAAAAAAGCAAATTCTCTTTGCTTCATGAAGATACCGGATAACCTGATCAAAGTTCTCCTCATTTAAAAGAGAATAGGTCTCTTCCAGCGCACTCATATTGGTATTAAGCACTTTTCTTGAAACTTCAGCAAAAGAATCCTTCAGGCTGATGTCTCCTTCTAAACGCCCCTGACCTGTAGTCTCATCGTGGAGACTTAAAGACAGCAGCATTTTAAACTCCTGATACCCTTTTAATTCCAGGGTTTTGCAAAAACGAAATACTGTAGTATCCCCTACCTCACACGCTTCTGCCAGATCCGTAATAGACAGAAACAGCACCTCTCTGTAATTCAGCAGAATGTAATCTGCCACCTTCCGCTCGGCTTTCGTAAATTGATTATACTCGGCCCGGATCCTGGTCAAAAAATCGCCTTTCATCACTCTGACTCTCCCTTTTGTTTATACTCTTTAAATTCCTGGGTTCGGCACCCGGCACCCTGAATAAATTCCCGTGTTATCTCTCTTGGTCTTGTAATCGCACTTCCCACTACTGCTGCCCACGCCCCTGCCTTGAAGGCAGACGCAAGCTGATCAGGGGTTTTAATCCCCCCCTCTGCTATCACAGGCTTCCCGCAATCCCTGGAAAGCTGTTCAATCAGTTCCACATCCGGAAGCTGTCTGTTCCGTGTATAATCCGTATATCCACTGAGAGTAGTGCCAATAAAGTCCATTCCCAGACGTGCGGCAGCCATTCCTTCTGCATAATTTGAACAGTCTGCCATGAGAAGCTGATCTGGAAATTTATCCCTGATCTTATATATAAAATCCTCTAAGTTTTTCTCAGATGGATGGGGTCTTATAGTACAGTCCAGAGCGATAATTTCCACTCCCTCCAAAACCAGGGCTTCCACTTCCAGCCTGGTAGGAGTTATGACTGTTTCATACCCCTCATACTTCTGTTTAATAATGCCTATCACAGGCAGATCAACTGTTTTTTTTATTTCCCGGATATCGGATATGGAGTTTGCCCGTATTCCGACTGCACCGCCTTCTTTTGCCGCATATGCCATGCGGGACATAATATAAGAGCTGTAAAGAGGTTCATCCTTAAGAGCCTGGCAGGATACAATGAGCCCTCCCGCCAAACGGTTGTAAACAACTGCCTTATCCATATCTGTTTATCCCCTTTCTGTGCAAAGTAATCATATCACAGATGAAAAAGATCAAGCAATTAAATTTTTGTTTTTCAGGCTAATTTCAGTCAGTGAACACAAGTAAATGATATACTTCTACTGTAATTTATACTAAGGAGGAAATGGGAATGGAAATATCAGGATTATCAGGTTCTTCTTCCTACGACCAGCTGCAAGAGCTTCAGCTGCAGAAGGAAAAAGAAAAGAAAGCGGCAGAACAGGCAGCTGCAGAAAGCGCACAGATCACAGCTTCCCAAACGGTAACAGATGCTGCTGCAGCAAAAACGGTTTCAGGCACCTCACAACGTGTGGACACCATTGAAATCAGCCAGGAAGGAAGGGCATATCAGCAAAAAATGCAGGGACCGCCTCCACCAAAAGATTCCAATGTAACAGAAGCCGCTTCAACAGAAGCTTCAGGCTCCTCTACTGTTTTAACCGGCCTGACAGAAGAAGAAATTAGTAAGCTTGTTGATAAGGGAACCATTACGCAGGCGGAGGCCAATGCTGAGCTGGCAAGAAGAACGGCATTAAAGGAAGCTCAGGACAACCAGGAAACCAGTAATACAGGTACGGAATATATCCAAATAGACGAAGAAGAATGATTTTGATTGCAGCCCGGCATGACGCCGGGCTGTTTCATAATAAAAATTAATATTATTTTCACATAATTTTCCAGCAATCAGCGTAGGGTTTATGATATAATAAGGAAATCGTTAAGACAGTTTATTTTATAAGGAGTAAGAAATTATGAAAAAGATAATCCGCGCTGCATGTCTGTCCCTGGCAATCCTGCTTGCTGGGTATTCACTCTGGCTGAATCCCCTGGACGACACTTCAGGCGCATCAGTAGAACCGCTTCATATATCATCAAAAGATCAGGGACAAGACTTACATGTCATGGCACTTGGTCCAGGGCTTAACAACCTCTCGCCCTCTGATGAATTTTCCACTTATCAGTGGGGGTTAAAAAATGACGGAGAATTTCGTCTCATTGAACTGGTACAGAAATTTAAGTACGTAGATAACCTGTACAGCGAAGTCAACAACGGAGGAAACTTATCCATCCCAAAACCTGGACCTGGAAACTATGAATCGAAAGTGACTCATGCTGTTTCGGGAATCGACATTAACATTCAACCGGCGTGGGCACTCTATGATCAGGCACAAAACAAACGGTCTGTTATTGTAGCAATCATTGATACTGGTATTGATATCAATCATCAGGAACTGCGTAATGCGATCTGGACCAACCCGGGAGAGATTGACGGAGACGGTCTTGACAACGATGGCAATGGTTATGTAGATGATATTCACGGCTGGAACTTCTATTCAAACAATAATAAAGTCTTTTCTGGCAGTGAAGACAGTCACGGTACCCATGCTGCCGGAACCATCAGTGCATCCAGAGGTTCCTATGGAATCGCCGGCATTACCGATAATAATTATGTAAAAATCATGCCATTAAAAGCGCTGGGAGGAAAAGAAGGGGTTGGTTCCCCTGACGCTGTCATTAAAGCGATTAAATATGCTGAGGAAAAAGGAGCTTCCATCTGTAATCTCAGTATGGGAACAACTGGATACAGCGAAGAACTTGCCCAGACAATGAAGAACTCTCATATGCTTTTTGTAGTCTCCTGTGGCAACGGAGGAGTATCAGGCCTTGGTTATAATACAGATGTTTACCCTGTTTATCCCGCCTCTCTTCCATATGATAATATTATATCTGTGGCTAACATCTTATTTGACGGAACACTGAGCAAGGATTCCAATTACGGAGCTGCAAGTGTGGATATCGCAGCCCCCGGCACCTATATCTTAAGCACCATTCCGGATAACTCATATGGATATATGAGTGGCACCTCAATGGCTGCACCTATGGTGACAGGCGTTGCAGCCATGCTCTATTCTTATCGGACTGACATTAACTTAGGAGACGTGAAAAATATCATTTTAAGCTCCAGCAGAAAACTGGATACCCTATCTGGCAAAACTGCAAGCGGTGGTCTTTTGGACGCTTACAGTGCTCTCACCTGGAAATAGCAAAAAACTGTGCGGATGAATTCCGCACAGTTTTTTATTTAATATGTGTACAATCTACTTTACAAGCTGTTCTTCCAGATTATTGTACTTTGAACTCAGAATAATAATATCAATACGTCTGTTTTTAGCTCTTCCTTCATCAGTGGAATTATCTGCAACCGGTTTATATTCCCCATACCCTACTGCAATAAGCTTATTGGGAGAAAAGCTTTCTTTATCAATAAAAAGTTTCACTACATTTACAGCCCTCGCAGTTGATAACTCCCAGTTAGATGGATATGAACTGTGTTTAATAGGCACATTATCAGTATGTCCCTCAATTCGTATATAGTTATCAACTGTATTCAGAAGATTAGCTACTTCCATCAGAGTTTCTTCGCTTTGTTTTTTTATTTGTGCACTACCCGAATCGAAAAATATTGCATTGTTTAATCTGATTACAAGACCTCGCATGTCAATCATAGTAGACGCTGACTGATCCATACCATCATCATGTAATTTGGTATCAATTTCTTTTTTTAAGGTCTCAAGCTTCTTCAATTCATATTCGCCTAAAAAGCTTTCCAGCTCGCTCTCTGTCTCTATATTTAATGGTCCCCCCGCGGGGGTAGCATCAGAGGGTGAACTATTGGAAATAGGGCCGGATCCCCCCGATCCAGATCCAGAACCGGAACCCTGACCATTATATTCTTTGTTCATCATAGAAGAGGAAAATTCCTGAGAAATCTGCTGCGCTTTTTGGGCATCAATTTTGCTGACAGCAAAAAGAACGATGAAAACTGCCAGCAGCAACGTCATCAAATCTGAATACGGCAAAAGCCATGCCTCTCCAGCTTCCTCTTCCTGATGTGCCTGCTCTCTCTTTTTTGACATATGTAATCACCCTATTCCTTTTTATTCTGCTGTGCTTCAATCTTTTTCTGCTTATATTTAGGAAGACAAGCAAGTAATTTTTCCCTGAGTACGAAGGGAGAATCCCCGTGCTGCATGGATATAATACCTTTTAGGATGATCTCTTTCGCCATAACTTCCTGCTGGCTTTTCACTTTCAGTTTTTTTGCAAATGGATTCCATAAAACATATCCGGTAAAAATACCAAGTATGGTTGCGATAAACGCGGCAGCAATCGCTTCCGCCATTCGTTCCGTATCATTGATTGAGGACATGGCAGCAATCAAACCAAAAACCGCACCCAATACACCCAGGGTAGGCGCATAGGTACCGGCAGACGAAAAGATGCTGGCATTAATTTCATGGCGTTTTTCCATGGCACTGATTTCCGATTCCAGAATGTCCTCGATTACCTCTTCGCCAGTTCCATCAACAAGTAAACGGATACCTTTCTTTAAAAATGGATCTTCCAGCTCTTCCGCCTTTGCCTCCAGGGATAATAAGCCTTCTGAACGTGCTTTCTTCGCCAGTTCATACATCAGTTCTATCATTTCAGCTTCTGATTGGCCTTTCTTCTTTGTAAACAACACCTTGAATAAAGAGCCGATGACTTTAACATTCTCTCCTGGAAAAGAATTTAATATTGTGGCAATCGTTCCAACAATAATAACAAAAAATGCTGCAGGATTTAAAAGTACTGCAAAATCAATGTGTTTAAAAATCATCGCGCCAACAACAGCTATAACGCCGACTATAACGCCCAGTATGGTAGTAATTTCCATATGTTCTCCTTTGTGTAAAAATTATAGATGAATATATCTGGATTCAGCAAATCCATTGTGTATGACTTGTTATAGTATAATATATTTGCAGTCACTCTTGTGTTTCATAATTGTTAAGATATACGCCAAAAGGCTGTCATGAATTCTCATGACAACCTTCAATTTATTTCTCTAATGATCTCCATTTGAAATTTGGAACCACGTCGGACCATTTCTGTATTCCAATAATGGATTTAGCAAACTCCGTGGTCTCCAGAGTGCTCTTTTTCTTATCGATATCATGGAACACCTGCCAGATCTTGCGTCGTTTCGTTGCCACAATATCGTCACCCTTATTCATATCACAAGCCCAAAGTCCGAAGGCAAGACCGCTTCTTACTTCCAGAGGAGCGTCAACCTGACGGCTTAAGATGTAAGCATCGATATAAGGGTTACTGTCAACCATGTAATAAGAGTAAGCATATGCCGCAGCCTGTACCTGGGATACATCCTGCCCTGACTGGGTTTTTGCTGTAAATCCCTGTTCCGTCAGAATAATATGTCTTACCTGTCCAGTAGGCGATTTCAGACCGTCCTGAGCCATATAATCTGTCAGAGTGGTTAAATTCTTAAAATTAATTACCGGAGAATTAAAATCATTCTTAATCAACCCGGTTTTATCATCATCCCAGAATTCCGGCTCTGTCATAGGACACGGATATGGGTGATAAGATAATCCCCAGTCCATCTGTCCCTGCTGGTTTGCAATGGAATTAAATGTATCCACGATCTGTCTGCCGCCGTATTTCAGCTTATTATCAATCTCATTATTCCAGTTATAATCCAGGGAATAATAAACCCGGTCGTTGGCACTGGTGCTTTTAATTGCAGTGTAGAACACACGGAACGCATTCTGGTATGCCTGGACATAACTGGTTAAATCCCTTGCCCCTACATAGTTCCACTGCTGATTGTTAATTTCATTTCCAATAATCCAGTTGGATATCTTCCCATGATTAGGATTGGAGCCGTTATAACGTTCTGCCAGAAATGACGCAATGGCTCTTGTCTGTTCAAAGCCTTCGGGTGTTGCAGTATTGAATAAGTAATAAAATGCATTGGAACTTTTCTTCGTGCCAGGATAAATCAGATCCGGTGTTGCCGGATTCCAGCCATTTAAAATAATTGCAGTTACAGTCATGCCTTTTCCAGACAGAGCACTAATGGTATCGTCATAACCCTTAATAACATTAGCATCAAAATGATACGTCTTGCCATCATACTGATAATCAATTCCCTGACCCAGAATCTGATGGAATGATATATTCGTTGCAACGTGCTTCACTCCAAGTTCAAATGCGTCTCCCAGCATGTTAAGTTCAATGTTTAAGCCCTTTTTGGTAAGAGGATCATTGAATTTGCTTTTATTTGCTGCCACTGCCTCCGGATTTGTTATGTAATGAGGCTTGCTCACAGGTATGTACTTGTTTCCATCCCAGACTGCCACAACAAATCTGCTGTAGAGTCGATCCTGTAATGTGTTGCGGTTTAATGAAAAAGTGAATGCGGCTGAATCTCCCAAAGATGCTTTTGCTGCATAATCAGTTCTTCCTTCCAGGCTGTTTTGATAGGGCTGAAGCTCTACCAGATAAAGCACACCATCCGTTCCCTCTGCTGGTGCATGATTTGAAACTTTAACTGTTACGCTGGTTAAATCAGAATTAACGAGACAAGACTGAATCACAGCCTGATCATCGGAAAACACTTCATCCGCTAACGAAACAAAAGCAGAGGCACAGCATAAAAATCCAGCCGCCAAAAGTCCGGTAAAGACTCTGCCTAATTTTATTTTTTTCATCTTCGCATTCCCTCCATGCAGTCATTTTCAGATACCCTACCATGATACCTAATTTCCCTCATTTTTACAATAACGTTTTTATTACGTATTTGTAATAAAACCTTAAGGGGGGAGTAAATACGTACATCTTCTAATGGCTCTTAATAAGAAAAAAAAAGCCGAAACCCTTATAAACAAAGGGCCCGGCTTTTAAATTTAATTATTCGATGATAGTAGCAACTCTACCTGAACCTACAGTACGTCCGCCTTCACGAATAGCGAAACGAAGACCCTGCTCCATAGCGATTGGGTGAATAAGTTCAACAGACATTTCTACGTTATCACCAGGCATACACATCTCTGTGCCAGCTGGTAAATCGCAAACACCAGTAACGTCAGTTGTTCTGAAGTAGAACTGAGGTCTGTAGTTGTTGAAGAAAGGAGTATGACGTCCACCTTCATCTTTTGTCAGAACGTAAACCTGAGCTGTAAATTTCTTATGGCATTTTACAGAACCTGGTTTAACAAGACACTGTCCTCTTTCGATTTCAGTTCTCTGAACACCACGAAGTAATGCACCGATGTTATCACCAGCCTGAGCTTCGTCAAGTAACTTACGGAACATTTCGATACCAGTTACAACAACTTTACGTGTTTCTTCATGGATACCGATGATTTCAACTTCGTCAGATACATGTAATGTACCACGCTCTACTCTACCAGTAGCAACAGTACCACGACCTGTGATTGAGAAAACGTCCTCGATAGGCATTAAGAATGGCTTATCTGTTTCACGAACTGGATCTGGAACCCAGCTGTCAACTGCTGCCATTAATTCAAGAACTTTATCGCCCCAAACGCTTGAAGGATCTTCAAGAGCCTTTAAAGCAGAACCCTGGATGATTGGTGTATCATCGCCTGGGAATTCATACTCGTTTAACAGCTCACGGATTTCCATGTCTACTAACTCAAGTAACTCAGCATCGTCAACCATATCACATTTGTTCATGAATACAACGATGTAAGGAACGCCTACCTGACGAGAAAGCAGGATGTGCTCTCTTGTCTGAGCCATAACACCATCGGTAGCAGCTACAACTAAGATAGCGCCATCCATCTGAGCAGCACCAGTGATCATGTTCTTAACGTAGTCAGCATGTCCTGGGCAGTCAACGTGTGCATAGTGTCTTTTCTCTGTCTCATACTCAACGTGAGAAGTAGAGATAGTGATTCCACGCTCTCTCTCTTCTGGAGCCTTATCGATGTTCTCGAAAGCTACTGCCTGTCCAGTACCTAATCTCTCATGAAGTGTCTTTGTGATAGCAGCTGTTAAAGTTGTTTTACCGTGGTCAACGTGACCGATGGTACCGATGTTACAATGGGTTTTGTTTCTTTCAAACTTAGCTTTAGCCATTTTATAACGTCCTCCTTAATTTATGCTCATTTAGAGCTATCATTTTATGTTAGGCTGTTTTTTATTATATGCTATTTGTGCACTATTTTCAAGCCTATTTGAGGGATTCCGGGCGGACTTCACAGCCCGGAATCCAGTGGAACCTGTTAGGAATTATTTGCCCTTTTTCTCTGTAAGAACTTTTTCCTGGATATTCTTCGGTACCTGCTCATATTTCTCAAAGAACATAGAGAAGTTACCACGACCCTGTGTTCTGGATCGTAAATCTGTGGAATAACCAAACATCTCGGAAAGCGGAACGTATGCTTTGATCATCTTACCGCCGCCGATATCTTCCATACCTTCGATACGGCCACGACGGGAGTTGATATCACCGATAACGTCGCCCATATAATCTTCCGGCATAGTTACTTCCACTTTCATGATCGGTTCAAGAAGAATGGAACCGCCCTTGTTCATCGCATCCTTAAATGCCATAGAACCGGCAATGTGGAATGCCATTTCACTGGAATCGACTTCATGGTAAGAACCGTCGTATACAGTAGCTTTAACACCTACTACAGGGAATCCGCCAAGAATACCAGCTTTGGTTGCTTCCTCAATACCTTCCCCAACTGCAGGAATGTATTCTTTTGGAATAGAACCGCCGACAACAGCTGATTCGAACTTGAACAGTTCTTCGCCGTTGGCATCCATAGGCTCAAAGCGAACCTTACAGTGACCGTACTGACCACGTCCACCAGACTGTTTTGCATACTTGCTGTCAACATCAACTGGCTTTGTAAAGGTTTCTTTGTAAGCAACCTGAGGAGCACCTACGTTTGCTTCTACGTTAAACTCACGAAGCAGACGGTCAACGATGATCTCAAGGTGAAGCTCACCCATACCGGAAATGATAACCTGACCAGTTTCCTGGTTGGTCTTTGCACGGAATGTAGGATCTTCTTCAGCAAGCTTTGCCAAAGCTTCGCCCATCTTGCCCTGACCAGCTTTGGTCTTTGGCTCGATCGCGATATCGATAACTGGCTCTGGGAATTCCATGGATTCAAGAATTACCGGATGCTGTTCATCACAGATGGTATCACCAGTTGTGGTAAATTTAAAACCAACAGCTGCTGCGATATCACCAGAATATACTTTTTCTAACTCGCTTCTCTTGTTAGCATGCATCTGAAGGATACGTCCAACACGCTCTTTTTTGCCTTTTGTTGCATTCAGTACATAAGAACCGGAATTCATAACACCGGAGTATACACGGAAGAACGCAAGCTTTCCAACGAACGGGTCAGTCATGATCTTAAATGCAAGTGCTGAGAACGGTTCTTCATCAGAAGAATGACGTTCAATTTCATTGCCATCCATATCAACACCCTTAATAGAAGGAATGTCTGTAGGAGCTGGCATAAATTCAAGAATTGCATCAAGGAGTCTCTGAACGCCTTTGTTTCTGTATGCGCTTCCGCAGCATACAGGGATGGCTCTACAGTCACAGGTTGCAGCTCTTAAACCTTTCTTTAATTCTTCAGTAGAAGGCTCTTCACCCTCTAAGAACTGCATCATCAGATCATCGTCTAATTCGCAGATCTTCTCTACTAACTCTCCATGGTAAAGTTCAGCATCGTCTTTCATATCCTCAGGGATATCAGTAACGGTGATGTCATCACCCTTGTCATCGTTGTAGATATAAGCTTTCATCTCAAACAGATCGATAATTCCCTTGAATTCATCTTCTGCTCCGATAGGAAGCTGGATGCAGATTGCATTCTTACCAAGACGAGTCTTGATCTGCTCTACTGCACCGAAAAAGTTTGCACCCATGATATCCATCTTGTTGATGAATGCCATACGGGGTACGTTGTAGGTATCAGCCTGACGCCATACGTTCTCGGACTGTGGTTCAACACCGCCCTTAGCACAGAATACGCCAACTGCACCGTCAAGCACTCGAAGGGAGCGCTCAACCTCAACAGTAAAGTCAACGTGTCCTGGAGTATCAATGATATTGATACGATGCTCTAACGCACCTGGTTTAACCTTGGTGTTCTCGTGCATGGTCCAGTGGCATGTTGTAGCTGCTGAAGTAATTGTGATACCTCTTTCCTGTTCCTGCTCCATCCAGTCCATGGTTGCAGTACCTTCATGAGTATCACCGATTTTGTAGTTTACACCAGTATAATAGAGGATACGCTCGGTTAATGTAGTCTTACCTGCATCAATATGGGCCATAATACCAATATTTCTGGTTCTTTCCAATGGATATTCTCTTCCAGCCAAAGCTTTTTCCTCCTATTAGAATCTGTAGTGAGCAAATGCCTTGTTTGCTTCAGCCATCTTGTGCATATCTTCTTTCTTCTTTACAGCTGCACCGGTGTTGTTAGCAGCATCAAGGAGCTCATTTGCCAGTCTCTCTTCCTGAGTCTTCTCTCCTCTTTTACGTGAGTAAAGAGTAATCCATCTCAGGGCCAATGCCTGTCTTCTTTCTGGTTTAACTTCGATCGGTACCTGATAAGTAGCTCCACCGATACGTTTTGCCTTTACCTCAAGTACAGGCATAATGTTGTTCATCGCTTCTTCGAAGACTTCAACGGCTGGTTTGCCGGCTTTTGCTTCGATACGGCCGAATGCACCGTATACGATCTTCTGAGCAACACCTCTTTTACCATCTAACATAATGTTGTTAATTAACTTAGTAACAACCTTGTTATTGTAAAGCGGGTCTGCTAATACGTCTCTTTTTTGAGTATGTCCTTTACGTGGCACGTTACTTCCCTCCTTAATATCGCCGTCTTTTCATACGAATAAACAGCTATTCATTAGATCCTCGGTACTCACAAACATTGAAGTTGCGTTCGCGCTCGGTTTCTATCTATATAATCCTGCAACCTACAGGTTCAATATCTAAAGTCCGGCACTAGAATTTCAAATGTGTGGTATTAATTATTTTTTCTCTTTAGGTCTCTTAGCACCGTATTTGGAACGAGCCTGTCTTCTGTTCGCTACTCCTGCAGTATCCAGTGTACCTCTGACGATATGATATCTGGTACCTGGTAAATCTTTTACTCTACCGCCGCGAATTAAAACAACGCTATGCTCCTGAAGGTTGTGACCCTCACCTGGGATGTAGCTTGTTACTTCGATTCCGTTTGAAAGACGAACTCTGGCGATCTTTCTGAGAGCAGAGTTAGGTTTCTTAGGGGTTGCAGTTTTTACTGCTGTACAAACGCCTCTCTTCTGAGGAGCAGAAATGTCAGTCGCCTTCTTCTGTAAAGAGTTGTAACCCTTCTGCAGAGCTGGTGCTGTGGATTTCTTAACGCCTGTTTGTCTGCCCTTTCTTACTAACTGATTAAATGTTGGCATTCCATTCACCTCCTGTGATATTGTCTGTGGTTGCTGTCATCTTCAGCTTAATTTACGCACAAAAACATGACGCGTTTATGCACGCCTAATTATTATATACATATTGTTTTTTTTTGTCAAGGTTTTCTTTTTTAGATATCATTGCAAAAAAATGGACCGCTGTAATGATATTTTACGGCAGTCCAAATTTTTTTATTTTGTAATTATTTCAGTTCTTTCAGCTTTTCGTTAATCAGACCATCCATTTCTTCGGTATACTGATCAACTGTCAGCTTACCTGCAAGAACTTCCACCAGCTTGTCGCGAAGATCGCCCTGAACTGCTCCGGTCAAGGCCTGATACCCCCACTCTGATCCGGGACGTGATGAGGTTGCGGCCAGTTCCTTAGAAAATATATTAAAATATTCTTTTCCAAAGGCATAGTTTAAACTCTCATTTCCTTTTACCTGAGATAAGTAGCTGTTCTCTTCACAGTACTTTGCATTGTTCTCAGCCTTAGAGATCCATTCAATGAATTCTGCTGCTTCCTTTTCCACTCCGGTGTTCTGGAATGCAGCCAGATACTTTCCTCCTGGTACGGAAGAACGCATTGCTTCTTTAGGAAGATAGGTTACACCCCAGTCAAAGTCCGTGATCTGATCTTTGTAATTGGCGATCATCCAGCTTCCGGAAAAATGCATTGCCACCTGACCGGTACGGAATAAGTTGTTTGGATTTTCTGATCCAAGCCATACAGAGGAGGGAACGATTTCCTCGTCATGAAGATCTTTAAAAAATTGTATGGCATGTTTATTTTCTTCGGTATTAAAATCGGAAGCATTGAGGTCCTTATTTAAAAGACCGCCTCCTGCCTGGTAAAGAAGGGTTGTAAACCGCTGCGGGGACTTATCATATACCAGACCGTATTTGCAGCCGCCTTTTTCCATTACGGTTTTCATGGCTGTCTTCCACTCATCCCATGTCCAGATCTCATCCTCGGACTGGGGTACAGCAACACCAGCCTTCTCAAAAGCTGTTTTATTATAAATAAGTCCGTTGGCAGTTACATCCATAGGCGCAGCCAGCACCTTATCATCAAATACAAATTTTAAGCCTTCCCCGAAGCTGTTTACAAATTCATCTTTGTTTGATACGTATTGTCCCAGATCAACCAGCTGGTTCTGAAACGGCCCTAAATTGGTGAGTCTGGCAATTGCCGGAGCTTCCTTACCATTAATCATGTTCTTAATCTTGCTTTCCAGATCTGAGTAAGGAACTTCAATCAGCTCGATTTTGATGTCTGGATGCTCTTTCATATACGCATCTGCCAGCTTCATGAAAGATTCGCCTTCCTTGTTGTCGCTGAACCAGACTACTTCAAGCTTTTTCTCCTTACTCTCTGCTTTCCCCCCACCAGAACAACCGGTTAAGGTTCCAAGCGCCAATGCCCCCATAAGCAGCCACGATACCATTTTTTTCATAAATACCTCTCCTTTGTGATTTAGTACATTCATTTTAACATTTGCAGCAATACAAAAACCTCATATTTCAGACATGAAATCATTCTTTTTTGCTCTCTTTTGACTGGGCGTACTTTTTCGGTGTAATTCCAGTCATTTTCTTAAATACAGAGATAAAATGGCTGTCACTGTTATAGGAAAGTGCCAGCGCAACATCGGTAACAGAATGTCCTTCCTTTAACAGAGCCTTTGCCGCAATGATTTTCTGGTTTGCCACATACTGGGTCAGGGAAAAGCCCGTCTCCTTTTTAAAATAGTGGCTTAAATAATAACGGTTCATATAAAACCGGCTGGAAATCTCATTTAAATCCAGTCGTTCTTCCACGTGAGAAGCAATATACTTCTTTAACTGTTCAATCCTGTCCCGGTAAAGAACGGGATCTTTGAATTCCTCTTCCGGTTTTTCTACAAATTCCTGAGTCGGTTTATTTTTCTCCCTTTCCATAAAAAACTGGTACATTTCATTAATGGATGCAATCAGCTCCAGTATGGAAAGCTTGATTCTCACCGTTGATTCAGCCCTATCTCGATTCTGGGAATGAATGCCCTGCTCTATTTTCTCAAACAGTTTTTCTACTTTCTGAAGATTCTCCCCGCACAGATGAAGACGATGCAGAAATGGATCAGGCCGGTTCTCAAAAAAGCGGGAGAAGTCGTAATGAAACACCTCTGCCATCTGACTTAACAGCTCCGGCTCAAACATGAGGACATACCTGTAATAGGTTTTCCCCGCAGCACCGCTGGTGCGGTGATACTCCTTGTTGTTAATAAGAAATAAATCTCCCGATCTTACATGGTACGTGCGGTTTCCAACTTCCATCAACGCTCCGTCTGTAAGAAACAGAATAATTTCATACTGGTTGTGAAAGTGAAACCCCTGCATGGCCCAGTTTTCAGAGCCTCCATGAAAATAATACAATGAGTCAAATTCTTCAAAAAAAACCCGTTCTTTCATCTCCACAACCAGTCCCTTCTAATGCCAAGCAGTATTCATAGCCTCTTGCAGCACCAGTATTACAAGTGCCTGTCCATAGGTCATCGGGCAGCACGGGATTGTCTTATAAAATTCTCCGTTAAGTCCGATAGGAGTTCCATAGGAAACATTTTTAACAGTACCATCTTCATCAATATAATTGAAAAGATTTTTCATTCCCAGCTGGATCAAATCCTGATAATCTTCTTTCTTTAATATTCCAAGCCGCACCCCTTTCATAATTCCATACAGGAATGCAGCGCTGCAGGATATCTCTATATAGGAAGAATCATCATCTATAATGGTATGCCATAAACCGGTTTTGGGATCTGCATACCGTTTCAGCGCATCCACCTGATTTTTGTAAACACTTAAGAAATACCGCTTCAGGCCTTCATCCATAGGAATGTCCTCCAAAAGCTCCATGATGACTATGGTGTACCAGCAGTTTCCTCTTCCCCATAAAACTTTACCGTAGTTATCGTTTCTTTTAAAGTTAAAACCGTGGTAAAACAGCCCCTCTTCTTTATTTAATAAGTATTTAATATGAGAAAGGATCTGATAATTTGCCTCATCATAATAATCGTTCCGGTCAAGAAGCTTGCCGGCTCTTGCCAGAAACAGCACTGACATAAACAGAGTATCAATGAGAATCTCATTATCATTGGCACTTCCCGTTATCATATGCTGAAAGCAGCCATCTCCTGTCCGGATCAGTTTTTGATCTTTCATGATCCAGTCGGCCCAGTCTTTGATAAACTCAAGATATTCTGGTTTTCCCGTTCTTTCATATAGATAAGTCAGAGTCAGCATGGGAGAAGTCGTATTCACATTCCGTTCCAGTATTCCCTCCCTGATCCGGTTATCATACCAGTCAATGATGGAGTCGAGAATCTCCTGCCTCCCGCTTACTTCATAATATTTATAAAGGCCGAATATTCCCACTCCCTGGGGCCACTCCCAACAATTAAAATCAATCAGGCTGATGGGGTATACTTCTTTCATGCCATTATTTTTTAAAACCATCATTTTCTCTGATACCAGATTTAGTTTCTCTTCTAATGTCTTTAAATCTATCACGTCGTCATTTTCCTCCATCTGATTGTGCCTTCTACTGTCTGAGGATAATGGTATACCGTTTCCCCGTTGACCTTTAATATGGTTTCTTTCTCAAGAAGATACTCTGTCCCATTTTCATCTGTAACAGAAGTGCTGGTTCCGTCCATGGTAATAGCAAGTTTTTTGAAAGCCGAGAAAATATCATCAAGACTTTGGTCTTCTCCCAGGCTTCCTACCCGCACAACCCATACATTATCTCTGCCCTGGCTGATAAATTCCCGGAACTGATTGGGCCCGTGCTCCTGTATGGTAAGTCCCTGAAGGGCTTTTACTGCAATATAGGCTCCATCCTTTTCCAGCACCAGAACGCCGTCTTCTCCTTTATAACGGGAAAATGCACTGATTGGAATGTAAGCATGAGTATATCCAATTCTCTCTTCTTCCTCAATATGAAATCTTAAAACTGATGTATTTTCAAATTGAGCCCCAAGAGGAAGTACACCGTTACCTGCCCAGAAATTTGGTCTGCCGCTTCCATATGGAAACGCTTCTCCCGGGTGATTGATGAAGACCTGAGCCGTCTCATCAATTGTTGCCTGTAAGATGTGCTCCTGATATCCTTTTTCAAATGGCTTAAAGCCTACCGCAGTGGATAAAAGAGCACGGTTATTTTTGTAAAGATAGAGATTGACGTGATTTTCGAATCCCTGGGTATTTTCAAAGATCAGTTCATCCTCTTCGTCTATTACCGCATACTTTTTATACTCCATTGGAGGTTCATAATTTCCAAGTATGAGAGAAATGTAACCGATGCAGGCTCTGTTTAAATACCCGGCATTATAAGCAACATAAAGCAGGGAGGTGGTACCCGCATTGTAATTTCCCTTCATCTCCTTTTCATAACTCCGGCCAAAGCTGGTCATTACGGCTCCCTTATGGGCATTAACCGTCAGAGAATAGAATATCATATCCAGTGCCTTTTGCGCTTTTTTATGGAGCGGATTGTCTTCCTCCGTCAGATTATAAAGGGTGCCGATTCCAAGCACATCGACTGGAATATAGGCGTTGGAATTCCATTCTGTGATGAATTCCCGGAAAAAGTCGTCAAACCATTGATGCAGCAGCTCTTCTCCTCTTGCCTTTACCTCTGCCCCTGTTCTGCCACTGTTGGTAAAAATCCGTTCCGGCAGGTAGGTTCCGGTCAAATACTGACAGCAATGAAAAAGAAGTGCATGATTTTCACTGAAGAACCACATCACATCGTCCCCAGGTTCATCAATCCAGTATCTGTACTGAACCATGGTCTCTTCCAGAGCCTTCTTTAATGTGTCAGAAATACGGTCTTGGAACATCCGGTAAATGTAAATCATGATAATAAAATGAAAATCGGAACAGTCTTTTCTGCTTCTCACACCTTCCAGCTCTTCCATCAGAATCGCTTCTGCCCGCTGGCAATCCTGATTCATATAAAGCAGGGCTGCAGCTTTATATGTATTGTCAGGAGCAAAACGGATCACTGCGTCCATTGCCAGTTTTCTGCGGATGCTGCTGTCTTCGTTCCCGCTTAAAAGGAATTCTTCCCGCACCAGCTGATTCCCGATTTTTCTCTTTATAGAGATTCCCTGACAGGTAAGTACAACAGTAAAATAATAATATCCTGGTGAAATGTCATCAGCATGGAACAGCTCCAGCCCTTTTTGTAAAGGCTCCATGGTATACTTTCTGGTCTTTATAAGCTTCCATGATTCTTCCATTTTTTCTATAAATTCGCCGGGAGTTATGATAACCTCCAGGCCAAGGTTGGTATCAAACGGATTGCTAAGATTCATTTTTATAGTTTCGCTGATATAAGCCTCTTTATCAAAGCTCATTGCGTTTAACATCTGCTCCATTTTTGTTAAAACGCCTTCATTTACCTCTTCCTTCACTGGAATCAGTATTTTTAAATCTGCACCTCCCAGCCGCTTCATTCGGAAATAGTAATCCGTATCCCGCTCTGCCAGATCATCAAGACACACCACCAGTGAATTTTCCCCTTTTAAAAGAGGGATGGAAACCGTTGTTTTTTTTACCAGATTTCTGGTAAATGGTGTGAAGTCGCAGATCAGCTGTTCATTTGCCCAGACTGTTAACCCGCCGCAAGTCTCCAGCTCAAAATCTATGGTGTTTGCCATATCAGACCAGAGCGTGGTAAAACCATACATTCTTAAATAAGTAGGGCGGTAATAAAAGCCTGATGCATCGATTCCCGGATTTCCAAATGGGAAATACTGTTTTAGCTTATTGCCCTCTGACAGCTTTGTAAAATCAGGATAATCGGGAACTTCCTGTCTCCGTTCCTCTAAAAATTCTTTCCTGCAGGGATTCTCATGAATGGCAAATCCTTTCTTCAGCCATTCATTTACTCTTCCGCTTAAGGTAGATCTGGTAAATTCCCTGACCTGGGTATGAACCTCGCTTATGAGGAAGCGGTTTACAAATCCTTCCGCAAACAGCGGATATTCCAAGTACTTCATGCTCTCTTTCCTCCCATTTACTCTTTTACTCCTCCGGCTGTCATGCCGCCTATGATATGGCTTTGCAGTGTCACAAAAACAATAATTACTGGAATCATGGATATAACCGACATGGCCAAAAGGCTGTTCCAGTCAACGGAATATTCACCGGAGTAATTTGCAAGTGCAAGCTGTATGGTGTAACGTTCTTTGCTGTTAATCACCAGCTTGGGCCAAAGGTAATCATTCCATCTCCACATAAAGGAGAAAATACAAAGCACAGAGATTACCGGTTTTGCCAGAGGAAGCATAATCCGCATTAAAATGCTGGTTTCCGATGCTCCGTCAATTCTGGCCGCTTCCATATAGGCATCCGGAATTCCCACGTAATACTGTCTTACCAAAAATACGGCAGTAGGAGATGCCACAGCTGGAATAATCAGTCCCCATAAGCTGTTGTAAAGACCGGTTGCCACGATAACCTTAAAAATGGGAATCATGATGACCTCCAGTGGAATCATCAGCGTTGCCAGTACAATACCAAATAAAATTTTATCCCCTTTAAACCGGTATTTGGCAAAGGCATAGCCTGACATTACATTTACCACTATGGTAAGGAACGTGGCTGTAACACTGGTAAACACCGTATTGAAAAAATAAATTCCGAAATGCCCTTCTTCCAATGCCTTCTGGTAATTGGAGAAGGAAGGGTTTTTCCCAATCAGGCTTGGCGGCCAGGAAAACAGTTCTCCTGTACTTTTAAAGGAGGAACCAATCACCCAGAGAATCGGGATCAGGAATAAAAAGGTCAGAATCAGCAAAATTGCCCATGTCACTCCGTTTAAGAAATATTTCCTGCCCTTAGTCTGCATCCTGCTCACCTCCTTTATTTACTTTAAACTGGATCACTGTAAACATTGCCAGCAGCACAAAAAGGATCATGGTCATCGCACTGGCATAACCCATCTGATTTTTTTCAAATCCCGTTTCCTGAATCGTCTGAACCATAAACTTAGTAGCACCTGCAGGTCCACCCTGGGTCAGAGCGTATACCAGTGGATATGTTTTTATAATAGTCACCGTGGATAAAACCAGAACCAGAAGACTGGTTGGTTTTAGAAGTGGCAGCGTGATGTAGCGAAACTGATGGTAGAAACCTGCACCATCGATGCGTGCCGCTTCATAATAAGTTTCAGAGATTGCCTTAATTCCTGATATGAACATGACCATGTAATAACCGGACATACTCCAAGCAGTTACAAAGATTACCACCCCCATGGAATAATTCTGATCCGTCAGCCATTTTACAGGGGAGTGTCCCATTACAGTGAGAAGATAATTAATGACGCCGAATTCTTCTCCCAAAAGGAACCTCCAGGTCAGTCCTACTATGATACTGGAAATCATGGTAGGCCAGTAAAAAACAGCCCGGAAGAAATCATTTCCTTTTCTGGCTCCTGACAATAACAAGGCCAGACCCATGGCCGATACATAGACAAGGGGAACCGAAACCCCGGTAAAGAAAATGGTACGGAGAAACGAATTCCAAAATCCCCGGTCCGAAAACAGCTTAGTATAATTTTGAATCCCCACAAATACCTGAGGATTGATACCGTCCCACTTTGTCAGTGATATCCACAACCCATTTACTGCCGGAAAGAACAAAAACAGGCCGAATATAATTAAAGTAGGAGCAAGCAGCAGATAAGGGAACACATTCCGCTCAAACTTCCTCATTGTTTTACCTCCTTTTTTTATGATTATAGCATTAAAAAAAAGAGAAAAATCAAGTTTAATTATGCAAATATTATAGAATATTGTCATTTCCACAAAAAACGCCCTGACAGAAAAACCTGTCAGGGCATCTTCATACTTATTCTTCGATTTCACCTTCACTAATGGCTAAAATCTCTTCTGCATCATCAAAATTGTCATCAGATAACAGAATCTCATCATCATCCGTTAAAAGGATCTCATCACTTTCTTCACAAGCAGCATCTGTGCTTAAGTTAATGGTGCGGTAACGTTTCATACCTGTACCGGCAGGAATCGGCTTACCGATGATAACATTCTCTTTTAATCCGATTAAATGATCCACTTTACCGTTAATAGCAGCTTCAGTCAGAACCTTAGTGGTCTCCTGGAAGGAAGCAGCTGACAGGAATGAATCGGTAGCCAGAGATGCCTTGGTAATACCAAGCATTACCTGCTTTCCGTCTGCCGGCTCTTTGCCTTCGGCAAGAAGGGCTTCATTTAAATCATTATAGTCAAGAACGTCCATAGAAGTTCCTGGAAGAACATCGCTGTCTCCGCTCTCTTCTATTTTGATCTTCTTAAGCATCTGTCTTACGATCATCTCAACGTGCTTATCATTAATCTCAACACCCTGCAGACGGTATACACGCTGTACTTCCTGGATCATATAATCCTGTACGGCACGAACACCCTTAATCTTTAAGATGTCATGAGGATTTACACTACCTTCTGTCAGCTCATCGCCGGCTTCCAGTACCTGACCATCCTGTACCTTGATTCTGGAACCATAAGGAATCAGATAAGTCTTTGAATTTCCTGTTTCATTCTCAGTAATGATAATTTCACGTTTCTTTTTCGTATCTTTAATGGCAACTACACCGGCGAATTCTGCAATAATAGCAAGACCCTTCGGCTTACGTGCCTCAAAAAGCTCCTCGACACGGGGAAGACCCTGTGTAATATCGCCACCGGCAACACCGCCGGTATGGAACGTACGCATGGTCAGCTGTGTTCCTGGCTCTCCGATTGACTGGGCAGCAATAATACCAACTGCCTCACCAACCTGAACCGGCTGTCCGGTTGCCATGTTGGCTCCGTAACATTTCGCGCAGACACCCATATGGGATTTGCAGGTAAGAACGTTACGGATCTTAATGGAATCACGTCCCATCTTATTGAGCACCTTCATAACTGCTGCTGCACGTTTCGGTGTACACATATGGTTTGCTTTTACAATCACTTCTCCAGTATCAGGATCTGTAATGGTTTCTGCAATAAATCTTCCTGTGATACGCTCTTCCAGGCTTTCAATGGTTTCCTGTCCGTCAGTAAATGCCTTGATCTCCATAAACGGAATATCTTTGCCTTCACAGCAGTCGATCTCTCTGATAATCATATCCTGGGATACGTCTACCAGACGTCTGGTCAGATAACCAGAGTCGGCGGTTCGAAGCGCTGTATCGGAAAGTCCCTTACGGGCTCCGTGAGCAGAGATAAAGTACTCCAATACGTCAAGACCTTCACGGAAGTTTGACTTAATAGGAAGTTCGATGGTGTGACCGGTTGTATCTGCCATAAGTCCACGCATACCTGCCAGCTGTTTGATCTGTTTATCAGAACCACGGGCTCCGGAATCTGCCATCATGTAGATGTTATTGTACTTATCAAGTCCTGTCAGCAGGTCATGGGTCAACTGATCATCGGTTGTTTTCCATGTGTCAATTACTTCTTTATAACGCTCTTCCTCTGTGATAAGACCACGGCGGAAGTTCTTTGCAATCTGGTCAACCGTTGCCTGGGCATCTGCGATCAGCTTCGGTTTGCTCTCCGGCACAGTCATGTCGGAAATGGATACTGTCATGGCTGCCTTTGTTGAGTACCGGTAACCAATGGCCTTAATGTCATCCAGAGTCTCAGCGGTCTGTACAGCTCCGTGAACGTTAATAACTTTTTCAAGGATCTGCTTACACTGCTTCTTGCCTACATGGAAATCAACTTCCATTAAAAGCTCATTGCCTGGAATGGAACGATCTACGAAACCAAGATCCTGAGGAACGATTTCATTGAATATGAAACGTCCTACTGTGGATTCTACAACTCCGCTTAATACGGTACCATCAGGCATCTTCTTGCTGACTCTTGCCTTGATTCTGGAATGAAGGGTAACTGCCTGGTTTTCATAAGCAAGAATTGCTTCATTGATGCTCTTGAATACCATTCCCTCTCCCTTGGCACCAGGTCTTTCCTGTGTCAGGTAATAGATACCAAGGACCATATCCTGAGATGGTACTGCTACAGGGCCACCGTCGGAAGGCTTTAATAAGTTGTTTGGAGAAAGCAGAAGGAAACGGCACTCTGCCTGAGCTTCTACGGAAAGAGGCAGATGAACCGCCATCTGGTCACCATCGAAGTCAGCGTTAAATGCGGTACAAACAAGAGGATGAAGCTTAATTGCCTTACCTTCTACCAGAATCGGCTCGAATGCCTGGATTCCCAGTCTGTGAAGGGTAGGCGCACGGTTTAACATAACCGGATGCTCTTTGATTACGTCCTCTAAAACATCCCATACCTCTGTCTGAAGACGTTCTACCATCTTCTTTGCATTTTTAATGTTGTGTGCTGTACCATTGGAAACAAGCTCTTTCATAACGAAAGGTTTGAATAACTCAATGGCCATCTCTTTTGGTAGACCGCACTGATAAATCTTAAGTTCTGGTCCTACTACGATAACGGAACGTCCGGAATAGTCAACACGCTTTCCTAAAAGGTTCTGACGGAAACGTCCCTGTTTACCCTTTAACATATCAGATAAGGACTTTAAGGCACGGTTTCCAGGTCCGGTAACCGGTCTGCCACGTCTGCCGTTGTCGATTAATGCATCAACCGCTTCCTGAAGCATACGTTTTTCATTGCGGACAATGATATCCGGTGCACCCAGCTCTAAAAGGCGGGCAAGACGGTTGTTACGGTTAATAATTCTTCTGTATAAATCATTTAAGTCGGAAGTAGCGAAACGTCCGCCGTCCAGCTGTACCATCGGACGGATATCCGGAGGAATGACAGGAACAACTGTCATGATCATCCACTCTGGTAAGTTACCGGAGTTGCGGAATGCTTCCACAACTTCCAGTCTCTTGATAATTCTTGCACGTTTCTGTCCGGTTGCGTCCTTTAAACCTTTCTTTAAATCCGCAGAATCTTTTTCAAGATCTATGGAATGAAGGAGCTCTAAAATAGCTTCAGCACCCATTCCCACGCGGAAGGAACCGTAACCGTACTTATCCACTTCTTCTCTGTACTCTTTTTCTGATAAAACCTGCTTATACTGAAGTCCTGTATTTCCAGCATCCAAAACAACATAAGAAGCAAAATACAGCACCTTCTCCAGTGTTCTGGGTGAGATATCAAGGATCAGACCCATACGGCTTGGTATTCCCTTGAAATACCAGATATGGGAAACAGGAGCAGCGAGCTGGATATGACCCATACGCTCTCTTCTGACACTGGCCTTTGTTACTTCAACGCCGCATCGGTCACAGATAACGCCTTTATACCGGATCTTTTTATATTTGCCGCAATGACATTCCCAGTCCTTGCTTGGTCCGAAAATCCGTTCACAGAACAAACCGTCTTTTTCCGGCTTTAAGGTTCTGTAGTTAATTGTCTCAGGCTTTTTCACCTCGCCGTGGGACCAATCCAGAATTTTCTCCGGAGATGCCAGACCGATCTTTATGGCATCGAATGTCATCGGGTGGTAAGTTTCATTATTTTCAGGCATGAGCGGTTCTCCCTTCTATTATTCTTCGTCTGAATCGTCAAATTCTACGTCATCGAAATCCTCAAAAGAATCGTCGACACCGTCCGCATCCTCTTCTTCATCAACATTTACCAGTTCATCATCCTTGAATTCCTGTTTCTGATAACCAAATTCACCAAAGGATTCCTCATCGCGGTAATGCTTATCGCCTTCAATGATGGATCTTAAATCTGTTTCCTCATAATCGGTGCTCTCAGCAATCTGAACCTCTGTATTGTCATCACGCAGCACTCTTACATCGAGAGCCAGTGACTGAAGCTCCTTTAACAATACCTTGAAAGATTCCGGAATTCCAGGCTCAGGAATATTCTCGCCCTTAATGATGGCTTCATAGGTTTTTACACGTCCTACCACATCATCGGATTTCACTGTCATGATCTCCTGCAGTGTATAGGAAGCACCATAAGCCTCCAGAGCCCAAACCTCCATCTCTCCGAAACGCTGGCCGCCGAACTGAGCTTTACCGCCCAGAGGCTGCTGTGTAACCAGGGAGTATGGTCCGGTAGAACGGGCATGGATCTTATCATCAACCAGATGGTGCAGTTTCAGATAATGCATGTGTCCAATGGTAACCGCACTGTCAAAGTATTCTCCGGTTCGTCCGTCACGAAGACGAACTTTTCCGTCTCTGCTCAGCGGAACGCCTTTCCACAAGCCTCTGTGCTCTAAATGTTCTCCCAGATATTCAATTACATCAGGTCTTAAAGTATCTTTATATTTTTCCTGGAAGTCTTCCCACTCCATATTTACATAGTCGTTGGCTACGTCCAGGGTATCCATAATATCAATCTCGTTTGCTCCATCAAATACCGGTGTGGATACGTTAAATCCAAGTGCTCTTGCAGCAAGGCTTAAATGGATCTCAAGTACCTGACCGATGTTCATACGGGAAGGCACGCCCAGTGGGTTTAATACAATGTCGAGAGGACGGCCGTTTGGAAGGAATGGCATATCTTCTACGGGAAGCACACGGGAAACAACACCCTTGTTACCATGACGTCCAGCCATCTTATCACCAACAGAAATCTTTCTCTTCTGTGCGATGTAAATGCGGACAGTCTGGTTCACACCCGGTGAAAGCTCGTCACCATTTTCTCTGGTAAATACTTTAGCATCAACGATGATACCGTAAGCACCGTGAGGTACTTTTAAGGAAGTATCACGCACTTCTCTTGCCTTCTCGCCGAAGATTGCACGTAACAGTCTCTCTTCTGCTGTCAGCTCGGTCTCACCCTTTGGTGTTACCTTACCAACAAGGATATCTCCTGCACGGACTTCCGCACCAATACGGATAATACCTCTTTCATCAAGATCCTTTAATGCATCCTCGCCGACACCAGGAACATCACGGGTAATCTCTTCCGGTCCTAACTTGGTATCACGGGCTTCTGCCTCGTATTCCTCAATATGGACAGAAGTATAGACATCTTCCTGTACCAGTCTCTCACTTAAGAGAACCGCATCCTCGTAGTTATAACCTTCCCAGGTCATGAATCCGATCAGCGGATTCTTACCAAGAGCGATCTCACCCTTTTGTGTAGAAGGACCGTCAGCGATAACGTCTCCCTTTGCCACATGGTTATTCTTAAATACGATTGGTTTCTGGTTGTAGCAGTTGGACTGGTTGCTTCTCTTAAACTTGGTTAAACGGTAAACATCTTTTCCGCCATCGGAATCTCGTTTGATAATGATTTCGTTGGAGGCAGAACGTTCTACCACACCGGAGTTTCTTGCAACAACGCATACACCGGAGTCAACGGCAGCTTTTGCTTCCATACCGGTTCCTACAACAGGAGCGTCGGTTGTCAATAACGGAACGGCCTGACGCTGCATGTTTGATCCCATGAGCGCACGGTTCGCATCATCGTTTTCCAGGAAGGGAATCATGGCTGTCGCTACGGAGAATACCATCTTCGGAGAAACGTCCATTAAATCAATATTCTTTCTCTGGAACTCGGATGTCTCCTCGCGGAAACGTCCGGAAATATTCTTATGAATGAAGTGTCCTTCTTCGTCAAGAGGCTCATTCGCCTGAGCAACAACAAAGTTATCTTCTTCATCTGCAGTTAAGTAAACAACCTCATCGGTAACGATCGGATTGTTCACATTGGTTTTATCTACCACGCGATAAGGCGCCTCTACAAAACCGTACTGATTTACTCTCGCATAGGTAGCAAGGGAGTTGATCAGACCGATGTTAGGACCTTCTGGTGTCTCAATCGGGCACATACGGCCGTAATGAGTATAGTGAACGTCTCGAACCTCGAATCCGGCACGGTCTCTGGAAAGACCTCCAGGTCCCAAGGCAGATAAACGTCTCTTATGGGTAAGCTCAGCAAGCGGGTTATTCTGATCCATGAACTGGGACAGCTGGGAACTGCCGAAGAATTCCTTAACAGCCGCAGTAACCGGCTTGATATTAATCAGAGACTGTGGCGTAATGCCATCCATATCCTGTGTTGTCATACGTTCGCGGACAACACGTTCCATTCTGGACAGACCGATCCGGTACTGATTCTGGAGAAGTTCTCCTACCGCACGGATTCTTCTGTTGCCCAGATGATCGATGTCATCTGCGTTACCTACTTCTTCTTCCAGATGCATGTTATAGTTGATGGAAGCTAAAATATCTTCCTTTGTAATATGCTTAGGAATCAGTTCATTCACATGTCTGTGAAGAGCTTTCTTCAATGCTTCGTCGTCGCCGTTTCCAACTTCTGACAGAATTTTTTCAAGAGCTGGGTAGAATACTAATTCTGTAATCCCGGCTTCCTTTGGATCAAAGCTTACATGGGCTGACAAGTCAACCATTAAGTTGGAAAGGACTTTCTGTTTGTGCTCCACACCTTCCAGCCACACGAACGGAACAGCTGCATTCTGAATATCAGTCGCAAGCTGCTTGTCTACAGTTGTTCCAGCCTCTGCTAAAATTTCGCCGGTTGTGGTATCCACCACATTCTCAGCCAGAACATGACCAGTGATGCGGTTTTTAAAGTGAAGCTTTTTATTGAATTTATATCGTCCGACTTTGGCCAGATCGTACCGTCTCGGGTCGAAGAACATACTATTTAACAAACTTTCAGCACTATCAACAGATAAAGGCTCACCTGGGCGGATCTTCTTATATAACTCCAATAAGCCATCCTGGTAATTATCAGACGTATCTTTACCAAAACTGGCCAGTAATTTTGGTTCCTCACCAAACAGATCAATAATCTCTGCATTGGTACCATAACCAAGAGCACGAATCAGGACGGTTACGGGAACCTTTCTGGTTCTGTCCACACGTACGTAGAAGATGTCGTTGGAGTCAGTCTCATACTCCAGCCATGCACCACGGTTTGGAATCACCGTACATGCATATAATTCCTTACCTACCTTGTCGTGTTCGATACCATAATATATACCTGGGGAACGTACCAGCTGGCTTACAATAACACGTTCGGCACCGTTAATCACGAAGGAACCGGTATCTGTCATAAGCGGAAGATCGCCCATGAAGATCTCATGTTCATTAATTTCATCTTTATCTTTATTGCAAAGTCTTACTTTTACCTTTAAAGGAGCTGCGTAAGTTGCATCTCGTTCTTTGCATTCTTCTATTGTGTACTTGATGTCATCCTTACATAATGTAAAATCGACAAACTCAAGACTTAAGTGTCCAGCAAAGTCTGCAATTGGAGAGATGTCTTCAAAGACTTCCTTCAATCCTTCATCAAGGAACCACTGATAGGAATTCTTCTGAATCTCAATCAGGTTTGGCATCTCAAGCACTTCTTTTTGTCTTGAGAAACTCATTCTCAGGCTCTTACCGGCCGGGACCGGACGCATTCTGCTTTTCTCCATTGACGTTTCACCCCTGTTTTCTTTCTATTCATTTCTGTTTTGGGCATAAATGTCCCAATAAGGCACACAAAGCCACAATAGTGCACATTCCATAATATCATAGTGCTGTCAAGGTGTCAAGCATTTTTTGCTTGTATTTCCCAGAAAAATGTGTTATACTATTGCAGATAGGCCCAATTTACAATATGAACTATTGGAGGTATTCCCGGTGAGCACAATTTTAAACGTAGTATTAGTGATTCTTTTCATCGTAGTGATAGCTCTGGCAGTCCTTTACTTTCTTGGAAGAAAGCTGGAAAAGCGTCAGGTAGAACAGCAGCAGGCACTGGAAGCTGCGGCACAGACCGTTTCCATGCTTGTGATCGATAAGAAAAAGATGAGGCTAAAGGATGCCGGGCTCCCAAAGATCGTGTATGAACAAACGCCAAAGTACATGCGCCGTACCAAGCTGCCGATCGTAAAAGCAAAGGTCGGACCAAAAGTAATGACATTGATTGCAGACGCAAAGGTTTTCGATGTGCTTCCTGTTAAGACAGAAGCAAAGGTTGTGATTAGCGGTATCTACATAACCGAAATCAAAAGCCTCCGCGGCAAAGCAGTTCCTCCGGCGCCAAAGAAGAAATCTTTTTGGGACAGGTTTAAAAAGAACAATCATTAGACCAGGTTACGATTCCTATCACCGGAACGTCTGTGATAGATGCCGATGAGCGATTAAACTCGTTCATCGGCATTTTTATTTGTCTTTAAATAAATAATTTTTGAAATGTCAGATAAATCTATTGACATACTGGAAATATATGATATAATCAGGTTACAAGGTAGTTAGTAATAACTAACCAATAATTAAAAAATTAAATTTCAATATAAATGAGAACCTGAAAGGAGAACCACTATGTTTGAACAAATTATTTTACCTTATAAATATGAAGCTTTAGAACCCCATATCGATGCTCTTACAATGGAAACACACTATTCCAAGCATCACGCAGCCTATACAAAAAATCTAAATGATGCAGCTAAAATAGCAGGAGTGGAGAACATGGATATTGTTTCCCTTCTCTCCTCTCTCAATCAGATTCCGGATGAGGCACTTAGAAAGACAATCAGGAACAATGGAGGCGGCTTTTATAATCATAACCTGTATTTCTCCACAATGAGCCCTGATGGAGGCGGAGAACCGGAAGGTCCGCTAAAGGCAGCTCTTGACGATGCTTTTGGAAGCTTCTCACAGTTTAAGGTTCAGTTAAGCGCTCTGGCAGCCGGACAGTTTGGATCTGGCTGGGGATGGCTCTCAGCTGATAAGGCTGGTAAGCTGCACCTCTCATCAAGTCCAAACCAGGATAATCCGTTGATGGAAGGAGGCGGTAAGGTTCCAATACTGGGAATTGATGTCTGGGAACACGCTTATTATCTTAAGTATAAGAATCTAAGGGCTGATTATATCAAAGCTTTCTTTGATGTGGTAAACTGGAAGGAAGTATCAAATAATTACGAGAAAGCACTAAAAGGTTAAGAACCTGATTTAAGGAGGGAAAACAAATTTGTTTTCCCTCCTTTCTTAGTGGTTCATAAATTAAAATCAATCACAGATCAGTTCGCCTTCACCACCGATTTTCTTACGCCCCCATTTGTAGACAACACGATAAAATGTGGGAAGCAAAAGAAGTGTTAAAGCTGTGGAAGCCAGTAATCCACCTACATTTACCAAAGCCAGTCCCTGCATCATTTTACCTGACTTACCATATGCAAGAGCGTTGGGAACCATGGATATTACTGTTGTTAAGGTAGTCATAAAGATTGGTCTCATACGGATCGCGCCTGCTTCCACCAGTGCTTTGTCTAACGGCATCTCTCCCAGCATCTGGTTAACCGTCTCCACATAAAGAATTCCATTATTTACAACCGTACCCACTAACATTAAAAATCCAAGCATGGATACCATATCAATCGGTGCATCAGCTGCAAATAAAAGGCCAAAGGAACCAATCAGACTAAATGGTATGGAAGTCATTACCATTGCGGAATATTTGGGTGACTCAAACTGGATCGCCATAACAATAAATACCAGGAAAACACCGGTAATCAAAGCTCCTCCCAATGCACCAAGTTCTTCATTCATAATCTTATCCAGATCATTTGTCATTGGTTTTACTCCAGCAGGCAGTTTATAGTTCTTAACAAATTTTTTCACATCATCTTTAGCCGTTTTTAAATATTCAGACTGAGGCTGCATGGTGATTGCCACTTTATACTGCTTATTTTTACGTTCAATCTGCTGCGGACTGTCTTTATAATAGATTTCAGCCAGATCGCTTAATGGAAGCGTTGTTCCGGAAGCCGTTGTAATCATCATCCCCTGCAGTTTCTCTATTGCATCATATTTATCTTTAGCATACTCAACTTTTACATCAATGTCTTCTCCATCAACACGAATGGTTGATGCCTTAACACCACTTAATGCAGTATAAACATTGGAACCTATGACAGCAGGAGTGAGTCCTTCTGCCTGAGCTTTTACCGGGTCAATCCGTACCTTCACAACAGGTGCTGCATTCTCTACACTGGAATGAACCTGCATGACATCTTCTCTTTTTTGCAGTTCTGTAACTAATTGAGCACTTGCTTTCTTCAGAGTTTCATAATTGGTACTTTGAAGATCAACCTCAATTTGATCTCCCGACATCATGGTGCTGGACATGGTGCTGCTTCCTTGTTTTAATGTTACGGAACAGTCTTTAAAGTCGGCCAGCTGACCTCTCCACTTATTAATTATCTGATCTGTGGTTTGTTTTCTGTCATCTTTTAAATAAGCATTTAAATTTATTGTACTGGAAGAATCTATGCTAAGTCCTCCGGCACCATAAGTTACAAGATAATGATCCACATTTTCATCATTTGTAATAAACTCTTCCATACCTGCCAGTGACTGATTTAACGCATCAATGGACAATCCTGGCCTCATCTTAATTGACATACTGACAATTCCTTCATCCACAGTTGTCATCAAATCCACTCTCAGTTTTGATGCCATTGCCAAAGCAGCTGCCATGAGCAATATACTGACAGTAAACACCACCTTAGTCTTTTTTAAAAGATAAGGAATATTCTTTCTGTACCAATTCTGTAACGATTTGATAAGTCCGTTTACCGGTGCCTTTTCTTTCTCTACCGGATGCCATTGTACAAAACTTAAAGGTACAATGGTTACAGCAGAAAATAAAGATGCAACCATACAAAATACAATTGTATAACCCAGCTGTATAAATAACTGCCCTGACATACCGTTTAAAAAAACAAGGGGGAAAAATACAACACAGGTAGTTATGGTGCCACCTGTAATGGATCCAATCATAATCCGGCTTCCCTCTATTGCGGCATCATAGTAATTTCTTGTTTCTTTTGCCCGGAAACAGCCATCCAGAACATTGATGGAGTTATCAACCATCATACCGACTCCAAGTACCAGTGAGGTCAGTGAAATAACGTTTAAGGAAAAGCCCATGGCACTCATACAGATCAGAGACAGTACCACAGAAATTGGTATTGAAGTACCTACAATGACAGATGCACGCAAGTCTCCATAAAAAAGCCACAAGATAATCATGGAGAGAATAATTGCCATTACCATGGTTTGCACTACATTTGAAATGGACTCCTTAATAACATTGCTGGAATCATTAACAACTGTAATATTAATACCGGGATTATCTGCAAGTATACTGGCAACCTGTTGGGATACCTGCTTTGAAACTTCTATTGCAGTGGAGTCCGACTGCTTTTTTATATCCAGCGAAATAATATTTTCTCCGTTGTATCGCCCTATGGAATCCTCATCTTTCAGGGCATCATATACATCAGCAATATCTGATAGATGAATGGTATCTCCATTGGCCAGAGGTATTGCAATATTTTTCAGGCTGTCAGTATTATTGTAATCATTTCCAACACTGACATTCAGTTTTTGCCTTCCCACATCAATATCTCCAGCTGGGATTGTAAAATCTGCTGCGCCAACAATCTGGGCAACTGCCGGCATGGTTAAATGATATTGTTTCATCTTTTCCGGATCCAGCTGAACACTTACATAACTTTTTTGTCCGCCGGAAACAGATACCTCACTGACAGAACTGAGCTTTTCAAATTCCGGAACAATTTTATTATCCACATATGTATACAGATTCTGGCCAACGTTTCCACTAACTGCAAGTGTTACGGCAGCTCCTGATGTCAGATTCAGTTCCAGTATTCTGGGCTCTTCAATATCATCTGGCATATCATTGCGGATTCCATCAATTGCTTTTTTCAGGTTGATATAGGCTGTATCTAAATTTGTTCCATATTTATATTGTACCAGTACAATAGATACGTTATCTTTTGAGTAAGAATTAATTGTGTCAACACTGTCAAGAGATGATATGGCATCTTCCTGCTTGGTGGTAATTAAGTCATTAATGTCCTCCGGACTGGCTCCCGCGTAGACAGTACCAATAACTAGCATGGGAAGATCCATTTCAGGAGTAAGTTCTACTTTTGTTCCTAACAGAGACTGAACTCCAAAATATGCGATTGTAATCAGACATAGAATGATGGTCACAGGCCTTCTTACTGCAAATTTTGTTAAATTAACCATCTTATTCACCTGCCTTTGTATCTGCAACGGCAGGTGTCTCTGTCTCTGTTTCCTGTGATGGATTACTCTCTTCCAGCAAAACCTCTGCACCATCCATCAGTTCATTGCTCCAGCTGGTTATTACAACGCTGTCATATGTAATTCCTGACTTTATTTCCATTTTATCTTTGTCATATATTCCAGCAGATATCTCTGTTTTTTTGGCTATGCCATTTTCATAGCAGTAAACAAAGGGGACACTGGCATCGTAGCTTACTGCATCTACTGGAATTGTCATAACACCTGCTGCCCTGCTCATAACTGCAGTAATCTTGACCCTGGTTCCCGTTGTCAGACCTTTTGAATCTGCAAGAACCGCCTTTACATCGTAAAGACCGGTCTGGGAATTAACAACGGAACTGATTTCAGTTACAGTGCCATCATATTGAACTCCGTTTTTTTCCACTGATACAGTATCATTTACTGCCATATTCTGTAACGATTTTTCTGTAATGCCAAAGGTAATCTGTATCTGGTTTGTACCTGAAATTTTGCAGATTTCTGAACTGACAGTAATATGATCATGTGGTTCAACTGTACGGGATTCCACTACACCGATTATGGGTGCTGTCACTGTCGTGTACTTTAACTGCAGGTCATACTGGTTTTTTGCTGCTTCGTATGCCAGTCTGGCATTATTCGCACCGTTCTGAGCCTGTTCCAGAGACTGATGGGATACCGCCCCTGTTGTATAAAGCGCCTCTGTTCTGGCAAGTGTGTTCTGACTGTCAGTTACTGCTATTGCAGCTGAATCCACATTTATTTTCAAAGTAGTCAAAGCATCTGAATCAATTTTACAAAGAGGCTGACCTGCCTCCACCATATCTCCTGCCCGAAAATAAACCTCCAGCACCTCTCCGTTCATTTTGGGCATTACATTGGCTTTTAGTTCAGGCTCTACCGTTCCCGTTAAATCTGTATAAAGGGTGATATCCCCTGTCTGAGGCTTCTCGGCAGATACGAGCGGCCGGGTTTCAAACGGAATCTCTTCTTTTTTCTTTCCAAAAACACCAAATCCTATGATGCCGGCAGCAGCTATAATAACCACAGCAATAACCAGTCTTTTCTTACTCTTCATCTCATTTTCCTTTCTCAAATCCCTTGATGTAAAATTCAAGCCATTATCTGAGTTTTAGATATCCAGTAACCCTTCTGTCGCCCAGTAATACAACTCCATCGCCTGGCGCAGTGACAAGTCTGCATTTGTTTTTTCTCCTTCTGCCTGATAGTAAGACAGCATCTGTCCCAAATATTCAATCTGGCTGATGGAACCATTTTTAAACTGAATCTCAGTGGCATTTTTTACAACGACTGCCTGATCATATGCCGTGCAGGCAGCTTCGTAATTTTTTTTATTTTGTAAAATATCCTGATAGAGCTGCTCCATCTGAATGGACAGATTCTGTTCCATCTGCGCTTCACTTCGAAACTTTGATTTTACTCTGGTAGAACTTCGATCTGTTTTTCTGTGACGTTCCTCAATCAGTGTGTAATTATTGCGGATGGCAGCGGCTGTATCCTCCTGCAAGTTCAGTTCCTCTATTTTACTTAAATCAGCAGCAGGAACAGACTGAATCTGTGGTTTGCTCTCCCCCGTCCAGCCTGCCAGGAGTTTCACTGTTGAGCCAAGACTTTCTACCGTATTGTCAAGACCAGCAAGTGCACTTTCTGCATTGAGCAGGTTTTTTTTAGCGGCTGTCACATCTGCATCTGTTGCCATTCCCAAACCTTGCATGGAAACAGCAGACTGGTAAAGCTTTTCATACATTTCCTTCATTGTCTGCAGTGTTTTTTGCTGGGCTGATGCCATATTGTAGCCAATCATTGCCTGCTGGGCTCCGCTGGTCAGCTGTTTTGCCCCTTTTCTGACTGGTTCATAGGAGGAGGCGTCGGGTTTAGTGTTATAATTATAAGCTCTGCTGATCTTGTCTCCAGCACTTTTCATTGCCTTTTCATACGCCCGCAAAGTAGCATACAGGATCTGCCCATCCATGGTGGATAAACCGCCTGCATCTTTTAAATCATCGGCATCTTCCTTATAATCCCCTGCATCTTCATAAGCCGCCATGTACTGGTCCTTTACATCATCCATGGCGGACCAGTACATCTCATTTGCAGAGATCATATTTGGATTAAATAACTGAATCCGGTCTCCCAGTTCTTCATACTCTAAAACATTATCCTGTAGTAATTCCCACTGCCTTTGGTCATATCCTTCTGGGACGGCATTTTTTGCTTTTCCCGGTTCTGCCATTTGTGCCCCATACGCCGGAAGCACCAGGGCATTGCCTGTTATGGACACAATAACTGCTGTAAGAAGCACAACCTGCCACAATTTTTTCGTATTCCTATGCATGGCTATTCCCTCCTTACTCTACCGATGCCAGCCCATTCACCGACCAGTCATACTGTTCCATTGTCCAAAACCAGTCCATATCTGCAATTTTAAGTGCATTCTGCTTTGTCAGATAATCTGTCTGCTGCTGTAAATATTCCAGTTGGCCTATGGTACCCAGCTGCATGTTCTGAGAAGCAATCTCCATTTTTCTTGCTGATTCCTCCAGAGCACTTTGGGCCTCATGATAAGCAACCTGAGCCTGTAAAACTTCCCGGTATCTCTTGTCCAGATCTGCGCCTATTTTATCTTTGTTATCCCTGATTTTAATCCGATAAGAATCTTTTACCACTTCTGATACTGCATTCTCCAGCTTTCTCTGATTTATTATAAGTTCATAATTATTATCAACGGCTTTGGCGTAATCCAGATCGGGGTGAAACCCGGATATTCTGGCAGCGTCAGAAGCCGGCACCGGTCTCATATCCGGTGATGCCTGATAGCCCCAGCCTAACATGACACAAAGAGATTTCTTCAGCTTATTAATAGAAGCTTCTGTCTGAATAATTGCCGTCTCTGTCTTTTGCAGATTGTTCTTTGCATTTAATACCTCTACATTGGTAGAAGACCCGATGTCTCTTTGTACTTCCGTCACCCGAAGTACTTCAGTAAGCAGCTTTTGATTCTGTTTTAAAACTTCCAGATTAAGAATGGACTTATAGTAGGAAATCATATTTGACTGAGCTATAATGGTGAGATTTTTTTCAGTCTGAATGTTGGAATAGCGCATTACTACTAAATCGAATACATTATCATCTGCTTTTTTCTCCAATGACCGTGCCTGTGCTTCTGCCATGGCATCCGCAAGATCATTATCTCCGGTTATGGTTGAGCGCAGATCTGCTGCATCATCCCGGTAAGACCGCGCCACATCATCTGCAGTGGGATCATCTCTCTGCTTGGAGTATTCCACCTGGTTATTTAAAACTGTGGCATTGTATTCATGAATTAAATCCTCAATTTCTTCGTATTCCATAGTATTATCCCGTAGCTTTTCCCACTCTGCATCGGATCTTGAAAATGCCGGGCTTGCGTATATCTTATTTGCTGGAAACAACAAAACTGCCAATAAAAGAATGGAAACAAATTGTTTACTTTTTCTATTAACCATTGTAATTACTCCTATCCTGTCTTTCTCTGTGTTTTTAGACGCACTCCTTCTTCCACAATTTTAAACTGGAATTCGATCCCATGTAGTATTTCATCTATATCTGCCGATTCCATAAAATACATAGCCATGGATTTTGCTACAAGGAATAACAAAAGTTCCAGCAGATCCGAAAGCTCATCCACATCGGAAACCGGACAGATGTTACGATCCAGCTTATCAAAGCAATCGCGGATTAGTTCCTTCTCTTCTCTGCTTTTATTAAAAAATTCTTTGAAGCCTATGATGCTTGTTTCAGTCATCAGCTTTGCATCCATAAAAATATTTTTATAAAATATAAAATCCTGTTGTTCCCGTCCGTAGTGAATTAACACCAGGATTGAATTCCAGAACACCTGATAAATATTACCTTCACATAATTCCATATTTTTATTGAACCATAGCTTACAGGACTCCTGGAAATCATGGAGCAAATAAGACAGCAAATCATCCTTATCTTCAAAATATGTATAAAAACTACCTCTGGAGATATCAGCCGCTTTAATAATCTGGTTGATAGAAACATCGGAAAAGGAGAATCTGGAAAATTCCTGAATTGCCGCCTGTTTAATTTTTTCACGTTTTATATCAGGCAAATGTAAAAAACGCTGTGTTGGCATAAATTCCTCCAATTTTTTAAATATAAAAAGTTTATAAATTTTATTAAATAAATGACAACTTGTCATCTTATAGATAAAACATATGGCGGAAAAAATCCGCCATATGTTTTATCTTGTCTTTGTCAGAGCATTATTAGCTTTCTACGTAAAGAGAAGTAATATCATTTCCCTTCTGATCGTAGCAGCGGTCATCACCATCTTTTGCTTTGTGCTTATTCTTCTGAACAGTACCAGAAGTATTTACTAGCTTATAGGTAATTCCAGCTTTTCTTGCTGCTTCATAGTTAACGTTGTAGTACTCGTCATACTTGTCTTTAACTGCCAGCTTTTCATCATCTTTTACAAGCCAGCTCTTGCCATCATCACTTGCCTTGCCTTCTGCTTCGAGATCATCCATAAATTCATCTGTATCAAGAATGTTATATGTTGTCTTTGTCACTCCGCCATCTTTTGTCTCTTTGATTTTAACTACAGAATATTTGTCATCCTTATCTGCTTTTAACAGCATACCAGCCAGATAATACTTATCATCATCAACGCCTGTTTTACCAGCTCCTTTAAAAGTACCGGATTTATTAAAGAAGAAATTGAATGATTCTCCGTCGATTTCAACATTCTGCTTATTTGTCTTCATGGAACCATCACTGCCGCTGCCGAAATAATATAAGTAGTAGCCTTGATCCAGCCAGTGATTTGCATTGTCTTTGAAACGGTCTTCTGTATCAAATGGGTAATCGTCATCATCGTCATCAATGATTTCAACAATATCTTTATTTGGGTTGTTGTCTTCAAACTTATAGAACTTCATGCCGCTCTTCATTCTTCCCTTGGAGTCAAAGGCGTATTTCTTACCATTAATGGTCTTGATTTCACCGGCAACCAGCTGACCGTCATTGTCTGAATAATACCAGAAATCTTCATCATCATTATATTTTTCTAAGTGCAGATTCTCATCAGGAACAACTTTGAACCAGCCCTTGGTAATTCTTGCACCATCTTCTGGAGAACCGAAATATCTCCACTCTCTTGTATAAGCATTTGCGCCCTGACCGGAAGAAGCTGTGGCAGCGGTTGCTTTTGCAGTTGTTGCAGTTGCATCCCAAAGAATCCACTCTGCATTCATACGGCCCCACTCATCAAAGCTGTACTTCTTGCCATTGATGGTTTTTCCGTCTTTACTTGTCTGTTTCTTACCGTTGCTCTTGAACCAGAACCAACGCTCCTGCTCTTCATCATCAAAGGTATTGTGGCTGGAAACTCTTGCGTTTCCATCTTTTGCAGCATCGTCATAATCGTCATCTTTGATTTCGATACTCGACCAGCCTATGGTCTTTGCACCATCATCTTCTTTGCCGCAGTAGTAAATTCCTTCTTTCCATGCGTCATCGCCGGTTTCTCTTTCCCCATCGTCGTTGATCCAGCCGTAAAGCATCTTGCCTTCGTCATCAAAGACGTACTCTTTGCCGTTAATATTTTTAAAGGATGCGGTGTCACTGCTGGTAGAACTCTTATAAGCTTTACCATTGGAGCCAAAATAGTACCAGTGATTTACAGGTTCTTCGTCATCCTCACCACCGTCATAATCTTCGTTCTCCATGGACACCCACTGATTAGTTACCATAGCGCCGTTGTCATCTACATAATAGTAGTCGTCATTGTATTCCACGATAACATCAGTTGCCATCTCACCGCTGTCATTTAAGTAAAACCAGTTGTCACCGGATTTTGCCCACTTCTCTGTTTCTTTGTCTCCGCTTCTGTTGTAATACACCCATGTACCATTTTCTTCCTGCCAGCCAGTTGCTGCGAAAGAAGACATGGACGCACCTAATGCCAGCAGTGCTGCTGTAGATAAAACAGCAACTAATTTGGTCTGCTTTCTCATAATAAATGCACTCTCCTTTTTTTCTTTTTGAAATAATTTAGGTGAAATTCCTAATTGCATCACAAAGCCATTATACTTCTAATATTGGAAATTATCGAAAGCAAAACCAATTTTATCTACTATTTATGCTTTATTTTTACTATTTTTTCGAATTTTTCTTGATTTTTTAATGAACAGTTTATATACTTGTGTTAAACTGTTCTTGTTTGATTCTAAAAGGGAGATGGACGATATGACGAAAGGAAACGTAATAAATGAAATTGCAACCGGGAACAAAAGCGTAGTCGAGCAAAGCCTTGATGATTTCCAGGAATATTTAAAAATCAACAATATGTCTGCAAATACCATTCACGTATATCTGTTTGCAGTCAGACAGTTTCTTGGCCTCTACCATGTGGTCAGTCATGACAATCTCATGCTCTATAAATGCTATTTAATGGAACATTACAAGCCGCAGACAGTAAATTTAAGAATTCGTGCCCTGAATTGTTATATGGAATCTTTAAAGCTTGCTTCTTCAAAAATGCTGATGATACGCATACAACAGAAAACATTTTTGGAGAATATCATCAGTCAGGCGGACTATGAGTATCTGAAAAACTGTCTTATCCGGGATGGGAACATGCTGTATTATTTTGTGGTGCGGTTTATGGCTGCAACCGGAGTGCGTGTCAGTGAGCTTGTAATGGTAAAAGTAGAGCATGTAAAACGGGGTTACATGGATATTTACTCCAAGGATAACAAAATAAGGAGAATCTACTTTCCAAAAAACCTGCGCATAGAAGCCCTTAAATGGCTGAATCAGATCAGCCGTGTCAGTGGATACATCTTCTTAAATCGTTACGGCGAACCAATTACTCCTGCCGGAATAAGGGGACAGCTGAAAAAATTTACAGCTTTATACGGTCTGGATCCAAAGGTGGTCTACCCTCACTCCTTCCGGCATCGTTTTGCTAAGAATTTTATTGAGAAATGCGGAGATATTTCCATGCTCTCTGATATTCTGGGTCATGAGAGCATAGAAACCACCAGAATTTATCTGCATAGAAGCAGTACAGAACAAAAACAGATTGTAAATCAGATTGTGAATTGGTAGAAAATTATGGTGAATGATGAATTAATAAATGAATTTAGAAAATACCTTAAGAAGAAAAATTTATCGGGCAACTCCATAACTGCCTATGTTGGCAGTGTACGTCTTTTTTTCACTTTGTATAATGAGGTTACCCCTGAAAACCTGCAGCAGTATAAGAGCTATTTAATTCCGCGTTACCGACCGGCTACCGTGAATCAGCGTATTTATGCCATTAACCATTTTTCCCGTTTTTTAACAGAGACCAGTGAAGTGGATTCCATTGTATTGTCCTCCTACCGCCTCCCCTCTGTTAAAGTACAACAGAAAACCTTTCTGGATACCATTATTTCCAATGAGGATTATGAGATCTTTAAAGAGAAACTGAAAGAAGAAAAAAATTATTTCTGGTATTTTATTGTACGGTTCCTTGCTGCAACAGGCGCGCGCGTCAGTGAACTGATTCAGATAAAAGAGGAGCATTTAAAGCTCGGTTATTTAGATCTCTATTCCAAGGGAGGCAAGATACGCCGAATTTATTTTCCCGATTCCCTCTGCGAAGAGGCACTGGCATGGTGCCTGGAGCGTGGAGTAGAGAGTGGTTTTTTGTTTTTAAATAAAGCAGGTCATTTAATTACTCCCCGCGGCATTAATTACCAGTTAAAGCATCTGGCCAGCCGTTATGGAATAAATCCGGATACTGTTTACCCTCATTCTTTCCGGCATCGTTTTGCAAAGAATTTTTTAGCCAGGAATAATGACATATCGCTGCTTGCAGATTTAATGGGGCACGAAAGCATTGAAACGACAAGAATTTACCTCACCCGTTCCAGCCAGGAGCAACAACAGTTACTTGACGAAATTATCACATGGTAAGCCTATTTTTTTATTATTTCATGTTTCTTTTTTCTAATTTCTGAGATATAATTTCAAAAAGGAGGATAATACTGATGCTAATCTCTTTTCGATTTAAGAACTTCCGTTCCTTTTTGGACGAAACATTTGTTAATATGAAGGCGGTCACCTACAAAGAACTTCCAGACCACCTGATTTCATTTGGCAACCAGAAGCTGATAAAGACACTGGCTGTCTACGGGCCTAATTCAAGCGGGAAAACCAATATTTTTCTTGCTTTTGCCAGTTTTCACTCTCTGATTTTCTGGCAGCTGTTTCCTTCCCAGGCATCTTATAAAAACCGGTCTATTAATCTTTTACAGCTGAATTCCATGGACAAAATTGTTCCATTTGAACAGGGCGAGCCAGAGACTCCCCCAACTGAAATGGAAATATCCTTTATAAGCGGCAACAGAATTTATGAGTACGGGTTCTCTGTCTGTTCCCAAAACATCGTGACGGAACACCTGACCGTTGATCATCACCTGGTATATTCACGTACTGCAACGGAGCTTTCCTATGGTCGGTTCTATGAAAAATGCATGCGCTCCAAATCCGGAATCCGTCCCCATGACAACCGGTTATTTTGTTCCATTCTATCATCTATGGATATTCCTGAAATAAATGCAATTATGAAGCCTTTTGAGAACTTTTTCTCCAGTAAAATTCACTATTACTTTGATGATCTTGAAATGTTTCAAATTCTTGGCAACACTTTAATGGACGGAAAGTTATTTAAAATCCTGGAAAATCCTGAGGCAATCAATTTCAGTCTGAGTCAGCTTCGTAAGCTGGGAATACCAGTAGAAGATGTTAAAATTGAAAACGGGATTCCAAAACTAGGATATCTTACTAAATCCCGGTCAAGCGGCCAGTCATTTATCAAATATATGGATATTACGGAGATTTCCTCCGGTACTCTTAAAAATCTGTTTATGTTTTTAAGAATCTTTGAGCTGAGCAAAAACGGAGGCATCCTGATGGTTGACAGCATTTCCGGTGAATTCCATCCCACTGTGACCAAATTTATTGTTGATTCATTTCAGCAGGAGATGAACAAGAATATACAGCTTATTTTCTCAACTCACGACATCTCCATTTTAAATAACCAGCAGTTCCGCCGTGATGAGGTAGCTTTTGTAGACATGAATGAATACGGAGAGTCCAGACTCTATACCCTTGCTGATATTAAAGTCCGGTCTGACGCCAGCTTTTCCAAGGACTATCTTCTTGGTAAATACGGGGCAATTCCCCTAGTCAAGGATACAATCTTTTGACCATAAAAAAAGACACACTATGTGTCTTTTTTCAACTCAAAAGATGAATACTTGCAGTATCTTTAGAACAGACCTCAAGCACAATATTGCATTCTGAAACATGCTGGTAATTAATATCCAGAGAATAATCCACCTGAACCTTTAAACGATCCTCTTCCTCTGCAATCCTGATATCATTGGTTCTGATCCCAATCATCAGCTCTCCAAATGGCGTTGCATAACAGGAAATGTTTTTCTTTTCCTTTTCAAAGGTCATATGAACACTGGTGCTTCCTCTTTTTATGATATCCATTCCTGCCGGGTGAATCTTAATGGTGTTTCTGGTCACACCATCTACCCCTTCCTGAACTTCATCATAAAGAATATAATGATTGCCGTTTTTTAAAAAATAATCTCCTCTTGTGATCATTTCCACAGCCTGATTATCATCTTCCACGATTTGCGCACCGCTGATACTGATCAGAACATCTCTCGTCATCGTTTATAACTCCTCTAGTACTCTTCTATATTTATTTGTCTCGTCTCTTTCACCTGACCTGGAAGAATGGAGGCAGCAAAGCTTGTGAACTTTTCCGCCAGATCACTGACATAGAAATGATATTTATCAATGCTGCTGCCGTCCTGATCACAGATCAGCCCATTCTCCTCCAGAACCTGCTTTAATTCCAGAGCTGTCTCATAAGCCGGATTGACCAGAGTCACTTCCGGTCCCATCAGCCTGCCTACGGTGGAACGCAGAAGTGGGTAATGGGTACAGCCTAATATCAGTGTATCAATGTATTTGCCTTTTAATTCGCTTAAATACCGGGATGCAATTTCATCTGTTACGGAATCGTGAAGCAGTCCTTCCTCAACCAGGGGCACCAGAAGGGGACAGGGTTTTCCAGTCACTTCTATGTCTTCCCGCATTTCTTTGATTACCCGTGTATATACACCGCTTCTTATGGTCCCTTCGGTTCCGATAATTCCAATCTTACCATTCTTGGTGGATTCAATTGCAGTTCTTGCACCTGCATGAATGACTCCGATGATGGGAATATCCAGATCATGCTCTACTGTCTCCAGTGCACAGGCAGTGGCTGTATTACAGGCAATTACAATAGCTTTTACATCCTGGGTCATAAGAAAACGAATAATCTGTCTGGTAAATCGGATGACAGTGTTGCAGGATTTGTTCCCATAGGGCACCCGTGCCGTATCACCAAAATATACAATTCTTTCATCCGGCATCTGCCTCATGATTTCTCTTGCAACCGTAAGTCCGCCTACGCCGGAATCAAACACTCCAATGGGAGAATTTCTATCTGCCATAATATCTGCTCCTTAATCGTCAAACCGGCTCAAAGCGTCTTCCATAAGACAATTAACGAGCTGATCCTTGCTTATTCCTGCTGCTTCCCAAAGCATGGGATACATACTGATTGCCGTAAATCCCGGCATGGTATTAATCTCATTAAATACAACTGTTCCATCACTCTTAACAAAAAAATCCACTCTTGCAAGTCCCCGGCCATCCACTGCCTGGAATACCGCTTTTGCTGCTTCTCTCACACGTTCAGCAGCACCATCGGGCAATTGGGGATCGATTACTGTTTTTGAATCCGCATTGTTATACTTTGCATCGAAGTCATAAAATTCCGCCGCTGCAAGAATCTCTCCCACACCAGAGGCCTTAACCGGCTGATTGCCGCCGCCTAAAACAGCACATTCAATCTCTCTGCCTACAATCATCTCTTCTACCAGAATCTTACGGTCGTGTCTGGCTGCCTCAAGTAATGCTGTCTCCAGTTCCTTTTTATCTTCCGCCCTGCTCACGCCCTTGGAAGAACCGGCATTGGATGGCTTTACAAACACGGGATAATCAAACCGTTCTTCTACTCTGGCAATTACCTGCTCCATATTTTTTAACTGATGGCGCATGACTGGTACATAGGCCGCCTGACGCACACCAAGGTCGTCAACAATAATCTTTGTATATAATTTATCCATGGAAACTGCAGAAGAAAGTACGCCACATCCCACATATGGAATCCGGGAAAGCTCCAGCAGGCCCTGGACGGTTCCATCTTCGCCCAGCAGACCATGGAGTACAGGAAATACCACATCTGCCTCAACAAGTTCTGTCTTCGTTCCATCAAGTAATATGACAGCTCCCATGCCAGCATCCGGAGAAAGAATTGCACGGACACTTCCCTCTCTCCAGGTTCCGTCTTTGATTTCCTTTACAGACTCCGTTTTAATCCAGTGTCCTTCCTCAGTGATTCCGATCAAAAGCAGATCATATTTATCTTTATTTATATGGTCTATCACATTGACAACTGACATACAGGAAACAACGTGCTCCGATGACTGTCCGCCAAATAATACAACCGCAGTTTTCTTACTCATTCCAATCTCCTTAATAAATTCTTGATTTACAGCGTTTATATTATAGCACATATGGTTACAATTACAAATAGATTCCAGAAAAAAGGAGGTACTCTATGAAACAGAAACGTGATTTATTCTTATGTATTACCTGTCTGCTCATTGCTTTTTTACTGACACTGGCAAATGACAGATCAAGCGATGAAGCCCTTGCCGCCAGGATCGCCCCCGAAATCCTGCGGTTTCATGTTCTTGCAAACAGCAACAGCACTGGGGACCAGAATTTAAAATTAAAAGTACGCACCATGCTTCTCAATTCAATATATGAAGACCTTGGTGAAAATGCATCCCTGGAAGATACAAAAACCTATATCCGCTCCCACGAATCCATTTTGGAGAAAAAAGCAGAAAACTACATGAAGAACCTGGGATATGATTATCCCGCACATATGGAACTGACCAATTGCTACTTTCCCACCAAAACCTACGGAGATATGGTATTCCCCTGCGGAACTTACGAAGCAGTAAGGGTAAAAATTGGCGAAGGAAAAGGACGCAACTGGTGGTGCGTCCTCTATCCTCCGCTATGCTTTACCGATTCTTCCTATGCAGTCGTTCCGGACACCTCAAAAGAGATCCTGCGCCACTCCATGGATGAATCTGATTATTTAAAATTAAGAAAAGAACCGGTTAAAATCCATGTAAAGCTTAAAGTTTTGGATCTGCTGCCTGTTCATAAAAAAGCAGTTACTTCGCAGAATCCATGATAATACCCTGAATGGCCCACTGGTACGTGTTATATGCCTGATAGTAAGTATTATACGCACTGTCTTTTTCGCCCTGTGCCTTTAAGTAGGCCATCTGTGCCTGAAGATACTGGATTTTACTGATCATCTTCAGGTTAAAGGAACGGTCTGCCTTATCCTTTTCCAGAGTTGCTTTCTGGAATGCGGTATTTGCAGCTTCGTAAGCAGATTTTGACTGCAGGATACCCTGATAATAGGCCTGCATGGTTATCTTTACATTCTGCTCTGCATCTGAAACATTTTGATCCTTATTTTTCATTCCAGTCGTGGTTTTACCGGAAGAATCATGACGTGCAGAAATAACATCGTAATTGTTGGAAACTGCTTTGTCAGAATCGGCTTCCAGATTAAGGGCTGCTATCATCTCATCAGTAAGCTGTGGAAGACCACCGATAGAGGGAGCAGAATCTGAAGAATATCCCGTCATCAGGCAGAGGGAGCGGCTTAAATTGTCAATGGTGCTGTTGATCTTTATCAGCGATCCTTTGGCAGACAACAGATCTTTTTGAGCAGATAGAACATCTGCTTCTGTAGCCATGCCTACCCCTAAACTTAAACTCTGAGCTTCATAAGCAGCATTACTTAACTCCACCACTTTTTCAACCATAGCGCGGCTAGCCTGAGCACTATTGAACCCAATCATCGTCTGGTTCGCATAATAAGTGTATGATTTGACACCCCGGTTTATATCAGATCTTGCTGATGAATCCATACGATTCATATAGTCGATGGATCGCTGTTGTTGATCTGCTGCTACCTTTAGCTGTTTAATTGCAGAATTTAACGCACCGTACTGCTCTGCTCCAGTTGGAGTGTTCAATGCACCAGACTTTTTTGCTTCATCTGCATCAGTCTGCAGATCCTTAACCTGACGTCTCATCTTATCAATAATATATTGATAATCATCTAAAGCAGTTGAAAAAGAAGTTTCTGCATTCTTCATAGCAGGATTAAAGTACCTTATCAGATCTGGCAATTCATCAAATTCAATGGTCTGATCATTTAACCGATCCCACTTCTCCTGTGTCACTTCTTGGGGTATGGGATTTTCTGCCTGACCAGGACCTGCAGCAAAAGCAGGAAACGCCGTGCAGGTAGTGATCATCGCAGCAATGAAAATCGGTAGACTCCATTTTTTTCTCATATCATCAGCCTCCCGTCGAAGCCAGGCCACTCACTGCATTATTATAGGTCTGAACCGATTGAAATAATGTAAGCTCTGCAGTTTTCACTCCATTGGTTTTTGTAATCAGAGCATTTTTCTGTTTTCTGTAATCCAGTCCGCTCATTTTACCCACCTGAGTTTTTCTTTCAGCAGTATCCATATTTTTAGTTTCCAGATTATATTCTGCAACTGCCTGATCATACGCCGCCTTTGCCTGCAGAACTTCCTGATAGCTCTTTACCAGATCTGTGCCAATATTCTGCTCATTGCTTGCGATTGTCCGCTTAAGGGTTTCCTTTGTGACGTCCGCAGATGCATTGGTAAGCTTTCTTTTATTAATTTTCAATGTATAGTTGTTGTTTAAGGCTGCTTCCATATCTGTATCAGGATTCATGGCATCGATCTGTGCCATATCCACTGCAGGAATATCTTTGATTTCAGGTGTATCGTTATATTTCCACCCCAGCATTACGCACAGCTTCTGTCTGGTTTGTTCGATGGTTCCAGTCAGTTTATCAATGGATGTTTGAGTGTTCTGTATGTTCTCCAGCGCACCAAGCACATCGGTCTGTGTTGCCATTCCAGCACTCTGCTTAACCAGTACCGATTGATGCACTGCATTTAAAAGTTCCAGGCTATCTTTTAAAGTTTCCAGTTCATATTTTTGTTGAAAATAAGTAATCATCGAGACTTGAGCCGTAGCCACAAGCGTTGCTTCTTCCTGATCATTGGTCAGCTGGTCTACTCCCAAATCCTCGACATTTCTATCTGCATTCTCATCTGCCTGTCTGGCACTCACTGCATTCCTCGCATCGTTAACCTCATTACCATCTTCACCGGTAATGTTGTTTCTTGCCTTATCAGCTGCATCCCGGTAATACCTGGCATACTCATCACTGGTAACCCGATCCTTGCCCTTTTTATCACTGATATCAAGCTGGTTTTTCTGTACCTTAACGTTGTACTCATGTATCAGATCTTTCAGTTCATCGTATTCCATCACATTATCTCTAAGCTTTGCCCACTCCTCAGCAGTCCTTGAAAACTCCGGACTTCCAGCCCAGACAGTTGATGCCGGTCCGGAGAAGGTCATCACTGCTGCAAGAGTAAATGCGCCAATCTGTTTCCACTTTCTCATCCTAAATCCTCCTTAACTGGGATTTTTATACTTCATTCTTATATTATCATATCACATGCTGTCAAAAAGAGCCAAGCCACATTCTTCCATATCAGATAAATAATATTTTTTATTGCTGCCGGTATTAATCCGGCAGCTGTGTTTTATCTGTTTTTCCACTCATCAGAGAATAATAGACAGGCAGCATAAGCATTGATAATATGGTTGATGCAGTAAGACCTCCCACATTAACAAGCGCAAGTCCCTGCATTGTCTCAGTATTCGTTCCGATCCCCAATGCCATGGGTACCATGGATACAATGGTGGTAAGGGTGGTCATGAGAATGGGCCGAAGTCTGGTAGCACCTGCTTCAACCAAGGCGGTTCGTTTATCCATGGAGGCACGATACTGGTTAACTGTGTCAACATAAAGAATTCCCGAGTTAACAACCGTACCGATTAACATCAGAAAGCCCAGCATGGAAGGCATACTGATTGCAACACCTGCTGCCAGCAAACAGCCGAAAGATCCAATTAAGCTGAATGGAATGGTGGTCATAACCATAAGGGAAAATTTGAAGGATTCAAACTGAGCCGCCATTACTACAAATACCAGGAATGTAGCAATTAAAATGGCTTTCATAAGATTTCCCAACTCTTCCTGCATAGAGGCATCTTCACTGTTTTTCGCCCTTGTTACACTGTCATTTAAGTATTTACCCGTAACTTTACTGTCTAGTTCCTTTATTGCTGCCGCCTTATCTTTCTTATTCTTCACGGCATCTGTAAATGATCCTGTTATGGTAACCAGATACTGCTTATTCTTTCTATTAATGGCTGTTGGGCTGTCTTCGTAACCAATCTTAGCGATATCAGTCAGTGCCACAGATCCACCCAGGTTATTCGGGACAAGAACACCTTCCACCTTTTCCAGTGTATTATAGGCGTCATCCGGATACTGTACTTTAACGTCCACGTTCTGACCATTTACATCCATGGTCATCGCTTTCACACCGCTTAACATTCCGTTCAGCATTCCTCCAACTGCCGCAGGGCTGATACCCTCCGCCGCTGCCTGAATGGGATCTACACGTACTTTGATAACTGGTGCTGCATTTTCCAGATCGGAATGTACTTTGATCATCTCCGGACGGGCGCTTAATTCATTTACCATCTGGTCAGAGACCTGTTTTAACTGATCTAACTGAGCACTTTGAAGAATAACTTCATAGTCGGACTTGTTGCCTCCTCCCATATCACTGACACTGGAGGTTGATTTCACAGTCACATTACAATCAGGAACCTGGTTCATCATTTTTTTCCATTTATTAACTACCTGATCCGTTGTGAGCTTTCTATCTTTTTTCAGATAGGCTGTTACAGTTCCGTTGGTTCCTCCGGAAAAGCTTAAAGCCTGACCGCCATAACTAACCATATACGATTTCAAATCTTCTTCACTGGTGACAATTCCCTCCAGTTTTTTTAATATCTTATCGGCTTCTTCTACTTTAATTCCTGGCTTCATCTGAGCTGTGACAGTAATGGTTCCCTGATCCACGGAAGGCATCAGTTCAAATCCCAGTTTTGATGCAAAGCCAAAAGATGCCAGTAACAGCAGCACTGATATTACCATAACCAGAGCACGCCTATTTAAAAGCTTATCAACAATCTTTCTGTAGATACTCTGAAGACCTCTTACAAATCCTCCCATGGGAGAATGCTGCCGTTCCACCGGGCGGAACCTGGAGTAACATAATGGAACAATGGTAATGGCAGAGAAAAAGGAAGCCATAATACAGAATACAATTGTAAATCCGAGAGGCTTAAATAACTGACCGGTCAGACCTGCCAAAAACGCCAGAGGGATAAACACAACGCACGTTGTCAGAGTACCACCAAGAACGGACTGCATTACAACGCCGGTTCCCTCTAATGCCGCACTCATATATTCCCTGAAACCAGTGCCCTTCTGCGATCGGAAACAACTTTCCAGTACTACGATGGAGTTATCTACCATCATTCCGACTCCCAATACGATACTGCTCATGGTAATAACGTTTAAAGAAAATCCCATGGCTGCCATCATTATAAGTGAAACAAGAATGGAAACCGGGATAGAGGTTCCTACGATCAGGGAAGCTTTAATATCTCCAAAGAAAAGGAAAATAATAACCATGGAAATAATAACTGCTGCGATCATGGTATCTTTTACACTGCCAAGAGCAGTGGTAATCTGGTCACTGGTATCATCCACAACTACTACCTGCAGTTTCGAATAATCCTTTTCCAGAGATTCAATGGTTTTCTTAACTGCTCTTGAAACATCAACTGCACTGTTTTTCTGCTGCTTACTAAGGGATACAGTGATCGTGTCATCTCCGTTATACCGGCCTATGGCAGTCTGCTTCTCATTGGTTTCTGAAATATCGGCAATATCTTCCATGTAGATGGTCTTTCCATTACTGGCCACAATGGGAACCTTTTTTAAGGCTTCCACCGTCTTTACGTCTACACCGGTACTAACGGATAACTCCCGTTTCCCCACTTCTGTTTTGCCAGCGGGATATGTGAAATCAGCTGCTTTAATTGCCTGGCTGATGGAATCCATATTAAGGTGATACTGCTTCATCTTCTCAGGTATCAGATTAACTCTTACATAGCCTTCCTGGCCACCGCTGATATTGACACTGGCGACGGAAGTGATTTTCTCAAATTCAGGAACAATCTTATCATTTACATAATTGTAAAGATTGTTTTGGGATGGATCTTTAATGGAAAGTGTCATGGAAGGCATATCATTAATGTTAAATTCCATAATGGATGGCTTTTCTACTTCCTTTGGAAGATCCAGACTGTCCATTTTCTTTTTTAAATCATTGTATGCTTTATTCATATCGGTACCATAGTTATATTCCATGTACACGATAGAAATATTCTGCTGGGAACTGGACTGAATATTTTTAACACCGGAAAGTGTACCTACCGACTCTTCGATTGGCTTGGTAACCAGATCGTTAATATCCTCCGGGCTCGCTCCTGCATAGGTAGTTGTTACTAAAAGCATGGGGAAATTCATCTCCGGGGTTAATTCCAGTTTGGAAGAAAAAACGGAGGATAAACCAAATACAAGAAGGCATAAAACTGCTAATATGGCAGTTATGGGCCGCTTTAATACAAATTTTGTCATTCCCATTTTACCGCCCCCTTATTGTGCAGAAGCAGAAGTTTCTACCTCGGTCCCATTCTCTTGTGTCGTCTCGGTTTCCGCTGCAGTTTCCGCCAGAGTCACTTTGGAGCCGTCGTATAATTCGCTGGTCCATGTGGTGACCACCTGATCATCTGTGCCGATTCCAGACTGAACCTCTGCAAATTCATTGTTTGTAAGTCCGATGGTAACTGCATTCTTTTTCAATGTTCCATTGGAATATGTATAGATAAATGGATTTCCTGCCTCATAATAAACACTGTCAACAGGAACGGTAAGTACATTTTCTGCTTTCTGTGCCGTTACATAAAGCTTCACAGAGGTTCCTGTAGCTAGTGAATCTCCGGAAGGAATGGAGGCTTTCACTTTAAATAATCCGCTTCCACTGTCAACCATGGTACTTACTTCCGTTATGGCTGCTTCATGATCCGTACCGTTTTTCTCTACCCGGATAATATCACCGGCTTTCAATCCGCTTATAATCCGCTCAGAAACATAAAAGGTAAGGGACTTTCCTCCATCACCTGATATTACACAGATTGTAGTCTGGGGAGAAATCATATCGTGAAGGCTGATATTAAAGCTTTCCACCTTACCTGAAATGGGGGCAGTCACCTGGCTGCTCTCCATCTGGATATTATAGGCAATTTTTGCATTTTCATATTGAAGTCTGGCCATTTCCACCTGATCTGCTGTAGACTGATAATCGGCCTCAGCCACATCTCCTGCTGCATGAAGTACGGTTAAGCGATCCAGATTTTTCTTTGCATCCCCGTAAGTAATTTTGGCAGTTTCCATGGCGATCCGTGTACTTTCTACCTGTTTTGTATCAATCACACAAAGCAGCTGCCCTGCTGTCACGGTGTCTCCTGTTTTCACAGCTACATTGGTTACTTCCCCTGCGCCAAGAGGTGTAACATGAACGATGCTGTCCGGTTCAATGGTACCAATCAGCTCATTATTAATTTCTATTGTCCGGACCTCCGGCTTTTGGGCGGTTACTACCGGCGGCGCTTCCGCTACCAGCTCTTCCTTGCCCTTATTAAGAATCTTAGGAAGCATAAGCCCTGCGAGAACAGCCACAACTACAACAGTCCCTGCAATTATAAATACTTTTTTCTTTGTCATATCAAGCTCCTTATTATCTTCTCAGTCATAATATGATTCTAATTATTATTTTCGAATTCCATACTGTAAAATGTCTAATTTTTCCTGAAAAATTTTCTTAATTTTTTCTTCATCTTCTGGATGATGGTAATACCAGCCCATACAGCGGGCCAGTTCAAAAAGGATCATGGAAACAAGTCTGCCAAAGGTATCAATATCCGTATACCTGAAATTTGACACATCCGTACAACGATACATTACCTCACGCAATTCAGTCTGTTTATCCTTTTTCTCATGGCATAAATTATGAACGACTCCGAAAAGTTTCTCACTATCCAGAATATTTTCAACCAGCCTTAAGACCTTTTCTTCGGTATTATAAATGGAATATTGTAGAAATGTCTCTGCTGTCTTCCATAAATCACCATTACTTTTCTGTGCACATCTGACCCAGGACTCTTGAAAATTATCACCGGCGTCCTCAAAAATATATCCCAGCACATCCCGCTTATCAACAAAATACGTATAAAAACTTCCTCTTGATATTCCTGCGCTCTGAATTATCTTATTAATTGAAGCCTTTTCAAAGGGCACTCTGATAAACTCCTCGGTTGCAGCATCCCGTATTATTTTCTTTTTCTCCGCCGGAAGATTATAAAACCGCTCCGTAGGCATCCTTACACCTCATTTCTATTATTTTTTTTGCATAATTTTTTGCATAAAGTCAATACCACCGGCTTAGCCGGTGGCTTGCTCAACCCCTATAAGGGGTTTATTTCCTGCTTGCGCCCGGAAGGCGCTCCGAAAGTCTGCCTAC
>NZ_PTJA01000018.1 GCF_002934545.1 Lacrimispora xylanisolvens
GTTCTGAATTTCTCATTCAAAGCTGTTCAAACACAGCTTATTATTAGAATTTTCAGGGTTTTACATACTGTTCAATCTTCTGTTTTCAAAGTGCTTTTTGTTGTTATCTTTCTCAACAGCAACCCATTTAGTATATCATGTTGCCGTTTCTTTGTCAACAACTTTTTTTATTTTCTTTTTTTGATTTCTTTCACTGTTTTTCGACAGCTGGTATATAATACCATGGTTTTTTTTAACTGTCAACCACTTTTTTCACTGTCTAAGAGAAAAAAATAATCATTTGGATTTGAGCGGAGAAAGAGGGATTTGAACCCTCGCGCCGGTCACCCGACCTACACCCTTAGCAGGGGCGCCTCTTCGGCCTCTTGAGTATTTCTCCGTAGTTCTTAATCTCCATATGATTCGTCTATCAAGTATATCTTTTCCAGACGCATTGACAATTATACAAAATATAATTCGACTTGTCAACCCATTTTTTGATTTATTTCTTCCTGTATTTTATCATGCACCAATTCTGCAATCTGAGTGGTCTTTAACTTCTGATAATCCTCGTAATACAGTGGTTTTAGAAAGCAGACCTCCACCTTCTGTTTTCTGGAGGAATTCTCATCAAAGGGTTTAAAACTGTCAATTAATGCAACTGGTACAATGGGACAGCATGCATTTACCGCACTTTTAAATGTGCCTCCCTTAAATGGCAGCAATTGGTTTCCCTCCCTGCTACGGGTCCCCTCTGCAAAGATAACAAAGTTCTTCTTCTCTTTTACCTCTGCGGTCATTCTGGATATAATATCTAAAGAAGCTTTAATATCCTGGCGGTCTATATAGAAACCATCCAGAGCCTTTACCACTTCCTTAACCAAAATCAGATTGGCGGCCTCTTTTTTAACAACTACGCTTAAAGGTTTCGGACAGGCTTCCATAATTGCCAGCATATCAAATAATCCCTGATGGTTTGGGAAGAGTATAAAACCGTTCTCGGAAGGTATATTCTCAACACCATGGACCATGACTTCCACACGTCCTGATTTATTTACTTTCTTTACTACATTACGAATATATTCATAACGTTCTTTGTGAGGATAATATTCTTCCTTAATCCCCATCTTCCTTATCTTATAATACCATAGGGGTACACGTAAAAAATTTCTTACTACCATATAGAAAATTCGGTTCATGGACTGGTCTATTCCTCTCTGTATTGTGTAAGTGCAGTTTCATATAGATTATTGCCTTCGCTGTCAATTACTACGATTACGGGGAAATCTTTAATTTCCAGACATCTGATTGCCTCTGTTCCCAGATCTTCATATGCAATTACTTTGGATGAAACAATACATTTGGAAAGAAGAGCACCTGCTCCACCTACTGCAGCAAAATAAACAGACTGATTTCTTATAATTGCATCAATAACTTCTTTACTCCTTTTTCCTTTTCCAATCATGGCACCAAGTCCCAGATCCAGAAGCTGTGGAGTATATCGATCCATCCGGCTGGCTGTTGTGGGGCCTGCTGATCCGATGGGGCGCCCTTCTCTTGCGGGAGATGGACCCATATAGTAAATTACATTTCCTTTTATATCGAAAGGAAGATTTTCATTCTTATCAAGAGCTTCTTTCATTCTTTTATGTGCAGCATCTCTGGCTGTGTAGATGGTGCCAGTAAGATAGACGTAATCCCCTGCTTTCAATTTTTGTGCATTTTCGTCACTGACTGGTGCATTTATATGATATTCCATGGTTTTCTCCCTTATATAATCCTATATGATTCGGTGAGCATGCCGGTTTACATGGCAACAAATGTTAACTGCAACAGGAAGACCAGCTATGTGAGTAGGGTAGGTTTCAATATTAACAGCAAGCGCAGTAACGGTTCCACCTAAACCTCCTGGTCCGATTCCCAGTTTATTAACTTTTTCAAGCATCTCTTTTTCCAGTTCTCTTACATATGGAATGGAGGGCTCTTCATTTAAGTCTCTGGTAAGTGCATGCTTTGCCATCTGAGCACATTTTTCAAACGTACCTCCAATACCAACGCCCACAACCATGGGCGGACATGCATTGGGTCCTGCATCCTTTACGGCGGTTAAAATAGATTCTTTTACTCCTTCCAGTCCGTCTGCTGGCTTTAACATAAATATGCGGCTCATATTTTCGCTTCCAAATCCTTTTGGTGCCACAGTTATATCAATCTGATCTCCCGGCACAATCTCATAATGGATGATTGCAGGCGTATTATCCTTTGTATTAATTCGTTCGATAGGTTCAACTACGGATTTTCTTAAATATCCTTCTGTATAGCCTTCCCTCACTCCCTGATTCACTGCATCAGACAATCCAGCTCCTTCTATATGTACATCCTGTCCGATTTTTAAAAATATGACCGCCATTCCAGTATCCTGACAAATGGGAATCAAATCTTCTCTGGCTATGTCTAAGTTCTCCTTCAGCTGACAAAGAATTTGTTTTCCTAATGCCGATTTTTCTTTTTCGGCTGATTGTAAAAATACTTCTTCCATGTCCTTTGACAGGATATGATTTGCTTCTATACACATTTCCTTAATATTCTCTGTTATTTCTTCTGCTCTTATGGTTCTGATCATGATCTCCTCCAGACAAACGGTTACTACCTTTCCTTACTTAATCATATACGAATCAAATGATGAAATCAAGAAAAAAAAAGGGGAATGGCATACACCATTCCCACTAACTTTCTTTCACTATATAATAAGCCGGCTCCGGATTAATTTTTCACGAATATCCTTTATGGTTATCTGCTCCATTCTCTCTCTGCATAACTCATTCAGTTCACCGTAAATTTCATCCATCACTCCCGCCATACCGGAAGCAACCATGCAGGGATTGTTTTCATCTCCTGATTTCCAGGAAGATGATACAAATGCCACATCAAGTGCATCGCTTATTTGTTTCAGACTTATTGTGTCCGGATCACCTATCAGATGATAGCCTCCCTCCAGACCTTCTTTTGTCGCAATAATACCTGCCTTTTTTAACTTCGCCATAACTTTTCTAACGCGGGCAGGATTGGTGCAGACATTGGAAGCCAGTTCTTCGCTGGATGTAGTAATCTTCCTTTGATCCAGATATACCAGTCCGTGAACGGCAACTGCAAATTCACTTGTCATGCTAATCCCCCATTCTACTAAATCTTGCATCATCATCTGTAATAATTGTTGTTTCAGTTTGTATCTTACCAATTTGTATGCTGAATGTCAAGGGCATGAAGGGGAAATAAGGACCTATTCATTCTTATCTTTTATACGGATTATTACTTTTTTTATTACCCTGTCTTCTACTTCAAGAATGGAATAGTGATTTGCATCATCTTCAAGCTCCATGGGAATCTGGGATTTCATAGGAATAAAGCCAAGCAATTCAATTAAATATCCGGACAATGTATCACAGGAACTGTCTATTTTTTCATGAAGAACCTCATCAAGATCGTAGAGAGAAATTCCTCCTAAAGCCCGAAACACAAAAGGTTCCAGTTCTGTAAGCAACGGCTCAGATTCTTCATATTCATCATGAATATCTCCCACAATCTCTTCAATCAGATCTTCCAGAGTGATCAAACCTGAAACCCCTCCGTATTCATCAATTAAAATTGCCATCTTCAGCTTATTTTTCTGCATCTCAAGAAACAGATTATCCGTTTTTTTATTTTCCGGTATATAATACGGTTTTTGAAGGATCGCTCTAATATCAATGGCTTCAGGTTCCATCTTACTCATTTCAATTGAAAAATCCTTCATGGATAATATTCCGATTATATTATCGATATCACCCTCGTAAACAGGAATTCTGGAATGTCTGGTATTTAGAATATCATTCAGGACCTGTTCTACAGGCTGCTCAATATTGATGGTTACCATGTCCTGTCTTGGAGTCATGATCTCTCTTGCTCTTTTATCATCAAAGAGGAAAATAGACTTAATCATTTCCTCCTCTATTTTATTAAATACGCCACTTTCCCTACCGGTCTGCAGCATGGTTCTTATTTCTTCCTCGGAAACTTCTTCTTCCAGATTTTCCGTCTTCATACCAAGTAACTTTAATACACCGTTTGTGGACACAGATAGAAGTTTGATAAATGGACCCAGCACTTTTGAAATCGCATAAATGGGACTGACTGCAAACAGACTGAATTTTTCCGCCTTTTGCAAAGCAATCCTCTTGGGAACCAATTCACCAAAGACCAGATTAAAATAAGAGAGTAGGATGGTTACTGCCACCATAGCTAAACTTTTGCTATAAGGTACTCCAAGTAAGTAAAGCTTCGCCCCCAGAACCTGGGAAATTCCAGTTGCCGCTGAAGCACTTGAAAAGAATCCTGCAAATGTAATTGCTACCTGGATGGTTGATAAAAATCCCGTAGAGTCTTCTGAAAGCTTTTGAATCAAAATTGCTTTTTTGTTTCCGCTGTCTGCTAACATGCGGATCCTGTTTTTATTAACTGATACAACAGCCATTTCTGCCCCTGAAAAAAATGCGTTCATTATGGTAAGGGCTATGAGCAATAAAATCTGTGCGGATATCTGCGCCGCGCCTGGGTCAGTTTCCAAGCTTAATTTCCTCCTTTAATATGGATCAAAGAAAAAGTCTCAGGAAGCAGTAAAATAAAAATTGCTGCAGCCTGAGCCTTTTCACTGTCCTTTATTGTTGATTGGTATTATAAAATAAAGAACAATATTTTGCTATATCGTTTGTGTTAAGATTTATTCTTCGGTCTCTGTTATATCTTCCGTCTCCGGAGCATCTTCCGTTTGAACAGGTTCTTCTACATCCTCAAGATCCAGTTCATCCAAACCTTCTCCTTCAGATTTGCTTCCGTCATCCCGGACTTTTGCAATACTTGCAACCATGATATCGGAATCCTGATCAATGTTCATTAATTTTACACCAGAAGTATTTCTTCCAATAACGGAGATATCATTAACGGAAATTCTGATTACAATTCCTTCTGTCGTGATAAGAAGAAGATCATGATCATCCTGAACCAGCTTGGCTCCTACTATATCACCGGTTTTTTCTGTGATCTTATAACACAGAACACCTTTACCGCCTCTTCTTTGAGGTGTGAATTCTTCAATAGGAGTTCTTTTGCCCATTCCATTTTCAGAAACGATCAAAAGCTTGGGTCCCTGGGAATCCATCTGCATTCCTACTACCTGATCATCATCATTTAACTTCATACCAATTACACCGATGGAGACACGGCCTGTAACACGTACATCCTTTTCATGGAAACGGATACACTGTCCTTTCTTTGTCACCAGGAATATATCATTGGTATCATCAGTAGCTTTTACTTCAATCAGTTCATCATTTTCACGCAGAACAATTGCCTGAAGACCGTTCTTTCTCACATTGGCATATTCCATCATCGGTGTTTTCTTAACCATACCGTTTTTGGTTGCCATAAATAAGAACTTGTCATCATCATATTCTTTCATTGGAATAATGGCTGTAATGTTTTCACCTGGAAGCATCTGAAGAAGATTTACAATGGCAGTCCCCCTGGAGGTCCGGCTTCCTTCCGGTATCATATAAGTCTTTAACCGGTAAACACGTCCTGTATTGGTAAAGAACATGAGATAGTGGTGGGTCGTTGTCATCATCAGATCTTCAATGTAGTCCTGATCAATGGTCTGCATTCCCTTGATACCTCTACCGCCACGATTCTGGTTTTTGAAATTGTCCACGGACATTCTCTTAATGTAACCAAGCTTTGTCATGGCAACGATAGTACTTTCATCAGGAATTAAGTCTTCCATTGACATATCAAACTCATCAAATCCAATGGAGGTTCTTCTATCATCTCCATATTTAGCAGAAATAATACTGATTTCCTCTTTGATTACTCCAAGAAGCTTCTTTTCATCTGCGAGTATGGCCTTTAATTCTGCAATTCTCATTTCCAGTTCTTTGTATTCGTTTTCCAGCTTCTCTCTTTCCAGACCGGTAAGAGCTCTTAAACGCATATCAACGATTGCCTGGGACTGGGGATCACTTAAACCAAACCGGCTCATAAGTTCTGCTTTTGCAATCTGGACATTTTGGGATGCTCTGATGATGTGAATTACTTCATCAATATTATCCAGGGCAATGAGCAATCCTTCCAAGATATGAGCCCGTTCCTCTGCCTTGTTCAAATCGTAACGGGTTCTTCTGGTTACAACCTCTTTCTGGTGCTCCAGGTAATAGTTTAACATCTGTACCAGATTTAACACTTTGGGTTCCAGCACTCCAGACTGATTCTTAACAAGTGCTATCATGATAACGCCAAAAGTATCCTGAAGCTGGGTATGTTTAAGCAGCTGGTTTAAAATTACGTTGGCATTGGCATCGCGGCGAAGTTCTATGCAGATTCTCATACCAGTACGGTCTGATTCATCCCGAAGGTCTGTAATACCATCGATTTTTTTATCTTTTACCAGCTCTGCAATTTTTTCAATCAGTCGGGCTTTATTAACCATGTAAGGAAGCTCCGTAACAATAATACGGCTCTTTCCATTGGGCATAGACTCAATATCACTGACTGCTCTTACACGGATCTTGCCTCTTCCTGTACGGTAAGCTTCTTCTATGCCACGTTTTCCCAGGATGGTTGCACCTGTAGGAAAATCTGGTCCTTTTATAATTTCCAGAATTTCTTCCATGGTAGTTTCTCTATCTTCATCAACCTGATTATCTATGATCTTCAGAACCGCCCCAATGACTTCTCTTAAGTTATGAGGAGGAATATTGGTTGCCATACCTACTGCAATGCCTGACGTACCATTAACCAGAAGATTGGGATAACGGGCTGGAAGCACATCGGGCTCCCTCTCTGTCTCATCAAAGTTCGGACTGAAATCAACGGTATCTTTATTAATATCTGCAAGCATTTCCATGGAGATTTTACTTAAACGGGCTTCTGTATACCTCATGGCAGCTGCGCCGTCTCCATCCACAGAACCGAAGTTTCCGTGCCCGTCTACCAGAGGATATCTGGTGGACCATTCCTGTGCTAAATTTACCAGGGCTCCGTAAATAGAGCTGTCACCATGTGGGTGATACTTACCCATGGTATCACCAACGATACGGGCACATTTACGATGTGGCTTATCCGGACCGTTGTTGAGCTCTATCATGGAATACAGGACTCTTCTCTGAACCGGTTTTAATCCGTCTCGGACATCCGGCAGTGCCCTGGAAGCAATGACGCTCATGGCATAATCGATATACGATTTTTCCATGGTCTTTTTTAAGTCCACGTCATGAACTTTATCAAAGATATTTGGTTCCATTTTATTTCCTCCAATTAAATATCAAGATTCTGTACGTATTTGGCATTCGCATCGATAAATTCACGTCTTGGTTCTACCTGGTCACCCATCAGGGTTGAAAATGTCAAATCCATTTCCGACTGGGAATCTTCGTCCATGTTAATTCTTAAAAGAACTCTTCTTTCAGGATCCATAGTAGTCTCCCAAAGCTGTTCCGCATCCATCTCTCCAAGACCTTTGTAGCGCTGAATCTTATTATTGTTATCTCGTCCAACCTCTTTTAAGATGGAATTAAGTTCTTCATCGCTGTAAGCATACCATACTCTTTTATTTTTCTCAATTTTATATAACGGCGGCTGCGCCAGATATACGTAACCATTTTTGATCAGTCCCGGCATGAACCGGTATAAGAAAGTTAAAAGCAGGGTGCTGATATGGGCACCATCCACATCGGCATCGGTCATGATAATGATTTTATGGTATCTTAACTTGGATAAATCGAAATCATCATGAATGCCGGTTCCGAACGCTGTAATCATGGCTCTGATTTCGGCATTTGCATAAATTTTATCAAGTCTTGCTTTCTCTACGTTTAAGATCTTTCCACGAAGTGGAAGAATGGCCTGGGTATTTCGGGAGCGGGCTGTCTTTGCAGAACCGCCGGCACTGTCTCCCTCTACGATGTAGATCTCACAGTTTTCCGGATTCTTATCAGAACAATCCGCAAGTTTTCCCGGAAGTGCCATTCCTTCAAGAGCTGTTTTTCTTCTGGTTAAATCTCTTGCCTTTCTGGCGGCCGCTCTTGCTCTCTGAGCCAGAATGGACTTATCACAGATCGTCTTTGAGATTCCCGGATTCTGTTCCAGGTAATAGGTCAGCTGTTCTCTGAGAAGACCATCCACTGCACCTCTTGCTTCACTGTTTCCCAGTTTCTGCTTGGTCTGTCCTTCAAACTGCGGTTCTTCAATCTTTACACTGATAATAGCTGTCATACCTTCCCGGATATCTTCACCGGACAAATTGGCTTCGCTTTCCCTTAACAGCTTATTTTTTCTTGCATAATCGTTTAAGGTGGTTGTCAGTGCATTCTTAAATCCAACCAGATGGGTTCCACCTTCGGGCGTGTTGATGTTATTTACAAAGCTGTAAATATTTTCTGTATAGGAATCATTGTGCTGCAGAGCCACTTCCACATACACACCGTCTTTTGTTCCCTCGCAGTAAAATACCTGATCGTACAGCGGAGTTTTCCCTTTGTTTAAATAAGTGACAAACTCTTTAATTCCACCTTCATAATGGAATACATGCTCATGGGAATCCTCCCTCTCATCACGAAGGACGATCTTTAAATTCTTAGTAAGGAAGGCAGTTTCTCTTAACCGTATTTTCAGTGTATCATAATCAAAGATTGTTTCCTCGAAAATGTCCTTATCAGGAAGAAATGTAACCGTGGTTCCATGATCTTCCGGATCACAATCACCGATTGTTTTTAACGGGTACATGGTTTTACCCTTCTCATAACGCTGCTTATAGATCTTTCCTTCTGTACGGATCTCAACTTCCAGCCACTGAGAAAGAGCATTTACAACAGATGCTCCAACTCCATGAAGTCCGCCGGATACCTTGTATCCTCCGCCGCCAAATTTTCCGCCGGCATGGAGGATGGTAAATGCTACCTCAACTGCAGGAATACCTGCTTTCTTTTGAATACCTACGGGGATTCCGCGCCCATCATCCACTACTGTTATGGAGTTGTCACTATGAATGACTACTTCTATGCTGTCACAGTATCCTGCAAGAGCTTCATCCACCGCATTATCCACTATTTCGTATACCAGATGATGAAGTCCTCTGATGGATGTACTGCCGATATACATACCGGGTCTCTTTCTTACTGCCTCAAGCCCCTCTAATATCTGGATTTGATCTGCACCATATTCTTGACTCATATTCGTACGCTTCCTCCTGAATCGTTAATTTTCATTGTCTACGGTACCGTTTATTACCTTAAATATTTTATCAATATGGAACCGGTCATTTACAAAATCCTCCAGTCCCGTACAGGTAATTACAGTCTGTATATGATTAATTCCTGCCAGTAATTGATTCTGTCTGCTGTTATCCAGTTCAGACAGTACATCATCCAGCAAAAGAATGGGATAATCATGCACAATGTTTTCTACCAGTTCTATTTCTGCCAGTTTTAAAGATAAAGCTGCAGTCCGTTGTTGCCCCTGAGAACCAAACCGCCTGATATCAATGCCATTCACCATGAAACTTAAATCGTCCCGATGGGGGCCTGTCAGAGTAGTTCTCTGTTTCAGATCCTGACTTCTGCTTCGTCTTAAGGTTTCTTCAAAAGAATCCGCCTCTACATCTGGTTCATAAAGAATATGCAAGGATTCTTTATCCCCGGATAACTTTCGGTGGATGGGTTCAATAATCATTCCAAGTCTCTCTACAAATTCTTTTCTGTACAGAATAATTTCTTTCCCATACTGCACCAGCTGCATGTCCCAGATATCCAGTGTTTCTTCGTAATCCGGGCGAAATGCAAGATCTTTTAATAATTTATTACGCTGTGTCACAATCCGGTTATACTGGACTAATGAGTGTACATACAGCTTATTAAGTTGACATAATTCCATGTCAACGAACCGACGCCTTTCTGCCGGTCCGTTTTTTATGAGATTTAAGTCTTCCGGAGAAAAAAATACAACGTTGACAATTCCAAATAATTCGCTGGCTTTGCGGATGGGCACGCCATTAACCGCTACGCCTTTGGCTTTATTCTTTTTCAAATGCATGTCAATCCGGTATGGAATGTCATTCTTTCTGACGTTTAGCTTGATATGCGACTCATCCCTGTCAAACTGTATGATTTCCTTGTCCTTGCTGCCTCTGTGGGATTTTGTCGTAGCACAGACATAGATAGCTTCTAAGACATTTGTTTTCCCCTGGGCATTGTCCCCATAGAGTATATTGGTTCCCTGACTAAAATCCATATGTAATTCATCATAGTTGCGATAATTCTTAAGCTCTATCGATTCAATGATCATGGATGTTGTAATTTCCTCTCTATTGTCCATGCTTTCTGGACATAAAGGTATGCCCACAGGGCGTTCCTCTCTATTGTCCATGCTTTCTGGACATAAAGGTATGCCCACAGGGCGTTCCTCTCTATTGTCCATGCTTTCTGGACATAAAGGTATGGCTGTTTAGTATCACTCAATTTTAATGCTCTTACCATCGAATGTAACCATATCTCCGCTTCTTAATTTCTTCCCTCTCTGATACTCAGGCTGTCCATTAACGGAAACAAGACCATCCTCGATAACAAACTTGGCATCAACACCGGAGCCTACCAGACCGGCAGCTTTTAACGCCTGTCCTAACTTAATATACTCATCCCTTAATTTTATTGTTTCCATGGTTTCCTCTTTCTTGTCCACGCTTTTTGGACATAAAGGTATGTCCGTAAGGACGCTCCTCTTTCTTGTCCACGCTTTCTGGACATAAAGGTATGTCCGTAAGGACGCTCCTGCAGTTAGTTTAAACAGATGCCGCGTTAAAGTTTACAGGAAGAATCAGATAAATGTATTTTCCTTCCTCATCCCGGATAAAGCAGGGGGATTTGGGATTTAACATATAAATTGTCACTTCTTCGTCATCAATGATCCTTAATGCATCAATGAGGAATTTGGGATTAAATCCAATCATGATGTCACTTCCGGTTTTATGGGTTGGAACCTGGGCATTCATGGATCCAAAACTGGAATTCATACGAAGTTCCATCTCCTGATCTTCAATATTGATGATCAGAGGTTTTTTGTCATTTTCTCTCACCAGGATGGTTGCCCGGTCAAGACAGTCTAAAAGCTCTTTCTTATTTACACTGACTTTTGTTTCGTAATCACTGGAGAGCATCTGGTCAATACGGAAATAATCTCCTTCAATCAGACGGGATACAACGATTGTATGATCAAATTCAAAGAGGATGTGGTTTGTGCTGAAGAAAATAAGAACCTCTTTTTCGTTATCTCCGCCAAGTATCTTGCTGATTTCATTTAGAGTCTTGCCAGGAACAATGACTTTTATATCACGATAGGTATCTTTTAATTCAATATTTCGAATGGATATTCTGTGACCATCCAGAGAAACCACTTTTAACTGGTTACCTGTAACCTGAAACAGTTCTCCTGTCATCATCTTATTACTGTCATTGGGTGCGATGGAAAAAATAGTCTGCCTGATGACTTCTTTTAAGGAAAACTGGGATAAGCAGATATAGTGATCACGCTCAATATAAGGTAAGTATGCAAATTCTTCCCCATCCCGGCCCTGTATATGGAAAATAGAGTTGTCACAGGAAATGGTTGTTGTAAATTTTTCATCGCTTTCAATTGTTACCATGGAATCACCGGAAGAGGACAGCTTTCTTACAATTTCTGAAAGAAGTTTGGCTTCTAAAGCAATCTTTCCCCGCTCCAGGATGGTTCCTTCCACCTTTGTTTCAATACCAAGCTCCATATCATTGGCAGTGAGTTTAATTTCAGAGCCGCTGGCATCGATAAAGATGCACTCCAGGATGGACATGGTTGTTTTGCTGGGAACTGCTTTTAATACAATATTAATACCATTTAAAATGGCATCCTGCTTAAATGTCAGTTTCATAATTGTTGATAACTCCTTTGCTCTCAAAATAACAATAAATAGATAAATAATATAGATTAATTTCGTCGTATTAGTAGTAGGGGCTGTGGGTTTGTGTAAAAGCCCTGATAACCGTTATAAAGCCTAAAGTTGTCCTGTTCATAACAATGTGAATAACGTCCACAAAACGTGAGGAAAAATGAAAGGTTATCCACAGACTGATCAGAACCCTTTTGAGCCGCTTAATTATCCACATGAAATTAACAGGTGATTCACACCCTATTGTGGATTAATTTTCTTCTTTAATATCTCAATGGTGTTGTTTAAGGTTTCGTTCTTATTCACATCCCCTGAGATCTTCTCAATCCCATGAATTATGGTGGTATGATCTCTTCCGCCAAGGAATTTTCCAATCATCTGCAGTGGAGTTCCAACCATCTCTCGGCAAAGGTACATCACAATCTGGCGTGGATATACGATTTCCTTGTTACGCTTTTGAGAACAGATATCAAGAGGCGTAATACCATAATGGTCAGCAACAACCTGAATCACCAGTTCTGGGGTTACTTCCCGTTTATCATTAGGTGATATAATATCTTTTAAGGCTTCTTCAGCCAGCTCAACGGTGATTTCCTTATTATCAAGGCGTGAGAGTGCTACGATTTTTGTCAGGGCGCCTTCCAGCTCCCGGATGTTGGATTTGATGTTGGTAGCTATGTATTTAATAACTTCGTTGTCGATATTGTAACCTTCCATTTCTTCTTTTTTGCGAAGAATGGCCATTCTGGTTTCGTAATCGGGAGACTGTATGTCCACTGTTAAACCCCATTCAAAACGGGATCGGAGACGTTCTTCCAATGTCTCGATTTCTTTTGGCGGTTTATCAGATGAAATAATAATCTGCTTTTTTGCTTCATATAATGCGTTAAATGTATGGAAGAATTCTTCCTGTGTACTTTCTTTACCAATGATAAACTGGATATCATCGATTAGCAGAACATCGTTATTTCTGTACTTTTCCCTGAATTCAGTAGGAGAGAAGTTGTTCTTGTTTCGAATCGCATCGATCAGCTCGTTGGTGAACTTTTCACTGGTGACGTAGAGAACCTTTGCATTCGGATTATTCTTTAATATGAAATGACCGATGGAATGCATTAAGTGAGTTTTCCCCAGTCCCACACCTCCATAGATGAAAAGAGGGTTGTAAATTTCACCGGGGGATTCTGCAACTGCCAGGGATGCCGCATGTGCCAGATTATTATTGGCACCTACAACAAAGGTATCAAAGATGTATTTCGGATTTAAATTCGCGTTTATGATTGCGGACTGACTGACCGAATTTACCGTATTGGTTATCAGTGTATTTCCTGCAGGAGCGGGAGCTGCTTCTTTTTGAATCTGATTTTCCACAACAAAATCAACGCTGCATTCAAAGCCAGTTACTTCTTCTATGGTGATTTTTAGAAGAAACCCGTATTTTTTGCGGATGTATCCTAGAAATTCTACATCCGGTACCGTGACAATTACCTTTTCTCCGTCAACGGCATAAACTTTAAGCGGGAGAAGCCAGGTTTTGAAAGAAACATCTGTAATTTCGTGCTCTTCTTTTAAATTCAATAAGATTTCGTCCCATTTTTCTTTTAACTTTTCTAACATTGTATGTCTCCTACATCTATTAAAATGCAAATATGCGCATTAGCCCAATCTACTGTTCATTCTATACTATTTTGTAATAATTTTCAATGATAATAGTAAAAAATTGTGGATAAGTGTGTGAAAGGGCTGTGAATTAGCTGTGTATGGATTGTTGATAAGCATCCAGAGGGAAAGTTGTCCACAAAAAAACCGATTTTAAAACTCTGGTTATTCACATCCGGGAAATATAGATTTTATCAAAATCTTTCGGACAGGCATGTGTACAAAAAAAGGTTATCAAGATACTATCCAGAGAGTTTTCCACAAGTTATCCCCATAATGTTGATAACTTTATGTAAATTAACAAAGAAATGTCGATTTAATAGACAGGATTGACGGATAAAGTTCAGTTATGTATAATGCAGTTGTAACCAGATGCATTGTATCTTATAAAAGAACAGTAGCACAGGAGGAAAAATATGAATACTGGAAACAAAACACGCGACATGGTACTGGCTGCAATCTTTGTTGCCCTTATCATCATCATGGCGTTTACGCCCTTTGGATATATTCCTTTGGGATTTATGAACGCCACCATCATTCACGTTCCGGTCATTATTGGAGCCATAATACTTGGACCAAAATATGGCGGATTTCTGGGAATGATTTTTGGGCTGACAAGTCTGTGGAAAAACACCAACATGCCCAATGCAACCTCATTTGTATTTTCACCATTTGTAAAGATGGGAGAGTACGGAGGCAATTTAGGAAGCCTGATTATCTGTATGGTGCCAAGAATTCTCATTGGAATCGTGGCATATTATGTATTCAGGGGAGTATTAAAAGCTTTAAAGGGAAGTAAGATGAAAACAACTGTGGCACTTGCAGCGGCAGGCGTTGCCGGATCATTAACCAACACATTGCTGGTAATGAATCTGATTTATTTTCTTTTTGGCAAAGAGTACGGCCAGGCTGCCAAGGGGCTGACTGAGGGAATCTATTCTGTAATTATTGGTATCATCTGTATGAATGGGATTCCAGAGGCGATTGTAGCAGGAATTTTAACGGTTGCCATCACTCAGGCACTTTTTAAAGTTATGAGAAATTAAATAGATTACATTGGTATGCTTCATAATATATGAATAAAAAAGTCTCCGGCAATTGAATGATGCCGGAGACTTTTTTTTAAGGGGATATTTTAAATGTTTTTATGCTCCTGATATCAGCGTCAGCGGTAAATTGCTTAATATAAAGAAGATTACCGGTAAGATCCGTTATAATTTTTAAGTCTTTTCCTGATTCGAAAACTTTTTTTCCGTCAACAAAGGCCTGAGCTGTTTTTTCATTATTTATTATTTTAAATGAATGATTACCCCAGATCTGTTCATAGTCACTTTCATATCCTTTGCATGTTCCCCAAAAAATGTGATCCTGCTCTATATGGATTCCTAACATACGGGAGGTATATTCCATAACAGATAACATGGCAGGGCCATAGGAATCCTGGAGACCATCCAGAGATATCAGGGAAGGTGAGCCGGTAAAAGGATCATATTGCTGCACAAATACGCAGGAATCTCCTATGGCATGAAATAGTTTTTTTCCCAGTTTGGGAATCAGATCATCATAGTCATAATTTTCAAGAGCCCGTATGGCTCTCTGGTAGGTGAGGGCTTCACATTGTCCGCTCCAGTTATTTGTTTTTATGTTACGGAAGAGAGGATCATTTACCGCAACGGAGGGGAGGGGCATATACGTCCAGAATTCTTCAGGGTTTAATAAGTGTTTTTTGACAAAACGTTCTGCCATGGGCTTTGTTAAACTGTTCCAGTACATAGCTCTTAAATTGTTGTGATATAAAACATCAATCGTTTTATGATCTTTATTCCGGTCAAAGCAGGCATCTTTTGATTCGATCCAGAGATAATCTTGTATGGTTTTCTGGATGGCCAATGCTTTTTGTTTCCAATGGTTTTTACGGTCTTCATTACCTTGTATTGAGCTGATAATGGACAGGGTCTCTCTGGCAGAGTAGGAAAAACTCATAATATCCAGAGAAGCCATGGGAACTGCTGTACAATTTTGGGGAGGTGTTTCTTTACTCCAGGAGTCGGGAGCATCCTGGTAGCGAAGTGCATGATCTTCCCCTGTATCATACTTGCACCAGCTTTCCAGGCAGCCATCGCCGTCTGAATCTCTGGTTTTCCATAAATAGGAATCAAATTTTTCCAGAGTGAGGTAAAGAAGTGTTAAATATTCTTTATCTTTTCCCATTAAGTAATACATGTTAAGGGCAGAAGAGGGGAAGCAAAAGCCCTGGAATTTATCAAACTGGGGAGTGATCCGGTTGTTAATTAAGGCAATGCTTCCGGGGATGCGGCCATCCGCTCTCTGGTGCTCCATAAAAAGGAGATGGTTATTAATTCCGGCCTTCATGTTGCGTTTGGCATACATTTCTCCGCCCATGGGCTGGGTTTCCAGCCATATTTTTTCATATCCGCCTCCTTCGATCAGAACGAGCCGGTTCTCAAACATTTTTAAGTTGTTTAACGTTTTCCTCTGTGCTGAATCCATTAGTTTTTGCAGAAGTTCGTTAGAAGTCTGAAATGATACACTGGTTTGGATATTCACGTTTTTTCCTCTCTGTATGTATATTAACCTTTAATCCCACTTCCACTGATCCCTTCCACCAGATAACGGTTAAAAAATAAGAAGATCAAAAATACTGGTATTAATGAAAGTGTGGACATGGCAAACATTGCTCCATAATCGGTTGTGGAGGTGGAATCTGCAAAATTTTTTATTGCCACAGATGCGGTATACATCCGGGGTTTGCTTAAATAAATCATGGGAGACATGAAATCATCCCATTTCCAGTAAAACTGAATGATGATGGTGGTTACAATGGATGGTTTCAAAAGAGGTAAAAAAATCCTGGTAAATATTGAATATTTACTGCACCCATCAATAATTGCAGCTTCATCAAGGTCTTTTGGAATTCCAGCACCAAATTGCATCATCTGATAGATGAAAAATGCCTGACCGAAAAAATGGGGCAGTATGAGTGGGAGATAGGTTCCTACAAAACCAAGCTTGTTATAAATAATATACTGAGGCACCAGAATTATCTGGGATGGGAGCATCATGGTGCAGATCATAGACATAAACCAGATGTTTCGACCCTTAAAACTCACCCTGGAAAAGGCATAGGCAACACAGGATGAAGACAGAACCGTTGCAAGCGTGGAGACAGATGCAACAAAAAATGAATTGGAGAAAAAGGTTTGAAAGGTTATGCCGCCAAAACCCTGATAGCCAGTGGAAAAGTTAGAAAATCTCCATTGGGGTGGAATTAAGTTCATACCTCCATTTAAGATCTCTGCATTATTTTTAAGTGAGCCGCTGACCATCCAGAGAACCGGATAAATCATCATCAATCCAAGAACACAGACGAATAAATGATAGACAGAAGCCTGTATTTTATGTTTGTTTGTCATGTTATGATCCTCCTTATTGGTCTGCTTCTGTAAATACCCAGAATTTTGATGTCTTAAAAAGCAGGAATGTAATAATGCTTATTAAAGCCAGCATGACCCAGGACATGGCACTGGCGTATCCCATATTGGACCATTTAAAGGCATGATTGTAAACGTAAAGAGCATAGAAATTAGTGGAATCGTTGGGGCCGCCCTGTGTGATGACGAAAGCCTGGGTAAATGCCATGAAGGCAGTTATGGTTTGCATAATCAGATTATATAAAATAATGGGAGAAAGGCATGGGAGTGTAATTGCTTTAAAGCGCTGCCATTTGTTTGCACCATCAATTTCAGCTGCTTCGTAATAAGTTGGAGATATTTCTTTTAATCCGGCAGCAAAAATAATCATAGATGATCCGAATTGCCAGACGGACATGAGGACAAGTATTCCCATTGCCAGATGGGGTTCACCCAGCCAGGATAGTTTTGGAACACCAAAAGAGGCAAGAATGGTATTTGCCAGTCCTTTTCTTGAAAATATGGTTTTCCAGACAAGTGCTACGGCAATGCTTCCTCCAATCAGGGAAGGAACATAATAAAGAGACCGGTAAAATGTTACACCACTGTGTTTCTGCGTCAGAAGATATGCAATAAAAAGGGCAAAAATCAGTTTGGATGGAACGGAGGTGATGACATAAATAAGGGTGACTTTTACTGAATTTAAGAAACGGTCATCTGAGAATAGGTTTTTATAGTTTTCAAGTCCTATAAATACCGGACTTTGACCCAATTTATAATTGGTCATGGAATAATATACGGATACCAGAACTGGAATCAATGTAAATGCGAAAAATCCAAATAGAAAGGGAAAGGAAAAAATATAACCTACGGTATTGTTATGATAGAGGATTTTTTTCCAGTTGGTTTTTAGTTCGTTCATTGCTTATTACCTCCTTTTTTCCATAGGAAAGGCAGGCAAAGAGAATCCTTACCTGCCTCTTAATGATCCTTAATGCTGGAATTTTGACTTGGAAAAATCCAGCAATTGTTTTGCAGCATCTTCTGGTGTTACATCACCATATTGTACTTTTTCAATCAGAAGCTTATATTGATCTTCAATTTCAGCTTTTGGATCAGGGCTTATAACATTGCTGTCTTCTTTTGGAAAATTTCCTATTTTATCTACAAAGTCATAAATAATTTTACCGGAGTCATCTGCCTGAGAAACGACAGCTTCTCTTACCTTTGACATAATAGGAACGCCCCGTTCTCCGTTTAAAATTTTATTTGCTTCTATGTCATTGACAAAAAAGTTAATGAATTTAGCGGCTTCTTCCTTTGTTTTGGAATTACTGGAGATACAAAGCTGCTGGGAGGACTGGACACCCATTCCATAAGGCCCATTTTTCGTTAATCTTGGTACCGGTGCAATTTTAATGCTTCTGCCAGAGGCATGAACAATGGAAGAAACCTGATTGGAGGAAACCCAGGTCATTGCTGCATCCCCGGTTACCAGATAATCCCCTTCTATGTCTTTGATTTCTTTTATTGCTCCGGCATCGGGATAGGCGCCGTCATCTGTCAGTTCTTTGATCATTTTTAAGTAATCAGCAAAGGGTGCGGGATCTTCTGATTCGATGCCATCATTGGTTTTCTTAAAGAAATTTGCATCTTTTTCTGCCTGAGAGGCACGCATGGTCACACCTGCTATAAAATGGTCGATCTTTGAACTTCCGTAGATACCGAGTTTTTCTTTTATGGTAATACAGTCTTTTTTCCAGTCATCCCACGTCCAGTCATTTTCAGGCTCGGCTAAGCCGGCTTTTTGAAATAACTCCGGATCGTATGCAATTCCATAAGTGTTAGTGCCAATGGATATTCCAATCTGAGAGCCGTTGTTGTCCTTTGTTGTTGCCAGAAAATTTTCGGTGGTATCACTGGTATTAATAATTCCGTCTTTGATGTAACCATCCAGTGGTTCTATATTTTTGATGTATTTTGGAAAATTCCCTCCCAGTTGAAAGATATCCCACACATCGTCAGCGGCTACCAAAGTATCGAGCTTGGTAAAGTAACTGTCAAAATCGTAAAATTCTGCTTCAATATGCACATTGGGGTTTTTTGATTCGTAGAGTTCAATAACCTTGTTCGTGGCATCATGTCTTGTCTGGGAACCCCACCAGGCCATTCGAAGAGTGATCTGTTTTCCTGTATCCTTAGAAACGGTCTCTGCAGAAGCGGCAGGTTTGCTTCCGGAACAGCCGGCAAGAGAAAAAGTCATCATGCCAGATAAAAACAGTGCAGTAAGCTTTTTGATTTTCATAGTTCCTCCTAATTGTGATTGCATTATAAAATATTGTGTAAATGTACCAATTATAAAATCCGGATTTGTTTTTGTATGGTTACATTTTACTATTAATCAGAAACAATCACAATACATTTGGAAGAAAGCCCCAATACATCAAAAAAAACCTTTAATTTGCACTAAATTGACTAAACGTCATTATATTTCTTGGATTTTCTGTATTGCAGAGGGGATAAACCCGTATATTTTTTAAAAACACGGTCAAAGTAAGACAACCGTTCATAACCCAGTTTCTGTGAGATGTCTTCCATGGTAAGTTTCTCGTCAAGAAGGAGAATTCTGGCTTGTTCAATTCTCTGACAGTTGATAAATTCATTGACAGTAAAATTGGTAACTTCTTTGAATATACGGCTTAAATAGCTTTTATCTAAATAAAATATGTTGGCCAGATCTTCTAAACCAAAGATTTCTGAATAATGAATCATAATATACTGTATGATTTCTGCGACTTTTACGTAGCGCATCATTTTTCTCTTTGGCATATAATAGACCTCAGGTTTGATACCGGCTCCATTTAGTATCATGAGAAATAAAGACAACAGCTGATTTTTAACCTCTGTTGCACCGTATATTTTCTGGTTTCTCAATGCAGATTCCATACGGAACAGTTTTTTTTCCAGAATACTTTGCTGCTTTTCGTCCAGCTGCAGAACACCGTGATTATTTTGAAAAAATTCCAAAAGATTAAGTTCCATTGCATTGCCTGCAAGACGAAGCCAGGACTCTTCCAGTTCAATCAGAATCCGTTCATGATAATTCCCTCCGATTACGTTGGTAAAAGGGATGAGTTTCTTATCAATAAAGGTCAGCGTGCCTTTTCCCATCCGGTAGCTTTGGTTACCATAATAAAAAAAACGCTCTCCATTTAAGATATAGTAAATCTGATATTCATTTTTATAGAATCCGATGGTTTCAGCCAGATCACAGTCTCTGGACACATGGCTGATTCCGATGCCCTGACATTTTCCAGCAAAAATAACTTCTTTCATTGATGTAGTCCTTTAACAGTCAGAGTGTTATTCTGTTCTTCCAGCCGATAAAAAACGGGGTGCTCTTTTTTGTGCTCATTGGGTGTATGGAGGGTAAGAATGAGCGCTCCTTTTTTGTCTTTAAAAATCATGCCGTGACCTCCATCTTTTTCAAAGAGCAATTGATCCTGCTGTATCCATTTGCCAGTAATATCTCCATTATCAGAATAAGCAATGGCCTGGGTATAACCTTCGTTTCCAAAACTTGACCACAGCATAAGAAGGCGGCCGTTTGTTGTCCGGTAAAGGAATGGACCGTCCGTAACATAATGTTTTCCTGGTCTGTTTTTATTTTCAATTGTTACGACCCAGCTTTTGGCTTCCGATGCATGAAACAAAAGTTCAGGCTCCGATACGGCATGGCTTAAATCGCTGCTTAACTTTACTGCACAAATGGAACCATCCGATATCTGAACCCATTCATGAACAAAAACCATATAAGGAGTTCCATCAGAACTTACATAAAAGGTTCCGTCAATGCACTCCCAATCAGGGGGAGTTATTTGTTTCTGACTGTATAAGGTGAATGGTCCCAGTGGATGGTCTGCTTTTAAAATGGCAGTTCCGCCATGATTTTTAGTATCTTTAAATGTAGCAAACATATAATAGGAATCCTGATAGCAGTGAACTTCAGGGGCCCAGCAGTTTCGGTCTGCAAAAAAGTTCTCAGGCTTGTGAAAAACTTCATAAGGGCCATCCCATTCAATTAGGTCAGTACTGGTATAACAATCAAAGCCGGTGGCGGCCATCCAGCAGGTTTCTGCTCTGGTTCCGTACATATAATAGACACCGTCAGACAGCAGTACGTAAGGATCTCTGATATTGATTTGTTCACTTTTCATTGTATTACCCCATCCTTTTTTATTCTTTTGTGAATCCCCATTGGGAAATTAAATAGTTTTATTTATTATACTGCATAATCGGGGAATGTGGAAAATATTAGAAGTATGATGAAAACTTATATTTTTCCCTTGACGAACCATGGTTTGTTCTATATAATTGGTATGATGTTTAATTAAAATAGTCTCAATATGTTTCATCATATTGCCTATGATAAGCTATTGTAACAAGAGGAGGTGTCCGTAGATTATGAAAATGACGTTCCAGCCAAAAAAGAGACAAAGATCAAAAGTTCATGGTTTCAGAGCCAGAATGAGCACTCCCGGCGGAAGAAAAGTTTTAGCTGCCAGAAGAGCAAAAGGAAGAGCAAAATTATCAGCTTAATGGACCAGGCCGCAAGTAATTGTGGCCTTTTCTTTTCTCAAATTCCAGAAAAACGGAAAAGGAAAGAGTTGAATGAAACATTTTAATTCGATTAAAAAGAACAGGGATTTCAAGGAAGTATATCAGAGTGGAAAATCCCTTGCTAACAGACTTCTTGTTATGTATGTTTTAAAGACGGACAGGCCGGATACAAGAATCGGTATCTCGGTGAGCAAGAAGGTAGGAAACAGTGTTATCAGGCATCATATAACCAGATTAATCAGAGAAAGCTTCAGGCTTCATGAAGATATGCTTGAGACAGGGTTAGACATCGTGGTCGTTGTGAGAACAGCGGCAAAAGAAGAAAAATACAAGACAATCGAAAGTGCATATCTGCACTTGTGCGGACTTCATAACATTTTAAAAAAAGAATCGAAGTGATCTTATGGTAAAAAAAATCATGATTTTAATGATCAGAGGATATCAGAAATATTTATCTCCTCTGAAGATAAGAACTCACTGTATATACACACCTACGTGTTCTCAATACGCCATTGAGGCACTGCAAAAGTATGGTGTGTTTAAAGGTACGTTTTTGGCTTGCATAAGAATTATTCGTTGTAATCCTTTTGCAAAAGGCGGTTATGATCCAGTTCCGTAAATGATGAGGAGGTAGTTCATTGGAATTCTTAGTACTCACTAAGGTAGGAGGCGTTCTGGGACCTTTTGCAACTGTTCTGGGTGTAATCATGGATTTGCTATTCCAGATGACATCTGCAGTTGGAATCCAGAACATTGGTTTATGTATTATTTTGTTTACTCTTGTGACAAAGCTTTTAATGTTTCCGCTGACATTACAACAGCAGAAATCATCAAAACTGATGAGCGTTATGCAGCCGGAAATTTCCGCCGTACAGGCAAAGTATAAAGGGAAAACTGACCAGGAATCCATGAGAAGACAGAACGTGGAAATGCAGGCAGTTTATGAGAAATACGGAACATCCATGACTGGAGGCTGTGTACAGCTGGTAATCCAGATGCCAATTCTGTTCGCTCTTTATCAGGTAATTTATCATATTCCTGCTTACGTACAGAGTGTTAAGGCTGTTTTTGTTAATGTAGTGACTGCAATTACTTCTCTTGGTGGTGATCATGTTGCACAGCTGACACAGTTTGCAGCTGATCATAAGATCACATTATCAAGAATCGGAGATTTAAATACCAGTAATGGAATGGTGGATTTTTTATACCAGTTAAATCCGGATCAGTGGAATGCTTTAAAAAATCTTTATCCAACCATCCAGGATACCATTACTACCAATGCTGCTCAGATTGAGCATATGAATTCCTTCCTTGGTATTAACCTGGCGTCTACACCAGCCAGTGTTATTTTCCCAACTGGCGGCGGTTTTCATTTAAGCCTTGCACTCCTGATTCCTGTTCTTGCTGGTGCCAGCCAGTGGTTTAGTACAAAGCTTATGACGGTGAATCAGCCTAAGAGTGGAGCAGATGAGAATAATGCTATGGCACAGTCTATGAAGAGCATGAATACCGTCATGCCTTTAATGTCCGTATTCTTCTGCTTTACATTTGCGTCTGGTATTGGTATTTACTGGATTGCTTCCAGTGTTTTCCAGATCATTCAGCAGGTTTTAATTAACCGTCATTTAAACCGCATTGATATGGATGAGATGATTAAGAAGAATCTGGATAAAGCAAATAAAAAGCGTGCGAAAAAAGGTCTTCCACCTCAGCGTGTTTCTCAGAATGCTACTGCAAACCTTAAGAATCTTCAGGCTAACAATGAGAAAGCAGAGCAGGAACTGAATGCTAAAATAGAAAAAGCAAAGGAGCAGGTAAAGGCTTCTAACGATTACTATCAAAGCACAACTTCAGATCCCAACAGCATTTCTGCCAAGGCACGTATGGTTTCGAAGTACAATGAAAAGCACAGTAAATAGGAGGGGTGACCTATGGATATGATTACAGTTTCAGCAAAAACCGTTGATGAGGCGATTACAAAAGCATTAATCCAACTGGAAACAACCAGTGATAAACTGGAGTATGAGATTGTTGATAAAGGTAGTAATGGTATTCTGGGATTTATCGGTTCAAAGCCTGCTGTCATCCGCGCAAGGAAGAAAGAAACCTTGGAGGACATGGCAATGACCTTTCTTTCCGATGTATTTAGTGCAATGGATTTAGGCGTTTCTATGGAAGCCGCATTTGATCAGGGAGAGCGTGAACTTTCCATCAATATGTCTGGTGATGACATGGGAATCCTGATTGGAAAAAGAGGACAGACTCTGGATTCTTTGCAGTATCTGGTAAGTCTTGTTGTTAATAAGGAAAGCGAAGATTATATTCGCGTGAAACTGGATACGGAAAATTACAGAGAGCGCAGAAAAGAAACTCTGGAAACACTGGCAAAGAATATTGCTTACAAAGTGAAGCGTACCAGAAGACCGGTATCTCTGGAGCCTATGAATCCGTATGAAAGAAGAATTATTCATTCCGCACTTCAAAATGACAAATTTGTTGTTACCAGAAGTGATGGGGAAGAACCATTCAGACACGTGGTAATATCCTTGAAAAAGGAACATGTAAAAAAAGAACGATATCAGGATAGAGATAAATAGTCAAACAACAATGAGGGTTGGGGCTGTCGGAAGGCACCCTCAACCCTTTTCTCACGCCAGTGTATTGACTGGCGTAAAACAGGTGATAGAATATGAAGATGAATACAATAGCGGCGATTGCCACAGCGATGTCCAGTTCCGGGATCGGAATTGTAAGGATCAGCGGCGAGGAGTCATTTCAGATTATAGACAGGATTTTTAAAGGAAAAGGGAAACGTGTGAAACGGCTCTCTGAGGAGAAATCTCATACGATTCACTACGGATATATTTATGATGGCGAGGAACTGATTGATGAGGTTCTGGTTCTGCTCATGAGAGGACCGGGCAGTTATACGGGAGAAGATACCGTTGAGATTGACTGTCATGGAGGAGTTCTGGTTACTAAAAAGATACTGGAGACTGTGTTAAAGTACGGAGCCAGACCAGCTGAACCAGGGGAATTTACCAAGCGGGCATTTTTAAGCGGAAGAATAGATCTAACACAGGCAGAGGCAGTTATTGATGTGATTAATGCGAAAAATCAATATGCTTTAAAGTCTTCCGTCAGTCAGCTGGATGGTGCTGTTTCCAAGCGTGTCCGTGCACTTCGAGAGACGATTATTTATCATATTGCCTTTATCGAATCGGCACTTGATGATCCGGAGCATATCTCTCTGGATGGTTATCAGGAAACTCTGCTTCAGGGAATTATGCCTATAAAGGAAGAACTGAAGCGGTTGATCCGTTCTTCAGAGAATGGAAGAGTGCTTTCAGAAGGGATTGAGACTGTCATTATGGGGAAACCCAATGCCGGTAAATCCTCTCTTCTTAATGTTCTTGTGGGGGAGGATCGGGCGATTGTTACAGATATTGCCGGAACCACCCGTGATACATTAAAGGAGCAGATCATGCTGGAAGATTTAAGCCTGAATATGATAGATACCGCTGGAATCCGTGATACAGAGGATGTAGTTGAAAAAATAGGGGTTGAAAAAGCAAGGCAGGCAGCTGAAGGCGCTGATTTAATTATCTATGTGGTGGATGGTTCCTGCCCCCTTGATGAAAATGATGAAGACATTTTATCTTTTATTGAAGGCAGGAAAGCAGTGATTGTTTTAAATAAATCAGATTTATCCATGGTTGTTACACCGGATTTATTAAATAAAAGAACCAGTCATAAAGTTATTACAATTTCTGCCAGAAACCGTTCTGGCATTGAGGACCTGGAGCATGAGATTAAGACCATGTTCTATGAGGGTGAAATTGATTTTAACGATCAGGTTTATATTACGAATGTAAGACAGAAGAATGCACTGGAAGAAGCATTTAAAAGTCTTGCTATGGTGGAGCAGAGCATACATGACGGGATGGCTGAGGACTTCTATTCCATTGACTTAATGGATGCGTATGAGCAGCTTGGAATTATACTGGGAGAATCCATAGAAGATGATCTGGTCAATGAAATATTCAGTAAATTCTGTATGGGTAAGTAAGGATCAGAAAAGAGGAGATAAAAATGCAGTATTTAGAGGAGTCTTATGATGTAGTAGTAGTCGGCGCTGGTCACGCTGGCTGTGAGGCTGCCCTGGCATGCGCCAGACTGGGCCTTGAGACAATTATGTTTACTGTCAGTGTAGACAGTATTGCACTGATGCCCTGTAATCCCAATATTGGTGGTAGCTCAAAAGGCCATCTGGTGAGAGAGCTGGATGCCTTAGGCGGAGAGATGGGGAAAAACATTGATAAGACATTTATTCAGTCAAAGATGCTTAACCAGTCTAAGGGTCCGGCTGTCCATTCATTAAGAGCTCAGGCTGACAAACAGGACTATTCAAGATCTATGAGGAGAATCTTGGAGAATACAGATCATCTGACCATACGGCAGGCAGAAGTATCTGAAATCATAACAGAAAATGGGATTCTGACCGGGGTTAAAACTTATTCCGGTGCTGTGTACCACTGTAAGGCCGCTGTATTAGCGACTGGAACCTATTTAAGAGCAAGGTGCATTTACGGTGATGTAAGCAATTATACAGGCCCCAATGGGCTTCAGGCGGCCAATCACTTAACTGATTCCTTAAAGGCCAATGGAATCGAAATGAGGCGCTTTAAGACAGGTACTCCCGCCAGAGTGGATAAAAGAAGCATCGACTTTTCTAAAATGGAGGAGCAGCTGGGCGATGAGAGAGTAGTGCCGTTTTCCTTTTCAACGGATCCGGAATCCATCCAGAAGGAACAGATATCCTGCTGGCTCACTTATACAAATAGCAGCACACACGAGATTATCAGGAATAATCTGGATCGTTCTCCTTTATACTCCGGTGCAATTGAAGGTACAGGACCAAGATATTGCCCATCCATCGAGGATAAAGTGGTGAAATTCCCGGATAAAGACCGCCATCAGGTATTTGTGGAACCAGAAGGACTTTACACCAATGAAATGTATCTGGGAGGAATGTCAAGTTCCCTTCCTGAGGATGTCCAGTATGCCATGTACAGAACCGTTCCTGGGCTGGAACATGTTAAGATCGTAAGAAATGCATACGCGATTGAATATGACTGTATTAATTCCAGACAGCTGTATGCCACTTTGGAATTTAAAGCGGTCAGCGGTTTATTCAGCGGTGGACAGTTTAATGGAAGTTCAGGTTATGAGGAAGCAGCTGTTCAGGGATTTATGGCAGGAGTAAATGCTGCCATGAAAATTCTTAAAAGAGAGCCAGTCGTTTTAGATCGTTCACAGGCGTATATTGGTGTTTTAATTGATGATCTGGTTACCAAGGAGAATCTGGAACCTTACCGTATGATGACATCAAGAGCAGAATACAGACTTCTTCTTCGTCAGGACAATGCAGATCTGCGTTTAATGGGAATTGGACATCAGATTGGTTTGATCAGTGATGAAAGATATAAAGAATTATTAAAAAAAGAAGAAGCAATTGAATTAGAAATCAGACGTCTGGAATCAACCAATATCGGAGCATCCAGTAAAGTACAGGAGTTTTTGGAGAAGCACGGGAGCACGCCGTTAAAAACAGGAACAACTTTGGCTGAATTAGTGCGCAGACCAGAACTTGATTATATTATGTTAACTGATATAGATGCCAATCGGTTGCCACTTCCAAATGATGTAATGGAGCAGGTAGATATCAATATTAAGTATGAAGGATATATACGCAGACAGAAGCAACAGGTCTCACAATATAAAAAACTGGAAAACAGAAAGCTGCAGGCAGAATTTGATTATGCAGAAATAAAAGGATTGAGAAGAGAAGCCATCCAGAAACTAAATTTATATAAGCCTATGTCTATTGGACAGGCATCCAGAATATCAGGTGTTTCTCCAGCAGACATCTCTGTTCTTCTGGTTTACTTAGAGCAGATGAAGTTCCATAAAAATACAGATCAGAAGGAGTGAGGCAGGAAATATGACAGATGCTTTCTATGAGAAGTTCCAAAATGAATTGAGTCTATTATCTATTAATTTAGAAAAGAATCAATTGGAGCAATTTTATAAATATTATGAAATATTGGTTGAATGGAACAAGGTAATGAACCTTACTGCAATTACAGAGATGGAAGAAGTTATATCCAAGCATTTTGTTGATAGTTTATCTCTTATTAAGGTTTTAAATGATTTGAGTACTGAGGTCTATAACATAATTGATGTTGGTACAGGTGCTGGTTTCCCTGGGATTCCTTTAAAAATTGCATTTCCACAACTCAAAATTACATTGATGGATTCTTTGAATAAAAGAATAAATTTTCTCAATGAAGTAATTAATAATTTGGGTTTAAAAGATATTTGTGCAATTCATGGAAGAGCAGAAGATTTAGGCCGTGATATCAAGCATAGAGAACAATATGATATTTGTGTTTCCAGAGCAGTTGCAAATTTAAGCACTTTATCAGAATATTGCATGCCCTTTGTGAAAGTAGGTGGTTGTTTTATCCCATACAAATCTGGCAAGATAGAAGAGGAGTTAGGAGAAGCAAAACATGCGGTTTTTCTCTTAGGTGGAAAAATAGAAGATACAGAACGATTTTTACTGCCAGGTACTGAGGCAGAGAGATCATTGATTAAAATTAATAAAGGTAACGGTATTTCTAAAAAGTATCCGAGAAAAGCAGGGTTACCATCAAAAGAGCCGTTAAAGTAAAATGTTTCACGTGAAACATCCATTAGAGAATATTATCTCCGCAGGAATGTTTCACGTGAAACATTTTTTTATAAAAAGTACATTTGAATTATTTGGTACAGACTGTTAGGATTCTCCAATTGTGGTAGATATTTACTCTTAGGTACAAGTGAACTTTCAATAGCTGGATTATACTTTTGATATTCGGAAATAACTTCATTGATGCGATCCATTTCTTCTCCACCAGTAATGTAGATGCTGTTGTTGATTTTTTTCAGTGCATTGGTTACATTACATTTCGTATAATTACACTTCACACTGGCATACAGTGATTTTGGTGATTCTCCTAAATGAGCCGATTCATAATACGCGTCTATGATTGAGCTCTTTACGGAGTAAGGATTGAAGTAGTAATTTCTGCTAAATTCTTCTGTAATAGATTGCTTGCTCACTGATATATGATATAAAAGAGTACCTAATATGGGCAGATCCAGAATGAACTTATATACTTTGGAATGATTATTGGGTATCTGGCTACATGTCATTAGACTTTCCGGATTTATGAGCATAATCTGGTCAAACAATTCCGGAGCGTTATTACACGCCATAAGAGCCAATGCTGATGAAGCACCGGTAGCGATTACATTGGTTCGGTGACCAATTTCTGATTTTATAAAATCGGAGATCATCTGTACATAGAGATAATTAGTATAGGTAAGATCGGGTTTCTCTGAACGACCGCATCCCAAAAGATCAATGGTGTATACGGTATACTGTTCTTTCAGTAATGAAATCATGCTGTTCCATTCATAACCATTCGAGTATGCAGTCAGATCATGGATTAGAAGAAGTGGTTTCCCTGTACCAGATTTCGTATAATGGATATTACCGAATCTCCATTTGTAACATAAGGACTTTGCATCTGATAAGATATTTTTTGAAGATGCAGAGAGTTTAACAAATTTATTAATAACTGCGGTTGCGGCAGCTGTACTTGCTGAAAGGATTAGCAGAGTTAGTAATTTACTCTTAGTTTTCATTATATACCTCCTGAGTGCGGATAATCTCTTCTTATTATAATATAATCGATATGGACTTACAACGTCAAACATATTAATTTATTCTTAAACTTGGAAGAATGTTTCACGTGAAACATTTTTTGTAATTTCTGTATTTTTTTTACTTGAAACCATAGGAAAAAAAAATAAAGTATGTTATACTCTAATTTGAACTGCATTTCCGGACGTTGTAACAGGAGAAAATTAAAAATGGGAAGAATCATTGCGATAGCAAACCAGAAGGGCGGAGTTGGTAAAACAACGACCGCAATAAACCTATCAGCTTGTCTTGCAGAGTCAGGACAACGGGTATTAGCTGTGGATTTTGATCCACAGGGAAACGAAACCAGCGGACTTGGTATGGAAAAGTCAACAATTGAGCGTACAGTTTATGATCTGTTGGTTGGAGAATGTGAGATAGAAGAATGTTTGATACCTAACGTTCAGGAAAATCTGGATTTATTGCCATCAAACGTGGATCTGGCAGGAGCTGAAATTGAGCTGCTGGAAATTGAGAATAAGGAGATACTCCTTAAGTCATATCTTGAAAAAGTCAAGAAAAACTATGATTTTATTATTATAGATTGTCCTCCGTCATTGAGTCTATTGACAATAAATGCCTTAACAGCAGCAAATACCGTACTAGTACCCATCCAGTGTGAATATTATGCATTGGAAGGTCTTAGTCAGGTATTAAAGACAGTAAATTTAGTAAAAAAGAAATTGAATCCTTCCCTTGAAATGGAGGGAGTCGTGTTTACCATGTATGACGCAAGAACAAATCTTTCATTGGAAGTTGTTGAAAGTGTAAAAAATAATTTAAATCAAAATATCTATAAAACAATCATACCCAGAAATGTCAGACTGGCAGAGGCTCCCAGCCATGGAATGCCGATCAATTTATATGATTCCAGATCAGCGGGGGCAGAAAGCTACCGGTTACTGGCGGCAGAAGTTATCAGCAGAGGAGAAGAGATCTAGATATGGCAAAGAGAACAGGTTTAGGGAAAGGCCTTGGCGCAATTTTTGGAGATGAAGTAATGGAATCTGCAGCAGAAGAGCAGGAAATGAAGAATCATAAAGAAGCAGAACATACAACTCAAGTACCGGAAAAAGAGAAAGCTGAATCGGAAACTGGAAAAGAGATGTTTTTAAAGATTTCAATGGTTGAGCCTAACCATAATCAGCCGAGAAAGGAATTCCGGGAAGAAGCGTTAGTAGAACTGGCTGAATCCATGAAGGAGTATGGTGTATTACAACCACTTTTGGTTCAAAAAAAAGGCGAATACTATGAAATTATCGCTGGTGAACGTAGATGGCGGGCAGCAAAACTGGCTGGCTTAAAAGAAGTACCGGTTGTAATCCGGGAATATACAAAGCAGCAATCCATGGAAATAGCATTGATTGAAAATGTTCAGAGGGAAGATTTAAATCCCATTGAAGAAGCCAGAGCTTATTCTATCCTGATGCAGGAATTTGGTTTAAAGCAGGAGGAAATTGCAGCACGTGTAGCGAAAAATCGGGTTACCATAACTAATAGTATGCGATTATTAAAGCTGGACGAACGAATTCAGGAGATGCTTATACAGGATCAGATCAGCAGCGGTCACGCAAGAGCTTTACTGGCAGTGGAAGATGGAGATTTGCAATATCAGCTTGCTGGTAAAATTGTGGCTGAAAATATGAGTGTCCGGGAAGTAGAGAAACTTGTAAAATCCTTATCAAAAAAGAAAGAACCCAAGGAAGTAAAAGAAGAGGATGAAAGTATTTCACTGATATTCCGGGAGCTGGAAGATCGAATGAAAACTGCCATGGGTACCAAAGTCAGCATTAATCGAAAAGATAAAAATAAAGGAAGAGTAGAAATTGAGTACTATTCTGAGGCAGAATTGGAAAGAATAGTAGAGTTATTAGAATCCATAAGATAACATCATGGAAGTGAGGACGAAAGAATGGATAACAGTATATTAAATCAGCTGCCGATTGATCCAGCCTTTTTGATCATTGGATTATCCGCGCTTACACTAATATTACTTATTGTCGTAATTATTTGTATGATACAAATGAAAAAACTGTATCGCAGATATGATTTCTTTATGAGAGGCAAAGATGCGGAGACACTTGAGGGCATTATTATGGAACAGATGGAAGATATTGCCCAGTTAAAATCAGAGGATCGAGCGAATAAAGACTCTCTGAGAAATACGAATAAAAACTATAGAAGTGCATTCCAGAAGTTTGGTCTTGTAAAATATAACGCTTTTAAGGGCATGGGAGGTAATTTAAGCTTTGCTATGTCATTATTGGATTATACAAACAGTGGATTTGTACTGAACTCTGTTCATAGCAGAGAAGGGTGTTATGTATACATTAAAGAAGTAGAAAGAGGAGAAACGGAAGTGCTTCTTGGAAGTGAAGAAAAAGAGGCTCTGGAACGGGCATTGGGATATCATTCATAAAAAACACGGTTTTTACCGTGTTTTTTATATATACGTTTTATGAATCATTATAATTGAAAGAGGAGAAATCAATATGGAAGAAGTACTACAGTATTTAAAGGAATGTAAAACGTTTTATCTGGCCACCAGTGATGGGGATCAGGCAAGAGTACGCCCCTTTGGTGCAGTATGCCAGTTTGAAGGGAAGATTTATATTATTACCAACAATAAAAAGCCGGTATTTGATCAAATGATGAAAAACCCTAAAATTGAAATCAGCGGAATGAACCACGGGACCTGGATCCGGCTTCAGTGTGAAGCAGTATTAGATTCCAGAAGAGAAGCGAGAGTAGCAATGATGGAAGAGTATGGATCAGCTTTAAGCAGAATGTATTCGGTTGACGATAACTTAATGGAAGTATTCTATTTACAAAATGCCAAAGCTGTAATCCAGTCCCTTACCAGTGAAAAAAAAGAAATATCGTTTTAATTAACGGATCTCTGTCATCTCCATATGGTGCTCTTCTGTGAGAGCAGCACCGATGGCAGTACCGTATTCAGCCTGTTCCGGTATAATAAAGTGAACATCAAACATGGTCTCCAGGGATTGGAAAATCTCCCTGCACTGAGGAAACTTAGAAAGATTCCCCGTCATAACAAAGTCATTAATATTGCTGTTTAATGAAGAAAGAATGGCGGACTTTCCGATTACCTGGAGTACCATATGAATGATACCGATTGCAATATCTTCATCTGATACAAAACCCCTCACTTTTCCAAAGTTTGATGCTGTTGCAGATAATGGAAGCCCTGGAAGAGGAGTTCTTGAAATATCCTGAATCTGTAAGTCGATATTACTTAACGTTCCTCTGCTGGCCAGATCCATGATATGGGAGATATCCTGGGTTTTTAATAAAAGGCTTGAAAGTCCCAGGATGGTTCCTCCGCCGATTCCAATACCTCCGGTATGAACAATGGAGTCTCCATTCACCTGTACCAGTGAAGTACCGGTCCCCATACTTACCACGATTAAATCCTTTAATCCGGTAAAATACTGACCACCTAATCCATTGCAGGTAAATTCATTCACCTTAAAAGTTGGAATCCCATAAAGAGGCTGCTCTACATATGCACTTCCGACCCCTGTAATCATAATTTTTTCTATTTCATTTAACTGAATGTTGTTATCGTAAATAAATTTACCCAGAGCACCAAATAGAGAAGCAATGGGATTATCTGCTTTCACAAATGTGGGTATTTTCAGTTTATGATCCTGAAATCCAACAATCTTCGTTGTACTTCCTCCAAGATCAATTCCAATGGTTATTTTCATATATGTCCCCTTAAATCAATTTATCTGATTAACCTGCCCGGACCTTTTTGTAGCAGGTAGTAAGGCTAACTATACCATATTTATAGGTAAATGCCAAGTTCTTAAATGTGTTCATAAAAGCAGGGCAGAATCCTATAAGTTCTTAATAATATATGAGATAAAAATAAGAAAAAAACAGGATATAGCGGTTTATTGATTATTCTGTATCATTATTATCCCTTATTAACCCTTGTTTTATAAGATTTATAAGATTAAGATCAATCCTTATATAAGTAAAAAAATATTTATAAAAATTAGATAAAAAATATATCGATTGGTGTATATTTTTGTGAGTTATCACATTGACAAAAAAATAACGATATAATATAATAAGATCATAAAGATCGTTAAAAAAATATCGATCAAGTAACCAATGGGATTGATACTTATAAAATGGAGGAAATTCAAGATGGCAAAAAAAGAAGAACTGGTTAAGGTTCCCCAGATAATTGATAGTGTAGATACCCTGATCGCAAAAATGGAGGCAATGAGAGAAGCTCAGAGAGTATTCGCAACCTTCACTCAGGAGCAGGTTGATAAAATCTTTTATGAGGCAGCCAGTGCTGCAAATAAATTAAGAATCCCTCTTGCAAAGATGGCTGTCGAAGAGACAGGGATGGGCGTTGCAGAGGATAAAGTAATTAAGAACAATTATGCAGCTGAATATATCTATAATTCTTATAAAGATACAAAAACTTGCGGTGTGATTGAAGAGGATAAGGCATTTGGAATAAAGAAAATTGCAGAACCAATCGGACTGGTAGCAGCTGTTATTCCAACTACAAACCCGACTTCAACTGCTATATTCAAAACCTTAATCAGCTTAAAAACAAGAAATGCAATTATCATTTCCCCACACCCAAGAGCAAAGAACTGTACAATTGCAGCTGCTAAGGTAGTTCTTGATGCTGCGGTCAAAGCAGGTGCTCCAGAAGGAATTATTGGATGGATTGATGTACCGTCTCTTGAATTAACCAACGAGGTTATGAGAAGTGCAGATATCATTCTTGCAACAGGCGGACCTGGAATGGTAAAAGCAGCTTATTCCTCCGGCAAGCCGGCTCTGGGCGTTGGTGCAGGTAATACACCGGTCATCATTGATGATACAGCAGATGTTAAGATGGCAGTCAACTCCATCATTCATTCCAAAACATTTGATAATGGTATGATTTGTGCTTCTGAGCAGTCTGTTACTGTTCTTGAAAAGGTTTATGACGCAGTTAAGAAGGAATTTGCAGCAAGAGGCTGCTACTTCTTAAAAGGCGATGAGATTGAGAAAGTACGTAAAACCATTATTATTAATGGTGCATTAAATGCCAAAATTGTTGGACAGAAAGCTCATACCATTGCAAAGCTTGCGGGTGTTGAAGTTCCGGAATCAACGAAGATCTTAATTGGTGAAGTGGAAAGCGTACATCTTGAGGAAGAATTTGCACATGAAAAGCTGTCTCCGGTTCTGGCTATGTATAAGGCTAAAACCTTTGATGAGGCAATTGAAAAGGCAGAACAGCTGGTTGCAGACGGTGGTTATGGCCATACAGCTTCTCTGTATGTGAATGTGAATGAAACTGAAAAGATGGCAAAACATGCAGCTGCAATGAAAACCTGCCGTATACTGGTTAATACACCATCTTCTCATGGCGGTATCGGTGATATCTATAACTTTAAGTTACAGCCATCTCTGACTCTGGGCTGCGGTTCCTGGGGAGGAAACTCTGTTTCTGAAAATGTAGGTGTGAAGCATCTGCTGAATATTAAAACCGTTGCTGAGAGGAGAGAGAACATGCTGTGGTTCAGAAATCCGGAGAAAGTTTATTTCAAAAAAGGCTGTATGCCAGTTGCGCTTAGTGAGTTAAAAGATGTTTATAACAAAAAGAGAGCATTTGTAGTAACAGACTCTTTCCTTTATATGAATGGTTATACCAAAGCAATTACCGATAAACTTAATGAAATGGGAATCGTTTATACTGTATTCTCAGATGTTCAGCCTGACCCGACTCTTGCAAATGCTGAGGCCGGTGCTGCAGCTATGAAGGCATTCCAGCCAGATACAATCATTGCTCTGGGCGGCGGTTCCGCGATGGATGCTGCGAAGATCATGTGGGTTATGTATGAGCACCCGGAAGTGGATTTCCAGGATATGGCAATGCGCTTTATGGATATCCGTAAGAGAGTTTACACATTCCCGAAGATGGGTGAGAAAGCTTATTTTGTAGCAATCCCAACCTCTTCCGGTACTGGTTCTGAAGTAACTTCTTTCGCTGTTATCACAGATCAGAACACTGGAGTAAAATATCCGCTTGCAGATTACCAGTTAATGCCCAATATGTCCATCGTTGATGCAGACAATATGATGAGCCAGCCTAAGGGTCTGACCAGTGCTTCTGGTATTGATGTTATGACTCATGCTCTGGAGGCATATGCTTCTGTTATGGCTTCTGATTACACGGACGGACTTGCACTGAAAGCAATGAAGAATGTATTTGAGTATCTGCCAACTGCTTATAATGACGGAACCAATGTTGAAGCAAGATGCAAGATGGCTGATGCTTCCTGTATGGCTGGTATGGCATTTAACAATGCATTCTTAGGAGTTTGCCACTCTATGGCTCATAAATTAGGAGCTTACCACCATATTCCTCACGGTGTGGCAAATGCACTGTTAATCACTCTGGTTATGGAGTTTAATGCTTCTGAAGTTCCGACCAAGATGGGAACATTCCCGCAGTATCAGTATCCCCATACACTGGCCAGATATGCAGAATGCGCACGCTTCTGTGGAGTGGAAGGCAAGGATGATGCGGAAGTATTTAAAAAATTCCTTGTTAAGGTTGAGGAATTAAAGAAGGCAGTAGGCATTAAAGCAACTATTAAAGATTACGGCGTAGATGAGAAGTATTTCTTAGATACACTTGACGAGATGGTTGAAAATGCATTTGATGATCAGTGTACCGGTGCAAACCCAAGATATCCGCTGTTCAGTGAAATTAAGGAAATGTATTTAAAGGCTTACTACGGTAAATAAATATAAATCAAGGACAATTAATAAAAGAGAATGGATTTGGAATTTATCAAATCTGTTCTCTTTTTTTATGCCACAAAATATTAAGTAGATTTTCTTAGAACCAGAGTGGTGCTGATTTCAACTTTTACAGGGTATGAGGATTTCGTATGGATAAGTTCTGCCATACGCTTTGCCGCCATCATTCCCATATACTGTTTGGGAACATGGATGGTTGTAAGGGGCGGGTCCAGGAACGTACATAAAGGCATATTATCAAAACCAATTACGGCCACATCCTGTGGAACCCGGTAACCATATTCCTTCAGTGCTTTAATAGCTCCGGCTGCAATGAGATCATTGTCTGCAAAATAACAGTCTGCCGGAGTTTCTCCCTGCTTTAAAATAGCCGCCATGTCAGCATAGGAACCATCCATGGATGGAGATAGTTTATGAACTTTTGAATTGGAAACTGACATGCCGTTCTTTCTGACTGCCTGGTAGAAGCCGTCAGATCTTTGCTCGAAATTCTTAATGGGATAAGAGGATTTAAGATATCCAGGCTGTGTTTTCCTTTTTCTAATCAGATAATTTGCTGCAAAAAATGCGCCCTGCACATTATCTATTATGACACAGTCGGTGCTTCGGTTTTCAAAGCAGGTATCGACTACCACAACTGGTACGGGAAGATTTAAAAACGGTTTAAAGTCTTCTTCTGCCATCTCTGTTCCAAGAAGCAGAATTCCCCTGCAGCCTAACCGTACCATTTCGGAAACCTTAGCTGGAATATCATCTTCTTCATAAAGATAAGAGATGTTCAGATAATAACAGGCCTCTTTGCAGCCGGCATCGATTCCTTCTGATAACTGGGAAAAGAAGGGGGTATCTGAAACAACAGCTCCATTTTTCCGATATATGATAAATTGGATCATGCCGTGAGGGCTGGTGCTCAGAGAGGTTTCTTTTATTTTTGAAAAATCAAAATCATGTTCTTTTGCAGCCTCTATGACCTTCTTTCTTGTCTGAGTGCTGACTCCTGGTTTATGGTTAAGAGCCATGGAGACAGCAGCCTCTGACAGATTAAGCAGTTTAGCAAGTTCCTTTGCTGTTATGGACATCGAAATGAGCTCCTTTCTTACTGACAGACTTCTTAATTAACAAAGTAACAGATTAAGTGAATTAAGTCAATAAAATACTATATTTCACTTAACTATTAATTGTAATTAAGTTGTCTCCAGTAAATAATATGGGTAGCAGTTAAATAAAAGGAGACATGTGTATGACAAATGTAGTATTGGGATTCGCACCGACGAGAAGGAGTATTTTCTCTGCGCCGGATGCAGTTAAGTATGCTGATTTGACCAGAAAAAAGCTGGAGGAGATGGGAGTTACTTTCGTAGATATTACAGATATCTCAGAGGATGGTCTGCTGCACAGTGAAAATGACAGAATAAGAATTGCAGAAAAATTCAAGGCAGAAAAAATTGACGGTCTGTTTATTCCCCACGGTAACTTTGGAACAGAGTATGAGGTAGCCAGACTTAGCAGGGAATGTGATGTACCAGTACTGCTTTGGGGACCGAGAGATGAACGGCCGGATGAAAACGGAATCCGTCTCAGGGACAGTCAGTGCGGGCTTTTTGCAACAGGAAAGGTTTTGAGAAGATTTAAAGTTCCATTTACTTATTTATGCAATTGCCGTCTGGAGGATGAGGCATTTTACAGAGGGGTCACTAATTTCCTGGCTGTATGTAATGTGGTAAAGGCATTTAAAAATACCCGGATCCTCCAGATTGGACCAAGGCCCTTTGATTTCTGGTCCACTATGTGTAATGAAGGGGAACTTCTTGAGAATTTTAATATTCAGCTGGCACCTATTCCCATGCCGGAACTGACAAGAGAAATGAAGCGGGTAAGAGAAGATGAGGATAAAATTCAGGAGATTATAAGTTACTGTAAGGAAAATTTTGAGGTGAACATAAAGGATGAGGATCTTAAGACTGTGGCAGCGCTAAAAGCGGCTATGAGAGCTCTGGCAGACCGTTATGGATGCAATGCAATTGCCTTGCAGTGCTGGAATGAACTGCAGGAAGAAATTGGAATTATGCCCTGTGCAGCTAACAGTCTGTTAAACGAAGAGGGACTTCCTGTTGTATGTGAGACTGATATTCATGGCGCGATTACAGCAGTCATGTGTGAGGCGGCAGGACTTGGGGAAGCAAGGACATTTTTTGCTGACTGGACGGTCCGGCACCCTGATAATGAAAATGGAGAACTTCTGCAGCACTGCGGTCCATGGCCTCTTTCCTGCGCATCCTGTAAACCATCAATTGGATATCCACTTGCTTTCAGCCATCCGGGAGCTGTGGAAGCACAGGCAAAACTGGGAGAGATGACCCTTTGCCGCTTTGATGGGGATAACGGAGAGTACAGTCTGCTGCTTGGCAATGCAAAAGGAATCGAGGGGCCTTATACCAAGGGAACTTACGTATGGGTGGAGGTAGAAAATTTAAAGAGGCTGGAAGCTAAAATTGTGGAAGGACCTTATATCCATCACTGCGTAGGGATCCATAAAAATGTAGTGCCGGTTCTTTATGAGGCATGTAAGTATATTGGTATTTCACCGGATCTGTATGATAACAATGATGAAGAAGTAAAAGCCTGGATACGGGGAGAATAAGAAAGGAAGTGAACGGACATGGACAGACTCACCAGGAAGGCTTATGAACTTCGAAGAGATATAATTAAGGAAGTATATCAGTCGAAAGCCGGTCATATTGGCGGGGATTTAAGTGTGATTGATATCTTAACCGTACTTTATTTTGAAGTAATGAATGTGAATCCGGAAAGCTGGAAATCTGCAGACAGAGACCGCTTTTTGCTTAGTAAGGGACACTGTACTGATGCACTTTACATAACTCTTGGAGAGAAGGGCTTTTTTGACAAGCAGAAGGCCATAGACACATTCAGCAGTTTTGGTTCTGTTTTTATCGGACATCCCAACACAGAGGTACCTGGAATTGAGATGAATTCCGGATCATTAGGGCACGGACTTTCGTTGGGAGTAGGGATGGCACTGGCAGCCAGAATGGATGGACGGTCATACAGAACCTATGTTGTTCTGGGAGATGGTGAAATGGCTGAGGGATCAAATTATGAAGCTATGATGGCAGCCGGACATTACGGTTTGGACCAGTTGTGTGCAACCGTCGATTTAAATGGCCTTCAAATCAGCGGTACTACTGGGGAGACCATGAAAAGTGATGATCTGGGTGAGAAATTCAAGGCGTTTGGGTGGAATGTTATTGAAGTAGAAGATGGAAATAATTGTAAGCAGCTTCTTGCCGCTTACCAGGAAGCTGAGGCTAAAAAGGGTCAGCCTTCAGTGATTCTTGCCCATACCACAAAAGGAAAAGGGGTGTCATTTATGGAAAACCAGAAGAAATGGCATCATGGTGTCATGACAGAGGAGCAATACAGGAAAGCAGTAGAAGAAATAGAGGGGGTATTGGCATGAATCAGATAACCAACCGTCAGGTGATTTGTGAGACTCTTTTGGCTGCAGCAGAGAAAGACAGGGATATTGTGGTCGTATGTTCAGATTCCAGAGGATCCGCCTCCCTGGCACCGTTTGCAGAACAGTACCCCAACCAGTTTGTTGAAGTGGGAATTGCGGAGCAGAATCTGGTCTCAGTATCTGCGGGCTTAGCTTCCTGCAATAAAAAGGTTTTCGCAGCATCGCCAGCAAGCTTTTTGTCTACCAGAAGCTACGAACAGGTAAAGGTTGATGTGGCTTACTCAAAGACCAATGTAACCTTAATCGGAATCAGCGGAGGTGTCAGCTACGGAGCACTGGGGATGACCCATCATTCCTGTCAGGACATAGCCGCCATGGCAAGTCTGCCTGATATGCGGGTTTATCTGCCTTGTGACCGTTTTCAGACAAGAAAGCTGATTGTGGCACTTCTTGAGGATGAAAAGCCTGCTTACGTAAGAGTCAGCCGTTCTGCCACTGAGGATGTATATGAAGAAAATATGGATTTTAAACTGAATTGCGCCAATGTGATTCGGGAGGGAGCAGATGCCGTCATTATTTCCTGCGGAGAATTGGTTCCTTATGCTGTGAAAGCAGCTAAAGAGCTGGAACGTGAGGGGTATTGTGTTGGAGTCATTGATATGTATTGTTTAAAGCCAATGGATGAGAAAGCTGTAATGAATGCGGCAGAAAAGGCTGATCTGATTGTGACAGCAGAGGAGCATTCTCCTTATGGGGGGCTTGGGAGCATGGTGGCACAGATTGTATCCGCCAGCTGTCCTAAAAAGGTAGTGAACCTGGCGCTTCCTGACGGACATATTATTGCAGGTACAAATCATGAAATATTTCAATATTATGGACTGGACGATCAGGGTTTAAAAAGGGCTGTTATAGCCGGATTGAGTCAGGGGCTGGTAAAATGAGATGTGTGATTGCTATCGATCAGAGTACACAGGGTACGAAGGCAGTACTTTTCGATGATAAGGGAAAATTAATTGGCAGGGCAGATAAAAAGCATAAACAGATTGTCAATGAAAAGGGTTGGATCTCCCACGATTTAAAAGAAATTTATGAAAATACAATTTTAGCCGTAAGGGAAGTACTGGATTGTTCCGACATAGGAAAAGAGAGCGTGGCAGCGGTAGGAATCAGTAATCAGAGAGAATCAACTGCCATATGGAGCCGGAGCGGGGAGCCGCTTGCCGATTCCGTTGTCTGGCAGTGTAACCGGGCGGCAAGGATCGCTGACCGTTTTAAAAACTGCAGTAATGATATTTATGAGAAGACAGGGTTACCGCTTTCTCCCTATTTTCCGGCGGCTAAAATGACATGGCTTTTAGAAAATGTCTCGCCAAAGGAATCTTATTGTCTGGGAACAATGGACAGTTATCTGGTTTACAGGCTTACAAAGGGATGTGGTTTTTTTACAGATTACTCCAATGCATCCAGAACCCAGTTATTTAACCTCCATACCTTAAAATGGGATGAAGAGCTGTGCCAGTTGTTTAGGATACCCGTAAAGGCACTGCCTGAGGTCTGTTCCAGTGATGCCTGCTTTGGTTATACTGATTTTGAGGGGTATCTTGATGTGCCGGTACCTGTATACGGAGTAATGGGAGATTCCCATGCCGCCTTGTTTGGGCAGGGATGCCATATGCCGGGGCAGGCAAAGGCAACCTATGGAACGGGATCCTCCATTATGATGAATGTCGGGAACTCATTTGTAAAAAGCAGTACAGGTCTTGCCACATCTCTTGCCTGGGGAATGGGAGACCGTGTAGAATATGTTTTAGAGGGGAATATTAATTATGCAGGAGCAGTTATTTCCTGGCTGAAAAATGAGATGGGTCTTATCTGCTCAGAGGAAGAAGCGGAAGAACTGGTTTATCATGCAAATCAAAAGGATACAGCTGTATTAATTCCGGCATTTTCCGGACTTTCAGCACCTTACTGGATGGATAATGCCAGAGCCATGATTTTAGGTATGAGCCGGACAACAGGAAAAGCAGAGCTGGTAAAGGCAGCGGTTGAAAGCATTGCCTTCCAGGTAGCTGACATACTGACTGCCATGGAAAAGGACAGTAATAAAATGCTTAGTGAGTTGTGTGCAGATGGGGGACCTGCTAAAAACCGCTATTTAATGCAGTTTCAGTCTGATATATCAGATATCCGTATGCGGGTATCAAAACAGGAAGAACTTTCTGCCATTGGAGCAGCATATATGGCAGGAATCGCGGCAGGGGTATATGACAGGAGCAAAATATTTACCAATATAGATTATGAAATATATAACAGTCACATGGACAAGGGTAGCAGAAATGAGAGAAAAAACCGCTGGAAGGAGGGAATTAATCTGGTCTGCTTAAATGCCGGTGGCGAAAGACCATAAAAGAAAGGATACGGCTATGCGGCTGAAAGCAAAGGATGTTGCGGCGGCGCTGGGAATTTCACCGGCGACCGTCTCTCTGGCATTAAATAATAAGCCCGGGGTTAAACCCTCAACAAGAAAGCGGATTCAGAATTATATTCTGATGGAAGAAGAGAAGAATAACAGCAGGTTAAGGGCAGAGTATACCGAAAGTAAGGGAACTGTGCTGATGCTTAACTATATTAAGCATGGAATTATTTTAAAGCAGAGGGAAAATAAACGGAACCCTCTGCTTTTTGATGATTTTGAGTACATCTGTAATAAAGCGGGATACCGGTTTGATTACCAGGAGTTTTATGAAAAGACAGGAAGTCTGGAGAAATTGCTGGATAAATGCAGAAACGGAACTATAAAGGGAATCTATATGATGGCAGCGGAAATGAATTACAGTGATATTTATCCGTTTGGCCAGCTTAAGATTCCTGTAGTGGTGGGAGACAATCTGTTCTATGAACAAGGGATGGACAGCTTTCTGATTGATAATAAAGAGGGAATCTGCAGAGCGGTAGATTATCTCGTTGATAAAGGGCACAGCTATATTACCTATCTTGCAGAAAAGGTTGATATCTTTAATTTTACAGAGCGCAGAGAAGCATTTGCAGAGGAAATGGAGAAACGCCACTGTGGAGACGGAAGCAGCCGCATCATCCGCTTAGGAAATCAGATTGATGAAGTATATGAAGCTATGAACCGGTATCTGGATGGAGGTCTCAGAAAAACAACTGCGTTTGTTCTGGAAAGCTCTGTGGTATCCCTGGGAGTAAGCAAAGCTCTTTTGGAACGGAATATACGGGTACCTAGAGAGATTTCCTTAATCGGGTTTGATGCACTTCCCAATCTTAGCATACCAGGAATAAATCTTACACTGATAAAGGGAACCCATACAATGAGGCATAAAGCAGCCATGAGTCATCTGATCAGGCATATGGAAAGTGAAGAAGGGGAGATGGTTCGGGTTTATTACAAAACCAGACTGCTGGAGGGAGAAAGCGTATTTGATAAAAACAAGTACATTTACAAATAATAGTTTTTAAATAAAATTTAAAAATTTATCATAAATGCATAAAAAATATGGAAAAACGTGGCGGTTTTCTAGGGTGTTTTGATTGATACGGAGAAATGTCCGAGGGGGATTGATTGAGAAAAAAGCGGGTGTTAGTATGAGTTTACAAAACGAGATACAAAGAAGGTATGAAAGGTATGACTCAATCTCAGGAGGGATAATCATGGCTAAGAAAAATTACGATGAGCTGGCAAAACAGATTGTGGCCAGCATAGGGGGAGCGGGTAATGTTAATTCCCTGGTACACTGTGCAACCAGACTGCGATTCCAGATTAAAGATCCGGCTAAAGTTGATAAAAAAAGGCTGAGCCAGACGGAAAAAGTTATAACGGTGGTGGAGGCTGGCGGTCAGCTTCAGGTGGTGATTGGAAATGCAGTAGGGGATGTGTATGATGCTATATTAGCAACGTCATCCATTAAGGCCGGGGATATGGATCGGGATGATAAAAAGAGTGGTGATAAAAATATCATTAACATGTTCATGAGTACAGTTTCCGGAATCTTTGCGCCAATACTGGGAGCAATGTCGGGAGCCGGTTTACTAAAGGGACTCCTGATTCTTTTTACAACAATGGGCTGGATGTCAACGGATATGGGAACCTACCGGATCTTATTTGCCGCGGCAGATGGGGTATTTACATTTCTTCCGGTTTTCCTTGCATATACATCAGCAAAAAGATTTAAGGCAGATCCGTTTGTGTCAGTGGCAATTGCTTCGGCACTGATGTATCCCAACATAACTGCTGCGTTTGCAGCAAAGGAGTCTCTGACATTTTTAAATATTCCGGTGGTCCTTGTAAGTTATACTTCATCTGTAATTCCAATTATTCTTTCCGTTTATGTACTTTCTAAGCTGGAAAGAGGGCTTAGGAGTATTCTTCCGGATATAGTTAAGAATATCTTTACACCTTTATTATCGCTTGTCATTATGGTTCCTTCTACCTTCCTGGTAATTGGACCGGTTTCTGATTTTGCGGGAAAAATGCTGGCAGGAGGTTATACAGCTCTTGTTTCTGTCAATCCGATTATTGCAGGCTTTATTCTGGGACTTGTATGGCCGGCTGCGGTTATGTTTGGACTTCACTGGGGATTTATTCCCATTGTTATTAATAACATTTCACAGTATGGAAGAGATACGCTGTTTACTATAACTGGGCCCAACAATTTTGCTCAGGCGGGAGCTGCGCTGGGAGTATTTCTAAAGACTAAGAATAAAAAAGTGAAAGATATTGCCGGACCGGCAGCACTTTCAGCAGTACTTGCGGGTATTACAGAACCAGCCATTTATGGAGTTACATTAAAATACAAAAAGCCGTTCTTTATCGGGGCATTTTTCTCCGGTATTGCAGGAGCAATCACTGCAGCAGTTGGTGCAGGAGCTCCTACCGTTTTAGGAACCAGCCTTCTAACCTTAACCGGTTATATTGGAGTGGGGTTTGCAGGATTCTGTGCGGCATGCGCGATCGCCTATTTTGGCTCTGCCATATGTACGTATCTGTTTGGATTTAGCGACGATATGCTTCTTGAAGAAACAATAACAGAGACTTCAGCCGATGTGGTTAAACAGGAAGAGGAATTAGCAGCACCTGTAAACGGAACCATCCTTTCATTATCTGAAGTAAAGGATCCTGTATTTGCAGGAGGCGGATTAGGGAAAGGCAGTGCAATTTTACCGGATGACGGCACATTTTATGCTCCTTGTGATGGAACAGTTGAAACTGCATATCATCATGCAGTTGGGATGATGACGGATCAGGGGGCTGAGGTATTTATTCATGTTGGTTTAGACACGGTGAAACTGGAAGGTAAATTTTTTGAGCTTTTCGTAAAAACTGGTGACAGGGTTAAGAAAGGCGATCTTCTTATCAAGGCGGACTTAAACAGTATCAGGCAGGAAGGTTACGATGTAACTACTATGGTTTTGGTAACAAACAGCAATGATTATGCAGATATTTTAACTACAGAGGAAAAAAAGGCTGTGGCAGGAAATTGTATGATTCGTTGTATTCCCAGGTAATAGAAGATTTGGAGGTTTTCCATGAGCAGACTTAAGATACATGAAAACAAGAGGGGTTTTACACTGGAGGGTCGGAATTTCTTTTATCTGGCAGATACGGTATGGAGCGCATTTACCTCAATTACATTGGAGGAGTGGGAAGATTATCTGGAAAGACGCTGGGTTCAGGGATTCAATGTGCTGCAGATTAATACAATGCCGCAATGGGACAGATGTATGTCCGATGTGGGGGTATATCCGTTTTACACAGAGGATGGTCAGAAATTTGATTTTACCAAGTGGGATGAAGCGTATTATGAAAGAGCACGACAGATGTGCCGCATGGCTGTTGATAAAGGATTTCAGCTGGCACTGGTGGTATTGTGGCTTAATTATGTTCCAGGAACCTGGGGAAGCAGACTGGTGGATTTAAATGTAATGCCGGAGGAATTTGTCAGTACTTATGCAGAAAAAATAGTGGACGTATTTGATGAGTTTGATCCTATCTATGTTGTCAGCGGGGATACGGATTTTGATACGGAAGAGGCAGTTTCTTATTATGAAGCAGCGCTTAAAATGGTATGTGAGAAATCTCCCCAATCATTAAAAACCATGCATATTAAAAGGGGATATGATTATATACCGGAACAGTTTTTAGACCGCCTGGATTTTTATATGTACCAGTCAGGGCATTTTGCAGAAGGACAGGATATGGCTTATCTTCTTGCTGAAAAATTCTACAGGGATTATCCGGTAAAACCGATTGTAAACGCAGAACCCTGTTATGAGCAGATGGGATACAGCCGGAAGATGTACGGACGTTTTCAGCCTTATGACTTACGTAAGGCGGCGTGGAGCGGAATTTTGTCTGGAGCCTGTGCCGGGGTTACGTATGGTGCCCATGGAGTCTGGAACTGGAAAAAAACAGGAAAGAAAGCCAATCCTGTATTGGGTGAAGGGTTTGATGAAGCGTTCCCTGCCTGGGAGGCAATTCATTTTCCAGGTGCCTGGGATTACGGGTTTATTGCTAATTTTCTGGAAGCCAATGGTATTGAAGAGTTAATCCCTGCACAGAAGCTCTTAGTTGAGAAATCAGAGCAGATTCGGATGGCTGTAACCAATGATGAGCGGTATCTTATCTATGTTCCTTATACAACAAAGCTTGTGATCGGAAAGGAACTGAACGGATATTACGGCAAAGCGGTGGATCTGGTTACTGGAAGAACCGCCAGAGTCAGGCTGACGCCTGAGGTCGGAGAAACCTCTGTGTCCATGCATGATTTTAAAGGTGACGGGTTGATTGTACTTGAAAGATATTAGAACATAGTATTAACATTGTTAGAACCAGGCTGCCGGACGGCTTAAATTGTCAGGCAGCCTGGTGTTTTTATTTCCGATTGCAGAGTTGATCTGCATCTGTGTTAAAAAGATACTCTCACTTAAATCCGTATCTTTAACGTTGGCATCACGGATGTCGGCACCTAAAAAATTGGTTTTCTTTAAACTGCACCCTGTAAAATTGGAGGCAATCATCAGTGACATACTAAAATCTTTTCCGTCCAGATTTGCTTTTTTAAAATTTTTCCCCAGATACATCATGTCTGAATGCCTGCTTGTTGATGTACTGATTGATATAGCGCTGCTTATTTGTTTTAAAACGGTATTTACTTTTAACCGGTATGCTGAAAGGTCTGTCTTTGAACAATTTTCTGGAAGCATTTCTGCTATCTGTTCATTTTCCTGTATCAGTTGATCTATGGTTGATTCCAATTTATTATCGGATGTTAACTGAAATGCTTCCATCAAATACCATAGCATCTGATGGAGCTGAAATACAATCATAAACGTTTCAAATATTATGTCTGCCTGTTTGGGATTTGTTTTCCAGGTGCCATTTGTGAGACAGAGTTGAGTGGCTCTTTGTCCCGCGCCGAAACAGTCATAAGCAATACAGCCTTTGTAATTCTTTTCGCTTAGCTTGGAATGTATGTTACATCCATAATCAGAGTTGAGATATGCGCACGGAATTCCGGCCTCTTTATCTGCAGGAAATCCATCTGTCTTTATGCAGTATAAAGAAACACAGCATAAACCGCTGCAATTTTTACAATCTATTTTTAGTTTTAACGCGTAATCAGCGTATTTGTTTTCTGTTTTTTTATTTGTCAATTTGTCGCCGCCTTAAAAAATCTTTTTGTATTGGGTATTTAATTTACTGTCTTTTGGTGGATATTATATCATAGGTACCAGTCTATTACCATTCTCTTCATACCATAAAAAGAAGAATGAGAATGGATAAGGACATTCAGCTTTATACTTTGTTGAAATTTTCACTTGATTTATATATCAATATGATATATCATTATGCTATATAAACCCAGGAGGAATACAAATGAAGGAAAACACTGGAAAGTCAAAATATGTAATACTGGGAATGCTTGCCCGTATGCCGCTGACCGGTTACACTATTAAAAAATGGCTGGAAAATGAATACAGTCATTTTTGGCAGGAAAGCTATGGACAGATATATCCCACTTTAAAGGTACTGGTTGCCCAGGGACTGGCTGTGTGCTCTGACAAGGGAGAACATGGTAACGGACGGGGACAAATCGTTTACAGCATTACCGATGAAGGCAGAAAAGAACTTTCAAAATGGCTGCGCGAAAAACCGGAGATCGAAAAGCTTCGTTATGAAATACTACTTAAGATCTCTTTTGGAGAGAATACTGAATCGGAAGTGTTAATCGGACATCTGGATGATTTCATCAGGAGAAATGAAGAACTGGTAAAAGAAATGAAAGATTGTATGGAGAATCTTAGCCAGTTAACGGGTGAGGGGATCGATTTTACTTATAGCCATCTGACTGCGCTGTGTGGTGTACATGTTTATTCTGCGATGAAGGATTGGGCTGTAGAAGCAAAGAAAATTATAATTGAGAAAGGGGAATCATTATGAAGAGTGCTTTAGTTGTATATTTTTCTTTTGATGGTAATACAAAATTGATAGCGGAAAAAATTGGAGAGACCTTAAATGCGGACGTTATTGAGTTAAAGACAAGTAAGAAGTATCCCACAGAGGGGATTGGAAAGTATTTCTGGGGTGGTAAAAGTGTTGTTTTTGGAGATAAGCCGACGCTGACAAACAAAAGCATTGATCTGAGCGGTTATGATACAATCATCATTGGAACACCGGTTTGGGCGGGATCATTTGCTCCACCTATCAGAAGTTTTGTTAACGATTATAAGATTGTTAATAAAAAGATTGCAATATTTGCAAGCCATGGCGGGGGAGGTGCAGCAAAGTGTTTTGCAAAGCTAAAGGAGGCATTGCCTGAGAATAAATTTGTGGGTGAGATAGCATTTGTGGAACCTAAGAAAAACCCCGAATGCATTGAAAGCGCGGCAAAATGGGCTGCAACGCTGTCGTAAGTCAAATGTTAAATCGTGATTGTTAGTCCAGCACCCACTTCATGGATGGGGATGTGGTTGTTTATTTCGGCTTTAACCTTAAAAGAGACGCAATGGCAAGGGTATAATTCCTGAATGTTATTATCGAGAAAATACTGAATTGTCTGCTCAAGCCTTGTGCCTGTTTGAAAAAGATGAAAACCTCCAATTACTCCTAAGACGGTTTCGGTTTTACAAACGATTTTAGCGTATTCGATAATATTACAGATACCGCTGTGAGAACAGCCTGTAATAATAAAGATCCCCTTGCTGCATCTATAAACAAGGGCAGAATCGTCCATCACGTAATCATCGAGATAACAACTATGGGATATTTCTTTCTCCCCTATGGGAGCTCTTGCCTCAAAAGAGTGAGTTATGGGTACTTCTCCTAAGAAAACAATATGATTGCTGATAGAAAACGGACGTTTTGTGACAGATAAATGACAGATTTTATTTACCGTATTTTCTGTAAGATTAGAACCGATATTTTCACCAGACTCTATCTTTGACTTAAAAACGTCCGGATGGGATAAAAGTTCAACATGAGATAAATCATATTGATCAATTAAGAAGTGAAACCCACCTGTGTGATCATTATGACCATGAGAAAAAACGATTTTTGTGATATCAGCTAAATTTATATGTAGTTTTTTTGCATTATGGATAAACACATCAGAATATCCTGTGTCAAACAGTATTTTTTCATCATCATTTTCGATATAATAACTGACAGCAGGCTCTCCTAAAAGATATTGATCAATTAATGTATTGTTATCAACTAAAACGGTTAATTTCATAAAAAACTCCTTTGTTATTGAAATTATATACGTTAAAAATTCGGGAATATCACTGTTTAATATTGTTGCAAAGCGATATATAATATATAAGAACTATTATGCAATAATTGAGGTGACAAACTATGAAATTTATTAAGAAAATACCACTGGAGAATGAAGACAAAACCAGGGAGCTGAAAGAGCAAGGCTGGTCTCGTTTAAAAGAACCAAGGTCTGTATCGGGAGCAATATTATGGTCTATGCCAATCAGTCTGATTCTGATGTTATCCGCAACGGTATGGTGTTATTTTTTATATCCGCCATTTAAGAATCTGCTTTCCGGACAGCAGGGGTTTTCCCTGGAAATTACCATAGGCATCGAGATTTTATATTATCTCTTAGGAATGATTTTATATCTTTTCATTCATGAGTTGATTCATGCGGCATTTATACCAGGAATAAGGAAGTCAGATAAGACTTATTGGGGATTTAATGGACTGTTTGGTTTTGTATTTACCGAAGAAATCCTTACCAGAAAAAGAATGGTAGTCATATCACTTATGCCGCTTTTTATTCTCTCATTTGCAGTACCATTTCTTTTAGCTGTTTTCGGTGGATTAAGTGGTTATCTCATTTTTTTAAGCGTTTTCAATGCTGGAGGCGCGTGTGTTGATATGCTAAATGTAATACTAATTCTTTCACAGGTTCCTAAAGATGGAATTCTTATTGCAAATGGATATGCAACCTTTTACAGAAACCCAGGAAGGAAAGCCTGATCAGGCTTTTTCCTCCTGGGTTTCATTTATTTTACCATTTTTAAACAATAGAATCATCTCATGGGTCAGGCTGATATTGGTAAAATCATCGGGGATATCCTCAGGAGCCATCCAGACAGCTGTGGATAATTCTGTTTCATCCAGCGTGACTTGTGGAGAACCATCCAGCTCGGCCCAATAGCCCATCAAAATGGAATCTGAAAAGCCCCATGGCTGATTTTTATAGTACCGTATATTTTTTACACGCAGACCCACTTCCTCCATGACTTCCCGGTTTACCGTATCCTCTAAGGTTTCACCAAACTCTGTGTAACCAGCCAGAAGTGCATAGCGTGTATATTCCCTGCCTGCATATTTCGTAAGCAGCAGCTTTCCGTCGTGAATAATGCCGACAATGACAGCGGGTGCAATCTTTGGATAGACGGTGTTACCGCAGGAAGAACAAACCATAGAACGTTCTTTTTTGCTTTTAATCATCTCTGATCCGCAGCAACCACAGTAGCGGTTAGATGAGTAGAAGCGGTGAAGCTGGGAGGCACACACAGCTGAGAAAGAAACCCACATGGGGGTTAATTCCCGCAATATGCTGCTTTTGAAAAGACTGATTCCGGGGGTATCAGTCAGTGATACGCTGGTTTCGTCTACCAGAAAAAAATCCATCTGATCGATGGAAAATAAATAATCACAATGGGACATGAATCGGTTTCGAACCTCATCTTCTAATGCGGAGAATCGGGGAATTGTATTGGATTTGCCTTCTGTCAGACAGATGCTCCCTTCTGAAAAATAGAAAAAACAGCTGTCTTCAGCAGGTGATTTTACTTCAAATTCGTTATGAAATACGTGGGGAAAAATATCTTGTATCATATGTTTAAGACCTTCTTTTTTGTAATTAGAAATTAGTCAGTTGGATCTATTTTAGAATTAATCAGGCGTTCTGTCAAGATGGCAGCTTTAATAGCAATTCTCATTTTTTCTTCAACAGTCATGACATCTCCTTATAATATCCCCGTGTTTGGTAATTACCAAACTAAAAGAACAACTTATATGTTATTTTTATCACACAGAACAATAAATGTAAACAACATATATTTGTTAAGTTAACAGTTAGAATCAAGTTATAATTTTGTGTTAAAAAGTGATAAAAATTGTACTTGATTTAAGGAAAAATACATACAAAGTAGTGAGAAAATAAGCATAAAAATTAATTGGTTAAAAATGATTATGTAACCAAAAATAACTGGCTTGTAACCGGTCTCATGTATACTGAGAAAGAGGGAAATATTGCCATCTCATGGCTTAAAATAGAAGACGAATTTAGAAAGAGTAAAAAATATATAGGAGGGTGTGAAAATGAAGGGAGCAATGAAAAAAATACATCGCTTTAAGCGGGTACTTGCCTGGTTGTTAACAATTGCCATTGTCTCGGGAAATGTATCACAGCTTACCGCAATTACGGTTTATGCGGGAGAGTATACAGAACGAAATACGGCAAGTCCATCCAATGCATCCAAGGCATCTCCGTCAGAAGCAACGCCATCACAGGCAAAACAGGTTATTGATGTCAAAGTCACCCAGTCTGCCATAGAAAAAATCCTTAAAAAGGATGCTGACAGAAGACCTGAGTTAAAAGAAGATCTGATTCCGTTTAAAGGGGAGCAAAAAGATCTGGTTACGGAAAAATTGTATGAAGAGCTGGAAGGAAAAACCTTAATTCTCCAGAGAAAAGAAGGAAGGGCCATGTACCTTGTGGTTGTTTCCGATGTTCTTGGTGATGAGCCCTTTTCTGAGACTGATGAATCAGACCGTATTAAACAGGAATCTATTCTTCAGAGCGTTCAGATTATTGGTGTGAATGGTTATAAAGATCGGGAATGCGAATTCCGTCTAAGGATAGTAAGTGATAATTTTGTTGTCACTGATGCCCAGATGGATGAATATGCGGTTGTGGGAGAGAATTCAGAGGAAGCCACACTGCAGAATGGTTTGAATAATTCAACCGGAGGCTCTACAGGAGCAGCTGCGGCAGCAGGAACAAAAGCAGAGACAATAGAAGAAACGGCTGCTGAAACACAGGCTGCTGAAACGACTTCCGGTACTAAGGAGGACAGCAGTACTGAAAATTCAGAAACCGGAGCTGATTCCTCAACGGAGAATGAATCGGAAGCTGTAGAAACACAGACAGGTAAATATGAATCTCAGGAATCCATCTCAGGAGAGACTGGAGAAGAAAAGACAGAGGATGTGAAACAGGAAGAGGTAAAAACAGAAAAAGCTGAGCCAGAGGAAGAAAGTAATGATTCTGGTAATTCCGTATCTGGTAATGAGCTGACTGTTAGCAAAAATGAGATAAGTGGTCAGCAGCTCTCTATCTCAAGACATCAGGTTCCAGTGCTTTCAGAAGCACAGGAGACTGTTGCCACTCCTTCAGAGGCTGCTTCTGAGCCGGAACAATTTGACAGTGCAGATATTGTGTCTATTGGTGATGGAAAGGTATTATCAGGTGATGAAAAGTCTGCCTTAATGGGAGTTAGCAGTGAAGAAGACAATGGTTTTAGCCTGACTTCCTTATTTGTTCAACCTTCGTTCTCTATGGTAGTTCCAAGCTATGGAATCACATTGTTGAATATGGAAGTAAGTGATGAGGCGAAGCTTTCACCCTATGAAACAGCATTAAGCTATTATGGAGAAGATGCGACTGATAAAAAAGATACGGTAGAAATTAATCTTGATCAGAGTATGACAGGAGAAATAAAGGCAGGGGAACTTTTTACTTATACCATCACTTATACCATGCAGGCTGCACCTCTTTATGAATATGCAGCAGGCGGAAAACTGTCTTTGTTTGAAACTTATGAAAATGCTGTCATTTATTTTACTGTTCCTGCTGGAATCACCCTGGAGGAGCAGAGCGGAAAAGTGGAACTGGATACCTCAGACAGTGAGAAAAACGTATATAAAATTCAGGTGGGAGACGAAAATCATTCCATACGCCCTGGTAAATCAGATAATATTATAATTAACGCATACATAGACGGAAATGGTAAAAGAGCGGTAGGAGAAACCTTTACCCTTCCAGACAACAGCGTTGCATTTCATGCTGATGTTAAGGTAGAGGATAAAACGGATAAAGATAAAGTTACTTATCCGGGAAATATTCCAACCGTTACTTATGCCACACAGCCGTCACAGACCCAGCTCCAATTAATATCCGATGATCAGTGGCATATTAAAAAGAGTGTAACACCTGAGGATCATGCTTACTCAATCATAAGGGATGATGAAGGAAATCCTCAGTATGTTGAAATCACTTATCTGATTGAGGTGGGTATGTATGGAAATCCGGGAGTGATTTCCAGAGATTCGGCCGGGACCATTTATCAGACTTATGGACGTACTGGATTCAAGGAAGGCTCCTTCCATATTACAGATAAACTCTCTATTACAACACCGGATTCTCCTGTAGAGATGAAGCCTGTATCTGTCCGTGTAACATGGGGCGATGGAAACAGCATTCCAGTCGATCAAAAGGAAGATGGTTCTATTGTTATAAACAGTTATAAGACACAGGGGCAAAATGGGGCTGATCATATTTATGTATCGGATCTGGCACCTACCTACAGTTCCTATCTGGTTACAGCCAGGTATCCATTTAAACCCTTTGTTTTAAAATACAATGATCCTCGTGTGAATGAATCGTCTGTATTTACTGTTTTAAACCAGGCACATCTGGAATATGTAAAGCTGGGAACCAGCCAGGTTATGAAAGATGATTCTGAAGCTGCGGTAGCGGTTCATGAGGTTAATAAACCAGCAGTCATTCAGATAGCCAAATTGCTGGATGAAGGAATTGGAGTTTTAAAACCGTATGATCTGACAATGGAAAAAGAATATCCCGGATCTGCTGAATTTGAGATTTATTCCGTAGATGCCCAGGGAAACCAGACACCTTATGACAACTATACGGTGTTAGATCCAAACGGTAAAAGTATTCAAAAAGGAACTATAGCTGTTAATCCATCCAGTGAAGCTGGTGAAACAATCTCATATACAACCGGAGACAGAGGATCTATTCAGATTCAGGCTGATCCTGGTACTTATGTGATTAAGGAAGGAAAGAAGCCTGCAGGAACAGAATACAGTTATGCAGTTGTGGATTCTAAGACCTTTAAAGACAGCCAGGAGATTCAATTTACCATTAAGGCTGGAGAGAATAAAGAAGTTAAAGTCGTTAATAACGTTGTAGGAAAAGGTGCAATTGAATTTTATAAGAAGGCACGTACCTGGGACAGCGTAGACGCAAAAGAAAGCGATTTAAATGCCTTAAAAGGTGCGCAGTTTACACTTTACACAAAGGATAACGGTACATTAACTGAGGTAACAACAGTTCAGTCAGATGAAAATGGTCTGGTACGTTTTAAGCCTGTTACTCCCGGAGAATATGTAATTAAGGAAAAGAGTGCAAACGGGTATATCATAGACACCAGAGAGTATCCGGTTACTGTTAAAAGAGGGGAAACATCTGTTTTAAAGGAAGGCAGCAATTACCTGGTTAATACTTTAAATCAGGCAAAGGTTCAGGTAACAAAACTGCTCCAAAAGGATGATGGGACTTATCAGTCTGTTCCACAGCAGTATAAAGGGAATTTTGATAACCATTTTTGGTTCGAAACGACTGTGGATGGCAGCAGCTGGACCAGGGTTTCCGTAAATTCAAGGGAAACCTATTCACTGGATGGTAACAGTGGTTTTGAAGCAGTTCTTCCTGTTTATGATAATGGTAACCGCGTGATCCGTTACCGGGTAGTGGAAGAACTTCCGGATGGTTATTCGGATGGAAATCCTGCAGAAAGCGGTTTTACTACTGAAACAAAAAACAGCAAAACTTATCTCTGTAAAGAATTTACACTGGTGCCATTAAAAACAGCTTCAGTTGAAATAAAAAATAACAGACAGGCGATTCTTAAGCTTCAGAAAGAAACCTGGTCCTTCGGAAACCAGTGGTCATCCGGCTGGATTAATACAGGTAATTCCAATGCCGGTTACCAGTTTAAGCTGTATGCTGCTGATAAGAATCAAAAAAATTACAGCGAAGTAACTCCTGGAAAAATCTATGTCACAGATCAAAATGGTATCATTACTGCTGGCAATCTGGATATTACCAAAGATTATTACTGGAGTGAATCAGGAAGTGCAGATCGCCTGGAGGCAGATGAGGCAGAGAAAAATATTGATGACGCAGTTGTTAATGGCATAAAAACACCTCTCATTGGTCCTTATACTGTCAGCCGGGAGTCTGATGCCAATGTAAAGGCATATAACATACCTCAGAAAGTGCCCTACTGGCTTCAGAAGTATGACGTAACGGATAACAGTAAAAAAATAACAGCAACATTTCGAATTACCAGGGTTACTGATGGTGTGGAAGTATTTAAGGGAGACGTTACCCTGGATGGTACTTTTATCTCTCTGGATCCAGGAACAAAGTACCGGGTAGAAGAAGTAAAGGCGCCGGATAATTATGTTGGATCAGAAATCAGTGAGTTTACAACTCCCAATGGCCCCATAAACAGAGAACTGCTGAAAGAATGGTTCTGGTATCCGGCCACAACCACTCATTTAAAATTTTATAATAAGCCTTTTAAAACCGTTAATCTTAAAAAGGTAAAATATAATTCCAATGGAAGTGCCGATAATAGTGTAAAGATCACATTTGAAGTGTATCAGAAAGATGGAGATCATTTTACAGCGGTTACGCTTCCAGACAGTAAAAATACAATCGTATCCAATACAGATACGGTTATGGCACCGGGAACCTATTACTTTAAGGAAATTCTGAGTTCTGATATTATTAATCCTCTGTTTCTGATGAACAACAAGGCAGATGGACAGTATGAGGGTTATATTATTCAGAATGGGACGGTTTACTACGGCCCTGCGACTGTAACAGCAGCAGAGACAACAGCTGAAAAAAATTCAAATATTTATTTGAATGGAAGCAAGTCTCTGGAAAATTATCAGAATAGTGGCAGAGTAATGGTTACCAAACGAGATGCTTTAAGAAAAACACCGGTAAGTGGTGCTGTTTTTGGGATCTATTTAAGATCTCAGTTCCGTGAAGCTGACTGGGCAAACAGTATTAAAAACCCCATTCAGACAAAGACATCCGGTACTAATGGGCAGGTGACTTTTGACAGCAGTAAACTGCGTATTTTTGATGACAGCGGCAACCGGATTCCTTACGTGATTGCCGAAATCACTCCACCTTCAGGATATCTACCATCTTATGATGTTCTGACCACCACTTTAACAGAGGGGAAAACTATTTCCACTGTAAACGGAGATCCATCAGGCACACCTCTTATTATTGAAGATGAGCCCAAATTGACCATTCGTACTCAGAAGTATTGGCGTGATGGCTGGAATGATCAGTTCTATGAGGTGAACAGGGCGTTAGGAAATGTAAACCTGGCTCTTTATAAAGTGAACCGGGATCAGCCGGGTATTGCAGATTTTGTGCAGACACAGGTAACAAATGAATTTGATGGTATTGCCACATTCAACGATATTGATCGTAAAGATACGTATTATGTGGCTGAAGTGCGGGTTCCTACAATGAGTGAATCCAAATTGTCTTTTGAATTAAATATGGGCAATAAAGAACCGCTTCCACTAGAGAATGGTCAGCCAGCAAAGAGCCTTTCTGTTGCAGATTTACAGACCCGGTATAATGCAGTTTCATTTAGTGGTAAAGACCTTCCGGCAAATGTAGATTCACTGGTCAGATATACGGATCCAATTTTCAATTATAAATCCTGGGTTCAGTTTAACGTATGGAAAACCTGTGATGGGATAACGTTTGGCGGAGGAACCCATGATGAGCGCCACATGGTTAACGGTGCAAGATTTACTCTCTATAAAATGCTTGATGACACCAGGAATTTAGCCTCCATCCAGATGAAGGATTTAGCAGATGGAAGCAGATTTGAGACAGAGGGCCAGTATGAGAGCGGCACCCGTATTGATCCCCAGACAGGTAAACGTCAGGATGGACAGTTTGATACTACGATTCTGGATGACGGATATGTATACTGGCTGGTTGAGGATCAGGCCGCACCAGGATATGTTCTGGAAGAAGGCGGAAAAATCGCTGCCGTATTTGTACCGGATCATTGGGGATATAGCGGATATGATGAAATCCGTCATTCTTATCAAAGCGGAAGAAATGAAAAGATAGCAGTCATTACCAATCAGCATTCTGGCGGAGGTACGGGACTTGAAAATTATCATTTTCAGGTAGCCTTAAATAAATGGCTGGAAACTGCTGAAAAGCAATATAGCCTGCTTGGCGGAGCAAAATTCCAGATATGGCTGCTTGATCCGGAAAATAATGAAAAACTTCTGCCGATTGATGTGGTGGAAACCGGATTGGAATCTGATGGCACTCATAAAACTGGTTATGCACTTTCAAAAACAATCAGGCTTGATGAAGTAAGCAATAAGCTGACTGAACTGGGTAAGAATCCAAAAGATATCCTTCAATATAATACAGAAGGAGACCCGGTTAAGCTGGTTCTGGGACTGGAAGAGATTTATGCACCATCTAAGGTTACGATGGATGCAACGCTTCATGTTTTAAACGTGACAGTTCCAATTAGCAAGGATTATATTGATGAGCAGTATTTCTGGGATACCGGGAAAGCAACTGAATTCAGGCTGATTAACAAGGTTTCCAAAGAATATCCGGTAACTATTAAGAAATATGGCTATACCCCGGATACAGGCACATTCCAGAAAACAGATGATGAACTGGACGGGATGAATATTCAGAAAACCCCTCTTTCAGGGGTTGGGTTTGAAGTCTGGCAATATCAGTGGAATACATCTGGATATGATTATAAGAAATATGGCACTTATACAACAGACAGTACCGGCAAGATTTTAATACCCGGCGGACTTCCTTCCGGCCTCTATAGAATGAAGGAAACGCTGACTAAGGAACAGAACAAACAATATATTACCATGTATACCGGTGACAACGGGCTTTGGAGGTATTTTACCGTAGCCAGCACATCACTGACAGTACCTGTTTACAATCCGAAAAAGCCTATGCTTGAGATTGAAAAAACTGCATGGAACGGAGAGCGGCCAGAAGGACTTTCTGGTATTACATTTACATTAAAGACTCCTTCAGGCGGTCAGGTTACGGCTGTCACACAAAAGCAGGGAGACGGAAGATATGTTGCTGCATTAAACGGACTTGACAGCGGCACCTATACTTTGCTCAGTGAGAAGCTGGGAAGCAGCGCTGAAAATACGGCAACGGATAATTATTTCCAACAACAATCCGTATCCGTTGGTTATAAGCCGGTTGCAGACGGTAACAAAGTCACTCTGGTTCCGGTTGCTGACGGTATCGCTGGCCCTCTGGCTGCACTGACCGTTAGAAACCCAAGACTTGCACAGCTTACATTACATAAGACAGATGGTGAGGATAAGCAAAGCGGTGATTCCATGAAAGGAGCAGAGTTCCGCCTGGAATACATGAAGTTCCGAACTGGTACGGATCTAGACGGAGGTGTTCTGCGTAATGTGGAAGATCCTGCTTACGATAAACCAGGGGATGGATTTACAGCTTTGACAAAAACACTGGAAGATCAGGGAAATGGATCTTATATCCTTAAGAACTGTCAGCCAGGCTGGTATCGCATTACAGAAACAAAAGCGCCTGATGGATATACCGTTGGCACCGCACCGTTGGTGGTGGCTGTAACCGGAGATATGACCGGAACGTATCAAAATACAGAAGTAACCTTTGAGAATCGGCAAAAGGTTACCCTGACAATAACAAAGAAACTTATTTTTGGAGATGGGTTTATAAATGACCAGGATATGAAAGATAAACTTCCGTCTCAGGTTGTGTTTGATGTTTATACCTACTCTGATGCACAAAAGGACTATAAGCCGGTATATGATGAGAATAACCAGCCAGTTACTGTAACGATTCATAACTTTGTGGCAGCAGACGGCTATTATACCGCAGAAGGTAAGATTCAGCTGGCTCAGAATCCGGAAGGCGGAGCCTATTATGTAAAAGAGCGGGAAAATCCAGACTGGATGCTGACTGGAGAATCAGGAGTAACCAATGGAAAACTATGGTCGGATGGTTATATCCAGGCAGGAACAGGTTCAGATTTTACCACCAAGACTCCGGTTGCCATAGGAGTTGAGAATCAGTATGCAAAAGCAAAAATCCGCATAACGAAAGTTGATGCAGCAGATTCTACAAAGAAGCTGACCGGTGCTGGATTCAGCTTATATTCCGATCAGGCACTGACATCCTATGTAGGTGATTTTAAAGAAATCGGAACAAGCGGTATTTATGAGTTTTTATTATCTACAAAGAAATTCAATCCGGGGACCTATTATGTAAAGGAGACAAATGCCCCTCTGGGATATTTAACCATTGGGACAGCAGTTCCGGAACAGGGACTGACAGCTGAGACCGGAAAGACTACAGAGATTACCGTAGAAAATCAGGGCGGCATTGATTTCCAGATTACCAAATACAGCGGAGATGGTAAAACAGAGGCAGGAAAAGCTGGAATCACCTTTGAGCTTTATAAAAAAGAGGCCGGCGATACCTGGAACTATGTAACAGAGGGAACCACCGACGCCCAGGGTAAACTTTCTTTCCGGGGTCTGAAACAGGAATCTGGATATTCCTACGGGTTATATGAAGTGCCTGTAAAGGATCATGGATTTGATACCTTCCGGCTGGAGGCGTTTAATGGGGGAAGCGGAACTATTCTTCCCGTGACCGCAGATTTAAATAAGAATGGGGAGACCATACGGAACCTTGACTTATACGTGCTTTCTGATCGTAATACCAAAGCACCGGGAGTCTATCAGTTTACGGTTCATAATCAGGAAGCGCTGCCGTTAAAACTGTTTAAGAATGATATAAATAAACAGGATAATCCGTCCTCTGCAATAAACGCATTTGTAAAGGTAACAAATAAAGAGACCGGAAAACAGGCGGGAGATATTGTTTCAGTACCTTATGGTGAAAGCGGAACCACAGTTATGCTGCTTCCCGGAACCTATGAGATAGAAGAGACATCTATTACGCCAAATGCAGATGGATATGTAATTAATCCGGATGACAACAGAACCGTTTATAAAAAGGAAGTAACCATTGAAAAAGGAAATATTCCGTCACCCTTAGAATTTACCAATGTGAAGCAGAAGACAGGAGTAAATCTTGAAAAGTCCACTCAGACTACTTCTTTAAAAGATTTATGGTGGAATGACGGTCAGGTGGTTACCTACACCCTTACACCAGGAGCAGTTAATACCATTCCTCTTGATCAGTACGAAGTCACCGACCAGGGACTGACAATGCTTGATACAGGTAAAAATGTTCTTGATGAAAAAGAATACAGCAACGAAAAGTATACCATTCTTTCTGTTAAGCCAGGCAAGGCCGCTCAGGTAAACCGGCTGAAGGAAGGAAAAACAGGAACCATTATGGCGGATGTTACCTTCTATGGATTTGACGGAAGCCAGATTGGAACGGTGCAGACCGTAAGAGTTTCCGGGGATGGTGAGATTGGTGAGATAAAACCTGTTGGCAGCAGGAAAGTCAAATCATTTAAAATCAGTTACCGGGATGAGACGTTAAAGGGATCTACCAAAAACGCTTATACACTGGGGCAGGATTTTGTACCTGGAACGATTGCTGTTACAGCAAAACTGAATCGTCAGGATGCAACTCTTGCTGACGGAAGCTACAAAAAAGATATTAAATATATCCGTAACAAAGCGGATGTATCTATGAAATACCGGAAGTGGGATGTAAATGGAACCTTAAATTCCGGTCAGGATGCCAGCAAGGCAGAGGCTTTATGTGATATTTCCGTAGTGCAAAGCCAGGCTCCAATCCTGTCAGTAAGTAAAAATGTAAATCCTGTTAAGGGAGTACAGCCAGGTAATGAACTTACCTATACACTTACTGTAACCAATGCAACCACAAGCAGTGATGAAGGAATTGCACCAATCCAGAAGCCGGTTCTCATTGATCTGGTTCCTTTAGGTGTATCAGTTTCCGGAGAAACTTCAGGCGAGGATCGACTGCTGACGGCAGTTGCACTGGATCGTGCCCCCAATGGTGTGACCATTGATAAGACAGTCCGGAAAGTGGATCCTGAAACAGGGCGTGAGACATTGTTTATACGTCTGAATGGGAATCTGCAAAAAGGGGAGTCCGTTACAGTATCGGTAAAAGCAAAAGTTGCAGGAAATATTATTAATTATGGCAAGAACATTTTAAACACCCTGTTTGTAACAAGCGATGTGCTGCAGCCGGCATTTTCACTGAACCATACCGGTGCCTCCTTTATGATTAATACCAGCTCAGGTACCAAGTGGCCCAGCAATGATTTACCGTCTGGAGCGCTGTTGCCGGATGAAAAATACCGCAGCTACGGTTACGCTTCCGATTCCGCAGAGAATACCATGAGCACCGGAACGGGTATCCAGCTCTATAAAGAAGTAAAGGGTAATCTGGATACCAGATATGTTTCCGGTACGACCACGGGTAAGGTGGCGAAGTCAGCAGAGGATACCGAGCTTACACAGTATGATGGTACTGTATTATACCGGCTTATGGTAAACAATGCATCGTCACAGGACTATGTCAGCCAGCTGCAGCTTATGGATATTCTGCCGGTAAAAGGAGATTACAGTACCGGTAATTTTGAAAGAATCAGTGACTTCCGTTTGAAATATGACAGCATTCAGTCTATTGAAATTGAAAACAGAAAAGATACCGGAAGTTCAGGAAGAAAAGTTCAGGGCTTTGACTATGAGATCTCGTATTCCAATAAAACATTTGATAATCGGGATACGGCAGTTGCCGGAAAGAATGCAATGTTAAATAATACTTCAGGATTCTGGTCCAGTAGCTCCAGTGATCCTACCGCCATTCGCATTAAGATTACAGATCCTGAATTTTATCTGGCACCAGGAGAGAATCTGGTTGTTACCTACAAGACCGTGGTGCCTTACAGTACGGCAAAAGAGCTGGAGGATGTTGCTTACGGATATGCTGTCAATGATTTTGCAACTGCCTATAGTTATAAAGAAGCAAGTCTTGAGAGCATAGAAAAGCCGTTTTCACAGGTGCAGACCAGCAATTCCGTACAGGTGCTTCTGGTTCCTGGAAAAGTGAAGGTATCGGGACGAATCTGGATTGATGATGACAACAACGGAATACAGAATGAAAGTGTTAACAAGGATCATCTGCTTACCGACCTGTTCCCACTGCTACAAAGTGGTTACTTTAAGGTCAGCCTGATGAAGTTTAGTAAAAATGGTGATGATCAGACCTCTATGGTACCGGGAACGGGAGATGCCAGATTCTTATTTGACAGCCTGACTCCGGCTAAGCCTTACGATCTCCCTGACTCAGAAATCACGGAGAGCATACAGGATAAATGGTACAGCGGCACATCACTGAAATTAAACAGCTTAAAGGGAGATGATCCGGCTCATTATCAAATTGAAGTGAACGAAGGAACGATGCCGAAAGGCTTTGAGGATCTGATATTAAAACTCGCAAAGCCCAATATGCTGCCGGATGGAGAGAATAAAAAAGCTGGCAGATCCAGAGTTCCAAAGACATTGCAGGAGGGTGGAGCCAATTACGACGAAAGCCGTGACAGCAACTTTAATGAAACGAAAAACGGATATTCCTCAGAAGATTTCTTCTTATGGTCAACAGCAGGGGAATACGATACAACCAAGGACATAGGCTTTGTACCTTACAGAAGTGTAACAGTAAAGAAAACAAACAAAGCTCAAAATCCGGTTGAAGGAGCTCACTTTACGGTATATGGTCCTTTTACAAACCAGGAAATGGATTCCTTACGTAATACAATAATCACCAATACAAACGTGCTGAAGACTCCGGCTTCGGAAGGTAAAACAACGCTTACAGACGGTGAAGCAGTGTGGAATGCAGGAGAACTTCTGTATTACATGAACTATATCATTGTTGAGGATGGCGCTCCTGCAGGTTATCAGCTTTCTGATGCTGTGTCCAGTGATATGGAAGCAATGGATTCCTATCAGGTTCAGGGTCAAAAGGCATGGGTTCTTAAGAGTAAAGAGTTTAAGACAGAGGCTGAACCCATTCCAAGTACGGTTACAGTAGAGGATTCTTATATAGCCGGTTCACTTGATTTTACAAAGATTGACGGGATTACCAAAGAACAAATTGCCGGTGCTTCATTTCAGATTAATAAAAAGAGTGATGTGGTGAAAGATGCATGGGATGCTATGATTGCATCAATGAAGAAAGATGCCTTATCTATGGGAATAACTGATGTGAAAGAGAACAGTCAGGGCGTTAGTTTTAAAGTTACTGACGGATCGGTTCATATTACGGGAATACCCCTTGGAAGCTATACTCTTTCGGAAATCCAGGTTCCTGACGGATATGATATCTCAAAGAAACTGGAAGAAACCGCATTTGAAATCACTTTGGATGGGCAGAAGGCACAATTAAACAATATAGAAGGAAATGTAATTGAGAATACCAGAACAGAATACAGTTTAAGCATCAGAAAGGCGGATAACGCCGGAAATGAAGCAGTAAAGGGTATTTCATTTTCCATCTCAGGGCCAGGTAAGTATGAAAGCAATACCTGGAATCCATTTAGCAGAAACAAGTTTAAAGTAAATGATCCGGAGAATACCGGTTATGAAGTAAAACAGACTGGTAATGATGGCGTTGTAACCTGGAATCTGCCTTACGGCGATTATGAGCTTACAGAGCTTCCAGCTCCTGGATATCAGGCAATAGAGCCGTTCTATGTCAGAATTGGGCAGGATGGAGCGGTATCACTGCTAAACGCTAAAGACAGGACGGATATTGTTCTTGATAGTCAGGAACAGAAGACAATCAATGTGGTTGTAACAAACAACGTGCTGACTGCTCCCATTGTGATTGAGAAAATGGATGGGGAAAGTAAGAGTCTTATTACGGGAGCGTGGTTTGAACTCAGCGGTACGTCACTGGTAGAAGGAGCATTTAAAAAGTATTTGAGTAATGGTAATGTGACAGGATCCGGTGTTTCTAACGTTACAACTAAAACCAATGGAGATGTCCTCTCCGTAACATTCCGGGTAGACGGCCTGGGAGATTCCAAACAGGGAAAACTGACTCAGATACCATACGGAACCTATACACTGAAGGAGACTCAGGCACCAGCTGGATATCTCTTCGGCGGTGATTATGGGTTTATAAAAGAGTTTGAGCTGAAAGAACCGGAAGGAATCAGTCTGACAGGAAGTGAGGCAGTTATTAATACACCTCATGAACTGACAATTGAGAAACGGGATAAGTCAACAAATGCTCTGCTTTCCAATGCTGAATTTATTTTAATGACACCAGAAGGAAAGTATGTAAGCCTTGATGGCAATAACTCCTTTACCGGTCTGACAGACAAAAAAGAGGAAGGATCTTCCTTTACAACCAGCAGCAGCGGTACGGTAACGGTAAAACGCCTGCCTGCAGGAAACTATGTTTTAAAAGAAATAAAAGCCCCGGAAAACTACAGTGTGTCTGCGGATACGGAAATTTCCGTACTGGAAACTGGTAATACAGACAGGATCCAGGTATTTGATGCAAGAGAGCGGGCTAAGATACGTATTAATAAGGCTGCATCCCACAACCATGAAATGCGTCTTTCCGGAGCAGTATTTGATATTTACTCTGATCAGGGATTAACGGCACTGGCAGGTACCATCACAACTGGAACTGACGGATTGGGTGAGTCACAGATGCTTCCTCTTGGAACTTATTATTTGAAAGAGAAGGTTTCACCAGCGGGATTTGAAGCCGGCAGCAGGGTCTATGAAGTCACTTTAAAGGCAGACAGTGAAAGCAGCAACGTAACAACAGATGGAAGTGAATTTGTCTTCAATGATTATGGAACCGGAAACCTGACCTTTGACAAGGTGGATGGAGTGACAGAAAAACTTCTTCCGTCAGCGGAATTCTCTATAACGAAGAGAACCACACAGATCGAAGGGACATATGAAGATTTCGCTGATAAGCTGCTTAAAACCAGTGTGGAAGAACTGGAGGCCATGGGAATCAGGGATGTACAAAAAGACGGAGACAGCATTCGCTTTACAGCGTTAAGCGGTCACGTTGATATTGGCAATATACCTTATGGCACCTACACGCTGAAAGAGGAAAAAGCACCGGAGGGTTATTTAAGCTTAAACGGGAAAGCAGAATTTGAATTTACGCTCTCTGCAGACCAGAAGAACGCGAAGCTGAACGAAGATAACCAGGTAGTCAATGACCGGGCACAGTTTGTTATAAAGCTGAAGAAGACTGATAATCTGAAAAGAAGCATAAGCGGAATCAGCTTTTATATCCTGGGACCTGGTAAGTATGAGGATAACGGAATTTTATCCGTATTCGGAGCCAGCCGGTTCCACACCCTGCCGGATGCCGGAAACGGTACCTTTGTTACAGGGGATGACGGTACTATAAGTCTTGGTTTAAAACACGGAGATTACCAGATCAGAGAGGCTGCCACCGACCGCTATGATTCCATTGAACCGTTCTATATCAGAGTGGATGAAAAAGGGAAGGTAAGCATTCTAAAGGATAACAGCAAGGCAGTTTCGGTAGATAACGATTCTGAGGCAAGCTTAACCGTAACTAATCAGATCAGTACGGGAAGCATGAGCCTGGAAAAGGTAGACAGTGAAGATACAAATAAAAGGCTGGCTGGGGCAGAATTTACGCTTACCAATGTATCTACCATGGTACCGGGAGCATGGGACAGTTATCGAAGTCTGGCAGCTTCTGATGGAGCATCCTGGACGCCAGAGAATGTAAATGGCAGTTCCATTGTCTTCACACTTTCAGGGAAGGCAGTAATTACAAACCTGCCTTATGGAACGTACCGGATCACAGAGACGAAAGCGCCCAGTGGATATTTACTGGGAACTCAGCCATGGAGCAGAGAATTTACCTTAAGCCAGTCTGAAACCAGTGAGCTTTATGTGAAACCTGCTTTATTTGAAAAAACCAAGGGGGCAGTTGAAAATCAGCCATCTAAGGTAATTGTAGTTAAGACCAATGCGGTGTTTGCAGATATCAGACTGGGTGGGGCAGAGTTTATTGTAAAGGCCTCTAAAGATGGTTATGTGAAACTGAATAATGGTTCCTTTGCCGGATATACAGCCAACGAGAAAGAGGCTACCAGATTTGAAACAGACAGCAGCGGTCAATATTCAATAAAACGTCTGCCCGCAGACACGTATACATTTGTGGAGACGAGAGCACCATACGGATATCAGATTAACTCCAGTATTACACCTCTGACTCTTGACGGCGTCAATAGCTTTACAATTACCGTACAGGATGAAAGAATCCGAGGGGATGGAGGAGATGATGATGGTCCAGGTCCAAGTCCTAGAACTCCTCAAAGTACTGTAACCATTATACCGGATCCGGTTCCGCTGGCAAATATGCCGGGAGACAGCCAGATTGATTTCGTTACAATTGATGATGGGAATGTGCCTCTGGCAAAATTACCTAAGACAGGGGAACGAAAGTCCAATGCTGGAAAGGTGATGGTGGCACTGTCGGGCTTCATGCTGGCGCTCTATGCGGCTGTTAATAAAAAAAAGAAGCCAGATAAGTAAAATATAGGAAATGGTTTATTGACTTTACTAAATTAACTTGCTATAATTTTAAAAAGTTATGGCGGGGAGATAAGGCCGGAACTTTAAGGGGTTCCGGCCTTATTTTAACATTTGGAATAACTTTATTTTATTAATAATTCTGTATTATTTATAATCTTAGGAGGAAAGAAAATGATGTCTTACGTGGATGAAGTTTATGACAGAGTCGTAAAGCAGAACCCAGGAGAAGTAGAATTTCATCAGGCAGTAAAAGAAGTTCTTGATTCTCTGCGCATTGTCATTGAAGCAAATGAAGAAAAATTCAGAAGAGCCGCACTTTTAGAGCGCCTGGTAGAGCCTGAGCGTATCATCTCATTTCGTGTGCCGTGGGTAGATGACAACGGACAGGTAAGAGTTAATAAGGGATTTCGGGTTCAGTTTAACAGTGCTATTGGTCCATATAAAGGAGGCTTGAGACTTCATCCTTCTGTAAACCAGGGTATTTTAAAGTTTTTAGGATTTGAGCAGACATTTAAAAATTCTTTAACTGGTCTTCCCATCGGCGGAGGAAAAGGTGGATCGGATTTTGATCCCAAGGGCAAATCAGACAGAGAGGTCATGGCGTTCTGCCAGAGTTTTATGACCGAATTATCCAAATATATTGGTGCAGATCAGGATGTACCCGCCGGAGATATTGGCGTGGGAGCAAGAGAGATCGGCTTTTTATACGGACAATATAAACGTATGACCGGGCTTTATGAGGGTGTTCTTACAGGAAAAGGACTTACCTACGGAGGTTCTCTGGTGCGTACCCAGGCAACCGGTTACGGACTCATTTATATCCTTGATGAGATGCTCAGACATAATGGCAAGGAATTAGAAGGAAAGAGTGTGGTAATTTCCGGATCAGGTAATGTGGCAATTTATGCGTCGGAAAAGGCAATCCAGCTGGGAGCCAAGGTAGTGGCTTTAAGTGATTCCAACGGATATATCTATGACAAGAACGGCATTCGTCTTGAAGTAATAAAGGAAATTAAGGAAGTACGCAGAGGCCGTATTAAGGAATATGCCGATGAAGTTGCTTCTGCCGTATATACAGAAGGAAAGGGAATCTGGACAATCCCATGTGATATCGCCCTTCCCTGTGCAACCCAGAATGAGCTGAATTTAGAGGATGCAAAGGCACTGAAGGCCAACGGCTGTTTTGCAGTTGCAGAGGGTGCCAATATGCCTTCCACCAGAGAGGCAACCGATTTCTTCCTAGAAAATGGTATGCTGTTCATGCCTGGCAAGGCTGCCAATGCAGGCGGTGTTGCTACCTCTGCACTGGAGATGAGTCAGAACAGTTTAAGACTTTCCTGGACCTTTGAGGAAGTGGACAAGAAGCTTCATGACATCATGGTAGGAATCTATGAGAAGACTGCAAAAGCGGCAAAACGCTATGGTGTAAAAGGAAATTATGTGGCAGGTGCCAATATTGCCGGCTTTGAAAAAGTAGTAGAAGCCATGATGGCACAGGGCATCGTATAAGACCGGGTCCGTACCTTTTTTTGGAAGGTACGGACCTGAATTTATTAACATCAAAAATTTTACTGGAATTCTCAAATGTTTTAGTATATAATAAACCGTAAGGCTTGAGGCGGAGTATTCTTCGCCTTATTGTTTTCCTGAAAATTATCTTAGAAAAACAGAAAGCAGGTGATGATTCTATGCATAAATTCTTAAGAACCATAGGTTTCAGTCTTTATGAAAAAGACAGGGAAATTGATAAGCTGTTAGATAAGCTCTGTGAAGATCTGTCCGATGTAAAAAGGATACAGATTGACGAAGAGTCCAATCTGTGTGAAATCCGAAGAGAAGTGGCGCCCGGAATGGGGATTGCCATCTATGGAGAGATGGACCGGGATGGAAAGTTTCAAAGAATGTACTATTACCCATATTTAAAAAGCAGTGATATAACTTCAGAAGTATCATGCTCCATACAGCGTCACACAGAACGGGAAACCTACGCCGGGCTTTTAGACGAATATAAAGTTGGAATTTCTCTGATTTTTTATATAGACAATTCCTTTGAATGCAGAGAACGGATCATAGACCATCATTCCATGGATACCAGTTATTCATGCCTTACGGGTCTTGCAGTCAGCGGTAAGGTTCTTCTTCCCATTCAGAAGTCAGATAAGCAAAGGGAAAAGGCAAGAGTAGCTGCAAAGGATCGCAATAATCTGTTAGAGGCGGCTAAGAACGGCGATGAAGATGCGATGGAGACATTAACCATCGAGGACATTGATCTCTATTCCCAGGCGTCAAGACGGGTTATGAAAGAAGACTTGTATTCCATTATTGATTCGTGCTTTATGCCGTGCGGTGTAGAATGCGATCAGTATTCTGTAATTGGTGAGATTATTAAAATTGATGAGATGAAGAACCATATTACAGAAGAAGAGGTATACGATTTTACTCTTGAATGCAGTGATTTAATTTTCCATGTCTGTATCGCGAAAAAAGATTTAACGGGAACACCGGAAGTCGGACGCAGATTCAAAGGACAGATCTGGATGCAGGGAACTGTAAAATTCAAGGAATCAGAGGAATAAATCCAAGAATGACTTGACGAATTCTTTATATTTGAATATAATAAGTTTTGAACTGTGCTGCAGGCTGCCTGCAGCACAGAGATGTTTCCGTAGCTCAGCTGGATAGAGCGACCGCCTCCTAAGCGGTAGGCCGGGTGTTCAAATCACCTCGGGAACGGGATAAGGTATCGAAACCGTAATGGGTTTCGGTACCTTTTTTTTACTTTTATTATGAAAAAAAGGAAAAATATGGTATTATTAAACTCAGATGTGGCGATAAAAAACAATTAAAAAAGAGCATGGAGGGTAATAATGGCACTTTTTAATGTAATAAAATATAATGGAGAACCAGATGTCTTCGCATGGAAGTACCCAGACGAAGAGTTGGGTACATGGACGCAGCTTGTCGTCAGTGAATCCCAGGAGGCAGTTTTATTCAAGGGTGGTGAGGCCCTTGATGTTTTTAAGAGAGGAACTCATACTCTGGAAACTGCTAATGTGCCAATTTTAAATAAGATTATAAACCTTCCCTTTGGTGGTAAATCTCCTTTTACCGCTGAGGTGTGGTATGTGAACAAAGCGTCTTCACTTGATATAAAGTGGGGCACTCCATCACCAATACAGATACAGGATCCTAAATTTGGTTTGTTTATTCCAGTACGTTCTAACGGTATATTTGGAATAAAGATTTCAGATTCAAAAGAGTTTCTTACGAAAATGGTTGGAACATTGCCCTCATTTGACAAACCTGGTCTGGTAAAATTTTTTAGGGGTATCTATATTACAAAAGTAAAAGACGCAATTTCAACTTATTTGCTGAAACGACAAATCAGCGTACTAGAAATCAATGCGTATATAGACGAGTTATCTCAATTTTTGAAAGAACAGCTTATGCCGGTTATGTCTGAATATGGAATAGAATTAGTTAGTTTCTATGTAAATGATGTCAGTGTGCCTGAAGATGATACTGCAGTAAAGAAATTAAAAGATGCATTGGCTAAAAAAGCGGAGATGAATATACTGGGTTATAATTATCAGCAGGAACGATCATTTGATACAATGGAACATGTTGCTGGAAATCCCGGATCTATATCAGCGCCATTTATGAGTGCGGGTATGGGACTTGGTATGGGAACGGGCTTTGGAAACACATTAAATGCCATGACACAGTCATTGAATCTTGGACAGGAGTCGGGAGCAGTATGCCCCAATTGTCATTCTGTTAAGAGAAATGATCAGAGATACTGTGGTACCTGCGGATATGATTTCACCAATCCAACCGGCCCAAATTTATCTCAAAAATGTCCAGGATGTGGCGGGAGCATACCAGTAAATGCACGGTTTTGCCCGGAGTGCGGTAAAAATATCACCATTACCTGTTCCAAGTGTGGTGCTACAATGAATGGCAAGTCAAACTTCTGTCCGGAATGTGGGGAGAAATTTGTTTAGAAGAATATTTTAAAGGAGAATAAAATGCAAAGGGAGTATAGATTTCCTGGGTGGCTGGCTATCATCTTATGGTTTGTATTCTTTTGGCCTGTAGGTATATATAAGCTTAATGAAAGAATCAAAATAGACAAACCAGGGGCAAAACATAATTGTAGAATTATGTTTATATTTGGCGTGATATTAATGGTTTTTAATATTTGGCTGCTGGGGAGTGCGCATATAAATTTTGGAGATATTAAAACGTTTTACCCTGTATTAATCATAATGTTATTTCCTAATTTTTATATATTCTTGAGAGCAGTGTTATTAAAAAAAGAAGCAGATTACTATGAGAAGCAACGAATTGCATCAATTAATGAAAGTAAAAAATTTTTAAATAAAATGACAGATGATTTTATGAAAGATTTTAAAGATTTCCAAAATCAGACTACAATTTTATTTACTCAAAATCAAACAACTTATATGAATAAACAGGAAAATAATTGTGAAATGCCCAACAGGAGTTATGAGAAGGATACACAAAGGAATCCTAAGGTAGTCATTTGTCAAAGTTGCGGTGGAAAGAATACGGTTATTACAGGAACAGTAAGTGAATGTGAATACTGTGGATCACCATTATCATAAGTGGCACCTAGATAAAATACAACTAATCTAGATAATATGAAAGTAAAGGTGAGAAACAGTGAGAAGCTCGGAATCCCATATTAGCTTTGGACATTTTATTGCAAATTCAATGATCGGCTTAGGTATTTTTAATACAATTATTTTTGGTACGTTTACCCTATCGGTAATGATGCATCCAGAATTATCTTTTGTGTATCGTATCTTAGGTTTTTTAATTACTGGCTGCGGAATATCACTTATTGTTTTTGGAAAAAAACGAATGAAGCTAATAGATGAATTTAGAAGATATCAAATACTTTTGAGTACAAATTCTTCAGGCTCTATTGTGTCTCTTGCCAATGCAATTAATAGTCCTAAAGAAGAAGTAATTAAAAAACTAAATTTAATGATAAAGCGAAAATTTTTTAAGGATGTCTATATTGACATTGCGTCAGAATGTATTTTACCAGGAACTAAAGTGGTATCTCAAAGAAAAATCGAAGAAAAACAGAATTTTGTTACCGTGACATGCCACAATTGTGGAGCAAGCAATAAAATAATAAATGGAAAGGTTGGTGAGTGTGAGTATTGTGGCTCACCACTGAGTTGGAAGAAAAAATGAAGCATAAAACTAAGTTTATTTTATGGCCTGTAGTTATTATTTGGTTCTTGCTTTTTATGCCTGTTGGTTTTTTATTATTCCATAGGAAAATGAAGACAGATAAAGAAGGGGCTAAAATAAACAGCAGGATTATGGTTCTCTTAGGAATAATAGTTTTGCTGCTAAACTGTTATTATTGTTATTGGTTTAAATTTGTAAATACGGGTGCTGAATTTTCGGAAGCAATTCCGGGAATAATTTTGCTTACCTGTATTTCTTTACATATGTTTTATGGTTCCCGAAAAGTTAAGGAGTCAGGAGTCAGGTATCAAAGATATATGGAGCTAATTGTTGACAATCACCAAACAAATACCGAGCGTATAGCAGCAATGATGGCTCTAGATTTTCCAAAGGCTATAAAAGAAATACAGGAGATTATTGATGGGGGTTATTTAGAGGATTCTTATCTATATGACAATAATCGTAGAATTCATCTGTCGGATAGATTTAGCAGAACAAACATCAGGCATGAAGCAACAAAAGCAGAAAGTTTAAAAGTTCTTATTTGCCAGAACTGCGGGGCTCAAAATAAGGTCACGACTGGAACTGTATGTGAATGTGAATATTGCAAAACACCATTATCATAAAAATGTATCTTGAATTGGAAAAGAAAAATGACATAATCGCGTACCGGACCAGCTTTTTTTGAATAGTATAAATCAAAAAGATTGAGATATAAGATTATGGGTTATTATGTCACTGTTGATGGAAATGTCAACATTTATGTGGAGGATTTAAATCCGGACTGCGAAAATACCATCCTGTTTCTTCATGGATGGCCGGGAAGCCGTAAGTTGTTTGAATATCAGTTTGATGTACTTCCGGCTATGGGATTTCGCTGCATAGGGATTGATACACGGGGGTTTGGAGATTCGGATAAGCCTTTTTGCGGGTATGACTATGACAGACTTGCAGATGATGTGAGAGAAGTTATTGATGCACTGGGATTAAGAAATATCACCCTGGCAGGTCATTCGACCGGGGGTGCCATAGCAATCCGGTATATGGCAAGGCATAAGGGTCATGGTGTATCAAAGCTGGCTTTGTTTGCGGCAGCAGCCCCCAGTTTGATCAAACGAGAGAATTTTCCTTATGGAGTTGATGTACAGACCGTAACGGATATTATAAACGGGACTTATGAAGACCGGCCAAACATGTTAAGTAACTTTGGAAATATATTTTTTTTCCAGCATTTAACCGCACCATTTTCGGATTGGTTTTTCCAGGTGGGACTGCAGGCAGCCGGATGGGCGACGGCAAAAATTGCAAATACATGGATTCAGGAGGTTTTATTCCAGGATCTGACAGAAATTTGTGTACCAACTCTGATTATTCATGGAATCCATGATAAAGTGGTACCCTTCCCATTAGGGGAGATTCAGCATCAGTATATTAAAAATTCAGTACTTCTGCCATTTGAATTCAGCGGACATGGCGCGTTCTATGATCAGAAGGATGAGTTTAATCAGGCATTGGCAGAGTTTGCAAAGTAATTATGATAGCGTATATAGCAGGGCAATTAGAAGAAAGGGAACTGGTATTTTCTTCTGTTGTCCTGTTTTTCTATGCCTTTTTAAGATACTGTGAATTAAATCTCACGGGAATAAATGCTCATCACCATTCACAAATTCTCTTATATGAGGTATAATGAAATCACGTATACATAACTTTGTACTGTATTAAAGAGATAGAAAGGTGAGGGATGCTGCATGAATATGAGGAAGATTATGGCACTGATGCTTACGGCGGCATTGGTTACAGGGGCAAACTGTACCACTGCATCAGCTGCTTCCAGAAAGAAGATTACTACAGTAAAAATGACGGTGACGGCGGATATTGTGTTGGGCGGAAACATTTCTGAACAGCAGGCAGAAGTTACGGTAAAAGGCGATAAAATTGAGGTTGATCAGTGTGAATTTGTCAATGACGGTTTCCAATGGTATGAAAATGATGTTCCAAGACTGGAAGTAACCCTGCATTGTCAGGATGATTATTATTTTGACACTAAGGATGGAAGTTACACCATTGAGGGCGGGACGTATGTAAAGCAAAAAAAAGAAGATTATAATCAGACTGTGATTGTTACCATAGATTTATCTTCCGCTGGCGAATTTACCCAGCCAGTCAGCTCCTTAAACTGGACTGATGGACATGTGGCAAACTGGTCAAAGAGCGTGGGAGCAGGAAGTTATGAAGTCAAGCTTTATCGTGATGGAAAAGGCGTGGGAACTGCAAAAACAACGGATCAGACAAGTATGGAGCTGGGAGGCTTCCTGACAAAGGAAGGAAACTACACATTTCAGGTTCGCACCGTAAATGCAAAAAATCCGGAGAAAAAAGGCGCCTGGGTGGAATCTTCCTCAATCTTTATCAGTGGGGAACAGGCGAAGTCCAATTTTATAAACTATGCAGGCAGCTGGAAGCAGGATCAGACAGGCCGGTGGTATGAAAACGGAGATGGCAGCTATTCGAAAAACAGCTGGCAGAATATTAATGGAAAATGGTATTTCTTTAATGAACAGGGATATATGGCAACGGGCTGGATTGACTGGAATGGGAAACAGTATTACTGTGATACACAGACTGGACAGATGCTTACTGATAGTACGACTCCTGACGGTGCCAAAGTCGGTTCTGACGGAGCCCGGCTGCCTTAAAGATGGATTATATTTGCACGGGCTGCATATTGCAGTCCGTTTTTAATGCAAAGGAAACGGATTGCCCTGTGGCAGGACGTGGAAAATACTTGTAGAATGAGGAATTCTATCATATAATAACACGAAGGAGCAGATGGAAATGACAACAAATATGGCTGGAAACAAAGGAAAAAGGATTCTGGCACTGGCAGCTGTTCTTTGTATGATTATTCTGACTGGCTGCGTTTATAAAACAACCGGATCAGATGATTTTAATACTGCTGTGCGAAATGAGACTGATGGTCAGAAAGCTGGCTTTGGACTGGCTGCACATTTTATTGATGTAGGTCAGGGTGACAGCACCCTGATTGAAGCAAATGGTCACTTTATGCTTGTTGATGCAGGAGAAAAAGACCAGACGGATACAGTTATCAATTATTTAAAGGCACAGGGAGTAAAAAAACTTGATTATGTGATCGGCACACATCCCCACTCGGATCATATTGGCGGTCTGGAAGGAGTTATCCGGGAGTTTGATGTGACAACTGTTATGCTTCCGGAAAAAGAGCATACTACAAGAATCTATGAGCGGATGCTTGATGCCATTGCAGATAAGAATATTAAAGTTACCATCCCAAAAGCAGGTGAAAGCTACCGTCTGGGTGATGCCACTTTTCAGATTATCTCGCCCAACCAGGATTATGGGGATAATTTAAATAACTGGTCCATAGGCATGAGGCTGGTATACGGAAAAACCAGCTTTGTTTTATGTGGGGATGCGGAAAAGGAAGCGGAACAGGATATGCTGCTAAGTGGATTTCCTCTAAAAGCAGATGTTTTAAAAGTATCCCATCATGGCAGCAGTACCTCATCAACACCGGAATTTATAAAAGCGGTTAGTCCGCGGTATGCGGTTATCTCATGCGGGAAGAATAATGATTACGGACACCCTCACAAAGAAACAATGGATTTATTTAAGAAACAGGGAATTAAAGTTCTGCGGACGGATCAGATTGGAACAATCGTAATTGAAAGTGACGGAACCGGGCTTCGGTTTCCGGGGCAGGATGAGCAGCAGGAGAATCTTACGGGGGAAACCAGGGAAAATGAGACTGATACCCACAAGGATTATATTATAAATACCAATACGGGCAAATTTCACCTTCCGGATTGCAAACTTGCAAAATCCATAAAAGAGGAGAACCGGAAGCTATATACTGGAACAAGAGAAGAACTGATTAACCAGGGGTTAGAGCCGTGCAAAAGCTGTAATCCATAAAGAACCGGCATGAAGGGGGAAATACCATGCAATATATCATAGACCGGATCGAACAGGAGATTGCGATCTGCGAAGAGGAAAGCGGAGCTATGGTGAAGCTGCCTTTAAAGGAACTCCCAAAAGGATCCAGAGAAGGGGACGTATTGTTTCAAATAAACGGAGCGTTCCAATTTGATGGAGAAGAAACAAACCGGCGCAGACAGAAGATGCGTGAGAAACTGAACAGACTCATAAAATAAAGGATTTGAATATATGAAAAACTACATTGTACTGGATCTGGAATGGAACCAGAACGCTGGAGGGAAGGAGGAAGCAGTCGACCATTTTCCCTTTGAGATTATTGAAATCGGAGCAGTAAGGCTGAATGAGACCATGGAAGAAACGGGAGAGTACAGGAGACTGATTAAGCCCAGAGTCTATACTGAGCTTCATGAAAAAATCCTGGAAGTGACCCACATGGATCAACAGACGCTGATGGAAGAGGGAATCTGCTTTGAGGAGGCTGTGAAAGAGTTTTTTCTCTGGTGTGGAGACGATCCCGTATTTTGTACATGGGGATCCATGGATTTAACGGAGCTCCAGCGAAACATCGCTTATTATGGATTGCCAGATCCCTTTAAGAAACCCCTTCTTTATTACGACATCCAAAAACTTTACAGCCTCCTGGAGGGGGATGGGAAAGACCGGGTGTCTCTTGATGTTGCTGTTTTTGAATCAAAAGTGATGGAAGATCGTCCGTTTCACAGAGCTCTTGATGATGCTCATTATACAGGGCGGATTATGAGTAAAATGGACTTTAAAAAGGTGGAGGCATACTGGTCCACGGATTATTACTGCCTTCCTGCCAATAAAGAGGAAGAGATCTATCTGGTATTCCCCAGATATTCCAAATACATCTCAAGGCCCTTTGAATCAAAGCAGGCCGCCATTGAGGATAAGACGGTAACAGATCTGATCTGCTGCAAATGCAACCGGATGCTGAAGAAGAAAATCCGGTGGTTTTCTGTAAACCAGAAAGTATATACGGCACTGGGATGCTGCCCTGTTCATGGTAATGTAAAGGGTAAAATCAGGCTGAGGCGAAACGATGAGAGAATGGTTTATGTAGTAAAGACCATGAAGCTGATTGGTGAGGATGAAATTGGCGGAATCTATGAAAAAAAGGACGAAGCCAAGAAAAAACGGGTGGAAAAAACCAAAGTCCGCAAGCAGAACAAAAAGAAGGGGGCAATCCCCCCTTCTTAATATTCGCTTTCCCGCATTCGGTAGCCAACACCTATTTCCGTAAAAATATAATTTGGTTCTCCGGGATTTATTTCAATCTTTCTCCGGATGTGTGCCATATTCACTCTAAGAATCTGGTTATTGCTGTCTGCATAGGGTCCCCAGATATGGTTGATCATGTAATCATAGGTGAGTACCTTGCCGGAGTTTTCCGCCAGAAGGGATACCAGTTTGTATTCAATCTGAGTCAGATGGATCACATGCCCATTTAAAGTAACCAGGCGTTTGGCAAAATCAATTACAAGCCCCTTGCATTGATACGGAGTCTGTACCACAGAACCGTCGACTGTGCTGACTGTGGACTTGCCGTGTCGCAGCGCTGTGCGGATTCTGGCCAGAAGTTCGCTGGTGCCAAAGGGCTTGGTAATATAATCGTCAGCGCCATAATCAAGTGCTGTGACCTTTTCCTGTTCCTGGGTTCTGGCAGAAATAACAATAATAGGAATGGCTGACCAGCTTCTTACATTCTTGATGATATCCAATCCGTCTATATCAGGCAGACCCAAATCCAAAAGGATAACGTCAGGGCAGTTAGAACTGATCATAGCCAGCCCGTCTTTTCCATTCACTGCACTGATGACCTTATAATCATGTCTTTGCAGGGTGCTTTCAATAAAACCCGAAATATTCTTTTCGTCTTCAATAATTGCTATTGTAAATTTATTCACAAGTATTCTCTCCCAATGGTAATGTAAAAGTAAAGATTGCCCCAAGTGATTCATTGCCCGCTGTTATGGTTCCGTTATGTGCGGTTATGATTGTCTTACAGATGGACAAACCAATTCCCATACCCTTATGAGAATCTCCACTGCTGTTTGGGGAAGGGGTATATCCGTCAAATATGGTAGAAAGTCTTTCTGGTGCGATTCCGACTCCGTGATCACGGATGTCAAAGCGTGCGTTACTACCCTCAATTGAGATGGTTAAACTGACAGGATCTTTGGAGTTTGAATGGTACACTGCATTATCCAGAAGATTGATAATCACCTGCTCAATCAGCGTGGCATCCATGGGAACCATAACCAGTTCATCTGGTACTGTTACCTTTACCTCAGTATTAGGAAAACGTTTATGAAAACGCATAACTGCTTCGGACGCTACCTCCTCCAAGGGTTCCAGGGATTTTGCTATCTGTGTTTTCGTACCCCGGATTCTGGTGACCGTCAGCAAATTTTCTACCATGTTAAGAAGCCAGTTGGCATCCTCACGGATTCCGTTTACCAGATTTGCTTTTTCTTCTTCAGACATGGAATCGTTATCATCAAGATAAGAGTTGCTTGCACCGATAATTCCGGTTAAGGGTGTTCTGAGATCATGTGAAATGGCTCTCAGCAGATTCGCCCGCATCGTCTCTTTCTCTGCTTCCATTAAAAGCTTTTCCCGTTCACGGATAATTTTATTCTGATATTTTAAATGTGTTGTGGTGGCACTTGTAATACTGGATATGACCATCATGGCAATAAAGGTAACGGGATATCCATCCAAGGTGAAATTTAAGTGCATAAAGGGGTATGTAAATACCAGATTTACCCACATCACACTGATGAAAGATGCTACGACTCCCGGTATATAACCATTTGAAAAACGGGAGATCAGAACAACTGCCATCATATATACGATACTTACATTCGAGGTGTGTCCGCCGACAAAGACCAGCAGATAAGAAACTATGGTTGCTCCGGCCAGAGCTAAGAGGGTAACCAGAACGTTCCACACCAGTTCTTTTTTTGACAAGGACTTTTTCATAACCCCTCCCATTTACCGGAATTTAAATTTTCCTTTTTTCCAGCCTTTTTTTCTGGAGGTATAGATACCGCGGCGCTGTTGAAGAAGTGAATCAAATTCATCTGCCGAGACACCTGATTCCTTCAGACGTTTCAGTCTTTGTTCTCTCCGTATCAGAGAGTTTTGTTCTTCCTGGTGCTTCCTGTAAATCATAAAAGATATGAGGCCGCCGATAACAATGGCAGCTCCCACACATCCAAGGATCAGCCAGGCTGACAATGGGATCTCAAAAGGTCTTAATGCTTTTTCCCTGTAATCCTGGGCTGCCCGGTCTGCTTTCAGCTTTGCTGCGTCCCTTCCTGCTAAAGCGTCTACCGCTTCTTCGGACGTTTCAGAAGCTTTGGTAGAAGGAGCATCTTCAAGCTTTGATTTAACTGCGGATGCTACCAGGGAATCGTTGATTTCCAGAAAGGTAGAACCAACTACTCTGTCCTGGTAACGATAATTAATTTTAGCGATTGCATTTTCCGGATCATCGTTTGATATGTCATAACTTAATTCTGGCTGCGCATCATAAAAGTCGGCAGTCTTTGGTAATATAATGCGGCTGTCAGGGTCCAGTACCAGCGCTTCCGGTTTTGTGATGGAAAGACCGCTGAAGTTTAAATCGTTGGTAATGGAACTATAGGTCTTTTCGTATTCAGCCGCTTTTAAAGACGTAAAATTATTAAAACCAAATTCCAGAAGATTTTTGGTATCTGCCCAGTATTGGGGAGTGGACCCCTTTAATATAACGGTGATGAGCTTCATTCCGTTTTTCTCGGCACACGTAATCAGTGTATTGCCGGCAAGTGTGGTATAACCGGTTTTTCCGCCCACTGCCTCAGGATAGTAAAAAGGAGTACCTTTTCTCAACATTTTATGTCCCGGAAAAATGGCCAGTCCCTCTTTGTTAATGGAATTAGGTGGAAGTTTATAATAGGTGGTGGAATCGATCTCTTCAAAGATGGGATTATTAAAGGCTGCTCTGGCAATGAGTGCCATGTCATAGGGGGATGTATAATGTTCCGGGTTATTTAAACCGCTGGGATTGGCAAAATGAGTGTTTTTGCAGCCAAGTTCCTTTGCTCTTGCATTCATCATATCAGCAAAAGCCTCTCTGCTTCCTGCAACATGTTCTGCCAGCGCATTGGCAGATTCATTGGCAGATTTTAGTAAAAGAGCATAAAGGCAGTCTTTTACAGACAGCTGATCCCCTTCGTTAATTCCGGCATTGCTGCTTCCGGATTCCACATTGAATACCGCATCATGGGAAAAGGTTACAGTGTCGTCCAGTTTGCAGTTTTCTATCACCAGCAATGCAGTCATTACCTTTGTAATACTTGCAGGAAAATACTGGTTGTGTATATTCTGTCCCCATAGAATTGTCCCGGTATCCCCATCCATCAGGATCGCTCCATCTGCCTGTACGGATATATTGTCAGGCCAGTCAACTGCTGCTTTCCCGGTTACTGTAAAGGAAGAAGCGAACAAAAACAGACACAGGAAGAAACTTAATACTTTTTTAGTTAATTGGGTCATGCTCAATAATCTCTCCATAGTAATGTTTCAGTTTCAGATAATTTATCAATTTACAGTATAGGTGATTTTGGGTAACAAGTAAAGTTTATTTGCTATTTTTCCCCTTTTTACGCATAAGAAACACGCATAAAGCTAATATTACCACGACCGAGAAAAAGTAGAGAAAACCAATATAAAAAACAGTGTCCCTGAAAAAACCTTCCGGAACAATATTAATCAGCATGTCAGTAGATGGATCAAGCATCCAAAAATCATTTGTAAAAAACATATGGTGAAACAGTATAAAATACCTGGTAAAATCCGTAGAAATAATCCCTGCGATTCCTGCGGATCCAAGGAAAAATAACCCGCTTCCTATCAAAACCGATCGGGGAAATGTATTGTTCCAGCTTATTTTCAATAACATAAGGATAATGAGGCAAAGCACCATTATCATAAGGCAGCCTCTACGAATTGACATGGCTCCTAAAAACAGCCCCTGAACATCTTCCATATGAGCAATTTCTCTGGCACTGAAAAAATCTCTGCGGACTCCCCCCATTGTAGTTGTTACCTGAAGTTCTGTCCGGTTACCCTTTAAATACGCCATCATCTGGTTTGTGACGTCCATCAGATCATCCATTTTCATGGAAACGGATTCGGTTACATTATATTTTTTATATTCCTTTTCGAAATAGCCGGGAGTCCAGTAAACGGCTGCCTCCACTGCTGTGAATAACAGCACCACCATAAGGCAGATGGAAAAAATGATACCAATTGTATATTGCAGTAAACGGTTCATAAGTAACCTCCTGATTAATTATTTTTTACGGCTGTAGGCAGATTCCAGCAAAATCGGGTAGCCAGTAGACGAATTACAATCACAGTTGCAGCTCCTGCCAGCATGGCAATGTCTTCGTTGATGTGATTCATCAAACCGGCATACAGCATGGCACCTGCAATGGAAGCACAGGCATAGATGTGCTTTTTCAGTACATAAGGGGTCTGGCCTGCCATGATATCACGCAAAATGCCTCCGCCCACACCAGTGATGACACCTAGAAAAACTATGAGAAAATGATAATCACCATAGCCAGCCAAAACAGCAGTATCGATTCCAACTACTGTAAATGCGCCCAGACCGATTGCATCAAAGATATTCATGACCTTTTCAAATGTTTCCATGTGGCGGCCGGAAATAAATTTCTGATTCATCCTTACTGTAATAAATAGAAGCATAACCGTAATAAAGGCAAGTAATACGTAAATCGGGTCCTTAAACAGCGCAGGAGGGACATTTCCAATAATAATATCCCGCAACATACCGCCGCCCACTGCTGTTGTAACGCCCAGAACAATGACTCCCAGCAAATCAAGCTGTTTTTTTATGGCTACCATGGCTCCCGAAGAGGCAAAGGCAATGGTACCAACTGCTTCTACAAAAAAAAGCAAAGATAATTCTATTTTCATGGATATCCTCCGATTATTTCAAGTAGGGAAATTAAGGCAAGTATAAAAGCTGTGGGAGTGTTTGTCAATATACAAAAACTGTGAGAAATACAGCTGTTCACAAAATATATCTTGATTTTTTTATTGAAATTATATATTATATGAAAAAGTTCAAAAGTGAACTGTTGGAATATATTTACAAAGGGAAAGGAGCGGGTAGGTATTTGGTAAGACGGCGGAACTTGATGATCTGTTTTCAGAAAGAGGTGTTTGCATGATTGATCAGAAGGAATTTGAAAAAAACGTACAGGAGTGGTCAGATATCTGTTTAAATGATGAACGGATTGACTTAGAATCCTACGATAAATACGATGTAAAGAGGGGGCTTAGAGATAGGAACGGTAACGGAGTGGTTGCCGGTCTGACCAAAGTGTCAAAGATCTTGTCGAGTAAAACCATAGACGGAGAGAAGGTACCTTGTGAAGGGGAACTTTATTATCGGGGATATAATATTTATGACCTGGTAAATGGAGTAGTAAAAGAGGAGCGGTATGGATTTGAAGAAATTGCCTATCTTCTTTTATTTGGAGAATTGCCGGATAAAAAACAGCTGGAACGCTTCTCCCAGACACTGGGCTACAGCAGAACTCTCCCTACCAATTTTGTCAGGGATGTAGTGATGAAAGCACCAAGCCATGACATGATGTCCACCCTTGCCAGGAGTATACTCACCTTGTCAGCCTATGACGAAAAAGCAGGGGATATATCGGTGCCAAATGTTCTTCGCCAGAGTCTGATGTTAATCAGCGTCATGCCAATGCTGGCTGTCTATGGATACCATGCCTTTAATCACTATGAGCGGGGCGGGAGCATGTATATTCACAGACCCGATGAAAAGCTGTCCACAGCTGAAAACATTTTAAGACTTCTAAGACCTGATATGAAGTATTCGAAAGTGGAAGCTCATGTTCTTGACCTGGCCCTTATTCTTCACATGGAACACGGCGGCGGCAATAACTCCACGTTTACAACCCATGTGGTGACCTCTTCCGGTACGGATACCTACAGTGTGGTAGCGGCAGCTCTTGCATCATTAAAAGGACCAAAGCACGGCGGTGCCAACATCAAGGTAGTTGAGATGATGGAGGATTTAAGGAAAGAGGTACATGACTGGAAAGATGAAGAAGAAATAGAGGAGTACTTAAGAAAGCTGCTTCACAAGGAAGCATATGACCGGAAGGGATTGATCTACGGAATGGGACATGCTGTCTATTCCAAATCAGACCCCCGTGCGGAAATATTCAAAGGTTTTGTAAAACAACTCTCGGAAGAAAAGGGACGTATGGAAGATTTTAACCTTTATTCGTCCATAGAGAGACTGGCTCCCAAGGTAATCGGGGAAGAGCGCCGGATCTACAAAGGCGTCAGTGCCAATGTTGATTTTTACAGCGGATTTGTTTATTCCATGTTAGATATTCCCAATGAGTTGTTTACTCCCATTTTTGCAATAGCAAGAATCGTAGGCTGGAGTGCTCACCGGATTGAGGAGCTGATTAACATGGATAAGATTATACGTCCGGCTTATGTGAGTGTGATGCAGGAAGAAGAGTATAATCCTCTTGATTTAAGATGATTTTCTGGTTAGAAAAGCAGGCTGAAATGCCTGCTTTTTTTAACTGGAATGTATGATTCGGTGAAGCTCTGCAAATTTGTCAGTCAGATTGCCGGCAGCCCAATCATACATATCCCGGGTATCGTATTGGCGATAATCGCATTCCTGGATAACGAGGAGCATTGTGTAAACGTCATACCATATCGCCCGTAAGTATTCCTTATCAGTAAGGTGGTCAATGCCGTACCCCTTGAAAAAATCCGTGTCCGAATTATAGGTTCGAAATCCAACTTCCATCAGGGGATCTGCCCAAAGACTTCTCTCCCAGTCGATCAAACCGGTAATCCGGTTGTCTTTCACAAAGATATTCCCATCCCACAAATCCCAGTGGACCAGCGCGGGAGTTTTAACCTCATCAAACAGTTCTTTGCATGCTTCTAAATCCTGAAACAGCCGCTGCTTGGATATCTTTAAGTCAATGGACAAACGTTCTCCATCTGAAAAAGCAAGCTCTGTCATAGTAGAAAACACATGATACCAGTCATTTCCCTGCAAAGACGGTTGTCCCAGATAGCCGAATTTGTCTCCTTGAATGGAGTTGATTTTTCTGTTCAGACCGCCCGCTTCCGTTCGTATAGCTGACTGTACAACAGGGGATAGGCCGGAAAGAATGGAGTGAAAGCTGTCGCCCTCCAGTATCTCCATGAAAAAATACGGAGCATGAATCAGGCTTAAACTGTCATCATAAAATAAGACTTTTGCAACGGGTACATCAGATTGTTCTTTTACTGTACGCATAGCAAGGACTTCGCTCATCATAATATTCTTCTCATAAGACATAACAAGAGCATCCTCAGGAGGTGCAATCTTTAATATGCAGGAGGGAGCATGTTCCAGGGATATTTTATATGCCACATTAAAATAACCTTCTGTCAGTTCTTCAATACCTGTACAGATTGCCTGTGGAAATGCGTGATGAATAAGGTTAAGAAGAGTTTCTTCGGATTGAATGTTTTTGGTCAGGCTGTTCACCGTTCACCGTTCCTTTCTAAGAGCTGTTTGCTGGTTTTTTATTATTGTAACACAGTGATTTCACCATGTCACTAAAAGTACAGATACGGACACCTGGATTTAATTCATGGACGTTTTTTCCTCTCTTATGATATACTGAATTATGTAATTTCATCTCAGGATGAAAATTAAGGAGGAATTGTTACATGGCGAAGAAAAGTGTGCGCAATACCAGGGGGAAAATCGTAAGCGCAGCCTGGAAATTGTTTTATGAACAGGGATATGAAGATACCACTGTGGAGGAAATCATAGAACTTTCAAAGACGTCAAAAGGGTCGTTCTATCATTATTTTGATGGGAAGGATGCGCTTCTTAGTACGCTTAGTGTTTTATTTGATGATAAATATGAGGAGCTGAAAACTCAGCTTGATCCTGAACTTTCGGCTGTAGAAAAGCTGCTGCGGTTAAACAGTGAATTATTTACAATGATAGAGAATAGTATCTCCATTGATCTTCTGGCAAGATTATTGTCCACCCAGCTTATAACAAATGGAGAGAAGCATTTACTGGATCATAACCGCACCTATTATAAGCTGTTAAGAAAGATTATTGCCCAGGGACAGGAAGACGGACAGATTGGAACTAAAATGAGTGTCACTGAAATGGTGAAGCTTTATGCTCTCTGTGAACGGGCGTTATTATATGACTGGTGTCTGTGCGGAGGAGAGTATTCACTCAGACAATACAGTGCATTGGTGCTGCCATCCTTTCTAAGCGGATTTTTGCCGGAAAAATAAATTATATATACTTGTATTATAATTATAACTAACTTGAGTACAGTAAAAAATTCTTATAGAATATACATATATTCATATTTTGTTTAAAAAAGTATGGTATTTAGTCTATACTTCGTTCTGCGTTGCGTTCTATTTTTGTTGATGCTATAATACACCCATTATTGCTGGGGGTATAAGGCTGACAGCAGAAATAAGTAAGTAACAAGGAGGGACATTATGAGTATAGGTCAAATAGGCATATTGTCTGCCATTCTGGTTTATCTGGTGGCAATGGTCTATATCGGGTTTTATTACAGCAAAAAGGGTGGGGGTGACTCTGCTGATGAGTTTTATCTGGGAGGAAGGAAGCTGGGGCCGTTAGTAACTGCCATGAGTGCGGAGGCATCGGACATGAGCAGCTGGCTGCTGATGGGACTTCCAGGGGTTGCTTATATGACTGGCATTGCTGATGCCGGGTGGACAGCAATCGGTCTGGCAGCAGGCACTTACTTAAACTGGCTTTTGGTTGCAAAACGACTTCGACGGTATTCGGTAGTATGCAATACCATTACAATCCCGGATTTTTTCTCCCGACGCTATCGGGATGAGAAAAATATTCTTATGTGCATATCCGCCATAACGATTCTTATTTTCTTTATTCCATATACTGCTTCCGGTTTTAAAGCAATTGGTACGCTGTTTAACAGTCTGTATCAGATTGATTATCATACTGTTATGATTATTGGTGCAGTCGTAGTGGTGGGATACACGGTAATGGGTGGGTTCATGGCGGTTTCCACTACAGATCTTGTTCAGAGTATTGTTATGAGCATATCACTTATTATTATTGTTTTCTATGGAATATCAGTTGGTGGAGGCTGGGATAAAGTCACTGAGAATGCAGGTGCTCTGGAAGGCTATCTAAGCATGAGCAGAACCCATACTATGGCTGATCAGACTTCATCTCCTTACGGTGTATTAAATATTGTATCAACTCTGGCATGGGGACTGGGGTATTTTGGTATGCCTCATATTCTTCTGCGTTTTATGGCAATCAGCGATGAAAAAAAGCTTACAACTTCCCGCCGTATTGCGTCTACCTGGGTAGTGATATCCATGTTTGTAGCAATTCTAATCGGAATCATTGGTTACAGCGTTTCTGTGGCAGGTCATATTCCGGTATTTACTTCCGGATCGGAAGCAGAGACAGTGATTATCCAGCTGGCGGGGCTTTTGGGAAGTCATGGTTTTCTTTATTCCGTATTGGCAGGTGTGGTGCTTGCAGGGATACTTGCCTGTACCATGTCTACCGCTGACTCCCAGTTGTTAACAGCTGCATCAGGTGTATCCCAGGATCTTATGCAGGATTTTTTAAAGCTTAAAGTAAGTCATAAAACTTCCATGCTGGCGGCCAGGCTGACTGTAATCGGAGTCGCGCTGATTGCGGTGTTCCTTGCATGGGATCCCAATAGTTCCGTATTCACCATCGTTTCCTTTGCCTGGGCTGGCTTTGGAGCTTCCTTTGGCCCTGTAATGCTGTTTGCACTGTTCTGGAAAAGAAGCAATTTTTACGGTGCTGTTGCAGGAATGATATCTGGAGGTGCAATGGTGTTTATCTGGAAGTATCTGGTGAGGCCTCTGGGTGGAGTCTTTAACATCTATGAACTTCTTCCGGCTTTTACTGTGGCATGCGTGGCAATCATTATCGTATCGCTAATAACACCCGAACCTGATCTTCAAATTTATAAGGAATTTGATTCAGTAAATAAATGACAAAACAACAAAGTTTAACTGCCGGTTATTCGAATTCCGGCAGTTTTTGTTTGCTTTTTTGACATATGGGATTTACAATAATTAAAAATCTATTTTATAGACTGCAGCAATGGATGACATACTGATGGAATGAAAGGAGTTTATTGATGCTTTTTGATAACAGGAATATTCCTGAGCAAGTGGGAGAGGTTATTGAGAACCTGAATAAAAATAAAATGGCAGGATATTATGTGGATCAACAGGGGCTGTTGATTTCACTTTTGGATGAGCTGATCAAAGATGGAGAAACCGTAGGCTGCGGCGATTCCGTGACACTGGATCAGCTTGGGGTTTTCGATCATTTGAGAACTCGTAATATTCAGTTTCTGGATAAGTTTCAACCAACGCTGACGGGTAAAGATAAAAGAGAATTGTATTTGCAGAATTTCCGGGCAGATACGTTTGTTACCGGAGTGAATGCAATTACGAAGAAAGGTGAGCTGTTTAATATAGATGGAAATGGAAGCAGAGTGGCCCCCATGTTATATGGACCTGGTCAGGTAATTGTTGTAGCAGGAGTTAATAAAATCACTGATAATCTGGACGAAGCCATAAAAAGAACCAGGCAGATTGCAGCACCACTGGATGCAAAGCGGCTGGGCAAATCAACACCCTGCGCTGCTTTGGGCAGATGTATTGACTGCAATCATAAAGAAAGATTCTGTAATGATTTTGTTCTGATAACCGGCCAGTTTATAAAGGACCGGATAAAAGTGATTATTGTGGAGCAGAGTCTGGGATATTAAGGAGGCAGCAGCAGCCTTATTGGTTAAGCAGCTCTAAGAATTTTTCTGATGCAGTGGAAACCGGCATGCCTTTTTTTAATACAACCGCCAGATTTATCTTTGGAAGAGGCTCTAAAAGGGGAATAAGAAAAAGCTTTTTGCAGGCCAGTTCATTTGCCACATAGTCTTTTGTTACGCAGGCGATTCCTAAACCGTTTATGGTGAACTCAACAATCAGTTCCAATGTACTTAACTCTACCTGGGGACTTTTCTTAATTCCATGTGAGAGCAGAAATTGATCCAGAACTTTTCTTGTACTGCCGCCTTTGTGAAGTGCAATTAAGGGGTGCGCTTCTGTCAGTGCGTGAAGTGAGATGGGATTCCAGCTTAGAGGCTCATATTTCTTACCTGCAACAAAGCACATCTCTTTTTTTATTTCCCTGACCATATGAAGCTGTTCATTGTTATTTTCATGGAAATTAATTATTCCAACATCAATTTCTCCCTTATCAAGAAGCCTGGAGATTTCATAACTGGATTCATCTCTGACGTGGATGCGGATATCCGGATACAGCTGATGATAATGGGTAATGGGTTTTAGCAGGTCGTTTTTACAAACGGCAGAACAGACAGCAATTCGCAGCTGTCCCAAAGTCATATCTTTCAATTCTCCAAATTTGCGTTCGCCGGAGAGAATCAGAGAGCATCCTTTTTCGATATATTGGTACAGTATCTCTCCCTCAGCAGTCAGAGACACCCCTTTTGCATTTCTGAAAAATAACTGGCCGCCCAGTTTTTCCTCCAGTTGTTTTATGGAATAACTGACAGCTGGCTGAGAGGTGAAAAGCTCTTTGGAAGCTTTTGAAATGCTTCCAAGTCTGGCTGTGGTATAAAAAACACGGTAAAGTTCAAATGGAATAAACATATAAAATTTTAATATACCTCCCATATTTAATCTCTATTTTACTTATGGCTGTGAGCTGATTATAATAGTTTCAGATCACAACGTCAACGGATAAATGATTATAAAACAAGTGGGAGGTACCGCATGAAAAAAGTCTGTGTTTATTCAGGTTCTAATCTGGGAAACAAAGAAGAATATAAAGATTGCGCCAGAATGCTGGGTAAGATTCTCGGTGAAAGTGGTATGGAATTAATTTACGGAGGTTCCAACGTGGGATTAATGGGAGAACTGGCACAGGAAGTGCTGGAAAATGGCGGTAAGGCGACAGGCGTCATTCCCGCCGGACTGTTTCCCGGCCAGATTATCAATCAGGATCTGACACTTCTGATAGAAGTAAAGGATATGCATGAAAGAAAAAAAACAATGGCTGATCTGGCAGATGCATTTATTGCATTGCCTGGCGGGATTGGAACTTATGAGGAGCTGTTTGAAGTTCTCAGCTGGTCACAGCTTGGTATTCATAAAAAACCGGTAGGATTATTAAACGTAGCCCATTTTTTTGACCCTCTGTTAAATATGATAGATGTAGCGATTGGGGAAGGATTTATGAATCCTTCCAACAAGGGGCTTTTACTGGTGGATACACACCCACAGGGTCTGATTGAAAAAATGAAGAATTATTCTTCCCCAGATCTTGGCGTCAAGTGGAAGCAATTGTCAGAACGGAAGATTTAATATAAACAGGAGAGCTGAGATGCCGTTCAATCCGGTATCCCAGCTCTCTTGTTCTACATGCTTTTCTTGGTGCGCTTAATCACTTTAAGCCTTGTAAATTCCTCCCGGTCCTTTTCCTCCAGAGAATTTGTAATATTTCTGGTAAGAGTTTCGTAGCGGGGGATGGTAATGTTCTTTAATGCGTTAGCCCGTTTTTGTGTCCTTTTAATACTGTTAGCCAGACGATAAGCTGAGTTTTCCACCATGGAAAGTTTTACGGAAAGCAATTTTACCTTTTCAAAATGATAACGTGCTTCATCAAGAGATTCCCTGGTGCTGTAATAAGCATAGGTTAAGTTAAGAGGCATTTCCTCATGCTCCACTAACGGAATCTCAGTCCCCATAATACTTCGCGTCTTAATCCGCACCCTGTCATCAATGGGTACTGCCATGGCAATATCCTGCACGTAATTAATCCCCAGTTCAATATTTGCCTTCTGAAGTGCTTTGTACGCAGCAGTAAATGTCACGTCAATTTCCGACTGAATTCCCTTGGCCTCATCAATTAAGCTCATGAGTTCTTTGATCAGGATGTTCCTCTTTTTATCCATCAGCTCATAACCCTGTCTGGCTAATGTCAGGGAGTTCTTCGCAAGGATTAAATTACCCTTGGTTGGAAATGTATTCGGATTCATTCTGACCCCTCCTATTCGCCTGAAGCTTCAGCGGTGGTTTCCTTATAATACTGGTCTAATACTTTGGTATCGACACGGTCCAGCTCCGCTCTTGGGAGCAGACCAAGCAGTTCCCAGCCGATGGTTAATGTCTCAAGAATATTTCTGTTGGAGTGATTTCCCTGTCCGACAAAGCGGTCTTCGAATGCTTTACCAAATACCAGATACTTTTTATCAATGGGGGAAAGCTCATCTTCACCAATTACAGATGCCAGAGCTCTTGCGTCACCAACCTTGGCGTAACAGGAAAACAGCTGGTTCGCCACACCCTGGTGGTCCGCTCTGGTAAAGCCTTCTCCGATTCCATCCTTCATCAGACGGCTTAGGGACGGGAGCACGTTAATGGGTGGATAAACGGACTGCCCATATAAGTTCCGGTCCAAAACGATCTGTCCCTCTGTGATATAACCGGTAAGATCAGGGATTGGATGGGTGATGTCATCATTTGGCATGGTTAAAATGGGAATCTGGGTAACAGATCCATGCCGCCCCTTAACAATGCCTGCTCTCTCATAGATGGATGCCAGCTCGCTGTACAGATAGCCGGGGTAACCTTTTCTGGAGGGGATTTCTCCCTTGGAGGAAGAAACCTCACGAAGTGCCTCCGCATAAGCGGTCATGTCCGTTAAAATAACCAGGATATGCATCCCCTTTTCAAAAGCCAGGTATTCTGCCAGAGTAAGTGCCACTTTTGGGGTAATAAGACGTTCTACCACCGGATCATTGGCCAGGTTAATAAACATTGCCACATGGTCGGATACGCCGCTTTCTTCAAAGGTACGCCGAAAGAAATCGGCGACGTCGTATTTCACGCCCATGGCTGCGAATACAACAGCAAATTTTTCACCGGATTTGGAATCATCCCCTAAGGATGCCTGCTGTACAATCTGTGCAGCCAGCTCATCATGGGGAAGACCGTTTCCGGAGAATATGGGAAGCTTCTGACCGCGTATTAAGGTCATCAGACCGTCAATGGCTGAGATTCCGGTACGGATATAATCTCTGGGATATTCTCTGGTAACGGGATTTAATGGCTTTCCATTGATATCAAGATAGATATCTGAGTTAATATCACCCAATCCGTCAATGGGTTCTCCGATTCCGTTAAAGGTTCTGCCCAGCATGTCTTCGGAAACAGCAAGCTCCATGGGGCGTCCGGTCAGTCTTGTATGGACATTTCTAAGAGCCAGTCCGTCGGTTCCTCCAAATACCTGAATAATTGCCTTATCTTCATAAACTTCAATAATACGTCCCAGTTTCTGTGTTTTACCAGCTACTGTCATTTCCACGATTTCGTCAAAGGCAGCATTCTGGACGCCTTCTAAAACAACCAGGGGTCCGTTAATTGCACTTAAGCCTAAATATTCAATTGCCATCGTCTGCCTCCTTCCTATGCGTTTCGTTCTATGACAGAATCATAAAAGTTATCAATCTGTTTTTTATAGTCATCAAATAGATCCAGTCTGTCGTTTGGTACATCGTATTTCAGAGATATAATCTTATCAAAGACAGGATCTTCTTTCAGGACAGACATGGGCATTCCCATTGAAACCAGGGAACGGGACTTTTTATACAGATAGAGAATTAAGTCCATCATCTTAAACTGCTTTTCCATAGGAACGCAGGTGTCGTCCTTATGGAAGGCATTCTGCTGTAAAAATCCGATTCGGATGACCTTGGCAATCTCTAAAATCAGCTTTTGGTCATCAGGAAGCATATCTCCGCCAATCAGCTTTACAATCTCCATCAGACTGCTTTCCTGTGTCAGGATAAACACCATACGGTTTCTGTAATCCACAAACTTTTTATCCACCTTTTCCAGGTACCAGGGAGCCAGATCCGTTAAATACTCGGAATAGCTGCTAAGCCAGTGAATGGCTGGGAAATGACGCTCGTTAGCCAGATTCCGGTCAAGACCCCAGAAGCAGCGGACAAAACGTTTTGTGTTCTGTGTTACGGGCTCTGAGAAATCGCCTCCCTGGGGAGAAACAGCGCCGATAATTGTAACGGAGCCTTCTGTTCCATTAATATTCTGCATCATTCCTGCACGCTCGTAGAAAGCGGATAAACGTGATGCTAAGTAAGCAGGAAAGCCTTCTTCTGCAGGCATCTCTTCCAGACGGCCGGATAATTCACGAAGAGCCTCTGCCCACCTGGAGGTGGAATCTGCCATGATGGCTACATGATATCCCATATCACGGTAGTATTCTGCCAGAGTAAGACCGGAGTAAAGGCTGGCCTCACGGGCGGCTACCGGCATATTGGAGGTGTTGGCAATCAGAGTAGTCCGGTCCATTAAGGGGTTGCCGGAACGGGGGTCAATTAATTGTGAGAATTCTTCCAGTACCTGAGTCATCTCATTGCCGCGCTCTCCGCAGCCGATATAGATGATGATATCAGCATCTGACCATTTGGCAATCTGATGCTGAGTCATGGTTTTACCAGTACCAAAACCACCCGGGATACAGGCAGTACCGCCCTTGGCAAGAGGGAAGAGGGTATCAATAATTCTCTGACCGGTGATCAGCGGTTTGGTTGCCGGATATCGTTTTAATGTAGGTCTTGGAACCCGGATGGGCCACTTCTGTGTCATTGTCAGCTGCTTTTCTGTTCCGTCAGTAAGCTTTAGTGTAATGATTGGGTCAGATATGGTATAATTGCCGTCTTCAGCCACATCAAGTACGATTCCCTCCACATCAGGGGGGATCATTACCTTGTGAACGATGGCAGGTGTTTCCGGTACTTCTGCGATAATTGCGCCAGGAAGTAAGTGGTCGCCTTTTTTAACCGTAATATGAGTCTGCCAGAGCTTTTCGGTATCAAGGGAATCTACGTGGATTCCTCTGTCAATATAAGCGCCTCCTGTTTTTGCAATTTCGCTTAAGGGACGTTCGATCCCATCAAAAATATTGTTGAGAATTCCGGGGGCCAGAGTTACGGAAACAGGATAACCTGTGGAGGTGACTGTTTCCCCTGGCTTTATACCGCTGGTCTCCTCGTAAACCTGAACGATGGTGCGGCGGTCCGTAAGTCCGATTACCTCGCCGACTAAATGATCTTTTCCCACATGGACCATTTCATTCATTCTGAATCCGGGATCGCCCTTTAAATAAATGACGGGGCCGTTGATGCCGGAAATGGTGCCTGTATTAGTCATTTTCCGTACCTCCCATCAAATCTTTTATATTAAACCGGAAATCCCGTTTTGCCTCCGCCAGTTTTGTCTGGAAGGAGTTATCAATTAAAATGTGTCTGTTAGGAATCACGGCTCTTGTTCCGCCCATGAATGAATACTCGCTGACCCGGATATCAGCGCTTTCCGGTAAGGACAGGCTCCTGATTTTTTCCTCGTCAGCCGGATCAATGTAGATGGTAATAAATTCTTTTCCAGCCAGTTCCTTTGCTTCCCTGATTTCCTTTTCAATCAGCTCTGTATACTGGGGGGTGTTCCTGAAATGATTCACCATCTCCTGTAACTCCTGAAACAGTTTTTCTTTTAACTCATCCTGCTTTTTTCCAAATTCACGCTTTGTGCCGATCTGCTCTAAGGAGAGCCGTTTGTTAATCTCCCGTTCGATCTGTTCGCTTTCTGATGCCACCTGCTGTCTGGCTCTGCGTTTCGCATCTTCTTGATGTTCTGAAAAGGTCTGCTCTAATGCAGCGGTATATTCATCAAGCATCTTTGCACTGCGGGACCTGGCATCTTCCATACAAAACTCAAGGAAGTGCTGCAATTTTTCCTCAGTTGTCAAGATGACCACCTCTTTCTTATAGTTTTAATCCGATTGCTTCGTTGACATAGTCCGTGATAAAGTTGGGCTTGCGGCCAGTACCGTGGCGGTCAGGGATCTCGATAATTAACGGCAGCTTACGGTTTAATTTAACATCATTAATGATGTCGGGAAATGCTTTCCCGAATTTTTCCGTCAAGAGGATGATCCCGATCTCTTTGTCGGCCAGAACCTTATCAAGCTGGCTTTTCAATTCTGCTTTTTCGTGAACGACAGCGCCTTCCACACCGGCCAGTCTCATACCGGTCCAGGTATCCACATTGTCGCTGATCAGATACATTTTCATAAATTATAATTTACCTAAGATCATAAAGGATATGATCAGGCCATAGAGACAAACACCTTCGGCAAGACCTACGAAGATCAGTGATTTACCAAGTATGGAGCCATCTTCGCTAATGGCACCCAGTGCTGCGCTTGCTGCTGCGGAAACAGCGATTCCGCCGCCGATGCAGGCAAGACCGGTAGAAAGAGCGGCTGCCAGATATCCCATTCCTGCAACGCCGGCAGAAGCATTTGCAGCAGCTTCAGCAGCCTGTGCCTGGCCGTTAAAGAGAAAAATACCGGATACGGCAATGGTGCCAAGAAACAGAAGTAAGTTAATTCCCAGCGCTTTTTTATAACGCCCTTTTGATTTCTCCCCCATGGCAAAAGCTCCGAACGGGATTGCAATGCTTAAAAGTAATGCAGCTGCTAATGTAATTTTTACTAATGTTGACATATTGGTTTCCTCCTGAAATAATTAATTTTTCTTTCCGTAAGGTTTAAATGCACGGCCGGTTCCACGGTAAAAGCGGCTGAATAATTCATAATATTCCAGACGAAGGACCTGAATTCCTACGATCAGTCCTTCCATACCGCAGACAAATAAGTTGCCTAAGATCACTCCAATCCAGTTGGGGTTGCCGGCCTCTGCTCCGGAAAGCATTAATACAACTCCCATCATTGCAGCATGGCTGATTGCAAAAGCCCCCACCCTGACAAAGGAAAGTGTATTGGAAAAATAGCTTAAGAGAACTTCAAACAGTTCGAAAAATCCCTGTATAACAAACATCCCCCTGCCTTCCGACAGTACTGCCGCTTTGCGCTCTAACAGGGCGGTAAGCGGTTCTTTAAAGAATATAAGGAGCAGCGGAAGTCCGAACATGAACAATAAAATTGCGGATGCCGGAATTGGATTGCCTGTCATATAAAGAACAATGGTAAGGACAAGGCTTGCATAAAAGACAAGTCCTGCGGCACCGTTGGTATCAAAAAACGTTCGCTCCGGATCATGTGACCGGATGCTGTTTATGATATTTAAAATCATAGTAAGAAGTATAATCCCCATACCAATGCAAATTGCAACGATAAATACGGTATTCAGTTTACCGATAAACGGCAGATTGGTCATATGCTCCATTGGGCGCAGCCATACGGCATGTATCACATCTTCAAATCCAAATACGCTGCCAAACAGGAATCCGAATATGGTGGAAAAGAATCCGCAGCAGGATATGATGGCTGCCAGGCTGGCCTTTTTCAGACGGAAGAGAAGGAATCCGCCAAAAAGGAGACAAAGTCCCTGACCAACATCCCCAAACATGAAACCAAACAGGAATGAATAAGTAATTCCAATAAGAATCGTTGGATCGATCTCATTATATGCCGGAAGACCGTACATTTTTATAAACAATTCAAATGGCTGAAATAACCGGGGATTTAACAGCTTTGTGGGAGGATCGCTCATAATGTTACTGTGGTCATCTTCCACGATGCAGAAAGTCTTTTCGTCATTGGAGATTTCTTTCTGGAATGCCCTGGCGTCCCGGAAGCTCATCCAGCCGCAGAGAATGTAAAAGGTATTGATATTCTGCTTGGTGCAGGCGGCAAGCTTTCTCACATTAAAATTGGTGGAAAACGTTTCCAGACGGTTTAATCCGGATAATAGATCAATCCGTCTTGTCTCCAGTATCTGCGCCAGATTCTTTTTCACTGCATTTTGTTCTGTCTCAAGCACCTTTATTTTATCCTGCAGGGTATGAATGGCATCGGATGGAGTACCTTTATATTCGTCAGGCACAAAGAATCGTTCGAAATGCATGGACGAATAAATGGCATCAATCTGATTAGAGATTGTATCTGGAACAAAGTAAACCAGCCAGACGTATTCTGAATCTTCCCGGCATTTATAAAGGACTGTGTCTATGGTGTCATAAACGTAGCTTTCGAATTTGTTATAGTATTCATGTAAGATTCGTCCAAAACGGAATTTGATGTACTTAAAATGCAATATGGAACTCAAATCGTAATTCAGTCCCGTGAACGGTATTATTTTTTCCAGAGACTGGTTTAAGGCATCGATTTTTTCCTGATATTCTGCCTGTGCAGTGGTCAGCTCTTCCACCTGAGATCCAATTTCCTCAACCGTTCTGACCGCTTCTTCAATTGATACATCCTTTAAGCCTGTATCAGCAATGTTATCAGGAAGAAGTCTGGACAACTCCTGGGCCCGCTGATATGTGTCCTTATATGGATTGGTTTCGATATAAGGCCGTAAATCTTTTACCGTTTTCAGCTCGGACAACGCGTTCTCTAAATGAATCTCATATTTGGACAGATAGGTATCTATGACCCGGTCAATATCTTCTTTCGGTCCGGTAATACTTAAAAACTTCATTTTTTCAATCACAGGAAAAGCTACCCCCTTTACTGTTTAACTACATAGGAGATAATTTCTTCCGGCTTCAGCTGATACCGGATACTCTCTATGAGTGTTATTATTTTTTGAATTTCCTCCTCCTTTAAATAAAGATAGGAATTTAATGTTGCGATGGAATAAGGATTCTGTCTGCTTGTGGAACGGTATATCTTATCAAGCACCTCGCTGGTAAGCTGCTCTAAATCCGGTTTCTCCCTTACATCCATATCAGCCTTCTGACCATAAAAGGTAGTTTTAAGAACAGCAAAAAATTCATCCATGGTCCCGGCTTCTACCATCTTTGAAGTCTGATCCTTCTTTAAATGATAATGATAGGGAATAAGAAGTGCATAAATATCAGCGGATTTCAAGTGGTAATATTTAAGGGATCTGTATATCCACTGAATATTAAGCAAATCCAGTTTGCTGCCGAAACATTGGATTAGAAGTTCCTGTGACTTTTTGTTTAAGTATTTGCTCATTACTTTCCAGATTGTTTTGAAATAAAGCAGATCCAGATGTACTTCATAATCAAACAGTGTGGTTTCGGCTCCCTCTTCTAAATGGATCAGAAGATCGTAGTAGATGGAGCCTTCCAGATTTGCAATAAACTCATGTAAATTTGCGGAAGAGGAAAGCTTCAATAGATCCAGTTTAGAGTGTTTGAAAAAAAAGTCCCTGAATACAGAAAGATCGATATCCAGCTGGTTTCGTCCCATGGCGTTACGGAAACATTTTTTCAGGATATCGATTTCAAAGTGCATAAAATATAAGTCAAGGAATTTACGCTGTGTCAGGTTGGAAAAACGGTAGAGCTTTGCAAAATCCTGGTACAGTGACAGGATAAGCCGCTGTTCAATGGCACCCCGGTGAAGTTTTTCGTCATCCACATCGGAAAACAAGCCCTCATAGGCTTTTAAATGTCGTAAATACTCCACTGCATCGGAAACTGTTTCAAGAGCAGCCATATCACGGAACTGGCTGTCGGAGATCAGATGGCTTTCCATCGCCCGTACCTTGGTTGTCAAACCGCTGTAGGATAACAGATTTCCCATGGAATCACTCCTTTATCATGTTATTGAATAGTTCCTCTGCATATTGGGTATGATGGACCTCAAAGTTTTTTTCCATAGCTTTCAGGATTTCCTGCAATTCATCCTGCTGTTTCTTTAAGCGTTGATTCATTTTGATTTCCATACCTGCTCTCAGTTTCTCTATTTCTTTTTCTGTTTCATGTTCCAGCTGGGCATCAAATGCAGCAGTGCGTTCATCCATTTCTTTTGCAAACGCTTTTTTCTGTTCATTGGCATGTTCCATGATGGAAGTGGCAGCTGATTCGATCTCAGATATTTTATCAATCACAACATCCATTTTTTTGCCCTCCTTTTGTGAATAGTGAACTAAATAAAAAGGTTCTAATTATTAATAATACTACAATTAAAAAAAATTTCCATAGTAATTTGTAAAAAATCAAATAGAAGTCTGAATTTTAACATAAATATAAGGTATGCTAACGGTACTTTACTTATGCATTATATACATAAAAAAAGCGAAGACCAAAAGCTGTCTGCTTTTGATTCTTCGCTTAATAATCTTATTGACCTGCGGCTTTCGTGGTTTCGGAAGCCGATTCTGCTTCTGATTTACCAGTTCCTTCCGTAACAGTTAAAAATTCCGTTGCAACATAAGCCTGTTTGCCTTCAAACGTGATAACGGTCCATTTATCATCATAGGTATCAACATACTCCACAACAGTACCAGACGCTAGGCTTCCAAGCTTTGTGCTGTCGGAAGCAGGTTTGGACCGGACATTAAGTTTACTTTTAGTTGTATAAACTTTCGGAGGCTCTGTTTCTGTTTCCGCAGGCTCAGTGACAACTTCTGCAGTAGTAGATATTGGTTCTGAAGTAGCTTCTGTTGAAATCTCTGTAGGCAGAGTCTCATTCTTTTTATCTTTCCCTGGTATCAGCTTTACAATCATCAGCACCACAACAAAAAGAAGTAAAAATATAAGAAGCGGCTTTAACAAACCGGATAAATCAGAACGTCTGTTTTTGATACGGCGTCGGCTTCTGTTTTGAGAAGCCGGGCGTCTGTCATTCCTTGAGGCAGTGCCCTGGGGTGGTCTTTGACCTGATCTGGAACCAGAATTCTGTGGCGCTCTGCGGGAAGAACCGGTATTGGCTCTTTGAGGCGTTCCTGTTCTTCTGGGCTCATCTGCTGTAGCGGCAGTTCTCTGGGAGGCAGCTCTTGATGCGATGGGAGCGGCCTGTACACCTGCAGTGCGTGGTCTCTGGGCTTGTGAACTCTGATTGCTTTTATGAAATGCGTTTGTAAAGGCAGTAACTTCAATCGAAATCAGTTTACAGGCTTCTGACGCATCATAGGGGCTGTCATTGCCTTCGTGAACTGCTTTATTACCAAGTACCCGGATCCGATGGTAGTGATCTTTGACCGCCTGGGAAATAAATCGTCCTTCATATAACTGGTCAATGCTGTCTGCCAGATCGGTTTCCACAATCAAAGCCTTTTCGGCTAGAAAATGAATCATATATTCCAGAGTCTGACGGGCTTTGATCATGACCATGTTATACTGCTTCTGGTTCATAAGTGCCTCAGTTTCCCTCAAACCCTGCTGGATTTTGATCCAGAGACTGTTATCTGTAGTTCCCATGTATTTCCTCCTTTGCAAAACGGTTCTATCCTAATATACAGACATTATACTAGATTATAGTAAATTGCGCACCTGTTATTTTATTGTTTTTGAATTTGTAAGAGAAAATTAAAAAATATACAGGGAGTGCCTATAAATAAAGGATTCCCTGTATATAAAAATTAGCTGTGATACTATTTTGATACTAATTCCTGTAATTTGTTTGCAACTTTATTGTGTTTATTAGGATATAAATGCCCGTAAATGTTGTTTACCATGTCTACTGAATCCCCTATCCGCTCGGCTATTAGATAGGGAGAAAATCCCATGTCTATCAATAGGGAGACATGGCTATGTCGAATGTCGTGTATGCGTATTGGCTTGATTCCGGAAGATGCGCAGGCTTCCTTTAAGCCGATGCTTAGTTTGTATCGGGTGATTTGAAAAAGCCTGTCCTTAGGTCCTATTCCGTAGTTCATACCTATATAATTTTTCAAGCAATCTGTAAGGAACGGCGGTATAGTTATAAGCCGGGTACTGCCGACTGTTTTGGGTGAGGTAATAACGTCATTTTGATCATGTCGGTGATACGTTTTGGAAATTGAAATAGTGTTTGATTTAACGTCGATGTCCTCTGGACTGAGGGCCAGCAGCTCCCCACAACGCACTCCGGTATAGTATAAAGTATTAAAAGCTGTTTTGAGTGTAATATCATCTATTTTTGCTTCAAATAATTTAAAATCCCCCGGAGAGGTTAAAAGTCTGAAGGTTGCAAGGAAGCAGGAAGGGCAGTTTAAAAAGGTATATATTGAAGTGAGGGAGTGAGAGGGAGCACCTGGGAAACTGGGTGCTTCCTTTATGGAAAAATTTAGTATATAATTGTAGAAAATTGTTGGAGGATTCTATGGAAAAAATATTAAAAGACATTAAGCAATATAACAATACGAGGGCTTTAATTCTACCTATGGTGTATTTTGCATTTAGTATTGTGGCTTTGTTTTGTTGTAATAATGGGGGAAATAAATATTGGACTTACTTTGCTGGTATCACGTTGTGTTTATTAGCAGTAACATCTATCTATTATTATAATCTTGATAAGAGTATTGAAAAGGGTGATTGTTTATCTATAGGACGAAATGCGTGTAGAGTCTATAAGAAAGATAAACGGAAGAAATATGATTCTTTAAAAATTATATTACATGATTACAAAGCAGAGGAATTAAAATTGATTCGAGTTAAATTAAAAGTTGATAAAGAGAAAGATAAAAAGTATGGTTTGCCTGCCTTTTTGCCTATGACTATAAGCTGTTCAGCGCTCATAGTAGCGCTTGTTTCTAAAGATTTAGGATTCGAAGAATTTTTATCACTAAAAATTTATATGTTGTCAGTTGTTCTGTTTGTATTAGTTTCCTATGTTATCCTCTCACTTTTATATTATAATATAGATGATTATATTCTCTTTTGTATAGATGAAAGTTTAGAAGACAAGAAATGATTAATTAGCAATAGATTTGTCTTGGGTAAGATATAAGAATGACTATAAAAGTATACTATAAAGATGTAGATTAGCCCTTGTAAAATAAGCCTTTCCGCTTGCATACCCCCTCTCTTTCTGGTATAATATCTATAGCAAACAAATATTGACGAGTACCCCGGGTCACAGCCTGGAAGCCATAATAAGGCGTGGGAATAGCGATTCATCAAATTGATGGTTCGTTGTTCTTGCGTCTTTTTTTGTTTGCAAATTTAGTATAGAAAGGGGCGATAATCCATGATTGAAATTCCGGAGGAAATAAAGAACCTATACCGGGAAAATAATATATTTAAACAGACGGTAAAGACTGCCAGACTTAGGTTTTACGATAGAAGCGTTGATCTACTATATCCAGGAGACAATGTTTGGCCAGCAGACGATTTGTTTCCGGTAGATGATACTCCCCTGCTGTTGGTTGATAAGGACCAGATCTCGTCAGAATCGTTCGTACTGGAGCAGGCGGTATGCGACACTTCGGAACTAAAATTCGGGGAATGCAGTGCTGCCAGATTAGAGATTGTTGTTAATGATGTGAATATGGACGTTACCGGGAAAGAATTCGTACTGTCCATAGAGGTGGGAGATTATGAAATGATGCTGGGAATCTACAAGGTAGATAGCTTTGTTCGGCAGGCAGATGTAAGTAAGAAAAAGATTGTAGCCTATGACCGTATGCTGAACTTTGAAATCGATGTGTCAGCCTGGTACCGCGGTCTTACCTTTCCCATGACATTAAAACAATATCGTGATTCCCTGTGTGAATTCATTGGGATCCGGCAGCGGGATATAACACTTCCCCTGGACGATATGGAGGTAACAAGGTCCATTGATCCATCGAAGCTGTCAGGCAGGTATGCAATGAAAGCAATCTGTGAAATAAACGGCTGTTTTGGGCAGATTGATATAACCGGCAGATTTAAGTACGTAGGAACCTTTTAAGGGTTGTTATGGGGAAAGGGCAGGTACTTTGTACCGATCACAATCGGATCATAATAAGGGCTTAAAATAGAGCCATATTGTAAAAAATGCACCTGTCGAAAGATGGGTGTTTTCTTTTGGGTAATTACAGTGTTATATGTAAGAGGATATAAATTTATATTTAGGGGAGGGGCTCGATGAAAGGTAAATGGTAAATAACCCGTCTACTTTTGGATTCCTCATAAAATTGAGATAATGGTGTAAAGTTGAAAAGTTTCTAACAAACTTTTCACACAGAA
>NZ_PTJA01000019.1 GCF_002934545.1 Lacrimispora xylanisolvens
AGGTAGATAGGGCAGAGGTGGAAGCATGGTAACATGTGCAGCTGACTGTCACTAATAGGTCGAGGGCTTAACCAGGTTGGTTTAGGTAAGAGGAAGAACGGATGAAAGATATATAACAATGTGTGGTTTTGAGGGTATATGTATTAACCTTCAAAAAGGTTTGGCCTGGTGGCTCAGTTGGTTAGAGCGCCGCCCTGTCACGGCGGAGGTCGTGGGTTCGAGTCCCATCCGGGTCGTTTTACAACTGAATTTTGCTTATGGGATCTTAGCTCAGCTGGGAGAGCATCTGCCTTACAAGCAGAGGGTCATAGGTTCGAGCCCTATAGGTCCCATTCTGTATGCACAAGCCATACATGAGTAGATTTGTGCCGATGTGGCTCAATTGGCAGAGCAGCTGATTTGTAATCAGCAGGTTATCGGTTCGAGTCCGATCATCGGCTTGCATCAAAATTAAATATGGATGGGTTCCCGAGTGGCCAAAGGGGGCAGACTGTAAATCTGTTATCGACGATTTCGATGGTTCGAATCCATCTCCATCCATTTAGTGATTAAAATTCTAATCACTGCATATAATATAATTGAATAACGCGGGGTGGAGCAGTCTGGAAGCTCGTCGGGCTCATAACCCGAAGGTCGCAGGTTCAAATCCTGCCCCCGCAATTTTTGTTGGTATTTTTTATGAATTATGTGTTTTTTACACATGAGCCCAGATAGCTCAGTTGGTAGAGCAGAGGACTGAAAATCCTCGTGTCGCTGGTTCGATTCCGGCTTTGGGCATATGGGATACTAGCTCAGGTGGTAGAGCACTTGACTTTTAATCAAGTTGTCCGGGGTTCGAATCCCCGGTGTCTCAGGACAAGCCTTGGAACAGAAATGTTTCAGGGCTTTTTTTATACAAAAAAATATTCGATGAAAGTATTACTATTCATCGAATTCTACGATTACATAATATCCCCTGTCATTGTGTTTGATTTCTTTTACAATTCCATGGTCAGATTTAATACGGTCACGGCCCATATAGCATCCGGACATGGCTACCGCAGGGTCGATAATATAGCTATAGCTGCTGGTTCCTTCTCTTTCGATGATCTGAACCTGGTCACCGGCCGCTACAAGTCCGGGGCGTTCCATTTTAAATTCTATCAGTCTCATAATCGGTGTTCTCCTTCTTATTTCCAGGTTATTATAACCCTGTGAGAAAAAATTGTAAAGATAAGATAAGAATGATATACTAAAAGGGCAATTTCAAGTGCTAATAAGAGAGGCGGTTGGCAAAGTGAGTGATAATAGGAATCTATTAGAACGATTAAAGGGGTATGGAAGATCAGATTTTTATCCCTTTCATATGCCTGGGCATAAAAGACAATGGGAAGAATCATTTTGTGAGAAATTTACCAACCCATTTTCTGTTGATATTACGGAAATTGATGGATTTGATAATCTGCATCATCCCCAGGGGATATTAAAGGAGTCTATGGACTGGGCGGCGGACGTATATAAAAGTGACAGGACTTATTATCTGGTGAATGGAAGCAGCTGCGGGATATTAAGTGCCATCAGCGGTACGGTGTCAAGAGGCGGAACTATTTTGATGAGTAGAAATTGTCACAAGTCAGCATTCCATGGAGTTTTCCTCAATAATTTAAGAGCAGAATATATTTATCCACAATTGATTGAGGAATTTGGCCTTCAAGGTGGAATACTTCCTGAAGATATGGAATGGATGTTGAAAAACCATCCGGATGTGGAAGCTGTTCTTGTGGTATCTCCTACTTATGACGGTATTGTTTCGGATGTGAGTAAGCTTGCGGATATTGTTCATAAATATGGTTTACCTTTGATTGTTGATGAGGCACATGGCGCTCATTTTTCTTTTGGAAAGGGACAGGGGTTTCCTGTTTCTGCCATTGAACTGGGAGCGGATGTGGTGATTCAGAGTCTTCATAAGACACTTCCATCCCTTACACAGACTGCTGTTATGCATGTGAAAGACGGGTACGTGGATATGGACAGGCTGGACCGGTATGTGCATATGTATCAGACCAGCAGCCCGTCTTATGTTCTGCTTGCTTCCATAGACAACTGTATCAGATATATGGATGAAAATGGGTCAAAATGCATGAATGAGTTCTATGAGAGGATAATAGAGTTAAGAGCTGGGCTCAAAGATCTTACCTGCCTGAAGATACTTGATGAACAGGTGAAAGGACAGTCAGGAGCGTATGAGGTTGATTTATCAAAGCTTATTATATCTACAAGGGAGTCTAAATACTCGGGAGCTGAACTGGATCATCTATTAAGAGAAGATTATCATTTGGAAATGGAAATGTGCGGAACGGACTATGTAACGGCTATTTTAACCATGGCTGACACAGGAGAAGGATTTAAAAGGCTTTCCCAGGCATTGCTGGAGATTGATTCAACGGCAGGAAAAGGCTCTGAGATATCTTCCGGCGGGAAATATTTAGCAGCGGAATACGACAATTTTAAAGTCAGACCGGAATGCAGGACGACTATTGGGAAGTCCATGGACTCACGTAGAAGAAAAGTTTTTTTAAATGAAGCCACGGATCTTGTCTCAGCGGAATTTGTTTACATTTATCCCCCGGGTATTCCCATTATTGCGCCTGGCGAAGTGCTGAAAAAGGAACTGATTGAATTGATTGCAGCATATAAAGATATGAAACTTCCGGTACAGGGACTGGAAGATGAAAAAATAGAACATATTTATGTTATGGATGAATTAGCTGAATAAATAAATCTGGAGTGGGAAACGATGAGCAGGATATTTTATATTATGGGTAAAAGTGCAACCGGGAAGGATACTATTTATAAGAAACTTCTGGAGAGAATTCCTGGTTTAAAAACCATTACCCCATATACCACAAGACCGATTCGGGATGGGGAAGTTAACGGAGTGGAATATTTTTTCACAACCAGAGAAGAGCTGGAACAATTCCGCAGAGACAAGAAATTAATTGAGGAACGTACTTACGATACAATATATGGGCCATGGACTTATTTTACTGTAGACGATGGGCAGTTTGACCGGTCAGGAGGGGAAGGATATCTTATGATCGGGACCTTGGAATCTTACGAAAAAACCAGATATCATTTTGGAAGTGAGTATTTGATTCCAATTTATGTGGAGGTGGATGACAGAGAGCGCTTACTTCGTTCTATTGAGAGAGAAAGATGTCAGGAAGTTCCTAAATATAAGGAAGTATGCAGAAGGTTTCTTGCGGATGAAGAAGATTTTAAAGAGGAGAATCTGCTTCGATGCGGGATAGATACGCGTTTTCAAAATGATAATTTTGATTACTGCCTGGATGAAATTACAGAGCAGATTAAAAAGAATTTGTAGAATAAAATGCTCTCTGAAACTGGTATATTACCAAATTGTTCAGAGAGCATTTTTATTTTATTTTATTTATTTTATTTTGCTGCCAGTCTTCTGGCTTTTGCTTCCATACGGGATCTTGTTACATCGATGAATACGGCTGCGATGATAACCATACCAATTACGATATATTGAACAGAACTTGAGGTGTTAAGGAGTGTCAGTCCGTTACGAATGGTAGAGATCATCAGTGCACCGATTAACGTTCCCCAGATGGTTCCCTTGCCTCCCATGAAAGAGGCACCTCCTATAATACAGGCTGCAATGGCATCTGTATCATAAGGTGATATGGCTGCAGATGGGTTTGCTACTGCAGAACGCCCTACGATTACCAGGCCAGCTATTGCACACATGAAGCCGGATAAGCTGTAGACAAAGATCAGGACGTTGTCGGAATTGATGCCTGATAGTCGGGCAGCTTCCGGATTTCCGCCTACACAGTAAATCATTCTGCCCAGTGCGGTTTTATTTAAAAAGAAATGATACACACCATATATCAGTAAAAGAACTACAAAGCATAGAGGAATTCCGGAGAATCCGTCCAGTGACTTAAACAGGTTGCTGGAGCCTAAAAATGTAACGCCTGCTGGGAAGTCGGAAATCGTTTTGGTTGATACCACTAAAAGAGCAAGACCGCAAAGTACGTTCTTCATACCCAGAGTTGATACAAAGGGATGAGGGAGATGCATTTTCGTCAACAGAAGTCCATTTAAAAATCCGACACAAAGTCCTGTGATAATGCAGGCCAGTATGAGGATAAATGGATTGGTAATTCCCAGTGAATTCTTGAGCATACCCATTACACAGGCGCATAATATGGCATTTGCGCCTACAGAAAGGTCAATGCCTGCGGTAATCAGTACAACCAGCATTGCTGCGGATATAAGGCCATTAACGGCTGTCTGGCGCAGGATATTCATCATGTTATTCATTGTAAGAAATTTGTCTGTTGCTACTGACAGAATCATAAACAACAGGATCAGAGCCAACAGCGGAGCTGCCTTACTGACTATGTCTTTCATTTTTTTTGTTTTCATTGTATAGCACCTCCCCAGGCAGCTTTCATAATTGTCTCCTGATTTAGTAAGTTACTGTCTCGTGAAAGCTCACCCATGATTTTTCCTTCTCTCATTATAATGACTCTGTCACTCATTCCGATAATTTCTGGCAGCTCAGAGGAAATCATGATTACACATTTTCCTGCTTTAATTAAGTTGTTCATGATGTTATAAACTTCAACTTTTGCGCCTACATCAATGCCTCTGGTGGGTTCATCAAAGATATAGATATCTGCATTGGTGTTAATCCATTTGCCGATTACTACTTTCTGCTGATTTCCTCCAGACAGCTGCCCCACTGCCTCTTTCGAATCTGATATTTTAATTTTTAAACCTTCAACATTATCTCCGGTTAGCTGGTCAATGTGTTTCTCATCCAGAAAGAGTCCTTTTTTGCATTTTTTCATGGAACTGAGAATGAGATTGGTACGTACAGACTGGGTCAGAACAAGGCCCTGGCCTTTCCGGTCCTCTGTTAAAAATGCGATGCCTTGTCGGATTGCATCCTTTGGAGTTTTAATTGTGGCAGGTTTTTCATTGATATAAATAGTTCCAGAATCGTGGCCGTCAGCACCGAATATGGCGCGGAACGTTTCTGTACGACCAGCGCCTACCAGGCCGGCAAAACCAAGTATTTCTCCGTAATTGGCATGAAAACTCACATCTTTTAAAAGTCCGGTTGAATTCAGATGCTCGACTCTTAAGGCCTCTTTCCCTCTGGTGGTTTCTATCTTTGGATACTGGTTATCCAGAGTTCTTCCTACCATGGCAGAGATCAGAGAGTCATTGTCCATCTCAGAAATGTCTTTTGTCAGAATATGTTCTCCATCTCTCATAACCGTTACACGATCGCATAATTCGAAGAGTTCTTCCAGTTTGTGGGATACAAACAGGATGGAGATTCCTTTTTCCTTTAGAGAACGGACTGTTTTCATTAATTGGGCAACCTCTTTTTCTCCAAGACTGGAAGTCGGCTCATCCATAATGATCAGCTTCGCATCAATTAAAACGGCTTTTGCTATCTCAACCATCTGCTGTATTCCCATGCCATAGGTACCACATTCTTTCTTTACATCAATATCCTGTCCCAGTGACAGCATTACCTCATGGGCCATCTCATGCATTTTCTCATATTCCAGGAGCGGGCTGTTCTTCTTTTTCAGCGCTTTATTAATAAATATATTATCTGTGACTGACAGAAGGCGTACAATATTAAGTTCCTGGTAAACACAGGCGATTCCATGAGCGGCAGCCTCCCTGGGGTTTTTAAAGGAGACCTCTTTCCCCTCCATGATGAGAGTACCTTCTTCCGGGGTATACACCCCGGTCAGTACTTTAATCAGCGTGGATTTACCGGCACCGTTTTCACCGATCAGTCCATGAATTTCGCCTGGTTTTATTTCCAGTGACATATTGCGCAGAGCCACAACTCCTGGGAAGCGTTTCGTCACATCTTTCAGTTCCATTAAGCTCATAGCAGTTCAACCCTTTCTGTTTCTTACAAGCAGGTTATTTTAAATAGCCTTTCAGTTTTTCTAAGTAGTCTTTTGCATTTTCAGAAGAAATAACTTCACAGCCTGTATCCACAAAGGATTTCACTGTCTCGCCCTTTACAGCTTTCACTGCAGTTTCTACTGATTTATATCCCATGGTGTAAGCTGACTGGGCGCAGGTTGCGGAAATTGTTCCGTCAATAATATTCTGAACACCACTCTGATTTCCATCAAATCCTACGATGACTACATCTTTTAATCCGCTTTGTTTGCAGGCGGTTGCAGCTCCTGCAGCAGTATCATCGTTATGGCATAAGACGATCTGAATGTTACCGCTTTGAGCAGTAATCATGTTTTCCATAACATTGGCAGCCGTGTCAGGATTTGACTGGGCATACTGTACGGAAACCACGTCTATTCCATTTTCTTTCATGGCTCTTTCGTAACCGGCCTGTCTGGCATCGCTGGTCGCGTTTCCTTCAACACCACCTATAATAACTGCTTTTGCTCCCTTGCCTGCTTTTTCTGCAGCATATAATCCGCCCTGATAGGCTGCTTTGTCATTACCAGTACCAACAAAGGCTATTTTACCGGGTATTTCAGCGTCGGTATCTACGGTTATGATTGGTATTTTTACATCACCGATTACGCTGGCAACTGATTCCGACTGGAGAGGGGAGATAACAAATGCATCAATGCCTCCTGACAGCATGGTTTCAATCATATTGTTCTGTTCGTCATAAGCTGTTTCTGAAGCAGGACCCTGAAGGTCAACTTTTACACCTAAATCCTTTGCTGCAGCATTGACTCCGGCAGCTACATAGCTCCAGTATTCGCTGGAAAGCGTTTTTAAGATTACACCGACTTTGATATCTCCCGTAGTGGAAGCAGCGGTGGAAGCGGGAGCAGCAGCGGCAGTGGAAGCTTCACTGCTTGCTGGCGTTGCATCCGCTTTTTTTCCTGCACAACCGGTAGCTGATACCAGTAAGGCAGAAATTAACATCATGGATAAGATTCTTTTTTTCATGTTTAATCTCCTTTCACAACACGTATTATACAAGTTGCATAAAATGATTCAATGTAATTACTATTTTATAGACAAAAACACAATAAGACAATGGTATAATTTGCGCTGTAAGGGGGTGGATGTTTCGATATCTTATTTTATATCGGATGAAAAAAAGCCCGGCAGAGATAGGCTTTTTTCAAAGAGAGGCGGTGGAAAATGGGTGCAGTTAATCGGTAAACAAACAGCCATTTTCCACGGTCAGATGTTTTCCTTTCATGGTATATGCTTCTATTATATGGTTTGTAATGAGTATGACTGCTATTCCGGATTTTAAAGCTTCATCAAGCAGGTTGATGGTCAGAAAACGCAGCTGGAAATCAATGGATGAGAATGGTTTGATACAAACCAGTATTTTCGGACGGAGAAAAATCCATCTGTAATAGATCAGCTTCAGCTTGCACTCATCACTTACTTTATCCGCTTTCTCTTCCAATTCCTTCTCTGTAAAAATCCCTTCCGTTAAGTTTTTAACCAGTTTTCGATAAGACTTTTTAAACTGAATGCCAGATTTTTTTTGCATCAGCATAAAAATAAAGTTATCCATAATCGTCATATCGGTAAATATCATCTCATCTAATGACCTGGCCTCAATGAAAACAATTTCATTTAAAACTGAGCGGAAAATCGTATCTGACCGGTTGGATATAATCGCTTTTCCAGTTATGGAGCGGCAGCCTTCCAGCATTGAGATGGCGTGACTGCATTCTGCGGAATTTGTGTCCAGAATGTTTAACAGTTCTCCTCCCTTTACATAGCGGGTTAAGGAGATTATTGGATTTAGTTTTAAATCCTGAATATCCTGAGTATCAGTAGTGTTTTGCTCATTGACTGACTGAATAAAGTGATGGGGTGTGAAACGGCTTATTGATCTTCCGTTTTTTATAATGGTAATTTCATCAGTATGTTTCCATAAATCAGAATCGCTTCCTGAAACATAGAGAAAGGTCATCCCTTTGCTTTTTAATTTAGCGGATAGTTCAAAAAAACCGTTCATTTCATCCTCTGATAAGAACATCTCCAGATCTGTAATAACTGCCAGCTTCCGGCCGGATACGTAGGCACGGAGAAGTTCGATCTGCTTTTGTCTTCCGTAATCCAGTGTATGGGCTTTGGATGACATGGGGAGTGACAGATCCAGCTCTTTTATAAGATCCGGTGCCATCCGGCAAAGAGAAGCAGCCCGGTTCCACCAGAATACTTTACTGTTAGCTACAAATATATTCTCTTCCACACTTAGCTGGGAAAAAATTCCACGGGTTTTGCCTATGAAAACGGTTTGTTTCTGAATCTGATCCTGGGAACGGTGGGAATTTATTTTTTCTCCATTCCAGTAGATCCAGCCGGAATCTGGTTTTAATGTGCCGTTTAGAAGCCTCAGCAAATTCTGCTTTTCAATTAAATTAGGGATAATGGCGCAGCAAATCTGCCCCTGAAAGGCTCGCAGGCATACACCTTTTAGTAAAGTCTGATTTCCCTCAGAACAGTAGATATTTTCATATCGCAATACTTCCTGTTTCATTGTTCCAGCCTCTCTGCTTCATCAAGTATGTAGGGAATTGTAAGAGACACCTCAGTTCCGGCTCCCGGGGAACTGAACAAATGAATGCCGTATTCCTCTCCCATAAGAAGACGTATTCTGGAGTTCACATTATTCAGTGCGATTCCACCTTTCTTGTCTTCTCTCACGGAACCAGTGCCGCCTGCCATATGAAGAAGTGTATCGTTTAAATGTTCGACTGTTGATTCGTCTATGCCAATACCGTCATCTGAGACGGAAATATAAAGGATGGTATCGCTGTGATCAATGTCTATAATCACCTTTCCTCCTTCCACTTTTGGCTCTAAACCATGCTTAATGGCATTTTCAACGATTGGCTGGAGCGTAAGCTTTGGAATTCTGGCTTTTAAAAGATTTTCTTCCTCTGGCAGCAGGATATCCAGATATAACTTTTCCTCAAACCGGTATTTCTGAATTAAAAAATAGTTTTTTACATTGGAAAGCTCCTCTTCCAGGGTTGTAAGACTTTCCATATTAGAAGTAGTGTAACGGAAAAAGACCGCCAGTGCTTCTGCAATTTTCCCAATCTCAGGAACTCCCGCCATAATGGCATCTGAGCGGATGGACTCCAGTACATTATAGAGAAAATGAGGATTGATCTGATTTTGTAAGGCCAGATAGCGGGCTTGCTGTTTTGCATTTTCGATCATTTTATCCTTATCCAGACTGGTATGGAGTCCTGATAACAATTCATCGAAGCTGGGAGATATGCCTTCCAGACTTTTAAAGAGCTCCGTGAAAATAATGCCGTTGTTAAAGAGCTCTGCCTGCTTTTCCATAAAACGCAGTGGTTCCCATATTTTCGCTTTTCCCCAAAGGAGAATTGAAAATAATCCAAGACCCATAAATAGAATCAGGAGCACTGCAAAGTAGGATTCCTGACTGTGATCCGCCATCAGAATCAGGAAAAGCATAAGGAGTATAAGAATGCTCCAGGATATCAAAGTACCGATCCATATGACAAACCGGTTTTTTAACCATTGCTTTTTCAATTAGATTCCTCCCAGCTATCGGTTGGTAAACAATTTCCTATATTCATTGGGCGAAACGCCAAGGGTCTTTTTAAACTGTCTGGTGAAAAACTTGATGTCATTATATCCGGCCAGTTCAGCAACCTCACTGATACTTCTCTCTTTTTCGGTCAGCAATTTTTTGGCAGTGTCAATCCGCACCATTTGTATATACTCGGTTAAGGTCTTTCCGGTTTCTTTTTTAAAGAGAGAGGAAAAATAGGTGTAGCTGAACCCTGTATTTTTAGCCAGTTCTTCCAGCTTAATGTTAATTCCCTTATTTTCTTCTATAAAATGCTTGGCATAGATGACAGGCTTTATTTCTCTGTTTTTCAAATGATCCAGCACATTCATAAGTGTTTCACAAAGAGTGTCTTCCAATAACCGGAACGTCTGCTCCAGGCTTGTACAGTGTTCGTACATTTCAGAAAACCAGGATACTTTTTCGTGTTCGTCCAAAGAGGAATCCAGCTGTTTAAATCCATTCAGATAATAGTTAAGAAGCAGCAGGAGATTTTTCTTTACCTGTAAACAGGAAGTTATATCTTCTGCCTTCATAATATGTTTTGCAGCTTCCACACATTTCTTAATCTCATCCATATCAAAGGCTTCCGGCCTGTCTTCCAGCAGCTTTAAGATTCTGGCGTCCATGGCGGAGGAGAGACCCGCGTTTATAAACGTTGGTTTTATCTCTGAGACCGTGTTTAAGCCAGTGAGAAAACGGTTACCGATGGCAATACGGCTTTCCTTAATCCGTTTAATCAGCTGGATGCAGCTATCTGCCTGTTCACTGACCACAGCATTAAAATAGAGCCTGGGGAACAAATCCTGAAGACTGAGAACACGCTCCTTTATGTGGTTTATGGATTCCAGCAGCTCTTTCCTGTCAAGAGCATCAGAAAAGAGAAGAAAGAATATTCCTTCTTCTGTTACTTCAGAGATCCAGATCCAGTTGTGGGAGGAAAATTCCACTTCAGCTATTTCAAGGGTTTTTTCTGTCAGCAGCTGGTAGCTTTCTTCCGTAAATTCCCTGTAACTGATATTGGATTTTACTGCAATACATCTTGCTGAATTCTTCATGATATCAGCTGCATTTATTTTTTCAACTTCCTGCAGAATATTCTCTTCCAGTTCGTTCAGCTGCTTTTGTAAAACAGTTTTTAAAAACAGGTGCTTAAATGTTCCGGTATAATTCTTTATGGTTTCCTCAAGATGCAGGCGTGAGGATTGTATGGATATCTGCTCCTGGGTTTCCTTAACCAGTTTTTTTAATGTACGGGTTAAATCTTCCTGGTTGATGGGTTTTAGCAGATAATCTCTTACCCCAAACCGCATTCCCTGCTGGGCATACTGAAAGTCTTTATAACCGCTGATGATGATGCATTTGAGAATTTCATTCTGCATTTTTGCTTCTTCAATCAGACGAAGACCATCCATTCCAGGCATTCGGATATCTGTAAGAAGAATATCCGGTTTTTTTTCATTAATCAGCTGCAGAGCAGTTAAACCGTCGTATGCGGTTCCAAGCAGCCGGATGCCAATTTCATCCCAATTAACTAAATATTCGATGAGCTTACAGATCTTTTTTTCATCGTCTGCAATTACCATTCCTAAAATTGCAATCATCTCCCGTTTTGTCATTTTTAACAGTATTGCCTTTCAGGTTAAGTATACTTCACTGGTGAGAGATTCTCAACATAAATAGTGTTGAAAATTGTTGGAAATTGTAAAAAACACCATAATATTTTTAAAAATGATGAAAATATTAAGTAATAATGCTTTCGAATACCAGTTAATTTGTTAAATTTATATCAAAAGTGCATAAAAGCAATTCAAATCATAGGCAGTAACTATGAGTACAGATGAATTTTCTTGCTATCAATGAGTGGGTTTGGTATATTATTAATAAGATTTTGTACCGTAAGAAAACATAGGGAATGTAAGAGGTATAATAAGGTGATTAAAATATGAATGCGATGGAAGCCCGTAAGAGCAGATTCTTTAAAAATATGTTTTTGTCCTACTGTCTGATCATTATATTAAGCTTTCTCATTTACTCGGTTACAGTCATTTATGAGGCTGCAAAGGTGAAAGAAAATCAGGCAGTTAAATATTATGAAACAAAGGCACAGGCATTTGCCAATGGGATGGATCAGCAGATTTACAGCGCCCAGAATATAATAACAAATCTTAATAATTCCTCGTTGATTAATAAATTGTATATGACTGTTCAGATGCAAAGTCCGGTTGATTCCTATCTTTTGTATCAGGTGTTAAATGACATCCGCTATCAGAAAACAGCTGGAGATGATTTTAATATCACAGATGTTGTCCTGATGATGAATAATTACAATAAGGTATATACCAGTGATGAAGTGGTTCATTTATCCGATCGCATTGATTTATCAGAATGGAAAACCGACCGTCTGGCAATTACAGATTTGAATACCAGTTTAAATATGAATAACAGCCAGCTGACATTTTTTAAAAAATATCTTATATACAGTGGTGCCTATCAATATGGATCTGGTTCACAGAGAGGTATTATCTGCGTTCTGTTTGAAAATCAGAAGATAGGAGAGATGCTTAAGGCTGCATCTGGTGAGGCCCGGGGATATGCAGTTTACTATAATGGAAAACCGGTTATAAAAGAGGGGATTGAAGATGGAAGAAGTTTTAAACAGACCTCACAGGTAAGCAGTGCCATCTCTTATGAGATTATAGCGGATTATAGTAAGTTTGGCTTTGAGTTCTCTGACTTAGGATCTTTTGCATTGATATTTGGATTTTTGATTTGTATGGGGTATTTAATACTGGCTTATTTTTTTACAAACCGGTATTCGTCCCCATTTGAGAAAATCAGGCTTTTAGTGGGGAAAGACAGGAAAGAGGGAAAAAACGAAGCAGAAAAAATTGTGTCCGGTGTGGTTGATCTTCTTGGAGAGCGTAATGGGTATATGCAGCAGGTTCATAACATGTCACCCTATGCCAGCCAGGGAATCCTTCACAGTCTTATTCTTGGGAGTGACGGGGAATCCGTTAATAAAGAATTTCTGACTGATTTTGTTCAGTTAAAACGAGTATTTTTTCTGGCTGCCATGGTTGATTTATACTATGGAGAAAAATGGAGTAAGGATGAGGCAAAGAAAGGGGTAAAAGCAATTTCCCTGCTGGCGGAACAGGAATCAGATGAAGAATTTAAGATCCTGTCTTATAAAAAGGATTCTACCCATGTCTATCTTATTTTTAACAGTAATAACGGAGAGCGTCTTGAAGATAAACTTTACGAGTTTTTTGATAAAATGAAAAAGACCCTGGATTTCAATTGTATGGTGACCGTTGGAGCAGATGAGGTTAAGGAAGAACTGGAAGAGATATCTGTTTCCTGTGACAATGCAATGCTTGCTTTGGAAAAAATTTTATGGGAGGGAAGAGGGGCAATCTATTTCCATGATCCACAGTCAGACTGTTCTATGAATTATTATTTTCCAAAGGATGGGGTAAAACAGCTGACCAAGGGGATGAAGGACAGAGACAGGGAGTCTATCCGCCATTTCTTTGAGGAGATTGAGAAGAAAAACCAGATGGAGTTTGATAATTCTGTTTATGCTGGAAAGCTGCTGTTAAGTGAGCTTTATGTTACTGTCGCAAAAGCGATGCAGGCAGTATGGGATCAGTGTGGCATTCCTTTAAGAAGAGTGGATGTCTGCCCCTCTTACCGTACCATGGATGAGGTCATTGAATATTACAGTAATCTGATCGAAGGGCTTTTTATTGAAGTGGACCAATCTGAGGAATTAAGAGAGGAATATTTCCAGAATGAGTCGGAATTAATTGAGTATATCAATAAAAATGACAAAAACCCGGATCTATCCCTCACCCAGATAGCGGACCATTTTTCGGTAAGCAGTAAATATGTGACTGCTTTGGTGAAAAAACGGTTTGGCATGACCTATTTAAAATATGTGCAGGAACGAAGAATTTCTTATGCCATTGATCTTTTAAAGAATTCGTCTCTTCCTCTTGAGAAAATAGCGGAGGAATGTGGCTACACCAATATGCTGACATTCAGAAGAAATTTTAAAGCGATTATGGCATGTAACCCAAGTGACTTCCGGGGAGAGAAAACAGCGGAAGAAGAGTCGTGATAAATTAACAAATAAAAGGACTATAAAATCAGGAATGAATCAAAAAAGGATAGTAAATACTGCTTCCTTTTTTGATTCATTCATTTTTTGTGGTCAAAATGCCCTTGGAAAAAGTGAAACTAGCAAAAAAGTAGGGCAAATTATACAATTTACTCATAACTCATCAAATGGAAGGGGACAAAAGAAATGAATGTGCTTGCCAGCAAAAAAGCAAAGCCAGAGATAAAAAAACTCTCGAAAGAAGAAAAAAAACTGCTGTTTCGAAAAAATGTGAAGAGAGATAAATATCTGCTTCTAATGTTTGCACCAGTTTTGATCTATTATCTGATATTCGCCTATTTACCTATGACAGGTCTTGTGATGGCGTTTACACAATTTAAGGCGGGCAGCGGAATGATGGGCCTTTATACAGGTACCTTTGTGGGGCTGAAATGGTTTATTCAGTTTTTTAACTCACCGTATGCGTTCCGATTGATTCGAAATACCTTTTTGCTATCATTTTATTCGTTAATATTTGGGTTTCCGATTCCTATTATTTTTGCACTGTGTATTACCCAGATAAAAAACAAGTATTTACAGAAAGGAACTCAGATCATTACATATCTGCCTTATTTTATCTCTACGGTAGTCATTTGCGGAATGATAACAAACTTTTTATCACCGTCCAGCGGAATTATTAACCAGCTGATCGTTAAGGCAGGGGGGACCGCAATAAACTTTCTGGGTGAGCCTAAATGGTTCCGGGCGATTTATGTAATTTCCGGTTCCTGGCAGAGCTTTGGATTTAATTCCATTATCTTTGTAGCTGCAATTATGGGCGTTGCGCCGGAACTTTATGAAGCAATGAAGGTGGATGGTGCCAGCAAGGTTCAGACCATACGTTATCTGGTGTTGCCAAGTATTAAGCCAACCATCGTGCTTTTACTTATTATGTCACTGGGCAATCTCTTAAATGTGGGATTTGAAAAGGTTTATCTTCTTTATAATTCCGGAATCTATGATACGGCAGATGTAATTTCCACTTATGTTTACAGGCAGGGTATTGGCAGTCAGAATTACAGCTATGCAACAGCAGTGGGACTGTTTAATTCACTGATTGCTTTTGTCATCGTGTTTACGGCAAACAGGCTCAGCAGAAAATTGACAGAAACATCGGTATGGTAAGGAGGAAGAGATGAATCAGAAAAGCACATGGATAGAGTTTAAAAATGAATGTATCACAGATAAGTTGTTTGATATCTGCATCTGGGTACTAATTGCGGCGGCAGTCTGTATTACCCTGTATCCCTTTATATATGTTGTAAGCATTTCCTTAAGCTCTGGTGAAGCGGTGAATAAGGGATTAATTACCCTGTTACCGGTGGATGTGAATCTGGATACTTATCGGATGGTTATGTCTTATAAGGATCTATGGATTTCTTATGGAAATACATTTTATTATACCGTTATGGGAACCTTTTTAAATATCGTATTTACCTGTCTGGCAGCTTATCCGCTTTCCAGAAAACGGTTTTTCTTAAGAAAGAAAATGAATTTCCTCCTGGCATTTACCATGTATTTTTCCGGCGGACTCATACCAAGTTATCTGGTTGTAACGGGGCTTGGTTTGTATAACAGCAGACTGGCCATGATACTTCCGGTTCTGGTCAGCGCTTATAACGTTATGATCTGCCGTTCTGCGTTTGAAGGAATTTCTGAGGAATTATTTGAAAATGCTTATCTTGAGGGAGCCAATGACCTTCAGGTTTTGGTAAAAATAGCAATCCCATTGATAAAACCGACGTTAGCTGTTTTAACCCTGTATTATGCAGTGGCACGGTATAATGATTTCTTTAGTGCGCTGCTTTATATCGGAAAGCAGAATCTTCAGCCGTTGCAGTTGTTTCTTCGAAGAATTCTTCTGATGGCCTCTGCAGAGATCATGCAGTCTTCCGGTAATGCAACGGCCGCCAGTGCAGCAGCTCAGTCTACCATTCAGATCAGATACGTCTGCATTGTTTTATCTATGGTGCCGATCGTATGTCTTACTCCCTTTATACAGAAGTATCTGGTGAAAGGTACCATGCTGGGAGCAGTAAAAGGATAATCATGTTTTGATTATATATAATAAAAATGAGGAGGATGTTACAATGAAAAAGAAGGAATATTGGAAAGCAGCAGTCATATCTGCAATGATAGCTGCAGCGGCGTTATCTGGCTGTTCAGGGAAGAGCACCCAGGCGGAATCAAAAGAGGAAAAAAGCAATGAGGCTGAATTTAATTACACCGGGGCAGCACCGGTAACCAACACCCCTGATGCAAAGGTAAGCATTCTTGCGCAGAATTCCTGGTACTCTACCGTAGACTATGCCAATGCGGATATTATTAAGAAAATTGCTTCCAATGCAGGTGTGACAATTGACTGGACCCTTGTCTCACCTACCAATTATAAGGACAGCGTAAGCCCTATGCTGGCATCTGGTTCGGATCTTCCCAATATTGTGGAACTTCCTGATCTGGATGATAATATGACTTATATTACCGGAGGACTTTTCTATCCTCTTGATGAGTATATGAATTATATGCCAAATTACAAGAAGTTTCTGGATAGCAACCCGGCTATAAAAGCCAGTCTGACAGCTGAGGATGGCCATATTTATTATGTGCCTCAGACGGTTGTAACAGATAATTATCAGCCCTGTACCATGATTAATATGCAGTGGCTGGATCAGCTGGGTCTTCCGGTACCTACCACACTTGATGAGTTTGTAGAGGATCTGCGTGCGTTCCGGGATAATGATATGAATGGAAATGGAGACAAAACAGATGAGATTCCATTAAGCGTAACTGCTAAGAATCTTCCTCTTATGTTTGGTCCGGCGTTTGGTCTTAACCTGGTGGATGGTTTTTATGCGGATGAAAGTGGAAAGGTACACTATTCAGCTGCAGAATCTGAGAATTACAAGAAATATCTTACGTTTTTAAATGGTCTTTATAAAGAAGGTCTTTTGGAGGTAGAATATACATCTCTTACCCGGGATCAGATTACAGAGCGCTGTGCCCGTAATATAACTGGTGCAACATTTGATTACAGCTGGCAGATGTCACAGCTTTACAGCAAACAATATCCGGAGTATACTGGTGAAAAAGGAATTATGGTTGGAATTCCACCTCTTTCCGGAGAATCAAAAGGCTTTTATCTTGGAAGAAACCCAATTGCCAATATTTTCGGTATCAGCAAGTCAGACAAGGACCCGCTTCTTGCCATTAAATTTTTAGATTATGCCATGAGTGAGGAAGCACAGAATTATTATGTCTGGGGACTGGAAGGAGAAAGCTATACGGTATCAGCAGACGGGAAAAAGGCTTATACAGAAAAGGCTTCTGATAACAACTGGCTTCAGCAGCTTGGTATCAATGCAGGATGTCTTCCTTCCCAGCAGTCGGTAGAGGCTACAGATGTACTTCTTCCAAAATGGCATGTTGAAAAGGATAAGGAGCTTCAGGCATTTTCAAAGGCACCTTGGCCATTCATCTACTCTACAAAGGATGAGCAGAATATTATCTCCCAATATCTGGTTGATATTACTACTTATGTGGATGAAATGAATGTGGCATTTATTACAGGAACGACAGATCTTAGTACATTTGATTCCTATTTATCTACCCTTGACAATATGGGATTAAAGGATCTGCTGAAGGTAAAACAGCAGCAGTATGACCGGTTCGTTTCATCGACTAAATAATGAGTTTAAGACCGGCACAGAGGATGGATTCTGTGCCGGTTTTTTACTTTAAATATGTATAATTGAAAGGATCAGATATGGAAAATAAGAAAAGAACAATACCAATCTCCAGGTTTTATACCTGCGAAGATAAGCTGATAAAGAAAATGAAAGAGAAAGGCAGAAAAAACAGATTTTGTGCGGAAACAAAAACAGATTATGAAAATTGGAAGAAGGAAACAAGAGAGCTGTTAAAAAACCTGATCGGACTTCAGAACATGGAAGTTTGTCCGTTAAATCCCCAGTGTCTGGAACGGGTGGTAATTGAAGACGGCATTGTACGGGAAAAGATTCTTCTTCAGGTGGAGCCGGAAGTGTATATGCCGGTCTATGTTCTGATTCCGCCCAAAAAGGGGGAAGAAAAGCTAAAATGCTTTCTGGCACCTCCCGGCCATCAGGGAGCAGGAAAATATTCGGTTGCCGGAGTGCGGGAAATTCCGGCAGTTGCAGATAAAATTGAGCTGTTTCATTATGATTATGGTCTGATGATGGCAAAGCTTGGCTATGCAGTTCTCTGCCCTGACTGCCGCGGCTTTGGGGAGAGAAGGGAGGCTGCACTCCAGGGAGAAGAGGAAAATGAATTTTTAAATTCTACCTGTTTTCATCTTGCTCATATGGCAGAACCCCTTGGTATGACCGTAATTGGCATGTGTACCTGGGACTTAATGAGACTGGTTGATTATGTCTGGGAGCGGGGAGAATGGGATGTGGAATCTGTGGGGTGCGTGGGATTTTCCGGCGGGGGGATGCAGACACTCTGGCTATCTGCTTTGGATGACAGGATTAAAACTGTGATAATCAGCGGATACTTATATGGATATTCGGATTCTCTTTTAAGGCTGAATGGCAATTGCAGCTGCAATTATGTGCCTCATCTTTGGGAACATGTGGATATGGGAGACATTGGGGCTCTCCTGGCGCCAAGACCTCTGATGGTACAGTCCGCACGTTCTGATCATCTGAATGGATACAGGGGGCTGGAGAACGTTTTAGAGCAGCTGGACGTGATCAAAAAGGCATATGGTTTGTATGGGAAAGAGGAAGTAATATATCATGATATATGGGATGGTGGTCACTGTTTCCACGGAGAAAATTTAGAGAAATTCTTAAATGGAATCAAGGAAATGAAAGAATGAAATTTTAATTGGATACGATAACATTTGCCAATACTTATTTCTTGTGGTGAAAAACGTTCTATGCTATAATGATACTGGCTGGTTTTTATGAAAACGGGTCATACAACAGCGATAGGGAGGTGTCTCTATGCCAGGTTTCCACGATATTATCGGTCATGAGAGAATCAAAGAACATTTGCAGAAGGCGATTGAATCAAATCATGTATCCCATGCGTATATTCTCACTGGAGAAGCGGGAATGGGAAGAAAATCTCTGGCTAACGCATTTGCCATGACTTTGCTGTGTGAAAAAGGTATGAGCGAACCGTGTATGCAGTGTCATGCCTGCAAACAGGTTATGAGCGGGAATCACCCGGATCTTATTTTTGTCACACATGAAAAAACAGCAGGTATCGGTGTAGATGACATCCGAGGTCAGATACAGGATACGATTATGATACGGCCTTACAGCAGTTACTACAAAATATATATCGTTGATGAGGCGGAAAAGATGACGGTTCAGGCGCAGAATGCTCTTTTAAAGACCATTGAGGAACCTCCGTCTTATGCAGTTATTATGCTTCTTACTACCAACCAGGAAGCATTTTTGCCCACAATCCTCTCCAGGTGCGTGCAGTTAAAATTAAAGCCGTTAAAGGATTCTGTTGTTACTTCTTATCTGACAGGATCTATGGGGATTAGTGAGAGCAGGGCGGAAGTTTACGGAGCATTTGCCAGGGGTAATTTGGGACGTGCCATTCATCTTGCTGCGTCAGAAGAATTTCAGGCGCTGTATATGGAATTAATCCATATGCTGAAGCATTTAAAAGAGATGGATATTATGGAACTTTTAAATTACATCAGGAAGCTGAAGGAACAGGATCCGGATTTATCTGACTGCCTGGATTTTATGCAGCTGTGGTACCGGGATGTTTTAATGTTTAAAGTAACACAGGATATCAATCTTCTTGTTTTTAAAGAAGAATTTAATACAATGAAGGAAATGAGCGCTGCCAGCTCTTATGAGGGAATCGAGCTGATCCTACAGGCCATAGATAAGGCAAGGATTCGTTTAAATGCCAATGTAAATATGGAACTGGCGATGGAGCTTATGCTGCTTGTTATGAAGGAGAATTGATTGATGATAAAAGTTATTGGCGTCAGATTCCGGAATGCAGGAAAAATCTATTACTTTGATCCTGTAAATCTGGAGGTAAAGGCTGGGGATCATGTAATAGTAGAGACAGCAAGAGGTATTGAGTATGGTTACGTTGTACTTGGAGCCCGTGAAGTGGAAGATGAGAAGGTGGTTCAGCCTTTAAAATCAGTGATCCGTATGGCTACCAAGGCAGATGATGAAGTAGAGAAGAAGAATCATGAGAAGGAAAAGGAAGCATTTAAGATCTGCAAGGAGAAGATTAAAAAGCACGGTCTTTTAATGAAGCTGATTGATGCGGAATATACCTTTGATAACAATAAGGTGCTGTTTTATTTTACGGCAGATGGAAGAATTGATTTCAGGGAGCTGGTTAAGGATCTGGCTTCTGTTTTTAAAACAAGGATTGAACTGCGCCAGGTAGGCGTCAGGGATGAGACTAAGATTGTGGGCGGGGTTGGTATCTGCGGCAGAACGCTGTGCTGTCATTCTTATCTTTCTGAGTTTATACCAGTTTCGATTAAGATGGCCAAGGAGCAGAACCTTTCACTCAATCCAACCAAGATTTCCGGTGTGTGCGGAAGGCTTATGTGCTGCCTGAAGAATGAAGAAGAAACCTACGAAGAGCTTAACAGCAAGCTTCCTAATGTGGGGGATTTTGTGACCACAGATGACAATTTAAAGGGAGAGGTTCACTCAGTCAGTGTTTTAAGGCAGTTAGTTAAGGTCGTGGTTACCATTAAGGATGAAAAGGAAATCAGAGAATACAAGGTGGAACAGTTAAGGTTTAAGCCCAGACGCCGCAGGGAAAAGACCCAGGTGACGGATGAGGAGTTAAAGGCTTTGGAAGCTCTGGAAAGGAAAGAGGGTAAATCCAAGTTAGATGACAATTAAACTGAAAGACAATGAACGGATTGATGACCTGCAGCGTAATGGTTATCAGATCATACAAAACCGGGACGGCTTCTGTTTTGGAATGGATGCCGTTCTGCTTTCCGGATTTGCAAAGGTAAAGCCAGAGGAAAAGGCAATTGATCTTGGAACCGGAACGGGTATTATCCCCCTTCTTTTGGAAGCGAAGAATCAGGGAATGCATTATACAGGGCTTGAGATCCAGGAGGAAGTGGCTGATATGGCTGCCAGAAGCGTGGCGCTGAATCATCTTGAGGATAAAATAACCATTGTCAGAGGAGATATAAAGGAAGCCAGCCGTTTGTTTGGTGCGGCTTCTTTTGATGTGGTGACATCCAATCCTCCTTATATGAATGATGCCCATGGTCTTAAGAATCCGGATCTGCCGAAGGCAATATCCCGTCACGAGGTATTGTGTACCTTAGAGGATGTGGCAAGGGAAGCGGCCAGGCTTCTTCGTCCAGGCGGACGGTTTTATCTGGTTCACAGACCCCACAGACTGATTGAAATTATAACAGCATTAAAGAGTGTGGGTATGGAACCCAAACGAATGAAGATGGTACACCCCTTTGCTGATAAGGAGGCAAATATGGTTCTTATCGAAGCAGTCAGGGGCGGAAGATCCATGATTAAGGTGGAGGCACCGGTGATTGTGTATAAGGAACCAGGTGTGTATACGGATGAAATCTATACCATTTACGGGTACTGATTTTAATCTGGAATGAAAGAATAGGAATTTTAGCGGGAGAAGGAAAATGAATGAGAAAAAAGGTAAATTGTATTTGTGCGCCACTCCCATCGGTAATCTGGATGACATTACCCTGCGGGTCTTAAATACGCTGAAAGAAGCGGATTTAATCGCGGCAGAGGATACCCGTCACAGCATTAAGCTTCTGAATCATTTTGATATCAAGACGCCTATGACCAGCTACCACGAGTACAATAAGGTAGAAAAGGCAGTTTATCTGGTGGAGCAGATGAAGCAGGGAGTTATGGTTGCTCTGATTACAGATGCGGGAACACCGGGAATCTCCGATCCTGGTGAGGAACTGGTGAAGCAGTGTTATGAAGCAGGCGTAGAGGTGACTTCACTACCGGGACCTGCCGCCTGTATCACAGCGCTGACCCTTTCCGGTCTGGGAACAAGGAGATTTTGTTTTGAAGCGTTTCTTCCTTCCGATAAAAAGGAAAAGCAGTGGATTTTAAATGAGTTAAAGAATGAGACAAGAACCATAATACTCTATGAGGCGCCCCACCGTCTTGTCAAGACTCTGGAAGAACTTTATGAAGCATTAGGCGAGCGTAGAATTACCATCTGCCGGGAACTGACAAAACGATATGAGACTGCTTTTCGTACAACATTTACCCAGGCACTCAGCACTTACCGCAATGAGGATCCGAAGGGAGAATGCGTCATCGTGGTGGAAGGTAAGAGCTTTGAGGAAATCCGTATGGAACAGACAAAAGCGTTTGAGGAGCTTTCCATGGAAGATCACATGGAGCGCTATGAAAGCCAGGGAATGGATAAAAAAGAAGCCATGCGTATGGTTGCGAAAGACCGTGGAATCAGCAAAAGAGAGGTTTATCAGTATCTGCTAAACCGGGAAATATAAAAAATATCTTGACAACAGGCGTTTATTCTAATAATATTATTTTGAGATTCAAACTATTTGAAATATAAAACAATCCAACGAGGCATGATTTCATTTCAATCCGGGAATTACCAGAATGGAACAGAAACATGAATGGGGGAAATATATGACAACAAAAATAATTGGAACAGGGTCTGCAGTTCCGGACCGGGTGGTGACCAATGACGATCTGGCTAAGATTGTGGATACCAGTGATGAATGGATCCAGTCAAGGACTGGTATCAGAGAACGGCGGATTGCTGATGCCCAGTCTGGAACCACGGATCTGGCTATAAAGGCAGCTGTGGCGGCTCTGAAGGATTCGGGTGTATCTGCGGATGAACTGGACATTATTGTTTTGGCTACTTCGTCTCCTGACCGCTGTTTTCCAAGCGGAGCCTGTGAAGTACAGGCGGCAATCGGAGCTCACAGGGCAATTGCTTTTGATTTAAGCGCTGCATGCTCTGGTTTTGTCTATGGCTTCCATACAGTCTCCGCATTTTTTCAGGCAGGTATCTATAAAACAGGTCTGATTATCGGAGCCGATACGTTAAGCAAGTTAATTGACTGGAAAGACAGAGGAACCTGCGTACTTTTTGGAGATGGTGCGGGAGCAGCGGTAGTCCGGTCCCAGGATAAAGGAACGCTTTACATGACCATGGGTGCTGATGGCACAAGAGGAAGTGCACTGGACTGTGTATCACGGACCACTGGTAATTTTCTCACTGGTCAGGAACCGGAAACAGGCTATATGACCATGGATGGCCAGGAGGTATTCCGGTTTGCAGTTAAAACCGTTCCGGAAGCAATCTCAGAGGTGCTTTCAGAGAGCGGAACGGATTTAAATGAAATTAAGTATTTTATCCTGCATCAGGCCAATTACCGGATCTTTGAATCGATTGCAAAGAGACTGAAAGTGCCCATGGAGAAGTTTCCAACCAATTTAGAACGGTATGGAAATACATCGGGAGCATCGATTCCTATCTTGTTAGATGAATTAAACAAAGCCGGGAAGCTGCAGCAGGGAGATAAGATTGTACTTGCCGGATTTGGGGCAGGTCTTACCTGGGGCGCCACTCTTATGGAGTGGTAAAAATTAGATCTAATACTTTGATAATCAAAGTACTAGCATATAAAAATGATTAAGAGGAAGCAAAAGGAGATTAGAAGATGTTAGAGAAAATGCAGGAAATTATAGCAGAGCAGTTAAATGTGGATGCAGCAATCGTAAAACCGGAATCCTCTTTTAAAGAGGACTTAGGGGCAGACTCCCTTGATTTATTTGAACTGGTTATGGCTCTTGAAGATGAGTACTCAGTTGAGATTCCATCAGAAGATTTAGAGAAATTAACAACCGTTTCACAGGTTATGGACTATTTAAAAGCAAAGGGCGTGGAAGCGTAATGAATACCAGAATCCCCCAACTTTTGGGAATTGAATATCCCATCATACAGGGCGGCATGGCATGGGTTGCGGAACATCATCTTGCAGCAGCCGTGTCGGAAGCTGGTGGCCTTGGACTGATTGGCGGAGCCAATGCACCTGGTGAAGTGGTGCGTGAGGAAATCCGCAAAGCAAAAAAGCTGACCAACAAGCCAATCGGTGTCAATGTCATGCTTTTAAGCCCTCATGCTGATGATGTGGCAAAGGTAATCGTTGAGGAAGGCATTAAGGTGGTAACCACCGGAGCCGGTAATCCTGAGAAATATATGGAGATGTGGAAAGCAGCAGGAATTAAGGTAATTCCGGTTGTTGCTTCCGTAGCACTTGCAAAGAGAATGGAGCGCTATGGTGCGGATGCAGTCGTAGCGGAAGGGTGCGAGTCCGGCGGACATATTGGAGAGCAGACCACCATGACGTTGGTTCCCCAGGTGGCAGATGCAGTTTCCATACCTGTGATAGCAGCAGGGGGAATTGGTGACGGCAGAGGAATCGCAGCAGCATTTATGCTTGGTGCAGAGGCTGTCCAGATTGGAACCAGATTTGTGGTATCCAAAGAATCCATTGTACATGACAATTACAAACAGAGAATTATAAAAGCAAAGGATATTGATTCTGCAGTAACAGGACGCACACACGGCCATCCGGTAAGATCGTTAAGAAACCAGATGACCAGAGAGTATGTGAGACTGGAAGAGGAAGGAAAATCCTTTGAAGAATTGGAATATTTAACCCTTGGAACCCTTCGCAAGGCGGTTTTAGAGGGAGATGTTATCAACGGCACGGTTATGGCCGGACAGATTGCAGGTATGATCAGTAAGGAACAGACCTGCAAGGAAATGATTGAAGAAATGATGGAGCAGGCCGGGAAACTTCTTGGCCGTTAAAGAGGAGTTTATGACTATGAGCAAGATCGCATTTATTTTCCCAGGCCAGGGCGCACAGTACTGCGGTATGGGCCAGGATTTTTATGAGCAGACAGCAACTGGAAAAGAAATTTTTGATATGGCTTCCGGACTTTTAGATTTTTCACTGCCGGAACTCTGCTTTGAGAAGAATGACCGTCTGGATATTACAGAATATACACAGGCAGCCATGGTGACCACAGGGATCGCCATGATGAGGGTTCTGGAAGAAAAAACAGGAATCAGACCGGATGTGACGGCTGGTTTAAGCCTGGGAGAATATTGCGCACTTGCAGCAGCAGGAGTCATGAGCGACAGGGATGCAATCTTAACTGTCAGACAGAGAGGAATTCTTATGCAGGAAGCAGTTCCTGCCGGTCTGGGAGCAATGGCAGCAGTTCTTTCTTTGGATGCGGCTAAAATTGAAGAGGTTTTAAGCCAGATCGACGGAGTTCAGATTGCAAATTATAACTGCCCCGGGCAGATTGTTATATCAGGTAAGAAAGAAGCTGTTGAGGAAGCCGGAGAGAAGCTTCTGGCAGCAGGAGCAAAGAGAGTCATTGGCTTAAATGTAAGCGGACCGTTCCACTCAGCCATGCTGACGCAGGCAGGTGAAAAACTTGGTGCCGTGCTTGAGAACATAGAGATTCATAAACCTGTGATTCCCTATGTAGCAAATGTAACAGCCCAGTATGTGACAGAGGCAGATGAAGTTAAGCCTTTACTGATCCGACAGGTATCTTCTTCCGTGCGTTTCCAGCAAAGTGTGGAAGCCATGTTAAAAGATGGAGTGGATACATTTGTAGAAATAGGACCAGGAAAAACACTGGCTGGATTTATTAAGAAGATAACGAGAGATGCGAAAGTCTTTAATATAGAAAAACTGGAAGATATAGATAAGTTAAAGGAAATTTAAGGGGAGGTGACAGGATATGTTAGATGGTAAAATAGCGGTGGTCACTGGTGCCAGCAGAGGAATCGGAAGAGCAATTGCGTTCAGGCTGGGACTGGAACGAGCTACTGTAATAGTCAATTATAATGGATCAGAAGAAAAAGCACTTCAGGTAGTAAAAGAGATTGAAGAAAAAGGCGGTAAAGCAGAAGCGATTGCCTGTAATGTATCGGATTATGAAGCTTGTGGAGCTTTCCTTGAAGGAGTCATTAAGAAATATGGGAAGCTGGATATTCTCATTAATAATGCAGGTATTACAAGAGATAATCTTCTTATGAAAATGTCGGAAGAAGAGTTTGATGCAGTCATCAATACCAACTTAAAAGGGGTATTTAACTGTATGAAGCATGTTTCCCGTCAGATGATCAAACAAAGAGGCGGCAGAATCATCAACATTTCATCTGTATCCGGAATTCTTGGAAATGCAGGTCAGGCAAATTACTGTGCGGCAAAAGCAGGAGTCATCGGAATGACAAAATCATTTGCCAGAGAATCTGCCAGCAGAGGTATTACTGTAAATGCCATAGCACCAGGATACATTCAGACAGATATGACAGATGTGCTGTCTGATTCTGTAAAAGAGGCAACTCTTAATCAGATTCCCATGAAACGTTTTGGAACGCCGGAAGATATTGCGGCAGCGGCCGTATTTCTTGCATCAGACCCGGCTGGTTATATCACAGGTCAGGTCATCAGTGTAGATGGCGGAATGGCTATGTAAAAAGGAGAAAAACGGTATGAATAGAAGAGTGGTAGTAACCGGAATGGGAGCAATAACTCCTATTGGCAAGGATGTAGAAAGTTTCTGGAACGGACTGAAGGAAAAAAAGGTGGGAATCGCGCCTATTACTCAGTTTGACACAACAGAATATAAAGCCACACTGGCCGCAGAAGTTAAGGATTTTGATCCGAAGGAGTATATGGATCCAAAGGCAGCCAAACGAATGGAACGTTTTGCACAGTTTGCAGTTGCAGCTACAAAGGAAGCTCTTGAAATGTCAGGTATTGATATGGAAAAGGAAGATCCTTATCGCGTGGGCGTTAGTGTAGGTTCCGGGATTGGAAGCTTACAGGCCTTAGAGCGGGAACATAAAAAGTTATTAGAGAAAGGTCCGGGCAGAGTCAATCCTCTTTTGGTACCCATGATGATATCCAATATGGCAGCAGGAAATGTGGGGATTCAGTTCGGATTAAAGGGTAAGTGCATCAATGTGGTTACGGCCTGTGCTACGGGAACCCATTCCATCGGAGAGGCGTTCCGATCCATCCAGTATGGGGAAGTGGATGTGATGGTGGCAGGAGGTGCGGAAGCCAGCATTTCACCAATCGGTGTGGCCGGATTTACGGCTCTTACTGCACTTACTACTTCAGATGATCCGCTCCGTGCTTCCATCCCATTTGATAAGGACAGAAGCGGCTTTGTTATGGGTGAGGGTGCTGGCGTTGTGATATTGGAAGAACTGGAACACGCGCTTTCCAGAAATGCCGTTATCTACGGAGAAGTAGTTGGTTACGGGTCTACCTGTGATGCATACCATATTACCTCTCCAGCAGAGGACGGAAGCGGTGCTGCGAGAGCCATGACTGAGGCGATGAAAGATGCCGGCATTAAAGCGGAAGATCTTGATTATGTCAATGCTCATGGAACCAGCACTCATCACAACGACTTATTTGAAACTATGGCAATTAAAGCTGCTTTAGGCGATCATGCAAAAAATGTAAGAATCAGTTCTACAAAATCCATGATTGGCCATCTTCTTGGCGCGGCAGGCGGTGTGGAGTTCATTGCCTGTGTGAAATCCATTCAGGATGGATTTATTCATGCCACTGCCGGTCTGGAAGAAGAAGGCGAAGGTTGTGATCTAAACTATACAAAGGGTGAGGGCGTTTCCTGTGACGTGACTTATGCTATCAGCAATTCCCTGGGCTTTGGTGGTCATAATGCCAGCATTCTTGTAAAGAAGTATGAACAGTAGGAGGCAGTCATAATGGAAATCAATGATGTGATCAGACTGATGGAGGCCGTTTCACAGCAGGGTCTCACCAGTTTTAAGCTGGAAGAGGGTGACTTTAAGTTATCCATGAAGAAAGAAAAACAGATGGTGATTGCGGCAGAAGGCGATTATGTCCAGAGAAGTATGGAGATTCCTTCTTATGCCGTTTCCAATACGAAGGCTACAGCTCTGGAGAGCGGAATGGATCAGGCTAAGACGGAAGCGCTTGCTACTGATAATGTAGTATCCTCTCCCTTAGTAGGAACCTTTTACAACGCTTCTTCACCGGACAGCGCACCGTTTGTAAAGGCGGGAGATACGGTTAAGAAAGGCCAGACTCTTGGTATCATCGAAGCCATGAAACTGATGAATGAGATTGAATGTGAATACGATGGTGTGGTAGAAGCCGTTCTGGTTGGAAATGAAGATGTGGTGGAATACGGTCAGCCTCTGTTCCGTATCCGGTAGACGATTGTAAAATCTAAGAGAGGTCCAGGGTCGGACCTCTCTTTTGAACATAAGGAGATAGTATGATGTTAGGTATAAAAGAGATTCAGGAGATTATTCCACACAGACATCCGTTTTTATTGGTAGACTGCATTGAAGAACTGGTACCGGGAGAAAAAGCTGTCGGATATAAATGTGTCACTTATGATGAGTCCTTTTTCCGGGGACATTTTCCGGAGGAACCGGTTATGCCAGGTGTTTTAATCATTGAAGCGCTGGCTCAGGTTGGAGCGGTTGCTATATTAAGCATGGAAGAGAATAAGGGAAAAATCGCTTATTTCGGGGCAATTGACAAGGCTAAATTTAAACAGAAAGTATATCCTGGAAGTAAGATTAAACTGGACTGTGAAATTATTAGAAAAAAGGGTCCGGTAGGAGTTGGGAAAGCGGTTGCCACTGTAGACGGTAAAATCGCTGCCAGCGCTGAACTGACATTTATGATTGGGTAGGTGGAGACCGATGTTTGATAAGATTTTAATTGCCAACCGCGGTGAGATTGCGGTAAGAATCATAAGAGCATGCAGGGAGATGGGAATTAAAACGGTTGCTGTGTACTCGGAAGCGGATCGGGAAAGCCTTCATACCCTTCTGGCAGATGAAGCCATCTGCATCGGACCGGCACCGTCCACACAGAGCTATTTAAATATGGAACGGATTCTCACTGCTACCGTAGCCATGAAGGCAGACGCTATTCACCCGGGATTTGGATTTCTTTCTGAGAACGCAAGGTTTGCAGAACTCTGTCAGAAATGCAACATTACCTTTATCGGACCAGATGCCGGAATTATCAATAAAATGGGAAATAAATCGGAAGCCAGAAAAACCATGATGGAAGCAGGTGTTCCGGTAGTGCCAGGCGGAAAGGAAGCCGTTCATCACGTAGAAGAAGCCAGACAAATGGCAGAGCGGATCGGTTTTCCGGTTATGATCAAGGCATCATCAGGCGGCGGCGGAAAAGGGATGCGTATTTCAAGGAGCATGGAAGACTTTGAAGCCAATTTTAAAAATGCACAGATGGAATCGATAAAAGGATTTTCCGATGATACCATGTACATTGAGAAATATATTGAAAAGCCGAGACATATTGAATTTCAGATACTTGCAGACCAGATGGGTCATGTGATTCATCTGGGAGAACGGGATTGTTCGATTCAAAGGCGTCACCAGAAGGTTCTGGAGGAATCCCCTTCAGCTGCAATTTCTGAGGAGCTTCGCCAGCAGATGGGCGAGGTTGCAGTACGTGCAGCAAAGGCAGTAGGCTATGTAAATGCAGGTACCATTGAGTTTTTGCTGGATAAGGATAAGAATTTTTACTTTATGGAGATGAATACAAGAATTCAGGTGGAGCATCCGGTAACAGAAATGGTAACCGGACTGGATCTCATAAAAGAACAGATCCGCATTGCAGCCGGTGAACCCCTTAGTGTTTCACAGCCTGATATTAGAATTTCCGGTCATGCCATTGAATGCAGAATTAATGCAGAAAATCCATCAAAAAACTTTATGCCATGTCCTGGACTGATTAAAAATGTTCACGTACCGGGAGGCAATGGTGTGCGGATTGATACCCACATTTACAATGATTATAAGGTTCCTGCAAATTATGATTCCATGCTGATGAAGCTGATCGTCCATGGGAAAGACCGTACGGAAGCCATTGCCAAGATGAGAAGCGCCCTTGGGGAGCTTATTATTGAAGGAATTGAAACAAATATAGATTTTCAGTTTGACATATTAAGTCATGATGCATATCGGGATGGTGATGTGGATACAGACTTTATTCCCAAATTCTTCCCGGATTATGTCCGGTAAACAGGGAGAGGAGCAGATCTTATGTTAAAAGAAATGTTTAAGAAAACTTATACCCTGATTGACAGCAAATACAGGACGGTGGAGAAGACCGGAGAACCAAATATTCCGGAGGGGCTTTGGAAAAAGTGCAATAAATGCTGTCAGCCAATCTATGCGGAGGATGTTAGAAACAATCATTACGTCTGCCCAAAGTGTAAGGGATACTTCAGAGTTCACGCTTTTCAGAGAATTGAGATGACAGCAGATCCAGGGACCTTTGAAGAATGGGATAAAGAGATGGAATTTGAAAATCCTCTTGATTTTCCGGGATATGAAAAGAAGATTGCTGCAGCAAGAGAAAAGACAGGACTGTCAGAAGCCATTGTAACCGGTGTTTGTGAAATTAACGGACTAAAAGCTGTGATTGGTGTCTGTGATGCAGGGTTTATTATGAGCAGCATGGGGCATGCAGTAGGAGAAAAGATCGCCAGAGCTGTTGAGCGTGCAACTGCTGAGAAACTTCCTGTAATTTTATTCGCCTGTTCTGGTGGAGCCAGAATGCAGGAGGGAATCGTGTCCTTAATGCAGATGGCGAAAACTTCTGCAGCATTAAAACGCCATCATAAGGCAGGGCAGCTTTATATCAGTGTTCTTACTGATCCTACAACCGGAGGTGTCACCGCTAGTTTTGCTATGCTTGGAGATATTATTCTGGCTGAACCAGGGGCTTTAATCGGTTTTGCAGGCCCCCGGGTTATTGAACAGACAATTGGCCAGAAACTGCCGGAAGGCTTTCAGCGGGCTGAATTTTTACTGGAACATGGATTTGTTGATAAGATCGTTCCAAGAGAAGAGATGAAGGAGATATTAACTTCTATCTTAAAGCTCCACAATCCCCACAACAAGGAATGTTTTTGTGTGGATAACCAGGAAACAAATGAAAACGCCTGTGGAAAAAAGAGTGGGTTCTGGCCAAAGAAAACTAAACGGAGCCCATGGGATACGGTGCAGCTGTCAAGAAGTGCGGACCGCCCGGTAGCTTCGGATTATATTCATCAGCTCTTTGATGATTTTATGGAGTTTGCAGGAGACCGTTATTTTAAAGATGACGGGGCAATTGTAGGCGGAATTGCCTCCTTTCATGGAATGCCTGTCACTGTGATCGGGCAGGAAAAAGGTAAGAATACAAAAGATAACATCAGGCGTAATTTTGGTATGCCTTCACCAGAGGGTTACAGAAAAGCCTTAAGGCTGATGAAACAGGCAGAAAGCTTTAATCGCCCCATTATCTGTTTTGTGGATACACCGGGAGCGTTCTGCGGTCTTGAAGCAGAGGAGCGGGGGCAGGGAGAAGCCATTGCCAGAAACTTATTTGAAATGGCAGATTTAACAGTACCGGTACTTTCCATTGTAATTGGAGAGGGCGGAAGCGGAGGTGCTCTTGCCATGGCAGTTGGAAATGAAGTCTGGATGATGGAGAACTCCATTTATTCCATTCTGTCACCGGAAGGCTTCGCCTCTATATTGTATAAAGATAGTAAAAAAGCAAATGATGCAGCCAGAGTCATGAAGATTACGGCTAAGGATCTGATGGATCTTGGTCTTATTGAACGGGTAATACCGGAGGAAGAGCCTGCCTGTGCAGAAAATATTTCGGAGATTGCCAGGGAGATGGACCGGGCAATGATAGAGTTTTTTGCCGGATACCTTACTATGACGAAAGAAGAATTGACAAATCAAAGATATGATAGATTTAGGAGAATGTGATGGGAACATTAAAACCATTGGTAATAGGAGATCTGGTGGCAAAATATCCGGTAATTCAGGGTGGAATGGGAGTTGGAATCAGCCTTTCCTCTCTTGCAGGAGCTGTGGCTAAGGCAGGAGGAGTTGGTATCATTTCAACGGCTCAGATTGGTTTTAAACAGCCCGATTTCCTTAAGAATCCCCTGGAAGCCAATTTACGTGCGATTGGTGAGGAAATGAAGAAAGCCAGGGAGATTGCTCCAGAGGGAATTATAGGCTTTAATATTATGGTTGCCACCAAGAATTATGCAAGCTATGTGAAAAAAGCGGTGATAGCGGGTGCTGATATTATTATTTCAGGGGCCGGTCTTCCTGTAAGTCTTCCAGAGTATGTGGCGGAAGCTGCAGAAGAAGCTGGAATTAAACTGAAAACAAAAATTGCCCCCATTGTTTCTACTGTAAAGTCTGCTATGGTTATCTGTAAGATGTGGGACCGTAAATTTAACCAGGCTCCGGATCTGGTTGTTGTGGAAGGCCCACTGGCAGGCGGCCATCTGGGATTCTCCAGAGAAGACTTATCAGAACTGGGTGTTGATACAGAAGACGTGGAACACACCTTTCAACAGGCGAAATATGATGAAGAGGTAAGGGGTATCATACGCCTTGTAAGAGAGTATGGGGAAAAGTATAATAAAGTAATACCGGTAGTAACCGCAGGCGGAATCTATACCCATGAGGATGTCATGCATCAGATTGATCTGGGTGCTGACGGTGTCCAGGTTGCAACCCGGTTTGTCACAACCCGGGAATGCGATGCTCCGGAGGAATTTAAGGAAGCTTATATAAAGTCATCCAAAGAGGATATTGTCATTACAAAAAGTCCCGTTGGAATGCCAGGAAGAGCCATAAAAAATCCGTTTTTGGATCATGTGGCCAATACCCCCTTTAAACTGGAACACTGCTACGATTGTCTGGAGAAGTGTGACAGAAAAACCATACCCTACTGCATTACAAAAGCCTTAATTTCATCGGCGGAAGGAAGAACCGAGGATGGACTGGTATTTTGCGGCAGCAATGCTTACCGGGCAGAGAAGATGGAAACGGTTGATGAAGTAATGAAAGATCTTGTTTTTGGAGAATAACATTTCATAAACTCTTCTTTTTAGGAATAGGATAAAAAGAAAACATGGAAATGTGGAGTGATGGATGTTAAATTATCTCTGGGCATTTATGCTATTGATAGGAGTTATCTGGGGAGCACTTCATGGTAATTTAAGTGCTGTAACAGACGGAGCTTTAACTTCTGCAAAGGAAGCGGTGATGCTGTGCATTACCATGCTTGGAATTATGTCTTTCTGGACCGGACTGATGGAGATCGGAAGGAAATCAGGGCTGATTGAACGGTTATCTGCCAAAATGGGGCCAGTGCTTCATTTCTTGTTTCCAAAGATACCTGAAAAGCATCCTTCCCTGGAGTATATTTCTACCAATATTATTGCAAACATTCTGGGCCTGGGATGGGCAGCCACACCTGCTGGTCTGAAGGCAATGGAATCATTAAAGGATTTAGAGGAGACCAGAAGAAAAGAGTATTCTCAGGGGAAAAAAATCCCCAAACCGGTTTCCGATGGTACTGCCAATAATGAAATGTGCACATTTATGATTATTAACATATCGTCGCTCCAGTTAATCCCTGTCAATATGATTGCTTACAGAAGCCAGTATGGCAGTCTTGATCCAACAGCAATTGTAGGGCCAGCCATTGCAGCAACCTTGTTTTCAACGGTAATCGGTGTTGCTTTGTGTAAGCTGCTTGACCGGTGATATCTTATCAGACTTAAAAAACCGCCGGTTCTCCAGACGATTGGAGGACCGGCGGTTTGTATTTATTTGGTGTTAAAAGAGCAGTTTACGACTGTAGCGCCCACAATCACATCTTTACTTGCACCGCCGCTGGAGATGCAGTCTGAAAACTTATGAGTTCCTGAGGAAGGAGTTTTTGGGAAGTAGAAATTAACGTTGTTATTCTTTGCCGTACAATTTTTGAGAGTGATATAACCAGTATTGTTATTCTGGTCATATCCTCTTTTTTTATTGCCAATGGCAACGCAGCCTTCCAGATAATGGTTGTCGCTGGTATAGTTTCCGCCTACTTTAAAGCCCTGTCCGTTTCCATCGCCTTTTCCGTTGTAAGAGGCTTCGCAGTTATATAATTTAACGGCATTGCCTGCGGAATAGAAATCAAAGCCGTCATCAGAATTGTTAAGAGCATTACAGTTTCTAAATACATTGCCGCTTCCGATGCTTAACTTGGCTGCAAAACCATCTGCATTCTCTCCATTGGTCTTGGAGTCGTAGTTATAAGTAGAGGTAACACGGGTGATTTCATTATTGTATGCCCCGTTGCTCATCTGAAGGCCGGTGTCTCCACATTTAGTAATGAAGCAGTCTGTAATCTTATTGTTGCCTCCGATGATATGAATTCCGTTATCTCCCGCGTTCTGAATGGTAAGTCCAGATATAACCCAATAGTTTCCTGTAATCTGAAAGCCTCTTGAGCTGTCAGCATATGGCTGGCTGGAGAAATCAACGACTGGCTTGTGACCGCTGTAATTCATAATCCGGATTGGTGAACCGGAAGTGCCGCTTTTACTTAGTTTGTAGGTAGCAGATGATTTGTAAGTTCCATTCATTAAATAGATGGTAGTACCTGCGGACGCGTTGCCTAATGCCTTATCAATGGTCTTATAAGGCTTGTCCTTAGACTGTCCGTTATTGGAGTCGCTGCCGCTTGCAGAAACATAGTACTCCTTTGAAGCACCATGCGCTGGTGTGGGACTCATGACACATAAACTGGTGACCATAAAGCAGGTAGTGATAATACTGATGATTCTTTTTCCATTTCTCATTTTTTATCCCCTTTCATTCTATCTAGATTCCGTGCCAGTTATTTGACCCGGTATTTCCAGCTGAATAAACTATAATTAGATACTAAAATAGTAAAAAACAATTGTCAATAAAAAAGAAAGGGATATTTAAACTATTCCAAAATGTCATAAAGAATACTATAATTATCAAGCGAATCAGATATAAAAAATAAAAAAGCATATAGAAATGACCGTGTATTCTGGTCATCTCTATATGCTTTTTTTCATGTATGAAAAATTACTGATTGCTTTCCTTATACTCTTTTAATGCTTTGGACAGCTGATCCGGGCAGGAAGTAGGACGAAAGCCGCATTTGATTCCTTCCAGACGACGAATGGCATCATCAACATCCATGCCTTCAACCAGTCTTGATACGCCCTGTGTATTTCCTGAACAACCGCCTACAAACTGTACATGACCAACCTTACTTCCTTCTATTTCGAAATTAATTTCCTGGGAACAAACTCCGTGTGTTTTATATTTCATCATTCATACCTCCGTATAATTGTAACGCTTGCCTCAACTGGAACTTTAAAGAATTATAACGAATTCCATGGCAAGTGTCAATAGATCATAAAAGGAAGAAATAAGAAGCATCACGCAGCTAAGATTCTGGCATAAGTTCTTTTTGTTCTTTTAAATATTCATACAACATATTGGACTTGTCGACTAGTTGGGGATTGATACAGTTAGAGGATAATTTGGCAAAACCAATATTTGTTTTAACCGAATCCCTGATCCTGTAATAGGTAAGGTTTGGAAACATCTGAAGATTAGCCAGCTGCCTGGGTAAAATGGCACAGCCGCCTTTTTGAGACAAAAAAGATAGAAGCATCATATGTCGGGGGAATGTCCCAGCAATACTGCCTGTGTATCCAATATCATAAAGTTGTTTTTTTGTCAGCCGGTAAATATCCGACTCCTTGGCAATGGTGTAGATATTATCAAATTTAAAGCCATTTAAATCAATCTCACTGCCTTGTTCAAACGGAAATACATTCTTACTGCAAATCATCACCATCTCATCTGAGACCAGAGAAACCGTATCATATTCTGAGTCATTCATTAAATCTGTGCGGCAGATAGCAGCATCAATCTCCTGCTGGGAAAGCATCTTAATCAGATTTGACTGGTCATCCTCCACAATTTGAATCGAATAATTACCAAATTTCTCCTGAAAGTTAAGAAGCAGCTGCATAATCCCGCTTTCCGCCAGGCAGGGAATGGTTCCTACGGTCAACTCTGTAACATAGCAGGAAGTACCAAACTTCTCCAGTTTCGTTCTTAAGTCCTGGGTACACTTGCGGATGTTTAGTGCATATTCCAGGTAGACATTACCTGCTTCTGTCAGTTCTGCCTTAGTATTACTTCTGATAAACAGTACAATTCCCAGCTCATTTTCAATTGCCTTAATATGTTTTGATAAAGCTGACTGGGAAATATAAATGCTTTCGGCAGCGGTAGAAAAATTTTTGTACTTTGCCAATGCTAAGAAATCATCAATCCATTTTGTCATAATCAAATAGCCCCCTTAAGTTACTGATAAATCGTAAAAATCTAAACTCAGATGTACGTTTTGTCATTAACATTATTATAATACAGAATGATGAGAAGGAAAATATGTTTATACTATTTTGTCATGACATTTTAGAATACTTTTAAATATTAAAAAAACATAAAGTTAACTATCATTTTAATGGTAAAGTGCAATAAAATGCGTATTTATAAAAGTTTATTTTGGGTTCACCATTTGCTATGAATCATAATTGAAAAATTTAAAGATTTTTTGATTCCAATATGGAATAGTTGCGCGAATTTAATCGAATTGCCACGAAAATTGTAATTGATTATAATTTAACTATGTTGGAAAAATAATCCAGCTGGGAACCGTAACAGCACCATATGAAGAAAATCAGGAGGAAAATTTATGGCAAAAGTTTATCAGGATTTGCGCAGTTTCCTTTCCACTCTGGAAGAAAACGGTCAGTTAGTACGAATTAAGGAGGAGGTTAATCCAGAACCGGATATTGCGGCGGCAGGCAGAGCAGCGGCAAACATAGAGAGTGGTCCGGCGGTTTTATTTGAAAAGGTAAAAGGATATCCTTACAGCGTAGTTACCAATGTGCATGGTTCGTGGGCCAATCATGCTCTGATGCTTGGCATGGATAAAACGGCATCAACCAAAGAGCAGTTCCATGAGATCAACCGCAGATGGGACCGATTCCCGGTTAAGCCTGAAATCCTCAAACGGGAAGAAGCACCCTGTAAAGAAAATACCATTGATAAAGCGGAGGATATCAACCTGTTTGAACTCCTTCCATTATACAGAATCAATGATCAGGATGGCGGTTTCTTCCTTTCCAAAGCGTCCATTATTACGGCTGATCCCAATGAGCCGGACAATTTTGACAAGTTAAATGTTGGAACATACCGCATTCAGGTTAAGGGAAAAAATCGTGTAGGAATTCAGGCACTGGCATTTCATGACATTGCAATCCAATTGGAAGCTGCTGAGAGAAAGAATGAAAAGGTTCCAATCTGTATTACAGTTGGAAACAGCCCTCTTGTAACCTATATGGCATCTACGCCTGTTATGTATACTCAAAATGAGTATGAATTTGTAGGTGCGCTTCAGGATGGTGTTCCCACTCAGATTGTTCAGTCCGATCTTTACAAAAACCTGTATGTTCCAGCCGGTTCAGAGGTTGTTTTAGAAGGTTATATTGAGCCAAGAGTGCGTGAGGTAGAAGGTCCGTTCGGAGAATTTCCAGGCTCCTACTCAGGCTCCAGACGCCAGTGTGTGATTACAATTACTCATGTAACCCACAGAACAAATCCTATTTTTGAGAACCTTTATCTGGGTATTCCGTGGACTGAAATTGATTATCTTATGGCTTTAAATACATCAGTTCCTCTTTACCAGCAGATCAAACGGGATTTCCCTGAGGTACAGGCGGTTAATGCCATGTATACTCATGGAATCGGCTGTATTATTTCTACAAAGGTACGTTTCGGCGGTTTTGGTAAAGAAGTGGCATTCCGCCTTCTTTCCACTCCTCATGGCGGTTCGTACAGTAAGATTATTATTATTGTGGATGAATTTGTTGATCCATTTAACCTCCCTCAGGTTATGTGGGCACTGACTACCCGTGTGAGACCGGATAAGGACGTTGTGGTGATTCCAAACTGTCCGGGTATGCCTCTTGATCCATCCTCATATCCGGCTGGAATGCATTCCAAACTGATTATAGATGCCACAACACCAAAGGATCCGGAACCTAATCCAAGAGAAGTTGAACTTTTAGAGCCGCCGGCTGGTTATGAAAAGTATGAAGCTTTGATTCGTAAACTGATGTCTGAGATGTAAGCTCTATAACGAAAGGAGATTGAAACTATGAAATGTCCACGCTGCGACGGAAATAAAATTGAAGTGATTGCAACCTCTCCTGTTGGAAATGTCTGGGAAGTTTATGAATGTATGGATTGCTTTTATTCCTGGAGGTCGACTGAGACGCCGCATATTCATGATAAATTTAAACTGAAAAAAGAACAGATTGATACGTTACAGGTAATACCCCCCATTCCGCCCCTCGATAAATAATATACATAGCTCCTGACTCTTAAGGCTTTCCCCCAAGCCTTAAGAGATCCTAAAAAAGATTAGCTTAATGATTCTAATCATGAAAGGAGAAGCTTCAGTGACATTCACTAAACAGAAATCAGGCTTTTTAATTGGTATTATTATTTTTGTTCTTGTCCTACTTCTTCCCCTTGACGGATTGTCCAGAGAAGGACAGATCTGTCTTGGATTAACACTAATGACCGTAGTCTGGTGGGCTGCACAGGTTGCCCAGTCAGGTTACGTGGGGGGATTCTATCTGGTCTCCGTATGTCTTTTAAAGCTTGCTGATACGAAAGTGGTATTTGCAGGCTGGACAACTTCAACCCTGTGGCTGGTTATCGGTGCTTACATGATTGCGGCAGCAGTTAAAAAGTCAGGATTAGGAGAACGGATCTCTTATGCCTATATCCTGAAATTTGTAAGATCATGGAAGAGCATTATCATCGGCATTTTTGTATTGACTTTTATTTTATCCTTATTTATTCCTCACCCCTGGCCCCGGGCATTCTTAATCATGTCGGTTATGTCCGTAGTGATTAAGGCTGCAAATATGCCAAAGGAGGATGCGGTTAAGGTAGGATTTACGGTGTTTGCAGCGTCGGTTCCGGTTTCACTTATTTTTCTGACTGGAGATTCTGTTATTAACCCGCTGGTAGTGACTTACTGTACAACAGAAAGCATTAATTTTGTACGCTGGTTTCAGATTATGGGACCTCCGGCTCTGTTTTTAAGCATTACTACCCTGATCTTAATTCTGATTTTGTTTAAACCATCGAAAGCAGTTGAAGTTAATTTCGATGAGGTCCGTACCGCTCAGTCTGCTCTTGGTAAAATGACCGAAAAAGAAAAGAGAACTTTAATCTGGATCCTGATAGCAATTGGTCTCTGGCTTACCAACGGTATTACCGGTCTTGATGTAGGCTGGGTTACACTGGCGGTGGCCATGTGCATGGCTCTGCCTGTAATCGGTAATGTTTTAACGGTAAAAGAATGGAGTGATGTTCCGGTTCATGTTCTGGTATTTTTAACTTCTGCCATTGCAATTGGCAAGGTTGGTGCAGTAACCGGTATGAATGAATGGCTCGCAGCCACTCTGCTTCCCAAAACCATGCCGGGAAACATACTGGTACTGGCCATTATGATTGCAGCAATTGCGATTCTGATTCATATGTTTATGGGGTCTGTGATTGCAGTTATGGGAGTTGCCATTCCGGCGATTTTAGTCTGTACCAATGCACTGGGAATTAATGAGCTGGCAGTAATTTTTGTTATTTATCTGGCTATTTCAGGCCATTATATTCTTCCGTTCCATCACCTGAATATCCTGGTGGGTCAGGGAGAGGAAAACGGAATGTATACACAGAAGGAAACCATTAAGATGGGAGTTCCGCTGCTGATTCCGATTTTCCTGACAGTTGGTTTTGCCGTAGCGTGGTTTGCAGTTCTTGGCATTGTATAACTGTTTATAAGAGAGGTGTTTAAATGAGAATTATTGTAGGAGTATCAGGAGCAACCGGCGTGGTCATGAGTCTTTACCTTCTGAAGGCGCTGAAGAGTTTTAAGGACTGTGAGGTTCATCTGGTGGTATCGGATTGTGCCAGAAAAACCTGGGAGTTAGAAACCAATTATCCCTTTGAGAAGCTGGTTGAACAGGCAGATTATTATTATGATGTTCATAACCTGGCTGCAGCAATCTCAAGCGGCTCTTATCAGACAGACGGAATGATTATACTGCCCTGCAGTATGAAGACTCTGTCAGGAGTTGTAAATGGTTTTACCGATAATCTCCTGATTCGTGCAGCCGACGTCTGCATGAAAGAAAACCGGAAGGTAATTCTGTGTACAAGAGAAATGCCTCTTGGTAAGGTTCATCTTCGTAATATGATGGCAGCAGCAGATTTAGGCTGTACCATAATTCCTCCAATGCTTACTTTTTATAATGGTCCCAATACTCTGGATGATCAGATCAACCATGTGGTAGGAAAGATACTGATGCAGTTTGGACTGGATTATAAAAATTTCGTCCCATGGCACGGTGCAGATTAACCGCGAAAAAGGAATTGTAAAAGGGAGAGATAGTATGATAAACAAAATTTACGGAGTTGGAAAGTATGCGGTAAGTATGAGCGTCCATATAACAACAGGGAACGGACTTGCAGTTTTTATAAGCGGCGGTGAAAGACCACATCTTGGAGGAGTGGCATTGGCATCCCCCAGTGCAGAGATTGATGGACAGCAACTTTCCAGCTGCGATCTGTGGACCCTGACAGTACCGGGACATAAGGACGCACAGCTGGCACAAAAAATCGCAAAGAAGCTTTGCACTGCGCTGGGAGAGCCGGTATCTGTAAGTCTTGGGGTTCATATTGAACATGCCACGATGGATGAGATTAAACTTCTGTGTAATAATGTGGAAGCTGCAGCAGATTTATTTTTGAAAGAGTATCTTAAAAAGGACTGATTGGAGTAATTATGGATCATTTGATTTGTGTTGACATACTGGATCGGGAAATAGGGAAAGCGACCAAAGAAGAGTGTCATCAAAAAGGATTGCTTCACAGGGCTTTTTCAGTATTTTTGTATCATGAGGGGAAATTATTGCTTCAGCGGCGTGCATTGGAAAAATACCATTCCGGAGGTTTGTGGACCAATGCATGCTGCTCGCACCCCCGATATCAGGAATCTTTAGAGGAAGCAGTTAAAAGGCGTCTTTATCAGGAGCTTGGAGTTGTCTTAAACTGTGAAGAAGCAGGTTCTTTTATTTATTATCATAAGTTTCATAATGAAATGTTTGAGTATGAATATGACCACGTGTTTATAGGTCAGTATGATGGAGAAATCAGTCCGGATCCGGAAGAGATTATGGATCTGAAATGGATGGAAATAGCTGATTTGTCTGAAAGCATGCTGCAAAATCCGGAACAGTATACGGTGTGGTTTTTAACTGCAGCACCTATGGTTATTAAAAAACTGATGAGCGGAAAAGTACCAGGGTAATGACCTGGATTTTTCGCTGTTCAGAGATAGATTGGCTTTAAAATAAATACATAATGGGAGGTACACTTATGAGTGACAAGAAAGGGTTTAAGGTTTGGATTACAAATTTAACGGTTAAATGGAAATTATCAATTGGGTTTGGTATATTATTTTTAATATTATTAATTTCGCTGGGTACTTCAGCAAGCAGTATATCCAAAATCGGAAACCAGGTAGAATTATATTCAAAATTCACCTACCCTCTTACCTCTAACAACCTGGAAGCCCAGAGGGATGCTGTGTCAGTTCAGAGATTTTTACTAATGGCGCTTCTTGAAAAAGAATCAGGGAAAGATTATCAGGCTTCTCTTGACATGTCCAGTAAAAGCGCACAAAATTTTATGGAGGTTTTTGATAAATTTGCTAAAAACCAGAGAAGTGCAGCCAATGATAAAAACATAGCAGATGTGAATCAGCATGTACAGGAGGCGGAAGTAGCCCGTAATAAAATTCTTGACCTGTTAAACGACCCATCCAAAAAAGATGCATCAGCAGCCTATACCATTTTCCAGGAAGAATTTTTACCACCCTTTAATCAGATCACAGATATCATGGAACAGATGAATGTGGTTGGTGCACAAAAAGCAGATGTACAGAAACAGACAGCTAAAAGCGTTATTGCAGAGTCATGGGTAATACTTCTGGTGGTACTTGTGGCATCTGTTTTAGCTACTCTTTCTATTATAATTGTACTGACACGGGCGATTCTAAAACCTGTTAAAGAAATAGAAGAAGTGTACAAGGACATGGCGGAAGGAAATCTTCGTTCAGAAATTCACTATGAGAGCCGCGATGAACTGGGGCGTATGGCGGAAAGCATTCGTTCCACCAATGCAAGACTTATTACTTATATTGAAGATATTATTTCAAAACTCACCATGCTTTCTCAGGGTAACATGAGTTTTACGGTTGATCTGGATTATGTTGGTGATTACTCTGCAATCAAACAGTCTTTACTCAGCACAATTGCCTCATTAAATGCAACGATGCAGGTGATCCATACAGCAGCTGAGCAGGTAAACTCCGGAGCAGGACAGGTCTCTGATGCTTCTCAGGCATTAGCATCAGGAGCAACCGAGCAGGCGGCAACCATTGAAGAGCTGACTGCTTCCATTCACAGCGTAACGGAAAAAGCGGAAAAAAATACAGTATCTGTACGTAATGCGACAGAGTCGGTATTCCAGGCTGGTCAGGGAGTAGGAGAAAGTAATAACCGGATGAAACTCCTGAATGAAGCAATGAAAGAAATCAGCCATTCTTCAGAAGAAATATCCAAGGTAACAAAGATAGTGGAAGACATCGCGTTCCAGACAAACATACTGGCATTAAATGCAGCAGTAGAAGCAGCAAGAGCCGGTGAGGCAGGCAAGGGCTTCGCTGTAGTTGCGGATGAGGTGAGAAATCTGGCCGCAAAATCAGCGGAAGCAGCCAAACAGACAGCAGATCTGGTACAGAAATCTACGGATAAAGTAGCAGAAGGCGAGCGTATGGCAAACGAAAGCTTAAGGCTTTTAGACGATGTAGCTGAGAAGTCTTCAATGGTGGAAAAAGCAATTAAACAGATCGAGTCCGATACCCAGGATCAGGCAAATTCCATTGTCGAGATTAACCAGGGGCTTTCCCAGGTTTCCGCTGTTGTACAGACCAACGCTGCAACTGCAGAAGAAAGCTCTGCTTCCAGTGAGGAACTGGCTGCACAGGCACAGATACTTCGGGAACAGATTTCAAAATTTAAGCTATCTGCTTTATCTGGTACCGCAGGCATAGAGTCTTTCTCTGTAAAAAGTGTAAAACCGGAATTGAGCCAGCCTGAAGTTTTTGATCCTGCGTCCGGAAAATATTGAAATTAATTACACAATTGCTCCATTTTCCGTTATAATAATACGGTAGCCGGTGAAATAATGGATAAAAACATAAAGGAGGACTGCTATGTTAGGGATTATCGGAGCAATGGATGTGGAAGTTGCAGAAATAAAAGAATCCATGAAGGATGTTACGGTTGAAACCATAGCGGCAATGGATTTTTATAAAGGAACATTAAAAGGACTGGAAGCAGTTGTAGTCCGGTGCGGGATAGGAAAGGTCAATGCAGCTATCTGCACACAGATTCTGGCGGATCATTACCATGTGACTGCAGTCATTAATACAGGAATTGCCGGTTCTTTAAAGAATGAGATCAATATTGGAGATGTGGTGCTTTCCACCGATGTAGTACATCATGATATGGATGCAACAGGCTTTGGTTATCCGGCAGGACAGATCCCACAGATGAAGGAATTTTCATTTCATGCAGATGAAAAACTCCGCAATCTGGCTGAGAATTGCTGCAAAGAGGTGAATCCTGAAGTTGGAATTTTTAAAGGAAGGGTGGTTTCAGGGGATCAGTTCGTCTCTGACAGGGTTAAAAAGACCTGGATTTCTGATACATTTCAGGGATTTTGTACAGAGATGGAGGGGGCTGCCATTGCACAGACGGCTCACTTAAACCACATACCATTTCTCATTATCAGAGCCATCTCAGATAAGGCGGATGACAGCGCAAATATGGACTATAGCGAGTTTGAACAAAAGGCTGTGAAAGCTTCTGTGAACCTTATTTTAGCTATGGCAGAAAAATATTCAGATTAACTTAATAATCGAATTCTGGCAGGATTTGACGAACGATTCTAGGCTCTCTCATCTTCCCAAAGGCAGTCCGGGTGTTTATAATAAACCTATCACCCGGAGATGCCGGGAAGAAAGGGGAGCTATTATTATGCTGGAATTTTTACAGACAGGCAAAGCGTTATACGTGATGGCAGTTTTCTGCGGCATTGGCATTATTACCAGATGGCTGACACGTAACCTCTACAAAAGACTGATTAAAGAATCAGACAATCTGACACTTACTAAAAACAGGAACCTTCGTGCTTTTAAACAGAAGACCGAATCAACGTATCAAATGAACCAGGGGATTCCCAGGGTCAAGCCTTATTTAGAAAGACAGATGTATGATTTTAAACATATGGGTATTACACTCCATGGCTGGAACATGTTATCCAATCAAATGACACTCTGGTGTTTCTTAGCGGGTGGTGCAGCCGCGTTTGGTTCTTACTGGTACCGTACAGATCCTTATTACATAGTGTTGTATGGTTCGGTAGGAATTATGGCAGGTTTGTTTACCATATTGGTGGATCATGGTGCGGGAGTCACAGAAAAACGCCAGCAGCTGTTTGCAGCACTGGACAATTATCTGGAGAATACGCTGATCTACCGACTGGATCAGGAGCGGGAGGAATCAGCTTCCATGTCGGGGCCGCGGCTGGAGCCTCGTGAAAATATCCGTTCTATCTATGCAGCTCAGTCGAGAGTTGCAGCAGAACCGGAAGTGGAGCCGGATCGAAAGGCCGACAGAAGGAGCACCAGACAGAGGGTGCGCAACCGTCCTCAAAAGCAGGCGGAGGAATATTCTGATGAAATGGAGCGTTTGCCAATGAGAGGAGAATCCATGGATGCATCGGAAGTAAAAGGTTCCGTCCGTGATGTGGACTATTTAAAAAAGAGTCTGGAACAGATCGCAGCAAGCAGGGAAAAGGAGCGGGGAAACAGGCAGGGAGAGGATTGGCTTAAGGATTTAAATCCGGAAGAATTAAAGCTGATTGGCGAAATTCTCCAGGAATATTTAACATGAACGTTCGGAGGGCAGAAGAAAATAAAGTCGCATTTCGATGAGTTCTATGATATAATTTTCCTAAACAGGCAGACAGGAACCTGACATAATAGGAAAAGGAGAATATTAGCAATGGGAAATATAGTTTTTGATGATTCCAGAGCAGCAGGATTTGTATCAGCAGAAGAGATGGATAACATGAAAGCCACAGTACTGTGTGCGAAGGATGTGCTGATGAACAAAACTGGTGCGGGTAACGATTTCTTGGGGTGGATTGATCTACCAGTCAATTATGATAAAAAAGAATTCCAGGAAATAAAGGCGGCAGCAGAGAAAATTCAGAGTGATTCTGATGTACTGCTTGTTGTCGGGATCGGCGGCTCTTATCTTGGTGCAAGAGCAGCGATCGAATTTTTATCCCACAGCTTTTATAACGTATTACCAAAAGGAAAGCGTAAAACTCCGGAGATTTATTTCGTCGGCAACAGCATCAGCAGCAAGTATATTCAGGATTTAAAGGACGTGCTGGAAGGAAAAGATTTCTCCGTTAATATTATATCCAAATCCGGTACAACCACAGAGCCTGCAATTGCATTCCGTGTATTTAAGGATCTGCTGATCGAAAAGTATGGACGTGAAGAGGCAAATAAAAGGATTTATGCCACTACGGATAAGGCGAAGGGTGCGTTAAAAAATTTAGCGGACCAGGAAGGTTATCAAACGTTTGTTGTTCCGGATGATGTGGGAGGACGTTTCTCAGTGCTTACGGCAGTCGGCCTTCTTCCGATTGCAGTATCCGGTGCTGATATTGATAAATTGATGGAAGGCGCGGCAGCAGCCAGAGAGGAGGCAGTAAACGCACCTTATGAATCAAACGGTGCACTCCGGTATGCAGCGATCCGCAACATACTCCTTAGAAAGGGAAAGTCGGTTGAGATCGTGGCAAATTATGAGCCAAGCCTTCATTATGTTTCCGAGTGGTGGAAACAGCTGTTTGGAGAAAGCGAAGGAAAGGATCAGAGAGGTATTTTTCCGGCAGCAGTGGATTTAACCACAGACTTGCACTCTATGGGACAGTTTATTCAGGATGGGTCCCGAATTATGTTTGAAACTGTATTAAATGTAGAAGAATCTCCGGCAGAGATCCTCTTAAAGGAAGAAGAGGTTGATACAGACGGAATGAACTATCTGGCGGGAAAGAGCGTGGACTTCGTGAACAAGAGCGCGATGAATGGAACCATTCTGGCGCACAGTGACGGAGATGTCCCGAATCTGATGGTGAACATTCCGGATCAGGATGAATTCAGCTTAGGACAGCTGTTTTACTTCTTTGAATATGCCTGTGGTGTAAGCGGCTATATTCTGGGAGTGAATCCATTCAACCAGCCGGGTGTGGAAAGCTATAAAAAGAATATGTTTGCTCTCCTTGGAAAGCCTGGATTTGAGAAGGAAAGAGAAGAGCTTTTAAAGAGATTATAATCTGGTCTGAATATAAAAAAGTCATGTGAATTTATAAATTCTATGGCTTTTTTTATTGACTCAGGCTTTGCCGCAGTAGACATGGTATAGAACTGTATCCTATAAAAAAGCGAAAACTGTCCCTTATCAAGAGGACGGTATTGCTGTATAATTTTATATCAGAAATAGAATGAAACGGAGTCGCAATAGGAATGATTGAAAAAGAAAAAACTCAATTAAAAAGCAGATCCAAAATCGTGAAATTTATTTATCTCACCACAGGGCTGGTCTTTTTGGGGCTGGGACTGCTGGGAATTGTGCTGCCGGTTCTCCCTACAACGCCATTTCTTCTGATTACTGCTTACTGCTTTGCAAAAGGGTCTTCCCGATTTCACCAATGGTTTTGCCATACCCATATTTATCAGAAGTATATAGAAAACTATATAAAGGAAAGGGCCATGACACTTAAAACCAAGCTGTCAATTTTAATATTTGCGTCTACGGTTATGATGATTGCATTTGCAACAATCCATGTTTTGCCTGCAAGGTGCTTTCTCATTGCAGTCATGCTCTTTCATTGGTGGTATTTCTTTTTCCGTATTAAAACAAAATAATTTATTACAGGAGGATAAATAAAGTGCAATATAGAATGAAAACACATCCGCTATCAGAAGAAAAGTTGAATGATTTATTGTCCAGAGTGCAAACGGGCAGCCTGGCAACCCTTAATGAAGACGGCACCCCATACAATACGCCGGTTCACTATGTCTATGTTAATGAGTGTATTTATGTGCATGGATTGCCCAAAGGACAAAAGATTGACAATATTATCCGAGACAGCAAAGTAGGATTTACCGTGTATGAGATGCAGGCGCTTTTGCTTGATGCAAATGGGAAACCCTGTGATACCAATACAAAATATGAGAGTGCAATTGTAACGGGAAGAGCTGCTTTGGTTGGTGATTTGGAAGAAAAGAGGATGGCTCTGCAGAAAGTAGTGGAAAAATACACTCCCCAGCTGGCTCATGTCCCGCTTCCAGAAAACATGGTTCGGGGAACTGCAGTAATACGAATCAGCATAGTTGAGCTGACAGGCAAGTACTATGAATAAAGATTAAAAAATAGTTGTAAAAAGGCAGACAGCAAATTTGGCTGTCTGCCTTAATAAATATTAGTTATGCCAGGATTGTTATTCTTCTATAATCTGTATCTCCAGAAAATCAAAATCAATGGGTTCCATAAAATTATCCTGAGTAAATCGTGTTTTTGAATGAACTTTAAAATCCTTTACAGTAGAATCAAGCCATATGGGCTTTCCAAGATCAAACTGATAGCAGATCTCTTCCAGAGACTGAAACACCATGGAAGTTCTGGACAGACTGTAATCGGAGATACAGATGACGGTATCTTTTACGATCCGGGTATTGGTTATTAATTTTGCCCACATACGAAACATAATAATTTTCCCTTCTATCTGACAAATTTCGGTGACCGCCAGTCATTTGATGAAACGATTATAGCATTATGTGTACGAATATGGCAAGGAAGAAATTCAGGACATTGTAAAACAAATCAACCTATGATAAAATTGTGAGAGGAAAAACCGAAGGAGGAAGACAAAAGATGGCACAGCCTATAGAAGATCAGGTTGGATTTCTTGGAGAGGCATGCAGAGCCGTTCAGGAACTATCGGTAAGCAAGAGTTTGCTTGAAAAATACCGTCTGGAAGAAAAGAGTCTTTTTAGAGAACTGGAAGCAGAGAGAAAGGCTGTGACCGATGCCATCAGCCTTACGGTGAAAAAAAGGGTACAGGAAATTAACGATACCTATGACAGAGAAATCGCGAGAGAACAGGACAATTTAAAGCGTTTAAGAAACAAACGGGAAAAAGCCAAAACCCAGGGAATTAAGGAACGGATTGAAGAGGAGACTCAGGAGCTTAAGGATAAAAACAAAGAATTGTTAACTGAGTTAAAATCTGTTTTTAAACGGGATCATGTCCCGTCTTATTGCAGGAGCACCTGGTATTATGCTTTGTTTTTCACCAGAGGGTTTTCTGAAACCATTATCCTGCTTTTTACCGCACTTATTTTTTTCCTTGCAATACCCTGCGGAATCTATTTTCTTATACCCCAAAGAAAATCATTTTACCTGGCAGGAATTTATTTTGTCTCAATTCTGCTTTTTGGTGGAATTTATATTCTGATTAACAATCGGACAAGAGTCAGACACCCAGAGGCTTTAAAAAAGGGAAGGGCGATTAAAAATTCTATAAAATCCAATCGGAGAAAGCTTCGTGCCATTATCCGCTCTATAAAAAAGGATCGTAACGAAAAGGTCTATAATCTGGAGAAATTCGATGATGAGATTGCAAGAACAGAACAGGATCTTGCTGATATTGCGGACAAGAAACAGGAGGCACTAAATACATTTGATAAGGTAACCAGTACGATTATTTCCGATGAAATCGCCAGCAGTAAGAGAGAAAAGATCGCACAGCTTGAGAAGGAGCACGAAGAGGCGGTTAATAACTGGAAGGAAGCTCAGATACGGGTTAAGGAGCAGACGCTGTTTATCAATGATAATTATGCCTCTTATATCGGATCTGAATATATGATACCGGAAAAGCTTGATGAACTGGCAGATATGATACGGATGGGGAAGGCACAGACCATTAGTGAAGCCAAGGAAATTTATAATAGCATAAAAGACTAAAATTAAGGTACAGGAACCAGCCGGCTTAGACGGCAGGCCTGTACCTTTTTTTGCATTTTTCCAGAGGAATGAGGTGAATAATTCTAAAGAACCCGGCTTATAATAGAACAGAGAAAAATAAGGACAGCAGGGCAGTATATTATGAAATTATGGGAAAGAATTGCAATCCGGGGAAATCGGGATGTTTTTTATTATGACACCAGGCAGACCTTTGAAGCAGAGGAGTTTGCCTCCAGACTTTACAGCATGATATGCTCGGAGCAGGAGAATGGAAAATCGGCAGGTGTGCTGTTTTTATGCATAGGCACCGACCGTTCCACGGGAGACAGCCTTGGGCCCTTAATTGGTTATAAGCTAAATGAAATGGGACTGGAGCATTTAGAGTTACTGGGCACGTTGGAGCGTCCGGTCCACGCCATGAATTTAGATACCTATCAGACTATTTTGAAGCTGCGATATCCCAATCATGTTGTGGTAGCTGTGGATGCCTCGGTTGGAAATATAGAGCACATTGGTTATGTCACTCTTGGAAAAGGGGCGTTAAAACCAGGCCTTGGAGTCAGCAAAGAGCTTCGGGCTGTAGGGGATATTTTTATTACAGGTATTGTGGGAAGCTGCGGAAATTATGATCCGCTTATGCTTCAGAGTATCCGGCTTTCTGTTGTCATGCGTATGGCAGACTGCATCAGCCGCAGTATTTGTCTTGTCGAAAAGTTATGGGAAAACTCGTACTTTCTTTGACACGTTTTTCAAAAGCCTTATGCTATGATTCATTGGATTAAATAGAATAGCGGGGTGATCCAATGGATGAATTATACAATCCGTTCCCGAAGCTGCCCAAAAACATCAGACAGATTGGGGAACGGGATGAAATCGTAAAATTATATGTAGAGGATTATGTTAACACATATTTAAAACGTCTTTTTCCTGTAAGTGGACAAAGACTGCGGGTCGGGCTTTTGCTTGGCAGCTTGGAGTTAAGTGAGGGGACGCCGTATATCTTTATCGACGGAGCATTGGAGATGGAAGATGTGACGGAAGAGGGCCTGAAGGTGTCCTTTACAGAACTGTCATGGAAAAGAGCTTCCCAAAACATGGACCAGCTTTTTCCAAAAAGATCCATACAGGGCTGGTTTATATGTGGAAGTCCCGGAGAAGATTTAAGTCCTTTAAATTACTGGAAGCAGCACATGCAGTATTTTGGAGGTCCCAACAAACTAATGTATCTAAGTTGTGGAACAGAGGGGGATGAAACAATTTATGTAACCTCGGAAGATGGTTTTTATAAACTTCAGGGGTACAGTATCTATTATGAACGCAATCAAATGATGCAGGATTATATGGTACTGCGCAAGGATGTAAAACGTATCGAAACCGATACAAATGATAAGGTAATTGAAGAATTCCGCAAGCGAATGGGCGAGAACAAAGAAGAAGCGGTGGACAGGCATCAGACTGTCGGACTTCTCCGGGGCATGTGCATGGCCATGTCAGTTGTCGTATTAGCTGGCGGAATTGTTATGTTTAACAACTATGAGCGTATGAAAAGCATGGAAAGTGTGGTAGTGTCTGCAATTCCAGCCAAGGCTGAAAAAATACTCCTGGGTGATAAGGCCCAGCAAAAGGGTGAAAAAAAGGAATCGGGAGTAGTGGTAGAGGAAGCAGATGGTGAAGTTTATCCAACCTCTGCAGTCAACAAGGAAACCATGTCTGAAACCATGCCCGGTACCGAACAGGCCCAGACAGCGGCACAGGCTGGGGAGACAGCGGGTGAGACAGTCAGTGAGACAGCTGCAGCCGCAGAGACAGAACCAGCAACACAAAAGGTAGTAGAAGAGAAGGTGACACAGGCAGCCAAACCTGAGACACAACCGGCAACCCAGGCAGCGGCGACGGATGGACAACGGATTCATACCGTGGTAGAAGGAGAAACGCTGTATGGGATTTGTATTGCTGAATATAAGAGTGTGAATAAATTAAAGGAAATTTGTGAATTGAATGGACTGGAAGATGAAAATAAGATAGTTGCGGGCCAGAAATTGCGTCTTCCGTAGAAAAACTTAATGCGTTTCTCTCTAATTTGATGTATACTACAATTACATATGGGCATTTTTAGGAGAAACTGCATGAGCGATATGAACTCTATGAACAGAGAGATAAAGAAAGACCAGCTGCGGCGTCAGATTGTCCCGGCTTCACCGCAAAAGGACGAGGACAGCAATGAAATCATAAAAAGAGCCCGCACAAAGGTTAAAAAGAAAAAGTTAAAGATTTTTCTGGTGGTGCTTTTTATCCTGTCTGCTGGTGCAGTCAGTCTGTATACATATTTGAATTATTATCAGTATACTGGATACAGCGTCGTCTGGGAAAAATCGCTCAATGAAGGAAGCTACGTTGGATATTTGGACTTTGGAACCAATGTGTTAAAGTACAGCAAGGATGGAGCTTCCTATATTGATAACCAGGGGAAAGAAGTATGGATACAGAGCTATGAGATGAAATCACCGGTTGCCAGTGTCAATGGCTCTTATGCGGTCATTGCGGATCAACAGGGTAATTCCATCTATGTCTTTGATAAGACTGGTAATACCGGAGTGGCAAACACGGTACTGCCTATTATAAAGGCGTCTGTATCAGCCCATGGAGTGGTGGCCGCGATCTTAGAAGATACTACTTCCAATTATGTGTATTTCTATAAACGGGATGGCAGTTCTCTGGATGTGAAGATCAAAGCTTTATTAGGAGGAGATTCCGGTTATCCGGTGGATATCAGCTTATCTCCTGATGGAACACAGCTGATTGGATCTTATGCATTTTTAAAAAATGGAACAATGAATGGAAGAGTTGCCTTTCATAATTTTGCAGAAATTGGCAAAAGTGTTCCGGACAGGCTTGTGGGGGGATTTGATGAACCTTATGAGTCCACATTTGTAGCGCAGGTAAGGTTTCTTGATGACACATACTCCTGTGCGTTTGCAGATAATGGTATATCGTTTTATTCCACAAAGAATGCACTTTCTCCGGAGCTGATTAAGCAGATTCCGGCTGAAGATGAGATAAAAAGTGTATTTTATTCGGACAAGTATGCAGGAATGATTACCGATAACCCTGAGGGGGAAAATCCTTATAAGCTTTCTGTATATAAATCCAATGGGAACCTGATGTTTACCAACGGTTTCCAATATCAGTACACCCATGCCGATATTGACGGAAACCTGGTAATTTTGTATAATGAAGACTCTTGCAGAGTCTATAACATGTCAGGAAGGCTTAAATTTTCCGGTACATTTGATTTTCCCATAACAAAAATCCGAAACGGCAGATTTCCCAATACTCTGATCGTATCCGGACCCCAGAACATGAAAGAAATAAGATTACAAATAGGAGGACAATACCAATGAGCAACATCGATACTATGTCAATTAATGCAATCCGCATCCTTTCTGCCGATGCAATCCAGAAAGCCAACTCCGGACATCCGGGACTTCCTTTAGGCTGTGCATCTGCTGCGTATGAATTATGGGCAAATCACATGAATCATAATCCGGCAGATCCAACATGGGCCAACAGAGACCGTTTTATCCTGTCCGGAGGCCATGGATCCATGCTGTTGTACTCTTTGCTTCATCTGTTTGGATATGGTAATTTATCCAAAGAGGATGTGATGAATTTCCGCCAGCTTGGTTCTAAAACTCCCGGACATCCGGAGTATGGCCATACGGTGGGAGTTGAGGCAACCACAGGTCCTCTAGGAGCTGGTATGGGTATGGCAGTGGGTATGGCAATTGCCGAAAGTCATCTTGCTGCTGTATTTAATAAGGACAACTATCCGGTAGTTGATCATTACACCTTTGCTTTGGGTGGAGACGGCTGCATGATGGAAGGAATTTCCTCCGAAGTATTTTCTCTTGCAGGAACTCTTGGTCTGGGTAAATTAATTGTAATTTATGATTCCAATAAAATTTCCATTGAAGGAAGTACAGATATCGCATTTACAGAGAATGTACAAAAACGTATGGAAGCATTTGGTTTCCAGATTATTACAGTTGAAGATGGGAATGATTTAGAAGCCATCGGACGTGCAATCGAAGAGGCAAAGGCAGATACCGAGCATCCTTCCTTTATCACCATAAAGACACAGATCGGCTTTGGCTGTCCTGCAAAGCAGGGTAAGGCAAGTGCTCACGGGGAACCTCTGGGTGCGGATAACATCACTGCATTAAAGGAAAACTTAGGCTGGCCATCTATGGAACCATTCTACGTTCCGGAGGAAGTTTACAGCCATTACAGAAAGCTTGCTGAGGAAAAGGCTGAGACAGAGGCGGCATGGAATGTGATGTTTGCTGCGTACTGCCAGGAGTATCCAGACATGGAAGAACTGTGGAATGCTTACCATGACCCGGATGCAGGAGAGAAATCCATTGAGGCATGCGCTGATTTCTGGAAAAAGCCGGAGAAGGCAGATGCAACCAGAAATTTATCCGGACAGATTTTAAACAGAATTAAGACATATATGCCAAACTTAATCGGCGGCTCTGCGGATTTAGCACCTTCCAATAAGACAAATATGTCGGATATGGGAGATTACAGCAAGGAAAACCCGGCTGGCAGAAACATGCATTTTGGAGTTCGGGAACTTGGAATGACAGCCATAGGAAACGGTATGATGCTTCACGGCGGACTTCGTACCTATGTATCTACTTTCTTTGTTTTCAGTGATTACACAAAACCCATGGCACGTCTTTCCGCTTTAATGGGCGTACCGTTATCCTTCGTATTCACTCATGACAGTATTGGTGTTGGAGAAGATGGTCCGACTCATGAGCCAATCGAGCAGCTTGCCATGTTACGTGCACTGCCAAACTTCCATGTATTCCGTCCCTGTGATGAAACAGAGACAGAAGCAGCATGGTACTCTGCACTGACTTCCAAAAAGACACCAACCGCTCTGGTTCTTACCAGACAGAATCTGACACCTATGCCAGGAAGCAGCAAAGAGGCATTAAAGGGTGGCTATGTAATCGATGACTGTGAAGGAACACCAGATCTGATTCTGATTGCCAGCGGATCGGAAGTAGAACTGTCTGTAAAAGCAAAAGCGCTGATTCCTGATCAGAAAGTCCGTGTAGTTTCCATGCCATGTATGGATTTATTTGAGGAGCAGAGCCAGGAGTATAAGGAATCCGTACTTCCAAAAGCAGTTAGAAAACGTGTGGCAGTGGAAGCATTAAGTGATTTCGGCTGGGGCAAATATGTAGGCCTTGACGGCGCATATGTGACCATGACTGGATTCGGTGCAAGCGGTCCTGCTAATCTGTTATTTGACCACTTTGGATTTACGCCTGAGCATGTAGCAGAAGTGGCAAAATCCTTATAATAATCAGCATCTGTGTTACAAAAGCATAAAGGAGTGTATCTGGACATGGGAAAAAAGTGTGTTGGCATAGATGTGGGAGGAACATCTGTTAAGATCGGAATATTTGAAACAACAGGGGAACTTCTTCATAAGTGGGAGGTTGGTACCAGAACGGAAGAGAACGGAAGATACATTCTTGATGATGTATCTGCTTCCATTCTGGAAACACTTAAGAAGCTTTCTCTCTCTCTTGATGAGATCAAAGGCATAGGAATGGGAGTTCCTGGTCCGGTTATGCCGGATGGATATGTGGAGGTCTGCGTCAATTTAGGCTGGCGTGATTTATATCCGGGCAGAGAACTGAGCAGCAGGCTGGACGGAATTCCGGTGCTGTGCGGAAATGATGCCAATGTGGCTGCCCTGGGCGAGATGTGGCAGGGCGGCGGTAAAGGCTACGAAGATATCGTTATGGTCACTCTGGGCACAGGTGTGGGCGGCGGCGTAATCCTGGGAGAGAAGATTATTGCCGGTAAGCACGGACTGGCAGGTGAAATCGGTCATATCCATATCCGGGATGAAGAGACAGAACATTGCAACTGCGGCGGCGTAGGCTGTGTGGAGCAGATTGCAAGTGCTACTGGCATTGCGAGGGAAGCAAGACGCAAGATGGCTTCTACGGATATTCCTTCTGTATTACGGCAATTCGGAGATGATGTTACTGCGAAGGAAGTCTTGGATGGGGCAAAGGCTGGAGATGAACTGGCAAAGTCTGTGATCGATATCGTGGGTCATTATCTTGGCCTTACACTGGCTCAGATTACCATGGTCATTGACCCGGAAGTATTTGTTATAGGCGGAGGTGTATCAAAGGCAGGACAATATCTTATTGATGAGATATTCCGCCATTATGACAGGTTTACTCCTATCTCAAAAAGCAAGAGCAAAATCGTTCTTGCGACACTGGGGAATGATGCTGGGATCTATGGCGCAGCAAGACTGATTCTTGACTGATAATGAGCATGTAATAGATAAGGAAGGCAGAGAGAATAAACGCTCTCTCTGCTTTCCTTTTTACATTGAGAGGGAAATGTTCTCACTAAGAGTGGGATTGAAGCAGCCATCGCTTATTTACAATTTACTAAATTATGATATAATGGGAATACTTCACAAAGGATAAAACCTTGTAAAATGAGGAGACCCCGGCTGCCAGGCAGCCGGGGCAATTATGAAAAATCTATGTGCAATTTGACTATTTAAGCGTTTTTGTTTGTTTGATTTCTATACAATTAGTATAAAAAATACATGTGAACACAATATGAACGCTGTGTAAACAGATTATGAAATAAAGGAGGAACCCATGGAAGAGAACCGTAGAAACAGGAAAACAATTGTAATTGGACATAAAAACCCGGATACAGATTCCATTTGTTCAGCTGTCTGTTATGCCAATTTAAAAAGGCTGCTGACAAAGGAAGACTATCAGCCGGGAAGAGCTGGGCGGGTGAATGAAGAGACCCAGTTCGTACTTAATTATTTTGGAGTTGAGCCTCCGGAACTGATTGAGAATGTAAAGACCCAGGTGCTGGATATTGAGATAAGGGAGACCCGTGGGGTTAAGAAAAACCTGTCTTTGAAAAATGCCTGGAATTTGATGCAGGAGGCCAATGCTGTAACCATTCCTGCTGTGACTGACGATGGAATGCTGGAGGGGCTTATTACAGTAGGTGATATTGCAAAGTCCTATATGAATGTGTATGACAGCAGTATTTTATCAAAAGCCAATACTCAGTATGCCAACATTGTGGAAACTTTAGAAGGAAATATGGTGGTTGGTGATGTCAGCGATTATTTTAATAACGGAAAGGTTTTAATTGCTGCAGCCAATCCTGACATGATGGAATACTATATTGCCAAAGGTGATCTGGTTATTTTAGGAAACCGCTATGAATCCCAGCTGTGTGCCATTGAGATGGAAGCGGCCTGCATTATTGTCTGTGAAGGTGCTGCAGTTTCCATGACCATAAAGAAGCTTGCCCAGGAGCGTGGGTGTGCAGTTATGACAACTCCGTATGATACCTATACCGCCGCCCGTCTGGTAAATCAGAGTATTCCAATCAGTTATTTTATGAAAACAGACGGACTGATTACCTTCGAGGTAGAGGATTATATTGACGATATTAAGGATGTAATGGCCAGCAAACGCCATCGTGATTTCCCTGTTCTTGATAAGAATGGAAAATATAAAGGAATGATTTCCCGTAGAAACCTACTTGGTGCGAAAGGAAAACGTCTGATTCTGGTTGACCATAATGAGCGGTCACAGGCTGTTGAGGGAATGGAAAGTGCTGAGGTGCTGGAGATTATTGATCACCACAGACTTGGAACTGTGGAGACCATAGCCCCGGTATTCTTCCGCAACCAGCCGGTTGGATGTACCGCTACGATTATATACCAGATGTATCAGGAAAATCACATGGAGATAGAACCCAAGATAGCTGGTTTATTATGTAGTGCTATCATTTCTGACACGCTTCTGTTTCGTTCTCCTACCTGCACAGAGGCAGATAAGAGGGCGGCTCTTAATCTTGCAGACATTGCAGGGATTGAGGTGGAAAAATATGCTTCTTCCATGTTTGCAGCAGGAAGCAATTTAAAAGGGAAAACAGATGGAGAGATCTTCTATCAGGACTTTAAGAAATTTACATTTGGAAAGGTGAACTTTGGAGTAGGACAGATCAGCTCTTTAAACCCCAGGGAACTGGATGAATTAAAAGAGAGAATGCTTCCTTATATGAAAAAGGCCAGAGAGGAGCATGGGGTAGACATGATGTTCTTTATGCTGACCAATATTCTTACGGAATCCACGGAACTTCTTTGTGAGGGACAGGGTGCGAAACAACTGATTGCAACTGCATTCCGTGCAGAGGATTCCGCAGACAGCGGTGAAGATCATCTGGTAAGTCTTCCCGGTGTTGTATCCAGGAAAAAGCAGCTGATTCCTGGTATTATGCTTGCAGTGCAGGAATAGAGGGAGGCAGGAATCATGAAAGATAAGAATAACAGAGAGTCCGGGCAGGCAAAGCCATCGGGCAAGACAGACTGGAAGCCTGGAAATATGCTTTATCCAGTACCTGCAGTTATGGTGAGCTGTATGCGCCAGGGAGAAAAGCCTAATATCATTACGATAGCCTGGGCCGGGACAATCTGTTCTTCTCCTGCCATGCTGTCCATTTCCATCAGGCGGGAGCGCTATTCCTATAATATTATTAAGGAAACCGGTGAGTTTGCTTTAAATCTGGTGACTGCAGATTTGGTCCGGGCAGCGGATTACTGCGGTGTGAAATCTGGAAGAGACGTGGATAAATTTTCTGATATGAAATTAACCCCCTGTTCTTTAACAAATATAGGAGTGCCGGGAATCGCAGAAAGTCCGGTGATTCTTTCCTGTAAAGTTACAGAGATCAAGCCTCTTGGAAGTCATGATCTTTTTCTCGCTGAGGTAGTGGGTGTAACGGTAGACAACCAGTATATGGATGAGAAGAATAAATTTCATCTGAATCAGTCCAAACTGATTACTTATTCCCATGGAGAGTATTTTGAACTTGGAAAAAAGGTGGGTACGTTTGGTTATTCAGTAAAAAAAACGGATAAGAAGTCAAAGGACAGGAGGAAAAGGAAATGAGAAGAAACCAGAATCTTGACAACATTACCTTAATTGGAATGCCAGCCTCAGGAAAGAGTACAGTAGGGGTTCTTTTAGCAAAGCGTCTGGGGTACTCCTTTGTTGATGTGGATATCGTAATCCAGGAACAGGAGGGACGGCTGTTAAAAGAGATTATTGCTGAGGAAGGACAAGAGGGCTTTCTTCGAGTGGAGAACAGAGTGAATGCAGAGCTTTCCGTTCATAACAGTGTCATTGCCCCGGGAGGTAGTGTGATCTACGGAACGGAAGCCATGGAACATCTGAAAAAGATCAGTACAGTGGTTTATTTAAAACTTAGTTACGAAGCAGTAGAGGAACGGCTTGGTAATTTAACAGATCGTGGAGTTGTGCTGAAAGATGGAATGACACTAAAAGATTTGTACGAAGAGCGGATTCCTTATTACGAGCAGTACGCGGATATCACCGTCGATGAGACCGGGATTGATGCAGGCGGTATTGTTGATGCTCTAAGAAGCATATTGGAAGAGCGTTTCGGATTGGAAACATAAAGGAATGAAAGCAAGACGTTGAATTGATAAGATTCTGCGTCTTATTTTATTTGTACCAGCATATTTATATAAAAAATGAGGTGATAATGTTAATTTATTTAATGTTATGCTTTGATATATTAAGTAAGCAATTCAAAAATTAACTTATTGATTTTATTATAAGCGATGGGTATTGAAAACTATTGACAAATATATAAAAATATCATAAAGTTATAGAAAATTAAGACTAAGGCGTCTGAACAGAAAATAATTCTGCCAGATGCCTTTATTTTTTTAATTTAATTGAATTGGGAGGTAATTAAATGAAGAAAGCCATGAAAAAAATGGTGTCACTGGGGATCTCCGGATTAATGGTATGGTCGTTAACCGCATGCGGAAACTCCAAACCTGCGGCTCCGGTCTCAGGCACAACCCAGGCTGCAGCGGAAACAAAGGCGGCGGAAGCAGCTAAGGCAAATGCATTAAACGTACATATCGATGTGGAGGTTGCTTCCATGGACCCCCAGATAGCCACAGATGGAACCTCATTCGAAGTAATTGCGGATACTACGGATGGCCTTTATGAGCTGGATGCAGACGGAAATCCGGTTCCGGCATTGGCGGAAAGTGTGGATAAAAGCGCAGATGGGCTGACGCTTACCTATCATTTAAGGGATGCAAAATGGTCCAATGGAACACCTGTTACAGCTAAGGATTTTGTTTTTGCATGGAGAAGGGCAGTGAATCCAGTAACAGCAAGTGAATACGCATTTATTGTTGGAATCGCAGGGATTAAGAACGCAGATGCAGTTTCTTCTGGGGAAAAACCATTAGAAGAACTGGGAGTAACTGCGGTTGATGATAAGACACTGAAAGTAGAGCTTGACGTTCCGGTGCCATTTTTTGAATCTTTAATGGCTTTCCCAACCTTCTATCCGGTAAATGAAGAATTTTTCACCAAGTGTGGGGATCAGTATGCAAGTACACCGGATACGCTGCTGTCAAACGGTCCATTTAAGATTACCGCCTATGAGCCGGCAGCCACTACCATTACTCTGGAGAAAAATCCGGATTACTGGGATGCAGGAAAGGTAAAACTTGATGGTATTAATTATCAGGTTATTAAGGACTCCCAACAGGCAATGCTTGCATATCAGAACGGAGATTTGGACTTAGTCACACTTTCTGGTGAGCAGGTGGAGCAGTTTCAGGCAGATCCTGAATTTAAGAATATTATGGCTGGATATTTATGGTATATATCTCCCAATACCAAAGTGGCAGGCCTTGAAAACCTTAATTTAAGAAAGGCATTGTCCCTTTGCTTTGACAAAGAGGCAGTATGTAAAAATATTTTAAAGGATGGTTCCATTCCGGCATATTTTGCAGTACCAACTCTTCTTGCAACAGGTCCTGACGGAAAAGATTATAGAGAAGATGCAGGAAGCAATTACTTTAAGACAGATAAAGCGGAAGCTTTGAAATATTGGGAAGAGGCGAAAAAGGAACTGGGAGTGGAGAGCCTGACTTACACCATGATTGTGGAAGATACGGAATCTGCCATTAATGTGGCGCAGTTCCTTCAGTCTGAGATTCAGACCACACTTCCGGGAATCACCATTAACTTAGAGCAGATGCCTAAGAAAAACCGTGTAGAGCGGATGCAGGAAGGTACGTTTGAACTTGGTCTTACTCGTTGGGGACCGGACTATGCGGATCCTATGACATATCTTGACATGTGGATTACTGACAGCCCCAACAACTACGGCTTCTGGTCCAATGCTGAATATGATTCCATTATCCAGTCTGCTAAGAAAGGGGATCTTGCACTTGATCCTGCAGCAAGATGGAAAGCCTTAATTGGTGCAGAAAAGATTGTTTGTGACAATGCAGTGATTCTTCCGGTTTACCAGAAGGGAAATGCAGTAATGCAGAAAACTGGGGTTGAAGGCGTGGAATTCCACTCCATTGCGATCAACCGTTATTTTAAGAATACGACTAAGAAATAAGACTTTGTAAGTTTTATATTCTGGCTGCCGGAGGGGTTACAGGTCCTGCCTGTTATTCCTCTGGCTGCTTAATTTGGGAGGGTAACGTTTGTGAAACGATATATTGTTAAGAGAATCTGTATATCAGCAGCCACTTTGCTGGCTATCCTGCTTATATTATTTCTGATGCTGGAACTGATGCCTGGTTCCCCGTTCAATGATGAGAAACTAACCCAGTCTCAGGTAGCGCTGTTAAATGCCAAATACGGTCTGGATAAACCGGTATTCATACGGTTTTTAAACTATGTGAAGAACATGCTGTCTGGTGACTTTGGGGTATCCTATACCATTTCCAAGAATACGTCTATTACCACTCTTTTAGCAACCAGACTTCCTATTTCCATCAGAATCGGAGGGCAGGCAGTTTTACTTGGAACTGTGGTGGGACTGGTATTGGGACTCATAGCTGCTTTAAAGCATAATACGATTTTTGATACCATGACAACGGTTATTTCTGTTCTTGGAGTCAGTCTTCCGTCTTATGTATTTGCACTGGGGCTGTCTTATACCCTTGGCTATCAGTTTAAATGGTTTCCTTTATTGTATCAGCAGCAGGAAGCGGTGAAATCTTCCGTTCTTCCTACCATATCCTTAGCCATGTTTACGGTAGCAACCGTAGCCCGGTTTACCAGAACGGAAATGCTTGAGGTTCTGGGATCCGATTATATGCTTCTTGCAGAAAGCAAGGGGCTTCCCGGCTGGCGGCTTATACTGATTCATGGATTAAGAAATGCACTGATTCCCATTGTCACAGTTCTGGCGCCTCTTGTTGTCAGTCTGATGACCGGTTCTCTGGTGGTGGAAAAAATATTCTCCATTCCTGGAATCGGAAGCCTTCTGGTCACGGCCATTCAGTCCAATGATTATAATGTGATCGTAACTCTGGCATTTATATACAGTGCCATGTATATCGGAATCATGCTTGCTGTGGATATCTTATATGGTCTCATTGATCCACGGATCAGGCTGGCGAAGGAGGATGATTATGAGCAGTCATAACAGGGAAGCAGTAACGTTTGAATTTAAGCCGGATGATTTTATTATGGCCGATAACCACAGGATAGGAATTGACCGGGTTTATCCGGCGCAGTCTTACTGGAAAGATGTCATATCTTCTTTTTTGAAAAATAAAGGGGCAGCAGCGGGATTTATTGCTATAGTGTTTGTCATCTTTATGGCAATTGCCGGCCCATATATGAATGGCTATACATACAATGAACAGATCATAGCAAATCAGAATCTTGCTCCAAGAGTTCCGGTTCTGGAAAAGTTGGGAATCATGGATGGATCAGAGACCATGAACACCTCCACAGGTAAAGTTACGGTTAACCGGTATGTTGATCCGCAAAAGACTACCGGACTTGAAAATACTTATTACTGGTTTGGTACGGATGTATTGGGCAGGGATATATTTACCAGGACGTTTATGGGAACCAGAATCTCCCTTTACATTGCTTTGGTGGCAGTTCTTGTTGACATGTGCTTTGGCATGAGCTACGGTCTGATCAGCGGATATTTTGGGGGTGCAGTGGATAATGCCATGCAGCGGTTTGCGGAGATTTTAAATGGAATTCCGACCCTTGTCATTGTTACCCTTCTTATGCTGGTGTTAAAACCAGGGCTTGCGACCATCACTCTGGCACTTGCCATTACCGGCTGGATTGGTATGAACCGGGTCGCCAGAGCCCAGGTTTTAAAGCTGAAGGAGCAGGAGTTTATTCTTGCATCCAGAACACTTGGAGCGGGGGATTTTTATTTGATTTTTAAGGAAATACTTCCAAACATTTTTGGTCAGCTGATTATTATGTCCATGTTTTCCATACCAAACGCAATCTTTACGGAAGCATTTCTTGCATTTATCGGTCTGGGGGTTCCGGCACCGTTAGCTTCTCTTGGGTCACTGATCAGCGATACGTTTAAGTCCTTCACAACCCATCCCTATATGATCATATCACCGGTGATCGTTCTGGCAGTTATTATGCTCAGTTTTAATATGCTGGCAGATGGACTGAGAGATGCGTTTGATCCGAAGATGAAAGAGATGTAGGAGGCAGATTATGAATAAAGATAAGGTTTTGTCAATCAGAAATTTATCCATCTCGTTTCAGACCTCTGCCGGCGAAGTAAATGCCATCAGAGGCGTCAATCTGGATCTATATCAGGGGGAAACCCTGGCTATCGTAGGAGAATCGGGCTCCGGTAAATCAGTGACTGTAAAGGCAATTATGGGTATATTAAGCGGAAACGGAAAAGTAAAGAGCGGAACCATTGATTTTACCTCACGTAAGAGTGGGGAGGAAATAAAAGAAGAACTATTGTCATTTAGCAAAAAAGAGATGCGCCGCCGGATTAATGGTCGCCGGATCGCCATGGTATTTCAGGACCCTATGACTTCTCTAAATCCAACCATGCCAATTGGCAGTCAGATTATGGAAGGAATGCGTTATCACTATAAAACCAGTAAAAAAGAAGCGTATGAAAAAGCGGTGAAACTTCTTGATCTGGTTGGAATCACAGAGCCGGAAAAGAGAATGAAAAGCTATCCCCATCAGCTTTCCGGAGGAATGAGGCAGAGAGTGGTAATTGCAATTGCTTTGTCCTGTGATCCTGAGATATTGATTTGTGATGAACCAACTACAGCTTTGGACGTAACCATTCAGGCTAAAATTCTGGAGCTGATTAAAGATATTCAGAAGAAAACAGGGATTTCTGTCATTTACATTACCCATGATCTGGGAGTAGTGGCAAAGGTGGCGGATTATGTGGCAGTGATGTATGCGGGGAAAGTGGTAGAAAAAGGACTTTCTGAGGAGATCTTTTATGATCCCAGACACCCCTACACATGGGGATTGTTATCTGCCATGCCGGATTTAGATACCAATGACGAGGTGCTTTATACTATCCCCGGAAGTCCGTTCAATCTGTTAAATAAAACAGAGGGTGATGCATTTGCAGAGCGAAACCGGTTTGCATTAAACATTGATTATCGCCTGGAACCGCCTATGTTTGAGGTCACTGAGACTCATTATGCGGCAACATGGCTTCTTCATGAAAATGCACCTGCTGTGTCAATGCCAGAGGCATTAAAGGAAAGGATAAAGAGAATGGGGGAGGAGGTGCATTCGCTTGGAGGAGAATAGAAAGCCGCTATTGGAAGTAAAAGATTTAAAGCAGCATTTTAAGCTTGGCAGGAAGTTTTCCATAAAAGCTGTTGATGGAGTTTCTTTTCGGATTTACCCTGGAGAGACCTACGGTCTGGTAGGGGAGTCAGGAAGCGGAAAATCTACCATCGGAAGGTCAGTTATCCGTCTGTATGAGCCCACTTCTGGTGAGGTGTGGTTTCAGGGAACAAAAATTTCGGGAAAACTTTCCCCTCAGGATACAAAGCATTTAAGAACTAATATGCAGATGATTTTTCAGGATCCAATGGCTTGTTTAAATCCCAGAAAAAAAATTCTGGACATTGTTGCCCAGGGACTTGATATACACCACATGTATACCACCACAGAGGAGAGAGAGGAAAAGGTATACCGGATCCTTGATATGGTAGGTCTGTCCAGGGAACATGCCAATCGTTATCCCCATCAATTCTCGGGAGGTCAGAGACAGCGGATCGGAATTGCCAGAGCGCTTATTATGGAACCGGAATTAATTATTGCAGATGAGGCAATTAGTGCATTGGATGTTTCCATTCAGGCCCAGGTTGTTAACTTAATGAAAGAACTTCAAAAACAGACGAAAACAGCCATATTATTTATCGCTCATGATTTATCCATGGTAAAATATATATCTGACAGGATCGGAGTTCTCCATTTGGGGCATTTGGTGGAGACCGGGACAACGGAAGAGATATTCTTAAGACCGATTCATCCCTATACAAGATCTTTATTATCAGCAATACCAAAACCGGATCCTGTTTCAGAAAGGAGCCGGACGGCGTTTACCTATGACCTAAAAGGGATGGGCATCGATTATCTGTCGGGGGCGGAGCATCACGTAGAGGGTGAGCATTATGTTCTTGGAACAGATGATGAGGTGAAACGGTGGATGGCCAATGATTTCTTACAACAATAAAAAAAGAAGAAGGTATGCACATTGACGGGCATACCTTCTTCTTTTTTTATTATCACTTGATTTAATCTATTAACTGGAACTGTTTCATCAGAGACTTAAGCATCTGAGCCTGACCTGCCATCTCTTCGCTTGCAGCAGCGCTCTCTTCTGAAGTAGCAGAATTCGTCTGAACTACGCTTGCAATCTGGTCAATGCCCTGTGTAACTTGGCTGACTGCAGTGGCCTGCTGTTCGGAAGCGGTGGAAATCTGGTAAACAAGGTTGGCTACTGTCTGGGATGATAATACAATGCGATCCATGGATTCCTTTGTTTCTTTTGCAATGTGATTACCGGATTCTATGGAAGCCAGTGCCCGTTCAATCAGTGCGGCCGTATTCTTGGAAGCTTCCTGACTCTTGTTGGCAAGATTTCGAACTTCATCTGCCACTACGGCAAAGCCTTTTCCTGCATCACCTGCTCTTGCAGCTTCTACGGCTGCGTTCAGCGCCAGGATATTGGTCTGGAATGCAATGTCTTCAATGGTCTTTATCACCTTGCTGATTTCAGAAGATGCTTCGCTGATGGTATCCATAGCAGAATTTAAATGTTCCATCCGGGTCTTACCAAACTCTACCTCTGCAGAAGTCGCTTCAACCTGGGTATTTGTTTCTTTTGCATTCTCAGCATTTTGATTAATATTACTTGAAATATCATTAATTGTTGCTGCCAGCTCCTGAATGGAGGAAGCCTGTTCTGTGGCACCCTGACTGAGCGCCTGAGCACTGCTTGCAACCTGTTCAGCTCCACTTGCAACCTGATCAGATGCCTGGGTTATTTTACGCATAGCATCATTAAGGGAAACAGTAAGATCCTGAATGGAGATCTGAACACCCCGAAACGCACCTTTAAATTCTTCTGGATCGTGAGGAATATTAAAATCCCCGTCCGCCATACTCTGTGTAGTTTTCGAAATATAATTCATATAGTAGGAAATCCGTTCCATCATGGTTCTCATGCTTTCGGCAAGATGTCCGAGTTCGTCATTAGAAGTATACTCAACATGACAGTTTAAGTTACCCTGAGCCATCTTGTCAGCTACATCTTTTAATTCATCAATTGGTTTTATAATACCCCGGGTGATGTAGACTGCAATAAATATAGATGTTGCAATGGATCCCAGTATGATAATAATCATAATAAAGATGAAAATATTAGCCTGCTCCTCCAACTTGTGGGATTTAATATTGCCTTCATTGGATTTATTGGCCAGCATCGTATTAATTGTGTTTGCGATATCAGCTGCCAGAGGGGCTGCCTGGCTGCGGAAAGTGGCCATGGCTTCCTGGGTGGATTTACCTGCAAGTTCTATGGTATTGCTTCGGATCCCTTCGTATTTGGTCATTTTTTCAACAAGCTGGCTGTAAAGTTCTTTCTCAGCCGGAGTCTTCATTCGACTCTCCACCTGCTTCATCATTTTATTAATTGTATCAACCTGTGTGTTTAAGTTCTGTTTCTGTTTTTCTGTTTCAGATGCATCCTCTGAAAAGATTATGTATAAAACTGTTGCGCGATGTGCCTGAAATGCCTGCCCAAGGCTTCCGATATCTCCCTGCGCGAAACCATAATCCTGTAGTTCAATACTATACTCCTGATTGACTTTGTGAATGAGCAGGATTCCCATGGTTCCTGCAAGACCAGAAAATAATACTACGATAAGAAATGTAAGCAATAACCGTTTTCCAACTTTTAACTTTTTCAGCATGTGTTTTCCCTTCTTTACCTTCGTTTTTCATATACCTTTATTCCATAAAAATTCTTAATTTCATTGTAAAATAATTCCGTTTATAACAACATTATATAACAATGGTAAGAATTAGTAATATCCAAAATATGGTATTATTGCAATATTATAGTTGCTTTACTGACATTAGTCAAGAACAGTTAATGACAATTATTCCGCATAAGGTCCCCCCCGTTTTAGGGAAGTTTTAACGGACTTTTTCTTGTGATATAAGAAACAGAATCAGGAGGTGTTCTTTGGAATCATTGTTACATTGTTCCCATCCACTGATTACTGCCTTCAGATCTGTTGACTTAAAGCCGCAAACCGTATATGATAAGGCTCGGACTTCACATGATAACTTCTTTTGGTGAGGCAGAAAATTAATCTGTCTGCATATGAGGGGGAATATGATGAGACGAGAAGATAGTAAAAGAAATTTGCTTTTTATCGTAACAATCATTTTGATGTCAATCTATTTAATCTGGAGACTTGTATTTACGCTGCCTTATCACCAGGGTGCAGCAAATATGATATTTGGACTTCTTTTGTTTACTGCGGAAGCAGTTACTGTCTTTACCACCTTTGAACTTTTTTACCAGAAAATGCGTATGAACCGGTATCATCTGGAATGCCCGGAAGTACCGGCGGAATATTATCCTGACGTCGATGTTTTTATCGCTACTCATAATGAACCTGCAGATATTTTGTATAAGACGGTAAATGCCTGTACATTTATGGAATATCCGGATAAGAATAAGGTTCACATCTATCTTTGTGACGATGGAAACAGAGAAGAGATTGCGAAACTGGCAGAAGAATTTCAGATTGGATATCTGGGACTTGCTGATAATAAACATGCAAAATCGGGAAACTTAAACCACGCTCTAAGCAGGACTAATTCTCCGTTAATTGCCACATTCGATGCGGATATGATACCACAGAGAACGTTTTTAATGAAAACAGTTCCTTATTTTCTGCTTTCCAGATTTAAGAAAGAAGATGGGGGCTGGAAGTTAAGAGCGGAAGATGAGATAGATAAACAATTCCGGATGGGGATAGTCCAGACCCCTCAAAGCTTTTATAATCCGGATTTATTTCAATTTAATCTCTATGCAGAAGGTAATATACCAAATGAACAGGACTTCTTTTCAAAAGAAGTGAACATTATGAGAAATTCCTCCAATGCAGTGGCCTATACCGGAAGCAATACGGTAATTTTAAGAGAAGCGCTGGAGGAAATCGGAGGCTTTCCTTATAACACCATAACTGAGGATTTTGAGACAAGTATACGTATTCAGAAAGCTGGTTATATCACTTATGCAACAGATGAGATTCAGGCAGCAGGACTGACAACGACTACAGTAAAATCCATGTTAAAGCAGAGAGTCCGCTGGGCAAGAGGCGTGATTCAGAGTCTGCAGAATACAAAAGCCATAGTTACAAAGAAGCTTTCACTGCCAGCAAGAATCACTTATTTAAACAGCTTTTTGTATTGGTGGTCATTTTTTAACCGTCTGATATTTATTCTTTCACCAATCCTGTTTGCCTTATTTGATTTTAAGATTGTAACCAGTGGATTCTGGGATGTAATTGTTTTCTGGCTTCCTGCTTATATTTTTTATAGCACTTCTATGCGGTATTTATCAGGCAATATCAGAAACCAGAGATGGAGTCAGGTCATTGACACGATCTTCATGCCGTATTTGATTATTCCTGTGATACTTGAGACGCTTCATATTCATCAGAGAAAATTTAAGGTTACGAATAAAAAGAGAAATGTAAACGAATCCAGGTTTGGCTATATCCTTTATGCGATTCCCCACATGATTCTTCTTATTTTATCAGCAGCTGCCATGATACGGTTTGTTAACGGAAAATACGGCTGGGCACTTTTATACAGCAGCATCATTATATTCTGGATCGCATACAATATGGTCGCACTGTTTTATGCTGTCTTTTTTATGCTTGGAAGACCGGCTTATAGAAAATCGGAACGTTTTGTTGCAAATGAAAAAATAGTGGTGGAGTTTAAGGGACAGGAATATGAGGCTGTCACTGTGGATTTATCTGAGAATGGAGTGGCATTTCGTATGGAAACACCGGTTTATTTACCGGAGCAGGAAATCATTCATTTTACTGTTATGTCTAACCATTATAAGGCCCGTCTTTACGGGAATATAAAGTATGTGAAAAAGGATGAAGTTGAAGGGGGCTGGCGTTATTCAGCCTTAGTAGAACCGGAAGATGAAGGCAGCAGGCGTCAGTATATGCAGCTTATTTATGACAGGGTTCACAGTCTGCCAATGGAAATGAATCTTTGGATCACTGCTTACGATGATATGATAAGGAATATAAAAAAGAGGCTTAGCAAAACATTTTCTGATCAAAGGAAACTGCCGCGGATTCCGGTTAATAGGGAAATTGCTTTTTCGAACGGAGCGACCTGCAAAGTCGTTAACTTTAATTTCAATTATTTTTCTGTTCTGAATTTTGATGCAAATGGGAATGAGGAAGATCAGTTTGATTATAATACAGAGAAAGGAATAAAACTGACTTTAAAGAGAACAGGAAAATACCGGCAGCATTCGGTGGAAGAGCTGCTGGCAGTTACTAATATTGATGAACTGATTGAAAAAAATCAAATAGATCAAATCCTGTCTGATATTTCATAAACGGACGAAGGTGAGAAATAAAAAATGTTATGGCTGCTTCAAAGTGGATTGATAATTTTGCTGATAGGTTCTATGACTGGTTATATGCTTTTTGCAAAGGAGTTACTTCAGCTTCAGAGCGAATTTGTTCCTATATTCGTTTTTTCCTCTCTGGCCTGTGGGATATATTTGGGAGGCCTTGCAGGGTATTTATACCCGGGAGCCGTGGTTCTTCTGGCAGGGGGCGTTTTACTTGCGGGAATTTATGGGGTCAGGATTCTATTTAAGAAATATAAAATCCATGCAGAGATTACTTTATTTAATAGTTTGTTTGTGATTGGCAGCCTGTTCTTTTTTTATCTGTTATACAAGAGCAGGCTGATTCACTATGACAATTTTTCTCACTGGGCAGTGGTTCTAAAGCAGATGTTAAGCACCAATGCATTTCCGGATGCTTCCTCTGCGCTGATCGATTTTAAAAATTATCCATTGGGAACTTCTTCGTTTATGTATTTTATCTGCCGGTTTGCGGGCCACTCTGAGGCAGTAATGCTGATTGCGCAGGGACTTTTGATTTTTTCCTGTTTTTATGCATTGTTTGGAGTTATAACCGAGAAAAAAAGGTTTTTACTCTATGCGTTTTTAGCGGCAGGCTGCTCTACACTTTCTGTGTTTAATATTACTATAAGAATCAGCAATCTGCTGGTTGATTTTTTGTTGCCAATTTTTACGTTGGTTTTATTTGCAGTTGTTCACCGGTATGAGAAACAATTGGTAAAAGCATGTTTTGTAATAGCTCCGGTTGCCGGGCTTTTAATGATTATTAAGAGTACTGGAACGATCTTCGCAGGGATTGGGTTTTGTTATCTTATATTTATATGGTTAAAAAACAGGGATAGAGATTTGGTTAAGAATGGATTTGCGGTACTTCTTTCCATTGGAGTGGCATTGATTCCCTGGCTATTGTGGAGCTGGCATATGGCGGCGGCCTTCAAGGGAGTTGAAAATAAGTTTGATGTGACACGACAGGTGGATACCGTATATGGTGGGAAAACTCAGGAGGAAGTCAGGCAGATTGTAAGTCTGTTTATTCAGTCAGTTTTTGATTTGAAAAGCAGGCCTTTTATGGGAATTTTGGCGTTTAATCTGATGGCAGCGGGAGGCAGTATATTTGCCTGGGCAGTGTTAAAAAAGAACTGGAGACTGTGGAAGGCTTTAATTGCACTGGATGCTGTAGTTATAATTTATTATGCTGGAATATTGGGTTTGTATATCTTTTCCATGCCTTCTGATGAGGCACTCAGGCTTGCGGGATTTGAACGTTATGCTTCCAGCATTGTAGTTCTTTTTGCGGGAGGTCTGGTTTTATGCGCGACCGGGGATTTGGAACGAACATTTTATTATAGAATCGGACAGGTTCCGGATCTGATGGCTTTTAAAAGTGTGGATAGCAAAGATCGGTATCAGAAAGGGGTGATTGTTTGCCTTGCATTAGCGGTTGTTCTTCTGATGTCGGAGTTTAATGGTATGGAGACGATACAGGAATCTTATACTTCCACATTGCCTTATAAGGTACGGCAGGTCACGGGTGATCGGTGGTATCAAGATGGGAAGATGGATGAGAGCAGGTATTTGTTTTATGCGACAGATGCGGATGGGCAGGTGACGGATTATTATCTGCAGTATATTGGGAAATACATGCTTTTTGCGCCTCATGTGGATGGCATCTGCGCTTTCTATGAAGATAATATGGACAATCTTCTGAGCGGGTATGATTATCTGGTGGTGGTGGAGAGTGATGTGGAGGCGCGGTATTTGCTTAGAAAGCATTATGGGGTAGCGGGGGAGGTTGGGGTTTATCGGGTTGAGAAGTGTGAGGGGAAAGTTGGATTGGAACGTCTGGATATATAAAATCTCCCGGATATAGAGCTATAACCGGGAGATAAATATTATAAATTTATACATTAATATTTCTGTCAATGAGAATGTTTTTTACGCTGTCTCTGATGGAGGCAGGGACGTCCTCTATTGTTTTATAGGTTTCATCTGTTTTAATACTTCGCTCAATCAGATCTGCATATACAGTTGAAATTGATTTCATATCCGGTGTCACTGATAATTTATTGCCAATTTCTGCAGCGGTATTTTTTAACAATACAAATATGTAGTCCATAGAGAGCTTTAATTCGTAGATATCAGTAAGCAGATTCTGAATTTCTACTACTTTATGATTAAGCTCTTCAAACAATTCTCTTTCCGTAGGAATATATTCAACCGGAATTTTTGAACCATCCTCAAGTATACGATAAAAGATTCCGTTTTCATACAAATCTCCAATCCCAACAGCGTATCTGCTTGATTCCACTGCAAAGGCATTATCACCGAAAGAGGCTCTTGCTAATGCGTTGGCTAATGTATAGTCATCACATATAATAACGTTTTTTACTACGTTTTCAAAGATAATTGCATAGATATTATTTGACATAAATTGATTCTCCTTTTTGTTTTTCAGGCGTTTATATAACACCTTAAGTCATGTTAATGAGGGACACTTTAATTTGAACTTCTAATGTATATACAAACGGCAGTCTGACAGCTGAAAGCCATCAGACCACCGGTAACAAGGAGTGTTATGAGAAAGGGATTTTCAATCATTACCTTTCCATATTAGAAAAATTGCAATCGAATATACGTTTGCATTTTGCCCTTATAATATCAGGGGTTTCAAGTCCCTTATGATAATACCGGGTTGAAATGAACACAGTCTACACAGTTGTTTTATTACGGTAACGCCTCATTTTCAACTTCTGAAGTTCTTTACGGTGAGAGGTCTTACATAAATCGCACCTGCAATCTCTGCTAGCCGCTTCTGCATTAAAATGTTTTCCGCAGTCTATGCAGGTGATACTCTTTATTCCTACTGGAGTATAATAAGGATTCTTCTTTACACAATCTTTGCAGTATTTCTTGTTAACAGAAGTTTTACGGACTAAGATACCGCACCCGGAACATCTTATATAGTCCTCTCCTTTATAAAGCCGCCACTCATAACCCAGCTTACGGTAATCGGTAATGCAGAGCCTTTTTTCAGATTCATCATTAACAAATAACACCTTTATGCTCAGATTGTCGATCTTGTTAGCAAAATCAATCAGGCCAGCTTCTTTTAGCTTGTGAAAGCGAATGTCTTTTTCATAAGAATTAGTTGTAATGCAGGCAAGTCTGTAAATTTCACTGTCCGGATTATTTACCCAGTTTTGATTGTTTTTATTTCTAAAATTATGATACTTTGCCAGACATAAGAGGGTAAATACAAGACGTTCCAAAACCTTATCTTTGATCTGGTTAATAACGTCAAGTTCACTAGAAGTAATCCAGACTCCGTCACATTGGCATAGGGGATACTTTAAGGCACGCTCTGCGCAGGTTTCTATGCAGCTTGTCCAGTCAACAGGATTGTATCTTGGATAATGCTGCTTCATAAAGTCCTGAAGTTGCTCAATCAGTTTATCACCATTGCAGCCCCGGATATGACAATAATAACGGGCCAGAAGGCTAAGGGTCTGATAGGGTTTTGAAAAATCAATCTGATCAGATGTAAGTAATAGTTCTATATAATTTTTTTCATTTAAAATAATCAAAGTAATTCCTCCTCTCCTAATTTCTTTTCTTTTATAATGAAAGATTCTCCTCCAAATTTAAATTCTCCCTCAGTTTCTGTCAGTACAGGAAAATGTATGCTGTTATTATTTTTTATAAGAAGATTTTGTATAATGGTATCTCCGCAGACATCCCAAACAAACTGCTTTGATTTATTGGTGGTGTAACACATATCCAGAAGAATTTCACATAATTCCAGAGCATTAGGGCAAATGGATTCACAGGCTGAGCGAAATTTCATCACCATCATAGTTCTGTTTGCAGCGACCTCTTCTTTATCCAAACGCATGGTTCTGGCAGTCTGCTGATAGAGCTTCAAATTCTTATCATAATCTTTTTTTATAGTTTCTATTTTTTTATAATCACTTTTCTGATAATTAATTCCGCATTTTAAAATGGAGTAGTCAAATGCGGTATCATTTTTTCGGTCAGTAAGAAATTGACCAAATTTATCTTCAAATAAATGGCAGATCCGATTGATAGTACAGAGATTGTTTCCAGTTGGCATAAATTTTTGATGGTATTCCAGAAATTCTGCCTGCTCGGCTGTATAATTCGGAATCTGTTGAAGATCCTTAAGAGGCATTTGGAAACGCCGGATACATTTCTTATTGCTGTCAGTGGTGTATTTTTTATATTCATTCATAAGGTCAGGGTATATGTATCTCATAAAATAAGGTTTTTTGTCGGCTGCTATGTGAAAGCAAAGTCTTTTGAATTCCTTTTCTTGTTCTGTTGTTTCAGGCAGCTGGCCGCAGGCTGCTTTATCATACCAGTACCTGGGCATTGGCTTTGAAATAATTCCCTTGGCCTTATCTATGGAATTTTGCTGGTAATGCTGCCCGCACATAATTCTGTATTCAAGTATCCGATATTCCTGGCTATCCCGTCTAAAGCTGGACTGAAGTTCAATCATCGAGGTGATTTTATTGGTTGTAGAGCCAATTTCATCACCAAAGGATAGAATATTTGCTTTGACAAGATGGGATTCGTCGGGAATAATCTTTTCAGCCTGCCGTTGAACGCATTTAATAGTAGGAACGTTTCTGGTATTTTTTAAAATGATTTCGTTATCGGTTGTAAAAAAACTGTCACTGTCTTTATCCGCTCCGTTTAAAGCATCGCAGGTAGAATCCCAGGAATTAAGTATCATTCCGGTTTGATTGTACTGATACCAGTAGTCCATTTCCTGGTTGTAAACCACCGACTGCTTCCGAATATTGTTATGGCAGGTCATGGGAGCTCGGAAACATGCAATTTCTTTTACACCTTTTGATATCCAGTATCTGTGATATACCTCTCCTGATTTTAATAGGCCGGTAACAGGAAGGCCAAAGATTGACTGAGCCAGAGAGTAAAGGTCTCCAGATACAATGGCGTAATTGCCGGAAAGCTGAATGGAACCTTTGGCGGCCATCTGAATCCTTTTTTTAATCATCCCATAGACTTTACCCAGTATAAAAGGATCATTTATCATCCGGGGGTCAATCATAAGTGCCTTAATAAAATCATTGTTCAGACACTCCATTTGATCCTCTTTTAAATACATTCCTTTTAAGAAAACTAGTGTTTTTCCCCAGTCCATGCATAGGGCACCTTTCAGCTCCTCCATAGTAGGTTCACAGAGTTGGATTAACTCATCCTCTGTAAATTCATAGGTTTGAAGAAATTGATAATTTGCATTTCTGACATGTTCCAGTTTAAGAGGTGTAGTTTTTGATACGGAAAACTGATAATGGTTTTTCCTGGAGCAGCAAAGAAAATGCTCCAGACTTTTATAGGAGTCCCAGAGTTTTACCATTGAAGTGGTAAGTATGACATCAAAATCCCGGACATCCCGAAGTGTCCCCCAGGCATCCGTAATCATAAAATTTCCGTTGTTGATTTTACGGGCAAAATCTACATAATCGAATGTAAAAAGCATCCCTTTTGTCCATGCAAAGCGTGTATTGATGCCGGTAATGGTCTTGTCTTCTGCTAAATCTCCATGGAGCTCTTTATTAACGAGTCTGGAATATTCCGGAGTCATAAGCCCGTATCCGTCAGAATCACAATAATTGATTTCATAATCTTTTTCATAAGTCATTTCTGGCTCTGCACCATCCTTATCCTGTATAAGGATCACGTCTTCTTTCCAGGACACATTACAGTCTTTTACAATTATAATACGTGGCATGGAGACCGGAATGGAGCCACTGCAGATCAAGGCCTGATAGGCTTCCAGCTTGGCTGGTATCAGCTTTTTGTTTAAATCTCTGTCATTGTCCATACGTTTTTTAATTTCATCGTAAATACGCTCACTTACATAAGTTATTGTAGACTTTTTGACACCACCATTAGTACCCAGAAGTCTTCGGTACCTGGTGCCATTCACTGAAAATCCTTTGTTTGCTCTGTAATAGTCCCTGCTAGAATTCATAATCAGATAAAGGCAGTCTTTCTGATATTGGAGGTCGTATAACCTCTTATATAATTCTTTCATCTGTTTTTTGGCTTCTTCGCATTTTTCCATTTTTCTAAGTATTTTTAATTTCTGTTTAATAGAAATCACCTTACTGTCTATATCCTCATTGCCGTTTAATTCCATAATCCAGCGCATTAGCTGGCTGTCTCCTGTAGCTACCACATCATTTTTGTTATTAAGTGCTACGGAAAGCGGAAGTGTTAAGTTCCAGTCAGCCTTGGCAAGGCGTTTGCTTTGCAGCTTATAAATAAATTTGTGACAGGATTGTTCTCTGGCCATTTGTTTTCTCCCCCTTATTATTTCGTTTTAAGTATTATTTTTGTTCTGCATCTTAGCTTTTTCTGACTGAACTTTACGTTCTTCCAGCGTATAAGGGGGTATGTGACGATGATTTGTACGCTCGGTGCAGAAATCGCGAATACTGAGTTCACCTGCATAGACTCTGTGAAATTCTTCTCTTGTTGGTATGTTTGGTTTTTTAATTGATTTCATATAGATTGGCTCTCCTTTTTGTTTTTATCTTTTGGCAGTTTGCCGGTCAGATATTTTTAAAATAGGAGAGAAGATATTAAGGAAGTAAAATGAGAAGTTTTTGAAAATGAATATTTGGTTATAGTTTATTTTGTGGTGTGGACAAATAATAACACAATGTAGACAAAATGTCAACTACTGTTTTTATGTTTTATATATTGACTCTTGACTTCATGAGTTGTCAGTGCTATTATGAAAATAGAACATGTGTTCGAAAATGAGAGAGGGAAAGAGGAAGAATAAAACCATATAATGAGGAGATAGTATAATTAAATTATACGTGGTATATTGTTTAGGTTAGGTTGTGGGTAATTACTTTAAGGAAAAAGACTTTTATAAATAACTGATAATAGCATATAAAAAGAGCAGAAAATATCATGCAACACCCCTTCTTTCTGATTAAACTAAACTCAGAACAGGAGGAATAATAATATGAATCATGTAACAGCTTATACCTTGAATCTGGAAGGTAACAATTATGAAGTAGGTTACCAGGCGGGAAAGTTTATGGGGGAGAATTCCCAATTGAGATCACTTCATACCCAATCGGTGAAAGGATTTGGAGCAGTAGATTTTAAAGAGGCACAGACATTGTTCAGCCGATGGTGTCCGGGACTGAATGAGGAAATTCAGGGATTTGCGGATGCGTTGCAGGTCGAAGCGGAACAGATATATTTCTATGGAATGACATATCTGTTACCCCGTTGCAGCCAGGTTGCACTTTTACCATCTATGACGGCAGAACAAAAGCCTCTTCTTGCCCGGAACTATGAATTTAATCATGAAGCAGAGGATTTTTGTCTTGTAAAAACTAATATTACAGGAAAGTTTGCCCATATTGGAACCAGCGTACTGTTTTTTGGGCGGGATGATGGTATTAATGAACATGGACTTGCGGTGACCATGAGTTCCTGTGGATTTCCAGTAGGGGCGATGCCGTATATGAGAGAACCGAAGATAAAAGGTCTTCAATTCTGGGCAGTCATTCGAGCTTTATTGGAAAACTGTAGAGATGTAAGGGAAGGGCTTGAGTATATTCGTGATATGCCAATTGCGTATAACCTGAATTTAATACTTCTTGACCAGGCTGGCAACACCGCTCTGGTGGAAACCGTGGATGGAAGATTATCCTATAAAAAACTGGATTCCACTTCACCTCAACAGTTTTTACATGCCACCAATCATCCGGTCTTACCGGAATTAATTCCTTATGAACCCAAAGCATTTGTCCATTCTTTGAAACGCTACGATTACATTACAGGAACCCTGACCAACACCTGTGAAGTTACCAGAGACCAGTTGAAGCATATGCTTTTGTCAAAATATCCAGAGGGATTGTGTACTCATTATTACGAAGAGTTTTTTGGCACCACGAAGAGCATAATTTTATCTCCGGCTGATAAATCAATTGATATTTGCTGGGGCGGTAGAGAAGAGAACGGTTGGGAACGCTATCAAGTGGGCGATACCATGAAAGAAACGGCCAGAGAAATTGGATTGAATTTTGAAAACGCCGATCCGGATATTTATACTTACCGGCCGATTCTATAAAAGGAGTGATTTGTTATGGATTACCGGAAATCGCTGGAACAGGCAGTGATTTATATTGAAGCCAACTTAAGAGAAGACATTCGTGTAGAAGAAGTGGCTAAGGCGGCCGGTTATTCCTACTATCATCTCAATCGGCAATTCTATTCCCTTCTTGGTGAAACCATAGGAAGTTATATTAAAAAACGCCGCCTTGCCGATGGAGCAAAGCGGCTGCTCTATACAGATGAGCGAATTATTGATATTGCAATTGACAGTGGATTTGAGTCATCAGAAGCATTCAGCAGGGCATTTAAAGCAGTATATCGAGTGAGTCCCCAGTTGTACCGTATCAATCGTCTGGATGCTTATGTTGGAGCAAAAGAACGATTGGATCAGGGACTTTTACAGCATCTTATAGCTAACGTAACGGTACATCCCAAAATTGTGACCATGCCAGAGATTAAAGTAGCAGGAATACGGGGGGAAACCACACTCTCAGATATAAAGCTAAGAGATCTTTGGAAAAATGCAAACAGTATGCGCCGCCACATACCCAATCTGGTGAAGGGAGGCAGAGGTTTTGGTATTTGCGAAGCCTGCAATGAAAATACTTTGTATACCATGAATGATTTTGTTCTATTTACTGAAGTGGCAGGGTTTGAAGTGGATTCATTTGAAGACCTTCCATCACAATTTGTAAAAAAAGTGCTGCCTGCAGGAAAGTGTGCAGTTTTCACTCACAGGGGAAGTTTAAGAATGCTTCCCCAGACCTTTGAATATATTTGGGGAACCTGGTTTCTGGAAACGGAAGAGGAATTGGATTTTCGGGAAGATTTTGAACTCTACGATAATAGGTTTCTGGGTTACGATCATCCTGATTCTGAAGTGGATTTATATATTCCCATTCGATAATAGATGGGATTGGTGAGATAAACGTAGCTTACTTGCAAAATCCCCCCGACTCCCTTATGATAGTAGATACATAACTATTAATTTATTTGGGATAAGAAAGGTAATATTATGTTTACAAAACAAAGTCTGAAACAGAATTTAAAAGAAATGGGAATTCAGCCTGATGACACATTATTGGTGCATTCATCCATGAAGGCAATTGGAGAAGTTGAAGGTGGAGCAGATACTGTACTGGATGCATTCATGGAATATTTATCTGAAGGTCTTCTAATACTGCCAACTCATACATGGTATTCCATGTCGGAATATCATAATGTTTATGATCCACGAACAGAGCCGGCTTGTGTGGGGATTTTACCCAATCTTTTCATGAAACGGAAAGGTGTCCTTCGTTCGCTCCATCCCACCCATAGCTTAGCGGTGTTCGGAAAGGACAGCCAGGCTTTTATTGAAGGGGAGGAGAATCGTACAACGCCCTGCCAGCCTGGCGGAAGTTATGACCGCTTAATGGAAAGAGGAGGTAAGATTCTGCTTCTCGGTGTCGGACATGAGAGGAATACCTTTATTCACTGTGTGGAAGAGCATTTAGATGTGCCTGATCGTCTTACAAAGGAGCCCACATATTTTAAGATAGTGATGCCTGACAGTCAGATAAAACCTTGCTTTATGCACCGGCATGAAAATTCCGTTACAGACCATATCTCAGAAAATTATAAAAAGCTGGAGCAGGCTTTCTATGACAGACATGCAGCAGTGAAGACCACATTTGGCGATGCCGCCTGCATTCTGTGTGACACGAAAGCAATTTTTGAAGTGACAAAAGACGTGCTGTCCCATCAGATCAATTGCCTGATTGAATTGGATACAATTCCGAAGGAATGGTGGCAGAAATAATAAGTCAGATTCTGGGCATGACTTGCATTTGAGCCGGATTTGTGCTATAGTATCACCCGTAATAAGGCCGTGAATCCCTTTCTTTCAAAGGGATTTCACAAAAAAAGACCGGTGTGTTCGAGACCTTCCACACCTAAAACAAAACTAAAGGAGAATTGGATATGAATTACAAATCATCAGGGAAAACCCATTTCATGGTTTTTTCCGCAGTTATTGCTGCAATCTACACGGTGCTGACTATGGCGTTTGCCCCAATCAGCTTTGGACCTGTCCAGTTTCGGATTTCCGAAATGCTTTGTATTCTCCCCTTTTTTACGCCAGCCGCAATTCCAGGATTATTTATCGGTTGTTTCCTGTCCAATTTTTTGTGCGGTGCAGCAGCTCTTGATGTGGTTTTTGGTAGTCTTGCCACTCTGATCGGAGCCATTGGAGCGTATAAACTCCGGGGAAATAAATGGCTGGTCTGTATTCCGCCTATTGTGTCCAATGTTCTTATTATTCCTTGGGTTCTTCGATATGCTTACGGTTCGCCGGATATGATCTGGTATGCGATGATTACTGTCGGCATTGGGGAAGTTCTTGCAGTCGGAGTATTGGGGAACATTTTGCTGGGCGTACTTAACAGGTATAAACATATTATATTTGGCCGCTTTTTATCGGAGACGGTTTAATAGAAGATCAAAAACCTAGTAACTCCTGACTCATTTAAAAGTCAGGAGTTTTTTGTTGATTTCTCTTTTAATAGATAGTTACATGTGGTAAAATATATTTATCTGATACAATGTTATGTAACCGATATGTAACCGCTTTTTTATATAATAAATTTGTAAACAAAGGACTATGGTGAAGGGATGACAGTTGGAAGAATGAGTGTGGTTCGTAATGGAGATAGATATTTTACAATAGCAGTAGATGAGTTTGAAGACAGTAGCATTAAAGGAGTCTTATTCCATGACAGAGACTCGGAAGGAATATTATTTGATAGTCTTCTGGAGATGTTTTTTAATATGGATCGGATCTTTGATCAACTGGGAAGCCCCAAACAGACAGTTCAGAGGCGGCAGTTTTCCGGAATAGAGGATCTTTCTCCGGAAATTAAGAAAAGCAATGAAAAAGAAAGAGCCGGTAAACTGGCCACTTTTTATGTTTTTGTACAGTATCGGTATTATGCAAGCTGGCAGGGGAACTTTAAGTGGATCGAAGGAGACGAAAAGATCCCGTTTGAAAGTGAACTTGATTTAATTCTTTCCATGTATGGGTTATTGAGCGGTAATGAAAAGAAAGAACAGGTCAATAATATTATTACTACCTGCCATGTGGCGATTGACAGCTACCATTCAGGTAAATTTACCGGAAATTATCAGAATATACCGTCTGAGATATTAGAACAGCAGATGAAACCAGTGGATCTTGCAAAGTCCCTAGGTACTTTTATGGAATACGAATTAAAAAATGATGATATTCCCAAGTACGGGCTAAACTATGGACAACTAATATCCAGTGATGCCTGTACCTTTTGCAGAAGAGGGGGAAAGATCGCCTCTTTTTCCATTAAAGTATTATTTCACGAACACTCAACCTGGCAGGGGATTATCTACTGGAGAGAGGGACGGCAGCAACAGCTGTTCCGCAGTTATAAGGAAATGCTATATTTAATTGCATCAGTAGCTGAGGCTTCAGCAGGAACCCCGGGTTTTAGAGGACTTCTGCCTGCAGGAGCGGAGCTGGCATTATCCGGATCATGATTTTCAGTGTCATAAAATGCACTTTACAGGTCATAGAATCTGTAAGGTGCATTTTTTTAATTACGGGAATATATTGCAGCTGCAAATGTGGCATTTCATCACCAGGCTTCGTCCTTGTTTGGATTCCCCGGTAGATTTTCTGTTGTTTTTCTTATATAATAAAGAAGAAAGCAATTGACTTTATAAGAAAAAAGCAGTAAAAGTAAGTGAAAGTAACAGTTACATAAATAAATTATAAATTTAAGGATGGATAAAGCATGTATCAGATTGATTTTCATAAACCACAGGCAGTTCATTTTATCGGTATTGGAGGAATCAGCATGAGCGGTCTGGCTGAGATCCTCATGGATGAGGGATTTACGGTGACCGGATCAGATTCTCATGAATCGGAGCTGACACATCACCTGGAGGCTAAAGGCGCAAAAATTGTGTACGGACAGCGCGCAGAGAATATTACAGAAGGAATCGATGTGGTGGTTTATACGGCTGCGGTACATTCTGACAATCCGGAGCTTATGGCTGCAAAAGAACAGGGACTTCCCATTTTAAGCAGAGCAGAACTTCTTGGTCAGATGATGAAGAATTATGAGAATGCGATTGCTATTTCGGGTACTCACGGAAAGACTACCACAACCTCCATGATTACAGAGGTTCTTCTTTGTGCAGATGCAGACCCCACTATTTCCGTAGGCGGAATATTAAATTCCATAGGGGGAAACATTCGCGTAGGCGGTCCGGAACTTTTTGTCACTGAAGCCTGTGAATATACCAATAGTTTTCTTTCCTTTTATCCAACAGTGGAGATCATTTTAAATATAGAAGCAGATCATCTTGATTTCTTTAAAGATATCAAGGATATTCGTAATTCATTCCGTCTGTTTGCCCAGAAGCTTCCAGCAGACGGACTTCTGGTGATTAACAATGACATTGAAAATATAGAGGAGATCATTCGGGATCTTCCTTGTAAGGTGATCACTTTTGGTAAGAAAGACGGAAGCAGATATCAGGCGGAAGGGATTGCGTTTGATGATCTGGCAAGAGCCACCTATGATTTAAAGATTGATGGCTCCGTTGTGGATACAGTAACTCTTGGTGTACCAGGAGAACATAATGTGTATAACTCCCTGGCTGCAGCAGCCGTGTGTGCAGAACTGGGAATATCATTGGATCAGGTGAAAAAGGGATTGAAACATTTTACAGGCACCAACAGGCGCTTTGAAAAGAAGGGCGAACTGGGAGGTGTGACCATTATTGATGATTATGCACATCATCCACAGGAGATCCGCGCGACCTTAAGTACAGCACAGCATTATCCACACAAAAAACTGTGGGTTGTTTTCCAACCCCATACTTATACACGTACAAAGGCATTTCTTGACGAATTTGCAGATGCGCTGTCTCTGGCAGATGAGGTAATTCTTGCAGAAATTTATGCAGCAAGAGAAACCGACAATCTGGGCATCAGCTCTGCAGATATCGTGGAGAGAATTGAGAAAAAAGGTGTAAAAGCGCATTACATTACCTCGTTTGATGAGATTGAAACATTTATTTTAGAAAATTGTATACACGGTGATTTGTTGATAACTATGGGTGCCGGAGACATTGTAAAAGTGGGAGAAAAGCTGTTAGGCTTATAGTTATCCACATTATCCACATAGTTTTCAACATTTTATGTTAAGAAACTATGTGGATTTTTTAATTTACATAAATTATCGTCTCACAATTTAGAAAATCTCGATTTTATCAGCAATTCAACAGGATCATAGTGGATAAACTAAGATTATGTATACTTGGTTTCCACATTATCCACAATATCCACAATTGATTTAGTGGATAACTGCCCCTATTTTCTTTTGGAAAGACCTGTGGTATGATAGGGACATGATAAAAAGGTGAGGTTATGGCGGTGAACTTTAAAAGCAGTTTTAAGATCAATGGTACGATAATATCCAATCAATTCATAGACGATTTTATGGCTTCGGCCAATGGTGAATACATAAAAGAATATCTGTTTCTGATGCGTCATGAAGGGGAAGAGGTTACTGTTTCCATGATTGCTGATGCCTTAAACCATACAGAGGCAGATGTTGCCCGTGCCTTATCCTATTGGAAAAAAGCGGGAGTATTAAGCGAGGAGTTAGTCTCAAAACCGGAGGTTTCTCCGGCTGTTTCGGAGACTGCATGTTCGGGGCGTCCGGCAGAAGCAGTAAAAAAGGAGATACCTGCACCATCTTCAGGCAGAAAATCCTACACTCCGGATCAGATCAGCGGGCTGGCAGGAGATGAGGATTTTTCTCAATTGCTTTATATTGCCCAAAAATATATGAACAAAGTTTTCACTCAGAGAGAATGTGAGGTATTTGCGTATCTGTATGATGGCCTTCATATGCCTGCAGAGCTTTTAGAGTATGTTGTGGAATATTGCGTACAGGGCGGTCATACCAGCATTCGATATATTGAGACAGTGGCCATCAGCTGGCACGAAAAGGGCTTTAAGACAGTTGATGATGCGAAGAATAATGCACTTACATTTTCTAAGGATTCCTTCGCAGTCATGAGAGCATTTGGGCTGAGCGACCGTAATCCCGGAGATTCAGAACGGGAATACATGGATAAGTGGTTCCGTACTTACGGATTTACCAAAGAGCTGGTTATGGAGGCCTGCAGCAGGACTCTCACGGCAACACATTCTCCCAGTTTTCCGTATACGGACAAGATTATAGAAGGCTGGAAGAAAGCAGGAGCCCGTACTATGGAGGACATACGAAAACTGGACGAGCAGCATGCAGACTGGAAAAAGAGCGGCAGCGATAAAGGTACCAAGGCAGCAGCCGGTGCAAAAGGGAAGAACGGACAGAACCAGTTTCAGAACTTTCCTCAAAGAGAGATTGATTATGATGCTCTTATTCTTGAACAGCTGACAGAGTTTAAGTAACGATAGATAAGCACAATAGAAACGGAGGTAATTATGGCACTGAGCAATTCACAGTATGATGCCATCATGCGGGCTTACGGGCAGCAGCAGTTAAAGAACCGGCATGAACAGGAAAAGCGGATTGCGCAAGTATATAATAAAATACCTGTGATAAAGGAACTTGATGATTCCATCAGTACAAGAGCAGTCTCCTGTGCCCGCAGGCTTTTGGATGGGGATAAACAAGCCTTAAAAGAGCTGAGGGAGGAAATTGCAGATCTGAGGGAACAAAAGGCGGTTCTTTTAAAGTCTGCCGGATATACAGTTGATTTTATGGAGATGCAGTACTTGTGTCCGGACTGTAAAGACACGGGGTATTCCGAAGGCATAAAGTGCCACTGCTTCCGTCAGTCAGAGATGAAATACCTATATGCACAATCCAATATTGAGCAAATCATTGCAGTAGAGAATTTTAATACATTTTCTTATGAATATTTTGATGATACAAAAGTAATGCCGGTTTTAAACCGGACAGTGAAACAGTATATGATTCAGGTTACGGAAACCTGCCGCAGTTTCGTAAAAAACCTTCCGAAAGAACATGGGAATTTGTTGTTTACAGGTCCTACCGGCGTGGGAAAGACATTTTTAACCAATTGTATTGCCAAAGAGCTGATCGATAAGTTTTACTCCGTGATCTATTTATCCGCTAACGATCTCTTTGAGGTATTTTCAAAAAACCGGTTTGATTATCAGGATGAAGACGACATGAAAGGAATGTATCAGTATATTCTGGATTGTGATCTTTTAATCATCGATGATCTGGGAACAGAGCTAAATAACAGCTTTACCTCTTCCGAATTATTTTACTGTATCAATGAACGGCTTAATTCTTCAAAGTCAACCATTATATCAACCAATCATTCCATTAACGAGCTGAGGGATCGATATACGGAACGTGTTACTTCCAGGCTGATCAGCCGATATACGGTAATTCCTTTATATGGAGATGATATCAGAATTAAGAAGAAGGCAGGAACTGTAAATAACCGGTACTAACAGGAATTTAAAATAGTTTTTTTAGAAAATAAAGTGTGCCCTGAAACGGCTTATTGAGCCGGTTCAAGGTACATTTTTTGTGTGACAGTAAAAAATAAACCCCCTGCTATGCAGGGGGAGGGCTGATCTTTAGATATAAGTTACTCCTGTGCTAAAATAAATGTAGGTCTGC
>NZ_PTJA01000020.1 GCF_002934545.1 Lacrimispora xylanisolvens
GTTCTGAATTTCTCATTCAAAGCTGTTCAAACACAGCTTATTATTAGAATTTTCAGGGTTTTACATACTGTTCAATCTTCTGTTTTCAAAGTGCTTTTTGTTGTTATCTCTCGATCAGCAACTCATTTATTCTATCATGTTGCCGTTTCTTTGTCAACAACTTTTTTTATTTTTTCAATCGGTTTAAATCGATCGCCTTTGCGGTGTGTTCCGCATCGGAACTATAATATATCATGTCCCTAAAAGATTGTCAAGGGAATTTGTGTCATTTATTCATACAATTTTTCGAGAATTGATTTTACTACTATATATATACGTTTTTACGGAATTTCTCTATATGTTGGGATGGCAATAAAAAACTGCAGGAAAGACTTTTGGTCCGTTTCCCTGCAGATTTGTTTCAATTGCATATATCATAAATACAATTATTCTCTCAGATCAGGCCATGCAATACCCCCAGAACCATCAGGTTCAGCAGATTATGGCTGTAAAGAAACGAAAGCCACTGGCTTGATTCAATCTGCCGGGTAATCATCATGCCCCATTCCGTGCCAGAGAATGCTGTAACTAACAGACACGCCAGCCAGAGGAACAATAATCCTTCCAGTCCACCTGCTATTGCACCCGCTAATTTATTAATCCCCGATATAATAGGAAGTCTTGCTATAATATCCAGCCAACGAATTATTAGCTTAGACGCCATATAGACAGCTGCAAACAGCAAAACGAATCCCGCTGAATTAATAATGGTGTCTGCTAGATAGTTCCCTACATAATCAGTAAATGCCTGAACTCCCATCATCTGATAAATCTCACTGTTGTTATTCTCAATCAGCGCCGATTTGACCGTGCGGGGTAAATTCAGATTTTCTATCATGGTTCTCTGTGCAGAAGGCTTGTCTGACATCTCTTCCCCGGAACTCTGTTCCTGAGCAAGACCTGCTGCCTTTACAATATTTTGAGATACTGTCTGCTGAAGAGTGGTATTCTCTTTTAAATAAGTAGTTACAGCCGGCAGCGATACCCGAACAACGGTCAGTGATAAGATCATTGCAAATATCGATACAACCAACCGGATAAATCCTCTGTGATGACCGTAAAGAACCATTCCAAGCAAATAAACTCCGGCAATTACCGATAACCAGTTTTCCATATACAGTTTCGTCATAGTTCCATTTCCAATACCAATTTCCTGATGGCGGAGGCTACTCCATCCTCGTCATTGGTTTCCGTTACATAGTCTGCTGCTTCCATCAGTTCTTTGCTGCCATTTTTCATAACAACTCCGACTCCGGCTTTTGTAATCATAGTGAAATCATTCTCTCCGTCCCCAATTCCCATCGTTTGACTGGGACTGATTCCCAGATGGGACGAAAGCCTTATGATTGCATCTCCTTTTGTAGCATCAGGTGCATTGATTTCCAGATTATTGATAATTGATGAGGTGACCAGAATATCATTTCTTTTTTCCAGCTCAGCCCTTAGCTTTGCTCGTTCTTCCATGTCACCAAAAAACAAATTGATCTTTTCAACAGGTTTCCTGGCATTCTCTACGAACTCTATAATATTCGGACAAACGTCACGGGTGTTACGTACCAGTTCCTGCAACTCAGAAGTCAGTGCAAACTCTGACAGATGATTCATGAAGCGTGGTTCTGTAATTCCCCGTCTGTCTATGTACGGATCATACATCACATGGTACGGATCTACAAACCGTAAAAGTTCCAATGCGAGATCGCAGCTTAACAGCCTTGTGTCTATTACCACATTTTCTTTCATATCCTCAACAACCGCACCATTGGTGGTGATGGCATACCGGATTCCAGGTATATCTTTTACCTCAGCCGGTATTCCATCAACAGTCCTTCCGGTACATGGAACAATGTGTATTCCTTTGCGAATACAGCTTATCAAAGCTTCCCGATTTTGGTCGGACAAACGTTTCCTGCTGTTTAACAGTGTTCCGTCCAGATCAATTGCAATGAGTTTAATATCCACGATTTATCTCCATTTAATAAATAAAATGTTCCTCTTTTAATATAAGCAATCCGTCTTTATCGTATTTTGTAGAAAACAGACCTTTGATCCGCCTTCCCACAGTTGGCTTTTCAGCCCGGTCTGCAGCTTCTTCAATCAGTCCTTCTGCATTTGCTCTGTTTAAAGGAACGCCGTCTTCCTCCATGATTTCAATTCTCTCGTAGAGGGCAAGCATACTTTTTCCTGTAATATTACAGTCAATTTCGTTGGCATACCGGCAGGCATACTGTGCAAATTCGTCGATATCCATCTCTTCGCCAGAATACTCAGGCTGACTTTGCTGTCTGGAGGAGGGCTCGTCCACTGGTTCGTATGCAGACTCCTCGTAATAATCACCCTCTTCGTAATCCTGCTCCTGACTATCATCCTCATACTGATCGTACTCATCGGATTCAGCGTAATGGTATTCCTGACTCTGCTGGTATTCTATGGCATTGTTTTGCATTACCGGTTCGTGCTGATACGTTTCTCTCTCCTGTAAAACCCGGGAATTCCTCTGAACAGGCACCGGTTCGGATTCAGGAAGCGGAACTTCCTCTCCGCTGCCAATGCATTCAAATTTACTGGCCAGAACCGGATGGTCCTGATGCAGCGTTTCCATCTGCTTTGGATTATCGATTAAAACTACGATCATTCCGCTGGCATCTCTTTCCATGAGCTGGTTTAACTCATCAAGAGCTTCCGGAGTTAAGTCTCCGGCTTCTTCTATTACTAAATCTTTTCCAGAAAGCTTATCTGCAGAAGCAAATACTCCACGCTTTGAAAGTTTGGATCCTGAAATCTTGGCAACCGGATTATTCACACCGCTTTCCCTGTGGATCTGCTTTAATGCTTCTACTGCCATCTGAAGTCCTTTTTCAGGAGTTCTGGCTTCGATCATAAGATGATTGCGGACGGGCTCTTCAACAGCCTCCTCTTCTTCCTCATCTTCATACAAATCCTCAAAAGCAAACTCTTCCCCTTCTTCCTGCTGAGGGAAATGATATCCACTTCCGTCTTCCTCCTGATATGCTGCTTCTGGCTCATAATAGTTAGAATACTGCTCTTCCTCATTATCAAAACTTTCTTCCTGAGGGAGATCATAGACTTCATCTTCCTCTGCAGTAGCAGCTGACTGGATACCGAAAATCTCCTGACCAAATTCCTCGGGCTCTTCCTCTTCAATAACCGGCTCGGAGTATGTTTCCACTTCCTCCTCTTCCGGTACATAATTTTCCACGCTTTTTGGGAAAACGGAAATGTTACGTCCTACTCTGCGGATATCTTCCAGCACTCTGGTATGCTCTGCAGCCGGTTCTTCTTCAACCACCGGATCTTCATAAGAAATTCTGGACATCTCTCTCGCAAGAGATTCCTGTACTTCCGCTTCCTGCATGCTGGCTTCATAATCTTCTTCTACGGATTCCTCATATACCATATTGGAATACTGACTGATTTCCGGTTCTTCCTGATAATAATCAATCTCCGGTTCCAGCTGTACACTTACTTTTTTACCGGTGCCATACTCCTGCTCTACTGCACGAAGTCTGGCTTCATATTTATCTCTGTTTTCTATGAGATCCATCTGGTAATTTGTCAGAGGGGCATACTGAACTTTTAAGTCCATTGCCTTTTCTACATATTTTCCAAGTCCGAACATCAGCATAATACGGTCACAGGTCTCTACACAGCGTTCCGCCATCCCGGCAAGGCTGTAAAGTTCCGCCAGTTCGTAAAGCCATTTTTCATCAAGCTCCACACTGGTGTAGGATTCAAGTGAATGAATGAGCTGCTGGGCTGGTGCACCTTTTGCCTTTAAAATCATATAGCGCAGAAGCTGCTGTCTGGGATCCTCAGAAGCCAGATCTCCAAATTCCTTATAATAGCTTTCGGCTTCCTCGATATTGCCTTCTTTAATGGCCAGCTCTGCCAGTTTATAGAGAAGCCTTTTTCCAATAGGCGCCCGTTCAAATGCCTGTAAAAGGATCTCCTTTGCCTCCTGATAATCCTCATTTTTCTCGTATACCATGGCTACCATGGAAAGCAAATTGGTGTTGCGGACTCTTCTCCAGTCGATTGTATCGGCGATCTTCATAGCCGTCTCATAGTCGTTTTTACCGACCAGTTTTTTAATTTGTTCAACTTTTATATTAAACTCGTACTTATCCATTCTTTGCATCTCCTAACAAGGCAAATGAGTTACAGTTCGACTCTGCCCTCCAGAGCCCGTAACAATGTCACCTCATCTATGTACTCTAAGTCTCCGCCAACGGGAACACCGCTGGCTATGCGGGTAACCCTGATTCCTGTAGGTTTGATCAGCTTACTGATGTACATGGCTGTTGTCTCACCTTCCAGACTGGAGTTTGTGGCTATGATCACTTCTTCCACATCTCCCTGCAGCCTCTGCATTAATTCTTTCAGCTTAATATCTCCAGGTCCGATTCCCAGCATAGGGGATATGGCTCCATGGAGCACATGGTAAACGCCTTCAAACTTTCCGGTTTTTTCATAGGCAGCTAAATCTCTGGTATCTTCCACCACCATAATAACCTTATGATTGCGTTTCTCACTCTTGCAAATGGGGCAGCGCTCCTGATCCGTTAAAGTAAAACACTCTTTGCAGTAATGCACGTTACGTTTTGCTTCTGTTATAGAGGAAGCAAGGCCTGTTACCTGTTCCTCCGGCATATTAATAATATGAAATGCCAGGCGCTGTGCTGATTTACTGCCAATACCGGGGAGCTTTGAAAGCTCTTCAATTAATCTGGTTATCTGACTGCTGTAATAATCCATAATTAGAACGGAAATCCTCCGCCTAATCCTCCCATTCCACCGGTTAATTTAGACATAGCGGAACTGCTGTCTTCTTCCATCTGACGGAATGCTTCATTGGTAGCCGCCATAATTAAATCTTCCAGCATCTCAATGTCATCGGGATCAACCACTTCCTGGGATAATTTTACGGAAGTTACCTCTTTCTTACCTGAAACTGTTACAGTAACCGCTCCGCCACCTGCTGTCGCTTTATATTCTTTCTCTTCCAGAGCTTTTGTTGTCTCTTCCATCTGACGCTGCATCTTCTGTGCCTGCTTCATTAAATTGTTCATATTGCCAGGCATAGCGCCTGGAAAACCGCCACGTTTTGCCATGGTGTAATCCTCCTATATTTTCATAATCGTTTTATTCTTCTATTGTTATGTCCATTAAAATGTTGGCTTTCAATTCTTCGTCGCTGACGTAAATGGTATCCATACGCTCGCCTCCGCCCCTGAGCCTTGTCTGAAAGGCAATGGATTTTTTATAATGATCCTCCACATACCGTTCAATATCGGCGATGGTAGTTTCTCGGCTTCCAATCATATAATTGCTCTGATCGGAAAAGACCACACAAAGCCGGCTCTCACCGGCGGGTTCCACCACAGTCTCCCGAAAGCTGGCCCGTATGGGACCACCCAGTTCCCGTATGATTTTTCCCCAATCACTTCGGATTAAGTTTAAATCCTCTAACTGCCCCTGGGGAAGTGCAACTCTCTGGGCCGGAGTCAGTGCCTCTGCCTCACCTGCATTTAAGCTGGCTTCAGCGGTTGCGGACGCTTCTCCTTTTTGCAGAAATGTTCCGCTCTCCAGCTGTTTTTCAATGCCTTTGATGCGCTGCAGAATCGAATCATAGTTCTGTTCCATCTGAGGGCGGGTCAGCTTGATCAGTGCAACTTCTATCAGCACACGCTTTTGTGAAGCGTAACGCAGCTGATTGGACAAATCTGAGAACACACGGATATACCGGAGAAGTGTCTCGGGATCCGCAAGATTACTGTCTTCTCTTAACAGATTCTGGTTCTCCGTCGACATATCCATAAGATTCTCTCCGTCGTCCACGGATTTAATAATTAAAAGATTTCTTAAATACCAGATAAAATCAACTACAAACTGTCCTAACTCTCTGCCCTGAATCACCATATCTTCCAGACATGCGATGCAGTCTTTGGTTTTGTTCTGTGCTACGGCCCGAAACAGCCTTCCGAATACCGTGATATCCACTGCTCCAAGCACATCAAGTACGTTATCATAGGTAAGAAGTTCTCCGTAGTGAAAGGCAATGCACTGATCTAACAGACTTAAAGCATCTCTTAACGCTCCATCTGCCGATTTGGCAATGTAAGTCAGCGCCTTCTCCTCCACCTGGATCTTTTCTGCTTGTGTAAGTTCTTTTAAATGTTCAGCAATGGTCTCAACTGTGATGCGTTTAAAATCATAGCGCTGACATCTGGATAATACTGTGACCGGAATCTTGTGTACTTCCGTTGTCGCCAGAATAAATATAACATATGAGGGTGGTTCTTCCAGGGTTTTTAATAATGCGTTAAATGCTCCTGTTGAAAGCATATGAACCTCATCGATAATATAAACCCGGTATTTTCCTTCTGTAGGGGGATACTGAACCTGCTCTCTGATCTCCCGGATATTCTCCACACCATTGTTTGATGCCGCATCAATCTCGACAACGTTTAATGAAGCACCTGCTGCAATATTTCTGCAGGTACGGCACTCGCCACAGGGGCTGCCATCTGCAGGCTGTTCACAATTGACTGCTTTTGCGAAGATCTTTGCGATACTGGTCTTACCGGTTCCCCGGGTTCCGCAGAACAGATATGCATGCCCGATACGCTGGGATATAATCTGGTTTTTAAGTGTTTGCACAATATGGTCCTGTCCCTTTACATCTGCAAAGGATGAAGGGCGCCATTTCCGATATAATGCCGTATATGACATGCCTGTTACTCCTTATTTGTCGCCGAAGCTGATTCCGATCATCTTGGCTTCCTTAACGATGGAACATTCCGGATCGACGGTTTTTAATTTACCGGCTACCTCAGCCAGGGGTGCCTTAACAATTTCATTGTTGCTAACTGCCACCATGTAGCCATATTCCCTGTTCTTTATCAGTTTTGCTGCTTCTGCCCCAAGGCGGGTGGAAATTACTCTGTCATATGGACATGGTTCTCCGCCCCTCTGCATATGACCTGGAACGGTAACCCTGACTTCTTGTCCGGTCCGTTCCGTGATCTGAGCTCCGATCTCATAGGCCACAGAAGGGTAAATCACGCCATTCTTCTTTTTTTCTTTCAGTTCTTTTTTCGTCAGGACGGAATTCTCTTTGGAAATCGCACCTTCTGCAACGGCAATGATGGAAAACTTCTTGCCTTCTCTGGTTCTGCTCTTTAACGCTTCTATAATTACATTCAGATCATATGGAATTTCCGGAACCAGAATAATATCAGCCCCACCGGCGATCCCTGCATAGAGAGTCAGCCAGCCTACCTTATGACCCATAACTTCAACAATAAAGACTCGTCCATGGGAAGCAGCCGTTGTATGGATGCAGTCGATGGCATTAGTTGCCACATTAACCGCACTTTGAAAGCCAAAGGTAATATCAGTTCCCCACAAGTCATTATCAATGGTCTTAGGCAGCGATACAACATTTAAGCCTTCCTCCCTAAGGAGATTGGCCGTCTTCTGGCTGCCGTTTCCGCCAAGAACAACCAGGCATTCCAGCTTTAAGTTTTTATAGGTGTGCTTCATCGCTTCTACCTTATCGAGACCGTTCCCGTCCGGTATCCGCATCAGTTTAAACGGCTGTCTGGAGGTTCCAAGAATGGTTCCCCCTTTTGTCAGGATTCCAGAAAACTCTTCCGGCTTCATCACACGGTAATTCGCATAAATAAGACCTTTATAACCGTCTTCAAATCCTACAATCTCAATATCATCAAACAGCCGGTACAATGCTTTGGCAACGCCCCGCATGGTAGCATTTAAGCTTTGGCAGTCACCGCCGCTTGTAAGAATTCCAATTCTCATCATAAAAGCACACCTCTTCTTTGATTAGATTTGTTATTTGGAAATAGGTACTATTATACCCATTTTATTCTCAATTATAATACAAAGGGGAATGTGGGGCAAGGGAAAACTTTATTTCATAAGATAATGTAAGGAAATATTAAAAATGAAAAAACACCGCAAAGCAATTCACTGCTCTCCGGCGTCCTGATAACTATATTTTAATCCGTGCGTCTCACTTTGAACCGCTATCACAGGCGTTACCCTGACAGTTAACTCGGTCCAGGCACCCTCACGGCACACAGAAGGTTCCACTTAGTGCTGCTGCATTCCTGCCCTGACACGGTTCATGAAGATCTGTTGCGTAAGACCCAAACGTCATCGCCACTTATCAGGGGCAGCCCTACAATAGCCGGCCCTGGGTGAGACATCACCCCTGCTGGAGCGGATTGCAGGTACAGGGCACCGCTATCTCCCCGGCTGCACGGAAACTTTATGACGTATTATGACTTAATCGCAGTTAAGTATACATGGAAACCACCTGATTGTCAAGGATTTAGGGGGTAATTGTATCTTCCATTTTCTGTTTTTTATTATCCCTTAATTCTTTAAAAAATTTTTTCATCATCTGGGCGCATTCTTCCCCCAGTACTCCAGATTCCATTTCCACCTGATGATTAAACCCTTTCTCATGAAACAAATCAAGAACGGAGCCTGCGCATCCTGCCTTGGGATTCATACAGCCAACGACAACTTTCTTCATTCTGGACTGTACAATCGCTCCCGCACACATGGGACAGGGTTCCAGGGTTACATACATGGTACAGTCTTCCAGTCTCCAGTCCCCCAGCTTTTTGCAGGCTTTCCGGATTGCAATGATTTCTGCGTGGGACAGCACATTTTTATCTGATGTACGCCGGTTGTATCCTCTGGCTATCACTTTATCTTCATAAACAATCACACACCCAATGGGTACTTCGCCAACTGCTCCGGCTTTCTTTGCCTGTGTAACTGCCTGACGCATATATTTTTCATCTATTGTCATAATGATTCCTCTTTACTGTTTAATGTGTTATACTTGTCCTAAGTATATCATGAAATAAAGGAATGGTGAATAGATGAAGCTATGTGGTCTTCAAAAAACAACACTTCTGGATTATCCAGGTCATGTGGCTGCCACGATTTTTCTGGGCGGCTGCAATTTCCGCTGCCCTTTTTGCCATAACAGCGGATTGATCGGGAGCGATGCAGCGTCACTGTTCTCAGAGGAAGAAATTTTAGATTTCCTTATAAAGAGAAAAGGGATTCTGGAGGGTGTCTGTATTACCGGCGGAGAGCCTACGCTCGCTGTTGAACTGGATTTATTTATCCGAAAAATCCGGGAGCTGGGTTATCTCATTAAACTTGACACCAACGGTTATCGTCCTGATGTGTTAAAAAAGCTGATTACAGAAGGGCTTCTGGATTATATAGCCATGGACATAAAATCCGGTCGGGAGCATTATAAGAAAGCTGCCGGAACCGGGGATCTTAAAATAAGGAACGTGGAAGAAAGCGCTGCATTTTTGATGGAAAACCGTATCCCATATGAATTTCGCACCACAGTGGTAAAAGGAATTCATACTATGGGTGATTTCGTGGACATCGGCAACTGGCTGGAGGGAGATTCAACGTACTTTCTTCAAAATTATGTGGATTCTGATCAGGTTTTATGCCCGGGCTACACTTCTTTTTCAGACAGTGAACTGAAGGGCTTTTTAAAAGTATTAAAACCATTTCTTCCGGGAGCCATGCTCCGGGGCGAATCTTTTTAACGCAAACCAGGGGGCTTTTTCAGCCCCCTACTTTTATATCAGTATACCAGAATCCAAAACGTCCATCTTCCATTGGCTGATCTTTTGACAGCACAAAATTAGGAAAACCGAACATAGATGCCATATATCGTTCATTGCTGTAATAATGTCCCGGAATTCCCAGCAGATAGCGGGGCGTTCCTTCCGTGTTAAGCCTGGCAAGGATCAGATACCGGTAATTGTAGTAACCATGCAATAAGAAACTGTTATTTCCATATACCCAGGCATCTCTGGGAAGAAGACCAATATCCTGAGGTTTGATCGTCAGAATTTCACATCCGTCTTCATAATCAAACGCCAGAATCCTGGTATGTTCTTTTCTCAATTTTTCCCAGATCACACTATGTTGATTTTCTTCCTGACTTTCATTTTGGCGCAAATGTTCCAGTACCTCTGGATCACCAAGCTTTGTTTCCGTATGGTCCTGGTTTTTAGTTTCTTTTATTACGGCATCTGCGCGGTACAAACGGGTAGTTCCTGCCTCGGGCTCAGGAAATACATCTGCGTCCTCTGCCAGACCTGCGTCGCCCGAACTCATCTGGACAGATTCTTTTAATCCGCCATCTTCAGCTTCAGACATCATGGGCTTTGGCATTAAGGGAACAGATTCCTGCTGGCTTTGTAAAACGGTCTGAGCCTCTTCGGTTGGATCTGTATGTACGGACTCTGCGGTCATTGGTGTTGTTGGCATCGGTCCCGTTGGACGCGGCCTTGGAGATGCCGGGCCAGTTGTGTTTGGTACAGGAGACATTGACCCTGTGGGCATGGTTCCTGTTGGCATGGTTCCAGCTGGCATTGGCCCTGTCGGCATCGGCCCTGTCGGCATTGTAACATTCGGCATCGGGGTCGTCGGCATTGGTCCGGTAGGACGTGGTTCCTGCCACCAGCCAGGTATCGGTCCGGTCATGGTCGGACGTGTGTTTTGCTGTCTATCCGGTGCAGGCGCAGTGACTGAAGGCGGATTCCCCTGCCTTCCTCCTGCTGTTGGACCGGTCATTGAGGTTCTGGTATTTCCATCTTGAGGTATGGAACCTGTCATCTGCTGGATCTCAGGCATGAGACTTTCGGCCTCCGGGCTTGGCTCACTGTCGGATGACGCCGGACTTTCCGCCTGGAGAAGAACCTCTTCTTCATTTTTTGTATCCTGACTGTCTCCATCTTCCAGTGGAAACTCTTTTTCTATCTCCTGAACAGCTTTTTTAATCTGTTCTTCCGATATGGCAGAATTTTCTTTTACAACAGAATCTGTATTTTCCAGATCAACTGCTGCAGCATGAGCAACTGCATCCTCCCATATGGTGGTATAAGATCTCCATGTATTTTTTACATCATGTATGGTCAGTCCAAAACATTGGTCCATATTAAAACCGGAACGTTCAATATCATTTACGGATACTGTGGCTCTGAATTCACCGGAACCGCCTCGTATGAAAATATTACCAAGGTATATTTCCTGTTCTCCGGCCAATAGATATACTCCAATGTCGTTGCCGCCTACATAAATTCTTTTCACACTTACCGTAATTTTGCACTGGATTCCTCTCGTCTCTATCTTGGCAAATCCGATGTTTTTTCCTTTGACTCCGCCTTCGTAGGCATAAATATATGAGATTAGTCTTCGATAGTTAGACATGCCACCACTCCTTTATCACTATTTTATGCAAAATGGCATTGCATCTATGACATAAAAATGATATCCTAATGAAAGAATAAAATAAAAATTTTTTCCAAAACATGGAGGATGATAAAAATGAAGCTTTACCGTGCAAAAGACTACTATGACATGAGCCGAAAAGCAGCCAATATTATATCTGCCCAGATCATTATGAAGCCGAACTGCGTTCTGGGACTTGCTACCGGTTCTACACCTGTAGGTGCCTACAAACAGCTGATTGAATGGTACAACAAAGGTGATTTGGATTTTTCCCGGGTAAAGACAGCAAACCTTGATGAATACAAGGGATTAACCAGAGATAATGACCAGAGTTACTACCACTTTATGAAGCAGAATTTATTTATGCACGTAAATATCGATGTAACCAATACTCATATACCTGATGGTATGGAATCAGATGCAGAAAAAGAAGCTGCCAGATATGAAGAGATTCTCAGAAATCTGGGAGGTATTGACTTACAGATTCTTGGGCTTGGTCATAATGGGCACATCGGATTTAATGAGCCTTCCGATATCTTCCCAAAAGATACCCACATTGTTGACTTACAGGAAAGCACCATTGAAGCAAACAAGCGCTTTTTTGAATCTGCAGATCAGGTTCCGCGCCAGGCTTATACCATGGGAATCGGTACGATTATCAGAGCGAAAAAAATCCTGTTAATGGTAAGCGGCGAAGATAAGGCAGAAATTCTGTATAATGCCCTTTGCGGACCGGTGACCCCAAAAGTTCCTGCTTCCATTCTGCAGCTCCATCCGGATGTTATTATTGTAGCCGATGAAGCAGCACTGTCAAAATGGGAGACAAACTAATCTTGACGTAAATTGCTTATAATGATATAATGAGCTAAATTTTTTAAAGGAGGTGAGACGCTGTGAGAAACATATCTATGAAAGCCACTTCATTATGGACTAACATTAATAATATCTCTGCAGTTTTCGGTAATTTTGACGCGTCCGTGTATCAGTACGCCCATTTTTACGAAAAAGGCAGCGTCTCATCTGAAAATTATTCTGTTAGCCGGTAGGTTTTACCACTGGTTTTTCGGTTGATTTTCCGCCCGGATGCTCCTGCACCGGGTTTTTTTGTGCGTTTTTTCGAAATGGCAGTCTGAACGGACATTTTCCACTTTGATTCGAAACACACAATATGGAGGATATGACCTATGAAACAGGTAAAAACCATTCTGTCCGGCTGCGGCTCTCTCTCAAGAGCCGTATGCTCCACAACTTTAATCTGCTCGAAACAAATTTTTGACGGAGGCTTTCTCTGTGTAGCTGGAGGATACGTAGTTCAGATTGCGCAGTTCATTATGCTGACCTTTATCTGGAAGACTTTGGCACAAACGAATGCTCTGCCAGCAAACGTATCATTAGACCAGTTAATGACCTACACGCTGATGTCTGCCGTATTACATGAGGAATTAAATATTATTTCTCCCGCCACTTCGTCCTTGTGGGAGGGATCCGTCATTGGGCGTTTTTTAAGGCCCATGGCAATTGAAGCAAGCTTTATTTCAGAAACCATTGGCCGATTCTGGGTTCCCAACTTCTTATTTCTGGGTATTCCATTATTGCTTTTTGCACCGGTTCTGTCTGTCAGTCCGTTGCCTGCTTCTTTTCGCATGGGGATTCTCTCTCTCATAAGTCTGCTGCTGGCAATTTGTATTGGATTTGCCATAGATTTGTTGTTCGCTTCTCTAGCCATGAATCTAAAAAATGGATGCTTTGCAGCTCTTGCTGTCAGAGAGGCAGTTTATTCCCTGCTTTCCGGAGAAATGATACCATTTTCTTTATTTCCAAAGAAATTGGGAGCGCTTTTTTCCCTGCTTCCATTGGGCTCAGTCGCCCATGGACCTTTGACCATCTACACCGGTACCGCCCTTTTCCCTCACAGGGTTCTGGCGCTTCAGTTTTTCTGGGCTGTTAGTTTATGGGCTCTTGCCATTTACGTGTTTAATAAAAGCAAAGAAAGGATGATCTCTTTTGGTGGATAATTTCAAAATATTAATCAGGCTTTACAGGCAATATGCAAAAATGGATTTATTATGGTTTCTACGGGATACCCGTTATTTCTTTATTCAACTGGTCTCTGATGTTGTAAGCGGTGGGTGCACCATTGCAGGTGTCTGCCTGTTATCCGCAAATTTTAAAAATTTTTCCGGTATGACCCAAAATGAAGTTTTATTTATGATGGGTTACGCTCTCTTTATTGACGGTATTTTTATGGTATTTTTTATGGGTAATAATACCGGCATGGTCAGCCGGATTATTGGCAGGGGACAGCTTGACCATATCATGATTCAGCCCGTCCCTCTGTGGGCAGAACTTCTGGCACAGGGTTTTTCCCCTGTTTCCGGTTCTCCCATAATGATTTTTGGAATAGGGCTCACTGCTTACGGTGCCATCAGAGCTGGTTTACCTATAAACGCTTTTACTATACTGCTGTTCCTTTTTTACAGCATTTGCTCGATTGTTATTGTGATGTCATTTATCTATCTGATTTCATGCTCTGCATTCTATGCCCCTGCTGCTGCAGAGGAAATTGCCGGGGTGGGAAAGGAATTATTTTCTTCATTAAAAACTTACCCGCTGGGTAATATGAAAGGCTTTCAAAAGCACATTTTTTTATCCTTGATTCCCGTGGGCCTTTGTGCCTGGCTTCCTTCCACACTTTTAATAAAAGCTGGGAAATACGGATTAGAGGCGGTTTTCGTTCCGGAAGCATTCTATCTGCCTATTGCAGCTGCTATTTTTTCATTTATAGCAATTATCACATTTAAGAAAGGTATGAATTATTATGAAACCTATGGTTCTCCAAGATACTCCGGCTTTGGCCATCGATAATATAACAAAAGAATACTGCCAATGGCAGCGAAGCGGCACCGCCCGCGACATCATTAAAAATCTTCTGCACCCGGAAAAGCGGGTGGTAACAGCTCTTGATCACATATCGCTTCAGGTAAAGAAAGGGGAATTCGTTGCATATGCAGGTGCCAATGGTGCCGGTAAAAGCACTACAATAAAAATTCTTTCCGGTATTCTCATGCCTACAGAAGGAACGGTATCTGTACTGGGATTAAATCCCGCCAAAGACCGGATCAAACTCATGAGCCATATCGGAGTCCTGTTTGGCCAGCGCACAGAATTATGGTGGGACCATCCGGTGATATCCAGCTTCCAATGGAAAAAGGAAGTGTGGAACATTCCGGATTCCGTTTACAAAAAGAACCTGGAGATGGTAACAGAACTATTGGATCTTTCCGATATTTTAAAAACCTTTACCAGGGAGCTGAGTCTTGGGCAAAGAATGCGGGCGGATATTGCCATGCTTCTGCTTCACAGTCCGGAACTGATTTTTCTTGATGAGCCTACACTTGGTCTTGATGTACTTGCCAAGCAGCAGATGATCCGGTTTTTAAAGAAGATTAACCTTGAAAATAAAACAACGGTGGTGGTAACCAGCCATGATATGGACGATCTGGAAGAAATGGCACAAAGAATCATTCTTATTAACAAGGGGAAACTTGCATTTGACGGAGACTTTGATGAACTGCGAAATGTGATGGGAGGCTTTTACCGGATTGTACTTACTACGGCAAAAGAGGAGACACCACTTTCCATTCCGGGTATGCGGCTTTTAAAAACAGAAAGTGGAGTTCACGAATACGAATTTGACCGGAATGTATTAGAAATCCATAAGGTTATGGGGCTACTTTCTGAATTTCCCCAGATCCTCGATATGGAAATTAAAAAGGCACCAATTGAAGATGTAGTGGCTAATTTATATCTGAGCTGGCGGGAAAATTAACAGTTGGTTTTTTTGTAGGTTTAGTGTAGAATATACTTACATTATTTATAACGAAAGAGGTGTACATATGGCATACGCATTTACAAAGGATCTGGAGACCGGAAACCAGTTAATTGACTCAGAACACCGTCAGCTGATTGATGCGATCAATAATTTACTGACTGCCTGCTCCACCGGTAAAGGCCGTGCAGAGCTGGCCAATACTACTAAGTTTTTACAGGATTATACTGCCAAGCATTTTGGAGATGAGGAAAAACTCCAGCTTCAGAGCCAGTATCCCGATTATGCAAATCACAAACGCTACCATGAAGAGTTTAAGAAGGTAGTTGCAGGAATCTGCCAGAAGCTGGATAAGGAAGGTCCTACCATTGCACTGGTTGGCGAAGTAAACAGTGCCATTGCAGGTTGGCTGATCAACCATATCAAAAAAGAAGATGTCAAAGTTGCAACTCACCTAAAAAGCAGATCCTGATCCAAATAAGAATAATCATCAAGCAGCTTCTTACCTGAGTTCTGGCAGGAAGCTGTTTTTTTGTGCTGCGGCATAAAATAATTGCTGTGTTCTCTTTTCATTCCGTCTGTATTTTGATAAAATAGGTTCAGAAATCAAAAACAAATTACTGGAAAGAAGGTACATGATTATGAAAGACACAAATTGCGCATATTGTATGAAGGGAGACTTGGTTGCTAAATTTGGTTATCCTGTCTGTGAAATGGAAACAGGCTTTTTATATTTATTTAAAGAACAGAGCAAAAAAGGCAGAGTCATCCTTGCATACAAGGATCATGTGGGCGAGATGATTGATATCAGCGATGAAGAGAGAAATGCATTTTTTGCTGAAGTTTCCAAAGTATCCAAAGCCATTCACAAGGTTTTTAATCCGGATAAAGTAAATTATGGCGCTTATGGTGATACAGGCTGTCATCTTCACATGCATATCGTTCCCAAATACAATGGGGGAGATGAGTGGGGAGGCACATTTACCATGAATCCGGATAAGGTATATTTAACCGATGATGAGTATGAGAAAATGGCTGAAGCCATTCGTGCAGCCTTATAATCAAACAGACAGACTGTACAGGAAGGAAGGTGCCGGATTATGTTAGATGAAATCAAAAAGCAGGCGGGCAAAGCCGCAAAAGAAGTTTTGGACGCATCTCATTTAAAGGAGAAGGACCTGGTAGTGATCGGCTGCTCTTCCAGTGAGATATCCGATCACAGAATCGGCTCTCATTCCAGTGCAGAGATCGGCCAGGCAGTATTTTCGGCTATTTATGAAGTCTTTCATAAACAGGGAATTTATGTGGCTGCCCAGTGCTGTGAGCATTTAAACAGGGCACTCATATTAGAAAGGGAAGCAGCGGAGTTCTATCATTATGAACCGGTCAATGTGGTACCGCAGCTTAAGGCCGGCGGCTCCTTCTCACTTGCAGCCTACCATGGCCTTGAACATCCGGTTGCAGTAGAATCCATTAAAGCTCATGCTGGAATTGATATTGGAGACACACTGATCGGAATGCATTTGAAAGCCGTAGCCGTTCCCATTCGCATAAAAACCCAGTATATTGGCTCTGCCCATGTGGTTGCAGCCCGTACCAGACCAAAATACATCGGCGGTGTCCGCGCTTCTTATGATGATACCATTGAATAATAAAAAAACCTGCTGTCAGACGGTTCACAGTGAACCGATGACAGCAGGTTTTTTCTATTATTCGATTATTTTGTAGCGTACATAAAGAACCAGTAGCCGTATGGAGAATGCCATGTTCCTTTAATTTCAGGTTTCTGCAGATAATAATCGCTGGAATATACAAGCGGTGATACTGCAGCATCTTCCATCATGATTTTTTCTGCCTTATGAAGCTTATCAAAATGCTCTGTTTTATCAGCAGTAATTCTCGCCTCAGTCAGGAGTTTATCTACTTCCGCATTGGAATATTTTCCATCGTTGTTTCCGCTGTCAGTTGAGAACAGATTCAGCATGTTGGAAGGATCATCATAATCATAAACCCAGCCTCCGCGGCAGATCTGGAAATCACCGGCACGGCGGGTAGGTGTGAATGTAGACCACTCAACAATCTTAATATCCATTCTGATTCCAAGCTCACTCCAGGCACTCTGTAAGTACTCAGCAACAGCTTTGTTGTAGCCGGCGTCGTTGGTCATATATTCAATCGCAGGGAATCCTTCCCCGTTAGGATATCCAGCTTCCGTCAGCAGAGCTTTTGCTTTTTCAAGATCAGCTGCATAATTATCTACGCTGAAATAGTCACCGCCATTATTTGTACGGCTTACCTCTTCAAAGGAAGAGCCTTCTTTTTCATCAGAGATACCAGGTCCTACAAAATTGGCTGCAGGAAGTGCTGTTCCCATCATAAGAGTATCGGCAATATAGCCGCGGTCAATTGCAAGACTTAATGCACGACGTACTTTCGCATCTGTAAATGGTTCTTTCTGGGTGTTAAAAATAGTATAGGATGTTGCCATACGTGGTTCTAAATGAAATTCAGCGGAATCTCTAAGATTTGGAATTTCTTCTGTTGGAACATCACGTATCATCTGAATTTCACCTGTCCGGTATGCGCTGTATGCTGCATTAGCATCTTCCATAAGAACGAACTTTAAAGTATTTAAAGTTACCTTATCGGCATTCCAGTAATTTTCATTCTTAGCAAATGTGATGTGAGATCCTGGTACCCATTCGATCATCTTTAACGGACCGTTTGAAATATAGGAATCCGGAGTCAGGGACCACTGGTCACCTTTCGCTTCCACGATATCTTTTTTCACAGGTGCCATACTTGCATGAGTCACAATCTTGTCAAAGTATACACAAGGACCTGAAAGCTCAACTACGAAAGTTTTTGCATCAGGAGCAGAGACTGCCAGTGCATCAACATTACCTGCTGCTGCTTCGTCATAACCTTTGACAACGGAAAGCATATCTGCTGCATAGGGTGCTGCTGTAGCAGGATCAGCCATTCGTTTCCAGGAATATACAAAGTCCTCTGCGGTGAAATCCGAACCATCGCTCCATTTTAAACCATCTCTTAAATGGAAGGTATAAGTAAGTCCGTCATCACTGACATCATAGGATTCTGCCTGACCAGGAACGATTTTGTTGTTCTCATCAAATGTCATAAGAGTCTCAAAGGCATGCATAATAATGTTAGATGCATCAATTGCTGTACTAAGAGCCGGATCAATGGTTTCCACATCAGATCCGAGCTGTACTGCCAGGTCAAGCCCCCCTGTTGAGGTGTTGGCTGCTGCTTCTGTCTTCTCGGTGCTGCTTTGTGTTGTGCCGGTCTTTCCGGTACTACCTCCGCATGCACTTAAAACGAGGCCAGAGACAAGAACAGCGGCTAATACGATTGCTGTTTTCTTCATAATACTTCCCTCCGTATTTACGTTCATTCGTCCGTCCTTCAAGGACAACACGAGTAATAGCATACCACAAAAGGGACAATCATGCAACGAGCATTTTCGCATTAAACTCTTGTATATTAAGGTTATAACGTGATAAAGCACCAAAGAGCCAGACGATTAATACCCATCTTTCGTCTGGCTCACAAAGACATTTTGGTTATTAACGATAGGAGGTCTGCACTGCCTTAACTAATACCTTAGGATCTTTCACATAGGGCGTAACCGGACAGATCTTTTTATCAATTCCCATCAGTGTGTAAACTGCTATTCTTGCAGCACGAACGGAATACTCTTCCGTAAATACCATGTCATCCGGAATCTCAACAAACTGACTGATCATTGCAAAGTTGGTAGAGCCGGCTGGAACCACCTCCGGACGGTCAACCATTTTACGTGGCTGGAACTGGGCATCTACATAAGGCATCATGCATGGGATTACATTTACCACATCTGCCATTATCTCATCCTTGCGGTCTTCCATATGAAGGTGGCAGAGAAGCTCTGTAAGAAGTTCCTCTCCCGTACAGTCTTTCATTGGTTTCTTGATATAATCTCCTATTTTATCGGTGTATAAGCCATAACCCCAGAATATGGTCTGATCCATGGGCTGATTAGGAAAGTGAGGCTGCGCAGCAACAACAATACTCATTAACCAGTTAGAGTCTTTAAAGGTCATTAAGGCACCGCTTCCCGGAATGTTGCCGGAATAATCCTCAATAAGCTTTAAAAGCTTGTTTCCTTTGCTGGTTACGGTAAAGCTCAGCCAGTTAGTTTCGTTGGCATCTCCAAAAAATGGATATGGATTTCCAAGTCCCTGCTTTTTCACTGCCACTTTACTCCACAATTCCCCGGATATGGGCCTCAAAACAGGCGCTGGAGCTGGTGTATGAAGATCACCCAATGTAGCACTGTCTGTCATGCATGCATTGGTCATAATGCAGATATCATCATCTTCCAGTTCTAACATACGGGTAACCCCATGATCAGTCAGATGAAGAACTTTAGCGGTAATCTCATCTCCTTCTGCAAAGTCAATGTCAGTTACTGTACAGTTCTCTGCAAAAATAACCCCTTCTTTTCTTAAATATGATTCAAGCGGGCGTATTACACTGTCATATTGATTGAGAGGAGTCCTTGTAACGCCTTCCAATGTATTAATACGGGAGAATTCCAATATCATCCTGCGCATATAACGGCGGAATTCAAATAGACTGCTCCATTTTTGGAATGCAAAGGTAGTCTGCCACATATACCAGAAGTTGGTGGTAAAAAAGTGAGGCGAATCTGCAAACCACTCTTCAATGGTCATATCATCAAGCTTTTCTTCCGGTGTATTCATTAATTTCAGTAAAGCCATACGTTCTTTCTGATTAAATCCCATGCTTTTCACATCAAGGATGGTTCCATCTTTGTCAATGAGCCTTGCCTTGGCTGAGGTCGGATGGGCATGATCAAAATCCAAAATCTCTTCTGTTACACTTCTTCCCGGCTTACTTAAAGAGGGAATGGATCGAAACAGCTCCCAGAAGTTTTCATAGGTTTCTTCATTGAGCATGCGTCCTCCTCTGCAGACAAATCCCTTTTCAGGAGTACCGATACCGTCATTGCTTCCTCCAAAGATGGGCATCCCCTCAAAGATGGTGATCTGGTTACCGGGCATCTTGCAGTCTCTGATCAGATAGGCTGCTCCTGCAAGGCTGCCAAGGCCGCCTCCTACAAAATAAGCCTTTCCTTTCGGAATAACGGAATTGTTTTTGGAATCCATCCGCTTTGCCTTTTTTGATTTTCCAGTTCGTTCATACAGTGTCCTGGCAGCCACACCTGCTGCCGTTGCTGCCGCCCCCAGTGCCAGTAATTTCATCATGTTACTTTTCTCCATTTTTTTTAACATAAGCCACACTCCAATCTCTTTTAAAATCAATTGATAAACTTATATTATCATACAACATTTTTTCCGTCACCATACATGCTTTTGTTCCTGTATAAAAAAACGACACCCTTAATATGGTGTCGAAAAACCAGACAATTCTTCTATTTTGTCTATCGTAATTTTTTATGTATTCTTTTACAATGAAAATAATGAATAAGGAGGTCTATCCATGTCGGGAACATTACACAAACATATACGGGAAAGCGTTTTAAAAACAGCACTTTTTCATCAACTTAAAAATGGTCAGAAAGCACCGGAACGGACCGCCCGTAACTTAAGGGAACTGTTACAAAAATTCAGCCCCGCCTCCAGTGAACTTTTTACTTACGAAGAACTGCTTATGATGATAAAAAACTGTTCCAGAGACGATTGCCTGAATCTGATTATTCAGAAACTTGCTTAAAGCTCCGCCTGGCTGCGAATATATCCGATCCGCTCCGTAGCCCTGGCGAGGCTTTTTAACCGTTTTGAAACTTCTTTCGGCTCCATCTTCATTCCTTCTTTTACCCAGTCCATGATTACTCCGCAAAGACCATAGGCATAAAATCCAGCATCAAAGTCCCGTTCTTCAAAGGTCAGTTTTCCCTTTTCATCAAGTAACTCAATGGCCTCTGAAAATAATGCTTTTGTCATCTCATACAAGTAACTCTCAAAGGTATGTTCCTGCTCTTTTATGGTATTTACGTAAAAGTTTTTTTCCTGTTTCATATTACTCAAAAGCTCATGGATTTTCTCATTCCAGTTTTCAAGACTGATATCATCTGCAATTGCAGCAAAATTTTCATTATAATAAATCCAGCTTAATAGTTCATATTTGTCCTGATAGTGATAATAAAAGGTCTGCCGGTTCAGACCACATACTGCAGTAATATCTGATATGGATATCTTATCAAATGGTTTCTCTTTGCACACCTGCTTCAATGCTTCTGCAATTGCACGTTTCGTAATAAGCGAATCCGACATAGGCCCTCCTGTTATACTATTCCTTTATATTTGTAAAATAATTGGCAAGAGCCGCAAACTGCTCTAAATTCAGTGCTTCTCCTCTCACAGACGGGGAAAGACCCAGGCTTTCAATAGCCGATATAATCTGTTCTTTGGTATAAGGAACCTCAGGAGAGTTATTCAAACCATTTTGAAGTGTTTTTCTTCTCTGGTTAAAGGATGCCCGGATCAGGCGAAACATCAGTCCCGGATCCTGTGCACTGACAGGGGGATTTTTATGCCTGGTCAGGCGGATTACCGCTGATCCCACGTTGGGGCGGGGCATAAAGCAGTTGGGTGGAACATTGGCTACAATATATGGCTCTGCATAATATTGAACAGCCAGTGAGAGGGCACCGTAATCCTTGGAACCTGGTCCTACCTGCATACGGTCTGCCACTTCCTTCTGCACCATAACTGTAATGTTATCAATGGGTACCTGACCTTCAAAAAGTCCCATAATAATGGGTGTGGTAATATAATAGGGCAGATTTGCCACTACCTTGATGGGACGTCCACCATTATATTTCTGAGTCAGCTCATTGATATCAGTCTTTAAAATATCTGCATGAATTACAGTTACATTATCGTAATCAGCCAGCGTTTCCTTTAGTATTGGTATTAAGTTTGAATCGATCTCTACTGCGACCACATGGCCCGCTGCTTCTGCCAGATACTGAGTCATAGTACCGATTCCAGGACCGATCTCCAAAACGCAGTCATCCTTTGTTACACCAGCTGCAAGAATGATTTTATCAAGTACGTGTGTATCAATTAAAAAATTTTGTCCGAACTTCTTTTGAAATGCGAACTCATATTTTTGGATGATCTGGATGGTATTTTGAGGGTTGCCTAATTTATTTTGCATACACATTTTCCTATCGTTTTTTATTAATCAATGGTATCTTATTATAAACAAAAAGTCAATAAATATAAGACGGGCCCGAAGCCTCGATACCCTCCACATATTCACTTTTCAGAATTGACATGACTATCAGTGATTCATAACTGCCATGATATAAAATACATTCTCTTAGTATGCCTTCTTCAACAAAGCCTTCTGACTTGTATAGTCTTTGTGCTTTCTGATTTTTATATCTGACATCAAGCCATAATCTATGTGCATTTAACTGCTTAAAGGCAATTTTTTTTACTAAATTCAGAGTTTCTCTTCCAAAGCCGTGACCTTTATCTGATATAACAATTCTCCGAAATTCAATGTTATGATTTGGATTTGTAATACCAGCTAAAATTACATATCCGATCAGTTGATTGGTGGATCTTTCTTTTATTGATAAATGCAAGATGTCTTCCTGAGACAGGGAAACTCTATGTTGTTCTCTTGTCCACTGCCCAACATACTGAGCATTATCAGGCTGATGTTCCCATTCAACCACCAGGTCTAAATCGCTTTCCTGGGTATTTTTCAATATTATGATGTCGGTATTTTCAATGATTTCTTTCACATAAACTCCTTACCAACTCTTTGTTTTTCCTACAGATGATAAAGCTTTTTTGCATTCCGGTTGGTAACTTCTACAACCTCATCCCTGGAAATTCCTTTTATGGCGCTAATCTCATCAATAACATAAGGAAGATTCAGGGAAGAATTGCGCTTTCCCCGATTGGGAACAGGCGCCAGGTATGGGCAGTCTGTCTCAAGTACCAGCTGATCCAAAGGCATATATTCCACTACTTCTTTCAGCTTTCTGGCATTTTTAAAGGTCAGGACACCACCAATTCCCAAATAAAATCCCATATTCAGATATTCCCTGGCCATCTCTTTTCCATAGGAAAAGCAGTGAATCACACCGCCCACATCCTGGGAACGCTCCGCCTTCATAATATCAAGCGTATCTTTTGCCGCATCTCGGCTGTGAATAATAACCGGAAGCTTTACTTCCTTAGCAAGATTCAGCTGCCGCACAAACCAGGTCTTCTGTGTTTCATGATCTGGTTCTTCCCAGTAATAATCAAGACCTATTTCTCCAATGGCAACTATTTTGTTACGACCGGCATTTTCTTTCAGCCAGTTTAACTTCTCATCATTTAACTCACCAGTCTCATTGGGGTGAACTCCAATTGCTCCATATATATAAGAATACTTCTCTGTGAGTTTAATGGTATTTTCTGATGTCTTTATGCTTGCTCCAACATTGGTAACCGCTTCTATGCCATGAGACTGCAGACTTGCAAGCAACTCTTCTCTGTCTTCATCAAATGCCTCATCATCGTAATGGGCGTGTGTATCAAAAATCATAGATATCTCCTTTAAAACGTTTTTCAGCCTGTAATCAATAACCGAACTATATATAGCAGAATTAAATGAAGAGGATAGAACCCGTAAAATAAATATTTTATATTCCTCTCACCCTTTTTCCCGTTATACAAGTGGATCGGCAAAAGAGCAAATATTCCTGCTCCAAAACAGCTTGCGCTGATTAATGCAGCCATAATTCCTGCAAATATTGTCTGAAGTTTTTTATTATTACGAAATATATATATGATCAGTATCAGTACAATTCCGTCTAAGTTGTAATCTGATTTCAGCAGTATGGATACCCCACATCCCACTCCGATTGCCAGAAACTGCCGAAGAGGATCACCCATGGCCTTCTGGTACCACTCAAGCACCCACAGACCGATAAAAAGTGTGAAGAATACATTCTGATACCCGGGGTGAAACCAGCTGTTAAAAACCGCAAGGTCAAACGGTATTTCCGAAATCAAAGCAAATGCCAAAAGCCTGATTCCGTACTTTCTAACATCTTTGGTATGAAGAAAACCCTCAACCAGCAAAAAGCAGAAAATGGGAAAGGATATTCTTCCAATGGTTCGGAGAACAAAATCAATGGTACTCCACTTTATGCCTTCTGGCGTAGCCAGGATTGTCTGCATCAGGAAAGGGTCCTGATACTTCAATATCCCATTTTCAATTACAACCGCACCAATATGGTCAATCAGCATGGTTATGATCGCGATGATCTTTAAGGTATTTCCTGAAATTCCTTTCTTTGGGAATGCAGTGGATTCTGTCATCAAGTCCTCCTCTTAAACGATAAGACCGGATTATAAAAATCCGGCCTCATACTCATCTTTTCCTGTTCTTAAAACAGCTTTTTATTAGCAGATCTCCGCTCCTGATGGCATTGCCTTTTCCGGAACCATAAGAGATAAATTGCCCTGTGCATCTTCCGCACATAAAAGCATGCCTTCGGATAAAACACCAGCCAGCTTCGCTGGTTTTAAGTTTACCACAACCATAACCTTTTTACCAACCATTTCTTCTGGTGAGTAATGAGCCTTAATGCCGCTGACAATCTGTTTTACCTGACTTCCAATTTTAACTTTGGAACATAAGAGTTTTTTCGATTTCGCAACTGCTTCGCAGGCAATGATCTCACCCACCTGGAACTGCAGCTTTGCAAAATCCTCATATTCAATTTCAGCTTTTGCCTCTATATCAATTCCGTCATCTTCCTGTGATTCTTTCTCTTCTGTAGCACCTTCTGCAGCTGTATGCATAGCTTCCACTTTCTCCATTACTTCCTTCATATCCATACGGGCAAATAAAATCTCAGGCTTGTCGGTTACCTTATTACCAGATGGGTATAAACCGAATTCATTCATCTGGGGCAGCTCTCTTTTTGTTGTATTAAGCTGAGAAAGAATTTTAGCAGAGGTCTCCGGCATAAAAGAAGCCAAAAGAGATGCTCCGATGGTAATCGCTTCTGTCAGGTTATAAAGAACCGTCTCCAGACGGGCTTTTGAAGCCTCATCCTTTGCAAGAGTCCATGGTGCTGTTTCATCAATATACTTATTACTTCTTCTGAAAATGTTAAAAATAGAAGTAATTGCATCTGCGACGCGGAGTTTTTCCATCTTCTCGCTGACCTTTTTCACTTCTTCAAGCACAACTGCTTTTAAATCCTCATCAAACTCATCTGTGATACCGCCGTCTCTTACCACACCGTCAAAATACTTATTGGACATGGAAATGGTACGGTTAACAAGGTTGCCCAGAATATTGGCAAGATCAGAGTTCATGCGCTCTACCATCAGCTCCCAGGAAATGATTCCATCATTATCAAAAGGCATTTCATGAAGAACAAAATAACGAACGGCATCCACGCCGAAGAAATCTACCAGTGTATCTGCATAAAGAACGTTACCCTTTGATTTACTCATCTTTCCTTCGCCCTGTAACAGCCATGGGTGACCAAATACCTGTTTTGGAAGGGGTACATTCAATGCCATTAAGAAAATAGGCCAGTAAATGGTATGGAAGCGGATAATATCCTTACCAATCAGATGAAGATCTGCAGGCCAGAGTTTCGCAAACTGGTCACTGTTATTTCCATCACAGTCATATCCGATTCCTGTAATATAATTTGTCAATGCATCCAGCCATACATAAGTTACATGTCTTGGATCAAATGTGACTGGGATTCCCCATGTAAATGTGGTTCTGGACACGCATAAATCCTGAAGTCCGGGAAGAAGGAAGTTGTTCATCATCTCATTCTTTCTTGATACGGGCTGAATAAAATCAGGATTTTCATTAATATGCTGGATCAAACGATCTGCATATTTGCTCATACGGAAGAAATAAGCCTCTTCCTTTGCCGGTTTTACTTCACGACCGCAATCCGGACATTTTCCGTCTACCAGCTGGGACTCAGTAAAGAAAGATTCACATGGAGTGCAGTATAAACCTTCATAATATCCCTTATAGATATCACCCTGATCGTAAAGTTTTTTAAAGATTTTCTGAACCTGTGCTTCATGATCCGGATCAGTAGTACGAATAAACTTGTCATAGGAGGTATTCATCAGATCCCAGATCGTTTTAATCTGACCAGCTGCCTGATCTACGAATTCCTTGGGAGTTATGCCTGCTGCTGCAGCTTTCTCCTCAATCTTTTGTCCGTGTTCATCCGTTCCTGTCTGGAAAAATACATCGTATCCTTCTTCTCTTTTAAACCTTGCTATGGCATCAGCTAAAACAGCCTCATAGGTGTTGCCAATGTGAGGCTTACCGGATGCGTATGCAATGGCTGTGGTGATATAATATGGCTTTTTGTTTGAATCTTTACACATAATCTTTTCCTCCAGAAATATAATGAGATGCAGGGTGAATCATTTCCCAACAAAGAAAAACCCGTCTTAAAAAATCCACGTAGGAAATTTAAAGACGGGGCACTATCCCGTGATACCACTTTAATTTATCCATGCCTTACGACACAGACCTCACCGGCTGCGTTCTAATCAAAAGCTTTCCAGAATGGCGCTTTTGGTATATAATAACAGTCTGACACGATAACGGGTGTGACCGTCGAAATTTAAAGGCTTATTACGCCAATTCAACTTCGCTGCTCCAAGGCCATGTTGGGAAATACGCTCAGGCTTCCTTTTCAGCTACCGGAATTCTCTGTACATGAGGCGGGTTTCTTACTCTTCTTTTCTCAGCATTCTCAAATGAATCAATTGTCAGTAACCCTAGTGTAATAGTTTCATTCCCGTTTGTCAAGCAGGTAAGTTTCAGGATCTGACCTTTTGTCATTACTTTTTTCTTATAAACATATAAATAATATTAGTGAATTGTGGAGGATCTTAATATGAAAAACATGATTATCAGGCAGGGACGCCGTATCCTTTCCATTGTCTTGGCGGCCTCTCTGTTTTGCGCCTGTACACCACCTCCAAGACAGACGGGAACACCATCCGATGCCCAATATCAAAAATACCATGCCCAGGATCTATCCATGCAGAAAGCATTCGATCAGTTTACTGCAGATTTATTCCGGGATGAAATCAGCGATTCCGGTATCAGTTTTCATTTCAGTATTGCCGATCCTGCTTCCAGAGGAATTAACACGGTTCCTTTGACTCTTGGAGATTTTTCTCTGGATAAGATGAAGCAGGGTACAAAGGACCTTCAGGAGGTAAAGAAAAAGCTGGAAAGCTTTAACCCCCGGAAGCTGACTGCCGACCAGAGGCTTACATATCAGATTCTGTATTCCTACGTTGATACCGAATTAAGTTCTGATGGAATGGAACTCTACGCCCAGCCGCTTACCACGACCATAGGAATTCAGGCCCAGCTTCCTGTTCTCTTTGCCGAGTATACGTTTAACAATAAAGCGGATGTAGACAATTATCTATCATTGCTGTCATCCATTGACGAGTATTATGGGCAGATAATGGAATTTGAAAAGAAGAAATCAGAGGCAGGACTATTTATGTCAGATGCTGCAGCTGACCATGTTTTAAAATCCTGTGAAGCTTACTTAATACAGCCGGATCACAGTTTCCTTGCAGAAACCTTCAATACCAGAATTGATTCCCTGACAGACTTAACCGATGAGGAGAAAGCAGAATATAAGAAGCAGAATATCAAAGTTCTGGAAGAACATTTTGTTCCTGCTTATAAGAATTTAATAAGCGGTCTCACCGCTCTGATGGGAACCGGAACCAATGACAAAGGTCTTTCCTGGTATCCCGACGGAAAGAAATACTTTGAATATCTGGTAAACTCCAATACCGGTACCTCCTATGATTCAGTCAAAAGCCTGAAAAAGGCCATAGAAAAGCAGATGAATAGTGATATCAAAGCATTGGGACAGATTACAAAGGATCATCCTGAAGTGATTGACTCTCTGGATCATTACTCCTTTAAGTACACAAAGCCGGAAGAAATCCTGGAATCTTTAAAATCTCAGATTACTACAGATTTTCCGGAGCTTCCACCATGCAACTACACAGTTAAGTATGTGCCAAGCGCTTTGGAATCCTCTTTAAGCCCGGCCTTTTACCTGGTGCCCCCTTTGGACCAGTACCAGAATAATGTTATTTACATCAACAACAACCCTCGTTTTCAAAATGATGACCTTTATACTACCCTGGCTCACGAAGGCTATCCCGGACATTTATATCAGAACGTATACTTTCTAAGCAAAAAACCAAATGATTTAAGGAGTATCCTTTCATTCTCAAGCTATTCCGAAGGATGGGCTACCTATGTAGAATATTATTCCTATACATTAGATAACGGGCTGGACCCGGAACTTGGCAAACTTCTGGCACATAATACAGCCATTACGCTGGGAATTTACGCTTACCTTGATATCTGTATCAATTATGAAGGCTGGGATAAGGAAGCTACCGCTAAATATCTTGGAACCTTTTATAACGTGGAAAATACAGATATCGCAGATTCCATCTACAACAGCCTGGTGGAAAATCCAACGAATTATATGGAGTATTACGTAGGCTATCTGGAAATCATGGAAATGCGAAACACGGCGGAGAGAGTCTTAAAGGATAAATTTAACTTAAAAGATTTTCATACCTTTCTGCTTGATGTGGGGCCAGCTCCATTTTCAGTAATTCAGCCTGCTTTCCGCAACTGGCTGGCAAAACAGCTTAGAAGTTGATATGAAAATAAAACAGGCAAAAGCCATAAGATCCATTGGCTTTTGCCTGTTTTTTATTTTATTTCTTTATAATTCTTTACATATTCCAGATAATCATTATCGCCCTGTTTGATAGAACCGCTGGAATAATTTTTACCGTTCACCAGAAGCTTTAATTTATCCAGTTCAAAGTTCTCTACAAAGGTGTTGCCAATAGCTGTAATGGTAAGCCTGTCATCACCAGAACCGCTTTGCGGAACTGCAGATAAATCCAACGTACCAATTCCATTAGCTGAATCATATTTCAGAACCTTTGTTCCATCCTCTAATACGCCGTATTCTATAAGTTTGCTTACGATAGCATCTGCAGTCAGCTTGTCCACTGCATCCATCGCCTGATTTAAACCAGTCTTATTTTCATTCTTACTATATACAGAAATAATTTCCATCGGTTCTGCATTAGGGTCAGGAACTTTATCACTGGCGCCTCCTGTTGATGCCATTACCTGTGGATCAGGTGCTGTTGTCTCCATCTTTGGCTGGGTTGGTGTACAGGCAGCCAGGGATACCATCAGCATAGCGCTCACTAAATATAAAATAATTTTTTTCATAAATGCGTATTGCCTCCTTTAATTCTGTTAAAGACTCCGAAACCACTTATTCAGTTTGGTCAGAACTTTGATTAAAACTTCTACCTCATTCTCGCTTAGGCCTTCTATCATTCCGGCTATCATCTCCCGATGAAATGTAGCATGATGTTCATAGGCTTGTTTTCCTTTATCTGAAAGAGAAATATAAACAACGCGCCGGTCTTCTTCTCCCCTTTGGCGGGTAACATAACCTTTTTTAACAAGACTGTTCATGGCTATGGTCAATGTCCCCACTGTGACAGACAATTCTCTGGCTATTGCGGACATATTCTTAGGTTCTCCCACTCCGATCGCCTCAATCACATGCATATCATTATTGGTGATATTATTAAATTCCTGTGTAATGATAGCCTGCTGTTCGATATCCATTACGTCTCGAAACAGCCTTACCAGTACTTCGTTAAGAGTTCCGTAAGTATCCACGTTTATCCCCTTCAAATCTATATGACAATAAAAGCTTCTTCGTAATTATACATGATTATGTATACGAAGACAACCACCTGAATTCTTATGAAATTCTTAAATCAAAATGATTAATTTCCTATTATACCAAAAACCGGCTTAAAAATACGCTGGCTGCGATACCAGCAACAGTTGCTGTCAAAGCTCCCCCAAGGGTGTATCTGGTTTTTCTGATTTTAACAGTACCAAAATATACACTGAGGCAGTAAAATAATGTCTCAGTACAACTCATCAGAACAGAAGTCATAAATCCAATATAAGAATCTGTACCATATTTTTTAAAGATATCCAAAACAAGCCCGATGGCCGCTGAATTGGAGACCAGCCGAACTAAAATAACCGGCACAACCGGTGCCGGAAGAAATAAATAAGATGCGGGTTTCGTAAGCAGCTTTGCCAGAAAGTCCAGAAACCCGGATGCTCTAAGTACTCCTACCGCTGTCATCAGACCAATTAGTGTAGGCATAATGCCTGCAACCGTTTTCATTCCATCTTTTGCGCCATTTAAAAAATCATCAAATACCGGACGCTTTGATAAAATGCCAAATCCAACAATGTAAAAAATGATCAGCGGAACCGCAGCCTCAGAGAGAAATAATAAAAATCCCATAGTTTTACTCACTATCCGTTAATTATTATAATCTATTCCGGCTGCTTCCTTTTCATTCTTTTCATTTATTTCAAAATCCTTCTCTCAAATATAAAGACAATCTTTTGAAAGAAGTGAATGACAAAATTAAAGCAATGCAGTACTTTCAGCTGCTTTCTTACAATCGTCTTGGATCCCCTTTTATTAAACTCTGCCATAATCTTTTGAAATTCATCTGGCGGAGGCGCAGGCACAGACGGTGTTAATTCCGGGTGTTTCTGCATATAATCAAGCAAACGGGCTTCCAGTTCCTCTCTTGAATTATGATTTGTATGAAACAAATAAAAGATGGAACACTTATTGATGGAATCTTTCTTCTGCTCCACGTCTATACCTCTTTATGTTTGGTTATCCTTTGGTTCTCATACGCTTTGGGGTTGACTTTTTACCACTAACGTTTACTATAATAGTATATCGAATTTGGGAGGCAGCTTTTCTATGAAAAAAATAATATTAACTGGCGGCGGTACTGCCGGTCATGTTACCCCGAACCTGGCTTTAATTCCTTCACTAAAAGAAAAAAACTATGAGATTCGTTACATCGGTTCCTATCAGGGAATTGAACGAAAATTGATCGAGAATGCTAAGATCCCATATAGCGGTATCTCAACAGGTAAATTCCGAAGATATTTTGACATCAAAAACTTTACGGATCCGTTCCGTGTAATAAAGGGATTTGGAGAAGCGCTTAAACTGATTAAAAGCTACAAACCTGATATAGTATTTTCCAAAGGCGGCTTTGTTGCCGTTCCAGTCGTGTTAGCTGCAAAGCATTTAAAAATACCGGTAATCATCCATGAATCAGACATGACTCCCGGCCTTGCAAACCGGATCTGTATTCCGGCTGCTACCCGTGTCTGCTGTAATTTTCCGGAAACACTCAGCTATCTCCCGAAAAATAAGGCAATACTAACCGGTTCCCCCATACGGAAAGAACTCTTAGAGGGCGACCGGATGACTGGATTAAAGTATGCCAGGCTAAACGACAACAAGCCTGTTATACTGATCATCGGAGGTAGCCTTGGTTCTGTAACCGTCAACAACGCTATAAGGGGCATCCTTCCAAAGCTATTAAACAATTACCAGATCATACATATCTGTGGAAAGGGCAATCTGGATGAAAGCCTGGCAGGTGTCCATGGATATGTACAGTATGAATATGTAGATGCCCCTTTGAAACATCTTTTTGCTGCTGCTGACTTAATGATTTCCAGAGCTGGTGCCAATGCGATCTGTGAGATACTGGCACTGAGAAAACTTAATATTCTGATTCCCCTTTCCGCTGCTGCCAGCAGAGGTGATCAGATTTTAAATGCCAAATCCTTTTCAAAACAGGGATTCAGTTATCTTCTGGAAGAAGAAAGCTTAAATGGAGACACCTTACTGCAGGCCATTACAGATACCTTTGCTAACCGTCAGACCTATCTTTCAAAAATGGAAAGCAGCGAACTTCATGATGCTGTTAATACAATTATAGAAATGATAGAGAACCTGGTTTCCAAAAATTAATCAGTTTTATAATTTGGACCGAGTATATTTTTTAAGCAGACTCTTGTCCGATAGATCCGGGAACGGCAGACCGTTCCCGGTATCTCAAGCTTCTCACAGATCTCCGGAATCGTCAGCTGTTCCAGAAAATATAGTACAGCCATCTCCTTCCACTCATCTCTCATATTGGAAATCTCACTGGTGATTTTTAAAACAGACTCTTCCCCAAGAACTACCTCAAGAGGATCCGTTACCACATACCTTGCGAGCATCGCCATCTCGTTGGATGCATCTTCCTCATCAAGACTTACTTTCTCATAATGACCATTTTTACGAAGAGAGTCTATGCATTTGCGTTTTAATATTTTGATCAACATGCTTTTTTTCCGCGTGTCTGACCAGGTTAATGAATAATTCTCAAAATAAGAAATAAAAGTCTCCTGTACCACATCATCAAGTTCCAGATCCGGTACATTCAGTGTTTTAGCTATTCGTCGCAACAGCCCCTGATATTTACCATAAATGGACTGTAGCAGCAGATTTTCATCTTCATGTATGCTCATATCATATGCCCCTCTGATTACAGGGCGCTCCTGATGGCGGCTCCTGTCTGTGCTAGTTCTTCCGGACTTACCTTACCTGGCATCCAGGAAACCATAACAGGACCTTCCTCGTAACGGGGAATCAAATGCACGTGAAAATGAAAAACCGTCTGGCCCGCCTCTTTTCCATTATTCTGCACTACATTGAACCCGGAGCATCCCAGCGCCTTTTTCATGGCGACTCCTATTTTTGCTGCCAATGGAAGGACCTTTGCTGCCGTTTCTTCATCCAGATCACAGATATCTCTGTAATGCTCCTTGGGAAGAATCAGGGCATGCCCTTTGGAAGCTGGTCCTAAATCCATAATTACACGAAACATGTCATCCTCATAAATTGTCTCTGAGGGAATACCCCCATTTGCAATTTTACAGAAAATGCAGTCATCTTCTCTCACACACTCACCTCCTTCCAGCATTTTTTCCATATTTACCGGCTGCGACCGTTCCTGGGTCTGCGATATAAAACCACTCCCATTATAATGCCTATTATAAGACCTGCAATATGAGCAGCGTTATCAACACCTGTGCTGGTAAAGCCAAAATACAGAGAGCATAAAATTACCACCACCAATTGACGGGTGCTTAGGTCTTCCAATTGCCCACGATTAACTGCCACTGCATATAAAAGACCGCCGATCACTCCGAAAATGGCACCGGAAGCGCCAGCGGAAACCACATTTCTATATCCGGACATATTTATAATCATGGAAGCAACATTCGCTCCCACACCACAGATCAAATAAAAAAACAGGTATTTAATATGACCCAGTGCACGTTCCAGATTATCTCCCAGAATGAACAGAATCAGCATGTTGTTCATAATATGATTTATTCCAAAATGCATGAACGTGGAAGTAATTAATCTGTAATACTCCCCTCTTTCAATAACCAGCGGCGCATACATAGCCCCATGGGAAACCATAAACTGGGTATCCTCGGTAGATCCATTCATCTCCAGGTATAGAAAATAAATGACATTCACCGCAATGAGACCAATATTGACTAAGGCCTTCTTGCGCCTGCTAAATTCATCCATTGAAGCGCTCCTTCTGAACTATAATATGCTTATTTTATCATAAACTGACAGATTATGTAAATATAAACGCAAAATTTGCGATAAAAATTTCATCTCCCGTATTTAATAAAACTGTTTCATTTGTTTCCAGAAGCCGGCCGTTGACATATGTGCCATTGGTAGAGTTTAAATCACTGATGCAGTAATCATTTCCTTCCATCTCAATCTTCGCATGAATCCGGCTGATAGCTTCTCTATTAAGAACATAATCCACCAATCCCTCCTGCTTGCCTATGAGATAGGGAGTATATGTTATTAATATATCTGGAATTCCAGGACTTGCAGATCTAAAAACCTTTACTTGCGCATCTTTTTGATTATTAGTAAGAAGTACTGTCTGTATGGGGTCTTCTCCCGCTGCTGATTTAAGCGGAACTTGGGATTCCTCCTTGCTTTCATAAAAAGCCGTTTGCCACTCTTCCTGTTCGCTGTCATAACTCCGGTCTTTTGCTGGGCTGTCTTCCTCTGGGTGCTGGTATTGATTTTTGCCTGTTGATTTGAACCCAAATAAAGCGGAAAATATTCCTGCTGCCATAACCAAATACCAGTATCTTAATATTCCCTTGTAACCAGATATGCCCCACAACACAGCTGAAAAACCAGTAACAACTACATACGATATAATAAGCGGTCTCCATAAACCAAAGCCGGTAGTTTTGGTTTGTACAGGACTTGAAAATTCCTCAATGACCTGTATCTCCTCTTTTTCTGTATTTTTAAATCCGGTTTCAGTCTCACACTCTCCCTCTTCCTGCCTTGCTTCCAGCTTATCATTATGGAGACAAACCAGTTCCGCTAAAGCATCCATACCGTAATTATCTTTTACACTCTCCTGATATAACGCATAAGCCATAACCACGCATTCTTTATCCTGATGGTTAATCTTCCCCAAAAGATAACGAAGTAATTCCCTCATCTCCTCTGAAAACTTCCTGTCTCTTCCAGGTATCAGACAGAGAGACACAAAAAACTGTTCTGGCTCAACATAGATGAATTCCGGCTGTAGAAGTATCTGATCTTCTTTAAGGAGATATGCAGGAAGACGGTTAAGAATCTGGGCAATCCCGGTAATTAGATTTATAAGTTCCTGTTTATCTATGCTGTGAAACTCTAAAATTCGGCTTAAAGGCTGTTTTGAAGTGATTTCATAATAGAAGTATTTATGATTATCAATCTGCTTTAACTGGAATTTCAGCAAACCATTTATCTGATTTTCTTTGAGCATGTTTTCCTCATATCCCTGCATCTGGGCATTATCCTGCTCTATAATCAAATAATTATGCTTCATCTCCCGTCTATATGTAACATTCATATCATTCCTCCTGACTGATCAGTGTCAGCTTCCTTAGAAAATTTTCAGGATCAAAGACTTGTTGTTCCAATTCAAGCTTCCATCTGCCACCCGCTCCTGTACCCTTAATCCGCTTTCCGGTAAGCAAATTTCCGGTTAAATTTAATTCAAATTCATATTCCTTCCATGAAAAAGGGGTTCCAGCCCTGTGAACTGCCCAATTTGCAGCATCACCAGGCGGCTCTGTCTCATTGTGCCTTAATCTCTGCACTGATTCAGCAAGTGCCATGGCCCCCGCCACCTCATCTCTCAGACGATACGCAGACTGAATGGATATCATAAGAGAGAATAATATGACAGCCATAACAAAAGCGGCTTCTACCGTATAACTTCCGTTTAAACGCTTGTTCATTTCATTACCATGATTAGCCAGACCGGAACCAGAAACGGAATAAATGGGATTCTCTCTTTTCCAACATCAATTCCTTTTACCCGGTTTAACAGAAAGAACAGACCGCAGAAAATACCGCTCAAACTTAAGCCATAGAAAAATAATATCAGATTGGACAAATCAGGCAAAAACAGACCGCTTATTATAAAGAAACAGCCATCCCCGGTGCCCACCGACTCCTTTGATAATTTACTTACTGCTAATAAAGCAAGACCCACCAGACAGCCAGTAAGCTTAAAACAATCCTCGCTCTGTAATAAGCACAAAACAATTCCTGCAGCGCCACCGCTTAAAAGGAGCCAGATACTGATACTTTTCTTTCTCCCATCTTCCCAGGCTGCTGCAAAAAGAAACATACCAAAAATAATACAATTTAATTGTTCAACCATCTTTGCCTCCTTACTGAGAACAATAAGAACAAGCACCTAAATGAATTACTTCCGATATAGGTACAAGCCTGACATATGCCGTAATTGCACTGCATTCTCTACTGCTGTGGAATTTTCCACCTGACGGCATGATATAGACAATACTGCCTTCTCTTTCCAGGCTGCTGCATCTGCTGCATGGTTTGTATATCCCTCCGCTAGTATTACGGATACTCTCCAGTTCCGTTTCATTCACTGCCTTTATATGATTGAATAAATAATGACAGGTTCTTTTTTTGTGATATCTGGTGCTGTCTCTTCCTACATAGACCATCTCTTCCGTATCGCCTGACTCTTCCTCATAGAGCAGTGTATTTCCAATCCACGCTCTCCTGAAACACCGGGCAGACATTGGAACACTTTTCAGCCCTAAAACAGGAAATGGAAGACGAATCCGATAATCCATAATCAAATCAATGGTTTCTTTATCTTTTAAAATAGAGGATCTTAAAAAAGATACAGACTCAGCATCCTGGTATACTTCATACTTTCCCATTTTTATTCTTGCATATAGAAGAATACTCTGTTCTGTTATTCCATCCAGAAAACCATCCGGCAGTTCATTTAATCCCGCTGCACTTAAATCTTCACCTCTTTTTAACTCTTTTAAAGCTGATACATACTGACTTAACTCTTCACCTGTAATCTCAAGCGCAGTCTGAATTTTTCTACCGTCATTTAGAAGTTTCATTGGCGTCATCAGTATTATTACTGCAAACAAAAAAAGCGGTAGTGCCATAGCTGCTTCGATTGTCAGACTGCCTGGTCTGGTGTGAAAGGAGGCGAATAATAATACCCTTTTTGCAGAGATGTTTTTTCTTATCAAGGGGAAATGTACCTGGAGAGTAACCTTTGCTTTACAAATGATTTTTTTTAACTCTCTGAAAAAGGGCATAATTATTCGCCTCCTCACTCTAATATGCTTTTTCCGTCCGAACCTCTATGGCATAAACAGGTTCCAGCACTCCGAAAAAGAAATGCTGCCCACGCCCTTTTCCCTGAATTTCTGCCCCATATACACAATGAGTCATGCGAAACTCAGTATCGGTTGTCCGAAGATTCATCTGAATGACATCCATAAGCCTGTAATACTGCCTGGTACTATGGAAGAGAAACAGAAGCAATTTTAAATAGCCAGTATAGCTAATACCGTTATTGTCACTACCTTCACCCTTAAACGAACCACTGCTTCCCGAATCCAGTAAGCCCTGAAGTGAAAGCCTCCAGTTATCTCTTGACTTAATAAATGCAACCTTTTCTCCCTGTAACAGCCGTCTGACATCCATAATGGCTTCTCCCATTGCCCAGATACTCATAACAAAGAAGGCCACCAGTCCCGTAAGAGGGGCAGTTCCTGTCACTCCGGTTATCACACCTGCCAATGCTTCTGCTTCTTTTCTTTTTTCCTGATCCATTAAAATATGTACCAGATTAAGACCTTCCCTTATAGCCAAAACATCTGTTACAGCCTGTGAAAAATTTTTCTCATCACTATTCATCCCTCCGATTAAATATTCCAGTTCATATTTAACCGCTTTATCTTCTTCTGATAAAAAACTGGTAAGAAAACGTCCACAGTATTCCTCAAATAAAATCCGGTCTGTCAAACCATCAATTTCACCCTGTTCCTCTGAATAAATCAGAGATGGAAACGAGTTAAGATCAAGCTGCCCTTTCGATATCTGTGTCCCCTCTGGAAGTACAAGGCTCATAAGACCATTTCCCACAAGGCTCTCCACCTTTTCTAAAATCTTTTCTTTTTGAGGGTCTTTCACACCATTAGTATAGGAAAGCAAAGAAATATGGATTTTACACCAGATATCCCTGACAGAACCCCATAACTCTGATAAATCTGGCCCATCATCATCATCGTCATCTGAACTGCTTTCCCATTCATCAATTATTTGTCCTACTTCCAACGCCCGGTCTTTTGAACGTTCTATTATGTTCTTAATATTAATAGCCTCCTCGGCAAGTGCTTCGACTTCTTTTCGCCTTTCTCCATCCTGCCTTACATAAGAATCATACCAATCGGTATCACTGTTTAATGTTATCTGGATTGGATTGCTTAACTGATCCATTGCTTCTGTTCTTTTGCTTTTTGTTAGCTGTAATTGAACATATAATTCATCTGCAATATTTTCATAAGATTTTACAAGGCTCGGTATACGATCCGTCTCTTTCTCCAATTCTACCGCTTTTCTCATAAATTCCTGTCCATCGTAATTGCTCAAACATGAATTTGCTTCAATCCATATGTATTTCTGTTTTTCTAAGGAATTATTAATTTCTTCAATCACATGCTCCAGACGTACTGCTTCTTTTGTGTGTTCCCCATATGACCTGGAAAGATCTTTTACAGCAGCTGCTTCCTTAAGATCAGCAAGCATTGTAACGGCTCCTGCTTCATCTGGTATGTGATCAAAAATCCCATACTTCATATAATCCAGGATTTCCTGCTTCATATATTTCCCACCGGCACTGGTTATGAGGTCACGATATAACACATTGGCATCCTCTATATCCACACCATACCAGCCAGAATGCTCCATATATGGTGCTATATACTCCTTCCATTTCTGCTCCAGGTCATTCCCGCTTTTATCTTCCAGAAGAAAAATCCGGTACTTATCCCACGCCTCTCTGTGATATCTGCTAAATACAGAATCCATTGCGGAATCCGCAGCAATCTTTAAATACCATCTCGTTCCTGCAGTCCGTGCGGACTCTAAAAGTCCGCACATTAAACTGACAATGCATAAAAGGGTTAAACTTAAAAATACCGTTATATGACCATTGTTGTGCATTAATACACCTCTTTCGACTGCTTATTAATCTCCTCAAAAATGCCATCCAGCAGTTTTTTAATATTGGTTTTAAAAATAATAACCAGACCAATTAAAACTACCAGAATCAATACAATTTCAATAACCCCTACTCCATCTTCTTCTTTTATAAAATCCTGGATCTGCTCTTTCATTATTAAAGCCATGGTATCACCTCCTCTCTAGTAAAATGCAAGAAATGCAGGTACTACGATCATAGTCATGACAACAAATAACATTAGTAGGAGGGGCAGCAAAAGCTTTGTACCTGCTTCTTCTCCCAGCTTTCTGGCTGCATTCTTTCTCTGCTCAAAAGCAGAAGCCATTTCTATATCAAGTGCATTCCTTAACTGCCTGCCTCCATTTTTCTGATTTTGTTCCAGTAAAGCTGCAAGCTTTATGTATGGCTGGAGGCTGCAACGCCTTCCAAATTCATTGTAAGCACGGCTTTCCGACAAACCACTTTTTAACTGTGACGCCGTATGTACCATCTCTTCATAAGCCGGGCGCATGACACGCCTTCCATTTTTAAGAGACTCCCTGTATCCTGCTGCAATTCGTTCCCATGCTCCCCTTACGGTATAACCTGCTCCAATATAAACCACAAGCTTTGAAATCACTTCTGAATAATCCATTAAAAGCTGTTGCTCTCTCAACCTGCTTTTTTTCTGCTTTTCAACCTGAGTCCTGACCTGCAAGAGCACTGCCAGTACAAAACCAAGCATAGGCAAAATTCCATAACTTCCTTCTTTTGGTTTAGAGTACCTGAGTTTTTGTCCTTCAAATACATCAGGTAAAATAAGTGATATGTCTGTCTGCTGCTTCGTATCAAGATCATCTGCCCATTTCTGAAAGGCCGCTTTCTTTTTTTCATCCAACGTCAGAACAGGTGGATATACTTTACCTTTGTATTGATAGCTTCGCTGGTGGATACCATCTGATACCATAGCCAGAATCAGAATTTCTTTCCCTGTCTCAGGAATATCCTTGTTATAAACTGTTCCAGAGGAGTCAATGAGCTCAGAGTCACTGGTTTCCCAGCGTACGGTTAATCCAGAAGTGTCCAGTCTGGTTTTCAGGTTCAGATTTTGTCTTATTAAGTTAAGAGAATCATTTTCTGAAAGTATTTGGGCTGGAAGCTGGGTTTCCAGCTGGTCAAACAGGTCCTCTGCTTCTTTATCTGTATATCTTCGCTCCCTTACAGGAATTTCTATTAATAGTTTTTTATCTTCCTGTTCTTCATCCAGTCCTTTTACCAAAACCTCATAAATGTTCTCTCCCTGCCCTGGTCCGGCTCTTTTAAGCCCCTCCCCGTAAAACACATCCTGCCTGCCCCAGAAAGTAGAAAGTTCCAGAACTGCATATAAAACAATCCCTCCCGCTGCACATGCGGCCTGTACCTTTGTTACAGGCTGTCTCCATTTAATACTTAATTGTTTTTTCATAAGGCTCCCCGATTATATCTCAATTTCCATAATCCTCTTTGCTGTCTGATAGGCAATCATATAAAGGATCATACATATGGTCATTAAAATTCTTCCCGCTCCAGTGGTATACATAATCTGAAAAAAGCCGGGGGATGTAAAATCAATATAGATGACAATGAAAAAAGGAATAAGATTCATTATTTTTAGTTCAAACTGCTTGGAAGCCGTCATGGTCAGAATCTCCTGCCTCACCTGTACTTTGTCCCGAATTACATCTGCCGTGTGACTGATGATAGAAACCAATTCTCCTCCGCTGCGCTTTGCAGTGGAAAATACTTCTGCAAAGTTCTTCACATCATCCAGACCGCTTCTTAATGCAAATTCTAAAAATGCCTGCTCAACGGACCGGTTCATATGAATCTGTCTCTCAATGAACCGGAATTCCTTTGTTATAAGTCCCTCCTTGCCATAAAGAACAGATAATTCTACTGACGCAGAAATAACAGAGTTTTCTACTGAATAACCTGCACTTAAAAAGGAGGAGAGAAGTAAAATGCCTTCTTTAAATTCCAGATTTAACTGCTGAAGCTGTCTGTTTTTTAATTCTTTTCTTTTTGTCAAAGGAACTATAATTCCGAAAGGAATGAAAATAAGAAATACCACCAGACTGCGATAGAAAATATAAGAGAAAAGTGCTGCAATTAAGATTCCCTGTCCACTATAAAACAGCCACTCCCTCATAGAAAGGATATAGATATCATAATTCAATGCCTGCTGCTTTGAGCTTTTCTGTGTTTTTAAGGTCTCCAACCTTCTTAAGGCTTCCACCAACTTTTTTTGTATCTCCCCTGTCGGTTTCCTCTTCTTCAAACCGATAAATGGGATTAAGTCTGATTTCACCACCTTCATATCCTGCTACCTCCACAATTGATAAGACCCGTCTGCTTTTATCCCTTAATCTGCCTAAATGAATTAAGATATCAATTGCTGCCGCTACCTGACTGCGCACCGCCAGAAGAGGAATGTCTGTCCCCATGAGTACCATGGTTTCTAACCTTGACAGCATGTCCTTTGGACTATTTCCATGCCCGGTGCTTAAACTTCCGTCATGCCCGGTATTCATGGCAGAAATCATATCAAGCGCTTCTCTTCCTCTTACTTCGCCAACGATAATTCTGGATGGATTCATGCGAAGTGCTGCCTTTATTAAATCACCGATGGTCACCTCTCCCTCCCCTTCTCCATTGGCGCCTCTCGTCTCCAGACGTACCAGATTGGTGATATGAGTGATCTGAAGCTCTGCAGAATCTTCAATGGTTACAATACGCTCGTTTTGGGGGATGTAAGAAGAAAGGGCATTTAGAAAAGTACTTTTACCGGAATTGGTTCCTCCGCTGATGAAAATATTATATCCAGCCTCCACAATGGCTTTTAAAAAGTCTGCTGCTTCCCTGGTTATGGATCCCAGCTTTAAAAGCTTACCAATAGTGATGGGTTCTGGAAACTTTCTGATTGTAACAGCTGGTCCGTCAATGGAAACCGGCGGCAGGACAACATGAACCCTGGAGCCGTCACACAGTCTGGCATCTGCTATGGGTCTTGAAACATTCACGGTCCTGTTTACACGGCTGACAATCTGCTGAATCATATCTTCCAATTGTTCCTGACTCTCAAATTCCTTTTCCCACCGTTCCATACGGCCATTTCTTTCAATAAAGATGTTATTTGCCCCATTTACCATGATTTCTGTGACAGTTTTATCATCTACCAGTTCCTGAAGTATCCCCAGGCGTCTGAAGGAGTCAAACAGCCAGCCTCTTAATATTAGTTTTTCTCTTAGAGGCAGATATTCGGTCATTCCAAAACTGATTATCTTCTCATCAATCATGGTGTAAAGCTCTTCATCTGAAATCTGTTGATGCTGATTTAGTTCCAACATAATGTCTTCCCGCATCCTGATGCGTTGTTCTTCGTTCATAACTTCTCCCTCCCTATGGCTGTTTTCTTAACAGCTGCCGGGTATAATCTCCTAATTCACTCCACAAAAGCTGATCCAGATAATTGTCCTTCCTGCCAAAGGTACAATGATAGGGAAGATTGATTTTCTGAATCCTGCTCATTACAGCATTGTGGCCGGAAGCTGCAAGGTATGCTTCAAACTCTTCAACTTTGGCCGCTGATACACAATCATCTTTTACCGGCATATAGATTCCGTCACATACTTCCAAAACGTCAGCCGCTCTTTTTCCCATCTGCCCCAGATCAAGGATAATGGTACCGTATGTACTCTCCTTAGAGATCTGCTTAATTAGTCCCGCTATCTCCTGAGATGAAATAAATGCCAGATCTTCCGGATACTGAACCGGTGGTACATAATCCAAATCTCCCCATGAATAGATAACAGAACCAAGCCGTCCAAATGAAAAGCTGCCCTGTCTGTAGTAATAAAACAGATCTGACATCCCTCTTTTATACTCTTCTCCTGTCAGACCCTCAAAACCAGAGCAATCTTCCATATTTAAGTAAAGAACCTTTAAATCCCGTGACAAAAGCTGAGCCATAGCCAGGGAAAAGGATGTTTTTAAACAACGGTTTACCGGTGAATAGACACCGACTACCCTGCTTCTTTCTGACAGTGTGGTATATCCTGTTTCTTCCAGATCAGCGCAGTATTGTTCCATAATCTCCCGAATGAGGTGATCTGCCGCCTGGTATTTATAAACACTGGGATAGGACTCATTTGCAGGTATTATTTTCTCTTCTGCAAGCAGAACTACTTTATCTGCACCAATCTGCCCGATCTCCTGGTTTGAAACTCTGGAACTGATGAGCAGAAGTTTAATTTCATGATCACAGCTGTAACTCTTAAGTTCCTCCAGTGATGAAAACGACACAATGGACACAGGAAACCGCTCTTTAAAATTTACAAATTCTGCAAACCGTTCTCCAAATCCAGAGTCCGCATCGTATATTGCCATAATACGTTTTGTCATAGCAAACCTCCTTGTTGAAAAAAAACAACAGTAAGTATTGTTCCTAAAAACATACAGAATCCTAACGGAATTACCGCGTCGTACCCATCCCGGGCGGAACTATAATAAGCTGTGATTTTTTTTGTCTGAATCAATGACCTGACATAGGTCAGAAAGTAAGAAAACCGCTGAAAGGTACAGCCTTTCACAGTCATTAGAACCAGGGACCAGAATGCCCCTATTATGAAACCTCCGGCAACTGCTGCAAAACCGTTGCCATAACCCAGATACCCGAATATCAAAGCAATGATTTTAATATCACCAGCTCCAATCATACGGAATAGAAACAGAAGAAAAAACAACGCTGTTACTGCAAAGAAACGGCTTAAAAAGAAGATTGCTCCCCATAGTACTGCCTGATTCCCTGCCTCCCAGCCAAATAAAATAACTCCCCCCGCCACACCAGTCAGCACCAGCCTGTTGGGTATTCTGTGTTCTCTTACATCAAAATAAGAACCAGCTGCGAGAATAAAAAATAATACCACAAATTTTACAATATCATCCCCTTTATTTAAACTATAAATCTGGAAATAGTGCCGGAATATCGGCCTTGAACGACGGAATAAAGAATTCCAATTCATTGATAATGAGAGAGTCCGTATACAGAACGTATGCGGGATTCTGACTTTATTATGCACAAGATAAATACAAAAGTCAACAGCTTTTTACAACTTTTTTAAAAACTGACAAACAGGTGATTGTAATGCGGATCGTGTTTTATTGTTAATTTTTACAATATTTTATCATTTTTTTATTTTATATAAGTGATTTTACACAATATCAGTTGACCTTTTTCTCTCCGGGTGTTAATATAATATTAGTTTACTATTTTAAACCAAAGGAGATGTTTCAGGTGGCAAATAGCGAATTTTCTGAGCTTTTTAAAAGCTGCATGCCGCTTTTTATTGCATTGGGAGACGAGGTCCGGCTTACAATTATTGAAGTTCTGGCCAGTACGGATTCGTTTCAGACAAATGTCCGGGGAATGAACGTGAACGAGATCACGGATCAGACAAATTTATCCCGGCCGGCCATATCTCATCATTTAAAGATTCTCAAGGAAGCAGGGCTGGTGTCTGCCAGACAGGAAGGAACTGCTAATTATTACTTTCTTACCTTTGGAGAAAGCACAAGAAAGTTATGTACTCTTGGGCAGTATCTCCAGAAATTTATGGATCCAGTCCATTAAATTTATGGAGATTCAGGCAATAGATGAATAAAGTTCCAATTTCCAGATATACTGAGATTGATAGGTACCTCGTTAAATTGTTATCTGGAGATGATCGTATGAAAAATTTATTGTTAGGAAATCACTTTTCCCTTACGGAAGAGGAACGGAATTTACGAAAAGAAATCGAACGTTCCAAAACCGCCATTGATGCAGCAAGAAATCATTTTGAACAGGTCGTTGACCCGACATTAATTGACTGTTACATTTACGAGCTTAATGCCGCACAGCTACGTTACCAGTTTCTTTTGCGTCGTTTTAAAAGCCGTGAAGTATAGTCAGACAAAAACCCGCTTTAATACGTAACCTGTTGCAAACGCTGCTTCTGCCTGTGGAATCGTGTACCAAAATGGAGGGGTGAGCAAATGGAAGATTTAACAAATGAATTGGAAACAGGTTTTATTACTGAGCTTGACCGGTATTTATACAACAACGGCCGGCATTACGAAATTTATGAAAAACTGGGCGCTCATCCAAAAACATGCAACGGAAAACAGGGAATGTATTTTGCTGTTTGGGCACCTCATGCCAGTCAGGTTGGTGTAGTGGGAGATTTCAACGGTTGGAACCCCGACTTAAATCCTATGGTTCCCTTAGCCGACTCCGGGATTTGGGAAGTATTTGTACCAGGAGTCGGTCTGGGACAGTTATACAAATATTGTGTGACCACACCCAGCGGAAAGATTCTTTTTAAAGCGGATCCCTATGCTTTTTATGCTGAGTTCCGACCGCAAACCGCTTCTATTACTGCAGATTTATCTGTATATTCGTGGAATGATCTGGAATGGGTTGCAAAAAGGGAAGAACAGGATCCATTAACAGGACCATTAAGCATTTATGAAGTTCATTTAGGATCCTGGAAAAGAAAAAACCGAGAGGATAAAGAAGGGTTTTATACATACAGAGAAGCCGCTCATGAACTGGCAGAATACATAAAGGATATGGGTTATACCCACATAGAGCTGTTAGGCATTGCAGAACACCCCTACGACGGTTCCTGGGGCTATCAGGTGACCGGTTATTATGCTCCTACTTCCCGGTACGGTACACCGGAGGAGTTTATGTACTTTGTTGATTACATGCATCAGAATGGAATTGGTGTCATACTTGACTGGGTGCCTGCACATTTTCCCAAGGATGCCCACGGACTTTCCGAATTTGATGGAGAGGCCTGTTATGAATACGCAGATCCACGCAAGGGAGAACATCCTGACTGGGGAACCAAGGTTTTTGATTACAGTAAGTATGAGGTTGATAATTTCCTGATTGCCAATGCTCTTTACTGGGTGGAAAAGTATCATATCGACGGGCTGCGGGTGGATGCTGTCGCTTCCATGCTGTATTTAGACTACGGAAGATCCCAGGGTGAATGGGTGAAAAACTGTCTGGGTGGTAATGAAAACCTTGAGGCAATTGAATTCTTTAAGCATTTAAACAGTGTTATGAAGGAACGTGGAAAAGGTGCTGTTGTAATTGCGGAAGAATCCACTGCCTGGCCAAAGGTTACGGATAAGTCGGAAAATTCAGGCCTTGGTTTTACATTTAAGTGGAATATGGGCTGGATGCATGATTTTCTGGAGTACATGAAGCTGGATCCGTACTTCAGAAAATATAATCATCATAAAATGACATTTGGAATTACATATTTTACCAGTGAAAAATATATACTTGTATTATCCCATGATGAAGTGGTTCATTTAAAAGGTTCCATGATTGGCAAAATGCCCGGACTCCTTGAGGATAAGTTTTCCAATTTAAAACTTGGTTATACCTTCATGCTTGGTCATCCAGGCAAGAAGCTGCTTTTTATGGGACAGGATTTCGGGCAGTTCCACGAATGGGATGAAAAAGATTCCCTGGACTGGTATCTGGCCAAAGAACCCCTTGGGGAAGATCTTCAAAATTATGTCAGAGATCTTTTACACCTGTATCGGAAATTCCCTGCACTTTATGACAATGATTATGTCTGGGAAGGTTTTTCCTGGATAAATGCCAATGACAACGAGCATAGTATTTTCAGTTTTATAAGGCACGGAAAGGACACTCAGGGCAGCTTGCTGTTTGTTCTTAACTTTACTCCTGTATCCCGTCCTGAGTACCGTGTGGGTGTGCCAAAATCAGGAAAATACACACTTGTGCTGGATACTTCCAACGGTCTGTATAAAAAAGCCAAAACAGCTCTGACCTATAAATCTGAAAAGACTCCATGGGATGGTCAGGATTATTCCATTGCATATCCTCTTCCGGCTTATGGAGCCGCCATATTTTGTTTCTGATTGGCAAATTATTTGGTAATTTATTCTATATATTTCTATAAATTGCTATACTTTTTCGGTATTTTGTAGTAAAATAAACGTATAAAATTACTTAATATGCTAGACTCAAAGATGGAAGGAGAGGTTCATATGGCAGCAGAATTAATCGCTACAACAGCAACAAAAAAGGTCTTTCACGATGGTGAAAAGGCAATTAAGGTTTTCAACGCTGAGTTTCCAAAGGCTGAAGTTTTAAACGAAGCACTGATCAGCGCCAGAGTGGAAGAAATTGGCGGCATTAATGTTCCAAGAGTACTGGAAGTCGGTGTTTTTGAAAACCAGTGGTCCATAACCTTTGATTTTATTGAAGGCAAAACCCTCCAGCAGCTTATGGATGAAAATCCGGAAAAACTGCCTGAATATATGGAACAGATGGTAAATCTTCATCTGAATGTCATGTCTAAGCATTGTCCCCATTTAAATAAGCTGAAGGATAAAATATCCAAGCAGATCCAGGACATTGAAGAGCTTGGTGATGTAACAAGATATGACATGCGCACTCAGCTTGACAGCATGCCAAAGCATACGAAACTCTGCCATGGCGATTTTAACCCCTCCAATATCATTGTAAAGGAAGACGGCACCATGTTTGTTCTGGACTGGGTTCATGCCACTCAGGGCAATGCCAGTGCAGATGTAGCAAGAACCTATCTGCTGTTCTGTCTTCAGGACCAGAATAAGGCAGATATGTATATGAACCTGTTCTGTAAGAAGACCGGAACCGCGAAAAAGTATGTTCAGTCATGGCTTCCCATTGTTGCTGCTGCCCAGCTTTCCAAAAAACGGCCGGAAGAAGCAGAGCTTCTGAATAAATGGGCAGGAGTTTGTGATTACCAGTAAAAGACAGGAAAAGGGAACGGAGTTTGTTTCATCCGTTCCCTTATTAAGAATCATATTGAGCCATGACCATTTCATAATATCTGCCCCGTTTTTCCATTAAACTCTGATGAGTTCCCTGTTCTGCAACTCCCCCCTGATAAATAACCGCGATCAGATCTGCATCCTGAATGGTAGAAAGGCGGTGTGCAATAACAAAACAGGTTTTTCCTGCCATCAGGCGGCGCATAGCCTGTTGGATCCGAATTTCAGTTCTTGTGTCCACATTCGATGTTGCTTCATCCAGAATTAGTATTTTACTATCCAGCAGCATGGCTCTCGCTATGGTTAAAAGCTGCTTCTGACCCTTAGATATATTTGTTCCGTCTTCTTTTAAGATGGTATTATACCCTTCCGGCAGTTGCTCAATAAAGGAGTGAATCCGTGCATCTTTTGCGGCTTTTACCACTTCATCCAAAGTCGCATCTTCTTTTCCATAAGCCAGGTTCTCATAGATCGTTCCCTGAAACAGCCATGTATCCTGTAACACCATGGCAAATGACTTTCTCAGATTTTTCCTGGTCAGATCTCTTATATCCATACCATCAATGGTAATTTTACCGCCATTCACATCATAAAAGCGCATTAACAGATTTATGATTGTTGTTTTCCCTGCTCCAGTCGGACCTACAATCGCAATCAGCTTCCCAGGTTCTGCTTTTAAGGACAGATTCTTCAGTATAGGTTTTCCAGGCTCATATCCAAAATCCACATGAGAAAATTCAACACAGCCTTTGACTGATCGTTTTAAATCAGAAATTACCACCGCATCTTTTCGGTCTTCCTGCTCCGGAATTTCATCCATAAGCTTAAACACCCGCTCTGCCGCAGCAAGGGCAGATTGAAGATCATTCATAATATTTGCAGCCTCATTAATAGGACCGGAGAATTTTCTTGAATAGAGTACAAATGAGGAGATCTGTCCCACTGACATGGCACCTGTCAGATAAAGGAATGCACCAAATACGCTGATTAAGGTCAGGGACAGATTATTAATAAAATTGACCATTGGGCCTGTCATGCTACCATAATATTCTGATTTGTAATAACTTTCCACTGCCTCTTTATTTTTAAAAGAAAACTTACGGATTACCTCTTCTTCCTCGCAATAGGCTTTAATACTTTTCTGCCCGGTAACCGTTTCTTCCACAAAACCATTGAGCGCTCCAAGGCTTCTGGCCCGCTCACGAAACAGAGGCCTTGTCCGGCTTGTGATGAATCTGGTCATCAGACCTGACAAGGGAACCGTTATTACAAATACCAGCACGAGTTTTGGCGAGATAATCACCATCATATAAAGAGCTCCCACAACCGTCACCAGCGTGGTAAGAATCTGAATTAAGTCACTGGACAGAGATTCATTTACCGTATCAATATCATAAGAAATACGGCTTATGATATCTCCTGTCTGATGGGTATCATAATAACCAGACGGCAAGTTAAGCATTCGGTCAAAGACATCCTTACGCATCTGATATACTACCTTCCGACTGATTGTAATCATCAATACAGACAGGATATAGGACAGGATAGAAGATACCAGATAAAACATTGCCATAAGACCTGCGTATTGAAAAACGCGGGGAAAATTCACACTTCCCTTCCCAGGTTCTATGGCATCAACAGCATAACCGGAAAGCAATGGTCCCAGTAATGCCAGCAGATTGCTTCCTATTGTCATAACAAAGGCAAGAAGAAGTAAAAACCGGTATTTCATCAGATAAGGCATCAAACGTTTTATTGTGCTTTTTTGTGAGTCCTTCATACGTTTCCTCCCACTCCCATCTGAGAAGTAACTATTTCCCGATAGCCTTCACAGGTTTTCATCAATTCTTCATGAGTGCCCTGCCCAATTACGGCCCCCTCATCCAGTACCAGAATCTGATCCAAGTTCATAACAGAGCCAACCCTCTGGGCAATCAGAATACAGGTAGTGTGGGAAAAGTTTTCCTTTAGTTCTCTCCTTAGCTGGGAATCTGTTTTGTAGTCCAGAGCGCTTGAAGAATCATCAAGTACTAAAATTTCAGGATGAGCGGCAAGGGCTCTTGCTATCAGGATTCTCTGCTTCTGGCCTCCGCTTAAATTGGCACCCCGGATATTTAAGGATTCTGAGATGCCCCCTTTTTCTCCGATAAAATCAAGTGCCCTGGCATATCCGGCTGCATCGACTGCTTCCTTTTCAGAAATATTACGCCCCATTCGTATATTTTCCAATATGGATTCTTCAAATATCACATCATTTTGAAATACAGTTCCAAACCTGGACCTTAAATCTTTAAGGCTCATTGCACGGATATCCTGCTCATTGATACGGATTGTACCCTCATCCGGGTCGTAATATCTCATAAGCAGATTGACAACCGTAGATTTTCCCGATCCCGTTGCCCCTATAATGCCCAGTGTTTCTCCTTTTTCCATTCGAAACGAGATGTCCCTTAAATGATTTCCGCTACCGTCATAAGAAAAGGATACATGATCGAATTCCAGAAATGAAGTTTCTTTTTCCTTCTCTTTTAATGCAGGCGCCAATTGAAAAGAGGACTCATCTTCCCCTTTAAGCACTCTGTCAATCCGCTCTGCTGACGCGGCTGCCTTTGATACAATAACAAACATTCTGGAAATGGACATGAGAGCATTTAGAATTATTGTAAAGTAAGTCATAAATGCCAATATGGTGCCGACTTTGGATAGTCCTTCATTAACACGATACGCACCTGCAATTATGACGCACACCAGCCCCATATTGAGAAACAGGTTCATGACCGGGTTTATTATGGCTGTTGTAACGGTAGCACGTTTTTCCCAATCCACTACCTCACGATTATGTTGATCGAACCGTTCCCGCTCAAAGTCCTCTTTGGAAAGAGCTTTAATGACACGGATTCCAGCTATGTCCTCCCGAATCAGACGCACAAATCCATCCACCTTTTCCTGCAGCTGGGTAAACTGAGGAATACTCTTACCGGAAACACCAATGACCACTGCTGTCAGAAGAGGAAGAACCCCTAAAAGGATACAGGCTAAAACAGGATCCAGTAAAAAAGTCATTATAATTCCGCCCACCAGTAAGATTGGGGATCGTACTCCAAGTCTCTGAATTCTTCCAATCATCTGATGCACATTATAAGTGTCACTGGTAAGTCTGGAGATCAGGGAGGGTCTTGTTATTTCATCAGCCTGCCGGTTTGAAAGTATCATTACCTTGCGAAATAAATCCTCCCTTATGGTAAAAATCGAGTCACTGGCCACTCTCGATGCCATTCGGTTTGCAATAATGCTTAGTGTCACCGCCAGAACAGAGCATACCAGCATGAAGATTCCCCACAGAAAAATTTCTTCCTTTTTTCCTGCCGGAATCACCATATCAATCATGCGGGCCAGTGTCCAGGGGAGAAAAAGATCCATCAGTGTACCTGAAAATTTAATGAAAAAGCCCACAGTCATCCGAAGATAATAGGGCTTTAAATAATACGTTATAATTCGTTTCATGACTCTTCTTTGCCAGACATAGTCTCATGCTCTTTTTTCAGTTCCTGATATAATTCGTAGAAATTCCATTTTGAATTGGTATCTGTTATCACAGCCTTTAAAGCTATTTTTGATACTCCGGAACGCCTTAAATTCATTAGCAGTTCATCAATTTTCCTGCTGGAAAAATTCTTCATTACCAGAACTTCTTCCTCCACCATGGGATATTCACCTGATGGCTGCTCCTCAAATCCCTCAATACCAGCCAGATAACCGATAGTCTGGCCTGTCTGGTCTGGTGTAATATTTTTTATGCGGATTCCCATTCGTACCAGAACTGCCTTTAACCTGGCAATTCTTGAATCATTCCCTTTCTGACTATCCTTTTCCGGACAATAATACAATACCATTTCTTTCTTTACTGACATTTCGTCTCCTCCTGCTGCTGTCTATAGCAATTGTCTGCGAAGCTGTTCGCCGTCTAATATGCTTAAATAGGAAGGCGCAATATCAAACACGGTTTTACAACCGCTCACCCCTTCTTTATTCAAACGATAGGCAGCCCTTGCATAAGCAATCAGGACAGATGCGGTAAATTCAGGGTTTGAATCCAGTTTTAAGCTGTATTCAACCACATGACCGTTCTCATCTTTCCAGCCGGTTGTTCCAGTTCTTATCACTGATCCGCCGTGGGGAATTCCTTTATGATCCCGCAGCAGTTCCTCTTCACTGATAAAATGAACCTCTGTATCATAATCAGCAAAATAATTGGGCATGGTCACAATCTCTTCCCTTATTTTTTCCTGGTCTGCTCCTTCTTTTAAAACTACGTAGCACTCCCTGGTATGTTTCTGTCTGGTAGTAAGCTCTGGATTTTTTCCACTCCGCACTGCCTCCAAAGATTCTTTCACAGGAATGGTGTACTGCCTTGCATCTTTAACACCTTCTATCTTACGTATGGCATCTGAATGGCCCTGGCTGACTCCCTTGCCCCAGAAGGTGTAATCGTGACCACCTGGTAATATGGCACCTGCATACAGGCGGTTTAAAGAGAACATACCCGGATCCCAGCCAACGGAGATTATTGCTGTTTTATTACCCTCTTTGGCGCTGGCATCCACCTTTTCAAAATGTTCCTGAATCTTAGCATGGGTGTCAAAGCTGTCCACCACATTAAAATATCTGGCAAACTGGGGAGTCTGCTCTGGAAGATCATGGGCGCTTCCACCGCAGAGAATCAGTACATCAACTGCATCCTTCATGGAAATGGCCTCTTCAACTGGATGAACCTCCACTCCCGGAGTAAGCAGACTGATTGATTCAGGATCTCTCCTGGTAAATACCCCACAAAGTTCCATATCCGGATTATGTAGAATTGCACATTCCACACCTCTTCCAAGATTTCCATAACCTAAAATTCCTATTTTTATAGTCATAAATGACCCACCTTTCGCAAATTAATTACTTTCTATTATAGTTTACAAGAACACTGGTGTAAATCCCGTATTCCAATGATTTTTGATAAAAAAAATCCGCAGCCGGATAAAACTGGTCTGCGGATTAAAATCATATATTACTTAAGCAAATGCTGCTGCAACCTCCGGCATCTCAAGAGCCGTGGTTTCATACTTATCCAAAATTACTCTCTGGATCATATCCCGGGTTCCGGAATTAATGGGATGTGCGATATCCCGGTACTCCCCGTCTGCAGCCTTGCGGCTTGGCATGGCAATAAACAGGCCTTTTTCTCCTTCAATTACCTTAATATCATGAATCACAAATTCATTGTCCAGTGTTATGGATACAATAGCTTTCATCTTACCCTCTTTTTCGATGCGTCTAACTCTTACGTCTGTAATCTGCATGTTAAAGCCCCTTCCCGTCACATTTCCTATAATGTGTATCTCTCGTTTTTTTCTATGACAATTTTTACATTGTCTGGCGTTCCTATATAGGTGGTATTGGCCCGGATGGTATCCCGGCTTTCCACGATACAGTTTTCTATTACCGTATTGTCTCCTATATAAACATCATTTAAAATGATGGAATTCCTGATGACACAGTTGTTACCAATATAAGCTTTTTTAAATAAAACGGAGTTTTCTACTACTCCGTTGACAATACTGCCACTGGAGATCAGGCTGTTTTTCACAGAAGCTCCAGGATTGTACTTTGCTGGTGGCAGATCATCAATCTTCGAATAAACATCCGGATACTGTCGGAAGAAATAATCCCTGACCTCTGGTTTTAAAAAGTCCATATTGGTCTTATAGTAGGACTCCACAGAGGCAATGTTTCTCCAGTATGTATTCATACGGTAGGCATAGATTCTTTTAAGATTCCGGTAACGGACGAGAATGTCACTCACAAAATCATAACGGTCTTCCATGGCGCACCGTTCAATTAACTCAATCAGCTGTCGTCTGCGGATTACATAAATACCGCAGGAGACTGTGTTAGAGGAAGCAACCATAGGTTTTTCCTCAAAATCTGTAATTCTTCCGTCATCATTGGTTTTCACAATTCCAAAGCGGGTTGTGTCCTCTCCAGCCGGAAGTTCTGTACAGACAACGGTGATGTCAGCCTTCTTTTCAATATGATATTCCAGTACTTTTCCATAATCCAGCTTATAGATGCCGTCTCCAGCAGCGATAACCACATATGGCTCATGACTGTTTTTTAAGAATATCAGATTCTGATAAAGGGCGTCGGCAGTTCCCCTGTACCAGTCGCTGCTTTCTGCTGTAATGGTAGGGGTAAATACAAAAAGGCCTCCCTGCTTTCTACCGAAATCCCACCACTTGGAAGAGCTTAAATGCAGATGAAGAGATCTGGAATTATACTGGGTTAAAACCGCCACATTCTGTATATGAGAGTTTGTCATATTACTGAGTGCAAAATCTATGCTGCGGTAGTTTCCTGCAATGGGCATAGCGGCTATTGCCCTTTTATTGGATAATTCCCTCATTCTTTTGCTGTTTCCGCCTGCTAATACAATTCCTATGGCCCTCATTTCATACCACCTGCCTTTATGATGTAGTCACCGCCTGCCAGCTCCCCATCCGGATAATCCTCCAGTCTGGTCTCTCCGACAATTGCTGTGTTCTTCCCCACCTTTACTTTATCTGGTATGACTGAATTTTCACCAATGGTTACCAGATCAAACTGATAAACCTTGGGATCGTATTTGCTGGGTGCAAAATCACCTGCTCCCAATTCACAGTCTGCACCGACAATAACGTTCTCAGCGATGATTGCTTTACTAACTCTGGTGTTCTCCCCTATCACGCACTCTCTCATGATAATGGAATCTTTCACTACAGCCCCTGACTTGATTACCACACCAGCACCAATGACGGAGTTATGAACCTCTCCGCAGATTTCAGTTCCTTCTCCGATGATACTTCTGTCAATGACAGCCTCTTTTGACACATACTGAGGCGGAATAATATCACTCTTGGTATAAATCTTCCAATACTCTTCATAGAGATTAAATTCCGGAATGATATCAATCAGCTCCATATTGGCTTCCCAATAAGAGCTTAAGGTCCCTACATCCTTCCAATAACCGTTGTATTCGTATGCAAATACACGGTTTCCTGAATCAAAACAATCTGGTATGATATGCTTTCCAAAGTCACAGCCGGGAACATCTGACATTTTGATTAACGCTTCTTTTAAGACCTTCCAGCTGAATATGTAGATGCCCATGGAAGCAAGATTGCTTCTGGGATTTGCAGGTTTTTCCTCGAATTCTGTTATCCGGTTGTTCTCATCGGTAATCAGAATTCCGAAACGGCTGGCCTCTTCAATAGGGACCGGCATGGCAGCAATAGTGATATCAGCATTATTTGCTTTATGATACTCCAGCATAACCTCATAATCCATCTTATAAATATGATCCCCTGAGAGGATAAGAACATAATCCGGGTTATAGGTTTCCATATACTCCAGGTTCTGATAGATGGCATTGGCTGTACCGGTATACCAGTCGCTTCCCTTGCTTCTTTCATAGGGAGGAAGAATCGTGACACCGCCAACGTTACGGTCTAAATCCCACGGAATACCGATTCCGATATGAGTGTTTAAACGCAATGGCTGATACTGAGTCAGGACCCCTACTGTATCGACTCCTGAATTGATGCAATTGCTGAGCGGAAAATCGATGATCCGGTATTTTCCGCCAAAGGATACTGCGGGTTTTGCCACCTTCTGCGTCAGAACACCCAAACGACTGCCCTGACCGCCCGCAAGAAGCATGGCAATCATCTCTTTTTTAATCACGTTATCACCTCTTGCTGTTGATATTTATTGTACTAGCATTATACCACACATTCGTAAAATAGTGAACAAATTTTTGAATTATTGTGATAATTTTTTGTGCATTTTCCGACATTTTTCATGCTTTTGTCATTTCTTTTACATTTTAGTACAGATACAGCGTTTTTGCCCCCCATCCCCCTTGAATCGAGGCCGAAAATACAGTATAATCTTACTAAGTATGCGAACATGTAAAAGGAGAAGCTATTATGGAATTAACCACAGTAAGACAAATATATAGAGACAAAGATTCATTTCTCAACAAGGAAGTTACAATTGGCGGCTGGGTGAGAAGCTTAAGGGATTCCAAAACCTTTGGTTTCATTGTATTAAATGACGGAAGCTATTTTGACACGCTTCAGATCGTATATCATGACACCATGGATAATTTTTCAGAGATATCCAAACTGAATGTTGGCGCAGCAATAATCGTCACAGGCACCCTGGTTCCGACACCGGAAGCCAAACAGCCTTTCGAGATTCAGGGCGCAAAAATCGACATTGAAGGTGCGTCTGCCCCTGACTACCCACTTCAGAAAAAGCGTCATACCTTCGAATATTTAAGAACCATCTCTCATCTTCGTCCAAGAACGAATACGTTTCAGGCAGTTTTTCGTGTACGTTCTCTCATAGCCTATGCCATCCATCAGTTCTTTCAGGAGCGGGATTTTGTCTATGTACACACTCCCCTTATTACAGGAAGTGACTGTGAAGGTGCTGGTGAGATGTTCCAGGTAACAACCATGGATTTAAAGAATATTCCCATGACCCAGGAGGGCGCTGTAGACTTTTCTCAGGACTTCTTTGGAAAACCAACCAACTTAACCGTAAGCGGACAGCTTAATGCAGAAACTTATGCTATGGCTTTCCGGAATGTTTATACCTTTGGTCCTACCTTCCGTGCTGAGAACTCCAATACCACCCGTCACGCAGCAGAATTCTGGATGATCGAGCCTGAGATGGCTTTTGCTGATCTTCAGGATGATATGGAACTGGCAGAATCCATGTTAAAATATGTGATCCGTTATGTTCTTGAGCATGCACCGGAAGAGATGAACTTCTTTAACCAGTTTGTGGACAAGGAATTGTTAGAAAGACTGAACCATGTATTAAATTCCGAATTTGCTCATGTGACTTACACCGAAGCAGTTGAACTTTTAGAGAAACACAATGAAGAATTTGATTATAAAGTATTCTGGGGCTGTGACTTACAGACGGAGCATGAACGCTATTTAACAGAACAGCTCTATAAAAAACCGGTATTTGTAACTGATTATCCAAAGGAAATCAAAGCATTTTACATGAAGATGAACCCGGACAACAAAACTGTTGCTGCTGTTGACTGTCTGGTACCAGGAATCGGTGAGATTATTGGCGGAAGCCAGAGGGAAGACGACTTGGACAAGCTCACCGCACGTATGGATGAACTGGGACTTAAGAAAGAAGATTATGATTTCTACCTTGATTTAAGAAAATACGGTTCTACCCGTCATGCCGGATTCGGTCTTGGATTTGAACGCTGTGTTATGTATTTAACAGGTATGTCCAATATCCGCGACGTGGTTCCATTCCCAAGAACCGTTAACAACTGCGAACTTTAAGCCGCTGAGGCTGCTGCCAATAATCAGACAGCCTCTTTATACCGGAACCATGTATGAAGGGAGTTTAAGATTTCTTTTATATGTGGTTCCAAGTCTATGAAAGAGGATTCCGTACAGCAAGACCAGATTCTCTGTACAGTGCTGTACCAGCGAGGTATTGACGATGAAATTCATACATATTGCAGATGTTCACTGGGGCATGAGCCCTGACAGCGATAAGCCCTGGAGCCGGGAACGTTCCCAGGATATAAAAGACACTTTTGCAAAGGCGGTAAACCAGGCAAAGACTCTGGAAGCTGACTGTCTTTTTATTTCCGGCGATCTTTTTCACCGCCAGCCCCTTGCCAGAGACTTAAAAGAGGTTAATTATTTATTTTCAACCATTCCAGGTGTCCGTGTGGTCATCATTGCAGGAAATCATGACCGCATCCGTAATAATTCAGCCCTTTTAAGCTTTACCTGGGCTCCTAACGTGTCTTATATTATGGGTGAGGAGCTGGAAAGTGTTTATTTTAAAGAGATCAATACGGAGGTTTATGGCTTTAGCTATCACTCTGTGGAAATACCCGAAAACCGCCTTGATCATTTGAAGGTACCAAACAACGGAAGAATTCACGTCCTTTTAGGCCACGGAGGAGATGCCAACCATATCCCCTTTGATAAAGGCGCCATGTCAAGTCTGGACTTCTCCTACATCGCTATGGGACATATTCACCGTCCTGAGATTCTCATTGAAAACCGTATGGCATTTGCAGGTTCTCTGGAACCTCTGGACAAGACAGAATCCGGCCCTCACGGCATGATGGTAGGAGAGATCAACGAGGTGACCCGTATGGTAACCTCATTAAAATTCATCCCTCTTGCAAAGCTTCAGTACATCTCTCTTGCAGTCAATGTCACCCCAGCCACGACCAATACAGAACTTGCCATGAAAATCACCCAGGAGATCCAAAACCGGGGCGGGGAGAATATTTACCGGTTCCGCATACGTGGTATGAGGGATCCTGATATAACCTTTGATTTGGATATGCTTTCCACCCGTTTTAAAATTTTGGAAATTATAGACGAGTCTGAACCGCAGTATAATTTCTCAGCTCTCTTTGCGGAACACCCCAGTGATATGATCGGCTTTTTTATCCAGGCACTTCAAAAGCCGGAGATGAGCGGGGTGGAGAAGAAAGCACTTTATTACGGAATCAATGCTTTGCTTCGTACAACGGATGAAAGGAGCTGACCCATGAAAATACTGGACATCTACATCAATGGATTTGGAAAATTCCACGGCAGGAACCTAACGTTCCATGATGGGATCAACATTGTTTACGGAAAAAATGAAGCTGGAAAATCCACAATCCATACCTTTATCCGCAGCATGCTCTTTGGAATCGAACGGCAAAGAGGCAGAGCTTCCAGAAATGATCTCTACTCCCGTTTTGAGCCATGGGAAAACAGCGGAACCTATGAAGGCCAGATCCGGGTGGAACATAAGGAACATATCTACCGGATCGAACGGACTTTCCAGAAAAACAAAAAAGAGTTTAAGGTAGTGGATGAAACCGCTGGAAAAGAAATCGAGCCCACTAAGGCATTTTTAGATGATCTTCTTTGCGGTTTAAGTGAAACCTCCTACATTAACACCATCAGCATCGGACAGTTAAAAAGCGCTACTGATGAAGGTATGGTAACAGAACTGAAAAATTACATTGCAAACTTAAATACAACTGGCAATCTTGCGCTTAACATAACGAAAGCCGCAGCCTGCTTAAAGTCTCAGAGAAAGGAACTGGAATCCCAGATGGTACCGGAAGCTGCCCGTACCTACACCTCTCTGTTAAGTGAAATACGCAACATCGAAAAGGAAATTTCAGCCCCTGAGTACGAAAATCAGATTCAGACCTATCAAAAGCTTCGGGTGGATATGAAGACGGATCTGGAAGAACGCCAGGCAGAAAAGGAAGAGTTAATTAAAAAAGTGGCAAGAGGCAGGCAGGTTCTTACTAGCAACCAGTTTACCGACCACGACTCCATAAACTCCTATTCCCAAAAGGCGCAGGAGCATTATGATGACTATATGGAAGCCCAGACCGCCTGTAACAGGAAATCGAAAAAGTTTGCTTCCGCCATTTCACTTATTTTAGCCACACTTTTACTTTGCAGCACCGGTGTTATTTATTATATGGGTGAATCCAATTATTTTTCCGCGTATTACGGTGTTGATCTTATTTTACTGTTAAGTGTTTTTGTAAGCGGAGCTCTTATTTTCTATCTGATTGGCCTGCTCCTTTTTCTTAGGATTCGTCATCATATGAAGGATATGGAAATGAGCGGCAAGGTACTTGAAGAGATTTTGTCCCGGCACTTAGGTGATACGGAAATTACTCCGGAATCCATACAGGCATTTAAGAACCGTATGGCTGAATTTACACGGCTTTGCTCTGCCGTATCCAAATCAGAAGCGGCCATCAACCAGAAAGCAGCCCAGATCGAAGAGCTTAATAAGAAGCTGGAGGGCTGTGGAGTAACCATAGAGACACAGCAGAAAAGTCAGTGGGAACTGGAGAAGAAGCTGGATCATTTATCCGGCTGTAAAACCCAGGCGGAAGGGTTAAAGCATATACTTGCTGAAAATGACCGTATACGGGAAGAAATCTCAGCGGTAGACTTAGCGTTGGAAACCATGACCAACTTATCTTCCTCAATCCGGGACTCGTTCGGACTATACTTAAATAAAGCGGCTTCCGATTTAATTTCCGGAATTACTGGCGGAATTTACACCAGCATGAGTGTAGATGAGAACTTAAACATCTTCTTAAATACGAAAACCAAGCTGGTACCTTTGGAGCAGGTCAGCAGCGGAACTATGGATCAGGTTTATCTGGCTCTCCGTCTGGCTGCTGCAACACTGATTCAGACCGGGGACGAAAGAATGCCCTTTATCTTTGATGACAGCTTCGTTCTTTATGACGACGACAGGTTAAAGACCGGATTAAAATGGCTGGCTGGCACTTATACAAATCAGATCATTATTTTTACCTGCCACCAGCGGGAAGCTCAGATGATGACTGCAAACTTAATGCCTTATCACTTAATCGAAATATAACAAAATCCCTGAAAGAGATTTGATTCACATCTCTTTCAGGGATTTTTTATTAATCATGAGTTTTTAATGACCCCATTATAGCTTCGATTATAACTCCAATTACAATACCCACAACTGCCGGACATATCCAGCCAAGTCCATATGAATAAAATGGAAGCTTTATTAGTTCTGCATGTAAAACTTCTGCTCCTGCCGTTTCCAGTGACAGCAACACTCCTATGATTCCGGTTAACCCCATGGCACAGACATAGACGGCTCTCCATCGTTCTCCATCACGAAAAACAAAGGATAGTATAATCAGTACAATGGAAACAGGATATAAGGCACTTAAAACAGGCACTGATATCTCCAGTATCTTATTAAGTCCTGCATTGGATATGATAAGGCTGACAAAGGCGAATATAAATGCCCACGTCCGGTACCCAACCTTGGGTATAATAGTGCAGAAATACTTGCTGCAGCAACTGATCAGACCAATACAGGTATTCAGACATGCAATGAAAAAAACTGCTGCAAGCAGAATAAGACCTGCTTTCCCATATAAAAACTGTACTGCCTGGTTCAAGGTCTGAGCACCGTTATCTGCCAGTCCAAATGCTCCCCCGGTCACTGCCCCAACATGTGATAAGGCACTGTAAACCAGCAGGAGAATTCCACCTGCAAAAAAACCGGCCCTGATGGTTTCATGAACGACATCTGCTTCTTTCTTTATGCCCATGGCCTTAATATTTAACGATATAATAATACCGAAATTTAAGGCGGCAATGGTATCCATAGTCATATAACCTTCTAGAAATCCTTTAATAAACGGAGCTTTCTCATATGTTTCAGATGGTGTTCCATAGGCTCCCGCCGGGTGAATGATACAGCCGGCAAAGATCACTGCGATCAGAACCAAAAGTATGGGAGTCAGAATCTTCCCCAGACGGTCCGTCAGTTTATCTGGCTTTAGTGCTACTACAAATGCAATGGTAAAAAATACCACCGAGTATAAAAACTGCATCAGCGTATTTGAAGATCCCTCTTTTAAGAAGGGAACCACTGCCATCTCAAATGATGTACTTGCAGTTCTTGGTATTGCAAGGCAAGGGCCAATGGATAAATAGATTAACAGGGTAAAAATAAAAGCAAACTTCGGGTGAACACGCCCCGCCAGCTTGTCCAGTCCTCCGGACTGAGCCACTGCCACGACGCCTAAAACCGGAAAGCCGATTGCAGTTACTGCAAATCCGGCCACTGCAATCCAGGTAACGGTTCCCGCTGACGCTCCCAGAAAAGGCGGAAAGATCAGGTTTCCTGCTCCAAAAAACATGGAAAATACCGTAAGTCCGGCTAAAACTAATTTTTCTTTCGTCAATCGCTCCATAATGTCCTCGTAATTAACGGTCTCCGGCGCGGTAACGCTCTAACAGCCGGTTGATTCTGGTTGTTGGGTTAAGCAGACCGCTGAGGGAAGCATCATGATTTAAGTTGTCAATAATAAGGGCAATATACTTGCTCATATCAACATTAATATAATAAGGTCTGGACAGAAGATCCGGTGTCTGATATACCAGATTGGTGGTTAAGATCCTGTCGATTAATCCATTTTCATAATATTCATCAAATTTTGCAAGACCGTTGGTAAAGAGTCCGAACGTAGCGCAGACAAATACTTTTCTTGCCTTTCTCCGTTTCAGTTCTTTTGCAACATCAAGCATACTTTCGCCAGAGGAAATCATGTCATCAACAATGATTACATCTTTGCCTTCTACACTGCTTCCCAGGAATTCATGGGCAACAATGGGATTGCGTCCATTAATAATCTGGGTGTAATCACGACGTTTATAGAACATACCCATATCCAGTCCCAGTACATTGGCAAAGAATACTGCACGTCCCATGCCACCTTCGTCCGGGCTGATTACCATCATATGTTCGCTGTCAATATCCAGTTCTTTCTCTTCTTTTAACAAGTATTTAATAAACTGATATATTGGCTGAACCGTCTCAAAACCTTTTAACGGAATTGCATTCTGCACTCTGGGGTCGTGGGCATCAAATGTGATAATATTCTCCACACCCATGTTCACAAGCTCACGAAGTGCCAATGCACAGTCAAGAGACTCTCTTCTGGAACGCTTATGCTGACGGCTCTCATATAAGAAAGGCATAATTACATTAATACGTCTTGGTTTACCTGCTGATGCAGCGATTACACGCTTTAAATCCTGAAAATGATCATCAGGGGACATGTGGTTGGTCATACCGCACAAAGAATAGGTCAGGCTGTAGTTACACACATCGACCATGATATAAAGGTCATCACCTCGCACAGACTGCTGCAGGGTGCCTTTTGCCTCTCCGGTACCGAATCTGGGGGTGCTGGCTCCTATGATGTAAGTATCTCTCTGATAACCGGAAAAAGCGATGGTAGACTTATGTTCACTTTCCCGCTCCTGTCTCCATGATACCAGATAATCATTTACTTTCTCTCCCAGTTCCTTGCAGCTTTTTAAGGGAATTAAGCCCAATGGTCCAACCGGAATGGTTTCTATCGTTTTCTCTTCGTAAAGCATTTGTTTCTCCTCCAACGTGTCCTTATGCAATGCAACGGTTCTTTTATAACATTATGTGTCGCTTTAGTCAAGTCAATCAGAAGAATTACCCCTAATTTCTAAAATATCTACTTTATTAATTCTAGCTTTTACCATTTACTATATTACTATACTTATGCCGGCATCTAGCCCTTTACCAGACCTCCAAGGAAATCATCACCAAAGATCCTCATCTTACCTTTTTTGGGAAGGGCCTCAAATAGTTCCGGGTATTGTTCCCCAATTTTAATGGCATTATCATCAATATCAAGCAGATGCTGGCTTGCAATATGAATCAGAGACTCCTCATCTTTCTTTATAATTGCCTCAATCATTTGCCGATGTTCGGAAAGCACGCTCTCCTCATGAGTGGTATCCACACAGATAAGCTGACGAAGACGCTGGTAATTGCCAGCATCGCCCCAGATAAGTTCCGCACAATACTGCTTATCCGTTGCAGCAAAAAAATACTTATGGAATTCGTCATCCAGAGATAAAAAAGCCCTGGTGTCTTTTTCCTTAATGGCTTTTTCCTGCTGTTCAATCAGACTGTTTAAATCCGATATATGTTTTCTTGTATAATTATCAACAAATTCTTTTAATACATTTATCTCAACGCTGTACCTGATATATTGTTCCTTCTGTGCCTTTTCCAGATTGATTTTTGAAATCATAATGCCTTTTTGGGGAAGAGTCATAATAAGCCCTTCTCTTTCCAGACGAATTAAAGCATCACGTACCGGCGAACGGCTTACATTCATTTCCTGTGCAAGATCATTGATGGTAAGAATGACCCCCGGCCGAATCCGCATTTCGATAATGCTATTGCCAAGTTCACTATAAATATTATCAGCAGTGGTTTTCTTTTCGGGTTTATTCAGCAACAGATGTCCTCCTTTTCTATCTTTATTAATTAGGCGTTTATAAAGCGCTACAAACCGTACAAATATGGCCTGTTTCTTTTTATAACAAGTCATTTTTATATTTTATACTAATATATTAATATACCACATTTGCGGAGAAACGTCAAATTAATTAAGCCTGCCGTCATTTAAAGCCATGTCAAGTAACCGTTCATATACACATGGGTGACAGTCTGATTGGCTCATAAGCCTGGAGAATTCAACTGCCGCTACTTCACTGGCAGCAATACAGCTGGTATTATAGGAAAACACCCAAAATAACCGCTTTTTTATCATTCTGGAAGCGGTATATATCTCCGGTGTTATGGTTTCAATATGATGGAATATCTCGTGATACATTGCAATATGTCTCATCTCTTCCTCTGAAAACATATCACAAAGATCATTCTGTACAATAAACTCCTGCACCTTATTAAGAGCTTTATGCTGGAGTACAATTGTCTTTTTTAATGGGAGATAAAGAGCAATATATTTTTGAATCTCATACTGTTCATAGTAATATCGGTGCTCCACCTCTAAAGAAAACCGCGCCGGCCATTCCTCAGGGGAACAGCCAGCGTAAGCTTTCATGTATTTCTTATACATAACCATAGCAGTTTGAATACTTTTTTCTATTATTTCCTCTTTGCTTTCCTGCAAAAGAGCTGAATTGGGTGCATCTTTATTAAAGGTATATTCCCTCCAAAACCTATCTGGCCGGTTCATATCTTCTAATAACTGCTTTCTTTTTTCATTACAAATCATTTTTAGCTACCACCAGAATGCACTCTTCATCCGGATCCCGGTCACAAAGTTCTGCTTCTATAAGACCTGCCACCTGAGCAAGCTCTGGTACTCCGGAATAATCAAGCATTTTGCTTCCTGCAACCACATACACATCTGGATTGATCCGAACCTCTCCTGCGAAGCTACTGGTTTGGTCCCAGATTCCTTTTAACTCTTCTGGAGCCGATCTTACTGTAGTCTTTAAGACATTGCCATTTCTTCTTTGTACCTTAATAAACCCTTTTTTATCAATAACTCTCAGTGCCTGATCACCATTATTTTTAACGGTCATAATAAAGAATCCGCTGGTTGCTGCCCTCATGGTTACATTGCTTTTTTGCACTCCCACGGATTGAGCCCCTATTTCCACAGCCTCTTCTTCTTGACAGTTTTTCATTAAATCCGTTGTTTTTACCTCAGTGGAACCCATTGCAATTGCAGTAACCTTTTGAGACTGCTCGTCTATCTCCACATAAACTTCAATGGTATCTTCTACTGCACCGCTGCTCATAGCAAGTTCTTTCGCTTCTTTTTTTAATTCCGCAATGTCCTTTGCTGTAGGGTTAGGAATTGTTCTTTCTACCATTTCCCGAACCATTGCAAGTGCGACTCCAATAGAAGAAATAACGTCAGCGTGTTCTGGAATCTGATATTGAAAATTCATCGTTTGAGCCGTAAATGTAAGAAGTGTTCCTGCGCCTCCTCCTGCACCTACCAGCACCACCTGATCTCGCTCCAGTTTATACTTTGCAATGAGATCTTCAATAACAGGCTGAATCTTTTCACAGGCTTTTGTTAATATAGCTCTGGCGGCTTCCTCCACTGTCAGGTTCACTTCCTCTGCGAGCAGCGTCATAGCTTTCACGCTGGATTCATAAATTCCCTGAGCATAGTCACCTTCCTTTAAAATGCCAAGGACATTGGCTGCACAAGTATTTGTAATAGTAACGCTTTCCCCGTTATTTAATCGAATTGCCACATAATCCTTTGGATCATTGCTTCGAGGCTGCATATAATATAGCTTTGCTCCATCAAACAATTCTGGCGGAGTAAACGCTGCATATCCCATATTGGCAATATGAGCGCTTCTCGGTCCCACATCTACAATCTTTCCTTTACAGGCGCGTACCATGCTGCCTCCTGCTACGCCTAAAACCCGTACATCAAGAGAATTTACATAAGTTCTATGTCCGCCAATAATAGAATAATCTACCGAAGGACGTCCATTTTTAATGACACCAATATTCGTGGAGGTACCTCCCACCTCAAAGTAAATGCCGTTGGAGGCTCTTAAATACATAAGAGCTCCGATTACACTGGCAGCCGGTCCAGAAAGCATGGTTAAAATAGGGCGCTTTTTCATCTCCTCGATTTCCATAACGCCCCCATCCCCTCTCATGATCATAAGAGGTACTGTTACACCAGTGCTTCTTACACTTGATTCCGTGCTGGTGGCTGTTTCAAGCATTTTGGGCAGGATGCTGGCATTTAAAGCAGCAGTTCTGGTTCGTGTTGTCAGACCATATAGCTTTGTAATATCAGAGGCAAGTGTACAGGGCTTCCCCTGGCTCTCAGCTTCTTTTGCCACCTCCTTCTCTTCCGTGAGGTCGTCCACTCCAAAGGCCTTACTGGCAACAATTACTCTGGCTCCATCCTTGATCAGAGCATCTACTTTCTCTTTAATGGCATCCTGGGTCATATCTTTGCTTCGGATGAACTCATTGCTTATCTCAATGTATTTCCCTGTTCCCAAATCAATATTTTCAATATGAGTCTGTTTCTTTGCCATCATGCTCTCTAAGAAGCCTCTTCCAATACCTATAACGCCCACTTTGGCAACATCACCCTCCAAAAGTGCGTTAGTAGCCTGTGTTGTGCTATGCGCAATAAAAATCACTTCGTCTGGCTTGATATCATTTTCCATCAGACATTTTTCAAAAGCCTCCACGACACCTTTTGCAACTCCGCTTTCGTGGAAGTGAGTCGTCATAACGATACCCTTGCCTACTATCTGGTTTGTATCATTGTCAATGGCAACTGCCTTAGTATGAGTACCGCCAACATCGATTCCTATACGAATTGATCGTCTGCTCATTTGTCCTCCTAATCTAACTGCTTTATTTCAACAATTGAATCATCTAGCTATTATCATATACCCTGCCAATAAATTAGCCGCAAAAATCAGCCAGGACCAGGGAAAGTTGGTGCGAATATAAGTTTTGGGCTCCAGCTTTGCATAACTGATTCCCCACATACTCCAGGACTGGGTCGGGCAGGAGTTTGCAACAATTGCAACCGGCGGCACCAAAAACAGAATAAATAAGAATGATTCCGGGAAAAATCCAGTGGCCTGTAAAATTGCAAGTGTAGCGGCACCAGAACCAAATACCATAAGAGGTCCTCTAAAAAGTCCCAAAGGTGCACAAATTATAAATACAATTAAGATAATAATAGCCGACTGAGGAATGACTCCGCCTAGAAGCTCACTAAGGATTGGAGCTACCTGTTTTGCTGCAGTACTGAAAATATTAACGCCATAAAGCATACCGATGAGGAGACCTACATCAGCAATTCCGTCGTAAAGAGTTTTTTGTACCTTTTCAATGGCCAGTTTATAGCTTGTCATATTTCTCGTAAGAAGAAGTCCAAAGAAAATTCCGATCAGGAAAGCTGGAACCGGTTTCCACTTAAATATTGCTACCATCAAAATTGGCAAAAAAGGAACAATCGCCGCAACTGCCGGAATTTGCTGTGCTGACCCTGAATTCACTACCGCCCAGGCACGGGCCTTTCCCTGTCCGCTTTTTCTAAAATGATATATAATAAATATGAGCATGACAATTACATGGATAATGGTAGCAATCACTGCAAATCTCAAATATGAGTTATCGTAAGTCATATTGGGGAACAGAGCAAGAAGCTGATTTACATACCCAAGATTTAAATACATTCCACCTGCAACAGACATCATATAGGCACCTACTGCTACACGTTTCTCAACCCCAAGAGAAAACAGAATAGGAAGTACGATCATACCGATTGCCATTACAGAACCTACGCCAAATGCGCTGGTAAAAATAAGAGTACAAACCAGAGATACCAGAATAGTTGTTACAAGCGGCTTATCTCCAGCCATCTCCACCGTTTTTTTAATGATAAAACCTGCGATTCCCGTATCTACAATCACCCTGCCAAACCAGCTTCCAAAGACAATAATAGCTATGGTTGGTCCGTAACTTTCAACGGATGACTGAAACACAGTATCTATCACAGTTCGATATGGCACCCGTCCTACAAGGCACCAGATCAGTGCCATAAAAACAAACCCGACTAGCAGGTTTCCCCCCTTCATACAGTAACCAATAAGTCCTGCAAACGATACGAGTAATAAAATACCCGCCACAATAACATAAAGACTCATACACTTCCTCCTTCTACAAGATATGATTAGTAGTTTAGCCTGCCACGAAAAGGAATTGCCTTGCCTTTATCTGTGCGACTAATATATTACACACATTAGTATACTACCATTTCATGCCAAGTCTATTGATAAAATAACTGAAAAGGAATTCATTATTTTGTCTATTTTTCCCACATAAAGTAGTCAATACCACCGGCTTAGCCGGTGGCTTGCTCAACCCCTATAAGGGGTTTATTTCCTGCTTGCGCCCGGAAGGCGCTCCGAAAGTCTGCCTAC
>NZ_PTJA01000021.1 GCF_002934545.1 Lacrimispora xylanisolvens
AGGTAGATAGGGCAGAGGTGGAAGCATGGTAACATGTGCAGCTGACTGTCACTAATAGGTCGAGGGCTTAACCAGGTTGGTTTAGGTAAGAGGAAGAACGGATGAAAGATATATAACAATGTGTGGTTTTGAGGGTATATGCCCAGATAAAAGAATAATTAATAAGCGCGAGTGGCTCAGTTGGTGGAGTACGACCTTGCCAAGGTCGGGGTCGCGGGTTCGAGTCCCGTCTCGCGCTTTTTTTATTTGCCGGAAGTCTTTCTTTTAATAGAAGACTCTGGTCTTTTTTTATTTCCAGGATAGATTATATGGACGAAATACGGAAATAAGGTATACATAGATTTCATAATGTGATAAAATGCGGATGGATGTACCAAATAAGAATACCTGAAATTCTGCAGTGTGAATGGAATGTTATATTATGAAAAGAGGAACTGGTAGAATTGTCTGACGGAAGATAAGGAGGGTATATGTTAGATCGTGTGATTACCATAAGCAGAGAGTTTGGAAGCGGCGGCAGGGAACTGGGAATGAAGCTGTCAGAGAAACTTGAAATCCCTTTCTACGACAAAGAATTAATTTCTTTAACTGCACAGGAGACAAACATGTCTGTGACTGAGTTTCTTAATTATTATGAAAGCATTCCCGTAACAGAGCAATCATTGGAACCACCCCTTTATACCTCATTTTCCCCTCTGTATGAAATACCTATCTCTGATCAGGTATTTCTGGCTCAGTCCAGAGTGATTAAAAGTCTGGCTGAAAAGGGACCGTGTATAATTGTTGGAAGGTGTGCGGACAGGGTTCTGGAAGACAGCATCAATCTGTTTATATACGCAGGGATTGAACACCGAATAGAGCGAATTATCTCCTTAAATAAAGATCTGGATCCTCAATTAGTAGAGAATAAAATCAGGGAAACAGATCGGAAGAGAAAAGATTATTATCAGTATTATACAGGCTGTGAATGGGGAAAGGCGCAGAATTATCACCTTTGCCTGGACAGCGGTCTAGCAGGAGTGGAAGGCTGTTATCAGGCCGTTTTAAGCTATTTAGGTCATTGTATTTAATTATAGTTATGAAGGAGCATGGTTGTGAACGTAAGAATGAGTAAAAAGATAAGAAGAGTTTTTTCGGGCTTGATGGCAATTGTATTGATAGCTTTGACTGCAACCACCGGTTATGCCCAGGAAGCGGTGGGACCGGGAGCAGGTGGAAATTCAGGTAATGCAGCATCGGTGAATGGTGTCTCCATATATGTGAGCAAACGGTTGAAAACCCTGACATTAAAACAAAATGGGACTTTAATTGGAGAGTATCCCGTTTCTATTGGTGCCTCATCTTCTGACGGAAACAAAAAGGTGGAAGGTGATATGAGAACTCCCAGCGGTCAGTTTTACGTTTGTACAAGAAATGACAAAAGTGTGGCATATCTGGCACTTGGGCTTTCTTATCCCGGAGTAGAAGATGCTAAGCGGGGATTTGAGCAGGGAATCATCACTCAGGAACAAAGAGATGAAATTATTAATGCCAATTTAAACGGACAGCAGCCACCGTGGGAAACCGCACTTGGCGGAGCTATTATGATTCATGGATGCAGAGTTCCAGATGGAACAACTCATGGCTGCGTAGCAGTTGATAATGATGTGATGGATGTTTTGTGGAGTTACTGTAATTTGGGTGTTCCGGTCACAATTGGTCCATAAATGAAGTCCTCAAACTCGGTATATGCCGTTTTTGGGGACTTTTTTAATGCCTGTCCTTGTAATATAAGAACCTTTGTACTATAATAACTAAGATTATATTTTATTAATAAAAGACAGAGGTGGAGTGTCCATGCGATTTGCTAGAAGAATGAACCATTTTGGAGAGGGAATCTTTTCTAAGCTTCTGGAGTTGAAACGCCAGAAAGAGGAGAAAGGGGAACCGGTAATTGATCTGAGCGTGGGAGCACCAAACATTCCGCCGGCTGGACATATTACACAAGCTCTTTGCGAAGCGGCCGCTGATCCCAACAATTATATTTATGCCATACAGGATCAGAAAGAACTACTAGAGGCAGTCGCTCTATGGTATCAAAGACGATATGGAGTTACCCTGGATCCTTCATCAGAAATCTGCTCACTTCTTGGTTCTCAGGAAGGGCTGGCACATATAGCTTTGTCTATTGTAGACGAAGGGGACATCGTGCTTGTTCCCGATCCCTGTTATCCGGTATTTGCTGATGGTCCTTTACTGGCTGGAGCCAGTCTTTTTTACATGCCCCAGAGGAAAGAAAAGGATTATCTCATCGATTTTTCAGAAATACCGGAAGAGATAGCAATGAAAGCCAGGTTCATGATTGTTTCTTATCCCAATAATCCTACCACAGTCATGGCACCTGATAGTTTCTATAAAAATTTAATTGAATTTGCAAAGAAGTATGACATCGTGGTTTTACATGATAATGCCTATAGTGAACTGGTATTTGACCATCGTCAATGCGGCAGTTTTTTAAGCTTTCCTGGTGCAAAAGAGATTGGTGTGGAATTTAATTCTCTTTCTAAAACCTATGGACTTGCTGGTGCAAGAATCGGATTCTGTCTGGGAAACCGGGACATCGTTGATAAAATAAAGACCTTAAAGTCTAATATGGACTATGGGATGTTTCTGCCTGTTCAAAAAGCGGCGATTGCTGCAATTACAGGAGATCAATCCTGTGTTGAATCCACCAGAATGGCATATGAGAGACGAAGAGATGCTTTGTGTGAACATATGACCCGAATTGGCTGGAATATGGAAAAGCCTCAGGCTACCATGTTTGTATGGGCAAAGATTCCGGATAAATTTAAAGATTCAGAGACATTTTCCAGAGAACTTCTGGAAAAGGCTGGAGTACTGGTAACACCTGGAAGCGCGTTTGGCCCTTCAGGAGAAGGATTTGTAAGACTTGCGCTGGTGCGTGAGGAAGAAGTCCTCATTCAGGCTGCCGAACAGGTAGATAAAAGTGGAATTTTGAGGTGAGACATATGAAAAAGAGATTGGTGTGGACAGTGACAGCAGTCTTATATATTTTATTTATTTACTCCAACTCACTTAAGACAGCAGATTTATCATCGGTTGACAGTGGGCATGTTTTGGAGTATTTAAGGAATCTGTTTATCTCTGCTGGCATTGAGAGCCAGTGGCTCACAGAGCATATAATCCGAAAGGCAGGTCATTTCTCGGAATATACGCTGTTAGGAATAATTTTGTTTCAATGTGTGAAATCATATGAAATTAACATGGAGAAGCGGTTATTTATCCATGGAATGGCAGGTTTTCTGATTCCTTTTATTGATGAAACCATTCAGCTGTTTGTACCGGGAAGATCAGGACAGATCTCTGATGTATGGCTGGATTGTTCAGGAGTGGCAGCCGGAACTGCGATTGCAGCACTCCTGTTTTTTATATACGCAAAAGAATGGAGTAAAATATGACAAATTACCGGATTATAGTTGAATATGACGGAAGCCGTTATGATGGATGGCAGAAGCAGGGAAATACCGATCAGACTATTCAGGGGAAAATAGAGACTGTTTTAGAGCGATTATGCGGACAAAGCGTGGAGGTACATGGATCAGGCAGAACAGATGCAGGGGTACACGCTCTTAATCAGGTTGCTAATTTTCATGTTGATATAAATAAAAAAGGGCAGGAGATAATGGAGTATTTAAATCATTATCTGCCTGAAGATATTCGGGTAAAGGCATTGGATCAGGTACCGGAGCGGTTTCACAGCCGTTTGAATGCACAGGAAAAGACATATCTTTACCGTATTGAAATGGGAGAAAAGAAGCAGGTGTTTGATCGTAAATATATTTATGGCCTTCATAAAAGCCTGGATGTAGAAGCGATGGAACGGGCTGCTGCTTTACTCTGTGGAGAGCATGATTTTAAAAGCTTTTGTTCTAACCGGAAGATGAAGAAGTCAACGGTAAGAAATTTAAAGAAAATAGAATTTGAAAAAGAGGATACCAGACTTTTCGTTCGTTTTACTGGAAATGGATTTCTCTATAATATGGTAAGAATTCTTATGGGCACTTTAATAGAAGTAGGACTGAAAGAACGAAGACCTGAGGAGATGTCTGGTATTTTAAAGGCGCTGGACCGGCAAATGGCAGGTTATACCGTGCCTCCGGAAGGTCTTTTTTTAGAGAGTGTCAACTATTTACTTTAAAATCAGGAAAGGAGAACTATGACTGATTTTTTGGTTCGCATATTTGTGAAGGACTACAAAAACACGGAGGATTCCCTGGTTCGTACCCGATACGGGCTGATGGCAAGTGTGGTGGGGATCTTCTGCAACATTCTTTTATTTACCGCTAAGCTATTAACGGGACTGCTGATTAACAGTATCTCTGTTATGGCAGATGCATTTAATAACTTATCGGATGCGGCATCCTCCATAATAGGGTTTATTGGTGTGAAGATGGCTGGGAAACCGGCAGATGAGGAGCATCCATTTGGACATGGAAGAGTGGAATACATTGCGGCATTTATTGTTGCATTCCTTGTTATTCAGGTGGGATTTTCACTGTTTAAAACCTCAATAGATAAAATTCTTCATCCTCAGGAAATGTCTTTTCATGCTGTGTCTGTTATTATCCTTATATTGTCTGTATTAGTGAAATTATGGATGGCGTTTTTTAACAGGACTCTTGGAAATCGAATACAGTCAGCCGTCATGAAGGCGACCGCAGCAGATTCTATGGGTGATGTAATAACCACCACCTCTACTATTTTATCTGTGGGTATTTATGGTATCTGGGGGGTAAATATTGATGGAATTGTGGGTGTAATTGTCTCAGTCATCGTTATGTGGGCAGGTATCAGGATTGCAAAAGATACTCTTACGCCATTAATCGGTGAGCCCATTGACCCAAAGCTTTACCAGGAAATCACTGATTTCGTGGAAGCCTATGAGGGGATTGTGGGAAGTCATGACTTGATTGTTCATAATTATGGACCAACCAGAAGTATGGCCTCCATTCATGCTGAAGTTCCTAATGACGTAAATGTAGAGGTATCCCATGAGATTATCGACCGGATTGAACGGGAGGCATTAAAAAAATTTGGGATATTTCTTGTTATTCATATGGATCCTGTGGAAACCAGAGATTCTAAAGTAATGGAATTTGGAAGCATGGTGGAAAATGTGATTCAAGATACAGATGAAAGAGTCACATTTCATGATTTTAGAATGATAGAAGGAAAGGATCAGATTAATCTGATCTTTGATCTGGTAGTTCCCAGGGAATATGACCGCAAAAAAAGGGAATGGCTAAAGGAAGAGATCACAAAAAAGGTAACTGAGATAGATAAACGCTGCTGTCTGGTCATAACCGCGGAAAGCGGTTTCGGTGTGGAAAAATAAGGTAATAAAATATTTCCATTTTATGCAATAAGATGACAGAAATCAGCATTAACCTAATAGAAAGGAAATCGGATCCATGCTGTTTATGGGATTGATGAGCTTTGGCGGAGCTGAAGATTACAGCCTGTTAAGCGATGAAGCGCTTTTAAAAAAAGTGGCAGAGGGCGACCAGGAGGCTTTTCAGCGTTTATATCAGAATACAGACCGCACGATGTACAGTTTTATTCTGTCCATTATAAAGCACCCCCAGGATGCGGAGGAGATCTTACAGGAAGTCTATTTAAAGATATGGACTTCTGCAAAGAGCTACAAATCCCAGGGGAAACCTTTGGCGTGGATGTTTACCATAGCACGGAATTTATGTTATATGAAATTCCGGGAGCAAAAGCATGACTCGGACATTACGTTAGAAGACTTGTCTGGAACGGAAACCGGAGAGGTCTGTTCAGAAATAGAGATGGCAGCAGATAAGATGGTATTGCTGGCAGCATTGTCCATTTTAAAGGAAGAGGAGAGAGAGATCGTTCTTCTTCATACTTCCGCCGGAATGAAGCACAGGGAAATAGCGGCCAGTTTAAAGATTCCTTTGGCAACTGCTCTGTCCAGATATAACCGGGCTATGAAAAAGCTGGAAAATTATTTAAGAGAGGAGTAGGCTTTGATATGGCTTTAGATAAACACAAACAACTAAATAGAAAACAGATCGAAGCCTGCTTAAAATCTGCAACTGATGACTTAATCCCCAATGTATTGGACCGGATTGATTTAAGCACTTCCCAGATTGGGGAGACCAGTGTTTCTAAGCCGGTTTTTTTAAAACGGCAGAGGGTGATTGCAGGGCTGATTGCAGCCTGCTTTTGCATGATTATGCTTGCCGGAGGAACTTACAGCTATCAAAACAGCAGAGTGGATTCTGTCATAGGAATTGATGTGAACCCCAGTGTTGAACTATCTGTAAACAAGAAAAACCGGGTGCTGAAAGCGGAAGCGGTCAATCAGGACGGAATGACAATACTTAAGGATATGGATATGGAAGGCGTGGATTTAAATGTGGCTGTTAATGCCATTATCGGATCTATGGTTACCCATGGCTTTCTTGATGATCTGGATAATGCCATACTGGTTACGGTATCCAACGACAGCATTAAAAAGGCTTCCAATTTAAGATCTGCAGTGGTCACTGATATCAGGACCACACTGGAGGAAAAAAGATTAAAAGCGGTTGTGTATGACCAGCAGGTCATAGAGGAAGACGATGTGAAGCAGCTGGCTCAGGAATATAACATATCCTATGGAAAAGCTTATTTCCTAAAAGAACTGATTGCTCAGAATTCTTCCCTTTCTATGGAAGATATGGAAGAACTGGCTCCACTTACCATGGAAGAGATTGCAAAGGTTATTACAGAAAGGTCCTATGCAGTGGGGGCTAAGACAAAAGTTTCAGAGGAAACTCTGGAAGAGACCAGGACCAGCATTCAGACAACGGAGGAGTCGACTACAAAGAAAGAGACAGAGTCTGTCACTGAAACCACTCCGGAATCCACATCTGCTGAGACCCAGAGTCAGGTGCATACAGAGCCATCCAGCACTCAGCCTCCGGCTACAAGCGGGGAAACGACGGCAGCAGCAACCACATCTGAGGATGTGGTGTCATCAGAGAAAATAAAGATTGATTACGTGGACTATGAGAATGGCATTGTCATGGTTCACTTTAAAACGAGAGTCAAATGGAAAAATCCTACAGTTTCGGTTAAGGATGGAGATAATAACACATACTCATCAAAGATAGAAGATACCGATTCTGATTACTGTGAGATCAGTGTAACCGGCTTAGAAGGAGGCAGGGAATATACCTTTGTACTTGGAGGAATATCACCGAAATCGGGTAAGCAGACCACTGTAAAGGGCGTTTTTGAGACACCTGTAATTGGGAACGGGGAAGCTGATGACACGGAAACAGAGGAGACCACCGAGCAGGAAGTGACAAAGCCGTCTGAAACTACAACCACGAAAGCGCCAGAAACAGATACAACCGTGGCAGAGAAAAAGAATACAGAATCAGCAAATCAGGAAGGGCATTCAGTGCAATAAGGCTCTTCCTGAGCTTTAAGAATATTTGGTAAAAAAATGTAAAATAGTGCTTGACCACAGCAGAAAGCTATAGTATAATACACTCGTTGCACTGATGGGCTATCGCCAAATGGTAAGGCAACGGACTCTGACTCCGTCATTTCAAGGTTCGAATCCTTGTAGCCCAGTGATGAAAAAAACAAAAAAAGCGTTGGTTTGCAAAAGCAGATCAACGCTTTTTTGATGCATTCAGTTCAGCTACTTTAATGCTTCTATCAGTGAAATCAGGGTCAGTGACTGCCCATATGCCATGGGACGAATTGTTATATTTTTATAGTGCTCTGCATTGTAACCCATACCAGTTCCTGCGGAAACATTTAAGACGGTTCCGTCTTCTGCTATATTATTGCAGATTCCTTCAACAGCCCTGGCTGCACAGTCATGATATGTTTCATTTAAAATTCCCATTTTAATCCCTTTTAAAATACCACCTGCAATAGCTGCAGATCCCGATACTTCTTCATAGCTATCCGGATCAGTAAGAACGGTATGCCACAGCCCGGAAGGAGCCTGTAAATCTTTTAGGGCATTCACCTGGGCTTTGTAGGTATCTGTCAGATAGGTGAGAAGTCCCGGATCCAGAGTTTGATCAAATGACTCAATCAGTTCCAGAATTCCATAGGTAAACCAGGAATTGCCTCTGCACCAGAAAATTCCGCCAAAATTACTGTTCAGGGGAAAACTCCAGCCATGATAAAACAATCCGGTATGTTTGTCATATAAATATTTGATATGAAGTAATACCTGATGGAGAGTTTCCCCTATCCATTCCTCATTTTTGAAACGATGTCCCATTTTATTTAAAAACAGAACTGCCATAAATAATGTATCTATCCACATTTCACCTTCATTTAACAACACACCATCACGGTTTCCGATTGCAGTTACTACATGCTGGAAGCCGCCTTCTTTTGTTTTCGGCAGTTCGTTCATCAGCCAGTGCGCATGATCCAGACAGAGTTTTTCGTAATCCGGGTTTTGAAACGCATCCAGCAGTTGGGCTAAAACAAGATAGGGAGCCGTAGTATTTATATTTTTGCTGGGGAGACCTTTCTGCAGATTATTTTGAAACCAGCGGTCAAAAAAATCTAAGTAACGGTCATCTCCATAAAAACTCTGAAGTTTTAACAGTCCATATAGACCTACGCCCTGAGGCCAGTCCCATTCTTCAATGCCAAAATCTCTGGCAATAATACCGCGGCTTGCATCTTCCTTTCCCACTGAGCGGTCGTTTTCATAATTACCGCCTCCCAGATTCATCAGTTTGTCCATCACAAGATGGATTTTCGGAAGTAATTCCTTGTTTGTCATTTCATTCTCCTCCATTTAATTTTTTAGCGTATGCGCTAGGTGTCATCCCCGTGCTTTTTTTGAAAATCTGGCTGAAATACTGGGGATTATTTCCACACCCTACCTGCTGGGCGATCCATTGGATCTGTTCTGTATGACCTTCTGCTAATAATTGCTTGGCTTTTTGGATGCGCAGGGCAGTGATGTAGTTGGAAAATTTTTGTTTTGTTTCTTTACTGAAACGTTTGCTGACATAATCTACATTCATAAAAAGATAATTTTCGGCGATGCATTTTAATGTAAGATTGGGATCCTCCAGATGCTCCACCACATATCGAATGATTTTGTCGATGAAAGGGCTGTAATGCGGGGAACGGCTGGAAGGTTTTTTCAAAATTTCGTTTAGCTTTCGGCACAGCATGTGTCTAATTTCAGAATATTCTGTCTGCTGGTTTAAGTCCATCAGGTACTCTGTGGTATCCACCGATGACAGATAACTGGTTTCTGTAGCCAGTTTAATTAAAATTCGTGATCCGGCCTGCTTTAAAAAATCCGTGTTGCTGATATCGTTTAAAGTTGCAGTAAGATTCTCCACACAGGCTTTCCGTTCCGGTTCTTCTGCTACGATTAACCGTGCAGTCAGTTCCTCTATTTTAGTAATTAGATTTTTATAATTGCAGATGGGAACCGGTTCCAGGCCATTCATATAATAAATAATTCCATAACGCCTTATTTTTGTGATCAGATTTTTCAAAAGCTGTTCCAGGCTATTGATGGTGAATCGTTTATAGTCTAACTGAAATGGCAGCTCCTTTGGTTTTAAGGTCTGCATAAACAAATCGAATTTGTCGTAGGAAGCCTGATATTTTTCAAAAAATAGAATCAGTGAATTCTTCACATAGATACAATACAGCTCAATGCCAGGGGCATGCTCAGCCATATAGTCATAAATACGGCTTAAAACGGAATTTAAATATTCTTCTTCTAAATAGTGTAAGAAGCACAATTCATACCCTGTCTGATAGAAATCCATAAATCCTGAATAAGCATCCCAGGAAAATTTAGCAGGATCAGACTTAAAGATCTGCTCATTAATTATATTTCCCATAATGCTGTGGTGGAGATTGACCGTCAGCGCCTTCTGGCGTTCCTTTAAATCCTGAAAAGCCTGGCGGTGGTAGTATTCCTTTATGATATCTTTCATGCTTTCTACGATTTGCTCCTCGTTGCAGGGCTTGAGCAGATAATGGTGGACCCGGTATTTCATTGCCTGCTTTGCATATTCGAATTCTCCGAATCCGGACAGCAGTATAAACTGGGTGTCCATATGGGCCTCATAGATACGCTCTATTAATTCCAATCCCGACAGGCCGGGCATGCGGATATCGGTCATTACAATATGGGGTGATTCATCGAGAATCATATGATAGGCTTCGATACCGTCACGGCATGTTCCTACCAGTTCAATGCCAAGGCTGTTCCAGTCAATCAGGGAGGAAATTGATTCCCGTATTACCCGTTCGTCATCGGCAATTATTAATTTAAGCATGATTATTCTCCTTTCGTATCCATAACGTCTTCCGGAGTCCGGCTCAGAGGAAAAGAAAGCTGTGCGACTGCCTGGTCGTCCTCATTATAGAGGGTGAGGCCGTAGTGTTCTCCGTAAGTCAGCTTCATTCGCTCCGATATATTTAACAGGCCGATTCCAAAACCATGAGGTTCTGCTTCCCGTTTTTTCAATTTGTTTATCAGATCTTCTTCAAAGGCGGAGCTGTTATTTCTGACTGTGACAATAAGGGAAGCACCGTCTGCTTCAGCTGTAATTAAAATCCGGCATCCTTCTGTATTTTCTTCCAGTCCATATCGTATTGCATTTTCTACCAGGGGCTGGAGCGTCAGTTTTAACACATAATAACCGACCAGATTTTCAGGGGCGGATATTTCATATTCCAGCCGGTCTTCATACCGGAATTTCTGAATGGTCATATAACATTGCACCAGCTCAAGTTCCCTGCTTAAAGGTACCTGCTTGCTTTTCTGGTCCAGTGTGATACGAAGGAGAGTTCCCAGAGATTCTGTCATGGAAGAGATATCTTTTGCGCCAATTGTCTTTGCCCTCCAGTTGATTGATTCCAAGGTATTGTATAAAAAGTGAGGGTTCATTTGTGTCTCCAGCGCTTTTAGCTGAGCTTCCTTAATCAGTATTTTATTCAGGTAATTCGTTTTAATCAGCTGATTTACTTTATCCACCATCTGGTCAAAACGGGAGTGCAGAATCCCTAATTCATCCGTACGTTTGCTGTAATCATAGGAAACCTGGGGTATTTCAGTCTGCCCTGCTGCAAAGCGTTCCATTTTTAAAATGAGATTATCAAAATGTCTCGTGATTGAGTCAATTAAGGAAGAGGACATCAGGATAGCCAGTCCAATGGAGACTGCTATGATAATCAGGCAGATTTCCAGACTTGCGCGGAGAGAATCTGCAATGCTGCCATAGGGAATCAGACAGACATAATCCCAGCCATATTCCGGTATGATTCCTTTGACATAAAAGAAACTGTTTCCATCTTTATTTACAAGTCCATATCTGGAATGAAAATATGTTCCAAAGAGAGTTTTATGGTCAGTCTTAATATTGGAAGAATTATAAATTAAGTTCTCCTGACTGGAAAGAATATAGCGGGTATCATCATTAAAATGACTGGTGTTAGTGGCACCATTTATGAGCCCGTCAACGTTAATGCTTACAATCAGTGTTCCCAGCGAATCAAGGGTCAGATACTCTGTACGCAGTAAATGCTTGACCATAAATAAACCATATTGATCACTGTAGTCGGTAATCCAGATGGTTCGTCCCCTGGCGTCTTCGGCTCTTGTGACGAGATCCTCAACCACGGATTCAGGGAGTGTTTTGCCAGCTGCAATATGAGTATGGATGGAGTACCGGTCCTGATAAAGACTCATAAAGTTAATGTTATTTTTGCGGAAGGTAAAATAATATTCATTCAAAACCCCGTAGAGTGATTTGTATGCAATGGAACGGTCCTGGATGCTTTTAGAATCTTTTAAGATACCTAGTCCGTTCTGTATATTGATATCAGCCAGAAACATATCAGCCATTGTAGATATATTATCCAGCCGGTTATTTAACTCTTTGCCCGTATAGGATAAAGAGGAAGCCACAGACTGGTAAAGCACTTTTTGATTGGCCTTTGTAATCAGCTGAATACTAAAAAGAGAGGCCAAAGCCAAAAGGATAATGCAAAAAAATACAATGGAATGAATCTTCTTTTTTAAAGAGAGATTTCTTATAAAATGCTTCATAAAAACCGCCTTTCGGGTCTGTAGTAATGACAGCTAAATTATATATAAAACATTTTGCCAATACAACCGGTAAGCACAAAGAACTATTCAAATTATACACACAACACGGTTTTTTCAACCTGGAAGCCGGTTTTAATCATTTACTGGGATTAGAGAGGGAAGTATAATAAAAACCGCCTGATATACGAAAAAAATGATTGGAGGAAGGTTATATGAAGAAAAAATTAGGGTTACTTATTGCTGCAGTTATTGCATCGGCGTCCCTTTCCGGCTGCGGAGGCGGCGGTACAGCAACTACTGCAGATACAACGGGATCTACAGCAGCTGGGTCTACAGCAGCAGAAACCACAAAGGCAGCTGCGGGGGATGAAAGCGGAAAGCTGAAGCTAACCATGAGTTGGTGGGGAAATCAGGTCAGAAACGAGAAGACACAGGCAGCACTTGATTTGTATTCAGAGCAGAATCCTGGCACAGTAATAGAAGGGCAGTTCTCTGAGTGGTCTGATTACTGGAATAAACTGGCCACATCTGCAGCTGGTCAGGCAATTCCTGATATTGTTCAGATGGATTATTCATTTATTGACCAGTATGTAAAAAACGGACTTCTGGTGGATTTGACACCCTATATCAAAGATGGCACTTTGGACGCCTCAAATATCTCTGACAATACCATGGCAAGCGGTACGGTGAACGGAGGCGTGTATGCAGTCTGTGCAGGAATTAATGCACCATCACTGCTGTATAATAAGACTCTTTTAGATAAAAATGGTATTGTAGTCAAGGACTATATGACAACCGATGAATTTATTGATTTATGCCGTGAGGTTTATAAGAAGACCGGGTATAAAACAAACATTGCCTATTACAATGCAGGTGCGTTTCTGGATTATTTCATGAGGGGAAATGATGTTGTTCTCTATGGAGATAAGAAGATGGGCGGAGAGGAAAAAGATTATCTTCCATTCTTCCAGATGTATGAAACAGGTATTAAAGAAGGATGGTTTATAGATCCAGGCGTATTTGCTGAGCTTTCCATCGGTTCCGTAGAACAGGAGCCCCTGGTTTACGGCTCCAGTCCTGAAACCATGTCCTGGTGCGCTTTCTATAATTCAAACCAGCTGACTGCAATGCAAAAAGCGGCTCCGGAAGGGATGGAGATTGGTATCACTACCTGGCCTTCAGCAGATCCGAAAAAATCCGGTTATTTAAAATCCAGTCAGTTCTTCTCTGTAGGAGCTCATTCAAAGAATCCGGAAGAAGCAGTAAAGGTGATTAACTTTTTAACCAATTCCACCGATGCAAATAACATTTTACTGGGTGAACGGGGAGTTCCGGCTTCCAGTGTGATTGCCAAGGAACTGGCACCGAAGATGAGTGATGTGGAACAGAAAGTCATTCATTATGTCAATGAAGTAGTTACTCCAAACTGTTCCCCTATCAACCCGCCCCAGCCAGATGGTGCAAGCGAAGTTTCAAATCTGTTAAACCAGGTACAGGAACAGGTTTGCTATAGTGTATACGATGCCGAAACAGCCGCTAAAGAATTCTATAACGGGGCCAACGAAATTATGAGCAAGAAATAGTGAATCAGAAGAATACGGGGGCAGAGACAGCTTTGCCCCCTGTATAGTCAAGAAGACGGTTATCTATGAATGGAGGATGTCTATGAAAGATACGTTAGGTGCAGGACTCAGACATTTCCTGAACAAAGAAAGCACAGCGGGAGTGGTATTCAGCCTTCCTTTTATTGTTGGATTTCTGCTGTTTATGGTTGTACCTATGGGAATTTCCTTTTACTATTCTTTATGTGATTATAATATTTTATCTCCGCCTGTTTTTACAGGACTAAATAATTACATAAAAATGTTTACTGATGATAATGTGTTTTATAAAACCATAGGAGTCACGTTTTATTTTGCCTTTGTATCGGTTCCTCTGCGTCTGATCTTTGCGCTTATGGTAGCCCTGCTTCTGCTGAAATCATCAAAGGCAACCGGCTTTTACCGGGCGTTTTACTATCTTCCGTCCATTATCGGAGGATCTGTGGCAGTCTCCATATTATGGAAACGGATGTTTGCAACCGATGGTGTAGTAAATCTGCTACTGGGTATTTTAGGAATACACACTAATTTTCCATGGCTTGGAAATAATAAAACGGCGATCTGGACTCTTATTATACTGGCAATCTGGCAGTTTGGTTCTTCCATGCTGATTTTTTTATCATCTTTAAAGCAGATTCCGGTATCGCTATATGAAGCTTCCCGGGTAGACGGTGCCAATAAATTTTCCCAGTTTTTCAGGATCACGCTGCCTCTGCTGACACCCACTATTTTCTTTAATCTGGTTATGCAGATGATTAATGGTTTTCTTGCATTTACGCAATGCTTTATTATAACCCAGGGAAAACCCCTTAACTCCACCTTATTCTATACCGTTTATATGTATCAGCAATCTTTTGAGTTTTATAACACCGGATACGGCGCTGCCCTGGCATGGGTAATGCTGCTGCTGATCTGCGTGATAACAGTGATTCTGTTTGCAACAAAAAGATTCTGGGTTTATACGGAAGGAGTGTGAGACAGATGATGACCAGAAAAAAGGCAGGTAAGATTTTATACCATGTAATTGTGTGCAGCCTGGGGCTTGTAATGATTTATCCTCTGTTTTGGATGTTTATGAGTTCATTTAAGGAATCAAATACCATCTTTTTAACAGCGGGACAGTTGATTCCGGAGAAATTTGTGTTCACCAATTATACAAACGGCTGGAAGGGATTTGCAAAAATTTCGTTTGCAGTTTTTTTTAAGAATTCTTTTTTTATAGCGATCACAGCAACATTAGGAACTGTTTTTTCTTCCGCGCTGGTAGCTTACGGACTTGCAAGATGCAGATTTTTTGGCAGAAAAATTCTGTTTGCAGCCATGCTGGTATCTATGATGCTTCCGGCACAGGTGCTCATGATTCCCCAATATTTATGGTATCAGAAATTAGGCTGGGTAGGAAGCTACAAACCCTTGATTCTTCCCTACTGTTTTGCTATTCAGGGTTTCTTTGTTTACCTGATGATTAATTTTATAGATGGCATTCCAAGGGAGCTTGACGAGGCCGCTAAAATTGACGGCTGCTCCTATTACAGCATATTTTCCAGGATTATCATGCCACTTATCACACCGGCGTTAATAACTGCCAGCATATTCTCCTTTATGTGGAGATGGGATGACTTCCTGTCAGCCCTGCTTTATATCAATGAATCCGCAAGGTATCCGGTCAGTCTTGCCCTTAAACTGTTTTCTGATCCGGGATCTTCTTCGGATTATGGTGCTATGTTTGCAATGGCAAGCCTGTCCATTTTACCGGCAGTGATTATTTTTATCTGCCTGCAGAAATATCTGGTGGAGGGTATCAGTACATCGGGTTTAAAGGGATAAAAGGAGAAGAATCATGATAAATAAAAATGTTCCAAGACCTGATTTTGAGAGGGAAGAATGGACAGATCTCAATGGAGAGTGGGAGTTTTCATTTGATGAACCCTTATTTGATAAAAAAATCAAGGTTCCGTTCTGCTATCAGTCGGAAATGAGTGGAATCTGTAATACAGATGTTCACCACGTTGTCTGGTATCGGAAAGAATTTGAGGTTGAGAAAAGCAGATTAAAGGGTAAAAGCCTGCTTTTAAAATTTGGAGCTGTGGATTATGAGGCGGAGGTTTATATTAATCAGATCCATGCAGCAGGTCACAGAGGGGGTCATACTCCTTTTGAAGCTGACATTACGGGACTGGTTTTGGAAGGGAAAAATGTTATAACCGTTAAGGCAATGGATTATAGCGATGAGGACAAGCCAAGAGGAAAACAGACCTGGACAGGAAAAAACTTTGCATGCTGGTACACACCTACAACCGGAATATGGCAGAGCGTGTGGCTGGAATATGCAGGAGAAACCTATATAAAACGAATGAAAGCAACTCCTGATCTGGAGCGGAATGAAGTTTTGTGTGAAATTTTTATTTCTTCCATGGAAAAGGTGAAGGCAGAAATTTCGTTTAGCAGTCTACCGGCAGAGGGCGGGACTGAGATGGATTTGGGAAGTCTGAATGTGGTCTGCGAAAATGGGTATGGAAAAGGCATTTTAGCTTTACCTGACTTGGATGTGCGCAGGGAAGAACTGATCTGGACACTGGAAAAACCCAATTTGATTGGGATGGAGGCAAAGCTTCTGAATGATAAGGTATCAGGTTATTTCGGACTCCGGTCTGTCTGTATTTCAAATGGAAGAATTCTTTTGAACGGTGAGGTATTATATCAGAGGCTGATTCTGGATCAGGGATACTGGAAACAGAGCCTTTTAACCCCGCCAGATGAAGATGCCATTAAAAAAGATATCTTACTTGCAAAACGGATGGGATTTAATGGTGCAAGAAAGCATCAGAAAATTGAGGATCCCAGATATTATTACTGGGCGGACAGGCTGGGATTTCTTGTATGGGGGGAAATGCCAAGCTGTTATAAGTATACTGACAGCACTCTCAAAAATACCTCTGGGGAACTCACTGAATTTATTGAACGGGATTACAATCATCCGTCCATCATCACGTGGGTTACTGTCAATGAAAGCTGGGGAATGAGAAATATCAGAACGGACAGCAGTCAGCAGAGCCTGGCTAATATGCTGTATTATCAGGCCAAAGCCCTGGACAGAACCAGACTGGTCAGCGGTAATGACGGCTGGGAACAGACGGAGAACACGGATATACTGGCATTGCATGATTATGAACTGATGCCTGAAAATACAGGAAAATATGAATCTATGGAAGATGTTATGAATGGATATGCAGAACGCCGTATGGTTCTTGCTGATGGGCAGAAGTATAAGGCACAGCCTGTTCTGATGACAGAGTACGGCGGTATCGCATTTACCTCAGAAACAGAGGGCTGGGGCTATTACAATAAAGCGGGAAGCCAGGAGGAGTTTCTAAAGCGCCTGGAGCCGATTACCGACTTTCTTATTAAAAGCAGAAAATTTTCCGGTTTCTGTTATACCCAGCTGACGGATGTGATGCAGGAAACAAACGGGTTGTTAAGGGAAGACAGAACACCGAAACTACCCTTAAAAGAACTGGAACGAATATTTGGAAAGAAAAGCTATGAGTAATAGATGACGATATGTCTCAATGGATCAGTTCAGCCAGGCGGCTGAGCTGTTATCCATAGGTAACTCGCTGTAAAAGTCAGTTAGTAAAGTTTTGATTGAAAAAATTAAAAATAACTTGACTATTTAAAAGATATCCTGTATAATTCCTTTTGTTGTGTTAATGGGCTATCGCCAAATGGTAAGGCAACGGACTCTGACTCCGTCATTTTCAAGGTTCGAATCCTTGTAGCCCAGCTTCTGAGCGGGACCTGATATGGTCCCGTTTTTTTGTACGATTGATCTATATCCGGGCGAACTGTTAATTCTATGTTAAAAGATAATTCTTTCTGTATTTTTAAGTGAAATGAGGTGCAGCCTGTTACTCTTTTATCTGGACAATAGTTAAAAAATGCTTTATAATGTTATATAATTTTGAGGAGAAAATTTAAATGTATACATTCGGCAGCAGAGTACGATATAGTGAGACAGATGAATATGGAAAACTTTCATTAACCGGTATTATGAATTATCTGCAGGATTGTTCCACTTTTCAATCTGAGGATAATGGACTGGGAGTGGCATATTTTAACGATAGGCACAAAGTATGGTGGTTATCATCCTGGCAGATTGTTGTGGACCGTTATCCGACTCTGGGTGAAAAAATCACGATCAGCACCTGGCCCTATGATTTTAAAGGATTTTACGGATACCGTAATTTTACAGTATGCGATCAGGAGGGCAATTATCTGGTAAGAGCCAATTCCGTATGGTTTTTGTTCGATACGGAGAAAGGACGGCCTGCAAAAATTGAGGCAGATGATATACGCGGTTATGGAACCACATGGGAGAAACCTCTTGATATGGAGTATGCTCCCCGCAGAATTGAAGTTCCTGGTGAGTATGAAGCTTCAGCTCCTGTTACCGTGGGCAGGCATCACATTGATACCAACCACCATGTGAATAATTCCAAATATGTGGAGATTGCCAGGGAAGTGCTTCCAGACGGAATGGAAGTGTCGGAACTGAGAGTGGAATATAAAAAGGCAGCAGTCTTAAAAGATGCAGTCTATCCCAGAGTCAGTAAGACAGAGGAAGGATACGTTGTTTCTCTGTGTGATGAACAGGGGACAGCTTACGCAGTCATCTGGCTGCGTGGAACAACAGAGAGGATATAAGATGATTGAATTAGGTAAGATGCAGACCCTCACAGTCCAGAGGGTAAAGGAGTTCGGCGTGTATTTAGGAGAAGATGCCGGCAGTGAAGTATCTGTACTGCTTCCAAAGAAACAGGTTCCTGAAGGAACGGGGCAGGGAGATGAGATTACGGTCTTTATCTACAAGGATTCAGAAGACCGGTTGATTGCGACGACTGCAGTTCCCAAGCTTTTGGTTGGTGAGACCGAAGTTCTGAAGGTGAAGGAAGTAGGCAAGATCGGCGCATTTCTGGACATGGGACTGGAGAAGGATCTGCTCCTGCCATATAAAGAGCAGACATATAAAGTACGGACCGGTGAGAATGTTCTTGTTACTTTGTACATTGATAAAAGTAAGCGGCTGGCTGCAACCATGCGGGTATATGCCCATATGAGCAATCAGTCTCCTTATAAAAAGGATGATCAGGTCACAGGGATTATCTATGAATTCAGCGATACGCTGGGTGCATTTGTTGCAGTAGATAAAAAATACTATGGACTGATTCCCAAAAAGGAGCTTTTTGAGAAATACAGGGAAGGTGATGAGATTACAGCAAGGGTTACCAAGGTAAGAGAAGATGGAAAGCTGGATTTAAGTCCAAGGCAGAAAGCATATATTCAGATGGATGCGGATTCACTAAAAGTTCTTGAGATCATTGAAGAACAGTTTTCGGGAAGTCTGCCATTTACTGACAAAGCAGACCCGGAGAGAATCAAAAGGGAATTTTCCATGAGCAAGAATGCTTTTAAACGTGCAGTGGGACATCTTCTTAAAGAAAGTAAAGTAAGGATAACAGAAAACAAAATTGAAGTAATTAATTAGCGGGTAAGCGGATAACAGGAGGATTATTTTGGACTCGATAGACTATTATAATAAGTATGCGGCAAAGGAATTTGAAGAAACAGTAAATCAGGATATGTCAGAAATCATGAGAGAATTTTTAAATTATCTGGAGGAAGGCGATACGATTCTGGATTTGGGCTGCGGGTCAGGAAGAGACAGCCTAACTCTATATGAACTGGGATATGATGTGACACCGCTGGATGCATCTTCTGAGATGTGTAAGCTGGCGGAAATCCACACGGGTCTTGATGTACTACAGATGACATTTGAGCAGATAGATTTTGACGACGTATTCGACGGAATCTGGGCGTGTGCATCACTGCTTCATACTCCGAAAAAGGAACTGTCAGGCATTCTTACAAAGATAGCAAGGGCCTTAAATGAGAAGGGTATTCTATACATGTCTTTTAAACTGGGAGATTTTGAGGGGTTCCGCGGCGAACGGTATTTCAGTGACTTTACCGCAGACTCTATTTCCCAGCTCTTAAGAGAAAACGGCAGATTTGAAATTTTAAAGCTGTGGGAAACCGAAGATATTCGTTCCGGTCATTCTGACGTAAGATGGCTGAACGTTCTTGCGAAAAAGAAATAAATATATTTAAAATATTACAAGGCGATGTCGAAAATAACGACATCGCCTTGTAATATATAACCAAATAAGAGGCAAAATAGTCACAGGGTATCGAATATAGACAGAAATGTACGAGCCTGTATCTTGATATTTTGACGTTTCAGTCAGTTTTTTCAATGGTTATACAAATTAGCCAAAAGCCCCAAATGGATTTTGGTAAATAAGAATATGGTAAAAAAAAAACAATTCATGTATGATTGTTTCAGAAACATGGAGCTGCAGCTGTGGGGGCTTGTGGTTCAGAACAGAGAATATATATTTTATTTTTAGGAGGATTAGTAAATGGCTAGTTTATCACTGAAAAACATCGTTAAAAGATATCCCAATGGATTTGAGGCAGTTAAGGATTTCAATCTGGAGATTGCAGACAAAGAATTTGTTATTTTTGTAGGACCATCTGGATGCGGTAAATCTACAACTCTTCGTATGATTGCTGGTTTGGAAGACATTTCCTCCGGTGAACTTTACATCGATGGAAAGTTAATGAACGATGTAGAGCCTAAGGATAGAGATATCGCGATGGTATTCCAGAACTACGCTTTGTATCCACATATGACTGTATATGATAACATGGCGTTTGGTCTGAAACTGAGAAAGACTCCAAAGGATGAGATTGATAAGCTGGTTCATGAAGCTGCAAGAATCCTTGATCTGGAACATTTATTAGATCGTAAGCCAAAGGCATTATCTGGTGGACAGAGACAGCGTGTTGCTATGGGACGTGCCATTGTTCGTAATCCAAAAGTGTTCTTAATGGATGAGCCGTTATCCAACCTTGATGCAAAGCTGAGAGGCCAGATGCGTATTGAGATCTCTAAATTACATCAGAGACTTGAAGCTACTATGGTTTATGTAACACATGATCAGACAGAGGCTATGACACTTGGTACCAGAATCGTAGTTATGAAAGATGGTGTTATTCAGCAGGTTGATTCTCCTCAGAACTTATATGATAAGCCAGGCAACAAATTCGTAGCAGGATTCATCGGAGCTCCTCAGATGAACTTAATTGAAGCTACTGTTGCTAAGAGCGGAAGCGATGTAACTTTAACATTTGGTGGAAACACAATCGCTCTTCCAGCTGAGAAAGCAAAGAAACTGGAAGATGGCGGATATATTGGAAAGACTGTAGTTTTAGGTATTCGTCCAGAAGATCTTCATGATGAGGAAGCATTCCTTGAGTCTTCTCCTGCAAGCGTAATCGATGCAACCATCAGAGTTTACGAATTACTTGGAGCAGAAGTATACTTATACTTCGATGTAGAAGAAGTAAACTTCACTGCAAGAGTAAATCCTCGTACAACTGCAAGACCTGGCGATACAATCAAGCTTGCTCTTGATTTAACAAAAGTTCATGTATTTGACAAGGATACAGAATTAGTTGTATTAAACTAATTGATGAAATTTTATGCAAGCGAGTATGATACTCGCTTGCTTTTTTTTTCTTTTTGCATTAATATAGAATAAGGTAAATTTACGAAAAAGGAGATTATGCCATGATTTCGAATCAAATACTTCAAACAACCATTGAAGGATTAAAAGGAATAACAAGAATAGATCTGTGTATTTGCGATACAGAAGGAAAGGTTTTGGCTACCACATTTCCTGATGCGGAAGATTACGAAAGTTCGATCCTGGCGTTCGTGGATTCTCCAGCCGACAGTCAGGTAATCCAGGGATATCAGTTTTTTAAAGTCTTCGACGAGCATCAGTTAGAATACATCCTCCTTGCAAAAGGCGGAAGTGATGATGTATATATGGTAGGCAAATTAGCATCTTTCCAGATCCAGAGTCTTTTAGTTGCTTATAAAGAGAGATTTGATAAGGATAATTTTATTAAGAATCTTTTATTAGATAATCTGCTTCTGGTGGATATCTATAACCGGGCAAAGAAACTTCACATTGAAACCAATATCAGACGTGTTGTATTTATTATTGAAACACAGCACGAAAAAGATGTGAATGCGCTGGAGACCGTACGCAATTTATTTGCGGCAAAGACAAAAGATTTTGTAACTGCCGTAGACGAGAAGAATATCATTCTTGTTAAAGAGGTAAAAGAAGGCGAGAACTACGATGATCTGGAGAAAACGGCCAATACGGTTCTGGACATGCTGAACACAGAGGCTATGACACAGGTTCACGTAGCATTCGGTACTATTGTAAATGAGATCAAGGAAGTATCCAGATCCTATAAAGAAGCCAAGATGGCCATGGATGTAGGTAAGATCTTCTATAGTAATAAGAATGTGGTAGCTTACAGCAAGCTTGGAATCGGACGTCTGATTTATCAGCTTCCGTTGCCTTTATGCCGCATGTTTATTAAAGAGATCTTTGACGGCAAATCACCAGATGATTTCGACGAAGAGACCCTGACCACCATCAACAAATTTTTCGAGAACAGCCTGAACGTTTCCGAAACTTCCAGACAGCTTTATATTCATAGAAATACGTTGGTTTATCGTTTGGATAAGCTGCAGAAGAGCACTGGACTGGATCTTCGGGTGTTTGAGGATGCAATTACGTTTAAGATTGCCCTGATGGTAGTAAAGTATATGAAGTATATGGAGAACCAGGACTATTAACGCCAGCCAAGAGCAGTGCGAAAAGAGGCAGTAATACAGATGCGTTGTGCTTGCACAAAAGCATCTGTATTGCTGACTCTTTTCATAGGGCGAAGCCCGTAAACCGAGATGAAGCGAAGCGTAATCGAGGTTCCACTGCGGAGTCGCGTTTCAATATATTTCGAGGTTTCTACTTATTAGCGTCTTAACGAATCTACTGTTTCACGTATATATCAAAGAAAATCACGCTATGCAAAATTACTCAGAGGACTAAAATGATTGAATTATGGAACGTAAGTAAAACATACGAGGCGGGAAACAAGGCACTGCGTAACATCAATATGACGGTAGCGGACGGTGAATTTGTTTTCATCATCGGCAGAAGCGGTTCCGGAAAATCCACTCTGCTGAAGATGCTGTTAAAAGAAGTGGAACCCACCTCTGGTAAGATTATAGTAAATGATATGAATTTAGGCAAGATGCCAAGGCGGTTCATCCCCAGGTACCGCAGGAAGCTTGGCATGGTTTTTCAGGATTTCCGCCTGTTAAAAGACCGGAATGTGTATGAAAACGTTGCATTTGCGCAGCGTGTCATAGGGGCATCCACAAGAAGTATAAAAGAATCAGTGCCAGCCATGTTAAAGATGGTGGGGCTTTCTTCCAAATATAAATTTTTCCCGCAGCAGCTTTCCGGCGGAGAGCAGCAGCGAGTGGCGATTGCAAGAGCGCTCATTAACAAACCTGAAATTCTTCTGGCCGACGAACCAACCGGCAACTTAGACGGCCATAACTCCATGGAGATCATGAAGCTTTTAGAGGAGATCAACAAGCTGGGTACTACAGTAATTGTCGTTACCCACAGCCAGGAGATTGTAGACCGTATGAAGAAGCGGGTAATTATGATGGATCGCGGAACCATCGTAAGCGATGAGAAAAAAGGCGGTTATACGTATGAGAATTAGTACATTTTGGTATTGTCTGAAACAAGGTGTAATAAACATCTGCAGAAACATATTATTTTCCCTGGCCTCCATTGCAACAGTATCCGCATGCATTTTCCTTTTTTGTCTGTTCTTCTCTATTATGGTAAATGTACAGTATGTAGTGAAAAATACGGAGAGCACAGTAGGAATCACTGTATTTTTTAATGAGGGTCTTGATAAGAACAAGATCACTGAGATTGGCAATGAGATTAAACAACGAAAAGAAGTAAAAGAAGTAAAATTCACCTCTGCTGAGGACGCATGGTCAGAAGCAAAGAAAGAGTACTTCGGTGATATGCAGGATCTTGCAGAAGGCTTTGAAGAGGACAACCCCCTCGCCAATTCTTCTTCCTATTCAATATTTCTAAATGATTTAACCCAGCAGGATGAGCTTGTATCCTGGTTAAATGGAATAGAGGGAGTAAGGAAAGTTAATTATTCCAAGACAGCGGCAGAAGGTATGAACAGCTTAAACAAAGTGATAGGAATCCTTTCCATGCTGATCATTGGTATTCTTCTGGCTGTGGCTATTTTCTTAATCAGCAATACAATTTCCGTTGCAGCTGCGTTTCGTAAAAACGAGAACCAGATTATGAAGCTGATCGGTGCGACCAATTATATGATCAGAGCACCCTTTGTGGTAGAAGGAGTCATCATTGGACTGGTGGGTGCCTCTCTTCCTCTGATCGCCATTTATTTTCTCTACCGTTCAGCAGTTGGATATGTAGTGACTAAGTTCAGCATTCTTTCCGGATTGTTTCAGTTTCTTCCCGTGGATGCCATATTTCCTTACATGGCGGCAACTGCTATGTCACTGGGACTTGGAATTGGATTCTTTGTCAGTTTCTTTACAATCCGGAAACATTTAAAAGTATAAGGGGAGTCGTCCGTGAATCATGGAAAAAGACTGTTTGCAGTGGGAATCGGTCTTTTGATGACCGTATCATGTATATTTCCCTCCTATGGTACAAAGAATGATGTAAATGATGCAAAGAAAAAGGCCAGTTCCATGGAGGATCAAAAAAAGGAAGTGGAATCAGCTTTAAAAGAGCTGGAAGGGCTGAAAGCGGATGCTGCGTCTTATGTGAAAGGTCTGGATGACAAACTGGCTGTCTATGATAAGCAGCTAACGGCACTCACCGCCCAGATCTCAGCGAAAGAAGAGCAGATAAAAACTGCCAAAGCAGATCTTGAGACCGCAAAAAAAGCACAGGAACATCAATACCGGAATATGAAACTCAGAATTCAATATATGTATGAAAAGGGTGAGACGAATTATCTGGACTTGCTGTTTAAGTCCGCCGATCTCACCCAGCTTTATAACCGGGCGGAATATATCAGAAGCATTGCTGCATATGATAGAAGAATGCTGGAGGATTATAAAAGAACCAAAGAAGAGGTCAGTCAGAGAGAAGCTCTGTTAAAGGCAGAATATGAGAATCTGCTTGGATTCCAGACTGCTGCCAGAGACAAAAAGCAGGAGGCTGAGGAACTTTTACAGGCAAAAAACCAGGAACTTGCATCGGTTCAGACCAGGATAGCCAAGAACCAGGAAAACTTATCTGAACTGGAAAAGGATATAGCAGCTCAGGAACAGCGTATCAAAGAAATGGAAGCACAGATACGAAAACAAGAGGAAGAAGCACGGAAAGCTGCCCAGAAGGCTGGAAAAACGTATAATACGGTGGCAATCGGGAATATTAGCTTTATATGGCCCAGCCCGTCATCTTCAAGAATCACTTCTTCTTTCGGAGACAGAGAATCTCCAACCGAAGGAGCCTCTTCTAATCATCAGGGCATAGACATCGGAGCATCAACCGGTGCCGGTATTGTAGCAGCAGCTTCCGGGACTGTAACGATCTCTACATACAGTTATTCTGCCGGCAATTATATCATGATTCATCATGGCGGGGGAGTCTATACTGTTTATATGCACTGTTCCGAACTCCTGGTTTCAGCGGGGCAGGAAGTGTCGCAGGGACAGTTAATTGCAAAAGTGGGTTCTACCGGGTATTCCACAGGACCGCATCTCCACTTTGGGATCAGAGTGAATGGAAGTTATGTAAATCCAGTGAAGTATGTAAGCCCATAATGAGCTAGATAGGAGAATGACAGTGGAAAGTAAGAATAAATTTTGGAAGGGTGCCCTAGTCGGAGCACTTCTTACCACATTGGCAGCCCTTGTAATTGTGGGGATGTCCTTAGGCATTTTTTTAATTGGAAGAACTGCAATTGATAAGGGAACAACGGCTGAATCCGTTCAGGCAGAGAATCAGAACGGCGATCTGGATATGAACCGGATTGTGGCTAAGATTCAGACCATTCAAAGCGTAATAGATAAGTATTATCTCTTTGACGAAGACAATACGAAAGTGGAAGACTGGATCTATAAAGGAATGCTTTATGGCCTTGAGGATCCCTACACGGTTTATTACACGGCTGATGAATATAAAAAACTGATGGAAGATACAGCCGGAGAATACTGCGGGATTGGTGTGATGGTAAGTCAGAATCCCTCAACGGGAGTCATTACAGTCAGCAAGGTATTTGAAGGAACTCCCGGGGCGGAAGCAGGAATACTGCCTGGTGATATCCTTTATAAGGTAGGCAGCAAAGAAGTGACAGGAATTGATCTGGAACTGGTAGTAAAGGATTACATCAAAGGCGAAAAAGGAACACCTGTGACAATCACTGTACTTCGTAAGGAGGCAGGCGATTATATCGATATGACCATGGAACGCCGGCAGATTACAGTGCCTACAGTTGAGTATGAAATGCTGGCTGACAATGTTGGATATATTTCAGTCAGTCAGTTCGATACGGTAACTGCTGATCAGTTTAAAGGTGCAATCGATGATCTGGAGAAAAAGGGAATGAAAAAGCTGGTGGTTGATTTAAGAAATAACCCTGGCGGAGTCGTGGATGCAGTTGTATCCATGCTGGATTACATTCTTCCCGATAATCTGGTCATTGAAGGCGATCCCAATCTGGTAAGAACCAAAAAAGATAAAACCCTTCTTGTTTATATGGCAGATAAGAACGGAAAAGGTGATCAGTATTATGCATCAGATGGTCATCAGGTAGATGTTCCAATGGCAGTTCTGGTGAATGGTCAGTCTGCAAGTGCATCTGAGGTCTTCTCCGGTGCCCTTAAGGCATATAAGAAAGCAAAGCTTGTAGGTACTAAAACATTTGGCAAGGGGATTGTGCAGACCCTGTTCCCGTTAGATAACGGAACTGCAATTAAGATGACAGTTGCCCATTACTATACGCCAAGCGGTTTTGATCTTCATAAAAAGGGCCTTGAACCAGATGTTCCCGTAGAATTAAAAGAAGAGCTGAAAACAAAAATTAAGATTGAGCATAATGAAGACAATCAGCTGATAGAAGCAATTAATGCTTTAAAATAAAAATAAAGCCCTTAAGAGACAACAGCAATTTCATTGCCGGTTTCTTAAGGGCTTTCTCATTACAGGGAGCAGTTCTTCAGTATACTTAGAAAATGCCTGCATGCATCTTCTCTGGTCGCCCAGGAGGTAACCAGACGAATGGCAGAGTGGCCATCAGCTCTTTTTTCCTGTATGGAGAATACAAATTCTTTCTCCAGCTTTTCTATCACATCATCAGGAAATATTGGAAACAGCTGATTCGTTAATGAGGCAGAATAAAAAGAGTAGCCGCAGTCAATAATTCCCTTTCTTAAGATTTCTGCCATGGAATTGGCATGGGAAGCCAGATCATAGTAGAGGTTGTCTGTAAATAACTCCTCAAACTGAATGCCAAGGAGCCAGCCTTTTGCCAGCAGAGCTCCACGCTGTTTCATCATGAAGCGGAAATCCGGTTTTAAATCCGGATTGCTGATAATTAAAGCTTCACCAAACAAAGCACCGGCTTTTGTTCCCCCGATATAAAAAACATCAGTTAAAGCAGCTATATCTTTTATAGTCAAATCATTCACCGGGCTGGTCAGTGCAGATCCCAGTCGGGCGCCATCTAAAAAGAGATAAAGGTTTTTTGAAAGGCACAGACTGCTGATTGCTTCCAGTTCTGCTTTGGAATACTGGGTTCCGATTTCGGTGGAGTTTGAGATGTAGACCATCTTGGGCTGTACCATATGTTCGTCTGTATGATGATCCAACGCCTGAATGATATCATCAGGAGTCAGTTTTCCGTCTCTTCCAGGCATAGCCAGAACTTTATGGCCTGTGGCTTCTATCGCACCGGTTTCATGGACATTAATATGTCCCTGAGCGACACAGATCACTGCCTGCCACGGTTTGAGAGCAGCTCCGATGGTAATCAGGTTCGTCTGGGTTCCCCCCACAATAAAATGAACATCAGCGTCCTCACGCCCGATTTCCCGTCTGATCATCTCCCTGGCACGGGTACAGTGCCCGTCAGTTCCGTATCCGCTGTTCTGATCCAGATTGGTCCGTGTGATCGCTTCCAGAATCCTTGGATGCGCGCCTTCGCTGTAATCGTTATTAAAGCTATACATAAAATGTCCTCCTGATGATTGATGGTATAAAAAATATGATATACTAAATGGGACAGATTTACAATGGCAGATGGACAAGTATAATATAATCTTATGTTATAGTAAATATTCATATCATGTATTATTATTATATTAATGGCTGTGGTAAAATAAATAAAAGAATATGTATTACGTATGAGCAGGAGGAAACCTTATGCCGACAGGTGCAATTTTTAAATTTCATAATGATCTGGATACGGATCAGATTATAGGATCCCAGTATCTGTTATTACCTGACCTTGAAGAAATGAAAGTACATACATTTGAATCGCTTGATCCCGACTTTCCTAAAAAAGTAAAGGCGGGAGATTATGTAGTGGGAGGGGAGAATTTTGGATGCGGTTCGTCCAGAGAGCAGGCACCGGGAGTGTTGAAGGCTCTTGGTGTTGAAGCAGTGATCGCCAAATCATTTGCCAGAATTTTCTTTCGGAATGCAATTAATATCGGACTTCCTGTGATCGTGTGCAAAGAACTTCCGGATGACGTAAATACAGGTGATGTGATGGAGCTGTCTTTGTCAGAGGGAATCGTTAAGGCAAAGGGAAAAGAGTACTCCTGTACGAAGCTTCCGGAATATATGCAGAATATTTTGAATCAGGGCGGCCTGATTGCATCTTTAAATAAGGAGGAATAAGTATGGGAATGACAATCGCAGAAAAAATAATAGCGGCTGCTGCCGGTGTGGATCATGTAAAGCCGGGGGACATTCATACTGTTAATTTAGACCGCCTGATGAGCAATGACGGAACAACTCATTTAACCGTTGATATGTATCACAACAAGCTGACCAATCCCCGTATTGCAGATCCTGAAAAACTGGTCTTTATAGTAGATCACAATGTGCCTGCAGATAATCCAAAGACTGCGGCAGCCCAGAAGAAGATGAGAGATTTTGCCAGAGAGCATCAGATTGATTTCTGGGAGGGAAAGGGCGTATGCCATCAGATTATGATGGAAAACTACGTTTGTCCTGGAGAACTGATTTTTGGAGCAGACAGCCATACCTGCACGTATGGTGCGTTAGGTGCCTTTGGTACAGGCGTTGGTTGTACGGATTTTCTTTATGGTATGGTTACAGGGACATCCTGGGTGCTGGTTCCGGAGTCAGTTAAATTCAATCTGGTTGGAAAGCTTCCAGAGGGAGTTTATCCAAGAGATTTAATGCTTACCATTATTGGTCAGATTGGTGCCAATGGATGCAACTATCAGGTGATGGAATTTTGCGGAGAGGGAGCAAAGACACTGAGTGTCAATGACCGTATGGTTTTATGCAACTTGTCCGTTGAAGCAGGAGCAAAAACCGGTATCTTTGAGGCCGATGAAATCGCCCTTGCGTATTTAGAAGAGCATGGGAGAAAGCCAAAAGCTGTATATAAAAGTGATCCTGATGCTGTTTATGCAAGGGAATATACCATTGATTTGTCTGCTATCCAGCCAGTGATTGCAAGACCGGATTTTGTAGATGATGTGGTTCCTGCAAAAGAAGTCTGCGGCGTGAAAATAGATGAAGCATTTTTAGGGTCCTGCAACAATGGCAGGATTGAAGAACTGAGAATCGGAGCCGGTATTATTAAGGGAAAAAAGGTAGCGGACAGTGTCCGGTTTTTGGTTGTCCCGGCAAGCCTTTCCGTATACAAACAGGCATTAAAGGAAGGACTCATAGACATTTTCATGGAATCTGGTGCAATTGTTATGAATCCCAACTGCAGTGTCTGCTGGGGAAGCTGTCAGGGTGTCATTGGTGAGAATGAGGTTCTCATCAGTACCGGAACCCGTAATTTTAAAGGCAGGGCAGGTCATCCCAGTTCCAAGGTATATTTAGGTTCTGCTGCCACAGTGACGGCATCAGCGATTGCAGGAGAAATTACGCTGGCATAATCAGGGGAAAGGATATAAAAATGGAGACATTTACAGGAAAAGTCTGGGTTCTTGGAGATGATATTGACACCGATATCATTATTCCTACGGAATATCTGGCACTAAAAACCATAGATGAGATGAAGCAGTATGGCTTTAGCCCTCTCCGGCCGGAACTGGCTGGACTGATCAAAGAAGGAGATATCATAGTAGCTGGTAAAAATTTTGGCTGCGGATCTTCCAGGGAGCAGGCGCCTGAGATTATTAAGGCTCTTGGTGTGAAATGCGTAATAGCCAAATCCTTTGCCAGAATATTTTTCCGCAATTCCATTAACAATGGTCTGCTTCTTATGGAACAGCCGGATTTATATGATGATATGACAGAAGGTGATATCATTCAGGTTACGGTAAATGAACATGTGGAATACCAGGGCAGATTTTATCAGATTGCATCGCTGCCTCAGAATCTGGTTGATATTATCAGTGCAGGCGGACTGGTAAAAGCCATGAGAAAACGCAACGGACTGGATTAAGGAGGGGCAATGGGATACACAATCATTGAAAAAATAATCAGGCATAATACAGGTGCTCAAAATGTAAAGCCGGGAGATATTGTGACTGTGAAAGCAGACAGGGTAATGATTCATGATATTTTTATTCCCTTTGTAGCAGATAAATTTGAAGAAATGGGCTTTAAAAAGCTTTGGGATCCGGATAAAGCGGTTCTCATCTATGATCATCTGGTTCCAGCCAGCCAGCTTGATGACACCAGGCATTTTCGGATCGGAGATGCATTTGCAGCAAAATACGGAATGAAGCATGTTCACAGAAGTGATGGAATCTGCCATCAGCTGATGACGGAAGCGGGATACGTAAAACCGGGAGATGTGGTTTTTGGGACAGACAGCCATACCACTACATATGGCTGTGTGGGAGCATTTTCTTCCGGAATCGGTTATACGGAGATGGCAAGTATTCTGGGTACCGGTACCATGTGGATCAAGGTACCGGAGACGATTAAGGTGGTAATTGAAGGAAAACTTCCGGATGATGTGATGTCTAAGGATATTATTCTGCGCCTGATCGGGGATCTGGGTGCAGACGGAGCCACTTATCTGGCTCTTGAATTTACAGGAAGCACCGTGGAGGAGATGTCGGTGTCAAGCCGCATGACCATAGCCAATATGGCTGTTGAGGCAGGTGCAAAATGTGCCTTGTTTACTCCGGATGAGAAAACGGCTGAGTATTGTGAAATACAGCTGAACGAATTTCAGAAGAGTCTGACTGGAGATGAGGATGGGGTTTACAAAAAAGTAATTCGGTATCGTGCAGAGGATTTTGTTCCTGTTATGGCATGTCCTTCCCAGGTGGATAAAATCAAGCCCGTCAGTGAACTGGAGGGGATCGATATTGACCAGGTATTTATCGGTTCCTGCACCAATGGGCGTCTGGAGGATCTGGCAGCGGCAGCAGAGGTGTTAAAGGGCAAAAAGGTAGCTGATTACGTAAAGCTTATTGTGACACCTGCAAGCCGGAAGATCTACCAGGAAGCCATGGACCAGGGAATCATGGAGATTCTGTCTGAGGCAGGTGCCATTATCACCCATCCGGGATGCGGATTATGCTGCGGAAGAACCGGAGGAATTCTAAGTGACGGGGAACGGGTAGTGGCTACCAATAACCGGAATTTCCTGGGAAGAATGGGAACTTCCAAAGTTGAAATATATCTGGCTTCTCCCAAAACGGCCGCCGCCTGTGCATTAGCCGGCCGAATTGTAAGCGCTGAATAGCAGCAGATTACTAAAAAATAAAATCAGAACAAATGTTCCTTCCCTGCCTATACTTTTTATCTTTGCTATGTTATAATCCTGGTACGATAGTTCACCAAGGAGGTAAAAAGAACGTATGGAATTTCAGTTGCATTCAGAGTTTGCCCCGACCGGAGATCAGCCCCAGGCCATAGAACAGCTTGTAAAAGGATTTAAGGAAGGCAATCAGTTTCAGACCTTACTGGGAGTTACCGGCTCTGGAAAGACCTTTACCATGGCCAATGTTATACAGGAAATACAAAAGCCTACATTAATTATTGCTCATAACAAAACTCTTGCTGCACAGCTTTACGGGGAATTCAAGGAATTCTTTCCGGAGAATGCAGTGGAGTATTTTGTTTCCTATTACGATTATTATCAGCCCGAAGCATACGTACCATCTACCGATACTTACATTGAAAAGGATTCCTCCATCAATGATGAGATCGATAAACTGCGCCATTCTGCCACTGCGGCATTATCGGAGCGCAAAGATGTGATTATCGTTGCTTCGGTTTCCTGCATTTACGGACTGGGAAGTCCCATCGATTATCAGGAGATGGTGATTTCCTTACGGCCTGGAATGATCAAGGACCGGGATGAAGTAATTCATAAACTGATTGATATTCAGTATGACCGGAATGATATGGATTTCAGGCGCGGTACGTTCCGGGTACGGGGGGATGTGGTGGAGATTTTCCCATCCTATTCCGGCAGTGAAGCTTACCGGGTGGAATTCTTTGGAGATGAGGTAGACCGGATTACGGAAATTGATACACTGACAGGTGAAATCCGGGCAGAGCTGGGTCATATTGCAGTATTTCCTGCTTCTCATTATGTTGTTTCCAAGGATAAGATGGAGCACGCCGCTTCCACAATTCTGGCTGAATTAAAAGAGCAGGTGGAGTATTTTAAAAGTGAAGACAAACTTTTAGAGGCCCAGAGAATCTCTGAACGGACCAATTTTGATGTGGAGATGATGAAAGAGACCGGCTTCTGTTCCGGAATTGAGAATTATTCCAGACATTTAACAGGAGGGAAACCGGGAGAACCACCCTATACTTTAATTGATTATTTTCCCGATGATTTTCTGATCATAGTGGACGAGTCCCACATTACTCTTCCTCAGGTAAGAGGAATGTATGCAGGAGACCGCTCCCGAAAAACCACTCTTGTAAACTTTGGATTCCGTCTTCCCTCAGCCCTGGATAACCGGCCTTTGAATTTTGAAGAGTTTGAAGCCAAGATCAATCAGATGATGTTTGTTTCGGCTACGCCATCTGTTTATGAATCCCAGCATGAGCTTTTACGGGTAGAACAGATCATACGTCCAACCGGACTGCTGGATCCGGAGATTGACGTCCGACCGGTGGAAGGCCAGATTGATGATTTGATCTCTGAGGTCAATAAAGAGGTGGAGAAGAAGAATAAGATATTAATCACCACTCTGACCAAACGTATGGCAGAAGACCTGACGGATTACATGAGAGAGGTAGGCATCCGGGTCAAATATCTCCATTCCGATATTGATACGCTGGAACGTTCGGAGATCATCCGTGATATGCGACTTGATGTGTTCGATGTTTTGGTAGGAATCAATCTTTTGAGAGAAGGATTGGACATTCCGGAGATCACACTGGTAGCCATACTGGATGCGGATAAGGAAGGCTTCCTGCGTTCTGAGACTTCTCTTATTCAGACCATAGGAAGAGCAGCCAGAAACTCGGAAGGCCACGTTATCATGTATGCAGATAATATGACGGATTCCATGAGAGTTGCAATTGAAGAGACAAACCGGAGAAGAGCAATTCAGGAACGGTATAATGAAGAACATGGAATCACACCCACTACCATTAAAAAGGCGGTTCGCGACTTAATAGCCATATCAAAAGCGGCAGCAGCTGACGATAAGGAATTTAAAAAAGATCCAGAATCCATGGATGCAACGGAACTGGAAAAGCTATCAAAGGAACTGACAAAAAAGATGCATCAGGCAGCAGCAGAACTGAATTTCGAAGAGGCTGCAAAGCTGCGTGACCGAATGGTACAGGTGAAAAAGATGCTTCAGGATATCAGTCAGTAAAAAATATCTTTCAGGTATTAGGATAGTATTGACAATGATTCTCAATAAGTGTAAAATCTCTATGGATGCAATCCAGGGAAAGAACCCTGGTGCGCCGGTTTTTGGAACTGGCTGCATTCAGAGGAGATTATTATGAAGCTTCATGAAGGAGATATCGGAAAGACCTACATTGTATACAGTGTTATGGTGAAAGATGCCATTACAAGAAGGCTGGAAGCATTAGGCGTCAACGAGATGACGCCAGTTACCTTATTAAACAAAAAAGGAAGCGGCACCGTGATTATAAAGGTCAGAGGGACTCGTCTGGCTCTGGGCAGGAAGATCTCAGAGGGAATTGAGATAAAGGAGGAGACCAGCCATGAGTGATGACAACAGAACTATCCGTGTTGCATTCGTTGGTAATCCCAACTGCGGGAAGACAACTCTGTTTAATGCTTTTACCGGTGCAAGGCTGAAAGTGGCAAACTGGCCGGGTGTTACGGTGGAGCGTGTGGAAGGGGAAACCATTTATAAAGGCCAGACCATACGGGTAATTGATACACCTGGAATTTACAGCCTGACCAGCTACACCATAGAAGAGATTGTTACAAGAAAGTGTCTGGAAGATGAATCTGTTGATGTGATTATTAACGTTGTGGATGCTTCCTCTCTGGAGCGGAATTTATATCTGACACTTCAGCTTCTGGAACTGAAAAAGCCAGTGATTCTGGCTCTAAATATGATGGATATTGTAGAAGACAGGGGGATGGAGATTGATCTTCACCGCCTTCCTGAGATGCTTGGGAATATCCCTGTAGTACCGGTTTCAGCCAGAAAGCGGACCGGACTTGATGTTCTTATGCATGCAGTGGTTCATCATTACGAGGAAGGACCCCAGGGAGTGGTGGTTACGTACACACCACGAATTGAAAACAAGATATCCAAAGTGGAGACAGTACTGAAAGCCCATTATGGGAAGCTTAAAAATCTTCGGTGGCATGCCATTAAGTTTTTGGAATATGATGAAGAGGTGGCAAATGACCATCCCGTTGATTTAAGCAATATAATTGATCATAATTATGAAAAACAGATTATAAATGAGAAATATGACTATATAGAAGGAGTGATTCACGAATGCCTGGTTAACAAAGAGCAGAAGGCGGCAATGACAGATAAAATTGACGATTATCTGACCCATCCCTTCTGGGGAGTTCCTTTGTTTCTTGGTATTATGGCCCTTGTGTTTTTCCTGACATTCACTGTGGGGGATTTTCTGAAGGGTTATTTTGAGATCGCACTGGATCATCTGTCGTCGTTTATGTATCAGATGATGACGGGGATTCATGCAGCGGACTGGATCACTTCCCTGGTAGTGGATGGAATCGTTGCAGGTGTAGGAGGAATCCTTACTTTTTTACCGAATATTTTTATTCTGTTTCTTGCCCTGGCTTTTTTGGAAGACAGTGGTTATATGGCGAGAGTTGCTTATGTAATGAATGAAATAATGGGAAGGGTGGGACTTTCCGGCAAGGCGTTTCTTCCCATGCTTTTAGGGTTTGGCTGTACGGTGCCGGCTGTAATGGCAGCGAGAGCGCTGCCCAGTGAAAGGGACAGGAGAAGGACAATACTCATCACACCGTTTATGTCCTGTTCTGCCAGACTGCCTATTTATGTATTGTTTTCAGAGATGTTTTTTCCGAACCATGCGTTGATTGCGGCTTATTCTTTATACGTGATCGGACTTATGGTTGCGATTTTGATTGCCCATGTGACTCATAAGATGATAAAATCTCAGGAAGAGGATACACTTTTAATTGAGCTGCCGGAATATAAGACGCCCAATGCAAGAACGGTTGCAATTTATGTGTGGGATAAAGTGAAAGATTATCTTGGAAAAGCAGGTACTACCATATTTCTGGCTTCTATCGTACTGTGGTTTGTACTCAATACAGGGCTTCATGGGGTCGTTACCGATGTATCACAAAGCTTTGCAGCCATGATTGGCAGGGTTTTAATTCCTGTTCTTTCTCCTGCGGGACTGGGAGACTGGAGAATTGCGGTAGCGCTTATTTCCGGGCTTTCTGCTAAGGAAGTTGTGGTTTCCAGTTTTTCCGTATTATTTGGAATCAGTAATATTAATTCGGCAGCTGGAATGGTTGAATTATCCGGATTGCTGGGTAATGTGGGATTTGGCGGAGTGAACGCATATGCGCTGATGATCTTCTGCCTTCTTTATTCCCCCTGTATTGCTGCGGTTGCCACCATAAAGAAAGAAACCGGATCGCTGAGATGGACACTTGGTATGGTTCTGTTTCAGCTGGCAGTTGCCTGGTTCTTTGCTGTAATGGTGTATCAGATTGGAAGTTTGATTTTTTAATTGGATAGAGGATAAGCTGATGAATGATAAACTGCTTGTGGAAACTGCTGTTCTGGCAGGTGAGATTATGTTGATAAGTGGTGCGGAGATCTTTCGTGTGGAAGATACCATTGACCATATTTTAAGAAAAGCAGGCCGGAATACGGCAGAAGCCATCGTATTTTCCACAGGCATTTTTGCATCCTTAAACGATCCGTCCATAGAGGCGATTACAGTAGCAAGAAGGGTGACGGTCAGAAATACCAATTTAAACCGGGTTTATCTGGTGAATGATGTGTCAAGAAAGCTTTGTGCAGACCTTATGACGGTGGAAGAGGCATTTGAGCGGCTGAAGGAGATACGAAAGACAGTTCAGTTTCATAAAAGGCTTAAGGATATGGGCTTTGTGGGAGTGGCGGTATTTTTTACCCTGCTTCTTGGGGGTAACGCAAGAGACTGTGTGGCGGCAGCTGTGACCGGAGCTGTGTTGGCGGTTGCCATGGAGATTTCCCAAAAGATCCGTTTAAATGATTTTTGTGCCAATGCATTTTGTGCCTTCTTAATTGCTTTGACCACTCTTTTACTGGAACGATGGGCACTATCTGGAATTAAAAGTGATATTATTATAATCGGTGCCATCATGCCATTAGTGCCGGGAGTAATCTTTACCACAGCGATCCGTGATACGTTAAATGGGGATTATGCATCAGGTACGGCAAGAATTGTGGAGGCTGTGGTGATTGCCCTTGCAGTAGCGGCAGGAGTGGGTGCTGGCATGGGCCTGTATCAGTGGATGACCGGGGGGTATATTATATGGTAATTCAGACAGTTGGAGCATTTCTTGCAGTGATCAGCTTTGCTCTGATACTGGAGCTTCCGAAAAAGTATCTGATTCTTTCAGGAACAATCGGTGCAGTCGGCTGGCTGGTATACCTTCTCGTACAAGCCGCAGCCGGGTCGGTCATAGCTGCGGCTTTTTTATCCACTCTTTTGGTAGCGCTGTTCAGTCATATCTCTGCAAGAGTATGTAAAGCACCTGTTACAGTGTTTTTGGTGGCAGGAATCCTGCCTTCCGTGCCTGGTGCTTCTATATACCGAAGCGTGTCCTATGTGATCAGCAATGATCCGGTGCTTTCCAGCCATTATCTGGTGGAGACACTTCAGGTTTCCGGTGCCATTGCCATGGCAATTTTTATTATGGATTCATTGTTCCGATTGGGAAAGAAGAAGTAAAAGCAACAGACAGGTGGTTCTTTGATCTGGAATAGTAATAGATATGGTTGGAGAGGCGGTCTTCCTGAGGAACCTCCTCCTGATTGATGGAAAATACGGTTTCCGCCAGCTCTTCATAGGAAATATGATTGCTGTGGGGGATTAGCAGGACTTCGTGAATGCTGGAAGGCAGAATGATTAAATCGCCTTCCATGCTATCTGCGAAGTCTTTTAATATGTCTTCATAGAACATACAGGAAGCACCGTGGACACCGTAAGGATTGGTGAGGACATACATGGGAGGGGACAGGGGAGAGGGGTCAAATAAACCGGACCAGTCTTCCTCTTTTATTTCCGTGTCTGAAGATTTTCTTGCTATTTCTTTTATTACCTCCATAAGAGAACTGATCTGTGCAGGAAATAAGTCCGGAGTATTTAATTTAGCATACTGATATAAATCTTCGGTGGATAAGTTCCATAGTTTTTGATGGGAATTGTGGATAATAGCTGTGAGAAGCTGGTCATCTTTCTTGTTTAAAGACAGACAGAAGATCAGTGATAAATCCAGATCTGGTAATGATATGTGGGGGAGATCGGTTAGAAGGGTACGGTTGGCCGGTTCATTGATCAGGCGGAAGATGATACGGTCTGTTAAAGGGCTTTCTGAGTGTAGTTCTTCTATAAAATTATCATCTGGCAAATGCTGTGTCTGATATAATTCCATAATCTCATCTACAACCTGGGGAAATGATTTTCCATTTTTATAAGTATCATAAAAGGTCTTAAGATAAATAGCCGGAGCTGTGTGTTCCTGTGGCCTGCTGATGCAGATACCGTCAAGGGTCAGTCCGTTATTTTTCGTAATGCTTTGAAGCGTCAGGCTGTAACCAGAGCCAAAACGTTCTTCCAGTGATTCCTTTACTGCTTTTTGAAATTGATTGTATACCATATTGTATACCTCCTTAGATTTGATCTATGTAAATCGCATGATGCGAGATACAGCACAGTAGTTGAAAAATGGGATTCGATATGATTAACAGATATGCAGATAGATAAGCAATAAAATCAAGTCCATTATACATTAGTTGATAAAAAATGACAACATGTTTAGACATATTTGGAATTTTGTCGAAAAATCATTCAACTTAAAAAGATTGTATAATTACAAAATTGGAAATTGGTATTATGGTATACACTGAAAAGACGAATAAAGGGTGAGGACAGTGAATACAAAAGAAAAAAACAAAAAGCTTCATGATACCAGACCTAAAAAAAGACATTCGGGCCTTATAGAACTGATCGTTAAGAACGGCAGACGAATTGAAAAACTCTTTGCGCTGGCAGTGATTATATCTGCTTTCTGCGCCTGCTTTGTTCATGTTAATTATGATCTGAGTGAATATCTTCCCGACTGGGCACCAGCGAAAAAAGGCCTGAATGTAATGGAAGAAGAATTCGGATATCCAGGCACGGCCAGGGTGATGGTTGGTCCTGTAACTCTATATGAAGCGAAGGCCTATAAGGACCGGATTGCGGATATAGATGGTGTGGATATGGTGATGTGGGCAGATACCACCACCGATGTCTATAAAGCGAACATATTTATTAATTATGATGATATCCAGGATTACTATAAAGATAATTATGCTGTTATGGATATCATTTTTAAAGAAGGGGATTCCAGCAGTCTCACCAAGTCTGCAATCGGCCAGATGCAGAAGATGACAGGTGACAAAGGCTATTTCATGGGATCAGCAGTTCAGAACAAATCGTTAAATGAGACCCTTACCAGAGAGATCAGTATTGCCATGGCTATGGGAGTGGTAATGATTGCACTGGTATTGTGCGCAACAACAACTTCCTGGTTTGAACCATTTTTGTTTCTGATGATTATGGGGATTGCAATCATCATTAATATGGGAACCAACCTGATGATTGGTACCATATCATTTATCACGTTCAGTGTGGCTGCTATCTTACAGCTGGCAGTAGCCATGGATTATTCGGTTTTCCTTCTGGACAGTTTTACAAAGGAGCGGGAAAAAGGAGACGATCCGGTAACGGCAATTACCAATGCGCTTCACAAATCCATTCCATCCATTCTCGCAAGTGGCGCAACAACCATTATCGGCTTTCTGGTTTTGATGCTGATGCGCTTTTCCATTGGATACGATTTGGGATTTGTTCTGGCAAAAGGAATTGTAATCAGCCTCGCTACGGTTTTGTTTTTAATGCCTTCCCTGCTGCTTCGATGGGGAGACAGAATCAAAAAAACAGAGCATCGTTCTTTTATGCCGTCCTTCCATGGACTTGGAATTCTTGTACATAAAGTGCGCTACGGAGTTTTGACTGCAATCGCACTCCTTGTTATACCGGCTTTTATAGCCCAGAACATGAATTCATTTACATTCGGAAATGGTGCACTGGGGTCAAGCCCGGGTACCAGAGTATATAATGACGAACAGCAGATTAACAGCCGGTTTGGAAAGAGTAATTTAATTCTTGCAGTTGTTCCGAACACAAACATGGTGACGGAAAAGAATTTAACAGATACACTGAAGGATCTGGATTATGTAAGATCGGCAACTTCTCTGGCCGGTACCTTACCAGAAGGAATACCGGAAACGATTATACCAAAGAGCATAACGAGCCTGCTGCATACAAAAGATTACAGCAGAATTATGATCTATGTAAAATCTTCGGATGAAAGTGATTTTGCATTCCAGTGTTCGGATGAAATTACAGCTATCGTAAATCAGTATTATCCAGAGGGCGCTTATATAACAGGGGTGATTCCATCTACCCAGAATATCAGGTCAATCATTACGGAAGATTATAATTTTGTAAATATTCTTTCCATCCTGGGTGTGGGTCTGGTGGTTATGGTTACCTTCCGTTCTCTGATTATTCCTGTTATTGTTTTAATCCCCATTGAAGTTGCTGTATTTATCAATTTTGCAATTCCTTATTTTACAGGTGAGGACATCTTATATCTTGGATATATCATTGTCAGCTGTCTTCAATTGGGAGCAACAGTGGATTACTCCATTCTGATGACCAATAACTATATGGATATAAAGAAAAAGTATCCGGAAAAGGCAAGGGCTATTAAGCACACCATTTCTAAAAGTGCACTTTCCATCCTGACTTCCGGGACTATTTTAACCATAGTTGGATATGGGCTTTATTTTATTTCTTCTGTATCTGCGATAGCAGGTCTGGGGCACTTAATCGGACGTGGAGCCTTTATCAGTGTAATTATGGTGCTGTTCCTGCTGCCGGTGCTTTTAACCCTGGCAGATCCTGTCCTAATGTGGGAGGATGGAAAACGACAAAAGATCATTGCTTCTCATCTGGCCGTAATTGAAAAGAAAAAAGCGTTCAAAGCGAACAGAATTGAAAAGAAGAAATCTTTGCTGGAAGCGGAACAATCAAAAGCCGGTAATGCAGAAGGTGGACAGAGAACAAAGACAGATGATAAAAAGCAGGAACAGGAGGAAGTGAAAAACAATGAAAAGTAAATGGAGCGCAGTATATCGGCTGACAGCAGCGACACTCATCACTTCAATGATCAGTATTAATATGGCTGGAACTATTTACGCCGGCCCGCCAGCCGTATCTGTGGACGAAACACTATATGTAAATCTGGACTATTACGGAAAAGAGACTGACAGCAGCGTGGTAAAAGGAGTCACATTAAATGGAATCCGTTCCTTTTCTGATTATGGAACTTATAAGGATATTACCAATATGTCAAATTATGCCCAGCCAGCTGTAGATGGAGACACAGTGACCTGGCAGCTTCCTGATGATACAAAGGAACGTTTCTATTATGAATGCCAGTTAAATAACGGAGAAGTGGTTCTTCCATGGGATTTTGATATCTCCTATAAACTAAATGGAATACCAAAAGAAGCCCAGGATCTTTTACATGCGGATGGGCTGGTAGAAATAGACGTTCACTGCATTCCCAATAAGAATGCCAATATATATTATCAGAACAACATGCTTTTACAGGTTGCGACATTGGTGGATATGGAAGATGTCAATTCCGTTGAAGCCCCCGGAGCCCAGATCCAGTCTCTGGGTACTTATAAGGCTGTTCTTTTTGCAGCTGTTCCAGGTCAGGAAAAGACATTTCATATTGAAATAAGTTCCCACGATTTTGAATCCAGCGGAGTAATTATGATGATGGTTCCGGGAACCCTGGATCAGATCAGTGATATCGCTGATGTGAAAGAGGCAAAGGATACGTTTAAGGATTCAGCAGACGAGCTCCTTGATGGTATGAATGAAATGCTGGATACGCTGCACAACATCAGCAATGGTATGGATGTTACGAAAAAGGGGCTGAGCCAGCTGCAGGGAGCAAGAGAAAACTTCGATGCATCAAAGGATGAAATAATCTCAAAAACAGATGCAAGTATAGACAGTCTGGAAGCTGCCAATCAGAAGATCAGCCAGCTTGCACCGGACATTATGGCCAATAAGCAGGGACTTGATGATGTAAATAACAAAGTTAATACTTTGGTGGAAACACTTCAGGATTCCGGGGAAGATTTCTATAATTTATCTTCATCCTTAAGAGATTTAAAAGATTCCCTGGGAGATCTGCAGAGCGGCCTGGAGGAGTCTGATGCAGATCAGATTACAGGTGAGATTAAAGATATTGAGCAGCAGCTTGATGCGATTCAGAGCGTTTTAAAGAAGCTTGGCTCCACTGCTTCCCCATCTCAGGCTTTAAGTGCAGAAGATCTTAAGAAACAGGCTGAAAGTATGCAGCAGCTTATGAGTGATATGAATGATGTTCTTGATGACCTGGAGTTTTCCCTGGGGGCAGATGCGGTAGCCAAGCTCCGTGCCCAGCTTCAGTCGGTTGCGGCTTCCGGTATGAGCAACCCCAATGCGGCTGCACTGGTACAGACAGCAGCTGTATTATCAAAAATCTTAAACTCCATGAACAACATCTTATCCAGTGTTCGTTATACAATTTCCGGAATTGATGTGCAGGGAGGAGTAAAAGACAGTAAAGCAGTCGTAAGTAAGCTTGCATCTATTACTTACGATATCGATACAACAATTGGAGATGTGGTTAGTTTAAATAAAACAAAAAATGATAATAAGGCAGCCTTTGATTTAATGCTTGATGACACCGCAGCTTCTGTAGAACAGATCAGTTCTGCAACCAACCAGGTGATTTCCCTGTTCCGCAGTGTTCAAAACACCATAAAAAACAATCGGGCAGCATTGGAAGGCGGTACAAAAGATACTTTAAACGGATTGATTGATATTCTGGAAAAGGCGGCGGATACTTCCTCCACCACAAATAAGCTAAAAGGAGCCAATGAGAGTATCAGAAACAGTCTGGATGAGAAGCTGGATAAGATTGCCGACGACAGCAATCTGCTGGAAATGAATTTAGATGATAAGATGGTTTCCTTTACATCGGATAAGAACCAGACTCCTTCCAGTATCCAGATTATCTTAAGGTCACAGGAAATATCAGAAGATGATGTAAATACCAATGCGGTAGATATAGAGCCGGCGCCTGTGGATGTGGGAGTATGGCAGCGGGTGAAGAATGTATTTGCAAAGATGTGGAATGCAGTTACGGGGATTTTTAGTTAAGAGAACCAAAGCAAAAGGAATAAAATAATGAAACGGGTGAAGATGGATGTGATATTTTTCTTCGCCTGTTTTTTAGTATGTTAAAGAAACCTTAAGTATTATCTAAATACTGATATCGGAATATGCCAAATAGTGTCGAAAAAGGGCGAATATGTTATAAATTATGGTCTATCATGCTGCTTTTATTTAAGAATAACTTAAGGGGTAAAATGTTGTTATAAAATTTTAAAAGAATTATAATAGAAATGAAAACACGGCCGTATTTTCACACAAGAGTTAGCGATGACTAATTTATATATAAGGAGAAAAAATATGAGATTGAAAAAAGCTTTAGCTATAATATTGTCTGTAACTACTGTGACAGTTTTATCGATTACACCCGTCTCGGCGGCGGAAAGTGACATTGTATCTACATCCGGTGATTCATCAGAAAACCTGGTAGATAATATAGAAATACTTGGTGATACTTCAGTATTGGTAGAGTCCCAGGGATCTTCAGAACTTGTAACCGTTGCAGAAGATGATGATACAAGAACGGTTACCATTAAAAACCTGGAGACAGGTAAAGAAAATTATTTAAAATATGATAAGTCATCTGATACAATCTACTCATCTATTACGGGTAAAACAATTGATATAAGCAATCGTGGCAACAAAGGTGATATTTCTTTAAGATCAGAGTCTTCTTATAGTACTGAATATATTTCTTATGCAGAAATTAGAGATACAATAGGTACAACGGCCACTGTAGCAGGAGTTGTTGGTTTAATTCTGACAAAAGTTCCAGGGGCACAAATCGCTGGTGGTATAACTGGCACAATCAGCACAATTGTAGGGGGCGGCACTTTACTTATTCCCAATGATTCTAATCATGGGTTAAAATTATCCATAAAAACCGTAAAATACTACAGAACCAGAATGGGGAGACGACAAGTGTATAAAATTACACATCAGGTAACGTCGGTTCGTACATACTGATATGAAAAAAATTAAAAAAGCTGTTTCCATGATTGTATTTACGGTTTTTACAATCATTATGTGGAGTGCCAATCATTATAAATTGTACAACAGTCTTTTGCAAATGCTGGCCGTATACATTGTTATCGTAACGAGTTTAATTTGTTTAATATGGCTGCTCAATATAAAGAAGAACTATAAATATATCTTTTCCATACTACTTGTTATTTCAGCTATAATAGTTGCTTTTTTTGGCAAATTGCCTTAGGTGGAATAAGTAAAATCATTATTATATTTTATGTATTGCTCCGAATATATAACGCCATTTGCCTTGAAAAGATAGACAGAACAATATAAATACAACATATATCTGTTATTTTAAGAAATTATATGGTATAATTCAATCAGATATCCATTGATTCATGGTATAATTCTTTTTGTATCCTGGGGGTAACTATATGACAAATATTGTTGGGATTACAGTTTATGGAGTGTTGTATTTAGTGATTATGCTTTTGCTTTTTGTTTTATTCTTTCTGGGAAAAGATTGGATGATGCTTACCGGTCTGTCTGGTTTTTTACTCATGGGGCTGATTTTATCAATAACCGTGACCAGTTACAATTACATTGATATGATACATAATAGAAATATGGTGGAAGTCAGCAGAACAGAACGTATTCCAGAGGTTGTAAAGGTAGGTAATCTTTACAGGAGTAACTGGAAAACGGTTCAGATCGCCTATGGTTTACCAGGAAATCAAAAGGAATACTATTCCGTAATGAGAAGCAGGAGTGGGTTGTTCATCATCGAGGGAGGGGTATTGCATACCAGATCAGAGGCAAGGAAAGCAGCTGAATGATGGAACAACAGCTGTTATGTATAGGAGATAGATTTAAAACGGGCTTGTCTGATATTCTTATAATAAGAATGCAGACAGGCCTTTTTTTACAACGTTATAATAAAAATTGTATTAAATGTATCACAACGTGGATATACATGGTTTAAGAGAATGTTTCCGGACAGGTGTCTATAAATTAAAATCAGCTGAATTTGGCTAAAACCCCTATAAACAAAAGAAAACCCTTATAAGCTAAGGATTTTTGGTGAATAATTCCAGATAATTATAGTGCATCTGATAGGAATCGAACCTACGGTTAATTACTAAAAAACAACGTAAAATCAATGATTTGAGCGTCATCAATAGCAGTTTGACCACTTATTGACCAATTAAATATTTGGACATCTAAATAAGTCTATATGCTTGTAGAAATATGAGCCTGTAGGCTTATTTTAGTGCCTAAAAATACCATACAAGGAAATCTGTACCAGTGACAGTTGAACGGCAATATGAGCCTTCTGGTGCGCCACAGGGGCATTATAATAGCACTAATACCACAAGTATTGAAACTGCTGTTTTATTGTACAAAAATAAAATGAAAGAGGTAATAAATCATGAAACAAAACAAATATGATTATGGATTGACAACGCAGAGAGCCGTAGATCTGATTATAAAAAGATCAGATAATATATACGACAAAGAGGTCATCAGAAGTGTTATTAAAATGTACTTGGAGGAATGCCATGAGCAATTAATGAAAGGGGAGAAGGTAAACATAGAAGATATAGGTACGATTGAACCTCATATCGTAACGCCAATATCTTATGGACTCCCAAGGGCAAACGATAGTGAAGTTACACCCTATATAAAAATGAGATTCCATACAAAGCATAGGCTATTGGAGATGCTAAAGGCAAAATTAAATAAGAATCTTAAAAAAGGGATTAAGAGTTTAAAGGAAGACGTTGAATGCAAGGAGGGATTACATAATGGAGTTGAAAGATAGGGTAGTTGTTGTTACTGAACACAATATGAGTGGGATTTATGATCTTTATGGTCAGGTCGATCAAAGTGAATTAGAAGGTATTGTAAATAGATATCTGGCAATAGCCATCGAAGAAATTAAGGAAGACGAAAATAATCTGGAGATAAATCATGGATAGAAAATTGCTACCGCATAGTACTGAATGTAAATTTATGAAAAGAGATGAAGGGCTGTTTTATAAAACATATTATTGCAAGCACCGTTCTTTTAAGAATCTGGATTATTCCAAATGTCTAGGAGTAGATAAACCTCCAAAGACAAGTCCCCAATGGTGTCCATTAAGGGAAGATAAGTAAAGCAATCTTTGTATTTCCTAGTTGCCGGGAAGTAAACAATAGACAACACTAGAATTCAAGAATATTTCTATTTTTATCTATGTGTCAGTTGTACACCATGTACAATGCAGATCAGTACGACTATTTCCATGTGACAAAGACATTGAAAAGTATATATAGAATAATGGGATTTATAAAACTCAGTCGTAGGTTGCGACTGGGTCTATTTGCTATGCAATTTTCTTAAACCTCTAGTTATAAAAAAGGAGGTCAAATGAATGACAATAAGATTAAATGTAAAGAGGTATTTTATAAAATAAACACTGAATTAGTGCCCTTAATGTGCGGAGTTGGGTTTCGTGGAAGCCTGGAGGTTGATTGTAAGTCGAGATCGTATTTGAGATGGCATGATATGATTCACCGTTGTTACAATGAAAGATTTCATTTAAGGCAGGAGCAATATTCTGTCTGTGAAGTCTGTGAGGAATGGAAGAACTACAGCAATTTCAAGAACTGGTATGACGATAATTATTATACTGTTGGTGATGAACAAATGGATTTGGATAAAGATATTCTGTTTAAGGGAAACAATGTGTATAGCCCGGATTGAAATTGACGATTAAATTATAGGCATATTGGATAGAAATATCTCATGTGCCTATTTTTTTTCTTATGTAGGTGTGGTAAAATAAAGACAAAAGCGATAATGGGGGGGAAGTGTATGATATATCATAAAAGCGAATATATTAAGCAAAACTGTAACATGAAGAGCATTAATTTTATTGTTAGGTTAAATCTTATTCAGGCACCTCTTGAAGCGGCTATATCTTTATTTGTAATCGAAGGAGTTCTTATCTATAGTAATTTATTTTCCCAAAGTAATTTTGATACAAATGTTATTTTAATAATGATATTTTTCCCTATTTTAATTTCATTGTTAATTTACTTACTGTATAGTATTTTTATTAATGGATATTTATTAAAAAGTATATATGAATGTGCTTGTTATATAAAGAATGTTAATTATTTAAAATACGAGATAGTCGATAATTATATGAAAAAAACATCTGCCATTATACACTTTGTTGGATTAATTAGCTATATGCTGGTTTCAGTGTTTTGTGCCTATATTTTCACCTATTTTCTACGTTATTATGGAATGAATAATTCATATTATATTGCTATTATTGTTGCTACTGGCTGTTTAATAGGGGCGTTATGGAATATTTTAGGTTATTGGGGGGATAACAAAATAGATTGGAGTTTGGTATTTAATGATTTAGAAACGATAAATCAAAGCCTTAAGGAGAAAAAATACAATTATATGATAAAGCACTTTATAATGGACATTTTTATGCTCTTACTTTTTTGCACTATTATACTAATTACTCTAATTTATATAAAAGATGATTATAAAAAAATAGAAGAATTTAATTTAAATAGTTATAATTTAGCTTCTCATTCCTTTTTTATTATTTCGTATTTTACATTATTAGTTACGTATATTAAAAAGCTATATAAGATGTATTTTAAAGAAGGGGCTGAAGTTGTATATTCGTCATATGAAAAATTTTTCTAATGTAATCTTATTTAGGAGGAGAGTTAATGGAAGTTTTTGAATTTATAAATGAAAGAATAAATATCAGAGAAAAAAAGACAAAATTATTCTTTTTATTCTTATGCGTTCTTTATGTTATGCCGTTTATTATATACTATGAAGATATTTTAAGTAACTGGCATTTATTGATTTTTGATTTTTTAATTCTTATTATTATATATCTTTGGATTTATTATGCTCCTAAATTCTGCCATAAATTTGAATTACTTGGCTGTTGCTTTAAAGATGTTTCTTATGAATCGTTTTATACCGAAAAAAAGGATTTTTTTTATTTAAAAAAAAGATTCAATATATACAAGGCAAGCTTTATAGTAATATGGATTTTAAGTATTATAGCAGTTATAAGTATTGCACACAGAACACATTTTTACTTATATAATATTTTTGGGGCATATAGCTTGGTGATTTTTATACTTTCAATGGTTTTAAATGGAGCAAGTTACTACTTTTGTATATCTTATGTAATCTATTTACGTTATCTTTCAAACTTTGCAGGAACAAAGAAATTTAAATGTAATAAATACATACCATCTTCAACTTATGGATTTCAGTTCTTGATTTCATTTTCAAATAATAATGCATATGTTTTCTTAATTGTATCTTTGCTTTATTCTATATGTGGCTATTTAATCTTAAACTTAATTAGTACTAACGTAGAAATAAAACAAAAACTTTATGCAGTAGTAATTGGAGGTATAACATTATTATTTGGAATTGGAACATTTATAGCTATTTTTATTGTGCCCTACGCTTTTCTTAAACGAATATTAATTATGTGGAAAGAAAATTTAATGAAAGAGATTGAAATGAAAATTAAAAACTTTAATAAAGATAAAGTTTCTGATTTAGAATCATTGATAAATATAAACGATATTTTATATAAAGATGATTTTAAACATGGATTTGATATTGTCTCTATAATTTTATTAATTTCAACAATTATAGTAAACATAACTGGCGCTTGTGATTTTATTATAAACAATATGTCATAATGTTACCAAAAATAAAATTACCTTTTCATAAGGTACTATAAGTAATCTAGTACCCGGAAAATAGAAGTCAGCCTATCACTCTCGATAGTGCTGGCTTTTTACATATAAATGTGCAATAGGTAATAATTGGAAATCTATTTCAGAGGAATATATGTTATATTTCTTATACAAACATGGAAAATATAGGAATATACCAGTAGGTGATGAAATACGGGAAACAATAATTCTACAAAAGAGTTTTTACAGGTACTTGTTAAAAACGGAAATATTACAAAGAGTGATCTGTTGTCTCTTTTTTATGATATTAAAGAAGAAAATACAGATATTTCAATATTGCCTAAAATTGGATTTAGAGAAAGCAGAAATGATTTTTATATTACAGTTCCGATTAAACACAGCAAAACGGGCAAGAGATACCCTGTATATGGAAAGACAGAAGAAGAGGTTATTTCTAAAAATAAACTTGAGATTGCGTTATTTAGAGGTCTTGTTGTGCCAGATAAAATTAACCAAGGTGTTCCTGCTTTGCACGACATGGTGGAGTTTACAATGAAGAATTTTATCTATGGGAGCATAAGGGACACTTCGTATTTAAAATATGAAAGTACGGTCAAGAATCATTTGTATAACCAAACTATAAGTGAGCAAAGGAACAGAAATATATAACTGTTAATCCTATGGAATTCGTGGAGGTTTCATATATTCGTTGTAAGAGAAGGCAGCGAAGTAAGCAGATAATAAATGATGACGAAATAGAAACTCTGATCAATTATATTTATTATACAAGCAAGACGGTCAGCAACTACAGATATGCTCCAATCTATTTAATTATGTTATGCGGGTTCTGGTGATGTTCAAATAAAAATCTGGTTGTCGCCTCTCTTATGAAAGCCTCAGAAAACTGATGATATAAGGGTTTCTGGGGTTTTTGCTTTGTGTATTTGTTGATTCCACTTATGATATTGAGTCACCGGAGATTATGAGGAAGCCTTGATTAAATTTACATTTTATTGAAATAAATGAATTATTATAATATAATTGAAACAAAATGTGTACAGAGGGTAGTTATGAGCAGTCAATTACTAGATATATCTAAGAGTATGAAAGAAATTGGATTAGCTGCATTAGCTAGTGCAAATAGACACGCAGCATTTCATGATGGGTCTAGTCCTTTAATGAATGAATTGGCAATTATACAAGCAGCACATGCAGCAGAAATTATTTTTAAATCCAGAATTGCAGAAGAACATCCATTGCTTATTTTTGATCAATTACCAGAATATAAAAAAGGTATTTGCAACCCACTAAGCATAGAAAGATTGCTTGATAAGGGGAGGACAATTGATTGGAACAAAATCCCAACCATTTTATGGGCAACAACAGGTATAACGATGCCAGATATAGATAGATTTGTTTCATTTGGTAAATTAAGAAATGGTTTGCAACATTTTGGTATAATGGATAAGTCAAAAAATGCTTTAATAGAAACACTAGAGTTTGTTTTTAAGGTTGTTGATCCTTTTATTAATAATTGTTGGAATCTATATGCAGTGGATAACAATGAGAATACATCTTCATTATTTATAAGTTCTTTGCTGTTGAACAATATTGATTTCTTGATTTCACCTTCTGTAATCCAATATTGCGAAGAGTGGGAAAAAGATTTGAATGGAGAAGGAAATTTTAACCAAAAGGAATTGAAAAGATATATTTTAGCAAGACAATTGAATAATTAATATGTCTACCAACTACTATGAAAAGTAGTTGGTTTTTTACTATCATAAAAGCAGTCTTTAATAGAAAAGGAGACAAAATGTCGTTTTATTTTTCAGTGGTATCAAGCGATATTGAGAGAAGAGAAAGTAAGAAGAAAGTAGATGAAGTATTAGAGGATCTTTACGACGATCTAATGCGGTGGAGCAGACTATATGTACGTCTCGATAAAAGACATGTTTGCTTTTATGCAAATTAGACATTTCTCTATCAATTATGTAAATGAGCGACTCTGCTATCGAAAGAATAATTTCACTATTGATTGTTATTAACAATTAAGATAAAATAAGTTATTATGAGCAGAAGCAAAGTGGGGAATGATTATGGATAAAAAGGCATATGCAATTGAACAATTTATCAATACCGGAATAAAACTTTATAAAGAGCATTGGCAACGACATGACGATCTGACAAAGAATAGAGTTGCCGACCTATCTGGTGATATGCTTACTAGCATGCAAGAGTGGATGAGTAGTATTAAAATTTATACAAAGAGGAATTTAGTAGATCATCCCCTATACGATGATATTAACACGGTTATACTCCATAATAAAAATAAAATTGCAGATTATGACAAAATGATGGGATTATTAAGAGCTGTTTTAAATGACTTAAAGTCGATAGATGATAATGAAATTACTGAGAAGCACCAAGAGGTAAGTGAACCAGTTGTAATAAGAGAAAATTATAAAAGGCTTCCCCAAAATAGCAGAAAACTTCTTAAAGAGATTATAGATTCGGAAAATCCAAGTAAAATGCTTAGTGAACGATTTGAGAAATGTGTCTCTTTAAAAGAATGTGAAATACTCCGAAGTTTGCTTCGTGAATTAGTGGATAAGGAGTATATAAAAATAATGTGGGCAGATAGTAAGCCTTATAATATTCAAATCAACAACTCTGCTAGGACATACGAAGAGCAAGAGGAGGAATATGAATCATTGAGAAAGACAAGCATCAGCGATAAAAAATTAAAAGAGTATGATGTATTTATATCTCATGCAAATCGTGATAAAAATAATTATGTAGATCATCTGGTTAGAACAATTAAAAGATTAGGAATTAACATTTTTTATGATAGTGATGTATTGTCGTGGGGAGATAATTGGAAAGATACTATACTTACAGGTACAGAAAAATCTGAATTTGCAATAATAGTGATTTCCGAAAGTTTTTTTGACAGGGAGTGGACAGAGATCGAACTGTCAGAATTTCTACAGAGGCAAAATAAAATAAAACAGAAAACTATTCTACCGTTGTTACATAATATAACATTTGAACAGCTTAAAGATAAATACCCTGCGCTACAATACATCCAAGCAATAAAAAGTGATGAAAATTCTGATGAACAAATAGCTATCTCGCTTGCCAAAGAATTAATCAAGCGTTACAAAAATAATTAATATTAATTTGAACTACTAACTATTATTGGTTAGTAGTTCAGACTGTAGACAAATCGGTGTCAGGCCACAAGTCCTAGCACCGATTTTCTCTGTTTATATGGTTTTTTTGTAATTTCGGACGCCAACGAAGTTAAATTAACTTTTAACAGGCCAAACCTTTGTTGCATTTTTGCTAGTTTTTTCAAATTCATGCACGTAAATGTAAGCCCGACCTTCATTTCCATTCGAGCTTTTCCTATCAGCTGCGTATATCGGAATCCGTGATTTTCCTTTGCTGTTCCAAAGAGCCGTTCTATCGTTTCTTTACGGTGCCCATAAAGTTCCTTCATCCCCTGTGTCTGACGGATGTCTTCACACATCTCCATGTACGGCTCCCAGATATGGCGGGTCACCAGTTTCACATGTTCCTTACTTTCTGTACACTGCTTTAGATAAGGGCAGGTTTCACATATATAACCACAGCTCTTATACTCACGATATCCTTCCCTGTTTGTTGTACTATATTTTAATGTCTTGTTATTTGGACAAATGTAACAGTCATAATACTCATCATATACAAACTCGTGTTTTCGAAAAAAACCTTCTTTTGTCATAGGACGCTTATACGGAAATAGTGGATTTATTCCATCATCTATTAACAGCTTCGCAATTGCTGGGGTTTTATACCCTGCATCTGCCACCAGGGTTCGGATCCCTATCTCTTTAATTTTATCATAAAGACCTTTAAAAGTTCTACTGTCATGCAAATTTCCCGGATTCACTGTATACCCAAGAATCCAGCCATTTTTATCACAGGCCGCCTCCACTGCATAAGCAAAGACATGTTTATGTTCTCCCTTTCGAAACCAGCCGCTCTCAGGATCTGTTGTGCTGCTTTTTATGGTTTTTTGCTCTGTACTAGAACTTCCCGAAGACGGAGGCTGATCCCCGCTGTCATCTTTGTCCTTGTCCTTTAAAGGCCTTTTTTCATGCAAGGAACGATCTTTGTTAATTTCTTTTTTCAGAAGTTCTTCGTAGAATAATGCTTCTTCTTTTGCAATCCGTTTCTGCATCTTTTTATTGTTAGCACAGGCTTTTACATGAGTGGCATCCACAAAAACTTCTCCTGGATCAACCAGCCTGAATTTATAACATTGTTCGAGTATATGCGTAAAAATCTGTTCAAAAAGGTTAGTATCTCGAAAACGTCTTGCATAATTCTTCCCAAAAGTTGAAAAGTGAGGAACCTTATCTGTCATTTCGAGTCCAAGAAACCAACGATAAGCAACATTGACTTCTATTTCTTTCATAGTCTGCCGCATACTTCTAATCCCATAAAGGTACTGAATGAAAGGAATTTTAATCAGCATAACCGGATCCATGCTGGGTCTCCCAGTATCTATAGAATACTTGTCCTGAACCAGATCATAAATAAAGCTCCAATCAATGGCTCTATCAACTAACCTCAAAAGATGATCTTGCGGTACTAAGTCATCCATACAAAAAATCTGCAATTGATCTCGTTTTTTATCCGAATTCTGTGTCAGCATAAGTAATTCACCGCCTCTGGTTTGATACTTCCATTATATCAAAAACGAACTAGAAAAAGCAACAAAGTCCGTGGCGTAAGCCCGGACTTTGTCTACAGTCTGAACTACTAACTATTATTGGTTAGTAGTTTTTTGTTATCATTAAATTTTAAATAAAATACGTGTTTAATGAGAAGGGAATAAGATGATTTATAATGAAAACGATCCGCATGTATGGTATGATAATATGAAAGAGGCACTTGAAAACTCTGGATTTACATTGTCTAAGGAGGTAGCGTAAGATGGGTACATATTTGGGACTATTATTTATTGTTGGTGGTATCCTATATATCAATCAAAAGAATAAACCTCCCAGATATGGTACACAGGAATATCTTGATTGGAAGTATAAAGACTATCCAGGCGGCGGAGAGTATATGAAATCAATAGAAAAGAAAAGCATGACCTGCACATATGGTGATATGCCTTTGAATTCTTCTGAAAAGACCGCTTATAATAAGCATGAAAAAGATAATGGAGGATCTGGAATTGTGAATTAGAAAGGATTTTTATGAAAATCGGAAATAGGTTAAAAACATTAAGAAAACAAAAGGGTTATTCACAAAAATATCTTGCCGGTCTATTAGGCGTAAGCAGATCCACCTTGTCAAATTATGAAAAGGATCTTACAAGCCCTAAGATGGATGTTTTAGAGAAAATGGCGATGCATTTGGATACCACGATAACTTGGCTTTGTAGTGAATTTGATTCGGAATTATTCCGTTAATTAGTAGTGTACCTAGATTTAATGATTCTAGAGGCAGAGCGAAAGTTTTGTTGATATTAGTAAAGTGATGGCTGAAGTTAAGATAGAAGATGGCCGTTTCACTTGCTATCATAGGTATCGAGTGACATTCCTGAATGCCTTATAATGGTGATAAAAATTGGGGGTATGATTTATGATAATGAGTTTCGGACAATATAAAGATAAACATGTTGGTTGGGTTATACGAAATGATTTCTCTTATTTTAAATGGATGAAGAGACAAGAGATGACTAATAGAAAAGAATTTCAGGCAATGAAAAAATATGTAAGTATTCTCAACAGGATTCCTTTTCAGTGTGCTTGTTATGGAAAATGTAAGCCTAAAAATATAGCAACCAGATATAGCATTTATAGTAAAAATCCAGATCTACATTATTACTGTGATGAATGCGATCCATATAGTTCTGGAGCTAATAATGGAAAACTGTTTATTGGAAAGACAATTGAAGAACTTGCGAGACTAAGTGATTGTAATGAGTCAATAAAACAATTTACAACGAATAAAGGCTTAAAGAATGGTATGCGAGTACAAAGTTACGATAATTTTTTTGTTAAACATAAATAGTTGGTTTTAATTAAATCGACATTTATTCTGAAATTACTACAATGAAAATATTGAGGTAAAATATGAAGAAGTCTTATTCTATAGTACTAGGTTATGAAAACAATAATAAGCAAAAAAATTTAGGAAGACTTGATGAAAAGGGCAGTGATCACGGACAGTGGTTTTATCAAATGGTATGTCAAGAATGTAAACATCAATATAAAGCAAATGGTTCCGATATTCATCTTAGGAAGTGTCCAGCTTGCCAAGGCGGTAGGCCATAGTAGGTAATAGTTAAAATGGGATCATTTTATGTATTGCTATTTAAACTTAGAAGGGTGAAACAGTATGAATAAAGATAATAATGAACTAAACAATGATTATATTGATATAAAAGGAGCTATTGCTGCAATATCCCAATTCGCACAGGCATTACGCGAGACGTATAATAAAATACCTAAAATAGAAATTGCCCCTGAAATGATGTTGGGTACGAGTTACATAATGGCTTTGCGAGAATTAAAGTATCCATTATTTCTTGAAACTAATATAAATTTTAAAAGAGAAATAGTAGAGAACAAGAATAACAGCAATAATATTCAAAAAATAATTAATAAATATATAAATGATGACTACCTAAACAATATGCTTAAAAAGTGGCACAGCTCTAGTTGTATCAATAAAGAGAGACTATCTATATTTGAAGAAGCAGTAGAACTACACAGAAAAAAATATTATTATGCATGTACATCTATGATGATGTGTCAATTGTACGGTGTGATAATAGATATTTATAGATACCTTGATAAAAATGATATCGAAATTGACGATGAAAGTAAAGCGAAATTAGCAAATAAATACAATATGACTAACATTGATAGCGAAAAGGGAAAATTTATACAAATGGCTTTTATCACGGATTTAGGATATATAATTAAAGAAGTTATTGTTGAATACATTAAAGAAGATGTATTATCATCATCGGATAGTAAAAGCAGATGGGAGCATCAGCCTTTGAGAAATAAGATTTGCCACGGCGATCAATTAAATTATGGAACAGAAGAGCATTCTTTAAAAGCCATTTTATGTATAGATTTACTCGTGAAATTAGGAGAGTGTATAAAGAGTGTCGTAGACAACCTTGACGAAAATTAAAAGAGTAGCGCTTAATTATTTTTAAATGAAATCTAAGATTCGAAGGAGAAAAATGGGAAATACATTTAGACATAGCGCAGGATTCGGTAAAAGAATGGAGTATTATTTAATAGGCCTGATGTTAAAAGAAGGTTTGGATTGCTATGTGCCACTTGTCGATGATGACGGTATTGATGTTGTTATAAGAAAAAGTGATGGTACATATATAGAAATTCAGATTAAAGCAAGATCAAAAGAAGTCGCAGATGGAGATGCTGCCCTGTTTGCTGCATTAATCCATGAGCATAGAGACAATTATTATTTTCTTTTTTATTCAGAAAGGCTTGAAACTATGTGGATACTGTCATCTGAAGAATTTTTGAAAGAGTGCGTCACAAACAAAAATGGGAAAAACTGTGGAAAAAGAAGTATATGGTTCAATGGCAACAAAATAGACAAATCAATAGGTGAAAAGAAAGAGTATGTTTATCCTAGGTTTGAAAAATATATTGCAACGAATTTTGATAGATTTAAATAAAACTAAATATTTATGGATAGTAAGAGGGCATTGAACAATAATAAATCAGTGCCTTTTATAGTATTTATAAATCAACTTGGTGTCGGGAAAGGAGTAAATGGTAAATAACCAGTCCAGGTCAATAAGTTCGCCGCCCGATTGGGGCGGCGGTATCTTTACCGTGTTTTTAGTTTTCTACAACGATCTGG
>NZ_PTJA01000022.1 GCF_002934545.1 Lacrimispora xylanisolvens
ATTGCCAGAGGTGTGCCAGTTGTTCTGTCAACAGAAGAATCTCCGCCTGAAATTGATTTTAACACAGAAAAACATGCCATGGCAAGCACTGTGCAACCGGATAGAAAACTTATGGCTTCCACGCTTAGCAAACCAAACGCATCTAAAAGAGGCTTTATGATCACCCCGCCTCCAATACCGCAAACCGCCCCTGCCGTGGAAGCACTTAAACCAATCAGTCCAAACAATATATATTCATGCAGCTTCATAATTTTTCACCGACTCCACTCTTATTTTATGATGAATTTTTTCTAAACCAGGTAACCTGCCAGGACCGCTGTTAATCTTCCTTTATCAGAACCGCTCTTAAAATACCTGGACATTTGTAAGCTCTCTTTCCAGCACCCAAACCGGTTCTGCACGTGGTAAAATGACCGGGAAGCTGCTCATCCGTACGGATCGCTGCGGCAATTGCGGCTCCTGTAGGAGTAACCAATTCCCCTTCCACTTCAGTCATGTGAAGGTTCAGCTTGTGTGCCAGGTCAATATTTTTCACTGCAGGCACTGGAACAGACAGCAGGCCGTGGCGGCAGCGAATGGTTCCAGTTCCATCGCAAATCTTGGGAATAATGGTTCTGCTGATCCCCAGATTGTCAAAGCAGACTGCCGCTGCAACGATGTCTGCAATGGAATCTACCGCTCCCACTTCATGAAAGTGGACTTTTTCTACCGGAACCTCATGGGCTTTCGCTTCTGCATGTGCAAGAATTGTAAATATCTTTACTGCCAGCGTTCTTGCACCCTGGGTCATATCTGCCTTTTGGATAATTTCCTTTATTTCTTCAATTCCTCTGCACTCATGGTCTTGATGATGGGCTTCGTTATGAGAATTCTCCTTTGCTGAACCGTGAAGATACTCCATATCATGATCGTGGTTTTCATGTTTTTCATCTAAAATTACATTAAAATCACAAGCATTGTGTCCGGACTTTTCCACTCTGCTTATTGTCACTTCAAATCCGTGAACCAGAAGACTTTCCAATGCTTTTAACATAACAGCCCTGTCAGCTCCCAGATCCAGCATGGAAGCCACAAACATATCTCCGCTGATCCCATAACTGCAATCCAAATATAATGTATTGTCCATATCTTCTGCCTCCTGTTGTTTGTGAGATTCATTCTAACATTTTTACACAAATATATGTAACAATTTTACTCAAACGTTTGCATAGACAGTAATCGAAATGTTATACTAAATCCTGTATAATTGCATTACAGGAGGAATTTCCATGACATTGAAAGAAATAGCAAATTTAGCGGGTGTGTCGGTCTCCACTGTTTCCCGTGTAATAAATAATAACAATTCCAAAGCCGCCAGCAAAGAAGTACAGGATACCATATGGCGCATTGTCCGGGAAACCAATTACACTCCCAATACGGCAGCAAGAAGTTTAAAGCTGAACAGAGATCCCGATGGCCTTTCGGCCCCTGTGAAAACAATCGGCTGTATCTTTGCACGATCCAACAGCACCACTGATGATCCCTTCTTTTCAAAGATAGCAAGATCCATTGAACAGGAAGTTTACAGACAGGGGTATATTATGAAATATTCCTTCTCCGCTTATGATATAAACGATGCCGCCACTTATCAGGTCATAACAAACAACCGGGTAAACGGCATAGCAGTTCTGGGCCGGTTCGATAAGGGTTTGCTGGAATTTATCAAAAAGCAGTACAAACACGTTGTTTATGTAGGACTAAATAAAATCGATACAGAGTTTGATCAGATCGTAAGCGACGGATACCAGGCATCTATGGCTGCAATTCAATACCTTCATAAGCTGGGTCACAGTTCCATTGCTTATGTGGGAGAAAAGCAGAAAGAATTAAGATACCAGGGGTATCTGGATGCTATGAAAGACTTAAAGCTGCCTGTTTTACGGGAACATATCATAGCAGCCCCCATGTCCCCGGAGGGGGGATATAACGGTGTAAAAGCATTTCTCCAGAAACAAGAGGAAAAAACTGTCACCGCGTTGTTTTGCGCCAATGATTCCACTGCAATCGGTGCCATGAAAGCCATCAAAGACTGCGGCTTTTCCGTACCCCAGGATTTCTCAATTATCAGCATTGATGATATTGATACTGCCCAGTACATGTCTCCCATGCTGACCACTATCCGTATTCCAATGGAGGAATTGGGAAAGATGGCTGCAAAGATCCTGATTGACCGGATTGAGAATGGAAAAGGAATTCATGCAACCGTAGAACTCCCGTTTCAGATTATCACAAGAGAAAGCTGCTGCAAATTAAGCAGGATCAGAAGAGGAATCGGAACGTAATTGCATTCCGATTCCTTTTTTTATTTCAGGCTTCAGCTTAAAACGTTTTTAATCCGCTTTATCTCTGAGATCAGTTCCTGCCTGTCGGGTGTATGGCTGTTGCTGATATAAAACCTGGTTGCTGCATTGGCAATGGCAAGACGTTCCACTGCCTTTAAATCACCAAGACAGGCAGCGATGTAACCGCCGTTAAACGTATCTCCGGCTCCTGTGGTTATAACTGGCGCATCGCAGTAATCCTGTTCCAGTAATTCCACTCCCTCTGATTCGGATGACATCACTGCATATTGAGGGGTATGTACAATCAGCTCATCAAGCCCAATTATATTCCTGATGAACTGGGTATCCCTGGCAACCTCTTCACTGCTCTCAGAGAATTTCCGGTCATAATAGGAAAATAATATAACAGCTTCGTGCTCATTTAAACTGAGACTCACCGGAATTTTATGGTTAATTCTCTCTAAGACCTGGAAGGTTCCATGAATCGCCTCTTTACTCCGCTTCTTGATATTTGCAAAATCAAAGAACAATCTTCTGGGCTGGTTTGTATGAAAATAGTTCTCAGTAAGTTCCATCATAAACGTATCAAAATCAGGCATGTTGGACCAGTAACCCAGGGATACAATATCCGCATTTAATAATATCTTTTGTAATTGCTCATGCCCAATTATGCTTAAGAAGTCCTTCCATGTAAAGTTTAACAGCTCATCTAAATTAGGCATCATTATTTTTCCGTCGGTAAATTCAAGAATCGTACTGACGACCGGATCCCCAACGGAGATTAGCTTGCATTTTTCCTGAAGATCATGAAAGATCCTATCAATTTCTTCTTTTCCATACATTCCAATCAGGGTTGTGGGCAGATTCATATTTCCAAGAGCTTTTCCGGTATTGGCAGTAAATCCGCCATAGCTTCTTCTCTTTTTAATCAGCTCATTTGCCATGCCGCCTTCCCTGCGGTTTACAATGAGATTTCCAAACTCCTGCATCTTATCAATGAGAATGTAGTTGTTATCCTGAGTTCTTGTCTCAACAACCTGCCATACCTGATCAATAAAACCATCAATTCCAAGTACAATTTCCCCGCTTAGATTCCTTATATACGCTTCTAAAATTCCTTCTTCCATCGTAACCCATTTACTATGCTGCATTAATCCACCAGTCCTTATTCCATGTTTTAAACTATTAATGATGATGATACATGTTGTCTCCGCTGTATACCTCGTCCTTCATCATAAGATGAACAGCTGCTGTTTTAAAAGCCTTTGGAAGTGCCAGGATATTCGGATTTGATCCCACATATTTGAGTTTTGCATCAGCCAGTGCTTCTTCAATGGTTGCTCTTGTTTTTAATCCCATTCCTCTTGCATAACCTGGCTGTTCTGCTCCTACAATGTAAATGGCGGAAGTGTTTTTCTCGGCCAGATGTCCGCAGGAAATCATGGAAAAGCCGTGGAACGGGTGAAATGCATTGGTATAACGGTATTTTCTGATATATTCTTCGTTTGTGGCGAAATACTCTCCAAGGCGGTTCATATCAGGAAGTGTATTCATGTGATCCGTCTGGAACATCTCATACATCTGTCTGGTATATGGCCATAACTCGTCATGGAAATAGCCGTTGCAGGTAGACGCACAGATAATCACACAGTTGTCGCTCATCACTCTCTTATGACGGATGACCTGCGCGGAAAGAGCCTGCATCAGCATAATCGGATTGGTTCCCATGCCGTCCCCGTAATGGAAGAATTGAGGCATGCCGAATATCATAACGTCATATTTCTTCTCAGCAAATGGCACGTAGGTTCTCTTATCTGCTGTTTTCCAGGAAACAGGCTGCATTTCTTTTGCGTAACCACTGTTAATTTCAATCTGCCTGGAATTGGTATCAAGCACGGCATCACAACAGAAAAACTTCTTGCCCATGCGGGTTTCCATATACTCGCCGATTTCATCAAACTTTGATCTCATTAATGATTTACCGCTGACCGGAACAAAATCAGCCCGGTGCATAACTTCAGGAACATGATGAGAACCAATGGACTTCCAGTGGGTAATTCCGGTAGAACAATGCTTATAGCCGCCGGAATAGCCGCCGTAGGGGTTGCCCTGTGTATGTCCGATCAGGATGGCCACATCGCTGTCATATACATATTTATTCATGATAACCGGATCGCCCCGGTCTGTGACTCCTAAATCAACCAGGTGATCGTAATCTTCACTGTCGTGATTAATAATCTGATGGGTGAACCAGAATTCATGGAATAAATCCTTACCAAGGATATTAAAAATCTCCTCCTTGGTGTTCTTCCTGTGAAGACCATTGGAACAGATTAAAAGAATGTCTTTCTTTTCCACTCCTGCACTGTATAATTCCTGAAGAATTAATTTTATGGAAATCTTACGATGAGCCGTTTCCTGTTCCCCGCCCTTTACCCTGTCAGGGAAAATTATGGTTACTTTTGATCCCTTTTTCGCAAGTCTGGTTAATGGTTCCATTCCGATTGGATTACGAATGGATTCAAGGGTTTTAGCTTCCAGCTGGTCCTCCGGTATATAAGGCGGATCCGCTATAGTTTCTCCAGGTATAAATACATCGGTGTCATCCGGCAGTTCCGCATTGACAAAACCATGTCCATATTCAAACTGTAATTTCATTTCAGGTACCCCTCTTTCTCTATCCTAAATATGTACGTATAATTTCCAGATACTCCTCCGGGTAAAAACCAATGTCTCCCGAAAATCTCGTAAGTGCGATGAGTCCGCCGTCGATTTCAGGTATGGAGGCGAGCATGCCGGCGTTATCCGTTTTAAGTCCCCCGCCATAGGTTACTGCAATCCCGCTTTTTACTTCTTTGATAAAACAGGCTATTTTTCTGATGTATTCTCTGTCAGGCGGTGTTTTTCCAGGTCCGATTGCCCATACTGGCTCATAAGCCACTGCCACTTTACTGATATCCACCCCATCTAACCCGATGGTCAGCTGACTTTCTAAAACTTCCTTCCAGTTCTCCTGCTGGTCAGCCGTTTCACCGATGCAGTAAAGCACGTCAAGTCCTGCCTCAATCGCCGCCTTAATCTCTTTGTTTAAAATCCGGTTAACGGCATCAAGGTCAGTCACACCGGCTTCGGATAAAATACCAGCCTTGTCCTTTCTTTCCTCAAAATGACCGATGATTGTGCTGTCACAGCCAATTGCTTTCATGGAATTGCCGGTTCTCTGGGAGGTAAAGGCACCAAAGTTTGCTCCTTTCGCGGTATCCTCACGAAATACACTCTGACAGCCGATCTTAAGGTTAGAATCTTCCTTCCGTTCCTGAACTGCATTGATAATATGCGCTTCCGGCATATACATTACAAACTCCACGTCATCGGCGTTATACTCTTTCAGTTCTTCCTGGACTTTACCAACAATATATGCGCCCCATTCCTGCGGGCTGGCGATGCTGTTTACTCCGCTGTATTCCCTTGGAATATCAAATCGTTTTAAATTTAAAAATATGTGCTTCATGGCATTCCTTTCCGGTTACTTTCTATATTTGCGGATCATATCATCGGTGGTAAGCTGCTCCACCAAAGACGCTTTGCCTACAGAGCCGAATTCAACAATTAAGGTTCCCACAACTTCCTTTACGCCCTGTTCAATACACTCTCCCAGTGTTCTGATGTCATCATCCGTCTCAATCCCCTTCATCACCGTATCCATAACAGGGGTCAGGAAAACCCTGGGGTCAAATGCAGATTTCTTTTCTTCCAGCAGTTCATATATCTTCCCAACGGAAGGGCTGTTTTTCTTATCCGGGTGCTGATAGAAATATTCCCGTAAATTCCTTGTTACTGCCAGACGCAAATCAGTATCCACATTAATTTTTCCTATTCCGCATGCAATTGCCTGTTTGATTTCGTTTACTGATATCCCATCTGCATTGGTAATCTCACCGCCAAGAGCATTGATCCCGTCAACAATATATTTGGGCACAGTTGAGGAGCCGTGGGATACTAATACTCCAAATATTTTCTCATGTCTTAAACATTCTTTGATTGCAATAACGATTTCTTTGCGAAGCTTTACGTTCTTGCCTTTTACCGCTCCATGCATGGTTCCGTAGGAAATTGCAAGACAGTCAACCTCTGTTTTTTTGAAAAACTCAATTGCTTTCATGGGATTGGTGTAGGTGGAAGCATCAGAAAATACATGATCTTCCACTCCGGCCAGAACTCCCAGTTCCCCCTCTACCGATACGCCCCGCTCATGTGCGTATTTTACAACCTCACGGGTCAGTTCCACGTTCTCATCAAAAGGAAGAGAAGAACCATCAATCATTACCGAAGTATAGCCGCCGTCAATGGCTGCTTTTACCGAATCAAAGTCTTTCCCATGGTCTAAATGAAGGACAATGGGAACGGGAGAATAGGCGCCGTATTTATGGACAGCAGCTCCGATGTTCTTTGCTCCAATGCGCTTGTCCTCAATGGTTGAGTTTAAAAAATCTGTTCTTCCGCCCATGAAACCGTTGGCCAAATCTGCTCCCTGTAATATGACCGGACTTCTTAACATTTCATGAACCTCAATTGCTGCTTTAATCTGGGATACTGCATTTACATTGAAGGCGCCTTGTGCAAACTGATATTTGTCGGTTGCCTCCAAGAGAGGTCTTAATGGTATAATTGGCATAGTTTTTTCCCCTTTCGACTGTACACTCTGATCTTTATCAAATTATAGTTGAATAAAAACTTCATTTCTACAACTCATTAGTCAAACGTTTTCGTAAACCTTTTCCGAAGCTGTAATGATTGATCTATTCTGCTGGAACCAGATATTCTTTAATCTTCTGATAATCTTCTCCGTTATAGCAGACGATCTCATAGGATTCTATTTCAGGATTGCTGAATACTCTGGTAAGACCAATAAACTGGGTCAGCTTTGATGCCAGGTTCAGTACATCCTTATCATCTGTAATCAGTTCCACTCTTCCCTGGCAGGTTGCCAGCGCCTTAAAAAAAGCATCGATATCTTTAATCTGTTTTACTCTCATTGTTATTTCCTCCCTGTATCTTGTTATTTATCGTTCATTCAGCCGTTTTCTCATCAGTGCTGCCCATGGTGTAGGCTGAAATGGTTTTTTGCTTTTAACCGGATTATCAAGTTCTTTAAGGCCAGAAGGAATCCATCTTTCATCGGGATTATCATAATCACATTTCATCAGGATGCGAAGCTGCTTCATCACCCAGTTTTCGTGTTCCATTACCTGATCATAACTTTTATAGGAATCAGCCTTTTGCCTTAGTTTTTCTGCAATCTCAGGAAAACGGGCGATTACATTATGCTCTTCGTTTAAGTCCTGTTCTAAATCATAGAGCACGTCATCCTCTGGAAATCCCGAATAAGTAATATACTTCCACTGCTGATAACGAACCAGCCTTCCAAGTGATGTCTCTCCATTGCTTAAATATGTATACAGTTCACTGACTACCATTCGGTCTTCATCCTGGCTGCTCTCCATGATCTGGGCAGAAATATCCTTCCCATCCCCTTCTAATATCTCCGCTCCGGTCAATCCGCAGATGGTAGGACCCATATCTAAAAGGCTGGTGGGACTGTCAATCCTTCGTCCGGCTGGAATGTTATTTCCCTGAATTAAGAATGGAATATGGGATGACGGTTCATAAAACACCTGCTTACCGTAATAACCATGTGTGCCATTCATATCACCATGATCGGAAACATAAATAAATATCCCCTCATGACCAGTCCGTTTTAAGTATTTCTGAAATGCATCATACACGGTTCCGATATGCCGGTCCTGCTGCTCAACCAGACCGTAATAAGCCGCACGCGCTGCTCTCGCCACTTCCGGATCTCCCTCTGTAAACTTACCATCAAGAGCGGGATGTCCCTGATAGTTCTCTGAAACATCCTCCAGGCTGACTTTATCATAATAATACTCATAAAGTTCCTCCGGAGCCACATACGGGAAATGGGGTCCATAGGTTCCTACTGTAATAAACTGCGGTCTTTCATGTTCCTTGCTTAAATAATCCAGTGCTTCACCTACAACATACCGGTCATATGCAAGAACTGGAGAATCCCCACCGCCTATATAGTAGAGTGAACTGTTCTCATCAAAACCCATCACTTTTGATTTGTTTTCCATCTCCTCTTTTGTTTTTGGAGCATTGTTGTGATACACAGGAGTCCGCTCCTTTGCAATGCGCTTTGCATAACCATGACGCTGATCCGGTCCGACAAAATGCATACGTCCGCAAAGTACCGTTTCATAACCGGATACAGTCAGGCTGTGAAGAAAGGTAGCGCTGTCAGAATGAATGGAATTAAAATTAAACAAAACACCGTTATTACTGGGAAGCTGTCCTGAAATCATGGATGCCCGGGCTGGAACACACAGCGGACATGCCGTATATGCACTGGTAAGTGCTGTCCCTTCCCTGGCGATACGATCCAGGTTGGGAGTTCTTACTATATTATTTCCGGCATACCCCTGCAAGTTGTAGGAATGCTGATCTGACATGTAGAGTAAAACGTCCATCATCACGTTATTTTTCCTTCCCCTCTATTTTTTAATTAATTTAATTTATTATATCATTACAACGAAATAATTTCAATATCTACTGTCAACAAATATTTTCTAAAACTTGTATTTTCTTAATTATTCTGCTATTATGAATATTAAATCATTTAATTATTGCAAACCAGCCCGGGAGGAAATATGAAAACACATATTTTAAATAAAATGAGAAATGTTGAAGTTGAGGAGTATTTAGACCGTGGCAGAGATGTTATTTTTATCCCTGTGGGAACTGTGGAGCTTCATGGTGATTTACCACTTGATTGTGAGACCATCTATGTGGAAGCGATTGCGGAAAAGATGGCCGAAGCAACCGACAGCCTGTCATTAACCGGTCTTCCCTTCTTTTATCCCGGTGCGACACGGACTGGACGGGGTACGGTATACTTAAGCATTGCAGAAGGTGCTTCCTATCTGAGGCAGCTGTCTGACAGCCTGTTAAAGCAGGGCTTTCGTAAGCAGATATTCGTCTCCGGTCATGGTCCTGCCTATTTAACAATCAACAGTTTTATTATGGATGCATTTCATGACAAAAAAGTCCCGTTCGTTCATATCAGCCTGCTTCAGGCGATACAAATTGCAAAAGATAACGGCTGGCAGGTTAAAGGCATGCCATTTAAAGAGCTTATGTACGGCGCTTATAAACAAATGAACCAGCTGGATTACCTTTTCGTTGATCCAGATGCAGTTCAGAAGGAAGAACCGGTTCATGCCGCTTCCCAAAATCCCCTGAAATCAGCGGTTCAAAGACTGAATGCCGTTGCTACCTCACCTGGTAATGTGGGGTTTTTCTATGAAGAATTTTCAGACCATGGCGGAGGGGAAGGCTGCCGCTCCGTTGCGGAACGTGATGAACTTGCTCTTAAGGGGACCAAAATGATTGATGACTTTGTACGCTTCTTCAATCCCCAGCAGGTAATCGACGACTTAAATCAGATTGACCTTGCAACACAGGAGCACATCATTCCCCGTTATCCTCATTTAAAATAAAAAATAATATTTGATACATATACAGAAAGGATCCAAATAACATGCAGATTGCCAATGGAAATAATTTATCAAGAGTTAAGGTCACGAATCAGTCCGCGATTCGCCAGATGATTTATCACGATGGCCCCATTTCCAGAATTGAAATATCAGAAAAGCTGTCACTTACCCTTCCCACAATCACCACCACTGTGAATTTTCTACTTTCCAAAGGGCTTATTAAAGAGGTGGAAAACACAAAAGCTTCCGGAAAAACCCTTGGGCGGAAGGCATCTCTTATTGATATTTCAGACGACGGCGGATATTTTATTGGAATTGAAACACGGGGTACTATGCGCCGTGCCTGCATCACCGATTACCGTGGCAAACTGATAAAGGCAATTGCAGATGATACGGCCTACAGTGATTATGAGGAAATCATGGCAGAAACTTCAGAACTGGTTAAGAAGCTGCTTCGGACCAGTAAAATACCAAAGGCAAAAATCGCTGGTATTGGTCTTTGCATACCGGGTCTTGTGGACCGCAACAAGGGAAAACTCATTGTTCTTCCAGGCTATGAATGGAAAAATAAAGATTTGAAAGGCGATTTATCCAGGCTGCTTAACTACGACGGACCTGTCTCAATCGAAAACAATGCCTGCGCAAGAGCCTATGGCTCCTATTTATTTGATCATGAACGAATGGACCAATATCACTCCTTTGCATACTTTATGGTTTCAACAGGGATTGCCTGTCCCTTGATGTATACTCATGATCGTTTTCGGGAATCCATTATCGGTCAGGGCGAGGTGGGACATATGGTGGTTGACTCCCACGGTCCTCTCTGCAGATGCGGGAACCACGGCTGCCTTGAGGCATTTTCAAGTGAACGGGCGATCATTTCCAATTGCATCAGCGAGCTCAACAACGGTAAGGCAGATATTCTTCGTGGTATATGTGCAAATGCTGAGTCTCCAACCATTTATGAAATAATAAAAGCCCAGTCTGAGGGAGATCAGAGTGTGAATGGGATCCTGGAAGATGCGGTCTATCATATGGGAATCGGAATTGCCAATATTGATAATTTCGTAAGACCTAAATGCATCCTCATTGACGGAAACATCTTCCAGAATCAGAAGAACAAAGATCAGCTCATGGATGTCATTCATCGGAATTTATATACAGCCACTGATATCGATACCAACTTTATGTTTGTTGAGACCGACACCTATAGCGGTGCTTTAGGCGCTGCTGCTGCTGCGGTACAAAATGATCTGAAAACCTTCATCGAATAGAACAGCAATGCGGTTTCAATTATCAGTCTGGACTGAAAGATAATTGAAACCGCATTGTTATTTTAATTCTCTGTCTGCATTGCTGCCAATTGGGCTTTGATGTAAGCCATACCCTTTCCATCCCTGATCATTTCCCATGCCTGTTCCTCCAGCTGGGGAGGACAGTCCTGTTTTAATTTGGACCACATCATTCGATCGCTCATACGTCTGTCACAATCCCTTGGAACAATATCACAGGTTTGTTGATACCAGTCCAGAAGGCGGAGCCTGAATTCCATTGTTTTGGTTTCATGTTCCGGATTCCCGTAAACATTATTTTCCTCAAGAGGATCAGACTGAAGGTCATAAAATTCATGGCGACCGTTTGACCGGTGAACATATTTGTAAAAATGATCCCGTATCATGGTTCCTTTACAATGGGCATCTGGGTCCAGCTGGGCTGTCTGCCTTGGCCAGTACATGCTGGTTTTTGGAATTACGCCGGAACTGCCGGCTGCCGGATGGTATTCATCCGCCTGTGTTTCCCATGGCATTCTGCCGCCCTCACAAAAAACGGTATCACGAAGCTGTACACTCCGGTCCAAGACAACAGGCTTAAGAGATTTTCCAAAGTGATCATGACTGGGGGCTGTATTGGTATAATCCATCACAGTTGCATAAAAATCCACCAGTTCTACCAGAGAATCAGAGATTCCAGCATCAACCCGCTCTCCCATAGGCGGTTTTATAAGCAGCGGAACCTTGGTGAGACAATCTTCAAACGTATTCTGGGATTTTTCCGGCAAATCAAAGTCACCGGCATAATCACCGTGATCGCTAAGGAAAAAGATGGCGCAGTCGTCGTAGATTCCAGCTTCCTTCAGTGCATCACATAAGCGCCGGAACTGTTCATCCACCTTCATGCACATCCCTAAGTAACAGGCTCGCAGCTCATCCCAGTCCTGCTCCGTATAGGAATTCATAGCCATGAGATTTTTCAGGGCTGTCTCCATCTCCGGCTTATCTCTTCCTGCTGCAGCACGTCCGGGCAGCAGGCTTCGGTCAATGGCTGAAAAATAGGGTTCTTCCACTGCATAGGGGGTATGGGGATACATTAAGCCAAGAAACATACACAGGGGCTGGTCATTGACACGGTGAAATATCCGGTCAATCGCCGCATCCACCACTCCGTCATCATCGGAATAGTGGATTCCGTTCTCATCGGTCAACAGCCGGCCTTCGTAATGAGAGTAATAGTTCTTATCTCCCATCTGCCCCCGAAAATCTTTCTTTTCCGGACCCGGCGGCTTGGGACATTCCTCCCCATAATAGATCTCAGTTGCATGCTCTTCCATAAGACCTGGTATCTGTCCTGCTATTAAATCATTCCGGGTGTTCATCCAGACATAATAACCTGCGTCCTTCAACTGGGAAAACAAGCTTGGTTCATGACTGCGCAGCAGATGCTGCATGGTACGATGCCCGCCCACATGAGGATAGAGACCGGTAAAAAAGCTGCACCGGCTGGGAACACATACCGTATTCTGGCAGAAGGCATTACGAAACGATACTGCTTCCGTCCTGGCGAATTCATCTAAGAACGGAGTCCTGGCTGCCTTATTCTGCCCCAGATGCGCAAGGCAGTCAGAACGCATTTCATCGGGATTGAAGATAATAATATGAGGTCTTTTCTCCATAAGTTTTGTTCCTTTTTAACTAATGAACTTCTGTATGGCACACATAAGAGCGTCTGCCCATCATATCTGCGGGTTTTCCAGTCAGCATCACTCGGCTGTTTAAGGTAAGATTTGCTGAACTTGTCCCCAGCATCAGGTGCATTGTTCCCGGCTCAACCACAAATTCCATATTTTCGTTGTAATATCCCAATTGTGCCATATCCAGATGGAATACAACCTGTTTTACCTCTCCTGGCTTCAGGGACACACGGAGGAATCCGGAAAGCTGCTTGCTTGGACGTGTTACATGAGCCTCAGTAAAACTGGTATAAAGCTGTACCACTTCATCGCCGGCAACATCACCGGTATTTTTTATATTACAGCTGATTTCCAGTTTTCCGTCTGTTGGAATTTCAGCTGCAGATAATTCCAGATCAGAAAGTTCAAACGTGGTATAGCTGAGACCATGACCAAAACAGTAAAGCGGATCGGCAGGACCATCCACATATCCCCCGGAAAAGATGGAAGAAGAGGTAATATCTCCTCCACTGTTATAACCGGATCCGATGCGGTGGTTATAATAGATGGGGATTTGTCCGGTTGATCTGGGCACAGTCATTGTCATCTTTCCTCCGGGATTTGTGGTTCCGTCTAACACATCGGTAATAACCTTACCTGCAAAGGGACCGGGCATAAATGCCTGCAGAATTGCCCCGCAATTTTCCTGTGCCCAGTTAACTGCAAATACACCTGGTCCATAAAGCACCAGAACTACTGGTTTGCCAGTTGCTGCAACTGCTTCCAGAAGCTTCTGCTGAACACCTGGCAGATCAAGGAACTGACGGTCTTTCCCCTCACCTCCGGTTACATTGACCCAGCCTGAGTTTCCGCCGCATGCCATTACAATTACATCTGACTCTCCGGCTGCGTCCACTGCTTCGGCAAAACCATCTGTCTCTTCGCCTGTAATGCTGCAGCCCTGCGCATAGGATACCGTGAAACGCTCTGTGAGAACTTCTTTTAAACTGCGTGTTCCCGTTCTTCTTAACGCCGACTCCATATCGTTCATGGCGTTCTGTTCTTCCTTTGAGAACATATTAAACATAACTGCAAATGGACCTTTGTATTTCTTTTCACTGCTTTGTGCTTTTTCCTGCTCATCAGCCAGACCATTAAAACCAGTTGACTGACCGCTGGCACCGGCCTTCAGCATTTCTACGTATGCCGGGTAGGTGTAACCGCTCACCGGATACCGCAGTGAATCTGCATGAGGGCCAATCAATGCCACCTTTGTTCCTTTTTTAAGAGGGAGTACGCCGTCATTTTTTAACAGAACCATTGATTTGGCTGCAATTTCTTCACTCAGTTCATTCTTTGAATCATTGCATAATGCTATTGTTACCTTGTCTTCTTCGCAATATGGATTCTCAAACAGACCGTGTTTGAATTTTACGGTAAGCACACGGCGGACAGAAGCATCGATGCATTCCTCACTGAGTTCACCAGAGCGTACATACCCTGGCAGCTGACGGAAAGCTGCTCCTACAGGTATCTCTGTGTCTGTGCCCGCTTTTTTCGCCAGATATCCTGCCTCTTCATAGGTTTTTGCAACCTTGAAGTACTGGTATGTTTTTAAAACGGCGGCACCGTCAGAGGTTAAAACTCCATCAAAGCCCATGGTCTTACGAAGCAGATTTTCAATAATATCCCTATTAACAATCACAGGAAGCCCATCTATCTCTCCATAATTCGCCATCATGGCATCCAGTCCTGCCAGCTTGTCCGCAGCCTCAAAAGGTGTTGCAAATATCTCATAAAGCTCCCGTTTTCCCATTCGGCACGCTGAAGTATTTAGGCCTCCCTGTGTTGAGGAATATCCCAGGAAATGCTTTGCGATACAGCTGACGCCCTGCTCCTGCATTCCTTTTACATAGTGAACGCCGAACTGACTGGTGAGATAAGGATCTTCTCCAAAGGTCTCATAAGTTCTTCCCCACCTGGGATCCTGAACGATATCGATTACCGGGCTCATGGCAGAGGTAATTCCCACACTGCGGCTCTCCTGTCCGATAATTTCACTCATTTTACTGGCAAGCTCTGGTTCCCAGGTACATCCCATATTGATCATTGCCGGGAAAAGGGTGCCCCCTGCTGCAGGATAACCGCAAAGATTCTCTGCCTGTAACGCAACCGGTATTCCAAGTCTGGTCTCTTCCACAAAATAATGCTGTATCTGGTTGCTGATTCTGGAAATCTGCTCCGGGCTTACCAGACCAACAATGGAATACTGCGTAAAACGTCCATGGCCGTCAGGGAATTTCTCTTTTAAAAGCTTTGTATTTACTTTTCCATCTTCTATAAATGAAGCCGGTAAATCACCGCATAATTGGGCAACCTTCTCTTCAAGAGTCATTCTGGAAAGAAGATCCTCCACTCTCGCTTCTATCGGTTGATGTGGGTCCTTGTACAATTCCATATCAAATACCTCCATTTATTTATATTTTTTATCTTTTTGCAATTTGACACAATACGGTTCATTGGTTATAATGGTATTAATTATTTAAATTGTTTAATTTAATGAGAGGACTATTACCACATGAAAAAAACACACCTTGTCGATACCTTTAAGGCTGCAGTTAGCATTGCCACCGTCCTGTTTTCTCTTATGATTGTTATCAGCCTGATCATCCTATCGCGTCTGGGGTCAGCAGCCGTATTTTTTCTGATCGGGCTTCTCTTTGTAAAGCCAATGCTCACCTACGCTGCTTCCGTTTGTGTGGACCAGACAGGCGTTCGCTGCTTTCTCCCCTGGAAAACGCTTCAATCCTACACCTGGGATGAAGTTGGGGAAGTGGGTGTGGCAGGAACCAGACTGTTCACCAGAAAAGATTCCAGGAACACCGGATCACTCTATATTTACATTTCAAAAACAGCTTTAACAGACGAAGACCGGTTTGACATGATGCTTCACTGGCCCCCAAAGGACCTGATTTATCTCACCTATTCCAAACAGCGCTTAGATGAAATACAGATGCGGTTCAGTAACAAGATCCAAACCTATAACGCAGGCGACCTTCATTTCTGATCCTGCCAGAAAGACTCCAAAAACACGGATTTTTCCTTAGCGTTTTTGGAGTCTTTTTCCTTAATTATACGAGGAACTTATTTCCTGCAGACGGCAACATGTCACGAAATGTCCAGGGGATACTTCTTCCTGCTTCTGCTGTTTTAAGCACTCCTCTTTCGCATAGGGACAGCGGGCCGCAAAACGGCAGCCTGGTTTTGGATTGACCGGCGATGTGATTTCACCGCGCAGAATCTCACGCTTATTTGGTTTATCAATATCTGTGGATGGGATTGCAGAAAGCAATGCTCTTGTATAAGGATGAAGCGGGTTTTGAAACAGTTCCTTTGAAGAGCATTTCTCAACAACCTGTCCTAAGTACATAACACAAATATCATCGGAAATATGGCGTACCACTGACATGTCATGAGTAACAAACATATAGGTCAGGCCCTTTTCCTTCTGAAGCTTTTTCAAAAGGTTCAGTACCTGTGCCTGGATTGATACATCAAGGGCGGATACCGGCTCATCACATACCACAAACTCAGGCTCTAATGCAAGCGCACGGGCAATTCCCACCCTCTGTCTGCGTCCGCCGTCAAGCTCATGGGGGTATGCTTTTCTCAACCGTTCATCTATACCAACCAGATCCATTAATTCCTGAGTTTTCTGATCAATCTGGCTTTTTGTAAAACGTCTTGATACAATCAGGGGTTCCCGGATCGTACTGTCTATGGTTTTACGCGGATCAAGAGAGGAGTATGGATCCTGGAAAATAATCTGCATCTTTTCACGGGCCTGCCGTAAATCCTTCCCCTTTAAGTTGGTGACATCTTTTCCGTTTAATAAAATCTGTCCTTCTGTACTTTCATGGAGATGGATAATGGTTCTTCCCAGGGTGGACTTTCCGCAGCCTGACTCTCCTACAACGCCCAGAGTTCGTCCTTTTTCAATGGTGAAGGTGACGTCATCAACAGCGTGAAGCATACCGCGGGGAGTTGTAAAATATTTTTTTAAATTCTTTACTTCAATAACCGGATTCATTTAATCCTCCCCCTTCATAACGGCTTCAATACGGCAGCAGCGGCAGTCGTGTCCATCCTGAGTCTTGTTCATGCTGATTGGTTCCTTCCGGCATGCATCTGTTGCAAATTTGCATCGAGGTGCAAAGGAGCAGCCCTGAGGCAGGTTGGTTGGATCCGGCGGCAGTCCGTCAATTGGGTGCAGCCATTCTTCATCCTCATTCATGTCGGGGATTGCGCCAAACAGACCGATGGTATAGGGATGGGAGGGATGTTTAAAAATCTGCTGCTTTGTTCCATACTCAATAATGCTGCCTGCATAGATGACTGCAACAGTATCGCATACCTGTGCAACAACCCCCATATCATGGGTAATTAACAGCATGGCTGTGTTGTATTTGTTTCTTAACTCTGCGATCAGATCAAGCACCTGAGCCTGTATGGTCACATCAAGAGCCGTCGTTGGTTCATCTGCCAGAAGAAGGTCGGGATTGCATGCCAATGCGATGGCAATGACTACTCTCTGCTTCATACCGCCGGAAAACTGGTGAGGGTATGAATAATAACGCTCTGCAGGAATCCCTACAATTTCAAGCATTTCCTTTGCCCGTTTTTCATGTTCTGCCCGATTGTTGCTGTCGCTGTGCAGACTCACCACCTCTGCGATCTGATCGCCGACACGAAGAACGGGGTTTAATGCTGTCATGGGATCCTGAAATATCATGGAAACCTTGTTTCCACGGATCTTTCTCATGTCAGTTTCTGATAATTTCAAGAGATTTTCCCCTTCCAGGTAAATCTCACCATTTGCTATATGACTGCCAACATCGGGTAAAATCCGCAGGATTGATTTTGCAATGGTAGTTTTTCCTGCACCGGTCTCACCAACCAGTCCCAGGGTTTTTCCCCTCTCAAGCTGAAGGCTTACGTCATTAACGGCATGGACAATCTGACCATCCGATTTGTATTCCACCTTTAAGTCCTTTATAGAAAGGAACGGCATATCTGTATTGATTTCTTTCTGATGCACAGCTGTTCCTCCTTCCTTAATTCTTCAATTTGGGATCGAGAGCATCTCTTAAGCCGTCTCCCAGTAAATTCAATGCAAGAACCGTCACTGCAATCGCAAGCCCTGGAAAATAAACCAGATGAGGAGCCTGACGAATAAACTGGCGGGCTGCTGATAACATGGCACCCCATTCAGGAATAGGAGGCTGAACACCAAGACCGATAAAGCTTAAACCAGCTGCCATCGTTATGGTCTGCGCCACTCCCATGGTGGCAGATACAATCATGGGTGAAATACAGTTGGGAAGCAGATGACTTGTAATAATCCGGAATTTGCTGCAGTTAATGGACTGGGCGGCTTCAATGTATTCATTTTCCCTCTCCTTGAGCATCTGGGCACGCAGCATTCTGGCCATACCGGAAATACTTCCTATGGATAATGCGACGATTGTATTAAAATAACCAGGTCCCAGTACGGCAGAAATAACGATCATTAAAAGCATTCCTGGAATTGCCTGAATAATATCCAAAAAACGCATGATGAGATTGTCCACCTGTCCGCCGAAATAACCGGCAATTGCACCAATGGTACAACCAATAACAGAGCCAATGGCAACCGCTATGATACCGATGGAAATGGAATACCTTGCGCCAAAGAGCACACGGCTGAATATATCTCTTCCCATATCATCGCATCCGAACGGATGGGAAAATGATGGTGTGGCAAACATATTTGCCATGTCCATAAAGGAATAATCATAAGGTATAATGTAAGGAGCCAGGATTGCCAGGATGATTTCAGTTGAAAGAATTAAAAGGCCAAGCATTGCCGCTTTATTCTTACTCATCTGTCTCATAACAGCTGTAAAACCACCCTGATTCTTGGCATGTCCGGTCGTCTTAGGCATTTGCTTTCACCTTCCTTTTCTTCCTGCCCGATGCATACTGCGCTTTGATTCGCGGATCTACCAGTGCATAAAGTAAATCTACAATAAGCATACAGAAGCTGAATGTGATTGCAAGGAAAATGGAGCCGCCCTGCACGATGGGATAATCACGGCTGTTTACAGCACCGATAATATAGGTGCCCATACCCGGAATAGCAAAGATTGTTTCAATGATCATCGCACCTCCAAGGAAATGGCCAAACATGGTTCCCATAACAGTTATAATAGGGATTAAACTGTTTTTTAAGGCGTGTTTCATGATTACATCCCGTTCCGGTACCCCTTTTGAACGGGCAGTTGTGATATAATCGGCACGAATGACATCTAACATGGCAGACCGGGTTTGCCTGGCGCAGCTTGCAAGACCTCCGGTGCTTCCGGAAATTGCAGGCAGAATGTAATATTTAATTCCGGCCAGCCCGGTTCCGATTCCCAACGCAGGGAGCCAGTTGAGTTTTACAGAAAACTGTAAAACCAGCAGCAACGCAAGCCAGAAATTGGGGATTGCCACACCAATCAGTGCAAGCACCATACACAGGGAATCCTGCCATTTATTCTGCTTGATTGCAGCTATCACACCCAATGGAATACCAATACCAACGGATATTAATAAGGTAGTAATAGTCAGCATCAATGTTCTTGGAAGACGTTCCTTAATAGAACTGGTAATATCCACATTGGTCAGCCAGGATTTTCCAAGGTCAAAATGGATAAAAACATCACTCATATACCGGCCGAGACGAAGCACAATCGGATCATCCAGTCCCAGTTCCAGACGTTTCGCAGCAAGTTCTGTTTCCGTCGCGGATGGACCAAGGATTATTTCCTCCGGCTTTCCCGGGCAGAAGGTCATCATAATAAAAACCAGAATTGCAACTCCCAGAACAATCGGTATCATCCAGATCAATCGTTTCAATACATATTTTAACATAGATTATTCTCCATTGAAGCTGACTGGTGCGCAGCCTTGTTATGCTTTTCTGCGCACCTCAGCTTAGAATTAGTATAAAACTGTTCTGCTTCTGATATTTTTAGTAATTGGTAAATGTACTGGATGCCGGAGCAATATAACCCTGGTACTCAAGTACTTCTTTTTCTAAACCTGCATCTTTTCTAATTACTATAATCGTCTGAGGATTAAACATTCCATAGGCAATTGCATTATCCTTGATATACTTATGAACTGCGTCAATGTTTTCCTCTGTATAGCCGCTTGGTGTCCAGGTCTTATATAAAAGTTCTGCCAGAGTATTGTCATGACGGCTTGTTGCGTCTCCGGTTTTATAAGCAGCAGGATCATACCGGATAGACCAGTGGTCACTTAAGAATGTTCCACCAATTGTATTAAGTACAATGTCATACTGAGTACCATCCAGACGGATAGAAGTAAATAACGCCATATCAACAATCTTTAACTCAACCTTGATGCCGATTGCCATTAAGTAGCTCTGAAGCATCTGCGCCATTCTCTGGGACAACGTATTACTGGTTGTAAGAATGCTGATTGATTCACCGTTATAGCCAGAATCTGCAAGCAGCTGTTTTGCCTTGTCAACATTGTAATTGTAATAATCTTCTTCCATCCACTTCTGGTTAAATCCGTTAAACATCGGCGGGCAGACATCATACATCGGTGTACCATAGCCCTGAAGAAGACCGGTAATCAGACCGTTCTCATCAATGCTGTAGCAGATTGCCTGACGCAGTTTCACATTATTAGCAACGACACTGCTGTCTGCGCCGGAGAAAAACATCTGATATCCCTGAGAACCATCTGCCAGTTCAACGGTGTAATCCTTGTTGTCAGCAAACTGTTTTACAGAAGAAGGATCAAGATTCATTACCATGTCTACAATACCGGTTTCCAGAGCAATTGCCATCTGGGAAGATTCTGTAATACAGTGGTAGCTGAGCTTCTTAACAGAAGGACGTACACATTTTGGCATATTTGCCTCATCCTGCCAGTAATCGCTTCTCTTTTCAAAAGACAGTTTGGAATTTGCTGTATATTCGGTGATCATGTAAGGTGATGTGGAAACCAGTGATGCACCAAATTCATCAGAGCTGGCTTCAAAAGCTTTTTTAGAGATTGCGTATGTATCTCTTAAAAGTGATTCAAATGTACCCACAATATTGGATTTCATCTTAACTGTCAATGTATAGTCGCCAGTCTGTTCCACACTTTCAACCTTTGCAAATACAGGCTTTAATGCCCGTTTCATGGACTCCTGCATAAACCAGACAATATCAGATGCATCGATTTTATTACCTGCGGAATCGCTTACTCTGTCCCAGATCTCAATATTATATGTAAATCCGTCATCATCTGTCTTCCATGATTTTGCAATCAGCGGCTCCATTTCCCGGATTTCATTTACAACTGCCAGAGATTCATACAGCTGGGTCATAAACGGAGCATTTCTTAAGGTATTACCCCTGAATGGTGTTAAGCTTTCCACCATCTGGTTATAACCGATATCCAATACACCATCGCCGCCTGTAGCTGCCGCCTGGGTATTTCCAGTGCCCGCTGTTGTACTTTCAGCTGCGGCGCTGCTGCCGCCTGCACTGCTTTCAGTCGTTTCTGACTTGGATCCGCCGCAGCCTGCCAGCGTAGAAGCTGTCATTACCACAGCCAGGGCAAGCGAACAAATTTTCTTAAAACCTTTTTTCATAAAAAATTCCTCCTTCTCTGATGCCTTATTATTTCAAGTGTTTTTCATGCACCTGATATTAAAAAGAGATACTACTGGCACTTCTGCCACCGACAGCTGCCCCATAACCGTTTGCCTGAATCTTGTTTTCATTTTTTCCCAGGGCCTGAAACATATACTGTTTATACGCTTCCACTCCTGGCTGGTCAAACGGGTTAACCCCAAGAATCTTTGCTGACAAATAACATACAAACTCGAAGAAATAAAACAGCTGGCCAAAGGTTTCCTCATCAACAGCAGGAACGCTTATTTTCACACACGGAAACTTTTTACTGTGTGCTGTAATTGTTGCCTCAAATGCTGCCCGGTTTATTTCATCAAAATCCTTACCGTCTAAATAATCAAACAGATCATCCACATTATCATTGTGCAGAACGTAAGAGGATCCTGTATCCTGAACCTCCAGGAACGTTTCAAAAATCACATTGGATCCATCCTGTAAAAACTGACCGATGGAATGCAAATCCTCAGAAAAGTTTCCAAACAGAGGATATAGGCCTTTGTTGTCTTTTCCTTCGCTTTCGCCAAATAACTGCATCCACCACTTTGCAAAGCGGAAATACCGCGGTTCGAAGTAAGAAAGCATCTCCATGCTAAACCCCTTTTGATAGAGCAGATTTCTTATAACCGCATATTCCAGAGCCATACTCTCTGAGGCGCTTTCCTTAAGAAGACGCTGGCGCATGAACTGTGCACCTTTGGCTATTGCACTAATATCGATTCCTGCCACAGCCATGGGGAACAGCCCTACCGGGGAAAGTGCCGTAAAGCGCCCTCCGATGTTAGCAGGAAACGGAAGGAAGTGAAATCCGTTCACCTTACAGAGCTTTTCTAAATGACTTCCCTCTGAGCCAGTACAGATCACCCGTTTTACATATTCTTCACCGTATTCTTTTTTCATGAAACTGCGCAGAGCACGAAATCCGATGCCAGGCTCCAGTGTTTCGAAATTTTTTGCAATTACGTTTATGTATACACTCTTTCCTTTTAATTCCTGCAACACACTTCGGATGCTGTCTGCGGAAATGCTGTTCCCTGCCCATACAATGGTTACCGGGCCTGTCTCTCCTATGGCATCCACCACTGCCCGCGCTGCCTGATTGGATCCGCCGATGCCAATAACTACGAATGCATCTGCATTCTTTCTGACATCTGCTGCTAATTCCTGGTAATACGTGATCCACTTTTCTCCAGCCCACTCCTCTACATCAAGCCAGCCAAGATTTTCTTCATACTGTTCTTCCCCGTACTTTACTTCTTCAAGGTAAGAGCCATATTCTTCCACACCACTGGCAATTTCCTCCGGCGACAGCCATGAGGAACCGTCTATTAACTCCATACTGATTTCTTTCATAATTCACCTCGAATAAATGCAAAAGCAATTAATTAATTAATTTAATTTATACTAATATTACTTTACATCCAGCCATTATTCAAGATGTGAATTTCCATAAATTTATACCATATTTTTTGTGCACTTTTTACAATGTTTTACTTTTTTCGACAATTCCATTAGATAACCATTCTATGAAAGGTTTTCGGCAAAATACTTTTTATGTTAACATTGATGGTCTGGTAATATATGGTATCAGTTTTCATCTCGTATAATAATTTCAGTATTCTTTCTTAATAAATAATATCATTTGTGTTTTTTATTAATAATAATCTATCATTAATGCCTGTTTTGTATGTTTTACGCACAAATGTGCTTTACAAAAACGAATATGTACTATACCATATAGGCGTAATATGTTTGTAAATAAAAACACAGAGAACAGGAGGTGATTATTTTGAGATAAACAGTCCGCAATTTTAAAAATCGAATTGCAGATCATACAACCAGGGAGGTAACACTTGAAGATATACCGGACAAAAAATACATTCATTATTTTAACGGCAGCCATTATGATTTTAGATACATCAATGGTATCCAGAGCGGCTGGCTGGACGGAGACAGAATATGGCTGGCATTATGAAGAAAATGGGGAATATATAAAATCCGCATGGAAAAAAGGGGAAAAGGGGTATTATTATCTTGGTGAAAGTGGAAAGCTCTCCACTGCTGCCTGGATCTCTCATGGAGATGAAAAATACTATGTGGATTCCGATGGTCTTCGGGTGAAGAATACATGGATCAATACAGAACGCTGGGATGATTTCTCTGATAAAAATCAATATTGGTATTATTTTGACCGAAATGGAGAAATGATGACTGGTAAACAGCAGATCGGAGATAAAAAATATTTCTTTTCCGACACCGGGGAGATGCTGACCGGCTGGATTACATATACAGATGGAGAAGCGGCCGAACTGACAGACGAAATCAGCAGTAATTATACCTATTATTGCCTGGAAGACGGAACAAGAGCCAGCGGCTGGCTTAAGTTAGCGCCCCCCTCTGACGAGGAAAATACCGGGGCGGAATACTGGTATAATTTCCGAAGCGATGGTAAGATACGGAGAAATACGACAGTAACCATTGGAGATTATGAATACTGCTTTGATACCGAAGGCAGAATGATGGATGGCTGGGTTTATAATACGGATGATGAATACGTAAAGGTCGACGACCAGACTGACAGGGCATTGTTAGATAAATATAATGAAGACGCCAGCAGATATATTTACTGTGGTGCAGAAAATGTAGGGGTTATCCAGAAAGATATATGGCTCTCTATCGTTCCACCAGGATTAAATGGAGACCCGGATGAAGATGAATGCTGGTACTATTTTAATAAAAAAGGTAAAATAACCACTGCCTCAAAAAGCTCTGTATCATTAGCCACACAGTCAAATGCCAGCCGTACCACAGAAGTAAGGTCTGTTGATACAAAGGGAAAATACGGTTTATCCGGTGGGGATGATGATCTGACTTATGTCCAGCTTGTAACAATTAAGGACGAGCAGTATCTTTTTAACTCCAAAGGAACCCTTGTTGATGGTTTAATTTATATCTATAACAAAGATGGATCCTTCCCATTAAAGGAAGGCTATTATTATTTCGGATCAAAATCTGCTAAATCCACAGGAAAAGTGACATTAAAAAATGACGGGACGGAATATGAATATTATTTCTCTAAAAAGAGAGAGAATGGTTATTCACAAGGGCAAGGAGTCTCAGGAATCGTTAACGGAACGTTATACTACAAGGGACTTGCTGTCACAGCAGAGGAAGAAATGAAATACAAATTGGTATATATTCCGGAATTTTCTGGAGATCATGGAACAGGCCTGTTTCTCGTAGATGAAAACGGAAAAGTAAAAACCGGGGGCTTAACGTCTGAATCAGAGACTGGATATCGCTATCGAATTATTAAAAATACGAATAATAGCAGCTCAGGTTTTCGTATATACCGGGTGGAAAAAGGCATGGAGGATGAAGAGCTCTCTGAGGAGGATGCGGATCTGAAACTGGATATTTCTGACCCTGAACTCATTTTATAAAAGTAATCTGATAAAAAAAGTCCATGGGCTGCTGCATCAGCAACAGGTCCCATGGACTTTTAAACAGACTAATTATGCATTCATGAATAATGCGATATCATCATCCACTTCACCGATTCCTGCAATACCGAAGGTATCTACAAGCACATTTGCAACATTAGGAGATAAAAATCCTGGTAATGTGGGTCCTAAGTGAATGTTCTTTACGCCAAGGTGAAGGAGTGCAAGAAGTACGATAACTGCCTTCTGCTCATACCAGGCGATGTTGTAAGCGATAGGGAGCTCATTGATATCAGCCAGACCAAAGATTTCCTTTAACTTCATTGCAATGACTGCAAGAGAATAGGAATCGTTACACTGACCTGCATCAAGGACTCTGGGGATACCATTGATATCGCCTAAATTCAGCTTATTGTATTTATATTTTGCACAGCCTGCTGTCAGGATTACAGTATCCTTTGGAAGCTTCTCTGCAAACTCGGTATAGTAGTTTCTTGATTTTGCTCTGCCGTCGCAGCCTGCCATTACAAAGAATTTCTTGATGGCGCCGGATTTAACAGCATCGACCACCTGATCAGCCAGTGCAAATACCTGATTATGTGCGAAACCGCCTACGATGGAACCAGTTTCGATTTCTTCCGGACTTGGAAGGGTCTTTGCAAGCTCAATGATAGCGGAGAAATCTTTCTTTCCGTTCTCATCTGCTTCAATATGTGTGCATCCTGGGAAGCCGGTAGCGCCTGTGGTGAAGATTTTAGCTGCTGCTTCAGGAGTTCTTGGAGGAACGATACAGTTGGTTGTAAAGAGAACCGGACCATGGAAGGATTCAAATTCTTCTAACTGTTTCCACCATGCATTTCCATAGTTACCTGCGAAATGATCATATTTCTTAAATGCAGGATAGTAATGAGCCGGAAGCATCTCGCCGTGGGTATAAACGTCTACGCCTGTTCCGGCAGTCTGCTCTAAAAGCTGTTCCATATCTGCTAAGTCATGACCGGAAATTAAGATTGCCGGGTTCTTTCTTACACCGATGTTAACGGAAGTGATCTCCGGATTGCCGTAACGGGAAGTGTTGGCTTCATCAAGAAGAGCCATGGCTGTTACACCAACTTCACCGGTCTGTAAGGTTAAAGCAACCAGATCATCTGCAGAAAGGGTATTGTCAAGGGTTGCTGCCAGACCTTTGTACATAAATCCATAGACGTCAGTATTTTCTTTGCCAAGGTTAATTGCGTGCTCTACATAAGCAGCCATACCTTTAATACCATAGATAATCAGCTCTCTTAAAGAACGTACATCCTCATTCTCTGTGGAAAGAACGCCTACTGTAGCTGCCTTATCAAGCATAGCATCTCTGGTTGTTACATGGAAGGTTGCTGCATCGCTGTTGCCTGTATAACCTTTTTCAGATGCCAGCTCATCTCTTAAGCCAAGTACCTTTAAGATCTGTGCTTCAATTGCTGCTGCATCAAAGTTTGCATTGGTAATGGTAATAAAAAGGCTCTTTACCACCTCATGATTAATCTGGGCGATATCAGCTGCGTTTGTTCCTGTCTTTACGACTACTTCAGAAATTCCTTTTACTGCATAGATCAGCAGATCCTGCAGCTTGGCAACCTCTTCTGTCTTGCCGCATACACCTTTCACTGTACATCCTGTGTTCTTTGCTGTCTCCTGACACTGATAGCAAAACATGCTCATATTCCTTACCTCCTAAAGTAAATTTATACACACCCCATTTGGGAGTTTGTGCGCGTTTCATATTTTTGTTATTTCCCTGTTGCTCATTAAGAATATCATCGAACCTGATTTATGTCGGTTGTTATTACAACACAACACAATCAATTTTAATTTTTTTGATTTTTTATTATTTTAAACGTGTTTCTGTCAAAATCAATCAGCCCTTCTGACCTCATCAGATTCAGCTCTCTTGTCAGAGCACTTCTGTTTACACAAAGGAATTCCGAGAGCTCCAATCTCCCCATATTCACAGTAAAATATCTGCTGTTATTCTTTTGCGCCTGTATGGAAAGAAAGCAGCTTATTTTTTCCCGAACCGATTTCTTTGTGGTCACCTCCAGCTTTTCAATCAGCTGAACATTCTTATCCGCAAGAAGGGAAATTAAATTTCCCATAAGCTTATGATGGCAGGCACAGGATGTGGTACAGGAGTTCCAGATTTTTTCAAAGGGAAGAAACAAAATCTTTGCTTCCTTTCCGGCGACAAAGGTCACCGTTGCCGTCTGTGCATGGCTGCAGGTAAATATTTCCCCAAACAGTCCCCCCTCTTCCATCACTGCCAGCAGTGTTTTATTTCCCCATATATCTTCCTTTATCATTTTTACAGAACCGCCAAGAATAATGCCCAGACTTTTTACAGCATCCTCAGTGAGAATAATGATCTCACCGCTTTTGTAATTTTTTTTGTAACTCCCAAGACAGTCAAGCATAGGGAGCAGTTCCTGATTACTGATTCCGGAAAACAACAGGACATGACTATAATCAATCATCTCGGACTCCAATTCTAATTTATTTCAATCAAATCATATCATAGGGATTATTACAAATACGTTGTATTTACAACTTATACTGGATTTAATCGCAGATCAGGTACATACAGCCTGGCTGACAATCAATGAATTGTATTCATATAATAAAGAGTAATACAGACAAACTATAAGGAGGTATGGACATGTATATTGAAAAATGTCCCAGACTGACTGGACGAGTGGTTTTGCCGGAGGATCCTCAGTATGCATCTGCGCGTCAGGTTTTTAACACCTTTTTTAATAAATATCCGCTTATCATCGTTTTTGCACAGAATGCCAAAGATGTAAGCAATGCTATCAGGTGGGCACGCTGCCGGGATATTCCCATAAGGCTGCGCTCCGGCCGTCATAATTACGAAGGATTATCAGTTTTAAATGGAGGACTGGTCATTGATGTCAGCGAAATGAAGCAGGCAGAAATAAATATGAAATGCGGTACTGCCACAGTCCAGACCGGTCTTCGTGATTATGAGCTGGCCATCCTGCTTGGTGAACGTGGCCTTGTGGTCCCGCCAGGTCTCTGTCCCACTACAGGAATTGCGGGATTTACACAGGGCGGCGGTCAAAGCAGTCTGTCTCGCCCATGGGGTCTTATTATTGACAACCTGTTAGAGGCTGAAATCATAAATGCTGACGGCTGCCTGATTCATGCCAGTGCCAAGGAAAATCCGGATCTGTTCTGGGCTCTGCGGGGAGGCGGAGGCGGGAATTTTGGAGCCTGTACCTCGTTTCGTTTCCGCACCCACAGGATTGATACCGTTGCATATGCACAAATCTCCTGGCCGCTTTCCGACTTAAGACCGGTCCTTAAGATCTGGCAGAAATATACACTCCCCTGTTCAGACAACAGACTCACTCCGCTGCTTACCATGGCATCGGGAGAGAATACCCTTCTCATGATGCAGGGAGTTTTTCTCGGTACCTCAACAGAACTTCGATCTCTTTTAAGTCCTCTGCTTGAAACTGGTTCCCCTCAGAGCGTGTACATTGAAGAGATCCCCTGGGTGGAGGCAGCTGCAAAAATAGCCGCCACTCAGCCAGATTCCCCAGAGCCATTCAAAAGCGTGGGACCCTTTTTATATGAATTGCTGCCTGATGAAGCAATCAATATTATTGAACGCTATATTAACCGTCCTCCCACCTATTCTGCCTCTGTATTTTTCCATGGTCTGGGAGGGGCAGTTGCAGAAGTTCCCAATGACGCCACGGCATATTTTTACCGTAAGGCACTTTCAAACATCTCTTTTTTCTCCACCTGGAAAACACCAGAGGGAGCAGATCCAGGGATCCGGTGGGTAAGGGAATTTAGAAAGGATATGGAACCATTTACAAAAGGTGTATATGTTAATACTCCCGACCTTTCCATAAAAAACTGGTCTAAAGCCTATTACGGAAGAAATTTTGAAAGGCTGACTGAAGTGAAGGCGAAATACGATCCTGAAAACATTTTTCACTATCCGCAAAGCATTCCTCCCGCCTTCTGCCTGCCCAGGAGACAATAACCTGATAAACAGTCTGCTGATAGAACGAAAAAACCGCATGGCTTCTGTAATACAATACAAAAGCCATGCGGCTGACTGATTATTCTGTTATAGTTAAAGCAGCTTACTAAGTTCGGTATTCATGATCAGCTGTCCAAGAGGAATATTCTTCAGAGGAAGCTTATCTACCCCCAGACATGTCTTGGCTGCATTGATCAGAACCCGGATATCATATTGGGATGGGTAGACCGGATCCACTTCTTTTCCAAGATCCATCAGACCATATACCGCCATCATTGCGCTTCTGACTGAGTATTCCACAGTAAATACACAATCGCCGGGTACTTCTGCAAACTGCCCCAGGAATCCAAAGTTTTTGCTTCCCTGTGGAATTACCGCCGGTCTGTCACCGGCAACCCGGGGCATAAACTGGGCGGTTATATAAGGCATCATGCTTGGTATCACATTGACTGTATGTGACAGTATCTCCGGTATTTTCTCTTCTAGTCCCATATGATACAGCAGCTCTTCCAACATCTCACGGCCGGTACATTCTGAAAATGTCTTCTTTACATAATCTCCGGGAACGTCCATATTCAGTGCATAAGCCCAGAGAACCTTGACATCATCGGGCTGATTGATGAAATGGGGATGTTTTGGCACAACCCAGCTCATAAACCAGCTGGAATCTTTAATTGTAACCAGACCTCCCATTCCTGGTTTATCGCCAGTCAGCTGATAGAGATAAGGGAATACCGTATCATCGTCTTTTAATGTTACGGTAAAGGACATCCATTTGGATTTATCAATATCTTCACAGAATTTTTCCGGGTGTCCGAAATCCGGTGATTTTGCAGCAATCTTTTTCCATACGCTAAAACACCCTTTTTCCTCAGAACGATTGAGCACAGCCGGGTGGTTTAAATCGCCTCTGGTGGTATTTTCAGTCATGGAACCATTTGTAAACAGTACTAAATCATCTTCTGCCACTTCAATCACATCTTCTTTTCCAGCTCGGATCAGATGAATCGCAGTGGCTGTTTTTTCATTTCCTGAAATATTAAAATCAATGTCAGTCACCTTGCAGCCATATTCAAAGGAAACATTCTGTTCCTTCAGCCAGGTAATTAACGGAAGAATCAGAGAATCATACTGATTATATTCTGTGTGAAGTATCCCATCCAGCCGGTTCATACCTCCAATCAGGTGCATAAACCGCTCCATATAGCGTTTCACTTCTACTACGCTGTGCCATTTTTCAAATGCAAACATGGTTGCCCAGTAATACCAGAATTTTGTTTCAAAGAAGCTTTCGCTGAAAAACTCTTCTATGGTTGTGGCTCCAAGTGCATCTTCCGTCAGCATATGGAGTTTTGCCAGCTCCATGGCATTGGGTGTGGATAAGCCCAAATCAGAGAAATCCGCTTTTTGACCCTGATTTTCCACTAATCTGCAATGAGATAGAATGGGCTCCTCTTTATTTAACTGAACAAATTCATCTAAAACGCTGATTGATTTATCCTTTAAAGAAGGAATAAAGCTGAACAGTTCCATGAAGCACTCAAAATGTTCTTCAATTTCCCTTCCGCCTCGTGCCGTATATCCTGTTTCGGCAGTACCGGCCCCGTCCATAGAGCCTCCCGAAACCTCCAGCTGTTCCAGTATATGAATGTTTTTTCCTGGCATATGAGCATCCCTTAAAAGGAATGCGGCTGCGGACAGTGAACCAATTCCGCCTCCCAATAAATAGGCGTTTCTTTTTTCAATATTGTGGGGTGCTTTTGGGTTGATTCTTTGATAGTTGTTCATAATAAAATCCCCTTTCCTAATAAATCAGTGATGCTCGTTTGATTATCATTTACAAGGTGATTTTACTTATTTCAGCCTTCTCTTTCAATGAACAGAATTTTTATCTGTATCATTTTTTCACAGTTTATCAAAAGTGTGAAAAAATCATCGTCAGGCTGTTATTTTCTTTATCATATAAAGAATCGTTCCGTCAAGCATTCTGGCAATCCTGTCTGCAACATCTTCTTTTGATTCTTTCATACCATTATTGATCCATTTTAAAAATTCACCAGTGATTGCATAGGAATAAAATTCCGATACTTCCTTTTTGATGTTCTCTTCCACAACTGTGGTTAAGTCTTTGGAAATATCCTCAATAACCCCGGTCAGTGCTCTCGTAAAAGTTTTGTACAGAAACAGTTCCAGGTGCTCACGTCCCATAGATCTGCAGGTATTGGTGCAGATTACACGGTTTTCCTGAGTATAATTGAGTACAATCATAAGCCCTTCCTTCCAGTTGGACAGACGGCAGTGTTCATCCAGTTCATCAATTACTTCATTCTCAAATATCCAGTCTAGCAGCTCATAAACATCATGAAAATGATTGTAAAAGGTATGTCTTGTCACACCGCAGGCATCGGTTACCATTTTCACCGATATTTTATTCAATGAGTGATGCATCATCAGAGATTTTAATGACTGTGCCAGGGCATTCTTGGTAATAAGGGAAGACGACATAATTTTCATCCTTTTCTGCAGCTTATAATTTACCTGTATCCTGCTCTTTTTTATATAGGGCAAAGGAATAAATAGTAGGTATCACAACGATTAGAACCACTATGAAAATAAGGACAGAGACTCCATGGAAAGCAGCAGTCAGATGCAGGTAACCGCTTACCAGGAGGAGGAGACCTCCGGCCACCATCATATGACCGGCCAGCCGGTTTGTTTTATTCCAGTTATCCGGATTATCTAACGTCCAGGGAAGTCTCACTCCCATTACGTAATTTCTTCTGCTCTTCGGTAAGTAGTTACCAGTTATAATAAGCACAATGCCTGTTAAATAAAAGGAGAATGACATGATTGGAAATTTAACACCAAGTGACATAAGAAGCGTAGCGGGTATCATGACCAGGGAAATAAGAGGTACCATCCAGATTCCAATTACGCGGAGTGCCCTGGACTGCCCCCTCCATCTGGGATCATAGAGCAGACGAATGCTTGCCAGGAAGTTGAGCAGCAGAAATACAAATGGCATTCCAAATGCAGCCATGGCTTTGGGAAGATATCCGTTAATTTCACCTGCGCTGTTCCAGTGTACCGGGATTTGCTCCGGCAGCCTTTTATAAAGTATTACAGAGAGAATCTCCGGAAGCATACACAAAACAGAGGTTATAATAATTGTTTTTTTATTCTTCATCAGTCTTGTCCTTTCCCTTAAATTGAGACAGCCAAAGCATCAGCTCCTCAAATACCGATGTATTCAGTTCATAATAAACAAAATTCTTGTGCTTAGATTCAAATACCAGATCCGCCTTTTTCAACTGAGTGAGGTGGTATGAAATCGTAGCATTTGTCATATCAAATTTTTCTGCAATCTGTCCCGCAGATAAACGGCCGTTTCTCAGCATCATTAGAATCTCCCGTCTGGCGGGATCTGAGAGAGCCTTAAACGTATCTGGAAAGCCCAATATGATCCTCCAATCTATTTAGATATTATTCTAAATAGATAGTACTCCCGGTTTGAATTTCTGTCAATAGTATATTACAAAACAGGGACATACCGGAAGATAACACCCCCGGCATGTCCCTGTTATTATAGTTCTATATCCGTTAAATCTCCCCCATTGGTTTCAATCACTTTTTTGTACCAGTAGAATGATTTTTTTCTGACCCGTTTCATTGTTCCATTTCCCTGATCGTCCTTATCCACATAGATAAAGCCATACCGTTTTTTCATTTCACCAGTACCCGAGCTGACGATATCAAGAGCGGACCATACGGTATATCCCATGAGATTTACATGACTGTTAACGGCACGTTCCATTTCAGTTATGTGCTGTCTTAAATAGTTAATTCTGTAATCATCACGAATAAATCCATTGTCATCGGGCTGATCAACCGCACCAAGTCCGTTTTCAACAATGAAAATCGGAATCCCATAACGGTCCTGAATCTTATTAAGCGTATACCTGAGACCTTTGGGATCAATCTGCCAGCCCCACTGACTTGTTTCCAGGTAGGGATTTTTCACTCCTCCCAACAGGTTTCCAAGTGTGGTGGTATGACCTTCCTCAGTCGTGACGCAGTTACTCATATAATAAGAGAATGAATAAAAGTCAACGCAGCCATTTCTTAATACAGCCTCATCCTCCGGTTCAACAGCCAGCTGAATCTGATTCTCTTCCAGATAGCGCAGTGCATATCCGGGATAACTTCCCTTTACCTGAACATCTGCACAGAAGTCATTAATTAAATGATCAAGTTCCTGCAGAAGAAGCATATCCTCCGGTCTGGAAGTTAACGGATACATGGTGATATGAGCAATCATACAGCCCACTTTAAATTCCGGATTGATTTCTCTCGCTGCCGCCACCGCTCTTGCACTGGCAAGAAACACGTGATGGAGTGCCTGAAAGCGGAGGTTTTTATCATCTAAGGGATTTGCCACCTCATCGTCTTCCCGGTTAATAATGCCAAGCACCTCAAGATTACCCATTGGCATGGTGGCAAAATTGATTTCATTAAAGGTAAGCCAATACCTTACCTTATCCTGATACCGCTCCATTACGCACCTTACATAGCGTTCAAAAAAACCGATTACTCTGCGATCTGTGAATCCTTTGTATGCTTTTACCAGGTGGTACGGTATCTCAAAATGGCTCAGTGTCACCATTGGTTCAATTCCGTACCTGCGGCACTCGTCAAAAACCCGGTCATAGAATTGCAATCCTTCCTCATTGGGAATTTCATCATCTCCATTTGGGAAAATTCTGCTCCAGGCGATGGAAAGCCGGAATACCTTGAACCCCATTTCTGCAAACAATGCGATATCTTCTTTGTAGTGGTGGTAGAAATCAACTGCGGTATGGCTGGGATAACGTTCCTCCTTACGAATTTCAGAGGTAAAAACCCTGTTCTTATTAAGGGATCCTGCCGTCAAATGATCACAGATGCTCTCTTTTTTTCCATCAGCCTCCCAGGCTCCCTCACACTGGTTGGCTGCAACAGCACCACCCCATAAAAATTTATCTGGAAACAATTTCATTCCTCCTGTCTGTTATAATATGGCAATGAAATCATCACCGCGGCGGACGGTTGAACCGCCTTCCATCATTGCAATAATATCCATATAATCATTTGTATTAGTCACGATAACCGGGGTATCAAGAGAATATCCTTCTTTTTCTATTGCATCTTTATCAAAGGTAATCAAAAGATCTCCTTTTTTCACCTTGTCGCCCTCTTTCACATGGGCATCAAAATGTTTTCCGTCTAAACGAACCGTATCCATTCCAATGTGGATGATTACTTCACAGCCCTGATCAGACATAAGTCCTATGGCATGCTTTGTTGGAAACAGCATCATAACCGTGCCGTTAAATGGAGCCGTCACTTTTCCCTCTGAAGGTGTAATTGCAACCCCTTTTCCAATCGTCTCATTGGAAAATGCCGCGTCCTCAATCTGACTGAGGGGTTTGACTTTACCGGTTAACGGGGATGCAATCACTTCTTTTTTACATTTTTCAGATTCACTTTCTTCCCCTTTCGTCTGAGAAGGTTCTTCGTCTTTAAAGGTTACGAAAGAAACAACAAAACCAATTACCAGTGAAATCCCTGCAGCAATTACTGCTCTCACCAGACTTACTCCCGGCTGTGCCGGATCAAGCAGTGCCGGAATCTCAAACAGCCCCATACCTGCCATTGTGTGATATTTTAATCCTAAAGCGGCCGTTGCTGCACCAGCGACAGCTCCACAGAGGCAGGAAAGAACGAAATGTTTCATTCTGGGAAGTAAAATTCCGTAAATAGCCGGTTCCGTCACTCCGAAAAAACCTGAAATCCATGCAGGAAGTGCAATCTGCTTTAAGCCCTTATCCTTTGTTTTCAGCCACATAGCGAAAACCATACCGGTTGTTGTAAAGGTAACAAAGGTGGTAAATGCCAGGATCGGATCCGGAGTTCCTGATATAATATTTGTAATGCACAGCACAACCAGTACAATATGAACACCAAATACAATCATTACCTGCCAGAATCCGCCTACTAAAAATCCGGCAGCGATTGGGCTTAGTTTATATACAGACAATACCGCCTGTGAAATACCATTGGACAGCATGTTGGCAAGAGGCCCGATTACCACATAACCAAGAGGAACTGATATTAACAGCACAAGCATTGGTGTGATAAAGGTTTTCACCATATCCGGGATTATCCGGTTAAAAAAGCTCTCCAAAGGCTTTGCTACAGCTACGATTAATATGACTGGAAGCAGTGTGGACGTATAAGTTGCATTAAACACATGTCCAAACAGAGGCACATCCACGCCGTTAATGGTTGGGTAACACAGAGCGGCTCCTATGATCAGACCCAGGAACGGATTCATCTCTATTTTCTTTGCGGTGTTGTAACCGATAACAACCGGGAAGAAATAAAAGATGGAATCTCCGATTGCATTGAGAAGAATATAAATACCGTCTTCATTGGAATAAAGTCCCAGGTAGGATAGGATGGAGTTAAATCCTTTTAACATACCGCAGGCACAAAGGATTCCGATTGCTGGCATCATAATCCCGGAGATCAGATCCAGTGATTTCTCCCGGAAACTCATCTTCTTTTTTTCCGACTCTTTCTCTGATGAAATATTTGCGATTTTACATACATCTGTAAAAACCTGTGGAACATGGTTTCCGATGACAACCTGATACTGACCGGAGCTTCGCATCACTGTTATGATACCTTCTGTCTGTTTCAATGCTTCATCATCTGCAAGGCTTTCATCTTTTAATTGAAAGCGCAGACGGGTTACGCAGTGTACAAGGCTTATAATGTTATCCTTGCCGCCGACTTTTTTGATAATGTCTTTTGCCAACAGGTCATATTTTCCCATTGTTAAATCCTCCATTTTTCTTTTTTATTTGAAATATGAAAGTTTAGCCAACCTAATGTAACCATCTTGTCATAAAACAGTCTTATAAACAACTCGTTCAATGTGAAGCGTTAAATACAGTTTTTCATCATTGGATACCTGGTAGTTATATTTCTTTCTGAGAAACTCACAAATCTTTTCCGCACACTCATAGGCATTCACATATTTTTTCTTAATGATTAACAGCAGATCATCCTGCTCATCATCAAGATAGGTTTTCCCCTCCAGAAGTCTCTGGGCAAAAAACTTCAGGTGCGTGATAAAACGGTAATAATATAAGGAGTCTTCTTTAAAAAACAGGTGAAAATTATAGGAAACAATATTGGTGATCTCTGAGATCAGTTCCGCAACCTGATGAATCTCTTCGGAACCTTTTTTTGTAACAGCTTCCACAAAATGAATGGCGATAAATCCCGCTTCATCTTCCGGCAGGCGGATTGAAAAACGTTTTTCAATCATATCCAGTGCTTTTAAACCAATTTCAAACTCTTTCTTATAAAACTTCTTAATATCCCATAAAATGGCGTTTTTTATTGTGATTCCTTCCTGGAACCGTTTCACAGCAGAATAAATGTGATCGATTAACGATAGATGAATGGTATCATTTAAGTCTGCCTCTAATACCTTGGAAGCATATTCAATCAGCTCTTCTCCCAGCTCCACATAGCCGATGGGAATGTTGGCGACCAGCTCCTGAAACCGGTTGTTTATTAGGGGATCAGACAAAACAAAGATCTTATCGATTTTGCTTTCATCAAGCTCATCTCCATTCTTCTTTTTAAATGCCAGACCGCAGCCCATAACAACCTTCTCCACCCCATTTTCATCTCTGATAACGACTGCGTTGTTATTAAAAATTTTGTAAATGATCATGCTTCTCACCCCTGTCCAATGTAATAATAATCCTCAAGTTCCTGTTTTTGGCGAAAAAAAACCTGTTTATCATGTATTATGGGCAAAAAATGCCACAATAACATAATAAACAGGTATAGCTTGCAAATGCAATCACCATCCATTTGTCCATAGTATAATACAAAAGAATGAATTTAGCAAGATAAATAATTTTCCTATTCGAATATTCTCCACGCCACAATAAAGTTGTTTCTCCACCAGTCAGAACGCTGCCGGTAAACTACTTTTCCGTTGCCTGAGGAAGCATCAATCACCTTTCCGCCCTCTGCGGCGATTCCCATATGACCCTTTTCCACAACAATATCACCTGGCTTTATATCGTCATAATTGGAAATGCGTTTATATTTCCCCATGCTTTTCCACCCGCTCGAGGTAAGGTAGCTCTGTCTTACTCCGACCTGATTCAGACTCCAGTAAACAAAGCCGGAACAGTCAAAGGAACTTGGTCCATTTGACCCCCATACATATTTTGAACCCACCTTTGATGCCGCAACATCAATCAATGCTTTTATATTTCCATTTACCGTTTTGCCTCCGCCGCTATTGCCTGACTCTCCTGCACTGGGGCGGGAACCCGTGCCCGCTTTCACTCCCTTATCTCCTGTCAGCAGAGAAAGCGTCTGTACTCCAACCGATCCGTCTGATTTCAGACCATTGTCCGTCTGAAACCGCTTCACTGCCTGCTCTGTTATCTCTCCAAAGTAACCGGTAGCATTGGAAGAAGACAGATATCCGTATTTGTTTAAAAGCTCCTGAATCCGTTTTACGCTCTCTCCCTGCTCTCCCAGTACAATCCCATTGGGCGTAGCTTCCCCTTGTTCTAAAGCAATTCTTGTGGAAGGGCCTAAAAATCCGTCTACAACCAGATCGTTTCTGGACTGGAACTGTTTTACCGCCATAACCGTGTCATTCCCATAATTGCCGTCAGGCACTGTTGTTAGGTAACCAAGGCTTTTTAAACGCTTCTGAGCTTCAAGAACGACATCATTCTTCTCTCCATACGCCAGATAATCGGGTTTTACCTCTTCGCTGTAGAGCAGATTAATTGTCTGCCGCCCAACCTTTCCGTCTATTGACAGCTGGTTCAGCTCCTGAAGCTTAATGACTGCTTTCTGGGTTTCTTCATTAAAATCTCCGTTCACTTCTTCTTTCTTAGTCAGATAACCCAGCTCATACAGTCTGTTCTGGATTCGTTTTACATCTTCTCCGGAGATTCCCAGAGACACTGCATAATATTTTGCTCCCTCAGAAAAAAGGGCTGCCAGTGTCTCCTGTCCCGCAACTCCATCCTGAGTCAGATTATTCTGCCTTTGATAGGTCTTTATGGCTCCCGCAGTTACAGGCCCGTAGAACTGAGTGGGCTCATCATTTTCCATAAATCCCAGTTCCATCAGCCGTTCCTGTAATTCTGCAACAAAAGGATGCTCCATACCTTCTTTTAAATTTTCCGGCATGGGAATTTTCTGTGCTTCACTTTCTGTCGCAGGCAAAACCGGTTCACTTTCTGTTTCCAGCTTTACAACCGGACTGCTCTCGTCTGCAGCAGCTGCTGCTTCTTTCTGCTGGGTCGGAGAGTTTGCTGTGGGGCGACTATATATAAATATAGCGTAGACTGCTGCCAGCAATGCAGCTGCAATGAGAAAAACCACTGCCTGCTTATGTTCTTTTATGATATTCAACATGCTGTATTTTTAATCCTTTCCGTTGTCCGATGTATGATTATACCCCAGGTCCCAGGACCTGGGCTTTGCTCTCTTTCGTTTCTGCAATGGAAGGACTTACGACCGCTTCCGTTTCCTGTTCTTGTGATGGCACAGGTGGTTCCTCTATAACGGTCTCTCTGACCGTCTCTTTGATGGTCTCCTTTGTTTCCGCCGGAATTACAACACCAGTTGTATTCCTTTTTACCAGACCTGGCTTTCCTTTATAAGTACTGGTATGAAGATAGACTTCTTCTGCCTTTCCGCCACTTTTTGATGTGACTAAATAGGTTTTCCAGGTACTTCCCTTAACCCCTTGTGTAATTACCACATTCTGGTCTGAGTTAAGGGTCTGGTCTTCCTCGTATTTTGGCTCTGGCGGATCATACTCTTTTGTCTTCTCAGAGCGCATGGATACCGTAACTCCTTTTTCCAGAACCGGTCTTGCAATTATGGAAATGGTTATCTTCTTATCTTTAAAAACAGCCCGTATTGCAAGGGAAGTGGTATCGTTATTAATAAAGCGAAGATCCGGTCCGCTATAACCATCATAACTTACCATCGCATCTTCTCCAGGGATTACATAAGAAGGCTCAAAACTGTGAGGGTGGCGCTCCGTTGTTGTTAATCCTGAACCAATGATTGCATTGTAAAGAGTAGAGGATACCTGACATACACCGCCTCCCGGTTCTTCTACAAATTCGCCGTTTCGATAAGCTCCTGCCGGTTTATACCCACGCTCTACCGTACGGTTCCCAGTGGTTTTATTAAACGAAAATTCCTCTCCCGGATTAATAATAAGACCATCTAATGCATTTACCGCCAGCTGGATATTATTGTTTCTATTTTGATTACTTGTGGCAGTTGTGGTAAACGTACCAATTACCTGGTAAGCTTCTCTGGCTTTGGAAACAGTTAATTCCGGAGATGTTACTACTGTCTCCGCTTCCACATCCCCTTGAAAACTCTTTTCCGTAATAAGCTTCATGATCTTGTTAACTGTTTTTTCTTCATCAATCTGGATTCCGCTCTCGCCTTCTGAATAGATCCAGGTGTTATTCTTATTGTCACGACCTGTCAGCTGGGCATTTCTGGGCTTTTTATTCCACTTAGCGGCGGCATCTTCCACCTGAAGTACCACATCCTCTTTCGCAGCCGTCAAGTCCAGATTATATTCACCGCCTTTATTCTGTGAAAAAATATCCTCCAGCTGCTGGTCAATAAGCCCGGTCAGCGGATTTTTTAAGGCTATTGTCTGTTCCTTATACTTCAGTTTTAAACCCCATGGATATTGATCCAGCAATTTCTCTTTCGCCTCTTTTTTGTTTAGCCCTGTAAGAGAAATCCCATCGATTTTCAGATCATCAGGAATCTTCTTTTCTGTCTCTGTTTCTATGATAATTTCTTTTCCCTGGGAAACGGCCAGGCTTTCTGTGTCTTTTTGTTTTTCTTTTCGATAGAAAGCAAACGTCAGTGAAAGTGCTGCCATAGCAAAGATACATCCCGCAAGTATTACCGGCAGTGTCCTGTTACTGTTTTTTACCTTACTCCGTTTTCCGTATTTCCTTTTTTCTCTACCGCCATCCTGGCGCATATTTTACACTCTCCTTTTTCACCATAGGCGATATTCAGACTCGTTTTTCAATTTATCATATAAATATGGGGATTTTATGGAGATGGAAAAAGCACCGTCAGCAGTCTGCTGACGGTGCTCTTTTTCCACGATATTAACAGGGCAGAATCATTGTAAATACAGCCCCTTTTTCTGGCCGGTTTGCTGCTTCAATCCTTCCTCCATGATTTTCAACAATTGCCTTTGTAATGGACAATCCGATTCCCATTCCCCCCGTCTTCTTGCTTCTTGACTTATCAACCCGGTAAAAACGGTCGAATAAATAGGGCAGTTCTTCCCCGGGTATTCCAATTCCGTTGTCGGAGACCATAATCCGAACCTCACTTTCCCGGTTGTGGTATTCTACTGTAATTTCTCCTCCCTGGCCGGTATAAGCCAGTGCATTGGAAATAAGATTTACCATACATTGCTTTAAACGGTAATAATCTCCATAAACCGGAGCTTTGTCTGGAAGAATCTGAATCAGGCTGATCTGTTTTTCTTTTGCAGTTATCTCAAAATCCCGAAATACTGCCCTGCATAGATCTCCGAATTCAAACTCCGACTGATCCAGAGCCTGATTTCTGTTCTCTAAATCGTACAGTTCCTTTAACTGCTCAACAATCCCTACCAGACGCAGAATTTCTCCATGGCAGCTCTCCAGCCGGTCCGTCGTCGGATCCCATACTCCGTCTATCATGGCTTCCATATGGCTTTGTAGGTTGGCTAATGGTGTTCTGAGTTCATGGGCCACATCGGATGTGATCTGGCTTTTCTGTTTTTCTTCCAGTTTCAGAGCCAGTGACATTTCATTAATGGATTCAATCATCCTGCTTGTTTCCTGCACCGGAGATTTTTTCTCTACCAGAGCACCGTACTCTCCCCCGGCTATTCTCTGAGCCACATCGATGACGCTGGTAATTGGTTCTGACACTGACCGGGCTATTAAAAATCCTAAAACAATGACTACAAAAAGGGCTGCACAGCCGATTAATACAAGGGAATGGTTTAAACTCTTCAGCAAATCCAGCTCATCATCACTGAGGGAATAGGGACCATAGTAGCCTATTTTCAGAGTTCCTGTTTTTGCACCTTCATATGACAGAGGATAGGTCTCTTCCAGATAACTTCCATTAAAATTGGGATACCTGCTTTGCATCAGATCTTTTGCATGGCTGAGTACCATATTGCATTCCTGTCTTCTATGGTTTTTTATATCCCAATCGATTTCTTTGTTGATCGTCTGTACATGAATCAGGATTCCGTTCTGTAACGTGGCATATCCGATTATTTTAAGACCTTCCAAATCATAGGTACCGGAAGCAGGAAGATAAAGCTGATCAATTTGTGAAATAATCTGCTGAGTCTGGTTTTTATGCTGCTTCTTTGCATATTCTTCAAATATTTTGTCTGCTGTCAGATTAAACAAAAAACTCAACCCGAAAACAATCAGCAATGCCAGAACAGAATAGGATAAAATCAGTGTGTTCTTTAACGTTCTTTTCATGGTTTTTCTCCGGCAAATTTATATCCCATCCCGTGAACTGTGAGAATATAGACCGGTTTTTTCCTGTCATGCTCTATCTTTGTACGAATACTTTTTATATAAGTATCGATACTTCTGTCATAACCGTCAAAATTATTATCAAGGGCGTACATAATCAGCTGTTCTCTTGTGAAAATCCGGTTAGGGGCTTTTGCCAGGGTAATCAGAATCTTATACTCGGTAGGCGTCAGACCTGCATCTTCTCCCCGCACCCTTACATCTCCATTTTTGAAATCAATGACCAGATCTCCCTGATGAAATGACACAGGCACTCCTGTTAACTGATCGCTTTCCACTCTTCTTAGAACTGCTTCGACTTTAGCCACTACTGTTCTTGGACTAAACGGTTTAAATATATAATCATCTGCCCCCATCTTAAGTCCGTTTATTAAATCCTTTTCCTCTGTTTTGGCTGTCAGCATGATAATCGGCACCCGGGAGTGAAGCCGGATCATATGGCACACATCTTCTCCCATCATATCCGGCAGCATTAAGTCCAACAACATCAAGGATACGTCATTTTCCCGAAACAGCTGTATAGCCGTTGCTCCATCATAGGCATAAAGGATCTCATATTCCGCTTTCTCTAAATACGCCTTCAATACCTCCACTATTTTTTCTTCATCATCCACAATTAGGATTGTCCTGTTCTTCTTCATACCTGATTCCTCCCTTTTTATCTCCAATCATATCAAAATATTATGAGAAAAATATGATCATTGGATAAAATTTTAATACAGCGCCTCATGCAATAGCAAAGGCGCTGTATGGTATCCTATTTTTGGTGCTTCACATGAATTAAAGCATTCTCTATGATTTCAAATACGTGTTCATCGTCTAACGAATAATAGACAAATTTACCTTCTTTTCTGGATTTTACCTGGCCTGACCCCTTAAGAAGCCTTAATTGATAAGAGATTGCAGATTTCGTCATATCTAGAATTACAGCCAGATCATTTACACATAATTCACTTTTTGATAACGCATACATAATCTTTATTCTGGTATCATCGCTGATTATTTTAAAAAATGCAGAAAGGAGGGAAAAACAGCCGTCGTCTTCCATTTCTGATTTCACTCTTTCCGCCAATTCCTCGTTAATCGCCTGACAATCACATTTATTAATTGAATCTCCCATGCACACAGTATCCCTTCTATCCTTCAATTTATTAATTATACGTAATTCTTCCGTCACACGTCAAGACGGAGAATGGAATTTATTCAAATAAAGTAGTTGACATTTTCTATTCCTCTTCATATAATATATAAATCTCTTTGCACTGCATTATATTCCAATGGAATTCGAGATCAACAGTACAAACTGAGCAGGCGATGCCCGAATGGGCGTGGGGCTGGGCCGTCCAACGAACGGCAGCGGATTGCAATTTTTGCACATCTGCGGGACAGTAGTATGTTCCGCCGGTGTGTTTTTTTTATACGCATTTACGGAACAACGAACTCAAATGGAGTGCCATAGGAGAAATCATGACACCGCCGCATTGGCGAGAGATGGAGGATTTTTTTTATGACAGACACCCCAAATTACAATGGCCTATCCAGCGAGGAGGCCAGACTAAGACAGCATCAGTATGGTAAAAACGAACTGATACCGCAGAAGAAGGAACGCTTTTTCAAGAAAGTTTTTCACATTATCTGCGAACCCATGTTCCTTTTACTAATCATTGCAGCTGTCATTTATTTTATTCTGGGAGAACCCAGAGATGGTGCCATTATGCTTATTTTTGTTATTGGCATAATCAGCATTGATGTAATTCAGGAATGGAAAACAGATAAAACCTTAAACGCTCTGAAAGACCTTTCTGCACCCACAATTCCGGTAATTCGGGATGGGGTTGAAAAACTGATTGCCAGCGCAGATCTTGTGCCTGGTGATTTAATGATGATTCACGAAGGTGTGAAGATTCCGGCTGACGGTGAGGTGATTCGCTGTGCTGATTTATGTATAGATGAATCCACTCTGACCGGCGAGGCTGAAAGAGTCTATAAAATACCTGCAGGAAATGAATTGTCTGCAAAAGACTATTGGCGAAAGGACTACTGCTATGCCGGAACACTGGTTATGCAGGGCACCGGAGCCATTAAAGTGGATAAGATCGGAGCGCAGTCTGAATACGGCAAAATCGGTCTGGGAGTTGCCATTACACCTCAGGAAGATACCCCGCTGCAAAAGCAGACCGGAAAGCTGGTGAAGACCTGCGCCGTAATAGCAGGTGTTCTTTTCCTGATGGTAGGAATCTTTACCTGGTTTAATATCCCTGATCACAGATTCAGCGACCGGCTTATTGAAAGTATCCTTTCCGGAGTGACTCTTGCCATGGCTATGATCCCGGAGGAGTTTCCGGTCATCCTCACCGTCTTTCTTTCTATGGGAGCCTGGAGACTGGCTAAGAAGAATTCACTGGTGCGTAAATTGCCAAGTGTAGAGACACTTGGTGCCGTATCAGTCCTGTGTGTGGATAAAACCGGCACGATCACCATGAATCAGATGACGGTTCAAAAAGTGTGGACTGGAAACCAACAGGAACGAAAACTGATCGAAACAATGGGACTGGGCTGTGAAACAGATACCTATGATCCCATGGAAAAAGCCATGCTCGCCTACTGTGAAGAGCATGGTATATCAAAAGAAAGTCTGTTTCATAATGAATTTGTGACCGAATACGCCTTTACCAATGAGTTGAAAATGATGGGGCATGTCTGGCGCCGGAACGGTCAGCTGGTTATCGCTGCAAAAGGAAGCCCGGAACGGATCCTGACAATCTGTGAACTCACCGATAAGGAACGAGGAATTGCTGAAAAACAAATTAACGATTTATCCAGGGAAGGATTACGGGTGATTGGAATTGCAACTGCAAATCCTGACAATGACGAGGCGATTCCTGCCTCTATTACAGACTGCCGCCTGACATTTCTGGGACTGGTGGGTCTGGCAGACCCTCCCAGGGAAAGTGTGAAAAATGATATAGCCGTATGCAGGGAAGCCGGCATCCGTGTCGTCATGATAACCGGTGACAATGGTATTACTGCTTCCGCAATTGCAAGGAAAATCGGTATTCCCGGCAGCGACCGTATTATTACGGGAGAAATGCTGGAAGCCATGACTGATACCCAGCTGCAGGAGGCTGTTAAAAACGTTTCCATCTTCTCCCGGGTTATCCCGGAGCACAAGATGCGGATTGTAAAAGCATTTAAGGAAAATGGCGATATTGTGGCTATGACCGGCGATGGCGTCAATGACGCTCCCGCCCTTAAATATGCCGACATTGGGATTGCTATGGGGAAACGAGGCAGCGAGGTGTCCAGAGAGGCCGCCGACCTTATCTTAATGGATGATAACTTTACCACCATCGTGGAAACCATCAGGGACGGACGCCGCATCTATGATAACATTCGCAAAGCTGTGGGTTACGTGTTTACAATTCATATTCCCATCGCTTTCTCCTCCCTGCTGGGCCCATTCCTTGGCATTGCCCCTGCTGCTCTTTTACTCCTGCCTCTTCATGTGGTTCTTTTGGAAGTACTGATTGACCCCACCTGCTCCATTGTGCTGGAACGCCAGCCGGCCGAAACCAACATTATGAAACGCAATCCCCGCAATCCAAAAGAAAAGCTGCTGACTGGGAAACTGCTTTCAAAAAGCATTCTCCAGGGTCTGTTTGTATTTGCAGCTTCCTTTGGAGCATATTACTACACTGTGAGAAACAGTCCTGCCCATGCACCTGCCGCCCGTTCCATGGGGCTTTCCATTATCATGCTGGCAAATTTATTTCTTGTGCAGGTCAACAGCTCGGACTATGACAACATCTTTTGTTCCATCAGACAGCTTCTGAATGATAAGGTTATGTGGGCTGTCAACGCAGGTACCGTTATTCTCCTTGCAGTCATCCTCTATTCACCTCTCGCAGGACTTTTAAAGCTGGCTCCACTCTCTGCTTTGCAGATGTTAACTGCGTTGGGGCTGGCAGCTGCATCGGTCCTTTGGTATGAGCTGGTAAAGCTGACCAAGGTTGATGAAAAAGCGGCAAAGACGGAAGAAAGGTCCACCAGTTTATAATCATTAAAATAACCAGAAAGGAAACAGCCCGGTTCCATTCATAGGAACCGGGCTGATCATTTAAGAAAGACTAAGCAGCTCTTTTTGTTTTTCCTGATCGCCTTCTAAAAGAACTTCAACTGTTTTAAATTGATCCGAATTGGTTACAATCACTGCCGTTGTGGACACATAGCCGCTTTTACTTATTTCCTCTAAAGAAAATGTCATAATCTGCTGTCCGCATTTTATTGAATCTCCGACTTTTACCTGCTGGCTAAAGCCTTTCCCATTCATCTCCACGGTGTCCATTCCCACATGTATGATGAGTTCAACACCCTGGGTACTTTTTAAACCAATGGCATGCTTTGTGTCTGCAATTAAAATAACCTCTCCGTCAAATGGAGCGTATACAATACCTTCCTCAGGTATAATACCAACTCCTTTTCCAAGAATGCCTTCCGAAAATACACCGTCGTTAATTTCACTTAATGAAATTACTTTACCGGTAATCGGCATATAAACAATTTTTCTGCTGCTGAATCTCTGTCCTATTTTATCAAATAATCCCATCTTAATCTCCTTAATTGATTGTATTATTTTTTATAATCCGATTAATGTGTATCATCAGATATAGTATCTCATCCTGAGTTATCTCTGCATGCAGCCGTTCAACCACTCTGTCACTGATTTGTACGGCACAATCGTAAATCTCCGGCTTTTCAGCCTTCAGTGTTCCAAATAAAGCTCCATTATCATCTATAAACTGCTTTTTTTCTATAATTCGCTTCAAAAAATATCTGAAATGCATGACAAACCTGTTATAATTAAACCCTTCCCGGTCTATCTCTGTTTCAAATGTCTGTTCAATCATTCCAGTGACCTCATCAATCAGCTGGTCAGTATCAATCTCCCCGTTGGTTTCACCTATGTTTTCTTCTTCTGCATTTACGAAATGCATTGCGATATTGGTTATTTCGCTGTCGGGCAGCTTTACGCGCAGCTTCCGTTCAATCAGCCCAACTGCATATCTTGCCAAGGAAGTTTCTGCCGGATACAATTGTTCGATGTCATAGGAAAAAAGCATTTTCATTTCTTTGTATTTCTCTATACGCTTTAATGCAAAATGAATATGATCCGCAAGTCCTGGCAAAAGATTGGGATTCAAACTGCAATCCAGTGTCATTTGAGCTTTTTTAACAATGATTGCCGATACCTCAAAAACTTCCTCTGGTATTTCCTCTAATAATTTATAAAAGCTCTGATCCATTCGATAAAAGGTCATTGAAATGGAGCTAAGATCACTGATCTCATAAGGCATAGGGGGAAAACCGATTCCCTTGCCAAAAGCAATTAACTCTTTTTTATGATTATCCACACATAATGCAACATTATTGTTAATCTTTTTTATAACCTTCATAATATTTCCTCACTTGAAAGTACGTAAATAAACAAAAAACTCTCTGAAAGCATACCAAATAAAACAGGTAATGCCTCAAAGAGTAACAATCCTTATAATGGATTAAGTATAGAGAAAAAACAGCGTTATGTCAACGTGTAAAATCTAATTAAAATAGCAGTTCTTATTTGTGCATTATACACAAGATGGATTTTATATGGAAGATTAGAGAAATGATTAGAAAAACTGCACTATTTAATATATTTGAGAACCAGAGAAATTCGGTCTCAATTCTATAAATAGTGCAGTCGATGATTAAAATATATTTATATATTCCTATGTATTATTTTTTTGTAGCAGCTGCGGCTTTTGTAGTTGCTGTAGTTTTTGTAGTAGCTGCAGTTTTCGTAGTTGCTGCGGTTTTTGTAGTTGCTGCAGTTTTTTTGGCTGCTGTCTTTGCTGCTGTATTATTGACCTTTGCTGCTTTTTTCTGTTTTTTTACTGCTTTTGTCTTTTTTGCAGCTGCTTTTTTATGTGTTTTAGCCTTGCTGGTCTTCTTTGCAGCTGCTTTTTTATGTTTCTTTACTTTCGCTGCCTTTTTTGTAACGGCTTTCTTATCTGTTTTAGCAGCTGCTGCCTTTGCGGAATCCGCTTTTGCTGCTTCTGTTGTCTTAGCTGCCTCTGTTGTTTTTGCTGCAACTGCTGTTTTTGCTGCTTCCGTTGCCTTTGCTGCTGTATCAGCCTTACCTGTCTGTGTTGTTGCTGCTGCTTTCGTTGGATTTACTGCTGTTGTCGCTGCCTGAGCTGGAATGGCTACTGTTCCTGTGATAAGCATAGCGGTTGTTAAAAGAGAGGTAATCGATTTCATTGATTTCTTCATAATTGTTACTCCTTTCATAGAGGGGGATTTTTTCTTTTCTGTTTGAAATCATACTACCATTACCTGACGCATTTCAAAGGTGAAACTGTGGCAAAATTGTGGCAGCTCTATGAATTCGAAAAAGAAAATGATAAAATATACGAAACAGCCGAAAGGAAGGGTTATTAATAAATGGAAAAGAAACGAATTTACCTTGCAGATGACGAACAGCCCATCAGGGACTTAATACAGCTTTTTCTGGCTGCTGAGGGGTTTGAGGTACAGACATTTCCAGACGGAGACCAATTGTATGCCGCCTTTGATAAAAATCCTTCAGATATGGTAATCTTAGATGTTATGATGCCTGGTACGGACGGACTGGTGTTATGCCGGGAGATCAGGAAAAGAAGTAATGCACTGATTGTAATTGTTTCTGCCAGAGACAGCGAAGCAGACCGCATAGCAGGAATCACCTTGGGGTCTGATGATTACTTAACAAAGCCTTTTTCTCCCATGGAGCTTGTAACCAGAGTAAAAGCACTGTTTCGGAGAATGGAGCTGGACTTAGGCAGCTACAAGGGAGAAATCTATCTTTTTGGAAATATAAAGGCTGATGTAAATAAAAGAGAGTTTTCCGTTAACGATAAGACACTGGATATTACCCCCACGGAATTTGCCCTTATGGTCTATTTGCTGGAAAAAAAGGAACAGGCAGTATCCAGGGAAGAACTGCTAAAGCATGTCTGGAAATTTGATTTTGAAGCGGATACCAGAGCAACCGATGATGTGATTAAAAGACTGCGAAAAAAACTGGCAGCTGCGGAAGCAGACGTAAAAATACAGTCTGTCTGGGGTTTTGGTTTCCGCCTGGAATTAGGAGATACCCATGAAGAGTATAAAAAATAAAATCCAGAAGCCATTTTTAACCCTTCTTATACTGATTCCCCTGGCCACCCTTATATTATTTAATCTTTCCTTTCGCATCTACAGCAATGCGACTGCAAAAAATGAATTAAAAACTACTATCCGGGCAGTGGAAAAGGAAATAAAAAGTGAACTGGAAACAGACGGAGGCCAGCCCTCAGAGAAGAAAGCATTGAGTATGGCAAGGAATATCCTCATGGCCCTTAAATCCTCTCATTTTTCACAAGGTATGGATTTCTATCTTCTGGACCGGGATGCAAAACCTGTATTTCCATCACAGATAAAGCTTGCCCCCTCCCAGATTGCATATTTAGATGTGATAAAGGATGAGTATCTTAAGATGAACCAGGGCACCGTTTACACCATTCCTGTAAACGGTAAAAAGTACTTCACCATCGCCTATTCCCTGAATAATGACGATTTAAGCAATCTGACAGCCGTATTTGTCCTTCCGGCAGACCGAATGAATAAATATCTGGGAGCAGTCAATCTTATCCTTTTTGCCATCATGCTTCTTGGTATCCTTATCGCCATCTATTTTTCAGAGAAAATTGCGGCACATATTACAGTGCCCATCACCAGGCTTGGAGTTCTTTCCCTGCAGATCGGGCAGGGGGATTTTGATGTGAGCCATTTTAACATTCCCCAGGATACACTGGAGTTTAAGCAGCTTTATGATAACATCAGTATCATGGTGGGAAGGCTGGAGACCTATGATAAAAATCAGAAGACATTTCTGCAAAATGCTTCTCATGAACTACGAACTCCACTCATGTCCATTCAGGGGTATGCCGAAGGAATTGAAAGCGGCATCTTCCCTGATACAAAAGAAGCAGCTCAGATCATCAAACGTGAAAGCATACGCTTAAACGAACTTGTAAGTGAGCTGCTCACACTCTCCCGCTACGAAAGCGGAACGTACAAACCACAGTGGGAAGAGGTCAACCTGTGTCATTTATTAAAAGATTATACCCAGCGTCTTATGGGGCTGGCGGCTAAATCAGAGAAACAGTTAGAACTGCTTCTGCCTGAATATGACGTAATGATTCAGACTGACGACGTTATTCTCTCCCAGGCAGTAATTAACATCGTGTCCAACTGCATGCGCTATGCCAGGCAGAAAGTCACCATTTCCCTGGAAAAAAAAGGCGGAATCGTATCTTTGATCATATCAGATGACGGCGACGGAATTCCCCTAAACGACATTCCCTTTATCTTCGACCGTTTCTATAAAGGGAAAAATGGTAATTTCGGATTAGGGCTTGCCATTGCAAAATCTGCAGCTGAGCTGCTGAACGGCAGAATTAAAGCGTATAACCAGGAACAGGGAGCTGTTTTTGAAATATCCTTTTAAAAAGTCTGGTTTATTTCCTGCTATTGTATTTTTCAATGGGCTCCGGTCCTCTGACTACAGTTCGGAGGACTTTCAGCCCTCCCTCTTCATCGGCTGCGATCCTCCAGTCAACCATCAGGATCTCACCATTCATTATCTCAATGCCTGATATTCCTCTTGTCCGGGTACAGCAGCCAGTATTAAAATAGGGCAGATCATTTGCTTTTGGGAATTTAGGTCTGTGGGTATGACCGCAGATCAGCATAACCTTTTTTTTCTTGATCCATTCATCATAGATCCGTTCTATCTTATGCCTTTTAAATAAATTACGGGCAGGGCTTGTGGGATTATCAAAACCCACCAGATGGAGATATCTCCAAAAATAGCGCAAAAGCAGCATGGACACAACCCATAACTGATCATTCATAAAATCTCCCTGATGTCCATGAAGTACAAAGATCTTCTGCCCATTTTCTTTATATTGTAAAACCAAAGCCTCTTTTGGTTTGATTCCCTTAAATAAATCCACCGTCTTTTGATTGTAATAATCATAAAATTCATAGTAATTGGATTTTACAAAATGTTTGGACTTAAGATAAATATTATGATTCCCATATAACATAATGAACCGTCCGGAATCGTAAAACTTCTTCATTACAGTGAACACATCCGTATGGGCCAATCGGATGACACTGAAATTTTTATATTCCCATAATTCATCGCCGTCGCCCACTTCTATATAAACGTAGTTCTCTTTGTAATAATAATTTAGAGCATGTAAAAAAATGTTCTGGTTGCGGATAAATTCATCTGAAACACTGTCATCACCGCGGTGACTGTCACTAAAAAATATAAATTTAGAATTTTTATCAAAGGGTATGGTTTCAGCATGTTTAAATGCTTTTGTCAGTCTCTTATTTGCTTTCATATTAACTCCATTTTGACTTTTTTATTAGTATAAAACTTATTTAAGCTTTTATACGGTTCAAAGCCAGGAAACGAAATCTCTAATCAACCTGATGATTGCAATAAGTCTGCACTGTCAGAAAAAGAAATAACGGTGTTTCAATTACCGCTGCTGCCATGATTACATAAGGAGTCCAGATGCTGACTGTTCCAATATGCAGATATTTAAAATCTGTCAGCTGATAAAGTAAGCTGTTCTGCATGCCCATTCCTCCAGACGGTAAAAGAAACGTAAGCCAGTCAAATCCGGAAGAATAGGTAAAAACCGGGAGCAGGCACACGATAACAGCAATTAAAACAACAGAAACAGAGTCTTTAAATCTGGCCGACAAAAACAAGGTAAAGCTGATCGTTGCCAGCAGAGACCCAAGTCCTCCAATTGCCAGAACAATTTGAAGCTGTCCTAAATTAAGAGCAGGCAGACTGATGACAGAAAACAGCATCTGCATGGATGTTTTCATGCACTCCGTTCCAAATGCCAGGTCTGAGATTAACAGATGAAGGGAGATACAAATAATAAACGCAGATGAAAAAATAGTCAGTGCCGCCAATATTTTCACGATAGCCAGTTTCATACCCCCATTCCTGGTACAGCGTAAAATGCTGTCCGAGCCAGTCTGATACTCATTGGAGAAGGTAGGTGTAACGGCAGCTGTACACAGAATAATAAGAAGGAAGATATATAAAGCGATATAATCAAAAGCATCCCTGGAATATCCGGAATAAAGCTGAAACGGTATTTTCACTTTGGCAAATTTTCTCAGCGCCTGCTCCTGTACTTCTTTATGGTCCTTTTGCTCCATCTGCATAATATGTTTTAAATGTTCGACTGTCTGCTGGTAAAACCGCTCCGTATCAGCCGAAGAAATTTCCATCAAGCTGGCTGCCTGACCCGTTTTTGGATTTGAAAATGCTTCCGGCAATCTGCCCAGCAGCGATTCTGTCGGAAATACGTTTTCCATATAAAGGGACACCGGAAAGTCTCCGCTATAGAGACTGTTTTCTCCATATGGAGAAACCGCATTCTGATAAACCATTAAAGCACGATTGAGTTTTTCCGGAAGCACTTCTCCGTTGTAAGCAGAACGAAGAGATTTTTTATAGGCAATGGCACTCAGGCCATTTAATTCTCTTACTTTTTCCCCATTCTCTCCATATTGGTTAATATCCTCATACATAACTGGAAGCCAGGCCATTAAGACCGACATAGCCAGGGCAATAAACATTAAGAATATGACACGGCGAGATTGAACCACTCGTTTTATTTCAAGTAAAAACATTCTCATCAGTTATCTTCCTCCCTCATTTATGTTCTCCTCAGGAAACAGCCATAAATATAAATCTTCCAGACTGGGCGGTACTGTTACAGAATCACTTATCTTTTTCTCTTCTGATAAATAACGGATAGCAACCCTGTTGTTACCTTCACTGCGCCGGTTAATAATACGCAGCTGCATTTCATACAATGGCATCTTCTCAGCTGGTACCAGACAGGACCAGACTTCTCCGTCTGCCAGTTGTACCAATTGCTCCGTTTTTCCTGCAGCCAGAATTTTTCCCGATTTCATAATGGCATTTTGTGTGGCAATATACTCAATATCAGAAACAATATGGGTAGAAATCAGTACAATACGCTCTTGGGAAAATTCTGAAATAAGATTTCGGAAACGAACCCGTTCTCCGGGATCAAGACCAGCCGTTGGTTCGTCCATAATCAGAATTTCAGGATCGTTGAGCATTGCCTGTGCAATCCCTACCCGACGCTTCATCCCACCGGATAATTTGATGATTTTTTTATTCTTTACTTCCCTCAGGGTGAGGGTATGAAGCAGATGATCAATCCGGTCTCCGGTCTCTTCTCGGGGGATATCTTTTAGAGCGGCTACATATTCCAGGTAATCCTTTACTGTAAAATCATGAAAGAATCCAAATTCCTGTGGCAGATACCCCAGTCGGTCCCTGTATGCTTCTCCCATAGTATGAATATCTTTACCATTATAAAAAATTTCGCCTCTGGCAGGTTTAAGAATTCCTGCCAGCATCCGCATCAGCGTGGTTTTACCTGCTCCGTTAGCGCCTAGCAGCCCCCATATACCTGGTGTAAGAGTCAGGCTGACATCATCAACGGCAGTCTTATCCTTAAACTGCTTACTGAGTTTCTTAATTTTCAGTTCCATGTGACTTCTCCTCGTATAATAAGTTTGTAAGCAAGAAAAATTGCTTTCAGACTTATTCTTTTTTATAAGTATAGTGGTAAGGACATCTCTGGGGATTCTCC
>NZ_PTJA01000023.1 GCF_002934545.1 Lacrimispora xylanisolvens
ATGGCGAAGTCACACCTTCGCTCTTTTGCTATGCTATTTTTTATTTCAATACTATTATACACTATTTTTGACTATTTGCGGAATTTCCTATAAAGTAAATAAGCCCTTGGCACAGCCAAGGGCTTAAGATTTATAACATCAAATCATGAAGCGAAACGTTCAGGATATGAAATATTGGTGCTCTAAGCTCACAAGCTGCCTGTTAAATTACCAGATAAAGACATATTATCTGGCAGTGTCAGTTCATACATAATCGGACCGCTGAATAAATTGCCTGTCAACCGGTCAAGTTTCGGTGTGTAAAAAAAGGCTTGCATCATGGCATCAAAAAGGCATTCTGCCGCAATACCTCCTGCAAAAGCTCCAACCGCCCCCCCTAGTATACCACCTATCACAGTTCCCAGGTCTCCCATGATCCAGCCAAAAAGCAAAGTACCACCCATTTCTCCTAACAGGCCTCCTCCGAAAGCTCCTCCCACACTGACCAGAATCTCTGCTCCTGCTTGTTTTTTATCCTGTGCTTCTATCAATTGCCAGGTGATTATTCCCAGTGTGAAGACAATCAGGGCGGTACCAAAATACCGCATATATGACAAAATCTTAAGTTGATCCTTCCCTGCATTCCTCACCACATACGGCTCCAGATTAAAATTCCTATCTTTTATAAAATCATCATATGTTTTTTTATTGTAGGCAGCTGTATTTCCCCATACATCTGATGTTTTATTCGCCCATTTTTTAATAGAATTATTAATCATATCATAGAGCTCCTCATTGGGATCTATAATGTCATTTCTAAAATAAGGGTTTTTATATGTCCTGATTACAGGATCGTACTCAAATGATTTTATAGAATCACTTATTTTACTTAGATATTCTGCCCTAAGCTTAAAATTTTTAATGGTTTCATAGGAAAATACAACTCCGGCTCTGGCTGCCTGCCATATATCCTGTACCTGTGAGTTATCATTGTCTGGACTCCCAGACTGTTGTTTCTCCATCTGCAGCAAATTGTTTGCTTCTTCATAGGCCTTAGCACAATTCTTCAAATCATCAATCTGCGCCTGTGGTTTGCTGTAGCGGAACCGTTCTATGGTGTTCACTTCATTGTTATACAGAGCATCAATCAGTGTTTGAGTGTCATTAAAATCTAAGGTATCGTTCATTTTCTTCCATTCCTTCCTTATTATCTATAAGAGCATATAGCTCCTGTACATTTCGAACTTATATTAAGAAAGGTTCTGCTATTTCTCAGTTCAGAAATAGCAGAATCTTTAGCTGCCTCTATCAATCAGGCCTTTCTGATAACCTTAAATTGTGCAATGGGAGACGTAGCTGACCCTATCATGGAGCTGACAGCAAAGGTGCCGTTATCAGCATTAGAACTAATACCTGACGATGTCAGCCTGCTCTCCACCTCACTCCATGACTGTACACTCGGCCAGTAATCTTTGCTTTGAACATCAACATAAGAACTGTTGCTTCCGATATACGGATTATCCCAGGCGAACAAAAAGTCTGAGCCTGAATCTCCTCTAAAAACCACGCTTCCCACCGAACCAGTAAAGATTCCTGCCTTTACATGCAAAAATACACTGTATTCTCCATTGGCTATTGTTGTATCAAAGGGATATTTTTCAGTCTCACCTGACCAGTTCCTATTGGCCTGATACCTTAGTGTCTCACCACTGGCATTGAATATCATTACCAATGTGCTCGCCCCTTGTCCATACTCATTCTTCATGGCATTGACAGCCTTTGTAGCTGCCATCTGTAACGAATCTCCTCTGGAATCGGTTGCCGTCAGCTGCTGCATGGCTACCTTAGATAAAATAAGCGGTGTTATATTTGGTTCTTTTACATATTGCGGATAACTTTTTACTACATCACTATTAACTTCACTTCCTATTATCATTTTGTATCCCCCTAGTTTTCTTGATAATATAAATTATGCTATACTAGTCCCAGTGGTGTATTAGATCCTTTGTATGCAAAAATCCCGGATAGCCATCTTGCCAGCCACCCGAGATACCTATTTATTATTCTATCAATGGATTTGATAATGCCATCTTTCATTAGATGAGGCCAGTGCTTAGCAACACTGTATTTTTTCTATACTGAGATATACCAGTATACGCCGAACTTATCAATGACCTCCGCACAGCAGGAACTCCATGGAAGGGCCCCCAGCTCTAATAGCACCCTTCCATCCTCCGCTAACATCTCATATGCCCTTTTTACTTCTTCTTCACTCTCAAAGTTAATACCATAGCTCATGGTTGGGCGAGATCCTTCTAATGATGATGTGAGCATGATATTAACAAAGTTATCATTATGTGATTCACTGACAGCAAATATCTCTTGTCCGTTTTTAAGTAATGACGCATGCATAAATGTTCCATCCTGAAATTTCTCATGGTATCCCAAGGTTAGTCCAAATGCTTCTGTGTAAAGTGCCACAGCTTCAATGGTATTTTTTATATATAAGGTTGCTCCTAGTTTCATCCTGTACACTCCTTCATGAATCAGATTTTATAAAGACGGACATCTACGACTATTGTATAATCAAGTATTTATAATATCAAATACAATTTTTGTTATATCCTCATTACTTTCTTTCCTGTCATTTTACTTCATTGAATGCTCTTTCCTAAATCCCTTGCTGCCGCCAGGCTTGAAAGACCTTTAATGTCCCCTTTTTCCATAACTTCAGATTGAGTCACGATCCCGAAGTCCATCCACCCCATATACTTGATTATAGCTTTATAATGGCTAATCGTTGGTTCTACCGCCTCAGTATCCGTGTCGCCATATACTGAAAGCAACGCTGCAGCTGTTATAGGCATCGGTTTCGCCGTACCCACATTCATTCTGTCTATTACAGATTTTATTTGTCCTGTCATACCATGCCAATAAACAGGACTAGCTAATACTAACATATCAGCGTTATATAAAGCATGGTATATTTCCTGCATGTTATCTTTTATTGCACATTCTCCCAAATGAGTAAAACAATACTTGCAATCGGTACATCCGGTGATTTTCATTCTACCCACATTAAATTTAGTAACGCTATTCCCGCCAGATTCCGCCCCCTGAATAAATGCATCTATTAAAAGATCCGTGTTTCCATTTTTTCTTGGACTTCCATTTATTACAACAATTCTTTTAGACATGACCAATTCCCCTTTCAATGTTCCAATATTACCATCTTTCGTAATGGACTTTTTCCGTGTGATATCGATCTATAAATTGATTCTTATGTCTCTCTGGATAACCAATTGCAATCAATGCAAACGGTTTGATATTTGATGGTAGTTGGTACATCTCCCGCACATAACTGATAGCAGAATCTACCGATGAGATACTCATCCACACTGCTCCCAGTTCCAAATGGACAGCTTCTAATAAAATATTTTGAGCCGCAGCACTCATGTCCAACATCCAATCTGGTTCATATCTGAATTTTTTGCTATCAGCCACTAAAATAAGTGTTAACCCAGAATTCAAAACCGGTCTCGCATCTGGCATCGCCTGGGACAGTTTCTGTAGAGATGTTTTATTTTCAACAACAATAAACTCCCATGGCTGTTGATTTACCGCTGATGGTGCCTGCATAGCTGCCCGTAACAATTTATCTGTTTTTTCTTTCTCCACAGGTATGTTTTTAAATTCCCGAATACTTCTACGAATAAATATTTCTTTCACATCACTACCTCCATTTGTGTTTGTTATCGAGATGTGATATCATGTTAACACGATTTGTTTAATAGGTAAAATCAATTGTTTTCATTGATACAATCGAATAATCAGATGGAAGGTGCAATATTATGGATATACGTTTAATTATCGCATTTGTAACTGTGGCTACGCTGCATAACTTCACAAAGGCAGCAGACCGGCTTGGATATGCTCAATCATCTATTACCTCCCAAATTCAACTATTGGAGAAAGAATTAGGGGTGAAATTATTTGATAGATTAGGAAAGAAGATCTGTCTTACACCCGAAGGTGAACAGTTCCTTATAGATGCAAGGCAACTTCTTTTTTTATGGGAAAAGTCAAAAAGCTCTCTCTCTTTATTAAAGTCTCCACATGGTAATTTAACGATTGGTGTAAATGAATCCATCTGTTCTGTTAAATTGCCTAAATTATTAGAAGAATATCGCAAACAGTATCCAGAGGTTAATTTTAATATAAAAATCGGTTCCGCCAATGAATTGGAAACGTGGTTAAAAGAAAATCAAATTGATGTAGCCGTATTATTGGACAAGCAATGGAATGTTCCAGAGATAACAGTACAATTATGTCAAGAAGAACCATTATGCCTTTTTGTTTCCCCGGATCACCCTTTAGCTGGTGCAGACAACGTACTTCCTCACGATGTATCAAGTCATCCTATGCTTTTAATATCGAATAGTAGTTGCTGGAAAAATATTTTTCAGGAGGTTATGGAAGAAGCGAATGAACCATTTAGAATTATGTTGGAAACCGCCAGCATCTCTGACCTGAAGCAATTTGCTGTACGGGGCTTTGGAATAGCAGTATTGCCCTTGTATGCCGTAAACGAGGAACTAGAATCCAATCAGCTTTCTATGATTAATTGGAACGGGGGGAATTTAAAACTGTTTACTCAGGTTGTTCACCATAGAGATAAATGGCTCTCTCCTTCATTAGAAGCATTTTTACAAATATGCGCAGAGGTTAAATGGTGATAAAAGTTTCCGCAAACCATTTAAGTCCAATGAAACATATATGGAAAGCATTAAATGCGGCTCTCAGTAGGGGAATAGAGAGTCGCATTAATTCAGTCTGTATTATACTTTAGCACTTAAATCTGTAACAGTGCTTCTACCTGCTCTCTCCGCTCAAATAGGACACAGCCACCTTCATGTTCTTCCATCAGCACATTTTCCCTCTGTAAATTTTGGAATAGTTTAGAATTCAATGCTTCTCTAACTGATGTATCTCTGACATTCATATCCGAATATGGTGAAAACGGACATGGCTCTGCTCCACCATGGAAATTAATGTGAAAGAATCCTCTTCCTGCTGCAAGGCATCCGCCAGATGTCTTCTCATCTCCGGGAAATGAAATAAATACCATCTTATCATACGATTGTCTGATCTCATTCAGTTTGTCTTTCAAATATTCTCGTTCTTCATCTCCTGGTGCCAGCTCTGTTGCCTCTTTGGTAACAGGAACAAATTCCACATAAAATACGACTTTACAGCCATTCTCTTCAAGTTGGTAAAGAAACTCTTTTGATGTCACTTCTTTCAGATTCGCAGTTGTCACAGTAACCGAAGCTCCAAACAGCACTTTATTCTTCTTCATTAAATCCATAGCACAAGTTAGCTTCTGATATACGCCTTCCCCTCGTCGTTCATCTGTCTTCTCCTCACGTCCTTCAATACTGAGAATAGGAACAAGGTTGCGAAATTTTTTCAGTAACACTATGTAAGAGTCATTGATCATTGTTCCATTTGTAAAAATGGGAAATATTATTTCTGGTATTTCACCTGCTGCTGTAATTACATCCTTTCGTATCATTGGTTCTCCACCTGCCAATAGAATAAATCCAATTCCAAGATCACGGGATTCTATAAATATTCTTTTCCATTCCTCATCCGTCAGCTGGCAAACCGGAGCCGAATCAACACAAGCCTGATTTGTACGAGCATAGCAGCCTGTACAATGCAGGTTACATTTGCTTGTAATACTCGCAATTAAAAATGGAGGAATATGCTCCCCATTTTTCTCGGCCTGCGCCCTTTTCTTTGAGGCTTCCTTGCTGCTAAATGCATATTTTGCCATAAAGATACTCTCTTGTGGATTAGATAAGGTGGCCTTTATCGCGCCTTTCACGATATTTTCAACGCCTCCTGTCAGATATTTTTCCAGATTAAATTCCAGTACCATTTACTTTTCCTCCTGTTTTACAATTGCCTCGGCATCGACCTGTTATAATATTTACTTTTCCCGACTTAAAAGGAAAATGGCGTACTTTTCCGTTTTATTCATATAGCACAAGCTAACGTATCTGCATTATGGTCTCATCCCCAATTTAATATATGCATTAAATTATTTTGTATTAAAAAATAGACTCCCAAAATTATTTATATAAAATCTGGGAGTCTGTACTCTATTGATATGCAAAATGATCTTCTTATAAATCTTACAAATATAGAAACCGTTTATAGTTCTATTTATATTTTAGCACGTGGTCATTCTATAGTCAAATTAATCAGCTCTATATTGCACCATTCTCTTTGATCTTACTATTCAAGAGCAGTGCCGCAACGACACCCAGCAAACCACAAAGTCCAGCGACTAACATAGCTGTCTCATATCCCGTCGCGCGAGCAGCCAGATCTTCCATTCCAGCCGAAACTTTGGATGCAGCCACTGCATTGCTGATTGCCTGCATAATTGCAAGCCCAACGCTTCCGGCGATACAGATTGCAATATAAGCTACCGCATTGCCATCTGCGATCCTACTTTTCGGCAGGTACTCATCTGCGGCATTATAGCATAGCGTAACAAGACAGCAGTGTCCAAGACCACCGAAGGCTGAGATGAAGAAGATTAAGCCTAAGCTAGTGGTTGGTGACAGTGTTATCCCATAAAAGAAGGCGTTCAGTGCAACAAGCAGTGTGCACATTGCCAGAAGTCCTTTGCTCTTGCCCCACTTCTTATAAAGTGCACCATAAATAGGACTCATAACGAGAGTTCCAATGGAGAATACCGTAAAAGGCAGCGCCGACATTGCTGCTGTTGTACCCATAACCACCTGCATGTAATAGATAACAAACACAAACTGCCCCATGCATGCTGCGCATCCAAAAAATGACTGAATAAAGATGTAAGCTACATTTCGATTGTCCTTAAATAGTCTAACAGGGAATATCGCGTCGGAACCAAGTCGCATCTCTACTATTATGAATGCTGCCAGCCCTAAGAGACCTACGATTAGAAGAGTAATAATTCTAGGACTGGTCCAACCCCATGAGTTTCCAAAATTACATGCAAGTACGATACAGCTGATCCAAATTATGAAAATTAAGGTACCAATCGAATCAAACCTCCGTGGAGTGTAATTTCTTTGCTGCGTATTTGACGGTGTCATCGCCAGAGTTAAAACAAGACCGATTGCCTGAATGACTGTCATAATATAGTAGACCGATTGCCATCCCATTCGATCGACTAGCAAACCAGCCAGAGTTGGAACTATAATTGCAGCAATTCCCTGTGTGATTCCAATGGTTGAAAGCCACATAGCTCGTTTTGACGGCGGCCAGATCTTGTTCATCAAGCTAATCATATTGCTGATCAGTCCCGCATTACCAATTCCCTGTAGCATTACTATGATTAGGAACATGGGGAGGTTACTTGCCAACAGAGTACCAAAATTACATAAAATCACGATAATAAGCGAACCGCCCATGATCTTCCTGATTCCCCATTTAGGAATCAGTCGTGCCGAAACGGAAGTGGCCACCACCATAACTGCGGTCTGCAATGCTTTTCCTGCAGAGTAATATTCTCCTGCATTCCAGTCAGCCATGATATAAGCGGTACACATACTAAAAGCACGCATATAGAAATGGATTCCAAAAAAGCCCACAAGAAGCGAAATCGTAACCATCGCTCTTTTCTTTGGCTCTATGTATACTAAAACATCATTGTCGTCATTTGATCCTTTCAATGCTCCCGCATATTGATCAGACATATTTTTTCCTCCTGTAATATAATAGATTTAAGTGATGTCTCAACTAAGGCAAATAAGGAAACAGCTGCATGAAAATTGCACAAACCGCCGTACCACAGAGGGTGGCTACACAGCTGGATACAAAAATCGGCGGATACCCATCTTTCAGCTTGAGATCAGCTATTTCCATGTTGATTACTACTGCTGATGACCAGGGAAGCTCATCAATAATGGAGCTTGCAAAGCAAGATACTCTATGGATATATGCCAGACTGAGCCCTGCTTTCTGGCATCGTTCCATAACCAGTGGAACTGCAATTCGAATAGAGGAGGAAGAACTTCCCGTGATGGCGGCTATTAAACAAACAGATAGGATTAAGATGAATCCTACAGGCACATTTAAATTAAAAATACCGTCAATCATACTCTGAAATTCAGGCAAAGTCTGAACGACCGCTGTAAATCCCACAATTGAAGCAACGGAGCCAGTAGGAATAAACGCCATTTTTCCTCCTATCGACACGCTTTCCTTCAATTCACTCATTCCACCAAGATACGGGTAAAACAATATCACCGAAACCATCCAGCTGATCATCGTTGCGGTAAAAATATCAAGTGCAAAAAAGTTGAATAGTAACAGAAGCAGAAGAAGCGGAGCAAAGGCTTTCATAAATCCTGGTCTTGGCTTGTCTTCTATAGGCAGTAGATCCTTCGGTCCATACTCAAATCTGGCCCCCCGTTTCACATCATTTTTAATCATCAGGGTCAAAAGTGAGGTGGTGACAATAATTTCAACAATGATGGCAACAATACCTCCATAAAACCCCGAATAAGACGGAGTGCCTAATATTTGCATTGCCAGTATGTTTACGATTTCTGCTGATCCTGGTCCCGTCATGGCAAACGTATAAACTCCGCAGGTCAGAATCCCCATTACAAAACGTTTTGGAATATCCGCTCTCTCCATGATGCGTAGTGCGATTGGGTAGGTGGCAATTAAGGTAACCAGTGAGTTCATACCGCAATAGCAGACAATACCACTAACAGCAATCAGTGCAAGAATTGCAGAAATGTATTTTCGAGTCTGAGACGATCCCTCCTTAAACATTGCATTTGCCATTTTATCTGCTATGGTGATAACCGCTCCGGATCTGCTAAACACCTGAGCCAAAAGACTACCGGAAAAAATTGCAGGAAATAGTGCCAGAAACATATCGCAGAATTTAACAAAATATGTATTAGACATTGTTTCGCTATACGGTAACCCGTTCAGAACAATTACCACTGCTGCTGCTGCAATCCCGACGATCAGGGGGCTCCAATTCCTCATCATCAAAATCATTACAATGGCAATGCCAATAAAAATGCTAATATACCCCAACATATATACTTTTCTCCTATTCTTGATGCCAGATGGATTTTTAGCACTTACACTTTGTTTTTTTAGTACCTCGGTTCTATTTCACAGCTATATCATACCAATAAATAAAAAATTGTCAATTGTTTTTGTTAAATTTTTAGCAATTTTTTTTTAAATGCTTTCAGTTTCTCAAAAATCCCATAAAAAAAAGCTGCAACATTTGCAGCTTCTTTCATAAGACTATATTATTTCTTCTCCTGATCATTCGTTTCCTCAAAACTGATGGTATGGGCTTTCACCGGAAGCAGTAGCCCGTTGAATAAATTTTTAAACTTCTCTTGAAGACAGAATCCGCCCTGCCCTGCAGCCCAGGAATAGACGATGCCGCGGGAGCCATAATATAAGGCTTCTGCTATTTGCTCCGGCTGTGACATGTTCTGAATCTCTCCGGATTTCTGAGCTTTTTCAATGAGGATCACCACTGTATTGAATAAAATCAGGTACTTTGGAAAGTCTGTCTCATCACAAGTGCTCAAAAACGTGCGGTAAACTTGTCCCACCACGGACGAACCGTATTCATTATTTTTTTTAATATAAGAATTAAAAATTGCCCATAACTGCAAAATATTTGACTCCAGTGCCAAAATTTCTGCAAAATTTTCTTGGGTTGTTCGGGATGTCTGTTCGGTAAATTCTTCGATCAGCGATTCCTTTGATGGGAAATGATAATAGAATGTGCTTTTCGTAATTTTCGAGTTTTGACATATTTCCTGAATCGTTACATTATCATAACCCTCTTCCCGAAACAACTTCAATGCACACTCCACGATCCTTCTATGTGTCTTGTTGTTAATTGATTTTGACATAAATCCTCCTAAAAAAAGATTGACAAAAAAAAGATAAAGTAATATCCTTAGTACTGTTATACTATTTTTTATTACCTCGGTACTATTTTTTCACACTTTTATTTAATTTTTTTTCAAATACCACGGCGGTACTCTGCCGTCGCACCTACATTTTATAATATCCAAACAAATAAATCAACAAAAGGAGGAATAGTAATCCTATGTTACTTTTTCAAGAAGGTAAAATTCGTAATTTGACAATTAAAAATAGAATTGCATTAGCCCCTATGGGGCAGCCAGCAGATATTGATGGTGGCTTCACACAAAGCAATATTGATTACTTGGTAGAACGAGCGAAAGGCGGCGTCGGTTTAATCATCACCGGCTGCACAGTCTGCAGCGATGAGTATGAACCCAGACCCTGTAATATGCACAATAACTTTCATCAAAATGACCGGTTAGGAACTCTGGCAGACCAGGTTCATATGTACGGCTCAAAGTTGTGCTTACAGCTCTCTCCGGGTATTGGGAGAATGAGTTTCATTGATCCCTTTACGCCACCATACTCTTCAAGTCCCGTCCCCAGCTACGCGTTTCCTGACTTAATCTGCCGTGAAATGCCAGTAGAAGGGATTAAGAAGCTGGTAAAAGCCATGGGATATTCTGCTCAGCTGGCGATGAGAGCAGGTGTGGACATGGTTCAGGTTCATGCCTACGGAGGTTATTTAATTGACCAGTTTACATCTGCGTATTGGAACAAAAGAACAGACGAATACGGCGGCAGCTTTGAAAACAGAACCCGATTTCTAAGGGAGATCATCGAAGAGATCAGAAAAATGTGCGGATCCAGATTTCCTATCTCTGTAAAACTTACCATTGATAGTGTAGATGGACCAGAACGACCCCTGGAAGAAGGTTTAGCCGTTGCAAAGATGCTTGATGAGATGGACGTTGATTTACTTCACGTGGGGCGTGGCGCGTACAATTGCAGATGGCGTATGGTCAGTAGTGTATACCAAGAACCAGGATTTGATATTGAGGCGGTAAAGCAGATCAAGAAAATAGTTAAAAATATGCCAGTTATGGTTCATGGTAAATTAGATGGTGCCAATATTGCGGAAAAGGCTTTGGCAGAAAATGCTGCTGATTTTATAGCAATCGGTCATGGCTTGCTGGCAGACCCCCATTGGCCAAACAAAACCAAAAACAATCGCCTTGACGAAATCATTCCTTGTATTGGCTGCGGAGAATGTCATTATAATGCCATGAACGGAAAAATTCTTTCCTGTGCTGTCACTCCAACAACCGGCTACGAAAAGGAATATGCCCTCTCTCCCGCTACGGAGAACAAACGTATTTTGGTAATAGGAGGAGGTCCCGGGGGAATGAAAGCAGCCATTACTGCTGCTCAAAGAGGCTTTCAGGTAACCCTGTGGGAAAAGAATACTTATCTTGGTGGTGAAATGACTGTTGCAGGAGCTCCTAGATTTAAGAAAGATGTTGCATCCCACGTAGAATACCTGGTTCGCCAGATCTATAAGCATGCAATAGATTTGAGATTAGGCTTCCATGCAGGAATAGAAGATGTCACTAAATTCAACCCTGATTTTGTAGTAGTAGCCACCGGTGCAGAACCAATTATGATAAAGGTTCCTGGATATGATAAGGCACATGTGACGTTAGCAGAAGATGTTTTGCTTCATAAAAAAAATATCGGTAATCAGGTAGTTGTAGTCGGCGGCGGTCTGGTAGGCTGTGAAACAGCTGTAGAGTTATCAATGCAGGGGCATGATGTCACAATTATAGAGATGATGGATGGAATATTAAAAACTGCCTCACATTTCGTAGCAAATGATCAGAACCTTCGATATCTGGTACAGCAATCTGGATTAAAGATACTTTCCAGTGCAAAGCTTACCGAAATTATGGATGATGCCATCCTTTACGAAAAAGACGGACAGCTACAGAAAGTCTCATGTGACAGCGTAGTCTTTGCTGTTGGATTCCGCTCCAATCAAGACCTGTACAATCAGATCAAGAATGCAGGCTTTGAATCTGTGGTAATCGGTGACAATATCCAGCCAGGAAAAATCCTCGATGCGATTCATCAAGGGTATCATTCTATCCGCGTTCTATAAAAACATAACTTCAATAGCATAATTATTGTTTTTTAAGGAAGGAGCATTTAGAAAAATGAATAGTGAAAAATACGGAATTGTTACCGGTGCTTCACGAGGCCTTGGTAAACAAATGGCCATTGAGCTTGCAAGAGAGGGCTATGACGTTATCTTTACATATAATTCAAATGTCAGTCTTGCAGAAGGTGTCAAGAAAGATTTGTCAGAACGTTTCGGTGTCAGGGTAGAAATTTTTCCGTTACAGGTTGAAAGCGCTAAAGGTGTTCAGGAACTCTATCAGTTCGCAGTAAGCACATTCGGAGAAAACCTGCATGTACTAATTAATAATGCGGGAATTTACCAAAATGTCAACCTGGTTGATATGGATCCTAAAGATTTTGATGCAGTAATTGATACGAATTTAAAGGGTACTTTCTATATGTGCCACTACTTCACTCCGCTGATGATAAAGCAGCATTACGGCAGGATCATTAATGTTTCCTCTGCCGTTGGTCTGCGTGGAATGCCAGGCTGTACCGCATATGCTGCTTCAAAATTCGGCATTAGAGGGTTAACCCAGTCCCTTGCCTGCGAACTTGGGCCTCATAACATTACAGTAAATGCGATTGCCCCCGGATCTCATAAAACCGACATGTACTATAGTGCTCCCCCGGAAGTTATGGAAGCAAGACTGAAAAGCACCCCCCTGCAGCGAGCAGGAGATTTGGAAGAAATGGATCTTTTAGTTCGCTACTTCATCTCTTCCAACTTCACCACCGGACAGATTATCTCAGACAATGGCGGAACAACAATGGTTTAACAAAACCGAATGCAAGCAACAGAGAACTCCTCCTTATCATGCCACGATAAGGAGGAGTTCTTATTGTGGTTTAATCTACATGTAGAAAGGACTATGGCTTTGAGCCTTATAAGCCGATTGCCTTGCGCTCAAATACCGGAGTATATTCAATTGGCGCATCAACTGCTACCGTTAAGCCGCCGGTATACGTTTCTCCTGTAGAGGTCAAGATCCACTCACCGTCAGGGAGATATACGTCTCTCTTGAATTCATTTAGATGAAGAATCGGCGCTACAAGATATTTTTCACCAAACATATACTGATCCTGAAGTTCCCAACATTTTTCATCTTCCGGAAATTCATAGAACATAGTACGCATCAGGGGCGAGCCATTCCTATGAGCCTCTTCATAAAGTTTTTTAATATATTCATGCATACTGATACGGATATCGTAGTATTTCTTCATAATCTTATAATTGTCTTCTCCATAACTCCAAAGCTCATTTGGCTGGCCTGTATGAAGGTAGCCGCCACCCCAGTCCCTGTTATCCAGCGGTGGAATGTTGTAAGGGCCTCTGTCCCCGTGCATACGCATTACAGCTGAATATACAGCAAACTGATACCAACGTATCAGGAGATTTTTAAAATCAGGATCATTAACATCCTCTGTCATAAAACCGCCAATATCTGTGGTCCACCAAGGGATGCCTGCAAGTCCCATGTTCAGTCCGCACTGTAACTGGTCTGCGAAGGCCTCAAATGTACTTGGCACGTCACCGGACCAAACTACATTGCCGTACTTCTGGGAGCCGGCCCAAGCACAACGAAGAAGATTTACAACAGGCCTATTTTCCTTACTCATTTCGTCATAGAATAAGCGGCTGTACATCTGCGGATACATATTGCTGATACTAAGTGCCGGTCCGTCACAATATCTGTAATTTTCAAAATCATACACACCATAATCCGGTTCGGAGTTATCCAGCCAGAAAGCATCAATGCCTAAATCGTAATAATTTTTCTTGCACACTTCCCATACATACTTACGTGTCTCGGGATTGAAAGGGTCTATTTCCACACAGTCTCCCTGATAATCATAGGTTTGAGCAGCACCACGCTCTGTCTTAATCAAAAGGCCTCTTTCCATCATCGGACCAAAGTTTTCACTCTTACGGTCCACAGAAGGCCACACTGATACGATAACCTTAATTCCCATAGCATGGAGTTCATCTACCATAGCCTTAGGATTGGGCCAGTACTGCGTATCGAATTTCCAATCGCCCTGTACGGTCCAATGGAAAAAGTCTATGACAATCTGGTCAATCTTTATGTCTTCCTTCTGATACTGCCTGGCAACTGTCAGAACCTCATCCTGAGTTCTGTAACGCAGCTTGCATTGCCAAAGCCCCATCAGATCTTCCGGAAAACTATCAGCATGACCTGTAACTGCGGTATAGTTTGCCAAAATCTGCTTTGGTGAATCTGCTACAGTGATCCAGTAATCCATCTCCTTTGTAGAGCTGGCAATCCACTCGGTATAATTCTTACCAAAGGTTACACGGCCAACTGCCGGATTGTTCCAAAGGAAGCCATAGCCTAGGGAAGATACCGCAAAAGGAACTGAGATCTGGGAATTACGCTGTGCCAGTTCCAGGACACAGCCCTTTAAGTCCATATCATTTTGCTGATATTGGCCCATACCAAAGATTTTCTCACCTTTATTACTTTCAAATTTTACATTTAAGGAATAATCGGTTCCACCAATAATTCCCTTCCACTGGCGGTTAATCACTTTTAAGCAACGGCTCTCTTTGGAAATGGTTCCGTCATACATACGGTAATATTCACGCAGGAACAGCTTGTCGTCTTTATAAAATGAAATGATACCCACAAAATTTACAACTACTTTAATATGACCATTGGTAATTGAAGCAACTTCCCTTTGATCAATCGTTCCATCTCCTACCCAATGATTTTCCTTTTCAATTTTTACACTGCTATGTATGGTCTCAATATTTTCTGTCAATGCCCAGTCATTTCCATTAAACTTGCCAAGCATGGTGGTACGTATTCTGACAGAATCCTTACTCCAAGGTTCAATTCGTCCCATTTCGCCATTATGGTAAAATACCAATGCTCCATTGTCATTTAAAAATTTCATAGTACCCCCTCCTGCAGATCAATTGATTTTTGGGATTACAATGATATAATACTCTATAGATGATAGCATTTCTTCTCATATACTATCTTTTTTTGATACTATTCTATGATTTAAATTATTATTCAGATTTTTATTCATGGAGGATGTGTTTGAAAGTTCCTTTTAAACGACTTATTAATGCAGTACCGCAGGCTTGCTTGCGATATGCACGGGGTATAAATATGAAATATACAATTGCTGCATCTCAAAGTAATAAAGAACAGCGCCAGCACAGTTCCTCTCTGGTTCCCTACAGTGTTTATGATTGCCTTATACCGGATTTTTTTCCTAACGTACCCATGCACTGGCACAACGAATTTGAAATTGATTATGTATTGCAGGGAAAGGGAGATTTTATCTGTGGAGACCAACACTTTTCTGTAAACTCCGGGGATGTGGTTTTGATTTCTCCCAATATGCTGCATGCCGCCTATCCTTCTTCCAACATGAATCTGCATTATATTGCCTTTGTATTTCATGCCAGTATGCTTGGACTGGAAAGCAATGATCGCAGCAGTACCCATTGTATACGACCGCTAATTACTGGACAACTGCGGGTAAATATGAAATATGACTTAAGCCACCCGGATTATTCGGTGATCCGTTCCCTGACAGAATCACTCATAAGCTGTGCTAACAAAAGCAATGCTTATGATGATCTTTTACTAAAAAGTAATCTATTGGAGCTTTGCTGGTATTTTGAAAAAAAAGAAAATTTATCTTCGTCCCGGGACGATGAAATCAGTTATTCTTCCCTAATTCGTCCTGCTCTGGAGTATATGACCTATCACTATATGAATTCCATTACGATTAAGGAGCTTGCAGCTCAATGCACCATTAGTTCAAGTCACTTCATGAACTGCTTTAAAAGAGCGGTTGGCTGCAGTGCAATTGAATTTCTGACCCATCTCAGGATTAAAGCTGCTTGCACAGCACTGACAGAGACAGAGGATGACATATCAGCAATCTCCTGCAACTGCGGTTTTAACAACCTGTCTAATTTTAATAAGCAATTCAAGCAACTTACAGGATGTTCGCCTCGGGAATACCGTAAACGATGAAATTCCTCACCCCGCCTTTCACAGTGGAGTAAGGAATTTATTCCTCTTTCATCGTCTTTTGTTCTCGCGTAAATATAGATAGAATGGGACTGAAAAAGATAAACCTATGCAGAAATTACCCACGAAAGGTATCCACCATAATTTAATGCCATTTTTCTTATGATCAACAAAGATGAACACGAGCCAAACCAACCATGTAATAATAAAATCGGCAGCAAAAAATTTGGAAATTGATGTGGATAACCATTCACTAACGAAAAGGGGTAAGTTTAGCCCATTTGTAAGCATCCACGGCACAAAAATAGTAAATGGAATGATTGTGCCAAGAACAGAGAGTATTATGTAAATTTTTTTCATAAATTACCATCCTTTACAATGAATTTAACTTTTTGATCAACAAGTTAAATTTATTGTACTTTCCCCAAAGCCGAAAGTCAATCGATGTAATACCTCACAATCAAAGGGACGTCAAACTTTCCCAGCCGTTTCCTGTCCATTAACACATGGACTATATTGAAAATCAGAGAATAATTAGTATACCAAATTAAAATTGCTCAATCTTATACAAGAGCTCCACCGCCATCTACGATTATGAACTGGCCCTGAACATAACTGGAACTATCACTGGAAAGATAGAGAACTGTACCATTTAATTCCCCTTTTCTTCCCGGACGTCCTGCAGGATTCATTGTATTATATTGGTTTAGAAAATTTTCCGACTTAAATAAAGTTTCACTCGTCATTTCGCTTTCAAAAAGAGCCGGTCCAATGGCATTCACAGTGATACCGTATTTGGCATAAGAAGCTGCCATAGCTCTTGTTAATCCAACCACTGCAGCTTTGGAAGAATTATAGGAATGTCTGATAAATACATCAAATTTATCTGCAACAACTGCATTTACGGATGCAATATTAACAATTTTACCATAACCTCTTTCCTTCATCTTTGGAAGTACATATTTGCTTGCTAAAAAGATTCCCTTCACATTCGTATCAAAGGATTTATCCCAATCTTCTACAGACATACTGTCGACTCCACCACCAACAGCAACTCCTGCATTATTTAACAAAATGTCTATGTACCCGAAGGTATCAAGCACAGATTGCATTGCTGTTTTTACACTTTCCTCATTTGAAACATCGCATCCTACAGCGATTGCCTTTCTGCCTGTTTTCTCAATTTCTGCTTTAACTATGTTTAACTTTTCAATACGTCTTGCCAGTAATGCAACGTCCGCTCCTGCTTTTGCATAGGCTAGTGCCGCATCTGCACCAAGCCCTGAACTGGCTCCTGTTACTACAGCTACTTTTCCTGTTAAGTCAAAAAAATTTTCCATATTTAAATTCATCCTTCCTTTTTATCAATTGAGATCGGCCTGTTATGCAGTACGGTCATATCTTCAACTATTCTAATATTTTGACTAAATTTATTTTATGTACTAACAGACTTTTCTATGAATAAGCAAGGCGAAGAATTAGCTCTCCGCCTCGTTTACCAGTTACTCCCACCAATGTTTTATTTTTGCGATGCCTACATCCCATACTTTAGCGTTTCCAGTGACTATAATTTTCATTTCTTTTAATTCTGCATTATAAAATGTTTTCATTTTATGAATATTTCTATCCTCGTCTTTACCACTAAATTGAAACAACTCTTCTCCATTGACCAAAATTGTGACTGAGCCTTTGTATTCTTCTCCGTCTGGAATGCCACAAGTAGCATAAATCCACGGGTTTTCCCTGTCTACTTTAAATAGATACTCCTTACTTATTCCGTCCCTGCTGCTATATAAATTTAATGTAGGATTTGCGTTTTCGCCCTGAACCATGAAAGATGAAAGTGGTTCGGTTTCAGGAGCTGTTTTACTGATTTCGGTTATTGATTGAACTTGTCCTATTGTTTCATTTACATGTACACCATAATTAATTGTTTCAGAAACAACAATAATCAAAAGTATTGATATAAGAATAGATACAGCTGAAGCAACAAGCTTACTAAAGGTAATCCCTGTGGAAAACCCTACCTTAAAAGCAATAAATCCTATGATTGCACCCAATGTATTTGATATAATATCCGCAATATCAAATGTACCCATGAAAGTTAGAGACTGTAGTATTTCCAAGGATGAAATCACTAATACAAATAATGAGATAAACTTTCTAAAACGGATACGATATAGCAATGGAACTATAATTCCAAAAGGAATAAAGGCAGCAATGTTTCCGAAATCATATAACCAGGACATTGTTAATTCCGGAAACCTAAGGGGTATAACTTCCGGGATAAGTATAAATGTATACTTACTATAATTGATTCTGGCGTCTGTTCTATTAAATCCTAGAAACATGAAATATAATACTAAAATTGTATATACTATCGTTGCCACAATTATGAATCTACGTAGATTGGTCTTAATAGTTCCAGAATTATCCTTTGGCACTTTTTTATTTTTCATATTTAAAGTCTCCTTTAGAGCCTTTCAAATGTTCATCAAACAATTCTTTATTTAATAATATTGGTGTTATGGGTTCGCCATAAAAATCTTCTGTTTCTCCAATAACTTTACACCCAAATTTTAATAACATATTTACAGTTACTTCTCTTGCTTCAATATATAACTCATCTGTATAATGTCTAAAAATCTCTTTTAATGATTGAATAGCCATTTTTTGACCGATACCTAAACCTCTCAGTCTTTTATCCACAGCAAATCTTCCCCATTTCCATTTATCTTTCTCTTTCCATGCTGCGACAACCCCAATAATATCTCCACCTACTCTTGCACACCACCAGACTGGATTTAAATTAGCATCAATTTCAATTAATTCTGCCGGAATACCCTGCTCATTAGCAAATACTTCTGTTGCTAATTTTATTGAATCCTCCATATAATTTTCTGAGATTTTTTCAATCAAAATTCTAGAATCATTCTTTCTAAGATTGTTTTTTAATGCAAGAATACGGAATACTCTAAATTCTCTAACAATATTGTCTGCATCCTGGCTATCTCCTAAACCTAAAATTTCATTCATAAATATATTTGCTTTATGATCCCCATCATTAATAGTTGTCAGACCTAATGGTAAAAGGCAAATATCTTTCATTCTCTTATCATCTTCGGACTTTTTTAATTCTAAATATTTCTTTGCCTCCAAATTACTAATTATTCTACTAAGTGATGCCTTATCAATACCCAGGTTTATCAACAATTCATTAAAAGGAGTCTTTCCGTTTTGCCTTAGATAATTTAATATATGTGCTTGTGCAAGTGTCAAGCCTGAATGAAAGCAATTGTGATTTAATAACCCTAACTCCCTCACGATTAATCTTATCTCGCTTCTGATCATTTCCTCTTTATTCATACCGCGCCTCCGAACTAATTGATATTATCAACTATATTATCTCGTTCTTATTTTTTTGTCAAGGCGACTTACAAAATTAGGTATGCAACCCAAAACACATCGGGCAAGTAGTTCTGCAGCGATTGCACTCTACAGTATCAAAGCCACGTTTTGTCTTACCATAGCTGTTCGTTCGACACGTTTTCTGCCGGACTCCATTTTCGTTGATTGCCCCTACCGGACAGTTTCGGATACATAAATCACAATGTTCAAGGCATATGCCGGAAGCAAATTCATCGGATTCTATTTCCAGATTGGTCAAAACACAGCCGATCACCAGGCGGTTCCCATACTCTCTGTTGAGCAGAAGCGTACTCTTGCCAAACGTACCCATTCCGGAAAGGTATGCAACATGCTTCATTGACAGTAAGCCTCGACCTTCCATTTTATCTTCATCCCAATAGTCATAAGGTCCATCGCTGGGTAACGGCACTCCCACCCCGTGATATGTATTCTCTAAAACAACTGCGGTATGATAAGCAATACTATCAACTTGCGGACAAGCAAAATTATTAAAGTAGGAATATATTAATCTGGAATCACCTATATATATTCCTTTGGGAAGGGCTATTCCAAAAGCAACCACACTTTTGCAATCCGGAAATATATCACATGGGTGAAATCCTTTGGGTGCTCCCGCAAATCGCTCTATTCCTGCAAATCCACAAAGATTCGCTCCTAAGCCGAGAACTTTTTCCCTCAATTCCTCTTTCATAGTAGTTACCCCCTGATTTGATGATTATCCCCCTGTGACAGGTAAGCCTTCACACCTTTTATTGGAATATCTGCCTCGGTCAGACTTAAGACCGGTTCTGGAAAAATATCTGCGTTCATATTTGCTCCTTAAACTTGAAATTCAGTTAGACACTGGAATTTTTAATTGCGCCTGCTGTATGTTTATGTTACTATACACTTATCTATCTGTAAAACTATACATTTCTATTATAATTATCTATTATTTCGATCGTTAAAGAAAGGAGTAAATTGTTGTGGATTTAAAGCAGCTCAAAACCTTTGTTGTTCTCTCAAAAAATAAAAACTATACCAAAACAGCCGATGAGCTCGGCTACGCACAATCCAGTATTTCTGCACAAATTCAGCAATTGGAGCAGGAACTGAACACTAAACTCCTTGATCGTATTGGAAAGAGGGTTTTTCTTACCGCAAACGGAGAAATGTTATTGCCATGTGCAATAGAAATGCTGGCTCTTGCTTCAAATATCAAAGATAGAATTGACAGCAGCCTTTCATCTAGTGGACAGCTCATTATCGGGGTCTCTGAATCACTTTGTATTTTTAAACTACCGGAAATTGTAGACATCTATAAAAAATCCCATCCCAACATTCTACTTCAGTTAAAACTAATTGAAAACGATCAGGTCGTGCAGCAGTTGACCGATAACACAATTGATATCGCTTTAACGATAGGAAACCCCATCGAGCATCCATCAATAACTTCTTTATTAAAAAAGCGCGAGGAAATTCTGGTCCTTTCCGCACCAACGCATCCGTTAGCATCAAAAAATGTGCTGGATATAAAGGATTTTACCAATCAGAGGTTGATACTGACAGGCATAGGCTGTAACTACCGTACAGCGTTTGAATATGATTTAAAATCTCATGGTATTCCTTATCAAATTGTTTTGGAAGCAGGAAGTGTTCAGGCAATAAAAGAAATGGCCGTGAGTGGTCTGGGCCTGTGCGTACTTCCTGATCTGGCGGTTAGGAAAGAACTATCCTCTAATTTATTAGACGCTCTTCCTTATAAAAATGATTACAAAATATACATTCAGCTTTTCTGCCATAATTCAAAATGGATATCACCTTATTTAGCGGACTTTATTGAACTTGTAAAGAAATCAATTTAACGAAAAGGAGATCGTAAAATGCAATATAAATTATATACAGATGTGCATGAGTTTTATAAAGATACATATGAAGCTCTAATGTGTGATGAATCGCAAAATATGATTCTTCTAGGTAATATTATAACTGGTAATGAAGGCAAAGATAAAACGGATTGGCGAGATCCTGCAAAGTGGGTTATGGCAACTGTTTCTGATATTAGGGGTATTTGCCTGATTGCTTTAATGACGCCTCCACATAATATCACACTTTATTCGACAGGAAATATAATTAATCAACAAGCTATAAAATGTTTAATAGATGGGTTGGATGAATACAATATTCCGGGGGTGACAACGGAAAAAGAACTGGCAAACACATTTGCTAAAGAATATACAACTCAAAAGGGATTATCATTTAAGACAACAATGAGTCAGAGAATATATGAGCTTACTGCCGTAAATCCTGCTATTGAGCAATTTGGAGTTGTGCGATTATTGGAAGAAAAAGATATGCATTTTTTCCCTTATTGGCTGGAGGCGTTTAATGCGGCAGCTGTATATGGAAATACTGAAATGTCTATTCCACAAGGTGCTGACCCGTATCATTACAGATTGTCTACAAAGAAACTTTATGTTTTAGAAATTGATGGCTCACCAGTTTCTATGGCAGGATTTACGAGAGAGATGCAAACAGCTATTGGTGTAGCATTTGTATATACGCCTCCATATTTTCGTGGCAAAGGATATGCCTCATCATGTGTGGCTCAATTAAGCCAGATAGCTTTAGATAAAGGATTTACTAAATGTGTATTATACACGGATCTGTTGAATCCAACATCCAATAGTATATATCAGAAAATCGGATATAAACCGGTTTGTGATTCGCTTATGCTAAAATATGAGTAGTATTGTACTGTCTGACTGTTTGCACTGGCTCTGCACTATTGGCAAAAACCCAACTTTTAGATAATAGAAAAGCCACCGCTGAAGGTTTTTAATAACCACCGTTCTTCAAATGCCTTCTTAACAAAGACTTCTTTCATAACGTATTCTTGTATTATATCTCTCAAATATTCTTTATTGTATTGCTCGTCCTGATTCCTGGCTAATGTTTGGTAGCCAGTTCCCCTTTGAAGATAATCAGAGGAAGCAACCGTATACCACTGCTCCATATTAAGGCTGACACCATGAATATAAATATTCAAAATATTCCTGCCATCATGTTCAATTACTGCATTTGATACATGCAATCTCCCCAAATATTTCCCCCGAAATCCCGCACCTTTACCATCTGCATAGCAATAATCCGTATCCAAGGAATTTTGAAAGGCTTCCCACAAGTCTTTTCCTTGTATCTTAAAGCTGGTGGGATTTAAAGGAGATGGACAAAGTTCTATGATTTTTTTCCTTGAAACATCACCCTTTTTAATCCCCCCGTTAATCACGCCACTATTTATAATTGCAAGATCACACGCAAGGAAGTCCTGTAATGCATCCGCAAGAAGATTGGTCATAGGGTTCTCTTCCACAACATCATGCCACAGATTTTTATTTATTCTGCAAAATGGTTCACTAAGTCTGTCAATAGCCTTTTTTTTGTTCTGTTTGATTATTTGTTGGACTATCGTTGATTCTTCTGAATTTATAATGTCAATATTAACTCCTTCTATCAGCTGCACTTGCTTACTATTTACCTCGACTACAAGCTTTCCAATATGTTCTCCCTGTGCTCCTGAAGTATGGATAATCGTTCCATTTACTATTTCCGGCTGGTCCATTAATATATGGAAATGACCGCCTATTATAATATCAATACCACTTATTTTTTCTGCTATTTCCTTATCCTTGTCCATCCCAAGATGTGAAAGCAGTATGCACATACCATACTGATCCTGAGATTCATTGATCTCATGCTGAACTGCCTCCAGGTAATCAATAAACGTAAAGCCAAGCAATTCGTTAAAAGGTCCAAGGTCCGGTGATGCCCCAATGATTAGTATTTTCAACCCATTTTTATTTATTATAATACTTCTTTTTACTTCTTCTATTTCTAAATGTCCAAAACAGCGCAGGTTACAGCTCAGTAACGGTATCTTCGCATTTGCAGCCATATATTTTAACACATCCGGTCCTTGAAACATTTCATTATTTCCAACTGCCAAAGCATCGTATCCAGTAGAATCGAGCAATTCCATCGCTGCCAATCCGTCGGTTCCAAGCAATTCAATTCTTTTAAAATCCGCAAAATCTCCGGCATCAAGTACAAGAGTATTGCTGTCCTTCCATTCACTAATTTGGTTTACTATTTTTGAAAAGTTCTCAAAATTACTATGTATGTCGTTTGTATGTAATATCGTTATGCGCATATTTTCACCTCTCCTATGTATCCCCTATTTTAAAAAATGACTGCTTATAAATATAGCACTAAACTGCTAACGCAGTGGTTCGACAGCCGATAGTTTAGTATTTCTTCATTTTAATCTTTCTCTATTCTACTACTTCAAATTCCTGTGGTAAACCTATTAAATAGAATCTCAAACTATTTTATAAAAGGTCATACATTCAAAGTCCTTGATACCACGTTTTTTTAGCACAAAAAAGACATCACCCTTGGCGAAGAGTGATGTCTTTCTTGTGCCATTTACTCAATTTAGTTGCAGGCTCCTAACGGAGCAATACCTTATTTCTGCCCCAACGGCCCCTCATCTTGACGATGCGCTTCGTTTTTACCCAATGTCATATTACGGCCAGCCTTTATTAGCAATATAACAGCTAAAACGCTAAACGGAAGTCCTCCAATAAGACCAGTGATTGCCGGGCCAAGTATTGGGTTATATCCGCTCTTTGCAAAAATGATTGGCAGTGCCGCGCCTGCGTTCACCGTTGAATGGATCATGGCAGCTGGAATGACGCTTTCCAGTTTGATTGATATATAACCTTCGATAATTCCAAGCGCAACGCAAAATACGATCATGGCCAGAATGCCGAGCCATGGATAGCCCCAATAACCGGTTCCGTAATTGTGACCCATCACGATAACGGGCAAATGCCAGATGCCCCATATTGCCCCTGTTATAATTAACGCGGTCCTGTCAGATAAAAAAATGCGCAGTTTAGGGAGCAGATACCCTCTCCAGCCAAGTTCTTCACCCATGGTGGGTATGATATTTACAATCGGGCCGATAAGAACAAAAATCAGTGTTTGAACAATCAGCATTTTGGACACGTCAAGTCCCTGTTTACCATTTGAAGCAACCATTCCTTTTAAAGTTGTAAGCTGTGGGTCAAAGGAACCGGGGAAAATTAGGAAATAAAGCGCTCCGCTCAGAAGCAACAAGACCGTCGGGCCGAAGTACAAAAGCAGATACTCTTTCACATGCCCCTTGAAGTGGGGTCGAAGATACATATTCCCAAATCCTTCTTTTGTTATAAGCCGTGTTAATAAATTGGATAGCGCAGGCATAAACATAGCGACTGCCAAAATTATCACTGCCGCCCCGCTTCCATAAGTGAGCCCACAGATCGGTGCCAGTAAAAAAACGATCCAGGCAAGGACGATTGTAAGCGCAATAAATATAATCAGTCGTTTTTTTGCTGCCAATTTTTCGTGTTCCATATTAGCATTACCCCCTATTTATATTATTTGCAGTTATGTTGAAGCTTTTCAGTTATTCTCTGAAAACGCTGCTCATCTGAGAGAACTGAAAACACCGGATTATTAACAATCACATCATACATGCTTTTCCTGATTGTTTTTTCATCCCGCGGAAGATCTGTTCCCAGATCTAGTTGATCCAGCCATCCGTCCAGACGGTCGAAAAAAGCATCGCCATGCAAACACAGGGGATAAATATCGCTTGTTACGATCTCGGTGTACTTTTGCAGCATTTCAAGCGCCTTATCATGATTTTTCTGAGCAATAAATCCCTGTGCGGCTATAACATAAAGACCGACCAGAACACCGGGATGCAGATGCCTCATGTCAAACGCTTCCGCTACGGCAAGCGAACGACGAAGAACCTCGTTGAATTTGGATGGGACATCCGCACATAGCGTAAGATATGCGGGAAAGAAATTGAACAGGACAACAATGTTCTGAAACATTCCGACCTGCAAAACGGATTTTGCCTCCTCGGTGCGCCCCGTCATTTGGTAAGCGGAAGCCAAAAGCGATTCAGGAGGCAGCGCAGGCGCGACTGATCCATCAAGCAACTCCAGCACGGTATTGGCATCACCGGAAATAAGGCTACACAGGGATTCCATAAACAAAGCCTGCCTGGTAATCGATACATCATCGCATTCCTCTCTGATCCTTATAAAAAGAACCTTGGCTTCCTCAGTCAAAGATGCCGTTTTTCCAGGGTCTTTCAGCAATTCTACATGGTTAATCATCAGTATTCCCAGATTCAGCAGCAACGGAAAGCATGAATAGTATTTTTTAATTATATTTCGGCAGTCTTCCATCACCGAATCAAACGGTTTTGACGCAAAATCAGCCGACAGGTTTCGGTACAGCTTTTGAATATTCTCTTTTGTCATCTGCGGTTTATATTCTATCAATTCATCAATGCTGATGTTAAAGTACGCAGCCAGCTGTGGGAGAAAGGTTACGTCCGGATAACTTTGACCCGTCTCCCATTTGGAAACGGATGCCTTGGACACGCCAATGTAATTTGCAAGCTCATTCTGGGTAATGCCCTTTTCTTTGCGCTTATTTACAAGCACTTTTGCAATATTAATTTCCTTCATATCAATCACCTCTGATTATATTTTAGTTGGTAAGCAGAAGAAAATCAATGGGTCTACAGTTGAAAACGGTTGAATAAATCAACCTATGCGATACTTTATTTGCCTTGAGACCACAAACACAGAGACCCGTACACTTTCAGTCCGGGTACTGCAAATTACATTCATTTATATTGTAGAACTGCAATTTCTGGGAGATCTTTAATATTTGATACATTAACATCAAGTTCCTTATAATTTTTTGCTTCTTTTTGGGAAACGGTTATAAAGGTATCGACTTTTTCAAATATAAATCCGAGAACTCCCAAGGCTTTCGTCCTATAATGCATCGGTATCACAACCATCGGATTAAACTGATTCATAACTTCCGTAGCCCTGCCGGCATCCAGTACAGCTCTTCCTCCTATGGGAAGGAGCAGAATGTCCACTTTTCCGATCTCCTTGATCTGTTCAGGACTTAACAGATGTCCCAGATCACCGCAATGGCAGACATTTAAACCGTCTATGTTGAAATTATAAACGATATTTTTGCCTCTTTTTGTCCCTGAAACGTTGTCATGAAAGGTCTGTACGCCTTTAAAATCAATACCTTCCTGCGAAAACACTCCTGAGTCCTTGATATGCACAAAATCCCCCTTAACCGCACCGACATTATTATGATCAACATGATTGTGACTGGTTGTAACGATGTGAGCATCAATCTGGGGCAGTTTATAGCCAAGCATATTGTGATATGGGTCCATAACGATTTTTGTGCCATTTTCAGCGGTGATCCTAAAGCACGAATGACCAAACCATTTTATTTTCATATGAAATCTCCTTCCTTTTATAAAGCCTGGGTCCACTAAATTTCCACTTTCCTATTCCACACAATTCTTTCCTGGGGATTTACTCTAAACGACTATATCCCATTTCTTATATACTCTGTAATAGACCCATACAGCATTGAGGAACATCAACCCGCTGGTGACATAAAAAACATACTGGAAACTGAATCGTCCTGCAATTTGCCCGCCTAAAATGGAACCTGCCGCAACTCCCAGATATCCAAGGGACATGTTAAATCCGAAGATACGGCCCGTAAGATTATCCGGTGTAATCTTTTTAATCATGATACTGATAGACGGGATTAGCCCTCCCATGGCAAAGCCCAATAAGAAGCGAAGCACAAGTAGCTGCCAGGGATTTTGAACAAAAGCCTGAGGTATGTAAAGGACCCCGGCTACTATCAGCGCAATCATAATTACCTTATGGGCGCCAATTTTGTCAGAAAGTTTTCCAAGTCTTGGGGCAGCTATAATATTGGAAAGTCCAGTGGCCGAGAACACTAACCCGGATATCAATGCAATATGACTGGCATTGGGGCTTAACTTAGTTACATACTGCGTCATAATCGGCTCTACCGAATAAAGCCCTATACCCAAAACAAAAAAAGTTATTAATATAACAACTGTCAGTTCTTTTTGCGGAACCATGTTCCAGATATCCCATACCCCCTGTGATTTTTTATTATTACGGGCAAAGGATTCCTGTACTAATAACAACGTGATTATAAAAGCAATAAAAAGGAGTCCGCTAATAATGAAAAATACGGCCTTCACCCCCAGCGTCGCTTCTATCACTCCACTCAGGGTCGGTCCTAATAAAGAACCGGCAATCGATGCGGTTGAAAGAGTCCCTAAGGCATAACCGACATGCTCACTGTCTGTTTGCGTTGCAATCAGTGTGTTGCAGGCTGTACTATATCCTGTGATAGCCCCCTGCACCGCGCAGAGTGCAATCAGGAAATATACGTTAGGAACAAAGCCCATCAGTAAATAGACAATGCTCAGTCCGATACCCGCCCGAAGTATCATCGGTTTTCGACCAACTTTGTCGGCAGCTTGTCCCCAGATAGGTGAGAATATCGCCGTAATCAGGTAGGTAATTCCGAAAATAATTCCGGAAAGCTGTGACACCAATGATGTATTTTCAATACCAAGATAGCGGATATAAAGCGGTAGAATCGGTGCTACTTCGCTCATTCCGATTGCTGCAATGAAAACACCAATCCAACACACAAACAGATTTCTTTTCCAAATAGGCATAACATTTTCCTCCTAAAAAAATGACCTTCATTTATCCATTTATTCTAGAAGAAATAGCAATTGAAATCCATGCACAGTTTTAAAAATCATACACATTCTTGTTATAAAATTCTGTTGGACTTAATCCTTCCATTCTTTTAAATATCCTGCTGAAATAGAACTCGTTGGTGTATCCCAGCTCATATGCCACTTCTTTCACCTTTTTATTTCCCTCAATAAGCAACTCTTTTGCTTTGTCGATTTTCATTTTGTTAAAGTACATAATGATGGGATAACCCGTCGTATCTTTGAAGGTCTTGGATAAATAAAAGGTGGACAGTCCGACTATCCCGGATAATTCCTCTAAAGTGACCTTTCGGTTGATATTTTCACGCATATATTCTATTATCTTGCCAATCTTTACAGATATAGCATAATTTTTGCTCTGTATTTTATTATTTTGTGAAATCAGGATAAGCAATTGCCGAAGTAAGGTTACTGCTATAAACTCATAACTTGGTCCCTTGACATTCCAAGTGTCTAAGAGTTTTTCAAACAGCTCTTTCACAGCGATATAGTCCGTAATTTCCTGTGCCAACGGCTGTTTTAAGGTTTGGATATTCTCCTGGCAATTCCATTTTCCATCAGAACCTAATATTATACGCGAGGCGCTGAAATGCACCGTCATAAAATGTACGGGAGTTTGAGTGCGTTGTTCGATTGTTTGTTGTATGCCCGGAGGAATATAGAACAACATTCCCTTCTTTATCGGATATCTCTTACCTCCAATCACCATATGACCGTTCGCCTCACAAACAAAGATCAATTGGTGATGTTGCAATGTTCTTGTTACTACGTAATTTATTTTTCCAGATTCCTTTAATTTTTGCCCTTAACAGTAATGTATTTGACATAATATATCTGATACCATACTTTCCTCCAAGATCTCGAGAATGCTCAGAAACTCGTAGTTTATTGTATAAGTAGCTGACTTTATTATATCATACCTCAAATATAAAAGCGTATCACGAAACCTGGCACAGTCCATGAAAAAGCAGAACACTCTCGGAATGATCGTAAATGGTAAATAACCAGTCCAGGTCAATAAGTTCGCCGCCCGATTGGGGCGGCGGTATCTTTACCGTGTTTTTAGTTTTCTACAACGATCTGG
>NZ_PTJA01000024.1 GCF_002934545.1 Lacrimispora xylanisolvens
CTTTTCTCATCGTTCACTGATGTGTTTTGGAAGAAGTTTGCCGCCGTTTTCAGCGGCGAGGTATATCATACCAAAGCTTTCGACAAAAGTCAACAGTTTTTCTGATATTAATTTAATTTTTTTCCACGGGTACAGAACGGACCGTTTTTAACTGGTAAAACGCCATTACCAGCTGATTTCTTCTATAATAAAATAACCGGTAATGGTATTTTTGCGGAACACCCTATTGCATTAACTGATCTGAAACACTTCGGAATGAAATTTACTGTAATACCGGCCGTCTATTGCAGTAAACTTCAGTACGCAGTAGTCAGGATCATGAACCCCCTGGGGATAATAAATAGTATCTCCTTCCTGCCATATCATCTGCCTGCTGGTCTCGTCTTCCAAAACTTCCATGGTGCCTCTAAGCATTACACCACGATAAAAACGCTTGTCACAAAAATAGATGCATGCATTTTGGTTTTCTCTGTATTGTCCCACTCGCATGGAAGAGGTATTTGTTGTAAAATAAAAGATTCTTATTCCCTCTCTCTTTCTGGGCGCAAGCATTGCCTTTGTATTGGGAAATCCCATACCGTCCACTGAGCTGATAAAAGAAACATTTTGCTTATCAATCAGGTTACCAATTGTTTTTTCTGCATTTAACATTTCACCCACCTCCTTGTAGTATTAAGATAACCCACTTTTAACATATAGTAAATTACCCACTTTTTTGTAAGTAGTGTCAATCTATAAATCCCTTTTCAATCAGAACATCTTTCATTCCATTTTCCAGCATCAGTTCAATGCCTACTTTTTGCATAATTGTGATCGCCTGCAGTAGTTCACGTCCACGGTCCGTTAACGAATATTCTACTTTCAGGGGATAACCGGCAAAAGTCTGCTTTGAAATGATACCGAATGAGATCAACTCTTTTAATTGCTCTAAAAGCATTTTCTGTGTAATTTTTTTAATACCATGTTCCAGTTGAGACAGGGATAAGGGCTCTTTTCCCAGTAATAGGCTTCCATTTCCCCCGTGTGATATCGTGGGTAAGTTCCAACGGACAAGTATACTCTTCACGTACAATCAAACTGGTACCTCCTTAAATTTTCTATCTATAATTATCTCATAAGATGGGAAATGAAAAAAGCCCCAAACCGAATTATTACTGTAATCCAGTCTGGAGCTTTACACAATCTTATCGTTTCTCTGTATGAATTGGATCCACTGTTCTTCTACTCTTCTTAGGCATTTCCCAAATCCATTCGATCAAGGAGTACCACCCCATACGGTTCCAGGCAGATTGTGTCCTTAACACGCTGACCACTGAACATCTCCTTATAATTACCATCAACAGCTGTCACCACTGGATATGCATTGTGATTCAGAATGAATAAAGCATTATTTTTACCATCTGACACCTCTACTGTTTCAATGCCTTTTATTGCGTATAAATGAACTGGCAGCCCGGCTGCTTTTCCCAGGTATTTAGTCAGTCTGACCATCCCCTCTTCATCTAAGTCGCACCCCAGATAATACGCTTTGCCCTCCCCAAAGGCATTGCGCGTAAAACAGGTCTCCCCGCTGTAAAAATCATCAATATATATTCCAAGACTTTCTGCTGTGTCGGGCGTTATGATATCGCACCAGAGGCTGGCCTTCCCTTCACCAAATACAGTGGATACCCTGGTCTGTTTCTGAAGCTGGGGATCGTAATCGTGTACCCTGGTACCTGTCAGCTCTTTTAATGAGCCGGGAACAGTATCCATAAGCATATTATTATAACTGTCTTTTATCCCGCTTCGGAAGGTGATCAGCAAATTGCCGCCCTGTCTGACGTACTCCGTTATATTTTCTGTTTCTTTTTCATTCAGCATTACCAGCGCAGGCGCCAGAACAAGGGAATAATCCTTTAGATCTTCATCCGGTCTGACAAAATCCACTGCCAGTCCCATTTCATAAAATGGCTTGTAAAAGCAATTCAACAGCTTGTCATAATCAAAGCCCTCCACATGTCTGTGTATGGAATGGCTCCACTCACAGTCAAATGATTTAATAATGGCTACTCTTGCTTTTGGCTGTAAAGCTCCGTAAATTCTGGTTAAACGCTCCATCTCATTTCCCACTCTGGAAATCTCCTCCAGTCTGCGGTTTGGTTTTCCATCATGATTTAGTATTCCGTGCCAGTTTTCTTCTGTACCGAACGGACAGGCTCTCCACCGGAAATAAACAACCGTATCCGCACCATTTGCAACAGACTGATAGGTCCACAGCCTGAGTTTCCCCGGAGTCGGAGTGGGGCCCATTTTACTCCAGCCACAAGGTCCGCTCTGTTCTTCCATGACCCAGTATGGCTGTTTTTTATAACTTCTCATCAGAGTATGATCCTTTGATACACCTGCTGCCTCAGCAATCCCCCATTGAAACTCAATATAATTGTCATAGCTGACAAAATCCAGCTTCTCAGACATTTTATAATAATCAATACCGGTTCCTGAATTAATTGATGCATCTAACATATTCGTAGTGATGGGCTTGCTGCTGTATACTCGAATGGCCTGCACCGTTTCATCCATAAAACTGATTACTGAATCACTGGAGAATCGATAGTAATCCAGCAGTAATCCTGGATTCTGTCCCTGTGTATCATGGCAGGTATCATAGCAGGCTCCTGCTTTAGGAATAATCACCTCATCAAAGCTGTTATAAATCTGACTCCAGAATACAGTTCCGTATTTCTTATTCAGACAATCAATGGATCCATATTTGTTTTTCAGCCAGATACGGAATTTTTCTTCGCATTTGATACAGTAACATCTGGTGGTATTGGCCCAGCCCAGCTCATTGTCTGCCTGCCATGCCTCTAAAGCAGGGTGGTTTCCGTAACGGGAAGCGATCTGTCCCACCATTTTTCTGGTTTTTTCCCGGTATAAACCGCTGTTAAAACAGTAATGCTTTCTTGTTCCAAATATTTTCGGATTACCGTGAATGTCTTCCTGATAGATTTCTGGATATTTATCTGCCATCCATTTCGGAGGCGTTGCAGACGGAGTGCATAAAACTACTTTGATTCCATATTGGTGGAAGAAATCCAGAACTTCATCCATCCAGGAGAAATCGTACCGGTTCTCTTCCGGCTCATAGAGGCTCCAGGCAAATTCCCCTACACGAATCAGTTTTATATTTGCTTCAACCATCATCTGTGCATCTGTTTTCCATCTGTCCCTGTCCCAATGCTCCGGGTAATAATCTGCTCCAATCCTCATAGTTTCATCTCCTAATGTAAAAAAAGCTTGTTATCAAAACCGGAATGATATCTGATGCAGTGCTTCTTTACAGCTGCAATTTCCAATATAAGCAATGTAGCCGATGTTCTCTTCCACAAACTCATCCGTTTTCTCATCAAAGTAAGACATGGAATTCTTTGTAAAAGACAGACTCACCTGTTTTATTTCCCCGGGATTTAAGTTTACTCTTTTGAAATCTCTTAAAACCTTAACCGGACGGTCCACTGCGCTGCCTTCCCAGCCCCCATAGAGCTGCAGAACCTCAGCGCCTGCAACATCACCGGTGTTTTTTATATTGACGGTCACTTTTGCCGTATCATGGAAAACCTCTATCCTTGGCTCTTCTATTTCAAAGGTTGTATAGGAAAGTCCGTATCCAAATGGGTAGAGTACCTTCCGGTCTTCTTTTTCCATTTTACAGTAACCATGGTAATATTCATATTCCGCATACGTGCAGTCAGGATCAAAGAAGGGATAATCATCCTCTGACATTGCCACGGTATAAGGAAGCTTTCCTCCCGGGCATGCATCACCAAACAGAATATCTGCCAGTGCATTTCCGCCTTCCATTCCGCTGTAAAAAGAGAATAATACAGCCGGAGCATCGGCCTCCCATTCATCGATCAGTATGGCACTGCTCCCCACAATGGAAACTACCGTATTTTTACAGATTCCCTTAATACCTCTGATTAAATCAATATCTCTCTGGTGCAGCCGCATGGATTGTCTGTCTCCGCCCATATCGGCGATATCGCTTCTGTCTGCCAGAAACTCACCTTCGTCACTGTGAATATATCCGGCTATGATTACGACTGCATCCGCATCTGCTGCCAGTTCTCTGGCCCGTTCTAAATCTGAGCCGTCGTTATATAACACTTGGGCAGTGGGCATTTTTTTCATAATTCCCTTAAGTGGAGTTACGGTATAGCTGGGGTGAACTCTGCTGGAACCGTGATCTCCGATATTTTCCGTATCACCCAGCACTCCCAGAACCAGTATTTTATCCGTTTTCTTCTTATTAAACGGAAGCACTCTGCCATCATTTTTAAGTAGTACCATAGACTCTTCGGCCGCCCGCCTGGCAATCTCAATATGTTCTTTGCACCCAAGGACATCCTCAGTATACTCCATTGGATCTTTTCTCGTTTCATAATAGAATATGGTTCTTAGAATATAGCCCACTGCCTCATCAAGATCTTCCATTCCGATTCTTCCTTCTTCCAGAGCCTTAGGAAGTTCATCATGATAATGGCAGAAACATGGCATTTCTATATTCATTCCGGCTTTCACAGCCTTCACTCCGTCCTTGACCGCCCAGAGAAAATCAGACAGGGTAAAACCCTCAAATCCCCATTTATCCCTTAAAATATCCCGAAGCAGTAATTTACTTTCTGAGGCCTGTTCTCCATATACTTTGTTATAAGCACCCATGACGGAAGCCGCGCCTTCCTCGATACACCGTTTAAAATGGGGCAGATAAACTTCATGCAGCGTTCTTTTATCCGCATAAACATCCGCTTTAAAACGAGCATTTTCAATACTGTTCATGGCGAAATGCTTGATACAGGCCATGACATTCTGACTCTGGACACCTCTTGTCAGTGCGGCTCCCATTTCACCCATATGATAGGGATCCTCTCCGTAACATTCCTGGGCACGTCCCCATCTTGGATTTCTTGGCAGGTTGATACATACACCTCCATAGTAATTTCCACCCTGTGCCCGGATTTCTGCACCAATAGCTGTGCCGATCTCTTCCTCCAGCTCGGGATCAAAGGTTGCTCCCCTGGCCATGGATACCGGAAAGCAGGTAGCAGTTCCAGCTACAACTCCTCTGGGGCCATCTACGAAACGAACATTTGGAATTCCCAGTCTTTCTACGGCCATAGTTGGATAAGGCTTTATATTATAGTGTTCTATCAAAAACAGGTCATCCAAAAGTTTCTGCTCCGTAACCTGACCTGACATGATTCCCACCTTCTCCTCTACGGAAAGCTTTGGTATCAGTTCTTCCACAAATAACTGTATTGTCTGTTTGCTGCAGTTTTCAGTCAGCTTTGTTTTCTTTACTGTCTCCCGCATAATGATATCTCCTTTTTTATTTTCTCCTTGCATATTTTCTCATATCAATAACAACAGCAAGGGCGATAATTAAACCTTTCACAATATACTGCCAATACATATTAACGCCAATAAATGCCAGACCATAATTAATTACTGTAAATATAAGTACTCCGATAACGATGCCCCCAATACTGCCAATACCACCTGACATGGATACTCCGCCTACCACACAGGCTGCAATTGCATCCATTTCATACCCGTTACCGGTTGTATTGGAAGCACTGCCGATTCTTCCTACCTCAAGGACTGCTGCAACGGCATATAAAACGGCAGCCGCTGAATAAACAATAATCTGAGTGCGGATTACATTAACACCGGATACCTTAGCAGCTTCTGGATTGCCTCCTACTGCATACATGTATTTTCCAAATCTTGTTTTATTCCATATCACCCACATCAGGATACAGATTGCAATTGCAATCAGAATCAGATAAGGGATCTCAATCTTACCCAGCTTAAAGAAGCCGGTTGCGATTCCAATGATATTTTTTGACAATCCGCCGATTGGCTGCGCTCCATAAGGAGGTCTGTCAAAATAAATGGATGAGGCTCCATATAAAATCAGCTGCATTGCAAGAGTTGCAATAATCGGAGGCACTTTTAATACTGCAATTGCAGTTCCGGTTATTGCTCCCAAGATAGCACAAATAACGATTACCAGCAGGATCGGAACAATAAGCGGAAGCTCACTTAAACCCGGATACATCCGGTATGCATAGCCCGCCTGCTGCATCAGGGATGCTGATATGACTGCTGCCAGACCAATCATTCGCCCGGTTGACAAATCGCAGCCCCGGACAATTAAAACCATACCTGCTGCCAAGGCAATGATGATTCTTGTAGCAGACTGGGCGAAAATATTTTTAAAGTTGGTGAAAGATAAAAACTTCGGTTCAATGATAACTACAGTGATAAATAAAGCAATTAATACAATGTAGATCACTTTTTCCACCAGTAATTCTTTCAGCATTGTTTTTTCATGAAATATGTTTTTTAATCGGTTCATAGATACCCTCCAACTTGCCATCCATTCACGTAGTATTAAATATATTTTGCAGATGCTTCCATAATCTGAACCTGGGTAACCTCTTTTGCATCAAATATTCCTGCCTGCCGTCCGTTGCTCATGACAAGAATGCGATCACATATTCCCAGAAGCTCGGGCATTTCTGAACTGACTACAATCATTCCTTTTCCCTGGGCTGCCAGTTGATTCATCAATTGGTAAATTTCATATTTAGCGCCTACATCAATTCCCCTTGTAGGTTCATCAAGGAGCAGTACATCCGGATTGGTAAGCAGCCATCTGCCAAGAATTACCTTCTGCTGATTTCCGCCAGATAAGTTGCCGATCTTTGTTTTTGCAGATGGTGCTTTTACATTCATGGTTTTCATCATACTGCTCACCCTGTCTTTCATCAACGAATCACTGAGCAGAATGTGCTTTGAGTACTGGTCCAGATTGGTAATTGTCATATTAAAAGAAATACTTAAATCGGAAAAGATTCCGTCTTCCCTTCGTTCCTCCGTCAGCATGGCAAATCCATTTTTCATTGCTTTTATGGGAGTGCTGTTAACAATCTGTTTTCCGCTTAAGAAAACCTGTCCTTCTCCTTTTGCGCGGATCCCAAAGAGAGTCTCCAATACTTCCGTTCTCTTTGAACCAACCAGTCCTGATATTCCCAGTATCTCGCCTCTGTGGAGTTCAAAATCAACCTCCCGGAATGCAGGGGTAAGGGAGGAAAGCTTTTGAACTTTCAGCAAAATGTCTCCAGGTTTTGTATTTTTTTGCGGGTAGCGTTCCTTTAGTTCTCTTCCTACCATCATTTTAATGATGCTGTCCGTTGTAAGCTCTGTTGCAGGCTCTGTTGCAATCCATTTTCCATCACGCATAATTGTGATATCATCGGATATCCGTTTTATCTCCTCCATCTTATGAGAGATATAAATAAAGCTGGTATTTTCTTTCTTTAATTTTTCAATGATCTGAAATAAATGGTCAACTTCATTTTCAGTGAGTGATGACGTGGGTTCATCCATTACAATTACTTTCGCGTCATAAGAAACTGCCTTTGCTATTTCAATCATCTGCCTGTTTGAAACAGTTAATGCACCCGCCTTTATTCTTGGATCCACATCAATACCCAGACTGTCAAAAATCTGTTTTGTATCCTCATACATCTTTTTATGATCAACCAGACAGCCTTTCATGGGATAGCGGCCAAGCCAGACATTTTCCATAACACTTCTGTCCAGAACCTGATTCAACTCCTGATGAACCATGGATACATGATTTTCCAGTGCCTGGGCCGGATTTTCAAAGCTGATTTTACTGCCCTCCAGAAAAATTTCACCCGCGCTCAGTGAATAGATACCAAAGAGACATTTCATTAAAGTGGATTTACCAGCTCCATTTTCACCTAATAAGGAGTGAACTGTTCCCGGTCTTACTTTTAAAGTTACATCGTCAAGAGCCTTAACTCCCGGGAAGCTTTTTGTGATATTTCTCATTTCCAGTATAAACTCGCCCGCCACCTTATCTCCTCCTTCAAAATAGGACTGCTGCAAATGTCAGCTGCTTTTGCAGCAATCCGTTTCTGTCATTATTCGGCATAGGTTGATTTTGCCACATCCAGATTTTCCTTTGTTATGGCCTGGTAGGGTACTCGTACTGCCTGAGCACCGGCTTCCATCTTTAAGTCAATTCCTGTCATTACATCTTTTCCGCCTGCCAGGTTCCCAGCCATACCCACAATGGTTTTACCCTGTGTTTTGGCATCCTGTAATACAGAACCAATTACTTCACCGCTTTCTATCTTATTTAACATTTCAGGCAAAGCATCAATACCGATAATGGGAATGTATTTCTCGCTCTCCATTCCTTTTGTATTAAATCCGGCTGTCTGAATGGATTGAAGGGCGCCCAGAGCCATGGCATCATTTCCGCAGATAACAGCCTCGATCTGATCACCGTATTTGGAAATCCAGGCATCCATCTTGTCCTTTGCTTTTGCTGTATCCCACATGCCCGTATCTTCTTCCAACAATTCAATGGGTATTCCCGCATCTGTAATGGTTTTCTTAGCAAAATCTGCTCTTGGCTGAGCTGCCGTATGTCCGGGATCCCCCATCAGATCAACCAGCTGAAGTTTTCCATCCCCGTTTTTATCCATTTTGGGATTTGCTTTCCAGTAATCCACGATCATCTGTCCTTCGATGGAAGCACCATAATCGCCGCCTGTTGAGGTTACCTGATATGCTTTATCATACGATGCAATCACTGACTGATCGGTTATTTCTTTATTAAAGAAAATAATGGGAACATTTCCGGCAGCCTTGCATTTCTCAATCAATGTGGGGGCTGCAGTTACATCTACCACAGAAACAGCGATTACCTTGGCTCCCTTTGCCAGCATGGTATCAACCTGGTTATTTTGTGTCGACTGATCATTTTGCCCATCTTCTATATTGGTTGTAAATACTCCGTTACAGGCGTTTTTAATTGCCTTACCAATATAGGAATTAAAGTTGTCAGAAGATGAATAGATGCCTGCCCCCAGAATCGGCAATTCCCCTTTTGACGAATTCTCAGCTTTTCCAGCTGTTGTTCCAGCTGTGCCGGCATCCCCTGTCCCCGGTGAAGAGCTGGTTGAACAGCCTGCCACCATAGACACTGCAAGGATCGCTGCCATGAAAACACCACTCATTTTTCTTTTCATAAATACCTCCATTCTGCCGCTATGCGGCACCCCAATCCATATCTTTTTATTTATATTGCACAATAACAATATCATTCCAAAAGGATTCAAACAACATTTCATCTTTAGATTAGGGGGGTCTGTTTTTAGAAGATGATTTTTATATAAAAAAAGAAACAGAAAATGTGTCATTTTGTATATTATGCACATTTCCTATTTCTTATATAAGGTCTGGTAAACCTCATTTTCATCAATCATTTTTCCATTTTTCAAATATATGATATCTCCGTCCACCCGATAAAGTTCAGAATAATTAGGGGTCAAGATGATAATGGAGATTCCCCGTGACTTCAGTTTGGAGATCATCTCTACCGTAATTTCCTGGAGATGAATATCTGTTTCAGTAAATGGTTTGATACAGATTACAACTTTAGGAGCATACAGATACCATTTATAATAGGCAATTTTCTGCAATGTGGAAGGTTCAAGCCGGCGAAGCCTGACCCGTGCAATATCTTCTACGTTAAATGACTCTGTCAGCTGACCCACACTCTTTACAAACCTGTTTTTAAACCAGAAAAATGGAACTTTTCTGGATAAAGCCATAGCAAGGTTATCCCTTACGCTCATATTATAAAACAGCATATTGTCATAAGGTGACTCTTCAATAAAACAGATTCCCATATTGACCGCTTCGATAATGTGATTAGCAGAGTATTCCAGTCCGTTTAAGGCTATCTTTCCTGAAACAGGTTTTTTCTCCCCTTTTAGTAAAGCGATAAAATTTAAAATGCTTTCATCGTCCATATAATAAATTTTGAGCACTTCTCCCACTTCTATCTCTAAATTAATATCCTGTAAGATATCGGTACAGACATTCTCAAATTTTAAAACAGGTTCTCTCTCCTCATCCTCTTCCATATCAAAGCAATCTGCACCTGCCATTGATTTAGTATTCTGATTTAATAATGAAGAATATAACTGCTCGCGGTTAACAGTTGCAGAGTCAAAGACGGCAGCAGTTCTGCCCTGACGTACGACCACCACTTCATCCGTCCAGTCAAACAGTATATTTTCAAATTGTTCCACAAGAATAAAAGTCATTCCCTGTTTCTGCATCTGCTTTATAAACTCAAAAATATCACTCAATTCGTTTTTTTTAAGAAAGCCTGTCATGTATGAAAGGACTATTATCTTCTTCTGTTCTGCATAAGCCTTTAATAATTCAATCATAACTCTCTCTTTTACCGTAACATCTCTGACTTTCTTCTGTGTTTCCAGCTTCAGCCTAAAAATTTGAATGAGCCTTTTTAAATCGCTTAAATATTTCCTCCTTTGAATCAGCATTTCCCTTCCGGTAAATAAAAAAACATTTTCCTCTATAGAAAGATTTTCAATCAGTTTACTTTCCTTTTCAATAAATGTGACACTGTTCTTAAGGTACTTACCTGCTTCCAGAGGATCGGATCTGTTATCTTCAATATAAATCTTCCCCTCGCTAAGAAACAGATTCCCTTTCATGAATTCCTGTAAAAATCTCCGTTCCATAATACTGTCAAAAATAAAACCAATCATCTGCTTTTTATAAATGCGAAGATTTAAGTCAGTAAAAACAGGAATTCCATTTTCTTCAATGCGGCCGTTTTCAATGGTAATGTATTCTTCCTTCATAGAAAAATTCACTCTCTTTCCTGACAACTGGAAGTATGATGGAGACTTCGGTCCCCACCCCAGTAAGACTATAAACATGAATGCCGTAATCTTCTCCAAACAATAACTTAATTCTGCGGCATACGTTATTCAGGGCAATCCCTCCCTTTTTACTTTTGTTTTCTTCAGAGAAAGAAGGCATTGTTGTATGCTCCAGTCCGTAATTAATTTCAGCAAGAGTTTTATCGTCTATCCCTACACCATTGTCCTTAATACGGATTAGCACGTTACGTTCTGTCAGCTCCATGCCAATTCGGATCTCACCGCCTTCCGATTTTCGTTCCAGTCCGTGGTAGATCGCATTTTCAATAATGGGCTGCAGGGTCAGTTTGGGAATAAGCAGCATGCAGATATCAGGGTCATTTTCCACAAATTCATATATTATATCCAGTTTCTCCCCAAAACGGTATTTTTGTATTTTAAAATAATTATCTACATTATCCAGCTCATCTTCTATTGTGACCAGACTTCCTGTATCAGTAATTGTATAACGGAAAAAAGTCGCCAGTGCCTCTGTAATATTGGCAATTGAATCCATTCCAAGGCTAAGGGCATCCCCGCGGATCGCTTCAAGGGTGTTATATAAAAAATGGGGATTGATCTGGTTTTGTAAAGCTAAAAATTCGGACTGCCTTTTTGTTTTCCTTGTATTACGCTGGCTTACCAGTATCTTATCATACCGATTAAGTACTTCTTCCATTCCCGGAAAAACAAATCCGGCTCTGTCCATAAACTCTCTGTAAATCTGTCCATTGTTAAACTTTTTAAACAATCCTGCAAAGTCCAGATAAGGGTGGATAATCCAGCTTCTTAAAACCATAGCAAGTCCCAAAGCAAATAAAAAGAGGATTATGGTCATTATGATTTTTGCAAATTGCCCCATTGATTTCTGACTGCACAAAATGACAAGCCATATTATCACATTAATAAAAAGAAGCATTGTCATGACCGTAAGCAGTATCACGGATCTTTGTGCAAATGTTATTTTTTCTTTTTTCAATGATTCTATACACTCCATTCTCAGCCATATAGCTTACGAAATTCCGATGGATTCAGCCCGGTTTTCTTTTTAAATAATTTCGAAAAATACTTAAGATCTGTATAACCTACGTCTGCTGCGATATCCCCAATATCTTTATTGGTCTGAATCAACAGATATTTTGCGTTCTGAATCCGGACTTTCATGATATACTCCATAAAATTTTCACCAGTTTCCTTTTTAAATAAAGCGGAAAAATAGGCCGGATTAAAACCCGTAAGACTGCTGACATTCTCCAGAGTAATTTCTTTATTATAATTTTCATTGATATACTGTTTCGCCTGCCGCATGGGCTTACTGTCCTGAATCCGTTTCTCAGCAGTAAATTTATCGAATTCATCACTGATATGCTGTTTTAACCACTGAAAAATATCCGGTACAGTTAAAAATGAATTGAACTTCTTCTGATACCAGGTAAGATCGGGAAATTGGTAAGGGCTCATATAATTCTTAACTCCATATAGTAACAGGCTTACAATCTCATTATAATACTGATATATAAACTGACTATCCTTTGTTTCCTCCAATACCTTCCAAAGTTCCGTCAATTCACTGAGTATTCCATCAATATCCAGCACTTCAAAATAGGACAGGATTCTGTTTCTGACCTGTGTATCAATCACATCAAAAACTTCTTTTCCAGATTGGGAATTTTCTTTAAATTCAATAATACATTCTCCGTTTCTAATCAGGCGGTCCATCACAGCGGTCTGAGCCTGCTGTAAAATCTGGTGCATATTAGAAAGGCTGTCAGCAACCTGTCCGATACCAATCACAATTTTGACATTTGAAAATATATCCTGCAGATTTGAAATCTCAATGCGTATTTTGTTTAACTGCTTTTTCACTGCGGTAAGAGTAGGATCCTCTGTATTAATAAGACACAGTACCTGCCCCTCCCATGCCATAGTCACCACTTCTTCACAACATACCTCCAGCTTCTCTTTGGCTGTACACAAAATTTTTGTTAAAAGCAGGGAAAGAACTTCTTTACTTTTGTCCTCTGGTTCCATAAACGGTTTTATAATCAATATGGTATAATATCCCGTTTCAAAATGGCAGCAGAACTCACGATTCAGTTCCTTTATACCAATCCCTGTTATTTTACTTTCCGGATCAACAAGAAGCTCCGCCAGCAGATTCTTCTTGACTTTTTCTTCCGAGGTGTGGAGCATGATCTTTAATTCATTTTTTTCCAAACTGTCTGATAGTTTTAAAGCATGCTTTTCAATAATTTTAGTCAGCGTATTAACTAATTCCTTACTCTTAATTGGTTTTAGAAGATAATTTTCCACTCCGTACTGGATTGCACTTTTCGCATATTCAAACTGACTGTAACCACTGATAATAATAAAATATGTCTCTGGTAATAGTTCCTTTGTCATCCTTATTAAATCAATTCCATCATAATTTGGCATGCGTATATCAGTTACAACAATATCCGGCTTCAAATTACATATTGCGTCATAAGCCTTTTTCCCATCATTGATAACTGCCACAATCTCCATCCCCATATCATTCCAGTTAACCAGATGAGTGAGTAGTTGGCATACTTTTTCCTCATCATCTGCAATAATTACTTTTAACAAAAAGTATCCTCCTCCCATTACACTTTCAAAGGCGCGTTTTATTTTTATTTTTTCATAGTAATCAGATCGTGTCAAGATATTTCCACATAAATAAGAGTTAAGAAAATGATATGATATTTTCAGGTATTTAAACATAAAAAAGCCAGAAATAAGTTTAAACTCATTTCTGGCTTATGATTATCCCGCTTTCATTTTTAAATTGATTCATTATTCCATTGAATCTTCACGATTTCAGGCTGCTTACTGTTATATCTTACTGTATGTACTGTTCGCGTACTGCTGTAAATACTTAATTTATAAGTATCGCCGCTTTTATCAGTAAATGCCAGATGACCGGAACCAGAAAAAAATCCATCAGGTCCCTGTGCGTCTACGCTAAGCACATAATCATAAATTCCAGGAGAACCAGTTAAAGTAATTCCATACACGCACCCATTGTCATTAAACCGAATGATGTCATATAAATTTGAAGAACCATTAATTGTTACTTCCGAATTTACTGTCATTCCATCTCTGCGTTCTGCACTTGAATTCTCACCAATTTTTGTAGCTGTAAAATCAGATATGGGATATGCCATAATAAAATCCTCCTTCTACTTACTTCTCTATCATTTAGAAAGCGACTCTGTCCTATTTCGCGGTAGAACAATTCACACCAATTTTAATGGGCTCCACCGAAAGCAAACGAAAATCTCCACCTTCCACAGGCAAAGCCTGATGCAAATAAACAGCAACCAGACTCCTCACAGGATTTAAGACTACTGGAGTACTCTCACAGATTATCATATAATTTTTTCCTGCCACAATCTGAGTTGCAGCATAAAGCAATGGCGTATAATTGACTCCAGTGATATGATTCATTACCTGAGCAAAACCTGCAGCCACCTCTTTGGGTAATTCACAGGGAGTGAATTCCTCTAATACCCAATTCCCTACTTCATTCATACTTCTACCCCTTTCATTTTTTATCTATTTCCGTTATAGTTCTCAGCTTACCTGTCATACTGCAACTCCAATAAAAAAGTAACCAGTTGGTCAGGGCCTGCCAATTGATTACATTATAATTTTTTTTACTTTGATATGGGGCATTATGGCATAAGAAGCAAATATTAATCTTATAACGCTGTCAGAATCAACAAACGGTTATAACCTTGTAAATAACTTTTCAGAGAATAACAAAAAAGCCGGAGTCCTCATGAAAAGAAGACTTCCGGCAAATAAAAAAAGCGCGAGACGGGACTCGAACCCGCGACCCCGACCTTGGCAAGGTCGTACTCCACCAACTGAGCCACTCGCGC
>NZ_PTJA01000025.1 GCF_002934545.1 Lacrimispora xylanisolvens
CCCGGTGGGAGCTGCCATTTACAATAGAAAGCCTGAATATTCATGAAACCATTGTAATCGACTTGTCTACTGATGATTGGAAACCTATGGTCATGCTGGTTCGAATAACAACGCTGATTGGTTACTGTATCTGTCTGATCGTCATTACCAGAAATCTAGTAAAGGGGTGATTTTATGTTAGAACAAATCCGGTACATCTTAATAAAGCTTGCCAATGCCTGCGTTGTATTTCTTCCTAACAGTCCGTTTCAATCATTTTTAAGTCAGCTTGATAAGATTCCCTTCTTAGGGTACTTAAATTATTTTATTCCTGTGGCGCAGATTATCGCAGTTACCCAGCTTTGGGTTACGGCGGTTGGTCTGTTTTACCTGGTGCAGCTTGCCCTTCGTTGGGTAAAAATGATTGAATGATGTATCTCAAATAAATCACCGGCTGGCTCCGATCAGGCTCGGCCAGGAACAAAAATGAGATACAAGGAGGGTTTGTTTATGATTTATTTTTATTCTGGTACTCCCGGCTCTGGAAAGTCCTATCATGTTGCAAAGGACATTTACTTTCAGCTGAATCACGGAAAGAATGTGATAGCAAATTTTGATATCAATTACGATCTGATAAAAGCCAAGAAAAAAGGCTATTTCTTTTACAAGGATAATTTTGATCTAACGGTTGACTGGCTCCTGGACTTTTCCCGTTTATGTCATCGTCGGGACAAGAGGGGAAAGATTATTGAGGGTCAGACCTGGCTTGTTATAGATGAATGCCAGCTTATTTTCAACTGCCGCTCCTGGAATGACCGGAGCCGCCAACAATGGGCTAACTTTTTTACCCAGCACCGGAAATATGGATACCATATCATATTAATCAGCCTGGTTGACCGCCTGGTTGACCGTCAAATACGCAGCCTTATCGAATATGAATACCGTCACCGTAAGATCAACAATTTCGGTATGGTGGGTTTCTTCCTGGGGCTCTTTTCTCTTGGTCATCCCCTTTTTATTTCTGTTGAATATTGGTACGGGGTCAAGGAAAAATGCGGCACTTCATTTTTTTACGGACGCAAGAAGTACTATCGTATGTACGATTCATACAAGTTGTTTGACGAGGGCACCCAGGGCGGATAGGGGTGGCGCAGCCGGGGCCCCTGAACGCGCCGGGCGCCCTCGCCAACACCAAAAACCCCCTTACCACGTGCCTGTAAACCGTGGTCTGGAAATACATGGAAAATTCGAATTATTTCTAGGAAATACAAGGGCTGAAAGGTGATTTTAAATTTTCGGGAAAGGCCCTTCTCCCGAAGAACTTTATCCCGCTAAAGTGAGGTGTAAAATGATACAAACTAGAGAATTATCAAAATCATATATTTTTAATGAAATGAATGAACATGACAGAAATTATTGGTTTGATTTTAAGCAAAAGAAATTTCTACATAACATTGATACGTTTTATTATTCAGTGAAATTTATAAATGACTTCACCGCCGATTCTTTGGATATGAAAGTCATGGAGTTCCGAAAATACTTTGACGATGTGAATCGGAAGCTCTCCAAGAATGTAAACGTTGACTTCCTTCGCCTTGAGTTCGGTTCCGGATTCTTCCTGAACCTAAAACCATATAGCTTTGCAAAGATGTATAACGTCTTTTTGGAATATCCTGAATGGTTTGGTATTTTTATAGCTCCTATCGTTCCAAAATCCTCCGATTCATCAGTATCAGTTACCTGTGAACTGGTGGTACAGATTAGAAGCTATATGCTTTGGATGTACGGGGTCAATGAGTCATTTGAACGGTCTTATGAATATGTCCAGGCATTAGCCGATCACTTCGGCTTACAGATCGCCTATGCCCAGGAAAACCGAATTGATTACTGCTGGCACAGCAACTACTTAAGTAATCCGGAACGTTTCTTTTCTTTGGAGAACTTTTACAAAATGCGTGTAGATCGGTTTAACGATGCTGTCACCCATACAGAAAAGAAAGGTAGTCAGGATTATGAGATTGATTATGTTGCCCTGGGAAAGAGAACGGATAAAGTCTTTGTTCGAATCTACATGAAAAGCAAAGAAGTTGTTGAAATGGGTTATAAAGGCTGGTTTTTTTACTTCTGGTTGTTCAATGGTCTGATTAACCGCTATGATCTGCACGTTTATGAAGAATGCTATAAGCGTCGAAGCTGGCAGTATCTTAATATGGCCCGTGCTTCCTTCTACCTGGAACATGGTTCCGATGAACGTGCAAAGTCAGTCTGCCGCAGGCTCTTGTCTGGGGAGCAGACCATGGAGGAAGATACCTTACAGAAATTTGTTGACGGTCTTACACCAAAAGTAAACCTGATTATGAATGTGGAGTATCAGACACGCCGCCGCCATTCAAAATCTTATGTACTGCTTCCGCTTCGAGATAACAAGTCAAAGTTAACTGCTAAAAGGATTTATGATTACCTAGACAATCGGAAACTGATTATGGATTATCTGACAAACTTTGTATTTCGTATGGTAGAACCGGAAGGGGATGTGAATAAATCCCGCCGTGAAATGTGCGGATTCTGGAAGTCTCTGCGCAGCTGTAAACTGGTAGATGTACATGTTCCTCCGAAGCAGCTTAAGCTGGTACGGGAATATAGCCGCCATCTGAATGCTGATCTGGTGAAACGGCGGGCGATCAATAGTATTGTAACGTTAGGATTTTATAATAAGGGTATGAATGAAGATGATATCATGCAAGATGTTGTAGATGCACTTTGTACGTTAAATGATAATGATGTTGAGAAGGCTTTACGGTATAAAACGAAAAAGGCCCAGCAGCTCAACTCCGATGAACTGCCGGGCAACCTTACATATACTGCAAGGTCTGAGCTCACGATCATAGATAAAACAACTGGTGAAGTCTATAGTCATAATAGCATGAGCAAAAATGAATTTCAAGGAGATTTTACGAATGAATAAGATAACAGTTAAAAAGGCATTTGAAAAGTTTATGGGGTTAAAAGAATCTTATTGTGATAATAGTACCTGTAAATATTATGAGCAGAACTTAAGCTTTTTCTTTGAATTTTTGGAATCAGAGTTTAAAAATCCGATTGACAAAATTCCGGTTGATAGCCTGGCTCCTGATATCGTACAAAGCTATATAAAACATCTTAGATTTAAGCCCAAATATGAAAAGCATCCGTTTAAGATCGGGGACGAAAAAAAAGGAAATCTGAAAAATTCCACCATCAGAATTTATACCAGGGCTGTTAAGGTGTTCTTCAACTACATACGTGATGATCTGGACTGTGAGGTTACATTTAAAAGGCCCCGACTTCCAACCAACGATTCCCGGATACAGCTTCCTTTATATAGTCATGAGGTTCAGGCACTCGATCAGGTATTCTTAAACTCAACTGAAATGGGACTTAGGAATTTATGTATTATCCATCTTATGCTTGATGGCGGTCTAAGAAGTGAGGAAGTGATTGGTTTAAAGGTAAAAGATATCTGCTTTGACAAAGATTACATATTAATAGAAGATTCAAAGAATCACAAATCCCGTATTGTTCCCCTGGCCTGGAATTTACGAATATACTTACGCAGTTATTTGGATTATCGAGAGATTAAACCGATGGATGCATTGATTCTTAAAACAAAAGGCTCGGAAGCTATCAACTATAATGTATTAAAGCAGCTCTTTTTCAGAATAAGGAAATGGACAGGTGTTGAAAGGCTGCATCCGCATTTATTAAGACATACGTTTGCTGTCTCCTATCTGGTCGGCGGTGGAAACCTGGAATTTCTTCGTGATATGCTCGGTCATAGTGATTACACTACTACCAGGGATTATGTAAAAATGGCGAACCAGTACCGCATGATGGATGCAGATGTGTATAAATTAGATGCTATTTTCTTTCGTCAAATAAAATAAAAGTATCTCAATCAACCTTCCCGATCGGCCGGAGCTACTCTGGCCGGAAACTTGATTGAGATACACTTTCTAATGAACTGTAAATTTGAAATAAATCAAATTAGTATTTGACGTATTATTGTACATTGAAAACTCAATATTGATAGTTAAAAGGGTTTGTTGTATTATTATATAAAGTATACGGGGAATCTATATAGGAGAACATTTATGATTACTACAGATGTAACAAAGGAAATGATTGAAGAATGGATACAGATTTACAGAGATTACGCACCTTCAATACAACCAAATAGAAAAACAGGTAATGAAATTGATGAATATTTTCGAAACAATTATCACCATCAAATAATAAGTTCTCAAACATTCAAGCAAGTGGTCGAACTTAATATAATGGAAAATGAACACTCTCGTGTTAAATTACCAAATGGAATGGTCCCACATGTCAAAAGTTATTGTGTTGGAGATGTCCTTGTAGGAATTGATTATTCAAGTGGAGAATTTCATATTGAAAGTCAGGATATAAATAAAGCAATACCAATTTATGATGATTTATTTGTATATCGTGGATTAGATGAAGATGACTTGAAGAATTATGTTATGGTCGCTCAATATGTGATGTTGACACAAAAATAAATTTGAATTTAATAATGTGATTATGACCTACTAACTATCAGTATTGAGCTGGTAGTTTTTTATTGCAACAAATCAGGTAAACTGAGATTTAGCAGTTTATAATTTCCACAAAAAAAGTACTGTCTTCAAGGCTCTTCGTAGTCATCAAAGATAGTACTTTTTGCAGTCTTAGATACTTCCTCTAAGACAAATAGATTCTCCCTCGTGTTTCCGCACAAAGGAAAAGCACCGACCCCGCAGCTCTCCGTCTGCAAAACCAGTACTTTTTTAGTGCGCCTTCAGGGACTCGAACCCTGGACAAATAGATTAAGAGGAATTTAGGGCTTTTGTATCTCGTTTTAAGAGCTGCTGCCAACGATCAGAGCGGGATTTGAGGTGCAATACAATTGACATGTGATTTATCTAAGTATAGAATGTTAATATCCTTTCTGTTGTACAGGAATGGGGAAAAACAGCTAGGGAAGTCCAGGGTAATACCTTGGGCTTTCTTATTTTCACTGTATCTCAATTTACACTTTGGATCCTGGCAGCTGCAGAGATTTTGAGATGCATATTTTGTCCAGCAGTTGACATATACACTATATTAGTGTATTATAAAGGTATCCAAAAAAGTTTAAAATGTTCCATTTTGCACAAAGCGAAACCCCAGAGATGGCAGTCTCTGGGGTTTCTTTTTAGGCTAGCTGTCTTTGCGGTTTCGGTCTAACCATTTGCATATGTAGTATCCTGCTACTTTTGCCATGACCGAAACAAAAAAGTTTAAAATGCTTTCCATTTCGCACCTCCTTCCCCTGCCGGGTTTAGAGTAGCGACAGCATTTACATTATATTTCTTTTTTCATGTTTCGTCTACAAATTTTTCCATAAAAGGGAACTACCATTTATTATACGATCAAATCTGTTTATTACTATCATTCAAAGTAAAAAATCCCTCATAAGTTGCATTACAAGCTTCTGCAATTTGATGTAAGTCATTTTCTGATAAATTATCTCTATTTATTTTGGCTGTTATATTTTGTGGTGTTGTTTCTAATCTTTCGGCCAGATCGCCGATCGTCATATCTCTTGCTGCAAGAATCATTTTTATTTTTGTTGCCATTCTCATTTTTATCACCTCCATCACAATTATAAATACAAATTTTTATAAATACAACAAAATGATTGCAAATTTAAACACTAATTTTAACATTATGTATTGACATTTTTTCTTTGAAGTGTAATATATAAATATATATGTTTAATTTTGCAATATTTAAGTTTAATTTAAAAACACATTTTAATTTATAGGAGGCAATAAAAATGTATGATGAAAATTATCAAAGCCGACTTAATCTTCAACAGGTTTGTAGCTTTTTTTTGAATGGTATGTCTAATAAAGATTTTGAAGAAGGCACGCCAGAAGAACGAAGTAAAAAAAATTCAGAAAATCTCTATCAATGTTTAGAAACTATTAGAAAAAAAATATTGTATGCTAATGAAGGCGTTTTAGAAGATAAAAAAGAAAGTAAAATTAAAACGGAAGAAATATTTGTAGATGTTATTATGAATAGCGAAGAAAGCCAAGATTTAAGCTATGAAATGGGTTTTCGTGCTGGTTTTATATTAGCTGGTGATATTTATGGCTATTGACAATTTATTAAAAGAGAGGGGGGCTCTGTTTTTTAGGAGCTCCCCTTCTTCTGTATCTCAATTTTCCTACCTGGTTGCTCGGAGCAGCCCCGATCAGGAATTGAGTTGAGATACAATTTCTTTATTTATGTTTTATCCAATCTTTGAATCTGATGATTTCCCCGTCGAACATGGTTCATTTATATCCAAAAGCTTTCTTGTTGCTTCTTTAATGCCGGAATTAGCATTCTTATAGGCTTGTATTATACGCCTTTCATCTTCGCTAAAGTTTTCATTTGTATACTCTCCTGTTAATATCCATTCAATACTTGTACCTAATTCTTTACTAATTTTATATATTGCTTCCGTATCTGGTACTCTGTTGCCGCTTATGTAATTACTAAGGGCAGCTTTTGAAATGCCAGAGGATTCTACTATATCTTTTTGTTTTAACCCAGATTCTTTTATTTTAAGCCTTATTCTATTTCCAATTTCGTTTGCATTCAGCATATAATATCCCTCTAAAAAGTTTTCATTAGTAGTCTTTTATTATTGACAAGTTTTCATTTGTAGACTATAATAAAAAACGTAAGGCGTGATACCTTTTCACCCCTCACTGAAACGGCCATATTATCATCTTCACAGATGTCTAATATGGAGCTCCAATACAGGAGCACCAAAAATTTAAAATAAAACGTCGCAGTCTTATTCTAACATTTTTGGCCGCTCCTGTAAACATAGTAACTTATTAATGATATGTTTGCGGTAGGCTCTTATACCAGCCGCGGATAGGAGGTCAAATGAGTTATAAGCTCAATCTAAACAAATCAAAGATGTACGCACTTATGTGTGCAGTCAACACCGATCTTCCGCAGTTACACAAATGTGATTTTAGTCATCATAGTTTCCGCTACTGGATGTCATATCAGCATCCAGTTACTGGCGACTATATCCATGTTACTGTTACACCCGTTTTGGGTGACACAATCATCTGTTTCCGAAACGAATCAGAAGGCACCGATTACCTGATTAAACATTTCAGCATTCAGTACTTGATGGATCATGGAATGCTTCGGGAGGTGTCAGCATGAGTGTTGCTAAAAGTGTAAGGGTTCCGGAAGAAATTTATGATTACATCAACAGTTATTCCGGGGAAGGCTTCAACCAAAAGTTTGTAAATATTATCCGGGATGCCAGAGATACCGAACCAGAAAGAAATGAAACACTTGATCGGCTTAACAAGCAGATTTCCCAACGGGAGAAGTATCTTAAGGATACTGCGAAACGGTTAGATGAATTAGCATCTGAATTAAGATCATTATCCTTTGACATAACTTATATCCGAAGTCACCATATCATTTAAATCTGTATCTCAAAACTGCTTCATTAACCAGGCTGCAGCTGCGGTAAGTGAGATACACAGAAAGGGGGGATTTATTATTGGAACGGTACTCGGAGGAAATGAAGTTCTGGCTATTCGATTTAGCCCATGGGAATTTAAATGATGAAATGATATTAAAGGGATTTATCAAGCACTATGTTCTACATAACCTTGTAATTGATAATATTGTCGATGATATTCATTTCCATACATTCTATGGAACGGATGGTATCATATTGGCAAAGGAAAGTATTCTAAGAGTCTTAAACAATACAATTTGAATTAGAATGAAACCCGGGCCGGGCTTTGGTTTAAACCTGGCCCAAACTAATGACCAGGCGACACACCTCCCCCTAGCCGCCAGGCCAGGCTCCCGGCGCAGGCGCAGCCTTTGCGCTGGGAGCTTACAACAGCTTACGCCAGCCATTGCTTCAACTCCCGCCAGGTTGATGCAATTCACCTTTTTTCCTTGATTACCGCCCCGCCTGGCTCTGTATCGGGTATCCGGTACGGCAGCTTGGCAATTTGGGGGCATCGCCGGGGGGCCCAAATTGCTCGGACAATACCTAATTATCAGGCTTTGGCCCGGTTACTCTCCCGGATTTTAAACTTGTAGTATATCAATATGTCATATTAATTGCGGATCGCCTTTTAAGGCTGTCTAAGACGAAAGGAAGGTATATTTTTATGAAAATGCAGATTATTTTACTTTATGCTGGTCAGTACGATATGACCGACGATTCAGGAAAACGTGTTCAGGGAACATCTGTCAATTATTACTTTAACACGGATTTGGTCGCCGAAGACAATGTAAACGGTACCAAAGGAACCCGCCCGGCTAAGTCCTCTTGTGAATTTCAGGTAATGGGAAAAATCAAAAGGGCTCCCGCTCTCTATGATGCAGAATTTAGTATGTCAATTGGTAGTGATGGAAAACCAGTCCTTAAGATCATTGATCTTGACTATATTTCCGATGTACAGATTACTCCGGTTCCTGACAGCCAATTCAATACAAGTCAGGAACCGGATCAAAAGCCTGACAAGAAGGTGAGCTGATGATTCTTCTTACATTATCGGAAGCTGATTTTGATTTGGAGGTTGATCAAGCGGAAGCATATACCCTTGAAGATGAAGAAGAGGCCTCTTCCGCAGTTTACCCTGACCAAGATTTTGCAATTGTTCTTTTGTTGTTCTTAGGTGTTCTGATCGGTGTTTGTCTGATAAGCAGGAGGCCCTGGCATGATTGAAACATACATAGCGGTATGTTCCGGTGGTATTTGTATCGGTATCATATTAAAACTGATTGTCGAACTGATTTTCTATGTAATTAGCTCCCTACTGGGGTTAATGATAAAATCTTAAAGGAGGATATTTTATGACTAACAAAATTCAGGAAAATGCACGCAGGATTGGACTTGTCGCTCTCCCGGTTGCAGTATCAATGGCTACTGCCGTCCCAGCTTATGCTGCGGAAGGTGATGTTGATATCACCGGAATCATGACAACTGCTTTTACTGGTGTGAAAAATGACATGCTAGCTACGATTGCGGTTGCACTCCCCATTGCTTTAGTTGTTGTGGGTGCGGTAATGGCGACCAGATTTGGAATTAAATTTTTCCGGCAGATCGCAAAATAAAGACCAATGTCGCGGCAGATCAGGAAGGGCAAGCCCTGCCCTTCCTTTTTTGTACATATTTTTATTGTATCTCACTTCCTTTTCCGATCGCGGCTGCTCCGGATCTCCTGAAGGAAAATTTGAGATACTTAGAAAGGAGCTTTTATGTCTATGATAAAAAGGGGATTCTGTTTGTGCCTTGCTGTTT
>NZ_PTJA01000026.1 GCF_002934545.1 Lacrimispora xylanisolvens
CCCGGTGGGAGCTGCCATTTACAATAGAAAGCCTGAATATTCATGAAACCATTGTAATCGACTTGTCTACTGATGATTGGAAACCTATGGTCATGTTGGTTCGAATAACAACGCTGATTGGCTATTGTATCTGTCTGATCGTCATTACCAGAAATCTAGTAAAGGGGTGATTTTATGTTAGAACAAATCCGGTACATCTTAATAAAGCTTGGCAATGCATGCGTTGTATTTCTTCCTAACAGTCCCTTCCAATCATTTTTAAGTCAGCTTGATAAGATTCCCTTCTTAGGGTACTTAAACTATTTTGTTCCTGTGGCGCAGATTATCGCAGTTACCCAGCTTTGGGTTACTGCGGTTGGTCTGTTTTACCTGGTGCAGCTTGCCCTTCGTTGGGTAAAGATGATTGAATGATGTATCTCAAATGAATCACCGGCTGGCTCCGATCGGGTTCGGCCTGGAAGAAAAATGAGATACAAGGAGGGCTTGTTTATGATTTATTTTTATTCTGGTACTCCCGGTTCCGGGAAGTCCTACCATGTTGCAAAGGATATTTACTTTCAGCTCAATCGCGGAAAGAATGTGATAGCGAATTTTGATATCAATTACGATCTCATTACCTCGAAGAAAAAAGGCTTCTTTTTTTACAAGGATAATTTTGATTTAAAGGTTGACTGGCTCTTAGACTTCTCTCGTTTGTGTCACCGCCGGGATAAAAGGGGTAAGATCATTGAAGGTCAGACCTGGCTTGTCATAGATGAATGCCAGCTTATTTTCAACTGCCGTTCCTGGAATGACCGGAGCCGCCAGCAATGGGCCAACTTTTTCACCCAGCACCGGAAATATGGATACCATATTATACTGATCAGCCAGTTTGACCGCCTGATTGACCGTCAAATCCGCAGCCTGATTGAATACGAATACCGTCACCGTAAGATTAACAACTTTGGTACGGTGGGATTTTTCCTGGGACTCCTTTCTCTTGGTCATCCCCTTTTTGTTTCTGTTGAATATTGGTATGGGGTCAAGGAAAAATGCGGCGTTTCATTTTTTTACGGACGCAAGAAGTACTATCATATGTACGATTCATACAAGTTATTTGACGAGGGCCCCCAGGGCGGATAGGGGTGGCGCAGCCGGGGCCCCTGAACGCGCCGGGCGCCCTCGCCAACACCCAAAACTCCCTTACCACGTGTCTGTAAAACGTGGTCTGGAAATACATGGAAAATTCCGATTATTTCTAGGAAATACAAGGGCTAGAGCATGATTTTAAAATTTGGGGAAAAGCCCTTCTCCCCAAAAACTTTAGTTAATTAAAGTGAGGTGTAAAATGATACAGACTAGAGAATTTTCAAAATCATCTATTTTTAATGAAATGGGTGAAAATGATAGAAAGTATTGGTTTGATTTTAAGAAGTCTAAGTTTCTACATAATATTGATACATTTTATTATTCCGTGAAATTTGTAAATGACTTTACCGCTGATTCTTTGGATAGCAAAGTCATGCAGTTCCGAAAATACTTTGATGCTATGAACCGGAAGCTATCAAAAAATGTAAACGTCGACTTTCTTCGTCTTGACTTCGGTTCGGGCTTCTCCTTAAACCTTAGACCATTCAGTTTTGCAAAAATGTATAATGTTTGCCTGGAATACCCTGAATGGTTTGATATCTTCTTAGCTCCTGTCGTTCCAAAATCTTCCGATTCGGCGGTATCCGTCACTTGTGAATTGGTGGTACAGATCAGAAGTTATATGCTTTGGATATACGGGGTCAATGAATCATTCGAACGGTCTTATGAATATGTCCAGGCATTAGCCGAACATTTTGGCCTACAGATCGCCTATGCCCAGGAAAACCGAATTGATTATTGCTGGCACAGCAACTACCTAAGTAATCCAGAACGCTTCTTTTCCCTTGAAAACTTTTACAAAATGCGTGTAGATCGGTTTAATGATGCTGTCACCCATACAGAGAAGAAAGGTAGTCAGGATTATGAAATTGATTATGTTGCCCTGGGAAAGCGAACGGATAAAGTCTTTGTACGAATCTATATGAAAAGCAAAGAAGTTGTTGAAATGGGTTATAAAGGCTGGTTCTTTTACTTCTGGCTGTTCAATGGATTAATTAATCGCTATGATCTACATGTTTATGAAGAATGTTATAAGCGCAGGAGCTGGCAGTACCTTAATATGGCCCGCGCTTCCTTCTACCTGGAACATGGTTCTGATGAAAATGCAAAGTCAGTCTGCCGCAGGCTCTTGTCCGGGGAGCAGACCATCGAGGAAGATACCTTACAGAAATTTGTTGACACTCTCACACCAAAGGTGAACCTGATTATGAATGTAGAGTATCAGACACGCCGCCGCCATTCAAAATCTTATGTACTACTTCCGCTTCGAGATAATAAGTCAAAGTTAACCGCTAAAAGGATTTATGATTACCTGGACAATCGGAAACTGATTATGGACTATCTGACAAACTATGTATTTCGTATGGTAGAACCGGAAGGGGATGTGAATAAATCCCGGCGTGAAATGTGCGGCTTCTGGAAGTCTCTTCGCAGTTGTAAACTGATTGATGCGCACATTCCCCCGAAGCAGCTTAAGCTGGTACGGGAATATAGCCGCCATCTGAATGCTGATCTGGTTAAACGACGGGCGATCAATAGTATTGTAACGTTAGGATTTTATAATAAGGGTATGAATGAAGATGATATCATGCAGGATGTTGTAGATGCACTTTGTACGTTAAATGATAATGATGTTGAAAAGGCTTTACGGTATAAAAACAAAAAGGCCCAGCAGCTCAACACGGATGAACTGCCAGGCAACCTTACATATACTGCAAGGTCTGAACTCACGATCATAGATAAAACAACTGGTGAAGTCTATAGTCATAATAGCATGAGCAAAAATGAATTTCAAGGAGATTTTACGAATGAATAAGATAACAGTAAAAAAAGCATTTGAAAAGTTTATGGGGTTAAAAGAATCTTATTGTGATAATAGTACATGTAAATATTATGAGCAGAACTTAAGCTTTTTCTTTGAGTTTTTGGAATCAGAGTTTAAAAAGCCCATTGACAAAATTCCGGTGCATAGCCTGGCTCCTGACATCGTACAAAGCTATATAAAACATCTTAGATTTAAGCCCAAATATGAAAAGCATCCGTTTAAGATCGGGGACGAAAAGAAAGGAAATCTGAAAAATTCCACCATCAGAATTTATACCAGGGCTGTTAAGGTTTTCTTTAACTATATTCGTGATGACCTGGACTGTGAAGTTACTTTTAAAAGACCCCGGCTTCCTACCAACGATTCCCGGATACAACTCCCTTTATACAGTCACGAGGTTCAGGCACTCGATCAGGTATTCTTAAACTCAACAGAAATGGGGCTTAGAAATTTATGTATTATACATCTTATGCTTGATGGAGGTTTAAGAAGTGAAGAAGTCATTGGTTTAAAGGTAAAGGATATCTGCTTTGACAAAGATTACATATTAATAGAAGACTCAAAGAATCACAAATCCCGTATTGTCCCCCTGGCCTGGAATTTACGAATATACTTACGCAGTTATTTGGATTATCGAGAGGTTAAACCTATGGATGCATTGATTCTTAAAACAAAAGGTTCGGAAGCTATCAACTATAATGTATTGAAGCAGCTATTTTTCAGAATAAGGAAATGGACAGGTGTTGAAAGGCTGCATCCGCATTTATTAAGACATACGTTTGCTGTCTCCTATCTAGTAGGCGGTGGAAACCTGGAATTTCTTCGTGATATGCTGGGTCATAGTGATTATACTACTACTAGGGATTATGTGAAAATGGCGAACCAGTACCGCATGATGGATGCAGATGTATATAAACTTGATGATATTTTCTTCCGACAGATAAAATAAAAGTATCTCAATCAATCTTCCCGATCGACCGGAGCTTCTCCGGCCGGGAACTTGGTTGAGATACTGCTTGTAAAATTTTCCATTTATAATATAATTAAAATACTGAGTTATTCATTTTTTAAATAGCCACGCATTATGAGCCTAATATAATAGAAATAATGCGTAACTCATAATGCACAATTGTTTATTTATCTGAGGTGTAATTCTTATCATAAAGATTTGAGGTGGATGGATGAATCGAAAACTTTGGAAAACAATGCTTTATATTATAATCACAATCATATTATCTGTTTTTTTGTACTTTTATATTGTAGATTCAATTCAAGATCATAGATTAGTAAAACTAGCTACCGAAGCAGCAGAGAAGGCTATTGAGAGTAAAGATTTTTCTTTATACTACGGATTAGCAGAGAAATCATATGTTTCAACTAAAGAGAAATTATATATAGTACTTGCTATAATTATAGCTGCATTATTAATTATTTGGTACATAATAATAACTTCAACAAATTTAAAGATAGAGAAAGATAAGTCAGAAACTAAAAATGCTAATATCCTTTCATTAAGAAAAACTTACATTTTTATTTCAATTATTGGGTTAATAGGTTCTATTGTTTATTTATTAAATGCCATAAAGAATCATGAATACATTGCTATTTCACTTATTCTTCCATTAGACATGCTATGCATGTTATTCATAATGTATAATATTCGATACAAGTATATTAATACATATGGCGAAGATATAGGATACTTTTCTTCTAAAATTATTACAGTTGGATTATCAGTAATGTTAATAATTATTGATTTCTTACTATATAAGCTCATAGCAATAACAGGTATAGATATTATGAAGTGGCATTATTAAAGATTTTATCAACACAATCTTTCACAATTGTGAAAGAACCCAACTCCCCATTATATTTAAAAAGTGAATATGTGAAATAATATTTCCAGAAACAAAAAGAAGTACTGTCCCCGACGTTCCCCCCCCCCCCGTCAAAGACAGTACTTTTTTTACCCTCAAGTCCTTCCCAAAGGACAAATAGATTCCGACCATTATTTTTACGCAAATGAAAAGCACCGACCCCGCAGCTCTCCGTCTGCAAAACCAGTACTTTTTTAGTGCGCCTTCAGGGACTCGAACCCTGGACAAATAGATTAAGAGTCTACTGCTCTACCAACTGAGCTAAAGGCGCTTGTCTTTCGTTTTTTCGGTGTGCTCTTGTCTCAAGCACGTGTGTAATTATATAACCGTATTCAGCAAAAGTCAACACCTTTTTTACAAAATATTTACAACTTTTTCGAATTTATTTATTATTCGTATTTTTTTTAATATTTCCACCCAGTGTTTTGTTCACTTCCACAAAAGATTTGTTCCATGCGAGCATTTTCTTATTCAGCTCAGTTTTATCACTGGTTGCCTGCAAAAGCTTATTAGTTACCTTATCTTTCATTCCCATGGTACGCTCACCTGCCTCACCTTTTGCTTTATTATATGCAAAACCGGCCTCCTGGTTATAGAAAGAAGACCGGTAATTATTATTTTAGATTATCGACAGGCAATCAGCTTGTAAATAGGATTTCCTTTTGATGAAAACTTTTCTTCATATTCCGTCATTACATTGCCGATTCCCATCTCGCTGTGATGTAAATCATAAGTGTAGTCTGCAATCTTCCACCCTGCTTTTGGAATGGCTTCCAGGGAATAATCAAACAATCCTCTGTTATCGGTTTTAAATTCCACTACACCATCTGGTCTTAAAATCTGATTATACACTGCCATAAAATCCTCAGAAGTAAGCCTGCGCTTTTCATGACGATCCTTCGGCCATGGATCGGAAAAATTGAGATAGATTTTTTCAACCTCTCCTGGTGCATAAATTTCAGCCAGATTCTTAGCATCGACACACATAAAGTAAATGTTATTCAGCTCCAACTCTGCCCGTTTCTGTAATCCCCGCAGTAAAACACTGGGATACCGTTCAATACCGACATAATTAATATTCGGATGAAGTGCAGCCAGTTCCATAATAAAACGGCCTTTTCCCATACCGATTTCTATTTCTATTGGGTTTTCATTACCAAATACATCCTTCCAGCATCCTTTTCTCCCAGACGGGTTCTGGATTACATAAGGACTCGCGGCAATTTCCTCTTCTGATCCGGGGATGTGACGTAACCTCATATCTTTATTCCTCCAATTAATCATCTTTCCAATTCAATTCAATGCCTTAATGGCGTTTGGCAGATAGATTGTATCATATAGAATATAAAATGTGCAAGTTACTCCTCCTATTTATAGGCGCTCCTCTTATATTTTAAAATTTTCTCTTACGACGTTCTATGTTTTACTTTGTCTTGTAGATATCGTTTTTATGTGCTTGTTGCGTCAAATTCTTCGAATGTTTGTTCTTTTTGCTACCCTTGCAATAAATAGCATATTATTTTAGTATCATAAAGGCGAGCCCGGAATTACCAGATACTCGCCTTGTATCTCTACCATATAAGCAACTTTATAGGGTAAATTATTCAAACTTCAAATCTGTAATATACTCCCTTAATTCCTTTACATTATGTATATTCATTAATTTTTTATCAGTTAGGAACTTAAAAATAATTATCTTTACGATTAGAAATATCCTATCTAATTGTTGGTCTATACCGTTTTTATTTTTACCATGAGCTATTGTCGAACGTATTGAATATAAATCTTTTATTTCCTTCTCAATACCTTTTCTTTCGGTTTTGCCTGTACCTATTATAAATGCTACATACTCACTAAGTTGTGCAGCTATACTTTTATTTATAAAACCGTCTTGTTCCATCAATATAGACTCCAATGCTAAAAAACACTGCATATATGCTATTGCATCATCATTTTGGTGAGCAGCCTCTGATATCCATATTATTGATGCTTTTAACCTGGATTCCATATCGTTGAGGTATTTTTTTTCCATTAATTCCCATACTTTGTTTGACGCTTCAGATTCAAATAGATAACCTAGAAGTGTATCTATGCACATACTATCCTTAAGTTCAGACATTGAAATAAATACATCATTGCTATAGCCATACATTCCAGAAGTAGATTCATAATTTAGATTATAAAATCCAAATCGAACTTTATCTGAATTATTATATTTAAGTAAAAACCTAAAACAGGTATCAATTAATTTAAACTTTTCTACCGCATATTCTTGCGCTTTATCACTATCTTTAGCTACGCATTTTATTTTCATATAAACTACATCATTGTCTGTTTTGAGTTTTTTAATAAAATGAGAAGCAATTTCATTGTCCGATATATTCAAATCTAAATACTCCCCTATAAAGTCTTTTCTTATTAACGTTACGCCTTTATACTCTATATACTCCGAGTCTTTAATAGTTATACCATAAGCGACTTTTATAAAATTATACTCTTTCATAGGATAATTTTGATAATATTTTTTGATACTCTCAAAATCGTTAAATTCATTAAAGCATATCAAGCGATGTATATAAGAAGTGAATTCTTGTAGTGAAACATCCTTTTCTACTTTATATAGACTTTTATAAAGCTCATTTATACAATTATCCCATTCTTTTGTATCTTCATTTAATACATATATTAAAGTTCCATCTCCTACGTTTGTGATAGGTCTACATTTTGAACTATATTTATTAAAATCACAATTCGCAAAAATAGTTTTTGATTTCATGATTCCAATTAATTTATCCTCTTTCATCGTAAATGGTAAATAACCAGTCCAGGTCAATAAGTTCGCCGCCCGATTGGGGCGGCGGTATCTTTACCGTGTTTTTAGTTTTCTACAACGATCTGG
>NZ_PTJA01000027.1 GCF_002934545.1 Lacrimispora xylanisolvens
TTCCTCTTACCTAAACCAACCTGGTTAAGCCCTCGACCTATTAGTGACAGTCAGCTGCACATGTTACCATGCTTCCACCTCTGCCCTATCTACCTCGTCGTCTTCAAGGGGTCTTACTCTTGCGATGGGATATCTCATCTTGAGGGGGGCTTCACGCTTAGATGCCTTCAGCGTTTATCCCTTCCCGACTTGGCTACTCTGCCATGGTGTTGATCACCAACAGATACACCAGAGGTCAGTCCATCCCGGTCCTCTCGTACTAAGGACAGCTCCTCTCAAATATCCTACGCCCACGCCGGATAGGGACCGAACTGTCTCACGACGTTCTGAACCCAGCTCGCGTACCGCTTTAATGGGCGAACAGCCCAACCCTTGGGACCTACTACAGCCCCAGGATGCGATGAGCCGACATCGAGGTGCCAAACCACTCCGTCGATGTGAACTCTTGGGAGTGATAAGCCTGTTATCCCCAGGGTAGCTTTTATCCGTTGAGCGATGGCAATCCCACTTTATACCACCGGATCACTAAGTCCTAGTTTCCTACCTGCTCCACCCGTCGGTGTCGCAGTCAAGCTCCCTTATGCCTTTGCACTCTTCGAATGGTTTCCGACCATTCTGAGGGAACCTTTGAGCGCCTCCGATACTCTTTCGGAGGCGACCGCCCCAGTCAAACTCCCCGCCTGACATTGTCCCCCAGCCAGGTTATGGCTGCAGGTTAGAAATCCAATACCGCAAGGGTGGTATCCCAACATCGGCTCTGATAAGACTGGCGTCCTATCTTCATTGCCTCCCACCTATCCTGTACATGCAGCACCGAATCCCAGTATCAAGCTGGAGTAAAGCTCCATGGGGTCTTTCCGTCCTGGCGCAGGTAACCAGCATCTTCACTGGTATTTCAATTTCACCGGGTGCATTGTCGAGACAGCGCTCAAATCATTACGCCTTTCGTGCGGGTCGGAACTTACCCGACAAGGAATTTCGCTACCTTAGGACCGTTATAGTTACGGCCGCCGTTTACTGGGGCTTAAATTCAGAGCTTCGCGTTGCCGCTAACCCCTCCTCGTAACCTTCCAGCACCGGGCAGGCGTCAGCCCATATACCTCACCTTTCGGTTTTGCATAGACCTGTGTTTTTGCTAAACAGTTGCTTGAGCCTATTCTCTGCGGCCTGATTTCTCAGGCACCCCTTATCCCGAAGTTACGGGGTCATTTTGCCGAGTTCCTTAACAATGCTTCTCCCGCCGGCCTTAGGATTCTCTCCTCATCCACCTGTGTCGGTTTACGGTACGGGCACATATTACACAATAGCGGCTTTTCTTGACAGCCCCTACAGAGACTTCCCTACTTTTGTTCGGTACGCGTCACACCTTCCTGTTGCTAAGCGGATTTTCCATCTTAGCCAGTCCAATGCTTGCCCCGGTCTTTTCATTCCCGGGTTCTCTCTCGGTTCTGTGTCCCCACAGTTCTGATAATATGCGGTACAGGAATTTCAACCTGTTGTCCATCGACTACGTCTTTCGACCTCGCCTTAGGTCCCGACTTACCCAGAGCAGATCAGCTTTACTCTGGAAACCTTAGATATTCGGCCTGAAGGATTCTCACCTTCATCTCGCTACTCATTCCGGCATTCTCTCTTCTTAACGCTCCACACCTCCTTACGGTAATGCTTCTGCGCATTAAGAATGCTCCTCTACCAATGTATCTTGCGATACATTCCACAGCTTCGGTGTCGTGTTTTAGCCCCGGACATTTTCGGCGCAAGACCTCTCGACTAGTGAGCTATTACGCACTCTTTGAATGTGTGGCTGCTTCTAAGCCAACATCCTAGTTGTCTCTGAAATCTCACATCCTTTTCCACTTAACACGCACTTTGGGACCTTAGCTGGTGGTCTGGGCTCTTTCCCTTTTGACTGCCCAACTTATCTCGTGCAGTCTGACTCCCGTACATCATCTGACCGGCATTCGGAGTTTGATATTCTTTGGTAAGCTTTGACGCCCCCTAGGAAATTCAGTGCTCTACCTCCGGCAGACTAATACGAGGCTAGCCCTAAAGCTATTTCGAGGAGAACCAGCTATCTCCGGGTTCGATTGGAATTTCTCCCCTACCCACACCTCATCGCCACCCTTTTCAACGGATGTGCGTTCGGTCCTCCACCGCCTTTTACGGCAGCTTCAACCTGGACATGGGTAGATCACCCGGTTTCGGGTCTACCTTTACTGACTTAACGCCCTATTAAGACTTGGTTTCCCTTCGGCTCCGCACATTCAGTGCTTAACCTTGCCAGTAACGGTAACTCGCCGGACCGTTCTACAAAAAGTACGCGGTTCCACTTAAAATGTGGTTCCACAGCTTGTAAACACAAGGTTTCAGGTTCTCTTTCACTCCCCTCCCGGGGTCCTTTTCACCTTTCCTTCACAGTACTATGCGCTATCGGTCACTAAGTAGTATTTAGCCTTGGGGGGTGGTCCCCCCGAATTCCCACAAGGTTTCTCGTGTCTCGTGGTACTTTGGATCCTGCTCGCTGACTATTGCTTTCCCATACAAGGCTTTCACTTTCTATGGCCGGTCTTTCCAGGACCGTTCTGGTAACAAATCGTCTCACTTATTGCAGTCCGTAACCCCAGCATGCACGCACGCTGGTTTAGGCTCTTTCCATTTCGCTCGCCGCTACTTTGGAAATCGAGTTTTCTTTCTTTTCCTCCGGGTACTTAGATGTTTCAGTTCCCCGGGTTCCCGACGTATGGCTATGGATTCACCATACGACAACTGAGGTTTGCTCAGCTGGGTTTCCCCATTCAGATATCTCCGGATCAAAGGATATTTGCTCCTCCCCGAAGCTTTTCGCAGCTTATCACGTCTTTCATCGGCTCTTAGTGCCAAGGCATCCACCTTGTGCTCTTTCTAGCTTAACCAATACGA
>NZ_PTJA01000028.1 GCF_002934545.1 Lacrimispora xylanisolvens
GTAAATGGTAAATAACCCGTCTACTTTTGGATTCCTCATAAAATTGAGATAATGGTGTAAAGTTGAAAAGTTTCTAACAAACTTTTCACACAGAACTCAAGGAGGAACTCCACATGGACACAAGACTTGCAACCAACCAGATCCGACTCAGTGAGTGGACCAGAATTATTAAAGACCGTTGTCAAAGTGGTCTGAAAGTCGATGAATACTGTGAACAGCACCAGTTATCACGTCATGCCTATTACTACTGGCTAAGAAAAGTAAAAGAAGCTGCTCTGATACATAACAGCTTTGTTGAACTGCCGGCTCTCCCGGAAAAAACTGTTCCTGTTACAATAAGTGAAAATCTTTCTACTTATCAAATGACCATTGCTATTGGAAATACTATATTGGGAGTTAGTGAATCAACTCCAATGGAACTTCTCTCCAGAGTGCTGAAGGTGGTTCGAAATGCTTAATGATGCTTCAGGCTTTAAGCATATCTATATCTGTACCGGATATGTGGATCTGCGCCGGGGGATAGATGGACTGGCATCTATGATCAGTGGCTCTTTTGAGCTCGATCCAACGGAACCCGGAAGTATTTATCTGTTTTGCGGAAGAAAAACAGACCGGATGAAAGCGCTTTTGTATGAAGGTGACGGTTGGCTGCTTTTATATAAGAGACTAACAAACGGTCATCTAAACTGGCCACGCAGTACCCAGGAAGCACAATCAATTACCCACCAGCAATTCCGATGGCTGATGGAGGGGCTTTCCATTGAGCAGAAAAAGATCATATCCAAGGTAAAACCGGAGATCTATTAACTCCCGACTATACAAAGTATCTTGACAGCTAAATCCTTTATCCTAAAGCTAAAAAACACCAGAAATATACTGAATTTCAGAGCTTTTCATGGTATAATAATCCTATGGAAAAGACTACTATTACTAAGGATGAACTGAATAATCTCTCTAAAGATATGATTGTTATGCTTTACTTGCAGCTGCATGAAAGTTTCCAGCTTATTTCGGAGCAGAATACTACCATTCAAAAGCAGAATGAGCAGATGCTCCATCAAGTTGAAAGTATGAAGGAACAAATCTCCATTCTTACACAGAATCGGTTTGGCAGGAAATCTGAGAAGACTCTGCCGATAGAAGGGCAATTATCTTTTGACCTTGAAAATCTGTGTATCCTCAATGAGGCTGAGTCACTGACTGAGAATGGAATTCCCGAAGAACTGGATATGGAAACAGTCCTTGTTCGTAAGCGCAAGCCTCGTTCCAAGGGAAAGCGTGATATCAATCTGAAGGATATCGAGACCATCATCGTACCACATGAACGTACGGAAAAAGAGCTCTCAGAACACTTTTCAAAGGGCTGGCATTATCTGCCGGATGAAATATATAAGGAGCTTAAGTATGTACCGGCTCACTTTGAAGTACTGGAGCATCACATCAAAGTATATGCTGGAAATCATGATACAGGCGGGATTCTTCGCGCAGAGGTTCCTCTGCGTCTATTAAGTCACAGCATCCTTACCCCGGAACTGGCAGGAGCCATCATTAACGCCAAATATGTCAATGCAGTACCATTAAACCGGCTTTCTGAAGAGTTTTTAAGGAATGATGTTAACATTCCAAGACAAGACATGGCCGGCTGGCTGATCCGTATTTACCAATACTATCTTGGTCCGGTACGTGACATGATGAAGGCAGAGATTATGAAAAGCCACCATATACATTGTGACGAAACTCCATTTGTAATGCCGGAAAAAAGCAAGCAGTATATGTGGGTCTACCATTCACCTGGCAGTCCGGAAAAACCACCGGTTTTCCTTTACGAGTATCCAGGAACGAGAGGGACTGCCGCCCCAAGAGAATTCCTAAAAGGATACAAAGGGACTCTTGTGACAGATGGTTATCAGGTATATCACACCCTGGCGAAAGAACGCTCTGATGATCTAAAGGTTGCAGGTTGCTGGTCTCATGCCAGAAGACGATTCGCTGAGATTGTAAAAGCCAGTGGAAAAAACGGACCTTCTACACCGGGGCAGAAAATAGCAGCTGAAGCGGTAAAAAGAATTGCTGCAATCTATCATGTAGATCATATGTATGAAAAATCATCCGATGAAGAAAGACTGGATCATAGAAAAAACTCAGTCAAGCCTCTTGTGGATGCTTATTTTGAATGGGTAAAAGAGTATGCCGGTAAAACGGGATTGGATAAGAGTTCAAAACTGGCAGGTGCTCTTACTTATTCCATCAATCAGGAACAGTTTTTAAGAGTATTTCTGGAGGATCCGGAAATACCTCTTGATAACAATGATGCAGAAAGAAGTGTCCGTTCATTCTGTGTTGGTAAACACAGCTGGCACATCATCGATTCGAAGAACGGTGCAGCGGCTAGCGCTGCCTTATATAGTATTGCTGAAACAGCAAAAGCGAATAATCTTAAACCGTATGAGTACTTCTCATATCTGCTAGAACAGTTAATGCTCTATCCAAGGAATAATGTTCCAGAAAACAAACTGGCAGAATTAATGCCTTGGTCAGATGAATTGCCAGATCGTTGTAGAAAACTAAAAACACGGTAAAGATACCGCCGCCCCAATCGGGCGGCGAACTTATTGACCTGGACTGGTTATTTACCATTTAC
>NZ_PTJA01000029.1 GCF_002934545.1 Lacrimispora xylanisolvens
TCTCCTCGTATAATAAGTTTGTAAGCAAGAAAAATTGCTTTCAGACTTATTCTTTTTTATAAGTATAGTGGTAAGGACATCTCTGGGGATTCTCCTCTTCCGATTCCCATCTATACAGTCATTAGTTACAATTCATATAAGGTCAATCCTGTGTTATGATATCAGCAGAGTCTGATGTCCGAAGGCACTGCTTGTTCTCCTTTCAGCCGGCTTCGTCCGTGTCTGCTCTTTAAGCATGCAGCCTGGCACATATGGTATATTCCGCTAACACAGAAGTTGCATCTCCAGCCGAAGCACCAGCAAAAAATGCTGACTGGGTGAATGCTCATTACGCGAGGCTTCGGTCAACATATGTTGCGCAGGATAAACCTTCACTTAAGGCTTCACTATTTTAGATCAGAAAGGGGCGTGATAACATGATAAAGATCAACTATATGTCCACTTTGTTTGTTGGTATAGATGTAAGCTCAAAGTCCAATGTCGTTTGTGCAATGGATTTTGATGAAAACAAATACCTCTCATCATCCTTTAAGAACAATCAGCCTGGTGCTGAGGAACTTGCTGAGATGATATTAAACTGTATGAATAGTCATCCTAACCTCAATACAATTGTTGTTGCTTTAGAGTCTACTTCCGTTTACAGCATTCACATAGCTAATTACCTGTCTACCTGTGAACTACTCATGCCTTATAAGCCTTACATTTTCTGTCTGAATCCTAAGATGACAGCCAATTTCCGTAAATCTTATGTTGGCATGGATAAAACGGATCCACTAGACGCTTATCTTATTGCAGATTTCGCAAGATGCGGACGAACTAAAAAATGTGAACCCTGGCGCGGCAGCCAATTCTTAGCCTTAAAGCGATTAACAAGACACCGCCTGCATTTAGCTGAATGCATCTCAAGAGAAAAAACATATATGGTTTCTAATCTCTATTTAAAGTTTAGTGAACTTCAACTTTTAGATGGTGATGCACAACCTTTTAGTAATATCTATGGTGCTACCTCCTCTGCTGTTTTGACAGAATTTATGTCTCTACAGGAAATCATAGATTCTTCTGAAGATGAGCTATTGCAGTTCCTTGCTCAAAAGAGCCGAAAACGCATTACTGACATATCAAAAACCTCTGAACTTTTAAAGAAAGCTGCAAGAGATTCTTATCGATTGGATAAATGCATGTACGAACCGCTAAATGTATCTTTAGCCAGCTCATTTAACTGCATCCAAACCTATCAAAAAGAAATCAAGCTGATAGATCAGGCAATCGAGAAATGTATCAATGGCATGAACCCTAATGCATTTATCATTCTAAAATCCATTCCAGGTATAGGACCTGTATGGGCATCTGGCATACTTGCTGAAATCGGTGATATTACTGCTTTTCATTCATCAGATGCACTTGCTAAATATGCCGGACTAACCTGGCTTAAAAATGATTCTGGAGACTTTATATCCGAGGATAACCGTGTTTCAAAAGCTGGTAATACATATCTGCGTTATTACTTAGGAGAAGGCTCCAATAGTGTCAGACGATACATCCCAGAATACGGTGAATACTATTCTAAAAAATTCGCTGAAGTAACTAAACATCAGCACAAGAGAGCACTCGCGCTTACATCTCGTAAATTCGTACGACTCGTTTTTGGTTTGCTGGTCAAAAACCAACTGTACACCGGCGAAAAATTGGACGCCGAATTAAATATTGAATCGAACTAGCATTCGAGAAGACATATTTTTCTTGTATGCTTTATTAAGTGAACCCTTTTATAACTAAAACATATCAAAATCTTTTCTAAGTTATTCTTGACATATCACCAGAATGCTTATTTTA
>NZ_PTJA01000031.1 GCF_002934545.1 Lacrimispora xylanisolvens
AGAGAAAACCAACGGCACTGTCTGCAGTCTTCGGAATGATTCCGGGACCGCTCGATAAATCCAATCTCTGATCTTCGTTCCTGTATTTTCGCCATTGTATCCTGATTTAGATTTCCCAGCTTAAAATCATCCAGAACATAAAAATCGCAGGGATAGACTCCCCCGTCCGCCTCTACCACATTCTGAATCCCGCATACCCCTCGTTGTTCACAGGATTCCGGTTCGTATTTTAAGAGGATTCCGATATAGTTTTCAAACTGCCTGATATAGGGCTGTTTTCCCCGTTTCCAGTCCTTATACCACAGGTGAAACAGCCTGACTAAGAATTCACCGTACGCCTTTGGAGTAAGGGAGTATTCTCTTTGGCCGCGAATCTCCCCAATGGGGTCCAGGCAGGCAATAAACTGTAAATATTCCCAGCCATTCCTCTTGTATTCCTTATAAATGGAATCAATATTTTCTGCGGTTTCCTTATTCACCACTGTCAGTATATTAAAATCCACACCGCTTTTCTTCATCAGCCTGGCTGCCTGAAGAACCTTCTGGTACGTTCCTTCTCCCTTTTTGCCATGCCTGTACTTATCATGTGTGGCTTGCGTTCCATCCACGGATAAGCCCACCAGAAAGTGATTTTTTTTAAAGAATTCACACCACTCTTCTGTAATTGCATAACCATTTGTCTGAAGCGCAAACTCAATTTTTAAATTATTCACGTTATACTGTTTTACTAATCGGACTGCCTCTTCAAAAAAATCAATTCCACAAAGAGTTGGTTCACCCCCCTGGAAAGCAATTCCTACACTCTGTTCTGCATAAGAAAATGCCTTGCGAATTACATTCTCCAAGGTCTCTTTTGACATCAATCCGTAAGAGGCCTGCTTCCTTTTTTGTGTTTCATCACAATAAAAACAGTAATCGCATTCCATATTGCACAGCCCGGAAGCTGGTTTTATCAATAAATTCACCGGCGGCATACAACCGTTTCCTCCTTGCCTTTTAAGATAACTTATAAATATTATAGCAGCAAATCATCATAATTTCTGCCATCAGTACAATAAAAAGTTTATTCACGGTAACCTCACGGAGCCGCTTACAGACCTTTCTGCCAATCGCTCCTCCTGCAATGCCGCTAAGTACCATAACCGCAAGGATCAGAAAACTGAATTCCGGTATCTGGCCGGCTGCCAGGGATTGAATCAGACTGGCTGCCTGAGAGAACAGAATAATGTACAGAGAATTTTGCCCGGCGGTTTTCGTATCCATAGAAAAGAAATAAAACAGCACCACCAGATTAATGGGGCCTCCCCCGATTCCAAGAAAGGAGGACAAAATCCCCAAAACAAAACCGATGATAATGCAAACCACTTTATTCGTGATATGGTGGGTTTTAATCCTGTCTTTCTTAATCGTATAAAGTAATGTCCCTATCGTAATAAGTAAAAGACACACCGCCTGTACAGAACCCACCTGATCCCGGTCAGGAAAACTGCTGGCAACCATATGAAACATTACTTTTCCTGCCACGCCCCCGGCTGCTGCACCGATTGCCAGAGGTGTGCCAGTTGTTCTGTCAACAGAAGAATCTCCGCCTGAAATTGATTTTAACACAGAAAAACATGCCATGGCAAGCACTGTGCA
>NZ_PTJA01000032.1 GCF_002934545.1 Lacrimispora xylanisolvens
GCTGCTCCGGATCTCCTGAAGGAAAATTTGAGATACTTAGAAAGGAGCTTTTATGTCTATGATAAAAAGGGGATTCTGTTTGTGCCTTGCTGTTTTCATGCTGATCTTTACTCCTGTCAGTGATTATTTTGGTGCCAGGTATGTCTATGGCTCCGGTGTTTTAACTGCTGTTGATTATGTATGGACGATTTTAATGTCCGCTGTTGGTGTTGATGTTTCCACGAAAAATCTAGGTTCCGTTATTTCTGATATTGGTGACTTTGTCAAAGTAGATACCAAATACCTTACTGCTTATAAAGCCATGGCTGAATTCTCTTACGGGTCTGTTGTTAAGTTGGGTCAGGAAACCATTAATATGGTTAAGGATTATTTTAAAAGCAAAAGTGGTTACGGAACCAATACCGGGATCAGTAAACTTCAAATCGGACTTGACAATTCATTTGAGAGCTCCTACTCCTACAATATGGGAGTTGACCTTTCAAAGTTTAATCCTGCTTTATCGGCAGATGATTTCTATTTTTCCTATGACCATTCAAGTGATACTCTTGTCCGCCATTCCGATATCTTTTTGCTGCAAAAGGAGAAACGTGTCGGGGGTGTGTTGTCTGGCTCCAAAACTCTTGAAATCTATTATATGAATGACAATGGCAAATTGGTTTCTCCAGTTTCCAGAGTTACCTATTCGAACAATTCCGGAACTAATACATACTACCCTTACGAAAAAACGAACTACTCTTATATGCTGATTTCCGGAACTGATTATACCGCAGAAACTATGTCAAATATTCCGTTTCCTGTTTACAGCTCTCTTGATGAATTAAAGACTTATCTTTCTTATGGAACCCTGGGGGATACCATCAATGAATATACTGGTGCTTATACCTGGGTGGATGTAAATTCTGATGTTGATACACAGCAGCGTGATGTTACTTCCGACGTTGAGGTCACAATTCCAAAAGATTCTTATGTTGCAGAACAGCTTGTATCTGATGTGCAATCATCAATCACCGCTGCTGACCGGGCTCAGGTTCTGGCACCAACCATCAATGTTACATACGGCGAAAAAGCAGAGGAGGGAGAACATACAGGAACTTACCCCTGGATACCGGATATCACCAAGCCGCTAGGCGTAATAACGGATGTAGTCAAAGCAATATCCAGAGGGTTAACGGATATTAAAGACCGGATCATTGATATCCCGGGTTCTATTTCGGATGTTCTGGCTGGTATTAAGGCCCTTCCTGTTTCCCTTACTGAATCCATTGCGAAATCCCTTGCCGGGGAAGAGGATGCAAAGGCGAATAACTGGCAGATACAGGCAGATATAACCAAAAAGTTTCCCTTTTGTATTCCCTTTGATTTATTTGCCTGTATTAGTATCTTTGAGAGCGCTTCTACTGAACCCCGGTGGGAGCTGCCATTTACAATAGAAAGCCTGAATATTCATGAAACCATTGTAATCGACTTGTCTACTGATGATTGGAAACCTATGGTCATG
>NZ_PTJA01000033.1 GCF_002934545.1 Lacrimispora xylanisolvens
TAAAAAAGTGTCTTCGACACTCTCAACTCCCCTGCCCCTCACTCATGAGGGGTTTGGGGTTTTTCTTTGTGCTACTTTATTGTAAAATTCTTTTATGAATATCTTACAATCCATTTTTACTGATTATTATGAACACATCATTTATGAACTTCGTCCCAGGCGCTCTGTTGTTGAGAATGTAGAACGACTGATTGACTGTGGGGATCCCTCAAAGGGTGGTGCTATGTTTGGCTGCCCTCTTTGTGGTGACCTCAAATTTGTTCCGTTTCGCTGCAAAAGCCGCTTCTGCCCTTCTTGTGGCAATAAATACAATCAGTTTCGCTCTCTTCACATGTCCTCTAAACTTATTTCTTGTGTTCACAGGCATTGCGTTTTTACCATTCCTGAAGAGCTTCGTATTTATTTCTTAAATGACCGTTCTCTTTTGAGCTGCCTCTTTCATTCTGTCCGTGATGTTATTCTTCGTATGTTTTTCAAGATGAATAAGACTGAACGCTTTACTCCTGGTTTCATCTGCGTTCTTCATACCTTTGGCAGGGATCTCAAATGGAATCCTCATATCCACTCCCTTATTTCTGAAGGGGGTGCTGGCAACTTTACTCCATGGAGAACTGTTAAGCACTTTGACTATAACTTTCTTCGTAATGCTTTCCGTAAAGTCCTCCTCGAACAGCTTTCCAAACGACTTGGGCCTTCTTTCAACAAAATCAAAAATTCCATTTATAAAAAGCATGAAGATGGCTTTTATGTTCGAGCCAAACCAAACCTTTGCACTCCGGATATCACAATTAAATACATCAGTCGTTACCTTGGGCGGCCTGTCATTGCCAGTTCCCGAATTGATGACTATGATGGAGATTTCGTTACTTTTCATTACACAAGGCATGAAGATAACAAAACCGTCACTGAGCGTATACCTGCCTTAGATTTTATCAAACGGCTTATCATTCATATCCCGGAGAAGCATTTTAAAATGCTTCGCTATTATGGCATTTATGCCAAACATCACAAACAAGAGAAAAATCTTCATAAGTGTCTTTCTCCGGAAAAACGAAATTTTCTCTTACGACATTTAAACTGGCGTAATTCTATCCTTTTAACTTTTGGATATGACCCACTTCGCTGTCAGAGATGTGGCTCTTCTATGTTGGTTTTAGAAGTTTACCACAAAAAAACTGCACTATTTGAACGATATCGAAAGGTCATGAGATATGGATAAATCCATATCTGTAATTCTTCCTTTATAGTCAGATAGTGCAGTCAAACCAACAAAACAAAAAACCTCATGAGCAACGTCATGGCGAAGTCACACCTTCGCTCTTTTGCTATGCTATTTTTTATTTCAATACTATTATACACTATTTTTGACTATTTGCGGAATTTCCTATAAAG